>OZ244744.1:212500-5844228 GCA_965219455.1 Candidatus Latescibacterota bacterium | reverse complement strand
CGTACAGATGAGCCTCGATCTCGCGGGAAGGCCGACCGCGCGCGACGCCCTCCACCGCATCCGCGCCGAAAGCCGCGACGAATCTGAGAAGGGACGCTGGTTCGAACAGTTGTTCATGCGCATCGCGCGCCAACAACCCGAGTTTGAGATCGACGGCATCTGGCGCTGGCCCGACTGGCCGGAGCGTGAGGCGTTGACCGGCCTCGACGGCCGAGACATCGGGATCGACCTCGTGGCGCGGCGGACCTCGGGAGAATGGGTCGCCGTCCAGTGCAAGTGCTACGAGGAACGGCACACACTCGGAAAGGGAGAGATCGACAAGTTTCTCGGCGGCTCTCAACATCCGGTCTTCCGCCTGCGCTGGATCGTGGCGACTTGCCGGTGGGGAACGAATGCGGAGCGGGCTATCCGGAACGCCCATCCCCACGTCACGCAGATCGACTTCCGTGAATACCTTAACGTCCAGGTCGAAGAGCAGGATGCAAGGCGTCCCGTGCAGGAGCCCTGGCCTCTCCAGGTGGAAGCGATCGAGGACGCCGTCGCCGGACTTGCGAATCACGACAGGGGGCGCCTCATCATGGCGTGCGGCACGGGGAAGACCTTCACAACTCTTCGCATCGCCGAGCAGGTCGTCAAGGAAGGACAGCGGATTCTCTTTGCGGCCCCGACCATCGCGCTGGTCTCGCAGGCGCGTCGTGAATGGCTGCGCCAGACCACGCGTAAGCTTGAGTGCATCGTCGTGTGTTCCGACCCGACCGCCGGCGGACGCAACGAGAACGAGGACATTCGGATCTCCGAGCTGGAATGTCCGGTCTCCACGGATCCGGCGGAGATTGCCCGTTCGCTTGTCGACGATGGCCCGACCCGCGTCGTATTCTGCACGTACCACTCGCTGGGCAGGGTCACGGAGGCGCAGGCGTTTCACAATGCACCGGAGTTCGAACTGGCCATCGCCGACGAGGCCCATCGAACGACCGGAGCGCTTCTCGGACGGCGCGGTTCGAACGACGCCAGAAAGGTGGACTTCCAGGAATTCCACGATGACGCTCGACTTCGCGCCCGCAAGCGCCTATATATGACCGCCACCCCGCGGCTCTATACCGAACGTTCCAGGAGCAGGCTTGCCGAACGGGGGATCGATGTCGTCGACATGAGCGACTACGGTGTCTATGGCCCTGAGCTCCACCGGCTTCCGTTCGCCAAGGCCGTGCAACACGGAATGCTCTCCGACTACCGGGTGATCGTGCTTGGCGTGAGCCACGCGAGCGTCACGCCGGGCCTGCGGCGCCGTCTTGAAGACCTCGGCACTTCGATAAAGCGCAGGCAGGCGCCGACCACAAACGAAATGACGCGGGTGCTCGGCGTCTCGCTCGCAGTGAACGGCGTCACCGAAGGGAAGGCTCTGGAGCAGCCGGGCAAGCTCCCGCGGTCCATGGCGTTCGCTAACAGCATACTGCGCTCGAAGTGGTATGCCGAGGCGCTAATGGAAAGCGAAGTTCTTAGGGCCACTACGCGGCGCATGCGGGCCGGCCGGGCGATGAAGGTCGTGGCCCGGCACCTCGATGCGTCCGCAAGTGCACTTCAGCGTAATCAAGAGCTCCGGGCTCTAGCCCACGCCGACCGTGAGGACGAATGCAGGGTTGTCTGCAACGTCAAGCTCTTCACCGAAGGCGTAGACGTGCCGCAACTCGACGCCGTCGCGTTCCTCGATCCCAGGGACAGCCAGATTGACGTCGTCCAGGCCGTTGGGCGCGTCATGCGCAAGGCGCCTGGCAAACGCTTCGGCTACATCATTATCCCGGTCGTTGTAGAACCGGGTCGCGACGTTGCGTCCGCGTTGGTGCGGGGCACCGAAGGTTACAGTACCGTCGGCCGTGTCCTGCGGGCGCTTCAGGCGCATGATGGGCGCCTCGCCGAATCACCGGCCAACTTCATCAAGGTCTATGAGCAGGGCAAGCCGAACGCTCCCGGAGATTCGCGCGGCACGATTCGTGAGTCCGAAGACGAGCATATACAGCGCGAACTCGACCTGAAGGAAGCCGAACAGGGGATTTACGCGCATGTTGCGGCCGCGTCCGGACTCGGCAAGCCCGGTCAGCTTGTTGCGGACGAAATCGCCGATGCGGTCCGGCGCGCAAGCGGCGTGCTTCAGGAGGAAGAACTGGAGTTTCCGCTTGCGAAGGCTCTCGATCTCGTCCCGGAGGATGACGGCGGCGCGAAGGGGATCTGTACCGTCGCGGCGCTCATGCTTTGCAACGCGTGCCTTCTGCAGCGCCGTCTGCGCGACGAACCGGAGATGAAGACCATCATGCGGCTTGACAGGGTCGCGGGCGCGAGCAACCCGAGAGAGGTCCTCGAAATTGCATGGGAGTCCATCCTTGAAAAGGATTACGCACCCGTGTTCAGGCCCGCTCTCGCGGTGCTTGGGGCGCTGCGTGAGGGGAAGGCAATCGATGACGCGATCCGTGCTGTTGCCGAATGCGCGAATCGCGTCGCGGATTCCCTGAGTGATCTGGGCTACGACCATGCAGGACCGCTCTATCACCGCATTCTTGGCTCCGCGAAGAGCGACGGCGCGTTCTACACGAACAACCTTTCGGCAATCATGCTGGCGCGTTTGGCGCTCAGCGAGGGTTTCGTCGACTGGTCGGACCCTGAAGCGGTCGCGAATTTGAGGATCATGGATCCCGCGTGTGGAACCGGGACGCTGCTGATGGCGGCCCTCCAGACCATCAAGGCGCGCGTTGCCGGTTCGACGGAGATGAACTCCGATGAGCGCAACGCCCTGCACAAGCGGCTCGTGGAAGACGTGCTTTGCGGTCTCGACATCAACCAGCACGGCATCCAGCTCGCAGCATGCAACATGACGCTCGGCGCGCCCACCGTCGACTACGAGCGCATGAACCTCGTCACCATGCCTCACGGACCACAGGGCGCCGGTCCGCCGAAGGCGGGGTCCCTGGAAATCCTCACTGCTGCAGAGGACGACCGCGATCTGCGTGTGTTGGCGGCCCCGGTACGAGCGCTCGAAACCCTCGACGCTGCTCAGGTCAATGAAAGTGCAGAGATCCGGTTTCCGCTGCGCAATCTCGACGTTGTCATCATGAACGCTCCCTTCACAGCGAACGAGAACCGGAGCCGAAAATATGGCGAGGCCGGCAGAAAGGCGATGCAGCGTCACGAACTGGGTATTAAGAAGCATGTAGAGGGTAAAGACAGCGCGGTGGAGGATGTCGTAACGGCCAACAGCATCGGCACCTTCTTCTCGCCCGTCGCCGATATGCTCCTCAAAGAAAGTCAGGGTACACTCGCCAAGGTTATTCCGACGACGGCATGCACGAATACCAGCGGAGCGGCGGAGAGAAGGTTCCTTGCCGGGCGGTTCCATATTGATACCGTTGTAACCAGCCACGATCCGCAGCGACCCAATTTCAGCGAGAACACCGCCATTCACGAATCGCTGCTCATATGCAGACGCCGAACCGGAACCAACGACCGCTCGGACCCGCCAACCCGCTTCGTCGCGTTGCGAACGATGCCTTCGACGCCGGAGGAAGCCATCGAAGCCGTAGAGGCCATCCAGACGGGCGACACCAGGAAATGGATCACCGTTTACGAACAATCCGAAACGCGCGTCAGAGAGGGAGACTGGCGGCCGTGCCAGTTTCTTGACCCGGTGCTCGCCGACGCCGCGACGCAGCTTGAACAGGCGGACGGGTTTGTGCCGCTGCAAAACCGATATTTTCTCGGTCCCGCCGGGCAACGTATTCGGGATGCGTTCCAGCCGGTCGACGATGGCGGCGAGGGCTACCGAGTGTTCTGGGGCCGTTCGAAGGATTTGCGGACCACCATGGAGGCCACCCCGGAGCAGAGCGTCGCCTATAGGAAAGAGAGACTCGCCGTCCGCTACCGGAAGCAAGCCGGCCACGTTCTTGTCGCGGCGAAGTTCAGGACTGATTCGGGCAGGCTGCTCGCGATCTTCAGCGATAGTGCGGCTTTAGGCTCTATGTGGGTTCCCGTTCGGTGTTGGACGACGGATCTGGACGTGGAGAAAGCGCTCTGTGCATGGTTCAATAGCACGCTTGGAGCGCTTGGATTCTTATACAGGCGGGGAACAATGTTGACGAATCCGTCATTCTCGCAGGCAGAGCTGGCCACGTTGCCCGTTCCGGACTTAAAGTCGACCAGCGCCGCCATCCTCGCCGAAGCGTACGAACGCACCAGGCAAATCACGGTCAAGCCATGGAAGTATGCGGCCGATGACGACATGCGCGACTGCATCGACCAGGCTGCAGCCCACACGACGGGAATCGATATTGAAACGATCAGGGACTGGAGAGCGCGGATCAGCCGCGAACCGACCGTTACCAACGAGTACGCTGCGGAACAAGCAGGGGACGACAGCGCGACAAAATCAGCGTGAGTCCTGGGTTACCGACACATACCAGTCGGCGCTCTCACCTTCCGATCGATGCCGTCGACGTTTCCCCGGCCTCGGAATTGATGTCAAATTGGCAAGGGGAAATTGTACCAGTAGATGGGCACAGCAGGCTTCCCGTATAACAAAGGTATCATAGCGATGGAGACTGACGAGTACGAAGGGACCGACAAGCCGAAGACTATCGAAACCGTGAAAATCGAATGGAGCTGGGACTTCGACGATCTGTGGCACGAGATGAAAAGCATCCGGGCGGCGGATCAAGAATACAAGCTGGGGAAGGAAGGTCGCTTCAGGCTGAAAGGGCGATGCAGAACACGGACCCACGGCCATTCGTTGTCGCGTTTGCGGGATCTTGCTCGAACGCGACGACGCTAGAGAGGAGTACCAACGCATGTCAGAGCAGAGCGCGTCGAACGCGTTTAACATGGTCTTTGGCTTCGCCTCCAGGTATCGCGACGACGCAACCTTCGTCCAAAAGGTCTTTCCGCATATCGATCGACAATCCCGGACCAAACTGCGGCAACGTATCAACGCAGCAACCTCACAGGCAACTAAGGACGGCTGGCTGACTCGCAGCAAATTTCCCGCAGGATCCGTGGGTTTCCTGTTCTTGCAGGCACGGGCTCTGATGTCTGGGGTAGAGCGACTGCCCCGAGAGTTGACCGTGGCACCGTTCTCGGACACCGAGATGCAGGATGACGGTTCGACACAAGTCTACCAGTCGAGGGAAGAGCTGAGCAAGCATTCCAAGACCCGCGAACACGAGCTGATGATGAGGCTCGGCTCGACCATGACCATCGCCATGATGTCTGCGTTTGCTTGCGAGTTGGCGATGAAAGCCATACGTCTGACCCGAGTGGACGAGGCCCGAAAGAGCCACGACCTGTGGCTGCTGTACCGCGACCTGCCCACCGACAGCAAAGCGAGGATCGAGGAGGATTTCCCGGAAGTAGATTCGGTCCTCAAGACCGCACGCCACACCTTCGACAAGTGGCGATACTTCGAAGCGAACGTCGGGGGTCGAGGCAAGAAGGCGATGATCGACACGGATCGGGCATTTGTCTTGGCAAAGGCGGCGCGGGTGCTTCTGGACGAGGCGGAGATGATGGGACTCGGTTATTCCGTAAAAGTCGATGCGACGCGAACGGTCACTGAGACCGACGACCGGCAACACGTCCACATCAAACATCGCATGTCCACCACTGGTACGGAAGCACCGTCTCGGTGATGGAATACATACGTGTTCAGGTTAAATGAGTCACCCAAGAGGCCGATTGGTCTCAGGTAAGTATTCTCCGTGGACGCCAGGTGCACGGCAATGCGCAGCATCGTCGTGCACCGAGCCGTGGAGTCCACATCCGACCCGCATCCACAACAATTGACGGTATCTCGTGGACACCCGCCTTCTTGTTTTCTTGATGAGAAGAAAGGAGGACTTTCAGACCCTTAGATACGCTCCTCCCCAAGCAGTCAAAGCCTTCCGGCAGGAACTGGTTTAAGATATCCGCTTATCCCCAAAAACAGAAATGTCCTGCTGATTGAGTTTCAGCAGGGTCGTTTTTGTCTAGTATAGTAAACTGGTGACCCCGAGGGGAGTCGAACCCCCGTTTCCAGGGTGAGAACCTGGTGTCCTAGGCCACTGAACGACGGGGTCACCCGGTCAAAGCGGCGGAAATGTACCAAAAACAGCCGGGTGTGTCAAGGGAATTAAGAATAAAGGAGTTAGGCGCCTTCTCGACCCCTCGTGTCAGCTATCCGTTCTTTAATCCCTGGGTGGAACGGCGCACAGGAAGCTGAAGGGCTCTTCGCCCGTATTCTCGAACTGGTGTTGTTCGTTCGGGGGAATGTACACAATATCGCCAGGGCCGATTTCGAAGACCTCCCATCCCATCAGCAGCCGGGCGGTGCCCCTGAGGACGTAGACGCCGTGATCGTGGTCGTGGCGGTCGAAGGAGGTCTGCCCGCCGGGGGCGATTTCATAAAATCGCAGTCCGAAATTGACGGCGCCGTCTATCTTGCCGATCACAACCTGTTTCGTGCCCCCCACGGCCCCGCCTTTGTCGTACGACTCGACGTCAACGCCTTCCCACGTGTAGCAATCTTCCGTGCCGGAAAAACGGTGTAAAACGCCCATGGATATCCCTGGGGAATCCTTCCCCTTGCAATGCATCCGGATCGGTTTGAGGTCTGAGAGCCGGGTACAGCGGCAACTCAAACGATTGGGGCGGCAGCACGGTTACATGAAATTCTTCACGCCGCTTCCGTGGAGTTCGGAAATGCGGGCGGCGGTTTCCGCGTCGAAGCCCACCTGGATCAGTTCGCGTATGCGTTTGCTGTGCATCGTACTGTAAAGGTCGCGGACCAGGTTGCGGCCCTTTTCGATCTGTTCGGGTGAGGATCCGCCACCGGCGAGGGTCATCATCGCATTCAGCACAAAGGGACTTGCGCCCGATACCTGCTGAAGAAAGGCGGTGCGTTTTTCGGCGGCGCTGGCGAGTCGGTCGATGACTTCGGGTTGATGCTGGACGTGGTACCCGATGTGGGAAAGACCGTACCCCACGTGTCGGCCCTCGTCCTGGCGGGCGAGTTTGAAGACCCGCGCGGTAACGGGGTCCGGAGACACTTCCTCCAGGAATCTGAGCAATTCCATGAAGGTGCCTTCGCCCAGCACGTGGAGGAGGAAGGAGGCGTCCGTGAAGTCGTCCTGGGCGAGCAGGCTCTGAAGAGACCATTCCGTGGCGGACGAAACGTATTGCAGGCCGCCGCCGTTGGCCAGCGCCCGTTTGGTGAAGACTTCAACGTGCCTTGCCTCGTCCATGACCTGGCTGGAGAGAAACTGGATGACTTCTGAAAAGCAAGGGTCGATGCGTCCGATGAACTTGGCGGGAAGGTAAAGGGCCAGGTATTCGTTCTGGATCATGAAGGTGCAGATCTGACAGACCGCGCGTTCCAGGTCTTCGGGAAGTTCGGACAGGTCGTGCCATGGGATATCCGTTGTGGCATTCCACTGACCCTGTTTGGCCTGTTCCACCAGGTCGGCGATATTCTCCGCCCACACCTCGGCTTTTTGAACGATGCCGAAGTCGAAAGCGGGGGTTTTGGGGTCCACAACCGAACCCCGTTGCGCCAGACCGTGGTTGGGCGGCGCCCGGTCCGGGACGCTGCCGGATTTGCCGACAAGACAGTCGGGAAGGAGAATTCCCCGTCCGTCGCGCGGCGGTACCCTGATGCCCCAGTCGGGATCGCCCCAGGAGGATGTATCGGGAACGATTGGATCCATGGACGGATACTCCTCTGATATGCGGAGGGCCCGGTACCGCGCCGACCGTTATTGCCCGTTGTTGAGAACAAGCTTGACGAAGTCGCCGAAGTCGGTCGTGTCGAAGGTCCTGAAGGAGGTCAGCATGGATGGCGTCCATTCGTCGTGCCAGATCCAGGCGGTCCATCCGATGTTGCGGGTCCGGCAGAAGTCGACCAGGGGCCGGCCGTAGTCCTGTCTGATTCTTCCGGGGTCTTCCGAATGACCGTACCCCCATTCGCCCAGGAAGACCGCTGCGGTTTTATCCAGATCCCCAAGAACGCCCTTCCACGCTTCGCCTTTCCAGGGATAGGGATGGGTTTCATAAACGACGTTGGGGCGGTCCACCGGGTCGTCGAGGGCGCCGCTCAGGTCGTACCCCCAGTCGGTGCCGGAAACCAGGACGAGCGCCCGGGGATCCACGGCGTGGATGACGTCTACGAGCGATTCGGCGATGGGGCGCCATTCGGTCCATGTGATGAATGCGGGTTCGTTGAACGTGCCGTACATGACGTGGGGCCGGTCGGTGTATCTTCTGGCGATCTCGTCAAGAGCCTCAATTGCAAGGGACAGATCGGGGTTGTACGGATTGCCGCTCCAGGGGTGTTGGTACCCCCATTCGGGGAGTTCGGTCTGCCCGGTAAGCGGGTTCCCGTGAGCGTGCCAGCCAAGAAAGATGTAAACGCCTCGCCGCTGCCCCCAGGCGACGATCGGATCGACGAACCTGGACAGGTAGTCCCGATACCGCTGCCAGAGGTCGGGATGAATGGGCACCCGGATGACGTCCACGTTCCATTCGTCGGCCAGAATGTCGAGTGCGTCCGTCCCGCGGCGGGTGGCGGCGCGCAGAAAGTACGGATCGATCACGGCAACGCCGCGCATGACGACGTCGACACGCTGACCGAACGCGTTGGCGAAAGCCAGAAAGTCGGCGAAATCGACGCTTCCGCTGCTGTCGAGGTCGTAATCGACGCTGGACGAGCCGAAGGCGTCCGCAAACAAAAGAAAGTCCGAAAGGTCCACGTCTCCGCCGCCGTCGAAGTCGGCCGCGGAGGCGTTCACGCTGATGATTCTGTGTCCGTCAACCCGTAATCTCGACGGGTTTTCGGCGGCGCCTGACGGGGTTGTCGGGAGTGACAGGACCAGGATTAGTATGGTTAAAACCAGGCTTCTGGACTTCCTGACTTTCATGGACATTCCGGGATCGTTTGCGGAATACGTCCGTCACGTGTTGGCTAAAACTGTCATCCTGAGGAGGCCGCCAGCAGGCGATGTGTCCGCGCACAAGTGCGTCCTCGAAGGGCATGTGCTAAACGTACAATCGCACAGACGGGAGATTCTTCGACTTCGCTCAGAATGACATGATTTGCAATAACCATTGGTGAAATGTCTCGGTCACACGTTTGCCAATAATGTCATCCTGAGGAGGCCGCCAGGCCGACGAAGGATCTACTGCGGCATCGGATCATCCCCGCGCGTTTTGCACGTGGCGACACCTGAGAGGCGGCACGTCCGCTGCATGCACAGGACGAAAGTAGCGGCAGATGCTTGGACTTCGCTCAGAATGACATGATGGCCGATAGTCAAGGTACGTTGCTTCCCACTGTCATCCTGAGGAGGCCGCCAGCAGGCGATGTGTCCACGCACAAGTGCGTCCTCGAAGGGCATGTGCTAAACGTACAATCGCACAGACGGGAGATTCTTCGACTTCGCTCAGAATGACACGATGGCCGATAGTCCCTTGCTTCCCACTGTCATCCTGAGGAGGCCGCCAGGCCGACGAAGGATCTACTGCGGCATCGGATCATCCCCGCGCGAATTGCACATGTCGATACCTGAGAGGCGGCACGTCCGCCTCCCGCGCAGAACGGAAGTGGCGGCAGATTCTTCGCTGCACTCAGAATGACAGGGGCCATTGTCAGGCCAGCGACATCCTTTCTGCGAAAGATAGGAATAAAGCGCGCGTGGAGCAAGGCCGAAGGGTAATCCGCACGGCTGAACTATCGTCGGTGTGCCAGGTCTCCCGGCCACGCTCTCGCTGACAAGCTACACCGCGGAACAGCGCATGGTTTCAGGAATTAGCTTGTAAGCCTGCCCGGTTGGCATTATATTTAAAGCTTTTGGGTGTAACCCCACGGGACGCACGCCGGCATGCCCGTGGGATCTTGATTTTACCGGAGAGCTATTGATGTTGAAATATATCGCGTGGCGAATTCTGATGATGATTCCCACTCTCTTCGCCATATCAATCGTGTCGTTTTTGATTATCCAGCTTCCGCCCGGAGACTTCCTCACCTCGTACCTGGCGCAACTCACGTCAATGGGCGAAACGGTGAGCGAGGAGGTCATCGAGGCGCTGAGGGCGCGGTACGGGCTGGGCAGTCCGGTCTACGTCCAGTACTGGACCTGGATGACGGGAATCGTCACACAGGGTGATTTCGGGATGTCGCTGCTGTGGGGGCGGCCGGTGAGCGATCTGCTGTGGGATCGGGTCAGCCTTACCGTGATAGTGAGCGCGAGTTCGGTGCTCTTCATATGGGTGGTCGCGATTCCCATAGGCATCTATTCCGCGGTGCGGCAGTATTCAATCGGCGACTATATTTTCACGTTTCTGGGATTCCTGGGACTGGCGACGCCGCCGTTCATGCTGGCCCTGATCGCGCTATGGATTGTCTTTGTGTCCACCGGAAGCGTGCTGGTCGGGCTCTCTTCTCCGGAGTTCATCGATGCGTCATGGTCGTTCGGGAAGGCATTGGACCTGCTCGCCCACCTGTGGATTCCCATGGTGATCCTGGGAACCGCGGGGACTGCCGGGACGATCCGCGTGATCCGTGCTCAGATGCTGGATGAATTGCACAAGCCGTATGTTGTGACCGCCAGGGCAAAAGGGGTGTCGGAATTGAAGCTGCTCTTCAAGTATCCCGTGCGGATTGCCCTGAACCCCTTCTTCAGCACCCTGGGCTGGTTGCTGCCCAGGCTGATCGCGGGAGAGATCCTGGTGTCCATCGTGTTGAATCTGCCCACCACCGGGCCGCTCCTGCTGGGCGCGCTCACCAATCAGGATATGTACCTGGCCGGAAGCTTTATGCTTATTCTGAGTACGTTGACGGTGATTGGGACGCTGATTTCGGATATTCTGCTGGCATGGGTCGATCCGCGAATTCGGTACTCATAAACCTCCGGATACGCCGGAGAATGCGCAGGAGTCGTTCGAAATTGCCACGGAACCGCACAACAAGAGACGTTCAGAGGGTCTGCCGCCGATGACGAAGTCGTTGAAGGGTGTATTTCGGAAGCTGCAGGCCGACGGTATATTCGGATATCGCAGGCGGCCGCACGCGGGGCCCCCCGAACAAGAATCCGGGGCGCGGGTGCTCGTGGCTTCTCAGTGGCGGCTGATGTGGTGGAAATTCCGGAAACACCAGCTGGCGAAGATCGCGGGCGTGGTGCTGATTCTCTTTTATCTGGTGGCGGGTTTCTGTGAATTTGTGGCGCCGCACGATCCGCACCTCCTGAATACGAAGTATATTCACGCGCCTCCTCAGACGGTTCGATTTTTCGACAGCGGAGGGGCGTTTCATTTGAGGCCCTTCGTGTACCGGAATATCCAGCACCGGGATCCGGTCACGCTCCGCCTTTCCTATCTCGAAGATCGCTCCCGGCGCTTCCATATTCGGTTCTTTGTCGTGGGGGATCCGTATACCCTCTGGGGGTGGATCCCCATGCATCGCCGTCTGCTCGGTCTCGAGAACAGGGAGCGCCTGTTCCTGCTGGGGGCGGACCGGATGGGCCGGGATCTGCTGTCTCGAATCGCCTACGGCGCGCGGATTTCCCTTTCCATCGGACTGATCGGGATATCCATCAGCTTTGTGCTCGGGCTGATTATGGGCGGTATTTCCGGCTACTACGGCGGTAGAATCGACGACGTGATCCAGCGATTGATCGAGTTCATCATGGGAATTCCGGGCCTGCCGCTCTGGATGACGCTCAGTGCGGCGCTGCCCCCCGACTGGCCGATCATCCGTGTCTATTTCGGCATTACGATCATTCTGGCCTTTGTGGGCTGGACCGGTCTGGCCCGTGTTGTGCGCGGGCGGTTTCTGGCTTTGAGGGAAGAGGATTTCGTGATGGCGGCGCGCCTGGCCGGCGCCCGGGAAAGCCGGATCATCGCCAGGCACATGGTGCCTTCGTTTATGAGTTACATCATCGCCGCGCTTACGCTGGCGGTTCCGCAAATGATCCTGGGCGAGACGGCGCTAAGCTTCATCGGGTTGGGGTTGCGATCGCCGGCCATCAGCTGGGGCGTGCTGTTGCAGGATGCGATGAATATCCGGGCTGTGGCGCATTTTCCATGGCTGCTTCTGCCGGGCCTGTTTGTTATCGTCGTGGTGCTGGCGTTCAATTTTCTGGGAGATGGGCTGAGAGACGCGGCCGATCCATATACCAGGTAGGGGACAACGATGGATCCATCGGTGTTGCTCGAAGTCCGTGATCTACGCGCGTATTTTTTCTCAGATGAAGGTACGGTGCGGGCCGTGGACGGCGTGGATTTTCAGATGATGAAGGGAGAGACGCTGGGGGTCGTGGGCGAAAGTGGCTGTGGCAAGAGCGTGACGGCGCAGTCTATTCTCCAGATCCTGCCCAAGAACGGACGGATCGTCAAGGGCAAGGTGCTGCTGAACGCCAATGGACGGGTTGTGGATCTGGCCGGGTTGAAGCCGAACGGAAGGGAGATCAGAAGTATCCGCGGCAAGGAAATCGCCATGATGTTTCAGGAGCCGATGACGTGTCTGAGCCCGGTCCATACGATAGGGAATCAGATCGAAGAGGCCATCCGGCTGCATCGGCGCGCGGATCGGAAGGAGGCCAGGGAGATCGCCATCGATATGTTACACAAGTGCGGTATCCCGGAACCGGAGCGGCGGGTGGATGCCTATCCCCACCAGTTGAGCGGAGGCATGCGCCAGCGGGCGATGATCGCAATGAGTCTGTCCTGCCGGCCGCGTCTGCTGATTGCCGATGAGCCAACAACGGCGCTGGACGTGACCACACAGGCGCAGATTCTGGATCTGCTGAAGGCGTTACAGGAGGAGATCCATACCTCCATTATGATGATCACGCACAACCTGGGGGTGGTGGCGGAAGTGGCCGACCACGCGATGGTCATGTACCTGGGTAAGGTCGTGGAGTTTGCGCGGTGCGAGACCATCTTTAACGAGCCCGGGCATCCCTATACCCGCGCCCTGCTGAAGTCCATTCCCCGGCTGGGACGCAAGGCGAAGGAAGGACTGCTGTCCATCGAGGGATCGGTGCCGAATCCGTACGAGTTGCCCTCGGGCTGCAAGTTCCATCCGCGGTGTCCGGACCGGATAGACGGTGTCTGCGACCGGTATGAGCCGGCTTTAACAACGATCGGTTCCGGGCACGACGTGAGTTGTTTCCTGTATTCCGACCCGTCCTGACGCTTTCGCGTTCGGGTGGGTCCTTCGATATCGCGAAGAAAGAAAAAGATGCCCAACAACGAAACCGCACTGCTGGAGGTGAAGAACCTGCGCAAGTATTTCCCCATCACCGAAGGGTTTATGAAACGCGTGGTGGGTCAGGTGAAGGCGGTGGACGGGGTCAGTTTCGCGGTAAAGAAACAGGAGACGCTGGGCCTGATCGGCGAGAGCGGGTGTGGCAAGACGACGGTCGGCCGTAGCATTCTGAGGGCGATCGAACCGACCGGCGGGGAGGTACTCTTCGAGGACGGAGGACGGATGATCGACGTCTGTCGTATGTCCGGGCGGGAGTTGAGGAAGTTTCGCCGGCATATGCAGATGGTGTTTCAGGACCCGTATTCGTCGCTGAATCCCAGGATGACGGTATTCGATATCGTCGCGGAGCCGCTTGTGGTGAACCGGATCTCGCGGGGCGCCGAACTTGAGGATCGGGTCGCGGAGCTGCTCAGGGTCGTGGGGATGGACCCTCAGTTTATGCGGCGTTATCCCCATGCGTTCAGCGGCGGACAGCGGCAGCGGATCGGTGTCGCCAGAGCCCTGGCATTGAACCCCAGGCTGATCATAGGCGATGAACCCGTCTCTGCGCTGGACGTGTCGGTTCAGGCCCAGGTGCTGAACCTGCTCCAGGACCTGCAGGAGCGGATGGGGCTCACCTATCTGTTCATTTCCCACGATCTGGCGGTGGTGGAGCATATCAGCGACCGTATCGCTATCATGTACGTGGGCCAGATCGTGGAGTTGGCGGACGAGGAGACGTTGTTCGCCACGCCCAAACACCCCTACACCGAAGCGTTGCTGTCCGCCGTCCCTAAGCCCGATCCGGCATACAAAAAGCGGAAGATACTGCTGCAGGGGGAAGTGGCCGATCCGGCCAATCCGCCCTCGGGGTGTTATTTCCACCCCCGGTGCCCGTACGCCGAGGCCGTGTGCCGTGAGGAATCACCGGAACTCGTCAACGTCTCGCCGACGGATAAAGACCCGCATTATGTCCGCTGCCATTTCAGCGACACGCTGCAGTTGGTCGGCATTGAAGTATGATGAACTCCAGGAAACCGTTCCGCAGGAAGGCTCGTCCCGTGTTGAGTGGGTTTGTTTTACTCGCCTGTCTGTTTTCTTTCGCGGATCCGGTCCCGGCGTCCAGAGAGGCGTTGAATGAAGCGCCACTGCTCCGTGTGCGCGTCCAAACGGGACAGCTTCCGCCGCTGCGGGAGCGGCTGCCCGACGTGCCGGCGGTGGTGCATCCCGTGGAGCGGATCGGCCGGTACGGCGGAACGTGGCGGCGGGTACACATGGGCATGCCGGACCGGGCCGGATGGATGCGGCTGACGTACGATCCTCTCCTGCGCTGGTCGAAGGATTACACCCGGGTGGAGCCCAATCTCGCCCGCTCGTGGGAGGTTTCCGAGGATGGACGGGAATTTACGTTTCATTTGCGGAAGGGGCTTCGCTGGTCCGACGGGACGCCGTTCACCGCCGACGATTACATGTTCTGGTACGAAGACGTTATCCGTAATGACGATCTGAATCCGGTCAAGCCGAGCTGGCTCACGATCGCCGGCGAACTGGGCGTTGTCGAGCGTTTGGACGACCATACAATTCGCTTTAGCTTCGTGAAATCGAACGGCGTGATCCTGCAGTGGCTGGCATCGTGGACGGATGTGGTCGCCGGTCCGCCGCCGAAGCACTATCTCAAGCGCTTCCATCCCACCTATGTTTCGGAAACGGAACTGGACGCTCTCGTGGTCGCGGAAGGGTACGACACGTGGATGGCGCTGTACGAAACCAAGAGCAATGCGTTTCTGAACCCCGACCGTCCCGTCCTGTGCGCCTGGCAGGCAAGGACGGGAGCGGATGCGGCCATCTTCATCGCGGAGCGCAACCCGTATTACTGGAAGGTGGATCCGGAGGGCAACCAGCTTCCCTACATCGACAGGGTGGAAATGACGCTTGTCCAGAGTGCGGAAACGGTGACCCTCAAGGCCATTGCCGGAGAGATCGATATGCAGAGCCGGCGGGTCGAGTTCATGAATTATCCGTTGCTGATGGAGCACAGGGAGAGTGGGGGATACCGGATATTTCGCTGGAAACCGGCAACCACGGGGCAGGGAACCGTGTATCTGAATCAGAACTACACCCACCAGGATTCCGTGATGGGCGCGCTGCTCAGAAATCGCACCTTCAGACGGGCGCTGTCTCTCGGCATCGACCGCAGGCAGATGATCGATCTGTTCTACATGGGGGTGACCGAGCCAAGACAGGTTGTCCCTTATACGGATGAACTCCATGGCGTACCTGGTACCGATACAATGTACACTTCGTTCGACTTGGATCAGGCGAACCGCCTCCTGGATGAGGTCGGACTCGACAAACGGGATAACGCGGGATACCGGTTGCGTCCCGACGGCAAGAGGTTGAAATTCACGATTGCTGGATTCACGCCCGGTACGGCCTACGTGGACGTGGCCGAATTGCTGGCTTCCCAGTGGAAGGCGCTGGGCATCCAGTCCACCGTTAAACCCGAGGACGTGGCGCTGTGGGTGACCCGCGCGACGGCGGGGGAGCACCACGTCTCCGTCTACGCCGCGTCGGGCGGGTTTCGGCCGCTGATGGATCCGGTCTGGTTTTTCCCTTCAGCGTCGACGGCTTACTGGGCGCCGCTTCATGGCCTCTGGTACAGCAGTGGGGGCAGGGCAGGAGAAAAACCGACCGGCGACATTGCACGCATCGTGGAGATTTACGAGAAGGCGATGACCACGGTGGACGAAGCAGAGCAGGTGGCGCTGGTCAAGAAGGCGGTGCGGTTGCACGCAGAAAATCTGTGGCGCATTGGCATTTGCGGCGGATTCGACGGGTTGTTCGTGGTCAGGAACGACTTCCGGAATGTACCCGAATTCGGCCTGAGCGATAACCCGCTGCTCACGCCGGGCTATACGCATCCTGAGCAGTATTTCTTCGAGCGGTAGCGCCCTGAGGGATGCCGTCAATGACGACGGCCGACGATTCATCGCGGGAGATGTGGGAGGTGCGAAACTCGTTCTGCGGGAAAGATATCGGCCCCTGATCCGTTCACGAAACGCGTTTCCCGGCGTCTTCGACGTGCAGATGATCGGACGGGCGATCTGCCGGCATTATCGCAGTAACGATGGGTTCCGATGTTTTCATGACCGTTGGGGATCGTCCCGTTTTTCCTCTGGTTGTATACAATTAAAAAGGAAGTTGAGAATGGCTCCCGACTTCCCGATATAAACTGGTGCGGATGCCAGGATTCGAACCCGGAACCGCCTGGTCCGTAGCCAGGTGCTCTATCCAGTTGAGCCACATCCGCACCGTTTTCATTGTCCTGAGCGCCATTTTCGAAATTTCGCGGGCACATAAATTAACCAAAACTCACGGCGGTGTCAAGGAATCCGGTATTGCACACAAGCCCGGTTCCTGGGTTGCGCGAGGCGTCGGCCGGATCAAATCGGGTTGGCGCGGCCGTCCGTCCATGAACTCTTCATCAGGAGCTTGAGATGGCTGAATTTGAAGCGCCTCTATATGAAGCCGGTGAATTCTGGGGGCAGGTGAAACGCGGCGTCGCGCGGCTGGATCTGCCGGAGAATGTGACGGACCCGGCAAACGAGGCGGCCGCCTGGCGCGCGTGGCATGCCTATCTGGCCGGGAGGCCGGAGCCCACGTGGCACTTCGATTCGGAGCGATTCGGTGATACCGTTCGCACGCACTGGCCTGGGCTGGCGGGTGTGTGGATCGAGCAGTCGGACCTTCTGATCGACGGGAAGATGATTTACGGCGAGAACGCCGTACCCTATGTGCCGGGGGTCGGGCTGGATTGGAACGCGAACCCCGAAGCGACCATGAATTGGGGCGGGTTGCACTACATGTTTTTCGTGAGATGGCCGATCCGGGCGGCGATGTTGACCGGCGACGGGAAGTACGTTCGGGTGGTCGGAGACTGCTTAAGAAGCTATCTCGAGCAGATGGACGATATCCGTGACGAAGCGGGAGTGATGGGGCGCGGGGCGAAAGCGGGCGGAGTTTACGCGGTATGGAATACGCTGGCCGTCGGGCTGAAGCTGAAGGCCCTGGGCGAGGCGCTGTACGCGCTGCGCGCCCATCCGGACTGGACCGTGGCCGATTGCCGGGCCGCGTCCGTCATTGTCTGGCGCCTGGCGCGGCATCTGTACGCGCAGGTGGCGTCTCAGACCGCGGTGGAGTGGCAGCAGCAGCTGAATTTCATCGCCTCCGGCAGCGGCGGCCTGGGGGGCGTCGGCGCGTTGCTTCCCGAATGGGAGGCCGCGGAGGGATGGCTGGAAACCGGACGGCAGATCCAGGAGGTGCTGCTCCTGAACCAGGTGTATCCGGACGGGTTTCAAAAAGAAATATGTACGCAGTATCACAAGACGGTCATCCGGTCATTTGCCACCCTGCAGATGATTCTGACCCGCCGGGGGCTGCCGAGCTTTTACGATACGGAACCGTTCCGGGCCCGGTTTCTCGCGATGCATCGCTTTCTGGCTGAAATCCTGACGCCCGACGGGTTTACCCCGGCCATCAATTCCGCGGTGTACGCGCAGGACTGGCCGGCATTTCTGGCCGCGGGAAACAGCTTCTTCAAGGACCCGGTGCTTCAGTGGCACATCGATCGCGGGTATCATCCCCAACTCGTACCGGTTCAGAAGGGCGGCCCGGGTTGGGGCAATACCATTTTGAACGACCTGTGTGTTCCGAAACCGGAAGGGGTGGGGGTACGGGCGCCCGAACCGGTCTCACGCCTGTTTTCCGATTCCGGCGTCGCGGTTCTCCGAGACGGGTGGGGCAGCGAGGCGAACGTGATGGTCGTGGATTTCGGGCATCCGGAGGGCGGGCATGCCTACGGCGCGCAGGCTTCGTTTTCGGCGTGGGTGAACGGACGCCCGGCGGCGTTGTCCCCTGGGTCTCCGTTCGCATACAGCGATCCGGACTACAAGCCCTGGTATTACAGCACACAGGGGCAGAATACGGTCTGGATCGACGAGGAAGACCAGGAAGTTTGGCGGCCCGGCCAGAAACGACGGATCTGGGGTCGGATGCTCGAATGGCGGGAGAAGGAAGAAGAGACCTGTATACGCGTCTCACACGACGGATATCTGCGATCGAAGGGCGTGCGTCATGAACGCACGGTGCTGCTGAAAAAGGGGCGATTTTTTCTGATTTACGACCTGCTGGATGCCGCGGAGAGTGACGATTCGCGTACGTTGCGCTGGACACTGCGGTGCCCCGATGGACTGCGTGAGGAAGGCAATCGCACGGTCGTCAGCGACGGTGTGCCGGGTGTCAGGCTGGTGCCCGCGTGGACGGATGCGATCAGCGACGTGGAGATCGGTTGGGGGCCGGGTATGGTTCCGTTGAGCTATCGAAAGGATATGTCGGCTCAGAAGACGCAGGTCTGCCATGCGCGGTTTGTGCAGGCCGTTGCTGCCGGCGGGCAGGCGCGTTTTCTGGTGTTGATGGCGTCGGCGGAATGTACGGACGGGGCGGTTCACGGCGAGGTGGTCGACGGCGGGGTTGTGGCCACCGTAACCGCGTGGGGTGAAACGGATCGCATTGTTCTGAAATGACGGGTTGATCTCTGAGGAGGCCAGGCGGTGTCGAAGCAGGCGGCGAAATTGCAGGTTCGCATCGAGCGCAACGTGGAAGCAACCATGCGGGACGGCGTCGTACTCCGGGCCGACGTGGCGCGGCCCGCCTCACCCGGGAAGTTTCCTGTGCTTGTACAGCGTACCCCTTATGGAAAGGCAGTCAATTCCGGGCTCGCCGAGGCTGGTTACGCGGTTATTTCCCAGGACATGCGGGGGAGGTATGCTTCCGACGGCGAGTTCACACCGATGTTTATGCCGGGTTATCAGGATGCTGCGGATGGCTACGATACCGTGGAGTGGGCGGCGGGGTTGCCGTATGCGAACGGAAAGGTCGGGGTATACGGAATTTCCTATCCGTCCTGGGCGTCGTGGGAACTCGCGTCCGCCAGGCCGCCGCAACTGGTTGCCATGTTCAACGGAGGGTACGCCACGCGGCTCACGGACTGGGAACTGGGCGGCGTGTTGCGCACCGGACGCGTGCAGCAATGGCTCTTTCGATCCCTGGCTCCGGATCTAAGGTGCCGTAGCGGTCTGTCCGGACCGCACACGCCGGCAGAGGCGCAGGAATCGGCCGGAAAGGACCGGGAGAAGCCCTTATGGTTTGTGCCGCTGAAGGACATGCCCGACGAGTACGCGGGCGGATGCCGTGAGATCTGGCACTATTGGTTGGACAACCATCACAACGATATTTTCGATTTTCAGAAACGGCACGGGGAGGTGGACGTGCCGGTCCTCCACACGACGGGTTGGCACGACCGGCTGGTCCTGACTGTGGATCACTTTTCGGGCATGTGCAAGAACGGACGCACACAGGCCGCTCGAGTGGCGCAGCGGCTGGTCGTCGGTCCGTGGTCCCACGGGTCACAGGGTCCGCGGCAGGTCGGCGAAATGGACTTCGGGAAATCGGCGGCGGTCGACTTCAACGCGCTGATGATCCGCTGGTTTGATTACTGGCTCAAAGGCAAACCCAATGGAATGATGCGGACGGCGCCCGTCCGGTATTTCATGATGGGAGAGAACCGGTGGCGCACGGCGGCGGCCTGGCCGGTACCCGAAGCGAAGCCCGTGCCGTTCCATCTGATCTCGGACGGCGGCGCAAACGGTGCTTCAGGAAACGGGAGGCTGGTAAGAAAACGTCCCCGCGACCCCGGCAGCGACCGGTACGATTACGACCCCCGTGATCCGGTGATGTCGTTGTTCTACGAGAGTTGTCAGGATGCCCCGTATGATCAGCGGCGGCTGGACCGTCGACGGGACGTGCTTGTGTATCAGACCCGCCGCCTGCGGAAGGGCGTTCGCCTGGTCGGCCGCCCGGAAGTGGTGCTGCACGCGGCTTCCAGCGCCAGGGACACGGACTTTATCGTCAAGTTGATGGATGTCCGCCCGGACGGATTTGTCCACCAGGTGAGTTACGGAATCGTGCGGGCGAGGTTTCGGGCCGGGTTTGACAACCCTGAGATGCTGCCGGAGGGGAAAATATATCAATACCGGATCCCGATGCTCCCTACGGCGGTATTGTTCCGGCCCGGTCACCGGATCCGGCTGGACGTGACGAGTTCGGACTTTCCGAATTTCGACCGGAATCACAACACCGGTGGAGACGACTACGGGGAAGCCACATTCGTGATCGCCCATCAGGAGGTATTCCATGGGCCCCATCACCGCTCGCATGTGATTCTACCGTTGGTCAGTTGACGGTTCCGGGGCTTGACACCTCGCAAGCCGCGGCTTATTTTGCATTCGGGCGAAGACCGCTGGGGGTTTTAAGACAGCTTTTAAGGAATGGGGAGAAGGCGATGATCGATCTTTCAACCAATCGGCCGATAACGGCGCGTAAGGAAATGGTGTTGACGGTGGGGCAGGACGAAGGGGATCTGCGGGGAGCTGACGACAAAGTGCTGCAGGCCGGTGCGGACTATCTCCGGCGGCTTGGGGGCGGAATCCTGGAGATTCGTCCCGGTGTGTATACAATGCGCAACGCGCTTTATCTGCATTCGAACCTGACGGTGCGGGGCGCGGGCGAAGCCACGGTACTGAGAAAGGCGCCTGGGTTCAAGACGGATCTGGTTCGGGATTCGGACTGGTACGAAGCACGGGTGGCCGTCCGGGACGCGGACGGGTTCAGTGTGGGGTGCGGTGTGATGTTGCGGGCCTTTCGGGGCGGAGACGGCCGGATGGAGGTCGTGAAAGATACCGTGACGGCGGTGGAAGGCAACCTGGTTTCGCTGAGCAAGCGGATCTACAAGAATATGTGGCTGGAAGAGCGGGCGACGCTGGCAACCGTTTTTCCGATTCTGACCGCGGAAGAGGGCGTACACGACGTTCGGATCGAGAACCTCGTACTCGATGGGGACCGTGAGGAAAATGAAGAGATAAACGGGAACTATTCCGGTGCGGTGTTCCTGCAGCACTGTCACAGGTACCTGTTCTCGAATGTAACCGCCAGGAACTACAACGGGGACGGGTTCAGCTTTCAGGTCTGCGACGATTTCGTCTTTGAGAACTGCGTGTCGCAGCGGAACGCGAATCTGGGATTCCATCCCGGCAGCGGGTCGCAACGGCCGGTGTTCCGGAACTGCCGTTCCACGGGCAACAGCCAGGGCATCTTTTTCTGCTGGGGGGTGTCGGACGGCCTCGCGGAGAATTGTATCTGTTCGGACAATCTCGACTTTGGCATCTCCATCGGACACAGAGACACGGACAATCGGATTCAGAATTGCACCATCGAGCGCAACCATAAAGTGGGCGTGCTTTTTCGCGAGCCCCAGGCTGAATTCAGAGGCGCTCACCGGAACGTCGTGGCGTCCTGCCGGATTCGGGACAACGGATTTACGGGGGACGGTACGGGTGTGGACATTCGAGGAGAGACGTACCAGGTTGAGATTCGCAATTGCCGGATCGAAGACACCGGCGGGGGAAAACAGAAGATCGGCATACGGATTGACGAGCGGTCAAGAAATATCGTGGACGACGGGAATCAGTTCCGGAACCTGGAAGAAAACGTCAGAGCATCGGGCGTCGCGGCGATCCCGCCGGTTTAAGGAGCAATTCATGGCGGAATCGTTGAGCGAAGCGGAAATGAAGAACAAAGCGATCCGGTACCTGAAGTCGCAGTACGGCGAGGACACGGTGCGGATGGACGTTCGGAACAACGGCGTGGAAGATGGCAGCGGGGTACTGCACGTGGACTGCACCGTGAGCGTGGGCGGATCGCTATCCGATTGGACGAAGTGGTTCACGTTCAGGCAGGGCGAAGTGGCGGGCATGCGCTGGCAGATGCGGTAGATGCGTACCGGAGTCGTTTGACAATCGACGTCCAGCGCCCAGGCGCGCCCATGCAGGGCGGAGGTTTGTCTCCGACGTGGTTATCCGCGTGTTGAGGCGCTTGTCGGCTGTCGGACCGTGTGCGCACCCGTGCCCGGGAGCCTTAATTCTGAGGACCACCCATGCCGGTAAAAAACCGCAATGTTCGCATCGGAATGTTGAAGGCGATGCCCGCCAAATGGGACCTTGAGGCGAATTGGGCCGTGTTTGAGCAACAGTTCGCCCGGTATTGTGACAGCGGACTGGATGTATTCGTCACCCCGGAGTGTTTCCTCGACGGGTACGCGGTAACCGAGGCGGACTGGACCGCACGGAAGTTCCGGAGCGTGGCTCAGACGGTGGGGGAGAGCCCCTATGTCCGAAGCGTTCTGAATCTGGCGCGGCGGGCGAAAACCCACATCGTGTTCGGATTTACGGAAATGAAGGATGGCTGTTTCTACAACGCGGCTCTGCTGGCCGGACGCAATGGCGAGATCCTGGGCACGTATTACAAGACGCATCTTCAGAACCACGACCGTCGATTCGCCCCGGGGCGGGATCTTCCCGTATTCGAACTGGATTTCGGTACCGTGGGCTTGGCGATCTGCGCCGATCGCCGATGGCCGGAGTCCATCCGCGTCCTCCGATTGAAGGGCGCCGAGGTCTGTCTGATGCCGACGTACGGGATGTGGCATCTGGATAACGAGTGGTGGATGCGCACGCGGTCCTACGAGAACCAGATGTTCGTCTGCTTCACGCATCCCAACGTGGCGTTGATTACGGGCCCGAAGGGCCAACTTGACGCTAAGCTTCAGTCGAATGTGCCCGATGTGTTGGTGCACGAAATTGACCTGTCAACCGTGACCGGCGGGAACCACCTGGCGGACCGAAGGCCGGAACTGTACGGGATTCTGTCGGATGAAACCCATCCGTCCCGCCAGGCGCCGTACGAGCCGGCCACAACCGATGGCGAGTGGAGGCAATGAGGTGACCGAAGGCAAGTTGGATGTCGCAATTATCGGCTGCGGGAATATGGGAAGAACCCATGCGGTGGCGCTGGCGGGCTTTGAAGACGTGTCTCTGCGCATGCTGGTGGATATGGACGCAGGCGCGGCCCGATCGCTGGGTGCGGAGGTCTCGGCCGCGGCGGTAAGCACGGAATTCGAGCGGGCGCTTGACGACCCTGCCGTCGACGTCGTGCTCATCTGCACGCACCACCACCTTCATGCGCCCATGTGTGTGTCGGCGGCGGAAGCCGGTAAAGATATCTTTTGCGAGAAGCCGCTGGCGATCTGCATGGAGGATTGCATTGCGATCGAGGAGGCTGTAAATGCGGCGGGCGTTAAGTTCATGGCAGGTTTTCAGGCTCGGTTCTCGCCGTTTTTCCTGAAGTTAAAGGAGGTCGCGCCGCGGCCGTGGTTGACGATCGCACAGTATTTCGATCCCCGATGGGGAGAACAGAGCTGGGCGAACGACCCGGTTGCCGGGGGAGGCAACGTGTTGAGTCAGGGTTGTCACTGCTTCGACGCGGTTCGTTTCCTGAATGGGTCCGAGGTGGTATCGATTTACGCGGCGGGTGGCAACTATCACCATCCCACGTTGCCCATCACGGACGCGGTGGCGTGTACGCTTCGGTTTGCGGACGGGGCGGTCGCCAATGTCGCGATAGGCGACGTGGGCAAGCCGGCGTTGATGGGAAAGGCGGCCTATCAGGTCTTCGCAGGGGACACGACCGCGAGTCTGTTTAACTACCACTGGAATCCCGAGATTCGCCTCTGGGGCGCCGAGCCCGGCCGCCTGACAATTACCGATATCCCCGGATGCGACGATAGCGACTTTGCACATGGATACACTCAGCAGATGCGTGCGGTTGTGGACTGGTCGCTCAGGGGCATCGACCCGGTGCACGCGGCGAAATTGGACGACGGCGTTCGGGCGACAACGCTTGCCCTCCGGGCCATTGAAGCGATTCGCACGGGCGAGGCGCAGGAATTGAACTGGGTGTAGGCGCAGGCCACGGTAAGCAGACAGTCGGTGTGGTCTCTGCACCCCTCAAAGCAGGAGACGAAAGGAACTCAAGAATGAGCTACGGTGTCGGATTGGTCGGAAACCGGGCCCATCAGATGAGCTATGGCCCGATCCTGGAAGCACGGGAGGATTGCCGGATTGTAGCGGCGGCGGAACACAGGGCTGACAAGGCCAGACCCCTTGAGGAACGATTCGGAGTCACATGCGTTGCGGACTACGACGCGGTACTGGAAGATCCGCGCGTGCAGATCGTTTCCATTGCCTCCGATTTTTATCTGAAACGAACCCTGATCGCAAAGGCAGTGGACTGCGGCAAGCACGTTCTGGTGGACAAACCCCTTTCGCGCACCGTTACGGAAGCCCGGGAGATCGTAGACGCTGCCGCGGGATCCGGTGTCAGGATCGTGTTGAGCTACCCGATCCGATGCCTGCCCGGGCTGGCGGCGCTCGCACGGGGAATTCGGTCCGGGGCCTACGCCAATATAACGTCCTACACCCATTATTTCGTTCGCCAGTTCAAGGACAGCGACCTGATGCAGTACGTGAGTTACCCCACGCCGGTTAATGTGAATGGAGGGGGGGAACTGATGAATCTGGGCAGTCATGCGGTGGACTATCTCCACCATCTATTCGGAATGCCCAGGCGAATATTCAGCAGCATGCGAAATGCCTATTGGGACGAATACCGGGCATTCGGTACGGAAGATATGGCGACCGTCGTGTGCGAATACGGGGATTTTGCCGCGACGCTGGTAACCGGACGAAACAAACTCAAGGAGGAAGGACCTTCGGCCAACGCGGTGGACGTGACTGCCGAGGGCCACTGGATCCACGCGGAACCTGAAACGATGTTGCTCAATGGCGTCGCGTTGGAATTGCCGCCTGCTCCCCTGTCTTACTCGGAATCGTGCGTGCAGGAGTTGATCGACTGCATAGAAGAGGATCGGGATCCGGTGATGGGCGTACCAGACGGTCTGGCGGTTGCCGAGATGACAACGGCGGCTTACCAGTCCGCGCAGACTGGCGAGTTTGTAACGTTGCCCCTCGAAAACGTGGACCATCCGATGATTGACCCTGGTGACCAGACGATCGAGGGTTTTCTGGACTGAGGTCTTGAAGCCGCCGCCGGTTCCGAAATCAATGGATTCAACCTGCTAACGGCAGAAGAGAATTGGTTCCGGGTCGGACCTCTACCCGGCGGGCGACGAAGGCGGCGGCGCGTTTCAGAGGGACGGCAACACCGTTGACGATCGGCCCGGGAGGTCAGGCCCGGGCCGCTTCAGTCCATCAGACGGGCATTGTACTGACGGTGGCCGGGACAGTAGCCGGAGTAGGCAGTCGGGTTCAATGGCGCGGGAGTGTAGATGTAAACGGCGTCCGACCATGGGTTGTACACCAGCAGATCCTCGCGTTTATCTCCGCACAGGTTCGCGGGTACGGCGTGATACCAGCCCATTTTTTCCGGGCCGACCGGAGGCGGCAGATCCGAAAGGACTACCGCGGGTTCGCCGTTGCCGTCGAAGAGCATGCCGCCGTTGTAAAGCATTGCGGGCGCGTCGAATCCGTTCCAGTAAACCGTTTCCATACCCGTTTCATTTGGCGATCGGTTGAGTCGAAAGCGGCGGATTATCCGTCCGGTATTGTCTGCCAGCAGAACGTCGGGACGGTGCCCAAGGTAGCGAATGGCCATCTGAGGCGCGGGCTCATCGGGCACGAAGGTGGCCACCCGGACTTCCTGACCGTGAGGGACGATTTGTTCGCCGAGCGCCAGAATAACCCCGCCGTCGATGTCCAGTACGTGACCTCCGCCGGAGCAGATGGCGCGCATCCGTCCGTTGTCCCACGGTTGGATGGATACGGAGTCCATATTGCGCGCGAGCTGGCGTTCCCAGCGGGGGCCGCCGTCCGGATCGAGAATAAAATAGCCGCCCAGGATCTCGTCGCGGCCATCACCGTTCAGGTCGCCCACGGCCGGTAAGTACGCGGAGCAGCGGCCGTAGTCGTTCCACGGGATGGCGTAGTCCCACAACAGGTCCAGGTTATGGTCGAATGCCAGGACCCTTTCGCCCAGTTTAACCACGATATCCTGGGGAACAGCGGTGCCTCTGAGGTTGGCGATAAACAGGCGCTGGTGAAACCAGTTGGCGCCCCAGCCGCGGCAGGCCTTCAGAATCTCCGGGCGGGATTCCGCTTTCAGTGCTCCCGTCGCACCGTCGCGTATCTGGACGGTGACATCCGCAAGGGATTCCCTGGCGGTGACGCCGTCCGGGCGATGGAAGAAACAGATCACCTCGCTCCGGCCGTCCGCGTCCACGTCGTGGATCGACACGGAACAGGGTCGGAGAGGCTGGGCGCCGCCGTCGCCATCCTGCCACAGAATCTCCCCGTCAAAGGTAAAGGCGCCCAGAAAACAGGGTTTGAGTTCACTTGCCGTGTCGCAGCGGTAGACAAGCAGATCGGCCCGGCCGTCTCCGGTAAGGTCTCCTGGCCGGATATCTCCTCCAAAACGCAGATCCCTTCCTTCGACCTCCGCATGGGTCAACAATGCGCGGGGAATCTCAACACGCCGGTAAAGTATGGCCGGAGCGGCGTCGGAAATCATGTGGATCGGCGGCGGATGGCTGAATGGAGGGTGGACATGTCAGTTTTTCCAACAGGGAAAGAGAAGCGGGCGACAGCTACTCCTTCCGGCTGGCCTCGTGCTTTCGCCGAAGTTTGAGTACGCGTTCGAATGTCTCCGAGAGGCTCTCTCCCGGTCGTGAGAAGCGAAGCATGGTTTCGTGAGACATCACCATCATCGTACCCAGCGCAGAATCGGGATATCGGCAGAAGCTGTGTTTGACGTCCTCTCCCGTTATACAGCATTGTGTTTCAAGTGGATATTCGAAATCGCCGTCCAGAAGACTGCCGGATTTGGCTCCGATTTCCGACGCGGTCTCGGCCGGCAGTTTGTAGTCGGGGTAGAACTGATTTTTTTCAGCCATCGGATATGGACTCCTTGAGCAAAACGTTGCTTGTTGGCCGCCGGGTTTTCGCTGACTCTACAGGTAGGGCAGTAAAAAATATAAACCGGAAGATGGCTGTTTGTCAACAGAAACAGACGAAATTCGGTGAACCGGTTGAAGATATTACCGGACTGGCCGGGCATTGAAGGCGACGGCCGTAAAGCACGCCCGGCCGGACAAACCGTCGCTTTTTTGCGGGTTCGGCTGGATTTGCGCGCGTGCTTTGGGCTTGATTTTAGGGCACGGTATTGCTTATTATCTTTCTGAATGCCCTGCGGATCGTCCATATATCGGGCGACGGTCGCGATGATTTCGATTCAGAAACCCCGCGGCCGGCGAAAACCTGCAAGTCGGCCCATCGTGCCGGATCGGCTGAGGTGGCGACGATCCGAAGTCCCGGCATGCTCCCCCGTCGGTAAGAGGCGCGTTAGTGCTGGAGGGTTCATGGATCTGGAAGTGCTGATCACCTGGTTTCAGGCGTCTTTGTTGATACTCTATAGCGTGACGCTCGGCCTGCTGATGATCTTCAGTCTGCACCGGCACGTGATGGTGCGGCTATACTTCAAGAATCGACGTAAGCGTCCGGCGCCGGCCGGCCGGTTTGAGAAATTGCCGAGGGTGACGGTACAGTTGCCGGTTTACAACGAACTGTACGTGGTGGAGCGGCTGATCCGGGCGGCGGCGGACGTCGATTATCCACGGGACCGCCTGGAAATTCAGGTTCTGGACGATTCGACGGATGAGACGACCGACGTGGTAAAGCGCTGTGTGGCGGAGTTGGGGGAGGCCGGACACGATATCGTCTGCCTGCATCGAACGGAACGCACGGGCTTTAAAGCGGGCGCTCTTGCCGAAGGTTTGCGGGTTGCCAGCGGCGAATACGTGGCGGTATTCGACGCTGATTTTGTACCGCCCGGAGAATTCCTCAGAAAGACGATTCATTATTTCACCGATGAGGGCGTGGGTCTGGTGCAGGCAAGGTGGGACCATCTGAACCGCGATTATTCTTTGCTGACGCAGGTACAGGCGATTTTCCTCGACGGACATTTCATGATGGAACACGGCGCCCGCAGCAGAGCGGGCCTGTTTTTCAATTTTAACGGCACGGCCGGCATATGGCGCAGGCAATGTATCGACGATGCGGGTGGATGGGAGAACGACACCCTGACCGAAGATCTCGATCTGAGCTATCGGGCGCAGTTGGCCGGGTGGCGCTTTCTGTTTCTGGACGACCTGGCTGCCCCGGCCGAGCTACCCGTGGAAATGAACGCCTGGAAAACCCAGCAGTTCCGCTGGTCCAAAGGCTCTGCGCAGACCGCGCGTAAGCTGGTGGGGCGGGTCCTGCGCGCGAGGTTGCCGTGGCGGGTGAAGCTCGAGGCGCTGATCCATCTGAATGGGAATTTCGCTTATCTGTTGATGGCCATGCTGGCTGCGCTGATCTTCCCGGCCGTGCTCGCCCGCCTCGATATGGGGTGGTTCCGCGTTGTCTTCGTGGATCTGCCGCTGTTTGTCTCCGCAACGGGGGCGGTCTCCCGGTTTTATATTTACTCACAGAAGGAACTCTATCCGGACTGGAAGCGTCGAATCAAGTACATGCCCTGCGTGCTGGCTGCCGGTATGGGGATATCGTTCAACAATGCCCGGGCGGTGCTCGAGGCGTTGGTCGGCCACCAGACCGAGTTTCGGCGAACACCGAAATATCAGGTTGTGGACCGCCGGGATACCTGGCGCGGCAAGCGATACGCAGTGCACAAAAACGTGCTGTCAGTAGTAGAACTCGGTGTCGGGTTGTATTTTCTGTGGGTAATCGGATTCGCGATCACCCACGGGATATACTTTCCGGTTCCGTTCATCGCCCTGTTCAGTCTGGGTTTCTTCTACGTGGGATGGATGTCACTGTTTCAGGGGTGCTTTCAACGCTTGCGGGCCGCATTTTCGAGAACGGAAGCACCGGCGGCGGATTGAGACCACTGTCGCGTGTCACGTGCTGGAGCGGACCCCCGCCATTCCCCTGAGGAACGCATATCGGGCCCTGCACGGCAGCCGCCGCCGGGGCTTTTTTTTGCCGGGCCGACATCGAAAAACGTTGAAACGCCTGCGGACGGCAGGCGAACCCGGGGTTTCGATCGACCGCCCGTACTTTGGTCCTGACAGGCGGGTCATCCGGGGCTTTGTTCTTGTTTATCACCCCGGTTCCACTATATTAATTGCACGGTGACGCCCTGTTACCAATGTGGTATTTTCTATGATGGCGCGCATCCGAGGCTTTTTCGCCAATCGTTACACCCTCGCCTACGGGGCGGCGCTGGTTGCGCACCTGCTGTTTTTTGTCTTCTACGTGCCCCTCTCGAGCCTGGTACCGCAACCGCGGATCGATGTATCGGCCCACGAGTCCGGGCCGATCTCTTTCGAATTTGTCGATTTGCCCCAGCCGGTACCCGAGGAACCCCCGCCTGAAGCAACGACGTTGCGGTCGAACCGGGTTTCGCGGGCGAAGGACCTCCACGACGCGCCCCTGCCGGAATCCCATCTACCCTACACCGACGGACTGGTGCAATCCCCTGTACAACCCCGGTCCGATGTCGGACAGCAGGGCGAAAGGGGCGAGAGGCGAATGGCTCACGCCAGGACCGAAGTCGATCAGAACAGTCGCGAAGACGCGGAAAACGAGGTGGTTTCGACGGATTTTGCGTCGTCGCTGAAGCAGCGAAAAACGTCGCCCCCGCAGCAACCGAAGAGCGCATTGTTCGGGCTCCGAGGCGCGCCCGGCGTCTTGCCATTGAAGAACCTGCAGAGTCACGCCCTCGAACAGGGCGGATTGCAGCTGAGTACCTATGACTGGGAATTCGCGCCGTATCTGGCATATCTCAAGCGCCACATTGGAGACCATATCCACCCGCCGGCTGCGTTTACGCAACTGGGGCTTATCCAGGGTCGGACACGGCTGAAATTCAGAATTTTGCCCGACGGCACCCTCGCGGACCTGGAGATAATCGACTTCGACGGCAGCCCGTACCTGCGGGATACCAGCACACGAGCGGTAAAACTGTCGGCCGATTTCAAACCTCTGCCGGCGCACTTTCCGGAAGACTATCTGGAAATTACCGCCTTCTTCCACTATCTGCTACTGGAATCGCGATAACAGGGGGGCCGCCGCATGGGATGGGAGCTGTTTGTGCAGGGGGGACTGATGATGTATCCCCTTTCTCTATGTTCAATCCTTACGCTGGCCATTACGGTGGAGCGGGCGTTCAGTCTGCGACGCCACCGGATCATTCGAGGGGAGATCGTCAGCGTGATCGAGAACATCAAGGGACCGGAGGACATCGGCCTGGCGGTGTCGGTATGCAACCAGTACGAAGGACCGTTCGCTCAGGTTGTTCGCACGGGGCTCGACAATCGCCACCTGCCTCCGGATGAAATAAAAGAGAGCATTGTGGACCAGGGCCGCCAGGAAACGGGAAAGCTGCAGAAGGGAATCGTCGTTCTGGAGACCGTTGCCAGTGTCTCTCCACTACTGGGGCTGCTGGGTACGGTCCTGGGGATGATCAAGGTTTTTCGTGAGATCTCGGAAGTGGGCGTCGGACAGGGCAACCTGCTTGCGGGCGGTATCGCTGAAGCGATCCTGACAACCGGCGCCGGGCTGTTTATTGCGATTCCGTCACTGGTTTTTTTCAATTATTTCAGCAGCAAGGCAGAGAGTCTGGTCCTGGAGATCGAGAAATATTCCAATGCGCTTCTGAAAAAGCTGCGGGGTTTCCAGACGCGCAAACCGAACGAATAAAGGGCGGCAAATGCAGCTGTTTCACAAGCCGAAGCGTCGGCCGTATATCAATATCACGTCGTTGATTGACGTTCTGTTTTTGTTGCTGACGTTTTTCATTGTGACCACATCGTTCATCGAGCAGTCCGCGCTTAAAGTGGAACTGCCTTCCATGGAACACGCCGACCGGGCTCAGCAGCCTAAACGCTTTGTGCTGGACGTGGCCCCGGATGGTGAGATACGCTGGGACGGCGAGCCCGTCGAACTTGCTGCGCTGGGCGCCCGCTTGCAGACGGCTTCAAATGAGATCAACGCCGGCGGCGGCCTTGTGTTGCGGGCCGATCGGAACCTCCCCCACGGCGAGGTAATCGGCGTTCTGGACATAATCCGGGGGGCGGGGATCAGGCGTTTTGTGATTGCGACGGTGACGTCCGGACCCGGATGAGAATCTCCCACCCATGCTGTCCCGAATTCGTTTCTAAATCCCTCTATAAATGTAAGTTGCTATTATCCGTACCGGTCATGCCCGAACCCGGCCGCTCGTGCCCGGAAGTGCCGGACACGCGGCCGTGCGTAGCGGGGAGAAAATAATCATGAATCGTGTCTTTTTTTGTGTACATTGTAAGTAACCAATTACTTACCAGGACCAGGTTCCCCAGGGGGATGCATGTTCAGATTTCAGCCATTCGTCTTCGTTTGCGTTATTTCGATTCTATCCGGATGCGGAGAGGGTGACAGAGGATCGGCCCGTCGCGGTGTACAGCGCCGGAGCGCGGCGGTACCCGTTCGCGTGGAGCCGGTGAATCGTCGCGATATTTCCAGTTATATTCTGGCCAATACGACGCTGGAGGCGTTTCAGTGGGTCGAAGTGCGTTCCAGGACGTCCGGGCAGGTCGTGGCGATTCTCAGGGAAGAGGGTGACCCCGTCGGGGAAGGCGCGGTGCTGGCGCGGCTGGATTCGGAGGCGGCGCGGTTGCAGGTCCAACGCATGGAAGTGGCCTACCACGACGCGCGTCGCGTCTTCGAGCGAGACGAAAAGCTGTTCAAGCGGGACCTCCTGAGCAAGGAGAGGTATGAGAATTCAAAGGGGCAGATGGACCGCTCGTATACCGAGTTGGAACAGGCGACGCTGAATTTGAGCTATACCACCATTGCTTCGCCTCTGGAAGGCACACTGACCATTCGAAGCGTCGAGGTCGGAAACATGGTAACCGCGAATCAGGCGGTGTTTTCGGTGGCAGACTTCGACCCGCTGCTTGCACGCATCCGGATTCCTGAAAAGAACATGGGCAAGGTGGCCACCGGGCAGGGCGCGAAAGTGGCGGTGGAGTCCGCTCCGGGTCGGGTTTTTCGCGGCGTTGTAAAGATGATCAGCCCGGTCGTGGATCCGGAAAGTGGAACCATCAAAGTTACAGTCCAGATTCCCGGTGGCGGAAGCGGAATCCTCCGGCCGGGCATGTTCGCATCGGTACATATCATTACCGAGGTGCATCAGAACACGCTGGTGATTCCCAAGAAGGCGCTCGTTCTGGAGGGGGAAGGGAATCACGTGTTCGTATATGAACGGGACGGCGAACGCGGTGCGGGGAAGGCGGTTCGCCGGAAGGTCGGCATGGGGTTTGCCGACAATGAACACCTGGAGATTATGAACGGCCTGTCGGAGGGGGAGCAGGTCATTACCGTTGGTCACGAAGGTCTGCGCCCCGGAACGGCCGTGCGCCTGGTGGGTGAAGGGATCGCGGAGGAAACGGCGCCCGCGGTGCAGACAGGCGGCAGTCAGGGTGACGGCGGTGGTAACGGTCAGCTCAAGGCAATGAAGGAACAGATGCTCGCCCGTTTTCCAGATCTGAAGAAAGCATATGACGCACGTGTTAGAGAAGATCCGGAACTTGCGACCAGCGGTGAAAAGTGGCGTGCGTTCATGGGTGAAATGCACCGGAAGGGTATCCTGCCGGCAAGAGGCGGGAGACCGCAATGAAGCTGATCGCGTTTTCGACCCGCCGTCGGGTCACGGTAACCATGTTTGTCGTTGCGGCCGTGGTTTTCGGTCTGGTTGCATTTCGGCGGCTTTCTATCAATCTGCTTCCTGATATCACGTATCCGACACTGACGGTACGGACCGAATACGAAGGCACGGCGCCGTCGGAAATGGAACGCCTGGTAACCGAACCCTTGGAGGGGGCGGTGGGGGTGGTGACGAACGTCGTACGGGTGAGCTCAACGTCCCGGCCGGGCGTCTCCGAGGTGGTGGTGGAGTTTTCCTGGGGTACGGACATGGACTTCGCATCGCTGGACACCCGGGAGAAACTGGACCGGTTGCAGCTTCCGCAAGGGGCTGAAAAACCGGTCTTGCTGCGTTTTGATCCGTCTCTGGATCCGATAATGCGTATTGGGCTCTACGGACAGGAAAGTCTGGTCGCCCTTCGCCTGTTGGCCGAGGAACACATCAAGTTGGATCTGGAGAGCATTGAGGGAGTGGCCGCGGCGCGCGTAAACGGAGGGCTTGAAGAGGAAATACACATCGAATTGGATGAACCCAGGCTGGCGTCGCTACGTATTCAGGTCCAACAGGTGGTCGGACGTCTGGGACAGGAAAACGTGAATCTCACCGGAGGGCAACTCAAAGACGGCGAGGCGGAGTACGTGGTGCGCACTGTCAATGAGTTTCGCTCGGTTCAGGAGATTCAGGACATCGTTGTGGGCGAGCGGCAGGGCGCCGCAATTACGCTTTCCGACGTCGGCCACGTCTTTCGGGGACACAAAGAACGCAAGGTGATTAACCGGATCAATGGGCGCGAGAGCGTGGAACTGGCCGTCTACAAAGAGGGCGACGCCAACACCGTGACTGTCGCTGACCGGGTCACCGACGCGCTACAGCGTTTTCAGAAAGAGGCTGGCTTGTTGTCGGGCGGCGCACGAATAGAGGTGGTTTTCAGCCAGGCGACGTTTATCAGGGCGTCTGTCGCGGAGGTGCTCAACACGGCGATCATGGGAGGGGTGCTGGCGGTGGTGGTGCTATATCTGTTCCTGGGCAATCCCGGAAGTACCGCGATAATCAGCCTTTCTATACCGATTTCCGTCGTGTCCACGTTTTTGCTGATGTTCAGTTCGGATGTCAGCCTGAACATAATGTCCCTGGGCGGGTTGGCGCTGGGCATCGGGATGCTGGTGGACAACTCAATTGTTGTACTCGAAAGCATTCAGCGATACCGCGAGGAGGGTTTGTCTTCGTTAGATGCGACCGTGAAAGGGGCCAGTGAAGTGGGAAACGCGGTGGTGGCTTCCACCCTCACCACGATCTGTGTCTTTGTGCCCATCGTCTTCGTTGAAGGCATCGCCGGTCAGTTGTTTCGAGACCAGGCCTTGACCGTGACGTTCTCCCTGGTGGCCTCCCTGCTGGTGGCGCTCACCCTGATCCCCATGCTGTCGTCTTTTAACTTCGGCCGGAGGGATGAGAAGGCCGGAATGGAGCGCCGCCGCCTGCGTCCGGACTCTACACTGGGTCTGGCAAAGGGGATCGGTTTCGTCCTGCGCGCCGGGCGGGCGTTCGGCAAAGGGGTGGTCATCCTACTTTACCCGGTTTTCTGGCTTTTCGAACAGATAATGGGTCGCACGTATAGATTCTATCCCCGGGTAATCGGCTGGGCGCTGGGTCATCGCGCCGCCGTGCTCCTTGTCGCGCTGGCGCTTGCCGGCGCGTCCGGGTTGCTGGTCGGCTTTCTTGGAAGTGAGTTGATTCCGGAGATGAGCCAGGGTGAATTCAGCATCTCCGTGACCAGGCCCGTGGGCACTCCGCTCGCGGCCACCGAACGGACGATACGCGGCATGGAACGGATCGTTCAGGCTCAGCCCGAGGTGGAACTGGTTTATAGTACCGTCGGCCTGAGCGGGGCTTCCGATGGGTCGGCCGGAGAGGAGCGTGAGAATGTCGGCCAGCTTCAGGTGGCGCTGAAAGAAGGTATAATACGGGCACGGGAAGATGCGGTGATGGATCGACTGAGGCAGGCCTTCCGGGGCATGCCCGCAGCGGAATGCAAATTTGCCCGTCCATCGTTTTTTACGTCCAGGACGCCCGTCGAGGTCGAGATTTCCGGATATAATCTGAGTACCTTGCGGACGTTGTCCGACGAACTTGCACGCAGGATGGAGGACGTCCCGGGGCTTGTCGACGTAAAGACAAGCGCGGAGGGTGGCAGTCCTGAGGTGCAGATCCGCTTCAATCGGAAGTGGGTCGCGCAGATGGGGACAACCATCAACGAGATCGGAAGGCTCATAAGAAACAAGATCCAGGGCGAGGTGGCTACGGAATTTACTCAGGGCGACAGGAAGGTGGATATCCGCGTGCGTGCGGATGAGCGGCACCGGAGCACGGTGGAAGATCTCAAGCGTCTCATTGTGAGTCCGGCCGGTGCGTCGGCGCCCATCCCCCTCGCCGTGGTCGCGGACCTGTCTGTTGAAATGGGGCCCGCCGAGATCCTGCGGGCGGATCAGGAGCGGGTGGCGGTGGTTTCCGCCAACCTCGAAGGACGCAGCCTGAGCGAGGCGGTGGCCGACATTGAATCCGTGATACGTGACATGGACTATCCCCCCGACTACCATATCAAGATAGGGGGTCAGAACGAAGAGCGTAAGCGGTCGTTCGAAAGTATGCGGCTGGCCATCTTGCTGGCCGTATTCCTCGTGTATCTGGTAATGGCTTCCCAGTTCGAGTCGTTGATCCATCCCTTTGTTATCATGTTTTCGATTCCCTTCGGCCTCGTCGGTGTGGTCTGGATGCTTTTGGTGACCGGTCAGACAGTGAGCGTCGTGGTGTTAATCGGGCTGATCATGCTGGCGGGTATCGTCGTGAACAACGCGATTGTGCTGATCGACTATATCAACGCCCTGCGACGGGAGCGTGGAATGGGGAAGCGAGAGGCCATTGAGCGGGCATGCCAGGTAAGGCTGCGACCGATTCTGATGACGACGTCGACGACAGTGTTGGGGTTGTTGCCAATGGCCCTGGGAATTTTCGATTTCAGGCCTTTTGTGACAAACGTGGAATCCGGCCTCGCAAGCGTATTGCCGGGTGGCGCATTAGAGTACGTTATGGGGGCCGTGAACGTGGTCTTTCCGGTGGGTCAGGGCGCGGAAATCCGTGCGCCGATGGCTATTACCGTAATCGGCGGCCTTGTGATTTCAACACTTGTGACGCTGGTACTGATTCCCGCGCTCTATTCGCTGGTTGACCGGAAAGAATAGAAGCAGGATCAAGTGTTCTGTCCCTGAAATAGATTGCCTGAATTCGGCCGTCGAGCAAAGGCAACGCAGCGAGACGGGATGAATCGGCCTGCCTGTGCGGAAGATCTGCACGCAGACAGGCGGATAAATGGTGACGTATTTCTGGGAAGGGACACCAGAGTCGGCAGGAGAGATTATGGAGCCGGATGCGGGAACGGGTCCACATGATAAGGCCTACGAGGAGCGCATTCGGTCCAGTACGCTGTCGGAACTGGAGGATATGTACGCGCACGTGGACCGCGGGGAATATCCGTTGCGGGCGGAAGGTTTGCGGGCCGAGATCCGGAATCGGCTGACGAGTCTGGAAAGTCATCACAACCGGCAGACCTCTTCAAATGCGGTGTGTGCGGGCTTATTTCGGCGTCTATGGGCTAGCCTGATCGATCTCTTCATCCACCTTCTGATTCTGGGCGCGTTATTCCTGACGTGTCAGTCCCTGATTCTGCTCGTATCGAATCTCGGAAACGACGAGCCGCCGACTGCCGCCGTCTCCGCTCGCCGCGGTCCGTCGCCGCTGCAGGAATTCGGCGCAGGTCTGATAGCAGGGGATCCGGTGGCCTGGAAGAACGTGGAACAGTGGTTGCGGGTCGGTCTGGTTACGCTGTGTTTTTTGAGTTACAAGGCGTTGCTGATCGTTCCTGCCTGGGGTCGCACCGGAAGTACGCCCGGCATGCGGGAGGCTGGCATCCGGCTCATCCGACGGACGGGGGAACCCGTCGGTGTAAGGCGGGCGCTGATCCGATTCTGGGGACAGTACCTGCTAATGGGGCTGACGCTTGGCGTAAGTATACTTTGGATGATCTGGGACAAGCGGAGACAGGCGCTTCACGACAGATTGGCAGGCACCTGCGTGGTGCGGGACGACCGCACCTGGGAGAAGAATTACGAAGATCGGGTCTACGATTAGACGACCGTAGACTGACGATTTCCGGTTGCCTTTTGCCACCTGTTTTGTTATACTGTTCTAACTTTTCCTCCAAGGTCAACGCCTTGCTGCGGTATGTACCTCCCACCATGATGTCATTTCCCGGCTCTTTTAAACCTCAGGGATTGATTGACCGACCCCTGGTCGTGCCACCCTTCCGGACAAGCACCCGTGTCTGAGGAGAATCCACGAAACTTTTGCGTGATTCATGCTGTCTAAACGTACCGACGGTCCCACGGACGGGAGAAGGGTTTCCAATTTGCAGGAGTCTGGTTATGCGTAAGCGGGTCCCGCAGGCGATTTGCTGCTTGCTTGCACTTGTGGTCGGGATAACGGCCGAACCGGTTCAGGCGAAGTCGTTTTTTACGTCCCGCCGGACATTCGGCGTACTATTTCTGGGCGGAAGCACTGTGATGGCCACGAAGGCCGTTGATTTCCGCAGGGACGCCAACAGAACCTACGACGCCTATAAACTCGCCCATACGTCGGAAGAGGCGGCGCGGTTGTTCGACCGGACGGGCGACTACGATACCAAAAGCAAAATGAGTGTCGGGCTGTCTGTCGTTCTGCTGGCCAGTGGGTTGCGCTTGATACTCTCAAGCGGTGTGGACGACACCGTTTCAAAGATCCACAGGAAAAAAAAGCTTAATTTGGATATGACGAGCGATGTCAACAAAAGAATGGTCAAAGTTGCCGTCAAGAGGCATTTTTAGTCGAGGAGGCAGCGGCTGTCAACCGGCGGCCGTCAAGTATCCGTAGCTCTTGTGCGTGAAGGAGAGGTTTATGGCGCGATGGAAATTCAGCCCCCTCCGACTGGGGGTGTGGGGCATGCTGGCCATTGTCCTGGTGGGCGTGGGACGTTGCGGTCGGGAGCGGGAGAATCCCGTCGATCCGAACTTTCCCGGAGGCGAGGCGCTGAACCCGCCCGGAAACATCCGGGCGCAGGGAGACATCGGCCGAATTCTGGTAACCTGGGATGCCGTGAAAATAGACGACCTGGCGGGTTATGGCGTCTGGCGCGCTACATCGGCCACGGGCGAGTATACCCGGTTGAGCGGCGAGTCGAACGATGCGAATGTAACGACCGGACGCACGGTCTTCGTCGACTCGACAATGGATGTTTCGGCGTCGAAAGTTTATTTCTACAGGGTCAACACGGTGGATGTCAACGGACAATCCAGCGAAAGATCCGCCTTCGTGAGCGCCGAGGTACGCGAAGACAAAAGGCCGCCGGGGTCACCTTCGAATCTCTCCGCCGTAAGGGACGGGAAAGCCGGTCACGTGGCGCTTGTATGGAATGCACCCAGAGTGGATGAGGGCGACCAGGACCTGACCGGTCTGGACGGTTACAGGGTTTTCAGGGCAAGAGACACCGAAGACGCCTATGTTCAGATTGCTACGGTTCCCGCCGGGCAGACCACGTATACGGATACAACGCGTCTGGAGACCGATGTTCGGTATTTCTATCAGATTTCTGCAATCGACAGGTTCGACAACGAAAGCGCGCGTTCCCGCTCCGCGTCGGTTAACACGCTGGAAACTGTAATTGCCGCGCCGGGTGGCCTGCGCAGCATCAGCAAGGTCGGCAAAATCGAGTTGCACTGGAACCCGTCGAACGAAGAAAATCTTCTGGGTTATCTGGTGTTGCGCTCTACGTCCACCCAGGCGCCGTTTGAGCCGGTGTCGTCGAATACTCCGTTTACCACGGCCCAGACCGTGTATACCGATACGGACGTGAAGTTCGATGTGATTTATTTTTACCGCGTCCAGGCGGTTTTACAAGATCCTGAGCTTGGTATTTTAGTTGGCGAAGCGTCACCGTTCGTCGACGGTCAGGCCGAGGTGGACGAGGCGCCTCCATCGGCGCCGACGGACTTAAGCGTAAGCCTGGATGATGACGATGCTGGCGCCGTATTGCTGAGTTGGGCGCCCCCTACAAAGGATAACGGTGGCGAAGACCTGACGGGGCTTTCCTATTACCGGATCTTCCGATCCAAACAGACCGCCAGTTCTTTTGTGGAAATGGCACAGGTTCCAGGAACGCAGACCACGTTCCGGGATACCACGGTGGAGCCGCTAACGCTGTATTATTACACCGTGAACGCAGTTGACTTCGCGAAAAACGGCGGGCCCCGGTCCGAGCCGTCATCCGTCAGCACGCCTGGTCTTACTACGCCTACCCGTGTTACGGCTATCGCCGGCAAGGGCAAAATTACACTTGCCTGGGAAGCGAATTCGGAGCCGCAACTGAGCGGTTACGAAGTGATGCGCTACAGCGACCCGCGACAGCCGGAAGCTATCGCTACGTTCAACACCTTGTGGCCAGCCTATGTAGATTCGCCTCTGGTCGGGGGCCAAATATTCGCATATCGCGTGCGCGCGGTGGGCTCCGGCGGGCTCAAGAGCAGATTGTCGGATTTCGTCTTAGCTACCGTTTCCGACGACCCGGCGCCTGCCCCGCCGGATTTCCTGTACGCGGAACTGTCGGGCAATACGGCGATTCAGTTGTCCTGGCGCGCATCCACTACCGATGAGGACGGATCGGATCAAACCGGCCTTTCCCATTACAGGATTTATCGGTCGGAGGAATCAGCATCGGCCGGGTTTGAGTGGATCGCAACGGTTGATTCGACCGCGCTGAGTTATCGGGACGACGATCTGGAGACGTCGACGACGTACAACTACCATGTCCGGGCAATCGACGCCAGTGGAAACGAGAGCGAGGCTTCAAAGACGGTGTCGTTGGAGACGGGTTCAACCGTTGAGGATGAACAAGCGCCCGCCCCGCCGGAATTCCTGTATGCGAAATTGTCAAGCAATACGACGATTCTGCTGACTTGGCGTGTATCCACAACCGATGACGACGGTTCGGAACAGACGGGCCTTCACCAGTACAGGATTTACCGGTCGGAGGGCACAGGATCTGCCGGGTTTGCGTGGATTGCAACGGTTGACTCGACCACTCTAAGTTTTCGCGACGACGATCTGGAGAGGTCGACGACGTACAACTACCAGGTGCGAGCCATCGATGCCAGCGGCAATGAGAGCGAGGCTTCAAGGACGGTGTCGTTGGAAACGGGTTCAACCGTTGAGGATGAACAAGCGCCTGCCCCGCCGGATTTCCTGTACGCGGAACTGTCGGGCAATACGGCGATTCAGTTGTCCTGGCGCGCATCCACTACCGATGAGGACGGATCGGATCAAACCGGCCTTTCCCATTACAGGATTTATCGGTCGGAGGAATCAGCATCGGCCGGGTTTGAGTGGATCGCAACGGTTGATTCGACCGCGCTGAGTTATCGGGACGACGATCTGGAGACGTCGACGACGTACAACTACCATGTCCGGGCAATCGACGCCAGTGGAAACGAGAGCGAGGCTTCAAAGACGGTGTCGTTGGAGACGGGTTCAACCGTTGAGGATGAACAAGCGCCTGCCCCGCCGGAATTCCTGTATGCGAAATTGTCAAGCAATACGAAGATTCTGCTGACCTGGCGCGCATCCACAACCGATGACGACGGTTCGGAACAGACAGGCCTTCACCAGTACAGGATTTACAGGTCGGAGGGCACAGGCGCGGCCGGGTTTGCGTGGATTGCAACGGTTGACTCGACCACGCTGAGCTATCGGGACGACGATCTGGAGACGTCGACGACGTACACCTACCAGGTCCGAGCAATTGACGCCAGTGGAAACGAGAGCGAGGCTTCAAGGACGGTGTCGTTGGAAACGGGTTCAACCGTTGAGGATGAACAAGCGCCTGCCCCGCCGGATTTCCTGTACGCGGAACTGTCGGGCAATACGGCGATTCAGTTGTCCTGGCGCGCATCCACTACCGATGAGGACGGATCGGATCAAACCGGCCTTTCCCATTACAGGATTTATCGGTCGGAGGAATCAGCATCGGCCGGGTTTGAGTGGATCGCAACGGTTGATTCGACCGCGCTGAGTTATCGGGACGACGATCTGGAGACGTCGACGACGTACAACTACCATGTCCGGGCAATCGACGCCAGTGGAAACGAGAGCGAGGCTTCAAAGACGGTGTCGTTGGAGACGGGTTCAACCGTTGAGGATGAACAAGCGCCCGCCCCGCCGGAATTCCTGTATGCGAAATTGTCAAGCAATACGAAGATTCTGCTGACCTGGCGTGTATCCACAACCGATGACGACGGTTCGGAACAGACGGGCCTTCACCAGTACAGGATTTACCGGTCGGAGGGCACAGGATCTGCCGGGTTTGCGTGGATTGCAACGGTTGACTCGACCACTCTAAGTTTTCGCGACGACGATCTGGAGACGTCGACGACGTACAACTACCAGGTGCGAGCCATCGATGCCAGCGGCAATGAGAGCGGGGCTTCGAGTATGGTGTCGTTGCAGACCGGCTCCAGAAGGGTAGTGGCAAAACCGACCAACGTCACCGCTGTTGTAAAAGAGCGTGAGGTTGAAGGGCTTGTCGTTGTCGTCACCTGGAGGGCGCCCACCGGCATTACCAGCTTCGGGGTTTACCGACAGAAGGCGAGCACCTCCTCGAGTAACCGATTTGAAACTGTAGCGTTTAGACTACAGGGTACGACGTATATCGATTCAGACGTCGACTCGGGCAACACGTATATCTATCGCATCGTGTCTCTTGACGGGACAGCATTCAGTGATCCGTCAGATTCGGCGGTTGTGGTGATTCCGTAGGTTTCTGAAGGAATAGAACCCATCGCAGACAGCAGAGCGTTTTCCCTTACAGCGCTCTGCTGTTTTCATGAGTGACCAGGTGGCGCGGGAGCCCTGGAGAGCGGGGGTTCACGGTTGCGTCTGCCCTAACGGACACCGCCCCGCAATACAGGTCCGGTTCCAGGGACAGGTAAGATGAGGGTACTCAGTGTGGTCGGTCATCGCCCTTCTGCAATTTCCGGGTGCCGTGTCACATCCGGGGGATCCGTATTGATGCCGTGCGGCACACGTCAGTCGCCACGACTTCTGTCCTGTATAACACGACAACCGTTCGCAATCGGAGGGATTTCGATTTTGTGAAGTTTGCGCCTTAGTCTCTGCAAGGATAAGAGTTGCAGCATTTTCTCCCTGGCGATCGTCTCGCCGGTACGCGGTCTGCATAGCAATCGGGAGTTCTTCGGTGGTGTCCCGGTCACAGAATGGAGGTCCGTCTATGCAGCACGTGCTTCTGGTGGATGGCGACAGACAATTTCGGAAGGAAATGAAAGACCGTTTGAAGAGGCGGGGGGTGAGTGTTGCGTGTGCGGGAACCGCGCGGGAAGGCTTGCGGATGTACAGGCGCGGCCGCCCGGCATGCGTCTTCGCCGAGGCCGAACTCCCGGATGGAGACGGTTTTCCTGTTCTTGAGGAAGCACACAAGCATACGCCGGTGGTTATGGTAAGTGAGGGATTTTCTCCTGACCAGGTTTTCACGGCCATTTCAGGAGGTGCGTACGACTGTTTGTCCAAGCCCGTGGACGACCCGACGCTGGACGGGCTGTTGTATCGCCTGCGCAGCGAGCGGAACCCGACACCGGCGGATACAGGTCCGGTCGAACCCGACTCCGACGTAGACGGCGAGATGGTTGTGGGGCGTTCCCAGAAGATGGTCGAGGCGTTGAAAACGGTGGCTGCGGTAGCCGGGAGTTCGGCGACGGTTCTGGTCTGCGGAGAAAGCGGCACCGGCAAGGAGTTGATGGCCAGGGAAATCCACCGGACGTCTCGGAGACCGGGGGCGTTCGTGGCCGTCAATTGCGTGGCCGTTATGGAGACTCTTACTGAGAGTGAATTGTTCGGGCACGAGCGCGGCGCCTTCACGGGTGCTGCCGGCCGGCGCGCGGGGTGTTTTGAGCAGGCCAGCCATGGCACGCTTTTCCTGGACGAGATCGGTGACGCGCTTCCAACGTTTCAGGCCAAGCTCTTGCGCGTACTGGACCAGGTCGAGTTCTGTCGCGTGGGCGGCCAGGAATCGATCCGTCCGGATGTGCGGGTGGTGGCGGCCACGAATGCAGACTTGGAGCATCTGGTGGCGAAAGGGTCTTTCAGGGCGGACCTCTATTACAGACTCAGCGAGGTAACCGTTCAATTGCCCCCGCTTCGAGACCGGCTTTCGGATATACCCTTGCTTGTGCGGCGGACGCTGAGCGAGATCCAGCGCCGGACAGGTCGAAGCCTGGCCGGCATATCTCAGGAGGCCATGCACAGGCTCATGGTCTATCCGTGGCCGGGTAACGTCAGGGAACTGCAGAATGTGCTGATCAGGGCGGCGCTTCATTGCCGGGGCCGAACGGTGCAGTGTAATCACCTGAAGGGGTTGATTTGGGATGAATCGGGCGAGACCGGCGAATCGCTGACCCTGGCGGACGTGGAACGCAGGCATATTGAGCAGATTCTGAATGCAACGGGCTGGAACCGGGGCAGGGCCTGCGAGATTCTGGGCGTTTCGCGTCCAACGCTCAGAAGAAAGATCAGAGATTATGGACTCATCGGTGGGTGAGGGAGTCGTCCTTCGGGAATTCTCGGCTGTGGACCCGCTTGCTTCGAACCTGCGCCATCGCGCTTGACAACCTCCAGGCCGGAGTGCATGATAAGTAAGTTCCGCCACGTCGATTCGGCGGAAGAATGCCTGGATGCTCGTTTCCCTTTCTCTAATAGGAGGGTTGATGGGATATCTGGTCGACCTGGAATGTACCCGGTGTGGAGGAACCCACGAAAAGCATAGACTGTGGAATCTGAGCGCCTGCTGTGAGGCGCCGCTTTTCGCCAGGTACGATTTGGAAAAAGCGTCGAGATCACTCAATAGAGCGGGTTTGGCCGGACGAGTGGCGACGATGTGGCGGTACGAGGAAGTCTTACCCGTCGAACGGGCCGCGTGCCGGGTGAGCCTGGGAGAGGGGTTCACGCCACTGCTGAAGGTTGGGGCGCTGGGGAGGCGGGTTGGTGTGCCACACCTCTATGTAAAGGACGAGGGTGTCAATCCAACGGGATCATTCAAGGCGCGCGGGTTGTCGGCGGCGATATCCAGGGCGGTTGAATTGGGGGCGGCGGCCGTGGCCATTCCTTCGGCGGGGAATGCCGGGGGGGCAACCGCGGCCTACGCGGCGCGGGCTGCGCTGCCTGCATATATCTTTATGCCGGTCGATGCCCCGGTGGCAAACAGGGTGGAGTGCGAGCGGTTGGGTGCGCACCTGACGCTTCTGGACGGATTGATTACGGATTGCGGAAGGATGGTGGCCGAGCGGAAAGTCGATGAGGGCTGGTTCGACGTATCTACGCTCAAGGAGCCGTACCGGGTTGAGGGCAAAAAAACAATGGGGTATGAACTCGCCGAGCAGTTTGGCTGGGAGTTGCCGGACGTCGTACTCTATCCTACGGGTGGCGGCACGGGTCTGATCGGGATGTGGAAGGCGTTTGACGAAATGGAAGAAATGGGGTGGATCGGCTCAGGGCGGCCCAGGATGGTGGCCGTACAGGCCGCGGGCTGCGCGCCTATCGTCAGGGCATATGAAGCAGGCGTCGAGTCGGCCGATCTGTGGGAAGGCGCCGAAACCGTCGCTTCAGGCCTTCGGGTGCCGGCTGCCGTGGGGGACTTTCTTATGCTTCGAGCCATTCGGGAAAGCCGAGGTACGGCCGTCGCCGTCACCGACGGGAGGTTGATGGCATGCGTCGAGGAAATGGCTTCGGCAACAGGAATTTTTCCGGCGCCGGAGGGTGCGGCTACGCTTGCCGGGCTAAAAAAACTCGTTGCGGACGGGTGGATTTCTTCCGCGGATCGGGTCGTACTGTTCAATACCGGGACGGGGCTGAAATATATCGAAGCCATTGAAGCCGCAAACCCCGGGAACGTTCGGTGATCCGATACACCTGGGCGATTGCTCTGCAGGAGTGCCGGCCAACCGGGTAGAAGGAACAATAATAGCGCACGAAAGGAGGTGCCGAACCGATGCTCAAACGGGAGATCGGGAAATTTCAGAGCTTTGTTCTTGAGGAAAAGGATACCGTCGTGGTGATGGGAAACCTGAAGGCCCACGCGGAATTCCTTACACGGCTCGGGTTCAGCCGGCACCCGGATACGGGCGAGTATGTAGGCTCGGGCGCCAATCTTTACGCAATGGCGCCGGACGATTTTTACGATAGATTCAGCGCGCGTACCGGCGCGGACCCCGAACTGACCGCTCAAGCTTGCGACGGAGAGAATTTCTACCAGATCGACGGACTGCCTCTGGCCGCGGTGAATGCCGACGGCGACCCTTACATTCAAGGGATTACGGCCGTGGATATCGAGACCAGAATCTACATTGAACAAGGGGTTGCGAACTTCAGGGTCGGCTAGTGTCCCGGCGGCCGCTCTATGCATTCAGGTATTCGAGCGCAAGCGCAGCTGCCCGATAGCCGCTTTCCACGGCGCTTTCGACCGTGGCCGGTAGACCGGTGTCGGTCCAGTCCCCCGCAATGAAGACGCTGGGCGCGGCCGTGCGATTGGGTGGGGGTGAATGGCCGCGAGGAAGAGCGAATGTTGCTTGCCGCTCCCGCACAACCAGGTGGTGTTCCAGAGGGATTATTCTGGTTTCAGGCAGAAACGTATGCAGGTCCCTCAGCGCGATTTCCACGAGCCTTTCATCCGGCTGGTCCACCAGACGGTCGGCGGCGCTTGCAACCAGGGTTACGTGCCCGGGTGACGCTCTGTCACGACCGTCGTAGAGCATCGGTTTGTTGAATACCCAGTCCATATGGCCCTTGAGGAGGCCCACGAAGGGCCTGTTGAGAATGGGCCTCTTGAACCAGAGGTTGACCGAAAGGATAGGGGAAGGATAGAAGGTCTTCAAGCGTGCTTTGAGGTCTTCGAAGCCTCTTGGCAGCAGGCGGGACAGCGCGGGTGGCGTTATCGCGCAGATGGCGGCATCCGCCGCCACAACTGTGCCCGATCTCAACCGGATCCGTATTTTGTCGTTATGGGTAACGTGCAGTTCTCCGGCAGCGTCGCCGACGTGGCAAATGCCGCCGTGCCGCTGGATGAAAGTACTTGCCGCCCCGGTATACATCGCGCTGAGCCCAACACCGGCATAGCCCATCACGGTCGAATCGGAGCGCCAGAAGAACGCCTGGTTCAGGACGGCTTTCAGTTGTGCGGCCGGGGCAGCATGCGGTTGTTGATTCAGTGCGGAGATGCAGAGCGGATCCCAGAACGCTTGCCGGATGGATGGAGATTGCTTGCATTCCTCCAGCCAGTCGTTCACGGTGAGGCCGGGTGGCGTGGGCGCCTTGAGTGCCGTTCTGACGCGATGCAGCCGAACGACGTCCCCCACGTCGACCGGCCTGTAACGCATAAAGCCAGCCAACAGATTGAGGGGAGGCGGTAGAAGCCGGGGAAACGTGAGGGCGGTGCGCCCCAGGTCGGGATGAATAAAATCCAGCCGGAATTGTCCCTGAAAACGCAGGCGGTCCCCGGTGCCGATGGTTTCCAGGAACTCCCGGGTTTTGAGGTAGCATTTCATAAAAAGGTGCTGGCCGTTGTCCACGGTATCGCCCGTTGCGCGATCGGTAAACGAATACGCCCGGCCACCCAGATGTTTCCTGCGCTCAAACAGGCTGACGACGCAGTTACCGCTTTCAGCAAGGCGAACACCTGCGGCGAGACCGGCAAATCCGCCGCCGATTATAATCACGTGCCTCACGGCGACTTCTCTCGCGTTCCCACCCGGCTGCGAAGGCAGAGTTCCAGTGCGATGCCCAGCTTGTTCAGATTGTTCACGCGAATCGGATGATGATAAACGTTGTAGTTGACCGCTTCGATACGGCTGAGAAGGCGGCTGTAGATGCAACCCATGATTTCTGCTGGAAAGAGGCTCTGGCGATCCTCTTCCGGTAGGGATTGCGCCGCTTTTTTGTAGTAGCTCCGTGCCCTTCGGCATTGGAATTGCATCAGGTTGCGGAATCGGGACGTGGAGATCCCTGCGAAAAGGTCTTTTTCCGGGTAATTGAAGCGTTTCAGATCTTCCAGCGGCAGATAGATGCGATCTCTCGATGCGTCGTTTTTGATGTCGCGAAGGATGTTGGTAAGTTGGAGGGCAATCCCTAGGTTGACGGCGTAATCCTGAGATGCCCGTTTGGTGTATCCGAAGATTTCGATGCATATGAGACCGACGATGGAGGCGACACGGTAACAATATTCGTATAGATCGCCGAAGGTCTGGTAGCGATTCTTGACAAGGTCCATTTCCACGCCGTCAATCAGCTTTAGAAAGTGTTCTTTGGGGATTTTGAAGTGCTTCAGCGTTTTGTGAAGGTTTGCCGTAATCGGGTGCTGCGGCCTGCCGTCGAAACACGCGTGGGTTTCGGTGCGCCAGTTCGAGAGGTTTCGGGCGGCAGTTTCCCGTGAATCCGCGTCGTCAACCAGGTCATCGGTGTGACGGCTGAAGGCGTACGTGGCGAAGATGGCGTCTCGCTTGGTTCTGGGCAGAAAAACGAAAGCGTAATAAAAATTGCTGCGCGCTTTGCGCACGAGCGCCGCTGTGTAGTATTTGATGTTCATAAAGGAAGAAGCCGGGAATCGTCACTCCGACGCGGATCCCAGAAGAGGGCACGGAAGAGCAGGCCGAAAATATCTCTTTTTTCGACCTTCGGGCGACAACGGAATATATCGTATCCTTCGGCACAGATCTTGTCGAGGATTCGCAACCCGCCCAGCCAGGTCAGCCGGAGTTCGTATTTGAGTCGGCCCGACACCAGATCCGGCAGTTCGGACCCCTTAAGGAATAGAACTCTGGTGCGGTCGATTTCGCAGGCCAACAATGCCCTGAAGCCGTCTGTAAGCCGACTTTCCGCCAGATCGTTTTCCGTCACGCCGAAACGGGCCATGTCGGTCTGGGGGAGGTAGATGCGACCCCGTGAATAGTCGATTGCGACGTCCTGCCAGAAGTTGGCCAGTTGAAGTGCCGTACAAATCAGATCGGAAAGATATCGTCGGCGCTCGTCTGTGTAGGAGAAGAGATGCAGAATAAGGCGGCCCACCGGCGCTGCGGAGTACCGGCAGTAAGCCAGCAAATGGTTGAATGTCGCGTGCCTGTGCGTAACCACATCCATTTTAAATGCATGGAGCAGGTCGTGTAGATATTGGCGAGGAATCTGTCGTGACCGGATCGTTTCGGCCAGGGCAGTCAGAATGGGACCATCGGGCGCTGCCAGGCAGGAGGCGAGTTTTTCCTCCCAATCGTCCAGTCGTTCGGTGCGTTCATCGGCAGCCAGGCCGGGTTCATCGGCCAGGTCGTCGGCGGTACGAGCAAAGGCATATATACTGTACACGTGAGGACGTATCTTGGCCGGAATCAGATAAGAACCCACCGGGAAGTTTTCGTAGTGGTTTCGCGTCAGGGCTTCGCAATAGGCGAATGCCTCGTTGAGTGACGTACCAGAGAATGCAGACGGAATTGGTGCCGGTGGATTGTTGCTGGGATCCATGTGTAAAAGATAATTGAAAATATTCGACTTCGCCACCTGTTTGTATTTGAAAAAGATGAATTCGTGTGGCACATCAAAAGGTAAGGAGACGCTCGAATGACGGATCGCAAGCGGGCGGCTGCCGGCCCTCGCGTCATCCCGCCGGCGGGAAGTGAGGAGAAGTATCACCAGGTCCACGTCTATTACGGGTACGGAAAGGGAAAGACGACGTGCTGTGTGGGGCTGGCAATCCGGGTCCTGGGAGCCGGAGGACAGGTGGCCCTGGTGCAGTTCGACAAGGGGTACGACGGAGAAACCGAGCATTACTCCGAGCGCCACGTCTTGAGGAAACTGGAAGGAATCGAGCTGCATCCGACGGGACGTGAACGCATGATGCAGGATGGGTCGTTTCGATTTGGAGCGGAGCCTCAGGACATTGAGGAGGCACGGCGCGGGCTGGAACTCGCCCGGCTGCTGGTACGGGAGGGAACCCAGGATCTGCTGATTCTGGATGAGCTCCTGGCGGCGGTTGCCTATGGTCTGCTGAAACGAGCGGACGTGATGGCGTTGCTGGATCTGTACGACGCGGGACGCCGGTGCGAACTGGCGCTTTCAGGACACAAGGTCTGGGACGCCCTGGTCAAACGCGTGGATCTGGTGACGGAAATGCGAAAAGTTAAGCACTATTATGCGCAGGGAATTCCCGCCAGGAAGGGGGTTGAGTTTTAACGGGCCGCCGCATGAGCGTCGGGGTGGAGACAACCATGCTATCCGGCGCCCCTGAGGTGATGCCAACAAGAGCCCGTGGATTGATGGAAATTCCTGCCGACAGCGGACGGTCGGTATTTTTGTTGTGCAGCGGGCGTGGGAAAAGTGTTTGTTTCGGCCTGTTTGCCCGTTTATCTTGTGGACCGTTTCGGGTTGAGCGACGTCATTTCAACCGACAAAACAGAACCCCGGAATCTTCGTTCCGGAGGTCTGTTTCTGGCTGAATTCAGGGTTATTCAGTTGCCACCATCCGGTCATACACGCCGTTCGTGCCGTCAATTTCGCGCTGCTGAACGCCGAGTCCGATTTCCCCAATCCTGCGAGATCGCAACGTGCGGGGCTCCGCCTGGGTTCGGGCCACTTCAAGTCGACGCCAGGATCCGGTGGGATCGTTCAATATTGGAGTAATGCCAGCATATGCGGAACAGGAACCTGTTGAACAGGGGACGGGTGACGCTTAGAGGGGCCACTGCACCCGAGGTCTCGATCCTCAGGGACGGCAACATCGAAACCGCGGTACAATGGCCGTCGGTGTCGGGAGCGTGCGAGGTCGAGGTTTTGTTTGATGATCCTGTTTCTTGCGATGTGCTGGTACTTCGATGGAAGGCGATGCCCGCCGATTACGATGTTGAAGTTCGCGTGTCCGGCACGTGGCGTACGCAGGAATCGATCCGAAACAACGTCGTACTCGGACCCAGGGTGAAACTACATCTGTCCGACGATGTCCGGGCAGAGGGGCTGAGGGTCCGGATTCTGCGTCCGGTGAGCCAGGACCTGCACGGAAGAGAGGCTGACGCCGGCGAGGTTGTCGCTCTGAACGGGGTGGAGGTTTACGCGACAAATCGGTTACCGTCTTATATCCAATTATTTCTGCAGCGAGATACGGCGAGGCTCGTGGCGATCCCGGACGGCCGGCCCGGGCGTGGCGATGAGATGCCGGACCCTTCCCTGTTGAATGCCGAGGTCCCCACATGGGAGCCGATTCCGAAAAGTCTTTACAACGGGCAACAGACCGGGAGGGTGATAAACGAAAAGGATCATGCCAGACGCGCTGTCCTGCAGGGGTGCGCGGACGCTTTTGCGACAACCGGTGACCAGCAGTACGCGTTGAAGGCGCGGGATGTATTGCTGGCAAATCTGGCGCATTACGATCGATACCAGTCGTTTCGATTTGTAGGAATTAACTGGAAAGCGGTAACCTTCCAGGATCCGGCGTATAACCTGAGGGAAACGATAGAAGCGTACGACGTGCTTGCTTCGTCGCCGCATCTTACGCTTTCGGACCGGTTGCGGTTTCTCTTTTTTCTGGTGGACCTCGGCGAGTTCCAATACCTGGCCATGCGGGACCGGTTCGAGGCGCGGGAGAACTGGGCGGCGTGTTCGTTGGCCGAGATGGTCTTTCTGGCACACTATCTGGAAGATTTTCCGGAGGTGGGCCGTTGGGTGAAGCTGGCCGATGAACTGTACGGATCCTGTTTCGAGCCCTTCCTGGACGACGGATACTGGTGGGAATGTTCGCCTTCGCATTCGGTTTATATGATCAGGGGAATGTGCAGGTACGCGCTGGGCAAGTATCTGATGGGAGATCCGGTGTGGTCGAAAGCGTATAACGGTAAATCGCTGGAGTTCGTGCTGGAGGCCCTGTGCAAGACAATGACGCCGTTCGGGGAAATCCCCTCCATTAACGATTCCAACGGGAACGACGCCCATCTGCTGACGGACTGGCCGGAACTCCGGGTTCCGCTTTACCTGATCGGGCGTGGGGACCTGATGCGGATGGCGATGGATTCAGGGGAGGTGCCCTCCATGCACGGGTTGGAACTCAGGCCGGTCCGGCAGGAGAATCCTCCCTATACCTCGGTGCTGTTGCCGGATTCCGGGTTGGCGGTGATGCGGGATGGGTGGTCGGCAGAGGACGCGTACCTTATTTTCGACTTTGGTCCGCACGGGGGCGGACATGGGCACCCGGACAAGCTTGGCTTCATCATGTTCGCCAACGGACATCACTGGATTCCGGACGCGGGGAATTCGCCTCATTACTGCATTTTTCAGGAACAGTACACCTGGCACAAGCAGACCATATCACACAATACCGTGCTGGCGAATAACGTGAGTCAGGAAGAATGCACAGGCAAACTGGTGTTTTGGCACACCGACAATGACATGGATATGGTCTGTGCGTATCAATGCGAAGGCTACCCGGGCCTGGTACACCGCCGTACAATTGTTCACCCCCGGGGAGGGTATTTTCTGATACACGACGCGCTGGTTGCCGAGTCCGAAGGATTCGACCTGGACTGGCTGTTGCACGTCTACGGCGACGTCGAGTCGCAGGCGGCCGGCATGGTGTGTTTCCGAAACGGCAACGGAAATCAACGCCTGTTGTGGCTCTCCGAAGATATCGGATCCGTGCCTCTGCCAATTCACCAGGGCCTCTGCGGCGGTTTCCGGAAACAGGCGTGGACAGGTCAGGGGTATCCGCCAAGAGGGGCGCCGGGCTGGATCTATATTCCGTATTTCCGACTGCCGAAACGGATTGCGTCCGGGGGCGGGCACGCGGAGTTTTATTCCGTTTTGTATCCATTTACGGGAGTCGTGCCGGACGTGGTCGTCGAACGGGTCGACGATGGGTCTGGGCGCGCGTCCGGAATCAGGATCTCTTACAATGGCGTAGAGGATATCTATGCGGGCGCCGTTCCCGGATACGACGCCGTTCGGGATGGCGCCTTCACGTGCGGAAATTTGACCGGACGTTCCAAAGCGGTATTCGAGCGGCGGTACGGCCCGGACGCGGTCTATCGGAAGGATTGTGACTGATCGCCGGCCGCGCTCCGGGTTCCTGCGGTTCGCTCGTTGGTTCGGGAGTGCGGGGCCTGGCGTCGGTGTGACCGGATCCGTGCTTGTCTGAGGAGGGTATGCATTTTGTACAGCGATCATATCTTTGGCGGGTTGGACGGCCGGTATCGGTCGGGAAAACCTCGTGATCTGGGGTTGACCATGGTGGTGGACTGGGGTCTCGGGTCGGGGGCACAGTCTGATCTGATTGAGGCCGCGGCCCCTTTTTTTGACTTCGCGAAGGTGGCCGTCGGCATTTCGAGGCTACTGACCAACGATGTGCTGACAGCGAAAATCAAGCGTTATCTGGACCACAATATCGAACCGTTTCCAGGCGGGCAATACCTGGAATACGCTGAGGTGCAAAGCAAGGCCGCCCTGTACTTGCCTGCCGTGGTTTCCGCTGGCTATCGCTGGGTCGAGGTGTCGGACAACCTGGCGGTGGTTACACACGAATGGAAGCTGAAAATGATCCGGCAGGCAGTAGACGTACATGGGCTTAAGGTGTTGGGGGAGGTCGGGCAGAAGGAGGGCTTGGACGTGAGCATACCCCTGGCGGATGACGTGAAGGCGTGTCTGGACGCAGGATCCCGCATCGTTCTGCTGGAAGCGGCCGAACTTGTTGACAATGATGCCGACAAGGCGCGCCAGGTCGAGCAGGCCGTGAAGGTCGCCGGCCTGGAGAACGTTATGTTCGAATTGCCGGGGCCATGGATCTCGGGGGTCAACCCGCACCACATTCACCAGATGCGGCGGATCCTTGTCGACCGGTACGGTTCGGAGGTGAATCTGGGCAACGTGCTGCCGGATGATCTGATGACGCTGGAAGCATATCGCCGGGAACTGGGCGTCAATGCGGGCAGCGCCTAGTGTTCTGTCCCGGAAATAGGCAACCTATTTTCGGGACGGGACACCAAGAGGAGGAGTGATCGATGAGACTGGTTGATACGGATGCCGGGATTCAGATCGACGACGAGTTTCCATGCAGCAGCGCGGGAGAGATGCGCATCACGCCCTGCGGCCTCTATGAGATCGGCTACCAGCCCGAGGAGATTCCCCGGTGGTTTCAGGATCTGCTCGATGAACTATTTGCCGGGGCCGGCGTTCCGAAAGAATACATGGCCCATGTGCGTGTACGCAATTCGGGCGATGCCGCGCGCAGGGTGAAACTCCGATTTCTGTTGAGCAGAAAGGGGTCGAACTATTTGTATCCGCCCTGGTGGGTCTGGCGACAAGATACGGGTTGGGCATGGATGCCGCGGGAAGATACGGACTATCACGAGCATGAATATATGGACACTTCCGTGGATGTCCACCCCGGCGAAGCCGTCCGTATCGCCTCGGCGCCCTATGAGGCGCCCGATACAGTGCTCGAGAAAGCTAAGCGACTGGCCGAATATTCCGATGTCTGGACCTGTCGAGAGATCGGGACATCCGCCCATGGGCGACCGCTTCCAGTACTGGAGTCGCCGCCGCGCGAACTGAAACTGCTGGTGGATGCTACCATGCAGTCCTGTGAGCCGGTTTCGTGGGGCATTATGCACGTCGCCCACTGGTTGACCATCCCCACGGCACGAGCACAGCGGCTTCTGGATAAGGTTCAGTTCTGTCTGATGCCGATGCTGAATCCGGATGGTGTCTTCGTGGGCCACAGCGTTACCAACGCGGTCGGCGAGGTGCCCAAGTTCGGAATCAACAACCTCGTTGAAGGCAAGGGTGCGCCGATGGAAACCGAGGCGCTCTGGAAATATCTGCTGGACACCCGACCGGATGCCTCGATCGAGGTGCATGCCCACTTTACCCGTGAGGGATTCACCCGGAGCATCGGAATGCACGACAAAGATTCCATGCCGCAACATTTGCGGGCGAAGGGCGCCGTCGTCGAGGCGGCGATCATGGAGAATTACCACGTTCAGCCGCTGGAGAATCGGCGTGTATTGATCGATCCCAGAGAGCCGGAACTCAACGTCTATGGAGACCGGTACGTGAGCGAGCACGCGGGTACGATCCGGACGTTTCTGCAGGCCGTTCCCGATAGTATCGAGTCCCACTGCGCCGACGTGAGAGAAATGACGGAGACAATTGCGAATGCTCTGATTTCGTGGAAAGCGCAACGCGGATAGGTGGAATGCCGGGGTCGCAACTGCCCGGGAACCGCGTCGTACAGAGACCGGAATCGCGGGCAGGTTAACACGAGGAGAGGTTTATGAAAATTGGCGTGACACAGATTATCCTGGGTCGGCTTTCGCTGGACGAAACGCTGGAATTGTGCGGCGTCGCCGGTTACGAGTCTCTGGAACTGGTATTTGGCGAGGGCGGGGACCCCGACGTGGATATGAGTGACGATGAGATCCGGGCGGTACGTAGAAAGTGCGATGCCGTTGGCCTGGAGATCGGCAGTTCGATCGCGCAATATGCCGATCGCGGGAATTTCCTGAGCTTGAATATGAGCGATCGTGAACAGGGCGTCAGGTGTCTCGTGCGGTCTATTGAAATCGCACACGTTCTGGGAATCGACGCGGTGCTGCTACATCCTGGGCAACTCACGGCCGAAGGCACTTATCAACTGGCGTGGGACGGGATGTTGGGCGCAATCAGGGACGTGGCGCCGGTGGCCGAAGAAAAGGGGGTCTCAGTGGGTATCGAGAACGTATGGAACAAGTTCCTGTTGAGTCCTCCGGAGATGGCCGCGTTTGTCGATGCCGTTGCAAGCCCGCGGGTGGGGACCTATCTCGACACCGCGAATATGATGGCGTACGGCTTTCCTGAGCACTGGATCCGAGGCCTTGGCGAACGCATAGTACGGGTGCATTTCAAGGATTTCAGACGAAGTGAACACCGTTTTGTGGATCTCATGGACGGCGATACCGATTGGCCCGCGGTGATGGCCGAACTGCGCGCCATTGGATATCGTTCTCCGGTAGTCCACGAGGTTTCAGGCAGCCGCGAGGCGCAGATCGAGACGGCAAGGCGAATGAAGAAGATCGTGGCGATGTAGTTGCGATGACCTGTATTGGGCGAAGGGAACTCGATTCCCGGCTCTGATGGACAATCGAGGCGTATTGATGGTTGAACCACATTCGATTTCCACCCGGGGTTTGGCGCGCCTTCAAAGAAACCCGGCGCATCAGGCCGCGGTAGATCGCGGTACGACGATTAGGGCGCTGATTTTCGGGCTGTGTCTGTCCCTCGTCATTAGCGTTCTGGGCAACGTCGTACGGTACATACTTCATTCCTCGTTTATGGCCTACAGCCACATGCCGATGGGGAATCTGATTGTCTGGCTGTTGTCGATCCTTTTCTGTGCGGCGCTGGCGAAAGGGTTCGGCCGGACGTTCGTGTTCTCGTCCAGCGAGTGGATTACGGTCTTTGCAATGGGATTTATAGCGTCCCTCGGGCCGACCTACGGCGTAAGCGGCTACCTGGTGGGTGTCATCGTGACACCCTACTATTTCGCCACACCCGAGAACCGGTGGGCCGAGTTTCTGCATCCGTACCTCCCTGAGTGGATGATTCCGACCAACAAGGACGGGGCGATGACCTGGTTTTACGACGGGTTGCCCCAGGGCGCCCCGATCCCGTGGGAGGCGTGGACGATGCCCCTGTTCTGGTGGTTTACGTTTGTCTGTGCGGTGGCGTTGGCGTGTCTGTGTGCGTCCGTGATTGTCCACAGGCAGTGGTCGGAGAACGAAAAGATCGTGTTTCCCGCTATGGAACCGATCGTGGAGATGGCGGCCAACGCAGGCAAGGGCAGACGATGGCTCCCGGAATTCATGACCGGCAAGGCCTTCTGGACGGGATTCGCGATTGTTTTTTTTGTGTTCAGTTGGAATATCATCGGGTGGTTCAAACCTGGGTTTCCCGTTTTCCCCACAGCCAGGGGAACATGGATTCCCCTGGGCCAGGCATTTCCCCCGCAGTGGATTTTCGTGAGTACGGTCGTCATCTGTTTTTCCTATTTTGCAAGCCTCGAGGTATTGTTCAGTCTCTGGTTCTTTGATCTGTTGTTTATTTTCGAGGGCGGGTTCCTGAACCGGCTCGGGGTCGAGGCGATTTCACCCCACTATATGACGGGACGGTACGCCTGGCAGACGGCGGGCGCCTTTGTCGGAATTGCCTTCTGGTGGCTGCTGGTATCGCGGACGCATCTGCGCCAGGCGTTCCAAAAGGCGCTCCGGCCCGAGCGCGTCCCTCTAGACGACAGCCGGGATCTGATATCGTATCGGGCGGCGTTTCTGTGGTTGGGCATTTCAACGGTTTATACCATTGCGTGGTTGTCGCAGGCGGGAATGGACCTTAAGGTAATCTGTCTACTGATACCCATTATGTTTCTGATCTATTTCGGGGTGGCGAAGATTCTGGCAGAGACGGGTCATATCTATATAGGTTCGGCGACCAGGTCGTGGGACCTGGCCACAGCGGCGCTCGGCGGCGCCAGCGCCGTCCCGGCGCCCACCCACGCGATCAAGTATCCGGCGTCGGTATCGCTTAACCACTTTCGCGCATACACGTTTTCGGTGGGGATGCACCTGAACCGACTCGGAGATTTTCTCGTCGGAGGCCATCGATGGTTCTTTGGCGGCGTATTTGCCGCGTTTATCGTGGGTGTCGTGGGATCGACCCTGTTTACGATCTGGTTGGGATATACGATCGGCGGGTACAACTTCCAGCCCAACTGGCTGATTATCCGTGCCGGAATCGGCGGGTACCAGCGAGGGGTAAACGATATTCTCTCGCCGGAGCCGGCCGAGGTGGAGGACTACTGGTTCTTTCTGGCGGGCCTTGTCGCTATGATGGCGTTGAATCTGTTGCGGTACCGTCTCAGCTGGTGGCCTGTTCATCCAGTGGGTTTCGCAATCTCGGGCGCCTGGCTGACGCGGCTGACGAGTTTTACGCTGTTCCTGGCCTGGCTGGTGAAGTTCATCCTTCTGAAGTTGGTTGGGGCCGCGTTCTACAGGAAATCGCGTCCGTTTTTTATCGGAGTGCTTACGGCATATATTCTGGTTACAACGCTCGGGTTGGTGGTGGACGCCGTATTCTTCGGAAAGCAGGGGCACACACTCCACAAATGGTATTAGAGACTCTATTGTATTGCCAGGCTGCGCGGGTGAGCCGCAAATTCTCCGGCCTATATATGGGGCTGTCCAATGGCTGAAAAAAGTGCGGCCGTTCGACAGGCCGAACAACGAAATCTCGAAACGCCCATGGCGTCTGTTGACCGGGGCGTCACGCTTCGATCCGTCGTCTTTGGACTGTGCCTGGCCGCGGCCGTCAGTCTCCTGGCCAATACCGTGCTCTATCTTGTTCATGGCTCGCTGATGGCCTACAGCCATATGCCCATGGGCAACCTGATATTGACCCTGCTGTCAATGGTCTTCTGTTCAGTTCTGGCCTTTCGATTCGGAAGGGCCTTTGTGTTTTCCAGGTCGGAGTGGCTGACCGTCTTCACCATGGGGTTTGTGAGTTCGCTCGGACCCACGTATGGCGTGAGTGGATACCTGGTGGGTGTGATCGTGTCCCCGTACTATTTCGCCACGCCCGAGAATCGCTGGTCGGAGTTTCTGCATCCGTATCTGCCGGATTTCATCTTCCCCCAGAACAGAAAGGGGGAGATGAGCTGGTTTTACAACGGATTGCCTCCCGACGCGGCCGTGCCCTGGGAAAGCTGGGCGGGGCCGCTGTTCTGGTGGTTCACGTTTATTGCGGCAGTGGCATTCGCCTGTTTCTGCGCGTCCATTATCATCCATCGCCAGTGGTCGGAATACGAAAAGCTGGTGTTTCCGGCCATGGAGCCGATCGTGGAAATGGCATCCTCCGCCGGATCAGGAAGGCGGCTGTTGCCGGAACTGATGAAGGGGCGGATGTTCTGGGCCGGGTTTTCGGTAAGCGCCTTCATCTATTGCTGGAACATGATCGGCTGGTTTTTCCCGGCCTTTCCCAGTTTCCGTATGACGCCGGGTTGGTACCTGCCGCTGGCGCGGGACTTTCCCGCGTTGTGGATTTCCTTCAATACCTTTGCGGTGTGTTTTGCCTATTTTGCCAGCCTGGAAGTCCTGTTCAGCCTCTGGTTTTTCGATCTCTTCTTCGTGATCGAATCGGGCATACTGACCCGACTGGGTATGCCGTCCTGGCATTCCTACCGGTCGGCCGGGCCATATACGTGGCAGACGGCAGGCGCATTTGTCGGTCTGGCAGTGTTCTGGGTTTTGATTTCGAGGCGTCATCTTTGGGATGCGTTCCTGAAAGCGTTAAGACCGCAAAGCGCCCATATCGACGATAGCCGCGAACTCATTTCCTACCGCTCGGCGTTTCTCGGACTGGGAGTCGGGTGTGTTTATGCGATCGCCTGGCTCTGGAATGCCGGGATGGACGTGGGTGTGATTCTGCTCACGGTGCCGACCATGTTTCTGGTTTATCTGGCCATGGGGAAGATACTGGCCGACTCGGGACTGGTTTTTCTGAGTTCGCCGACATCGGCGCGAAGCCTTGTACAGGCCGCTCTCGGGGGTCCCCAGGGGATACCGGCGGCAACCCACGCCTTGTTCTATCCCACGGCCGTGGCATTGAGTCATTTTAAGGGTACGATATTCACATTCGGCATGCATGCCAACCGGCTGGGTGAATTCGTGGAGGGCAACAGAAAGCGGTTGTTCTGGTCGGTGTGCGCCGCGTTTCTCGTGGGACTTGTGGCGTCCACCTTATACGTGGTCTGGCTGGGGTACACGGTGGGCGGGTACAATTTCGAGCCGAACTGGCTCGTGACGCGGGCGGGGCACAGGGGTTTTCAGGGGGCGGTAAGCGATATCATTTCACCCAAACCGATGCAATCGAGTGAGTATGTGTTTTTCGTCGTGGGCCTGCTGGCCATGGGGGCAATCACGTTCATGCGCTACCGGTTTGCGTGGTGGCCCTTTCATCCCATCGGTTTTGCGCTTTCCGGGTCCGCCCTCTCCCACCTGACCGGGTTTACGATATTTCTGGCATGGAGCCTGAAGGCGATCCTGCTTAGATTTTTCGGCGCCGGGTTTTACAGGCGCTCGCGTCCATTTTTTATCGGGCTTCTTGTGGGATACGTGTTTTCGATCGCGCTTGGGTTGGTATTGGATGCCGCCTGGTTCGTGCCACGCGGCCACCGCGTCCATACGTATTGAGCACGTCAGGTGTGATCCTTCCGGCCCGGGTGTGTCCGGCTATAGGGTTTCAGGACGTCCCGTCGCGCGTCAGAAACAAGGATGACTGCAGATTGATAGCCAATGTCCCGCAACAGGCGAATGGTCAGGAAAAGGAGACTTGAAATGCCAGACGGCTTTCGCAAGGTAGCGGCCAAAGACGGTGCTGGACGGATTGTGGTGCTTGAGGAACCGATTCCACAGCCCGGTCCCGGTCAGGTCCTGGTTGAGGTCAGAGCGAGTTTTGTGAGTCCGGGTACGGAACTGGGCGGCGTGAAGAGGCTTCGGGAGAAACCGGGTAGCGCCCCGCCCCGCCCGTTCGGTTATTCCAATTCCGGCGTGGTAATCGGACGGGGTGAGGGGTGTGAAGGAATTCCAACGGGTACTCGCGTGGCCTGTATGGGTGGAGGCTATGCGCTGCACGCGACGCACGTCTGCGTACCCAGGAATATGGCGGCTCCCATGCCCGATTCCGTGCACTTTGAGGATGCGTCGGCCATTCATCTCGTTGCGACGGCGTTAAACGCCGTCCGCCGTGCCGAGTTGACTCTGGGTGAATATGTTGCGGTGGTCGGACTGGGGCCGGTGGGACAGTTCTCCTGCCAATGGGCGCGGCTTGCCGGCTGCCACACGCTTGCGCTGGACAGGTTGCCGATGCGCCTGGCAGCGGCGAATAAGACCGGGGCGGACCGGGTCGTCAATGTGAGCGAGGAAGACACCGTAGGGGTGTCAACGGCTTTTACGTGCGGATACGGTCTGGATGCCGGCATTCTCGCCTTCGGTGGCGATGGCACCGAGGCTTTCAAGATGCTCGTGGCGATGATGAAGCGGGCGCCCGATACGCACCAGATGGGCCGGATCACGATCGTCGGCGGGGCGAGGATCGAGCACGTATTCGCGTCGGGCCTGGGCAACCTGGACGTGCGGAGCGCGGCCCGGACGGGCCCCGGATACCACGATGAAGCCTGGGAACACGGACGGGACTATCCGCCCGTGTTCATGCAATGGACCACAAGACGGAACCTGGAGGAGTGTCTGGGGTTTATGGCTTCCGGACGGATGCTGGTCGAACCGCTGATCACCCACCGGGTCGGGCTTTCCGATGCGCCGGAGGCTTGTGAAGACTTGATTCAGCGTCCCAACGAAGCGCTCGGCGTGGTGCTGGTGCCATAGTATCCTGTCCCGGAAATATGTGACCGCTCTTCCGCCGTTTGATCCCGTCTCGCGGCGTTGCTTGCACTGTCTGTGCTGCTTGCGTTGAGCGTGTCGAAACGGCCAGTCGAAGCAAGCTTGTCGAATCGAGCTTGTTGGAAATTCACGCAGCATAAGGGGAATTGTATATGTCTGGAAAACGGTATCGAGGTGGCGCGATTGGCCGGACGGACCGAGGCGGCTACGGACATGGCCTTCATCTGGGCCTGGCGGCGGCTGGCGTTGTGGACATGGTGGCCGTGGCGGATCCGGATGAGCAAGGTCGGCGGGAAGTCGCGGCGGCGGTGGGTGCGGAACGGACCTATGAAGACTATCGGGAGATGCTGGAAAAAGAAGCGCTGGAAATTGTAACCGTGGGCCCCCGCTGGGTGGATTGCCACGAGGAGATGGTACTGGCGTGTGTGGCGGCGGGCTGCCATATCTATTGCGAAAAACCGATGGCGCACAGTCTGGAATCGGCGGACCGCATGGTGTCGGCGGCGGAACGAGGGGGCGTGAAACTGGCCGCAGCGCATCAGGGCGTTTATTTGCCGCAGGTTCACGCCGTAAAACACATGCTGGACGAAGGTCGCATCGGCCCGTTGCTGGCGATCTACGCAACCGGCAAGCAGGACCATCGCGGCGGAGGTGAGGACATGATGGTTCTGGGCACGCACCTGTTCAATCTGATGCGGTACCTTGTCGGCGACGTGGCCTGGATGAGCGCTCAGGTCAGAGTGGGAGACCGGGAACTGTGCCCAGGTGACGCCTTTGAAGCCAGGGAACCCGTCGGACTGATTGCAGGAGACTGTATACACAGTTGTTTTGCGTTTGAAAACGGTGCCGCCGGTTTTTTTGTGTCCCGGGCGAATCAGCCCGGCAATGGGCAGTGTTTCGGGTTGGAACTGGTGGGGCGGGACGGACGGTTTATGCTGCGAGGCGGCGCGCCAACCGTGGTTGCCGCTTATCCGTACAGTGCCTGGTTGCCGGAGGATGAATCGCAGGTTTGGGAAGTGCTGGATCTGGAAGCCGCGCCGCTGGCCGACGGCAATCGGCTGGCGATTCTGGATCTGATTGATGCGATCGAACATAATCGGCAACCCCTCTCGAGCGGTGTGGATGCGGTGAAGGCTCTGGAGATGGTGCTGGGAGCCTATGCATCGCAGATTTCAGGCGGGCGCGTGGCGTTTCCGATGGCTGACCGAACCCATCCGCTTGAGGGATTCGTATAGCCGAAATGCAGTGTTGGTCTGTGTACCGTATCCACGAAACCAGGAATACGGATCGACGGCGGTTTATTATCGATCGCTTCGTAGCTGAGCGCGATCGCAGTGCTATCGGGTCGTTCGGAAGCCAGATCAGGCTGAATCGATCCTGCGGTTCATTTACGGATGCTTTGGATATCCCACGGGATTGTCGTATATTATCGGGCGCAAATCCGTGTTGAACGGGATTGCATCGGTTTCCAGCCTTTTCAGTCGGTATCAGTGTTCTGTCCCGAAATAGATTGCCTAAATTCGGCGGATGAACGGTGACATATTTCTGCGACGGGACACCAGGCCCCGGGCGGGAGGTGGAATTAAGATGAATGCGAGAATCACCAGAGATTTTTCAGATCGGATGCGCCCTTCGATTATGCTGGCCGCATGGCCGGGTATGGGAAGTGTGGGCGTTGGGGCGCTGGATTACCTACGTCGGAAACTGGACGCGCTGCCGTTCGCAGAGATTGACATGAGTGAATATTTCGCCCCGGAGGCGGTGGTTGTGGAAAAGGGACTCGCGCGTTCGTTTTCGGATCTGCCAAGCCACGTCTTTTACTACGTCGAAGAGCCGCCGTTAATTATATCCGAAAGCGAAGCACAGATACCGGGCATGGGAGGCACGGTTCTCATGGGCCACATGCTTGACCTTGCGCAGAAGTTCAAGGTGGAAGCCATCTATACCGGCGCGGCGTTCGCAATGCCCATCAGCCACCACGAACGCGTTCAGGTCCTCGGCGCGGCCAACGAGGAAGCCTTGCGCGACGCGCTTGGGCAGTACGGCGTGGAGATCTTGCAGGAAGGACATATTGCCGGTCTGAACGGACTGTTGCTGGGATCGGCCGGGCTTCGAAATATCCGGGCGGCCTGCATGTTGGCGACCATGCCGATGTACGCCCAGATGATGCCGAATCCCAAGGCATCGCGGGAGATCGTTCGGGTCTGGGCGAGAATGCTGGATCTGGATGTGGATATGTCGGAAATCGACCAGGCCGTTGAACGCATGGACGACACCATGTCCCAGATCGAAGAGAAGATTCGCACTACCTTCTCCACCATGGAACACGAGGAAGAGGATGAAATTGAACTCGAAGAAGTGGACGAGGAGCAGGTGCCTCAGGTGGTGATGGAGCGGATCGAGCGCCTGTTTGGAGAGGTCGAACAAGACACGTCCAAAGAAAAGGCGTCCCTGTTGAAGCGGGAACTGGACCGGTGGAACCTGTATGGGCTTTACGAGGACAGGTTCCTGGGTCTCTTCCGAAAAGATAGCGGCCCCAATCGAGGTTAAAGAGGTACTCCGCCAGCCATTCCTTATGTTTTGTTTTCGCGTTATGGAGTTTTCGGAACGCGGCGAATCCCGGTTTCATCCCTCCGTTCGGCCAGAGCCGGTTGCCCCGCTTCAATCGATTGATTGCTGTGGCCGGCTGGTCTGGTCTCTGCGTCGCAACCCGTCACAATGGTTGAACATAAGGAGACAACAGTGTATCCGGAGCCTGTCGATAGTTCTCTGTTGAAAATTGACCTGTACAGCGATACGGCAACGAAACCCACCCGCGAAATGCGGGAGTTTATGTGTGCGGCGGAAGTCGGCGATGAGCAGCGCGGGGAAGATCCGTCGGTGAATGAACTGCAGGAGATGGTGGCCGACATGCTGGGCAAAGAAGCCGCATTGCTGCTGCCGTCAGGTACGATGTGCAACCAGATTGCCTTTGCGGTGCACTGCCGCCCCGGCGATATGGTTCTACTGGAAAGAAACGCCCATCCGTTGCATTCCGAAGCCGGCGGAGCGGCAGTCCTCGCAAGCGCCACCCTGTACCCCGTTGACGGCGTCAATGGGCACTTTACGGCTGAACACGTGGCGGATGCCCTTCAGCCAGCGACCCGCTACTGGTCGGGCTTTCGCCTGGTGGCCGTTGAACAGACCACAAACCGGCCGGGTGGGCGCGTCTGGCCATTGGAACAGATGCGGGCGGTCTGCGATGCGGCACACGAGCGTGACGTGAAGACGCACATGGACGGCGCCCGTCTGTTCAACGCGGTGGTCGCGTCCGGGATTTCCGCAAGGGATTACGCGGAGACGTTTGATTCGCTCTGGATCGATCTGAGCAAGGGTCTGGGTGCGCCCATCGGCGGCGTACTGGCCGGCGAGACCGGGTTTATTGAAGCCGCCTGGCAGTGGAAGCAGCGGGTCGGCGGCGCCATGCGCCAGGCGGGTTTTGTTGCGGCCGCCGGGATCTACGCGTTGAGACATAATATCGACAGGCTTGCAGAGGACCATGCCAATGCCAGGAGGCTGGCGGTGGGCATCTCGGACGCGCCGGGAATTCAGGTGAATCCGGACGAGGTCGAGACCAATATGGTGAAATTCGACGTGGGCGGTACGGGGGTGATTTCGAAAGAGTTTGCAAGCCGGTTGCTTATCGGATGGGGCGTCCGCGTGAGCACGCCCGGCCCCACGGCGATTCGCGCCATACCGTATCTTGGTATCAGCCAGGGCGACGTCGATGAAGCCACACGCGCGGTCTGCGCGGTCGCGGAGGAATTGGCGTAGTCGAAATCTATGAACGCATATATTCAGCGAAGGCTATCCAGGATCGTTAGTCGCAGGTTTTTTTATGCTCAAAGCGCTGTTGACGGTTTGTATATCGAGGCTGCCAGCCTTGTAGAAATCAAAAAAGACGTCATCGACTCGGCGCTTGAATTAATCATGGCCAACCATCGAAGTTTGTTATAAATCGCTGAACAACCATTGAAGGATCTGATACCTGTCATCCTGTGCCAGAGATCCGAAAGTAAGGAATGTTAACGTAATCCGGCAAGCGCATATTACGGCATTTTTGCATTGTCGATCCTCACGTTCACGTCTGGGTGAACGACCTGGCATACCCTTGGTCGCCCGAGGTTCCGAATCCGCTGGCACAAGATGCGACCCTTCCGAATAAGGGTGAAAAATGAAATCAGCCACACATTGGGGGTTTTTCATTGTGCTGGGGGTCCTTGTCGCCGACGCCTCCGTAAGCGCTCAGAATCTCACGGCAATCCGCTCGAGGGCCCGGGCGCTGGAAGAGCAGGTCGCCGAGATCCGGGGGCGAGAGTTCAAACAGGCGGTAGAGATGGAGCTTAATGGCAGGCCGGGCTTCGGGGCCTATCTCGAACGCAGGGCGGCGCTGCCGCGCTCGGTGTTGCACCTTGAAGACCTGGATCGATGCGTTCGGAAACTGGGCCTGTACAGGGGAGAGGTCGTCCTGGAACGATCTTACCTTCAGGGCGTAACCGCAATTGGAGTTGCCGCCTATTACGACTTCGACGCGGACACGTTATTTCTGCTCAGTGATGACGTTGCTGTCGAACACTGGGAGGGCCGTCTGGCAATTGAGTTGTATCATGGTCTGCAAGACCAGTACTTCGACCTGAACGAGTTCTTCCTCGACAAGGCCGCCCCTTTGAACGCCGACGAGCTTTTGGCACGCCGGGCCGTCGTCGAAGGCGAGGCGAGATACATAGAGGAGATCCTGTGGCAGATAAATTGGAATGGCCGATTGCCCTCGCTGGGCGTGTTACAGACGGCGATCCGCTCCAGCCTGGGGCGGAGCGCGCAGGAGATTCGGAGGGGGATGGCGCACGGGCCATCGACGGAGAGTGAATCGGTTGCGGCGGCGCGGGCGGCGAGGATGGATTCAATCCCCGGATTTGCCGTCCTCCAGCGTGCCCAGGTCCCTGGATTAGGGATGAATGTTGTCAATCATATCCGGAAGCAGCATCAAAACTGGAAGCAGGGTTGGGAGCACGTCGATCGGTTGTTTACGGATCCGCCGGTATCGACCGAACAGATTCTGCATCCGGAGAAATGGCTGGCCGGCGAGACGGCGGACCGGCTCGCATGGCCGCCGTTTGAACAAGAGAACCTGTTCGATGAATGGGAATTGATGCATGAAGATACGATTGGCGAGCTGAGGTGGCGTTATGTTTTCGCCGAGTTTGACATGGCAACTGCCGGTGAATCGGCCGCGGAAGGGTGGAACGGAGACCGGTTCGCGATGTTCAGATCGCGGGACGGCCGGTCGCTATTATACATGCTTTATACCAGCTGGGACAGCGACGACGATGCGACCGAGTTTCAAGACCTTTACGCCGACCTGTTGGTGCTGAAATACCCGTCAGACGGTACCCGCTATACACTATCGCGGGAGAGACGGGACGTGTTGGTTCTGGAAAGCGACCGGGACGTCGACACCGATGGCATTCTGGCGTTTATGAGAACCGTCCGCACCTGGGATCTGGAGGCGATCGGCGCCGTGGATTTCGACGGCAGCGGGTTGGTCGATTTCAACGACTTTCTGCTGTTCGCAAGAAACTTCGGCAAAGTCGAGCTTGCTTCGGATTACGATCAGGTCTACGATCTGAATAATGATGGGCAGGTCAATTTCCCCGACTTTCTGGAGTTTGTCAGGCACTTTGGACGGTCCACTTCCTGAGACCTGTGCGCGCGGCAAAATAAGTACTTACCGGCGGCACGCGAGCAACCTCTTACCCTATGCGAATCATCGATCCTCACGTTCACGTATGGGTGAACGACCCGGCATATCCCTGGGCGCCTGACAATCCGAATCCGCCGGGGGAGGATGCGTCCTGTGACATGCTGCTGGAGCAGATGGCGCGTCACGGTACGGAAAAGACCGTGCTGGTGCAGGTGATTCACTACAAGTGGGACAACCGGTACGCGGGCGACTGTCTGAAAAAATACCCGGATCTTTTCGAAGCCGTCTGCCGCGTGGATCCGAACAGTCCGTCTGCTGCCGACGATCTCAGCCGATGGGTAGAGGAATATGGTTTCCGAGGCGTGCGGTTGAGCCCGGGTGCGGGGCCGGAGGGAGACTGGTTCACACGGCCCGGACTGGACCGGCTCTGGCGGCGAACGCGAGAATTGAAGGTGCCGATGTGCATCTTAACTGAACAGGCACGGTTGCCGGACCTGGAGCGCTGGATTCGAAAGTACGACGATGTACAGGTTTGCGTCGACCATATGGCCAGACCGTTGGTAGATCGGCCCGACGGCGCCGGGAATCTGCTGCAACTCGCACGGTATCCGGAGGTGTACGTGAAGATCTCGGGCACCTGGGCGGTGTCTCATGAATCGTATCCGTACCGGGATACGCACGCGGTGGTGAAACAGGTGTACGACGCGTTCGGACCGGAACGGCTCATGTGGGGCACCGACTGGCCGCTCGTTGAACAGAAGTGCGGCTATACCGGAGCGCTGGATCTGGTAAGGAGGGAACTGGCGTTTCTGAACGAATCGGACCGGGAGTGGATTCTGGGCAAGACGGTGCTCAAGCTCTGGCCGTTCGACTGACGGCTGACCATGGAGGAGGCATCCATGTACAAGGTGTCCTACGACGGCACGAATAAGAAGGTCCTCTGGCAGGAGATGTGGCGCCACGAGTTCGAAGAGGCCCTGAGACACGATCCCGTGGTGATTTTGCCGACCGGTTCGGTGGAGCAGCACGGACCCCATTGCCCGATGGATGTAGATATCGTCGGGCCATTCTATATGGCGGCGCGCGTGGCGCAGCGTGTGGATGACTTTCCCGTGATCGTCGCGCCGCCCATCTGGTCCGGGTTCACACACTACAACAAGGGGTTTGCCGGCACGATCAGCCTGCGCATCGAGACATACCTGAACCTGGTTGGCGACGTCTGTCGGAGTATCTGTGACAACGGCTTCAAGCGTATCGTGATGGTGAACGGGCACGGGGGCAATATGGCGCCCAACCACGTGGTTCGGGACACCATAGCGGAAGAGAACGTGTTTGTGGTGGCCTATAGCTGGTGGCAGTCCGTTGCGGAGGAGATGCTGGAGTGGAGCGATGCGGACAACGGCAGCGTGGGACACGGCGGAGAGTGGGAGACATCGGTCATGCTGTATCTGCGGGAGCATCTCATCGCGAAACACCTGATGAACGACGATATTTTCCCGAATCCGTTCAGCGATGATCTCCGGCATTTCGGCGGGTTCTCGGAACGCCGCAGGGATACCCGCGATATCACCGGCACGATGGGCAGTTCCAGCGCGGCCAGCAGGGAGAAGGGCGAGCGGGTCTTCAACCTGGCGGTGGACCGTCTGGAGCATTTGGTTCGGGAATACCACGAACAGCCGGTCAGGCAGTACAGGGAATTCGGATCGCATTGTCAGTAGGAACCGGCCTGCCTGCTGAAGCATGCGAGGCAGGCGGATGAATGGCGACCATTTCCAGGACGGGATTCTGAAGGTGTAACGCGGCAGGAAAATGCATCCCGCAGGAGGAACAGGGCATGTCGAATCTGCTCTATTTTGATTGTCACGCAACCGTTGGTCAGCGCCCCATGAAACATCCGCGGGTGCGTTGGTCTACCGAGCATCTTCTTGAAGATATGGACCTGGCCGAGATATCCGGCGCGCTGGTGACGCACGGCGTGGCCCTGAGTTACGACTCCGCGTACGGAAATCGCCGGCTGCAGTCGGAACGGGCAAAAGCGCCGGACAGGCTGTTTGCCGCGTGGTGTATCGTTCCGCTCGGAGATCCCGGTTTCTTCGCCGACGGAGACGCGTTGATCGGGGCGATGGAGGAGGAGGACGTGCGGGCCGTGCGACTGGCGCCGGGCGGATATTCCATGCATCCGGAAGTGGTGGGTCCCACTTTTGAGGCGCTGCAACACCACGGAATCCTGACGTTGCTGGAGGTGGGGTGGGGAATGCCGGATCTCTTTACGTTCTTCCACGAATTGCTGTGCCGGTACCCACGGTTGCCGGTTCTGTTGACAGATCATGTCTGGAGCCAGCAGCGCCACGTTTACGCGTTGATGCAGCGGCACGAGAACCTGCACCTGGAGTTTTCGTCATACCAGATCAACCGCGGTATTGAGAAATACGTGGCGGATTTCGGAGACGAGCGCCTGTTGTTCGGTACCGGAGGCACGGAGAAGTCGCCCGGGGCGGCGCGTTTTTACGTGGATTACGCGCAGATCCCGGAGACTTCCAAACGCCGGATCGCGGGGGGGAACCTGAAAAGGTTGTTGAAGGGACAGGGTCCCGTCGAATCGGCATCGCCCTCGGAGGGAGCCGATGGAATCGTGGCCGAGGCCAGGGCGGGTCAACCTCTGTCCGTTCCGGTCCTGGACGCCCACTCCCACGTGCTGCACGAAGGCGGGCAGACGGCGGGTGTGAATTACCTTATGTACGATGGTGACGCCGAACATATGTTGTCCCTTAACGCGCGTTGCGGCATCGACCGGACCGCCATGATGAGCTGGAATGCGCCGGTCTGCGTGGATGCTCACGACGGCAACGAAATTGTCTGGCGGGCCATGCGGAAATTCTGCGACCGGGTGATCGGCGTGGCGGTTATCGATCCAACCCATATGACAGCCGCCGAGATGCAGGCCGAGATACGCCTTCGGTACATCGATCAGGGATTCGTGGGAATGAAGCCCTACGTGCGGATGAACCTGAATTATGAAGATGAGAAATTCACGCCCTGGTGGGAGTTTGGAAACGAACACAGCCTGTACGCGTTGATGCACGTGGCCGGGCATACGGGCGGGGTGGTAGGTATCGGAAGGTTGGCGGATCGGTTCCCGGAGGTGAGTTGGCTGATTGCGCACGCGGGGGGGAGCTATTCGTTCGCGGAGGAAGTGGCCGCCTGTATCCGGGAGCATCCGAACGTCTATGCCGAGATCACACTAACCCCCGTGACGAACCGCGTGGTGGAGTTTCTGGTGTCGGCAACGGATGAGGACCACGTGCTGTTCGGCACGGACGCCCCCATGAGAGACCCGCGGCAGCAGCTCGGATGGGTGGTTTGGGCGGAGTTGCCCCTGGAGGTGAAAGAGAAGGTTCTGGGCGGGAATTTCCAGCGGATACTGGATCGGGTGAAGTTGCATCGTGCGTGAGTGCTTTGACATCCGACTCGCAGCTTGCACAATGCCCTTGCACGGGGCGTCGCAGGCGAGTTGGCAGGCGTAGAGTTGGGTGGAGACCGGTGCGAGGGTGTTTCCACGCTCAGGGAGAGAATTCGGAGATATGGACAGGATACGAGTGGCTCAATTCGGGCTGGCGCACCCCCATTCTCTTGCGCACCTGAAAACACTGCAGTTGTCCGATTTGGTGCGTGGTATCGTGCTGTATGACGACGACCCGCGGGTTGTCGCCGAAGTTCAGAAGACAATGCGAAACAAGGTCGAAGGGGGATACCACGACCTGGATGAGATGCTCGATAAAGAATCCTTCGAGGTGGGAATCGCGGATTTTCAGAATCACCTTAACGGGCCGCTTTGCCTCAGGCTGATCGACAGCGGCGTCCACGTGATCAGCGAGAAGCCGATTTCCGATTCCTCGGCGGAACTGTCTCGGATTGTCGACGCCGCGGCGCGATCGGACGTGAAACTGGGCGTGATGTACCAGAACCGGTACCATCCGGTCTCCCGCGAGGCGCGCCGATTGGTGAAGGAGGGGATCATCGGCCGGGTCACGGGGTGCGAGGCAAGGATGATTACGTCGCAAGTGAGGTTTCGAAATCCCCAGCACTGGTTGTTCGACAAACGGAAAGCGGGCGGCGGGATCCTCTCGTGGTTGGGATGTCACTACATCGATCTGTTGCGCTATGTAATGGACGATGACGTGGTCGAGGTCTGTGCGATTGCCGACACGCTGAGCGGCGAGGACATCGACGTGGAAGACGTGGCATCGCTCGCATTCCGGTTCAGAGGGGGCGCCATCGGCAGCCTGCATGCCGGGTATCAGCTCGCGGTGAGCATCCCTGGTTATTCGGGTGCGACGTACGACAACTACGTCGGGTTTCGCGGCACCGAAGGAAGGGTGTACTGGAATCCAGTCGACAAACCGCCTGTATTGCACGCAGAGAGCGCGACACCGGGCTGGCAGGCCTCCCCGGCGCGCTCGTATCGGTACGCGTTGCCCCAGGTGGACTGTTACGGAGGCGCGTTCGGAATGGCGTTCCTGGAACGGTTTTTTCGCGCAGTGAACGGAGACGGGGAGCCGCCGGCCACCGGCGACGACGCGCTCAAGGTGGCCAGGATCATCGAGGCGGCCTACGAATCCAGCGAAACCGGCCGCCGGATCGGGGTGCATTCATGAGAGATGAAGTGGAAGTTGGAGATGATCGACCCATCGTCGTTCTTGCCCCGGGTGACTTGTGAACGATTCCAATGACATCAGAACATTGGCGGGTGGAGCGGTTCAGCCGCTGGGCCTTGCGGGTTCTCCCGAGACGCAGAGCGAGTTCACCCCGATCGCACACCAGGCCGGGGTGAATTTCTTTTTCTTTTACGGCCTGAACTTTGGCGGATTGGTCGACGGCGTGAAGCGTCTGCTCCGGCAACGTCGAGACGAGGTATTCGTCGCGACCGGTACGGAGTCCCGAGATCCGGTTGAGATGCGGGATTATTTTGACGCGGCGCGTGGGGCGCTGGGTGTGGATGCGATCGACCTGTTTTTTGCCGAGTATGTTTCGCCTGCGGATGATATTCAGAAGGTGCTGGGAAAGGGCGGCGCGATCGACGAAATCTGGAAATGGAAGAACGACGGAAACGTCCGTTACGTTGGCGCAACCGCCCATAGCCGTCCGCTTTCGATTGCCCTTGTCGAGAGCGGTCGGGTCCAGGTGCTGATGCACCGGTACAACATGGCGCATCGGAAGTCGGAGCACGCAGTGTTACCCGCGGCAATTGAGGCGGGCGTACCCGTGGTCGCGTTCACCTGTACACGCTGGGGTTCGCTGCTGAAGGGGCATGCCGATTGGCCGGGGCAGGCGCCCTCGGCCGCGGATTGTTACCGCTTCGTCCTGCAGCACCCGGCTGTCCACCTGGCATTGACCGCGCCCGCCAGCGAGACTCACCTGCGGCAAAATCTGACGGTGTTGACAGAGCCTGGCGAGCCGGGTCCGGATGAGATGGCGGCCTGGAAGGGATACGGTGACGTGGTTTACGGAGAAGGCGCCGATGCATTTGAAACACGCTGGCCGTGAGGCGGTACACCACATGACCCCATTGCGACTATTGCTGTTGCTGCTCTTCGCGGCCGCGTGCGCCCCAGGTGCCGGGAATCCGCCGGCTGAAGGATTCGATGTTGCCGGTTCCGACGCGAGGGCGATTGAGATTGCAGATGCCGTAATGAGGAAAATGGGAGGCCGCCGGAACTGGGACGGAACCCGGTATCTCACCTGGAGATTCTTCGGACGGGGGTTGCACGTGTGGGACCGATGGACCGGCGACGTCCGCTTTGAGGAGGCCGATCGCGTCACCCTGATGAACGTCAATAGCAGGAACGGGCGCGCGTGGAAAGGCGGGGAGGAAATCGCGGAGCCGGATTCACTGAAAAAATATCTGAACCGCGGGTACCGCGCCTGGATCAACGATTCGTACTGGCTGGTGATGCCATACAAGCTGAAGGATTCAGGCGTGACACTGAAATTTAGCGGCGAGGGAACGATGGAGAATGGGCGGGACGCGTTTGTTCTGACGCTGACGTTCGACAACGTCGGCGTGACCCCGCAGAATAAATACGACGTTTATGTGGACAAGGAACGTATGCTGGTGGAACAGTGGGCGTTCTACAGAAAGGCGGCAGACGCCGAACCGCGTTTTGTCGGTCCGTGGACCGGCTGGAAGCCGCACGGCGGAATCATGCTGTCTGCGAGTCGAGGACGGACGTCGCATACCGACGTTGCGGTTTTCGATGACCTGCCACGGGCTGTGTTTGAAAGCCCCGATCCCGTTGACATGATGGCGTTCGAAAAGGGCAGGTGAGAACCGGCCCGTGCCAACATCATTGTACAAACCTGATCCGCTACCGCGTCGGTAGCTTGAAGCGCATGGATGGATTGCATTCTCGCGCGGACGAACCGCCTCAAGCGCAGTTTATGCCTTTGAAAACGACATTCAAGCCCTTGCAATCAGAGGGCTTTTATTTATGTTTCTGGTAAGTGCGGCCCGTCACGTTTGAAACAGACCGCATAGTATCTTTGCGCGTCGGGGGCGCGTATTCTTGACTTGGGGGGTCGATTTGCTTATGTTGTGAAGACTTTGCGACGCGGACGACGGAATGAATCGGACGATGTCGGACAACGTGCCGGCTGGTGCGATAAATGCTCCATAAACAGGACTTTCCGGCAATCGGTTCTACACCCGGAATGACTTGCTTAAGGTCAAACCAGCTGCTTGGCTGAGGAAGGTCGCCGGTCACCGCTGTGTATTAAATCATAGGTATCTGTTCGATCGAATGACGGAAACGACGCGTGCGGTTTGGCAGTGGAGAACTGTGCTGCCACGCTCCGCCGTATTCCTGAATAGTAGACAATCGCGTAAATCAGTTGCCGGATTGCAAAGATTACCGATAACAAATTCAAGGGAGGGCTACGATGCGTTTCTTCGTGACATGGATCATCATTGGAATGCCGTTGCTGTGGCCGGCAATCGGGCACGCGCAGTTGTTGGATGAGAAACCGGAACCCAAGGGCGGTGACCCCGCGGGCGCGTGGATGGCGGACTCGACGGCGCTGCCGGTTTGGGCGGCCCCGGGCTTGCTGGCTATACTAGCCGATCCGACCATCGACGGAGTGGTAGACGGAACCCTGACTCTAGATGCCGATTCCGGTACCTACGAGGCGGATTACGTCGCATCGGTAAAGGTGAAGCTGTCCGTGCCAACGTTCAATCTCAGCCTCGATAGTACGTTTGTCGTGCTGCGGAAACAGGAGGGCGTCTACGAAGTCAAGGATTTCAACCTGATTCTGGAGCATACGCCCGAGGATGCGGATGAGGCAGTGAGGGATAGTTTGGGATTTTCCGTCAGGGAAGATTCCCTGTTTCTGGTTCAGGTCGTTCCGCTCGGTCAATATGGCCCGTTATTGGCTACCTTCAATTTGGAAGCGCCCCTGGCCGTGATGGGGTTCGCGAAGGTAGAAGAAGAACCTCCTACCGTTGATCCGCCGGAGCCCGGGACCTCGGCGGACTTCAATGGGGATGGGAGTGTAGATTTTTCGGACTTTATTTCGTTTGCGCAGAACTTCGGGCGGAGCGAGGGGGACGCGAACTTCGACGCCCGGTTCGACCTGAGTGGGGACGGGAGTGTAGATTTTTCGGACTTTATTGCGTTCGCCCAACAATTCGGCCAGTAGCAGCAACGTTGGGACTGTCGTCGCTATGGGACGCCGGTGAGGAGGAGGCCGCCGTCCACAGGCAGTGAGACGCCGTTTATGTTTGCGGCGTGGGGGCTGGAGAGAAAGACCACGGCGCGTCCGATGTCTTCCGGTGTGCCGCCCCTGCGCGTGGGGATGAAGCCGTGGAGGTTTTCGGGCGCGCTGCCGCGCGGAGGCGGGTTCTGCCCGAAGGCGTGTACGGTGTCCATATAACCGGGCAGGATGGCGTTGCAGCGAATGCCGAGGGGCGCCAATTCGTAGGCCATGCTCATGGTAAGCCGCAGGATGCCCGCCTTTGCGGTGCCGTAACACGTGTCGTTTTCCCATACGGCCTGCGCGTGTACCGAGGAAATGCTTACGATGCTCCCGCCATCGCCCTGGTCTGACATGCTTCGCGCCGCCGCCTGGCTGCACAGGAAATACCCTTTCAGACAGACGTCCAGCGTGCGGTCCCAGATCGCTTCGGTGATTTCCATGAAGGGCCTGTTTTCGGCCCAATAGGGGTTGTTCACAAGAATGTCGATCCGTCCGAAACGATCCAGGAAAGCGCCGAACATCCGCTCCACGTCCTGCGCGCTCGAGATATCGGCTTCAAAAAAGGCGGCTTCGCGGCCTGCTTCCCGGATAAGGTCCAGGGTTGTTTCGGCATCGGCGTCCCGCTCGACGTCGTTGATGCCCACGTCGCATCCGGCTTCCGCCAGCGCCTGGGCGATCCCCCTGCCAATGCTGCGTCTCGAGCCGGTGACGAGTGCCTTCTTGCCGTCTAGTAACATAGTTGTACCTCGCTTGAAATGGAGCTTGGAACGGAATGCGGATTTGAGGCATGAAATACGAATTCGATTTTCTCATGTCAAACAAAAAAAAGGGGGAGGTAAGGATGCCTTCCACCTCTAATTTGACAGGTGATTTCCACAAGAGGAGCCGCCGACTCACATGATGGCGCGGTGACGCGGAAGGAGAGCAACGTTGAAGCGGATGTTGGGGGTTGCGGCCGTCGTGTTTTGCCTGTCGGCGCACGCCCAGGCCCGGGAGCCGGATCCGATGGCGCCGGTATTTGAAGACAGTCTGAATGTTGCCGCGGATTCGCTTAATGTACAGTTGGCTCCGGAATTGCTTGTGGCCGTGGCTGCAATGGAAGCGGGAGACTATCCGTTGGCGGCAACGGAACTTCAGGCGCTTACCCTGGAAGACTCTGCAAACGTCGACGCGCTGCGAATGCTCGCGAGCGCTTATCTTCGCCAGGAAGCCTACGCGCCGGCCGTTCCTGTTTGCGAGCGGATTGCCGTGCTGGATTCCGCGGATGCGGGCGCCAGGGTCGCCCTTGGTTTCTTGCACGAGAAGCTGGGAGACTTGGACCGATCCCTTATGGCGTATACGGAAGCGCTGGAGAAAGACGCCGAAATGATTCAGGCGTATCAGGGCATGGGATGGATCCTTTTGCAGCGGCGCCAGCTTCAGGATGCCATGAATATGATCGCGAAGTCCACCGAACTCGCGCCCGGATACGCCCCGAATTACGTGCTGATGGGACGTGTTCTGACGGCTCAGGGCTTTTTTGAGGATGCCCGGCAGGCCTTCGAGACCGCATTCAGGCTGAACCCCAGATTGCGCGAACAATATGGAATTCTGCTTCAGGAGCTTGTCCTGAGACATCGACTCGGACGGTGAACGATTCGGGAGCAGGAATTCCAGGATCTTCCGAGGGCGTCGTTTATTGGAACAACGTATTGCGGGAGTTCGGCAGACACGGGTGTGGCGAATCGGGGGGATGTCGTATTGGAATGAACGGAACGATGGGAAATAGGGGTTATTTGAGCGAAAAAGTGATCGGCATTATCATCCAGACCTTGCGTTTTTGGCCTTCGTGCTTACCGGGGCGGAAGCGGAATTGCCGTGCGGCGTCGATGGCGTAGCGTCGAAAGATCTCCGGACCGCTGATGACCTCCGCTTTTTCGACGCGGCCCCTTTTGTCCACCAGGACGCGAACTTTAACCTCTCCTTCCAGCTTTTTCCTGTGAGCGTCAGGCGGATATTCTGGCGCAACGATGCGGATAGGATGCGGCTTGTACTCGATGTCGAACACGTCCATCGGAGCGTCGGACGGCGGGCCTGTCGCTATCGGGCCCCTCAGGCGAAGATCCAGCGGGAGTGCGTCGAGATCCAGTTCGGTGGTTTCGATCGTAATGTCTTCAGGGACTTCCTCCCCTTCAACCTCGATCGGAACACTCGGACGAGGCGGTGGGGGCGGACGATGGGCCTGGGATGTCTCGGGAATTTGCGCCCACTGGACGACATCGATCTGGGGGTCGTTCAAAACCACGGTAGGGACATGCTCGGGGTAGATGAGTACGGCGAGCAGGATGAAAAGAAAGGATACGCCCACCGATTTGAGAAAGCGATCCCGATAGTCGAGTTTGAGGTCTATATCGGGGTTTTTGGAGCGAACCGAAACGCGAACACCCGTTGGATGATCCTGTAGAAGACGCACAAATCTCCCCTGGCGCTCACGAAACCGTGCCAACTGTGCCAGGAGCGAGTGACTGAAGCGATGGTGAACGATATTCATTGTTCAATTCGGTGAGGTCATGTGTAGAATTCAATAATGCTGGCGCCTGGAATGGATTCGCTCTTCGTTCCGGATCAAGTCCTGGAGAGCAGGACTTTCATGCCTGTGATCAACGGCGTTCGCCCCGCGGCCGGTTTCGTCTCTCTTCCACTTATACCCTCAAGTCGGGAAAAGGTTCCGGGCCGACGGCTCTCCTCAGCCCGGCCCGGCAGATGCTGAGACGACATGAATCTTCGCTCGCGAATATTCGTCGCACAGCGGTCACGCAGACGTGCATGACCGCCACAAATCACTAAGTTAGTCCAGACGTACGAAATGTCAAGCGCAAACTTGAAAACGCGGTGCGCATCCACGACAACACGGTGGGCTATGGACGTTATGATATGAACAGTAGAACGGGCACTCCCGTCCGGATCGACGTGCGGCGGGACAACGGCGAGATGGAAATTGAGTGGCGCGGCGGCCGCGTTGACCGTCTTCCGCTTTCCGAGTTGCGGCGCTGGTGCCCGTGCGCGCTGTGTTCGGACCAGCGCGAACATCAGGTCCGGGATCAGGGTCTGCACATGTTGACGGCCCAGGAGCGCGATGCATCGGCCGAGGTGACGGATGTGATTCCGGTGGGCCGGTACGCGATACAGATCAGCTGGGGTGACGGCCACGATACCGGAATCTATACGTACGATTCCTTGCGAAACATGGGCGAGGAACGGCAGGGTTGAAGGGCGCGGATGGGAAACCGCCCGCGGGATCAATCGTTGACAGATCGAGCACCTTGATGCCATATTGGAGGTGTGCGGAAAACGGGCCGTCGGGGAACCATACATCCGGGAGAATGCCATGTCGGAGTCTATCGAGAGTGGTCTGGTTGCACAGGTGACGAAGAATGAAGCATTGCCGTTACCCCAAAGGGTGCTGGGCAAAACAGGTGTGCGTGTTCCCGTTCTTGGCTACGGCTCGGCCCCGGGCGGGATCGGCATGGACGACGATGCCGCTATTTCGCTGTGCCATAGAGCCATCGATCTCGGCGTGACATTTATCGATACGGCGCCCGGGTATGGTCGCGCGCATCTCCAGCTGGGGCAGGTCATGGCTGACCGCAGGGATGAAGTCTTCCTCGTCACCAAGACGCCGACCGACGACGCGGCGCAGGCGCTGTCGATGTTGGAGAAGGGTCTGAAAGACCTGCAGACCGACCAGGTCGACCTGGTTTACGTGCATTCGATGGGCAATCGGGACGTGGACCGCGTGTTGGCACCCGATGGCGCGATCGAGGGGCTGCGTGAGGCGCGGCGGCGAGGATGGACCCGGTTTATCGGAGCCACGGCGCACAACGCACCGTGGCGCACCGTCCGGGTATTGAGGGAAGCGGATATCGACGTGGTGATGCTTGCCATGAACATTGCCGACCGATATACGTACAACTTCGAGAACGAAGTGCTGCCTATCGCCTGTGAACAGAACGTCGGGGTGGCGGCCATGAAGGTCTACGGGGGGGCGTTGGGGATGAATTACGACAAGCCGACGCTTTCGGCTCTGGCCGCGCACGGGCCGCACGATCATGAACCGGCGCTCCGGTACGCGCTGGGGCTGCCCGGGGTCGGCACGGCGGTTGTGGGGGTATACACCGAGGCTGAACTGACACAGAACGTGGAATGGGCGCGCCAGATTACACCGCTGGATGCGGTGGATAGCTTCGCGGCGGAGCGCATTGGGCGGCAGGTAGCCGCAGACTGGGGCCCGCATTACGGGGCGGTGGAATAGAAAGCGACACGAAACAATGATCTCATGGAGCCCTGTTGGCGCGCGATTCACACGACTGACGGCTGGGATCCGCCGGGTTCTGTGCGGCGTATGGCCCGGCCTCGCAGGGCTGACTCTGTGCGCGTGCGGGGTCGACGAAGCAGGTTCACCCCTGGGGGGTGTAACGCCCAGGTCGTTTGGCGTGGTCGGGCCCATGGTTGAACCCAGGAGGGATCACACGGCCACCCGACTTTCCGACGGCACCGTGTTGATTACCGGAGGGATACACGTGGTATCCGCGGGTGTTGAAGAACCGCTGACCAGTGCGGAGGTCTTCGATCCGGTCACGGGACGGTTTCGGCTTATCGAGAGCCTGCCCGAAGGACGGAGCGGGCACGTGGCCGCCTTATTGAAAAGCGGCAAGGTTTTTATTGCTGGAGGAGGCCAGCAACCGTTCCTCCTGTACGATCCCGATTCCGATTCCTTTGTCGGAAGCGGGGCAATAAGCAGAATTCAGCGCCTGCGAACAGCGACGACGCTACAGGATGGCAGGGTGCTGCTGTTGGGCGATTTGAGTTTCGCGGCGGAAATTTACGACCCTGAAGAAGACGAAATTGTAAAGAGGGTCACTGTGGGCACAAGGCGCGTGCAACAGACCGCGACGCTGCTGGGCAACGGAGACGTGCTCGTCGCGGGCGGCGCCCGGGGACTTGCCGAGCGATTCAATCCGGCAACCGACGCACTTACGTCGCCGGGCAGCGCCAGCCTGCAGGTCGTCAGATTCGGGCATACGGCGACGTTGCTGGCCGATGGACGTGTGTTGCTGGCCGGCGGCAGCGCCGAGATCGTTTCACAGGTGTTCACCCCGGTGAGCAGCGCCGAGATTTTCGATCCCGAATTCCCGTCGTTCCGGGAGGAGGGATTTATGCAAACCCCAAGGTTTGGACATGTAGCCACGCGGCTGAGCGATGGTAAGGTGCTCATTGTGGGCGGCGCGGCCGCCGATGCCGAGATTTACGATCCCGGTACACGGGGGTTTCAGTTTGTGGGCGGAGACGCGGGCAGGGTTCGAAGCGGCGCCACCGCCACCCTGTTGAACGATGGCCGGGTGCTGGTGGCCGGGGGCGTGGACGAGGAGTTTTCATATCTCGAGAATGCGTTGGTGTACAATCCTTAAGTATTCCAAGTTTGGCGGATAAAGGTTAACCGAGGCTGAATCCTGGAGGGGCGGCCTCTGTTTTTTGTGCGATTTTTACCGACGACATTCCGACAGTGTCGCCACACGGCAGCCGGGGTTACCGACCCATGTCGTCTGCCACTTCAGTCTGCGACCGCGCCGGATTGAATGCGCTCCAACTCACACGTTGACGTGTGTGTTCTCATTGGGTTGTATATGTCTATGAGGTCCCGGATCTGATGAGCCAGCCCGACTTCCAGAATCGAGTCCCGCACCCGGGAGATTCGCACGTGTCGGCCGACGAAGGACTTCGCCGAACCGTTGTCGCGCTTTCGGTTGCCATGCTGGTTTTTGCGTGTGTCGCTGCTACATTCTTGGAGTTCAGATCCCGCTCCGCGCATATGGCCATGGCGAACCTTCCCCTGGCGGTGTTGTTGCCCTTCGTCGCATGGTTAATGGTAAACGCCTTATTAAAGCGGTTTGTTCCCCGGCTGTCCCTGACTTCGGCAGAGTTGCGGCTGGCCTTGAGTATGCTCTGGGTGGGTGGATCGTTTGCGGGTTACAACTGGATTACACAGTGGGTGGGCGCCATGGCGGCGCCCAGGTATTACGCCTCGCCCGAAAACCGGTGGCAGGAGTTGATTTTCGACCATTTGCCGTGGTGGATGTTTCCGGCAGATTTTCCGGGGGTGACCGAGGGGTTTTTCCTTGGGATCGAGAGAGGCGCCGGGGTGCCCTGGGGGGCATGGCTTGGACCCGTTTTCTGGGCGATGTCCGCCGGCGTGGCGATGACGGCGATCGGCGTGGGGGTGACGGCGGTATTCCAGAAGCAGTGGGTGCGGCACGAACGCCTCACCTATCCACTGGCGCAGGTGCCGATCGACTTGACGGAAGGTTTCGACCGCAAGCGAGGTTGGCCGCCGTTTGCACGCCAGTGGTTGTTCTGGGCGGGTTTTGCGGTGTCGGCGGTTCCCCTGCTGTGGAACCTGATTGAATACTGGACGCCCGGTTTTCCCCGCCTGGCGATTTTCGACGCATATTATGGTCCGACCGGGCCCAGGGGTGCGGAACTGTCGCGTTATTTGCAGCCGTTTTCCTACCGTATGTTACCCACCGTCCTGGGCTTTACGTTCTTGTGCGATCTGAATATCCTGTTCAGCATATGGTCGTTGTGGCTCTCCGGTCAACTGGGCCTGTACGCAATGTCCAGGGTCGGGTTTTCGGTCGGCCTGGTGGGGCAGGAGGCCAAACCGTCGGCAATTCTGGGTCTGTTCACCCACGGCGTCAGCATGGGACTCGTGGTATGGACCCTGTGGGCCGCCCGCGGTCACCTGAAAAAAGTCTTTCGGCAGGTGGTACGCCCGCGCAATGACGAAGAGGCGGAAACCGCCATTCTCCGTCCCCGGCTGGCTCTGATTTCGATTCTGGCCGGCGGCATCTATATGATTTTCTGGTTGAACAGGGCGGGCTACAGCGTGACAATCGGCCTGTCGTGGTTACTGTTGTTCTGGGCGAGTATCCTGGTGGTGATGAAGTTTCTGGCCGCGAGCGGGTTTGCGTATCTGTTTCCCAGTTTCGGAACTTCCATCCTGAATATGACCGTGGGCGCAAACCGCATGAATGAATCCACCCTGGTGGGGCTTCGCCTGGTGAACTGGCGACTCCTGGCGGGTTGGCGGTTGCCGGCGGCGCTACCTCACGTTGAACGTCTGCTCGGGCGGTCGGGTCGTACGGGATGGGTGGTGGCCGGCAGCCTCGTGGTCGGCATGCTGGCGGCGATCATTTACACGGTTTCAATCTGTTACGAGGAGGGAGGCAGCACGTTCCGTACGTGGTCTCTGGTGGGCGCGCCGCGGGGGATGTACGAGGGAATCGCAAAGGCGGTTGCCGACACCGACCCCGAAGTAACCGATCCGGGAAAGATCGGCGTGTGGATCCTCGGGGGCCTGACCGCGGGCGCAATACAGTTGATGCAGAGCCGATTCTCCTGGTGGCCGCTTCATCCTCTGGGCGTCATGCTGATGTCGAGCGGCTACGTTAGCCTCTATGTGTTGGATATCTTCCTGGTGTGGCTGGCCAAATTGATGGTTCTCAGGTTTGGCGGCATCTCCCTGTACCGTCGCGTAAAACCGTGCTGCTACGGGTTGATTGTGGGGTATGTATTTGCAGTGGGATGTTCTTTTTTGGTGGATCTGATCTGGTTTCCCGAAGGCGGTCACTATATTCACGGATACTAGCCAACATGACGTGGCCATTGACGTCTGTGGCGTGAGCAAGGTGTTTGAGAGCGATTCCGGGCGGGTGGCGGCGTTGAAAGGCGTGAATTTGCAGGTTCAGCAGGGCGCTTTCGTGAGTGTTGTCGGGCCCTCCGGTTGCGGAAAGACCAGCCTGATGCGCATCGTCGGCGACCTGGAGGTGCCGACGTCGGGTATGGTTCGGGTGAACGGAAAGCTGCCGGCGGACGCGAGACGAGCACGGGAGATTGGCGTGGTCTTTCAGAGTCCCGCCCTGATGGGCTGGCGCACGGTGGAGGAAAATGTGCGTCTGCCTGGAGAGATCTTTAACGATATTGAGGTGGGAGCGCAGACCGGGGAGATGATTCGGGCCGTGGGGCTGCAGGGGTTCGAGCAGTCCTATCCGAGGCAGCTTTCGGGTGGCATGCAGTCACGGGTGGCCATCGCCCGGGCGCTGACGTACCGCCCCGCCGTATTGCTGATGGACGAACCGTTCGGCGCTCTGGACGAAATTACAAGGGAGAGAATGCAGCTGGAGTTGCTGCGAATATGGCGGGTTACAAAGCCCGCGGTCCTTTTTATTACCCACAGCATCCCGGAGGCCATTCTGCTTTCGGACCGGGTCGTCGTGATGTCGGCTCGTCCGGGCCGCCTGGTGGGCAACGTCGAGGTGGATTTTCCGAGACCGAGAAACGTGGAATTGCTGGTCCAGCCGAGTTTCGTGGAGATGGTGGCGCACCTCAGGACTCTGCTGGCGGGACGGGACACGTGATTCGCCTGGCCGCCGGGATAGGGCGTCGCCACAGACTACCTGTGTTGGGAGATTACGCGGTTCCGCCAGGAAGACCGAAGTGCCACGATCAGGGAACCGGCGGCAGCAGGTCGGCAACGAACAGCCGGGAAACTTCGATCTTTCTGTCGATCAGACCCAGATCGAACAGAATGTCCTGTGTGTGCGACCACCGTTCGGTGGTTTGCGCACCCAACCCGAGGCGTTCAACGTCCGGGCTCATCAATATGGGGACGAGCTGTTCGAAATTGGCCCGATTGAATTCGGCATTGCTTTCCGGGCGGTAGGCCGTATATGCGGCAACGGCATCTTCCGGGTGATCGACGGCGTAGCGCCAGCCCTTCATACTGGCGCGGACGAATTTGCGCACGACGTCCGGGTTCTTTTTCAGATAGTCGGCATTGGCAATGACGTTGGTGCTGTACAGGTCGATACCGTATTGGGCAAACGAAATACGGGTTACCTCCCGACCCCGGAGTTCTACGGTTACCGGCTGGTCTTCGGTATAACCCAGCATGGCATCGACTTTTCCGGCAAGCAGGGGGGCGGGGCTGGATTCCGTCATTCCCATCAGCCGAACGCGGTCTTCATCGATGCCCACCTTTTTGAGAAAAGCCTGGAATTCCCGATGTTTGGTGCCCCCGACATTGACGCCAACCCGTTTGCCGATAAGATCTTCCGGTTTTCGGATGTCGTTCTCTTCCAACGCGTACACCACAACCGGCGAATGCTGGTTTATCACGGCGAGGGAGACCACGGGGATGTCTCTTGCGCGCGCGATCAGCGTGGCTGAGCCGCTGGAAATCCCGAGCTGATACTTGCCACTGCCCACCAGGCGAGCGGTCGTAGGCGCTCCTGTACCTTCGAGAATCTCAACCGAGATCCCCTCGGCATGGTAATATCCCTTCGCTTTCGCCACAAAAAAGCCGGCGTGTTCCATCTGTGCTTTCCAGTCCAGAAGCAACTGAATCTGCTGTAATGTCTCCGGTGGTTTGCCGCAGGCGGTCAGAAAGGCGAAAAGCAGCCAGACCAGACGGTTCACTGGAATCCCCCCGTGGGTTGTTCTATCGCCTGAGTGGTTCATGGAAATCGCCCCAGCGTCTGAGCAGGAGTTTTTCCAGGCCTTCCACAATCAAAAAAAGGAGCGTGCCCATCGCGCCAAGCACAATCAGCGCGGCGAACATCAGATCCGTAGCCAGCTCGGAGTTGGCCAGCCGCGTGAGGTGCCCCAGGCCGGCGCTGGCGCCCACGAATTCTCCCACAACCGCACCGATAACACTCAGGGTGACGCAGATTTTAAGGGCGGCGAAAAGATAAGGAATGGCGTTCGGCAGGCGGACTTTGATTAGAATCTGGTGCCGCCCCGCGGAAAGCGCCCGCATCAGATCCAGAATGAGCGGGTCCACGGCAAGCAGGCCGCGTGTCGTGTTGATAATGACAGGAAAAAAAGAAATGAGCGCGGCGATAATCACCTTCGGGAGCAGCCCGAGGCCGAACCAGACGATAAAGAGCGGGGCCAGTGCTTCTTTTGGAAAGGTTTGGGAAGAGATGACGATGGGATAGAGCATTCGCTCGATTATGGGAGAACGAGCCATGACAATCGCGCCGGCGATGCCCGTGCTGGCGCCGAGAAGAAAACCCCAGAGCGCTTCCTGCAGGGTCACCCAGGCGTGGGACAAAAGCGTGTAGCGCGCCGAGATCAGTTTACCGAGGATTCGCGACGGCGCCGGCAGGATATAGTCTGCAATGTCCCATGCAAACACCAGCACTTCCCATATGCCAAGCGTGAGGGAAACGAAGACCAGGGAGAGGCCGTACTCCCTGATGAGATAGCGGACGACGTTGACCAGGATCACGGTTCAAACAGAATGATCTGGGCCTGAATCGAGCCGGCCTGGTTCTGATATTCGGGGTTTTCGTTCATTGCCATATATAGCGGTCCTTGGTAGGGTGAGAAAAAGTCGAAATAGACCCCTGCAACAAGGGGCGGATTATCCGAACCGACCCTGCAGATCAGGGCGCCTACGTTGGTGCCGGGCAGAAGATAGTCGTCTCCGGCCAGGTTGCCTTCGATTCCATTCGCGCTGCACCAGACGATGGTGGCCGGACGCATCTCGGGCGACCATATGCCCTCGGCCGAAATGACGAGGCGCTGATCGCTTTGTACCCGCAGATACATCTCCTGCCAGATCGCGTTTGGCCGGATGGTTTTGTTGATGGTCAGCGGCATACGGCATGTACTCGATTCTGTGTGCGAAAAAGGATTTGGCTTGACGCTACAAGATAGGGCCTCGCATCGCCAATGTCAAGGGGGGAGGTCTTCATGCCCCACGTCTGGTGTCCGGCGATTGACGTCTCCGGATAAGACCCAAACCGCGAAAGGATGCACAATGGAATTTCATCTGACTCTGGATTTCAGGGACGACTTCACCGCCAGCGCGATTCCATGGACCGCCGAACGATTCCGGGAATACATACGCCTTGTTGCCGATCTGGGGATGACGGGTATTCACTGGATTGAGATGGGGGACAAGGAGATGGGCAAATGGGATCGGGGTTCGTCTACCGATCTCAGGGGCAGAGCCCGCGAGTTCGTGGAGGCCGTTCCCGATCCCCTGGTGTTTCTGTGCGAGGAGGCGCATCGTGTCGGAATGAAAGTTTACGCTGTGCATAAGATCAACGATATGGCCAGTTTCGGCCCAGGACGGTTTTATCCCCTGGGAACCGCACCCGACGTGATGCCGGGCATTCACCAGATCGGGGGATCGGGCCAGATGGCATTCCGATGGCTCCGTCAGCACCCGGATCGGAGGGTGGAGATCCACCCCCGTCAAATGGAAGCCGCGGGTATCCGGAAACCCGTGGGGACCATCCGTTTCTGGCACGAAACCGATCGCCTGGGAAGAGTTCCGGGCATTGAGTTGTTTGTGAGTGAGACGAATGCGCGTTACGCGCGCTACAAGGGCCGCAGGGAGATCGACGTTTCCGTGCGAAGGCGAAAGCCACCGGTATTTGCGCCGGCGCCGGAAAGACGTTTCGGGCAGGAAGGGGATTTTGCCTGCATCGAAATCTCCGGCCTCGAGATATCGCAACCGTTTTTTTGTGTCCGGTTCGCAGATAAAGTCGGTCTTACCAACACCCTCGCGGCACTCGTGGAAGTGGAGGACGTGGACGGAGAACCCGTCGTCTTGACGTGGGGATTCTGCCCCCGGTCGGATTATTCGAAATCTCTCGGCTCGTTCGAAGAAGCCGGCATCGGGTTTGACGCCAACTGGCATGTTCCTTTCGAAGACCATCCCGGGGGTGTCGACTGGCAGTATTCGTCCGGAAGGTATCGGCTGAACGTGGATAAGGTTCCCTTTGTCGGAATTGCCCGTGGCAGAAACCGGTTTCTGTCCTCTGCGGTCGAACTCGGGTATCCTGACGTCAGACGCTGGTTGCTCGACGTCGTTCAGTATGAACTGGACGCGGGTTGCGACGGGGTGGACATTCGGGTGGAATGTCATACACAGAATATGGATTTGGAAAATTACGGATTCGGGCAACCCATTGTCGACGCGTTTCGGGATCGATACGGCGTGGATATAACGCGGGAATCATTCGACCGGGGCGCCTGGCGGAAATTGCGGGGAGAATATTTCGATCTGTTTCTGAAGGACGCATCCGATCTGATTCGGTCACGCGGAAAAGAACGATGGATACACCTGACTGGATATCCGGGCATGGATCGGCAGCCCCGGCAGCAGAGCATCTATCAGATGTACTGGAACTGGCGGAAATGGTTGGCGGAAGGCTGGGTGGACGTTGTGAATTTCAAGCGATTCCAGGCGAGGGGTCTTTCGCCCGGACAGCGGGGGGAAATCGACCGATTCTATCGAAAAGCGCTGAACCACTGCAGGGAACTTGACCTGCGAATGGCCTACACCCCCGATCCGAGATACGAGGGCATGGGCGAGGAAGAATTCGTGGACATGGAATTGCGGAATATCCATCGTATCGCCGGTGACGGATTCGAAATCTACAATTTCTACGAGGGTTGTACCTACATACGTCTGACTGAACACGGATTCAAAGTCGATGCGGAGAATTTATGGCGAAACGTCCGTGAATGGAGTGAGGCACACAATCGCGCACCGGGTCGTGACGGCTCTTAACCACACAACCGCGGTCTCGGCACAAAAGAGGGGATGCCCGAATGATGCAGAATGAAATTATCGAAGTGGGATCCGGAAAGCAGTTGTTCGTGGATTCGAAGTTCGTTGCGTCCAGTGCAGGTGTCGACTTGGTGATGAACCCGCCGTATCAGGCGGACGAACCGGTACTGATGCCGGATCAGACCTGGGAACGGCGGCCTGGAGCGAGTTACGGAATTTACAGCAGCATTTTAAAGGACGCAGACGGAAGGATACGCGCCTGGTATCACGTTCGCATCGGCGACTACCGGTCCGGTAAGGACGAAGCCCACGTGGCCTACGCCGAGTCCGACGATGGCGTCCATTTCACCAAGCCGGTCCTGGATCTGTTTGAGTCCAACGGAACAACGCAGAATAACGTTGTCATCCCCGGCGATATCGGGGGAAGTTCCGTGTGGATCGATCCTCACGCACCGCCCGAGGTCCGCTACAAGAACCAGGCGAAAGTCTACTCGCCGCCCGAGGTATGGGGGCATCTGCACATGCACGGGTCGCCCGACGGGATTCACTGGAAGTTGCTGCGCGACGTCGAGCTCAGTCGCGGCGGGTGGGATACGCAAACCATCGTCTTCTGGGATCCGCCGGTCAGGCGCTACGTCATGTATACCCGACACTGGTTTGCAAAGCGGCACGGGACCGCCGGAGGAAACATAAACTACCGGACGGTGCGCAGGCTGGAGTCCGACGACCTGCTTGAATGGGGCAATCAGCGAATTGTAATGCGACCCGACGACGTGGATATGGACACCTATGAGACGCCCTTTCCCCTTCGACCTGAGGGACCGGAACGCCCTTACGGTCGGGTACCGGTCGACTACTACGGCGCTTCGGTCTTCAAATATCCGGACCCCGAGGGTGTGTACGTCATGCTGGCCAACGCAAACTGGTATTGGTACGACCGCGAGCCGATTGTCACCGTCATGCGCGATGATATGGGCGTTGCGCGTGAAGAGACCCAGAATATCTATGGTCCCAGCCGCTTCGACGCCCGGCTGTCCGTAAGCCGGGACGGCGTCAACTTTCAGCGATGCGGCGGGCGCAAGGCCTTCCTGACGCCCGGCAAGGAGGGGAGTTTCTCTTCCCGCATGGTATGGGCGACGCCGAGTCCCGTACCGATGGGGGACGAGTTGTGGATTTACTACAGCGGTACAAACAGGGATCACGACGGCGTTGTGGATCCGTCGGCCGGAAGGCATCTCAGCGGTATCGGCCGTGCCGTGATGCGGTTGGATGGATTCGTATCAGCGGACGCCGACTACGGAGGCGGCGAACTTGTCACGCCGGCAATTCGATTTGAGGGGGCGCAACTGGAATTGAACCTGGATACCGGCGGGGGAGGCTCGGTGAAGGTGGAGTTGCAGGATCATCAGGGTCGGCCGTTAACGAATTATACCGAATCGGACGCCTCATTTTTGTGCGGCAACTCCGTACGGATGCCCGTGCGGTGGGGAGAGAGGACGAAGGTCGGCGAGTTGTCGGGGAGGCCGATCAGGATACGTTTTGTCATGCGCGACTGCAAGCTGTATGCGTTTCAATTCACGTCCTCCGGTTGATTCCGTGAGCTCCGCTGAGGAACTCGCTGGAAAAGATCGGCCGATTTCCAGGCCATTTCGTTCTTGCAGTCGGCCCCGCAGACGATCTACCAGGCGTGTTTTTCGAGAAGTGCCTTGCTCTTGAGTACACCCTCGTGATCGTCGGTTTTGCCCTCGTATTCGATACCGCAGGGGTTGTTGTAACCCGCCTCCCTGAGGATGCGGAGGGCAGCGGCGCAGTCGATTTCCTTTGATTCCCCGTCCGCCGCGAAGCTGAGAAATTTCGCGTGGGTCGCCCAGGCGTACGGGGCGACCCTTCTGAGGTTTTCCAGCTTGTCGTCTTCGGCCGGCCAGTTGAGGAAATCGGCAAGTACGCGGCAGTGGTCGCTTCCGACCGCGTCCATGATCCGCAGGACGTTGGCCGCCGATACCGATACGCCTCCGTGATTCTCCATCAGCAGTCGGATGCCCGCCGGGGCGCAAAGTTCCGAGAGTTCGCCAAAGCTGTTGATACACTGTTCCATATGTGTTTCGTTGACGGGTTCGCCCCGACCCGGGCCGGTGTTGGCGCGAAACGCGTTGCAACCCAGCGCCAGGCATGCATCGATCCATTTTTTGTGATTCTCTACGGCTCGTTTTCGTTCCTTTTCGTTCGGGCAGGAAAGGTCGCCGTGGCTGTCCACCGCGATGTTCAGCAACCGTACGCCCGAATCCTCCGCGCGTCGACGCAGTTCGACAAGATATCCATCGGCCAGACGACTGGTCGCGGGGCTGTCCGGATCGGCGTAAACAAAGAAAGGGCTGTTGAGTTCCAGGAGACGAATGTCGAATTCTTCGACGGCAAGAGCTGGAAAGTCAAGGAGACGCAGGGGGTTATCGGAATTCCTGAACCGCCGTTGAATGCTCCAGCCCGCGAGTGAGATTTCCATGGGGGTTGCCTCCGTCGTTGGTTTGGGTTTGCTCTTGCTTTTACAACGGAGTGGGAATATAATATCCCGCCGTAAGCTTTGCCAGCGCTTCCTGTGCTTCCGGTAGCCGTCGCTGGACCGGAATTGGAAGCGCTCGATCCACGTGTCGCACAAACCGACCGATAGACACGCGTGACCGGACTTCTTCACCAATGTGAATTTTCGCCCCTGCAATCGAAAGGAAATCTCGTGAAAGGCATGGTTACCGCGCCCCAGCCGTTGGCGGTAGACGCCGGCGTTAAGGTGCTGGCCGATGGAGGGAATGCCGTTGACGCGGCCGTAGCGGCGGCATTTGTTCAGATGGTGACGACGCCGCGCAGCTGTGGAGTCGGCGGCTTCGGCATGATGTACATTCATACCCGGGAAACAGATACGATTCTGGATTTCCACGGGAAAGCCGGCGCACGGGTCCGTTCCGATATGTGGGAGCAAGACATCATCAGCGAGAACGCCTCGGGGTACGGATACACGCTCAGGGGGCACGTCAACGAACACGGCTATGGCGCGGTAACGACACCCGGTACGGTGGCCGGCCTTTACAAAGCCCAGACGGATTTCGGGACCTTGCCGTGGCGGGAGGCTCTCCAACCGGGCATCGCGGTTGCAACGGACGGATTCGAGGTGACCCGCGCGGGGGCGGCGTCCTGGAAACGGATACCGACTCCTGAGTCGACTCCGTGGCAAACAGTGGCGACGTCGCCCTACGAGGGCGGGGGTGAGTTGATCGCCAACCCGGAAATGGCCAGGACATTCTCAATTCTGGCCGAAGGCGGCGCCGAAGTTTTCTATCGCGGGGACGTGGCCATGGCAATCGCCGAGGATATGGAAAAGGGCGGCGGATTCGTGACGCTGGAAGATCTTGAACGTTACGAGGTGACGGTTACCCGGCCACTGCATTCACGGTATCGGGAATATACCGTCGCCTCCAACCAGCCTCCCGGAGGGGGGCTGACCATTCTGCAGATGCTCAAGATCCTTGAGGGTTACAATCTGGCGGATATGGAATACCTGTCGCCGGAGTACGTGTACACTGTATCGATGGCGATGAAGGCCGCCTGGACGGACCGGGCGAATCTGATTGGGGACCCCGCATTCGTGGACGTGCCGGTTGACGACTTGCTGTGCGAGAAACGCGCGGCGGCGTGGCGGCGGCGCATCGACGCCCGGGAGAAAATCACCATCCCTCGATGGCATCCGCCGGAGCCGCCGTGTACCACGCATATCTCCGTTGTGGACAGTTGGCGCAACGTTGTGGGCCTGACGCACTCGCTGGGTTCGGGTTCGGATGTGATTGCCCCGGGATTGGGGTTCATGTACAATAACTGTATGAATTGTTTCAACCCCGTGCCCGGGCAGGTGAATTCCATCGAACCGGGCAAATCAAGAACAACGGGAATGGCGCCGACACTGGTGAAAATGGGTGACGACCCCTTCTTCAGTGTGGGCGCGCCCGGGGGTACACGGATTGTGACCGGGATTCTCCACGCCATTCTGAACGTGATCGACCAGGGAATGACGGCGACCGAGGCCATCGCGGCCCCCCGGTTTGATTGCCAGAGTGACGTGATCGTCGCCCACTCCAGAATTGCGCCTTCCGTATGTGAAGGCGTGCGTGGGATGGGCCACGGAATTCATTCCCTGCTGGACGGCTACGGTGGTATTGCGTCGGTGCATGGCATTATTCTCGATCCGTCAACGGGAGCCCTCGACGGCGGGGCGGATCCCGGTTCACCGGGAATGGCGATGGCGGCAATGTGAGAATGAGACGTGGATCACGCCGGCCGTTGCCAGTTTTTTCGCCCACGCCGCGGTGCCAGGGCTGCGGTCATCATTCTCCTCAGGTCAAGCGAGAAGGGGGTTCTTCGTCACATGAGTAGTGAAAACAGAGAGAGGAAACGTAATGTTCGAAGCGTTGGAGGTTGCGCCCGCAGATCCGATTCTGGGATTGACCGCGGTATATAGTGCAGATACCAATCCCAACCGAATCAATCTCGGCGTCGGTGTCTATAAAGACGGCGATGGCAACACGCCCGTTTTCAAGTCGGTGCAAAACGCGGAAGCCCGGATCCTCGAACAGCAGACCACAAAGGACTATCTGCCGATTTCGGGCGGGCCGGAATATGCGGCAGCAGTACAGGCCCTGTTGTTCGGCCCAGGTCATGAAATCGTTACCGGCAAACGGGCGGCAACCGTACATGTTCCCGGTGGAACCGGGGGATTGCGGGTTGCCGGTGATTTCGTTCACAAGCTGTTTCCGAACGCCAGGATCTGGCTGAGCGATCCGACCTGGGCGAATCATCCCAATGTTTACAGACACGCAGGGGTCGCCATCGAGACGTATCCTTATTTCGAAAAGGAGTCAAACGATCTGGATTTCCCCGCCATGCTCGATGCCCTGAGCGCAGTTCCGGAGGGAGATGTCGTACTGTTGCACGGCTGTTGTCACAACCCGACGGGTATCGATCCCGCGCCCGAACAGTGGACGCAGATTGCGGACGTGGCCGGCGCTCGCGGTTGGATCCCGCTTGTCGACCTCGCCTACCAGGGGCTGGGGCATGGGCTCGAGCAGGATAGGCAGGGATTGAGGGCGCTGTGCCTGTCGGGCGCCGAGTTGATGGTGTCCAGTTCGTTTTCAAAGAACTTCGGCCTTTATAACGAGCGGGTCGGCGCGTTGACCCTCGTGGCGTCGTCTCCTGAGGCGGCAAGGGCGTTGATGAGCCAGGTGATGATCTGCATCCGGGCCAACTATTCGAATCCTCCGGCCCATGGCGCGGCCATCGTCACGGAGGTGCTGAACGATTCCGGTCTTCGCAGCCAATGGGAGGGCGAGGTGAAGGAGATGCGGAACCGGATCAACCGCATGCGTTCTCTATTTGTGGATACCCTGGAACGGAAGGGTGTTCGTCGCGATTTTTCCTTCATCGCCCGGCAGCAGGGGATGTTCTCGTTCTCGGGCTTGAATAGCGAACAGGTGGATGCCCTTCGAGAGGAATTTTCAATCTACATGGTGGGTTCGGGGCGGATTAACGTGGCTGGCATCACGGCTGCGAACGTGGACTATCTCTGCGAATCGATCGCCGCGGTGTTGCAGGCGGCGTAACGCCACGATATCGACGAATGTGACGAGAGCCATTTTTCCGCCGATCCTATCGAGGCGGGAGCCGCCACGAAAGCGCGGGTGAGTAACCGATGGACGATTCGCTGTTCTGGGGAGACCTGCATACGCATTGTGCGATCAGCTATGGTTACGGCAGTCTGGACCGGGCCTTCAGACTGGGGCGCGAGCATCTGGATTTCTGTTCGGTGGTGGGGCATGCAACGTGGCACGACATGCCGGTCGATCGGGATCGTCACGGATTCATCATCGACTACCATAGAGAGGGATTTGCCACGCTGAAGCGAAACTGGAAGCACGTGCAGGAAACGGTGAATCGGTATAATCAGCCGGGGCGGTTCGTCACGTTTCTGGGTTATGAGTGGCACTCGTGCGCTTACGGCGACCACAACGTGTACTACCTGGAGGATGGCGGCAAGATTGTGGAGCGCGATAGCCTGGAGGAACTGGACGAAGCGCTCAAGGGGCAGGAAGTTATGATTCATCCCCATCATATCGGTTATGGCAAAGGTTACCGGGGGATAAACTGGTCCCATTTCGACGCTCGGCGGTCTCCGGCCGTCGAGATTCTGTCCGGCCATGGGGGGTCGGAGCGGGACGGCGGGCCATACCCGATGTACCACACAATGGGACCCAGGCAATATCGGGGGACGCTGGCATACGGGCTGGAACTCGGCCACCGGTTCGGATTTCTGGGAGGCACGGATCATCACGGGGGATATCCCGGACATTACGGAGAGGGAAGAACGGGCGTCTACGCGCCGGAACTCACGCGCCAGGCGATTTGGGACGCGATCCGCGCCAGGCGCTGTTATGCGGTAACGGGGGATCGCATCGGGTTGCAATTTTCCATTAACGATGCGGTGATGGGGGAGGAGACGACCGTTTCGGGCGCCCGTGAAATCAGGGTGGCCGTCAGTGGAGCCGACGCACTGGATCGGATAGAGGTGGTGAAGAACAACCGGCCGCTGAAACGGATTTTCGGGCCCGCGCCCGTTGCGGCGCCACCGGACCCGGTCCGGGCGAAGGTCCGCGTGGAATGGGGCTGGGGCGACAAAGAGGAGTGGGTGCGGTGGGATGCGAGGGTTCGGCTTTCCCGTGGACGGCTGGTTTCCGCGGAGCCCTGTTTCACCGGCGACCCCGTGCTTGCGCCCTCGGCGGACGGTGCCGTTACGGCAACCGGTGAGGAGCCGATTCACGGCATTGTGGCGCAGGATGAACGGCATGTGGCCTGGTTTTCCCATACCCGGGGCAACGCGCATCCGTACTTGCGGGGGACAAACGCGTTGATCCTGGAACTGGATGCGCCACGCTCCGCCTCGCTGGAATTCAGTCTCAATGGCGCGACCTATCGCTATCTTCTGTCGGACCTCCTTACGGGATCGAGGAGCGAGTTTATCAGGGGATGGCGATCCGAGGCGATGCTCGTGCACCGGGCGGTACCGGAGGCTCAGTTGCAGGCGACACTGGTGTTTGAAGACGACGAACCGGAGTACCAAACCGATTTCTATTACGTCCGGGTGGCGCAGGAGAACAATCAGTGGGCCTGGGCCAGCCCCATCTGGGTGTCCAGTTGAATGACCGCAAGCAAATAGTGGATGATCGTTGCGCAAGGTCGCAATGGTGTTCGATGGTGAATTATCCCTGGGCGTCGAATTGCGTGTATCGTTAGAAACGGAGGTCCTTCATGGTGCTGAAAGACCGGGTGGCTGTCGTCACGGGTGGGAGTTCGGGAATCGGCCGGGGCGTCGCTCTGGAATTCGCAAGAGAGGGGGCGAGGGTGGTGGTGGCCGATGTACAGGAGGCGCCTAAGCAGGGTAAATATCACGAGCAGGAGGTCCGGCCACCCACCCTGGAGGAGGTGCGAAGGTTGGGTGGCGACGGCATGTTTATCGAAACCCACATGGGCGACGCCGACGCGGTTGGGGCGCTGGTGAATCGGACGGTCGACGCGTTCGGCGGATTGGACATTCTGGTAAATAACGCTGGGATACATATTCCGGGGGATAGCCAGTCTCTTTCGCTGGAGGCGTGGGACCAGGTGATGGGCGTCAATTTACGGGGCGTATTCGTCGCCTCCAAAGCCGCGATCCCTCATTTGAAACGATCTCAAGCCGGGAGAATTATCAATATCGCATCGGTGCATTCTTTTGGCGGTGGCGGGGGTCCTGCCTATGCGCCCGCCAAAGCCGGCGTGGTCAACCTCACGCGCGATCTGGCGATGGAAGTGGCGCCGGAAGGGGTTACGGTAAATGCGGTCTGTCCGGGGTATATCGAAACCGCCATACAGGACTATTTGACCGAGGAACAGATCCAGGATGCCCTGGACAGCACGCCCCTTCCCCGGTTCGGATTGCCCCGGGATATCGGCCGGGCCTGCGTTTTTCTTGCATCCACGGATGCGGAGTGGATTACCGGGGTGGCGTTGCCGGTGGACGGCGGCTGGCTCGCGCCCGTTTGAGTAGATACGGACGCAATCCGCCCGGGCGGCGCATCGCGTCCGCGCGCGACCTTTTTTCGGGGTAATGATGGAGATTCGAGCCGTCCGTGAGGACGAAATCGAGGAGACGTTGGAACTCCAGCGGCTGGTATTCCGTCCGGACGAGGGGGCCGGGGCGCTCGAACGTTACCGGACGTACGTGCGGGACGATCCGAGCTACCGGCTGGATCAGTCGCGAGTTCTCCTGAAAGACGGGCGAATTGTGGCGCATTTGCGGGTATGGGATCGGGCAATTCGCGTGCGCGGGGCTGTGATTCGCGCCGGCGGTATCGGCAGCGTGCTGACCCACCCGGAATACCGGGGCAGGGGATTTGCGCGTGCGCTGATGCGGAATACTGAAGCGTATATGCTGAACGCCGGATACGACATCGGACTCCTCTTCACGATTATCGGAACACCGTTCTACGAGGCGCTGGGTTGGACACCGATACCGCTGCCGACGTTTGCCATCGACCTGGAATCTGGGCCCACTGACCGCAAGCCTACCCATGTCAGGGCTCTGGATGTTGTACGCGACCTGGATGCCGTGATGGCGATTTACGAGCAATGTTCCAGTCGCTTGACCGGTCCTGAAATGAGACCAGGGGAGTACTGGTCGGCCGGCCCCTCGCGATTACGGGGTGTTTTCCCTCAGTGGGGCGTTGAGCACGATGCGGATCTGTGCGGTTATGCGACCTTCGACGCAACCGGGGATCGGATCTGGGTGAAAGAAGGTTGCGTTGCGCCTGTGCATGAGGAAGTATTCGACGACCTGGCACGCTTGATCTGCCGGTGCGCCCGCCGGAACGGATTGACGCGGGTGGAGGGCAGTCTTCCCGTGGGCCACGGCTTGGTGCGCGCGCTCGAAGAGGTCTGCGGTTCCATTGCAACATGGAGCCGCCACGATGAAATGATGTTGAAGGGGACCAACTGGCGCACACTCAAGGAAAAACTGAACGGAGACCCGCCGCGCGGGCCAGCGCCGGCGGCCGAGGGTGCGTTCTGGCGCGCGTTATTCGGTCAGGACGTCGTCGGTTTGGATGAATCGACGTCGGGATGGATGGAATCTTTGCCGAAGTGCGAAGGACCGTTTTACTGGTGGAGCGATATCTTTTAGTGTTCAGTCGAGGAGCCGCGCTTCGGCCTCGTCCACCATACCCTTCAGAATCCGTGCTGCAAGCCGGTCGATTTCGTTTTTCGTCTCCTCCAGGTTGGATCCGCACAGGTGGGGATGGTCCACCGATGCGGCGGAGACGTAGTACTTGATTTTGGGTTCGGTTCCTGACGGTCGGGCGGTGACGCGAGTATGGCCGGCATGGGTGAAGGTAAAGGCGATGACGTCGCCCTTCGCGGCATCGATTGTTCGGGTGGCGCCCGTCCGGACGTTCAGTGCCTTCCCCGCCCTCCTGTCGATGATTTCCACGACGTCGCAGCTGCCGACGTTTCTGGGTGGATGAGCCCGTAGGGATTCCATAATGTGGACGATATCGCGGCTGCCCTGCGCTCCGGTTCTGGAAACGGACTCCTGGATCTCCCGGAAGTAACCATATTCCGCGTAAATGTCGTCCAGGTATTCTCGCAGCGTGCGACCGCGGGCTTTGAGGCCTGCGGCGCATTCGCACAGGAGGACGGCGGCGACGGCAGCGTCCTTGTCTCTGGTGAACGACCCGGCCAGATAGCCATGGCTTTCTTCGGTTCCGAACAGGAATTCGGCGTCCGGCGGAAGATCGGCGATGATCCTGCCGATGTATTTGAAGCCGACCAGCAGGTCGTCTATGACACTGGCGTCGAAGGCGCGTGCGATGATGGAGATCAGGTCGGTTGTGACAATTGTTTTCGCGACAATACCACCGCCAGGCAGTTCCCGGCGGTTTTTTTTTGTCTGTAAGAGGTAGTGGCACAGAACAACGCCAATCTGATTGCCGTTGAGTGCAAGATCCTCAGGGGGGGCGTTCCATCCGGTTCGGGAAACAGGAACGGCGCAACCGAGCCGGTCGGCGTCCGGGTCGCTCGCGATGACCAAATCGGCGTCGATCTCGGCGGCTTTTTGAATGGCCAAAGCGAGCGCGCGGGGATCTTCGGGGTTGGCTATGCCTCCCGGAACCGTGGGGAAGTTGCCATCCGGTTGCGCCTGCGACGGGATAACCTCCAGGTCTCTGTAGCCGAGGATTTTCAGTACCGGAAATATCGACGTGTTACCCACGCCGTGCAGCGGCGTGTATACCACACGGACGTTGCGTTCGGGGCTGAGCGAAAGGTTGGCCAATTCCCGTTGATAGGGCGTGTCGACGGTGTTATCCAGTATTCCAATGAGGCCCTGTTCAACCGCCCGATTGAAGTCGCACTTCCTGATGGCGCGTACCGAGTTGATTTCCTCGATAATGTTTCTGTCGTGAGGGGGTACGACCTGGCCGCCGTCGGACCAGTACACCTTGATGCCGTTGTCGCAAGGCGGGTTGTGGCTGGCACTGATCACCACGCCGGCTACAGCGTTGGTCAGCCGGACTGCAAAGGAAAGTTCCGGGGAGGAGCGGCAGGTTTCAAAGACACTGGCGTGGATACCGTTGCCGGCGAGAATGGCCGCAACCTCGTTGGCGAAGTCTTTCGAATTGCGTCTGGTGTCGTAGGCGATTACGACGCCGCGACGCGGTGCATCGGCCCCGGATTTGAGGACGTATTGCGCAATTCCCTGGGCCGCTTCACCCACGGTTCGCATGTTGATGCGGTTCGGGCCCGGTCCCATGGCACCTCTAATCCCGCCGGTGCCGAATTCGATCCGCACGCGAAATGCGTCTTCGAGTTCGTCCAGGTCTCCAGCCTGCAGAAGGTTATTGATTTGCTCGACGGAAGCGTCGTACCCGGGGTCGGTAAGCCAGAGCGCGGCGTTCTTTCCGGCGGCTTCGGAGAGTTCGCCCCCAGCGACCCAGTCCTTGATTTTTTTTAAAGTGCCCACCGCCGTTTTTTTCACAGGAGCGCTCCTGTTGAATACACGCCATTTCCGTTGAGGACAAAAAGCCGTATGCTTCGTGTGTGCCTGCCGGTACCGCGCTTTTTAATATATCTCATGGGACGCCTCGATCAACAGATAAATTGCTTGACTTTCGGATTGCATTGTGCATATTGTTCGTAAGTGAAACAGTTATAAGGAGTTGGTCATATGACTATACTCGTTTTCCTGCTTTTTGCGGTCGTATTGATTGTTTTGCCACCGGCCCGTCTGTGGGCGCGCGGCCACTTCGGCGGAGGGCGGGAACCGGCGCTGGAAATTCGTTTGAGGCCGTGGATCGGTTTGGCGGGTATCCGGCTTTTCTATGCTGGCGGCGGCTGGCGTGTGGGTGCGCTTTTGGGTTGGTGGACAGTGTGGGCAGCGTCGTTGAAGAAGGAAGACGATCGAAAGAAGAAACGAAACGCTAAGGATCGAGTTAAAACGGAACCGGATGTTCCGGACGGGTTCCGGACAACGGTCGAACGGTTGGAGCGGTTTGGGCTCTATCTCAAAAGACTGTGGTTGCCTCTGCGACGGTCTGCGTCGCAACTTCTGAACGGGTTCCGTTTGCGCCGCATTTCATGCAAGGTCGCTTTCGGCGCATCCGATCCGGCCACGACCGGGCAGGTTTTCGGATACTTCATGGCGGCCTCGTCTTTAATGGGGTCAAGAGGATGCGTAGACGCGACACCCGATTTCAGGCGGCAGCACCTGGACGGTGAAGGCGAAGTGGAAGTCTGGATTTTTCCACACCGGCTATTGTGCGCGTCTGTTTACATTGCATGGCGCGGAGTGCTTGCATGGTTTTCCGAACGACGCAGCAAGAAACGTCAGCAGGAGGGCGTAATGCGGGTCGGCGCGACGAGTTGAGCGGGCTTTGAGGAGGCATTATGTCTGTTGAGGATCTCATCAGGACTGTGATGACGGAATTCCGACAAATTGTCAAGGCGGAGACGGTCGTGGGAGAGCCGATCGAAATAGGCGAGACTGTCGTGGTGCCTGTTTCCAGGATTTCGTTCGGGTTCGGCGCGGGCGGGGGTGCGGACAAGACGGACGGCAGCGGAAGCGGCACGGGAGGCGGGGCATCCGTGGAACCCGTGGCATTCGTTGTGATTCGAGACGGAAAGGCCCAGATTCTTCCCGTACAGGAGAAAGAAGGGTCCATTAAAGGGTTGTTGGATTTGGCACCGGACCTTCTGGCAAGGGTGAAAGCGTTCAAGGAGAAGAGAGACCGGAAGAAAGCCGAGGCAGAGGCCGAGACAGATTCCGGTGATGACGACGTGAGCGCGTAGCGGTCCGTTGATAAAGTTGCTCTGCAGGCGAGGCCGGATGGACTTTTTAACGGGCTGTTAGGCCGGGGCGGCCATGAACCGGCTTCTGCTACTTATTCCGACAACGTCCTATCGCACTCAAGATTTTATGGCCGCAGCGGCGACGCTCGATGTGGCCGTGGTCGTGGGGTCCGACCGCCGCCAGGCGCTGGCGAGTCAGACACCGGGAAATACGCTGGCGTTGGATTTTGCAAAGCCGGCAGCCTCGGTCGAGAAGATTGTCGCGTTTGCGAAGGCGTACCCCGTCCGGTCGGTGGTGGGAGTGGACGATGAGACCGTCGTGCTCGCCGCGATGGCCTGCAGCGCACTCGGACTTCCGCACAATTCGGTCAAGTCCGTCCGGGCGTCCCGGTACAAACACGTAATGCGCCAGATGCTTGCTGGAAAAGGCCTGCCCTCGCCGGGGTTCAGGCTTTTTTTAGTTTCGGAAGAACCGGAAGCCGCCGCCGCGATGGTGGACTATCCGTGCGTACTGAAGCCCGTGTTTCTGTCTGCCAGCCGCGGTGTGATTCGGGCAGATAAAAAAGTGGATTTCGTGACTGCTTTCCACCGGATTCTGGGGTTGATTTCGGAATCTGCGCGCAAACTGCCCGAAGGCGGAGATTGTATTCTGGTGGAGGACTACATTCCCGGCCGGGAGGTGGCGCTGGAGGGATTGCTTGTTGAGGGAGAGTTGCAGACCCTCGCCTTGTTCGACAAACCGGATCCGCTGCGTGGGCCGTATTTTGCCGAGACGCTGTACATAACGCCCTCCCGGCTGTCCGAATGCCTGCAGGCGCAGGTCCGTGAGACCGCGCAGAAGGCCGCGCGTGCCCTGGGATTGACCGTGGGTCCCGTACATGCCGAGCTTCGGCTGAACACGCGGGGCATCTACGTGGTTGAAATCGCAGCGCGGTCCATCGGCGGGCTGTGTTCGCGCGTATTGCGTTTTGGCACCGGCAGGTCGTTGGAGGAACTGATTCTACGCCAGGCAACGGGGCGCGCTCCTGGCGATTTACGGAGGGAAAACACCGCGGCCGGCGTTTTGATGCTGCCGGTGTCGAAGCCGGGGATTCTGCGGTGCGTTCGGGGGATCACACGTGCACGGCGTGTGCCTGGAATTATCGACGTCATGATAACCATTGCTCCGGGTCAGTCCGTACAACCGCTGCCCGAGGGAGACCGGTATCTGGGGTTCATCCTCGTACGCGAGAAGACACCCGAGGCGGCGGAAGCGGCCCTTCGCGAGGCAAACGGCCGGATCGCAGTTGTGATTGAGGGATGAAAAAGTCACATGCAATCCGGTGGGACCGAGACCGGTGTGTCCAGGTCATTCTTTCTACGAGGTTCTTCCGATTAGACAAGAGCGAACTGCTCTTCGGTTGGCTCCGCTCAGCAATACCACGGCTCGGTCAGGCGGGGAAGGGATTGGCGGGTCGAGTCCGCGTCGGAATCTGTCACTGGGGCCGGGCGGCCTATCAGGCCGTGGACATACGACCGGATTCCGTGGAAGATCTCTCGTCGGGTGGCGTCCCGATTCTGACACCGGGTGACCAACCGGGTAAGTTCGCGTTGGAGACGGTCCAAACGGACGTCCGGATGCGCCCACGGGTAAGACAGGGCTTCGGGTGTGAACGGACCCACCGAGTCGCGAACCTGGGCAAGGTCCAGAAGCTTTGATCCCCTGGGGATGAGCAGCCGGATGGTGAGTTGAACGGGGGAGACATGCTCGATCAGGTTCAGGTCGGCGAGGGTGTCCAGGAAGCCGGCATACCCCGCCACGGTGATCCAGGGCGTAAACGGGATAAACGTCGGATTCATGACGAGTCCGTGTCTTCGGAAGAGGTGTACGACCTCGAAAAAGTCGGCGACCGTATGGCCCTTGTCCAACAGCGTGAGGACGCGGTCGTCGAGAGACTCTACGGCAGTCGTGACAAGTGCGCACCCGGTATCTCTGAGGACGGTCAGATAGCGACTATACCTCAGCAGATGTTCGATCTTGACGGTGATGTCGTAGGTCACGTCGGGAAATTCCGCGTGGAGCTTTTCGACAAGTGGCATTGCGTGGCCGATGCCGTTGAAGAAGTCCGGATCACCAAACGTGATATGACCGGCCCCCGCTGCAACCTGTTTCACGATGTCGTCCAGCACAATCTCCGGTTGCACGATCCGGAATCTGCCCCCGTACACGGGTACGACGGGGCAGTGGCGACAGAGGTGTTTGCAGCCTCGGCTGGCCTCTGTATAGCCGACGGTTTTCAGATGCCCGTCACCCGTGGATAGTCGCGCGTAAAGGGACAGGTCCGGAAGGCCTGTCCTGTCGGGCGGAAGAAACCGCTGTCTGTCGAGGGAAACGACGGTTTCGTCCTGGTTTCCCGTAGTGCCTGAAGTCCCCCGGAGGCGGTTGCAGAGTTGAAGCAGTCCGTTTTCGAATTCACCGCCGAGTATGGTCTGTGCGCCCAGGCTTCGCAGGAAGGATTCGTTAACGGAAGCGTAAAGCCCATAGAAACACAGGTGAGCGTCGGCATTCTGTTCGCGGGTTCTTAAGGCAAGCGGTACGGCAAGCCGCGTCGCGGTATGCATGGGCACGTAAAATGCCACCAGATCGGCGTCGCGAGCGGCTTTGTCAGGAAAGTCGTCTATTGAAACGTCCGCTTGGACAACGTCGAAACCAGCTCTACGTAGCCATCCGGCCGGCGAGGCCAGACCGAACGGCTGACGACCCAATTCGTAGGTGGACACCAGCACGACTTTGAACGGACGCGATCGGGAGATGGTAGGCAACGGTTGTTTGTCCTGAAAACAATACGGCAGACACGGGGGCACCCCCCGGAAGTCTGCCGATTGGTGTATACTCTTGTTATTTCGAGGGCTGGTAGTAGGGGTTTGAGCCATCCGCGTGTTCGGTCACGTCGAGGATTTCTTCGACTTCGGGCACGCCCTCCTTGATGAGGACTTCGACCCCCTGCTTGAGCGTCACGTCCACCATGCCGCAACCCTGGCATCCGCCCCCGAACTGGATGTATGCCTTGTTGTCTCTTACGTCGATCAGTGAGATATGTCCGCCGTGCATGGCCACGCTGGGGTTGATCTTCTCGTCGATGATGTTCTGGATCTTCTCGGCAGTGGTGCCTTTCAGGTGAGGGGGTACCTTGTTGGGGTTTTCTATCTTGAAACCTCTACCCATCAGGCCGTCCACAAAGTCCAGGATGATGTCCTGGGCATACGGGGCGCTTTCCGTGTCTATGTAGACATTGAACCCATCGAACGGGGTGACGTCGTCTTCTTCGTCTTCCTGTCCACTGGCGACAAAAGCGAGTCGGTAGTTGGCCTGCAGAGGCGATACAGCCTCTGCCTTGACACGAACGCCAACGATGGCCGACTCCTGATTCCGGATCAGGTTGACAACCTCCTTCTGCGCGGCTTCGGTTACGGTAATGTTCATATCGACCTTCCCCCTAGAGAGATGTGCGTTGCCAGGGCGGTCAGGACTCAAGCGCCACTGCTGGCTTTGCAGGATGTTCCCGGTCTATTTTTTCCTGGATCTTCATCAGCGCAAACAGCAGATCCTCGGGTCGGGGTGGACAGCCGGGCACGTAGATATCGACCGGCAGGAATTGATCGACGCCCTGTACCAGCGTATACGTATTGAAAACACCCCCAGACGATGCGCAGGCGCCCATCGAGATCACCCACTTTGGATCCGGCATCTGATCGTATATCTTCTTGAGTACCGGCATCATCTTGATCGATATCCGGCCTGATACAATGAGCAAATCGGACTGACGTGGCGAGAACCGTACAGCTTCCGCGCCGAAGCGAGCCATGTCGAAGCGCCCGGAAAGCGTGGCCATCATTTCGATGGCGCAGCAAGCCGTGCCGAATGGCATTGGCCAGAGGGATGACTTGCGCGCCCAGTTAATCATTTTCGACAGCGTGGTCGTGATAACGTTGTCGCCAAGTCCCGTCTCAAGTCCCATTGATCACCTCTGACAGTTTGGTTGGATTCGTCGCCTGCGTTTGTGCATCGGCGGCGGCAAGCCACCGCCGACTCATCCGGTTCGCTGCGCGCCACAGACGGGCTGCTAACCGGAGACCTGTATCAGCTCGTCCGTGACGTTCTGAAGACAGGCATCCATGGCCTGTTCTTCTCCCAGCAGGTCATCCAGTGTAACTCGGCTCAGCAGCTGATCGATCACGGACTGCACTGAGGACCAAAGCGACCGAATAGAACAGTCCACGGAGTGCGTACACAGTGCTTCCTGGCCAGCGTGCTCTTCGCAGAATTCCGGACTGAACAGACGACCCCCGAGCGCCTCCAGTACGTCGCCAACAACAATCAGATCGGACGATTGCGCGAGTCTATACCCTCCGGACTGACCTCGAACGCTCGCCACGAATCCCCCCAGGCGCAGAAGGCGCATCAGTTTTGCGACATTGGGGATGGAGAGGCCTTCCATCTGGCTGATCTCCGGTATGGAAAGGCCGCCGCCGGTTTCTTTCTGCCGCCGGCCAATCTGAAGCAGGCACCGAAGCCCGTATTCTTCCCCAGCGCTCAATTTCATGGAGCTATCGCATTCCTGGATGGGTTGGACGTCTGGTTTATTGTACCGGTTCGGTTAGCGGCTCCACAGATCCCCAGAGACTGCGTATTCGAACTCCGCGTACGCGACGGGGGAATTTGCCGGCTTGTAAATGGAATCCGACTAAAGCAGCCCGAGTTCGAGTCTTGCGGCTTCGGACATCATTTCCGGGTTCCACGGCGGGTCGAAGGTCAGATCCAGGTTGACGTCTCGGACACCGGAAACCGAGCGGGTAGCGCTTTCTATCTGTCCGGGCAAGATTCCCGCGGCAGGACAGGCGGGGGAGGTCAGGGTCATCTGGACGTAAGTCATCCCGGTGGGTTCGACTTTGATTTCGTAAATGAGGCCGATGTCGTAAATGTTGACCGGAATTTCCGGGTCGAAGACCGTGCGATGGGCCGCGATAATGTTCTCCCTGACGACTTCGGTGTCTATCGGATCGTCGGACTCGGCCGCGGTCTCGCCCGCTTCGGCCATTTCTTGCTTTTCCTTCTGGCGTATGGCGGTGTGCGCTTCCAGCGCGCTCGTGTCGACGGGATTCGCCTCGTCTGTCGTGTTGGCGTTCGGTACGTCCTTTCGCGGCGCATCTTCTTCTTCGTTTCTGTACAGGCGGTTTAACAGTCGCTCTAGCAAGATGGATTCCTCCCGATGGATGCCTACTCGGTGGTCACCGGAAATTCGCGGTTTTCAAGTGCAGCCACGAGCGTATGCCAAGCCAGTGTTGCACATTTGATGCGCACAGGGAACTCTCTCACGCCTGCAAAGACGGCCAGTTTGCCTATGCCGTCGGTGACGGGTTGGGTAGAGACGTCGCTTGTCACCATGTCGCGAAACTTACCGAAGAGCGATTGGGCTTCATGAAGGGTCCGTCCCTTGACCGCGTCGGTCATCAGAGAAGCCGAAGCCTTGGAAATGGCGCATCCGGCGCCTTGAAAAGCGATATCTGTTATCCTGGCGCCGTCGAGTTTGACGTAGAGGTTCAGATGATCGCCGCACAACGGGTTGTGCCCCTGGGATGTACAATCCGCGTTGGACATGGACCGGAAGTTTCGCGGACTCCGATTGTGGTCCAGGATGACCTGTTGATAGAGTTCTCGGAGGTCGGACATTAATGGAAAACCTCATTGGCCGCGAGCAACGCTCGTACGAGCATGTCGATGTCTTCCCGCGTATTGTAAAACGCGGTGGCCGCTCGTGTCGTCGCGGGAATGTTGAAATGCCTCATGACGGGTTGGGCGCAGTGGTGTCCGGCGCGGACCGCCACGCCATGCTGATCAACGACGGTGCCGACGTCATGCGGGTGTACTCCATCCATAACAAAGGAAATGACGCTGACTTTTTCTTCCGCCGTTCCGATGATTCGCAGACCCGATATCTCGGAAAGGGCGTCTGTGGCATAGGCGAGCAGGTCATTCTCGTATGCGGCTGCCGATTCCATGTCGATCCGGTCCAAATAGTCGACGGCGGCGCCCAGGCCGATACAACCGGCAATATGGGGTGTGCCGGCTTCGAAACGGGCCGGTGGAGCGGCATAGGTGGTTTTTTCGAGCGAAACCTCGCGAATCATGCCGCCGCCACCCCTGTATGGCGGCATCGAATCCAGCAGTTCACTTTTCCCGTAAAGTACTCCAATGCCTGTCGGACCGTACAGCTTGTGCCCCGAAAAGGCGTAGAAGTCGCACCCTAACGCCTGAACGTCCACTTTGAAATGCGGGACCGCCTGTGCGCCGTCCAGCAGGACGGGGATACCGCGTTCGTGTGCCATTTTCACGATTTCGGCAACCGGATTGAGGGTACCGAGGACGTTCGATACGTGAACGACGGCCACGAGTTTCGTACGCTCGTTCAGTCGTCGTTCAACCTCGTCGATCAGCAACTCCCCCCGGTCATTAATGGGAATTACGCGCAGTTTTGCGCCTTTTTCCTCGCAGAGCATCTGCCAGGGCACGATATTCGAGTGGTGCTCCATGGTGGAAACGAGGATCTCGTCGCCTGTTTCTACGTTCGTACGCCCGAACGTCTGGGCAACCAGATTGATGCTGTCCGTCGTGCCGCTGGTGAAGATGATTTCACGGTCGTGGGAGGCATTCAGAAACTGACGGATCTTGCTGCGTGCGCCCTCGTAGGAATCCGTTGCGATCTGGCTGAGATGATGAACCCCCCGATGCACGTTGGCATTCGCCGCCTCGTAAAAGACTTCAAGGACGTCCAGTACATCCCTGGGCTTCTGGGTTGTCGCGGCGTTGTCGAGGTAAACCAGCGGTTTGCCCCGAATGGATTGGCTTAGAACCGGAAAATCCCGCCGGATATGGTAGGGATCGAAAGGCCCCGTGCGTTCGATGAGCGGGCAGGAAAGCCGCTCGGCGAGGGGATGCGCCGCAAGGCTCATGGCATGTTCCCGGCGCCTTGCGCCCGTTCGAATTTATCCATTACAATCCGTTCGAGATAGTTCCGAACCGAATCGGGTTTGATTCTGTTCAGGATGTCGACCGCGAACGCATGTGCCAGGATGCGCTGTGCGGTCGGGAGACGCAACCCGCGCGAGCGCAGGTAAAAGACCGCGTTCTGATCGAGTTGACCAATTGTTGCGCCGTGGGAGCACTTGACCTGATCGGCGTAGATTTCGAGTTGGGGCTTTGTATTGATGCCGGCGTTTTCGGAAATGAGCAGGCTCTGGTTGCTCTGGTAGGCGTCGGTCTCCTGAGCCTTCCGGTGGACGTGTATCTTGCCGCGAAACACGCCGCTGGATCTGCCTCCGAGTATTCCCTTGTAGAGTTCGTGGCTGTTGCAATTCGGTTCGGCGTGTTCGATCAGGGTATGGTTGTCGATATGCTGCTCGCAGTCGGTCAGATAGAAGCCGTTGACCGTGGCTTCACCTTCTTCACCGGCCAGCAACGCGTTGACTTCGTTGCGCACCAATTTTCCGCCGAGAGAAATGGCGTGCGTGGACAGATTGCTCCGGGCGCCCTGACGGCTTTGCATGGTGGCGATATGAAACGCGTCCGGGCTCTCGAGTTCCAGTTTGTAGTGGTCCACCACCGCACCGTCGTCCGCGATGACTTCGGTGACCGCGTTTGTGAAATAGGTCCCGCCGCCCGTATATGTTTCGACAATCGTGGCCTGGCTGTTTTCTTCAGCCAGGACAAGCGTGCGGGGGTGTGAGATGGAAGGGGCGCCTGAAGGTGTTGAATTAAACACAACGTGAATGGGAGATTCTACAGCGGTGCCTCGAGGGATATATATAAAGGCGCCATCCTGCAGAAATGCGGTGTTGAGCGCGACGAAGGCGTGCTCCTTGTAGGCGGCGTGCCGCGCGATATGGCGTTCCACCCATCCGGGTTCGGAGGCCATCAATTCGGAAAGACTGCACGCCCGCACGCCGTTAGAGAGGTTCCCGGTGCGGGAATTTTCAGCGCTGTAGAACCCATTGACGAAAACCAGGCGTGTCGCAGCCAGTTTCCGGATGGCGTCTTCCGTGTTCCAGACCTGATGTGCGTCCTTTGCCGTCGTTGTGCGAAACGGAGTACGGACAAGCGGTGCGACATTTGTGTGAAACCAGGCTTCGTCCCTCCTGCCCGGAAATCCGAGTTCCTCGAATCGTCCGATTGCCGACTTGCGAAGTGCGTGCAGGGGCGAGCCGGACCGCCCGTTCAGGCTTTCTTCAAATGTAGCAAACGCCGACAGATAGGCGTGCGTGCCATTGATCCCCATGGTAAGGCGATCTCCTTTATGGGCTGGCGAATCGGGCCGTCGACTCTTCGCGAATCCAATCGTAGCCTTCAGCTTCCAGCTTCTGGGCGAGTTCCTTGCCGCCCGATTTAACAATCCGGCCATTCAGAAGGACATGTACGAAATCCGGTACAATGTAGTTCAGCAGCCGCTGGTAGTGGGTGACCAAGAGGATTGCGCTTTCGGGGTTTCTTTGGCGGAGCGCATTCACGCCGTTGGCCACGATTTTCAGGGCGTCGATATCCAATCCGGAGTCCGTTTCGTCCATGATGGCCAGCCTGGGTTCGAGCATTGCCATCTGGAAAATTTCGTTTCGCTTTTTTTCGCCACCGGAGAAGCCCTCGTTGACCGCCCGATTGAGAAAGGATTCATCCATTTCCACCAGTTTGAGCTTCTCCTTGGAGAGGACTAGAAAATCCATGGCATCGAGTTCATCCTGGCCGCGTGCCTTGCGGAGTTCGTTGAGTGCTGTCCGGAGAAAATAGGCGCTGTTGACGCCGGGAATTTCCACCGGGTATTGAAAGGCCATGAATACGCCGGCATGGGCGCGTTCTTCCGGATCCAACTCCAACAGGTCTTCGCCTTCGTAGTGAACTTCACCCTGGGTCACTTCGTATTCTTCCTGCCCGGCCAATACCTGGGCGAGGGTGCTCTTACCGGACCCGTTGGGACCCATAATGGCGTGGACTTCGCCCGCGTCGATTTTCAGGTCGATGCCGGAAAGGATGCCGATGCCGTCGACGCTTGCGCGGAGGTCTTTGATTTCAAGCATGCGTGTTCCTTTTGGAAAACTGTTTTTGTTGCAGTCGTGAAACCCGGTGTGACAGGGGGTAACTTCGGGCCACTAGCAAAGCCTTCGACGTGTTCTCAGATGCTCTGCGTTGTCAGAGCGAGTTCGTTCATCCGTTTCATCCGACGCTGCCTTCCAGGCTGATGCCAAGCAGCTTCTGCGCTTCGACGGCGAATTCCATAGGGAGTTCGGCCAGCACCTCCCTGCAAAATCCGTTGACTATCATGGACACGGCGTCTTCGGTGGAGATGCCCCGCTGGTTGCAATAGAATATCTGATCTTCACCGATCTTTGATGTGGAGGCTTCGTGCTCTACCTGGGAGGTGGTGTTTCTCACGTCGATGTACGGGAAGGTGTGGGCCCCGCAACGGTCGCCGATGAGCATGGAGTCGCATTGGGTGAAGTTCCGGGCGTTCGTTGCACCCTTCAGGACCTGCACGCGGCCCCGATAGGTGTTCTGCCCGTTCTTCGCGGAGATGCCTTTCGATACGATAATGCTGCGGGTGTTTTTGCCGAGATGGATCATTTTGGTGCCCGTATCGGCCTGCTGCCGCCCGCTGGTAAGGGCCACGGAGTAGAATTCTCCGATGGAGTTGTCGCCCTGGAGAATGCAACTGGGATATTTCCACGTGATTGCCGATCCGGTTTCAACCTGCGTCCAGGAGATCTTGGCGTTGACGCCGCGGCAGGCGCCGCGTTTGGTGACAAAGTTGTAGACGCCGCCCACGCCGTTTTCGTCGCCTGGATACCAGTTCTGCACGGTCGAGTATTTGATCTGCGCGTCGTCGAGGGCAACCAATTCCACAACGGCGGCGTGGAGCTGATTCTCGTCTCTCTTGGGGGCCGTGCAGCCTTCGAGATACGATACGTAAGCCCCTTTCTCAGCGACGATGAGCGTCCGTTCGAACTGGCCTGTGTTGGCCGCGTTGATGCGGAAGTAAGTGGACAGTTCCATGGGGCATCGCACGCCCCGGGGGATGTAGCAGAAGGAGCCGTCCGTAAAGACCGCGGAGTTGAGTGCGGCGAAGAAATTGTCATTGTAAGGCACGACCGAACCGAGGTATTTCTTTACCAGGTCGGGGTGCTCTTGCACGGCTTCCGAGAACGAGCAGAAAATGATGCCCACCTCCGAAAGCTTGTCCTTAAAGGTCGTGGCCACGGAAACGCTGTCGAAAACGGCGTCGACCGCGACGCCGGAAAGTATTTTCTGCTCCTCAAGGGGGATGCCCAATTTTTCGTATGTACGGAGGATTTCGGGGTCGACCTCGTCGAGGCTCTGCAGTGTCTCCGCATTCCTGGGCGCCGAGTAATAGATGATTTTTTGATAGTCGATATCCGGATAGTCGACCATGGCCCATTGCCGGCTTCGCTTGCGACGGGTCGGATCATCCATTTTGAGCCAGTTGCGATAGGCTTTAAGGCGCCATTGCAAGAGCCAGTCGGGTTCGCTCTTCTTCTCGGAAATGAAGGCGATAATATCTTCATTCAGACCCGGGGGCGCGGCGTCCTGTTCGATGTCCGTTATGAACCCGTATTTGTATTCTCTGGTCGCCAGTTCTTCGATTTCCTGAACTTCTTCGCTCATCGGGTGCTCCTTCCATCGCTTGAAAGGGCATTAGTTTTGTTGTTGTTTATGCAACGCGACGATAACATTTTCTGAATTCAAACTTAACATACCCAATCCGTATCCGTGTGTCAAGATCAAAAATGTACGAAAAAGTCAAGTTTCATGGATTCACTATCAGGCGGGGACCGGCTCAACCGGGGGAATGGATGCGCGAGGGGTGCTTTTCTCTTGACAGATGCGCCAGGATTTCGCTAATTTATCGCCGTTGGTTCGGATTGCAGTCAACGATGGAAATAAGGCCTGCGCCATGTCGCCGTCCCCGTTTTATTGCGCCGCTCCTCAGGAGGCCCTGATACGATGCTGGATCAATATGCCAACGTTCTGATTTTTCTTGGGATCGGCGCTCTATTCGTGGTGGTCAATCTGTTCATTGGCAGTCTGATCCGACCCCGGAATCCCAGCGCGGAGAAACTGAGTACGTACGAGTGCGGTGAAGAACCCGTGGGTGGATCGTGGATTCAGTTCAATATTCGCTTCTATGTGATTGCCCTGGATTTCATCATCTTCGATGTAGAGGTGGTTTTGCTGTATCCGTGGGCGGTGGTGGCGAATGATTTCGGCTGGTACGGCTTCGGGGCGATGTCGATATTTGTGGCCGTGCTCTTGCTCGGTCTCGCGTATGCCTGGCGGAAGGGCGCCCTCGAATGGGTTCGCCCAAAACTGTCCGGGCGGCAGGCGCCGGTGCCAGCTTCCGTCGCCGGGAGCCGCGTTGCCTGATCCGCTCACCGGATCCGGTCAGGCCCAAGGCGCGTGGGTTGAACCGCGCCCCACTTGTTTTGTTTACCTGGTCTCAATTCGCAGCCTTTCACGGTGTTCGAGTTCCATAGTCTTGGTTGGACGCTTCAGGAGGCATGTTCGTCCATGGGAAAGCTCACAGGCCGTTTTCAGGATAACGTAATTGTAACGTCGGTCGATTATTTCGTCAACTGGGCGCGGCTGTCCTCGCTCTGGCCGATGACGTTCGGATTGGCGTGTTGCGCCATAGAAATGATGGCCACGGGGGCGTCGCGGTACGATTGGTCGCGGTTGGGCATGGTCCCGCGCGCCACGCCCCGGCAGTCCGATCTGATGATTGTGGCCGGCACGGTTACCTTGAAAATGGCCACTCGCGTGAAGAAATTGTACGACCAGATGGCTGAACCCAGATACGTGATGTCCATGGGTTGTTGCGCCACTTCCGGCGGCCCGTACTGGCAGCACGGATACCACGTATTGAAGGGTGTCGACCGGGTTGTACCGGTTGATATCTATGTACCGGGCTGCCCTCCGAGGCCGGAGGCCTTGTTGGAGGGCGTTCTGAAACTCCAGGACAAGATCCGCATCGATTCCATCGCGAAAGTAGGTTGAGCAGCGCCAACAGACTTTCGCCGGACCGGATGTGGGGGTGATCAATGACGCCGCAGGAGATTTACGACCGGCTAAAGACGAAGTTCGCCGATCAGGTTCTGGATCTGACTCAAAATGTGGATCCCTTTATTCGGGTAAGGGCCGATGCAATTGCAGAAATTGGTCTGTATCTGCGAGACGACGAAGCAATGGGGTTCGAGTCGTTGATGTGTCTGAGCGGCGTGGATTATCCGGAACACCTGACGCTGGTCTATCATCTGTTTTCAACGTCCTGCCGTCACAAGATAACGCTGAAGGCGGACGTGGGTAGAGACGGTCCCCGTGTGCCAACAGTGGAGGGTATATGGCGTGTGGCGAACTGGCACGAACGGGAGACGTACGATATGTTCGGAATTGTCTTCGACGGGCACAGCGATCTGCGGCGGATTCTGTGTCCCGACGACTGGGAAGGGTGGCCGCTGCGCAAGGATTACCAGGTCCAGGAATTTTATCGCGGCATCAGGGTTGAGGTATAAATTATGGCAGAGATTTCACGGGGGGCGGCAGAAGTGACGGTGGAGCGGCCGGGACTGCCGCGGGTAGCGGACATGGGGGACGATAATCTAAACAGCGAGTTGATGACAATTAATATGGGGCCTCAGCATCCGAGTACGCACGGGGTGCTGCGTTTGGAGATCAAGACAGACGGAGAGATTGTCGAAGAGGCAAAACCCCATATCGGTTATCTGCATCGTTGCTTCGAAAAACACGCCGAGAATCTGCCGTATCCGCAGGTGATCCCATTCACGGATCGGATGGATTATCTGGCGGCGATGAACAACAATATGGGGTATGTTCTGGCCGTTGAAAAACTCCTGGGACTCGAGATTCCGGAACGCGTGGACTACATCCGGATCATCATGTGTGAGTTGAACCGGATTGCCAGCCACCTGGTTTCTTTCGGGACCTATGGGATGGATATAGGGGCGTTTACGCCCTTTTTGTTTGCCTTCCGGGAACGGGAGGATATTTTCGACCTGTTTGAAATGACGTGCGGAGCCCGGATGTTGTACAATTACATCTGGGTGGGCGGGGTCTCCCACGATCTGCCGCCGGGGTTCATCGAACGCTGCCGGCACTTCCTGGCCGCATTCAAGGGCAAATTGAATGAGTATAACGAACTGCTCACGTACAATAAGATTTTCATTGAACGCACCGCCAAGGTTGGCGTCCTGTCGCGGGAGTTGGCCTACAGTCACAACATTACCGGACCGAATCTTCGGGGTTGCGGGGTGAAATGGGACCTGCGTCGGGACGAACCCTATTCAATTTACGACCGGTTCGAGTTCGACGTGCCCGTCGGCATGGGAGAAATGGGGACCCTGGGGGATTGCTGGGATCGCTACATGGTGCGGATTCGCGAGATGGAGCAAAGCGCCAGGATCGTGTCTCAGGCGCTCGATCAACTGCCCGAGGGCGGAGACGTTCAGGCGGCGGTCCCCAGAAACGTACGGCCCCCCAAAGACGCGGAGTGTTACGTTCGTAGCGAAAATCCCAGGGGCGAACTGGGGGTATACGTAATCAGTGACGGTTCCAACGTGCCTTACCGGGTGCGGGTGAAGTCGCCCTGTTTTACCGTGATGAGTGTTTTTGACGAACTCGCCAGGGGCCATTATCTGGCCGATATCATTGCCATTATCGGAAGCATCGATATCGTGTTGGGCGAGATCGACAGGTAAGGAGTACCCTATGCTGGAGTTAGCGGAGGCTCTTGTAAATCAGGTGGGCTTTTTGAGCGCCGTGCCGGTCGGTCTGGTGTCCCTTGCGCTGGGGCTGCTCGCCGGGATCGTTGTCGTAACGCTCGTCGCCGTACTGGGCCTGATTATGGTGTACATGGAAATGAAGATATCCGCCCATATCCAGGACCGTCTGGGGCCGATGCGAACCGGGGGGTGGCACGGCTGGGCTCAGCCGCTTGCCGACGGCGTCAAGCTCCTGCTGAAGGAGGACATCATTCCGGCGGCGGCGGATAAAGGGCTGTTCATTCTGGCGCCCTTGCTGGTCTTTTCCGGGGCTCTGGCCGTCTTTGTGTGCATCCCCTTCGGCGGCAACCTGATCGTGAGCGATCTGGATATCGGTATCTTTTATATTCTGGCCATTTCGTCGTTGGGCGTTCTGGGTATACTCATGGCCGGGTGGGCGTCCAATAACAAGTGGTCTCTGCTCGGCGCAATGCGCTCGGCGGCCCAGGTTGTGAGCTATGAAATCCCGGTGGCCATGGCGTTTTTGAGTGTGATTCCGCTTGTGGGTACACTGAGCACGCAGGACCTGGTCGCAGCGCAGTCCGGGTCGTTATATCACTGGTTCGTCTTTCGCAATCCGTTTACGTTTCTTGCATTCATCCTTTACTTTATCGCCTCGCTCGCAGAGGTCAACCGGACCCCATTCGACATACCTGAAGCCGAATCCGAACTGGTGGCGGGATATCATACCGAGTACAGCGGCATGCGCTTCTCGTTCTTTTTCGTGGCGGAATACGCGGCGATGGTGGCTGTAAGCATGGTAGGCGCGGTGGTATTTCTGGGTGGCTGGCAGGCGCCCTGGGGCGGTTCGTTTCCGGCGGGTCCCATCTGGATGATCGGAAAGGGCCTCCTGCTGGTGGCGGTGCAGATCTGGATACGATGGACGCTTCCCCGGTTGCGCGTCGATCAGTTGATGTTCGTGGGCTGGAAAGTACTGACGCCTGGCGCGTTTCTGTGTCTGCTCGGATCGGTCGTTTGGCACTTCGCCGCTCCAGGATGGCTGCAGGAGCTCGCCAAGGTTGGACTGATGGGCGTGATGGCCGTCGTTCTATTCTTCCTGTTGCGTTCGGCGGCCCAGGGGTTGATGCAGGGGCGGACACAGCGGGCCCAGACAGCCTGAGTATCGCGCGAGCTTTGCGCATTTGAGCCACGGTCAGGATCAACCGGACACTTTCTCCAGAGGTGATGCAATGGGTTTGTATTTCAGGAATCTCTATCAGTCGGCTTCTTCCATCTGGGTGGGCTTGAATATCACATTGAAGCATATGTTCACGCCATCAGTTACCCTGCAGTACCCGGACGAGCGCTGGCAGATGCCTGAGCGGTCGCGCAATCAGTTATTCAACGATATCGACGATTGCATCGGTTGCGATCAGTGCGCAAGAGCCTGTCCGGTGGATTGCATTTATATCGAATGCGAAAAGGCCGGTCCGGACGAGGATCTGGGCCTGACGTCCAAGGGAACAAAGAAGCGGCTCAAAGTTTTGCGTTTTGATATCGACATGGGGCTTTGCTGTTATTGCGGTCTTTGTGTGTATCCCTGCCCCACCGAATGTCTGATTATGACCCCCAATTACGAGTCGTCCGTTTACGATCGGACGGATCTGATCTACCGTTACGCCCGTCCCTGGGACTACGAACAAAAGCCCGCTGTCGCGGAGTCGGCGGAGCGTCAATAGACTGCGGCGGCCCCGTCACTTCAGGGTGCCGGGAACATGGGGGCCAGCCTTGCAGACGAAGGCGGTCGTCTATTGATGTCCCGGGGCTTCCGGAAATGGTTGTTGTATGGAGCTCTCGACGATCGTGTTTTACCTGTTTGCCGCCGTGACCGTGGGCTCGGCGGCAGCAGTCGTGTTTGTGAGCCGGCTGATTTATGCTGTGTTTGCCCTGCTGTTTACGTTTTTCGGTGTTGCCGGTCTGTACGTCTTTCTCGATGCCGATTTCCTGGCGGGCGCGCAGGTATTGATCTATGTCGGAGGAATCCTGATTCTATTGCTCTTCGGTGTGATGTTGACCAACCGGATCTACGATTTGAATTTGCTGGCCGAACGGGTGCAGTTTCTGCCCAGCGTGGTTGTTGTCGGCGCCGGTTTCGCGCTGCTGGTTATGGTGATCGTGAAAACGTCCTGGCCGCTTTCAGAGGGTCCCACGCCGGCTTCCAGTACCGCGGAGATCGGCAAGTCGCTGATGACAACTTACGTCCTGCCGTTCGAGGTGGCTGGCATGCTGTTGCTGGCGGCCCTGATCGGGGCTTCGATGCTGGCCGGAAAGGGGAAGGGGGAGGAGGAGGAGGAGGGGGACTTATGATTGGATTGGAGCACTATCTGGTCGTGGGGGCCATTCTTTTCTGCCTGGGTATTCTGGCGGTTGCCACGCGCCGCAACGCGATCAGCATTCTGATGGGTGTGGAACTCATACTGAATGCCGCGAATCTGAATCTTGTCGCGTTTGCGCGGTTCTCCGATTCGGGATTGGAGGGGCAGGTTTTCGCCGTTTTCGTCATTGTTCTTGCGGCGGCGGAAGCGGCGGTTGCGCTGGCGATCGTTTTGAATATCTACCGCAATTATCAGATGGTCAACATCGATAGACTGGACTCTTTGAGCGGATGACGTCCCCGGGGGAGTAATGCCCGTAGATCTGCTACTAATCCCTGTTCTACCGCTTGCGGCCTTTGTCGTACAGACTTTCGTGGGACGGCGCCTGCCCCGTGGCGGCGATTGGGTACCCCTGGCGGCCATTGCCGTTGCGTTTCTTCTTTCTCTCCGGTATTTCATCCAGGCGCTTTCGGCCTACGATCCGGGCTGGCGCCTCGAGCTCGATTCTTGGGTCTGGCTTGATTTGAACGCCGCGAAGATTACCGTTGGCCTGCTGGTCGACAATATAACTGCCGTCATGTTGATGGTTGTAACGGTCGTGAGTGGACTGGTGCACCTGTATTCGGTAGGTTATATGCACGGAGATCCGCGTTATTCCAGGTTTTTCGGGTTTCTGGCGATTTTTTCGTTTTCGATGTTGGGTCTGGTTCTGGTTGACAACTTCCTGCTGCTTTACGTGTTCTGGGAACTCGTGGGGCTCTCTTCCTATCTGCTGATCGGATTCTGGTACGAAAAACCGTCGGCGGCAGCGGCTTGCAAGAAAGCATTTCTGGTGAACCGTGTGGGCGACCTCGGCTTTTTCATCGGTATTATGATCGTGTTCTGGAAGGTCGGCGCTTTCGACTTCGCAAGTGTTTACGACGGGGTAGCCAGCGGGCGGCTCAGCGGGGGACTGCTGACGATTGCGGGCCTGTGTCTGTTCTGTGGCGCGGTGGGCAAGTCGGCGCAGTTTCCGCTGCATGTCTGGTTGCCGGACGCTATGGAAGGTCCGACACCCGTCAGCGCGCTGATCCATGCCGCTACTATGGTTGCCGCCGGTGTGTATATGGTAACGAGGATGTTCCCGATCCTGACGCCCGACGCCCTGTTGGTGATCGCCTACATCGGAGCGATTACTGCAATTCTGGGTGCAACCATCGCCGTGGCCCAGTACGACATCAAGCGCGTTCTGGCCTATTCGACTATCAGCCAGTTGGGATATATGATCATGGGTTTGGGCGTAGGCGCCTACGCGGCGGGATTTTTTCACCTGATGACACACGCGGCTTTCAAGGCATGCCTCTTCCTCGGATCGGGCAGCGTGATCCATGCGGTGGAGCATGCGTTCCACGCGACACATAACGACAACGACCCGCAGGATATGCGAAATATGGGCGGGCTGCGAGCGAAAATGCCGCTGACTTTCTGGACCTTTCTTGTTGCGACCGTGGCCCTGGCGGGGGTACCGTTAACGTCCGGATTTCTCAGCAAAGACGCAATACTGGCCGCTGCGCTGGGATTCGGCGGATTCTCCCGTCCGGTGCATTTCCTCCTGCCCCTTCTCGGGTTTGCCGCCGCTGGTTTAACGGCCTATTACATGTTCCGGCTGATCTTTCTTACGTTCTACGGAAAGCCGAAGGAGAAGTCCCTCCTCGAATACGCCCACGAATCCCCGGGAGTGATGACGGTTCCGCTGATTGTGCTGGCGGTGCTGAGTATCTGGATCTTCTATGCCTGGAACCCACTTGGCGGAGAGGGCTGGTTTCACCATCTCGTGAAGGCGCCTGAAGCGGGCCTGCTTGCGGCCAACGGCGAAGGGTTGCCCTTGGGAACCGAGGTTGAGGTTTATGCGGCCGGTGCGGAAAACGACGCGGCGCACACGGCGCACTACCCGGCGATGATCCTGTCTTTACTGGTTGCCGGCGCGGGCATCTATACGGCCTATCGGCGGTACTATAATCGGCGGGAGGAAATGATCGCTTTGGAGGAAGTATCGCTTCAGTCGGGTGGGTTCTTCCACACGTTGAACCGGAAGTGGTATTTCGATGAAATATACGAAGCCAGTTTTGTCCGCGCCGTAATGGTCGGGCGAACGGCGTTGAACTGGTTCGACGCTTACATTGTGGACGGTCTCGTGAATCTGTCAGCCACGGCGACCCGGGGTATTTCATTCATCGACCGACTGTTCGACGAATGGGTGGTCGACGGGCTCGTGAACGCCGTTGCCGGGGTGATCAGGTGGGCCGGCGCCGGACTCAGACACATTCAGACGGGACGCCTTCAGACCTACGTTGTTCTGGTGATGGCGGGCATCCTGGTCCTTATGGTGATCCGATTGATGGTTGCTTGAAATCCCGGTAGTGATTCGACGGATATCACAGTCAATTGATACAAGGCGGGCCGGTCTGCCGTCCGTCATTTGCGTTGCGACATTGTTGAGGGAGGTAGCCGAAAGATGGCTCAATGGATTCTAACGCTTTTAACGTTTATTCCAGTTCTGGGTGCCGTAGTGATTCTGCTGTTGCCGGGCAGGGCGGTCCATGCGATCCGCCGGGTTGCGCTGGCTGCAACCGGGCTCTGCCTTCTGCTGGCGATCTGGTTGTTTCAGGATTTCAATCGGTCCGTGCCCGATATGCAATACGAAGTGCGGCTACCCTGGATCGAGTCGTTCAACATCCACTATTATATGGGCATAGACGGCCTGAGCGTTTCGATGGTGCTGTTGACGGCGCTGCTGGGTTTCCTGTGCGTTCCCGCCTCCTGGTCCATCAACCGTGGCGTGAAGGGATATTTCGCGCTGTTTCTGCTGCTTGAGACCGGCATGCAGGGTGTGTTCGTGTCCCTTGATTTTTTTCTGTTCTACGTGTTCTGGGAAGTGATGCTGTTGCCGATGTATTTCCTGATCGGGATCTGGGGAGGTCCTCGAAAGGAGTATGCCGCCATTAAGTTCTTCCTGTTTACATTGGCGGGGAGCGTATTGTTATTGCTGGCGATGTTGGCGCTTTACTTCAATGTAACCGATCCGGATACGGGCAAACATACGTTCAATATGCTGGTGATGATGGATCAGGCCAACCACTCCGATTGGCTGCGGGCCGGGATGATTTTCGGTTACTCGGCTCCAGTAATGATCTGGTTTGCCATGTTTATCGGTTTCGCCATAAAGGTGCCCCTGTTTCCATTCCACACCTGGCTTCCCGACGCGCATGTCGAAGCGCCTACGGCCATCAGTGTGATTCTGGCCGGCGTGCTGCTTAAAATGGGCACTTACGGTATTTTGAGGTTCAATTACCCTATGTTGCCCGACGTGACACGCGATTTCAGCTATTTTCTGGCCGTGATCGGGGTCATTAACATCATCTATGGCGCACTTGTTGCAATGGCGCAGACCGATTTGAAGAAATTGGTGGCGTACTCCAGTATCAGTCATATGGGTTTTGTGATGCTTGGCATGTCGTCGTTTACGCCTCATGGAATCAACGGGGCGGTATTTCAGATGTTCAACCACGGCACCATCACGGCGATGTTGTTTCTTCTGGTGGGCGTCATTTACGACCGGGCCCACCACCGGTATATTGTCTATCCCAATGATTACGAAGATCCGGATTTGCGCGGAAAACTGGGATTTGGCGGATTATGGTCGCACATGCCGGTATACGGCAGTCTGACGATGGTGGCTTATTTTGCCGCATTGGGGTTGCCGGGGCTTTCAGGGTTTATCAGCGAAGCGCTATGTTTCCTGGGTGCCTTCCAGGTCCATCGCACGATGACAATCCTGGGCACGTTGGGGGTGCTTCTGGGTGCGGCATACATGCTCTGGGCCTTTCAGCGACTGTTCATGGGGCCGTTTAACGAAAGGTGGCGGGACCTGCCCGAGATTAACGGTCGCGAGATCTTCTGCCTGGCGCCGCTGGCGGTCATTGTCATCGTTCTGGGCATTTATCCCGCGCCCGTGCTGGACCTGCTGGCGCAGTCTCTCGGAGAGCTCGTAAAGGATCTTAACGGGCCGGTTATGTCCGCGTTACAGCGATAAACGCGAGATAGACAGTCCGATTCTGCCGGGCTTCAACGCGATTCGAGCCCATCACGGATGGAAGGAACGACATTTTGGCCGAGGCCATTAAAAACGCGGTCGCAGTGAATCTGGACGGGCTGCAATACATCTGGCCGGAGATCATCATCACGGCTGCAATTTTAGGTATTGTGACCGTCGATTTGATCCTGACCGGAAAGAAGAAGGCATTGTTGACGGGCATCTCGCTTCTGGTGCTTGTGGCATGCCTGTTTTCGATCGCCGGATTGTACGATGAGCCGCCCAGGTCGTTGTTCATGGGCATGATCGCCTTGGATGGTTTTGCCCTGTTCTTCAAACTTCTGATTGTGATCGCAACCCTCGTGGTCACCCTGTTCGGTTTGCAGTCGCGGGACATCGACGCGGACCGCATCGGTGAATTCTACGCGCTCTTTCTTTCGGTCGCATTGGGCGGCTTTTTGATGGCGGGCGCGACGAATTTGTTGATGATGTACCTTGCGCTCGAGTTGGTCAGCCTGCCGTCCTTTGTGCTTGCGGGCTATCAAAAACGGGTCCGGCGATCCAACGAGGCTGCGCTGAAATACGTGGTATACGGCGGGGTGTCTTCCGGCATCATGCTGTATGGATTTTCCTTGATCTACGGATTGACGGGGACGCTGGACATCTACGGGATTGCGGCCCGCCTGGGGACCACCGCGCCGTACGAAATGACGTTGTTTCTTGGTGCGACGCTCGCGATGGCAGGCTTTGGCTACAAGGTGGCTTCGGTTCCATTTCATTTCTGGTGTCCTGACGTCTACGAGGGTGCGCCTACACCCGTGACGGCGTTCTTATCGGTCGCACCCAAGGCGGTCGGTTTCGCCATGCTGGCGCGGTTCTTCTATGTGGGCTTATCCGCCTACGATGGCACTTCGGGTACGGGTACCACGCTGGGTGTGGCATGGCCGCAGTTGCTTGCCCTCATTTCGGCCTTTACGATGACGCTGGGCAATCTGACGGCCATCTGGCAGCGCAACCTGAAGAGACTGCTGGCGTACTCCAGCATTGCCCACGCGGGATATATGATGATGGGCGTGGTGATGTTGTCGTCTGCGGGATTGAAAGCAGTGATGTTTTATACTGGCGCGTATCTTTTTATGAATCTGGGTGCATTTCTGGTTGTGTTGCTGTTGGCCGAAAGTATCGGCAGTGAGGACATTGAGGATTACAGGGGGCTGGGTTGGCGGTCGCCATGGATCGCGCTGGCGATGTCTGCGTTTCTCTTTTCGCTCACGGGATTGCCGCCGACAGCAGGGTTTATAGGAAAGGTGTATCTGTTTGCCGCCGTGGTAGATGGTGGGTTATACTGGCTGGCGGTGGTGGGTGCGTTAAACAGCGCTGTTTCTTTGTATTATTATGCAAGGGTCGTGCGCGCTATGTACCTGGAGAAGCCCCTTTCGGATACACCGGTCGTTATTTCCCGGTTCGCCACAGCCACCCTGGCGGTGTTGTTTGCCGGCACGGTGCTGTTTGGCGTCTATTGGGCACCGCTGGCCGATTTGGCCGAAACGTCTACCGCGATCTTTTTAAACGAAAATGGAGCAGTTCGGGCATTGATGCGGTAAACGCAAGTAAGGATCTGGCGGAAGGTACCAAGATGCGCCAGATTGCGTGAGACTCGATACGGAAAGGTTGTTTCAGGGTAGACATTAAGAAGGCCCCGCGGTGTTGCATCGCGGGGCCTTCTTCGGTTGGGACGGCGAATTCATATCTATTTCCAGGCCTTTCCGCTTGCGCGTCTCTTCTTTTTCCGAAGATCGCTTTTCTCCACCAGAAACCCGAGCAGATTTTTGCGTCCCAGTGTTCTCAGGTAGCTCAAAAGAGAAATTTCAGCTTCCTTTGCGTTGAGCTTGTGGGTTTCGCACAGACGTTTTATCATTGCGCCCACCGTCGTGCGCCCGTCGCACATCTCCCAGACCTGAGAGCCGATTTCATCCAGTACCAGCGTTCGTTTCTCGGGCACCCAGAAGATTTTGGAAAGGATCTTCACTTTGGTGGTATCTGCGCGTTTCAGTGAAATGGTCACTTCGTCGTCTTTGTTCGTTTTCCATTCCAACTGGCTGTTCCGCGTCGGTTTGGAGTTGAACATCGCCTCTCGGCTGATCTTGGGTTGTCTTTTTAAGGAAAACAAGGACATTTGGCTTCCTGCGGTTCAGGGATACGGGCGGGCCGGACGTCAGGCTTTTCCACCATCCGGGACGGATTCCCGGTGGCAGACAACGGCGCGCCGGGCATTTTCAATGTCCGGCGCATCCTTCTGCTTTTTGTAGTATGTGTGAACTGCGTAAATCTTGTTGACGTGGTTACAGGTCCAGACGCGGGCTTCCATATTCAAACGCGGTCTGGCATTCCAGAACGGCAGAGGCATCAGCAGCCCCCGCCAGCGGCTCTTGGGTTTTCCGCGGACGGTCAGACCACAGTGGTCCCCGACGCTGGTCTCCTGGGAGTCCAGATTGACTTGACGCAGGTTCTTACGGAAGAATTCCTGGTACCAGTCCAGTAGGGTGCGCTTCTTTAGGAGCACTTCGGCAAGGCTGAGCCGGTCGACCTGAAGAATAGTCTGTCCGTGCTGAAAACAGAGCCGAAGGTGACCGGATTTGAGGTCGTAGGTTTCCAGAGAGAACTGAGGGGGCGATGAACACACGAGATCGTATAGCGCCCACGTCCGGTCATTGTCGGGTGCGGTATCCCGAATAGAATTCAGAATTCGCTTGATATTGACCCCGGCGTCCTCGTCCAGTTTCGTCCTGATTTTGACGAAAAAGAGTCGGTCGGACGACATGCTGTAGAACGCCAGTGCGTGGATTCGGTACTCGGCTTGCCAGCCGAAAAAGACTGGCGAACAGGCATCCGGCAGTTCAAGCCAGCTCGCGTCGGTATTGCGTTCGACGTCGAGGATTTTCTTTTCCTTGTGGGCGCTTTGGGCGAGTCCATCAACATAGCGATCCACAATCGGTGCGACTCTCTTGTCGCCACGGGCATCTTTCCACTCGATCTCCAGCCTGGCTAACGTGGGATCGTCCAGGCGGACGCTGCCGGCTTTGTAGTCGCCGGTTATCTTGCCGGGATTCCACTCCAAAGGCACCCGGAGGTTGAGCCCGTGCCATCCGAACAGGGACCAGTCTGAATAACGCAAAGACTTCACGTGACGCCGCCCTTTACCGAAAGGTTCGATACACCGAATGGACAAATATAAGTAACTCGGCACACCTGTCAAGCACTTTGTGATTTAACTAAATATAGGTTTTGCAGGGAGTTGCAATAGGTATTCTTGACCGGTTTGCGTTCAATGACGTATAGGACTCGTTTGCAGTGGGGCATTGTGTCGCACCATACAAAACAGGTGTTGACGAATGAACTAATGTTCACTATATTCAAATGAGCAGTGCTGTCGTTTGTAGCCTGTTCCGTAGTGAGCAGGACGGGTTCGTTATGTATCCATAGCAGTCCGTTGGTTATTGAGGAGATGCGCGATGCGTCAGAAATTAACGGACAGACAGAGGGACATTTACGATTTTATCGCCCGGACGATCCGAGATGGTGGCGCTCCTCCAACAATTCGGGAGACCATGGATGCCTTCAACATCGCCTCCACGAACGGCGTGCGAACCACCCTGGCCGCCCTCGAGAAAAAGGGTTATATCCGGCGACGTCCCATGGTGTCCCGAGGGATCGAGCTTACGGACTATTTGGTACGCGACATTCCCGGGGCATCCGAGTCCCGAGAGGTGCCGGTTATTGGGCGGGTGGCTGCCGGGGAGCCTATCCTGGCGACTGAAAACGTCGAGGGCACGGTGGCTGTGGATCGTTCTTTTTTGCCGTCGGAGGACGTTTTCGTTCTTCGGGTCAAGGGTGAGAGCATGCGCGATGCGGGCATTCTGGATGGAGACTATGTGCTGGCACGGCAGCAGGAAACGGCGAGCCCGGGTGAAATTGTGGTGGCGGTAATTGGGGAGGAGGCGACCGTGAAGCGGTATTTTCCGGAGGCAGGGCGGGTACGGCTCAGCCCCGAAAACGAAGCGTTCGAAACCATCGTCGTGCATCCGGTCCGGGACGAGTTCCGCATCGCAGGCAAAATTGTGGGCCTGATGCGTCGATTCTGAGGCAATACGCAAAGGTCCGAGGATTCCGCCCCCCTTGATTTTCGAGGGGGTTTTTGGTTGAGGTTCGGTCGATTCACGGCGCGTTGCGCATTCTATTCCCGGATCTCGACGTTTCTTCGGCGGGATGCATCCGGCGGGGTCAAACAACCCAATGTCGTGTATCTTTTTTTGGCGCCTTGCCTTATCCGGTTCGAACCAGCTTCCGAATGAAGCGTTTGCCGGGTAGCTGCTCCGCAATGCCGGCCAGTTCCAGACCTAGCAGTACCGAAAGCGCGCTGGCGGTTGGCATACCCGCACGGTCGGCAATGGCATCGATGTGGGACGGCACGTCGGCCGACAGGCACTCAAAGACTTGACGTTCCGGTTTCGAGAGTTCTGCGGGCTCTGCCGCCAGGTGCTGGCGGACATATGGTGGACGGAGTTGCGTCAGGTGTGGACGAAGTTCATCCAGAATGTCCTCGACCGATTGTACCAGAACGGCGCCCTGTCTGATCAGCCGGTTTGTGCCTCGGCTTCGGCCCGAATGAACCGGACCGGGAATGGCGAAGACCTCCCGATTCTGTTCCAGCGCCAGCCGGGCGGTAATCAGTGCGCCACTGCGATCCCCTGCTTCGATAACCACCACTCCCAGGCTGAGGCCGCTGATAATTCTGTTGCGACGAGGAAAGTTGTGGGCTTCGGCGGATGCGCCCATCGGGAATTCGGAAAGGGTGGCGCCGGTCTCGCTGATAACGTGGAACAGGTCTTTGTTTTGAGGTGGATATGGTCTGTCCAATCCACTACCCAGTACGGCGACGGTGTATCCACGTTCGGCAAGCGCTCCCCGGTGGGCATGAGTATCGATGCCGGTGGCCAGCCCGCTGACCACGGTAATTCCGCGCCGAACCAGTTCTCCCGAAATCTGATAGGCGATATCTCGCCCGTAGGATGTGAATGAACGGGAGCCGACGATCGCAACGGTGGGAAGCGCACACGCGTCGATGTTTCCAAGCACATACAGGATGGGTGGCGGGGCGTAGGTTTGTCGAAGATAAACTGGATAGTCGGGGCACTGCAGAGTCAGCAGGTGAACTCGTGCGTCCTCGGCCCGTCGCAGCTGTTCTTCAGCCCAGGACGGGTCGTGTGCCGTATGGATGGCACCGGCAAGTTCGGGACCAATGCCAGGCACCGCGCACAGACGGGCGCGGGTTGCCCCTAAGACGGCTCCCGGGCTGCAAAAATGAGTTATCAATGCGGTAAACGCGACAGGTCCCAGCCCGGAGACCGAATGAAGCGTCAACCAGTCTAATATATCTTTGGACATCGTAGCCGGAAAGGCCCAGTGCGCCAATTCCGTCGGCGAGGGCCGGGTGTGGTGTATGAAAGGTTCAATTTAAAAGCATGCAAAAGAAGTACCAGAAAAAAAGCACCGTATTCCGGGACAGAAGACGCGGCGGGGTGAAAGGGGCTTTCAGAAGCGGTATGGGATTCGAAAGGATATTGCAGAGATGATGCCACGAGAAAGGGTATCGCTTGCCCGGTCCGGCGGGGTTTGTCAGCGTCCGATTATTGGTGAGATTCGTCGGCGCGGTTCCTGTCGACCAGTTTACCAAGGTGTTGCAAAAGTTCCGGAATCCCCTCTCCCGATACAGATGAGAAGTAAAGGTATCGGTCGGACCGACGGGTGCGCGTTTTTTCGTCCGGGGCCAGGAGGTCAATTTTCGTGACTGCGGTCAGTGAGGGCTTCCGGAGTAGCCTGGGGCTAAAGTGATGGAGTTCGTTTCGGAGGATTTCCAGGTCGCGTTCGGGATCCGGCGAGGTGGAATCGAGAAGAAATAGCAGGATGCGAGTACGCTCTATATGGCGAAGAAATCGGTGTCCGAGACCCCTGCCCTGGTGCGCTCCCTCGATGAGGCCAGGGATGTCGGCAACCACAAAGCTGTCGAAATCATTGTATGAAACAATACCCAGGTGCGGCTGCAGCGTCGTAAACGGGTAATCCGCAATTTTCGGGTGTGCGGCCGAAATGCGGGAAAGCAGCGTGGATTTTCCCGCGTTGGGATGGCCTACCAAACCGACGTCTGCGATAAGTTTCAGTTCCAGTTCAAGGCGCTTCTCCTGACCGGCTTCGCCCGGAAAGGCGGTTTCCGGCGCGCGGTTCGTAGGGGTTGCGAAACGTGCGTTGCCTCTGCCACCCCGTCCGCCCTTGAGCAGGACCATCCGTTCATTTCGCACGGTGAGATCCGCCAGGATTTCGCACGTATCGGCATCTCTGACCACTGTGCCACGAGGTACGCGAACCATTGCGCCGGCACCCCTTCGACCCTTGCATTTCTTTCCCATGCCCGGTCTGCCGTGTTCGGCGCGAATATGCCGGTGAAAACGGTAATTCACTAGGGTATTTAAACCGATGTCCGCCAGGAAGACAACATCGCCGCCGTCACCGCCGTCACCGCCGTCAGGGCCGCCTCGAGGTACGAATTTTTCGCGCCGGAAGCTTCTGCAACCGTTACCCCCGTCTCCCGATTTTACCGTGAGTTTGGCCTGGTCGATGAACATGGTTTGAAGTGTGGGCACCCGTGAGAACCTGTTTCAGGTACTCGGAGCGCCTGGCCCCGTCTGTGGAGGGTGATTTTATCAGGCCGGACCCGGTTCTTGTCTCTGAGGAGCCATTAGTCTGCCGGAGTGCCCGGAGCGGTAGGGTATCGATTTGTCGGTTGCAGGGTTGCCGTTCGTATTCGGCTTGTCGTATGGAATCGTTACAGGAACTTCGCCTTCAGTCTATTTTCAACAGCGGGTGGTACGAAAGCGGTCACGTCGCCTCCTAAACGGGCGATTTCTCGAACAAGGGTAGAATTCAGATACGCATAGTCAAGACTGGGCATCAAGAAGAGAACCTCCAATCGGGGTTCCATCTGACGGTTGGCAACCGCCATTGAGATTTCCAACTCATATTCAGTTGTGGTACGCAGACTTCGTACAACGATGAAAACGCCGGTCCTCCTGGCAAAGTCAACGAGCAATCCGCTGTACTTTGTGACTTCGACATTCGGACAATGGGATGAGACTTCCTGAATCATGCGGACGCGCTCATCTGGTGAAAACAGCGGATGCTTATCGGGATTCAGACCCACGGCGACGACCAGCCGGCTGCAGATTTTCGCCGTTCGTTCGATCAAGTCCAAATGGCCGTATGTCACTGGGTCGAAGGTGCCAGGATAGATCGCCGCGGTCATATTTGATCCTTTGCGAGTTCCCTATAAGCCAACCCACAAGCCACGCTGAACGTGGACGGGCTCACCAGGAAACGCTTCTGTGAATCCGGAAGTGTCTCCGTCGTGCAGTTCGAAAAGGGAGCGAGGGTTTCGAGTTTTGGTCCATTAGGCATTTCGACACGTTCCACAAGGGTCGCGATCTCGGGATCCTCGCCGCATAACAGAACCCGTTGGAAGTCGGGTCTGCGTTGGTTGGAGTGGCCGCCTCCATCGAGCCAGCGACGTATTGTGGCGTCGGTTTTTTCTTCGTTCGAGTATTGGCGTGAGTGGTCCGCAGGTAACCCGTTGACCATGCCCGGGTTTTCCAGGCAGACAGCCTCGGCCGAAATCAAATTTCCGGACGCCGCCGCCACAAAATGGAGCCAGGGATGTCCAACTCTGATGGCTGCAACCCGGAATGCGGCTCCGGTTTTCGCCAGCAGACAGGCGTAAAACAGGCCCAGGGGCTCTGCTTCCAGCCGATACTGTCTCACGCGAAGGGGCGACAGCAAATCAGAATAGAATTCGAAAACCTCCTTGCGGATGGCAATCCAGAATGCTGTTCGCCCGGCAGCGACGTAATCGACGACGTACCTGTTGACGGGGTCGACCAGGGTCTGCGTTGCCTCCCAGGTGATGTGTTCCTGCCGGGCTTCGGACGACGCCAGTTCAAGCGGAGTCCTTTGCAGGTGGAAGAAACCACCTCCGAGAGACAGCACGATGGCACCCGGCGCGCCCTGCACCTGGGCAAATCCCTCCTGTAGGCTCTCACTCAGGGATCGCCGAACCCGAGGTTGAATAGGCCACCGGGGAAGAATGGGCGATACCAGTCGGGATTCGAATAAGCCGCAGAGGCGGTATCCCGCCGGCGTTCGTTCCAAACAGGTCAGCCGGAGCATTTCTTCAGCGATATGGATCCCCGTTGCCCTGCTCATGGAGCGCTCACCGTAATCTTTGAACTCAGTCTTTCCAGTGTCTTTTTTCCAATCCCCTTTATCCGGGTCAAGTCTTCCACGGATTTAAACGGCCCACGGGTATTGCGATCGTCCACAATTCGCCGGGCGATCTTGGGGCCGACGCCCGGCAGGCGCGTGAGTTGTACGGCTGAGGCCCGGTTCAGATCGATGGGGCCTGCGTGCTGCTCCACAATTTCCGTTTTACCCGGACTATCGGGAACGGGTACCGCGCCTTTTTGAACGTGAAAGTCCGGGAGGTCGCGGTCGCCATACCGTTCAATCAGATTGACTGCGCCGCCGATCAGCAATGCGGCAGTCAGACCCAGCAACACAAACCGTTCTTTGCGATTAAAGGAAAACATACAAACTCCGATTTTCATTGCGGGGCGTGGTCGAGATCGATCGGCGAAGCTGTGATATCAGTTAAAGCGAATCTCTCCCCATACCTTGAATTCCCATACCCTGTTGTTCAGGTCGCGGAGCTTGTCCTTCCGATTCTCGTGCCTGAAACGGGTACCACCGGTGAATTTGCTGCTGAACTGATATTGCCCGGCCAGACTGGCGTGCCAGCGATCATCTCTTTGGCGAACAACGGCCTCAGCGGCTTCTATGGCTTCCGCGCTTCGGGGAATTTCCTTTTTCAGACTGTTATTAGTGCCGTACTCGACGGTGAGGTCGAGGTTGCTCTGCATCTTACTGAAGAATTTCGAACTCAGTGAGTATCTGAGGGATGCCGTGAATTGAGACGTTTCGGTTATGGTCGTTCCAATCAGCCGCTCCTCCAGCGTCGGCTGTGTGACGGTGCTGTCGGTGGCCACGTTGCGCTGGTAACGAAGGTCGTTCTGTCGGCTGCGGTTTGTACTGAAATTCGTTGACATTTTGTTCTTCCATCGGGCCTGCCACCGTATCAGGGGCCGGAACTCCGTTCTGCGTGTATCGTTTGTCAGGACGTTATCACCCAGGCCGCCGTCGCCCCGAAAGATACGATTTGACTTGTAATTAAAGCTGAGATTGGAACTGGTGAAGATCCACCTTAAGACAGGTAATTCCCCAAGTCCCCTCCACTGCGCTGAAAAATTGGGAAACTCCAGTTTCTGTTCTTCCTTATTGGCGTTGCCAAAACTTCTGGTATGGTTAAAATTTAACCCGGAAGAGCCTCGAAATCCGGCAGGCAGGCGGACAGCGCCTTTGATATCGGCATTGTCGGAGATGTTTCTGGTATTTACGCGTGTAACGCCCCCGGATCTGTAACGAGGCGACATCGTGGTGTCGGTGAGGCCAAGTTGAAATCTTAGCGCAGGTCGACGCCTCAGGCCAAAAAGATTAAATTGGCGAGTGCGAAAGGCGTTGACCTGTACGGCATCCAGCGCTCCGCCCAGCCTGCCGATAAGTCGGATTACCGAAAACCCGGCCTGGCCTTTCGATGGACGGGCCAGAGGGCGAAAAAGACCTGGAAGGTTCAGGCTGAATCGGGCGCCAACACGGCTGCTGTTGCCCACGGTGAGACCCCTGCGTTCGTTGCCAATGGAAATCCGCTGGCTCCCGGTTTCAAGCCGCTCACGATAGCCCGAAGAGTAGTCGGTGTTGATGCTGAGCCACTTGGAAACGCGAGGTGTGAAGTTGAAGCCCACTTTCTGACTTCGCGTGGTTTCGCGGCCGAACTGTAGCTTGGAGAAATCGAATGAATTCCGGAGATCACGGTTCACCGCGAGGGAATAGTTGGCGTTCACGCTTCGAAAGGGTGTCAGTTTTACAACGAAACTCTCGTTAAGGTTGAAGGTTTCGTTCAATACAGCGATGACGTCCGACGTGTCGCCTTCAACGGCGGAAAAGGAACGTCTGTTAATGCTCTTACGATCAAAACGCAGGTTGTAGCGAAGGGTTGACGGAAGGTAGAAGAATTGGACTTCCTGAAAATAGGAACCCAAACGCGGAACCCAATTGAGGATTTTCAATCCCTGCTGTGTGGGCCAGCTGACGTCATAGCTGAAGCTACCGTTGAAATTCTGATCGTTGTTGGACCGGCGCCGCGTGATGGCGCCGCTGACCGCGCTGTTGGTCAGGAAGTTCAGAGACGCATTGATCCGGTCGAAAAAGAGCCGGGCGATCCAGCGAGGGTTCTGCGTTGCCGGACGTTTGCGCATGGAGACATTGAACCGGGACGAAGCGCGGACCGCGCTCTCCTTGGATTTTTGCTGATCAGTCAAGACGATATCCGAACCCTGTCGAATACGGGGAACGGAACCGTTGCGGAGATAATTGTATCGCATCGGAATGGCGGTGTTCCACTGATCGGGCAGGAATTTGTTCAGATTCAGCGAACCATTCAGGCTGATTTGTGTCGTCGAATTGCCCGTGGAGCGCCCCTGAAGATCCTGGAAGTCGCCACTCCGGCGTTCCAGGTTCAGGGTCACGTTGCCCAGATTTGCCAGCGTGGACTGTACGTTCAATAACATGGATACGGCATTTTTCTTTCGGATTCGATCGACACGAAGTTCATCCAGCCAGATCTCGTTTTCTCCCTCCAGAAGAAATTCTCCCCCGTTGCTGACGCCGATCACGAACGACTTGATTTTTGAAAGCGCGGGGTTGCCCCGCACGGTATATATGGCGCCGTGTACGTCTGCGCGTATCTGATTGGCTTCTCTGTCATAGTCGGCCAGGATCTCGTCTGTTGGAAGGGAAAGGCGCAGGGTGTCGGACGCCTGGCCCGTGGCCTTCAGGTCCGTGAGTTTTCCTTTGATCTGCGAAAGGACATCGAGTTCGATTTTGAATGTATTGGTTTCTGGCGACCAGCCCCGGTAGATGGGCTTCCTGTACTCGTAGAAGTTGAGCGTATCTTCACCGATGGGTGAAAATTTTACGAACAGTTCAACCGGGCTGAAGCTTCCGGATGTTGAATCGGGTCCGGCGGGAAAATTGGCATCGTAAGTGGGTTGCGTGGGATTGCCGCCGTGGACGAACATGGTCATCAGACCGTATCGCGTGTAATCTTGCCCCTCCGTAAAGGTTCGTGAAGCTGTCAGGCTCTCGCCGGGAAAGAGGTCTTCAAATCGGAGAACGAGTGACCGTTCGAGGAGTTGTCTTCCCGTTTGCGGGTTGGTCTCCCGTTCGAGGCCCGGCGGAAGTTCATAGACCTGGTTGTCGGTACCGATGGTGGCCACTCTGAAGTCTCCCGATTGCTGTCCTTCGGGGGTTTCATCTTCGAGCCAGTCGCTTCCTACCACGGCAAGTGTGTAGATGTCGAGCGAGGTCGTGTCGTCGTGTTCGATCCAGATTCTCGCAAAATCAAATACGCCGGCGAAGGTCGTGTCCGGATTGCCTTCGACGGTGCGCGGGGCATTGTTGCCGCGCAATGGGATGCGCAACAACCTCCAGGGACGGTCGGAAGGATCCGACTGGCTGCCCACGACGAGCATGGAAGGTCCGTCGTAATCGCCCGTCATCGCATTCCAGCCCCGATCGGATGCCAGATCGACGTTATAGTGGAGGTAATGGTTACGGCTGTCCAGGATGCCGTTCTGGTTCAGGTCTTCGGAATCCGGCCTCTGTTCCCGCTCGGGATTGTTGTTCTGGGTGCCGTTCACACCCGACGGGTACCGGAAGCGAAGGTTCTCCTGGTTGAGGTCCACGTCCTTGAAGTTGTCGTCCGACGGGTCGTCGGGCACGGTAACGCCGGGGAAGATCAGGCGGAAGACCGAATCTTCCTGGGCGTCGGTCAGGCCGTCCAGGCCGATGTCCTCTTCCGGAATGGCAACGTCGTCGCCCGTGGGAAACCCGGGCAGGGGGCGGTCTTCGGTGCGAAATTGACCGGGCGGCGGTGCATTAAACGTTGCGTGGTCGAGCAGCAGATCGGCCCGCTCGGAGATTTCACCGAGATCGATATGGAGCCGTCCCGAATTCCCCCTGATCCACAGTTCGATAAACTTGGAACGTGAGAAGTCCATGCCAAACAGGCACCTCGTAACGCCCGCCCAGGAGTTTTCCGGGAGGCCTCCGGCGGGGTTCCGTGAGGTCTCAGGAAAACCGTTGGTGCGATGGGGTTCGAATCGGATACTGAGAACATCGTCGACGATGCTGCTTTCCGCGGGAATATCGTCTCGCCCAGGCTGTATGTCGTAGACGGAAATGCGGTCTCGGTCCACCAGATTGTACCAGGTAAGGCGTCCCCTTGGCATCGAAAGTTGGAGACCGTTCCGGTTTGGGGAGCTGCCGGCGGACCAGTCGAATTTAAACGTGGAAAACGATTTTCTGCTTTCGGCGCCTTCAAAATCATCAATGTACGCTACATTTTTCGTATTCGGGTTGGGCAGGCTCTGCGCGATTTCCATGTCGACGTTAAACGCCGAGGGCGCCTGTGTGGAGATAAACGGCAGCTTGTTGACGAAGTCGGTGAGGATCTGTGGCTTGAAACGGAACCTGCCGTTCATATCCCAGATCAGGGTCCGGGCCGGCTCGTCGCCCACGCGAATCCGTTGAGTGTTGGCGCTTTCGCTACCGTACAGCAGGCTTATTCCCACCATCGAAACGTTGTCCTTGAACGGGTGTTCCGCCCGAAGGCCAACAAGGCTTTTCTGCCCGCCTCCGAAACCAAACTGGCTCTTGGATCCGTAATTTATCACCAGGTTGGCGGAAGGGTCGGCCGCAAGGTCTGCAGCCTCTCCAACCAACTCTATTGAGCCGATTTGATATTTGATGTTGTAGTCCCGCCCACGGGTCAGGCGACGGTTGTTCAGCAGAACCTCTTCGCTGTTCTCGATCAGGCCAAAACCCAGGTTGAATGTGGTGGCCCTGCTCTTGGATCGGATGCGCAGGAAATATTGTCCTTTTTGGGCGCGTGTGGTGTTATTGGTGGTGTTGTAGATTTCGGGCACCCGGGCGTCGTCTGACAGCGCCTCTGCACCGACACCGCGTTCACCAAATGGCTCCAGATCGTGAAAAATCAGGTGGCCTGTGCGTAGATTAAGTCCGGGCAGATTTGTGCCGCCGTCGATATCGATGAGGTTGTCCGGAGGCGAGGATTCCGAGGAGCCGTTGGTGTGTCTGTCCAGGGCGAAGATCCGGAGGTACGGCGTGCCACGCTGGTTGTCCACCGCCTCCTGACCGGCCACATCTCTGAGGACCTCCAGTTCAAAGCCCTCCGGCTCGATGTCGCGGCTTCCCAGGTAATACACGTTTCGCCACGCCAGATCCCACGTTGAAAATTCCGGCCGTTGCTGTCGGGCGTGAATGAGTTTCAGTCTGATCTTGGCATCCGGATTTGAGGGGTTCTGGATAAAATTCAGGTCGCCGAAAACCCGACCATCGGCCGTCCGGTATGCGACCGCAAGGGTGTGACCTCGTGGAATATTCCGACGGGTCATGATCAGATATCCTCTGGCGTCGACCAGAAACTCGGAGCGGTCCAGTTCGTGGAAAAACCCCTCTTCAATGCCCCCGCTCTGCTCGCCATTGACGCTGGCGTCGGGCTCTGGAATGGGTCCGGCGGTCCAGAAAGCAAAGGCAACCCCGCGTCCGGCGCGCTCCTCGATGTCGTTGCGATCGTTGAAGTCGTTCAGGAAAACACGGACAGAGCCAATGTCCACCAGATCCGGCCGGGTGGGTTCGTCCGGAAAACTCTGGCGATACACGTGGTCGAGAAAAAAGTAGAGATTCTCTTCGTAATCGTAGTCTCGTATTCTATGTGCGATCTCCTCTGCCTGTCCCTGGAAGGATTTCCGGTTGCTGGCGCCTCTGTCGTGGCTGGTGACCACCGTCACGTCCAATCCGCCCAGGCGTCCGCGGCCCTTGATTCCGAAAAGCCCGCTTCGGTTGGATGAACTGAAGCCAACCAGGCGGGTGCCGGGCAGGCTGAGGGAGGTCCTGCCCGCTTCAATTTCTTGAACAATGTCGTCTTCGTCTCCGTCGTAACGAAATTGAAGCGATTCGCTGATATCGGTCTGACCGCGGCTGTCCTGTTGGAGGTTCAGCGTAATGCGGTCACCGATGGTGCCCTGCACGTTCAGTTGGGATTGCTGCTCGAAATTGACGGTAAAGCCTTCGGCTGCCCGTGCGCGAACGGTCTGGGCCTGTCCACCCACGGTGGTATTCACGCCGGAAAGATCGATGCGCCGGGATCCGGTAATCTTGATATTGGTGTCGCCTTCGCCGGCAATTACGCTGAGCGCCTTGGGTACTTTGACGGGTATCTTGATATCCACCAGTGCACTACCCACGCCCCGGCGAGCTTGTGCCGGCACGCTGAGTTTTTCTGCGGCCACGCGACCAAAATCAGCATCGAATTTGTAAGCGGATAGGCTTTTCAGGGTGATGACCGCTGGTATGCCATGGACCACGTCGCCGGCGGCTCGATAAACCATCAGCGTTCCGGTATCCGTGTTCAGCAGGCGGGTGACCGTCTGGGTGAACTGGCGCCGTTGCCGAAAAAGCGGCTGAAAGGCAGTGGAACTGGAATAAGTCAGCTTGACGGGAGAACGATGGAAGACGTGTGCGGGTGTCTTTCCGAAAGAGAGTTGAATACCCGGTTCGGCGCGGAGGGTATCCGAATCGGCCAGAAGACACGTGCTGAGAATGCAAGCGATGACCGTAGGCAGCGGGAGGGTCAATCCCCTTCGTGAAGCTTTGGAGATGTATGGGGTGTGCATACGTGAATTGGAAAGTCTTATTCCGGGGCGGGACCACACGTAGAGGTTAAGAGTTAGACTAATAATACCGAACCCCGTGTTAAAGATCAAGGGAAAATCCGAACCGGAAGATCCATAAATAAGACAAACAGAAACAGTGAGTTAAGAAGAAGGATCGAGATCCCGGATCCTGTGATGTGATGAGAAAGGGCTTCCGTGGGAAAAAAAAACCCGTATATTCCGGCGTCTTCCGGTGCCTGGATCTTTAACGCTTTTGTAAACACGCGGTTCCCAGGAGACGTGGCATGGTGCTGTCCGGATATGTGCTTAAGGAGCATGTCGCGCCGTTTGTATTCGGCTTCTCCGTCATTATGTTTCTCCTGGTGGTTGACCTGATTCTGCAGAAGATGGATCTGATGCTGGGTAAGGGAATTGCACCGGGTGTTGTTCTGGAGTTGTTTCTTTTGAATACCGCCTGGATGATTGCCCTGGCAGTTCCAATGGCGGTACTGGTTGCCACCCTGATGGCATTCGGACGACTGAGCGCCGACGGTGAGATTTCTGCCATGCATGCGCTGGGCATCGGAATCTTCCGTGTGATCTGGCCGGTGTTATTGGCTGGCATCACGCTCGCACTCGCGCTGGTAATCTTCAATGACCAGGTACTGCCGGAATTCAACTATCGGGCCCGGTTGCTAATGGGGGACATTCAGCGAAAACGCCCCGCTGTCGCCCTGGAGGACCGGAGCGGTGTTTTCATTCAGGATTTCGCCAACTACAGGATTCTGATAGGCGATATCGACAGGCGGACTTCGATTCTAAAGGATGTCCTGATTTATAAATACGAACCGGGCGGTTATCCGGTATCCATTGCCGCCGAAACCGGCCGGATTCGAATTGACAGGGAAAGTGACGAAGCGCTGGTGACGTTGGAGCACGGAGAGTGGCATCGGGTGGATCAGGCAGATCCGGATGTCTACATACGAGCCCGTTTCAAAAAAAAGAACCTGCGGCTTGGAGAAGCCGGCCGGCAGCTGATTCGCACCATGTCGCACTACCGGACGGACAGAGAGATGGGATTGGGTGCGATGATGGACCGCGTGAACGCTTATCAGCAGGAAGCGGCTGCCCTGCAGGCCGAAGCCGCTGACAGCGTGGGTGCCGCATTGAGACGTCTGCTTCTTGAGCCCGACACGGTACGCCGACCTTTCGGGATGATCGCGCACCTGGCCATGCAGTTCCGAACCGACAGCGAAATTCGAAATCACAAACTCCGGCAGGCGGATCGGTACCGGGTTGAGATCCACAAAAAGCTCTCGATTCCTGTTGCATGCATTGTCTTCATTTTAATCGGCGCGCCGCTCGGCATCCGGGTACGCGGGGGTAGCCCCGCTGTCGGGGCAGGAATCAGCATAGGTTTTTTTCTTCTGTGGTGGCTCTGTCTGATCAGCGGAGAAACGCTGGCCGATCGCGGATACGTGCCGCCGTGGGCTGCCATGTGGAGCCCAAATTTCATTGTTCTCTCATGCGGCTCGTGGCTGGTATTCGGTACCTTGCTCGAGTGGCGTTTCGGTCTGTGGAGGACGAGACCGTGCGTATCTTGAGCCGATACGTACAGAAGCAATTCTTCGTATACCTTGCGCTGTGTTTTTCAGGATTCCTGGCCGTTTTTGTGGTTGTGGACCTGGCCGGCCGACTCAGTGGCTTCATAGACAGAGGGGTGGGCGTTGGCACGATTGTCTCGTATTACGCGCTCTCCATTCCCTATATGGGAATTCTGATTTTGCCCATGGCGATGTTGCTGGCCAGTCTCTTCTGTTTCGGCAATCTCGCACGTTTCGGAGAGCTTTCCGCAATGAAGTCCGCGGGTATCTCGCTTTACAATATTGCCGCGCCGGTTTTGGCGGCTGCTCTTATAGCCTGTGCGGCATCATTCTTCCTGACCGACACGGTGATGCCGGGCGCAAACCGGAAACGTGCGGCTGTTGTTCAGGGAAAACGTCGAGCCGTGTTCGCACCCATCGTCTCGCAGGTTGTCCTGCAGGACGTAAACGGGCAAATCCTCTCGGTTGGCACCTACTTCCGAAATGAAGCGCGCGGGACGCAGGTGACGCTGGACAGGTATGACGGAGTGCGTCTGGTCGAGAAACTGCGCGCCGAAGAGATGGAGTGGGAGACCGGGGGGTGGACGTTTCGCAGGGGCGAAGTGCGGAAGTTTTCAACAGACGGAGGAGAACTCGTAATCAAATTCACGGCGATGCCTGCGCGCGATATCACACTGAGGCCCGAAGATCTGGGCCGGGACGTTCGCTCTGCGGATGAGTTGAGTTTTTCCGAACTCACCACCCTTATTCTGCGCAAAAGGAGAATGGGGGATGACGTTGTTCGGGTCCGGGTCGCGCGTTACATGCGTCTGTCGTTCCCGTTTACCGGGTTCGTGATGGTGTTATTTGGCATTTCCCTTTCTTCCCGAACCCAAGGCGCGGGCAAGCCCCTTCTCGTGGGTATCTGTTTATTGATCTCGTTTGTGTATTATGGGTGCATTCAGGCCGGGCGGGTGATGGGCTGGAACGGCATACTGCCACCATTGTGGAGCGCTTGGGCGGCCAATATCCTGTTTTTGAGTCTGGGCGTTGGCCTGCTTGCGCGAACCCGGAGGTAGAGGATTCATACCACTGGACGCACAAAAACAAAAGACGCATTGTCGATGCGCCTCACTACGGGATTTCTACTCGGAAGACCAATTAGTATCGCGAAAGCCGATTTCTCGGGCTCTTTCGACTGTGAATGAATTTGCGAGGATTTACCGCAAGTTCTTTCTCCCCACTCTTCTTCTTCACGGCATAATGCAGATGCGGCGCCGTCGCACGCCCTGACCTGCCCATTCTGCCAATCACCTGCCCGCGTTTGACGATCTGGCCCTCTCCGAGCGATGGTTTCTCCAACAAATGGGCGTACAGTGTCCGATAGTGTGGGGGATGGTCAACGGAAATAAACCATCCGAGTTGCCTGTCTCTGCCGACAGATTCCACCCGACCGTTGGCGGTGGCGAGAATCTTTGTACCGGACCGCCCCGCGATGTCTATGCCTCTATGAAACTGCCTGTCGCCGGAAAAGGGATTGGTTCGATAGCCGAAGCCTGAAGAAATCCAGCAACCTGACTGAGGCGGTACCGGGAGTATGGCAGGGGTATGCAGGCGGGCGATCTCGTTCTGGTTGAGGATGGAGGCAATATGCTCGTAACTGGCTTCCAGAAAACGGGCTTCTCGCAAGAGTTGGTCCACATCCGTATATGCTCTTGTTAGCCGCTCGCCAATGTCCTGAGTCACCCGGCCTTCCCAATCCGGTTCACCCGTGTAATATCCGCCCACACCCATTTTCCGCACCTCGTCTCCCGGTTCGGCCAGGTTGACCCAGGTTCGGAACATGCGATCCATTTCCGTAAGGTCGTTTACGTTTTCCCGCAATCCTTCGACTCTATGCTGCAACCGGTTGACCTGGTGTTTGAGTACGGAGTTTTCAGACGTCAAAGCCAGAAGTTTTGTCTCCTGATGGCGGTTTACAAAATACCCCAATGCATAAAAGACGACAGCGAGGGTAAGACATCCAAACAGCAATGCGGCCCCAAGCCCCCAAACGGTGGGACGAGAGGCCCTGACTTGACGCATCCGGTCTCTATTGTGGGGTATGACCATTAGCGTCAGGTTTCTCTTCCACATAGACAGCGCCTTTCGTCAGTGGTTTTTACTGTTAAAGGTACATTGCGTCTGACACCTAGCCGACCAGTCCGAAAATAAAGGACTTTTTCGTGTTTATGTCAAGGCAAAACTCGACTGATTTGAATCAGACGCAACACCAGCACCCGTGATTGCATGTACGAATCGAGGATGCCATTGGGAGCTTTGGAGCGGTCGAACTCAAGTAACGTCATACGGATCTTGTGTTTTCTCTACCCCTGGAAGGGAGACGCATGTCGGCGACGTCAAGCGCAGAGTTCGACCCGCAACGCGACATACCGACCGGCGGGCGGGGCGGATTGCCGCTGGCGCCGTGTTGTTCGCTAAGCTGACTTGATGTGGTCGATCACCTCGGTCCTAAGCGCTTCTTTGAGAGTCGGGCGATCGACGCAGAAGACACGTACGACCTTGGCCTGCGTTTCAAAATTGCCAATTAAATATTCCTTGAGCATGGAGACTTCCGGGTCATCGAACCGGAGAGGGTCGGCTTTGTCGACCGGGATGTGGGACCCGAAGTAGACATTCAGGTCTACTTCGGGGCTTTTTCCAAGGCGGGGAATATCGATCAGGATTTCGTTGCCCTCAAGTCTGAGCCCGGTCTTCACGCCGAATGTCTTGCATAAGTCGATTTCGAGTTTCCGACGGTCGGCCGGGTGGTAATACAGCCTTTCAAGTTTGGCGGTAAGATCCTTTTCTCTCTCGTGAGGGAAAAAGATTCGGGCAACTTTGTGGAGTTTGCGGCGTTTCAGGCGCCCTATCATGCTGTTTCGTCGATCGATACCCAACCGATCCATCTCCAGTTCCAGGCGATGAATCAGGTCGGCTTCCGTCGCCCGGTTGAAGTCTCCTTCCCCGAGGCTGGAAGCGGGGTGGTGCAGCAGATCCTGAACGCCCCGTTTGAACATCGCATTGGCCGACCTCACGGCGTGGTGCCAGTAGACGTTGCGATACATCAGATAACTGGTGAATATGAGGGCCTCCACCGCCGAGACACCCTTGTAGGTGATTGCGGGCCGCTGTCCCTCCGGATCACACGTGATCGAACCCAACAAGCGGTCCCGGTTGACAGATTCGCCAAAAGGCACCCCGCAATAGCGTGCATCTCTCAGGAGATAGTCGATTTTATCCGGGTCGAGTGTACCACTCAGAATGTGCGCCAGTTGCATGTCTTCATCGGGAATGACCACGTTTTCGTTGCGATAGTCGATTACGTTGGCCACCCGAAGGGGGTCGGTCTCCGCCCGTAACAAGGCGCAGTTGACTTCGGTGGAGGGGTCCAGGATGATCTGCCGGCCCCGTTCCTCGTGGTCAGTAAAAAACATCTGCATTTCTTCGAGCACATGGCAGAATGGGTAGTGACCAATGTCGTGCAGCAGGCTGGCCGCCAGTAGTACGCGTACGTCTTCAATCGTGATGTCCAGCGGTGGATCAGCCTGGAGAAGCTGGCGAAGAAACTGTCCGGCAATATGAAAGACTCCCAGAGAGTGTTCAAATCGGGAGTGGCGTGCGCCAGGATACACAAGAAGCACGTGGCCAAGCTGGGAGATGTCTCGCAGGCGCTGGAATTCCTCGGCGTCAACGAGCGGCACCAGATATTGGGGAATGTGGATATGCCCCCAGATGGGATCCCGGATGGCCTTGCCTGTATCCAGAAACCGGAGGTCGATATGCATAGAAAAAAGCTCGGTGGGAGGCCGTTCAGTGGAAGGAGGTCTGTTTTTTTGATGTCGGCGAAAACATTTCCGCTCCCCGTAACGCGACTGTTCCGGCGGCGCGTAAGTTTGTGAAGGCCCGCAGAACGGCGAACGGATCCTCTATCGTTGCGGAGTTACTGCAGATGGCCGCATGGTCAATGCATCCATAAAGATCTGCACCAGATTGTCGATCATTTTGCGATCTTCGGCCCTGTCGACGTTTTCGTGGCTGGCAATGAACCTGCTAATACAATAGTGAAGGAGAGCCCAGAAAAAAGATCTCAAGGTCAGTTGCACGTCCACGTCTCTGAAACGTCCTTGTGAGATACCCTCTTCGATGGCCTGCCGAATGGCTCTCATACTTGGAGACGAGTAAATGGTGAAGAATTTCTCCCGGAATTTGTGGTCTTCCAGCGCACTGTACATCATCAGGCGGATAAACGTGGGATCCCGACGATTTCGCTGGATGTAGAAACAGGCGAAGTGGCGCAACATGGATTCCAGGTCGTCTGAATCGCCGGGACTGCCTTCCTGCTCCCAGAAGTGCAGCCACCTGGCGACCGTGTCGTTGATTATGGCGTCATATAGGTCTTCTTTGGTGGCGAAATGCCGGAAGATAATTGCTTCCGAGACGTCCGCGGCCCGGGCAATGGCTCGTGTTGTGGCGCCCTTAAAACCTTTGGAGGCAAAATGGGAAATTGCGACATCGATAATCTGGTGGCGTCTTTCATATTGAGAAAGTCGTTTTTTGGGCATGGATAAATGACGAGTTCTGGGATCTGAAATTGAAAAGAAACCCGGTGGTGTTGAAATCTACCGAAAACCACCGGCATGACGTCGGCAGGGGACGCGTTTTTGCTTGTTCGGATTTTTTGAAATATCGGTATCGGAGATTCGGATGTCAAGTCTCATGCCCGGAACGATTCGGCGCGGGGCATGGTCAGTCGAACTCCGAATTTCGCAAAACGGTACGAGCCGCGGGACAGGGGGAAGGTGTGAGCCGGTACTGACGTTGTCGCAAGCCCCCGGCAACACCAGCCCCGAACTTTCCTGAGGCCGACCGTGTTTCGGAGAGGGTGCCAATGTGTACTTTCATGGCGTGGTGGAACAGCCCGTTAAGTCAGACGCGTGTTGCGGTGATAGCTGAAATGTCCAGTGTACTCAACGAAACGTTCGGGGGCGCAGCCTGGGACCTTAAACGTGTCCGGCCGGATGGCCTCGATGCGCTGATGCGGACCATCCTGTCTCAAAATACGAACGACGAAAACAGAGACAGGGCCTATAACAGGATGCGTTCGCGATTTCCTGATTGGAGCGACGTGATGGCCGCAGACGTGGCGCACCTGAAGGACGCCATCCGCGTGGCAGGATTGGCGAATACAAAAGCCCCGAATATGCATGCGTTTTTGCGTTGGTTGAAGCGCGAACGGGGGAACTTGAATTTGGATTTCCTGCGGGATCTTCCGAATCAGACCGCAGTGGACCTGTTGACCCAACATCGAGGCATTGGGATCAAAACGGCTTATATTGTGCTGGCCTTCGCTTTTGATCGGGATCTGTGCGCAGTGGATACGCATGTGTATCGCATCCTGCGCCGGGTGGGGATTATTTCAGCGCGATGTGGCCGAGAGAAAGCACACCTGGAACTCGCGCCACTGATTCCGGGCGGTCAGGCTATATCTTTCCACATGAACGTGGTTGATTTAGGCAAGACAGTATGCACGGCGAGGAATCCGTCCTGCAGTGTCTGTCCGATTTCCCATCTGTGCAGATACGATCACGAAACACAAGGCGGGTGAGCCCAAATGGGAACCGCCCCAATATTGCGAGCGCCAGCGGGTTCCTCCGGAGGAGCAGTCAGGTACGGGTCAGTCGACTCTGATTCGCTGAAGATCGTACGAATTGACATTGTAGGGTTCGAAGGTATCGTCGTCGCCGGGCGTAAACACCGCCACATAAAGGTATTGATCGTTGTTGTCTATGGCAATGCCCCGTTCCTTGAGGTTTCCCGCCGCAAGGAAATAGTTTTTCTCCAGCTTGGTTTGAGTATCGAATTCAACGATGAAAACACCCGCTTCATCCGCGTCTGTAGGTGCAACGAACAAACGCCGGCCGTCGCGGCTCAGCGCAAGCCCCAGAGCAGGAGACTTGATTTCGTATTTGCCCGTCAGCGTCAGATTGTCGGTGCTGAATGACCAAAGATCTTTTACGTGGTCACGGTCCAGCGGATCCGCCAGACCCAGGTAGAGATGGTCGTTAAGAGGGCCCATCACGAAATCGTTTATCCTGGCTGAAAAACTGAAACGGGTCGAAGTGGTCGCGGTTGTTGGAAAATGACCTGAAGCGTCGTATTTCAGGACGTTGTTCCTGGCAGCAACGAAGAGCTTACGGTCGCGGTGATTCATGAGAAGGGTGCCGGAACGCACATTCCCGCTGGTCTCGAGGTCGTCCACAATGGATACGGCAATCAGCAGCGGTTCGTCCAGCGAAGATACATAGACAATTGAGTCGGTTCCGCAGACGATGTGGGAGATATCGTTCAGTGAGAAGGGAACGGTCTTCACAATGGCGAATGTACTCAGGTCGATTATTTTCAGGTTCGATTCACCGTTTAAACCCACCACCAGATGGCGTTGGTCCGGTGTAATGTCGAGGTCGATGGGGTGGGAACCCACCTGGAGGTTCCCTTCAACGACCATCTGCTTGCCAATGTGGATGCGGAGAATCCGGTTGTTTCCATAGTCTGCGAGATAGAGAAATGGCTGGTTCGGATCCATGACCATATCCGAGATATTCACGCCGAGTTTCAGGATTTCGAAATCTTTGAATTCGTAGAAATGATCCGGCTCTTCGTCGTCCAGATAAAGCGAACAGCCCAACACACAAAGGAACATGCACAGAGTAAAAAAAACGAACCGGCCGTGTGTTTTTCCTGTATGGTGCATGCCGGATCGCCTAAAGCGAGAAGACGTATGACGTGCTCAGCTCAATCAGATAGCCCGACGTCAGCTGGCTCTCATTCACATTTTGAAATACGACAATGGGCAGACGGAATTCAACGCTTAGATCGTCCAGGATGTTGACCCCCAATTCAGGCGAAAGATACAACCACCTCCCTCCCCGTTCTCTTGTTATCTGACCGAACTGGTAACGGTCCCGTGAGGTGATCAGGTTTTTCAGACTCAGCCCGCCGTAGAACAAGCCTTCGTTAGCGTACTCAACGGAGAAGGTGGCGTGCAGTTCGTTTCCATATTTGTAGCCGTAGATGTTTTGCCTCGTCGTTATGCGCGTGAAGACACCGCCCGAGACCGTCAGGTTTTTTAGACGATGGAATGCATTCAACGCGAGAATCGGGTCCACGCTTCCCGACCCGATCTGCAGATTGTCAGAGAAACGTTCGCCGTATTGGTCTTTGTCATTGGTGGATCCGTTTGCCAGCTTCAATCCGATGCCGAAATTCAAACCGGGAAAGCCCACTGCAATGGGTGCCGCGTAATTCAACATAACCACAATATCGCCCAGTCCGGAAGCATGCCGAACATACTTCCCACCCTCGTACTGGTTGTGATTCTGTCCGCGCAACAGCACCTTTTCGTTGGTTACTGAACGGAAAGGCAGGGCGAGCGTCAGGCCGATGCGTTCGGTAACGCCGTGCGAGGCAAAAACGGTGGTCGTGGCATTATCCGTTCGCTCGCGATTAACGTTCGGTATGGCGCGGGAACCGTAGTGTGGGTCTGATAAGAATTCGTAATCGTAATGAACGCTGAGCTTCAGCTGATCCTTTACTGACGAACTATTCTTCATCAAGCTCCCGCCCGGGAGCACGGGGCGCCGTCAGCTGACGCCACCTTGAGCATGGGCGGCGGGCGCCGCGAAAATTAGCGCTACAAGGAACAGGAACAGATAGAGGGCTGAGAAGGGTCGCATGCGGGATTTCCCCGATCCGTAAGATGTGGACGTGAGGCGAGAGCCTGGGTTTCTCGCGCTGAAATATACCTCACATGCGTCCGGATAGCAAGGCGGATTTTGTTTCTCGAGACTACATAGAGCCCAAATTTACAGATCTTTACATAACCCGGCGCCGCACTGTTTTCGCTTGACACCACAGGGAGATTGGGCTATCTTTAATGTTCGATTTCTAGTAGAAAGCTTCGTGCGCCGGACTTGAGGCTCCCGTAGCTCAGTTGGATAGAGCAACTGCCTTCTAAGCAGTAGGTCGCAGGTTCGAGTCCTGCCGGGAGTGTTTTGTGACAACTTGTGGTGGGTGTAGCTCAGATGGTTAGAGCGCCTGGTTGTGGCCCAGGAGGTCGGGGGTTCAAGTCCCCTCACTCACCCCATTATTCTTTCGCTAACCCCGCCTTTGGCTCCCGGTGGAATATGGAGCCAAAGGTTTTTTTAACGTCCGTAATTTTCCATGATTTCGGTTAACCTCCCTCGAGATGGGCCTTCACGGGCCATGATTATTGGCCTGGATGGAACCCCCTGCAGTTTGATAAAACGCCTAGTTTCCGACGGCAGCATGCCGAATCTCGCCGCCTTGATGCGTAGCGGAAGCCTGGCGCGCATGGAGTCGGTCTTGCCTACCGTATCGTCGGTGGCCTGGGCGTCGCTGGTAACCGGCTGCAATCCCGGCAGGCACAATATCTATGGCTTCATCGATCGTGTGCCGAAGACTCATGAAATGTACATCCCCTCGTCCAGAACGATGCGTGTCAGAACCTGGACGGAGATTTTCAGCGGGATGGGCAGGCGTGTCTTTTCCATGGGCGTGCCGACCACCTATCCACCCAGGGCGGTGAACGGCATTCTGATTTCCGGATTTCTGGCGCCGGATCTGAACAGGGGAACCTATCCCGCCGCGGTTGCACGTCAACTGTCTTCAATGGGATATCGGATTGACATCGACGCGTGGCTGGCCCGCAAGGATAGGGAGCGATTCCTGGACGACGTCTTCCAGGCCATGGAACGGCGGTTCGACGCGATGTTCCACTACCTGGACCAGGAGCCATGGGACCTGTTTGTCGCCCACGTTATAGAAACGGACAGGTTACACCATTTTTTGTGGGGACTGGTTGAAGACGGCAGCGAGGCGTATCTGCCGTGGTTCCACCGGTTTTATGCTCGGGTGGACCGTGCAATCGGTGACGTGGCGGACCGGCTTAACGATGATGTCCTGCTGATGATAATATCCGATCATGGATTCTGCAAGCTGAAGTATGAAGTACAATTGAATTACTGGCTGCGCCAGGCTGGTTATTTGCGCTTCCTGGGTAGAACGGCCAGGGGGCTTCGCGACCTGGCGCCCGGCACGAGATGTTATTCGCTCCTGCCTGGGCGTTTTTACCTTTGTTTACGTGGGCGGGAGCGTGGTGGATGCGTGGAACCGGGAGCGGAATACGAGGCGCTGAGACAGGACATCGCCAGCGGTCTGATGGAAATCCGAAATCCTGTAACGGGTGAACCGGTGATCCATAGGATTTTCAAGCGCGAGGAACTCTATGCAGGCGATGCCTTTGAACAGGCGCCGGATCTGGTGGCCATGCCGGCGGAAGGCTACGATTTGAAGGGCGGGTTTGAGAGCGGGGAATTGATGGAGCGCGGTCCTGTAAATGGCACCCATACATTCTCGGACGCGATGTTTTTCATCAATCGCAAGGCGGATCTATCACAACAAAAGGTTCGACTGATCGACGTGTTTCCAACGCTCTTCGACGCCGTCGGTCTGGATGTTCCCGGTGGTGTCGACGGGCGCTCTATCGTTGCCGGAAAAGTGAACTGAGGCACAATGACACACACCAGCGCCGCGCGTGAAAATACAGCGATCGCGAAAGCGGTTATTCAAGTGGATGAAGGTGAGCGATGTGGTGCGGTTGCTCTGGCGATAGCCGGGGATTTCTTTGTGGAGGTGTTTTGACGAAATTGCTGCTGATTGCGATTGGAATGGGTGTTTCGGCAGTTGCCGCCCATGCCGATCGGGGCCACGTGCTGGACACAAGCGAAGAGAACATGAAGCGAATTGCCAGGTCTCTCGGGGTACGGTGTACTCATTGTCATACTGCAAGGAGACCAGATGGAAAACCCGATTTCGAAGCGCCTTCATTGTTCAAGCAAACAGCCATCCATATGAAAGTTCACTTTGTGGGTGGGCTGAATACAGCAGAAGGGAAGACGCTGGACTGCATGTTCTGCCACCAGGGCAGAGCCCGGTTCATTCCTCGGGACCTCGAGGACGCCAGGCCGTCCAACCTTTCTGGGCGGCTGCCCCGGCGGGAGATATTTCGGAAGATGAAAGCCATCGAGAAAGCGCTGGGGGTAAACTGCGACTTCTGCCACGTCAGGCGCGAAGACGGACGGCTCGCGCCCGAGCAGCCGACCAAACACAAGCTGATGGCCAAATATATGATGGACCACTACGAGGGATCGTTGATCACGTCAGACGGAGTACCGGCCACCTGCGCAACCTGCCACATCGGTGAGGCGGAGTTTTTGCCCCGTTCGACCGGTGAATGAATGCTTCGGGTTGATTGAAAGAAGAAGGGCCGGACGGCAAGCCGTCCGGCCCTTCTTCTTATTTACACCAAATGCTATGAACAGCCGACTGAATTTCCACAATTCAGGCAGCGATAGCACGAACCGTTTCGAACCGTAATGTGACCGCAGGTGTCGCAAAAGGGGGCATCCCCCATCATCTGCGAGAGCTGATCGTCGAGGACCATCGATTGAGTATGTATATGCGCTTCCGTGTGGGACGACGACCCGTTGGAAGCCTCGTGCTGTGAACCGGCACCCGTCGCGCCATTGGAGGCCGGATTGGCTTTCGGGGTGGGGTCTGGCGGCGCTGAAGCGCCCGGCGCGTCGGCACGCTCACCGGGGGATTCGGGATTTTGCGTTGATAGTGAAATCACTTCCGTTTCCAGATCGTGGTGGTCGTTGATGTCGGAAGCAATATCTTCCGGTTTCACCTGGAGAAAGTCGGTCCGGCCGAGGTATTCGTAGCCGAGGACGCGGAAGATGTAATCGATGACGGAAGTTGCGAATTTGATATTCGGGTGGTCGACGGTTCCCCATGGCTCGAAACGCGTGAAGGTGAAGCCGTCTACGTATTCCTCAAGGGGTACGCCGTATTGCAGGCCCTTGGACACTGCGATGGCAAAGCAGTTCAGCATGCTGCGGAAAGGTGCGCCTTCCTTGCTCATGTCGATAAAAATTTCACCCAGGGAACCGTCCTCATATTCGCCGGTGCGCAAGAAGACCTTTTGATTGGCCACGCGGGCTTCCTGCGTAAAACCGCTGCGTCGTTGCGGGAGCCGCCGCCTTGTGGGCTGGCTTACCAGCGGGACGGGCGCTGGTGTGTTCTTTCCCGTCGCCCGTCCCGCTGAATCCGTAAGCGATTCTTCGGACTCGGCGGCTTCTGCTTCGGCGTCGGTTTTGGTGGCGGTACTCAGTGGCTGAGAGAGTTTCGAGCCGTCTCTATAAATGGCCACGGCCTTTAGCCCCAGATTCCAGCCCTTGATGTAAAGGTCTTCAATCTCTCCGGCGGTGGTTTCGCTGGGGACGTTTACGGTTTTGGAAATGGCTCCGCAGACAAACTTCTGGGCGGCGGACATCATGCCGAGGTGCGCCATGGGTGCAATAAAGCGTTTTCCATGTCTGCCGCATTTGTTGGCGCAGTCGAATATGGGTAGATGCTCATCTTTGAGATGAGGCGAGCCCTCGACGGTCATTCGGCCACAGATGACTTCGTTGGCGTCGCTGATTTGCCCAGCGGTAAAGCCGAGTTCGCCAAGCAGATGAAAGCCGGGTGCGCTGTACTGTTCGGGAGAGAAGCCCAGGCGATCCATCAGGCCTTCTCCAAGAATCCAGGGGGTGAAGGCAAATTCCAGTTCAAAGACGCCGGGCAGCGCTCCTTCCACTTTATTTAGATCCCCGGGACCGAAGCCTTTCGCCTTTAACGATTCGGCGTTGATATGCGGCGTATCTTTCAGTGTGAGCCTGCCGCAGAGGTAGGTGAGAATATCCGCGATTTCCTCAGGCGTATAACCGAGGCGCTCCAGGGCTTTGGGCACGGCGTGGTTGACAATTTTAAAATAGCCGCCGCCCGCGAGCTTTTTGAATTTGACCAGAGCGAAGTCGGGTTCGATACCGGTGGTGTCACAGTCCATCAGAAGGCCAATGGTTCCGGTGGGTGCGATCACCGTGGCCTGCGCATTGCGATAGCCGTATTTTTCGCCCAGTTCAACCGCCAGGTCCCAATCTTCCCGGGCGGCCCGATGCAGATCGCGTGGGCAGGCGTGGGCATCGATATTGTAAGCGGCGCCCCGGTGCATGTTCATTACGTTGAGCATGGGGCCACGGTTCTTCTCGAAGCCCGAAAAGGTGCTTTTGTCAGCTGCCATGCGGGCCGACGTTGCGTAGGCCTGTCCACACATGATCGCAGTGATGGCGGCGCAATTGGCCCTTGCTCCCGCACTGTCGTAAGGCAACCCCTGTACCATCAGGAGAGTTCCCAGGTTGGCGTAACCGAGGCCGAGAGGGCGGTAATCGTGGCTGTTCCGCGCGATCATTCGGGTGGGATAGGATGCGAAATCGACCAGAATTTCCTGGGCAATGAAAAAGATCTGGCAGGCATAACGGAAACCGTCAATGTCGAAGGTGCCGTCGTTATTGAGAAACTTCATGAGGTTGATTGAAGCGAGGTTGCATGCCGTGTCGTCAAGGAACATAAACTCCGAACACGGGTTGGATCCGTAAATGCGGTCGGTGTTGGGGCACGTGTGCCAGTGGTTGATGGTGGTATCGTACTGCATGCCCGGGTCGGCGCATGCCCAGGCGGCCGCCCCTATCTGACGCATGAGATCGCGGGCTTTGTGCGTTTCGTAGACTTCACCGGTCGTGCGCAGCCGGGTGTGCCAATCGCCGTCGTCTTCGCAGGCCTGCATAAAAGCGTCGGTGACGCGCACCGAGTTGTTGGAGTTCTGGCCGGAAACGGTCTGGTAGGCTTCGCCGTTGAAGTCGGAACTGTAGCCGGCGGCCATCAGCGCGGCAACCTTCTTTTCTTCTCTTACTTTCCAATTGATGAAATCGAGTATTTCAGGGTGATCCATGTCCAGACAGACCATTTTGGCGGCTCGCCGCGTCGTCCCGCCGGACTTGATGGCGCCTGCGCCCTTGTCCAGGACTTCCAGAAAGGACATCAGGCCGGATGAGACGCCTCCTCCGGAGAGTTTCTCCATTTTTCCGCGAATTTTAGAGAAGTTGGTACCCGTGCCGGATCCGTATTTGAAGAGTCGAACTTCGCTTTTCAACAATTCAAAAATGTCCATGGTGTCGTCCTGGACGGACTGGATGTAACAGGCGGAACACTGGGGATGGGAATAAGAGTCTTCGGTCTCTGAGACACGATTCCGGTCCCAATCCCAGTGCCAGTTGCCGCCGCTTCCTTGAATTCCGTATTCGTGGTACAGTCCGCAGTTGAACCAGACCGGCGAGTTGAAAGCGCCCATTTGATGCACGAGATGGTAGGCAAGTTCCGCTTCGAAGGTATCCGCGTCTTCGGTAGAGTCGAAATATCCGCCCTGGTCCTCTCCGGCCTTGCGAATGGTACGGGCCACCCGGTGCATCACCTGGCGCACGGAGGTTTCGTGTCCGGTTTCGGGCACGCCTCGTTTTCTGAAATATTTGGATACGACGATATCCGTTGCCAGTTGGGACCACTCTGCCGGGACTTCGGCGTGGTCCATGCGAAAGACTTCAGAGCCGTCCGGGTTGGTGATAACGGATGATTTCTTTACGTATTCGACCTGGTCCAGTGGATTCTCGCCGGGCGTGGTCTGCCTGCGTTCAAGCTTCATTGGTGGACTTCCTCCGGATTTCTGGGATCGATTTGAAACGGCAAGACGAAAGGATACCTGCCTGGCTGAATTCACGTTTCGTTTCGAGCCGTATACTTCCTTCACGGCCGACATATCCGGACCGCGGGCAAAAAACGAATGTTGAAGACGCATCTGAAGGGGAATGGCGCGTCCGGGTAACTTCGGTGGAGGGGAGAATATCTGGTTCAGTCGCCTGCTTGAGGGGAAGCGAGTTGCCGGAGTTCCTTTTCGAAGTCGCTCAGGTCTTTGAACTGTCTGTAGACCGATGCGAAACGGACGTAAGCGACCTGGTCGAGGTCTTTAAGCTCGTTAATTACCAGTTCGCCGATATCGTTGGCCTCTACCTCCCGTTCGCCGGTGCCGCTTAGTCTGGCTTCGATCCGGTCTGCGATCTCTTCGAGCCGGTCCATGGAAATGGGCCGTTTGTTGCAGGCGAGATGCAACTTGGAAAAGAGCTTGTTTTTGTCGAAGGGTTCGCGGCGACCATCGGATTTGACGACCATCAGCGGCGTATCTTCGACGGATTCGTAGGTTGTAAACCGCCGACCGCAACTCAGACATTCCCGGCGTCTTCGGATGGCCGTTGCCTCCTTGCTGGATCTGGAGTCTACGACCTTGTCCTCCACTGTTCCACAGTAGGGACATCTCATGCGTGTTCTCCCGTAACCTCACGGAGATCGGGGATATGGATAGATATAGGGTCCTCAAGCTGTAAGGACCCTATATTGTGGGGTAATGTTATTATAATACAAAATATAGAGTTGTCAAGGGAAAATATGTGGTTCGCAATTAATAGTACACCTGGTTCCCTACTCGCCTTTCGGCCTCCAACCGCCTTTCGGCGGACTTTCGTCTCAAGGCGGCGACACGGCGAGATTCCGATCCCTGAAGATCAACCTCGTGCCTGAAACGGCCGAGTGCGAAAGATAGACGCCGTCGGAACCGGTTCGAACGACAACGCAATTCGCGTCTGTGCCGAGTTCGTCCGCGCCGAACGTCCGGTAGGATCCGTCGGAGATAACGATGTGGTCCGTGATGCCGCCGTGCTCCACGACCAGGTAGGCCGTGCCGGCCGGCCCTTCGTTTTCTCCACGGCGAATCCGCGCTTTGGGAAGCGGCATGCTCCGGAAGGGATAGAGTAACACCGCGAGGTCGTTCACCAGACCGTCGCCTGAAGTCATCAGGTCCAGGGAAGCCCACCGGATCAGTTGCCGGGCGGGCCGACGGTCCGGTATGCCTCCGAGATGCGCCATTCCCGTGCCGAGTCGAACGGACGGGTTATCGGGCGTGCCCACGAGCAGGCCAGGCGCCTCGGTGGAAAATACGGCGGTTCCGCCCCGCTGCAGTGGCGTGGGGGAGTGTAGCATGAACGAGGCCGTTCGGGACTGTCCTTCGGACGAGAACACATCAAACACCAGGAAGTAGGGGTTCACCTCCTGAGCGGGATCCACCGGTTTCACGAACAGAAAGTGCCGTCGATGCCGGACGCCCAGAGCGCGGTAGCCCTGGTGTTCGGCGGCAAAGTAGTCCATGCCTTCCGGGCTGCTCCATATTGGCTGCTCTCCCACGGCGATACGACGGTCCAGATTTTCGTCGTCGATCACGAGCATGTTGTGCGCTTTGGAGGTTATATACCAGGGCCGGTGAAGCGGGTCGTCGTAGCTGACGCCGAGCCCGGCGTCGACGGCGAGCGCCTTGCCGTAGGCGAACAGTTCGAAGCTGAAGACGTCATAGTGGTAATGCCCGCCCGCCCAGGGACCGTAATTGATGACCAGATACGGACTGTTCCGCGTCCAATCCATACGCATCACTGCGAAACCCGAGGGCCGGAAATCAACCGACTTGACGGCTGGCGGCTCGACTTGGTCGTCTATGTTGGCGCCGAGCAGGTTTCTGGCCACCCAGAGCATGTCCGGCCGATTGAAAACACGTCCGCCATCGACAAAGACATCGCGGTCGAACCGTGCCCGGCCACCGTCGTTGACCGCGGGCTGGGTACCCAGCGGGCTGATCAGGTACATCCAGTGGTTCAAGGTACGTTCCAGAGGCGGACGCATGGCGGAAGCGCGTTCGTCGTGGTCCAGGTCGAAACGGTCATCGAAAGCGCCGTCTGAACGGTAGGCCCCGAAGTGCCGGGCAAATGCGATGAAGTCATTGAACTCGACCTGGCCGTCGCCGGTGAAGTCACCAGGCACGCCCGACCACGCTGCGCCATGGATCAGCAGGGCCGCCGCGAGCGGGTTCAGGCATATCCGAAGTGAGATTTTGCCAGACATTGAAGGTTCCGATCCCCACGGACTTTAGTGAGTCCGGCATGTCGAGGCACCGATTGGAAAGATACTTCTCCGCCGCGTTCGAACCACGCACGCCGGACCCGTAATCGGTCGTCATTTCGATTTCGCATGGCGGAAACAGGCGGCTTTCGGCTCAGGGGGACGACACGTTGAGACTTTGATCCCTGAACGTCAGCCTCCTGCCCGAAACGGCCGCGTGCGAGAGATAGCCGCCGTCGGAACCGGTTCTGACGACGGCGCAAATCGCATCCGTGCCAACGTCGTCCGCGCCGAACGTGCGAAATGATCCGTCGGAAATGACGATGTGGTCCACACCGCCGCCGTGTTCCACGATCAGGTACGCGGTGCCGCCCGGTCCGTGGCTTTCTCCTCGACGAATCCCCACTTTGGGAAGCGGCATGTTCCGGAAGGGATAGAGCAATACGGCGAGGTCGTCCACAAGGCCGTCGCCCGAAGTCATCATGTCAAGGGACGCCCACCGGATGAGCTGCCTGGCGGGCCGCCGGCCCGGGATGCCCCCTAGATGCGCCATTCCCGTGCCCAGGCGAACGGACGGGGCATCAGGCGTAGCTACGAGCAGACCAGGCGCTTCGGTGGAAAACACCGCGGTTCCGCCCCGCTGCAGCGGCGTGGGGGAATGCAGCATGAACGAGGCCTTTCGGGACTGTGTGTCGGACGAGAAGGCATCAAATACCAGGAAGTAGGGATCGGTCCCGCTTACCGGCTCTGCTGCTTTAAGGAAGAGAATGTGACGGCGATGGGAGACGCCCCGTGAACGATAGCCCTCGTGCTCCGCGGAAAAGTAGTCCATTCCCGCCTGGCTGCTCCATACCGGCTTCTGCCCTACGGCAATCCTGCGGTCGAGGTTCGCGTCGTCTATCACCAGCATATTGTGCGCCCTGGAAGTCTTGTACCACGGTCCGTGGAGCGGATCGTCGTAACTGACGCCGATGCCTGCGTCGACAGCCAGCGCATCCCCATAGGCGAAGAGTTCGAAACTGAGGATATCGGGGTGTGAATGGCCTCCGCCATACTCCCCGTAGTTGATGACCATATAGGGACTCTCACGGGTCCAGTCCCCGCGCATTACGGCGAACCCCGACGGTCTGAAATCAATTGACGTCCTGTCCGGCCGCTCAACCTCGTCATCGACGTCGGCGCCGAGCAGGTTTTTGGCCACCCAGAGCATGTCCGGCCGATTGAAGGCGCGTCCGCCATCGATAAAGACGTTCCGGTCGAACCGTCCCCGGCCGCCATCGTTGACGGCAGGCTGGGTACCCAGGGGACTGATCAGGTACATCCAGTGGTTCAAGGTACGTTCGAGCGGCGGGCGCAGGGCAGCCGCGCGGTCGTCGTTGCCGCCGAATCGCTCGAGAAGGTAGGCCAGATTCCGCGGGTCGCGATAAACGATGGTGGAATAGCTGGACGGGCAACGCTCGGAATGGCAGCCGTCCTCGTAAAAGTCCTTTGATAGATGCTCCTCTATTCGATACACGCCCAGGGAGACCCACCGTTCCGCCTCCCTGAACTCGGGCAGGTTGAGACCCAACTCGGCAAGGGCGTAGGTACCCATCACCTGCCAGTTGCCCGACCGGTACCCCTGCTTCTCCAGCTCGTACAACCAGCGCGCGGAACCCAGGAAGTTCTTGAGCATCCGCTCGTGGGTCTGTACCGAAAGCCGGCCGCGGTTCAGCTTGTAGAATTCCAGGAATACGCGGTTCCTGCGCGACCCGAGCCCGAGTTCATACCAGATCGGATCCAGGTGCGCGTAGGCACCTACGACATCGTCCCGTTGCTCGTACCACTGATTGAAGAGTTCGTCGAAGGCGTTCAGATACTTCGTGTCCCGTGTGCCCATATACGCCCAGAGAAGAGGCCCTGACCAACCCCAGTAGTGAAATCCGTATTTGCCGCTTCTACCGTAATCCGCGTTGAAATCCACAACCGGGCCGTGCTGGATGTTGACGCCGCCCCATCCCGTGATGTTGTGAGCGACCACGCGTTCCGCGGCCGCCGTATAGTTTCTGGTGCTGAAGTACTCGTATGCCTGGTCGATGGTGTGGTAGGGGATGCCGGTGTTGATATAGGCGAATCCGGGACGAGCGTCCCAGTACGTCCCCCACGCTTTGTAGGCCGAGGCGTAGTCTCCCTGGTCGACGGCGCGCTTGACATCCTCGAGCCCGGCACGGTCCAGGTCCATCGCTGCAAAGAGATCGGGATCGCTGATATGCTTGATCTGCTGGTCCAGGTAGACGGGATCTTCGCGGAGGTCGGTATTCGCCTCACCGAAGGCCGTTGCAAATAGAATAAAGTCACTGAAACCGACCCGTCCGTCCAGGTCTATATCGAAACGGGCGTCGAATGTGTCGTCGGTCCGGGAGGTTCCGAAGTTCCTTGCAAAGGCGACAAAGTCTTCGAAGCCAACGTGGCCGTCTCCGGTGAAGTCACCGGGCACACCACACCAGGCGGCGGTGAACGCCAGTAAGACGACCAGAAACGGTCCAATGCGATTCCGAAGCAGGACTTTAGGATTCATCCTGTACTCCGTGGAAAGTCACGAGGGATCTGGAACGAATACACAGGCGAAGCAGGGCGGGGGAGGCACACGATCGCATACACTGGCTCTGGCAGGCAAGTAACGAAGTTCTGGTCAGCAACCAAGAAAGTGAATTGAGCCACATCACTTTATCTTCGGAACCACCTACTTAAGTATCTCCGCCGTGTGTGAGCTTCGAAACGTAGGCGACGAGCTTTCGTCCAGCGTAGTACTTTGTCCACTCCGGTAAGTGAACCGTCAATAATGCCTTGAACAGCTTCCCGTGGTTTGGAACGCGCAGGTGTAACAACTCGTGTGCAATGACGAAATCTTGAAATCCCGGTTCCTGATCGGCCAGATCAATGGCGAGCGTTACGATCCCCGATGTCGAACAGGAACCCCATTTGCGGGTCATTTTTTGAACGCGAACAATCCTTGGACGTACACCCAGTTTCTGGGCCCAGCATTCTACTCGATTGCGAATCGATTGACGACTTTCCTCACGATTGATCATTTGTACCAAGTAGGATTTCAATTGCTGTATCTACAATCCGCGCGCGTTCTTTGCCATCAACCCCGAGTAGTGGCCGGTAGAGGGCGGCTCGAAATCTTCGTTGTTCATCCACATTTTGTGCGGCGTTCGGGAATCGGGCGAGCAGTGTATCCGCCTCACGAGCCAGGTCTTCGGGGGCAATTCCGGCGGCCGATAGAGATTCGTCCTTCCTGAACGTCCAGTACAGTCCGAATGTGCGTATCGACAGCCCGCTTTCGTTCGCGGCTTCTTCCGCCTCTTCTTTCTCTTCCGCCAGCGCCGCCAACTGGTCTATCGCCGCAAGGCTGTTCGCTTTGCGGCTCTGAAGATCCTCAAGGATGTGTTCGGCGCGATCCTTGAGAGGTCGAAGCACAGGCGCTTTGTCCGGATCGGCTTCGATTTCGACCTGCAGACCCCGCACCAGATTGAACACCTTTGCCTCGTTGCAGCCCTGCTCATCTCGAAGCGCATGGACGGTGGGGGCGTCAAATGTCACTTCTTTAACGACATCTCCAAATCCTCCCTGGGAAACGCTGTCCTGCACCAGGCTGTGCGTCTTTAGACCAAGAGGCGCCTCGTAAGTGAGATTTGCCTTATAGGCATTTATGAGAACGGTATATAGTTTCGCAAGCTGTTTATAGGTCTCAATGTGGTCTCGGAGTTCAGGGGACGGTGAGAGAATTTCCCATAGGACTTCGATCTCCTTGAAGTCCTGACTAAACGTCCTTCGTGACTCCGGCTCCAGGAAGCGACCGTAGATGACTTCCTCCAGGCGCTCATCCGCGCCGCCGTTGCTCGGGTCGCCAAGGTATTCGATTCTTGCCCGATCGATTCTGTCGAGGCAGTCCTTGAGAAGAAGATCGAGATCCTCGATTACGCCGCTCACATCGGTCGAGTCGAACCGAAATGCCTTCTTTAATTCTCGTAGCACACCCACGAAGTCTACGACCAGACCAATGCGCTTGCCCACACCGCTTTCGTCCACGTGAGGCCGGTTCACGCGAGCAATCGCCTGCAAAAGTACATGGTCTCGCATAGGCTTGTCGAGATACATACAGTAGAGAAGCGATGCGTCGTAGCCCGTGAGCAGCTTGTCGGTAACAATAAGGAGCTTTGGATTCTCTTTCGCCTTCTTAAAGAGGAGGCGCACGTCCTCTTCGCGTTTCGCCGACAGTTGCAACTGCGCGACAAGCGGACGTTCAACCACGTCGGCCGCGTTTTCGGTGTAGACCGCCTCAGACCACTCGGGCGGCATGTGCTTGTCCAGCGCGCGTTTGTATTTGGCGCAAGCCTCGCGGTTCACGCCCACGAGAAACGCCTTGAACCCAAGCGGCAGCACGTTCTCCTTGAAGTGCTTGGCGACGAAGGAGGCGACCTTCTCGATACGGTCGTCGGCGGCCAGGAAGGTGCGCAGGCCAACCGCTCGATCCAGAACCTTGTTTAGCTCCTCGACGTCCGTAACGCCTTCAGCCTCTGCCAACTCGAAGAATTCTCTGTCAAGTCGCTCGACCGGCACGGTCATTTCACTCGGCGCCATCGCGTGGCTGAGGGGCAGCGTTGTCTCGTCTTCGATCGATTCGGCGATGGAGTATTTGTCCAGATAACCCAACTCGTCATCGACGCCGAATATCTTAAAGGTGCCCTCACCCTGGTCGGTCCTGGCGATCGGCGTGCCGGTAAAACCGATGATGGTGGCATTCGGCACCGCCGCCATCATATAGGTGCCAAAATCCCTGGCGACCGAGCGATGTGCTTCGTCGATGAACACAAAGATGTTGTCGCGCGTGTTTGCGTCCCTATCGATGCCCTCAAACTTGTGGATCATTGAGATTATCAGGCCGCGCTTATCGGTTTTTAGCAATTCCTGTATCTCCAACCTCGAGTTCGCCTGCCAGACCGCAATGTCCTGCTGCTGCATCTCGCCCAGGAGCCTTTCGACCCAGCCCTTGAGTTGCCCTTCCAGTTCCGTGCGATCCACAACCACGACCACAGTTGGTGTACTGGCTAGATCCTTGCGTTCCAGTATCAAACGTGAAGCAGTGAGCAGGCTAAAGGTTTTGCCGGAACCCTGCGTATGCCAGATAAGCCCGCGGCGTTTCTTCGGTTCGGAACATCGCTCGATGATACGGTCGATCGCCCGGCGCTGATGCTGGCGTAGCACCGACTTGCGCGTTTCACCGTCTTCTACGTAAAAAAGGATCCAATCCCGTAGCGTGCGGAGGAAATCCGTCGGCTCGAAGAACGACTGCACAGCGGACCTGTAGCTCTCCTTCCGGCGTTCCTTCCAGCGCGCCATAAAACGCCGGTTGGCGTTCCAGGTCACGCCATACCAGTAGTCGATGAGATGCGTAACGTTGAAGAGTTGCGCCGCGCCCATCAGTTCAGGCGTCTCTTGCTCGTAGCGCTTGAGTTGGGCGATCCCGCGCTCAATGGCGTTGGCGTTCGCCGGATTCTTGTGTTCCACGATGGCAACCGGTACACCATTGATTACAAACATCACGTCGGCGCGGTTGCCCTTCCGGGCAGGCGGATTGAGTCTCCATTCCCAGGTGACGTGAAGGACGTTTTCAACTGGCTGCTCGAAATCGATGATTTGAACGTGTCGATGGCGGCTCTCTTCGTCGTCGTACCATTGACGTTCGCCGCGCAGCCAGGAAAGCATCTCGCGGTTGCCCTCAATAGTTGCCGGTACCGCCTCGAGCCGCTCGACCACGGAGCGGATGTTATCCTCCGTCATCCAGGAGTTGAACCGCCCAAGTGCTCTTTCCAACTCTTCTCGGAACAATGTCCCTGTCTCGCCGGCGCGCCTGCGCAAGGCATCCTTGGGAAGGACGGGTGTCCAGCCGATCTCGGCCGCATGGCGGACCATGGGAAACTGGACGGTACCTGCTTCAGTTATGTTAAGCTCAGTCATGGTCGGATTCCGGCGGCACGATCCGCTCAAGTTGGACTATCAAGTTGGGCAATTCCTCCTGTGCCACCTTCCAGACAATTTCGATATCTGTTTCGAAGTAGGCGTGCACTATGCGATTACGCATTCCAACAATTTCGCCCCACGGTATGCTGCCAAGAGTCTCTCTCATGCCGGTGCTCACACGAGACGCGGCCTCGCCAACAATCTCTAAAGACTTCAAGACCGCATTCTGGCGAAGTCGGCTTGCCTCGAAATCCGCGTATGTAATCCCCGAGACAAACTCCACCGCATCCCTGGCTGACAACAGCATGTCGAGCAGATAGGCGTCGTCACGTCGCATAGACTTCCTCAGCCGAATCAAGAATAGCTCTGCGGCGGATGTAGTTACGACTCTGCTCCACGGCAGAACGCGTCACCAGATCTACTTCTCTACCGAACAGCGCTGACAATCGCGCCTCTATTCCCGCAATGCCCAACAACCCCGGCGTCCGTCCCGGCTCGAACTCGAGCAAAACGTCTACATCGCTCTCCTGTCCGAAGTCCTCTCGTAGCGCTGAGCCAAAGATGGCGAGACGCTTGATTCCGTGCTCCCGGCACAAGGCCGCAAGGGCGTCTCTGGGGACCGATATCTGTGAGTTCATTGCCGTCTCCTCACTTTCGCAATACTCCGAGTGGGGCATTCCCTGTACTCGGCTCCTTGATGGCGCGGTCGCTGACATGGTGACCAACCGGGACGCCGGCCTGCGCCATGCCGTGCCTGGCACGCTGGTTCAGGAAGGCGCACACCGTCTTGGCCGCTTCGCGGCACGTTCCGGTCGTCTCCCTAAACTCCAGCATCTCAGATTCGCCGGAGGTGATGAGGGCTGCGGTTCCATCGGGCGTCATGCTGTACCTAAACTCGCTTGAGAAGCCTGTCGTATTCGTCGTGCGAACCGATCCAGAACCATACAATATCTCCCTGGTCCATGACCCCAACGGCGCGGTAGTCGATGCTCACTCGAGCTGAGTACACAGGACGCCGCCTGCTCACCCGCTTGAAGTCCAGGCTGGGGTGATTGGGATTCGACGCAAAGAAGCGGTAGGACTCCCGGGCCTGCCGCTGCACGTGATCTGGAAGCCGTCGATAGGCTTCCCAGAAAGTGTTCTGCGTAAACGAATGCACGCCTACATCTCTTCCAAAGAGAGAGGCCGAGTCCGTCCCGCATGGTGTTCCGACAAGGCCTCATCGGCCAAGCGCTCCAGTAGGTCCTCCGACTCAGGCCGGGCAAACAGTTCAATCCATTGCCGCTCTGATTCCAGTTCAGCCAGGACGAAGCGGGCGAACTTGTCCTGTTCCGTCTCCGAGAGTTCGGAAGCTTTCTCGAAGGCTTGCTGAAGAAGCTTGGTCATCTGGGTTTCTCCCTTCTCATCGAAGTCACTTGCTGTCCAATCAAAACACAGTATTATGTCACCTCAAACAGCACCGACGCCGCGTTGTGTCAGGAAGGTACACTCCGTCATGGCCGCCTGCCTGCTACAGGCAGACCTCGCTGCGCGCTCCGAGGGCGGCTTTTGCTTCAGTCAGAGTTCGATTCAGGTCGCAGAACGCGTTCCAGATTTCCAATCAGAATGGGCAGGTTTTGTTGCACGGTCTTCCAGACGATATCGAGATTTATAAGGACTCAGATCCTCGGGTGTTCGCAGATCCACTTTGCGTCCTGGCTCTTCCTTTACTTCCCAAGGGGCCTCTGCATGTCGGCTTGTTTCAGGAGACCGCACACTGTCATGTCCGCCACCCCGCGCGTCCGGGCGGTCGCCTTGAATTACAGCGTCCAGGACTTGTCGAGACGCTTCGATTGTCCGGTCTTGCGGCCGACCAAATTTTGGATTGAGACCTGGCGTCCGATGCCCAATTTTTATTGGCTTACCGGCGTACATGGCGGTAACGTCAGACGGCTTCCGGAACCGTCCTCGCGTGGGTGATGTCCGCGCTCGTTATGGGACGCGCCTGTGTCGGCAGCACGGTCGCGATTGCCACCGTGTCGCCATCCAGGGACATGAACTCCACAACAACGGCTGCGTTAGAAGGATGGACGTGAATGACGGCGCCGACGTCTCCCGGCTTCAGTTCCTCTCCCTGATCGCCCAGAACGTCGGCTGTTAGAACGATCTGCTCATGTTCCTTGAACATCTCTCAGCTCCCGTATGGATGTGCCGTAATGAACCTGGGATATTCGCTCCCAGGGTCGATCTGCCAGACAGTTCTCACAAGCGGATTGCGCCCGTCTGGTGTCTCTATTTCTCCGTCAATATGATAGCGAGGGCCGTACGCGGTCTCCACAACTCGGGCGACCGCATGGGACGTTGCGTGACGTCTCAACGCTTCCGCAAGCTGCTCCCAGTGAGCCAAACTGAACCCGAACAAAAGAAAAAACCCGCCCTGGCCTTGCCACGTGGATTGGTGGACGATAGCAGGTAGTCCGTGATCTTATCCTGATCGATCCTGGTCAGATGCGCATTGGGCAGCCGCAATTGCTTACCTCCCGTTCGATTCCCTCACTGCGGGGCGTCGGCCTTATTGCCTTAAATTCCAGCGCTTCGAATTCGTTGGCTGTGACCGACGCCGCTATGTGTTCGGGCGTCATGCGTGAATTCCCTCATCCGTATCCATTGCACGACGTAGTGCGGTCCGCAATCCACACTCACTCTGACAACAGCATGTCGAGCAGATAGGCGTCGTCACGTCGCATAGACTTCCTCAGCCGAATCAAGAATTGCTTTGCGGCGGATGTAGTTACGACTCTGCTCCACGGCCGGGCGCGTCACCAGATCTACTTCTCTACCGAACAGCGGGGACAACTGCGCCTCTATTCCCGTATTGCCCAACAACCCCGGCGTCCGCCCCGGCTCGAACTCGACCAGCACGTCTATGTCACTCTCCGGTCCGAAGTCATCTCGCAGCGCGGAGCCAAGAACAGAGAGCCGCTTGATTCTGTGGTCTTGACAGAAAATCGCAAGATCGGTCTTCGATATCGATAACTGTGGGTTCATTGCCTCAGCTCCCTTATTCCAATAGCGTCATGTGAGAGTGAACAATCCCAGCGCCCGATCTTTCATACTTGGATTGCGGGCGACGTCAATTAGGCATGTCAAAAGCGCATGGTCTCGCAGACGCCGGTATCATCAATCTGGGAGAGCGGCAGCCCGTCGAGTTAGTGATGTGCTGACCGCCGACTACACTAATGATATATCACGTATCGTTTTGATTCTTTACTGGTATCTGGCTCTCGATAGTAAATAGATTCATAGAACTCACGCTTTTCGTCAATGCGAATACATAACATTCTTTGATAACGAAGACATATTTCAGCTAGGAGATCACGGCGTACCCGAAGTCTTACTCCAGAGGAAAGTGTTTCCCGAGAATATGCTTCAGCGTGGTATCCCTCCTGCCATGCCTCGTACTTGACGACAACTTCATCATCTCTTGTAAGATCGAATCCATCGAACGAGAGATCAAATTCGTCCAATATGAATGACGCTAATGAGCAGATGTTCCAATACCCCAAAAAAGTCTTTGGATTTTGATGTTCGGCAACGAGAGGGATGCAGTCCTCGCTAACATTCAACCCATTACTGCCCCTGTTCGTCAGTACATCGCGGACTTGCTCTAAGGTGACAGCCATTGCCGATGCATGCGCAATTCGCTCCGTCGTCAGATTGAGTTCATCCAATTCGTTCGACTTGCCATACACCTGCAAGGGAATCAGCATTGAGATCAACGATGTCTCTTGCCGGTAGGGTACATTGTATTTCTCCTCGTGAGCCAGCATTTGCTTTTCAAATACAGTGAACCAATCCGTGCTCTGTTCATCCGTGCTGGCGTTCCCGACTTGGAACGATTCGATCTCGTCGAGTTCTCTGAACCATGCTTCCTTTTCGGCTACACGAAGTATCTTAATGTCCGAAGGACGAGTCATTGGTTCTCGTACAACATATTCTGGATCAACCATTTGAGTTGCTTGCCAGAGCCACTGAATTTGGGCTACGCTTAGTCTCTTTTTCTCGGCTACTTTATTGAGGATATTCCAGAGTATCTCTGTGGCTAGTTCCTGAAATTCGGTTGTGATCCAAACTACGGGCCAACCTTGGGGATGTACATGTCCATCCCAGTCGTCCTTGATACGTGAACGCTCCTCATCCATCGACCAGTTCTGAGCATTAAGGCACTCTTCAATGGCTGCCACAAGACTTCCCTGCGGCACTCTAAGGATTTTCTCCATCAATTTCAACTGGTCAGAGAAGTGAAACAGCGTATTTTTCTTGAGAAAGTCCGAGAACGTGGAACTTGGACTCGATGGCATCCTATAGGTGGAATGCGATATGGCGGCTGAATACTTCCTGTCGATACGCTCGAATGCGGTGCTAACTGAAAGCTCCAATGGCGAAACTTTGCTCACACACTGAAGAATGCACATCACCGATTGACGACAAAAAAAGTCCACTCGCTCAAGGAGTTTGGCTAGCGTTTGCTGATTAGAAGCCAACAGATCGGGCTTCTGATTCGCAAGTGTATGAAGAATCATTAGCAAGCGTCGAAGACGCCTTCCGGAGGCCGACAGTGTTTCGCTAACGAGTAAAGGAATTGTACTCTGAGGTCGGGCAATCGCCAATCTCGTGAGTGCCCGGATCAGTCTTTCGCCGTGATTAATCTCTGACGTATCCAAATCTTCTATACAAAACTGGAGAATGAGTCGGTTCTCATCGAAAGTCGGCCCCGCATACTCCTTCAACCAGGCATAGTCATTGTCTTGAGGTAGCTGTGCAAACATGCTTTCGCAATATGTCAGGAAATCATCAAACACTGCCTCAAGTAGGCATGGTTCATTGAGAATATCCAAGCCCGTAGCCGCAATGGGTGTCGTATCATACCCTCCGTCGGACCTGTTCACAGAGTCGTAGCACTTCTTTAATAAACTCATCTTTGCAGTTGTTTTATTCACTCTTGCTATAGTGGCTAGGTAATTAGGATTGCTTTCCCAGACGTATCCCAACGCTTTTTTGCTATTATAGCATGAGTAAGCTAAGTCGAAGCAGGCTATGGCGTTGTCCTGATCACCAAATTCCAGAAAACGCTCTGCCAAGCACTCGATTGGGTTCAAGTTTTGCAAGCGCCCTTGTGATTTTAAGTATTCCTTGATTGGAATTAGACTTTCACGGGAAAGTGCCTGAGTTATGTGATGACGTAAAGTTCCATCGAGCAAGTCTGCTGGCGCGTAGAAATGCCCATTCTGCGCTTTCAATTTCTCAAGTATTACAAGGAACTTAGAAAAGGATTCCCTGCATTTCTCGGCTATACCTTCCTTGGTCATGGATTTTCCATCTAGCATGAAATCTGACGTCGAGTGGGTACTTGACTCAGCACGACTTCCGTTGTTGCTGTCTGGATCGAAAGGGACGGAGAACTCGTCCTTGAGGTCGTCAGGCCAATGCCTAGGAGAGATCTCCGTCAAGACGCAGTGCCTGAAGCGATCTTGAAAGGTCCATTGAACATCCTCTGAGCAGGATTTTCTAACGAGGTCAACGATGTGCTGCCGGGTTCCGACGATTTGCTTACAATGTCGACCATCATCACTGTAATGATTGACGAACGACTCGCAAAAGCACCATAAGTACTCAGGGTCTCCATTCACCGCACTTAGAAGGTATTCCTCCAAGCAATCTTGCATCTTCCATCTTGCGGTTGATCGGGAAAAATGCTTGAGCAAGTCGAATGAAGCTTGACGATTGACAGAAAGAACGGTAGAGAAGGCATTTTCTGTAAACCATTTTGTTTCTCGACCATCAGTGAGATGGGGCATCCACTTCACCATACACAGGATACGAGCGCATCTCTCGAGCGCCATTTCAGGCTGATGCTGGTTCACTAATTTGAGAACATCCATTAGATATAGCAGGGTAATATCCTTGCGGTAACCATATATGAGCGAGGAGCGGATTCCATAGCGAAGCCACTTCTCCGCACTTTCACGCATACCGCATTTAGCCATGATTGCTGCAAGCCATAGGAAGTGATTAGACCTGGAGTTCCCCTTTAGCTTGGTCGATCTCTCGTAGGTGAACGCGCAACATGTCAGGATAGAAGAGAGCTTAAAGCCTACGACTGGATTCTTCGCGAGGACCTCCCACAAGTGTAACTCGAAGCCGTAGTCTTGGCGGGACTCGCCGATTCCATAGTGAGTATTCCATAGGAAGGAATCGCGCAGTGACGCCAGCCGTTCGATCCAATCATCAAGTTGATTGGGAAAGCATTTCTGTACCTCATCGGTCAATGTACCTATAGTAAATGGCAATACGTCACGTATTAGGTCGATGGATTCTACGATTCTTTCTCCATGTCCCTGCTTTGCCATCAAAAGCATGTCAATGCTGTTACAGGCTCGTTCGTACCAGCCAGAAACATCAGTTCTAAACGATTGACCAATGCAATGACACGCCTCGAAGAGATGTCGGAGCGCAAACGTCCATAGGGTCTGGGAAGTACCAATGGCCATCCTGAGATTCTCGTAGGAAGACTCGTTATCCTCGTATCCTAGTATGACAAACGAGTACGCATATTTCCAGAGTATCGGATTGTTTCTTGACAAGAAGTCCGGGCAATCCACCTTTGGGGATTCGATTAGGCCAGCAATACCGGACACTTCAGAAACCGGCAGGCCTGCTTTGGCCGCATAGAAAGCCAGCTCTAGATTACCGCGGGGTTGTTCTACTTCTACATACTCATTTATAGCAATCCGCAGATCATCACGAAGATCATGGTCTGCGAGTGCGCGGATCAACAGATAACGTACCAAACGATTTGGGAAAATCCTCCTCACGCGTTTAAGCCGATTCCATCTTTCGGTATGTCCGAACTGGACTAATGCATCGATATATGCTGATAAATGTGGTGCAAAACTTGGGGCATAGACATCAAGTCTCTCAAGAATATCGGGAGTTAGTTCAAACCGAGAGAGCCATCGCAGTGGATGTGCTTGCTGCCCCGAATAGATACCCAAACACCGGGCAATGCCAACAACCTGCGAGCGAATCTCATCTTTCTTGTCAGAATGAACTCCTCGAAACTCGTCCGTGAATATATCGAAAAGCTTTCGCCCTAGCTCCAGTTTACCTTCGTCCGCAAGTGCCGACATAATGGTAAGTGAAACGTCTTTATCGACTATCCAGCGGTTTGCCTCTGGCGAATAAGCGAAGGAGATCACGTCTTGTTCACGACCCAAAGCTAGGACAGCATCTCCAAGAAGAGCTCGATCAAGATTGTATTCCAGACGTTCCCTTGTTCTAAATTTCAATGCGCCAAGCCGACTAAGTTGAACGATGTCCCGCCGTTTATATGCCGATTCGACCGCCCAATGTATCGCGTTCAAGATATCTTTGGATGGCCGATAGTTCAGAAGGGCGCGTTCAACAAAATCAGCATTCACTTCCTCCAAGACATATGTGTAGTCGCCAGCGTCATAGCAGTATTCAAAGGCATATCCAAACCACTTAGGAGAATCCTTATCGGCCTTTAGAAACATTGCAATGTTTGCACTTATTTCCTGTATCCAGTCCGCATGAAGTTGGCCGGCCACAAACTCACGGAAGCTGTTATGGAATACCGACAGTCTGTCACCAGAGTTTCGTAAAAGGTGACTCATGCACTTATACGCATCTTCGAACTGGGGACGGCTGAGAGACTGTTGAATGCGGCGGAGTTCATCTCTGTGTACGGAAAATCGCAAACAGGACATGACCGCGCACAGGTGCCTTGCGTCAGCCATACCCAATTTGTCGAACTCTTCCCAAAGGAGCCCATAGTAGTCACGGATATCTCCGCCCGTTGCCGGGGCAAGGGAGGCTACAGCATCTGATATCGTGTCACTCGATGAGATGACCTCCGCGGCATACTGTAGATACAAGGGAAGCCCTTCACATTTTTCGTGGATATCGACGATGTCCGCGTGTGATAGGCCCGATATTCCTCGCTTGTTCTCCAAGTAGTCTCGTGTCTCAGATACTGAAAACAACGGCATCTGAATATGGGTTCTTGGACACTCTCTCGTACGCTTGAGAAAGTGAGGCCATTTATGCAACTCTTGGGTGCCCACAACTATGGCAACGCCCCTAGGCACATCTGACGGCAAGGCCGAGATCACAGTATGTCTTACTTCCTGCTCAAGTCGTTCAGCGTGGTCTAGTCCGTCTAGAAAAATCAAGAGTTTTCGACCTCGTTCAACGAAATAGTCGGCCAGTGTCTTCAAGCACACATAAAAATTCCGCTCGCTATGGTCAAAACGCCGTTCGAGAACATTCGGAAATCTCCTATGGAACTCACTTAACAAATTCGCGCGGAGGCTTTCTGCCTGGACTCGCATCTTTTGAGCATTGTCGTTCACATCAACGAAGCAATAGTAATGGAAAACCTCATACTTTGCTCGATCTATCGCATCGAAGTATGTGGTAAGTGAGGTTGACTTGCCGCTACCAGGCAAGCCTGTGACAGTGAGGTATCCTCCGTCAACATGTGGCAACACTTTGTCCAGTTGCTCCAACAGAGCCTTACGCTCTACGAAATGACCTTGGTTGACCGGGAATACTTGTGGAATAAGCAACTTGCTCTGAAGTCGTTCCAAAAGTCCGTCAATTGATGCAGCAGTAATTGGATCCCTGGATGAGATTGCGTTCTGTTTAATGTTTTCCTTGAGATCGAGAAAAATCGCGGAATCGGAGAGGCCCAACTTTTTGTCAAGAAGAACCGTTCGGATATATTGCTCCAACTCCGTCAACGTCGGCTGCCGTACACGGAATTGAAAGTCCATCAAGAATTCACAGAAAGCGTCAGCATCAAGTCCAGAGGCGGACATGAGGCTTGCACGCAATTGCTTCGCATTTCCCCGTCTTCTATCTTTGATAACTTCTGGTGTAAACGCCCCGTAGTGCGTCACAAGGTCAACGAGAGGAGCATCAAGAGCACGGTTTGAACAGAGGTACGCGGTAAGGCTATAGCCAGGAAATCTGCCGCGCAGGGTGTTCCAGCTATCCGCAAATTTCCTCAGATTTACCGGGCTATTGGGATCAATGAGATCGCTTGCCTTATAGAGATCAAGTGGATTCACGGCATATTTAACCTGATAAGCTTCGATTCTAGTTTCTTGTAATAGAACAATGTCATCAAGATTTCCCGATTCTTCATACTCTAAGAACATCTTAAATGGCGTACGAGCTATATAGTTCTCCAGTCCAATCCGTAGGGCCGTGAGGTCCTGATATTCATCGCCCTTTCTTCGGGAACTGCCTCTTTTGCCTACCTCAGTCATTTAAGGATCAACCTTCTATCACTGTTTCAGATTAATGATTTGGATTTCACCCGTCATCAACTTGTGCAGCAGCGCTTTGAATAAGTCGTCTAGCAGGCCGCATTTTCGGCGATGCAGGTCGATCTTGCGGTCGATAGCGTCGAGAGTGGCGACGATTTCGCGTTGCTCGTCTAGCACTGATGGCAAGGGGATTGGAAAGCCTCTCAGGAAGCCGCATGTAAGTGCTCCCTTAGTGCTGCCACCTCCCGAACCAACCCGTCGAAAGAGGTCGTATTGCGTTTCGAGATACCCGCGTACAAATGAGGGGTGGACCGCGGCAGTTTCGACCTCAATGTAGGCAAGGTGCTGATTGATTGTTGCTTCGACACATAGCACGGCGCAGTGTCCAAGCGTTTTTCCCTGACCGGTAATAGCAATCAGTACAGCTCCTGGTTTTATGCGCGGGAGGTGGCATTCCGAGAGAGCAAACTCTGTCACGAACTGATCAGCCCCTACGATATTTCGGTCGTACACTTTGGCACTGGTCAGCCAAGGATAGGTTCCGCCCGTCCAATACTCCGATGTAGCCTTTCTTGGCGTCGAACCATTTCCAATTCTGCCTAGTGTACCGAGTTGAACCACGTCCCAGTTCTCCGGCACCAGTCCTATCTCCGTCTCCTTCTGCGCCTCGCCCCGCAGACCGCGCGTGAAAAGCGTCTGCATCGCGGCGTGCTTGAGGGCTTGACCTTCCTCAACTAGCTTCTCGGACCGGCCGTTTGCCTCATGCACCAGCCAAAGTAGGTCGGCAGTCCGTCGTTGTTCATCGAACGTGAAGGCAGGCACTTCAAAGTCGCGTACGTGCGCCCATGACGTTCTCGGATGCTGGACGCCCGTAGTCCCTGAGACGGCATACTCAACAAAGCTTGGAGAGTGCATAACAGCGGCCAGGAACCTCGGGTCCACCTTCGCTTTCGCACGAAGTACGAGCAGCTCTGTAGTACAGACGCCCGCCTCGTCTGCGAGCACCGCTTTGTCAAGGTACGGCCGCAATTTTCCGTACATTACGTCGCCAGGTTGGAACGCCGATGTGTTGCTCCTCATCTCGGACGCTTGTCCGCCGCCGATGCGAGCAAGTCGTCCGGGCGCAAGATGCTCCAGTCCAAGATAGAGGGCATCCTGTCGCCTGCCGGGCCTGACCGGCTCGGCAATAAGGTCGCACAGTTCCCCAAGGCGGACGGTCTCGCCCTGCATCACGCCAGACCCTTGAGCCGCACGGCCGGCAGTCTCTTCAACTGCTGATTCAGCGGGTCCACTTCAATACCCACGGATTCCAGCGCTGTGACGCCAAGCAGCGGTTCCGTGTCGGCTTCGCCGAAGATGATAGTCCCACCGACGAACTCGCCCATGAATTCGATCTTGGCAACGGCGACGTCCACTGCGATCTCGCTGCCATCGGCCAGTTCATACACGCGTTTCCCCTCGGGCCTGAGGCCGATGGCTTCCAGGTGAGGCCTGGGCGCCAGGGAATCCGTGGCGCCGGTGTCAACCAGAAAAAGACCCTCCCAAAACCTGTCCGGGTCGGCGGGGTTCGTAATCCTGACCGTTACGTGCGTCGCTCCCATTTTTCCTACCTCCTTTAGTCCCAATGTCCCGTCCCAGAAATATGTCACAATTCTTCGGGGAGTTCATCCCGTCTCGCTGCGTTGCATGCGCTGCCCGTGCTTAGTGTGTCGAAACGTGATCATTAAGCTTGTCGAAATGCCCGCGTTTCCTAACCTGTTTAGCGTTCTTCAACGCCCTTCGCCGACCCTTCGACAAGCTCAGGGAGCGGCTCAGGTCGCTGGCGCCTTTCCAGCCGGGCGACTGGACGGCCGAATTTCGACAATAGATTTCTGGGACAACACACCAGGTATCCACGCCTATTGCAGTCGTGCGAGCATTTTCGCAAGGCGCGTATCAATTTCATGGGCTTCTTCGTCGAGACGCCGCATCTCGGCAATGATCTCCGTTATCGGGCGCTGCTCCTCAGTGTGAGCTTGCCCCACCCACCGACTGGGACTGAGGTTGTAGTCGGCCTCCTCCGCTTGCTCGCGCGTGATGACGGCGACCTCTCCTTCTTCCGGCTCGCCCTTGATGAAAGCCGCCGCGAGTGGGCGGATGTCCTCCTCTGGAATGTAGTTCTTTGGCCGTCCCTTGGCCATGCGCCGGCTGGCGTTAAGGAGGACGATCTTATCTTTTCGCGAGGCGGGCTTACGTTTTGACAATACGACGATGATGCCGGCGGCGCTGGTGTTGTAAAAGAGATTGTCCGGCAGGAGAATGACGCCGTCGATCAGGTCGTGGTCAACGAACCACTTGCGGATGTTGCGCTCCCTGTCCGCGTGCCTGGCGCCGGAGCCGCGCGTCACCGCTCCGGTGTCGAGCACCACTGCTGCACGTCCGCGTTCGTTTAGGCAGGCGAGGGTGTGTTGGAGCCAGGCCCAGTCGCCCTTCCCGGTGGTGATGCCGCCTCGGGTGCGGAAGCGGTCGAACGGGTCGTTGGCGAATATATCGGGGCTGAACGGTTGATTCCACATTGGATTCGCTATTACGACGTCGTGGGTTGTGATCTGGCCAACTGCGTTTTTAAACTTGGGGTTGATCATCGTGTCCCCACGGGCGATTTCGACTTCCATGTCGTGGATGATCGCGTTCATGTGGGCAACAGCGTAGCTTTCGGCCTGCAATTCCTGGCCGCAGAGCATAAGCGGCACGCGGCTGATGGGGTCGAGTTCCCGCGCGACAAGCTCGAGCTTGACGAGCAGTCCAGCCGAGCCGCAGGCGTAGTCATGGCAGGTCTCGCCGGGTCTTGGGCGCATGATGTGCGCCATGAGGAGGCCAACCTCGGTGGGGGTGAAAAATTCGCCCGCGCTCTGGCCGGAACCTTCCGCAAATTTCCTTAGCAGGTACTCGTAGGCGCGGCCCAGGAAGTCGGGTTGTACGTCAGCGAGTCCGAGCCGGTACCGTGGATCGGAAAAGGTCTCGATGACCTCGGCGAGCTTGGCCGGGTTGACGTCCCGCTCACCGTTGCGTTCAGACGCGAAGTCGACAAAATCGATAACGCTGGAGAGCGACGGGTTTTGCTGAACGATAGCCCGCACCGCTATTGTCAAGTGCTCGCCGATATCCCTGGGCCGCGTGCTTCGCCCCTGATTGTCCAATGACCACTCATAGTCCTCTCGGCCACTGACGACTCCCCATCGCGCTTCCGGGGGCAGGTAGAAGCGCAGCAGACCGTGATCACTCTCGGCGATCTCTTTAGCGACATCCCGGTCTCCGTACTCCTCGGCCAGCCGTTCGATTTCGTCGTCGAAGACATCGGACAATCGTTTGAGGAACAGAAGCGGCAGCAAATAATCCTTGAACTTGGCGGCGTCCTTTTCGCCACGGATGGAGCACGCCGCGTCCCACAGCATCTGCTCCATGGTTTTCGTTGAAGGAGTGGTCGAGCGCTTGCTACCGCGCCGTCGCCTGGTTACGCGTGCCGCCGCGTCGGCAGATTCTCCGGCAGCAGTCGCGTCGATTCCCGCATCGGCAGCCAAAGCGGCGATTGCCTCCCGCGCCGCCTTTTGCGGTCTAGTCGCACCGCCTTCCCAGCGGTTTACGGTAGCAAAGGTGACGCCGAGACGTTCCGCGAGTTGTTTCTGTGTGAGGTCAAGGCTCGCACGGATGGCGCGTAACACAGCCGGGATGTCGTGTAAATCTGTTATATTTGATATTTCCATATAAAGAATATAACATAATGTAGTGGCTCGTCAAACGTTTTGCGGTTTTGTCGGCTAATTGAGAAAATGGGGAATTTATATTGCAATGCACCAAGAAGCTGTCCTGTAGTTTCGTTGTCGCAAGCGATTCCGGAGTTCGGCTTCGGGGAGAGTTAATCGCCGGGCGTGGCGCTGTGGACTACTGCCAGCATTGCGTGGGATAGTTACTGGAAGGGGGGAAGGGCCTAAAGACAATGCGATAGGCGCACGTGAGCAAGCCGTTGGATATCACGACCGGAGGCCACCGGTAGCCTGAGCATGTACCCGGTTCAGGAATTGCGACCGGCTTTCTTCTCGAATACCGCGTTCCAATCGGTGCGACCGGTGAACTGCATCGCCGCAAACAGGGTGGCGATGCACAACAGGGTAATGGCCAGGCCGGTGTAGCCGGAACAGAAAAAGGTGTAGGAGAAGAGCACCAGGTAGATAAACTGACCCACGCCGATTTCGACGAAGGCCAGGCGCGCGCCCAGGACCAGTCGCATGTAAGACGTGACGAGGAAAATCGAGACCGCGGAGGCGAGCACGAAGGCGTAGTGGATGAGCATGTGGTCGACCAGGTAGGCCAGCAACAGGTGGAAGCTGAAGTAGGCGGCCCCGATGAAGAAGTAGTGCATCGGGTGCAGGTCGATGTGGCGCACGGTGGTGAAAACGAAGAGCAGGAAGAAGAACAGGAACAGGGAGATCGGGGCCGCGAACACGACCTGTCTGACCCAGGGTCCGGGGTTAAGCCGGGCGGGCATAGTCATCCCCAGATCAACGCCGGTGAGGAGATGATCGTAACGCCACTTCAGGGCCCAGGCGTCGCCGTCGCGGGTCTTGGAGACGGGGGATACGCTGTCCGCGGGAAAATCGATGGCGGCGAAATCAGTGCGCATCACCAGTTCGAAGTCCGAAACCTGGCTGACGTCGCGGCCAAAGCTGTAGCGCCACTGGTCCAGGCCCTGGGAGCGGTAGGATACGTGGACGGGAAGACTCTGGCCGGGCGAGAGATCGACGGGTTGTACCAGATGGCCGGCGAGGATCGGGACGTCGGAGATGCGCCGGCTGTCGACGCTCAAGGTAAAATCATCGTACACGGCGCGATTGGCGGGCAGTTTCAGATCGAAATACAGGGTCAGGCTCTGGTCGGTAGGGTTGGATACGGTGTACGTGGCGGCGAATGTGACATGATAGGTGGAATACCAAAGCAGGCCCTTGCGACGGTGCTCAAGGGACAGGTCGACTTCAATGCGGCTGGACGCCAGGCTCAGGAAGCGTTTTTCGTCTGCTGTGCGCGCGATGGACTCGCCTTCGGAGCTGGCTTCAATGCGGGTAACGCGATCCAGGCGGTAGATTTGCGGGGTCTGCTGGGTCTGGGCCGTACCCCAGAGTTGTCCCACGGCGTCTTTGAGCTTGTCGTCCTGTCTCATCGTGCGCAGGTGGATGGTCTGGCCCAGAATGAGCCACCCGACTGATATAGACAAAAAGATGAAGCCGATGGCGGCAATACGTTGGACCACTAAACCTCCCGAATTTAGAGATGAATAAGGGCTTTATGTTGAACGCATCGTCTGGTGTTCCGTTCCGGAAATAGATTGCCGAAATTCGGCCGTCGAGCGAAGGCAATGCAGCTGGACGGGATGTATCGGCCTGCCTGTGCGTGCTGTCTCACGCACGCAGACAGGCGGATGAATGGTAACATATTTCTGAGACGGGACACCAAACCGGAGTTCCATCGATACCTGCTGCGTGCTGTCCGCTGATCATGGAGTCGCCCATGGGTATACTGAAGTTCAACGGAGCCTTCATAAAGCCGATGCCGTGCGTCCCATTTTACAGGTAATGTGATAAACGCAGATAAAGATATCTGCCCATGAAGTCGTAAGTACTGGCATCCGAGGTGCCGAGAAAGCCGTTGAATATCACCGCAGGCCGCTGATTGAAGATATTGTTGATTCCAACCGTAAGTACGGAGGCGCCCATCCGCGTTCCGAGTCTGTAGGACCCGTACAGACCGAACGTGCTGTTTGAGCTGACCTTGCGGCTCACGGGCGTTTCCGACACGTCCGCGCGATACAGGCCCTTGCAATCGTCGTCTTCGCACTCCTGAAAGCCGCCCACGAACTTCCAGGTCAGGCCAAAAGAGACGCGCGGCTGGCTCAGACCGACCGACGCCGCGTGGCGCCACCGGGGAAATACGCCTAAATCGTAGAACCCTCTTCCCTTGACCAGTTCCAGCCCGTTTGCCGACGGCACCAGTTGATCGTATTTCAGGAGCATGTTGGTCTCCGTGCGAGCGGTAAGGAAGCCCAGCCGGGAATCGACGGTGTAATCGAACTCTACATCCAGTCCGGCGGTCTCGGTTTCGCCGACGTTGGCGCCCTGCGTTTGGATCGTGGTAATAAGATTCGTGCTCGGGTCCCGCACGATCTGGTCGCAGTAGGAAGGCGTATCCTGTGAATAGCAGTTGCTCAGAATTAGACCCGCGGGCAGCGCCCCGATCACATCCTCGATTTTGTTGGTATAGTAACTGATGGCAATATCCAGGTTGTCGACAAAGTCGGGCTGGTAGATAAGACCGGCAGTAATCATGGCCGCGGTTTCCGGGTCGAGGTCCGTAGAACCGCCCACCCTGGCTCTCAGCTGCGCCCGTGAGTCCTGGAAATCGGCCGGTACGCCCGCGGCCGCGCAATTTCTCGTTTGTTCGGCCGTCAACGTCCGGGGATTGCCCGCTTCGTCGACCACGCTGCAGGGATCGCTTACGGCCGGGAAGGCATCGCTCTGGCCGAGGAACATCTCGGCGATGCCGGGTGCACGAAACGCGTTGGATATCGTTGCCCGGAGTGTGAGCCCGCGGGGAAGTTCGCAACGGGCGCCTGCCTCGTACGTAAAGCCGCTGCCAAAGGTGTCGTAATCGAATGCCCGGCCGGCTGCCGTCAGATCCAATCCAAAGGCATCCGCCCGATAGACCGGCACAGAGGTCTCCCCGTAAAGGGCCCTCACCGAATAGGCGCCTTCGGTCGATTCCTGCTTGCTGCCGGTCGTATTTCCGGATTTCGTTATCGGATCGGGAATATAGGCGCCCGCCTCCCAGCGTGAAGAGACGCCCGCGGCCACGGCCAGAGGCCCGGCCGGCATCTCGGCGATCTGCCCGGTCAGGTTCCATTGGAGAATCTTCTGCCTGGAATGGCCCGTGGCGATACCCGTATACTGGATGTAGTCCAGCATTTCCTGTGTAATGGTACCGGCGCCGTGCAGCAGATCGAGCGGTACGCAGTCCCCGATGGCGGCGCATTCCGCGTCGGGCCCCAGCGCTTGGGCGACGTTGCTGCGGATGAATCGACCCTCGTTGATATTCGTGCCCTCGCTGCGGCCGTACGAATACGATAAATCGGTGTCGAAACCCGCCAGCCGATATTCCAGGCCCAGGACGATGCGATAGGTGTTGATATCCTGAAGAAAATTGCGATTGCCTCCTTCGACGAACCTGCGGCGGAGGTCGTAAAATTCGCGGCCGAATTCATTGTAAATGTTCGTCGACGATACGGCAAGGCCCTCACTGATGATGAAAAGGGGGGTCGGCGCGAGCTTCTGATCGGATTGCCGGTTGGTGTACGAGACCTCGAAGAAGCTTTTCGCCTCCGGGGCGAATTCATAGGAACCGCTGAGAAAGGTCGTGTATCGGGCCTGCGGCGTGTAGAGGTAATTTTCCGGCTGGTAATTGTACAGATCTCCGCTGCCGTCCGAAGAATTACCCGCCCAGTTGAACGGGCGCCATCCTGCGTTGGGGTCGCGGTGGTAGTCGCCGGCGGCTTCGCCGGCAGCCGCGGCCAGCGCCTGCCACGCCGCGTTGCCGGGCGCGCCCGTTCGGTCGATGATGTGGCCCTCGGGGGTGGCAGAACTGCCGCTGGTGGCGTAGGTGCCGTCGTTCTCTTCCCAGTCGTACGTCTTGTCCTCCGTACTGAAGGGCCGGTTGCCGGTCCATACGGGCTTCCGGTTGTGATAGCCTGCTGAAAACAGGAAACTGCCGCGCTCACTCTTCAGGCCGGCAGTAACACTGATATCCAGCGCCTCGCCGTCGCCCTCGCCCGAAACACCCTGGTAGAATTCGAATTCCAGTCCCTCGGTTTCAGACCTCGTGATGATATTGACAACGCCCCCGACCGCGTCCGAACCATACACGGCCGACGCGCCGTCCTTGAGCACTTCGACGCGTTCAACGGCGGAGGCGGGAATGGCGTTGAGATCGACCGAGGAATTCGCACCGGTGCCGCCCGGAACGAAGCGGCGTCCGTTGAGCAGAACCAGGGTTCGATGAGCACCCAGCCCCCGGAGACTGATGCGCGTGGAGCCATCTCCCCCGTTATTTGCCTGGGTGTTGATGGCATTGGACTGAACGGTAAGGGTCTGCAGTACGTCTCCGATCGACGCCAGGCCCCTTACCTTGATTTCATCCCGCGACAGAACCACGACGGGGGCCGGCGTAAGGTGTTCATCGCTCTTGATCCGCGAGCCGGTCACGGTAATGGCTTCCATTTCGTAGACGATATCCTCTCCATCTTCGGTCTCTTCGACATCGTCAGCGTTCTCGACATCTTCAGCAGATGCCGGGGCAACGCACGCCGCACCGATGAGTAAGGCAACGGAAAACACAATCCGGAGGAAGGGGAAAATGACGGGCATGACGTCTCTCTCCTGTGATGGTCCGGGGGTTGGCGGAACCCCGGCGACGCCGCCCTCAGCCTGAAATCCGCCGGCGTTTCTCGAACCGGCCGGGGCCGGCGGTACCAGGGTCAAAGCGGGGTTCGGCGTCTTTTTTAGCCGGCGCCGTCGACCGGAAACTCGCGCGGCCGCTCGCGATTTTAAAAAAGTGTCGCAAAATATAACACCTCGAATCAATACGCTGCAAAATGTTTCGATTATCGTAATATAGCAAGCCGAGATATTCACGACGATCGTGAGGCGTCGGCGAGGCAACGGGATGGAACTCCCTTTACCGGACAATGCTCCGGGCGTACGATGGCAACTCCGCTGGATCCACTGCCGGCGGTCATGCGATACCGGTTGTGTTTTTCACGTGCCCTCGGTAATTTGACGCCCTCGATCTCGCTGATACCATAAACAGAAACGGCTGTTTTTATTCAGGAGAGTGGCGATGATAAGACAATTCCGGCGTTGGATACGGATCGCCGCGGCATCCCGCCGGCAGTGGCCGTTGATCATGCTGCTGGCAGCGGTCCCGTTCGCCGCCTGCGGTAAGGACACCGTATCCGAGGAAGCCTCACAGGATTTGAGGGATATCAGCCGGATTGAGGATCTTAAGGCGATCTTCAATCAGGACGCGGGCGTCCCACGTCTCATTTTGCTGCTTTCTCCCACCTGACCGGTCTGCCAGGCAGGCGCCAGTTGGGTGCAGGAAGAGATTCTGGGAAAGAACGGCGGTGCAAACATGAAGGTTTACGCGGTCTGGCTTCCGATAATCGCCAGCGATGCCCGGTCGGAATGGAAGAAGAGCCTGCTTCCGGACCCGAGGGTGGTGCATCTCTGGGACGAGCAGCGCGTTACGGGGAGGTGGTTCGCGCAGCAGGAATGGTATGGGAAGGACGTGGACGTCGCGTGGGACATCTATGTCCTGTTCGGCCCGGAAGCACGATGGGACAGGTCGCCCGGCCCGGTAATCAGCTGGGGGGAAACGGTCGTGGACACAGGTGAGCGGCTAAGGCGGGATTTCGAATCACTGATGGGTGGGTAGGGGAGGAGGGGGGAACCGACGAGACCGGGCTGTGGAATCTCGGCACGGGGGGGGGGGGGGGTAGCGACCGACCTGTCATTCTGAGCGCAGCGAGGAATCTACCGCCCGTTCCAGAGTAAGTGTAAAAGGGACCTTCGTTAATGAATTCGAGCGGACCTGCCTGCAGCGTTGTGCGCCGTGTCGGCCGACCCGCTTGAAATTGAATAAAAAAATACCGCAGGAACCCATCCTGAGGTGCGTTTACCAAATACTCTCCCTTTCTCGTTCTATTGGTCGGCTTCACCTGCCAGCGCCAAGACCTCCTGTCGAATCAAATCTGAAATCCACATTCCTGATTCTTTCAGCCGGTCCACAAGCGGCTCGACGCGTTCTGTCAACCCTTGAGATTTCGCCTCAAGCAGAACCTTGAGTGTTCCCCAGACCGTTAGGCCGGCATCCTGAGCGATTCGCCGCGCCAACCGCTCGTCGACAAGAACCACCCGGTCCGAGTTTTCCAAACCAAGCGACAGCGCGGCAAGCTCACCCGCGCCCAGGTCCAGCGCCCGCCATTCCAAAGGTATGGAATGAGGCTCAACGATTCTCAACCAGTCATAGGCGCCGGGGTTGGGAACGTCATACCCTTTTTGCCGGCCTTTTTGAAGTTCGTTCACGACCGCGTTTGGAACCCAGACCTCGCCGAACAGGCTGGACAGCCATTCCAGTGCGTCAATTTGGTACAGAAACAACAAGGGAGACGTATTGCTGATTGCTTCAGGTATGCTGGCTCTCCAGGTCGTTTAACTCAGCCGCTAAAGGAAAAACCTTATACCGTTCAAGGCCCAGCAGGAATTCAACCCGTGACATGCTTGCAAGTTCGGCCGCCCGGCCGGACGACAGGCGACCCAGTTCATACAGCTTTACTGCGGCTAGCGTGCGCAATTCGCGGGCGAAATCGGACTCGTCCGTGTTTACTGCCAGCAACACCTTCTCCGGCACTTCGATAACAAGCTGTCGCATTGACATCGGTCGCTCCAACCTGGCTTGAAATAACCGGGAAATGAAAGAATACCCATTCACCGAGGAGAAAATCCTATTGGCCGCTTTCAAGATAGGAAATTTCGACACACCAGGCAACGGGTATCCGCCTTGTAGATCCTTTGGCATGGCAGCCCGCGCGGACGCTTCCCAGCTTGGCCGCCTGCTCAGCATAGCTTTGTGGGCGCACGTGCGACGGATGATTTTCTCGAATGTTGATCGGCCCCGCTGTCATTCTGAGCATAGCGAAGAATCTCCCGTCTTCGCAACTGGACCTTTAATACAAACCTGTCGTAGACGAACCTGGGCGCGGACACATCGCAGCTTGTCGGCATCCTGAGTATGACAATGGGACCGCAAATGTGACGAACTCATTGCAAAGATGGTGAACGGTAGGCCTGTCATTCTAAGCGCAGTCGAATAATCTCCCGCCACTGCCGTTCTACTCAGGAGGCAAACGTGCCGCCATTCCGGTCGGTACACGTGCAAGTCGCGCAGGGGTGAATCGATGCCGCAGTAGATCCTTCGTCAGCCTGGCGGCTTCCTCAGGATGACAGCGGGAAACAACGCGCTTGGCGATCGGCAAACATGCCATTCTGAGCGCTGCGAAGAATCTCCCGTCTGTGCGACTGTACCTTTAATTCAAAGTCGTGGTGAACGAACCTGCGCGCGGACACACTGCCGGTTTGAAAGCGGGGACACCGTTTTGGAAGGGACGCATTTCGCGAATAACTCGGCGAGGCATATTGGCGTCCTATAGTCCTTGTTTCGGCTGAAACTACGGGTTCGCGGTAAAGCAGGCGTGGGCGAGAGCCAGTGGCATTTTGCAATATTTGTATATGTCGTCGTCAAATTACTGTGAAAAATGACGACAACATAGTCAAATTGCAAATCTCATCGTGGAATATAGCGACGGCCAAAAAGAACGCCAAATCGCAATTGCCATTTCCAAACGCACATTTTCGCAGCTTCTGTCCCGACGCGAACCGAGGTCGATTTCCTGCTCAGACGGGGGGAAGAATTCGTCGCGATCGAGGTCGAGTCCGGCGCCACGTTCACAGAATCCTGGTGCAAGGGATTGAGGGTTCTGGTCGACCTCGAGGGTCTGTGCCGACGCATTGTCGTCTATCCCGAAGGACCTGAATTGCGAACTGCAGACGGTATCGAAATCCTTCCGTTCTCGCAATTCTCCAACCTGTTGGCCGAGGATGCTCTGTGGCCATGAGGGTTCTTGCGAAAAGGGGACGGATTCCCGCGCCGTCTACGAGTCGAACGATCCTCCCGACCGGCGCCAGATGGATACATGGGCGGTCCCTCCCGGATTTCGAAATTGGCAACCCGTCGCCATAAAATGGAGCATCTAAGCTGCTTTACTCGCGAATCAATCATCTCCACCCCCGCACAATGGCTTGTCGAGCCGTTGAGGAAGCGCGTGTGAAGGCGGGGCAGACATTTCTGTCTGCACTTCTCATTGTCATTCTTACGGAATGCAGACAGAAGAAAGTCTTGCGCCTCCTTTGTAGCGTAGGGGAACCGGCCGGTCGCCCCTACAGGTGGTCGCGCAGTCCGGCTTTTGCGGGGTTTTCCGCGATGTAGCGGACGAAGCGCCAATACTGCTATTTGCTGTGCACCATGTGATCATAGGATTCTTCGAGGCAGAAAGTCCCGGTGACGCCGGTGATATTAATGTGATCCAATAGAGAGCGCCGTCTTCTTCCATTGGGGGAGACGGCGGCGAGTCGTGGCGTGCCCGGACACGGGATTCTGAGGTTTCGGGTTGGTATATTCGAGCAGACAGGAATGTCTGCTCCACCTTTTAAAGCGTCTGTGCGAGATATCGCTTGAGCGCATCAGCCATCCGAGGCAAAACGCAAGCGTTCCAAGTACGAGGGCGAAAATATCGCAAATTGAAACGCTTGCCGCATTTCTCGGCAGCCGTGACGAATGCGTTCGAATGGGCACGGCGCTCAAGGCGACAGGTGATGCGCGATCCGCACGAGATACGGACCCCGGCGGCGAGGGCAGGGGCTTTTCCGGGGAAACTTGGCTACGAGTTCATCCGGGTCCTCAATCGACGCGGGTTGCCCACACAGTCGACATCACCACCGAGTAGATCCTTGAGCCGATCTAATCGGTCGACTTTCCTACACGTTGAATGCAAGCAGCTCAGTTGTGGCCCACCAGCCACCAATGCCGTTGCCAGGTCCTCGGATTCCGAACTTCGTTACCAAAACGCCATCGAAACAATGGCGCGAGATCAGGCACGATATGCCGATGATCTATGATGTTCCAAGCTTGATAGCCGGACGCCAAGCCGTCGTGGCATGTCTCCATCTGACCTGGAACTTACGCAACTACGTGCGTACGGCCAACCTAATTGAACGCGTTTTCATTAAGGAACGCCGTACAAGATTCGGTCCACGGTTTTTCACCATGAAAAGCTGTCTCGAATTGGTCTACGACGTTTTCATACGCGTAGCGAACTGGCGCTAGAATGTCAATTGAGAAAGGAAGAAGACTCGGCCTGTAATGATCCGTTAGTTCTTCTTAACTAACACAAAAACCAGAGATTTATTCCAATCGTCTAGTTCTGTCCAATCCCGTTGTTCAGTTGGCGCCTCGCCCAATAGTGATATGCGCGGAGCGGTTGACAAACTGGAGGTCGTGTTGTAAGGCGACACCTGATGAATCGTCTTTTGCCGGCTTTTCCTTTGCCATATCCTCATATTTTTTCCACGGATTGTACGTGACATCGAAGTGTGGTCCATCCAATCGGACACCCAATGATTGATCGTATGTCAGGACAAAGTCTGTCTTATTCCACGCAGATGTATCTGGCCTACCACGCTTAATGATTTCGCCGTCAGTTCGCCCCCATCGACGATCGTCGTTAAGTACAGTCCTGCATTCTGTCGAGTCGTAGGGCTCGGTCGTCAAGAAGTAGACGAGTGCCTCCGCGCGCTGATTGGCGATTTCGCAATTGAGCGCATCCGACCGCAGGCTATCTATAACTCCACCGACAAGCACAGGCGAAATGCTCGCGAATCCACTTATTTTCAGTTCCAAGCACGTCGGGTCCGTGTTCGTGTGGGTGTCTACAATCATGGACTTGAACAACTCCAACCACTTCGAGTTTCTATCATCCGGACAGATACCATCCTTTGTTTTCAAATCTCCTTCCCGATAAACCAACAAAAACTCGTCATCCTCCTTGAACAAGTAGGATATGGACGGTGTAGCGCGAACTACGTTTTCTTCGATATTTTTAAGTGAATTAGTAACACTGTCTCTCCACTCCTTGGTGCCTGGAATTGCGATTCCATTCACCGTGTCTTTGAGAGCGCCAAACATCGCTGTGACGCTGTCACTCCATGCCTCAGTGGGGCCCGGACCCCTATGTTCTTGTATCACTACATTAAAAGTAACGGACGTAATAACCGAGATCGACGCAACAGCGACAATAAGTTCTTTGTACTTAGTGATTGGTTCTACTATGTACTTCCACACGTTAGTAAAAAAACGCCGCAGATTAGGGTAGGCCGCCAGCGTAAGCAATGCGAAAAATTCGGCATACGTTGATTTCAATGACGGCCATATCTTCTTGAAGTAGTAGCGCCAGATACCATACGGACTTTTCTCGTTATCGACTTCTATTTGTACTGGTTTCTGAAAAACGCCACCAGCATTTACTAAGATGTTCGATAGCGAATTTCTAAGACGTTTATTTGAACTAAGTAGCAGAATGAGAAGCAGGGTGACAATTGCTATATTATGTGAGTTTTTGAATGCCAACGAAACCCAATTCAAGCTTTTTAAATTAAATAACTTGCTTAAATTTCCCGAATCCCATCCGAAAATGTAAATTGACACCAAGATCAATGCCACGCTCAACGCGAATACCATAAGGGGCGTTATTAGTACAGCCGCTAGTATCGCGATCAGCAGCACGAATCGGGTGACGAAAAAAACGAAACGATGTTTCAAATAGCTGACCATAGGTCTCCATTTGGAGTAATTTTCGGGATCGGAATTCATACGTCAACTCCCTTTGTCACTGCAATCATCCTGGCTGGAAATACGTACAAGGGCTTTCCGCTTGCAAGATGTTAGCGTGGACGACTTGCAATTTTTGTCTCTGCCGATTATTAGGTCCTTTGACATCGGCTTCTTGCTTCCATCATACGATTTGGGCTTCTGTGACACAATTTGAAGCGATTGTGTGCAGCGCGTAGATATAAGATCCCCTTGTTAGTTCTTCGACTGGCAAGATTGTAAACACTGGCTCTGGGCGCACGCAGAACCTGACACAGGCACAGAGAACAGTTTCTCCACATTATACGATGGACAGATCTTCAAGAGTGATTTTAGGGTACCGTTCGTCACGGTCAAATGACACGTCCGTCAGCCTGAGGATCATCGCCTTGACAGCCTCTTCAATCAAGAAGGATTCATCCTTTGTAAGATCACTGGCAATACCGTCGGCCTTCCTTGCAGACCTTCCGCCACCCTTATTGGCGGCTAGGTTTCCAACCTCCTGGAGCACACGGTTATCAATACCATATTTATTGGCAGCATTCTTGCGGGCATTTTTCGGGAATTCCCTTTCAAGAATCGTCAGGCAGAAATTCGCCATACCCGGCAATGGCTCTCGTTTTAGTAGGTAACCATTGAAGCGTCTGTACATTGCCAATAAATCATGCGGCACCCTACGTGCCAATATATAGTGAGACAACTCCCCATCCGAGTTTAGTGTAGTCTTGAGGGCGGAGAGGAGAGCATGCGATGAGGTCAAGAACCGATGTTGTAGACAATGGCAGAGAGCGGTCTATGGTTGTGGAGGTCCCGCGCGGGACCTCCACAACGGCGAGGCCTGATCCCGAAGTTGTGGAGCGTGCGAAGCGCCGTCGGTTCACCGCGCAGTACAAGCTTCACATCCTGGAAGAGGCGCAGGCTTGCCGGGAGCCGACCCGGCTGAATTTCGGGGAAGGCCGCCGTCGTTGGGGAAGAAGGCAACGCGCGCACCCAACGGTCCCGCCGGGGTAATGGCGACGGCACGTATACAAGGAGATCCGACGCAACACGGGAAGCCCCATCGGTGGGGGTGACACCAACCGGAAGCCCGCGACTACAGCGGAAGGACACATTGCCCCGCCGCTTCCCGCTTGTTGGCGGGTCAGACAGCAACAAGGACCGCTACCAATGGTGTCGGGTCCACCGTGCAAGGGTGAAAATCGGTCCACGCCTATTTCAACAATAACATTCGCCTGGAGGCGGAGACATCGTCGGCCTGGATCCGATACAGATAGACGCCGCTGGCTACCCGACGGCCCAGTTCGTCTGTGCTATCCCAGGTCGCCGTGAATGAACCGGCTTCCATTTGTTCGTCGACCAGAACGCGAACCTCCTGGCCCAGCAGGTTATATATCGCCAGCCGCACCCGACCCGCTTCGGGCAACTGATATCCGATGACGGTGGCGGGGTTGAAGGGATTCGGCATATTCTGATCCAGAGCAAACCGGTCGGGCAACGGCTTCAAATCGCCGACTTGAACGCGTGCCGCCGCGTCCAGCTTACCGTCCAGCCCCACCAGCACGCTCTCCGAGACCTGAAAGTCAGCAGCGGCCGGCGTGCCGCTCGTCCTGAATACTAGCTCGACGAGCTTGCCCTCGCCGCTGGCGCCCTGGCCATCCACTTTCACGGCGCCGATATCCAGTTGGCCCGGCGTCCGGCTCGAAGACAGGAACAGCGTTTGCCGGCCGGGAACTGCGTTGAGCAGATTGCCCTCCAACTCCCTGGCTTCCAGGAACGCATACTTCACCGGATCGAACTGAAGCGAAAATCCGTATCCTTTCAGGTTCCTCGTCTGTGACAACGAGACATGGATCTTGAGCACGCCGCTCTCGGCCGCCGGGTCGTTTACGCGCTCGAGCGTGAGCGTTGCGAAGGCGTTCTGTCCTCCGGAAATGGTCAATCCACGCGTCAGTTCTCCAGCCGATGCAGCGGCGACCATTGACAATATCGCGCATATGGATACAACAAGCCGTTTCAGCATATCATCCTCTCTGCAATAGGGTGGACCCCGATGGTAAAACCTGCCGAGGTTGAGTTCAGGGTGAACCGCGACCTTGATTGCATTTGGCGCCTCGCTATTCCCAAGACGTGTCGAACGTGAACGTCTTTACAGAAGCACCGGCGAGGGTGGTCCTCGTAATGGCAATCGCCTGTGTCGCGCCTATTCGGAACAATTCGGGCCACCGGTCTCCTGGATCCCCTGCAACCACGTCTGAAAGTCCGAATCGAGCGGGGCACAGAGCCCTCCTTCCCCTCCGAAGTGAAATACCTCCAGCTTCGTCAGGCTGGTAAGGCTTTGAGGAAGCGCACCACTCAGCTGATTGAGGCTAAGCCATAGTTGAGTAAGGTTGGCCAGGTTGCCCAATTCCGAAGGTACCATACCGCTTAACCGATTGCCTGCAAGACTCAGTTCCTCCGTCAGGCTGGTCAGATTGCCCAATTCCGTTGGAATCACGCCACTCAACTGATTGCCGCCAAGATCCAGGTAAGTGAGACTGGTCAAATTGCCCAATTCTGTCGGGATCACTCCACTCAACCTATTGCTGTCGAGACCCAGAAACTCCAGGTTTGAGAGGTCCCCCAATTCCACGGGAATCGCACCGCTCAACTGATTGTCGGCAAGATTCAGTTCCTCAAGGTTGGACAATTTGCCCAATTCGATTGAAATCCCGCCACTTAATTGATTCTCACGAAGATTCAGTACCTTGAGGTTGTCCAGACCGCCCAATTCTACGGGTATCGAACTGCTTAACGCATTTGTGTCGAGATACAGTTCCTCAAGGTTGGACAGGTTGCCCAATTCCATTGGAATCCCGCCACTCAGTTGATTCTGGCCAAGAGCCAGTACCTTGAGGTTGTCCAGACCGCCCAATTCTATTGGAATCGTGCCACTCAATTGATTGCCGCCAAAATTCAGATCCCTAAGATTGGTCAGGTTGGCCAATTCCACGGGAATCGTTCCGCTCAACTGATTGTCGTTAAGACTCAGTTCCTCAAGGTTGGACAGGTTGCCCAATTCCATTGGAATCCCGCCACTCAGTTGATTCTGGCCAAGAGCCAGTACCTTGAGGTTGTCCAGACCGCCCAATTCTATTGGAATCGTGCCACTCAATTGATTGCCGCCAAAATTCAGATCCCTAAGATTGGTCAGGTTGGCCAATTCCACGGGAATCGTTCCGCTCAACTGATTGTCGTTAAGACTCAGTTCCTCAAGGTTGGACAGGTTGCCCAATTCCATTGGAATCCCGCCACTCAGTTGATTCTGGCCAAGAGCCAGTACCTTGAGGTTGTCCAGACCGCCCAATTCTATGGGAATCGAACCACTCAACGCATTTGTGTAAAGCCAGAGGTGTGTGAGATTCGTGAGGTTGCCCAATTCCACGGGTATCTTTCCGGTTAACGCATTTCCGGGTAGATGCAGGCTCTCGAGGTTGGTCAGTTTGCCCAGTTCAGCCGGAAGCTCACCCGTCAAGTTATGGTTTCTCAGGTCAAGGTGCGTAACATACCCATTAGAAACGCCAACGCCATGCCAGGTGGAAATGTCATTGTCAGACAGCCAGTTGGTGTTATTCGTCCAATTGTCTCCATCAGTTGCATTGTACAGCGCCACCAACGCCTCGCGCTGGGATGCCGGGGCGCAGGTCGGGCCATCGACATCTTCAATGGCCTGTAGCCACGTCTGAAAGGCCGTCTCGAGCGGCGCACATAATCCCGCGTTGTCACCAAAGTGAAATCTTTCGAGCCCTTTCAGCCCTGTCAGGCTCTGAGGAAGCGAACCACTCAATTGATTCTCACCCAGTTCTATCCAAGTCAGTTTGGTCAGATTGCCCAATTCGGATGGAATCGGTCCGGTCAACTGATTCCCCGCAAGTGTCAACTGTCTCAGATTGGTTAATTTGGCCAACTCGACCGGAATCGGGCCGGTCAACTGATTGTCGGAAAGTGCAAGATATCTGAGGTTCGCAAGCTTGCCCAACTCGACCGGAATCGGACCACTAAGCTGATTGTTGCCAAGGTATAGATTTTCCATGTTCGTCATGTTGCCCAACTCGACCGGAATCGGACCGTTCAACTGATTGTCGGAAAGTGCAAGATATCTGAAGTTCGCAAGCTTGCCCAACTCGACCGGAACCGGACCATTCAACTGATTGGATCGAAGTGAAAGATGACTCAGGTTTGCAAGCATGCCCAATTCGACCGGAACCGGGCCAGTAAGCTGATTGTTGCCAAGGTATAGATTTTCCATGTTCGTCATGTTACCCAATTCAACCGGAATCGGACCGTTCAACTGATTGTCGGAAAGTGCAAGAAATCTGAGGTTCGCAAGCTTGCCCAACTCGACCGGAATCGGACCGTTCAACTGATTGTCGGAAAGTGCAAGATATCTGAGGTTCGCAAGCTTGCCCAACTCGACCGGAACCGGACCAGTAAGCTGATTGTTGCCAAGTTGCAAGCTTCTCAAGTCAGACAGGTTGCCCAACCATAAAGGAATTGTGCCAGTCAACTGATTGCCAGATAGCGTCAATTGTCGCAGCTTAGACAGGATGGCCAATTCGGATGGAATCGGACCAGCCAGTTGGCTGTAGCTGAGTCCAAGATTCGTCAGATTCGTAAGGTTGCCCAACCACACAGGAATTGTACCACCAGTCAACTGATTCCTGTCAAGATATAGTTGCTTCAGGTTGATTAGGTTTCCCAGGAAGGACGGAATCGGACCACTCAACTGATTTCCGCTAAGCACCAACGACTTCAGGTTCGTGAGATTTCCTAAGAAGGATGGGATTGGGCCACTCAACTGATTTCCGCTAAGCACCAACGACTTCAGGTTCGTGAGATTTCCTAAGAAGGATGGGATTGGGCCACTCAACTGATTTCCGCTAAGCACCAACGACTTCAGGTTCGTCAGGTTAGCCAGTTCGCCGGGGATTTCACCACTCAATCTGTTCCAGTAAAGATTCAGCATCCTCAAGTTGGATAGATCGCCTAACGCGGGCGGTATGGCTCCACTCAACGCGTTTTGGTCGAGTTTCAGGCTGTCGAGGCTGGCCAGATTGCCCAACTCAGCAGGGATTGTGCCGGTCAGATTGTTCCGGGACAGGCTTAAACCCGTAACCCGACCTATCTCTACCGTGACGCCGTGCCACGTATCGAGCGGGTTGTCCGTCAGCCAGTTGGTCTGGGTCGTCCAGTTGTCCCCGCCGGTTGCGTTGTACAGCGCCACCAGCACGTCGCGGTCCGGCGCCGTGGGGGTCGGCGGCGCCACGTCTTGTCCGAATTGCCCGGCAAGTGCCAGGAAATCCGAAAATCCCACGGCCCCGTCTCCGTCCAGGTCAAACCGCGCGTCGTAAGTCCCATCACCCTCTTGCGACCCATAGTTGCCCGCGAATTGTACAAAGTCAGTAAACCCGACCGTACCATCGCCGTCAAAGTCGGGAGAAGGCCCGGCCGCAACGGGTTGCAGAACGACATTGATATTCGGCATCAGGGTTTCCTGTTGTCCGCCCCTGCCCAGCGTGGCTTCCACGAAACGGATCGTCGTGCCCGTGAACGTGGCTGACGTGCGAAACCGAACCGTGCCCACAAGGCCCGCTGACGCCGCGGCCCGACCGCCCATCGACGCAATGCCCAACGTGACCGACGTCGGGTTCGTCCCGGTCTCCACCAGCACCTGGGCATTGGGAAACAGGTCGCCCGGGTCGGTACCGTCGTAGACGACCTGACCCGCATCGTATACCAAACGAATGGACACGCCCTGCGCCTGGCTCACGTCGCTCGCGTAAACCTGGATGGAAACCGTCGTTTCAGGGGATACCTCCATCGCCGTGACCTCCTGGTCGCCGGCGGCGCCATCCACGTCCGCGGACAGTGAAAAACTGTTCTGTGAAGAAAGAGACAGCGGGCTAAGCAAAAGGGCGATAAATATGATCGCACAGCCTGAGACAGGCGCGAAAATAAATTCCCCGTTCACGAAACATGTGAGACGATCTCGAAGCGCACGCATGGTCTCCTACCTTTCTGATTTGACGCCTTCTGGTTGGTGGAAGAGACGATTTTGAATGGACGTAGTCAGACGGACACGAAATAGACCGGACATGAAAGTTTGATGGATATCTTAATGAGTGCGCATGTTGCATTGACGCCGGGAGGCACTTGGGAAGTGATCTCACAGAAATGCGCCCAGCGGGTTCTCGAGCGAACGCTATGGCGTATGGCGGGGTTCCTTGACCGCGACGAGGAATTCGATACGCCGGTTCGGTTATCCGGATGCTCGATTACGGTTCGCCACAATTGACATCACAACACAGGTTCCGTATATTTATAAATAGTGATGGCCGCATCCCGTCCCCTGGCGCTATCGTGCCGGGGAACACGCGGGCTGTGGACCTTTTTGGTTGACCGTCGGTTTTCGACTTTGCGGGTCATGGAACCGGCGGTCTTTTTGTGTGCTCGGGCTTTCGCATGAAAGACGAGTCGCGAATTGAACGAGTCAGATTTCTGACGCGTTCAGGCACAATATAACATAATAATCGCATATTGCAACTATTGTGATTTTTTATAATTTTTACGTTTTTATCTATTATTTCCGCAAATATATACAAATTCGGTGGGATCCTACGTCGATCGCTCCTCCAGTTGGCCAACGGGATGCCTTGCGCCATGGTTCAGAAGGTCGTGAAAATGCCCATCTGAAGCCCGAGGGGACGTGTCGCCCTGGCCGCTGATCAGCCGGTGGGAAACTGTTGATGATCGCCGATATGCGGCCATTTCAGGATCGGTCTAATCGGGCCGCCTGGAGGCGCCGGTTTACGGATTTCCGAAAACTCTCATGACGCAATTGACTTTCCGCCCTGATCTCGTATCTTGTTTATGCGGAGCCGCCCCCTCTCTCCCAAGGCCGCAGGGCATCTTGCATGGCAGAATTCGATGCGATCTCCAAGCACCTGATCCAAACCTATCCCGGCGATTTTGCCTGTTTTACCCTCGGGCGGGAGGACGTGCAGGTCGTTGAAGTCGTTGACACTCAGCAGCCTACGGTCTCGGCAAGCCACGCCGACAGTCTCATTCGCGTCCGCATCGACGGCCGGGAGGCGCTGGTCCACACCGAATTTCAAACGACTGACAGTACCGACTCGCCTATGCCGCGTCGCATGGCCGGATACATAGGGCGGGCTATCGAACGCCATGGTTTACCCGTCTGTTCCAGCGTCATCTACCTGCGCCCCGATTCGGGCGGACGGGATCCGGGACAGTATTCGCAATCGCATCCGGGTCATCGGGTATTTGTGCAGTACCGGGTGATACGGTTGAGCGAGCAGGATGGCCAAGGGGTTCTCGATGCGGGACACGAGGGGCTGATCGCCTTCGCGCCGTTGATGAAGCCGCCTGAAGGCATGGCTTCACAGGCGTGGTTGCGCCGATGTTTGCACACCGCTCAGGCTCGGCCGATGGCGCAGTCGGACAAGGCTGACTATCTCGCCGGTATGGCTCTGCTGAGCGGCCTGGCGTACGTGCCGGAAACCATTACTGATATCATTTCGAAGGAGGGCATGATGGATCTCCTACGTGAATCATCCTTTGCCCGATACCTCACCCAACAGGGCATTGAGCGAGGGCTCCAGGAAAGTATACTCGCCGTACTCGAGATTCGATTCGATCTCCCCGCGTCGCATCCTCTGGCCGCCCGCATTGCGAAAATTGACGACCTTCCACGTCTCAAACACCTGCACCGCGCGGCGGTTCAGGTGTCCAGTCCCAAGGCATTTGGTCACTTATTGGATCAAGAACCGGAATGAACTCCATTCCCTGAATACGCTTCGCGGTGAATGAGACAACAGGAAAATGCACTATAAAGGTGCGTTGTCCCGTTTTTATTTTGATCAACTCGGGCCCTTCAGTCCGGACCTGGAGCAATCTGCCGGTCAACAGCGCCGCCATCGCGGGATGGTGTGTGAAGGTGGGGTAGACATTCCTGTCTGCCCTTCTCATTGTTCTTCTGCCCGAATGCAGACAGAAGTGATCCAATAGATAGCGCCGTCCCTTTTCCAGTGGTGGAGACGGCGGCGAGTCGTGGCGTGCCCGGACACAGGATACCCTGGTTCCGGTTTGATGTATGTGAGCAGACAAGAATGTCCGCTCCACCCTTTCAAGCCTTTTTTCGAAGTATCCCTTGAGCGCGTCAACCATCTGAGACAGATCGCCTGTACTGGCTTCCAATTCCCGAGACAGCAAGGTACCACTGTCACCTGTCCGCTTGCGGTGACCTGCCTGCGCCGCGTCGGGCGCGGCAGGCAGGCGCACAGGCAGGCTGGTCAGGAGGCCCCCGTGGGAGACACCCTCCATATTCTTGCCGCATCAACCTGCAAAAGCGACCCTGACATAATTATCTTGAACGTATACGGTAGTTTTCTCCCAATTCGATTGATATAACGTTATTTGCGTCGCCCCAAAGGTTGCTTTCTGCCCGAAGGGCTTCGGCGGACCCCGCCTCCTGCGAGTTCGACGATGCGGTGGGACAGGGCAACGAACGAGGTGGATTCAGCGGCAGTTTCGGTTCGTGAATGATTCTTCGATAATTTTCAGGTCGCAATTGACTTTCCGCCCCGATCCCGTAATTTGTTTACGCGGAGCCGTCCCTCTCACCCAGAGGGCCCTGTCCATCGGGTGCACGTGCAGTACAGGGTGATTCGGCTGAGTGAACTGGATGGTCAGGGCATTCTCGATGCGGGACACGAGGGGCTGATCGCCTTTGCGCCGTTGATGAGGCCACCCCAAGGGATGGCTTCACAGGCCTGGTTGCGCCACTGTATCCACACGGCTCACGCGCGGCCAATGGCCGCGTCGAACAAAGCCGATTATCTGGCCGGCATGTCTCTGCTGAGTGGGTTGGCGTACGCGCCTGAGACCATTTCTGATATTGTCTCAAAGGAGGGTATTATGGACCTCATACGTGAATCATCCTTTGCCCGATACCTCACCCGACAGGGCATCGAACAAGGCATTGAGCGAGGGCTCCAGGAAAGTATTCTCGCAGTACTCGAGATTCGATTCGATCTCCCCGCGTCGCATCCTCTGGCTGCCCGCGTCGCGGAAATTGACGACGTGCAGCGCCTCAAACAGCTGCACCACGCGGCGGTCCAGGTGTCCAGTCTCAAGGCATTCGGACAACGGTTGGATGAAGAACCGGAATAGATTCCATTCCCTGAATACCCTTCGCAGGAAATCAGACAACAGGACAACGCACCCTGGAGGTGTGTTGTCCTGATTTGAGTTTGATATCGGAGGGTTTTCAGGATCTGAGTGATTCGATCCGGATTTGCCGTAACCCGTCGATCGACCTATCCGTCTTGCAGGTGTACGAGGCAATTTCTCTGAAAAAACTCAACGTCTTTTCCTGTTGATGCCTTTCGCGTATCTTGTCAATGACCTGCGAGAAGAATCCGGTGTGGGGAGCCGGACGTGCAATGAACGGGCCGTCTCTTCCTGTCGCCATGACTTCCCCCTGTTCAATCCCAAAATCACATCAACTACAGTCTTTTCATGGGGCTAAATCACAGTCCATCCCGATAATCATAGTCAATCAAAGTCCGATTCGCGAATAGAACTCTTCAACGCCCCGGATGCCCAGGTTCAAACGGAAGAGGGCGCCGGCATGTTCTCCGTCTTCGTGTTTGATATGACCGCCCGCGGTGGTGACGTAGATATCGGTGTAATCCGCGCCTCCGAAAGTGAGGCTTGACACCTTCTTTACCGGGAAGGTAATGCGCCGGTCCTCAACGCCGTGAGGTGTGTAGCGAACAAGGCAGTGTCCGTCCCATCTGGCGGACCAGACGTAGCCGAGGGCGTCCACGGTCATGCCGTCCGGCATGCCGTCGTCTTCCGCCGCCCGTGCGAATACCTCCCGGTTCGATATGTCGCCGGTTAGTCGATCGTAGTCAAACCGGTAGATATTCAGCGTGGGGGTGTCCGTGAAATACATGGTCCTCTGGTCCGCCGTGAAACCCATACCGTTGGAAATTCCCACCTCATCGAGGATCAGGTGAAGGGTACCATCCGTGTCCAGCCGGTAAAGCCTGCCCGGCCGCTCCGGTGTGGGCATGGTTCCGCAAAAAACCCGGCCCTCGGGATCCGCAATCACGTCGTTGAACCGGGTCTCGCGCTCATCGGGGATTTCGTCGATCACCGTGGCGAGTTCGCCGTCGCGCCAGATTTTAACCGCGCCTCGTTCCATGAAGAAGAGCAGAGACCCATCCTCCTGGACCGTAAAGCCCCCCACGATATCCCCGGTGTAACAGATTTCGTGCATTCCCGTGGCTGGGTCGTAGCGAAACACGCGACCCGCGGGAATATCGGTCCAGTAGACTCTTTTTTCCGTGGGATGCCAGAGCGGTCCTTCGCCGGTTTCACAGTGATAGTCCGCAATCATCTCAGGCTGCATTGGACACTCCTTTCCAAGAAAAGCAGGATGCAGTTCAATCCGCTGCTGTCCGTTGACGTCTGTTGACAGAACGCCGGACCAGAAAACGGAAGTCCAGGTCCGTGGCGCGGCCCGGCCCGGCCGTCGACATCGTGCGGCCTTGAACCGGGGTGCCTTCACACCTTATCTAAAACCGGCGCAAGGAAAATGTCAAGCAGCTTGTCCTTTCGGCTTCGGAGGTGCTTTAAGCTTGTTCGGTTCGGCTCGGGCCGGTATATTGCGTGCGTCGGAAACAGCAGGTGCTGATTCGCGAAAGGTATGCCATGCCCGACGTACCGGATGACGGGAACGGACAACGACAGGTTGGAAAATGGATGGCCATCGGGTCGGGCGTCGGCGCCGGAGTGGGCTCAGCGATGGGCGCAGGTAGCGGTGACTTCGGCCTGTGGTTAAGCGCCGGCGTATCGATCGGCGCCAGTCTCGGGCTTGCCGTCGGTGCCTGCATACGACGGGCGAAGTCCAGACAGAAGGGTTGAAGCCGGCGTTTTTCCGACGCGGGTGATCCGGATGCCGATGGGTGGCACCCACGCAAACGCTGTTCGCTTCCAATGGCGCCCGCCCGGGCTCAGTAAATAGGAATACCTGCTGTCCTGGCGATATTCCGCACATTTGCGTTCGCGTGTGGAATCTGATCCGGGCCAAGGTGTTCGATAAGCGCATAACCGTCCGGATGATGGGCATGAAAAAGCCCCAGGGCGAGCGCCAGGTTCAGTTCGCCATGGCCGGGAACGGCTTCGTCGAGATGTACCACCAGACGGTTGCCTACGGCGATGTCTTTAACGTGACAGACGGGCGCCATCGGACCGATGGTTTCGAAGATGTGCTTCAGGCGCTCGCTGTCCGAGTAGACCTGGTCGATGGACTCGAAATGGTTGACGTAGTCCATAACCAGCCTTATGTTCGCGCTGCCCACCGATTCCACAAGCTGGCGGCAGACCGACGGGGTATTGAGTATTGAAATAACGTGGGTTTCCACGACCGTAACCACGTTCAGCGTCTCGGTGCGGCGGGCAACGTGCTTCAGTGTGCGGATAAGCAACGCGAGCGCTTCCGGCGTATGGTTGTCACCATGGGGTGTCCACGGACCGGCGGGGTTGCGGCTGCCCGGCCGTATCAGGTAGAACCCGGCGCCGAGGCGCGCGGCGAGCGTGGCGCCCCCGACCACCTTCGACACGGCTTCGGAACGGATATCCGGATCCGGGTCGAAGAGGCATTCCTCGTACGTGATGGCGAATTGCGCGAGATCGATATCGTAGTCTGCGAACAGTTTTCTGCACGTTGCCGTGTCTTCGGCGGAAATGGCGTTCACCAGTTCACCGGGCAGGTGAAATCCGGCGCCGGTGAAACGCAGTTCGCGAATCGTCTCGAAGTGATTCTGAGTAAAGCTCCGGAGGTCGCCGGGCAGCATGCCGACAATGCCGAGTCTCATGAGATTGATCCCTGGTGCAGTGAATTTCGGTCGACGTTTCAGTTTCGTCGGCGTAGGGCGAATCCACAGTCAGTTAAAGCGGCAAGGAGGCGAGTCGATGGCGGAGACGGTGGACGAATTGAGCGTCAACTATGAAGAAGGCGGTGTTCTGTTGTGCAGAGAGCTGGATAAACACGTGCTTTCGCGGGGGGCCTGGGCAACGGTAATGTTCCTGTACCAGGATTTGAATCGGCAATCCGATGAATACGGGCCAGCGAAAGTGACGATTCGCCGGTTTCAGAAACGAGACGGAACGTATATACCTCGTAGCAAATTCAATATTTCGAGTCTGGATCAGGGAAGAAAGATCGCGGCGGCGCTGCAGGCCTGGATTGACAATTAAAGAATAGACCGGCGTACGAAAAGATATCGACAAGAGAAGCGGGCGAATGTTGCGGAACGTGCGCCCGCTTCTTTTTTGTGGTGTCACATTGATACGCCGAGCAGCCCCCTGGTAAACTGAAAATCCGTATTTTCTTGCCTCATCGCCACCGGACGATAGTTTCGGGAGGCGGTTTCCGACAGGAGGCCGATAATCCGTCCGGCGTTGGCGTCCGCTGCATCGGTAAGCGGAAGGTCCAGGTCGCTTTTGTAGAGCGCGTGCATGGAGGGCTCTACGCTGGTCTGAAGCATAGGCAACATCGGGTGCCCCTGCATGGGGTGGTCGGCGACGTGGGCGATCAGGATTTCAACACCGGTTCCGCCCAGGCCGGTAAGGGTTTCAACCCAGTGGTCCGTTTGCGTTTCCATGATGTAGAACCCGGGTATCGAGGCGGCCTGGCCGTAGGCAAGCGACGGACCCACGGACGAGTTCGGCAGAACGGTATTCGAAAAGGGCGCCGAGGAGAGTAGCGCCGAGTTATCCGGCGTCACAACCGTTGCGCCCGCACGTACCAGCCGGCGCAATAGATTTGCCAGCGTTTCCGAGGCGTTGTTGCTCACCGGGCCGGCCGTCAGGAGTCCGACGGAAACCGCTGCAAGATCGGATTGCACGTAAGAAGGCCGCCGATCGTGTTCCAGTTGAGCCGTGAACCACGCTTCCACGTTCCCAAGCGCACATTCAAGACCGCCGTCGAGTTGGATACTCGACCAGCCAAAGCGTGCGGGGTCGATGCCCGCGCTCTCGAGTTCGTAGCGAAGATAGTCGTTGTGGGTTTTCTCGCATCCGTGCTCGAGCAGCAGGGCATATTTTACCATGGGATGGGTTAGATAGCCCAGCATCGTCCTGGAATACATCCTTTCGGTCGCGTCGCCCGCGACGCCGCAACCTTCCGTATGTACGAGCGCGACGTAGCGGGAGATGCCCTGTGACTTTCCGACCTGCTTTTGCTCGAGGCGGTTTGCGGCCATCTTTGCGATTTGGCCGGCACACAGGCTGGTGGGCAGAATCAGGCCCACCTGATCCGTGGCGATGCCTCCCCCCGTGACGACGCCCCTGAATGCGGCCGCGGGGCGTGCTTCTTCCAACCCGATGGTGATGGGCCTGCCCGCGGGCTGGGGCAGCGACCGCAGATACGCCAGGTTTGCGGTATCCGTCTGCTGCCAGTTGCGCCAGATGGAGACCTGGGCGTGGCCGGCTCGCTCACCTTTGCTCCGTGTGCCGGAAGCCACGTTCAGCGTGAGATCCGTCATCCGCATCCCGAGCGCGTCCAGTGGGGTCCCGTCCAGATAGGCGCCGGCGTTTACGTCCATCTCATTGGAGAGGAGTTCGTACCGGCCTGTGGTGGTGATAATTTTGATCGTGGGAACGAATGGGAAATTGGTTATCGAACCATTGCCAGTCACAAAGAAGATCATGTTACATCCCGAAGCGACCTGTCCCGCAATGCTTTCAAGGTCGTTACCAGGACTGTCCATAAAATAATATCCGGGCTCGTGCATGGATTGGCCGTAGTCCAGAACCCCGTCAAGGCGGACTTCGGGGTGCCGTTTCAGGGCAGCGCCGATGGACTTGAGTACAATGTTGTAGATGCCGCGGAATTTATTGCCCCCCGAGGGGTTTCCCTCGGCGCTCGAACCGTGGCATGCGGCAAGGTTCTTATAGGCTTCCACGCGGTCCAGGAAGCGGCGGGCCGTGTCCAGATCCTTTACATTCTGCAGTACATAGGATTCCGCGCCGATCAGTTCGTCTGTTTCCGCCAGGTTCGCGGCGCCGCCTTGCCGGATGACTTCGCGGGCGACCCAGGACGCCAGCGGGTTTCCCGATACGCCGGAGAACGCGTCCGACCCGCCGCATTGAAGCGCGATCTTCAGGCTCGCAACGGGAGTCGGCTTTCGGCTTGTCCGGTTCACTCTCGGCATCCATCCTGTGACGATGGCCTGGGCTCGATCCAGATTCTCTTCAAAACCCCCGCGCAGAGAGAAAAATTCGTGAGGAAGGTCCGAAAGAGCAGCTTTGTTTTTTTTGGTGTAGGCACTGAGCATGGCATTGGTGAGCGGTTCCGTGCCGTAGTCCACGGCAAGGGCGGCACCCACGTTTGGATGTGCCATAAAGCCGGCAAGCGTTCTCAGCAGCAGGTCCAGATTGTTTGGTGTGGTTCGCCCTCCTCCTTCGGTGTGCGTGACGGCGACGATGCCGTCGACATTCGGATAGGCGTCGGCAACCCCACCCAAACGTTCCTCCAACCGTTTTGCAAAACTGCCTGTCCGGGATGTCGTCCCCAGGATGACGACGTAATTTCGGGTACCCACCCCACGCCCGGCGCCGCGGACGTATCCTTCAAAGGTGCGCATGTCCGCGGCGGCGGGAACCTGCTCGCCAGGTCTGAATGTGCTCTCGTCCAGACGGTAGGGTTCGATGCGGTCTTCGAAATTGGGTTCGGCGGGAAGTTGAAAATCAAGGGAGCGGATGCGCAGGGCTTCGAGCATGCCGGCGTTACAGACATAATTCCCTGCCGAAATGTCCTCCAGTGCAATGCCGAAGGGAAGACTCCAGGACAGAAGGGCCTCGCCAGCAGGGATGGGGTCCACGGCAAAACGATGCCCTTCCAGAATGGAGGTATTCAGTCGAAGAACCGAACCACGCCGTCGGATACAGGTGCCCGCATCCAGTTTACGGGAAGCGATGGCCACGTTGTCTCCCGGTCGGGGAAGCCTGGCAACTTCGTCGAATGCAAGTATTTCCGACATTGGCGGTCTCCAGGGTAGGTTCCTCTGGGAGTCGCGGGGTACTATGGCGCGTCCGTGAGGTATACAAAATTGATGAGGAAAAGTCAAGCCCGTCGCCAATAAGCGGGCGTACGTGACAATTTTCTCTTGACAGGGCGTGCATATTTCGTTTAAATTTATAACGAATGTTTTATTGGTAAAACATTTGACGGGGTCGGGCGCCTTGTCAGCGGAAAGGGGGGCCACGTGGCATCATCCGACGTTTGGAAAGCATTCGAAAAGAATGAAATCACGCATAGCGTGGCGCATCACCTTGCCGCCATCAGAGAGCTGAAGGACCAGCAGGGATACGCGCGGGTGTCGGATGTTGCAAGATATCTTGACATTACGCGGGGCAGCGCGTCGCTAACGTTAAAAGCGCTCCGACAGAAACAGTTTGTTCTGGAAGATCGGAACAAATTTCTTCGACTGTCCGACAGGGGGGAGCAACTGGTCGATCTGGTGCTCGCCAAACGCGTCATCGTTCGCAAGTTTCTGAAGGACGTGCTGCACGTGGAAGGCCATCAGGCGGAAGTGGACGCGTGCAAGGTAGAACACCTTTTGAGCCAGGAAACCGGCGAGAAATTGCTGAATTTCGCGAGATTCCTGCTCGCGGATACGCCGGAAGCCCGGGAGTTTCTGAATGCGTTCTGGCAGACCGGCGATTTCTGTCATGACCTGGCCGATTGTCCGATCTGCGAAGACGAATGTCTCCTCAGAGTCGGATCCGAGAGATGATCGAATAACACGATAAAGAGGGATGATGCTATGGTGGCGCGTCTGATGCAACTGGCCGGTCGCCGGATCTGGCGCTGGCCTGGCCGGAGAACCCGGTCACAAGGATTGTTCAGCGGCTCGCTTGCCGGACTGAATGAGGGCGACGAAGGCACGGTCGAATCGGTCGTGGGAAATTCGCCTCTGGCCTCCCGGTTGCGGGAACTGGGTGTTTGTCCTGGCGTGCGGGTTCGAATGCTGCGTGTTGGCGGCAGGGTGGTCGTGCAGGTGGAAGACGCCCGGTTCTGTTTGCGGATGCGCGATGCGGTTGCCGTGAGGCTCAGTCCGATCTCTTGAGGTTTGACGCATGGCCACGGAGTTGTCCCACGGACCGCAAACCAGAGTAGATCAACGCTATGCCATCGCTCTCGTTGGCAATCCCAATACCGGTAAGACCACGCTTTTTAACGGTCTTACCGGTCTTTTTCAACATGTCGGAAATTATCCCGGCGTGACGGTCGAGCGAAAAGTGGCGCGGCTGAGGTTGTCCGATGACAAGAAGGTGGATCTCGTCGATCTGCCGGGGACCTACAGCCTGGCCGCTCATGCCCCCGATGAGATGATCGTCGCCGATATTCTTCTCGGACGGGTGCCTGGCGAACGTAAGGTAGACGCGGTTCTGGCAATTGTAGACGCCTCCAATCTTTACAGGAATCTGTACCTCGTCTCACAGATCCTCGAGCTCGGCCTGCCGGCAGTTGTCGCGCTGAATATGACCGATGTGGCGGATGCCCGGGGCATACACATTAACGTTGAGGGGCTCTCCCGGTGCCTGGGGGTACCGGTGGTAAGGGTTTGCGCGAATCGAAAACGAGGGCTGGGTGACCTGCGCCGGGAATTGGGAGGGGTGCTGTGCAGCGAGCGGCGTAAGGCATCTTCGCTTCTGCCAGGATTTCCCGAGGGATTTCCTGCGGCGGTCGATGCCATCGCGACGGCGTTGCGGTCGTATAACGGGAAGAGTTCCTCGGCGTGTCGCGTGGAGGCGTTCCGGGCGATCGTCGACGAAGGCGGTTACGCGGAGCGCCGGTTGATCGAGACACACGGGGATGTTTTCCGTGGTAAACTCGTGGAGGCCAGGGGCCGGTTTTCGGCGGGTTCAGGATTATCCGCTCTGGAATCGAAGGTTCGCTACAACTGGATCAAGCAGGTGCTTGCGGAAAGCGTATCGCAGCCAGAGCATCTCCAGAAGACGCCTTCGGACCGCATCGACCGTGTGCTGACGCACAGGATATGGGGCACGTTCCTGTTCGTCGCTATAATGGGCGTGGTATTTCAGGCTATCTATGCGTGGGCCGGTCCACTGATGGAGAGGGTTGACGTACTGTTTTCTACGTTGTCCGGATGGGTGGGAACGTGGTTTCCAGACGGGGCACTGCAGAGCCTGGTTCAAGACGGCGTCATTGCGGGCGTGGGCGGTGTCGTCATTTTCTTACCCCAAATTGCAATCCTCTTTTTCTTTATTGCTATTCTGGAGGATTGCGGTTACATGGCCCGGGCGGCCATGTTGATGGACAGGCTTCTGACAAAGTGCGGTCTTTCCGGCCAGTCCTTTATCCCGATGTTGTCCAGCTTTGCGTGCGCCGTGCCGGGAATAATGGCAACTCGAACCATCGAAGATCGCCGGAATCGGCTGGTCACCATCCTGGTGGCGCCGCTGATGAGTTGCTCGGCCCGATTGCCGGTCTACACCATCCTGATAGGCGCATTTATCCCGGCGAAACCGGTTCTGGGCGAATGGGTCGGTCTGCAGGGGCTCACGCTTTTTGCGATGTATATCGTGGGCGTGGCGGTGGCTGTTCCCGTGGCGTGGTTATTAAAGAAGACTCTGTTGAGAGGGGAAACGCTACCTTTCATTCTGGAATTCCCTTCGTACAAGGTCCCGGACAAACGGACGGTTGGCCTGAGGGTTTATGAGAGTTCCAGGGCGTTCCTGGTGCGCGCAGGAAGTATCATTCTGGCCGCAACCATCGCGATGTGGGCGCTGGCCTATTTTCCCAGGCCGGCAGATACCATTGCGGAATACGAGCGCCATCGACAGACGGCCACGGCATCCCTTTCGGGCGTGGATTTGCAGGCGACGCTTGCGGATCTGGACGCGCGCATGGCCGCAGAACTCCTGAACGAAAGTTATCTGGGCCGGGCCGGGCATTGGATAGAACCTGCGGTCAGGCCCCTGGGCTGGGATTGGCGAATCGGGATGGCCACGCTCGCCTCCTTTCCCGCACGTGAGGTCATTGTCGCCACGCTTGGTACAATCTACAGCCTTGGAGGCGATGCGGACGAACCCTCAGAAGACCTGCGCAGCGCGCTCCGCAACGCAACGTGGGGGGATGGACGCCCGGTGTTCAATGTCCCCGTGGCGCTCTCGGTGATGGTCTTTTTCGCGCTGTGCGCACAGTGCGCATCGACGTTGGCCGTCATCCGCCGGGAGACGCAGTCCTGGGGATGGGCGATTCTTACGTTCGCCTATATGACTCTATTGGCCTATGTCGGCGCGCTTGCGACTTATCAGGGCACGATGGCTCTGGGATGGGGTGGTTAAATTGGATTGGCAGTCGGTGGTGGCAGCCGGAGTCGCGTTCGCCAGTGGTACCTGGGCTGTCTGGAAGTTTGTCAGTCCCTTCCTGGCGGGATCAGGCGGTTGCTCCTCCTGCGGGGGCCGTCGTGGCTCCTCAGATAAATCCCTCCTCGATATAGAAAAGGCGCCTCCGGCCTGAACACAACTCAAGTACGATACCGAGGGCGCCCGCAGACCCCGAAGCGGAGTGCGCGCGGGCTTTTCTTTCGGAGTACGAGAAAAAGCTTGCGCAATCGTTCAGAATTCCTTAATCTCTTTTCTTATTCAATATCCGAATTGTGGCAATTTGCGTCTTGCCGGATGGTCTCGTATGCCCTTTTCAAAAAAGGGGTATCGCGCGTTCGTTTATTAAGAAGGGGGAGACGATAGTGCGTTTTGTTCTCACGACTTCAGTCGGTTTCTTCATCTGTCTGTCGGTGTGCCAGGCGCCTTCCGTAGATGCCGAAACCAAAAAGCTGGATGACAAAACCCTTTCCATGGCCAAGAGACTTTCCAAAGACCGGGAGGCGGCGTTCTCCGGTGAAAAGGCTATGCCTCTAGACGAATTCCAGCAAGGCTGGAAGCTGCTGGCGGCGCGTTTGAACGAATTGTACGCAGGCCACAAGGTTCGTGTAAACAAGGTGGGTGCCCACGTCCGATTCCGGATGGGGTTCAGCCATCTGACGTATATGGGGTTGAAGGTACACACCCGCGTCACACCGCTGAATCCTTCACCCGGTGATTTGGTCGCAGGTTATCCCTTTCTTCAGGAATTGGTTATAGACGGGAGTTTTTATCCCCACGGCAGCCAGTTTCCCGTGAAAATGAAGGATCTGCTTCAGGTGGAGCCACAGATAGTTTCGGCACTTCGGGAGTCTCTTGACGGGTGGGAAAAGAAAATCAGGCAGAGGTTTGAAAAGGAATTCCCCATTAAGGCGGCGAAAACCATGGAGTAAGCTGCCGGCCTGAAAAATCAATGTGGATCAGACGAGGCGACGCCGTTCCCCGGCATCGCCTTTTCATTATCAGTCCGTTGAAAAAGTTGCTCTGCAGGCGAGGCCGGGCCATTGTGACCGAAGACAAGGCGCGAGACCGAGCCGAATCGGGGGATTCGGGGAGGGAGCGCAACGCAGTAATTCGGCCACAAGAGCTGGCCGCAGACCGGATGGACTTTCTCAACGGGCTGTTATGTCTCGATCACGCAGTCTGGCCGGTCGGGCATTGCTTTGAGGAGTCGGTTTGAATGCCTTGCACCGGTTCCATACCGTCCCATCGGTCGGGATTGTGAAAATCAAGCCACCTGCTCGGTGGGCTGCACCGGGTTCAATGCCGGCATCAATTCTGTCGCGAAGAGTTCCAGGCTGCGCAACCAGCTATCTTTGTCGTCCCAATCGTACGACATCATGACGAGCGTGCCGAAGTCACCCACTTCCGCCCTGATTGACTCGAGACGTTCCAGCACCGTGTCCACGTCTCCGGCGATGATCTGTTCACCCATCAGGTAATCCAGGTCGCAATCCGCGTCGGGCATATTCGGGTCGCGTTTAAACATGCCGATGCCGCGGCCACCGCGTTTGAGCAGGGTACCGATGTATTCGAAGTTGGCCGCAACCGTGTTTGACCGTGCGCGCCTGACCGCCTCTTCGGTGGTGTCGGCCAGGAAAATCGCCCGTGCGATCTTGTAGTCCGACCGGTCGGGCAGGCGGCCCGCCTCGATGGCAGCCTGCTCGTAGGTTGTCCATATGTTTGCCAACAGGTTCGACGGAATCAGGCTATGGCCGAACGGTTGGAAGCCGCGCCTGCCCGCCTCCCGGGCCGTTGCCGAGTTCATCGAGGTGATAGGCATCGAGACGGGCGGATGAGGTCGTTGGAAAGGCTTGTGGATGACCCCGAGGCCAACCTCCGGGTCGATGGTTCGATCCATACGGATCTGCCAGAATCGGCCCTTGATATCGTAAGGCGGGTCAGTCAACCAGAGCGTCAGAATCATCTCGATTGACTCGGCGACCATCGCTGCGCTGTCCCGCGGGTCGACACCGAGGATCTCCAGATCGGTCGGCACGCTCCCGGGTCCGAAGCAGAGGTTGAGCCGTCCCTTGGACAGATGATCGAGGAAAGACAACCGGCTTGCGACAAGCGCCGGGTGGTGTTGCTGAAGACACACGGGCGCGGGACCCAGCCGGATATCTCTGGTTTCGCGCAAGGCCGCCCCAATGAATATCTCGGGCATCGCGATGTTCTCGTAGACCATGGTGTGATGCTCGCCGATCCAGAATTCGTCGATACCCAGATCGTCGGCGCGAATAACAAGCTCCATGTCTTCATCATGGCACTGGCTGAGCGTTTTGCCAGGCGGATGGAACGGCATGATGAAGATGCCGGACTTGATCTGTTTCATAGGCGTTACCTCGGGCTGTTAAGGTATGCGTCGCGTTCACTCCCTTCCGCCGGACTCGGAAGAATCGCTCTTCGGCGACCGAGACAGCCGGTAACTGCACGTGGCCGGCTCCGGGTGGGGCGAACCGGCGGCTTTAAGGAAATATCTACCCATTGTCGAGTGTACGCAACGTCTTTTTTAGTCCTGCCAGCCGGCGGCGCGGGAAAATTCGAGGTTGCCCCGGGAACACGAATCACGTAACTTGACGGCCATTGACAAATGCGCAGGAATCGAATTCACGGAAAGGATTCTCGCCGGCCCGCTTTAGCCCGACCGCCGGAGTTCGCGGTATGATACGAATCTTCCAATTGAGTGTATGGTGTCTGTTCCTGTTTGCCGGACTCGCGGTGGCGAAACAGGAAGATTCATTCAGGTGGTACAACGCCAGAGATGGGATGCAGAAGGCGGCGGGTGGAGAGAAGCTGATTATGATTGGCGTCTATACCACGTGGTGCGGGTGGTGCGAACAGCAGGACCGGCAGGTGTTTTCAAGGCAGGAAATCCGCAAGTACCTGGCATCGAAATTCATACCCATCAAGCTGAATGCCGAAGATACCGGGTCGCGATTGACGTTTATCGGTCACGACCTGAGTTACGCGGAACTGGCGCGGGTTTATAACGTAAGTGCGTTTCCCACGGTGCTGTTCCTGGAACCGGACGGAACGCTGCTATACAAGCTGCCGGGATTTCAGCCGCCCGATCGGTTCATGAAAATGCTGCGGTTCTTCGGCGAACGGGAATACGAGAAGGAAACAGTGGATCGGGAAGGGTAGAAGGCGTCGTTCAAAATTCATGCCGTATTACTTGAGGAAGTCGCCCGGCTCCGGTACGTCGGGCGCTGTTTTTTTGAAAACGGCGTACAAAGTCAATCCAACCCACCGGCCCTGCCAGAGACGTTGTTTCTTGACAACGGCGATTTATTGTCTTATATTTAGACGCAGCTAAATAATTTTTTATATCTATAAAATAATTCGCGGTAAGAGGAAAATGGAATGATTGAACCCCTTCAGGCGCTGCTGGGCGCAGGCGTCGTTCTGGCAATTGCGTGGTTTCTGTTCAGGCCGGACTCGGGTTATTTCTGGTGCTGGCGGCAGGCCCGACGACTGACCGAGCGCGTACTTACGGAAGATTTGCTCAAGCATATCTATAACTGCGCATATCAACAACAGATCGCAACGGTGGAGAGCCTGTCGGGTGTGCTGGGGATTCCACGCAGCCGCGCGTCTGACTTGCTGATACGTGCGGGCGCCCGTGGACTGACCGCTTCCGACGGCGGCAGTGTCAGGCTTACAACGAAGGGTCGGGATTATGCGCTTCGCATACTGCGATTTCACCGGCTTTGGGAACACTATCTGGCGGAAGAGACCGGGGTGGCGGAGGCGGAATGGCACAGCGAGGCGGAACGTCGGGAGCACGATATGTCTTCCGAGGAAGTCGAACTGCTGGACCGGCAGATGGGGTATCCCGTTTACGACCCGCACGGGGATCCGATTCCCACCGAGGCCGGAGATATCGCTCCCAACCGGGGAACGCATCTGACAGAACACACTGTTGGAGTTGCCGCGGTGATTGTGCATATCGAAGACGAACCGGAACCGGTTTATGCGCAGTTGGCGGCGGAAGGTCTGCACGTGGGGATGCGGATCGAGCTGATCGAGGTCCTGCCTCAGCGCGTGCGTTTCTGGGCGGATGGAGAGGAACATGTACTGGCCCCGTTGCTGGCCGACCATATTTCGGTCACGGCGGTATCGGACGGAGCGGAGGGCGAAGCGTCCGACGAACTGCTGTCCGGCCTCAAACAGGGCGAAATTGGCCAGGTCGTGCAACTCTCCAGATCCTGCCGCGGGCTGGAGCGGCGCCGGCTGATGGATCTGGGTATCCTTCCGGGTACCCTGGTCGAGGTAGAGATGCGCAGCCCTTCCGGCGATCCCACTGCATATCGAATACGCGGCTCCACCATTGCGCTTCGAAAGGAACAGGCAAGTCACGTACAGATTCAAGTTCAACTCGGGGAGTGAGGGGCCGTCATCTTCAGTTCTCGAACATACAGGATAGGGAGGAGGCGTTTAAAATGGAAACACAGACATCTGCCGGAGGCTGCGACGCTTGCCCTGCCCATCATTCGGGCAACCTGATCAAACTCGGCGTGAATATGGCGAATTGGGATTTTGTGGTGGCGCTGGCCGGAAATCCGAATACAGGGAAAAGTACGGTATTCAATGCCCTGACGGGATTACGGCAGCATACCGGTAACTGGCCCGGCAAGACGGTGGTGCGGGCGGAAGGCGGATTCGAATTCGACGGCCACCGGTATAAGCTCATGGATCTTCCCGGAACCTATTCTCTCTTGTCCACCAGTCTGGACGAAGAAGTGGCGCGGGATTTTATCCTTTTCGGACGGCCCGACGTCACGGTGGTCGTGGTGGACGCTGCGCGTCTGGAGCGGAATCTGAACCTCGTCCTGCAGGTACTGGAAATAACCGACCGGGCGGTGGTGTGTCTGAATCTGATGGACGAGGCCAAACGTTATGGGCTTTCTGTGGACGAACGACGACTGGCACGAGATCTTGGCGTTCCCGTGGTACCTGCGGCGGCCCGTCGCGGGGAGGGCATTCCGGAGTTGACGCGGGTTTTGAGTGATGTGGCTACCGGCCGCACGGTCTGCAGGCCGCAGCGCATCCGCAACGAGCCGCCGGCGTTGAAGCAGGCCGTTGGCAAGCTCGTTGCGCAGCTGGAGGCGGCATTTCCCAACGTACCGAATGCCCGGTGGGTGGCGCTTCGGCTGCTCGAAGGCGACACGCGAATTGTAGAGGCGGTGTGTTCGGGAGAACTGGGGGATCTGAACCGAATCCCGGCGCAGGAAGAGGAGATGATTGCATGAACGATCCCACGGCAAATCAACGCCCGGAGGAGTTGATTCGATTGGCCACAAAACTGCGATGGGAGGTGGGGTCCAATTTCCATGATTCGTTAATGGAAACGATCTATGCCAACGCGTCCCAGATTGCCGACCGTGCCGTCACCCGGACCGGGGACGCGGCCCGGTTCGATCTGGACCGGACGATCGACCGCCTCGTAACCAGCCGCTGGCTGGGTTTCCCCATCATGTTGGCAATCCTGACACTGGTGTTCTGGCTTACCATTGAGGGCGCCAATGTGCCTTCCGCGATGCTGGCGGGCCTGCTGATAGATTCCGTTCACCCGATGTTGAAATCGATGGCCGCGGCAATTGGAATGCCGTGGTGGCTCGACGGGCTTCTGATAGACGGCATGTACCTGGCGATGGCATGGGTGGTCAGTGTGATGTTGCCGCCCATGGCGATTTTTTTTCCGTTGTTTACACTGCTTGAGGATTTCGGCTATCTACCCAGGGTGGCGTTCAATCTGGACCAGTGGTTCAAGAAGGCGGGGGCCCATGGAAAACAGGCGTTGACGATGAGTATGGGATTCGGTTGCAATGCGGCGGCAATTGTGTCCACCCGGGTCATCGATAGTCCGCGAGAACGCCTGATTGCAATTATTACCAATAACTTCGCTCTCTGCAACGGACGGTGGCCCACGCAGATACTGGTGGCCACGATATTTATCGGAGGTCTGGCGCCTGCTCATTTCGCGGGTTTGGTTTCGGCCGGAGCAGTCGTGGGTGTCGCGGTTCTTGGCATACTGCTCTCCTTTGTTGTCTCGTGGGGGCTCTCCCGTACGGTTCTGCGTGGAGAAGCATCCGCGTTCAGCCTGGAACTGCCGCCGTATCGGCCGCCCCGCGTGTTACAGACCGTTTATACATCCATCATCGACAGAACGCTGATTGTGCTCTGGCGCGCCGTGATCTTTGCGGTTCCCGCTGGCGCGGTGATCTGGCTGAGTACCAATATCCTGATTGGCCGGCTCAGCCTGGCGGAGCATTTTATGGACTGGAGCCAGCCTTTTGGTCTGCTTGTCGGACTGAACGGCGTGATTCTGCTGGCCTACGTAATTGCAATCCCGGCGAACGAAATCGTGATCCCCACCATTTTAATGTTGACGGTATTGAGCGCCGGATTGATCGGGCTGGGTGAAGGCGCCGGCGTCATGTTTGAACTGGATTCAGATGCGGCCGTAGCCCAGATCTTCGCGTCCGGCGGCTGGAATCTGCTCACCGCGGTCAATTTAATGCTGTTCAGTCTGGTGCATAACCCGTGTTCAACCACGATATATACGATCTGGAAGGAAACGAGAAGCGCGAAGTGGACGTCCGTTTCGTCCCTTCTTCCCGTCGCAATGGGTTTCCTGCTCTGTTTTCTCGTGGCACAGATTTGGCGGTTGGTATCCGGGTGAGGCAAGTTCAGGCCTCGGTTGTTTTTTCTTAAAGTGGTTCTTCGACATCGATGCCGGTGTTGCCACCCGATTCCCGGTATCAGCGCAGGATCACCAGCGAAAGGAAAACCATGCTTAGTCAGGCCGCGCAGGACTATCTGAAGTCCATCTACAAGCTGCAGCACGGGCATGAACCCCGGTCCACCGTGAATACATCGCTGGTTGCGGAGCGGATGGAGGTGGCAGCAGCTTCGGCGACAAATATGATCAAGAAGCTTGCCGAAATGAACCTGGTTCAGCACACGCCATACCAGGGCGTCGAACTCACGCCGGCGGGAGAAGCCGTTGCCCTGGAAGTCTTAAGACATCACCGACTGCTCGAACTGTACCTCGCTGACGCACTGGGCTACGACTGGGATGAAGTCGACGCTGAGGCAGACAGACTGGAGCACGTTATTTCGGAAGAATTCGAGGACAAGATCGACAGAGTGCTGGGACATCCCACCACCGACCCGCACGGCGCGCCGATTCCAACGAAAGATGGAAATATAGAGAATACGGATTGCGTGCGCCTGACCCAGGTGAAGCCCGGGGAGACGGTGGTGATCGCTCAGGTGAACGACCAGAGCCCGGAGATGCTCAGGTATTTGGGCGCATTGGGATTACGGCCGGGCGTGACACTGGTTGTTCAGGAGAAGGCGCCGTTTAACGGCCCGGTGACCATTGCAATGGAAGGAAATGCGCAACACGTGGTGGGCGTCAACGTGTCGGATAGTATTTACGTGACCGTCACGGAACAAGGTAACTGATTCCGCCGTTGCAGCGCCATCGCCGGGCCGCCATGTGCCGGTGGGCATAGGGCGAATTCCCGATGACTTGGGCAACTCGTTTCTACATACTTTCAATCCTCATGGGCGGGGTCGCGGCATATGCCGAGACGCCGCCCGATTTGTCTCCGATGCCGCGCGAATTGGAGATCGAACTCTTCAACCGGGCGGCCGCGATTTTTAGGCCGGATTTACTGCCCTCGGACAGTGCCTATCGCCACAATCGCGCGGTTTGCGGGACACCCGTAATCATGGCGCTGGCCACCCAGTGGCCCAGGTTGAGCAAGAAGACGCATCAAGCGTTCGCGCATTTGTTTCAACGGCCCACGATGACCGACAGCATGGTCTCTGCCGGCGAATATTTCCGCGTCCACTACGATACAAGAGGACGGCATGCCGTCTCCCTGGTTGACGCCGACCGGAATCAGGTTCCGGACTATGTGGAGGGGGTGGCGAGCACGTTCGATGCCGCCTGGGCGCTGCAGATCGACAACCTCGGGTACCGGGTTCCGCTGGATGACGGCGACGGTCTGTTCGATGTCTACATCCGGCAACTGGGCACGGAGGGCGTGTACGGGCAGACCTGGCCCGAGAATTGGGGCGATCCCGTGACGGCGGCATATCTGACTGTCGACAACAACTACACCGATCCAATTTATGCGACGCGCGGGCTGGATGGACTTCACGTGACCGTCGCGCACGAGTTTTTCCATGCCATACAATTCGCCTATAACGCACAAAGTTTGACTTGGTGGCACGAAGCCACGGCGACCTGGATGGAAGACGTGGCTTACGACGATGTGAACGATTATTTCCAGTACACCCGGTTCGTTCTGGATGCGCCCGCCGTTTCCCTCGACTCGCAGCCCGGCTTGCAAGACGGGCATCAGTACGGAGCGTGTGTGTACGTCCATTACCTGGATCAGGCCTTTGGTAGAAGCACCATCCGGGAGACGTGGGAGGGACTGGGGGAGCGAAATTCCGTATCGTACGATATCGAGAAACTGGATCCGGCCATGCCAACCGGCGGTTTTTCGGGGACGCTGCCCGGTTATGTCACGTGGAACTATTTCACGGGAAACCGCTATCGGGACGGGTTTTACGAAGAGGGCGTTTTTTATCAGCCCGCGGCGTCGGTCAGGACAATCGCGCCAACAGTGGGCGGGCAGGTTTCCGGGTCGGGGACGGTGGATCACCTGGCTTCGGACTACATTCAGGTGGTGACGAAGGGTCTGCGGGGCGGCCTGCGAGCCGATTTTACCCTGGCCGGCGCGGGAGGCTGGCAGTTCTGGGCAATGCTGATCGATACCGATGGGGTTGGCCTCTTGCGCCCTGCGGGTTCCCGGGTGGAGATCCCGGATGCGGGGGATTACGATAATATCGTGTTCTTGCCCATATCAGACGCACTGGAAGGTCAGGATTTCGACTACGACTACAGGATATCGACAGTTGAATCGGTGGATGGAAAAACCAGACCGCTGAGGCTTAAGGTAAGCGACACAACGGTTCCCGTTGTGCGCCTCCCTGCATTTGCAGACCGGGCGAAGGTGCGAGCCGGCGGGGCTGCAGGTGCAGCGGTCACCTGGACAGTCAGGCGTACAAACGGCGATAGGGAGGTCACCGTGCCGGGGCACGTCGACCTCTCATCCTTTACAACGGATGCGGATTCGATCGAAATCCTGGCGGTTGGAGACGGCACGACGGTTGTGGAGGTATCCGCCACGGCGACAGGCACGACGCCTTCGATCGCCTGGGTGGTCTTTGGTCCGACTGTAACCGGGAACCGGCCGCCGGTGGTCGCCGGCATTGCCGATACCACAATAGGAGAAGGGCAGCCACTGGCGATTTTCATAAATGCGGAAGACGAAGATGGCGACGATCTTGTTTTTTCGGCTGCAAACCTCCCGGCCGGGGCGAAGTTGGATCTGAACCACTTCTCCTGGACACCTCGATACGATCAGGGCGACCGGACTTACGAGATTCAATTCCATGTCGGCGACGGTATGAACCTGGTACGCATCAGGGTGAGCATTCGCGTGACGAACGTCGACCGCCCGCCGGAGATTCGGGAAGTCGATCCACCTCGCCGGCTGGTATTTGGCGCGCCGGGGGAGACGATACGGTTTTCGGTGGAGGCTCAGGACCCGGACGGGGATGTGTTGAGTTACGCCTGGGCGGTTAACGGCGTTGCCGTGGATGAGAAGGGTCCTGCTCTCGTCGTGGCGGTTTCCAACACCCAAGCTGACGAAGAGGTTGCCGTCCTCGTGTCCGCAGGGCAGGAGTCGGTGGAACGGAAATGGACGGTTAGCAAGACATTGAGGGGAGATTTCAACAACGACGGCGCCGTCAATTTTGCTGATTTCATCGCCTTCGCCGGGGCGTTTGGCACGGAGAGCCCGAAATTCGATCTGGACGGTTCAGGTCTTGTCGACTTCCATGACTTCCTCATATTTGCGGCTTATTTCGGCCTTCCATGATCGTCACGTCGGAAACAGCCCATCCGCATGGGTACCCTTTAGTGCTTGTTTTTATACTACCTTTTGTTAAATTACATCACGTGATCCACTACCTGCGTCCACGTCGGTTACAGGTGACAGATTGATCGCGCTTCGCTCGGAACGGGAACTTGAGAGAATCCGGGACGCCTGTCGAATTGTCGGGCTTGCGCATCGGGCCCTTCGGGAGTGGGTTCGACCTGGAATCCCAACGTCCAGACTGGATGGCATCGCGGAGGAAATGATTCGCGACCACGGCGCTTCTCCGGCCTTTAAGGGATACCAGGGGTATCCTGCGGCCACCTGTATCTCGATCAACGAACAGGTCGTGCATGGGATCCCCGGAGACCGGGAACTGCGTGAAGGAGATCTCGTCGGCATCGATATAGGCGCCAGGTTAAGGGGATATTACGGAGACCAGGCGATCTCATTTGCCGTAGGCGAAGTGACACCCGAGGTTCGGAAGTTGCTAACGGTAACGCGGGAGTCTCTGTTTAGAGGAATCGAAGGGGCGCGGGAAGGCCGACGGTTGGAGGACGTCTGCGGGTCCATCCAGCAGTGGGTGGAATCGCACGGTTTTTCGGTTGTACGCCAGTTTGTGGGGCACGGTATCGGACGCAGGCTGCACGAAGACCCCGCAGTGCCGAACTATGTGCCACTGGAAAAGAATCCACGGCTGCGGCGGGGAATCGTAATTGCGATTGAGCCGATGGTGAACCTGGGAAGGCCGGAGGTCGTACTCGCCGACGACGGATGGACAGCGTCTGCCAGAGATGGATTGCCTTCGGCGCATTTTGAGCATGTCGTGGCAGTCACCGATCACGAACCGGCGCTTCTGACCATGACCGAAGAGGAAATCTTCGAAGGGGAGTGCACCCATTAAAATAAATTTTACATGGGGCGCCTCCGGTCCGGCTTGTGCGAGTCCGGCCCGTTTTTTGTACGATATAGACGTATGATGTTTACCCCACGTTTCCTGATTACTATGGCAGGGCTGCTGCTTGTTTGCGCTTGCGATCAGCACTACAGGGAGGGCGCGCACCCGCCGCCGAAACCGCAGCGTCCCACCCTGCCGGCGGGGCATCCTCCCGTCGCGACGGACCGAAGGGCAACTGAAGAACGCGGCGACAAAACCGTACGCGGCACCATTCGGGTCAAGCGGGAGTTGTACTCCAGGATCCCGCGGGGCGCTTATTTGTTTATCATTGCGCGAGAGAGGGCCGACGGAGGCGCGCCGTACGCCCTGAAACGCATCCCCATGCCCACGCTTCCGTATGAGTATACCCTCACTCAAGCCGACGTCGCAACGATGTTTGGAGACGGAATCGTGCTCGCGGAGATCCCCGAGATGTATTTGGTAGCCAAAATCGACCGGGATGGTTACGTAGGCCCACAACCCGGGGATATGGAGGGTGCGTGCGTGAAGAATCCGATTGCCTCGGGTGAGCAGCAGGCCGACATTTTGATCGAACGGATCCATTGATTCCCGGTCGTGGCGGAATCATACGGATTGTACGCGAGGAAAATGCGCCGTGCCGCCGGCAATTCGAGCTGGATTTCGAGGTATAATGAGGGTATGGCCGGCGTCTATCGAATCGGCAGCAAGGATGGTGTTTCGAAATCCAGGTCGATGGTACCAGATTCAAAGGCGATCGCATCAGGACGGGAACCGATATACGAGGCAGCGAATACCGGGAACATTCGGGCAGGAACGATTCATTGAATCGAGCGTTACAGGATGAAGAGAACAGCGTTTTTCGGGAAGTGTCAAATAGCGGGGTACGCAAATATGGGTCGCCAGCCACTCTGGACGACAATGCTGATTGCGGTGCTGTTGTCAGGCTGCGGCAATAGACAGGAGAATCCGGTCGGATCCGGTCTGGTTACCCGTGGACAGGGCCGTGTAGTGGAACTTCCGCTTCTGCCGTCCAGAGGTGGCTCGACCCGGTTCGAGGGTACTTTCAGCCGGGGATTTGGTGAAGACGAACAACTGATGGTCGGTCGGGTAAGCGGTCTCGTGTTCCGCTCGCTATTGCGGTTCCGGTTGGATGTCGATTCCCTTTTGTTGGCGGCAGGCGGCTCAGGAGGGGCCGACATGGACGATCTTTCCGCTCAAATACGGATCTGGAAACGTTTGTCCACCAATGGATCGGAAGACCTGCAGGTACTCCGTCCGGAACAGGCGTGGAATGAGGCGGATGAGTTCGTGGATACACTCAGACACACCGCGGTGGATTTTGCGTCATCCGTAATCGAAGGGGCGACCGCGACGTCCCTTGGCGACAGCCTGATTCAGATCGATCTTCCGGCAGGGTACGTATCGTCGGCCGTGCGGGAGAATCCTGACAGCACAACGGTCGACGTGCTGTTGCAGCCTGCCGGTGGCGCCCGGTTTTTCTCGAGTCTGGTGTCCCGGCACGGCGCACTGCCTGAAAACGTCAACAAGCTGCCGAAATTGGTTTTGACAACTTCCTTCGGCGGCACCACATACACGCATGTCGCGGATGTATCGGAAGATACGTACTGGGCGGCGAGGGACGGGCCCGATCCCGGGATGCTGGTGCTCGCAACAACCGTTCGTCTAAGCCCCGTGTTTCGCTTCGATCTGCCCGATAGCATTCCAACGGGGGCGACGGTTACGTCTTCGGAGTTGCGGCTGAACCATGATCGGTCGCGATCGATGTTTGGTGAGTTTACGTTTTCAGTCGAACGGATCAACATCAACGCGGCTACGGGAGACACGACGTTCTCCCAGGTCAACACATGGCGGTTCGACGAGCAGGTGGCGACTTACGTCCTGGACCAGACCCTTGTCCAGGGCTGGATCTCCGGGACGAAGCGTAATCTCGGCCTCGCGCTGACCACGCCGGTAACCGACATCCAAAACTGGAACGTTAACTGGGTCGTATTCCACAATCCAATGTTGAGGTTGATCTATTCAACCCCACCCGATCCATAGCAACGTGTCTTCTCGAGGAAGCGTGTGAACCCATTCGGTATTGTTTCAGTTAAGTTGATCTGTTTTCTCGTTCTCGGCGCCTGGGTGGATTCGCCCCTGGCGAAATCCATCTTCTCCTTCAATGGCGTCGGAGATTCCGAACGCCGTGTTGACGTGCGGGCGAGGGGCATGGGGGGCGCCGGGCGTGCGCTTGCCGACAGCCAGAATTTCAGTTCGGCAAATCCTGCGCTGCTGGCTGCATTTTCGCGCGCCGCCGTGCAGAGTCGCTTCTTTGTGCAACGCCGTTCCCTTAATGACGGGCGGAGCCGGCACGTGGTCTCCGACGGGGATATCGGCGCATTCCAGGTCGTGTTGCCCATTCGGAACGGTACGGTCCTTGGCGTGGGCCTGGAGCCGTTAACGGACCTGGATTTCGACCTTGTCAGAGCCGAAAGTACCTCTGCGGTTCCCTACACGTTGCGGGTCAACGCAACCGGCGGCATTCAGGCGTTTACTTTTGGGCTCGCACACAGATGGGGCAGCTGGCTGCTGGGCGGAAACCTGAGTGTTATCTCAATCGGGACCATTACCGAGACGTGGACGAAAGATTTCGGTTCGAGCGGGCCGGAGGGATCCGAGGGGTCTTTTTTGTCGGATGCCGATAACCGGCAGATTCCCGAATTTCTAAACAGTGAGGATCGACTCGTGCGTACCCACAGCGGCGCGCAGCCCACGCTTGGCGCCGTATATTCCGGGGGTGGGAAGTGGTTCTTCGGAGCCGCGTTACGGGCTGCCTCCACCATCACCCAGACACGCATTTTGCGCAATTTTTTCGCCGAAATAGGGTTCGAAGAGGAGACTCGTTCGAAGTTGGATGTAAAAATGCCGGCCAGCATCGGCGTTGGGCTGGCATACCGGCCGGGATATCGTTGGCTGGCGGCACTCGATTTCGAACGGGCTTTCTGGGAAAAAACGGAACCAGGCCGCTACAATACGACCGACCTGGCAGGCGGCATCCTATACAGAACGGGCGATCCGGATATCCGCAGTACGCGCAGACGGATCGAATTGACGGCAGGAGCTTACTATCGGTCGCTTTATTTCAAGACTGCCGGAGACTCGCAGATTGGCGAGACTGGCGTGAGTCTCGGTATTTCACTGCCCTTCGAAACCCGCGGCGTGGGCAGTTTCCGTTACGTAATTGAGTTCGGCAGACGAGGTGACGTGGCCAGACATGGGGCTTCGGAGCGTTTCATCATGCAGACGTTCTCCTTGTCTGGCTGGGTGAACTAGCCCTAAAATAAGCGAGTATCGTGTGCGCCACAGTGATTTGTGTTTGTGTTGAGGCGTTGGTGTCGATTTATATGGAATTGGCGTTTTGGATGGTTTTTAGGGCCGTGTTTGTCGTGGTCGCTATGGTAAATTGAGTATCCGAAGTGGCGTTGAGACGCGTGGTGGACACACCGGTCCGTTGAGGGGTGTGGGGATGGCGCCGCGTTTGTGTGTCATCGGTGGTGCTGCATTGGTGTTATCCAAATCCGGTGCGTTCAATGATACGCCAGGTGCTGAAGAGGCGATCGAGGGTGGGTTGATAGCCGATGAGCCGTAACGTGGTGGTGCGCGCGCGTTGGATGACGTGGCAGGGAATCAAGATAATGCTGTGGATGAAGCGCCGGAATTCCATGCAGACGTACTGCTGTCGATCACGGTGTCTGTGCATCATCATGGCAAACCAGGATTTGAGGTTCCAGGCCAGGGCGGCGATGACCATATAGGCCCAGTTGCTGACCAGGTCATACAGGGGCACGCGCAAGGCGTTGACGCCGTTTTTGAGTTGCTCGATGACGTTCTCCTGATCGCAGCGTTGGTTGGCGCAGGCGACGATCTCTTGGGGGGTCACGTCCGTGCGTGTCGTGATATAGAAGAAATAACGGCATTCGTCGAACAGGACAAGGTCGCCCTTCATTTTGCTGATGTTCTTGCGCAGGACCACGACGCGATACCCACGTTTACAGCGCGTGGGTTGGTAGTTGAACTCGGCCACGTGTTCGTGGTTCAGCACCAGGTTGGCGTAGGCCCGCTTGTGGACGATGCGCTGTTTCTCGTGGGGCTGATTGCGCTTCCGCTTCTGGTCGGTCACGGTGTGATAACGGGGTTTGCGTTGCAGGGGCTGCCATTGTGCCTCGTCGAGGGCCTCGGCACGGGAACGCATCGCCGCGTTGGCGTCCATCCCGAAGATGAAGTCGACGCTTTTGGCCCAGCGATCAAGATGTCGAGTCAAGAAAAAGTCGGTGTCGCCACGCACACAGATGCGCTTGGCGTGGGGCTGCACCAGGTCGATGGCCGCGTCGATCCACTGTGCCGCACCGGTGTGGCTGGGCACATTCCCCGGTCGGTTGACCAGGAAGAGCACTTCCTTCGTGTTGGAAAGTGAGATCACCAGCGGATGGTAGCCCCAGATGCCCTGGTAAGAGATGTCCATACCCCTCTTGCGCTTGCCATACGTGGGCACGTTTGTGCCGTCCACATCGATATAGGTGATGTCACCAAGCAATTTGCGGCCACGCGATGCCCACAAGGAGGATCGCACCGCGTTGATGCACGCCATCAGTTCGACGATGTCCCGTTCCGAGAAGCGTCGGCAAAAGTCACCCGCCGTGGTCGGATCGGGAATCAACTTGGCGCCCAGGGCATTCATGTAGGCCCCGTCACTTCGCAAACGCTCGATATCCTCCAAGCGCGTGCCGCCGCATAACACGTTGTATGTGATGTTTAGTACGTGGTCCGACTCATGATAGGGCAGATGCACCTTCAACAAGGACAGTGACGCGTCGATGCGCTTGGGCAGACCCAGCTTGGTGACCAGGCGATGCACGGCGCCGATGCCTCCGTAACTCATCGCGTCGGTGTAGGCGCCTACCTCGTAGTGCACTTTGCCAGGACTGAACATGGGCCGGCGCTGGGCCTGCCAATGCCCCGCTCGACCGTGGCGGGCGGCCACTTTGCGTTTGCGACGAGCACGGTTCCTGCGGCTGTCATCAACCGATATTCTTTTCACCGGAAAGGTCTCCTGCGTTGGCGTGATGATTTCTAGCACAATCCATCTATCTCCAACAACGGTAGGCCTTTCCGGTCTCTTGGACCAGAAAAATTTCACTGGTCACGCTTGTTTAAGGACTAGCGATCGATAAACAACCGTGAATGGATTCGGCGCTCTAAAGAAGATTGGCCATCGCACCAGTGGGTGGCTTTTTTTCTTCCACCGAACCGGCCGATCAGGTGTCCCTTCCCGGAAATATGTCACCATTTTTCCGCCTGTCTGCGTGCGTGAGACAGCACGTACAGGCAGGCCGGTTCATCCCGTCTCGCTACGTTCGGCCAACCTTCCGCAGGTCGCAGGTGCCGGTTCCTGAGCCTGTCGAAGGATGCGACCCGAGCGACCCGACGGCCGAATTTCGGCAATCTATTTCCGAGACAGAACACGTGCGGAGCTCTGAATTCGCCGGCGATCCATGCGCTCGTACAGGACGAGTACAGGAGCCGTCAGCAACGGCAGGACAATGCCGCACAGCAGAACCACGCTGGCGCTCAGCCCGTCGCGAAGGGCCGGCTCCATTCCCGTTGAGAACACTTCGGACAGAAGTACGAATACGACAAATCCCTGGGGGAGTATCTGCGACCAGTCTCGAATGTACAAACAAGCAAAACGCCTCGCGGCCAAACCTCCGACGGTCTTGCCAAAAAGCATCGCGGCAACGTAGACGATCAGAATCTTCCAATGAAGCACGGAGAGTTCCAAAAAGCCGGTGAGGTCAAGGTTGGCCACAAAATACGTGAGTATAAAATGAGAGAGAGGGACCGACAGGGGCTCCATCGCCCGCAGGGAATATCCGGATCTCCCTGTCCGGGCGGAGACGCCCACACCGGTCACGAGCGCCAGAAAGAGGGGGGATAAATCCATCACTCGCGCACAAACGAAAAGCGTCGCCACAATCGCGCCGAACAGAACCTGTCCGCCATGCCGGGTTCTAACCGTGTGCGTTAACCTGACGATGAGTTCAACGCCCACCGCCCACATTATTGCGGACGGCACCGCCCGATACAGGCCGGGTGTGCGCAGGATGAGGTCGGCGAGGAACCACAACGAAATCCCCAGCATCGTTACCAGGAGCGAAAAGGACAGGGCCTCTCGTCTTTCCGGTTGAGAAATGAGCGTGATCATCGGGCCGGACATCGCAGCTAGCAGACCCAGACGAATCGCCTGGACGGCCGAAAAATCCAGAAATAACACAAACGCCAGCGAAGCCGGGACCAATGTCGCGCCAACGGAGAGCAACGCGGCTCCGCCAAGATTCTTGCTGAAGAACCGGTGACAGGAAAAACTTGCTCCCAGATACAGGCCGACCCAGACCTGTGCGAGTTCGGCAAATGGCGCTGTTGCAATGAATGCGCCCGTGTCCAGTAATCCGAAACCGCCGGCCATGAATCCCAGTACAAGGGGTATCACGTGGACAGGAAAGCCTGACCCTGCCAGCGTGCTTGCCAGGATCAAGGGTACCATCAGCATAAGGCCGACGTATACCACCGGTTGGATTGAATCCGGAAAATCCCGTTGGGCTCCCCAGACAACCGCACATACAATGACGCAGATAAGAAACCGCCTCATACGGCGCCTTCCGTTAAGTGCTTGAGGCGGAAACGTCTCGAGGTTTGGGCAACGGTATAACCTGACCAATCGCGGCTGCAACCAGAACCGCGGCGATGAGGGCGTAAAGGTTGGGCCCCGAATCCAATAGGAGAAGCTGGGCCGCCAGAGCCACGGACAGCGTCCCGAGCGGCCTGAGCGCAGAGCCGATTATTTCAGTCAGTGAAAGGTGACAGCGGGTCAGACGGGCGGCAACCGTCAGGCTGATACCCCTCGCCAGATTTCTGGCGACCAGGAACAAAAAGGCGAAAGCCGACAACCGTAGCACAGTGAGGTTCTGTGTTGCAAGCAGACCGCCAACAACCAGGAAAAAGACGGGTTGCAGGATGCCCGTGGTTTTTTCCAGAAGTTCAAGCGCATCCCGCCGACGTGTGGTCGTATTGATGAACCATACGCCGGAGATGAAACCAACGACAACCCCCGGAATCCCCTTTCCTATGCAGAGTCCACCGACGGTAGCGATGGTACCGGTCGCGATAATTGTGCACAGGATATCGTCCTGAAAGGTGCCAAAGACAAAGGTAAGCAACAGCCCAAGAAGTATCCCCACGCACCCATATAACGCCCAGAAACTGCCGGTGGCCACCAGGGTGAAGGGACCCAGTTCGACAACGGCGCCACCCGAACAATACGGGTACAAAATCGTAAGAAGCGTCATTGCGGCGGCGTTGGTGATAAGCGGGCCTGCCGGCGAATTTTCGACCGGGGTCGTGGCTAGTGTGGATCGGACATAAAATATCCGATCCGGTATACGGAGCGTGGTTGCCAGCGTGCCCAGCAGCAGCGCGATAAGGAAGGGTTCGGCCGTGATGCCCATTTGGTACCGCAACACCGGTCTCCCCAGCAAGGCGAGAAAAAAAACGATGGCGGCGGTTCCAAGGACCTGAAGACCTTCAAGCGTAAGGTGGCGCGACATGCGTCTTCCCAGCCGGCGAAAATCAAACCGGAGCCCCGTGACGACACCGAACCAGACCAGTACGACGCCCAACAGTCCCTTTTGTATGTCTTCAACGATCCCTGCCAGGTCGCTCTCCGTGGAGAGGATGAAACCCACGGCCATCCCAATGGGAACGAAATGCAGATGGCTTGTTCGTAGACTGTCCAGGGGTGCGGCAAGCTTCCGTCTTACGAACAGGTTTCGGCAGATCAGGCAGATGGCGTAGATGAGGTAGAAGCTCGCGATCAGTTGCATCGAATCCACCCGTCCTCGGATATCCAATTATCGCAGCAGTCGGACCGTGCACGGAGTATAGCCTCTAGTCGGTACCAAGTCAAGCCCGAAGTCCTGGATCATTGAGATCCAACTGCTTGACAGTCGCGGTTTTTTGACATATATTCAACTTGTTGCAAGAACCTATAAATTTAAAGGTTATGTGCGTTGGACTACGGGGTGACGAACGGGGTTCGGATTCTGTCATTCAATCCTCGTTTTCAGGCTCGCAACAACGCCAGACCATGGAGCGTGGTGTGCAGGAAATCTCAATCGCGGAAGTCCTGGAGCACTTCGGTGAAAAGCTGGCGCTGAAGTTGATAGCCGGCAAAGACAACACGGAAAAAAGGCTGACCTCCAGCGATGTGCACCGCCCCGGTCTCGTCCTGGCGGGCTTTGTGGGACTTTTTACGTTCGACCGCGCACAGGTACTCGGCAACTCCGAAATGTTGTACCTCGACGGCCTTTCTGCCCGCAAACTCCGCACGGTACTGGAAACCGTGTTCCAGTTCGACATCCCGTGTGTGGTGGTTACTGACGGAAACGAGGTGCCCCAAACCCTGGTGAAATTGGCCGGGCAGCGACGTATCCCGCTGATGGTCACTCCGTTCTCGACCACGAAGTTTTCCCATCTCTTTTCATACTATCTGGACGATGTGTTTGCGCCCCGGACCGCCATCCACGGGTCTCTCGTCGATGTTTACGGAATCGGCTTGCTGTTTACCGGTCGAAGCGGAATTGGGAAGAGTGAAATTGCATTGGACCTCGTGGAGCGCGGACACAGGCTGGTTGCCGACGACATCGTGCTGGTCTCCAGAAAGCTCCAGGGCATTCTGGTTGGCACCTGCGGCGATACGCTTCGAGATCATATGGAAATCCGCGGTCTTGGCATTCTGAACGTCCGACACATGTTTGGTATCGGCGCTTTTCGGATTCAAAAACGAGTCGAGGTCGTTGTTCAACTTGTGGAATGGGACCAGACTGAATCCTTCGAGCGGGTAGGGCTGGAGGAGGATTGGGTGTCGATTCTCGACGTGGAGATTCCACAGGTGACCGTGCCGATCTATCCGGGCAAGAACATCACGGTCATCTCGGAGGCCATTGCGTTGAATTATCAACTCAAGATTCAGGGTTATCATACGGCACGCGAGTTCAATCGGAGGTTGATCGACAAGATCAGCCGGAAGGGCGCGTCGGAGATGCCGATTCGCGCGGATATCGAGTAGCTTTTTGTGTTCATTCAGATCCGATAGGCCGCCGCTGAAACGTCACGAACGGGTATGACGCCCGTGAGGCCGCGCAATATTGGGGCGCGAGAATTCACAATCGGGGAGCGATGTGCAATGACGAGATTGATTCTTGTATTTCTGTGTCTGGCGTTGTGTGCAGGTTGCGACAACGAGGCGGCCCGGAGAGCGAAGAAGGCGGAGCGATTGTATTATGTTGTATTCAGAGACCTGGAAGAGCAGGTGGAAACCCTGCCTCAGACGATTGCGCAGTATGCAGAGGTCGCCGAAAAATACGGAGATACGCCGTCCGGTAAGAAAGCGGCAGAACGGCATGAGCAGCTTGTGAAGGCCCAGGCCTTGCTGGCGGGTTCGGATTCTCTCGGTGACGGCCAGTGGGTGCCTGTCTACTCTCGCGTGGATTCTGTCGCGCCGGGATACCCGCCGGTCGTCCGGGCGCTGGGTCGGCATTTTTTCAACAATACGCATCTGCACTCCCGATCCGGCGCCATGACAGGTTATCCCTCAATTATACAGGCCGTGCTTAAAATCTGGGGGCGGCAGGACAGTCTCTGGTCGAAGTACGAGTTTCGTCCCACAGAGGCGGACAAAGCCTGGCGAGACAAATTGTGTCGCCAGGCTACCGACGTCGCGCGCATGCTGGAGGGCGTCAGGCGTTATGGTGAAGCGCTCCGCGTTGTGAGTCGGGGTCTGGAATACGGCGTCGGAGAAGATGCTGTCGCGCATGCGAGGGTGTTTGCGGCTTTTTACACGTTCCGGGCCGCCCGCTACGCGGAAGGCGTCGACCTTGCAAGGAAAGCGTTGGCTTATGAGTTCCTTGAAAAGGGCGACAGAGCCAGAGCGCATCATGTCATGGGTCTGTGCTACTGGCGGCTGTCCGAGCGGGGCGGCGGGTCCTCCGATTTGCAGAGGGCGATCGACGCATTGAATGAGGCATTGAGGATCGATCCGGAACTCACGCCCGTGAGGGAGTTGTTGAAGGAGCTTCGCCTTTACCGGAAGCGGAATCCTGCCTGACGGGAGGCGTGTCGTAAAAATCACGAAGAAAATGCGTGTGCCCCGTCACTGAACCGGCAACGCGCAGGCCCGGTGAGGGAACGGGCGCCGATCGGAGGTCCAACCGGGGTATGGAAACGGTGGTGTGTAAATTCGGCGGGAGTTCGCTGGCCGACGAACGGCAGGTGGTTCAGGTCAGGGAAATTATCGAATCCGATGCGCGCAGGCGGTTCATTGTGCCGTCGGCGCCCGGCAAGCGCAACGATGCCGATACGAAAATCACGGACCTGCTTTACCTGTGCCACGAACTGGCCAGGCAGAATCTGGATTTTTCCGGGCCATACTCAAAGGTACGCGCCCGATATGAAGAATTGGCGGCAAAACTGGGAATCCGCCTGGATATCGTGCAGTTGCTCGACCGGTTGAAGATAAGTATTGAAAAAGGGGCATCCCGGGATTTTGTCGCTTCAAGGGGCGAGTATCTGTGTGGTCGGGTGATGGCCGATTTTCTGGGCGCGACCTTCGTCGACGCGGCAGAAGCCATCCATTTTCGTCCTGGGGGCCAACTGGACCCCGCCAGTTACAGCCTGCTCGGAGAGCGGGTCGGCGGCGGCGGGTTGTTCGTCGTACCTGGATTCTACGGCACCGATCCGGGCGGTGAGGTGAGGACGTTTTCACGAGGCGGTTCCGATATCACGGGCGCCATTGTGGCGCGGGCGGTCGATGCCGATGTCTACGAGAACTGGACCGACGTATCGGGCCTTCTGATGGCGGATCCACGCCTGGTGCCCGATGCGCGCTCTGTTCGTGAAATTACGTATCGTGAGGTTCGGGAACTGGCGTATATGGGGGCATCGGTTTTCCACGACGAGGCCATGTTTCCGGTTCGCGCCGCAGGAATCCCCATTCATATTCGAAACACGAACCGGCCCAATGATTTCGGAACCCGCATTCTGGCCCGCAGGGAATTGACCGACGATCTCATTGCAGGTGTGGCCGGACAGCCGGCTTTTACGATGTTGTTTATCGAAAAAGCAATGATGAACCAGCAGAAGGGCTTTGGCCGGCAGGTGTTGGAGGCGGTGGCATCGCACGATATCAGTTATGAACATACGCCGTCCGGAATCGATACGATGTCGGTTATCATGCGCGATGACCAACTCGGCGAAAAAGGCGAGCGGCTCGTCGACGATATTCAGCGGATCCTGCAGCCGGACCGCGTCGAGCTGTTGCAGGGGTTGGCCCTCATCGCAACGGTCGGCGAAGGGATGTCCCATCGGATCGGCATCGCTGCCCGTTTGTTCAGTGCGCTTGCCGACGCACGTGTCAACGTCCGTGTGATTGATCAGGGCGCTTCCGAAATCAACATCATTGTAGGTGTGGAAGAGACGGACTACAAGCGGGCTGTGCGAGCCATTTACGATGCTTTTGTAAACTGATCCCAGTGTACTCGTTACTCTGGAAAAAGCGGGGCTTCCCTTAAGGAAGCCCCGCTTTGGATTTGTACCTGGAGACACGATTTGCTTCATTCACGCATCGCTTTTTCCCGTAACGGCGTTCGGGAAGCGGCCTCATACCGGCGATCAAATGCCTCGCTGCCGTCGTCGGATACGATTTCCAGGATCGAGCCGGGTTCCGAAATCGGCTGCGCGTCTTCCACGTAGATCCGGTGAAGGTCCTGTCGGTTGCAGGCGTAGTAGGTGATTTCCCCATTGGCACGGGCGTATCGGTAGAGATGGCGTGGTGGGTCCACCCAGGCGTAAGAGACTGGGTATCGCGCTAACGCCGCAGCGTCGACGTTGACACCCAGACCGGGTGCCTCAGGCACACGATAGAATCCGCCGCGCACGTCGTGAGGCGTTTCGATTAACGCGTGATCCCAGATGTTCATGCACGTGATGGCCGGCCATTTGGCCTGCGGCAGAACGGCGCCGAGGTGCGCCGCCCACGCCGTTGTGATGCCCGTTCCGACAAGCTGCAGCCAGAAGGGCTTGTTGGCTTCGTCGCACACGGCGGCCTGCCTCAACAGCCGCGACGCGCCCGCGCACAGCACAAAACCGTCCGTCACGTCCTCCTTTAGTGCGGTGATTGCGGGAGGGCTGCCGTAATGCATGGCAAGAGGCCGATTGAAACGCCTGCGGATCTGGCGGTTGCCCGCCACGTCGCTCTGGGGAATCGGGGTTTCTACCATGGCAATTTCGGGATAAGCTTCCAACTCCTTTAGATGAGGTACGGCATTTGCAGAATTTGCCAGCGTACCGTTGTAGTCGAAGTCCAGATGGAACCCATCCGGTACCACCTCCCGAACGGCCCGAACCGACGCATGCAGATCGAACCATGGTCGGGCTTTCAATTTGGCGCTCATATATCCGGCGTTCACCGCCTGTCGGCATTCTTCGGCCCAGTCCTCGGGCGGCATGTCCATGTGCCACCAGGAGATGGGGCACCAGTCTCGGACTTTCGTGCCGAGCAAACGGTAGACGGGTACGGCCAGACTCTTGGCCACCGCGTCGAACAACGCCATTTGCACGCCGGCGCCCAGACTGTCGTCCCACATCAACTCTGCCGCGGGTCGGTTCCGTATGCGGCTTTCGATTTGTTCGGGTACCTGGGCCCAGGTATAGTTGTGAACGGTTTCGCCCCAACCCTCAACGCCGTTCTCCATCGTGAGCCTGCATATTTGGATGATGCGCCATTGAGGTAGCCAGTACTTGAGATGTTCGTTGCTGTGCCGCGCGAACGGCACGTCCAGAAACGTGATATCAATCTCTTTAATTTGCATCGAAACTCTCCTCGGATACAGGTTCAGTGCCTTATCAGTCCGTTAAAAAAGTTGCTCTGCAGGCGAGGCCGAGCAACGCAGTAATTCGGTCACAAGAGCCGGCCGAAGACCGGATGGACTTTTTCAACGGGCTGTTATGCCGAGACGCGCCTCCAGTTTTCGAGTAACGGTTTTCAACACCTTGATTCTGGCATAGTATTTCGAATTCGATTCGACAACCACCCACGGTGCGTTGGGTGTGCCGGTCCGGTGGATCATCTCTTCCACCGCTTCCTCGTACTCGTCCCACTTCTCACGGTTTCTCCAATCCTCGTCACCGAGCTTCCACAGCTTGTGGGGGTTCTTTTTTCGATCCTTGAACCGGTTGAGCTGTTCGTTTTTGTCCACGTGCATCCAGAACTTGAGAAGAACGGCGCCGAAGTTGGTCAGGTGTGCTTCCATTTCGTTGATTTCCCTGTAGGCGCGTTTCCACTCTGATTCCGTACAAAATCCCTCAATTCGTTCAACCAGGACCCTTCCGTACCAGGAACGGTCAAAAATAGCCACGTGCCCTGTCTTGGGCATTCGGTTCCAGAATCGCCAGAGATAGTGGTGGTCCATCTCAAAGTCGTTGGGCGCCGCAACAGGAATGACTTCATATCCTCTCGGGTCCATATTCTGCACAAGGCGTTTGATATTGCCGCCCTTGCCCGCGGCATCCCAGCCTTCGTAGACCAGCACCACCGGGATGCGGCGGCGGTGAACCTCGTGTTCCAGGTTCTGGATGCGTGCCTGGTACTTTTTCAGGGCTTTGCGGTAGTCGGATTTCTTCATAGATCGTGAAAGATCGACTTTCTTCAGCAGGCCCGGGGTGGCTTTTCCGAGTTTCGGCGGATTTGGTCGGGCGGAGGCGTCGGGGTTCTCCAGCTGACGAATTCTTCCTTCAACGGCTTCAATCACGGTTTCGAAAATCTCGATGTTCGCAGAACGCCAGTCTTCAGCTCCGACCGGCGTCCATGGCGCAAACTCCGAATGGGTTTTTTTCAGCATCTCCGTGGCCACCGCCAGGCATTCGTGGTATTTCTCGTGGTTCTGCCAGTCGTAATCGGTTATGCGCCAGGCTGTTGACGGGCTGCTCTGAAGCTTCATGAACCGTTTCCTTTGTTTCCCCCGGGAAATGTGCAGGAAGAACTTGACAATAACCGTGCCTGCATCGACAAGCTGTTTCTCAAAAGATCTGATTTCCTCGTACGCCCGGACCCACTCCCCTTCGGCGATCGTTTTGTCCATTCGTTCGACCATAAAGCGTCCGTACCAGGATCGGTCGAAGATCGCTATTCTCCCTGCTTCGGGTATCTTGGTCCAGAAACGCCACAGGAAGGGCATTCTGCGCTCTTCCTCATTGGCCGGATGGGTTGGGTGTACGCTGAAGCCCCTGGGGTCCAGCGCCAGCAGCAGCTTGTTGGTGTGGGTTCCTTTACCGGAAGCCTCCAGGCCCTCAAAAACGACGACGATCGGGATCTTCCACTTTCTGGCGTTTCGCTGAAGATCTCCAAGTTTCAGTTCGAGACCCGGTATGAGTTCTTTATATTTGGATTTTGTCAATTTTCGTGCAAGATCGACGGTGTCCAGCATTCGGATTCCTTCCTCGGCCTGAGTCAGAATATGTGATACGTCCGCGATGCAGGAACATTATTAGCGCATTCGGACATCGATGTCAACCGGATAAAGAACGGTTATCAGTCCGTTGAAAAAGTCGCTCTGCAGGCGAGGCCGAGTCATTGTGGCCGAAGACAAGGCGCGCGACCGCGTCGAATCGGGGGATTCGGGGAGGGAGTGCAACGCAGTAATTCGGCCACAAGGGCCGGACGCAACCCGGATGGAGTTTTTCAACGGGCTGTTATGTCTGAGTGACGACGGGGCAAAGGAAAATTGTGCGGCATCCGGACGAGTTCCTTATATTGTGCGTGGCCCGGATATTCATTGGCATTAGCCCCCGAATCAAATTTCCGAGGAGGCGGTATGGCAATTCGTCTTATTCACCTGGGTGTTGGAGGCAGGGGGAGGTGGCCGGTTCGCCGCGTGCTGGAACGGACGGACTTCGAGAGCGTGGCGCTCGTCGATGTGAACGAAGATAATCTGAGGTGGGCCCGGGACGAATCGGGGTTGCCTGAAGCCGCTTGTTACCGGTCTCTGATCGATGCTGTCACTAGCGTCGAGGCGGACGCCGTTGTTGTCGTTACCCCCCCGCAGCTACACGCCGAACAGTGTCTGCAGGCGGTTAGGGCGGGCAAACACGTTCTGGTGGAAAAGCCGTTCACCAAAAGCCTGGCGGACGCGTGCCGGGTGGTCCGGGAGGCCGATGACATGGGCGTCAGAGTGGCCGTCTGCCAGAATGCCAGATACGCCGCTGCGCATGTCACCCTCAACCGTCTCGTGCGGGAGGGCACATACGGACGGCCTGTATTCGGGCTGATGACCAAGTTCGGGTGGAGACCCCGCGTTCACCATTCGGGGGAAGACGAACACGCCTACCTCTGGGAGCGAGGTATACACGATCTCGACACCCTTCGTTACCTGTTCAACGCCGATCCCGTCCGCTTGTGGGGGCACAGTTTCAATCCGCCGTGGAGTCCATATAAAGGTGGCGCCGGCGTCCATGCGTGGATCGAGTTCGAGGGTGGGGCGACCTGCGGTTATCTCTGTACGTTCGCGGCCCACAAGGGCGGGTCGGCCTTGAGGGTGGAACTGGATGGCGGCGCCCTCGAGTTAGCCGACAACGGATTGCTCCTGCGTGCCCCGGGTACGGACGAAGATGAAGTCATTCCTCCGGATCTGGCCCGGCCGCCGGAAGAGGTTCTGCTGGACGGGTTCCGCCGGTATGTCACCGAAGGCTCGGAGCCGGAATTCAGTGGACACCGAAATCTGGCGACCGTGGGAATGGTGGAGGGAATCGGGGTGGCTTCGAACGATGGGTGCGTCATCGATTTCCACGCGTATATGATGAAGGCAAGAGCCGATTCCCGGTAAGGGCGCCATGCCAGTGCAGGTTTGGCGCAAAACAACACCACTCACAGGCGCCTGCGACCACGCAGGGCGGTCGATTTGAGAAGTTGTTTTAAAATTCCTGGTGAGTTCCCAAGCGCGAGCGAAAAGGTGTCGGTCCAGGCGGGAGAACCCGCCCCTATCTAATGTGTCGAGGCTGCGCGCCCCTCGCCTCTCTTGGGTGGGTTTGACCAACGCCGACCGACGCTTTTGTAGCCGCGAGAAGACCGCCGGGGGTCTTAAGACAGTTTCTGAAAATCGCATGCCGTGATTGCGGGCGTATTCAATTGAGGTAGTCGACGTGGCTGAATCGACATATCCCGATCCTGACACCTATCGGCGAGAGATGTTCGCGCGGGAAGACGAGGTGTTGAAGGATGTAATGCCCCATGCTGTAACGCAGGGGCTCCCGCGAATATCCATCAGTCCGGAATCGGGTAAAACCCTTTTTCTGCTGGCGAAAGCAATCGGTGCGAAAAAAATCCTGGAATTCGGTTCTCTCGCCGGCTACTCGGGGATCTGGCTGGCGCGGGCGCTGCCGGACGATGGGCGTTTTGTTTCGCTCGAGGTGGATCCGAAACACGCCGACGTATCCCGGGCGAATTTTGCCGCGGCAGGGCTGGCGGATCGGACGGAAGTACGCGTCGGAAAAGGGGCCGTATCGATGGGAAACATGGTGTGTGACGGGCCGTTCGATCTCGTATTTATCGATGCGGACAAAGAAAACTATCCGGTGTATCTGGACTTTGCATTGGAGAATACAAGGGTCGGGGGCCTGATCGTGGCCGACAACGCCAACGGCCACGGCCATGTGCACGAAGCGCTGGACGCTGGAGACGGCAGGCGCGGGATCCAGGAATACAACAGACGTGTGGCGGAACATCCGCGCCTGGTTTCGAATATCATTCCGGTAGGGGGTTGGCTTGCGGTTTCTCTGGTGCTGGCTAACGCCGACGACACGTAGTCGCGTTGTACCTGAATCATCGGATCGGATTCGAAATTAATCAAATAAGTGAACGTACGAAATAAAGTCCGGGAATTCTGAACGGGAAACCCGTCAATCCGGATTCAGAAACGCAGCGGTGGCAGGTTGGACATGTCCGGGAGCGGATCCAAAAATCTGGTCGTGATTCTGTGCGATCAACTCCAACGTCAAACGTTGGGTACCTACGGTGGTCGGCTTCCGACGCCTCGTCTCGACCGGCTGGCCGAGCGAAGCGCAGTATTTCAGGAGTTTTACTGCGCAACCCCGCTGTGTGTGCCTACACGCCCGTCCATGATGACCGGCCGCTGGCCGCACGCGCACGGCGCGACGACATTCGGACCGGGATACGAAACAATCAACGCCGGGGAGCAATTGCTGACTGACGTCCTGATGGATTATGGCTATCACGTCGGATACGAAGGAATCTGGCATGTCAACCGGCGGCCGGAGGACGACCGGTGCGGGGAATACGCCCGCTTTGCGCCGCGCGGCTTCCCCTACCAGGACCACTTGCGAATGCTGATTGCGCAAGGGGGGAAAGACGGTGATCAAAGGGCGCCTGTCTCCACGCCTACGGACAGTGGGGCGATGCACGATTGGGGCATCAGTACGCCGGTGCCGGCACGCTGGATGGAACCGGCTGACGCACACCCGGATATGGCTATCGCGCGAAATGTGAGCGAGTTCATCCGTTCGGCGCCGGCCGACCGCCCGTTTGCCGCCTGGTGTTCGCTGGGTGGTCCCCATCCCCCCATTCTGGTTCCGGAACCGTATTACAGTATGTTTTCGCCGGAAGAGATGGTGCCTCCAACAAGCTTCGGCGAGAACATGGATGCCCTGCCGGGTCCGGTTCGGAACGCAGCCGGGGCGCAGTGCGTGCGCGACTGGCCCTGGGAACGCTGGGCGTTGGCAACGGCGACGTACTGGGGGTTTGTGGCATTCCTGGACGTCTGCGTGGCCACTGTGCTGGACGGTCTGGAGGCTTCCGGGCGGGCGGAAAATACAGTTGTGATCTTTACCTGCGACCACGGCGAAATGCTCGGCGCGCACAACCTCTATCAGAAGGGTGTGCTTTACGCGGAATCCATCCAGTTGCCATTTATGGTATCCGCGCCCGGCATCGATCCCGGCAATCGAGGGGGTTTCGGTTCCCACGTGGACCTGCCGCCGACCATTCTGGATCTGCTGGACCTGCCGCCGATGTGCCGGGTGCAAGGCAGGAGCCTGATGCCGGATCTGACGGATGCCCGTGTGCATTCCGGTAACGCTGCGTTTGTAGAGTTCAACGGTTACGTTCGCGGCGGGGTCCACACCCGGGGCGTGGTGACGGGCGCATATAAATACATCTATCACCATCGCGACGTGGATCAGCTCTTCGATCGTAAAGCGGATTCGCACGAGATGCGAAATCTCGCTCAAGACCCGAATTACAGGGCGGCGCGAGACGACCTGAGAACGCAACTCGCCGGTTGGATGCATGAAACCGGCGATTTTCTGAGTCCTGTCTGGCCGGCATGACGCAAGGGAGAAATCGGGATGGCAAAACAGCGGTCGTTACCTCCGGAGAGTCCGGTACGGAGTCTCCACGCAGGGGCTTCCGTGCTCGACGACGAGGAGGTGCAGGAAGTTCTGGCAGTCATAAAGAGTCGATCACTTTCAAGGGACTACGGTCCCGACCGTCTCGACATGGTGGCGCGTTTTGAACAGGGCTTTGCCCGAAAAATGGATTCCGCATACGCCCTGGGGGTCACATCCGGAACCGCTGCGATCAAAGTGGCCCTGGTTGCCGCGGGCGTCGGCCCGGGTGACGAGGTGATTATGCCCGCGGTCACATTCGTGGCCACACCGGGGGCAGTTGTCCTCCTCGGGGGTGTGCCGATCTTTGCCGAAGTTGACCGGTCAATGACGCTCGATCCGGACGCCATCGAAGCCAGAATCACGCCCCGGACGAAGGCGATTCTGCCCGTTCATCTGTGGGGGACACCGTGCAGGATGGATGGCATAGTGGACATTGCGGAAAGGTACGGCCTGAAGGTGATCGAAGATTGCTCTCAGAGTGCGGGCGCGACGTACAAAGGTAAGGCCATAGGGACCTGGGGCGATCTGGGCGCGTTCAGCCTGCAATTTGGCAAGATTATCACTTCGGGAGAGGGTGGTGTGGTGTTGTCCGACAGCGCGGAACTCTACGAACGCGCCGTGCGCTACCACGACCAGGGGCTGTTTCGAGAAAAGACACGATTTCCAGGATTCGAGCCAACCCTGGAGCCGTTCGTGGGCGAGAATTTCAGAATGCCCGAGATGTCCGGGGCGGTTGCGCTTACGCAGCTTAAGAAGATGGAAGACGTTGTAGAGACCCTGCGTAGTAAATTCCGGCGATTCCAGGAGGGTGTTGCCGGCGTGCCCGGGGTGAATATCAGGCCGACAAACGACGAAGACGGCCATCTCGGGGTGCACTGGGATCTCGTCTTTGAAGATCGACACACCTGCGCGCGGTTTGCGAAGGCGATGCGTGCCCGGGGGTTTTCAGCCGGTTTGGGCTACGGCGGGAAGCCGGTCTACATGGGGCCGCCCATCCGGAACCAGGCCACGGCGTCACCCCACGCGAATCCCTGGAAGTCGCCGGTGTACGACGGCGAGGTTACGTACGGCCCCGGTCTGTGCCCCCGAACGGAAGATCTGCTCCAGCGAGTTCTCCTTCTGACCAGCGTCAATCCCTGGTTTCCGGAAGAGAAAATCGATGCTCTGGCAGCCGCCGTTCGCGCCTCCGCGGAAGAGGTATTCTAACCAAGACCGACGGGCAATCTCACATTTCGGATCCGAGACATCGATATGAAAATACTGTTGCGCGTGGAGTTGACGGATCATCACCGGGGACAGATTCGGTCGGCGGTTGAAGGTGTGGAATTGGTGACGCCGGAATCCGAAGCCGACCTGCTGAAGGTCATGCCACAGGCGGAGGTGGTCTTTGGCAGTCTGAGTCCGGATATGTTCCGGCGGGGGGAACGACTTCGGTGGGTGCAGACCTGGGGCGCCGGTGTCGACGGGCAGTTATTCAAGGCGTTTGTGGACAGCAATGTTGTATTGACAAGTGGTCGAGGAACGGTTGGCGTGCATCTGGCCGAACACGCCATGGCGTTGTTGTTGGGGCTTACGCGGGGTATCGCCTGGGCCGTACAGAGGCCCGGGTGGGACCAGCGCATGGCGATCCGGAACGCGAGTTGGGAACTGGTCGACCGGACGATGGGAATCGTGGGTCTGGGCGGAACCGGGCGTGAACTTGCCATCAGAGCGAGCGCGTTCGGAATGCGGGTGGCGGCGGTGGACCCCGAAGACGTGGATGTACCCGAATGCGTTGCGTCCTGCTGGAAAATGGACCGGTTCCACCACCTTCTGACATTGTCCGACGTCGTGGCCGTTTGCGCGCCCCTGACGCCGGATACCCGGGGTATGTTCGACGAAGACGCGTTTCGTTCCATGAAATCCAGTGCGCTGTTGATCAATGTGACGCGAGGGGGAATAATGGATGAAAGTGCACTGGTCGGTGCGCTGGCACAAGGGTTGATCGCAGGGGCGGGACTGGATGTCGCGCCCGTTGAACCACTCCCCCCGGACCATCCGCTGTGGAAACTGGATAACGTGCTGATTACCCCGCATACCGCCGGCGGGTCGCCCAACAGACAGGATCGCATTGTGAACCTGTTTTGTGAAAATCTGAAACGTTTGGACGCCGGACAGCCATTGTTGAGCGTTATAGACAAAAAAAAGGGATATTGAACGATGCGGGCTTTCTTTTTCTGGGAAGCCAGGGCTGGCGGTCTGGCACTTCATGACAAATGCAATCCCTATGGGCCGCTGCTTGCTCGCGATTTGGCAAAGCTGGACATCCACCTCGAACTGGGCGATTACGCTTTCGGCCGGGATTGGCTGAAAGACGCGCGAAACGACTACTCCGTATTGCATCTGAATTGGCTTCACTGGTTCTACCGGGATGACACCCTGGAGCAATCGGTTTCCCGGCTCAACCGTTTTACAGACAATTTAGCTTTCGCCAAGGATCTGGGGTACCGGGTCGTTTGGACATTGCACAACCGGTATCCGCACGAGCGGCCGTTTCCGGATCTGGATCATCTGGCACGGCTGATCGTAGGGCGGTTGGCGGACGGAATGATTGCGCATTGCCACTACGGCGCCCGTCTTGCACGCAAGCTGTTTTATCGTACCGATCACCTGCACGTCATTCCACATGGCCACTATATCGACATTTTTCCCAACAAGATCTCGCGGGAGGCGGCCCGGCGCCACCTGCGGCTGCCGGGGGACGCTTTTGTATATCTGTTTTTCGGAAATGCCAGGGTCTATAAGGGGATCGAAAAGCTGATCGACGCCTATCTTGAATGTGCGGCCGCCGACACACGGCTTGCCATCATGACCCGAAGGGCCTTCGACGGAAGTCACGCCGATCGGGTAATCACCCGGGCGGAAGAGGATGAACGCATTCACGTTTTTACGCACACTTTTTTTCCAAATGAGGATTTTCAGATTTACTTGAATGCCGCGGACGTTGTCGTGCTGCCGTTTTCACAGGTGCTGACGTCCGGATCTGTAATCGCTGCACTTTCTTTCGGCAAACCGGTAATTGTGCCGGCGCTGGGATGCCTGCCGGAGCTGGTCGATGACTCGATGGGCATATTATACGACCCTAAAGATACCGGGGCACTGTCGAAGGCGCTACTCGACATCAGACGATGTGACCTCGATAGGGCGGGCTGCGCGGCGTTTGCGCGCGCAAAATCACTGGACTGGCAACGGATCGCATCGCGCGTCGCCGAAGTCTATCGGGCATAGCAGTCCGTTGAAAAAGTCGCTCTGCCTGCGAGGCCGAGTCATTGTGGCCGAAGACAAGGCGCCTGTCTGCGTGCGTACGCACAGGCAGGCAGCCCGGATGGACTTTTCCAACGGGCTGATAGGGTCGGTCGAATGAAGATTACAGGTGTCGATCTTGTAGCCGTGAGAGTGAACCACCTGGGGGACTGGGTCTTTGTATACATCAATACCGACGAGGGACTTCGCGGCCTCGGAGAGTTGCGCGCGGGCCGGAACTACGCCGGGCGCATACGGGCCACAAAGGATCTGGCCGAATGGCTGCTTGGCCGGGATCCCCGGCAGATTCGGGATTTTTCACACAGATTTGCGAGGATTGGGTCTGACAGAGATATGATCAGCGCGGTTAGCGCACTGGAGCAGGCGCTGTGGGATCTTCTGGGCAAGGTGCTCGACGCACCGGTTTACACATTGCTGGGAGGCGCGGTACGAGAGGAAATCCGTCTCTACGCCAACATCAACAGGGCGTCGCCGGATCGTAGCCCGGAGAAATTCGCGGCGCTCGCGGCCGGGGCAGCCGCCGAGGGTTTCGATGCCGTCAAGTTGGCGCCGTTTGACGAGATGTCGCACAATATAGACTCTGCCGCCGAAGCAGGGCTGGGCATCGCTCGCGTACAAGCTGTACGCCAGGCGGTCGGACCGGACGTGGATCTGCTGGTTGACTGCCATAGCCATTTTACGGTCAGGGGTGCCCTGGAGACCGCCGACGCGCTGCGTGATCTGGATATCTATTGGTTTGAGCAGTCCGTGTCAGAAGATAAAATGGATGCCGTCGTCGAGGTGAACAGGCGTTGTGGATTACGGACCGCCGGCGGCGAACAGCGAATGTTGCGCGGCGGATTCCGGGAGGTTCTGGAAAACGCAGCGATGGATGTGGTCATGCCCGACGTGACCGTTGTGGGGGGTATCGCGGAACTGAGAGCGATCGCGGAGATGGCGGAGGCGTTTGGCGTACCCACGGCGCCGCACGGTCCGTTCGGACCGGTCGCCATAAGCGCCGGGATGCAGGTAATGGCCACGCACCCCGGTTTTTTGATTCTGGAATATGGTTGGGGCGAGATACCGTGGCGAAGCGAATTGACCGTCCCTTCGGAAGAAATCGTCAATGGCCGCATCCGCCCTGGCCGACGTCCTGGCCTCGGCGTGGAATTGAACCCGGAAATGCTGGAAGCGCACGGCGTGGCGTTGGATTGATCGCGGTATTCGGAATACTGAACATTGTCCTGCCCCGGCCGGTTCGCGCCGGATTGGCCATTCGGTTTACCGTACCAGGCTTTGGGCGGCGGCGGCAAATCAAATGCGGACGCCGGTCCGGCTGACCGCGCACCGCAGTTTCCCCTGGACTTAACGGACAATGGAGGACCGCATGTTCAAGTGCCTGGCGCCGGGCGCCATCGGGGTCAACGCGACGCTCGTGGAAGGACTGGTGTATGCAAAGAACGGGGGATTTCAAGGTCTGGACGTTAACATCCGCGAGGTGGCGCGGCTCGTACATGAAAGCGGTGCAGACGACGTCAGAGGGTTGTTTTCCGATGCTGGTCTGAAGATCGGTGCGTGGGGATTGCCGGTCGTCTGGGACGGTCCTCAGGAGGATTTCGAACGTGATCTGCGGGCATTACCGAAGTATGCCGCCTCCGGTGCATCGGTGGGTGCGTACCGGGTGTCTCAGTGGGTTACACCCGCTTCCGATGAGCGGCCCTTTCGAGAGCAATTTCGTTGGTGTCTGAGCCGCTTCCGGCCGATATGTGAAGTGTTGAAGGACCACGGGTGCAGCCTTGGCCTGGAGTTCATCGGACCGCGAACCAGTCGTCTCGGGAGAAAGTACGGGTTTATCTATTCGATTGGGGGGATGCTGGGACTCTGTGAGGCGCTGGGAACCGGAAATGCGGGTCTGTTGCTGGACTGCTGGCATTGGTATACCTCGCTGGGAATACTTGCGGACCTCAAGGGACTCACACCGCACGATGTCATCCACGTCCACGTGAACGATGCGCCGGCCGGAGTGGCCGTGGAGGAACAGAGGGATCAGGTTCGCGCATGCCCGTCCGAGACCGGCGTAATCGACCTGGTGGGTTTCTTGAAAGTGTTGAATGAGATCGGGTACGCCGGGCCCGTGACACCAGAGCCATTCAGCCGGAAGGTGAGGGAGCTGGATGCGGCCGAAGCCGTACGCGTGACCCATCGAGGGCTGGACGACGCGTGGCAGGCGGCGGGACTGAACTCACGTGGCTGAACGGACTGTGCTGCGAGAATACCTGAACAACGCCCCGAAAGAGATTGAGTCGATACATTGGAGAATCACATGGATTCCGTCGAATCCTTTGCCGCGAGATATATTCGGGAAAACGAAAAACTATTGGCATCGTTGAATCCCAGGGATATCGCGTCTGTCATCGCGCTCATGCGTGAGGCCAGGGACTCCGGCAAGCGGATCTTTGCCATAGGGAACGGAGGGAGTGCCGGTACGGCCTCCCACTTCGTGAACGATATGGGAAAGGGGGCATCGGTCGGCCGCGAGACCCGCTTCAAGGTGATTCCACTGACCGACAACGTGGAGTGGATGACGGCGTTGAGCAACGACCTGAGTTACGAGGACGTGTTTGTGGAGCAGATGAGGAATTTCGCGGAACCGGGGGACGTATTGCTGGCTATCAGCGGGAGCGGGAATTCCGAAAACGTACTCCGTGCCGTGCGTTTTGCAAACGGGATGGGCTGTCATACAGTCGGTTTTTCAGGGTTCGGTGGCGGAAAGTTGAAAGATCTGGCGCATGATTGTGTTGTGGTGGAGTCGGACCACATGGGAAGAGTTGAGGACATGCATATGGTTCTGCAGCACATCATCTGTTACTATTTCATGGATGTGGAACGGTTGCAATGAGCCGGTCCCACTCGGCCATGATCGTTCTCTTGCCCCTGATTTGCAGCTTGAATCCGGAACTTGGATACTATTTGCACCTTGTCCGGGGCCAGGCGAAATTGCTCTGGAACCGGCAGCCAATCTCGAGTTTACTGGCGCGGCCGGACCTGGATCCAACCGTTCGGGAACGGCTCGATTTCATCCAGGAGGTGCGACGGTTCGCGGAGAAACGGATCGGGCTTGCCCGATCCCGGAATTACAGTTCCTATATCGATATCGGCGAAGGACCGGTTTCGTGGCAACTGACCGCGTCGCCGAAGGACCGGCTCGAGCCGGTTCAATGGACGTACCCGGTAGTGGGACGATTTCCCTACCGGGGTTATTTTGACCTGGACCGGGCGAAAAAGGATCGGGATCGACTTGAGGCGCAAAACTACGATACTTCTCTGCGCTCCGTAGGCGCTTACAGCACGCTGGGCTGGTTTGAGGATCCGATCCTGAGCACGATGCTCCGGTATCGAGACGGGAACCTGGCAGAACTCGTCATCCACGAGTTGGCCCATGCGACGGTCTGGATTCCGGGCCAGGTCTCCTTCAATGAAAACATGGCGACCTTTGTGGGGGAGGCCGGCGCCTTGTTGTTCATGCAGAAGCGTCACGGAAAAGAGGCCGCCGTTGTAAGGGTCCTGTTGGACATGCGGTCCGACGAAAGGACGTTCAATCGATTCATGCACACCGTTGCGGAAGAACTGAAAGCGCTCTACGGCTCGGAACTCTCCTATGACGAGAAGCTAAAAGAGAGAGAGGTCATATTTGAACGGGCAAAAAACCGGTTTGCCAATTTGGATTTAAGGTCCGACGCGTATTCTCGTTTTCCGCGGCGGCGATTGAATAACGCCGTGATGATGGCCTATCGAACGTACCACGAAAAAGCGGATATCTTCGATCGCGTGTACCGGACGCTCGGTCACGATATCAAGGCCGCCGTCCGGCTCCTCAAGGAATGTGCGTCGCAAACGGACCCGGAACGGTATCTGGAGGCGTGGTTGCGGGAAATCGATGAAAGGAAGCGGCAGGCTGGCGGTCCCTAGAGTTATGTCCGGGAAAGAGCACGAACTCAGGGCGCCGGATCTGGAGGGATCAATCGTCTTCGAAAGGGTCGTCCCGGGCATGCCGGAATTTGAGCGAACATTTCGAAGGATCTATCGGGTGGTCGGTCGGATTCCCGAAGGTACCGTGGCCACCTACGGCCAGATTGCCGGGATCGCGGGCGTGGGCCCCAGGCAGGTGGGGCAGGCGCTTAAGGCATTGCCGGTAGGCACGAAATGTCCGTGGCATCGGGTGATTAACGCGCGGGGGGCCGTGTCGATTCGCGTGGGAGCCAGGAAGGCGCATTTGGTCCAGGAAAGGCTCCTGGAAGCCGAAGGTGTGACCTTCGTGAAGGGAAAAGTCGATCTGGACGTCTACCGGTGGCACGCAGACGTATAGGGGACCCACGCCCGGTGCCACACGGATCCTTGATCAAATATTGGCACATTGGTACAACGAAACAAAATGTCCATCGGATTCGCCAATGACTCTTAATCCATTCAGACCCTTCTGGACGTATCTGAAACCCTACAGCAGACGTATACTGGTGGGTCTGCTGCTGTTGTCGATCGGGCAACTGGCGTCCAGCGCGATTCCGCTTGCGTTAAGAGAGTCGGTCGATCTGGTAAAGGAACGGCTGTACGGTGCGCAGGGCGGGGTCGAGCTGTCGGGGGGGAGCGTCGGCGAGCAGGTTCTTTCTTGGGTATTGTTGATTCTCGGGCTTGCAGTGGTGCAGATGGCGCTGGAAATGGGCATGCGCTGGTGCCTGATCAGCGTTTCTCGGCTGGTTGAGTATGATATTCGACGGGATTATTTCAAGGTGTTGTTGAGACTGTCTCTGAGCTACTTCCATCAGACGCCAACCGGGGATCTGATATCCCGGGCTACCAACGACCTGAACGCCGTCCGTATGTTTCTCGGGTTCGGCGTACGCATGCTGTTTGGCGCGGTGTTGGGCCTTACCCTGAGCATGGCGGTGATGTGCTGGATCGACTGGGAACTGGCAATTTTTGCAGTGCTGCCGATGCCCGTGATGGCGCTGGTTATGAACCGTCTGGCCGGCAGGGTCCACCACGGGTTTCGGTCCGTGCAGGAACAGTTCTCGCGAATCAGTACCCGCGTTCAGGAAAACCTGTCCGGCATCCGGGTGGTAAAGGCATTCGCCCAGGGGAGGGCGGAGATGGATGCGTTCGACGAATTGAACCGGGACTACCTGGTCAAGAACCACAGGCTGATTCGCATTCAGAGCCTTCTTTTTCCGCTGACCTTTCTGATCAGCGGCGCGTCGCTGGCGGTCATTCTCTGGGTTGGGGGCGCGCATGTGATCGAGGAGCGGCTGACTCTGGGTGATTTTGTGGCATTCAACGCCTACTTGACCAAGCTGATTTTTCCGATGATTACATTGGGATGGATGATCGACCGGTATCAGCGGGGCCTGGCGTCCATGAAGCGGATTGAAGAAATTCTCTCGATAACACCCGAAATTCAGGATTCGGCGCACGTGAGGGCAATCGGGGCGCTCGGCGGCGAGATCGAGTTCCGGAATCTGACCTTTTCCTACAATGGTGTGCAGGTATTGAAAAACATCGATCTGCATATTCCCAGGGGCAGCAGTCTGGCGCTGGTTGGACGCGTGGGTTCGGGAAAGACCACCCTGGCTCGACTGATCCCTCGCCTGCTCCTTGCGACAAGGGGTGCCGTGCTGATCGATGGCATTCCGGTGGATGACATCCCGTTGGCTACGCTCCGGGCGTCCATCGGTTTTGTGCCGCAGGATACGTTCCTTTTCTCGGACTCGCTTCGAGAGAATATCTGCCTGGGTCGTGACCGGGCAACGGAGGCCGACGTACTGTGGGCGAGCGACGTTGCCGGTCTTTCGAGCGATCTATCGGATTTCCCGCAGGGAATCGAAACGGTGATCGGAGAGCGTGGCGTCACGCTGTCGGGTGGGCAGAAGCAGCGTACGGCGTTGGCGCGCGCGGTGATCCGTCGACCGGCGATTCTGATCCTGGATGATGCGCTCGCCAGCGTCGATACACAGACTGAAGAGAAGATATTGAATCGTCTGCGTAAGGTGATGGCGTCCAGAACCACCATTCTGATTGCGCACCGGATTTCAACCGTGCAGGACGCGGATCAGATCGTGGTGCTGGATGAAGGCGTGATTGTGGAACTGGGCACGCACAACGAGCTGATCAGCCATGGGGGCATTTATGCCGGCATGCACCGGCGGCAGCAATTGACCCGCGAGCTGGAGGAGATCTAAGCCCCCAGAATCCGCAGCTGCCCGGGAGTGTGAACCCTGAATGTCTGAACCAACCCGTGATATGCACGAAGAAGAGGTAACCCAGAAGCCGTTCGATGCGCGGCTGATGTGGCGCCTTCTGGGTTATCTCAAGCCATATTCGCTCTGGGTGATTGTCGCCTTTTTCCTGATTCTCTTGACGTCGGCATCCAGGCAGGCCGGTCCCTATTTGAGCAAGATCGCCGTGGACGACCATATCCTTCCGGGAGATTTGGCGGGCCTGAACCGGATCGTGCTGGTGTTTGTCGGGCTGCTTGTGTTTCAGTTCCTGGCCGACGTGGCTCAGAGGCTGGTCACCCAGACGGTTGGACAGTGGGTGATGTACGATATACGTAAAGCGATCTTTGCGCACCTTCAGCGGCTGCCCATTCGATTCTTCGATCGCACGCCCATCGGTCGCCTGATGACCCGCAATACCAACGACGTAGACGCGCTCAACGAGTTGTTTACGGATGGGGTTGTGGCCGTGTTCAGCGATATCTTCACGCTGATCGCGATTATGGCGTATATGTTCTACATGGACGCTTCACTGGCCCTGTTGGTCTGCGCGACGGTGCCCGTAATGTTTGGCGTGACGTTCTGGTTTCAGGGTCGCATGTTACGGGCATTTCGCTTTGCGCGCAGCCGATTGGCGCGTTTGAACGCTTATTTGCAGGAAAACATCACCGGTATGTCGGTGGTGCAGCTCTTTGGTCGTGAAGGCCGGCATGCAGATCGATTTGATGGAATCAACGGCCGATATCTGAACGCAAATCTGGAGTCGACGTTTTATTATTCGCTCTATTTTCCAATCATGCAGTTGCTTGGCTCCGTGGCCACGGCGCTCGTTATATGGCAGGGTAGCAACGATGTGGTCCGGTCTCAGATCGAGTGGGGCGCGCTGGTCGCCATGCTGCAGTACATCCCGCGGTTCTTCTGGCCCATTCTGGACGTCGCTGAACGGTACGCGATCCTGCAGGCGGCAATGGCGTCGTCAGAGCGGATATTTGAACTCCTGGATACCGAGCCGGAGCCCAGCCCTGGAAAGGCAGGGCCGAAGAAGATCCGGGGCGAGATAGAATTTTCAAATGTCTGGTTTGCCTACGACGACGAAGAATGGGTACTGAAAGACGTCTCGTTCCTCGTGAAACCAGGGGAACGGCTGGCCATTGTCGGCGCGACGGGTTCCGGAAAGACAACCATTATCAACCTGCTGTGCAGGTTCTATGACGTTCAACGTGGGCAGATTCGAATTGACGGGGTCGACATACGGGAGTGGGACGTCGACGCTCTAAGGCGGCGCGTTGGCGTCGTCCAACAGGATGTATTTATATTTTCAGGGGACATTGGCGCGAATATCCGCCTGAGAAACGCCGAAATCGCACAGCACAAAGTCGAACAGGCCGCGCGGGACGTAAACGCGGACCGGTTTATCAGTCGATTATCCGCGGGATACGGACATGCCGTCACGGAAAGGGGCGGTACCCTGTCCGGCGGACAACGCCAACTGCTGGCCTTTGCCCGGGCGATCGCATTTGAACCCGATATTCTGGTTCTGGACGAAGCCACGTCCAGCGTAGACACGGAAACGGAGGCCTGGATTCAGGATGCGTTGGGCAGACTGATGCGGTCGAGGACTTCCATCGTAATCGCGCATCGAATTTCAACCGTCCGGAGCGCTCATCGGATTCTGGTACTTCATAAAGGCGAAATTCGAGAAGCGGGCACACACGAAGCCTTGTTGGCGCGAAGGGGCATCTATCACCGGCTTCACCAACTACAATACATCGGCGGCGTGCACGGGTAAGCTGTTTTTTGTTGACAAAGCGTCTCCATTTGTATATCCTTTTCGCTTGTCCGAACCAATTCGCCCGGTCGGTTATTCGTTGTGTTACATGCCAGTTTCGAAAGGGGATTCGGTGACCAAAGCCGATATCGTCAATCAGATTGCAGAGGCCACGGGGTTGCCGAAATCGGATACGGCGGCTGTCGTGGAGGGTTTCCTCGACTCGGTAGTGGCGGCATTGCAGCATGGCGAGCACATCGAAATTCGAGGGTTTGGGACGTTCAAGGTCGTGACCCGGGCACCCCGGATAGGGCGAAATCCCAAAACGGGCGACGTCGTAAAAATTCCAGAACGCCCTGCGCCGGTTTTCAAACCTTCCAGGGAATTGCGGGTGGGCCTCACAGGTGAATAGGCGGTCTGTACCCGTGCCATCGATAGTTTGACAAGGAGGAGTATTACTTGCCCTGCGGAAGAAAACGAAAGCGCCACAAGATCGCGACTCACAAGCGCAAGAAACGTCGCAGAAGAGATCGCCACAAGAAAGCCTGACCGCTTATTCAACGGGGGCATTAGCTCAGCCTGGATAGAGCGCTGGTCTCCGGAACCAGAGGTCACAGGTTCGAATCCTGTATGTCCCACCATTCCTGTTGAAAAGTCGAGCCGTCGAATATTCGACGGCTCGACTTTTTTTGGCGTCTCGTGGGAATACGGGGTATCGCACTCCGATCGCGGTCCCGGTGTAAGGACGTGGTACTCGACTCGCTTGGAGGAACTGAGGAAAGTGGAACTTTCGATGTCCCAAATCGTTCCAAGCGTACGTCGCTCCATATCCTTTCCGGAAACGCCGGTGAAATTGGGCGGCGGCTTCAGTGCCGAAAAAGGGTTGTTATCCGCCGTGGATTTCAAGGAAACCACAAAGAAGCGTCTGCCTCACGACGCCTCTGTACAGCGATATCTGAAGGAACTTCGCCGGTATCCGCCCATGACGCGCAAAGAGGAGACGGAAACCCTCACTCGGGCCCGTAAGGGTGATCCAAGGGCGATCGAACGGCTCGTCACCTCCAACTTGCGTTTTGTCGTGAGCGTTGCCCTCGAGTACCAGGGCCGCGGGGTGCCACTCTCAGATCTGATCGCCGAAGGCAACATGGGGTTGATGGAGGCCCTGAACCGGTTTGACGAAACCCGGGGGTATAAGTTCATCAGCTATGCCGTCTGGTGGATACGCCAGGCAATATTGAATGCGCTGAAACGTACGTCCGCGGTGTCCATGCCGGCCAACCGGCAGGAGGATATGGATCGCATGGCCCGGCGGTGGGGACAGATGACCCAGGAGTTGGGCCGGGTGCCCACGGTGGACGAGGTAGCAAGTGATATGAAGATCAGTCGGAAGCGTGCGGAGCGTGCGCTTCGGTGTGCACGGTCGGACCTCTCCCTCGAATCTCCCATCGACGCGGAAGGAGAAAAGACCCTGTTGCAGGTGCTCGACTGCGATGAAGCCCACCCGGATCTGGAGGTCCTGGAAAGAGACCGCACCGAACTGATCAGCGCCTCCCTCGCGGGTAGTCTCGACACCAGGGAGGCAAAAGTCATCCGGTCCTATTTCGGCCTGGAAGGCGGAGATCGAATGACACTCGGCGAGATTGGCAGAGAACTGGGTGTCACACGGGAACGTGTACGCCAGATCCGAAATCGCGCCCTGGGCAAGCTGCGGAGATATTTCAAGCAACGCGTGCGCGCCGAAGAGTCCTGGCAGGATCAGGTCTGATGCCGATGCCTGCGCCGCGGGCGCGGCAGGCAGGCATCGGCAGCGGCGCTATCACGTGCGGGTAGGGGGCTTTCCCTCACCCGCATTTTTGTTGTTGGTACCAAGACCTGAACGGCGAGTCGGTTCAGCTGTAGAGCCGGCAATGCAAGAGAAGCATAAAGTCGTTGATCCAACTGAATTTAATGGTTAAATTGAGAGCGGTTCCGGTTTGGAGCTCATCGGGGCCCGCCTGATTCGAAGACGGTACCGGTTGCCGATTTTTCGAGAGGCCTGATCGTTTCCAGGATGGCTCGCCCACGAAAATCCCGGACCGGATTGTTCACACCCTCCGCTCCGTGTGTCTGTGGGCGGAATCGCATCGTGGTATTCGCGCTTCGTCGTTGCGCCCATCCGACCGCACAGGCCTCTTGAGCCGCTGCCTCCTCGGAATGCCCGCGAGCGGTTGCGAAAGGTCGCCGATCTTTTGCCGGAATAACCCCGTGAAACGATTGATGGAATTCCTGGGCCTGAAGACCGCCCGCTTTCTGTTGCTGACCCATTCGATGTACGAATATTTTCGCCGGCTTCTTGGCGAACTGCCGAACGTTTACTTCTACAGGCGGCAAATCGTCGAACAGTGTTACTCGGTTGGTGTGAATTCGTTGTCTCTGGTCATCCTTGTTTCGGCGTTCAGCGGAATGGCCGTATCCACAATGATGGCCTACCAGATGGAGGACTACGTCCCGGACTATATGGTGGGCAGCATCGTTGTCCGCTCCGTGCTCCTGGAACTGGCGCCGATTCTCATGGGGCTGGTTCTGGCCGGTCAGGTGGGTGCGGGCATTGCATCGGAAGTGGGCACAATGAAGGTTTCCGAACAGGTGGATGCGCTGGTTTCCCTTGCAGTGGACCCGGTTGGTTACCTCCTCATGCCGCGGGTGCTCGCCGGCATCGTAATGATTCCCGTGCTGGTGGTATTCTCTGCCTTCACGTCGATCTATGCAGGCTATGTGATGTCTATTCTTCTAATGGATATAACGGTTGCGGATTTTGTCAAAGGAATGAAGCTGGACTTCAGTTCATACGATCTCGTGGTATGCCTGATCAAGTCCGTGGTTTACGGGGGGTTGATCACCTTTTACGGTTCTTACGCCGGACTGTCGGCAACGGGTGGGGCGCAGGGCGTGGGCCGTGCGGCGACGTCGGCGGTGGTGATTTCTGCGGCCTCAATATTGATTCTCGACTACTTCCTGACCAAAACATTGCTTTATTGATATCGTTTTATCCTCCAATTCGGTTGTGGGCCCTACCGTCCTTGGGTTTCGTTCAATAGGTAGAATAATGGCAAAGAATGGCGTTGCGGTCCAATTCGAAGCTGTGCATAAGCGATTCGACGAATTGGAAGTCCTGACAGGGATGGATCTGGACGTCCGTTGGGGGGAAGTCACCACCATTCTGGGCCCCAGCGGATGCGGCAAGAGTGTGACGCTCAAACATATTATCGGCATCGAACAGGCAGACCACGGACGGGTGACGGTGGACGGCCACGATATGAATACCATCCGGAAGAAGGATCTGAAGGAACTTCGAAAGCGGATCGGCGTGCTGTTTCAATCCGCGGCGCTGTTCGATTCAATGAATGTAAAGGAGAACGTGGCATTCGGGCTGCGTATGCATACCAGAATGTCGGAGCAGGAGATTGGAGAACGGGTCAGGGTATGCCTTGAAGCCGTTCGGCTCTCCGGTGCGGAGCAGACGATGCCCGTCGAACTATCGGGCGGTATGCGGAAGCGTGCGGCGCTGGCGAGGGCGATTGCAATGTCACCTGATTTCATCCTTTATGACGAGCCGACTACGGGCCTGGACCCCGCTACCGCCAATGTGGTGGGCGACTATATATTGAAACTTCAAGATGAGCTGGACGTAACCTCGGTCGTGGTTACCCACGATCTCCCGCTTGCCCGCAGGATTTCGGACAGGATTGCCCTGCTCTACAATGGAAAAACAGCCACTCAAGGGACTCCCGAGGAAATTGAGAGGAGCGGAAACGATATCTATGACCTGTTCGTTCAGGGTAAAATCTGAAGTAGGTGGCGAATGATCAGCCGAGAAAAACAGATGGTTCTGGGTGCCGTCATTTTTTTGGCGATTGCGATTGCGGTCCTGGGAGCGGCCTGGTTGTCGGAGAATTACGCAGGGGCGGCCGGTGGTTATCAGTTGCATGTCTTTTTCGATAGCGTACCCGGGTTGCAACCCGGCGACCCTGTGTTCATCCGGGGTGTTTGGGCTGGCAAGGTTCTTGAAATCAAACTGACGCAAGGGTTGCCCCTTGTAAGTATCGGCTTTGCGGAATTTCGAAACCTTCCCCGGTATTCTAGGGTTTTTTTGCAGTCCGAGGGATTATTGGGGGGCAAAATGATCGACGTGCAGGTGGGATCCGACTCCGAAAGGGTTTATGCCGACCACGACACGCTTCAGGGGTCGTCGGGAGGCGGCATTGAGGAGATGGCAGACCATGCCAGTTCGCTGGCGGAGCGCCTGGAAGCGGTGCTGGCAGAAAGGAATCTCACCCACGTCGGGGCCTTGCTGGCGAATATGGATAGTTCGGCCGCGTACCTGAAGCAGACCCTTTCAGAGAACCGCGAGACCCTGGCCGCCGTGCTGGATACAGCGGCCGTGGCCGCCCGCGACGCAAGGAACATGCTGGGCGAGAACCGGCCCGAGGTGCGCCAGGTTGTAGAGAATATTCGTCGTGCGACCGAGAGGATGGATGGGGTGGCGCGCAATATGGAGACGGCATTGGAATCGCTCGGGAACTCACTGTCCGATCTGAACGAAGTGAGCGGAAAACTGCGTCGAGGTGAAGGGACGCTGGGCCGTCTGATTCACGACGAACGGCTGTACCGGGATCTGCGGCGTACCGTGACCTCGGTGGACAGCCTGATCGAAGGGATCAAAAAGGACCCGAAACGCTATCTCAACGTTGATCTCAGTCTGTTCTGAGCGGAGGTTCGGCGTGAGGGGCTTGTTCGTTCGAAATGGTTTCTGGGTGTTGGCCTGTTTGTTCGCCGGACTGACGCTGGCGCACGCAGGAGACCTGGAATGGTTCCGATGGGCGAAGAGCAAGGATGTTTCCTTCGGCGGTGCCCTTTCTGAAATGCGTACCGTTCGGATTATTCCCGATCCAGCCGACACCGCCAGGCGTATGGTCTACGGAGACCGCCAGGGCCTGTTGCACGTGCTTGAGTTCGCGGAGGGAAGATCCCGGGAGATTTGGGTTAGCCAATCCCTCAAATCATCTGTGGCACAGGTATTTGTAGCGGACGTCAATGCAGACGGTATCCTTGAGATTGTCGCGTATTCGCATTGGGGCGACATCGTGATTTATAATGCGGATACGTATGAGTTGATCTGGCGCAGCAAAGACGACGAGTATGCGACGATCTCGACGATGGCGATCGAAAATCTGGATGGCGACCCGCAGCTGGAGTTGGTCTTCCTTGGAGAAGCGGGGGACGCTTCCGGAGAGCGGGACTCCCGATTGTTCGTCTACGACGGCAGACATCTTGCGGAGGAGAGAAGGGGCGAACAGACTCTCATTGGCGAAAGCATGGTCATCGCGAACCTGGACGAAGACGCTGACCTCGAAATCGCCATCAATACCGGCGTCGTGATCGATGCAAGATCCCTGAACTTCGAATGGCACTTCGGCGGATGCGACCGCATGGGTTACATGGACGTGAATTACGACGGCACGCCGGATCTGATAGGAGAATACAAGAGTTTACGGCCCGAGCGATACATTAAGGTCATTTCGATCACCTCGGATTTTCGAGGAAACCACGGAGAGGATGTCTCCGGTAGAATTGCAGACTGCGCTTCCTGCCACAAACTCAGGGCGTTCTGCCAGGATTGCCACGAAAGAGAAGGTGTAACCAGCACCGTTGCTCACCAGAACCCGGGGGGACGCATCGATGCGGAGGCCTTTCATCTACGCGAGGCGCCGTTTTTTGCGCCGTACGGCAATGTGAACGAATGTACGAACTGTCATAAACCGGAACTCCGGGAGGTGTGCCTGGTGTGTCACCAGCGTACCGTTCCGGAAGGAGAACAAGCGATCCGGGCGAACAGTGAGATCTTTTCGATTCTGTCCGAGTTAAAGGACCGATAGGCATGCAATGCCACTTCTGGATAGCCGCGCTGTTCTGGTTGACGGCACAGATGCCGGCCCAGGCCGGGAACACGGACTGGTACGCTTTACGCGACAACCGGCATTTCCACTGGGGTGGAAGTATAGATGAAATGCCTCAGGTTCGTGTCCTGCCGTCGGGTGACGAGGCAATCCTGCGGGTCGTGTACGGAGACGAGCGGGGTAGCCTGCATGTTGTAAGGTACGTCGATGGACGCGGATTCGAGGAGTGGAAAAGCGAGCCGTTGGGATCGGCAATCCTTGGGGTTTTTGTGAAAGACGTCGATGCGGACGGAGAATTCGAGATTGTCGCCTACACGTTCACGCATGTGGTTCTATACAGTGCGGAAGACTACAGTTTTATATGGCAGATCCAGGAGGATATCACCCAGGTCGAAATTGCGAATGTGGACGATGATCCTCAACTGGAACTCGTCTATCTGGTCAAGAGTTTGGGCCATAGCGAGATGTACATCCACGTTTACGACTGTCTGGAGCTGTACGAGCAGGGTATCAGCGACGCGATCCCGAAAGAATCGATTCACGCCCAGAGCATGGTGATCGCGGATTTCGACGACGACTACGGCCTGGAGGTTGTATTGAATACGGGTGTGGTCGTGGACCTCGACACATTGATCATGGAGTGGTACTTTGCCGACGGATTTGGAGACCGTCTGGGCTATCTGGATATAGACGGCGATGGTGTCCTGGAGTTGATCGGGGAAGTGGACGGACTTCGCCACACCCGCTACCTTCGCATATTCAACGTAGACAGCCAGTCAGAGACGTTTCTGGTTCTGCCGAAGGATGAAAAGCAGATCGAAGCGGAATAGTGACCTTTACGGGCAACGATATGCGAACGGAATCACAGGCCGAACAGGGGTCAAAAGAGGGCGAATTGAACCGCAATGAGGAAAGTCAGTCTCCCGCATCGGAAGATCGCGCGTCCGGCTTCTTGTCTGGCGACAGGCCTTTCTTTCGCATGGCGATACTCTTGTTTCTTGTAGGTTTCCTCTACGTCATTCACCAGGATCTTTCTCCGTTTCTGATCGGTCTCCTGCTGCTCGCCATACTGATAATGGTGCGAAAGGGGGTAAGGTTTGAAGCGGGAGTGGCGGTGGTGGTGGTTCTGCTGTTTGGCGCCTGGCTGATGGGCGACATGGCAGGGTTATTCTGGCCGTTCGTAACCTCGTTCGTGCTGGCCTACTTGCTGTCTCCGCTTGTTGGTCTTATGGAGCGCTGGATGTCCCGCACGATTGCCATCGCCCTGATGGTGGTCGTCATACTGGGGGCATTGTCCGGCATCGGCATTGTGGTCATTCCGTTGGTGACCCATGAACTCCTTGATTTCGGCCGTCAGGTTCCCAACTATACGGCCGCGCTCAAGGATCTCTACGATCGGTTCTTTTTGTGGCTGCAGTCGCTGGGGATAACACTTCGCAAGGGCGAGATCCAACAGCTGTTCCTGGAACGATTGCCAAAGCTGGGCGAGCTTTTCGCCGTGCAGACCACCGCGGCCCTCCATGGGTTGAGTTCTGGACTGGCCACCCTTCTGAATTTTCTGATGATCCCTTTTGTAACGTTTTATGTGATTAAGGACTACGAGCGCATCAAACAGATCCTCGCGCGGATTCTTCCCCGCCGGCACGCCGCACCCGTCGGCGAACTACTGATGCAAGTCGACGAGGTTCTGGGCCAATACCTGCGCGGGCAGATGCTTGTCAGCAGTTTTATCGCGCTGCTGACCTCCGCCGGCCTTCTTGTATTCGGTATCCGCTACGCCGTCTTGCTGGGCCTCATGGCGGGGCTCTTCAACCTGATTCCCTACATCGGAATGGCGGTAGCGTTCAGCCTGGCGTGTCTCGTGGCAGTACTCGACACGGATCCCGGCGGCAACCTGATAAAGGTTATCGGTATATTCGCCGTTGTGCAGGGCATCGAAGGCAATTTCCTGTCCCCTCGCGTGGTGGGGCAACGCGTCGGGCTGCATCCTGTCTGGGTGATGATTGCGCTGGTTGTCGGCGCCCATTTCTGGGGATTCATCGGAATGCTCATCGCGATACCCTCCGCGGCCGTCGTCAATATCCTGTGCAAGGTCATTGCCGAACGATACTATAGTTCATTGTATTATAAGACTGAATAAGAGGCGCTCGTATGGCGTTGCGTTTCAGGTTTGTCGTGATCCGGACGGCACGGTGGATCGGACCGCCCGGCCTTCACGTACAACATTTCCCTTGACGACGATGGCAAGACCCTTTAGATTTTCGCCCCGGCAGGAATCGAGTTGAGATCGGAGCGTGGCGCAGCCCGGTAGCGCACTATCTTGGGGTGATAGGGGTCGCTGGTTCAAATCCAGTCGCTCCGACCATACAGACAGGGACTTACGACGTGGATCGTGAGTCCCTGTTTTTCAGGTGGCAGTCGTCGTGTCACACCCGGCGTTGAAGGGCAACCGGCCACCCCGTTTTCGAAGCCGTCGGACGTAATAAAAGTTGAACTCAGTAAATTCAGGAGGTCTGGAAACCGTGGGAGGTACAGAACCGACATTCGCGCGGCGGGGCTGGAAGTACTACTTGGGCCTCGGACTGCGCGGGGTCTGTATGGGCGCGGCGGACGTGGTTCCGGGCGTTTCAGGTGGGACGATCGCCTTCGTTACGGGTATTTACGAGGAGTTGATCTATTCGATCCGTTCCGTTGATCGCCGCTTCGTCCGCCTGCTGCTTGCTCTCAGGCTCCGGGAGGCGCTGAACAGGGTTCCGTGGCGGTTTCTGGGCCCGGTGCTTGTCGGCATTCTGCTGGCTGTCGTAAGCCTGGCGCGAGGTATTCAGTGGATGCTCCACCATAGGCCGGAGCTGATCTGGGCATTCTTCTTCGGACTGGTTGTAGCGTCCGTCTTCGTGGTACGGAAACGGGTCGTCGCGTGGCGCGGATCGACCTGGATCGCTGTATTCGCGGCGGGATTGCTATTCTACGTTGTTGTCGGCCTCGTGCCGGTGAAGACGCCGGATTCGCCGTGGTTTCTCCTGCTCTGTGGCGTCATTGCCATATCGGCGATGATTCTGCCCGGTATCTCAGGTTCGTTCATTCTGGTTCTGCTTGGCAAATACGAGTATCTCCTGACGGCGTTGAACAACCGGGACCTTTTCCCTATTGTCTTGTTCACGGCGGGCGCTGCCATCGGGATTCTGAGTGTCGCCCGGGTTCTGGCCTGGATTTTCAGGCGGCACCACGATCTGACCGTTGCAACGTTGACAGGGTTCATGGCCGGTTCTTTGCGGAAGATCTGGCCCTGGAAGGCCAACATTTCGGCGCTCGCCGTGGACGCACCACTGGTACAGCTGAACGTCCTGCCCCGGACGATTGACGGCGAACTGGCCGCTGCCGTCGGACTGGCCGTGATGGGTTTCGCGGTGGTGTTCGTGCTGAACCGGCTATCGGCGTGCCGCCGATGAATTGCAGGGGCCTGCCGTCCGGCAGACAGGCAACCCTCGTGTTTGCCCTCGTGGTGGCGCGGTCGTCGATTTTTTCGCTGCACGTTGCCTGAGCATTTCGGAGATTTTCCTTGCCACCGGAACGGTTTCTTGTATTTTAGGTGTCGAATTCGGGGCGTGGCTCAGTCCGGTAGAGCGCCTGCTTCGGGAGCAGGAGGCCCCCGGTTCGAATCCGGGCGCCCCGACCATTAAAAAACAAGGGTTTATGTCGATTTGACGTAGACCCTTGTTGCGTGAATGTCTTTCCACATCTTGATTTGATTCCCGCAACGGCGTGATACCGGGCCACCATACGGACAGTTGGCGTTTTGAAAAGGGGTCGAGACATGATACCGTGGATGGTCATCGGATGGTCGCTGATGTTCCTGGTACTGGTCGGCCTGCCGCTAAAGGCATACGGCCGGACGGTGCCCAAGAAACTGGTCAAGCTGGGGTGGGATCTGAAGCCGCCGAGCTACGTGGCGGAGCATATCCGGGAGATGGAGAAACGCCCTTTCGACGGCATCCTGATCCGTCCGACTTTCGGCCATACGTTTTACATGGCGGATCTCGCCGAAGCGGACGCCGAAGCCGAAATCGAAGCGATGGGAAAGATCGAGTGGCGGAAGTTTACGGACAACTTCATCTACTTCCACTGCGACGACAATGTGGACTGGTTCGACGATGCCCTTTGGGGTGAGAACAGCCCCTTTTTGCGCAATATCGGCTGGTGCGCGAAGGCCGCGCGGGTGGGCGGCTGCGTGGGACTCGCCTTCGATCCGGAATTCGTCTACTGGGGGCGGCCGTATTGCGCGTGGAAATATGAGTGGCAGAAGCACCGGGAGGAGAAGAGCTTTGCCGAGTACGAGCGGATCGTGCGGAAACGGGGCGCGCAGTATATGGACCGGATCGAGGAGGAATTTCCAAATCCGGTCATTCTCACCCTCTTCTGGACGTCGATGCCCCGGTTCCAGGAGGCCGCGCTGGAGACCGACCCAATCCGGCGGGAAGCCATTCTCAAGTCGGACTACTATGGCCTCCTGCCCGCGTTTATGAACGGTATCCTCGAGGCCGCCGGTCCCGGGACCGTTATTGTGGACGGGGACGAGCACTCCTATTACTACAACAACGAACTACACTATTTCAGGACCTACCACGGCATTCGCCAGACGGGACAGGCGTTGATTCCCGAAGAGCTTCGCGGCAAGTACCGCCGGCAGGTCCAGGTCGGGCGCGCCGTTTACGCAGACTATCTGTGCGGCACCATGGCCAACCACACCGAAGCGACCTACGTCACGCCCGAGGAACGGGCGCTGTGGGTGGAACACAATGCCTACTGGTCGCTCGTGAGCAGCGACCGGTACGTCTGGTTCTACAGCGAGCGCATGGACTGGTGGACCGGACGGAACCTGCCCGGCTATCTGGAAGGCGCCCTCAGGTCTGCAAAGGAGAAGGTCGCGCAGGGAAGGCCGCTGGGTTTCAACGTGGACGAGATTGCCAGGAAGGGCCACCTGGGGAAGATCAGGGCCGAGAAGCGGCCGATTCAGCCAAAGACGTTGCAGATTTCGCGACTTCGCACCTCTCCGCCGGACATCGATGGGGATCTGACGGACGAGGCGTGGAAAGAGGCACGGTCGTCGGGGCCCTTCGTCAACTACGTCGCGGCACGGGTGAAAGAACTGGAGACGGTTACCGAGGCGCTTATAACTTACGATGACACGGCGCTTTACATGGCATTCTGCTGTGATGAACCCGAGATGGAAAAGACCCACCCCGCGCTGTTTACCGATCTGGGCGGCAGGGCGGATCAGGTGGAGGTCGTCATCGCCGCCGACGAGGGGACAACGGCCTACTATCATATCCGTCTGGATATCGCGAATGTGCGCTGGGACTCGCGGACCGACACGGGACGGAGGGAACATGGAAGCGATATCGCCACCGGGAGGGAGATCTACGGGCGGGATTCCACCTGGAAAGGGGAATATCAGACCGCTACGCGTAAGGGAGACGATTCCTGGTCGGCTGAAATCGCCATTCCGTGGGAGACGCTGGAGATTGCTTCGCCCGGACCTGGCGAACGGCTCAAGGGCAACCTGCACAGATGGACCCACCGGCGAAACACGACCCGTGTGCTCGAGTTCAGCACGTGGACGGAGACCCGCTACAACCGGGGCGTCGAGTTCGAGAACTTCGGCACGTGGATTTTCGAATAGCGTCGATTGAGCCGCCGTGGAACCGGAACGTCACTGCTGCCGCAGCGGCTCCCGCTACATAACCAGAACAGGGGCCGCTATACAAACGGTACAGGGGCCGCTACACAACCGTCAGATTGCAGTACGGTCGTAACACAAACTGTAAGTTTGTGTTGGGGTTTCGGGAACGGGGCACCGGTTCTAATCCGGGCGCCCGCGAATATCTGCACGCAAGGGGTTATGTCCGTTGACATAGCCCCTTGTTGCGTTCTGACCCTGTTTTCACTGTGTTCCACGATAGCGTCCAGCCGGTATCCGCAGCACACATTTGAATGCCTCTGAAGTCAACGCCGATGAGATCAATCAGCCACAACGATGGCTAATCTCGTGGGAAAACCTGTCGGGCAGTATATAAAAACGTAAAAAGTAGATAAATACGTATAAATCTTATAGTTGCATCAATGGAAATTAATACTTATATTGCAAATCACGTGTCTTCTCAGGCTGGCGAGTGTGCCGTATGGTTGTCATCCTGACAAAACGCGACAGGAAAAAGAGACCGTCGGTTCCCTGACCGGCCAACGTTGGGCATGGTCGGCATCGTGCGCGCCATACTGTCGCAAATTGCGCCATCTGTTGCGTTTTGCAACATCTCCCGGACCGCGTGGGTTTCCCCTGGGACCGAGGGCATCTTGCCCTCGTGGCGCCGTTTCTGTAGTTGTAGGGGCAACCCTTGTGGTTGCCCACGTGTTGGCGCAGACGTCGCTGAACGAAATCGCATGTCCGTATCGTTAACCGGTTGTAGCTGTCTGCTTCCTGCTGATCGCTGACCGCTGCTCCCCGGGACCGAGGGCATCCCTGCCCTCGTTGGGTTTTGCAATTGAAAACGACGTGAGGAAAACACCATGAACGACGCGGAACATCCTCTGAACGCCCTGCCGCAGGGGCACCGCCTCCAGGAGTACGAACTGGTGAGGGTGCTGGGTTTCGGCGGCTTCGGGATGACGTATTTGGGCTTTGACCATAACCTGGACAAGGGCGTGGCCGTGAAGGAGTACCTCCCGGACGACATCGCTGCGCGCACGGCCGATAACAGCGTGGCCCCGAAGGCGAGCCAGTTCCGGGGTGACTTCGAGTGGGGCCTGGAAAGATTCCTGGATGAGGCGCGCACGCTGGCCCGCTTCGACCATCGGCACATCATCAAAGTCCATCGTTTCTTCGAGGCGCACGGCACGGCGTATATCGTGATGGAATACGCCGAGGGGGAGACCCTCTCGGCGTATCTCGATCGTAAATGGACGTTGAAAGAAGAAGAACTCAAGGCCATCCTGAATCCGATCCTGGACGGCCTCGAGGTAGTGCATGGGGCCGACTTCCTGCACCGCGACATCAAACCGGGCAATATCATCATCCGTGACGAGGACAATTCGCCGGTGTTGCTGGACTTCGGCGCGGCGCGGCAGGCGATCGGCGCGCGGAGCAAATCGGTCACGTCGATCATCACGCCGGGCTACGCGCCCATCGAGCAGTATTCGACCCAGGGCGACCAGGGCCCCTGGACGGACCTGTACGCGTTGGGCGCTCTGTGCTATCGCGCGTTGACCGGTGAGGCGCCGGCCGATGCCACGGAACGAGTGATAGGTGATGCGGTGATTCCGGTGTCCGAGAGATGCGCGGGCCGGGCGGGCGCCGACCTTCTTGCGGCGATCGATTGGGCGATCAAGGTCGATAAGGCGGACCGGCCGCAGAGCGTGGCCGCCTGGCGTGCTGCGCTATCCGGAGCGACGTCGGACGACGTGCCTTCGCCGGCGCCTGCACGTACTGGGGAACGGTCGAGCGGGGGCGTCAGAGGGGCGGGAGCGCCGGCCGCGGCGCCAGGCCATCGGGCCACCGATGACCGTCCGGCGACTCCCAAAAAGCGCAAAGGACCGGTGTTCGCCGCCGTGGTCGTGTGCGTGTTGGCTCTTCTGATCGGAGGGTGCTACGCTTACTATAAATATATCTATGTCCCCGACCAGCGTCGCCGCGCGCAGGAAACCGTGATAGCGAGACAAACCGCGGCAGAGGATGTGGTGAAGCGTCAGCGAGATGAAAAAATATCCGAATTGTTGCGCGGCGCTGCCGAAGACCTGGAGCGGGATCGACTGACAAGCCCCGCGGGCGCGAATGCGTGGGAGAAATATCAGGCGGTGTTGGAACTGTTGCCGGGTCATCGAAAGGCGACGGCGGGCCTGGACACCATTGTAGCTCGTTACGTGATGAAGTTCGGGACGGCGTTGCGAGGCAGGAATTTCGAAAAGGCGGGAGGGTACGTCTCGCGGATCCGCGGGGTGTGGGCCGACGCGCCGGTGTTGCCGGGATTGGAGCGTCGCCTTTCGGAGGCGCGGGGGGCGCAGAAGGCGCGGCTGGCCGCACAGGAGGCAGAACGTCTTCGTCAGGCTAAAATCGCGGAATATAAGCGGAAGTTCGAGGAATCGCTCGGTCGGAATGATTTCGATGCCGCGGGCAGGTACGTGGAATCGCTGCGTTCTGTCAATGCATCTGCGGGCGTGTTGTCCGGGAAGGAAGGCCGTCTGTCGGCAGCGCGAGAAACCCAGCGGCTGCGCAGGACGGTAGGCGGAAAATTCAGGGACTGTGCAGAATGTCCGGAGATGGTGGTGGTGCCGTCGGGATCGTTCATGATGGGGTCTCCGCGCGGGGAGACGGGGCGTTATGAGAACGAGGGTCCGCGTCATCGCGTGCGGATCGGCTATCGGTTCGCGGTTGGGGTGTATGAAGTGACGTTTGCACAGTGGGACGCGTGCGTATCTGCTGGGGGTTGTGGAGGACATCGTCCGAATGACAGCGGCTGGGGCCGTGGGAACCGCCCGGTGATGGGGGTGAGTTGGGATGACGCGCAGTTGTACGTTCGGTGGTTGTCGGAAAGGACGGGAGGAAGGTATCGTCTGCTGAGCGAGTCGGAGTGGGAGTACGTGGCGCGAGCGGGAACGACGACGAGGTACAACTGGGGGAATGAGATCGGTCACAACAGAGCGAATTGCAACGGGTGCGGTAGTCGGTGGGACAATGAGAAGACGGCGCCTGTGGGTTCGTTTTCGGCGAACGCGTGGGGAATGTACGACGTGCACGGGAACGTATGGGAGTGGGTGGGAGATTGCAGGAACAACAGCTATACGGGCGCCCCTTCTGACGGATCGGTGTGGGAGCGCGGTGATTGCGCGCGTCGCGTGTTGCGCGGCGGCTCGTGGGACAGCAACCCAAGGTACCTCCGCGCCGCGGACCGCGACAGGGACTCCTCCGGCGAACGGTACTACGACAACGGTTTCCGTATTGCCCGGACGCTTAACCCTTAAGTCTTTACCTCTTTACGCCTTACGGGGGTCCAGGGGGGCTGCGCCCCCCTGGCGATTTTTCCGGGATCGACCGGCTGACTGCGTGTCTCGCTCGGGTGTAAACAACGGAACCCGATAACCAAATAACCCGCGCGTCGATTGCGCTGTTGGCGAACCCATTGAGAAAGCGCCTTCACACCGCATCGCTCCCCCTTTGAGGGGGAGTCGCCTGCCTGCGTCCGCAGGACAGGCAGGCAGAAGCCGAGCCGGTCCCCTGAGCTTGTCGAAGGGCAGGCAAAGGCTGATGCGGTGGGGGGACGTCAACGTCATTCGTCGCCCTGTCATTCTGAGCGGAGTCGAAGAATCTTCCGCGGCTTCCGCTGCAACTGGGGCTGAAGCTATCGTCAACAAACTCGGGCGGACGCACTCGCCCTCAGGGTACCCCCTGGGAACGCGGGCGTCCTCGCCCGCAAGATTTGAATGCGCAAAATTGGGATATATGGACAGGACAAAACCTCAAAATCGTCCGTCCCGTCCGTACACGTGATACCTATCACTTTCTTCAGGAGAGTCTGTTTATGCGTGTCTCGTTGCTTGTGCAAATCGCTGTGTTCGCACTGGCCGGCCCGGCGTTCGGGCAGACCGACGTCGACGTCGTATCCGAGAGCGTTGTCCGGGTGCGTGCGTACAGATATAACAAGGTCGCGGCGGAAGGGAGCGGCTTTGTCGTGAATGGAAACGGGGACGTGCTGACCAACGCGCATCTCCTGGCGAATGCGGACCGGGTAACGGTATTGTCCCTGAAGACGGGTGCGGAGATCGTGGCGCAGGAGGTGTTTGCCAGCCGCGAGATGAACCTCGCTCTGTTGCGCGTGCAGGGCCTGGGATCCCCGCCCCTGAGTCTGTCTGTGCAGGGGTCGGACGTGGGACGGGTGGTGGAGACCCTCACATTCACCGCTGGTGACAGTGTCCGGATTGCGCGCGGTACCATCGGCGCCCACCAGGACATACTCGGCAGAACCGCCGCCGATTCCCTCGTACATCTGCTGCAGCACAACGCCATCGTGAAGTCCAGGGCGTTCGGTATGCCCGTGTTTAATGAATGTGGGAAGGTAATCGGAATCAACCTGCCGGACCCGGATAGCGGGCGCTGGCCGTTCCGGAACGTCAAGGATCCCAGGGGAACCGTCTTCGCCCTGCGCAGCGGCGACGTCATTGCCGCGCTCAGGGAACGGGAAATCGCCCATACCGTGGTTGACGACGCGTGCCTGACTGCCATTGAACGGGCGGAAGCGAGGGAAGACAGCTTGAGACGGGCGCAGGCACGAACAGATTCCCTGACACAGGCACGTGAAGACAGTCTGAGACGGGAACGGGCAAAGACCGATTCCCTGAATCAGGCGCGGGAGGACTCCATTAAGGCGGCGGCGGAGGAACGCCTGAGGGCAGAAAGAGGACGCCTCGAACGCGCGCAGGCCCGGGGCGATTCCTTGAAACATGCGCGGGAAGACAGTTTGACACGGGCGCACGCAAGGGCGGATTCCCTGGCCCGCGCGCGTGCGGATTCCATAAGAAGGGCGGCGGCAGATCGACTCGAAGCAACTCGGGATAGCCTGGCAGAGGTCAACAGGAAGGGCCAGGAAGAGGCGTCCGAACGGTTTCGATGGACCGTAGTTGCAGGGGCTGCCTTCGTCATTCTGTTGCTTCTGGGCTGGTTCCTGTTCGCCCGCTCGAAGAAGGCGCAGGTGCAGAGCAGTTCATCCCGTGCCAGCGAGGCGGAACGGGAGGCCGAAGCCGCGCGGCAGGCCGCGGCGCGCGCGCCTCACCCCGCGCCGTTCAGGTGTTTACTGGAGGGCCAGGACGACACCGGGCGGCCGTTTGTGTTGAGCATTCCGGCGCTGGCGCTGCCGTCCGGAGTCGCGCTGGGGAGAAGTCCCGCCAACTCGGAATTCATAATCGACCACGAAGCCGTCTCCCGCGAACACGTCAGGCTCATCTATACCGGCGGGCGCCTCTACGCGGAGGATCTGAACTCCACGAACGGTACGACGATCAATGGGCGTCTGATATCTCCCGGTGAACATGTTGTCCTGGACAACAATGATGAACTCGGGATGGGCCCCGTCGTTTTTCGGGTGCGTCTGATGCCGGAGTGAAATATGCAGAACATGATCAGATCGATAAGTCCTGTCTATCTCCTTCTGGCGTTGCTCTTTCACGGGCATCATGCCGTTGCCAGTCCGGACCTGGATGCACTCAAGAAGAGTGTTGTGCGGATTCTGAACGAGACGCGTCGGGGGACCAGTACCGGTACAGGATTTGTGATCAACGAACGCGGTTACATCGCCACAAACGTCCATGTTATTGACGGCGGCGGCCGGATCAGAGTACGACCGGCAAAGTCCAATACCCTGTACGACGCCAGGGTGGTTGCCGTGTCCTCTGAACGCGATCTGGCAATCATTCAGTCGCGTGGGATCAATCTTCCACCGATGCAGCTTTCGCTCGCGGAATTAAAGACAGGACAGAAAGTATGGGCAATCGGCTATCCGGGAGGCGCCGACAGAGAGGGTCTCGCCGATGATGCAACTGTGCAGGATGGCGTTATCGGCAGGATATTCTCCGGGGCGTGGCACACGCAGAGATTCAGGATCATTCAACACAACGCGCCTACGAACCCCGGCAACAGCGGCGGTCCCCTCGTGGATGACTGCGGGAGGGTCATCGGCGTGAATACGCAGGCGTCTCTGGTTGTGATCGAAAGCCGGTCCGAGGGAGTCACCCGTGTGCCCCACGCGGCGGGAATATACTGGTCTTCCCACATTGAGGAATTGGCAAGGCTGCTGCGCGATCACCGAATCTCTTTCCAACCACCGGAAACCAGTCCGTGTTTGCCGGCGGGTGGAGCCGGAGGATCCGAGGAGGCGGAAAATGCCCGCCGTGAGGCGGAAGAAGCGAAACGACAGGCGGGCGAGGCCCGGCGAAAGGCGGAAGAAGCAACCCGGGAAACAGCAAGGACGCGGCGTAAGGCCGAAGAAGCGACGCGGCGCGCGGATGAAGCGACCCGGGAAGCAGGACGCACGCGCCAGGAGGCGGAGGAAGCGAAACAACAGGCGGGTGAGGCCGCGCGACAGGCGGAAGAAGCAAGCCGGGAAATAGAAACGACGCGCCTCCAGGCGGAAGAGGCGAGCCGGCGGTTTCTCATCGGTGGGACATTGCTTGGCGCCTTGACCCTGGCGGCCCTGCTGCTTGGCCTGAAGAAACCACGGCAGCAGATCATCCACGTCGCGGAACAGTTGAGCCGGCCGATCAGGAGAAGAACTCACGACGGGGCGGTTGAAGGAACACCGGAAGGGCAGCGCACGGGACACGGTCTGGTGCTGGCCGGGTTCGACGGCGGGGGCAACCGCGTTCGCATCGCGCTATCGCCCGAAAAATTAGAGGGACAACGGCTGGGACTTTCGCTGGGCAGGCATCCGGATCTTGTGGATGAAGTCATCCACGATGACAATGTATCCAGGCGTCACGTGAGAATCCGCGCTGTTGACAATGGATTTCGTATCGAAGATCTGAACTCGAGCAACGGGACGTTTCTGAATCGCCGTCGCCTGCCTCCCTTTCGTCCGGAGCGTCTGGATTATGGCGCCACCGTTGCGCCCGGTGGCGTGGAGTTGATGGTTTCCAAATCCTGAGAGGAGTGCCGCGCCATGAAATCCCGCAGCAGGGAACTCAATATCTTCAGTATGTCGGCGCTTGACCTGTTCGCCTCGGCGATGGGAGCATTTATTCTCATTGCCTTCGTCCTGTTTCCGTACTTCCCGAACACCGGCGATGCAGCCGAGCGGGTGGCGGAAGTCATGGCGCGCCTTGAGAGCGTCCAGAATGAGTTACAGGCAGCGAGAGGGGAACTGAACGCGTGCGAAAGCCGCAACCAGCAGGTCCAGGCGGCCCTGGCAGCGTGTGAAGAACAACAGCAGGCGTCGGTATCCCCGGATGCCCTGGCCGCCTGCGAAGAACTTAACCGGCAGCTTGAAGGACAGCTTGCGGCGTGTGAGGCGCAGCAGCAGGGCTCCGTACCGCGTAACGCCCTGGGGGCTTGCGAGAGCCGTAACCGGGAACTCGAGGCGGACCTGTCGTCGTGTCAGGCGCAGGCGCGGAAGAAATTCCTCTTGATCATCATGAGTTGGAATACAGGTGACGATATCGACCTGCACGTACTCGATCCCGCTGGGCGGGAGTTCTATTACGGGAACCGTTCGTTTTCCGGTTCTCGGGCAAACCTGGAAGAGGACAATACAAGGGGCCCAGGCAATGAAATCTGGCTGCATCCGTTGGCAGAGGCAGGGACCTACCAGGTCTACTACAAATACTTCAACTCCGCCACCGAAGAAAGTGTGCTTGTACGGGGTGGTGTTTTGACGCCGGACGGCCAGACGCCTTTGCGGCAGATACGGCTCAGAAGAGTAGGTGACAAGGTGCTGGTTGCGACGATCACCGTGGATGCCGAAGGCAATATGCGCGTCACACACCGGTAGAGGATCCCGCAATGTCCGGCTTTTCGACGTATAGAATCGGTCGCGGTACGGACGTGGAAATTCAAGTAGACGACGCCACGGTCTCACGTGTCCACGCCGAGTTGGTCGTGACCGCGAAGGGGTCGTACTATCTGACCGATTGTGCGAGCAGGAACGGCAGTTACGTGGCGCGGAACGGCGAGTGGATACGCATCAGGCAGGAATTCGTTTCCCCCGCGGATGCGATTCTCCTCGGTCGTCACCAGACAAGCGCGCTCGGACTGCTGCAGGGACTCGAATCGAGGGGCGATCCTGACCCGGGGCGCCCGGCTGCAGGCCCAAAGCCGGCGGACGCCCTTCCGGAGGGCAACGTTCGCCGCAATCCGGACACAGGTGAAATCATTCCAGACGAGGGCTGATATGGAACGGAATTCCGAGACGAATCTACGGCTGATCGCATTCGGCGTGAGCGTGGTCATCGGCGTTGTTTTCATTGCGGTAATGAGCTTCCTTTTCACAAGCGGCGATTCTATGGCGGGCGATTTCCTGCTCGATCGCCAGGCGAATACCTATCCGTTTACCATCCAGAATACCATGTGGATTATGTTTTTCATCGGTTGCGGGGAGTTGTGGCGGCGGTTCAACCAATCCAACATGGAGACGACGCAACTCACGATGCGATATCTCCCGGAAGACGATTCGAGCATGCTGCGATCACAGGACCTGGGCCCCCTCTATAACCGGTTGCGGCCGGCGGAAGGGGAGCCGACGTACTTTCTGCAGCGTCTGATCATGCGCTGCATCCTGCAGTTTCAGGGCAGCGGGTCCGTCAACCAGGCCAATTCCCTCATGAATTCTTCCCTTGAATTATTTCAACACGAGCTTGAACTCAAATACAACATGCTGCGGTACCTCGTCTGGCTGGTCCCCACGCTGGGTTTTATCGGCACGGTTGTGGGGATCGCCCTGGCGCTGGATTATGCCGGAAGCAATGAAAATCCACAGGATCCGAATCTGCTGCCGGAGATCACCGGGCGGCTGGGCGTGGCGTTCTACACGACCCTTCTTGCCCTCGTCCAATCGGCGTTGCTCGTGTTTGCCCTGCATGTCGTGCAGCAGAAAGAGGAAATGGCACTGAACCGGTCGGGGCAGTACTGTCTGGATAATCTGATTAACCGGCTGTATGAAAAATAGCAGAATCGGGGAGACGTTAGACGGGAGAGGACCACCCCGCCGCCTCGCCGAAACCTTCTCACCCACGGCACAGGACGGGAGAGGCAAGACGACCCGCGCGTACTCCGTTGTATCGCTCTTTCTTCGCACGGAGCATCGCGTCCTGAACTCGCCATCACTCCCCCCTTGAGGGGGAGTCGCAGAAGCCGAGCCGGTTCCCTGAGCCCTGTCCTGAGCCTGTCGAAGGATTGTCGAAGGCGCTGCCCTGAGCGTGTCGAAGGGACCGGCGACGGCTGATGCGGTGGGGGGATGCCAACCCCTCACCCGAAGGAAACAGCACGAGTCTGGGCGAATGTATTTTGCTTAAAGGTCTTACTACAAAACACAAGACTCCCGCCTCTCTCCGCGTATCGGAAGGAGAATTACGAGACCCTGACTAAGGGAGACCAGAGATGCGGGACCTCCATCTCACTTCTCACCTCTTACCTCTCACCGCTCTTGGAGGACTTTGTTATGCCCGTTTACCGTGATGCCGATGGCAATATCATCGAAGAAAAAAGCAAGCCGACAGACTTCAAAGAGAAACCGTTGCCGCCGGCGCCTCAGGGTGGCCGTCAAACCGGGGGAGGTTCGGATGAACCCACAAAGCCGGGGCGGCAACCTGTACCGGAGCGGGGAGGTGACGTCGCCGGTGCGGGTCGTCTGGATGAGCCCACAAAACCGATGGGACAAACGGAATCGGCAACCGACTTCCCCGTTGGACGACGTAAGAAGGAGCGCGTCGCGTCGCCCGGATCGGGAAAAGAGGAGGAACGCACCGTTATCAACGTGGGCGCGGGCCCCAGGCCGGGTGACAGGCGGGAGCCCGCCGTGGAAGCCGACGGCATGAATGACCCGGTTGTGGGGTGGCTGGCGATCGTCGAGGGGCCGGGAAAAGGAAAGGCCCTTCAGCTGGGTAATGGTTCCAATCCGATCGGGCGCGGGAGAACCGCCCGCGTCAGCCTGGACTTCGGCGATAATCAGATTTCCCGCGGCGGTCACGCCGTTGTGACCTACGATCCCCGCGGCAGGAAGTTTTTCGTGCAGCACGGCGGGGGCAAGAACCTGACCTACCTGGGGGATCAGCCCGTACTGGTTCCAACTGAACTACCCGCGCATAGCCACATTCATATTGGTTCGACGGTTCTCCGTTTCGTGCCCCTCTGCGGCGACGCGTTCGACTGGCAGGACGTGGAAGAGAGATCGAGAGAATAATCCCTGTCACAACGATAGACTGGCTGCGTGGACGCCTGCCTGTGTAGAACCGGTAGGCACGTATCGGTCCGCGTATAGTTGGAAACACAGTAGGATAAATTCTGAGGAAAGCGCTATGAACGATGAGCAACACCCCCTAAACGCCCTGCCACAGGGGCATCGCCTGCAGGAATACGAATTGGTGAGAGTACTGGGCTTCGGAGGATTCGGGATGACGTATCTGGGTTTTGACCACAACCTGGACAAGGGGGTCGCGGTCAAGGAATTTCTCCCCGACGATATCGCCGCGCGCACGGGCGATAACAGCGTTGCCGCAAAAGCTAGCCAGTTTCGCGGTGATTTCGAGTGGGGTCTCGATCGTTTCCTGGATGAAGCGCGCATATTAGCCCGCTTCGACCATCGGCACGTAATTAAAGTGTATCGCTTCTTTGAGGCACATGGCACGGCGTATATCGTAATGGAATACGCGGAGGGGGAGACTCTATCGGCGTATTTCAAACGTAAATGGAGGCTGAGAGAAGCGGAACTGCAATCGATTCTATATCCGATTCTGGATGGCCTGGAGGTGGTCCATGGGGCTGAATTTCTGCACCGGGACATCAAGCCGGCCAACATAATCATCCGTGACGAGGACAATTCACCTGTCTTGCTTGACTTCGGAGCGGCGCGCCAGGAGATTGGCGCACGAAGTCGATCGGTGACCTCAATCATCACACCGGGTTATGCCCCTATCGAGCAGTATTCGAGTCGTGGCGACCAGGGCCCCTGGACGGACATTTACGCATTGGGAGGGGTATGTTACCATGCGTTGACTGGTCTGGTACCGGAAGATGCGACAGACCGGGTGCGCAATGACCCACTGATTCCCGTGGCTGAGCGATGTGCGGGGCAAGCAGACGCCGGCTTTCTTGCGGCGATAGATTGGGCGTTGAAGGTGGATGAGGCGGACCGCCCACAAAGCGTGGCCGGATGGCGCACTGCATTATCTGGAGAAACGCGAGACAACATGGCGGTTTCGCCGCTGGTCGCAAAGCCTCGAGAGGAACGAACAAGCGTGACTGTCCAGTCGACGGGAACACCTACCGTTCCTCCATCGCAACAACAGGACGGCCATAAAGTCCATGCTTCCGCAGTGCATCAGGACACGGATATCCGACTACGACGTCCGAGACGGCGCAAGGGTAGGGTGTTCGCTGCCCTCGCGTGCGTGTGTGCTCTTCTGATGGGAGGCGGATACTATTATTATGAGTACATCCATCTCCCGGAACAGCGTCGCGGCACACATGACGCTGATAGAACAAGACAACTGGCTGAGGCGGAAGTGGCGCGTCAACGATTGGACAAAATATCCGTGTTGTTGTCGGCCGCTGAAGAGGACTTGGCGAGTAACCGTCTGACGAGCCCTCCCGACGCGAATGCGTGGCAGAAGTATCAGCAAGTATTGAAGATAGAGCCCGGCCACAAACTAGCGATTGCCGGTGTTGATAATATCATCGGGCGTTATACGACAATGTTCGAGTCTGCTTTGCGCCGGAAGGACTTCCAAACGGCGGATGGGTTTGTATCCCGAATTCGCGAAGTCTGGTCAGATGCACCGGTGTTGACGGGTTTGGAAAGTCGGATAATAGCGGCCCGCAAAGCGCAAGCGAGTCGAAAGGAGCAGTACGCCGAACGAGCGAGACAGCAAGCCGCCAAGGAAGCTGAGATTCGTCGTCTGGCTCAAATCGAGTCGTATAGTAGGAAGTTTGAGTCGGCGTTGGATGAGAAGGATTTCGATGTAGCAAGTTGGTATATGGATTCGCTACGAGTGGTCGGCGCGAATATTCAGGAGTTGTCACGATTTAATGACAGACTCAGGCGTGCCCGTGAGGCCGAAACGAGTCGCAAGGATTTGGCCGCCGAACGAGCGAGACGACAAGCTGTTGAGGAAGCGGAGCGGCTTCGTCTGGCTCAAATCGAGTTGTATAGTAGGAAGTTTGAGTCGGCGTTGCGAGCAGAGGATCTCGACGCTGCGAGCGGGTACGTGGATTCGTTGGGTTCGGTTAACGTTGACGCGGCAGTGGTGTCCGATTTGAAGGGTCGTTTGTCGGTAGCCCGTAACAGGGAAATTGGAAGGACTTTTAAGGATTGCGGCTATTGTCCCAAAATGATCGTCGTGCCATCGGGTTCGTTTAGTATGGGTTCACCGCGAAGTGAGGCTGGTCGCGATGACGATGAGGGCCCTCGGCATCGCGTGAGGATAGATTACAGATTTGCAGTGGGTATTAGTGAGGTCACGTTTCGTGAGTGGGATGTGTGCGCCGTATCCGGACGGTGTATGGGATATGCTCCGGGTGATATGGGTTGGGGGCGGGGGAATCGACCAGTGATAAACGTGAGTTGGGATGACGCACAGTCCTATGTTGCGTGGTTGACGGACGTGACGGGCGAGTCATATCGTTTGTTGAGTGAGTCGGAATGGGAGTATGTTGCAAGAGCGGGTTCTGTTACCGCATATAGTTGGGGGAACACGGTCGGCCACAGTCGTGCAAATTGCCATGGATGTGGCAGTCGGTGGGACAAAAAAAAGACGGCGCCAGTGGGGTCGTTCTCTGCCAACGCGTGGGGTCTTCACGACATACACGGCAACGTATGGGAGTGGGTGCGGGACTGTTGGAAAGACAGTTATTTTCGCTCACCTTCTGACGGTTCGCCATCGGAACGTGGCGACTGCACTAAGCGTGTGTTGAGAGGTGGCGCGTGGGACACTAAACCGATTTCTCTGCGGTCGGCAGATCGCGTTTGGGTTACCGCCGAAAGCCGGAGCCAGGTAAGGGGCTTTCGAGTTGCGCGGACTCTCAAACCTTGAAACTGGCAAACAAGCTGTAAGCGCTTAGCAAAAAGCTTGAAGCATTAAATACGCCCGCACGCGGACGTAATGTCCGAGGTAAAACCGGGGGAATCCCGATAAAACTCTGGATTTGCGGACAGCTGCTAGCATTTCCGTAGGTGCGGTCGGTTGGCGGATGTCATTGCCAGCGTAGGGCTGATCAGGGAGTTGGAGACGCTTTGAGGATATCACCATGAACGAATCGCAACACCCCTTGAACGCCCTGCCCCAGGGGTATCGGCTGCAGGAATACGAACTGGTGCGGGTTCTCGGTTTCGGCGGTTTCGGGATGACGTATCTGGGTTTTGACCACAACCTGGACAAAGGGGTTGCGGTCAAGGAATATCTCCCGGACGATATCGCCGCGCGCACGGGCGATAACAGCGTGGTCCCGAAAGCGAGCCAGTTTCGGGGTGACTTCGCGTGGGGCCTGGAACGATTCCTGGATGAGGCGCGCGTCGTTGCCAGATTCGACCATCGCAACATTGTTAAAGTGTATCGGTTTTTCGAGGCGCACGGCACGGCGTATATCGTGATGGAATACGCCGAGGGGGAGACCCTTTCGGCGTACCTGGCACGCAAACACACTTTAAAGGAGGGTGAACTCAGGGCGATCCTGTATCCGATCCTGGACGGTCTGGAGCTGGTGCACGGGGCTGACTTTCTGCACCGTGACGTCAAACCGGGAAATATCATCATCCGTGCCGAAGACACGTTGCCGGTGCTGCTGGACTTCGGCGCGGCGCGTCAGGCGATCGGGTCGCGCAGCCGCTCGGTCACGTCGATCATCACGCCGGGCTACGCGCCCATCGAGCAGTATTCCAGTCGCGGCGACCAGGGACCCTGGACGGACGTTTACGCGCTGGGCGCCGTGTGCTACCACGCGTTGACCGGTCGCGTCCCGGACGATGCGTCGGACAGGGTGCGGAACGATCCATTGACGCCGGTGGCCGAGCGATGCGTGGGCCAGGCAAGCGCAGGATTTCTGGCGGCGATAGATTGGGCGTTGAAGGTGGATGAGGGGGACCGCCCGCAGAGCGTGGCCGCCTGGCGCGCCGCGCTTTCCGGAAAGACGCCGGACAGCGAGAGGAAATCGCCGGTTGAGCCGGAGGAGACCGGGAATGGTGTGGAGCACCGGCAAAGCGACCGGATCGGAGACGAGGTTTGTAAACCTGCGGAGGGTGAGGGTGGCGGCAAGCAGCGGGAAGCTCGCCGGAAGGGAATGCATAGGAAGATTGTCGGGATTGTGTGCCTGTCTTGTCTTGTAATGGCTGGCGCCTATAGCTATTACAAATACATCTACGAACCCGATCGTGAACGTGAAGCGAGGGTCTTCGAGCTATTGTCAGGCGCGGGCGAAGACCTGGCGCGGGACCGGCTGACGAGTCCGGCAGGCAACAATGCCTGGGAGAAATACCATGCGGTATTGGCCCTGGCGCCGGGTCACCGAGAAGCGAGTGCCGGTCTGGACAGCGTAATTGGCCGCTATGTGACGAAGTTTGCCAAATCGCTAAAGAAGAAGGAGTTTGATAAGGCTGATGAATACGTATACCAGATCCGGGGTGTGTGGGCCGATGCGCCGGTGTTATCGAGCTTGTTAGATCGGCTGTCGGAGGCGCGCAAAGCGGACAAGACGCGGCTGGCAGCGGAGGAGGCGGAGAGGCTGCGCAAGGAACGGCGGCGAGTCGGCAGGAAATTCAGGGACTGCGCAGAATGTCCGGAGATGGTGGTGGTACCGTCGGGCTCGTTCTTGATGGGGTCTCCGGATGGGGAGTCGGGACGTGACGATGACGAGAGTCCACGGCATCGCGTGGTGTTCGGTTATCGGTTCGCAGTGGGTGTAAATGAAGTCACGTTTGCCGAGTGGGACGCATGCGCGAATGCCGGTGGTTGCGCGGAATATCGACCGGATGATGAAGGCTGGGGCCGCGGTAATCGCCCGGTGATGCACGTGAATTGGGGGCACGTGCAGTCGTACGTACGGTGGTTGTCACAGAGGACGGGAGAAAGGTATCGCTTGCTGAGCGAATCGGAGTGGGAGTACGTGGCGCGTGCGGGAACGACGACGAGGTATAACTGGGGGAATGAGATTGGGCACAACCGCGCGAATTGCGATGGCTGCGGCAGTCGATGGGACGATGAAAAGACGGCGCCTGCGGGTTCCTTTTCGGCCAATGCGTGGGGTCTGTATGACGTGTACGGAAACGTATGGGAGTGGGTTCAAGACTGCTGGAACGACAGCTATACGGGCGCCCCTGCGGACGGTTCTGCGTGGGAATCTGGTAACTGCGAGATGCGCGTCTTTCGTGGCGGTTCTTGTCACGTCGAACCAGGAAGCCTTCGCTCGGCGGAGCGCCTGAGGTTGGGGTCCAATAGCCGCTATAAAGACCTCGGATTCCGTGTTGCCCGGACGATCGAAAAGCAGTAGTCAGCGTACAGCCTTCAGCATTCAGCTTGAAGCATAAGGCGAACAGCGAAACCCGAAAATCAACAGGCCCACAGGCGGCGCAGAAACAGCGATAACCGAGATGGTGGACGCGAAAAGCGAGAAACGGCAAGTATACACCGGGACGTGGGTGAGAATCAGCGTCGAGGGGTCAGGAACTCAGCGTCAACTCACTGCGGTACAGGTCAGGCGCACGCTCGGTTAGCGACACGCCGTCGTAACCGCCGAGACGGATAGCATATTTCACCCGTCCGTCGCTCGCCAGAATGAAGAAATCGGGATGGCTTTTGACGACGTGGGTCACCGTTTCAGACGAGATTCCGAGATCTCTCGCAATGCCCCCGGGCGTACGCCAGTCACCGTTCGAGTGAAAGATAACGCTGACGATATCCTTTATGGCTTCTCGCTTACCTGGATCCATTTTCTACCTGTTTCGAACGGGTCGTCCGCGCAAGATCAGCAATCAGCAGAAAGTCTACAGCCACTTTATGGTCGATGCGACCGATCGCGCGAGACGGGAAGGATGGCCTCAGCGTCTATCGTCAGGAAGTCGGCGCCATCCCCTGGGTATATTGTCTTCGCGCGCTTTCAGTAAGCGATACCGGATCGAGACCAGCGGGTCGAAGCGCATATTTCACCCGTCCGTCACTCGCCATAATGAAGAAATCGGGATGGCTTTTGACAACGTGGGTCACCGTTTCAGACGAGATTCCAAGGTCTCGCGCTATACCCCCGGGTGTGCGCCAGTCACCGTTCGAGTGATAGATGACTCTGACGATATCCTTTATTGTCTCCCGTTCATTCAGATCCATTTTTCTCCTCCGCGGGCTGCGACCTCTTGACTATGTCATCTACGATATCTGCGACAGTGTCTCTAAACGCGTCACTTTCAAGGTATTTTTCCATTAGTTCATTGCGTCCCAGGCTCTCGTTCACTTTATCCATTAAGTTCAGCGGATATTTCACCGTAATATACGCAACAACAAGGATAACGGCCATAAACAAGGCGGCCATGATCAAGATCACGTTGAATTGTTGTACAGCGTCGAGTCTGGAATTGACGAGAGTAAATCCAATGATACCTTCAATGACCAGAAGCGCCAGGGAAAGAATACCAGGGGTGTGTTGACCTGTCCCGGAATCCCTCTGTATCGCGTGGTTGGATTGGTGTCTGCCGGCACGATTATGTCTTTCAATTCGTAGCAAATTCAAAGCGAATTTACGGATAATAATACCCGAATCAGCCTTTCGGGTAAAGCGTTGTCACAGCGGGATTGTAGTTGATATGTATCAGGAGATGCTTCGTCAGCCTGCAAGCTTCCTCAGGCATGGAAGTCCGAGCCAACGAATGGCCAATGCATCTGGCCGATGGTTGTTAATAGACATGTCATTCTGAGCGAAGTCGAAGAATCTCCCGTTTCCGCGATAGTACCTCTACCACAAACCATAGTATTCGAACCTGTGCGCGGACGCATCGACGGTAGCCGCTGAGATATATGGGCGAGAGTTTCTGCCCGCGAGGTTCCCCCGGGATCGAGGGCATCCCTGCCCTCGTAGCGCCGTCTTTGAAGCTGTAGGGGCAACCCTTGTGGTTGCCCACGTGTTGGCGCAGACGTCGCTGATCGAATTTGCATGTCCGCATCGTTAACCGGTTGTAGCTGTCTGCTTCCTGTGCGCCGTGAAAAGGCGCGGATCTTCAGTGGGTGAAAGTCCCACCCGACAAGGGTTGCTTCAGTCGGTAGCAACCGGAGCGGGGACGTAGGTAACGAAATCTCCGAAGCCTCCGGTGTAAAGGGTCGCAAGGCGACTCCGCGAGTATGCAGGCCGTAACGCGCAGTGAACGCTGAGCAAGCCTCGAAAACTGCAATGCGGGAGCCGACCCGATGGTTAGCCGGGGAAGGCCGCCGCCGTTGGAAAAAGACAGCAACGCGCGCACCCAACGGTCCCGCCGGGGTACTGGCGACGGCATGTATATAAAGGGAGGTCCGACGCAACACGGGAAGCCCCAGCGGTGGTGGTGAGACACCAACCGGAAACCCGTGAGGGACAGGCCGGGCCGTTTGGGGTGGCGGACAGGCTCGTAGTACCAATGATGCCGGGTAATGCCGGCGGAGGAAAGGGGCCTGACTTCGGACACGCTTGGGAAGGGAACAACGGATTGGAGAGTGGCGCAAGCCTATTACCTCCAAAGAAAGACCAGGCGATCCCGGAACAAGCTTGGCCTTCAGGTGAAGTTGCCTGGACATAGTAGGTGGCGTGTGCCTGAAGGCGACGTTCGTCGGAGAGCCGGATGCGGGAAATCCGCACGTCCGGTTCGACGAGCGGGATGTGGAAACGGGGCACGGAGAGGCTATTGAGGCACCGCCAGACGAAAGGGGCGGAAACAGATAGGCCGCTCCTAAACTACCGCGCCACATCCCGACTCTACGCTGATCGCTGACCGCTTCTACCCGGGACCGAGGGCATCTTGCCCTCCCCGGATTGGTTTCGCAATTGAACAAACCGTGAGGTTACCACCATGAACGACGCGCAACATCCTCTTAACGCCCTGCCCCAGGGCTATCGGCTGCAGGAATACGAACTCGTGCGGGTTCTCGGTTTCGGCGGCTTCGGGATGACGTATCTGGGTTTTGACCACAACCTGGACAAAGGGGTTGCGGTCAAGGAATATCTCCCGGACGATATCGCCGCGCGCACGGGCGACAACAGCGTGGTCCCGAAAGCGAGCCAGTTCCGGGGTGACTTCGAGTGGGGCCTGGAACGATTCCTGGACGAGGCGCGCACCCTTGCCCGCTTCCACCATCCCAACATTATAGGCGTGTATCGGTTTTTCGAGGCGCACGGCACGGCGTATATCGTGATGGAATACGCCGAGGGGGAGACGCTTTCCCAGGTCCTGAGAAGCAGAAAGACGTTGAACGAAGAGGATCTTAAGGCCATCCTCTATCCGATCCTGGACGGCCTGGAGCTGGTGCACGGGGCTGACTTTCTGCACCGCGACGTCAAGCCCGGTAATATCATCATCCGTGACGAAGACAGGTCGCCGGTGCTGCTGGACTTCGGCGCGGCGCGGCAGGCGATCGGTTCGCGCAGCCGATCTGTCACGTCGATTATCACGCCGGGCTACGCGCCGATCGAGCAGTATTCCAGTCGCGGCGACCAGGGACCCTGGACGGACGTTTACGCGCTGGGCGCGGTGTGCTACCACGCGCTGACGGGTCGCGTCCCGGACGATGCGACGGATCGGGTGCGCAATGATCCATTGACGCCCGTGGCCGAGTGTGGCGTGGGTCAGGCGAGCGCAGGATTTCTGGCGGCGGTAGATTGGGCGTTGAAGGTGGATGAGGGGGACCGCCCGCAGAGCGTGGGCGCGTGGCGTAGTGCGCTTTCCGGAAAGACGCCGGGCACCGCGAAGAAACCGCGTCCAGCCGCAGAGCCCGCTAAGGGTCGCCCCGTGGCACCAAGGCGGAGCGGACGGGCGGTTATACCACCCGTCAGGCGGAAAAGGAAACGCACCGGGGCGGTGTTCGCTGCGGTCTTGTGCGTGTTCGCGCTTCTGATCGGAGGTGGCTATTACTACTATGAGAACATCCATCGTCCGGATCGGCGTCGGCCGGCGCAAGAAGCGGAACAGGATGCGAAGATATCCGCGTTAATGTCCGGTGCTGTTGAAGACTTGGTGCAGGATCGTCTGACGAGTCCTGCGGGCAACAATGCGTGGGAGAAATACCAGGCCGTGTTGGCATTGGACCCCGGCCACAAGCAAGCGAGCGCCGGTCTGGATAGCGTGATCGGGCGTTACGTGGCGAAGTTCGAGGCGTCGGTGCGGGAGAAGGATTTCGATAAGGCGGATGAGTACGTGTCGCGGATATGGGGTGTGTGGGCCGACGCGCCGGCATTGGCGGGCGTGGAAGATCGCCTGTCCGCGGCGCGTGTAGCGGAACAACGGCGTCAGGAGAAGCAACGCGCACTGTTGGCCGCCGAGAAGGCGGAACGTCTACGCCAGGATAAATTGGCGGAATACAAGGGAAAATATAATCAGTCACTGGGCCGGAAGGATTTCGATACCGCTGGTCGTTACGTGGATTCGCTACGTGCTGTGAATGCATCTGCTCCCCTATTGTCAGAGTTGGCAGGTCGCCTGTCTGCGGCGCGTGAGGCGGAACAGCGTCATCAGGAAGCCGAACGGCGGCGTCAGGAAGCGGAAATGGCAAGGCTGGCTGAAGAGGAGGCAGAACGTCTACGTCAGGACAAAATTGCGGAATATAAGAGGAAGTTTGAGGAAGCGCTGGAAGAAGAGGCATTGGATAAGGCGGGAGCGTATTTGGATTCGCTGCGGGCAATTGACATGGATGAGTCAGTGATGTCGGAGTTGACGGGACGATTATTAAAAGCGCGTGAATACGCAGTAGGCAGGGTATTCAGGGACTGTGCGGAATGTCCCCAGATCGTGGTGGTACCATCGGGATCGTTCATGATGGGATCTCCCGGAAGTGAGGCGGGGCGTGACGATGATGAGGGTCCACGGCATCGTGTGCGGATCGACTATCGGTTCTCGGTGGGTGTGTATGAGGTGACGTTTGCGGAATGGGATGCGTGCGTGTCTGCCGGGGGTTGTGGAGGACATCGTCCGAAAGATAAGCGATGGGGTCGCGGGAATCGGCCGGTGATTAACGTGAGTTGGAACGACGCGCAGTCGTACGTGCGATGGCTGTCGCAAAGGACGGGTAAACAGTACCGCCTGTTGAGTGAGTCGGAATGGGAGTACGTGGCGCGTGCGGGAACAACGACCCCGTTTCATTTTGGTACGACGATTTCGACATCTCAAGCGAATTACGATGGCGACTACACCTATGGCGGTGGTCGCAAGGGCATGTATCGGGAAAAGACGGTATCTGTAGGTAGTTTCAACGTCAATGCGTGGGGTCTATATGACGTTCACGGGAACGTGTCGGAGTGGGTGGAGGACTGCTGGAACGACAGTTATACAGGAGCGCCTGCAGATGGAACGGCGTGGGAACACGGTAACTGTTCAAGGCGCGTGTTTCGCGGCGGTTCGTGGTTGCACGGACCCGGGGGTCTCCGTTCGGCGGCTCGTGGCAAGCTCGAGGGCTCAAACCTGTTCCAATGGGCGCTTGGCCTCGAGAAACCTAACCGGTGGCGGATCATCATTAATGGCTTCCGAGTTGCCCGGACGCTTACACCGTAAAACAAGCCGTCAGCGTACAGCCGTCAGCATTCAGCTTGAAGCAAAAGGCGAACAGCAAGACCGGAAAATCAATGAACTGTGTGACGGTGCAGACGAAACGAGAAGCGGGAGGTGAGATATCACGGGGAGCACCCGATAGTTTACCTTTTGTCAACAACATTGACCCGGCACCCTGGGCCGCTCCCTGAGCTTGTCGAAGGGTCGGCGAAGGAAAAAACGTGCCGAAACGCGGGCGCTTCGACAAGCTCAGCGTCCCCGTTTGGGCAAGTTCCTCTCCACCGTAGCAGGCGCAATAGATGTCAACTATTTACTGCTCCAGGTAATAAGAGGCAATTTCAAGGCGGGCGGACCTCTGGCCTCTAGTTCGGAAAGGAGTGCAATTTAGACGTAATAATGCAATTCAGTGTAACCGTAAACGTGCCTCAAATTCGGCATGCTTTGGTAGTAACGTAAGTGTCTTCACTTGGTGAGTTGTCTCTAAAATCGTCAGGAGGATTCAATATGTGCGACATTCAGACAAGCAATCCCACCAAATGCAAAAGATATTTGTCGGATGGTGACGGGAACCCGTCGTCTATGCGGCTAATGTCCATGTTGGCGTTGTTAATTGCAGGCGGATTGGCAGCAGTGGAGATATTTGAATTGGGATCGAGTGCAGGCAAGACAGAGCTTGTTCTGTATTTCTTAGTGGCTGCCTTTGCGCCTAAAGCAGTACAAAAATTCGCGGAGAAATAGGACTGTGGTAGGATCGATCACCGCCGCAGGTCATCAATGACGCGGTTCGCAAAATTCACTGCCGTTTCGCGGTCTAAGGAGGGATCTCACATGAAAACGTTTGAACTCACTCTCAAAAAGTTTCTATTTCCCAAAGAGTTGTCCGACAAATCCGCCAACTTTCGGTTTGTTGTGGACTTGAGGTTCGTCAACGAAGACAACCAGCTCGACGAAAAAAGTCGGGTTATGCCGAGCCTGCATGCGTTTTGGGAGTGCGCCAATGATAAATACGGCGAGCCGAACTATGTTCGTGGTGATGACACGGAAAGATACGTTCAATTCGATATGGTTAGGGTCGGCGAATGGGATCAGCATATCCAAAGGGTTAATGGAAAAAGTCTTCACTCTATTCAGTTCACGGTGTTCGATGTCGACAGGAAAGGTACTTGGGAAAGGTTTGAGAAACTCACCAAGGGGTTTGTAGGAGCTGTAATCGGAAAGATAAAGGGCCATATCCCAGGTGATTCGGGCCTATCCCTACCTTTGGGAGGTGCTGCAGACGATGTGCACGCTCTGCTCCTGAGAAAGATTGCAGGGAGTGATAAAGTCCTGTTCAGAGGATCGCACAAATTCAAACATACGGACCAAGAGGAACTCTGTATCTCAGGTGAGGAAAAAGAAGGAAGGTATAAGATCAAGTTCAGCGTAACGGAAACCGACAACGAAGCCTGAAGCGATGTGGAAAAGTAAGGGAGCCAGGTCCGATGGAACCGCCATCGAGCTACTGTTTCTGGCCCTTCACAACGTCGGCAAACAATGGACCAAACCCATAACCAGCTCGAAAGTCGCACTGAATCGCTTCGCCATCGTGTACGAAGATTGCGTGCCTTTTCATTAATCCACCAACACTACTTACACAAAAATCCTGACAGCCCCAAACCTTAGTACGTCCGGTGAATTGTTCGACAATATCTCTCTGCGAATGTTTGAAGATCGCTATTACTCAACGAACGGCCGTGCGTTACCGTCCTCCGCGGCTTGTTCTCACACGTTAAGTGAAAGGAAGTCACTATGGGTCGGGTCGGAACAATTACCAGTCTGGTTTCTTTAGGACTTACCATTATGGTTTTCATCTGGACCATGCAAGCCCGTACAGAGGATCGACTTGCCGAGCATATCGACAACGTAGAACGTCGCCTGATGAAACGAATTGGCCATACAGAGGACAATTTAAAGTCGCGGGTGGACAACGCAGAGGACAATTTAAAGTCGCGGGTGGACAACGCAGAGACAAACCTAGCAGGGATGGAAAATCGAATCAGTCGCCTTATAAATAATTTGGAGCGTGGAAACACACCTAAATGAGCGTCCTGGGACGGTCATGATGAGGTGGGGGTGGTGTCCCTCTTGCCCCGCGCCCGTGGGCGAGGGACACCGCAACGTACCGTGATTGACGACACTATACATGAAAAAGCTGCGGTCTTGCGTTGCACTGGAGGAACGCCATGAACCAATTTGGAAGGACGATTCGCCGCGCGGCAGATTCCCGGGGGGCGGGAAAACCAGGAGGACGATTACGGCCTGATCGAGGGCGGTGATGTCGAGGTGGGCGGCGGCGAAGTGCTGGTGCTTGCCGACGGGATGGGGGGCACGTCAGCGGGGATACGGCGAGCAGAATCGTTGTCAAGACCTTCGTGGAAACCTACCCCTGCACGGAAGGACCGATTCCGGATCGCCTGCGCGTCTGTCTCGACGCTGCCAATGACGCCCTCGTCGACGCGACGAGCGAAAACCCCGCAATGAAGGGGATGGGGTCGACCGTGGTCGCGGCGGTGCTGCGCGTCAAGGAGATCCCAGAAACAGACGCGTATGCATGATCCGACGCCGCAGGAGATGCTTCGTCGGCCTGACGGCCTCCTCAGCATGACAGTCTTGGTCAACGTGTGACCGACACGATTCGCCAATGGTTACTGCAAAGCATGTCATTCTGAGCGGAGTCGAAGAATCTCCCGTACGTGCGATTGACCCATGAGCGCGTGCCCTTGATCGACGAACATTGACGCGGACGCATCGTCGGCCTTGTAGGCTTCCTCAGCATGGCAATCCGGGCGCAGGTGTGTGGCACACGATACGCGGATGGTGATCGACCGGCCTGTCATTCTGAACCGAAGCGCGGGCGCCGCGCAACTAAAACTGTAGCAAAAAGCGCCACGTGAACTCAATGCGTGCCGCAAACTCGTAGTTTGCGGGGAGTTGCACAAACCGTGAGGATATCACCATGAACGACGCGCACCACCGGTTGGCGCTTCCACAGGGCACGCGAATACAGGACTTCGAGTTTCACCGTGTATTGGGCCAGGGCGGATTCGGGATCACCTATCTGGGGTGGAATATCGCGCTGGATATCCCCGTGGCGATCAAAGAGTATCTGCCATCCGATCTCGCGACGCGGGAAAACGACATGTCGGTGGTCCCGCAGTCGTCGGAAGCGTCCGCGGATTTCAAATGGGGCCTGGACCGGTTCCTGGATGAAGCGCGGATACTGGCGCGTTTCCAGCATGCCAATATCGTGCGCGTGCATCACTTTTTCGAAGCGCACAGCACGGCATATATCGTGATGGAATACGCCGAGGGGGAGACGCTTTCCCAGGTCCTGAGAAGCAGAAAGACGTTGGACGAAGAGGAACTGAAGGCGATCCTATATCCGATCCTGGATGGTCTGGAAGTGGTTCACGGGGCTGATTTTCTGCACCGTGACGTCAAACCCGGCAATATCATCATCCGTGACGAGGACAATTCGCCGGTACTGCTGGACTTCGGCGCGGCGCGGCAGGCGATCGGGGCGCGCAGCCGCTCGGTTACGTCGATCATCACACCGGGTTACGCGCCCATCGAGCAGTATTCCAGTCGCGGCGACCAGGGGCCCTGGACGGACGTGTATGCGCTGGGCGCTGTCTGCTACCACGCGCTGACGGGTGACGTCCCGGACGATGCGACCGATCGGGTACGCAATGATCCGCTGACGCCGGTGGCCGAGCGTTGCGCGGGTCAGGCGAGCGCCGGATTTCTGGCGGCGATAGATTGGGCATTAAAGGTGGATGAAAGGGACCGCCCGCAGAGCGTGGGCGCGTGGCGTACTACGCTTTCCGGAAAGACGCCGGGCACCGCGAAGAAACCGCGGCCGGTCGTCAAGCCCGCAAAGGGTCGCCCACCGAGATCACGGCAGCGCGAGATCGTCAATGATTCACCCGTCAGGCAGCCCGGGAAGCGCAAAGGACCGTTGTTCGCCGCCGTTCTCGTATGTGTGTTGGCGCTTCTGATCGGCGGGGGCTATTACTACTATGAGAACATCCATCTGCCGGCGCAGCGCCGGCAGGCGCAGGAAGGGGAACAAACAGCGAAGATCTCCGCGCTATTGTCCGGTGCTGCGGAAGACCTGGCGCGGGACCGGCTGACGAGTCCCGCGGGCAATAATGCCTGGGAGAAATACCAGGAGGTATTGGCCCTGGCGCCCGGTCAGAAGGAGGCGAGCGCGGGACTGGACAGCGTAATCGGCCGCTACGTGACGAAGTTTGATGCGTCATTGCGTACCAAGGAGTTCGACAAGGCGGAAGAATATGTGTCTCGCATACGGGGCGCGTGGGTCGATGCGCCCGTATTGTCGAGCCTGACAGACCGTCTGTCTGCTGCGCGCGGTGCGGAACAGCGTCGTCAGCGGGAAGCGCGAAGGGAGCGGCTGGCAGCGGAAGAGGCGGAACGCCTTCATCAGGCCAAAGTGGCGGATTTCAAACGAAAATTCGAGGAATCGCTCGGCCGAAAGGATTTCGATGCAGCGGGCAGGTACGTGGAATCGCTGCGCTCTGTCAATGCATCTGCTCGCTTGTTGTCACAGTTGGGAGATCGTCTGTCGTCTGCACGCGCGGCGGAGCGAAGTCGTCAGGAAGCCGAGCGTGCACGCAGGGCTGCAGAGGAAGCAGAACGTCTTCGCCAGGCTAAGATCGAGCGGTATAAGGGCAAGTTTGAGGAAGCCCTGGAAGATGAGGCATTTGACAGGGCCGATGGCTATGTGGATTCATTACGCGCAGTCGATGCGGAAGCGTCAACGTTGTCCGGATTGGTGCGTGGTCTGTCGGCAGGGCGTGAGGCCCAGCGGCTGCGTGGGACTGTAGGCGGAAAATTCAGGGACTGCGCGGATTGTCCGGAGATGGTGGTGGTACCGTCGGGCTCATTCATGATGGGGTCTCCCGGCGGCGAGGAGGGACGTTACGATAACGAGGGTCCGCGCCATCGCGTGGTGATCGGTTATCGGTTTGCGGTTGGAGTGTATGAAGTGACGTTTGCACAGTGGGACGCGTGCGCGTCCGCTGGGGGTTGCGGGGGATATCGTCCCAGCGACAGGGGCTGGGGGCGCGGGAATCGCCCGGTGATCAACGTGAGTTGGGATGACGCGCAGTTGTACGTTCAGTGGTTGTCGGAAAAGACGGGTGCAAGGTATCGCTTGTTGAGTGAGTCGGAATGGGAGTACGTTGCTCGTGCGGAAACAACGACCCCGTTTCATTTTGGATCGACAATATCGACGGATCAGGCGAATTATAATGGCAAACATACGTACGGCGGCGGTCGCAAGGGTTTGTATCGGGAAAAGACGGTATCTGTGGGCAGTTTCAGCGCCAATGGGTGGGGCTTGTATGACGTGCACGGGAACGTATGGGAGTGGGTTGAGGATTGCGGGAACGACAGCTATACGGGTGCGCCTGCGGAAGGATCAGCGTGGGAGCGGGGCGATTGTTCGAAGCGCGTGTTGCGCGGCGGCTCGTGGTACGTCTACCCGGGGAACCTCCGCGCCGCGGACCGCGACGGGAACACCGCCGGCAAACGGAACGACGTCATCGGTTTCCGTATTGCCCGGACGCTTACCCCTTGAATCTTTACCTCTTTACGTCTTATGGGGGTCCAGGGGGGCTGCGCCCCCCTGGAGATTTTTCCGGGATCGACCGGTTGACTACGTGTCTCGTTCGGGTGTAAACGAACTCGATAGACATGGTTCAGATCCCTTCCCGAGGCCAAACCGACGGATATCCTGGATGCCGCCCGGACGTTTACGCCATAAAAGAAGCTGTCAGCGTACAGCATTCAGCTTGAAGCAAAGAGCGAACAGCAAAATCCGAAATTTAATAATCCAACACGTACTCGCAAAAACAGCAATAGGCGAAGGGTGGACGTGAAGAGCGAGAAATGGCAAGAATACACCGGGGAGTGGGAGGAATTCAGCGTCTATCGTCAGCAGGTCGGCGTCATCCCCTGGGTATATTGTCTTCGTGCGCTTTCAGTAAGCGATACCGGATCGAGACCAGCGGGTCGAAGCGCATATTTCACCCGTCCGTCACTCGCCATAATGAAGAAATCGGGATGGCTTTTGACAACGTGGGTCACCGTTTCAGACGAGATTCCAAGGTCTCGCGCTATACCCCCGGGTGTGCGCCAGTCACCGTTCGAGTGATAGATGACTCTGACGATTTCCTTTATTGTCTCCCGTTCATTCAGATCCATTTTTCTCCTCCGCGGGCTGCGACCTTTTGACTATGTCATCTACGATATCTGCGACAGTGTCTCTAAACGCGTCACTTTCAAGGTATTTTTCCATTAGTTCATTGCGTCCCAGGCTCTCGTTCACTTTATCCATTAAATTCAGGGGATATTTCACCGTAATATACGCAACAACTAAGGATAACGGCCATAAACAACGCGGCCTTGATCAAGATCACGTTGAATTGTTGTACAGCGTCGAGTCTGGAATTGACGAGAGTAAATCCAATGATACCTTCAATGACCAAAAGTGCCAGCGCAAAAAACACCAGCGGTGTGTTGACCTGTCCCAGAATCCCCTTGTACCCTGAGATTGGCCTGGTGTCGTCCGGCACTTTTGTTTCCTTCACATTTGCAGGGGACTTACTACAATGCCCACATCAAATAATAGCCCGTTTCATCTCCAACGTCAAGAGTTGCTTCGACACAAACGGAATCATGTGGCAGCGCTATGAGGCCACGTGAGATGAGGATGCAGAAATGAGAAACATGGATAAACAGGATGGACAGGATGATCAGGGCTGTCAGAATGGGCAGTATGAATGTGATGAAAACCTGACGCGGCTTCGCGATGCTCCGCCCAGCTTCCGCCGTGCCGGCCGGATAAGCTGGCGTGCGTGTGACGGACACGTTTCGCTGATGATTTCAGGGCATCTGTCATTCTGCGCGGAGTCGAAGCGGGAGCGGTTGTGCCGCATTTTAGTTCGGATCGAATGCCAGACGCCCGGGCATGATCCCATGCCGCAGTAGATGCTTCGTCGGCCTTGTAGGCTTCCTCAGCATGACAGTTAGGGCCGACACGTGACGGACACAGTTCACCAATGGTTACTGCAAAGCATGTCATTCTGAGCGGAGTCGAAGAATCTCCCGTACGTGCGATTGACCCATGAGCGCGTGCTGTTGATCGACGAACATTGACGCGGACGCATCGTCAGCCTGGCGGCTTCCTCAGCATGACAGTTAGGGCGCAGGTGTGTGGGACACGATTCGCCAATGGTGATCGACCGACCTGTCATTCTGAACCGAAGCATGTGCGCCGCGCAACTAAAACTGTAGCAAAATACGTCTTGTGAACTCAATCCGTACCGCAAACTGATAGTTTGCGGGGAGTTGCACAAACTGTGAGGTTACCACCATGAACGACGCGCAACACCCGCTCAACGCCCTGCCCCAGGGGCATCGGCTGCAGGAGTACGAACTGGTGAGAGTGCTGGGCTTCGGCGGCTTCGGGATGACGTATCTGGGCTTTGACCACAACCTGGACAAAGGGGTCGCGGTCAAGGAATACCTTCCCGCCGATATCGCCACCCGTACGGCCGATAATAGCGTGGCGCCGCAGGCGAGTCACTTTCGCGGCGACTTCGAGTGGGGCCTGGAACGATTCCTGGACGAAGCGCGCACCCTCGCCCGCTTCGACCACCGGCATATCATCAAAGTGTTTCGCTTTTTTGAGGCGCACGGCACGGCGTATATCGTGATGGAATATGCCGAGGGGGACACGCTGTCGGAATTCCTCAAACGCAGAAAGACGTTGGACGAAGCGGAACTGAAGGCGATCCTATATCCGATCCTGGACGGTCTTGAGGTGGTTCACGGGGCTGACTTTCTGCACCGTGACATCAAGCCGAGAAATATCATCATCCGTGACGCGGACGATTCGCCGGTGTTGCTGGACTTCGGGGCTGCTCGGCAGGCGATCGGGGCGCGCAGCCGCTCGGTTACGTCGATCATCACGCCGGGTTACGCGCCCATCGAGCAGTATTCCAGTCGCGGCGACCAGGGTCCCTGGACGGACGTGTATGCGCTGGGCGCCGTGTGCTACCACGCGTTGACGGGTGGAGTGCCTGACGATGCCACGGATAGGGTGCGGAACGATCCATTGACGCCGGTGGCCGAGCGTAGCGTCGGGCAGGCGAGCGGAGGATTTCTGGCGGCGATAGATTTGGCGTTGAAGGTGGATGAGGGCGACCGCCCGCAGAGCGTGGCCGCGTGGCGTACTGCGCTTTCCGGGGAGACGCCGGGCACCGCGAAGAAACCGCGGCCGGTCGTCAAGCCCGCGAAGGGTCGCCCACCGAGATCACGGCAGCGCGAGACCGTCGATGATCCACCCGTCAGGCAGCCCGGGAAGCGCAAAGGACCGTTGTTCGCCATGCTCGTATGTGTGTTGGCGCTTCTGATCGGAGGGGGCTACTATTACTATGAACACATCCATCGCCCGGATCAGCTTCGCCGTGCGATGGAAGCGGAACAGGATGCGCAGGTCTCCGCATTATTGGGCGGTGCTGTGGAAGACCTGGCGCGGGACCGGCTGACGAGTCCCGCGGGGAACAACGCCTGGGAGAAATATCAGGCGGTATTGGTTCTGGCGCCGGGCCATAAGGAAGCGAGCGCCGGTCTGGATAGCGTGATCGGTCGTTACGTATCCAAATTTGACGGAGCTTTGGAGGACAAGGATTTCGATAAGGCGGATAAGAATATGTCCCGGATACGGGGTGTCTGGGCCGATGCGCCGGTGTTGTCGAGTCTGAAAGAGCGCCTGTCTGCGGCGCGCGCGGTGCAACAGCGTCGTCGCCAGGAGGAGCGCAGGGAGCGTTTGGCAGCGGAGGAGGCAGAACGTCTTCGTCAGGCTAAAATCGCGGAACATAAGCGGAAGTTCGAGGAATCCCTGGGCGGGAAGGCGTTCGATCGTGCGGGCAGTTACGTGGATTCATTGCGTGCTGTAAACGCATCTGCTCGCTTGTTGTCAGAGTTGGGAGGTCGTCTGTCGTCTGCGCGCGAGGCGGAGCGAAGTCGCCAGGAAGCCGAGAGTGCACGGATTGCTGCAGAGGAAACAGAACGTCTTCGCCAAGCCAAAATCGAGCGGTATAAAGGGATGTTTGAGAAAACCCTGGAAGAAGAGGCGTTTGACAAGGCGGGAGGGTATGTGGATTCATTACGCGCAGTCGATGCGGAAACGTCAACGTTGTCCGGGAAGGAAGGCCGTCTGTCGGCAGCGCGAGAAACCCAGCGGCTGCGCAGGACGGTAGGCGGAAAATTCAGGGACTGTGCAGAATGTCCGGAGATGGTGGTGGTGCCGTCGGGCTAGTTTATGATGGGGTCTCCCGGTGGGGAGTCGGGACGTGATGACGATGAGGGTCCGCGCCATCGCGTGAGTATCGATTATCGGTTCGCGGTGGGTGTATATGAAGTCACGTTTGCGGAATGGGACGCGTGCGCGAATGCCGGAGGTTGCGGTGGATATCGTCCCAACGACAGGGGCTGGGGCCGTGGGAACCGCCCGGTGATGAATGTGAGTTGGGATGACGCGCAGTCGTACGTGCGGTGGTTGTCGCGAAGGACTGGTGAAAGGTATCGATTGTTGAGCGAGTCGGAATGGGAGTACGTGGCTCGTGCGGGTACGACGACGCCATTTCATTTTGGATCGACGATTACGACGGCCCAGGCGAATTACAACGGGAATTATACGTATGGCAGTGGTCGGAAGGGTCGGAATAGGGAAAAGACGGTATCTGTGGGAAGTTTCAGCGCCAATGCGTGGGGTTTGTATGACGTGCACGGCAACGTATGGGAGTGGGTTGGGGATTGCTGGAACGACAGCTATACAGGAGCGCCTGCGGACGGAACGGCGTGGGGGCGGGGTGCCTGCGCGCAGCGCGTGTTGCGCGGCGGCTCGTGGGGCATCATACCGGGGTTCCTGCGCTCGGCGTTCCGCTTCAGGAATACCGCCGGCAGACGGGTCATCGTCATCGGGTTTCGTATTGCCCGGACGCTTACGCCTTGAATCTTTACCTCTTTACGTCTTATGGGGGGTCCAGGGGGGCACAGCCCCCCTGGGAATTTTCGGTCTGGGCATGCTAAAGACCCGGTCGTTGCCAGTAGGTGCGATCTTGGTAGGACCGGCTCTGGTGGAAAGGCACGTATGCCAAGGCATGTCGACATACTGAAAAATGGAGGGCGGTTTTGAACGCAAGGGACGGCCAACAGCCAGTTCCTGGCCGGGGTGACCGCTCGCGCGAGATTGGCCCGGCGCTGGAGTCCCACTTTCGTTTTCTGGTCTGGTTGGTCCCCACCGTCGAGCGTTTCCCGCGCAGCCAGAAGTTTCTTCTGGGAGATAGGATTCAGACGTCGGCATTGGACGTTCTGGAGCGTCTGATCGAGGCGACTTACACCAGGCGCCGGGGTGATGCGCTTGCGCTCGCCAACCTGGGCATCGAGAAGCTAAGATTTCTGTGCCGGCTCGCCCGTGATTTGCATTATCTTGATCTCCGTCGCTACGAACATGCCGCCAGGACCCTCGACGAAACCGGACGCCTTGTCGGCGGCTGGCAAAAGGTGCATCGTGCCCACAAGAGCACGTGATATTTTCGGAGAGATCGTTTCCTTCCCGGCCCTGATGGTGGCGGCCCGAAAAGCGGCACGGGGAAAACGGTCCAAACCCGTCGCGGCTGGGTTCCTGGCGAACCTGGAGCCCAAGGTCCTGCGCCTTGAGCGGGAACTCCAAAGCGGGCGCTATCGTCCGGGCCGTTACAAGACGATCGAGATCCGCGAACCCAAACGACGCACCGTGTCCGCGGCGCCGTTTCGGGACCGTGTCGTCCATCACGCCTTTTGCGGTGTCGTTGAGCCGCTCTTCGAGCGCGGTTTCATTTTCGACAGCTATGCGAATCGTCAGGGCAAGGGAACCCACCGGGCGATCGTGCGTTACGAACGGTTCCGCGACCGTTTTCGCCACGTGTTGAGGTGCGACCTTTACCGTTACTTTCCAGCCATCGATCACGAGATTCTCAAGGCGGATCTACGCCGTCGAATCGCCTGTGAGCGCACGCTGGCGCTGGCCGACCGCATCATTGATGGTTCCAATCCGCAGGAGCCGGTGAATATTTACTATCCTGGGGACGATCTGTTCACGCCTATCGAACGCCGGCGCGGGTTACCCATTGGCAATCTGACCAGCCAGTTTTTCGCCAATTTATACCTGGACGGCCTGGATCACTTCTGCAAGGAAATGTTGCGAGCCAGCGGCTACGTCCGCTACGTCGACGACTTTGCGCTTTTTCACGACGACCCGGAACAACTCGCTGCCTGGCGGGATGGCATCGCGGATTTTTTGCAGCGCCGCCGGCTGTCTCTGCACCCGGAAAAAACGATGATTGACGAGACATTAGCACCGACCACTTTCTTGGGTTTTGTGCTCCTGCCGGGCGGATACCGGCGGTTGCCTGAAGCCAATGTGCGCCGCTTTCGCAACCGGTTGCGGAGTATGCGCGACCGCTGGCGTCATGCACATATCACACGCGAGGAAGTGGACGCGCGGGTGCACGCGTGGATCGCGCATGCAGAGCATGCCAATACATGGCGTTTGCGCCATGCGATCTTTCGAGGCGGGTGGTTCGATCCGCTTTGGAAGCCTGATCGTCCCTCCTGAGCGCGTGTTGCGCGGCGGCTCGTGGAACAACAAACCGAGGAACCTGCGCTCGGCGAACCGCAACAGGAATACCACCGGCAAACGGAACAACAACAACGGGTTTCGTATTGCCCGCACGCTCGACGGCTGGAGCCGGTGTCCCCAAGGGGGTGCCGGGTATGCAACGGAGCGTCCAGGGACGGTCATGATGAGGTGGGTGCGGTGTCCCTCTTGCCCCGCGAACGTGGGGGAGGGGCGCCGCAACGATCCGTGATGGAATGCAAGACTGATGGGACGGCATCGGTCCTGCGCCGTAATGGAGGAATGCCATGAACCGATTGGAAGGACGATTCGCCGCGGGGCAGATTCCCGGCGGCCGGGAATACCAGGAGGACGATTACGGCCTGATCGAGCGGGGTGACGCCGACGAGGACGGCGGCGAGGTGCTGGTGCTGGCCGACGGGATGGGGGGGCACGTGAGCGGCGATACGGCCAGCAGGGCGGTTGTCAAGACGTTCGTGGAGACCTATCCCGGCACCGACGGTCCGATCACCGACCGTCTGCGCGCCTGCCTTGCCGCCGCCAACGATGCGCTTGCCGACGCGACGAGCGAAAATCCCCAAATGAAGGGCATGGGGTCCACGGTGGTCGCTGCGGTGATTTCGCGCGACGGAATCGACTGGATCAGCGTGGGGGATTCCCCGCTCTGGCTGTTCCGCGACGGCCGGTTGCGCCGCCTGAATGCGGATCACTCCATGGCGCCGGTACTCGCCAGCCTGGTAGCGGCCGGGCGCATGACCGCAGAACAGGCGGCCACGGATTCCAAGCGGCACGCGCTGCGCTCCGCGGTGATGGGCGATGAGATCCACCTGGTTGACGTCTCGTCCCAGCCGGTTGCGGTCCGGAAAACAGATCGACTTTTGCTGGCAAGCGACGGCCTGTTGACCCTCGAGGATGAGGAGATCGAGCGAATCCTTTGCGATAATCGCGACGCGTCACTCGACGACGACGCCGGCGCGCTGATCCATGCCGTGGAAGCCGCGGAACGTCCCTACCAGGACAACACGACCGTGTTGCTCTACTCGCCGGAGGCTGATTGCGGCGAGGAGACGATTTCCGAAGACAGCGCCGCGCAAAACGCCGATCAGGACGAAGAGATCCCGGCATCGCGACAGGAGGGTGGCCTGTCAGGGCTCTGGTCGGCGCTTAAGGAAAAGCTCACTCGATTGCCTGCCCCGCAATCGGAGCAAAAGGACACCTGCAGCAAAATCCAGGATTCGACAGTGGAAGAGAAGGGGGACACCCCCGAGAGGCCCTCGGCAGCCGCGGACAGCGCCACCGAGTCCGGGGAAACGAGATGAGGTATTTGTAGGGGCGACCGGCTGGTCGCCCTGCGATAAGAAGGCCGTGGGCGCCTTTCTTCTATCTGCATTCCGGCAGAAGAACACTGAAAAAGGCAGACAGGAATGTCTGCCCCACCTTCACACGCGATTCTTCACGGGCTCGACAAGCCATTGTACGGGCGTGGAGATGATGGTTGATGCGCTCGAGCGAACATCGAGAAGAGGCTTGAGAGGGTGGAGCGGACATTCCTGTCTGCTCACGTCCATGAAACCGAGACCTCAGAGTCCCGTGTCGGAGTGGAGATGATCGATTCGCGTTATTTGTAGGGGCGACCGGCCGGTCGCCCCTGCGGCTGGCTGCAACCTTTCCGGCCTTGCGACCCGGGCGAACGCCACGTCGGTGGCGCGCCGATCGTCGCACGTGGCGGCCGATTTTGCACGGAGACCGGGAGGCTTCCTGGAAGAGGGCAGTGTTTTGCATTACAACTGTTAACCTTGATTCGTCGTTTTTTGGGGACCTTAAGTCGAATATACACAGAAGAACAAAGGCGATTTGACGTCGGATTTCCAGGATACATAGGGTCACTGGACGTGAACGGAAAAAACATCCTTTTGGACGACCTTTATGCCCCGTTTCGGAAGTTTTCGTCGCGGCGCCGCGTTGCTGTTTTTTCGAATTGAGGTTAGCTTTAGATTGGGCGTGGGCTAAAGTCGCGTACGGCTGGGTTATTCGGAATTGTGACGCCGTTCTAAAATCGGTCAGGAATTATGGCAGCTGGGAGTCGACCAAGAAAATCTGGGATGTCGCACAAGAGTGGTGATTCATGACACCGGATCAAACAGAATCGTTAGTATTTGGAGTTTTTTTTCGGTGTTTATCGCCATATGCCTCTTTGTATAAGGGGATCCGTCCATCGGTGAACGTGTCTCCGTCGCCCCTTGCATAACCAGAACAGGGGACGCTATACAACCGGTATAGGGGCCGCTACACAACCGGCAGATTGCAGTACGGTCGTAACACAAACTGTCAGACTACCGTACAATCGTTACACAAACTGTAAGTTTGTGTTGTGGTTTTGCGAACGGGGCCCCGGTTCTAATCCGGGCGCCCGCGAATATTTGAATGCAAGGGGCTACGTCCGCCGACGTAGCCCCTTGTTTTGTTCTGTCCCTGTTTACCTGTATTCCGCGGTCGCGCCCGGCCTGTATCCGTGGCGCACGTTTAAATGCGTCTAAAGTCAACGCCGATGAGAACAATCAGCCACGACGATGGGTAAACTCGCGGAAAATAGTACCGAACGTGTATATAAAAATGTAAAGTATATATAAATACGTAAAATATCTAATGGTTGCATTAAGAATAGTAGACTATATATTGTCGGTTCGGTAACGATTCAGGTTGGCGGATGTTCCGCGCAATGCGTTGTCCGGGCAATACTCGAAAGAGAAGAGACCGGACTGAAACGTCGGACGTGTCCGGCATCGTGCGCGCCAGACTGTCGCAATATGCGCCATCTGTTGCGTTTCGCAACACGTGGCGAGTATGGCTTCAATTCACGAAATCGAGGAACATGGATGAACAGGATAAAACCAAAGACCGGAATCCTGTCCATACTGTGAGACCTTTCACTTTCCTCCAGGAGAGTCTCTTTATGCGAGTCTCGTTGCTTGTGCAGATCGCTGTGTTCTCGTTGGCCGGCCCGGCGTTCGGGCAAATCGACGTCGACGTCGTATCGGAGAGCATCGTCCGGGTGCGTGCGCACAGATATAACAGGGTCGCGGCCGAAGGGTGCGGCTTTGTCGTGAATGGAAACGGAGACGTGCTGACCAACGCGCACCTCCTGGCGAATGCGGACCGGGTGACCGTGTTGTCCCTGAAGACTGGTGCGGAGATTTTATCCCGGGAGGTATTCGCCAGCAGGGAGATGAACCTCGCTCTGTTGCGCGTGCAGGGCCTGGGATCCCCGCCCCTGAGCCTGTCGGAGCAGGGGGCCGGCGTGGGGCGGGTGGTGGAGACCCTCACGTTCGCCGCTGGTGACAGCGTCCGGGTTGCCCGCGGTACCATCGGCGCCCACCAGGACGTCCCGGGCAGGACCCCTGCCGATTCCGTCGTACATCTGCTGCAGCACAACGCCATTGTGACGTCAAGGGCGTTCGGTATGCCCGTGTTCAATGAATGTGGGGACGTGGTTGGCATCAACCTGCCCGACCCGGAGAGCGGGCGCTGGCCGTTCCGGAACGACAAGGATCCCAGGGGAACCGTCTTCGCGTTGCGCAGCGGCGATATCGTGAACGTGCTCAATGATGCGGAAATTGCCCATACCTTCGTTGACGACGCATGCCTGACTGCTATTGAACGCGCGGAGGCGCGGGAAGACAGCTTGAGACGGGCGCAGGCGCGGAAAGATTCCCTGACCCGGGCACGGGAAGACAGTCTGAGACGGGAACGGGCAAGGACAGATTCCCTGCGGCAGACGCGGGAGGACTCCATAAAGTCGGCGGCGGACGAACGCCTGAGGGCAGAAAGAAGACGCCTCGAACGCGCGCAGGCCCGGACCGATTCCTTGAAACAGGCGCGGGAAGACAGTTTGACACGGGCGCATGCATGGGCGGATTCCCTGGCCCGCACGCGTGCGGATTCCATAAGAATGTCGGCGGCAGATCGACTCCGGACAACACGGGATAGCCTGGCCGCGGTTCAGAACCAGGAGCGCGAAGAGACGTCCGAACGGTTTCAATGGACCGTTCTCGCTGGGGCTGCCGTCGTCGTTCTATTGCTTCTCGGCTGGTTGCTATTCGCACGCGCGAAAAGAGCACAGTTGCACAGCAGTTCATCCCGCGCCAAAGAGGCGGAACGGCAGGCAGAAGCCGCGCGGCAGGCCGCGGCGCGCGCGCCCCAACCCGCGCCGTTCAGGTGTCTGCTGGAAGGCCAGGACGACGTGGGGCGGCCCTTTGTGTTGAGCGTCCCGGCGCTGGCGCTGCCCTCCGGCGTTGCGCTGGGAAGAAGCCCCGCCAACTCGGAATTTATCATCGCCCACGAAGCCGTCTCACGCGAACACGTCAGGTTCTCGTATGCCGGCGGACGCCTCTACGCGGAGGACCTGAACTCCACGAACGGAACCAGGGTAAACGGCCGCACGCTCAACGCCAATGAACCGGAGGAATTGCGGGACAACGATCGGTTGGAGATGGGGCCCGTGGTGTTTCAGGTGCGTCTGATCCCGGAGTGAGTCATGCGGAAAGCTGTCAGATCGTTGCGTGCCGTCTGTCTCCTGATCGCGTTTCTCTTACACGGGCACGACGTGTTGGCCACGCCGGATTTCAACAGGCTGAAGAGGAGTGTTGTTCGGATTCTGACTGAGACGAACCAGGGGATCGGCACAGGTACAGGGTTTGTGATCAATGATCGAGGATTTGTCGCCACAAACCTCCATGTGATTGACAGCGGCGGCCGGATCAGGGTTCGCCCTGCAAAGTCCAATTCCCTGTACAACGTCAAGGTGATTGCCGTATCCACCGAACTGGATCTGGCAATCCTCCACGCGCGAAGACTCGATCTCCCGCCCGTGCGGCTTTCCCTCGCTGAACTGAAGGCTGGACAGAAGGTGTGGGCCATCGGCTATCCTGGAGAGGCAGATAGAGAGAGTTTCGCCGATGATGCGACGGTGCAGGACGGCGTCATCGGCAGGCTCTTTTCCGGTGCCTGGCACACGCAGACGTTCAGAATTATTCAACACAACGCCCCTACGAATCCCGGTAACAGCGGGGGACCACTGTTGGATGATTGCGGGAGGGTGATTGGCGTGAATACGCAGGCGTCTCTCGTTGTCATCGAAAGCCAATCCGAGGGAGTCACCCGCGTGCCCCACGCGGCGGGAATATACTGGTCTTCACACGTGGAGGAATTGGTAACGCTGCTTCGCGATCACCGAATCCCTTTCCAAACACCGGAAACCAGTCCGTGCGCGCCGGCAGGTGGCGCCGGTGGATACGAGGAGGCGGAAAAGGCACGCCGCGAAGCGGAAGAAGCGACGCGCCAGGCGGGGGAGGCCAGGCGCCAGGCGGGGGAGGCCAGGCGCCTGGCGGAAGAAGCAAGCCGGGAAACAGAAAAAACGCGTCGGAAGGCCGAAGAAGCGAGCCGGCGAGCGGGGGAAGCGACCCGGGAAGCAGGACGGACGCGCCAGGAGGCCGAAGAAGCGACCCGGCGAGCGGAGGAAGCGACCCGGGAAGCGGGACGGACGCGCCAGGAGGCGGAGGATGCGAAGCGCCAGGCAGGTGAGGCCGCGCGCCAGGTGGAAGAAGCGATGCGGGAAGTTGAAGAAACTCGTCTGCATGCTGAAGCGTCGCGACGGCGTTTTCTTATAGGTGGGACGTTTCTTGGTATCCTGACATTCGCGGCCCTGCTGCTCGGCCTGAAGAAACCACGGCAGCAGATCATCCACGTTGCCGAACAGCTGAGCCGGCCCATCAGACGAAGAGCGCACGACGGGGCGGTTGAAGGACCACCGGAAGGGCAGCGCCCGGGACACGGTCTGGTGCTGGCCGGGTTCGACGGGCGGGGCAACCGCGTTCGCATCGCGCTATCGCCGGAAAAATTCGTGGGACAACGGCTGGGACTTTCGCTGGGCAGGCATCCGGACCTTGTGGATGAAGTCATCCACGACGACAATGTATCCAGGCGTCACGTCAGAATCAGCGCTGCTGACAATGGATTTCGTATCGAAGATCTGAACTCGAGCAACGTGACGTTGCTGAATCGCCGTCGCCTGCCTCCCTTTCGTCCGGAGCGTCTGGACTATGGCGCCACTGTTGCGCTGGGCGACGTGGAGTTGATGGTTTCCAAATCCTGACAGGAGTGCCGCGTCATGAAATCCCGCAGCAGGGAACTCAATATCTTCAGTATGTCGGCACTGGACCTGTTCGCCTCGGCGATGGGCGCATTCATACTCATTGCTTTTGTCCTGTTTCCGTACTTCCCGAACACCGGCGATTCTGCGGAGCGGGTGGCGGAAGTGAGGGCGCAGCTTGAGCAGGTCCAGGCGGCCCTGGCCGCGTGTGAAGACCAACAGCAGGCGTCGGTATCCCCGGATGGCCTGGCCGCCTGTGAGGAACTTAACCGGCAGCTTGAAGGACAGCTTGCGGCGTGTGAAGAGCAGCAGCAGGGGTCCGTGTCCAGGAACGCTCTGGGCGAGTGCGAAAGCCGCAACCGGGATCTCGAGGCGGACCTATCGTCGTGTCAGGCGCAGGCGCGGAAGAAATTCCTCTTGATCATCATGAGTTGGAATACAGGCGACGATATCGACCTGCACGTTCTCGACCCCGCCGGACGCGAGTTCTATTACAGGAACCGTTCGTTTTCGGGTTCTCGGGCAAAGCTGGAAGAGGACAATACAAGGGGGCCAGGTAATGAAATCTGGCTGCATCCGTTGGCAGAGGCAGGGACTTATCGGGTGTACTACAAATATTTCAATACCGACAAGGGAGAGAGTGTGCTTGTGCGGGGAGGTGTATTGACGCCGGACGGCCAGACGCCTTTGCGGCAGATACGGCTAAGAAGAGAAGGTGACAAGGAACTGGTGGCGACGGTAACCGTCGATGCCGAAGGTAATATGCGCGTCACACACCATTAGAGGATCTCGTAATGTCCGGCTTTTCGACGTATAGAATCGGTCGCGGTACGGACGCGGATATTCGCATTGACGACGCCACGGTCTCACGTATCCACGCCGAGTTGGTCGTAACCGCGAAAGGGTCGTACTATCTGACCGACTGTGCGAGCAGGAACGGCAGTTACGTGGCGCGGAATGGCGAGTGGATCCGCATCAGGCAGGAATTCATATCCCCAGAGGATGCAATTCTCCTCGGTCGTCACCAGACAACTGCGCTCGGACTACTGCAGAAACTCGGAGCGAGGGGTGATCAGGACCCGGGGCGCCCGGCTGCCGACCCGAAACAGGCGGACGCCCTTCCCGGGGGCAACGTACGCCGCAATCCCGATACAGGTGAAATCATTCCAGACGAGGGCTGATATGGAACGGAATTCCGAGACGAATCTACGGCTGATCGCATTCGGCGTGAGCGTGGTCACCGGCGTTGTATTCATTGCCGTAATGAGCTTCATTTTCAAGAGCGGCGATTCCATGGCTGGCGACTTCCTGCTCGATCGGCAGGCGAATTCCTATCCGTTTTCCATCCAGAATACCATGTGGATTATGTTTTTCATCAGTTGCGGCGAGTTGTGGCGGCGGTTCAACCAATCCAACCTGGAGACAGCGCAACTCTCGATGCGATATCTACCGGAAGACGACACGAGCATGTTGCGATCGCAGGACCTGGGCCCTCTCTATAACAGGTTGCGCCCGGCGGACGGGGAGCCGACGTATTTTCTGCAGCGTCTGACCTTGCGCTGCATCCTGCAATTCCAGGGCAGCGGATCCGTCAACCAGGCGAATTCTCTCTTGAATTCTTCCCTTGAACTGTTTCAACACGAGCTTGAACTCAAATACAACATGCTGCGGTACCTGGTCTGGTTGATTCCCACGCTGGGTTTTATCGGCACGGTTGTGGGGATCGCCCTGGCGCTGGATTACGCCGGAAGCAATGAAAATCCACAGGATCCGAATCTGCTGCCGGAGATCACCGGGCGGCTGGGCGTTGCGTTCTACACGACTCTGCTTGCCCTGCTCCAATCGGCGTTGCTTGTCTTTGCCCTGCATGTCGTGCAGCAGAAAGAGGAAATGGCGTTGAACCGGTCGGGCCAGTACTGTCTGGATAATCTGATTAACAGGCTGTATGAAAAATGACAGGAGCGGTGAGACGTTAGACGGGAGAGGACCACCCCGCGTCCACAAGACCTCGCGTCTCATCAACAAACCAAAGGACACTGACCGCACAGGCAGACCGATCAAGCGCTTCGTTTTCATCACTCCCCCCTTGAGGCGGAGTCGCAGAAGCCGAGCCGGTTCCCTGAGCCTGCGGTCCCTGAGCTTGTCGAAGGGTCGAAGGGCCGGCGACGGCTGATGCGGTGGGGGGATGCCAACCCCGCACCCGACGCAAACAGCGTAGATAAACAGGCACTGATTTGTGCAAAGTCTTGTTACAGGAATCTCACCTCTTTCCGCTCACCGCTTTAGGAGGACGTCGTTATGCCCGTTTACCGCGGACCCGATGGCAAGATCGTGGAGGAGAAAAGTAAAAAGACGGACGACGGAACCGTGCCGACTGATCGGATTGAAGATCTGGCGCCGCCGGCCCATCCGGGTGGCCGTGAGACCGCGGGAGGTTCGAATGAACCCACTAAGCCGGGGCGGCAACCCGCGCCGGAGCGGGGTGGCGACGTCGCTGGCGGGGGCCGCCTGGATGAGCCCACAAAACTGCTTGGACAGACGGAACCGGCAACCGACTTCCCCGTCGGACGACGTAAGAAAAAGCGCGCCTCAACGCCCGGACCGGGAAAGGAGGAGGAACGCACAGTCATCAACATCGGTGGGCGCCCGACGCCGGGTGAAAAGCGGAAGCCCGCCGTCGAAGCCGACGGCATGAATAATCCGGTTGTGGGGTGGTTGGCGATTGTCGAGGGACCCGGTAAGGGAAAAGCCCTTCAGCTGGGTTACGGGCAAAATACCATTGGCCGGGGAGAGACCGCTCGCGTGAACCTCGATTTCGGCGATAGTCAGGTATCCCGGGGGGGACATGCCATCGTGAACTACGATCCCCGCGGCAGGAAGTTTACCGTGCAGCACGGCGTTGGCGCCAATTTGACCTACCTGGGGGATCAGCCCGTACTGGTTCCAACTGAATTACCTGCGCATAGCCATATCGGCGTCGGGGATACGGTTCTGCGATTCGTACCCCTGTGCGGCGACGCGTTTGACTGGCAGGATACGTAAAGGCGCGAAACCGGGAAAGTAGAGTCGAGATGTGGCGCGGTGGTTTAGGAGTGGCCTATCTGTTTCCGCCCCTTTCGTCTGGCGGTGCCTCAATAGCCGCTCCGTGCTCCGTTTCCACATCCCGCTCGTCGAACCGGACGTGCGGATTTCCCGCATCCGGCTCTCGGACAAGGAGTCATGCGTTCGCCCACGGAAAGTTGCGCTTCTGCTCCTCCAGCCGGGTCAGGCCCAATGTATTGTAGAGGACCTCAGCAGGGAAGCGTGACGTTCCCTTTCCCGGGATTCGGTACTTGTTGCACAACCACCAGCGGAGCCGTTTCCGGGTGTGGCTGTCCACACTCCGGTAGGTTTTGCTGACCGGACCCAGACAGAAGTAGTTGCCCCACCCTGCCAGCTTTCGGTTCAGGTGGGCAATCCGTTCTTGATGGTCTTTCAGCAGCCACCGTCGCGCCGTTGCCTCGCTGATGGCCCGGCAGATGTGCCGGATGGCCTTCTTTGACGGGCGCGTGCCGATATAGGCCTTTCCCGTCTTTGGCGAGTAACAGCGACCGATGGTGTAGCCCAGAAAGTCAAATCGTCCTTCTGGAAGGGTGCATATGCCCGTCTTCTGCTCGTTGACCGTCAGCTTAAGCGCTTTCATGATGGATCGCATCGCGCGCATCGCTTCTTCTGCACTGCCGCGACAGCAGATCACAAAATCGTCAGCGTAGTTGACAATATGAGCCTTCAGGCGTTGCTGATATCCCAGAAGTTGCCACCCCAGAATGAACCGCCGCATATACAGGTTCGCCAACAACGGGGAGATAGGGGCGCCTTGCGGTGTCCCCCTTCCCTGATCCTTGTTCGGCGTCGCTCGACGTTTGCGGCCCCGCTTGTCCGTCTCCTCAATCGGCGCGGTCAGCCACATCTTGATCAGGCGCAGCATTCGCCCGTCCGAGATGCGACGCGCCACCGATTTCATCAACTCGGCGTGCGGGATCGTGTCAAAGTAGCCGCTCAAGTCGGCGTCGATCACCTGCGTGTGGCCACGGTTCACCAGAGTGTGCACGGCCCTTACAGCATCGTGCGCGCTCTTCCTGGGACGGTAGGCATACTGCTGCGCTGGCAGGTCCGCCTCGAAGATCGGCGAGATCACCAGCACCGTAGCGGTTTGCACCACACGGTCCTTCACCGTCGGGATGCCCAGCGGCCTTTGCTTTCCGTTCGGCTTGGGGATATACACCCGACGGATCGGGGAGACCCGATACGATTTGCTCCTTACGGCTTCCGACAGTTCACCTAACCACCGCTCTCGTCCATATGACTCGATATCCTCGAACGTCTCGCCATCCACGCCCGCCGCGCCGCCATTGGCCTTGCAGCTTTGGTACGCGTGCAGCAGGATGTCCTCACGGTTTACCTTGTCATACAGCGCGTAGAATCGGTAATCGGGCGATTCCTTCGCTTTGGCATGCAACGTCCTCTGCAACTTCCGAACCTTGTCTGGAGGTCTTAGGCTCATACCAATCTCCCGGCTCTCGCTCCTTTGACGTTGCCCTTGAACCAAGGCCCCTTTCCTCCACCGGCATTACCCGGCTTCTCCGGTACTACGGGCCTCTCCGCCACCCCACACGGCCCGGCCTGGCCCTCACGGGCTGCCGGTTGGTGTCTATACACCACCGCTGGGGCTTCCCGTGTTGCGTCGGAACTCCTTGTATACGTGCCTTCGCCATTACCCCGGCGGGACCGTTGGATGCGCGCGTTGCTGTCTTTTTCCAACGACGGCGGCCTTCCCCGATCCATGGGCGGGTCGGCTCCCGCATTACCTTTTTTCGAGGCCTGCTCAGCGTTCACTCACGTTTCGGCCCGCATACTCGCCCAGTCGCCTTGCGACCTTCTGCACCGGAGGCTTCGGAGATGTCGTTACCTGCGTCTCCGCTCCGGTTGCTACCGACTGCAGCAACATTTGTCGGGTGGGACTTTCACCCACTGAAGTTCCGCGCCTTTTCACGGCGCACCATGGATGAACAGGATAGGCAAGATAAAACCCAGGGGCGGCCTCCTCAGCATGTCAGTACGGGCGTGCGTGTAACGGGCACGATTCGCTGATGATTTCAGGACATCTGTCATTCTGACCGCTGCCTCCCGGGACCGTGGGCACCTGCCTGCGCCGAGTTCTGCTCGGCAGGCAGGTCCCTTCCCTCGACTTGCTGGTTTTGCAATTGAACACCCTTTGAAGATTACGCCATGAATCATGCTCAACACCCGCTGAATGCGCTTCCGCAGGGTTATCGGCTGCAGGAATACGAACTGATGAGAGTGCTGGGCTTCGGCGGTTTCGGCATGACGTATCTGGGTTTTGACCACAACCTGGACAAAGGGGTCGCGGTCAAGGAATTCCTGCCGGACGACATTGCCGCGCGCACGGACGACAACAGCGTGGTCCCGAAGGCGAGCCAGTTTCTGGGTGAATTCGAGTGGGGCCTGGAACGATTCCTGGACGAAGCGCGCACCCTTGCCCGGTTCGATCACCGGCATATCATCAGAGTGTTTCGCTTTTTTAAGGCGCACGGCACGGCGTATATCGTGATGGAATACGCCGAGGGGGAGACCCTGTCGGAATTCCTCAAACGCAGAAAGACGTTGGGCGAAGCGGATCTTAAGGCCATTCTGTTTCCGATTCTGGACGGTCTGGAGGAGGTCCACGAGGCCAATTTTCTGCACCGTGACGTCAAGCCTGGCAATATCATCATCCGCGACGAGGACAGGTCGCCGGTGCTGCTGGACTTCGGCGCGGCGCGTCAGGCGATCGGTGCGCGCAGCCGGTCTGTCACGTCGATCATCACGCCGGGTTACGCGCCCATCGAGCAGTATTCCAGTCGCGGCGACCAGGGACCTTGGACGGATATATATGCGCTGGGCGCCGTGTGCTACCACGCGTTGACGGGCGACGTCCCGGCCGATGCAACGGACCGGGTGCGGAACGATCCGCTGGTTCCGGTGGCCGAGCGTTGCGCCGGTCAGGCGAGCGGAGGATTTCTGGCGGCGATAGATTTGGCGTTGAAGGTGGATGAGGGGGACCGCCCGCAGAGCGTGGCCGCGTGGCGTACTGCGCTTTCCGGAAAGACGCCGGACAGCGCGAAGAAACCGCGGCCCGTCGTCAGGCCCGAAAAGGGTCGCCCACCGAGGTCACGGCAGCGCACAACGGTTGATGGTCCACCCGTGAGGCAGGCCGGGAAACGCAAGTGGCCGGTTTTCGCCGCCGTGGCGTGCGTGTTGGCGCTTCTGATGGGAGGGGGCTATTATTACTATGAAAACATCCATCGCCCGGAGCAGCTCCGCCTGGCGCTGGAAGGAGAAGCTGCTAAACAGATGTCGGCTTTGTTGTCGGGCGCTGGTGAAGACCTGGCGCGGGACCGGCTGACGAGTCCCGCGGGGAACAACGCGTGGGAGAAGTATCAGGCGGTATTGGCCCTGGCGCCGGGCCATAAGGAAGCGAGCGCGGGTCTGGACAGCGTAATCGGCCGTTACGTGACGAAGTTTGATGCGTCGTTGGTGGACAAGGAGTTCGATAAGGCGGATGAGTACGTGTCCCTGATACGTGGCGCGTGGGTCGATGCGCCGGTGTTGTCGAGCCTGGAAGAGCGCCTTACTACGGCGCGCGGGGCGGAGCAGCGTCGGCGGGTGGAAGAGCGCAGGGAGCGGCTGGCCGCCGAGGAGGCGGAACGTCGTCGCTTGGCCAAAGTCGTGGATTTCAAACGAAAATTCGAGGAATCGCTCGACCGGAAGGATTTCGATACAGCGGTCAGGTACGTGGAATCGCTGCGTTCCGTCAATGCATCTGCTCCCGTGTTGTCGCAGTTGGAAGGTCGATTGTCCGGAGCGCGAGAGGCGGCGCGGCGTCAACAGGAAGCGGAACGCCTTCGTCAGGCTAAGATCGAGTTGTATATGAGGAAGTTTGAGGAAACGATGGAAGAAGAGGCTTTGGACAAGGCGGGAGTGTATGTGGATTCTCTAAATGTATTTAATGTCGGTGAGTCAGTGTTGTCAGAATTGAAGGTAAGATTATCAAAAGCGCGTAAACACACAGTAGGCGGGAGATTCAGGGATTGTGCGAACTGTCCGGAGATGGTGGTGGTACCGTCGGGATCGTTCATGATGGGGTCTCCGGGTGGGGAGTCGGGGCGTTATGATAACGAGGGTCCGCGGCATCGCGTGCGGATCGGTTATCGGTTTGCGGTTGGGGTGTATGAAGTGACGTTTGGGGAGTGGGACGCGTGCGCGTCCGCTGGGGGTTGCGGGGGATATCGGCCGGATGATAGGGGCTGGGGCCGGGGTAACCGTCCGGTGATGAACGTGAGTTGGAATGACGCGCAGGGGTATGTGCGGTGGTTGTCGGAAAGGACGAGAGAAAGGTATCGTTTGCTGAGCGAGTCGGAATGGGAGTACGTGTCGCGTGCGGGTACGACGGCAGCCCGTTATTGGGGAGAATCGTCAAGGGAACAGTGTCATTATGGCAATGGAGCGGATGAGACTGCAAGACGTCACGAAAGTGGCTGGACTGTCGCGCCGTGCGACGATGGATACTACAGGACTTCACCAGCCGGCAACTATGAGCCAAATGCATTTGGGTTACATGACGTGTTGGGCAATGTTTGGGAGTGGACACAAGATTGCTGGAACGACAGCTATGCGGGGGCGCCTGCGGACGGATCGGCGTGGGGGCGGGGCGCCTGCGCGAATCGCGTGTTGCGCGGCGGCTCGTGGCTCAGCACTCCGAGGTTCCTGCGTTCGGCGGACCGCAACAGGAATACCGCCGGCACTCGGGACAGCATCATCGGATTTCGTGTTGCCCGGACGTTTACACCGTAAAAACAAGCTGTCAGCGTTCAGCCGTCAGCAGACAGCTTGAAGCAAAGAGCGAACGGCAAAACCGAAAAGCGAATAAACCCGCGCGTCTGTGGCGCTCTTGGAGAACCCCGCGAGAAAGCGCCTTCGCACCCGATTTCTCCCCCCTGCAGGCTTCCTCAGCCTGACAGTTTGTGCCGACACGTGACGGACACAGTTCACCAATGGTTACTGCAAAGCATGTCATTCTGAGCGGAGTCGAAGAATCTCCCGCGGCTTCCGTTGCAACTGTGGCTGTAGCTATCGTTAAAGAATGCAGGCGGACACTCTTGCCCTCCCTGGATTGGTTTTGCAATTGACCACGCATTGAGGTTACCACCTTGAACGACGCTCAACACCCGCTCAACGCGCTGCCGCAGGGTTATCGGCTGCAGGAATACGAACTGATGAGAGTGCTGGGCTTCGGCGGTTTCGGCATGACGTATCTGGGTTTTGACCACAACCTGGACAAAGGGGTCGCGGTGAAGGAATTCCTGCCGGACGACATTGCCGCGCGCACGGACGACAACAGCGTGGTCCCGAAGGCGAGCCAGTTTCTGGGTGACTTCGAGTGGGGCCTGGAACGATTCCTGGACGAAGCGCGCACCCTTGCCCGGTTCGATCACCGGCATATCATCAAAGTGTTTCGTTTTTTTAAGGCGCACGGCACGGCGTATATCGTTATGGAATACGCCGAGGGGGAGACCCTGTCGGAATTCCTCAAACGCAGTAAGACGTTGGGCGAAGCCGATCTTAAGGCCATTCTGTTTCCGATTCTGGACGGTCTGGAGGAGGTCCACGAGGCCAATTTTCTGCACCGCGACGTCAAGCCTGGCAATATCATCATCCGTGACGAGGACAGGTCGCCGGTGCTGCTGGACTTCGGCGCGGCGCGTCAGGCGATCGGGGCGCGCAGCCGGTCTGTCACGTCGATCATCACGCCGGGTTACGCGCCCATCGAGCAGTATTCCAGTCGCGGCGACCAGGGACCCTGGACGGATATCTATGCGCTGGGCGCAGTGTGCTACCACGCATTGACGGGTCACGTCCCTGACGATGCAACGGATCGGGTGCGCAATGATCCGCTGGATCCGGTGGCCGAGCGTTGCGCGGGTCAGGCGAGCGCCGGTTTTCTTGTGGCGATAGATCTGGCGTTGAAGGTGGATGAGGGGGACCGCCCGCAGAGCGTGGCCGCGTGGCGTACTGCGCTTTCCGGAAAGACGCCGGACAGCGCGAAGAAACCGCGGCCGGTCGTCAGGCCCGAAAAGGGTCGCCCACCGAGGTCACGGCAGCGCACAACGGTTGATGGTTCACGCGTGAGGCAGGCCGGGAAACGCAAGTGGCCGGTTTTCGCCGCCGTGGCGTGCGTGTTGGCGCTTCTGATGGGAGGGGGCTATTATTACTATGAAAACATCCATCGCCCGGAGCAGCTCCGCCTGGCGCTGGAAGGAGAAGCTGCTAAACAGATGTCGGCTTTGTTGTCGGGCGCTGGTGAAGACCTGGCGCGGGACCGGCTGACGAGTCCCGCGGGGAACAACGCGTGGGAGAAGTATCAGGCGGTATTGGCCCTGGCGCCGGGCCATAAGGAAGCGAGCGCGGGTCTGGACAGCGTAATCGGCCGTTACGTGACGAAGTTTGATGCGTCGTTGCGCGCCAAGCAGTTCGACAAGGCGGATGAGTACGTGTCCCGGGTACGGGGTGTGTGGGCAGATGCGCCCGTATTGCCAGGGTTGCAAGATCGCGTATCGGCGTCGCGTCTGGCGGAACAGCGTCGTCGGCAGGCGGAGCAAGATGCGCGGCTGGCCGCCGAGGAGGCGGAACGTCGTCGCCTGGCCAAAGTGGTGGATTTCAAACGAAAATTCGAGGAATCGCTCGACCGGAAGGATTTCGATACAGCGGTCAGGTACGTGGAATCGCTGCGTTCCGTCAATGCATCTGCGCCCGTGTTGTTGGGGTTGGAAGATCGCTTGTTGGCGGCGCGTGAGGTGGAGGCACGAAGACTGAAAGTGGAACGGGCGCGTCTGGCCGCCGAGGAGGCGGAACGCCTTCGTCAGGCTAAGATTGAGCGGTATAAAGGGATGTTTGAGAAAACCCTGGAAGAAGAGGCGTTTGACAAGGCAGATGGCTACGTGGATTCTCTACGCGCGGTTAACGTGGATGATTCAGTGTTGTCCGGATTCGAAAGACGTCTGTCGGCAGCGCGTAAGGCCCAGCGGCTGAGCGGGACAGTAGGCGGAAAATTCATGGTCTGTGCAGAATGCCCGGAGATGGTGGTGGTGCCGTCGGGCTCGTTCATGATGGGGTCCCATAGTGGCGAGGGGTTCGATGACGAGCGACCCCGTCATCGCGTAAGGATCGATTATCGGTTTGCGGTGGGTGTGTACGAGGTTACGTTTGCGGAATGGGACGCTTGCGCGAATGCCGGAGGTTGCGGCGGGTACGTCCCGGACGATAGTGGATGGGGCCGCGGGAACCGCCCCGTGATCAACGTGAGTTGGGATGACGCGCAGTCGTATGTGCGGTGGTTGTCACGACGGACGGACAAGACGTATCGCTTGTTGAGTGAGGCGGAATGGGAGTACGTGGCGCGTGCCGGGACAACGACGCGATATCACTGGGGCGATGAGATTGGACACAACCGTGCCAACTGCGACGGTTGCGGTAGCCGCTGGGACGATGAAAAGACGGCGCCTGCGGGTTCGTTTTGGGCCAATGCGTGGGGACTGCATGACGTGCATGGGAACGTATGGGAGTGGGTTGAGGATTGCTGGAACAACAGCTATACGGGCGCCCCTGCGGATGGGTCAGCCTGGGAGGGGGGCGATTGTGCGAAGCGGGTATTGCGCGGCGGCTCGTGGTACAACGTCGATCCCGGGATCCTCCGCGCCGCGTATCGCTTCAGGAGCTACACCGGGGGGCGGCTCCACAACGTCGGTTTCCGTATTGCCCGGACGCTTACGCCATAAAAAAAGCTGTCAGCGTACAGCTTACAGCATTCAGCTTGAAGCAAAGTGCAAAACCCAAAAATCCTGGACTTCAACGAAAAATCGATAGAAATGGATAAACAGCGTAGACAGGATAATTCCCCAAAACCTTCAATTCCGCCCACACACGTTAGGATCACCAGATATGGAGCCTGCGTGCAGAGCCTGCCGCGACAATGATAGTGCGGACGTCCTCTACCCCCTCGCTGACACTTACGAGGTGCTTCAAGACTTTGGTTGTGTTACAACGTCCGCAGGACGAGAATAATGGCACATCCACCATTTGGACCATACCATCCAAATGGCTCATTCAACGCATGAATTTTACCGAACAATGCCTAATACTTAACTAAAAACTTAAAACCTTTTCCCCTACAGAACGAAACCTGAGAATTCGGCTGACCGTCCAAATTGGTCTTCCGCACAAATTTCGATCGTCCGTGATAGGCCCTGGAAGTTGTAGTGGAGTTGCATTAAAGGGTAGTGGATAGAAAAATGGAGCAGATCCTAGAGCATCAAGAAGACGGATACCGCATTGCACCATATTGACAGGATATGCTCGATGAGATGCCCGTCGTATTTCGCTTGCATGGAGGAATACCATGAACCGATTGGAAGGACGATTCGCCGCGCGGCAGATTCCCGGCGGCCGGGAATACCAGGAGGACGATTACGGCCTGATCGAGCGGGATGAATCCGACGCGGACGGCGGCGAGGTGCTGGTGCTCGCCGACGGGATGGGGGGGCACGTGAGCGGCGACACGGCCAGCAGGACCGTTGTCAAGACGTTCGTGGAAACCTATCCCGCCACGGATGGACCGATCCCGGATCGTCTGCGCGCCTGCCTTGCCGCCGCCAACGACGCCCTCGCCGACGCGACGAGCGAAAACCCCGAAATGAAGGGGATGGGGTCCACGGTGGTCGTGGCGGTGATTTCGCGCGATGGAATCGACTGGATCAGCGTGGGGGATTCCCCGCTGTGGCTGTTCCGAGACGGCCGGTTGCGCCGCCTCAATGCCGATCATTCCATGGCGCCGGTACTGGCCAGCCTGGTGGCGGCCGGTCGCATGACCGCTGAGCAGGCGGCCACGGATTCCAACCGGCATGCGCTGCGGTCCGCGGTGATGGGCGAGGAGATCCACCTGGTTGACGTCTCGTCCCAGCCGGTTGCGGTCCGGAAAACAGATCGACTCCTGCTGGCAAGCGACGGCCTGATGACCCTCGGGGATGAGGAGATCGAGCGAATTCTTGACGATCAAGGCGACGCGTCACTCGACGACGTCGCAGGCGCGCTGATCCATGCCGTGGAAGCCGCGGAACGTCCCTACCAGGACAATACCACCGTGTTGCTCTACGCCCCGGAGGCCGATTGCAGCGAGGAGGCGATTACCGAAGATACCGATGTGGAGGGAGACGATCAGGACGAAGAGACCCCGGCATCGCGACAGCAGGTTGGCCTGTCCGGGCTCTGGTCGGCGCTTAAGGAAAAGCTCACTCGATTACGTGCCCCGCAATCAGAGCCTGTGGACACGGGCAGCATAAGCGAAGAATCGCCAACGGGAGAGAAGGGGGACGCCCCCACCGCACCAACAACAGCCTCAGACAACGCGACCGAATCATCGGAAACGAAATGAACGAGGCGCACCACCGGTTGGCGCACAGGGGTCACCCGTGGAATCGGAACACGGAGCGGCTATTGATGCGCTCAAGCGAACCATCAAGAAGAGGCTTGAGATGGTGGAGCGGACATTCCTGTCTGCTCACATCCATGAAACCGAAACCTCAGAATCCTGTGCCGGGGTTGATATGATCGAATCGCGGTGGTTGTAGGGGCGACCGGCCGGTCGCCCCTACGCGATAAAGGCGGCGCAATCCTTTCTTCCGTCTGCATTCCGGCAGAAGGTCGATGAGAAGGGCAGACAGGAATGTCTGCCCCACCTTCCCACATACGACCCCAAAACCCTGAATCCTGTTCATCCTATCCATGTGAATTCAATGCCTTTCGGAAAGTCCAATTTGCGAAAAAACCCTTGACAAGACAGATATTTGTCTGTTTTTTGCTGGTCCTTATTTGTTCCCCGTTTCCCAATAGTCCACCGATTCGAAGAGTGCACCATGGCTTACACGCCGCCCGGACAGACGCGGGAAAAAATCTATAAGTTCGTCAGGGAGAGGATTCTCAACGGAACCCCGCCCAGCACGCGGGAGGTGCAGAAAGCGTTCGGATTCCGGGCGGTTCAGTCGGCTCGCCAGCATCTGGAGGCACTGGTTCTGGAGGGCAAACTGGTCAAGGATTCCGGTAAGGCCAGGTCACACCGGCTGCCGAAGATGGGGAGGGGGCGTTCCTCCCATCTGATCCCCGTGTTGGGGCGGGTCCAGGCGGGAGACCTGACTGCGGCCATTCAGAGTCCGGAAGACTATCTTCCCGTGCAGCAATCCCGCTATGAAGGCAGCGAACTCTTCGCCCTCACGGTACAGGGGGACAGTATGCGCAGGGCGGGCATCCTGCACGGCGATATCGTAATTGTTCGTCGACAGCAGGCTGCCAGATCGGGAGACATTGTCGTCGCCATGGTTGGCGAGGAAGCAACGGTTAAAAGATACCGGGAGCAAGCCGGTCGCATCGAACTGCGCCCGGAGAACGAAGCCTTCGAATCCATCATCCCCAGCGAGGATGGAGAGCCGTTTTCCATCCTGGGAAAGGTCATCGAAGTGCGAAGGCATATCGAGTAGCACAAGAAAGAAAACCTTTAGAAGCGTACGCCACAGTCAGTTACAGATATCGAACTCTTTTTTTTGTTCGTATCTCCGGATATTTTCCGCAGGCTACAACCAAACCCTTATGATTTATCGGAGGGGTGATGGCTTCCATTAAACGCTATGCTATTCCCCACAGCCGCATGCCATTTATAAACGCCGAGGTGGCAAAAGTTCAGTTTCGCGGAGACGTCCATCTGGTGAGCAGCATCTGGGGAGGGAGTTCGGGCGGACGGATCTATTTCTGGAATCCCGACACCGGATCCAGGGGGATGCGGGAACTCCCGGGAGGTATACCCGGTGCTTATATGGTGAGAACCGCTGCCGACGGCCGCCTCTATCTGGGCTGCGGGAATGGGGACCTGATCCGGTACGATCCGGTTTCGGATAGTTTTGAGAATCTGGTAACCGGCGAATTGACGTCCATAACGTGGGGCGGCTGCGTGACCGACCGGTATGCAGTCTGGGAGGCATCGCCCGGGCACGTGGGCGTGTACGACTGGCGGGAGTCGCGGCTGGTGAAGGTCTTTCGGCCCATCGATACGGAACATCCGACCGCGCTCTACGGCCACAACGTCGTGGAGGCGCCGGACGGCCGGGTCCTGCTCGCCATCGACGTACCGCAGGCGCGGCTGGTATTGCTGAACCTGGAAACCATGTCCGCGGAATCCCACACCCCTGAAAACATCCAGGGCGTGGGTTCCACGTCCGACGCTTTTTTCTGGGACGACTGGACCCTTGCGGCATTTGTTCGGGGCGAACTCCATTTCATGGCGTATCCGGGTTTTGAATTGAAACAGAGGATCGAGCGTCCCGAGCACGGGGGGCTGGGTGGAAAGGCCTGTGTCGTGGACGGCCGTCTTTATGCGTACAGCGCTGCGGACGGCACGCTTTATGCCCTGGACCGCGAGGCGGAAAAATGGGAGGTTGCTGCGGAGGGTTGGTCGGAGGGCGGACCAACAACATTACATCCGTGGGCCGAAACCGCGGTGGCCGGCGTGACGCTGTCCGGCATTGCGCTCCGATACGACACACGGACGGGGCGGACCGACCGTATCGATCTGGAATCCACCGGTCCCATGGCCGCGCACGCGCTGTGTCCCGTACCTGACAGGAAGATGATCTTTGGTGCTCCGTTCATCAACCAGCGGTTCTGGATGATCGACATGGAAACGGGAGAAGGAATGGACTGCGGACGCGCGGCGCCGGGCGGGGGGCAGATCAACCAGATCATCTGGGAGCCAATCACGCAGCGCGTTCTGCAGAGCAGCTATACGACGTCGTCGGTAACCGGGTTCGATCCCGGGGCGCCTTTGGACTGGCCCCGCAACCCGCGTGTACTGGCCAGCGCGCAACAGGAAGGCCAGATGAGACCCACGGGCCTCGTGCACGACGGGCGGTACGTCTGGATGTCCACCAGTCCGGAGTACGGACATCTCGGCGGCGCGCTCAGCCGGATCGATCCGCAGACCGGCGAGATCCGGATCTGGCGGCATTTAGTGCGGGACCAGAAGGTAAATTCCGTGCTGGTCGATTCGAACCGCCGCCGTGTCTACTGTTCAACGGAAATCTATGCCGATGCGAATTCCGCGCCGCCCACTCAGACGACCGGCCAGTTGGTGGCATTCGATATGGACAGGCTGGAAGTCATCCGTACCCAGGCCATTGACGAAGGCGAAGGCGCCGCCAGGGTAATGGCCGTCCTGCCGTCGGAAGAGGTACTTGCCGTTCAACGCAATACGCTCTACGCCTGGAAAGCCAGCGAGGGGGTATTGCGCGCCCTGGGGCCGGCGCCGTCCGGATGCCGGGAGGTGGCGCTGGATAGGGCCACGGGTTCACTGTGGACGTCGGCCGGGGGAAAGATCGGTCGGATACAGGTGTTCGATCACGAGGTTGAATTCACGCCATTGATCGAGGGTGAGGGAGAATACTTACGCATCGTGGACCGCACGCTGTATTATGCCGCCGGATTCGAGGTCTGCCAGGTGGACCTCCGGGATTTCGACGGTTAAGGCTGGAGATACTTGCGGTACGGGGTAGAACGGCCTATATTTGACGTAGCCGAAACCCACAGGATCGTGAGGCGCGTCCGAGCGCCACGACGGCTTCGATCGGGCGCCCTGGTGCGGCCCTGGACGAGGATTAAAGGAGGGTTCATATATGCAAATTGAGCAGCTATTGCCCGCAGATGCGCACGCGGGAATGGACGGCGACGCAGATGCGGTTTATCTCGATGTGCGGACGGAGTCGGAATTCGCCCATGGGCACCCCGAGGGCGCAATCAATATTCCGGTGGCTTTTCAAAGTCCGGCCGGCGGCATGATGCCCAACCCGGATTTTCAGGCCGTGGTGGAACGCGTGCTGAACAGGGAGACAAGAATCTACTGTGGCTGCCAGTCGGGTATCCGTTCACAATACGCGGCTGAGATGCTGGATAAGGCCGGGTACACGAATGTTGTAAATGTTGTCGGAGGCTTCGGGGGTAAGGTTAATCCCGGAACAGGGATGGTGGAGATTTCCGGATGGCGAGATTCGGGATTGCCGGTATCAACGGAAGTCACGGGACAGAATTCCTACGATGGGCAGAAAGGACGCTGAGCGCGCAAGTGCGTTTTCGGGTCGGCGTCCGGATGGGTGTATCACCTGCGTATCGGTGTGTCCGCCGCGCGTCGTCGACCGGGCGCAATTGGCGTTCCCCGCCGGGGAAGGCGATGCCAACAAAAAAATGGGATTCTGAGGGCGTACATGGAGCGGTTCGGATGTTACGGATGACGTAACGCCGGTACTTACCAGGATGCGCGAAGGCGCATCCTTATTTGTTTCCAACCTTAAATTCACGGCGGCTGCATTGTTCCTCATCTGTCGACACCGTAGAGACCGGAGAAATCCGATTCAGACTCCGTTCGGCGTTGGAGAATTGGGGTGTGGGCTCCGGCCGCTGCTGGGAAAGGGCTAGCCGCGTTGGATATCGATTATGACGCGCCTGCGGTTCAGGCGACGGATCTGACCAAGGCCTTCCGGGTGCCCGACAACGAGACGGGCAGGACGAAAGGATTCCTGGGACGCTTCAGGCGCCGTCGCAGAGAGATTTTAGCGGTTGACCGGGTTGGGTTTGAAGTGCAACGCGGGGAAATTTTCGGTATTCTGGGTCCGAACGGCTCGGGAAAGTCGACACTGATTCGTATCCTCTCGACCCTGGTCTATCCCGACAGCGGCGAGGCGCGCGTTTTTGGGCTGCACGTCGAACGGGATGCGATGCGGGTGAAGCGTCTCATAAATCGGGTGTCCGTGGACGCGGCCTTTTTCAAGAAACTCTCGGCGTGGGAGAACCTGAGTTACGCGGCCAGGTTGTACGGAGTTCCGGTGCGTGAGGGGCGCAGGAAGGCCGAGGCGATTCTGGCGGAAATGGGTTTCGGAGACGACCGGATCGACCAGCCTATGGAGGACCTTTCGCGCGGAATGCAACAGAAGGTGGCAGTGGCCCGAGCGCTTTTTACGTCGCCCGTTCTACTGCTGATGGACGAGCCGACGACGGGATTGGACCCGGTATCAAAGCGCCAGGTGCAGGATTATGTCATGGGGATTCGCGAACGCCATGAAGCGACGGTTTTGTTAACGACCCACGACATGGACGAGGCGGAACGGGTGTGCAACCGGGTTTCGATTATCCACCATGGCAGGTTTATCGCCATGGGCACCGTCGACGAACTGAAGGTCCGCGCCGGCTGCGTGAGGGGCAGTCTGGAGGATGTGTTTTTCAAGATGACGGGAATGGATCTTGCCCATGCCGATCTGGAGGACGAAACGGAAGGAGACGGAGAATGAACTCGGTGATCGCGGAGATCAGAGCGTCGGTAGCGTTTATCGAGCGGAATTTCAACCTGGCCAGGCGGTATGCAAGCTGGGAACTGATTTTCGTGGTCTGGAACGTGGTGCATGCGCTTACCATCGGTTTGATCGGCGTGTATATGGGCGGAAACGACCCGGTAAAGGTACGCGAGGCGGTGCTTTTTCTGATCGTGGGTGCCGTGCTGTGGAACTTTCTTCGACTGCTCTTCTTCGAAGTGGCCGACGCCGTCGCATGGGAGCGTTGGGAAGGGACCATCGAATACACATTTATGTCACCTGTCTACAGGCTGACACACCTTGCCGGTCAATGCGTGTATGCGATCATTTACGGGTTTCTCAGATCCGGTGTGGTTCTCGTTTCAGCGGTGTTTTTTTTCGATCTAAGCCTTTCGGATGCGAATCTGACGACGGCGGTTACCGTCCTGGCCACGGCCAGTCTGTCATTCCTGGGAATGGGGCTCATGGCGGCCGTATTTCCGCTTCTTTCGCCGGAGAAAGGTGCCCGGGCCACCGATATATTCGGCACGCTGGTGCTGCTGATTTCAGGGGTGTACTACGATGTATCGGTTCTGCCCGACTGGCTGCGGCCACTATCGACCTTTTCGCCCGGGACCTATGCGCTTCGGTCCATCCGGGCGGCCCTGCTGAACAACGCCAGCGTGGCCGACGTGCAGGGCGATCTCATTATTCTGGTGGTGTCGGGCGCAATCATGGTCCCCCTGGGGCTCTGGGTTTTTCACCTCGCGGAGGTCTACGCCAAGCGGACGGGTCGTCTGAAACGCAGCGGGTGAACTTGCCGCCCGACCCACACTGATGGATGCATTTCGTCTACCAGGGATTGAACAGAGGAACACCGGTTGCCTGAACGTGGTCCGTGTTTCGCGTCACAAATGTCAGACCTGAAATCAAGGCGGTTGCTGCCAGCAGGCCGTCGAGGACGGGCACGGCCCGCCCGGCACCTTCCGCCGCTGCCGAAATCTCGCCCCATCGGACGGCAACTTCCCGATCGATGTCCAGAATTCGTCCTGTAAATCGCCTGCCCAGGTGCCCTTCGACCCACTCATGAAGTTCTCGCTGTTTCCGCCCCGCCTGCAATCGGCCGATCCCTTTATGTAACTCGCCGAAGGAAATGGCGCTCAGAAACAGTGAAAGCTCCTCCTGTTGTTCCAGCCATTGCGTGACCTTACTGGAGGGCCTTTTTTTAACGAGTTCCGAAATGACGCAGGTGTCCAGCAGATATCTCATAGAATCACCTCCCGGCCGTCATCCTGATTCCTTTCCAGGTCCAGGCCCACTCCTGCCAGGGGGGACTTGCGGAAAAAGGAGACCAGAGAGCCCGGAGAGGTCGTCAGTTGCCGAAAATCTTCCATGGAGATCACCACGGCCGTTTCTTTGCCTCTGCGTGTGATCGTCTGCGGGCCTTCACGGACAGCGTTGTTCACCACTTCGCTCAATCGATTCTTGGCATCCTGCAGTGCCCAACTTGCACTCATCGGCTTTCCTCCTCTGTATCAATCTGGACGGTCTAGCCTTAATGTAAATGCCCCACGTCCTGTTGTCAAGTCGTGTAGCGAATTCGGAAGGAAAGACTGATCGGAAGTTCGCGCAAACCCCATGGTCGGGAAGCGTCTGCGTTGCTGGCGGCCGCGGCGGTCCGGACACACGAACGTGTTCTGGACCTGGGTATGGCCGGCGTACCCGTAGGGCATGACCTGAGCGCCGCCGGGATCCACTTTGTGAGTTCCGATCTGCTGGCGGTGAGATTATGTGAGGACATCATCCGGCGCCGAAGGTTGGGCAATGCGTGCGCCTGGCTCGAGGCCTCGCCCGCAGACGTCACCATCCCTTGTGTCAACGTCGTGCTCTACGCTCCCACGCGGTGGGAGGCCAAGGCACGCGTGTTCCAACTCATCGACGCGGCGTTTCAGAAAATGGCGATTCACGGCCGGTTTCTGATGGCGGGACGGCTGGATGCCGGTGTGAAGAGCTATCGGAACCGGTTGAAAGCGGTTTTCGGGCGGGTTGAGAAGGTGACGGCGAAATCGGGTTTTCGGATCTACCGGTCGAACAAGGTGTGCGCCGCACCCGGCGCGGGTCCGGTAAACCCGGTGCATTCGTTCGTCGTGAACGACCTTTGCGGAGTCGCCGGCGCATTTGAGTCGTGCGCAGGCGTATTCTCGAGCTGTGGCCTCGACCACGGCACTCGATTTCTGATTGAAACGGCCGACGTCAAGGCGCAGGATCGTGTGCTCGACCTGGGATGCGGGTTCGGTGCGATCGGCATCGCGGCCGCGCAACGCGCGCGCGCGGTCCTGCTGCTGGATTCCGACCTTCTGGCGGTTCGATGCGCGAGGCGAAACGTCGCTCGCAACCGCCTGGTGAACGCACGGGTCGCCCTCAGCGACGGTTTTGAAGCCACTTCAGGACGGTCCTTTGATCTCATCCTGTGCAACGCGCCCACCCATCAGGGTACCGCAACGGCCAGGCTGTTTACTCAAGGTGCCGCCCGACATCTGGAATCCCACGGAAGATTCGTGGTTGTGGCCATGCGTCCGGGCATGTACCGTAAGCAGATGAACCGGTCGTTCGGCACGGTGGAACGGCTGGGATCCCGTCAGGGATACACCGTTCTGTGCGCAAGGCGGCCGAAAGCGGATATCCCCGCGGCTTGAGGCGCCCCGGATCGTATCGAGTCGCGCCGAAAAACGGGTCTTGGGCGGGGGGAAGCGGGGGGCAAGGCGGATGCGGAAGGCACCCCGAAAACCCTTGACAACACGCCGACGAAAGCGTATTCTTACCCCCAATCCCAAGGTCTATTCAGGTTGTATTTTGCTGCCGGGAGATCCCCCAACATCGTACAGGAGGAACGAACCTTGCAAGCGTTCGATTACGTAGCGCCTCAAACCGTCGACGAAGCCGTCGCCGTGCTTTCGGAAAACGGCTCGCATGCCAGGATGCTGGCGGGCGGTTCCGACATTATTGCACAGATGAAAGAGGGACGACGCCAGGTGAAAGTGCTGGTGGACGTCAAGAAAATACTTGAGGCGAACGAACTCTCGTTCGATTCTCAACACGGGTTGACAATCGGCGCCGGGGTGTCCTGTTGCGACATCTACGAAAACGAGGATGTGGCGTCAAATTACCCGGCGCTCGTGGATTCGACGGCACTCATCGGCTCCATTCAGATCCAGGGTCGGGCGACCATCGGCGGAAACCTGTGTAATGCGTCCCCGGCGGCAGACACCATACCCACGCTGATCGTCCTGGGGGCCACCGCGAAAATCGCCGGACCCGGCGGTCGTCGAGAGGTCGATGTGGAGGGCTTCTGCACGGCTCCCGGGCAATCCGTGTTGCAGGACGGCGAGTTCCTGGTGTCCGTCCATTTTCCTCCTCCCGCAGCGAACTCCGGGGCGTATTTTCTCCGCTTCATTCCCCGGAACGAAATGGATATCGCCGTTGTCAACGCCGCGGCGTCCGTGGTGTTGAACGCCGAGAAGAACGCGTTCGAGTCCGCCCGAATCGCCGTGGGCGCGGTGGCGCCCATCCCTCTTTACCTGCCCGACGCGGGGGCCGCCCTTGCCGGTAACGAGGTCTCGGATCAAACAATCGAATTGGCAGCCGAGATCGCTCGGCAATCCGCCACACCCATTACGGATATGCGCGGGACCATTGAGCAGCGGAAACATCTGACGGGGGTATTGACCCGGCGTGCAGTCCGCGGCGCGGTTGAACGCGCAAGATAAATCTACGGGTCTTTAATCTCCTGCTCATACGAAAAAAAGGAGTCCGGATACAATGGCTGGTAAAGTTCATGTGACAACAACAATTAACGGAGAAGAAACGGAATTTCTGTGTGAACCCCGGGATACGTTGCTGGAGGTGCTTCGCGACAACCTGGGTCTCACCGGCTCCAAGGAGGGTTGCGGCAACGGCAACTGTGGCGCCTGCAGCGTGATCGTAGACGGTCGCGTAATCAACTCCTGTCTGGCGCTGGGCGTTGAGGCGGAGGGATGCGGCATCACCACGATCGAGGGGGTGGCCACCGCGGAGGGGCTGCATCCCCTACAGCAGAAATTCCTGGAGCATGCGGCCCTTCAGTGCGGGGTTTGTACGCCCGGATTCATCGTGGCGGCGAAGGCGCTGCTGGACCGGGAACCGGAACCCGACGAGCACCGGATTCGCCTGTGGCTGGCGGGGAATCTTTGCCGGTGCACGGGATACGATAAAATCGTCAGAGCGGTGATGGACACCGCGGGGACGTTGAAGGAGAAGGTCTGATGCCAGGCGAAGATTTTCTCGGCATTAAAGAGTACAAAGTGCTCGGCACGCGGCCCATCAGACACGATGGGGTGGACAAGGTCACCGGACGGGCTATTTACGGAGCCGATGTACAAATGTCCGGCATGATCTACGGCAAGGTGTTACGAAGTCCGCACGCCCACGCGCGCATTGTCTCAATCGACACCGTCAAGGCCGAATCGTTCCACGGAGTGAAGGCAGTGGCCACGGTTGCCGATATACCCGTGCCGGAAGACAAGGTCGAGGACCTTGGTGAGGGCGCTGCCAATATGCTGGACCTGCGGGCAAACGTGCTGGCCGATGGTAAGGTGGTCTACGACGGCCATGCAGTGGCTGCTGTGGCGGCTACGAGTCCCCACATTGCTGAGGAGGCGCTCGGGCTTATAGAAGTGGAATACGAAGTCCTGGAGCCGCTGCTGGACGTGCGGGAGGCCATGAAGCCGGAGTCCCCGCGTCTGCACGACACACTGACGACGCAATCGTTGGGCGAAGATACGGGCACGCCGAGCAATATCGCCACGCACTTTCAGCATAAACTGGGAGACATCGAGAAGGGCTTCGCCGAGGCGGATTTGGTGATCGAGAAGGAGTTTTTCACGGACACCGTACACCAGGGTTACATCGAACCGCAGAATGCCACGGCGCTCTGGAACCCGGATGGCCGGTTAATCGTCTGGTGCAGCACTCAGGGATCGTTCACGGTGCGCGAGCAACTGGCGGGCCTGCTGCAGATGTCGCCCGTGAACGTCCGGGTGGTCCCCACCGAAATCGGCGGGGGTTTTGGCGGGAAAATCAGGGTTTACCTGGAGCCCGTCGCCGCGATTCTGTCCAGAAAATCGGGCCTGCCCGTTAAAATGGTCATGAGCCGCGACGAGGTAATCAAGGCCACGGGGCCGACGCCCGGGTCATACATACGGGTGAAGATGGGGGCGACGAACGACGGGAAACTCGTGGCCGCCGAGGCCTACCTGGCCTACGAGTCCGGCGGATTCGCCGGAGCGTGGGCCGAACCCGGCGCGATGTGTATTTTCGCACCATACGACATTGAAAACGTGACCATCGACGGGTACAATGTCGTCGTGAATAAGCCGCAGACGATGGCCTATAGGGCCCCGGGGGCCACGAACGCGGCCTTCGCCTCCGAGACCATTGTAGACGAGCTTTGCGAGAGGCTGGGCGAGGACCCCCTCGAGTTCCGAATGAAAAACACGTCAAAAGAGGGTACACGACGTGCGGACGGACCCACGTTTCCCCGTATTGGCCACGTAGAGGTCTTGAAGGCGGCGATGGAAAGCGACCACTACAACGCGCCTCTGAAGGGCAAAAACCGGGGCCGGGGGGTGGCCTCGGGCTTCTGGTTCAACGTGGGGCTCAAGTCCAGCGCGTGCGCGTCGGTGAATACCGACGGCACCGTAAGCCTGGTGGAAGGCTCCACGGATATCGGCGGCACGAGAACCTCGGTCGCCATGCAACTCGCCGAGGCACTGGGGATTCCGGCGGAAGACGTCAATCCCGTCGTGGCCGATACCGACGGCGTGGGGGAGACCGACGTGACCGGCGGCAGCCGGGTCACGTTCGCAACGGGCTGGGCTGCCTACAACGCGGCGCAGGATATCGTTGCGCAAATGGTCGATCGAGCAGCGAAGTACTGGGAGATCTCCCCGGACGACGTGGCTTTTGAGGATGGCACGTTCAAGTCCAGGTCCGACCCATCAAAGTCACTGATGTTCAAGGAATTGGCAGGGAATCTTAACGAGACGGGTGGGCCGGTTGTCGGGCGTGCGACGGTGGATCCGCAAGGGGTTGGGGGGGCTTTCTCGCTGATGATTGCGGACATAGAGACCGACCCGGAAACGGGCAAAGTCGATATTCAGAGGGTGACCATGGTGCAGGATGCCGGCAAGGCCATTCATCCCGCTTACGTCGAGGGCCAGATGCAGGGGGGCGCGGCTCAGGGAATCGGATGGGGACTGAACGAAGAGTACTGGTACAACGAGAAGGGCGAGTTGACCAATGCCAGCCTTCTCGATTACCGGATGCCGACCTGCCTGGACCTTCCCATGATCGAAACCATCATTGTGGAAGTGCCCAATCCCGGCCATCCCTACGGGGTGCGCGGCGTCGGAGAGGTGCCCATTGTGCCGCCCCCGGCGGCGCTGGCCAATGCCATCTACCGCGCTGCGGGCGTTCGGATGAACGTGTTGCCGATGTCTCCAGGCAACGTCCTGAAGGCAATGTGGAATAAAAATGGTACATAAGGGACACCGTGCGCGTGCCCAAAGAGCGACGCCGCGCGTTAATTTCCGGAGATCAGATCAAAATGGCGACAAAGACCGAAGACTATCTTGGCGTTGAAAACTACCGTGTTGTGGGAACGCGACCGATTCGCCACGATGGCATGGATAAGGTAACGGGCCGTGCGAAGTACGGTGCGGATACGCACACGTCCGGCGTGTTGATCGGAAAGACTCTCCGCAGCCCGCACGCGCACGCCCATATTCTGTCCATCGATACGCGCGCGGCCGAAGCCCTCGCGGGCGTGAAGGCCGTGATGACGGGCGCCGACCTCGCGCAACACTACGAAGACAAGGTGGCCGACATCGGGGAGGGGTCCGTTAGCCTGCCACACCTGGTTACAAATGTATTGGCTTCCGGCAAGGTACTTTACGAGGGCCATGCGGTCGCGGCGGTGGCCGCCACGTCTGCGCATATCGCCGAAGAGGCCCTCGCACTTATCCACGTCGAATACGAAGTCTTGGATCCTGTGATGGACGTCCGTCCCGCCATGGAAGCCGGCGCACCCCTCCTGCACGAGTCGTTGAAGATGAAGTCCCTGGGTCAAGCGACCGATAAACCGGGAAATATCGCCAGTCATTTCCAGCATTCCCTGGGCAACATCGATAGGGGATTCGAGGAAGCGGATGTCGTCGTCGAGAGGGAGTTCAGCACCCAGACGGTGCACCAGGGCTATATCGAACCCCACAACGTGACCGCCCACTGGAATCTGGACGGTCAGATCACGATCTGGACCAGCACGCAGGGAACGTTCGAGGTTCGCGGCCAGGTTGCCGACGTGGTGGGTGTGCCCGCTTCGAACGTGCGGGTGGTACCCGCAGAGATCGGCGGTGGTTTCGGGGGCAAGTTCCGAGTCTACCAGGAACCGACGGCCGCGTTGATGTCCCGAATGACCGGCAAGCCCGTAAAGATGGTGATGAGCCGGACCGAAGTCTTAAAAGCGACGGGCCCCACTCCGGGTTCCTATATGAAGGTGAAGATGGGCGCCACAAACGACGGCAAGCTGGTTGCCGCGCAGGCGTATCTGGCCTACGAGGCCGGGGCCTATCCAGGATCACCCGTGGGCGCCGGCGCCGGCTGCATCTTTTCTCCGTACGACATTCCCAACGTGGTCATCGACGGGTACGACGTGGTCGTCAACAAACCACAGACCTCTGCATACCGCGCCCCCGGGGCAACCAATGGCGCTTTCGCCGCAGAGTCGGTGATCGACGAGATCTGCGAGATTCTAGACACGGATCCGCTCGAGTTTCGCCTGAAGAACTCCGCCATGGAAGGCAGCAGGCGGGCCGACGGTCCCGTTTTTCCCAGGATCGGCCACGATGAATGCGTGAAGGCCGCTATGGCATCAGAACATTACCAATCCACACTCGAAGGGCCCAATCGGGGTCGCGGTGTGGCTTCCGGGTTCTGGTTCAACGGGGGCGGCACCTCCACGGTTGTGGTCAGCGTCAATGCCGACGGCACGGTCAGTCTGGTCGAGGGTTCGCCCGATATCGGGGGCACGCGGACGTCCATTGCGATGCAGGTTGCCGAGGTGCTTGGCATCCCCGCCGCGCAGGTGAAACCCATGGTGGTGGATACCGATGCCATCGGGCAGACGGACGGTACCGGAGGGAGCCGCGTGACTTTTGCCACGGGGTGGGCCGGTTACGAGGCGGCGGAGGACGCCAAACGCCAGATGGTCGCCAGGGCGGCCAGACTGTGGGAGATATCAGAGGACGACGTGGTCTTTGAGGGCGGTGAATTCAAATCCAGATCGGACCCCGAAAAAGCAATTTCTTTCACGGAACTGGCGGGTAAGTTGGGTGCGACGGGCGGTCCTGTGGTCGGGCGTGCGGCAGTGTCGGGAAAGGAGGCGGGGCCGGCCTACGCCGTCATGGTCGTGGACGTGGAAGTCGATCCTGAAACCGGCAAGGTTGACATTCTCAGGGTCACCATCGTACAGGATGCGGGCAAAGCCATACATCCCGCCTACGTGGAAGGACAGATGCAGGGAGGGGTGGCGCAGGGTATCGGATGGGCATTGAACGAAGAATACTACTACAACGACAAGGGCGACCTGGTTAACGCCAGCCTGCTGGACTACCGGATGCCCACCTGCCTGGATCTGCCGATGATCGAGACACTGATTGTGGAGGTGCCCAACCCCGGACACCCGTACGGGGTGCGAGGTGTGGGCGAGGTGCCGATAGTTCCGCCGCCTGCCGCTGTGGCGAATGCGATCTACCACGCAGTGGGGGTGCGTTTGCGTGACCTGCCCATGTCTCCCGGGCGCGTTCTGAAGACACTCTTTAACAACAACGGCGGGGGCAACGGGAGGGGGTGACCCATGCCGGAGGTCTGGATACCGTCGCTGATGCGTCGTCTGACCAACGGTCAGGAGCAGGTTCACGTACCCGGACAGACGATTCGGGAGGTTATCGAGAACCTCGAGGCAAGGTTTCCGGGAATCAAGGAGCGGATCTGCGACGAAGGCCGCATCAAGCCCGGTCTGGCGGTTGCCATCGACGGTGTTGTAAGCAACGACGGGATGCGTCAGCTTGTAGCGGGAGAGAGCGAGGTCCACTTTGTCACCGCCATTAGCGGCGGCCTTTAACTATTATTGGTCAAGCCTCTGTCGGCCAGCGGTTTACCTCTAGTGTCCCGTCCCAGAAATATGTCACCATTCGGGCGACTCGTCGGCCGAATTCAGGCAGTCTATTTCCGGGACAGAACACGAGCCGCTGGCTGTTTCTTTGTCAGACACACATAGGTCTGACGTAACCTGCCGGCAAGTATGGCCCTGCATATCGGCATTATCGGCCTGCCAAACGTGGGCAAGTCGACCCTGTTCAATGCGCTCACCCTGGCCGGTGTCGAAGCGTCGAACTATCCCTTTTGTACCGTCGAACCAAATGTTGGTGTCGTGGAAGTACCGGACGAGCGCCTGCAACGGCTGAATGAACTGCTTGGACCTGCGGCCTGTGTCCCCGCATTCGTTCACTTTGTGGATATTGCCGGCCTGGTTCGGGGCGCCAGTCGTGGCGAGGGCCTGGGCAACCTGTTTCTGGCGCGGATTCGGGAGGTCGACGCGCTGGTTCATGTGGTTCGCTGCTACGAGAACGAGAATGTACCGCACGTGGAAGGCGGCGTGGATCCGGTGCGGGACGTCAAAACCGTCGAAGCCGAACTGGAATTGGCCGATCTCGAATCGGCGGAAGGGATCGCGCGCCGACTCGAAAAAGTTCTGCGTTCAAATCCCCGCGCCCCGGAACGCTTTGCACACGAAGCCTTGAGAAAAGCCATCGAAGGGCTGGGACGGTCTCTGCCAATAAGAGAACAGGACCTGCCGGAAGCGCAATTGGAGGCCCTGAGACCCTTTAATTTTCTCACCGCCAAACCCGTCTTGTACGTAACGAACGTTCCGGAGGCGGACCTGCCGGACGGGGGCGTCCGAACGGCCCGGTTGCGGGCGTTGGTCGGCGCCGACAGGGTGCTTCCGCTGGCGGCGCAGATTGAGGCGGAGGTGGCCGAGTTACCGCCCGCCGACCGGACGGCCTTTGTTGCGGACATGGGGTTGAAACAGCCCGGCGTGAACCTGCTGATTCGTGCGGGCTACGCCCTGTTGGGGCTGATTACTTTCTATACCACCGCAAACGATAAACTGCAGGCCTGGGAAGTCCTTGAGGGAATGCGGGCTCCTGACGCCGCGGGAAGGATTCACTCGGACATCGAGCGAGGGTTCATCCGGGCGGAAGTTGCCGCCTACCAGGACGTCCTGGCTGCCGGCAGCATCGCAGGGTTGCGTGAAACGGGCAGGATGCGCGCGGAAGGCAGACATTACGCCGTTCAGGACGGCGACGTCATTCGATTCCTCTTCAACGTATGATGGCACGATGGCGGGCGGCGTGAAGCATCGCCGGGACGGTGCCAACGACCGGTCACTCTCATAAACTGGGGGGTAACCCTATGTGCAAATGTACACGCTGGACATTTGGTGTGATTGTGGCCTGCCTGGTGCTGGGTCACTGCCGGGCCGACGCGCTCGGCTTGCGCGGCCTTGGCGTAAAGGTCGGCATTGACCTTACCCGTGGCGAGTCGGACAATTATTACGCCGCGTACGAGTTCGACTCAGTCCGTCTGACGCTTGGCGGGCACGTCGATTTCGGATCCATGTTTATACCGCGTCTCCATCTCGTTCCGGGTGTGGATCTGGTTATTCAGGACAATATGAAGATATATTCCCTGAACGGAGAAGCGCAGTTCAATTTCGGCCAGGGAAACACCGTCGGCTACGTGGGCGGCGGAATCGGCGTGCACCTGACGCGGTTCGACATTATCGAGCCCGGTGGGCAGGGAGGCTCGATCAACCTGGCTGTCCCGGAGGACACGAAGGTTACCCTGAATATCCCACTTGGATTCCGAAGACGGGTTGGCCCGGGTGTACTATGGTTCGGAGAACTCAAGATGATGATCGCCGACGAGGAAGCGGACTCCTCGTTCCGGATCAGCCTGGGACTGGCTTTTGGCGCTGCAGACTGAGTCCGTGTATACGCGAGATAGAGGAGCAGCCATGGCGGAAGACAAAGTCGAGCGGATCGGGTATCATATCGCGGAAATCATGAAGGTGCTCAACCTGGACATGAAGGATCCCAACCTGAGGGACACGCCGCGACGCTTCGCCCGGATGTACCTGGAGATTTTTCAGGGGCTCGACGAAGACAACGAACCCGACATCACGATGTTTCCCAATGACGACGGGTTCGACAATATGGTGGCAATGACCGATATCACGTTCTACTCGATGTGCGCACACCATTTATTGCCCTTCTTGGGCAGGGTTCACGTGGGCTATATCCCAACGGCCCAGATCGTGGGGTTGAGCAAATTGGTGCGGATGGTGGAGTATTACGCCCGGCGGCCGCAGATTCAGGAGCGGATGACCCACCAGATCGTAGAATATCTGGAACGCGAACTGGCACCCAAAGGGTCCATTGTGGTGGTTGAGGCCCGGCACCTGTGTATGGAAATGCGAGGCGTGGAAAAACCGGGTGCCTGGGCGACCACCTCCGCCGTCCGGGGGGTTTTCAAGGACCGCACAACTCGCGAGGAGTTTCTCGAATTGCTGCAACGGCGAAGGGTCGGTTGAGGACGGAACAATCGTGGATGCCCGCCGGCGAACCCAGCTCCGGACAGCGGGTCAGCCCTTGGCGCGATTGTCGTACATGTCTGCCGTATGCAGGTCGAATGGCTGATGCTGCGGGTTCTTTCGGGCGCCCCGAAAGGCAGTCTTGCAACTGTAACAAATCGTGATTTCCGGCAGACTCAGGTACAGTGCGAGATCAATAATTGCGGCTGCCCCCAGGCTGGCATAGAAGTAAATCGGGCGGTCCAGCGCCACGAAAACCAGGCCGACGACGGCAAACAGGACGGCGATTGCCAGGCCGATTCTTCCATTGAAGTCTCTCTGGACGTAAAAGTCGGACTTTCCACAGCAGGGGCAGACGTCGACCTGGTTACTACGTACGATTTTGTCCGAGAAGGCCATTGGAAAATTCAGGCCGCAGGCCGTACAGGATGTTTCGGTCCGGGAAGCCTGGAACTGGTTCACGGACTGACATTCGGGACAGCGAAAACTGATTTCCATGGACTTTTTCAATGGGCTGTTAGACCGGTATGGTTGTCGTATAAAAAATATAGCAGGAAACGCATTCCCCGATCAAAACAAAAATCGTGGCCACGTAAAGCAGCCCGGTCGCCGACTGGGTCGAGTGAATCTTGACGGTTTGCCAGACCATAAAACACACGATGAGCGGACCGATCAGGCCAAAGAGCACGCGTACCCAGAGAAAAAGACCGCCCAGTCCCAAAAATGATCGAAGCGTTTCCCTTGTCTGAATGTCGCCGTCCGCCCAGAAGACGTATAGCGTGAGCGCGGTCAGCATCGCTTTAGCCAGCGTGGCGCCAAGCATCAATTGCGTGAGGGCGCGCAGGGGCCGGATGTGTAGCGCAGGTACCACGAGGTACCAATGGCCCAGGATCATCGCGAAAATTACGCTGCCCAGGAACAGGGCGGAAGTCAGGTAACTGGCGGCGGCAAACACGCCGGCTGCAAAAGGGGAACAGGCCGTACAGGCAAGATACCCGTCCGACAGAAGGCCGGCCGCACCGGTCAGACCCGCGGCGGCAAGCAGCGGTTTTTGGGGCTTTATGCGTTCGGCGACGACCGCAAGAAGGTAGATTAAAGCGAGCAGGGCGCTGGCCAACAATAGCCGTCGCGGCAGCGTGGAGTCGGTCGCGCCATCCGCCAATGGCGTTAGAATAGGGAACGGGCCTACCCGCAGCGCCACCAGGAGAAACACCAGGCACGCGAGTGTACAGAATCGGAAAAAGCGTTTGCCGGCTTCGAGTGGGACGACCAGCATTGACAACAACCCGCCAACGGCGAGTTGGCTGAAGACGAGGTAAACGAGCGTACGGTACATAGGATCGCGACACCGCCTGGGGTTTTCCGGTTTAAGACTTTAGTGGCAACAGTTGTCAAATATATCGGAAAAGCGCAAAGTTGGAAAACAAAAAAGGGAAGACGGGCAGACCTGAGGGTTTGCCCGCCGTACATGTGCAAGATGGCCGCGAATTGGAACCGAATCACCGAATGCGCGCCCTGGCCGCCCAGAGATTCGCCGGGCGCCGCGGTTTTCAGGGATCAGGTCTGGTTGCTCGGTGGTTGGCAGATGCTGGGCCCGGAAAATTTCCCGCGCCTCAACGACGTTTGGTGTTCTAACGACGGCCTGACGTGGGAATGCATGCTGCCGAAAGCGCCGTGGCCCGCCCGAAATCTTGCGGGATGTGTGGTCCTGCGTGACCGGATATGGTTGATGGGCGGATTCGACGGCGTCCATACGCTCGGCGACATCTGGTGTTCAAGCGACGGTCGAAATTGGGACCGCGTGACGCATCGCGCCCCTTGGGGTTGTCGCGGCGCCTTCGGCAGCCTGGTTTACGATAACCGGATCTGGGTTCTCGGCGGTCTCAACTGGGAGCTAAAGGCGCACTACGGCGACGTCTGGTGCTCGGAAGACGGGCATCGGTGGGACCTGGCTGCGCAGCGCTCCCCTTGGGCGCCTCGCGCCATGTTTCCCGCCGTCGAACACAGAAACAGGATGTGGATTCTGGGAGGGGGAAACTACCACGATCGTGGCGTCAATTACAACGATGTCTGGTGCTCACCGGACGGCATAACCTGGGAACTGGTGGCGTCGGACGGCGGATGGGGCCCCCGACGGTTCCACTGTTCCTTTGTCCACGCCGGCAGGATATGGATTGCCGGCGGGGCCATCGAACCGTCCATCAATATGAATGACCTATGGTGTTCCGGCAACGGCCGGACGTGGCAGTGCTGTCACCGCGCCGCGCCGTGGGGGGTGCGTCACGCCTTCCCCTGCCTCGACTTTCGACAGAGGATCTGGCTACTCGGGGGGTACAGCGGATCCATCGCGGGTAGCGTCGTCTACAACGATGTCTGGACCCTTGAAACACCCGATCCAGCCAGTGTGGCCGCAGATGACCTCGCGGACGCCTCCTGAAGCTTCCTCTCGTGGCTTTGACCCGATCTGAATCGAATACCTCATCCTGGCGGGCGTTGCCCTGGTGGGTGTACGTTGGCATCGGCGTATTCGGGGCCGGCGTGTGGTGGTTGGCAGCCGATGTCCCCATCTGGAATACAATCTGGTACGTGCCGGCCTGGTATGGATATCTGCTGGTTCTGGATGGGGTAATGCTTCATACTCAGGGCCACTCGTTTTTGCGCGACCGTCGCAGAGAGACGGTCGCATTGCTTTTCTGGTCGGTACCGTTCTGGTATGTGTACGAGGCATACAACCTGGTCATCGAAAACTGGTACTACGTCTTTGGGCTGCGGTCCGATACCTGGGGGTTCGTATTCTCGGCCGCGGCTTTTGCAACCGTGCTGCCCGCCTGTTTCGCACACGCCGCCTGGCTGAAAGCCCAGGGCTGGTTCAACACAATCCGATGGCGTGGTCTCCGCTCGACCGGGAAGATAGAGGCGATCTTGTGGTGTGTGGGTGCGTCATGCGCGATTCTGCCGCTGATCTGGCCGCCGTATGCCTTCTGGATGGTCTGGGGAGCCACTCTTGGGATTCCGGAGGCGGTCAATTACCGGCTGGGCGCACCTTCGCTGTTGCGCGATCTGGAGCGTGGGCGCCCGGCGCGGCTGCTGCGCCTTTTGTGCGGGGGAGCATGGGCAGGTGTGATCTGGGAGGGATTCAACTACTGGGCGAGGTGCAAGTGGATTTACACCGTACCCGGATTGGAAGCGTGGAAGCTGTTTGAAATGCCCCTGCCCGGATTCCTCGGGTTTCCCGTTCTGGCCGTCAGCGGGTTTGCCTGCTACGGGCTGTTGTGTCACACCCTGAGGGAGGGGCGGACATGGGAGGGCGGGAGCGCGTCCCGGCCCGCTCGCAGATATCGCTACTGGATTGCGGTCGCCCTGGCGATTTTATTCAGCGTCTGGACTTTTCGGATGGTGCAGAAGAAGACGCTGAAGTCCAGGCGACCTCTGATGACCGAACTGGCCGGGTTGGAAGCGCAGGATCGACAACGGCTCCGCGCCGCGGGTATTTGCACGCCGGAGCGACTCTACCAGTCCGCCAGAACTCTGGAAGTCCCAACTCTCGCCGAGGCCGCCGGTGTCGATGCCATGCGGCTGGAACGCGCCTTCAGCCACGCCGAACTCGCTATCCATAAAGGAATGGGCTGCGGGGCGGCGACGCTGCTTCAGAAGGCCGGCATCGATCGTGTTGCCGGCCTGGCTGGCGCGGACGCAGAAGCGCTTTATGGGCGAATCAGTGAGTTGAAATCCGATGCACGAAAGCCTTCACCAGCGGAAGTGCGGGTCTGGATCCGGGCAGCGGATTCTGAAGGTGACCCTCGAAGATAGGCCGGAATCTGTTGGACAATAGCCGATTATAACGTATATTCTATAATTTGAAACCGGTATTTCGTCAGACACCAGAAATGAGGTTGCAATAGATGTCAAGAGTGGAACTTGAGACCACGGCTTGCGCGCTTGTACCGGCGGGAAGAGGAATCCTGGCGGCGGACGAGAGTATGGGAACGATCACGAAGCGTTTTGCGGACATCGCCGCGGAACCCACGGCAGAAGCGCGACGTGCGTATCGCGAAATGTTGTTCACGACCCCGGATCTGGCGGCCTTTGTCAGCGGCGTTATTCTGTACGAGGAGACGCTGAACACGGCCGCGAATGGCGGCGTGCCGTTTCCCAGGCTGTTGGCCGACCGGGGGATGATTCCCGGCATCAAGGCGGATACGGGGCTCGTGCAACTGGCCGGCTTTCCCGGTGAACAGGTAACCGAGGGTCTGGACGGGCTCCGGGGCCGGTTGGAAGCGTATTACAGGAGAGGCGCCAGGTTTGCCAAGTGGCGGGCCGCCATTGCAATCGGCGACGGGATTCCGACACGGGCGTGCATCCATGCCAACGCGCACGCCCTTGCCCGTTACGCCGCCGGGTGCCAGGAGGTGGGGCTGGTGCCCATTGTGGAACCGGAAGTACTGATGGACGGTGATCATACCATCGAGCGCTGTGAAGCGGTGACGGAGGGGGTGTTGCGCAGCGTGTATTCGGAATTGGGAGAGCACGGAGTGATCCTGGAAGGCACGCTGCTGAAAGCCAGTATGGTCCTGTCCGGCGCCCGTTGCCCGGTACAGGCGGGCGTTCAGGAGGTGGCTGAAGCGACCGTGCGGTGCTTGCGGCGAACGGTTCCTGCGTCGGTTCCGGGTGTGGTGTTTCTTTCGGGAGGACAGAGCCCGGAGCTTTCCACACTGCACCTGAACGCAATGAACCGCATTGGCGGCTTCCCGTGGGAACTCAGCTATTCGTACGGAAGGGCGTTGCAGGATCCGGCCCGGGCCGTCTGGAAAGGACAGGCCGCCAACGTGGCGGCGGCGCAGAAGGTTTTTTATCACAGGGCAAGCTGCAACAGCGCCGCACGCTACGGCAGATATGTTCCGGAGATGGAGGGCGTTGCCGCCTGATTTCCTCCAATTTTCCGCCCACCGATCCCGTAACAGCAGCAGGTGCGTTGTTCCGGGATTTTTTTGACGACATGCAAAGGCCATGAGTCTCCCGCATCGTATCAACCGGGGCGCCAGTCGCGTCCGGAGGGTGATTGAAGAACGATGGTCGCCGCTGAGATTCAGGAACCTGGCGTATCCCGTCGCCGTGGTGCTGTTGCTGTCCATGTCAGGCGTGCTCTCGGCGTATCTGGAATATCGGAACAACTGGATTGCCGGATGGGTGGGGGAAGCGCTTGATAGAAACAACGAGAGGCGCGCCAGGACGGGCGCCATATGGAAGCATCTGGACGCCCGGGCAGAGATGAGGGATTCGTTGCGGACGGTGGAAGCGCCCGTGGCGGGAGGCCTGCCCAGGGCCGTGGCGGACGCCCGCTTCGACCTGGATCGCGTGCCGGAGACCGGTATGCCCTCCTTTATCGCAGTCTGGCGTACGGAACTCTCGGAGAACGCGAGCCGGGAAACGCGGGAACTGATTGGAAGTGTCAGTACTTTCAAAAAGGGGCTTTCCCTTCTGAGGATGGCAAGTCTCCCCGGCGTCCGTTACCGGGCCCGGATACGGAGGCGGGTCGACGCGTTGTATCGCCAAGCGGGTGAGTCCGAATGGCGCGCCGAAGCAGACGCCATGGCCATTGCGGATTCGATCCGAGCGGACGTGCGTGAACGGCTGACAAGGGGTTTCATTGAACAATTCCGGTCCGATGAGCGGCAACGTTTGCTGGAAGAATACCGATCCGGACTTGTGAGCCAGATTCTGATTCAGAGCGGACTTGGCATTTACCACGGTGAGTTGGTTTATGTCGATCCGGAACGCGCCTCGGTCAAATTCGAAGTGGAACCCGGGGCAATCGAGGGCCTGTTCGGTGACAAGGGAGGGCATCCCTGATGCGCCGAACCTCGATTCGGAATTACTGGATCCGGACAGGAATACTTCTGGGCGCCGACGTGTTCCTCCTCACGGGCATCGGCTTCGTCTGGCTCGCGACGTCCCTTCCCCGAATTCCGCCCGATCCCGACGCGTTGCGCAGCCAGGCGGGCGTGAATATCTTCGCGGATACCGGGGAGTTACTCTTTACGTTCAACCGCCGGGTCAGGCAGGTGCGGCTGGACCAGGTGAGTCCCTGGTTTATCAAGGCGGTCATTGCAACCGAAGATGAGTCGTTCTACCACCACGGGGGCGTAAGCCTGAAGGGCATCGCAGGTGCGTTCCTGGCAAACCTGACGCACTTCCGAAAAGTCAGAGGTGGAAGCACGATTACCCAGCAGATCGTCAAGAATCTGTTCTTGACCCGCGAGAAGACCTATCTGCGGAAGGCGAGGGAGGTGCTGCTGGCCGTGCAGCTGGAGGCGATGTTCGCAAGGTTGTACGGGAAAGCGGCCAAGGACAGATTGCTTGAGATTTATATCAACGGGAGTTTCTTCGGTACCAATGCCTACGGCGTGGAGGATGCGTCGCAGACGTTTTTCGGAAAGGCCGCCTCGGACCTGAGTCTGACGGAAGCGGCCATGTTGGCCGGGCTGCCCAATTCGCCCGGCGCGTTGAATCCGTTCCGTGACGGCGGGCGGCAAGCCGAAGCGCGTACCGCACACGTGCTGCGGCGCATGTACGCGGCGGGTTTCCTGGAAAAGGACGCGCTGAAACAGGCCCTCGCCGCACCGCCGGATCTGGCGCCGCAACTCCGTAACCGGAATCGGACGCCGTACTTTGTCGAGATCATCAAGGATGAGGTCGTGCGGCGCTGGGGACGGTCGGCGCTCAGTTTTGGAGCGTTGAATATCTATACGACGTTGGACTTCCACATGCAGAAATCTGCAGTAAAGGCTGTGGCGGTAGGACTTGCAGATGTGGATGTACGGCTTGGATTTGGCGTGTACGAGAGCGCCGGCAGAGAGGGTCGGCGGGAATACATCCAGGCGGCTCTGGTCAGCGTGGAACCGGCCACGGGATACGTGCGCGCATTGGTGGGCGGCCGCGATATTTTCATCAGCTACTTCAATCGGGCAACAACCGCACGGCGCCAGCCGGGTTCGGGTTTCAAGCCGGTTGTATATCTGGCGGCCCTGGCGGCGGGCGCGATATCGCCCGTGTCATTGTTTGTGGATGAGCCCCGGACCTATACCGTAAACGGAAAGCCATGGTCGCCCGGAAATTTCCGAGACCGATATCTCGGTCTGACGACGGCGGCGTGGGCTCTGGTGAATTCCGCAAATGCGGCAAGTGTGCAGGTTATGGATAGGGTCGGCCCGGAACGGGTTGTGGAAATGGGCCGACGTCTGGGTGTCCGGAGTCCGCTGGACGCATATCCGAGCATCGCGCTGGGCGCAAGCGAGGTTACACCGTTGGAGATGGCCTCGGTCTATGCCACCATCGCCAACTACGGCGTGCGCGTGGAGCCGACTTTTGTGCGGCAGATTGAAGATTCAGGGGGGCGGGTTTTGTACGCGCACCGGGTGCAACCCGTTCCCGTCATCAGTGCTGCGGATGCCTACGTCATGATTCGATTGCTTCGGAACGTTATCCTGCGAGGTACCGGCCGAGGCGTTCGATCCCGGGGATTCGTCCGGCCCGCGGCGGGGAAGACGGGCACGACAAACGACCATACGGATGCCTGGTTTACCGGCTTCACTCCGGATCTCGCCACGAGTGTCTGGGTAGGATTCGACCGGAAGACCGGCAAACAACGAGGGATAACCGGCGGCCGCGACGCCGTGCCGATCTGGACGGCGTTTATGTCCCGCGTGACAGCAGGCCGCGCATCGCGGGATTTCTGGAAGCCCGACGATGTCTACGAGGTGTCGGTGGATGCGACGACGGGTGCGGCCGTGGATTCGTCGGCTGCTTCGGAGTCGCATCCGGCCCCGATCCTGGTTGCGCTGAAAGCGGGCGAACCGACGAACAACCAGCGGACGGTCGCGGAATTCCGCGCGGCGGTGCGCGATTCGTCCGACTAGAGTTTTTCAATCGCAGAAGGCATACATACCCACCTGTACCCTGACGGGGAGGAAACCCATGCTTCGTGAAGCCCGGGATTTCATGAACGAACTGAGTACGGACCAGCAGAACCGGGTTCTGTACGCGTTCGAACACGAGGAACGTTTCAACTGGAACTACGTACCCGTTAAACGAAACGGCGTGCCTTTCAGGGAAATGTCGCAGGCGCAACGGGACGCGGCGCATGTCCTATTGAAAAGTGCGCTCAGCGATACCGGATATCAGAAAGCGGTGGATATCATGGTCCTGGAGGGCATTCTCGGCCAGATCGAGGCTCAGACGACGTCGCGTTTCCGCAGGGACTCCGACGGGTATTTCCTGACACTTTTCGGCGATCTTTCTTCGGGGACCTGGGGCTGGCGGATCGACGGCCACCATCTGTCGATAACGTTTTCTGCAGGCGGCGAAAAGACGGTGGCGTCAACACCGGCCTTCTGGGGTGCGAACCCGGCGCGGGTACCTTCAGGCGACCGCAAGGGTTGGCGCGTCCTGCGCAATGAAGAGGACATGGCGCGCGGGCTTCTGAAAGCGTTGCCCGAGGATCTGCAGGCCGTGGTCCGGATCGAGGCGGAGGCGCCGAGCGATATCCTCACCCGAAACAGCAAGGTCGCCCGGATCGGCGACCCCACGGGACTGCCCGTATCTGAAATGCCGCCGTCGCAGAAGGAGGCGTTGCTGCGGATTTTGGAGCTATACGCAACGAACCTCCGGGCGGACCTTGCCGAAGCGCACCTGGAGCGTATTCGAAAGGCCGGGGTGGACAGGCTCCACTTCGCGTGGGCTGGCGGGATCCGGCCGGGGGAGAAGCATTACTACCGGATCCACGGCCCCACCCATCTGGTGGAATACGACAATACCCAGAATGACGCGAACCACATCCACTCCGTACTGCGCGACCTGGAGAACGATTTCGGCCTTGATCCGTTGCAGAAACACTATGCAAGTTGCGAACACGATTCATAGGAGCACGACATGCCCGCCACGCCGCCCGAGGCAACCCGGGTATCGCCGACCGTCTGGGAGATCCCGACTTCGTACAAAAAAGGAATGCTCGTCCCGGCGCGTATTTACGCGACACAAAAACTGATGTCGGAAATGGACCACGGCGTGATCGAGCAGGTGACCAACGTGGCCACGCTGCCCGGCATCCTCAACTACGCCTTCTGTATGCCCGACGGGCACTGGGGATACGGGTTTCCCATCGGCGGCGTGGCCGCAATGGACGCCGAACAGGGCGTGATCTCGCCAGGAGGCATCGGGTTCGACGTCAACTGCGGGATGCGCCTGGTTACCACCAATCTGACGTACGACGAGGTCAGGCCCCATCTGAAGACGCTCGTGGATCGTCTTTTTGATCGCGTGCCAGCGGGCGTTGGCAGCTCGGGTTTTCTGAAGATCTCCCACGACGAGTTTCGGACGGTCGTACAGGAGGGGGCGCGCTGGTGCGTGCGCAACCATTACGGCTGGCCGGAGGATTTGGAGCGGACCGAAGAAGATGGCTGCATTTCGGGCGCGGACGCGACGAAAATCAGCCGCAAGGCGGTGGAGCGGGGCTTCAACCAGATCGGCACGCTGGGATCGGGAAACCACTATCTCGAAATTCAGGTGGCAAGACCCGACCATGTATTCGACAAGGCGGCAGCCGCGGCGTTCGGCATTACCATTCCCAACCAGGTTGTCGTGATGTTTCACTGCGGAAGTCGGGGTTTCGGGCACCAGGTGGCTACGGACTATCTGCGGGTGTTTCTGAAGGTGATGCAGAAAAAGTACGGGATCTCAATTCGCGATCGCGAACTTGCATGTGCGCCCTTTCACTCCCGGGAGGGCCAGGACTATTTCGCCGCGATGAAGTGTGCGATCAACATGTCGTTTGCCAACCGACAGGTCATTCTTCATCGCATTCGGGAGGTGTTCTCCGACGTACTGGGGCGCAGCCCGGAGGATATGGAGATGCGCCAGGTCTACGACGTGGCGCACAACACCGCCAAGCTGGAACGCCACGCGGTGGATGGTCGTGAACGGACGGTACTCGTTCACCGCAAGGGGGCAACCCGGGCTTTCGGACCGGGTATGGACGGTGTCCCGGAGTGCTTCAAGCCCTACGGGCAGCCGGTGATTATTGGTGGCAGCATGGAAACCGGGTCCTATCTGCTGGCGGGATCGCCAGATGGAGGCCAGGCGTTTTTCTCCACGGCCCATGGCAGCGGGCGGACGATGAGCCGCACGAAGGCTCGCAAACGGTTTCACGGCAAGCGGCTTCAGAGGGAACTGGAGGCGCGCGGAATCTACGTCCGGTCCGTGTCCTTTGCAGGCCTTGCCGAAGAGGCCGGAGGCGCATACAAGGATATCGACGAAGTGATCGAAGCGACACAGCAGGCGGGTCTGAGTCGACGGGTGGCCCGGTTTTCGCCCATCGGAAACGTGAAGGGGTAACCCTGGCGGAAAACCTGGCTGGTACCACTGATTCTGAACGTCAGGCGGGCGCCTGGTCCCGTTCCGACGAGGGACGGCCGAATGGGGGACACCGGGTGATGAAGATCTCGATGATTCTGATTGCGGGTTCGTTGGGCAGTGGCAAGACCACGCTGTTGCGCCACCTGGTGGCGCGTGCCGACCGGCGTGTCGCGATTCTGATGAACGAATTTGGAGAGATCGCCATCGACAGCAAGGTGGTGGAGGGTAAACATATCCGGATGACGGAATTGGCCGGAGGGTGTGTCTGTTGTTCGCTGGCGGGGGAGTTCGAGGAAGCAGTAAAGGAGATCGTGAAAACGGTGCGGCCGGACCTGATTGTGGTTGAGACCACCGGCGTTGCGGAGCCGGATGCGGTAATTTTCGACGTGGAGGACAATCTGCCGGGGGTTCGCCTGGACAGCGTGGTCGTCGTCGCAGACGCGGACCTGATGGTCCGGTTTCCGGATCTGGGATACGTGACAACCACTCAGTTCGAAGCGGCGGATATCTTGCTGTTGAACAAAGTGGATCTGGTCACACCGTGCCACCTTGAGGCGGTAGAAGCGCAACTGAGGCGGGTGAATCCCGACGCTTCGGTCGTTCGAACCTTGAAATGCGCGGTCGACACGGGACTTCTTTTCGGCTTTGGAGTCAGAGCGCAGCGACCCGTACGCGCGGCAACGGAGCACAGTGGCCGGACGGAAATCGACAGCTTTGATTTCGTTTCCGACAGGCTTTTGGATCGTACAGGATTCGAACGCCTCGCGGAAAACATGCCGAAGGCCGTCTACCGCGCGAAGGGGTTCCTGCGGTGCGCCGAAGGGGCGTATCTATTCAATTTCGCGGGTGGAAGATGGGCGCTGGAACCCTTCCGTGCTGATCGTACAGAGCTCGTCTTTATTGGCAGGGGCACGGCGGATGCGCGCGTGCGCGTCCTATCGGAACTCGCAGCGTGTCAGGTGTAGAACTGTTTGTACCGGAAAGGGATGCGACATTGTCCTATCGATTTCTCGAAGATATCGCCATTGCGGACGTGGCTTTCGAAGCCTGGGGTGAAGACCCTGGGGCTCTTTTTACCGCGGCGGCCGAGGCCACGCTGAACGTAATGGTAGCCGACCTGAATACTCTGGCGCTAAAAGACCGACGATCCGTGAAACTTGAGGCGGAAGCGCTTGACTTGCTGCTGTTCGACTTTCTGCAGGAGGTAATATTTTACAAGGATGCCGAACGGCTTCTGCTGCGGCCGGTAAACGTCCACGCCGGAGAACGTGATGGCACTTTCAATGTGTCGGGGGAACTGGTTGGTGAGGAATTGGATATGGAACGCCACGATCTGGTTGTGGACGTGAAGGCCGTCACGCTCCACCGGTTTGTCGTGGAACGCGTCGACGGACGGTGGCGGGCGTTCGTTGTCCTGGATATCTGAAATGAGAATCGGGGGCATCGTGTTGTGCGGCGGACGAAGCCGACGGATGGGGTCGTCCAAGGCTTGGTTGCGCTTTGGGGAAGAATATCTGCTGCAGCGTGTGGTTCGTGTGCTCAGCGGCGCGCTGGGTACCGTGCTGGTGGTTTCCGCACCCCGGCAACGACTGCCGCGCCTTCCCGACAACGTGGACATTATCCGGGATCAGGTGTCGGGCAGGGGCCCGTTACAGGGGCTGGCGGCAGGTCTTGAAGCTATTTCCCGGCAAGCCGATGCCGCGTTTGTATGTGGTTGCGATGCGCCTTTCCTGCGTTCCGGATTTGTACGCCGCCTTGCGCATCTGGTTGGCGAAGCCGATATCGCAGTGCCATACGTAGGTGGCAGGCTGCATCCGCTTGCGGCCGTTTATCGCGTGTCCGTACTCCCTGTGATTTCGGAAATGCTGGATTCCGGCACCCTCAAACTAACAATGTTGACGGAACGTTGCGGCTGTTGCCGGGTGCCCGGGTCCGTTTTACGGGATGTGGATCCTGAATTGGAATCTCTGCGAAATATCAACACCCCCGAGGAGTACGAAAACGCGCTCGCGACGGCAGGCATCCTCCGCGGGGATTGATCAGCCTGTGAATTCTTGGTATATTCTCTTTGGGACGCGGTTTTCGCCCACTGGCCCGGTGGTCGTTCGCCACGCAGTCACGCCAACCCGGGCTACGAGCGCGGTTTTGGTTCGACATATTCAATATTGTCGTTTTCAAGGGAGGTAGCTATGCACGAGGATAAGACCCGGGTGACCGAGGAGGAAATACTGGAAGCGCTGAAGGATCTGGAGGGCTGGGAATACGACCGGGAAACCAGGGCGCTTCACAGGGTATGGAAGTTCCAGAAATTCGTCCCCACGATGGCCTTTGTACGCACGCTGACTCAGGTAATGGACAGCAACAACCATCACTCGGACATCAACCTGGACAGCAGGAGCAAGACCCTCACGGTTACGGTGACGACTCACAGTGAAAACGCCGTCACCCGCGCCGACCTCGATTTTGCCAATGCGGTGAATGCGGCGGCATAATCCGCAAGCCACCAAACGACGGCGAATTGCCCCGACTCTACGTGCCCGCGCGAGGTTCGCGGTGTGTCGACAGCCCGCACGGGCGCGATTTATCCCCAACCGATATCGAGAGAGACTCTGGTTTCCCGACATGTGCGGATATTGCCATCCGTGTTCGCGGCCGCCAGGGGCCAGGTTGAAAAACCGTTGTCACATTCCTCCCACTCCGGACTCCCGAAAGATTCCATTCGGTCCGTACGAATGGCGATTGGACTTGCAAATCTCGGAAAAGTTCGTTATGTTAGTTCAGGGATGAAATCATGCGTTTCGATGGTTAATTCAAGGAAAAGGAGAATCTCCGATGGGTAATCCCGCGATTACCGCATATCTCAAACCCCACTGTGGATGGAGCCGCGGCATACGGGCGGTGCTGGACAAGTACGGACTCAGATACGAGGACAAAGACATCATAAACAATCCCGCAAATTACGAAGAAATGGTGCGCAAGAGCGGGCAGCCGCTGCAGCCGACCCTGGATTTCGATGGGCAGATCCTGGCCGATATCAGCGGGGAGGATCTGGAAGCCTATCTGGTCCGCAGCGGGTACCAGCCGGCGGGTCCCGATCCCAACGTTCCCACCGACAGGTCATGCACCGACGAGGAACACGAGGCCATGGCCCGGTCGCGGCAGGTGGTATTTTTCAACAACAGGGTGGGAAACTAGCCGCGAATCCGGTTACACATCGATATCTCTAAAGAGGCGGCCCCCACGGGACCGCCTCTTTTGCGTAGGCGTCACGGACGATTTCCAGGCATGCGGAATCCCCGGGAAATTCCCGGGTGGCGTGATGATGATGGCTGCCGGCCATTGACGGCAGCCAGGTGTGCCGATATCGGGTTGCGCATCTACCGAAGGAAGCGCGGCTGCTTGTCATTTCTTGATGCGTCATCCTTTCAGGGCTGCGAACGCAACGAACGGAAGCCGACACAATGGGCGCCAGATCGCAGCGCGTCACGTGGGAAGAGGCGGGAGCGGAACGGCTGCTCTTTGAGCAGATTGCAGACTGCGGCAGTTGCGCGCGGCTGGTTGACTACCGCGCCACGTTCGATTCCGCCGACAATCAAAAGGAGAATGTCGATGGCTACTGGGCAAAACCGGTGCCGGGCTTCGGCGATGCGTCCGGCGAACTGCTCGTTATCGGTCTTGCACCGGGCGCCCATGGGGCGAACCGCACCGGCAGGCCGTTTACCGGGGACCACGCCGGACAGGTGCTCTACGGGGCACTATACCGTCACGGGTTCGGCAATCAACCGAAATCCACCCACCCGAACGATGGCCTGAAGCTCGATAACGTCTACATTACAAACGCCGTAAAGTGCGTACCGCCCGCAAACAGGCCGAACGGTAGCGAGAAACGCGCCTGCCTGGGCTGGCTGCGAATGGAAACGAAGCAGTTGAGGCGGATCCGGGTTGTACTGTCAATGGGGAGAGACGCGTTTGAGGCCTATCTGCGCCTCTTGAGGGCGGAGGGTATCATCGAAAGGGTGGGGCACTACCGGTTCGTGCACGGCAGGACCTATCGTTTCCGCCGCGATTCCCGGATTCTGGTTGCCAGTTATCACTTCAGCCGTTACAATATAAATACGGGAACGCTCACGGAGCAGATGGTAGAGAGCCTGTTCAAGACCGTGAACCGCGTGTTGGCGGAACCGGGTGGGAGCCTGGGAACTTAGTGCCCTTTCCCGTAAACATGTCACCATTCGCCGCATGTCCGCGTCCATATTGTTTTTGTAGGGGCGACCCTTGTGGTCGCCCTGGTGGCGACTCAGGACGCGCTCTCCGCTATCCACGACATCTGACAATGTCTCTACCGCAGGTCGTCTCGCTCAGGTGCAATGCGAGCGCGGCGCATCGGAATTCTTCAATGCCGCAATGTAAGGAAGATTGCGGTATTGCTGGTCGTAGTCCAGGCCATATCCTACGACAAATTCGTTCGGGATGGAGAAGCCGACGTAGTCGATTGGCACATACACCCTTCGACGGGAGGGTTTCTCCAGCAGGCTGCAGACTTTCAGGCTTCGAGGACGCCTTGGCTCGAGGATGCGCAGAAGATAGTCCAGCGTGAGGCCCGTATCGACGATATCCTCCACAAGGAGCACGTCGGCGCCGGCGATGTCGCGATCGAGATCCTTCAGGATCCTTACAACGCCGGAACTCCGCGTCGATTTACCATAGCTGGATACCGACATATATTCGATCTCCACGGGAACCGAAATCTCCCGGGACAGATCGGCGAGGAAGAAGAGGGCGCCTTTGAGAACGCCCATAAGGATGAGTGGTCTCAGTGTCCCTGCCTGCCGGATATTCGGCGCAGACAGGTCGTCCGCGTGTCGATCCTCCCATGCTGTCGGGCTATCCGTACCGGCAGCGTTGTCCGAGTGAAAGTCCGACGATATCCGGGCGCCCAACTGACGAACCCTTTCCTGAATTTCATTGGCGGGTATCAGAATCTCCGATATTGTGTCGGGCATAGGGAAACCCCGTGAAGGCGCGATTTTAAAGGTGGCCGGCACGCATCCGGTGGCTTGGCCGGCCCATGTGCGGTGCGAAGCCTCGGGAACCTCACAAGATAAGGTCCGACCCGTAATGTGGCAACCGGCCGTTTTTAACGTGGGGGACGTGTGTTGAAGCTGATAACCGAACGTCGTATGGCGATGGCGAGGGAACGGCGGACCCATCCGGCATTCATCCATGCCTACCGTCGATTGGAGACCGAGGCGAAGACCTTCCTCGGCGAAGAAATGCAGCCTCAGGACCGCCCGGCAGGGTACTACCACAACTACTTTTGCCCGGATCACGCCGTGGAGCTTGCATTCGACGCCGGATCGCCGCACGCCCATCGATGTCCGAAGGACGGACGGGTCTTTTCGGGCGAGCCATACGATTCCGCATGGCGCTGGTTCGTCAACAATCGGCTGTCCACTATGGCATACAGATTGGCGCTCATGTGGCAATTGGATACGAACGGAGCATATCTGGCCAGATGCAGAGAGATTCTGTTGGCCTACGCAGAACGTTATCCGGGGTACCCGATCGAGCGTGAACTGCCGTATGGCTGGGGCAAGGTGGCAAACCATTCACTGGACGAGGCGGTGTGGTTGATCCCCATCGCAAAGGCCTACGATCTTATCCGGGAAGCCCTCACCCCCATCCAGCGGACGTTTATAGAAACGAACCTGCTCGTTGTGGCGGCGGAGCACATTCAGAGCCAGAAGTTCCACCGCATACACAACATCGAATGCTGGCACAATGCTGCTTTAGCGGCCGTTGGAATCTGCCTGAACGACGCGAAATTTCAGAAGGTTGCCCTGGAGGACAATTTCGGGTTTTTCCACCAGTTGCGGGAGGGTGTTCTGGACGACGGATTGTGGTGGGAGGGATCTTCCAGTTACCATTTTTATACCCTCGCCGCGTTGATTGCTCAGATCCAGGTGTCGGAGAACAGCGGTGCGGACCTGCATGACAACGACCGGTTGAGGGCGATGTTCCGCGCCCCGGTGTCGCTGGCGTTTCCCGATTTCAGGCTGCCCGCCACCAACGATTGCTGGTATTTTTCTTCGTTGTTGTCCGACGTCTGCCACGGAGTGCCGCCATCGGAGTCCTTTTACGAGGTGGCGTACGGGTGGTATAGAGATCCCGTCTTCGCCCGGATACTCGAACGCAACTATTCCGGCCGGCCCCGAATGTCCGTGGAGGCGCTTCTGTACGGTGAAGATCTGCCCGATTCCGGCGGCAGACTCGTCGTGGAGAGCGCCGTGCTGAAACCGTCGGGAATGGCCATCTTGAGGTCGGGCGAGGCGCTGGATAGGCAAAGCTGCGTGCTGCTGAAGTACGGTCCGCACGGCGGCGGGCACGGACATCCCGACAAACTCTCGATTTCGTTCTACGCGCGCGGGTGCCCGGTTGCTGCGGACCTGGGTACGCCGGGGTATGGCGTCGACCTGAACGAGACCTGGTATCGGCAGACAATCAGCCATAACACCGTGATGGTAGACGGCCATTCCCAGCCTCCGGCGGAAGGGCGGCTGGTGAATTTCGATGTACGGCGCGCGGATGGGTTCGAGGTGGTCGACGCCAGCGTTTCCTGGGAGCAAGCCCCCTATTCGGGAGTTGAAATGCGTCGGGTGATTTTGTGGACGGATTCGTACTTCTGGGATGTGTTCCACGTTAAGGCGCCACAGGAATGCCAGATGGATTGGGTCTGCCGGTATCCGGCCGATCGTTGCATGCAGACCGGTCTGTCGTGTCGCGGGTCGATTGCGCTTTCCGGCGACGGATATGACCACATCCGGCAGCCGATCGAATTCGTACCGGAGGAAATGGTTTCGTTGCAGTGGGGCTTGCCGAAGGGTGGGGTGGGGGCATTCCTCCCGGAAGACACGGGGGCGCAAATAATCATTGGAAAAGCGCCGCTTCAGCCCGCGTCGGAAACCGGCGATGTGCTCATCCGCCGGAGGATTGCCCGGGAGACAACCTTTGTCGCGCTCGCGCATCACTGGGACGCGGTCCCCGTGGTCCGTCGGGTGGAAGCGGCCGGTTCGGGCGGCCCCGGAGAGACCGGTGGATTCAGGGTGCAGGCGGGGACCGAACAACATCTCTGGGTCATGTCGGAAGATGCATCGGATTTCTCAGGCGTCGAGGCTGATCGCACGTTTTCTTACCCCCTGCCGAGACAAGCATAACAGCGCATTTTGCCGGTTGCTTTTTTCTACCTGTTCGTTATTTTTCCCACTTACGGCTCGTGGCGGGCATGAAACGTTTCCGGGCCTTCTGAGTGATCACGTTAAAGAAGAGGGATAACCAACTGTGGAAGAATTAGTTAATGGAATTAATGCAGAATTCCGGGATGCGCTGAACCGGTCTCTGGCGCTCTACGAAAAAGCGTCGCGGATCTTTCCCAGCGGCGTTACCCACGATTCTCGCTATTGTACGCCATTTCCCATTTACGCAAGTCGTGCCAAGGCAGGGCGTAAATGGGACGTGGACGGCCGGGAATATGTGGATCTATGGATGGGGCACGGGGCACTGATGCTCGGGCATTGTTACCCGGATATGGTGGCAGCCGTTTCGGAACAGGTGGCGCGTGGTACCCACTATGGTGCGTGTCACGAGTTGGAAGTGGAGTGGGGAGAGCGGGTCATGAAGTTGATCCCCTCCGCCGAACGCGTTCGATTTACAAGCTCGGGCACCGAGGCGACGCTGATGGCGCTCCGGCTGGCGCGGACCTTTACCGGAAAGCGAAAGGTGCTCAAGTTTTTCGGCCACTTTCATGGCTGGCACGACAACCTCAACGTGGGCGTGCTGCCGCCCTTCGACGAACCCGTGCCCGCCGGCGTTCTTCGCGAAGTTGCGGATACCGTCTGCCTGTGCCCGCCGAACCAAATCGATCAGGTTGAGGCTATTCTTGACCGGGACGACGATATTGCCTGTGTCATTCTGGAGCCTACCGGAGCCATTTTCGGCGTGGCACCCCTCCGTCCGGGTTTCCTGGAAGAATTGCGACGCGTAACGCTTCGGCACAACGTGCTTTTGATCTTCGACGAAGTGGTCACCGGCTTTCGATGCTCGCCCGGAGGCGCCCAGGCCCACTTCAACGTCAAGCCCGATCTCACGTCGTTGGCGAAGATTTTGGCGGGCGGACTCCCCGGAGGCTGTCTGACCGGTCGGCAGGATATCATGGATCTGCTGGCGTTTCGGGGAGACCGGGAGTGGGATACGTGCAGGAAAATGCCCCACCAGGGTACCTTTAACGCCAATCCGGTTTCCGCGGCCGCCGGGATTGCCACGCTGAAGGCTATCGAAGACGGCAAACACATCGCACGCGCAAACCGGAACGGCGAAATCCTGCGCAACCGTCTCAACTGTGTCATCTCGGACCACGGCGTGGACTGGGTTGTCTACGGTGACTTCTCCGGCATCAAATTCCTTCCCGATAGCGGACCCATGGAACAGAGCCTGGAAGCGATAGCCGGGGGAACCTATGACTACCGCCGGCTGAAGACGCCCGATCCGGCGATGAGGGATGCATTCCGTGCCACGATGCAACTGGAAGGCGTCGATCTGAACGGATTGGCCGGGTTAACGGCATCCGTGCATACCGAAGAAGATCTGGATCACGTTGTCGACGCATTCGATCGCACCCTGGACCGATTGAAGCGCCAGGGCCTGTAGGGCATGGGCAGAAATGCGCGTTCGTAAGACGGATCGGGGCTTTCGGGTTCGTGTTCGTAACGATTCTGAGGGATGCTGCGAGGGCAAATCTGAATCCCGCTAATTCGCTTGTTTACCGGCACCGCAGCAAAGGCAGACGTTTAGGCATGCCCAACCGGATCCGCATTCTACCCGACGAAATCGCCAATCGTATCGCTGCAGGTGAAGCCGTGGAGCGGCCGGGCTCCGTGGTGAAGGAACTGGTGGAAAACGCCATCGATGCAGGTGCGGACCGGATTGTCGCTGAAGTGGCCGGCGGCGGCAAAGAGACTATACGGGTCAGCGATAACGGCTGCGGGATGTCTCGTGACGACGCTTTGCTGGCTCTTGAACGGCACGCCACGAGCAAGATCGCCGATCTCTCCGATCTGTGCACGCTGCGTACGCTGGGGTTTCGCGGGGAGGCGCTACCGAGTATCGCGGCGGTGTCCAGAATGGCTATCGAGACCCGCCACGCCGAAGAAATTCAGGGCACTCGCGTGCGCGTCGAAAGCGGTCGGGTGCGCGATGTCACGTCCACAGGCCGGGACCGGGGAACAACCATCGCCGTTCACGGCCTGTTTTTCAATGTACCCGCAAGGCGGAAATTCCTGAAGGGTGTCGAGACCGAATTCAGACACGTGGCGGACGCTCTGACCGGCCTGGCTTTGGCCTATCCCGCCATTGCCTTTTTGCTTTCTCACAACGGGCGCGAAATTCTGAACCTGGGGAGGTCCGAACGCCAACATCGCCTGGAGGCGATATTTGGCGTTCAACTGGGCCGGGACGCCGTTTTCCTGGACGGTGAACGGCACGGTATCCGGGTTTGGGGGTTTGCAGGACGGCCGGAACTGGCTCGTAAATCGGGCGCACAACAGGCGATGGTCGTCAACGGGCGCTGGGTACGCGACCGGGCGGTGACGCACGCCGTGCACGATGGATTTGGCGGACTGCTCGTGAAGGGCTTCCATCCCACCTTTGCGCTTCTACTGGAACTGGATCCCTCCCGTCTGGACGTCAATGTGCACCCCACCAAACGTGAAGTGCGTTTTTCGGACGAGGCCTCGGTTTACGATGCGGTTGCCGAAGTCGTTCGCGCGGGGTTGAGGGAGGAGGATCTGGTTCCGGAAGTGGGCAGTGGCTTTGCCGAACCCGCGATCCTTACAAACGGGGCCACTTCCGCTAAGCCGGATCCTGCCGGTGGCGTTGCGGACGCGCCCGTGGAACGCGAGGCCTATCTTTCAGATCCCCTGGGCCTGGAAGACGTGCAAATGGCGCTTGCCCTGACCGTCAACAAAAAGGCCGAGAGCCGCGAAAAGCACGCGGGCGCGGAGGACGATGCGGAACTGACTGACGAGGAAACGGTCGATCAGGTTTCCGTCTGGCAGGTGCACGACAGATATGTCCTGGCGCATATCAAGAATGGCCTGATTTTTGTCGATCAGCACCTGGCCCACCAGCGGATGATCTACGAACAGACACTGGATTGCTTTAAAGCTAACGCCGGCTTGGGCCAGCGACTTCTGTTTCCGGTCACGCTTGACTTTGGCTTGCGGCAGATCCAGACGGTGCGGGAGGCAATGCCGCTGTTGGAAGCGATCGGCTTCGGAGTACGGGATTTTGGCGGTAATACCGTGGTCGTGGATGCCATTCCCGTGGAACTTAAAGTATGGGAAGACGGGCGGCTTCTTCGAGAGATCGTAGGTGATTTGACCGACAAAGAGCGCCGTTCCTCGGTCCCGGTCAGCCGCCAGAACGTCGTTTCTCCGCTTGAGCATCGATTGGCGGCCGCCTATGCCCGGCACACGGCCATCCCAACGGGAGAGAAGCTCTCGCCAAGGGAGATGCGGGCGCTGATCGATCGCCTGTTTGCCACCCGGGAACCGTTCGTCTGCCCGCAGGGCAGGCCAACCGTGGTAAAGATGCCCCTGGATGAAATCGACCGGCAATTCAGCAGATAGGCCGCACCGGGTATTGGCACTCGTGGGCCCGACCGCATCGGGCAAGACCCGGGTCGGCATCGCCCTGGCGAGGGCGCTTGGCGGTGAAGTAGTCTCCGCCGACGCGCGGCAGGTCTATCGGTCTATGGACATTGGCACGGCCAAACCCACGTTGGAAGAGCGTGCCCTCGCGAAACACCATATGATCGACGTTGTGAGCCCGGATGAGCATTATAGCGCAGGGCATTACGCGAGCGACGCATCCAGGGCAATCGAGTCTATTCTGGAACGGAATCGCGTTCCGGTCCTGGTGGGGGGGTCGGGTCTCTATCTCAAAGCGGTTCTCGACGGCTTCTCACCGCTTCCACGTACCACCGGGGCCGTACGCGGTCGTCTTCTGGCCGAAGCAACGAAGGACCCCGGCGGAATCTTCGCCAGGCTGCGCGACGTCGACCCTGTGGCGGCCGAACGGTTGCACGCCAACGATACCAAACGCGTTGTACGCGCACTGGAGGTTTTCGAACTGACCGGGACGCCGCTTTCGGTGCTTCACGAGCAACCCGCGCAACGGGCGAGAAACTGGCGTACGGAGTGGTTCGGGCTGGGGATGGACCGGGGGCTTCTGTACCGGAGGATTGAAGAACGGGTGGACAGGATGTTTGCTTCGGGGCTCGTCGACGAGGTCAGGGCGTTGAAACGTCTTGGTTATGGCCGTGAACTCAATGCGCTGAATACGTTCGGATATCGCGAGGTTTTCGATCATCTGGACGGCAAATTGGGTCTGTCTGAAACCGCAGCGCAGATCAAGACGGGTACAAGGCGCTATGCCAAACGCCAACTTACGTGGTTTCGAAAGGAGCGGCGCGTGAGGTGGGTCGATGCGGGCCCGAACGATGCGCCGGATGCCATTCTCAAAATTCTTGACACGCTTTGAGGGAGTTGGTAGATTCCGATATATATGGGGCGGGAATAGCTCAGTAGGTAGAGCACAAGCTTCCCAAGCTTGATGTCGCGGGTTCGAGTCCCGTTTCCCGCTCCACTTTAAATCCCGCGTTTACAATGCAATAAATGGCCATTTGACATTCGTGTATAAATGGCCGTTTCTTTTGATGGGCGGATTGTAGCCTTGGATGATGTCCAGGCCTCTCTCACTGGGATCGGCCTGACAGGCAGCATGTCCGGTCCCTCGTCAGGCGGCGGCATTTACGGATGGCTGCGTGCACCCTGGGCCGCTCCCTGAGCTTGTCGAAGGGTCGGAACAGGGTTATCAAAGTGTCCCGAGGCGCAGGCATTTCGACAGGCTTGCTTCGAGCGTGACTGCTGATTGCGTAGAGTGGATCTCGGGAGTTTCTACCTTAGGATCGAAGGAATGAGTGAATTTCAATCGGTTGAACGCAATCCTGAGCCGCTTCGCCCTGAATCACGCTTTACATCAGATTTCTGGTGAGGGCATATATGTTGCCCGATGGAGGAATCGCCACCATTGATAGACCGACTTTTGTGAAGCTCAACGGGAGGGGACAATAACGTGGGACGTGAGATCCCTGAATGGGTGACCTATCCGCAGGACGACTGGATCGCGATTACGCCCGCTGAAGCCGGGCTGGATGAGGAGAAATTCGACCGCTTCCTCTCAGGATTGGACATAAAGGGCGCGTCCTTTGGCGGCGAGGACCATACCGGGAACAAATGGGGGACCATGCTCACGCGCGGAGGGTACCTGGTGCATGCCTGGGGTGACCGGCATTACCGGTTCCAGACGGCCTCGATGGGCAAGGCGTTTATGTGGGTGCTGATCGGATTTGCGGTGGAAGAGGGGATGCTGCACCCTGATGAGCCGATCCACAGGACCTGGACCGGTGAAGGTGAGCTTTCACATCCGCACAAGATTCTTAACCGGGGACACCACGAAACGCTCACGTGGCGCCATCTCATCGGCCCGAAGGAAGGGGGCACGCACGAGGGAGGGTTTCCCATGGAACTGGGAAACGAATGGGCCAAGGGACGTGAGGGTCGCCCCGGAGAGGAGTCGGACAAATGGTGGCCTGCGTGGGCGACCTGGACCGGGGACCCTTTCTACGACATCTATTCCCACGTGGTACCCGGCACTGTTGAACGCTATAGCAGCGCCGGGTTCTGGCGGCTGGGCCAGGCCCTGACCTTTGTTTGGGGCCGGGACCTCAAAGAGGTGCTGGATGAGCGGCTGTTCGGTAAGATCGGGATTCCGGCGGCACGTTGGGACTGGTACACGGGAAGGACGATGAGTGAAAGCAAGTACTTTTATCCGGACATTCCGGATTCGTATACGTATCTCGATCCGCCCTATGAAATCAACGGACACCCGGTGCGAAGCGGTCCGGGCTGGGTGGTGATGAGTCCGTCGGATATCGCCCGTTTCGGGCATCTGCTGGCGACACAGGGAATGTGGAAGGGCGAGCAGTTGGTCGATCCGAAGTGGCTTCGGGGACATAGTGGTGGAAACCGCAGCGGAGTCAGCGGAGAGGGCGCATTTTACACGGCGATGGCCCAGGTCACCACCGATGGCTTCGACCATGCCCATTCAAGCGCAACGGCGAGCTTGCTTCCGGAAGCGTTGTTTGCCGGTCCGGTTCTGGTAGCCGGGACAGGGTGACGGTGGATCGGTGTGAAAGGGTCATCCGGTTGTAACCGTTAAACTGAAGACGTTCGCGCAGAAACGGTTAAAGGAATCAGTGATGGCAGAGATCTTACTTTCTGAAATGTTGCCGGTCAGTGAATGCAGCGTCAGTTCGGATGGAGGACACCTCAGGCTTTCCGGATACGGTTATGCCCGGACACCGGGAACTTACACCGTGCCGCTGAGAATCGTGGCGGTGGCGAAGACGGATTCGACGAACCTGCGACTGCATTTTGCCAAGGGTCATATTATCTTCAACTGGGAGGCTTCGCCTGGGCAGATGGCGTGTTACGAACCGGTTTACGGCCATGCGTTTCACGTGAAGGATCAGGGTCGAATTCCAGAAGATACATGGATGAGGGTGACGTGGGTGATCCGGGAGGACCACATGCAGGTTATGGTTGACGATGAGCTTCGGTATACGAACGCGGGTGAGACCGGGGACGAATTTCACCGGATCAACTACCGGGGTCTGATGGGCCCGGTGGGTATTGGCCCGGCGTGGGGATCGACGGTGACAGTCCGGTCGCTTTCCGTGGGTGAACTGGAATAGTTCGCACTCGAGGTCCCGGGGCACGGGGCGCCTCTATGGCGACGGAGGGACTACGATGGACGAGATACGCATTGGAATTGCCGGGCTGGGCCATCGCGCCCTGAACTGGATCCGATTGTTGCAGGAGATCCCCGGTTACCGGATCACCGCGATCTACGACTGGATTGAGCCGCTGCAGGAGCGGTCGCTGGGGGCGATCCGCTACGGCGACGATGTAAAGGCGTTCGCGAATTACGAGGAATTCCTGACTTACGATGGGATGGAAGCGGTTGGCCTGTGCGTGAGGCAGAGGGAGGTGGGGGCAATGGCGGCGCAGGCACTGGAGGCGGGAAAACACGTGAACTCGGAGGTGCCGGCGGCGTTTACAATGGCGGACTGCTGGCGGATTGTGACCGAGGTGGAGCGGACGGGGCTGGTGTACAGCCTGGCTGAGCAGACGCGATTCTGGGGGGTCGTAGAAGGCTGGCGGCGCCAGGTGGCAGAGGGACGACTGGGCAAGATTACGTACGCCGAGGGCCAGTATGTGGGGTGGTACGGCACCCATCAGTATTTCCAGGATTTCAAAACCGGCAGGCAGTATCCGGTCGGGGCGCTGCCCGACCATCCCGAAGCCGAACCGACGGTGCTGCACTCTCTCCCCGTAATCGTTGGAGGTATCGGTTCGCACGATATGTCCGTGGTGCTGAAAGTTCTGGACGATCGGGTGGTGGAGGTGGTGGGGATGAGTACGAAGCAGCCCAGCTACGCCTGGCCACAGATCTCCCGCCCCGATATTCAGGTGGCATTGATGAAGACGGAGAAGGACACGTTGATTCGCATGCTGTGCGGGTTTACGCAGCCCAGGCCGCACGGCGACCACCACTGGTGGCAATTCATCGGCACGAAGGGCAGCATGGAATGGCGGCGGTCGCTCCAGGAGAAGCCCAAGGTGTGGTTCGCCGATACGCAAATGAACGACTGGGCGGAGGTGGACTGGCAGTATCAGCGTACGGATGCGCCTTCAGAGGCCCGGGGCAGCGGCCACGGGGATGCCGACTACTACGTACACGCGCATTTCAGGGATGCCGTTCGTGAGGGCAAGCCGCTAACGCTGGATGTCTACAGGGCGATGGAGACAATCGCGCCCGCCATCCGGGCGTACGATTCGATTGAAGACGGCGGCAAGCTCATGAAGGTTCCAGACTTCCGCCCGGGTCCGGACCGCCCGTCTGGCCAGATGCCGGCGGATCTGTAGCGGCGCGGCCGCTGACGAGAGCATCGTCTAAGGAGACGGTCAACCGGGTTGTCGTCACCCGTGCAGTCAAGCGTAGCACGTCTACCTCGGCGCCGGCGGTGAATCCGGTCGCCACAGGAGAAAAGAAATGACGTGGGACTACAGGGTCATCAGGAAGCGTCATACCGAAACCGACTCGGTGACGTATTGTGTCCACGAGGTTTATTACGGCGAAGACGGCAGCATAGAGAACTGGACGGAAGAACCGGTCGAACCTATGGGGGAAACCCCTCATGAATTAAGAGAAGACATAAGGTATTTTCTCCAGGCATTCCGCTTCCCGATACTTGAAGAAAATACAACAGACGGTGGATCAACCCTTTTTCCCGAAGATTCGGATAACGCAATAAACGACGGCCACTATTTCGAACTCATGGATCGAGCCTCCGTCGCGGTGGACTACATCTATCAATTCATTGGCAGCCATCCACTTATAAGGAAAGACCGAACGCTGCGAGAGACTTATGAAAAAGCCGAAGACGCTTTGGCCGAACTCTATCAACAGGCCGGCAGCTTGGAGTTTGACAGAAGCAGCGGCTGACGATACGGATAGGCCGGACTGACGGATTGGCGGTTGTCTGACAGAAATTGGATGGAGACGAAAACGGCCATACCAGTACCCAGGACAGTCGGTGAGCAAATAGCCTGGTCCTTTCCGAACCTTGCAAGGGCGCATGCGGCCCTTGAGGATGGTGTCGAGCAAGACAAGAATTTTCTACCTGTCAATCATAACGTGGTGTACAATGGTATGCGATATGAGATTCAAGTCCCTGTTGTTGAATAAGTTATAGTGAGAAGTGGTATCCTCCGGCAATTTGCGTTCGCCATCAGAAGGAGGCGACAATGAACGAAGATAATCGTACTAACGTGCTGGCTGCGCTCGACATTGTACTCGAAGAGATTGAAGCAGAGATAGAGTTCGTGAACCAAGATGGCGCGCGCACTTTCGAAGTTGGTGAATACGAGAAGGCGAGAGACGCTCTTGAGCGTGCGGCAAAGATCAAAAACCTCCGCGACAGGATCGCTACTATACGAGGCGAGTGGGAGACTCTCTTCCGCGGAGATCGGCGCAAGGCAAGTAAGGGAACCTCGGTCGAAGGCCGGATCCGCCTTCCGCGAGGAAAGCGTACTCCAGTGGATTGTTACTATCGTCCCATACTTGAAGCACTCAACGATTCGGGTGGATCGGCGCCAATGTCGGAAGTACTTGAGCGCGTCCTCCAGCGTATGAAGGATACGCTGAGGGACATTGACTTCAAGCCCCTCGCTTCTACCGCAGATATGCCGCGCTGGCGTAATACCGCAGCTTGGGCACGCAATACGTTGGTAGAGAGAGGTCTATTGCGCAGTGATAGCCGTCGAGGAATTTGGGAGATAAGTGATTCGGGGATCCAGTTCCTGCAAAGGGGCAACAATGGCTAACGATATGGTTGTATCAATAGGATTTTCAGGTACTGAAACCGCTCTCCCGTCCGGTGTAACGATTGCTCTGCTAAATTGACTTATCGGATTTCGCTCCCATCCCCAGCAGCCCCTCACAATTGTATTTGATCTCGGGCAACAGCCACTCAAATTCGTGTTTGAATGGCTGTTTCTTTTTATGCGCCTGACGAACATTTGCAATCTGCGCCGACGTTTTCCCAAGGGTCTATAGTGTGTGAGTATGGACGCGTTGTCAGGCCAGTAAGCCACGGAAATTGACTTTAAGTGAATTGATATCAGGAATTTAATAGTTGATTGGGTTTAATGGCTTGTCACTGGCCGGTTGACATACACCAGATACTTGCCTATATCTGGTATTGCCGAATTCTGGCTGTCAGATGCGATACAGACCTGAGACTATAGAAAGAAGGCCTGATGCCACGGATTTTCGACAATATTGAACAGCGTCTCTTGCTGGCTTTGGCGGAAACAATGGCGGTTTCTGACCGCGCAGATTTCTGTGTGGGCTACTTCAATTTGCGAGGTTGGCGGGCGATCGATGAATATGTTGAGAGATGGCAGGGTGGGGAAGGAAACTGCTGCCGCCTGCTTGTAGGCATGCATGGATCGCCTCACGAGCAGTTTCGAAATACAAGGAGTTTGATTGCAAAAAATGAGGAACTCGACAATCAGAAGGTCAATCAAGAAAAGAAAAAGCTCGCGGAACAGTTCAGGGACCAATTGGCGACGGGCGCACCTAGCAACGTGGACGAGGCAGGACTCCGCAGGTTGTCGAGGCAAATCAAGGCCAAGAAGGTCGTGGTCAAGCTCTTCCTCAGACATCCGCTTCATGCCAAGCTCTACATGCTGTTCCGGCCGGATCCCGTCAACCCTTCAGTGGGGTACCTGGGCAGCAGCAATCTTACGCAATCCGGTCTTTCCGGCCAGGGCGAACTAAACGTGGATGTTCTGGATCACGATTCCTGTGAGAAACTCGCGAAATGGTTTGAAGATCGCTGGCAGGACCGCTGGTGCGTTGATATTTCTAAGGAACTCGCGCAGATAATCGACGAGAGTTGGGCGGGGCCGCGGTTGATCCCACCGTACCATATTTACGTGAAGATGGCTTATCACCTGTCCCAGGAAGCCCGAGCGGGTCTGACGGAATTCCGTATACCGAGAGATTTCGGGAATAAGCTTCTCGATTTCCATGTGGCCGCCGTGAAGATCGCCGCGCATCACCTGAACAAACGCGGCGGCGTCATTATTGGCGATGTCGTTGGGCTCGGTAAAACGCTAATGGCCACGGCTTTAGCGCGCGTGTTTGAAGATGATTATGGGGTTGAAACGCTGATTATCTGCCCCAAGAACCTGGTGCCGATGTGGAAGGATTATCGCGAAGAGTATCGGATGCGCGCCCGGGTTCTTTCGATCAGCCGCGCGACCCGCGAACTTCCGGACATGCGCCGGTATCGCCTCGTGGTGATTGACGAGAGTCATAATCTAAGGAACCGTGAGGGCAAGCGATACCGGGCAATCCAGGAATACATCGCGGAGAATGAAAGCAAGTGCATTCTGCTTTCCGCCACGCCATACAACAAGACCTACCAGGATCTCTCAAACCAGATCCGGTTGTTTGTGTCTGAGAATGAAGACCTGGGCATTCGTCCCGAACGCCTGTTGCGAGAGATCGGCGAAACCGAGTTCATCCGACGCCACCAGGCGCCCGTCCGTTCGCTCGCGGCATTCGAGCAATCTGAATATGCGGACGACTGGCGCGAATTGATGCGCCTGTACCTTGTACGACGCACTCGCAGCTTCATTCAGGAGAATTATGCCACGCTGGATACGGCTAATGGCCGACGATATCTGACATTCGAAGACGGCACGCGATCCTATTTCCCCGTCCGCGTTCCCAGGACAGTTGGCTTCGATATCGACAAACAATACGCCCGGCTCTTTGACGACAATGTGGTATCGGCCATTAACGGGTTAGAACTCCCGCGTTACGGTCTGGCAAACTACCTGACCTCCGCGGCCGATCCGCCGCCATCGTCGACCGAGGATCGAATCCTGCAGGACCTGTCGCGCGCCGGCAGGCGCCTCATGGGATTCTGCCGGACGAACCTATTCAAACGCCTTGAAAGCAGCGGTCATTCGTTCCAGCTCTCGGTTGAGCGACACGTACTGAGGAATTTCATCTTTATCCATGCCATAGAAAACGGTCTGGATCTGCCGATCGGGACGACAGACGCAGGGCTGCTGGACCCTCAATCTTTCGACGCGGACTCGGACGGTGCTGCCGGCGACGATTCTGACGACGACGGAGACGGGGACGGTGGATTTCCAGCTCGGAAATCTCTCAGAACAGAAGAAGATTTCCGGCGCCACGCCGCACGAGTCTACCATGCCTACCGCGAACGATACAGAAGGCGATTTCGCTGGCTGAGCCCGCGTCATTTCGACGAGACACTTCGGCAAGCCCTGGTGTCGGATGCGAAAACGTTACGTGAAATGCTGGAGAACTTCGGTGAATGGATTCCGTCACACGACGCCAAGCTTGCCGCTCTGCAGAAGATCCTTGTGGATAAACATCCAGGTGAGAAGGTTCTGGTATTCACGCAGTTCGCGGACACGGTGCAATACCTGGAACGTCAATTAATGGACGGAGGCGTCGAACGTCTCTCGGGCGTTACTGGCGGCTCCACGGATCCCACGCGGTTGGCCTGGCGATTCAGTCCCACAAGCAACGAGAAAGGTGGGCGGATCGCGCCGGAGGAGGAACTCCGGGTGCTGGTTGCCACGGATGTGTTGAGCGAGGGACAGAACCTTCAGGACTGCGCCATTGTCGTAAATTACGACCTGCCGTGGGCGATTATCCGGCTGATCCAAAGAGCCGGACGCGTGGACCGCATCGGTCAATCGGCGCCGAACATCCTCTGCTATTCCTTCCTACCCGCGGAGGGCATCGAACGTCTGATTCGGCTGCGAGCCCGGGTACGGCAACGCCTCGAACAGAACGCCGAAGTGGTGGGAACCGACGAAGCCTTTTTTGAGGACGAGGACACTCTTGCGGTGGTCGATCTATATAACGAACAGACCGGAGTCCTCGATGGCGATGACGATTCCGAGGTGGATCTTGCGTCGTATGCCTACCAGATCTGGAGAAACGCCACGACTGCTGATCCGTCGCTGAAGAAAAAGGTGGAGGAGATGCCTCACGTCGTCCATTCCTCCAAATCCGGCGTACATACACAGGACCGGCAGGACGGTGTTCTTGTATACATGCGTACAACACAGGGCAACGATGCCCTCGCGTGGATGGACCGGGACGGGTACAGCGTCACGGAAAGCCAGTTCGAAATTCTGCGTGCAGCAGAATGCAAGTCAAATACACCGGCGCTTCCCCGGCACGAAACCCATCACGATCTTGTACGAAAAGCCGCTGAGCGCATAGCTAAGGAGGAGAATTAGGTCGGGGGCCAACTGGGAAGACCCTCGGGTGCGCGCTTCCGCACCTATGAACGGCTTAAGAATCACGCCGAGAGGGTCGAGGGCACACTCTTCGATACAGAGCAACTTCGCAGGGCAGTGGGCGAGATATACCGATATCCGCCGCGCCAATCCGCTGTGGATACGCTGAACCGCCAATTGCGCAGTGGAATCTCTGACGATGATCTCGCCGGACTGGTCATCGAAATGCGGGAGGATGGACGGCTTTGCATCATCCACGGTGAGGATGAACCTGATGAACCGCGAATCATCTGCTCGATGGGCTTGATTAACTACGAAAATCGCGAAAAGACGCGGAATGTTTGACTGGAAAAATCGTCGGCAAAGAGGAGACCGCGTTATCGAGGTGGAGGATGAACCGCGGGCGCCCCGAATCATCTGCTCCATGGGCTTGATTAACTACGAAAATCGCGAAAAGACGCGAAATGCATGACTGAAAAACTCGTCGGCAAAGAGGAGTCCACGTTCTCAAGGTGGAGGATGAACCGCAGGAGCCGCGAATCATCTGCTCGATGGGCTTGATTAACTACGAAAGTTGCTAAAAGACGCGAAATGTATGACTGGAAAAGTCGTCGGCAAAGAGGAGTCTGCGTTATCGAGGTGGAGGATGAACCACGTAGGGCCCCGAATCATCTGCTCGATGGGCTTGATTAACTACGAAAGTCGCGAAAAGACGCGAAATGCATGACTGGAAAAATCGTCGGTAAAGAGGGGCTCGCGTTCTCGAGGTGGAGGATGAACCGCGGGAGCCCCGAATCATCTGCTCTATGGGCTTGATTAACTACGAAAGTCGCGAAAGGGCGCGGAATGTATGACCGGAAAAATCGTCTACAAAGAGGAAAGCTATCGGATTATCGGTGCCTGTTTTGAAGTGTACAGAGAAAAAGGAGCCGGCTTTCTTGAAGCGGTTTACCAGGAGTGTCTTTCAATGGAATTCACTTCTTCGGCGATCCCGTACAAGGAGAAAATAGATTTGAAACTTCATTACAAAGGACAGGCGTTGAAGCAGTTTTACCAGCCTGATTTTTTCTGTTTCGACAGAATTATTGTGGAAATCAAGGCAGTGAAACAATTGAAAGATGAACATCGCGCACAAGTCATCAACTACGTGAAATCAACAGGAGTGAAACTCGGCCTGCTCGTCAATTTCGGCCATCATCCAGGACTGGAATACGAACGATTCGTAAACGAATTATAAACCACATCTTTCCCATTTTTTCGTATTTTTCGTATACAACACCACCCCTTTCGCGTCATTTCGTATCTTTCGTAGTTCACCACCTCTAACCCTGTTTCGCGTCTTTTCGCGTATTTCGTAGTCCAATGACTCTCAGCCGATTTCCCTTGATTGTCAAAATTACTTCAAAACGCCAGGTCACCATTCCTGCGCGGGTGCTGGACGCTATTGGTGTTGGCCCGGGTGACCAACTCGAAATCGTAGAAGGGCCGGACGGGTTCGTTCTGAGGCCCAGACGCATTGATCATTCCCGGCTCGGGACGCTGCACGATAAGATCCGGCGCGGACAGGGGACGTTTGATCTCCAGGACTTCCGGGAGCAATCGTATGACCCTTCGCTTCGGGATTGACACGTCAGTGCTAGTTCGATTACTCACCATCTGGTTTGAAGGAGGTCTCCATGATTGTAAAGATAAGCTCAGAACGTCAGGTCACCCTGCCAAATCGGGTGCTAAACATGCTGGGGGTCGGTCCAGGAGACGATCTCGAGATTTTGAAAGCGCCTGACGGCTTCGTTCTTCGTCCCAGGTCGGATGATGAATCCGGTCTTGATGAGTTTGACGGGGCAAGTACGACAGACGCGGATGTCCCAATGGTGGAAATAGTGACAGTCAGGACTGGAAGGACGACGTCCTGGAAACGGGATGAGATCTATGGCGATGATGGCCGGTAATATTCTGTTTCTGGACACCAACGTGCTCTTAACGGCGACAGACGAATCGCGGCCCCAACACCGTGAAGCAACAAGGTTACTGGCTGAGTCCACTAGGCGCGGTCTTCGCCTCGCCGGAAGTGGGCAGATTCTGAGGGAATACATGGTGGTCGCATCGCGTCCCATTCGTGCAAATGGATTTGGTCTAAACGTCCGCGATGTCGTTGGCAACGTGGATGAGCTCCGTCGTCACCTTCAACTCTTTGACGAAACCCAGGATGTCGCTGGCAAACTGCGCCAACTTGCATTGAAATATGACCTTCAAGGCAAAGGGTTGCATGACGCCAATATCGTTGCCACAATGGCAACCCATGGCATCCGAACGTTGGTAACGCAGAACCACGACGACTTCGCGCGATTCGACGAAATCGACACCGTTTCGCTAATCGATCTCGTTCGGGCATAACGCGTCAGGAAACTTCCAAGTGCCCTTAATTCTAGACAGAAACAAAGTCAGGTCGCATCTTGAGAAATTCGACCTCCGCACGCTCTTTATCGAAGAACTCGGCTGGGACCATGGCGGTGCCGATACCGCTATTGAAGTAGGTGAGCAGTCGTTCGCCCTCGAGGCCGTCGCCCACAAACGCGGCATGGTCGCCTACCAATGTGTTGCTGACTCCGAGACGACGTTTCCCGAACATGCCACTCGACGGAAAATCGAAACAGCTGTCTCCAAAGAGGTCCGCGAACACATCATCGTTTACGCCACCCACGACCGAACCGGACAAGCATGGCAATGGGTAAAGCGGGAACCCGGTCAGCCCGACCGCCACCGGTCCGAGTCCTTCCGCCAGGAGGATTCAGGAGAGCGACTGATCCAAAAGCTGGAGAATCTCGCCTTTACACTGGACGAAGAAGATGACCTTACCATCGTCGACGTATCCGGCCGTGTTCGCGCGGCCTTCGACGTAGAAAAGGTCACAAAACGGTTCTACGACCGCTTTAAGAAGGAACAACAGGACTTTCTGGGTTTCATCGAGGGAATCGGAGAACGGGCGGACCGAGAGTGGTATGCTTCGCTGATGTTGAATCGAATGATGTTCATCTACTTCATTCAAAAACGCGGGTTCCTCGACAACAACACCGAATACCTCCGGGACCGGCTCCAAAGGGTGCGGCAGCAATATGGAAACGGGCGATTCAACAGGTTCTACCGGCTGTTTTTATTGAAATTGTTCCATGACGGTCTTGGGCAACCGGAGGAGAATCGCCCCCCGGAGTTGGCAGCGTTGCTCGGTAAGGTGCCATTTCTAAATGGCGGCCTGTTCGACGTACACGATCTGGAGCAGGACAATCCGGATATCCAAATTCCGGATGAAGCGTTCGAGAGAATCTTCGACTTCTTCGATGCCTATACGTGGCACCTGGACGACCGGCCTCTACGCAACGACAATGAAATCAACCCGGACGTGCTCGGTTACATCTTCGAAAAGTACATCAACCAGAAGCAGATGGGGGCGTACTACACCAAAGAGGATATCACCGGATACATCAGCCGCAACACCGTCATCCCGTTTCTTTTCGACCGGGCGAAGAAGGCTTGTTCCATCGAATTCAAACCCGACGGTGGGGTATGGCGGCTGTTACGGGACGATCCGGATCGGTATTTCTACGAGGCGGTCCGCCACGGGATTACGTACGATATTCACAAGAAGGAAGACCTCGCGCAAAAACGTGACCTGCCTAAGGAGATAGCAGCAGGAGTGGACGATGTCTCGAAACGCGCCGGCTGGAATGAACCCGCGACAAGCGACTATGCCCTGCCAACTGAAACCTGGCGCGAACACGTCGCCCGCCGACGTCACTATGAGGACATCTACGCCAAACTGGCTTCGGGTCAGGTCGCAGCCATCAATGACCTTATCACGTATAATCTTGACATTGAGCAATTCGCGGAGGACGTCATCCGCGGGAGCGAGGGCCCCGAATTGATCCGTGCTTTCTGGAAAGGGCTTACCAGCGTCTCGATTCTGGATCCAACCTGCGGCTCTGGCGCGTTCCTGTTCGCGGCGCTCAACATCCTGGAGCCCATCTACATTGCCTGCCTCGAGGTTATGCGGGGGCTACTGGACGATTTGAAGCGCTCTAAGCGTAAACACCGCCCCGAGAAAATGAGCGACTTCCGACAGATACTCAAACAGGTCGAGTCCCATCCCAGTGAACGATATTTCATACTCAAGTCCATCATTATCAACAATCTCTATGGTGTGGACATCATGGAAGAGGCCGTAGAAATCTGCAAATTGCGCCTCTTTCTTAAACTCATCGCGCAACTGAAAAGCTACGAACAGATTGAGCCATTGCCCGACATCGATTTCAATATACGCGCCGGCAACACACTGATTGGCTTTACGTCTCTCCACGATGTGAGACGTGCTATACGGGGCGACTTGTTTAAGGAACAATCTCTTCCCGACATCGAAGAACGCGCCGAATTAGCGAACCGAGCTTTTCGCATATTCCACACCATGCAGACCGGCTTGAACATGGACGCCGGTGCTTTCGTCAATGCGAAGTTAGTATTGCGAAGACGATTAGATGATCTGCGGCGACAATTGGATCGATATTTGGCGAGCGAGTACGGCGTTCAAGAAAGCGACACGGCTACCTATGAGCAATGGCGTAACAGTCACCAGCCATTCCATTGGTTTGTCGAATTCTACGGCATCATGCGACAGGGCGGATTTGACGTGATTGTCGGAAATCCTCCCTATGTAAGCCGCAAGTCGGTTGGTTATATAGTACGGTCTACCACGAGCTTAAGATTCCCCGACATATATGGTTACGTGGTCGTACAGTCGCACCACATAACAAGCCGGTGCGGACGCCGTGGGTTAATTGTTCCTCTTTCAACGACATTTAGCTTTGAGTTTTCAGGTCTACGTGAACTTTTGGCGAACACCGGGACTCACTGGTTTTCTTCGTTCGATAACATACCGGCCGCACTATTTTCTGGAGTTAGCCAGAGATGCACAATCTGGCTGAATTCCTCCGCGCGAAAAATCGGTTCGTTTGCTACCCGTCTATACAGGTGGCGCGCAGCCTATCGTGATTATCTGTTGGACAATATATCCTACAACAAAGTCGATGACGTGATGCCGAACGAAACTTTCGGCATTCCCCGCCTAACGAACCGTTTTGGAGCGAAATTATTAGCAATGCATAATCAGTTTTCTACTTCAGTTTTAACTTCGGGCCATGGTCTACGTGGTGAATCTGTCAAGTTAGGATTTTCGCCAACCGCGCGCAATTTCATCTCCACGTATATTGAGCCGCCACCAGTATTGCACCTCGATGACCGAAGTGTTCATGTTCCGTCGCAATCCGGCTGGGTTGCGTTGGGTTCGAAAGAGGAGGCCTTCGCCGCTCTCGCGATCACAGGGGGCGACGCGGGTTTCTGGTATTGGCTAACTAGGGGTGATGGATTCCACGTCACAAATTGGTTACTTGAGGATCTCGTTGCACCGATCTCTTCGATTCCAAAGGATCATTTGCATCGATTGGCAATCATCGGAGAGGTGCTGCACAATTATAGATATTCTGCGCTTGTCTTCAAGAAGAACGCTGGCAAATACATCGGCAATTTCAACTACCAAAGACTATCGTCGCTAACGAGAAGGGCCGACTTCGTGTTCCTTTCAGGAATTGGTGCAAGTTGGGATGATCTTAAAGAGTTGTTCTCATTCGTTTCACTCGTGCGCGGTATAAACCAGGATGCCGGTGAGAAGAATATACCTACATCGATAAAGGAAAGATTCATGCCATCAAGCCTTACTGACTTGCCCTCCGATCGCCGTTTGCGCGAAATTGATGAATGGATATCGTCGACATACTCGATTGATTTTCAAATCGTCGAGAAGATTTCCTTAGTTTGATCAACGAGGCTTATCGGAAATGGCGCTACTCGACAAGACCGACCTTTTTCATGCGTTATTCGACGCCCTCCGCCAGCAAACGCCTGCTGTCTACTTCGCCGGTGGAGTTAACCCGTACCGATTTTACTATAAAGGACGGTATCTTTCGGTATTCATTGGCAACATCCATTTTGCTATACGCACTGATCCAGATGAATATCGGATCCAATGCCCAGGCCATCTGCCTACGAAACTAAAAAACGACAAGCAATCCGGCGACACAGTATTGGTCTTAGGTTTTTCCGCAGATGTAAAGGCGTTTAGCGCATGGGATCCAGATAGATTCCTTGATCGCAATCCACGAGCCCAGCGGTTTTCCGTTTATACTCGTGTATCATCAATGCGTACGGCAATGACAAAGGGATTCTCTACGTATATCGATTCAGACGGGCAAAACGTGATCAACTTCCGGCCTGACCTCATCGGTTTGTATGTTGAAAACTCATCAGTGCTTCATCAAGCCGCCGACGAAGAGCTCCAAGAGCTGTTTGAAGTTCATTGTAAAACCCCACTCGGACAGCCCCTTCACCGACCGGTTGAGGTAAACCGACAAAGAGTCACTATAACCCGCATTGCATATCCTCGAAGCGCTCAGTTCAGGCAAATGGTACTGGATGGATATGCCCATACGTGTGCAATGTGCGGGATTCAATTGGATCTTGTGGATGCGGCCCACATTGTTCCTCATGCCCATCCAAAAGGCCTCGATGCAGTCAGCAATGGCTTGGCCCTTTGCGCTCTACATCATCGATCGTACGACACGGGCCTACTGTACGTCAACGGCGACTATTCGATTCATTTGAATTCTGCAAGGTCCACACATTTGCGAAATATGGGGAGGGCAGATGGACTCCAACGGTACAAGCGGCAACTTAGAGCTCAACTACTCCTTCCCACTGATGATAATTGGGTTCCCGCCCCAGAAAACCTCATCCTCGGAAACGAATTACGAGGTGTCGGGGTTTAGGGATGCGAACATGGCGGAGTTCGCATTATCAATAAGGACCAAGTTACCTCATCAGCTCTCAATGTGAATCCCGCACAGAGTGGTGTGGTGAATTCAATTCTCATGATTACATCGAAGAATTAGATAATAATAGTCGCACCCAATCAATTGGCCCGACGGTCTTCGATTTCTGAGTGTCTGTGTGACCCATTAGATGCTATTGGACCCCGGACCGATTTCAATCGAATTCGTCGGTCAATTCTCGAATTTTGTCCGTTTATCTGGATATCCCGATTTGTGCACATGAGACACGTACCGACATCACTGTATATCGATACAGAATTCTTCGTGAGGAATGGTCTCAAGCTGGATACGTCTGAGTTTAAGATCCTAAAGGATACTTTTGTTAAGGGTGGGCTTCGGCTATTAGTACCCGAAATGATGGAGCGAGAACTCTTGCGTCACTATAAAAAAAAGAGCGAGAGATTCCGCTGCTGCCGTGGATAAAGCCCATAATACTCATCCGATTAGCGAACTTTCGTTAGGCGATTTACCTCCAAGAATTAAGTTGGAGGAAAAGTGCCTGACAGAACTGGAGCACCAGTGGGAAGTCTTCAAGGAGCATTTTACCGTTGAACAACTGCCGCTGGTTGGAGATTTGAACGATGTAGTGAACTGGTATTTTTCCATCGAGGCACCGTTTTCAAAGAAAAAGCCAAAGGAATTTCCGGATGCCTTTGTTCTTAGTGCGTTGGATGACTACCACGAGAGGCACAAAGCGAGTATCGCGGTCGTGAGTGCTGATGGGGATTTCTCACTGGCATGTAAATTGCGGCCATTCATCGCCTACTACGGCACTTTGATAGAATACGTCGAAGCGTTTAAACCGGCGCTAACCTCGGATGACTTCATTGAGGAACCCATCGACCCGACCGTGCCAATTGTCACTGAAGATCTCACCGAACTTAAGGCGATATTAGGTAGGGGAAGCGCTCCCACATCCATTGAAATAAATCGAGCGCTAAAGCTGCTTCATAGCCGTGGTGAGAACTACAGGTATTTCTTTCTTAACACCACTAATCACATATGGCTGGACCCTCTTCATCAAAATGGCTATTTCAGAGATCCACCAAATGTGGTCGAATCGGCAGACGGTCAAATTCAATTTCCTTTCTGGCCTGAGCTTGAATATCTAAAGAATTTGTGCAAAGACGCCTCAATGGAAATTGTCTCTGAGACTATTCGAATTGTCTTGCAGCTTCCGGCAGTCGATAATCCAAGGGTTTATTCTGCTATTTTGGACATAGCATTGGCACTTGGCGGTGAACAGTCCGTACGCCTGAAGCCCAAGATGCTCGAATACGCCAACCTTGAACACCAATTCTTCCCGTTTCAATATCCCGAGTTGCTAGCACATTGGACTGACACGTGCCAAACAGACGCTGCGTTGGAATTCGCAAATATACTCATTCAGTTTGTCCCGGACCCAGATGCCGAAGAAAAACAGAACCGTCATCGGGAGATCGAGGAGGATCAAACGTCCTCCATCGAAGATCAAGTGACATCTATGTTGGCATTGCCGAATCCAGCACCACGATTTCACGAGAATTATCGGGCTATCCTTGAAAATGGCATTCGCCCGATAGCCGAGAAAGAGCCATATCGGGTTGCCCGTATACTTATCGATGCGGCAGCGAGCATGATTCGTTATGAGCACGGTCAAGACTTCCTCGAAGTTGGGTCGAGTCGGGATTCATCGGAAATCTGGTGTCCGAGACTCGACAGGCAAAGCCGTGCCTATCATGACCATCGAGAAACCCTTGTCCGTACACTTACCTTTGCCTGCGAAATGGTTTTTGACAAAACTAGCGAGGCAATTGAAACTTTGGATAACGCCTTGAGGAATGGACGCTGGGATGTCTTCAAGCGTGTTCGACAGCATCTTTACTCGCTGCACCCAAATGAGCAAACTAAGCCGTGGATTCAAGAGTCAATGATCGGACATGGGAATTATGCGACACGGGAACACCAGTATGAGTTTCAGCGGATGATACGTCTGGCGTGTGAGCATTTCGGAGATGAGTTGCTTTCGATTGCCGAACGAACACAAATCTTCGATAAGATTCTATGCGGGCCTCCAGAGGAAGAATTTCACGAATGGACAAGTGAGCAATTCACTGAGACTGGTTTCGAGCAGCGGAGAAGGTATTTCCATCGCCAGCAACTCAGGCCGTTCGCACCAGTGCTCTTTGGGAAATATGAGGACTACTTCCGTAGCTTGGAAGCCGATGAAACCGCAGAAGAAATCACAGATGAGAGCTACTCGTCCGTCAGCTTTTCTGCAGAAGATAGAGTTACTACCTTTCGCAGCCCGATACCTCCCGAAGAGCTCGCGCGCTTTTCAGATGAGGATCTACTCACTTACATAAACGCCTGGGACGACGAACACTGGGACCGAGAAAATGGGCTCACTCAGATCAGTATTGAAGCGCTGACCGCTTCTTTCAAAGAGGTTTTCAAGGATTCTATCATTCCGAACAAAGATAGACTACAGTTTTGGATGAATAATCGTGATAACATACTGCGGCCCATCTATGTACGGGCAATGGTTGATGAAATGCGGGACCATGTGAGTGCCAAGAATTTCGACGAGCTTGAACAATGGTTAGGGTTTTGCGTCTGGACACTTACCCGTCCCGAAGCGGAGAGTAAGGAAGGTACTAGAAGGTCGCGATTTGCAGATGAATCACGGGAGTCTCCTAGTTGGCATTCCTCGCGGCGAGCTGTCTGCGACTTTGTCGAAGCCTGTGTCAAACGGGATGTGAACGTGCCAATCGTAGTCCGCGGACAGCTGGGCAGGCTCCTTAAGTTGCTATGCACGCAATATGATTCCGATCTGGATCAAGGCAGTCAGACCATATTGGATAGAGAAGACCCGCTGACTGATGCTATTAACACGACCCGCGGTCGTGCTCTGGAGATTCTGGTCAATTTTGGATTCTGGTTGCGCAGACACGACGAAAAAGCAGAAGTTTCGGAAATGAAGGCGATCATTGAATGCCGGAGCGGGACCCGGGCAGAGCATTCTCTGACTATTCCCGAATATGCCATTCTCGGACGGCTATATGGTTGGATATTCAATCTCGAAGAGAAATGGGCTATAACCCAAAAATCCACTATTTTTCCGACAAGCGATAATTACGCATGGCGGGCGGCGTTTGGGAATTTCCTTCGCTGGTCGCGCCCCTACGAGCGTATTTTTTATAGATTTCGAGACGACTTCGAGTTTGCGCTGGGACAATTGCATTCCCTGAACGAGCAAATGGGAATCGGACGGGAGTTGATCTCAAAGCTAGGTCAACATTTGTTTACGTATTATCTGTGGGGCGTATATCCACTGAATGGAGACCAAAGTCTGCTGGAACGCTTTTACCTGAAGACCGAAGATGAACACAGGCATTGGGCGACGTTATTTAATTATGTAGGGCATTCATTGCAAAATACTGGCCATCCGCTAGAAGAAGGCTTACAGGACAAGATCATTGCCTTTTTCGAGTGGCGAATTGACGCCCGTGAACCGATGGAACTTCGAGAAGTCGCCGTATGGCTGAAAGCCGAGTGCCTGGATGTCGAGTGGCGCCTGAACGCTTTATCAGAGATTTTGGACGTTGACAATATACTCGACGAAACTGGTACTCTCGATGAGGGTCGAGTTGATCACCGAAGAACATCGTTCCCTTTTGAGGTTACGCGATTGATGCCAGCGCTGATCCCGACTCATACACATCTGGTGGTCGAATGCTTTAAAAAGCTTATCAATGCCGTGCCTACAAGCGGCAGGTTCGTCATTCCAACCGACGATGCAAAGGCCATCCTGACAGCCGGGCTTGAACACGAAGACGAACGAGTTCGTGAGAACGCTCGACAGGCGCGGGAAAATTTACTACGTAGGGGCTATTTCAGTGTATTAGACTGAGCGGTCTCTGTGAGCATGCGAGATTGCGCTCCAGATCGAAATATGAGGCGGCGATGGTGAAGATCTCTTACGATCATAAGGTGGATGCCCTATACATTCGCCTTAAGGATACAACGGTGACGACGGACCTCATTGAGGAAGGAATCGCGCTGGACTACGATGAAGCCGGCCAGATCGCGGGCGTTGAAATCCTCGACGCAGGGAAGAGGTTGGATAATCAGGCGATTCTTCGGTCTGACGTGGCAGACTGATGAAGTTTTGGCAGGAGAGCGGATCATTTGCCCTATGGGATTGATTAACTACGAAAGTCGCGAAAAAACGCGAAATTTATGATCGACAGGCGTGAAACTCGGCTTGCTCGTCAATTTCGGACATCATCCAGGACTGGAATACGAACGTTTCGTAAACGAACTATAGACAGCATCTTTCGCGTAATCCTGTTTCGCGATATTTCGCGTATTTCGTAGTCCACCGCCTCTGATGCCTTCATTGAACGTACTCACCCATAATTTGAGAAGCGGCAATGAAATCGAGACAGGACATTCTCAGCTTTCTCGCCCACAGCAAACCTGAGTTGAAACGTCGATTCGACGTCCAGCGGATCGGACTCTATGGGTCGTATGCTTTTGGGATGCAACATGAAAAGAGCGATGTCGACCTGGTGGTAGAGCTGAAAGAGCCAAGATTCGACGATCTCGTCGGACTTTACATCTTTATCGAGCAAGCCCTTGATTGCAAGGTGGATATCCTCCGACTAAGTGAGAATCTCCAGACTGCCTTCGTTCAACGCATTGAAGAGGAAGCGCTTTACGTATGAAACGCAGCATCGACGGATGCCCCGGAGAATACGAAGCGAAATCAATCATGCACACCGTACGGCGCCGTGGTCAAGTGATCGTCATCGACCATGTACCTGCTGAAGTCTGTTCCTTTTGCGGCGATGTGCTGCTGAATCTCGACACGGTTCGAAGGATTGAACGCCTGCTGGAGGAGGACCGCCAGCAGGCAACGACAGTGCCGCTCTATGAGTTCGCGTAAGATCTACGCCTCTTCCTTGATCCCTCATCTGATGACCACTCACGGTGAGTGGAACGGGGCGCTCACGGCGTGACTTTTGATCTGAACGAACGCGCTGTTAGCGCCGAGAGGGGACTATATGGATACAAGAACAGTAAACGACCTCGATGACATCGTATCGCGCCTTCGGAGCGTCGATCCCTACAGGATTGTGCTCTTTGGATCCGCCGCGTTGGGGGAGCGTGATGTGGATAGCGATATCGATTTGCTGGTCATCTTGGACTCTCAGGCGGTCCCGCGCACCTACGGCGAACGGATGGCGGCAAGAATCGCAGTAAGGGATTGTATCCGCGAGATAAACAGGAGGCTTCCGATCGATCTTGTTGTATACACAAGGGCCGAGTACGAGCTTCTAAGGGAGCAGGGCGCTTCGTTTCTCAGCGGGATAGAAAGTTCCGGGAAGACGTTATATGAAAAGTCAAGCGAAAGTGTGGCTTGAATCGGCTGGCGATGACCTGACCGTCGTTGCGGAAATCATCCATCGTGATGAATTAACGCACATGGTCGCTTTTCACTGCCAGCAAGCTATCGAAAAATCGTTCAAAGCCGTTCTTGAAGAACATGAACAGACACCACCGAGAACACATGATCTCATTATGCTCCATAGCCACACGCAAGATTACGCCAGACTCGACGTAGAATTGGATCTCCTTATTCAACTGAATGAGCTGTACACAGATTCGAGGTATCCGGTAGAGTCGGGCCTCCTGCCCGCCGGGAAGCCACCCATTGAAATTGCTCAAAGGATGTACCGACTGGCTCGAAATATACGTGAGACCGTAAAACAGCACCTTCGGTAGACGGCTTCGATTTCTAACGACTGGACAGATGCCTCGAATGATTAAACGCTACAAATCAATCGAGCCGGGTATGCCGGCGGTGCTTAGGCGATGCACCGGCGCCGGGGGAGAGGCGCCGGTTGCGCTTTTGGGGGATCCCGGGATACTCGAGGGACGGTTGATCGGTTTCTTCTGTTCAGTGCGTTGTCCCGGAGATGCAATCTTGAAGACCTTTGATCTGGCACGCGCGCTTCGGGATGCGGACGTGACGGTTGTGGGGGGTTTTCAGTCCCCGATGGAAAGGGAATTTCTGGACCTGCTGTTGCGGGGTTCCGCCCGTGTCGTTGTCTGTCCGGCGCGGGGACTTGGCAGGATGCGGATCTCCAAGTATTGGAAGCGCCCGCTTGGAGAGGGGAGACTTATGCTACTCTCCTTTTTCAATGACAACATTCGCCGCGCCACGGCAACAACGGTGGCCGCGCGAAATGCATACGTCGCTGAGCTTGCGGATTCCGTCTTGATCGCCCATGCGGAAAAGGGAGGCAAGACTGAGGCGCTGTGCCGGGAGGCGCTCACACGCGGTAAACCGGTGTTCGCGTTGGCTTCCGATGACAATGCGCACCTCATCAACTTCGGCGCGCGGCATGTGGACGCCGAGAATCCGGTGGACTTGATGGGGTAACTGTCAGGACCTGAAATGGCTACTGGTGCGATGGCGAAGGGCACTGAAGAGCGAACGGTAGCGAACCGTGGGCGCTTCGACAAGCTCAGCGTCCACATTTCGACTGGATTGTATCGACAAGTTTGCTTCGACAGGCTCAGCACACGCAAGGCAAGCAGCGCAGGCAACGAACACTACGCCTCGAGGCGGGATGAATTGGCGGAAGAGTAGTAATATATTTTCGGTCCAGGACCACCAGGGAAGTGGGGGTTTTCCATGCCCTGCAAAGTGCATCACCTCTAACGCGTCCGGTCCGGGTGGAGGGGGCTGTTGTTCGCGGCATAAGGCGTGCCGCTCACCAGCAACCTCGAACGCCGGAACCAGGCGTCCCCTGTTGTTCCGCATAAACCCGGGAACAACAGGTCACCCGCTAAGCGGGTGGAGGTTGGTTCCGCGCTCTATCGTACAACGTCACTATCGTACAGGACCTCAAGCAGGCCTATCGAGCGTACGGTTGTGGGGTGGGGGGTTTTTCCACGCTGATCCGTTTAGCATTGTAACACCGTGAGGCCGGATTCGTTCGTAGGGCACACGCTTCAGCCAACACCGCCTACGAGATTCGTGGAAAAACCGGCCCCGCGCCGAGCGGCGCCCTTCTTTTTCGCCCTTTTTCTTGGGCGAAGCAAGAAAAAGGGCAAGGGAATAGGGGACGTTAGGGGGTGGTAGAATTTCAACAATAAAGGGTTTGCGTGAAAGGCAAAAAATGAAAAAGATCATCCTGGATACCGATATCGGAGACGATGTCGACGACGCGCTTGCGCTGACTTTCGCGCTGCTTTGCGGGGAGATTGAGATTGTCGGCGTAACGACCGTATTCCGCGATACGGCCCGTCGTGCCGAACTGGCCTGTTGCGTCCTGGACGCGCTTGGAAGGGGCGACGTTCCCGTATTCGCGGGTCTCGGGAAACCGTTGTTCGATCCCGCATCGAAGGGAAAGGCAGCCATAGAATCGCATCGACCGCGGCAGATGGAGGCGATTCAGCGATACCCGGGAACGTCCGCGCCCGCCGCCGGGCGCGCCGTCGATTTCATCATCGATACGGTAATGCGCGGCGATGGCGACATTACGCTTGTGCCGATAGGGCCACTGACGAATATCGCAGCGGCCTTCACGATGGAGCCTCGCCTGGCACAGAAGACGACAATCTGTCTGATGGGCGGATGTGTGGGTCAAATGAGGGCCGAGTGGAACATCCTGTGCGATCCCGAAGCGGCGCACGTGGTTTTCGGCGCCGGGGCTCCGATCACCATGGTGGGCCTGGATGTCACGGAAAAATGCCGTCTGAACACCGCCCAGGTACAGGCGATCGGAATGGTGGACCGACCCATCAACCGTCTGTGCTTCGAGCTCATCCAATTGTGGAGCAAGGGCTCGGGAAGGGCGCATCCTGTACTCCACGATCCGCTCGCCGTCGCGATGGTTTTTAACCCCGCGATCTGCGATACACGGCCCGACGCCATCCACGTTGAAACACGTTCCGACAGGCTCAACGGCGCAACAGTTCCGATCAGATCCGATAAACGCGACGCCAACGCAGAGGTGTGCGTGGATGTGGACTCGGAGCGCTTTCTGGGCTATTTCGTCAACACGCTCACATCGTAAACGTCCCGCAGTGTTCTGTCCCGGAAATAGATTGCCGAAATTCGGCCGTCGAGTCGCCCGGCTGGCAAGGCGACGTAGCAAGACGGGATGAATCGGCGGATGAATGGTGACATATTTCCGGGACGGGACACAACATCGATTTCGTTACCTCAGGCAGTCGACAGAATGGCCAATCCAACCCATTTGAGCATCATCGGGAAAAGCGTTCAGACATGGAATCGCTGGCGGGCCGAGAATCCCGACCTCACGCCCGATCTGTCTGGCGCCGATTTCACCGATTGCGATCTGAGTGAAGGCTCCTTAAAGGAAACGGACCTGGAAGACGTCGTTTTCCGCAATACGAACCTCTGCAGGACCACATTTACGGGAGCGGAGGGGCTGACGGCCCGACAGCTTTTTCACGCACAGACCCTGCATCGCGTCATCGACCTGGATCCGCTGATTCTCAACGAGGTCGCCGGCACCAGACCCGGGCTATTGGCTCCACCGGTTGATTGAGGGGGGCGGGTCAGTACGAGCGGAATTTGAAGCGCAGCTTGTTGGCGAATACCCGGGTTGTTGGCCGGATCCAACGTGAAACGCGAATGGATCTCCACATTTTTCTTGACCTTTTCACCGTTTGTTTTAACTTCAAAGTGATGGTATAAGTTTTTTCTGCACTTTATTCTCTAACAGGAACATATAAAACCATATGAAGAAATCAGGTCAGGTAGAGGGGCTGCCTCAGGTCGACGAAGCGGTGGTGGGTCTTGGTGTGGAGGAGGTCGTCTCCGGAGGTATCGGAGAGGCCGTTGGCATCCGGCCCGGAGACGTCATCGAGGCCATCAACGGGGAACCCGTACACGACCCCATCGACTATCGTTTCCACGTCGCCGAAGAGACGGTGGAGGTCGTTCTCCGGCGGGGAGACGACGTCATTGTGGTGGATATTGAAAAGGAAACGGACGATGACCTTGGCGTGACCTTGGCGGACATGCCCATCATCAAATGCAACAACAAATGCGTCTTCTGTTTTCTCCATCAGATGCCCAGGAAGATGCGAAAGACCCTCTACTACCAGGACGACGACTACAGACTTTCGTTTCTCCACGGTGCATACGTCACGCTCACGAACCTGTCGGAAGCGGAATTTCAGAGGATTGTCGAACAGCGTCTAAGCCCTATGTACATTTCTGTCCATGCGACCGATCCGGAACTCAGGGCAACGTTGTTGGGACGGACGGAGCCGGTGGATGTAATGGAGCGCATCGGCTACCTGTCCAGCCACAACATTCAAATGCATGCGCAAGTCGTTCTGTGCCCGGGTCTTAACGACGGAGAGCACGTCAAGCGCACGGTGTTCGATCTGGCCCGATGGTACCCATCCGTAGAATCCGTGGGCATTGTTCCACTGGGGTTGACCCGATTCCGCCGGAATCTGCCCCGCCTGGATCCGGTAACGCCGGAGGTTGCCATCGAGTGCCTGGACCAGGCTGCGGAGTGGCAGCGTCGTCTTCAAGGGAAGTTCGGCGTCAACTTCGTATATTTTGGTGACGAATTCTATCTGATGGCCGGCCGGAGAATCCCAGAGGCCGCCCACTACGACGGCTTTCCGCTTGTAGAGAACGGTGTGGGAATGGTGCGCCGGTTCACGGATTGCTTCGAAGCGGGGGTACCCGCGCTCGAATCGCTGAATTGCCGACCGGTCTCGATGACGCTGGTCACAAGCGTGCTCGGCGCGGAATTCATCCGGCCAATGGCGGAGCGTCTGAACCGCATCCCCTGGTTGACGGCGCATGTCGTGGAGGTAAAAAACCGTTTTCTGGGTGAGGGTATCACGGTTTCGGGACTGCTGACCGGACAGGATATGCTGGACGCGCTGAAAACGCAGTGGCAGGAGACCGATTTCGTGATCCTGCCACCCAACTGCGTGAGCCATCACGGCCTGTTTCTGGACGACCTGACGCCCATGGATCTGGAAAAAGCCTTGAATCGCCAGGTCTGTATAGGAACCTACGATCTTGCGGATACGGCGGCGCGGGCCGCCCGCGGCGATACCCGCACGGGCGCGGAAGACGATCAGGTGAGCGCTCAGCATCCGTATATACTGCCGCATCAGGTGGCATGACGCGGCATACACAGGAGACCATTTCTTGCCGAGGCGACGAGTCGTTGCAATTGTCGGGCGCCCCAACGTGGGGAAGTCCACCCTATTCAATCGGTTTCTGGGATATCGCCGGGCCGTCGTAGACGATTTGCCCGGTGTGACCAGAGATCGAAACTATGCGGAGGTCGCCTGGAATCGTCGGGTCTTCACGCTGGTGGACACGGGCGGCTATACGCTCAATCCGGGGGCGGGCATTGCGCAATCCGTCGGGGATCAGATAGAGGTGGCCGTGGCCGAAGCGGATGTGATCCTGCTGGTCCTGGATGCCAAGACCGGTCCGACCGACGATGACGCGGCCATCGCGCGTCTGGTACGCCTGAACGGGACACCGTGCCTGCCGGTTGTCAACAAAGTGGATTCGGAGCGCGACGTGCCGGACGTGGCCGGTTTCTACGGCCTGGCCCTCGGCGAGCCCGTTCCCGTGTCGGCGCTGAGCGGGCGGATGGCAGGCGATCTTCTGGATGAGGTGGTCTCGCTTATACCGGAAACCGATCCGGCCCCGGAAGAAGATGCCGGTCCGCCGCGAATTGCGGTGGTGGGCAGGCCAAATGTCGGAAAGTCCACATTTATCAATCGGCTGTCAGGTGAAAATCGGATGGTGGTCAGCCCGATTCCCGGCACCACGCGAGATGCGATCGATCTGCCGATGAAGCGAAACGGCCGCGATTTCCTGCTGATCGATACTGCGGGGCTTCGCAGGCGCACGAAGGTGAAAGAGCAGGTCGAATATTACAGTACCGTGCGCACCCGAACAAGCCTGGAGCGTTGCGACGTCGCCATTGTCATTGCAGACGCGGACGAAGGGATCACACTTCAGGATGTCAAGATACTCGGCGACGCGACCGAATTGGGGAAGGGCGCGCTGCTGGCGATGAATAAGTGGGATCTGATCGAGAAAGACGACAAGACGGCAATTGTGCAAACGCAGGATATAACCGGTCGGTTTCCCTCGTTACGGGATTTTCCGATCTTTTTTCTATCGGCTCTATCCGGTCAGCGCGCATGGAAGGTGGTGGAGTCGGCGCTTGAGGTTTACGACAAACGACGCTTGCGCGTTGCCACTTCCGCCTTGAACCGCCTTCTGGAGGAAGTCAACGCGTCACACCCGCCGCCCACCAAGAGGGGCCGGGCGTCAAAGATGTACTATTGTGTTCAACCGATGGCCGAGCCGCCCACGGTGATTTTCTTTACCACCAGGCCACGCGACGTGCCCGAACACTATCGACGTTTTCTCGAACGCCGCTTGCGGGAGCGATTCGATCTGAAAGGGACCCCGGTACGGGTCATGTTCAAAAAAAAGCGATGACATCGTAATGAACAAGATCTACTTTTCCATCCGGGAAGTGGCTGAAAAAACCGGTATTGAACCGCAGGTACTGCGCTATTGGGAAAAGGAATTTCCCATGCTCCGGCCGAGGCGGGGCCGCTCCAAAAATCGGCTCTACCGGGAGCGGGACCTCAGAATCGTCCTGGCCATCAAGCGGCTGAGGCAGGGTGAAAAGTACACGCTTCAGGGCGCCCGCGATCGGCTTAAGGAAGACCCCTCTCTGTGGAGAGACCTGTCTATCGAAGCGGAGACGTCCGAATCGAATCTACCGACGGGTCCGAATGAGGTTGTCTCGGAGATGCGCGAGATGCTCAGGGAACTCAAGAACCTTGTCGACGGAGGTGGATAAGCGGGTACCCTGGTGGAAATTTATCCTTGCGCTATAGCGTGAAATACCATATATTTAGTGCTCTGAACAGCGAGAGTGGGCGGGTGCCCGCTCTTTTGAATATCTGGACCTCCATTCGTGTTCCTGGTTTATGAACGATCCGGCGCTGCAGGAATCCATCGAAAAGCTGATTGAGCTCTATCTGGAGGATCAGGGCGCGGATCTGGTTGACCTGCAGTTCACCGGTAGTCCCCGGAACAGAATGCTGCGCATTGACGTGGATTGTATCAACGGAATCACCGTAGGTGAATGCGCGCGCCTCAGCCGCGGGATCGCGGATGTCCTGGATACCCACGATCCAATTGACGGGCGATACGTCCTCGAGGTCTCCTCGCCCGGGCTGGACAGGCCCCTCAAGTCCGATCGCGACTACAAACGGGCTCTCGGTCGGACCGTTAAGGTAATACTTGAAGGCGGGCGGGTACTGATTGGCCAGTTGACGCGATACGACGGGCCGGAGCTTGAACTGACGGTAGATGGTGAACCCCGGGGCGTTCCGGCCGCCGAAATCAGAAAAGCCAACCTCCATTTCGAATTTTGAGGAGATGTCCTTTTGAACTATGAAGTCCTGGAGGCGCTGGGCCAGATTGCTCAGGAAAAGAACGTTGACAAGGCGATGGTGATCGAAACCCTGGAAATCGGGCTGCTCTCCGCAACCAAGAGGCGGTTCGGCACGTCGGACAACGTCGAGGTGGACATCGACCTCAATTCCGGCGATATCCAGGTCTTCGCCACCAAATCCGTCGTCAATGACGACGAAGTCGATGATCCTGCCTTGCAGATCGGACTTACGGCTGCCCGCGAGGTCGAACCCGACGTCAAAATCAACGGCGAAATCAAGGAGTTGCTCCGGTTTGCCGATTTCGGTCGGAATGCCATTCAGTCTACCAAACAGATCCTGATCCAGCGAGTTCGGGAAGCCGAACGGGAGAAGATCTACGAGGATTACCAGAATCGACTCGGAGAAATCATCAGCGGCACCGTCCAGCAGATCAGCCATGGCGATATTCTGATTAACCTTGGCCGCACGGAGGCGGTTATCCCCCTCAAGGAGCAGATTCGAAAAGAGCGCTACCGTCAGGGAGATCCCATCCGCGCCTATCTGGTAAACGTTCTCCGCACATCCAAGGGGCCGCAGGTGGTCCTGTCCCGGACCCACCCGCAGTTTCTGGTCAAGCTTTTCCAGTTCGAAGTCCCTGAAATCTATGAGGGTATCATCGAAATTAAGGCGGTTGCTCGTGAACCGGGAGAAAGGGCGAAGATCGCGGTCTATTCGAACGACGCCCGTATCGATCCGGTTGGCGCCTGCGTCGGGATGAAAGGTTCCCGGGTCCAGGCGGTGGTGCGGGAATTGAGCAACGAGCGGATCGACATCGTCCCCTGGAGCGACGACGAAGCCATCTTCCTGTCCCGTGGGCTCAGTCCCGCCACGGTCAAGCGTGTGGTGGTCGACCGAAACAAAACAGCGATGACGGCAATCGTCGAAGACGACCAGTTGTCGCTCGCCATTGGCAAATCGGGGCAGAACGCCCGCCTGGCCGCGCAACTGACGGGCTGGAAGGTAGATATTATCACCGAGACCCGGTTCCAGGAACTGCAGTTGGAGAAGGCGGCGACGTTTGTACCGTTAACGGAAGTCACAGGTGTGGGTAAAGTGATGCTCGAACGTCTCGAGGCCGCGGGAATATTGTCCGCCAACGATCTTGTGGATGTCTCGCTTGTCCGGTTGCTCGACGTGCCCGGAATCGGTGAGTCCACCGGTGAAAAGGTCCAGGGCGCAGCGGAGAAGGTCGTATCCGTCAAGGTGCAGACCTACCGAGAGGAACTCGAAAAGCAGCGGGCTGAGGAAGCAGCTCGTATCGCTGAGGAAGCGGCTCGTATCGCCGAGGAAGAAGCCGCAGCAGCGGCAGCCGCAGCTGCGGACGAATCGGGTGGTGAGCCGGTGATGGACGACGAAATTGAACTTTCAGAAGAAAGCGAAGCGGTCGAAGCGACGGCATCGGACGACGATAAGGTCGGCGGCCCAACAGAATCTGAGGGGAGGTGAATCGGACCATGATCAGACAGGCGCCCGCAAAGACCGTTACGGCGGAATCCGATACCGCCGATGACAAAAAACGGCGCATCTATGAGGTGGCGCGGGAGTTCAATCTCTCCAGTGTTGCGATGGTCGAAGTCGTCAGAGGTCTGGGGTTCGATGTCAAGAACCACATGGCTATATGTACAACGGAGATGGTTGAAAGCATTCAGGGCAAATTCGAGGAGGAACGGAACGCCTCTCGTCAGGAAATCAAACGCAAGTCCGCCCAGAAAAAACAACGTCAGGAAGCCAAGAAGGAAGTTCCGAAGACACAGGTCAAACCTAAAGCGCGAAGCGCCAAAAAGCCCGCACCCAAAACAGCGGACACCCCCAGGCCGGCCGAGCCCGTCAGAGCGGCTGTTGAGATTCATGAAATTCGCGACGACCAGGCAACGCGGCGGCGAAGGCGCGATTTATCGCGAAGAGAACCGTCGGTCGAGGTCATTGACAAGGCGGGCCCGGGCCCGCAAGCCGGAACGCCGAAACCGCAGGATAAGCCCGCCCCCGATCGTGGCGAAGGCAAGCGACGCCGACGGAAGCGCGGCAGACCCGCCACCGACCAGGTTGAAGTCGAAGCCAGTGTACGTCGCACGATGGCACAGATGGAGTCCGGTACTACGCGGTCACGTCGACGTCGTCGCAGAGACGACACGGAAGTCGACGAGGAGGTCGGTGTAGACCGTGTCATCAAGGTCAGCGAGTTTACCACAGTCGGTGAACTGTCGGCACTGATGGATATACCGCTCACCGATGTGATCAAACAGTGTCTCATCCTGGGCCTCATGGTCACCATCAACCAGCGGCTGGATATGGACACCATTACCCTGGTTGCCGACGAGTTCGGAGTTGACGTTGAAGAGCTCCAGGAATTTGCTGAAGAGGTGCTCGAGCAGGAAGACGAAGACGTGGAAGGCGATGTCAAGCCGCGTCCGCCAGTGGTGACCATTATGGGCCATGTAGACCACGGAAAAACATCTCTTCTGGACTATGTTCGGAATACCAACGTGGTCGCGGGCGAGGCCGGGGGCATTACCCAACACATCGGCGCCTATCACGTGAAACTCGACAACGACCGGATGGTGACGTTCCTCGATACGCCCGGTCACGAAGCTTTCACTGCAATGCGTGCGAGGGGCGCCCAGGTGACGGACGTGGTCGTCCTGATTGTGGCGGCCGACGACAATGTGATGCCGCAGACTGTTGAAGCCATCGACCATGCCCGTGCCGCGGGCGTACCGATCGTGCTGGCCATCAACAAGATAGACCTTCCCGGCGCGGACGTGGATCGCATTAAGCGGCAACTGACGGAACACAACGTCCTCCTTGAAGACTACGGTGGCAAAGTCCAGTCCTGTGAGATCTCCGCAAAGACCGGCGAGAATATCAACGATTTGCTGGAGTTACTAGCCCTGGAAACGGATCTGCTTGAGCTTAAGGCCAACCCCGATAGACGCGCCAAGGGCGCCATTGTGGAGGCGAGTCTCGACCGCGGCCGCGGCAATGTGGCGACCGTGCTTGTGCAGGAGGGAACGCTCAAAGTCGGCGATACCTTTGTCACGGGGCTTTACAGCGGCAGGGCGAGGGCCCTTTTGGACGAGCGCGGTCATCGGGTTCCCGAAGTGGGACCGTCGGTGCCGGTTCAGGTGCTCGGCCTGTCCGGACTGCCTCAGGCCGGAGATTCTTTTTACTCCGTTGAAAACGAACGCACCGCCCGGGAAATCAGCCAGAAAAGGCAAAGGCTGCGCCGGGAGCGGGAGGCCCATCGGATACGCAGGGTGAGCCTGGTTGACATTCACGATCAGATCAAGGCCGGACAGGTTCAGGAGTTGCGCCTGATTCTCAAGGGCGACGTCGACGGATCCGTAGAAGCGCTTCACGATTCCCTGATGCAGATCCCCAGCGACGAAGTCCGGATCAACGTGATTCACCGCGGGGTAGGCGCGGTGTCGGAATCCGATGTCCTGCTCGCTTCCGCCTCTGATGCGATCATTATTGGCTTCAATGTACGGCCGGATCTCCGTGCACGCGAGGTCGTTGCTCAGGAGCGGGTCGACGTTCGCTCCTACCGGGTGATTTACGAAGCGGTTGAAGACATCAGGGCGGCGCTTTCCGGGTTGCTCACTCCGGACATCGATGAACAGGTCGTGGGATCAGCCGAGGTCCGGGAGACGTTCCAGGTGCCGCGGATCGGAATTATCGCCGGCTGTTACATCTCCAACGGCAAAATGACACGCAGCGCCATGGTTCGGGTGCTGCGAGACAATGTTGTGGTCTACGAGGGCCGGATTGGGTCCCTGCGCAGGTTCAAGGACGACGTGAGGGAGGTTCAGTCGGGGTTCGAATGCGGTATCGGCCTGGAGAATTTCAACGATACCAAGCTGGGCGACGTGATCGAGGCCTATGAACAGGTTGAAACCGCACGTACTCTATAGCCTATGACAATTGGCCTTTGTCGCATGGTGTTATATCTGCCCGAAAGTGGTTCGTTAAAGGGAAAACGCCGCATTCTGGAGAGTCTTCGGCAGCGGATCCGGGCGAAATACAACGTATCTGTTTCGGAGGTTGGCCATAACGAACTCTGGCAGAAGGCGGAGGTCGGCGTGGCTATGGTGGCGAACGAATCCCGTTACGTCAATCGCGTGCTTTCCAAAGTCATGGATATGGTACAACGGGACCACCGTGTGGAGCTCATTGACTATTCTCTGGAAATGATCTGATGTGGCGCGCCGAAAGTGTAGGACGGCAGATTCAGGAAGAGTTGAGTGACTTGATCCACAGGCACGTAAAGGACCCTCGTCTGGGCTACGTCACCGTCACGGACGTGCAGGTGACACGGGATCTGAAATTCGCGCGGGTATACGTTAGCGTGATGGGTGATGGGCAAATTCGCGACACGAGCCTGAAGACCCTCCAGCGGGCGATGCCGTTTCTCCGCAAGGAACTCGGCAGGAGGATCCGGTTGAGACACGTGCCGGAATTGGAGTTTAAGCAGGATCAGACGCTGGAGCGCGCCAGCAGAATCGACAGGCTGCTGGATGACTTGAAGCCGTAGAATGGAGGCCGGGATCAACGTCACTGGCGTGTTGCCGATCGACAAGCCTCTGGGACTGACGTCTCACGATGTGATAGACAGCGTTCGACGAAGCCTGAACATTCGGAAAGTGGGGCATACGGGCACTCTGGATCCGCTCGCGACCGGAGTTCTGGTGTTGTGCCTCGGTCGGGCAACCCGACTCAGTACCTATTTTGCGAACCACGATAAGACGTATTCCGCCCACGTCCGGCTTGGAATCCGCACAAGTACCCTCGACGCGGAAGGCGAAGTCGTGGCCAGGTCCGACCGCGTACCCACCGAGTCGGCGGTTGTCCGTCGCGCGGTGGCTTCTTTTGTTGGTGAAATTGAACAGATTCCGCCGATGTTTTCGGCCCGAAAGGTGGGTGGCACGCGGTTGTACCGCCTGGCGCGGGAGGGTACGGAAGTCGCTCGACGACCGTCCCCCGTGCGCATTTTTGGAATCGATATTGAAAATTTCAGGCCTCCCGATTTACACCTGACGGTCTCATGTTCTAAAGGTACCTATATCCGCACCCTGGCCGACGATATCGGCCGGGAGCTGGGTTGTGGCGCGTATCTGGCCGGACTCAGGCGCACGGCCGCCGGCCCCGTTCGTGTCGATGAGTGCGTTACCCTTCCCAGCCTCGAATCGGTCGGGTCGGGGGAGGAACTGCAGCCGTACCTGATGGATCCCAACCGGTTATTGCGCGACCTGCCCCGTCTCAACTTGAACGCAGCTCAGGCAGGTTGTTTTATTCATGGCAATGTGGTTGCCAATGTAGAGGACGGAAACGCGCTCGAGTCAGGCCGGCTCGTACGGGTGCTTTATCCCGAGGGGGTATTGCTCGGAATCGGGCGTTGGAGAGCCGACGACGGCATCTTGAAGCCCGTGCGGGTGCTTTGCCAGCCAAAAGGTTGAACCGGATGCAGACGCGGACATTGGTACAGACTCTCGAATTGGCCAACGCGGTGGTCACGGTCGGCACATTCGACGGTGTCCACCGGGGGCACCGGGCCGTTATCGAAGCCGTTGTCGCCGCGGCCCGTGCGCGTTCCGGCACCGCCGTTGCCGTCACCTTCGATCCACATCCACGGGCCGTTATCCATCCTGCCGACCCGCCGGTTGTTCTGACGTCGATGAACGAGAAGCGCCGGCGGCTTGGAGATGCCGGGATCGACGTGTTGGCGGTTATTCCGTTTACCCGGCAGGTACAGATGTTGAGTCCCGAAGCATTTGTATCGACCTATCTGGTGGAATATCTGGGCGCGAAGGTTGTGGTGCTGGGTTACGATCACGGATTTGGTAAAGGCCGCGGCGGCGATCCCGAAACCATGCGGACGCTTGGCGATCGGTTCGGTTTCGAAGTCTCTGTTGTGTCACCGGTGATGGTGGGGGAACGCCCGGTAAGCAGCAGCCGGCTTCGGGATCTGGTCCAAAAGGGGAAAATTGACGAAGCCCGTGAGTTGCTTGGAGGCGGGTATCCCATTTCAGGCCGTGTGGCGCCGGGCGAAGGTCGCGGGCGGCAGTTGGGTTTTCCGACCGCCAATCTTGCATTGGACGAGTCCATGAAGCTGTTGCCTCCCAATGGCGTCTACGCCGCCAGGGCATTTATTCCAGAACCGTATGCGGCCGTTATGAACCTTGGTATGCGTCCCACGTTTAACGGAAAAGACAGGCTGCTGGAGGCCCACCTGCTGGATTTCAACGGTGATCTCTACGGACGCCGGATATCCCTGGAACTGGTGGGGCGCCTGCGCGACGAGCGCAGGTTTCGGAATTCGGAGGCACTTGTATCGCAAATTCAAAGAGACGGGCAGCGTGCCCGGGAAATCGTGGAAGAGAAGTGCGCTCATCAAATGGAGGTAAGGCATTGGGTTTAACAAACGAAATGAAAGGCGAATTGGTTGAGACCTTCGGTCGAGCCGCTCAGGATACGGGATCCGTCGAGGTGCAGATCGCACTGTTGACGGAGCGGATCAGAATGTTGACCGAGCACGCGCGGCGCCACAGGAAGGATCACCATTCGCGCCGCGGGCTGCTCAAACTGGTTGGCCAGCGCCGGCGTTTCCTGAGGTATATGCAGCGGCGTGATCTCACCGGATATCGTACACTAATTGGTAAACTCGGAATCCGTGGTTGAATGTCTGTAGCGAAATCCAACATCCCACGGATTGATGGCTGAAGGCTGGAGGTAACTTCATTTTTGTTGAGGAGAATGGGTGGATGGTAGAAAAAATAGAGTTGGAACTGGAAGGACGGACGTTGTCCATCGAATACGGGCGGGTGGCGAAGCAGGCCCACGGCGCCGTATGGATGCAATATGGTGAAACCGTGGTACTGGTTGCAACGGTGGCGGATACCAAAGTATCCAATCTGGATTTTTTTCCGTTAACCGTGGACTATCGAGAGAAGTTCTATGCAAGCGGCAAAATTCCCGGCAACTTTTTCAAGCGTGAAGGCGCGCCTTCCACAACGGAAAAGTTGAGCGCGAGGCTGATTGACCACCAGATTCGGCCTTTGTTCCTGAAACGGGACGTGGAAACGCAGGTTCTGGTAACCATACTATCGTTCGATGAAGATAATGACCCCGCCGTGCTGGCGATGAACGGCGCATCGGCGGCTGTCTGTATCTCCGACATTCCGTTTGAAGGACCGATCGGCGCCGTGAAGGTGGGTCGGATAAACGGCGAGTACGTGATCAATCCAACGTATGAACAGCTGGAAGAAAGCGATATCAACATCATCGTTTCCGGTAACAAGGAATCGATTATTTCCGTTGAAGGCGAATGCCACGAGGTTCCCGACGCCGATGTACTGGGTGCGCTACGGGCGGGTCAGGAAGCCATCGCCAGGCTGGTGGAAATGCAGGAAGACCTGGTGGCCCGATGCGGAAAACCAAAGCGGGTGGTTGTCGAACCCGAATCCGATGAAGCGCTTGGGGAAGCCGTAAGGGAACTGGCGGCTCAACGCATCAGAGAGGCGAACCGGTTGTCTGAGAAAGAAGACCGGGCGAGTGTTATTGCGGGAATCGAGGAGGATGTGCAAGCGACCCTTGAAGAGGGGTATCCGGAATCGCGCGCGGAAATCGCCGCTGAAATCGGGGCGATTGTCAAGGCGGAAATGCGCCGGATGATTCTGGAAGAAGGCCGTCGGATCGATGGAAGGGACCTGGACGAAGTGCGGCCGATCGAGATTGAAATCGGGAGTTTGCCGCGCGCACACGGTTCGGCTTTGTTTACACGGGGGCAGACCCAGGCGCTATGCGTGGCCACGCTGGGCAGCAAGCTGGATACCCGGATGGTGGACGATCTCGAAGGAATGTCCTATAAGAGTTTCATGCTGGACTACAACTTTCCGTCGTACAGCGTCGGGGAAACCCGCCGGATCGGGGCTCCTGGAAGGCGGGAAATTGGACACGGCATTCTTGCGGAAAAGGCTCTGATACCCGCCATACCCAACGAAAAGCACTTTCCCTATACAATTCGGGTGGTTTCCGAAATTCTGGAATCGAACAGTTCGTCGTCCATGGCCACGGTGTGCGGCGGATCGCTCGCACTGATGGATGCTGGGGTTCCCGTCAAGACGGCCGTTGCGGGCGCGGGAGTCGGGCTCGTGATGGGGGAGGACAGTTCCAATTGGGCGCTGCTGACCGATATTCTGGGTGCGGAAGACCATCTCGGCGATATGGATCTCAAGATTGCGGGGACGGCCGAGGGATTGACGTCGATCCAGCTGGATATCAAAGTCAAGGGAATCAGTCTTGAGATTATGCAGGAGGCCTTCGGGCGCGCCCGGGGAGCGCTGGACCATATTCTGGGCAAAATGAACGAAGCGATCGCCCGCCCCAGGCCGGAGTTGTCTCCTTACGCGCCGCGCATTCTCTCAGTCTATATCGATCCCTCCAAGATCGGCACGGTTATCGGCCCGGGCGGAAAGACCATTCGCCGTATCGAAGAAACGGGAGCCACCGTAGCGGTGGAAGACGACGGGTTGATTACCGTCAGTTCGGTCGACGCTGCGGCCGGCGAAGAAGCCATGCAGATGATCAAGGCGCTGGTGGAAGATCCGGAAGTGGGCCGTGTATACAATGGAACGGTCAAGCGAACGTTGGACTTCGGCGCCTTTATCGAGATTCTCCCCGGGAAAGAGGGGCTCTGCCACATTTCCGAGCTGGATTACCACCGTGTGAACAAGGTGGAAGACGTGCTGTCCGAAGGGGATAAGGTGGACGTCAAGGTGGTTTCGATCGACGACCAGGGTAAGGTTCGACTCAGTCGCAAGGCGACTTTCGAACCGCCCCCCGGGTACGTCGAACCACCGCCCCGCCAATCTCGAGGTCCACGAAGGCCGAGTCGGCGCTGATCCGGCAGGAAAACCAGTGGTCGGCAGAAGGCGATCGGCAACTTCCGGTCGTCTTTTTTGGTTTTGCAACGTTGCGCTCCCTCCCCGAATCCCCCGATTCGGCTCGGTCTCGCCTGCAGAGCAACTTTTTCAACGGACTGTTAGGGACGCAACGACCGCCTGGTCCGAAGAGGGAAACGATGGCCGAACCGATTTCGATTTCAAAGATCGCCGGGTACGACGGGCGTCAGGTGCTTCTTCAGGGCTGGCTGCACAACAAACGCTCCAGCGGAAAGCTGCACTTTCTACAACTGAGAGACGGAACCGGTGTGGTGCAATGTATCGTGTTCAAGGGGGAGGTGTCGTCAGACCTGTTTGAGCGCTCCGGTAACCTGACCCGGGAGTCGTCGCTGCGCGTATGGGGGGTTGTGCGCGAAGACAGACGCTCGCCCCTGGGTTTTGAGGTTGGGGTTTCCGATTTCGAGGTGGTCCAGGCATCGGAACCCTATCCCATAACGCCAAAAGCGCACGGTACCGCCTTTCTGATGGATCATCGTCATCTCTGGCTGCGTTCTTCCCGCCAGCACGCCATTTTGCGGGTGCGAAGCGAAGTAATCCGGGCATGCAGGAATTATTTCGATGAAAGAGAATTCGTCCTGACGGATTCACCGATTTTTACGCCTTCATCCTGTGAGGGCACCACGACGCTCTTTCAGACCGACTACTTCGACGATCAGGCCTACCTGACCCAGAGTGGACAACTCTATCTGGAAGCCAGCGCCATGGCCTTCGGAAAGGTTTACTGCTTTGGGCCGACATTCCGAGCGGAGAAATCCAAAACCCGACGGCACCTCACCGAATTCTGGATGGTCGAGCCGGAGGTGGCTTACATGGACCTGAATGGCGACATGGATCTGGCGGAGGATTTCGTGAGTACCGTGGTTCAGCAGGTCCTGGAAAACCGCAGGGAGGAATTGGAGCTACTGGAACGGGATCTCGAGCCGCTCGAACGCGTGAAGAAACCGTTCCCCAGAGTCTCCTATACGGAAGCGGTGGACATCGTGAATAAAAAGGGCATATCGCATGCGTGGGGCGATGATTTCGGCGGCGACGAAGAAACCGTTCTGGCCGAACAGTTCGATCGTCCTGTCCTGGTGCACAGGTATCCGGCGGCGTGTAAAGCCTTTTATATGAAGGGGGATCCGGACGACGGACGGCTGGCGCTGTGTATGGATATGCTGGCTCCCGAAGGATACGGAGAAATCATCGGCGGCGGGCAACGGGAGGACAACCTGGAGGAATTACGGCGGAAAATCGCCGAACACAGACTTGACGAGGCCCCTTTCCAATGGTACCTGGACCTGAGACGCTACGGATCGGTCCCACACGCCGGTTTCGGCCTGGGCATCGAACGGACCGTGGCGTGGATCTGCGGGTTGCGGCATGTACGGGAGACCATTCCGTTTCCCCGGATGCTGCAGCGGCTTTACCCTTAAAATGTGAGAAGAGGGAGCCGTCAGATGGCTGAGAGTGGATATGACTTCGCTTCGATCGAGTCCAAGTGGCGCACACGCTGGGAGGAGACGGGGCTTTACAAGAGCGCCGTTAAGGAAGGCAGACCCAAGCACTATGCGCTGACGATGTTGCCGTATACGTCGGGAGACCTGCATATCGGACACTGGTATGCGATGGCGCCTTCCGACGCTCGCGCCAGATGGATGCGGATGAAAGGATATAACGTCCTGTTCCCGATTGGTTTTGATGCGTTCGGGCTGCCGGCGGAGAATGCCGCCATCGAAAGGGGAATTCATCCGGCCAAATGGACCATGGACAACGTGGAAAGAATGCGGCGGCATTTGAAGAAAATGGGCGCCATGTTCGACTGGGACAGAGAGATCGTCACGTGCGAGCCCGAATATTACAAGTGGACGCAATGGCTGTTCCTGCAGTTCTATCGCCACGGGCTGGCCTATCGGAAAAAGGCCCCGGTGGACTGGTGCCCCCGTTGCAATACCACGCTTGCAAGAGAGCAGGTGTGGGGAGACGACCGCCACTGCGAACGCTGCGACACCCCGGTTGTCAAAAAAGACCTGGATCAGTGGTTGTTCCGGATAACGAAATATGCGGATTCCCTGCTGGATTTTTCGGGCCTGGACTGGCCCGACCGGGTCGAAACGATGCAGACCAACTGGATCGGCCGCAGCGACGGGGTGGAGTTTGAAATGAGCGTGAAGGGAACGGGGGAATCATTCCGGGTTTTCACCACGCGCGCGGATACGATTTTCGGCGTTACGTTCGCCGTATTGGCGCCGGAGCACCATCTTGTCGATACCATAACAACTCAGGCCCGGGCGGCCGAAGTCGCGTCGTACCGCGAGAGGGTCGGCAGGCGATCCGAAATCGATCGATTATCGCTGGACAAAGAAAGGGACGGTGTCTTTACGGGTGCGTATGCGATCAATCCGATGAACGACGCCGAGGTGCCGATCTTTATTGCCGACTATGTGCTGACAACGTACGGAACCGGCGCGATCATGGCCGTGCCCGGACACGACGAAAGGGATTTCGAGTTTGCGAAACGGTACGGATTGCCCGTTTCAACGGTAATTTCGCCTCCGGATTGGGATGGTCGCCCCCTGCGGCGTCCGTACGAGGGAGAAGGCGCGCTGGTCAATTCCGGAAGGTTCAGCGGAATGTCATCCGAGGCCGCGAAGAACGCGGTGGCTGAAGATCTGGAAGATCGGGAAATCGGCGAGCGGAAGGTAAACTATCGGTTGCACGACTGGCTGATTTCCCGTCAACGGTATTGGGGTTGCCCCATACCGATCGTCTACTGCGCCGACTGCGGCGTGTTGCCCGTCCCGGAACGGGATCTTCCCGTGACACTGCCGGACGATGCGGAGTTTCTGCCTACGGGCGAATCTCCGCTGAAACATCACGAGGGATTTCTGCATACGACCTGCCCGGAATGTCACGGGGATGCGCTGAGAGAAACCGATACGATGGATACATTCATGTGTTCATCGTGGTATCAGTACCGGTATCTCAGTCCTCAATACGGCGTCGGCCCGTTCGATCCGGACGAGGGGGCCTACTGGCTGCCGGTGGATCAGTATACGGGCGGTATCGAACACGCCACGATGCATCTGCTCTACACTCGCTTTTTCACCATGGCGATGCGGGATATGAAGCTGATCGCCACGGACGAAGCCGAACCCATGGTCCGGTTGTTCAACCAGGGAATCATACTGGGCGAGGATTACGAGAAAATGAGCAAGTCCCGGGGCAACGTGGTGAATCCGGACCATCTCATCGATGCGCACGGCGTTGACAGCATTCGGGCGTATCTGATGTTCATCAGCCGCTGGGACCAGGGCGGCCCCTGGAACCCGGCGAGCATGGAGGGCGTTCCCCGATTTCTGAACCGGGTCTGGTCGCTTGTCGTGGAGCCGGTGGAGTCGGCGGGCGAGCCACCGGGTATAGGGGAGACGACGGAACTGCAGAGGATGACCCACCAGGCGATCAAGAAGGTCTCGGCGGACCTGGAGTCGTTCGACTTCAACACCGCCGTTGCCGCTCTGATGACCTTCGTCAACCGGCTCGGTAAAGCAAAAACCGCGGCGGTCGCCGAATCGGCCGAATGGAAAGATGCCGTCCGGTCGCTGTGCCTGTTAATGGCGCCGTTTGCGCCGCATTTATCGGAAGAACTGTGGGAACGCATCGGCGAAACCTACAGCGTTCACGAACAGGCCTGGCCCGAATGGGACGAGGATCTTGCGCGTCCGGCAACCATTCAGATGCCGGTACAGGTCAACGGTAAGGTCCGCGCCCGGTTTCAGGTGGAGGTGGATGCGGAAGGCGACGACGTCAAAAAACTGGCGCTGGAGCAGCCGAATGTCAGGAACCATCTGGCGGGCAAGGTACCCAGAAAGGTGATTGTCGTTCCCAATCGCCTCGTCAATATCGTGGCGTAATTACAAAAACCCGGAGTCATCCACCGACTCCGGGTTCGTTTTTTTAATACAGTTGGATGCAGATGTTCGTGCGGATCGACGTGGTTTAGCGTCAGGAGACGAAATCGGCAGGGTAGGGGGGAGGACACTAAGTGCTTGGACGACGGTAATACGGTCGGCGAACCACCTTTGCCCGAAGCCGCCGGTTGCGGACGGACACAAGCAGTTCCTGGCCCGGCCTGGCGAGCTTCGGGTTCACAAAGCCCATGGCGATGATCTTGCCGGACCAGGGCGAGACCGACCCGCTGGTGACGACGCCTGTGGTCGTGCCGTCGGAACGGTGAATCTCGTAACCCTGGCGTGGGATGCCTCTGTCGATCATTTCCAGCATCACGAGCCTTTTGTCGACGCCGCGCGCCATCTGCTCCCGAATCGCACCGGAACCGATATACGATCCGGTCTTCGCCACAGCGAAACCGAGATTGGCCTCCAACGGAGACGTATTCTCATCCAGTTCGTGTCCGTACAGGGCCAGCGAGGCCTCCAGCCGGAGGGTATCCCGGGCGCCCAGACCAACCGGTACCGCTCCCACGTCTTCACCCGCGTCCAGGAGCGCGCGCCACAACAATTCCACCTCGTCCGACGACACGAACATCTCAAAGCCGTTTTCGCCGGTATAACCCGATGCGGCGAGCATTACCGGCAGACCGGCAACGGTAAACGGACGTACATCGTGGAAACGAAGCGCCTCGACGTCGCCGGACGTCAGTTCCGATAGGATTCTACCGGCTGCGGGACCCTGGAATGCCAGCAGGGCGCTGGCGCCGCTTCCGTTATGCAGATGGATTCCTTTACGGCCAATCCCCGTGGACCGCACGTGAGCCCAGTCGTTTTCCGCATTGGAAGCGTTGACAACGAGCGTGTAGGTGTCCGCTTCGATCCGGTAGACCATCATGTCGTCAATCGTGCCGCCGCGTTCGTTCAGGAGAAAGGAATATTGACATCTGCCAATTTCCAGCTTCCCGATGTCGTTGGCTGCCAGATATTGTAAGAAATCCCTCGCTCCGGACCCCGAGACCTGGATCTGGCCCATGTGGCTGACGTCGAACAGCCCCGCGGCCGTTCGCACCGCTTGATGTTCCGCAACGATCCCGGAATATTGGACCGGCATCTCCCAACCTCCGAATTCGACCATTTTTGCGTTTAGTGCCACATGCTGTCCGGAGAGTGGGGTATGTTTCAAACCTGCACTTTTCATTTGCGTTTTCCTTCCGTGGACGAATCCAACCCGTGAATCGCTCTTGAATTCAGGGATGAAATGTCTTATAATAATTTATGAAAATAAATGGAATAATTATGTAATGGAGGGATTATGTCCGACTCCGGAGACGTCCAGTTACAGCATTTAACCATCGATCAAGCGGCACATTTGCTCAAAGTAACCACGAAAACGGTCCGAAACTACATAGATCGTGAATTTCTGAAGGCGCAGAAGTGGAATGGCGCGTGGAGAATTCCCAAAGAAAATATAATGGAAATTTATAGGAAGAAATATGGAAAAATTATAGAATCAGAAAGATTGGAACGACTCGAAAGCGAGCCCCTGGTGCAGCTTCATCGGGATGACTATGACCGGTTGCAACAGCGTGTCGGAAAACTGGATGCCGTTGAGCGCACTCTGGCCGAACGCACGGCCGAGTTTCGAGCACTGAGCGAACGTCAGGCTCAACTCGAAGCGTCGTCCGCATCCGGATGGACCGAAGCACGAAAATACAAGGATGACGTCGAGGGTTTGCGGGAAAACCTGCACTCTGCGGATAAAGCCCGGGAAGAGGCAGCTTTAACGGCGCATTGGCTCAGAAAAGAAATGAACCGACTCGGAGAAGAACGGAATCGCCTGAGAGAAAAAAACCGGATGCTCGACAACATCTGCGAAACATTCAAAGAGGACGTGGCGGCCAAAAACAGGGAAATAGGACGTCTGAAAACCGAATTGACCATGCTGCAGGAGAAATACAGGCAGAATGGGCCCTTCGAATAGAAATATCAGAGACAATTGGCAAAGAAGCCGTCTGCGCCAACCTCAAGTTTACATAATGTATCTTATACCGGTTTTTAGTTGGTTCGTTCCAGAAGGCTCACGACGCATCTTCAATAAAAAGAAATCACAATTGTCAATCCTGTCAAGGGCCTCACTCGCCCCGTTTTCGCAAAATCCCTAAGCAATGTCCTGGACGATCGGTGCGCTCTGTAACAGTTGTACGCTGGTCTCCGCATAGAGATGCCGTGAAAACACTTCTCTATCTGCTGCCACAACTCCCACAACGCCCGGTCTAACGGCTCAACATCCTTGGCGGATGTGTCGGGAATCGGCTGCAAAGCAACCGAAAGCGCACATTATGTTATTTGGACGGTCGTTGGCACCATATTCCAGTTTTGACAGGCCGAGCGCAGTAACACTTCGGCCCGGCTACTCTATTTGGATGCGTCACTTAAAGATCCTCTAGATAGATTGGTTTTGAAATCTCCGATTTTCTGACTTTTTCCGCTAATGGTTCAATAAATCGCCTTGTTGTCGTCTTTACGACGTTGTACATCCAATCGTCTGCATTAGGCGAAAGCACTACCTCGTGGATTAATGTGCGTAAAACTACTCTATGCGTTTCCCCGGTACTGGATCCACTATCTTCTTTAAAGCGTATAATCCGAACTTCACGCTCATGGGCGAAGGATTTCCTCTTGTAAAATAGCGGCATTCCGAATAGCGTCGGAATATCACACTTTTCATAGTCTACGTACTTTACTCTGCCAGCCCGATAGTCGTCACTTAGTATATCATCCCCAAGGACAGCGGTTAGCAACGAATCGAAGTTGGTTTTGATCGCAATCCCGGCACCGTTTCCAGCGTAGAGACGCCACATTGCATCTGACTCCTGTGGCATTTCGTGCCAGCACGAAACGACGAATGCGTTCCTTATAAAGGCTTGTTGAGATCGTGCTTCATTCTCTGCAGTTTGATGACGTTTTCCTTGGTTCAATATGTCCCTAAAGCGTTCGACTGTCACTCTCGGCAGGCTTCCCTCGTAGTCATCGCCCAATTCACTGGGACGCGAAAAGTAGATGCCGCCATCCATCAGCATGGCGACGTATTTTTCGAAGTTCATGTACCTCCATAATACATCACACGGCTTTGGACGGATGGGTTCATGGGGTAAGTCCCTTTGCGACACTAAAACCGTCATTTGCATCTCTTGTCGCCTATCCATCTAGCATCCTCCTTTGTGTGGAGATTCTGTGTTGACCGTTATGATCGCTTGTCCGCCAACAAGCCCAGGTTTAGCAAGTAGGAAAATCTCGATAAGGTATCAACCGATATCTGCACAATGCACAGTTTCGCTGCGGCTTTCAATCGTCCGGCCATGTTCTGGTGACTTTAGTATTGGGAACTATATATTAAAATGCCAATTTGGCCTGGAGTCTTCAATTCTTATCCATATAATTTCAATAGGAGCGGGAAACGGCTTTTCCCGGAAACTGCCCAAACGACACGTTGTGGCCCACTTTCCACGCCTGTCCGTCGTTCTCCCCATATCCCTATCTCCGGCGAACGACCAATGGGCCCATTGAGAAAACCCGAAGAGCAACCTATTTTACAAACCAGACCAATAAGGACTTGTCCTGCCGCTCCTGCAAACGCTTCGGCCACGCCTTGAAGTCCTTCTCTGCCTGCTTCCCCTTGCCGGATTCCACCAACGGCGGATCGTCAGGGAAAATCGACCCTACGGCTTCCTCTAACTCCTTTTTCGTACGCTGATATTCGCTCCCCCGCAACCTCCACAATCGGCTTTCGTTTTCTCTCATCGGTTGCGCTCATTGCGATTCCTCGCTTTCGAATTGCCAGGTCCGCCAAGACTCTCCTGTGCAGGCATTTAACAATTGTCACCAGGCGGATATTTTCAATGGAAAGCCCGAGAGAAACCTCACCAACGCCCTCCAGCCTATGCGCCCTAAAATGTAACCAAGAACTGCAGATACCACGCCGACAATTGCAATTGCCCTTTTCTGAACCCTCGCAAGATCCAATTTCGACATCAGCTTCACAGTTGCGATCCCCGTATTCTTACTTCCTCCTTAGAAAACGCTCCAGACGCTCGTCTAAGCCCTCAGAATCGCCTTTCTTCCCCTTCTCTCCCCACCCCAGGCCCCCCCCAGGCCCTCAACAATCGCCTCAGCGTCCTCGCCGCCCCTCACGCGCTCTATCATTTCCTCTATCCTGCTCATGGTATATCCTCCCTCGAATCTTATCCAGAAAAGTCTTGCGTCTTGTCAAGGCGAAATATTATAATGCCCATGCCGCCCGACACCTTCTTACCGGGTGCCGGAGAGGTATATTCAAAAGTTGTGGATGAGGCAAAAAAAGAGCGTATCCTATAGTATCACAACAAACCCGAGATCCCTCAGACGAGGGAGAAAGGATACGCTCGATGAGACAATATACAGGCTCCGAAGTTGAGACGATAGTCAAAGATGAAGTGACGTTGAGCCTGGAAGCCTTGATTCGTGTCGGGGCCAGGCGGATGCTGCAAGCCGCGTTGGATTTTGAAGTGGAAGCCTACGTCAAGAACTTGCAAGACGAGAAAGATGAACGTGGCCACCGTCAAGTGGTCAGGAATGGTTCTCACAAGCCACGGGAACTGATCACGGGCGTAGGACACCTTGAGATCCGGCAGCCGCGTGTGCACGACAGGCGTGAGGACAAGACGTTCAGTTCTGCCATCTTGCCACGATATATGCGCCGGGCACCGTCGATCGATGCGTTGATTCCGGCGCTGTATCTCAAGGGGGTCTCCACGTCGTCCTTCCCCGAGGCGCTCTCTGCGATTTTGGGTGAGAATGCCGTCGGCCTGTCACCCGCCAACATTGTTCGGCTCAAACAGATCTGGGATGAAGAGTATCGAGAGTGGCAACATCGCGATCTTTCAGATAAACACTACGTGTATGTGTGGGCCGATGGCATCTATTTCCAGGTGCGGCTGGAACCGGATCGGCCCTGTATCTTAGTCATCATCGGTGCCACGAAGGACGGCCGTAACGAACTGCTGGCCATCGAAGATGGGCATCGGGAAAGCAAGCTGTCCTGGGAAGGTGTGCTGACGGACCTGAAAAGAAGAGGGTTGAAAGAAGCGCCTGCCCTGGCCATTGGCGATGGCGGTCTGGGGTTCTGGGCAGCGCTGGAGGAAGTCTACCCTGGGACAAACCATCAGCGCTGCTGGGTGCATAAGAGTGCCAACGTGCTGGATAGCCTCCCCAAAACGGTCCAGGCACAGGCCAAAGCGCGCCTCCACCAGATGTATCTGTCACCCACCAGACAGGATGCCCTGGGCGCCTACGAGGACTTCTTGTCCCTGTATGAAGCCAGATACCCCAAGGCCTGCTCATGTCTGGAAAAAGACAAGGACGTGCTGTTCGCCTTTTACGATTTCCCAGCCGCCCACTGGCGACACCTCCGTACCACCAATCCCATTGAATCCACCTTCAGCACCGTTCGCCACCGCACACGCCAGACCAAAGGATGCGGCTCTAGAAATGCCACTTTGATGATGGTCTACAAACTGACCACCCAAGCCCAAAAACACTGGCAGCGGTTACACAGCCACAAACTCATTGAACTCGTCGTCCAGGGCGTTGAATTCCAGGATGGAGACGTCAAAGCCGCCGCCTAATCCATCAGGATGCGCTCGCCGCCATCCACAACATTTGACAATATCTCGGTGCCGGATTCATTTGTGTTCTCTTTCGCGAGAGGGTTTCGTTATGCAACGTCTTGCCAACTCCATGTCCAAACTAATCTTCCTCATCCCCGTCTTCACACTGATATCAAATGCCAGTGATTGCCATGCCCAATCATATGACATTGTTCAGAAAAAGAACCTGGTTTATCCGATTGCAGGAACAGGTACAGCATCTTACACTGGCGATGATGGATCTTCCCTTTACGCCGGACTCAACGCTCCGACTGGAATCGCCATTGACGCTGACGGGAATCTCTACATAGCCGATTCTGAAAACCATGTAATCCGCCGAATCGAAGCAGAAACGGGCATCATATCCACAGTGGCAGGAACGGGAGAGGGGGGTTTCTCAGAAGAAACCGGCATTGCCACTGAAGTACAACTCAACTCCCCTCAATTCGTAAGCGTTGCTGAAAACGGGGATTTTTACATTTCCGACACAGGAAATCACCGCGTTAGAAAAGTTACCGAATCCGGCATCATGTCCACCGTGCACAAAGCCCCGAACCTTGTACCTGGACAGATTGCCATTGATAACCTCAATGGCATCGTCTACTTCACGGATCGGTACACTGAAAGAATTCTCAGAAGGAGAAAAGACGACTTCATCTCATCTGTAATGCGAATTATCCCATCAGGAGATGCTGTAACCTTTCTGAGCGACCCGGGTACTAATCAGAACTTTCAAAATGACATTGATGTAGACGCCCTCGGAAATGTCTTCTTAATATATACTTACAGTGGCCCTGAGTATTATGGCAGCACAACAATTGCAAGATACAACGGGAAATCAGGCACCCAAGATAGCGTATTTACACACAGCAGCCATAATGTCCAGTCATTTTCCTTGTCCAAATCGAACCTTTTCTATGCAACATACGCACCATTCCAATCGTTAGGTGTATTTCGATACGGAGAAATAAACGACGATTCTGGATTTCGGGAAATTGGCACCGAAAAAATCAGCACAGTCACCGGAAAAGCATCAGACCTTGCCATCGACAAAGAAGGCAATGTCATATTTGCCGATATCGAAGAAAACAAAATCTACCGGATCACCAACAGCAAGGGATTTGAACCTGACATTGAGATACCAGAAACATTCCCAATGGGCGAAATCGTCCTTGGCTCTTCAAGAACGAAATTTATGCAAGTGTCCAACATTGGGAATATGACACTATCCATTCAGGATATTTCCTCACAAATTCCAGGTTTGTCCGTCCAGCCCAAATCGGTACACATTGAAAGTGGGGACAGCGCTTCCGTCACTCTCACAATCAAACCGGAATCACCTGGAGAAATCACCGGCACAATCACAGTCTTGAATACAGATCCAGATCAGTCCAACGTAACTATTCCCCTTACAGCCACAGTTTTTTCATCCCAGATTGATTTGGACTTGGAACGTGGTCCTGAAAATCGAAACGCGCAAACATTGCAAGGAGTCACCAGTGGAGACTCAATCACCGTCCAAATCTTTGGCACCGACATGCCAACGCTAAACGGATTTCAAGTTTCTTTACAACATGACCCCACTTCTATCAACACCAACTCATTTGCCTTTGAGGCCGGGGAACTTATACCTGATGCCCTTGCAGTTATAGCCCACGCAGAGAATGCCGTTACCGTAGGCACAGCCACAACAGGAAAAGGCTCCTTCGAGAAGAATTCAGGCCTGATGGGAACATTAACCTTCGTTGTTGCAGACAACTTTTCGGACAGCACTTCCATAAACCTCACGACTGCGATCTTCTCTCTTTCCGATGGTACAATGGTAGAGATTGAACGGTATAGCTCAATAACGCTGAGTGTCGAATCTCAATTGACAGGTGACTTCGACGGCGATTCATCTGTTGGCTTTTCGGATTTTGTGCAATTCGCTCAAGTGTTTGGAAAACAATCCACGGATGCGGATTACGATTCCAGATTTGATCTGGATTCCGATGGCATGGTCGGCTTTTCCGACTTCCTCATATTCGCAGCATCGTTCGGGGATTCAGGATAATCCCACGCATCATACAGGAGACAACGATGACTCAGGACGTTTCACTCTTTGCCGGATATACCAACGAACAGATTCAGAGAATATTCAGGACCGGTATACTTAGGAACCTTACCTTCTGAAATTTGCCAAAGTAGTGCCGATGAAAGAAGGGCCGGAATTTGGTCTACTCCTACACGGTGTTCCAACAGATGAGATGCGGGAAAATAACGTAGTATTTCGGCAACCACCCTGGGACAATTCTGTTTGCCTTCTTCGATGCTGTCAATGATCGGTGTAAAGGCGCCAGTGAACGAGGGTGAAAAAGGGGGTCTCAGACGTGACATGTAATTAGGTTTTGGTGACCTCCTTTGCAAGGGTGATTTTGTGTGGTGTATGTAGAGGACGCGGAGACCGATAGCTGTGTCCGTCGAGGATGATGCGGTAGGCGGCGTGTCGCAGTCGGTCGAGTGTTGCGGCGCCGAGGAGTCGATTGGAGAAGGCGTTGCCCCACTCGTTGAAGTCGAGGTTGGAGGTGACGATAGTGGCAGCGCGTTCATAGCGTTCGGCGACGAGGTCATGGAAGTCGTCCTCGTGCGGCGGGCCAAGGGGTCGGAGTCCGAAGTCATCAATGACGAGGAGGGGAACCTTGGCCAGGGCATGGTGTATTCCTGGTATAGTTGGATCCAGTGTTGAGCATGTCTTACCTTGATTCTCCTATCGTACTGTCCTTCCTGGCCTCAGTTTAGCCTCCAGAATTACATGAATATCTGTCATTAAACCTTTGGTCTGGAATCTGTTATATTTTCAGTTGGAAACATCCAATACAAACAGCAGTCGTCCCGCACCACACACGAATCCGCTCGCCTCCGCGGTGAGCGACGTGACGTCCGCGGGCATTTCCAACAAGCCCTGACAGCGTCCCTTGATGTCATACGTCCGGATTTCCCGACGGTTGGCCGCGACGGCCATCACGCCGCACGATTCAGCGAGCGCGTGAATCCATTGCGCCTCGTGGCGGCGCCATTTCAGATTGCCGTCAAAATCGAACCCGTAGAGCGCGCCGTATTCGCAGGCGACAATCAGGACGTCGTCCTTAACGACAATCCCAGTGATTTCTCCCACGAGATTGATGTGCCAGAGTTCCGCTCCATCGTGCGGTTTGACGGCATAGACCCAGCCATCCTCCGTGCCATAGACAATTTCGAGGATCCCGTCGCGATCAAGATCACATACAACCATATGTTTCAGGCAGATGCCGCGCCTGGGTGTTGTGGCGTTACCATGCGATCCGACCTGTTCGAACGTGGACCAGCGAAACGACCCGTCGAAATTGTGGACCGTTAGCGGCGTATAATATTCCGTACCGACCAGAATCTCGGCCCTTCCATCTCCGTCCGTGTCCTCCACTTTCAGCGCGGTTATGGCGTGATATCGAAACCACTCGGCCCATTTGGGGCTGCCGTCGTGCGCAAACGCATTGACAAACCATCCTTCGGTACCGGCAAGCACGCTCAGGTCGCCATTGCCCTCCAGATCCGCAACGGCGAGGCCCGACACCCTCGAGCCGCGACTCGACATATTCCGCAACCCGCGCCGCCACCGCTCCTTTCCGGAATCTCCTTCCAGTACAATAAGTCGCGAGTCCTCGGTTCCCAACAGGGCTTCCGAATTCCCGTCGCCGTCGATGTCCGATGCATGTACCCGGCTGGCGCCGCCCTCCACGTCGACGGATCGAGACCAGGCCGTCTCGCCGGATTCCGCGTCCAGCCACGCGACGTCTCCCCCGCTTGCCAGAAGCAGACTGCCGTCCCCTGCGACGGAGATATCCCGGATGCCGGCGGGGAATTCCCGGCGCCATCGTTGCGTCAGGCCGTCTGAAACCGAGGGGCGGTCCGACGGTGGCCTCACCGCCGGGGTTTCACGTACGGACCGGATCGCCGCCGCAAGCTCCGGACGATCCACGACCTGTTCAATACAGTCAACTTCTTGTCCGGCCAGCCGTTCGATGCCCTGCACAACCACCCGATTGTCCCTGGCCAGACAGGCGAACATGCTCCCCGAAAGTTCGAGGTCATCCATTTCCAGCGTTCCCGCACCCAACAACGTGACTTCGTCTGCGTCCGTCACTTTCACCGCATCGGGACCGACCCGCTCCATATGAATGTCTGTGTCCGGGGTGAGCAGATTCATAAAGGTAAACGACGTACCGGGCTCGAGCCCGCACCCTATTCGCTGATGCAACACGGATATCGTACCGTCCGAATGGGGATAGCTTCCCCAGCGGCTCTTGACGTGCGGATCCGGAACGACCTCTTGTGCGGAACCGTCCGCGTTGCGAATATGAAACCCTTCTCCTTCCTGCCGGATGTGGACCCCGTCCGCTTGAAGTGCCGGATCCCCTACCATCCGCCAGAGACACTGCATGTGATAGTCGCCGGCTTCACGACAGCACAGCCGGTCCATAACCACCATGTATCGACCCTTGCGCCAGAAAATATCCCGTTGCCAATCCACGCCATTATAACCCGCGGCCTCGGTGCGGAGCATCGCGAGTTCCGTTCCGTCGTTACTGTTGTTCAAAGTTGCCAGTGGTGGGATGACCACGCCGTCTCCAGGCGATTCGAGAACGCCGACACCGTCTCGCAGGACCACGACGGAATTGTGAAACCTGGGTGCCGCCCGGATGTAATCCCCGTCTGCCAGCCACGCCCTGTTGTTCCAAGTAAGTCGTACGATCGCATTGGTATCTTCGTGTCCATGGCAGGTCGTGCCGAGTCCTTCCAGCAACAGGTATTCGCCGTCGGGCTCGAAGTTCCGCCTGAGGGACAATTTATCGAAATACCGTCCACCGGGAACCGGATGATGCGCCCGCGGGACATTTCGACGGACCCAGTTCAGCACGGCCTCGGGCATATCCATCACGCTGATTCCGAGCAAACCGTTCGGTGCTTTCGGCTCGCACCCCGCCTGGGCAAAGCCGTCGTCGACGTAGTCTATTGTGGAATAGAGGCCGTGCATCACCCGGTCCAGCGGAGGACGTTTTCCGTCGCCCAGCCAGTTCAACGTCCAGAGGTGTTCGGGGTCCGGCCGATGCCAGGTCGATACCATGAACGGCCACAGGCGCGTTTCCCAACCATTCGTGGAAAAGCGGGCGTATCCCGAGGTATCGCCGTAACCGCACTCGCTGCGCATATTGTCGGTTGTCACCACCGCCAATTTGCATAGATCCGACACGTGGCCCCCGGTAATATAACGGTCGTCCCCGCGATACAGAAAATAAGAGAGGGTTTCCTGAGGTACATGCCAGGTATACCCCACTCCCCCATCGTCGTCGGGCTTATAAGAATCCATCTGACCTTCGAATATGCGCTTTGCGATATCGTTCGTCCGCTGAAATTCCCCGATGCCGTACCGCCTGATCATATAATCGGCGCCCACCGCCAGGTTCAACCCGATAAAAGTCGTGTGATTCTGCCGAATTTCACCGGGCGGATTCACATCCTCGGAGACGTAGGAGAGTTTCATGAGATGTCTCAACAACTCGCCGAACATAGTGACCGCCCTCAGGCGGTCTTCAGGGATGAACAGCGGGCTGTCTTCCACCAGGTCCCAAAGATGGATGTGGAGGTGCAGGTTGAAGAAACAGTGGTATGCCTCCGGGTGCGCACGGCACTCCGCGCGCCACGGTTCTATCGATCCCTTCAGGATATCCACCGCCGCTCGCGCCCAGACCGGATGATCTGTCAGGTAATAGTGCCAGAGATAGGACAGCAGCCTGCCGCCCCGAAAGGGCGAAGCGGACCACCCCGTACCCCAGATCTCCAGATCGTCCCGAACCATCCGGTCCATCTCGGAGGCTTCCGGAAATCTAGGCAGGTTGTGGTCGAAAGACGCGGCGTGAACCCGATCCAGGCTGCCGCTGCTGGCGGCGACGATGTCCCTGAAGACGCCCAGGGCCGCCACCAGCGCCTCCTCCGTGCTGGCGCCTGCGACAATGCAATTCCGGCCGTACCCGAACGGATTCGAAATCGATTTGACCAGATACCCGTTCGCACCGGGGAAAAAGGTATCAACAAAACAACAACGGGCGGTATACAAACGTTGAATCGCCCGGTTATTTGCCAGATTTCCGCAGGCAATCACGTGTTTTTTCCGGAACATCGCCGGCTGAAAACGCCTCTGTGGGATCGTTTCAGGCAGTCGTCCCGCCTCTCCGATCGCTTCACGGACGCGGGCGACGGTTGAATGCCGCAGCATGTCGTCCGGTACCACCAGCAGTATATCGTCGGCCAGATTGGTCGGGAGAAATTCGCGTGAACGGGTCATTATGAGTTGCGGATCGGTCATCCGATGCCACCCATCTGCTTGAGTTCCTCCTCTGCGCTCCGAACGACCGGGCTCTTGGAATACCTGTCCAGAATGCGCTGCAACAGATTCCTGGCCTGATCGGTATCTCCCGAGACCCGATAACAACGGGCCGCCTCTTTGAGTGCATTGGGCGCGAACGGCGAGTCTTCGAATTCATCGGCGAACGCCTGGTATCTGGCCGCCGCACTCGCGGGATCGCCCTGTTCTTCCATCGCCGCGGCCACACCGGACCAGGCGCTATACCCCGTGGGACCCGTCGAGTCGAACTCCTGGAGGTATTTTTCAAATGCAGCCTGTGCCTCGGCGTGACGCCCCGTTTCGAAATAAAGGCCGCCAGCCAGTTGAAGCGCTCGCCCTGCGGCTGCATCACCACTATAGGCTTCCGCAATGCGCTCTGCTTCCAAGATGGCATCGTCAACCCGCCCCTGTAGCAACAATACCCGAACCCGTCCCTCCGCCTCCACTGCCTCCATGGCCCGGGCGTCCATCCGGTGCATGACGAATACGCCTAGCAGGATAAGGACCGCCACCCCCGCGCCCACGGCAAGCACACGTATATAGTTCTCCTCCACATAAGCCCATGCAACCAATATCCTTTTCGCAAACTCGTCCTGCCTGAGTTCCCGCCTGCTCAATCGTCCCCGTGTACCCTGCATATCGCTCTCCTCCGTCCATAAACAGCGTCAGACAAACAGATGTCCATTTCCGGTTGCCCTGAATGTCTCTAAATATATGTATTTACCCTGGACTGACCAAGCGAAAGGCGAGATCCGAAGCGTGGTCTTGCAGGACGTCTGAATCCAACGCCTTGTGCCTCCGACCGGATCGCGCGATGAATAGGCCGCCGGAGACCCCGATCGACATTCAACGGCCCAGCGGGAATGATTCGCTGCGGTCTTGACGAATTGTGAAAGATTGCCCATATTTCGAGCCGGCAGGTATTCGCCCATCGTGGGCAGGCTCGCGTCCTCCATCCAGTGAATCCGGCAGCCGGGAAATCTCCTGATATGACGCTACTTGAGATCGCATTGGCCGATTTTGTGGACATAGCGGTCGTGGGTGTACTGTTCTGGGGCCTGTTGGTCTGGACTCGGAGAATGCACGCCCGAATGGCGCTCATCGGGCTGGCCTTTTTGGGTGCCTTCTACCTGCTGGCGCGGCAATTCGAACTGCAACTGACAGCGTGGATCTTCCAGGGGTTTTTTGCGGTCCTGGTTGTGTTGCTTGTTGTCGTTTTTCAGGACGACCTGCGACGGCTCTTTGAACAGATTGCCGCACTCGGCCTGGGCAGGAGGGTATCGCGCCCCCGGAGCGGGAGTCTGGCGGTGCTGGTTCGGGCGATGCATCAACTGGCGGCGAAGCGGCAGGGCGCCCTGGTGGTATTGCCCGGACGCGAGCCGCTGGATCGGTATTTGCAAGGCGGGATTGAACTGCAAGCGACCATCAGCGAGGAACTTATCGATAGCCTGTTCGGCACGGCGGCGGCGGGTCACGATGGCGCTCTGGTTATGAGAGAAGACAGGCTGGAGCGTTTCGCCGTATATCTGCCGCTCTCGGAAAACCGGGGCGAACTCGGGCCCGGAGGCACTCGCCACGCTGCGGCACTCGGGCTGACCGAGCGTAGCGACGCCCTGTGCCTGGTGGTTTCCGAGGAGCGCGGCACCATCGCCGTCGCGCGGCAGGGTCGACTGGAGATTATAGACGATCCCGAGGAACTGCTGGCCAGGTTACAGGAGCACGCGCAGCACGTGGTCGCGAGCGCGAGGAGGACCGGTCGGGGCTGGCTGGCGCGACATCTCGCTGAAGGTTTGCTCTCCTTCGCGCTGGCGTTCGGTGCATGGCTGTTGTTGGTACCCGGCGCGGCGGTCCAGGAAACGACGTACGAAGTGGAGGTCGGCGTGGAGAACCTACCGAGTGGCTATACACTGGAGGGGGTCAGACCGGACGTTGTAAACGTAACCGTGAAGGGGCCGCGGCGCGCCTTTCTGCTGGCGCCCGTGGACGACTTTCGACTCGTGATCAATGCCGCCTACGTCAGGTTCGGACGCAGAACATTCGAGTTTGGCGTCGAGTCGATAACACACGGGACGGATCTGACGGTCGTAAAGGTAGAACCCCGCAAGGTCCGGTTGGATGTACGCAAGGAATAACATCGGCGGGCGAGAATCCCGGCCGGTGTCTCGCGCATCAGATCGGTGACATGTCCAACCTAAAGTGGCGCGCTCCGCAGATTCCGCCCGTGACGACGACCTGATAATGCCGTGTCGTCGACCGGATTCGGAATCCGTGGCCGTGTGGCGTACGATCGGTTCATCCGGGGCGGAATCACATACCGCTACGAAGATACCAATCGCTCCCTGGCTTCCATCTTGCGCAGGCCCATAAAAAGCAGCAATCCCGACAGCATCAGTACAGCCAGGCGATTCAGCAGCACCTGGTCGCCCCACAGGGTGCCTTCCATACCCACCGGGGGATCAAACGTACTCAGAAAAAGCGTGAATGGAGAATCTGGCATGGATTCCGAGATGAACAGAGTCAGGCCCATCACTCCGGTAGCGAGCATCGCGGCCGCATTGCCGCTTCGACAGAGAACGGAAAAGTAAAACGTAAGCCCCGCGGTGAAACACGCTGGCAGAAACGCATTCAACCCACCCCGGAATATCGGCAATTCCGCAAATAAGAAATAGGCGGCAACCGTCATTCCCATCAGGGTTCCCGCCAACACCAGATAAACTCCGACCATCCGAATCGCCCATATTTTATAGTGGGACGAGGTTGTACTGAATAGCGTCTCCAGTGTATTTCTATCGCGTTCGCCTGCAACGAGATCCATCGTCAGATAAATGGCCAGGGCGATGCCGGGAATTTCAACCAGAACATTGAGCGCTCGCGATACGCCGAATCCTTCGCTGGGGCGCCAGACTGCAAATGCATACATGGCGGCGTAATAGACAAGAACACCAATGGCCATGAACATCAACTTCCTGTGAAATATGATCCTGCAGCTAAGCCGATAGAGCCGCCACGTGGTCAGCAGCAATTCTCGCCAGTTCAGCACGGCTGTTCCTCTCCTCCGCCAAGAAGGTAGAGATACGCGTCTTCCAGGGTTGGATCCACGCTCTGCGCGCCGAAGCCAACCGGTGGACGTTCGGACAAGAATCGCATTCGGACGCCGTCTGACGCTCGCTGGTGTGATATGAGCTTCAGTTTTTCTTCCAATTCGGAAAAGTGCTGTTCCGAAACCACCGCGTCCCAAACCCGTCCCTCCGCCAGATTTCTCATCTCCTCCGGCGTTCCCGTATACAGAAGACGCCCCTGATCCAGTACCGCCAGTCGATTGCAGCTTCCGGAGATATCTTCCACAATGTGCGTGGAAAAAATGACGATCCGATCCTGACTCAAGCGGGCGAGCAGGTTGCGAAACCGGATACGCTCCAGCGGATCGAGCCCCGCAGTGGGCTCGTCCACCACCACGATCATCGGGGTGTGCAAGAGGGTCTGTGCGATGCCAAGTCGCTGCTTCATTCCCCCTGAGAAAGACCCGATCGGATCTTCCTTGCGTTCGATCAGATTTACCTGTTCCAGAGATTCGATCACCCGCCTCTCGCGAATCTTGCGGTCCTTATAGCCTTCCAGCAGCGCCCGGTATTCCAGAAATTCGTATGCGGAGAGATGTTCGTAGTTGCCGAAGTGCTGCGGAAGGTACCCGATCAGACCATGAATCGAACCCTTCCTCAAGATGTTTCGACCATCGATCTGAATCGACCCGTAGCTGGGTTCGAGGACCCGACAAAGAATACGCATCAACGTGGTCTTACCGGCGCCATTGGGGCCCAAAAGACCGAACATTCCCCTGCCGATTTCCAGGTTGACGCCAGCCAGCGCCCGAAATTCCGGGCGGGGAACACCGATAAGGGGCAGGGCCGATGGCATCCGATAAAACCATCGGCGCGCCCGTGCAAAACGCCCGGGCAGGTCATCGAGATTTATCTCGCCAGTCCGCACCTTGTCCGCGAGCCATCGCGCCAGACGATAGGCGGCCCACAATCCGAAGGTTGCAATGGTGACGGAAAGCAAGTTCAGCCGCCAGTGCGCATAAGCCATAAACCCCAGTGGTAGAGCGACTTTGTGCAGAAAGTCTCCGATGCGGTCCACCGGCGCCGACAAACGCCCTCGCCAGAGGTCGCCGAAACGTCGACCCACGTGTGCCAGCATGAATGCAAGCGCCAACCCGTGCAGATAGATCCAGATTTCGTCCTCGAAATAGGAGGTAAAAAACACCAACAGGGCGAGCAACGGCAGCTTCCAGAGGAGAGCATCACGAACCGCTTTGCGGTCCTGCGGATCCAATCCCAATTCCATTAACCGCCCTCTCCGACGCTCGTTGCGCGCCCACTCCCGGCCAAAACGCCCGGGTGCGCCGTAGATTTTGGTCAGATTCCTGAGTTGAATGGAATACACGGCGCTCGACGCCCGACGGGCGTCGACTCGAGCGCGATGCACCTTCAGGACGATCCACACCGCCGCCAGGAACGCGCACCAGATGGGCAATATCGACAGGGCTGCCCAGAAAATGCTTTCATATCGGGTATATACGCCGTAGCCGGCCGCAGCGGTAGCCAGCAGGGAGAGCGTGACGCCGACAAACCCCATGTCGGCCAGCCAGGCTCCGATCTGATCCAGCCCCATGTAAACGACCGGAATCAGGATCAGTGTGGATACCATGGAAACCGACAAGCCACCCAGAACGGTGATTGCAAACGGCGGCCAGATTTCAAAATCACCACCGAATTCCAGCGCGAGCGGAAGAACGCCCAGAAGCGTTGTGGCCGTCGTCATCAATATGGGTCGCACTCGGGACCTTGCCGCGGTCAGTACAGCACGTTCCCTGCGATATCCGAAACGGGACCTGAGCACGCCGACCGCGTCAATCAGGATGATTCCGTTATTCACGGCGATACCCAGCAGGACAATAAGGCCCAGAAGCGCCATGGGGCCCTCCTGCTGGCTCAGACCCGTGCCCGACGCCATCAGCGCCCAACAGGAGCCGATGGCCGCGGGCGGCAACGTACATAGAATGATGACCGGAGACGCGAAAGATTCAAACAGCGAGGCCAGAATCATGTAGATGAGCACCGCGGCAATTCCCATCATCCAATAGTAAATCGTCTCTTCCTGCGCCTCGATTGTCTCGATAGAATAGCCCTCCGGCAGCACCATATCCTGCAGAGTCGTCCGCACGGACCGTCTCGCAACATCCAACCGTGGCTGTGAATCCAGAATTTCCGAAGGAAATTGGTAGGAAACCACAATCCGACGGGCCTGGTCGGTCCGCAACAGGCTGCTTCTGCCCTCGTCCGTTCGAACCCGCGCGACTTCGTCCAGAGACACGTACTGCCCCTCCTGGTTGAGAATGCGGGAGCGTTTGAATTCAGCCAGCCCGTAGCGGTCGCGGTCCTCCTCTTCAATCGTACGCACTTCGATGGGTACCTCGGTTGCGTCGGGCAGCAGAAACGGTACGGTGGTGCGGAATCCGTCAAAGCGGGTGTCTCCCATGGCAGCCAGTACCTCCTGTGCCCCGAGCCGCCGGTCGAACAGGGCCGCTGCATCGGGAATCACCTGAACCTCCGGCGAACTCCGTTCGGCGTCAGCGCGTACGCTGTTGGCATCCACCTCCTCCAGTTCCTCAAGGCGGTACACCATGTCGTTGGCGATCATCGTGAGTATTGTAAAATCGTATCCTCGAACCACGGCCTGCTCGTTCGGCGTGGCCCCCGTCAGATCGAAACCACCGGAACTGCGCCTCCGACGCTGCCCTATCCCCTGCCCGCGACCGCCCCTCCCTGCCCGCGGCCTGGGCTCGTATCCGACCACACCGCCCTGCACGTTCTGCAGTTTTTCGTCGAGTTGCTCTTTGATTTCATCCAGCGAGATGCCGCCCGGCCGGTCAGTACGCTTTCCCAGCAGGACGGTAACGTTTGCCTCGGCCTCCTGAACCGACGTCGTAAACCGGTCCAGCCCGGGCACGTCCCTCACAGATTCTTCCACCTGTTTAGCGACCTCATCGGTGGCATCCAGTGTGGCCCCCTGCGGAAGGTTCACGTAAACCGTAAATCGCGTCTCCTCTCGCCGTACCTGCTGCTGTAGCAGGAAGAAGAAGGCCACGACGAGTGTCAGCGCGAGCGCGCCCCCTACTGACATGGCGACCGACACGCGGTGCCGCAGAGCCGCCTTCAACAGTAGCGTATACTGTTCGAGTAAGCCGCGGACGTCAGGCGGTTGCCGGACCTCGCGGCTCAATGCGCGGACGGCAAGGGCCGGTACAAGCGTCAGCGCGACCAGCAGTGATGCCATAAGTGGAAACGCCATGGACAACGCCAGTTCGCGCAGCAGGTCCCTCGCGTCGCTCTCGATAAACAGAACGGGCAGGAAAGCGGTAACGGTGGTGGCGGTTGCCGCGACCACCGCGCGCCCAACCTCGGCCGTCCCCTCCCGCGCCGCCTGGGCCGGCGGTTTTCCACGCTCGTAGTGCTTGAAGATATTTTCCATCACCACGATGCCGTTGTCCGCGAGCATTCCCATCGCGAGGGCCAGGCCGCAAAGCGACAGGACGTTCACGGATAGTCCCCCCAGGTACATCAGATTAAAGGTCATCAGGAGAGAAACCGGAATGGCCAGAAGGAGGACCGAGACAAAACGAAGGTTCCGAAGAAACAGAAAGAGCACGATCAGTCCGAGGACAGCGCCGACAATGGCCGCCTGTTTCAGGGTGGAAAGCGCCCCGGTCATCAGGTCCGCCTGAGACGAACTCACGCCCAATTCCACACCCTCGCTCTTGAAATTCCGATTCAGCTGTCCAATGGCCGCTTCTACAGCGGTGGCCACCTCGACCAGATTCGCGTCGTCGTCCTTCTGAACTCGGACCCCCACCGATGGTTTGCCGTTGACTCTGTGGCGATCGGCCTGTTCCTGAAGTCCGTATCCCACCCGGGAAACGTCGCCAAGTCTGAGTGTACCGTCCGCGTTCAACACAAGATCCCGAATCTGGCGCAGGTCGGTAAACTGTCCCTGAATGCTCACCGAGTAAGCCCGATTCCCGTCGTATACGCGGCCGAGGTACTCACGTCGCCGGTTATAGTTGTTCATGCGTCCCCGTACCTGTGCGATGGAAAGGCCATGCGCCTCCAGCAGCAACGGATCCAGGACGATTTCCACGGCGCTGCGCCGCCCGCCCATTACGGACACATTCACAACACCGTCGATAGACTCCAATTCAGGACGGATTTTTTCCTCCGTGAACTCCCGTAGCTGGTTCAGATCCCAATCGGCAAGCACGTGAAGCTCCATGATACTGCTGCTCAGATCTGTAGAATCGAACCTCTGTACATCCGTTTGCGTACGTTCGGGCAGCGTCGGCTGCAACCTGTTCAGGTTGCTTTGCAGCTGAAGCAGGGCGAATTTCATATCCACGTCCGGGGCATAGGAAATTCTTATGCCACCCATATTGGCCATAGCAAACGACTCCATCTCCCGGACCCCGTCCAGCTTGCCGATCTCCCCTTCGGCGGGAATCACCAGGTCCCTTTCAACCTGTTCCGGAGCGGCCCCCGGCAGCGAGAGCGTAACGAAAACTTCGGGAAAAATCAGCTCGGGAAAGAGCTGTACCGGAAGCCGGGTCCACGATACGACACCCAATATGGCGAACGCAGCGAAAAACATGGACGTCGTCACTGGCCGCCGTACCGCAAGATCGGGGAGAATCACGACGCTCTCCTGATTCTGAGCCGTTCGATCAATTCGTAAACCACAGGAATCACCACAAGGGTCATCAGCGTGGACGTCACCAGCCCGCCGATAACCGCCACCGCCATCGGCGTCCGCAAACGGGCGCCTTCGCCGACCCCCACCGCCATGGGTAACAGCGCAAGAATGGTTGTGGCGCTGGTCATCAGGATCGGACGCAGCCGATCCTGCGCACCCTGGAGAACCGCCTGTCTCAAGTCGTCCGTATCGCGCCGCAGCTGGTTGATGCGGTCCACCATAATGATGGCGTCGTTCACCGCGATTCCTCCCAGCATGATTGCTCCGATGAATGCCATTACGCCAAACGCTTCTCCAAGGCTCCAGAATGCGAACACCACCCCGATGCCTGCCAGCGGCACTGTCAGCATCACGGTAAACGGATGGAGCAAAGACTCAAAAAGCGAAGCCATTACCATATATACGAGCACCACCGACAGCAAAAGGGCGAATTGCAGGCCGCCAAATGACTCGGCCCGCTCCCGTTCCTCGCCTGTAACGATCACCCGATATCCGTTCGGAACGGCCATCTGTCCCACCGCCTGTCTGATCTGCGTTGCCGCCTGGCTCAACACCACCCCGTCGGTCAGATAAGCGGATACCCTACCCACCCGGCGCTGACCGTCACGCAAAATCTCCCGCGGCCCCTGGACAACGCGCAAGTCGGCGAGATCTCCCAGTGTGAGCATCGCCCCGTCGGGACCGTCAATTCTTGTGTGTTTCAACTCGCGAAGATCAACATCTTCGAAACCCACCCGGATGGTTCGCGCCCGCTGGTCTTTGGAGAGTTCCCCGGCTTCCTCACCTGCCAGTCTGCGCTCGAGTTCGCGTACGAGGTTCTGTGACGTGAGACCAAACGCCGCCGTGACGTCCGGCCGCAACACCACGTCCACTTCGGGCTGACCATCCTGGAAGCTGGTTCGTACATTATACACCGTGGGTAACGCTTCCATGCGCCGTTTCAGATCTGCCGTCAGTTCCCGGAGTAAATCCAGGTTCTCTCCGCTGACCTCGACTTGAACCGGTGCGGCATCTCCACCGATAAGTCCTTCTAATGCAGCCTTTTGAAGGCGATAGTTTACCTTAATATCCGGCACTTCCCGAATGGCCGTATCCAGCGCGGCGGTGAGTTCGGAGAGACTGCGCCGGTCCGTTCGCTGCACCAGCACCACCGTCAGCTCGGCCCTGTTCGGGCCGGTGGGTTCTCCCACGGCCGTCAACCGGTTCGGATCGTTTCCCACGCGGAGGTAAATGTGACGGGCTTCCTCTCCGGTGACCGCCTGTGTGATTGCGGCAACGCGTCTCGCCACCCGGTCCGTTGACTCGAGCCTCGTGCCCTCCGGGAGCGAGAGGTCCACGTGAAGCACACCCTCGTCTTCCCCGGGTATAAAAGACGTATGGATCGACCCGGCCATGTAGACGGCGGCCAGAAGACAAGCGGCAAGCACCGCCAACGTGCGGCCCTTGTGGCTGAGTGATCCACCCAGAAAGCGCCTGAACGTGGCCGAGCCGGCGCCTCTTGCGGATCGGCGAGGATACCGCCCGAAAAGCCGGGCGGTCAACATCGGAACCACAGTCATGGCCACCGCAAGAGACGAAATCAGCGAAAACGCTACCGTCCAGGCCTGCTCCTTGAAGAGTTCGCCAGCCAACCCTTGAAGATAGACGATGGGCAGAAACACGGACACCGTGGTAAGCGTGGAGGCCAGAATGGCGACCCCGACCTCGCTCGCGCCTCTGATGGAGGCTTCGGCGGCCGTTTCCCCCCGTTCGAGGTGCCGGTAGATGTTTTCGATCACGACAATGGCGTTATCAACCAGCATGCCTGCCCCCAACGCCAACCCGCCCAGGGTCATCACATTCAACGTCAACCCCTGGAAATACATCAGCGTGAAGGTGGCCAGTACGGAAATCGGAATGGCAAGTCCAATCACCAGTGTGGCTGTCCACTGCCGTAGCGCAGCCAGCAGCACGCCCACGGCCAGTAACGCACCGAAAACAGCCGCTTCTTCCACTTCGTTTACCGCGCGTTCAACAAAACGTGCCTGATTTTCCACCACCGTAAACCGAATGCCGGCCAGGTCGGACTCAAGGCTTCCCAGTTCTTGAAGAACCCCTTTGGCCACCGACGAGGTATTCGCACCCGCTTCTTTGTAAACGGAAAGCCCGACGCACTCCATGCCGTCGAGCCGCACGATGGTTTCCCTTTCCTTGTATCGTAGAGCCACGGTACCCACGTCGCTAACCGTGACGGGCACCCGCTGGGTTGGGGCGTCTTCCTGGCCGTTCGCCGTTCCGCCTCCGCGCTCACCCACAACCAGGTTGTTCACGTCCTGCAAACCGGTCAGACGTCCCAGACCCTTGACCAGAAAGGAACGTTGTCCGTCCTTCAACGTTCCCCCGGAGACATCCGAATTCGCCTCACGAATCCGCGAGACGACCGTTTCGGAATTGACACCAAAGGCCTGCAGAAGATAGGAATCCAGCGTGACATGGATCTCCTTCTCCGCCCCCCCTTCGATTTCAACCGAAGCCACCCCGGAGAACCCTTCAAGTTTCGGCCTTATTATCGTTTCCACGCTGCCCAGCAATTCGTCCGGATCCTGCCAATCCGCTCCGGAGACGGCCAGGCGCATCACCGGCAGCGCCTGAGGGTCTTCCTGAGTCACGTCCAGACTCGTGATATCCGGATCCGCTGCGTAACGCGCCACTTTTTTTTGCACGTCGAGCAGGGCGAAATCCATATCCGCGTCCCATTCAAATTCCGCGATCACCACGGCCTGCCCGGAGCGAGACACTGAATGTACCCGCTTGACATGGCGCACCGTACCGATATCCCCTTCGAGCCGCTGCGCATAACGCTCCTCCATTTCCCTGGGAGTCTTACCCGGAAAACGCAGGTCGACAGTGATCACGGGAGAACGCAGGTCGGGCAACAGATCCACGTCCAGCCGCGCCAGCGAGATCCAACCCAGGAGCGCGACCGCCAGCGTGGCCATTGCAACCGTCACCGGATATTTTATCGAGAATTCGGGCAAAGACATCGTATCAGCTCTTTGATAGAAGTTTATCCAGGTGTTTTATTGCCGGATACTCATACGAATGTGAGCCCCGACGCGTTGGGCCAAAAATAACCCTCCGGAAGGCCCATACGCAGTCCCTGGGCCCCAGAGGGGTCCAAACGAGAACTCACAGGTTTTTTTCTGTTGATATATCGGCGCGGACGGGATCTTTCGAATTCGTTGCGGGTCCACATATCGGGTACATCCGGCCCCTGGAACTATCGCTGCCCCGGCACTCCCTCGCCGGTTACCCGTACGCGCGTACGGGGCCGCAGGGTCTCGTAGTTGCTGGTAATGAGGCGCTCCCCCGGTTCAAGCCCCTCGAGAATCTCGACCCGCTCCGACCCCTCCAACCCCAATACCACGTTGCGCATCTGCGCCCTCCCCTCCTCTTCAACGAACACCACCTTGCGATTCTGGCGGGTCAGGACAAAGAGGCGCGGGATCACCACCGCGTTTTCGTGTGACTCCGTGACAATCTCCGCTTTCACGAACATGCCCGGCCGCAATATCAGGTCCGGATTCTTCACAACCCCCACCACCCGGAACGTACGGGTCGTCGGATCGATCGCCGGATCCACCACCTTGATGGTCCCCAGAAACAACCGGTTGGGCAGGGCATAGTTCTCCACACGCACAACCTGACCCGGCGAAACCGAAGAGATATGGGCGTTCGGTATCTTAAGGTCGACGAACACACGGCTGTAATCCATCACCGTCGCAATGGTCGTACGGGCTTCTACGAGTGTACCGTCGGTAATGTCGGCCAATCCCGTTAGAAAGCCGGTGATTGGTGTACGAATCGTCGTCTTGGCGATCTGAACGAGGGCGTCTTCATAATTTGATTCGGCCTCGGCAAGTGCGCGGCGTGCTTCGTCGAGATCTTTCTCCGTACCCAGCTTGCGTTCAACCAGTACTTCATGTTCACGAAGCGTTCGCTTCGCAGCGGACCTGGCAAGCGACCGGGATTCAATGCGGGCATTCACTACGAGTTCCTTGTTCACCAGACGGGCGATTTCCTGGTTTCGGGTTACCCGCATACCCTCCGCCGGCCTTCCCCCGCCGTCCCGTGCGACAAATCGAAGAATACCCTCGACCTCGGTTAGAATTCGAGCTTCTTTAGAGGACCGGAGCGTGCCCGTGGCCCCCACCGTCGCTTCCATAGTGTCCAGCCGTACCGCCTGAACCGTAACGGGGACGGTCAGATCGACGGACCGCTGTTCGGTTTGCCCGCCGCAGCCCGACAGCGAAGAAATACCGATGAATAGCATGTAGAATTCAGTGAGTCGTCGATTCAAAACGCACCTCGCTAAAAGGATATATATCCTTGTTACATAATTAATTACCATCGTCCTCCGCGGCTTTGTCCGCGCCCACCGCGCCGGCCGCGGCCGAAGTTCCAGTTGGGAAGTTCCTCTTCATATACGTCCTCCGGATGGTCAGGGTCTACGTACCTCCAGCGCACTGCGTCGGCGTACAGCCGCCCGTTGGCGCGGTCGGACAATTCGACACGTGCCAATTCCCCACCCTCGAACCGGTAACGTCCGAGGACGTTCCAGCCCGCCTTCAGTTTGTGTGCTTCGACCGCCAGTGTATCCACCTCGCCACCGTGGTAAACGGCCAGATTGAATTCCGATGCCATGCGAAGACGCCTGGAGAATCTGTGGGAAAGGAAATAATAGTAAACATCGTAATCCCCGCTGTGGGGCAACCTGGCGGTCCAGACGGCCGGTTGCGCGCCGTCGCCGGGTTTCTTCCACCGGAAGTTGCTCTCATACCGGCCGAAGGAAAACGGCATCTGCCTTTCCTGCCAGTTGTCGCCCTTCAACTGCGGCCGAAGATAACGCCGCACCCTGCGGACCGGCATCTCGAAGCCTTCATCATCGTTGTCAACGATTATCTCGGTCAATCCGGTCTCATCCGGGGCAACCTCCCTCACGTAGGTCGTGGCGGATCCGTCCATCGGCTGCTCGGGTATGCGCAGCGGCGCCATCAGGACGCGCCGGTTGCGTGAAAAAAAGGGCTCGACGCTTATCCTTGAGGGCCGCTCCCAGAGGATCAACCCCACCTCGACTTCCTGCCCTCCCTCTATCTCGACTCCCTTTACCGCCTCGTCCTCGGCACCCATCGCTCGAATCTGGACGAACCCGCGACCCGACTCACCGTTACGGATCCGTACGATGACCTGGTACGTCATCATACCCCACCCGTCGTCCGCTTTATATGCTTTTGCCCGTGTCAGTGTGTACCCCGGAACCTGGGTGCCGTGCAGCCAGTCGCGGACCAGGCGATTCAGGTTGGGTTTGTTCACCTGGCGCGAGGAATCTCCCACAGCCGCCCGCTCAAACGAAGCGAAGTCGACACCCGCATGCCGATTCGCTTCCTCGAATCCGCTTACCACGTCCCTGAATGCCTCGTCTCCAACCACAGCCTGCATCATGCCGAACATGGAGGCGCCCTTGGCATCGACGACCGCCCGGTAGAGTTCCGCATCGTCATTCGGGTCCAGTTCCGAAAAGGAACGCTGCCGCATCCTGGCCGTTACCGTATCCCAGGAGACGCCGCGTGCGCCCCTGCTACGCCGGAACCGCCCCCGGAAGCGCCCCCGCCGCGAATAGAATGTCTGTTGCAGATTGGTAAGGAGATGTTTCTGCATATAGACAGGCATACCGCGTTTCAGCAGGGAATAGTGCTCGCCTTCGAATCCCTTGTTGAACGACCAGAGTTGCGCAACGGGACTCCGGTATATTCCACTTTGAGACGATTCCTGCGCCAGAAACGTATTCAGCATCGTTCTGACCAGCAAATCCCGTTTGATTCTCGCAGGGTCGTCGTTTCGCCGCTGCCGTCGCTGCATCCACTTCAACCGCTGCCGTAACCTCAACCGCATCAGGACGTCCTCTTCCAGCATCAGCACACCGGGCTGCACCAATCCACCGGCTTCCTCCCATCCGTCGTAATACCATTGTACCTGGAATGGCACCTCAACGACCGATAGGCGTTGGTAGGGATAGGCCAGGCTGGTTTCCTGCTCAACACTATCCAGGATTTCGCCGAGTGTATTGAGGGCATCGTCCTTCGCGTCTTCGAAGAAGGTGACCTGTCTGGCGTGGGCCGGATGCACGTAAATGGCGCATTGGATATCATGGATTTCCGCCTGATAGACACGATAGACGCCCGCGTTGAGCGAAAGAACAGGTACAGGGCGTTCCACTTTCCATGTATGCGTCTCCCGTCCGCCCATTGGTTTCCGGTTCACCGGCACACCCTGGGTCACAACTTCCAGCCCGGCGGGAAGTGAAATATTGAGATCTGCGGTGGCGAAGGAAAGGGGTTTTCCGTCCTGATGCCCGTAGTCCACGCCGGGTGAGGGATACCATCTGCTGCGTGGCGGCAGGAATACGGAATTGCGGCGAATCCAGGCGGTCAGATCACCTTTTCTTCCCGGCCCGGCGCGCCTTTTCTGCAAACGCCTTGCGTCCGGATGACGCCTCAGATCGAATCCGCTGCGGTCGATCGAACCGTCGTACACAAACACCAGTGTCGCCAGGCTATCGGGTTGGAGTGGTCGCGCGACCCGCACGGTAGAATATTCGCGCCGCCATCTGACAGTAACGCCTCCTCCCTGTTGTGTGCCCACAGACCGCAATTTCAATCCAGGGTTGAGAGAGAAAACGAGGGTATCCAGCGGCACGGGATGAGGGTTCAGGACTTTCAGAACCGCCGTGCCCCGCAGTGGCGCCTTGTCTGTCGCCAGGTCCAGGTCCAGCGCGTAATGGGTTACGGCAGCGGCCGGCTGTTCGGCATATCTTTCCTGAACTTCCAACTGTGCCGACCTGTATTCGAGATCGGCCGCGTCCCGGCTCTCCATATACAGGAACACGCCCAGCGCGGCGACGAAACCGCCGGCGGTCAGACATCGGCCGAACCTGCGCCAGGGCCGGGACTGCGGCAGGCGCGGATACCGGTCGATTGACAAACCGAAGAAAAACAGGGCTGCCATCATATAGAAAAATCGGATTTCCACGACACGTTGGATATCGCCAAGACCGAGCATATCCGAATAGAACACGGGGGCGAAAAATGCACCGAAATCGTAAATACCGCCGTATCGGCTTCCCAGAAACAAAAGCACAACCAGGACGTAAGCAATGGTCAGCACCGTCACTGCAGCCTGTCGACGCAACACCGCACCAAGAAAAAACGTAAGGGCGGACATATAAACGAGCCCCGGAAGGTTCAGCAGTAGCAAGTACGCCAGATAGGGTCGAATGGCAAACGGCGCACCGGTAATACTGATCTTGGCCGCGTGTACCCCCAGGCTGAGCACCAGCACAACCAGGCTCAGCGTAATGAGAGCACCCAGAACACCCAGGTATTTGCCCATGACCAATTCGGCCGTGGACAGCGGCCGGGCCGCAACCACCTCGTAGATTCCTGCGCGCTCATCGCCGGCGCGGAAATCTCCGACGATAAACGCAATCACGACGGTCTGCAGGAAACTGTAGACGAAAAAGGGCATATAGGCGCCGATTCCGCTGACAGACTCGAATTCAACGCCTCGGGCTTCCGCGATGGCCAGGCCCACGCCCAGAACAACGGGGATAAGTACGCCGATACCGCCCAGAATGCGAAATCTGATCGTCCGCATCAGCAATTTGCGTTCGTATCTGGCGACCGACAATATGGTGAAAGCCGAATTCATGCTCAATGCGACTTACGCCGCCCTTTCCAGATTCTCACTACCCATAAAATAGACATACGCATCTTCAAGATTCGGTGAAACCGGTTCCGCGTTGGCGGGTGGTTGGCCATCGCCCACGATCCGAAGATCCATCCGGCCACCGTCCACGGCAACCGTCACGACCAGAAACCGTTTGGAGATTGTCTCGAATCCGGCGTCGTCCGCCTGTACGCGCCAGGTCTTGCCATTCGCGCGAGCAACTAACGCCGCTGGCGAACCCCTGTAGACGATCCGTCCGGCATTCAGCACGGCCAGATCATCGCAGGTACTCGAAATATCACCCACAATATGGGTGGAAATCAAGATGACCCTGTCTCGACTCAACCGGGCGAGGATCCCCCTGAAGCGTATGCGTTCTTCAGGATCCAGGCCCACCGTGGGCTCGTCCACAACCAGGATTTCAGGATCACCGACGATGGCCTGCGCAATGCCGAGCCGCCGCATCATTCCGCCGGAATACGTGCCGGTCCGCCGGTTGCGCACATCGTAGAGCCCCACGTTCTCCAACGCATCCCGCACCCGCGCCTTTCTCCCGCTCCGACGCCGCCCGACCGCCAGCCGGTCCATATAATCCAGAAACTCCCACGCCGTCAGTTGCGGATACGCCCCGAAGTGTTGAGGAAGATAACCCAGCCTTCGACGCACTTCGGAACGATTCCGCTGCAGATCCCACGCACCGATCCTTACCTGCCCGGTGGTTGGCGCCATCTGGGTTGAGAGAATCTTGATGAGCGTGGTTTTTCCCGCACCGTTCGGACCCAGGAGCCCGAATGTCCCCTGACCGATCTCCAGGTCGACGCTATCCAGCGCAGGCACGGTCCCCTTCGGATAGAATTTCGTCAAACCCGCCGCCATTATACGCATTTTCAGACCCTTATGGGGGTTCAGATGGTATGCAGCACTCTATGCATTAGACCAGTCTGTGGTGAAGAACGTTCCAGGATGGTTCGCGAGAATCGTGTCTTGTACGACCCTACGGAACCGATACCGTCAGGGGCGCACGGAACCCGTCCTCGATACCGGCGCCAGGCGTCTTCTGGCCGTCATCTCCACCTTGATACGTCGTCCCTCCAGTTCGGGCATTGCGGGACAGGGCAACACGTGCACTGTGTCCATCGGCGCCGCCTGGGTCACGGCTTCCTGGAAAGCTGTGGCAGCTTCCGCTGAACTGACGTAGGCGAATGTCAAACAGACATCGCTCCGCGTAAGCGATACTCGTTCGAGGGCCGCGGCCATCTGTCCGGTGACGTGCTCGGCCTCCCGGTTCGGGTCCGTACCCGGCGGCGCCCGCAGTTCGCCTACCTGGATCAGTTCCCAATCACGAGCCCGACTGAAGCGAATACGCGTGGCGCCCTCATCAGGAATCCCGGCAGGAAGATCCATTTCCGAGTGCCGCACACCACTATGGCCGTCCGACATGACCCCCATGACCTGAATTTCCGCATACAGCCTTGGGGGATCGCCAAAGCGCCGGCTGTCCGACATCATCACCACGGGCCGTGGATGGCCCGCCCAGCGGCGGCTGACCTCCGCTCGGATGAGTCTCGCAATCCTCGTACAGTGAGCGAATGGGCGGAGTCGCACAACGTCGGCCAGCGATCCTCCCGCCTCCTGGAAGACGTCCTCAATGAGGTCGAACACGCGGGAAACCTGACGTTCCGGCTGTCCTTCGAATTGCGGATTTATCTCCTCGTCCCACGCGACAACGCCCGACAAGTGGACGTGCCGGCCACCGCCGAACCGCGTCACCACGGCAGGCGCAAGCGCCATAAACTCAGTATTGTACAGTGATTCCGGCCGCCACATGGCCTGCTCGAACGTCACCTTGGCTTTCGGAACATAACCCACTGCCTGAATACACGTGGAAAGTCTGGTCTCAGGATGCGCCCAGCCGAGTGTCGTGATCGCCGCGCGGTACCCGTGGCTGAACCGCGCCCGGCGCACATCGCGCATGTGGGTGCCGTCGTACAGCTTGTTGTGCAAAACCGTCCACTCAGCAAACGAATCGAAGGTCCCGCCCCATCTGGCGGCGACCTCCGCCATCGTGTCGCAAAGCGCCTCGTTCTGGGATTCCGACCATTCGTCCCGCAATGCCTCGCTGGTTGCTTCCGACCATGTCGCGCCCTGCATTCCCTGCGATGGCAACCGCGCGCCCAGTTGATTGAGATCGATACGCACAGCGTCGCCCCAATCCGTTTGCCGAACCCGCATGCGTCGCCGGACGTCGGGTTGTTGCATCAGTACATCTCCCTGTGTGCTCCTGAAGCGGGCCACCGGGTTTCCAATTTGTGGCCGCGAAATGCAGCAACCGGATTTCAACAAGGGGCCGGGCGTATTGACGTCACTGGCCTGGATTGACTTATCGGCGCTCTCTGGCATCGGGGTGTCCGGATGCTCGCGGTCGAATCTCAACTCCAGGGAAACGGGCTGTTGGACACCGGGTGCAGTCTACCCTTGGCATAACGGGAAAAACGGAACGGCTCCAGGAGACGGGAGCGTTGCCCCAGCAGTTCCTCCGCCACCAGCTTACCCACGCCAATCATCTTGTACCCGTGGTTGGAATCCGCAATGATGTAACAGTTCTTGTGAAACCGGTCGAACACCGGGAAACTATCGGGTGTAAACGCGCCGATGCCACCGGACGGCTCCTTTTTGAAGAGTTGAGACTTTCCTTCGAACCGCTTATGACAAAATGCCAGTGCGGAACACCACTGGTGCGCGAACTGGTCGCCAACGATAAAATCGGGAGATTCCGGACCATAGGGGTCCACCGCAACTTCGCCCGGTGGTCTTTCCACCCTGTAGGGCATAGCCCCTCCCTGCACGCCCCCGAAGTGGAAATCGGGTTTGTAATATATTCCCCACAGGCGATCCGTAATCAGCGAACCGTCGACGTCCGAATACAGCGGTGCGTCTGTGTCCAGATGAATCACCGGAGGCATCCTGCCGTCGTTGGTTTTGAGATAATGAGGGTCCACGCCCAGCGTACCTTCCTGAAGACACCAGTAATTCCACATCGGGATATCGTGATGCATGGCGCCATCCGAACCCTTAATGCTCACCGACGTGGGCAGGTCCAGCATTTCCCAGAGCAATTTCGCCCACGGCCCCACGGCAATGATAACCTCGTCTGCCCGGATCACGCCGTGATCCGTTTCCACCGCCGATATTGCACCGCCATCGTACCTAAATCCGGTCACCGCAACGCCTTCCAGAATCCCCACGCCTTCGCTCCTGCTCTTGTCGGCCAGACCCATCATCGACGTCCGGTTGTTGGCATATCCCCCCTTTTTTTCGTGAAGAACGGATGTGATTCCCCTGGCCTGCCAGTCGTGAAACAGCCCCCGCATATATTTCAGGCAGTCTGCTTCTCCTTCTATAAACTCAGATTCGTAACCGATTTTGCGCTGCTGTTGAGCGATGCTCGCAACATCCTCGTGCATGGACTCGGGGCTTATCTGCATGTACCCAACGGGGTGATAACTGAATGCCTCCGGATCGGTTTCCCATATATGGACGCTGTGAGCCATCAGTTCGCGCATGGCCGGTTGGTAATAGTTGTTTCGGATGACGCCGCAGGCGATGCCGGAAGCGCCCGCGGCCACCCCTGTTTTGTCCACAATCAGCACGTCAGACCCGCCTCCCCGGCGTCGCCTTTTCAAGTCTTGCGCGAGGTGAAATCCGGTGCTCAGACCGTGCACCCCGGCGCCAATGATCAGATATTTCGCGTGTTCAGGTAAACGCACGAGTTACCTCACGTTCACATCCCGGGCGTTCCGATACCGGAACGCCACGGGATTTCAATATTCCAGCGCTGTGTATAATTCATCGTCCACCCGCGCAGCCACGACCGTCAACTGCGGTTTTGCCAGCCACGCTTCCCCCACCCTCCGCACTGCGTCCAGGGTGGTCACGGTTAAACCCCGTGCGCCGAACCCGTCAGCGACCTTTGCCCAGTCCACCGGTTGGAAATCAACGCCCCGGTAAGGGATGTTACGCATGGCCTGTGCGACCTTGACGATCGCCAGAGATCGGTCGCAGAGCACGACCAGTAACGGACGCAGGTCCAACCTGCGCGCCGTTTCCAATTCCTGAACCATCATCGCGAAACCGGCGTCCCCGAACACGCCTGCCACCGGTCGGCCTGGCCGGATCAGCGCCGCCGCCAGCGCCGTCGGCAGCCCGTAGCCCATCGCGGACAGGCCGTTCGACGTCAGAAAGGTTCCTGGCGAACGCGCCCGCCAGACCTGCGAAACCAGCATCTTGTGGGCGCCTACGTCGACTGACAGAATGGTCTCCTCGGGCAGCGTATCGCGCAATTCACGCATTAAGTGGTAAGGGGAAAGACCGTTTGTGCTGGCATCCGTCCCGGGACGGATCGCATCCGCGACGGCAACCTGCGCGTTGCGAATTTCGGCCGCCGTCCAGCGTGCGCCTCGGTCATACACCTCCAGCAACCGATCGAGCATGGATGTGACGTCGCCCACACACTCCGCAACCGGTTTAAAGTCGCCAAAGGCAATTGAGGAATTGGCCAGGGAGTAGACCGGATGGCGAAGATGCCAGTCCTGCGCCGACTCCACGGGATCGAAACCCACGCCCAGCAAGCAATCGCTGAGACCGATCAGATTCACAAGTACGGCGTCTCCTGCGGCCGACGCCACGGTGCCCAGATACCCCGGACCAAACTCATCCGGAATGCCCTTTGCCTGTGGAAGAACAACGTAGGGGATTTGCGATTCCGTAAAAAACCGACGCACTGCGGCGGAATCCAGCCGGGCATTCAAGGCGACGCCCACAACACCAACAGGACGTTCGGCCCGATTCAGTGCCCTTGTTATCGCTTCGAGGTCCCCGTTGCACACGCGAGACGTGGAGGGTGGCGACGCTGCCACGCCGGGCGCCGTATCGGCCACTGCGACGTCATTCGGTATCGTGAGGTACACCGGGCCGACAGGCGGCGCCGCCGAAAGCGTCAACGCGGACCGCACCGTCGCTTCCACGCCGGTTGTTCCCAGGGCGACGGACCATTTGCAGATGGGATCGAACAGCTCATTGAGAAGCAGATTCTGTTTCTCGCTCACTCTGGCCCGCGATGTGGGGCTCCGCGCTGAAATCGCCAGCATCGGGTCCCTGTCGAGGTAAGCGGAGCCGACCCCCAGAACCAGATTGCAGCCGCCTGGCCCCAGTGTCGCCAGGCAGACGCCAGGAGTCCCGGTCAGGCGCCCGATCGCGCTGGCCATAAAGGCCGCGGCGGCCTCGTGGCCGGTCAGCACGAATCGTATTCCCGTGTTCTCCAGCGCATCGATCAGATCCACGACCTCGCCGCCCGGATGACCGAATACGTACCGGACCCTTCCTTCGTGCAAAGTTTCCGCAATGGCGTCCGCGCAGGATCGCATCGACTTCAACGCTCCGGGTCGATTCCGAAACTTGTGTCCCGTCCCGGAAATATGTCACCATTCCTCCGCCGGTGGATCCATCGTCATGGCCGACTCGGCGCTTGCGCCCTCCGGGACACAGGGAGAATTCCGAGAAAATACACGATTGCCAATACGGTGTGGCCACGGGATATCTCACAACTTATCGACAAAATCCCGGTTTTGGTTCTTCAGGCTGGAATCGCTGCCCAGCGCATAGTGCCTGGACATGTCCGGAGAGTACCGGCTGGCACGCGGGATTCGTCCCAACGCTTCCGCGATTGATCTGACGTGATGAGGCCCGGATCCGCAGCAGGCGCCCAGGTATCGGACACCCATATCGAAGGCCCGACGGGCAAACGCGGCCATTTCGTACCTGTGGCAGGTAAAGGGATCCAACGCCGTCGGAAACGAACGTTCTGCAGGTGGCGGCTCGGAGCCCGGCTCCTGAAGGGACTGAAACGTCGGCTGATTCTCCGTCGTGCGATACGGAACAGGCAATGCCGCTACGTGACACGATACCGCGCGCCGAATGCGTTCCACGTCGGGCAGCATCGTCTTTGGTCCTCTCGTGCAATTTACCCCCACGACTTCCGCTCCGGCCTGCTCCAGACGTTTTGCGGCCTCATCCAGCAGGATCCCATCCCTCAACCCTTCCTCCCGATGGTGAGCAAAGGTCACCACGGCCGACAATCCAGCGCGTTTGACAGACGCCAGCGCCAACGCGGCCTCCCCGAAAAAGGAGAATGTCTCCGCGATTATGAAATCGACTCCCGCCTCAACCGCCCAGGCCACCTGTTCGTCGAACATCGCTGCAACCTGCGCGTCCGTTGTGCGATCCTCCGGATCCCAAATGTTGGTATTGCAAATGTTGCCGGCAACCAGCGGGCGTTCTCCTTCGACCGAGGCGGCGACCGATTTCGCTATCGCCAGCGCACTTTTCTGCAGTGGTTCCAGAAGATGTTCCTTGCCGATAAGGCGCAGCTTTTCGCGATGGGCGTAATACGTAAACGCCTCAATCACGTCCGAACCCGCACGCCAGAATTCCCGGTGCAACCCGGCCACGACCTCGGGATGCTCGAGCACGACTTCCGGAACGAAAGGGCCCGCCTGCAGATACCCTCGGCGCTCGAGTTCAAACAGATAACCCTCGGCGCAGATCACCACGTCATCGTCGAGGCGCTGCAACAGGCTTCGGGGGTTGACCGGATTTCCGACGTTCATCTGAATGGGTTCTCCGGTGTATCTCTATTGTTCATCCGGGAGAGGTGTTCTCCGGCGATGGATGGCCGGCCTCTCCAAGTACGGTCCCGCCGCCGGGCGCATCCAGAAAACGGCGAATCACGTTGCGGGTGATGGTGGAAACATTGTTGGCGTAACCGTTGTGGGATAGGCTGCCCGTCCAGGTTACGGAGCCTGCCGAAAAAACCGCGCCGCCTCCAGGGTAATTCATAATTGCAACATCCGCCGTCGGCGAAACGTGCGTACGTCGGGCGGGGATGAATTCGGGATGCGCCGCCCGGGCAAGTACGACGGGCTCGGGCGTGAGCCGGTCCCACGCCCATGCCTGTACGGCGTCCATTTCGAAGCCTGCTGCGCTGCCCAGATTCAGACCGAAGTCTCCGATAACCTCGTCTTCTCCGACACCTTGGAAAACCCACGCGTACCTGGCGTCACTGCTTGCTGGAAGTTGCCGAAAACCCCTTTTTTCTTCGGCTTCCATCCAGGTGTTGGACGCATGTTCCACACCGACTGTCCGACGGGGCGGACGCCTCCGCCTTGCCCACAGTCCCCCGAGCTCCAGTGTGGTGCTGTGCTGCGACTCCCCGGGCACCGGCTTGTATGTGGGTCCGTAGTCGCCCTCTCCTCCCCGGCGAAGTTCAATCAGGTGCGGGCGACGGGGGTCGATGGACATCACCCAGTACAGACCATTGCCGCCCAAATAGACCAGGCGGCCCCCGTTTCGCACGTACGCCGCCAGGCTGTCGACCATGTTTTCGGTGTGGTATTCGGGATGGCTACCCAGAATCACACATCGGTATTTCGAAAGTAGTTCGGTGCCCCCGCAATGCAGATCTTCGTCCGCAAACACGTCGTATTCGAATTCCAGCGCTTCCAGCCAGTCGATCAGATAGAGATTCGCGGTAATATTGTGCGCGCCCCAGTTTTGGAATCCCGCACCGGGATTCCATCCACGCGTGGGCTGTAGCCGCGAGTAATAGTAAACCATCGACCCGTCGCTATGCACGTCGTAGGTGCAAAGCGTTCGATCCAGCACGCCGTCTTCAGTATAGCTGTACGCGGCACGGTTACTTCCGTACGCCTGCCATGTGAGCGTGGGGATCAGGCACGCCAATTCCGACCGCGGTTCATCCGACGTCACGATGAACGGCACGAAGAGTGCGTCGGCATCTGTCCCGGCGCGTAGTGTATAGATGCCGGATCTTGCGTCGGGCGGTATTTCCACCGAAAGAGACGTTGGCCATCCGGCATCTTCCAGATCGTCTTCGTGAAGGTAGATCGCATTGTAGTCGTCAGGCAGATCCGTATAGAGCCGGGACGGCATTCCCTTCCAGAATGGGCCGGTAACCGCACGTCCCGGCGCATTTACGGCAAACCCGTGATTCCTGTTATCAGACAGATCGACGACGCGGATGCCGGACACCTCCACGCCAAGATGCCAGCATCCCAGCAGGGGCCCCAGAGTTGAAGGATTCTGTCCTCCGGCGAGTGCCTGGATCCCTTCGCGATCCAGCGCGGTTCCGAAAAGCACAGGGTGCGCGATCTTGCCCGTAAAGTGGGCCCAATGGCTGCCTTCGCGGCCGGGGTCCGGGCAGGCGCCAAACAGCAGCGGCGCGGTGCCCGCGAACACCGTACCCATCTCGATATTTTTCGATGTACAACTCAGCGCATCTTGAGACGATCGGGTTTCGACCACCCCCGCCGTATCCCCGATCTGCTGATAAAGACAAATGTCACCCGAGTCAGGTTGGTACGAGAACGCCACGAACTGCCAGTTGCCAATATGGATGGACTCTCTGGCCGTTGCCCAGTGCGCGGTTTTGCCGTCGTGAGACACGGCAGCCGTCAGAAACCGCTCGCCGGCGAAAAAAATCCCGTAGCTCAAGTTTTCACGCGCCCACTTCACCGTCAGGGCGCGCCATCCGCCGCCACCCAGAGTGGGCAGAAACCAGAGCGCCACGGTAAACGCACCCACCGGGTTCAGGGCGTCGGAATTCGGAATCTCGATAAATGAACCATAATCCGTTGCCTGGTCGGACACCTCAATCCGATCCTGCTGCCCCCACGAAACACGTTCTTCCCTGTAACCCGGACCGTCGGAATTTGGATCCCCGTGAATCAGCCGGGCCAGATTCACCTCCGCCACGCCCGGAGGGCCACCCAATTTGAAACCGATCTCCGCTCCCGCCGGAAGGGTTATTTCGTCGGCATAGCCCTCCAGCCCCAGGCCGGGGACGGGAGACAATTTTTCAAAACGAGGATTGGACAATACAATTACCTTAACGTGCGGGGCCTCTTGTTCGACGTGACGGGCAGACGGACCGTGTCCAGGATTGCCGAGCGGTAGAACGGGACGCCAGGTCCACGTGTCGCAATTTCTGCAACACGCGATCTTTTGCCGACGAACCTGGGCCCGCAGGCAAAACGTCCGAATCCCCGGGCACACGGATTCTGTCTCGCCGGACCTAAATGTACCTCACCAATCCGCCGTCCACGTCGATGGACGCTCCGGTGACGTAGCTCGCCCGTTTGCTTGCCAGAAAAGTCACCACTGCCGCAATCTCGGCCGCTTCCGCCACCCTGCCCAGCGGTGTCTCCCGGCTTGCCAGTGCATAATAGTCCTTCAGGTCCGCGTCCGGTGCGAAATAGTCCAATGTGCTGCCCCATGCCTGGCTCTTCACGTTGCCGGGATTCACACTGTTAACGAGAATTCCGTATGGTGCCAGGTTGTCCGAAAGGCCTTTGCTGAACGCCAGACAGGCCGCCCTATCGGTGCTGTTGGCGATGTATTCCGGTGCAATCTGACGTCCGACAATCGAGTTGATATTGATGATCCTCGCCTGCGGGCTCTTTTTCAGATAAGGCAGGGCGGTACGCACACAGTGCATCGCGGCAAACAGCTTCACGTCCAGATCCGCACGCCAGCTAGCCTCGTCCACCTCTTCGAAGGTACCGGGAAGCGCACTGCCAGCGTTGTTCACCAGAATATCCAGCCCACCCAGCGCGGCGGCGCCCTGCTCCACAAACGCCTGGGTCTCGATGTCGACCGTGACGTCCGCGGTGGCTGCGAACACGTTCACGCCCGTTGCCGCCTTAAGCGTTGCCGCCGTATCCTGAAGCGCGAGGGACCCGCGCGCGCAGATTGCAAGATCGGCACCTTCCGTTGCCAGTTCAAATGCAATTGCCTTGCCGATGCCCTTACTCGCGCCAGTCACCAGCGCCCGGCGGCCTTTCAATCCCAGATCCACTAACGCCTCCTTCACACGCCAAGGGCGGGACAGGGTGGTTTCGGGTACCTATTTCGCGGCCCCATCTAATACATCGCACCCGTTGTCACACGGATATCTTCCCCGTTTATTCCCTGCGCTTCTTCCCGGCACAGATAGACAACCAGGTCGGCAATTTCCTCCGGGCGCAGAAATCTGCCCTGCGGATAGGATTTCATGATTTCCTCTCTCATGGCTTCACGAGAAAGACCCTGGTCTTCCGCCCACCGCAGCAGATGCATATGTCCGGACGGCGTTTCGATTGTTGCCGGGCTGACGGTATTGGCCGTAATATGGTGGCGCGCCACCTCCAATGCGAGAGATCTGTTGAACCCCAACAATCCGTGTTTGGATGCCGCGTAAGCACTGTAATCGGACGACCCGACGTGGGAATTGGTGGAACCGATAGAGACGATTCGTCCCCATCCGCTTTCGATCATATGGGGCAGTGCGTTCCGGGTACACAGGTAGGGTCCGAATAGATTCACATCGAGCACGCGTCTCCAGGCGTGGTTGTCGTGGTTGAGGATCGGATGTATAACGTTGGTCGCGGCGTTGTTCACCAGAACATCCAACCTGCCGAAGGTTCTGACGGTCTGGCCGATCATGTCCTCCACGTCGGTTTCCGAACTGACGTCCCCGTCCAGACCGATGCACCGTACGCCCATTTCCCGGATTTCCTGCCGGGTCGTCTCGATTTCGTCCACGTCCGCGAAATATTTCACCTCACTGTGTACCCTTTTCACGCGCCGGCTGCTCAGGGACATAATGCAGATGTCCGCACCCCGGCCTGCCAGGCGCAATGCGATGGCCCTGCCCAGTCCACTCGCGCCTCCCGTGACAATTGCCGCGCGTCCTTGAAGGAATTGATCGACCATATTGCATTCCCTGGCGAATTCGGCGCCCACACCGCCGGAGAACCTCGCTCAAACGCGCTGACCACGATCAGCGGAGGCCGTTTTGTGCTCCAGACGCCGTGCCGACCGCAAGGCTGCAAGCCGATCCCCGACGCCGAAGCCGGGTATCCCCACGTTCGGGATCGGTCGGCGCGATGTTTTCAAACCGGTCCAGCTATGGCTTCGGTCCCCCGAACCTAATCTCCAGCAGGTACATCACCATCACGTTTTCCTGCCCGAAACTCAGGTGAAAAGCATCCGACAAATCGGAGACCCGCTTGATCTGATCGGTATTTTCGTCGAATACCGGGCTGAAGTAAAAAAAACTGAAGTCGATTACCGTCGCGTCCAGTCCGGCGATCGAAATCAGCTCGGACGTGCGAATCTGACTCAAAGCCGAAATCTGCATCAGATAGGCGACACCTTCGTCGGCAAGCATCTCCGGCAGCAGAGAAATCAGGTGATCCAGCAGATTTCTGCCCCAGAAATCGGCGGGACGATGTCCGGTTGTTTGCCGAATCGGATCCACCGGCATCTGATAAAGACTGCCGATTACCAGGTCATACCTCTCTTCCGGAATATAGGTATAAAGATCCACAACCCGTCCGGAAACGCGGTCGGCCACGCCGTTTCGAAAAGCGTTTGTCATCGTATTGCCTACGGCTTCTTTCTGGATATCAATTGCGACCACCTGCTCCGCTCCGTTCAACGCGAGTTGCACGGACAGGATTCCGGTGCCGCACCCCACATCCAGACAGCGTTTGCCTTGACCGGCGCCCGTTCGAAAGAGATGCTTCCAGATTAGAAAGCTACCTTGTGTGGGAGCGAAAACTTCCGGATCGCACACGATTTCAGGGAATGGCAACGGAAAGAGCGTCCGCATGTTTTCGTCGACCCATGGGCACGGAACGACCGGATCGTCCCGATCGGCTCCACCCCCCGCAGATGTATGAGGCCGGACTCGCTTTCGACCCGCCCGGGTGCAAGCCAGCGCCTTCCCGGCTTCGGCAATGTGTTCGGGAGTGACACCACAGCACCCACCGACGATCTGCGCTCCCTCTTCGCGCCAGGCCTGGGCCAGCGCCGCAAAGCATCGGGATCCCACCGTGTCGTCGAATTTCCAACCCGGGTCCAGGTAACGCCCCAGGTTCGGGTACACGCCCAGTGGAAGATCCGTAAAATCCCTCAGCCAGGAAATCATACCCGGTACGTGTTCCACCGGCAGACAATTGATTAAGAGGGCCCCTATTTCCATTCGTTCGAAACGGCCAGCCAATCTGCCGAAATAGTCATCCTCGGGACCCCCCCAGTGCTGCCCATGCACGCCGCACAGACCCTGAATGCATCGCCGGAAGCTCAACCACACCGGAATTCCGGTCTGAATCATCAGTTCGACCGCTGGAAGCGTGAGGTCTTCGCGGACAATGGACATCGTCTCCATCAAAATGAGATCGGGTGGATCGTCTGCAAATACCCTCGAAAGCAGCTGCAATCGTTCCAGGCGTTGAGACGTATCGATGTCTCCATTTACGCTGAAGGCCACGGCGCATTCGCCATCCCTGCCCACCTGTTGAATTGCCTGGCGAGCCAACCTGATGCCGCGTCGCGCCACGTCCATCCGATGCGAGATTCCCGCACCTGCCGTCAGCCCGCGTGCGTCTATCTCCGATCCGTCGAGAATCCCCCAGGTATTGGTTGAAATCAAGTCGCAGCCAACCTCCGCAAACCGTCGGTGTACATCCAGCACCGAAAGGGGTTCATTGTACAACGCCCAGGTACCCCAGAGGCTGTGATCGCTTATGGCGTGATCCCCAAGACCCAAGCGGTCCAACTCCGTTGCAACACCGCCATCCAGAATCACACAACGATCCTCGGCTATCGATTGTTGAATTCGGCGGTAGGCTTTTGTGAAAAAGCCGCCCATGGCGAATACTCCCCGGCGCGCCAGCCACCAGGCCTGACATTGGCTGTTGGGGTTCGGCCAGATCGACGAATTGAATCCAGGCACGTCGTCCGGCGCGGGAGATGACGCGAAACGTGCCAACTCCGCCAAAGATAGTACGAATTGGTAAATTGCACAAATGCAATTCTTACATGCTTCAGGTAGCAGACGATCTATAGGGATTGGCCAGAATCGTTCGAAAATTCGTTCGCATTTTCAATTTATGTACAAAAAAAAACCCGGCGTTCTCAACCGGGATCCATTGTCTAATTCAATGAACAGGCGCCGGGACCCCTGGGGTCTCCGCAGGTTCCGCAGGGCCCCGAGGGTCCGCGCGTCGCCGTTTGGCCGCTGCCTCCGCTTACGGCAAAGACCGAAAGTTGCTTTTCAAGTTCGCTGCTACCACAGGATGGGCAGTGCGGTTCCTGGGAGCCCTGAATGAATATCTCGAAGGGATGACGGCAATCGCCGCAGACAAACTCAAAAATAGGCATCTTCCACTCCTTATCGCACGATCCGTTCAGGGTGCGCGTACAGGTTGAAGCCCTTCCGGCGAACGAATCCCGCAAGGGTAATACCCACATCGGTTGCAAGATCGACCGCCAGAGAACTGGCCGCGGAGACGCTTGCAACAATGGGAATCCGTGCGACTGCCGCTTTCTGGACGATTTCAAAGCTCGCCCTGCCGCTTACGGCCAGTACGGCGGGTCCCCGAGAGGTTCCCACCAATCGGTCGAAAAGCAGGGCGCCGACGGTTTTGTCTAAGGCATTGTGTCGGCCTACATCCTCGCAGCATACAAGCGCGTGGCCATCCGGGCCGAATGCGGCGGCGGCGTGCACACCCCCCGTATGGGTGAATGTTGGCTGAATCCGTGTCATTTGTTCAATGGTTTCAAAGAGCAATTCCGCCGATATTTTCGGCCCAGGCGGCATCGCAGAACAACGCGCCACCAAGTCCTCGACGCCTTGTCTGCCGCAGACCCCACACGCCGACGTCGTCAGTGTGCCGCGCCGGCTGGCGTTTACCCGCTCTATATCCAGACTGTGGCCGGGCGCGGGCAGCACGTCGATCGCATTTCCGTATGCCTCTGTACCGGGCCTTCCGCAGTGATATACGCGCCCCACGTCCTCGATAGACGCGATAATCCCTTCCGAAAACAGAAAACCCACTGCAAGCCGCGCGTCATCTCCCGGTGAACGCATGGTCACGGCCACCGGATCCCCCGCCACGCGGATTTCCAGGGGCTCTTCAATTGCGATATCGTCCTGAATCGAGCGCACCGGACAGCCGCCATTCACTCTCGACACGACTCGCTGTGTTATACTTGAATTCAATTTTAATCCTTAGGTTGTATGTCGTTCCGGCACAACCGCTTCAATACGAACCGGGCAAACCTTCAATTCAGCTGTTTCCGTCACTGGATCGTATCCCGAACCGGTCAGAATATTCACCGGAACGTCATTGAAACCAAAACTGGCGAACACCGTGCCCCGTGGAGACTGCCGGGTCGCCTTAACCTTGATCCGAATGGAACCGCGTGCACTCGACATCCGGCACCAGCCGCCGTCTGTCAGACCCCAGGCCGACACGTCCGATGGATTCACCTCCAGCGTCTCTTCAGAAAGAAAATAATCCATCCCCGTCGCTCGTCCGGTCTGGGTCCGTGTATGGTAGGCATGCAATCTGCGACCGGTCGTCAACCAAACCGGAAAGGCGTCACTCACCGTCTCGGCCGGATTGCGATAGCGGTGATTCGTGAAAATACCCCGGCCGTTTGCGAACTCGCCTTCGTGCAACATAGGCGTGCCCGGATGTTCCCCGTCCGGCACCGGCCATTGGTACAGGCCGTGTTCTATTCGATCCCAATTCAGCCCTGCGTATATAGGCGACACGCTGCACAACTCGTTGAACACCTCCTTCGCAGAAGCGAACTCGAATCCCGGCGTTCCCATCCGTTTCGCAACCTCGCTTACAATCCACCAGTCAGGCCGGGCTTCTCCAGGGGGCGGGACGGCCGCGCGCAGCCGCTGGACACGCCGCTCCGTATTCGTGCACGTCCCATCCGTCTCCCCCCAGGCCGTGGCCGGCAGCACGACGTCGGCAAGTTCAGCCGTTTCCGTCAGGAAGATATCGATCACCACCAGGTGGTCCAGACTCTGTAATGCCCGCGTGCAATGCGCCCTGTCCGGATCGGATACAACCGTGTTCTCGCCGTCGATCATCATTGCACGGATCCGGTCGCCGCACAGGTTCAGTGCCGCCACCTTGGTAACGCCCTTTTCCACTTCGAGACGCTGGCCATAAAGCCGGGAGAATTTTGTCGCGCTCTCCGGGTCGTCGCACGGCTGGAACCCGGGAAATTTATCCGGTATGGCTCCTGAATCCCCCGCGCCCTGGATATTGTTCTGACCGCGCATCGGATTGATGCCCGTACCGACGCGACCCACGTTTCCCGTCATCAGGGCCAGATTACACAGGCTTTGAACATTGTCCACGCCACAGATATGCTCGGTAATTCCCAGCGTATAGTAGATCGCACCCCTATCGGCCATGCCGTACCAGATGGCGGCCAGTTCGATATCCTTTGCGGGCACCCCCGTAATTCGCTCGGCCCATTCCGGCGGATACTCCTTCACATGCTCCAGGAAGTCCTCAAACTTTGCCGTCCGCTTTTCGACAAAGTCCGCGTCGATCAACCCCTCCCTTGCGATGACATGCGCCATCCCCAGCAGGAGGGCAACGTCCGATCCCACCCGCAGCGGAAGATACAGATCCGCCATCTCCGCCAGCGGGATTCGCCGCGGATCCGCGACAATCAGTTTTGCCCCCGTACGTATCGCTTTCTTCAGCCGCGTGGCCGCCACCGGATGACACTCGGTCATATTCGTCCCGATGCAGAAGAACACATCGGGTTTGTCCATATCGGCCAGTGGATTCGACATTGCGCCCCGTCCGATCGTGGCTGCCAGACCGGCAACCGTTGGGGCGTGTCACGCACGGCTGCAGTTGTCTATGTAGTTGGTACCGAAGCCGGCGCGGATGAACTTCCCCATCAGGTAGGACGCTTCGGTAGGCGCACGGCCGGAGGCCACCCCGTAGGCGCTGTACTTCCCATGTACCTCCCGAGCATGCATGAAACCCCTCGCTGCGCGATCCAGCGCCTCGTCCCAGCCCGCTTCTTGCAGTCTGCCGTCTCCCCGGCGCACCAGCGGCATCTTCAGCCGATCGCGGTGATGCACGAAGTCGAATGCAAACTGTCCTTTTACGCAAAGCGCACCCAGGTTCGCCGGACCGTCCATCGCGGGCTGGATGCCCACAATCTCTTCCCCTTTGGTCATTACGTCCACCGAACACCCCACCCCGCAGTACGGGCAGATAGTGCGCGTCTTTTCAATTGACCCCGGATCGCCGGATGCCCGCAACGCCTTCTTGTCCGCAAGCGCACCCGTGGGGCACGTCTGGATACATTGCCCGCAAAACGTACAGGACGAATTTTTCAGCAAGCCATCGAATTCGGTTACAATCTGTGTCTCGAAGCCGCGGTTCATGACGCTGATTGCGTCGTCTCCCTCCTGCTCGGAACACACCCGGACGCAACGGTAGCATGAGATACATTTGTCATAATCACGCAGCAGAAACGGATTGTCGTCCTCCACCTTGTTGCGTCCGGACTGCGCTCCCTTAAACCGGCCGGTACGCGCGCCGTATCGATCCACAAGTGTGGCCAGTTCCTGGGAAGCATATCCACTAAGGGGGTCTACATCAATCTCGGGGTTTTCGGACGCCACCATCTCCAGCAACACCTTTCGATACCTCATTATCGCATCCGTCTCCGTACGCACGACCATCCCGGGTGTCGCGTGGGTGGTGCATGAAGCCATGGGGGTTCGCGCGCCCTCCACATCCACGACGCAGAGGCGGCAACTTCCAAAGGGCTTCAGCCGGGAGTCGTAACACAGCGTCGGCACATCTTTCGAGTGCCTTTGCGCCACGTCAAAAATGGTTTCATCTTGGGAAAACGTTACCTTCTCGTTGTCCAGAGTGATCGTGGCGGTACTGTCTCCATTTTCAACTAAGACCATCACTTTCCGCCTTCCGGATATGGGCAACGGGACTCACGCACACCGGCGCGAACCTCTACCCTTCAACGTGCTTTTCGACTTGATTCGGAAAATACTTCATCAGGCTCTCGGTCACCAGAGGCGCGGCCGTACCCAGGCCGCACGCGCTGGTGGCCATCATTGTCTGGCCGATATCAAGAACTTCCGCCCGCCAGGGACCGACCTGTCTCGGTCCGCCAACGCCGCTCAGCCGCTCGGCCAACCGGCGCGTCCCGATGCGGCACGGAAAACACTTTCCGCAGGACTCGTCTGCAAAAAAGGCCATCGCGCCATGGGCGACCTCAACCATATCCCGGCTGTCGTCGAATACGATGATGCCCCCGGCGCCCAGAAAAGATCCATAACTGCGGAGGCTGGGTTCGTCGAGAGTGGCGTCGAGTGCGTCGCCGGCTACGAACCCGCCGGACAACCCTGCCATGGTCACCGCCTGGATTTTCCGGCCATCGGGTGTGCCGCCTCCCCAATCGTAAAGCAGTGTTTTCAGAGGCAAGCCGAACGGGATCTCGTAATTGCCCGGCTTTGCGATATCGCCCGACAGACTGATTACTTTGGTGCCAGGTTGACCGTTCAGACCGAGACCCCGGTACCAATCTGCACCCTTTCGGAGGATTTGAGGTACGGCAACAAGCGTTTCAACGTTGTTCACCGCCGTGGGCAGATCCTCAAATCCGTGGGTTACGGGAAATGGCGGGCGGTTTCTCGGAAACGGATGCTTGCCCTCCAGGCTGTTCAGCAGCGACCCCTCTTCTCCGCACACATACGCCCCGCCGCCGCGCCGAATATGCACCCGAAAGTCGAAGTCCGTCCCCAAAATGCCGTCGCCAAGCAACCCGGCCTTCTCCGCGTCTTCAATGGCGCTTTCCAGAATGCTCAATGTTTGCGGGTATTCGTACCGCAGATAGATGAATCCTTGTGTGGCGCCTGTTGCGAACGCGGCGATGGCCATTCCCTCCAGCACCGCGTGCGGATCGTAGTCCATCAGGGCTCGATCCTTGAAACAGCCCGGCTCTCCCTCATCGGCGTTGCAGACAACCGTTTTCGGCTCGCCCGTGGCCTCTGCGACCGCCTTCCATTTTGCGCCTGTCGGGAAACCGGCCCCTCCGCGGCCGGCCAGCCCGCTTTCCGTGACCCGTTCCACAACCTCCACGGGCCGCATTTTCATTATGGCTTTTTCCAACCCGTCGTACCCGCGGGTCCCGCGATATCCTTGGAGGGTGGCGCGGTGCGGTGCGCGGATGTGACGAAAGACACATTCCTCCAGGCGGCCCGGATTTGGCGCGGGCGGTGGCGTCGGGACTTCTTGCAGGCACCGTGCATCTGTTCCCACGAGGACGCGGTGTTTCTGAATCACCGGTACCGGTTCGTCACATCTGCCCGCGCATGCCATCGGTTCACCGTTCAGGGCATCGCATATTTCCAGTGCGCCCCGAAGCGCGCATATGGGGCCGGTGCACACCCGGGATTTTTCCAGCCCGCCTGGCTTGCGCGAAAAGTGATGGTAGAACGTTACGGTGCCAAAAAGATCTGCCAGTGGTGTTTTCAAGCCGGCCGAGATGGACCGGATGGCCTCGTCAGAGACATATCCATCCCGATCGTGGAACGCGTGCAACAACGGCAGCAGCGGCGCGGGCTCGTCTTTCCAGCGTCGAACCAGTTCATCGTCCGAAGGGCTTGCCATTGCACACTCCCGTCGATGCGCGTGGATCAGAAACCAACCGCGAACCGGCGCCCTGCCATGTGGAACACGTCGTTGTTGTAAGCACTTTAATATAGACAAGATAAATGAACGTGTCAAGGCGGGGTACCGAGGGCTAAAACCCGCGACCTCACGCGAATTATCCCGCCAGGTCTTCAAGGCGGCGCGGTCCGGAAGGATCTCTCTCGATGCACGTCACCTGCAATGCCGAGGTACACGGAATGGGACAAACACGAAGGTCGGCGATGAAAAGCGTTCACTCGGTCGCGCCTGCGTCGATCAACAGATTGATGCAGGCGTGCAGATGTGCGGCGGGCTTTCGCGAGTACGTCTGCAGGCATCCGTGGAGCACATCACAGTTCCATCCGTCGTTGACGGCCCGATTCGGATCAAGACCGATAGCAACCATACGCCGCATTCCGTCCAGATTCAGATTCTCACAGAGCCCGAAAAATTGATCCTGCAACTCGCTCGGATCCGCGCCGGCTTCAATACATCCATGAGGACGTTGACGGTCAAGACACGGAAACACGCTCAAGAAACGCGGGTAGATCCGGCGTTGCGCCCGACATCCCGTCGGACGGTCCAGGTTTCGCTCACAAAGGACTTGAAAACGGGTGATCCGGAGTTTACAATTGTGGGTCAATCCGTACGCCACCAATCATCGCCGCGCTGGTGTCCCGTCCCACAAGTATGTTGCCATTCATCCGCCTGTCTACGTGCCTGAGACAGCACGCACAGGCAGGCCGGTTCATCACGTCTCGCGTGTCGGGCCGACCCTCCGCTGGTCGCAGGCGCTGGTTCCTGAGCCTGTCGAAGGCGCCGCCCTGAGCTTGTCGAAGGGATGCCAGCCGGGCGACTCGACGGCCGAGTTTCGGAAATCTGTTTCAGGGACTGAACATCGGCTGGCCATAACCGTTAATTTTCATTCGGTATCGTTCCAGGAGGTATAGGTGACCCAATTAGACGTAAACTGGCCGACGTCCACAGCGGAGGAAGCCTATTGGCAGACGATTCGCAGAGCCTATATGATTGCCGACGATGAGGTCTACCTGAATACCGGATCCGTTGGTGCGCAGCCCAGACCGGTCTTCGAGAAAATGACGGCAATACTGAAGGATGTTGAACGCAGCCCGATCCGGAATCGAGCGAGACATTCGGACGCCGTGGACGAGGGTCGCCGCAGGCTGGGCGTTTTTGTCAACGCGCCATCTGAGGACATCGCATTCACCTGCAACGTCACCGTAGCCATCAATATGGTGGTGCACGGTCTGGTCTGGCGCCCCGGTGACGAAATTCTGGCCTCGAACCATGAATACGGCGCAATCGATCATTGCCTTCATCTGGCAGAGCGACGTCACGGGGTTGTGGTGAAGCGCGCCCGCTTTCCTCTGGCGACAGACAATCCTGAAGCCATTCTTGATGCCTTTGAAAGCGAGTTTACCGGTCGCACGCGGCTGGTTCTCTGTAGTCACATCATCACCCGCACCGGTCTGATTACGCCCGTTGGAGCGTTGGCCCGCCTTGCCCACCACCGTGGCGCGATGATTGCAGTCGACGGCGCACACGCCCCGGGCATGATCCCTCTGGACCTGGATGCCCTTGAGTGCGACTTTTACGGAGGCAATTGCCACAAGTGGCTCTGCGCGCCCAAGGGTACGGGGTTCCTTTACGCGTCACCGCGCGCACAGGAGCAATTGGATCACGTCATTGTAAGCTGGGGATACAGCCGCGAGGGCGCAAAACGGGGTGGGGACGGCAGGCTGCGGATCAACGGTCTTCCGTATATGTGGGCCATCGAAAACTGGGGCACCCGTGACCAGGCCGCCTTTGCCGCCGTAGGCGAAGCCGTCGATTTCCAGGAACAGGTTGGCAAACACCGGATTCTGCGGAGAGGCCAGACACTGGCTGCCTATCTACGGGAAGGTTTGGCGGCAACCGGCTGGGCAAGACTGCTCACACCCTCCAGGGCCGACATGTCCGGTTCAATCTCGGCATTCCACGTCACGGGATTCGAAAACCTCGACCTCTATAAGCATTATCGGATAACCGTGCCAACGGAAAGAATCGACCGCGCCCACTGGATACGGGTATCTACCCACATTTGCAATGGATTTGACCATGTCGACAGACTCATTCAGGCACTGTACGAACAACGACACGGCTGAGTTTGGTTACGTTCCGTGGCCCTCAGATACACTCTCGGCACCCCACCTCGGTACGGATCGGTTTGCGACGCGATATTCAAGGCCTAAAACGTATCCCGTTTGACCAAGAGATATTCGCCTCCCGACCCACCACGGATCGGGCCGCGCAACCGCAGGTCCAGCAGCGACGGCGTCCTGTTTCGCCGTATGTCATCGATCTATTCCCAGGTGTACATCCACATTCCCGACAATTCTTCAACTTGAAATGCGGCTCCTCGAAACGGCGTTGCCCAAGCAATCCTCGGGCCGTCATCGGCCTTCAGGTTCGCCGGAAAATCCGTCTGCGGATCGTCACATTGTGTAGCGGCTAAAGCCGGACTCCGTGTCCGCGTGGCGCCCCCAACAGACAATACGCAAAGAGACAGTCCGCGTAAGTGTATAAAATTCAACAAAATACGAGAAATTACGTGCAAGTATATTAAAAACAATCAATTATAAGAAAATTTAAACCTTGATACCCAAGTCCCGTTTGGAAAAAATTTGTGTAACTTATAGTAAATTTTTTTCTTGCGGCAATCGACACTTTGGGTCTATATTGTGTTTCGGCTAAATCGAGCAAGCCATACGGGAGGAGAATAATGACAACAACCAAGAAGGACCTGGCGCTCGAAATCTCCGAACGCCTGGGCGTCAAGAAGCAACTCGCCTACGAGGTTGTAGACACGCTTTTTAAGGCTATGCGCGAGAGCCTGATTTCCGGCGACCGCATCGAAATTCGTGGCTTTGGCGTACTGGGCGTCAAAAATACCAAGCCCAAGCCTGCCGCACGAAATCCGCGGACTGGTGAAATTGTCTATGTGCCCGCACGGAAGAAAAGCTACTTTAAAGCCGGTGTGCTCATTAAGAAAGCACTCCATCAGCCACTCGATCCAACCGATCAGGAGGAATCCGAACCGCTACATACGTGAAGTGACCTTCGCCTGGTACGGTCAGGCGTACGGTCACCCACGGGGTCAGGTTGACGGGAAAGATGGTAGGGTCCCGACCCCACAAAATCTCTCTGTTTACGCTTAAAGCGGAGCGCCAACAACGCCACTCCGCTTTTTTTAATGCGCAATTACAAGATCGGAATCAGGAAATCGCGAATTTCATGCAGGGGTCGGCCCTGAACACCGGCCGTTCGCGTTCAATGCGGACCTTGAGCGTGTCATTCGCAGCACATGTTTTTCGGAGCCGCGCCATCGCCTCGTGTTCCGCGCGGCGGACTCCCCCCTTCGTGCCTAATGAAAAACCACCATCTTCAACTCCGTCATCTCCTCCACCGCGTATTTGGGCCCTTCCTTGCCCATCCCACTTTCTTTCAGACCACCGTAAGGCATCAGGTCTGCCCGCCATTGAGGACCCCAATTTACCATAATATTGCCCGACTGCACCTTGTTTACAAATCGCATCGCATGGTCCAGATTCTCAGTAAACAACGCGGCTGATAAACCGTAATTGGTGTCGTTGGCAGAGGCAATGGCCTCATCGATCGTTTCGAATCGGGTCAGTCCAACGGCCGGACCGAAGAGTTCGTCACACGAAATCCGCATCTTTGGATCGACATCTGCCACCACTGTGGGCGCATGTAAGGTTCCTTCCCGGTCACCCCCAACGATCACCCTCGCACCGCCCTCCCTGGCCTCCTTTATCCAGGCGCTTACCCGTTCGGCATCTTTTTCGCGAATCATTGGACCCATGGACACCGACTCATCCAATTGGTCGCCGGTTTTCATAGCCTCCACCTGAGGCTTGAGTACGTCAATGAAGTCCTCATATACGTCCTTGTTGACCATGACACGTTGCGCAGAAATGCAAACTTGCCCGGCATTTGCAAAACCTGTCGCGGTCGTAGCGGCGGCCACCTTTTCCAGATCGGCATCGGGCATCACAATTAACGGAGAATTGGACCCCAGTTCCATTGTTACCTTTTTTAGCCCAGCTGTTCTGCAAATCTGTTCACCCACGTCTCTGCTGCCGGTGAAGGAGATTTTACGCACCCTGGAATCAGAAGACAGCATGTCTCCAATTTCACCCCCTGGCCCCGTGATGCACTGCACGGCTTCGGCCGGGGCGCCCGCATCGACAAGTACCTTTACCAATTTCATCGCGGAGAGCGGCGTATCCGTGGCCGGTTTTACAATCACCGAATTTCCAGCTGCCAGAGCCGGTCCTACCTTGTGACAGACCAGATTCAGGGGAAAATTAAAGGGTGTAATCGCAACGACGACGCCACAGGGGACCCGAACGGTAAAGCCGAACTTGCCCTCGGCGCCGGTTGCGCCGTCCAGCGGAATGGTTTCACCGTAAAGCCGTTTCGCCTCCTCGGCCGAGAGTGTCATTGTATCGACGGCCCGCGCAGCTTCCCCCCGCCCCTCGGAAATGATCTTCCCCTCTTCAGCGGAGATCGTCTGCCCGAAATCCTCCTGGCGCTCCGCCATCAACTCCGAGGCACGATGCAGAATGCGGTATCGTTCGTGGGCGGGCATCGCCGCCATCACCTCGGCGCCCCTGGCCGCCGTCGCCAGGGCCGCCTGCACGTCTCTTCCGTCGGCGCGGGGTACCGTATCGATAACCGAGCCATCGTAGGGATTCAGTACCTCGACTTTCTCGTCCTTGTCCATCCAGCGGGAATTGACAAACATCTTCATGGTTTTGCCTCCTGCGAATTAACGACTAATTCGGATTCAGGCCGGCGCTTCAACGGACCGCGGCCGATGCGTACACTTTTAATGTTCTGTCCCTGAGATAGATTGCCTAAATTCGGCGGATGAATGGTGACATATTTCCGAAACGGGACACTAAGTCCTCTTTATTACAACAAGACTGATATCGTCCAGGGGTTCGCCAAAGTCGAGCAGATCCTCTTTTATGGCCTCGAAAATCCCCTGGGCCGGCAGCACTTTGACCCGCCGGAGCGCGCCCTCGAGCCGATCAGGGTAATAGTCGTCGTCGCCCCGACGATGGTCCGTCAGCCCGTCCGTATACAACAACAGAATGTCGCCCGGCCCCATCAGCGTCCACTCATTGATCTCGTATTTTTTCTTGAAGCCCAGCACACTTTCGATCGCCTGCCGGTCGATATCCTCCTGTGAGGGAAAAGTTCCGATGGGAGGGAAATTCACAAACAGATCCTCGCTAATGTCCATAATCCGATCATTCATATTGGAAAACACAATCGGCATGGGGTGGGCCGCAGAAAGAAATTTGAATGTGTCGTCTTCGCTGATCTCTCCATAAATCATCGTGAGGAATTTGCTGATGCTGGAAGAATTGTAAATCCGTGTATTCAAATTCTCGAACAATTTCTCAGTGATCGTGCCGAACTGGTCCAGTTCGTAGATGGCGCCGAGCAAGAATGCCTCGTGCAACATACCGGCCAGCATCGCGTCAGTAATCTGGTGACCTGACACATCCACGAGCGCGATCCCGGCCATCCGCTGGCATCTCCTGAGGTTTGCGGCTACTCTCCTGCGGCCTTCTTTCTCCGCATGCCGTATACGCGCCTCCAGATCGTACCGTTTCTTAAAATCGACGTATATGATATGATCGCCGCCGATCAGACCTTTCAGCGGAATGGTTTCTCCGTAGATGTCGATTCCCTTTAATACGGGAATTTCACCCGACGGCGGTTTGATATGCTTGACGATATCCTGGAAATTCTGCAATTCGCCCGTCAGCCGGGCCAAAGATTGCTCAATATCGATGGGCGCATCTTCCATGTGAACGCTCCGCATTCTCGATAACCCGCTCAATGTACGTTCCCCGGAAGATACGAATAAATCGTCCTTGAAACAACAATAGAACAGTAAGAATACAAAAAAGGGACACCCGTAAAACTGACGCAGGTTGTCCCTCTTCGCAATCAACTGTGAAACCGAGCTCAGGTTTCGGCTTCTTCTTCGACTTCAGCGTGACCGTTGGACGTTAAGTACTCATACGCTTTGTTGAGCACCAGGATCGCTTTAGGAATATCGTTTACGCGCAGGCTGCTGGAGCGCTGCCACTCGCCTTGCTTGTCCCGGTAGCTTCTTTGAAACGAAACTGTACGGACGTTGAAACTGTCCTTGCCACGGTTATATTCGTTCTCAAATACGGAAGCGCTGCAGGAACCGTGTCTGAACGTAATCTCGGGCTGTGCCATGAATTCCACCCCCTTTCCTCGATAATTTTTCATTACAACCGCAACGAACCTGCCGACGATGAGCGGCATTTACTCTCTGCATCCGCAAGAAGGCAGTCTGGCGCATGGGTACGGGAGGCTCAGCACGCCGCCACCTTCGGCGTTTTGCCCTTAATCGTGGGCGGACGCGGATGATCTATCCCCGGGTCATTTTACCAGAACCACACGTATCGTGCGGACGCGTAATCCGTTTCGCAAGTGAATGAGATATATGCCAGTTCCTACCGACCGCCCCATATCGTCGCGTCCGTCCCATACCAAATGATGTAACCCCGCCCCGGCTCCGACCATGAACCGCCGTACGGGTTGTCCGAGAATATTGTACACCGTAAATTCCGCCGGATCGCCGGTGCTTCGAAACCCGATGGTCGTATGCAAATTGAATGGGTTTGGAAATGGGTGAACCGGGTCGGCTTCAACTCCATTTGCAGCGTATCCCGCGGAGTCAGCGACGGCGGTATCCGCCACAGGTGTGGCCAAGCCCGGCGACAACGGCAGGCTCGAAATCTGGTTGTGAGGCAGCCAAGCCCCCGGGTTCTGCGGGTCAGGCACCAGAGAGGCGTCAATCTGTCCGTTGGTGTACTGCGTATCGACCAGCGTATCCGGTCCGGCCGGTGCGATCAGAAGGATCCGATCCGCGGCAGCCAACCCGTTCCCGATGCGGCCGCCGGCGGAAAATCGGTCTTTCCGGGCCGTGCGCAGCCCGCCACCGACAAGGGTCAATCGATCTCCACCATTCAAAACCGTACCTCTGGGGAATGTAAACGGTTCTCCGTCGTCGTCACCGAGCGTCCAACCCGTCAGATCCACAGCGTGCTCGACGGCATTGAGTAATTCGATGAATTGATCTCCGTATGGGTCCAGAGTTCCATCCCCGTTAACATCCGCGATCGGATTGACCAGAATCTCATCGACGCGGATCAGCGGCCGAGGCCAGACCGTGATCCGGAATGTCAAGACCAGGCTTTCGGCGCCGTTTCCACTCATGAAAACCGTGATTACCCGTTGGCCTTCGTCGCCCGTCTGCGGGCGCCATACCAGGGATTCGCCCGAGGCTTCGAGAACGGGTCCGCCGTCTATCTGAGTCTGAATCCCGTCGCTGATATCCAGAGACATCCGCCAGGTTACACCAACGTAGGCAACGCTGTCCGGTCGGCTCTCGGGACGAAAACCGGGCCTTACAACGCGGATGGTGAACGCCTGTTCCGTTGTGTCGCCACCGTCCGTGGCTGCCATGACAACCGGCCAGTTTCCGGTGTCTTCCGGCAAGCCCTCCAAACGGGTTTCAGTCCATTGAAGCCAGGCAGGTCTCCGCGGCGCCAGAAAAACCACAGGATCACCATCGGGATCCTCAGCCATCGGCCGGTACGTGTACGTGAGACCCGCGATGGCCAGCGTGTCCGGGCGCGAAAGGATTACCGGCGGAAAATTGGATAGTGGATTCGCACTGCCGGTGTTGTCGTCGTGCACATTGCTCGAATCGCCCCTATCGTCCGTAGTCTTCGAGAGAATCCTGACGACGGCGTTTGACGTGAGACGCCCGAACCGTGCATGCACAGCCGTCTCTCCCGGCGCAACACCCAGTAGCCGCATCCCCGGTTCAAGTCGCGCAACCGAGGAGTCCTCAACGATCCATTCCAGGCTGTTCGTGACATCCGACACGGTCACCGAATCGAAAATGCCTTCTGCGGTGACGGCGTGGCTGGATCCAGGTTCCATGACGAGTGAGTCCGGTACGATGCGGATCCCGACCAGCAGCGGCGACGCACGGCCCGGTGAAAACATCCCGGCGAATGGCAGACGATCATGCCGTTGCAGCGTGGCATCTTCAAGACGGACGAGCGAGGTTCCTTCAGGCGCCTTGACATAGGTGGCGGCGTCTAGCGTGTCCACGCCATCGGGTGATAGGAATACGACTGTGTCGCCGGAATTAGAGAGGCCGTCGCCGATCCTGCCGTCGTCCACAAACGCTTTCCCGGGGAAATCCGACGTCGAACCGCCACCAAACAGGACCAGGAACCCGCCAGGCGGAAGCATCGTACCGTCCGGAAATTCAAAAAGACGATCGGGTGGCGCATCGTCATCTCCGAGCCTGCACCCGTCAAGACGTGCCGTGTCGGTTCCCGCATTCAGGAGTTCCACGAACTCATCCTGAAATCCGTGGCGTTCACCATCGGCGTTGGTATCGCCGCCTGGACCAGACGCGGGACTCGCCAGGATTTCACTGACAATCACGCCCGCCGGAACGTGTCCTGTTGGATTCAGGGACCGTTCACTATCCTCATTCGGCCTGACATCACCGTCGTCCGAGCCGTCACCGGCAACGGTTCCCAACTCCCGTGGCAGTCCCGGCGAAAATACGCCTCGGCCCGGCGGCGTCTGATGCGGAACCCAGGCCGTACCGTCCCACGCCAGAGACTGATTGATATCCGTCTCGACATAATATAAGGCACGGGCGAGCGTGTCGTTCAGAACGGGGTCGATCAGCAGAATCACATCCGACTTGTTGGTCAATCCGTTACCGATGCTACCGTCATCCACGAAAATCTGGCCCTTAACCCCCCCAGGCCGTCCTCCTCCGAACAGCACGGCTCGTTCCCCAGGATGGAGTCTGGTGAAATCGGGAAACCGAAACTGGCGGCGGGCTGAAACATCATCGTCGCTCAGCCGCCAGTCCGTAAGCCAGACTGCATCCGGCCCTTCATTCAAGATCTCCACAAATTCGTCCGCCTGGCTGTCTCGCGTTCCATCTCCATTCACGTCTCCGTTTACGCCGGGCGGAGGGTCTGCCAGAATTTCGACAATTGCAATTTGTGGACGGGCCTCGACCCATACGTCAAACTGCCTGACGGTCTTTTCGCCCGCGCCACTTACCGCGGTCTGCCAGAAACGAAAACGCCCTTCCTTATCGGGCCTCCATAAAATCTCACCCGTGGAACGGTCCCACACGACACCCAGCACGCGGGTCTCCAAGTGCACGAACCCGCCGTCCAGATTGCGAATTCTGGGCACGAACCGACAGAGCGCGCCAACCCGGCACCACGATGGGGGGTCATCCAGAAATACCGGCGAAGGGGGTTTCGCCGTTTCGTCCGGGGCCATGGGCTTCGGATGCGGCCGGCCTGGGGATATGACCCCACCGTCCGGTAAATCGGGATGTGGGACGTAAATGCCCTCGGCGAGCCTCACCACGGACCGGTTCAGGTCGCCTTTTGCCAGGAAATCGGCCACTGCCACCGTATCTTCGGAGACTGGATCGACCAGCAACACCAGATCCCCCTTATTGGTCAATCCATTACCGATACTGCCGTCGTCTACAAATACGTGCCCAGGAATATCTTTTGGTTTGCCACCACCAAACAGTACTGCACGCGAACCTGGTTCAAGTACCATGCCGTCGGGAAAATAAAATCGCCCCGTCGCCCCGGCGTCGTCGTCGCTTAGCCACCATCCACCTATCGTCACCGGCTTCGAGTCGATATTCCATATTTCAACAAACTCGTCTTCCCTGCCGTCTCTAACCCCGTCTCGGTTGGCATCGCCGTTTGGACCTGTAGCCGGATCCGCCAATACCTCATCGATCACCACTCTGGCACCAGCTACGACCGTTACTGCGAAAGCCTGTACCGCTTCCCCGCCGTTCGGATCCTCCGCGATCAATTGCAAGCGAAATTCGCCCGTATTTTCGGGCCGCCAGGTAACGAGGCCGGACTCCGCGTCGCACAGAAAACCCATACCGTCTGGCTCAATACGAACAGACCCACCATCGAGGTTTCGCACCTCTGGCGCATAACGGTATGCGGCTCCCACGCGGACGCTGCGTTCGGGCGTACCTAGAATCTTCGGCGGAAGATTGGTGACTTTAAGCCGTGTTGTGTCCGAAACACTGAATTGACCGTCGGAAACCCGGAGACTGACCAAATAAACGCCCACATCCCTGTCCAGGGGTACGCCGCTGAATTCGCCGGTTTGGGTGTCGAGCGATAGCCATTCCGGGAGGTTTTCGGCTTCGAATTCGAGTTGATCCCCGTCCGGATCAAAGGCCGGTGCGCGCCAGAGAAGCATCGAATCTTCAGACGTCGTAATATGTTCAGGAAGAGTTAGTTGAGGAGATCTATTCAAGTGCGATACGATGGTGACTTCGCCGTCTTCCGAGGCTGCGGCCAATGCCGTTCCCTCCGGATCCGCCAATCTCACACTTTCAATAGAAACGGGCACTGCGTTACGGTTGGATAGATCGGGGATGGCCAGATTCAACACGGCTATAGTGCCTTCGCCAGGCGGTATCCGCTTCGTACCGTCCAGGTCGGCCGCGAGAACCGTGGCGCCCTTCCCGTTTCTGGCAACCGCCCACAGATCCCATTGGGCAATCCGATCGGCGGGCAACGCCTCCACGAAACTCAACGCGTCTTGAGGCCAACTCAGTTCAGCCTGAAAACCTGCCACCACAGCCCTGTTATGCAATTTGAGGGACACGGAGACGGTGTCGCCGGGAGACCCGCCAGTTGCCCGGACGGACAGAAGCTGGGACGCAACCCGAACCTGTCCGGCCAGCCCGACGGCTGCAAGTCGCTCTGGCGGCTGAGCGGCATTCACCAGATCCACCGTACGAAACGTCACCGGGTAGATGCCGTCGGGGACGGATTCGCGAATCACCAGCCGCAGCAGCGCTATGGCTCCCTCGCCGGGCGGAATCGCCTGCCCGGTGGAGGGATCCAGGATGAGCGCATTAATTGAATCGCCCGCGGCATGGGAATAGATCACCATGTTTGCGGTCCGCTCCGTCTGCTCAACTCCGACTACCGCCATGGCGGAAGAATCATACCCCAGGGTCCACGAGGTACCCCCTATTGTCTGTGCATTTTTAAGGACCACCTCTACACCCGCCGTATCCGCGGCCAGAACGGTTGTACCGAGTACACTGAGTGTGTCTGCTGGCGTGCAGTAACCCGCCGGCGGCCTGTCCAGGGTAAGCAGGATTGCCAATGTGTGTATACAGCGACGCATGCAGAGATACCCTCAATATTCGATGATGGAGGTGCCGGGTGGGGGTTCGGTGTTTGCCAGGTCGGTTGACAGCGGCTGTTGTCTGCGATCCAATGGATTTATCTCAACAGCACCATCTTTATCACAGACCGCTGTTTACCGGTCACCAGATGTACAAGGTAGACACCACTCCCTGCTCGCCGCCCCTCCGCATCGCGGCCGTCCCAGACAACTCGATGGGTACCCGCCGCGACCGGGCCGTCGATCGGCCGTGCGATTTCCTGTCCCAGCGTCGAGAAAATTCGCAACTGTGCATAGTCCCGGCGCTGCAAACTGTAGACCATTATCGTGGAGGCGTTGAACGGATTGGGGTAATTCTGTTCCAATCCAAACCTTTCCGTCCTTTCGGAGTTGAACACGACCGGTCGGCCCCACATATCCGCGGCCCTCATTTCGGCCACCCTTCCGGCCCCACCCCGGGTGACCAGCCGGAGGCCCGTGTTACCGCCATCCAGCGCGTCCGGCGAAACTGGAAAGACAAGTACGCGTGTTTGACCCGGGTGCGAATGTGAAACGACCGCTTTCGTTCCGACGGGCGGTTTCACGCTCTCGACGTAACCGTCAAATGCAATCAGAATCGCCGAGAGTCTGGACGTAGCACGTATATTCAGGCATTCACCGTCCCATTGCCACGCGGCAGCACTGGCCAATGCGGGTTTCGCCCCGCCAGCCGGAACCCCCAGTATTTTGCGTATCAACACAGCCAGATCCAGAATATCCACAAGCCCGTCCTGATTCAAATCCGCAGCGCTGCGCTCATACGGTCCGGCGTCGGTCCGCATGTCCAGGATCAGATAGACGGTAAGGAGCGCATCCAGCAAATCGAATTCGCCATCCGCATTCGGGTCTCCACGGTCACCAGCCCGGAACGTAGCCGTGCCCGACATGGAGTCCAGGTGAACGACCAACGAGGCATTTCCAGAGCCCGCGGCCAACATCACATTGCCGCCCTTGGGGAGTGCCACCGTGGAATCCGAGCTTTGCCAAACCAGCCCGGACCCGATCGGCTCCTCGACGCCGTCGGCGTTCACGCCATCCACCCGGTACTGGAGCGCATCACCCACCACCAGCAGCGTGTCGGCGGGTGCAACCCGCAGATCCGACAAGAAGGGGGCCATGACCACAACCTTGCCGGGAGTGGCCGCTTCATCCCCGACTGTAGCGGTTATCTCTGCTGTACCCACGCCCACCGCCGTCCCGGTGTCGTCCATAAGGCTGATAACCGCATCATCGGTCGAATGCCAGGCCACCCGGTCGTCCAGTGTGGACACGCTCCCATTGTCGAATACAGCCCGTGCTTCGAACCGGATCATAGCTCCCAGTTCCACCGTGGTATCCGCAGGTACGACTTCGATTCGCTGAATGACCGTACGCGCCCGGCCCGGTGAAAACAGCGCGCCGTCACCGGGAAGCAGACTATGGAGAACGAATGGTCCCCGGCCCTGCGGGTGGCGCACCAGCGATTGGTTCTTGTCCGCCGCGGTACCGTAGGCGGCGGTTGCCACGGTATCCGGCACCGAAGGATCTATCAGAAAAACCGCGTCGCCCCGGTTATTCAGGCCCCCTCCGATCGTTCCGTCGTCGACGAACACGAGTCCTGAAAAACCTGATGGAGAACCACCTCCAAACAGAACCACGCGCTCGCCAGGTTCGAGAAGGGTGTTTTCAGGAAACGTGAACCGCGCCCGGGCCGCGGTGCCCGCATCGCTCAGCTGCCATCCGTCCAACTCGACGGGTTTAAAACCGATATTCAGCAGTTCCACGAATTCATCCTGATTGCGGTGGCGCGCCCCGTCTCCATTGGCGTCGCCTTCCAGTTCCATGGGCGGATCGGCGAGGATCTCCTGAATGACCACAACTTCTCGAACGCCTTCGCCCACGAGGTGTATATTCAGAGCGTCGCTACCGGTCTCGACGATCAGATTTGCGGTGTAGACAACCAGATCCTGGGGCTCAAAGCGAACCCGAAGATTCATTGGCTGATCAGGCGACAGCACGACGTCTGCATCGGAAAAGGGGTCGTTCGGTAAATGGAAGGCAGCTCCGTCGACAACCCCGGAAGTCAAGATCATTTCGGCCTCACCCTTGTTCACGACAATGACACTATCCAGAATTGAAGTCCCTGCACGCACCGGACCGAAGCGAAGCGTATCCGGCGTGACGATCGCCTGGGCCAACAACGCGTTCTGATTCAGGAACTGGCACACGATAAAGATCAAGAGGGTCTGTTTCACGTATCTCTCCTTTTTCAAACGCCATCACGTCAAACAGACCAATGCAATCCGTATGCCAATTAATATTTTTGATCATAAGTGGATTTTTATTAAAGGTTTATGTTATAGACTCCTCTGCCCTGATTGCCCGGTAATGAATACTGTTTTCAGAATGGCTCTCGAAATTGAAAACCGCTTTCGGTCGATGTGGCACAAAAACATCCCGACCGATACACAGTCGGGAATTATGGAATAGTCAAGCCTGTCTGATGCGCTTACAGAAGCCTTGCCATCGAATCGTTGTTCCGTATCGGTTTCCTGCGGCAGCGCCCTCAACCCCCCCGACATTCCATGGTATCGTTCTCTATTCGTCTCCCCAAAACGAATTCCGCTTGACACCGCCAATTCGGTTCGCAATTTTACATACGGAAAGTTGCCGTTTTATTTGCCAAGGCCGGTTGTTTGATCTTCCTGTCAATACAATTCTTGTGATTGATTTCAATCGTCCTTTCCCTAACAGCCCGTTGAAAAAGTCCATCCGGGCTGCGGCCGGCTCTTGTGGCCAAATTACTGCGTTGCGCTCCCTCCCCGAATACCCCGATTCGGCTCGGTCGCGCGCCTTGTCTTCGGTCACAATGGCAACATATTTCTGGGACGGGACACTATACCTCGCCTGCAGAGCAACTTTTCCAACGGACTGCTATAGGAGAGAATGATGCCTGGAAACGTTATCCTGCCGGACGATTTCAACGAGCAACTCGACATCTCCAACGCTTCCGAACGGCTGCGGGAGGCGCTCGATGTCGCACGAAAAATCTCTGACGCCGGCGTACCGCTGTTGCCGAATCCAGACCATGCCGCAATTTTTGTCGATCCCCCGCATCTTCTTGCCGGCCGTTTGAAACGCGTCGGTTACGTCGCCGGATGGGACACCCGGTGCTATCCGTCGCCGGTGGACGGGTACGACTACATTAACGTGCCTTCGGGGCTGCCCGAGGACAGCCCCGCTCGCGGAGAGGGCTGGTTTGACTACGTCGCGGTCGTCCATCCTGTGGATGAAGCGGCCCGGGATCACATGCTCGCCCAGGGTCACGGCAACCCATTTATACACCATATGACGTGGGGTATTGTTCCACCCGAGCGGGGCGACGAGGAAGACTTCGACTACGCCGGGAAGGTGATCCCCTATCTGGCCGGGATTCGAAGGACAATTGGTGAAGCCGTGAACGATATACCTGGAACGTTGATCATGGCGCTACCGCAATCCGTTTGCGCGGATGCCCGTTTCAGGGCACATCTTCCAGAATGGGTCGACGGGATGGACACCGGGGAATATCAGGTCGAGTCGATGCAAGGCGGAGGGTTCCTGCTCCAGTTTTTCGTCCTTACAGGAGGAAGAATCGAAGTTGCGCTCAGGTCGGGCACACGGCAAACTTTCAATCCCAAGAGTGTTCACAAAATTTCAACGGACGAAATCAGCGCGATTCAATCCGACGGATAGATTATCCAAAACGGGCGCACAGACGCAAAAAACCGGCGGGATCTTAGCGAAAATACCCCATCGCTCAAGATTCCGCCGGTTGTCGTCTGTCGGTGTTTATCTGCCCGTTGAAAAAGTCCGTCCGATCTGCAGCCGAATTTCCGCGATCTCTTTCCGGGACGGGACGACAATGCATCGCCTGCAGAGCAGCTTCTTCAACGGACTGTTATGTCCTGCTCGCGTTCAAATTGACTTTCTGTACCTGGCCGGATTGATCTTCAACTGGTCTCTATACTTGGCTACCGTACGGCGCGCAATCGTGATGCCTTCTGCGATCAGTAAATCGGCGATTTTCCGATCGCTCAAAGGTTTTCTGGTGTTCTCCTCGGAAATCAACCTGGCGATCTTTTGTTTCACGCTCCTTGTGGCGATATCTTCGCCGTTGTTGCGGGTCAGCCCGCCGTCGAAAAAGTACTTCAACTCAAAAACACCGTGTGGCGTTTGTACATATTTCCCGTTGCTCACCCGACTAATCGTTGACACATGCATGTTCACCCGGTCCGCGACCTCCTGGAGCACCATGGGCTTAAGGAATCCAACTCCCTTGTCGAAGAACGCGCGTTGATTGTCGACAATACAACGCATGACCTTGAGCATCGTGGTACGGCGCTGGTTGATCGCGCTGATGAACCAGCGGGCTGAATTCAGACGATCCACGACGAACTTTCTGGCCTGGCTACCAGGTTTACCGGACTTGCTCAGCAGTGTCCTGTAGACAGGGCTGACCCGCAGGGAAGGGAGATTGGGGTCGATAAGCGAAACCACGTACTCGTCGCCGACCTTCTGGACCTCAAGGTCGGGGACGACCAGATTGTGATTGATTCGGCCTTCCCTGTAGATCATCGGCTTGGGATTCAGGCCCGAGATCACGCCTTCGGCGTTGGCAATTGCGACCCGGTCCGCACCCAGCGATCGACAGATCTTGATGTATCGGCGGCTCACCAGATCATCCCAGTGGTCGCGCACGATCCGCATCGCGAGGGAATCCTCCAGCCCCTGCTCGCGAAGCTGGATCGCCAGGCATTCCGGGAGGTCCCGTGCACCCACGCCCGGTGGATCGAACGTCTGTATGACGTCCAGAATCCGCTCTACAGTCCTGGCATCTTCTCCGAACACGTTGGCAATATCCTCGACCTGTGCCTGCAAAAAGCCATCTTCGTCGATATTGCCTATGATGTACTCGCCGATCTTCCGCTCCCCGACGCCCAGATCGGTAAGAGAGAGTTGGACCTGCAACTCCGCTTCCAATGATTGCTGTTCGGCGCCGTCGTACTCCCAATCTTCTGCATTGGGATCGAACTCCTGCCGGGGCGCGGTATATCCGGCATCGTTAAGGAGTTCGTTCCACTGGTTCTCATCGAAGCGGCCGTCGGCCATCGTCGCATCGCCGAATTCCAGTTCCGGCGGATCCGCATCGTCTGCTTCCTTCCTCCCGGCGTCGATATCGTCCGCTTCCGCATCTTCCGACTCCAGACCCCATTCCTCCTCTTCGCGCCCGGTCTCTTCAGAAACTTCCAGGAGCGGATTGGTCTGCAGTTCCTGCTGAATTAACTGTTCCAATTCGAGCGAAGCCATCTGGAGGAGACGCAAGGACTGGATGAGTTGGGGTGCCAACTTCTGTTGAAGGGTAACGGTTTGGGTCAGTTGAATCATATGCCCTTAGAGATCCCTGAAAAGACGGTGAAAGCGGGAGAGAACAAACTCTCCAGCGGATGGTCTAGTGTAAAATAATGCTGATTAACATGCGTATTATCAACATGTTGTAATTTTCGACTTTCGCCAGGTCGGAACGATTGGTCTGATCAGCGATCGATCCGTTATCCATTCACCGGGTGGAGAAATAATAACGGAAATGGGACCGCGTGACAAATCCATTTTTCTGTCAGTCCAATCGGAAGCGATCCCCGAGGTATACGCGCCGTACCTCCGGATTCTCTGCCAGTTCAACGGGACTACCGGAGGTCAGAATTCTTCCGTTGGAGAGAATATAGGACCTGTCGGTGATCGCCAGGGTTTCGCGTACGTTGTGATCGGTAATCAGCAGTCCGATCTGCCGGTCCTTCAGGATACGGATTATGGCCTGGATATCTTCGACCGCCCTTGGATCAATACCCGCGAACGGTTCATCGAGTAGCAGGAATCTTGGGCGTCTCGCCAGAGCACGGGTAATTTCCAGTCTGCGGGCTTCGCCGCCCGAGAGACGGTCCGCTCTGCGATTCGCGAGACTCGAGAGTCCTAGTTCCTGCAGAAGCGCCTCCAGTCGGGTTTCCTGTTCTACACGTGACACGTGAAGTGTTTCCAGCACCGCAAGGATATTCTGCTTCACGGATAGCTTACGAAAAACGGAGGGTTCCTGGGCCAGATAACCGATACCCTTCCGTGCCCGAATATACATCGGCATGCCGGTTATTTCCTCTTCGCCGAGAAAAATTTTCCCCTGCTTGCACGGAACCAGGCCCACAATCAGGTGAAAGGTGGTGGTCTTACCCGCACCATTTGGGCCCAGAAGACCCACGACCTCTCCCGGATTCACCTCAAGGCCAACACCATCCACAACCCGCTGGCGGTGATATGCTTTCACCAGGTTTCGGGCCTTCAAAATCACGGCGCCTCTCCGGATTCCGCCGGCTTGTATCGGCCTCGAACCCCGCCTTCCGCTTCAACGTTGGTGAGCCTGTCGCCCTCGAACGTCAGTTTCACATGATCGCCCGATAGCTGGATATCGCCGGTATTCTCGGTCTCCGAACGGTGCGTACATCGGGCAACCTCCCTGATCCCGACGTAATGTACGGCTCCCTTTTTGAATCCGAACGCAATCGAGCCGCCGGAAATTTGACTGACGGTTGCGCTATCGGATGACATATAGGCACCGATGCCGTGCCCTTGAACCGTCAGGGTATCGAGGTCCCCCTCCAGAAAGCCCATCCATATTCGCCGGCCCTTAAGGTCCACGCTGGCGCCATCCCGCGCGGTCAACAGCGTCGAAGCCTCCCCTGTTGCATCTACGGTGACGATCTGGCCCCCCGCCATGCCAAGCACAACCGAATCGGCCTGAACCGCCTGCGCACCGTCCCGCTCAGGCTGCACTGCCTCCATCCGCAGCCTGGCAGCGCCGACCAGTACGATTTTATTGAGCGCATTACCACCCGCACCCTGTACCTGTATCCGTTCGGCGCTCAAAGTTACCGAATCAGCACGTGTTTCATCGTTCTGAATCCAGACAGCATACGCCCCGCCTCCCAATTCCAGACGGTCCGGCCGCCTCAAATAGCGGCCGCGGGGTGCACCCGCCAGCATTCCGGCGTGATCCATACGGACCCGGCCAAGGAACCGCAGGAGATTACCCAGGTTGGCAAAATGCATCGAATCCGAGCGGACGGCGAGCGAATCTCCCGGTGTTTCCGGTAAGCGTACAGCGTGAACGCCACCTGTACCTGAACCCGAATCCGCCAACACATGGTACGTCATTGCCGGCGCACGCAGTGAAATCCGCTGCCGGCCGTAGCTCAGCGTCACCCCGCCCTGGGCGTCCAACCGGTTCTCCTTTTTGTGGTACGCCACCCGTTGAGCAATCAGGAGGCGGTCCTTTTCGATGACCCGCACCCCACCCGCAAAGGTGGCTACCTCCGTGCGTGGCAGGTACGTCAAGGTGGCGGCGTCCAGCCGTCGTGCTGAATCCCGATACGCGACTCGACCGAAAAACCTCGCTCTTGATACACCCCCGTCGGGAATCCACAGGCGGGCGGAATCTGCATTTACGCTGAGTAGACGTTCAGGGTGTTGGTAGGATACCCTGCCCACTTCAATCCGCAAAACGCCGGAGTCCCGCAGGGTGGTTTCGCTGCGGTCGGCACGAATCAGTTCTGTTGCGCCAACAGGAGAGGCCGTGGCCAGGAAATACGGCAAAAAAAACAGGGAAAAAAGCATAAAATTGGAAGGAAAGGGGACGTTTGCAGAAAAACAGGTAGCTATCGGAGGGAATCTGCCCCGCCCAGGCGCGTCGAAACCTGGTGCATTTTCCACCATTTCAGATCGGAAGAAGCCTCGAACCCAACCCCGGTCTCCTCTCCGTCAGGACGACGGAGGGTCATCCGCCCGTGTCCCTTGATCCTGTCTGTCTCACGGTTCCAACGCAGCGTATCGGTTTCCAGACGGGTACCGTTAGCGGCAACCAGAGCAACCTCGCCCATTGCCACCATGTCTCCGGACTCTTCGTCAATCTCCGCCTGTCGAGCGGTAAGTACGGATACTCGCTTCATCCCGTATCCATTGTAAAACGTAACCGCGACGCCGCTATCGAGGAGGGCCGTTAGAGTTCGATCGTACTTCCGGAAATGCCCGGCCGCAACCTCGGCGCGTTTTCGACCGTTCCGGGTAACGACAGTGTTCCATCCCCACGCCTCCTGATCCGGAGCTTGGGAGACGGTATGAGAAGATGAAGGTTCGGACGACGGCGTACAGCCCGCCACCAAGGCGAAGGACAGGCATACCCCGTATGAGACCGCGCATGCCCAGCCCGGTTTCATGTCTCTATCTCGATCTGCACGGATGCCTCCCGTCCCGTTCCGGAATAACGGATGGACGCATTGACAAGTCCATAAAACAACGGCGCGGGACGTTCCAGCCGGGACTTGAACTCGGGATGTGCCTGGGTTGCGACAAAAAACGGATGATTGGGAAGTTCCAGGAATTCCATCAGTTTTGTGCCATCCTCTCTGCGGTGGAATCCTGAGAAGAACAGGCCGTACTCCTCTAGCAGATCCACGTATTTCGGCGCAACTTCATACCGGTGCCGATGTCGTTCAACCACTGCATTCTCGCTCGGCAGGATCACACCGCACCGGAATATCTGATCGGGGCGCTGCCGGAGTTGTTGTATCCTCCAGGAATCCTCCTCCAGCCGTCCTGTTCGCTCGTAGAGGTCCAATACCCGGGATTCTCGTCGTAATACGGCCGCGTACCCTCCCAGCCTCATGGTGCCGCCATATCGGTTTTCTTCGATAATCTGCCGTTGCGCATACTGAATGTCGATTACCGCGTGGGGCGTATCCGGATCCATCTCGACGGAATTTGCATCGCGCAATCCGGCCATGTGACGAGAATATTCCACCACGGCCATCTGCAGCCCATAACACAGACCCAGGAATGGCACCTGGTTTTCCCTGGCGTAGCGGACGGCATTGACGGCACCCTCGGCGCCCCCTTCGCCAAACGCTCCGGGTACAATGATACCGTGATATCCGGCGAGCACCTTGTCTACTTCATTATTCTCCAGGCGGTTGGTGTCGATCCAGTCGATCTCGACCTTGGTATCCAACAGGGCGCCTGCGTGTTCCAGTGATTGATTGACGGAAATATAGGAATCCTGAAATTCATAATCCCCTATTCCGACATATTTGCCTACCATGGCTACGCGCACCCGATCCTTGGGTACGCGAATCATTTCCAACCGTTCGCACCAGCGCTCCCAGTCGGGCGTTTTTTCGGGAGCCAGGCCGAACTCATCCAGGATCTTTTCGCCCAATCGGTCCTTTTCGTATTCAAGCGGTACCTGATAGATACTGTCAACGTCGGGTGCCGAGATAATCCGGTCCGTCGAGATATTCGCTGAAATCTCGATTTTCCGCTTCCGAATGTCGTCCAGTGCTTCCACTGCTCGGCAAATGATGAAATCCGCGAATATTCCGTTCTCGCTCAACGACCGTATCGCATGTTGGGTGGGCTTGGTTTTCATCTCGCCGACATGACCGGGTACCGGAAGATAGGTGACCAGTACGTATATGACGTTGTCCTCTCCTACCTCCCGCTCCAGGCTCTTCATTGCAAACAAAAAGGGCCGATTCTCGTCGTCGCCAATTGTACCGCCGATCTCAACAAGCGCAACGTCGAACCCGTTCGCCGATTCCGTTATACGCTGTTTGATTTCGTCGGTAATATGGGGAATCGGCTGAACGGTCTTCCCCAGATATTCCCCGCGGCGTTCCCGCTCGATCACGGTATGGTAGATCTGGCCCGTGGTCAGATTGTTCGTCCTTGGAAGATCGATTCCCAGGAATCTCTCGTAGTTCCCGAGGTCCAGATCGATTTCGCCGCCGTCGTCCGTTACCCAAACTTCTCCATGCTCCGTGGGACGCAGGGTGCCGGCGTCGTAATTGAGATAGGGATCGATCTTGATTGCCGTTGCCTTGTAACCGTGCTGCTGCAGAATTTTTCCAATCGACGCCGTAGCAAGACCCTTGCCCACACCGCTTATCACACCCCCGGCAACGACGATGTATTTGGGGCCGTTGTAATCACTCCGCTTAACCATCCGCTCCTCCACAGGCACAACAAAGAACGGCGGTGTTGACAAAACCACCGTCGGGACCTATTCGATAACTTTGGGAACCCTGAAATGGCCGTAGCCTGAGCTCGGCGCATTTGACAGCGCCTCGGTCTGGGAAAGAGACGGAACGGGCGTATCCTCCCGAAACACGTTACAGACAGGTAGTACGTGCGACGTGGGCGAAACGTCAGTTGTATTCAGTTTCTCCAGTGCGGCCGCATAATCCAGCATCTGATTCAGGTCGACAACCAGGCGTTCCTCCTCTTCCCTGTTGAACCTGAGCCGGGCAAGTTGCGCGACCTTTCGTACGTCTTCCAGCGTAACCGACATAAGTAACCCATGAAAATGGACTGTGGTTATATCCGGTCTTCATTGTGACTGTAATATGAGCGAAATCAAACTCGAAATCAAGAGGATTTTGGCGAAGCGGACCAAAGGCCGGCGCCGTTGACGGCTTACGATCATCCCGGCCGAAGACCGGCGAACCGGACGACCACCTTTTTTGTTGATCCGTTCTGAAAGCGAACCGTGAGTTTGGTATCCGGACCGCTGCCGGAGCGGTCGACAATCCGTCCGCGTCCCCACTTGGGATGGAGAATGGCCGAGCCCGCTTCCATCGGGAAGGGGTCGATATCTGTCGGTGTATCTATCCGGGCACGTTGGGGAACATCCTCTTGAAAGGCGTGTCCGCGAACGATCAGATCTCCTGGGATTTCTCGCAGGAATCTGGACTCGGAACTGACCGTTGCGCCTCCGTACCGCCGACGCTGCGTGGCATGTATCAGGTGGAGCCGGTCCTGCGCCCTTGTGACGCCCACATAAAACAGCCGCCGCTCCTCCTCCACGGCCGCTTCTTCCACCAGCGGATCGTCGTGTTCCCTCAAGATAGGGAACAACCCCTCTTCCAGACCCGTAATAAATACCGCCGGAAACTCGAGTCCCTTTGCGCTATGCAACGTCATCAACGTCACGGCATCGGCCTCCTCACGCCACTGGTCCACGTCGGTAACCAGTGCGACTTCCCGCAAAAATGCCGACAGCGAAGGTGTGTCGGATCGCTGCACGAAATCTTCAATGGCCACCAGCAGTTCCTGTACATTCTCGGAGCGGGAAATGGTCTCGGCGGGCGTCAATTCTTCCAGCGTCTGCAAATATCCGGTTTCCTGTACGATGCGCCCCGCCAGCAGGTGGGCCGGCTCATCCTCCAACCGGTTTCGGAATCCTTCAATCATTCCGTGAAATTGCCCCATCGCCACTTTCGCGCGGGCCGTAAGGCCGTCTACGTCAATGGCGCGAGACAGAGCGTCAGATGGTGTGATACCCTCGCTCGCCGCGAAGGCTTCCAATCTTGCGAGAGAGGTCCGGCCGATGCCGCGGCGCGGCGTATTGAGAATACGGTACAGGCTGATCGAATCGCTGGGATTCACGATCAGCCTGAGGTAAGCAAGCACATCCTTGACTTCCATGCGTTCGTAAAACCGAACGCCCCCCACAATCACATATGGAATCGCCTCGTAACGCAGTCCGTCTTCCAGCGCGCGGGACTGAGCGTTCGTACGGTACAATACGGCGATTTGTCCGTAGGTGTACGCTGCCCTGAGACGTTTCGATTCCCGGGCGATCCATTGGGCTTCGTCCACTTCGTCCGCGCATCGCGAAAGCCGAATCGGTTCCCCGCGATCCCGATTTGTCCAGAGCTCTTTCCCCTTCCGTCCGAGGTTGTTGCGAATCACCGCGTTTCCCGCGTCAAGAATTACCTGTGACGACCGGTAGTTCTGTTCGAGACGGATGACGTGGGCATTGGGAAAATCCTTCTCGAAATTCAGGATGTTTCCCAAATCCGCACCGCGCCATGCATAGATGCTCTGGTCGTCGTCTCCGACCACAAAGATGCGGCCATGTTTTTCCGCCAGCAGACGCGCGAAAAGATACTGTGGCCGGTTGGTATCCTGGTACTCGTCGATCAGACAGTGCTCGAACCGGTTCTGGTACCGCCCCAGGATCTCCGGATCGTCCCTGAAAACCTGCACTGTCAGCATGAGAAGATCGTCGAAATCAACAGCGTTGTTCTGTTGTAACGCCGATTGGTACTGCCGATAAATCCGGGCGACCTGCTGCTCGTAAAAGGTGCCGGCACGTTGAGAAAAAGCGACCGGATCGACCATGCGGCTTTTCTCGGAACTGATTCGCCCCCGAACCTGGCGGGGAGGAAACTGCCGCTCCGAAATCTCCTGGTCTCGAATGACCTGCCGCATCAACGCAAGCTGGTCGTCCGAATCGTATATGGAGAAATTGGATTCCAGGCCGGCCGCCGCGGACTCCCTCCTCAAAATTCGTGCGCACAGCGAGTGGAATGTCCCCAGCCACATTCCCCTGGTGTTTCGGTTCAACAGATTCGCTACACGGCCATTCATCTCACCCGCTGCCTTGTTGGTGAACGTCATGGCCACAATTGCGCCCGGATGGACGCCGCATACCTCAATCAGGTAGGCAAGACGGTGGGTCAGCACTCGTGTCTTTCCGGATCCGGCCCCGGCCAGCACGAGAACCGGGCGATCCACAACACATACCGCCTCTTTCTGCTGTTCGTTCAAACCCTCGAGAATGGCCTGCATTCCCTCGTTTTCCTCTTTTCAAGGCATCCGGGACGTTTGCCAACCGCGTCTCCTGGCCCACCTTGTCTTCCGCTTGGCATCATTGTGTTCGCGGGAAGTTCTGCTGAACACGTGCGATCCGTCTCCCGTGGCCACAAAAAAGAGGTAGTCCACATCCGACGGGTACAGTGCGCCCTTCAGCGACGCGGCCCCCGGATTCATCACCGGACCGGGCGGTAAACCGCGATGGCGATAGGTATTGTACGGGGAGTCGATCTTGTAATCTTCGTCAAACAACCTGCGGGGACCTCCCTCGATGGAAAATTGGATCGTCGGATCGGCCTGGAGATACATCCCTCGCTTGAGCCGGTTGTGATATACCGCCGAGATCGTCGCCCGTTCTTCATCCAACATCGCTTCGCCTTCGATAATGGAGGCCAGCGTGACGACGTTATGTACCGACATGTCCATCTGACGCGCTCGCGCCGCCATTTTCCCATCGAAAATCCTGAAGAAATGCCGTACCAGCATCCTGATGACTTGCTCTTCGTCCATCGCCAGCGAAAACCGATAGGTTTCGGGAAAGAGGTATCCCTCGAGGTGGTCCGCGGTTACACCCAAACGGCGACAATATCCGGCATCGGACGCGAGACGCCCCATTTTCCTCTCGTCCAAATCCAATGCAGCCGCCAGGCGCCGGAGCGTCTGCTCCAGATTCATACCTTCCGGGAGGGTTACAACGCGGTAATCGTCTCTGGACACGGAAAGTTCTTTGAGAACCTCCCAGGTGCTCATGCCCTCCCGGAACCGGTGAAGCCCGGCCTTGAGGTGCCTGCTGGTCCCGTTAAACAAAGAAAACAGGATCAGAAGCTGTGGACTTCGAATCACCCCTTCCTGGCGCAACAACCTTCCCATCTGCAAAACCGTCATCCCTTTTTGAATGACGACCTCCCTTGCCCCTGACCCTGTGGGACGGTTCAAGGCGAGGACCACCAGCACCAGGCCCACGGCGCCCACGCAGATGAGCGCGAATATGGAACGAACGATCACCGACCCGAAGACGCGAGATCTCCAGGACCGGCGACTATCCGAACCGATCGGCGCCATGCTCTGCTTCTCCCGGGTTCGCATCAGGGTTCCGCCGAGTCCTGTGCCTGCAGATAGTTATTCAGAAGTAAAACCGCCGCCATCCGATCCACAGTGCCCTTTTTATCTCGCCCCCTGGCTCCGATCTCCCGTATCGCACGTCGAGCGGCAACGGTGGTCAACCGTTCATCCCAGAAGCGAACAGGCAGCCCCGTTGTTCGATTCAATGCGGCAGCGAATGCTTCGGCCGCTTCGGCCATCGGACCTCGGCTGCCATCCATATTGAGCGGCATACCAACGAGAAGTGCGGCCGCCCCAACGTCCGAAGCCACCTGTGCAACGGAATCTACCGCCGAGCTTCGTGAGCCCGCCCGCACCGTTGGCAACCCCCGCGCGGCAAATCCCATTTCGTCGGAAACGGCCAGGCCCACGCGGCGTCGACCATAGTCAACCGCAAGAATTCGCATCTGAATCCGCATGAATCAAAAAAGGCGAAACATGCGGCACAACTCCTGGAAACGCCTCGGAGCTTGCCCGCCATATTCCGCTTTATGGGTCCCAACCCTCAGCCATCCTGCCTGTACAGGTCTTTGAGGCGATGCCGTTTATTCATCACCTCTCGATGCACGTGAACCAGCCGTTCCCTGGCCTCCTGGTTTCCGGATCGCGCATGTACAAGCATCGCCTCGACCAGTTCTTCCAGTTCGTGAATGTGTACCTGTAGCGCCTGTCGCTTTTCCTGCATCATCGTTTGGGCTTCTGTCCGTTCCCGCCCGGAATCTGCGGCCGGTCGCGGCGTGAATAGAGTGTCTGAATATAAGTGGTCTTGGGATCCTCTGCGGGGCGCGCCCATAGATTCCTGGCGAAGGAGGATAATCTCGCACGCAACGTCCGCTTCCTGTCTTTCAGGCACAGCCTCCGAATCGCCTTTCGCGACGTGCGTTCAGGCACTTCACGAACAAAATCCGCGGCGCTCATGCCCCGCGGGTGGGCGTGTTCCATTAAATTTTTAAACGCTTCAGCGTCAATCGGATCCACAAGATGCGCCAATATACGATCGTCTTCCAGATATTCACCATTTTCAGGGGACATCATACTCCTCCCGATTTCTCATAACGTCCGGGGGAGACGCGCACAGGGTTTTCGGATGGCGAATTGAACCGGTTCCGTCCGCAGATGAAGATCCGAAAGCAGGGCCGCAGGTGCAGTGAAAGGCGACAGGCCCACTAAATATTATGGCATTCCAGATCCGATGTCAACCCTTTTGCCCACCCCGACAGCCGTGCCTTTGCGACCGATTTGCATGTATCGCAATGTACCCCTCGCTGCCACCTTGTTTTTACGAACCCGGGCGCCGTCACACGTCCGGCCGCCTCGCCAATCCCGGCTCGAGACGTGACCCATCTTGATTGTTGCCCAGGCGCCGTTGCAGGTATTCACCGGGGAGACTCAACAAGAACGCCACGGGAAATCTAGCGAATTCGGCAGGGCGGGATGGGCAGCCCGACCCCGAAGCCGGGCGCGTTTCCGATCGCGACGCTTCCATTTTCGATTTCAGGTTGCCCGTCCACCCAGTCGATCCACGGTCTGCCCGATTCGGCCAGTGGATGAGGATCTATTGACGCAATCGCGTGCAGCGCCCAGATTTCGCTTCCACGATGGGGACAGACCCGAACGCGGTATTTCTCGCCCATTTTATAAATCTTCAGCAGTTCCGTAAGTCCACCACACCAGGTCGCGTCCGGTTGTACGATTGCGTGGAGACGTTCCCTCATCAGAACTTCGAAGGCGGCTGCCGTGTATTCATGTTCCCCGCCCGCAATGGGTATCGGGCTCTGGTCACGCAATTTCCCGTATCCTTCCAGATCCTCTGGCGGCAGCGGTTCCTCGAGCCATTCCAGACGACATCCCTTTAATGCGTCGACCAGGCGCAGTGCCGTGTCGGCGTCCAGATTCATCGCCGCGTCTGCCATCAAACGGACATCAGGCCCGAGGGTGTCTCTCACACGTCGAATCGGAACAACCACGTCGGCGATTTTCTGGTTCGGGCTGAGCCCCGCGTGAAACTTGAGTGCGTTGAACCCCTTTGCGCCGGAACGTATAACCTCTTCCGCTGAGAATCCCGTCATGTAGCAGGAAACAGTTTTTGGAGGGCATGGGTTCTTGCCTGTCAAAACCCCGGCTATCGGCTTTCCGTGGCGTTTCCCCCTCAGATCCCACAGCGCCAGGTCCACGCCGCTGATCGCCATCACCGCGATTCCCTTCCGTCCGTAGGGTCGTGTTGTCCGATACATTTCGTCCCACAGGTCTTCGACCCGGGTCGCGTCGCTGCCGATAAGAAGCCCGCGCAGTCCGTTCTCGATAACGTGAATGCCTGCCGCACCGCCGCCACCGACGCCAAAGCCCGTCAGCCCGTCTTCCGTCCCAACGCTGACCGCGATCTGACCCATCCAGGTCCTCCAGTCGTTCGGACTTCCGGCGGATTTCGGCTGGATTGCTCTGACCGACGTAATCTGCACCTTCAGTACTCGCCTTCCCCCGTCGATGCCGGCGTCCGCCTCGGGGCCGGTCGCCCGACCCTCAAGCGCACCCGCGTGTCTCCGGGAAACTGTTCGAAAAGCTTTGCTTTTCGGTAAGCGAAGATCTTTCTCAATAAGAATGGAATGCCCCTGGCAGGACTCGAACCTGCGACCAACGGATTAGGAATCCGCTACTCTATCCACTGAGCTACAGGGGCATCGACCCGAGATGTGCGCTCTTTCAGATATTCCGCCCGTTTCGAACCGTGTATAACTTTACAGGCCGGACACCAGGGGGCAGAACTCAACAACCGCCGACCGCACCGCGAAGACCCCGTCCGCTCGATCAGGCGGCGGACGCCACACGGACGGCGCGGCGGGCCGTTAGTAGGCAACCAGCGCCATCACGCTTTCCCCGTGCAATTTCGAGCGTCCGTCGAGTGCGGTCAATTCGATCAGAAATGCGATGCCCAGGACCTGACCACCGAGTCCTTTCACCAGCTTGACCGCGGCTTCCATGGTGCCGCCCGTGGCCAGCAGATCGTCCAGGAGAAGTACACGCTGGCCGGGGGCGATCGCATCGGTATGTATTTCAATGCTGTCCGTACCGTATTCCAGCACGTAACTCGCCGACGCCGTCTTCGCGGGCAACTTTCCGGATTTTCGAATGGGTACGAATCCCGCGCCCAGATCACGAGCTACGGCAGCGCCCAGGATGAACCCCCTGGACTCGATCCCTGCCACGAGTGACACGCCCGCATTCCGGTAGGGGTCTGCAAGCTGTCGAACGGCGGCATCGAGCGCCGCGGGTTCCTTCAAAAGGGTTGTGATATCCTTGAAAAGGATGCCCGGTCTCGGAAAATCGGGTACTTCCCGGATATATCTCAATAGATCCACAAGGCCCCCTGTTTTCTGCCAGTTAGCCGCACATGAATTCGCCGACGGGAACTCACTCCTCCTTCACGGGTGCCACCGCCTCCCACAGAATCTGAATCGGATGACGCGCGTTCCGTCCGGTTGCATGGAGAATCTGTTGCCGGCACGACAGACCGGCGGCGGCGATCTCCGTTTCCGGCCCCGCCTCCCGCACAACGTTCAAGAGCCGGTCCTCGCCCATTTTCAACGAAATGTCGTAGTGTTCCGCCTGATAACCAAACGCGCCAGCCATACCGCAGCAGGCCGAATCGATGGCTGAAGCCGAGTATCCGGGCGGCAAGTTCAATACCTCGAGCGACGGCGCCATTCCCCAGAGCGCTTTCTGGTGGCAGTGTCCGTGGACAAGTATCTCCTTCTTCAGATCCGAGAATGACACCTGCAGTTCGCCACGTTCCGCCAGCCGGCTCAGATAGGACTCCACCGTATAGCACCGCTCGGACACCTCTCGAACCCGGGGGTCCGCGTTCAGCTCAGGGTAGTCGTCGGTCAACATCGAGACGCAACTGGGTTCAAAACCCACGATATCGTATCCCTGCACGACGTACGTATGAAGGTGCCGCATGTTGAACGCCAGATTTTCCTTAACCTGCTCGATCATGCCACTGGACAGGAGCGGCCTTCCGCAACACCGCTTTGTTGGAAGGATCACCTCGTATCCCGCGGCCTCCAGAAAGCGGGTGGCCGCAATGCCAATGTCCGGTTCATTAAACGTGAGGTACGTGTCATTGAAGAGTACCACCTTACGCTCGCTCTGTCGCTTCGTGCGCCCGGCAAACCAATCCGTGAACGTCCGGCGCGCGAACGGCGGCAATGCCCTTTTCGGTGCGATGCCCAGAAACCGCATCCCCAGCCTGGCGAGCCCGGTGTTGGCAACCCAGTTCGATAACGGCGCCAGCGCGCATCCTGCACGGTTCAGGGTATCAATATTACCGAACAACCATTCCCGCAAGGGTCTTCCGTGCCTGTCGTAATAATGTGCAAGGAATTCATATTTGATTTTGGCCATGTCAACGTTGGACGGGCACTCCGACTTGCACGCTTTGCACTCCAGGCACAGGTCCAGGATCTCGTAAACCCGCTCGTCGGCCAGCCCACCCTCTAGCCCACCCGATATGGCGGCACGGAGCGCATTTGCCCTTCCACGTGTGGAATGGGCCTCGTCAAGAGTCGCCATATACGAAGGGCACATCGTCCCGTGGAGTTTCTTTCGGCATGCACCGACGCCGTTGCACATCTCCACCGCCCGGTGGAATCCCCCGTCAGCCGAAAAGTCGAAGTGGGTGCGCAGCTCCTGAACGCGGTATTCGGGACCGAACCGCAGGTTTTCCGTCATCATCGGCGCGTCCACGATTTTTCCCGGATTCATCAGCCCTTGTGGATCGAACGCATGCTTCAATTCCCGAAACGCTTTGTACAGCGTGGACCCGAAAACCCGTTCGTTCCAGCAACTTCGAGCAAGGCCGTCCCCGTGCTCACCGCTCATCGCACCACCGTAACTCAGCACCAGTTCCCGAACGGCCTCGGCGATGGACCGCATTTTAGCCACTCCGGCTGCTGTTTTCACATTCACCATCGGCCGTATGTGGAGCAATCCCACGCTGGCATGCGCGTAGTAACCGGCCGTCGTATCGTGCTCGCGCACAATCCGCTCGAAGTCGCCGATGTATTCCGGCAATTTCTCCGGCGAAACGGCGGAGTCCTCCACAAATGCCACCGGTTTCGTATCACCCTTGACACCCATCAGCAATCCCAGACCCGACTTACGCACATTCCATACATTTGCCTGTTCCTCGGCCGACACGGCCCGTCGAAATCCATAGCCGAGACCATGTTTCGACATTGTGGCCTCGAGCGCGTCGAGCCGCGGAATCAATGCGTCAGGCGAATCCCCGAAATACTCCACCACAAGCACCGCCCGGGGGTCTCCTTCAACCCAGCCCCGGTCCCTGGACAGTGCGATCGATCCTCGGGTTTGCTCCAGTATCATTCGATCCACCAGTTCCACGGCTGCCGGTCCGGTCTCCAGAATGTGTGAAACCGCCGCCATCGACTCAATCAGATCCCCGAACTGCACCACGCCCAGGACCCTGGCACGCGGAAGTGGAATCACGCGCAACTTGGCTTCCAGTACAGTGGCGAGGGTGCCCTCCGACCCCACGATCATACGGCACATATTAAACGGTTGTGGCTTCGTGAATTCATCCAGGTTGTACCCGCCCACACGCCGCAGAATCTTCGGGTACCGCCGATCGATTTCCGCCCGGTGGTTCCCGGCGAGCCGGACGACTTCACTGTATGCCCGGCCTTCCAGGTCCGTCTGTTTCGTCTTCGTGGCGACTTCCTCGTCGGACATATCCCTGAACAGGGTTTCCGTGCCGTCTGCGAGGGCCACCTTCAGTTCGAGTACGTGGTCGATGGTCTTCCCGTAGATTACCGAATGGGCCCCCGATGAATTGTTGCCGATCATCCCTCCGATCGTCGCTCGACTGCTCGTAGCCACGTCCGGCGCGAATTGCAGACCATTTGGCTTCAGATATGAGTTCAATTCGTCCAGTACCACACCCGGTTGAACCCGTACCCATTCCTCTTCCTCGTTCAGTTCGAGGATGTCATTCATGAATTTGGACATATCCATAATCACCGCAGGGCCCACGCTCTGTCCAGCAAGCGCCGTCCCGCCGCCGCGTGGCAATACGGGCACTCCGAACTCTCGTGCCACGCGAATGACCCGCAGGACGTCCTGTCGATGCTTGGGCAGAACGACGCCCAACGGCTCAATCTGATACATGCTCGCATCGGTACTGTATAGTATTCGCGAAGCCTTATCGAACCGAACCTCGCCGGATAGTTCCCGTTCAAGCGCTTTCAACAGGGCCTTCATCGAATCTCCCTTGCATCGTCTCAAACAGCATTTGCTGAAATCGCTCACCCGTGCTCGGGTCGGCTTTTCGCGCCCATACAACTGAACCGTACACGGCGCGGACCGGCCGCACCAGCGCGGACAAAACGATAATGTAACCCATACCGACGGATACGTCAAGGTTCACCGCCCGCCTGGGTGTGCGCTGCAGGAAAACGCTTGACGCACGGTGGAAATTACGCTATCAATGAACCACTTTCGCACGGCAATTGTAACAGAGGGGGTTCAACGTGCTGGAAACCGGCTTTGGCATTCAGGACTTCACGCCTGAAGATCCATCAGATGGCGCTTTTCGAGTCTACGATCCGATCTCCTTCCGTGCCCTGATCCTTCGGAAAGGAGACACCAACGTCACCTTCCTGGCCGGGGATTGTTTCAGCATCGAAGAGGATCTCATGGCGCGCGTCAGGGTACGGTTAGAGGACATCGACTGGCTGAATCCAAACCACATCCTGCCCTGTGCTTCCCATGTCGGCACGACGCCCATTTTGTTTCAATCTTACGTCAGCATTCCCTGCGAGACGCTCAAGTACTACGGCAGGGAGGATTTTTTCGCGGACAATATGGCTGCGGCCGTCCGTAAAGCGGCCCACGCGATGGAACCCTCCCGGTTGGGAGCAGGCGCCAGTTCCGCTCCCAACATCCTCTATAACCGGCGCTCCTATGATCAGGACGGAAACCTGGTTATGAGCAACTTCAAATTCCCCTATCCTCGTCCCGAACTCACCTATGCAGACGTGGACGACAATGTGTACGTGCTCCGAATTGACGATACGGAGGGTAATCCGACCCATTGCGCAATCGTATTCGGCTGCCACGCGCTGTGCAACACCGACAAATACGGGCATATTTCCGCTGACTATCCCGGCGTCGCCCGCAACGTGGTCGAGGCAGCGGGGGTCAATGCGCTGTTTCTTCCCGGAAGTATCGGAAACGTGGTACCCGTCAGCCGGGCCGGGCGAACGTACAGGCGTGTGGGCAACAGCGTCGGAGGGGCGGCACTCTACGCATTGGAACAGGTACGTATGTACGGTACCGGAGAATTCCACGTCACTCAGAAGACCGTTCCGATGCCCACATTTTCGTACGAGAATCCCCATGTCGTCGAGGCCGAATTGATAACGACGCCGAAACGGTCGAACGGGCTTCAACGATTTCAGGCTTACGGCAGCCGACATTATGCAACCGGCAGGCAATTTCTGGACTACACGATCACTCGGATTTCCGCGTGTGGCGTCAATATAGTGCACCTTCCAGGTGAAATCTTCGTTGAAACCGCGTCTGCGATCAAGGCGGCGGCGCCGGGCGGAATCACCATGGTTCTGTCCGGCCCGACAGCCGACGTCGGGTACCTGAGTACCCCCCAGGCCCACCGCGAAGGCGGCATGGAACCCAGATATGCCGGGCTCGCGGTCGAAGGCGAGAAGCTGGTCCGCGCGGCTGCCTGCGAACTGGTGGCGGATTGATTCACTCACCAGCGCCGTGCGTTTGCCCGCGGGTATCTTTGGACCTCACCCGTCGGCGCCTCCCGGGCGTCCGGCATCCTTCGACGGTGTGAGGCCCCGGTCAGGACCGGACAAACCGGGAAATAGCCTCGCGTATTTACGGGAGTTCCGATGCCAAATGTAATTTCTGCAAATCGGCTGGCGGTGAATGGGGGCACACCCGTACGCAATCGGATCGAGAATCCGTGGCCGTCCTGGCCAGCCAACACCGAGATTGAGTGGGAACGCGAAATCGAGCCGGCGCTTCGGAAAGTCTACCTGGAAGGGTCAGAGGGTCTTCCGGCAAGCAGGAGCGACCGGTTCGGCCAGGCGTTCGCGGACTATTGCGGCGCCAACTACGGCTTAATGATGCCACATGGTACCGACGCGATATCCGCCTCCATAGCCGGAGCGCTCGATCTCGATGGGCTTCGGGAGGGTGGGGAGATTATCGTCCCCAACTATACCTTCATCGCCACAGCCAGCGCCGCGCTGTCGGTGCGTTGCAAGCTGGCACTGGCAGATATCGATCCCGTGAGCTTTACCCTTGACCCTGCCGCGGTGAAGGCGGCCATAACCGAGAGGACGGTAGGCATTCTTCCAGTGCACATGGGAGGGCACCCCGCGGATATGGACGCCCTGAACGCCATCGCCAACAAACACGGCCTGGTGGTTGTTGAAGATGCCGCTCAGGCCCACGGCACCGAACATAACGGGCGGAAGGTCGGCCCGCTTGGCGATGTTGGCGCCTACAGCTTTCAGTCCAGCAAGAACCTCACGGCTGGCGAGGGCGGCTGCCTCGTCACCAACCATCGGCACATTTACGAACGGGCATGCGCATTCAGAGACGTGGGTCGGCGCCCCGGTGGCGAACGATGGGAATATCCACGCCATGGATGGAACTATCGCACCTCAGAATATCTCGCATCCATCCTTCTGGTACGGCTCAAGTGGTTACAACTTCAGACCGAGATTCGATGTCGAAACGCGGCCTATCTGACCCGGGAACTGCGAAGGGTCGGCGGCGTGACCCCACCGGCGACGCGTCCCTGGGTCACGCAGCATGGGTACCATCTCTATATGACGCTCTACGATACGGAACAATTCGGTGGCCAGAGCAAAGAGGAATTCATAAGCGCCCTGATCGCCGAAGGCATTGATTGTACACCCGGTTACCAGCGGCCGCTCACGGACGAGGGCGCCCTGAATAGCGTTTCGGAAGAATACCCCGATCTCGTGCGCAGGTTACCGTGCCCGAATGTTGAACATGCGTGCAGGCACAGTGTCTGGTTCTATCAGTCTATGCTCCTGGGCACGCGAGAAGACATGGACGACATCGTAGAGGCTGTGGACAAAATCAGACGCACGTTTATCCGCTGACCTCCAAGTGTTCTGTCCCGGAAATCGCCTCAGCAACGGTGAACGTCAGGATTATCGACTTTTCCCTTATCCCGCCAACATGAACTATCCGTTAACATTCGCACCGGTTCGATATGCGATCCTGGCCGTGATGGTCATCGGTCTGGCAATCGGTGCCGTCTGTCGCGCGAGCGCTTCGGGGCAGCCATCGCCGCCTCACGACAGGTCTCACGAAGCGGCGCCCGACTCGAACACCGACGGGGCTGCGCACGGCCTCAGAGAGGCCGACGGTTCCTGGAAATACACCAACCGGCTGGTTTACGAAACCAGTCCCTATCTGTTGCTGCACGCCCACAACCCGGTGGATTGGTATCCGTGGGGAACCGAGGCCATCGAGCGGGCACGCCGGGAAGGCAAACCCATTTTCCTTTCGGTGGGGTACACCACCTGTTACTGGTGCCACGTGATGGAACGCCTGGTTTTTTCAGATCCCGCGATTGCCGAACAAATGAACCACAACTTCGTTAACATCAAGGTGGACCGGGAAGAGCGGCCCGACGTCGACGAAATCTACATGACAGCAACCAGAATCATCACAGGGCACGGTGGATGGCCGAACTCCGTTTTCCTCACTCCCGAACTCAATCCGTTTTTTGCGGGCACCTATTTTCCGCCGAAAGACGATCCCCGATACAACCGCCCGGGCTTTCCCCGCGTCATTGAAGTCATCCGAAACGCGTGGGCAAACCGAAGGTCGGATGTCGTCGCACAATCCAGGTACATTTCGTCCGCCCTGGGGAGAATCCATCTGGTAACTCCACCCGAAAAATCCGATATCGCGCTGGGCTATAGCACCCTGGATCGGGCTATTGGAAAACTCAAACTGTCCTATGACCCCGTACATGGCGGATTTGGAGACGCACCGAAATTTCCACCGGATCAGGCACTCGACCTTCTCATGTCTCAACACCAGCGCCGGAACGAAAGCGAACTCCTGGACATCGTGACCGGCACGCTGGACAAAATGGCCGCAGGCGGCATCTTTGATCACCTCGGCGGCGGATTCCATCGCTACGCCATCGATCCAGGCTGGCAGGTACCGCATTTTGAGAAAATGCTCTACAACCAGGCCCAATTGACCAGAATCTATCTCCGCGCGTATCAGATGACCGGCAATCAGCACTATCGTTACAATGCTGAGGATATTCTCCGATACGTATCGCGGGAAATGACCTCGCCGGAAGGCGCCTTCTACTCCGCCCTGGACTCGGAAACCAACGGCAAGGAAGGTGAATACTATCTCTGGACCCGAGCCGAGATTCGGCGCATTCTCAAAGAGGACGCAGACCTCTTTCTCAAGGTCTACGACCTTGCACGAATGCCGGAAGGCGACGGAATGGTCCTCTATTTGCCAAAAACCCTGGACGCGTTGGCAGACACACTGTCCCTGTCCGCCGCGGGTCTCCGGGACCGGCTCCGGCCGCTGAAGCGAAAACTGCTATCCGCCAGAGAACTGCGAGTTCGGCCCCTGCTGGACGACAAAATTATCACCGCGTGGAATGGTTTGATGATTGCGGCCTATGCCGATGCATACGCCCTATTGAAATCCGCTTCCTATCTGCGCGCCGCGCGCAGGGCTGCGAACTTTGTCCTGGGTCGCATGCGAGACGGGAACGGCGACCTCATTCGCATCTATCGGAACGGAACGGCAAAGAATCTGGGTTTTCAGGAGGACTATGCGTTTCTCATCCAGGGCCTGGTGTCGCTGTACGAGGCTTCCGGAGAGCCCCGGTACCTCAGAGAAGCCGAAGCTCTGACCGAGCGAATGCGCAGCCTTTACTGGGATGTGGATGGAGGCGGCTTTTTCTTCACCAGCGGCGCTGAACACCTCATCACCCGTACCAAGAAACCCTACGACGGCGCCATACCTTCCGGTAATTCGGTTGCCGTGAATGCCTTGCTCAGTCTTCACAAGCTGACGAAGAAAGCGGAATATATGGACCTGGCGTCGCGGTCGCTGCATACCTTTGGTGCCTTGTTGCAACAGAGTCAGGGCGGTTTCAACAATATGTATCACGGTTTGTTGAGATACCTGGAAATGAATTCCTCCAAACTCACGCCGATTGTTCACGATACAGCGGTGTCGGGCGCACGGGCATCCACCGATTCGATCATTGCGGCAAGCCATGAGGCCGTAGAAGCCTCGGCGATAGTGCGCACCACACCCCCGGTTGCCGGAGGTCGGCTGGAACTCCTGGTAAGATTGAAAGTAAAGAAGGGTTGGCACATCAACGCCAACCCCGCTTCATTGGATTTTCTGGTTCCAACGACGCTCAGCATATCTTCCGAACACCCGCTCGAAGCCATCGATATTTCGTACCCGACGGCGAAAAGCGTCCGTTTTCCTTTTGCCGATCAGCCTCTGGCCGTCTACGAAGGCGAAGTCACGATTCCAGCAATCTTCGAAATCAGGCGTTACCCGCCCGGCGCCCTTCGGTTGGACCTGGTCCTGGATTTTCAGGCCTGCGACGACACCCGATGTCTGCCGCCATCGTCAATTACCCTTTCAGTTGACGTCGTCCCGTCCGATAACCGCGGATGATCTCTGTGCAGGGCTCAATGAAACGAGTACTGTTCCTCTGCACGGGAAACGCCTGCAGGAGCCAGATGGCGGAGGGTTTTCTCCGGCACATCGCGGGAGACCGTTTCGAATCTCTGAGTGCGGGCACCCACCCCACCACCCTGAATCCGCTGGCGGTCAAGGCGATGGCTGAAGTCGGCATTGATATCTCCAGGCAGCGATCAAAGGGGCCCGATACCTTTGCGGATCATCGACTTTCAGGTCAAATCACCGCCGCAACTGCTACCCGCGCCCGCGGTGCAACCATAGCAGTGGTCGGCGATCCGGATCCTACGGTCGATTAACCACCCCGGCGACACCTCCCACAGTTTTTTTGGCTTGCCGGACAGGTGCATATCCAGCATCTGGTTGAAATCGCAGTCGTAGATGTTGCCTTCCCAGTCTACGCTTACGAGAAACCGACACATCAGGCGATCGATCGTTTTCACGTTGAAATGGTCGTGCAACGTCTGCGTGTAGCCGTCGTATTCCCCACGACGTTGCAAATAGTCGTTAAACCGGCTGATCGGCATATTGGTTATTGTAAAGAGGCGATTGAACGAAATTCCGTAACGCTCACCCAGAGCCCGTTTATAGTCCGCCTCGAGTTCGGCCTGTGGCGGCGGGAGCGAGGCGCCAACCGGATTGTATACCAGATGAAGCTGAAGACCTGTATCCGGCCTTCCGTAACCGATCGAATTGAGGCGTTGAAGCGCCTCGATGCTATCGTAAAACACGCCTTTTCCACGCTGCTGATCAACGTTTTCCTCAAGATAACAGGGCAATGAACAGACCAACTCCACCTCGTGCTCACGGTAGAAGTCAGGAAGATCCTCCATACCCGGTTCGAATATCACCGTGAGGTTGCACCTTACGATTATGTTGCGACCCAGTCGTCGGATCTGTTTCACCAGATATCGAAAATGAGGGTTCACCTCCGGCGCTCCGCCGGTAATATCCACCATCGGAATATCCGTCGCGGCGAGAAACGTCAGGATCGACCGCATCGTGTCGCGAGTCATCACTTCCGTCCGATTCGGACCGGCATCCACGTGGCAGTGCCTGCACGCCTGATTGCACAGCTTCCCTACGTTGATCTGAAGCGTATCCAGTGTCTCGCGCCGGAGATCGACACCCTCCCGCCTCAAACGCACCCCAAACGATATTAGCTTGCCCGGTACTTCGGACTGCGCACGGGGTTGAATCGCCAGCAGTTCCGACGGCGCTCCCATGGGTCTCTCCTTTGCGTTAACGATAGACCGGCAGATTTCCTCAATTCACCCGACGGTACTCTTTAGACCAACTTGCACGGTGACGTCGCCGAAGCCCTGACGTACGGCGCAGCATCGTCGGGTAGTTATTGAGTTAACGGGTTACGTCCTGGTGCAACGCCCGGTCGTTAAGCGTCCAATCGTACGGCAGGTATCGAACGGTTACCCGAGGGCGTGTATGAAGGAATGCGCGATCTTGCTCGGCAAGATGGATTTTCAGGTAATCCGTGATTCGAACGTCTCCCACCTGGTAGGTACGTTTGTACCAGTCGGTGAAATCTCCTTCAAACCATTCAAGAATTTTCGAAAGGACCAAAGTCCCGCTGTCTCGGTCCACCTTGACATGCCGCGGATCGCGGATGAAGTCCCTAACGGCAGCCTCCAGCTGATTTTCGAGTTGCTCGGAACGGAATGCCTCCGGTCGCAACCTGGGACAGGATGCAGCGGCACAATTCAATGCGGCATGGATACGAGGATCTCCAAACTTTTTCCGGATGATCTTGTGTTCAATATTATCCAGTGAATAGGACTTTCCACCGAGGACGTGGTATACCTTGAAGAATCCGGGCTGTGGATGGATCTCCTTGACGCTCGTTACGGGATACGCATTGGCCACCCCGCTAATCACAAGCGCGTTGTACGCGTTGATCCAATATGCCAGCCGATCTTCCCGCTCGGAAAACATCGCAGGATGGCTCTCCGGGCTTACCTCCCTCAGGCGGGCCAACAAATGCCGGAGTTCGGCCGGCTCGGCCTTTATGCCGGCGTAGTCAACCCATCCCCTTGAATCCACAAACTTTCCCAACAGGCGGTCCAGCGGTCCGAAATCGAACGGTGTTGCTTCTCCACTCCGCGCAGGTGCCGAACACAATACAATTACCAGTATGACCATCGGTGCGTATCCGAACGTCTTCGATCCCGCTTTCCGCCCTACCCATGGTTTGACTGTGTTCAATTTGCGCTTCATAGTCTCTCGCCTCAGTGCCCGCGATCGTTTTCGAAGACCGAAATGGATTTCTGTTTCAGACACGGCTCCAGTCGAACACCGCACCCAGATATTCGTCTTTTCGGGCCGTTATTCCGTCGTCCGATCGAAGAACGTCAAATAGGGCTCCCCGGTAATTTCACGCTTAAGCAGTACCGCCAGTTCCAGTGCGTGATAGTCTCCCCACATGGAAGCCTCTCCATTTGGCACTCGCTGCGTCGCCCGACGACGGTCCCAGCCGTTGGGTCGGTGATATACGGAATGCAGGATCAATCCCTGGTGATCCTCATCGTCGGACAGGTACGGGGCGTCGAATAGCGTGCGTGCGACCGTTAACGCCGCCCTCCTGTAATACGCGCCGGCCTCTCCGTCCAGGTACTTGCCCAACCGGTAGAGGCCCTGAGCCGCAATAGCAGCGGCTGAACTGTCCACGGGTTCAAATTCGTTGAACGGATCCGCCGACCGACCAAGATAGTCTCCCATTCGGGCCAACCCGGGGGCGCCGGTATCCCAGTACGGTATACCGTCGGCCGCGGACGCGCCATCAACGAAGTAGTCAGCGGTCGCTGTTGCCGCCTTTGTCATGATTCCCGTTATGTGTTCCCGACCGCCGCAAGCCGAAAGGTCCTCATCGACGACGACCTCGAGAAATTCAAGCAGTTCGGCATATCCCGTTACCACCCATGCAAGGCCTCGCGTCCACGTGGAAAAGGGCGAATATCCCTGTTGGGTGCCTGGACAACGATAATTTCCGTCCTCCACGTTGAAAATAGACTCATGCGCCACCCGCCCTCGAGTATCGTAGATATCGCGTCCGTCGCCGTAGTACACATTGAACCGCGCCGTTGTTTCCGCGTGCTGGATCATGCGATCAAGGAGCGAAATCGCGCGGTCGTTCTCCACCATCAACACGTGGCCCAGACTGTGTGCGAGCCCCAGGGACCGGCAGGTGCGGATCGTGTCTGAAAACAGCGAGTGGGCACCGTTAAAGGAGGGAATAAACCCCTTCCCGTCTCGAATCGTCGTCCAACGCGCGCCCTGCACCGCACCGGATGCTTTCAGTGCAAGCTCGTAAAAGTGCTGTTCCCACAGATCGCCCGATATCGCGCCTTCACGCATCAGCCGCCTGAGGTTGCCATAGGTTGATATGTTGTTGAATCCGTGGTCGTGCACACCTGTGTGGGTCACGTGTGCGGCCATCCGTTCGACCGTCCCGCGGCGACCGATTTCCAGAAACTGCCGGTCTCCTGACGCGTCGAACAGCAATATCGCGCAGCCAAACTGGAATCCCTGCGTCCATTCCGTCCAACCCCGTGTGGTGTATTGCCCTCCAACGGTGTAAACCGGCGCCCCCCGCCCCGGATCCCATGTCTCGGAAACGGACGTGGCTTTTTGTCCTGCAAGATCGAAACACCGGTCCAGTCTGGAATCCAGATCCCTCAGCCGGATGGAAGGATCAACCCGCATGGCCCCTCCTCGAAAAGCCGGGGCGCTCCACCCGGTCTTTCATGACTCGGCGCGGATCGTTCACGCGTCGCGTCCCTGCATCTTTGTCTTCCGGTCTTTCGAACATGACCATTCGATGCCAATTCCTTGCCGCCCCTATATCATTCCACATCCTGTGTCGAAAATCCCATCCGCGACTACTGTTTCGTATAGACAAATACAGTGCCGTCTCGTGCGTACAGAGTAAGTTCGACGTTGTCGACGGAGAATCCGAAATCCAGGCTGTCCAGGTAAATGGTAAGATTTTCGATTCGCCAACTTCCGGTTGTCGTTATCTGGCTTCCGTCGAATATCGTATTGATGAACGTATAAATCCCGTTTTTTTCGAAGACCAGCCTATAATTCACCGTAACCGGCTCGTTCCTCGCGAGGGTCAGCTTCCACGTACCCAATATCGCGTCTTCAGGCGCCACCGGAGCGCTGCCACAGCGGATAAGCGGCACAAGAAGTGCTATAATGCAGAAAGCTCGCATCATTCAGAGGCTTCCGTGGATACTTGCATGCCGGTGACGTTGTGCATGGGACACGCGAAATTTCGTCCGTAACTCCCGGCCCCCGGCGGGCCGCGGAAACCCGAAGATCTCAGCGATAGTATCCGAACCCTTTAAAGTCGCTATCCGGATGACTTGCGGCCGTCGGTTCGAGGCCGTTTTTGCCATCAGCGGGATCAGTTTTCGGATGCTAGCAACCTTTTCAGGTACTGACAATACTCATTTTCTTGTGAATAATTCGCGATGTCCTCAAGCTGCCTCGCGCTGATGTACCCTTTTCGAAACGCGATTTCTTCCAGGCACGCGATTTTCAACCCCTGCCGGTTCTCGACAATCTGCACAAAATTGCTCGCTTCCAGCAGGCTCTCGTGGGTTCCCGTGTCGAGATACGCAATGCCCCTGCCCAGCAACTGGGCACGTAATTTGCCCCGCTTGAGGTATTCGTTGTTTATATCGGTGATTTCCAATTCTCCGCGATCCGAAGGCTTCAATCCCTTCGCTATATCCACCACGCATCCATCATAGAAATAAAGTCCGGTCACCGCATAATTCGACCTCGGACGTTTCGGTTTTTCTTCAATACCCACCACGTTCATGTGAGCGTCGAATTCAACCACACCGTATCGCTCGGGATCCTGCACGTAATACGCGAAAACCAACCCGCCCTCATCGAGCCTGCCCGCGTGCTCCAACAACCCGGAAAGACCGTGGCCGTAGAAGAAATTATCCCCGAATACAAGCGCACAAGGCCCTCCGTCGATGAATTCCTCCCCAATGAGAAACGATTGCGCGACGCCCTCCGGACGGGGCTGGATCGCATAGTCGAACCGCAGACCCAGGCGGCTGCCGTCACCCAAAAGGTTTCGGTAAAGCTCAATATGCTCAGGCGACGAAATGATCAGGAATTCGCGGATATTGGCCAGCATCAGCACCGAGAGCGGATAATAGATCATGGGTTTGTCGAAGATGGGTATGATCTGTTTTGAAAGTGAAATCGTGAGCGGGTAAAGCCGGGTTCCCAGCCCTCCCGACAGAATGATACCTTTCATCTGACCGCCTTTCCGGACAGTTAACGACCGCCCACTTCACTGGCGCCAGCGGGACCCTCGGAGCCAGTGAAGGAAACCACCCTCTCGGGTTCCTGATGATCCAATGTCATCAGAGCAGGTAGCCGGAACACGTGTTCACCGGTCTTGCTGCAGAAATAAAGGCTGGAGTCCGACTGTTCCCGCGCATGTCCATCCGCCCAGAACGCGTAGAATTCCGGGTGCGCGTTTACGGGACGGCGCACGTAGGTGTGGTTGAAGTTGCTGTTTCGGGTAGCCAGGCGGGTTTTCTCCCACGTGGCCCCCTCATCATCGCTGGTCCACACCGCCACCTCACCGCCTGTATTGTAAGGTTGAGGACCCGTCTCGGTAGGCGCGATAATTCGCCAGGTCCCATCCGGTTCGATATGAAGGCCGCCCGCGTCATAGTTATTGTCCGACGGGAACGCATCTCTGATTTCCCAGGCATCACCTGACCACCGAACGGTCGTCCATACTCGCGGGTCGTTATTGGGGCCGGTCTCCATCCCGCGGCTGGTGAGAATCAGGATGACGGGATGACCGTGAACGTCGAAATTCAGATCTTTCACAAACACCTGCAGGCCCTGTGCTTCGTAGTCCCGGACGATCGCGCCATTTCGGGGAATTTCCAGAGGGAGGTCCATTCGTTCTCCCCGTGCATTCTTCCAGGTATCGCCGAAATCGTCTGTCTGAAGGTAATACAGGTTGGTCCTGGGGGGACCGGGCTTTTTGACAGGATGGTAGTTGAACGCGGTACCCACCCGCCTTCCGGCTCGCCAACTGACCTGATAGTGACCCTGGCAGATCCGCGACAACGCCCTGGGTTCGGACCAGTTTGCGCCATCCGGACTGGTGAGCGCGTAGAGAAACCGGCCTCCGAGGTATCTTGTGTGCAGAAACAGAAATCCATTGCCGGCTATATGCCAGGGCTGAGGATAGGAAAAATTCGTTTCCAGCACGCATTCGAATGCATCGACGGAGTAGGGCTCGTCGCTCCTGTAAATATAGGCGGGTCTGACGGTTCCGTGCGCACTCACGAAAACCCAGATGTAGCCCTTTTCGTCCAGCATGAGGACTGGGTTGTCGTGTGCGTCGGCCGTGCCTTTGTCCATCAGGATGGTCGGACGCGGAACCTTCCCGGTGACGTGATCGTAATAGGAGACCATTGCCAGGATCTGGTTCTTGTGCTTGTACGTCCCGCCGTAACAGAAAAACGTCTTACGTGCCGTATCGGAATAGTGTGCGAGCGGAATGTGTTTCGCGGTGTAGGTCGCAAATCCGCCGCTGTAATAGACGTATTTGTACTCGTTGTCCACGGGTGTGTCCCACCACCAGATCCCCCGATAGCCGTCATCGGTCTCGCATTTTCCCATTGGTACTTCCTGTGGAGATTGCTGCTATTCAGTTAGTTTCAAATCTAAATTCAAGTTCCGATTCAATGCGATCCGATATCTCGAAACGCAGGCCGCCCTGGCGGATAGGCGCCGCCGCACCCTATACACCCGGCGCGGCAATCCGGCGATAAGCGATGCGGATCCAACTTACCCTTCCATCCTGGTGGAGGCTGCCCTGACCGCTTCCGTGGCGGCCGCGTCCACCTCCCAATTCAGAGTGTCCAGCACCACACCGTACCCATTCCTGGCCGCTTCCTCGGACACGCGTCCTTGCCGTACGTCGTTCAGCACCCGCTGTGGATCGCGAGCCATCGGAGAGAAGAAACCACCTCCGCCGGGCAGTCTCAGCGTTACCGTCTGCCCCGGCTGAAGTTCGTATTTTCCCTTCGGGTGCGGACGCGACCCGTCGGAAAGGATCAACTCGCCAACGGCGCCGCTCGCTCCGCCCATAAAACCGCGCGCCGGGCTTTTGGTACGGTCGTACATACACGAATGCAGCACCGCCGAATCGGTATCCATTCTCAGCACCATCTCCTGCCCCAGCCCGCCTCGGAACCGGCCTGCGCCGCCGGAATCCGGACGCAACTCCCGCTTGAGCATCAACACGGGTGAAACCGCTTCGATGGCTTCGGCGGGCACCCCTTTGATCCCGCTGGGAAAGGCCGTAGCCGACAGCCCGTCTGATGAGGGCCTGGCGCCCATACCGCCGGCGGAGAAAAAGATATAGGAGAACACCCGTCCATCCCGTTCATAACCCTCCAGTTGCGTGTTCCAGAGCCCAGCCGAACCATCCGCAAGCACCCGTTCGGGAATTGCCCCGGATAAAGCGCCGAATACCGCCTGGGAGAGGAAGTGCCCGATCAGATGCCGGGCGCCAACGGCACAGGGAAACCTGGCATTCAGTACACTCCCCTCCGTGGCCGTCACCGTGACCGGGCGGAAACTGCCCGCGTTGTTCGGGACGGAGGGATAGATCGAACACGCGAGAGGATAGGTTGTATATGCGTGCGTATAGTTGTAGACCACGTTGATTCCACGGTCCACCTGCGGTGACGTGCCATCGTAGTCGACTACCAGGTCCCGATCTCTTACGTGAATGGAAACCAGGATCTTCAACGGATGATCGAACCCGTCGATGACCACCTCGTCCTTATACGTACCATTCGGAATTTCCGCGATCGCATCCCGTGCGGCGGCTTCTGAACGATCCAGAATCAACGCGGCGAGGGACTCAATGTCCTCCATTTCGTATTCCACCATCATTTCAGACAGCTTGGCGGCACCCACGTCGTTGCCCGCCTGCTGCGCATAAAGGTCGCCCACCACGGCATCCGGGGTGCGGACATTGGTGCGGATGATTTCCATCAGATCGCGATTGACCCTGCCCTCTCGGAACAGGAACATGATCGGAATATGGAGTCCCTCTTCAAATACTTCGCGTGCATCGGCGCCAAGCGTCCGCCCTCCAATATCCATTGCGTGACATGTATTGGCGAACCAACCCACGGCCTTCCCTTGATGAAAAACGGGAGTGACCACGGTAATGTCGTGTAGATGGCCCGATCCCAACCAAGGATCGTTGGTGAGCAGGCTGTCGCCGGGTTTCAGGCTGTCTATCGGATGCGTTTTCGCGAAATGTCGGACACAGGTTGCCATGGTATTGATGTGGCCCGGAGTGCCCGTCACCGCCTGTGCAACCATATCACCGCCCCGGTTGAATATGCCCGCGGACAGGTCGCCGGCCTCCCGGACGACGGTTGTAAACGAGGCGTGCACCAACGCTGCGGCCTGTTCGTTTACGATTGAAATGAGCCGGTTCCACAACACCTCGAGAAGAACGGCGTCCAGCTTGTCCGCCGGCATCATCTCGAATCCTCCTGGCGTGTCAGGAGCAAGTTGCCACATGCCTCCGCGGCAATCGCCCAGCCGCGCGGTACGACGGCCGTGGACTCGGCCTCTTCCACGATTGCCGGACCCGTTGCTCGAAAACCGGCCGTTATCCTGTACCGGTCGAATACCGGCGTCTGTTCCGGACCGGATTCCGCATTGAACAACACCTCGCGAACGCCTTTGCAAGCGTCCCCAGCCGTTGATGACGCCGTCTCCAGGTCGCCGAGATCGGGTTTCGGTCCGGACATCCGAACACGCCAGTGAACGGACTCGATTTCAACGCCTTCGCACGTGCGTGTAAATCTGCGTTTGTATTCCCTGTCAAACTCCTCCCGTATCTCATCCAGCCGTTCGGGACTCAGTCTGCCGCCCGAAATTGGAACTCGAATTTCGTGGCCCTGTCCCACGTAGCGCATGTCCGCAGTCCGCTCAATCCGCATCTCAACCGGGGTCACGCCCGCCTCTCGCAACACGTCCTCGCCTTCAGTTTCCATCTCATTAAACATGCCGTTCAGCCGTTCGTAATTCATCGCCTGGAGCCGGGCTACGTAACTCCTTGCAAAGTCAAACGAAATCGGCGCAAGCATCAACCCGAAGGCCGAACTCACGCCTGCCGCGGGCGGCACGATCACAGTACCGATTCCCAACCTCTCAGCCACGCCACAGGCATGAACGGGACCCGCGCCTCCGGTCGCCACCATCGTATATCCCCGGACATCGATTCCGCGCTCGGCCGCATGAACCCGAGCGGCATTCGCCATATTCTCATTAACCATCCTGTGTATACCCCACGCCATACGGTGCACGTCCACGCCCAGACCCGTGGCGAACCGATGAACGGCGCACCGTGCACGGCGCAAGTCCAGCGCCATCTTTCCACCGAGGAAATAGTCGGGATTCAGCATTCCCAGTATCAGGTCGGCATCCGTCACGGTCGGCTCCTCGCCGCCGTGTGCGTAACAGGCGGGGCCGGGAACCGATCCCGCGCTTTCGGGGCCAACCGTGGGCAGCCCCAACTCGTTCAGATGTGCGATACTGCCGCCACCTGCGCCAATTTCAATCATGTCCAGTACCGGTACCAGCAGCGGCAATCCGCTGCCGCGCTTGAAACGATAGACACGCGCCACCTCGGATTCGGTCGTGATGGGAAACCCGCCGTCGCTGCTTAGCACCGCTTTTGCCGTCGTGCCGCCCATATCAAACGCCAGGACGTCCTGGCGGTCTGACCGGTCGGCCCAATAGGCGGCGGACAACGCGCCGCCGCTGGGACCCGATTCCACAAGACGAACCGGAAAGGCCGCGGCCGTCTCGGCCGAGCAAACACCGCCGTTGGATAGCATAATATGCAACGGTGCCGCTATCCCTTTTGTTTCCAGTCCTTTGGACAATCCTACCAAATATCGCCGGGCAAGCGGTTGCACGTAAGCATTGGCGACGGTGGTGGAGGTCCGGTCGTATTCCCGCAATTCGGGCGACACCTGATGTGAAACCGAAATCGGAACTCCGGGCATCGTTTCTTGAACAACCTGCTTCGCCCGGCGCTCGTGTTCCGGATTGGCGTATGCGTGCAGAAAACAGATTGCAACTGCCTCGACCCCTTCATCCAGAAACATACGGCACGCTTCGAGGATTGAAGCCTCATTCAGGCTCTCTAGTACCTCTCCTCTTACATTCATCCGTTCCGGTGCGCCAAATCTCAATCTGCGTTCCACGAGAGGTTCGGGCAACTCCAGTCGCAAATCGTAAATATCGTACCGGCCTTCGCGCCCGATTTCCAGCGCATCTCGAAACCCGGCCGTAGTGATCAGCCCGGTGCGTGCGCCTTTTCGCTCGATAAGCGCGTTGGTCACCAGCGTCGTGCCGTGGATTACGCGTTGAACGGACCCGGTGTTGTCGGAACCCAGTACCAAGTTGATCCCGGTCAGGACGGCTTCGGAAGGATCCGGATAACTCGTAGGCACCTTGGCAACCGCCTGCCGACCCGTATGGCAATCCAGATAAACGAGATCTGTGAAGGTGCCCCCGATGTCGATTGCCAGGACATATTTATCTTCGACCATCCCGCCTCGCTCCATTTAGACACCCAACGGCATCCACGCTAAGAATATCCCTCGAATTGGCGGCACGTTAGACAGAAAAACCCGACACGAGTCACAAATCTCCGCCTCCCTGGGGCACGTATATGTCCACACACGGTGCCGGTACCCGGCGTCTCACGCGTTGTCCTTTCCGGTATTGAATTCCGGCAGGACGTCGTGACCCGCTAAAGGTCGGATACGGATGACACCCGGCTGCCGTGGGAACCGTAAATATGCGTCTCGCAACCATGAATGTCAACTCAAACGCGTGTTCCTCAGCTGAGAATCACGTTGGGCCCGCCGGTGTCCGGAAACAACACCGTCATACTTGTCCGGGAAGTTGGCCCCGGGTGAATCCGCGTTCCCGTTGGGGCAAAGAATATGTATTATGCCTTGACATCATGCTGGCCATTACTTAGTTTTCCATTCCGCCTGATATTGCAAGCGATTGGGAGCGGGAATAGCTCAGCTGGTAGAGCACAACCTTGCCAAGGTTGGGGTCGCGGGTTCGAGTCCCGTTTCCCGCTCCATTTACTGCACGCGAAAGCCCGTTAAACCTGCATGTTTAACGGGCGCTCTTATTATTTATCCGGTCCACCCCTTTACCCGTGGGATACGTTCCCTGAGGCGCTCGCATGGATTCTGAACGGCACGACGAATTCAAGCACCTTCGCCTGCCGGGTATTGCCCTTTGGACCCCAGGACCACACGCGCTCACGCCGGCTGTCGAACGGGTAATCAGGACCTACCGGGCAACGTATTCCCACCGTTCGGCCGACTTCAAAACCCTATACGCGCGGGCGGTGGCCCTCCTGCGCGAGGCATTCCGCATTTCAGAAGAATTCACGCCACTCATCTTTGGACACTCCGCCAGCTACAATTGGGAAATGATCGCCGTCAACACACCATCCTGCTATCGCGCCCTGGGCCTCGATATGGGGGCTTTCTCCGCCCGGTGGGCAGGTGTATTCAAGCGGCTTGGCCGCTCGATCGACGTTCTGAAAGTGCCCTGGGGACATGGTATCGAGTCCGATACATGGCGGAGCGCATTGCAAGGTGGATACGACATCGCGCTGCTGACACACAACGAAACCGCTACCGGGGCTATGCTACCCGTCGACACCCTTTGCGAGGATGCGCATCGCTGCGCACCGGAGACGTTGATCGCCATTGACGGGGTAAGTATCGCCGGGGCGGTTGAACTCGACATTGGCTTGCTGCGACCGGACTACTATCTTTGGAGCCTCCAGAAGGACTTCGCGATTCCCGCCATCGGTTCGGTGATGATCGTCTCAGAACGCGCGCTCCAGGCCGCAACGAGCGTCACGCGACGTGGATACGTGCTGGACCTGATGGAATGGCACTCCCGCGCCGAAGCCGCACAGACGCCAGTGACCGTATCCGACCTTATGATGCGGTGTCTGATCGCCCGCCTCGAGGAGATGCTGGACGAAGGAGAAGCCCGCTTTGAGCGGCACCGAATCCTCGCGCGAATGCAGCGGGATTGGGCAGAAAAACACGGTCTGGATCTGCTCGCACAACCGGGATTTTACAGCCCCACGGTCACCACCATCCTGATGCCCGATTCCGTCCCGGCGTCGGAATTTGTCCATGCGGCGAAGCAACTGCTGAACGTCCAGATCGCATCGGGTTACGGCCCGATGCGGGATACCGCCATCCGGATAGCCGCGATGGGAAACACCTCGGAATCAGAAATGGAGCGGGTTCTGGCGGGGCTCTCGCTGATTTTTGAGCATCGGGCGCACAATCGTCCCACCAATCGCGGCGCTTCCGGTACGCCGCCCGGGGGAACCTGATCGATAACCGTCTGCGCCCGATCATTTTGCCGGAACCGACTCACCCGAAGGCCGATGTCGGCGGTATCGGCATGAAACGCCTGAACGTGGCAAAGGGTCTGAATATCTTCAGGCCGCGTGCCGATAGTGAAACTTATGGATGACAATAAAAGCCGAGGGTCGTTATGCCTAATGCCTCGATGGTCTGTCCTGACTGCCGCAACCTCATTAGCACGGAAGAAAAAAAATGTCCGTACTGTGGCGCCCACCGTCCGGGTCTCTGGGGGCTCGGCCCCGCGCTGAATCGGCTTTTTGGATCGAAAATTGACGTTCTTACGTTAATACCCACGGCGTGTGTCACCCTTTATGTACTCAGTCTGCTCCTGGACCTGGATGCGGCTCTGACACTGACGGGCGGCTTCTTCAACATGCTCTCACCCGGTCGTTTTCCGATGATCGCCCTGGGATTGACATACGGCAACGCCCCGTGGTGGACCCTTTTCACGGCCATTTACCTGCACGGAGGGTTGTTCCATATACTATTCAATGTGCTGTGGATCCGGCAACTGGGTCCCGAAGTCGGCAAGCTGTACGGACCGACACGATATTTTATCATCTTTACCACTGGCGGCGTTGTTGGTTTTCTCCTCTCCAATGCCGTATCCGGCTACCCGACCCTTGGCGCCTCCGGCTCGATTTTCGGACTTCTGGCCGCCCTCATCGTCTATGGTCGAAGCCAGAAGACCAACCTTGCCACACTGATGACCCGTCAGGTTTGGCAGTGGGCCATCATGCTTTTTATTTTTGGCTTTCTCGTACAAGGCGTCAACAATTGGGCTCACTTCGGCGGATTCGGAGGGGGATGGATCGCCTCGCGGCTGCTCGTCTCGAATGCGCGCTGGCGCGAAGGCCGCCTCACCGTTGTGGTCGCCCTGATCCTTCTCCTGATCACCGGAGCCGGCTTCGCTCTGTCTTTGTATGACGCCTTATGGGGCCTTTAGATATCGGCATGTCACGACCCCTGACCCGTCCGTATCCAGTACTTGAATTTATGCCCGCCAGCCGATTTTCTCATTGATAGCCGGTTCAATCCGATGACCGTGAAATGCGTTCGCGGGTTCGCCGGGACGGCCTATTGAAATTTACGATCCGCCCAATCCTTCCGGCTTCTGACGACGTTCTCCGGCGCCTCCCTGCTCCTGGCCAGATGCCCCTTGTGCGGCCGCATCGTCGGTTGAGTCGCGTCCTGGTACCTCCAGTCCATGCTCCAGCGCACCGTGCGGGTCCTGTTGGGCAGTCCACAGTGAAACATCAGGTTATGAAACAGGACCACGTCGCCAGGATCCACTTCGATAGAAACCGCCTGTCCCAGGCGCAAATCCAACGCCTCTTTTGCAATCTCCAGGTAATACTCGCGCTTTTCGTGCGGTACGACCCCCAGTTTGTGCGTGCCCGGCACGAACTGCATACAGCCGTTCTTCTCTCTGGCGGGCACAAGGGGCGCCCAAACGTTTACCATCTTAAGTTCTTCCACACCTTCGGCGGCCTGTGCCGTATATCCCCCGTCCTGATGCCACAGAACCAGCGTTCCCTTCCACTCCGGGAACTTCGGGCGTGCCGTGTAATTCGGATACAACCTGATCTCTGGGCCGAGGAGCAATTGTACGATGTCCAGAAGGCGCGAGTGAAAGAAAAGATCGAATAGCCCGGGTCCGTGCAACTGGGGCCGAAATGACGTTGGCGCCATGTCCATACAGTGTTCGAACAGCCGTGCGATGCGCGTTTCGAACGGCGCATCATTGAAATCGTCCGTTATTCGGCCCGCGGCCCCTAAACGCTCCGCTTCGCGGTCAACCAGGACGTTCAGTTCCTCCCGAACACCTTCAATCACGGCAGGCGCCAGAAACGTCTTCATTATCACATAACCGTCACGATTGAACGCCTCCTTCAGATCGGCTTCATCTACCTGCGTGAAGTTTGCCATAAGGCCCCCTTTATAGGACGGACAGATACAGATTCCGGCACGCGGCTTCATCCAACGGCCTCGGGTTTGTCGGGCTGCAATGGTCCGCCGCAGCCTTCGCCGCGAGCGGTTCCAGTTCTTCCGGAGTCACCCCCAATTCGGATAGAGAAGACGGCAACCCCAAATGCCTGTTCAGTGCATCAAAGAAGTCAGGCACATCGGACCCTTTCTTCAGGCCCAGCCGCAGCGCGATTGCGTTGAATTTATCCGCACAAAAATCGGCGTTGAACCTTAATACGGCAGGAAGAAACAGGGCGTTCAACGTGCCGTGATGCAATGATCTGTCCAATGCCCCCAACGGATGGCTCAAACTGTGCACGGCACCCAGACTTTTCTGAAACGCCAGGCCGCCCTGCAGCGCGCACATCATCATCCCCTTCCTCGCCCCCCTGTCGGTCCCATCCCGAAATACGGTGGAAATGTGACGACAGCCGCGTTCCAGTCCGTCGAGCGCGATCGCATCCGCGACAGGGTTGCAGCGCGTGCTGCAGAAGGTCTCCACGCAGTGCGAAATAGCGTCCATCCCCGTACCGGCACTCAGAGAAGGCGACATCGTCAGCGTCAAATCCGGGTCGCAAACCGCGGCCGCGGGTGTCAGAAAGGGGCTCAGGAAACCCACCTTGTCGCCGGAACACAACGTCACCAGTGCGGCTCTCCCCACCTCACTTCCGCTGCCAGCCGTGGTCGGCACGGCCACAACGGGAGGAATCCGGCGCGTGATCCGCGTCGCGCCGCCCCGACGCAACGCATACGACTCGAGCGGCTCCTCGTGCCGGACCAGAATTCCAACGCATTTCGCGAGGTCTATGGACGAACCGCCTCCCACCGCGACCATTCCGTCGCACCTCTCTGTCCGGTAGAGGCCCAGCGCGTCCAGGACTTGCTGTTCCGAGGGATTGGTCCTGACGCCGCAGTACACGGGCGCGTCGTCGAGGCCGACGAGATTCGCAATGCCCAGATCCGACAGGCCCCGGTCCGTCACCAGCAGTGGCCGGCGAATTCCGAGGCTGTACAGCAGGTCTGCCAAATTGCCGGCGGCGCCGAATCCGAAATATATATCCGTCAGATAGGAAATCGTCGGCTGAATCATAACAGTCCGTTGAAAAAGTTGCTCTGCAGGCGAGGTGTTGTGTCCCGTCCCAGAAATATGTCACCAATCATCCGCCGATTCATCCCGTCTCGCTGCGTTTCCATCGCTTGTCGACCTTGCGCAGGTCGCCTCGCTCAGGCGCCTTGCCAACCGGGCGACTCGGCGGCCGAATCTCGGCAATCTATTTCCGGGACAGAACACTTGCCATTGTGACCGAAGACAAGGCGCACGACCGAGCCGAATCGGTGGATTCGGGGAGGGAGCGCAACGCAGTAATTCGGTCACAAGAGCCGGCCGCAGACCGGATGGACTTCTTCAACGGGCTGATAGCCGTTCCAATTGCGTTTCAATCGGCTCAGGCGCCCAGTTTGCGTCGATACCGAGGTCCCGCAGAATGACCTGCGCGCAGTTATAGCCCGGTAGTCCCGTAATGTTGCCGCCCGGGTGGCAACAGGAGCCGCACAGATACAGTCCTTGCAGGTGCGTCCTGTAATGCCCGGCTCCCGGAAACGGACGGTTGTAACCGATCTGACCGTTCGTGAACGCGCCGACCAGAAGGTCCCCCTCCCGCATATTCGGAAACGTGCGTTCCACGTCCAGCGGGCTTCGCGTGAACCACGAAATCAGGTTTTCCGTCAGATTCGGCGCATATCGGGCCCACACGTCCAGCATCTCCTGACCCAGGCGGTCCCGTTCCGAATCCCAAAGCGTCGGATCTCCATTCAGCCGGTACGGTGTCTTCTCCCACATGAACGCGGTATGCTTTCCCTGCGGCGCCTGAGAAGGATCGAACAGGGTGGGACAACTGCCCCACATAATGTTCGGCGGTTTTCGTCCCTCCTGATGGCACGTCACCATCTCCAGGTACCGGTCCACGTGATCCAATCCCAGAATGACCATAAACGCTTCTTGAAGACCCGGTTGTGTTCCAGCGGCCGTGTAACGTGGCGGTTCTCTCAGGTTCAGATTCAACGCAAAAAGCGGAGCGACGAGATTGTACCTGAACGCACTCGCACGGTCCCGCCAATTCCGTGGAAGCGCATCCTTATCCAGCAGATCCAGAAACGTCTGGTGCGGGTTCAATCCCGATACGACAAAATGCCGGGACATGAAACGCTCACCCGATGCCGTCTCCACCCCGACAACGCGGTCTCCCTCCAGAATGAACCGTTTGGGTTCCGTTTGCAGGCGCAGTTCACCACCGCTCTCCTCAACCGTGGCGACGAGCGCCCGAGCAAGTGCGACCGACCCTCCCCGGCACATCTGCGCCTTGCCCGAACTGGCCAGAAGGGCCGCGATATGGTGACCGAACCCGGGGCACCGGAGATCAACCTCACGCAACCCGTTAAAAAAAAGCAATCCGGCCTGTATCACCGGATGTCTGAATTCCCTGCGGACAAATTCGAGGGGCGACAGTCGGCTGATTTTCAGCAGCAATCGCCCCTCCGGGCTTCTTTCAAGTAAGGCGCGGCGTCGGGTTGGCTCCAGCGGCGGCGCCTGCGCTTCCGGAATAAGGATCCGTTCAACGATGGGCAGGAACGCGTCCCGCCACCTCCCCAATGTTGCCGCATCCGTGTTGCTGAAACGCGCGAAGGAGTCGACCGTCTTCTCGAAATCCGTCCACCACTCGAGCGCTTCGCCGGCCTCTGACAAGAGGGCGACATTCAATACCGGCTCCAGATATACCGCGCCGTGCCGTTCGAGGTCCAGATCGTGATACCACGGCATCCTGTTCAGTGCGCGATGGTAGAACGAATGCGTATTGTGCAGAAAATCCGGATTCCTGGCGTCTTCAATCGTCACCAGCGCACCGCCTGCGACGCTGCGCCGCTCGATGCACAGTACCTTGAGTCCGGCCCGTCCGAGATAGGCCTGCAAAACCAGACTGTTATGGCCGGCGCCGACGATAATGCCATCGTAAATCAGGGAAGTCCCACTTTCCATCACGCCCTCTACGGGGACCGCTGGGTGAATCGCCGTTCTTCTCCGCAGCCGTGATGCAGGCGACCCCCTGGTTTGTGAACTGCCGTTCTTTACCAGTAACGCTCGATATGCACCTGACCATTTGTTTTTCGAGTACGCTCTCTGAATCCTTCGGCTTCGAGAAGGGCCAGCATATCCTCGCACATTTGCGGGTTTCCGCACAGGAAAATCTCTGTATCATCCGGCTTCGGTTGTTTCCCCCAGGCTTTCTCCAGATAACCACCTGCCCAGAGATCCTGAACATATCCTGTCATGCCGCTCCAGGGTATGGGCTCGTTGGCGGGGCGGCTGATCAACGACAAATAGGTCAGATTGATGCAGAGTTGCTGCATAATGGTCAGTTCCGACCGGTAACCCAGATCCCAGGAATGCCGGACACCGTGTAGAATCGCAAAGCGCCGTCCGTTGTCGTGCGGCAAGTGGGTGCGCAACATGCTCATATACGGCGCGAGTCCCGTTCCCGTAGCCACGAGCACAACATCTGCGGTCTGGGGCGCCTGTTCCAGCGTAAACGCACCGGAAACCTTGGGCCCCAGCCAGACACGGTCACCCCGTTCCAGTGCGAACAACCTGGGTGTGAGCGCGCCCGATCGTACGACATTTATGTAGAATTCCATATGTTCCCGCGCCATGGATGACGACGCAATCGAATACGCCCGACGTATCAGCCGTTTCGGATCCGGCGTGTCTTCTTCAGGATCGGAACATTCGCTTCTGGGGGCCACGCCGGGAAGACCCAGAACGGCAAATTGCCCCGGCTCGAACACCGGCAGATCCCAGCCGTCCGCCTTCACCTGCAGAATGATCAACTCGGGAGTAACTGCAATTTTCCGAGACACAATGGCGTTGGTAAGATCCTGCGCCAAACGAACCTCCCTGTTTCTCTGGCTTTAACGTAGCTTCCGATAACCTCACATCTGTGGTAGCCGGACTTCCGGATGCGGTCCTTGTGACGGGTGAAACATGATTACACGTCCGTTGATGTCCCGATCCTTCGCTCGCCGTTTCGCGATTCTACGGCTGACTTCCCGGGGCAGAACACGATGTAACTTGATAACTGGCGGACGCATACGTCACTGCCTGCCCGGGTTCGAGCTTCACGACCTTCGTATTGGGCGATAAGAAACCGACCATTTCCGAGAAAGCATCGATATCGGCAGGCTGACCCACCGCCTCGCCGTAGTGACACGGTATTACAATGTCCGGACGAATAAGACTCGCAGCCCGGGCGGCCTCCCGGATACCCATCGTGTACAGGCCTCCTACCGGAAGAATGGCCACCTGTGGGCCGTACATCTGGCTGATTAGTTGCATGTCGCTGAACAGTGCCGTATCCGCCGTATCGTAAACCGAAATCCCATTCGAAAACTGCATCACGATCCCGCACACACCGCCGTCAGGCCGAAAGTACTCATCCTCCGGCGCATCGCCCAACGCCTGGTTTGGCGACATGGACAGCGAATGGAATGCCTGGGTCGCGGTAACGCGCACGCCGTTCACCTCGATGGTGCCGCCGGGATTCATCGGTCGTGCCTGTTCGCCCAGCACAAGACCGTTCTTCCCGGCGGTCAGGCAGAGTTCGTAGTTGCCAGCGAATGTGGCTCCCGTCCGTTTGCAGATCGCAAACGAATCACCGATATGATCGTCGTGCCCATGCGTCGCAATCACCACGTCGGCGTGCTCTATGTCTGACACACGCAATTGGGTGGTGGGGTTGTTGTTCAACCACGGGTCAAAATAGACCACCTCGCCCGTATCGGGTTCCAGGCGGAAAGACGCGTGTCCCAGCAGCGTGATCTTTATGGTCGCCATCGGTGTGACCTCCCGTTTGCAGATTCGAATCACTGGCTGATCGTTTTCCGACGGACGCTGCCATTGCGCCCCAGGCATTCGTCGTTGTCGGAAAGTGGTCTCCCATCCGGCAGCCACTCGTTCACCGGAAGACTCGCGGTACGCCCCGATCGTCGAGGCAACACGTTTCGATTTCGTATGATGGGGGCGCCGTGGCTTCTACCTTCGGTCAGGAGGGTATCGAAACCACCGCGCCTACTCTGTCACCCGTCTCGCCGATCTGCCGCCAGGTTTCGTCATCCACAAATACGCCCTCGGTTTCGCCTTTTCGGCGCAGGCGGTGTTCGATTTCACCGGGCAGCAGGATCCGGTCGAACCCGGGCAACAGCCTTGAACTCTTCAGATATTCGACAAAGCCATCCACTTCGTCGCGGAACCGGTCCGGCGATGTAAACGACTCTATCCGGATCGCCATCAAAAAAACCCCGTTTCCGCCGGAAGGCGCGCCGTCGCGGCTGCATCCGCCGCCGCCCAGAGCGCCGGAGAGAATGTCGATGACGACCGCCAGCGCGTATCCCTTATGCGCTGAATTCCCACCGAATGGCAGAATTGCCCCTCGCGGCGGACCGTAGAAATCTTCGGGCTGTTCCGCCGGTCTGCCTTCCGAGTCAATCGCCCAACCCTGCGGCAGGGGTTCGCCGCGGTTACGTTTCACACGGATCTTGCCTTCCGCAACCACGCTGGTTGTCATATCCACGACAATCGGAAACGCACCGCCCGTCGGCACGCCAATGGCTACAGGATTGGGAGACATCCGGGCGTCGATCCCGCCGAACGGGGAAAGCAGCCGGCCGCCGCCGTGGTTGTTGCACATGACGACACCGATCATGCCGCTCACGGCGGCCTGTTCCACGTATTCGCCGAGACGTCCGATATGGCTGCTATTGAACAACTCCACTGCCGCGACGGATCTCTCGCGTGCCTTTCGCATCGCCAGTTCCATGGCCTGAGCGCAAACCGTCTGCCCGAAGCCCCACTGCCCGTCGACCACCGCCGATGCATCCGCCTCTTGAGTGACGCGAATGATCCGCCCGGCCTTTACAATACCGTCCTCCAGGGCCTGCACGTACTGCGGAAGCCTGATCACACCGTGTGAATCGTGGCCCATCAAATTCGCCAGAACAAGCGAATGGGCGATCCTTCGGGCCTCTGTTTCGGATAATCCTGCCCCTTGCATTACCCCCGCACAAACCTGCTCCAACGTTCCAACCTCGATGACTGGCATCATCCCTCCGAACCATTGCGAGCGCGACGACACCCGTCACTCACAACCGGTTGAACTTCAGTCCATCGGATCCATACGCTTAAGGACCTGAATGGCCACCCCCCATGGGTCCCGCAGCATGGCCAGATGGTCCCCCGCGTCCGTCACATTCACGTCGTCCACGAGTGTGGCGCCCGAGGCAAGCAGCCGATCCCGTTCCCCTTCGATGTCGTCGGTGTAAAATGCGAAGTGGAGAATTGAGACATGCATCGATGCGTAGTCGGGTGTATTCAGCGTATCTTTCTCATAAATCTCAAACATGGTTTTTCCCGAGGCATCCCTCAGAAAGGTCATGTGCGAAGGCGGCCCGCCGTACCGGACCACTTCCATACCCAGATGTTTACACCACCAATCGGCGACGGCCCTCGTATCATCAACGAGAAATGCCGTGTGCTCAAAGTTCAACATAACCGGGTGCTCCTCTCGAAAAGATGCTTTGTTCCGGACGACAACCCGAAATCGAACTCAGCGGCGCTTCGATTCTGTCCGGATGAACCGGACCATCTCAGAGAGACGGCTTACTCTATTCCTGAGACAGGACACTTGATTGTCCTCGCTGACAAACGTATCGGGTTCTGTGAGTTCGATTTCGATCAAGACTGCATAAAATAGGTCCTTTTGTGAAACCGGGCAAGCGCTATCCACGGTTTACTGCACGTTCTGTTGGTTACGTTCACCTTCCATCGCGAGGAATCGGTAAATCCACCCGCGCGTTTCCCAGCCGCTGAGACTCCAGAAATCCGACCATAATCTCGACAACCCGGTGCGCATCTTTTGCCGGCGAGACCGGTACGCCGCCTTCATCGATCAGTGACACCAATTCCCGTACCCCGGCAGGAATGCCGCGTACTGGCCACTCGGGTGCCTGGATCATCTCTCTTTCACCGCCGCGAATGAGCACCGCATCGTCTCTGCTGACTTCTATGTATCCGGTTGTACCCACAATTTCACACCTGAACTTCGGATCTGCGGAGAATTTCGAGCCTCCCACGAAGAATCCGCGCACGCCGTTGGCGAAATGGATATAGCCGCTGGTCGACGGCTCGGTTGCCGGGTCGTGACCGCCATCGCCCCTGTACTCCGAATAATCCCCATACCCGGCCTCCAATTCCGCGAACACCCATTCCGGATCCGAATTTGCAAAATAACAGATCGAATCCACGAGGTGCGTGCCGTTCCTGAACAACATGGCACGCGGGCCATTCAGCGTCCCCACGACGTACTGCACCGCCCCGATCTCTCCGCCATCCACAATCTGCTCCTTGATATGGCGCCACAGCGGCTGGAAGCGTCTCGTGTGATCGACGGAAAGAATGACGCCGTTGCGTTGGGCAGCATCCACCATCCGGTCGGCGTCCGCCAGATTGGTTGCCAGGGGTTTTTCGCAGAAAATCCCCTTTACGCCCGCATTGGCCGCATTCACGACCAGGTCCGCGTGCCGGTGGTCGGATGTCGCCACGGTGACAATATCGAGACCCTCCCTCGCCAGCATTTCCCGGTGATCCGTATAGAGATTGAGCCCGGGCCATTCGGGCTGCCAGTGTTCTCTGAAACTCGCAAGCTCCGACTCCGCCAGGTCGCACGCGGCCGTCAGGGTCGCATTCCGTAGTCCGACCAGGCCCGATGCATGCGCAACGCCAATTCCTCCACATCCGATCACACCGACGCGGTACGTTGACATCAGTTACCCCTTTCCTGTAATGTGTAATTCCCGTTCAGATATCGAACGGCCTCCGCCATCCCCGCGTCCACGGCTGCCTTGTAAAACCGCATCCGCCGATTGTCATCGAGGAATGGCGCCGCGATCTCTACGTTCTTTTCCCAGGTCCGCCGCGCTTCGTCTTCCGGCATATCGCAACGTCTCAATCGAAGAAATATGCGTTCCAATTCCCAGGGATCGTCCTCGAGTGCCCAGGGCTTGACCAGGTCCAGGTATTGGCCCACAACCTTGCAATCGATAAAGCCAACGCAGTCCTCGCGTCCGAAACGGTGAACCTCGGTCAGGTAGGAGGTATTGTCGATCGAACACTCGTCGACCATTGACCAAAGACCCATAACGACCGGTCGCCAGTTTTTGACCCCGTAAACGTGTACGGTCACTTCATCTCGAAATGCTTCGTCTGTGGTCAAATGGGAAATGTACCCGAGCAGCACCGCCACATCCGCACTGGATAGGTGCCGTGGATCGGCCAGGTCGGGATGCGTGCCGAACAGTCCCGCAACCGACCGCCCCCACGTCTCCCGGCGATCGTCCGTATAAAAGTGGGTGGCGAATTTGCCTCTCTTGCCCACAAACCGCAGTCCATCGGGCGCGCACACCCCGGCCAGCAACTCCGGCGTATGTTCATCCGCTAGCGTGGCCGCCTCGGGACTTTCCGCGTAAAATCGTTCGTGCAGCGCTGACAGCAACGCAAAATGGCAACGGCCTCTTGGCATACGGATTCCCCTCAACGTGCGAAAGATCGCGTCGACCCCTGGACAGATCCTTTCAAATTTAAGAGAAGAACCCGGTCGGGTCAAGATTGAAAAGGCGGAACTGCGCCCTTCGGCACGCTTGCGATTCCAGAGCATCGCCGGAAGCCGGTATTCCCGCGAACATCTGTTTTTTGAGTTGACGCGCACCTGTGGATCGTCTAAGTTCTGCCTGTCGTCCAATACACAAACCGTACCACCCCCGCAAAGGGGAGAACATGTCCAGGCTTGTTGGCGTCGACATCGGGGGCACCTTCACGGACATCCTGATACTGGATGATTCCGGGCCGTCCCTGGTCGTCAGGAAGGTCCCCACGACACCCGGAGATCCTTCGCAGGGGTTGATTGAAGGTATAGAGGCCCTGTGCGCCGCTAATAGTGGAATCGAACTCGTCATACACGGGACCACCGTAGCGACGAACGCCGTCCTCGAACGTAAGGGCGGGAGATGCGGTCTGATCGCCACCGGGGGATTCAGAGATATCCTGGAACTCCGGCGACGGGACCGGCCCCATCTCTACGGGCTGACCGGAACCTATGAACCTCTTATTCCACGCGACCGCCGCCTGGAGGTTACCGAACGCATCTCCGCGGAGGGCGAAGTGCTTGTCCCGCTCGACGAGGACGCAGTCATTGCCTGCGCAGAGAAACTTACTGCCAAAGACGTCGAATCCATCGTAATCTCGTTTATGAACTCGTACGCCAACCCGATCCACGAACGCCGGGCGAAATCGCTTATCGAGAATCGCTATCCGGAACTGTACGTGGTTGCATCTGCGGACGTCCTCCCGCTGATTCGGGAATTCGAGCGCACCAGTACAGCCGTCGTGAACGCGTACGTCCAACCGGTTGTAAGCCGCTATCTAACCAACCTGGAACGCAGCCTGAAGCGGAGGGGTTATCGGACCAATCTGCTCGTTATGCAATCCAACGGAGGCATGGTACCTGCCGATGAGGCAGGAAGATACGCCGTTCAGACCGTGCTTTCAGGGCCGGCAGCGGGCGTAATCGCCGCAACGGCCATCGCCGCCGAGAGCGACATCCGAAATCTCATCGCCTACGATATGGGCGGTACCAGCCTGGACGTCTCGCTGGTTACGGATGGGATCCCGGTGCAGGCCCACGGGACCGAGCTGGATTTCGGCATTCCGATCCTGCTATCCATGATCGACATCCAGACCGTGGGCGCGGGCGGAGGCAGCATTGCACGCATCGACGAGGGCGGCATCCTTCAGGTTGGCCCGGAAAGCGCCGGCGCGGACCCGGGACCGGCGTGTTATGGAAGAGGCGGCCACCTTCCGACGTTGACCGATGCGAACCTTGTGTTGGGGCGGATCAACCCCGAATACCCCATCGCCGGTAAGGAAGGTTTTTCCTTTGACATGCCGAAAGCCAGGTTCGCGCTGGAAGAACACGTCGCCGGTCCACTTGGCCTCTCAGCCGAGGAGGCCGCCCGGGCCGTCGTCGCCGTAACCAACAACCGTATTGCAGGCAGCCTCCGGCGAATCTCTATCGATCGCGGCCGGAATCCCAGAGACTTCGCCCTCTTCGCCTTTGGCGGAAGCGGACCCCTTCTGGTTGGTTTTCTGATGGATGAACTCGGTATCCCACGGGGTCTCGTCCCTTATCACCCGGGCATCGCGTCCGCGTGGGGCTGCGCCATCGCAGACGTGAAGCGCGACTACGTGACAATGGTCAACCGCCGTATCGACGACCTGGACCCGACCGAAATCCGACGTATCTTCGACGATGACCAGGCGCAGGGAAAAGCATTTCTGAAACAGGTAAATCTGCCCCTGAGCCGTATTCATCTGCTCCGTGAAGCTGACATCGCCTACGAAGGCCAGACCCACGTTATCCGTACCGCGTTGCCGGATGACGATGTGAGTCCCGAGCGCATCGCGTCGCGCTTCAGAACCGCGTACCTTCAGCGTTACGGGAGTGCCCACGGGGGGTTTGGCCACCTGGAGGCGTTGCTGGACGGCATTCCCGTTCGACTGCTCAACCTGCGGACCTCCATTATAGGCATAAGGAAACACCGTTCTCTGGGTTCATTGCTGACCCCGCCGCCGACAACGCTGGATCAGGCCTACAAGGGAAGCCGCGATGTCTGGGTGGACGACCGTTTCGTCCGGTGCCCCACATACGAGCGTTCCAGAATTCCCTGGGATTCTGAAGTGACCGGGCCGGCGGTTATCGAACAATCCGACACAACCGTCTGGCTGGATCCATCCATCCGCGCCCGCGTGTTGGGCGGCGGCAGCTTTCTCATTGAATCAACCCGTGCGGAGCATACACGCCACGCGCCAGCGTAGCCGCTGGCCGGGCGAACGGCCGCCGTCCGTGGTAATTTCGACCGGGAGCACCTCTGTCATGGACCCGATCACGCTGGCTGTAATTCGCGGCAGCCTGGAACAAATCGCGGATGAAATGGATGCCACGCTGGAACGCATGGCTTTTTCGCCGGTGATTTCGGACGGCTTCGACCGGGCCAGCGGTATTTATGCCGCGATCGACGGCTCGGTCATCGTGCAGGGGCCGCGCGGCCTGCCGAATTTCATCTGCGTGATGCAACACACCGTGCGTGCAACCATCGACCATTTCAAAGCGCCCGCCGAGGGCGACCTCTATATTGTCAATGACCCCTATCTTGGCGGCACCCATTTGATGGATGTCAAATTGATCAAACCTTTCTTTTACGGAAAAAAACTCGCGTTCTACCTGGCCAATAGCGGACACTGGCCGGACATTGGCGGACGCGTTCCGGGCGGCTTTTCTTCGAAAGCCACGGAGGTATATCAGGAAGGCCTGCGGCTGCCCCCGCTCAAGCTTATGGACAAAGGCAAACTCAATCAGGAAGTGGTCGACATCATTTTGCACAACGTACGGGTACCCGACGAACGCCAGGGGGATATCATCGCTCAGGTCGCGTCGCTGAACCTCGGTTCAGATCGGCTGGCGGCTTTATTGAATCGCTACGGAGAAGCGACCGTGTTCGAGACTGTCAACGAGTTGGAGCTTCGTTCCGAGAGGCTGATGCGGAAGCACATCTCAACCATTCCCGACGGACGTTACACCTTTGACGAGTACATGGACAGCGACGGCGTGGATTGGAAGCCGCTACATATCCATCTCGAGATGACAATTGACGTCGACAGCGTTCACATCGACCTCTCGGACAGCAGCCCGGCATGTCGAGGGCCGCTCAACAGCGTCTTGAGCACGACAATGGCCGGCGTCTATATCGCCTTCAAACATTTCTTCCCGGATGTACCCATCAACAGGGGTTGTTTCAAACCCTTTTCCTTCAATATTCCATCCACCACCTTTCTTCACGCCCTGCCGCCGCGTCCCGTCTCCGGCTGCGCGGCGGAAGTGTGCCAGCGCATAATCGACGTGGTACTGGGCGCAATGAGCCAGGCCCTTCCGGACCGCTGTTACGCCGGACCCATGGGAACCGTCACGAATCTCTCCGTAGGCGGAAACGATCCGGAACGGGGATATTTCGTCTTCTACTCCTTTATTGGCGGGGGCTACGGCGGCAACTTCCTGACGGACGGGCTCACCAACGGCAATCCCACCATTGCGGTAGCCCGCACACAGGCTCTGGAGATCTTCGAATCCCGGTATCCGGTTCTTTTCAAAACGTACGCCATTCGCGAAGACTCCGGTGGCCCCGGCTGCCGCCGGGGCGGATTTGGCGTGATACTCGAATTCAGGCTCCGGCGGGGCGACGCCAGTGCTTCCCTGCTGGGAGACCGGGGACGATTCCGACCCTTCGGGGTGCTGGGCGGCAAACCGGGTAAACCGGCCGTGCACACCTTCACGCTCCGCGGCAAAGCATACCGCCCTCCGCACATCACAAAGGACGAAGGCATCCATATGGTTGAAGGTGATTGCCTCCGCCTTGAAACCCCCGGCGGTGGTGGATACGGCGCTCCCGGCATGCGATCGGCGGAAGCGGTCCTGGAAGACGTGAGACGGGGGTACTACTGCAGGGAGGCTGCTGAAACGGAATACGGCGTTGTTATCGAACCTGAAGCGCTTGAAGTGGACGGACCGGCAACAACCCGGATGAGGAATTCACCCACGCGTACAGACACGTAACGCGACCCACCTGACGTGAAGCGTCGTTCACGCCCGCGCGCGGGTCGTTCTGTGAACCCATGCCCCTGCGCACGATGCATTTGGCGACTGTCCGACCTTGTTCTGCGCCAATTCCGGATCCTGCGCTGCGATACGGGAAGCAATACCGGCAATTTGGCGTGATGATTTACATCGTCCGCGCCAACATTCCCCCATCCACGACAAGCGAGGTTCCGGTTATGAACGACGCCTCTTCAGAAGCCAGGAAAAGGACGGCGGACGCGATGTCGGCCGCGGTGCCGAGCCGTTTGGCCGGCACCATTTCGGCCATTCTGCGCCGGTCCTCCGAGGAGACCTTCATCCGCTCCCAGAGGGGCGTCTCAATCGCGCCGGGCAATACCGCGTTCACGCGGATTGCGGGCCCGTAATCCAAAGCCAGGACCCTTGTAATGCCCAGCACCCCGGCTTTGGCGGCATCGTAAGCCGTATGGGTCTCGAACCCCACAAGGGAGTGCACCGAACCCGTGTTTACAATCGACCCGCCACCTGTCTTCAACATTGCCGGTATGGCGTACTTGGCCGCCAGATAGATTGCTTTCAGCCCCGTGTTCAACGTCCTGTCCCACACGGCTTCCTCCAACTCGGTGGCCGGTGCATTGTCGTACCAGATAGCGTTGTTATGCAGAATATCCAGCCTGCCGAATATTTCCACCGTTTGCGCCACCATTTTTTGCACCTGCAGAGCCTCGCTTACGTCGGCTTCGATAAAAATCGCCGCTCCGCCGCTTGTTTCAATCCTGTCCGCGGTCCGTACACCGCCCTCCACGTCCACGTCCACCACGGCGACACGGGCACCCTCCCAGGCCAGCAGAATCGCGGTACCCTCCCCAATACCGGATGATGCCCCCGTTACAATGGCCACCTTACCCGCGAGCCGTCCCGATTTGAGATTTTCCATAGCCTGCCTCCCTAGCGATAATGCCAATTTTCTACTTCATCTTGTCTACTTTCTGTATTGCAGCTATTGAAGTAGCCCCCTTCCGGAACACAAACCGGTTATGTGGACTCTATAGTACGACTTTTGACCGCCTGCATTCCAGGCGCGGCACGCGGGTTGAATCGGTTGACCCATTCGATGCCCACTCCCCAAAATAACCCACACCAGAGCGAAGAAATTCATATCTTTAAGGCGGACTTCCTTGAATCGCGACCCGCCCGGGAATATGTACAAACGCCCTTGCAACGTAGGGATTCGTTGCAATAACGTCGCAAGATTAACAATTTCGGCGGACGCCGCGGGCAACGTTGCATTTTTCAGACCCGTCACAGGATTCCCACAACATCAAGCAGGAAAAAACCATGGCCCCTGTCGCACTCGTTACGGGCTCCAGCCGGGGTATCGGCCGAGCCATTGCCTGTTGTCTGGCCGACGTCGGTTTTGATATCATTGTCAACTACGAAAAAAACCGGGAAGCAGCGGAACAGGCGGCCGGCGAGGTCGACAAGCGAAATCGCCGGGCGCGCATATGCCGGGCGTCTGTCGCGGTTCCCGAAGACAGACGGCGCCTGGTTGAATTTACCATGGACGCGTTCGGCCGTCTGGACCTGCTCGTAAACAACGCAGGCATTGCCCCGCGGTCCCGCGCGGATATTCTGGAAGCCACGCCCGAGAGTTACGATGAAGTTCTCGGTACCAACCTTAAAGGCGCCTACTTCCTGACTCAACTGGCGGCCAACCGCATGATCCAACTCACCAGGAACGGGATTGTGCCGAAGGCCAGAATCGTAAACGTCACGTCGATTTCAGCCTTCGCAACTTCCACATCCAGAGGCGAGTACTGTGTCTCCAAGGCCGGCCTTAGCATGATGACCGCGCTTTTTGCGGTTCGGCTGGCCGAGCACGGAATCACCGTCAACGAGATCCAGCCCGGCATTATCAGGACGGATATGACCGCCCCGGTCAGCGAAATATATGACCGGCGGATTTCGGACGGGCTAACGCCCATCCGGCGCTGGGGTTTGCCGGAAGACGTCGGGAAAGCGGTAGCCGCTGTCGCTCTGGGGTATTTCGACTTCACGACAGGGGCGGCGATTCCCGTCGACGGCGGTTTCCACCTGCGGCGCCTTTGAGTTTGTCAACATACCGGTTCGTGCGCAGGAAATTGACTTATCGGTAGACCATGGTTATATTTAACAAGGTGCGTCAGTGTCCTCTAATTTTCTATCGATAGACCGCGCCGGAGAGAAAAACACAAGATTCCGGACCGGTGTTTACTACATTGGAAGTCCGCCTGTCCGCCTGCGAACCCAACGTTGACAACAACGTGTTCGTGTTGGCTTTAGATTGGGGTGCGACCTTATGTTGAAGGGCATCTTCAAGCGTGACGAGGAAGAAAATCCGGCGTCGAGTCGTGAGAAACAGATCGTTATTGAAAGACAGGCGGAAGAAGCCGAAGAAGCCATGAGTCTGCTTGGCGAGAAGGACTCGGACGATCTCGACGAGACGATGGAGGAAATCAACGTTGCCGTCAAGAATGCCGCCAAAGCCACGCTCCAGGACATCCGTATGATGGAGGAAGGCCGTTGTCCGTCGTGCGGCCACAAGACGCGGCAGTTTCTCTTCACCAGTGTCTGCGCAAGCTGCGGCTGGTTTTCTTTCATCTCGCCGGAAGAGGGCAAGTCCATCATACACCTTAAAACCGGGCACAAGATCGAATGCGGCACCACTTTCGACACGCAGGGCGACCATATCCTGGGCATCACCGACGGCGTGGTGCGCACGAAAGTCACCAAAGATAACGTCCAGCACATAGAATACCTGTGGTCCGAAGAAGAAATCGAAAAAAAGCGTACCGCCCGGGCAAGGGAGCAGGCCGGTATCTGCAGCTGGTGTGAAAAGGCCCTGACGCTGGCCGAAGAGGAAGTCATTGTCGTCTACGCCGCTTTCGGGAGCTGCCAGGACAGGTACGTTTTCTGTTCCAAACACTGTTGTGAAGCCTTTCAGGTTCAGTACCCCGTCCGGGTCCACAAGAATTGCTACAATCGTCCATGTCCGGATTGCGACCTTTGCATCAAGAAATACAGCGGCGAAGACGAAACCCAGTTCAGCCATCTTGAGTCCGTAAACGAATGATGATAGGCCAGGTTTTTGGCCACTGTACATTGCGTGGGCGATCCCGCCCGCCCCTCCCACCCAACACATCATTTCATTTTCGCTTCGATATGCCCCGGGCGATGCTGCGGTCTCCTTATCCTGCCGGCTCCGTCGACAACCGCTGCTGCTCGTCGTAGAGCTGACTGTATACCCCGCCCCCAGACAGCAATGCCTCGTGGGTTCCCCACCCCGCCATCCGTCCATTGTCCAGTACCAGAATCCGTTCCGCACGGGTGGCCGTTGATATCCGGTGCGTGATTACAAAAGTCGTCCGCCCATCCATGACCCGATCCAGCGTCTTCTGGATACGGGCCTCGGTGCCGGCATCCAGCGCCGACGTCGTATCATCCAGGATCAGGATGGCAGGGTCGGTCAAGATCGCCATAGCCAGCGCCAGGCGCTGCTTCTGGCCGCCGGACAGATTGCTGCCGCCCTCTTCGACCCTGGACTCGTATTTTTCCGGTAGACTCATAATGAAATCGTGCAACTCCGCGCGCCTGCCAGCTTCCATAATCTGGTCCGGCGTTGCGCCATCCCGGCCGTAAACAATATTCTGGGCGATCGTACCGGAGAATAGCACCGGTTCCTGCGGCACCATGCTGATGTGACGCCGGATGCTCGAAAGGCGTATGTCGCGAAGATCGTAGTCGTCCAGCAGAATACTTCCCTTTGTCGGTTCGTAGAGCCTAAGCAACAGGCTCAGCAACGTGCTTTTGCCCGCTCCCGATGGACCGACTACCGCCACAGACATGCCTGGCATGACTGAGAAAGTCAGCCCGTTTATAACGTCGTCTCCCTGGGTGGTGTACCGGAACCTGACGTTCCGAAACGCCACCCGTCCGCGCACCCGCTTCAAGCGAACCGCGTCCGGCCGATCCCGGATCGAGATTTCCTCGTCGAGGACTTCGAATACCCTCGAGACGACAACCGCCATCTGCCGGAAAACCATATTCACGTTGGTCAGTGCCACAAGCGGCATAAACAGATTGGAAAGTGACATATTGAAAAATATCAGTTCGCCCACCGTCAGGCCGCCACTCCGAACCATCAGCACACCCCAGTAGAGTATGAGCGCTACGGCCACAGCGCTTATGGACGCGCAGGCGGCTCGAAGACTCGCGTTCAGCATTGAATTGCGCACCGAAAGCCGGAAAATGGAGACCAGGCGTTTGAAGAACATCCTAAGTTCGCGCCGTTCGTTCGCAAACGAATAGACCACCCGGATACCTCGAACCCGTTCCTCCAGAATCCCGTACGTGTCCGAATAGGCTTCCCGCATCCGGGCGAAAGTCTCCGAAATCGGCCGTTGAAACAACTTGTAGGTGATTGCGTAAAGGGGAAGCGCCAGAAGAGACACCGCCGCGAGTTCCACGTTTATCAGAAGCAGGACGACAATGCCGATCAGGATCTTGGCCAAATGACCGAACGCATCTACAAGTGTCGCGGTTACCTCGTTTTCCAACAGTTGAACATCGTCCAGAATGCGCGACATAATCTTGCCGGTCTGCTTCCTGTCAAAGAAAGTCATTTGCAGCTTCTGTACCTTCTGGTGCAGATCGAGCCGCACGCGGTACACAATTCGGTTGCCCACAAAAGCGATATTGTAGTTGAAGAACCAGGTCATTGCCGCGAACACGAACCGCACTGTCAGGTACAGGGCAAACACCGCCCAGAGCCATCTGATTTTCTCGGTCCGGCTTTTCGTCGCCGCCGGACGTTCGACCTCCCAGCCGTGTGGCAGGATCCGCTCCGGGTCCCGCACCGAGCGGTTGTTTTGCGAATCTGCAGGCGGGCCGGTAATCGCGCCGGCGGCGGGCGCCGCCTTTGTATCGGGCCGGATCTGCAGTACATCGTCGACCGTTGTTTTGGTTATGAATCCAAGAACATAAAAATACGAGCCCGATATACCGGCCAGCCCCATTACCAGTGCAACGCGAAACCGGAACGGCCGTACATAAATCCTGAAGAATCGAGCGATATTGGAGTTCATGGTACGCCCCTGCCGCGCCTCAACCGGCGTTGCGCGGCCGCTGCGCTTCTCAACCCGCGGCGTCCGACGCCGCACTGCCCGAAAATTGCTGATCGATGAGGCATTTGTATTTCCCGTTCCGGATTTGCATCAATGACTCGTGGTTGCCGCGTTCGACGATTTCACCCTGGTCCATGACCAGGATCAGATCGGCGTTCACAACGGTAGACAGCCGGTGCGCAATGACGAAGGACGTCCGTCCCTTCAGGACGTTGGCCATTGCTTTCTGTATCAGGGCTTCGGAGAGCGAGTCCAGTGCCGACGTGGCCTCGTCCAGAATCATTATCGCCGGATCGGTCAGCACCGCCCGGGCAATGGCGAGCCGCTGTTTTTCTCCCACCGAAAGCTTGATACCGCCGTCTCCCACCTTTGAATTGTATCCATCCCGCGTTCGCATGGCGAATTCGTGGATTTCGCCGACCCTCGCGGCGTCTATTAATTCCCGGTCCGATACCTGGGAATTGCCGTAACAGAGATTCTCGCGCAATGTCATGTTAAACAGTACCGAGTCCTGCAGCACCTGGCCCACCTGTTTCCGAAGAGACTTCAACCGGACATCACGAATATCGTGGCCGTCTACCGTGATGACGCCTTCCGAAACGTCGTAATATCGCATCAACAGGCTGGTCAGCGTGGACTTTCCGCATCCGGTATGCCCTACCAGCGCCACCATCTGACCGGGTTTTACGTCGAGGCAGATGTTTTTCAACACGGGTTCACCGGCATTGTACTCGAACCAGACGCGGTCGAAAACGACCTGTCCGCGGATCGGGGGAAGATCCACCGCGTGAGCGGCGTCCCGTATTACAACCGGATGGTCCAGCACTTCATAGATCCGATCCACGGATACCATCATCTGTTCAAATAGAATGCCAACGTTCATCAGATTCAGTATCGGCTGGAATACCCGCATTGCGTACGACAGGAACGCCATAACGGCGCCGTACGTCATTTCCCCCTGAATCACGAAATAACAGCCCAGACAGAATATCAGGGTATTGCGCACCCCCGACACCACCCAGAAGCCGGTATTCGCCGAAGCCCGGTGCGTCTGCGTCTGCATCGCGAACGTCAGGCTTTCCCTTGTTTCCGTCGCAAACGCCCGGTCCTCGCGTCTTTCCCGCCCATAGGCCTTCACCAGCATTGCCCCGCTCAGCCTCTCCTGCAGCCCCACGGACACATCGTCCATTTTCCGCCGCCACCGCCGGCTTGAAACGCGTATCGGCCCTACGAAAATCCTGTAGTTGAAAAAGTACAGGGGTATCAGAACGGTCATCAGGAGCGCCAGCTTCCAGTTCAGCCCGTAACAGATCGCCATCGCCGCGATGATCGATACGAAATCCGTTATCACGCGCAGCATTTGCATCGAGACCATCTGCCGCACCGTTGCCACGTCCCCCATCAACCTTGACATTACCTTTCCGGTACCCATTTCTTCATGGTACCCAAGGGAAAGCCGGAATACATGTTCATATAACGTCATGCGGACATTCATGATCAGTCGGTTGGAGACGTACGAAAACGTAAATGCGTTCACCACGCGCAGGCCCGCGGCGAGCGCCGGTGCGAGGATCAGTAACGCCAGTGCCGCCTCCAGCATTTCCCACCTGCCCACCACGATAACCTCGTCCACGATGTACATGGTAATCAGCGGCGGCGCCATCTCCAGAAACGCCAACAGGACGGTCAGGCCCAGCGCTGTCGCCAGACGCGGTGCGTAGGGGCGGGCGAACCGCAGCAGCTTTCGGAAGTTGTCGTTTCCGGAACGAGGTTCCACGACTTTCTCCTTGAACGATTGCACCTTCTGGAGGTGCCGACTCGAGAGCCCATCCGGAAAGACCCGTGCAGCCCGCGAACAGGCGACGATATCCAAATATATAAATATACCTTTCGGAATTCAACTTTTCGGGACGCCCAGGCGGTCCTGACCCTTCTGCGGATTTGCCCCCGGCAACCGGGAGCGCAACGAGTGCCGCAACACCGCAGGATCCACCAAGGCCGACCCGGATGTCCTTCGTTTTGGAGCGAGCTTCCTGATTCGCCGCGTCATTGGCGACGGCCAGGCCGCTTTTTCTTGCATGTTCACTGGCATTCGACCATAATTTAACGGAAAAGCGCAGGGGTTCTGACGTATGGCGTTCGTTCCAGGCAGAATACCTCTCTCTGGCTTCATAAACTCGTATCACCGGACGGATGCCCGTTCCCATGGACCTGTCAGATCTCACCATTTCCGAGGTTCGCGATCTCCTCCGTCGCCGGGAACATATCGACCTGGCGCTGCTGGATGTCCTGGATGCCGATCCTCGCGCCGGCGTTCGCATTCTGGCTCTCAAAGAGCGTCGACGTCGAAAATCCATCGCGGCCGAACGTGCACGCCTTGAGAAAATGCGGGTTCTGGAAAACCGGTTGCACGCGCGGGGCGTCTGCCGCATCGCCGGCGTCGACGAAGCCGGGAGAGGGCCGTTGGCCGGTCCGGTCGTAGCCGCCGCGGTGATTTTTCCGAGGGAGACCCTGATCCCGGGGCTGAACGACTCCAAGTTGCTCACGCCTCTTAAGCGGGCGAGCCTTTACGAACGGATCAAAGAGACCGCTGTCGCCTATGGCATCGGCGAAGCCTCGTCGGAAGAAATCGACCGTCTCAATATCCTGCAGGCCACCTATCTGGCCATGCGACGCGCCATCAGGCGGCTTGGCGTGCCACCCGACCGCGTTCTTGTGGACGGCTCGGGCGTTCCCGGAAGCCCGTATCCGGAATCCGCCGTCATCGACGGGGACGCCGCTTCCCTCTCCATCGCGGCCGCATCCATCCTCGCCAAAGTAACCAGAGACCGCAAAATGCTCGCCTACCATAACGAATTCCCGGAATACGGCTTCTCCGACCACAAGGGGTATGGCAGCGCCGACCACCGGCGGGCCCTCCGAATATATGGCCCCTGTCGGATACACCGCCGATCCTTCAAAGGGGTGCCGTTGCCCGTCCACACCGAAAATTCCCGAGATTTCGCCGTTAGAACCGAGGCTGCGGCGGGCCCTGCCGATCCCGATTCCGCGGCCTGCGGGGGCGTCCGGGCTCGAGACGCGCCGCCGAAGGCGGACGAGGATAGACGCCTCCCCCGCATCGAAAATGCACAAGCCCGTCTTTCCTGGGCCGGCAAACGGGGTGAGAACGCGGCCGCCGCCATGCTCGCACGAACGGGCTACCGGATTCTCCGTCGAAATTACCGGGCGTCGGGAGGAGAAATTGATCTGATCGTTTCCAGGGGCCGTACTCTTGCGTTTGTCGAAGTAAAAGCCACCGCCGTGCAGGGCTTCGGCCCCCCTGAAACACGCGTGACCCTCGAAAAACAACGACAGATTGTCCGGGTCGCACGGGCATATCTCCAACGCCATCCCGCCCCCGACATGGCTCCGCGTTTCGACGTGATTTCCGTTTGCTTTGTGGACAATTCGCCACAGATTCGGCATCTCGAAGCGGCATTTCGACCTGAAACCTGATAAATCTTGACATTGAGTAAACTTGTGTTTATCTTTGTCGATCTGTCTGAAAATCAAGGGCTTACCCACTTGAAATCGGAAAACCATGGCGAATGAACTGATCCCTCGCGTCAAAGGAGTCAGGGATTTTTACCCTGAAGACTGGGCCCTACAAAAATGGCTCGGTGAAAAGTGCATCGCGCTTGGCGCCGGTTTCGGCTACCAGGAATACGAGGGTCCAATCGTTGAATACATGGACCTCTACCTGGGTAAGACCAGCGAGGAGATCGTGGGCCGGCAGACGTTCTCATTGGCCAGCCGCGACGAGAAAACCCTGGTTCTTCGTCCCGAGCTTACGCCCACGCTCGCCCGCATGGTAGCCCAACAGGAGGATCGGCTTGTTTTTCCTTTGCGCTGGCAATCCTACGGACGTTTCTACCGGTACGAACGCCCGCAGCGCGGCAGGGGGCGGTCATTCTTTCAATGGAACATCGATCTGCTCGGAATCGATACCCTCTATGCCGACGTCGAAATCATCACGATCGCCTGTGAACTGTTCAAGATCCTCGGATTGCCTCCGGATAAGGTGTCGGTGAGGCTGAATAACCGGCAGGATCTCGAATGCCACCTCATTCGCTCTCTGGGCCTTTCCTCCGGGCAGATTCGGCCGCTGTTCTCCATTGTCGACCGGATCGACAAGATGCCCTTCGGAAAATTCAGCGCCGACCTGGAAAGCCTCGGCCTGAGTTCAAAACAGATCGACGAACTTGTAAAGACCCTGGAGAGCAAAGACCCGGGATTCTCGCCATGGCTTGAACGGGTCATCCGGTTGCTTGAAAAGAACAATGTATCCGAATACGTGGAACCCGACCTGAAAATCGTGCGTGGGTTCGACTACTACACCGGCATTGTTTTTGAAGCCTGGGCGAAAAATTCCCTCAGGCGCGCCTTGTTCGGCGGCGGGCGATACGACAATCTGACCCTTCAGGTCGGTGGCAAAAGGCCGGTTCCCGGCGTGGGCTTTGCCGTTGGCGACATGGCAGTTACCGAACTGTTGAAAGAATCGGATTTGCTTGCCGACGTAAGCGCTCCCATCGCAGACGTGCTGGTTACGGTCTTTTCCGAAGACATGGCCGAACACGCCGCCGGATTTGCGCGGGTGGCCCGATCCCGCGGGCTCGCCGTCGAACTGGGTCTGAGGCCCGGCCAGCGACTGGACCGGCAACTGAAATACGCGCACCGTAAAGGGATCCCGTTTGTAACCATCATCGGACCCGACGAATTAAGGTCGAAAACCGTTGTGTTGAAAAACCTGGCAACGGGTGTACAGACCGTCCTGCCGTCCGACAACATCGATAAGTTTTTAGAACACATAAAAACAAAGCGTTAACGCCAAGATTCGGTATGCGGGGACGTCCTGACGGCATCTCCGAGTCTCGATTCATCCCCTTTTCGGAGCCTTCTATATGGCGGAATCCCTCGGCGATTGGAAACGCACGCACACGTGCGGCAGCCTGCGCGCCCAGGACATCGGCGGGCAGGTCACCCTGATGGGCTGGGTCGCAAAACGCAGGGATCACGGCGGCGTGATTTTTATCGACCTGCGTGATCGACACGGGCTCACACAGGTCGTTTTTCGCCCCGACCTGAATCCGGAGGTACACGGTAAGGCGGAAGCCATACGGAACGAATTCGTGTTGGCCGTAAAGGGAAGGGTGGAATCCCGTCCGGAAGGCATGGCGAATCCCAACCTGTCAACGGGTGAAATCGATATCGAGGCATCCGAACTGAAAATTCTGAACGAATCCGAAACTCCGCCCTTTCTCATCGAAGCCGAGTCGGATGCCAACGAGGAGATCCGCCTCCGCCATCGTTACCTTGACCTCCGCCGCCCGGACCTGCAATCCGACATCCTGCTGCGGCACCGCATATCGCAATCCACGCGACGATTCCTTTCGGACAACGGCTTCATCGAGGTCGAGACCCCGTTTCTGATGAAGAGTACGCCGGAAGGCGCGCGTGACTATCTGGTGCCCAGCCGAGTCAACCTCGGCCACTTCTACGCCCTGCCACAATCCCCCCAAACCTACAAACAGCTTATCATGGTGGCCGGGTTCGACCGGTATTTTCAGATCGTGCGCTGTTTCAGAGATGAAGATCTGCGCGGGGACCGGCAACCGGAATTCACCCAAATCGACATCGAGATGTCTTTTGTCAACGAAGAAGACGTGATGTGCTCGGCGGAACGTCTTACAGCCCACGTCTTCAAGGAAATTCTCGATATCGACCTGCCTCGGCCCTTTCCCCGCCTCACCCACAAGGAGGCGATCGACACCTACGGCTCCGACAAACCGGACACCCGTTTCGGGTTGGAAATCGTCGACTTGACCGTGGCAGCCGAAGCTTCCGGGTTCAAGGTCTTCAAAAGTGTGCTTTCCGCGGGAGGTCAGGTTCGCGGAATCAATGCCAAGGGTTGCGGTACGTTCTCGCGCAAACAGATAGACGATCTTGGTGTTTTCGTACGTGACTTCGGCGCCAAGGGACTCGCCTGGATCAGGGTCACCGACCGCGGCATGGAATCGTCCATTGTCAAATTCTTCCCGGAACAGGCGCGGAACCTTCTGCGGCAGGCCCTCCAGGCCGAGCCAGGGGATCTGCTGCTGTTTGCGGCCGACCAGCCCAATATTGTGGCCGAGGTACTCGGCAATCTGCGATTGAGGTTGGCGGGACACCTGAACCTCCTGGACCGCGATCGCTTCAGCTTCAGGTGGGTTACCCATTTCCCCCTTGTGGAATGGGATGCGCGCGAAAAACGGTATGCGGCGTGCCACCACCCATTCACCTCGCCCGTGGACGAAGACGTCAAAAAAATGGCCACCGATCCGTCAGGCGTGCGGGCGCGGGCTTACGACCTCGTGCTTAACGGAAATGAAATAGCAGGCGGCAGCATTCGTATCCACCGCCGGGAAATGCAGGAAAGAATGTTCGACCTTCTGGATATTTCTCCGGCGGAAGCGGAAGAGAAATTCGGTTTTCTCCTGGATGCTTTCCGTTATGGCGCGCCTCCCCACGGGGGGATCGCCTTCGGGTACGATCGCCTGGTCGCCCTGATGGCGGGCCGGGATTACATCCGCGACGTCATCGCCTTTCCCAAAACCAACAATGCCGCGTCCTTGATGGACGGCGCTCCGTCGGAGGTAGACACGGACCAGTTGAGAGAACTCGGAATCCGGTTACTGGGCGGCGAATCGGTCAATTCCTGAACCTCGCATATACGCTGTCCTGCAAGGGATCATGTAGATTTTTTTCTTGACTTTAGCCCTTTCTTGTAGTAATTTGGAGGCACTAAATGCAACTCGGAAAACCGGTGTTTTCTGCGCGTTTTCCGGAATGGCTCAACGATTGCCGCAGTTTTCAGTTTGTATGTCAAGTCGACGTTCGTTCAATGCGTGAACACGTGTCCCTAAGGAGACATCGATGGCTAAGCGCAATTTGATGGATCGTTTCACGGGATTTGGCGTCGTGCTGGCGCTGTTCTTGCTCCCCCTTCTGTCGGGCTGTATCGCAATGGCCTCCGAAGAAGATCTCCAGATGCTGGAAGAGGCCAGGAACAACGCGCGGGCGGCAGAAGCGGACCTGGATGCCTGTCGGCAGAAGCGGGCTGAACTGGAACGCACGCTGGCCGAAAAGAAACAAGAACTTCAAGGAGTGACCGCCGATAGGGACGCCGTGCAGAACGCCCTGAATCAGTAATGGAAAGGAGTTTCCTGTGAAGAATCGTAGACACGTCGGGTTTTCACTCTTCTGCACCGCGCTAGCGATGGCTCTGGTCCCGCTGGCTGTCTTTGCCCAGTCGGAAGACGGAATGACCTACGAAGAGTACGAAATGCAGCTTGCGAGCGTGCAGCAAGAGGTCCAGGAAATCAAGCAGAAAGTACAGGAGTGTAAAGACGCGGGAGACAAGGTGGCACAGCAGATCGCCGGTGTGGAAGACCAAATTGCAAGCACAAGGCAGGAGCTCCTGGACCTGGTTGGTTGTCCCGATCAATCGTGCATCGACGCCTACCTGGCCGCCCTGGATCGTGTCGAGGGGCAGCTGAGAGCCCTGATGAATCTTCCCGACGCCGATCTTTTCGACCAGAGAGATCATTTCGATGCGATTTCCGAAGAGGTCGAGGGACTCAAACAGAACAAGATCCGCCATATTCCAAAAGCGTCGATGAAGCTGAAGACCATAGCGCAACTGGTTGAGAGAATCGCCGCCCGGATGCCCGCGAAGAAGATCCAGGACTACACGGTGCTCCGGAACGACAGTCTCTGGAAGATCGCCAGGAGCGGGGAAATATACGACAACGCCTACCTCTGGCCCCGCATTTACCTCGAAAATCGCGACAAGATCAAGGATCCCGATCTCATCTTTCCCGACTGGGTACTTCAAATTCCTTTTGGCGTAGACAGAGGCCAACATCTGGTCCTGAGCGGCCACACGCTCACGAGCATTGCCGGCATGGTCTACAACGACCCCTCGAAATGGCATCGCATTTATCGTGCGAACAAATCTCAGATCATGAAACCGGACCTTATCTTCCCGGCACAGGTCATCGACGTTCCGGAAGACTGATCGATCTCCAGATACCAAGGCTCCGAACTACGGAGATTTACGTCCTCAGAAAATGGAAAGCGACTCACACCACGAATAAGATTTCTGAAAAGCTCTCGTTCCCGGAGTCTGGCCGGAACGGGGGCTTTTTTTATTTGGGAAAAGACCTGACCTGTTGAGAAATCCAACCTTATCGCATCAGCTTTCCATCCAGGGCGTCGATCCTCTGACCCTCTACGGTCACAACGACGTCAACCTCCTGGCGCTTGAAGCCCGTTACGGCGTACACGTTACGGCCCGAGGCGAAACCGTCACGATCACGGGGCCCGCCTACAAAGTCAGGCATGTTTCCGGCCTGCTGGAAGAGATGGTCTCGTGCCTGAGGCGCGGGGGCACGCCCGAACGATTAAACGTGCCGGGCGGAAAAACCCCCGGCAATGGGCCATCTGAAGCCGCAGAGACCGTTCTGGTCACCCAGAAATGCGTGATTCGGCCCCGTTCGGCGGCCCAGAAACAATATGTGACCGGAATCGAGAATTTCGATATCGTTTTCGGCATCGGCCCCGCCGGGACCGGCAAAACCTACCTCGCGGTCGCCTGCGCCGCCGCCGCGCTGAAGCGCAAGGAGGTTTCGAGGATTATTCTGACGCGTCCGGCGGTGGAAGCAGGAGAGAACCTGGGATTTCTACCGGGCGACATTCAAGAAAAGGTCGATCCCTATCTGCGACCGCTATACGACGCATTGAGGGACATGATTCCCGGCGAGCATATGCAACATCTGCTCGAAAACCGGACACTGGAAATCGCTCCCCTTGCGTTCATGCGGGGTCGTACGCTCAACAACGCTTTCGTGATTCTGGATGAGGCTCAAAACACGACCATCAGCCAGATGAAGATGTTTCTCACGCGATTGGGGGCCAACTCCAAGGCCGTTGTCAACGGCGATATCACACAGATCGATCTGCCACCAGACCCTGTGTCCGGGCTTGTACATGTTCAGCAGATTCTCTCGCATATTGAGGCCGTCCGGTTCGTCTATTTCACTGAACAGGATGTGGTGCGCCACTTTCTGGTACGCAAGATCATCTCCGCATACGACCGTCATGAAAGTGAAAAACGGCTGAAGGCAACGGATGGGTCTGGGCTGAATGAAGCCGTGGAACATCAGGAAATTGTAAAGGGTAACGCACGTGATGATGCGTAGTCTCCGACGAATGCTCCTGTCCACAGGCCTCGTGGAAACGGACGCCAACAGCGGCGACCGTGGGGCGCTATCCCGACGCAAGCTGCGGTTGCGCATAAGGATTCTGTTGCGTGGGGGGCTCATGTTCACTCTGGTTGCCCTGCTGACGTATTTTTTCCCGATTGCCAGACGAAACTACGAACACAGTGCGTTCAGCGAGGGCACGATCGCGCCCTATGAAGTGATCGCACCGGAAAACTTCAAAGTGCTCAAAAACGAAACCGAATATGACCGCGAAGTGGAAACAGCCGTCAGCGACGTTCTTCCCGTCTTATTCCTGAACGCGGAGGTGTCGGCCGATCGACGACGCGCCCTGGACGGATTCTTTGAAGATCTGAATGCGTTGAGCGTCTCCGCCATTTCGGACTCGGCGGTTTACCATTTGCAACATGCGCATTCGGAAATCGGGTCGGTATCTCAGGCCAGTCTTCGTTTTCTCATCAATCAGGCGGCCAACTACCCCACCGGATTCGACAAGCTTCGCACGACCGTACGCGAACTTCTCGTATCCAGTTATACGGTTGGGGTATTGAACCAGGACTCGGAAGTCCTTGGAAACGACATCAAGGAGGTATTCCTCGTCCGGGACGACCTGGAGCGACGAATTTCGGCAGCACCCATCCACGGCCTCGAATGGTATGAGCGGAGCCTGCAGGATGAAATCGACAGGCAGTTTCCGCAGGGAACACCTGTGGAGATAAAGACCGTTTACGAGCTTGTGGTCGTATTCCTAACGCCCAATCTCACCTACAGCGCGGAAGAAACTGAACGGCGAAGGGACGAGGCAGCGGCAAGGGTCTCGCCCTACAAGGGATCCGTTCTGGGAGGTGAGCGCATCATAGACAAACACGACCGCGTGACCTCCGAACACATGGACCAACTGCGTTCTCTGGCCGTCCACATGAACAGGGCGATCGATAGGGTCCCCTATCTATATCAACTCCAGGTCGGCGCCCAGGCTGCTGTCAGCGCCCTGCTGATTGCCATTTTATTCGTGTTTCTTCAGGTGTCCCGCCCCTCGGTCTTCGCGTCAACGTCTAATCTTGTCCTCTTTGTCATCCTGGTCATCATGCCGTGCCTGGTTGCGTCGTATGCGGCAACCGTGTCGTCGGTCACGCCCCTGCTGGTACCGGTTGCGCTTTCGGTAATGCTGGCTACCGTACTTTTCGACACCGAAGTCGGCCTGGTCGTTTCGTTCGTCTGCGCCACGCTGTGCGCGAGCATCGTGGGAAGCCTTTCGTTTGGACTGATCTACTTGATCACGGGGGCTGCGGGAGCATATTCCGTGCGCCCGGTCAACCGTCGCAGCGACTTTTTCTACCGGTCCATCGCCTTCCTGGTCGGTGCCTATCTTCTCTCGACCCTTGCCACGGCCACCCTGTTGTTCAGCTATCCCAGTTTCGGCGAATTCTTCCAGAAGGTCAGGTGGGATCTGGTTTTGGGGACGTTCACGGCCTGTGCATCCTCGGTTCTGACCATCGGCCTCCTGCCGATCTTCGAAAGCGCATTCAGCGTGGTCACAACCTACACGTTGCTGGAACTCTCGGATCTGAACCGGCCGCTGTTGCGTAATCTGGCCATTCGGGCGCCCGGCACGTACAGTCACAGTATCATCATGGCCAGGCTTTCGGAGGCGGCCGCAGAAGGTATAGGTGCCAACGGGCTGCTGGCGCGGGTGGGCTGTTATTACCATGACATCGGCAAAATGATCCGACCCCACTATTTTATCGAAAACCAGAAAGGCGTGAATCCGCACGATGAACTCCAGCCTCGTCTAAGCGCCCTGATTCTGATCTCCCATGTGAAGGACGGCGTCAGAATGGCCGAAGAGGAGGGTCTGCCGAGGGTCATCATCGATATGATATCCCAGCATCACGGTACCAGCGAAATCGCAAGTTTCAAAAAGAGTGCCCTGGAACGCAGCGCCCCGCACGAGGTACGCGACGCAGATTTCCGATACCCTGGTCCGAGGCCTCAGACCAGGGAGGCCGGCATCGTCAGCCTGGCCGACGCGGTGGAATCCGCAATTCGCAGCCTCAACGCGATCTCCCCCGAAGAAACACGTGACATGGTTCAAACGCTCGTGAAGGGAAGGTTTACGGCCGGAGAGCTGGACGAATGCGACCTGACACTCAGAGACCTGACCCAAATTCAGGAAGCATTTCTGCCCATTCTCGAGGCCACCTGGCACAGCCGCGTTGCCTATCCGTGGCAGCACGAACAGAAGCGGGTTCAATCCAGGCGCAGGAAGGAAGTTCTGTGACCCGGATTCGCATCGAACAAGCGGCGCCGCTTCCGGTAACATTCGACCTGACGAACCTCGACCTCCTGCTTGACAGTGTCCTCCAGGATCACCGAGCGGACGGCACTGTCACCCTGGTTCTGGCCGACGACGCGGCGCTATGCCGTCTGAACGGAGAGTTCAAGGGTGCATATGTACCCACGGATGTTCTTTCCTTCGATCTGGCGGATCCGGTCCATCCCGGAAGCGACGATCTGGGCGAAATCTACGTTTCCCTGGATCGAGCCGAGGTACAAGCCCGCGAAGCTTCCCGGTGCGTGTCCGACGAAATAGCGTGGCTCGCCATTCACGGAACCCTGCATCTGCTCGGGTACCGCCACGACTCTCCCGGGTCCTGTGCCTCCATGCGATGCAGGGAACGCGAGTATATGGCCCGGTTTCAAGCAGGCATACTCCTGAAAGGAGCGTGAATCCATTTTGGATGACTCCGAATGGTTGGCAGCACTTGTCTCGGGTGGGTCTCTGGTCATCACCGCTCTGATTGCCCGGGTGGGCGCAATTGGAAGCACGATTTCCCGGGCGACGCTTGAACGCCTCCGCGACGAAGCCGTCCCCCGCGCGAACCTCCTGCTGTCGATGTACCGACCAAGATACGCCCTGGGCCTGACGGTCACGTTTGGCCAATCGCTGTCCATAGCGATGGGCGGGCTTGCGTTCGCCTTTCTCGCCAGATCCGGGCTGAACGATTTCGCCTGGCCACTTCTGCGAGATCTGCTGAGCATCGCCGCGTTCGTGCTGATTTCGCTGCTGATTGACAATGCGATCTCTTTCTACAGGCGCGAAGAGGGATCCGACCGCCCGGTGCCTCACCTGATTGCCATCTACTACCCACTATATGTGCTGCTTCTGGCCCCGGCGCTGCTCCTGCAGAAAACACGGAGCCTTTTTGTCAGCGAAACCGATACCAGGGCCATCAAGGAGGAGGAACTGCGGCAGATCGTGGAAACTGAAACCGAGGAAGGTACCATAGAAGAGGAAGAACGGGACATGATCGCCGGCATTTTCGAGTTCGGCGATACGACTGTGAAGGAAGTGATGGTGCCGCGCATTGACATGGCGTGCGCCGAAATCTCCTCCAAACCGGAGGATATCCTGGCCCTGATTCAGCAGAAGCGGCATTCCCGTATTCCGATTTATCGGGAACGCGTGGACCACATCGAAGGCGTGGTGTACGCCAAGGATCTGCTCGAACTTCTCAGCACGGGGCAGGCCTGGACGCCCGAGGGCGCCATGCGCCAGCCGGTTTTCGTGCCTGAAAACAAGAAAATCGCAGAGTTGATGCGAGAGTTCAAGACCAACAAGGTGCATATGGCGATTGTTATCAATGAATTCGGCGGCACCTCCGGGCTGGTCACGCTGGAGGACCTGATTGAAGAGATTGTCGGTGAAATCCACGACGAATACGACGAGGAAGAGCAACTGTACCACTGGGACGAAGACGGGCACGTGCTGGTTGCCGACGCCCGACTCGATATAGACGACCTCAACCTGATCCTGAATATCGAACTTCCGCGCGACGGATACGAAACCCTGGGGGGTTTCATATACAACCACCTGGGTCGCGTTCCGGGTCCCCACGAAACCTTTGTTTTCGAAAACCTCACACTGTTGGTGGAGGAAGTGGTTGGGCAACGCATTACCACGGTTCGGATTGTCAAACAGGAACCTGACCGGAGCAAGCACGGCAAAACCCAAGAAATCGCTTGACAAAACGCTTCGGATTGATAGATTTCAGTATATGGGACATGATGGTCGCGGGGTGGAGCAGTCTGGTAGCTCGTTGGGCTCATAACCCAAAGGTCGCAGGTTCAAATCCTGCCCCCGCTACCAAAAAAACAAAAAGGAGGCCAATACATCGGCCTCCTTTGTTTTTTCCGTTCAAAAGCGATCGGGCTGAACAGGATATCGTCGGAATACTTGAAAAGGTGGAGCAGACATTCTTGTCTGCTCACATACATCTAACCGAAACCTCAGAATACCATGTCCGGGCGCTAGCAAGCAGGAGGAGGAGATAAATCGACGGGTTTAGGCGCTGCCAGGACTGCAAGAGACCGTGGCGGTGGAAACTGTCCGGATCAGGATTTTCAGGATGGTCGGATGAGCAGGATGATGGATACGAGGGATCTCTTCTCGGTTCTTCTTCAGCACGATGAAGCGGCTTTTCGTCAAGGAATGGATATCAGGGCCGTTCCTGATCCAACAATTGCCCGAATTCCTCCGGACTGGATACCTTGACCGCCGTGCGAAGCAACGCTTTAACAGTCTGTTGATAAAGTCGCTCTGCAGGCGAGGCCGAGTCATTGTGGCCGAAGACAAGGCGCGCGACCGCGTCGAATCGGGGGATTCGGGGAGGGAGTGCAACGCAGTATTTCGGCCACAAGGGCCGAACGCAGCCCGGATGGACTTTTTCAACGGGCTGTTAAGGCGTTTGTCAATCGTCTCAATGCGAGCAGTCAGAGGATGCGACGCAGGGAGATCGAATCGAATCTCCAGTACGGCGAGGATACTCTCCCGGAGCCCTTGCTCAACGCCTTGTTCGATCCCCTGTTCGATCCCCTGCTCGATCCCTTGCACGACGCCCTGGCGGGTAAGGTATTGTGCAAAGGATGATTCGCGTATGAGGTCCATCGTGCCCTCCTTCGAAACAATTTCAGAAATGGTTTCCGGAGCGTACACCAGCCCGCTGAGCAGCGACATGCCGGCCAGATAGTCGGCTTTTGACGGCGTAACCATTGGCCGCGTATGAGCCGCGTGCATACAGTGCCGCAACCATGCCCGTGAAGCCATCCCTTGAGGGGGCCTCATCAAGGGAGCAAAGGCGATCAGCCCCGCCTGTCCTGCATCGAGAATCTCTTGACCATTGAGTTCACTCAGCCGAATCACCCTGTACTGCACGTGCACCCGATGGACATTGTCACGACCTTCTGAACCCTGGTGCAGAGTATCCCGTTGGGCACATGGAGGAGCGATCGACGTATAGTCCCGCCGAATTTGTATATATTGTACGGAATTAGTAGATAAAAACATAAAAAAACATAATAGTTTCAATGTGCAACTATTATGTTATATTGTTGCTGGACGCGTCAGAAATCCGACCCGTTCAATTCGAAACCCGTCATCCAGGCGATAGCCCGAGCACAAAAAAGACCGCCGGTTCCCTGACGCGCAAAGTCGAAAACCGACGGTCATCCAAAAAGGTCCACAGCCCACGTGTTCCACAGCGCCATTGCGCCAGGGGATGGGATGCGGCCTATCTATTTAAAAGATACCGAGACTCCCCTCGTATGTCAACCGAACCATCCCTAAAATGCCACCCACCTCTGTACCGGGAATCTGCAGCGTGTCATAGCGGCGGCAATTCCTGGTTTTACGTTCGGGGCCAATAAAGGAGGCATCGTCGAAATGGCTGCGCGACGCTATACGAGAAGGTCTATCCGACAATGGGTACGACCCCGTTCCATACTGATTGCGAGAGGAGCAATAGATGTTGCGAAGGAATCTGTTCACGTTCATCGTGCTGGCTTGTGTGGCTGTCTGCCTGCTTATCGCGCTCACGTAAGGTACGTCCGAGTCGGAATCCGACAACCACGATACCGAGATCTTCGACATGTTGGATTCGCTGGAGCAGCGGGTCAGCACGCTCGAGGAAGATGCTCAGCAGTCCATGAGATTGGACAGGCTGCAGAAGGATATCTACGAGGGAATAAAGCGCGCGCTCCTGGGTTTCAATAAAAGGCTCACTACTCTTGAGAAATCAGACAAGGTCGATATCGAGATTGACAAAGCACGAATCCAAGCACAAGAGGCAATAAGGGATGCCCTGTTGAATCTCGACGGGAGGGTTACCGCTCTTGAAGAACAGGGCAGGTGACAAACAGGAAGCCCGGGCTCAACGCTTGGGCGTTTTTTTGTGTGCTCGAAGTGGTGGTGACGTCCCTGAAAGGGATCACGGAGTGTCGCCACCACTGTTTTTTTGCCCTAAATCGTCTCGGCGGTGGTCTCCACGTCGCCACGCCTGAGCCGCTCACGCGTGTCCACGACCGTTATCCCCCAGCTGATCAGCGGGCCGGGCGTCCCGTCCCACCGTGCTTCCGGTCCGAACAGGATATCGTCGGAATACTTGAAAAGGTGGAGCAGACATTCTTGTCTGCTCACATTCATCAAATCGAAAGCTCAGAATACCATGTCCGGGCGCCAGCAAGCAGGAAGAGGAGGCAAATCAAAGGGTGTATGCGCTGCCAGGACTGCAAGAGACCGTGGCGGTGGAAACTGTCCGGATCAGGATTTTCAGGATAGTCGGATGAGCAGGATGATGGATACGAGGATCTCTTCCCGGTTCTTCTTCAGCACGATGAAGCGGCTTTTCGTCAAGGAATGGATATCAGGGCCGTTCCTGATCCAACAATTGCCCGAATTCCTCCGGACTGGATACCTTGACCGCCGTGCGAAGCAACGCTTTAAGGCGTTGGACGTTGTCAATCGTCTCAATGCGAGCAGTAAGAGGATGCGACGCAGGGAGATCGAATCGAGTCTCCAGTACGGCGAGGATACTCTCCCGGAGCCCTTGCTCAACGCCTTGTTCGATACCTTTTTCGATCCCTTGCTCGACGCCCTGCCGGGTAAGGTATTGTGCAAAGGATGATTCGCGTATGAGGTCCATCATGCCCTCCTTCGAAACAATATCAGAAATGGTTTCCGGAGCGTACACCAGCCCGCTGAGCAGCGACATGCCGGCCAGGTAGTCGGCTTTTGCCGGCGTAGCCATTGGCCGCGCATGAGCCGTGTGCATACAGTGGCGCAACCATGCCCGTGAAGCCATCCCAGCAGGAGGCCTCATCAGGGGAGCAAAGGCGATCAGCCCCGCCTGTCCTGCATCGAGAATCTCTTGACCATCCAGTTCACTCAGCCGAATCACCCCGTACTGCAGGTGCACCCGGTACACGGGATGCGACTGAAGATATTGGCCCGGATCCCGTTTGCCCGCATCGGGCCGCAAGTAGATGACGCTCGAGTAGACGGACACGCCATGACGTTCAATGGCGCGCCCGATATAACCGGCCATGCGTCGCGGCATGTCCGGATTCGTACTGTCGGTCGTTTGAAATTCGTTGTGGACCAATACCTCGCGGCCATCGATGCGGACGCGAATGAGGCTGTCGGCGCGGCTTGCCGATACCGTGAGTTGCTCGGTATCAATGACTTCAAGGACCTCAACGTCCTCTCGCCCGAGGGCGAAGCCGGCGAAGTCGTTGGGATAGGATTGAATCAGGTGTTTGGAGATCGCATCGAATTCTGCCATGCAAGATGCCCTGCGGCCTTGGGAGAGAGGGGGCGGCTCCGTATAAACAAGATACGGGATCGCCGTAGAAAGTCAATTGCATCCCCGAGAATTATCGGAAACTCGTAAACCGGCGCCGCCAGGCAGCCCGAATAGACCGATCCTCAGCCGGCCGCATCAGGCCGATCCTGCAATGGCCGCATATACGCGATCATTAACCGTTTCCCCCCGGCTGATGAGTGGGCCGGGTGACCCGTCCCACCGTGTTTCCAGTGGGCATTGTCACGACCTTCTGAACCCTGGTGCAGAGTATCCCGTTGGGCACATGGAGGAGAGATCGACGTATAGCCCCGCCGAATTTGGATATATTTGCGGAAATAGTAGAGAAAACCGTAAAAATTATAAAGAAACATAATAGTTGCAATTTGCGACTATTATGTTATATTGTGGCTGAACGCGTCAGAAATCCGACCCGTTCAATTCGGAACCCCTCATCCAGGCGATAGCCCGAGCACAAAAAAGACCGCCGGTTCCCTGACGCGCAAAGTCGAAAACCGACGGTCATTCAAGAAGGTCCACAGCCCGCGTGTTCCCCGGCAATATAGCGCCACGGGACGGGATGCGGCCATCACTATCTGTAAATATATGGAACCTGTGTCGTGGTGTCAATTGTGGCGAACCGGAATCGAGCATCCGGAGAACCGAACCGGCGTATCGAATTCCTCGTCGCGGTCAAGGAACCCCGCTATACGCCATGGCGTTCGCTCGAGAACCCGCTGGGCGAATTTCTGAGAGATCACTTCCCAAGTGCCTCCCGGCGTCAGTGCAACATGCGCACTCATTTAAATATTCTTCCAACTTTCATATCCGGTCTGTTTCGTGTCCGTCTGACTACGTCCATTCAAAATCGTCTCTTCCACCAACCAGAAGGCGTCAAATCAGAAAGGTAGGAGACCATGCGTGCGCTTCGAGATCGTCTCACATGTTTCGTGAACGGGGAATTTATTTTCGCGCCTGTCTCAGGCTGTGCGATCATATTTATCGCCCTTTTGCTTAGCCCGCTGTCTCTTTCGTCACAGAACAGTTTTTCACTGTCCGCGGACGTGGATGGCGCCGCCGGCGACCAGGAGGTCACGGCGATGGAGGTATCCCCTGAAACGACGGTTTCCATCCAGGTTTACGCGAGCGACGTGAGCCAGGCGCAGGGCGTGTCCATTCGTTTGGTATACGATGCGGGTCAGGTCGTCTACGACGGTACCGACCCGGGCGACCTGTTTCCCAATGCCCAGGTGCTGGTGGAGACCGGGACGAACCCGACGTCGGTCACGTTGGGCATTGCGTCGATGGGCGGTCGGGCCGCGGCGTCAGCGGGCCTTGTGGGCACGGTTCGGTTTCGCACGTCAGCCACGTTCACGGGCACGACGATCCGTTTCGTGGAAGCCACGCTGGGCAGGGGCGGCCAACAGGAAACCGTGATGCCGAATATCAATATTGAATTGCAACCGGTTCCGGCCGGGCCTTCGCCGGATTTTGACGGGGATGGTACGGTTGGGTTTACTGACTTTGTGCAATTCGCGGGCAACTATGGGTCGCAAGAGGGTGATGGGACTTACGACGCGAGGTTTGACCTGGACGGAGACGGGGCCGTGGGATTTTCGGATTTCCTGGCACTTGCCGGGCAATTCGGACAAGAAGTGGCGCCGCCCACCCCCACGGCGCCGGACCGTGACGTGCTGGTGGCGCTTTACAACGCAACCGGCGGGGACAACTGGACGACCCAGACCAACTGGCTCACGGACAACCCGCTCGATACGTGGCACGGCGTCACCGCGGCGAACGGTCGGGTCACGGGGATAAGCCTGTCCCGAAACAATCTCACCGGCCCGATCCCACCCGAGTTGGGCAGCCTGGCCAGCCTCGACAGCCTGAAACTCGACGGTAATGCGTTGAGAGGAGTGATACCCATCGAGTTAGGTAATCTGGCTTCCCTTACGATTCTCAACGTCGTCCGGACTGAGTTGAGCGGGCCGATTCCAGTCGAGTTGGCCAAACTATCCAACCTGACGTATCTGCGCCTTGATCAGAATCAGTTGAGTGGGACGATACCATCAGAATTGGGCAACCTGACCAACCTGGAGAATCTGTTCCTTGGCAGTCAGTTGAGTGGTCCGATTCCACGGGAATTGGGCAACCTGGCCAACCTGAAGCGACTGTATCTAACCTCCAATCAACTGAGTGGCGTGATACCATCGGAATTGGGCAATCTGACCAACCTCGAGACACTGCTTCTTAGCTCGGAACAGTTGGTTGGCCCCATACCATCCAAATTGGGCAACCTGACCAATCTGGAGAGGTTGAGCCTCCGGGGGATTCAATCGGTTGGCTCGATACCATCCGAATTGTTCAACCTGACAAAGTTGACGCACCTTTCACTTGGCGGAAAAGGGTTTAGCGGCTCGATACCGTCCGAAGTGTCCAACCTGGCCAACCTGGAGCAGCTGAATCTTAGCCAGACGCAATTTAGCGGTCCAATTCCACCCGAATTGGGCAGCCTGGGAAACCTGGAACGGCTGTATCTATTTTTCAATCAGTTGAGTGGCCCAATTCCACCCGAATTGGGCAACCTGGAAAACCTGGAGCAGGTGAATCTAACCGTTAACCAGTTGAGCGGTGCAATCCCACCCGAATTGGGCAACCTGGAAAACTTGGAACGGCTGCATCTTTCCATTAACCAGTTGAGCGGTGCAATCCCACCCGAATTGGGCAACCTGGAAAACCTCAGGGCCATAAATCTTGGCGACAATCAGTTGACCGGTTCGATTCCCGTGGAATTAAGCAGCTTATCCAACCTCACACACCTCTGGCTTTACGACAATCAATTGACCGGTCCGATCCCTGTGGAACTGGGTGGCCTGGACAGCCTCAGCGTACTGGTACTTGGCGGCAATCCGTTGAGTGGTTCGATTCCCGTGGAACTGGGGAGATTGTCCAAACTCACACAACTGAAGCTCTGGAGTACACAGCTGAACGGGGCGGTTCCCGTGGAACTGGGTAACCTGACAAACCTCAAGATATTGGAGTTCCAGTACAGCGCGTCGTTAGCGGGAACGCTGCCTCAAAGCCTGACAGGGCTGAAAAATCTGGAGAAATTTCTCTTCGAGGGCACAGGTCTGTGCGCGCCGCCTGATGAAGCCTTTCAACGTTGGCTACGGGGCATCAAAGAGTCCAACGGCCCGACTTGCGCCCTGGAATCCCAGCGCGAGGCGTTGGTGGCGCTGTACAATGCGACGGATGGAGACAATTGGACGAATAACACCAACTGGCTGTCAGACAATGACATTTCCACGTGGCATGGCGTCGGGGTTTCTAACGGTTGGGTTACACACCTGGACATGAGAGATAATAATCTGACGGGTGAACTGCCCGTGGAACTGGGCAAACTGACCAACCTTGAGACTCTGCATCTTCCCGAAAATGGGTTAAGCGGAAAGATACCCGTGGAATTGGGCAACCTGACGAATCTTTCTCGCCTGTGGCTTTACGATAATGAGTTGAGTGGTACGATTCCCGTCGAATTGGCGAATCTGTCCAACCTGTTGACTCTGGACCTTAGACTCAATCAGTTGAGCGGAACGATCCCGGTAGCACTGGGCGACCTTTCCAAGCTCGATTACCTGGGTCTTGGCGACAATCAATTAAGTGGGGGTATACCAGCGTCACTAAGCAATCTTACAAACCTCACGCACCTGCATCTTTCCCAAAACGGGTTGGGCGGTCGAATTCCCGTGGAATTGGGCAACCTTTCCAAGCTTACTCACCTATGGCTGTACAAGAATGAATTGAGCGGTGGGATACCCGTGGAATTGGGCAACTTGCTCAAACTTGAGGTTCTGCATATTATCGCAAATGAGTTGAAAGGTCCGATCCCAACAGAATTGGGCAACCTGTCCGATCTTACGGAACTGGATCTTGGCGACAATAATTTGAGTGGTCCGATCCCAACAGAATTGGGCAACCTTTTCAAGCTCGAATTCCTGGGTCTTGGCGAAAATCAACTAAGTGGGGGTATACCAGCGTCACTAGGCAATCTGACAAACCTCACCGACCTGCATCTTTCTAAAAATGGGTTGGGCGGTGGGATACCCGTCGAATTGGGCAACTTGCCCAAACTTGAGGTCCTGCATCTTGTCGCAAATGAGTTGACAGGTCCGATCCCAGCAGAGTTGGGCAACCTTTCCAAGCTTACGGATCTGAATCTTGGAGACAATAATTTGAGTGGTCGGATCCCAACAGAATTGGGCAACCTGTCTAACCTTAGGGCGCTATCTCTTTGGAGCAATCAGTTAAGTGGCACGATTTCTGTCGAATTGGGCAACCTGACAGATCTCACTGAACTGCATCTTAACGAGAATCAGTTGAGTGGTTCCCTTCCTCTGAGCCTTACCAGCCTGACGAAACTGGAGATATTTCACTTTGGGGGAGAAGGAGGGCTATGTGCGCCGCTCGATACGGCGTTCCAGACGTGGCTACAGGGAATCAGTGACAAAGGAGGGCCGAATTGCTCGCAATAGGCGTTACCCACCAAGCGATTTCCATTGCACGGACCACCCTCGCCGGTGCTTCTGTAAAGACGTTCACGTTCGCCACGTCTCGGGAATAGCGAGGCGCCAAATGCAATCAAGGTCGCGGTTCACTGTGAATTCATCTCCGACATCCCTTGTCGCCCAGGTCCACTTTATCGCAGGGAGGATGATATACTGAAACGGCTTGTTGTATCCATGTGCGCGGTCTTGTCAACGGTCGCTGCCGCATCGGCTGGAGAACTGACGCGTGGATTGTCCATTACCGGAGGACAGAACGCCTTCGCAACGCTCACGCTCGAGCGCGTAAACGACCCGGCGGCCGAGAGCGGCGTGCTCAAGATCCACGTCTCGTTGTCCCAGACGAAAAACCTCAAAGGATACGGATTTTCGCTTCAGTTCGATCCGGTGAAGTATGCGTTCCTGGACGCCAGGGAGTTGGAGGTTAATCTGCTCAAAGGGGTTCCCGGTCAGAAAACGCTGTTCCTGTCTTCGAGCCGGACGCCGGGCCAACTGGAAATCGGCGCCGTGAAAGTGGATGGCCATGGCGCCAGCGGCGAGGGAAAGCTCGTCGAGCTTGTCTTCCGGACGAGCGGCACACCGGTTTCTGCTGATTTTCAGGTCTCGGAGAGCGTGCTGGTGGGGCTGGACGGTAAGCTGGACGCGGCGGCACGCGTTGAAGTGGGCGATTTGAAGCCGTTGCCCGACCGGTTTGCTCTGGATCAGAATATGCCGAATCCCTTTAACCCCGCCACCGTCATCGGATATCAGTTGCCCGACGCCGGTCGGGTGCGGCTGGCGATATACAACCTGCTGGGCCAGGAGGTTCGCGTGCTGGTCGACGAGCGGATGGAAGCCGGTTCATTCACGGCGACCTGGGATGGCACGGACGAGCTGAGCAGGCGGGTCGCCAGCGGCATCTATCTGTATCGGATCCAGGCCGGCGATGTCTCCGCCTCCAGGCGGATGTTATTGTTGAAATAGGCGCGGACCGATAATTACCCTCGAACCGCTGTACCGGACACCCCTGGTCGAGGTCCTTGTTGCTGCCTGACCTGCCAACAAGCGGGAAGCGGCGGGGCAACGTGTCCTTCTGCCTTCTGCCGTGGCCGCGGTCTTGCCGGAACCGGTGCCATTTGCTCGCTCCGAAACACTGCCGCCGCCCGGTGCCCGCGGCCGTGACTCCCGGAAGGTAACGCCGTGGACTTTAATGACAACAACCCTCGACGGAACAACTGTTGCAAAACGCAACGATATGTAGCGAAATGCAACAAAGGAGAGATATCATGCGCAAACCACTAATTCATCTGACCGGTTGGCCGCCCCATCGCCCTGGCGCGGCGCGGACGTCGATGTTTACAATCCTGTCGATCGTCCTTTTGCTTAGCCCGCTGCCTCTTTCTTCACAGGACAGTTTTTCACTGTCCGCGGACGTGGATGGCGCCGCCGGCGACCAGGGGGTCATGACAGTGGAGGTATCCCCTGACGCGACGGTTTCCATCCAGGTTTACGCGAGCGACGTGAGCCAGGCGCAGGGCGTGTCCATTCGTTTGGTATACGATGCGGGTCAGGTCGTCTACGACGGTACCGACCCGGGCGACCTGTTTCCCAATGCCCAGGTGCTTGTGGAGACCGGGACGAACCCGACGTCAGTCACCCTGGGCGTCGCGTCGATGGGCGGCCGGGCTGCAGCGACGGCTGGTCTCGTCGGCACGGTCCGGTTTCGCACGTCAGCCACGTTCACGGGCACGACGATCCGTTTCGTGGAAGCCACGCTGGGCAGGGGCGGCCAACAGGAAACCTTGATGCCGAATATCAATGTCGTTCTGCGACCCCTTCCGGCCGGTCCTTCGCCGGATTTCGACGGCGATGGTACGGTTGGGTTTACTGACTTTGTGCAATTCGCGGGCAACTATGGGTCGCAAGAGGGTGATGGGACTTACGACGCGCGATTTGACCTGGACGGAGACGGGGCCGTAGGATTTTCGGATTTTCTGGCGTTTGCGGGGCTATATGGACAAGAAGTGGCGCCGCCTACCCCCACGGCGCCGGACCGCGACGTGCTGGTGGCGCTTTACAACGCAACCGGCGGGGACAACTGGACGATCCAGACCAACTGGCTGACGGACAACCCGCTCGATACGTGGCACGGCGTAACAGTGGGGAACGGTCGCGTCACGGGCTTGAGCCTGTCCCGGAACAATCTCACCGGCCCGATCCCTCCGGAGTTGAGCAGCCTGGCAAGCCTCGACAGCCTGAAACTCAACGGTAATGCGTTGACGGGGCCGATACCCGTGGAGCTGGGTAATCTGTCTTCCCTTACGATTCTCAACCTCGCCTGGAATGGGTTGAGCGGGCCGATTCCCGTCGAGTTGGCCAAACTATCCAACCTGATTTATCTTAGCCTCGATCAGAATCAGTTAAGTGGCGTGATACCCCCGGAATTGGGCAACCTGACCAACCTGGAGACGCTGTTTCTTAGCTCGGAACAGTTGGTTGGCCCGATACCATCCGAATTGTTCAACCTGATCAATCTGGAGACTTTGATACTCTCGGGGATTCAATCGGTTGGCTCGCTACCATCCGAATTGTTCAACCTGACCAAGTTGAAGCGCCTTTCACTTGGTGGAAAAGGGTTTAGCGGCTCGATACCGTCCGTAGTGTCCAACCTGGCCAACCTGGAGCATCTGACTCTTAGCCAGACGCAATTGAGCGGTCCAATTCCACCCGAATTGGGCAACCTGTCCAACCTGGAACGGATGTATCTAATTGGGAATCAGTTGAGTGGCCCAATTCCACCCGAATTGGGTAACCTGGAAAACCTGGAGCAGCTGTATCTTCACGGTAACCAGTTGAGTGGCCCAATTCCATCCGAATTGGGCAACCTGTCCAACCTGGAACGGATGTATCTAATTGGGAATCAGTTGGGTGGACCAATTCCATCCGAATTGAGCAACCTGGAAAACCTGGAACTGCTGTATCTAATTGGGAATCAGTTGAGTGGTTCGATTCCCGTGGAATTAAGCAGCTTATCCAACCTCACTTTCCTGAATCTTGGCGACAATCAGTTGACCGGTTCGATTCCCGTGGAATTAAGCAGCTTATCCAACCTCACACGGCTGGGTCTTTACGACAATCAATTGACCGGTCCGATCCCTGTGGAACTGGGCGGCCTGGACAGCCTCAGCGTACTGGTACTTGGCGGCAATCCGTTGAGTGGCGCCATTCCCGTGGAACTGGGGAGCTTGTCCAAACTCACAGAACTGAAACTCTGGAGTACACAGCTGAACGGTGCGATTCCCGTGGAACTGGGTAACCTGACGAACCTCAGGATATTGGAGTTCCAGTACAGCGCGTCGTTAGCGGGCACGCTGCCTCAAAGCCTGACAGGGCTGACAAATCTGGAGAAATTCCTCTTTGAGGGCACAGGTTTGTGCGCGCCGGCTGATGAAGCCTTTCAACGATGGCTGCGGGGCATCAAAGAGTCCAACGGCCCGACCTGCGCCCTGGAGTCCCAGCGCGAGGCGTTGGTGGCGCTGTACAATGCGACGGATGGAGACAATTGGACGAACAACACCAACTGGCTGTCAGACAATGACATTTCCACTTGGCATGGCGTTGGCGTTTCTAACGGTTGGGTTACAGACCTTGACCTGAGAAACCATAACTTGACGGGTGAGCTTCCGGCTGAACTGGGCAATTTGACCAAGCTTGAAGTTCTGCATCTTCCCTCCAATCAGTTGAGCGGAACGATTCCCGTGGAACTGAGCGACCTGACCAATCTTACGGAGCTGCAGCTTGGCGGCAATGCATTGAGCGGTCAGGTTCCCCCGGAACTGGGAGACCTCACCGACCTCAGGAGCTTGAGGCTTGGCGGCAATCAGCTGAGTGGTGGTATTCCAGAGAAATTCGGTAACCTGTCCGACCTTAAGGAGCTGACTCTGGACTTCAATGAGTTGAGTGGCACGATTCCTGCTAAATTGGGGAACCTGTCCAATCTTAGTGAGTTGGATCTGAGCGGAAACGAGTTGAGGGGTTCGATACCCGTAGAATTGGGGAACCTCTCAAACCTGGAGTTTCTGGGTCTCGACAGCAATAGGTTGAGTGGAGTGATCCCGACAGAATTGGGCAATTTGACCAGTCTCACTTACCTAGATCTTGGCGGAAATCAATTGAGTGGCGTGATTCCATCGGAATTGGGCAATCTGACCAGCCTGACGGAGGAACTGAGTCTTGCAGGCAATCGGTTAAGCGGTATGGTACCTTCGGAATTGGGCAACCTGGCCAACCTTACTCAACTATGGCTTAGCCTCAATCAGCTGAGTGGTGCGCTTCCTCAAAGCCTGACGGCGCTTGCAAAGCTGGAGGTATTTCACTTCGGAGGGGAAGGAGGCCTGTGTGCGCCGCTCGATTCGGACTTTCAGACGTGGTTGCAGGGGATCAGGGAGACCGGTGGCCCGAATTGTTCACAATAGGCGTTACCCAGGCGATTTCCATTACACGGACCACCCTCTCCAGCGCTTCTGTAAAGACGTTCACGTTCGACACGTCTTGGAAATAGCGAGGCGCCAGTTGTAAACCAAGACGCGGTTTACTGTGAATTCATCTCCGACATCCCTTGTCGCCCACGTCCACTTTATCGCAGGGAGGATGATATGTTGAAACGGCTTGTCGTATCCATGTGCGCGGTCTTGTCAACGGTCGCCGCTGCATCGGCCGGCGAACTTACGCGCGGTTTGACGATTACCGGAGGGCAGAACGCCTTCGCAACGCTCACCCTCGAGCGCGTAAACGACCCGGCGGCCGAGAGCGGCGTGCTCAAGCTCCACGTCTCGTTGTCAGAGACGAAAAACCTCAAAGGATACGGATTTTCGCTTCAATTCGATCCCGTGAAGTATGCGTTCCTGGAAGCCAGGGAGTTGGAGGGCAATCTGCTCAACGCAGTTCCCGGACAGCAAACGCTGTTCCTGTCTTCAAGCCGGACGCCGGGCCAACTGGAAATTGGCGCCGTGAAAGTGGATGGCCAGGGCGCCAGCGGCGAGGGCAAGCTCGTCGAGCTTGTTTTCAGGACGAACGGAACCCCAGCCTCTGCTGATTTTCAGGATCGTGGGATGAGCAGGAAGATGGGTTTAGGGATTTCTTTCGGTGTCTTCTTAAGCACGATAAGGACGCTTGTCGTAATGCAAATCAGGGCAGCCTTCCGCATTGCTCGGAGTAGACCCTTTGCTCGATCTCGTGTCGTACCAAACTCCCCCGCTACCGCCACTGGATTCTGACCGGTTCTTGCGTTTCGCCGTTCGCGGCGGTCACAAATGCGGCCTGCTCGGGAATCGTCCTGAGCCCACGAACGCTTCGCGGCCGTCCTTGCTCAATGAACGGACCACGCGCCGCCGTCCAAGGCGGACTCTCAGACGATTGTCGAAAGGAGGACATTGTGAAAACCGAATGCGTATCCCGGGTTGACGCGGTGAGGATCGTCTACATAATGAAGTCTAACCGCGCCCATCCAGTGTCACCAGACCGATGTAATCCGGCAGACGAGAGGGAACGGTCCGACTACCTCGTCTTCTACAACGAGGAATGCACGCACTACCCCGTGTGCAGTCGGCTACACGCTGATCTTTACTTCAGAATGGAGAGCCCTCTCCAGAACAGAAATTCAATCCACCTTAAATTCGCCTCTAATTGGTCTTGACCATGGGGTCCACTTCCAACACATTGGACGGTTCTATTCTTATATGGTCTTTGTCCTTACTGACTTACGCAGTGACAATCACAAAAAAAAGGGTAGAATATGGGAAATCTAAATTGGACAGTTGTGAGGTACATACCTCGGTACATTAGGGACTTCGGCTCTCTTCTGTCGGGTCCCAAACGATTCATGGCTCGCCAAAACACCACTAAACAAACTGCCTTCGCCCGCTCGCTTGCATTCTTGGGATTCTCATTAGTGCTGGTGACAATTATGCACGCGCCGCTCCTTCCTGCTGGGAAAAGTTTATGGGTCCACGCTGCCGCGACTGGCGTTACAAGCTTGCTTTCGGTTTTTCTATATGCGATCGCTCTTCGTATAGCATGGCGTCTGGTTGGCGGGCGAGCGGACGTCCGTAGTTTTTTCGTGACGTACGCATATTTCTTTGGCGTATCGTGCGTTGTATTGGTCTTCTTTGAAGTTCTTGGGACTGGGTTTCTAAAATTACTCGCACCTTGTTTATATACAATGATTATCTCTGGACTACAGGCGGGTATATCCGATTCAACGAACGCGGATATCTGGGTGTCTAAGGTTTATCTGTTTATCCAATTGGTTGGTTTCGCCGCTGTCTCGATATGGTGCTTCGTGGCTTGGGGTGCCTATAGACGGTTGAATGATTTGAGTAAATGGCGCTCGTTTTTTGCACTTCTGATACTGGGAGTATTGGCATATCCACTAATTGCCACCGTTGTGTTTTTCTCAATTGCGATTGATCACACAACTCTTGCAACACACTACTTGCCAATATCAAAGTGAGACAAGAAACTGGCGGAACGTGTCAATAAAAATATCGCAACTCTCGTGGGAATTTACTGAATTAACTGATGGTGTCATTGGTTGGTGCTCCGAGGTCGGATAATCCACAATTCGTCGGGAATGCGTGGAGGTTGAGGTTTTCCATCGACAAATCATCCAGGGTGAGTGTGATAGTCAGGGTCGAGCGTCCGTTGTCTGGCGACCTGAAACTGATGTGTCAGCCCATTATGCACTGTGTCGGGCGTACTGGATACCCTGGAAGCGCGCTGGTTGCAGCGGCGTGTATCTGAGCGGCTCGAATTTGTTCTCAGATTACCGGTTCTCGTCGGATACGCGAGGCCTGCTGTAGCAGGCCAGAATATCGAGATGCATCAGTAACTGCGGAACGGCCTCGCCGTGACCTGGCTGCCTGCGTGCCAAAGGAACACGCAGGTCGGCGAATCAGTCATAATGACGAGAATATCGTCATCATTGGTGACTTGTCGGAATACCTTCACGAAACAATTTGAAGCGTCTGCGTAAACGCGATTCTCATTGCTATATGTCCACTTCCAACTGCAACGCGCCACACTTGACGAAACATGCCACAAAATGCCATAGCAGGTCACCCAAACGCTTTCGGCGTGATCTGATTTCCGCCTGCATCCCGCAGTGGCTCTTGACCGAACCCACCTTGTAGGTTATCACTCACCAACAAACGAAATTCGGAACACTCCATCAAGGAGTTACGATTTCCGCGATAGCTCAAATGTCGGGAAATCGACACTGAACCATATCAACGGCAGCCCATCCTGGATCTCAAGAATTCCTGTGTGGATGAGATCCAAAGAATCATACGGTCCAGAGAAGGATACAAGCCCGCTGATAACATCGAAGATGTCGTATGATAATGAGTCAGCCGTGCAATGTCAGTCGTTGACCGACGGCATTCAGGGCCCTATACTTGCAGCGGGCAGAGAAAGCTGAGAATGCCCTTTATGCCGTTAAAACAGATCTCCGCACTAAAGATATATAGTGTGCCGCCCATAAGCCGAAGGAGGGCAAACCCAAGCCAAACCCTAAGGCAGCTCGACTACGTCGAATCGGAGTGGCGGAAGTGACCGTGGACGGTCCGTGATGAGTTATATTCAATCTCGATTCCGATGTCAAGGTCATGTCCAGAGCAAAGTGACTGACCTATATAAAATAGGAATTTGTGTCATCCCACGGGGAGAGCCACATGGAGAACAAAACACCGATAATGCTGAAACATATCTGGCCGAACGAAAATTTCTGCGAATACAAAGTGCACTTCGCGCGATGGAATGGTGACAAGCAGCCCCTTCAGGCCTTTGCAGAGGATAGAAGAAACTGGGTTGGGTGGCAACAGTACTGGCCAAGAAGGAATGATTTCAACCGACGTTACATCTTCTCACTTATGGACTTCTACCATCAAACCGATACATGGCTATTTGGTGGCGTGTTCGAGGTCTTAGGTGTCGTTGAACGAGACAACTCAAAGCGTTTTAGTGTTGAACTCACGGAACAAGGGGCTGCCTTCGTTGGGCGTCTTAAACTATCGTCGTCGTATCGCGAGCGAGCAACGAGAGTGAACTTCGAAAACCACTATTGCAAGTTGATTGTTGCCGAAATATTGCGCGAACCCTACACAGGGCAGTCATTTTGTGGATATGAGAAAATATGCCACCCGTTTTCCGAGCTCGAGCATATATGGACCATTCAAAAACCAGATTGGAAAACCGCTTTGAAAAATCTGAAGGGGGTCTATCCGATCACAGATAGGTCTAACGGCAAAAATTACGTCGGTTCCGCGACGGGCGACGGGCGCATTTGGGGAAGATGGAACGACTACTTATTAGGCGATGGGCATGGTGGCAACGCGGGACTAAAAAATCTGCTCAAGGAGAATGGCGGAATGGAGTACGCCAAGAGAAATTTTCGATTCAGTCTTTTGGAATATTGGGCAACGGAAGTTAGCGACGAATTAATTTTAGTGCGCGAAGGGCATTGGAAGGATGTTCTCCAGTCGAGACAGCATGGATACAATGAGAATTGACCAATGTGGAACTCTCAGTCTCGTACTGCCACCGTTTTCAACACCTTCGGGAGGTCAATCCTTGCCGACGAGATTGTCCTCCCTGTTCGTTGAAAGCCCATTTAGATTGTATTGACCGAGCCATAGCGAGGCCGGGAGGCGGTTTAAGCAAGCTGGCACACTGCCGTCGCGCATACACTTTAGGGAAGTCCAACCGCCAGAGAAAGCGATACACTCAATGAATACGAACCTCGAATGGCTAATTGAAGAGCACGCCAGGATCATGGCCGATCAGATGAGAAGTGCTGCTGTCTGGGCCAACTCGGAAGAAGACATTCGGCATGAGTGCAATAAGCTTATCGACGAGTTCATCAAGAAAGCGGGGCTGGCCATTAAAGGTCAACACGAATACGGTTTGGCGGGAGGACGTATTGACTCGAAATACGGCGGTGTGGTCATCGAATACAAAGACCCAAAGGGTTCCGGAAGAATTACAGAAGACAAGAACGCGCCGGGCGTAAAGGCCGTCGTCGAACAGCTCAACAAGCGTTTCCGGGACTTTCAGGCAAAAGAGCATGTCGGTATGGAGCGTATCCTTGGCGTGGGCTGCGATGGCGACACGATTGTCTTTGTGCGTAAACGCGGTGCCAAGCTCGATACCGAGGATCCGCAGCCAGTCACGACGTACACAGTCCAACGCCTGCTCAGGGCCATTGTCTCGCTAGGCGCAAGAGGACTTTCCTTAACGCCCGAAAATTTGGCAGCTTACTTTGGTTCCGAAGGCCAGAGCGCACAAGATGGCGTTCGGCACATTCATGCCTCAATCCACGCAACCGAGAGCCCGAAGGCTAACACATTTTTCCGCCAGTGGCAGATTCTCTTCGGCGAGGTATGCGGTTACGACATCCACGGTTAGAACGCCAAAGTCAACAAATTGGCCAATCACTATAACGTGACCAACCCTGATCCGGCCGAACTCCTCTTCGCTGTCCATACTTACTATGCCATATTTATGAAGATTCTGGCCGCCGAAATTGTCTCGTCCTTTTCGCCACTTGGGACCTCAACCCTCAAAAAACTCATTTCCGCACCTACTTCGGCCAAACTGCGGGACGAATTGCGGAATCTTGAACAGGGAGGCATCTGGTCGCAAATCGGCATTCGCAACTTTCTCGAAGGCGATCTCTTCTCCTGGTATCTCGACGCCTGGAACGAAGATTGCGCAGACGCCGTCCGTACTATGACGCAAGCACTCGACCGATTCGACCCGACTACTCTGAGCGTCGAACCCGCCGAATCACGCGACTTGCTCAAGCAACTATACCAGCAACTCTTCCCCAGATCCGTCCGCCACGACCTTGGCGAATACTACACTCCCGATTGGCTGGCCGAACTCGTGCTCGAAGAACTCGGCTATGATGGCAACCCGGACAAGCGGCTTCTTGATCCCGCCTGCGGATCGGGCACCTTTCTTGTAATGGCGCTAAATCGCGTCAAGACGTGGTACGAGGAACACCGCCACGAATGCGGCTTTGGCGAAGACGAGTTGTTACAAAAAATACTGCGCAACATCATCGGCTTTGACCTCAATCCGCTTGCGGTCATGGCTGCCCGTACCAACTACCTGATGGCCATTCGCGAGCTATTGCTTCATGCGGCCAACGTCGAACTGCCGGTGTATCTGTGCGATTCCATCATGACCCCATCGGAATACGGCGATGTATTCACGGGAGCCTGGGGCAAGGCGCGGCAACTCAAGACCAGTGCTGGCGACTTCAACATTCCGACTGAAGTTACTGGAAACCCTATACATTTAGGTCGCTATGCCGATACGCTCGAGTTTTGCGTTGGCAATGGATACTCGCCCGAAGAATTCCTGGAACGATGCGAGGCCGAGGCCATACCCGCGACTGAAGCTAGACTCCACAAGCAACTCTATTGCTACCTCCAACGGCTTAATGCCGACAACAGAAACGGCATCTGGGCACGCATCATCAAGAACGCCTTCGCCCCTCTCTTCATTGGCAAAGTGGACTACGTGGCTGGTAATCCACCGTGGGTAAATTGGGAGCATCTGCCCGAAGGGTACCGCGACGACATGAAACCGCTCTGGCAGACATACGGTCTTTTCACGCTGTCGGGTTCCGAAGGCCGCTTAGGTGGGGGCAAGAAAGACATTTCCATGCTGTTCACATATTCCGCGGTCGATAGCTATCTAAAGTAGAAGGGACGCCTTGGGTTTGTTATCACTCAGAGCGTATTCAAGACACAGGGGGCGGGCGACGGTTTCAGAAAACTCCACTACACACTAGACCTAAAATAAGCGAGTATCGTGTGCGCCACAGTGATTTGTGTTTGTGTTGAGGCGTTGGTGTCGATTTATATGGAATTGGCGTTTTGGATGGTTTTTAGGGCCGTGTTTGTCGTGGTCGCTATGGTAAATTGAGTATCCGAAGTGGCGTTGAGACGCGTGGTGGACACACCGGTCCGTTGAGGGGTGTGGGGATGGCGCCGCGTTTGTGTGTCATCGGTGGTGCTGCATTGGTGTTATCCAAATCCGGTGCGTTCAATGATACGCCAGGTGCTGAAGAGGCGATCGAGGGTGGGTTGATAGCCGATGAGCCGTAACGTGGTGGTGCGCGCGCGTTGGATGACGTGGCAGGGAATCAAGATAATGCTGTGGATGAAGCGCCGGAATTCCATGCAGACGTACTGCTGTCGATCACGGTGTCTGTGCATCATCATGGCAAACCAGGATTTGAGGTTCCAGGCCAGGGCGGCGATGACCATATAGGCCCAGTTGCTGACCAGGTCATACAGGGGCACGCGCAAGGCGTTGACGCCGTTTTTGAGTTGCTCGATGACGTTCTCCTGATCGCAGCGTTGGTTGGCGCAGGCGACGATCTCTTGGGGGGTCACGTCCGTGCGTGTCGTGATATAGAAGAAATAACGGCATTCGTCGAACAGGACAAGGTCGCCCTTCATTTTGCTGATGTTCTTGCGCAGGACCACGACGCGATACCCACGTTTACAGCGCGTGGGTTGGTAGTTGAACTCGGCCACGTGTTCGTGGTTCAGCACCAGGTTGGCGTAGGCCCGCTTGTGGACGATGCGCTGTTTCTCGTGGGGCTGATTGCGCTTCCGCTTCTGGTCGGTCACGGTGTGATAACGGGGTTTGCGTTGCAGGGGCTGCCATTGTGCCTCGTCGAGGGCCTCGGCACGGGAACGCATCGCCGCGTTGGCGTCCATCCCGAAGATGAAGTCGACGCTTTTGGCCCAGCGATCAAGATGTCGAGTCAAGAAAAAGTCGGTGTCGCCACGCACACAGATGCGCTTGGCGTGGGGCTGCACCAGGTCGATGGCCGCGTCGATCCACTGTGCCGCACCGGTGTGGCTGGGCACATTCCCCGGTCGGTTGACCAGGAAGAGCACTTCCTTCGTGTTGGAAAGTGAGATCACCAGCGGATGGTAGCCCCAGATGCCCTGGTAAGAGATGTCCATACCCCTCTTGCGCTTGCCATACGTGGGCACGTTTGTGCCGTCCACATCGATATAGGTGATGTCACCAAGCAATTTGCGGCCACGCGATGCCCACAAGGAGGATCGCACCGCGTTGATGCACGCCATCAGTTCGACGATGTCCCGTTCCGAGAAGCGTCGGCAAAAGTCACCCGCCGTGGTCGGATCGGGAATCAACTTGGCGCCCAGGGCATTCATGTAGGCCCCGTCACTTCGCAAACGCTCGATATCCTCCAAGCGCGTGCCGCCGCATAACACGTTGTATGTGATGTTTAGTACGTGGTCCGACTCATGATAGGGCAGATGCACCTTCAACAAGGACAGTGACGCGTCGATGCGCTTGGGCAGACCCAGCTTGGTGACCAGGCGATGCACGGCGCCGATGCCTCCGTAACTCATCGCGTCGGTGTAGGCGCCTACCTCGTAGTGCACTTTGCCAGGACTGAACATGGGCCGGCGCTGGGCCTGCCAATGCCCCGCTCGACCGTGGCGGGCGGCCACTTTGCGTTTGCGACGAGCACGATTCCTGCGGCTGTCATCAACCGATATTCTTTTCACCGGAAAGGTCTCCTGCGTTGGAGTGATGATTTCTAGCACAATCCATCTATCTCCAACAACGGTAGGCCTTTCCGGTCTCTTGGACCAGAAAAATTTCACTGGTCACGCTTGTTTAAGGTCTAGATGAGACTCACCAATGGTATCTCAAACCTCTCATGGTTCACGACCTAAGTGCTATGCAGGTTTTTGAAGGCGCAACGAACCGAACCGCAGTCTTTGTGTGTGTGAAGACGATCTTGCCGTTCAAATATCCGGTGAAGTACACAACTTGGATGGGACCTTCTCGGATTGCCCAAGACGAGTCTCTAACGAATGTCCGAACCGATACTGCTCAATGCAAAATGGAAGCCCTTCCGGTTGTCGCTTCCAAAGACTCTTCCCCTTGGCTTACTGCACCAAAGCAGGCACTTCCCGGCATTCGGAAAGTGATCGGAGAAAGCGATTACAGGGCCTACGAAGGCGTAAACACAGGTGGCCTGAACGGATGCTACTGGATTCGAATCCTAAAAAAACGGCCGAATGGAGAACTGCTGATTGAGAATATGCACGACGTCGGAAAGATAAAAGTCAATCACGTACAAGCCGTTATCGAGCCAGACTTAGTGTATCCGATGCTGCGAGGCCGCAATGTTCAACGCTGGTCCGCCGAACCTTCAGCGTACATTATCTTAGCCCAAGATCCAGAAACAAGAAAGGGTATTCCTGAAGCCGTGATGAAATTACGGTGGCCTAAGACGTACGGATACCTGAAGCAGTTTGAGGGCAATACCCAAAGACCTGCGCGGGGAACATTACGTGGTCGTGCGACACACGCCGTGCGAGGTCCGATTGATAAGGGCGCACCTTTTTATACGATGTTTGGTGTTGGGCCTTACACGATGGCGAATTGGAAGGTTTTATGGCCGGAGGTGGGGCACTCTGTCCGTGCCAGTGTGGTCGGACCCTCAAGGATCGAGAAGGTGAAGCCTTCGTTGCCGAGTCATTCTGTCGTGGCTGTTTCTTGTGGTTCCGAGAGAGAGGCATATTTCATCGCCGGTATGCTCAATTCGTCACCTGCCTTTGTGGCCGTTGCAGCCTATATTGTTCTACATCCATCTCCTCATATTATGAAGAACATAGCCGTTCCTCGGTACAAAACGACCGACAGTGTCCACGAGCGTCTAGCCAATCTCTCGCGCCAATGCCATGTTGGAGCAAAAAATAAGTCTCAGCTCACGGCGTTGGAGGCTCAGGTTGACAAAGCAGCGGCCGAAGTCTGGAGCATCTCCGACGCTGAACTAAAAGCGATCCAGAACGCCCGGTCAGAGCTTTAACTTCGATCTACGGGTACTCATGAATAATGATCGAAAAGAACCAATCGTGGCTGACCTACGGACGGTCACTGCGAGGCAGGCAAGAAAGAGCTTCGTTCGACGATTAAAGGAACAACAAGAAAGAGAGCGACAAATCGCCATTTACAATCCGGTCTGGGGAATATTCCGCAATATCAATACTGGGTGATAGTGATTGTGGGAAGTTCGGTTCTCGACGATGAATACAATACCGCGCTGATCTCGGTTGTCGCCGCCAGAACCGTGGACTGAACGATGCGGCCGTCGTCGATGGGTTAACGAGTCGAAAAAGCCTGATATGCAACCACGAACCAGGCTTTATTCATTCAATCGTGAAAGGACGGTGGGAACCGACCATCCAGCGTGGAAGAGTTCTATTCACGTATCGGACTGTGATTGACTATGATTATCGGGATGGACTGTGATTTAACCCCATGAAAAGACTGTAGTTGATGTGATTTTGGTATAAGACCTGGGGGAAGTCATCGCGACAGGAAGAGACGGCTCGTTCATCGTACGTCCGGACTTTCATGCTGAGGAAGCCGTCAGGCTGACGAAGCATCTCCTGCTCGCGTCGGATGATGGCCGAGCGTCTGTAATTTGGCCAGGCCCTGCCGCACAGTACGTCCAGCTCCCCACACCGGATTCTTCTCGCAGGTCATTGACAAGATACGCGAAAGGCATCAACAGGAAAAGACGTTGAGTTTTTTCAGAGAAATTGCCTCGTACACCTGCAAGACGGATAGGTCGATCGACGGGTTACGGCAAATCCGGATCGAAACACTCAGATCCTGAAAACCCTCCGATATCAAACTCAAAACAGGACAACACACCTCCAGGGTGCGTTGTCCTGTTTTCTCATTCCTGCGAAGGGTATTCAGACAATGGACTTCAATTCTGTTCTTCATCCAACCGTTGACCGAATGCGTCGAGACTGGACACCTGGACCGCCGCGCGGTGCAACTGCTTGAGGCGCTGGACGTCGTCGATCGTCGCAATGCAAGCGGCCAGAGGATGCGACGCGGGGAGATCGAATCGAATTGCCAAAACAGCCAGGATGCTATCCCGGAGCCCCTGCTCAATGCCTTGCTCGATGCCCTGCTTGATCCCCTGCTCAATGCCTCGCTCAATGCCCTGTTCGATGCCCTGCTCAATGCCCTGTTCGATGCCCTGCTCAATCCCTTGCTCGATGCCCTGTCGGGTGAGGTATTGGGCAAAGGATGATTCACGTATGAGGTCCATAATACCCTCCTTTGAGACAATGTCAGAAATGGTCTCCGGCGCGTACGCCAACCCACTTAGCAGAGACATGCCGGCCAGGTAATCGGCTTTTTTCGACGCAGCCATTGGCCGCGCGTGAGCCGTGTGGATACAGTGGCGCAACCAGGCCTGTGAAGCCATCCCGGCGGGCGGCTTCATCAACGGCGCAAAGGCGATCAGCCCCTCGTGTCCCGCATCGAGAATGCCCTGACCATCCAGTTCACTCAGCCGAATCACCCTGTACTGCACAAGCACCCGGTGACCTGGATGCGCCTGCAAATACTGTCCCGGGTCTCGTTGGCCCGCGTCCGGGCGCAGGTAGATGACGCTGGAGTAGACAGACACGCCATGACGTTCAATGGCGCGCCCGATATAACCCGCCATGCGTCGCGGCATGGGCGGGTTGGTGCTGTCGGTCGTCTGAAATTCGTTGTGGACCAATGCTTCCCGGCCATCGATGCGGACTCGAATGAGACTGTCCGCGTGGCGTGCTGAGACCGTGGGCTGTTCGGTGTCAATGACTTCAAGGACCTCAACGTCCTCGCGGCCGAGGGCGAAGCCGGCAAAGTCGTCGGGATAGGATTGAATCAGGTGTTTGGAGATCGCATCGAATTCTGCCATGCAAGATGCCCTGCGGCCTTGGGAGAGAGGGGGCGGCTCCGTATAAACAAAATACGGGATCACGGCGGAAAGTCAATTGCGACCTGAAAATTATCGAAGAATCATACACGCACCGAAATTGCCGTTGAATCCATCCGGTTGGTTGCCCCGCCCGACCGCATCGTGGAACTCGCAGGAGGCAGGGTCGGCCGAAGCCCCTACAAATATAATCGCCTATCATATCATTATTCGGTAAGGATAAATGTCTCGATAGCGGAGGATTGAACGCGACCGCCGTCGTCGATGGGATAACGAAACGAAAAAAGCCTGATACGCAACAACATACCAGGCTTTGTTCATTCAATCGTGAAAGGATTGCAGGGACCGGCCATCCGGCGTCGAGCCAGCCCGTCTCAGCCCCGCGCGAGGTCCCGATAGGCCCTGAAGAGATCCGCGTAATACGCCGCGAACATCCACAGATCCCCCACCCCCCGATCGGGGCTTCGCTCCGCTTCAGCTGACATATACCCCCCGTATTCTTTCTGGTGAAGCAATCGGAACAACTCCCGATACGGATATCCCTGCCCTGCCAGGTCGTGCAAATGAACGTGGTCCAGCCAGGGCCAGACCGTGTCGAGCGCCACCTCAACGGACCCGTCAACCACGTCCTGCGGCACCGAATTCCAGATCAGGCCCAAATTCTCATGATCCACCTGCTCGGCCACCGACCGGCACGATTGCCAGTCGAACTCGCCGTGCAGTTCCAGGCAGGGCTTGACACCCTTCCCGGAACCGTAAGCACAGAGTTCGTTCAGCGCCTCCGCCACCTGAGCGATCGTTTTCTCTCTCGGCACGTCTTTTGGGAAGTTGTTTCCAAATACACGAACTCTGGGCGCCCCCAGGTCGGCTGCCAGATCCATCCGTACTTTAGTCTGCTCGATGTGATCTCGAAGGTCTGACGCATCCGTATCGTGATACCGGTTTCCGGTGGCGATGCTGATAATTTCAATGCCGGCGTTCCGGCAGTCGGCCACCACCTGCTGGCGTTCAGCGCCATTGATTGACGCCTCCACGCCGTGCCCGTGACCCAGGTCCGTCCGAAACTCGACGCCCTCGAACCCGTGGTCTGTCAGCGTCTGCAGCAAGTCCTGGCGTGAAAGATCCTTCAGAACCCCATAGGTCATCCATGATGGTTTCACTATGGTTCTCCTCTCGAGTTAGTCCACCGGCTCCTTGCCGATCCTCGCAAAACCCTCCGCATACCGGCAATCGCTCATCCCGGCCATATGCTGCGCCTCGATGGCGCGGTATCGATTCAAGACCGTATAAACTTCCGGCAAAGGGGGCTGCGCCGCCAGCTTCTTCAGAGCCTGGATCTTCTGTTCGAACACCGATGAAATATCCACGTACAAATCGGGAACGAATCCCGAAACCGGCGACGTCCCCATCGTGGTTTCATAGCAGACGATGAGCGGTCGCCGACACGGGGCATCGGCGGTCTTGATTCCCCCTGAATTGCAATAAGAACATGCCCACAACGCGGCCTGCGTGGTCTCCACGTGGTCCGGATGCATCACATCGTTAACCCAGTGACTCAGCACCAGATCCGGTTGGAACCGCCGAATCGCCGCCAGCAGTTGCAGCCGGCGGTCGGGTCCGACCACCAGCGGACTGTCTCCGAAATCGAAACAATCGATGCTCGCACCCAGGATCTTTGCGGCGGCCTCGAATTCCTCCTTGCGCCTCGCCTTGACATCCTCCAGGGTGCGATCGGGGTCTTGCACCCACAGAGCCGGAGACTCGCAGCGTTCACCGTACGTCAGGTTATGGACGTGTACTGTACCGCCCGCCTTTACGAATCGAATGATCGCCCCCCCTGCGCGCGAACAGAAATCCGCGGCATGGGCGCTGAACACCAGGACTCGCATTCCCTCCCGGATCATTCCATCCTCCCTTGGAAGCTGTTATAAAACCCCCAGCGGTCTTCGCGCGGCTGCTACGCTTTACAACCATATTCAGGCAGCGATCCGTCGTCTTCCGGGATGTACCCCAGCATCTCCCGTGCGTTGGACATGTCCCATTTCTTCTCGCTGCCACCCGACACACCGTAAAAAATCCCGAACTTCACGTGTTCCGCTTCGATGGACCTCCAGACCAGTTGCGCCAGGTCCCTCGGGCTCAGCCAGCGGGAATACCCGGGCTCATACCGCTGTTGCGGCGTGTCTTTGTCGTTGTAATTCGCCACACGCAGACAGATCACGCGGATTCCGTGCCGTTCCGAATAAAATCTGCCAAGTGCTTCGCCGAAGGCCTTTCCCGCACCGTAAACGCCATCCGGCCGCACAGGGCTCTCCGGGGTGGAAACAAGCCCTTCCTTCTCATATAAACCCGTGACATGATTGGTACTTGCGAAAACTACCGTGGGCACGTTATTTATTCGAGCAGCCTCGAGAATATTATACACGCCCGGATTATCGACTTCCAGGGTTGCCCTGGCCACATCGTCGGCCGTCATCCCGCTCCAGCGCCGGATCGCCAGGTGTACGATGACGTCGACGCCGCACGCGGCTTCGACCATTGCCGCACCATCCGCCACATTGGCGACGACGACCTGGTCGTCCAGATGCACGTCATCCGGCACCCTCGAGTGCAGCAGGAGCCGAAAATCGTATCGCGCCCTCAGCCGGGACCGGATACTCGTACCGATCGACCCGGCTGCACCGGTCAGGAATATCTGCTTCTTCAGCATGGCGCGGGCAAATCCTCCGGCTCTGATTGAACGTGAAAAACAAGACCGAATTTTCGTGCGCCCCGGATGGAGGGACGATGTCTGCCTGGATCGGACGCAGACGTTCGAGAGGGTCCGGAAGCGCCATCGGATTGGACAGTCAAGACACGAATTCTTGAAGATAGCACCTCCCTCCTGCAAATGCAATTCCCATTGACCCGGCCCTTAGCAGCCCATTGAAAAAGTCCATCCGGGCTGCGGCCGGCTCTTGTGGCCGAATTACTGCGTTGCGCTCCCTCTCCGAATCCTCCGATTCGACTCGGTCGCGCGCCTTGTCTTCGGTCACAATGGCTCGGCCTCGCCTGCAGAGCAACTTTTCCAACGGACTGTTAGCAGCCCGTTGAATTCCGTTTCGTTTTTATATATCTTAAATCCGTCCGGCAAACCCCGTCTATCGTTTTGGAGGCACCGTGACGCCGATCGACATCCATTGGATCCTCGACATCACCGAAAAAGCCGGAGAAATCGCCCTTTCCCACTTCGGCAGGACGGAAGGAACGCTAAAGCCCGACAATTCCTGGGTGACCCAGGCGGATCTGGACGTTGAAGCCTATCTCAGGAAAGAACTCGATGCCGCGCGTCCGAACGATGCCGTACTCGGCGAAGAGGGCGTCGATCCACCCCCGAATTCACCTGTCGTGTGGGCGATCGATCCGGTCGACGGAACGCGGGCATTCAACCACGGCCTGCCCGTCTGGGGCGTCTCCATCGGCATGTTTGAAAACGGCGAGCCATCCATGGGCGCCTTCATTCTTCCTGTACTGGGAGACATTTATTACTCCGACGGCATCACCGCTTACCACAACGGCCGTCCGCTCGCACCCGCCGCGCCAGTCCTGGATGCCAACGCCATCCTGCTGGTCAGCGAAGGCGCATTCAAGCATCTCAGGATCGACTATCCTGGGAAAACCCTCAGCCTCGGATCCGCCGCCGCACATCTCTGCTACGTTGCCAGGGGCTCCGCGGTGGGCGCATTCGACCACGCGTCGATATGGGACTATGCCGCGGGCGCAGCCATCTTGAAGGTGCTGGGTGTTCGCCTGCGGTACCTTTCCGGAAAGACGGTGGACTTTGAGGAATTATTCAGGGTAAAGGAGGCGCCGGAACCCACCCTCGCGGCACCGGACGTCCACTTCAGCGCCCTGCAATATGCTTTTCTGTCCGCGGAGAAATAGCTGCCTCTTTCCCGGTGCATATTGCGTAACATCCGGTCATCCGGTTGACGGGACCGGGCGTTGCAGCGCATCGAATTCCGTCGCCGGAATTCATCCCCCGCCGCATGGTAACTTAATCCGAGATCCCGTAGATTCTCGCCAGGTTCTCTCCAAAAATCAGCCGCTCCGCTTCCCTCCCCAACTCCAGCCGCTGGATGGCCCGCTTCACCTGGATGGGCCGATATTCCGGCAGGTTGGAACCGAAGACGACCCGCTCCGGCCCCAGCTTCTCCACCGCCGTCCTGACTTCCACCGCGACGGCCTCCTCCGGGTTATCCGCCCACCGTTTGTGGAAACGCAAAATGGTCGTGCCCATGTATACGTTCTGGTGACGCATGCACACCGCCATTGCCTCGTCGAAATGGTCCGGAAAACCCATATGGTCCAGGATAACCGTCGCTTCGGGAATGCGCCCTGCGATAGCGGCGGCGCGATCCGCGCTGCAATTCTCCACGCCCGTATGAATCGAAACGACGATGCCCAACTCCTGCGCAGCGTCGACAAACGGAAAAACCATCGGATCGTCCACCTCGAACTTGTGGATCGCGCCCATCAGCTTCATACCCCTCGCCCCCCGGGCCACGTACTCCTTCAACCGGGCAACGCCCAACGCCCCCATATGCGGATCCATCATCACGCACGGCAACAGGTTCAGATGCCCGGCGGTCCGTTCCAGCAACCCGTCGTTATCCGGATCCACCTTTGCGTCCGGCATGACCACGGCCATATCGATCCCCGCTTCCGCTTCGCACTCGAGCAACGCCGCTACCGTCATCGGATGTCCGTACCAATCTTCCGCCAGATAGGCCTCGAAATCAGCCGTTATTGCCATGTGATAACCTCCTTATCCAGTTTCGGATCCCTCACGCACGATGCCGGTGCTCAGCCCAACTGCAGCGCCCGCCACCTATCGTATGCCGGGTGCATCTCATCCGGCAAGAATCCACGCACATTTTCCGCAAGCATCCATTTCACTCGTTCGTCCGTACCCTGTGGCTCTTCGCCTTCCACATGTTTGTGCCAACTCCCCGCAAGTGTCAATCTCTCGGGCTCCGTATTGTAGATCCCGCGATGAACCGCATTTCCGCTCCAGAAAATCGTCTGACCCGCCTTCAGGTTGATCACTTTCTGTGTCGAAATGTCAGCGTGCCGATTCTTCAAGAGACACTCCCGCTCCTCATCCGTCCGGTACCGTCTGTGGCTGCCCGGCACAAGCTGCAGGCAGCCGTCGTCAACCAGCGCCAGGTGCCACTTTAATGACACCATCGGCCGGTTGAGGATTTCCAATTCTACGTCATAGGACCCGTCCCGCTCATTGGCGCCGAAATCCCGGTGCCACCCTCCGCTCCAATCCACCTCGTCGGGCGTTGTGAAAATGACGACGCCGCCCAAACACAGGTCGCTTCCCAGCAGCGGTTCGACGTATCGCATCACCGGTTGGGACATCAGGTATTCTGCAAATACAGGTTCGTTGAATTCCGGTGCGAACAACCCCCTGATCGCCCACGGCTCCCCACCGGGTGTCCGGTGTGTGTACACGTCCACCTCTCGGGAACGCGTTTTGGCCTTCACGCGCCGTGTGGCGTTGAGAAGCGGCTCCAGCATATCCGGATCAACCGCGTCATCCACGACAAAGTAACCCTGTGTTTCGTACTGTTCCGTGACTTCTTCCAGAGCCATGAGCCAAATCCTCCATTTTTGGAAGCTATCTTAAAACCCCCAACGGACTTTGCGCCCGCCCGCGGCCGCAGGCAAGGCAGGCGCACCGCGCTGCAGACAGGCCGGTCTGCGCAGGCCAAATCCGCCCCTAACTTCAGATTGGGCCGGGTTCGCCCGCCTTCCCCGACTCTTTTTCGCTCGCGCTCGGGAACATACCGGAGTTTCCAGAACAGCTATTTAATACTCACCATTCCTTCTTCCAGAAGATCCCGAACGAACTCCGATCGCGTTCGCGTTCGTTTCCCTCCCTCTGCTGCGCTTCCAGGGTAACATGAGGCAACAGTTCGTATTCCACGACGACCTCCTTTCCCCGCGCCTCGGAAACATCCTGCGCATAGCTGACGAAAAACCGGGAGCCGAAATATTTCCCTGCCCGCACACGGGTTGCGGAGCTGCCCATGCCCAGGTCGATCTCCACGACGTCCAGATTCAACCGCTGTCCGATCGTACGCTTCAACTGGTTTGCCGCCACACCCAGTACAAGGATCGCAGCCTGCCCTTCCAGCCGGCCCCCGGCGCCGCCTTCCCCACGCATCAACCCGGAAACGTCGTCGGCCGGCCTTCCGATCAGCAGGTAGGACAGGATGTCGCTTTCGGACAGTCGCTCCGCGGCATCGCTTTCCAACGAAATCTGGGGCTTCAGAAGCGTTCCACCCACAACGATGCTGACTGTCGCGTTTTCGTTGGTAACGAGCCTGACCCTGCGCGATGCAACGATGTAGAGATCCGGATTGATATCCGTACTTCCTCGGAAATTTATCTCTCCCCGGTGGATCGCGAAACTCGTATTCTGAAACTCGTACCGCCCCTGCCTGCTATCGAGAGACCCGTAAACCCTGAGTCCCGCAGCGTCCTTCACGAGATCGACGTCCCCGGAAATCTCGACGTTCAGATCCCTGTCGCGGATCCACACGTTGCGAGAAGCCGACACCCGAACGTCGCAGCTCAGATTCCCAAAGAACGGAGACGTCATCCAGGCAAGTTCCCTCGGATATTTGACAAAATCCGACAGCCTGATAACGGCTCGGGACAGCGCCACCCTGCCATCCATTCGCCCTGCCCGGAGGTCCCCCTTCAGTCGAAGATCGGCTTGAATGGTGGCCTTGAGTTCAGACCGGTCGATCGCCTCGAACTCATTTGCTTTTAAGGAAAGATCATAGTTTGCCACGTTAAGTCGATCCAACGTCACGTCGCCGGTGAGATTGACCCTTCTCTTCTCCGTGCCGGACTCGAGGCGTTCCAGCACGATTCGGTTCTCTTCAAGGCTTAGATCCGCCTCGACCTTCTCGAAGTTCGTATTGAGTGGTACAATCCGGGCTTTTGCATCGCGGAGCCTTATCCATCCATCCTGATGAAGCCGTTGCGGTGTCCCCTTCAAAGTCAGGTCGGCGGACAAAGTACCCTGCGCGTCCTGCACCGCCGGCAAGACCTCTGGAAGAAAATTCAGATCGATCCCGCCGGATTTCAGCGAAAGGTTGACGGGCCCCTCGGGAAACAGGTCGTCCCATCCTTCCGACAATGGATTCAGCGGAAACTGCCCTTTCGCCGCGGCCTCCCTGCCTGGGGACTGCACCGCTTTCAGGTCCACCGCCGCGCGCCTGTTTCCATACGCCAGAGTTCCTGAAACTTCCTTCAAACTGACACCTGCAACGGCGCCATTCCGAAAAACCAACTCTGTTTTCACCCGGGGATCGTCCAGCGTGCCGAAAAACGCGATCCTCCCCGTAAGCATCCCGCGCAACTCGCCTGCCATCCCCAGGAGCCCCGACCATATCTTCAGATCCACGCCTTTGAGACTCACGGAGACGCCTCCGTTCTGTCCGCTGTGTCCCCGCGCCTGAATCGCGCCGCCGTCCCCGACCAGCCGGAAACGCTCCACAGATACCCCTTCTTCGGGGTGATACGTCATTTGTGTGGCGCCTTCGCTGGACATTGACACGCCGCCGATACCCACGGCCAGCGAGTCGAGTTTCAAGTTGTATCCGCCGTTGGCCCACCCCGCCCGACCCGCGAGATGGAGGTGATCGATATCGTCCGGGCGGCTGCCCAGTACAAATGATACCCCATCTCGATTCAGCCCCAGTTTCACGGAAAGGTCGTGGACCGATCGTCCACCCCACACAAGAGAATCCGCACGGACCGCCACATCCCCCCATGGCAGTTGCGGCCCCGTCATCCCAATCTTGACCCCGTGGATCGGAACACCACGGTAATTCACGCTGTCAGCCAGCAGATCCACCACGGAAACGTGTTTCGTCCACGTACCATGGATGCGCGCCACAAATGAAGCCTGCGTTCCGGACAGCCCCGGTCCGACGATGCCGTCAAGCGCTCTGAAGTCGATAACCTGCCCGGTCGCGCGGAGGTTCAGGCTGTCGCCAGGCGTGAACCAACCGCTGCCTTCGACGCGCGTTCGCGTACCGGAAAGAAACAGCCGATCCACGATCGTCCGGCGACCCCGCTGAACCACCGTCGCCCTCGCGCTATCCAGTTTTCCGCCGAGAAACCGCGATGCTTCCACGATCACGTCCGCACTGGCCTTCGCCGAATCCGGATGAAATCCCGCGCCGTCGAGTCCGATCTGCAGTGACACGTCTTCCAGGATGCCCGGTCGGCCCAGGAGCCGTTCCAGCGCCAGGCCGTCCACCCGAAGGCCCGCCCGGTAGGTGGGCTGTCTTTCATCGGGGCTCCAGAATTGCCCCAGATCCATACGGCCGTGTCCCCTGACCACGCCGTATCCGTCCGACAGTCTCACGCCTATACTGTCGAGGTTAACAATGCCCTTCCGGAACGATCCGCGAAGCGCGAGTCCCGTTGCCAGAGGCAGCCCCTCGAATTTCAGGACGTCGAACCCCGCTTCGCCTCGCCATAGCCCATCGCCCGACCGTCTCAGCGAAATATCGCCCGTGAGGTCGACAACCCCTGGTAAATTCCGAGACACCCGGGTCAGGTTAATGTGTGCAAGGCGTGTTCTCAGTTCGTAGTACGGCTCCGCTTGCATCCTGTCGACGTTCAGCGTGGCGGCCAGCCCTCCCGCCTCCCCTTCTACACTCAGGTTCATCAGTAACCGCCCTCCCCTTAACGACGCCTCCAGGTTCGCCGTATCCACGGCAACGCCGAAAAGGCGTGACGCGGAGATTGCGCCGCCAAGGGAAACATCGGCCGTTTGCCGGTCCAGGCCACGACCCTTCAGCTTTACCGCCGCGTCAAAGCTGGCGTCCAGCCCCCACTGCGGCCCGATCCGAGCCAGATCGATCCCTGTTGCGGTCCCCTGGATATCGTAAGTAACCTCCTCCTGTGAAAAACCAACCGAACCCGCAACAGCACACGCGGCCGTCCCGTAATTGAATTTCAGATCGAGGTTCACGTCCGAGGGATCGCCCCAGACCCTGCCGCCGGCGACCAGACTTCCCTGTGGATAGGTCCAGGTCCCGGGGAAAATCCGCTCCATCTCGTCAAACGCCAGTGAATCCGCACTCAGCACGAAATCGTACTCGGGATGGGACAACCCGTTCAATGTTCCGTCGATCCGGACGTGGGAGCCCGGCGTCTGCAGCCGAAGTCCCTCAAGTCTGAGCCGTCCGTCGGAAAGCAGGGTCAGCCCGGACAGGTCCCTGATTACCAGAGGAGGGTCGAAGAGAAGGGACCTGAAACGGCGTAACGCCAACTCGTATCCTGCCGGACCGGCCTGAAACCCCAGGACCGCATCCAGGCTGTCGACCCATCCACCTTCGCCTGCGCGAATCCGGCCATCCACGACCTCCGCATGGCGGATGCGGATATCCCAATTCGGAGCCTCTTTCCACCAAGCAGGGTCGGAAGCCGGCAGCAGGCTGACAGCGGAATCCGCGGCGACCAAGCCTTCCGGGAGCCGGACCTTCGGGGCGGCCAGGACGAGTTTGTCCACGATCACCGATCCCCTCAGCAATGCCGTCAACCGATACCGGGCTTCCACCGCGTCTACAGTCAGGAGTGGTTCCGGCTCGGCACCGAATCGCACACGTTCTAACCGGAATCCCTTTAAGGGGTTGCCGTGCAGGGCGCCGATTTCCACCGCAATGTTCAGGTCGCTGGTGAGCCGGCGCTGCGCGTAGTCTTTCAGATAGGAGTTCATCCGTCCCGAGCCGAGGGCCAGCAGTCCGATCCCGGTTGCAACGATCGCCCCGGCCGCGATGAGTGCAGCTATATTGAAGATACGTCTCATAAGTGTTAGATTTGCCACGGCAAACCCGCGCATCACGTCAGATGGTTAAATGTGCCGGTCGGTTTCGACCGGTACGCACGCGATATTTCAGAACGCCTGTCCCAGGCTGAAATAGATCCGCCGGCGAGGCTGGCCCGGATCTTCAGACAGCCGGTACGCGAAATCGAGCCGTACCGGGCTTACGGGGTTGAGATAGCGCACGCCGCCGCCTGCCGCCAGCCGCAGGCGGCCCGGATCGAAGGCGTCGAACCGATCCGATCCCACGTTGCCCGCATCCACAAATGCGGCCACACCAAAACCGGGCAGAAGCCGGGCGCGGACTTCGATGCTTCCTTCGAGCATACTCCTGCCGCCAAACGGCTCGCCGGTTGCGTCCCTCGGGCCGAGCCGGTTCAGTTTCCATCCCCTCACACTGTTGGCCCCGCCAGCAAAAAACCGTTCGAACTTAGGTATCGACGCCACGGTTTCCCGGTTCAGGATCATCCCTCCCGAAACCCTCAAGGCCAGTACGCTCTTCCAGAAAAGCTTCCGATACCATCGGACCTCGCCCGATATTTTGAGGAACTCTCTGACTCCCGCCGCTTTCACCAAGAGTTCGGCCAGCAGGCCCCGCTGCGGGTCGAAAAAATCATCTCGTCTGTCTTCAAGATATTCCACCGAAAAAGTTGCGCGGGTGCTGTCCAACTCGAATTCGACGACTTCGGTCCTCGCCTCGAAGACGACTCGCCCGGTTGCCCGAAAGGTCCGTTCAAGCGCCGCGCTGGCGCCCCCACGCTTTACCCGGACTTCCTGCGGTCGCTCCTGCTCCACAAAACCCGTCATTTCCAACCACGTCCTGCTCCCGAGTATGTAGGGTTGCCGTACACCGACGTTCGCCCGAGCTTCCAGCGCCGACGCGGAAGACTCAACGGTCAACTGCCGGGCGCCGCTGCCCAGAAAACTCCGGTGCCGCCACGCAAGCTGGCCCCTCAACCGCTCTTCGGTATCGTAACCCGCCCCCAGTTTCAGGCTCCGCGCGGGACGCTCCCTTACCTCAACGGTCACGTCCACCGGGCTTGTACGAGCAACCGTATCGGGGATGCCGAGTGAAACTGACCGAAATGCTTCAGAGCGATAGAGTTGGAGCCGGCTGTTCAAGAGGTCTTTCTTCCTGTATGCATCTCCCTCCCGAAAGGTCAGGCCTTTCAGGACCAGACCCTTTGAAACCTTTCGGTTGCCCTCGATTCGTACTTGCCCGAACCGGCACGTGGGTCCAGGCCTGACTCGAAACGTCACGTTTGCACGCTTGCCCTGTATCGACACCTCCGCCGCGACTTCGGCGAAGGCATAGCCGTTGTTCTGCATCCTGTCCGAAATCCGTTTGAGGTCCGCCTCTCTTCCCACCCGGGTGAATGGCCGGTCCTGCCTGGTGTTCAACGCCGCCATGATTTGCGTGCTGTCCTGCTCGGCATCTGCGGGCAACCCCTCAAGACCGACGCCGCTTACCAGCACCGGCTCTCCTTCTTCGATACGGATACGTACCCGGACGAAACCGGGGCGCGTCCTGTCGATTACCGTATCCGCGACAGCGTCGACATAACCCATGTCCGAGTAATGCGCGGTAATCCGCGCGAGATCGGATCGAAACACGGAAAGAACGAAACGCCGGTCGCTTACACCCGGGAAAATTTCGTACCAAGGGCTCGCGCGGGTAAACATCAGCAGCTTGAGATCCCGGGTGGAAAGCACCCGATTCCCCTCGATCGCAATCGCTTCGACGATGGCAGACTTCGTTTCCTGTCCGGAAAGGGCAAGGGGGATACAGGAAAAGACCATGGCGACGACGGCTCTGACATAAATCAAATCTTTACATCCTGTTCAGTCACTCAACGGGAATGGACGATGGTTCAACAGATGACCAATCATGTTTCGGCGACGTCCGCGGGCAGGCTGGTCCGCCGGCGTGCGACGTCACGTCTGCAGTTGGTAGCTCGCCCGTCGCCGGCACTTCCTATGACGCCCGCCAATCCTGTCGGTTTCAGATCTCGGTCCCGAAGCGGAAGATATGTATCCGGTCTCCGGGCACAAGGGATTTCTGTCACGCCAACAGTCCAGACCGACCCCGTGGAGCGCTTTTCGCGGCCCGATGGGCGAAAAATGGTCTGTCACGCCCTCCTTTCGTTTCTCTGCAACAGTCCAGACCGACCCCGTGGAGCGCTTTTCACGGTCTGATGGGCGAAATAGGAAATGGGTGATTCATGCGTCGACCACCCGACTGCGAAACACCCGCGCTCACCCACCGGGAAACGTGTGATCGTGCGGCGGGCGCCGGCATGAGTGTCTGCACGACTGTTTTTTTGGCAGACCCGGCGGATGTCATTAGCGGTTGAATTCAGCCCGCCCATCGCGTATCTTTGCGAGTCGTCCGTAGTCCACCCTCCATTCCGTCCTGAAGAACGCCCGATGAAGTCCGACTCCGCAGCCCTGGCCGTATTCGCTCCCGATCTCTTCGCCGGGAAAACCGCGCTCGTAACCGGCGGCGGCCGGGGAATCGGCAGACGAATCGCCCTCGCGTTCGCGCGGCTGGGGGCGCAAACTGTAATCGCCGGACGAAATCCCGGACCTCTCGCGTCCGCCGCCGAGGAAATTACCAGCATCGGCGCCCGATGCCTGGCCCTGCCCACCAACATCAGGAAAATCGAACAGGTTGAAGACCTTGTCTCCACCGCGCTGTGCGAATTCGGCGCCATCGACTTTCTGGTCAACAATGCCGGCGGCCAGTACCCCGCGCGTCCGTCGGAGATCACCGATGGGGGATGGCGGGCGGTCGTGGATCTCAACCTCAACGGTACCTGGAACATGTGCAGCCGCATCGGACCCCACATGGCCAGGAATGGTTACGGATCTATCGTTAACATCGTACATATATACGCACTCGAGCGGGGCGCAGCGCCTTTTGCCCACTCAGGCGCCGCCCGTGCGGGCGTGGTCAACCTGACCAGGACCCTGGGCTACCATTATGCCGGCCGAAAGGTGACGGTCAACGCCATCGCTCCGGGCTTTGTCGACACCACCGGCCTTCGGGAGCACGAATTCAAGCCCCTCCAACGCGAAGGCTTCGAATCAGTGGCCCTCCGGGATGTCCCCGCCGGCCGGTTCGCGGACCCGGACGAGGTCGCGGCCATCACGCTCTTCCTGTGTTCTCCGGCCGCGGCATACATCACCGGAACGACGATTGTCGCCGACGGCGCGCTATCTTTGAGCAATTGGACACCCTGGATGGATCCCGAAACGTAGCGGTTATTCGGGATAACAAACAAAGAGGCCGGGAGTTTCTTCCCCGGCCTCTTTGTCGTTCGACCCCGGTTCAACGGGTGCCCAATTAGCAAGAATCAAGAATTTTGATTGATTTCAGAAAATGAAATCGACAAAAACAGAATATGCCATTTCGTCTTATTTTCAACGATTCGCCTGACGATTTATGCCAAAATGACACATACACAGGGCTTCGGGCCCGTCGTCGGTTCCTGTCCTTCACACCCGGTTCAATATCCGATCCGTCGCAAAAACGCATATGTCTTCCGGCTTCGCCTGGCCTCACTGATCGGGTCATCGGCACCGGGTATGGGGATTCCCGGACAACTCGTCACCCATCGGGAGAAACCGATCTCCACCAGCGCCCTTCGAATCGCCACGAAATCCACATCCGGCCCCTCGCCCACGTCGCACCAGACCGGATCGTATCGACCGCTTTCGTCCCGCGAGGTAGAAGCGTAATCCTGAAGGTGCATGTAATTCAGCCGGCTCCGGAAGTCTCGTATCGAATCGGACGGATCATATCCCCAGAGTTTGGCGTGGGACACGTCGATACACAGCCTCGCCTTCCGAAGCCGCTCCGAGTAGAATTTCCAGTCGGCCACGGAATCAACCAGCGTATTGGTGTGGATATGGTAGCTGATTTCCAGACCCAGTGACTCCGCATATTCCGCCCACGCTTCCGCGCCCTCGGCCGCCGCCGTGAGGTCGTCCTCCGTCACCGACCGGCCGGCCGGTTTGACGCCGCTCATGAACATAAAGCAGTCGGCACCCACTTCCGCCGCGTATTCCATGCGGCGGTGGTTACGCTCCACGTGCGCCCAATCCCGAACATCCGGTGATCCACTGGCGGTATAAACCGCCATCGGCAGTCCGACGTTTTCGCACACGCGCCGCAACCGGGAAGGGGGCCCCAGCCAGTCCGCGGGCATCCGTGCCTCCCAGCCGTCCCATCCTGCTTTTTTCAACGTTTCCAGCGCCGGTTCCAGATCCGGCTCCTGCCACCTGAGTGTACTGTATCCCAGTTTGAATTGCATGGATCCCCCCGTCTGCATGTAACATGGAGGCAGTGACAGACTACGTCACCCGCCGCTTCAACTCCTCCTGGGCCTGTCGAAAGAGCGCGATCAGCCGCGCGCGCGTTCTCTCGTCACGGAATACGCCGATTTTCTCCGCCCAGGCGATTCCGCCCTCCATATGAGTCAACAGATATTCGCCGTCCGTGGATTCGAACGCGCATCGGTTACCCACGTCGATGTAGACCGGCGATGAATGTGCCATTACCGGGCCGGCGTCCGTTGCGTACTCACCCCAACACCGTGCCGCCACCCAGCATGACTTTTCCACCTTCATGTCGTATTTTACAGCCACCGTCCTGCGGTCGCCTGCCGCATCCTGCCTGGTTACGCGCTGCCCGTTGACAATCAGTTCCACCGCGGTCAACGGCCACACGCTTTCCGCGGTAGCGACCACCTCCACGGTTCCCCCGTTACCCGGCAGCGCGATCTCCCCTCCCATCGGCGTTCCGTCGACCCTGAGATCGATCATCGCGCCGGTACTGGCGAATGTCGTCCCGCGCTTGACCGCTTTGCACCAGTTCTCGAACGTAAACCCGTCGGCAGGGTCCAGCTTCGCGTACGTGCGGGATCCGCCCAGGATGCGTCCGTTCGACATCTTATCCGTCCCGCCCACGATCGGAAGCTTCTGCCCCGTGTTCAGCCAGCGGTAGTACCCGCGCTCACCGGCGCCGATCCGTTCCCCCTGCCATATCCAGCACATTTCCGCGGCGTCGGCCTGGCCGAGCACAATATTCGCGGCATTCTCGAAATCGGGCGTTGGCATATGCGGCATAATCACAAGCCCGCCCTGCCGCCGACAGGCTTCCGCCCAATCCGCCATCAGGACCTGGATCTCACCGCCAATCCAATCCTCCTGAGGGCCTCCGGTACCCATTGGCGCCACCATTTCCTTGAGTCCCAACAGGCTGATGTGCCCGAGCACATGCTGCCGGTTTTCCTGACTCACCCAGATCTTGTGGTACTCGCTGCTCGTCGGCGCCAAGCCTCCCGTAAACTCCTCCCAACTGGTAAACAGGCGACCCCATTGGCTGGCGAGAAGGTTCACCACGTTCAGGTCCTCACCGGCCGCCTCGAGATGGGAGGATTGCGACGACAGAAAATGCACGTGGGTGTCGCCGGAATAGAAACCCCGGTCTTTCATATCGAATGCCCGTTCAATCTCCAGTGAGAGATCCCGCTGACCCGGTTTGACCTCCACCAGCTTCCGCACAGGAACATACTCGAATCCGCGCGCCACCTCCACGTAAACCGGTCCCACGGGAAGTTCGACCTGGCAGGTACCGTCGATGTACGCGTACGGCGTGCCGCGCACCTTGCAGTCGCCCCCCATATCCTCGAACCAGGCGGTATTCACGTCCGCCTGATGGCCATGCGGCGCGAAATAAGCGCCGTGAGGAGACCGGAAGTGTATCCGGCATCCCACCGGCCGGCCGGCCTTCGCGTCGTTCACGCGAACATGCACCCACTGCTTGCCGGCCGGAGCAACCAATTCCACGCGAACGGAACCGCGCTGCGCAGTTTTATTATCCAATACTTCTCCCCACCTGAACGTCGCGTCAGATTCCCCGCTCCGGATGTTCAGCCGCCCTTCCCGTGACCCGTGGATTTCCAGATAACGCCCCTCCCGAAACGCCTGACTGCCGCCACCCCACCCCGCCTCATCCGTCTCCAGGTAATCCTCTTCAGGCGCGTATAGACAGTCCTGTCGCGCGATCACACCTCGATCCATCTCTACCGCGATCTCGTCTTCGTGTTCCGTCGAAACGGCCACTTCGCGGCGCGGATGCCACGCAAACGGGTCGTTTCCCTCCTGGCAGAGGGTGATTCCGCCAAGAGCCATCGCGGCTTCGGGGGACGCCACCACTTCGATTGTCCGAATTGTCTTCTCCGGATGCGGATTTTCCCAATTGTACAGCCACCAGCCCGTCAGGTCGCTGCTTTCAGACCTGACACCCACCTGTGCCGCGCCGTACGGCAGGGTCCGGTCGTCCAGGGTCACCGGGAGAAACTCGCGGCAATTCCGGCAGAGAAAGGGATGGTGGCCCCACGGCACGAACAGGTCGTGAATCTCGAACCGCCGCCTCAGTTCCTGCTCGACACCATGTCCTGAGTCGTAGTCGATCCGGTATCTGCCGATCGACTCTCCTGTGCCTTCGAGACTCGTCTCGGTTCCATCAACGGGCGCACAGACGTGGGCGAACAACACCCGGCGCGTTTTCCGGCCAACGGCGATGGAAACGGAACCTGCAATCCGCTCATCCGGCCGCCCTGAAACCAGGATAAACGCCGGTCCGCCGGGACGCTCCTCGCGGTCCCCCAGCGCGAACGGTACGCCCCAGAAACGGCAGTCTCCGCCCGGAAGGCGGTGTAAGCCACTGAACCCTGGCCTCTCCGTCGCCGCGGTCTCGATATTCTCCGTTCCGGAATTCAAACAGGCTTTCAAATCCAGTGGTTGAAACACGTCCGTCATAAGCTACCCGCTCCAATCTTGTGACATCTGTTTGAAATGGTCGGTGACCGCCCTGCAAGCCCTGATTCGGAAATAAACGCGGGGTCCGGACGGCCTGCTCCGACCCTCGTCAACTCCCAGAAAACGACGTCCGGCGAATCCTGAAATGCGTTTTTCCACATTCGAAGGTGGTGAAAGACGCGCGTCTCAAAGGAAACACGTCTGCAAGCATGGAAACCGATTGACGGCCAAGCGCTTTCTCCGTACTCTCTGACAACAGTTGAATCGCGTCCTGGCGTAAACCGGCATCCGCTGGACTGCCGCACGGAGCCGATGCGCCGCATTACCGTTGCGCCATTCCCGCCCTTGATCCGTTCCGCGGTGCTTCTGAACACGCGATGCGCCGGGGGTTCTACTTCTATCCCGAATCGAAGGGTCCAGTCGGTCGGCAAAGAAGCCGCCGGCGCCCCGTTCGTTGAGGAGCGACGCCGATGATTATCGACAGCCACGTGCATCTCAGGCACGGCAACGCCGCACGAACCGAATACACTGCCCATCAGATCGTTGAATCCATGGATGACGCAGGTGTGGAAAAATCGGTCGTCTTCGCCATCTGCACCACCACGTTTGACGCCGTCTTACGGGCACGAGCCGCGCATGAACTGTATCCGGAACGCCTTATTCCTTACGCATACGCGCTGCCCAACACCGAGCGGTCCATCGTCGGATGTATCGAAGAAGCCGTAACCGGCCTGGGCTTCAAGGGTATCAAGATTCACGCGGGCGAATGCACCCTCGCGGAATACGTATCCGACCCCATCCTCGTACTGGCCGGCAAACTCGGCGTACCCTGTCTCATCGATTTCATCGGCCGAGGCGACGACCTCGAACGCATGGCGCGCGCTTTCCCCGGGACCTCGATCATTGTCGCGCACATGGGCCGCTATCTGTGCACCGACCAGTCGCTCATCGATCGGTTTGTCCGCATCGCGGAAGAATACGAAAACGTCTATATGGACATCAGCGGCGTCGTTCTGATCTGGAAAATCCGCGAAGCCGTGGAACGCCTGGGGCCGGAACGTATCATCTGGGGCACCGACGGTCCCTACCCCACACCCGACCTGGCAACCTATGTCCGCACCGACCTCGAAAAGGTCAGGGCTTCCGGCATCTCCGAGGCCGAACAATCCGCCATTCTAGCCGGAAACATCGCCCGGCTGTTGAACCTCTGACGCGTGATCAACGTAGTTACAATACGATAAAAATTTCGGACAGAGATAGTTACGAACGATACCTATGGTGAAAGTCGAGCGTCGGGTCAGATGACAGACGGGGTAACGCCGCGGTCCTGCCAACCCGATTCTGGTTGCAGTCCTCGTTTGACGACCCCGATTTTCAGTAATTTCGCGACGCTTTTTCTTGACAAATATTCGCGTTTATTTATTTTTCTTCCGCTGCAAGGGTAGAGGCGCGGGTTTGCATCAGTAACCGGCAGTGGACGGCGGACCCACAGCTGCCGGACGAAAGGGTGAACCTGCCGAAGCTCGAAACTCCCGCCGCCGGGATGGACGGGCTGGGCTGCTGGATAAGATCCAGTGGACTGTCATGGGAATCGGTTTCCCGTGGAGCGCTCTCTTGCGATGTGGCGCGTTTCGGTCGTAGCCGGCGATGTCTCTACCTTCGGACATGCCGGCTGTTTTTTTTGCCGGTTAACGTAAGGCAGCAAGCCGCGGATTTCCGGTAGCAGGCACACGTCGAATCTGAGGCGGGCTGCTGGCAACTCTCTCTCACAGAAGGAACGGGATATGAACAGACTCAAAGCAGGCGTTCTGGGCGCGACCGGCATGGTCGGTCAGCGCTTCGTTTCACTGCTGGAAGACCACCCCTGGTTCGAGGCCGCAGTCGTGGCGGCCAGCCCGCGGTCGGCTGGCAGGACGTACCGTGAAGCGGTCACCGGCCGCTGGACGCTTACCTCGGACATTCCTCCTGCCATCGCGGATCTGGTCGTTAGAAACGTCAACGAGATCGAAGGCATTGCCGATGAGGTCGATTTTGTCTGTTCGGCGCTCGATATGGATAAAGAGGACATTCGCAACCTCGAGGACGCCTATGCCCAACGGGAAACGCCCGTGGCCTCCAACAACTCCGCCCATCGGTGGACGCCGGACGTACCCATGCTCATGCCCGAGATCAACGCAGGGCACGTGGACATCATCGAGACGCAGCGCAAGCGTCTGGGCACGCGATCCGGATTTGTGGCCGTCAAGCCGAACTGCTCGATCCAGCCCTATGTCCCGGCGTTTGAGGCACTGGCGGACTTCGGCCCACAAAAAGCATCCGTATGTACCTACCAGGCCATTTCCGGCGCCGGAAAGACCTTTCAGTCGTGGCCTGAAATGGAAGATAATATCATCCCCTTCATCGGAGGGGAGGAAGAAAAAAGCGCCATGGAACCGTTGAAAATCTGGGGCGAAATTCACAACGGTGAAATCCGTAATGCCAGCGGACCGATCATTTCCGCCCAGTGCATTCGCGTGCCCGTGAGCGACGGACACATGGCCGCCACGTCGGTGTCGTTTGAAAGGAAGCCCTCCCGGGGACAGATTATCGATTCCTGGCGAAATTTTCAGGGAAACCCGAAGGCGGCCAACCTGCCGTCTTCGCCCAGGCCGTTCCTGACGTATTTCGATGAAGAAGACCGCCCGCAGACACGGTTGGACCGGGATGCGGGAAATGGCATGGGTGTGACGCTCGGGAGGCTGAGGGAAGACAACCTGTTCGACTACAGATTCGTCGCTCTGAGCCACAACACCGTTCGAGGAGCGGCCGGCGGCGCCATTCTCATGGCCGAATTGCTTGCGGCGGAAGGTTATCTGCAGGCCAAATGACGTCGCGGAACCGAACTTAGTGAGGCACCCCGTGTCGGTGCATCCGACGGTGGATGGCCTCCCTCGCCTCCACAAACGGTCGCTCCAGATATGCCATATGATCCTCCTCCCCGTGGTGATGGGTGACTTCTCCCGGCCTGTGTTGACGGCTGTTCCGGTGCATGTACGTTATGCAGCCATCCACCAGTGTCAACATATACTGCGCCGTTTCAGAATCGAACATCCACCACGCTCCACCGCAGGCAATATAGACCGGGGAAGTATGCGCCATTATCCCGCGCCCCCAACCGTCGAGGTGCGGCACCGCACGGGAATAGCCCGGTCCTCCGCACCGCGCGGCCAGCCAGGAGTGCGCACCTACCTCTATTTCCGCTTTCAGACTCAGCTTTCGCGCACCCCCGGATTCTTCCGTTGAAGCAACGACACGCCCATCCTGTACTATCTGCAGCGTATGGATGGGAAGCACGCACTCGGCCTCCGCAGCCACTTCGACGGTGCCCCCGTTACCCGGAAGTCTGACCGTGTCACCGATATTGTGGCCGTCCACGGTGAACCGAATGATCGGCCCCCCGCTGTGAAAGGTTCGCCCGGCGGCCATGTTCCTGCACCAGGTTTCGTAGGTGAACGGCTCATCCCCGGGTATCCTCACATACGTCCTGTAAATGCCCACGGGCACATCGCTGCTCATCTTGTCCGTGCCGCCCACGAGCGGCAGCCTGTACCCGCAGTTGAGATACCGGTAGTATTCGTTGTGATTGTACATCGTGTGTCTGAGCATCTCAACCGCGTCGGCCCGCCCCGTGGCGATCAGTGTGGCGGGCTCGCCGTTGGGATTGGGTAAATGGGGAATGATCACGTTTCCGCCCTGTGCGTGACATCGATCCGCCCAATCCGACATGGTCACCTCGAGCGTACCGCCCATCTCGGCTTCTCCGGGGCCGTCGGAACACCATGGCATCACGGTTTCTTTCAGACCGAGCAGAATCAGATGCCCGAGAAAGTGCTGCCGGTTTTCCGAACCGACGTAGACGATACTGCTCCCGTCCGGAGACACGCTCGCTCTGCCGGTAAACTCCTCGGTGTTCGTAAAGAGGTTGCCCCACTGCGACGGCAATAGATTGACAACATTGAGATCCTCTCCCTGCGCCTCGGTGTGGCTTCCCTGTGTGGAGAGAAAATGGACATGCGAATCCCCACTGAACCACCGCTCTTCATTCATGTGGCACCAGCGTTTCAGCCGCAGTTCCAGTTCCCGCTGTCCGGGTCTGATCTCCACTGCGGTGCGCAACGGTTCATACTCGAACCCCCGGGCCACATCCGCTATGACCTTCCCTCGGGGCAACCAGCCCTGACAGGTGCCATTCGTATACGCGTACGTTATCTGACCCAGCCGCACGTCGCCCCCCACGTCGGTATGCCAGGTGCCCAGGTTGGAGTTCACGTGCGGATGGTGGCCGTGCGGTGCGTACGGTATCCCCTCTTGCGATCTGAAGTGCACCCGGCAAGGAACAGGTTTTCCCGTCTCGTCATCGACCACCCGGGTGTGTACCCAGTTGCGTCCGCGGTTCACGACCTCGACCTTTAATGCCGGGGTCTCAACGGTTCCACGTTTCTCCAACTCCCCCCAGTTGACGGACCCGAGTGTTTCGGCCCCCTGTGTCACGGTCATGGTTGCCGAAGGAATCGCGGCCACCTCAACATAGGCCGGACTGCTCGCCGGGTTTTGCGGTTCCCCCCAACCCTTCCTGTCGTCCCTCAGGAAATCATCCGACGCCTGCGGCGGCAGCGGATAGGGGTACGTGGCAATGCCCCGATCCACCTTCACATCCAGGTCGAACGGTTTTTCAGCCTCCTCCTGTCTCGGCAGCGTTATCAACACTTCTCGCGGCGCCTCCCGTGAAAACGGACGCTCGTCGGCGTAACCCAGAGTGATGCCTCCAATGACAAACCGGGGACCCGCGGGAATCACCTCCAGCCGTTCAATCACGCGGTCCGGTTGCGGATTCTTCCAGGCCCAGAGCGTAAAGCTTCGCGAACGGCCCTGCACCGCCTCGGTCTGACGTCGCCCGGCGTCACCCCAGCGTCCTTCATGACGCGGAAGCATCCCGTCGGTCTGGTCCTGAACCGCGACGAAAGGGAGCCCTGAAGACGCCGGTACGGTGCCAATCTCAAACCGATCCCGGATCGGCGCCGAAACAATGGCGCCGCCCTCCAGATGGAAGCGATATTCCGCGACGTGCTCGCCTATCGGCCCGTTATCCGGAATCCGGGAATCGAGCAATCGGTGCGCCACGACCACCCGCAGCGCCGTTTTGTGGACCGGGATGGATACCGGTCGGCGCGACATCCCCTCGCCGAAGCCCAACAGACACGGTGCTGCCTTCGCGTCCGCTCGTCCAATCAGAAACGGCAACCCCTGGTAGTACCGGACGCCCGCAGACACATCCGGTCCGTCACCCAGACTCTCCGGGCCCGCGTTGCACATTTTGGACAGATCCAACGGTTCATACGCATCCATTCCGGATTCCCCCATTCCGACACGTCCGGAGAGTTCTACGTCACCCGATTACGCGGGCGACCCTCCAGAAATGCAATAACATTGTCCACCGCGCCGCCATTGAGCAGATCAACCCCTTCCGGGGTCATGTCGGCGCAGTGCGGCGTCAAGACCACCTGCTCGCAGGACAGCAGCGGATGCGACGGCGGCACGGGCTCTTCGTCGTAGACGTCGATCGCCGCTCCGCCCAGACGCCCGGACCGGAGCGCGTCCACCAGCGCGTTGGTATCCACCACCGGACCCCGCGCGCCGTTCACCAGAATCGCGCCTTCCTTCATCAGTCCGAACTCGCGTGCGCCAATCATTCCGCGGCTATCTTCGGTAAGCGCCACGTGCATGCTGACGACGTCGGCCTCGGCCAGCAAATCGTCCAATGTCACGAAACGCACCCCGAGCCTTCCAGCCCGTTCCGGCGATGGATGGTAGGTCCACGCGATCACCTCCATCCCTATCGCGCGTCCCATTCTGGCCATCTCGGCCCCGATATTCCCCGCACCCACGATGCCCAGCACCTTATCCTGGAGGTATATGCCATCCATCCTGGGCCACTGACCCGCCTTCATCCGCGCCGTGAAGAATGCCGCCCGTTTCGCTGCGGCAAACAGCAGTCCGAACATGTGTTCGGCCACCACCGGCGCGGTTCGTCCCGGCTGATTGCAAATGACAATCCCGTGCTCTCTGGCGGCTTCCAGGTCGAACATATCGGTACCTATCGAACAACTCGCAATCATCCGAAGATCGGGCAACTGTTCGAATTCCTTTCGACCCCAGGCCACGACCCCTCGTGTGTTTAAAATTACACCCGCACCCTGCGCCCGCTCGACCTTCTCTGCGGTCGATTCCGGCCTTGAATCGTACAATACCACCTGTCCGTAAGACGCCAGGCGATCCAGATGTGGAGATTCGGCAATCATCACCGGATCGTCTCCGGGGACCAGCATCCTGACAGCACCATCGACCATATCCGGACCTCCAGTGTGGTAAAAAGGGACGACAGGGGCGCGGGCAGGCCGCACGCGTCAAGATCGCCCTGCTTCCGGTACCCGAAACGGGGTTGACCGGATTCCATTTACAGAATAAACGCCCCCTGGAAATGGATCGGTCCGACGGGGGATTGGGCGTTATGGGTACACACATCCACGCGGAGACCGTCTGAACATTCTCACTCGCCTTCCGGCAATCGCGCCGGACCTTCGGAGGCCAACGTGGCCAATGCGTCGAGCAGCAGGTCGACTTCCTCTTCAAGGAGGAAGAAGGGCACGCTGGCGCGCAGGCCGTTTCGCGTGGTGTTGAACGCTTTGACGACAATGCGCCAGCGCCTCCTCAGCGCATCCCTCACGTCAGGAGGCCGCCAACCTTCCAGGTTGAATCCAACGACGGCGGCGGACTGTTCGGAGGACAGAGGGGTGAACAGCGTGACGCCCGGAATTTCGTTCAACCCCTGCTTCAACCGGGTCGTCAACGCCGCAGTGCGCGTCCAGATCGCGTCCAGTCCGACGTCCGCCAGGTATTCCACCGCAGACGCCCAGGCATGAACCAACGGCCACGACCAGGGTCCGAATTCAAACCTCTCTGTATTTCCCTTGAGCTCGAAACGATCTTCCCTGAAGTCCACCCACGCCTGCGCACGCCCGCCGGCATAGGTAACGCGGATCTCGTCCCGGCGGTCCTTTCGGGCGAACAATGCACCGGCGGCATAGGGTGAATACATCCACTTGTAGGAGAGAATTCCCGCAAAATCGCATCCCACTTCGTTCAGATCCATCGGGTACAAACCGGCGGAATGCGCCGTGTCCAGAAACGTGATGACCCCGCGCTCCCTTGCAGCCGCACAGATCCGTTCAATAGGCAGACGGTACCCCGAATCTGAAATCACATGGCTCAGCCCGATCAGCCGGGTACGATCCGTGATGCGTCCGGCAACCGCATCAACCTGTCCATCCACGTCGTCCAGGAGAGGTACCTTGTCCACGACAACGCCGAACAGATCGCGCAAATGAAGACACGGCACCAGCAGCGCCACCTCTTCCTCTTCCGAAATCAATATACGGTCTCCGGCCTTCCAATCCAGGCCGCGAATGACGGTCTGGAACGCTTCGCTCACCCCGCGCATCAAAGCCAGATCACCGGCCCTTACACCGAAAAATCCTCCAAGGCGTTCCTTGGTCCGTTCCCGACGGGGATATTCCACGTCGGGATAGGCAATGTGCATCGGACCGCGTTCGAACAATTCCCGCATCAACCCCATATGTGTCTCGGCCACGGGCGCCGGAGTAATGCTCACACCCCCGTTCTGGAACCACACATAGTTCTCAAGTGCCGGAAAGTCCTCCCTGATCTTCCGGATGTTCATTTGTCTGCACCCCAAGTGTGAACAGAATTTCCGTAACCCGCGTCCGATGCCGATCGGTTCAACTGCGGTTCGTGCCGTCTACCCCTTTGCGACTCACCGCACTAACGCCAGTGCGCGGGCAGTATAACGTCCTTCAATCCGAAGTGCCGCGCAATCCATTCCTCCTGGTAGACCCCATCCTCGTAACGCGAGTGTTCCGAGGCGCGAACCTCCACCTTGCCCGACATGGCATCGACCATTGCCCCAAGCATATTCTGGCTCCCCCATAACAGGGACGGCACTGTGATCCGGGGTGCAAAAAACAGGGGGTCGAAATAGGAAACCGTGCGGGCAACCTCATCGCGGCGAACCGGAAATTGCCTTAAATACTCGTTCACCTCCTCCAGCGGATAGCTTTCGGTGCCCGCAGCCCGATCCATGGTGCCGTAAAAGAAAGACGGAGACGCGACAAGATGGGTCAGGCCGCCGCGTAGCGCCGCGGACAACAGCGGCATCTCGTTCTGACCGATCCCCACGATGCGGCCGCGATCCGCTTCCGGTCGCGTGAGCACATAGTCCACGGCCCGACAACAGTCGGCCACAATTCCGCGCATAACGTAGGCCTCGGGATCTTCGATTCCGTCCACAAACAGGCCCGGGAACGACGCCGCATAGGGTCTGTCGGCGTTGCGTTGCCCCCTGGCGGCCAAGGCGAACACCAGGAATCGTCGTTGCTTCTCGATTGCATCGCCCTGCGGCAGCGGTTCCACGACGCTTTGCAGGCGCGTAAAATACACCAGCGTCGGAAACGGACCCTGCCCACGGGGAATGCTCAAATAGCCGAACAGCCGGTACGGACCGATGCCCGTAAAACGCACCCCGTATGTCGTTGAAAACTCGGTCGACCGAATGGGCATCGTTTCCTCTTCGGGCGCAATCGGCGTGGCGTCCAGCGCTTCCATCGTGCGATTCCAGTATGCTTCAAAATCATTGGGCTTGGCCGTGGTCGGCCGAAATTGATCCGGCATTGACGAATTCTCCCGGCGCGCGGAGGGCAGTTGCAGGCTGACCCCCGCGAATCGACATCAAGGATGACTTTTCAGATGTTTCTCGAAAAACGCGCTAATCACTTTACTGTGCTTCACGCTGCCCGCATCGTGGGCGTGGCCGTCGTACGCGTACATCCGCTTGTCATTCGACGCGATTGCCCGAAATGCCGCGTATCCGGTTTCGGGCGGGCAGATATTGTCCCGTAGTCCCACGTTGACGATAATCGGACACCTGATCCGCGGCCCGAAGTGAATCCCGTCGAAATAGGCCAGCGTCTCCCGCACCGAGGGCTCCCTCTCGGGGTAAAGCCTCAGATAGTCCCGTATTTCCTGGTAGGGATAGGTGTGCGTCAGTTGGATCGCATCCATAAACCCGCACAGATAGGGTGCTCCAGCTGCCCCGGCCCTGGGATCCCTGAGCGCAGCAACCACAAACGTCAATCCGCCTCCCTGGCTGCTGCCCGTCACGCCGATCCGCTCTGAATCCACCTCCTCCCGGCTGGCCAGAAAGTCGAACGCCCGTACGGCATCGATATAAAACCCGCGATAGGAATAGGTATTCCGATCCACGATATTGTGCGTCAATAACCCCGGATATCCGGGGTTGAACTGCCCGTTACTTCTGAGTTTTCCCCGCGGGGCGACGCTGAAAACCGCATAGCCCCCCCTGGCCTGCTGTTTTGGCAATTGGGGCTCCCCGATATACCCGGGCACCTGCAAGATCGAAGGCAGCGTCCCCGTGCGCGTCGCGGGCAGGCAGTACCAGCCCGCAATCCTGACACCGTCGATACTGTCGAAATGGACGTCGAAAACATCCACGTCGGGCGTCGACCTGAGTGGGCTGCGCACCACGGATGCGTTCAGAGGAATCCGGTCCACGGTGTTGAGCACATCGTCCCAAAAGGAGTCAAAATCGTCCGGCCGAACCATTGATGTACCGTAATTCTCCATTGTGATTCTGTCCATTCACCCTCCGTCCGATACCGAATGGTCAACCGGAAGTGGGACTCCCCGAACAACGACAGAACTCTCCGCCCCGAGCCTCCCGAATGCATTCACCGGCCTTACAGCCAGCCTGCTCACCTGCGAATTAAGACGCCAGGTGAAGGCCGACGAACTTTCCTGCCACTCTTCGTCGTCGATCCGTATTTCAAATCCCTTTAGATTCGCGGTTTCCGTATCCAGCAGCACGTGAAGCTCATTTGTACCAACGCCCCGTTGCAGATGAATCGCCGCCCGGTTGGGTGTCCAGTAAAGGTCTTCCGGTCGCTCCGTATGCTCGGAGAACCACGGCAACCCGGGCGTTTCCGCGTCCTGCCAGAAGAGGTATCTATTGAAATGATACGAAATCTTGCCATGCTCCGGCTCTCCCGGGCCCATGGTCTCCAGTTCGTCGTTTCGAAGGGAAATCATAAAGCGTTCGAACAGTTTCAAGCGCTTGGCCACCTGGAATTGCTCCGAGACCGCAGCCGGCGGCTCGGGCACGATCCTGACGTCCTCGTAATCCTGTTCCACCCACGCCCGGTGCGCCTCCAGCGCGGTGAGCGGCACCCCCTGGCGCTCAAAATGGTATGTAAATTTCGTCTCGTCGTTGCTATCTCCACCGACATCCATTGCCACCCATTTGCCGTGCTGGCTCGACCAGACCTCGTTGATGCAATGTGAACGCATTATCTGAGTACGCGCCGTAAATCCCAGTGCGGCGCTGCAGTGCGACATCACGGTGGCGTAGTGTGTGCACATTCCGAGGCTTAATTTGCGACTCGCAAGGCTCAGAATCACCATGGCGTCCCAAGGTGGGCAGAATTCAATTTCACCCATGTTCCAGCCGTCCTCCCACTGCTCCCTCACCCACTGCCGCAAATGCTGGAACGCCTCGAACTCGGATTTTGCGGGGCGGATCACATCGTCCAGTTTCCAGCGCTCCCGCAACATCTGTCCCCGTTTTGAATCCGCCGGCAAGTGGGAAAACCGATAGGAACTCCGAACCAGCGCCGGGTTGTCGGAATCCACGATCCTCGCCATCGGCTGTGTAGCCCGTGCCGCTACCGAAAGGGAAACTCGCTCCACCTCCGGCGTCACCGATGGTTGACCTGACTGCATGACGATACGCCATTGCAGGAACCGCATGGGGCCGGCCGGCTCTATCGTTTCCGATGCCGGCGCCCACGCCGTCCAGGTTTTCGGGCTGTAGGCCGGACACGGACCGCACCGCCACTGCAAGGCCGTGGTGCAACCCGCGGGCGTCTGAACGTCGGCCGACAACTGGATAGTGGTCACGTTGCCCGCGGCGGCAATCCCACCCGTGGAGACAAGACCAAGCAGATCCACCGCACTGGAACAGACCTCGCCCGCCTCCGCATATTGATCCAGCCAGAGCCGAACCATATATTCTCCGCAAGCGCGGTCGTTTACGCCCATATCCCCGGAACGCCAGGTCTGACCGCCATCTTCACTGACGGCGCTTCGCTTTGGCTGAACGCTCTCTTCCACCAACAATGTCCAGGCCGCATCGGCCACCGCTCTGAATATCACCTCGTTTTCGCCCGCGCTAAGCCAGCAGGCAGGAATCTCCAGTGGCCGCCAACGGTCCTCCCAATAAGTACGGTCGCCGGGCCAGCCGACCGTCAGCGAATGACCGTTCACTTCAATCTCCAACTCCCCGTCCGCTGTGTCACACAGGAGATACGGGCACAGGAGCGCGCGGGAAGCGCCCAATGCAGGGATGGAGAATATCTTTCGGGCTTGCCGCAGCCCGAAGACGGCCTCCCGATCGTTCAGACTGCAGTTGCCCATTTCGTCCGCGACCGTAACCCCCCGCCTGAGCCGAACGTTGTTCTCCCCTACGGAGATTCCTCTGCCCGTACACTCCAGAAAGTCACGGCGGGAACACCAGACTCGTGTGCCGTGCGCCAATGTCATACCCGTCTCCCGATCAGATTGGAGAATTGCGCCGTCATTGTCGATTCACTATATTTGGAAACCGCAAATGTGCGGGCGGTGATACAGGTTCTTGCACCCGGGTTCCAACACCGCTTCTGACCGGTTTATTGAACCCCGTGTGTCATTGCCCGAACCGAAATTTGTAATTTGTCTTTCGGTTTTTGAACGGGAACGACGCTGAACCCCGGCGGAAGAAAATCACGTTCGAGAAAACCGCGACCGCATTCGACTGCAGCAGGGATGAACTCATGCCAACTGGAGAAATCGTCCGCATTGGACACCTGAAGACCGTCGACGCGTTTCGGAAACGCCTCGAGACCCTTCGTCTGGAGTTGCCCTGCGACCAGGACATCCTCACCGCGTCCGAATCTCCGCTCGCACAGCCTTTTCCGTTCACTCCGGCGTCCATCGGCAATCGGTTTGCAATCCATCCGATGGAAGGCTGGGACGGCCTTACGGACGGCAATCCGTCGGAAAACACCCGTCGCCGGTGGCGCAATTTCGGTCTCAGCGGCGCAAAACTCATTTGGGGAGGCGAGGCGATCGCCGTTCGACCCGAAGCACGCGCTAACCCCAACCAGCTGTACGCCGCTGACCATACCCGAAACGGCCTCGCAGAACTGCTGGACACACTTCGTGAGGCCCACCGACTGCACGTTGGCGACACGGACGATCTGTTGGTGGGGCTGCAGCTCACGCACTCGGGACGGTTCTGCCGACCCACACACGCAGGCAGGATGGAACCCCGGATCCTGTACCGTCATCCCATCCTTGACCGAAAATTCGGCTTGGATCCGAATCACCCCGTGATGTCAGACGGCGAGATACGATCCGTTATCGACGACTATGTGACGGCCGCCCGAATGGCCGCTGATTTGGGCTATCAATTCGTGGACATCAAGCATTGCCACGGATATTTGGGCCACGAATTCCTGAGCGCCGTTACCCGTAGCGGTCCCTTTGGCGGCACGTTTGAAAACCGGACGCGTTTCCTCCGGGAAATTGTCCAGGGCATCCGGGCCGTTGCTCCGGATCTCCAAATTGGCGTACGTCTGAGCGCTTTCGACTTTGTTCCGTATCGACCGGATCCGAAACGATCCGAAGGTCGCAAACAGGGACCTGGCATTCCAGAAGACTTCGGCCACTGCCTGCCCTATGCATTCGCGTTCGGCGCCAACCCGTCCATGCCCGTCGTTCCGGATCTCACCGAACCCTATCAGTTTCTGGACTTGCTTGAACACCTGAATATCCGGCTGGTCAATCTTTCGGCCGGCAGCCCGTATTACAACCCCCACATTCAGCGGCCCGCGTACTATCCCCCTTCAGATGGATACCAACCGCCTGAAGACCCTCTTGTGGGCGTCGCACGCCAGATCGACGTCGTCCGGCGGATCAAGACGCGGCATCCCAACCTGATCGTAGTGGGTACGGGGTATTCTTACCTTCAGGAATTCCTGCCGCACGTCGCTCAAGCCCTCGTACGCGAAAAGCACGTTGACTTTATCGGACTGGGCAGGATGGTCCTTTCCTACCCACAGCTTCCTCTGGACGTCCTCAGAAGCGGAAAATTAAATACCAGAATCGTTTGTCGGACGTTCAGCGATTGCACCACCGCACCTCGGCACGGACTGATATCGGGTTGTTTCCCGCTGGATGCACAATATAAAAAATCCCCTGAAGCCAAACGCCTCAGGGAAATTAAGAAAGCCGTACGTTCCTAGCAAGGGGAAAGCGGCGCGCCGGTTGCCGAGCCGTGCCCGACGCGCTCAACCCTCATTGCCATTATTGGCTGCCGCGGGCTTGAGTACGAAGACCTCCTCCAGATTGAAAAAATCGACGCCGGGTATCAGCTGAACTTCCCTGAAGAGCGCCTGATCGGGTTCGCCCACACGGGTTACCGTGCCAATGAAGAGACCCCTGGGAAACACACCGCCCAGGCCCGAGGAAATAATCCTATCGCCCTCGGACACCTCGCTTCGTACTGACACATGCCTCAAGAAAAAGCTGCCGTTTTCGCACGTTACAATTCCTGACGTCCGTTCGCTACGCTGCACGATCGCGCTCACTCTGCAATTGCGATCCAGCAACAACTGAACCACGGAGGTCCGGGGGTGAACTTCAAGTACACGTCCGACGAGCCCCTCCGCGGTTACCACCGGCATGCGTTTCGCCACCCCGGCCGCCGCACCCAAATCCAGGAGTACCGTGTTCAGTACGCGATTCGGATCCCGGGCAATCACCTTTGCCACCAGATAGGTGCCTTCGGCCTTCGTTCGAAAGTCGAGTAACTCGCGAAGTCGAAGATTCTCCATCCGCGCTTCACGGAGTTCCAGCAACTCGAGCGAGATCCGCAGATTCTGTTCCCGCAAGATATGATTTTCATGGCGCATCCTGGAGAGTTCCATGGGCCATGAGAACAATCCGTGTCCGGCTTTCATAAGCCCGGTGGCGATGCCTCTTGCCAATTCCAACGCATCAGATTGGCTGAGCGCCATGAGACTCAGAGAAACAAAGATGGCCACGCCCAACACGACAAGAGCCCGGTGTCCATGTATAAAGCCAAGCAGCCGTTGCATCGGTCATCCAAACCATTATCGATTACAATAGCAACTTCTGATACTGGTCGATATTTTCAAGAACGCGCCCGGTGCCGCGGACAACACAGGTGAGCGGGTCGTCTGCCACGATCACCGGCAAGCCGGTTTCCTCCATCAGCCTGTGGTCCAACCCGCGCAGCAATGCACCGCCACCCGTCATAATGATGCCACGATCGAGAATATCGGCAGCGAGCTCAGGCGGTGTATGCTCCAGGGTCTGCCGCACCGCTTCCAGAATGGAATTCACCGTCCCATTGAGAGCCTCCCGAATTTCGACCGAATCGACGATAATGGTTTTCGGGATAAAGCTGACCGTATCCAAACCGCGGCAAGGATGCTGGAATTCGCTATCCAGTTTCCCGGCAGAACCGATTTCACATTTGATCTGCTCCGCGCTCCGTTCTCCTACCAGAAGATTGTGCTTGCGTCTGAGCATCGTGATAATTGCCTGGTTCATCCCATCTCCCGCTATTTTGATCGACCTCGAGGTCACGATGCCCGACAGGGCAATCACCGCGATTTCGGTGGTACCGCCTCCGATGTCAATCACCATGGACCCCACTGCCTCTTCCACGGGCAGGCCGATCCCTATGGCTGCCGCCATGGGTTCCTTGATGATATACACCTCACGGGCGCCCGCACGCTCCGCGGACTCCCGGACGGCGCGCATTTCGACGGCGGTCACCCCCGAAGGCACGCATATCACGATTCGCGGGCGTACGAGAAGCCTGTTTTTTTGCACCTTTCGGATGAAATGCCGAAGCATCTCTTCGGTCACATCGAAATCGGCAATTACTCCGTTTCGAAGTGGACGTATCACCTCAATATCCGGGTTCTGGCGCCCCATCATCTGCTTGGCGTGAGAACCGATGGCCAGCGGTTCGTGGGAATTGCGATCCAGCGCCACCACCGAAGGCTCATCTACCACGATATTCTGTCCTTTGACATAAACCAGGGTATTGGCCGTACCCAGATCAATACCAATGTCGTTGGACAGCAGTCTGGAAATGTCCTTGGACAGCAGTCTGGAAAGAAAAAATGCCATAGAGATTCAGTTCCTAACGGGTTAGCCAAGCAATCGATCTCGAACGTCGCGATACTTGTCCAGGGTTTTATCGACAATCTCGTCTGGCAACTCCGGGGCGGGCGGGGTTTTGTCCCAATCGAGGGTCTCCAGATAATCGCGGACAAACTGCTTGTCGAAACTGTCCTGCGATCGGCCCGGCGCATAGAGTTCCCGGTCCCAGAAGCGGGAAGAATCTGGGGAAAGAATCTCGTCGATCAGGATCACTTCACCGTCCCGAAGGCCGAATTCGAACTTGGTATCGGCTATTATAATGCCCTTGCCCTCGGCGAACGTACGGGCGGCGGCGTAGATCTCCAGCGTTAAATCCCGCAACCGGGACGCAAGGCCCGGCTCCACGACGTTGCACATCTGATCGAACGAGATGTTTTCGTCGTGGCCGGTTACGGCTTTCGTGGCCGGCGTAAAGATCGGCCGGTCCAGCCGACCGGACTCCTCGAGCCCGTCGGGCAGCTGCACCCCGCATACGGCGCCGGTTTCTGTGTAATCCTTCCATCCGGATCCGGCAAGATATCCCCGTGCGACACACTCGATATCCACCCGGTCAGCCTTCATCACCAGCATCGATCTCGATTCGAGCTGTTCCCGATAAGCCTGCAACTCAGAAGGATATTCGTCTACGTTCGCCGTAATCAGATGATGGGCGGCCAGATGTGCGAGTTTCTCGAACCAGAAGAGTGACATCTCTGTCAAAATAGCGCCCTTTCCCGGTATGCCGTTGGGCGCGACACAATCAAATGCCGAGATTCGATCCGTCGCCACAATCAAAATTCGATCTCCCAAATCGTAGACATCGCGGACCTTACCCCTGGCGAACAGGGGCACGCCATCCAACCTCGTCTCCGTCAACGCCATTGCCATGGACGCACAACCTCCTCAAGTTTCCTGTCCCGAAAATATGTCACCATCCTTCCGCCGGTCCATTCCGTCTCGCTGCTTTCCCTTGCGAGCCGGGCAACTCGCCGGCCGAATTTCGCCAATACTGTTTCCGGGACAGAAATTCAGTTTAAAATTCGGACCTCCCGGCCCTGGACGTGTATTTTGCCTTCCGCGAACAAACCGATTGCTTCGGCATACAACTCGTACTCCACGGCCAGTACCTTGCGTGCGAGGGAATCGGGCGAATCTTCGGGCGCAACGCGAACCCTTCGCTGCAAAATAACCGGACCGGTGTCGTATTCCCCATCCACGAGATGCACGGTCGCACCGGAGACCCCGACGCCACTCCGGACGACGGCTTCGTGGACACGGTGCCCGTACATCCCCTTGCCACCGAATGCGGGAAGGAGCGCGGGGTGTATGTTGACGATCCGGTCTTTATAGCTCTCGAGCGTCACGGGGCCAAGTTTCTTCAAATAACCCGCCAGAACCACCAGGTCGATGCCGTGGGACCTGAGCGTTTCCGCGATTGCCCGGTCGAGGGCGCCGGGTCGCGGGTGCGTCACACCGCTCAGGTGGAATGCGGGAATGCCAGCCAGGCGTGCGCGGGCCAGAGCGCCCGATCGGCTATTGTTGCCGATCACAACGCCCACACGCGCCGGCAGCCGACCCGAAGCGCTCCGGTCGAGTATCGCCTGCAGATTGGTTCCCCCTCCCGAGGCCAGTACGCCCAGGCAGTAGACAGCCTTCGGTCCAGACAGGTTCATTATTGCACAATCCGACAAGGGATTTCATTCCGATGGCGCACTTTGCAGCAGGATATTCGGCGGGGAAGACGTAGAAAAAGGGGGAAGGCACCCGTCGCAAAGAATGGCGACGGGACTGAGAGACAAGTGACTTGGCCAACTCAAAATAACCCATTGTGCGCCCAATGTCAAGCGGTTTGCAGGCCAGACTCAGGCGGTGCGAGAGACAAAATCCACTTGACAAAAACGCAACAACATTCCTTATTTAAACCGATATATGTTAAGAACTTACTCATTTGCCTCACCACGACGGAGGTTGTCTTTGAAGATTCGCAAGGCGGTGATCGCGGCGGCCGGGCACGGAAGCCGGATGTTGCCGGCCACCAAAGCCCTGCCCAAAGAAATGATGCCTGTCGCAGACAAACCGGCCATACAGTACGTCATCGAAGAACTTGTAGAAGCCGGCATCGAAGACATTCTGATAATCACGGGCAGAGGCAAACGGGCCATAGAAGACCACTTCGACCGCAATGTCGAACTTCACAACGCCCTGGCAAAGCGGGAAGACCGCTCGATGCTCGCAACCCTTGAACGCATCGAGCAACTCGCCGACATCCACTTTCTCCGACAGAGAGAGCTTCTTGGTACGGGTCACGCCGTCCTCAGGGCCCGCAAGCACGTCGGTGACGAACCATTTGCAGTGTTATTCGGAGACGACCTGGTGGTGTCCGAACGTCCGTGCATCGGGCAACTGATGGATCAATACGGCAAATTCGGCGCGTCGATTCTGGCGGTTAAAGAGGTGGCCACCGAACTTGTCGGCAGCTACGGCGTGATCCAAGCCGAATCCATCAACGGGGCATATCTCGTGAAGGGCCTGGTGGAAAAACCCGACCCGGCGCAGGCACCCTCAAATCTTGCTTGCCTCGGTCGGTATATCTTCGAACCCGATATCTTCGAATTTCTGGATCGAATTACCCCCGTGGAAAATGGCGAGTACCAACTCACCGACGCCATTCAGCTGATGATTCAATCTCGACCCGTGTACGCGTGCGCAGTTGAAGGGGATTGGCACACGGTTGGCGACCTGCTCTCGTATCTGAGAACAACCGTTGCATTTGCCCTGGAACACCCCGCCATTGGTGATTCCTTCCTGGAATACCTGAAGACAACCTGTCAATCCCTGTTTTCGGACGTCGAGAAATCGCGCCGTCGCTGATCGGACCTACTGTCCCGTCCCGGAAATATGTAACCATTCATCCGCCGATTCATCCCGTCTCACTGCGTTGGCTTCGCTCGGCGGCCGAAATCAGGCAATCTATTTCCGGGACAGAACACGACACCTGAGCAAGAATGTCATCAAAGTCCGCCAGAATCTCGTCCACGCGAGCGACAATTGTGCGCTCCTGCATCGCGATCCATTTCATATCCTGCCTGCCGAGCACACCACGCCTCTCGTAGGTTTCCAGTTCATCCCGATCAAGAACCGAAAGCCGACCCGCTGAATCGAACCAGAGGTCCAGCATCAGGTCGAGGAAATTGACGCACTGATCGCCCACCTTCAGGTTCTTGCAGATGTGAAAGAGATGGCCCCGTAGCCGGCCGTCCGGATCGTACATTTTCCACAATACGTACCCGGCCCCGTGCCGATAGTATCCGTACGTAACGGACCCGGTTTCAAACGCCATTTCGCCCACCCGACCGGGCCGTGTGTTGACATATTTGAGCACCACGCAACCCGGCGTCTGCACGACGGGCTCGCAAACAAAAACGGCGTCCGGTTTGTCCAGGTGCCGTTTTACCTCCCGATAGGTCATTGCGTAATCGAACGCGTTAGCAAATAGCAGGATAGCATCGTGGTACTTGCCACCACCCAGCATGCCCATTGAAGCAGTTTCGCACGTCGTCCCTCCATACCTGAAGAAATGGACTGGCCAAGATAACAAAGCAGGAAAACCAGCGAAATTCCTATACCCCAGATTGTAATCAAGAAGTGCCCTCCTCATTCCTGCGCCTGTGCCTCTCCCGTCATCGGTACAAACCGGACGGGGATGACCTGTTCTTCCCTCACGCCATCCTTTTCCTTAACAAGCAGCGTCAGGTATTGATTGACGTTGCCGACAGGTATCACCATGCGCCCGCCTTCCCGAAGCTGTTCAACAAGCTTCGTCGGAATATGGTCGGGCGCCGCTGTCACGATGACTGCGTCGAACGGGGCATGTTCCTTCCAACCCCGGTACCCGTCTCCGAGGCGTACGCTGATGTTGTCGTATCCCATTCGTTTGAGTCGTTCTTCGGCCTGTAGAGCGAGCGACGGCACGATTTCAATGGTATACACCTCACGCACGAGCCTTGCCAGAACGGCCGCCTGATAGCCCGAGCCGGTTCCAACCTCGAGCACTCTCTCGTCGCCTTTCAGGGCCAGCAATTCAGTCATTTTCGCCACAATATACGGCTGCGATATCGTCTGGTCTTCGCCAATAGGCAGCGCGCCGTCGTCGTACGCCCGCTCTTTGAGGTGCGCGGGTACAAACAGGTGGCGCGGCACCCCCAGCAATGCATCCAGCACGCGCCGCTCCTTGATTCCGCGGCGCTCGATCTGTATTCTTACCATCCTTTTGCGCATAATGAGAAATCGCGCCTCCTCATCCGCCGACATCCTTTGCCCGTCTGTCGAATCCGCACTACATCCTGCGCAAAGCGCCAACCATAGCGCCGGCAACGCGGCGCCGCGTAAGCGAGACATGGTCTACGGCCTCCAGGGGAATCACTTTCTTTTATTCTCCATATATGTCTTATCTAGTTGCAGAAGCTCCGGGTTCAACCGGTAGAACAAATCCCGAGCCTGAGGCAGCATCCTGCTCGTGACGACGAATCGACCGTCGAGCAACAACGACGGATTCATTGACCGATCGATACCTGCTCTTGCCGCCGCAACCCGAGACCGGGAAACCAGCGCCGCGCCTTCGTCGGCGGCGCAGGCCCTTATGCGTTCGACGTCCATCGCCTGCGGCTTCAGACAGGCGGCATTGGATCCCTTGACCCCGCGTTTCGAAGCACTCCCGAACAGGCACATCATATAGGCGACGTATCGCTGCGGATAGATTTTTCGAACACACAAGCTGGATAGAGCGTTTTCATCCTGCCCCATCGGATGGAGGTGCAGACGTTCCAGGGCATCAACGGCATCCAGCCAGGACAGCAGATCCCCGGCAATTCGCACCGTCAGTGGCGACACTCCCGAAAAGAAAAAGTCCATACGACCCGGAACGGCCTGCCGGCCCATCAGCCGCGAGAAGGGCAGGAGCGCGGGCCGTGGCAAGTAACTGCCGCTCATTGGATACACGGCCTGCGCAATTCGCTGAAACCGGGCCGTCCCGGAAAAATCGGAGTCGAGTATAAACGCCGGCACACGGTCGATCTGAAACCGGTCCGCCAATCTTCTGCCCTGCAGGGAATGTACGTTCAGTGTTCGGACATCCACGCCCGGGAACAACTCTCGAGTAGAACGAACAAACAGCCCCGGGTCACACAGGTCGCATTCGGTATCGTTCAAAACAGTCATCTTGAAGACAACCGGATCGCTGAATCTGCAAACCGCAGAGGGCTTGCCGGCGTTAACACACACACCGACGCGGCCCGTTGACAGACAGTCCTGATCGTTCCCGCAAACCGGAACCGACGCGCAGGGTCCGGCCAGACTATCCAGCCCGCAGATGCGGCGCGCCAGACCCTGCGTTTCGATTCCACCTTTCACTTCCACGTCGTTGACGAACAGGGTCGGCGACGCCTGGATCCCCAGATGATTCGCCCGCAGGATATTATCGCGAAAAAGTGCCTCTCCGTCGGCGCCGGAGGCTACCGCCTGCACCCGTTCCGGTTCAATTCCTGCTCTCCGCGCGCTGGCCTGCCAATTTGGGGAGTCGATGTCTTCATTTCTATACAAAATATAGTCATAATATCGGTCGGGAAACAACTGCATCATGACGACCTGCCGGATTCCCTCCTCCACCTCGGCGTCGCCGTGAAGACTCAGGAATCGGCCCGTTCCGAATACCATGCCGGAATCGCAGGATTCACGCTGGCTCTGGCGCGGTGGGAGCGGGACTGAGGGCGCGGGGCCCTTTCCAGCCTCCTGAGCGATGAAATGCAGCCTGAAATCAATGCCGTCGCCAAATGCCCCTAGCATGGGTGCGAGCGCGGCTTGCGCCCGCATCCCGTAAGGACAGTGCGCCATCACAAACAGCTCAACCTTTACGCGATTCTCGGCATCGCCCGCACGTAACCGCCCGGCCTCACTTCCTGAAACGTCCGCACCGGGAACCGGAAGCCACGGCAACATGACCACGAACGCGGAACTGCAAATATCTCGCATCCTTGTCACATTCATAAGGACCTCAGCTCATTCTTCAAGATGGCAGAAGTAATCAGGCGTCAAGCAGAAAAACGGCGAATGCGGGTCAGAGGCCTTCCACAGATCGAGCAGAGGCGGGTCAACATGCGGAATCATCCCGTCCGTGGCGCGTTCACGATCGGCGAACGTCTGGACTGCCGCAGAACAAGAAAGGCCGCCTCCGGCTCAGAGACGACCTTAACATTGCAGCGTCAAACCAATAACGCTATTTCAACAGCATCATTCGCTTGGTTGCCGAGAAATTGGCGGACTGCAGCCGATACAGATAGATCCCGCTGGCGACCTGCCGTCCCAGGTGGTCCTTGCCATCCCAGTTTGCTGTATAGTGGCCCGCTTCCGTGCGCGCATCCTCCAGTACCCGAACCTCCTGGCCAAGGAGATTGTAGATGGCCAGCCTGACCTGCCCGGCCTCCGCAATTTGATACTCGATCATTGTGGAGGGGTTGAAGGGATTCGGCATATTCTGGCTCAGTGCCGTTCGGTCGGGCAGCGGCTTCAGATTCCCGATTTCAATTTGAGTGAGCAGGTCGATGTTTCCATCGAGCCCGACCAGAACGCCTTCCGCAATCTGAAAATCCGTTGCCCGCGGGGTTTCGGTGGCCTTGAAGACAAGCTCGACAAGATCCCCATCGCCGCTGGCGCCCTGACCGTCGACGTTCATGGCGCCGATATCCAGTTTTCCGGGCGTTCGGTTGGATGACAGGAATAGCGTATTCTGCTCAGATCTGGCCGAGAGTAAACTGCCGTCGACCTCCCTGGCTTCGAGAAATTCGTATTTGGCCGGATCGTAGATCAGCGAGAATCCGTACCCCTTCAGGTTCTTGGCTTGTTCGAGCGAAACGCGCAATTTCAGGACACCCTGGTCTGTATCCGGAGCGTCCGCCCGCTCCAGCATCAGCCGAGCGAAGGAATTATGACCTCCCGTAATGGTCAATCCATCGGTCATTTCCCCGGCCGAAGCCGACCCCGCCAAAGCAAGTGCCACGAAAACAAGTAACTTCTGCATAACCTCCTCCTTTCGGAGCCCAAGCGAATCGAACTGTGGACTTTCTCATATGAAATTTACGATTTACACCTCCCCGTGTCAACAGGGAATTACGATGGTACCACTGCAAAAAGAACGATATGGGTCCCGACGGCAAGTGACTTCCCCCCGGGCCGGAAAAGAGCTGGCGGCCGGTGATGCCGCGGCGTCCGCGGGCATTTACTGTTTCGAAAACGTCGACGGTGCGTCGGAACTCCCGCGGGACGTAAGGTCGGGCGGGCCCTTCGGACCATGTTGTTACCGTGCAGGATTGGCACCGAGATTACGCGCCGGGTGCTCTGACGCTGAAATAATCCCGAATCAATTCGACGAGGCCGGTGATGCCAATTTCCCGTCCGGCGGCCTGCGCGACAACGGAAAACCCCAGATTCCGAGCCGTCTCGGCCGTTGTGGGCCCTATACAGGCGGCGGGAAGCACCTGTGCCAGGTCCGGCATTCCGAATTGCTTGAATAATTCTACGCAATTAGTTGCAGAAGATGGACTTGAAAAAATTACCATGTCGACCTCGCTCCGCTTCAGGCGCACCATGTTCTCCTCTGAAATGCCCGAGGGTTTCACGATTCGGTAGACAATAATCTCCCGTACCTGTGCCCCCTGCGCACGCAGAGCGTCGGATATTTTCCGCCGTCCCTTCTCTGCCCGGGGAATCAGCACACGCAGCCCGGACATGTGAATGCCGGCAAACTGCTCCGCAAGGTCGGCAGCGGTGTGCTGACACGGGCATAAATCCACGCCCAGGCCGTAGCTCCGTATCTTCGCCGCGGATGTCTGACCTACCACGGCAATCCGGACATCCGACAATCTACGGAGGTCGCCATGCAACGTGCGCACCCGCCGGAAGAATCGCTCTATAGCGTTGCCGCTTGCAAATACAAGCCAGTCAAACCGGTCCAACTCCTGAATTGCGGCGTCCGCCCGCACCCAATCCGGCGGCTCCGCGATTTCGATGGCGGGGGCCACCAGAACCTCCGCTCCCAGTCCCGTCAACATTCCCCGCAGATCTCCAACCTGATCCCGGCTCCGTGTTACCATGACACGTTTTCCAAAAAGCGGCAGCCGTTCAAACCACGGAAAGTCCGACCTGGCAACTTCACCCACCACAATTGCGGCGGGGCTGGCGGCCTCCACCTCGGCAAGCGTGCCAAGGTTGCATCGGACGGTCCTCTGTGATGGCAACGTACCGTCCTGCACCACCGCGACAGGCGTACCGGCCGGACGGCCGGCCTGGATCAATCTCCGGGCGACCTCCCCCCGATTTCGCACGCCCATCAACACCACCAGTGTCCCGCCCAGCCGACCCAGCGCGTGCCAGTCTACTTCCGGCAGGGCCTCCAGAGATTCGCGGTGACCCGTTAAAAAGGTCACGTGCGGAGCGATCGACCGGTAGGTGACCGGAATACCCGCGTATGCCGGCGCTGCGATCGCGCTCGTAATCCCCGGAATCACTTCGAACGCGATGCCCGCCTGTTGCAGCGTCGCCATTTCCTCTCCGCCGCGCCCGAATACGAACGGATCCCCACCCTTCAGACGCACCACCTTGAGCCCTTTCTCCGCCCTGGCGACCATAAGGCGGTCGATCCGTTCCTGTTGCCGCGCCTGCGCGCCCGGCTGTTTCCCCACGTCGATCCGTTCACAATGCGAAGGCGCTTCGTCCAGCAACGCCCGGTTGGCCAGGCTATCGTAGAGAATTACATCTGCCTGCCGGATGCGGCGAAGTGCCTTTACGGTTATCAGTTCGGGATCTCCCGGTCCCGCGCCAACAAGAAAAACCGTGCCTTCCGCCATGATTGCCCCAAGTAGCCAGGGAACCGGCCGCCCTGTTGTCACATACGAGAGCTTATTTGCGGCCTAAAGATATTCGCCCAGAATCGCCTTCGCTCCCCGCTCGATCAGCAACTCCGAAAGCCTCACGCCGACTTCAACGGATCCGTTGGGGTCTCCCGTCGTCCTAGCGCGGACGACCTTGCTGCCGTCGGGAACAGCCACCATCCCGTCTGCGACGAGATACCCTTCGTGCAACCGCGCCCACGCGCCAATGGGGAACTGACATCCTCCTTCGAGCGCATCCAGCATGGCGCGCTCGGCGCTCACCGCAAGATACGTGGAACGATCGTGCAAACAGCGCACGGCCCGCGCTACCCTGTCGTCGCCCTGCCTGATCTCGATGCCGAGTGCGCCCTGCCCGGGCGCCGGCAAAAACCGCTTTGGGGGTAAAAACTCGCTCACACGGTCTTCCAGTCCGAGCCGGCGGAGACCCGCCGCGGCCAAGACCACCGCCTCGAGTTTCCCTGCGTCCAGTTTCCGCAGCCGGGTATCGACGTTTCCACGAATCCCTTCGATCTTCAGATCGGGTCTGAGGTGACGCAACTGCGCCTGGCGTCGCAGGCTGCCCGTACCCACCACCGCGCCCTCTGGCAGACCTTCCAGTCTATGACCGGTACAGCTCACCAGCGCGTCTCGCACATCGGCGCGGCGGCCGACGGCCTCCAGGCGCAAGCCCGCGGGCAGTCTGGTAGGCAGGTCCTTCAAGGAGTGCACCGCCAGGTCGATTCTGCCATCGAGAAGCGCCTCCTCGATTTCTCTTGTAAAAACGCGCTTGCCGCCAATCCTGGCAACTGGCTCATCCAGCTCATGATCCCCCCTGGTTCTGATAACCTCTATACAAACTTCGAGACCGGAATACGCGCCCAGCAGCGTATCTCTGGCCCAGGCCGCCTGACAGAGGGCGAGGCGGCTTCCGCGGCTGCCGATCACAAGACGAGTCAGCATTCGGTTCGCACCCTCTCGACGGGCGCTTCTTCCGGGGACGATTTCACCACTCCGGGTGGGGTCGCATCCAGGTCGAACAGGCGCATCAACGCGTCGACATAATTCAGCGCCTCTCCTGAATCGGCGGCTTCACGCAACCGAACCTGGGGAGCATGTAACAGCTTATTCATGTAGAGCCGCAGGAGGCCGGCCACTTTTTCCTGTTGTCTCTCCGAGAAATCTGACAACCTGGCGCGTTCCAGTTCCTCGTCGAGGAGTTCCTGAAATCGCTGCCGCATGGCAACAATGGCCGGCACCACATCCAGAGAATTCAACCACGAAGCAAATTCCCTCACCTCCTCGCCCACAATGTGTTGGACCTTCTCCGCCTCCCGTTGCCTTTTCTGCATGTTAGCCCCGACGACCGCCTGCAAATCGTCGATATCGTACAAAAACACATTGTAAAGTGTTCCGGCTTCCGGGTCGATGTCTCTCGGCACTGCAATATCGATGAGGAACATCGCGTTGTTCCGGCGCAGTTGCATCGCGCGTGCAACCTGAGGCTTTTCCAGAATTCGGACTGTCGCGCTGGTTGAACTGATCACGATGTCCGCACGGTGCAAGCCATCCATCGCGTCCGACCAGGACAACGCTTTCCCATTCACGCGTTTCGCCAGGTCCCGCGCCCGTGTGAACGTCCGACTGGACACCATCAGTCGACCTACCCCGTTGTCCACAAGATGTCGGGCGGTCAACTCGCTCATCTCCCCCGCACCCAAAACCAGGGCCGTTCTTTCGACTAAATTGCCCAGGATCTTCTTTGCCAGCGCCACGGCGGCAAAACTTACGGAGACAGCGCCATCGGCGATCTCGGTTTCCGTTCGCGCGCGCTTGGAGGCTTCGACGGCCGAGCGAAACAACCGGTTCAGAATGGCGCCGCTTGTACCCGCTTCGAGGGCGCGGGCACCCGCATCCTTCACCTGTCCAGCGATCTGAGGCTCGCCCATTATCATCGAATCCAGCCCCGACGCCACACACAGCAGATGTCGAACCGCGTCCATGTCGTTGCGGGTGAATGTGTAATTGCACAACGTACCTGCGTCGATCCCGCTGATTTCGCCAAGCAACTCAATCACGCCCGTGCCGGCGGCCTCGGGATCGTCCGACACGAGATAGGCCTCGGATCGGTTGCACGTTGAAATGAGACTGCACTCGACCACGGTCTCGAGCGCGTGCAATCGTTCAAGGACGGATCCGTGCTTCTGTTCGGAGACCGACACACGGTCCCGGACTTCCACCGAAGCCGTTCGGTGGCTCAACCCCACCACTACGATAGACATGCCCGTACTTTCTTATCGAGTTCTTCCCATCGTTCCCGCCGGACCAGGTCAACGGTCTCCCAGTTCACAAGCCGATCCCATATGGCCTTTCGTCTTGCGGGACTTTCGGGAAACCGTTCCATCACCCGCGGACGCAACCGGGCCAAATAGTCCACCACGCCTCCATGTTCGCGCCCCAGGACATCCTCGAGATGCCGTCTGACCATCCGCGCGTAAGCAGGGCTGGCCCCGGCGGTTGAAACCGCCACCTGAAACCCGCCGTGACGCAGCGTTGAAGGCACGGTAAAATCCCCCGGGCCCGTTCCGTCCGAGCGATTGACCGGAACCGCGTTCTCCCCTGCGGCAAGCACGACCTCATCGTTCACCGACCTCCGGTCCGTCGCAGCGAACACCAGGGCCGCACCTTCCACGTCACTCCCACGAAATTCGCGACGTTCCAGACGGACGCGACCGGCAGCGGCCAGGCCATCGAGCGAATCCGATACCACCGGCGCGATCACCGACACGAGCGCACCCGCGGCGACCAGACCGCGTACTTTCCGCTCGGCAACGGAGCCACCGCCCACGACGACACATTTCTTGTCCCGTAAATCCAGAAAGATTGGATATTCAATCCGTTGGCCGGCCATTTGAACTCACTCACATTAACCTACTGTGCCAGAACGTGTTTTCCGGGAAATAGCAAACCCATAACAGGGAATGTGAACACCACGAGAACAAACCCCAGAATTGACATGAATGCCGCCCGTTTTCCCTGCCAGCCGGCGATCCTTCGGGCAGCCAGGTGCCCGGCATAGACAACCCACGTAACCAGAAGCACCCAGAACGCCGGTTCATTCCAGATCCAAAGCCGGTACATCTTCTGGTGGAACCAAACGGAACTCGCCACGATACCCGCCGTCAAGAACACAAAACCGAACGATGCCGCTCGGCTATTGGTCTGGTCGAGTGTATCCAGCGGCGGCAGGCGATCGTAGAAAAAGCCCAGATGCTTCTTCTGAATCTCCCCCAACAGCATCACGTACATCGTTGCGCTGACACTGGATATGGCAAACGCCGCGTAGGCCAGAATGCAGGCGACCACGTGGAGCTTGAACCAGCCACCCGTGTGTGCCACTCTTGGCGCCTCTTCGACACCCATAAGGTTGGAAGCAGCCACGAGGTGCAACACCGCCACAATGGGAACAACCAGCGCGCCCAGCGAACCGCGACAGGTGCCAAGTTCCAGGTACAGAAAGACAATAACAACAAGCCAGGCGCATAAAGACGGCAGCACCTGGCTGGTCAATGGAACCTGTCCCGTTGCAAGGGCCATTCTGGCCAGCAACGTACTATGCAGCACCCAGCCCGCAATGAGGCCCCAAAAACCAAGAGAGCCTCCGAGCGCCTGCTTCCGTATAAAATGCGCGGCATACGCACTAGCGCTGATGACGTAGGCCGCGCCCGTACCCATCACCAGCAGATTCTGCATGCCCATAACATCCGACCCCGTCGTGTAACGACGTGTGAATTTGAACGCTGACCCTCACGCCGCCAGGACCAATGACGGCGCTCCCCCACATCCGCCACCTGTGATCCGGTTTCTTCTCCCTTAACCCCCGGGAGCGTCGATGCCGGAAAATAAACTTACACAATCCCGTCTGCCGAATCAATCGAAATTCCACATCTTCCACCCGGTGCAACCACACCAAGTACCACGGGTTTGGAGGCACCCGTCGCGGCGGGCAGATTGCCGGGCCGGCCTTCCACCGTCGCATTGGCCAGCACCGCAAACGCAATCGCCTCTTTTGCATCCAGCGGCACGCCAAGCGCATCGGTCTGACAGATGTCCACACCGGGAAGCGCACCGCGCAGCATATCCATCAGGACGGGGTTTCGTCCGCCGCCACCACTGACGGCCATTCTCCCGACAGGGCTGACGGGCAGGACAAACCGTTTTAACGCATCCGCAATGCTTCGTGCCGTAAACGCGGTCGCAGTGGCGATCAGGTCTTCATCCGGTACGCGGCCACGCCAGGCCAGGATGTCCCGAACCAGGGTCGCACCAAACGTCTCCCTTCCCGTCGACTTGGGCGGCACCCTTTTCAGAAAGGGATGGCGCATCATTTCCTCAAGCAGCGGATCGGACACGTCGCCGGATGCCGCCAACGCGCCAGCCACGTCGTACGCAAGCCGTCCTCCTGTCAGGACTACCGCCAGCGCGTCCAGCAGCATGTTTCCCGGCCCTGTGTCAAATGCGATGACATCTTCCGGCCCGCACCCGGCGGGCAACACCGTAACGTTTGAAATCCCGCCGATATTCAACAACACGCGCCCCTCCCGCCGGGACCCGAATAGCAGGTAATCCACCAGAGGGACCAGCGGCGCCCCCTGTCCGCCGACCGCCAGGTCCCGCGCCCGAAAGTCCGCAACCGTGGTGACTCCGGTCCGCTCCGCGATCACGCACGGATCGGCGATTTGCAATGAGGATCGCGTGACCACACCGAACGCGCTGTATGCTTCCGGCAGGTGGTGGACCGTCTGTCCGTGCGACCCGATGAGATCCACCTTTGACATCTCAATGCCGGCCTTGCAGCACACGTTGAAAGCGGCCCTGACAAACCACTCCCCAAGAACGACATGCAGCCTGCATATCTTATCCACATTGCCACGTTCGGCTTCCGATACCTCGAGGATCTCCCGCCGCAATTCGGGAGGGTACGGCAAATTGGTAAACGCAACCAGCCGAACGCTGGTTTCCTCGAGCCCGACGTCGACGAGAGCCGCATCAACGCCATCCGCGGACGTACCCGACATCAGGCCGATCACTCTGCGAAACGCGCTCACTCAACATCCTCCGTTTTTCATTGGTGTCGCCCGAACGCTTTGAGATCCATCCGGACGAATTCCGTTACCGCGATATCCCGTCAACGCCGGCGACCGCGGCGATACAGGTCAGACGCCTTACGTACCCCCCTCAGGAAATATCGGAAACCGATCACACCTCGATACAAGTTCCGAACAATCTCCCCGTCCTTAACCACGCGCACCCGTTGCGCGTCTCGTCGTCGCCGCAGTATCGTCACTGGATGAAACATCACCCAGCACAGGCCGCAAAGCGCCGCCGCGGGCCGCTTCCAGTCACGCTTAACCATCCCGAGCAGCACGGTGCCCAATTCCATAATGACCCGCGCGGGAAACACCCAGGCCAGGGAAAGAGCGGACAGGTTCTTCAACACCATTACCAGTTGATTTCTATGGTTCAGGTACGCCTTCCGGAAACCCCTTGCATCCAGGGACCAGCCTCCATAGTGATAGACCAAAGACTCCGGAACGGAAATCACCCGGTACCCCACGAGATGGAAACGCCAGCACAGGTCGATTTCCTCCATATGCATATAAAACCCTTCATCCATGAGTCCGGTTTCTCGCAGACACCGCATCCGCAGAAACATCGCGCCCCCTACCGCCCAGAATATCTCCCGCGAACGATCGTACTGCCCTAGATCTTCCTCGACCGTTTCAAACAACCGGCCCAGACAGAAGGTGTATCCAAGCATGTCCATCATCCCGCCCGCCGCGCCTCCGTAGTCGAATTTCTCACGTTGACGAAGTGATCTCACCTTGGGCTGGCAAACGCCTACCTGCGGGTCGGCTTCCATTGCAGCCACCAGCGGCGGCAACCAGTCTTCGGTGACTTCGACGTCGTTATTCAACAACATCGCATATTGCCCGCGCGCGACCTCCAGCCCCCGGTTGCACCCCGCACCCATACCCTTCCCGCCACCCACGCTCTCGACCCGGATGCCTGGAAACCGTGCCTGCGCTCGCTGCAAACTTCCGTCGTCATACGGCCTGTCGTCGGCGACGATCACCTCAAACGGCACGCCGGTTGTTCTCGTGTACAGGAATTCCAGGCACGTGAGGAGAACATCCCCCAGAAAATGCGGCACAATCACAGACACCAGGGGCTCAGGGGCCATCGCCAGCCTCGTGACGTTTGGCCCTCTTCCGCAATGTCTCCAATGCCCGCGCGACCTCGCGGTCGCCAGGTGTCAACCGCAGGAGGGACTCCAGGTCGGCGGCGGCGCCCGTGAAATCTCCGATACGTTCCCTGGATGCAGCTCGATTAAAGAGCGCCCGTTCGACCTTAATGTTGCTCTCGATCATCCGGTTATAAAGCCCTATTGCAGCACCGTATCGACCAATTTTCATCTGCAGTTCCGCTACGGTACCAAGACGCGTTTCTTCGTCGATCCGGTTTGAATCCAGCACGATATTCAGCAATCGCTGGGTCTCCTGGGGCCGCTCCAATCGATGCATGAACGCGGCCATCAACACAAAACCCTGCCAATGCTCCGGCGGCAGCGCGCGCTCCTCACAGAACCGCAGAACCTCGTAGGCGCCATCCCGGTCACCATCTTCGGTCAACACCTCGGCGAGGTGCAGGAACACCGCCGGATAATTGGCGAGCAGGTTCCGTGCGGTCCGGTTACGATGCACGTCGGGGTCCGCGACTCCCCGGTACTGATAGAGGTTCAGCAGGTGCTTCCTGGTTTGTTGAACGCGAATCGGTAAGGCCCTCCGCCGCGATAGAGAAAACACCATACCCTCCATCTCCAGGTAATCTGCCAGCCCCATCCTGTTTTCGTCCGGGACCGTCAGCGCAAAATACACCGGTCTTTCCCACCGGTTCCAGTCCACAATCTTCAAAACCATTACATCCTGTACGCGCAACACTTTGCCCGGCATTCCCCGTACTGTCCATTTCAGCCCGGCCGCCTGCACCTCCCGGGCCTCCGGCCAGAATCGTCCGGACTGCATCACCGCCGTCCGCGTATGAACCGTCAATACCTGATCGATATAATCATCCGTATATCGGATGGTAACCTTCGGCCCCAGATCCCTCAACTGCTTAATATACCAGGGGGTATTGAGCAGGCTCAGGTTTACCACGCGCACGTCCTTTCGGAGACCCATCACCTCCTGCTGGAACCAGAGAGGGAAACTGTCGTTATCCGCATTGGTAAACAGGATCGCGTCGGGGTCGCAGGAATTCAGAATGTTCGCGGCATAGTCGTACGCAAACCGGTTACCTGTCCGGTCGTGCGTCGGGTAGAGGCTTGCGGCCAACCCGGCCGGCATCGCGAGCAGAAGGCAGGCGGCGACAATCGCCGGACTCCTGCCACGAAGGCCTAACGCCCCACGCATTACCACCGACGCCGCGATGCCTATCCAGATGGAGAACAACCCGAAGGAGCCCACGAACACGTAGTCACGTTCTCTCGGCTGCGGGTCTTCCATGTTGAGATATATCGAAAGCCCGATGCCCGAAAGCACAAAAAGCGCGGCAATGGCCCAGAAGCGCCGGCGGTCCCGTCGCCGGTGTTCCCAAATGCCCCAGCAGCCCAGGAGATAGGGAACGACTGAAATACTTACGAATTGTACGTCGTGAGATGTCGCCTGTCGGAAAGCGTCTGATACGAACCGCAGCCCCGGTACCGGAAACTGCGCGAGGAAATATTTGATATACATCGTCCAGATCTGGAAATCCCAGAATGGCGCCTTGCGGTCGAATACACCCAGCAGCATACTTTCCGCACCGTACTGTTCCCGGCCCAGAAACTTGATAAAATTAGCCCAGTTTTCCGGATTGTTCTCGTCAATCATGGGATTCAACCCCGACCGGATGTAGAGTGAGGCGTAGGTCGAATACCCAGCAACAAACAAGAGCGCCGCGTACGCCCAAATCCGCGGGTCCCGCAATATCTCCGGCTTCCGAAACCAGATCAACATCAGTAACGTGGGGACGGTCAATAGACACAGCAGGTGAACGCCGCCCGCGAGTCCCATCAGATAGGCGATAAAAAGCAGTATTCGCTGGCTGTTCGGGTCTCCCGCGCGTTCCATCCACCTTAACCCCAGCCATAGAGACAGCGTCATCAGCATCGTTGAAAACCCGTACACCTCGGTCTCTACGGCATTGTACCAAAAGGTATCTGAAAACGCCAGCATCAGGGCAGCCACTGCCCCCCCAACCACACTGGAAACGCGTTTTACGTTCCTTTCGCCGGCGCCCCAACCCAGCAGGATCAGGCGTACCGTAATCAGAAAAACAAATAGCACCGCAAACGCGCTCGTTATTGCCGAAATCAGGTTCATCGGGAACGCGGGGTCTTCTCCCACAGGCAACATCGTAAACAGACGTCCGATCAGCAAATACAGCGGCGCCCCCGGTGGGTGCGGAATGCCCAACGTAAACGCGCACGCGATAAACTCGCCGGAGTCCCAGAACGATACGGTCGGCGCCGCCGTTTTGATAAACACCGCGAGCGAAACCACAAACACCCCGACGGCGACAGTGCGGACGAGGCCGCACCCGGCTGCCGGATCCATCTCTACGGGTTCACCGAACCGCAAATCGCTCGATATCTTCATATTGATCGCTCAGGTTTCAGTCAGGCCCTTCTCGCGGACGAATTGGAAAGTGCTCCCGTTCTGCAGACGCCCTGAGACGGCCGGGGTTCAGTGGGCATCGACGGAAACTTCGTCGCCATGCTTCATCGGGCGAGATTGCTGCACCTCGTTGTTCTCACTATCGTTCGTCGACTGCCGACTGTCCGGGTGTCCTAGGATCCTTCAATGACACGCATCGACTTCCACTTGCCACCCCTGAACCGGAACATAAAGATCAATCCACCCACGACGAGGTAAAGGCTGATGAATATCCAGGCGACGTAAAGGCCCCACCCGAAGGTCACTATCGAAAGGTAGGTCGGCAAAACCATCAGCAGCCAGCCAAGTGCAACCGACGTGAGCAAGACAAAACGGGTATCTCCGGCGCCCTTCACGCCGGCCGAAAAAACGATGTAGAGCGCATCGAACACACAATAAAACGCAACAAACCGTAACAGAATGACGGACATGTCCCAGACCTGTTCGAAAGCCTCCGGATCGGCGCCGGAAATATAAGGCCTCAAAAAGAGACCCGGCACGAAGACATATCCCGCCGCCATCACCAGCATATACGCCAGGCTGAGGTGTACCGCGGACCAGGTGCTGCGCTCAGCCAGATCCGCCCTTTCTTTACCCAGGTATTGCCCTACAAGTGTGGAAACCGCGATGCCCAGCCCCATCATCGGGAGGAAGGCAAGTGTATTGACGTTAAACGTCACGCTCGTGGCCGCCAACGCCGTCGTCCCAAGTTTCCCCACCAGGAGTATGAACATCGAAAAGCCCAGAATCTCGAGCATGAACTGTACGCCGTTCGGTAACCCGAAACGCACAAGCCGCCTCAACAACGCTCCATCAGGTCGCCATCCACTCAACGTGTGCAGCGCGTCGCGGTACTTCGGGCGCATCATCAGGGCGAAGAACACGACCGGTATCAGGAGGTGCGAAACCACCGTCGCCCAGGCGGCGCCCCGAATCCCCCATTCCGGGAACCCCCAATGGCCGAATATCCACACATAGTCCAGGATGATATTCAGCCCGGTCGCAAGGAAATTCACCCACATTACCGTCCGGGTATCCCCTCGCCCGCTAAAAAAGGAGGATACCGCCACCCCTGTGATCCCCGGCCCCATAAAGCATAGGATCCTGAAATACGCCGCCTCCAGCGCGCGTATGTGCGGCTCATGCCCGGCCCATTCAAAGAAATGTTCGGAAAACGGCATCAGACACAGAATCAACACGCCGGAGGCCAATCCGAGGTAAATCCCCTGCCAGACCGCGGGGCCTACCCGATCAGGCCGGTCCGCCCCCCAATACTGGGCGACGAATGTATTCACGTAGGCAACGGTTCCAATAAACAGGCTGGAGAACGTAAAGTGCAACATGCCGGCCGGCAGACACGCCGCAAGTACGTCCCGCCCGTACCAACTCAGGAATATCCGATCCACGAAGATCTGCAGGCTCCATGACCCCGTGCTCAGAATGAGAGGCGCCGCCACCCGCAACACGTCCCTATAACCACCCTGTTCCCGCCACCGTGAGATCACGGACACCTCATCACCTCGGCCCGTACGATGACCCGCCATGTCCACCTGAAGAGCAGCCTGCGACCCGTCGACGTCGCGAGGACACAATCGCCCACGGCGTCAGGGGCGGCGTGCACGGGCGGAGATTGACGCGTCTGACCCATTTTTCTCTTGTCCGGTGATGGCGCCATTGGTAGATTCGCTGACCTACCCCGGTCTTCAAGCGTATCATTTCACATTGCAGGCCAGACCATGACCTACGACGTCGTTGTTATCGGAGGAGGCAGCGCGGGTTACGCCGCGGCCCGTGTCGCAGCAGACAGCGGAGCAAACGTCGCCATTGTCGACAAAGGGCCACTCGGCGGTCTGTGCATCTTGCGCGGCTGCATGCCCTCCAAGACACTGCTGCGCAGTTCGGACCTGTTGTCGCTGATGAAACGGGCCGGAGAGTTCGGTCTGAATGCCCGGGACATATCCCCGGACCTGGCCGCCATCAACGACCGTAAACGCGCGCTCGTCGACGAATTCGCAGAATACAGGGTCGAGCAGCTCAACAGCCCGAGATTCACACTGATAAAGGGCCGGGCCCGGTTCGAATCGCCACACTCCGTGTGCGTTGGCACAAAAAAGATCTCCGGACGGTGTTTTGTCATCGCCGTGGGCTCCGTTGTCAAGCAAATCCCGGTTCCCGGACTTGAGGAAACGGGCTACCTCTCCAGCGACGATATCCTGGAACTTCGAGAACTTCCCGGATCCGTCATCGTGCTGGGCGGAGGCGCCGTTGCCACCGAACTGGGCCAATTTCTGTGCCGGATGGGTGCCAGGACCACGCTGATACAGAGAAACCGCCAGCTGATCAGCGCATGTGACCCGGACATGGTCCTGCCCGTGGAAACCCGCTTCAGGGAAGAAGGGATGCGGGTATACACGGACACACGCCTCCAACGCTTCAGCCGAACAAAGAATCGCATCACCGCACACTTTCTGCACCGCGGCGAACCGCGAACGGCCTCGGCCGACATCGTCTTCAACGCGATGGGCCGAACGCCGGACCTCGCCGACCTGGCACTGGTACGCGCCGGCGTTGAACTTGAAAACGCACGAATTGTCGCTAACGACGCGATGCAGACCAGCGCGGAACACATCTTCGCCGCCGGAGACTGTGTGGGTCCGTACGAAATCGTACACATTGCCGTGCTTCAGGGAGAGATCTCCGGCCACAATGCCGTGGCGGGAAAGCCAGAAAAGACGATCGACTATCGCCTGCGTACGTCAGTTGTTTTCACCGATCCGCAGGTGGCCTCTGTCGGCCCTACCGAGAGAGAATGCCGGGCAGCGGGCATTGTATATCTTTCGGCCGAATATCCGTTCAGCGATCACGGTAAATCGATGGTGATGGGAGAAACGCATGGCGCTGTCAAGATCCTCTGCCGCCCCGGAAGCGGCGAACTCATTGCCGGTCATATAACGGGCCCCGACGCCTCCGAACTCATCCACGAACTCGCCGCGGTAATTTACTACCGGGGCACCGTCTTCGACCTTCTCCAGATCCCACACTACCATCCAACTCTCGCCGAAATCATCACCTATCCTGCCGAAGAACTTGCCGGGATTCTAGCACGGTAAGTGCTCATTGCCGGCCTGCTCCCTTCAGCCGGATCGCCGGTGCCCCACGTCGTCAAGACGGTGCACAAAGAAAACCGTAAATGGTACGAAAAACATGGCGATCCAGAACATCGGGCGATAGGAAATCCAGGCCACCAGCACACCGGCAAACACCGGTAGAATCCCCTGCGGCAGCGCAAACATATTCAGGAAACTGGTATACGTGGGCCGGCGTTTCTCCGGCGCGAGTTCGAGCACATAGCCCATTCGACCGTTGAACATCGCGCTGCTGGCAAAACCCGAAAAAACAAACGTGAGTGCATAAAAAACAACCTGCATGTCGAATGCCCACCCGATCCCCAAATCCGAAAGGGGCGCGATAGACCCGGACGGCACATACCTTGCCAGCAGCGGGACGGCAACGGTTACCGACATCAGATAGGAACCACAGACCAGCAACGACCGATTGCCTTTCCGATGCCCCACATGGGCCCACAACACGTTCGACAGCACCGTGCTCACCTGCATCACGGAAACGAAAACACCGACGTAGAACAGTCCCAATCCCATGTCCGTGATCGCGTACGGCACGTAAAAAGTCGATCCCATCATTATAAACGACCACAGAAGTTGCATCCCACACAATCGCCTGTAGTTGGCATCGTTCTTCAGAAGCCGCAGCCCGCTGCTCAGGTAGGTCGACAGGGGTTGTCGGAGGGACCGTACGGGGCCGACCGGCTCCCGAATCCTGCTAAAGACGAAAACCGAAAGTCCATTGCCCAATCCCGCCAGCACAAAAAGCACTGCATAGTTCGATGGAAATGAAATTCCGCTTCGGTCGCTGAGCACGAAAGAAATCGCCCCGCCAGCGGCCATGGCGGTGACTCCGCCGCACAACCGGCGTACCGCAAAAAGACGCGCCCGGTCGCCGTGCGGGACCACCTTTCCTACAATATCCATCCAGGGGACATTCCATATACCCATCATCGACGTGGAAATCGCATAGAGGACCATAAAACAGCACAAAAAATAAAAGGGCTGACGACCTCCCATAAGGTACGTCAGCCCTGCGATCACCAGCCAGACGGAACTGCGCATCCCGCCTGCCAGAAGCAGGAAGGGCATCTTGCGTTTTCTGTTTTCAATAATTCGGGAAATAAATACCTGAGGCCACGCCCACCCGATCCGCATCAGCGCGCCGGCCAGTCCGATGGCGACGCTCGAAGACGTAAGGGACTGTACGAAAGCCGGCAGCAGCATATCCGAACTGGCCAGTGTCATCGACATAAAGACCAGGCCGCCGTTCAAGATCAGGAGCCGGCTGTTCCGGCGAACCTCCGCCGGATCCGGTTCCTTGGGCTCGGCCGCCACCCGCCTCCGGTGCGCAGATGAAAATTCTCTCATACCAAAGGCTTTCGTCCTTTAGAAGCTGTCTTAAAACTCTTAGTGGTCTTCGCTCGGGAACGCACCAGGACTTTTAAAACAGCTTCTTTGACGCGCCGGGAGTCGGGCAGTTCCCCCTCTCCTATAATTTCACTCCCGTCGGGGCACGGCCGGACGTCTCAGATTCCAATCGCATAGCCATCCCGTCTTGGATCGGCACCCCCCATAAGCGCGCAGCCTTCCTGATCCACGGCAATACCCTGTGCCCCACCTGTTACGGGCGAAAATGCGTCGACAACGTCGATCTGATGCCCTCGGCGAACCAGGCCGGAACGGGTCTTTTCAGGCACGCGGGACTCCATATATACGCGGGTGCCGGCATGTTGAAAGCGGAATCTGGGAGCCTCGATTGCCGCTTGAATGTTCATCCCGTAATCCAGGAAATTGGTTGTGAATTGGGTCGTCGTCTGCTGAATACCCCAACTTCCCGGGGTACCAAGAGCCGCCACAAGACGACCGTCTTTAAAGATCTGGCACGGCGAAAGACACATATCGATCTTCTTATGGGGTTCGATGCAATTGGGGCTGCCTGGCACGGTGTCCGCCCATTTGATGAAATTGTTCAGGAACATGCCGGTCTTCCCGAGAACCACCCCCGATCCGAATCCGGAGCCGAGGCTCTGCGTAACGGCCACGGCGTTGCCAGCGGCATCGACCACGTCGAAGTGCGTCGTACAATCGTTGAGCCACGCGCCAGGCTGTCCCGGCGGCACCTCACCCGGAAGCCCGGCCGCTGAGAAATATTCACCCGGGTTCACCGCGGCACGCTCGCCAATCAGTCCCGTGCGATCCTCCGCATATGCCTTTGAAAGCAATCCATCAAGAGGAGCGTCCTGCGCGGCGGCATAGGCCACCCGGTCGGTGTTGCCCAGCTTCAGGACTTCGATGAACAGGTGGAGCGCCTCCTCCGAATGGTGCCCCATATCCTTCAGATCGTATCCTTCGAGCATGTTGAGCGCCTGCAGGATGTGAAAGCCGGCGCTTGGCAGCGGCGGGCAGTACACGCGGTAACCCCGATAGGATGTTGAAATGGCATCCTCCCATTCAACCCTGAAATCCGCAAGGTCTCTTCCGGAAAGGAGCCCCCCTTCGGCCTGTACATATCCGGCGATTTCCGATCCCAGGTCCCCCCGGTAAAATGCCTCGGCGCCGCCTTCCACGACCCTTCGAAACGTCCGGGCGAGATCTCTCTGGATCAGGATTTCCCCCGGCAGAGGCGCCCGCCCTCGGCTCAGAATCACCTCGGCGCCAGTAGGCCGCATTCTGGGCACGGCATCCTGCATGAATCTGGAATTCTTCACCGTGGCCGAGAACCCGTTCTCCGCCAGTTCGATTGCAGGGCCGAATACGGTTTCCCGGTCCATCGTACCGTATCTTTCAAGAAGCTCCAGCCATCCTCCGCAGGCCCCGGGTACCAGACACGACATCACCCCGCCGTCCTGCATGTCGGTCGTCTGGAACGCCTCCGAGGTCGCACCGTGCGGCGTACGCCCGCAATAATCCAAAACACGCACGCGGCTTTCCGCGGCGGAATATATGAGCGCATATCCTACCCCGGCAATGCCCGACATATAGGGCTCGACCACATTCAGCGCCGCCGCGACAGCAACCGCCGCGTCGAATGCATTGCCCTGCTCAAGGAGCATGCGGACCCCTGCGAGGCTTGCCAACGGGTGTGCGCTTGCAACCATTCCGCGGGTGCCCGTCACCGTGGACCGATGCACCGTTCCGACAGAAGCAAAAGCCATTGATTGAATTCCTTACCGATAGGTCCCTCGGGTTCCGGATCAGCGAGGGGCCTGGTACACCGCTGCCGTTCCATCGTGAACTGGATCTTGTGCTTTTGCGACGTTACGGAAAAATCCGTAAGGCTTCCAATTTCGAGACGGGCTGTCGGATCCCGTACCTCGACAGCCGTTGGGTATGCGGAAGATAGTCTATGCGGGATCGCAAGTCAATGCCCGTTTCCCTCACCCATCCTGGCCCGTCCGCCACGTTTCTGCTTGACAAAACAGGCCTATCATGGCTTCTTATACGATTCCCGCATGACCTTCCATGCCAGCGTCTCACGTTGCACAGCACATCGCCAAACGCGCCATGAGTCGAGAATTACCTCTAATACCCACAAGTGTGATCGGAAGCTACGCACTGCCAGGTTGGTTCTGGACGGCCGTGGAGCAGATCGACCAGGGCGAATTCGGTGCCACTGACATTCGCGAGACCTTCGACGACGCCGTGCATCTCGCGATGCTGGATCAGAGAAGAGCGGGCGTGGATCTGATCTCGGACGGCGAGATGCGGCGCTGGTATTTCGTACAGAGCTTCTACCGCCGTTTCAAGGGACTTGCGTCCCGGCCGACACTCCGGCGAACGGGTGTTTACGGCTACGACAGCGTCCCGCGATGGTGGCCGGAAGAACGGATCCAGGTGCCCGATGGCCTGGGCATTGTGGAGGAGTTTCAATTCGCCAGGTCGGTCACGGATCATCCATTGAAAGCGACCTGCCCCGGTCCGCTGACGCTTACCATACACATCCAGTTGAAAGACGACCGCATTTACAAAGACCGAATCGAACTCGCTTACGAGTTCGCTGGAGTGGTTAACCGTGAACTCAAACGACTCGCAGCCGCAGGGGCGGAATTCATCCAGCTTGACGAGCCCTCGTTTTCCATTGTACCCGGAGACGCCGGTAGCTGGATTGACCTGTTCAACGAAACCGTGAAAGGTGTTAACGCCAGGATCGGCCTGCACGTCTGTTTCGGAAACCTGGGCAGCCGCCCTCGGGGAAAACGCCGGTACGACTGGATGCTGGAAGACATCCTTCGCGCCGACGCCGAACAGATCTCCCTGGAATTCGCGAACCGGGAACTTGTGGAACTGGAACTTTGCGGGGAAATCGCAAAGGTGAAGGAGGTCGCCGCCGGCCTGGTCGACATCAAATCCTTTTACGTTGAAACGCCCGACGATGTCGCAGAACGGGTGCGACTGACCCTTCAACACGTCCCACCGGAAAAACTGACCGTCACGCCGGACTGCGGTTTCTTTCAGTTGCCCAGATGGCTGGCCTTCCAGAAACTCCGGAATATGGTTAAAGGCGTCGAAATCGTCCGCAAAGAATTGGCAGGATAGGCATGCCAACGCCCGACCACAGAAAGAGGGGTTCGTATCCGGAACGACGTCCGGTGCCGTTTTTTCCGTATCCCGTGTGCCCGGGCGGAGTCATGTAGAGGAGCTTCCCATGGATGTGGTTGAAATCACTGCCGACCTGGTTTCTTACAACTCGGCCAGTCAATTCAGTAATACACCGGTATCCCAGGCTATTTCCAAATGGATGTGCAAGGCGGGCATGTCGGTCGAATTCGTCAATTACAAGGACCACGAGGGCACGCCGAAAACAAACGTTATCGGGAAAAAAGGCAGGGGGCAAGGGGGCGTTGCCCTGCTCGCCCATTCAGACGTGGTTCCGGCCGAAGGATGGGATTCGGATCCGTTTAAGCTTTCGGCCAGACAGGGCAGGCTGTACGGCCGGGGCAGTGCCGACATGAAGGGGTCCGTCGCCTGTATGATCGCAGCCGCGAATGCATTCACCGAAAAAGAACTCAAGGTTCCTGTCTACGTTATCGTAACCGCCGACGAAGAAACTGACTGCGGCGGCGCCAGGGCCGTCGCCCTGAGATCTAAAACGCTCAAATCGTCCAAAGTCCGATTCGGTATCGTCGGCGAACCCACGCTCCTCGACGTGGTATATGCCCACAAGGGCTCGCTCAAATTCGAAGCGATGGCACGGGGCAGAGCAGCACACAGCAGTACCGGCAAGGGTGTGAACGCGAATCACAAACTTATCCCGTTTTTGAACGATGTTGTCAGACTGGACGACACGTTGCGCACGGATCCCCGGTATCGGAACGAGGCGTTCGATCCACCCCACGGAACGCTGAATATTGTTTTTTCCGACGGCGATACGGCCGCCAATGTCACGGCGCCCGTTAGCCGGGCCGTCATTAACTGTCGTCCCATGCCAGACCAGAACTGGAAGCCCATCATTAATCGCGTGGTACGCCTGGCCGAAAAGCATGGAGTACAGATTAAACTGCCGAAAGCCCTCGGTCCGCTTAACACGAACACGGATTCTCCGATTGTGCGTGAGGCGCTACAGATCACGGGTAAAAGGAAACCCAAAACCGTCGCCTACGGAACGGATGGCATGGTATTCGGAAAGACGATGGAACTGGTTGTCATGGGGCCGGGCAATATACAGCAGGCGCACACGGTGGACGAATGGATCGCCAGGGATCAACTCCTCAAGGGTTCGGACGTCTTCACAAAAATGGTACATCGTTTCTGCATCGAAAATCCCGCCTGAGAAGCTGACCCGTGGAAGTTCGGCAGCGCGACCTACGATTCGTTCGCGAATCCGGTGCCGCACGACGTTTCAAAACTGGAACGGGGACAGCTTTTCTCGAACAAGGCGAGGAGGATATTGGATGTTCAAAACCCTGACCCGCGCACTGCTCGTCGGATTGACGGTTACGCTGATCACAGGTTGCGCCGACGAAACACAATACCAGTTCGGATTTCGTGGCAAATGGCGTTTGGAACGTCGACAGATGCCAGACGGAGAAATTCTGCAACCGCCTGCAGTAAGTGGTCATTACGAGTGGTACCCCACGGGCACGACCACGGCTCATATTACGGCCTCGATCTCTCTGGGCCAGGATCAAATCCAGGTTTCAGGATACACGTACAGCTTTCAGTCGGAAGCCGTCGAATCGCAATCTTACACCCTGGGCGAATATCTGGACATCGGCGGCGGCTACAGTACCTCACCTCAAGAAATTTATAACGCGCCCGACAAAACCACAACCGGCGACATGGTCGTAAACGGTAACCACGTTACCCTTCAAAGTGCCGACGGCGCAACCCAGATGTACGAAGACATCAGCATTGCAGCGATCGATAGTGTGGTCTTCAGCGTCACCTTCAAAGACGGCACCATGGACACGTGGCGGCGATTTGCGGACCAACTGGGGGTACTTCCGAAGTAAATTCACTACTTGGCAGGACCATGTAAACACCGCAGGGGCGCGTACAGAGTCATCGCGCCCCTCGTGATTTTCTGGGGACAGACAGACGATGGACGGGATGTTATTGGGAAAAATTCTTCAAAAAAACGCGCGGGATCCGGGCCTTGGACATAAAACCGCGACAATCTTCGGCAACCGTACACTCACCTATGCCGAGTTGAACGCCCAGACCAACCGCGTTGCCAACGGCCTTCTGGATCTGGGCGTCCGGAAGGGCGACCGAATCGGCGTTCTGAGTCGAAATTCCGACATCTACATTGCCATCTACTTCGCGCTGGCCAAACTGGGCGCCATTGTAGTTCCGGTCAATTTCTGGTACCGTAGCCAGGAAATCCACTATACACTCCACCAGTCCGGCGCCCGTGGCCTGATCTACCAAAGTCGCTTCGTAGACGTCGTTGCCGGCGTCGGCGACCTATCCAAATTGGAGTGGACGCTTACCATCGGCGATACCGGCGGCAGACGCCTGGAGGATGTTGCGGCCAGATCTCCAGCAGACGAACCGGGTGTCGAACTCGACGAGGACGACCCTCATATCATCCTGTACACCAGCGGTACGACAGGGTCTCCCAAAGGCGCGGTTTTCTCGCATAAAAGCCATTACCTTCAGGCCCTCTCCCTTGCCCTCTCAACGGGAGGGCACAGCGATGACGTCGGCCTGGTCGTCTACCCGCTCTTCCACACCGGCGGCCCAGACTGTCTGGTGCTTCCACACTTCCTGGTGGGTGCCACCCTCGTGATTCTGGACGGCGCGGACCCGGACGCCATTCTTTCGGCCGCTGCGTTGCACAAGGCAACCAACATTTTCTGTGTACCGACGGTCTGGCGTTGGATTCTTGCGCGTCAACACCGGAGAAACTACGAAGTCACTTCGATCCAGCGCTGTCTGGGTTCGTCGGATACCTTCCCGACGGCGCTACTCAAGGACATCCTGGCCACATTCGAAGCCGACGTTTACGTCACTTACGGGCTCACTGAGGCCGGCTGCATCCTTACGGTCTGCCGTCTCACGGAAAACGACCTGGGCAAACTAGGCTCGGTGGGCCGACCCATGCCGTCGGTAGAAATCGGCGTCGTGGATTCGTGTGGCAAACCCTTAACTCCCGGGGAGGTAGGCGAGGTTGTCGCGAAGACGGCGTCTACGATGCTAGGATACTGGGACAGGCCCGAGAAAACACACGAGGCACTGAAGGGTGGTTGGTTGTACACCGGAGATCTGGGTAGAATTGACAACGATGGCTATCTCTACCTGTCGGGCAGGGCAAAGGATATGATTATCAGTGGCGGAGAGAATATCTATCCACTGGAAATCGAACGCCTGTTAAAGGAGAACCCGAAGATCCGTGACGCTGCGGTGGTGGGCATCCCGGACAGGGAATGGGGCGAATCCGTATTGGCGGCGGTTGTGGCGATTGATGGTGCAGTTCTCACGCCCGATGAGGTCTCCAATTACGTGCGCGCCCGGCTGGCTGGATTCAAGAAACCCAGGTGGGTGGAAATTGTCAGTGAACTCCCGGTAACAACCGCCACGGGGAAAGTGCAGAAAGCTGTGTTGAGAGAAATATTCGCACGGAAATACAGCACCCGATAACGGGTCTCAGCCACCCGAACGAATCTCTGTCCCGCTCAGATGTTCAGCCGCCCTGCATACGGCGGAGAAATCCAGGTTGCCAGCGCCGAGACTGCTTGCGGCCGCGTACATCTGGTAGGTTGCCGCGCCGATGGGCATTGGGACATTCAATGCCTTGCCAAGATCCACCCCGATTGCCAGATCCTTCTTCATCAGATCCAGCATAAATCCAGGCGCAAACGAATTCGCCAGCAGGAAGTCCGATACACGGATCTGAAACAATGTGGAATTTGCCGAACTCACACTGATCACCTGGCGCATCACTTCGGGGTCCGCGCCCGCCCGGATACCGAGGATCAAACCCTCTGCGATGGCTGCCATATTGATGCCGCCGATCAGCTGATTGACGATCTTCACGGTCTGCCCCACGCCTGCGGATCCGACGTGGAAGATGTTTTCCTCCTTGCCCATCGCGTTAAACAACCCTCTGCAGCGCTCGAAATCCCCTGCTTTTCCACCGGCGATGATCGTCAGTGTTCCGTTTATCGCCCCCGCATCTCCACCGCTCACGGGCGCATCCATCACCGCGACACCCTTTGCGGCCGCCTTCTCCGCAACCTCCAGGATCGTGAGAGGCGAGATGGTACTCATGTCCACGATCAGGTTGCCCTCGGATGCGCCTTCCAATACGCCGTTTTCACCGAGGATCACTTCCCGCACTTCCGGATCCGCCGTCACGATCGTAATCACGATGTCCGTGCCTTCCGCGACGGCGGCGGGAGATTCCACCGCTTTGGCGCCCAACCCCTCCATTTCTCCAATGACCTCAGGCCGGCGCGCGTAGATCGTCAGATCGTACCCGGCCCTGATGAGATTGATCGCCATCGGTTTGCCCATGATGCCCAGCCCGATAAACCCGATTTTCTCCATCTGAACCTCCTTTTGTTTCCTTCTGTGCAGGCCGCTGACTGGAGTTCCCGCATCCATTGGGGACGTCAGAAGACCGGTCCGGAGTGCGTCGACGGTTTTCTCCGGTCAACCACTTTCGATACGGCGTGTCTGCAAAACCATCAACTGACCCACGGGGTTTTCGATTGCTCCGAGCGGACGCTGTTTCTCGTCCGACCAGATGTTGTTTGCCGTAATGTACAGGTGTCCGTCCGCCAATTTGTTATAACACAACTGGGGATATCGTTGCTGAGAAACCTCGGGAATCAGCTGATCAAAGGTATCGGTTTCCGGGTGATAGGCGATAAACCGGTCCATAAAGTGGTAAGGAAATCCGTCCACGCCGGTGTACGGATCGTCTTTCTGCTGAATATACGCCCCGGTCTCCTCGTCGTACCGGAATCCCGAGTCGTACGTACTCAAATTGTTCAACTGCCACCCCTGGTAGAAAACGCCACCTCCTATGAACCCGAAATCCTCCTTCCATCCCGGCACGGCCCGCTCATAGGTATCTCCTGTCTGCCGGTCCAGCCGGGACAGACGACCCTCCATGTAATTCACGATATATCGCTCCGCCCGCTGGCCGGGTCGTGACGGTGGAATACGCTGCGCGTCTTCCGCCAGAAAACGGCGCCCTTCAGGATCGTAGTACACGCGGCGCTGCAAGCCGTCGGAACCGGGAACCCCGAAAACCTCCAGCCGCTCGGGCCAATCCACCTCCATGATCGGAGGCAACAACCCGGGTTCCGGATATGTAATAACCTCCCCGCGGTCCGACTCAACGTCCCATACAACCAGACATGGCCTCGACCGCTCCGGCATATAGAGCACGTTACGTGCCCTATCCGCGTGACCGTACCAGAGATTCGCCTTCGGAAACGGCTTATCGACCTGGCACACTCGTTCCTCCGCGACGTCGAGAACCGTCAGTTTCTCGTTCGTCTGCGGCAGCACATACACCTTCCCGCCGGCGCACAGACACTGGCTTCCCCCATGTTTTTCAGGTATCGGAAACGTTTCGATCAACCCTTTTTCCGGCAAGTACCGGTGGAGCGCCGGCAGACTGCCCGTAAACCAGAGTGCGCCGCAATCATCATCATCGATCCCGTACACCCTCGTGTTCTCCGCATCCACCCAGACCGAATACATCCTCGGCAAATCAGGCATTTCTAACCTCGATCCAGTTGAACTCCAGCACCGGCATCCCGTGACGCGGGACCCGCCGCCGAACCGGCGGACGACAAACCCTCATCGGCGTTCCGGCCTGCAGGTGTTCCCGATTCGGCTTGACTTTCGTGTATTAGTAGGTACCATTGCGCCATCTGTCAAAGGGTATTTCCTTACCTCGACCATCCCGCCAACACGCTGCGCGGAATCTGTACCGACCTCGGACCGACACTTCCACCGCACACTGTCTTACCTATAATGATGTCACCTGGTCCTCTATTGGCCGGCATCGACGTCGGCACGACGAACATCAAGGCGCTTGTTTTCGATACTGCCGGTCGCGTGAAGGCGTCCGCCAGTGCGCCAACGCCCACACATTACCCGCGACCCGGCTGGGCGTACCACAAACCGGAAGAATTATGGACCTGCACGTTGACGCTACTGTGCAATGTGGTGGCACAACTGAACGGAACCGGCCCGATCTCGAGTATCGCCGTTTCAAGCATGGCCGAGGCAGGGGTTCCCCTCGACGCCGGCGATCGGCCCACGGCCAATATAATCGCCTGGTTCGACCGACGAACCACGCCACAGGCCACGTGGCTGGACCAGACCATCGGCCGAGATCGAATCTATGCACTCACAGGATTGCCGCTACGGCCCATTTTCGGTCTCTGCAAAGTACTCTGGCTGAAAGAAAACCTCCCGGAGGCGTTCTCAAAAACGTTCTCCTGGTTAAACGTCGCCGACTATATCACGTTTCGACTCTGTGGCGAAAAGGCCACGGACTACTCGCTCGCTTCCCGAACGCTGGCTTTCGACCTTCACCAACTGAATTGGCATGCCGACCTGCTGGAAGAGGCAGGTATTTCACCTGCCTTGTTTGCACCTGTAATGCCGTCCGGAACGCCGCTGGGCCGCCTGTTGCCCGATGTTGCACGTACGAGCGGCCTTCCGATCGACGCACAGGTAACAACCGGCGGGCACGACCACGTGTGCGGCGCCCTGGCCGTGGGGGCCATCGAACCGGACACCCTTCTGAATTCTCTTGGAACCGCCGAGGCGCTCTGCATTGCTGGTGGGCACCCATGGCTCAGCGCTGAAATCGCTGAACAAGGATATACCTCTGGTGCTCACGTAGCGCCCGATCGCTTTTACGTCCTCGGCGGCATTTACACATCGGGGGCGTCGGTTGAGTGGCTGCGGAATCTTCTTGGAAATGACGTGTCCTACGACACCCTCATCGATGAGGCCGAAGCAGTCCCCGCGGGAAGCCTGGGGGTCCACTTTCAACCACATCTGCGCCTCGGCAATCCACCGCACAACGATCCCGATTCGAGGGCGGCTTTCGTCGGCCTGACCGCCGACGTCACGCGTGGGACCCTCTTTCGCGCCGTGCTCGAGGGCCTGGCTTTCGAGTGCAGACTTTGCCTCGACGCGATCACATCACATCCCGAAATCCACCTGCCGAAACGCATTGTCGCCATTGGCGGCAACACACGCAACCGGCTTCTCATGCAAATCAAGAGTTCGGTGCTCAATCAGCGGATCTCGATTGCCGAAGTAGAAGAGTCCGTCGCCCTGGGTGCCGCGGTACTGGGCGGCCTCGGCGCTGGCGTATACACAGACATTGATTCGGTTCGGAATGAACTCAGCTACGACAGTCGGACGATAGAACCGAACGTCGAACAGGTCGAGATCTACGAAACCAGCTTTCAGTCCGTCTACCGGGAAATTTTTCCTGCGCTTCAATCCTTGCACCACAACGTAAGAGACATTCAGGATACGATATAAATTTATAGAAATAAGTCATTTGAATTCTGCGCTTAGGAGAAGAAGCGTTGCAGGCGAGTTGCGTTGCAGTTCTCGAAAAGGCATCCTTTTTTCGCACAACGACAACACCACAGGATCGGGGCAACTCCCTATTCCCGCTGTGTCGTCTTGCGCAAATTCCCAAAATCACCGGACTGAACTCTACAGGGAGTATCCATGCACACCATTACCTGCGGCATCGTGGGGTACGGCGGCATTGGGCTCTTCCACACCCGGGCACTCAAGCGCATTCCGGGGGTTCGTCTTTGTACCGTCGTTGGGCGCAGAGCGAAACCCGCTGAATCGTTCCGGGAAGCGTGGGGCTTTGAGAAGGCCACCACACGCTACGAAGACGTCCTGACCGACCGTACAATCGACGCGGTCATTGTCGCTTCTCCCAGCGAGATGCACTACGAACAGTCCCTGATGGCCCTGGATGCCGGAAAACACGTTCTGGTAGAAATCCCCGTGGCGCTTTCCCACAAAGGCGCCGCTGAGATCGCCGGCATGGCAAAAAAAACAGGCCTTAAACTAATGGTCGCTCATACCCGCCGTTTCAACCGCGTGGGCCGGTTTGTGAAGGATTTTATCGCGAACGGTAATGCGGGTCAAGTACACCAACACCACATGCATGAGTTTCAGTTACGCCACGACAACGTCGGTTGGACAGGTTACAGGCGGAGTTGGACGGACGATGTACTCTTCCACCACGGTTGCCACGTTCTGGATTTTTCCCTCTGGACCATCGACGAACCCGTCCGCCGCATTCGCGGTGAACTCAGCCCGCTTCACGCCGGAACAGGCACCTCGCTCGACGTGAGCATGCTGCTTCGGTATACCTCGGAGACCATCGCGGCACTCAGTCTTTCTTACAATGCCCGAAACGGCATCAACGACAATATCTACATATGCGATGCGGGTACACTTATCGTCTCGGGCAACCATGTCGCACTTAACGGGAAGGCCCTGTTTGAGAGCGACGACACCCTTGCCGACGACGTCCTGCTTCAGAATGCCGAATTCATCGATGCGATACGTAAGGACATCCAGCCGGGCTGCAGCGCCGAACATGCTCTGGAAGCTCTGGGTCTGCTCCAGCAGGTTTACGACCAATCCATCACGTTGGAACCAAGAAAAAAATACAAGCGGATGTGGGAAATTTAACCGTTCTACGTTGCCTTCATCGCTTCAGGTACCTATTCTTGACGGGGAGGCGCAAAGACGTCGATCACAAGACTGTCTTCCAACACCCTGGATCGGTGCCGCTCATTCGGCGCGAAACGGAAGAACGTACCCGTCTCGAACAAGAATCGCCTTTCCGGTTCCCCGACGAAGAATTCAATACACCCCCGAATAACGTATCCCATTTGTTCTTCCGAATGCCGGTGCGGGCCGAACTCCGACCCTGCTTTGACCTCGTACCGGGTAACCATCAGATTCTCTCCGCACACCGACCGACGTACCGCCAGATCCGAAATCTGATTCTGTGATAAGATTAATGCATTTTGTCCGACAGGAGTGGCTCCGAAGGCCAAATTGGAAACCGCCCGCGTACCTGGTTACATGACCAGTTCAATCAACCCCACACTTTTCTTGTCCATTGCGCAAAAGTCCGCCACCTCGAACCGATTGCCGTCCACATCCAGAATCATCAGACGCCTGTCACCCAGCCACCGGGCGTCTTCGGCCACATTTTTGGCGACGAATTCCCTCCGGCCCCGGTCGGTACTCACATCCCAGTAGGAGACCCCGTATTCCTGACGAATTGAATGGACCTGCTCAATTCCGGAAGTCAGGTAACGACGCGCCAGTTCCTCGCGGACAATGGCCTGGTTCTCCTCAGTCAAAGCATGGATGTCATCCACCATGCAGATGACCTCGTCCTTCGCATCCAAAAAACACATGTACCGATCCGGTTCGGACAGAGGTGCCGCAAGCACAATTTTTACATAGAGATACGAGCGGTCGCCCTCAATGGTCATCCGCAATCGCCATGCAGGTTCGCGGAACAGCCGGATCTTCTCGGAATCCACGCTGGCCGGATGCGGTACTTCAATTGGCGTGGGTTTCCACTCGCCCTTCCCTTCCGGATCCATGTTCTTGTGCAATGCTCAATCCTTTCCCGGATCGTCCTTACCCCCGCCTATCGCCATCACCGCCGTCGTCTCCTGCTGGCGTTTCACCAGTTGATGGAAAATGCCCTGACGCGCCATCAATTCGGCGTGGGTGCCCACTTCCGCCACTTTGCCTTCGTCCAGCACCACGAGCCGGTCTGCGCTGCGTAACGTGGAGAGCCTGTGTGCAATCGCAAAGGTCGTTCGGCCCTCCACAAGCCGCGAAATTGCCTTCTGTATCTTCCGCTCCGTCTGGGTGTCGAGCGAAGAGGTCGCCTCGTCCAGAATCAAAATCCGCGGATCGTACAGAATAGCGCGCGCGATTGAAATTCGCTGTTTTTCACCGCCCGACAGATTCCCGCCATTCTCTCCCACCTTCATATCGTACCCATCCGGCTTTTGTACAATGAACTCGTGCGCCTCGGCCGCAATGGCCGCCCGTACCACCTCACTGAACATCGCATCGGGTTTCCCATAGGCGATGTTCTCAGCAATCGTCGCGTCGAAGAGGAAAGGCTCCTGCTGAACCATGCCTATCTGGGACCTCAGGTCTTGCAGGCCTATTTCCCGCATTTCCAATCCGTCGACTTCAATGCGACCTCGATCCGGCTCGTAGAACCGGCAAATCAGGTTGATCAAGGTGGATTTGCCGACGCCAGACTTACCCACAAGACCGATCATCTCCCCCGCTTTCACGTCGAGGTCAATGCCCTTCAGCACCGGCTTTCCCCGGTCGTACCCGAAAACCACATTCTGAAATATTATCCGACCCTCCAACCGCTGCAACCGTACCGAATCACTCGCCGCGCACGATTCCGACCTTGAATCCACAACCTCAAAAATCCGCTCGGCACCGGCAAACGCACGCAACAAAATATTGTAGATTTCGCCAAACCAGCGTAAAGGGTGATACAACATCCAGAGATAGCTGATGAAGGCTACCAATGCGCCCAGCGTCATCTCACCACCCAGAATCTGACGACCGCCAATATACCAGACCAGGAATACTCCCCAGCTCATGAGAAAATTCGTCACCGTAAAAAACACAAACCAACTCCGCTCAGCAGCTACACTTACTGCGCGCAGGTCCTCATTCCTTACATTGAATCGCTCGCTTTCCCGGGACTCCTGCGCAAAGGCCTTCACCACCCGGATGCCGTTAATAGACTCGCTCAAGTGCGAGGAAAGCCGGGACCACCTGGCGCCCCACCGGGTCCAGTGACGCATCATGCGCTTCCATATGCGACTACCGACAAGGACAATCGGGGCAATAGGCAACAGGACAAATAGCGTCAATTTCCAGTTTGTTACCAGCAGAAGGCCCAGAATCCCGATAAACAGCAGTAGCTTCGACAGGAAAAAAGGAAGATCGGACGCCAGAAAACCCTCCAGCCTGTCCGAATCATTCGACATCCTGGAGATGAGACTGCCGATCGTTCGACGATCGTAAAACCGCAACGGCAAAAACTGAAGCTTCCTGTAAAGATCCGACCGAATTTCCTGCACACCCTCGTGCCCCAGCCTCTGGGCTAACCATTCCGTACTCACCGAAGCCGCCCACAACAGCAAGCGTACCGCCAGCAGCCCGAGCACCAGCCAGACCAGCAGGCTGAAATTATCACGGGGCGTTAGCACATCGTCGATGATGTGCTGCGTGATCTTGGGTGGCGAAAGTTCCAATGCAATCGTCGCCAGCGTTACCAGAATCACCGAGACAAGCCGCCATCTCTGTGGCGTCAGATATCGCAGAAGACGAAGAAACGTATGCCATTTCCTAATGCAGGCCGCGCAGATTCCGTTCCTCTCCGGCAATAGGCGTCCACACCTGTCACATCGTACCCGTTCGCCCAGTTCCGGTAAAGACAGTCCTTCGCTTTCTGATAGCTGGCGAATGCCTTCGGCCACCTCGGCGAACTTCGCTATTAATGACTGGGAATACGGCACACAGAGCGGCCCTTCTCCCCGCCGGTCCACCGCCAGGCAACCACCGCCCACCAACTCTTCGGTCCTCACGCCCGCCACCTCCGCCATCGGCACCACCACCATCCCGTCCTCGCCATCGCCAGGAATCACCAGCAATCGTTTCTCCGTCACCACCACCCACTGCCGGCCGTATTGCCAGTTCGATGACAGATCTGACGATACCTGTATCAGTGCAGGCTCATCCCTCAGGCCTTCTCTGCCAAGCTTTTCAGTTACGGCTTCCGGCAAGGCTTCATTGAACGCTTCCATCCTGCACTCCGATACAATCAAGGCACACCCAGGGCACGCATTCATTCAGTCGGTGAAAACGCCTGAAAAAACGATCTTGATCCGACGCCGCGCTCCCGACTACTCGTTCACCGCCATGATTTCAGACACCTCCTGCTGCAACCGCACCAGTTTATAAAACGCACCGTGCCTCGAGACCAGTTCCCGATGCGTGCCGACTTCCACAATCCGCCCATCATCCAACACCACCAGCCGATCTGCATTCCGAAGCGTGGACAGCCGGTGCGCAATCGCAAACGTCGTCCGGCCCTGCACCAGGCGGGATACGGCTTCCTGAATCTGGACCTCTGTCTGAACGTCCACGCTGGAGGTCGCTTCATCCAGAATCAGGATTCTGGGATCGTTCAGGATCGCTCGGGCAATGGACACCCGCTGTTTCTCTCCTCCTGAAAGATTCCCGCCTCGCTCTCCCACGTCAGTATCGTATCCATCCGGCTTGGACACGATAAAACGATGGGCGTTGGCCGCCTTCCCCGCCTCCATGATCTCGTCGAGACTCGCGCCGGGCTTGCCGTAACCGATATTCTCCGCAATGGTTCCGCTGAACAGAAAGGGCTCCTGCAGGACAATGCCGATCTGGGCCCGCAGATCCTCCAGCCTAAGTTTCCGGATATCCACCCCGTCGATCTCGATGGCTCCTCGATCGACGTCGTAAAACCTGCAAATCAGGTTCACCGCGGTGGTCTTGCCCACACCCGACTTGCCCACAAGCCCGATCATCTCGCCCGGTTTGACGTCCAGTTCGATGTCGAGAAGTACGGGTTTGGATTTGTCATAGCCAAATGTCACGTCTCTGAACCGCACCCGGCCTTCCATCTCTGGTATGGGGGCCGCATCGGGATCCTCGTAAGCTTCCGGCGGCGTATCGATGACCTCGAAGATGCGCTCGGCCCCCACGAAGGCGCGTGTCATCCAGTTATTGACCATTCCAAACCACTGCAATGGACCGTAAAGCAGCCACATATAGCTATAAAACGCCATCAGCGAGCCGAGTGACAGCTCACCACCCAGCACCTGCTGACCGCCAAAAAACCAGACAATCAATACGCCGAAACCAGTCAGGAAATTCGTTGTGGCAAAAAAAACCGCCCAGCTTGTTTCCGCCCGCACCGCCCTTCCGGTGAGTTCCCGGTTGTGCCTCTCAAACACACGAATCTCGCGCTTCTCCTGTGCGAAGGCCTTCACCACCCGAATGCCGGACAAGGTTTCGTTGACGCGAGCCATCAATTCCGACCAGCTTTTGGACCACTTGCCAAAAAACCTGCGCATTTGCCTCCAGCAGACAACGGCTCCCATCACGACCAGCGGCACGGGAATGAGCACATACAGCGTCAACCTCCAGTTCATTAACAGCAACGCCACCACGATACCCAGAAGCATCAGGCTGTTGATGACGAGATACGGCAACCCGTCCACCAGAAAATCCTGCAGACGTCCGCTGTCCCGGGTCACACGAGACATGAGCGCTCCGACCTGGCGTTTATCATAGAACTGAAGCGTCAGCAATTCCAGGGACAGGTATAGCTGGCTTCGAATATCAGCCGTCACTCTCGCGCTCAACCATGTCACCGTCCACCCGTGCAGCCATTCCGCACCCCAGGCGATTATCCGCACGACCACCAGGGCGAGTACCAGCAGCGCCAACAGGTCCAGCCGGTCTCCAGCAGGCGATGGCTCTTCGGGCACCAGCACGTCATCCACGATCACGCGGGTAATCTGAGGCGGAATCAGTTCTGCCGCGGTTGTCATAACCGATGCGAGCGCGAGCAGGGCCGCGCGGCCCTTGTAAGGCAACAGATACCTGGCGATTCGCGCCAGTGTATCCATTCGATTCAGGCAGGCAGGACAGATCCCGTTCTTCTCAGGAAGAAGGCGGCCGCACGTCTCGCACCGGATCCGGTCCAGAGCCATACGAACCATAAACGGCTGCCCGGTGCGGAGTTGCTCTATGCCGCGGGCTACCTCCGAGAATTTCTGCGCCTGCGTTTGGGAATAGGGGACACACACAGTTGGTCGGGCCTCGCGTTCGATCTCCAGCCGTGCGCCGCCGACCACGTTTTCCGTGCGGGCAACCCTCACATCTTCAACCGGAATGTCGACCGTGTCTCGTGTGCCTTCCTCCTGCAACACAAGGATCCGCTCCCCGGTTACGACCACCCACTGAGCGCCATATTTCCCATCGGCGCCAAGGTCCGAACACACCCGCATCAGCGGGGTCTCGCCGTCTGACAGCAAGGTGCGGACACGGTACGCGATACCGTCGTCCAGTGTTTCAATCAATGTGTCCATAATACTCGATTCTACTTGAACTCCCGTCGTCACACGGCAAATAATCACCGTTCAGCACGCCAACCGATACGATGGAAGTCCAAAGCAATGTGTCTCAAACAATCTCAAACGCCCTGTACAAAAATCGCCACTCGTCGTGCGAATGGTGACCCTTCGAAGATGATGCCAAACGTCCGGCTTACTGCCGTCCGGTTCATTTCACAAGTTCGATTGTGCCCCACAGGCTCGGATCGTACGAAACCGGGAGTGGCTCATCCGCAGTCCAGAACTGTCGTCCCTGTTTCTGATCCTGCAGGAGATAGGTAAATCCCAACAGACGGTTTTCTTCCGGATCGAACCCGGTCAACGATTCCGCGGGCAAATGAACCTCCATCCGATATCCGGCTCCGGATTCGTCGCTGGCAACCCGCAGCCCCGAAGGTTCGCACAGCTTCGAGTGCCCGCGAGCCCTCCGGATTCGTACCTGTCCCCCGCCTGGTTTGCAGCTTCCTGCGCCGGGTAAGAAATAGAAGTGGTGGCAGTACCGGCTCGCCCGGTGTGCGTTCCGAACATCCCGTGTATCCACCCAGACCTGTAAGCCATCACCCTGTAACGGACGCCGGCCGTCCACTTTCACGCCAGCCGCCTTTTTTACATTTGCGGCGAAATAAAGACCGCGCTCGTTCCAGGCAGCGTATACATCGGCAAACCCCTCTCGTCCGTCCAGAGCCATAAGGTCCGGTAACCGGAACGACCGGTCCCAATCATGCAGGTCTCCATCCAGGGTCGGCGGTTCTTTACGGTATGGGCACTTCCAGGCGAAGCTGAAGAAAACGCGTTTTGGGATCTCCAGATTCATCGATCCATATCTCCGGTCGGCTGAACCAGGTTGCCGGCTTTGCGCACGACCGCCGAGTTCTCCATTGCGTTTCCTTGAACGCGAATCGGCCGGTTCGTGCCGGTCTGGTCGTTGACGATCAGGTCGACATTCCGGAAGTGATTTCCGGTAATCGCCATGCCCGCGCCGGTGAGCCAGAGAGGCAATCGCTCCGTTTGGTTCGGCCCCCGGATTACGTTTCCCGAAATGGACGTATTGAAGCCGCGCACATCCATCGCCAGGCCCAGACTCCCTCCCTCATCGACCATCAGTATATTTCCCGAAATTACATGGCGCTCGGATTCGGCCCATGACCGGAAGGCAATGTCCAGATCTCCCCCCTCCCGTACAAATACCTGGTTATTCGCCATAATAATCGAGTCTCCGGCATCGGATCCCACGGCGACGTGTGTTCGACCTGTAATCTCCACAAAATTGCCCGTGACGAAGCCCGGTCCGCCCAGAAGTTCTACCGCGTCTGAATTCGCATTGCCCAGGCGGTTGTTAATAACCCTCATGTTGGGCCCCTGCAGCATAATGCCCAGTCGCTGGGCATTCAGCACCGTGCAATTCTCTATGGTAATATTGTGTGTGGGATTCGGGCAGGACCCACCAGGTTCCGCGCAAAATGCCTTGATGCCGTTGTACTCGAACCGCCCGTGGGAGATATTATGGAACTCGGCACCGTTGTACGGATTCTGGTCCCGATTCTGGTCCACCCAGAGATCTCGAATTATGATATTTCCCACGCCGTTCCCAATAATGCGAATCACGTTCGTATTCTGTCCGGGCGCCAGAATCAGCCGCGTTGCCGCGCCCTGCCCCGCCAGCGTCACGTTGCTTCGGTCGATAATCAGCCCACCAAGCGTCCCCTCCATCCTGCGGATATCGTAGACGCCCTCCATCAGGACCACAGTGCCGCCCGATGGCGGAAGCGCTCGGATCGCTGCGTAGATTTCCTCCTGATCGCCGCGTCCGTCGCCGACAAAATCGGCTGCGGCCCTGGACTTCTGCGACGAATTTCGGGTCGCAACTACCATCGTTTTCCCCTTTATTGTGATCGTGAAACACCGTTGCAAGCACCGGTTTACACCCGGTTTGGATGTACCTGCGCTTTGAACGCGAGCGACAAGGCGCATCAGGCGGGTACCTGCGGCGAGTGTGGCAAACGCGGATTCCCGAGGACAAGCAACTTTCGCAGAAACCGACCCGTGTACGACGCATCGACCTGAGCCACTTCCTCAGGTGTGCCGGCCGCAACCAGGAACCCGCCCGCTTCACCACCTTCCGGCCCAAGGTCGATGATCCAGTCCGCCGTCTTGATGACATCCAGGTTGTGCTCGATTACAATGACCGTGTTGCCTGCGTCTACGAGTCGATTCAACACATCGAGCAGCTTGGCCACGTCGGCAATATGCAGTCCGGTGGTGGGCTCGTCCAGCAGATACACGGTCTTGCCCGTATTGGGCCGGGCGAGTTCCCGGGCGAGTTTTATCCGTTGTGCCTCCCCGCCCGACAACGTGGTGGACGCCTGCCCCATCTTGATATAACCCAATCCCACTTCAACCAGCATCTTGAGCGATCGATGGATTCCCGGCACGTTTCCAAACTGCCGCAGTGCTTCGTCTACCGTCATATCCAGCACATCGGCAACCGATCGGCCCTTGTACAGGACATTCACCACATCCCGGTTGTACCGCTTCCCGATACAATCCTCGCAAGTTACCCAGACATCGGGCAGAAAATGCATCTCGATACACCGTGAACCCAGACCCCTGCAGGCCTCGCAGCGGCCCTTCCGGTGATTGAAGCTGAAGTGTCCCGGTGAAAACCCACGTATCCGCGCATCGGGCAATTGTGCATAGAGCCTGCGAACCTTGTCGAACACCTTCACATAGGTAGCTGGATTGCTGCGGGGTGAAAACCCGATCGGGGACTGGTCGATATTGATCACCTTGTCGATGCCATCCATTCCGCGGACCTCGTCGTGGTCGGCCGCAGCCCCTCTAGCGGCGTTCACTCTCGCAGCCAACGCCCCGTAAAGGACGTCGTTCACAAGCGAAGACTTCCCCGATCCGGACACGCCCGTGACGCCGATCAACATCCCCAGCGGAAATTTCACGTTCAGACCCTTCAGATTGTTGTGACGGGCGCCCACCACCTCGATGCACCCTCTCACGGCCAACCTCCGCGGCGGTGATTCGACGCCCAGCCTGCCGGCCAGATACTTCGCCGTTAGAGATCCGTTCTCCGTACTCAGACGATTCGGAGGCCCCTCCGCCACCAGAGTTCCTCCGAGGGACCCTGCGCCCGGGCCGAAATCCACAATGTGATCCGCGGTTTCCAGCGTTTCGCGATCGTGCTCGACCACCAGGAGGGTATTTCCAAGATCCCGCAACTGACCCAGCGCAGCAAGCAACCGTCGATTGTCCCGCTGGTGAAGTCCGATGGTAGGCTCGTCCAGCACGTAGAGTACACCGGTCAGACCGGATCCGATCTGGCTGGCCAGACGGATACGCTGCGCCTCGCCGCCGGACAACGTGGGTGCCCTGCGCGACAGTGACAGGTAGCCCAACCCGACTTCGTGCAAAAAACGCATTCGGGCGTGTATTTCCTGAAGAACCTCTCCGACGGCGTCCAGTTCACGCTCGGTCAGTACCAGATCTTCAAACCAACGCCTTGACATACCGATGGGCAGGTCAACCAATTCGCAAAGCATCATCCCGCGCAAACGGACCGCAGCGCTATCCGGTTTAAGGCGCGCGCCTCTACACACAAGGCAAGCCACGTCTTCTACCAAGTCGCCCATCTTTTCCCGATACCGGGGCGAAAGTCTCACAAGTTCTTCAAGCGAATTAAATAACCCCTTGTATCTGATTCGCAGGCCATTCGCGTCCTCAATCCATCGTTCACCGGTGCCGTAGAGCAGCACTTCCTGTGCCGTCTGGGACATCTTCAGGATAGGCATTTCGAGATCGAATTCCCCCGCGGCGCCTACAGCACGAATCAACGCGGCCAATGGACCGTCTTTAAGTGCCCCGAGGACCGGCACGGCCCCTTCGGACAAGGATTTTCGAGGATCGGGTATCAGCGTGTTCTTTCCCATCCCCTTCTGGGTTCCCAGGCCCTCGCACGAGGGACACCAGCCTTCATGGCTGTTGAACGAAAGGTGCTGCGGGGTGACCTCGTCGAAACTCCTCCCACACTTCGGGCAGGACAGGACCTGGCTGAATCTGGTTTCCTTGTCATCGTCCGGCGACGCCACGATGGCAATCCCGCCGGACAACATCAGTGTCTTCTCGATCGAATCCGCAATGCGCTTCCGCACGCCAGGTTTGACCGTGACGCGATCCACCAGAATCTCCAGCCTGTGCGACTGTCGATAGTCGATCTCGGGCGGGGTCTTCAGGTCGAACACCTCGCCATCCAGGCGCCCCCTCAGATATCCGTTCCGCGCGGCCCTGGCGATCAACGCATTGTAATCCTCCCCTTTTCCCGGCCGCTGCGGGCTCAGCAAATATACCCGTCTCCCCGACGGCATTCTCAGGATTCGGTCGACGATTTCCTGAATCGCCAGCGCCCCCGCCTGCACGTCGCAGTCCGGACAATAGACGTCTCCCACCAGCGCAAACAGCGCCCTCAGGTAGTCATAGACTTCCGTTACCGTGCCCACCGTGGAGCGTGGATTCTTGCTGGCCGCTTTCTGTTCAATGGCAATCGCCGGCGACAGCCCGATCACGCGGTCGACCTTTGGTTTGGGCAGCTGACCCAAAAACTGTCGCGCGTATGCAGAGAGCGATTCCATATATCGCCTCTGGCCCTCGGCGAATACCGTGTCCAGCGCCAGCGACGACTTGCCCGATCCCGAAACACCCGATACGACGGTCAGCTTCTCGCGCGGAATCCGCACATCCACGTTCCGAAGGTTGTTCTCCCTGGCGCCGGTAACCTGAATTTCCCGAATCAGCCCCCTGTCTCCACCTCGACGGCTTCGCCTCCCGTCGGTCCCCACCGCGTCTTGTCCGTGCTTCAACGCGGAGCGCAGAGTCCGAGCCGTAAACGAACGCCTGGAACGCGCCACACACTCCGGCGTACCCTCCGCCACCACGCGACCACCCGATTCTCCGCCGCCAGGCCCAAGGTCGATCACCCAGTCCGCCGTCTTGATGACATCCATGTTATGTTCGATCACGACCACCGTATTGCCCAGGTCCACCAGCCGGTGAAGCACCGTCAACAGATTCTGGATATCTGAAAAATGCAACCCTGTCGTGGGCTCATCCAAAATATAAAGTGTAGCCCCTGTCTGCTTGCGACACAATTCTTTAGCCAGCTTTACACGTTGAGCTTCGCCACCGGACAGCGTTGGCGCCGGCTGCCCGAGTTTCACGTAGCCCATCCCCACTTCCCCCAGCACCTTCAGTATCCGATGGATCTGGGGCACCGCTTCAAAAAAGGCACACGCCCGCTGCACCTCCATATCCAGCACATCCGCGATGGACGCCCCCTTGTAACGAACATCCAGCGTCTCCCGATTGAACCGCCGGCCTTCGCAGATGGCGCACGTCACCCATACGTCGGCCAGAAAATCCATTTCGACGACATTTGCGCCATTGCCGTCGCAGGCATCACACCGCCCGCCTTTCACATTGAAACTGAACCGCCCCGGCTTGTACCCTCTCACCCGAGACTCCGGCAGATCCGCGAACAACGCCCGGATCGGACCGAACACCGCTGTGTATGTGGCCGGATTGCTCCTTGGCGTGCGCCCGATCGGTTGCTGGTCGATTTCGATCACTTTGTCCAGCGCATCGATACCTTCGATGCGGTCGAAATCTCCGGGTTCGGATTCAGCTCGATTCAGTTCTCGCGCCAGCGTAAGGTAGACAATGTCGTTTATGAGCGAACTTTTCCCCGAACCGGATACCCCGGTTACACAATTGAACACGCCCAGGGGAAGTTCGACGTCGATTCCCTTGAGGTTATTCTGCCGCGCGCCGTATACGCCGAGTCGCCGTCCCGCGGGTACCCTGCGGTCGGGCACGGCAATCGATTGTCTCCCAGAGAGAAAGGCTCCCGTTCGGGACGTCTCGGACCGGGCGATCTTTCGCCAGGACCCGCAAGCGACCACCTCCCCTCCCAGGTGACCGGGACCCGGCCCGAAATCCACTATCCAGTCCGCCCTCTTAATCGTCTCCTCATCGTGTTCCACCACAATGATCGTATTTCCTGCCTTCTGCAACAGACACAGCGCGTCCAGCAGCCTATTGTTGTCGCGCTGGTGCAGTCCGATCGAGGGTTCGTCCAGCACGTAAGTTACCCCTACCAGACCACTACCGATCTGCCCGGCCAGCCGGATGCGTTGTGCCTCACCGCCGGACAGCGTCGGCGCCGTCCGATCCAGGGTCAGGTAATCCAGCCCTACGTCAAGCAGGAACCTGAGCCGACCCAGAATTTCCTTGAGTGCATCCTCCGCGATTATCCGGCGGGTCGCCGTCAAGTTCAACCCGCTAAAAAACGCATGGGCATCCGCCACCGACATTGCCGTGGCCGCCGGCAGCGACATACCCTCGATTGTCACCGCCACGGCCTCGGCTCTCAACCGCGCGCCCCGACAATCCGGGCATCTCCCCGTGCGCATATAAGGTCCCAGCCTTCGCCTCAAGGCCGGTGAACTCGCCTCCGCGTACCTGAGTTCCAACGGCGGGAAAATACCCTCAAACGTATCGTTATGTCTGTAAACGCTGCCGTCCCGCCTTTTCCATTCCAGCTCAATTCGGCGCTTCACCCCGAACAGCAATTCCTCCCGTGCCGTTTGGCTAATCTCCCGCCACGGTGTGGACACGTCCGCGCCGTGGCGCTTCAATACACCGTTGTAATAGTGTATTTTCCACCGGTTCCGGGGTTCGCCGAGCGGCGCAACCGCCCCATCCATTACCGAAAGGGAATCGTCTGGTACCGACCGTTTCGGATCCAGGGCGATCTGAGAACCGAGACCTTTACACGTGGGGCACATCCCCTGCGGATTGTTGAACGAAAACACCTGAGGCGTGGGTTCCGTTGCGCTCAAACCGCACAGGGTGCAGGAAAAGTTGGAACTTAGCAGCAGGTCCTCCCCTTCCTCGAACCCGACGATAAGCGTACCTTTGCCGAATCCCAGCGCCGCATCGACCGCTTCGCCAATACGCCCATGTCCATCCGCCCGCACGACAAGTCGGTCCACGACGAGGTCGATGTCGTGCCGGATGTGTCGTTCGAGCCGCTGCGACTCGGTCAGCTGTACCATCCGACCGTCGACACGGACACGGAGATATCCCTCCCGTTGCAAATCGTCGAATAGATCCAGGTACTCCCCTTTTCTCCCGCGGACAAGCGGCGCCATCACAAAGATCCGTTTTCCGGCGCCCAACGCCATAATCCGTTCCACAATTCCATCGCGCGTCTGGGCACCGATCGGCGTTCCACACGACACACAATGCGGCACGCCAACCCTCGCGTACAACACGCGAAGGTAGTCGTGAATTTCCGTCATCGTGCCCACCGTCGACCTGGGATTCCGCACGGCGGCCTTCTGCTCGATGGACACAGTCGGCGAAAGGCCTGTAATCTGATCTACATCGGGCTTTCGTATCTGACCCAGAAACTGGCGGGCATACGCGGAAAGGGACTCGATATAGCGACGCTGGCCCTCCGCAAAAATCGTGTCGAAAGCCATCGAGGACTTGCCGGAGCCCGAAACGCCCGTGAAGCATATCAGTTGATTTCGCGGCAAGGTCAGGTTCACATCCTTCAGGTTATGAACCCGCGCGCCCTTGATTACAATATCACGCGTTTCCATGAATCCATTGCTCTCCCCGGTAAAACTTAAGGGAAAAACCACATCTCCTATATTGGCGGACCTGCGGTCCGAATCAAGGATTGGCGTCCCGGATGAATTCCTGCACAGATCCCCTGTAACCGATCTCGATAAGCCATTTTGGAGACCGGTTCAGCGGGAAATAGAGCAGTACACGATAACAGTCCTGAACCGTACCCACATCTGATAACGGATTCACAATATACTACTCAAATGTTCAGGTAACAAGAGAAAAACCGTTAGGGTGTGTTTTGCGAATCGGCCAACCTGGAATGCCTGCCGACGACAGTTTCCCGATGAAATCCCGATGAGCCGACCCGTTCCGCCGCTCCAAACGACCAAAAGCGCCTTTATCCCGGATGGACAAAGACGCTTTCATACGCTCTTCCTGATGGCGGACGGCTCTATTCAGGTGGCTGTGTCTTGAAACTGGCCACCGCCCGGTCTACCGTGTCCAGGGTACGGAAGATGCCGGCTAGTTGTGTAACCATCAGTATGCTCTCGATTTTCCGGGTGATGCCCGTCAGCCGCATATCTCCCCCCGCGTGCCGAACCGTGGTCAGACTGGCGGTCATTACGCCAAGCATCGAACTGCCAAACCACTTGACCTTCGAAAAATCAACCACCACCCTGTTAATGCCATCTTTGGCCAGCCGTTTGATGTGGTCGTGGAACTCGGCCACTTCAGGACCGGACATCAGGGCACCCGTTACCGTCAGCACGGCAACATCCTCCCGGATTTCCTCGCTGATTTTCATGTTTCTTCCCCCTCAGAGGTTTCGGGTTGCAACAAACCGCGGCATCGTCCGTAATAACGCGTTTCAAACTGAATGATTTGCGAAGAGTTGCTGTCATCCCAATATAATCGCTATTGTGCTCAGGATCAAGTCAGGAATTTTTCTGCGGGCGAGTGTTACGGCGGTTTTCGGCTTGACAAAGCCCAATTCGACCGCTTACTTATTGGCCGTCGATACCACGACAAGACACATCCCGGTGAAAAAAAGGAGATACTCATGGAACTCGGATGCAGCACGATCCTGTATGGCGGGCACGACCTGGAAGTCGCCATGGAACGAATCCGGGCGGGCGGCTACCGGGCGATCGAACTCTGTTGTATTCCGGGCATGGCGCCCCACCTGGCCATCGGCGAAAGCGACGCCTATTACCGGAATATAAGACGCCGCGCCACGAATCACCAGCTGGAAATCGAATCTCTCGGGGCAAGCGGCACTATGGACGACGAAGTCCGGTTCCTGCAAGTCCTGGACGCCGCGGCCGCCGTCGGCGCGCCCGTGGTCACGACGGGCCCTGGCGGGAAACCCGACGACGAAACGATCTTCAACGTGACCGTCGAAAAAATCAACGCGCTTGCAGACCAGGCCGCCCTCCGCGGTGTGAAGCTTAGCATCAAACCTCACGTCGGCAACGCCGTCTACAACACCGACACGGCGTATAGATTCATGCAGCAGGTCGATCGACGCTGGGTGGGAATCAACTACGACGCCACCCATATCTGGCGCAGCCCGCAGCAAGAGGTGCCGGAAAAAACCGTTGCCAGAATCAGTGACTATGTCTTTTCGCTCAGAATCAGGGACGTGAAGGGCAGGCAGACCGCGATCGGACCGGTTGAAAATCAGGTGGCCGGTAACGGAGATATGGATCTCCACGCACAGGCAAGCGCATTTACGGCGATTCACGGGCTCGAGTACGCGGTTCTGGAGATCGTGGGAACGAGAGACATGGGCGTGCCGGAGATTGACTCCGTCCTTCAGCGGTCATACCAATACTTCAAACCGCTTTTCGAATGATGTGAAGAGGTCCAAGGGCAATGCCCCATTGACCCCTTCCGGTTGCGGGAGACGTTCCATCGCATAGCTTGAGGAGAACCGGTATGATCAGAGTCGGTGTCATCGGCATGCGCGGTATCGGCGGCCAACATGCCGAGGTCTACGCGAATCACAGCAGATCGGACCTTGCGGCCGTCTGCGACCTGGTCAAGGAACGTGCGGACAGCGCGGCCCGGCGTTTTGGCGTGAGACCCTACGACAACCTTCAGAATATGCTGCATTGTGAAGAACTGGATGCCGTGAGCGTGGCGACCGGGGGGTTCGAAAACGGCGGTGACCACTACGAACCCACCATACAATGCATGGAAGCCGGCCTGGACGTCCTGTGCGAAAAACCCATCAGCAACAGCATCGATCATGCCCGACAGATGGTCACAAAAGCCCGGGAGTGTGGCGTCCGGTTCGGGATCAACCTCAACCACAGATTCGTTCCGCCCGCGGCGAAAGCCAGGGGCTGGATTGAGGAAGGCCGCCTCGGCCATCTTTTGCTAATCAACATGACGATGTGGATCGGTAACCCGAACGAAACGTCCCCGTGGTTCCACCTTCGGGCCCTGCACCCACATTCGATCGACATCATGCGGTACTTCTGTGGCAATGTGAAACGTGTGCAGGCTTTTCTGAACAAGGCGCCCGGACGCAGCGGAGACAATGCCACGGTATGCTGGTCCAACGCCCAGATCAACATGCAGTTCGAGAACGACGTCGTCGGTCACCTCACCGGCAGTTACGACACCAACCCCGCGCACAACCTGGAACGCTGCGAGGTGCTGGGGAGCGACGGTCGTTTCGTCCTTGACAACTGCTTCGAGGACCTGACACTCTATCCCAGACGTTCCGAGGAACTCACCGTGGTGCGCAACTCCATTATGGGCGGTCTGGTCTTTGAAGACACCTTCCCAAGGCGCATCAACCGATGGATCGAACAACTGGACGATGGCGTGCCCCAATCGGAAATCGACGGATCCGGAGAAGAAGGGCTCGCCGTACAGGAAGTTATCGAAGCAGCCATCCGCTCGTGGGAGGAACAGACCATCGCAGACGTACCAGGTGTGCCTGGAGCGTAACCGGAACCGTGCCCCTTGAAGTTGCCCCGCCTGGCAGCCGAAGGGCTCGTCTTCGACCACTGCATCGTCCCGTCGCCGGTCTGCGTCCCGGGTCGCCCTCGAAGAGGAATACGGAAACAAGACGGAGCACCGGGGTTGAGTCCGCGTTTAACGGTGCAGCCGACGGCGTCACCATTTCTTGCCCGAGCAGGATGAAAATCGAACTCAACGGCGTTAATTATCGCCTTCCCGAAGTTTCCGTCGTTGTCGTCTGTGTCGACGGTGGCGACCCGGAGTACTTTAGGGCGGCGCGGAAAGCCGGTGCGATTCCCACGATTGCGCATTTCATGGAAGCCGGGTACAACGACACCGCCCACTGCGTCATTCCGAGCTTTACGTGTCCCAATAACCTCTCCATCGCCACGGGCGCCCCGCCCGACGTGCACGGGATCTCGGGCAATTTCTACCTGGACCGGCGGACCGGCGAGACCGTTCCCATGACGGGCCCGGAGATGATGCGTTCACGTACGATCTTCGACGTCGTTTCCAAGGCCGGCATCGAAACTGCCGTCATCACCGCCAAGGACAAACTCCGTAGACAACTCGGCAGGGGAATGGATGTGGGCAGTGGCAACGTCTGTTTCTCTTCCCAATGCGCAGACCGCTGCACGCGCAAGGAGAACGGTATTCACGATGCGCTCGGCTGGGTCGGCCGGCCATTGCCCGACATGTACTCCGATACGCTGTCGCTGTTCGTGCTCGATGCCGGCATCCGGTTTCTCGAAAGAGACAGCCGACCGCGACTGGCGTACCTGTCGCTCACGGATTACGTCCAGCACAAGTACCCACCGGATCATCCGGCGGCCCTGGATTTCTATCGATCGCTCGACCGTCGGTGCGCGGAACTCGACCGCCTGGGTGCGACCGTGGCTCTGGTGGCCGATCACGGCATGAAAGACAAATGCGCCCCGGACGGAACCTACAATATCATCTATCTTCAGGATCTGCTTGACAGGCGTTTCGGTCCGAAAAAAACGCGTGTCATCTGTCCGATCACCGACGCTTTCGTGGGGCATCATGGCGCTTTGGGGGGTCTTGTCCGGGTGTACTGCTTCGACGCCATGAAGGTCAGCGACGCAATTCGCTATATGGAATCGATCGAAGGGATCGAAGCAGTCATAGAGCGCGCAGACGCGGCGGCCCGTTTCAATCTTCCCGTGGATGTGGAGGGCGACGTGGTCGTGATCGCCGCTGACGCGTTCTGTGTCGGCATGACGCCGGGCGATCACGACCTTGAAGGTCTGCACGGAGAGCGCCTGCGTTCACACGGCGGCCTCTCGGAGCGGGAGGTGCCTTTCATCCTCAACCGCCCGCTCAAAGGGGAATACCTGGCGCGCGCTGCGTCGGAACAACTGATGAATTACCACATTTTCGAATTTGCGTTGAACGGCGTGGTCTGAGGCGGCGGCAACACGGCGCGTGATTGCAACGCACCTCTCGGCGCCGGTACGAACCGGCAACCGAACCGGGGGCGGGCCGTCTTTTCAAAACTCCGTACCGTGAAAAAAGGAGATAAAGACATGGGTTCGACGAGGCTGTTTGAAGCCGCATACCCCTATGCCGACGACGTACTGGCGCTTCCGGTTGAAGACATCGACAGAGCTTCAACGTGGTATTGTAACGCGTTCGGGTTCAACGAAGTAAATCGACATAGTGATCCGGTTCCGACAGTCGTGCTCGAACGGGACGGCGTCCGGATCGGATTCGCCGTCAATGGCGGCGATCCGGGACATGAAGGCGCGGCAATTCTGGTGTCCGATATTCACAGAGCGAGGCGGGAGCTGGAAGCCAGGGAAATCGGCATCGGAGACTGGCGCGTCGACGAACGCGACGGGCGGAAGTTTCAGGTGTTTTTCGTCGTCGCTCCGGACGGACTCTGTTATTATTTCCACCAGCCGATCGAAAACGACTGAAAAAGCCGGGCCCGTGGCCCGGCTTTCCGATCGTACAGCCTGATATGGAAGAGGAAGAAGGGACGATTGTTTATCGTCCCTTCTTCCTCTTTTTCTCTTTCCAGGCATAGGACCTGGGTATATAATCGGCGGCGGCGGGCGTCTTGCAGTTTGTTTCTCCGTGGTCGACCTCCACACGGCCGATCCGCTCCGCGACTGCAATCGCACGGTCGCGATAGATCGCGTTGTAAGTTCCTATCGCGATCAACGCGTTGTTCATCGCATAGCGAACGCGGTTCGGCTGGCTGTGGATCTGCGTCTGGATTCGATCCAGACACGTATCCAGGAACGCCTCGCTGATATCCTTGTGATCCTTCAGGACCATTTCCGTGAGCGTGTTCCAGCCGGCTGTGGCAACCCACTCTCCTCGCCTGGATGTCCACTTTTTGAAGCGGGCCAAACCCGTCTTTGCGGCGCTTGCCAGAGCGCCCAACTCCCCTGCCAGGATCGAGTTGTCGATATCGCGCGCCCAGACGTCGAGTTGGGCCGCGTTCATCCTCGAGGGGTCGGCCACACGCGCGGCCAGCGTCCTGGCGTCGTGGTTGCCCGTTGCCCACAACGCCTCGGCCAGTGGATGATCCCGCTTGATCTTCCGAACCATCCTGTTCAGGTTGGCATAGCTGACGCCGTACATCGGAGGGTTGACGCCATGGCGCGCGTAGACCTTACGGTTCTGGGAAGTACCCAGTTCTTCCAGCTGTGAGAGTGTTTCGTCGAGCGTCATCATTTCCCTATTTGTCAAATACTTCGAGCGCCTTCAGCGTCGTCTCTCCAGGCAATCGCGGCCAGCGTTCCGGTACGAACAAGTGGTTACACCAGCACAGGCCATCGGCGATCGCGGTCAATATATGGGGACACGCCGGTACGGTCCGGGCCTCAGTCTTCAGGATATTCGAAATCGACCTGCCACCTGATGCCGAACTTATCGACACACATACCGAAATAGGCCCCCCAGAACGCATCTGCCATCGGCATCACCGTTTTGCCGCCCTCCGAGAGCCCTGCAAGTAACCGGTCGGCGTCCTCCCTGCCGTCAGGGCTGATTGTTATGGAAAAATTGCTGCCCACTTGAGGCGGAGGACCGAATGTCGAGCAGGTGTCGCTTCCCATGAGCACGCTGGATCCGATCGGCAGCGACACGTGCATGACCAAATCGCGTTCGTCCACCGGTACTTCCATATCGGGAGGTCCGTCTCCAAAGGTCTGGATGAACAGAAAGTCTCCCCCGAACACAGAGCGGTAAAACTCAAACGCCGGCCGACACTGATTATGGAAGGTCAAATAGGTATTAAGGTACAAAACTTCCTCCTGGGTGATTTTTGGAAACGTGTGAGCCGTACAGCGAAATGGTGGTTTCGGCGTTCCTCAATAACTCGCTGAAGACCCGGGATTCAACAGTCGGGGTCGCCGGATTCCACGGATCCCCCTGGGCACCGGGTGCGCCTGTTTACGAATACAGACCGATCATACAACCGGTGAGCATGGTCGCCAGCGTTCCGCCCGCCAGGGATCGGAGCCCCAGGCGGGCCAAGTCGCCGCGCCTGTCGGGGGCGATCCCGCCAATGCCGCCAATCATGATCGCCACGGATCCGAAGTTGGCAAATCCGCACAGGGCATACGCCGTGATCACAAAAGCCCGTTGATTGAGCGGCTCGGGCCCGCTCATCAGCCGCGCCAGATCCAGATAGGCCACGAATTCGTTAAGAATCGTCTTCAGACCCATCAGTCCGCCAACGGTGCCAGCTTCGGCCCAACTAATTCCCATAAGCCAGACGAACGGGCGAAACACACTGCCCGCGGCCGCCTGAAGGCTCCAGCCGCTGGACTCCACGTTGACCAGAACGTCAATCTTGCCGATAACGAGGTTTGCCAGCGCGACGAGGCCGATAAAAGCGACAAGCATGGCGAGGATGTTGATTACCAGATGCATGCCCTCGGCGGCGCCACGAGCCGCTGCATCGAGACCGTTCAACGCGTCGTCTCGAGGGAGTTCCACCTGACTGCGTGAAGTGTCGGGCTCGCCGGTCTCCGGGATCATCAGTTTGGCCACCGCAATCGCCGCAGGGGCGCTGATCAGCGAAGCGGTGAACAGATGGCCCGCAATGTCCGGATGGGCCGTACCCAGAATGGTCGCGTAAATCACCATCACCGTACCGGCGATCGTCGCCATGCCCACGGTCATCAGACAGAACAACTCGCTCTCGGTCATGCGGCTCACGTAGGGTCTTATGAGCAGTGGAGATTCCGTCATCCCCAGAAAAACGTTGCCGGCGCATCCGACGCTTTCTGCCGAGCTGAGCCCAAGGGACTTCTGCATGACAGCACTCAGCCGACCAATCACCCAGGGTAGTATTCTATAGTGGTAGAGCATCCGCGAAACCGAGGCCACAAAGATCAGTATCGCGGCGATTTCCAGCGCCACGACGGGGCCGTATCTGCCGGTGAATTCGGGATTCGATAATCCCGAGAAAAGCAGCGATTCGTTGGCCTTCAGCGCGGTTGTGCGAAGCATGTCCGTGAGGGCGCCGACGACGCCGAAGACGTAATGTCGCAGGCCCGTCTTAACGAGGATACCGGTCAGCAGCAACTGCAGGCCACTGGCCACGGCGACGGTCTTCCAAGGGATTCGCCTCGTGCGCCGACCCAGTAACCAGGCAATGGCCAGAAGGACAACATACCCTATGGCGCTGTGTAGCACCGTCAAGACTGGTCTCCTTAATGCGGAACGGGGCTTCGGCGCACCACGTCTGCCTGAAAATCCGGTTGTATCGCCACCTTTCAGCCCGGCGCCAATAATAGAAGAAAACGGATTCACCGTCAAGCGAATTCCCACCCAAGAAGCCCTTCGTTGGCCCGGTATCTCTTGACAAGAATGAATGAAATCCCTATTGTTGGGTTTGCCATCGTGGTGTGGCCGGTACTTTACAACCTCGTTTCGCCAGAGCCGTCTGCTTCAAAACTGTCTGTCTTTAACATGATGGAAAACAAATACCTATATCCCTCAGTCCAAGCGCGATTCGGAACCCTCTTTCGACGAGGCTTCCTTGCCGTCTGACACACCCGAAAAAACCGCTCTGATAACCGGAATCACCGGCCAGGACGGTTCCTATCTCGCGGAGTATCTAATTGGAAAAGGGTACGTCGTGCACGGCATCATCCGTCGCGCCTCCCTGTTCAATACGGATCGGATCGATCATCTCTTCGCCGACCCCCAAGATCCCGACCGGCGCATGATTCTGCACTATGGAGACCTCACGGATACGGCCAATCTGATTCGGATCGTTCAGGAAGTACGACCCGACGAAATCTACAACCTGGGTGCGCAGAGTCACGTGGCGGTGTCCTTCGAGACGCCCGAATACACGGCGAAGGTGGCGGCGTTGGGGGTGCTCCATCTGCTCGAAGCCATCCGCATTTGCGGTCTTACGGATCGAACTCGCTTCTACCAGGCGTCCAGTTCGGAAATGTTCGGCAAGGCAACCGAGACACCCCAGAGGGAATCGACGCCGTTCTATCCCCGATCGCCGTACGCCGCAGCCAAGGTGTACGCCTACTGGATCACGGTGAATTACCGCGAGGCATACGGAATTTTCGCCTGTAACGGCATTCTGTTCAACCACGAGTCCCCCGTCCGCGGCGAGACGTTCGTGACCCGGAAAATCACCCGGCGGCTGGCCCGCGTGAAAGTCGGATTGGACGAATGCCTGTACCTGGGCAATCTCGACGCGATGAGAGATTGGGGTCACGCCCGGGACTATGTCCGCGCCCAATGGCTGATGCTCCAGCAGGCGGGGCCTGACGATTACGTCATCGCATCAGGGCACCAGCATTCGGTCCGCGCATTTGTGAACCATGCTGCCGAATATCTGGGTCTGGAGTTGGAGTGGCGCGGGCAAGGCGCCGACGAAGTCGCGATCAATTCGGCCACGGGAAGGGCGGTTGTGCGCATCGACCGACGGTATTTCCGGCCGACCGAAGCGCATTCACTTCTGGGAGATGCGTCGAAAGCGCGCAGCAGACTCGGCTGGCGCCCGGAGACCAGCTTCAGAGATCTGGTTCAAGAAATGGTTGAGGCCGACCAGCGCCTCGCGGAGCGCGAGGCGTCGGCACCACGCTGAACTTCGATTGACACCTCCCCGACAGTTCCGTGAAGACCTTGCGTTTCGGGCCCCCAACAGCAGATCACCCAACGGAAATGAAGGCCAAAACAGGGAGTTCGGTCAGATCCATGGGCGACAGAACGCTATTCGACGCGTCATACGAAAAACGCAAGAACCCGTTGCTAAAACAGGTATTGGAGCGGCTATACCCTATATACTCAACGGAAGAACGCGAGGTCATTCGCATCGATTCCATCAGCAGGGTCCTGCTCTCGCGTCCCTCGGGGCGAGGCTTTGTCAACCGGGACATCCTCGAAACCGTTCTGGGTAACCTGCTCGAATGCGTGGCCCCCGGTTCACATAACGTCCAGGCAGCGGGACCGTCCGAAAGTCTCGAAGATGAAATCGGAGAGATCGCCGACCAGATCTATGCGATGATCGCTCAGTCGTTCCTGGCCGCGGAAGGAAACGGCAGAGATATTGAAACGCCGGCCCTGGAAGCCACTTTTTCACTCCTGGCGGACCTGCCACACCTCAAGAGCCGCGCGTTGTGGAACCGATTCGCTTCGCTCAAGGATCCGGCGGTATGGGATGCGTATATCGTGGCCAAACACCGAAACAATATGGGCAGGCTGGCGGACCTGGACCACGTTCCGGTACTGAACAGCGCGATCGACGGCCGTGATTTCAAACCCTATCGCGAGTTTCTGAAGATGCGGAATCTGGACTTCGCATTCGATTATCTCATGCAACTGGTCATCAGCACCTACCCCGGCTGGCGCGTGCTCTTCTATCACGACGTTGCCCACGCCCTCACGAGGTCCGGCCCGGCGGAGGGCCTCCCGGATGTTGAACGGGTGCCGGTCCCTCTTCTACCGCGCGCCATTTCGGAACTTGGCGGCCGGTATTACCAGGCCGACCTGCATCCTGAAACCGTGATCGGCGACGCAAACTTCCTGGATCATCCGCACCGGGGGCTGACAACCGGGCAGACAGGTGTGATCGGCTCCGGCTGTTACATCTATCCTTGCACGATGGGCGGTCTCAGCGGCAAGGTCAGGCATCGACACCCTGAAATCGGAGATCACGTCCAGATTGGAACCGACGCCACCCTCCTGGGGCCCGTCAGAATCGGTAATCACTCGACCGTCGGTCCGAATACCCAGGTCTACGGCTACGTGCAAACCGACACGGAATGCCGAATTGCCTCGTCGGTTGTCGTCGGCACTGTATTGAGCGGCGACAGAAGGCCGGGCAAGATTCGCCTGGGCAAGGGGGTTCGAGTGGGCGACGGGACCGTGATCGAAAACAGCACCGAACTCGACCTGATCATCCCCGACAAAGCGGAGATACCCGCGCGAAGCCACGTCATTAACGACGGGTTCGGCAATCCGCGTTTCGTGCGGGAATAGAAGAACAGCGGAGCGCATTCGTAGTGCCTCGCTACCAGGTATCCCGTCCCAGAAATATGTTACCATTCATCCGCCTGTCTGCGTGCAGGTCTTCCGCACAGGCAGGCCGATTCATCCCGTCTCGCTACGTTGCCTTTGCTCGCCGACCTTGCGCAGGTCGCCTCGCTCGGGCGCTGGTTCCTGAGCCTGTCGAAGGATGCCAGCCGGGCGACTCGGCGGGAGAATTTCGGCAATCTATTTCCGGGTCGGAACACAAGGCGCTTCCTTGTGGAACTCGATATCGGCATACCACGTCGACGCCCTGCTGTTCGTATTATCGGTATCCGTCATCAGATAGACCCGCAGTACCTTGCCTGGTTCCTCCCCCGGGTATCCTCTCTTGTAGTCTTCGTAAAGATTCCGCACTTCGGGCACCCACTGCTTCATCAGATTCGGCCCGCTCTCCGCGACGATTCGCCGCCACGACAGCTTCCAGACAAACGGGATAATGGTGGTCTCCGACTTGAACATCAGCGACTCCGGCAGCGTATTGGACCAGACGTACGCGATCTCCCGGATGTTGTTGGTGCCCTTCTCCAGGATCGCAACCCCCAATTTCGCGTTGAAGTCGTCGTCTTGCTTCTTCAACCTGCCGTTCTTTTCCAGCCGCTGCCTGCCGATTGTCGAATAATCCACCTTCCAGCGCCAGGTCAGATAGGGGTTCTCCGCCACATCGATCAGTTTGTCATACCCATGCTTTCTGATTGTCTTTTCGAACTGCCGGGGAGGCCGCTTGCACTGCCCGATCCACGGGTGGCGTACCGGATCCAGCGCCATTGGACGGCCCGATTGTGTCGGTATCTGCCAAAGCAGCGCCGCGGACCCTTCGCTGACGAAACGGACCGCATTGTTCGCGTACTGGAACTTCGTTGTTGTCTTGCATTCCGCCCAATCCCTCTGCAACCACGCGCCCATGTCCACCCGCAGTCCGTCGCCTCCCGTCTTTGCAATTGCAAAGGCGACGCTTGCCGACCAGGTTAGCGCGAAGCATGCAAAACAACAAATCCGCCGGACGTGCACCATGCCGATACTTACCCACCCCATGAATTACAACGACATTATCTCTTTATAGACCTCAAGGGTCTTTCTTGCGCAACCCTGCCAGGTGTAGCGGGCGGCCTGACGCCGCCCCATGTCCACGAGGCGTTCTCGCAATGCCTCATCCCGTATCATACGCGTCATCCCGTTGGCGATCGACCCGACATCCATCGGATTCACGAGGACCGCCGCATCGCCGGCTATTTCCGAAAGAGATGAGGCATCCGACGTCAAGACAGGACATCCGCTGGCCATCGCCTCAATCACGGGCAGCCCAAAACCCTCTGCAACAGATGGAAATACAAAAAAAACGGCCTCTTCAAAACATGCCCGAACCTCGCCATCGCTCAGTTGCTCGGTAAATACGACGTTTCGAGTGATCCCAAGGTTCCGGGTGAGTTCGGCCAGGGTGGCATACCCGTCGCCTCGTCCGCTTATCAGCAGGAACAAATCCGGACATTGTTTCGCGACCATGCCGAAAGCCTCGATTAAACGACGGATATTCTTGTACGGCTTTGTATTGCCCAGGGAGAAGATGAATCGCCGACCGCGGCAGACTTCAGGGAGCGCACCCGTAAGGTTGGATTCACCGGATGACCCGTCGCTTCCGTGGTGAATCACGGTGAATTTCGAAGGTGGGCCCGGATATCGCGCAAGTGCGTCCTGCCGTGTCGTTTCTGAAACCGCAATCACATGATGGGCTTTCCGCACGGACTTCCCGATCCATGGGCCCGCGAAACGGCGCGCCATCCATCCGCGCCATCGGGCTTCGTATGCGATATCCGGGAAATTTATCCATATCAGATCATGCAGGGTGAGGACAATCCGCCTGGCGCGGACGCCCAGGGGAAGAAGATGAAATAGACTATGGTAGACGTCGGCGCGGAGTGGGTTCACAACTCCGGACCCTGCGATGATGTTCCGGCCCGTTGAAATTCCGTATGGCACCACGATGTCCGTAAAATTGGACTGTACCACCAGTGGACGAGGATAGGCGGACCGCCTCAGCAGCAGGTATTCGTTATGCTTATCCAGCCGGGCAATGGCGCGGACCAGGCTGAACGCATACCGACCGACGCCGGTTTCGACGTCCCGGACCTCGCGCGCGTCAATACAGATTCTCACCATACCCCCTCTCTCACACGAAGATCCGTCTGATCCGGTGATAGACCCGCAACCCGAACTGCCTTTCTTCATCTTCAATGCCCAGCAGGCAGAGAAACCCGCCGAAGCACAGAAAAATCAGCAGGGCGTGGCCCATAACATCCCAGAAAGGTGCGAACGAAGCCAAAGGGCCGAAAACCTTCATCAATACCGCGGTCGCGCCGCCGGCAAGCAGTGGCCTGCAAAGCTTGATTGAAAACGCGTGTACTTTCAGCCGTCGAAATACCCACCAGGAGGAGAGTGCCTGAGACATAATTGCCGTGAATGCGGCACCGATCGCGGCTCCCATCGGTCCGAACCGGCGAACCAGAACAAGAGTACCAATCCCGCTGACCAGTAGCGTGACAATTCTGACACCCATGAGGGCGTCGGGATGCCCGGTCATCACCAGAACATAGCCCGACAAACCCAATAGGGCAGATGCGGCAGCGCCAAGCAACAGAATCATCAACCAGGGATATCCCGCTGAGAATTCCGACCCCACGAATGCGGCAATTTGGCTCCCGTTGAAGGCAAATACGAGCAGAATGGGAATGGTTACCAGCGTCGCCCAGCGGGTCACCAGTTTGAAAAAATCACCCAGACGCGAAATCTCTCCTCGGGCGTGGTATTCGGCAAAAAAAGGGTTCGCAATTGGATCGAATGCACCGGAGACGGCGCGAACGATTCCGGCCAGCTGTATCATCACGCCATATACGGCGATGGTTTCGGGCTCGATGAACGATCCGACAATGACGACGTCCAATCGTCCGTTGAGTTCCGCGATCAGGTCGATCAGAAACATCGAAAACGAAAAACGAAAGAGCTTTCGCTCAAATCCAACCCCACTTTCGGACCACGTTCGCCATGGAAAGAACTTGAGAACCGGCATTATGGAACAACAAAACACGATAGCCATGGCAACCAGATACGCCCCGCAGATCCCAGTCAGGTCCATGCCGAGAAGGTAGAACAGGATCGCAAAGCCGATCAACAGCGCGGGCTCGGTAAGGCCTTTGACGTATAGCTGATATTCCATAACCTTGTGCGCGATTGGTATCTGAAGCAGCAGCCCGGCCATGGTCTGGAAGAAGACGACGAATGCCATCCATCGCAGTGCAATTTCCACCCGCTCTCGACCGATTAACCCCCCCAGAGCGTCGGAAAAGAGAAAACAGCCCAGGCTTACGCAGAGGCTCAAAACGCCTCCGGCAAAAAGGGCTGTTCTGACGCTCCCCAGGGCCCGCTGTTTCTCACCGCGCGACTGATGGTAGGCCAGGTGCCGGAGCAACGCTTTGTCGAGACCGAAAAACGCAAACCGGGAAAACAGATTCACCCAGGTCCAGGCGAGATAATAGAGACCATAGGATGCAGGAGAATATAAACGTGCGGCAATGAGATAAAATGCCGGGCGACCCAGCTTCGAGAAAAGGGTCAGGAGATTGACACCCACGCCGCGTGTAAGTGTCGCAAGATCCAGCGCGTTGCGCGCTTCTTCTTCGTTATATTCAGCCATTCCGTCTCAAAATCCGCCCCCCATTCCTGCGGGTTTTCCGATAGAGGCCCATCCCGTTCCGTATGCCCTGCGACAGCGCCTTCAGCTTCATCGGCATGGTCCGCCAGAAACCGAACGTGCTCAATTGGCCGCGTAAAATAAAAAAACGCACCGCCAGATTGAGGATAAAGTACGGCACCATCCGCTTGTCAAAGTGTTTCAACCAGAAATATAGTTCATTGGAATAGGTCCTCGGATCGGCCGCCTGGTCCGAGACCCGGCAGCCCCCGAACGACGCTGCGTGGTGAAAAACCGCGGCTTCCGGTTCGAAGACCATCAGGCCGGTCCCGGCCTTAAGATATCGGAGACAGAAATCCGTATCCTCGCGAAGCGCGCTTCCCGCGAACTGTTCGTCAAAACCGCCACAGCGCAACGCCTGCTCGCGGAGGAATGAAAAATTCCCTCCCGGACCGTGCGAGACATTCCGGCGTCCTGTTGCATGGAAGTTCGAAATCACGCGGCCAGACCACGTCACCGAACCACAGCGTGTCGGTTCGGGGCGGCCATGGCTGTGCGCATTCAGAATTCCACCGGCCACGGCACTGACATCCACCGCCTCGTAATTGCGCAAATGTCTCCGGATGAAGCCGCCGGGCAGATCAACATCGTCGTCCAGAAAGAGAATCACCTCCCCACGAGCCATCTTCATGCCCAGATTTCTTGCCCGCGTCAGACTGGCCGTATCCGTTTGTTCGTAACGAATGCGCGCGCGGATGGACGTCAGATACGCCCGGACTTCCGGTGGGTGCTCTGTGGACTGGTCAATCACAATCACTTCGAAAGACGGATACGTCTGCCGCAATACCTGCTCCAGCGTTCTGCGCAGGAACACCGAGCGGTTGTAGGTTGGAATAATGACCGATACGTGTTTCATATCGGAAGCAGTCAGATCGCGGTATCCGGCTTTCTACGACGGCGTCGGCCGGATATCATCGGAAAAGAGGTGACAAGAGATTAATGTAATCGGGCAATACCTGCCATGCCTGTTTGCGGCATACTTGCAAGGGTCGACATTTCCGCCGGCCCGCAGACAGCGGCGCCCGCTATGCGAAACCCCGGCTGTTGTTGCCGGACCGGTACCGGAAGGGAGGCGCCCGGGGGGAACACTTTGCCTAAACCGTCTTCGTCAAACGTGACGATGCCGGAAAACCGGACAGTATTCTAACCTCCATCCAGCATGGGAAGTTCCGAAGACGGCGCATCCGAAGCACAGAACGAAATGACGCGATCGTGCAGGGAAGCGCCGTTCAGCTCTCTGTAGTACGCGAACAGGTACTCGTTCATGTATCCGGCGTACCTGCCTCCGCGCTCCTCCGCCCACGCACATACCTTCCTGTCCGGACCCTTCACATTGTACCACTCCCGGGCGAATTTCAGTACCCACGTATCCACGGGCACGGCATCAAGCCGTTCCAGCGCGAACAGGTCTATGCACTTGCCGACCTTCAGACCGACGCCGGTTCCGGCCCGTGCTTTCAACGCATCCACGATTTCCCGCCAGTCATCCAGAGACAGCCCCGCCGGATCGCCTCCCGTTCGCTCCGAAATAAACCGCGCCGTTGCAGCCACGCGTTCGGACCGCCACCCGAAACGGTTTAACCTGAAATACGGACCGTTCAACCGGGCCAATGCATCGGGTTCGGGAAACGTACAGTATCTTCTTCCCATAAACTCGACTTCGCGGCCCCACGTTTCGGCCAGGAAGTTCACCCGACGCCTGGTCAGATTCATATGCGCCTGCACGGACAATACGTACGAAATCACACACTCGAAGGGCATCTGCCGGACAAACCGAAATCCCTTCAACAGATCCCTTGCGCGGCGCAGGTATCCGTCTCCGCGTGGGACGCGGATTCTGGGCATTTCATTCAATCTCAGGTACCAGGTGAGAAATTCAGCAACGGACATCTCACCCTGGTACGTGGCGACGCTCGATGCCACCGTGCGGTATTGCATCGTGTCACCCACCTGACGTAGATGGAACACGGTTTCATAGGCAACGCCCTTCCACCACCCATCCATGTCACGGCCCCACCGAAATACCTGTCCTCCGGCCAACGTATACCCCAGGTTGAACTCCCTGGTTTCGATCTCGCCGGTAACAGGTTGGCGAGCGGACGCACGCGTCCGCTGCTGAGGCGCGATATCCCGCGCTCGCTCACGCACTGACGTCCCCGGCCGGCGATACTTGATTGACATTTCCCCCATTTCGTTATCCATTATAGGTATTTTGAAGGAATGCGGCAAGCTTCCAGTTTTCCCGGCGAGTTCCCGGGCGAGTTTGCCGCATTCCTGCTGCGAAGCAGCGAATCCGTGCGACGCGTGATCGGACCGACGGATTCTCCGTGAGACCGGTGCCCGCCCGGCGCGCTGCCTGTCTGAGGGATGGCAGGCCGCGCGAGAACATGGCGGAGGCGCCGGCGAACAGCCGCCGCATTGGCGCCAATTCAATCCCCTTACACCGGTCATGTACATATTGGAACGCGGACGCTTCTCAGGTATATAGGCCTTGACTTGGGCGCGTTGCCCGATTATGTTAAGTAAGCAATCACTTGCATGTTGCATCAACGCTTGCCAAAGCACCTATTCCGTGTGAACAGGACGTCGCGTGGACAACCCAAATCACCTCGTCTCTGAAACTCCAATCCGCGAGGAAATCCCCGAAGACATTCTCGCCGCCACCCATAATGTTCTTGAGCCCGACGAGGAGATTCTTCTGTCCGTCTCAACCGATCTCCGGTTCGATGGTGTTTATGGGCCGGCGTGGCTGGTGGGGACCGGTCGGCAACTGATCGGTATCAGCCCGACTGAAAACGGGCTTCCTGAGATCCTCAGTATTCGCCTCGCGGAGATTACCCGCGTGGAGGTGCTTGAACTGTTCGGCAGCGGTGTGCTCAAAATACGGACCTCGCAAAACGGTTCTTCGCTGGCCTTTTTCACCAAGACGCTGCTTCCCAAGTTCTCGAAAGTTCCCCCTCAAATTGAACGCCTCGTCAGACACTGCAAACCCGTACCGGCCGATACGCGAATCGCAAAATCGAGTGTAGACGGATTTGGCGCCCGAAAGCGGCGATGTGAACGGTGCCAGCAGGTGATCCCACACTGGATGGGTGTCTGTCCGATGTGCCTTGATTCCCGCAAACTGTTCTTCCGCCTCCTGGGTTACGCGAAGCCCTATTGGCAAATAGGGGTCGTCAGCCTCATCCTTCTTTTGACCGCCACGTTTATCGGCCTGACGCCGCCTCTGCTGATGCGCTCCCTCATCGATGACGTCCTGGTGGCCAACACGAGCGGCTCGACAACGGGGGTGTCCTTAATTCCCGCCGAGCCGCGTTCTTCCGTTCCAAGGAGCCAGACGCCGGGTCCGGCGCCGACCAGGGGTCTCGATAAACGCACGATGCTCGCCGTGCTGGTGTTGCTCCTTTTGCTGGTCAACATATCGCGCAACGGGCTCAGCGCCGTGCGCACGTATCTGCTCGCGCAACTCGGCCAACGAATCACGTTCGATCTTCGCAAACAGGTCTATCGACATCTCCACTATCTCTCGCTCAGTTTCTACAACGAACGGGAAACCGGGCGCATCATGTCGAACATCACCCAGGACGTCAACCGCCTCCAGGACTTCATCTCGGACGGCCTCCAGGAAATCATCCGGGACATCGCCACCATCATAATCATCTGTATCATTCTCTTTTCGCTGAACCCCGCTCTGGCGGCTTTCGTCCTGGTGCCCACCCCCCTGCTGATCCTGGTGACGCGTTACTTCGGACGAAGGCTGCATGACCTATATCATAGTCTCTGGCGCCGGTGGGCGGATATCCACGCTCTGCTGGCAGATACGATCCCCGGGGTGCGCGTCGTTAAGGCCTTTGCCCAGGAAAAGCGAGAGGTAAGCAAGTTCGAGAACAGGAGTTGGGGCCTGCTCTCGGGCGAAATCCGTGTGGCGAGAGTTCGAAGCACGTTTACACCCATTATGACCTTCCTCACCTCTCTAGGCACCCTCATCATCTGGTGGATGGGCGGCAACAAAGTTCTGAACGACGGGATGTCAATCGGTGAATTCGTGGCGTTCACGGGATACATGTGGCAATTCTACGGTCCCGTGGAAAGCCTGTGCCGTCTCAACCACCGTTTCCAGCGTGCGGCCACGTCGGCCGAGCGTATTTTCGAGGTCCTCGATACACAGTCCGACGTCGCGGACCGGCCCGGTGCCAATTCCCTGCCGCGAATTTCAGGTTCCGTAGAATTCTCCGGGGTCACCTTCTCTTACGAGCCCGGCACACCCATCCTCAATGATCTGAATTTCAGAGTGGAACCGGGGGAAATGATCGGCCTCGCCGGTCATAGCGGCGCAGGGAAGAGCACACTCATCAACCTGATCTGCCGTTTCTACGATATCCAGAAAGGCTCAATCCTTGTCGACGGCCGGGACATCACGGAAGTCTCTCTAAAGTCCCTAAGGGAGCAGATCGGCGTGGTCCTGCAGGATCCGTTTCTGTTCAACGGTTCCGTTGCGGAAAACATCGCCTACGGCAAACCGGACGCAACGCTGGACGAGATCGTCGCGGCCGCGAAAGCGGCAAATGCACACGATTTCATATTGGATTTTCCCGAAGGTTACGACACGCCCGCGGGCGAACGAGGCCTGCGTGTCTCCGGCGGCGAACGCCAGCGACTTTCCATCGCGCGGGCTATCCTGAGGAACCCCCGCATTCTGATCCTGGACGAAGCAACGGCCAGCGTGGACACGGAAACCGAAGCTCAGATCCAGGACGCCATCGCACGCCTGATTACGGGCCGAACTACCTTTGCAATTGCCCATCGTCTGTCGACGCTCAAAAATGCCAACCGCCTGCTGATCCTTGACAAAGGCGAATTGGCCGAGATGGGCACGCACGACGACCTTATCAAACGCGACGGGATCTATGCCCGTCTCTGCCGCATGCAATCCGAAATGTCGCAATTGCGCGCCTGGTAGCCGCATGTCTACGGGGCGCATCCCGGAATCCCGGTTCTGCTATGCAACAAGAGTATCATCTCGAGCAGGAACTGACGCTGTTGGATCCTGACCGGACCCGCCTCCGTCGGGATGAATTCACGGATTTGATCCTGGAATACCGGGATGAGCGCCAACCGGTTACGGCGCATCGCGCCTTTCCGCTCACGGCTACCGGTCAATTCATCGTCCTCAAGGGTGTCGACGGCACGGAGATTGGCGCTATCCGGGACATTGCAAGCCTGGATGACGAAAGCCGCAACATCCTCGAGTCCGACCTGGAGCGCACTTATTTCGCGCCGGTCATACTTCAGGTAAACAAGCTCGAAGAAAACTTTCACATCCCGAAATGGGACGTGGAGACCGATAGCGGCCATCGCGTATTCGAGGTCCGCAGCCGCAGACGCGACATTCGCATCATGCAGGGAGGCCGGATTCTGCTCAGGGATGCCGATGGAAATCGCTATGAGATTCCCGACTACAGAGAGTTGGATCCCGTCAGCCGCGCCCTGGTCGAGACGTTGATCTGATCGCAGCTGTCCGGCCGGAAGGTCCGGGGCCGCCCGCGTTCCAGGCATTCACGGACGGGTTCGCCAGGGACTTTCTGATCGCCGATTACCCATTGCCATACTTGACATACAGTCGTATATTTTCCACGGATACCCGTAACCGTCATTTTGAACCACAGGAGATGTTCCGATGAATACCACCGCACACGGCTCGGCGTCGGCCTCGCTCGACGGGGAATTGATCCCGCAGGCGCCCATGGACGATATCGATCTGGATAGCCTCGTCTACCACCGGCTCTGCCGGGTCGACGAATTCAAGGAGGGCGAAGGCAAACCCTTTACCGTCAATGGCTCCCACATCGCCGTTTTCCTTTACAACGGCGAGTTTCAGGCCGTGGACAACCGCTGTCCTCATATGGGTTATCCAATGTCCAAAGGCAGCGTCCGAGACGGCGTGCTGATCTGCCACTGGCATCACTGGGAATTCGATCTCAAGACCGGAGGCTGTTTCGAAACGTCGGGTTCGGGAAACGATCTGAAGAGCTTTCCCGTGGAAGTGAGAGAAAACGGTTTCCTCTACATCGGCATGGCCGCCGATGAACGGCAAGCCGCCCGCCAGAGAATGATTGACCGTGGCAGGTATATCCTCGAACAGGGATTGAAGGATCGAAGTTCACTCATTATTGCCAAGGGCGTGACCGCCCTGCGCCACGCGGGCGCGTCGCCGCAGGAAATCATCCAGCAGGGCCTGTTCTACGGGTCGTACAAAACCACCGAAGGCTACTCCTCAGGTCTCGCCATCCTGACGCTGTGCGCGAACCTCTGGCACGACATCGCCGACCGTGACCACAATCTATTCCTCGTTCATGGCCTCGTGCAAATCTCCCGGCGCTCCACCGGAGGGTCCCGCCGACAGGGCTTTCCATTGCCCAAAGCAACAGACGAACCGGATCTGGCAACCTACAAACGCTGGTTCAGGCGTCTGGTGGAACAACGGAACAGCAACGCGGCCCAGCGAATACTGATCACTCTGAACGACCGCGGCTTTCCCAAGTCGGCCATCGCCGACGCGGTCTTCACCGGTGCGACCGACTACTATTTCACGGGGGACGGCCACGCGCTGGACTTTGCCAACAAGCTTTTCGAAGCCCTCGACTATGTCGATTGGCAAGGGGCAAGCGAAATCCTGCGCCCCATCGTCATCGACCTCATCACCCGCACGCGCCACGAGGAGACGGCCCGCTGGCAGGACAGCGTGCCGATCCTGGAAGACATTTTCACGCGGCTGGACGACATCTGGCAGGAAAACCGGGAAAACGAAGCGATCGTCGACACTTCGGCTTTTACCCAGGTTCTTCTGGGTGAAGAGGTCGCGCCCATTGTCTCGGAAATTGAAACACTTCTTCGGCAGGGGGTCGACCCCGCGCAAATATGCAGATCCATGGTCTACGCCAGTGCCATACGCACTGCTCGCTTTCATCTGAAAAACGAAGGCGACTGGCACGACGTGGCCAATATTTATTCCTACTCCCATGCCCTATATTGCGCTTTTCAACGCGCCCCGTCCAGGGATCTGCTTCGCGGCATCTTCCATGGCGCCGTATTTCTCACCTATTTGCGCTGGCTCAACATGCCGGCGGCCCGCGTACCGAAACCCGGTCAGCGTCTGAACGGCACGTTTGACTCCGAGGCCCAGATGCTCGCCAGGCTACAGGAATTCGCGGACTTTCAGAAAGTCTACGAAGCCGAAATACTCGTGAACCAGTACCTGGAGGAGGGACGCGACATTACCCTCCTTAAACACGCCCTTGCCCACATTATGCTGCGGGAAGATGCCGAGCTCCATATGTTCCAGGTCCTGGAAGCGGCCTTTCGTCACTTCGACCTTACGGACGACCCGGAAGAAAAACGCATGCACCTGCTTGCGGCCACCCGCTACATCACCGCCCAGAAGGTCATGAAAGCCATTCTCTGGTCGACCGAAAACGCGGAACGGCTCCAGCGCGGCGATATGTTGAGCGAACGGGAAGACGATAATTAGGGCCCGGATAACGGAAGCCGCGGGATCAGAGCCCGAAATTTGTCGGTACGGAACGGCCTCAACGGGGATGTCCGGCCACAGAAGTATTCGGCAACGGATTTCTGATTCACGCCACGTGCGGACTCCAGCACGGGTGTTCGTGTAGAAGGAAATCGTTACTCTATGAAAATCTCCGAATACGCCATACATAAGCCCATCACCACGGTGATGGTTACCATCAGCGTCGTGGTCCTCGGCATTATTTCCCTCTTTCGCCTGCCCCTCGAGTACCTGCCGGACATTACGTTCCCCGTTATGTACGTCAATGTCGACTACCCTTCTTCTTCGCCCGAGGAAATCGAGAGAGAGATTGTCAGGCCCCTGGAAGAGGTGATGGGTACACTCTCCCATGTGAAGACACTGAGCTCACGGTCTTACGCCAATCGGGGCTACGTGCGGTTGGAGTTCGAACTCAATACCGACATGGACCTCATGGCGGTCCACGTGCGGGATCGTCTCGATCAGGTTCGAAACGACCTTCCCGACGACGTCGAACGCGTCACGATACGCAGGTGGAACACCGAAGATTTCCCGGTGCTGACCTACGCGCTGAGTTGGCAGGGTCAAGATCCAAACGAGTTGGCAAGCGTTTACGAATACACCATTCTTCCACGCGTGCAGCGACTTGAAGGCGTTGGCAGCGTGGAGGTACGGGGCCTGCGAGAGAGAGATCTGCTAATTGAAGTCGACCAGAACCTGTTGCATACACACAATCTGGACATCCGCACGCTCAACAGGGCGATCAGCGCCAATAACGTCAATATTTCCGCCGGATACGTCAACGAAGCCGAGAAACGCCTTGCGGCACGCACGATCGGAGAATTTGAAAATGTCGACCAGATCCGGCACCTCCCGCTGGGCACAGGCGTAGAAGTCGGCGACGTGGCAGACGTCACCTACGACTTTCCGGAAGAAGAGGACTTCGAACGCCTGGACGGGCGGGACGCAGTGACGATTGCCATCCGCAAGTCCTCCTCAGCCAACCTGGTGGCGACTGCTGACCGGGTCAAGGCCGAATTCGAGCGCATCCAGAAAGACATTGGAGGCGACAAGCTCCGGGCGCAGGCCATCCGGGACCGATCGCTTGACGTCACCACGGGCATTCAAAGTCTCACGCAGTCCGCCGTGATGGGCGGTCTGCTGGCCATATGTGTCATCTTTGTCTTTCTACGAAACTTCCGCAGCACCCTCATCATCGGATCCGCCATCCCAATTTCCGCCGTCGCCGTCTTTATGGTGATGTACGTGATCCGCCAGGTCTTTGGCTCCAATATAACGCTCAATCTGATGTCGATGATGGGCCTGATGGTCGCCATCGGAATGCTTGTCGACCCTGCGGTTGTTGCTTTGGAGAACATCTTCAGGAAGCGCTACGATGAGGGCCGGACGCCCTGGGACGCTGCTCTGGATGGAAGCCGTGAGATCGGAATTCCGGTTCTTGCCGCCTCGCTGACGACGATCTGTGTCTTTGTGCCCATCATATTTGTCGCCGACTCTCGCAGCGCCCTTTTTATGCGGGACTTTGCCCTCACGGTGTGCATTTCCGTTGGCGCGTCCTTTTGCGTTGCGCTTTCCCTGATCCCTCTGGCGGCGTCGCGGGCTTTCAAAGACAGCCCCTCGCACCTGGACCGCTGGCTGAAGGTCGCGCTGTTGCTTCTGTTCCTGAGCTTCGCCGCTTACAAGGTCTACGCCGAGGGTGCAACAGAAATCGCCACCTGGCTGTGGGATGGCGCAAACGGCTTGTTGGCCGGTCTGGCTGGCATACCGGCCGGGGCGTGGCTGTTTCTGGCGCTTGTGGCCGCGGGTGTCGTGAGCCTGTTTCATTTCTCCCGTGCGGCCGGTGGAATCAAGGCCCTTTATTCCCGTCTCGTCGTTACGACGCTTCGCTACAGATGGACCACGGTTGCAACCGCGTGCGCGCTGCTTGGCGCGGGAGTCTATTTCTACACTCAGATTGACAAGCAACCCTACAGGTGGCAACCCACCCGACGGGTTGATATTTCCGTCGAATTGCCGCGAAGCTACGACATCCAGGATGCGCTGGCGCTCTTTGGACGGGTCGAGGGCATCCTGCTGCCACAAAAGGACAACCTGGACATCGCGGCCATGAGCAGCCGGTTCAGCGACCGGAGAAGCAATCGCATCACGCTCTATCTGGTTCCTCCCGACAAAGGCCGCCTCTCCACCGACGAGGTCAAACGCAAGGTCAAAGGCCTGTTGCCGACGGATATCCCAGGCGTGAGGTTCAAGTCGGGAAGAACCTGGGGTAGCAGTTCCACCGGAGCCGGCGTTGAAATCAAGGGCCGAAACCCGGACGTACTCGCTATGCTGGCAGAGGACATCCGCCTGCGGCTTCAGGACATCCGCGGGGTACACGAAGTCGAAACCAGCCTGGAATCCGGAAACGAAGAAATCCAGGTAACCATCAACCGCCGCCGTGCCAGGCGGTATGGGCTTACACCCTGGCAGGTTGCCACCACGGTTGCCAGTGCGCTGGGAACCCGGGGCAATAGCAAGTTCAAGACCGAGAACGGGGAAATCGACATTGCCGTTCAACTCAAGGAAGAGGACCGAGCCACCCTGGAGCAACTCAGAAACACGTACTTTGAGAGCGACACGGGAAATATGGTCTCGTTCGCCAGCCTGGCGGATTTCCGCGTCAGTAAGGGTCCTCAGGCGCTCGAACGCGAGAACCGGATGTCCACGCTGACCGTGTTTGCCAACACGGAACAGCAGGCCGTCTTCTCCGTTGGCCGTGAAATGAGCAGACGGATGCGCGTGATGCCGCTACCGGCAGGGTACTCGTGGCAAATGGACCGGCGCTTTCGCTGGATGAACCAGGAACAGGGAGAAACCAACCTCACCATGATCTTCGCGGCGCTACTGGTCTATATGATCATGGCCGCCCTGTTCGAGTCCTACGCACACCCCTTTACAATTATGTTTTCCATTTGCTTCGCCTTCATCGGGGTCTCTTTCGGTCTATATGCCTTCAATATCCCCATGGACAGTAACGCAACCTATGGTCTGCTCATACTTTTCGGCATCGTTGTGAACAACGGCATCGTCCTGGTCGACCATATCAACCGCTATCGGAAACAGGGCCTGTACCGTCGCGACGCCATTATCCGAGGCGGGCAGGACCGATTGCGTCCTATCCTGATGACCGCGACCACAACTATTCTGGGCCTGACGCCCCTGGTTTTGCCAATGATCTATGGCACGGCGGAAGGAACCGCGCGTCGCTGGGGCCCGATAGGATTTGTGGTTATTTCGGGGCTGATGGTCTCGACCATTCTCACGCTGGTCATCCTGCCGACCATGTACTCGCTAATAGACGATCTGGCGGCATACATGAAGCGGACGGTTGCAACCGTGAGAGGCGTGTGAAACAGATTGCCGTTGTCCTGCTCAGTGGCGGGTTGGACAGCTGCGTTACCGCAGCTGTCGCCCGACAGAATTACGACCTTGCTCTTTTTTTCCTCGACTACGGCCACCGCACAAACGCCAGGGAACACCGTGCGTTCCGCGATATCGCCGACTATTACCGTGTACCTAAACGCCGTCGCCTCACTGCCCGAACGGACGCACTCCAACAAATCGGCGGCTCGGCGCTGACGGACCGCAACGTTCCCGTTCCCGACGCCAACATCGACCGGAAGGACATCCCAGTTACATATGTGCCCTTTCGAAATGCCCTTTTCCTCAGCATGGGCGTTTCCTGGGCCGAATCCTTTGGCGCCACGAGTGTGTATCTGGGCGCTGTCGAAGAAGACAGTTCAGGGTATCCCGACTGTACGCGAGCGTTTTGTGACGCGTTCGCCCGGGCGGTTGATACGGGTACTCGCCCCGAATCCCATATAAGAATCCTCGCTCCTGTTATCCACCTCAAAAAGCACCAGATCGTCCGACTGGGTGTGGAACTGGGCGCCCCACTTCACCTCACCTGGTCATGCTATAGAAGCAGCGACCGCGCCTGCGGTCGCTGCGATAGCTGCATCCTCCGTCTGGAGGCTTTCAAGACGGCCGGTATCCCCGACTCCATCCCCTTTGACTCCTGAGAATGTCGGGCGCCGGACGCCGTCATTACGTTACTGACCCGGATCAATCTCCTTGAAAAACCGTATCTCGCCGTTCCTGATGGTCAGGATTACCGCGCTTTTGGTTGGATGACGGCTTTCGTTGTAACTTGCGATGCGCGTTGCACCCGAAAAGTCCCGTGTTGCCGCCAACTCGTCTCGTATCGCCTCGGCATCGAATCTTCCCGCCCGGTCCACCGCCTCCAGAAACAGCTTGACCGCATCGTAACTCACCGCGTCTCCACCCCCGGGCACGGTCCCGTAGGCGGCTTCGTAGGCATCGATAAACGCCCGTGCGCCCGGTTCGTCCGTATGGGATGAAAAGTGACCGCTGAAGTAGCCTTCCCTCCACCTCAGCGGTCGCACCCGTCAGAAGCGCCGGATTGTCCCACGCGTCGGCCCCGAGAAAGATCGCTGGCTCTCCGGATGCGTTTTGCGACTGTGCCCACCGCCACCGCATGGGTCGAGCGATTGGGACCAATGAGTACGACAACCCCGTGGGTGCGAATCATCCTTTCCGCCGCCTGGACGGCCATGTCCGCGTCCTCGATGTCAACCGGCGCAACCAGACAGAACGCTACCGGACCACCGCAAGTGCTTCATCCATCATCGACTGTTTTTCATTTGAATCCATCCAGCGCTTTTGAATATCGGGCGCCAGACAGTCGATGGGATCAAAATAGAAAAAAAGCTCTCCTGGCCGCACGGTGGGACTCGAAAATACCGCAATGCCCGTATCTTCATTGTAGTGTTCGTAGGAATGCCCGTCTCGCTTTCCGCCGCCGCCCAATGTGTCCACAATGAATGTTGGCGTGTTGAATCCGGACGTCGTACCCCGGAGGGTCTTCTCAATTTCAAGACCGGCGCGCAGCGTTGTCCGCAGATCCTCGACCCCTTGCACCAGATCGTGGAAAAATACATAATAGGGCTGTACATTCAGGTAACTCAACCGCTTCACCAGTTGCTGCATTGTCAGCGCGTCGTCGTTAACGCCTCGCTGAAGCACGGCCTGATTCCGTACCGTTACGCCCCGCTCCATCAGCAGTTCCATCGCATCCTGCGTGACGCCGGTTATTTCATTGGGATGGTTGAAATGGGTATGCATTACAACTTCCTTGTGCATTATGCGCCCCCTGTCCACCACACCTACGAGCGCATCCACCCATTCGACATCGCTCAAGATCTTCCCCGGCATGACCGCAGGACCCTTGGTAGCGAATCGAAACCGCCGAATATGCGATATGTCCAACAGGGTTTCGCCCACCTCCCGGATCTGCGCCGCCCTGAGATTGTATACGTCGCCGCCGCTGACCACGACATCTTCAACCTCGGGGCGCGACCTCAAGTAATCGAACACCTGACTCCAGCGTCTCTTATTGGCGCTCAGATGCACCTTTTCCACGCCATCCGTATCGAGCCCCACGGCGTAGCTGCGCGTGCAGAAACGGCAGTAGACCGGACAGGTATCCAACGTTAGAAAAAGTGCCCTGTCGGGATATCGGTGGGTAAGCCCGGGAACGGGAGAATCGCCCTGTTCGTTCAGTGAATCCAGGTAAAGCTCGGGGTGATCCGGCAACTGCTGCGAGGCCAAAGGCAAAAACTGGGTCCGCAGCGGATCCTCGTACGGATCATTCCAGTCAATCAGGCTCAGGATATAAGGCGAAATCCGTATGCTCATCGGAGCCCAACGTAACCCGTCGCGCAAGTCTTCGTAAAAGCCCGGCCCGACGAGTCCGCCAAGGACTTCTAGCAGACTCTCCACGCTCGTTGGTGAATTTCGGGCTTGAAAATGGTGTGAGTGAAACGTTTCTGCGTCCACATTCGCGTATGCCGGGATCGACTTCCAGAACGCATCCCTGCGTAACCGGCGATGTGCAAATGCAGCCTCCATTTCAGCCACGTCTGCCATAGCCCCGTCGGCAACATCGACGCCTGCGGTTTCCATACCTGACGCTAACCCTTTCGGTTAGGGTGTTCAAATGACACATCTGTCTCAGCGGAATATCTTATTCTGGCGGGGTAGCGATGTAATTCAGACGACTGTTGTCGTCAAATAACACGGATGCACGTTGCGTCTCGCTCCTCCACGGATGCTCCACGCGCCGAGAAACTTTCAGAGCAACATATGATATCATCCTTGCGAAAATTGTCAAGGGTTTTCCAGCGTTGGCTCCCGTTTCCGGGAGAATCCGCTTGTTCGGATTATTTATCCTGCTTATATTTCATAAGCTAGAGAAAGTTTCCTCCTTAACGAAGACACAACCACAAACCATGTCAAAACGAGTTCTCAAGTTTCTTCTTCCCGTTGCCGGATTGCTTCTGGGATACACGGGCCTTCGCCTGATTGTCTTCTTTTATACCGACTGGCTCTGGTTTCAGAATCTCGGCTTCGGATCCGTTCTCGTCACCACAGCCCTCGCCCGCCTTCTTGCCCTTGTCGCTTTTGGAACCACCTTTGCGGTCATGGCGGCGGTCAACATCTGCATTGCTCGCAAGTATGGCCGACACACCCGTGAGATGCCTCTTGAGGTCATTGTTGCGGACGACGAACCGGTGCTGCCGGAACGACGTAAGCGTCAGTTGCTCCTCTGGTCCGGCACAATAGCCCTGTTAACGGGCGCTGTCGGCCTGATCGGCGCTGCGGCGTGGATGCCATTGCTGCGCTACTTCTATCCCATTCCATTCGGATTCACCGACCCTGTCTTCGACAACGATCTCAGCTTTTACTTCTTCAGCCTCCCCGCCTACAACTTTGTGCAAGGCTGGTTGGCATTCGCCGTTATCCTCACCATCATCCTCGTCAGCTTCTCCTATCACCAGGACCGTGCACTGCGCAAAGAAAAACGAGGCTGGTCATCCACCCCGTTTGTCCGCGCCCACCTGTCGGTCCTGACGGCAATTCTCGCGTTCGTCTGCGCCTGGTGGTACTGGCTCAAGGAATACGAAATTCTCTATTCCTTTCGCAAAGACGCCTTTTTCGGCGCTGGATATACCGACGTCCATGTGCAGATATTCGCCTACCGGTTGATGATGGTCCTCTCTATCCTTCTCGGCGCTCTGCTGATGTACAACCTTCGCGACAGGAAATGGTGGCCGATCGCATATGGCGGCAGCGCTTATTTCTCGGCAATTCTTCTGCTCAGCTGGCTTTTTCCAATTCTATTTGATCAATTCGTGGTCAAACCCGACGAATTGAGACTTGAAGAACCCTACATTCGCAGGACTATCGAACACACGCAGAGAGCGTACGGGCTGGATCGAATCGAAGAAGTCCCGTTTCCGGTGGAGGCCGATCTGGATTTCGAGGATATCCGGAACAATCTGCCCACCATCCGCAACATCCCCCTCTGGGACCGCCGGCCCCTGATCGCCACCTACAGCCAACTTCAGGAAATTCGTTCCTATTATCGTTTCGGCAATATCGACGTGGACCGCTATTCCATAAACGGCGAGTACCAGCAAGTGATGGTGGCCGCCCGCGAATTCTCACGAGAACAGCTGGCAATTCAGGGGGAAACCTGGGTCAACCGCCACCTGGTCTACACCCACGGTTACGGCTTCTGCATGAGCCCGGCAAGTAAAGTCGGCGCAGAGGGTCTTCCTGAATTCTATGTCAAAGACATTCCGCCGAGCCCGTCAGTGGACATCCAGGTCGGTCGCCCGGAGATCTATTATGGCGAAGCCAAGCAGGACTACGTGATTGTCAACACCAGAACAGAGGAATTCGACTACCCTCGTGGCGACGAAAACGCCTACACCACCTACCGCGGAACCGGCGGCGTGCCCGTTAACACGTTCTTGCGCCGGCTCCTGTTCGCTCTGCGCTTTGGCGATCCGTATCTGCTGGTCACGAAGAACCTGAAGCCCGAAAGCCGAATACAATTCGACCGGCACATCGGTCGTCGTTTTCGAGACGAAGGCCCCAGGCGTTTCCAGAAACTGGCGCCATATCTCCGTTTCGACAAAGACCCCTATCTCGTCACGGTGAACGGACGACTTGTCTGGGTACAGGACGCCTATACGGAAAGCAACATGTACCCCTACGCCGAGCCTTACGGCAGGCCCTATGTGCGAGAAGCCAATTACATCCGCAACGCCGTCAAGGCTACCCTCGATGCCTATGATGGTACCGTCACGTTCTACGTGTGGGATCCGGACGATCCGCTCATCCGATCCTACATGGAAATTTTCCCGGATCTCTATCGGTCAAAGGAGGACATGCCGGAGGCACTGCGCGCCCATGTTCGATACCCTGCAGACCTGTTTGAAATCCAGGCTTCTCTCTACAACACTTACCATATGGCCTCACCTCAGGTATTTTACAACCGTGAAGACGTCTGGGAACCGGCCACGGAAATTTACGGGGTTTCCGAACGTCCCCGGGTTATGGCGCCTTATTACATCATCGTCAAATTGCCGGACGCGGAGCGAGAGGAATTTGTGTTGATGCTGCCAGCCACCCCAGCCGGAAAAGCCAACATGATCGCGTGGCTCCTTGCCAGATGCGACGGCCCCAACTATGGCCGGCTTATGGTTTACAAGCTGCCCAAAAAAAAGCTTATTTACGGACCCATGCTGATCGAACGCCGTATCGATCAGGATACGGATGTCTCACGGGAAATTACGCTCTGGAGCCAGAGGGGTTCGGACGTGCTCCGTGGCAACCTTCTCGTCGTTCCCATCGAAAAAGGCTTCATCTACGTTGAACCTCTCTATCTGAGGGCCACCCAGAGCGGTATGCCCGAACTGAAGCGGGTATTGGTGGCGCACGGCGATAGACTCGCAATGGCCGAAGACCTCGAAGAGGCGTTGAACCTGGCCTTCGAAAGTCACGGAACCGTCCCGGACCTCGGGCACAACCCTGCGACAACGACGACGGGTTTACGAATATTGAGCCAAACCGCCCTCAAGCAGTTCGACACGGCGCAGTCCCGACTTCGAGAGGGCGACTTCTCGGGTTACGGTGAAGCCGTTGAAAGCCTGCGGAAGACCCTTCAACAACTGCGGAAAAACGCGGAGACAGAGGGAAAATAAGTGAATGGCGGATGTCAACGCATCCAAATGGGCTTCGCTGGTAACCGAACAACGAAATCCCGACAGCGCGCGTATCGACGAGGCATCCACGCAGCGAATCCTCGAGATCCTCAACGCGGAAGACCACAGGGTCCCGCTGGCGGTGAATGCCGTCTTATCGCAGGTCTCGGAGGCCGTCGACCTCGTGGTCCGTGCGCTGAGGAACGGCGGGCGGCTTTTCTATGTCGGTGCCGGAACCAGTGGCCGGCTCGGTGTCATGGATGCCGCCGAGTGCCCGCCCACGTTCGGAACCCCGCCTGAAATGGTACAGGGCATTGTCGCGGGTGGTGGCGGCGCGCTTCTCCGTGCAGCGGAACGCGCCGAGGACCGGCCGGAAGACGCCGCGTCCGAACTCCGCCGCCGACATCTGTCGGCGCGGGATGTTGTCATGGGTATCGCCGCCAGCGGAGTTACACCTTTTGTGCTGGGCGCGCTCACCTACGCCCGTCGCAAGGGCGCGGCGACCCTCTTTTTCACCTGCAACCCGGCAGCGGCGGGCCGGGTCGACGCGAATATCAGGATTGTGCCGGAAGTCGGCCCGGAAGCGATCACCGGATCCACACGCCTGAAGGCCGGTACTGCCACCAAACTCGTGCTGAATATGATCACGACAGCAGCCATGGTCAGGCTGGGCAAGGTATATGGCAATCTGATGGTGGACCTGGCACCCACCTGCGCAAAACTGAATGACCGCGCCCAGCGGATCCTGATGGAAACGACAGGGCTCCCCCGCGAAGACAGTAGCCGGCTGCTCGCTGCGGCCGGCGACCTCAAGACCGCCATTGTGATGTCAAAACGGGCCGTCTCAAAGGAGACGGCCCGTCAATTGCTCGTGAAGAACGACGGCATCGTAAAACTCGCGCTGGTAGACAGCACCTGATGGTTATTGCGTCCGCACTGATTTTTCTCCAATTGTGCTGTAGTAGGCTTTGACCATCCGATCCATATGTACTTTGGCGTTTTCTGCCGCATCTTTGTCGATCGCAAACTCGGACTTGCCCACCAGCTTCAGGCCGTGCCCGTAATCGTCGAATCGTGCATGGCAGAGCGCCTCAACCGAAACGCCGTCGAGGGCGGCGGTTTCGGCCAAAACGGCCTTTGCCGCATCCGAAAACGTTAACGAAATTTCATACGTATTCAGAAAATGCGCCGTATAAGAAGAGATATCCCGATGAACAAGCAACTGGCGCAACTCCAGTGTCGGGTTTTCCACAACATCGGCGGTAACGGTAAACGAACGGATGTCGGTTGACGGTAGCGCTTTTTCAAACTTCAACAACGCCCGTTCACACATACTCACCAGCGCACGCGCGCCCGTCTGTTCCGTGGACGCCTGTTCGGCCAGCACGCGTAGCGCGGCGTCCTCGAAGCTCAATTCAATCCCGTAGGCCAGGAAATCCCGTGTCTTTCCAAGAATGACCGAACTGGTCGGACTCTTCAGAATCTGATATAAATCCTCAACGGAAAGCGGCTCGAGCACGGCCACGACCGGCAGGCGCCCCACGAATTCAGACTCGAAACCGAACGCGATGAGGTCTTCCGTCATCGCCTGCTTCAGATAGGACACGCGGTCCGCTTCATGGTTCTGCGCCCGCTCCGTTTCGGCCTTGAATCCAAGGCTGTTTCGATTGAGACGGCGTTTGACCAGATCCTCGAATCCGTTGAACGCCCCGCTTACGATGAAGAGGATGTTTCGTGTATTGATTTTCTTGCGCTCCATCTTGCCGCTTTGCTGATATTGCATCATGGCTTCCATCTGCGAAGCCATATCATGAGGCGCCTTCAGGTCCACCTCGGTCTCTTCCATCAGCTTGAGCAGGTTACGCTGAACGCCGCTTCGCGAAACGTCCGGGCCCACCAGGTTGGGGGTTGAAGCGATCTTGTCGATCTCATCTACGTAGATGATACCATACTGTGCTTTCTCAATGCTGCCGCCGGCCTCGCGCACCAATTCACGCACCAAGTCTTCGACATCGCCGCCCACGTATCCGGTTTCACTGAACTTGGTTGCGTCGCCCTTCACAAAGGGAACACCGATACGATGGGCGATCAATTTTATGAGATAGGTCTTGCCCACCCCCGTCGGACCGATCAGCAGAATGTTGTTCTTGATGTTTCCCACGGAGCGATGTTCGAATTCAGGATCTTCGCGATCCAGCTTCATCCGGTTGAAGTGGGTGCAGATCTTGGTGGCGAGCACTTCCTTGGCCTCGTCCTGCTTGATCACGTATTCATCAAGAAAGGCCTCGAGTTCCTCCGGCTTCAGGTCAAACTCAATCGTCTCATCCTGCGCTTCCTGCGTACGCGGACCTTCATTGCTTCCGTCGGCCTCCGCCTGTGGAAACACAACCTGAGCGCCATACTTCTGCTCGATAAGATCTTTCAGATCTTTCTGCAGTTCCTTGGGATTCACGGGTCGTTGTTCCGGCATCGTTCACCATCTCCACACTTGGGCCGTTCAGATCGACATTCGACTCACGTCTTTGGCCGTCTAAGGATACCAGGTCCTACCAGAATTGTCAAGGAATTCAACGTTAATCTGTCCCTCACACTTCAGACCTCTCTTTCGGATGTTCGCGTATGAACCTCAGCTACTTCACACTGCGACGGTTGAGCCACGAACTGAACGAAATCCTGCCTGGAAAACGCATCCGACGGGCCGTCCTCTCAGGAACGTACGAACTGGCTCTCGAAACAACCGACGGAATACACCTGCTGCTCTCCGCCTCGCCCACCACAGGCCACCTGCAGAGGGCACATTGCCTTCCCGTGGCCGTACAGCCCCTACCGACGTGGGTCGAACACCACCTTTGCAACAGCGTAATACGGGAGATCTCTCAGATCCCTCTGGAGCGCATCCTGTCATTCGCCCTGCAAAAACGAGACCGATTGGGTGGAGAACGCCGATATCGCCTGTACGTTGAAATGATCCATCGGTACAATAACGTCATCCTGACCTCGGAGCCGGATCTGCGGATATTGGGGGCGCTGCGCCGGGTCGGCGGAAAAATGAACCGCCAGCGGCGTATTATGCCCGGCGAACCCTATCGGCCTCCACCCGCACAGGATCGAATTTCTCCCCATGAACTCACGCCTGCCGATCTCGCCAGTGCGTTCCGGCATGGGAACGACCAACCCGTCCGGACCCTCGCGAATGCCGTTGCCGGACTGGACACCCTGACCGCCGCATCGCTGATTGCGGAAGCGGACGTCAGACAGATCGAGGAAGCAGCGCCCGAGGCGATCGAGTATCTGGTCGGCCGGATCCAAAACGTGTTTGACCACCCACCCTTTTTGGAGCGACCCGAAATACTCAGCATTCCCGATGGCTCGCCATCCATCCGAATTCTGAGTCTACCACACAGGACGGGTGACGTGGAACACGTCTGCGAATCTGTCAGCGAAGCGATCGAGCGGCTTGTCCAGTTGCAAGAAAACCAACAACACCTCAACGCGGACCGGCGCGAAATGGTCACGGAACTGAACCGACGCCGCGCATCACTTTCGAACAAGATCGCGCGCATCCAGGCCGATCTTGAGGATTCGGAGAAAGCAGAACTCTACAGGAGATACGGGCATATCCTTATGGCAGGGCTGCACAGGATCCGTCTGGGGTACGCGTCCATTACCCTTCCCGACGTGTACAAGCCGGCGGGGCCGCCTGTTACCATCCCGCTCAAGACCAACAAACTGCCCCATGAGAATGCCGCCGCCTACCTGAAACGAAGCCGCAAGGCAGAGAAGGCGCGTCCCATCCTCACGCGGCGACGGGAAACCACAAGAACGGAACTTGCAAGGGTCGAAGCCTTCCTGGAGCGGCTTGAACAAACCAACGGCCAGGATGAGCTTACGATCCTGCGAAACGAATTGGCAGAAACAGGATGGCTCAAGAATCGCAAACGGAAAGCGACCACCGGAAAAAACGCCCCTTCCGAAACGCATCCCAGACGTTACCTGACCTCAGACGGCTGGACCATTCTGGTGGGCCGCAACAACGTCGAGAACGACCTGCTCACGAAAGGCTCTGCCAAAGACGACCTCTTTTTTCATGCCCAGGGATGCCCGGGTTCACACGTCATCCTCAAGCGTGAAGGAAAACACGAGAAACCCTCCGACAACGCTTTAAGGGAAGCAGCAAGCCTGGCTGCTTACTGGAGCAAAGCCAGGCATTCCGGGACCGTGCCGGTCAATTGCACCGAGGTCCGGTACGTACAAAAACCCCGAGGTGCCGCCCCGGGGCTCGTCACGATCCGAAATGAATTCACCCTCTTTGTCGCCCCCCGCCAGCTCAAGAGAACTGAAGCTTAGCGCGGGACTCGGGAAATGCCCTGGTCAGAACCCTACCAGACTTTCGTATAATACACCAACCGGATCTGTCGATCGATACTTTTCGACCGCTTGCCGTCCCGAAACAGGTTCTTGACATCCACTTCAAGGTTAAGCCGATCGGAAGGCATCCAGCGCCCGCCCAGATTCAGCCTCCCTCTGCCCGAACCCAGGGAATTGTCTTCGTTGTCGTTGATCGCGAAGTCATATTCCATTAACAATGCAAAGACGCGCTTGACCTCTAAATCAGCGCCCAAAAACCCCGAAATATCCCCGTCGCCGTCGCCATCTTCCAGACTGCGATTCAATCCGGCGTGTACCCCCATGTCTCCAAGCGGAAACCCGTAGTTCTTGCTCGCCACTGCATAAAAGCCTTTGGATTTGACCGCGTATCGCTTCAGTCCCTCGTCGTACTCCCCATATCCCTGGGAGTGATAGCCCACGGCAACAGCCGGTATCTTCAATTCCTCCTCGATCACCCGGACACGGCCCGCCACTTCCACGCGTGGATTCCATGCAGCCTCACGGCTGCCCACAAGATGCTGTCCGCCGAATGAAACCCCTATGCTGACACGATTGTGTACGCCGACTTCGATCTGGGAGAGAATTCCACTGTCGCCGTACAAGCGCAGATCCGCTGCCAGGCGGCCCGCAGGCAGCATTCCGGCGGTGGGTCCATCCACCAGCCATCGTGGTACATTCCCCTGTGCAAAGGCCGAGTCGCAATACGACCACCAAACGGCAACCAACAACAACATCCACCTCGCGTACCGTATCATGCGCCTTCTCCATCTTCAAGTATGAATCTGCGTGAACCGGATTCCGGAATTTCAATCCGGATGCGTAGCGTCCGCTCCGGAAGCAGCGATCCGGCGCGCTCCGCCCATTCGACCAGACAGATGCCGTTGCTGGCAAGATAATCATCCCATCCCAGGTCAATGAGGGCCTCGACGTCCGGGAGCCTGTACAGATCAAGGTGGTAAATCGATATTGGACGCGACGCGACGTCCTTGCCGAGGTATTCATTCACCAGGATGAACGTGGGGCTGGTCACCCGGTCCGACACGTTCAACCCTTCACAAATGCCCTGTGCAAGGCAGGTTTTGCCACTGCCGAGTTCTCCGATCAGTCCGACACAGTCACCTGGCCGCAGACGAGCGGACAACTCTCTGCCGAACGCTCGCGTCTGATCCGGCGACGTCGTATTGAATTCAGCCCTTGAGTTCCGCATCAGGATACGTTACCAGGTTGCGTTGAAGCTTCGCCGGAAATTCCCGGGGCGAATCGCCATGCAACGCCTGCCCCTGTAAATCGGCAGGGAACGCGAGATATGCGCCCTCGGCTATTTGCCTCTAAGAACCGCAACCGGCAGGACCATCTCCTCGAGAGAAATGCCGCCGTGCTGGAAACTATTCGCGTAATACCGCTGGTATTCGTTGAATTTCGTGGGATAGACGAAATAGTAGTCCTCCCGAGAAATGATGTATGTGGTGCCCATTCCTAAATTGGGCAGGCGATAGACATCCGGATCCGCAATATAGAGGGCGTGCCGGGGGTCGCATCGAAGGTGTTTGCCGTATTTGTATCGGAGATTGGTCGACGTCTCACGGTTTCCATGCGCTACGGTCGCGCGATTACTCATAACGCAGCCGTGGTCGGTTGTCAACACCACCGTGGTATCGGTTTCCGCCAGCTTTCGCAACATCTCGAACAACGATGAATGGGAAAACCAGGATCGGCTGAGCGACCGGTACGCGGACTCGTTTGGCGCCATTTCCTTCAGAATATCCGATTCCGACCTTCCGTGTGCCAGAATATCCAGGAAATTGACCACCACCGACATCAGAGGGAAAGACCGGTATGAATGCACCTTTTTAACCAGATGGTTGCCCTCGGCAATATCCAGCACCTTAACGTATCGGGTATCCAGCTTCAACGTTGGATCCAGTTCTTGAATCTGGCTATCCAGGAGCTGATGCTCGTGCCGGTTTCGGCTGTTGTCGTCGTCCCAACCCGAACGCCACTCCTGCGGATACAAACCGGCTACATCGCTAGGGAAAAGACCGCTGAAAATGGCGTTTCTGGAATAGGGTGTGGCCGTAGGGAGAATGGAATAGTGGTAGTGTTGCTCTATATTAAACAGTTCGGACAAGAGGGGTGCGATGGCCAACCAGTGATCCAATCTCATACAGTCCACAACCACAAAGAATACCTGCTGGCCGTCCTGAAGCGCGGGCAACACAAACTCGCTTACGACATCGAGGGATAACACCGGAGAATCCATATCGTCCTGAAGCCAGTTCGCATAATTGGCTTCTACGAAGCGTCCGAACGCCCTGTTGCACGCCCGCCGCAAATCCTCGTGCATCTTTCTCAGGCCGGCATCATAGAACCGGTCCAGTTCCAGATCCCATTCGGATAGCTTCACATGGATATCGATCCAATCCTTCCAGGTAACGTCGCCGGCCATGGACGCACGTATACGTTTGGACACGGCGGCATAATCCAGCCCCATTCGCCCCGCCACAATCTGACGTGCGTCGAGTAGTTTCTTGCAGGCCGACAGAATCTGGCTGGGATTCACCGGTTTGGTTAAATAATCGTCGATCCGATGGCCCAGCGCTTCCTCCATCAGGCGCTCCTCTTCATTCTTCGTTATCATGATTACGGGGATATCGGGGTTGATTTCCTTGATCACTGCAAGCGTGGAAAGCCCACCTCGACCGGCCATCATCTCATCCAGAAGGACGATGTCGAACCCCCGCTGCTTCACCATCGCAATGGCGTCGTCCCCGTTCGTAACCGGCGTTACCTTATAGCCGCGTGATCCAAGAAACATCGTATGCGGCCTCAAAAGGTCAATTTCGTCATCCGCCCACAGAACCTGCTTTTCTCTCATGGTGTTCAAGCTCCCGGCCGTTAAGAAACCCGCTCTTCCGCTGGCCTCAGGGGTAATGAAATCAGGAACGTGGTTCCCATTTCAGGCAGACTTTCCTGGACGGAAATCCTGCCCCGATGATAGTCTTCGATTATACGTTTGACAAATGCGAGCCCCAGCCCCCAGCCCCGCTCCTTTGTACTGTAGCCGGGTAGAAAAACCTGCTTCAGGAGATGGGGCTGAATCCCTTTGCCATTGTCTCGCACCCGAACGTCCACCCACTCGCCCTCTGACCGCACCTCCGCTGAAATCTCTATCTTTCCACCCTTGCCTTCCATGGCGTCCGCGGCATTCTTGAACAGATTCTCAAAAGCCCAGCCCAGCAACTGCCGATTCAACGGGACCAGCGGAACTTCGTAGTCTCGCTGTACGATCTGGACCTCCCGCGAGAGTCGACCGCGCAGATAGGATGCCGTCTCCTCAACCACACGACGAAGGTTCTCCAGGCGGAGCTCCGGCGTGGAGCCGATAAGACTGAAACGGGAAACGATCTTATTCAACCGGCTGGTATCCTCCTCCATCGAGACCACGATCTGGTCGAACCGCCTGCGCGTCTGTTCATCCACCGGGCCGGAAGAATGCTCGAGTTCCGTTTTTATCAATTCGATCCAACCATACAGCGAGGAAAGAGGGGTGCCGAGCTGGTGAGCGGTCTCGCGGGCCATCCCTACCCAGATCGATCTCTGTTCGCTGTTTTTGATATTGCGAAATCCGAGATAACCCACCCCGACAAAGAGCGCCGTGACGCAAAGCGCAACCCACGGCAGCCATGCCAGCCGTCGTACCAGCGGTGAATCGCCATAGTGCAGGACGCGCGGACCGATCTGCGGAATTTCAAACGAATACGGCGGATTCTCGGTATCCAGCCGGCGAACGATCCCCTGCATCCGCCTCAGGTCGTCCGGACCGAGGTCGCCCGGGTTGCCGAGCGGAATCTCGATAGCCTTCCACATATGGGGTTCACCCCGGGACCCGGTAATAACCACGGGGAAATTGGTATTGGAAATGGTCTGGAAGATAAATTCGACGTCGAGGTCGCTGACAACCACGGTATCCTGGGTGGCCATCCCGTAGAAGAAGGCCAGCCGTTTGATAATGTCGCGGGAATCTCGACGCATCGGATCCACAACGAAGATCTGCATATATACCAGGAAAGCCAGGATAATCACCGTTGCCGCCAGAAACAGATAGGCACCGAGACTGTAAGAGTTCTGGAGCCCCACCTTCAGACGACCTCGCCGCACCACCGGCGCGCCCGTGGAACCGGTGTACCCGGGCCCATCTGTTCGACCTGTGACATCCTTTGTTCGTGCGCCCATCGTTTTGGCTCCCTTCTCCTACCTCAACGTCCTGGGTCTCCTTAAGTTCCGTACCATTCCCTTGACAACACTGTTCGAGTCCGCACAGCGCCGGCAGCAGATTCGATACTACCCGATCCGCTATGACAACCTGCCGTCATCGCGTCTCCGATCCGGTCCCCACGTCACAGAACGGCAACGAGGCGTTCACCCCGGAGTTTTGCAGAGGCCGGAAGACTCGGACAAAACAGTCTGTCGGCGTACAGGAAGTATACAAATTTTACAAGCATCCAGTCAACCAAAGAAAAACGTTTGCATAATATCTTTCATTTTTATATATTTAGAACCATCAAATTCCTGCAAGCCAATGCAATGTTGGCAAGAAAATGGGCTGGCCTTCGGTCGTCAATTTCTATTGCTCTTAAGCATGGCTTGTTTCTGCAGGAAACGGAAAGGAGGGAGTCCAGCTTATGGCCAAGGTTGTGGTGAGAGATGACGAGCCATTTGAAAAAGCGCTGAAAAGGTTTAAGAAAACCTGCGAAAAAGCAGGTATAATGACCGAGATGAAAAAGCATCAGCATTTCGAGAAACCCAGCGAGCGCCGGAAACGAAAAATCGCCGCGGCAAAGCGCAAACGCATGAAATTCGAAACGCGCTTCAACCAATAAATCAAAATTGTGAGTACGGCAACGACAACCGCACCGATTCGCCTTCGGATGCGGTTGTATTTTTTTGGGCTTCGTCATTGAGGTCGACAGTTTCAATCAATGACGTCGCGGTACCCCCGTGTTTCCATCTGGTGTTCTGTTCCGGAAATAGATTGCTGAATGGTGATATATTTTCGGGACGGGACACGAGGTCAGAGGGAGGACCGAATGAACATAGTCGACCTGATCTTGCTGATCGGGCTCTGCTGGATGGTTTTCAGAGGGTGCCGCATCGGACTGGTCAGGGGCCTGGTTGGTCTCGCCAGCTTTGTTCTGGCTTACGGACTCGGCCTCGCGTACGGTGGCGTGGTCGCGGAGTGGATTTCGGGTGAGAATGCGGGTCATGGCCCTGCCCTGCTCGGCTTTGTCTGTGCATTCCTCTCGACGTTGATCGCGTGTTACCTTCTCGGACGCATGCTTCAGGTCATGCTCAAGGCCACTCCCTTCGGCGTCGTGGACACGCTGTGCGGCGGCGTACTCGGCATGGCGCAGGGGGTACTTCTGCTGGGATTACTGATCCTTTTGCTGAGGGCGTATGCCCCTCACCCCGGGGTGAAGGCATACATTGACGATGCGCGGCTAACGCGTCACGTACAGCAGGCTTGCCTGGTCCTGATGGATGCCGTCAAAGACGGTGTTCCACGTGCATCGGAGCTCTACAAATACCTCGTACCAGACGAACAGAAGTCATCGGTCCATCCCTTTGTGGAAAGTATGACCCGGGGAACCGGAAAAGCACGCGCCAAGTTGAAGGGACTCATCGAGGAATCTCAGGGGAAAGAAAAACAAACGCCACGGGATCCCCAATCGTCCTCATCTACCGGCAAACAGAAATAATGGTGCCCGGTGCTGACGCGGGGTTTATTCGTGCGGGGAAACCACACGGGTTTTCCTATCGATTGGTGACCTTATGACCCTACCGCCCAAAACCCTCCAGACCCTCGAATTCAGTAAGATTCTCGGCCTTATCGCGAAACGCGCCGTTTCCGTTCCCGGTCGGGACCAAGTCGAAAGCCTCGCTCCGGCAGACAACCCCGAACGCATTGAAGCCCGGCTGCGTCCGGTGCTCGAAGCCATGGATCTGATCGGGTATGACGATCCCATTCCAATCGGACGCATGCCCGACATTCGCGCCTCGATCCGCACCGCCTCGGTTCCAGGGTCGACGCTCACCATCGGTGAACTCATCCAGATTGACGAAATTGCGCGGATGTCTCGCCGCTTTGTGGGATACTTTTTCAAACGGAAGGCGAAATATCCCCGACTCCAGGCGCTCGTGGCCGGGTTGTCCCAGCACCCCGATCTGGAAGCGCGCATACATCGTTCCATCGATCCCCCGACGGAAACCATCAAGGACTCCGCCAGCGTCGAATTGAGGCGGATCCGGCGAAGCCTGGAACAGACGCGGTCCGGCATCCGCAGTTCCGTTGAGAGCATCCTGAAGCGGCTCCCCGACACCGTGGTGCAGGAACGGCTGATCACCATCCGGAACGGCCGCTTCGTGATACCGGTCCGGGAAAATCAGAAACACCGGCTGGAAGGCCTGGTACACGATCAATCGTCCAGTGGCGCCACACTCTTTGTCGAACCCATGGCCACACTGGCGCTCAACAACCGGCTGCGGCAACTCGAACTGGCCGAGCAACAGGAGGTGAAACGCATCCTTCGCGAACTTACCGGGAAGGTCGCTGAAATCGGCGACAGCCTGCTTGAAAACCTGCGCATTCTGGGAAATTTCGATGCCGTGTACGCGAAGGCCGACTTTTCGCGCGAACTTAAGTGCAGCGAGCCTATTTTCAACCTGGAAGGACGCCTCGAACTGCACGACGCCCGGCATCCCGTTCTGGTCCACCGCCTGCGCGGTGAGAACCGGTCCGATTCCATTGTTCCGCTTAGCCTTACAATGGGCAACGATGCCATTCGCACCCTCGTCCTGACAGGTCCGAACGCCGGCGGCAAGACCGTTGCCCTCAAAACAGTCGGCATACTTGCGCTGATGGCTCAGGCCGGCTTGCCCGTGCCGACCGCGGAACAGTCGCAGTTTCCGATCTTCACCGGTGTCTTTGCAGACATCGGCGATGCACAGTCCATCGAGAACGACCTCAGCACCTTTTCCTCCCACGTGGCGAATCTGGTTGAGGTCACCAACGATGCCGAAGCCCGGTCCCTTGTCCTTCTCGACGAAGTTGGGGCCAGCACCGACCCCGACCAGGGCGCGGCCCTGGCGATGGCCCTCCTGAGTACACTCAATGAAAGGGGATGCCATACCGTCGCGACCACCCATCACGGGGCACTCAAAGCCTATGCGCACCGCACGGAGAGTATGGCCAATGGCTCCATGGCCTTCGATGCGGCTACCCTGACCCCCACCTTCCAGCTTCGTCTCAATACGCCCGGAAGCAGCTATGCCTTCGAAATCGCCCGCCGGCTTCAGATGCCATCCGACATTGTCGACGAAGCCGAGCGTATTGCGGGCAGCGATATAGGCCGCATGGAAGCCCTCATTGCGGATCTTGACGACACCTACCAGCGCTATAACGAAGAACTGGAGCGGGCGCGATCCAACCGACGTGAAATGGAAAGCCTTAGCGCAGAGTATAAAGGTCGCCTTAGAGAGGTGGAACAACGGGAGCGGGCGCTCAAACGTGGCGCGGAGGAAGAAGCGCGGCGCATTCTGGACGGAGCCAATGCCCTCATCGAACGCACCGTTTCCGAACTCAGACAACGCAACGCCGACAGGGGCGCCATTAAGAAAGCCCGTGCGGAGGTGCAGCAGGCCCGGCGCGAATTGGCGGACACGGTCGAAACACCCGAAGCGCCCCCGCCCGCACTCAAACCGGGGTGCCGGGTGCGGGTGCGGAGCCTCGAAAAAGAGGGAATCGTGGCAGAAGGCCGAATTGAGGAAACCAGGGTGTCGGTCGAAGTCGGCAACGTGCGGCTGCAGGTGAGGCGGGCGGACCTCGAACTGCTGGAACCTGCAGAAGAGACCCCTTCAGAAGCCGCCCGCACCGGGTTCGCCGCACGCGGCACCGTTGCCACCGAAGTGGATTTGAGAGGAATGACCGTGGATGAGGCGGTGGAAGCCGTCGACAGATACATCGACGAACTCTACCTGGTCGGAATGGAGCACGCGGCAGTGATTCATGGAAAGGGCACCGGTGCCCTGCGCAGGGCCATCGGCGCCCACCTCCAGAGCCACGAATTCATCAAATCTCAGCGCCTGGGACTGCACAACGAAGGCGGCGCCGGTGTCACGGTCATCACGCTCGCCCTGGACCCGTAAAGGCGGGGCTGGCGGCACATGGGTAAACACACAAATCCAATTCCTTCTCTCCCTGCGGGTCTCAGGCGACAGGTACCCTTCCTCTATTTTTCACTGCAGGCGTTGGGCCGATTCGCCGAAATCCCGCCCCTTCCGCTCCCACGTTCCTTCCCCCGATAACGTGAATCACCACCCCGGTGCGGTGGTATGCGGTTAACGCGTTGGAGCCGATTGACACGTCATCCGGTTTCCTCTATATTAGTACCGAGTCGGATATAAAAGCCCCTCCTTTCTGCCCTTAGCGTGAACGTGCCCTATGCTGATTACCGACCTGCAGGCGGATCATCGAGAATACTGCAACAGCCTCACCGAGTATTGCCGTTACCGGACACGGGAAGTGGACATAGGCGGCGTTCCCCTTGGCGGGGACAAACCCATCCGTATACAGTCGATGACGACGACGCACACCTTGGAAACGCTCGCCACGGTTGAACAGTCCATTCGGATCATCGAAGCGGGGGCGGACTACGTACGCATCACGGCGCCGAGCCAGCATGAGGCCCGCAATCTTGAAGCCATCAGGAATGAACTCCGGGCAAGGGGATATGAGACCCCGCTGATCGCCGACATTCACTTCACGCCCAACGCGGCTGAGATCGCCGCCCGGATTGTCGAGAAGGTGAGGGTCAACCCCGGCAACTACGCGGACAAGAAGAAATTCCAGATTGTCGAATACACCGACGCGCAATACGCCGCTGAGATCGAACGCATCCGCAAAAAATTCACACCTCTGGTCAACATCTGCAAAGAATACGGCACAGCCATGCGCATCGGCGCCAACCACGGCTCCCTCTCGGACCGCATCATGAGCCGGTTCGGCGACACGCCATTGGGGATGGTCGAATCGGCACTGGAATTCGGGCGCATCTGCGCCGACCTGGACTACCACGAAATCGTCCTGTCCATGAAAGCCAGCAATCCCCTGGTCATGATCCAGGCCTACCGCCTGCTGGTCAACCGCATGGAAGCGGAGGGTTTCAACTATCCCCTTCACCTGGGCGTCACCGAGGCCGGCGATGGCGAAGACGGCCGCATCAAGTCCGCCGTCGGCATCGGCGCACTCCTGGAAGACGGCCTGGGCGACACCGTTCGCGTCTCTCTAACCGAAGAACCCGAAGCCGAGATTCCCGTCTGTATACGCCTGGTTGAACGGTACACGACCAGACCGGGGCATCCTCCGATCCCCACGATCATACGAAACCCGATCGACCCATACTCCTATACACGGCGACACACCGGTTCCGTGGACCGGCTGGGCGGCGACAATGTGCCGGTCGTGATCCTGACCCCTCGCGAAATGGCGTCTCCCGCGTGCCTGTCCACCATCGGCTACCACTACGACGCCGGGCTGGACAAATGGAATATCGCGGACATGGCGCCGGACTTCATCTATCTGGGCAACCGGGACATCGACTTCGGCCTTCCCGGCACCCTCGGCAAGATACTGGATCACGATGCCTGGCGCGCCGGTCGACAGGCGTCGAACGCCTATCCGCTGTTCGATCTGGCCGCCTTCCAGGACGTTCCGTATCGCTCCGAACGACTCAATTTTGTCCTTGCAGAACCCTATGACATTGACGCAGACGCCCAGGTTATGCTGCGGCGAGCCGCCAACTGCGTGCTAATCCTGCGGACCGGCAATCCGCACGCCATGGCCGATCTTCGCCGGACCCTGACTGAGTTCCTGGACAGTGACATTGGGATTCCTGTCGTCTTCAAACGGGAATACCAGGCCATCGACGACGACGCGCTCATGCTTCACGGCGCCATCGATACAGGCGGGCTGCTCACCGATGGCCTCGGCGACGGTATCTGGCTGGAATCGCCCGGCGCCCATCCCGGGGACCTCAACCGTCTCGCGTTCGGAATCTTGCAGGCGACGCGCACGCGCATCTCGAAAACCGAATACATCTCCTGCCCCTCTTGCGGCCGCACCCTCTTCGACCTGCAGGAAACCACCGCCCTGATTCGTGGACGCACCGACCATCTGAAGGGCGTCAAGATCGGCATTATGGGATGCATCGTCAACGGCCCCGGCGAAATGGCCGACGCGGACTACGGTTACGTCGGAAGCGGCCCCGGTCAGATCACACTCTACCGCGGCAAGGAGATCGTCAAGCGTAACATCCCCACTTCCGTTGCCGTCGATGAACTGATCGAACTGATCAGGGAAGACGACCGGTGGGTGGATGCCTGAGCGCCGGACGCGTCGGCTCCTGACGATCGACGCTCCGCTGCCCCTCTCTGGCGAAGGATGAACGGCTCCGGGACTTTCGCAACACTGTCTTTCCATCCATTCCATAGTACCCGTTATGCCCCGTATTCCCGAAGATACAGTGGAACAGATTCGCGACTCCTTGGATATCGTCGACGTCATTTCCGAGTATGTCGCACTCGTCAAACGTGGCAAGAGCTATCTGGGGCTCTGTCCCTTTCACGACGACCGGACGCCCTCTCTGAACGTCTCCCAGGAGAAACAGATTTACAAGTGTTTTTCCTGCGGCGCGGGCGGAAATGCCTTCATATTCCTGATGGAACTCGAACGCATCAGCTTCATCGAAGCCGTACGAAAGCTTGCTGACCAGGCCGGCATTTCGCTGCCCGAATTTCAGCCCCGCGACAAGGCGGCACAGGACACCAACGACGAGGTTTACAGGACGGTCGAATTCGCCCGAAAATACTTCCGTCACATGCTGCTGCGACACGAATCGGGCGCAGCAGCGCGCGAATACCTCGTTGGCCGCGGCGTCTCAGAATCCACGATGGACGCCTTCTCGCTGGGATACGCCACCAAAGCCTGGGATGGCCTGTTCAACGTGGCTGGAAGGCGCGGCTTCAGCGCACAGATGCTTGAACGGGCCGGGCTCGTCACCCACCGCGGGGACGGCCGATACTACGACCGCTTTCGCGACCGCGTGATCTTTCCCATCGAATCGCACACAGGTCGGACCGTCGCTTTCGGCGCCCGCGCCCTCGATCCGGAGCAACAGCCCAAATACCTGAATTCTCCCGAGACCCCAATCTACAACAAGAGCGCCACGCTTTACGGCCTCTGGAACAACCGGGACCCGATCCGTTCGACCCGGACGGCGGTTGTCGTCGAAGGGTATATGGACCTCGTTGCACTGGCTCAATTCGATATCCGCAACGTTGTCGCCTCTTCCGGAACCGCGCTCACTCCGGAACATGCGCGCCTGCTCAAGCGGTTTACCGACCTGGCCGTACTTGTATTCGACGGCGACGCGGCGGGTACCGCCGCCACCGTGCGCGGTGTAGGCGCCCTGGTGGAATTCGGGCTGGAAATTCGCGTGGTCACGCTCGACGGCGATGAGGATCCGGACAGCTTCGTCCGACAGCGGGGTTCGGACGCCTTTAACGAACTGACCGAAACCGCCGCGCCAATAATGGATTTTCTCTTCGATTGGGTGCGGTCGCGGGAGGACCTGTCCACGTCGGACGGCAAGACCCGTGCCGTTGAAACCATTTCGGAGTTCGTCGCACGCGCGAAGGACAGTACCCTAAGGCGTTTTCTGACTCAGGAAATCGCGGAGAAACTGGGGGTCGACGAAGCCATCGCCATCCAGGCGGTCCAGCGTGCGGCACGTTTTGGTACGGGCAGACGGACGGCCGACGCGGCAGAGACAGAATCCGGGTCCGCGTCTTTCGATCCCCGCCCTCGAATGGAACGGGAACTGATCACGATGATGATGGCGGACGATCGCACGGCCGAAACGGTGCTTGCACAGATTGACGGCGGTCACTTTACCAACAGTGTGTACCGGCGGATCGCGGGGATGATCGCGGCGGCGCGAGAGGAGGGGCGGACCACGGCCGCCGCTTCCCTGCTGAATCAATGCGAGGACGCCGGAATGGCCAACATCATATCCGCGGTATCAATGGAAATCGGCATTCTCAACCCGGAGGCGCAGATCCCGCTGCAGGATTATCTCGCCAGAATGCAGCTCAAAGCTCTGGACGCGCGTATCGACGCCCTGGAGGCACAACTTCGCACGGCCGGCGGCGGAACGGATCCGATGGCGTTGATGGCCGAACACAAAGATCTGACCCGACAACGCAAAGCGCTGTTCGCCGTCCAGCGCGGAACAACCGAAACGCAGCCGCGTTGACCACAAAAAGCTTGTCCTTTCCGGCAGATCGCGTAAATTTCTCTGTTACCGGGCCCTTAGCTCAGTTGGTTAGAGCGGCGGACTCATAATCCGTTGGTCGCAGGTTCGAGTCCTGCAGGGCCCACCAGAACACCAGAGAGGGAGTCCGAGAATCCATCGGCTCCCTCTTTAACCGTTGGTGTATATAAATTGAAACTGACGGGACGTTTTTCCCACGTCAAAAATCATCAACTGCTGCAGTAGATGTGTCTTCCTCCACACGATCGGGGCATTCGCTCACGGGAATTTTGCAAAACCCACATTCCCCATAACTTGGAACTCTTCTGGCCGGTTCATTCGATGCCAGCCTGCGTATTAACTCCGAAAATCGCTCGACGAACTTATCGTCAACAGCCGATGACGGGACAGGGACCTCCTGCTCTCCGTAAACAACCCGCCCCTCAAAGACAACATCTCTGTATTTTTCAGGAAACGCTCTGGGAACTGCATACATGTAAAGCATTACCTGAACGTGATCTGATGTCCTTGGTTGACCCGTTTTGATATCTACGATTATGCCGCGATTTCCCTTCTTTGCAATTAAATCGGGCTTTCCCCCAACCGTCGCCGTCTTTCCTTTAAGGTGGAAACGATTCTGAGTCTCGGTTGACAGGTCAAATCCTAGATCTTCCAGCTTTTGCCGATATGCATTGGTGGCTGCCGTGTGATTGAGTTGCCATGCCGTAGAATCAAAATCACCCGGCAAAGCAGTCCACGTCCTGCTGTCATGATGGGCTTGAAACCAGTTTGCCCACTCACATGACGTTTCTCCAGTTAGCAACTTCGTTAACCACGTCACCCATACATACGGAAGACCAGATCTCATTTCGGCCATCTCCACCTCACGTTCGAGACCTTCTACCCCTCTGTGCCTAATTTAACGAGACAATTTCCCCCTGGCGAGTTTACGCTCCGAGGTCATCCAGAAATTCGGAAGCGGGCTTGACGCCGGAAACCATCAGATGGTCACGGGCGCGTGTGCACGCAACATACAGCAAGTGTCTCTCCGTGTTGTAGACCTCCTCAAGGTCCGCGTCATCCGCGACGGTTTCAATGCGCTCCTGCCGCGGGATAACTTCGTCGTCGCAGGCCATGACGGCAACGGCTCTAAACTCCAGCCCCTTGGCGTCCACGAGATCCGCGACCACATGAAATTCGTATTCTTGGTTGTGCTCGGCGGATCATCGGTAGTGGGCGACCGTGAGATTTTCAGTGGAATTGTCACGTGTTGTCTGATGTTCAATGCGCAAAGGCGTTAAACCCCATTTTATCTTATAGATTGACCCGCCAAATACCCGTAGCCTGTTTCGCCATCCAAGCCTGGCGTGTGCGAATTTTCTCTACGGTCCAAGCGTCGTAGTCTTCTGCTAGCCTGCGGGTGATGGCGAAGTTACTCTTATGATAGACCGGTCGTTTTTCGTCGAATCCCGCGTTTCCCAAATTGCGATTGTCAGCGGTCGCCATCAGGGTCATGTTTCCGAGACGGTAGGTGGACGCCTCTCGCTGCTGGTCGTCAAACTGCTCCCAGTCATCGTTGGGATTCTCCGGCAGCACATGTTCGATGCCGTGTCTCGCGCTCTCATATTCAAAGCGTTGTCCCGACAACTGCGCTTCCAGCCGGAACAGCATAAAGCGCACGACCTTATTGTTACGACTACTGGTCGTTCGCAGCGCCTTGTCAGCAAACGCCGACCTGAATTCCGGATCATCGGGATAGACAGGCCGAAGTTCCGCAATCGCTGCGGCCGTGCTGTTTACACGGCCCACCGAGATTCCCCGGGCAATCTGGTTGTAGACGACCTCCTGCTCGTTGCTTTGGCGGCTACAAATCACGTTGTATCGAAATGATACTACCGCTACCGCCTGTAGAAGTCGTCCAAAGCCGACACGGTCGTCTTCCGAGAATCGCTCCCATGCCGCCAATAGTAATGCCAACGGCTGACGCACGTTGAACATCTGTAACTGGACCAGGCTGGCGTGTTCGTCTGGTGTCCAGGAGTCGTCCTCCGGGCTCCGCAAGGCCGCATACATGCGGGCACTCCTGTCCATGTCGCGGATCAATTCAAACGCTTTGGACCTATTGCAGATCGCGTTCCGAATGACCTTGAACAAGTCCGCCTTTCGCACCAACCTGTTGCGGCTGTTCCAGAACACCCGCAAGAACTCGGGAAAACTCTCACTGCCCAGCAACCCTACAATGGCCTCCCACCGATCTTCCAAGTTGCTAATCTCAGATTCGTGCGGATTTCCGCGTGAGACAACCGAAAACAAGTAATTCTTGAGCAAATCGGTAGCGGACAAGCGCACGCCGCGGGCGTTTAGAGTCTCGAACACCTTAAAGGCATTTAGTTCGTCAGTCACGGTAATGATCGTAAAGAACAGCTTATCTACAGCGACGTCAACAAAACGCGCTACGGATTCACCGTCATTGCCTGATCGTTCCTTGATATGCTCCTTGAACCAGATGAAAGCACGACGCAGCAGATGTTCCGAGGCGTTTAAGCCCCGTTGCGGCAGACGTTCCAGGGGTACCAGGAAATTCTGGTAAAAGCGATCGTTATGCCGATTAAGCGTTAGCTTTGAGCGCGACACCAGGCTGACTGGGTCCAGGTAGCCGATGTAGTTGCTACGCAACTGCTCAGCGCGTCGATTTTGTGGGTCATTCGGATCACCCGGCGGCGCCAGGTCCGCCAGATGCGCTACCGCCGCCAGCATCATCAAGCTAAGCGTGGTCATTCGCTGCTGTCCGTCGATAATGTCAAATGACCTGTTGTCCGACGATTGCAGTACCAGATAGCCCATGTAGTGAGCGGGTTCCGGGTCCTCGCCGAACAGTGCAACAATGTCCTGCCACAGGTCGTCCCATTCGTCGAGACCCAAGGAGTAGTCGCGTTGAAACTTCGGCACGCGATAGCTCAGCCCGTTGCCCATTAATTGGCGAAATGTGTTATTGGTCGTGTTAAAGTTCATTAACTTTCCACCTCCAGGATTCGTCTCGCCTAATCAGCTAGTTGATCCTTCGAAACCTCATTTCACGTTCGCATCTCCACCTTCCAATATGCGATAAACTCGGATGGAGAGTTGTCTCACTCTATATTGGCACGTAGGGGTCACCCATACATACGGAAGACCAGATCTTTTTTCTGCCATCTCCACCTCACGTTCGAGACCTTCTACCCCTCTGTGCCTAATTTAACGAGACAATTTACCCTTTGCCGAGGTTATTCTCCCAGGTCATCGAGGAATTCGGAAGCGGGCTTGACGCCGGAAACCATCAGGTAGTCACGGGCGCGTGTGCACGCAACATACAGCAGGTGTCTCTCCGTGTTGTAGACTTCCTCAAGGTCCGCGTCATCCGCGACGGTTTCAATGCGCTCCTGTCGTGGTATCACTTCATCGTCACACGCCATGACGGCAACGGCTCGAAACTCCAGCCCCTTGGCAAGATGCATCGTCGCAACCGACACCTGACCGGCGGCCAACTCACTGCATTCATCCAGAATCTGGAACGAATATCCCGATTCCCGTACGGCCTCACGCGCTCGGTCCAGTTCCGCGGCTGATCGAACAAATACGCCCATCTCACCGGCATCGATCCCCTTGTCCTCCAACGCTTTCAGCCAATCTCCGACGGCCTGACCCTCCTGCTGCACATTATCGAACAAGGTTATTTCAGGTGGTTCGCCATTAAACGCCGAGACCGTCCCCCGGCGATCGTCGACGTTACCGTCCACGTCGGCGACTTCCGATCCCAGGAGTCGATCCGCCTGCATCCTGATCTGATGGGACGTTCTATAATTCAACGTTAGTGTCTCGGATCTCCCACGGATATCGACCCCAGCTGCCTTCCAGGAAAACGGCGCCTGAAAAATCCGTTGCCCGAGGTCGCCTGCGAAGAAGAGGCCATTCGGCCTTTGGCCACCCATTGCTGCCAGAAGACGAAGTTGGGTGACGCCGATTTCCTGAGCCTCATCCACGACAATGAAATCATACGGTGGATGGCGACGCTCGGTGAGTCCATCTGCCAGTTTGCCACACATGGCTGACCGGGTGATTATCCCCTTTTTCTTCAACTCGCCCTTGACACCCTCAAATATACCCCACAGCCTCGATCGTTGCTCGATGGGCAGACGCGGCTTTCGCCCGAGTCGTCTGACATCGCGATAGGCCTCCCAGCTATCCAACTGCCATGCGTCAACGACGTTCTCCCACTCGTCCATCAGGAACGGGACAGAAAATCGATACGACTCCTTTTTTTTTGTTTGTGCAGCGAGGAACTTTCGAACGACCTCCATTGTCGCAATTTCTGCGACACCAAACTGCGCCTTGTAGAGTCGCTCGCAGACTTGATGAATCGCGGCGACTTCCAGGCGCTCCATGAGTCGCGGTTCATTGCGAATCAGCCGCGTCACTCGCGAACGGAGAAAATCCGCCAACGTGTCCGAGAAAGTCGTGAGCAGAATCCGAGCGTCCGGATTGTTGCGTGCCAGGTTAACAGCCCTGTGAATCGCAACAACGGTCTTGCCTGTGCCAGCGGGTCCGGAGACCCTGAAGGGACCGTTGTAGTCACGCTCCACAATCTTCCGCTGCGTCGGATGCAGAAAAACCGCCCATTTCGCCCACGGAAAGTCGAGCGCAACCTCGAGCTCATCCTCGTTTGAAATCGCGTGGAAGCGCCGCTTTGCGTCTGGGTGTTCAAAAGGATCTCCGGTTACCACCGGCGCAACGGGCTTCGGCGTTTCCCCAACGGCGATCTGTAACAGCGCCTCGGTCGCTTCGTCGGGCAGATGTTCAGAAAGGTCTAACAGACTGTCTTCATTCGCGTTACGTACGTCATCAAGCCATTCCGGAGGGACACCATACCGCAAGAGATCTTCTTCCGGGGTCTCGGCGAACAGGAGCGGCTTGACCGGGGGTTTCTGTGCCGCTTCCACATACACCGGTACGACAACTTCCTTGACCGTCTCCTTTACTTCGACCAATTGCGCTGCTCCGGTTCTTGGATGGACTTCCAATTTACGCTTTTCGGCCCACTTGTAAGCGTTGTCGTGGTGATCCACGTAGCACATCATCAGACTCTTGGGTGTCCGATGCACAATGATTCGAACGTCCCGATTGACGCGAACGGACCAGAAGTTCGGGTCTTTGGCTCTGTCAACCCTGTGGAATTTCAATCCAGGCTGGGCCGGATTCATCTGCAAATCAAAGGCCGTGGTCTTCACGGCCTTTTGTTCGTTTCCCGTCAGGCTTGCGAGGCTGTCGGTAAATGTGTCTGCTATTCGGAATTCCATCTCAAGTCTCGACACTTGCTTTTTCAGCTAATGTGCTTTCAACTTCGGCGTTCGGATCCACTTGGCCTTTGATACAATGACAAGTAACACGATAGCGAATCAAGCGCTACTGTATTCGTCGAGGGCCGGCATACACGTCGCGCACGATTCGGCCGACACCATCTAGTCATGATGGTGCCGCTGTCACACATACTCAATGGAAGTCCGCGGTTCGGTATTAGGGGCCCGCCCATCCAGTTGTTTTCACAGTCGGCGACATTTATCGCGACCGAGAATCAATAACTGACGTCGAGCCGCACGTGCGATACACACCCGCCAAATGATAGACGAAGATCTGGGTGGTCGCCATCGTGCAGTCACTGACTCACGCCTAATACAAGAGTCGCCAATCTGGGGGGAGTGGTCGCCACTCCGACTCGTCCGACAATCCCCCAGAGTGGGCAGAATAACGCCATTCACGAAGCGATTCCAATGGCAAAGTGACCGCAATAACTGCGTTTGTGTCCCGTTCAACAAGACGGCACAAATCTCTCTCCCAGCGAGTTCGTTTTGGTGCCCAAGCTCTGCAATCGGAATAGTGTCCGTTATTGGCGACACCAATGATTGCATTAAGTTGCAAACCCGCCGTTTGTATCAGGTGGTCGTAGGATGACGTGTCTTTGTTCCACGCAGGTACAGCGACGACTTCGACCCGCCCTGCAAGATCAGAGATTCGGTACGCCTCAATCAATTCACTGCAAATCAATACTGAAATGCTGCCGTACTGGCTTTCGACGACCGTACGGGGTCGTGACTCGCGATTATCCCTTTTTTCGAACGAGACGTTTAGTTCATTGAGTTTCGTAAATTCCTCTCTCGCGGGAAATTCCTTTGTCCAAGGCCAAGTAGCCGTCGATTTAAATGGACCAGGTATAACCGCGTATACCTGGTTGAATACTAAACGATCACTTGGACGATGTAGATATTCGAGTCCGACGATTAGACCAAAGCTACCATACTTGGAGACATGGGTAGCAACTTCGCGGAACCAAGCACGGGGAAGCGATAATTCTGGTAGAACAAGCAGGCTTGGAGAGGGTTGATGGCGTTGTGCTAATTCGTAACTCTTGGCTAGAATCTCAGTTAAGTCCCGGAGTCGCTCCACTGTCAGTACTGGATCACCAGTGTTCGACGCGGACTTTCGAGTCGCCGCTCGCGTGAAGAATTCTTCCGACAATACCAGATTACCCAAAATGAGTTGCGGGTTGGCGAAATCATCATCGCCTAATTCGAGCCTTCCGGGTATATGGACCGTGTAATCATCGATTACCTCGCCAACTGGATCGGAGTACTGAGTGCCACGAATCGCATTGACCATTTCCAGTAATTCGGTGAATACTTCAGAACGCAGACCAGCTTCGGTCCGGTACAATACACGACGTGCTACATCAAAGTACGAAGGCGGACGAGTAGACAAAAACAAACGAACTGGTGACATAATCCATGGCCTATCGTCAAGCCGTCGACATATCTCAACGAATTCGTTGACAAGACTAAAGCGCTGTCTGAGTTCCGCATCGTAGTTGCCAAAGCCATCGTTCTGCAAGCGTACATTGTTGGAGGCGTCGTCAAAGGCGTCGTCCTCCCGATCAAACGCTCTAAGGTCGGCAGCCGCAAGTAACCTCGCCCGCGCGAGTAGCGTACTCCACTGAATGGTTCGAGTCCGATTCAAGACGCCACTGCGAAGCCACCTTGGCGGCGAATCAGGATAATGTGGCGACAAGACGCTGCATATCGCCTCGATTCTCATTGTATGTAGATAATTTCGAAGCCACACCCAACTGTTGGACAACGTAATTTCCCTGTCTCGATGGAAGAGTCTTCCTGCTGCACCTCGGAGTTTCTCCACATCAATCCAAATATCGTCCATGTAGCTATACAGATCATCTGTGTGTTCCCAGTCGCGTGCACGAATCCCTAACCTTAACATACGAAGAGCCACGTCTAAATTCTCTACCCAATCGACTTCGCTACTTAAGAAGCGAATGGTCTCATCCAAGGCCCGCTTTACCAATCCACTCGCACTATCTCTCTCAGCAAGAATGGTAGCTCGCTCTAGTGAACGTAGCCTTGTAGCAAGCTCGAAATGTTCGAGGCGAGTCCGGTCCGCTTCACGTAAGACTGTCAGAGGACGCCCTGGCGGTCCAACGTGAAGTAGACTTTGTTGTCCGTTTTCGTGAAAAATCGTCGGATCCAAGAACGCGCGGCTGCCACTTACCAAGCGTCCAAAATCCCTGCGTACACTTGCGAGGAAATCACTACCTGAAACATCAGAAAGGTAGTACGCCTTACACTTTGCCCTTTGAATTCGAAATTCAGAACCCGGTCTCTTAATCGCACTCTCATCGATACGAAACGTTGAATTCTCGGTATGTAGATGGGGTATATGATCGAGAATGACCTGATCCACATCACGAGACTGATCCCCTTCTACACGGGCGAGAATCGCTAAGTCATCGACGTATCGCTTGTAACATCGCGTGTTCGGCCGCTTTTCAATGGACTGGTCTAGATTGGATAATGCCAGGTTCGCCACTAGGCGACTCGTAAGCGCACCAATCGGAATACCTGTAGTCCAACTAAGACCTGTCCGGCGTGCGGCACGATGTTGAAACCTGCGATAGAATCGAAGAAGCGAGGCTGCAGCAGAGCGATACTGTGAAATTCGGAGGTTCGAATTCTCCAATGATGAAGACACGGACTCTTCGAGTTCGCCAACAAAGTCATCGTTGAGAAGAAATGATGGGTCCACGGTATCGTAGAAGCTCGTAAGGTCCGCACAGAGAAGAACAACCGAATGACCCTTCGATATCTCTTGCGTGGCAACGTCAATCGGTATAGTTCGGAACTCTTCATACCGCTTTGGCCAGTATTCGAACAGCCATCTACGGGTTTTACTAATGCGTCCGCTTTGAAGTTCTAGCCGGTAGCCGAGAGCACTTTTAGATAGAAGTGATTCAAGAATCGGGCCAAATTGCCACAAAAACAGTACCTCTACAATCGCACACTCCGGGCTCGGCGTGTAGCGAATCTGAACGTCCAATCCTCTAATCGTATTATTCGACGGCTTACCACCAATGTAGCCAATGTTGTCGTCAACATTCAACCTAAGTTTCTTCGGCACGACCCAGACTTCCCCCTCAGGCAGCCCATCGAACCAGCCGCCGTTGTCCGCCAATCGCGACGCCAACTCGTCAAGCCTTCTTCCCAAATTTCGCTCGAAACGCGCTAATTCAACTAGCCCAACGCCACGGCGCTCAAAAAACAGCGCCACTTTCGCTTGTCTGTAGGCTAGGTAGAGTTCATCCCTTGTCGGCATCCGTCGCGCTATGTTTTGTGACAAATGAACCCTTTGCGGCTAGTGCACCAGGTCGCTCGGAAATCCCGATGCATGTGTTCGCCGGTTCCTGTCAGTTAATAGTCTATACCCGAAACACCTTCATCACCTCATCTCCAAGGTGATTGATTACCTTTACCGCAATCCGTCCGGATGACGGCTTGGGAAAAGGCCGGGATGTGTCGCTATGTAGCGTTTCCCAGGCTTCCTGATTGATTTCGGCTTTGAGGGTGGTCTTGAGGGATTCATAGGGGTTGTTTGCGCCGAGGAAGTAGGCCTGGCGAACGAAGAAGCTCTCCTCGTTGTAGTCAGTGTCGACAAACCAGCAGGCTATCCCGTCGGCATTGTCGCTACGCACCTCGCCGGTATTGGGGTGAAATACATCGACACCGTTTACTCTTACCTGAATCTGTCCGTCTTCCGCTTCAAGGATATCTATATCGGGTTCGCCGAAAATAACAAAGAGGTTTCCTTGTCCCGTGTTCTTTAAGTCTTCCGCCATGTGGAGGTCAGCATTCATGCGGGCCTTCAGGATCGGGACGCGGCCTACGCTGTTGAAGTCAGAGGCGTGTGCGTCATAATTGAAGGCGCAGGCGATCAGCACGTCGAAGTCAGCATCAGCTGCCTCCCGAGCAGCCTCAACGAGATCGGGACGGGACACCGTTCCGAATTCCGGTCCGACAAAGATACCCGCGCGTTTTTCGGTGCCGTACCTCGAGTCGCCTTCGACGTAAGAACCCTCAGCGCAAACGAGATTGCCGGGCCAGGGTCTCATTCCGGAAAAGGATATTCGGTCCTCCTTGTGCGCCTGTTGTACTCCGGAGGTCTTTAGATTCTCAAGGATTTTCCCCGCGAAGTCCTGCTTTGGGCTATAGCCAAGCTTTCCTTCTGCGACATTATCAATCAATGCGTCATCTTCATCGACACCAAGAAGTCGGTGCGGCGACAGACTCTCTACCGTGAAAGGACCCGCGACGCGGACCTTTTTCTTGTCCTCGTAAGGCTTGTCGTAAAGATACTCGTAATCCGCCTTTGCAGCGATCGACGCGTCGATTTCCCTTTGTCTCGCGATGCGCTGTTCCCAGAATTCAGTGAGCAGTGGTTGAGTGGCCGGTGGCCAGTCTTCCGGCTTCTCACGCGGCACTTCCCACTCTTCCAATGGCCGGCCAGTGTCATGTGTCCCTTCGTCGCCTCCTGACCACTGGCCACTGACCACTGACAACTGTTCCCTTAGCGGCTCCAGCGTTTCTTGGAATTTCTCCCAGATTACGTCGATTTCGGCGTTGTTGGCGATGGACTTGAGGGTGATGTGGGGGACGCGCTCGTACACGAAGCCCTGACGGATGTCGCTGTACGTGGGCGCTTCCAACGGGGCCTTGCGGGCGAGCGCGGCTTCCTTTATCTGCCCTTCTCTGCTGTCGGCAAGCAGGTAGTAGGGGTAGCGCGCGCCCATGATGCGGGCGCGGGCGAGCGCAAGAGCGACGCGAGAGGTGTCGATGGTGATCCAGCGTCGGCCCCATTGTTCGGCAACATATGCAGTGGTTCCGGAACCGCAGGTGGGGTCTAGAACGAGATCGCCGGGGTCCGTGGTCATTAGTATGCAGCGTTGGACAACCTTCGTAGCAGTCTGCACGACATAGATCTTATCCCTTGCGAAGGCACCAAATTGAGTGTCCAGCCATCGATTAGTAAGTGGCGTCGCCACTCGTTCCTTGTCAAATATCTTTGCTCGAATCTGCGTGTCGCTAACTTTGACGATCCGTCCAGCTCTAACCAATCTAGGCATACCGTTCAAATGGTCATTGCTCCAGTGGCGAGCTGCGGAAGGATGAAAGATCTCATTCTGAAAGACGAAAGGCTGTGGCTTGCTGGCAGCGCCCTGTGACGTCAAATCTCTAAGCTGGTACGAATCATCGCTTTCGACAATCAGATGTTCCTTTGGTTTTGGAACCCCAAATAAAGTTCTGTATTTCGCGATTTCTGAGTTCATTGCAAACCAGAGAACGTAATCGGTCACGTTTGGTACGAAGGAAGAGGTTCTGCCGGTCGTCGTCGAATAGGAAATCAAACTAACGAAATTCTCCTCCCCGAACACCTCGTCCATCAACGCCCGCACTCGATGCATATTCTCGTCGCCAATCTGTACAAAGACCGACCCGCTTTCCGTCAATAAATCCCGCGCGACGGCCAGCCGATCCCGCAGGTAAGTAAGATACGAGTGAATCCCGTCACGCCACGTATCCCTAAAGGCCTTCACCTGTTCCGGCTCGCGTGTAATGTGTTCTGCTTTTCCGTCCTTTACGTCGCGGCTGGTCGTTGACCACTGGAAGTTGGAGTTGAATTTGATCCCATACGGCGGATCGATGTATATGCACTGCACCTTGCCTCGCAGCGCTTCCCGATCGCCCAGCGACGCCATCACCTGCAAGCTGTCTCCGAGGATCATTCGGTTCGACCAGTTGGCATCGTGTTTGTAAAACTCCGTCTGAGCGTCCGCGCTCGGCAACCCATTGAAATCCGCGAAGAGGTCGGCTTGGGATTCGGAATCGCCATTTTTCGTATCCGACTCCTTACTCCGCTGGCGCAAGTCGTCGATGAGCACCTTTGGTTGGACCTTCTCCTGTATGAACAACGGCGGCGCTTGCACCACCAGATCCGACCAGTTCTGCTCATCCTTCCCCCGCCAGACAAGCTGTGGGTCCAGATCCCGGTTGCGCCGCTCGTACGCGACTCCGATCGGGCTACGGTCGTCTTCCGCCATCACCGCCTGATACTCTGCGGTGGGGATATTCTTCCGCGATGCGTCCTGGTGGCGGAGACTCTCGACGGTCTTGGTGGTGCGTTTTCGTTTTACTCTGGGCATCGTATCATCGCCTCCGGGATACTCTAACCACTGTCGTCCACTTTTCTCGGGCGTTTGGGGGGCAAAGAAACCACTCTCCTCTTGCCCCGCTTCTGCTTCTCTTGTAAATCACTGCAGATCGCATCCAAGTCATAGTTGAAGCTCCTGGCGTACGCATCGCGTATTCGACGAACTTCCTCGACGATTGGATCTGGTTGCATGATCTTATTCCTCCATCAATTCGAGGGGGGTACAAAAAACGGGAGCTTGGTACCCGGCGGATTCGCAAACCGAATCAATTCGGTGGCGGAAAGTTGCATTGGCAATATGGCGGCAGTTCCATGTCAGCAAATAATCCATCCCATGAACCGTAGCCACGGAGATGTGCAGTGCGTCAATTTGGGCTCTTTCGGGCAATGGAGTATTGGCAAGTAGAGATTTGGCTAAATCGCGGACGTTATCGGTGACATCGAGTTCAGGAATCCCCTCCAGCACCGAAAGTCGCCGTTGCACGGCCTCCCGATCACCTCCTGACGCTTCCTCAATGACTGCCTCTGACGTGAAGATGTCGAATCTATTTTTCTGTTCGTCCCACCAGACTCTCGTTGCTTCCTGATGTGCAGCCATCAAGAGTTGTGGACTTCGCCAAGCAGTCAGATAGCTGATAACAGTCGTTTCGAGATAGACTTTCTCTTTCATGGATTTCTCATCTCGCTCTGGGTCCGGGTTGATGGCATTCGGCAGGGTTTACCAGTTCCATCAGGTACGCGTTTCTTGAAGGAAAGTTCGTTGGAATGCACCACCGTCAGCTGATCTCGGAGATTCGTCAGATACGAGTGAATCCCTTCGCTCCATGTATACCGAAACGCCTTTACCTGCTCTGGCTCGCGTGTAATGTGTTCTGCCTTTCCGTCCTTGACGTTGCGGCTTGTCGTTGACCACTGGAAGTTGGAGTTGAACTTGATGCCGTAGGGTGGGTCGATGTAAATGCATTGTACCTTACCACGCAACCCCTCCCGCTCCGCCAGCGACGCCATGACCTGCAAGCTGTCCCCCAGTATCATCCGATTCGACCAGTTGGCGTCGTGTTGATAAAACTCCGTCTGGGCGTCCGCGCTGGGTAGCCCGTTGAAATCCGCGAAGAGGTCGGCTTGGGATTCGGAATCGCCATTTTTAGTATCCGACTCCTTACTCCGCTGGCGCAAGTCGTCGATGAGCACCTTTGGTTGGACCTTGTCCTGTATGAACAACGGCGGCGCTTGCACCACCAGACCCGCCCAGTTCTGCTCGTCCTTACCCCGCCAGACAAGCTGTGGATCAAGTTCCCGGTTGCGCCGCTCATACGCGACCCTAATGGGATTCCGGTCGCCTTCCGCCATCACCGCCTGATACTCAGCTGTGGGGATATTCTTTCGCGATGCGTCCTTGTGCTGGAGGGTTTCGATGGTTTTGCTCGATCTTCGTTTCCTCATTGATTCCGGTCTCTCCATCGTATCACAAATTCGTTTGGTTACAGGTCAGACGTCAACGGACAGGCAACCTTCAACGGCCTCGTAGAGGTTGGTCAGCAACTCTTCAAAGGATTCACCTTGCGTCGCACATCCAAGGATCGAGGGTACTTCTGCCCAATAACCACCTTCTTCCGCCTGATGGACAATTACTTTCAACTTCATCTTCTCCTCGTAGTTCGTTACGATCCAGGTTTGTACTCGGGATGTTCGTATTCCAATAGAGTCGACTTACCAATCATCTCAACAAACCGCACGATCCACTCAAAGCCATTAACATCCGTGAGACGCAAGGACTGATTCAACTTAAAATGAACGGGTTGCTGCATGCCTTCGTCGATCGCGATGTTTGTCGCGTAAAGGTACATGCGGTCGAGATTGTCCAGTATAGGGTTTAGTCGACCGGTTAGATTGGGCAAATGACCAGTTCCTTCCGTGAACACGGCAGAGCCACCCATCGAAAGTGATTCAAGCTGCACTTGCAGCGACTCCGGCGGGCGCCAGTCCCGCTCCACGCGAGCGCTGTATCCGGGTGCAGCGCAAAATACGGTAATCGGGAGTTCCGAGTGGAACCCAAAAGCGACCCGGCCAAACGTATCGGTTTTCCCCTCCATCCAGGTCTTGTTGGGATATAACGTAACTACCTGCGCACCTGTAAGCGGCTGGCCGCCCGCGAATACCGACACTTCCCCTGTGATCCCTGCTACCGGCGCAGGGGCGGATGGTATAGTCAGTCGTAGTTCCGCACCCCCGATCAGTTCGTAATCCGGATCGTGCCCTGTAAGTTCCCGTGTCTGTTCAAAGATAATTGGTACCCCTTCGCCGCGTAGTTCCAGGAAGTACTGCCGATCACCAGAGCCTTTGATATCGCCCACTTCGAGCCGCCGGAGGATGGATGCGAGCGTTTCATTTCGGGTGGCTTGTAGATTGCGCATGGTCTGGATGGTTAGAGTGTTTGGCAGGGCACCTGGTGAGTACAACTCAAGGCGATCGTCAAAGATGAAAAGCCTTGTTTTTCCGTTCACTATCGAGTAGTCGCGGTGTACAACCGCGTTCACAATGGCTTCGAATACTGCTCTCTGGCTGAATTGGGGAATCTCAACCCGCCCAGGATCCTTGCGCGCCGCCACCCGCGTGTTGAGCCTTACGAAGTTTACGGTATCGCGAATTTGCCGGTCCAACGGACCGGTGATCGACGCGGCATCGTGCTGCCCCGCACGGCCGAGTACCGTGCCTCGATATCGAATTGCTTCCACCAGGGCGCCTGGTATGTACTCATCCGGACGTGCGGTGCAAAGCAACACCCCGGCCACAGTTGCGCGGATCACGCCGCTGTCATCCTCCCGCACCAACCCCAGCTTTGCGAGTTGGACTACTGCAGGCTCGGTGGCGCGCGAGCTCAGAAAACGATCAACTAACGTCTCGTCTAACGTGTTTGGTCCGCTTTCAGCAATGATCGCTTCGTCAGGACCAAGTATGCCAGAACGCCCACGCTGTTGGAACAGACGTTTCAACGCTTCCGACGACAGTTCACGTTTAGCGCTGCCTTTTCTGGAAAAATACCCCCCAGGACTCTTGTGAACCAGCGCGCTCTGTTCGACTTCGACGATCAGTATATAAGAACCGTCCGCCAGAACCAGCCGTTGAGTCACGAACGCCAACGGAGGACGGATGCTATCCGAGGAAATCTCACCGACGTACGCTTCTAATGTATCCAGCTGTTGTCGATTCATCGACCGCACCTCACCAGCGTCGGATACGCTGAAAATTACTGTACCGCCGTTGGTGTTGGCGAAAGCTGCCAACTCGTCTGCAACCGTGTTTCGGCGAGGCTCACGGACCTTGTTGGCACTAAACACGACCTCCTTAAACTCAACGCGACTGTCCTCACCTAGTTTGAGGCGCTGCAACAGGCTTTCGCTTGTCCACGGCATTGGCGCTCCCCCTGCGAGTGTTTCAAAGAGCCAAATTACATCCGTATTTCCTTATCTACTTTTTGGTTTCGGTCTCCAAACGTGGCTGAAACGGCTCGATCATTTCATAGAACGCCGCTTCCACTTTGGACTCAAAGTCGGCTTGCATCTCATATACGTCGGTGAACTCAGCGAAAGCCCAGCGCCCATAGTTTTCATGGTTGTTCACTCCCGGTACCCAGTACGTTTCTATTGTCTCTTTCTTCGCCTTTGCGTCTTCCCCTCTGTAACCCTTAATCTCCACAATGAGGTGCAGGAGATCGCCCTCCCCTCGATCATCGTCTACGACGACGATAAAGTCAGGGATATAAGTCCGCGTTTCGGAACCGTACCGGTAGGGCACCTCGAACCCGAGATTGTGGTTCTTGACATACGCCTTTACGTGGGCATGGGATTCAGCGACCCGGCAGAACTCGGCCTCCCAATCGCTGTCCAGGACCACCCAATTGACGTGACAACGACGCGAATCCGTTTCGTAACGGCTGGTCCTGGTGGTATTGAAACTAACCTGTGCCGTTGAGCCTGCCGGATTGTAAGGATCGAGAACGGCCTTTATCGGACGACCACCAATTTCCGCCCGCGTGATGGCGGCGGTGATGCGTACACAGGCCATATCCGCAAGTTCCTGGTACATCAATTGCGCAGGGTAGGCGCCTCCCTTACAGACAAGGCAGTTTTCAAGCCATCTTCTGGTGATGCTCTTGAGTTGTCCGAATAAATGAAGTTTGGGTTTCTCGCCCGGGTCCCGCCATTTGGTATACAACAATCTCTGAGTGATGTGAAACAGTAGCGTCGAGTGGCGAACGTCATTTGTATGTACGAGGTCGAGGTCCACGCCTTCGCCGATTATCCCCTGATTGACGGTAACCGACGGACCAATCAGATCCGGTGTCAATTCCAGAACGGAGTCTTCGGTGAACTCGACAGTAAGCCTCTCGTCCGGTAGTTCTACGCGATATCCTGCGACCCGCGGGAAACGAATTTCGAGCGCGTCCCTTTCGGGTCGCACGGCCCTAACGTGGACGGTTTCTCGAGGCGGCGGCGGCGCGACGACGACAGGCTTAGCAGTAAAGTCGAAGGGTATCCCCAAAACATCAGCGTACTCGACATCAAACAGACTTTTGTCGTTGAGTTCGTAGGATTGCCGGCGCAACGCACGACCGACAACCTGCTCACAAAGCAATTGGGTTCCGAACGCCCTAACGCCCAATACGTGGCTGACATTGTTTGCATCCCAACCCTCGGTGAGCATAGATACCGAAACCACACAACGAATCGAATCCCCCAGTCTGCCTGGTTTGCCAACGGTGTTCATGACCTCGCGGAGCAGTTCCTGGTCGCTGATCCTTTCGGCTTGTTGCGGATCGCCTGTACGTTCAATGATTTCACGTCGAAAACGTGCAATTTCATCGGCAGCCATCTTTCGGAAATTCCGGTCAAGTGCATCACCGGACTCCAACTGTTCGCTATCGATCAGTAGGGTACGAGGCCGCGCAAATTGGTTGCCGTACTCATCGAAGTTGCGAAACAACTCCAGGCGTCCGTTCTCGAACGTGGTCGAACCGTCATCGTTTTCACGATGGAAGCCAGAGATGTAATCATACACCAACTTGGACGTCGACGTGTTGTTGCATACAATAATGAAGCACGGCGGAACCGTGATCCCTGCTTTCTTCATTACATCGAAGGTCTTGCTATAATGCCCATAAAGCGCCTCCAGTGCCGTCTGGAGCTCAACGGGAAGACTCAAAGGATCGAGATTTTTGTTCTTGCCCCGACCCCTCTTCGGCATTGTGGGACGAATGTGTTCCCATAGATTGCGGAACTTCGGCATATCCCCGCCGGGGATGTTGTCTGCGACCGGCACGCGGGGCAGTTTGACGATGCCACATTCGATGGCATCCATCAATGAGAAGTCGCACATCGTCCATGGAAATAGTGTCCCTTCCGCATAGCCCGAACCGCGCAAAAAGAACGGCGTTGCAGAAAGATCCATTACCCGGCTGATACCAAGCTTTTCGCCCGCCGTCTCCAGACCCGAAATCCACAGCCGCGCGGCTTCCGTGTTCTTCTCCGCTTCCTTCCGTTCATCTCCCTTGAGTGTGCCTTCCTCCCCTTCCCCTGGCTTTTCGCGATAGCAGTGATGCGCCTCATCATTGAGGGCCATGATGTTCTTGATTCCCATAAGTTCGGGCATGACTCGTTGGAGCATCTGTCCTTCAGTTTCTAAAGTAGATAACGACTCACCCCGACCCTGAAGCAAGGAGCGGCCGCCCTTGGAGAGTTGCATGCGCTCACGCAGCTTGAATGCGTGGTAGTTCGTGATGACGATCCTGGCTTTTTCCAGGTCAGGCAGCATGTCGTTAGGAACCAGTTCGCGTTGCTGATAATAACTGTCAGGATCGTTGGGTTGAAGAACGCGAAGACGGTCCTTGATGGTGATGCCGGGCGCAACAACAAGGAAACCGGTCGTGAATCTGCTACTTTGGGGACGGCGAACCGCGTTAACGGTTTGCCAGGCGATCAACATCGCCATGACAGTTGTCTTGCCAGCCCCGGTTGCCAATTTAAGCGCCAGCCGCTGCAAACCAGTATTCACTTCGATGTTGGCACTGGCCAAATGGTCGAGAAATCTCCTACCGGTAGCACCGGCTTGAGGTGCAACCTCTGTCAGCCAAATGACCGTCTCCACAGCTTCGATCTGGCAGAAGAAGGGCCGAATGTCATTGAACCAATGGTGCCGCCAATGCTGGAGCAGTCGTGCCGTTTCAGACGACACCCGCCATTGTTTCGGATTTGGCAACTTTCGCCATCTGTCGACCTGAATGCGAACGCCGTTGATGATTTCCGTCAGGTCGTATTTTTGTCCTTCCGTTCCGAGCTTGCTGGCTGCCTCGTCGAAAACAATCGCCGATTGTTCTAAAGGTGCACCCTTTTGCTTTCTCGGTTTCGGAATCGGCGAAATGAACTCGGCGCGCCTGCGACTTTCGACGATTCTTTGTGTCGGCTGGCCTGTCTCGTCCAGTTCCCAGTGCTTGCTCGGGCACTCGTACGGCGAGTTGAGTATCGGTTGTTCGAAGAATTGATCGCTCAAATCAATGTACTCCTTGCACGAAAATCACATTGACCGGTATTTTCGTATAGGTACGGGAACCGAACCCCTCGTGAGCTGTTACAGCGTTCCCGGAGAAACTTCGATATGCTGCAAAAGTAGAAATGACATTAATTATAACAATTGGTGTCAACGCAAAACTGCATGTCCATCAAGCCATTCGCATACACGAGCACGGACATCGTAGTTAAAAGCGCAGGTGATCAGAACGCACAAGCAGGCGTCTTCGAGTTCCAGTCGCTCCTCTATTCACCCATTCGGTCAGGGAGACGTTCCAGGAGTTTCAGCCAGTGTCGAAAGTGTGGGCAAGCGGAGCAAATCGCTTTGAGGCCGATTTCACGTGCGGCTAAGCTACCCATCAACGGCTTTTGATATCCACGAACGAGCGCCTCTACGCGCTTGGAGGGTGCGGTGTCGGGCGAGTCGTCGATTTCTTCTGGAGTGGCAAATTGGTCTCGAATTTCCTCAAATCTCGGCGCTAGTTCAGGATACCCTATTCCCTGAGCGAATCGCTCACAATCACTAAACAGCAACGCTTCGAATTCGTGCATTGCCACATACGGGATAAATCGCCTCGGATCGAAATCCGCGCCCATACCATTGGCGATGTCTTCCAAGAGCGCGTCTTCCACAATCTTTGCTTTGTCCGACGAAGACCCCTGCCCGGTAGCTTGCAGGCGTCCGGGCCATGCTCTTGAACCAGTTTTGGGCATCGCGTAGTAGTCCACCATTGTAGTGGCAAGACACCGGGGATCTTCTTTCAAGTGATTTGCAATGTCTTTACGCACGCTGCGCCAAGCCCTGCCTCCGCCACGCCGGTCCCGTTGCCGAGCGTTTCCGACCAAACGTGCGCTGATCTTGGTAAACCCGAAAAAATATAAGTGTGGCGCCAGCAATTCGTTGACGAATTGCTCTTCGGTTTGTCCTTCAACATGCACAAGAAGCCGGGTCATTGCAAAGATCCACGGCCTGTTTCCTCTGCGGAAGGACGCCCACCGATTTCATTCTTTTCCCAAAGCTGGCCCAGGCTGTATTCTTGCAGCCAGGCCGCAAGGTCCACGGCGTCAAACTTCTGGAGCGTTGTCGCACCCCTCACGCGGTCCGCCACGATCACGTCAATCGGGTCGAAATGATCCAACAGCACCGGTGACTGCGTCGCGACGATAACCTGGGATTCCGCGGATGCCTGCTTCAGCATGGAAGCCAGAAGTGTAATTGCATAAGGATGCAATCCGAGCTCCGGCTCATCCACGAGCACCACGGACGGCCGCAGCGAAGCCGGCTGAAGGAGAAGAGTGGACAGAGCGATAAACCTTAGCGTTCCGTCGGACAGTGACGATGTGTCGAAGAAGGCTTCCGATCCCGAGTGCCGCCACTCAAAACGAATCTTGTCTTCGTTCAGCGCCGTGGGTTCGAGTGCGAAGTCTTCGAAGAACGGCGCTGCCAGTTGAATGGTTCGCCGAATCTGCGTGTAGGAGCCGCCATGTTTATTTCGAAGAAAAAAGAGAAACGCGGACAGGTTCGATCCGTCGGGGCGAAGGTACCTATTGTCATTGACATCGGCGGTCATCTTCATTGGTGACGTGGGGCCAGCGTCGTGAAAATGGTAGGTTTGCCAACTTTCAATATGTCGGCGAATGTGCTCTGGCGGCAGAGGATAGTTGTGAGATTCGTCCAAAGTCATTTGTCGTGTTATTTCGTTATTGGGATCGGACGGGTGGAACGCCATATTATTCACAAAAAGCCCATCGGAATCGTCTCTACGCAATTCGATTGCATAACCGGCCGTGTTTCCGTCAAACAAGACTTGCATATCCAATTTTGATGTCACCTTAGATCCGAAATGCAGGATCCGATCTGCTCCACCCGCTTGTCCGACGTAGCGTTGCAACTGTCGCTGAACGACGGCGCGCAGGAACGAAATTGCAGCAATGAAATTCGACTTTCCCGAACCGTTGGCTCCGATCAGCACGTTGAGAGGACGCAACCTTTGCCTGACAAACGCAATGCTCTTAAAGCCTTCGATAATGATCCCATCAAGTCTGGCCATGGTCCGTCTCCCTATACCCGAAACACCATCATCACCTCGACACCCAAGTGATTGATCACTTCCACAGCGATCCGGCGGAACTCGGCTTGGCGATGGGCAGAGAGGTGTCGCTATGGAGGGATTCCGAAGCTGCCTGGTTAATTTCAACTTGAACTTTCGCGGCGTTTCCCGAGAAACCCCGCTATACGACAAAAGCAGGAATGACACCAATAATGATATTTCATCTTGAGGCAAAACCGCATCTCTTTAAAGCCATTCACAAACACGAGCACGGACGACAGGAAGGAACTGACAAATCTTGATGTTCCGTGGGGCATCTGCCAACTGCTAACAAGCAACTCTCCGCCCCACCGGGCGTCTATAGCACATGTGAGATGTCAGCTTTAGGTACAAGAAAATTGTCTTTCTAATATAGGCACTGAGGGTTCGTCCGTGTACATCTTTCAAAGCAATGCCATCGAATTTGTCATGGGCTCGACGAGCAGAAGGTCAACTCGAATGAAGTTTCGCCTCCCGACCGGAAGATGGCTCCGTGCGTTCGTGACTTTGATCCTGATCGCCGCACAACCGGGATGCGGCGCGGAATTACCTGTGAACGAGGCGCCGGATGAAAGGGATGATGTTCCGGGGGAACAGGTCACGTCGGAGAAGTCACGGATTACCTCGCTTTCCGCGTCAGACGTGAAACTGGACGAACTGGTGCGGGGAAACAGCGCGTTCGCGTTCGACCTCTACAGCGTTTTACGAAAGCAGGACGGGAATCTGTTTTATTCACCGCACGGCATCTCCGTGGCGCTGGCAATGATGTACACGGGCGCCAGGGACGGCACGGCACGGCAGATGGAAGAAGTGCTGCGTTTTCACCTTCCTCCGGATCAACTGCACCCGGCATTCAACGTCCTCGACCTCGCGCTTTCATCTCGCGGCGAGGAGAGCACCGGTCAGGACGGAGGGAAATTTCGGCTGAATATCGCCAATGCCATCTGGGGACAGAAGGGGTACGCGTTCCTGCCTAACTTTCTGGACGCGCTGGCCGAGAACTATGGCGCCGGGATGCGGTCCGTGGATTTCAGCGCCGATCCGGAGGCGTCGCGCGAGGCAATCAACGACTGGGTTTCGGACCGGACGGAGGACAGAATCCAGGACCTGATTCCGCGGGGTCTCATCAATCGTATGACGCGGCTGGTACTCGCAAATGCCATCTATTTCAACGCGGCCTGGCACTTCCCCTTCGACGAAAAACGGACCTCCACGGGTCCGTTTCACCTGTTAAGCGGTAGCCGGGTTCAAGTTCCGATGATGCGGCAGACGAGGACCTTCAACTACGCACGCCACGGATCGTCCCAGGCCCAGGCGGTGGAGCTGCTTTATTCGGGCAAGGAGATGTCGATGATTATCCTCCTTCCCGCCAGAGGAAAGTACGATCAGTTCGAAAGCTCGTTAAGCGCCGACCTCGTCGGTGAGATTTCGAAGCGCATGCGGCCCGTCCGTATCAGGCTTTCCATTCCGTCCTTCGAGATCAAATCTGAATTCAAGCTGGCCGACACCCTGGCCGGAATGGGGATGCCGGACGCATTCGACCCGGAATCAGCAGATTTTTCAGGAATGAGAGCCACGAAAGACCTTTACTGTTCGGCGGTCGTTCACAAGGCGTTTGTCAAGGTAAACGAACGCGGAACCGAGGCCGCCGCGGCCACGGGAGGGACGATCGGGGTAACCTCGTTACCGCCGGCTTTCTCGGCCGACCGGCCGTTCATCTTCCTTATTCGGGACAACGCCACGGATGCCATCCTGTTTGTCGGACGCGTGATGGATCCGACTCAATAAAACTTGCCGGGGGCCGCACTCGAATCCGACAAGCGCGACGCCAGAATCCGTACGCCTGCAAGCGTACGGGTTTTTTCTGTCGGGTGCGGTTCGTCTAATAAACAGGCTGCATCTCAGGCAGGATCGGATTCGCGTTGAAACAACTGGAGGAGCACGTCATTCGGGCCGCTGAAAAAGCTCAGCCGGATGTCCGTCCCCTCCGCATCAAACGGCGCAACGGTAACGTCCACGCCTTTGTCCTCGAGTTCGCTGGCGCCGCGGTCGACGCTGCCAACCTTGAATGAGATGTGGTGAAAGCCCACGTCCGCCTGCATGGTCTTCTTGGGCATGAGTTCCAGGATGATGTTTCCGGCCTTGAGGAAGACGAAGTCCTCGTCGTCCTCATTCGGGAAGCGCTCTATTTCCTTCAGCCCCAACGTCCCGGTGTAGAAACAAACAGCCCCTTCGATATCGTCGCTGACGACGGCGATCTTGTGGATGTTGTTGATCATGTTGTTCTCCCGTGGTTACGCGGACCTTCGTTCCGGTCCGACCGGACTTGATTCGAAATCCACAGCGTTAGACAACCCGCGGTCAAGCGGCGGCGTGTTGGGTTTGGGAGCAGGGCCCACCGGCGGGTCCTGCCGCCGAGACCGGGGATCTCGTCGCCATGCTGGTTCTGAGGCCGTTTTTCCGCGTGCGATCCTGCTCAATACAATAGCCCACGCAGCCGCGGGGGAAGCGATTCCCGCCGCGCGGGATGGCGGGGCGTCAAATCAAGGAGATCGACGCCATACACCTCTTCAAATGCCGAGTGAATCCCTTTTTCGTGTTCGGTAATATCCGCCAGAGGCAGCGCCACGCGTATCCCGTCCTTGCCGGCCGATTCCCGGATACCCATCAGCACCTCGATATCCCTTCTGGCGTTACGCGCGCCATATTCCAGAGCTTTGCCGAGGACCACGGCATCGTGCAGGCTGCACCAGGCTTCGGCAACGGCAACGCTATCATCATTGGGAAGCATGTAATCCCTGAGCGGACTCTCCCAGACGACCTCCGGCTGTGTTCCCACGCGGGATCGATGCGCCGTTCTCTTCGTTCCCTCGCCCGGAGTCTCGGTCACGATCTCCAGTTTCTTGTCCCCACGATAAAGATGGAGTTGCGTTCCCCGTATGGCTCCATCGGAACCCAGAACCTCCCAGTAATTACTCCTTTGCACATTGTGTTCGTATGTCCCGCGGAGCTTGTCCGACCACTCGATGATACCCCGTTCTCTCACATCATGGGAGTCGGGGTACGTACCTGAAACCACCCGTGGCTCTGATCCCAGAATCGACCTGATCGCGCTAATTCCGTGATACGAGCCCGAGGTGTAGGAGAGGTAGAACTCCCGAACCTCGCCGATAAGCCCCTCCTTTACAATCTTCTGTTTCAGCCTCTCACGAGGCCATCTTCGGGCGTTCTCGGAGACTTCCAGAAAGACACCGTTTTCCTCCGCAGCCCGGATCATCATGTCCGCACATGGCAACGTCAGGGCGATCGGAGTCTCCGTGAGGATGTGGATCTTTCTTTCGGACAACATGCGTGCGATCGCGTGATGAATTTCCGGTTGAGCCGCGATGAGGCCGGCATCCAGCGCCTCCGAATCCAACATCAGCTGCAGATCCGTATACGCGTTCGCACCCACCTGATCGGCCACGGATCGCGCCCTGTCCTCGTCAATATCGCACACGCTTACCAATCTGTACCTGTCGGAGAGTACCGGCAGAATGGACATGTGCGCCCTTGACCGCCCTCCCAGACCGATGACCGCTGCATTCAAGATCATCATGCAACCTGCCCTCCCATTACAACATGGCCCTGTTGCCGATGTCGAAAATGGACGAATTTCCGATCGGGTGTGAAAAACAGGTGTCTCCGGTTCCGCCGGAAACCCATCCGCGCATGAGAAAAAGGCACTCGAAGAGCGCCCTTTGAAATGTCTCCAACGTTAGCGTGTCATTGGGTCAACGATCACTGGCAGCCGCCTCGCCTAGAATCTCGACAACCTCCGACTTGTCCCGATACTCGGCCAGCCAAACTGCGGACTTTCCATTTTTGGTTATGGCGTTCACGTCGGCGCCCGCATCCAGCAGACGCGTCACCACCGTCCCGTGCCCTCCGTAGGCTGCGTAGATCAGCGGCGTCCAGCCGGACCGTGCAGAGGCATTCACGTCCGCCCCGGCAGCCAGCAGGACGCGGACCACGCCCGTCAGTCCTGCGTCGGCGGCGAACATCAGAGGGGTTCGATGGTTCAGATCTCTGGCATCCACGACAGCACCCGCCTCCAACAACATCTCTGTGATCGTGGAATCCTTCTTGATTGCGGCCTCCATCAACGCCGTTCGGCTGTAGTTATCGTCGTTGACATCCGCACCTGCATCGAGCAGAAGCTGCAACACTTCGGGAACACCCTTTTTTGCGGCCTCGATCAACGGGGTCGTGCCCGCCTTGCCCTCTTTGTTCGCGTTGGCGCCTTCATCCAGAAGTGTCTTCACCCCCTCTTCATCTCCCTTTTTTACCATGGCGATCAGATCGGTGTCCTTGGCGGACTTGCATGCCGCAAATAAGAAAAGCGGTATGAGGACCAGAGGGTTCAGAATGCGAAGCACCATACGAACACCACGTATCGAGCCACGGACTGCGTGACGAATCCGTCTTGTAGAAAACCACTGGAACCACACGACCCCTGCTGAACAGTTCCGGGAAATTAACCGCAATCGTCCGCCCGGAGTCCGAACGGTCCTTATTGACCGGCCTTGGCAAAGATCATCGAAATCGTCTGTGCCTGCCCGCCTGCCTGCACCGAAATTGATATGGATATCGTGTTACCGCCGTCCAAAACCTGGCCGGATTGTGCGCCGCCTCCGCTGTCCGACGTCAGACTCAGATTCGCACCGGATTTCTCGTACATCCCGGTCTGCGCGACCCGGTTCACGTCGGCTGACCCGGCGGTAACGAAGGAGGCCGTAACCGAATACCGGTTTTCCGTTAACGTCATTATCCCGGAGGCGTCGGGAGGTGCTATCGCCGAGCCCCCCGAAGGAGTCAACCTCAAAAGATCGTAGGAACCGGCCAGTGTCTCGGAAGCCGCGGGGTTATTGTCGTCGTCATCGCCGCCACAGGCTGCGCAGACACAAATTGCCAGCAGACCCAACAGAATGGGTTTCATTAGATTCGATCTCCTCTTGATAATCCGACGCGAAGCCCGCGCGTATCGGCGTATACACGGACCGCTCCAGTGTTCAATTTCAATATAAATCCCGCGTGAAACCCGGGCAAGTGTTCTTTGCAGGGCGGGAGGATATCCCTTTCACATTCTCTCGGGACGGCTGGGGTGGACCGGATGGCCTGATTCTCACTCCGGAGGTTTGTTTTTCTACTTGTTTTTCTATTGACATTGAAAATTTTCTGAGTTATCGTTCACCGGTCGCGAATTCCCAATAACGGCCTCAATCACGGGTAGGGTATGGCAACGATCACGAAGGCTTCTCTGGCACGGTACCTTTCGGACAACATCGGCCATCCCAAAACCAAAGCCTTAGAAGCCGTCGACGTCCTTTTTGAAGCCATGACGTCTTCCATCTGCAAAGGCAAACGTATTGAGATACGTGGGTTTGGCTCCTGGGAAGTCAAGGAGACAAAGGAAAAGAACCAGGCGCGTAATCCCAGCACCGGCGAAACGGTATACGTGCCCGCCCGCCGCAAAGTCATGTTCAAACCCGGAAAGATTCTGAAAAAGGTGCTGTCCCAGTCCCTGGAATCCGGAACCTCGCAATAGAAATTCATCCCGGAACGCCTGAATACCGCATGCGATGGCGTTACAAACTGAAGCAAATTCACGCCGACGGCCCGGACAGGCTCCTGGTTGTCAGCGACTGGGACCGGACGCTGACGCGATCCACCGGGGAGGATGGCAGCGATCAGTCCACCTGTTCGGTTATCGCGAACAGTGGGCATCTTGGGCAGGCGTTCAACCGGCGTTACCAGGAATTGTTTGAACGCTATCGAAAAATCGAACGCGCGATCGATTTGCCCGAACGCGTTAAGTCGCCTCACTTTCTTCGATGGTGGTCGCGGCAGTTTGATCTGCTGCTCGATTACAAATTCAGCACACAGACGATCCATCGGATTGTCAGCGAAAATCGGCCGCAACTTCGAGATGGTGCGCGCCTTTTTTTTGAAACCCTCCACGATCGCCGCATACCCCTTATCATTCTGTCCGCGGGCATCAAGGAAATCATCGAAGCCCGACTCGCCGCAGATGGCTTACAAACCGCCAATGTCATGATCGTTGCCAACACGCTGGTCTTTGACCCGAACGGTATTGCGGTGGCTTACAAGACGCCGCTTATCCACAGCCTGAACAAACACACCCTGAACGAGGCCATCGTTCCCGAGTTCGCCGGGCGCCGCAACCTGCTGCTCCTTGGAGACACGATCGAAGATATAAAGATGGCTGCAGGCATCAGCCACGCCCGCCTGCTCAGCTTTGCCTTCCCCGCCGACTGCGACCACGTCGAACAATACCGGTCTGTATACGATGTCGTACTGGCTCCTGGCGCCTCCCTGGAGCCTGTGACCGCGGTCTTGAGGGATACCTGCTCGGCGTCTCGCGGACATTGACCCGGAGCGTACAGGAATCACCATCGTCAGCCGGTCCGCCGGAGAAGGGCGGACGCACGTGCATCCACTGGCGTGTATATATGCGGACCGTTCGGTAAAGTAATTGTTGATGCGTCAACAGAATCCGGACAGGTCATGGCGCGTGACCTGTTTGCGATAGAAAGGAGGCGAGTCATGAAGGAGACAACCACGTGGAGGGCGACCGCCTGATAAAGGCGGTCGATTTCCCTTCAGCAAGTCGAACCGGGCGCTCCCTCACGGGAGCGCCCGGTATTTAAAATGGAGAAAGCCGTCTTCGAAATGTCATCTACTCCATCCGCAACGGCATCAGCAATGCCTTCCGGTCCGGATGGTCTGTTGAGACGAAAAGGAGAGCTTGCCGCGGGTCGCCGAAGAAAATGTCCAGCGGCCCTTCTGCTTCAATTCCGGATACAACATCGCTCAGAAAGGCGTGATTTACATAGATCCTGAATGGGTGCGGTGCGTCGTCCAGGGTAACCTCGCTCTCAACGGATGTGGTGTACCTCCAATATGGAACTCCGGTCCAGGGGGCATCATCCATTGAGACCATGCCGCCGCCTTTTCCCTCCCTGAGAACATAACCCATATCTCGTGACGTGGTCAGAGAAAGCGACCCGAGCGCCGCGGAAATCTGGATCTCGACTTTTTGCAGATATGTCCACGTCGCGGAGGTCGGATGTCGAGCGTCAAGATGTTCGGAAATCAGATTAATTGCTCTCAGCAATTCACCCGCAGTCACCCTAACACGAATGCCCGCCGCCTCGGGAATGACCGCCTCATAGTTTACATAGGGTTCCTTGATAATCGGAATAACCAGATCCTCCTCTCCCGCGGCGCACAGCATCGCCTGTTCATCCTCGATCGATAGATTTGCCCGTTTTGTCCGGTGCGAGTCAAGCTCAAACCCGGGCCCCAGGATCACCTGGGTCTCCAGGTCCTGCGCGCCCTCCAGTGTACGCAGCAGCAACCTCGCTCCGTCTGTCGCCACAACGAGTCCGCCCGTGTCCAGGCAGACCCCCTGAAGCCGTCCACGGGATTCGTCCCGGCTCACAAACCGGGTCGCCCAATAGAGTGCTTGAAGATCCTGCGCCGTAAGATCGTAGGTCTGTCCACCGTTTTTCATCTCGCTCATCTCCTTTCGGATCCGCTGCCTCGCCTTCTGCAGGCGGCTGCGGACCGTGTTCATTTGCAGGCCCAACTGGCTGGCCGTTTCCTCGTAGGAATGACCCTTGAAGTAATGATGTTCGATCACGTCCCGATGCGCATCTGAAAGCTGGCGAATCGCCTGCCTGACCATCATGCGTGCCTCTCGCTCCGCCTCCGATTCGACGACGGCGTGTTCGCCCCATTCCGCTGTCAAGAGCTGCTCGAAACGGATCTGCACCATTCGCCGCTGGCGCCACCTGAAGGCCGCATTGTCCGCAATTTTCAGCAGCCAGCCGGAAAACCGACGACCGTCGCGCAGTTGTCCGAGGCGGCGGTACGCCTGCAGGAAGATCTCCTGAACCAGATCATCCGCCTCTTCAGGCTGCCTGACGACACTCAAGACCCTGCCGTAGATACGGCGGGTATAGCGCTCCACCAGGCGGCCAAACGCCCACGTCTCTCCGGATACCGCAAGCCGGACCAGGTCTCGATCTTCAAGTGTCTTCAAATCAGGACTCCAACGATGTTGCGAACATCCCGCGCGGTACTAATAAAGATCTGCATTTTCGCCAAAAGTATCCCACAAGTAAAAAAAATCAGTCCCACGTCCCGGATACTTTCCAGACAAAAAAAAGCCGCACTGAAAAGGGCGACTAAGGCGTTGGACCTGATCTGAGACATGCTACATGATGAGGAAACAAATCGGAGCGTTCACAACCCGGATCAGGAACAGCCACAATAGGGAATCAAGTACTTCGGTCGGCCGCACGTGAGACTATAGACACAATGTCAAAATGCTACCGTGAGGCTGCTGACGGGGCCCTTCACGCCGGCGCTATTGACAGAACGCACCCGCATCGTGTTCAGCCCGTTGTGCAAATGCCAGTCGAACGCTTCCGGGCACGATTTCCACTCTCCTTGATCAACCCCTGACAGATAACCAGCGAAACAGGGTGTGTACGTCTCCAGATTAACCTTCAGCACGGCTGGATCGTCGGTCGCCTCGGCCGTATACCGGGTCTGGTTCATCGTGGGATAAAAATCCGAGCGACGGTTCGTGTGATTCGTAAAGTGGGACAGTGGCGGCACCTTTTCGTCAGCCCAGTTGAGATACCCGTCCCAGGCCCACACCTCCGTACCCTGACTCACGGGCAGCGGACGCGGCTGGCTGAACATGTTGTTCCGCGGGACTATCCGGAAGTGACAAAACGACCGGAACAGAAAATGCGCCCCTTCCGTCGTGGAAAACTCGTGGCTCCCGTCTCGAATTGCAATCGGCAGGTCACGAACGAGGGATTCGAGATCCTGCCGGAACAGATACGGACGATCCCAGCGTTCGACTTCCTGAAGTCTGTCCGCCAGCACCCGGTGTACCTCGAGCGTATCCAGCGGCACACGCGTCTTCGGATCGTACCAATAGAAATCCCGCGTTGCGTCCAGGTGGACCCACTTGCAATAATCGTTCGACCAGACCTCGGCGATCTCGTGGCCCGTCATGCCTTCGCTGTGAAAGTTCACGTGCCGTGCCGGAAAACCGAAACTCAGGCAGGCGGCCACCAGGGCCACGTTGGGATACAGACACATCTTGTCGCGCCGTCGCTCCCGGTACCGGTTCATCACAATCGCACCCGATGGGTCCCGCTGGAGCAACAGCCATTCCAGGACGTCCCAGGGATAGTGCCGGCACGGTCCCAGCGGAACGGCATACGCCCACGCCATCAGACGCTCAATGGCTTCAAATTCCGTCTGCGCCCCGGCAACAACGGCATCCAGTTCGAACCGCTCGCGCAGTTCCCGTAACATGCCGTGCCTGTAGTCCTCGTCTGCGATCCAGTACGAAGACCGGCGGATGGCCGGGTTGTCCGACCTGACGACCCGCGGCGGCGGCTCCCGGGCCGGGCACGCCTCGGCAAGGATCCGCATTGCCTTCAGAACGGGCGTGTATGCCGGATCCACCGTCTCAAACCTCATGCGCCATTGCAGGTAACGCCCTTCAACCACCCCCACCGGCGATCCGCATTCACACGGTTGCCAGTCGCTCCAGCCCGCCGCATTCACCACGGGATCCGTTCCGGTGCGCACGTCGCAGTGGACGGCGGTACCGGCGGGGGCCACGACGTCCCAATCCAAACGCAGTCCACGAACGGCATGGCGCCGCTTCACGCCCTCCCGTTCCCCCACGGCATCCATAACCGTTGACACGACAAGCCCGCCCCCACGGTACCCGTCTACGATCAGCCTGATCACATATTCGCCGCGTTCGGACTCCCACTCACAATTTCGGCGTACAAAACTCGAGGCCGGCAGCACGATCGGATCCGTCATCCCCTTTTCATAATCCCGATAATCCGCGACCATCAGACTCCATCCCACCCGCCCCTCGACGACATCTGCAACGATATGGTTTTCACCCTGTCGAAGACACCCCACCGGGAGATCCACGTAATACCATCGACTCCAGCTCCACGCGCCGTCATCGGGCGCCAACTCCCAGTACTGCCTGGCATCGGGGGTAGCCAGCGGGGACGGCGGCCGCAGCACCTCCTGCCCGTTGACGTTGAATCGCAACGTGGCCGAATGACCCCTCCGCTCCCGCGCGATAAAAGCCAACTGCGTCCTGACGGAAGGACTTCGGGGCAACGTCAGTGCTTTTTTCAGCGCCGACGGGCCTGAAACCTCCACAAACGGATCCTCGTCCAGGTCGTCCGACCGTCCGACGCCGGGGCTGTCGTTCTCCACCACCGAACCTCTGAAGAGACGGATACCCTCATCCTCTTTGCCCATCCAGAGATTGGTAAGTTCCGCGGCACGGTAGATCTCCTCGGCGGGACAAAGGTTTTGAACCTGCCTGAACGCCTCCACAGCCATTTTCCGACCTCTGTCGATTCAAGCGCGGGCGCGGCCTTCTGCCCTGGACGACATCGATACCGGACAGTGACTCAAAACCACGATCCGATGGCACCAGGAAGTTCGCAGCCGCCGCCCAGGACATTTCGCAGGGTATTCCCGGCAACAGCCGTCGCACCGTTGCGTCGACGTTGAATGACCGCCTATTTCAGATAGGCGTTCTCCACCTTCTCGAGAGCGGCCACGATGTCGTAAACCTCCTGCTCCCCGTAGTTCTCGTGGATCGGCATCGTAAAGTGGCTCTCGGCGGCCGCGACGGCGTTGGGGCACGGGAACGTGGCATTGCGATCTCCACGATAGTCGGGGAGTCCCCAGGGATAGTCGCTGTTTCCGAAAACTCTGCGTTCCTTGAACCAGGTCGCCTCGGACGGGATATGCCTGTAGGATACCGACGCCGGAATGCCTTCAGCCGCCAGCGCCTTGACGAAGCCTGCCTTGTCCACGCTCAGTCCGGGTGTATCCAGGTGGAACCGAAGGAACCAGTACACGCACTCGGTACCCGGCACCTGCCTGCCCATCGATACCGCCTGCAGATGTTCGATACCGTCCCGTATTGCATCTCCCGCCCTGCGCCGGTTATCCGCAATCTCCCCCAACCGGCGCAACTGCACCCGGCCGATCGCCGCGGCCAGGTCGTTCCCGTTCATATTCAGGCTCGCCCTCACGTTGGAAAGTCCGCTTCCCTCCAGATTCAAGGGTTTGCCCCGATCCGAAAAACGCTTCACCCGCCAATAGAGATCCTGATCCTTCACGAAGACCACCCCGCCTTGCGACCCGGTGGCGTGATGCTTGCCGCTCATCGTTGAAAAAGTCCCCATCGCCCCCATGCCGCCCACAATCCTTCCCCTGTACCTGGCGCCGTGCGCCTGCGCGCAATCTTCGATCACGGGCAACCCGCGCGAATCGGCAAGCTCCAGAATCGGGTCCAGGTCCGCGGGTTCCCCGGCGATATGCGCAACGATGATCGCACGCGAATGCTCGGTGAGTACGGCTTCGATCTGTTCCGCGCCGGCGTTGAACGTGCCGGGGGCCGCATCAGAAACCACCGGTACCAGGTTCAAAAGCGCCACGGGCATCACCCCCCCCGGATCGGTAATTGGCGGCACCACCACCTCGCCCGGGACCTCCAGTTCGAGGGCCCCAAGCGCCGAGTACAGAGACGTCGTGCCCGAATTCACCAGGTCAGCGTACCCGCCGCCCATGAAATCCGCAAAGTCCCGTTCGTACGCGCGTTCCTCCGGTCCATCGTACCCGAACGCGTTGCCCGACCGGATACTTTCGTCGAAAAGAGCCATCACCGCCAGCTTCTCCTCCTCGCCGAAAAGACGCCGCGCGGGCATCGGCACGGTACGGACCTTTTCACCGCCATCGATCGCCAGCATACCTCTTGCCTCCTGAAGTTTGTTGGAAGCTGTTTTAAAATTCCCGGCGAGTTCCCGAGCGCGAGCGAAAAAGTGGCGGTCAAGGCGGGAGAATCCGCCCATATCCTACAGATACGGGTGGATTTGACCAACGCCGACCGGCGCGTTTGCAGCCGCGCGAAGACCGCTGGGGATTTTGAGACAGCTTCTTAGGATATTGGGCCGGCAAAGGCTGTCCACAATTCATCGATACCCTTGCCCATCTCCCGTACATCCGGAAAACAGCGATAAACCATCCTCGTGTGTGCCACCATCTCGGCGCCCGCCGCCAGGTCCCGGCCATAGCACCAGTCGTGCGCGGTATCCCATGCGTGGTACTGACCGGTCAGGTAGGTTGTGAGAACGGGGTCGCACAGGAACACCAGCGTGAACCCGTTGGACGAATTCCGGGCAGCCAAAATGGGCAGGCTGAAGTCCCGGTCTTCCAGATCCCGATGCAACCCCCTGGTCGGATCACCGAAACGTCCATCCTGAAGCATTTCGCGCGACAGCTCGTCTCTGACAACGCCGAACGTCCGATTGATTTCCACCCGGTTGTTCAGCCTCGTCCAGGCTCGAGACCCATCAGGATTGGCTAAAGGCGCCCAGGTCTCATTGAAAACTTCAGCAATGTACGAGGCGAAAAAGATCTCAAAGCGTTGAATCTCCACCGACGGCCGGATTGTCGTCTTCAGATCCACCGCGTCGCCGTGCGGCCGATAAAAGAGATCCATTTCCAACCCGAAATCGGGCTCCGCCGGGAAGTGGATGGCTACTCCGTCCTGCGACAACCCGTGCGTCACCTTCCTCGCCTGGGAGAGCCTCCGAGGGTACATCACCATCCCCGAACCCGGCCTGAGGTAATATTCGGCATTCAAGAACGCCTTATAATGCCGAACCACCCCGACCTTGTAGTCTCGATGCATCAACCCGCAGATGCCGTGGTAATTCATATAGGGTTGAATACCGCCCATTATGTCGCCGGTATCGAACTCGTAACACTGAGGCAGGTCGCTCCAGGCAATCCGCACAGCCGTCCTCCAAAAAATCGCGTCGTGTTCCGGCCGGTGGATCTCACCGGGCGCGATCCACGGGTTCACCGGCCAAACTGGCTTCGAATCGAGGTGTCTCTTCGCAACCGGCCGCCTCTCCGACCGGCGTCAAGAGGCAGCGCGAAGAGATCACTCAAACGTGAAGTACCGCTTTTTTGCGTGTTCAGGTGGCCAGACATCGAGCAAATCCAGGGTCTCGATGAAACCGTAACTTCGGAACATCGCCTCCACCTCGTCGGACGTCTTTCTGATGGCCGGACGCTCCGGCAGGTTGGACGCGTGCAGAATAACCTGCGCATTGATCGCAGCGCACTCCGTAAGGCCCTGGACGTAAACCTTATCCGGCGTGTCGGCGCGGGTATGACCCCAGAGGCCGTCCAGAGGGTCCACCGGTGTGGTGCCGATCCCGACGGTATGCACGCCGTGAGCGAGAAACGGAAAGTGATCCGAGCCCCATCCCGGGCCGCCCACACTGGCCTCAAACGGCGGCAGGCCATCGCCGTCCACCCGCACTCGTTTCGCCACCGGGGTCAGCGCCGGCTGCCAGTCGTCGTAGCCTGCAATATGAATGCCAGAGGGGCGGCCGCCGACGTCGTTGTTGATCATCAATATCAGATCGTCCAACTCGTCTTCATGGTCCCGCGTGTACGACCAGGATCCCACGAGCCCGGATTCTTCCACGCCGAACAGAACAAACCGCACCCTCCGCCTCAGATGTTGCTGATAGCCTGCCAGGCCTCTCGCCGCCTCCAGCACGGCGACCACCCCCGCCGCATTGTCGATGGCGCCGGGCCCCACGTGCCAGGAGTCGTAGTGCCCTCCCACAACCAGGTACTCGGCCTCACCCCGGTCGCCGCCCAAATCTCCGACGACGTTCCAGGATGGCTTGACCTCCACGCGACTGTCCAGGGTCAACCTGATCCGGACCCTACCCCTCCGCCGCTCCAAACGCATTAAATATGCCGCATCCTCCTTGCTGATCGAAGCCACTGGAATCGAAGCTACACGGGCGAATGCGCACGTGCGCGCCGGTTGAAGTCCGCCGGGATAGGTCCGCCATTCAATCAGCCCCGCCGCACCGTATTCCGCGGCAAGCGGAGTTTTCATCTGCCGCGCGATCGGATAATAGGGCGCCGCCACGAAACGGCCGGCCACGTCCGCCCTTCGAGCCTCGAATTCCTCGCGGTCGCCCCGTTCCAGGAACACGACGCGGGCCTGGATACCTCCGTCCGGCGTCGACGGGGACAGGCCGCCGCACCGACAGGCGATTTCCCGTTCGACGGGCGCGGTAACGGTCAGTTGTTCCTTTACAGGCGTCCACGCCCGGTGCTGAAATTCCTCGACGTGTACATCGTTCAATCCGTAGCGGGACAATGCATCCACCAGAAAATCCCTGGCCCGGATCTCATTCTCCGATCCAGCCAGGCGCGACCCGATGTCGTCCGACAGAACCAGAAGATTCTGATGCGCTTCCGACGACCCGAAAATCTGCTCCAACGGGCGCTGTTCGATCTCGTGGCTCATCGTCCCTCCGATGGCATCCGGGCACAAATAGGTAGGCCGGCCTCCGTTGTTGGGTCGTGCCTCCGGGCGCCTTCAACTCGAAAGATAATATCCTGGGGGGCCAACGCAACCGGATTCTGGACACGAAAAAAAGCGCGAGAATCGAATTCCCGCGCCAAAACGTAATGAAATCCCCTCGGGCAGCACGGCGGAAGGAAGCGGATCAGACGCCTGTGCGTTTACTCTTTCGTTCTTGCGGTGTCCGCCGCGACGTCCAGATCCAGCTTCAGCGGGCCCGACGTATCTCGCTTCGCATCGATCAGAACCGGCGCCGCGGGAGGTATGACGGACGGGGCAGCCGCACCCACATCGATGTCCGGTCCCGTACTGTCCGCTGCCGCCGGTTCCGGCTTCCGACCCCAGAAGTCTGGCGTGGCATTCAGATAGTAGGTGATGTTGTTGTCGGTCAGATATACCGCGTCTTCGGACGCCAGACGCACGTAATTCTTGCTCCAATCCCGCCTGGACTGGCCAAATACAAACGCGGCCAGTTCCGCGCCCCCCGCGTTCCTGACGGACAACCGAATGCCGGTTGAATCGTCAACCGAATACACGTCCCAACGATCGGCGCGCCTTGTCATCAGGGTTGTACTCCGGACCGCCAATACCTTGTCGAGTAAATTGTCAATCGGCGCCTCTCGAACCTCAAGGGAATCGTGGCCCACGAGTCGCCACACCTCACCGTCGAGGCGCAATTCAACGCGTTCCCCCCCGCGTTCGATCACGACCTGCTGAACATCTTCACGGCTTCCTTCAAAAATCGGCGTACCCGCAATCGTATATCCTGTTTTCGAGAATTGAACGTAAGCGACGCCGGCGGCCAGCGCCAGAATCACAATCAGCCATACTCGCGCCCGTTTAGCCATATTGCTCCTCCAACATCCTTGCACGCCCGGCTTCCCGCCGCCATCTCAGCAAACCGTACGCAATGATCAGAACCGGCGGCAGCAATACATTCAACCACTTCCAACGCGCCTTCGCCGCGTCGTCGACTTCCATCAGAGGCCGCGTTGTAATCTCCCTGGAGCGGAGCGCCACCAGATCGCTATCGCCCATCAGGAAATCGACGACATTGGCAACAAAGACGAAATTCTCCTGAAAACCGCCTCCGGATTCGTCATCGAACAACCCGGAATCGCCCACCAGAACCACCTGGCTCATTCCCTGCGCGCCTTCCCGCCGCGCCAGCGCGCCCACGACCTTCCCCGATTGATTCAACGTGTTGAAGAACGGATTCTCCATTGGCCGTAGATTGAAGAATCCGGTCATGACCCCGGACCTGTCAGACGTATACATCAATGGCTTTGTCTGCGCAGCACCCGCAACCGAATCGGCCAGCGAAATCTCGCTGCTGAAAAGCAGGCGCACCTGCTCGAGTCCGTCCACCGTCAGGTGCTTGCCGAAGCGTTGTATCACGGGGAAAAACGGATACTGTATCTGTGAACTCATTTGTAGAAATCCGTGGCGCTGGCTTATCGTGATCGCGCTGCATCGCTGATCCAGCACCAGATTTTCCTTCACCTGCAAGCCCGATGTTTCCAGAAAGTCGAATAGATTTGACGTTACCGGCGTGCCGCGCTGACCGCTCAAGTCGCCGGCGACCCGCCCCTGTCCGATAAACAGATTGCCTCCCCGATTCGCAAACGCCTCCAGGTTTCCGAGTTCATCCTCGCTTAACGAATCCGTCACCCCGCTGATTATCAACAGGCCGATGTCGTCGGGCACCGGGGAAGCCAGCCTGATGTTTCGAACGAGGTACGACTGCTGGAGCACTGCTGAAATGTTCCGGACACGGGGCGGCTGTGCGCCGATGATCGCGAAAGCGACTGCCTGTTTATCCGTATCCAGCAGCTTCTTGATCTGTGTGGTGATTTCGTACTCGAGGCCGGTTGTGCTCTCAATCACCGGAATCACTTCCCGACCGTCCCCGTAAAGAAACACCATCCCCATGTAGACCCGCTTCACTTCCAGCTTGTCGTTTTCAACCACCTGGAGCTGCACCGGGTGAATTCCGTATTTCCGCGCTTCGTCCGGCAGCGTCTGATCGTCTTCGGGCCGGAAAAACTCAAACCGCACGCGACCCCCGCCGAACGCTTCGTATTCTTCGAGTATATCCTGCAGGTAGCGCCGGTTGTTGCCGTACTGACCCGGCAAATTGTCCGTAAAATAGACCTTCATCGTCAATAAATCTTCTACCTGGTCCACCACCCGTTTGCTGGACCCGGAAAGCGAATAGATTCCGTTCGCAGTCAGATCCAACCGAAAAAACAACTCTCTGGACACGAAATTCAGGGCCGCGACGATGACGACCGCCAATAGCAGATAGATGATGAACGACCGTTTATTGTGAACCGCAAACATCGACTACCTCCACTTTCTCATCTCCAGAACCCGCAGGGTGAGCGCCAGAAACAACCAGATCATCCCCGCGAAATAGATAAGATTCCTGGAATCCACGACGCCCCGTGCAATATTCGACAGGTGGTAGTCCACACTGATATATTGCGCAATTGCCGACAGCCCCGCGGGTATGAAGAGCAGCAGCTTGTCCAGCAGGAAAAACACCATGACAATTGCGATCGCGACAATCAATGAAACCACCTGGTTTTCCGTCAGGCTGCTGGCAAACGTACCCACGGCCGCGTAAAATGCGCCCACGAGGACGAGGCCCACGTATCCCGTTATCACCGCGCCGATATCCACGTGAGTGCCCACGGCCAGGAGCGTGAGAAAATGCACGAACGTAAAGAGCAGCCCCACCACGATCAGGCTTACCGCCGCCAGGTATTTGCCCGCGACGAATTCGACGTCCCGGATGGGCATGGTAGACAACACTTCCATGGTTCCCAGGTTCTTCTCCTTCGCGATCAGTCCCATGGAAATGGCCGGCACGAAAAACAGGTAGACCAGCGGTACGATGTTAAACAGGGCGCGCATATCGGACTGTCCGATAAGGAAGAATGTACTCGTGAAAAAGTATCCGCTCAAGACCGCGAAAATCACCAGAAAAATGTAGGCCATAGGGCTATTGAAATAGGAACGCAGTTCTTTCAGATAGATCGCCTTCACATTACGCATCGGACGTCCCCTCCCCGGTGAGATTCCTGAATACGTCCTCCAGCTGAACCCGAGCCTGGCTCATTTCCAGAATCACCCATCCCTGGTCCCTGGCATATTGAAAAATGCGCTCCCGGGGATCCGTGTCGCGGTCGTATTCCAGTAAGAGCGTTCGGGACCCATTGTTCTCGGCCATGCCGGAAAGCGCGACCCCCTGCAACTGTTCGGGCAGCCCCTGCACGCTCTCGTCTTCGGCCCGTTTGACCTCCAGCGTCAACTGCGTCTGTCCCCGGAAGCTGGACATCAGCTCCTCCCGCAGGCCGTCCGCCACAATCTGTCCATTGTGAATGATGATGATTCGGTCCACCGTCGCTTCAATTTCCTGCAGGATGTGGCTTGACATGATCAGTGTCTTCTCACGCCCGAGAGACCGGATCAACTCGCGGATCTCCACAATCTGGTTGGGATCCAGCCCCGTCACCGGTTCGTCCAGAATCAGGATATCCGGATCGTGCAGCATGGCCGTTGCCAGGCCGATCCGCTGTTTATACCCCTTGGAACACTCCTGCACCGCCCTGTGAACCACGCCGGCAAGCCCGCACTGCTCGACAACCCGCTCCAACGCCTGACGGAACGCCCGCCCTTCCATGCGTCTGATCGTCGCAATAAACGAAAACAGGTCGTAAACGATCATTTCACCGTAGAGCGGATTCAATTCGGGCAGGTACCCCACCCGCTTGCGGATCTCCAGGGAATCGTCCACAATGTTCATGTCGTCCACGAACACGTTGCCGGCGGTTGCCGATAGATACCCCGTCATCACCTTCAGCGTGGTTGACTTACCAGCCCCGTTCTCGCCCAGAAATCCCAGAATCTCTCCATCGTTAACCTGGAAACTGATATCCCGAACGGCCCGGACGTCACCGTAATCCTTGACAAGATTTTCCACACGGATCATGCACGGTCCTCCTTCAACCCCTGGTGCCAGGAAAACACTTGGCGCATTTAAATTCGACCAGAAAATTAATAAAAAAAAGTGGATCCTGTCAAGCCCCAGTGTAAAAAAAACTCACTTGCCCCCTCCTCTGTCCTGCACGCGGGGATGCCGTGCTCGCTGCCGCCGCAACCCGCTGATCCGCCAGCGCGACGACGAATTAGTGACATCGCTTGATTTTCCTTGACACGATATTACAAATCCTGTATTTTTCGTACTTTAAGATCAGGATGATCGGATCCTTACCGGAGAGTGCGACGATGAATCCTTATGCTTCACCCTATGCGCCGGCGTCCTCCGGTGCCAGCCCCTTCCCGGTCCCGCACCCTTCCATGGCGGCCACAGTCGCACGTACGGGTATTTTTATCCTCCCCGCATCCTCAAGCCTCTTATTGTCCGCCATCCTTCTGGACAATTGAACGCACAAAAGAGGCTCTCTTCCACGTCGAATCCCCTGAAAAATAAAAAAACGCCGATCCCGGAATGAGCCTCTCGGGCAATCGATAGGTTCTTGCCGTGCCATAACTCTGCCAAGAGGAACGAACAATGCCAATAAGACACACCATTTCCGCGATGGTCGAAAACCACTTCGGTGTTCTATGTCGCATATCCGGCCTCTTTTCCAGCCGAGGGTTCAACATCGACAGTCTCTCGGTCGGGGAAACCGAAGATGCCACCATTTCCCGCATGACCATTGTCGTGCGGGGCGACGACCGCGTGCTGGAGCAGGTGGTCAAACAACTCAACCGACTTGTGGACGTCATCCGGGTCATAGACATCACCCAGGGAGAATTCGTCGAACGCGAACTGGCGCTCATTAACGTGAAGACCCGAACCGACACGCGTTCCGAGATCATCCAGATTGCGGAAATATTCCGGGCCGGCGTCGTGGATGTCAGTACCACCTCCATGACCATCGAAGTCACCGGAAAAGAGGATAAAATCGCAGCCATGATCAACATGCTGCGGGACTACGGGATCAACGAAATCGCCAGGACCGGCACGGTCGCGCTTCTGCGCGACTCCCAAATGAAGAGAGATGCCGAGGATGGGAATTAGTGTCTCGTCTCAGAAATATGTCACCATTCTACTGCCGGTTCATCCCGTCTCGGCAGTAGAATTCAGGCAATCTATTTCAGGGACAAAACACTAGCATGGCGACCCGCCAACCGGCCAAACTTCAACCGAGGTTACGCCGGAACGGATTCCCCTCTCATCTCGATTCGGACAAACCCGGGCCACGCCTGGCACCCGCGGTTACCAGAAGCCTGCTTAGGACGAAGGAGGCGATAGCACCCCATGGATAATCGAGACCGCGTCGTCATTTTCGACACCACATTGCGCGACGCCGAACAGACACCCGGCGCGAAACTTTCGGTACGCGAGAAAATCGAAATCGCGCACCAACTCGGCAGGCTGAACGTAGACGTCATTGAAGCCGGCTTCCCGATCTCCTCGGACGAGGACTTTGAAGCGGTACGGCGAATCGGACAGGAAGTCGAAGGTCCAACCGTGTGCGGCCTCTCCAGGGCCGTGATGAAGGATATCGACCGGGCCGGCGAAGCGCTCAGGGGTGCAGCCAAACCCAGAATCCACACCTTCATCGGCACGTCGCCGAACCATATCACCATGGTCGGAAAATCCGCCGACGAAGTGCTCGGCATGGCCGTGAAAGCCGTTAAAAGGGCCAGGGCGTATGTCGACGACGTGGAATTCTCGCCCATGGACGCCGCCCGTACCGAACCGGGTTACCTATATGCAGTTATAGAGGCCACCATTGAAGCCGGTGCCTCCACGGTGAATATTCCCGATACCGTGGGTTATGCGGTGCCCGAACAGTTCGGCGGCCTCATCCGCAAAATCCGTGAGAATGTATCCAATATAGATCAGGCCGTGATCAGCGTACACTGTCACGACGACCTCGGCATGGCGGTCATCAACAGCCTCACAGCCATCCTGAACGGGGCGCGGCAGGCGGAATGTACCGTTAACGGCCTCGGCGAACGCGCCGGCAATGCCTCGCTCGAGGAAATTGTGATGGCAATCCGCACCCGGGGTGATTATTACCGGCTATATACAAATATAGACTCAAAGGAAATCTGTCCCACGAGCCGGCTCGTGAGCCGCCTGATGGGTATACCCGTCGCCCCCAATAAGGCTATTGTGGGCGCAAACGCCTTTGCGCACAGTTCCGGCATACACCAGGACGGCGTCTTGAAAAACCGGGCGAACTTTGAAATCATCGACCCGAAAGACGTGGGCCTCGAAGCCACGAGCATCGTGCTCACCGCAAGATCGGGACGACACGCCCTCCGGCACCGCCTGGAAGAACTGGGATACCACCTTGAACAGAACGACCTGAACAAGGCGTACAAGCGATTCCTGAAAGTGGCCGACAAGAAAAAAGAGGTGTACGACGAGGACCTGATGGCCATTGTGGATGACGAGATCCGGGATATTCCCGAGAAATACCAACTCCTGTACATGCACACCACCAGCGGCACCGGCACCATCCCCTCCGCCACCGTGCGGATTTGCATTGAGGGCGAAAAAGAAATCCAGGAGTCCGCCTGGGGCGACGGTCCGGTCGATGCCACCTACAAAGCCATCGCGCAGGCCACGTCGACTGTCGTCCAGGTCGACGAATACCACATCCGTTCCGTCACCCACGGCGCCGAGGCGATGGGGGAAGTGACCGTAAAGGTCAGCCAGCAAGGAGACGGCGCCACGGGTAGGGGCGCGTCGACGGACATCATTCAGGCCAGCGCGAAAGCTTACATCGATGCCCTGAACCATTTGGCCGTTCGCGCGGGTGTCCGCCGGCATCGAACAGAGGCCGTATAGGCACGGGGTTCTAAGCGACCCGATGCCGAATCCCGTCGTCAAACGGCATTTTCCGGAGGTTGACACCACCCATGGGCAAGAGTCTGTTTTGCAAGGTGTGGGATGCACACGCCGTTCGCGAGCTTCCATCGGGCCAGACCCAACTATTTATTGGCCTGCACCTGATTCACGAAGTAACCAGCCCCCAGGCGTTTCAGATGATGCGTGAACGCGGCCTCAAAGTGGCCTACCCCGATCGCACGTATGCCACGGTTGACCATATTGTTCCCACCGATATCCGCACCCGTCCGCTGATGGATTCCATGGCTGAAGAGATGCTCGGAGCGATCGAGGAAAACACGCAGGAGTTTGATATACCGCTCTTCAACCTCCACGATGACCGTCAGGGCATCGTCCATATCATCGGTCCGGAACTCGGGCTTACGCAGCCTGGCATGACCATCGCCTGCGGCGACAGCCACACGTCGACGCACGGGGCGTTTGGCGCCATTGCCTTCGGCATCGGGACCTCTCAGGTACGCGACGTTCTCGCCTCGCAGTGCCTGGCGATGCACCCGCTCAAGGTCAGACGCATCGAAGTGACCGGCAGCCTCTCCAAGGGCGTTTACGCTAAAGACGTGATACTCAACATCATCCGCCGCCTCGGCGTAAATGGCGGCGTCGGTTACGCTTATGAATACGCCGGGCCGGTTATCAACGGGTTTGGCATGGAAGAACGCATGTCCATCTGCAACATGTCCATCGAGGGCGGGGCGCGCGCGGGATACGTCAACCCGGACCGGACCACATTCGACTATCTCAAGGGGCGGGCATATTCGCCTTCCAATGCCGCGTTCGACCGGGCGGTAGACTGGTGGGAGTCCCTGGCCTCTGATGCCGACGCTCACTACGACGACGTCTTCGAGTTGGACGGGGCGGCGCTCGAGCCCACCGTCACATGGGGCATTACGCCGGGCCAGGGCGTTTACGTGTCCGAAAAAATCCCCACCCTGCGGGATCTTCGTGAAGAAGAACGAGATGTCGCCGCCGAAGCCTACAAGTATATGGATTTCGACGCCGGAAGCCCGATTGCGGGTACTCCCATCGACGTCGCGTTCATCGGTTCCTGCACCAATGGCCGGATTTCCGACCTTCGAGAAGCCGCCGATGTCGCAAAGGGAAACAGAGTGTCTGGCAATGTCAAGGCCCTCGTGGTACCCGGCTCGGCAGCCGTGCGCAGGAATGCGGAAGTCGAGGGCCTGCATGAGATTTTCCTCGAAGCCGGGTTTGAATGGAGGGAGGCAGGTTGTTCCATGTGTCTGGCTATGAACCCGGACAAGCTGCAGCACCGCCAGGTGTGCGCCTCCTCCAGCAACCGGAATTTCAAGGGCCGGCAGGGCAGCCCCACCGGCCGCACCCTGCTGATGAGTCCGGCGATGGTCGCCGCCGCGGCCGTTTCCGGTGAAGTAACAGACGTCCGTACCATGTTGACGTGAAAGGATCACCCGATGAACGGTGCATCATCCACAGTCACCCGCGCGGCCGGTCGAGGCATTCCGGTCCGGGGCAACGACATCGATACCGACCGGATCATTCCCGCGAGGTATCTGCGAAACATCACCTTCGAGGGCCTGGGGGAATTCGTCTTCGAAGACGACCGGAAGTCCGTAGACCATCCTTTCGACGACGCCCGGTACCGCGGGGCGTCGATTCTGTTGGTCAATGCCAACTTCGGATGCGGATCCTCCCGGGAACATGCGCCTCAGGCCATTATGCGTTGGGGCATCAGGGCCATCGTCGGGGAGTCGTTTGGGGAGATATTCCAGGGCAATTGCACCGCAATGGGTTTGCCGTGCGTCACGGCCTCAACCGGGAATATTCAGACATTGATGGACGCCGTCGAATCCGATCCGACACGGGAGATCACGGTCGACCTGGAAGAAAAGACCCTGGCATGCGGCGATCTGACGGTCGACATCCGGATCCCGGACGGAGACCGCATTCAGCTCCTGGAAGGGGCGTGGGACGCCACGGGAATGCTTTTGGAGGGTCGTGAAAGCGTTCGTTCCGTTGCGCGGAATCTCCCCTATATCTCAGGATTCTAACAGTCCGTTGAAAAAGTTGCTCTGCAGGCGAGACCGAGCCGAATCGGGGGATTCGGGGAGGGAGCGCAACGCAGTAATTCGGCCACAAGAGCCGCCCGCAGTCCGGATGGGCTTTTTCATCGGGCTGCTAACCCAATGGAGGCGCCCATTGTCTTACAAGATCGCGGTCATCCCCGGCGACGGCACGGGTCCGGAGGTTGTCGCGGAAGGCCTGAAATGTGTAAACGCCGTTGCCCGGACAAGCGGTTTCGCCTATGAAACCGTTACCTTCGACTTCGGCGGCGAACGGTACCTGAGAACCGGCGAAACCCTGCCGGACTCGGCCCTTGAAGAACTCGAGGGATTCGACGCCATCTACCTGGGCGCCATTGGCCATCCCGATGTCCGGCCCGGGATCCTGGAGAAGGGCATTCTCCTGCGAACCCGCTTTGAACTGGACCAGTACATCAACCTGCGCCCGGTCAAGCTTTACCCCAACGTGGACTGCCCGCTCAAAGACAAGGGCCCCGCAGACGTCGACTTTGTTGTCGTGCGCGAAAACACCGAAGGCCTCTATTCCGGCGCCGGCGGATTCCTGAAGAAGGGTACTCCCGACGAGGTCGCCGTCCAGGAATCCATCAATACCCGAAAGGGAGTAGAGCGCTGCCTGAGGTATGCCTTCGAATACACACGCAGGCGCAAGCGCGAAAACACGCTCACCCTCTGCGGCAAGACCAACGTGCTCACCTATGCCTTCGACCTGTGGGAACGTACGTTCAACGAAATCGGAAACGCCGATTACGCCGACGTCAAGCGGGACTATGCCCACGTTGACGCCATTACGATGTGGATGGTGAAAAACCCGGAATGGTTCGACGTGATTGTCACCGACAACATGTTCGGCGACATCATCACCGACCTGGGCGCCATGATTCAGGGCGGTATGGGTGTTGCGGCGGGGGGCAATATCAACCCCGAGGGCGTTTCCATGTTCGAACCCATTGGCGGATCGGCGCCCAAATATACCGGCATGGGTGTCATTAATCCTGTCGCCGGCATCGCCGCCGCCCAAATGATGATCGAGGTCCTGGGCGAGACCGAAGGCGCAAGGATCCTGGAGGACGCCATCATCCATGTCGTCGGCACCAGACTCAAAGGCATGGGCGCCGGAAAAATGGGTTACAACACCTCCGAGGTAGGCGACCTCATCGCCGACGAGGTCGCACGCACATAGCAGGGAGCACCTCCGGATGACGCTCGTAAATCCAGCGGAAAGGAAGTGGAATCACCCGGGCTGCCACCACCGCCCGGGTCGCATTGGAACGGCGGATTGTTGAACGCGTGGACGGGACCGTCGAGCCGACTGGGCGCGTCTGTTCCATATTCCTGAATCTCCGATCCAATGCAAAAGGAGCCTTTAATGTCCAACCGTGTACAGATATACGATTCCACCCTTCGGGACGGCGCGCAGGCCGAAGGGATTGCATTCTCGCTGGATGACAAGCTCATGATCGCGCAGCGCCTGGACGCCCTCGGCGTCCACTATATCGAAGGCGGGTGGCCAAATCCCACCAATCCCAAAGATATGGAATTTTTCAATCGCATCAGCGAACTCCCGTTTGAAAATGCGAAGGTTGCCGCCTTCGGCAGCACCCGTCGGGCGAACAACCACCCGGAGGATGACGCCATCCTCAACACCCTGCTCCAGGCAGGCACCGATGTGGTCACCCTTTTCGGCAAGTCTTGGGAACTGCACGTCACGCGCGTCCTTCGCACCACTCGCGACGAGAACCTGAGACTCATCCAGGACTCCGTTGCGTTTATCGGATGGAACGGACGGGAGGTCGTTTACGACGCGGAACACTTCTTCGACGGCTACAAGGACGATCCTCAATACGCCATCGCGACCCTCCTGGCCGCACAGGAAGGCGGCGCCGGCATCCTGGTCCTCTGTGACACCAACGGCGGCACCCTGCCCTCCGAACTGCCGGAAATCATCGGAAACGTAAAGCAGAAGATCAACCTGCCCTTCGGGATCCACACCCACAACGACGCGGGCGTTGGAGTCGCCAACGCGCTTGTGGCCGTCGAAATGGGTGCCGCTCAGGTTCAGGGCACATTCAACGGGTACGGGGAGCGCTGCGGCAATGCCAATCTGTGCTCCATCATTCCGAGCCTCGAACTGAAACTCGATAAATCCAGCATAGGTCCTGAAAAACTCGCAGGGCTGAAGGACTTCTCCCGTTTCCTGAGCGAAATCGCAAACGTCTATCACGATCACCGCCAGCCATATGTGGGAGAAAGCGCATTTGCGCACAAGGGCGGGGTTCACATCGACGCCATGGTCAAGCAACCCGCTACGTACGAACACTGCGAGCCCGAACACGTGGGCAACGAACGGCGCTTTCTGTTGTCCGAGCAGTCCGGAAGCGCCACCATCGCCGCCAAGCTGAACCATCTCATTCCCGGACTTGACAAAAAACATCCGGCGGTTCAGCGCCTTCTTCGACAGATCAAGCAACTCGAACACGAGGGGTACGTCTTTGAAGCCGCCGAAGCATCCTTCGAAATCCTGGCCCGCAAGGCGCTTGGCGCCATTTCCGACCCGTTCCGGTTAGTCGGATTCCGCACAATCAACCGGAAATCTGCGGAAGGGACCGAAGCCGAAGCGATCGTCAAGGTTGAGGTGGATGGCCGGATCTATCACACAGTGGCCGACGGAGACGGGCCGGTGAACGCGCTGGACGCGGCGCTCCGGCAGGGGCTGGAGCCGGTGTATCCCATTCTCAGGGAAGTCCACCTCGAAGACTACAAGGTGCGTGTCCTATCCGCCCAGGACGGCACTGCCGCAAGGGTGCGCGTACTCATTGAGTCCTCCGACAGCCACAGGGTCTGGAACACGATCGGTGTGTCTGAAAACATCATTGAAGCCAGCTGGATCGCTCTGGTCGACAGCCTCAGCTACAAGTTGCTCAGAGAGGGCTTCCTCACGAACAGCGAACCGATCCGGCAGGAAACGCTTGCATAAGCTCCTGCCGACCGGGGCCGAACGGGGCCGGGTCTCCTTTCAGGTTGCGAACATGAAAATCACCTCCCGCAGAATCGAACGCCTTCCGCCGTATGTGTTTGCTGACGTCAACGCGCACAAGATGCGCCTGCGCCGGCAGGGTGTGGACATTATCGATCTGGGCATGGGAAACCCGGACCAGCCCACCCCCGCACATATTGTAGACAAACTCATCGAAGTTGCAGGTGATCCGAAGACACACCGCTATGCGCCTTCACAGGGCATCGCCGCGTTGCGCGCGGCCATCTGCCGGCATTACAGGCGGCGCTTCGGCGTCGATCTGGACCCCGACACGGAAGCCCTTGTCACGATTGGGTCCAAGGAGGGTCTCGCCCACATCTGCCTGGCCCTCCTGGATCCCGGCGATCTCGCCATCGTGCCCAACCCAGCGTACCCTCTGCATCTCTACGGCGTCGCCATCGCGAACGGCAATGTTCTGAGTCTGCCTCTCCGGCCGGAAAAAGAGTTCATCCCCGAAATCCAGATGGTGGCGCGGGAACTGTGGCCAAAACCGAAAATGATGATCTTCAACTTCCCGAACAACCCCACCACCGCGACGGTGGACTCCGCTTTTTTTGAAGAAATCGTGGACTTCGCCAGGCGACAGGAAATCGTCATCATTCACGACATGGCGTACTCCGATATCGTCTTCGATGGCTACCGTGCACCCAGCCTGCTCCAGGTGAAAGGGGCTAAGGAAGTGGGCGTGGAATTCTACACGATGTCCAAAACCTACAACATGGCCGGCTGGCGGGTCGGTTTCTGCCTGGGCAATCCGGAAGTCATCGAAGCGCTGAAAACCATTAAGCATTACTACGACTACGGTATTTTCACGCCCATACAGGTCGCCGCCATCGCTGCCCTGGACGGTCCTCAGGACTGTGTTGCCCAGGCGGCTGAAATCTATCGATCCAGGCGCGATGTTCTTGTCGAGGGACTTAACCGGATCGGCTGGCCCGTTTTCAAACCCAAAGCATCGATGTTTATCTGGACGCAGATCCCCGACAAATACCGCTATCTGGGCTCAATGAGATTTGCCCTCAAAATGATGGAGGAAGCGGAAGTCGCCGTTTCTCCCGGAATCGGCTTCGGCGACATGGGCGAGGGTTACGTGCGTATTTCTCTCGTCGAAAACGAGCACCGCATCCGCCAGGCCGTCAGAAACATCAAGCGGGCATTCTTCTGAGGGGATCGGCTTTGAAAATCACCGAAGGCAATTGTATCCGCCCCGAGGGGTTCCGCGCAGCCGGAGTCGCCTGCGGCCTCAAGCCAGACGGCAAGGATCTGGCCCTCATCGCATCCAGCAGACCTGCCGTGGCGACGGGTGTGTTCACAACCAACCAGGTGCAGGCGGCCCCGATCCAGGTAAACCGGGAACACCTGGCGGACAATACCGCCCAGGCCATTGTCATCAACAGCAAGAATGCCAATGCCTGCACGGGAGAACGGGGGTTGGCCGACGCCCGGCAGACGGCACGTGAAGTGGCGCGTGAACTCGACATCGCGCCGGAAAACGTGTTGGTCAACTCGACGGGTGTGATCGGCGTGCCGCTTCCCATGGAAAATATCCGCGCGGGCATCCCGGCGGCAGTCCGGGACCTGCGCGATGATGGCTGGGTGGACGCCTCGGCTGCAATTATGACCACCGATACGGTGCCGAAGCTGGCATCGGCGCAATTCCGGCTTGACGGACGCGAGGTCACCATCTGCGGAATCGCGAAGGGGGCCGGAATGATCGCACCCGACATGGCCACCATGCTCGGCTTTGTCGCCACGGACGCCGCTGTAGATCCAGGACGGCTGGAAACGTGTCTTCGCGTGGCCACGGACCGGTCTTTCAATTGCATTACGGTGGACGGCGACAGAAGCACGAACGACACGGTGCTCCTGCTGGCCAACGGCGCCGCTTGCGAACGCCCGCTCTCGGGCGGCGAGATCGAGTCCTTTCAAAAGGGACTGAACGCCGTCTGCGGCAGCCTGGCGAGGCAGATCGCCCGCGACGGTGAAGGCGCGACCAAGCTCATCACCATTCGGGTCGCCGGAGCCGCGTCCACACGAGACGCCCGAACCATCGGTCTGTCCGTGGGCAATTCGAACCTTGTCAAGACCGCCGTCTTCGGCAGAGATCCGAATTGGGGCCGTATCCTTTGCGCGATCGGGTATGCCGGCGTGCCGGTAGAACCGTACAAAATCTCCGTTTCGATGGCCGGCATTCCCATCTACGGCAACGGAGGCGGCCTGCCATTCGATTCCGAGGAAGCCATACGGGCTTTGTCGGGGACGGATGTGGATATCGAAATCAACCTCGATCAGGGAGAGGAAAACGCCACGATTTACACCTGCGACCTGACATACGACTACGTCAGGATCAACGCCGAATATACCACCTGAAAGGACGATGTGCGTGATTGTTGAAACGGAACCGCCGGGCGGTCCACGCCGACGCGGTTTGCCGTTTCCCGAACCGCGCGAATATCGAATTCGACCCGAATCATGGACAAGACCGTCTCGTCATTTTCCAATCGCGTGCTCAACGTCGACGAATCGCTTACCGTCGCCACCTTTGCCAGAATGGGTGAATTGGAACGCCGGGGTGTGGATCTCATTTCCCTGGTTGCGGGTGAACCCGATTTTGACACCCCGCAAAACATCAAGGACGCCGGGATCCGGGCTATCGTGAATGGGTACACCAAATACACTGCGCCCGCATCGGGTCTGCCCGAACTCAAACAGGCAATCGCGAAAAAACTGGATAAAGAAAACAACCTGGTCTACGACCCGTCGCAGATTGTCGTTACCTGCGGCGCCAAGCAGGTTATCTTCGACGCGGTCGTCGCGCTGATCAACCCCGGAGACGAAGCCATTATTCCCTCTCCGTACTGGGTTAGCTACGCCGACCAGGTCAGACTGATGGGCGGCCGTCCGGTCATTCTGAAAACAACCGAGGAGACGGATTTCCGGCTCAGCCCACCAATGCTTTCGGATGCGATCACGCCGCGTTCCAAGTTCGTACTCCTGAACAGTCCGTGCAATCCAACCGGTGAAGTCTATACGCCCGATGAGATGAGCGCCCTGGCAGACGTCATCGCAGAGGCCGGCATCTACGTGATCTCGGACGAAATCTATGAAAAAATCATCTATGACGGCGCCGAGCACGTCTCAATTGCCGCTGCGCATCCGGAAATCAAATGCAGAACCCTGGTTGTCAACGGCTTCTCCAAGGCCTATGCGATGACGGGCTGGCGAGTGGGCTATGGCGCCGGTCCTCCGGATCTGATGAAACTGATCGCCAAAGTCCAGAGCCAGGAAACCACGAACACGTGCACGATTTCCCAGTATGCGGCCATCGAAGCGCTAAATGGAACCCAGGAGAGCGTAGAAACGATGCGAACCGCATTCCAGGAACGCCGTAATGTGATTGTTGGCCGCCTGAACCGCATGCCGTGCGTTTCGTGTCGCCTTCCCCGGGGTGCTTTTTACGCCTTTCCAAACGTGTCCGCCCTATATGGCGGGCGTCTCAAGAACGACATCGACCTCGCCAACTACCTGCTGGAAGAGGCCGGCACGGGCTGCGTACCCGGCAGCGGCTTCGGTTCCGGGGACCACCTTCGTTTTTCATATGCCGCGTCTCTACCAAGGATTCACGAGGCCATGGACCGAGTCGAGGCCGCCATCAGGCGAATCTAAACGCCCGGATCCTGTCGGAAAGGACACCTGACCATGAAGGACAAGAAGAAAATATACCTGGATTTCGAGCGTCCCATTGCGGCACTGGATAAGAAAATCGAAGACCTTAAAACTCGCGCCGAGACTGAAAACATCAACATGTCCACCGAACTGTCCACCCTGGAAAAACGGCTTCAAAGGCTGGAAACGGAAATCTACACGGACATGAGCCGGTGGCAAATATACCAGGTGGCGGGGCACCCCCAGCGCCCTCACACGCTGGATTACATTCAATTAATGCTCACCGACTTTATCGAACTCCACGGAGACCGGACCTATAGAGACGATCCCGCGTTGGTAAGCGGCTTTGCCCGGCTCGACCGACAACCCATTCTGGTCCTGGGTACGCAGAAAGGACGCAACACGAAGGAGAATATCCATCGAAACTTTGGCATGGCCCACCCGGAGGGGTATCGAAAAGCCCTTCGCGTAATGAAACTGGCCGCCAAATTCAATCGACCCGTCCTCTGTCTGATCGATACGCCCGGCGCTTACCCTGGCATCGGATCGGAGGAACGGAGTGTTTCGGAAGCTATCGCCAGGAATCTTTTCGAAATTTTCCGGCTTCCGGTTCCCATCATCGTGGTCATTATCGGCGAGGGCGCGAGCGGCGGTGCACTCGGCATCGGTGTTGGCGACCGAATCCTGATGTTGGAAAACGCCTGGTATTCCGTGATCAATCCCCAATCCTGTTCTCTCATTCTCTGGCGGAATCGCGACAAGAGAGAAGAAGCCGCCGAGGCGCTGAAGATCACCGCGCCGGACCTGGTCCCCCTCGGGATCGTCGATAGAATCGTACCTGAGCCCTTTGGCGGCGCACACAGAGATCCTGAAACGGCAGGTCAAAACCTGAAGCGGATTTTGCAGGACGAACTCCAGAATCTCAGACGCATACGCCCCGATGACCTTGTTCGCGAGAGGGTCGAAAAATTCGGTCGGATGGGGGTCTGGGACGAGTGACCCGAACTTGCCGCGGGGGTACCCGATCCGCATCTCTACCAAATATCAAAATCAGCAAAAAATGGGCCATTAGTTGTCCAATTTTTTTAAATTCGTGTCTTTCAATCGCAGGAATTCACTAACCTGCTGTTTACGTGAGACGTCCCGTATTTTGCCCACATCTGAGGAAGTTTGTGAGTCAAAGTGACCTCGCGGACACTGCCCGCCCGTCAAAAAAAAAAACCAAAACGTCCAGCCAATTGTGTTTCAATATCTTATGTCCCAATCACGCGATTTGCCTCTCCTTTTTCTGAAATTATCCCTTGACGACACCCTATTCAGAGTATATATTTTGGCACGTTCTTGCGAAGAGACTGCTTTCTCATAAACCTTTGTCTTGGAGCAAGTTAAAGCAACGGATCCGTGTGCCTTTTCCAGAGGTGTCTCACGGGGAAGACGCCAGGATTCGGGACGGAACCGGGGGCTTGCCGCGGTTCGTTTTGATGTTGGGCCGAAGCCCGCGCAATAGAGATTCGCGAGCGCGGGAATTGGGCGTTGCCGGCACCTCGTTCTCCAATCAGTGTTCGTCTTAATGGGCGGTATGGTCGTTACCGGAATGCGCTTCGGCACTTGATCCAGCCTGGGGGAAGTTGAAAGCATCGATTCTTTGGTTGGCGGCAGTCTTATTGGGGGAGATAATACTGCCAGCTATACCGATCACGTAGATCGGCTGCTTTTCTTCTTATGCATCGTGGCTCTGTGCTGATACGGTATTCCATTACGGCCATCCGCCCATTTTTTCCTGGCCCGCGGTTACGCTTTGTGGTGAATTGGACCGCTCTCTGCGGCGGGCCCCCCGCCAGACGGAGAATTTGGCGTGTGCAACGACCTTTCGGCGGCTCCGCACCCGTCGTGCCACGCCCTTTTCCGACACCGCTCCAGTGGCGCCGTCGACGGTCCCGGTCGTCCCGTCACGGCACCTCAAGCCATCCGCGTGCGTCAATCCCCTGCTCATCGATTCGGATCTCTACCGCGCCCATCAGATCGGTCCGGTAAATTGAAATTCCCATTGCCTCGTAACGCTGGATCACCTCACGGGACGGATGGCGGAATTTGTTCCTGATCCCACACGAGACCGCCACAAGCTCCGGACGCACCGCGCTCAGAAACGCGGCGGTGGACGAGGTGCGGGATCCGTGGTGCGCCGCCTTGAGCACCTTGGCGCGAAGCCGGTCCCCCCACCGCAGGAGATCCGCGTCGGTTTCGTGTTCAATGTCACCCGTAAGCAAAAGGGTGGAACTTCCGTACGTCAATCGGATGACCACGGAACCGTTGTTGAGACCCAGTGGGGCCGGGCCTTGCTCCGAAACATAATCCGGCGTCGGGTGCAGCACCAGGGCGTCCACGCCACCCAACCCTGCAAGCCGGTCCCCCGCCTCGACTGCCGCATAGCGTATTCCCCTTTCCTGGATCAGAGTTCGAACCCGACGGGCTGTCCAGGAATCGTAATTTTGTCCGGCATCCAGGTACCAACCAACCTCTACCCTCTCCAACAGCGTCACGAATCCGCCAATATGATCGCTGTGCGGATGAGACGCGACCACGGCGTCAATACGATTGATACCCTCGGCCTTCAGAAACGGGATCAGTACCCGTTCCCCCATATCGATGTTCGCTGCGCGCAAACCGCCGTCAACCAGCATGGTCCTCCCGTTCGGAAACCTTAGAAAAATTCCGTCACCCTGTCCCACGTCCAGCACCAACATCCGCAGGCCCGATGGCCGCTGCCAGATGCCCGACCAGACCCAGAGATTCGCCAGGGACAACCCCACAAGCACAAGCCGGCGGCCCCATCGATGCGACCTCGTTCCGGGCAGGATCAGGAGTGCCGCACAGAGATACAACCCTACGACAGTCCACCCGGGTCTTGGTACCTCCACGGCAGCCCATGCGGGCTCGGCGAACCAGGCTGCGGCTTGAATGGCACCCTTCAAGACGATCCAGTTTGCGCCGTTCAACAACGCCGCGATCGGTGACCACACGTGAAAAACAACCACGCCAACCAGCCCCAGCGCGACGGCAGCCGCCATTAAGGGCACGACCACCAGATTGGCGAGAACCGAGACAACCGACAGAAACCCGAAATATGCCAGAACAAAGGGTAGCGTACCCACCTGCGCGGCCACCGACACGGCAAGTGGCGTCCATACCCATTGACCCACGCCACTCCCACCACCTCCAGGAAGCCAGGCCCGGATCGGTCTATAGAACAACAGGATTCCCCCGGTGGCGGAAAAAGAGAGTTGAAAGCCCACGTCGAACAGGTCCTGAGGCCTGAACATCAGTATGAGAAAGCCTGCCAGCCCGAGCGAATTCAATCCATCTCCCTGTGTGTTTCCCAGGCGACCCCAAATGGTAATCGCACACATCATGGAGGCCCTGACAACCGACGGCGGCAGCCCCGTAACCAGGGCATAGAGCAGCACGGCGCATACGGTTGCCCAGGCTGTTGTTCTCCTGCCGCATCCGAACGCGCCGAGGCCGAAAAACACCACGGCGGCAATCAGACCCACGTGTAAGCCCGAAACCGCCAGCACGTGGTTGACGCCGGCTCGGGTGAACGCAGTACGCACATGGTCGGGCACCCCACGTTTCTCACCCAGCAATATCCCATTCAGCAATCCTGCCGGTCCTCCGGACAAATTGCAGGCCACGCCCCGGCGGACGCCCCGGCGCACGGGCAACACGACGTACGTCCACAGCCACCCTCCCTTGCCCCTGTGGGTCTCAAGAATCTGTCCACTTCTGGATACGGAACCCATCGCATGAATACCCTTCCGTTCCAGATAGGCACGGTAATCGAACGCGCCCGGATTTCTGGCCGGCTGTGGCCGGCGAAGATGGAGCCGAGCGACCAGACGGTCTCCGTAGTCCGCGTCCGGCCGAAATTTACGGAACCGTACGAGAACCATCCCTCGAACTGAAAACACCGTATCCCGAACGGTTACCCGCTCCGCAAACAGCCGAAGACGCAAACCGTCTTCCATCCATTCAGGTTCCTCAGCCACGCGCCCGTCCAGCAACACAGGTTCGTCCCCCCCGGAAAAATGAGCGATATGGTCTTCGGGCAACCCTCCCATAACGCTTTCATATCTCATTGCCCCCAGAACAAGCAGGAGGGCTCCCGGCCACGCGGAACGCCCTTTCCAGCGTACCAGTAACACGATCCAGAGTGCGAGACCCCCGGTCCACAACGCCCAGACCGGCAACTCCCATCGATGCGCCACGAGTACTCCCGCGGCGAAAAATGCCCCAGACAGCAACGCCGGTCGTTGCATCACCGCGCCCTCCTTTTCGCGCCGAGATCCCTGGACGCAGCGGCAAATTTCGTGCCGTTTCAAATGACGCCGGATCTTCCGGTTTTCGCGTTGCCATATGGAACAATCCGTTCACGTGATGCTTCGAAACGTTCACCGGTGCCCCGTCCCCCGGGCAGAACGACACCCGAACAATCAATTGACATTCCCCGATTTAGATGCTATATTTTGTAAAAACTCCATCGGTCCCCGGTCTGCTTGTTCGACAAACACGAGGCCCTCTCCCGCGGCGTCCCCCGACATTTCAAGCCGATCCAGCTTTTAATGCAACGCAATATTCAGCTCCGGTTGGAATACGACGGTACAGATTTCAAGGGCTGGCAGATTCAGCCCGATCAACGCACGGTCCAGGGAACCCTGGAAACGTGTCTGGCTACGTTGATGGGCCACCCCGTCCGCGCCATCGGCGCAGGGCGCACGGATGCAGGAGTTCACGCCCTGGAGCAGGTGGCCAATTTCTCCACGTTCAATCCGCTGCCACTGCAACGGATCGGGGCCGCGCTAAATGGCACGCTGCCGCCCGATGTTGTCGTTTTCGGCGTAGACGAAGTTCCGCCTGCGTTCCATGCAAGGCGCAGTGCGAGGCGTCGAACGTACCTGTACCGCATCGATTACCGGCGCCGAGCTATTGGCCGTGGACAGGCGTGGCACATGCGCAACAGGCTGAATATAGACGCGATGCGATCCGCGGCGACCCGCACGTTAGGTTATCACGACTTCACGTCGTTCTGCGTGGCTTCGTCCGAGAAAGAGAACCGGAACTGTCGCGTCTTCGAGTGCATTCTGGCGTGCATCGACGACGCCGTCCACGTGGAGATTTCGGCCGACCGCTTTTTGCGGTCTATGGTGCGTGGAATTGTCGGCACCCTGGTTCAGGTGGGAAGAGGCAGGCGTGCACCGGACGCGATGGACACGATTCTGCAGGCCCGAGACAGGCAGTTTGCGGGGCCCAACGCCCCACCCCAGGGCCTTTTTTTAAAAAAAGTTTCTTACGAATACCCGGAAGAATAGGACGTGCGGCGAGCGGTTTGGATCGTAACTAAAAGCGTCTTTGCGGCGTTGATTCTGACTTTTACCGCCGAAGGTCAACCGGAAGGGGCCTCTCCGGTCTCCGCCGCGGGTCCCGAAATTGACGCCTCCAGAAAAAACGCCATCGTCCGGGCCGTCGAAAGGGTAGCACCCTCGGTCGTGGGGGTAACGACCGTTACCCTCGAACGATACGAAGTCCGGTACGTACATCCATTTTTCGATTTCTTCTCTTTTCCCGGAACCGTTCACAAAGATCGGCCGGGGATCGGATCCGGCGTTGTGATCCGATCCGACGGGTACATTCTGACCAACTACCATGTGGTCGAAGGCGCACGGGAAATCACCGTCACGTTCTCGGATGGCCGGAGCTTCAAGGTTCTGGATCCGCGCAAAGACGTGATGGTCGACCGCAGCGCCGATCTCGCGGTTATCCACGTGAACGGTAAAGATCTCCCGGTTCCGGAACTGGGAGATTCCAAAGACGTCATCATCGGCGAATGGGCAATCGCCATCGGCAACCCCTTTGGGCTGCTCATTGAAGATCCCGAACCGACCGTCACCGTCGGCGTCGTAAGTGCGGTTAACCGCAATCTGAGACTGCAACAGGATGAGGGCGGCCATTCTTATAGCAATATGATCCAGACCGACGCGTCCATCAATCCGGGGAACAGTGGAGGTCCCCTGGTTAACGGCGTCGGCCAGGTCATCGGCATCAACACCTTCATCTTCACAAAAAGCGGGGGTTCCCTCGGTATCGGTTTCGCACTCCCCATCAACCATGCAAAAAAAATCGCCGACAGGCTGATGGCCGGGGGAGTTCAGGAGTTCTGGACCGGTTTCGAGTTGCACCCGAACCTGACGCGCGGGCTGGCGAACGCGTTGGGATTATTCACGCATCGGGGCGCCCTGATTACGCGTGTGACAGACAACAGCCCGGCTTCTCGTGCAAGGCTGAATCCTGGCGACCTGATCATCTCGGTAAACGGCCACGCCGTACGAAGCGCCGATGACGTGGACAGATTTTTTGAAGATGCACGTGTCGGGGACACGCTCAATATGAATATTCTACGCGGCAGGCTGAGCTTTACAACCCGTTTGCAACCGGAACGGATGCCTACCGGCAAACAGTAAATCCTTTAATCAAACAGAAGCCCCAAATTTCCGGAGCCATTTCGCCATGAGAAAGAGGGCCGCCGTCCCGAACATGGTAACGCTTTGCAACCTCTGCTGTGGTTTCCTTTCGATCGCCTATGCCATGGACGGAAAGCTGGTCCCGGCCGCATGGTTGATTGTTATCGCGGGCTTTCTCGATGCCTTCGACGGCAAACTCGCCCGGCTGATCGATTCGCCCAGCAACTTCGGGGTTCAGTTCGACTCGCTGGCCGATGTCTGCTCGTTCGGCGTGGCCCCGGCCGTTCTGATGTTCCAGTACTTCCAGGGTCTGCTGGATGTCGTGTGGATGCCGTTCGCAGCCTGCTTTCTGTTCCTGCTGTGCGGCGCGCTGCGTCTGGCGAGGTTCAACGTCCAGAAAAAGGGAGACGAGAAAGACGACTTTGTCGGCCTGCCCATTCCCTCGGCCGCCGCAACAATGGCCGCTTATATCGTCTTTGCCGAACGTGTCTGGCAGAGTACCCGCGAACCCCATGTCGCCCTTCTGTTGTGCGTTGTTCTGGGCCTGCTGATGATCAGTCAGTTCGGATATCCCGCCTTTCCCCGATTCAGCATTGAAACGCGGAGGGACCGCTGGAGACTGGGTATCGCTTTTACCGCGTTTATCCCTGTCGCGCTTTTCCCGGACGAAGCCTTTTTCCCCATCGCGTTTGCATTTTCAATCTCAGGCGCCGTTCGGTGGCTGTCGCACCTGATTGTACATCGGGAAGTGGCCGATATCTGATTACGACATGGAACCTGAGGGGAGCGGAAGTCGATGAAGGACAAAAGCATCGGTCTATTGATTGTAACGATCTTCCTGTGCATCCTTGCAAGCCAGGTCTTCGGCGCGGTTTTGAACCTGGTCTTCGGCAGCCTCGGCCTGGAAGACAACATGGTGTCCAAGGTACTCGTAGATCCTCTGGTCGCCTACGAATTCTACCCGATGCGCCTCAATCTGATGGTGATGACGCTCACTCTGGGCTTTTCTCTCGATTTCAACGTACTCAGCCTGATCGGCATTGGAACGGCATACTATTACGTCAAGTATTCCTACTGATTGAACGCCGTATTGGCTCGAATCCGAGGTCGAACCGCGCTGTTGCGCGATACGGCTCGCTCGGGCGCCCACCGGAAATCGGCACCCGCATCGTCATCGCCGACCGGCGTTGCCGGAAGCGTGGACGGCCGTTCTTCACAAATACGAGGTGACTCATGCTGGGTGGAATCGGAACGTGGGAAATTCTCCTGATCTTCCTGGTCATCCTGCTGCTGTTCGGGGCCAAACGCATTCCCGATATCGCCAAGAGCGTGGGCAAAGGGGTTACGGAATTCAAAAGAGGCCTTCGGGACATCCAGGATGAAATCGAGACCGGAGTGGATCAACCCTCCAAAAACGACGGTAAGACATCGGATACGGAAAAAACCGCCAAACCGTAGCTGGGAGGCAAGGTGGCAGTCTCCGGGAAGCCGCTGAACGAACGGCCCGCCCACGAACTGACGGCGTCGATTCTGTCGGGTGAGATTACATCCAGACAGCTCGTCGAGGCCGTTTTTGTTTGTATACACACGACGAACCCCTCGATCAACGCCTACATCACCCTGAATGAAACCGAGGCGATCCGCAAAGCGGAGGAAGTAGACTCCAGGGTATCGGCCGGCGATCCTGTCGGGCCACTGGCCGGCATTCCGGTTGCCCTCAAGGACCTGCTTTGTACCCGTGAATTGCTCACCACCGCCGGTTCCCGCATACTCGAGAACTTCATTCCCCCCTACGACGCGACTTCCGTCGCGCGTCTGCGCGAAGCCGACGCTGTTATCGTCGGCAAACTCAACATGGACGAGTTTGCCATGGGTTCCTCCAACGAAAACTCGGCGTTCGGTCCCGTGCGAAATCCACACAATCCCACGCGCGTGCCCGGCGGTTCCAGCGGCGCCAGCGCCGCCAGTGTAGCTGCCAATCAAACCGTGCTTGCCCTGGGTACGGACACAGGTGGCTCCATCCGCCTGCCCGCCTCCTTCTGTGGCGTGGTCGGTCTCAAGCCCACCTATGGCCGGGTCTCCCGTTACGGCCTCGTTGCCTACGCGTCCTCGCTGGACCAGATTGGTCCCGTGGCACGGAACGTGACGGATGCCGCCCTCCTTTTAAACGTCATTGCCGGGCACGACCCGCGAGACTCCACGTCAGTAGATCTGCCCGTACCTGACTACACGGCGGGACTGGAAGCCGGAGTCGCCGGCCTGACCATCGGTCTTCCGGCGGGATATTTCGGCGAGGGACTGGACGACGAAGTACGGGAATCGATTATTGAAAGCGTTGAAATCCTGAAAGACGCCGGAGCGGATATCCGAAAGATCGACCTCCCCGTAGCCTGCCACCCGGCCTACTCCATAGCCGCCTACTACATCATCGCCACCGGAGAAGCATCCTCGAACCTCTCCCGGTATGACGGCATCAAGTACGGTAGGCGAGCAGAAGGCGCTGATCTGATCGATATGTATTGCCGGACCCGCAGCGCCGGCTTCGGTGCGGAGGTCAAACGCCGAATTATGCTGGGCACCTATGCCCTGAGCGCCGGCTATTACGATGCCTATTACCTCAAGGCCCAACAGGTGCGCACACTTATCAAGCGAGATTTCGACCGGGCCTTCGAAACCTGCGACCTGCTCGCCGCGCCCGTTTCGCCGACACCGGCATTCCGCATTGGCGCAAAGATCGATGACCCCCTCCAGATGTACCTCTCCGACATTTACACCGTCTCGGTCAACCTGGCCGGAATTCCGGGTATCTCGGTCCCCTGTGGCGTTTCGACGGAGGGCTTGCCCATTGGGCTGCAACTGCTGGCGCCGGCGTTCAAAGAAGAAAATCTGCTCAGGGCCGCCTACGTGGTCGAACAGGAGTTGACCGGATGAGGTACGAATCCGTCATCGGTCTGGAGGTCCACGCCCAGCTTGCCACGCAGACCAAGATTTTTTGCGGTTGCGGCGTGTCTTACGGCGCCGAGGCCAATTCGCGCACCTGTCCGGTCTGCCTGGGGTTGCCCGGCGCACTGCCCGTGCTGAACCGGGAGGCCGTAGAGCAAACCATACGTATTGCCCTGGCGGTTGGTTGCACCGTCCAGCGGCGAAGCCGTTTCCTGAGGAAGAACTATTTTTATCCTGATCTGCCGAAGGGGTATCAGATTTCCCAGTTCCAGTCCAACGACGAGATGCCCCTGGCCATGGGCGGCTTTATCGAAATCCCTTCCGGTAGCGGCATAAAGACCGTGCGTCTCATTCGCATACATATGGAAGAAGACGCAGGCAAGAGCATCCATGACGAGGCGTTTGTGGCCGCCGGCGAATCTCTGGTGGACGTCAACCGCTGCGGGGTCCCGCTCATCGAACTCGTTAGCGAACCGGATATTGATTCGCCGGAAGAAGCATCCCATTTCGTGTCCCGCCTGCGGCAGATACTGATCTATACGGGGGTTTCGGAAGGGGACATGGAAAAGGGCCATATCCGCATCGACGCCAACGTATCGATACGACCGGCCGGGGCAACCGGACTCGGCACCAAGGTTGAGATCAAGAACATGAATTCCATACGCAACTGCCGGCGGGCTCTCGAAGCCGAAATCCTGCGCCAGATCGACACGTTGGAGACAGGCGGCGAAATCGCACAGGAAACCCTGCTCTACGATCCGGATCGCAACCGGTTGCGACCCATGCGAGATAAGGAGTCCTCCGACGACTATCGCTATTTCCCCGAGCCGGATCTGGTTCCGGTCGTCGTAGACAGGGAATGGATAGAACGGGTCAAACCCACCGTTCCCGAGTTGCCCCAAGCGAAACGCGCTCGTTTCGAGTCTGCCTACGGCCTCAGGACAGACCAGGTCGAGACCCTGATTGCCGACCGGAAAGTGGCCGACTATTATGAAGCTGCCGTGTCGGCCGGGGCAGCGCCCATAACGGCCGCAAACTGGGTTCAGGGCGACGTCCTTCGCACGCTCAACGAGCGCAAAATTGACATAGATGAACTCAAGACGACCCCGGAAAACCTCGCGGCGCTGCTCGAATTGATCGAAGCCGGCACCATCAGCGCGAACATCGCCCGGACCGTATTCGCCCGGATGGCCGAAACCGGCGCCTCCCCCCAAACCGTCGTCGAACAGAAGGGACTCGCTCAGATAAGCGATTCGTCCCAAATCGAGGGGCTGATCGAACGGGTGATTTCGGAACACCCCGACGCAGTCGATAGATACAGGAGAGGCGACAGGAAACTGCTGGGCTTCTTTATGGGGCAGATCATGAAGGCCACAAGAGGCCAGGCGAACCCCAAAGTGGCAAACCAGCTGTTGCGCCAGAAGCTGGAGGATGGAACCACCCAGGGCTGAATCGGCCCCCGAACGGGACAACCGACTCTAGCAGCCCGTTGCTCTTACCCTCGCCCGGCATTGAACAGGTCTTCCAACGCAAATGGCCGCGAGCACCTATCTCGTCATCTTCGCCAGGAACCCCGTACCCGGCGCGGTCAAGACCCGTCTTCATTCCCGGTACACGCCGAAACAGGCGGCGGCAATCTACCGCGCCTTCATCCTGGATACCGTGAACACAGCGACGCAAGCCGACGTGGACCGGCGCTGTGTGGCCTGCGATCCACCTGGGGCGGAAGTCGAACTCGCCGATCTGGCCGGGGCGGATTGGGTCCTTTTTCCGCAGGTCTCCGCCGACCTGGGCCAACGTATGTACCGAGCGGCCTGCCACTGCTTCGATCTGGGCGCCGGACGCGTGGTGATTCTGGGTACCGACGTTCCATCGCTGCCACCCCGCCACATCGATCGGGCATTCGAACTCCTCGTACTGAAGGAGATCGTGCTCGGGCCCAGCGTGGACGGCGGTTATTATCTCGTCGGCCTCTCAAGACCGGTCCGCGAGATCTTCGATAACATCTCGTGGAGCACCGAGCACGTATTCGCTCAGACACTTGAAAGGGCCGAGGCCGTCGGTCTCACCGTTGGCGTGTTACCGTCCTGGTACGACGTGGACACGCCGGAACAACTGGACCATCTCATTGACCAAACACGCACGCACCTCCAGGCGGGACTGACCGACCCCATTCCTAACACCCGCGCCTGCCTCTCAACCCTCGGCTGCCTCGTGTAACGGGCTGGACTGAAAGGCCAGGGGGCAAACCCGCTTTCCAAGGAAAACCGGATGAGAATTGCCCGCATTGAACAATTTTTTCCGCGGCCGCGTACCCGCCTGCTGAAAATCACAACCGATAACGGCCTGGTGGGCTGGGGAGAAACCACCCTGGAAGGCAGACCCCGAAGCACCGTGGCCGCCGTCGAGGAACTGTCAGCCTATCTCACCGGCAAGGACCCACTCCGAATCCAGCACCATTGGCAGCATATCTACCGTTCGACGTTCTACCGTGGCGGCGCCGTCCTCATGACCGCCCTGTCGGGCATCGACCAGGCGCTCTGGGACATCGCGGGCAAGCATTATGGCGTGCCCGTGTACCGGTTGCTCGGTGGACCCCTCAGGGACCGGATTCGGGTTTACGCCCACTGGGGCATCGGGGGGCTTACGGAAGAGGAGAAGGCCGCTTCAAGACAACGCCTCGACAGCCTCCGGAAGACGGGCGGCTATAAGGCCTTCAAGACCGGGCCCGGGGGCAAGTGGCGGGCGCACGAACCTCCCGCCGTCATCGATGAATTCGTCCGCCGGGCGTACCTGATGCGGGAGTGGGTCGGGCCCGACGTCGAACTCTGTTTCGATTTTCATGGAAAAATGACACCGGCGTTGGCAGTTGAAGTCTGCCACGAACTCAAAGGCATGCGCCCGATGTTTGTGGAAGAACCCGTTCCACAGGAAAACGTGGATGCCCTCAAGCATGTCTCCGACCGGGTTCCCTTTCCTATCGCCACCGGTGAGCGGCTGCTGAGCAGATGGGAATTCCGGCGGATCTTTGAAAATCAGGCCGCGGCCTATATCCAGCCGGACGTTTCGCACGCCGGAGGCATTACGGAAACCCTCAAGATCGCCAACATGGCCGAAGTCTACTACCTGCACATCATGCCTCATTGCGCCATCGGACCTGTCGCCTTCACGTCATGCCTCCACGTCGACGCCGCCGTACCCAACTTTCTGATTCAGGAGCAGGTCGACTCGTGTCTTGGAGAAGGACTGCTGACGAATCCCTGGCAGGTGAATGACGGACACATCCTGCTCCCCACCGAACCCGGCCTCGGCATTGAACTCGACGAGCGTGAAGTCCAGAAAAAGAGTGACTACGGAGAGGAACTCGGCGGCGAATATCACTACGAGTCCGACGGGAGCGTGGCCGACTGGTAGGGGTGCTTCCTCCATCCCGCTAACGACGAATCACACGCCAGCCGTCCCCGTGTCCTTGTCGATCTCCCGCCAATGCCGGCGAATCGGTACGGGCACCACCGTCGTCTGCCAGTAGTCGTCGGGCAGATCCTGCCACGCAGCGACGGTCAGGGCGTCCCGATCCCATACCACCTCGCCCTTCCGGAGCGTCAGTTTGCACACCAGGCGCTCGGACCCGTCCATCCGTCCCCATCCGCAATCCCGGAAGGAAAACGCTCCCTCGAGGCGGGCCAGCACCGCGACGTCGGCCTCCGTCCCCACCCCGAGCGTGCCCAGGTCCGGCCGGCGAATCGCCTGCGCCGGCGCCGCCGTCGACCGGTAGATCACTTCCCGCAAAGGCATTCCCATCAACAGGCACTTGGACATCGTGTCGGTCATGCTGACCACGGACCCGTGGATGTTTCCGGTATGCAGGTCCGTACTGATCGAGTCCGGCGGAAACCCGTCCGCTATGGCACGCACGCCATTGCGGTACCAGAAACTCGCCGCGCCGTGGCCCAGATCGAACCAGACACCACGTTCCCTGGCTTTGAACATGTAGTCCCGGACCCGCCCATTCCCATCGATGACGGGAAACTGCCGGGCGAACACGTGCGTGTGAATGTCGCCGGGACGCAGCTTTTGCAGAATCAGATCCGGGTAGGACCGCTCCGGCGGCCGTGGCCAGAAGTCGACCATCACCGGCATCCCGCACAGGTTACCCGCCTCCACCGCCCGTTCGACGGACGCCCATGGGGGATGGTCGGTGTCAAACGGCTTATTTGGCCAGTAATGGGCCGTCTTGATGCCCACGACCACGTCCCTGTGATCCATCGCGGCCGACGCCGCGCCCGCCGCGTCGAAGGTACGGATATCTTGTTCCGAATTTCCCATCCCCGGCGCCGAGATATTGACGTAAGCCAGAATCCGGCAGGTCTTTTTTTCCATCACGGTCTGTCTGAAATGCGAAATCTCGCCGCAACCTGCAGTCCCGGTATCCACGCAGGTCGTCACCCCGTCGCTCAAAAAATGCGCATCCGCGTTCAGACTGCCCGTAAATTTGTCCGGCGCCGGGTCCAGCCGACTGTCGTAGGCGTGGACGTGAATGTCCACCAGCCCCGGCGTGACCAACAGGCCGGAAACGTCGATAACGCGCGCCGCCCGTTCCCCGGCGATCGCGTCGGAAACCTCGGCGATCTCTCCGTCCCGAATGCCCACGTCCCGAATTCCGTCCACTCCATTCACGGGATCGATGACGTACCCGCTTTTAAGCAGCAAGTCTAACCGAACATCCTCCTGAACTCTTTCCATTGTACCATGCTCCCTTTCAAGGTGTAATGACGACTGCCCGCAGGCCAGTGGTCGATGGGATTCCGGCGGCCCGGTTCCCGGCGCTTCCAGGGGCGGCGCAGGAGCCGAGGCAATCTCAGAATTGAAAACCGCGTTTTTCGGTATTGCCGGTATGTCCAGGTAAGAATCTCTCCGGTGTTGACCGGGCGACTAGGATTTTGATATTGCACTGCCATATGTTATATTGCAGACGACAATGCCGATCATCGTCCTCACTGGGCGCAACAGTCGGCAGGCATCGAAAAAGAAGAGATTCGACCCGGAAACTTCGCGCTGGAGTCATCGTGAGTCGGAAGAGGATCGGACTCAACAGATATCAGAAAAGAGCATTCGGAATCGGGGAAGCGCGCGTCAATGGCGAGAACATCTCGAGACTTATAGAACTCTCTCGCAGTCGGGACCCGGAAGATCGCAAAACCGCCGCCGATTTCCTGTGCCCCTGTCACCTCCGCCGCCGCGTGGAGGAAGCCTGGCGCGCGCTCTACCGCATGCTCGAAGATCCTGACCACGGCGTGCGCAAAGCCGCGTGGCACACCCTTGAAGACGGTGGACGACCGGACGACCCCGCTCTGGATGCCATATTTGAACGCGCGGCGCAAGGCGATTCCGACAAAGGGATCCGGCGCCAGGCTGCCGCCTATCTGAAAGCCCGCCGGGGACATGCGGATTTCGCGCTGGAAGCGGCAGCGAGAACCCAATACACCGAATGCGGCAGATGTGACTTCTGCGGTTCAACTGATGTATTTGTAAAGACCGACTTTGAAACCGAAATCCCGGATGGCGGTCGGATGCGCTTCAGTCTCGTCTGCGAGGCCTGCGCCAACTGAGTCCCGCGCCCAAAACGACGGAGGAACCATGCAGATCATTGTCCGTAACGAAGACGAACTCATGGATCGCTGGAAGGGCCTTCAGAACTTTCTCTTCGACCCGGAGTACTTCGGTTTCGACATGGCGTTCCCTTCCGCGGAAGAAATCGTGGACATCCTTCGAAAGGACAGCCAGGCACGGATCAACATTCCCGGCGACCTCCCGGAAGATGAAAAAAAACAGAGGATTGCGGAATTCAAAACGTTTCCCGTCGCGGACGTTATCGACCGGCCCTTCTCGCTGGCCCACTTTCACTTGCAGAACTTCTACGGCGAGGGGCAATTTCTGAAGGACTTCCAGCGAAAGGTCATGATTCCGTGGCGCAGCTTTCTGGCGTCCAATGGATTTACGTGGCAACGCTGTTATCCCATCATTTTCATTTCCGGGAAGCATTGCCACTCCTCCTACCACATGGATACGTCGCATGTCGTGGCCTGGCAGATCTGGGGCGTAAAATACTTCAATGCATTCAAAAACCCCTACAAATATGCACCCCTCGACGTCGCCGTCAACAACCGCGAGACACTCAGAAGGCCTTACGGCCCTCCCGACCACGAACCGGACGACGTTCTCTCATACAAGATGGAAAAGGGCGACCTGCTCTGGAATCAGATACTCACCCCCCATTGGGTGCCTGCGGGTGACAGCGTCGCCGTGAGTGTAAACATCTCGCACGGCGGCATATCTTACGGCGGAAAGTTCTGCCCCAACGAGACAGCCCTGAGAAAACGCTGGGAAACCCATCCCGGGGAAGCATGGCTTGTGGATACCCGCTACTGACAGAGCGCGACCTCCCGGGTGAGCCCGCCTGCGACCACGGTCGCCCGCAAGCCGGATACCGGACATACCTGCCTGCGGATAAGGTTCCGGTTGCGGCGTAAGATTTGCGAGTCCGGCGGCAATCACGGGGCAATAGATCCTCAATTGCATATGGCCTACGGAAAAAGAAGCGCTCATCCGGTTTCAGGATGGCGTCGGCGTCTTCGGAATATCATATTTGAATCAGACACTCCGGCGGGCAACAGGTTCGACGTCCTGCTTATTGCCAGCATCATTCTGAGTGTACTGACCGTGATGCTGGACAGCATCGCCGCTGTGCGGGAGACCCACGGCGACCTGTTGTACGGTCTCGAATGGTTTTTTACGCTCCTCTTCACCATCGAGTACATCATGCGGCTGATATGCGTCGGCCGCCCCCTGCGTTATGCGTCTTCCTTCTTCGGCATCGTGGACCTGCTTGCCATCATTCCCACGTATATCAGTCTGCTCCTGCCGGGCAGCCAGTACCTCGTGGTCATCCGTATCCTCCGTGTACTGCGCGTGTTTCGCATACTTAAACTGGTGCAGTACCTCCGAGCGGCCCGAATTATGGTCCGGGCGATCCGGTCGAGCCACCGAAAAATCGCGGTTTTCACGGTCACCGTGATGACTGCCGTTGTCATCCTGGGCTCACTGATGTACGTGATAGAAAAACCCGAAAACGGCTTTACCAGCATCCCCCGCAGCATCTACTGGGCCGTCGTCACCCTCACGACCGTGGGATACGGCGATATTTCTCCCAAAACCGCGCCTGGCCAGGCTCTTGCGGTCGTTGTCATGATGCTGGGGTACAGCATCATCGCCGTGCCCACGGGCATCCTTTCGGTCGAAATCTCGCAGGCCATGAAAGACCGGGTCGCCACCCGGTCCTGTTCAGGATGCAACGCCGAGACCCTGGAGGCCGATGCGAACTATTGTCGACACTGTGGTACGAAACTATAGGCCGCTTGCCGCGTTCCTTCTGGTGGCGCTGGCAGTCGTCTGTTTCCGGCCGGCATCCGGGACGCCGGAACAGCGGGCGGTCAATCTGTGCGACGGCGCCGAGACCGCGTTGAGACACGGAGACGACGAATCTGCAATGGCGTCCTACCGTGAAGCCATCGCCGTTCACCCTGAATCCGTCCGTGCCCGGTTTGGTCTGGCGGCCCTCCTGACCGGACGCCGACGGTTTGCCGAAGCGACGGAAACCCTGATGGCGATTTCGCCCCTCGTGTCGGGCCCCCGAGAATGGATGGAATACGCGCGCGCCCTTCGAGATGCCCGGGCGGACGAGCGGGCCGAAGCTGCCTTTTTGAGAGCCGCCGAGGAAATGCCGGACAATCCCGGGCCTTCCCTGGCGTTGGCCGAGCTTTACGTGGCGGCCGGGAACCTCGATAACGCCGAACGCCATTACGGGCGCGCCGCATCGCTAGGCGGCGCACGGGGCGGAATTTACGCCGGCCTGGGGCGCATTCACTTCAGCCGCGGCGAACTCGACTCGGCTGCGGCCTGCTTCCGGCAGGCCCTTCAAGAGAACCGGGAAGATATCGATTTACTCTGCGACATCGCCCGGAACGAACTCCGGAGGAAACGAGCAAACCTGGGGGTACGCCACCTCCGTCGCGCGGTCGCGCTGGATCCCTTTCATCCTCGCACACGATATCTGCTGGGACAAACCCTGCTGGCTCTCGGGCAGGAGCTGGAAGCCGAAGGGCACCTGAATGTTTTCGAACGCCAGAGCAGGTTGGCCGGACGTATTCGCTTTCTGGAACTGACCGCCGCGGAGAACCCGACGGCGGAACGCTATCAGACCCTGTCGCACTTCTACAGTCTGGCGGGGAAAGACAGCCTGGCCGCCGCGTGCCTGCAGAGGGCGACGGCGCTGAACCCTCTGGTCACCGCCCCCCTGGAAGTGATGGGAACTGATCGCTTCTGAGCTGACCGGTTCCGGGGCTTTCATCTGACAGATTGGCGCCCTCTTTCCGCGCGCTGAATGTCGGGCATACGCAACCGTGTTTCGGGAAATCGGCAATCCATGTCAATACGATCCACGAACTCGACGGAATCTGATGTCGACACGTCCTCCGGTTCGGATACTATCCGGAATCGCGGCGTGACCTTCAGGTCCATCGTCTGCGGGCTTTTCCTTTCGGTATCCATCGGTATTCTGGGCGACACGGTGCGCTACGTCCTCCACGCGTCGTTTATGGCGTACAGCCATATGCCCATGGGCAATCTGATCCTCAGCCTGGTCTCCATCATCCTCTGTTCGATGCTTGCCTACAAGTTCGGCCGGCGGTTTATCTTCTCGTCTTCGGAATGGATCACCATTTTCTGCATGGGTTTCATCAGTTCTCTGGGGCCCACCTACGGGATCAGTGGTTACCTCGTGGGTGTTATGGTCGCGCCCCATTATTTCGCCACCATGGAGAACGAATGGGCCAGATACCTTCACCCGTATCTCCCCGGGTGGCTGATTCCGGACAACGAAGGCAATGCGATGGCGTGGTTCTACGAGGGCCTGCCCCATGGCGCATCCATTCCATGGGGCGTCTGGGCCGTGCCTCTCTTCTGGTGGTTCACGTTTCTCTGCGCCGTCGCTCTGGCCGCAGCCTGCCTGTCCATCATCTTCCGCAAGCAATGGTCCGAAAACGAGCGCCTCGTCTTCCCGGCAATGGAACCCATCATAGAATTCACCACGCAGGCCGGAACCGGCAGACGCTGGTTGCCCGAATTCATGAAAGGCAAGGCGTTCTGGGCCGGATTCATGCTCACCACGTTCGTTTTCGGCTGGAACATGATTGCATGGTTCTATCCCCAGTTCCCCCGGTTTCCCACGGCTTCCGCCCGCTGGATCTTTTTCTCTCCCGATTACCCGCCCGCTTTTTTCTTTTTGAGTGCGGTCGTCATCTGCTTTTCGTACTTCGCGAGCCTCGAGATCCTCTTCAGCCTCTGGTTTTTCGACGCTTTGTTCATTCTCGAGGGCGGAATCCTGAGCGGATTGGGCGTCTCGGCCATCTCACCCTACTATGGTCGAGGCCGTTACATCTGGCAGACGGCCGGGGGGTTCACGGTCCTTGCTCTCTGGGCGATCTGGATCGCGAGACATCACCTGCTTGACGTCTTCCGGAAGGCCCTCAACCCGGATCGATCGACTCCGGACGACAGCCAGGAATTACTATCGTGCCGGCATGCCGTGTTGGGGCTTGTCGTGGGATGTCTTTACATGGCGCTGTGGCTGGGTTGGATCGGCATGCAGGTCAAGGTGATCGTCCTGCTTATCCTGTGTATGCTCGTCGTCTATGCCACCGTTGCAAAAATCCTCGCGGACTCGGGTATTGTCTACCTGAACCCGCCCACGTCGGCGTGGGGCCTTGTCAGCCGGTTTCTGGGTGGTTCCCACACGTATACCGCGCCCACCAAAATGGCGCTCGGACTTTCCTCTCGGGCCGTAAACCACTATCGGGGCCTCTCCATGGGTACGATGGCCCATATCAATCGACTGGCGGAATTCCTGCCAAAGGGCAAACGGCGACTGTTCTGGGCGATCTCCGCCGCATTCGTGGTGGGGATGGTCACCTCCACGCTTTATACCGTGTGGCTCGGTTATACCATTGGCGGGTACAATGTACAACCCAACTGGCTGATTATCCGCGCGGGGATCGGGCAGGTACGCGGCATCGCCAATTCCATCAAGGCCGTCAACAGCCCCATCGAACCGGTCAACTACTGGTTCTTTTTTGCCGGCGCCGGCGCCATGGCTTTCTTGAATCTGATGCGGTATCGCTTCGTCAGGTGGCCGCTCCATCCGATCGGGTTCGCCCTGTCCGGCACGGCGCTTTCGCGGCTCACCAGCGCGACCATATTTGTCGCGTGGCTGGTCAAACTGACCATGATCAGGCTTGCCGGCGCCGCCTTTTACCGGAAATCGAGACCATTCTTCATCGGCATGCTGGTGGGTTACATTCTGTCCGTCGCCGCCGGCGTTGTCGTGGACGCCATCTGGTTCCAGCCGGACGGGCACGTGGTTCATAAATGGTACTGACGTTCTGCGCCGCGGCGTCGAAATAACGATTCGCCCAAAATCCTTATCCTGATGCAGGGCTCATTGTGAAAACAAACAACATCACCCTCGGCCTGGTCATCCTGATTGCTTTTCTCAGTTTGACCCTCTTTTCTCCGCAGGCGCTCACCGACCTCCTGTTCGACTGGTTCAACATCCGTTATCCCGAATTGCCGCCCACCAGGGTGGCCACCGGCCAACAGGAACTGGCGGACACCATCCGAGAAGAGATAACGCCGGCCGAAATCGAATCGCGTTTGCTCCGACTCAGCGGATCGGGTTCGCGGGTGGTGGGCTATCCGGGCCACAGGTCCGCATCTCTCTATATAGAAGAAGAGTTCAAACGTGTGGGTCTGGAAAACGTCTCCGTGGAAACCTACGACGTCACGTCGCCGGTAGACAAGGGCGGCGGCCTCCGCATCCTGGGCGAACCCGGTATTGTACCTATTCATGCGGTCTGGCCCAACCTGGTCCGTACGTCCACGCTGCCGGGCGCCGGACTGCGAGCCCCGCTTATTGACGCGGGCGCCGGCAATTTCGCGGATCTCAACGGCAAGGAACCCGAAGGCAGCGTCATTCTGATGGATTTCAACTCCTGGAATCGCTGGATGAATGCCGCCATGCTGGGCACCAGGGCAATCATCTTCGTCGCTCCGGACTCCACCACAACGGCCGAAGCAGAACAGAAGTTCTTCCAGGTTCCGCTCAACGCGCCCCGTTTCTGGATCGGCAGGTCCGACGGGGAACGCCTCCGGCGGCGCCTGGCCGCGGGCGAGCGGATCGAAGTGGAATTGAAGGCGCGGATGGACTGGGAAACGCACCCGACGCGAAACATCATTGGCTGGATTACGGGCACGGATCCGCAGCTTCGGGAACGCGTGGTTCTCGTGGACGCCTATTACGACGCCATGTCAGTGGTCCCCGCGCTCGCCCCCGGCGCCGAGCAGGCATCCGGCATCGTCGCCCTGCTTGAAATGGCCGAATACTTCAAAGCGCATCCGCCCGCTCACACCGTCCTTTTCCTGGCCACGTCGGCCCACCATCTCGGTTTTCGTGGCGTCTGCGACTTTCTCGGAAGGCATGCCCGAAAAGAGGAACACTTCGCGGCCCTGATGACGGACCCGATCGATATCCGGCTCTGGATTTCCCTGGATCTCTCCTCGCAGACCGACCAGATGGCCGTCTGGAATGGTTCCACTGCGTTCTACTACCAGCGTTTTTTTACGCCGTTTGGGAAACGCTTCAGCAACCTCGGCGCGGACCTGGCGCCGGCGTTCGGCATGGACGCAAAGCGGTCGCTCGTTGACGGTATCAACCCACCGTCGGGAATGAGTTGGCGCATGTTCATTCCGGGCGGAAAATTAAAGACCGATTCGCAGGTCGTACTTACCGCGGGCATGCCGACACTCGCTTTCGTGACCATCAACGATGCGCGCTTCAGAGTGGATACACCCCATGACACCGTGGAGCAAGTCAATCTGACCAACCTGACGAACCAGATACGGTTGCTTACCGCGGTGCTCAGCAAAGCGCTCGACGAGCCGACGTTCCTGCCCGACTATCGCGTCAAGATGAAAGATCGGATGCGCGCCCTGAAAGGGCGCCTGCTCACCTATCCGCGGCGCAGCATGACCCCGGACCGGCCGCGCAAGGGAGCGGTGGCGGTATTGCGAATGTCTTACGAAAAGTCCGTCAAGGGCGTGCGCGCCATATTCTACGATAAGGCCGACGAGAACGGCGAGTTCCACGTTCCCGGTCTCGCCGTGCGCTGGGTCGGCCTGGACGCGTATCACCTGGACCCGGAAAGCGGCGAAATCACCTACGCGTCGGATCGCGGGCAGAGCGCCCGGATCTACAAACCCGAATTCGGAATGGACTGGTGGATTACCCGCGCCACGCGCATCATGTTTCCCTGTGTTTCAACAGACTTCTACGAAACCGTGGATCCGCGTTACCTCACCAAGCTCCCCAATCTCTCCCTGTACGGCGACGGGAACACCGCCCCGCAGGAATATGGCTATTCCCTGGGTTACGGCCCCAACGAACCGGTCGGCGTGGTTTTCACACGCCCCGGCGTCAAACTCAAAATCACCATGCATACACGTGGTATCGGTATCCGCTACCTGCTGCTGAATGCAACCGATACGACCAGCGTTGAAGCCGCACGCAAGAGCGGGTTTGTGGCCTCCACGCACGGTGCAATCACGCATACCGCTTACCAGGCCGCTAAAGACATGTGGATCCTGGACCACGCCAGGATGCGTGAACTTCAGGTCTACGGAATCGAAAACGACCGCCTTACCGATCTGCACCAAAGGGCGAGGGAACATCTGGACCGGGCGGACGCGGCCCGGCAACAATTGCGATGGGACGATTTCGTGAGGCATTCCCGGGCCGCGCTTGGCCTCGAGTCACGCGCGTATCCGGATGTGAAAGGGACACAGAACGACGTGATCCATGGCATCATCTTCTTTATGGCGCTGGTTCTTCCCTGTGCGTTTTTTAGCGAGCGGCTCATTTTTACGTCGGTGGACATCCGATGGCAGACTGTCGGTTTCGCCGGAATTTTTCTGGTCATCTGGATCTTCCTGTCCATCGTTCATCCTGCATTCGACCTGTCCAATCCTTTCGTCATTCTCCTCGCCTTTGTGCTCCTGTCGCTGGCCACCTTCGTCATCACCCTGGTTTTCTCCCGCTTCAACAGTCAGATGCGCAACCTCCGAACGGAGGCCGCCATTATCCACGACGTGGACGTGGGCCGGATTTCCGCCTCGCTGGCAGCCTTTCATCTGGGTATTGCCAATATGAAAAGGCGTAAACTCAGAACGCTGCTCACCTTCTCCACGCTCGTCCTCCTCACCTTCACCGTGTTGTCGTTCTCCTCGATCAAATCCCAGCTCAGCTATCACCAGATCAAACGAGACAATCTGGGCACATACCCGGGAATGCTTATCCGCAGCAAATACTGGGCGCCGCTTGAGGAATCGGTTCTGGACTACGCTCGCGCCAACTTCGGAAAGGAAGCCGTTGTGGCGGCGCGCAGCTGGTACGCTTCCAAGGAGAAAAAGGCCATCCAGGTCGTATCGGACAGCGCATCGGCCAACGCGCTCGGCATTGTCGGACTGACCGCGCAGGAGACCGAAGTGATCGGGATTCAAAACTGCCTGTCCGCTGGTCGATGGTTTCAGCCGGGTGAACGAAACGTCGCCGTGTTGCCCCAGGCAATGGCCGAACTCCTGAAGATCAGCGAATCCGATGTCGGAAAGGCTGAGGTACGCCTTTTTGGAGAGCGTTTCAAGGTGGTCGGACTGATTGACGCCGAGCGCATGAAAGATCTCGAAGACCTCGACGGCGAGCCCGTCACGCCCGCGGATTTTGTCCTGACCGATGAGAACGTGTTTATGCAGATGGCCCAACAGGAAAAGCGGGAGAAAGCCGGCCTGGAAGAGACCGATGTCGAAATCATGGAATTTGAACACCTCGACCCGGCAAACGTTATGGTGGTCCCATACCAGACCCTCAGGGAGGTAAGCAGCCCGCTTCAGGCGGTCGCCGTGCGGTTTCGGGATCCAACAGTGGTCAAGGAACGGGTGGAGAGCTTTGTCTCGCGGCTCTCCGTTGTCCTCTTTGCGGGGATACCGGAAGTCTCGCCGGAGGGAAAGATCGGGCGCATTTCTGTTTCCGTCTACTCTTCGTTCGGACACGCGTCGGCGCAGGGCCTGAGCAACCTGTTTGTTCCCATCGCCATTGCGGCCCTCATCGTGTTGAACACGATGATGGGTTCGGTGTACGAACGATTCCGGGAAATCGGCATTTATTCCTCGGTCGGCCTGGCGCCCGTACATATTGCCTTCCTGTTCCTGGCCGAGTCCTGCGTGTACGCGGTGCTTGGCGCGGTGTCCGGTTATCTCCTCGCACAGGGCGTGTCAAAATTTCTTCTCTGGCAGGGGCTTCTGGAGGGCATTACAGTTAACTATTCCTCCGTGTCGGCCGTGGCATCCTCCACGCTTGTCATGGTCGTCGTGATCCTGTCCACCGTTTACCCCGCCCGGCGGGCTTCCCAGCTGGCGGTTCCGGATGTCACACGGCGCTGGAAACTCCCCGATCCGGACGCGGACCGCTGGCATTTCGAATTTCCGTTCACCATTTCCGGCAACGAGGTCCTGGGGCTGTTTACGTTTCTCACCAAATACTTCGACTTTCATACAGAAAGTTCGATGGGCACTTTCTTTACCCACGGGGCCAACCTGTCCACCTATGACGCGGAAACGGAACGGGGGTATCGGATTGACACGACCATCTGGCTGGCGCCTTTCGACCTTGGCGTCAGCCAGACCATCCGCCTGTCGTCCACGCCTACGGGCGCCTTCGGCATCCACGCCCTCGAAATCACCATTGACAGGCTGTCGGGCGACCTTGCCTCGTGGAAACGATGCAACCAGCGCTTTATGAACCAGATCCGAAAACAGTTTCTCATCTGGCGTACCATCCCGGAAGAAAGCCAGCTTCAATACAGGAACGACGGCAGTGTCCTGATCGAGAAGGGCCAGGCGTCGACTCTGCAGTCCGCCGGGGAGAGCGTCTGATGCGAACCCGCCCCCTCTACTCTCCCCCGGCGTCCCCCGCAGCCCCTCGCCCGGCGCGAAGATGCACGCACGTACAGCGGAGGCCGTAAACAGTGCCGCTTGGGAGACACATTCTGGTGGAGCTTTACGGGTCTCCCGCATCCGTACTGGACGACGTCATCCGCATTGAAGCGTGCATGGTTCGCGCGGCTCGCGCGGCGAACGCCACAGTTATCAACACCTCCTTCCACCGTTTCTCGCCCTACGGCGTCTCCGGCGTCGTTGTCATCCACGAGAGCCACCTGTCCATCCACACCTGGCCCGAGCATGGTTTCGCCGCCGTCGACCTGTTCACCTGCGGCGACACGATCAACCCGTGGACGGCGTACGAAGTTCTGAAGTCGGACCTGAAGGCCACTCACGGCACAACCCGCGAAATTGACCGCGGACACCTCAACGCCCAGGCTCAGTCCGCCGCAATGCCGGCGCAGGCAGCCTCGGAAGCGCCTTCCGTACACATCCGCAATCTCTGGTTTACCAGGAGGGAAGAACAGATCGCCCTCTCGCTCAGACACGCCGGCGCGCTTTTTCAGCAGCAGTCGCCCCATCAGAAGATCGAAGTCCTCGACACCTACGGATACGGTAAGATGCTGGTGATCGACGGGGCCGTTACCTGCACGGAACAAGACGAGTACATCTACCATGAGATGATCGTCCACGTACCCATGCAAACCCGCCCCGATGCGAAGCGGGCCCTGGTCATCGGGGGCGGCGACGGCGGGGCCGTCCGGGAATTGATGCGTTACGAGCGGATCGAGCAGGTTGTCGTCGTTGAACTCGACGCCACGGTTGTCAAAGCCTGCAGGCAGTACTTCCCGGCCCTTGCGCCGGCTTTCGACGATCCCAGACTCTCGCTTCAGATTGACGACGGTTTCGCCTTCCTGCAAACCTGTCCCGCCGAATCCTTCGATCTCGTTATCGTCGACGTCGCAAATCCCTCCGGCCGGTCCGGGCACCTTTTCTCGGAACCATTCTACCGGCGCGTTCTGGAGAGCCTCTGTCCCGCGGGCGTCATGGTAGCGCAAACCGAACCACCCACGCTCAACAGCCGGACCTTCGCGACAATATACAGGCGCCAGGAGTCGGTCTTCGGCCTGGCAAACGTACACTGCTACCTCGCCTGCATCCCCACGAATACGACCGGGTTGCTCAGCTTTTCCTATGCCGCAAAGGGGTGCGTGGATCCGCTGAACGCCCTCGACCCGATGAACGCCCGCCAATTCTCGGAAGCACACGGCCTGCAATACTACAACGACGAAATTCACAAAGCTGCTTTTGTCCTCCCCACCTTTATCAGACGTCTTCTGCGAGACGAAACACCATCGCCGGAGTGTTCCAAACGCCGAGAGATCCACGGGTGAGCTTCACGTCGTCTCGCGGGAGCTGCATCCGGATTTTCGGCGAATAGCCGGTTTTTTTTTTCCCTGACGTCCCCCCGACGCCATCGGCCAACCGACCCGGGTTCATCTACTTTCTTGTTGACAATGCGCTTGCTTGACCTTAGCTTCAGCGATAACCCCGATTCGAAACTCGCGGCAGAGCAGGAAGGGAAACGCCCATGGCAGACGACTATTCCGCGGAGATCCACCCGGTTGACGCCACAGCCGGTAGAATCGGATTCAGCAGACGGCTCGGGGCATTTGCGATCGACCTCATCATCATCTGGATCCTGACGTCCATCTCAGAATATATCACCGGAGAGAAAGGAACCTCGGATCGATCGAGCCTGCACCATCTTTCCGATCTGACCCGCCTGATGGCGGGTGTGGGCGTGGTCGTATCCACTCTTCAACTCCTCTACTGTCTGATCGAGGGTCTCACCGGCGCTTCACCCGGCAAGATGATTCTCAAGATGCAGATCCGAGACGCAAACGGCGCGGTGGCGGCCACTGGTACGCTTATCCTGCGCATGGTTGTAAAGCAGGTCAAGGTTGTTGCGACGTTCCTTGTTGCGCTGACAGGGAGCCAGCTGCTGACGGTGGTCGGTTTGGCGGGTGGCGTCATCGTCGTTATCGGATGCTTCCTCGCCCTTGGCGCCGCCAGACAGGCGCTGCACGACAAAATTGTACAGACCGCCGTGTTCCCGGCGGAAACGCGTACCTGAACCGGTTCTCGATCCCAAAATTCTCCCTGAACGGCGTGTCATGGGAGAATTTTGCATAATCAAGGGAACAATCGGCGAATTGACATCCGCAGGGAAAGATCTCGTGTTGCGGTCGCACACGGTCGGTACACTGAGCCGGGACCTGAGAAACCTAGGTATCGATTCAGGCGATACCCTTTTCATACACTCTTCGTTCAGAAGCCTCGGCCAGGTCGAAGGCGGTGCTTCCGCGGTTGTCCGGGCCCTGGAGGAAGCCGCGAATCCGGATGGACTCATCCTGATGCCCTCGTTCAACCTCCTGGACAATACCCGGTTGCGCGCCCAGACGTGGGACCCGGAAACAACCCCGTCCACGGTGGGTTGGCTCACCGAGTTTTTTCGCACCATGCCTGACACGTATCGCTCCGACCACTATTCCCATTCCGTCGCCGCCCGAGGCAGAGACGCCGGGGCGTTTGTTGACAGCCATCGCGACGGAAAAGGGCGTTCTTCACCCTGGGACCTCGATCCGTGGGGAAAAACCTACGGAGACAACTCACCGATGGTCAGAGCATATGAGTCGGACGCCAAACTTGTGATGCTGGGCGTGACCTACGAGTCTTCAACGTACATTCACCTCGTTGAAGTCCTCTGCTGGCACCGGCGCATCGAAAGCGATCCACGCGCCAGATATGCCTGGATCAACCGGACTGCACTGGGCGCGTTCTGGGAAGAGAACGGCAAGCTCAGCCGGGGACGGGTGGGCGATGCCGAAGGCCGGCTCTTCTCGATAAGGTCGTACGTCGATACCCTTGTTGCTGAAGTTGAACGCACGCCCGGGGCCTATTTCAAATAGGCAAAAACGTGAACCGCCGCCGCCTGCCCGGCGACGTTTACGCGGTGGGCACTCCGGACACACTGACCGCAACCAGGAAAGCAAAGGAGGTTGTCGTGACGTCGGAACAGGCCGCACCGCTACAAAACGCCCTGGAAAACCTGATGGATAGCATCGAAAAAAGGGAACCGATCACGGACCACCTGCTTCATTTGTCCAGACTCCAAAAGAAACTTGCCCCCGTCACGTCCCCACAGTTGAATCACTTCCTGCAAAACAGAAGTTATACAAAGGCGCTCGAATACCTCCGGAACGGTATCGTTATTGAGGACCCGCGCCGCCCCGACTGCGACGACGATACATAGTCGCCGGTATGCGCTGAGGGTTGTTCCACGGATCCGGATTTCAACCCGAGGGCCCTTGACCGCGCGGGCCTCGCGGATTCCCGAGCCGACCGACCCGACCCCGGCTGCGCCCGACGCATCCCTTCCGCAATGCAGAAAGGCTTCGCCATGGTAAAGAGTATCCGACGCCGCGCGCTGGACCGGGAATTTGTGGCAGGAACGTTTTTGAACCTGGGTTCCGCTGTCACGGCCGAAATCGCCGGTAAAAGCGGTCTCGATTGGGTTCTGATCGACATCGAACACGGCGCGTCAGACCTGGAGACACTGCGAATCCAGCTTCAGGTCGTTTCCGGTACACAGGCGGTGCCCATTGTCCGTATTGCGGCCAATGAACCCCCCCGCTTCAAACGCGTGCTGGATATGGGCGCATCGGGAGTCATGGTACCCTACGTGAGCACAATGGCCGAAGCCGAGCAGGCGGTGGCCTCGATCCGTTATCCCCCCCGGGGTATTCGGGGTGTTGCCAAGTTGAACCGGGGCAGCGAGTTCGGCCGGGATTTCGATGAATATTTCGAAACGTCCCACGACCTCCTGCTCACCGTCGTACAGATCGAAACCCCGGAAGCCGTGAACTGCATTGACGATATCGCCTCGGTAGACGGTGTGGACGTTCTGTTTATCGGCCCCCTCGATCTCAGCGTCAACCTGGGTATTCCGCAGCAATTCGACCATCCCAGGTTTCTGGATGCCAGGGCCAGGGTCTCGGAAGCCGCGAGGCGGGCGGGCAAAGCCGCGGGAATCCTGCTGCTGGATCCCAATCATGTCGATTCCACGGTAAGGGATGGGTTTACCTTTGTTGCGCTTGGATCCGACGGTGGTCTTGTCGCGGCTGGCATGCAGAACATCGCGGCGGCATTCGACACCCACAGAACCTAGTGTCCTTTCCTGAAATGTGTCACCATTCTTCCGCCTGTCTGCGTGCGTGAGGCGCCGATTCATCCCGCGGAGGACGTCCATCATGAGCGACTGCGGCAAACTTCGAGAATCAATGAACGCGCGTGGGGTATACGTCTTTGTGATGACACCCATGAAGACCGCCCTGAATCGGCAGGGCAGATACCGGATCGATACGGCGGGCATGGAGAAAAACGCGCGTTATTTTGCGGGGATCAATGGCCGGAAAACCCTCGTGATCTGCGGCGGATCGGGTGAATTCTACGCCTTGTCGACATCCGAAGTCAGAGATCTGTCCGCCGCCGCGGTTGCGGGTGCCCAGGGGAAGTGCAAGATTGTATGCGGTGTCGGCTGGAGCGCAAAAAAAGCCGTGAAGATGGCAGAAAACGCCCAGGACGTCGGCTGCGACGCCCTGCTCGTGATGCCGCACGACCCGGTCGTCGCCCGTGGGGAGGGGGCGATCTGGCGACATCATCGTGCAATCGGGCAATCCGTGGATATCGGAATTATCCCCTTCCGGGCACCCCGGCAGCTTCTTTCAATAGATCTTGTGAAGCGGTTTTCAAGACTCGAGAACGTCGTCGCCATAAAGGAGGAAAGCAATGCCGTCGACTGGGTGCGCACCGGTTGCAGGGCCGTGGGACACAGCGTACCCATCATCACCGGGGGTGGCGAAAATATGGCGCCCTACTACTATCTCGCGGGCGCCAGGGGTTTCACAACGGGAATGGCCAACCTCACCCTGCCCATGTCCATCAGCATGCACAACGCCGGTATTCGGCGGCGATGGAAAACAGCAATGGAACTGCGCGACTATTTCGAGCCGCTGGCTTCCTTGAGGGGCGAACTCGGAACGCCCATGCTCAAGGCCGGGCTGGAAATGATGGGGCTTGCCGGCGGGCCCATGAGGGACACGCCGCAAGCGCAAGTGACCGGAGCCCCGTCCGGCGATGTTCTCTCGGCGGAAGACCGCTCCAGGGTTCGAAACCTGTTAAGGAAAACCGGGGTGCTGTGAGTCCTGCGACTCGGTCTGACTCCCTCGCTCCGATGAGGGACACTCAATACGCACGGAAGTGATTATAAGCCTTCGGCCATTATCCGGATCGCGATCCGGACGCGGATAGATTGCCTTCTCCGTCGAAGTGCATGTCGACCGGCGCTCCCATCGCCGATTCGTCAATCTCATATGAGGTCAGAATCGCCTTCTGCCCGTCGGCCGTAGCCCCGCCGTGACTGCCCATTGACGCCAGAATGAATGGACTGCCCCCCAGTTCCCGGACGCAGTCCACGATCGTCCGGGTCAACTGCGCGATCCGGTGAATACCCCTGCTGCCGGCTGTTATCGCGACCCGTTCACCCCCGGAAATGCGTTCGCCCAGCGATGAGTTCATGACACACCGGCGTGTCTGCCCGACAGGATCCGCCAGACTCTCCGCGGCAAACGTCTGCCGCAACGGAAACATCCGGGGAAAATCCATTTCCATCCTTCTCCATCACGTTGGGTCATTGAAAAGCGGATTCGGACGAGGAGATCGGATACGCGCGTTAGAGCCGGGGCCTACGTACGCATGCGGATTCCAATCGCAGGAGGCGAGGTGGATTCACGATATCCGGAACACCGATTCCGCGTTTTTCGCCGTTATGCGTTCGTGGGCATCTTTGGACAGATCGGCTTTCCGGATATAGTCCAGCAGGGGCGGGGTGCCAACGATCGAACATGCGGGCATCGGCCGCGTGTGGATGGTATCTGTAGCGAACATCAACCGATGCTTCCAGCGCTTCAGGAACTTCAGTCCGAATGCCGGATCCCGCGTTATGGCCCCATAACCCGACTGCGCCGAAAGGTCCGCGTACAGGTTCGAATGTTTCCGAAACAATGCGTCCAGACGTCCGCCAGGCGCCACCGGTCCCTGCGGATAGCGCTCGCCCGGCCTGATCTCCCCTGAGATCTCCCGCCAGAAATATTGCGCGTGGCCCACCCAATTCACATTCCGGTACGTCTTCACCATCCGCTCAAAACCGGGCAATCCGGTGTCGTCCCGGTTGATCCAGTGGTCAATATGCATAACAACCGCCAGACCCAGCCGGTCGCAGGCCTCATAGACGCGCTGCTGCATCGGATCGTCCACCGGGAGGCCGCACAGATTCTCCCCATATCCCACGCATCCCCGATCCATATAATGCTCGATGATCGGGTAGGGATTGAATCTGCCGGGGTATCGATGCCTCGGATCCACGGCGCACAGCGGCAGCAACCGGTCCCGGTGCGATCGAGTCAACCTCAACAACTCTTTCGTCGTCATGTAAAAGTCAAGCTCCTCGGGCACTTCCACCGCCATCACGATCCCCTTCTCGATCCCGTGACGGTCCATCCAGCGCAACAGTCTGGCGGGGGTCAGGCCGGGATCCTCCCTCACAAGCTGTCCGAGATGTAAATGGGTATCAATCATTGTCGACTCCCTGGTATCCCGTCTCCACAAATAAGTGACACTTTCAGGCCATCGCAAACCCGTTAGAGCCGGAATAATTTCTCGGCATTTTTCCGCGTAATTCGTTCGAACGCATCTTTCGAGAGCGGCGCATTTCTGATGTAGTCGATAATTGGCGTTTCCTGTCCCACGCGCAGATAGTCGGTAGCGAACATCAATCGGTGTTTCCATCGCTTCAGGAATTTCAGCCCGAATTCCGGGTCCCGCGTAATGGCCCCGTACCCGGATCCAGCGGAAAGGTCCGCGAACAGATTCGGGTACATTCGAAACAGCGCTTCAACCCTGCCGCCTGGCGCCACCTTTCCACCGGGATACCCCGCCCCTGCGTCCACGTTTCCTGATATCTCGCGCCAGAAATGGGGTGAATGCCCGATGAACTCTACGTTTCGGTAGGTCTTCAGCATTCGTTCAAACCCGGTGAGCCCTGGTTTATCCCGATTAATCCAAGAATCGAAATGCATAACAATGGCAATATTCAACCGGTCGCACGCCTCGTAGACCCGTTGCTGCATCGGATCGTCCACGGGCAATCCGCACAGATTCTCTCCGTATCCGACACAGCCCTGATCCATGTAACTCGCGATGATCGGGTACGGCTCAAACCGCCCCGGATAGCGATGACGGGGATCCACGGCGCATAGAGGCTTCAATCGGTCGCGATGGGGACGCGTCATTCTCAGCAATTCCTTTGTTGTCACAAAGAAATCCAGCTCTTCCGGCACCTCCACCGCCATCACCACCGCCTTTTCGATCCCGTGCCGATCCATCCACCGAAGCAGTTTGGAGGGTGTCAATCCCGGGTTGTCAAACAGGAGTTGCCCCAGATGAACATGTGTGTCGATCATTTCCCTCGCTCCACATTAAAGAGAATTACATCCATATCTCTGTCTCGAAAACCCGTTTCCCGGATTTCTACCTGCCTTCCCCGCCTTTCGGAACCTTCCGCAGTGTATCCATGATGAGTAGCGAAATCGACTGTACGGTCTCATCCAGATCCGAGTTCTCAAATGCCGGTACCTCGGCGCCATCGCCGACGTCCAGAATATGCTGCTGGATCTTCATTATCTGGTCCAGATATTTGATATACCGATGCCGCGTTCGACCCGCGGCGCCTTTTCCCCGACTTTCAAAACGATCCGCAAATTGCTGCAGATCAGTAAGATATAGATTCAAATGGATAAAAAGCGCATTTTTGGCATACACTTCCAGTTCGAGCAGGTCGGGCATCAGGTGAACACCGTCCACGATCAGGCTGACGTTTTCGTCAATCGCCCGTTCAATGGTTGCCCGTACGCCGACACAGACCCGGGCCGCCTGCTCGCGAAAACCGTAGACCACGGGATCGGGCGCCTCGACGGTCGGTACGGGGATCACCTCCCAGGCCGCATAAGATGAGACCTGCAATGCGGGCATGAGGTCCGACGCGATCATCAACCGCATAACCTGCCGGATCCCGTCGGTGGACGCCACCCGCGACACCCGCAGAAGATTGGCGAGCGCCACGCCTACCGTTGTCTTGCCGACGCCCGTTCCCCCGCCGATCAGGACGATCAGGGGTGTTGTCTGCCCGCCTTTGCGAAACTGGTTCCAGATGCCGTACCGTTCGGCAAACACATCGCCGGAATCTTTTCGAAGTATGTTCAACGTCGCTTGCAGGATGTCGTCACGGGTAACGACCGTGCGGTCGTTCCGGATGAAATCGCCCTCGATTCGCTCGGCGATACGATAGGCCTGGCTTTCGTCAACGCCGGTTATCGCCAGGGAGTCGGAGAGATGGTCCTTTGAAAAAGGGCGGGTTCCCAGGTCGTCTTCGACGAGTATCTGCCGGGACCTGGGCGCCCAGAAAACACCGTCTCCCACCGGACGGTCGGCGAAAAGCTCACGCGCGTGGGTATGTACCAGATCGATCATCTTGCCAGCGGGTACCTTTTTCTGCTTCTGGATGGAACTTCTGACCCGGTCTGCGACCTGGTATGCCTCCCGGAAGGAGAATCCCTGCTCCAGCAGATAGTGCGTGAGCATTCCTCTCAGGAACGGAATGCGCCTTCCGCTATCTACAATGATGGCCACGGTAGCCCCCGGCGATCTGAAACGCCGCAGTTGTAACCCACGTTCTGGCTTGCAATAGGCGGAGCCGAGGCAATCAACGGCCCCGTTAGAATTAGGCCGGTCGACGTACGGAAGTCAACTGAAATTGCACGCGACCGGCCCTGGACCTCCATTTCCCTGGTCCTCGTCCGTAAGGTCCTATCGCCAAGCACATTACACCTTGACCGGTACGAGATTCAAGGGATACTCAGACAGCGTTTCCACGCCTGAGGGCCTAATCACGAAGGTGTTCTCCAGGCGGATTCCCGAACGCAGGTCGTTACTGTATGCCCCGGGCTCGCAGGAAAACACGTCTCCAACTTCGAAAATCGCGTCGCGGTCGCGATTGATGTCCGGCGCTTCATGGGGCCGCAGCCCCACGCCGTGGCCGCCATGGTGGATCAACCCGATATCCGCCAGGTGAGCGTGTTCACGAATGCGCGCGTCGATCGTGTTCCAGAGCGCCGTGGCGCTTCCCCCCGGGCGGACCAGACCTGAAACTTCCTCCAGGATTCCAGCAAGGTGCTCGTAGACCGACATCTGCAGATCCGTGGGCTCCCCGCCGACCGCAAAGGTCCGCGCCAGATCCGACCAGTATCCGCGATATGTGGACTGGGCGTCGATGATGTAAAGTTCGCCCGCCTCTATCTTCCGATCCCTCGCCGTCCCGCCAATGACGCCGGCCTGATAGTCGCCCCCGTGGTAGACCACCTCCCCCGCGGCCCTCATCGCCGCCTGCTGCGCCTCGGCCAGCACGTCCAGTTCGCTAACCCCCGGTTCAATCACTTCCTGTGCCCGCGTATACGCCGCCAGATCGACCTCGATGCTCTTCCGCAACAATGAGACTTCGTCGGATTCTTTCCGCTTGTGCAGGTCCGCCAGCAAATCATCAACGGGCACCCAGGTATCGGGAAACAGCGTAGCGTCCACCGTCTCCGCCAGCAGCCTCTCAAGGCCCTCCTGTTGCCACCCGATGCGGGAGACCGGCTTCCCGCCGCTCAGTCTCGCCGCCACGACCCTGTTGAGCAGACGGAGGGGATCGGGATTCATCGTACTCATACGGTGCCATTCGTAGGTGATCCGGTCGTCCACCAGCGCGTCGCCCTCCTCCGTATGCGCCGCCAGCCAGGAACCGCCATTCGTCTCGAGGAACAGGAAGGCCGGGAAATAGAACGCGGGATAACCTGACAGCAGCAGTCCCGTCAGATAGTAGATTTCGATATGATCCGAAAACACGATTGCGTCAATTCGATCTGCGTTCAGTTTTGCGCGCAGCCTGTTCTGCCGGTGCCTGCAGCCTTCCGGTGTCAACATGATAGGGACTCCTTTCCGTAGTGTTCTGTCCCAAAAATATCTCACCATTCTCCCGCCGATTCATCCCGACTCGCTGCGTTTCCTTCGCTCGCAGACCTTACGCAGGTCGGCTGCGCTCAGGCGCCTTGCGAGACGGGCGACTCGTCGGCCGAATTTAGGCAACCTATTTTCGGGACAGAACATTAGCATCCCGTTGAAAAAGTCCATCCGGTCTGCGGAGCAACTTTATCAACGGAATGTTAGCCGGGTTGTTTTTCTGTTCAGAATTCGGTTTCTGTCGTATGATAACAGCGCCGGAGGCGGCCCGTCAAGCGAATTGGCGGTCTGTGATTCTAATTCGTGTACGACAAAACTGAAAGGAACGCTATGGCATCTCTTCGTGCCGGTGTGGTGGGCGCCGGAAGTATTTCCCGCAGACACATCAACGCATGGCAGGCCCATCCCGACGTCGACCTGACCTGCATCGCGGACATCAGCGAACAGGCCGCGAACAGCCGTGCGGATGAATTCGGCATCCGGAACCGGTATACCCGTTATCCGGACATGTTCAGCAAGGGCAATCTCGACATTATCAGCATCTGTACGTGGATGAATACCCACGCGGAAATCGCCGTCTCCGCGGCGGAGGCCGGCATTGGCGGCATCCTGTGTGAAAAACCGCTGGCCGGCAGCCTCGAGGAAGTCGACCGCATCCTGTACGCCGCAGAAAGAGCCGGCACCCGCGTCGCCGTGGGTCATCACCAGCGGTTCCGCGGCGCATGCGAGAAGGGCCGGGAACTGGTGTCGGGAGGCGCTATCGGGCAGCCCGGACTCTTTCACGGAAACACGACGGGCGGCCTGCTCAACAACGGCAGCCACCTTGTCGACATCGCGCAATACCTGATGGATGATCCCGCACCCGTCTGGGCGATCGGCCAGGTGGCGCGACACACCGACCGCCACGAACGCCACGAACCTATCGAAGATCTCTGCGCGGGAATCGTCGCGCTTAAAAACGGCGCGCGCATCCTGATTGAAAGCGATGCGCCCGAGCCGGCTCCCCCCTATGGCGCGATGGCACTGCACGGAACGGAGGGCACCCTCGTCGTCGGACCTCGGAAGGCGCAATTGCTCAATGGCGAAGGATCGCAGGACCTCGATTCGACCGATTCCATCGACGTGGGCGTCGCACAGGCGGTGGAACTCGTGGACTGGATGGAAGGCCGCGTCAGCGAGCACCGTTGCGCCATCCGCAAGAACCGCACCGTCATTGAGATACTCATGGCCATCTATGAATCCGCCCGCATCCGCGACACGGTTACCTTTCCGCTCGCATCGGGACCCTCACCGCTGCATCGGATGATCGACAACCAGGATCTTCCGGTTACCGTACCCGGGAAATACGATATCAGGATCCGGTAATCGACATCGCCACCCAGCCCGGACTGTGATTCGTGTGATTGGTGTGATTAAAGGCTGATTAAATGCCATAGAGAGACCTTGTTTGATGTGATTTTGGGGAAGGCCTTAAGTGAGTGAGGGCGACTTGATGAGATGGGGTGTTCATCTTGAATAAGCCCGATCGGTTTCGAGGATCGGATCAACCCAACCAAAAACAGCAGAGGCATCGCGATGGCTTTCCAACGTCGTACTCCCAGCGTCACCGTCGGTCATGCCGCAGCCGATATTATCGGCAGTGACAACACGGCCCTTCAGGCTGCCGTCGATTATATCGCGGGTCTGGGCGGCGGCACCGTAGAGGTCGGCCCCGGAACCTACACGATGCGGAACTCGCTCCACCTGAGAGACTGTGTCACAATCCGCGGGCGCGGGAAAGAATCCGTTCTTTTTAAGGCAGACGCCGCCGAGAGTCCGCTTGTCCTGGATGGCGACTATGGCGAGGAACAGATCACCGTTGCCTCCCCCACCGGGTTCGCGCCGGGCTACGGGGTCAGCGTTACGGACGACAGTTCGGGCGGATTTCACACCGCCGTCTGCACACTGATATGGGCACAAGGCAACACATTCGGCACCAACAAGCCCATGCTGGGCGACTACCTCGTCTCCCGAAACGCACACGCGGCGACAACGTTCCCGGTCATCAGCGGCTATGGCGTCGAAGGCGCGGTAATCGAACATCTGGCGATTCAGGGCAACAAACAAAACAACCCCTACCTCAACGGTTGCAGGGGTGCCGGCATCTTCCTGTATCGAAGCCACGGAGCACGAATTGCCCGCTGCACGGTTGAAGACTTCAACGGCGACGGGATCAGCTTCCAGCAGAGCAACGATGTGTCGGTGGAAGACTGCGTCTGCAATGGGAATACCCAACTGGGCCTTCACCCCGGCAGCGGAAGCGGGTCACCCACCATCCGCAACTGCCGGTCGATCGGGAACGGCCGCATCGGCCTTTTCCTCTGCTGGCGGGTCAGGAATGGGCGTTTTGAAAACAACGCTCTCCTGGACAACGGCGAGACTGGCATCTCCATCGGCCACAAGGACACGGACAACACCTTCTCCAATAACCGCGCCATCGGAAACGGAAACGAGGGCGTCCTCTTCCGCGACGAATCCGAACCGATGGCGGGCCATCGGAATTACTTTGAGAAGAACGAAATACTGGACAACGGAACCGGAGCCGACGGCTGCGGCATCCGCATCCTGGGAGAAACCCGCGACCTGACCTTCGTCAACAACCGCATCGGCAATGCACCAACGGGTCAACAGCGAATCGGCATCTTTATTGGACAAAAAGCGGATCGTATCCAATTGGCGGAGAATGAGTTATCCGGCAACCTTGCGCACGACATTGTCGACAGACGGGAAGGGCGGGAGTAGGCGTTTCGGCCAGATGCAACATCAACACCCGGACCAGGATTGACCACGATTGACCAGGATTAAAAGCTGATTAAGACCCGAAGCATCTTCTCTCGATCTTCCAAAAAAACGCCACCAATTGTCGCACAGACGCCTTTCGTTTTACTCACCTGCGGCTTCTTGGCCCTGCCTTCGTGAATTCTATACGGTTCTCGCGGAAGGACTTGCTTCATCTGACTTCAGAGGGATTTGAATATGAAAGCGCGAGTCGTGTTTGTCGTTGCGCTGGTAGCGATCGCTGCAGGTGTTTGTGCGGCGTCTGATAAGAGTGCCAAGACCAAGGGTTCGATAGAAGAGTTCAAACTGTACACAAAATGCGTGGGCGTTGCTCTCGTGGTTGAGCACAAGTCGCTTGATGAGGAGGAAGCAGGTCTCAAGAGAAAGGAGATTATCGCCGCGGTGGAATCCAGACTGCGCGCCGCCGGCCTGTATCAATCCGGTTATTTCGGGTTCCCCGAGGGGTCCGTGGTTTTCTTCCCGCACCTATATGTGGATGTCAATGTGAAAGGAGACGCGTTCAGCGTTCCCGTTGAATTGAAAAAGTGGGTTAACGAACCCCTTTCCGGGCAGTTGAACTTCGCGCAAACCTAGCGGATCGGGACGTTTGAGAAACATGAGGGCAGGAGCGGCTCTGTCATGTCTACCGTGCGCAGTCTAGCTGACCAGTTTGTCGACGCGTGGAACAAGGTGAACAAGCCGGACGGGAAGTGTGTGGAGTAAAACCGTCCGCTAAACCGGGGTAACTCCAGTGTTGAGGTTAGCTAATCGGTAGCAAAGAGGAGGGGCGAGATGCGTTTACTTATCGTGATGTGGTATCTATTATTCGTCCCAACGTTAGTTTTCGGTGATCATCATTTCTCAGACCCGGTAATTGGACACATACCAATAACCCCCGTTACACAAGTTGAACTCTATACCATAGAGCATGGCGACTGTCAGGCTTCGAGTCGTGTGATGGCCCGTCTGGATATTGTCTTACAAGAGAAAGGTATTGAATCTGTTCGTGTGGCTGTTCCTGCCGTACACGCTAAACTTACACAGCTTCTGGACAAAGAAGAACGTTCTGGTGAATGTGAAGGAGAATACGCCCTTAGCCTGGTGGGGTTTTTGGGTAAGATTGGAGACCCTGGATCCAAGTCGATTCTATTAAGGGCGATTCGAAAGTCAATTGGGACTGCGCACATTGGCTTGGCTAAAATGGACTCTGCTGTTGACAGTGTGATAACTTACCTACAATATGATCAATTACGTACACGTGGTACAGCGGGTCACACTTTGGTCAGAATGTACATGAGTAAACCGTCTTTGTTTAGTGAATCACAGATAAAGTTGATAAGACGCATGCTTATGGAGAATTTAGAACGATATGTGTATAAGGGCACATATTGTTTTGCCTTGGCTACGTTTGGCGATTCGACAACCATACCTATTTTGAGACAAATTGCCACTAAGGACACATTAACCGGGTTCGGTGGTCGAAAATATCTAAATCGACGTATGGCACAATACGCGATTGATAAGATTCGAGCACGATAAGTGTTCGCGCACTTGTGGATAGAGGTTATGAGGAAATCTTTTCTCATCTTGATGGTAATGCTGGGCAGTTGCGCGGCGGGTTATTCGTCTATTTGGCAGATAAGTCAAGTACGTTCACCGTTTGAGGGTTTTACTGTATTAGAGCGGAAGGGTGAAATTGCACCCACTTATCGCAATTGGCACTTTGGACACAGTGACACGGTAAATTGTTCTCTGTTACTTTTAACCACCGTTGTCGCGATTGAGTATCCCAAGACTCGTTTTCTAGCTGGCGAACGCCCTGAATCCTCTCAACAAGACGTGGCTTTTAGAATGAGTGGTAAACAGAAAGGTAGAGATCGAGTTTGTGTAGTTCCTGAGGTATTTACCGAAACCAAGAATGGCCGGAATATAATTCTGATCCCGGCGAATTTTTCTAAACGCATACTGAGAGATATACAATCAAACCGGTACCACACCCTTTCTGTTTACCTGGGTTCTTTTCCGAGAGAAATGCCAAAAGATCCCAGGGCCTTTATAAAGAACCTTGTTGATTGGACATTCAAGTTTGATCTGGCGGGCGGTAGGTCGGCGGTTAGAAGGTTGCGCGACAGCACACGACACAATTGAATTAATCATAGGTGGAATGAAAATATAATGAGTTTCCGATTTTTCTACATCGCCTGTCTCCTCTCGCTGTCCCTCTCCTGTTCCAAGTCCCAGGACCCGATCTCCAACGATACAATAAGAATCGGTTTCCTGGTCTCCGGCGATCGTTCCTCGTATGCAGATGCGGCCTCATTGGCTGTAGACGAGATCAACACGAACGGTGGGCTGCTCGACAGAACAGTCGAACTGGTAACACGAACCAATATTGTGGATGCCTCAGTAGCGGTCCAGGCCGCTCAACAGATGATCCAGAATGATCGGGTCTTTGCGATCCTCGGCCCCAACCGCTCAACCCACGCGGTTCACGTGGGGCCGGTTGCTCAGCAGGCACAGATTCCTATGATAACGACCGGGGCCACTAACCCGAACGTGACGCGGGCGGGTCACTTCGTATTTATGGCAGCTTTTACTGATCAGTTCCAGGGCGCGGTTCTCGCCCGTTTTGCGTGGGAAGATTTGGGTAAGTCTGTAGCGGCGGTCCTGACCCTAGAGGGTGATGTATATACTGAAGGTATTTCAATGTTCTTTGTTTCCCATTTCACTGAGCTCGGCGGGACGGTCGTCGCAAACGAGGTTTTCTCTGGCGGCGATACCACCTTTACAGAACAGCTTGGGCGGATCTCCAAAGCCGAACCGGATGTATTCTTTATTTCGGGCTTGGTCTCGGATATGACCCACGTGGTCCGGGAAACGAGAACTGCTCCCGTGCTGAACGCCCAGGGCACACCTGTAGTCCTCCTGGGCGCTGATGCTTGGGACAATCCGTTGTTTCTGGATGCGGTACTGGCCGAGGTCGAAGGAAGTTTCTTTAGCGGACACTTCTCCGCGGAGTCAACCGAACCTGGCGCGAGGATGTTCGTAGAGGCGTACGTGGCCGCATACCAACGTACCCCCAGCGGTGGGGATGCAGTTAGTTATGACGCTGTATGGGTACTCTCTGAGGCGGTAGAACGGGCGAGAAGTTTTGAGGGAGAGGTGGTCCGGAACCAGCTAACGGCAACGCAAGATTACCGGGGAGCGACTCAGATCGCGCGGTATGATGAAAACCGACATCCGACCAAGAGTACGGCGATATTGACTATTCGGGATGGGGAAAGAAGGTTCTTCATGGAGGTTGGGGCGCAATGAAGGTGTCGAGAGAGACCAGGACAAGGTGTTCGCGTAACACAACGAGGCCCTTGGGCTATTACTCGATTACTTAAATTGCCCAGCGGCTCGCCGACGACGTGCCATTCACGACTTTATCGCTGATACAATAGTAATTCGGACGAATACTGAAACGATCTTCGACTGGCCTGATTAAACCGATCCTGCAGTGGCCGCATATCGGCGATCATTAAAAGACAGCGAATCGATATCTCAGTTGGAAAAAAATTGGACCGTATCGAACTCAGGGACAACAACGTATGCGGGGACATTAGACTCGAAATCGACGACCACACGGAATGTATAGCGATGGAGCAACTCCGATCAGCGATATCGGTGGTTGGCAGCCGCGCTGTTGGATATACAGCCCCGTTTGCGGACAATCAAAGGATGCCGATTCCTTCCCACACTCAGACCTGCCCTACGCAAACATCTCAACCTCGATCTTGACGCTCAAGAGGCTTTCGCCGCCGACTGAACGCCTCTCCTTTTTCGACCCCAAAATAGTACTTGCCCCGTACTACCTTTTCTACGTAGTCAAATGAATGAGTTTCCCTACGCGCCAATATAGAGTGAGACGACCTCCCCTCCGAGTTTAATGTCGTATATTGGGCGGAGAGGAGAGCCTAGGGTCCCGGCAAGAACCGATATCGCTGCGTCATTAAGCTCGCATCCGTCCACGCATTGGGCGCCGGTTGACGGGGTGTATTATAATCCGCCGGGTTATGTTCAGACTCAGTTCTCCTCCCCCTCCAGATTCACCCCAAATTCCTCGCCGATTTCGCAGACCATCTGCCATGTCGTCTCGTCCACCTCGATGCCCTCCGTGGCGCGGCGTTCCGCCGTCCGGAATTCCGGCTCGCCCGGTGCGAGGATTTCATTGAATCCCGGCGCGAGGCTGCTGGATTTCACGTGGCGCATCAACCCCTCCACTTCGTCGTAGAACGTCTCCAGATCCGTAAAGTGTTCGATATCGTAGGCATTGATCAGGGCGCCGTTGCTGATCATCTCCCGGTCGCCCGCCGCGCACCCCTGGCCGCTCAGCGTCCCGCCCAGTAATTTTCGACCATAGTGCTCAACCGGTATCCCTTGTGACCCGCGTCACCTCCCAGCGGCAATATGGCGCCCGGTGGATCGTACCCGAACAGATTGGAATCCACCAGGTGATCCACCACCGTACGCACATCCTCGTCGTGGCATCCCGCCGCAATGCGGAACGCCGTTGAAGCCAGGTCCATGTTCGTTTCTTTTCGTTCGCTGTCCGCTGATCGATTCGTGGTATCCCTTGGAGCTACCCGCTGGTCGCCCCTCAGCCTCGCTGTACCCTTACAGCGCCCGCAACTTCATGGCACGGCCGTCTATTGGTAGGGGTTGTCCGCACCACGCGACCTGGGCAACCACTAGGGTGACCCCAACGATTTCATCCACGGGTCCGACGTCAATCGATTGGCTTGAGGTCTCTCTCACCAAAAAATATTACTCGATGCATGTAAATCACTACTGATTTTGTCTACACAAACGGAAGGTGTATATAAATTCGGAAAATTAAAGTAAGATAATAAAAAATATAAATTTGGACAAAAAACGATTCGTTGTGTACATTGCAGATCCTGTATCCTGCAGAGCTGTCGGGCGAGTTCGTCAGTTCTTAATTCAGGGCTTGTCCCGACCCCCAAATATCGTCGGTTCCCTGACCGGCCGCAGTCGAAAACCCACGGTTATCCTGGAAGTCGCGCAACCCCAATTGTCCCCGGGCGTTTTTGCGCAGTTAGACGGGATGCGGCCCCTGCAATTTTGGTAAATATATGGAGCCCATGATGTCAAATGCAGGGATCCGGAATCAGGAGTCTCAAAGCCCGAAGCGGATAATCGATCCACAGTTCCCGTACACCGACCGCAGGGTCTATCCGAGGGTCCCCCACCACAACACGAACAGCCTGATCGAGAATCGATTTCAGGTTTGCATCAGAGCATTTTCATCGCATCCCGCCGGAGAGGGACAATGGCGAGAGTGGCCGCAGGGAGAGCGATCATGCGAGACATCATCAGAAGTCTTATCACAGTATTCCTGATTGGCTTCGTCACTATTGCATTTTGTGACACATTCCGAGCATGGTCGTCACTGGCAGACCTGCTCTTGCGACGCACAACGTGAACCAAAACTCCCCCGCGGCGCTGAACGTCGCAGACTGTATTGGCAAACCCAATCCGAAAGCTCAACTTCGCAAACTTCTCACTTCCAAAAACACGTCGATTGCCTCACTTTGAAATAGGCAAAACATCGTGATTTTGGGGATGACTTGAATGGAGTGATGGGGCCATGTGTTTGCGTGTCTATCGTTTCAATGAATCGCTCGCCCTGGCGGCATGTTTACTGGTGTTGGCCTGTCTTCCGACTGCGGGATCTGCTTCCTCGCCGCCGCCTGACAGCGTGCATTTCTGCGCGCTGTTCGATTACGAGCAGTGGCTGCGGGACAACCCCGCGCCGGGCAGAAAGCGCGCGGCGGATCTGAACGTGGGCCCGCCGCGCACGGTGCGGATGATCTACTTCCACCCCAATGACCGTCCGTATCGTCAAGAAGTGGTCGATTCGATGAAAACGTTGATTCGCCGGGTTCAGACGTTCTGTACCGAGCAGATGCAGGCGCACGGCTACGGCAAAAAGACCTTTCGCTTTGAAACAGATGCCCAGGGCGCGCCGCTGGTGCATCGCGTGAAAGGGCAGCACGTCGCTAGTCGCTACCCTGAGTATTCGGTTGAAGCGGCTGACATGATTTACGAGGATGTTCTTCAGACGTTCAATTTACGCGCGAACATTTACCTCACTGTTGTAGACTACGTTGAACTGGCGGGATTCGGATACTCGAGGGGGAAGAATGGTGGAAATGCGATGATGGGAGCCCAGTGGGATGAAGACCGTGGGTCGGCGCCTCGCAGAATCGACTTCTACACAGCGGTCCATGAACTTGGCCATGCTTTCGGCATGGTGTGGCACGACCCCCGCGACGACGCCTACATCATGCGTGGCGTAAGACAGGATGGGGTATATCGGTTTTCTGCGTGTGCTGCCCGGTTCCTGGCCGTGCATCCCTACTTCAATCCTGATAGCGCAGCTGAGGAGATACATCCGCCCACCATCGAGCTCATTTCACCCACCAGGTACCCTCATGCCTCGAAGAGCGTTTCCATCCTACTCAAAGTCGGTGATTCAGAGGGGGTTCACGAGGTGATCCTGAGAGATCTCAATAGGGGTTGGGGCGGTTCTCAGTTCGAAGCGTGTCGTGGATTGACGGGCGAAAAAGAGACTGTCGTCGAATTCAAATATGACAGCTTGATTCCAAGTCGTTCTATACACCGATTTTCGGTTGGGGTCGTTGATACGGACGGAAATGTGGTCTGGGACCTTGTCGTGCTTTCCGAGATTTCCCCACACAAATTGCTGACGTGGAAGGGCGGTTGCTGACGTGGAACATAGCGGTTCGGTCAATTCTGTGGTGTTTTCGCCCGATGGCGCCACTTTGGCTTTGGGGACATCGTATGGGACGGTCAAGCTGTGGGATGTGGCATCACGTGAAGAAATCACCACTCTGGAGAGGCATAGCGGTTCGGTTAATTCTGTGGTGTTTTCGCCCGATGGCGCCACTTTGGCTTTGGGGACATCGTATGGGACGGTCAAGCTGTGGGATGTGGCATCACGTGAAGAAATCACCACTCTGGAGGGGCATAGCGGTTCGGTCAATTCTGTGGTGTTTTCGCCCGATGGCGCCACTTTGGCTTTGGGGACATCGTATGGGACGGTCAAGCTGTGGGATGTGGCATCACGTGAAGAAATCACCACTCTGGAGGGGCATAGCGGTTCGGTCAATTCTGTGGTGTTTTCGCCCGATGGCGCCACTTTGGCTTCAGGTTCTCAGGATCGCACGGTCAAGCTGTGGGATGTGGCGTCACGTGAAGAAATCACCACTCTGGAGGGGCATAGCGGTTCGGTCAATTCTGTGGTGTTTTCGCCCGATGGCGCCACTTTGGCTTCAGGTTCTCAGGATCGCACGGTCAAGCTGTGGGATGTGGCGTCACGTGAAGAAATCGCTGCCGTGAAAGTGTGGGAAGCGGTCAGTTCTGTGGTGTTTTCGCCCGACGGCGCCACTCTGGCTTTGGGGACATCGTATGGGACGGTCAAACTGTGGGACGTGTTGACGAGAGAAAAGATTGAGGATTTCGCGCAAGTGTCTTCGGTCCTTTCTGTGTCGTTTTCTCCCGTCGGCGCTATTTTGGCTTCCGGGGCAAGAGATGGCACGGTGCGTTTATGGGATACCTCCAAATGGATGCGGCCACTTCCTTCCGGGCTAAAAATCATCTCCGGCGATGACCAGCATGGTCAGCCCGGAGCGGCGCTGGCCGATCCCTTGATCGTCGAAGTGCGAGATCAGTACGAAAATCTCCTGCCCGATGCGTCCGTCACGTTCACGGTAACCGCTGGCGGGGGAAAGCTCAGCGGAAGGTTCACGATTGAGCACACTAAGACGGATGTCAATGGCCGGGCCGAGCGGGCACTTACTCTGGGTCCCCGTCCGGGCACGAACACCGTGAGAGTATCCATCGGTCTGCGCGATTCAGTCGTGTTTCAAGTGGAGGGAGTAGAAGCCGCCGTAACCGTAGGGGGGGAGGATCACCGGACGCAGCATCTGCCCGACGGTGCGATTGTCCGCCTTGGAAAGGGAGCCATTGGTGCAAGCGACCGGGCGGTGGCACTTTCGCCTGACGGGAAATATCTCGCCGTTGCCAGTGGCATCGGGGTGTGGCTGTACGAGGTAGCGGCGACCAGTGTCCTGACACTGCTTCCGAGTGCGAGTTCGGTCTACTCGGTGTCGTATTCCCCAGGGGGTGCAACGCTCGCTTTGGGGTTGGTCAATGGCAGTATCGAGTTATGGGAGGTCGATTCGGGCACGCGGATTGCCAAACTGGAAGGGAGCACCCGGTATCGAGTCAATGCAGTGGCGTTTTCGCCCGACGGCGCCATCCTGGCATCGGCGTCAGAAGATCCCTCAATCGTCCTGTGGGATGTGACGTCCCGTGAAAAGATCGCCACTCTGGAAGGGCATACACTTGGGGTCAATTCTTTGGCGTTTTCGCCCGACGGCATCACCCTGGCTTCGGGATCATTCGACCAAACGATCAAGCTTTGGGATATGGAGACCCGAAACGAGATTGGCACTCTGCGACAGCAACGTCCTCTTGTTGTGTCGGTGGCGTTTTCGCCTGACGGTTCCATCCTGGCTTCCGCGACGGAATATGGCCCGATCGTGCTGTGGGACGTGGCCGCCCGAGAAAGGATCGGCACACTGGAGGGGTACACGCATCGGGGTTGGGGCAGTTCTGTGGTGTTTTCGCCCGACGGGACCACTCTGGCTTCCGGATCTGTAGATGGTGCAATTCAGCTGTGGAACGTGGCGAGTCGCGAAGAGATCGACACCCTGGTGGGGCACAGATATAGGGTCGATTCGGTGGTATTTTCGGCCAATGGGTCTACCCTCGTTTCAGGGTCACAGGACGGTGTGGTACTGCTATGGGATGTAGAGACGAGGAATGCCGTCGGGTTCACCGGGCATTCGAGCGTCCGCTCGTTAGGGTTATCACCTGACGGGACCACCCTGGCTTCGGGATCAGGGTATGGCGCGATCCAGTTATGGGATGTGGCAACCCGGAAAAAGATCACCACACTGAAGGGGCAAACCCGTTGTTGGGTCAGTTCTGTGGTGTTTTCTCCCGATGGTACCACTCTGGCTTCCGGATCATACAATGGCACGATAAGACTTTGGGATACCGAGACCCGAGAAGAAATCGCAACTCTGGAAGGGCATGGTTTTAGTGTTTCTTCTGTGGTGTTTTCACCCGATGGTACAACTCTGGCTTCGGGGGTGTGGGTACATGAGGTTAAACTATGGGACGTGGCGACCCTGGAAGTAATCGCCACGTTGCAGGGGCACGCGCATAGAGTCGATACTGTGGTATTTTCGCCTGATGGGACCACTCTGGCTTCGGGATCATTCGACAAAACGATAAAGCTGTGGGATACGGAAACCCGCGATGAAGCAGTCACAATGGAGGGTCACACGCATTGGGTCAGGTCTGTTAATTTTTCGCACGATGGGAAGATCCTGGCGTCTGGATCATACGATAAGACGATAAAGCTGTGGGATACGGAAACCGGCAAAGCGGTTGCCACACTGAAAGGGCATAGCGCTTCGGTCACCTCTGTGGTGTTTTCGCCCGATGGTGCTACTTTGGCTTCCGGATCTCAGGATCGCACTGTCAAGCTGTGGGATGTGGCTGATCGAGAAGAGATTGGCACTTTGGAGGGTCATACTGCTCTGGTGCATTCTGTCCTTTTCTCGCCTGACGGAACCACGTTGGTTTCCGGCTCTGATGATGGCACCATGCTGATATGGGACATGCATCGCGTTCAATCCCGGCCAAATATCCTGAAGGAGGTCTCCGGGCTTGAGCAGAAAGCTCCGGCCGGGACGGCGTTGGCCAAGCCGTTTGTCGTCTCTCTGCAGGACCAGAATGGAGAACCGTATGCCGGCGCCACGGTCACTTTTGCCGTTACCGCCGGTGGCGGGACGCTGTCTGTAACCACAGACACCACCGATGCCAACGGACGTGCCGCGACGACCCTGACGCTGGGGAGCCAGCCGGGGACGAACACCGTCGTGGCAACGGTAGCCGATCTCAAGCCGGCGGTTTTTACCGCCAACGCCCAGGCAAATCCGGACTTCGACTTCGATGGCGAGGTTGGCTTTTCGGACTTCGTCAAGTTCGCGGCAAAGTTCGGTCTGAGTAAGGACGACGACGGATTCGAAACGCGATATGATCTGGACGGAAACGGTAGCGTGGGATTTTCGGATTTTCTGATATTCGCAGGTGCTTTCGGATCGCGCGGCTCATAGCCCAAACAACTGAGGAATCACCATGACCTCCAATCGAAGCACCCCCACCGTCACTGTAGGTCACTCCGGGGCAGATATCGTCGGCTGCAATAACACGGCACTCCAGGCTGCCGTGGATTATATCGCGGGCCTCGGAGGCGGGACCGTGGAAATCGGTCCGGGGACCTACACGATGCGGGACTCGCTGCACCTGAGGGACCACGTCACCGTCCGTGGACAGGGGCCGGAGTCCGTTCTCCTCAAAGCGGATGCCGTTGAGAGCCCGCTCACGCTGGATGGCGATTACGGCGAGGAACAGATCACCGTTGCCGACCCTTCGGGCTTCACGACCGGATACGGCGTGAGCGTAACGGACGACAACTCGGGCGGATTCCACACCGTTGTCTGCACATTGATATGGGCAGAAGGCAACACGTTCGGCACGGATAGACCCATGCTGGGCGACTATCTCGTTTCGCGAAACGCCCGCGCGGCAACCACCTTTCCGATCATCAGCGGGTATGGCGTCGAGGGCGCGGGGATCGAAGATCTGACGATTCAGGGCAACAAAGAAAACAACGCCTACCTCAACGGATGCAGGGGCGCCGGCATTTTCCTGTATCGGAGCCACGGCACACGAATGACCCGCTGCACGGTTGAAGACTTCAACGGCGACGGGATCAGCTTCCAGCAAAGCAACGAAGTGTCGGTGGAAGACTGCGCCTGCAACGGGAATACCCACCTGGGCCTTCACCCCGGCAGCGGCAGCGGGTCGCCCACGATACGAAACTGCCGGGCAGCAGGGAACGGGCGTATCGGCCTATTTCTCTGCTGGCGGGTCAGAAACGGGCGTTTTGAAAACAACGCCCTCATTGACAACGGCGAGACCGGCATCTCCATCGGCCACAAGGACACCGACAACACGTTTCTGAATAACCGCGCCATCGGAAACGGAAACGAGGGCGTCCTCTTCCGCGACGAATCCGATGCGATGGCTGGGCATCGGAATTACTTCGAGGAGAACGACATACTGGACAACGGAACCGGAGCCGATGGCTGTGGCATCCGCATCCTGGGAGAAACCCGCGACCTGACCTTTGTCAACAACCGCATCGGCAATTCGCCGAAAGGCAAGCAACGAATCGGCATCCTCATTGGAGAAAAAGCGGATCGTATCCAACTTGCGGAGAACGAACTGGCGAGCAACCTCTCGCACGACATTTTAGACCAGCGCGAGGAGCGGGAATAGACGTTGATTCGAAAAAAGTCAGGCGGAGTTTCGCGCGATGGTGTAGATTCTTCGGTACTGTTTTTCGGTCTGTTTGGTCGGTTGCAGGCGCAGCTTAAGACGCCCTTCGGGTCGCAGGACGTGGCCTGCACGGTTGAAGAGATCGAACAGACGCTCACCTGCTTTTCCTTTCCCAAGGATTACCGAAAGAGAATTCGTACCACCAATGGCTTGGAGCGCTTTCGCGAAGAGATCAAAAGAAGAAGCCGGGTGGCACGCATCTTCCCCAATGATGCCTCCTGTCTCAGGTTGATCGGGGCCTTGTCAATGGAGCAGTCCGAGGAGTGCCTCACCAGCAGGCGGTACCTCGATATGAGCACGTTGGAAGCGTCCAATTCTACACCGGGGCTCGACCCAAGGTGCCGATTGACAAATGGCCCTTCCTCTGATAGACGATTTTTCAGAAAATTAAGGACTTGACCCGTCTCACTTTACGTGGCCTTTCGTTTTGGAATTACAAAGATAACTACAAAAGGCTTGACAAATGCCTGGCTTTTCTGTAGTTAGACGGGAAAAAGGAGGATGACAAACGTTTTGGATGATAATCTTTCAAGTGACCTTCAATCCTCCTCAGGACGCCCAAATCGTCACCGCATTGCAAAGGATAAAGCATGAGGACGGCAATTACAGCACTTGTGCTGTTGTTATGGACAAGTACGGGGGAGGGATGGCCCTTTGGTGGAGGGTGGAGTATAGAAAGGAAAAAAAATCCAGTCACGGACGCCCAAAGGATCATCATATCCACAACGGGCAAATCGCTTGATGAAACTAAAAACAAAGGAGTTTTTTTGATATCATCAGATGGCAAACAAGGAAATATAATGATATTCTTCTGGGAGCCGAATATAGACCCTTTGAGGAATGATTTAGAATCAAAAGCCAACGTGATGATTCGATTTGATAGCTCGAAGACCCTACGCCTTCCCAATTGGCCAATTCACTACACGGAGCTTGGTGGAATTTATGGGTTGGTATCTCCCATTGAGCACGTTTCTTCGATCATGAGTGGGTTAATGAACAGTAACAGAAAACAGATGTTGATTAGAGTTCAATCCCCACTTTTAGAACGCGCGTGGACGTTCAATTTCAAGATAAAGGGAAGCACAAAGTATATAGCTAAGATGGCGAGAGAGGTAGATATGCAGTGGGTGTCAGGAAGGGGTTCAACTAGTGAGTAATAAAGACATGCTCAACTGCAAGGTTCAAGTTCTCGTAGAAGCTTTGGCGGATGTAGTGCAAGAGGCATCGGCGTCTTTGCTGCTGTATCCAACATGGTCTGCTGCTCCTTTGCCCTCTCGATTGCTCACTAATTTACCGGGGACCGCTGTCTCTTTAATATAGGCACAGAGGGAAGGTGGACTAAATGCCCATGAATCATTAGGACCGATTTCTATCTGACCAGCGTGTAGTCGCCCAACGGTTAGACCGATTACGATGATGGCGAAAGCCGCTTTGTGTACAATTCCATGCCTTCGTATAAACCCGTCGACGAACATGGGCGCAGCCCTTTCTTGTGTCAGGGAGAATGCAATTAGAACGTGGTTTGGAGATCCGTCAGAATGCTCGATTCAACTTCCTCTAAGGTGCACGTCTTTCCTCGCCATTTCAACTTGCCGTCAACTATGGTTCGCTTGGCGTCGTCTACTCCCGCGACCTCATAGTAATCGCCGCCAGTATTCGTCACGTAAAAAAAGCCCGTACAGTTCGACATAGAATATACGACTGCCATATCGTGTCCGACAATCGGCGTTGCCGACAGATGCAAGAGGACCTCTTCCCCGACCTCAAATTTGGGTTCACCAGAAGAGACTATAACGCTTCTCTCCGAAACCTTTCTACCTCGGACGAGCTTTACGTAAACCGTATTGAGTCCCGTGCCCTTGAGGTATCTGTCAACTTCGATAGCCACCTGGGTTCCGTATGCACACAGTTTTTCTTCCCTAGTGACTGACAAAACCCGTCCGATCACAATCAGATCCGTCATTATCAAGTTCCACTGCAAGCTCCTTTTCGGTTCCTTCGCAAACCTATTCCTCATTGCTGAAACTGTCCAAAAGAAACGCTCCACTTGAATTTCTCGTGGTCCGATTTGTATCATCCTCTTTCCGATGGGACTTCGGCCTCTTTCTATCAGCATTTTGCGAATGTATTCATCCTCAAGAATCGAGTCTTTTCCGTCCGCAATGCCCTTTTCAAGCAACCCACTCAGCCATACCATCGTGGCCGAATCGTCCAAAGCCTTTTGTACCTGGCATTGCACATCCAACGGTTCAATCGCAAGCCACATCACAAGAGCCGCCAATAGCAGGCGCTTTTTCCTACGCATCATCGGCATAACAAGAATCCTCCTGATCATCAAGTAAATACCCGCGACCACTCGCAAAATGATCTCGGATTGAACGACACTCACCATCGGAAAAGCTACGGAAAACCGCATAGAATCAAACCTTCGGGTTGGCAGGATAACGCGTCAAATTCCGATGTACGTTATTCGGCCAATAGACGCAACGGGATTCGTACGCGACACCCTGACACACGTATTCGCATGCCACCGCTGACTTGAAGTTGCATCACACTATCCCGATGACGGTGATCGTGTGCGACGAGACCGGAGATTCCAAACGCCCTCGGTACTTGGCGTTAATTCGACAATATAAGCAGTCGACAATTCAGTAAACCCGAGAGAAAGGTGGCATTACGGTCGTTCAAATACGTCTTTTCTAAGTTTATAACCGGTGACTTCAACAATCTTCGACGTGCGGGACCAATTCGCCGTTGTGCTTCCGGCCAAATCCCAGTGAAGATCAGCCAAATATGTGTAATTATGGTTAGTCAGAATCAAAACGTAACTTTCAGATCCGCAAGGTGGCTCGCCTCGACCGCTAGTCGTCAAATAAGCGAGTTTTGTTGTATGCTGAACAGGAAGGCCAATTTGTGTTACGGTTTTGTAGATAGCAATAAACTGGATTCTTGCGGGATATCCTGCTGACACTCTTGTGTATAACCATTTTTTTCAATTCCGAACGTCTACCCCGATGATTTACCAAACGAGAATCCAAATAGGAACTTTCACTACCATTCACCACCACAAAAAAAGCACGCTTAAGACTACCTCCCGATGATTTCGGAATTTGGTTGACGTCCTCGAAGTTTTCCTGAAATCTTATGTACGCTAACTCACCCATCCACCGCCCCCACAAGGTTCACACCGAATTCCGCTCCGATTTTCGCAGACCATTTCCCACGTCCGGTCGTCCACCTCGATGCCCTCCGTTGCGCGGCGTTCGGCCGTCCGGAACTCCGGCTCGCCCGGGGCGAGGATTTCATCGAATCCCGGCGCGAGGCGGCTGGATTTCACGTGGCGCATCAACCCTTCCACTTCATCGTAGAACGTCTCCATATCCGTGAAGTGTTCGATGTCGTACGCATTGATCAACACGCCGTTGCTGATCATCTCCCTGTCCCCCGCCGCGCTACCCCTGGCCGCTCAGCGCCCCGCCCAATAGCTCGACCATAATGCTCAGCCCGTATCCCTTGTGACCCGCGTCACCCCCCAGCGGCAATATGGCGCCCGGCGGATCCTCCTTGAAGTCGTTCGGTTCCGTGGTGGGCTGACCCTTCCCGTCAATAAGCCATCCTTCCAGCACCTGTACTCCCTGGTTGATCGCGAGGCGAATCTTGTCCTCGGCGACAAGACGTCGTCGTAACAACGAAAATGGGATGCCCATCCCGCGAACGCGGCGCAGTAGATCGGCAGATTGCTCCACGTCCGGACTGAAGCGCCTGAGTTGATCTAATTCAAACAGGACAACACACTACAATAGTGCATTGTCCTGTTGTCGCATTCCCCGCGAAGGGTATTCAGCGAATGGGTATCAGGGCTGTTCCCGATCCAACAATTGTCCGAATTCCTCCGGACTGGATACCTGGACCGCCGTGCGAAGCAACGCTTTAAGGCGTTGGACGTTGTCAATCGTCTCAATGCGAGCAGCCAGAGGATGCGGCGCAGGAAGACCGAATCGAGTCTCCAGTACGGCGAGGATACTCTCCCGGAGACCTTGCTCAACGCCTCTTTCGATCCCTCGCTCGATCCCTTTTTCGATGCCTTGCTCGATGCCCTGTCGGGTAAGGTATTGTGCAAAGGATGATTCGCGTATGAGGTCCATCATGCCCTCCTTCGAGACAATATCAGAAATGGTTTCCGGCGCGTACACCAACCCGCTCAGCAGCGACATACCGGCCAGGTAATCGGCTCTTGCCGGCATTGCCATTGACCGCGCATTAGCAGTGTGCATACAGTGGCGCAACCATGCCCGTGAAGTCATCCCTTGTGGCGGCCTCATCAAGGGAGCAAAGGCGATCAGCCCCGCGTGTCCTGCATCGAGAATCTCTTGACCATGCAGTTCACTCAGCCGAATCACCCTGTACTGCACGTGCACCCGATGGACGGGATGCGACTGAAGATATTGACCCGGATCCCGTTTACCCGCATCGGGCCGCAGGTAGATGACGCTCGAGTAGACGGCCACGCCATGACGTTCAATGGCCCGCCCGATATAACCGGCCATGCGTCGCGGCATGTCCGGATTCGTACTGTCGGTCGTTTGAAATTCGCTGTGGACCAATACCTCAAGGCCATCGACGCGGACGCGAATGAGGCTGTCGGCGTGGCTTGCCGAAACCGTGAGCTGCTCGGTGTCAATGACTTCAAGAACCTCAATGTCGTCCCGTCCCAGGGTGAAACCAGCGAAGTCGTGGGGATAGGATTGAATCAGGTGTTTGGAAACCGCATCGAATTGCGCCATTCAGGATGCTCCGGGGCCCTGGGGGAGAGGGACGGCTCCGCGTAAACAAGATACGGGATCGGGGCGGAAAGTCAATTGCATCCCACGAGTTTTCGGAAATCCGTAAACCGGGGCTGCCAGGCGGCCCGATTAGACCGATCATCAGCCGGCCGCATATGGGCGATCATCAACCGCGGGGCACCAGTTAACGCCGCTTATATTTGCCCACGCCGGCCCCAAGACGAACTCAACCCTCCCCCATTTCCGCCAGATCCACCCCGAATTCGGCCCCGATTTCGCAGACCATTTCCCATGTCCGGTCGTCCACCTCGATGCCCTCGGTGGCGCGGCGTTCGGCGGTCCTGAACTCCGGTTCGCCCGGCGCGAGGATTTCACTGAATCCCGGCGCGAGGCGGCTGGATTTCACGTGGCACATCAGCCCCTCCACCTCGTCGTAGAACGTCTCCATATCCGTGAAGTGTTCGATATCGTAGGCATTGATCAACACGCCGTTGCTGATCATCTCCCGGTCCCCCGCCGCGCACCCCTGGCCGCTCAGCGCCCCGCCCAATAGCTCGACCATGATGCTCAACCCGTATCCCTTATGACCCGCTGCTCCCCCCAACGGCAGAATGGCGCCAGGGGGATCGTCCTTGAAGTCGTTCGGCTCTGTTGTGGGCTCACCGTACCCGTCGATCAGCCATCCTTCCGGCACCTTGACGCCCTGGTTGATCGCCAGGCGGATCTTCCCTTCGGCAACGACGGACGTCGTCATATCGACGAGGATGGGATCCGCGTCCCGCCGCGGCGCAGCGAATGCGATCGGATTCGTACTCAACCGGCCGTCAATGCCGCCGAATGGCGCAATCTGATATCCCAGCCTGCCCGCATTCACGAAGATCTGCCCGATCATCCCCGCCCTGGCGGCCATTAACGGATACGCGCCCACCCGTCCAATATGGCTCGTATTTCGCAGGACCACGGTAGCAATGCCGCTGTGACGGGCCTTCTCCATCGCCAGCCGGGTGGCAAACGTCGCCCCGACCTGCCCCATGGCCCCGCCGCCGTCCACGACGGCTGTGCAGGCGCGTTCACTCACCACCTCGGGAGACGCATTCGGATTGAACCGGCCGTCCTGCACCGCCTTCGCATACTCGTAAAAGCGGATGGCGCCGTGGGAATCGTGCCCGTACAGATTGGAATCCACCAGATGGTCCACCACCGTCCGCGCGTCCTCTTCGCGGCATCCCGCCGCCCTGAAAAGCGTATACCCCACTTCCCGCAATACATCGGGCTTGAATCTGGGCACGTTAACTCCTTCCGGCAAAAAGTATAAGGCCGCGCCCGGCATCAGCGCCGAGCCCGGCTCGCACGAGATAATTTACCCGCCTTCTGTGTTTCAGCGATACAGCCGAACGATAATCCTTTTCCCGGCCAGGATCAAGCACAAAGCGATTGTATCAAGGCGAATGGTAAAAACCGCAATTCGAAAAAGATGCGTATCGTATGACGTCGGCCGTGCTCTCTGGTCCCTAATCAAGTGACGACACGCCAACTGGAAACGTGATTTCGAGATTTCGGGTTGATGTATGTGAGCAGACAAGAATGTCTGCTCCACCTTTTAAAGCTTTTATTCGAGGTATCGGTTTGACGCATCGACCATATGAGCCAGACAGATCGCCTGTACTGGCTTCCACTTCCCGAAAGATGAAATAATCAGATCAATCACCTGACGCCGCGCGGTATACCTGCATATGCGCATCGTTCGATTGCTTCCTGTATTGCGCCGCGGCCATGCCGTGTTCCGACATTCGAAGCTGAAAATACTGGCGCCCGATACCGCTTTTTCGGGCTGCCCGGGATACATTTCCGCCTGTCTTGACGAGTGCCCGGTGCAGATACTCTTGTGTGAACCGGTCCATGCAGATCCTTCGCGCGTCCTTGTACGGCAGACTGTAGATGCCACGGTCCCGTCTTGTCTCCGCGTCCTGAACCTCGGAGGGCAGGTCGTCAGGCGTTAATACGTCTCCGTCGGTAAGCGCCAGCGCGCCCGCAATGGTATGAGCGAGTTCTCTGATATTGCCAGGCCAGTCATATCCCTCCAGCAAAGCGCCGGTTTCGGGAGATATCCCGCGGGCTGCTTTTCCGACGTCACCGAACTGATCCAGAAAATGGGCGACCAGAAGCGGAATGTCGCTTCGACGTTCCCTCAGAGCGGGCAGATGCAGATGAATGACCCGGAGACGGTAGTATAGATCGTTTCGAAAACGCCCCGCCTCGACCCCCTGCTTCAGGTCTCTGTTCGTCGCGGCGACCACCCGGACACCCGCCCTCTTCCATCGGTGATCGCCAACCGTCCGGTATTCGCCCTCCTGAATCAGGCGCAGCAACTGCCGCTGCAGCGGCTCATCGAGTTCACCCACTTCGTCGAAAAAGAGCGTTCCGCCGCGTGCGACCCCCACCAGCCCCGGGCGGGACTCCGTGGCTCCGGTGAATGCCCCCCTGACATGTCCGAACAGTTCGCTCCGCCCCATTTCCCTCGCCAGCATGCCGCAGTCAACAACCACAAAAGGCGCGCCGGATCGGGGGCTCCGGTCGTGGACCTCGCGGGCGATGAGTTCCTTCCCGGTCCCTGACTCGCCGGTGACCAGAACGGGTAGTTCACTCGCTCCGGCGCGGCCGGCAAGCATTCGCACCTCACCGAAAGCGGGATGAACGCCCACCATCGGATCGTTCCTGCAACGGGACCTTTCAGACATGTCTCGACACCGGGACCCCTCGTGCGGGCACGCGAGGGAAAACTGGTTTCAAATTGTGGTTTGCCGGCAATGCGCGCGTAAGCGCTTCAATGGTTCCATGTTGCAAACATTGTACCCGGAAACAAAAAAACGCCCTGATTCATCACAGACGCTTTCAAAACAACGATTTAAAGTTTCAACCTCAAGCACAATCAAGCCGGATTTATTCTTCCGGGTGTTTACCCACGTATACACCCACTTTACCGGGAAAGAACGACTTGCCCGGGCGTATGCGTAACCCGTTGATACCAATGAGCAAATCGCCTGTCAACGCGAGTTGACAAAAGTCTTCAATACTACCCGCGGGTCGACCGGCGTCATCACGGGCCCCGCAGGCCGTGACGCTCCAGCTTTTTGTACAGTCCGGATCGCGTAAGCCCCAGTTCCAAAGCCGTTCGGGTTACGTTCCCATTGTGCATGTCGAGAACCTGGGAAAGATACCGCTTCTCAACCGATTGCAGAAACGCTCTCAAAGTGCCTGCCGCGCCATCATCCCAACCCGCTTCAGGTCGTAGGCGCTCAGAAAGCAGTTCCATCTCGAACACGCCGCCATTTTCCACCAGGGCAACCGCAAGGCGTATCTCGTTATCCAGCTGGCGTACATTACCGGGCCAGTCGTACTTCATCAGAGCTTTCACAGCCCCCTCCGTGAAACCCTCCACGGTTTTCCCGGCTTCGCGGGCGGCGTTCCGCAGCAGATGCCCCGCCAGCAGGGGAATATCGTCCTTTCTGTCCTTCAGCGCCGGCATCTTGATGGGAAGCACCTGAAGACGGTAGAATAGGTCCTTCCGAAACGCCCCCTTAGAAACCTCCGCCTCCAAATCTGCGTTCGTTGCCGCAATGATGCGCACGTTCACCCTTCGCGGCACACTCTCACCAACCCGCCGAACCTCTCCGTTCTGTAGGACTCGGAGCAGGCTGGCCTGGACCTCGGGCGCGGCATCTGCGATCTCATCAAGGAAGACCGTACCTCCTTGCGCGGTCTCAAATAGCCCGGTGCGATCCGACACGGCCCCCGTAAACGAACCTCTCTTGTGGCCGAATAATTCGCTATACAGCAACTCTCCGGAAAGGGCTCCGCAATTCTGTGACAGAAACAAGCAATCTTTGACGACACTGTTATCGTGGATAGCACGGGCCGCCAGTTCCTTGCCCGTCCCGGTCTCTCCCTGTATGAGTACCGTCATATCCGTACGGGCCGCCCGCTCGATCAGACGATAGACCGCCTGCATCACACGACTGACTCCGACCAGCTCTCCCAATCCCTTCCTGCCGGACTCGTCACGCGCCCGATACAATGCCCGTTCCTTTAACCTGCTACTCATCCGGGCCTGAATTACCCCCGCGGACAGCAGGCCGGCAAGTGCGATCAAGAACCTCCTGTCCGCGTCGGAAACGGCGTTTCCGAAACCGCGAAGGTCTAAATACAATGCCCCCAGCGAACCTGCCTCTCGATGATATAGCGGCACGCACGCCACCGAGCGGACGTCGAAGTCGAACACACTCTGCCGTTTCTTGAATCGCTTATCCGCCAAGGCGTCCGCGCCAAACACCGGTTCGTTGTTCTCAATTGCACGCCGTACCACACCCCGGTTTATGCCCTTCGACGTTGCATTTCCACCCTCGCCAGACCGTGTCGCTTCGATGCGCAATCCGCCTGACTGTGCATCTTTAAACACGACGATCGCCTTTTCCGCCCCTGCCACCTTCAAACACCCGTCCAGCGTCCTTTCCATCAGTGACGGCAGATCGAGACCCCCCCCCAGATCCGCGGCAAGTTCGGATACCGCCGCGATCCTGTCATATATCGGCCGCGACTCTGCTGAAACCCTGGATTCAGATTGTGCCTCCAGCCGTGCCAACCTCGAGAGAAGATTCGACGCTTTCCGTGCATAGAAGGGCGTCTGCAGGGCCTCCGCCTTGCGTTCTGCCGCCTCGAGCCGCAAACGCGCCATATCCAGATTACCGTGCCCAAGGTAAAATCGGCCAGCCGCCAGCAACGAGCGGAACCATTCAAATCGCTGGATTACCGGTTTGTTCGCGATGGCCCGTTTGAACGCATCCTCGGCCTCTTCACATCGCTTCGCCGCGGCTAACGCGACCCCGATCCCGCGCCAGGCCACCGTAGGGGTTTCGCCGGCCATTTGGGTGCCGGGTCGGGCTCTGTCTGCCCACCTCACCGCCTCGTCGGCGTTTCCCAAAGCTGCATGAGCCTCGGCCATCAGGCCAAATACCCAGTACACCTGATGCGCATCCCTTATATGAGACAGGATCTCCACGGCCTTTTCACCAAACACCACCGCGGTCTTTGCATCTTTCTTTTCCAGCGCAATCGAACCGAGATAAAAATGGCTAACGCCCCCTGTCGCCGTACGTCTCCAATCAAGGTTAGACAGTTGCTGTGACTGAAAGATCTCTTCAGCACGCTGATAATTGCCAGTCCTAAATGCGGTCGTTCCGATCAGATTCATGTTGCCGATATTCTCAGCTCTGTCTCCCACTTTCTTTGCCCGTTCCAAAGCAGACTCGAACAGCGTATGGGCGTCTCCAAGGCGCCCGTCCAGGTGTGCAATATATCCGCTGAAATAGCTGGCTCTCGACCTGCTCAGGGCGCCACCGGCGCGCACGTAATCTTCGGATATGAGCTTTATTTGAACCCTGGCTTCCTCTCGTCTCTCCATCCGTTCATAAAGGGAGGCCAAACAAAGCCTCGTTTCTCTTTCTCTTTTCCTCGGTCCGTGCTTTCGGTAGATGGCAATCGCGTCCAGAAACGCCCGTTCCGCTTCAGGATGCGACCGTGAACGGGCGTATACAATGCCGAATTGGCACAGAACCAGCGCCCTCTCACCGGGGGTCGTTTCTGAAACCAGCGACAATGCATCCTGCGCTTTTTCCTTTGCTTCCTCCATATAACCGCGGGACGACAATGCGTTCGAATAGTCGCATAGGAACCTCACCCTGGATTTGATTTTCTCGATGGGTACAGCGGATAAATCATCTCCTTGAAGACGCGGCTCCGATACGTCCTTGAACATGCTCAATGCGCGGTCTGCACTGAGCGCCTGCTTACCCGCCTGAATGAGGTATTGATCGGCCTTTTCGACTTCTCCGGATTTCAGATAGTGAAACGCCAGGTCTTCGACTGCCTGGGGCCTCGATTCGGAATTCAGGACCTCCAGTGTCCTTGCGACCGCCCGATGCAATAGAATACGCCGCTCTGCATCCAGGCTATTGTAGATCGTGCGCCGCAGAAGCATACTGGAAAGTCGATACTCGTACGGAGCGCCCGCTCCCGTGCTCTTCCGCAACAGGTCCAGGCGCACCAGATCATCCAGGATTTCCACCAGATTTGACCCACTCTCCCGCCAGACTCCCTCGATCAGATCAAACGTAAATCCGCTTGCGCAGACGGAGGCGTAATCCAAAACCCGACGCGGTATCGGGTGAATTACCTCCAGGCGTCTGCGAAGGACCTCCACCGCACGATCGAGCATCAGCCCCGCCGGAATCGAATCCCACCGCCACCCATCTTCGCCCTCGTCCCGAACAACGCCTTCCGCAACCAGAGTACGGACGGATTCCACGACAAAAAGGGGACAACCGCCGGTCTCTTCAAAGAGTCTACCTCCGACTTTCTCGGGGATCCGCCGTTCGCCGAGTATCGAAGCCGCCAGGCGCGCCGTCTCAGTCCTTGTGAGACAACCGAGGTGAATTTCGTGAATCCTGCCGGTCCCTCCGTCCCTAAAGAGGCTTTCCTTGTGCCCGTCCATGGACGTGCTTCCAACACCTGGACAGGTCACAAGGATCATAAGCGGAAAATCTTCGGCGTCGCTCCGGCATCGCCGCAAAAACCGGTCCGTGAGTTCATCCGACCACTGAAGATCTTCGATACACAGCAGGACCGGCCGGTTGCGCGCCAGCTTTCGCAAATGATGCCAGATCCTTTCCAATGCGGCGCAGGCATCAGTACTCCCGGTGTCAGAGACGAGTTCCAGCCGTAAGACGTTTCGGAGCGCGTCAATCAGTGGTAGGTGGACCTCACGACGATCCTGTCGGCACGCGCCCGACAGCACCTCCATACCATAGAGTGCGGCGTCGCCCTTAACTGCCTCCATCAAACGCGACTTGCCCATGCCTGGATGCCCGGTAACCAGCACAGTCTGCCGCCTGCCCTCGTATGCCCCCGAAATGATTTTCCGCATCGCTTTCACTTCCCTTTCCCTACCCACAAGGGGAGGCTCCGGGAGGCGTGTTCCAGCTGGTCCTGGCTCTTCTTTCGGCAGCGCACCCTCCGAGACGATTGCGTCAAGTCCGGCGAGGAGTTCGCGGGCAGACCGGAATCGGTCTATGGGTTCTTTGGCGAGAAGCTTCATCACGATTGCCAGTACGGGCATCCCCTGCTTCGGTTCAAGGGCCTGCAGCGGCCGCGGCTGTTCCCCCAAATGCCTCAGGATGACGGCAGCCGGACTATCGCCGGTAAACGGTGGCGCGCCCGCCAATATTTCGTAGAGGACAATGCCCAGGGAATAGAGGTCGGAACGTTCGTCGACCCGTCCGCCACGTCCCTGTTCCGGAGACATATATTCCGCCGTACCCGTCGCTGAAACGTCACCGGTGAGCGATACTGCGCGCCCACTACCGGAATGCGCCAGACCCAGATCCAGTATTGCTGCTTCGATCCGGTGGTCCTGCTCCACGATCATGATGTTCGACGGTTTCAGGTCGAGGTGCAGCAGGCCCTGACCGTGAATACAGGTCAGCCCGTCGGCTATTTGCCGAACCAGCCGCAAGAATCCCGACCCCCGCAGCACCTCCTTCTTTACATTGTCACTGATCATGCTCGCCAGGGTCTGGCCTTGCAGATAATCCATGGAAAAATAAGGCCGGCCTTCATGCACCCCCCAGGTATGGGTTCTCAGAACACGCGGATGCCGAATGCGTGAGAGCATGTGAAACTCCCGCATAAACCGCCGGCGGTCTTCCTCCTGTCTTACTCCCTTTTTCAGCACCTTGAGCGCAACCTCGCCCCCCCGATCCAGGTCCCGCGCCTTATAAACCACCCCCACGCCCCCACTGCCAAGGACTTCGAGTGTCTCGTACCGCCCGTCGATTACACTTCCAGGTGTCATCTCTGCCATTGCAGAAGTGCCCTTGCAGACAGATTCAGTTTAGACGTGAATTCCAGGTTCGGATGCTTCTCCGCAGACCGATCCCCCAACCCTCACCCTGTTTCACCTTTGTCCATCAACAGTTCCAGCGGGTGCACGACGTTGATACCCGTGCCCTCGCGCAGATGGATCGCGCACACGCTGCTCTCGGTGACGATGGTATCCACCTTCGCCTCCTGGAATGCCTGAAACAGCGGCTCTCCCACGGCCTGTGCAAGTTCGTATCCGAGCAGCCCTTTCTTCAAACCGAACGTACCCGCCATCCCGCAACACGTACCGGTCTCAATCAACTCGACCTCCGCGCCTCGCCGCCTGAGATAGTCCCTCGCCTCCTGACCCGAACCCAGTGGCCGCTGATGACAGGATACGTGGAATCCGAACCGCCGGCCCTCCAATACAGGTTCCCGACCGCCATCGCCGGCGAGCGTTTCGAGCATTTCCAGATACGCGAACAATTCGTGCGTCCGTTCTCCCAGCGCGCTGGCGTCCGCGCGTCCGTGGAGCAACTTGGGGTACGAAACCTTCAGACAATAGGCCGCCGTCGGCTCGGTGGTTACAACATCGTACCCGGCCTCGACGTAGGGAATCATCAAACGCACGTTCTCGTCGGCCACCTTCTCGGCCCGCTTCAGGTCGCCATAGCCCACATAGGGGTAACCGCTGCCGCGCTGCCTGGGCAGAACGACCTCGCATCCGAGCGCTTCCAGTGCCTCGACAGCCGCCCGGCCGAGTTCCGGCGCATTGTAGGCCGCATATATATCCGCGAAGAATACCACCTGTCGCACCGGATCCTTCACCCGTGGCGCTGCGCCGCGCTTCCTGAACCATTTCGCCAACGTACGGCGCCTGAACGGCGGTAACGCACGCCTCCGGTCGATACCCGAAAACACCTCCATCGCCCACCGAAACCACCCGTTCTTAAGCATCCAGTTGGAGACCGGCGCGGTGGCGCAGCCGAACTTCGCAAAGCCCTCCGCGGCCATCAGCATCCGGTTCACCCGGGGATGCCCGTTTTCCTCGCCGTCTCGATCCTTCACGCCGGCGATCATCATGGGGATATCGATTTCCGCGGGACAGATCTCCTTACAGAGCCCGCAGGAAATACAAAGCGGCGCGAATTCGGCGGCCTTCTCCAGTCCGTGAACCTCCGATGTCCAGGGGATCCCGATCGGTCCCGGATATATATAGCCGAACGTATGCCCGCCCACCACGCCGTAGGTGGGGCAGATATTCATGCAGGCGCCGCAACGGATGCAATTCAACGCGTCCTTGAACAGCGGGTCTTCCCGCATCCGGCTGCGCCCGTTGTCCAGGATGATGATATGAGACTCGCGCGGGCTCCGTCCACCGCCGATGCCGAGAGGGGACCTCCCCCCCATCATCGTCACATACGTGGTGAGATGCTGACCCACCGCGCTGATGGGATGCGCAAGCATCATCTGCAACGCATCCTCCACCGTATCCACAATCTTCTCCTGACCCATGATGCAGATATGCACGTCGGGAATGCTGGACACGAGGCGCGCATTGCCCTCATTGGTCTCGATGACAATGGCGCCGGTTTCGGCGATCCCCACGTTGGCGCCGGTCATCCCGATATCCGCATTCAGAAAAATCGGCCGGAGATATTTGCGCACGACTCGCATGATGGCGTCGACGTCCTGCGGCACGTCCTGCTGCGTCACCTTCCGGAATATCTCCGCCACCTCCGCCGCGGTTTTGTGCACCGCGGGGAAGACCAGGTGAAAGGGTTTTTCCTTCACCTTCTGAATGATCAGTTCACCCAGGTCCGTCTCAATTACATCCACCCCCGCTTCCTCCAGAGGATGGTTTACCTCGATCTCCTCGCTCGTCAGCGACTTGGACTTCGCCACGGACCTGGCGCCGCGTTCCTTCACAATGTCCAGAATGTATGAAATCGCTTCGGGGCCGTCGTTGGCCATGAATACCCGTGCGCCGCGGTCCCGCACCTTTTGCGCAAACCTGTCCACCAGTTCGTCCTGCTGCTCAAGGCACCGGACCTTGATGGAACGAACCGTGTCGCGAAATCCCTCACCTCCCGGCAACGCGCCCACCGCCCTATGCCGGCTGTCCCGGCCGCGTTTCATCGCGCGGTATAGCGCCGTCCGGCTTGATCTCTCTTTCAGTGCCCCATCGATCTTTTTTTCCAGTTGCTGATACCGGCCCTTCGGCATCTTCCCTATCCTTTCGTGCTCGGCTTTAAGTGACTCCTGTTGAATCCGCGTCGCAAAATTGTCTTCTACGGGTCCAAAATAACCGCATGAGCCATTTCCGGACCGTGCACGCCCAGCGTAAGCCGCATCTCGATGTCCGCCGTGCGGCTCGGGCCGGATATGAACGTCACGGTGGCATTCTCCCGCTGCTGTGTCATAAACGTCCGGATCCGCGGACCGGCGTCCATCAGCGTCTCTTTAATATCCGCGGCACGAACGACGCCCAGGTGTATCCTCGGCAACGTGGATACGAGGCGGGTTGCGTCGTTTGTCGCGAATTCGACAAGCGCACCGGCGTCCGCCACCGCAAACTCCGCCCAGGACACACCTACGTGCGCGGCATCGATGGCGCCCGGCAGCGTCCGGCCGTCGTATGGCGGCTTCAACAGGTCAACCCCCGCATCCGCACACCGCCGCTCCAGTGCCTGCATCAGCGCTTCCGGAAGTTCGGCCGCGGCCAGGCGGGTCCCGCGGTCCTCGCGAAGGACGGAAAGCACCGCCTCCGCAGCGGACTCCACGCTGTCCGCCAGGTGTACGCGTCCGGAAAGCGTTTCGTACTTTGAGACAAACCGTTCAATCGCTTCGACGGCCATAACCCCGTCCCCTTTCGATGACACCCCGACGTTATGCGGATCGGGCGCCATCAAGGTAAGTGCAAAACGGCCTCCGGTCAACCGTCTCACAAACGGACGATTCACCCGTACCTGTTCATTTTCGTTTGGCGCGAATCCGACTGAATCGTATATTCATCAGTCCCCGGTCGAGACCTCATTCCGCGCCTCTTCCAGGCGTCTTCTTTCCAATCAGTACCGGGCGATGCGGTCTCCCGTACGCGGCGCGTTTACAGATCTTTCCATGCCCATTTCCCTTTTTACGACGTTCGCATGACGCCCAAGGAGCATTCCCGATGGCGAAACCCATTCGCATTCTGCATATCGGTCTGGGGCCCCTCGGCCAGATGCTCGGGCCGTATCTGACGGAAAAGGAAAATTTGCAGCTTGTCGGCGCCGTCGACGTGGATCCCGCAAAGATCGGCAGGGATCTGGGAACCCTGTACAACCTGGATCGGCCGTTGGACGTCGCCGTCGGGGGAAAATTGGACGCCGGGATAACGAACAACGCCGACGTGGCCGTTCTCACGACGGTGTCCGAACTCCGCGCGCTATTCCCCACGCTCGTACAATTGATCGAAGGCGGCCTCCACGTCGTTTCCACCTGCGAGGAACTGGCATATCCCTGGGTTGCGGAGCCGGAACTCGCCCGGCGCATCGACGATCTCGCGAGGGTAAACCGGGTCTCAGTCCTGGGCACGGGCGTGAACCCGGGGTTCCTGATGGATTTTCTGCCCACGGCGGCGACCGCCGTCTGCCGGAACGTGGACTCCATCCTGATCGAACGAATTCAGAACGCCTCCCTTCGGCGCCTGCCTTTCCGTCAAAAAATAGGCGCCGGTCTTTCCGTCGAATCCTTCGAGGAGCGTGTCAGGTGCCGTCAAATCCGCCACGTCGGATTGACCCAGTCCATGCACATGGTTGCATCCGGACTCGGTTGGCGTCTGGACAAAACCGAGGATATCGTGGAACCGGTCGTCGCGCGAACGGTGGTGCGGGGGGAGGACTGGTCGGTTCGAGCCGGCGATACCACAGGCGTAAACCAGACCGGCCGGGGTTATGCAGGCAACCGCGAAGTCCTCACGCTCGTGTTTCGCGCATCCGTGGGCGAAACGCACCCCAGAGACCGCATCCACATCCTCGGCACCCCGGAAATCGATCTCACGATTGCCGGCGGAATCAACGGAGACGTCGCCACGTGTTCAATCGTTACCAATGCCATTCCAGTCATCCATCATGCGCCGCCCGGCCTGCGCACCATGGTCGACATCGCCCCCATATCGGCGTTTTAGTGCCCCGTCCCGGAAACACTTGCTGCTCCAATTTTCGGAAACCCCGCCTGCAACCTCACGTCCGTCCTGAACCCTTTCAGGATCCCCGACCGTACGCCGAAAACCACAAAACTGTTGCAAAATATACACATCTGTGTTATTCTTTCACAGGATCCGGCCAGGCGCCGATCTTTGTTTTCGACGCAAATGATTGATTTTGAGTCCCATTCGGGTCTGACGTGCTGCTGTCATCCTGGTACGGTTTTTGCGCACTTTGATTAACCTCTCTGAACGTGGTGGACGGATTCCAGCGGAGGTTAGTGTTCTGTCCCAGAAATATCTCACCATTCTCCCGCCTGTCTGCGTGCGTGAGACAGCACGCACAGGCAGGCCGATTCATCCAGCCTGCCTGCGCCAAACAACGCGCGGCAGGCAGGTCTCGCTGCGTTGCCTTCGCTCGCAGACCTTACGCAGGTCGCCTGCGCTCAAGCGCCTCGCGAGTCGGGCGACTCGTCGGCCGAATTCAGGCAACCTATTTCCGGGACAGAACACGAGCACGATGTGGCGCACGATTGTTCTTCTCTCCCTCCTTTTCGCCAGCACGTATTCCTCATTGTACGCCCAGGATGCAACCGGATACGTGGTCGAACGAATTGAGGTTCGCGGGAATCACAAGACAAAGGCCGACATTATCCTTCGATCCCTTCCGATCCACAAGGGTGACCGGCTCACACCCGGCAGACTGGATGCCAGCCGGGAGTCTCTGTACCGCACCCGCCTCTTCCGAACGGTGCACGTTGCGCCAAAGCCCGGCACGGAACAGGGCAAGGCCGTTCTGGTGGTTTACGTCGACGAGAAACGGTTCGGCGACGTCGGCGTCAGTTTCGAATACACCGAACTGGACGGATTCGGGCTTGCCGCCGACGCCTACCACGTCAATCTCGGGGGAGAGGGCAAAACCGTTGGCGCCGAGTATTCGCTTGGCGAACGTCTGACGCGCTTCGGATTCAGCTACACCGACCCCTGGCTCACCAGCGACTGTATCTCCCTTCACGTGAAAGCCCTTTTTTCACGAGCCGACAGGGACATGTATCGCAGTTCCGACCCGCTCAAGCGCGGCCTGTACGACCTGGACAGAATCGGCGGCGCGGTTGGCGTTGGTAAGCCGATCAGCGAGAAATACCGGCTGGTTGTCCGTTACGCCTTCGACGAGATTCGCGTCAACGACTTCGACGAGCCGGAGGTCTTCATTTCGGGCCCCGAGTTCACCCGGGAAGTCAGCTCGGCACTGGGCCGCACGCCCATATCCACCTTCGGCATCGAACTCTACCGCCAGCCCGCATCGAGGTTCTGGGGCAACGCACCGGGATTCGATCTCAACTTCCGGCTGGACTACGCCCCCGGCGCCCTGGGCACCAACCCGAGCTACCTCCGGTCCAGAGTGGAGGCCTACCGCCATTTTGCGACCCTGCCCGGACAGAGCCTGAGCGTTGGTGGACGAGCGGGGTTGATTTTTGGATCGCCGCCGTTCTTCGAGCGGTTCTACCTGGACGGCCAAAATCAACTCAGGGGGTTCGAACGACGCGCGATAGGCCCCGAGGGCGGCACGGAGTTTGTTTCAATTGAAGGTGTCTATGCGATTGCAACCCGGCCGATCGGCAGGATCTATTGCTTTGCCGAGTGGGCAGCGATTCGTAGGCCGGTCGCGGAAAAGCATCTCCGGGACTCAAACGGTACCTATGGTATCGGCGCGTTGCTGTTTAACCGGATCGATATCAGCTACGGCTTGAAAAGGGGCACTCTAATTGTCAAATTCCACCGGTTCGGCGGTATTAATATGGGCTTATGAGTCGGTTTGATCGGGTTGCGAAGCGGGGATGAATCCGTCCCCTGGAAGGATCACCCGAAAACGTAGGGGGCGGTCCTGACTGAACCTGCTGAATACAGAGGCCGGAAATCCAGATCAAAGTGGCACGTAATCTGCGATTCAGCGACCCACATACCCGGTTACGTTCCCAGACGACAAGAACCTCACCAATCTCCCAAAATGTACACTTATAGAGGCACAGCCGAGGCTTTCGGGCGAAGCGTTACCATCTGCGCGTGCCTCTTTTTTTTTGTGGTATTCCCGGGGCGCTCCGACGCCGGGGACGTCGTTATCGCCGCCCGGACGCTGTACCTGCAGGCGGACACGCTCAGACTGGATGTCAAACTGGATTCTCTGTTTTCCCGGCGTGCGCTGGACGCCATCGCGTCCGGACTGATCACCTCCGCGGTCATGGAATTCCGGTTGGATTCGGAACGGCAGTCGAAAGCAAGAGAGTTCGCCGTCGGCCTGCGCCTGGACCACGACATCTGGGAAGGACGGTACCAGGTTGTGCGTGAGGCCGGCCGGCGGGATACCCTCCAGACCACCAATTTCGACAGTGTCAGAATTTTCTGTTCGACGTTCCATGGGCTCGCGTTCGGGCCACTGCCCGAAGGGCGTAACTTCCAGCTGCGTCTTCGCGTTGGCGTCACCCCCATTTCCATCGAACAGGAGCAGCGTAGTCGCCGATGGCTCAATGTCCTGCAAAAAGGAAGCCTGTTGGAGCTTTTCTTCTCACTGGACCGCCCCTCGGAACGGACGCCGTGGATCGAAATAAGCCAATTTTCGCCGGAGGATCTGCAATGAGATCCCTACCCCTGCGCTGGCGCATCATCATCGCCCTCATCGCCCTGACGCTGGGCACCACACTGGCATTATCTCTGCTTGCGCAGCATTTTCTTGAATCCAGCCTGCGGTTACAGGACAACATCAGCACAAGCACCGGCCTGGCATTGAACGACGCTGTTGAATTGGCGAGGGATCACTACGAACGGCGCAAATCCGCACTTACCGACATCGGGAATCGCCTGTTCCAATCCCCGTTGCCATCGGAAGCCTTTCGTACGCAAGACCTTCAGCCAATCCGCACCTTCCTGGACAAATATGGTCTGGATGACACCCGCGTTCGGTTTGCGGTTGAGGAGGAAATAGCCTCGCTCAACCTGCAAGCGTCTGCTTCCAGCCCCGCGGTGCGCAGGGCCGGCGGACGCGATGCGTCCCTGGAACTCTTCGTACCCGCACGACAGAATGGACCGACCGACGCGGCCCTCGTCATCACAAGCCCCATGGCTGAACTGCATCGTGTTGAGCAGGCTGTCCAGGCCCATCAGTACCTTCGGATGATCGGGCGCGACCTTCGGGGGGAGTTTGTCTTTTATTTCCTGGTTGCAACCATTGTCCTGCTCCTGCTGGCCTGCCTGATGGGTGTTCGCATCGGCTTCCGCGTCACCCATCCGCTGGATGAACTCGTCAAAGGCACCCGCGAACTGGCCCGGGACAACCTGGACTACCGTATTCCTCCCGGACGGGACGACGAAATAGGGCTTCTGATCGGTTCCTTCAATCGGATGGCGGAAGATCTGACGCAGAACCGAAAGCAGCGAGTCGAGGCCGAAAAAATCGTGGCCTGGCGTGAAATTGCCCGGCGCCTGGCCCACGAAATCAAGAACCCGCTGACACCGATTCAGCTCACGGTCCAGCAAATCCGGGACAAATATCCGGGCGAAGATCCTACCTACAGGAAGCTTGTTCAGGACTGCACTGAAATCGTAACGGAAGAGGTGGAGAGCCTGAGAAAACTGGTGCAGGAATTCGCCGACTTCGCGCGCATGCCTTCGCTGTCCCTTGGAAGACACAGTCTGAACGGTGTGATTATCGATATCGTGCGGCTCTATCCCGAAGCCGGAGTGGCACTCGAACTCACGCCGGAGATTCCCGAACTGGATCTCGACACCGAACAGATGCGCCGCGTACTCATCAACCTGATCGAAAACGGCCTGGAAGCCGCCGGCCAGGAGGGCCGGATCGTCATTCAGACCGAAAGTCATCCGAATGCGGTCAGACTCCTGGTCGTGGACTCGGGCCCCGGCGTGCCCGAAAGGGACCGGGAGCGCATCTTTCAGCCGCATGTGTCTTCCAAACAAAGTGGAATGGGCATGGGGCTGGCCGTGGTCCGCAGCATCGTCGAGAGCCATGGCGGCCAGATCGTCGCGGCGAGAGCGCCACGAGGGGGCGCGCAGTTTGAGATTACGCTGCCCATTCCCATGGAACAGACAAGAGAGCCGGAGGAGAGGATATGACGGAACCAACCATTCTGGTGGTGGACGACGAACGCAACATACGGCGGTCCCTTGAGATGATCCTTTCGGCCGAAGGTTACCGGGTTCTCTGCGCGGCCTCCGGCACGGAAGCCCTGGCCGCGATGAAATCCGAGTCGCCGCAGGTGGTCCTGCTGGATATTGTCCTGCCCGGATCAGACGGGATTGAAATCCTGAAGACCGCCCGGCAGAGCTACCCGAACCTGGCCGTCATTATGATATCCGGTCACGGGACCGTCCACGACGCGGTCGTGGCGACGAAACTGGGAGCCTATGATTTCCTGGAAAAGCCGCTTTCCCGGGAAAAAGTGCTGCTTACCCTCTCCCACGCTCTCGAGAGTGTCGAACTCACGGAAGAAAATCGCAATCTGCGCCGAAAGTTCGAGACGCGTTTCGAGATGGTGGGCAAAAGCAATGCCATCGCGTCCGTACGCGAACAGATCGGGAAGGTCGCTCCAACGAACGGACGTGTCCTCATCCTGGGTGAAAGCGGTACCGGCAAAGAACTGGTTGCCAGGGATATCCACCGAAACAGCCGGCGGTCCGGGGGTCCGTTCGTCAAGGTCAACTGTGCTGCGATTCCTGAGGAGCTCATCGAGAGCGAACTGTTCGGCAGCGACCGCGGCGCGTTTACGGGCTCGGTGAAAACCCGCGATGGGAAGTTCCTGCTTGCGGATGGCGGAACGCTATTCCTGGATGAAATCGGCGACATGAGCCTGAGCGTCCAGGCCAAGGTATTGCGTGCCCTCGAGCAGGGGGAATTCGAGCGGGTTGGCGGGTCGAAGACCCTGAAAGTGGATGTGCGGGTGATCGCCGCAACCAACAAGAACCTTCAACAACAGGTTGAGAACGGGGATTTCCGCGAGGATCTCTACTTCAGGCTCAATGTCGTGCCCATCACGGCCCCGCCGCTGAGGGATCGAAAGGAAGACATACCCCTGCTGTCGGAACATTTTCTCAAGGGGTATGCCGAAGAAAACGATTTCCGCCCCAAGGACCTCACCCCCGTCGCGATGGAGGCTCTGAAGAACTACGGCTGGCCAGGCAATATCAGGGAACTCAAGAACCTGATAGAACGCCTCTCCATCATGGTCACCGAAGAGACGGTCGACGTCCATCACCTGCCAGGACTGGACGGCCCACAACTCGCCCGTGCCGGCGAGACCCCGGGCGCGGTCACTCCACTGCCAGGAGTCGAGTCCGGAAAAAGCCTCCATGAAGTCCGTGAAGCCGTCGAAAAGACCTACATTACGGATGCGTTGAAAGACAACGCCTGGAACGTCACGAGGGCCGCCAGATTGCTGGGCGTTGACCGCACAAACCTCCACAAGAAAATCAAGTACTACCATATCGAGCGCTGACAGGGCAGGAGATGGTCACGCTTCTGAAAATGCGGACGTCAGGATCAGTCAGTCCGCGCCAAGAGACTTCGCTTGAAAGCAGCATTTCTTATCCTTCTCCCGATCCTTGCCTGGATCTCCGATGCCCATGCGCAGCCGGAAAACTTCTCCTGGTTGGAGAAACTCTACCGCGGCGCCCAAATAAGATACAATCGCGTGGAGGGTTCCTACCTGGGGTATCGCCTTTCCGTCAGCCAGAAAGATCGGCCGCGACTCACAGTCTTCGCGGAAAGCGGATATGGCTTCGCCAGCGCCTCGCCCAGGTGGGAAGCCGGCGTGGACTACCGCGGACCGGGAGCCGGCCTCACCGTCGCCGTTTTCGACAGAACCGATACGCACGATCGGGACATCGTCGGTACGATCGAAAACAGCCTGTTCAGTGTCCTCTTCAAATGGGACCACCGTGACTACTTCCGGGCGAAAAACGGATTCGCAACGAACGTTTCCTTCAGGCCACGACGAACGCTTGTCCTCCTGGGCGGCCTCAGCGCGTACCGATGCGAGCCCATGCCGGTCAGAACGGCCTGGAGCCTGTTCTTCCACGGCCGGCCATTTCGAGTCAACCCGCCTGCCCGGACCGGCGACGTCGGCGTGCTGCACGCCGGGGTTGTGGTCGACACACGCGTCAGGAGCCCGCTCTTCCGAAATGCCTGGTACGGCAGAGTAAACTACGAACGCGGCCTTCGGGACTTCGCCTTCCACGGACTCACCATGGAGGCCAAACGCTATCAGAAGGTCAATTTCGGAAGACAGGGCCTGATTGTCCGGGCCCGGCTGAGCACCCGAGAAAGCACGGCGCCGCAATTCCTTTTCGGGCTCGGCGGCGTCGGCACCCTGCGCGGATACGACATCAAGGAATTCCCCGCCAATCGACTGGTTTTTTTCAACTTCGAATATGCCTTCCGCGGCGACGTCCTGACGCGAATCCCCATTAGAGGTTTCCATCTGCTCAACCTTACCGTCTTCGCGGATACCGGATGGACCGGACTGGCGCCGGAATCCGCCTACCTGTTCGAAGGATTCGGAGACCTTGGCTTCAGGTCCTTCAAGACAAGTACCGGCCTGGGCGTTGCACTTCCCCGGCAGCTCCTCCGACTGAACGTCGTCCGCCGGCTGGACAGGTCCGATGGCGCCTGGACCCTTTCCGTCAGACTCAGATTCGATCTCTGATTCGACCCCTGTGACGCCGCCGCAGCGGTCAATGAAAAGGCCCCGGGGATCTCTCTCCGGGGCTCCTTCAATCGCGGGTCCGGGACCGTCTTGCAGCGGTCGGGCGACGGACCGGCGCGGTTCGCAGGACCCAAAACACGTTCGGGAATACAATACGGTGCCGGGACGGATCGGCCGGTTTACGTGCCTTCTTGCCAGGAACTGAGATACCGCTCCTGGTCTGAGGTGAGCGAATCAATCTGAATGTCCATCGCCTCGAGTTGCAGCCGGGCAACCTCCCGGTCAATCTCGTCGGGCAACTGGTAGACCCTGGGCTCCAGTGAATCGGCGTTCTTGATGCCGTATTCCACCCCGAGGGCCTGATCGCAGAACGACAGTGACATCACGGTGGACGGATGTCCCTCCGCACAGGCCAGGTTCACGAGACGGCCCTCGCCACACAGGAACAGCGAGCGACTGTCCAGGGTATATTCGTGAAAAAGAGGCCGCACTTCCTCCTTCTTTTCTGCCATCGCCTCGAGCCCGTCCACGTCGATTTCCAGATCGAAATGGCCGGCATTGGCCACCACCGCCCCGTCCTTCATGACCTTCATATGTTCCACGTTGACGACATGCTTGTTACCGGTGACCGTGACGAACAAATCGCCGATCTCGGCCGCGAGCGCCATCGGCATCACCCGGAACCCGTCCATCCGCGCCTGCAGCGCTCGAAAGGGTTCCACTTCCGTGACAATAACCTCTGCTCCCAATCCTCGCGCCCTTGAAGCCACGCCCTTGCCACAACTGCCATAGCCCACAACAACGACTGCGCTGCCGCTGATCAAGAGGTTGGACGCCCGCACAACGCCGTCCAGCGCCGACTGCCCCGTTCCATAGAAATTGTCCATCAGGTGTTTGGTGTCGCAATCGTTAACGGCAATGATGGGATATTTCAACGCATTGTCCTTCTCCATTGCGCGTAGGCGGACAATGCCCGTTGTGGTCTCTTCACAACCGCAGATAATTTCCGGAATCTGATCCGGGTAATTCGTGTGCACCTCGTTCACCAGGTCGCAGCCGTCGTCGATGGTCACATGCGGCCGGGTCTCGATAACCGCGCGGAGATACCGGTAATAGTCCTCCCGCGTCTCACCCTTGTAGGCATAAACCGCGACGTCCTCGGAAGCGAGCGCCGCCGCCACGTCGTCCTGCGTGGAAAGCGGATTGCAGCCGGTTATCGATACGGTGGCGCCGCCGGCCCGCAGCGTGCGCACCAGCACCGCGGTCTCCTTGGTAACATGGAGCGCCATGCCAATCCGGTATCCCCTGAGCGGCTTTTCCTGCTCGAAGCGTTTCCGTATCTTCAGCAGGGCGCCCATCTGCTTCTCGGCCCACTCGATATTTCTGAACCCTTGTTCCGCCAGACCAATATCCCTAACCTCGTACCCCACGTCTGTCTCCTCTCCATCCTCGGATGGTTACACCAGCTTTCTCGCGGCCTCCTTCAGGGCTTCCGCCTTGTCCGTTCGTTCCCAGGTAAACCCATCCCCTTTCCGCCCGAAATGCCCGTAGGCGGCGGTGGATTCATACACAGGGCGCAGCAGTTTCAGAGCCCGGATGATGCCAGACGGCCGTAACTCGAAATGCGGGCGGATCAACGCCGCGATATCCGCATCGCTGATCTTGCCCGTACCGAACGTATCCACGACGATGGACACCGGTTCGGCCACCCCGATGGCATAGGCCAGTTGCACCTCGCACCGGCTCGCAAGCCCGGCTTTCACCACGTTCTTTGCGACGTACCGTGCGGCATAGTGCGCGCTCCGGTCGACTTTGCTGGGATCCTTTCCGGAAAACGCCCCGCCCCCGTGCCGCCCCACGCCCCCGTACGTATCCACAATAATCTTGCGGCCTGTCAACCCCGTGTCGCCGTGGGGGCCGCCGACCACAAAACGCCCGGTTGGGTTGATGTGATAGACCGTGTCTTTGTCGAGATAACGCGCAGGGATCACTTTTTTGACCACATGTTGAATCATATCGCGGGAAATGCGGCTGTGCCGCGCGCTCGGGTCGTGCTGCGTCGAAATCACGACCGTATGCACGCGCACCGGCCTGTCGTCCTCATATTCCACGGTCACCTGTGACTTGCTGTCGGGACGCAGATAGGGAAGCGTTCCTCGGCGGCGGAGCCTCGCCAGGGCCATTACCAGCTTATGGGACAGCATAATGGGCATCGGCATCAACTCCGGTGTCTCGCGGCAGGCGTAACCGAACATCATACCCTGGTCGCCTGCGCCTTGCTCGTCGTGCAGACCCTCGCCCTCGCTTACTCCCTGGGAGATGTCGGGCGATTGCGTATGCAGGGCAAGGAGCACACCGCAGGAACGGTAGTCGAATCCATACTCCGAATCCGTATAACCGATGCGCCGAATGACATTTCGCACCAGTTTCTGGATATCCACCTGCGCCTGCGTGGTTACTTCGCCCGATACAATCACCTGGCCCGTTGTCACCATCGTCTCGCACGCGACCCGCGAATGGCGATCCTCGGCCAGCATTGCATCCAGGACCGCATCGGAAATCTGATCGCAGATCTTGTCCGGATGCCCTTCGGACACAGACTCTGAGGTAAATAAGCGCTGCATGAATAAACCTTTTCCTGTCGTGGAGTAGGAAAATCTTCCGGGCGGATATTCCGCGGGAACAACCGTTCAGATGCCGGGTGTCGCGTTGCGTGGCCCTGGTAAAGAATCCGTCTTAACTTTCGAGACCGGCCGGCTCTTTATCGAATTCGTTCTGTCTCGTTCGCAAACCGCGCATTCTGGACAACGCTACGTGAAGATATTCTCGAATGGCGCCCCGGGTGGGCAGGGCCAGCGCCTCCTCCGCCACGGCCCTGGCCTCTTCCATCGTGACCGACCGAATCGCCTGTTTGATCTCCGGAACCATACGCGGACCGATGCTGAACCCATCCACCCCCAACCCCATCAGCAGGACACAACTGTGTGGGTCGCCAGCCATTTCCCCGCATACCGTGACCGGGATGTCGTGACGGTGGCCGGAGTCCACCACCGATTTGATCAAACGCAATACGGCCGGATGAAACGGATCGTACAGGTAGGCCACCCGCTCGTTGCTCCGATCCACCGCAAGGGTATACTGAACGAGATCGTTGGTGCCAATGCTGAAAAAATTCACCTCACGCGCCAATTGGTCGGCCACCACGGCTGCCGAGGGCACCTCGATCACCGCGCCCACGTCGCACGCCTCGTCAAACGGCACGCCGTCCCGCTCCAGTTCGGCACGGGCCTCGCCCAGAACCGCTTTGGCCTCCAGCAATTCCTCCACGCCCGATATCATTGGAAACATCAGCTTCACGTTTCCATGGATGCTGGATCGGAGGATGGACCGCAACTGAACCCGGAACAGATCCCGGTTTGCCAGGGAATGGCGGATGGCGCGCCAGCCCAGAAACGGATTCGTCTCTTCATTGTTGAGGAAATCCTGCGCCAGCTTATCGCCGCCCAGGTCCAGGGTGCGCACCACAAGCGGATGAGGCGCCATCTGTTCGGCAAGCCGTGTGTAGGCGGCCGTCTGCGCTTCTTCGTCGGGCAGTCTGGATCCCGCGAGGTAGAGGTATTCGGTACGATACAGACCGATGCCTTCGGCGCCGTATGCCAGCACGGACCGCCCCTCCTCGGGCAGTTCGATGTTGCCTTGCAGACTGACGCGAACGCCGTCGAGTGTTTCGGTGGGCACGTCGGCGAACTTCAACAGGCCCTTCTGCGTCTCCATGAACCTGCGGGCTTCGGCACGGTACCGGCTCAGCGTTTCGGCATTGGGCCGGATACAGACCAGCCCACGATTCCCGTCCACAATGGCCGTATCGCCCGGTTCGGCCGACGCCAGGGCCGCCTCGACACCCACAACCGCCGGAATCTCGAGCCCACGTGCGATAATCGACGCGTGCGAAGTTGCCGCGCCCGCTTCGGTGACCATGCCCAACACGCTGTCCCGCTTCAGGCGTGCCGCATTGGATGGGGTCAATTCGTGTGCGATCAGGATCGCGGGGGCGGTCATCCGGTCCAGCAACGAATCTTCCCGCCGGCACAATCCGGCCAGCACCCGCTTTTCGATGTCGAGTATATCCGCACGCCGCGCCCTGAAATAGTCGTCCGGAATTGCATCGAATTGCCGGCGCACTTTCTGAAGGGTCCGCCAGAACGCATACTCGACATTCACCCGATCCTTCCGGATCGAAGCCATGGTCGGCTCTCTCAGTGCCGGATCATCCAGGATCATCAGATGTGCATCGAATATCTGGGCGTGGTCCGGACCCAACTTCTCCTCGACCCGAACCCGTGTGTTCTTCAGATCTTTCGCTACGGAAGCGAGCGCATCCAGAAATCGCCGCAGCTCTCCCTCGACCTCATCTTCCGCGATACGCCGGTAGTCCACCCACGGCTCCTCCGGGTCGTGAAGATAAACCGGACCGATGGCGATACCATTCGATGCCTGGATGCCTTTCAATATCTTCATCGGCCTGGAACCCCGGTAGCGAGATACGTTAGACGTGAACCACACGACAAAACCGCCTTCGACCCGAGCGCAGGGGCGGCCGGTTGGATCGAAACGGAGCGAACCGGCCCTGTAACGGGTACGCGGGCCGGGAAATGGGCGTGGCGCATAAGTGAGACACCGCCCTAATCGAACTTGCCTTCGATCATCCCCGCGATTTCATCCAGCGCTTCCTTTTCATCCGGTCCCGCGGCCCGGACGCGAATTTTCGCCTCCATCTCCGCGGCCAGCATCATTACGCCCATGATACTCTTGCCGTTGACTTCGAGCCCATCTTTGATCAGGGTAATCTCCGATACAAACTTAGCGGCCGCCTGCACAAGAAGGGCCGACGGCCGCGCATGGATACCCAACCTGTTTTTCACCGTCGCTTCTCGTTCCGCCATAACCTGTTCGTAACGTTATGATAGCCCATATTGGAAGCTTACAATCTATCTAAATCCGGACATCATGTCAAGCGCCGCCGAGCAAGTCCATAACCGCCTGCGCCCCCTGCCCGTACCCGGCGCCCCGGTCCTCACAAAAAAAACCGCCAACTTCATGCCTGGCGGTTACCCTTCGCTTTACCCCGGCCAGCCGATCCCTACTCCCCGTGAACGGCGCCGGCAAACTCGCGGACCAGGACGGGGTCCCTTTGTGCTTCCAGAATACTGCCCACGACGACAAAGTGGGCGCCGGCTGCCACTTTCGCGCCAGCATCCTGCGGTTCTCGGATGCCGCCGCCCGCAATCACCGGAATGGAGATATTTCCCGAAACCGCCGCGATCATTTCGTCGGACACCATCCGCTCGGCCCCGCTGCCCGCATCCATATAAACGCATTGCATGCCCAGGTACTGGGCGGCCAGCGCGTGCGCCGTCGCAATTTCCGGCTTGTCGCCAGGCATCGGTTTGGTATTGCTGATATACTCCGCGGTCGTCTGGCGCCCTGAATCCACCAGCATATATCCGGTTGAAATCGCCTCCAGACCGTATGCCTTGACGATGGGCGCCGCTTTCACCTGCTGCCCGATCAGCAGATCCGGATTTCGCCCGCTGATCATGCACAGAAACAGAATGGCATCGGCGGCCGAGGAGACCTGGTTCATATCGGGCCCGGGAAAAATCAGCACGGGAATCCCGATGGCGCGTTTGACCTCACGGACCACCCGGTCAAAATCGGTATAAAGTAGAAAACTCCCGCCCAGCAACAGGGCGTCGGCCCCGTTTTCGGCACACATCGTTGCCGTATGGACCAGGTCCTGCTTGTCCCTGCGGTCGGGGTCCAGAAGGCACAGGAATCCCGCGCCCCGCTGTCTGAGAACCGCTTTAAGGTGGTCGTACGTCGACATAGTGGCGCTTTACCTTCCCAGTTGTAACCGAACGATCTGAGGAACCCGGGCAAGTGCGTCGGACATCTTCTCAGGATGCCTGCCCCCGGCCTGTGCAAGATGAGGACGTCCACCGCCGCCGCCGCCCACCAGTTCAGCCACCGCCTTGACGATATTTCCCGCCTGAACGCCCCGGTTGATGAGGTCGTCCGTAACCACCGCGATGAGGGAGGCCTTGCCATTGAGGGCCGCGCCCAACACGCCCACGCCCGAGCCCAGGATTTCCCGTAGCCGGTCTCCCATTTCCCGAAACGCCTCCATGTCCGCCGGCTGGACGGCCGTCGCCACCACACGGACCCCATCCACGTCCACGGCGGCATCTGCCAGATCGCGCATCCGCTCCCCGGCAGATGCGCTCCGCATCGATTGAATCGTCCGCTCGAGTTCCTTGCCTCGAGCGATCAATCGGCCCACGCGATCGGGCAACGCGTCGGCATCCACGCTCAACATACCCTCCAGCGTGGCAAGGGTGGACCGCTGCTTTTCGATGAGAACCTCCACGCCCGCCGCGGTGACCGCTTCCACCCGCCGCACGCCGGCCGCGGTGCCCGTCTCCGCCGTCAGCTGGAGCATGCCGATCTGACCCGTCGATCTCACGTGCGTGCCGCCGCAGAGTTCCAGGCTGTAATCGCCCACGCGCACCGTGCGCACCAACTCCCCGTATTTTTCGGAAAACAACATCCGCGCGCCCATCCGACGCGCCTCTTCGAGGCCTACCGTATCGGTTTCAACGGAGATATCCCGTCGGATCACCCGATTCACGATATGCGCGATCTGCTCCTGCCGGGCGGGTGAAACCGCTTCGAAGTGGTTGAAGTCGAACCGCAGTCGGTCCGGCGCGACCAGAGACCCGGCCTGATTCACGTGGTCTCCAAGCACCCGGCGAAGGGCCTCGTGAAGCAGATGGGTAGCCGTATGGTTGCGGGCGATATCCATCCGGCGCCCGGTGTCAACCCGCGCCTCTACGCGCGCGCCTTCCAGCGCGTCGGCGCATCCCCGCGAAAGACGGCCCCGGTGCACAATACCCGCACCCGACCGGAACGTCTCCTCGATCCGCACCTCCAGATCCCCGTTTTGAATCTGGCCCTGATCGCCCACCTGCCCGCCGGCCTCGGCGTAGAACGGCGTTTCCTTAAGATAGACATCCACCCGCCCGTCCTCCTCGGATTTCCATGCCACGACACGCGTGTCGAGCGCGAGACACTCGTACCCGACAAACACGGAATGTTCCCGTGGAAGGAAGTCGTCCGACACCGCCTCCTGAGACGCGAAGACCCGCCGCCCCGCCTCTCGCGAGCGCGCCTGCTGGGCGGCCATCGCCCTTTCAAACCCGTCCAGGTCCACGTCCAGCCCGCGCTCCGCGCCCATCAGTTGCGTGAGGTCGATCGGAAAACCATAGGTGTCATATAAGCGAAACGCATCCTGGCCGGAGATTTTTCCCTCCCTTGAAACGACCTGGAACATTTCCAGCCCCCGATCGAGCGTCTTCCCGAATCCCTCTTCCTCGGACCGGATGACCCTGGAAATGTGATCGGCCTGTTCCGCCACCTCGGGAAACACGCCCCCCATGACCCGTGCGATGACAGGCACCAGCCCGTGAATGAACGGATCGTGCATCTCCAGCGTGCGCCCATAACGCGCCGCGCGCCTCAGGATACGCCGCAGCACATACCCGCGCCCTTCGTTGGAAGGCAGCACACCGTCAGCTATTGCAAAACAAAGTGTGCGGATATGATCGGCGATGACCCGCATGGCCACCCGGTGTTCATCGTTGTACGGTTTCCCTGTGACCTCCCCGATCGCGGCAAGAATGGGCCGGAACAGATCGGTATCGTAAGTGGATTCCACCCCCTGGAGCACGGTACAGATGCGCTCGAACCCCAATCCGGTATCCACGTGTTTATCGGGCAACGGATGAAGCGCGCCTTCGGTATCCCGGTTGAACTGGATGAATACCAGATTCCAGATTTCAACCGTATCCGGTCCGTCCAGATCCGCGCCAACGCCCAACCACGACGCTGGATCGTCTCCCAGATAGTAATGCACCTCGGAACACGGGCCGCACGGTCCGGTCTCGCCCATCTGCCAGAAGTTATCCGCCTTGCCCAGCCGAAGCACCCGTTCCGCCGGGAGGTCGGTCACCTCCGTCCACAGCGCTTCCGCCTCCTCGTCCGCGGCCAGCCCGTCGGCGGGCTCTCCGCCGAATACCGTGGCGCAGAGCCGGTCTTTGGGAAGCTGCCAGACCTCGGTCAACAACTCCCAGGCCCAGGCGATGGCCTCCCGCTTGAAATAGTCTCCGAACGACCAGTTGCCCAGCATCTCGAAAAAGGTATGATGCTGGGAACTGAAGCCCACCTCCTCCAGGTCGTTGTGATGTCCGGATACGCGGATGCACTTTTGGGTATCCACTGCCCGACGGTAGTCACGCCGACCGGTTCCCAGAAACACATCCTTGAACTGATTCATCCCTGCATTTGTAAACAGCAGGGTGGCATCGCCTTGCGGCGCCACCGGCGCGCTCGGGACAATCGTGTGCCCCTTTCGTTCGAAAAATCGCAGATAATCCGCCCGTATGTCGGCCGAAGATTTCATGGTTCGAAATGACATTGATATAGGTACACACCTATCGCGGTACGTGGTTTCTGATTGGGGACCGCACGCTCTTGTGCCGGTTGCGGAAGAAACCGGAAAGCGACCCTGCCCTGAAGGAACGGGCGCAAGCGAGCAGGCGCTTCCAGCCTCGTTTCCTGTTCACGCACCCGGTGCCGTAAGATTGCCGTTCTCGTGAAACTCCAGCCAGGCCCGCTCAGCCGCCGCATGCGCCTCGGCCCCGAATCCGCGACGCCCCAGGAACCCGTACATCCGGGAAAGCGCCTTCCGCCTTTCGACGCCGGCGTAGTGGCGGCGGCGCGACCTCAGGAGATCCAGGGCGACGGCCTCGGAATCCACGCCCGCAAACACCTCATCCAGCACGTCATCCGCGGTTGCGCGGTCGATTCCACGTTTTTTCAGGTCGTGCACGAGCAACGCCCGGCCGGCGGGTCGAAGTCGCATGCGTTCCTGGACAAAGCGGAGGGCAAACTCCCGATCGTCGACAAGCTTCAGGCGCCGCAATACATTGAGGGTCTGCTCGATCACGGATTCCTGAAACCCCCGCAGGCGCAGCTTTTCTTCCATTTCCCTGCACGAATACGCACGTGCGCTCAGCAGACGAAACGCCGCGTTCTTCGCCTTCTCGGCCGTATCCTGGCGATCCTTTGCCGGCGCCGAACGGGAATTCGGTTTCATGGGTGGCACCTCGATAACTTGAAACCGCGATCGTTGGGCCTCCCGGAATGCCCGTAGAGTCCCCTGCGCCCGACACATCCCCTTCTACCCGCGTGCGTTTCCCGGTGCGCCTTCGCCGTTGTCGCCCGGCACCGCCGTACCGTTATCCGCCAGGCCCACGGCCTCCCGCACCCGGGTCTCGATCTCCGAGGCAAGCTCCGGATGTTCCCTTAAATGGTTCTTGACGTTCTCCCGCCCCTGCCCCAGGCGGTCGTTGCCGTAAGAAAACCAGGTGCCGCTCTTGCTGACAATACCGTGAAGTTCGGCAATATCCAGAAGACTGCCCTCTCTCGAGATACCCTCTCCGAACATCAGATCGAACTCCGCCTCCTTGAACGGCGCGGCCATCTTGTTCTTGACCACCCGGACGCGGACCCGGTTGCCGGTGACTTCCTGGCCGTCTTTTATGGCACCGATCCGACGGATATCCATGCGCACGGACGCGTAAAACTTGAGCGCGTTTCCGCCCGAAGTCGTTTCCGGATTGCCGAACATGACGCCGATCTTCATCCGGATCTGGTTGGTGAACATCACACATGTCTTGGACCGGCTGATCGATCCCGAGAGTTTTCGAAGCGCCTGGGACATCAGCCGCGCCTGCAAACCCACGTGGGAATCGCCCATGTCCCCCTCCAGTTCCGCACGGGGCACAAGCGCCGCGACCGAGTCCACCACCACCGCGTCGAATGCGCCGCTGCGCACGAGCGTGTCGGTGATTTCCAGTGCCTCTTCCCCGGTATCGGGCTGGGAAATGAGCAGATTTTCCAGGTTGACCCCGATCCGTTCGGCGAGCTCTACATTCAGCGCGTGCTCCGCATCCACAAAAGCGCACGTACCGCCCGTCCGCTGCGCCTCCGCGATGATGTGCAGGGTCAGTGTGGTTTTTCCGGATCCTTCGGGACCGTAAACTTCGACGACGCGGCCGCGCGGCACCCCACCCGCGCCAAGCGCGACATCGAGTGCGAGCGCGCCCGTCGGAATCACCTCGACGGCCACCCGACCTCCTTCTTCGCCACCGAGCCGCATGATGGACCCCTGGCCAAACTGCTTTTCGATTTGTGAGATGGCCAGATCGATGGCCTTCTCCTTACCGCCGACTTTGCGTTTCGACATCGCATTGCCCCTCCTGAGACGAATTCGACTGGACGTATCTATTGGATCACGACGCAGCCCACGGCCTGTGAGGAGCTCGATTCCCTGCGCCGCAACATGTGTCATCGATAAATATAGTGAACATTTGTATATTAATCAATGCATATTTACATAAAATCCCCGGAAAAAATCCGGCCAATACGTATACATCAAAAATATAATATATCCGCACGCCAACCAGAAGTCAAGCACTCCCCGGTTCCGGGAAGCGTTCCCGACGACGCGTTGCCGCAGGAGCCGATCAACCCGGCTCCCGCAACCTGGAAAGACACGCATGACCCAGCGCGTTGTAGACGGCGCCGCCGGGCCGCAAGTCGCTGCTGTAAAACGCTATACGGTCCACCCTGAAGTGCGCCGGCTCGATTGCGCGAGTCGATCCGGCGGGCAACCGCACCGTCCTTCTTCCTGCTCGTGCAATCGTCACGTGCGGATGGAACCGCCGATCCTCTCTCTCGAACCCGATACCGCACATCGCGTCCTCCAGGTCCGCCCGCAGCCTGCCCAGAATCCCGGTCTCTCCACCCACGCCCAGCCAGATTACCCTCGCCCGGTCCGGATTCGGCGCGCCCACATCCGTGGTGTGCAGCGCCATCGGCGGTGTCCGTGCGGCTACTGCCCGCATGGCCTCCAGAATCAGTGGCACGGACGCGAATTCCACGTCTCCCAGGAACTTGAGGGTGAGATGCACACCCTCGGGCCGCACCCACCTTACCCGTGCATCCAGGTCTGCATGACATCTCCTTGCGGCCTCGCAGGCGCGGATCACCGCCCCGGGGAGTTCAACGGCCACAAATGCGCGCAGGGTCGCCATCCGGTGTCCCGTCGCAGAAATATGTTACCACTCATCCGCCTGTCTGCGTGCAGGTCTTCCGCACAGGCAGGCCGATTCATCCCATCTTGCGGCGTTGGTGTTCGTTGAGCCTGTCGAAACGCGCTCGGCGGCCGAATTTCGGCAATCTATTTCCGGGACAGAACACTACCCGCTCCACCAGGCCAGCGCCGCCCGAAGCAGAAGATTTCCGTATACCCCCGCGATCACGTCGTCCATGACCACGCCCAACCCGCCGGGCAGCTTCTCCGACGCGCGGGCAGGCGGCGGCTTCGCGATATCCAGCACGCGAAAAATAAAAAATCCGGCAACCCCTGCCCCTGGTGACAGCGGCAGAAAAGCTACCGTGATATAGAACCCCACAAACTCATCGATGACGACCGGCCCGGGATCCGGACCCCAGGCCTTTTCTCCCGCGGAGGCCGTGTAAACCGCTACCGAAAAAATCAGGACCAGAAACAGACACCACGCCGGGGCCCCGAACCCGGTTGCCAGGTAACAGGCCGCGAGGTACGGAACCATCGCCGCGGCCGTGCCCGCCGTGCCCGGTGCAACCGGGACGTATCCGGAGTAAAATCCGGTGGCGAACAGCCGGGTCCACGAATTCAAGTCAGCGGCCTCCGATCCCCCGTTCAGACGTGGTCCCGGCTATGTTCCACCAGGTAGAGGACGCCCGACACGACAGCCAACAGGGTAACCGCCGCCACCAGGACGTTCAACACCATCTGCGAACCGGTATCCACCAGCACCAGGGGCTGAGAGGTCAGCTCAGCGGTAATCACACGCACGTTGATGAAGACCAGAATACCGAAAGCCAGCACCAGTTGCAGCATGGTCTTCCATTTCGCCAGTCGGGACGTGACCACCGGCCTTCCTTTGCGGATCGCGTACACGCGCAGGGAGGTAATCAAGGCATCCCGGATCAACATGGCGCCTACGAGCCACGCCTCGACCATCCCAAGGAGCACGAAGGAAATGAGAGCGGCGGAGACCAGCAGCTTGTCGGCGAGCGGATCCATGAACCGTCCGAGTTTGGTAACCGTTTTGTCGCGGCGCGCGAACCAGCCGTCGAAGAAATCGGTTAGCGACGCCAAGGTGAACACCAGCAGCGCCAGGATCTTGTTGAATCCGCTGTCCGAGAAAATCAGCGCAAGAAAGACGGGGGTGAGGACAATTCTCAAGCCGGTCAGGATATTCGGAAAGGTGACCATGCGGTCGGCGGGCTTCGGCTTGGGCAGCCGGATCCCTTGCGAACTGCCGCGGAGTGTGTCGGAACGGTTCATAGTTCTCTGCGTCCATCCAGCGCCCGGGCCAGCGTGACCTGATCCGCGAGGGCAAGGTCGCTGCCCACGGGCAGGCCCCGGGCGATCTGAGTTACTGCCACGTCGTGCGTCTCCATGATCTGTTTGAGGTACTGCGCGGTTGCGTCGCCCTCGACGGTGGGTCCGTTCGCCAGAATCACCTCGCGAATCCCGCCACCGTTCAGCCGCGCCACCAGGGATTGAATGTTCAGTTCGTCCGGCCCGATCCCGTCCAGTGGGGAAATCCGTCCACCCAGGACGTGATACAGGCCGCGGTAGGCTTGCATCCGTTCCATTGCCAGCAGGTCGCCGACGTAATCGACCACCATCACCTGAGACCCGTCCCGGCGGTCATCCCTGCAAATGGGGCATGGATCGCTCTCAGACAGGTTGAAACATGCGCCGCACGCCCGGACCCGGGTCTTCACCTCCACCATCAATTCGGCCAGCGCGCGCACGTCCTCGGTCTTCCAGGTCAGTACGTCCAGCGCGATTCGCCGCGCGGACTTTTCGCCGATGCCCGGGAACCGACCCAATCCGGCCACCAGCCGATCGATGGCGTTGGAAGCCATCCAGCCCTCCTCGACAAGCAGATACCGCGGCTGCGGGGTTTTCCGGCGCTTCAAGCGATCGCCAGTTCCTATATGCCCAGGTTGACGCCCGGCGGCAGCATTCCGGACGTGGCCCTCTGCATTTCCCGGTCGGCCATCTCCTGCGCCTTCTCCCGGGCCTGCTGTATGGCGGCCATGATCAGATCTTCCAGCATCTCGACGTCCTCGGGGTCCACCACCTCCGGATCAATCCTGATGCCCACGATCTGCTGCTGCCCGTTGGCCCGCGCTACCACCATGCCGCCCCCCGACGATCCCTCCACCTCCTTCGACGCGAGTTCCTCCTGCACCTTCGCCAGTCTGGCCTGCAGCCTCTGGGCCTGCTTCATCATTCCCGACATGCCCTTCGCCATTGCGTCCTCCCCGCGGCTTTCTAACGGCCTGCGACCTCTCCATCGAAAATATCGATTGCCATCTGGACCCGTTCGTCGGACGCCGCTCCGTCGTCTTCCTGAGCCGCGCCGCCGTCTTCGTCCTGGTCCATTTCACACCGGATGCGCAGGGAAACGCCGAAGACATCGCCCGTTACCCCCTGCAGAAACTCCCGGTTGCGCCTGACCTGCTCCGCATGGAACGTCTTGTCCGCATTGAAGACCAGATCCAGCCGGCGGTCTTTCAACGCCGCGGGCCTGCCCTCCGCCAGAAACGTCCCCAGGCCCAGCTTCCGCGACCTCACGTCCTCGACGAGGTCCGGCCACTTCTGCCGAACGACATCGAGCGTCAGGTCACCGGCCCCCGGCGGCTCGGGCTCGGCTCGAGACGGCGCGACGGGGTCCTCGGGGGCTTCGACTTCAGGCGGCGGCGCCTCGCTGGCGACGACGGACGATGCCGCTGGGTCCGCTGGCCGCGGACGAGCCGGGGCGCCCGGTTCGCGGCGCACCGCGGCGGGCGGCTCGGGCCGCTGTTTCTCCGAAGGCGCGGCCTTACCGGTACGCAACATGCTTTCCAGCCGGTCCAGCCGGGCCATCACCTCATGGACGGACTCGGAGGGCGCCATATTCACGAGTTTCATCACGGTCAGTTCCAACCATAACCGTGGATTCGAAATCCGGCCCAACCGTGCTTCCAGATCGGTAACCGCCTGCAACATGCGCAGGAGATCTTCCTCCTGAAATCGCGCACTCGTCTCAAGGTATCGTGCCTGGTCGGCCGCGGACAGGTCGTCTCCGGGAAGGCCGTCCGACACGCGCGCCACCAGCAGGTTCCGGACGTGTTCCAGCAACCCCTGCGTGAACTCGCCGGCATCCCCGCCTCCATCCAGCACACGCTCGACCGCGCGCAGCGCCGTGGCCCCGTCTGAATCGAGTATAGCCTGCGTCAGCTCGAAATAGAGATCGACGGGAATGACGCCCAGCAGTTCCCGGACCGCCTCCGCGGCAATCGCCCCATCCGAATACGCGATGGCCTGATCCAGCAGATTCTCAGCGTCGCGTAGCGCGCCGTCGGCCTTTCGGCCCAGCAGAAAAAGCGCCTCGTCTTCCGCCGCGATCTCCTCCGCATCCAGAATCTTCCGGAGTTGGCCGACAATGGCATCGGTGGATATCCGCCGGAAATTATATCGCTGACATCGGGAAAGAATCGTCTCCGGCATCCTGTGCGGCTCGGTCGTGGCCAGCACGAACACCACGTGGGGCGGCGGTTCCTCGAGCGTCTTCAGGAGCGCGTTGAAGGCCTCCGCCGTGAGCATATGCACTTCATCTATGATATAGACCTTGCGCTTGCCCTTGGTTGCCGCAAACCCGACCTCCTCCCGCAACTGCCGGATCTCATCGATGCCCCGGTTCGACGCCCCGTCGATTTCAAGGACGTCCATGCTCTTATTGCCGGCAATCGCCGTGCAGAAGCCGCATTCACCGCACGGCACCGGCGTTGGCCCCTGTTCGCAGTTTAACGCCTTGGCCAGCAGGCGGGCCATCGTCGTTTTTCCCGTTCCCCGGGGGCCGCAGAACAGATATGCCTGGACGATGCGTTCCGTACGGAGGGCATTCTGCAGCGTCTGAACGATGTGGTCCTGCGCGACCACATCCTGAAACACGTTGGGCCGCCACTTGCGGGCGATTACACGATAGGACATACGGGAACAGCCTCTCACCGATCCATCCGGCGCGCACGAACAGGGATTCGATATTGGGAAGGGACGCTAAAAAGGCCGTGCACCCCGCTTCGGCATTCAGGCCGGGGTATTCGGAAAGCGCCAGCTCCCGCCAGGGGCCCCCGCGGCACACGGGCCGGGTCACCTACCGCTGCTACCTTCCGGTCCTGACGGGGTTTGGCAATCGTCCGTTGCGCAGGACCTGGCGATCAACACTGCTTACTGTCCGAATCATGTCCCGGAATGAAGAGCCTCAGGCGAGGAATTCAACCCCGCTATAGCGGATTGCGGGCTACAGGGCGCCGCTACTTCCCCGTCTAGCACGACCTAAAAAAACAATCAGCAGCAGACCTTCAGCCGATGGGAACCGCCGAGGGCCAATGGCTGTTTTCCTGGTGGAGCTGATGGGGTTCGAACCCACGACCTCCAGAGTGCGATTCTGGCGCTCTCCCAACTGAGCTACAGCCCCACAAATGTGACGACACGCGAAGCGCAAAGCAAGTGAAGGCCACTCGCCATTCATGCTTCGCCTTGTTCGATGAGGATTCCGTCTGTCCTGGAGACGCCTTTAAGCGCCTCCACGCCCCCCAGCAAGCGTCCGATGGGATTCACGGGACTGGCGGGCCGGATCTCATCCCCTTCGCTGGCGGGCGTTGGACCGTAAAAGATACAGAATGCCTTGCCGGGCGGCCAGTAGCCCAGATCGCCCACCGCCACCGTTTCCTGTGGATCCTCCGGGTCGGCGGACACGGGGATCTGAAAATAGATCTCGTCGCCCCAGGTGTTGAAACCGCTGGAGATGGGCAGCGCGGCCAGCACTCTGGACGCAGTTTCGGAATCGTTCAACTCCGCATCCAGTTCGATCTCTCCCACCCGGATCTTTATGGCATGCGCCATTTCCGTTTCCGACCTCGTGTTGCGAGCCTTCCCTGCCAACCGCCGTCGGCTGCGGGGGATGTGCTCATTGATATTTCATGGCGGAGAGGGAGGGATTCGAACCCTCGGTATCCAAAAAGGATACACATGATTTCCAGTCATGCCTGTTCAGCCAGCTCCAGCACCTCTCCACAAAAGCGGCCCGAGATCCGAGCAGCGAAGCATCAATGCGTGTATTGTTGCCCCGGCGAAAAGATGGACATCGTAAGAACGCTGCAGCAATTCGCCCTCGCCGGCAACACCCTCCATTACACGTATCAAGATACAATATTCCACCGTTATTCGCAACCTTTTCCCCACCAATTCAGAGCACTGGAACAGCGGCTGCGCCGGGCGGTTTCAGATCGGGTCTTCGAGACCTATGTGCTTGAATGTATCGATGTGAGATAAACGAAATTGCGGCGAGATAGGGTGATGAGGACTGCGTCAAACGAACGCTGAAGATCGGGCTGCTGCCGGCTTACCATCCGCCCTCAAATTTCTCCCTTCTCAACCGTCGGACGCTGTGACAGATCCATTACCGAGACATCGCGTGGAAGTGCAAACGGATAACCCGGACGAGAAGGTTCCAGAAAAGTAATTGACTCATAGTAATCATCTAACGCAACGAAAACACCGTTATTCTCCGCCCACGTACGCATCCCCCGATTGCAACAATGCTTCCAGGACAAGACCTCGATTTTCCAACCTCTCTTATACAATCGCTCCAACGTACTATGAAATCCGCGACCCTCAACGTATCCGGCGCCGTCACCGGTCAATAGCGCCACAACACCGGGATTATCAATATTGTCCCAACCATCCTCCATCATATGCAGTTGCAGCCATTGGTCGGGCGTCTCTTGTTCTCCACCGCCGGAAACACCACGATCAAACAGATAAACTTCCACATCCTGATTCTCCAGACGATTCCACAATTGATTCATCTCCGGGGGAATCGATCCAGCAGCATAAGCCTTCTCCAAACTTCTATCCGCCTGCGCCAAACGAAACAAATTCTCAAAGTGAATACGGACACGATAACGGGCAGTAGGGTCTCCATTCAACTCCTCCGAGAGTCGCTGCGCCTCGTAAAAAACATTTGAGTTGTCCCAATAAATGAATACACCGCTCATAAGAAAGGAAACCTCCTTATCACCTCTTTGCCGGCCACGCCTTAAAATCCCTCATTGACAGTTTTCCGTTCCCCGATCTTGCCACTGGCGGATCAGTCGGAAACACAGTTTCCTCGTCCTTCCCATTCCATTTACCCCGCACAGCTTCTTCCTCGTCCTCACCCGCAACAACCCACTCAATCATTTCCTTTGCCTTGTTCCTGGCAAAACCACCCTGTTTAGATTCACATTTTCCTTGCATCCTGTCAAGCGATAAAATAAGATCGCCCGCGTCCGCAATCAGGCAACCCAGCCGCTCTCAACAGAACAACCAGAGGCACTTTCTGCGCCTTCGACAACCTTACAGCGTTTCTTTGACTCTTCAATGATCACAGCTTGTTTCCCGATGATCTGTTCCAGATGCTCCACTCTCCTATCGTGGCGATTGGCACTATTGTCTTTCACACAATACAATCCTCGACGCCCAACCTCCAAAAACTGATCGCGCCACTTGGTCAGATAAGACGAATACAACCCCTCGCGACGCAAGACCGCTCCGATCTCTCCGGGGCTTGTGCACACATCCACCTGCTTGAGGATACGCAGCTTGTACTGCTTCGTGAACCGGCGTCGTTTGACTAACGTCAACTATTTTTTCGGTTCAACGACAATTAGAATTCCCGATCAGTGGTGTTGTTTGTGGTGCTTATGTGCGTGTTCGAGTCGGTAGCTTTTGAGGTTCATATCGATGATGATGGCACCTATGAATACCCGGCACTCGCCACCAATCTCCCCGTCAAGTTGCGCGCGCTCTGGCGCTTCATGGCAGCGCGCGGCGTGCACGAAAAAGCCATTGGTGAACTCAAGACCGCACTCAGTTTCGATACCATTCCCACACACGATTACCAAGTCAATAGTGCCTGGCAACAGTTCGTCATTCTCGCGCACAACCTCCTGGCCAATTTCCAAATCGAAACCGGCTTGACACAACGCAATCGGAACTTGAAGAAAACCAACCGATGACCTCTCAAATTGATACGCACCCTACGGTTCGAACCCATCAACCGCGCCGGCCACCTCGTGCGCCCAGAAGGTCGTATTACGCTGCGCCTGCAACGGAACAAACAGACCGAAAAACAGTACCCAAAAATCTGCACCGCGTTACGAAATGCCACCTGATTTTTTCGAATTAAGGCTAGGAGTCTGCGCCGCAGGAGTTTTTACAAAGGGCGAGATGTGTCTGTGTTGGGTTCGGTGTTATGTTGGGAGTGGTATGATGAGTTTCGGGCGCGGTCATCGTGGCAGTCAGGCGTGTTGAGGACGAGATATTAGGGATCGTGGCTTCCCGTATGTCGAGTCCACAAGGACGGGACGCCCTAACTCATGCCTCAACACATCGTCAACGCTGCCATCCGCTTGGCGTTCAACGCCAGGCAGACCAGGTCCCACTCGGCACGCACCTTTTCCAGACCCCGGAAGCTGAAGCGTCGGAAGCCCAATATCTCCTTGATCCATCCGTTGGGCGCCTCCGAGAGCCACTTGCGCTTCGCATACAGGCCCCGACCTTCCGGGCTCGCCAGTTTTTCGCCCATGCGATGCGTCGCCGGAAGCGTCTCCGAATCGACGTCCACCCGTTCCTTGCCCTCCCGTCCCAACGCCACGTAACCATCGATGCCACGTTCCTCAAGCGTGGCCAAGTCCTCCTCGTTGCAGTAGCCCGCGTCCGCCAGAACCGCACCGGGCTTGACCCCGAATGTCTCTTCCACCCCATCCAGCAAAGGGAGCATAAAGCCCTGATCGGTGGCCTGTGACCCCAGATGCGCAGCCACGATGATCTGACGCTCGGCGTCCACCACCGTCTGCGCGTTATAGCACTGCTGGAAACCCTCCGCGCTCGTCTTCATGATCCGTGACTCGGGGTCCGTGAAGTTGCTCTGAGCCTTCGGGTCGGGCTCGCCATAAGCTCTTTTGTACGGCCGCCCGCCCTTCGGGTTGCGCTTCTGACCGGGCTTGCGCCCGCGCGCATCGTCGGCCGCCCGTTGCGATGCTTTTAGACGCTCCCGAGCCGCCTTGATCGCTGCCAGACGAACCTGCCTGCGCTGCAACTCGACCGGCAACTCGTCGCCACGAACATCCGCGCCGTAACGCGCGTCCTCCTCGGCATCAATCGACCCAGCCCCCGAAAGCAACGCCTCGATCTCTTTCTCCAGACGAGCCTGTTCCTTCAACATCCGCTCGTAACTCATGGCCTTACGCTTGCTCGCCTTCGCTCGTACCTTCGTGCCGTCTAAAGAGAGCGTCCCGAAACGTACCAGACCCATCTCCCGCGCCACACCAACCACCTCCACGAACAAACGCCCGAAATCTTTTAGGTGACGACGACGAAACTCGCAGATCGTCCGGTGTTGTGGAAAATTGCCTGCCGCCAACATACGAAACGCCACGTCCTCCTCCAGCTTCCGAGCGATCGCACGAGACGAATACACACCCGTCGCGTACCCATATATCAATACCTTCAACATCATCGATGGCTCATAAGGTGCGTTGCGACGACCATCGCCTTCATAGGGCGCGTAGAATGATCCCAGATCCAGCGAATCCACCAGATCGCTCACCTGGTGCGACAGATGACCTTCAGGCACCCACTCCCGAAGATCAGGCGCCAACAGCAATATCTGGTCCGGGTGATACGCACGAAAGGTCGTCGGCATCGATAGCTCCCTCCGTTGACACAACTCACAACCTCTTTACTGCTTGACATTTCTCAACTGCACGACCCATTATACCTACCCACACCTGTCCATTGAAATGAATTTTTCTGCGGCGCAGACTCCTAGTCTCAAGCAACCTGCCAGGAGTCTGCCGGAATACCTATGCCAACATCTCCTGAAATACGATATATAGTGCTATAAGAAAAATTATAATCAATATATTGTATGATAATTCGCCAATATCGAGGCACTCCGACAGGCTCCTAGTCTGACCACTCCTGAATTGCCCACTCCAACAATCGACCCTCACGCTCCTTCATTGTCTTGAATGTCCAGCCAGATGTGGAGACAACGTCGGCGACCTCTTGTGCGATAAGGAGGCCAGTCTTGGTATATTCGGCTGCCTTTTTGCGTGCAGGTTTATCTTGCAATTTGGAGTTGAGCCCTGGAGGAAGTATCAGCAGATTGCCAAGACCGTGCATTCTACCCTCGTCTGACTCTTTGCCTCGTGAGTTCCACCAACTCTGCGGTCGTATGTGTTCGATAGACTTTGCAGCAGTGTTTACCCAAATACGGCGCCATTGCTCGTTGTCAAAGTCCTGTCCAGCCTTTGTCGAGAGGTACTCCTCGTACCTGTGTAGAAAGTATCGTAGTTCTTCCCCCCAGTAATCGTAGCAATTTGCATTGCGCAGGTTATCTACAGCTTCGTCAATTGAAAAATTTCGGCCGATCTCAGCTAGCCTGGCGAGTGTATCATCGCAGGATAGATGTTTGTTAATTATACTCCAAGCGAGCCGAACATAATCACCGACAGCCGAGCGTGCGTCTTTGCGAAACATGCCATATATGCGGAACGTTACCTTTTCCCATCTGCGAAATATACTGTTTTTTTCATCTTCGGTAAAATCCTGACGCAAGTGTACCGCGGTCGCTACCATTCTAGCTTGCGCAATTCTGGTGACGGCATCCGCCGTACTATTGGCTGCTATTCGATCTGCCGCTTCGGTAACATCCTTTAGCCAGCGAGTTGTCTCAATTACCTGCTCTGCACCTTCTTTGGATTGACAGTAAAGCATTAGCGCGGCATCTTCCTCACCCAATGGGCGACTTGGGCATTCGGGATGGCGAAGTGTTGCGGCGAAACGAAGGGATTCCGTACTGAGACCCAATCGCAGGCCGACACAGCGGTAAACTTGGGTCCAAAGCGAGTGGACAGTCTCGATAAACTCAGACTGATTATTCGCCGCACGATCAAACACTACGGCCATCAGCATGCTCTTAAGACGGTCAAACCAAGAGACATCCAGGCCACGGCTGTTGAGGACCTCGAATACAGTATACACAAGCGACTCGTCGCTGATTTCGTGAAAAATAAAGGTCAGTCTATTATACAGGAGAGCAACCAAGTCACCCAGTGAATTAGCGGAGTTCTGCCAGTCAGTTACGAACTGCTCACACTCCTCAATGGCAGCCAAAAGCTCATAGTCAGCCATAGTCGCCGCGGCGTCTGAAGGCGGATGTGTTCCTCGTTTCAGGTAATTCGCGAAATAGTCGCTACTATCATGATTAGTTTGCAGTAATAGAAGGGTAGCATTGTCGTCTTTGATCAACAGTTTCTTGAGTTCTTCACGTATTATTTCATCAGTCGCGTCCGTGTGGTCGCATGCAACGGCGATAGCTTTTAGCAACAAAATTAACGTCGTGATTCGCTGTTGTCCATCGACAATGTCTGTAAATTTATGATCCGTAGTTCCGATTCTATCAACTCTGCGCCGAAGTCCGACTATAGTCGCCATGAAGTGTGAACGATCACTGTCGTGGTCGGATATCCTTTTGATGTCTCCGAACAAATCTCCTCGTTGTTTCCGGTGCCAACTGTATGACCGTTGATACTGGGGAATTCTAAACAGACGACGCTGAAAGAGATCGGCGAGTGTTAAGTGCTGAGGTTGTATGTCAGCGATGGCCATTTTTCGCCTCCTATGAGTCTGCGCCGCAGAAAAATTCATTTCAATGGACAGGTGTGGGTAGGTATAATGGGTCGTGCAGTTGAGAAATGTCAAGCAGTAAAGAGGTTGTGAGTTGTGTCAACGGAGGGAGCTATCGATGCCGACGACCTTTCGTGCGTATCACCCGGACCAGATATTGCTGTTGGCGCCTGATCTTCGGGAGTGGGTGCCTGAAGGTCATCTGTCGCACCAGGTGAGCGATCTGGTGGATTCGCTGGATCTGGGATCATTCTACGCGCCCTATGAAGGCGATGGTCGTCGCAACGCACCTTATGAGCCATCGATGATGTTGAAGGTATTGATATATGGGTACGCGACGGGTGTGTATTCGTCTCGTGCGATCGCTCGGAAGCTGGAGGAGGACGTGGCGTTTCGTATGTTGGCGGCAGGCAATTTTCCACAACACCGGACGATCTGCGAGTTTCGTCGTCGTCACCTAAAAGATTTCGGGCGTTTGTTCGTGGAGGTGGTTGGTGTGGCGCGGGAGATGGGTCTGGTACGTTTCGGGACGCTCTCTTTAGACGGCACGAAGGTACGAGCGAAGGCGAGCAAGCGTAAGGCCATGAGTTACGAGCGGATGTTGAAGGAACAGGCTCGTCTGGAGAAAGAGATCGAGGCGTTGCTTTCGGGGGCTGGGTCGATTGATGCCGAGGAGGACGCGCGTTACGGCGCGGATGTTCGTGGCGACGAGTTGCCGGTCGAGTTGCAGCGCAGGCAGGTTCGTCTGGCAGCGATCAAGGCGGCTCGGGAGCGTCTAAAAGCATCGCAACGGGCGGCCGACGATGCGCGCGGGCGCAAGCCCGGTCAGAAGCGCAACCCGAAGGGCGGGCGGCCGTACAAAAGAGCTTATGGCGAGCCCGACCCGAAGGCTCAGAGCAACTTCACGGACCCCGAGTCACGGATCATGAAGACGAGCGCGGAGGGTTTCCAGCAGTGCTATAACGCGCAGACGGTGGTGGACGCCGAGCGTCAGATCATCGTGGCTGCGCATCTGGGGTCACAGGCCACCGATCAGGGCTTTATGCTCCCTTTGCTGGATGGGGTGGAAGAGACATTCGGGGTCAAGCCCGGTGCGGTTCTGGCGGACGCGGGCTACTGCAACGAGGAGGACTTGGCCACGCTTGAGGAACGTGGCATCGATGGTTACGTGGCGTTGGGACGGGAGGGCAAGGAACGGGTGGACGTCGATTCGGAGACGCTTCCGGCGACGCATCGCATGGGCGAAAAACTGGCGAGCCCGGAAGGTCGGGGCCTGTATGCGAAGCGCAAGTGGCTCTCGGAGGCGCCCAACGGATGGATCAAGGAGATATTGGGCTTCCGACGCTTCAGCTTCCGGGGTCTGGAAAAGGTGCGTGCCGAGTGGGACCTGGTCTGCCTGGCGTTGAACGCCAAGCGGATGGCAGCGTTGACGATGTGTTGAGGCATGAGTTAGGGCGTCCCGTCCTTGTGGACTCGACATACGGGAAGCCACGATCCCTAATATCTCGTCCTCAACACGCCTGACTGCCACGATGACCGCGCCCGAAACTCATCATACCACTCCCAACATAACACCGAACCCAACACAGACACATCTCGCCCTTTGTAAAAACTCCTGCGGCGCAGACTCCTATGCTCGACTTGCATTAATTAGAATGTTTATTATTAATGGTTTTCCGGGTGACTCTTGTCGCTTTCCATTGGTAGGGGTGAGCGTTCTCGTTATAGGCGTCAATGAAGTGATCGATGGCGGAACGGAGATTTCGAATCGAACTCGCCTTGACGTGCCCCTTTAATTTCGCCAGATTCAAGAGACCAATTGGGGCTGGGGTGAAAAATGGTAGAACTCGCGAGAAATCCATGAACGGCCCAACGCGATGGCCGACATTCCGACGAATTCTTGCTCCGCGGCTTCCCGCTGCATCGTCGCCGAGGAGGTAAAGCAGATGCGTGGTGGTAGGCGCAACCCGAAGCATGCCCACGACTGGACGACAAGCCTACCGTCGTACACCTTCCCGTGCATCGGCGACAAGCGGGTCAAAAGATAATCTGGGAATGGACGACATCCACTGCGACGGCCTGGCGCAGGCCCGGGCTGTCGACGACAAACCGGTTCAGACCCGGCATGCTGTAACAGATGCCGCCAGACACGACGATTGGTCACGTGTTTTCGAGCTTCTATCCAAACCTGTGAAGTGGGTCAACTCTATTCGGCCTGGCGGGTCGTCCTGGCATGCCCCTCTGCATCAGGCTGCCTGGCACGGCGCGGAAGTTGCGGTGGTCCAGCGTCTGATCGATCTGGGCGCGTGGCGGACGCTCCGGAATGCCCGCGGAGAGCGGGCAGTGGACGTGGCGGAACGGCGAGGGCATCGCCACCTGATCCGGGTTCTGGCTCCCGAATTCGAGCACCACGTTCCACGCGAGGTGCTTCTCAAGGTTCAAGCGCACTTCCACGCCGTCATCCGCGGTCGCGCCGAACACCTGGTGGATGAACAGGAACTTCGATTGCCGGAACTGGAGCCGTTGCTGGAACTGGATACACCGGAAATGTGGTTTCCCGTACCCGGTATGGCCGGTGGATTCACCTATCGACTGGCGCAAGAAGGTACTCAGACCGAGCTCTTCTCCGAAAGTTGGTGCCGAATGGTTAACGGATCGGGACAGCGCCATGAGATCACGTCGCGTGGGAGCCAGCTTGTCGACGAGGGGTTCGTGTAGCGGCGCGCCGGACGTCAGCGCGACGATCTGTGCATTCAGGGTTGGCCGTGGCGGCTCTTTCAGATGCCATGCATCCATCCAGTCCTGTTCGCAGACTGTACACACTCCGGCCCGGATCGCCATCTGCCTACGACGGGCTTTTAATTCATACGATATTGATTATAAATATGTTATTGGAATTCTGGCGGAGAGGGAGACCGCCAGAACCCGGATTTCATCCGCATCCAGAAGCCCCCCAAAGTTCATTTAACAGTCTGATAAATATACGATTTAAGGCGCTTGACGTTCCACGCAGATCCGCGCATACTTCCCAAAATTGTGATAACGGAAGTGATAGCAAGGTACCCCGTGAAACGCCCCAAGCGGCTCTCCGCCACCTTCGTCAACACCGTCAACGTTCCCGGCCGCTACGGCGACGGACGCGGCGCGCGGTGGGACGAGGTGGACGACGCGGCGGCCACGTGGAGACCGTTCCGCCGGAACGGATGAAGGCGAAGCTCGAGCACCGGGTGCCGCTCTCGGAGCGAGCGGTGGCCGTCCTCGACGAGGCGCGCGAACTCTCCGACAAGAGCGGTCTCGTGTTCCCGACTCCGACAGGGCGGGTCCTCAGCGACAGTACGCTCTCCAAGCTCCTGCGGGAGCTGGGCATCGGCGTCGTGCCGCACGGCTTCCGGTCCAGTTTTCGCGACTGGGCCGCCGAAAGGACGGACGTGCCGCGCCGCGCGAGGTCTGCGAACTCGCGTTGGCGCACGTCAACAATGATCGCGTGGAGGCCGCCTCCCGGCGCAGCGATCTGTTCGAAAGTCGCCGTGAACTCATGCACCAGTGGTCCGACTACGTGTCTGCCAGCGACTGACTGTGCCCCGGTTCCACCTTCACAGCGTGCTGCGATGGGACCGGGCGCTTAGCCCCGCTCCGACCTAGGCGTCGGGCATTTGGAATCCTCGCCAGATGGGTACCAGCACCACGCCAGGTTCAGTCTCTCTTGCGATTTTCTCAGCCAATGCAGGGTCTAATGGCACAGTCGTCATGCCCGGATCCAGACCATCCGGATTCACAGTCACACGCAGGTGATTCAGATAGCCCATCATTGGCAACACCATGTCCGCCTTGATCTTCGGCACCTCTCCGGGCGACGGACTTCCTGGAATCCTCGCCAGCAAGCTGGCGTGCTTGAAATAGGTTCTCTCAGTTTCCTCACTTGGATGCACGAGCCAGTTTCGGAGGTGCCGCCACTCGCCCATCAGATCGGATCGAACGTCGTTGTGCGAAGTGCCCAATGCCTGTGCGATCTTCGGTCGAGTGACCTCCTCCCACGCGTGGTAAGCAGATACCACGAATGACTTCGCGAACGTTGTCTCGAACTCACCGCCCGCAGAAAACGCATCGAATACCGTGCCCTTCGGGACCCATGCCCAAACGGCCGACACCTTCCCGTGCTTGTCGGTTGTAGAGATGGCGTAGGGATCATCCCGATTACCGCTCAAACCGATCCGGGCTTGCATTGTCTCTCGACCAGGTAGCACACCCGCGTACAAGACGGCCATTAGCTGACATTCAGTGGAGAATCGCCACATCGCCTCACCGACGGTGTCGACTGCTGATTCAGGGATTCCTTCAAGTCCGACATACTGAACATGCAGGGTACCGGCATTCCAAACTATCGAAATGACCCCGTGATCCAGTTGAGGACGTTCATCCGGCGTGAGCTTTAGGTGCGATGTGCCGCGATACCGGAATGGAAGAAACCGGTTTGCGTCGATAGTCGGTCGGTCACTCAATCGAGTAGCTCCCTCACTCTAAACCGACATCGGGTGTTGCTGCCGGCTCCTCGTCATTGCTCCCAACAGCGTCGTTGTCTGGCTCGAACTGATAGACGTGACTCTGCGATTCTCGTACACCGGCAAGGTTAATCTTCCCGTCGTCCGTCCCTGGTTCGAGTACCCTCAATGGATCCGGGACTAGGCGAACCGTTGGGTACGCATCAGTGGCCTCCACATCGGACACCACAACCAGAACGAAGTTGTCGGGATCGGTGGCAGCCCGCATCACTTCAGACGCCGTAAGTGAGACCACGTCAGGCTCACTGCCGGCGCTAACCTTCAGTTCGAAGTACCGTTCTTGTTCGTCCACCGCATCTGCCCCCACTCTACGCTTAGCACGAACGTCGACAAGGTCGCGCCCAAGGACCATTTGGAGGAGTTCCAGACCAACCCGTTCCCTTTCCTCGCTGGTGTAATTCCGGGGCGTTGTTCTAGTCTTCGGTGGCGCAGAGCCCCCTGGCTCCACGAGACCCCCACCACCGGTTCTCGTTCGCGGCTTGCGGCTATTCGTCCGCTCGGTTGCCTGTCCTTTTGGGTCACGCAGCCTGAGCGTACTGGGTTTCACGAGCTCCCGGCGCGGCGGAACAGGCTTTGTGCCATTGCCATTCCCCGTCCCGCTGGACTCCTCATGGTCCGATGGCTCGTTGCCTCCCCCCTTCTTCCCGCCGCCCGCCCGGCTGCCAGTCCGGTGACGGCGTGACGTGCCTTCTCGAAACGCCGCAATGCGCTCCGCCAGGCTCAGGTCGTTCTCTCTCTCCTCCCGTGCCTTGCGTTCTTGCGCGAGTTCCAGGATGGTCGCCGGACGCCCTTCCTCCGCTCGATCCCAGGCTCCCCGCCACGCATGGGCTAGACGACGGCCATCCCCTTTGAAGAGCATGGACAGTGCTTGGCCGCCCCGATCCACGCGGGCCAAGTCCCCTTGCCTCCGAACGAACACGGCCCCACGGTCCGCGTCCACCTTGACCGCAATCGCGCAGTCGTATTGTTCCCCCGCGCCCTCCTCGACAGGCACTCGTAACGTCAGCGACGAGTGGGCGCGTACGCTGAAACTCTCTAGGCGCTCCCAAGGCACTGTTAGGCTGCGTGCGAGATCAGCCTCGTTTCGGACCAAGTCCTCATGCAGTTGTTGGATCGCTTCCCGGAACAATTCCGTGCACTCCTCGTCTTCCTCGGCCAAGTCTGGATCGACCACCTCCGCGTCGGCAGCATCTATCGGCAGCACGCGGAGCGCCTCAACGATTCTGGCAAACTGCCGAAGCTCTCCACCCGATTTCCATATCGGCACGCGATCCCCCAAGCCTTCCGTCAACGAACGGTCGTCGGTCGCATATACCGGGCGCTGGCGCGTCCAACCTCGCGTCGTCAACAGGGGCAGTTCCCGAAGCGCCCGACGCTCCTTGGCAGTGGTTGTCGGACCGTACTCCCCAGCGATGACCCGAAATGCATCCAGCAGGATCGCTTCATCCTGAGTGTCCACCGGAAAACGACGCGCGATCTTCCGAATCGCCCTCACGCAGTCCATGACCGATGGGCGATTCAGTCCAAGAGCGTCCCAGAGCGCGTCAGTGTCGCTCACGGCAGGTGCGAACACACTGTAGCTCCCAAGGATTGCTTCCCCACCGAAAACGCGTTGGGGGGTGCGCCAGCCGGTGCTCGTGAGTATCAGCCCGTCCTCGCGCGCGAACTCGCGTCGCAACTGGGTCCGGTTAAGCTGTGACCTAGAACTCGGACTCTGAAGCGAACGTGCGAGCGCCTTGTACACAACAGCCGCCTCCTTCTCCACCTCCTGTGCCGCATACTCACCGGCCCGCATTGCAGCGCGTAACTCCTTAAGCCGGTTCACAAGTTGCCTACGACTCGGAGCACCGGCCACGCCTAGGAGCCTGCGCTCCAGAACTGATTTGAGCACCGCACTATACTATATATAGTGTCCTCAGATATCTTCTTTAACTATATATAGTATAGTGAGTTTTCTGCGGCGCAGACTCCTAGGGCGCTCAACACCGGCTGCGAGTTTCGATTGTGGAGTTCTGAATGGATGTAGTTCGGGGAATCAGCGCCGTAGACCGCCTCAGTGACGGGAGTACGCACACGTAATTCCGACGGTCGCCGGGGCTTTCCCTGCTCGTCATCCAGCCAGGCGACATCGCGCCCCTGCCAGATCCAGTAGGCAGGCATCTCGCCCTTCTCGTTCCAGCCGTGATAGGCGGAGGCGGATCGGACCTCTGCATTGTCCCCCAGCCGGACCCAAGCTCGTGCCAATGTCGAAACCAGCGCTGCCGCCCGCTTTCGCCTCTGCGGGCCGCGCCGAACCCTCGCTATGTCCTGGATCACGACTGTGAGATCGGGCGAGTCTCGATCCTCGAGCGTGTGGGTCGCCCCGCGGCTTTCCATTTCCTCAGTGCGCGCAGAGACGCCGTCGTCAATGTTCGCCGGCAAGGCCGGCGTCGGGTCGATCTCATACCGTTTCCTAAGTCCCGGGTGCCGTCGGATCCTTGGCGCCGTTTCGACGCCCAGCAGCCGCAAGAATTTCTGTGCTCCGACCCCTTGCCGGCCCAGCGACGAACGGAGCTGGCGGTCATAACGACCACTTATCCACGCAATTCCCGGCGCCTTGTCGGCCGCCACCGCGAACCCCTTTTCTTCTCGCTCAATCGTCTTCGGCAAGTAGGCACTAGCGGGCTCGGCAGTTGTTGTCTTCCGGCGCTTCCTTTTGCCTGTCACCTCGTACTCAAAGGCATCCAGTTCCAGAGCCCGTCCGACGTCACCCCCAACGCGTTCGCGCTCCTGCGGATCCAATCGTTCAAAGACGGCGCGCAGCGCCTGCACCTGCTCGAGTTGGAGAGCTCGCGGAATTCGCCGATCCGACCGGCCTGCGGCAGCAAGCCGCTTGACCACTTCACGATCGTCTCTGCCATCCACCACGGCGCCGCACTCACGTAGCCATTTGAGGACTCTCTGGGCGCCCGGCTCGTCGGTGAGATGGGCGGGATGCAACGGCGTAACCACGCCAAGTTGCTGTGCCAATGGCGAAACTTCCACAGCGACAGCCTCTGGCGCATCTTCCAGCGGTGGCACCAGACGGCGCTCGTCGCGCCCAACTACGCAAGGTAGCCCAAGTAACCGCTCACCGAGGTTTTCCTTTAACGCGACTGCGCTCAGTGCAACCACCCTTCCGGGTACTCGCTCCTCGTCCTCAAGGAGAACCAGCGCCTGTTCCACGCTTACGGGCGTCGGCAGATCCACGCCGGCTGCCCGCCAGTCCTCCAACACCGCCCACCACTTTCCTTGTGCATCGCGGACCTCTGCCGGAAGCATCGCCTCCAGCCCCGCGAGCCCGGCGACTTCTTTCGGCGTCAATACCCGACCAAGAGGTCTGTCCTCGACCGCTAGTTCGCGCAGAGGCAATCGCCCCTTACCGGCCACGGGGAGCGCCAAGTTCGCCGCTACCCGCTTTCGGGCACTGGCTATCACCGCGCCTTCTAGGCGGCTGACGATTGGCATTTGGGGTTGATCTTCCGGCACTTCGCCGATGGGTATCGCCTGCCATGCAGATCTGGGATCCCGGTCGAAGGTGTCGAGCACGGCTGTTGACCAGAGCTTGGCCACGATCGGGACGAGCGCCTTGTTCCACTCGTTTTCGGGGAACTCCTGTCGACTCGTCGTTGGGTCGAACTGGGCGTTTGCGAATACCGCCATTCCCGTTGCCGCCACTGGCAACCCAGCATGGATCTTGCCACCCTCAACGTCGTGCAACGGAAGCGCGACCGCGGCCGGCGTAGTGGGCTCAGTTGCCTTGTGAGCACGCTCCACATCCTCGGGAGTCGGGAACTCGGCCCTGTAGACGATCCACGAACGTCCGTCTTGCGCGGTCACTTGCTGCCGGGACACGCCACCGTTCCTGTACGACGGACCGTCGGAAACGTCCTCCGGCCTTCCTCGCGAGATCCCCAGTGCCATGACACTCTCGTCACGCGCTGTTCGAAGGGCAATCCTCGACACAGTGCGAAGGAACAACATCGCGGAGTCGTCCCAGCGGCGCAGCCAAGCCGAGAGCTGTTCCGGGCGAACCTTGCCCTTCGACAAGGGAACCCGAAACGTAGTCCATCCCGCCTGATCGAGTCCGGCTGGCAGGCGCCGCGCGCGGATTGGCGAAACGAAACGATCGCCGAACCGCACATGGTAGGGATCGCAGTGGACCTCAAACGTCTCCGACAATGACCTCAGCGTCGTAAGCCCTATTCCGAAGCGACCCATCAGCACCGCTTCCCCGCCCTTAGTCGTAAGCCATGGCGTTGCCACGGCTAGTACGTGAGCCAAACGCACTGGATTGCCGTTGTGGCTCACCAGTAGCTCGCCCGGACCGAGCTGTAACCGGATCTCCGTCGCCTCAACATCGTCTGCGTTCTGCACAATTTCCGCCAAGCCCTGCAATGGGTCGCTGGACACCAGATCCCCGCTGTTTCGAGCGCTCTCCATGACAGACTTCGCTACTCCACGAAGCTCAGCAAATAGCTCGCTGAACCGCCTAACCGCCGCTTTGGCCGTGTGCTGATCGCGTGGTTCGAAGATGTCGCCGGTTTCGCCCGGCGCATCAAAGAGACGCTCAGCCGCCGCTATCGCACGCGCTATCAGTTCGCTGTCACGAGCCATAGTTCCTCCGATCTACGTGCCGTCGGCCATTGTAGTTGCTGCGCACCATGGACGCCCTCACGCTCCACAATCCTCAAGTCACGCCTACCCCATCCGGTCCCAGCCGCTAGCCCAGGATCTCCCCCTGTCGCACGAACCTGCAAGCGATGCTCGACCGCTCGGTCTAGGATCGCCTTTCGGGCGTTGCCTCCGGCCCGCGTCCTATTCGCCTGCGGCGAACCGAGCCCGCACGCGGTCTCGGCCCATTCGGGTAACGGCCGCCAACGCTTCCGGGCTCGGCCCGGTGATGCCGCAACTCTCGCCCCGCTGATTCGTGTCCACCGCCCAGACGTGTGCGTTCAGGGTTGGTCACAGGACAAGCGACACGTCGACTTCGCCGCAGTGCGCCGCCCGGGTCGTCGCTCTTAATGCGACAGACTATCTGGCTCGGGGCCGTCGCTTTCCGAGCGTCCATCACCCTTCCGCGACGACGACCGATGTCTCTTCCGTCGGATGCGGCCTATGCTGGCACACGTGCTCGCCGCTCAACCCTGGCGGGTTCTACCCTTCGCTTCGACCTCGCTACGCGAGGTGACCGGCCTGCACGCGCATGCCGCCTGTCCAAGCACCAGCTCAATCCCGCGTCGGCAACCCAAGCCTGGACAGGAGACTCACCATGGACCTCGAAACGCTGATTGCCCAGTGGAGCGGCACCGTGCCGCCCGGCTTCGTCCGACCCGCCATCCTCGAAACCGGCCTCGCGACCTGTTGCCACCGCCGCTGCAAGAACAAGGTGGCGACCAAGAAGAAAGGCGAGCCGGCGACGGCTTGCGAGCGGTGCCGCGAAGACCACGACATCGAACGCGCCCAAAAGCGCCAGGACGCCATCGACGCCACGGCGACCGACGAGTTCGCGGCCAGGACCGACCGCCCCAAGCCCGAACCCTCGGCGGCGTACTGGTCACGGCTGCCGGACCCGGAGCCGGTCGAAGAGCGCGAGTGGGCGCGCTCCATCCCGACACCGGCTGGCGGTACAGGCGCTGCTGATTCCTCACCAGCGGTCGAGGCGCGCAGGCGCCGGTCTTCGCGCCTCGACCGACCGGACGCCGTGTGCGGCTCTCTCCGGCGCGGCGCGGACCGTCAAGGGCGACAGGGCCCCGTCGGCGCAGCGGACCCTTTACGGGCCGCGACACGGATCATTCTTCCCGATTCTGTTGTTGTAACAACCTCCGGGAAGGCGAATCCTTAAGAGGCGTCGACAAGGTTCCCTCGTTAATTTTCTTCCCTGCCACAGTGACCGATAACTGCCCAACGCGAAACGCACGGTTAAGCATTTCTGTCAACCTGCTTTCCTTGCTAAACTTCAGAGCAAAATCCGGAGAGTAGTTTACAACAGACCCGATTGGGGGCCCGAAAAAGGGTATCTCGGCCGGAAGGGCTTCCTGTGCCTGTGTCGCGTGCGTTTCCGGTGCTGACCCGTCTTCGAATCGAATAATCCTATGGCGCGCTCCCCCAGTCATCGCGTACAAAGTGATCTGAGATGGTACCGTCTCTTCTGTAAGCATGACGGCGTGTGGCTTGAAGGATTCACGATAGGCCTTGTCCTCCGCCGCAATCTGTTCGGTACGGGTGACTTCCTTAGCCTTATCTACCACCTCGACTCTTACCTCCAGGCCCTGGGAAAGTTCGACACGCAGGTTCTTTGCCATTTCAACGTGCCCACAGCATATCTGGTCGATTCGCCGGCATCCTTTGGCGACATTGGCATACCCCATACGACGGACAAGATCACTGCGTGTGATACCGAGATCCTGCATGCGCTGGTGAATCAGCTTCTCCAGTGATATTGCCATTCTAACCATTCTTCTCCTTTGAATGGTACCTCCGCCCTTAATCGCCGATTCCAGCTTATTAGTATGCTGGATCGTCCCGCAGTTTTCGAAATACCCGCAAGGAGACGTCCTGAGAAAGGGCCGAAACGACCTTTCATCCCTGAAAATAATCGTATATCTATGTCAGAGTAATTTTATTAATTGAATTAAATTGGCGGAGAGGGTGGGATTCGAACCCACGGTACCCGTGAGGGTACACCGGTTTTCGAGACCGGCCTGTTCAACCAGCTCCAGCACCTCTCCGCTCGAACACAGGGACACGCCAGATTTGATTGCGACTTTCGCCATCCGGCTACCGCAATCCATTCCGTCGCTACGTTACGGGTTTTTCTGACGCAATGTTTGAAAAAACTGTTTCAGAATCTCTGAACACCTCGCTTCGAGCACGCCTCGACGAACGTCGATCCGATGGTTGAGTCGTGGGTCTTCGACGATGTTGCGCAGCGAACCGCAGGCCCCCGTTTTCGGGTCGTTGGCGCCGGATCTCTATTCGGTTTGATCCGGGACCCGCTGCCGCCCAGTTCGCCGCTGCGCAGCCGCCGCTCCCCATCCGTTACCCCTTCAGCATGGTCTTCACGTAACTGTCCTTGTCCTCTTCCTGAAAAAGGACGTGCCGCTTCTGCATCTCGCTCTTCTTCATGCCCCACTGCCTGCGCATCGTCGCGGAAGGAGTATTTGAGACGATGAAGGACTGCAAGCGCACAGCCGGGTCGCCGAGGCGTTGCTCGATCTCCTTGATGGTCTCGTGGAACTGGATCTTGAGGTCGTCTCGCCCGAGATTCCGGATCCCCTTGGGGTCCACGAAGATGACGTGCTGCTGGCCGCCTGCGAGCAACCACAAGATGAAGTCGGGGTGGAAGTTGCCGGCTTCGAAGAAGCCCACACCGCGGCCTCTGCTGAGGTTTCGTAGCAGATAGAGTTCGCGGGTAGCGAAGAAGTCCGTATTACCGTCGTGGAACGCCTTCAGATCCTCAACGAACTCGCGCTCGCCCTTGTTCAGCGGCGCGGGGGTGATCTCGACGACGTGCGTGTCCAGATAGAGCAACGGCTGGTAGAGGTGCTTGCCGAACCAGATGGCATTCATGCCCCGGAATTCCCAAGGCTTCAGCTCACCCTTCCGGATGGCGGCTTTGAGCTCCTCGAGCTTGGCGACGATCTCTTCCCGCGACTTGTCGATCAGGATGCGGTAGTGACCCTCGTCTGGCGAATCCTTCACACCGAGGAAGTTCGGGTCGTCGTCTTCCAGGTAACGGTATTCGAGGTGAGGAAGCTCCCACTCGCGCTTGCGGAAGGTGTAGTAACGCTCGGTGTACTTCTTGAGCAGTGCAACGGCGATCTCCTCCCAGAGGCGCACCTTTTCGTAGGAATCACCGACAAGTTCCTCACGGGGGATCTGCAAGCGATACCAGCTCTGGTCTCCCAGGAGGGCCTCGACCCCCTGCCGTGTGAGATTCAGGTTGTACCAGCCGCGCTCGGCCTTGAATCGCTCCAGATCGAAGCAAATGCGGTCGAGATCGAGGAAGGCCACATGGCGGTGTGTCAGGTGGGTCTCGTTTGGCGCGGTATCGGCATCGCCGCCAACCAGACCGCCCGACTTCATCGCCTGGATCTTCGGATACCAGTTGAGCACCACCTGGTTTTTCTGGAGGTATTCAGTGCTCGGATCACCGGCGGGGTTCGGCGGCGCGACGGTCGGGATGGGCGCGAGCTTGCGGAACGCATCTCCGAACTCGGTGCTGACGCCGTTGATCGTCTTCTTGAGCCGGATCGTCTTGAGCTTCTGCGTCCCGAGGTTCTTGATCACCGGCAGCAGAAACTCGACACGGTCGTCGTTGGTGGGTAGCCCCTCCTCTTCGAGGAAGTCGCGGAACTGCGCCATGTAGTCGGCGCGAATGCCGAAAATGCCGAGCGTCTCGAGGACGGCGATGTATTTGGGCCGCTCGACACCATCCGGCAAATCCGTCTTGCCGCTACGCTTGAGGCTCAGGTCGTAGCCCTTGAGCCGCACACCGCGCCCGAAGAGCTGGATGATCTGCGCGCCTTCCCCCTTACCCACGTTCATCAGGCCCATCGTCGAGACACGCCAACTGCTCCAGCCCTCGGTGAACTTCTTCGAGCCGATGAGCAGGTGCACCTTCGAAAGCGGCTTGTTGATCTCGTGGAAGAGCGATCCCGAGAATTCGCGTTCACCCGTGGCAAGCCCCTTCTCCTCGCACAGCTTCACCAGCTTGGTATCATCTCCCACGTTGATGACGCCGAAGGCTTCGTTCTCGGCGCCGAGGCGCAGGGCCACTTCGCCGGTCACGCCCTTCAGGTTCTCGACATAAAGCTGGCCCCCACCGGAAGCGTTGAAAATCATCGCAAGCGTCTCGTCGAAGATCCGCTCCGGCGAGAGGCCGCATGTATTGAGATACGCGAAGCGCCCGGCGAACAAGTTCTTGCCCGTGGCGGTGACAAGGCCCTGATTGAGAACCCGGTCGATGCGCTGGATGCTGCCGGCGTGGTCCGAGACGTAGCGCGCAAGGAACCTCAAAATCTCAACGATGTCCGATGCGTCCTGCGCGGCCAAGCCCTTGACGACCCGCCCGCCGACGAAGATCCACAGAGGATTCTCGATGTTGAATGGCCGGAAGGTGCCGCCTTGCTCGCGGTAGAGCCGCTGCTGCTGGAAGAACGAGAGCAGGCAGGCCACCAGGTACAGGTCCAGGTGGTTCTGTTGCGTTCCCTCATCAAGATTGAGGATCTGGTAGTCCTTGCCGAAACCGTCGCCGTAGAAATAGCGGTACGAGTAGTCGCACAGCGTGCTCTTGGCGTACAGCTCGGTGAGTTTGGGGCTGCCCTTGACCGCCTGCCCGAAGGTGGCCGAGTACTCGAAGGAGAAACCTTTTTCGCACAGCGCGTTGCGGAAGCGCATCCAGGCGCCTTCTTCTCCTCCGCTGGCGCCGCGGTGTCCTTCATCCACGAGCACCAGGTTGTTCCCCTCGAAGGCGTCAACGGCGATGGTCCTGTCACCCATCTCGTCGCGCAGCCGGGTCACTTCGAGTATCTCGACCGCCTGCCCGCTGAACAGCCCGCGGCCGTCCTTGTTGAACAGCTCGGCGTTGATGCCCGCCGCCTCGAACTCGCCTAGATGCTGCTGCGAGAGCCCTTCGTTGGGCGTAAGCAGGAGGATGTGGTTCAACTCGCGCCGCCGCCCGCGCCGGGTCAAGGCGTGCTGGTACTGCAGGATGTTGGCGTGCATCAGCAGCGTCTTACCGCTCCCGGTGGCCATCCAGAAGGCCAGCTTGTTTAGCTGCGGCCAAGCCTCGGCTGCTTCGTCGAACGCGGCAATCTGGTCAGCCTCCGGCTTGTCCGTGTTGTAGGCGGCCACCTGCACGTTCAACTCTACGAGCAGCGCCGTGGGATCGCGGAAGTAACGGTCGAGGTAGATCTCGCTAAAGAGCAGGGCCAGATATTGGAAGTACTTCCAGACGATCGGCTCGTCGCCGCGGGTGATCCGCCGCTCGTTCAGCCGCTGCGTGTGCTTGACGATGTTCTGGTCGTATTCGAGCAGCAGCTCGGTAGGCAGTTGCGTCAGATTGAACAACTGTGCCGTGAGCGCGTGGTGGAAACGGTGGATGTTGTTCTCGTCCAGCCCTTCCAGGTCTTCGTTGCGCAGGTGCTCAGCCAAGTCCTCGAAACACTTCACGTTGAACAGCGATAGCATCCACTGGTTGAGTACCAGCTTGTGGGCGAACGCCACCTGCGGCCGGTTGTTAGTGCGGCGGGCCATCAAGCCTCCTCCATTTCGAACATCAGGCGATGGAAGTCCTCTTCAATAAGCCGCACCTTCCACAAATCATCGGCGGTCTTGAGGTTCTCGAGGTTGTTACCGCCGTTGACGTAGATGAGGTCGAACTCGCTGTCCCTGGCCGAGTAACCATGCCTCGTAAACCACTCATCAAGTATCAGGTTGTCCTGCTCCGGCTCGCCGGTGAGCTTGCGCCAGATGACGAGCGTTCGGCGGCCATCGGGCGTGGCGCCTGTGACAGTGCGAAACCAGTATGGGCCGTCTGCCTCCTGCTTGAGGCGGCCCTTCAGCCGCAGGCGCTTCTCGCTGTCGCGCTCGAACGCGGCGCTGAAGGTCTGTGGTGCGGCGATGTGCCGGACCGTGAGGCCGATCAGCCAGTTAAAGGTCTCCAGTAGATCGACGTTGACCTCGCGGCTCTCGTCCGAACCGGGGCGCTTGACCTTCAGCTTGTAGGCCGTGGGGTCGGTGAAAGCCTGCACGTTGAGTAGCGATTGGCTGCCGCGCGTCTCGACATCGAGCATGTAGCGCAGGATGTATTGCTCCCTGAGGCCGTCGACACCCTGCGCTTCGGCGGTGTCGAGCAGCAGTTGCTGCTTGTCGGTCCGCCGGGTCTCCAGGTTGTTTAGCGCGTCTTCGTAGGATTCGAGGCGGACGACCTTGATGATACGCGGGCTGCGCTCGGCTTCCTCCGGCGAAGCGAGGCGCTTGGGTTTGCCGTCCTTCCACTCCGGCGTGAAGGTGACCTTCTTGATGCGTGGCAGCAGAACCGTGTCGAAGTAGTCGCCCATTTCGACGAGGATGAATTTGCGCCGGCCGCCGTCCTCGCGGTTGAGGTTGATGACGGCGTGGCCGGTGGTGCCGGACCCGGCGAAGAAGTCCAGAAGGCAGCCTTTCTGTGCGAGAGCAATGGTCGTCACATACTGCGCCAGCCGAACCGGCTTTGGATTCGGAAAGAAGAAGCCGAAGTTCCTTTGCAAAGCATCATCGCTGCCACCGAAATAGAAAACCGATGGCACATTCTCATGCATGTTGTCGCGAAGGAGGTACTTTCTGGTTGGCTGAGTCGTTTCATCAGGGCCGAACAGGATCAAGCCGTCGGCGAGAAGGCGCTCCATCGTGGAGGGTGGATTGCGCCAGCCCCTTGCAGGCACCGGACACGGCTTCTTTGATTGGGGGTGGAGTAAGGGTCTGAAGTAGTCATCTGGCGCCTTACTTTTGTTGGGCCATGCCATGGAGACGGGTCGAAATACCAAACCATCTTCGTCAATCCAGTTGTAGGCCAGCTCTCCCCCACTGAATGGCTGTTGCCGGACCCACTCCCGGAACGCGTGTCGGGAGTGCCCATTGATGCCACCGTGTGAGCGGATCAGGTCCTCAGCCTTGTCTAGAATCTGCTGCGCATTCTCCTTTGGCCTACGGAGTCGTGCATCCTCGCTTGTCAGTACGCTTGGGTCCTTGATCAGCCAAGTAAGGTATTCGTGCTGCCCTGCAATACCGCGAGCGTCCCCTTTCGGATTCCTTTTATCCCATATGATGGGCCCTATGTTGCATGTGCTTCCAAAGCTGATCTCGCCAAGTGCTTCAAGCGATCTAAATTCATGCTCATCAATGTGCGCAACAAAGTGACCATCGGCCGGTAAAAGGTCCCTGCTGAGCGCGAGTCGATCATTCATCATCGCGAGCCAGCTCGATGAGCGGTAACTGTCCTTGTACGGGAAGTCACCGTCTCCGGTGTTATATGGGGGGTCTACGTAGATGCACTTCATCCCCCCGCGATACTTCGCCATCATGATTGACAACGTTTGGAAGTTTTCGCCTTCAAAGAGGACGGCGTCGGTTTGCTCTTCCACATCACCAACCGCCTCAAGTATCCGCACGGTGAAGCTCAAGTCGAAGTGCCGCGTATCCACGACCAGCGTCGGGTGCGACTTCAGAAACTCGGGCTTGAGTTTCTTGCGGTAGCCGGGGGCGGTCGGGGTCGGTCCCCCTTGATCTCGTCAATCGAAAAGAGCCTCACCCACTCCTCATGCTGTGCCTCATTTGCGGTGATCTCCGCGTAGAACGCCTCGTGGATGCAGCCGACCGCGATGCAGTACTGCGTATCGACCACGAATTTTTTCTTCAGCCACAGCTTCGTCTGAAAGTCCTCTAGTCCTTAAACAAGCGTGACTGGTGAGATTTTTCTGGTCCAAGAGACCGGAAAGGCCTACCGTTGTTGGAGATAGATGGATTGCGCTAGAAATCATCACTCCAACGCAGGAGACCTTTCCGGTGAAAAGAATATCGGTTGATGACAGCCGCAGGAACAGTGCTCGTCGCAAACGCAAAGTGTCCGCCCGCCACGGTCGAGCGGGGCATTGGCAGGCGCAGCCCCGACCCATGTTCAGCCCTGGCAAAGTGCACTACGAGGTGGGCGCCTACACCGACGCGATGAGTTACGGAGGCATCGGCGCCGTGCATCGCCTGGTCACCAAGCTGGGACTGCCCAAGCGCATCGACGCGTCACTGTCCCTGTTGAAGGTTCATCTGCCGTATCATGAGTCGGATCACGTGTTGAACCTTGCCTACAACGTGATGTGCGGTGGCACGCGTCTGGAAGACATCGAGCGTTTGCGGCACGACGAGGCCTACATGAATGCGTTGAACGCGAAGCTGATCCCGGACCCGACGACTGCGGGCGACTTTACGCGTCGCTTCACGGAAGCTGACGTGATCGGGCTGATGGACTGCATTAACGCGGTACGGTCTAAGTTGTGGCGCACGCGGGCCGCCAGTTTGCTTTCTTCGGTAGCGTACATCGACGTGGATGGCACAAGCGCCCCAACGTATGGGGAGAAGAAGGGCGGCATGGACATCTCCTACAAGGGCGTGTGGGGGTATGCGCCCCTGATCGTATCGTTGGCCAATACCAAAGAGGTGCTGTATATCGTCAACCGTCCGGGCAACGCGTCTTCTCACCAGGGGGCCGCCCCCTGGATCGATGCGTCCATCCGGGTGGTGAAGCCCCACGCCAAGCGCGTGTGCCTACGCGGCGACACGGACTTTTCGCTTACGGCTCACCTCGATCGCTGGGCAAAGGACGTCGATTTCATCTTCGGGATGGACTGCAATGACGCCTTACGAACACGGGCCAAGGCCCTTGACGAAGCCAACTGGCAGCGCCTGCACCGACCTCACGCGCCCCAGAAAAGGCAGCGGCGCGACAATGAGAAGCAGCGTATCGTCAAGGCGCGGGGCTACCTCAAGCTGGCGCTGAACTTCGAAGACGTGGCCGAGTTTGACTACCAGCCCGGCAAGTGCAAACGCCCCTACCGCGTTGTGGCGCTGCGAAAAAACATCAGTAAGGCCAAAGGTGAGCAGACCCTCTTCGACGAAATCCGCTATTTCTTCTACATCACCACGCGCGACGACCTGACGCCCGCCGAGGTCGTCTTTGCTGCCAACAAACGATGCGACCAGGAAAACGTCATCGAACAGCTCAAGAACGGCGTCAATGCCCTGCGCGTGCCCTTGTATGACTTGATCAGCAACTGGGCCTACATGGTCATCGCCGCGCTGGCCTGGAACATCAAGGCGTGGTTTGCCTTGATGATGCATCGAAAAAAACACCGCCGACACTATATCCGTATGGACTTCCGGACCTTCCTCTCACACATCATCCTTTTTCCCTGTCGTGTCGTGCGACACGCCCGAAGCACCACCGTGCGCATCATCGGCTATCAGCCGTCACTGAATAGACTCTTGAGCGCCTGGGCTACCATCGAACGCACCGGCTTCACATGACACCCGCACGAACCGTCATCACATACCACGGGATCCACGACGCCCACGGCGACGTAACGGACAAATACGCCTACACCACAACCAGACACCAACAACACACCCCTAACGCTGCGCTTTACCACACCAACTTACACTCCACAAACCTCAAAACGACCTCCCGCGCACCTCAATAGACAACACACATACGTCATTCAACCACAACGTCGCACAAATCTGCAATTCTGTTCACCAAACACCAATACTCGCTTATTTTAGGTCTAGTTGCGCAAGGAAGGCGATGATCTTGCCCGCGATCTTGCGGATGACCTTGATCTTGGAGAGATACTGCTCGACGCGCGGCGCGGACTCGTTCTCCAGGTCGTCCAGGTGCATGATTTCGTTCTTGATGTAGAAGTCCAACTCCCGGCGGAGGAAAGTCCCGAGGTCCTTGTGAATGAAGTAGTCGAAGGTGTTGCGAGCAACGTACCGCTTGAGGTGCGCATCCAGGCGGCTGTATTCGCCCAACTCGCCGCTCGCCATGACGTGCTGCTTGCCCAGCTCGGCGATCCACGGCATCAATGCGGCGTCGGCCACGGCCAGAACGCGCGTGGCGGCGGCCGCGATCAGGTCCGTCTGGACAGGGGGCTTCTTCTTTCCGTGGCGTTCGTCGTCGGGCCAGTCGGTAAGAGTCGCCGGGCGGTACTCGAAGCAGATGACGAGTTCCTTGCCCTGCCCACCGTTTTCCTCTGCGATAAAGTCGCGGCCACATCCGCCCGGCGCCGCCAGAATGAATACGCGGTCCTTGCCCTCGACGGCCTTGACGTTGCCGTGCTCGCCCTCGGCGGCGTCTGCCAGCCTGAAGTGTACGCGCATGGGCCTCTGGTCGTCGTCCGGCTTCAGGCGGAAAGCGTAGTCGCGCAGGTACTCGGTGGTCTTAATGTAGTACTGGTCCTTGTTGGCCCAGTGGAGCGTGACCTCCTCGCCCTCGTAGGGGATGGCGTAGACGCCCAGCTTGTAGACCCGCTTAGCGAGAAAGTCGCCCTCGGAGTAGTAGCGGCGGAAGAAGCTGAACAGGTGGTCGTAGACCTCGCTCTCCAGCGCGCCGATGTCCACCGCGTCGCTCTTGAGCCGGGCGCGCAGGTCCTTGACCTTGGGCGAGTCGTCCGGATTCATTCCCGCCGCCTCGACGCCCGCGATCACCTTCGACAGTTCCTTCTCCAGCTCCGCCTTGTCAGCGGTCTTATATTGGCTGAAGGCCGCCCGCACCTGCGGCAGCAGGTCCTTGTCCAGGAACTGCAACACCTCGGCACTCTTGGCGTGCAGCACGCGGTAGAGGCCGAAATCCAGGTCGGGTTGGTCGAGCTGGAACAGCTCCTTCAGCAGCGTTTTCAGCTTCTCGTACTTCTGGCTCATCCGATCTCCGTCCCTTGTCGTTCGTTGATGGAGCGCGCCACTACACGACCGCCCAGCGGATGGTGAAAAGTGTCTCCGTTTCGACTCGCTGTGCCAGCCGGCGCTCCAGCGAGTCGATGAGTTGGTCGCGCTTCTCGATGATCTGGTCCTCGGCCTTGAAGATCTCCTGGCGCTGGCGGCGTTGCTGGCGCTCGAGCTTCTGGATCTTCTCCTGAATCTCGTGCTGCTCGGCGAGCGTGGCCGCCTGCCGCGCCTGACGGCGCAAAGCCTTGATCTGCTCTTTGGTGTCCATGAGCGCCTTCTCCGCCGAGAGCACCATGTCGTCAGCCCACCTTTCGAGCTTCTCGCGCGCCTCGTTGAAATGCGTGTTGTTCTGCTCCAGCGAGCGGCTTACCGTGGCCCGCGTGTGGCGCTGGGAGTCGCCGTCGAGGCGTTGTGTCACCGCAGCCGGGATCGTGCCTTCGCCGTCCCTATCAGGGGCGATTTGGCCTGCACAACCGAACAGCTTCTCCATCGTCTCCTGGTCGAGCGACACTCCGGCCTCATCGAAACCGGAGAAGAGCAGGTACTCCTCCCGCTCGTAGGAGTCAATGGTAAGACGAGTCAGGGTCAGATAACCGGCTTTCCCGCGTAGCGCCTCGATCACGTGGAGACGCGTCGGATGGCTGGTCACGTCGAAGACAATCCGCTCGGGCGGGGTGGAAAGCGCTTTTGCACCGTCCACGACATGCTCGCCGAGCGGGTGCGCTAAGCGATACAGGAAGACACCCTGGGTCTCGTCGCCGTCCTCATCGGCGACTGTTCCAGACTTGGGATGCGACTTCGAGATCAGGTGGTATCGCCCTTTAAGGATCTCGGGACGGGGCGGGTGCTCCAGATGGAAGGCCAATACCACGTCGTCGAACCGTGCCCGCCCATCGAGCATGAAGCGCGTGAGCGACCAGAACCGCCTACCCACGCGGTCGAGCTGGGCCTGGGCGTCGGCAAGCTGGAGGCGGAGCCGCTGGTGCACGTCCTCGTCGAAGTGCTCGAAGAGCGTGCGCCGGGTGTCGTCGAGCCGCGTTCGGATCTGCTCGTCCATCTCGGCTTGCAGCGTGCGGAAGGCGGCGTCGATCTCTTCGGGCGTTCGACACTCCTGGTAGATAGCCAAGATGCGCTTTTCGAAATCGACACCCGATTCGATGCTGCCGAGCACCTCGTCCGAAGCGCCGAAGACACCGTTGAAGAGGCTGAACTTCTCGGTTAAGAGCTCCAGGACGCGGCGGTCCGCGTCGTTGCGTTCATTCAGGAAGTTGATCACGACCACGTCGTGCTTCTGTCCGTAGCGGTGGCAGCGGCCGATGCGCTGCTCGATGCGCTGCGGGTTCCAGGGCAGGTCGTAGTTCACGACAAGCGAGCAGAACTGGAGGTTGATGCCCTCCGCCGCTGCCTCGGTGGCGAGCAGGATGGTCGCCTCGTCCCGGAACTGCTCGATGAGCGCCGTGCGTACGTCCACCGCCCGCGAGCCTGAGGCACGGCCGGTGTCGCGGTTCTCTTCTGCCCAGCGCTGGTAGATCGCGGTGGCCTCCGGCCCGCCATTCGTGCCGTTGAAGAGAACGACCTGCCCCCGGTAGCCATGCGATTCGAGGAAGCCCTTCAGGTACTCCTGGGTCCGACGTGACTCGGTGAAGATCAGCGCCTTGCGCGCGGCGCCCGTCGTGACCATCTGCTCGAAACCGATCTCCAGCGCCTTGAGTAGCGCCTGGGTCTTGGTGTCGATTCCGATGGCGCGCGCCCAAGTGGCGAGACGCTGGAGGACGCCGATCTCCTCTCGCAGCTTCTGCCGGTCGATGGCGACCGGATGCGCGGGGGGCTGGTCAGCGTCCTCGCTCTCCGCGAGGATCTCGTCGAGCAGATCGTCCTCGATTTCCTCGGCCTCGATGAGCTGCTCCGTGAACTCGGGATCGCTGCTCGCCTGTTCGTCACGCAGCGTCTCAAGACGTACCCGCAGTGTGTCGAGCGTGGCAGCAATGGCCTGCGACGACGAGGCGAGCAACTTCCGTAGAATCAAGGCAGTGAGATGCCTCTGCCTCTGGGGGAGTGCGAAGCTGTCCTCTCGCTGAAGAAAGCCGGAGACCGCCTCGTAGAGCGCGTGTTCCTCGTCCGTCGGCTTGAATGGCCGCGTGATCGGGCGCCGCTCCGTGTATCGGATGTACTCCATCACCTCGTTGCGGAGGGTACGCTTGCAAAAGACCGAAAGCCGTTGCCGTAGGGCTTCGAGATTGCTGCCTGCACTGGCGTACTGAGACCGGAACGAGTTGACATCGCCGAAGAGGCGCTCGTCGATGAGTGTCGAGAGGCCGTACAGCTCAAGGAGTGAGTTCTGCAGCGGCGTCGCGGTCAGAAGCAGTTTGCGACAGTCCTCCGTGGCCCAGCGTATTCCCTGACCAACCTTATTGCTCGGACGGTACGCGTTGCGCAGCTTGTGGGCTTCGTCGATGACGACCAAGTCCCAGGCAACCGTCTTGAGTTCCTCGCGCAGGCGGTTCGCATAGTGGTGCGACATGACGACGACGGCATTTGTGCCAAGCGGGGTTTGGCCGCTCTGCTTGGCTTCGCGATAGACCTTCGCGTCGAGCACCCGCACGGGTAAATTGAACTTCTCCTCCAGCTCCAGCGCCCACTGCTTGCGGATGGAAGCTGGGCAGATCACCAGCAGACGGCGCTTACGTTCCGCCCATAACTGGCACAGCACAATTCCCGCCTCGATCGTCTTCCCGAGGCCAACCTCGTCGGCCAGGATGACACCCTTGGAGAGAGGCGATTGCAGGGCGAAGAGCGATGCCTCGATCTGATGCGGGTTCAGGTCAACGGCCGCATCAAACAGCGCCATCGACAGGCGGTCCATTCCGCTGGCGGCACGACGCGTCAGGTCGTGGGCGAAGTACTTGGCGTGGTGAGGGGTGAGCGTCAACTGCATCGCTGCACCTGGGCGAAGTTTGCGTAGGGCGGATTGGCGAGCATGTAGTCGGCCCTTATGCCGGCACGGCTGCGGTCGTTGTCGAACGTGTCCGCGTGCGCGATCTCGCCGCTGATGCCCCGCAGGACGTCGGCGGACGGTCAATTGGCGAGCTTCAACGCGAGTTCCATTTCCGTTTGAGTTCGACCAGGTTATTGTCCCGCTTCAGTCCGGGTTCCGCATTTCCGATACGGTCAAGAGCAGCATCCATTTCATAAGGCGAGGCAGCTGCATTATCGGGCAAAACCCCGTATAAGAGGCGTTGGTGCACCGCTCCGCCGCCGCGCTCCGGTAGGCGATCGCCGATCCGCTCGTCTTATTGACGGCCGACGGTGCACGATCTCGCCATGAAGTCGAGGATTCATCCGAAGTACAAGACCAGTTATCGCGTTGGGAATTGGCGGGCGTACGAACGAGCGCTCGTGCAGCGCGGCGATGTGACGCTGTGGCTCTCTGGCGACGCGAGGGACGCGTGGCGACCGCCGCCGTCTGGTCAACCCGGGGGTCAGAAACGGTTCTCCGATCTCGCGATCAAGAAGATGACGAAGATCGGCCGCCGGCGGTGGAAGAAAGCGTCGGGCGCGGATGCTACCATGAGCGGAAAGCTGAGCGAACCCGCCACGCCCGTCCGTAATTGAGCATAGAAAGGATACTGTATGATCTACGAATCCGCATAACGCGTCTAGAATGAATACTTTGCAAGGATTATTGGCGGAGAGGGTGGGATTCGAACCCACGGTACCCGTGAGGGTACACCGGTTTTCGAGACCGGCCTGTTCAACCAGCTCCAGCACCTCTCCGCACAAATGCGGGGACACGCCCGAAATCCGTTCGCGACACCGACTTCCGGCGTTGCGTCACGCGTCTTTCCGGCGCAGATTTTGAAAGAACTGTTTCAACATCTCCGAACAGGGTTCTTCGAGCACGCCTCGACGAACGTCGATCCTATGGTTGAGTCTGGGGTCATCGACAACGTTCCGGAGCGAACCGCAGGCGCCAGTTTTCGGGTCGTCGGCACCGATCACCAGGCGGGATACCCGCGCCAGCACGAGCGCGCCCGCACACATCGCGCACGGCTCCAGGGTGACGTAGACCACGCATTCGGCAAGCCACTTCATTCCCGTGCCCGCCGTTGCGGAACGAATGGCCAACATCTCCGCGTGCGCCGTGGGATCGCTATCTCTCAGAATGCGGTTCTGCCCCCGCCCGACCACCGTTCCGTTCTGAAGAATCACCGCCCCGACCGGCACTTCACCGGCATCGCCGGCGCAACGGGCCTCGGCAAGCGCCAGTTGCATTCCGCCTTCGTCCGCATCCGTCAATTCGCGCACCATCCAAGCGAAAAATCGTCTACCGAAAAGCCTCTAAATAGCCGGACAATAATACCGGTTTACGGGTTTGGCGTCAACTATTTTCCGCTGGTACGGCGGTTTGCCGCACGGGCGTTTCCAGAACAAAGACCCTCCGGACTTTCAATTGGAAAGAGTCATCCTGCGGCGCCCAACTTCATCGCAAAGAAGGGCACCAGCATTTCCCGCTCGTGCAACCCGCCGTGACGGCCGCCAACGAGGTCGGAGGGCCTGGCGTCGTCCCTGTACGCGTGGAACAGAGTCGTGCTACCAAGCATCAGCGCAAGGAGATCGCCGATCCTGCCGGAAAGTCCCGCCGCGCGCGGCCCCTCCCCCCACAGGCCATCGGCGAGCGCGCGCTCGGTTTCCACAACACATGCCCGGTCCGCCAACCCGCGCTTCAGGGCGGATTTTACTTCTTGCGTCGCACCGTCGCGCACGTGGAAATACGCCGACCGCGCCGTCCCGGTTGGCGGCGCCGCGAGCCGGCCCTCCAGCCCCTCCAGCGTGACAACGGGCACGATATCCGTCTCGTCGACCTGAATGTGCCCGTGGTCCGCGAGAAGCATGAAGGCGGCGCTCACTTTCTGTCCGTCGAGAGGCGCAATCAGTTCTCTTTCTAACGAGTAGCCCAGACTGCAGATCTCTCCCGCGGGTTCTTCCCCGCCGGCGCCGTACCGGTGCTGAATCGTATCCAGCGTATCCGTGTAGAGCCAGATACACGCCGACTGACCCGGATCCGTGGTCACCATTCTTCGAACCTGGATGAACAGATCCGACGCATTCACGAACGGAATTACGTCGGTGGCGCCGTCGTACAACATCTCGGACAGGCCGCTGTGCGCCAACGAGCGATGAATCAGGCAATAGGATGACACCCCCGCCCCCGTCAAGAGCCTGTGCACAGTGGGCACGCCCAGCAATTCCCGGGCGTCTCCGCTGTTTGGCAACATCCGGCCGAGACGTTCGTCCACCTCCGGACTCAACCGGATCATATTCGCCACGTATCCTCTGTCCGGCAGGTACATCCGGTATCCCGCGATGCCATGTCCGGCCGGAGGCAGCCCCGTGTGAAACGACGAAAGCACCGACGCCGTGGTGGATGGAAAAACCGACGTGAGCGGCACGAACCTCCCGCGGTCCGCCAGCGTCCGGAACCCCGGCACCGGACCGGATTCCATCACCCGGGTCAACGTGAGATAGCCCAGGGCATCCGCCAGCATAATCACCAGTTTCCCGGCGCCCTCCAGTTCGCCGCCCACCACCTCCGCGGCCAGCGCCGGCGACCTGACCCCTCCGATGCCGAAATGCCGCAGCACCGTGGGCGCGACGTTCGCCACGCTGTACCCGTCGTACGCCGGCCACACGAACTCATCCGGTAACGGCGCATCTCCGATGCTGCCAGACCGCCGCAATCGCTTCAAGATCTGCGCTGCAATCGGATTCATTTCATCTCCGGACAAAGGGGTTCACTGTCTCCAAAAACAAGGCCCCAAAATAGACCGCCCCCGGCATGATGTCAAGGCCGAATCCGGGTACACAAACGCCATCCGCGACCTCGCCTTCATGAACGCGCGAAACCGTCCATTTCACTGCGGCGACGAGGGCGGCTTTAGCCGATTTTGTGCTTGACACCACAATCCCCTTGTGGTAAGTTCTTCCCGCTCTTGGATTACAGGGTTCCGGCGTAGCTCAGCTGGCAGAGCGGGTGGCTGTTAACCACTAGGTCGTAGGTTCGAGTCCTACCGCCGGAGCCATTTTTTTTAGTCTCCCTGCCCATTGCATTCCAACACAAGACCCCGCGGCAAAATGCCTGCGGGGTCTTGTCGTATCCGGGAATGTCTCAAGCTTGCAGCAGGCGCCGCTGCAGCAATGTCTGCATGTCACGCCGCCCATCCGCGATGACGAGCACAAAGACCGTATCGCCGATCACCCGATAGATGATGCGGTAGGGCTTGAAGAAGACCTCCCGGTACTCGCGCACCCCGACGTCGAGCAACTCCCTCGGATAGCTCCCACGCTGCGGATGCTCGGACAGGGCCTGGAACGTCCTTTCGATCCGTTCCAGCACGTGATCCGCTCGGGCCGGCGAATCGTGTCGGTCGATATAGTCGCAGATTGCTTCCAGGTCGCGGGCGGCGTCATCGGTCAACTGAACGCGAAAGGACATCAGCGATCCCGTTTCCGCTCCCGGAGCCGCGCGATCACGTCCGCCGCGGGTTCCACCTGGCCGGCCTCGATCTGCCGGTTGCCCAGTGCGAGAATCTTGAGCAGCGCCATCGTCTCCTGCGTCTCCTCAAAGCTGTCGATATCCTGTAGCACCACCTTGGCTTCGCCATTTTGAGTGATGACCAGAGGTTCTCCCTGATCTCGGAGCGTGCGCACGATCTCCGAGGCGTGGGCCTTGAGATAGCTGATCGGCTTAATCTGGCTGGACAGTTTCATGGGCGCCTCCTTTCCAGTCCAAATATAGTCCATAAACAGGTCCGCAACAAGCGCTGAATTCTCCTGTCTGCTTCTGCAAAGGAAGTCCGGCTACGTCAGGACATCGCACGGACCCTTTTCCCAGGCCCTCGCCAGCCCACGTCCAACCAGATTGTCCCCCGCCTTTTCTTTGTTCGCGCGCACGGTTGGCGGCGAAGCCTGTCGCGGCTGCCTGCAACGCCCCTGGCATCTCCAACACGTTTCTCAATGCGCCGAAATCCGCCTTACGGCCGATATCGGCGCGGATTTTTTTGGCGTTTACCCAACTTCGGAATTGACCTGAACCCGTTGAGATCATATATAGTCAGTACTCTTTCGATATCCGGTCCGCTTCCGTTCGAAGATGAACTGGATTCGCCATTGGCTGTGTGATATCGATGCCAAGGGCTCCTTTGATGTACTTTGGAGATTAAAACGCGTGCCTGAAATCGACTATCTCAAGGATCTGATTATCGTTCTCGGATCGGCTGTCCTGGTTGCTACGGTACTGCGCCGCGCGGGGATCCCGCCGATCGCCGGGCTGATTCTGGCGGGTATGCTGGCCGGACCCACGGCGCTGGGCCTCGTGGACGACACCCACCAGGTTGAGGTGCTGGCAGAGATCGGAATCGTCCTCCTGCTCTTCGGGATCGGTCTGGAACTCTCACTGAGCCATATGCGGCGCCTCTGGAGAGCCGTGCTGCTGGGCGGAGGGATTCAGGTGGCGACAACCATCGTTTGCACCGCGATTGCCGCAGGCTGGTTCGGTCTAGCGACCGGCCACGCGGTGTTTCTGGGCTTTATCGTTGCCGTTTCCAGCACGGCCATTGTCCTGCGAGGCCTTTCCGCGCGGGGTGAACTCGATGCGCCGCACGGTCGCCTGGCCGTTGGCATCCTGATCTTCCAGGACCTGTGCGTGATTCCGATGATCCTCGTTGTGCCATTTCTGGCCGGACAGGAAAGCTCGGCGCTGGAAATCGCGTTGGCAGCCGCCACAGGCCTCGCCATCCTGGTAGGTGTGCTCGTTGCAGCCAACCGCGTTGTTCCGTTTATACTCGCATTCGTGGCCAGGACGAGGGAGAGAGAATTATTTGTTCTGACCGTCTTTCTCGTCTGTTTTGGAATTGCCTGGGCGCTTTCGCTGGCGGGACTCTCGCTGGCGCTGGGTGCGTTCCTGGCGGGCCTGATCGTCGCAGGAAGCGAGTTTCGTCACCAGGCAATGTCGGACCTGATTCCCGTGCGCGAAGCCTTCGCCAGTCTGTTCTTCGTTTCCGTGGGCATGCTGCTGGACGTTTCGGAAGTGTTCGCGCACCTTCTGCCGACGCTCGGGCTCTGCGCCATTATTCTCGTGGGCAAATTCGCCATCGTGCTTGGAATGGGCCTCGTGCTTCGGCTGCCGCTGCGCGTAGCGATTCAGTCCGCGGCCACGTTGTGCCAGATCGGCGAGTTTTCGTTCGTGCTTCTGAAGGCAGCCTCGGGAACCAGCCTCCTCGATCCCACACTATCCCACAACCTCCTGGTGGCGATCATCCTGTCCATGTTGCTCACACCCATGGCCATCGCATTCGCCCCGCACCTGGCGCTCGGCGTCAGCCGAATCCCATGGCTCAACCGGATTCTGGGTGCCGAGCCTCCCGGAATCGATTCCCACGAACCGTACAGCGACCATGTTATCGTCGCCGGGTACGGCCGGGCGGGCAGAGAAGTCTGTCGGGCGGCTCGAAACGCGGGGTTCGCCTGTGTTGCAGTCGACGTGAACGTCGACAATGTCCACAAGGCAAAAGCGGCGGGAGACGTGGCGGTGTACGGCGACGTCACCCGGACGGAAGTTCTCGAGGACCTTGGCTGCAAAAACGCGCGGCTGGTTGTCGTAACCATTAATGACACCCGTGCAACCGAAATTGCCGTCCGTGCGATTCGCGCCGTGGCGCCCGGCATCCCCATCGTCGCGCGCACCCTCTACGACATGGACGAAATTTCGCTGCGAGCCGCAGGCGCCACCCGGGTTATCACGGCGGAGGCGACAACCAGTGACGTTGTCGTCAAAACCTGCCTTGCGGAACTGGATTCGGGAAAGATTAAGGCGTAGGTAGGGTACCGGTGGAAACCGGCCAATGATGATCGGTTGTGCTCCGGGTCTGTGAGGTCATTTCCCTCTGTCTCATTATCTCATTTTGGGACACCTTAAGATGCGTGCGTCCCGCCCGCCCAATCGTTTGGATATATCGCAGAGGACTCCCGCAGGTTCTTTGCTGTCGGTTTCTCGCTGAATGCTGATGGCTGGTCGCTGCGTTTCCTATATGTCTTCGTGCCTTTGTGTGAGCCCATTGTCGGCGCGGAAAGACGGGCGGTTCGCGAACCGCCCCTACAAAATCTGACATCCTTGATATTGATATCGCCGTGTTACGCGCCGCCTTGGCATTTGTAGGGGCAACCCTTGTGGTTGCCCTCGTCGTGGCGCGCGCATCTCCCATTGGCTTCGCCGGGCCATATCAATGTCCGGTTTTGGCTGACTGCTGATAACTGATCGCTGATTGCTCCTCGCCCACCGGAACTGTCGCAAAATGCAACGTGTTCGGATCAGGGTTGAATTGCCCACCAATGCCGATTCTTATATATTCCATTGGCATCCAACAGATGCCCGCCAAGCGCGTTCCGTCGAATTTGATGACTTGAGGCAATCGTGGACGAAATCGCCGGAATGAAGAGCCGACCCTGGTGCGGTCAATCGCCGTTCGCCTGTACTCGCGCGCAACAAACGGAGCCGCCCGAAGACAGCATATAAAAACGACACGCTATTTAGAGGAGCAAGTGCTACGTAAGCGCCCCTACATCGATCCGAAATGGTGCATTGAGGTCATTACCTCGCCAATTCGGCGCGAAAAACAGCCGGACGGCCGTATACGCATCCGGGGCGAAGTCTCACCTCCCGGAGAACGAACGACCCGCTTTCTCCGGGTCGTAGCGTTGGACGACGGCGAGACTATTCACAATGCATTCTTTGACAGGGGATTTCGAAAGGAAATGCAATGAAACTACACTATTATCCGGAGACCGACAGCCTCTACGTCGAATTCAAACCCGAACCGGGCACGGAATCTCGCGAGGTCGCCGACGGTCTGAATGTCGATCTTGACGCCAACGGCGATGTCGTGGGATTTGACATCGACAGGGCTTCCATCCGGCTGGACCTCTCCACTTTGGAAACGACGGCGTTGCCGGTGCGCGCTTACAAAGCGGGGTGAACTTCGGCGGACCTGCGCTTCACGAGTGTGTAATTGAAGAACCCGTCCACCTAGATGGTATTGCAGCATACGACGAGGAGAGCCGTTGATCGCAGGAACGTGGAACGGGAGTACGCAATGAACGACCCCCACGTGGTCGCGTTATTTTACAATATTGATCACGGAAATTCGGTGAACTACGACAAAGCGGAACCGCTCGTTGTAGAAGAAAAAGCGTTTCGTCTCAAAGTGAAGGACAAGAAAGCGTCGTTTTTCCTGAAGGATCATTACGCAGACGAAGCCGAGGCTCGTGAATCCATTGAGGAATACATTCGTAACTGGGAATTTGCCGCTTGCCTGCAAGGTGGCCCGGACAGCTTTAGGTTGAACTATGAACGCCCTGAGATTGTGGACCGCAATCCTCAGACGCCACCGCCGGGAGCTGTAGAATTATACCTAACACCAGTGATATTCCCACCGGCATCCATTGCAGTTTCTGTTTCCAGAGTTGCCACGAGTTACCCGTCACCGCCGGCCGATGTCAGCGTCACGCCGGACGTCAAGACAATGTATGATCGGTATTTGGGGTATCGCCGAGGCCGCGAGCCGTTAACCGGGATGGCGTATTTCGGTGTGACTATCTTGGAATGGATGGCCAAAGAAGAGATTGGACGCCATAACAACCGAAAAATAAAGAAAAAAGGACGCGATGCTGCCACGGAATATTTTCAGGTTTCCAAAAAAGTACTGGATAGAATTGGAAATTTATCAACCAAAAGAGGTGGTCCATCGGAGGCAAGAAAGCGTGAGGGTGTCAAGCAGGATCTGACAGCGGCAGAGCGGCGATTTTTGAGAAAAGCGGTCGAGATAATGATCCGTCGAACAACTGAGAAGGCACACGCACCTGGAAAGAACCTGGTGACGATCTCATTGTGTGACCTGCCCCCATGCGGGTAATCGCCTCAAGGCTGACGACGCGCATTACAGGTCCAATCACATCCGCGATAATCACTCGCATCTCGAACACAACCTTCTCTGTGCGTGGTCGGAGACGTTCTGTCTGAGTTTCATGGTACGGAGACGGTTTGCGGTTTGAGATGTCTAGGCAACTATTGTTTTGTCTATTACAAAATGAGACAATCGGCGTATTTTTGTAAGTTAGAGATTTGCAGGGTCGAGATTTCAGCCGGCGCGGGGACGTCGGATCTGCGGACCTGAAACGTGCTGTCAATCCTTCAGTGCGGCATGGAGTAGAATGCGATAACGTAAATAGCGGGAGGGGTGAAGAATGACTTTTGATTTCAGGCACGACATGTCAGCGAACGACGAGCGCAAACCAGAAAGGTCACGACCCATGCGCCGAAGCCGGCTTCTTCCTTGGATCCGGTGGAGTGCTGGAGTGCTGCTGCTCCTGATCATCGCCATACCGATCATGGCGGCGGCGAAGGATCGGCAACTGAAGTTCGTGTCGACGGCGTGGCCGCCGTTCACCAACGCGCCCGGTCAGCCGCGGTTCGCACTCAATCTGGTCGAAATGGCTCTAAAGCGCATGGGTATGACCGCCGAAACAGTCATCGTGGACGAGGCCAGGCTGACGCCCTCCCTACTGGGCGGCGAGTTCGACGGAAGCGCGGCCCTCTGGAAGGACACGGAGCGCGAAAGCGTTCTGATTTACTCGCAGCCGTATCTCGAGAACCGGTTGATCCTCGTCGGGCGGCAGGGCAGCGACGTGTCCGCGGCCTCGCTGGCCGACCTCGCCGGCAAGCGGATCGCCCTGGTTGCCGGGTACGCGTATGGCGAGGCTGTCGAGACAACGGATGGGCCGATCATCGTTGGCTCGAACAGCGAAGAGAACAGCGTCGCGAAACTCCTCAAAGGTAACGTGGACTACACGCTGATGGACGATCTGGTAATCCAGTACCTCATCAGCAACCACGCGGAAGTCGCTCGAACGCGATTGGCGTTCGGCTCGGCGCCCCTGCTCATACGCTCGCTTCACCTCGCCGTCCGCCGGTCGCTTCCGGACGCAGAGTCGATCATCTCGCGGTTCAACGCCGCGATCCTCGGCATGATCGCCGACCGCAGCTACCATCGCCTGCTCCATCTCGACTGGATTCGAGCAGACGTGGACGGCGACGGTCTCAGGGAGTACGTGCCTCACGTCGACAAAACCGGCCCGCGCGCCCCGGAGCGTTCCTACGACCTCTTCGCGTCGGGCAGTCCGACCACGAAGCCCGGCACGACGCGGCGGTTCTACTTCGGCGGCAAGATCTACGAAGGCTGGTCCAAAGTGCCCGACCAATTCAAGGCCCAGGACTTCACGAAAGCCGAACCGGGCCGACTCAAGATCGAAATCTTCACCTTCGAGTTTTAGCGGGGGTGAATCCACTGCGTTCGTGACACGTGATCCGTCTATGGAGAGTGCTCCAATGGTGTATGGACGAACAGGGTTGACGACGACCGTCCTCACGATTCTCGTGCTTGCTGCCGCGGGTTGCGCTGAAGAACAACGCGATGAGGACGTGGAGGAGGTGCGGCGACGCGCCGGGCGTGGCGAAGCCGAAGCCCAATACAACCTGGGGCTGAGGTACCAGGCGGGCCGAGGCGTAAAACAGGACGGCGCGGAGGCGGCCAGGTTGTACCGTCGCGCCGCAGACCAGGGTCACCCGGGAGCGCAGAACAACCTGGGATGGATGTACGCCAGTGGTCTGGGCGTCGAGCGGAACGACGCAGAGGCGGTCAAATGGTACCGCGCCGCCGCCGATCAGGGAAACGCGGACGCCCAGGTCAACCTCGGGACGATGTTTCGGATTGGGCGAGGTCTGAAGCCGGACGTCAAGGTGGCGGTCACGTGGTACCGGCGCGCTGCCGATCAGAACCACGTCGGCGCCCAATACCTCCTCGGGACCATGTACGCCAGCGCCCGCGGGGTGCCCCGGGACTACGCGGAGGCGGTCAAGTGGTTCCGCCGCGCCGTCGATCAGGGCTATGCGCCTGCCCGATCCCAACTCGGTATGATGTACGCCATGGGCCTCGGCCTGGATCGTGACGACGTTTCAGCCCATGCCCATTGCAGTCTGGCCGCCGCCGCGGGAGACAGCCTGGGGAGAATCGTGCGCGACAACCTGGAAAAGTCGATGACGCCCGCCCAGATAGCAGAAGCCCGCCGGCTTGCACAGGAGTGGAGCAGGAAAGCAAAGTCCGCGCGTGAACAAACGGCGGAGTGATCGATCGCCGGAATATAAACTGGATCACGGATTTGATACTGGCAGACTGAATTTGTAGAACCAGCGAAGAGGTTTTGATTGACATTTTGCATTTCAATTGCATAATTTCCAGTTATGAGCCAATCGTACATCAAACGCTCACTGGAACCGGTCCTCAAGAAGGCGGCTGTCGAATTCCCTGCCGTCGTCCTGACCGGACCGCGCCAGTCCGGCAAGACAACACTGCTTCAACGTCTCTTCGCACAGCGGTATCACTACGTGTCTCTAGAGCCCCCGGACGTCCGAGCGGCCGCAACTGAAGACCCGCGCGGGTTCCTGGAGTTGTATCCGGCGCCGGTTATCTATGACGAGGTACATTACGCGCCTGATCTGCTCCCCTATATCAAGGAGAAGATCGACGCGAACCGAAACAGAACCGGTCAATATCTGTTGACCGGTTCACAGAATCTCTTGCTCGCCCAAAACGTGACCGAGTCGCTGGCGGGCCGTGCCGCCATGCTTCGGCTGTTGCCGTTGTCGAGGCGTGAAGCCGAAGGGCGCCCACAGGCATCCCTGCCCTGGGAACGCGAACGCCCGTCGTCTTCAAGATCGTCGAGTGGATTCGGCGAATTGTGGAAGGGCTTCCTTAGAGGCGGTTATCCGGAACTCGCGACCCAACCCGACAGGGATGTCTCGCTCTGGCATGCCAGCTACATTCAGACTTATCTCGAACGGGACGTGCGCACGCTGCGGCAAGTCGGCGACCTGACTCAATATCAGAGTTTTCTGCGCGTACTCGCGGCTCGAAGCGCCCAACTCCTGAGTCTGACCGACGTCGCACGCGACCTTGGGGTTGCGGTCAATACGATCAAGGCCTGGCTGTCCGTACTCGAGGCCACGTACCAGGTGATCGTCCTGCGCCCCTACTTCGCCAACGTCGGGAAACGGCTTGTCAAGACCCCGAAAGTCTATTTCACCGATGTCGGCACACTGTGCCACCTGGTCGGCCTCAAGGATCCGGAGCATGCCGCCTCCGGTCCAATGGGCGGCGCCATCATGGAGACGGCGGTCCTGTCCGAAATTGTCCGGACATTGACCCATCGAGGGATAGACCCGCAGGTCTACTTCTGGCGGACCCTGGCGGGAACGGAAGTCGATTTCGTGGTCGAGACAGGCGCCGGGCTGGTTCCCATCGAGGTGAAGTTGTCCGCTACCCCCCGTCCGGTGATGGCCTCCGCTATCAGGAAATTCCAGGGCGATATGAAAAGCGGATCGAAACCGGGCTACGTCGTGCATCCGGGCGACATCCGCTTACCGCTCGGACCGGCTGTTACCGCCTTGCCTTTCTCCGACCTCTAGCGCCGTCACGATGTGCAAGAGACATTACAGACACACAAAATCGAGTGTCGGAAACGCCAACGGCCGGTTGATTAGGTATCTTAGAGAGAACACACACTTGGAATTTATCCACATTCTGAGTGCTCTCTGGGCATACCGACCGTATCTTTGAAGCGCTTGCATGAATCGACACACTCAGCTTCGACAGCAGATTCTGGAAGGTGGCTCGGATGCGAACATCCGATTCGACAACGTGCGCGCGCTCCTCCGGAGACTGGGGTTCGCTGAACGGATACGTGGAGGGCATCATATATTTCGAAAAGAAGGTATCGCAGAGTGACTGAATCTACAACGCGATGGTAGTCATGCGAAACCGTACCAGATCCGGCAGATTCGCGCAGTTATCTTGAAATACAGGCTAAAGGAACCAGATTAATGTACAAATACGAGATCATCCTGTATTGGAGCAACACCGACGGCGTCTTCGTGGCGGAAGTGCCCGAGTTGCCCGGATGCATGGCGCATGGACAAACGCAGGAATCCACGCTCAAACACGTCAACGAGGCGATCGAACTGTGGATTGACACCGCTCGCGAGTTCGGCGATCCGATACCGGAACCAAAAGGCGAACGATCGATGTTGGCATAGCGGGCATCGACAATTTGTAGGTATAGACTGTCATCTTGCCTAACGCGGCTTCGCTTTGCTCAGCCGCAACCAAATAGGTTGTAGTCAAGAGCAGATTGTTTTTGGGTATGAAAAACGGCGTTCATCCCCCATGATGGTGGTACCCACCGCCATCAACGGAAGGAGGAACGCCGTGAGAGACTTCGTGGACCAATGTAGTGAAAAAATCACCGGAGTGGTATCCTGTTTTGATCGGGTTCTGTTCAAAGGGTACCTGCCGCTGGGATTTGGAAATGCGATGGAGCGGTTCATCAGCAATCAGGGTTTGTTGTTGAAGGACTTCAAGCGTTTTGTGACGACGCATTCCGATACGATCAAAGCCCACGCGGAGGCGATGGCAAACAAGCACGAGCGCCCGTTCATCTATCTGCAACGCAACACCATCAGGAAAGAGGACGAAGCGCGCCGCCTGGCACAACGCGATGGGGTTACGCAAGGCCTGGTCTGTGTGTTTCGGGCCCTGGAAGGCTGCCAGAGTTTCAAGCTCGTTCCGGGGGAAGGAAGGCCTCGCTTGGAGAACGCCCCACGGAAATGCCTGTGCTACTACTTCTACTGGATTGACCGGGAGTTTGGACTGATGCATATCCGCATCCAGTCCTGGTTCCCGCTGGTGGTGCAGATCTGTCTCAATGGCCACGAGTTCTTGGCGCGCAAGCTCGACAAACACGGCATCGCCTATGAAAAATTGGACAACGCGTTTGTCTGGATTGCCGATGTGGACCGGGCGCAACGCTTTGCCGATCGTTTTGTGGGCAAGAATTGGCCGCGCATTCTCTCGGCGTTCGCCCGCAAGGTCAACCCCCTGCTCAACGACCTGCTTTTGGGCATGGACTACTACTGGGTCGTTGACCAAGCCGAGTTCGCCACCGACGTGATGTTCCAAAGCCCCCACGCCCTGAAGGCGCTGTATGAAAACCTGCTCAGACACACGGTGCTGTGCTTCTCTCCCCAGGACATCTTGACCTTCCTGGGCCGCAAACTCCACGGCAACTTTCAGGGTGAAGTCCTCACGGACTTCAAAAACAAACGCCACAAAGGCGCAAGAGTCAAACACCGGATGTGTGAGAACTGGATTAAAATGTACGACAAACACGGGTGCGTACTACGCGTCGAAACAGTGATCAACCATCCAAGGCAGTTCAAGGTTCGCCGCTGGGGCATACGGCGAGGACAACGCGTGATGGGCTGGTATCCCATGGCCAAAGGCGTGGCCAACCTCTACCGCTATCGGGAAATCTCGTTGACGGCCAACCAACGCTACTTTCAGGCGCTGTCCGCAGCCCCTGACGCCGCTACCGGACATCAAAGCCTCAGCACACTGGCGCGGCCACACAGGCACAAGGGACGTGCCTATCGGGGCTTTAACCCGGCCCACCCCGACCACCTCGCCCTGTTCACCGCCGTACTGCGCGGCGAACACGCCCTGATGGGCTTCCGCAATCAGGACATCCGACAACACCTCTTCACACAACCCAAATCCCCCGCCCATCGCCGACGGCACGCCAATGCCGTCAGTCGCCTCCTCAAACGGCTCCACGTCTACGGCCTGATTGCCAAAATCCCACGGTCCAGACGATGGCGCGTCACTCGTCACGGCCACAACACACTCGCGAAATGCCTCACCCTTTACCACGATCACACTACCACTAAACAAGCAGCATGAATAATTATGAACGCATTTTGCGTAGAAGTCTTACTGTAAGACTCTAAAGACATGAAAACGCCGGTACCAATATCTGAAAACGAGAAGCCCATGTTATGGGTGGCATTTGAGGCAATACCGGTCCGTTGCTCTCAGCGAGACCGACAAGCTACCGGTCAACGAGTTAAAGGCACTGCACCTCATTCGCTCTACGGAAATGTTGTGTGAAAGACCTACCGCTGCTGGGTGATTCACCGGTTCACATATCCTGCCGACTAGCCAGACACTATTGCGCATGAATACGAGACCCCGACGGACGATCCCGTCGGGGTCTGTTGTTGCTTTGGGCGCCGTGGGACGGCGCGTCCGGTCCGATCATAGTCGGTCTGCTGATTCCCGGATAGTCTCCCTGCTCTAAGGCTTGGCAATCTGTCGCCAGACCGCCAGCGCGCGTGTCTCCAGTTCCGCCACCGACCCCTTGTTTTCGATCACGCAGTCCGCGGCGTTCACCTTTGCCGCCTCCGGAAGCTGAGACGCCATCCGATCTCTGACTTCCGCCTCGGTCAGCCCCTTGCGTTCCGTGGCCCGCTGAATCCGGACCGCCTCCGGCGCCGTGACAACCACCAGGACGTCGCACAGAGCGCGATGGTCGCCCCATTCCAGAAACAACGCGGCGTCGATCACCACCGGCCGGTCCGGAGACTCGGCGAGCGCACGCATGGAATCCTCCCGCAACATCCGCACGAGCGGCGGCCACACAATGGCGTTCAGCCGGTCTCGCGCCACGGCCGAAGCGAACGCGCGCCGGCCCAGTTCACGCCGGACCAGGCGCCCGTTGTCGTCCACTATATCCCCGCCGAAAGTTTCAACCAGCGCTCGCAGGACCGCCGGGGCTTCCACCGCCCGCCGCCCCAACTCGTCCGCCTCGATCACCCACGCGCCTTCCCCGGCGAAAACATCGCACACCCGGCTCTTGCCCGCCCCGATGCCCCCTGTTACGCCGACAATCACGACCGGTCCCCGGGCCGCCGCACCCTCAGCCGCAGGCGCAACGGCAGCGCGTCTTCAGGAGATTCTTCATCCCAGCGTTCGATGATCCGCCGGTTGCGGATCCGGACCGCCACGAAAACACCGAGAAGCAGCAACGTCATGTAGAGCCAGAAAGCCTCCGCCGAGGTCAGCAAGGCCGTCGCGCTGAACCGGCCCCTTGCGTATTCGGTCCACTCCCGCTCAAACTTCCGGGGCGTGAGCCCGGTTATCCGATACAGTGCGACGTCGAACGAAACCCCGGTCCCGAGCGAATGTACGACCTGCGCAACGGCGCCCGGCCCGCCCAGGTGGATCAGGTACAGGACGGCCAGCAGGCTTTCCGTGTACGCCAGGCGCGCCATGGAAGAAGAAAAACCGAGGACCCCTTCAATTTCCCCCAGCGGAACCAGCCCGCCGGAGAAGATCGCATAGGAAACCTCGGTGCTTTCTCGAAATCGCCATTCCTGCGCGGCCCACATGGCCACGCCTTCGTCGAACCAGCGCGGCACCCGCGACCGCCCAAGATGGTGCAGCAGAATATGAGAGATCTCGTGCCGGGCCGTTTTCAGGACCTGTCCGCGCTGCCCGGGCAGAAGGCGCAACACCGCGATCCGTTCGGCCGGAAAGGCGCAACCTACCCCCCAGTGGGGAATGCGCCCGCGCGTGACGGTCTGAAAGAGTTGCTGCGAACCGGCTACGTAAATTGTCACCGGGGCATCGTGGCCACCGCCCAGCTTCTCCGCAACCTCGGACCTCCCGGAGATCAGTTCATCCAGAAGCCCCCACGCCGACGCCCTGTCGATGTCCTGAAACCGAAGCGACAGTCCCTCCCGTTCGAGTTGCTCCCAACCTGCCGCGGATAGCGGGCGGCACGCGAGGAAGAACACCCAGATCAACGGGCAGAACCGCCGCGCGTTCATCGTTTTTTCCTGTGACCCAGAAACTTGAAGAAGTCCGTGCGCAGGGGTAACACAACCGTGGTGTTGCCCTGCGTGAGCGTGCGTTCGTAGGCCTCGAGCGTGCGCTGGAACTCATAGAACCGCGGGTCTTTCTGAAATGCCTGCGCATAAATTGCCAGCGCCTCGGCATCGCCCTGGCCCCGGGTCAGTTGCGACTTGTGAAACGCGTCGGACGTGATCCGCGTGACCTCCAGGTCGGTTTCGGCGCGGATCTTGAGGGCCACCTCTTCGCCCTCGGCGCGATACTCCTTGGCCTGCCGGGCACGCTCGGCCCTCATCCGGTCGAACACGTTCTTTTTGTTCTCCTCCGGCAAGTCGGCGCGTTTAACACGCACGTCCACCACGTCCACGCCCAGTTCCTCGGCGTCCTGGCGCGATCGCTCCGTGACCTTATCCATAATCGCTTTCCGATTCCCGGAAACGATCTCAGTGAGCGTCCGCCTGCCCAACTCCTCCCGCACGGCCGCATAGATGATATCGTCCAGGCGGGATTGGGCGCCGCGGACCGTCTGCACGGACTTCAGGAATTTCAGCGGGTTGACGATACGCCACCTGGCGAAATTGTCCACAATCAGGTTCTTTTTGTCCGACGTGTAAATGGGCGCCGGTTCGGCATCGCTATACAGCAGACGGTCATCGAAGGAGTGAAGCCGTTCGACAAACGGTACTTTCCAATACAGGCCAGGGCTCTGGATGGTGCGCCTGGGCTCGCCCAGCCGGGTTACGACCACTTGTTCGCGCTCGTCCACCGTAAAGAGTACCGATTCGATCAGCAGCCCCACCGCCACGACCGCCACAATCAGTTTAATTATCGATTTCATCGCTGGTTCCCCCCTGCTGTCTTCGGCTCTGCGGTTCTCAGCGTGTTGGGCTGCAAATTCAGCAGATTCATAAAACCGCTCCCCTTGCCATCGGACTCGATCACGAATTTCTGGATATCGGGCAGAATCTTCTCCATCGTTTCCAGGTAAAGCCGTACTTCGGTCACGTCTTTGGCCTTGCGGTATTCCTTTAGCACCTCCAGGAAACGTTCCGCGTCACCCTGAGACCGCTTGACCCGCTCGACCGTATACGCCTCCGCCCCCCGGAGCATTTTCTGGGCCTCGCCCCGCGCCCTCGGGATCACTTCGTTCTGATAGGCTTCGGCCTCGTTGCGCAGCCGCTCTCTATCCTCCCGGGCGCTGGCAACGTCTTTAAATGCATGGTCCACCTCGCGCGGCACCGACACCGTCTGCAGCTTCACGTTCTCCACGTGCAAACCGATCTGGTAGAGTTCGAAGACGTCTTTAACCTGCTGCTCGATCTCACTCTGGATCTTGAATTTTCCTTCGGTGAGCGCCTCGTCAATTGCCGACCGCCCCACCACCTGGCGAACCGCCGCTTCCACCACGCTTCGGACGGCATGCACCTGGTCATTGACGTTGAACACATAGTCTTCAATGTCGCTGATTCGATACTGAACGATCAGCTCGACGTTCACCATATTCTCGTCGCCGGTGAGCATGGACGCCTCCCTGCTCACGGTCTGATACCGGGGCGCCGGTTCCACAGCGATGGTCCGGAACCCGATCTCCACCCGCTTCACCTCACTTACCTTCTCGATTTCCGCCGACTCGATCGGCCAGGGCAAACGGTAGTGAATACCGGGCTCCGACACCCCCATGGAGTTCCCGAACCGCAATACCACCGCCTGTTCGGCCGGCTGCACGATGTAGACCCCGCTGACAAGCCACAACAGGGCCAGAATGCCCAGCCCGTAGTAGACCAGCCGAGGGCTGAAGGACAGGTCGAAGCTCGGCCGACCCGGAAAATCATATTGTTGCATAGGACAAACCCCTCGAGAAAATGGTCGGCAACACCCTCATGGTATGCCGCCGGAAGGAGACAAAACGGCGTGCGAACGTCTTTATTGTAGATAATCACGGATCCGACGCATCTGCTCGACGCCCCGGAGGCAACACGTGATGCCCGCGACACGGTTGGCAAACCGGCTCGCCGTGGCCACACTGCCCGTTTGCAGAAACGACCACGTAAAACCCATCAGGAACGCGTCTCCACATCCGGTCTCGTCGACGGGAACATCCGCGGTCCTGGACGGGTAACGCCGGACTTCAACCGCGCCCCGCGGATTCCTGGCGACCGAATCGGCCCCGTGTTCGCCGCGGGTAATCAACAGCAACTTCGGACCCAGGGCCAGAACACGCTCGCCGAATTTCCGGGTGGCCTTTTCGCTATTCAGGGCCTCGCCTGCCAGCAATGCGCCTTCGCGTTCGTTCAGCTGCACAACGTCGGCGCAGCCCAGCCACGCCTCCCAGCGCGGCGGCACGCGAAAAAACCTGCGGCGATTCCCGTTGATACCCAGCGTGAGACTATGCACGTCCATCAGCACGAGGCCGAGGGCCGCGCGCCGGAAGGCCTGCATCGTCTGCAGTTCAAGTTCCATTCCGGTGATGAAATTGAAACAGATCGCGTCGCAGCCCAGAAAAGGCAGAAGCCGCTGAACCGTCAGTACCGGTACGCCGCCCAGAAGCGTTTCCTGCTTCCGGTTTCGGGAATCGTACGTCAGAAAACAGTGGGGATTCCGCTCGGGAACGAACCGCACGCCATCCAGCCGCACGGACGCGCTGGAACCCAGCAACAGACGAACCGCGACTTCGACGTCTCTGCCCACGTTGCACACCGGAAAGATCGTGGCGGGCCCTACCTCGGCCAGCGCCGCGATGCTGTACAGGATGCCGCCGTAGCTTTCAGTGCGGGTCCCGTCGGGCGTACAAATCGTATCCCGGTTAATTGAACCGACCACCGCAATACGGCGCGCGTTTCCTGACATTGTCCACCTCACCGGGGATAGTTTTTGAATGTACCACAAATCCCGGTAGGTGTCAACCCCAATCCCCCGTCAATCGAACCGTCCGGCGCCGCCATCCGATCGCCGCCCCAGTCACCCCGCGTGCCCCGTCCGCCCGTCCAGGTTCACGGATTCCACGCACCGGCGCAACGCCTTATGGCTTTCGAGGTTCGGATCCTTGTCCAGAAGGCGGAGCGCTTCCCCACGGGCCGACCTGACCAGGTCCAGGTCCCGTGTCAGATCGGCGAAACGAAACTCGGGATACCCCGCCTGCAGGGTACCGAAGATCTGTCCGGGCCCGCGGATCTTCAGATCCATCTCGGCGATTTCGAACCCGTCGCCGGTGGCGGCCATGGCGTCCAGCCTGGCGCGCGCGTCGGGTGTGAGTTCACCCTCAGGGTCGGTAATCAGGATACAATACGAACGGGTGGTCCCGCGGCCCACCCGGCCTCTAAGCTGGTGCAGTTGCGCCAGCCCGAAGCGCTCCGCGTGTTCAACCATCATCACCGTCGCGTTGGGAACGTCCACCCCGACCTCAATCACCGTTGTGGACACCAGGACTTCCAGGCCGCCCTTCCGGAACGCGGCCATTACCGCTTCCTTCTCCGCGGGTGGAAGCCGGCCGTGCAGCAACCCCAGCCTCAGCCCCGACAGGACGCCGTCCCGCAATTCCTCGAATGCAGCGGCGGCGGCCCTGACGTCCCTCGCTCCGGATTCTTCGATTATCGGGAAAACGATAAAGGCCTGCCCGCCCTCCGACACCTGTTCGCGCAGAAAGCGATAGGCTTTCTGCCTGTCCGCGGCGGTGCGCCATCCGGTTTTCACCGGCCGGCGTCCGGGCGGAAGTTCGTCAATAGTCGTCACGTCCAGGTCGCCATACAGCGTCAGGGCCAGGGACCGGGGAATGGGCGTTGCCGTCATCACCAGCAGGTGGGTGCCCGCTTCCTTCTCCAATAGCGCGGCGCGTTGCAACACGCCGAATCGATGCTGCTCGTCCACCACCGCGAGCCCCAACCTGGCGAAAACCACGCCCGCCTGCAGGAGCGCATGCGTGCCCACCACCAGATGGATACGGCCCGAGGCCAGACCTTCGAGGGTCTCGCGGCGCTCACGCTGAGCCTGCCGTCCGGTAAGGCACGCGACCGTAAGCCCCAGCGGGGCCGTGAGGGCGTGGATGGTTGCTGCGTGCTGCGCCGCCAGAATCTCGGTGGGGGTCATCAGCGCCGCCTGAGCGCCGCCGTCCACCACCGTCAGCATGGCCGCCGCCGCCACGAGGGTCTTGCCCGACCCCACGTCACCCTGCAGCAGCCGGCGCATCGGCCTGCCGCGGGCGAGGTCCCCGCCAATCTCCTGAAGCGCGCGGCGCTGGGCTCCGGTCGGGATGAAGGGCAATGTCCCCATCAATTGTGCGGCCAGAGGGCCGGATGCTGGAAATGCGGGCCCCTGCCGCTCGTTTCCGCCGGGCTCCAATGCCCGTAGCCGCAATTGAAAATAAAGCAGTTCATCGAACGCCAACCTGCGGCGGGCCGCCTCCACTTCCTGTCCGGTATCAGGAAAATGAAGCTTTCTCACGGCCTCGTCGAGCGAGAGCGACCCGTAGCGGGCCCTCATCGGCTCCGGCAACGGGTCCACCAGGTTTACGTCTTCCAGCGCCTGGTAGATGACGCGGCGCAAACCGCGGCTGGTGAGGCGCTCTTCCTTCATACGCGCCGTTGTCGTATAGACGGGGATCACGCGCCCCGTATGGACCCGTGTTCCCTCGTCGCGCTCGGAAATCACCTCGACGTCGGGGTGGACCACCTGCCGTTTGCGGCCGAACCGGGTCACCTTGCCCCCGACCGCCAGGAGGTCGCCGGGGGCGAACGCCTGTCGGAGATATCGATGCCCTGAAAACCAGACGCATTCCAGCGTGCCCGATTCGTCTTCCAGCACGAGAATGAACCGGGGCCGCCGGCCCGGAACCGCGTTGGCGCTGCGAACCGCGGCGACGGCAGTGACCTCCACGCCCATCGGAAGATCCGCTATGGGCGACTGCCGCGTGCGATCCACGTACCGATACGGCAGGAAGAGGAGGAGATCCGCAAGGGTTGAAATCCCGACCTCGCGCAGCAAACCCTCGCGTTTTTCGCCAACGCCGCGCACGGTGCTCACGGGAACGTCCAGTTCGGGAAACATTGACGGGCCTTTCGTGAAATCGGGGGAACAAGCGGACGCGCTGCCGCATCCCGACAACCCGCGTTTCGGCACGCCAACGGTTGCGGTCACGGTGACGGCGCACGGGGTGGTTCCGCGCTCGCGTCCAACCGGTGCAACCGGGATACAGCAGATCGTGCGAATATAGACAATCGACAAAAAAACGTCAAGAACCGCCGCCCTGTTCCCAAGGATTGAAAACAAATAACGCGCGGCGGCATTTTCCTTGTTCCCGTCCCACCCGCACCCTATCTTGCAGCACGTTGACGCCCGCGTCGCGGCATTCACCGGCGGCGGTTTAACGGGACGATCGAGTGGAGGACGACGATGGAGCCCGATTCCATCCACGAAGCCGCAGGCAGAGGAGACCTCGACACATTGAAAAAAATGGTCGAGGAACGGCCCTGGGCGGTCGACCAGGACGACCGGCACGGATGGCGCCCCATCTTCCACGCCGGCTTGCGCCGCCGCCTCGAAATCGTTCAGTATCTAATCGACCGCGGCGCCGACCTGGCGGCTCACGACGGCGATGCGATGCACTACGCGGCCGAAGTACCCGACAATAAAGACGTCGTCTCGTTGCTGGTCGCGTACGGCGCATTGGACGCGCATACGAATCCGGCGGGCGAAGCCGCGCGCCAGTTTATCTACGCGGTATTCCTGGCCAACGCCGCACGGGTGCACGCCATGTTACGCGACAACCCGGCGCTGGCGCGCGAGCGCTACGCGCGCGGGGACACGGCCCTGCACCACGCCTCACGGAACGGTGACCTGGACGTCGTCAGAAACCTGGTCGACCACGGCGCCGACGTCAACGCCACCTCGGACAACGGTCACTTCCCCCTGTACTGCGCCGCGGGACACGGACACGCGGTAACAACGCGGTATCTCCTGGAAAGCGGCGCGAATCCGGAAGCGACGATGGCCGATGGCAAGACAGTCGCGGCGTGGCTTATGCAATACACGGATCACGACCGGCGACTGAGATCCTGTCTGGAAATCCTGGGCGGCTGACTGTGCTTTCGGAGCAGGATAGAAAACGCCTCCGGCTTTGCCGTGTTCGCGGCTGGCTCCCCCGGCCGGTATCGTCGCTCCGGATCGTGTACCATGGTCCCGCCGTGGAAAACTGGCTTTTCTGTGTGCGGGTATAAATTCACTTGACAACGCTTGTGCCATTTCTTTTATTAGGGTAACGTGTGAGTCCGATTGGACGGCACGATCAAAGACACTCCCCCCGAATTCATATAAATCCTTAAACAATTCTGAGACGTGAAGTGTGTTTTCGTGAGATGTTCGTGACGGGGAGGCAAACCTGACGCCCACGCCGCCCCGTCGGTAACCGTTGCGGCCACAATCTTCCACGGGCCGCGGCAAGTAACTAATTTTCAGGGAGGTAGACATGGCAGGTAGAGTTATCGTAGGTCTCATCGCCCTCGGTGCGATCATTGGGGGCCTGGCGGGCGACATGATTCTGGGAGAAGGCATCTTGGCGCTCGTACTGGTCATCTTGGGTCTCGCCTATGCGGGCGTTGCGATCGACGCTGAGGACGCAACGGGCTACCTCGTGCTTGCAGTTGCCGTCGGCGGCGCGGGAATGGCGAACGTGCTTGGCCACATCCCGGGAATCGGCGAGAAATTGGATATGATCGTCGATCTGGCCAGCATCTCACTGTATGCCGGTGTGGTCACCGTGCTAGTACAGAGGACGCTGAATCGCGTCAAGGGTTAGGCACCTCCGCGGAATGCGCACTCTGTAACGGCAGGCCCGACTCTCGAAATCAGGCAACCGCCCAACCCTTCGCCGGCGTCGCTATTAACGTTCACCGCGCCATCGTTGTTCTACTTCCCCCATCGAACAACGGATATCACGGCGTTGGCATCGGAAAGGTAGCCTTTCGAACGAGAGAACGAGGATCCTCGTCACACCGTGTCCGCCCAGCAAAGACGGACGGATATTGACAATACCATAAATAGAGGAAGATCCCAGTCTGCCGAAAAGCGGTAGTGTAAAGAGGTATTCAGACAGGCCGCCCGATTCCCTCCCCCAGTTGTCGGTGACCTGTTCGCGGATACAAGACCCCCGGGTGTCCCCCGGGGGTCTTGTCGTACCCGCCACGTCCGGAGTCCACGGACGAGCGTCAACCCGCAACTCGCGCGTGGATGGGCCGGTGTTCCCCGAAAACGGCCGTGACACTTCGATAAATTTCGCCCGTATGCGGAGACACGTACGATGTCGCCCCATTGCCCTCTGCGAAATTCCATACTGGTAATTGCTCTGATTTTCGTCGGATGCCAGCCGGACGAGAAGGTGACGGTTTCCGGCGCGGTGACGAAACCGGGCGCGTACCGGTACGCGCCCGGCAGACCGGCGGCGGATTATCTGGAGGATGCCGGCGGCGCAACCGAGGAGGCGCTGTTGGACGAGGCCTACGTGTCGCGCGGGCGTGCGGACACGTCCGGGGTGGTGGATATCGGAGACGTGACGATTCCGCTGTCGGAGAATCCTGAGATATCGCCCGGAGATGAGATTCGGATTCCCGGGCGCATTTATGACGTGCGATTGGACACGGTTCGGCGCGTGGACGACGTCAGGCTGGTCGACGGGAATCGAATCTATCGGATTCCCTCGGGCGCCCTGGTGACCGGGTGGACGGAACGCGGCGTCCAAGTGGCGCTGATGCTGGGACGCGGAAAGGTTTTCGAAACGCCCGATACGTCCAAGGCGGTGTCGGCCTTTCACTATCTGTACATCCATCTGCATCCCGGAGAATATCCGCGCCTGGCGCGATTTACCAAGGAGGTCGTGGACAGCCTGCAAGCGCTTGAAGACGCCCACACTATCCACAGGCGGGCTGTAAACTCCCTGGTACACCTGCGTGACGGAGGTCTGCAGCTTCCGCCCCACGGGTATTGGCGCGTGATAGAGGGCTATTTCCTGGCCCCGAGGAGGACATCGCGTCCCGGGAGAGGCATGCGCCGGCGCCGGTTCAAGGACGGACGCGTGTTGACGACGTTTCCGGACGGGCGGCAGCGATGGCAGCATCCCGACGGGCGGGTCAGCGTGGCGTCACCGAGCGGCGCCACCGAAGACCGGTTTCCCGACGGACGAATTGTGTACACCGATCGGTGGAAGAACGTGCGCACGACGTATCCCGATGGGCGGGTCAACGTGGCGTTTCCGAGCGGCGCCACCGAAGACCGGTTTCCCGACGGACGGATTGTGTACACCGACCGGTGGAAGAACGTGCGTACCACGTATCCCGACGGCCGTCGGGAATGGAGAATGGCGTCGGGAAGGCGGGTGGAACGGGCGACCGACGGTCGGATAGTCAGGCACAATGTGGACGGCGATTTAATTGAAAAGATGCCGGACGGCGGAACCCGCCGCGTTGCTCCGGACAGTTCGACGTGGATTAAAGACGCCAACGGCGTGATCACATTGATCGGCGGGAAATCCCTGAAAAAGATATATCCAGACGGGCGGCGCGTTCTCATTACGGAAAAAGGCGACGAAATCACCAGGTATCCGGACGGACGGCGCGTCTCTCGACTGGCCGATGGCTCCGTCGTTCATTCCGATCCCGCAGACAGTGTGGCCGCAAGGCCCGCTTCGCGACAGGCGGCGGGCATCCCGGTGGAGAAAGATCCCCGTGAGACGCCGCGCGAGGGTGTCCCGTCGATTCGGAGCGGCGACGGCCGGTTGGCAACCCGCGGAGAGGGAAGTTTGCGTACCGTCCGCCCCGACGAATACGTGACCTCAAAAGGAGGGACCCGGGAGACGTTTCCCGATAGGCGGTTGGTGGAGACCGGTCCCTTTGGCCAGAGAATCACCTCCTGGCCGGACGGAAGAATGGAAATCCGGATGCCCGTCGCTTACGGGTATCCGGGGCGGTTGAGAACGGACCTGGCAACGGTCGATCGGCTTCCGGAGGCGGTCGCCGTCGGCGAGCAACTGACCGTGTCGGGACAGATCCATGGCGAGGTGGAAGATATAAACGTGATGGCATTTCTCGTACCCGACGGAGACGCGATCAAAGGCGACGTGCGCAGGCGGGGACGGCGGTTTCACACGCGGTTCCGGTTCGGCGAGGCGGGGCATTGCCGCGTACAGGTCCAGATTGTATTGCCCAAAGCGCGTCCGTTTACGGTTTCCCACCAGTCCGTGATTGTCGGCAATCCCGATGACCTGGAAGACAAAGTCCTGGAAATTGCTCCATATCCGGGGAACGAGGCCGCCCAGTTGTTTCTGATCGATCGAATCAACGCGGCCCGGAAGCGGATTCGACGGGGTTCGGTATTTCCACATCCCGAGTTGATGCACGTGGCGCGCATCCGGCTCGAAGAGATGCTTGCGATGGGTTATATATCCCATTTTTCCATGACAGGATTGGACGTGGGATGGCATGCGACCTACCGGCGGTTGCCCTTCCACCGCGTGGGTGAAAATGTGGCGAGAACGCATTTTGTCGAAACGATGCACGCCGGCTGGATGCTGAGCGCGGGGCACCGCGCGAATATCCTGGCGAAGCACTGGACGCATGTGGGGGTGGCGGTTGCCGAAGCGGAGGGATCGGTCTGGGGCGTTCAGGTGTTCGGGCAGCGTTTCGACCAGGGCCCTTAGAACCGGAACACAGTGGAAAATAAAGTCGGAAGAAAACACTTGACAAAACAGACATATGTCTGTTTTTTGTTTATGAACGTTCCTTCAGGAGAACGCAGAACCGTTTTCACTCCCGGGAAAGGTCATCGAAGTGCAGGGTGTATCGGACAACATCAGACGAGAACGCTTTTCAGCCTTGCAGGACAGCGGGTTACAGCACCTCCGGGCCGATTTGAACAGGATCAGGACCCGAACGAAAACGCCGCGCTGGTCGCTGGCGCAGTTGGCCGGGCGCCTCTGCGAACTCTCCTCCAATTCAGGAGCCGGTCTGCTCACGGCTGCCTTCCGGCTGGTGCTGGATGCGCAGCTCGGGCATGAGCCGGTGGCCTGGATCACGGCCACGCCGGATACCTTCTTCGCCCCCGATGCAGCCGAAAACGGCGTGGACCTGAATGCCCTCGTCGTCATCCACGTGCCCGATGCCCAGTCCTCGGCGCGCTCGGCGGACCGGCTCCTGAGGTCGGGCGCCTTTGGCCTGATGGTGATGGACCTGCACTCCGATCCCACAATTCCGTTTCCGCTGCAGGCGCGCCTGGCCCACCTGGCGCGGGCCCACGACACCGCCCTGCTCTGCCTGACCTCAAAAGCCAGGGAGACGCCTTCGCTGGGACCGATGGTCTGTCTGCGAGGGCAATCCTCCTGCCGGCGTCTGGGGGTCGACCGCTTCCAATACGACATCGAGATTTTGAAGGACAGACGTCATGGACCGGGTTGGCGCCACACCGAAATCTGCCGCGGGCCGGACGGCCTGCATTAATATCCGGGCGCTGCCGCTGCAACTCCTGCTGAGGAGACACCCGGAGTGGAGGCGGAGGCCGGTCGCGGTGGTGGAAAAAGAGAATCCCCAGAGCCCCATCCTCTGGACGAACCCGGCGGCCGACCGGGCCGGCATCCGCACGGGAATGCGCTATGCCTCCGCCCTCTCACTGGACCGGAACCTGTGCGCGGAAACGGTTTCCGAGAGGGAAATCCAGGCCGCGGTGCGGCAGGTTCACCGGCTTCTGGACCGTTTCAGCCCCCGGATCGAGCCCTGCGACGACGAGCCCGGGATTTTCTGGGTCGATGCCAGCGGCCTCGACAAGCTCCATACCTCTCTCGAAGACTGGGCCAGACAGATCGACTCCCACCTCTCCCGGCTGGCGCTGAAGGCCAGCATCGTCGTCGGCTTCAGCCGTTTCGGCAGCTATGCCATCGCCAAGTCAACGAGCCGGGTGACCGTGTTCCCTTCCCTCGAGGTCGAGGAGACGGAAAGCCGCATGGTGCGGCTGCTGCATCTGCAAATCGACCCGAAGCTGCGCGACCGGCTCGAAAAACTGGCGGTTCATACCGTGCGCGACTTCCTGGAGCTTCCCGCGGGCGGCATCGCGCACCACCTCGGCGACCAGGCCTGGAGCCTCTACCGTTTTGCGTCGGGAACGCTGTCGCTGCCGGTCCAATCCCAAAAGATCCCCGAGCCCCTCCGCACCCGGATGGACCTGGACGAGCCCGAATCCAATGCCCAGAGACTCCTTTTCTGGATCCGTCGGCGGCTGGACCCCCTGTTGCGGGCGACGGCGGCAAGGTGCCAGGCGGTGGCGGCCCTGCATCTGCAACTGCTGCTGGAAGACGGAGACCGTCATCGTCAGCGCATCCAACCGGCAAGGCCGACCCTGGAGGCGCCGGTCCTCCTGGACCTGCTCCGTTTGCACCTGGAGACGGTCTCTTTCCGCGCTCCTCCGGTGGAATTGGTCCTCGAGGTGGAGGGCGTGTACGTCTCCGCCGAAACACTGAACCTGCTGCAGCAGAATCCACGCCGAAATATTGAAGCGGCCCTGGATGCCCTGGCCCGGGTTCGCGCCGAGTTCGGCCCCGATTCCGTGCTGTCGGCCCGTCTCAAATCGGGGCACCTGCCGGAAGCCCGTTTCGAGTGGCAGCCCTTCAAGAAGCTTGCCGCAGCCAGTCCCCAACCGGTCCCCGTGCGCCCCCTGGTGCGACGCGTCCACGCCTGCCCCAAACTTCTGGAAGGGGCTTCCCTTTACCATGCGAAAAACCGGAAGCCGTCGCCGGGCGCGGGGCATCCGCCGGGACATGCGATCAGTGGAGAATGGTGGCATCGGGAGATCCGGAGAGACTATGGGTTCATCAAGACCCATCGGGGAGAACGCCTCTGGATCTATTACGACCAGCAAATGCATCGCTGGTACGCCCAGGGCCGCGTCGAGTGACCGCACCCGCCAGGCGCCGGGACGCATCCGATCATCAAGAAGGACGGAAACCATGAACGGACCATTGGCTCCGGGCCGGAACGGCGCCCGGGCGCCCGCCTCCGATCCGCCCTACGTCCCCCTCTGGTGCAAGAGCAACTATTCCTTTCTGGAAGGCGCCAGCCATCCCGAGGAACTGGTCGAGGGCTGCCGGCAGAACGGCCTTCCCGCCATGGCGCTCACCGACCGGAACGGCGTGTACGGGATCGTCAGGGCTCACGTTCAGGCCCGCCAGGCGGGCATTCACCTGATCGCAGGATCGCAGATCGGCCTCCAGGATGGATCGGAGATCCTGTTGCTGGCCCAGAACCGGAAGGGCTACGGCAATCTCTGCCGCCTGCTGACCGACGGGCATCTGCGTTCCTCCAAGGGAGCGTGCGGGCTGAACTTGCCGGAGGTGTGTCGCTACAATCCCGGTCTGATCGCCCTGTGGATCGGCCAGTCCGTGCCGGAAGCTCCCGCGGAGGGCGGCCCGGAGCCCGTGCTGGAACAGCTCAAAACGGCATTTGGGGAACGCCTGTACATCCTGTTGGCCAGACACCGTCGAGCGGAGGAATTTCTGCAGGAAATTCGGCTCCGGGAACTGGCGGACCGGTTCGGCCTTCCCACCGTGGCCGCCGTGGAGGTCCTCTATCACGCTCCCGAACGGCGGCGCCTGCAGGACGTCCTGACCTGTATCCGGAAAGGCGTGACCCTGTCCACGGCGGGCCGGCACATCCAGCCGAACGACCAGCACGCCCTGAAGCGTCCGAACGATCTGGCCCGCCTCTTTATCGACGATCCGGAATCGGTCAGACGAACCCGGGAAATTGCCGACCGCTGTTCCTTCTCGCTCCAGGAACTGCGTTACCGCTATCCGCTGGAACGCGTGCCGGAGGGCAAGACTTCCATCCAGTACCTGCGCAACCGGACGTTCGAGGGGGCCGCCCGCCGGATGGGCGAAAAGTTCCAGGACCAGATTCCACAATTGGAGAAGGAACTCGAGCTGATCCAGGAACTGGAATACGAAGGCTACTTCCTGACCATGTACGAGATCGTCGAGTACTGCCACCGTCAAAAAATCCTCTGCCAGGGTCGGGGGTCGGCCGCCAACTCAGCGGTCTGCTTCGCCCTGGGGATCACCAGCGTGGATCCGACCCAGGTGGAACTTCTCTTCGAACGCTTTCTGTCCAGGGAGAGGGCGGAGCCTCCGGATATCGACCTGGATATCGAACACAACCGCAGGGAAGAAGTGATCCAGCATATGTACGAAAAATACGGACGCGAACGCGCGGCGATGGTGTCCAACGTGGTGCGTTACCGGTACCGATCCGCCATCCGGGAAGTGGGCAAGGCGCTGGAGATTTCAGCAACCAGCCTGGACCGCCTGGCCAAACTGGTGTCCCATGAAAGCTGGAGCGACACCTTCATTGCGCAGGCCGGGCTCGATCCCCGGAACCCGGCCCTTCGCCATCTCGCTTCCCTGGTGGAAGAGATCCAGGATTTTCCCCGCCATCTCTCCATACACCCCGGCGGCTTTCTGCTGGGCCATCGTCCCGTCCACGAACTGGTGCCCATCGAGAATGCCACCATGGATGGCAGAACGGTCATTCAGTGGGACAAGGAAGACGTGGAGCAGGCCGGTCTGTTCAAGGTAGACCTGCTGGGACTGGGCGCCCTCACCCATCTGCATCTCTGCTTCGATCTCCTGCGGCGGCACCGTGGGCAGGACCTGTCTCTGGCCACCCTTCCCCGGGCCGATGCGGCGACCTTCGAAATGATCTGCCGCAGCGATACCGTAGGGGTGTTTCAGATCGAAAGCCGGGCGCAGATGGCCATGCTGGGGCGCCTCAAGCCGCGCAGTTATTACGACCTGGTGATCGAGATCAGCATTGTGCGTCCCGGACCCATCACGGGCGGCATGGTGCATCCCTACCTGCGACGGCGCAACGGGGACGAAGTAGTCGAATATCCCCATCCTTCCCTCGTTCCCGTTCTCAAGAAAACCCTGGGCATTCCTCTGTTTCAGGAGCAGGTGATGCAACTGGCCATGGTTGCGGCCGACTACACCCCCGGCGAAGCCGATCAGCTCAGGCGGGATATGGCGGCATGGCGACGTTCCGGACGCATCGAGCGGCACCATCGCCGCCTCGTTACCCGCATGGTCAAAAAGGGCATCGAACACGAATTTGCCGAACGCATCTTCAATCAGATCCGCGGCTTCGGCGACTACGGCTTTCCCGAGAGCCATGCCGCCAGCTTTGCCCATATCGCCTATGCCACCGCCTATCTCAAATGCCACTATCCGGCGGCGTTCGTCTGCGCCCTGCTGAATGCCCAGCCGATGGGGTTTTACGAGCCCGCTACCATCGTGAACGACGCCCGGAGGCACGGGATCTCCGTGCGGCCCGTTTGCCTGCGTGAGAGCCGCTGGGACTGCACCCTCGAGCCGGCTCGATCCCAAACGTCGCCCGCTCCGTTCGCCGTGCGCATGGGGCTGCGTTACGTCAGCGGACTGGGCGATGCGGACGGACGCCGGCTCTCGGCCGCCGTGAGGGAGCGCCCTTTTCAGGATCTGGAAGACGTCGCCCGGCGGAGCGGGCTTCGCCAGGACAAGCTGGAGGCCCTGGCCGAGGCGGGCGCCTTCGAGTGCTTCGGGCTGGACCGACGCGGCGCGCTCTGGCGGATTCACGGTGTCGCAACCCCACGGGAACCCGCGCTGCCACTGAACAACCACGTTTCGCCGCCCCGGTTCCCTCTCCTGAGCGGGTTGGAGACCGTTGTCTGGGACCATCAGGCCGCCGACCACAGCACGCGGGGACACCTCCTGAAGCCGCTGCGCTCCGCGCTGGCCGCCCGGAGGCTGCCCACGGCGCGCCAGATCAACCGGATGCAGGACGGACGCCGGGTCCGATACGCGGGGATGGTCATCTGCCGCCAGCGCCCGGGAACCGCAAAAGGCGTCACCTTCATGACCCTGGAGGATGAGACGGGGTTTGTGAACCTGGTTATCTGGGAAAGGACTTTCAAACGCTATTCCCTGCCGGCCAAAACGCTTTCCTGCATGGGCGTGACCGGAAAACTGCAGGTGGGAGAGGGGGTAACCCACCTGGTGGTTGAAAAAATCTGGAAGCCGAAGCTGGATACCGGGGCGGTCCAGGCCAAGAGCCGGGATTTCCATTGACACCATTTCCCGGAAGGCCGAAATTGCACGGTGCAGCCAGCGCAACCTGGAAGACGTTACCGGGTCGGTAGGAGAACCAGAGGAGATGATCCTATGTGCGGCCGCTTCACCCAGATGATGACCTGGCGCGAACTCCACGAGCTTTACGCCCTGGCCGAACCCCTGGCGCCGCCACACATGCAACCGCGCTACAACGGCGCGCCGACCCAGGACTTCGCCATCTGCCTGCCGGACGAAAACGGCAACCGGGTCATCGCCAGGCTCCGATGGGGCCTGGTGCCCTCGTGGGCCAAAGACATCAGAATGGGCGCGCGCATGATCAACGCGCGGGCCGAGACCGTCCACGAAAAACCGGCATTCGGCGCCGCCTTCCGCTCACGGCGGTGCCTGGTGCCGGCCGACGGCTGGTTCGAGTGGCAGCGGGCGGGCCACGGCAAACAGCCCTACTTCCTGTCGCTCGCGGACGGATCTCCGCTATCGTTCGCCGCACTCTGGGAAAACTGGGACAGAGGCGGCGAATCCCTCCAAACCTTTACGATCATCACCACCGACGCCGACGCGCCGCTTGCGGACATCCACCACCGGCAACCGGCCATCATCAATCCCGAACATTTCTCGGTCTGGCTCGACACCGCGTCATTCGCGGACACGCTCCTCGACCTGGTCCGCGAACCCCGAGCGGGACCGTACGAAATACGCGCCGTCAGCACCCGCGTAAACAGCGTCCGGAACGACGACCCGGATATTCTCACGCCCATGTCCCAACAACGCCTGTTCTGAGCTAAACGAGGAAAATCACTTACAGCAAAAAGGCAGACTGCGCTGCGAATTGGATGCCGGAGGAAAATCGGCCCCTGCGTTGCCGATTCACCTGGTAGATTGCGTCCCCGACCGAAACGCTGAATGCAGATATTACATGTAAGACAAAAAATAACAATCATATATAACGAATTAAGAATAGAGGTCGATACAGACCTCTATTCTAGTTTTGGGTTGACCTTAGACGCATTGGGGTGTATATAATCAACGATTTGGTTGTTTGACCGACCAACAGGCAGATTTGGACTGGCCAACGACCTGCATTTAGCAATCAGCTGACAGGACATATCGACACCGTATAGTATCAAGCCAACCGACGCACAGGCTTCTCCCGCAGTTCAAAAGCGAAGAACACAAAACGTCACCGTCGAAATCGTAGCCGGCCGCGGCATCGATAGCCTGAAGATTGCGGAAGTCTTCGCATCCATCTGAGAGGCATCACCATGACAACAGCCGAAACGCAGGATGCCGGAAAATCCAAATTGAAACCAGCGAAGTTTCGATTCAGAAACATCGGACCCGTCAAGGATGCGGAACTGGAGTTGGGAGACATCACTATAATTGCGGGCCGCAACAACACCGGGAAGACCTACATAGCGTATACACTCTACGCTTTCCTGAAGCTGTACGAGGAATGGCCGGAACTAATCGCGGATGCAGATAGCGCATCTGGCACGGCTCACTTTGTCAAGGAGGGGCTCGCCAACAGGATGCGAAAAATCGCCCAGGCTGAACATCCGGTAAATTGGAAGACCCGACACGAAATCCGGTCTGCGTTCATGGGTGAAATGACCCGGACGTTTTCGAATACTCGTTTGCCGGGCGTCTTCAGCTCGCCACGTGGCATTTTTGATGGTGCTACGCTTGATGTCAAATTCTCGCAGGACTTCGGCGACCACGAGCAAATCTATGAGGCAACACTTTCTGACGGAGCGATTCTTTCGCTCCGTTACGACGGAGAACAAGCTGTCCTTGATATGGAGGAAGGCAAACAGCCACAGAGCCGGTCGGATTTAGACGAAGCACTTTCGTCCCTATACCTTCGCTTTTTGTTTCCTGAACTTCCGTCCGAGACCTTTATACTTTCTGCTGAGCGTTTCGGCATATCTCTGTTCTACAGAGAGCTCGACTTCACCAAGAACCAGTTGGTCGATATGTTGCAGAAGATGGGCGACGACAAGGCATTGAGCAAGAGTTCCAGATTTATGTTCATTGACGGTGCCACCAGTCGGTACGCGCTCCCGATAAAACATAACATCGACTACACCCGGAGCATTCCAGACATACAAGCACAGGAGAGCGATTTTCACGCCCACAAATTTGCCAACGAAATCAAGGACATGATGGGCGGCTATTACCGGGCGTCCGGAGACGAGATACGATTCATCTCCAAGGCTCGGGGAAAGGGACGCAGCTTTAACATTCCGTTGCACATCGCTTCCTCATCCGCTCGAGGCTTATCGGACTTTTACTTCTTTCTACGACACGTTGCCAACAGCAATCATCTTCTCATCGTCGATGAGCCGGAAAGCCATCTCGACACCGCCAACCAGATACTACTAGCACGATTGTTGGCGCGATTCGTACGCGCAGGCTTGAAAGTCCTCATCACGACGCATAGTGACTACCTGATCAAGGAAATCAACAACCTGGTTATGCTGAACAGCACAGTCGCTGAAAAAGAAGAGGTCAGGAAGAAGCTCAAGTATCGTGCCGACGATGCTCTGGACCCGGCGGCAATTCGTGCGTACGTAGCTGAGAACAATGGGCTTACGAGGTGTGATGTTGATCAGTTTGGCATCGATATGCCGGTTTTCGACAGAACCATCGACGAAATAAATTCGATAGCAAACGAGTTGGCGTCTCGAATTTCGGAAGACTCGGAGGAATGAAGTGGGGTTCGCCGCTTTTCTGAGGAGAATTCTCGGTCTGAAGGCTCTGGTGTCGATAGCCGGCGACGGTAGCATAATTCTTCGAGAAAAGGGTGTTATGGAAGTCAAAGTGGCTAACACTCCGCCGGACGTCACGGCCATAAATCTGGATAGACTCGGTAGTCTATCGGGGTTGAGAGAAGGTGAATGGAAACGGAACTGTGATTACTTGTTGGTCTATGAAGACCGGAATACGTGCGTTGCGATATTGGTTGATTTGAAAAAGACAATTCACGCCGACGGGAAGCCCAAAGTACAACTGCGGTGGTCACTGCCGATTTTAGAGTATCTTTGCGCATTATATGCGATACACTCTGCCAGCGAATTCAATAGCGAAAACACTTTGGTACGTTATTACATAATTGCGACGAAGTACAATCCAAGAATCGATAAACAGGGCGTGAAACCGCGGCCGGGCGTTGTACAAAGGGAAACATACAAGGATATTGAAATTCATACGTACGTGGGACCGAAAATTGCATTCAATTTGCTTGTCCGTGGAGGTCGGGACGGTGGCGTAGCCGCCTAAGACCAAGGCACCTGAACAACTTACCAGAGTCTTGGACGCGATCCTTGAATTGAAGCATCCATTGACCGATCAGTGACTCCAGCAATTGGCATTTGAGCTTAATTCGAGGTTTGTAAGGCGCAGAATTCAATACGGACCCTTGGTTTGGGAAAGTAGAAATGAACGCACTCGTCAAAACTGAAAACGACGAACTGGCAAAGTTCTGCGAACGCTGGGGGGTCGTCGAATTGGCGTTGTTCGGGTCTGCGTTAAGCGGCGAATCCGGTCCCGACAGCGATGTCGATTTGCTTGTCAGCTTCGACGTAAAGGCACGCCCGACACTTCTGGACATGGTTCGCATGGAGGATGAATTGACCGAATTGTTCGGTCGACCGGCCGACCTATTAGAACGAGACGCTGTTGAGGCCAGCGGCAATTACATCCGCCGGAAGGCCATACTTGGATCGGCGGAGACGATCTATGCGGCGAAGTGAAGCCTACTTGCTGGACATGCTGATCCCTGCGCGGAAAAACGTTGGGTTCGCGACCGGATTGGCATATGGACAGTTCACACAGAGCGACTTTCATCAGAACGTAATCGTCACGTAGATAGAATTTTCCAGCGCAGCATCACACCACCCCACCAACCACATCCCTGACCTGAAATCCCTTAGCGCGAGACTCGCCCAACGCGACCTCCGCGTGTCTCCGACCGCCGTGATTCACCTTACACGGCGCTTGCAGAATCCTTCTTACCCAAGATCCTGCCGAATCCTGACGGCGGCCCTTTCATGTCACTCCCGCGACCTCCGTTAACACAAGAATCGTTGAGAATCTTCGCGCTTACGGCGACAATCTTCTGCATATGTACGGACACGTGCCTCGCCTACCGGCTCGTCGGATCGGAATCCCTGTCAGACGCACTCGTCGCGCATCACTATACCATCAATGACAGACTCGACGCCGTCATCGTGGTAGACCCGACGATCCCCACCTTCGAATATCAGACGTTCTATGCGATGGGTCATGCGGATGAACCCGAAGGGGAGCAGGGCAAACTGCACTTCCTCGAACATATTATTTCAGGTACCGGGAGCCGCCCCACGGGAGAACTCGGGGAATTGATCGCCCGCAATGGAGGGCAACATCATGAGAAATACTTCGTTACAGAGAATATGATCATGCTTTTTTTCGGACCGAAAGATCACATTATCGAAATCCTGAAAAAAAACTGGCCTGACGTGGATATTCACGTGCAGGCCGTGGACAGTGCAATCGAATAGGTGACCAGTCGGAACAAACGACTCGAAGCGCCCGATTCGAACCGCAGGGGTTCAGAGACAGGGTTCCGGCACAAATTGAAGCCCATACACATCACCGGAGAAAATGCATTGAACCTTGTCATTCCCACACCTGAACCCGTGTTGCACGCCGAATGGATCCCTCCAGTGACCTCTCGCCGTGTACACCGAACACTTCCATGACCCGCCCCCTTTCGCCCTCCCATCCCGATCCGAACCCCTCCGGCGAGGCGCCGGTGCTTCCCCAGGTCTGGGCCATCGCATGGCCGGTGGTCGTCGCGTCGGTGCTCGACGCCATGGAGGGGCTTGTCGACATCTCCATGGTGGGGCAACTGGGTCCGGCCGCGATATCGGCGGTGGGCCTGAGCCGGCAGATCCTGTTCGTGACGATGGTCATGGCGATATCGGTCAGCACCGGGTCCCGCACCCTGGTCGCGCAATTCTACGGCGCAGGGCGACACGGCGACCTCAGCCATACGGCGCAACAGGCCATCATCATGGGAATCCTGCTGTCGGCGGTCCTGGCCTTTGTCGGGAGCCTAATTGCCCGACCGGCACTGGTCCTGCTTGGCGCGCAGCAAGACGTGCTCGCCCACGCCGTGCCGTTCCTGCGCGTCTACTTTGTCGGCATCGTCTTCATGATGCCCAATTTCATCATCGGCGGAATATTCGGCGGCTCCGGGGATACGCGGACGCCGTTGAAGATTTCGTGTCTCATCATCTGTCTGAAAATTCCACTCACCTACGGCCTGATTTTCGGTGCATGGGGTCTGCCCCAACTGGGGGTGACCGGAGCGGCATTCGGCAGTATCGTCTCGCGGGCCGTGGGTTGCATCGTCGGGGTCTCACTGCTTACGTCCGGCCGCTCTCGGGTACATATGCGGTGGAATTGGCGCCTTCCCATCAACCGGGACATCATCGGGCGAATGATGCGGATCGGGGTACCCGCCGGCATTCAGGGGTTTTTCCGAAACGGCGCCCGCGTTCTGATTTATCGCGTGGTGGGGTGGACGAGCCGGCCCACCGCCGCAACGGCTGCGCTGACCATCGGTTTACAGATGCGAATGATCGGCATCATGCCGGCCCTGGCGTTTTCCGTATCGGCAACCGCGCTGGTCGGGCAACGATTGGGCGCGAGGCAGATTCGCGAGGCCGAGCGCTTCGCAGCAAACACAATCCGGCTCGGCATGACGTTCATCACCGTGAGCGCAATTGTCATCTGCGTCTTCGCCCGGGAGATCGTCGACCTGTTCACGGATTCCGAGGCAGTCATCGAGATAGGATACGTTATGCTCCTGTATTTTACGGTCGCCCAGGTCTTTTCGGCGTTGTCCATCGTCGCCGGGGGCGTCCTGGCCGGCGGCGGCGAGACCAGGCCTCTACTCTACTATACGATTGTGGCGCAGTGGCTGCTCATGCTGCCCCTCTCCTACGTCCTGGCGTTTCTGTTGGATATGGATGCCGTGGGTATCTGGATCGCCTGGTTTATCGGCGGGGCCGCACAGGGCATTCTGGCCTGGGCTCGCTATCGGAAGGGCGCGTGGAAACAGACGTTGATGTAGTTGCCAGGTGAAGGCGCTTGGTCAGGTCGCGCAAACTGCCGGTTTGCGCGACGATATCATATTACGGAAATCCTGCGACCGCGATTTCCTATCCCCGAAGATCCTTCAGTTTCTTTCCCATCTCTTCAATGCCCGGGGCATTGCCAACCTGCAGGTATAACCGGTGTGCTTCTTCGAAGACGCGCGGTGCCTCCTCTTTCTTCCCAACACGCTCCAGAAGCATGCCGAAGCCACGGAGCGCATTTGCCAGCGAATGCATCGGCGTTGGGTCGAGATCTCGGTACATCTGTATTGCCAACCGGTAATCCCGCTCCGCGCCGTGCCAATCCGGAAGATCCCGGCGAACGTCCGCGACGTGGCGGAGCGAATGGGCCATCTTTTCGGCATGGTTCGCGGCCACGTAGTGGTTGTATCCTTCCAAATACAGTTGGACGGCGCGTTCGGTGTTCCCCTGGTCCCTTTCGAACTGTCCGTAGACGTGGGCGACCCTTCCCAGGGATTCGTGGTCGTCTTCGCCGCACAGTTTCGCCGCCTCGTCCACGAGCCGTTTGCCCCGTTCGTAGTCCGCAACCCTCCTGGTCTTCCAGGCCTCGTCCAGAAGCTGAGCGATCCTTTGTTCTCTTGACATTTCAGTCCTTTCTTCCTGTCGAGTGGCAACCGTAAGCGAATGTGCGACGCCATATTGGATGACTTCGGCCACGTTCTGCGGCAGGGGTTTCTAACGCTTCTTTGGCGTGTAGAAGAGCAGGGTACCGATCCGCTCGTATCCGATTGAGGTATACAGCAATGCGCCCGTATGGGTCGCGGTCAGGACGGCCATTTGCGATCCATTTGACCGGTCATCGCGGAGCATCCTGCACATCAACGCCCTTCCAATGCCACGGCGCCGGGCGGCGGACACCACGTGCATGTTCGAACACCACGTTGCCGAATCCACTTCGATGCTTTGAACCCATCCCAGGGGTTCGTCGTTCTCGAGTGCGAGATATTGCCTGAGCGGTGCGTCCGGAGAGAGATGTTCCGGCAGAATTTGCCTGATCCGCGTTGTCTTGTTCAATCGGTCCGCCAATTCGGCGGTCAGAACACGTTCGATGGGCAATGGGTCCACCACGCGTGGGATACGGCGCAGACGATGCACCATGACCGGTTCTGTTGTATTCAGACGATAGTTGAGCGCCCTGAACTCCTCCCGCGTTCCGGAGTCGGACTCCCCGGTCGCGCAAATCGCACAGATGCCGAACTGCCCACGGGTGTTCTTCCTGGCCACGCGGTCGATCTCTCCAGCATCGACGCCATGAGCGATCCACTCCTCGCGACGGTACGCGCCGCGTTCTCTCGGAGCATCCCTGACCACCCAGATCGGGCCCTCCCGACCTGCCAGGTAGGGATGCGTGAAACTCTTTGTAAAACAATAGCCGCGGGCGAAAACCTCCAGAGCCTTCTGCATGCGCGCGTTATCGGGCATCGTGTTCATTCTCCCTTAATTCGCAATGACGTTTAAGAAGGCGACGTCCAGGATACGTAAAAATTCAACTGGACAGAGGGCCGGCCGCCTCATAGTTTTCTCGACAACAGACAGGCATAGGGTCCAGTGTGAAGGCGCAAATGATCAGAGGCGTGCACGCGATGTCCTATTCCACCGACGTCGATCCCAAACTCCGCGCGGGCGATCGCCTCGGCGTCGTCTCCGACTCCCACGGACTCATCAGGCCGCAGGTACTGGAACTGCTGCAGGGCGTCCGCCTGATTATCCATGCCGGCGACGTGGGGAAGATTTCGGTACTGGAGCAATTGGAACAGATCGCGCCGGTATACGCCGTCCGCGGAAACGTCGACCTGCATCCACCCTGCAGCGTCCTGCCCGAAAGACTCGTGCTGTGCGCCGGAAGGCAGCGGATTCTCGTGACACACATCCTTGACGATGCGGACGTCGCGGGTTTCGATCTTGTGGTGTGCGGCCATTCTCACATGCCGAAAATAACCACCCTGGGTTCGGTTCGCTGCCTGAATCCCGGTAGCATCGGGCCCCGGCGTTTTCGGCTTCCGGTCTCCATGGGGTACGTCACACTATCATCCCACGGGACGCTTATTCCTGAATTGCGAACCGTAGAGATAGCATAGCCGTCCGTCGTATGACTCTCGGATAGTGCATCCGGCCGGCGACCCCTCCCGCCTCCACATCAGCCCTGCGCCGACCCTTCGACAAGCTCAGGGCACGCGCTCAGGGAGCGGCACAGGGTGCTCACACTTATTTACGCCTGAAGCGCGAGCGCAGGTACTGCCTGTGAGGTCTTGCCAAGTCAAGAACGCCCAGGCATCATCCGAAGCCGCAGGAGATCCTTCGTCAGCCTGGCGGCTTCCTCAGGATGACAGTTTTCGCCGACGTGTGATGGATACATTTCGACGATGGTAATTGTAAGTCATGTCATTCTGAGCGAAGTCGAAGAATCTTCCGCCCAATCCGCTGCAGGTGTGAGGGATCCTGCGTTAACGAACTCGAGCGGACACTTCTTCGGTGTTGCCGTTGAGCATCGCGATGCCATGCAGGGATACCTCAAATGACGAACGATGTCAAAAAAACGGATAGCGCCCATGCCGACTGGGTGATTTCTCGGATGGTCAAGCCTTCTGAGCTGGAGGATCCCGGGTATATCGAATGGGCAAAGGGCAAAGGGCCGGAGGTCTGGGCGATGTTCCGTGCAACGATACGGGGCGACCAGGAAGCGATTCGGAAACTCGTGAATAGGAACCCTGACCTCGTTCGTTGTGTACACTACTATACCCAGCCCGCCGGGGCCATCGGGAAATCGTGAAGCTGCTGCTCGAACGCGGCGCCGACCCCAACGCGCCGGAACCGGACGCACCCCGCGGCAAAGCCCTGCTTGAAGCCGTATTTCATGGTCACACGGACGCCGCCGCGGCCGGTCATTTCTTCACGTCAGGACATTCGACGGGAATTCCACCACCTGGCAATCGGAAAGGGCGAATAGACGAGGAAGAACATGGCCAGGCCGAAGAGGTCGAGAAAGACGAGGTACCACGGCCACGGCAGAAAAAAGAAGGGTGATACTGTCCCCCACGGAGGCGACGAGAGATACATGTAATTCGAACCGCAGAGCAAGTTAACAACTGCGACGATCGCCGCCAGCACGTGCAGCCAGACAAATGCCCGGAAGAGTCCGCCGAGCGTGGGCCGCATCTTCAGACCCCAGGTGGCGTACAGGACCCCCGCAACAATTCCCGAATGTGAGAAGAAATACTGGAAGAACCGATACTGCGGATAGTCAACATCCAGATTGCCAGGCGTGACAACCGCGTTCGCCGATCCGACGAGACCCCAGAAGTAGGCGACTTCATAGAACTCTTGATTGCGAAACAGCAGGGTAAGGGAGGTCAGGAAGATCGCGACACCGCAGAGGTGGAGGGGAAGGAAGTATCGCAGAAAGACACCGGGGCCGTACCCGGAGATCCGGAAACCCCAGTGGATCAGTTCGTTGCCAAGCAGGACGCCCGCCAGCACAAAGCCCACGGCGGTGGCGACGCGTGAGCCGGCCCGTTTCGCGATCAAAGAAAGCAGGACCGGCAGAACCAGCGTCAATGCCATCACGATCAGGTGCGGCGACCCGAACGTCTGAAATCCGCCGGTCAACGCGCCCATCCCTCACCCGAATCCAGGTCTCTTCCCACCCGCCATGATTTCCCCAAAGCGTTGACGGTCATCTCGACACGGCCGTCCCCCGCCCGTAACCCCGCGGGCAATTCCGCTGAAACGTCTGGCGCCTCCGTTCCACGATAGGGCACGATCACGGTTGCAAAAACCGTGGGGGCCTGATTCTCCAGCGCGTATCGAAACGCCTTGCGGGGCGTGCGATGGCCGTATTCCCACGCGAACCAGCCGGTTTCTTCAACCACCGACGCAGGGCAACCGGCCGCCGCCTGCACCAGCACGTTCGCATCCTCGAATTGCGTGAACGCCCTGTTTCCTTCGCCGTCGAACGTGACGTCGCCGGGCGCAAACTGGAAATGCAGATCGAGTTGACCGGGCGGGCTGCCGATCGCCTCGTCCAGCAATACGAAAATCCGCCGGTCCACGAACCAGACGGAACGCCGGTGAGCCAAGCCGGGATATGACCCGTTCTCAACCACCAGCACGTCCGAGTCAACCGCCTCAGAGATCCACATCAGACTGTGCGCGTCGTCGGAGATATCTCCGCCGTCCAGCGTCAGGGTCTGATGTACCGAGGTCTGGCGGTGCCAGGCGCGGGCCTCCTTGTCTCGGCCATAGGTATAAAAGCCCGTGTCCGGCATCAACCAGCGTCCGTAGGCGTACAATTCAAACGTCCCGTTATCGGGCTGGTCGTGGCCTGAAATCGCGGGTGGCGAACAATGCAGCGCCATGTGGATCTGATCGGGGCCCCAGTCGTTGCGCATCACGTAGAAGCCGGCCTCCTTGAACGCCCGGCACTTATGGTCCGGCAGGTCTTCGCGTTTTAATTCCGCCCGGGCCGCGTATTTGGGATCGCCCAGCAATTCCGTTGCATCGACAAGCTCGCCATAGAGCGGCCACCTGGTCCTGTCTTCCGTGGTTTTCAACGGACGGGAACCGTCTCCAAACATGGGCGGCGTCAGGTCGGGCGACGCGATCCAGAAGATGTAGTCGTACATTCTGCGTACGCGTTCCCGGAATGCGTGCGAGATTTCGATGCCGAAGGCGTCCATTCGACCGAAGATTTCCACGGCGTCCCGCAGTATGCCCTGGTGATACCCGAACGACCACTCTCGCTGGACGCCGTCTGCGGTTGTCTGAGCAAGAATATTCTCCTCGGTGCGCGCCAACCCCAATTCCATCCAGTCGCGGGACTCCCTGAACTCGCTGAACGTGTAGGCGACATTGATAAACCCACGTTGTTCGAACACCGCCTTGTTGTGGATGAGCCCCATGGGAATAAGCGTTGTTTTTGTCTGGTGGTCATACAGACTCGCCATCAACAGGCCGAGAAACTCGGGCGTAAACGACCCGGCGTGCACCAGGCCGCGAAATGCCGCACAGATATTGGTAGCCCGGATCCCGGTCTGGAGATCCAGCCATGCAAATCCCTTCCACCATTTATAGACGGGGTGGGTTCTGGTGTGATTTTCCAGTGGATGTTTCGTAATCCAGTCGGTTGAAAGTTCCACGATTGCCTGCGCATATTTTTCATCTCGCGTCGCCGCGTAGGCCGTCACAAGCGGTGCGGCCCAATAGAAGCGATACACGGCCGCAACCCATTCAATATCACCCGGCGGGTCCCACTCCCAGTCGAAGTCGTCGCCATATTGCGCTTCCTCGTAGGGTCCCCACTGAATGATGCGCTCGCAGATTTTGTCCGCCGTTGAAAAATCACCTGCTTTACCGGCTTCCTCCAGTGGAAATTTCGCCCGGTAATAGTCGCGCAGCGCCATGAGGGCGCCAGGCCTGTCGCCGGAGTCGGCCGCACGTTTCACCGCTTCCAACCCGACCGATGTCAGATCCAGTTTTTCGAGGATCCGTTCGGGGTCGAATGAACTCAGCGGCATCTCGTGATCGATCTGATCCGCGCCCGCCGGATACTCCTGTATCGAATTCATGGCCATACTCTCCGATAAATCGATGTCGGAATCGTGTTTTCGCCGCCCGGCTAGAACTGTTTTCCAATCACCGGGGTATAAACATACGTCTCGAAAAAAGTGTCCGCAACACAATTGTTGGGGTTTTTCAGGGAACGGGAAACATGGATAAACAGGATGGACAGGATGAAAAACCGGAGACTTCGGGTTCGCTTCAAATGCTTGAACGACGAATATAGCGTAATTGCCCGGTTGTCGGTATCGAGGAATATGAGAACGGATCAACTGCCGGTTGAAGACGTTGATGCACAAGCGTTTTTTATATTGGCTGACCCTCTACGGGTAAATATGAAAGTAGTACTTGCAGATTTCCCACTTTTCATTTGGCGTGAGGTACCGTGATCACCCGCGAGACCTCCTCCAGTCCACTCAGATTTCCCAATTCCCCCATTGACCGCTTGTGGGACTACGTCATCCAAACTGAGCCCCACTTAGGTGAATGCGAATGTTGAGTCGTTCACGGCTTTCTGCAAACCTATTAACCCTTGCTTCTATTTTATTGTCAAATAGTTGTCAATTTAATTTGCAATATATGTAGAATATATTATATTTATAGGTAGTTATTTCATATTATTTATTGTCAAATAGTTTGTCAATCAGGAGGTCATTTGGACTGGGGAACTTTCGGCTTTGATTGTCGGATTTCATTGGAAAACCAGTACTCTGATCTAATTCAAATTGAAGCCTACAAAGAAGCAGCCCTCAATCTGGTCCTCCCGTCCGATTGGAAGGAACAATTGGACCAATTGAACCGTGTGCGAGCCGTTCACGGTACTACGGCAGTTGAGGGCAATCCACTTTCAGAAGCCGAAGTAAGTCGACTGTTGACTGTTACCTCGGACGAATCCTCAACCCAGTCTAGGAGCCTGCGCTCCAGAACTGATTTGAGCACCGCACTATACTATATATAGTGTCCTCAGATATCTTCTTTAACTATATATAGTATAGTGAGTTTTCTGCGGCGCAGACTCCTAGGGAAGAAAAACAGGTGAGAAACGCCGGCTTTGCCCAGGACTGGGTTCGGCAACGGTTCACGCCAGGCAGCAGGCCTCTCCAGCTTTCTGACATTTTGCAGATGCACAGGCTGGTCACGCGTGGTTCCGATGAAGACGACAACGTGCCGGGAGAGTTGCGGTCCCACCCCGTCGTGGTCGGAACGAAAGCACTGGGCGGCGTGCATCGAGGAGCGCCCCCCGCAGACGTGCAACGCCTTATGGAAGAATTCGTGATTTTTGTGAACTCGAACAAACTGGCTGCGCAGCATCCGGTCATCCGTGCGCTCATGGCCCACTTCTTTCTCGTAACGATACACCCGTTCGGTGACGGAAATGGTAGGGTCTCGAGACTTGTGGAGGCTGGAATTCTGTTTCAGGGTGGTTACAATGTCCACGGCTTTTACGGGCTGTCGAATTATTTCTACCGAAACGGAAGTGAATACATGCTATTGCTACAAAAGGGAAGAAGGACGCAGCCGTTCGATTTGAGCGGTTTCATTGCGTTCGGCATCGAGGGCTTTGCGAGCGAGTTGAAGGGAATCAACAACTTTATCAAGACGAAACTGAACCGTGTAATTTACCGAACGACTCTGACAAGAGCACTGGATCAGCGAGTGAGCGAACGCCGACGCGTCCTCAACCAGCGGGAATACGGCCTGCTTTGTTTTCTCCTGGAAGAGACCGAGCCGGTAGATCCCTTCGCAGACGAACCATCCAAAAAAATCAAGGTTTCGGAACTGCTGAGCGCGCCGTATGTCACCGCGGTCTATCGCGACGTAACGAGGCGCACCTTCTTGCGTGAACTAATCCGTTTGGAGAAAACGGGATTCATCAAATTCGTGGGGCGTGAGCGAGAGTGGATCATCGAGATTGACTTCGGCGCGATCGGCAGGTATTGAACTGGAAGGTCGATCTTATCTAACCGGATTCCCCGGACGGATTTAGTGCATTCATCCAGATAGATTCGAAGATATGTCCGAATTATCATCAGGGAGGTGTCGATTTGGGCGCGGTTCAACATTGAAGAGAAACCCTCTTAACCACAGAATAGCGGGGACTTGAAACGATGGATTCGATTCGTTTGGGGTTGGTCGGTTCGGGCGGAATGGCGCACAGCCGCGCGCGGGCTTTCGCGGAAATGCAGGGATGCACGCTGTCCGCATTGGCCGCACGAAATTCGCTTACGGGCGCCGAACTGGCCGGTCGCCACGCACTGCCGCTGCTGGGAGATTGGCAGGATCTGATCGACCGGTCCGACGTGGACGCAGTCGCGGTCTGCACCAACAACGACACCCACGGTCCCATCGCCAGGGCCGCCCTGGAGGCCGGCAAACCCGTCTTTCTGGAATACCCGATAGCGCGACACGTCAACGAGGGGATCGCCCTGGCCAACCTGGCGCGCGCGTCGGGCACCGTTCTCCGTGTCGCCCATCCGGAAGTGGTGTCGGGCGCGCACAGGCAACTCAAAGAGACGGTCGGTTCGCTGGGAGGGCTGCTACTGGCGCTGTTCACGCGTCTGACGCCGGGGAGAGGGGCGCGGCCGGACGTGTTGTTCAACATCAAGGCGTCGGGGCCGCCGAGTCTGTTCTTCGTCTATCACGTCTACCCGCTGGTCGATCTGTTCGGACCAGCGTCCTGGGTGGAAGGGTACGCCCATTACGAGGGAATGGACAGCGCCGGAACGTACGAACGCTTCGTCAACCGGGTCGTGGTTGGATTTTCCGGCGGGGGCACGGCCGAATGGACGTGGGCGGGCGGGATTTCAATCGGATCGGCGGAGCAGTACCAGCGGATGGTGTTGGAGGATGGCACACTGCTTCAAGGCGATGGGGGCTGGCGGATTTCGTCCGCCGACGGCAAGGAAATTTCACTGCCGCCGACCGGGCAGGAGATATCGCTGGAAGGCCTTTTTCTGGAGGAAATTCGCGGCGTCAGGATTGATTGGCGACTGGACCTGGACACGGCTCTTAACGCCATCCGCATCGGGCTGGGCGCGGAGACGGCTGCGACCCAGGGCCGGCGGGTGCATCTCCTGGAAGGCGGGACTGACGGGTGAAGGGAACGCAGCGAGATGGGATGAACCAGCGGATGAATGGTTACATATTTCCGGGACGGGACACTAACCTTCCCGTGGCCCGAAGGCGGCCATGTAGAGCCGCGTTCGGTCATTGAGCACACCATAAAAAGCGCGCGTTTCCGGGTCGGGGTGGTCCCGCCAGAACACCGCCGGAATACCGGAGTCGTTGGCCAGCGGAAGCCTGTGGCGGTGGCCGTAGTAGATCTGCGCGGTCTTTCGGACGGCCTGCGTGGCCCGGGTGGTGGCCGTGTGCAGCAGGGCCACGTTGAACAGGGCGCACGTGCCGGCCGGGCCGTGGAGATCGTACACGCCGCCCCGCTCCAACTGTGCCGCGGGATCGTCTGGAACCGCCTGGTCGACGGATTCCGGCGAGAGGGAAAAACAGTGGGTGCCCTCGTCCACGTCGGTGAGGTAGACCATCAGCTGGATATAGTCCATGCGAAGGGGGTGTTCGGGCCAGTGGGGCCTGTCGCGGTGCCAACCCTGATGCATGCCGCCTTCATAGGGGCCCATCCGACGCAGGCCGATTTCGCCGAAACAGACGGGACCGCCCATCAATTCCTCGATCGCGGGCATGATCCTCGGATGTCGGATCAACCCATCGAATTCAGGCGTGGTGATCAGGGCGTCGTAGTTGGCTTCCTGGTGGAATCCGTACGGATGCCAGAAATAGTGAAACCGGCGGCGGTCTTCCTCGAACAGATCGTGGAAGCAGCGCACCTCATCCGGATTAAGGATCGTGCCGAGGTTCCAAAAGCCATTCCTGGCGAAAGATTCGTGGTCGGTTTGGTTCACAGTCGTATCATCCGAAGCTTAAGGAATCGGTGCGCCTTCGCGATCGACGCGGCTGCGGGCTACGGGTTCCCGCGATGTTCAGCAGAAAGCGTGTTTGTTACGCTGAAATATACGAGGGCGGCGCCCGGTAGCCAAGTACCTTCGGCCCAACCCCGTACCCGAATTCTCACGAGTGCAGGAACTGGAAGAAATATCCCAAATTGACGGAGGCACGCCAATGATCCGGAGCGGACACCGATCCCCTGCCCGCCCGACAACCGGTCAATCTTTCCGTCTCTCGGCCATCGTACTGGCCGTCGTTCTTATGCCGTGCCTGGGCCACGCCGGCGGCGATTCCTATTCTTTCGCCCTGATTGGCGACGTGCCCTACGCCAGTGCCGACAGTGTCCGGTTCGCAAAGGTCATCGACAGTATCAACGCGGATGACGACGTCCGATGGGTCATCCACGCGGGCGACATCAAAAACGGGGTGCAGCCTTGCACTGACGCCTTTCTCGAAGAACGCCTGCAAAGATTCAGCCGCTTCGAGGACCCCTTCATCCTCACACCGGGCGACAACGAATGGACAGACTGCCACCTCAGGAACGCCGGCCGCTTCGATCCGCTGGAACGCCTGGCGAAACTGCGTGCGCTCTTCTATCCGCGCGCGGGCATGACGCTTGGCCGGCGGCGGATGGCGGTTGAATCCCAGGCGGCGGCGCCGGAATACGGCGAATTTATAGAGAACATCCGCTGGGAACGGGCGGGGATTCATTTCGCGACCGTACACGTTGTGGGGAGCAGAAACGGGTTGGCGTCCTTTCAGCCTCGCGACTCGACCGAGGTTGGCGCCGTTATCCTGCGGACGAAGAAGCATGACGCGGCGGTTGAGCGGCGCACCAGGGCGGGAATCGCGTGGCTTCGAAACGCCTTTTCCAGGGCAGCCGAATCCGGTAAAGGACTGTTTCTGACCGTTCACGCATCGATGGGACTGGAACGAAAGGGAGGAGCGGATCCGCCGCATTACAAGGCCCTCCTCGACGTATTGCGCGAGGAGACCGAACAGTTCGGCCGGCCCGTCGTGCTCGCGCACGGCGACTCGCATTACTTCCGGATCGACAAACCGCTACGGCGCAATCGGGATGGCCGACGGCTCTGGAATTTCACACGCGTGGAAACCTTTGGCGCTTCGGACGTGCACTGGATCGAGGTGAAGGTGGATCCTGCCAGTGCGAACGTCTTTTCCTTCGAACAGAGAATTGTAAAGCGGGAACAGGCAAACGGAGATCAAACCGAAACGAGGAAAAGGAGCGACATGGCTTTCACCGGATCCGGGGTGGCGGAACGCACCCCCCAGCAGAAGATCGACGCCATGCACCGCCCGTCCTGGTGCGTGGAAACGGACGAGGGGCGCCTGTATTGGGAACTCCTCGGCGCCGCAATCCGAAATGACGCCGGCGCCCTGCGCAAACACCTGCGCGCGGATCCGGATTGCGCCAGGCTGCAGTTCTGGTATACCCCGCCGATCCACTTCGCGGTGCGGGAGGGCAATCTCGATGCGACGAGAGTTCTGTGGGAAGCCTACGCGTACGACGAAGTGACCGATCTTATTGCCATGGCCCACGACCGCGGCCATACGCCGGTCGCCGATTATCTGAGGAAGGCCATCGGGACCGTGGCGGAGGCGTGGGATCCGCGGCTGCACGAAGCGGTGAAAGCCGGAGACCACGCAGAGATCGAACGGCTGCTTAAAGATTCTGAAGGAATCGAATCACAGCAGGATCCGGACGGCAGGACCGCGCTGCACGTTGCGGTCATCGCGGGTGACGAAACAGTGGTCAGGGCGCTTCTCAAGCGCAATATCGACGTCGACGCGACCGACCATGCCGGATTTCGCGCGGTCCACTACACCCTCTGGCGCGACCTGATGTGGCACCGTTCGAAGATGAATCCGGAACTGGCGGAACTGCTACTCGAGACCGGCTCCCGCGACAGCCCCACGCTGGCTGCCGCGAGGGGTGACCTGGATGCCGTTCGGGCATTTGTCGCGGCGGATCCCGCGGCGGTGAATGACGGAGAGAGACTTCAGAAGCGACCCCTGTCGGCCGCCGTCGAGGGCGGACACCGAGACATTGTCCGCTTCCTGCTGGACAACGGCGCGGACCCGCGTCTGCCGGAGGGTCGCTTGTGTCCCTACGGGGCGTCGCTGATGACCGCCACGGTGGAAGACAACCTGGAAGTCGTAACGTGGCTGCTGGAGGCCGGGGCCGATCCGAACGGACACGTGGACTCCTCGGGATCCCCCGCGATCCGCGCCGGTTCCGACGCCATGCGAGGGCTGCTCTACGGCTATGGCGGGCGCGCATCCGGGGCGTGGGGCTACGTGCAGCGCGGGGAACTCGAGACCCTGGCCGCTATTCTACGTTACACTGACGATCCGTTTTCCGACGAGGAGAGCGAGTACCTGACCACACCCTACACCGCCGTGATCAGCGGCTGTGGACGCATGGAGGACCGGGGAGAATCACCCGATGCCCACGAGGCGATGCTCACTATGTTCCTGCAGCGCAAACACCCGATGCCGCGCGTGCTTACCGCATGCAAGACTTATCTGTACCACGTGCCACGGATGACGCGCCGACTCCTCGAGCACGGCCTGGATCCGAACCTGCCCGACTGGCAGCGACGAACCCCGTTGCACGACCTTTGCCGCGGCAACCGCGCCATGTCCGACCCGGCCGCGATGGTGCGCATGTTCCTCGAATTCGGCGCTGACGTCAACGCGGTCGATGAAGAGGACAGATCTACACCGCTGGGGATCGCCGCGCGCGAGGGAAACGCGCAACTGGTTGGCCTGCTGCTGGATCGGGGCGCCGATCCGAATGCCGCGGGCGCCGAATGGGCGACGCCCCTGGCATGGGCGCAACGCCGCGGGCACGATAATATCGTAAAGATGCTTCGGGATCGGGGCGCCCGGTAGCCAGATTCTTCGTCGTGAACGGGAGTAATTGACAGATGGCACGCGAAACGGAAACACATCCTCGATTCCTGGCGCTCCTCCGCGGCGTGAACGTCGGTGGAAAGAATATCGTTCCGAAAGACGCGCTCCGTGAGTGTTTTGAAGACCTCGGTTTCCGCAGCGTCCGCACCTACATCCAGAGCGGCAACATTCTCTTTCGGTCCGCCGGAACCGACGCCACGGCGTTGACGGACGAGATCGAACACGCCCTGTCGGACCGTTTCTCGTACAATGCCCGCGCCGCCGTTCTGTCCCGATCGTCATATAGATTCGCAGTCGACGCTGCCCCGGAGGATTGGGGACGAAACGATGCGCAGATGCACCATGCGCTCTTCACGCTGGCCGAAACCACGCCGAACCACGTTCTCTCGAGACTCCGTGCGCCGAAACCGGAGGTCGAGACGGTCACCGCCGGGCCCGGGGTGATCTACTGGTCGGTGTCCAGGGCGCGGCCGACCCGGTCGACGTGGGTGAAGCTGCCGTCGTCACCGGAATACCAGCGACTGACCGCGCGAAATCACAACACGGTTTTCAGATTGAAGCAACTCTTCGAGGAGATATAGTGTTCTGTCCCGGAAATAAGTTGCCAAAATTCGGTCGTCGAGTCGCCCGTCTCGCAAGGCGCCTGAACGCAGGCGACCTGCGCAAGGTCGGCGAGCGAAGGCAACGCAGCGAGACGGGATGAATCGGCGGGAGAATGGTGAGGTATTTTTGGGACAGGACACTGAGGGAATGGGCGGCGACGAGGAACTCATCCCGCGGATACGATCCATTCTCTCCCAGGAGGACGGATTTTCCGAGAAACGGATGTTCGGCGGCGTCTGCTTCATGATCCACGGCAACATGTGCGTGGGGACGTGGAAGGGATCCCTCATCGTCCGGCTCGACAGAGCACATCACGACCGGACGCTGGAGGCGCCGCACACGAAGCCGTTCGACGTCACGGGCCGCGTGATGAGGGGATGGGCACTGGTTGAACCGCCGGCAATCGAATCGGACGAAGACCTCACAGAATGGGTGTACATGGCCACCGACTATGCCGGGTCGCTTCCGCCCAAATGAAGGTGGGTGGCACCTATGGGAAACGAGGGTGGGTTGTTCCCCTATTGTATTGGCGAGAAGGAGGTTGGGATGAGGACGTCGGAGAGGACCTCGTCCACGATGGGCCCGTTGGCTTCGGTCTGTTCCCGGGCCGCGATCCATTCGGGGTCTGAGCGGAAAGAGTCCCACGCTGTTTCCATAGCCTCTTCGTTTTCAAATTCGCAAAGGTAGATCAGGTCGTTGGCATCCCTTCGGGTCCAAAAACCGACGACTTTGATGCCGTGCCTGTCGAAGAGGCCGAACGTAACGGTTTCAAACCGGTTGAGGATGTCCGGCATCCGGCCTTCGGGGATTCTGTAGGTGCGGTGTTCGTAAATCATCAGTGTCCTCCATGGCGTGCAGTATCCTGGATGAATCCTGTATTGGATGGATCAGGCGTTGTTTTCCGGGAATGTGTTGTTTTATGCCTCGCCACCTCAGGCGGACAGACTGGCGTGAACTTCCGCCGGGGTTTCCGGGACCACGTTTGGCGCGTACACGGCAGTGCATATTTCCACGCACGAGGTATTCAACCTGGCCACGCCCTGCCATGGTAACAAGAATTCAGCCGGATGGAAAGGGCCTCCTTACCCGGCCGCCGCGCATAGGCGGAAGGCGGATAGCGGGACGGAGAGCACGCGCACCTTTACTGTTGACAATCGATCGATGCCAGGGCTATGTTCCCGTGAAAGGAAACGTGTGAATGAGCCTGTGTTTCCGCATCAATTCAGCAATCCACCCCAGCCCCCAATGTCCGTCCGTTTTGTATGATACAGGCGCGCCACCTCGCCGACTTCGACGAATTCGTCCGTCTTGCTCGAAGTCTTGGCAACGGTTCGCGCCCGATGCGGGCCTCAACGCCGCGCTCGTCATGGTCACACGGGTATTTTAGCAATGAGTAATCGCCAGCAAGCCTGCGAGGAGTCCGGGAACGTGCCAACAGACAAACGCGGGGGAATCTGCTTCCGTGTGGACGACAACAAGCCGATTCGACAATGGATCGAGTTCGCGGAGGTTTTCAACCGGCACGGTTTGAAGTTCTGCGCCGCACTGTGTCCTGGAAGAATGGCCGGCGACGAAGCATATACGAAACTGGTCAGGACATTGCAGGACCAGGGGCACGAAATCATGGACCACACGCCCCTTCACAGCGTCGACAAGGTCCCACTCCCTCACGGCGCGGATGCCGGTGCCTGGCGCAGGATGCCGGGCGTCGACCACGTGGATGAAGCGTGCGTCTATCTGGCCTATGCCGAGATTGACAGGACATCGCTTCCGGAAGGTCGCGCGGATATTTCGGGCAACCTGATGACAAGCCGGACGCCGAAGGGTCTGTTCGACACCAACCTGACGAGATTCTTCGCCGTCTACCTGCCCCATACCGGCAATACGTTTCGCTTCAGGCAGAACGAGCATTCGGGCGATGGCGTATTGGCGTTGCGCAGTTTTTGGGACGAGGACAACGTCCATCTGGGAGAACATCGGGATGTCGTCTACCAACTGCTGGGCAAAGCCGACGTTCGGATGACGTTGGACGCTCGCAGGCTGTTGGCCGAAACGTCTCTGAATCTCTTTGACGACCTTGGTCTCGGTCGTCCCGTTACGTGGATACAGCCGGGATCAGGGGGATGTTCCGACTTTTGGCGTGAAGATGTCAAAGCATGTTTTGGAGACCTGTACGGATACGTGGCCGCGGCAACCTACCCGGACCGGTCATTGAAGTGCCACAACGAGAACGATCCCGACGGGGACAAGTGCTTCGGTATGCAGTGGGGAAACTTCAACGACGAGGCGCAGGATCTGGATTGGAACCTGAAACGAATTGCAGACGGGATCGCCAAACACCACGTTCTTATCGGCCACAGCCATTTCTGGGAGCACGCCATGCCGGACGGTTGGGACGGTTATCTTGAACGGGTCGATCGAATCCTGTCCTGGTGCAAGGACAACCGGGTCCCGGTAAGGACCTATACTGAGTGGGCAGAGGTTCTCTATCATATGAGTCCGGATCCCGAAGTGAATGTGTTTCCCGAACTGGGTGTCGATCTGGATTTAGACGGTACTCCCGATGGGTACGATCCATTGTCGGCGGAGTTGGTCCGGAGCGGCGGCGGGCCCGATGGCGACGGCGTTTTTCTTGCGGTACAGAATGCCGGAACGATCTGCAAAGTGGATAGATTGGGTGGTCTGGAAAAGGGCGCAAATACCTTTTCGGTCCGGACATGCGGGCAGCCGGGGGGTACCATTGAGGCAACGTTCAGGTTCTTCGAAGTCGGAACGATGGAGAAACTCACGTTTTCCGTGGAAAACCCCGGATGGACCGAACAACGCGCGACTGTCGTGGTGCCGGCGGAAGCTTCTCTGGCGAACGTCTCAATCGAGTGCGCACGTACCGGCGGCAGCGTTTTAAAGATAGGCGGGATGCGTTTGAGCGCGTGTAAATGAATTCCCGATACACGAACATGAAGCCCGCCTCGTATTCAGCCCCGGAAATGGATTGCCGAAATTCGGCCGCCGAGACGCACGGTGAACGGACACCCCTCAAAATTCCGTTGATGCGCTGGTATACATTGGGTCGGATTCGGGCGAACTAACCTCCGCCGGATGGAAATATGGCGAAAATAGAGACGCTGGAAAGAGACCATCTGCCCCAGGTTATGGATCTCGTTAACGCGCATCTTGGCGCCGTGGTTCCCGGGTGGGCCCTGACGGCCTGCTACTTCTGGGAGCGCCTGAAGAGGAATCCGGCCGAGTGGGTAACCGATCCATGGGTCGCGGAAAGAAAATCCATCGTCGGCGTCGTCAACGACCGCGTCTGCGCCGCAGCCCATATCCTTCGATACGGAGACGATACGCGCTGGAAGGGAACTGCGGAAGTCGCCTGGATGCTGTTCTGGCCCCGGGAGCGTACCGCCGGCGAGGCGATTCTGAAGGAATGCCTGTGCCAGATGAACGCCTGGCAGGCAACGGATCAGCAGATTTCAGGACCGTTGCCGGTACCGGTTTGTGTCGGCTTGCCCCATGTCTGGCCACACATAGGCCTCATGCTGGGGCAATTCGGCTATTCATCCAATGCGGAAGTCGATGAATCCGTCTACGGCGGTACCCTGGACGGAATTCCATCTCCAGGCGAACCCCCCGTAGAGGGCGTATCGATTCATCGCGACCTGGGGAAATTCAGCACACGATTCGTGGCGCGGTTGGAAGGACGGGACGTTGCATACGTTGAATGTGTTGCGGATCTCACCAAGGGCGGGCAGTTGCCTGCACTTTCCGGATGGGCGGAACTCTCGGAAGTGGAGACAAGCGAAGCGATGCGAAACCGGGGTCTCGGTTCATGGGTGATGCGCCATGCCGTTGAATGGCTGCGCCTGTCCGGGTGCAGCCGGATTGTGTTGAGCGTTGCGAGAGATGACGAAGAAGCGGGAGCCGGGAGGTTTTACGGGCGGTTCGGCTGGGCGCCGCTTGTTCGACAAAACCACTGGACCCGGGACTCCCGGTAATCATTCCAATGCTGATCCCCGTGGCCCACCCGGGTGCCCGAGTCCAATCTGGTTCCCATTGATCTGCAATTTGCCCCGAACGGGAGCGATCGATGTCCACACCTGACGCCAAATATGACCTGCTGATTTCAGCCGGCCGCGTCTTCTGCGCCGAGACCGGCCTGGACGGACCGGGCGCCGTCGCCGTACGGGGTGACCGCATCGTGGCCTCAGGCCCGAACGTAAGAGGGACCGCGTCGCACACCCTTGACTTGCCGGACGCCCTGCTCCTGCCGGGTCTGGTGGATATCCACGCCCATCCGGCCAGGGGCGGTTCGCGGTTCGGCGTCGATCCCGACGTTCACTTTCTCCCGCGAGGGGTCACCACGTGTATGTCGCAGGGGGACGCCGGCGCCCTCAACTGGCCTGCCTATCGGGACGAGGTTATTCACGGAAGCCGCACCCGGGTGCGGCTCGCCCTGCACCTCTCCAAATACGGCGAATCGCCGCCGGATCACTGTTTCGAACGACTCGAGAACGCGGACGTCGACCTCTGTGTCGATACCATCGCGGGCGCGGGGGACGAGATCTGGGGCATCGCGTTCAACACGTTACTCGAACCCTCCCTCCCCCACGACCCGAGAGAGATCCTGCGCCGGGGCGTCGAAGCGGCCGAACGCAGCGGCCGCCCCATCCTTTACGGACCGCGCTTCAACGTCGACTTCCCCCTCGAGGAACAGTTGCCGCGCCTTCGGGCGGGAGACCTCTTCACGTATACGTTCAGCCCCCGTCCGGACAACATCATCGCAGGCGGAAGGGTCCGGCGGGCCGTCTGGGAGGCTAGAGACCGGGGGGTTCTGTTCGACGGCTGCCACGGGGCACAGTCCTTCAGCTTCGCCCACGTCGAACAGGCCATCGCCGAGGGATTCTACCCCGACACGATTTCTACCGACCAGTACAGAGCTCACGTTAGCGCCGATCCGCCCCACCACCTGCCGGGAACGATGTCAAAATACATCGCCGCGGGCATGCCCGAAGGCGAAGTCCTTGCGCGGGCAACCGCCCGCCCGGCGGCATTGCTGGGGCTGGAGGGAGAAGCCGGCACGCTGGCGCCCGGTGCTTGCGCCGATCTGGCCGTCTTGCAGTGGAATCCCGATGGACGTTTGTCCGACGTGCTCGGCGTCGAACGCCCGGGAGGATCCTGGGAACCGCTGGCTACGGTGAAGTCGGGCGAACCGGTGGGGCATGACTGACCTGGCCAGGGAGACACGACGGGGCCGGAATCGCGGCTGGGAATCGGGCGAAGACTGGGGCCGGAAGGGGACTCGAGCGACGACGAATTTTTCATCCGGGAGAACATGCATGACGTATGGCAACCCAATGACGGATTCGCAGATTGAATCCAGCTACCAGAACGCCGCCGAACAGTACGCCGCACTCGGTGTAAACGCGCATGAAGCCGTAGAGAAGGCTGCCGACGTGCCCATCTCGCTTCACTGCTGGCAGGCCGACGACGTGGCGGGGTTTGAGACGAAGGATGAAGCCGTGGAAGGCGGCGGCATTATGGCCACCGGAAACTATCCGGGCCGGGCGAGAAACGGGGATGAACTGCGGGCCGACCTGAAACAGGTGATCGGCCTGTTGCCGGGACAGCACCGCGCAAACGTCCACGCGTCCTACGGCGACACGGGCGGTGAAGTCGTGGACCGGGACCGCCTGGAACCCGAACACTTCGCCGGCTGGGTGTCCTGGGCGAAGGAAAATCGGGTCGGGCTGGACTTCAACCCCACGTATTTCGCACATCCGAAAGCGAATGACGGGTACACCCTGGCCCATCCGGACAAAGAGACCCGCGAATTCTGGATCCGCCACGGCATTGCCAGCCGGCGGATCGCTGAAGCCATCGGCATTGCGCTGGGTGACGAGTGCGTGAACAACCACTGGCTACCCGACGGCGCCAAAGACCATCCCGCGGACCGCGTCGGACCCCGCAAACGCCTGATGGATTCTCTGGACGCCGTCCTGGACCCCGCACTGGAAATCGGACCGGCATGCGTGGATGCCGTTGAGGGCAAACTCTTCGGCCTGGGCGTGGAAGACTACACGGCGGGTTCGAACGACTTCTACGCGAACTACGCCCTGTCCCGCGGCGTGGTCCTCTGCCTGGACATGGGCCACTTTCACCCGACGGAATCCATTGCGGACAAGATCTCCGCGCACCTGCCCTTCCATGACAAGCTGCTCATCCACACCAGCCGGCCCATACGCTGGGACTCGGACCACGTGGTGCTTTTTGGCGACGACGTACGCAACGTCTTTCTGGAAATTGTCCGGTGCGACGCCCTGGACCGCGTCTACGTGGCCCTGGACTTCTTCGACGCCAGCATCAACCGCATCGGCGCCTACGTGATCGGCACCCGGGCCACCCGGAAAGCCATTCTCTACGCGCTGCTGGATCCCACGCAACGACTGCAGGAACTGGAACGGGAAGGCAAACTGGCGCAAAAGCTGGCCCTGATGGAAGAGATGAAAACGATGCCCTTCCCGGCCGTCTGGGACATGACCTGCCTCAAGACCGGCGCGCCGCCCGGCGCCGCCTGGATTCCGGAAATGGAAGCCTACGAGAATCAGGTGCTGTTCAGCCGGGGATAAAGAAGAACCTCTCCCCCCAGCCCCCTCTCCTGCGAGGAGAGGGGGAGTCGAACTAAGTGTTGCGTAAACCCTGTTTTATGCAACATTCCCAGATTTCAAGCGGGACTCGAAGGCTGATCGCGCTCGTTACGTACCTGCCGGTTCGTAGGCGAGATCGAAAACGGTATCGGCCATCCAGCGCTTGAAGCCCGGGTTATCCATGTACAGTTTGAACAGTTCGGTGTCGTCTTTCATCACTCCAGTCATCACCCGAACCAGCGCCTTGTCGTGCTCGATCCGGGCATTCTGGCGGTCGGAGTTTTCGCGTGCATTTCGGAACGCGGTGTCGGCGGCGACGCGGGCCGGTATGGTCTCTAAGATGAGTTGCTGCACGCGGTCCTCATCTTCCCATTGAATGTCGCCAAAATGCTCGTTGAAGACCCGAAGTATGTTGGAGAGTCGATCCAATTCCGGCTCCGGGTAATGCCCTCCGCCGGCTGCCGGTACCGGATCGATCTCGGCATCCTCGTCCGCCAACAGGATCCGTTGCATTGCCTGCTTCTCAACCCGGTAGCTGTCGAGATCGATCGCATCGAGGACACCTTTGGAGAGATCCTCTTCCTCGGGAGCCGGCAACTTCGGGACCAGGAAGTTGAGGAAAATCGAACGCTTTTCCCATGCGGGGTCGTTGTATGGTAGGATGGAAGAAAGAAAGGCGTAGGTTCGCACGAAGGCTTTGGCCTTACCTTTGAACGCGACCTGGCCGTCTTCGTCCAGCTCCCGCCGATAGACCGCTACGCACGCGTCCAGGATCGGATCGAGACGGTCGCGTTCCTCGCCGTCCAGGTAGCGCCGGACAAACTCGTCGATCTGCACCTCGGAATAGACCTGCGCGCCGTCCAGGTCCGCCTGCAGGTCGTGCAGCTTGTTGGGGTCGGTCTCGTCGGCCAGGATCGTCGCCCGGTAAAAGTCCGCGAACGCTTCGCGAATGGTGTCGGTGTCGTTGAAAAAGTCGAGCACGAACACGTCGTGTTTCCTGGGATGCGCCCGGTTGAGGCGAGACAGAGTCTGCACGGCCCTTATTCCTGACAGCGTCTTGTCCACGTACATCGTGTGCAGCAGGGGCTCATCGTAGCCGGTTTGAAACTTGTCAGCGCACACCAGGAACCGGTATGGATCCTCCTGGAATCGCTTGGCGATCCGGGAGGAAGGCAGACCGTTCAGCGACGCCTCGCTTACCCTGGCGCCACCGTAGTCGTGCTCGCCGGAGAAGGCGACCAGAGCCTCGTAAGAGCTCTTGCGCTCCCTGAGATAGTCGCGGATGGCATGGAAGTACTGGATCGCGCGCTCGATGCCATTTGTGACAACCATCGCCCGCGCCGCGCCGCCGATCTTTCCCTGCTTCAGCACCTGGTCATGAAAATGGTCGACCATGATCTCGGCCTTGAGCCGAATCGCGTGATCGCTGCCCTCCACGAAACGACGCAGCTTCTTCTGCGCCTTCCGAACGTCGAATTCGGGATCCTCCTCAACCGTCTTCGCAAGCTTGTAGTAACTCGCCACCGGCGTGTAGTGTGCGAGTACGTCGAGGATAAATCCTTCCTGGACCGCCTGCTTCATCGTGTAGCTATGGAAGGCGAGATGCCTCACCGTACCGTCGGGCTGCGGGTCCGCGGCGCCAAAGATCTCGAGCGTCTTGTTTTTGGGCGTGGCGGTAAACGCGAAGTAACTGGCGTTGGGAAGGAGCTTTCGTGACTCCATCAGGCGGTTGATCCGGTCCTCAAAGGTATCCAGATCGTCTTCTTCGCCGGCTTCCGACAGCGCCTGCGCCATGGCTGCGCTGGTGCGGCCCCCCTGGCTTGAGTGGGCTTCGTCGATGATGATGGCGAAGCGCCTCCCACGCTGCTCGTTGCCGATCTCGTCCAGAATGAAAGGGAACTTCTGGACGGTGGAAATGATAATCTTTTTGCCGCTTTCGATGAACCGGCGCAGATCGCCCGAGCCGTCGGCATGCCCTACCGTTGCCGCCACCTGGGCGTATTGTTTGATTGTGTCGCGGATCTGACGGTCCAGGATGAGCCTGTCCGTTACGACGATAATTGAGTCGAAAACGGGAGCATCGTCCTTCTCCAGCCGGATCAGTTGATGGGCGAGCCAGGCGATGGAGTTGCTCTTGCCGCTGCCTGCGGAATGCTGGATCAGATAGCGCTGACCTGCACCGCGGGCGCCCGCGTCGGCCAGCAGACGGCGCACCACGTCGAGCTGATGGAAGCGCGGCCAGATTTGGGTACTCCGCTTCCTGCCGCTCTTTTCGTCCTTCGACGCCACCACCTGGGCGTAATTCTCGAGGATGTTGGTGAGACTCTCCCGCGTGAGTACTTCACGCCAGAGATAGGAGACCGAAAGACCGTGCGGGTTGGGCGGGTTGCCCGCGCCGTCGTTCCAGCCGCGGTTAAAGGGAAGAAACCAGGACGCCTTACCCTTCAGGTGTGTACAAAAAAAAAACGCACCTCGCGCTCATCCAATGCGAAGTGCACCATGCATCGCCCGAATTCAAACAACTTTTCGCGAGGGTTCCGGTCCTTTCGGTACTGCCAGACCGCATCGTCCACCGTCTGTTTGGTGAGGCTGTTTTTCAGCTCAAACGTGAACACCGGCAGACCATTGATGAACAGACCTATGTCCAGCGCCCGCTGCGCCTCGTCCCGGCTGTAGCGAAGCTGCCGCGTGACGGTAAAACGGTTCTGCTCGAACAACTCCTGTGCCTGCGGGTTGCCGGCCGACGGGGTGCCGTAGAACAGATCCAGGTGGAACGATTGGTGCTTGATCCCGTTGCGAAGCACGTCGATGGTGCCGCGCTTGCTGATTTCGCCCTGAAGCCGGGTCAGAAACGCACGTCGCACCGGACCTTCTTCGGAAAGCGTCAACGCCTCGGCGGCTTCGGGCTGGGTGTCGCGCAGGAATGCCGACAGTTGCACCAGATCGACGCAGTACTCACGGTCGTAGTCGTGGGGATTGCCGCAACTCCAGCCGACACCGCCATAACCCACGGGCGGTTCTCCCACGGTGCCTGCAGCGGGGGCCTCGCAGCCCTGGCCTGTCAAGGCGGTGCAAATCAGGCGTTCAAGCCCGCGTTCAGTGGTGTCGGAGACGGTCATTCAAGTTTAATCCTGCGAAGGCACGCTTCAGGACTGCGCCAATATCCGATCCCGCGCATTCCTAAGCCATGAATCATCGGCACACAAGTGGGCGACTATAGAAGGTAACCGGAGCTCGTTTTGGGGCGTCTATGTAGCCCGCGTTTTCTTGCCCTGCCGGATGTCCTGAGCCGAAAACAGGCATTGCCGGACAGCGTCGACATGCGCCTTCAGGGGGCGATACGTCATGCTTTCATAGCTGGCAACGTCAACCGATAAGGGCAGATTGCTCTCGTTGAACAGAGTCCACAGTCTGTCGATCGTGGCATCCCTGACGTCTCCGTGAACGACAAGATCAACGTCGGAATTTCCGCGGTAGTTTCCCGTGGCCCTCGATCCGAACAGGTCAACCTGTCTGATCTCATCGGCGAAGTTGGCCAAAACTGCCCGAATCGTCTCGAGCTCCTCATCGACAAGTCCGTGGTCAGTCAATGTCCGCCTCCTTCTCCAAAAGAACCAGGTAAAGGTCTTCCATTGCGGCAAGATATCGGCTGCGGATATTCTCTATTACCTCTTCAAATTGCTCGAAATTGTAGGTATGGGACATCTTGTTTCGTGCATCGAGTGCGTCCATCCATACCCTCCCGTGTTCGGTCAGGTTGGTCTCGAAGGCCTTTCTGATGACGTTCCTCGGAGTGGTCTGTTCAAATACGACGCCCTCGTGCTCCAAATAGTCCTTCATGACGTTCCACGCAAGTTCCATCGTGTATTCGAACCTCCGGATGGTTCCTTCCTTTTCAAGTTGGCTCAGTCCGGACTCACTCATCGTCTCTATCGCTTCCCGCAGCAACGTAAAGGCACGCTTGTAGTTGGAGAATCTGTACCTCCAGCGTGGAGTCGAGTGGCTCATATTTCTCATAACCTCGTGTAAATGAGGAATTTCGTGACGATTCCCCGTGTCACGTTCGTTCTGTTTGGGGCGTTTAGTGGTGTCGGTGTTCACCGTGAAGCCTGCTCGTCCGTGAACGGGTTTATGACCCGGAGGCCGTCGTAGTCCTGGTCTGTACTCAAATCTTCGGAATACACGGCATCGCAGCCCAGGGCGTGGGCCGCGGCGAGAATTGCGGCGTCCCAATAGGACAGCCGAAAGCGCTGGCTGATGGCGATGGCCTCGAGAAAAACGTCAATCGTCATGGTCTGAATCCGGAACAGCAGAATCGGCTCCAGGAATTGCAAAGCTCTATTGCCAGAAAGACTGCGGATCCGTGTCGGCCGGGTGGTTTGGTGATAGAACTCCTGCAGCACCTGAACGGACGCGGCGAGGTCGGGTTCTGTCAGGACTTCCAGCGCGCGCGCCCGCTTGTCGGCCTCCTCCGGGACCTCGCTGACAGCGTACAGCAGGACATTGGTATCTACGAATCGCATGGCGAGACTCTGAGTGCTTCAGAGATGCTGCGCTGCCGCTCGCGCTCGGCGACAGCCTCGGCCCTTGCCGCGACGCGGTCGTACAACGCCTCTCTGGGCAGGTTGTCGGACATTCGCAACCCAATACCCTGTCTATCGAAGTCCGCGAGCACTTCCCGCAGCAGCCTGCACCGACGCTGATAGATGGATTCAATAGACTCGGCACTGGCTTCGCCCCCCGCATCCCGCTCCGCTGTCAGATGTCTCAGGAAGTCCCGCACCAGCGCCGATACCGATGTATCCAACTCCGCCGCACGGATACGCGCGAGCCGGTGTGTCTGCTCGTCGACCGATACGGTGATATTTCTCACAATCACAGCCTCACAGTTTCTGTCTGTGACAATTTAAGATTTAATCGTCCGACGGGCAACTCCAGCGGCAGCGCGCGAACTCTGAGAGTTTTACATCAAGGGCTGGTTTATCACGCTACCGCAAGCGTCGTGCCTGCGCCACGGTACACATACTCGGACCTATGGGATCTTGCCGGGGCGTCGAGCGGCAGTGATGGACGCGTCCGTAAGCACCGTCGTGGATGCCAAATGACCAGTTTGGTTTCCGTCACCTACGGCGCAGACGCGTTACGCCGATACTCCTAAATCCTTCTTCTACATCGAAAACCCTAATCTCTTTTCTCTTGTCAATAACCGGCAAATCCAGATTTGCCGGCGGGACTTTTCCAAATACAGACTTTTTGTTGTCACCTCGGAATATACACAAGTCGTACCGTCCACAATAGTCTGGTCCCCAGAGTTCTTCTATTCGATCTCCCAGATCACTCCATTCTTCAGAATTCATCCTGACGGTGTACCAGTCACGATACTTCTCTTGACGTTTCCACCTCAATCGCCAGCTATGGGTGTGTTGAGATGGACAAAATCGCTCGTAAACGACCCATTCCACAATCCGCGTAAGCCCATACGTGACCTCATGCAGGTAGTCCACGCTGACCAACGGCATTTTCCCGCTCTGCATTTCCTCGATAAGGAAGTACCGCCAATCGAAGGAGCCAATGAATCTCCCTCGTTGGACTTTATCTCCATCTAGGTTTTCAAGGAAGTCCTCGATGGAGTCACATGGAAATCGTCCTAGTTCTCCTTCTACAGTTGCCCTGAAGTCATTATAATATTCACGGAGGGTCAGCTTATCCTCTTGATCAAGAAGGCCGAACAGAATCGACAACGCATGCTCCTTTGGGACGCCTTTCTGTCGAACGTGAAGAAGGGCCTTGAATGCTTCCTCAACCAGGAAGTATCCGACAACTACAAAGCCCCACCCTTGAGCAGATTCGTGGCCCGGAACCATATCTGGCAGTATTGGAGACTTTCTGTATTTCTCTTTCTCCTTCTTCAAGGCCGTATCTAACCAAGTCAGGATCCAAGAAGGCTCTTTGAACTTGATGGCCTGTTTCGGCATCTCTATTCCCTTGCCGTCTGGAGGCTCGTTGTTGTCGCCGTCCTTCATACGGTAACGTCCGTTTCGATTGCGTACTCGTCCGCCGATTTCTCGGTGTCGCGGTGAACGTCTTCCTCCGGCAGTTCAGCCGCCGCCTCGCGCACATCGAGCTTGCCGGTGACGACATCGGAAATTAGGCGGGTCTGGTATTCATTCAGCAGTCTCTTGGAGTCTTCGACCTGTTGGCGCACCATTTTTTCGCGTCGCAGCATTTTAACTATATCCATCTGATTGCGAAGAGGTGGCAGCGGTATCTTCTCTTTCAAAAGTGTTCTAGCATTGAGAGGCCTGTTCCTTCCCGCCGCACCTCTTGAGTGGTGATCAAGAAGAAGCTGGCCCCAATCCGTCTGAAAAAACGCCAGCAAGAATCCTGAATCCAAGACATTGTGCCTACCCTGTAGGATCGGATAGCGGTGACTTGCAACGCACCCAAACTCAGTGCCACCTGCCAGAGCGATTGCACCTTCCCAAGCGAACTGCCCGCTGAGAACCAAGTCACCTTCTTCGACCCAAAAGAAATCGGAATCTCCCAATTCACCGCCGTTTCGAGGTTCCTTTTTAAAGATGCCACGTCCTCGATTGTAAAGACCAATCGGGGTGTAAGTGTCGGTGGCCACACGGTGAATCGGCCTTTCGACCAAGTCTGCAACGACCTCGATTTTATTTGAGGTAACACTTCGTGATTGAATCACTTCTTGTGTAGCAGCCTTTCGTTGCTCCTCCAGCAGCGCAATCAGCTTCTGCTTGGCGCGGATGTAGCGCTGGATGCGCCGGTCGGCGTGGTCGAGGAAACGGACGATGGCGGCTTGTTCCTGGAGGGGAGGAAGGCAAGTATAGATCATCTTGAAGTGTTCAGGCCGTAGGCTCCACATGTCCGAATTAATCCCGTATGACCACCGTTCTGCCTCTTTCGCGAATCCAGGTGTGCGAAGCAAATAATGGGAAAAGTTGGAGTTAACTCCCTTACGAGGCCGCTCAACAACATAGGCAGGACTGACGATGCCTTGGTACTCGGAAACTCCCATGGCACCCTGCCATGCTCTCATTTTGTTATATGCGATGTCTCCAGGCTTGACCTGTTTGTATGCCGACTTATCTAAGTTCGAACTGTCCTTCTGTGAGCTTTCATCCAAAAGCTCATTCTGCCGTATGACACCACGCTTGATCGTTACAGATAACATTTGTTCTTCAGGGTGATCGCGTTCCTTAACCTCCTCAAAGAGTGTACGGTTAGGTAATACTTTCCAATGCGAAGGGATTTTGCCCAGCCACTTTACTCCTGAGTCCTTCATTCCCTGATAAGGCCTTAATTCACCAGCGATATATGAATTCATACCAAGACAATCTCATCGTGGACAAAAAGGAATCAACCAACTTGGACTGCGGGATGGTGTCGTCGAAGTGGGCAGAGTACCGCGTCTCACACCTTTGGCCCGCAGGTCGTTCTGGGCGTCTATCAGCGTGAAGATTCCCTGTCGGCGCTCGCTGACGTCGTAACCGCCCTCCCACGCTTCCGCTACTTCCAAACTGATTTCAGTCGATTCCCTCAAACAATCCTTCGACTGTGTGCTGAGTCAGCGGCCGTCAGGTAGTCGTAGCCGAATACGGGCTCGGCGGAAGTGAAGGATGCTTGGGATTCTCCCACGGAGCGTAGAACCACTTATTCTGCTTCGCCGGTGGCGGACCGGTTTGCATTCGGCTAACTATGACGATTTTGCTCCACTGGTGTCTTCCGTCACATTCATGCACCCTCGCAACGATCTCAGATCTTTCTTCGGGGACAAGATTCGAAAAGGGAACCATAAGGATCTCATCGTCAAAGACGAGCCACCACTGATTGTATTCCTTCGATCTCTTGCCCTTTCTGACCTTATCTGCTTTTTCGTCCACATTGGCAATAAGCCGTTCGGAAAGCGTTGTGCCAACCAAGGAGCCTTCGTCGACGCTGACTCTTGTGAAGCCTTCCCCGTCACACACCGGGATAAACTCCAGCACTATTCCGCGCCCCAATCCCCGCCTCTGTATATCGCCCTCTGTTAACAATTGAATACCATCACCTGAGGGTGAATCGCGAAGCGCGTCACGGACGCGCGCCTTCCAATCATCATCACTCGGCGGCCGAGGCACTCTGGGGTCGTACTCGCATAATGTATGCCACTCCTGCCCTCCCTCCTTGGACATCTCTTCGATCAAGCGCCTGAGTTCCCCTTCAAAGGCCTTCTCTCTTCTTCTTCCCCTATTGGTCCTCCTCCACCCTTCCGTGTTATGAAGGAGAGTCACCTCAACACCAATCGTGGAACCCTTGTACTGAATTTCCCAGTCCGGTGGGCCGTCTCCATCGCAACCGACATACTTTTTCGTAGCCCCGATTTGATCGAGCCATTCCCCGATCGAAATCTCACTACCCTTTGGACAGTTCATCGGCTTCCTTGCCATCCATTTCCGTCCGAGCCAACGCGAGCATGCAATGTAATCCACGACATTCCGTCTTCGAGTACGTCGAAGGTTATTCGCGTACCAGAAATTGCTCGCTTCTGCTGTGTCGGTTGTCAACTTCCCCCCGACCGGTTTGATCCATCTCTGTAGTTCCGTACCGTCCGCTTGAAGGATATGTGGATTGTAGAGACAATGCAAAATCGTTATAAAACGAAAAACTCGCGGCAAGACTTTGAAATGCGTCCACGAGATTTGATTCTGCCTTCATCACGGCCAATGGTAAGTAGCTTATCGTCATACGTTAATTTACCTTCGTATCTATCGCCTAAAACAATTGATCCGAGAATCTTAAGGACTTGGCGATCCCGCGTGGACAATCTTCCTGAGCAAGATTCGTCTAAAGCTCGATCTGGATCCAGAAGAAAGAGTCCAACGCTTCCAAACACTCCACTACCTCCACCACGAACGTAACACTCTACCATTTCAACTCCCGTCGGAGAAGTGACGATATGAGCGTACGTGAAGAACTCACTTCCGAGACTCTCAGAACCTGACCACGTTACCCACTTTCTCCCATCGCGATCATCAATCTCAAAGTCTCCGTGGAACCGATTGCTGCTGTTAGCCGATTCAAGATCCACTCCAACGACCGTCTCTGATGAATCGGAAATCCACCCTAACAATTCACGAACAATCAGAGGATGAACAAGCTCGTCACTGGCAAATGAATATCGATTTAGTTCAAGAGAACCTGACATAGGATATCTTCTTGATCCAATTACACAATTCTCGCAGATATCGTACCAGCGATCTCGCATTTCTCGAATCCGAGAACGCTTCTCCGGGTTACCCCCAAAATCACCGTGACAGCTAGGGCAAAGTGGTGCAGCGTTATCCTCTGTATCTGGCCCGCCGTCTCCTTCTTGAATGATATGATGTATATGCAAACTGCCGGATATTTTTCGGCAATAGATACAGTGATCGAGTGCGCGTTCTCGGACTTTTTTCTTAAGTAATTTTGAAAAAGACATCTTGGCACCAAAAGAAAGAGGGTCACATGTAAGTAGCCATTTAGAGTCGACCCCGCATTTGCGTTCCCCTACACTGTAAACGCAATGTGCTCACGTCCTTTCGCAGTCGCCAATAGTCTGCGCCAACATCCCCTCGGCTTCTTGTTCCAGCGCGTGGATGTCGGCGTGAATCATTTTTACAGATCTGTACCGTCACCTCGTTCTCGCGTCGCGACTATCCATTGGCCTAGCCTGGCCCGGCCCGTAAACCAGGGGCGACCGGCCGGTCGCCCCTACAGCGTTTGTTGACAATTATGACGACGCCATGAACGTGGTTCGGCATGACAATCCATGCGTCCAGTTCGATCTCGATGCGGATCCGTGCAGAATTTAGCCATTCCTCTGCGGCCATCCGGCCAAATTCGTTCAACTCCACCTCACCATTATTCACTTCGCCAAACAGTAATTCCTGGCCCTTTGTGCAGACGGTGATAAAGTATGCGCCGGCTCGTGAATAGTCGTAGTTGCGCAATCGGATTGACCGACGGTGATGTTTCTCCGGATCGCAGGAGGCGTTCATTATGCCCTCAGAATTTCGTCCAACAACCCCTCCGGCTCTTTCTCAAGGGCTATAATATCATCCCGAATCTCTCCCAGCGTGTGCAGCGGCCCAGGGTAAAATTCGAGATCTACGGTAATCGAATTATATACCAATGCGGGCGACCGGCCGGTCGCCCCTATGCCGAATTGTTCCTGGACATCCCTGATGGCAGGATTCTCCGGGTCTTCAGACCATCCGGCCGGGTTATGTGCGATGTATTGCCGAATCCGATCCAGCGCGGATTCGTTCCGGATAACGTGTTCGTAGTAATTGCGCTGCCATACCGGCGCACCGGGCGTGCGGCGCATGGCGTTAATGTGTTTGGTCAGGGTTTGACGTCATCATCATTCACTAATGTAGGGGCGACCGGCCGGTCGCCCGTGCGCCGAGTGGATCCTGGACGTCCCTGACGGAAGGATTCTCCGGGTCTTCAAACCATCCCGCCGGGTTATCCGCGATGTGTTGTCGAATCCGATCCAGCACGGATTCATTCCGGAAAACGTGTTCGTAGCGTGCCGCGCATGGCGTTGATCCGTTTGGTTGCGGCAGATTTGAATACGGCCATCATCGCGCAGACTGACCCGGGTCGTGGCCCACTGCGGGCGACCGGCCGGTCGCCCCTACAGCGTATGGATCCTGGACGTCCCTGACGGCAGGATTCTCCGGGTCTTCCGTCCATATTGCAGGGCATCGCTCGCCCTTGCGCTTTAGTTTCCCTTCGGGTCAGCCGTCGCGACGATCTGTTGGCCTGTCCTGCGTCGATTTGCGTATCCGCGCGGCCAATGCTTCCAGCACGGGGTCCGAATACCGCCTGGAATTGAACCACGCTATCCGTTCGTCAGCAGTCATGTCGGCGGTTTCGGCGGTAATGCGGGCGCGGGCCAGGCGCATGAATTCTACACAGTCGAAATTCTTTTTGTGGCGGGGGTCTTCAATCATGGACGATTTCCTCCGGCGTGCGAATGTCAATAGCGGGGTATCCATTTTGACGATTGACCTCGTTGTACACTCTAATGCGCCGCCAGTTCACCATGTGCCTGAAGTTCCAGCTTGCGCCGAGAGCCTTCGTTCCCTTCCCGATCTTCATCATCAATCGCCCTCGGCGCCGGATCGGCCGCCGTCGCTTGCCCCATCGTCCTGCCAAGGTCGCACAACCCGGGACTTCGGAATGCGAGCAAAGTAGGGATCCTTGCGGACAGCCGCATTGAGCCGCCGACGCCGCTCTTCCGGGGACATCCCCTCCAGTTTCGCGTTGATCCGGTCCCGGATCTCGCGCGTCCACTTTACGCAGTCGAAAGCCTTTGCGCTGCTCTCACTATTCTTCATTTACAAGCTCCTTTGGGCTGCGCATGTCCACCGGGGGGTATCCCATGCGCCGGTTCACCGCGTTGTACATCCTGATTCGCCACAGGTTCACCATGTGCCGGAAGTTCCAGCTCGCTAGCACGTCCACGCCGGCCACGGTGGCGGCGGCGATGTGCTCGGCATCTGTGCGCATCGGCTCCGCGAGCGCGCTGCTCTCAATATACCGATCCGCCAGATTCTGCACTTCTTCCGTCACTTCGACTCTCTCCAGGTTCTCGAGAGGGATGGACCGCAGTACATTGCGGACGGCTCGCGGCGCGGCTTCCAGTTCCTCCAACGTGACCGACGACACCACCAGCGTCATCTCTCCACGAGCGCACTTCTCGATCAACCGGCATGAGGGTTCGCGAAACTCCTCGTCCAGACACCCGCCGATCACCGAGGTATCCACGTAGATGCGCGGCTTGCCGTACACAACCGACGGTTCGCGCACCATCGGCAGATCGTCGAGCAATCCGACGGTTTCTTGTTCCAGCGCCAGGATGTCCGCCCGGATCTCCTCCAAGGTCCGCATAGGCTGAGGTTTGTAGAAATATCGCGTGAAGCTGATCTCGTAGCCGATCTTCACGCTGTCCGGTTGGTACCACGCGTCAGCGGCATAGGGCAGGACCTCTCGCCGGAGGAAGGCTTCGATGGCGCCCTCTTCCTGGAGCGGAATCTGTTCTGTGTCGCGCAGATCGGTGTCCGGTTCGTATTCGACCACCGCAGGCCTGCCGTTGATAGTGACCTCGAACCGGCCGCGCAGTGGGTCAGCCTCGGTGCCTTTCTTGTGGATCTTCTTGATGACGGGCGGCGCGGTTTCGTTGCGCTCACTACTCTCTTTCAGTTTCTTAATTTCGGCGGCCTTGTAGGCGCGATTGGGGTCAATCCCTTCGAGCCGCAACGGACGCTCGACCGTCACCTTCCAGTAGCCGAAGGCGGCGTTGTCGAAGATCTTGCTCTGCTCGCTTTCCTCAAAGGCGAGGAAGGTGTCGCAGATACGCTGATTGTCCTCTTCGCCGAGCTCGCAATTTTTCTTGCCCAGATTCTTGCGCAGCGGGCGGTACCACCCGGTGGCGTCGATCAACTGCACCTTGCCCTTGCGATGCTCTGGCTTGCGGTTGGTTAGCACCCAGACGTAAGTGGCGATCCCGGTGTTGTAGAACATGTTGAGCGGCAGGGCGACGATCGCCTCCAGCCAGTCGTTTTCGATGATCCAACGCCGGATGTTGCTCTCGCCCTGGCCGGCGTCTCCGGTGAACAAGGAACTGCCGTTGTGTACCTCGGCGATGCGGCTCCCGCCCTCCTTCATCTTGGAGAGCTTGTTGGCGAGAAAGAGCATCTGGCCGTCGCTGGAGCGGGTGACCAGGGAATATTCGGGATCGCCCGCGTGCTCGATCACAAAGCGCGGATCCCGCATCTCCTTCTTGCCGCCCATGCGCTCCAGATCGGTCTTCCAGCTCTTGCCGTAGGGCGGATTGGAGAGCATGAAGTCGAACTCGCGGGACGGGAAGGCGTCGTTGGACAGGGTGGAGTGCTCCGGGCCCCCCACAATGTTGTCGGCGGCGTCCCCTTCACCCTTCAGCAACAGGTCGGCCTTGCAGATGGCGTACGTCTCCGCATTGATCTCCTGGCCATAGAGGTGGGTGGAGACCTGCTTGCCGCGCTCGGCGGCGAGCAACTGAAGCACGTCCTCGGCCACGGTCAACATGCCGCCGGTGCCGCAGGCTCCGTCGTAGATCAGGTAGGTGCCGGACTTGATCCGGTCGGCGACGGGCAGGAAGACCAGCTTCGCCATCAGGGTCACGGCGTCGCGCGGGGTCCAATGCTCGCCCGCCTCCTCGTTGTTCTCCTCGTTGAAGCGCCGGATCAACTCTTCGAAGATCGTCCCCATACCGTGGTTGTCGAGGCCGGGGTGCCTGACCGAGCCGTCGGCGTTGCGCACCGGGGCTGGGCTCAGGTTGATGTCGGGCGAGGTGAGTTTTTCGATCAGCGTGCCCAGGGCATCGGCCCTGGACAACCGCGAAACCTGGTTGCGGAACTCGAAGTTTTCGAGGATGTCCTGGACGTTGGGCGAGAACCCGTCCAGCCAGGCCCGGAAGTCGGCCTCGAGCTGCTGGCGATTGGCGCGCGCGCGCAGGTCGCGCAGCGTGAACCTGGAGGTATTGTAAAAGTCCTGTCCCGCCGCCTGACGCAGGGGTTCGTGTTGGTCGACCAAGCCGATTTTGTCGAGTGAAGCCTGCATGTCCAGGACCGCCTGCTTGCTATCCTCCAGCACCGCGTCGAGCCGTCGCAGAACGGTCATCGGCAGGATCACGTCGCGGTACTTGCCGCGAACGTACAGATCGCGCAGCACGTCGTCTGCGATTCCCCAAATATAATTCGCGATCCAATTCAGGTTGGCGTTGCTTGTCATCGGGATTCCTTGTAGGGGCGACCGGCCGGTCGCCCCTACGGGTGATCAAAACACCTGGTTGGCCTCTTCTCTAACGAGATGAAGGCGAATCACCCCTCGGGCGCCGCCTTCGTCGAAATAACATCGCACCGCATCTTGGACCGTAGGCCTTGAGGTCGTCCCGCTGGGTGAAGATGTCACAGCAAGGCGCTCTGGCATCGTATCCGCCTTCGATCGCCTCGGTTACCTTAAAGATGATCTCCGCTCGCCTCACCCCCGGTTACCTCCCCCCCACGCGGACGAGAACTGTTCGCCCTCCAGAAACCGGCTGGGGCGGAACGGGTGCAGATCGAACGCGGGCGTCCGGCCGAGGATCACGTCGCTCAGAGAATCGGCAATAGGCGGTCCCAGCTTGAATCCGCGCCCGCTCCCGCCGATATTTTACATGAGACTCGTAGTGGAAGTGGTCTCATCACTTAGTGGTATCCAGGAAATACGGTCTACGAATCCTATTAAAGAGGAAATTAAACAGTTGCTGGCATTTTTGTAGCGACCATACACTGTGTAGCAAAGCGTCGCATATCTTACGTGGCTAACACGAACGGCCTAACAGGGCCCTGCGGGTTAGGCTTCCAAGCCCTTGCGCGGAGTTATGGCATTTCTCACGCCGCTCCACTGACAACAGTGGCAAACTCATCCGGCCTCGACCAGCGAGAAACCAGGGATAACGGCTCGACGAGCCGAAAATCCTCATCTGCCCAGACATCCGCGGTATCATCGAACAGGGAGACGAAAGTCAACGCTTCCGGTCCCACCGCAAGGTGATTCAGATCATGCCAAGCGGCCAACACGTGCTCGGAGACTCTGTGCCCTGCCGCGCGATTCCCAGTGCTAAGCACCTGTACCAACGAGCTTCTAAACTTCGCCCTGACGTGGAAATCGACCGTCCAACCGCGTCCTGATCGGCCGGCAAGCCTTTCGGAACGCTCGAAGCCCAACTCACGCTCCGAGAGAAAATCCGCTACTTCATCCGTGATGGATTGGACCGACTGAGTTCGGAAAGTGAACCACAGGTCGGATACCCGAAGTGCAGCCTGAGCAACTCGTGTAACGACATTCGCCAACTGATCACTCTGACGACATCGCGCCTGAAGCATCCCGCGGTAAAACTCGATACCATGCGTCACACAGGCATCTTCTATAAGCCGTCTCTGCTTCGGCGAACGACGTAGAGATGGCGACTGCATGCGCAGCCAACCTGTGGTCTCCGCAAGGTCGGTTACCGTCATGACGTCACCGGCCGCCTTACAGAAGAGATCGATATTGTCGCCATCCGGATATAGATAAGGAGTGCGAATTCGCTGATACTCACCTTGTTCAGAACACGTGAACAAGGTTCCGATTTCCGTCTCCAAGTTCCGACACAATTCTTCGCTGTCCATTACAAAGCTCCACCTGAATAGCGGGCGGCTCATTCATTATGCCATCATGTTGAATGCCTGCTTCAACGCAGAACTCTGTCCAAACTGACACCGGATCCAAAAGAGGTGCATCTATGTCGTCGGGCACATATGCTTCTTTATCGCTGTAACGTTCTGACCACGTATGCTTGTATTTTTCCTGACCTGATCACACTGTGGATTGTGATGATCCTTTCCAAGGTCGAGACCATATATGCGGCCTTCCGTCGTCAAAATGAGCGCATAATTTAACGTTCGAGCAGCCGAGTTAAAACGTCCCTTTACAAACAACGGCCAACCACTCTCCGACGTGACGTCTACGCGGAATTCCAACGCCGGGGAGTGATCCTCGTCCTCGGTCCAGATAACGTCATCTGCGATTCGCTTAGTATTGTCGTTCAGGATGGAAGCAAATTCAACATCAGTCAAGGGCATTGACGTTATCCGCCTGTACAGATTCCAGCCTTACCGAGGGAGGCATCTGGAGAACTGATACAGAATATAAGGCAGGTGGTTTATTGTTGGCTTATAAAGGTTTGTCACCCTGGGCAGTTTGCTAATGTGAATTGGTCATTTATCCTGATCCTTTTTCCTGTGTTCCTCACAAATCTCGTCAAGTTGCTTTCGTAGGTATGGCTTATCAAGTTCTTGACGTGCTTCGGGCAAATCTTCTTCAATACGAAGATGAAGCTCAATCTCAATCCATTTAGTAAAATTCCCGGTCCGTGCTAGTTCATAGCATCGTCTATGGATGTATGCTCGACGTTCCTTCTTTGTTAACCTGTGCATTGAAATCCCCTACGTTTTACATACTATACGCATTCTCGGAAGTTTTGGCCACTTACAACCATTTCACGATTTCTGCGACAGCGGGATCAACGTCCGTATCGGTTCCTTGCTCCAAAGTCGAAGTGCAAGAAGAACACAGCTAAGAATGGTCGAACGAAAGGGGTATCTCGGCACGATACGTGGTCTTAACTTCCAATAATCGACAGGAAATGACTACTTCTACGTTCCGATATCTTTAACGCCCGACGTCACCGAGTCGTTGCCTCGGTTCACGCAGTCGTGAGTTAAGGCGCGACAGTCGGCTCGTAGGCAAGGCTGAACACGGTATCGGCCATCCAGCGATTGAGGCCCGGGTTATCCATGTACAGTTTGAACAGTTCGGTGTCGTCACGCATCACTCCGGTCATCACCCGCACAAGCGCCTTGTCGTGCTCGATCCGGGCATTCTGCCGGTCGGAGTTCTCCCGTGCGTTCCGGAACGCTGTATCGGCGGCGACGCGGGCCGGAATCGTCTCTATGATGAGTTGCCGCACGCGGTCTTCATCTTCCCATTCAATGTCACCAAAGTATTCGTTGAAGACTCGGAGTATGTTGGAGAGCCGATCCAATTCCGGTTCAGGGTGATGCTCCCCGCCGGCCGTGGGTACCGGATCGATCTCGGCATCCTCGTCCGCCAGCATGATCTTTTGCATTGCCTGGTGCTTGATCCCGTTGCGCAGTACGTCGATGGTTCCGCGTTTGCTGACTTCGCCCTGGAGCCGGGTCAGGAAACCGCGCCGCGCGGGACCGTCCTGGCCCGTCAGGGCGGTGCAAATCAGGCGTTCAAGCCCGCGTTCGGTGGTGTCTGTGGTGGTCATTCAACTTCAATCCTGCCGAAGGCACTCTTCAGGACTGCGTCAATACCCGATCTCAAGCACTCGGAAACCATGAGTCATCGGCACCAAAGAGGGTAACTGGAACGCGCTTTGGTGCGTCTATGTGCCCCGCGTTTTCTTGCCTTTCCGGATCTCCTGAGCCGAAAACAGGCATTGCCCAACAGCGTCGACATGCTCCTTCAGGGGGCGATGTGTCATGCTTTCATAGCTGGCAACATCAACCGAGAAGGGCAGATTGCTCTCGTTGAACAAAGTCCACAGTCTGTCGATGGTGGTATCCTTGACATCTCCGTGAACTACAAGATCAACATCGGAATTCCCTCGGTAGTTTCCCGTGGCCCTTGATCCGAACAGGTCAACCTGTGTGATCTCATCGGCGAAGTTGGCCAAAACGGCCCGAATCGTCTCGAGCTCCTCATCGAAAAGTCCGTGGTCAGTCAGTGTCCGCCTCCTTCTCCAAAAGAACCAGGTGAAGGTCTTCCATAGCGGCAAGATATCGGCTGCGGATATTCTCTATTACCTCTTCAAATTGCTGGAAATTGTAGGTGTGGGACATCTTGTTTCGAGCATCGAGTGCGTCCATCCATACCCTCCCGTGCCTGGTTAGGTTGGTCTCGAAGGCCTTTCTGATGACGTTCCTCGGGGTGGTTTGGTCAAAGACGACGCCCTCGTGCTCCAAATAGTCTTTCATGACATTCCACGCAAGTTCCATCGTGTATTCGAACCTCTGGATGGTTCCTTCCTTTTCAAGTTGGCTCAGTCCGGACTCACTCATCGTCTCTATCGCCTCCCGCAGCAGCGTAAAGGCCCGCTTGTAGTTGGAGAATCTGTACCTCCAGTGTGGAGTCGAGTGGCTCATCTGGCACAACACCTCGTATAAATTATGAACTTAGTGAATCTTCTTCGTGTCACAATTACCATGTTAAAGGCGTTCGGAAGTGTCGGCGTTCACCGTGAAGCCTGCTGGTCCGTGAACGGGTTTATGACCCGGAGGCCATCGTAGTCCTGTTCCGTACTCATATTTTCGGAATACACGGCATCGCAACCCAGGGCGCGGGCCGCGGCGAGAATTGCGCCGTCCCAATAGGACAGCCGGAAACGATGGCTGATGGCGATGGCCTCGAGAAAAACGTCCATCGTCATGGTCTGAATCCGGAACAGCAGAATCGGCTCCAGGAATTGCAAAGCTCGATTGCCGGAAAGACTGCGGATCCGTGTCGGCCGGGTGGCCTGGTAATAGAACTCCTGCAGCACCTGAACTGACGCGGCGAGGTCGGGTTCCGTCAGGACTTCCAGCGCCCGCGCTCGCTTGTCGGCCTCCTCCGAGACCTCGCTGACAGCATACAGCAGGACATTGGTATCTACGAATCGCATGGCGAGACTCTGAGTGCTTCAGAGATGTTGCGCTGCCGCTCGCGCTCGGCGACAGCCTCGGCCCTTGCAGCGACGCGGTCGTACAACGCCTCCCTGGGCAGGTTATCGGACATCCGCAGCCCAATACCCTGCCTATCGAAGTCTGCGAGCACTTCCCGCAGCAGCCTGCACCGACGCTGATAGATGGTTTCGCTAGACTCGGCGCTGGCTTCGCCCCCCGCATTCGGCTCGGCTGCCAGATCTCTCAGGTAGTCGCGCACCAGGGCCGATACCGATGTGTCCATCTCCGCCGCACGGATACGTGCGAGCCGGTGTGTCTGCTCGTCGACGGATACGGTAATATTTCTCATAGTCACAGCTTCACAGTTTTTGTGTGGCACAATATAGGCATCTATGATGGGCAACACCTGCGGCGGCGAGGGAGGTCCGGTAGGGGCGACCGGCGGGTCGCCCCTACATCGTTGGATGCTCGCTTGTGTACTCTGCTTCCGATTCGTCGGCATCGTCCTGGACGTCGTCCTCAGGCAGTTCATCCGCCGCCTCGCGCACATCTAGCTTGCCGGTGACGACATCCGCGATCAGGCGGGTGCGCCATTCGTTGAGGAGGTCGATTTGGCGGTGAACGCGAGAAACCGTATGGTCAATCTACTCAACAACGCCATCAAGAAAACGCACTAACAACTCTTGCTCCGCTACTGGCGGGATGGAAAGTGGTGTACTCTCAGCTTTTCACCAGTCAAATGAGCGATAGTACTCAGATGTCCATCATTAAAAGCGTCGGCTTTCGCGGCGGCACGAAGGGCATAGTACATAAAGCGTGGCATATCCTGACGGGCATTCCGTGGCCGGAGACGGTGCAGCGCTTTTTGAAATCCGCATCTGGGTAGTCCTCCTGACCAAAGCGCGCAGCGTCCTATCTCTCCTCCTTCGCATACCAGCAAGTCACCATGTTGAACGGTGTAGCGCTCATACTCGTCGGGCGCAATGTCCATAGTTGGAAGGTCTTTAGTGTTGATCTGATCCCACTGAACGTCAACATTTCGCAGATACGGAAGCGAGTAGTTGCCGGTGATTCGTTTGGAGTCGAGCATTTTACCAAGACACTGCGAATATCTGTGGTGCAAAGCGGCGATCTGCCAATGCTCCGGTACTTCCCCCAGCCACTCCACACCGGAGTCCTTGTAGGCCGGGTAGGGCCGGCCTGTTCGGACGTCGATCTGTCCCGTGACGGCCTGGTGGATGATGGCCTGCTTCTGCTCCTCCAACAGCGCAATCAGCTTCTGCCTGGCGCGGATGTAGCGCCGGATGCGCCGATCGGCGTGGTCGAGTACGTCTGATGTCATAGCACGATAATCTCCGCCAACAACCCTTCTTTTTCTTTCTCCAGCGCAAGAATGACAGCTCGGACCTCCTTCAGAGTCCGCATCGGCTGGGGCTTGTAGAAGTACCGGGTGAAGCTGATCTCGTAGCCGATTCTCACGCTGTCCGACTGGTACCAGGCGTCAGCGGCAGAGGGCAGGCCCGCGCGCCGTCGGCAACCAATGGGGCTGAATTATCCATGACTTCCTTGTATTCTACAGGTATTCAACATGTCCAACCATCTCTTCTGCTGCTAAGACCTGATAGACCAACATCAAGCCACGAATAATCTCACCAACCGTGTTTTCTTGAGACGTGTAAACAATACCTCGGTGGTCAGAAACAGTTGCTGCAAGACGGAGAAAGTCATCATCCTGCGTGAAGATGACTCGTTCTGTTTCCCGGGCAATTCCAAGAATTACCTCGTCAGACGCTCCAAGGTCCCCGGCTTCGGCAACAGTCAGTACGTCCACGCCTCTCCGACGTAGTCCCATTACAACTGCTCTGGAGACATTCTCATCGGTTAAAAACTTAATCGTTGCCATGTTGGGTCGGGTCTTGAATCTTTTGGGAAATCTTCGAAGAAAACTTCTGACGTAAGGAATCTACAAATGCTCGACTCTCCTCAAGCGAGTGGTCAATCTCATTCTGATGATCGAAATAGTAAGCCAGTGCCGCGTACACATCCGCCAGGGAAATGTCGTAATCACTGGCGATTTCGTCGGCGCTCTTGCCCAGGCGTTCGTGCCAGATGACGATATTCTCCACGGTAATTCGACGACCGGCAATGCGCGGTTTGCCGCCTGAAATGCCCGGAGTGATCTCAATATGTTGATTCAGGGTTTCCGTTGTCATTTCCATCTCCTCCGGAGTTCGGCGCCCGTCACGGGGCCCTCTTGTTCTTCGCCGACAGCAAAGAAGAACCTGGGTCAGGGCATCGCTCGCCCTTGCGCTTTAGTTTCCCTTCGGCTCAGCCGTCGCGACGATCTGTTGGCCTGTCCTGCGTCGATTTGCGTATCCGCGCAGCCAATGCTTCCAGCGCGGGGTCGGAATACCGCCTGGAATTGAACCACTCTGCCTGTTCCTCAATGGTCATGTCGGCGGTTTCGGCGGTAATGCGGGCGCGGGCGTCCATTATGACAATTGACCTCGTTGCAGGCCCTGATGCGCCAGAGTCGTTCTTTGCGGGATAAGGCTTCAGGCCGGGGATCATGGAGTCAACCAAAAAGAGTTTCTCGTACTTCGCGTTTGGACAGACCAAGAAACTCCGCTACGGCCTCGGTACGGTCACGCTGTGCCGGTTGCCGTCGATTGTCAAGTTCATAGTCACGTGCTTGCCTTTGGTTCGCGTCACGCGGTAGCCATAGTGACGGGTCAGCAGCCTGGAAACCTCGTTTCCTGCGAGGTCGCGGGGCAGTTTCATACCGCGATGGCCTCGACTCTGACGAGATGCAGTCTAATCACTCGTGGCATGTTCTCGTCGTCGAAATGACAGAGCACCGCGTCTCGCACCATCGCCTTGAGGTCGTTCCAGTCTTCTCCCTGCGTGAAGATGCTGTGCCCGAGCGCTCTGGCGTCGTATCCGCCTTCAGCCGCTTCGGTTACCTCGAAGATGATCTCGCTCGGTCTCATCTACTTATCCTCCGTGTGTCCTGGCCGCCCTTAGCGGCAGGATTCTCCGGGTCTTTCGACCACCTGGCCGGGTTATCCGCGATGTATTGCCGAATCCGGTCCAGCGCGGATTCATTCCGGATGACGTGTTCGTAGTCATTGCGCTGGCATACCGCCTTGCCAAAACATCGACCCCGGCCACGGTCGCCGCAGCGATATGCAGGGCATCGCTCGCCCTTGCGCTTTAGTTTCCCTTCGGCTCAGCCGTCGCGACGATCTGTTGGCCTGTCCTGCGTCGATTTGCGTATCCGCGCAGCCAATGCTTCCAGCATGGGGTCGGCCTCCGTACCTCTTCTGTGGATCTTCCTGATGACGGGCGGGCGCGGTTTCGCTGCGTCCGCAACTCTCCTTCATCTTTTTGATCTCGGCGGCCTTGTAGGCGCGATTGGGGTCAATCCCATTGAGCCGCAGCGGCCGATCGACAGTCGCCTTCCAGTAGCCAAAGGCGTCATTGTCGAAGATCTTGCTCTGCTCGCTCACCTCAAAGGCGAGGAAGGTGTCGCAGATGCGCTGAATGTCCTCTTCGCCGAGCTCGCAGTTCTTCTTGCCCAGGTTCTTGCGTAGCGGCCGGTGCCAGGCTGTGGCGTCGATCAACTGCACCTTGCCCGTACAGATCGCGCAGCACGTCGTCTGCGATTCCCCATATGTAGTTTGCGATCCAGTTAAGGTTGGCGTTGCTTGTCATCGGGATTCCTTGTAGGGGCGACCGGCCGGTCGCCCCTACGGGTGATCAAAACACCTGGTTGGCCTCTTCTCTAACGAGATGAAGGCGAATCACCCCTGGGGCGCCGCCTTCGATCGCTTCGGTCACCTCGAATATGACCTCACCCCCTATTCCCTCCCCCCCATGCGGACGAGAACTGTTCCCCCTCCAGAAACCGGCTGGGGCGGAACGGATGCAGATCAAACGCCGGCGTCCGGCCGAGGATCACGTCGCTCAGCGAATCGGCAATGGGCGGTCCCAGCTTGAACCCGTGCCCACTCCCGCCGAAAAACGCATGGTAACCCTCCAGCCCCGGCTCGGATCCGACCAGGGGATGCCAGTCGTCCGTAATCGTATAGACCGACGCCCAGCCCTTTACGAATTCGCCCTGCCTGAACGCCGGCACCCGTTCAAAGGTCCCCGTCTCGATGCGCCGGCGAGTAGGTTCATCGAGGACGGGATCGTACGCGTCGACGTCCATCGGCTCCACCTCTTTGGGAAAACTCAGGCCCGCCAGCAGTCCGTCGTCGCCGTCCGGACGAAAATAGACCCGCAGGTTGGGATCGGAAACCACGGGAAACCGCCCGAATCCCTCCGGCAATCGCAATACCAGATCGCTCTCCCGGCTCCATCGCACCGAATAATTCAACCCCGTGGACAATCCCATCTCGCGGCCCCAGGGACCTGCGGCGTTGATCACCATATCCGTATGGACTTCGCCCGCGTCGGTCTCCACCCCGGTCACACGGTTGCCGGAGAGGCGAATCTTCGTTGCTCCCACGCCCTCGTAACACACCAGTCCCCAGTCTTTCGCCCGCGTTACCAGGTTCCGGACCGTCTTGACGGGGTCCGCGTAACCCGACGCGGGTTCATAGATGCCCGCGACGATCCCTTCGGTATTCACACCGGGGACGAGTTCCCTGATCTCATCCGTACCCACCTCAACGGCTCGAGTGTGGTTCCGCTGCTCCGCCGCAAGCACCGCCCGGCCCGCGGCGACAGTTTGCTCACCCAGAAGACAGATATAACCTGTATTGCGAAAGTCACCGTCTCCCCCCAGCGCCTCCTCCCCATTCGCAAACATCTCCAACGCCTTCATGGACAATTGGATGGTCAGGTCATTCGAGTAAAAGGTGCGGATCACCGCAGCCGAATGCCCCGTGCTCACGGCGGCCAGCGTCCGCTTTTCCAGAAGCACGACGGCGCCAAGCCCCTTCTTTGCCAGAAAATGGGCTATGCCGGCTCCCATAATCCCGCCGCCGATCACCACGGCATCTGCCACTTTTAACATCAATTTCCCTCCCTCGACAGCGAATCGAATCCCGTCGCAACCGCTTATTCTCCGGCAGCATAATCAGCCGTCGCGTCTTACAAAATTCTCACGTTGGAGGTGCCCTTTAGCGACGGCCCTCAGCCCGCCTTCGGGTTGAGGGCCGGGAACGCCTGCTTTCTCTGACCCTGGTTCAATCCGTTGGCGAAACCGGTCAGACCTTCCCGAAGATCATCGTGACGGCCTGGTTGCCGATTGCAGACGTCAATGTCAGCTCGTTCCCGCTCACCGATGCATCGGCGCCGGTAACGCCCAATGATTCCTGGTCTTCGAACACGAGGCTTGTTCCTTCCACAGCGTACACTCCAGCCGAGTACGTATCGTTGAGCCCGAGCGTAGGTACACTGACGCTCAGCGTGAAGGCGCCCGTGGTGGTCAGAACAAGCGTTCCGGTTGCATCGGGTGGACCTAGTGTAACGAGGCCCGATGCATTGGTCACTCGAATCTCTCTCAGCGTATAGGTGCCTGCCAGCGTATCGTAGTTCAGCGGATTGTCTTCTCCGCACGCCACCGAAAGCAGCGCCAGTACAAACGAAATTCCCACAAACGTTCTCATTCGCGATCCTCCGGAACCGGATCGTGTGCCGCGAATCTGGAGCCCCTACCGGATAATACCCTCCAGATACGCCTTCGCCGCCAGCAGCCCATCCTGATTCAACGCGGTGTTGCCCATATAACGATCGTCTTCAAGTTCAATTGCCAGGGGGCCATCGTAGCCGAATTCTTCGAGCCGCGCCACAATCCACACCCAGTCGGCGTCGCCCCATCCTGGAATACAGTACCGCCACCAGCCTTCCCCGTGTCCATATCTCCTGCCGAAACTCTGGCCGAGGCTTCCGTAAAGGTACAGGCCGTCGGCCAGCAGTTCCGTATCCTTGGCATGCACGTGCCGAACGCGGTTGCCGAATTCCATCAACAGGCGCTGATAATCCACACCGATCCGGATGAAATGTGACGGATCATAGCAGATCCCCAGATGAGGCGAGGGCACAACCTCAAATATGGCCCGAAGCGTCTCGGGTGTACATCCCAGATTGCCATAGGTGGGGGCTCCACCGGGGTAGGGTTCGATGGCAAGAAACACATCCTGCTGTTCCGCGTAATCCACCACGCCGGGATAGACCTCTTTAAAAATCTCGAAACTCTCGGATCGGGATTGCATGCGGTCGTCCGGCGCCAGGCACAGAAACACCACGCCGGAACCGTGGGTGCCCGTTGCGCGAATGCGCCGCTTCACCGCCGAAACCGCCCCGCGTCGTACCTGAGCGTCTTTGCTCAACAGAGCGCCTCCCACACCCCAATCGACGGAACCGATCGCCAATTCCGCTTTATCGAAAATCCTCCGAATCCTCGCGTCGACTTCCGGTACATCCACAGATCCGAAACCGCATTCGCCGGCCCAGGCCACCACACCCTCGAGACCCAATTCCCTTCCCATCGGTGGAATCCGCATCCCAACGTGCATAACACCCTCCGTGAAAAACGTGAGTTAGCCGACCGGCTGCGGCGCGCCAAGCGCGCCTCTAAACCCATGGGAGCGCTTTCGCGGCCCTACCCTGGCGCCTCAGCCGAGCCATTGCGAAGCTGGCGCACGTAGAAAATCCATCGGACGTGTCCGATGTACAGGAACGACCGACCTGACTCCCAGGTTCCGTCCGATGCGGGACGCTGTACTAAACCGTCCACAGGTCCCGGATATCGGAAAGTATCGCATCCAGTTCGACGTGGTCCTGCGCATCCAGCGGTCCGGTCATCGGCGCCCGCACGTAAGCCGAGCGGATCACCCCACGGCGACGCAGCACTTCCTTGTATGCGCGCACACTGTGCAGCATCTCGAAATTCAACAGTGGCAACAGACGGTTGAATACCTCACGGGCGCCGGACACATCACCCGCCTGATAGGCATTCCAAACCGCGGCATGGACGTCGGTTGCGTCGCAGGCCGGCATCGTCCCGGCGGCGCCCCGCCGCATCTCGTCCATCATGAACCGACCGGCCGCACCCCCGAACACGCCCTCCACCGAATCCCCGCAAGCAGCAATATCCGCCGAAATGGAATGTGTGACCGGGGGGACTTCCTCCTTGATGTAAAGCACGCGTTCAATCTGGCGAGCAAGCCGACTCAACAACGCGGGTGACATCGGCACCCCGATTGGCAGCGGATAGTTCTGGATGAAAATCGGCAGTTCCGTCGCCCTGGAAAGCGCCTCGTAATACGCCCTCACGCCATCCGCCGGGGGTTTGGATATATACGGCGGCATTGCAATCACGGCGTTGGCCCCCGCTTCCTCGGCACGTCCCGCGATCCACACAGCCACATGGGCGCTCACTCCGGACACACCGGCGACGAACGGCAGCCGATCCCGCACCGTCTGGCCCACGACCTCGATCACCCGCAGCCGTTCCGGGTCGGACAACGCGCTGAATTCACTCGCATTCACCGGGGAGACCAAACCGTGCGCTCCCGCCGCGATTGAAAACTCCACCTCGGCCTTCAACCCGTCTTCGTCCAGCGAACCATCGTCCGAAAACGGCGTTGCAAGGATGACAAATACCCCCCGAAACGGCGGCACCGCCATTCATCTCCCTTTCGTTCGCGATTAACGTTCAACCCAACCCAACCCCCCATCCAATGGTAAGGCGGAGACAACAGATGTCAAGCGGAAAATCCCCGCGATATTTCGATTGACTTACCCCGGACCCCAACCTACCATATCCAATCAACAGGCGTGAACCCCTCTTCCCGCGTTGCCAAATGCAGATCACCCCGCGAAAACTCCAGGAACTGCACAGCTTCATGGACGCGCTGGAACCCTGCGGTCCACCGCGGGCGGGCTTTTTCCAAAGGGCGGTGAAAGGACTCAACAAGCCCGGCGGCAACCTGGTCGTGATGGATGCCTCCTTTAATCCGATGACCGTTGCTCACGAAACCATGCTGAAACGAGCGTTGGAAACGTGTCGGGCCGGCGAAGCCCTGTTATTGCTATCTCACGCGAATGTCGACAAGACCATCTATGGGGCATCTCTGGCGCAGCGCCTTGCCATGCTGGACCATTACGCAAGACCCTATCGAAACATCTCCGTTGCCGGTTGCAGCCACGCCAGATTCGTCGACAAAGCCCGCGCCCTTCGCCCGCTCTACCCGGAATCGACCGGACTGTTCTTCGTGGTCGGATACGACACCCTGTTGCGGCTGTTCGACCCCCGGTACTATACCAGCCTTCCGGATGAACTGTCCGTACTCTTCGACGTCGCCCACATCGTCGCCGCGAACCGCGACAATATCGACCCGGAAGCCATGCGAACGCTGATGAGCAGCCCTGCATATGCGGCATTTTCCGCCAGAATCCACTTCATCCGGCTGGGCGGCGTCCAATCGCAGATATCCTCCACGGAAGTCCGGGCGCTTAAGAATAAAGGCGCGGCAATCGCTCACCTGGTACCGTCCCGCATCGCAGACGCCATCGATGCGATGAACCTGTATCGGGCTTGACGGGTTAACGGGCGCAACAGAGGGCCGCCGAACGGCTGCCGGCGCCTCTTCCTTCGGCAATAAGGCCCGGTTCGCTCTTTACCGGACACCCCTACAAAGTTTGACGGGAGGAACGTACATGAACGGTGCGGATCTGCTGGTGGCGGAACTTCAAAAAAAAGGCGTCGCCTTTATCGCAACCCTCTGCGGCCACGGGCTGGACGACCTGGACGACGCCTGCGACCGGGCGGGAATGCGGCTTGTCGACGTGCGCAACGAACAGGCCGCAGGATATATCGCCGAAGCCGTCGGACGCCTCAGTCGCACCGTGGGCGTCTGCGCCGTCAGCAGCGGCGTGGCGCACGTCAACGCGCTCACCGGTGTCTGCAACGCCCATTTCGACGGCGCCCCGATGCTGCTGATCACCGGAAGCGGACCCGCCGGCACCGCCGGTCTCGGGCACTTTCAGGATCTGAACCAGGTTGCCATCGCGGCGCCCTTGTGCAAATACGCGGAAACCATCCACCATCCGGAGCGTATCCCGCAGATTCTGCACGAGGCCTTCGATGCCGCCATTTCCGGCAGGCCCGGACCCGTACACCTGACCGTTCCGCAGAACGTCCTGAGCGCCGAAGTTCACGCCGACGCCATCCTGCGCGTTCACGACGCCAGCCATCCCACCCCCACCATGGCATCGGGGCATCCAGGAGAAATCGACCGGATCGCCGACTTGCTTGCAGGGTCCGACCGCCCCATCCTGGTGGCCGGCAGCGGCACGCATTATGCGGACGGCAACGCGGCGCTGGTTGAGTTCACCCGCGCCCTGGCCGTCCCGGTGATGGTGCCGATCTGGGACCGGGGCGCCATCTCGAAGCCCATTGAGACGTTTATGGGCGTTGTCGGCGCCGCGAGCGGCGGCCCCCGGCTCCTGCCGGATGCGGACCTGGTTCTGCTGGCGGCCGCGACCTGCGATTACCGGGTCGGCTACCTTCAGCCGCCCGCGGTGCACCCCGAGGCAACCATTGTGCGCATCCACCCGGATGCCTTCCACCTCAATCAGGGAACCGGCGCCCACCTGCGCGTGGCGGCCGATCCGGGTTCCGCGCTCTCCCGGTTGACCGAAGCCGCGCATACAAAGAAAATCGCGCCCAAGACGGCCTGGCTCAAGGAAGCCGCCAGACGCCGAAACGCGTTTCGCCGGCAGTTTCTGGACGTCCGCAAAGGGAACGGCATGCACGCGCTCGACATCATGCACGCCGTACAGTCCGTCCTGACCGACGATACCGTTATCGTCATCGACGGCGGCAACATCGGGCAGTGGGCGCACCAGGTCCTCTGCGACCGATATCCCGGGCACTGGCTCACTTGCGGCGCCAGCGGCGTTGTGGGCTACGGTATTCCGGGAGCGATGGGCGCCCGCCTGCTCTACCCGGACCGACCCGTTATCCTCATATCGGGCGATGGCGCGCTCACATTCACCGTTGCCGAACTCGAGACCGCCGCCCGCCAGAATCTGCCCTTTGTCGTCCTTCTCGCCGACGACGAAGCCTGGGGCATCACACTGACGGGGCACGAGGCGCGTTACGGCCGCGGGATAACCTCCGAATTGGGTCCCATCGACTACGCGGGGATGGCGGAAGCCTTTGGCGCCCGGGGAATTCGCATTGAACATGCCGGGCAGATCCTTCCCGCCCTGCGGGACGGCCTGTGCGCAGGGCTGCCCACGCTCATTCACGTGCCAGTCTCCCGGAGCAGTCCCACCGACGAATAGGCGCCGGCATTCGCATTCACATCATGCCGTACCAGCCATACTGATCTTCGGGAACCAGCACGAAATTCGTCCGTGCTGCGGGATACCAGGTATCCGGATTCCCGGCCCGATGATCGTCCACGGCGCGTACCTCCACAAAATACATCCGATTGGCCTCCGGCACCTCCCAGACAATCGACGTGTTCCCCGTTGTTTCCGTCATCACTTCCTCCCGGCACGCTCGATCAGAGAAAACGCGTACGTCGTACTCTATCCTGCCGCCACCCATCTTAATCGACCGCGCCCAATTTAACCGGACCTCCTGACGGCCCGTTCGCTGCGCCGGCAATGGCAGGGGGAACGTAGGCGGATGGGCTTTCTCGGCACCCAGATAGTACGAGTAATACGGCTCAGACCCCCAGATGCCGAAGACGTAACCCAGAATCCAGAACCGGTCTTCGCTCTCGAGCAACTCGGGATCGTACGCGAAACATTCTTGCGCAAAGCCATCGGCGAAATAAATATCCGACTTCAGTTCGGCCACGGACAACACCCTTCCGGCTTTCTGCGGCTGATTGGCGCCGAAAAACAGCGCGTCCACGATATGATCGCTCCCGTCATACGTCGCCTCCGCGACCACGTGGTGGGAAAGACCCACGGACCGTACCCCAATGCCGAGCGCCTCCAGAATAGCCACCGTGACCGTAACGCCCTGCCCGCACCGTGCATCGTGTCCTTCCAGAATGGCCACCGGATCCCGTGTTTCAGGAATCTGGATCGGATTGTAATACAGCGCCCGATTCACGTAGCCCGCAACCCGCCTGACCGCATCCGCGTCCGAAGACGCTCCGCCGGTAATGGTCTCGGCAAGATGCCCGAGGTACTCCGCCTTATCGGTCCTGGACGCACGGCGGATCAACTCGGCCTCCATCCCCGGCGGGTAATCCGTTGCCGGACCCTCCATATTCACAACAGGCGGCGTCCACGGCGTGTGCGGCAGATAGAGCGACCGTTCTGCACCGTACGTGCGACGGTACCGTCCCAGATGCGCCCGCCTGTCGAACGCCGCGTCCGGCAAGCCGAAACCCGGCTCCTGCGCGGCCGGTTCGCTCTGCATGACGATCCATGACCCGAAAATCTCTCCGAGTTTCCCCGGTTGCGTGTACGGTATCGTCGTGCCCGTAATGACGAACCGCTCGCCGTCCGTCCAGTGATAACAAAGAAGCGAGACCCCGTCCGGTTGTTCCGGGGCCGCCAGGTAGTCGAACGCCATGGCATCCGGATCGAATATCAGAAATCGGTCCAGAAATCTCGGCGGCATGCCGTCAACCGTCAACGGGCCGTCCGGGATCACGATCCGACCCGTTTTCGGATCCAGCCGGCTCGGATGCATATAGGTGCTCAAGCAAATATACGCACGGCCCTTGAACCCGAACCCTCCGCCCATGAAACCGTAAATCTGTCCGTGATCCGAAGTCGGAATCCCTTCCTCCCACCGGCCCCGACCCGGTTCCATCGGAAAGATCCGGCCCTTTGCCGTATCCCAGACATAGAGCACGCCGCGATGTTCGAGGTACCCAGCCAACGCGGCATCCGGGTAGGGGCCAGGGCGCTCGTCGACGAATTGTTCCGTGCGGGGATCGAACCTGATGATCCGGGAAGGTTCACACATTGGCGAATAGACCATCCCGTCAACGCACCATCCGCTTGCCAGCTGCCCGTCAAACGGACAGACCACAACACGCGGCTCCGCCAGCGGACCCTCCAGAACCAGAACCCTGGATTCCGAGCGCTCGAAGAGCAACACCTTCCCACACGGGGTCTTAACCCCGTACCACACGATAGGCCGGTCGCCGGGGATTTCCCGCCTTTCGCAAGCTCGCCGCACGGGGTCATAAACCAGGTAGTACGGCGCGTCCCCCAGGGTGAGCACCAGCTTTTCCTGCCAGGCAATGACCTGGACGACCGATCGACCCGCCATCTCAGGTACGGGAATCTGAACCGTCTCCGCCGTACGTAAATTATGACCCGTCAATCGGTTGTGTCCGCATCCCTCCCAAAGCCAATCCGCGCTGTCCACGTCGATCCCAAACGGCCTTCCGGTCTGAATCTCGTCGTGCCTGTACATCCACACCTGGTCTTTCATCGATTGCCCCCTCGTTAGCAGCGGCATCCGCCGAACCCCCTTTTCAGGAACGATCAGCGTGGCCGTCCGCAGGACACCCCGGCCTGCAAACCCATTGACAAATTGAAAATACCGGCTAGTTTATGCCATTATCCGGATTTTGTCACCTTCCGCTCAATGCTGAATCCGAAAGCGGCATCTCACATCAGCGAGGCTCAATATGGGTGTGATTACCGTCTCAAGAGAATACGGCAGCGACGGACGAACGGTCGCTCAGAGAGCAGCCGATCTGTTGGGTTATCTTTGCATGAACAAAGACCTGCTCGTGGAAGTGGCCAACGAAGCCCAGGTTCCGGTCTCCGAAGCCGAACGGTTTGACGAACGCCCTGAACATCCCGCCATGCGCGTGATTCGAAAATTTCTCACGCCCGGGCATCCGGAGGCCATTACGGGCCTCTCGGAGTACGAATGGTGGGCAACCGCCACTGTGCCCGAACTGACCGGCCAAGCCGATTCCGGTCTTCCTCTACCGGACGAAGAGGCTTTCGTCTCCATCACGCGCGAAGTCATCTCGCGTCTGGCCGAGCGGGACAACGTGGTCCTGGTTGGCCGGGGCGGACAGGCCCTGCTGAGAGACCGATCCGGCACGTTGCATCTGCGGGTGGTCGCCCCGATCGACTATCGAATTCAGGTGGTCATGGATCGGGACGAACTGGAGTCCGACGATGCCGCCAAACGCATCCGAAAAATGGACGATTACCGGAAACGCTATATCAAGAGACACTACGGGATTGCCTGGAACGCCGCGGATAATTATCACCTGACGCTCAATACCTGCCAGACCGGAATCGACGGCGCCGCCAGCATTGTCGCCGAAGCCATGCGATATGAGGTGAAGGCGAGGCGAAACTGACCGCGCGCGGTTCCGGAAAATCGGAGAACGAACAAAGATGCCCCGGGGATCTCTCCGGGGCGTATTTTTTGTGAATTGACCCTGCCTTTGTTTATCCTTCTTCTCTCAGCATCTCCACCAGCATCTCCAGCGCCGCGATATAACCCCGCCATTTGAATCCTGCAACCTGCCCCACCACGATGGCCGAAAAGCAGGAATGCCTTCGGAACGCTTCCCTCGCGTGGATATTGGACAGATGCACCTCCACCGCCGGGAGCCCGCTGTCTTCGATCGCATCCCGCAGTGAATAGCCGTACCCGGTAAGCCCCGCCGGATTGAGAATGATCCCCTGGACACGATCCCGATCAGCCTGAACCTTGTCGACAAGGGCGCCCTCGTGGTTGGACTGCAGGAACTCCAACTGGCAGCCCATCGCACCCGCCCGTTCCTCGAGCCGGGAGTGGATCTCGTCCAGCGTGACGAGACCATAATGAGCCGCCTTCCGTTTGCCCAGCATATTCAGATTCGGTCCCTGGAGCACAAGTATTTTCACGTCGGCTTCTCCGTTGTCAAATCCGAGACGCCGCGATATCGCGTTCGCTCACTATTCCACGCAAAGCGTTCAAGACGCCTTCCGAACCGTAAACCGCGCCAGTGATCGGAGGTCCCGTTCCCTTTACTATATATACCCGGCGCGGCCCTCTCGCAGGGCTGCGACAACGTCTCTGACGCGCTGCGTCCGGTCGCGCCGACAGATCAGCAGCGCGTCGGGCGTATCCACGACGACCAGACCCTCCACGTCTACAAGGGCGATCAGCTTGCCCTCTACACCATAGGCGGTGATATCCCGAGAATTCAGACTCAATACCTCACCGGAGATCAGATTGCCCTCGGTGTCGACGGGAAGGACTTCCGTCAACGCGCCCCAACTGCCGATATCGCTCCAGTCGATATCCGCCTCCAGGGTGGCCACCTTCGGGGCTTGTTCAATGATGGCATTGTCGATGGCCACCTCGTTCATACGGGGATATTCCCGCTCGATCACAGTCCGTTCCGCCCCTGTACCCACAGCGGCCCGAATGCGCATCAGAATACGGTGGAGTTCCGGCTCGAATTGCTCGAATAGCGCCAGGACCGTACGCGCCTTCCAGACGAACATGTTGCTGTTCCAGAGATAATCGCCACTCTCCGCGAATCGCATTGCCGTTTGTTCATCGGGTTTCTCCCTGAACCTCTCCACACGGTAAACCTGCTCTCCGTTTACCCGCCTGGCGACCGCGCCTTTCTGAATATAACCGTATCCCGTTTCCACGCGGGTGGGCTTCACCCCCAGCGTAAACAGCGTTTCGGGATCCTCCTCCGCGGCTTCTTCCGCCACCCGGAGCAGACGGCCGAACTCGTCAGGCTTTCCTATATGATGGTCCGAGCCCAGGCTGGCCACGGTACAGCCGGGGTACCGGCTCTCGAGCAGCACGCATTCGAGCCCAACGGCCGGGCCGGTATTGCGCAACGCCGGTTCCACAATGAGGCCAGCCTCGGGCAGTTCGGGAAGCTGCTCCCGGACAAGCGGGACCAGTTCGTTGCCCGTTGAAACGTGGAGATCGCGGACGCCGACCAGCGGCCGGATCCGGTGCACGGCCTCCTGCAGCATGGTGCGTTCGCCGACCATCCTGTGGAACTGCTTGGGCCGCGTCGTCCGGCTGAAGGGCCACAGGCGGGTGCCGACGCCGCCGGCCCGAATCACGAATTTCATTGTATTTCCCGTTGTCCTGGCAAATGCCCCAATGCCGAGCGATTGACCCTCACGGCGCTGATGGCGCCACTGCCCGTCGCGTCTTCCACCGCGAAATAAACGCCCGATAATCCGGATTCCTCCGCCTGAATGGCCAGATTCAGAGCATATCCGGCGTTTTCTACCAGATCCAGGTCGTCGACGCGATCCATCGCGACCCAGTGCAGCCGGCCTTCGCTACAGGGCGGCAACCCCTCGCGATCGGTATACCCCGTGAAAAACACCACGGTTGTGACGTCGCCGTCTTCAGGCCGGGTCAACACGACCCGGATGTCGAGATCTTCGACGTCCTCCGCTTCGATTCCGGCTTCCTCTGCCACCTCCCGGAGTGCCGCCGCTTCCAGATTGGACATCTCGTCCGGTTCCACCCGGCCCCCGACCCCTGTCCATCGGCCCGGCGCAAACCCCTTGTGAGGCGCGCGCTCAAGTAATAAAACACGGTTTTTCCGAAACAGAAAAACCGCCACATAGACGTTGAGACCCGCACCCATGTCTGCCTCTCGCGAGATTGCCGTCCGGGAATCGGAATGCAGAAGGCGGGGCGTCAGGATCCTCGGTCACGCGCCGAACTCAGGCCGGATCCGTGGTCATTACCCGCACATCCTCGTCGGATTGCGAGTTCAATAATAGTGAAAACAGACTGGCCAGCGTCTGCTGCATTTCGTTGCGCGGCACGATCATATCGACGAATCCGTTCTCCAGGACCTTTTCGGCGCGCTGGGCCCGACGGAGCGCCTCCAATTCCTCCTCGCCCACCGAGCTCCCGGTAATCCGCTCTCCCGTAAAACCGATCAACGCATTGGGCTCCGCAATATTGATATCGCCGATAAGGGCATAGCTGGCCGACACACCGGCCGTCGTGGGATCGGTCAGTATGGAAATGAACAATAGCCCCGCGTCTGCAAACCGCGCCAGCCTGGCGTTGATTTTTGCCAGTTGCATCAGGGAGAGCGCGCTCTCCTGCATCCGGGCTCCACCCGAGCGGCAGATCAGGATGAGCGGCAGGCGCTCCCTGATACAGCGATCGATCAGGCGGCAAAACCGCTCGCCCTCCGCCGAAGACAGCGTACCCATGATGAACGCCGGTTCGTGGATACCCACGCCGACGCGCCAACCATCGATCTTACCGATGCCGACACAAACCGCCGCATCCAGCCCGGTGGCTTTGCGGCCCTCCCGGATCCTGTCGGCATATCGCTTGCGATCTTCGAATTGCAGCGGATCGGCGGATTTCACCTCGCTGGCCATTTCTTCGAAAGAGCCTGCCTCCAGGATATGATCCAGATACTCTTTATAGCCGATCCTGAAATGCGCGCCGCAATGGGGACATATCCCGAACTCCTGCCGCAGTTGTTTGCTGTAAAGCGTCTGATGGCAACGTTCGCACTTGATCCATAGATTGTCGGGCATTGTCCGCCGGACCAGCGTTTGAATGCCGGACTTCAACCGATCAAACCAATTCACGATCTTTTTTCCTTTCAGACCCCTTGCATTCCCACGTTTCCGCGCCTCCGGAACCGGCTTGGGCGGAACGCAAAATATACCCCCAGGGGCAGTTTAAGACAAGAAAATTAATAGTTCGCAAGCAGTTAGACTGGCCCGCCGCACGGGCTTGCGTTTCCTTCCCCGCGCTCGTCGCCCGGACATATAGGTTTTCTATTGACTTGCTTTCGTAAATCTTATAGTTTTCCTTGCGTGATCCACTGATTGACGTGGCTGAATGTCCGTGCGTTGCCGCGCGTCGAATTCCGATAACGCGGACACCGTTACGGGCGATCGAAATCGAGTCGTCCCCGTTCATGGAACAAGCAATCCGAATATGTGAATCCCCATGCGGGCGCATGCCGTCCGGGGGCGCCTTCCTATCGCCTTCGCATCCGGAAAAAGGCATTCACACCGAATTGGAAACCTTTTCGTGCTTACAGAAAGCTTGAAGGTCTTTTGCGACCTCATGGAAACCCAGAGCTTTTCCAAAACCGCCCTGCTCAATAACGTCAGCCAATCTGCTGTCAGCCAGCAACTCAAGAGCATCGAAAAACGACAGGGGCGTCAGCTGGTACAGCGGGAGAAAAGACGGCTTTCCCTCACCGCGGAAGGTGAAATCTTCTACGGCTACGCACGGGAGATCGTCAGCCGCTTCGACGACATGCAACATCGCATTCAGGCATTGAGCGGCGAGGTTTCCGGAACCGTTCGACTTTCCGCCATCTACAGCGTGGGCATGACGGAACTGGCCCCGTTTCTGAAAACTTATATCAAGTCCCATCCCGGAGTCGATCTGCGATTGTCGTATACACAGGCAAAAAATATCTACGACGACGTCGAAAGTGGCCAGATCGACCTCGGGGTTGTTGCCTTTCCCCGCTCTCAACGAAATGTGGACGCGGTCCCGTTCGCGCAAGACCCGATGGTCGTGATCTGCTCTGTATCCGACCCGCTCAGCACGCAATCGACCGTCAGTCCCGGTGAACTGGGCGAACATCCGCTTATCCTGTTCACACCTGAAGCTCCCACGCGGACGGCCATCGACGGTTATTTCCGGAAACACGGCGTGACCCTCCGATCGGTCATGGAACTGGACCACATTGCGACGCTGATCCACGCCGTCGAAGTCGGCATCGGAATTTCACTCGTGCCTTCATCGGCATTGAAACAGGGAAGATTCAAAGACACCATCAAGGCGCTTCCGCTTCGCGGCAAGCCATTGATACGCCCGCTGGGCGTCCTGCAACGCAAAGGGCGCAGTTTTTCGATGGCCACACGGAAATTGTTCGAAACGCTCACCCGCAACAATCCGTAAGCCGCCGCAAAGACGCCGGCCGATTCGGAGACCTCACACTTCAGTCACCCCCTCCGGTAGAAGAGGCTCGACATGAGTGAGCCATTTGAATTGCCTCTTTTTCCGCTGGAACTGGTCCTCTTTCCCTTCCAGCAGATTCCACTTCATATCTTTGAAGATCGATACCGGCAAATGATCAAGCGATGTATGGATACGAAGGCGGAATTCGGGCTCGTGTTCGGCACAGACGACAACTTTCACGATACCGGGTGCGGCGCGACCGTTTCAAAGCTGGTCACCCGGTTTCCGGACGGGCGCATGAATATTGTGGTTCGGGGCACCAGGCGTTTCCGGGTGTTAAAACGCCTGGATGTCCACCCCTATATATCAGGAATCGTGGAGGAAGTCGAAGATGCACGGGAACCCGCGGACCCTGAGCTCGCCAACCGCGCCCTCGAACTCTACCAGGACGCGGTCAAACTCTCGCTTGGCTGGCTGGACTGGAGACGGGAGTCGAACTGTCCTCCATCGGAGCTTTCTTATGCCATTGCCGCCAGCCTCAACCTGACACTCTCCGAGAAACAGGAATTTCTGGAAACGACCTCCGTGAACCGACGCCTGCGGTCCGTATCGGACACCCTGGAAGACGCCCTGAAGACCGTTCTCGAAGTCAAGCGGAGAACCCGCGGTAACGGCCACATGGCATAGCACGAGGAGCCTGTATGTCACTACCCAGCCGGGATGAAGCCTTTCAACTGTTGTGCGACCACACCAGGAATCCGAATCTTATCAAGCACATGCTGGCTGTCGAAGCGGCAATGCGGGCCTACGCGCGCAGATTCGGGCAGAACGAGGATTTGTGGGGCATCACGGGGCTGCTGCACGACTTCGACTACGAAAAGCACCCCGATCCCGAGGAGCACCCGATGGTCGGCGTTCGCATCCTCACGGAAAAAGGATATCCCCCTGACGTCATCCACGCCATCAAGTCCCACGCCACTTATCTGGGCGTGCCGAGAGACAGCCTGCTCGACAAAGCCCTGTTCGCCGCGGATGAACTTACAGGGTTCATCGTGGCCGTTACCCTCATGCAACCTTCCAGGAGGTTGGCAGACCTGAAAATTTCGTCCGTACGCAGGAAGTTGAAACAGAAAGGATTCGCGCGGGCCGTCAACCGGGAGGACATCCGCACCGGGGCATCGGAACTCGGGGTGGACCTGGACGAACACATTGCATTCGTGCGGGATGCAATGGCCGGCATCGCGCGGGAACTTGGCCTTTAGAAGCTGTCTTAAAACCCCCTGCGGTCTTTGTGCGGGCGGAGCAGAGCATCTCGGCGCCGGATAGAAATCGCGTACGCCTCCCCTAGTGTCCCGTCCCGGCAATAGATTGCCGGGAGACGGGACACTAGGGCTTCAACACATACAGCACGCCATCTTCGGACGCCGCGGCAATCTCCGGAATACCGTCGCCGTCCACGTCCGCGGCGGTCATTGTCAACAGCGGGCCACCGGTCTTGAAACGCGCCACCGTCCGGCCATCTCCGTTGGCAAGCAGGTGCACCACACCGTCCTCGGTTCCGGCGGCCACTTCGGGTTTGCCGTCGCCGTCAAAATCACCCACCGAAATACATCGCACGACCTCCCCGAGATCCGCGCGCCAGATCTGTGTACGTCCGTCGCCCTTTATCACGTACACGTTGAAACTCATCGATGATGCCACGACCTCGTCCAACCCGTCTCCATCCATATCGGCCGTCACGACCTGCGTGACCTCATCTCCGGTGTTGAACTGCCAGAGGAGCTTACCCTCTGCGTTCAGGGTGTGGATATGCGTATCGGCCCCGGCGAAGACCACTTCTTTCATTCCATCGCCATCCAGATCGCCCGCTGCGGTGGAATTTGTCCGGGGGCCCGTCCTCGGATGGTAGGACCAACGAATCTCTCCACTGCCGTCGATACAGTGCCAGCGGTGATATTCTGTTCCGGCAATCACCTCGTCCCTGCCATCCCCGTCGACGTCCGCCGCGCAGCCATGGGTGGATGAGTGCACCGTCATCTGATACCACAAGAGCCTGCCTTCGTGGGTGAACGCATAGTAACGCCACGACTCCGCTCCGGCGATCACCTCCAGCTTGCCGTCCCCATCGATATCGCCGGCGAACACCGTTTTCAACATCGGCGTACGATAATACAGTGGAATTTCATAGTCCCATACCTTATGTCCCGTTGCGTTCAGTACGTAGACCTTCGTATCGGCAGACCCGGCAATCACTTGCGTCCTGCCGTCACGCGCCAGGTCCGCCGCCCACACGGAGCGGACCTCACCTCCTGTCCGGAACCGCCAGAGCGCCTCACCGTCGTGCAGCGCGCAAACCGATGCACCCCGGCCGCCAGCCACCACAACATCCGACCCATCCCGCAGCAGATCGGCACCGTACAAGGAAAGGAATGGCCCCTCCTCCGGAAACGTCCACATCGCCTTCAACTGACCGACACGACCCCGCCTGGGTCGGATCAACGCCGGTTGCGTCGCCTTCGGGCGCACCGTACGGGATGCGGCCCGGCGCAAGCTCATCACGGAGTCCGGCACCAGGCAGAATCGATGTTCGCCCTTCGGCAACGTAAACGCGACCACGCCGCCGGAAACCGACGCGTCCACCGGTTTTCCATCCACGGTGACGACCGAACGACCATCCGTCCACAGACACAGCCGCGTGGCGTTCCTGGCCATCGTCCGACCTTCACCCCGCACCAGATCGTATTCTAAAGACACCGGCTGCTCCGACGTCAGTTCCAGGTCGCCCCACCGGACCCGGGTGCCGTCCACGATCGCCAGCCGGGACGGAGACACCAGAAACTGCGCCGCGGCCACGGCCGGACCGTCTGAAATTTCGCTCAGAACATCGGTTTCCCCCACGCCGGCGAAGACGACCTCGTCACCTCCGTCGACCCGGACAGCCCCATCGGTCAGTTGCGTCAGCTTCAAATTCCGCGTCGCCGGTTCGCCGCCGCAATAAAGCAGATTGAAGAACCGATACGTCTCACGAGCCTTCAAATGCACGTCCACGATCTGCTGCAGAATCCGCACGACCGGGTCCGCATGCGGATAGCCCACCCAGTTCTTCCCCGTTTCCTCGTCATCCTCCAGTTTCAGAGACGGTCCCTTCAATCCCTGGATAAAAAACCGCTCCCCATCCTGCTCCACCGCCAGCCCGCCGCCGCGCACGGACACATTGCCCAGCGTCTGCCATATCGCCCTGAAACTGTAGTCGTCCTCCCTGAGAGCCTCCATCTCGTCGATGACTAGAAAAAACAGCCCCCGATTCCAGAGAATGTTCCGGTGCCAGTCCACCCCGCTGTAGTTGCGCAGTGTCGTCTCGGAAAATCCCGACCTGTCGAAATTCGCCGCACGCTCGAGTTCGACAAACGGCGGGATCTCGGCGGACTGTCCATTTCTGAAAATCAGCACGCCGTTGTGAAACTTGGGCAGAGACTTGATATAGTCACAGTCGGCCAGCCAGATCCGCCGCCTCTGCGTTATCCGGGATATCGAATTCCCGTCGTAATGTTTGTGACCGCCGTTGGAGAGCCCGTCCAGAAACAGATACTGCGACATCGGGTCGTACCCGTCTCGAAACACCACCTTATCGAAGGATTTCTTCAACGGAAGATGGTCTTCTCCAAGGTTCGACTCGTAATACAGCGGATCCACCGGGAACACCTGCGTCCCGTCCAGATCCGCCGGTTCCACAGGGGTTACCCGTCTGTGATATTCATACGCGGCAAATTGAGGTTCAACGGCCGTCTTCTTGTCCAGCATCCACTGATAGCGCCCATCCCCCAGCACAAAAACCGCCGCCCTCAGATAGGGCAGTTCGCTCCACCAGCCGAACGGCGACGCGTTGTCTCCATAAGGAAGCGCATAGCCCAGATTGTCCGTTGTCAGAATGGAATAGTCCGCGGCTTTCCGGGCACACCCATTCTCGAAGAACGTCATATCTCCACAGGAAAGCGAATACCTGGTCAGATGATAGTGGGTCAGCCATTGGTACCCGCTGCAATCTTCGTGGGGCTTGAACGCCTGCGCCTGGAGCCGGAAACACTCGTCGGACAGCGCCAGCCAGGCATCCGCCTCCGGCAACCCGTAATACTTCCGATAGTAAGTGCCCGCGTAATGCAGCCCCAACGCGGCGAACGTGGTATGGTTGTGCCGCACGTGGGGTATCTTCATATTGCCCACGTGAGGCACGCAATCGTTGATGAATTCAAACAGGATCCGGGTAATCCGCAGCCGGTCGTCCTCCGAAATTACAGGGCTTTCCTCCACGAGATCCCACCCCGGCATCACCTTGTAAAGGGCGAAATCCGCGTCGAACCCCCAGATGCCGCCGTAGTTGTCGGGGTCGGACATCGCGTGCCGGTACATTCGATCGACGAGGCGTTTGTAAAGCTCGGCGTAGACGTCTTTGCCCGTCAGCCCGTACAACAACCCCCGCTCTCCAATCCGACCCCAAAGGCCGGTATGTTCGCCGCGGCGCAGCGCCTCCTCCGCGGCCTCCATCTCCGAATCGACGTCGGGCTCGTCTTCAAGCTTCGGAATCCGCAAAGCTTCCGGGCCGAACCGGACCTCGAAAAGCGGCCCCGTCGAGAGCGTCTTTTCACCATCCAGCGCCTCCGTGAACCGGCCGACCGCCGTCCAGACCCCTTCCAGGTCGCTGCCGAACAGCCCCACGGCGTTCTTTCCGTTCCCCCACGGGTCGTGGATGGTCTGAACAAGATACCCCCCTTGCCCCGGATACACGTCATCCGCAGGGGTATAATTGTATCCGTAGAGACGAAATACCACGCGGTTCGTATTCACGTTCCCCAGCAGGAGAAGATGCCGGTCCGGAGGCGTCGTCGCGTCCGTATCCGTTACCACGGAAAGGTTCGCGCCGGAAAGATCCCGAATTCTGCCCTGCAATTCTGCAGCCAGTTCACGGTAGCGCGCATCATCCGGACAGACGATCGCCGACACGGCCGTTCCGTGTTTAACCAGCATCGTGTCCGGGTATGATTTCTTCGGCTGTTTCAGCTTCCGAAGGGACTCTTTCCTGTCCGACATGGGCTCGTCCTTTCGTATTCAACATTTTTCCATGGGCGCGCCGGATCTTCGACAGGCTCAGGAACCGGCGCCTGAGCAAGCCGACCTGCCTGCCTGTGCGTGCCGTCTCACGCACGCAGACAGGCGCAAGGTCGGCCAGTGAAGGCACTTCGACAAGCTTGCTTCGACAGGCTCAGCACAGGTAGCGCAAGCAACGCAGCGAGACGGGATGAACCGGCCTGCCTGTGCGTGCTGTCTCACGCACGCAGACAGGCGGATGAATGGTGACACAATTCTGGGACGGGATACTAGATCTCCACGAATTTTTCAAACAGGAACAGCCCGATCAGCAGAAAGACCAGGCCTGCGAGAACCGTGTAGGCCATTAATGCCTCGCCAGTTGACAGATATTCCCGCATTGCGACGACGAAGTAACCCGCCATCGTCAGATAAATGACAGCGCACGAAACAAATGAAGCCGCCGCGGCCAAACCTCTGAGACGCGAGGCCGTGTACTTGACGCCCTCCATGGCTGTCACGACGCCAAGCGACAGGAGCACAAAGGAAGCGAAGAATCCCGCGGCGTATCCGGAAACCGCCGCTGGCGTGACGCCGAAAGTGCTCAGAATCTGGGAAACGGCTTCCTGGGGGGCGCGCGAAACGACGAAGTATACGCCTGTACCCGCGATCGCGAACAGCAGGAGGCCGATACTCAGAATCGCGGCGAATTTGCACAGACCCATAACACCGGCCCGGATGGGAAGCGCAAACAGCAGATGGTTCGTATTGCCGCGCCATTCCCCGTTGAACGAAGAAGCCAGCAGGAATGGCAAGGCAAACATGATTGCCCAGAGGGGAAGACCCGAAAGAAACAGGGCGATCATCTGGGTCTCAACGGCCAGCAAGACCCAGCCCTGCAACACCAGAGTGCCGATCCCGAGGATACAGAACACACCCCTGACGTCCTTTATCTCTTTGATGTACAGTGCAATAAACATCCTCATTGCAGATTACCTCTATCTCCTCAATCCACATACAATGCGAAGATTTCAGATAGAGACTCCCCGTGGTCCTGTTGCAACTGACCCGCCGGGCCCGAAATACAAATCTCGCCGTCTCGCAGAAGCAGCACATCCTCGATAAACGGCTCCACCTCGGAAACCAGATGGGTCGAAATCAGTATCGTCTGGTCGGCCCGCCGGAACTCATTGAAGAGGACGTCAAGAATTCGCTTTCGGGACGGAGGATCGATGCCGCCAAGGGGTTCATCCATCAGTACCACGTCGCTGGGCCAGGAGAACGCATACACGACCTTCAGCCTCGCGCGCTGCCCCCTTGACAGGGCGCCTACCTTCCGATCGTCGGGCAGGTTCATGAAATCGAGGAGTTTTAGTGCCTGCCCCGTATCCCACCCGGAACGGAATTTCGAAAGAAATTCCAGTTGTTCGCCCACCCTCATCCAGGAATAAAACGGATCGATTTCCGGTAAATAAGATACGATTCGCTTTGTGGCGAACCCGGCTGGAATCTTTCCGATCAGCGCCCTTCCCCGGGTGGGCCGCGTCACCCCGGCAAGAATCCGGAACAACGTACTCTTACCGCTTCCGTTTTCGCCCAGCACGCCCAGCACCCCTCCGCGCGCCACCGTCAGCGACACACCCCTGAGCGCCCACGCAGCGGGGTATTTTTTCCACAGGTCTTTGACGTAAACCATCGGTGTAAATCCCCGGATAGAAAAAGGCCGCCCCCGTACCCATTCCAGAAGCGGCCGAATTCAGATCGCCACCTGACTCACGCCAGCGGGATTCAGCGCATATCGCGATCGATCAGGAACAGCCCGTAACGATCATCACCCACAAGCTCCAGCTTTTTCGCAATGGCGCGAAGCCGCGCCTCCTCCTCCACCTGTTCGTTGACGAACCACTGCAAGAACGTGTTGGTCGCATGGGCGCGGTTCCTCATTGCCAGATCGACCAGATTGTTGATCCGTCCGCTGGCTTCCTGTTCGCGCCGATACGCCTCCGAAATCGCATCCAGAGGAGAACGCCAATTCGACGGGGGTTCATGAATTGAACTGAACCCGACCGTCGCCTCCCGCTCGTGGAGGAATTCGTAGATCTTCATTGCATGCGTCATCTCGCGCTGGGCCTGCTTCTCTATCCACCTGGCAAATCCGTTCAGACTGATCGATTTGAAATAGGAGGACATGGCCAGATAGGTATACCAGGCGAGAAATTCACTGTTGATCTGCTCGTTCAGCGCCGACTGAATTTCCTTGCTAAACATCAACGCCTCCTGTGGTTCTTTGGATGCAGACATCCCCGACTACCCACAACGCCGAAACCTGCCCCCCGTTGAATCCAAAGGTGCGACCGTACGGCAACGCGAGTGGAACATTTGCGCCCCATTGCGGAGGCCGTTCATCGCCCCGAATCTGCAATGGGGAGTCCGGAACCATTTCGGAACGTCGATCTGATGTGCAATCCACGGCGGCCGCGGGGTCTATTGAGGCGGTGGCACTTTACAACAATCCGGCAAATTCGCGTAGGCCACGCTGTCCGCGGGCGCCTGATTCGCCTGATAACCCGCCTGCGCAATCGCCTGTTCCAACTTTGCGGTGTCGGTGCGCGCCGCATCGTAGGTTACGTTGACAACCTTGATGTCCATATCAACGTCCACCTTTTTCACGCCATCCACATTTTTCAAGGCCTTGTCAATCTTATTTGCGCACATCATACACTGCGCGGTGGGCACGTTGATTTTCGCCGTGCGGGTTTCCGCCGTGGAACACGCTGTGACGGCGAGAAAGCAGAACGCGAGTACGTTGGAAAGCAGGACGGAAGTGGTCTTGCGCATGGATCAATCTCCTCTGACGAAAGGGAAAGTTTGGCGTTTTCCGAAACCTGACGCCTGCAACTTCGAATATATGACAACAATCATCGATAATCAACTCTCATCTTTCAGCGATCGACCTTTCCACAACGCGTATACGACAGGTATCACAATCAGCGTCAGAAGTGCGGACGAAGCGACGCCGCCGACCATCGGCGCCGCAATACGCTTCATTGTCTCTGACCCGATCCCGTGCCCCCACATGATGGGCAGCAACCCCAAAAGTGTCGTCAGCACGGTCATCATTTTCGGCCGGACGCGTTCCACCGCACCTGCAACAACCGCTCTCCTGAGGTCCACGGCGTTCATTTCATCTCCCCGTGCCTTGCGAATGCGGTCGTACGCCTGATCCAGATAGACCAGCATGACCACGCCCGTCTCCGCAGCCAGACCGCCCAGTGCGATGAACCCGACGCCAACTGCAACGCTCATATCGTAATCCAGCAGGTACATCAACCAGATGCCGCCCACCATCGCAAAGGGCAGGGACAACATGACGATAAGGCTCTCCGGTACATTCCTGAAGTTGAGATACAACAGCAGGAAGATGATTCCAAGGGTGAGAGGCACGACCAGTTTCAATCGTTTTTCCGCCCTCTGCATGTACTCGTATTGCCCGCTCCAGGATACCGAATAGCCCGGCGGCATGGACACCTTCTCCAGCACCGCCTGTTGCGCGCGTTTCACGTAGGTTCCAACGTCGATGCCCTGGATATCCACGTACACCCAGGCATTCAGACGCGCGTTCTCACTCTTGATTCCCGGCGGTCCTTTTCTGATACGGATGTCCGCGAGTTGCTGAATGGGAATGTGGGCGCCGGTGGGCGTCGGCACCAGCACCCGGCGCAGCGCCGGCAGGTTGTCGCGCAGTTCCCTGCCATAACGCAGATTGACCGGATAGCGTTCCAAACCCTCAACGGTCGTTGTTATATTCATCCCCCCGACGGCAAACATAATCACGTCCTGCACGTCCCCCACCGTGAGCCCATAACGCGCGGCCTCCTCCCGGTCGATATCGAAGTCCAGATAGTTCCCGCCCACGACCCGTTCGGCAAACACGCTCAGGGTACCCGGGAGATCGCGAATCACCCTCTCGATGTGTTGACCCAGGCGCTGCAGGACCTCCAGATCCTCCCCCGCGATCTTGACACCCACCGGCGTCTTGATCCCCGTTGACAACATATCGATTCGCGTCTTGATCGGCATTGTCCACGAGTTGGTCAGGCCGGGGAACTGAATTGCCCGGTTCAGCCGCTCGATCAACTTTTCAGGCGTCATTCCCGGGCGCCATTCGCTCTCCGGCTTCAACGTTATCGTGGTTTCGATCATCGCGAGCGGCGCCGGGTCCGTTGCGGTCTCGGCCCGCCCGATCTTGCCGAATACGTCCCGGACCTCCGGAAACGCCTTGATGATCTTGTCCGTCTGCTGCAGCAATTCACGTGCCCGGGTCACCGAGATTCCCGGCAGTGTGGTGGGCATGTAGAGAAGGTCTCCTTCATAGAGGGGCGGCATGAACTCGGAACCGATCTTATCCAACGGGAACAGGCGGTCCAGCCTTACAAGCGCCCGATACGCGAGGCTGCGTGGCGCATCCGAAAACCGCTCGAGCACGATGCTCCGGAATGGGAAGAGCGTAATGAACATCACAGCGCCCGCCAGCACAACCGTGGCGAGCCTGTTTCTCAAAACCCATTCGATTACCGGACGATAGGTCCAGATGAAAAACCTGCTGATGGGGTTCCGCGCCTCCGGCCGGATTCTGCCACGGACAAAAAAGCTCACCAGCACGGGAACGACCGTGATGGCGAGCAACGCCGCGCCGCCCATCGCAAACGTCTTTGTATAGGCCAGCGGCTTGAACAAACGGCCCTCCTGGGCCTGAAGCGTAAACACCGGAAGAAACGAGACGGTTATCACCAGAAGCGAATAAAACAGCGCAGGTCCCACCTCCTTTGAAGCGCGAGCGATGATCTCGAGATGGCCTCGCTGCCCGTTGTTCTGCTCAAGGTGTTTATGGGCGTTCTCAATCATCACGATCGACGCGTCGACCATCGCGCCGATGGCAACCGCGATCCCCCCGAGCGACATGATATTGGAATTCATACCTTGTGTGAACATCATGCCGAACGAGATCAGTACGCCGATTGACAGCGCGAATATCGCCACGAATGCGCTGCGAAAATGCAACAGGAACACGACGCAGACCAGCGCCACCACCGCCATTTCCTCGATTAACTTGGTTCGCAGATTGCCGACGGCGCTGCGTATCAGCGCGGACCGATCATAGGCAACCTTTATCGACACGCCTTCGGGCAGGCCCGGTTTGAGCGAGTCGATCTTTTCTTTCACCCGGTCGATCACGGCCAGGGCGTTTTCGCCGTAACGCATCACGACAATCCCGCCCACGACCTCCCCCTCGCCGTTCCATTCCGCCAGGCCCCGGCGCATCTCCGGACCCAGCTGTACAGTGGCGATATCTCCAACCCTGACGGGCGTACCCCGGGCATCGACCCCCAACGCGATATTGCGGATATCCTCCAGCGATCGAATATAGCCCAGCCCGCGCACCATAAACTCCGTTTCCCCGAATTCCACGGTTCGACCGCCCACGTCGTTATTGCTCCGCTGGATTGCCGTCCGTACCTTTTGCAATGGAATATTGTACGCCAGCAACCGGTTCGGATCCACGGTTACCTGGTACTGCTTCACGTACCCGCCCACGGCCGCCACCTCCGCCACACCCGGGACGCTGCTGAGTTCGTAGCGCAGGTACCAGTCCTGGATGGATCGCAGTTCCGAAAGATCACGGCGCCCGGTGCTGTCAACCAGAACGTATTCGTACACCCATCCGACCCCCGTCGCGTCCGGCCCCAGCCGCGGCGCCACGCCCGTCGGCAGCCGATTCGAAACGGTATTGAGCGCCTCCAGAACCCGGCTCCTGGCCCAGTAAATATCCGTACCATCCTCGAAAATCACGTAAACGAACGACAACCCGAAGAAGGAGTATCCCCGCACGACCCTTGCATGGGGTACGGCCAGCATCGCGGAGGTGAGGGGGTAGGTAACCTGATCCTCCACCACCTGCGGCGCCTGTCCCTGAAAATCGGTCATCACGATCACCTGCACGTCCGACAGGTCCGGAATCGCGTCCAGGGGCGTGTTCAACATCGCGTAAACACCCCAGGCGATTGCAAAAACCGCGGCAATCACGATTAGAAAGCGGTTTCGGAGACTGAGTTCTATCATTTGACCAATCATACGATCAACCTTCGTTTGGAGTTCAACGTTCGGTATATGAGATATAGACTCCAACCCGGGTTCCGCGCCGGAACGCGCTTACGGATCCCATTCTCAATGCCGATGTTCCATCGGCGCAGATGCTTCGTGATTTCCGCCCATCGTCGCCAGCGCCGCCTTCAGATTGCTCTCCGAGTCGATCAGGAACTGCGACGAAATGACGATCCGCTCGTCTCCGCGCAGCCCCTCCGTCACCTCGTAGACGTCGCTCGTCTCGACCCCCAGGGTCACCTCACGAGGCGCGAAACGGCCCTCGCCCAGATCCAGGATCACCACGTTTCGTTCGCCGGAACGAATCACGGCCTGTGCCGGAACCACGACGGCCTGTTTCGCAACCTCCGACCGGATCCTCACCGTGGCAAACATCTCGGGTTTCAGTTCCAGTTCCGGGTTGTCAAATATCATCCGCACTTTCGCGGTGCGAGTCTTGGATTCCAGAAACGGGTAGATGTAGGTCACCACCCCCTGGAACACGCGCCCGGGCGAGTATGAAAGCACGACCTCGGCTGCCTGCCCCTTACGGATCCACGGCAACTCGTACTCGTAGATATCGGCATAAACCCATACCCGGGAAAGATCGGCAATTCGGTAGAGATGCTCCCCGGCCTTGATGTATGCGCCGTCGAAGACTGCTCGATGCACCACCACGCCCTCCTGGGGGGAATGGATCGTCATCGTACGCTTTGTCTGGCGTGTCGCTTTCAATTCGAGGATCTGCGCTTCCGTAATATCCCAGTACATCAAACGCTGCCGGGACGCGCCCAACAGCGCTCTGGCGCCCTCGAGGGCCTCGGCAGACGCACTGTCCTCGAGTCGCCGTACATAGTCCAGCGCCGTCAGATACTCCTCCTGCGCGGCCACAAGTTCGGGACTGTAGATTTCCAGCAACGGTTGTCCCTTCTTCACTTCCTGCCCGGTAAAATCGACAAACAACCCCTCCACCCAACCGGTCACCTTCGTGTTCACGTCCGTCATCCGGGTCTCGTCGTAATCCACACGTCCCAGGGCGCGCACGGTCCGGCTCAACGCCCGCCGTTCCACCCTCGCGAATCTGACTCCCATATTCTGAACCGTTGACGGATCGATCCGGACCTCGGCGACTTCCTCTCCGTGGCTGCCTTCGTGCGCCGATGGACCCGGCTGATCCGGTACCAGGTCCATTCCACAGACCGGGCAGCTTCCGGGCCTATCCGACACCACCGTGGGATGCATCGGACACCGGTACACGCCCGGTCCCGTGTCGTGTGATTCCGGGCCGTCGTCTCCACCCAACCATATCCCGACCACAAATCCAATGGCCAGAGCGAGAATCACCGCTACAATCGTTTTCGTATACATAGCACGACCTTTCCTCTTCACCGTGCGTGCGGTCGTTGGGAGCACGCACGAAATACAGACGGGTTCTAGAACAAGCGTTTCCCCACAACCGCTTCGAGTTCGGCCAGTTTTTTCTCGCGCTGGATGACATGCCGATAATATTCAATTTCAAAATTGAAGAGGGAGACCTGGTTGTTCAACAGAGTCAGAAAGTCGACTTTGTCCACCTGGTATCCGGCCATCGCGGACTCCAGCGACTGCTGAGCCTGGGGCAGAATTGCGGTACGAAAGAGCTCCGCCTCTTCCCAATGTTGTTCAATTTCGAGACAAATCTCCTCCACCCGGAACTGAATATTTCGGCTTGCATCCTCTTTCTGCGCCTGGCCCATTCGCATGTTGGCCCGCGACTCCGCAATCCGGGAATCCCGTTTCCTCCCGTTGAAAATCGGCAGGTTCAGACCGACGCCGAGCGAGAGGAAATCGCTTCCCTTTACCGGATCCGATCCGACGAGCGCGCGCTGACGATATCCGAGAAGAAACGTAAATTGCGGCCAGCCCTCCCGTCGCGCGGCCTGTTCGGTCGCCGCCCACCGGGAAATGCTCTGGTCAATTTCCTTTAAAAGCGGGCGATGGTCCACGGCCTGCCGCTGAATTTCCTGCAACGTGAGATCCAGTGGCGTTGGCCTTACCTCATCGGGTGTGTCCACCGACGTCCGCGGGGGTCTATTAATCACCCGGTTGAGCCGTGTCTGCGCCAACCGGCGTCCGGTTTTCAGCCTGATCAACCGATCATCCAACGCCGAAAGCGACACCTGCGCCTTCAACACATCCTGTTGCAGACCTCGACCGACCATGTACTTTGTCCGGGAAATCCGGATCAGATCCTTGAGCAGGACCCGGTTCTTTTCGGTCACTTCGATTGCCCGGTCAAGGAACGCCAGCGCATAATATCCCTGCTTCACCAGATTGACGATGACGCCCTCCCTGTCCGCGAGCACCTCCCTGGCCGCCCCGGCCGCGTATTCGGCCGTCTGTTCTCTGGCCCTGAGCAGGCCCGGAAGGGGAATCCGCTGGCTGATCGTCAACTGCTTACCGGACATCGGCGTGCTGTCGAAATCCAGGCCATTGGTCGGCAGGTTCATCAGATCCAATCGCAGCATCGGATCTTCCAGCGCACCCGCCCGCGGCACCCTGGCCTCGAACGCCGCCAGCCGGTGTTCAAGTACTTTCAACCCGGTATTGTTCACGAGCGCGGAGTCAATCAGCCCTTCCAGTTCCGGCGCTCCCGCGCCGGCGATGCGTGGAACCTGCACGAGGCACAAACCTATGAGTAACGGGAATCCCTTCAAGACAGGTCACCTCCCTGGCTGGAAATTTGGTCACGAAAATCACGCAAACACACACTCATGGCAAAGCCAAGAGTTCGCCTCGAGCGATTGCGGTCCGAACAGAGAACGAAGACGGGTAAAATCGAACATGCCGCGGAAGACGCGGACGAGGGGGGAAATCAGATCAAAAAAGCAGACTTCATCAGGTACAGCGGGGGTAATGTATGGGTCGAATCGGAATGAGACGCATCCCCCTGACGGAAACGCAAAGAGAGGACCACCAGGGATGGGGCCCCTTGCGGTGCGGTATGGGAATCGGGACCCGAAAACCGGGGACTCGCGGCCGCCAGGGCGGGAGGCAGGTCGGGTGGCGCGTCGGTTACCCTGCCGTCCGTCCCGGTGCAGCAGCAGTCAGCAGCGGCTGCCTGAACGTGGCAGACCTCAGCCTGCACCGACATCCCGCACAGGCATTGGATGGCCGAGAGAACGAAGCCGATGGCCAGACATGAGATGGAGAGGGCGCGAATCACGACATGCCTCACGCAAAAGGTTGGTCTTTCAGGATTGACGTTACTTTATATACGCTTGTCAAGCGCAGTTGTTCAAAAAAAGCGTCGTCCAGTGTGGAATCGGCCGCCGGCGAGCCCCATACCCGCGGCCTGCCCGGATACGTCGGACCACATCGGGGCGCGAATGCGTGGAATCCACAATCCTCCCGATGGCCGCCAATTCGCCGGACCCGGGGAGAGCGGCACGGGGTTTGAAAACGGGGCTGAGGCCTCACCCGGCCCGCTCGAAGGGCTTCCAGGCTTCACCGGCCGCGGCTGCCTGGCGTTCCAACTCACCGCGCCAGCCCACCACGTCCCCGGCCTTGATCCGGCGGATGTCATAGGCGGGGTACCGGTCTTCGAGCGTATCACCGAGTTTTTGCGTTTCGGCCCACCGGTCCCACGCCGTTTTCATCCAATCGTAGGGCAAGGCTTCCCGCACATCGGGATCGAGTTGCCACGCGCTTCGCACGTCGGCCACCGCGGGCTCACCCGTAAACGGCTCGGACCACCTGGACCACCCGATGGATAGCGTGTTCCGTTCTCTATCCGGAACGGTGTGACCCGTGTGAATGTTCGCGCCGATCCGGATGAGGGCTTCACCCGCCCTGAGCCGGACCGCGACCTGGTTCGGCAGCGGGTCGACGCCGTTCCAACTGGGTGTGTAAGGAACACCCTTCTCCTTCATACCTTTGGGGAGGAGGACATCGTGCTCGTAGGGCGTGCGCCAACGATCGTGGCTGCCGGGTATGAGTTCATGACACTCGTCGTCGACCAGCGCCAGGAACATGCTCACGCCGTTCCTCTTCGCGATCGACCTGGCGTTATTCGCGCGAATCTCCGCCCAGCGTTCCCGCTCGACCTCCTCCGTGTATGCTTCGGGTCCCTCGCCCCGGATCTCGCGTTGCGCGAAGTAGGGTTTGCCGGTTCCCCACCACGTGACGTCCCGGTGCCAACCGAGGGCGTGTTCCGCCTGGCGGGGGTTGCACCACAACAGTAAACCGCCGAACGTGACATCCTCGGGTTGGAGACCACCGCACCACGATTGGACAAAGTCCAGGAAATCGGTAGCGCCGTGAAACTTCGCGAAACACGGCTCATCGAAAGCGGGATGTACCAGACCGCGAATCGCCCACGGCTCGTCCGCACCGGTCCGGTGGACGTAACCACGGGAGCAGTCGATCTTGCCATAGCCGTTGGATGGCGCGCACGCCTCGGTAACCCGGCGGCCCGCTTCCCGAAGGACCGGGATCCAGGGATTGTCGACAAAGTCGTTGATGATGACGAATCCGTGCGCTTCCAGGTGAGCCAGTCGCTCGGGCGTGGCCCCCGGCGCCGACAACTCCGGCATAGCGTCGGCGAAGGCAGGCGCCCTGTAGGACGTTTCCGCCGGCTCAGCCGCGCTTGTGGAGGACGATTGGTCGGTTTTCATTGGTAATCCTTTCAGGATCAGGATTTACAGGATTTTTTCGCGTGGTGACTGTACTCGCAAACACCGTCTGGATCAGGATTCAAGGATTTACAGGATCGCAGGATTGGTTCAGCGCTTTGGTCCGGGCTCCAACTGCCCGTGTGCCGCCTCGTTCGTACTCTATATACTCGCATGGGTTTTGTCAATAACAATCTACGGAACCTGTTCCGGTCCGGATACAAAATTCTCGACCGTCCGGCGGATTGTCCGTATATTTGAGTCTTATTGTCGCGGTATCCTGCGAACACGACGCCTTGCGCCCTCAGCCTCCCGCCGGGTCTCGAATCCGGTCGCCAGCGTATCCGGCGGGGTTGACAAACCAGGTATTCCGGGGTGCCTCTTCCGCGGGGAAACAGGTGTGAACCGAATCTCTTCAGCGTGCTGTCTGATCTGGCTTGTCTTCGTTGCCCATCTTGCAGCTGCACAACCTTCGATACCGCAGCCAGGCCGCAGAGAAGTCGAAACCCAATTCAAAAAGGCGCTTGGCGACTACGCTAACGGCCGCTATCGCGAGGCGAAACGGGCCTTCCAGGCGTTGGTAGAGGCCGACCCGGCCCACGAGCGCACGTCGGCCGCCAGGCTGATGCTGGCCAAATCGCTGTACAAACTCAAAGAGTACGGCTTGGCTCCCGCCGCTGCAGCCGGACTCTACGACGCCTTCCCCCATAGCCGTTATCTCCCTGAAGCCGACCTGATCATCGGCGACTGCAGATTTCATCGGGGCCAGGTCTACAGCGCTGCAACCCAGTACGCTCACGTGGTGACGGGACGGGGCGACCTCCGTTTGAAGGCCAGAGCCGCGGATCGGTTGGGCCAACTTGCAGGAGCAGGAAGAATCACGGATGGCGACGTCGCCCGTCTTCAAAACGACTTCGGAAGTGCCATTATCGATGAGGCCGTCGCCTTCGGCCGGGCTCGCTGGCCGTTGAGACTTGCCGGGGCCGAACCCTCCGGAAGGGAAATGACCGTTTTTCTGGATCGGTATCCCAACGGTATTTTCGCGGCGCTGGCGCGCATTAAACCCCCGAAACCGCGGCCCGCTCCGCCGACCGCGGCGGAAGCGCAGCCGACACCTCGCGCGGTCGCCACAGAACGCCAGGCCGATGCGCACTACACGATTGGCCTGATCGCGCCACTGGCAAGCCCTCTGGGGAAGGACATGATTGACGGTGTTCTGCTTGCCAGAGAAATCCGCCCACTCAAATCCGGAAAGCAGGTCGCTCTCGTCTTCAAAGATTCGGGAGGCAGCCCGGTACGCGCGGTCAAGGCCGCTCAGAGCCTCATCGAAGAACACGGTGTGATTGCCATTGTCGGCGCCCTGACGAGCGCCGAAACCCTTCCCATTGCCGCGCTGGCGGGCCCCCATAAGGTCCCGCTGATTGCACCCACGGCCTCGGAAGACGGACTCGCCTCCCTCAGCCCCTTCGTTTTTCAGGTCAACGCCACGCCCGGCGCTCAGGGCCGCAGAATTGCCGACTACGCGGTCCGGGAATTGGGCCTGCGTACGCTGGCTTCACTGGCATCGCGGGATTCCTACGGGGAAAGAATCGCCAATGAGTTCAGTGCCCGCGCGGAAGATCTGGGTTCGGAGGTCATTGTCCAGACATGGTACGAACCCGGTACAACCGACTACAAGGGTCAGTTGAAACGCGTCCGGGACGCCGGTCTGGCGCTGCACCCGCCCGCAATTCTGGCGGACGAAATGGACTCCCTGCTCCTGGGGAGCATTCGCCTGGCGCCAGCGCCCCCGGTTATCGTCGATCCCGACACGGTGCAGCCGGAACCGGTGCGTACGTTGGACGGCCTGCTTATCGCGGGGGGAAAGGACGATGTGCTTCTGATCGCGCCTCAGATCGCCTTTCACCTCATCCACGCGCAGTTGCTGGGCAGCGACGGCTGGAACCATCATGCGGTCGCGAGAGATTCCTATACGAACGGCGCGGTCTTTGTCGCCAAGTACTCCACACGTAGCAATATGGTCTCCGTTCACGAGTTCCTGGGCGCTTTCAGGGAACGGTTCAATCGAGACCAGGGCATTGCGGCCGCGCTGGGATACGACGCCATGTCAGCGGTTTTGACCGCTATCGACAGGGGCGGTACGTCTCGGCAACGGCTTCAGAACACCCTTGAAAATCTGGGCGAAATACCCGGCGCCACCGGAAGAATATCCTTCAGCAAAGGCAATCGTGAAAATGCCTGGATGTACATGCTGACCATCCGCAACGGAAAGCTCCAGCTCCTCTCAAACGCCCCCACGGACGAAGCCACGTCGGAACCCTGATTGCCTCTACCTGAAAAATCCCTCCTCACGCCATTCCCGGCTTCCCCCTGGCATTTCTATTGCATTGGTTTCAGCAAGCGACGGCTAGACGTATCGACAACGGCATATAAATCGCTTGTTACCAATATTTTATGTGCAATATCCATGTCGGGGGAAACAGTCCGTGATATGCGATTTCTTTCAATCCGCCCGGCACAGACCGAAAATCGCGTTCATCGTGCTGCTTCCGTTCACGTTGCACGTTGCCACCCCCCGTGCGCAGGAATCGATAAACCCTGAAACCGCAGAATCGTACCTCGCGGTGCTGCGGGATCTGGAAGGGCAGGTCATCGACGTCAACAAGGCAAGTATGCAGGACCTTCAGACCCTGCCATGGCTATCTCCGGAAGTCGCGCGCGGGGTCATCACCTACCGAAGGCGATTCGGCCCGTTCCGGAACCTTAACGACCTTCGAAGGGTGCCCGGCGTCACATCGGATGTCCTCGCCGCAATTCGCCCATATCTTTCGGTATCTTCCCGACGAGGTCCGCGTGTCCGGACGCGTCTCCGGATCACGCGTCCGTCGAACCATCCAACCGCCTGGCCAACCCTGAGGCTCTACCAGCGGTCCGAGATCGCCACACGGCACGCGGAAGGCGTTTTCCTCACGGAACGCGACCCCCTGGAAGGACGACTCGCGGACTTTCTCAGCGGATACCTGAGGGTCTCCGCCGTTCCCGGCTTACAGCGTCTGCTCGTGGGCGACTTCCGCCCGGGATACGGACAGGGACTCCTTTTCAGCAGGCACAACCGATCCTCGACCGGGCTCGAGTGGGCCAGACCGGCCAACGCCCGCCGCGTGGGCAATCGCTCCGCGATTGAAGACGGTGCCCTCCGCGGCGTCTTTGCGGAAGGCCGGTCCGGCCGGATCACGTGGACGGCCATGTTTGCCCGAAACCACTGGGATGCCGCCATAGACAGCGCGGGGGTTGCCGCAATCCGTACCGCCGACCTGCATGTCACCCGGACCCAGCGGGAACGCAGAGGCAAGTTGCTGGAAAATCTGGCCGCGCTTCGACCGCACGTCGACCTGCCGGTCGGCCGGGTCGCAGCCACCCTCGTCCGAACCACATTCTCGCCTCCGCATGGGCACGTTCGGCGCCAGCATTCAGCCGGTATGGATTGGGACCTGCGTTCGAGCCGTCTGAACGTCTTCGGCGAATTCGCGGCTTCCGGCAGAAACGCCACCGCCTGGCTGGCCGGCGCGCGGCACGGGTTCGGTCGCCTCACCCTTGTGATGCTTACCCGCCGGTACCAGGCCGGATTTTCGAGCCTGCACGGCGGCCCCTTCTCCGCGTACAGCGGCGGAAACGAGTGGGGTCTTTTCACAGGCGCCTCCTGGCGGCCCGGCCGGCGAACCCGGGTTCAGGCCACCCTGGACCGTCACGGCCGCCTCGCGCCTGCGGGCAATCTAATACTACCCGCGCGGGGAGAACGATTCTCCCTCAAATTGAGACAACGCCTTAAATACGCCACCATACGGCTCGTGCTGGGCACGCGGCGGCAGACGGCTACGATTTCGGGATCCTCGGGCGTTAGACGCCAGAGACGCGCCCGACTCCGTATCACGATTCCGCGGTCCGCCGCGCGGCTCAACCTCTGGCTGGAAAGCACCGGCGCCCGCTCCCCGGTCCGCAAGAGTGGCGGCAGCGCCGCAGGTATCGACCTTCGCCTCCAGCGAAAGACGCGCCTTCGGGCCGACGCCTGGCTGGCTCTATTCAACGTTATGCACTTCGATTCCCGCATCTATACGTTCGAGCCCGATGTATGGGGAGGCAGCCGCCTGCAACTCCTGTCCGGCAGAGGCCGTACGGCCGGCTTCCGGCTCACCTGCGCCGGGCGGCGCCTCCGCGTTTCCGCGCGATACGCGGTAAAAACCACCCAGAGCGGTCTGTCGAACACCTGGTCCATGCAATTGGAACTGGGTACGGCCAAATAACACCTTCAGGCGTGGCCCCGGGCGCACGCCGGCCAACCCACCAGGTTTTCGAGATCTCGAGTCGGGCTAACGCCGACCCCGTTTCACATGTTCCCCGATGGTCTACGGCCATTGAAACCGAGCGCCGCTTTTTTCCTTTCTGATGTTCGATTTATTCGTTATTTTCCCCACCGACTCGTCGCGTTTATTTTATTTCGAAGGCGCTTCCCGCCGCGGCGCTGGCTGCGGTTAAGATGGGCACGCCGGCCCTGGGTTGAGCGTTCCGGTGGAACTCATCCTCACGCTTTCCTGGTTTTCGTGGTTTACGGATCCGCCAACGACGGACGTGCGCGGCGCGCGCCATCGTTGTTTCTTGCGATCGGCGGGCACGTCATATTCTGACGCGTAACGTCAGAAACCAATTGCCGGCAGCGACGCATGTCCGCCCGCCGGCAATTTCACTTCCCTCGAGACCGACGATCAAGACACCATGGCGAAAATCCGAAAACATCACTGGATATTCGTGGCCGCACTCGGTTTGGTCACGTTGGCCGGATGCGGACCCCGGCTGCCCGAATCTGTCGGACCGGCACAGGAGATTCTGGTCCTGATTGACCCGGCCGACCGGGAGTACCTGGAACCGCACTTGAAAGAGGTATTTGAGAGAATTCTCTATACGCCCCAGGAAGAGAAAATCTTCCGGTTGCAGTTCGGCAATGTGGCCGATTTCGAAAGGTACGAGAACAAGAGGCGCAAAAACATCCTGGTTGTCGCCGAACTGGACGCCCCACATCCCGCCGCGGACTTCCTGAGGAACATCCTGAGTCCCAACGCGCAAAACGCCGTGCGGCGGAAGCGGTCCGCCGTATTCTGGAAAGAGGACGTCTGGGCGAAAGAACAACTTCTTATGGCGGTGTCGGGCAACGATAGCGCCGGCCTCGTGGAAAACCTCCGGATGGAAGCGGACCGGCTTTACGAACGGATCGAAGACGCACGCAACAAGGGGATTCGCAGTTTGATCTACCGATATGGCGAACGGACGGACGTTACGGACCGCCTTGGGCGCGAATTCGGTTGGCAGGTGCGTGTCGCCTTCGGATACCGGATCCTGGAGGCCTATCCCGACAGCGGATTTGTGGTGTTGACCAAGGAGGAACCCAACCGGTGGTTGTTTGTCTACTGGGAGGACGGTACGTCCCCCGACGAACTCTCAGAGGAATGGTGCATCCGAAAACGCGACACGATCACGCAGAGGTTTTTCGATCGCGACCGCATTGTACAGGATCACCTGGAAATTGGCCAGGCCGAGTTCGCGGGGAACCTGGCTTTTGTATTGCAGGGCCTTTGGGAAAACAAAAAAAAATGGGCCGGGGGCCCATTCAAGAGTTACGCGTTCGTGGATGTCGAAACCAATCGGTTTTTCTACATCGACTGCGGGGTTTATTCGCCAAATAAGCGCAAAGAACCCTATCTTCGGCAGATCGACCTCATGGCCCGGACTTTCAAACAGGTGGATTCGACGCCCTGAACCTTGCTTTTCATTCGAGAAGACCGTATAATTCGGAACGGGAAACATCCAGTCGAACGCTGCAGCGCCTCCGGAGCAGAGGATCGATGGGCCAGCAAGATCATTTTTCGAGTTTGGGCAAACGCGCGCGGATGAGTTTTCGCGGCACCTTGTTTGCCGGGATTGCGATCCTGGTTCCGGTAGCGGTTACCTTTATCGTTCTGCAGATCGTCTTTCAGTGGCTCGACGGGCTGGCTCAGCCGTTGGTGAAACGCATTTTCCAGACAAAAGACGATGTTTTCGGGCTGGGCCTGATCCTGACGCTTATCCTGATCTGGCTGGCTGGCTTACTGGCCGGCAACGTATTTGGCAAACGCCTTATCGGCAAGGGAGACGACCTGGTGAAACGTCTTCCGGTGATCGGCAGCATTTACGGCCCGATAAAACAGTTCATGGAATCGGTCGTTTCACCGGGCGAAGAAAGGGGCTTCAACCGGGTTGTACTCGCCGAATATCCTACCGACGGGCTGTGGATTCTGGGTTTCGCGACCGGAGACATTCCGATGGGCGAGGAAGGCCAGATTGGTTGTTGCGTGTTTATTCCGACCTCACCGAATCCCGCCACCGGCTGGACGGTCGTATTTCCGCCGGAAAAGGTGCGGAACGTTTCTCTCACGGTTGAAGAAGCGTTGCAGATGATCGTCTCGGCCGGAGTTGTCATTCCGGATGCGCTGAAATCCACGCCCTCAGATAAGCCGGCAAGTCCGCTTTCAAACCTGCCTACGGTTGCCGGAGGATCCGACCAGGCACCCACATAGAAAAGAAGCGCCGGTTCGGGTATCGAACCGGCGCGAAGGCGCATGCGCGGATCTTCGGACGGGCTCGTCAGGTTTCGAAATCATCCATGTCCTCTAACCCCTCCAGGCCGTCCCCGTCTTCCCGAACCAGCGCCAGTATGGAGTTGTGCGGAATAATCAGGTACTTCTCACCCTCGAATTTGATCTCCATCGCCATCTTTTTCAGGAATAAGGCGTAGTCGCCAACCTGGGCCTGCATCGGAAGGTACTTGGGTTGGTCGGGTACGCTCTGCCAGGGCACGTCGTCGACGTCGTGGGGCTGCGGCAGCGGCATCCCCGGACCCGTCAGTATAATACGCCCGCCCTGAACCTCCTCCTTTTCAACAACCGTCTGCGGCAGATACAGGCCCACATCGGTACGCTCCTGGAGTTCCTCCTGTTTGACCAGGACCCTATCCCCCACAATAATCAGTTGTTTATCTCCCATTTTCATAGGACAGCCCTCTTGGATTCGGTATCGTGAGAGTGCCGGAGGCCGGACTCGAACCGGCACGGGCTTATCGGCCCGGGGGATTTTAAGTCCCCTATGTCTACCAATTCCATCACTCCGGCACCGGGTACGAAAATAGCTAACGGTCCGTATATTGTCAAGCGGGATTATCCGTTCATCCTACTTCCAAAAAAACAACGACTAATCTCTAGAAGACAGTCGTGTAACCACCCTTCAAATGGAGGCGGCGGGCGGATTCGAACCGCCGAATCGGGGCTTTGCAGGCCCTTGCCTTACCGCTTGGCCACGCCGCCTCGCTCTATGATCTGAAAATACAATACCTGCGCGCCCTTGTCAAGCCTCTCGCACAACTTCGCGGAAATTCCGTCCCGGTTACCGGCTCGCCCATACCATCCCCCGCCGCTGAATCTCGCGTGCTTCCGGCACGTCGAAATCCCGGGCTACATGCCCCAACGACGAGTAGAACACCCGTCCCCCACCCCACATCCGCTTCCAGACGACCGGCATCACGCACCCGTTCACCCAGGGCGCAACCGCGGTCTGGAACGTGGTCGTCGCCAACACCCGGTTGGATGGATCCACGTGCATATAATACTGCTCCGAATGCATCTTGAAATCCTGAATCCCGCGGGTAATCCGATCTTCATGATCCGCGACGTTCACCTCGTAGTCGATAACGCCGCCGGGATGCGCCACCCACTGGCCGCCAACCATAAATTGATATTCCGTATGTTCCCGGAATGCATCCGCCATTCCGCCATGCCACCCGGCTATCCCCACGCCACTCCTGACGGCTGACAGCAGCCCCATCGCCTGTTCCCGTTCAATTGTGCCCATCGTCCAGACCGGTACGACAAGACTCAATTCGGCCATCCGATCGGCATCGAGATACACGTCCATCGTGTCCGACAGCGTCACGTCGAAGCCCTCATCGGCCAGGATCGGCGCGAAAATTTCCACGCACTGTCCGGGTTCGTGACCCTGCCAGCCGCCATATACCATCAACGCTTTCTTCATCTTGCCCTCCCGTTATCACCTTTGAAGAAGCCATACCCGTTGCCAACCGACGACGCTCCGCCGCGGTTACGCTTTACGCCAAAACGCGGCGCCAGGCGTCTTCCCTGAATCCAACGAGGCCGGCATCCTGCGTCAGCAGAAAGGGCCGCTTGACCAACATCCCGTTTTGCGACAGGAGGCCTACGGCTTCCTCGGTTGTCAGTGTGTCCAGGCGATCCTTCATTTTCAATTTGCGATACAACTGACCCGAAGTGTTGAAGAGCTTCCTGATATCGCCATTGTAGTGGTTGAGCATGGCCCGCAATTCCGGCTCCGAGGGCGGGGTTTCCGTAATTTCTCGAGCGTTGTATTCGATGCCCAGATCGTCCAGGAATCTGATCGCCTTGCGACAGGTGCCGCATTTTGTATACTGATAAACCTCCAAGGCCATGGTGAATCTCCTTTGTGAATTGAGAGCGAGCGCCTCAGCGGTCGAGGTTCGCCGCTCCGGCAGCCTTCTTCACGACGCTTTGGCACCAGCGAGAAGCCAACGCTGCCCCGGATTCAGTACCTGCGCAATCGGATCATCCGTTTGGGAAGAGTACTACTTTCATCACCTCTTCCGCTTTCCGGTCCATCAGATCAAGCGCACGGGGCGCACCTTCAAGTGACATCCGGTGGGTGATCAGGGCCTTTACGTCCAGTCGACCCTCGGCCATCTGTTCAAAGACCGGACCGTATCCCTCCGGCATGCCCTGCGACCCGATCACCGACTTCTCGCTGAACTTGAAATCGATCACGGGAAGCGTCGCCCTGTTGTTCACGAATGACCCCACCACGGTCACCAGCCCACCTGGCTTGACGGCTTCCACCGCCTGGGGCAACGTTTCGTCCTGGTCGCCCCCGACACACTCGATGACCTTGTCTACGCCGCGGCCGCCGGTCAGGTCGAGGGTTGGAGGCAGCAATGCCTCCCTGTGGACGTTCAGCGCCAGGTCCGCGCCGAGTTCCCGCGCCCGCCGGACCCGGTAGTCGACGATATCCGTGGAGATCACGCGCGCACCCTTCAGCTTCGACAGCAGCATCGAGGCCAGCCCAATTGGGCCACAGCCCTGGACGAGGACCGTCTCCCCTGCTTTCACTCCGGCCCGACCCGCCACCGCGTGATTGGCGACGGCGACCGGCTGCGCTACCGCCGCTTCTTCGAAGGTGATGCCGTCAGGAATTGGCGTCAGCCGACCTGGAACAACGACCATGCGTTCCGCGTACGCACCGTGCGCCGTGAATCCGGGTCCACCCGGACGGATGCATCTGAAAGGCTGGCTCGATCGGCACCGATCGCAGTTTCGGCAGGCCTTCTGCCCGGTCCCCGCGACGCGGTCCCCAACCTTGACAGAGAGAACGTCCTCGCCCACCTCGTGAACGACGCTGGCGACCTCGTGGCCCATGACCCGTGGAAACGACATTTTGGGGTGCCGTCCGTGAAAGCCTTCCAGATCGGACCCGCAGATTGAACAGGCTTCGATTCGAAGAGACACCTCACCGGGCCCCGGCGATTCGTCGGGTAGTTCGATGACCTCGAGTCGCTCTGGCTCTTTCAGCAATACGGCTTTCATTGGAAACACTCAAGGACCGGCGGTATTTCAGACGTGCTCAGGACCAGCCGCGCACCATGTACGCCTGGAGTACGCCGCTTTCGTCGGAATTGAAGAAGCCGGAAAGTCCGTCCGGCGCCAGAAACGGGTGGATGTGGGTATGCTTTCGCCAGGACGACCCGGGGCTCGCGACCTTCCTTGCACTCGATAACGCGCCGTGCGCCTCGCCGGGCAGATCGAACAGCCATACCGCGCCGCCCCCGTCCCTGGGGCCGGCATCCGTAATCAGACGGCGTCCGGCGACGTCCGTGGCGAAATGACAGAAATCCGGTCCGTTGAACGAACGGGACAGGTCGTTTCGCCATCCGTCGGGAGTCCGGCTGCCGTGGTGACCGGCGTGCGCCGCGGCGCGGCCGGAAATGAGTTGTCTCTCGTTCGGTTCGCGTGTCGACGTACTCGTGATCGCAATATCGGACCGTCCCTGCCAGCATTGGTGTCCCTGACAGAATTCGTTCCCGTCCCGGCCCCACGGAAAGTCACGGAGACAGGTTCCATCGTCCCGGATGAGGTGGATATCGGCGCCGCGTCCGCTCACGAGTTTCTCCAGCCTGCCGTCGGGGGACGCGACGTTTCCGTGGTTCTCCTGAATCATGATGTCGTGGGAGGCGTCCGGCCCGGTCTGCCGCGTGTACTGCGGGTGGATATTGCACCAGGTCGGGCCGTGAAAGACCAACCGTACGGATGGCTCGTCGATCTCGAAGACGAGCAGGCCCCACGGCGCGCCTTCGGTTTGGCCGTCGCCCAGGAATCCTGAAATGGCAATCCGCCTGCCGTCGGATGAAATGGTCGAGAGCGGATACGGACGGCTGATCCGGAAATCCGTGCCCGGGATGGCGTGATCCAGGACATAGATCACCTCGCAATCCGACCCGTCCGGACTCACCCGTTTGAGCGTGAGCGGCCCGGGCCGCGCGGGGTCGGTCTCATCGACGAAGTAGTAGAGCCAGTCGCCGTCGGGTGAGATGGAGGGCGCGGTCGTTCCCGGTTCGGTCGTAATTGGCGTCAGACGGCAGCGATCTTCCAGGTCGCAGATCAGATACCTGTGTTCCGGGTCCCTGGGATCGGAGCCATGGGGGTGCGCGGAACGATGGAGCACCAGCCGCTGTGAGTCGGGCGTGAAAATCTGCGCTTCCATGTAGATGTGTGACGAGGGAATCGACTCATCCGTAAGCTGGATGACCTCCAGGTTGTCCTCCTCGGCCGAGGGTACGAGGTCAGGTCTGATTTTCAAGTTACGACTCCTCCGTGTGTGGGCGTGGTTCCAACCTGGCGTTGGGTGGAAATTGTCAGGATCAGGATTTACTGGATTTATGGATTGACAGGATTTGGCTTCTTGTTGTACAGCCGTTTGTTTTCCAGGAATTCTGCCGCGAAGTTGATCAATAGACCGTAATCAAAATCGTACGCCACCACATAGTTTCTCGCCTGTGCAATGTGAACATCCGCCAGCTCAATGACCGCTTTTAGCTCAACCACAACTTGATTGGCGACAAGATTGTAAAAATGCGGGGCCTGTTCGGGTCGCCCATTGATTTCCCGCTTACGTTCTTGGACGACGCAGTGACCCAAGCGGATGAACAGGTGCTGGAAGCATTGCGAATACCTTATCCCGCGGAACACTATCGGAGTGGACAGATTCCATTTACTTCAAGAATGGGAGGCTCCGCATTTTTTAAACATCCCTTCAATATATTTTGAAATTTGGCTACGTAATCAATGAGGCTTTGACCTGAGTTCGGCCGAAGGTTAATCTCCCTTCAGACAGATAGATTTCTCCAAGATGACAATCTCTTCCTCCATCAGGCCGTACCGCGCATAGACACGTTGATCTATCTCCGCTTCTTGCTCACCGCTTTTCATGACTTTTTCTTTATATTGGTATCATCTTCAGCTTTTTTTTGGCAAAGAAATTTGCGAGATCATTGGTGTAATTCTCAATCGGTTCTGTCTCTACTATGTTGAGTAACTCTCGTCCCGCTTTGGATAAACCGACACCATGTAGTTTTAGTTCTTGCCCTTCCTTTCGATCTCCCTCTGATAACAAGCCCCAATAAGTATTCTGATATGAAAATCCAAGTAAGACTACATTATCCTTACTTGCAACGGATGACCCGTAGTCCCTCCATGAATTGTAGTCCGAAATGATCAACCCATACTCATGCAAGATATTGAGTTGATCGAAGTCTAATCCGTATTTCTGAAGTGCATTGTTTCCCGCATTCCCAGAAAGAGATAGCACGCGAGCCTCGAGTACCTGGTTCCTCCCCGGGATCCTCGACACAATGCAGATCGAACAAAGTTTCTTGAACAGGTTGGCGGCTACTGTATCTATTTCACCCATAATCTTCACAGCTCTAATGGAAAAGGACGAGGGGTGACGAATCTCTCCTGCGAGAATTCTTCCAAATAGCTGCTGCATTTCTTCGGTGCTTCGCTGACTCGCTTCCTTTTCAAAATGATTAAGCCAATCGTCGTCTATTTGTCCAACCTCTCCGCTTGTCTGAGCGTCGTTAGTGTCGTTTAGCTGGCGTGCAGCTTCCTCACTGATTAGATCGAGATTCACCTGTTCACGGATGATCTTCTGTCCATACCTTCGAACTGCAACCCGCGCATATTCTTCATCTACTTTTATCTGGCGGGCTATCTGTGTTGCATTCGATTCAATAAGTTTTACCCGTGCTTCCGCTATGGCTCTTTTTTCAGCAGCGACACCATCAAAATAAGCTGATGGCACCTCTATAGCTGCTGAACAGAGACGCCCAAATGCTTTCCAGGCGTTCTGCCTAACTGGTCCAGGAATAGGTACTCCCGTGATTGCCGCAATGGCTGTGTTAAGCCCCGATTCAGCAGTGTCAATTCCCGAATCTTCAGCAGGTAATTCTGACTTGGACATGGTGAGAAGTCCTTTCAAGCTCGGTTGATCTATTAACCCCTCAATCAAGCCGGGCTTTTTTATTCTTACTGAATCGTCGACCCGCAGTGCTGGCAATAGGTAAATTCCAGTCGGCGCAACGTAGGAGAATATCGGTTAATTGCGATAGAACGGTCTTTCATTTTTTTATTATCATTGCTGTGCGTATGCAAATCGCCTGTATATGCCAGATCCAGAGCAAAATTGTTACGCATCCATTAGCCACATCCATGTACCTACGCAGGCTCGTCCAGGACCGCCGGCTACTTTGCTTCGAGCCATCGCCTGAAGGGCTTCTGGCTTTCTCCCGAGAGGCGATCCTCCCAAAATCGGCCAATATCTTGGACGATTTGCCGTCTAATTACATACCGTTTCCGATCGGGTACTCCCTCCACGCAATTATCAGGACCAGGATTACTGGCGTTGCGCTGCGCGTGTAACGGATCTTCGGATGATGAGGATTTAATCTGTATAGTCCTTATAATCCGCCTCATCTGCGGTTCAGACAGTTTCCACTGCCGCAACCTCCTCCGCCGTCAGTCCGTACAGCGTATAGACCAGCCGATCAAGCTCCGCTTCCTGCTCGCTGGTGTCCCCCGCTGGATCAGCCGCTTTGGCGGCAAGGATGCATTCCACCATGAGGACGAACGGACGCTGCATTACAGGGGTGATTTTAGGTATAGGGATGGTTTCGACAAAAATACTAAACCATCTGGTTACGCCCATTCCTGAAGTAAGCGCGGTATTCCGCATAAACCAAGTTATCAGATTCGAGTTGAGTACTGCACATAGGTATTTGACCGAGTGGCCGGTCAACATATACACTGTGTTGGTGCAGAACATTCCGTCTCCGTCAAATGCGAATCATCCTTGATCCGTCAGGTCCATCCAGACTAATTTCTCCTGTCTAAAACGCGCGTCAAGCATTTCGCTCGGACTCCGGAACATGTCAATAGGAATGAGACACCTCGCCTGTAATTCATACCATTTGTTCGCTCCCGCTTTCTCTGAGAGCCCGACCATATATCTTTGCAGGTGGCCATAAATCGCCGGATAGCGTTTAATTTCTGTACCTTTTCGGATGTATACTAACCATAAGTTCGCCCACCGTGCCTGATACCGCTGGATGTCACGCCCGCGCAGCACCGGCCTGATGATTTCTGCTGAATTTGGATGTGCGCCAATCAACGCCTGTCGGGTCGCATCGTCAATGATGAAGGCTTTATTGTAACCCGTTACGGTCCCGCGATTTATTTCGACATCCCATTCTATTAACTGTATCCCGGTTGCTTCCATCTTGTCCAAAATGGGCTGTTCACTGGCCGAAAGCGAGCTCCAAGGCTTTTCAACCCGCGGTCGAAACGTCCCCCAAAGATCCTCGGGTGGTGGGAAGTCTTCATCCGCCAGACGGTCCATATCCACCGCCTTGCCGGTTTCATTGCATTTTCCGGTGCGTAATATCAGGATGTTTGTATCGACAATTGCATTCTTGAATACATCCTTACCCATCTCCAGCAGGCGAAGGGGCGTGTGTCGCTCCGAGAAGTACCGGCGAAGGGCCTTGCCGTATTTGGCCTTCAACCAACTGTTGGAGGTGATATAGGCCAACAAACCCTGGGTAGGTTTCAGCAGTTGACAACCTTTTTCGTAGAAAAGCAGGTAAATATCCCCGGTACGGGCATCTGCAAGACTGCGCGGTAGTAGTCGGAGCCACCGAAACTGCTCAGCAACTGTTCCATTTCGGCTTGTACGAACCATTCCTCCCTGACCAATCCCTTTTCCTTGATGAACCAGACAAAAAGGATTCGAGTTATCAAACGGATTACCTGTTGCTCCGCAGGCACGGTCGACGGGAATTTCGCATCCTCCACCGCCCACTCGAACCAGTCGAAGAGTTCGCCGTAGAACCGTCGGTTGAGTTCCTCGGTGTCCAGTTTGTCTAACCAGGCGGCCAGCAGGCCGTCAAAATTATGCGGCTTGCTGTGGAGATCCATCCATCTAGCGCACTCGGCCAGCGACAGTTCAGCCAATATGTCCAAATGGGCGCGGTGGGGATTCTCCGGGTCAACCTCGCGTATCAGCGACACTTTGCCCAGTACATCACGTTTCCGATCCAGCTTGTGCTCACGTCGGTGAACAAAGGCAAGAGTCAGCAGATTGGATGTGGTGCGGAAGAGAACAACGGAGGGTTGATTCAAGCGCTTGTTGATCTCGCGGGTGAATCGTGCGTACTGTCCTCGAGTGCAGGTCGCTTCCTTGAGTTCGACTGCGAAGAAAATAAAGCTTTGCTGATGTGCTTTGTCAAAGGAAGCGGGATCAAATGCTATCATGGGTTGAGTGCTGGCGGCAATCTCGTCGCTTGTCACCTGAAAAACGAGCCGCATGGACCGAACCAACTCGCAGAATGCCTGCTCCGTCCTCGTACGTTCTTTCGCAGCGGGAAACTGCGCGATAAAATCGGCCACGGCGCCCGTCTGACCGGGTAACGTCCGCTCGCCGCGGTAGCCAAGGACCGCCAGCAGGTCCTGCACTGCCGCCTTAAAGTCATTGCTTGGAATCCCAACCAAGGCGGCTTGGATTTCCTCTCTCATGCCTGCTCCATTTTCTCGCTGTCGTCGAGCATCTCCAATAGGTCGCCGCGCCTGAAGGTCGCCGACAACTGCTGGAGTGAAACAACCCGGTCGCCATAGCAAGCCTTTAACGCATTTTTCAGTGCTTGGACGGCATCCGCATAGTATTGATCTCGCTCGCCTTCAAGCACCTGTCGGAGTCTCTGAACGTTTCGATGGGAAACTCGGTCGAGGGTAAGCCCCTCATCTTTTAGCAGCTTGCGGCCGATCAACATGGCGATGTAGTGGGACGAATAGGGCAGAAAGTCCGGTGGCGTTGCCGTTGTCGGGCGTTTTCTTTCGTTCTCCACAGCTCTGAAAATCAAGACCGCAAGCAGTGCCTGCGCTGCGTTGAGCGGCTTAAAAATATCCTCGTACAGTTTGCCAAAATGCTCTTTGCGACGGAATCTGGCTTGGTGCGGCCTTTCTTGCCAGATTGCCAGCACGGCTTCTGCCACAGTCGAACTGGTAATGACCGCTGACTCACCCCCGCCCTCCTCTCGCTGGCGTTTATACGTATAGCCCAGACCAGACAGGCCCAACTCCAATTGCTTCTGCATCTCATCGTTGGATCGCAAATCCCTGAGGTCCACTGGATTCTGACTGTTAGTGGCGTAGGTGATATCTTGGACAAACTCTTTATTTGTATCGCCCAACTGGTAAACGCGGATTAACAGATAAGCTGATTCGCCGAATAGGTTGGGCAAACTGCCATTTAGCGTTTCTTGAATCGTCTTGCAGGTCTGACCCCCGTTGATCACCTGCATATTCTTGAGTTGCACCTGATAGTCTGATTGCTGAAAGGCGTTGTAATCAAATCGGTCGCAGACTGCGGTAATGCCATTGTTGTAGAAATAGAATTTGTCAGATTTGTCTGAAGCGCAAAGCGTCTCGTGAATTGCAGTGTTGACGCGATTGGTGTGCAGCCCAAGGTAGCGGCGGATATTGCGCTCGAGCAGGCTGTCTCCGTGCTCGTTAAACAGTCGTTGGATCTCCTGAACGGAAACGCGCCCAACCAAAACGCGCATATAGTTCATATCTTCTACAATAGCTTGCCCACTCAGAGTCAGGGTGGTATCCACCTGTTTGCTGCGCTGCAAGATGCTGACTATGGAATCGTGATTGAAGTGGAGGAACTTTACTTTGTCGCCGTAATCCTCTTCTGCGCCAGTTACCCAATGATCTGCTTGCGATGTCCACCGCTCTCCATTATTGCAAAGGATTACCCGAACATTGGGGATATACGCATCGCGGATCAACGAGCGAATCTCCTCAATTTTAGGGGCTATTTTTTTGTTTAGCGCGACGCTCCTATTGGGATCAAACAGCACCCTAACGGTACCTATAGCTTTTTGCACATCGTTTTCCGGGAAGTTTGCTTTGCCGCCTAGATCCTTGACTTTGTACTTGCCTTGGAAAATCGTGACGAGAAAATCACCGTCTTCAACCTCGCCAACGTGAAGCCCATCAACGCCGGCATCGTTCCCGCCCTCGGTAAGCAATTCGGCACTGTCTGCAAGCGTTATTTCAAGGCACGTTGACATGCACAGGAGTACAAATGCCGCCGACTTCATTTTGTTGATGTCGTTCCCTTCCGGCAGCCATTCGAGGTGATCTTCAACGATACCCGCTATCCTCTGATCGATAATACTCGCATTGATATTCATATATTTTTCTCCTTGCCAATGGCATCCGTCCCCTCTGTAGGGTCGCCCCGAACGGAGATTCCGGTTGGACGCTACAAGATGCCCCTATGGACACAATTTGACTACCTATTGGAACCGATCCCCGAGATTGATTCGCTGTACGATCTTCATCGCCAGTTCCCTGAAGTCCCGGCGCGCGTCATTTGCAGCGGCGGCGTGGCCGCCAATCGCTCCGTCAGCCGTCGTTAGATGAAAAATGGGTTTGCGAACTTCCTGAGCCATTGGCACCAGACTCCGGTAGTGTTTGACGGTGGCAAGGGCGTGTTCCGTATCTTGTGCAGGTGTGGGCGGGTACGGTCCTTCGTTATCGTCACACAGGTTCCGGGCGTACTCTGCCGGCATTCTATTGACCCACTTGTCATATGCTTTGACGGGGCGGCTCAGGCGTACGCCGTGCTGCTGCACCACGTACCCGACGGGGCGCATCTCCCCGTCCGGCAGTTGAAATTCCGGCTGCTTCCAGTTGTCCCGTCGCCGCTTCCAGTCTTCCCGCCACCGATTCAACGTAGGACCGAGGTTGCGCAGGCCCTGGAGGGAAAACAGGTCGGTGCCCAGGGGAACGATGATGTGATCGGTTGCAATCAACGCCGAGCGATTAATCGCGCCAAGATTGGGGCCAACGTCTGCAAGAATGACCGAGGCGTTCATCTGCATTGCACCACGCTGCATCACGGTTGAGAAAGAAGTCAGAATACGAAATGAACGGTAGAGTTCGCCGGAACCCAATGCGTTAGGCCATTCCGTCGACAGCGTGTCTTCGAATCCCGCCAGTGCCAAGTCTCCCGGTATCAGGCTTAACGCAGGTGTAATTTCCGCAAGCCCCGGGTCATTGATGTCTCCGACTTTTGTCAGCGGCCAGACGCACTGCAGGATGGTCCGGTTGGAGGCGTCGTTGTTTTCGTGCCACAGGTCTTCCAACTGTTCTTCATTTAGAAATGCGGCGGTTAGATTCGCCTGGGGGTCGAGGTCGCAGGCCAACACCCGATAACCGACGTCGGACAACATCCACGCCAGATGATAGACCAGGGATGTCTTGCCAACACCGCTCTTATTGTTGAAAAAGGTCAAAACGGGAACGGTCATGTCAGGTCGTCCTTGCGAGAAGGTATTATGACTTGAACGTTGTTCATATCAACGTTGAATTCCATTTCCGGATGCCCGGCCTGTCGAAGCAGCCGATTGGCCAATGGAATGCCTATGCCGTATCGTTGCACGAATCCCAAGTTTCTCATCGCCTCCGCGAGATTGGGATTCCGGTACGACGTTATGCCAGATCGACCGAAGTTTTCTATTGTTACTGAGCCGAAGACTCCCCCGGGACTTAGTATTTCTATGCGGTCGTCGTACCAGTAAACTCGCGTTGGAGTGTAGTTCCCCTCGTACGATCGGTGCATGACTGCATTGCGAGCGATCTGCTGGATCGCTGCGATAGGATACGTACTGACTCGCCTCTCTCTTGATCCCGATGTAACGTCAACCGATGTCCGGTTGTGTCCGTTCAGCTTCTCGTCGAGGCGCCGCAGCACGTCCATAACGGTTCCGCTGATTGCCTCTTCATCGGTTATGTCGTCCGTTACTTCATTGCCGGCAAATCTCAAGAACTGAATGTACGCTCCCGGCAGGTGATCCAGCGTCCGTTTGCCGAGTACGAGTAGGCCTAGCACAGTAGGAACGGGATCAGCAGCGGAGGCAATCATCTTTGTCGCGGCCAACCGTTCTTCGAGCGTGCGTTCGTTGGCTACCAGAACATCGCGATCAAAGGCCTGTGGCAAGTATTCATGCTCGAACTGGGAAAGGTTGAGATCGCTCAGGGCAGCGAAAGAAACCGGATGAATGTCGAATGGGCGATCTCCGTACTGACGTCTTTCGTTGAGGATCCTTTCATCTTGTGCCGTGGCTGTCCCACGGCGGGCACCCGTTCGGATGTGGATGGCTCCTTTGTATCGAACCGGCGGCGAATTGGATGGCTGCACGGTAATCAACGCCAATTCTCTTCCCTGCAGCGTACGCTTTTCCACCGTCATCGAGGGCGGAGGGACGATATTCCCGTCGGTTTTCATATCAGCCAACGTCTGGAGCACCCGATCCGCTACACTGAAATCGCAAATCGTCCCATCGTCTTTCACGCCCACAAGAACAAGGCCCGGAGTATCGTAATCCGGCAAGTCATTTGCAAAAGCGCAGATAGCTTCCCTGATCCTGGTAGTCGCATCACCAGACAGTGTTTCCTTGAACTCGACGCGATCAGACTCGCGGGCTTCGACGATACGTGTTAGATCCGCTTGTGTCAGACTTGCCATTTTGACTGTTCCGTCCAATTAAGCATGTTTTAAGCTTACACGTTCAAAGATAACAAGCGACGTTACCAACTCAAAATCAGTTCGGTCCGGTTGTACGGATTTCACGGGCAGCCTCGTATTTCGCCCGCCGTGAATCCGTAGTTCCCGAATATGCGTTTCTTTTTCACACCGCCCACGTGGGCTGTCACGGCGTTCGATACCTTGACGTAATAGGCCATTTGGTTACTAACTCTTGCTCCTCGTAACGCGCCCGACGGCGTAGCTTTTTGAGTGCCTTCTCTTTGATTTGGCGAATCCGCTCGCGCGTGAGCTTCATCATGTGGCTGATTTCTTCAAGCGTCAGGCCGTCATTGCCATTGAGGCCAAAATAGAGTCTGATGACATGCGACTCACGAGGTGTGAGGAGCTCAAGCGCTTCGTATATCTGTTTCAGCGCAGATTCGCGCAAGAGGTCGGTGTCAGGGGGAGCCGTTTTCTCATCGACCAATATATCAAGCAGACTTCGTCTGCCGTTGGAAAGGGGTTCTTCAAGCGGCCTCACGCTCCTTTGCCCTCTCAATTGCTCACTAATTTACGGGGAACCCTGCCTCATTAATATAGGCACAGAGGGAGCGGCGAGGACCTCCCTTTTTACATTTCGGGTGAGTTCCTTGTCTGTCCAGAGATCGTCGAACCAGGTACGCAATTCATTACGAATTGCCGGATCAGCGGTTGAGAGGTTGATTTCGACGTTTGCCCCCTGATCGCAACCAAGTCCCCTCTTGGTAAAGTTGGAACTTCCTACCACCGCTGCTCCTCCATTGGAAGATTCAGAGAGATGCATTTTGCCGTGAAGAAAGTTGGACTTGCCAATGGACCGAATACTCACACGTCTTCTCCGCACCCATTCCTCGCACCTCCGCGCCAGGTGTTTTTGCTGCAGAACGTGATGCGGCGAGAGTCCGTCTTCTGTCAGGTCGAAGGATTTCGGCTCTTTCTCTCCCGGGTCCAATTCGCCCACGGACGCAGGATCGCCGAAAAGAAAGCGGACATCCTTTACGCCCCGCAGTTCGGATTCCAAAGCCTCGTAACCGTAGATCGTAAAATACGCCGAAACCAGACGATACACGTCGGCGTCGGACAGGTGAACTCGCAGAAAATCGGCCACGCTGTGGTGCCGATTGTCCAGGATATGCTCGTACGCGGAAAATTCAGATGTTTTCATATCGGTCATCTACCTGACGGGATATGTGTTTTGCAAGCAGACGCGGGGTGTATATTACGGCACTCAGAGACCACAAAGTGCATGTTTACCGGAAAGGACACGCCATGAAAAAAAGACCATTCACCAGCCCGAGAGGAAACATCCCCAAATTTCCCTACTCACAGGCCATTGTATACGGCGACCTTATGTTCATCTCCGCCCAGCCGCCGGTGGATCCGGAAACGGGGAACCCGGAATCCGGCGACGTCAGGGCGCAGACCCGCCGCATCCTCACCAATGTATCCGGCATTCTTGAAGACGCGGGAACCTCGCTGGAAAACGTCCTCAAGGTCACCGTCTTCCTCAACAACCGATCGCTATTCGCGGACTTCAACGACGCCTATGCCGCATTCTTCCCGGAAAACCCACCGGCGCGTTCACCGGTGTTTACTGACATCGGCGACCATCTCGTGACCATGGATTTCATCGCGGGTATGGACTGAAATCGCAAAGGCGCGGGGCCAGAGTCTTACTCATCGTCAACCGGTCTCAATTCCTTTCTTTCGGCCAGGCGCGTCCCCAGGCGTAGCGTTTCGAGCATGTTGTTCTCGTCCGCCACGCCCTTGCCCGCGATATCGAACGCCGTACCGTGGTCCACGGACACCCGGACGATGGGCAGGCCCAACGTCACGTTTACCGCATCGTGGAACGCCACCAGCTTGACGGGCGCGTGGCCCTGGTCGTGGTACATCGCCACCACGCCATCAAACTCCCCGTTGTACGCCTTCAGAAAAACCGTATCCGCGGGCAACGGCCCGGCAACCCGCATTCCCTCGGCATTCGCCGTATGAACTGCCGGGTGAATCAATTCCATGTCTTCTCCGCCCAGGATACCCGCCTCTCCCGCGTGCGGATTCAACCCGCACACGGCAATGCGGGGACGCGGCCGGCCCATGTTTGTCAGAGCGCCGTGGAGCAGTCTGATCGTGCCGAGAACGCGCGCTTCCGTCAACCATTCCGGCACCTTAGCCAGCGCCACGTGTCCCGTGACATGGGCCACGTTCAAGCGTTCGGACGCCAGCATCAAACGGACATCCGAAACGCCCAGGCGCTCCGCGAGCAGTTCCGTATGACCCGCATACCGGAATCCGGCCCGGTTCATCGCCTCCTTATTCAGCGGCGCCGTCGCGATTGCATCGATCCGCCCCGCCACCGCCAGATCCACCGCCCGAACCACCCATTCCACGGCCGCCCGGCCCGCTTCGGGACAGACCCGGCCTGTCTCGACCTGCGCATGATCCACGTCGACTGGTGCCCACAGATCAATCTGTCCGAAGCGGTATCGACCCTGTTCTGGCGCGTCGACCCTTCGAACCTCGATCCGACGCTTCGAATGCGCCAGGTTGGCGACAAGGGCATCCACGTCGCCGACCACGAGCGGCCGGCAGAACGCGTATACCTCCGGATGACTCAACGCCTTTGCGATCACCTCCGGACCGATGCCGCAGACATCTCCCATCGTGATCCCCAGCAACGGACGCCGTGTCATCGTATCACCCTTATTCAAACCGCCGCCGCTCTTAACCTTTTTCAGGGCCCGAGGTTGCATACACCTGCCGCGGATAACCCCCGTAAGGGTCTTCGCCGTGGTACATCCGTGTGAATCCGCGCTGCACCGAAAACCCGAATTCCCCGGCCAGCGCCGTCCCGTCCGGATTAACCAGCGGCAGGTCGAAGAAAACCGGTTCGCCGGCCAGCCGGTCCAGCGCCCAGCAGAACAGCGCCCTGCCGGCCCGCTCGTGTTCCGCCACCAGAGGTCCGATCTGAAAAGCGCCGCTGCCTGGCCTGACCATCACGTAACCTGCGATCGCGCGCCCGTCCTGTGGGAAGACACCGCACAAGCCCCCTGAATCCCGGTACAGAAACCTTAACAGATCCTCACGACAAACGCCATAGTATGGCGTATCGAAGGCAACCACGTCGGCCAGGTCCGTGTTGCGCATCGGGCGCACCGACGCCCACCGGCACGCCTGTCCGACCCCTTCCCGCCGTTGCAACCCGTACTCATCTCGAAATCCGAGCGGCACGTACACCCGCCGGCCCATGGGCGTCGCGTCCAGCTTGATCGTATTCACGCCATTGGCCTGAAGGTGGGCGATCCCGTGCCGCAACATCGCCGTGCCGATTCCCTGACGCCGTCGCGCCGGCGGTACCAGCACCATCGCGACCCAGCCACAGACCCCGCCGAACGTTACCGTCACCACCGTACCGGCCGGCTCGCCCCCGACGTCGGCGACAAAACATCCGTCGGGCGAGAGCGCCAGAAAACGCCGCCAGTCCTGTTCGACCTGATTCCAGCCGGCCAGTGTCTTGAACCGCATGCCGGTCGCGACATCCGCCGGCGTCATCGGCCGGATATGTATACTTTGCTCGATATCGGACACACGCCCTCCGGCGGACCGCACCCGCCCGCAGGCCACTGGCTGCAGGCGGAAAGGAACGTGAGAAAGACGGGCTATTCATCCGTTGACACGGCAGCCCATACGCTTCATATTATCGCCACTCTGGGCCCCGCGCGCAACAGCCCGGCGTCGATTCCCGATGTCAATCGCCCCATCCGCCCGTCCTTCCAACCTCGCGCAGAAGCCCGGATCCCATTCCATGGCACAGACTGTCAGCCGCCGGTCCATCCTCATCGGCCTTGCGCTTACCGTTGTCATCTGCCTCTTCGCGACAGACACCACCTACCGCCTGCGCGCCTCCCGCGTCTCCCTGGGCCACCTGCCCATGTCCCTCTGGCTGCCGTTCCTGCTCCTCTTCCTGACCAACCGGGTCCTTCAGAACGTCCGGCCGCGTTGGACCCTGAACGGCCAGGAACTCGGTCTCGTCCTCTGTATGGGCTTCATCGGGAGCGCATTTCCCACAAAAAACGTCGCAGGCCGCCTGATCGCCGTCCTCGCCACGCCGTACTATAAGGCGACACCCGAAAACCGATGGGGTGAGTTCGTCATCGAACACCTGCGGCCCTGGTCCGTCCCCGGCAACCTGAACGGCGCCATCACCCACCTGTGGGAAGGGCTGCCAAGAGGCCAGACCGTCCCATGGGAGGTCTGGCTGGCGCCTCTCTTCTGGTGGTTCACCCTGCTCTTCGCGCTCTTTTTCGCCTGCCTCAGCATCGCCGTGATCCTCCGCAAGCAGTGGGTGGAACACGAACGGATCGTCTTTCCTCTGGCCCGGCTGCCGCTGATGATGATATCCGATCCCCGGTCGGGCGCCATCCCGCTCTTCAACAACCGGCGTTTCTGGACCGGATTCGGGATCGGCATTTTCGTTCTCGCGTGGAACGTGCTGCCCCGGTTCTCTCACCGCGTGCCCTACATTCCACTCGGCCCCACGTATTCGAGCGCCCTCACCTTCGGCCACGACTTCCCGCCGCTGCAGATAAAATTCAATTTCGTGGTCGCCGCGTTCGGTTATCTCACGAACCTGGAGGTGCTGTTATCCGTATGGGTCTTTCATCTGCTATCGCTCTTTGAGATCGGCCTGACCAACCGTCTTGGCATTATCGTCAGCAGCGAATACCACGGCGGCGTTCTTCTGCAGCAGGCGGGCGGCTTCGTGGCGCTCGTTCTCCTGGGCCTTTATATGGCCCGATCCCATATTGCCAACGTCTTCCGCAGCGCCTGGCGGCCGCGTCCGGAACTCGACGATGCGGACGAACTGCTGTCCTACCGCGCCGCCGTAATCGGTCTGATCGTGTCCCTGGTCTATGCCGCAGGGTGGCTGCACGCGCTGGGCATCTCCATCCTCGCGGTCACGGTCCAGCTCGGCCTGTTGCTCATCTTCTTTCTGGGCCTGTCCAAGATCGTCGCCGAAACCGGCCTGGTCTACATCGAAACGCCGCAGCGTACCCAGGCGCTGACCGCCGCAATACTGAGCACGAAGGTACAGACCGCCGATCACGTGGGTCTGGCCCTTGCAGCCAACGCCGTTGAGAGTCACCGGCAATATATCCTGCCCTCGCTGGTACACGTCGCTCGCATCCACCACAGCTTTCGCTGGAATCGCTTCCGTATGACCGCGGCGCTCTGTGCGGCCTTCGTGGTCGGCTTCGTCGCGTCTATCGCTTACACCCTGAACCTCTGTTACAGCGCGACCGGCGCGGCCAACATCCGACACGTCTACGTCTTCGGAGGGTATGGCCTCCGAATGTTCGACCGCGTGGTCACATGGGCCGGCGCCGCGCCCACGTTCACCGGAACGGAACTCGCCTTTCTGGCCGCCGGCGCCGCGGGCACGCTTCTACTGGGAATGCTCAGGCTGCGTTTTCCGTGGTGGCCGCTGCACCCCATCGGCTTCACGGTCGGTTACGCGTTCCCGGTAAGGGTTACCGCCTTCACGGTTTTTCTCGTGTGGGCTTTCAAGTCCCTTGTGCTTCGGATCGGCGGTATCGCGCTCTACCGCAATTTCCAACCCTTTTTTGTGGGCCTGCTCATCGGCTATACCCTCGGCGTGGGCATCTCGACGCTCACCGATGCGATCTGGTTCCCGGGCGATGGAAAAATGGTACATACGTGGTGATGCGCACTGCCGGGTTGCGTCTTTTCAGCGAGTTTGTCGCGGAGATCGCGTTTCCTCCTCTCCGAAAAGGAAGGAAAGCAGGGTGAACCGCATCCCCGACGTCACCTGGGTGACCTCGTGCAGATGCGAACAGGAAAATACCACCGCGCCGCCGGCCCGGGGTCCGTAGAGATGGGGGCCGAACTCCGGAAAACGAAGGTATCCACCCCTGTACTGTTCGTTCAGGTTCAACGTGAGCGCAAACCGCCTGTGAGCGGTCGACGGGCTCAGATTGTCCCGATGCGCGTGAAAAAAACCGCCGGACGCGGCGTCGTAACGGGCTATTTTGAACCCTTCAAATCGTGTGGCGCGGTACGCAAACGACCGCTGCACCTCAGGCATCACCCGTCGCCCGACGGTGGAGGACAGCAACCTCACCAGTTTGTCGTCGTTTACGGTATGGTCCCTGCGGCTTTTTTGTTCCACGTCGATCCGCTCTCCCCGACCCGTACTTTGAGACTGCTCCACGCCGGTTTCCACGTTGCCTCTGTTTTCCCACACCTGCATCAGAAAATGGCAGATCTCGGGATCCAGTACATTGGGAATCAATAGCACGGGGGCCTGCGTGTCAACCACCCTGGGTTCGGGTTCGGCCTGGTTTGAATCCAATACGTTCCGCACCTTCCGTGCGGCGTTCGGGGCGTCATCCAGAACAACCGACGCGAGCACACGCAGATTCGCATCCAGCACCAACACGACGGATGCTCCCGAATCCCCGATCCGATACGCGGAACGAACCACGCCTTTCGCATCCACAAAAACCGGATGGGGCCACCGCGGCGTCTGCGCCGCCCCGGAAGCCACCACGGCCAGGATGTCCACATTCCGTTTGTCCAGGGCGGCCGAAAAGCCCGCCAGGCGTTCGTCGCAGGCGCCCGAAAACACAAGCACCGCGGGGGCGCCGCCCGCCCTCGAATAGAACCGGGTCGGCGTGCCATCCGGCGCCAGGGGAAGCACGAAGTCCGTGGCTCGCTCGCCTCTGTCCAGTCCCTGTGTGTCTGAATTCATCCTGCCACTCTCCGTTGTGATCGAGTTCGGCAATCGTTGAAACCGGCGTGCCCGATGCCGCGTCCAACCCGACGCCGGGGATAACGACCTGGAATCTACAGAAACATCAACGCGTTTACAGGCTTCATGCTTCCGGCTCGATCACAAGATACCCGTGTGCGCCGGAGCTGTCAAAGCACAAAAAACCCCATCGGGTGCGGACCAGGCCGCGGGCGGGCGGGCGATCGCGAAATGCCGGTTCGAAGTGCAGATGCGGCGCATCGGAAATTCGACACCCGACGGCCGCGCCCTCCTCTAATACTTCTTGCAACGCACCGCATAAGGCGCATATAATAGGACAGTTATAATGTATGCTTTAGGCCTGATTCGGCTGGACGTAAACTGTCGACCGCGGACCGCCAATGATTCCCAGCCCACGCATCCTCTTTCTCGCCAGGCGTTATCCACCTTCGGTGGGCGGCATTCAGACCTATGCGAAGGAACTCCATACGAGGCTTCGCCAACGGTGTCCCGTAACGCTTATCGCCCTTGGCAAAGAACCGATCTATCACCTGGCCTGGTTCATGCCCTATGCGTTCTGCGCCGCCGTGTTCCACATTCTCCGCCGCCGTCCCAACGTCATTTTCTTTATGGACGGGGTTACCGCCGCCCTCGCGCCGTTTCTGCGCCCCTTCACGCCGGCGTGGTTCACGGTGACCATCCACGGCGCCGAGTTGACATTCCGGCGCGCTTTCTTCGGCCGTCTCATGCGGGCGGGCGCCCGGACCTGCGACCGGGCCGTTATGGTCAGCCGAGCAACGGCGGCGCTTGCCTCCCGAAGCGGCCTGCCAGCGGAAAAAACGCGCGTCATTTATCAGGGCATTAACGCCGTCATCCCTTCCGAAGCGGAGCACCGGCGCCTGAGAGACCGCTTTGAACAGGCGCACGGCCTTCGCCTGGAAGAACGCCCTTTTTTGCTGAACTACGGGCGGCAGGTTCGACGGAAGGGAATGGTCGAGTTCATCGAAAACGGCATGCCCCTGATGAGGAAAGATATTTGCCTGTTCATCAGCGGAAGCGGACCCACGCAGGATCGCATTACTGCCGCCGTCGAATCCCGGAATCTGGGGGACCGCGTCTTTACGCTCGGCAGGTTGGACGATTCCACGGTGGCCATGCTTCGGCGGGAGGCGCAACTCTTCCTGATGCCCAATATCCATCTTCGCCACGACGCGGAAGGCTTCGGCATCGCCCCTCTGGAGTGTCTGTACGCAGGCCTTCCCGTGGTCTATTTCAACGTGGATGCCCTGGGCGAGAGCCTGCGCGACGGCGGCTTCCGTGTCTCGCCCGGGGACTATGCCGCTTTTGTCGAACAGATCCACCGGTACGTGGACCTCCCCGCAGAAGATAAAGACTGTGTGAGGACGCGGGTCCGGGCCTTTGTGCGGCGTGAATACTCCTGGGAGAAGGCCACCGTGCAATATCTGGCGGCCTTTACGGGACCATCCTGAAAAACCCGCGGGATGCGCGGCAACGGGCGCTGTCGATTGAGAGATATTACGGTGGTGGTAAGAGAGTGTCATCGCAGGATCGATTAATGAAAGCGGCAGACAGGAATGTCTGCCCCACCTTCACACCAGATTCGTAACCGTCTTGACAAACCACGGGTATCACCTGTCTGCCTGTCCGGCAGGCGGCGGGCAGCGTATTTTGTATTATTCAATATATCTTAAATAAAATTAAAGTAAGATTTCTATATATGTAGATTTAATCTCGAAAAACGTAATTCAACGCCACATCGTCCCGGCCTCCAGTGCAATGATCCGGGACTCGACCGTTGCACAACAAAGGTAAGGATTCATCACTTTGGCACGGAAGAGTGAGCATTTGCCCTGCTCTTGGCTCTTATCCTGACTATCCTGTCTATCCATGTAAGTCTGACTCTATGAACAAAAGCCTGCTGACAAACCTCATATCACTGGGGCTCATTGGCGCCGGCGCACTCAGTCCGGTATATCGGGATCAAATCCTGGCCGTTGGGCTGTTCGCGACGTCGGGCGCTTTTACGAACTGGCTGGCCGTACATATGCTCTTCGAAAAAGTACCCGGCCTTTACGGCTCCGGCGTGGTTCCCGAACGTTTCGAAGAATTCAAAACCGGCATTCGAAAGCTCATTATGGAACAATTCTTCACCCGGGAGAAGGTGGAGGAATTTCTCGCCATGGAGGCGCCTCACAAAGGAGAACCGTTCAACCCTGACCCCGTCGTCGACGCCGTTGACTATGATCGCATCTACGCCGGTTTCGTGGACGTCGTGCTCGCGTCTCCGTTTGGCGGCATGCTAGGAATCGTGGGCGGCGCCAGAGCGCTGGAACCGCTCCGGGACCCCTTCAAGATCAAGATGAAGGACGAACTCCGAGATATGCTGCTTTCTCACTCCTTCAAAGACGCAATCATGTCCGGCCTGAAAAGCGCTTACGCCGGGGAAGCCCTGGTGGCCAGGGCGGACACCATCGTGACCCGCCGGCTGGACGAACTCACACCCGAAATGGTCAAGCAGATCGTGCAGGAGATGATCCGCGAACACCTTGGCTGGCTCGTGGTCTGGGGCGGCGTATTCGGCGGTTTCCTCGGACTCATCGCCAGTTTCGTCCGGTAATCGAATGTTTGTGTACGATGGCAACTGCGGCTTCTGCACGCGGTGGGTGGACCGCATTCGCGCCGCCACCGGTGATCGGGTTGATTTCGCGGCTTCCCAAGAGGTTGCCCACCGATTTCCGCACATATCCCCGGAGCAATTTGAAAACGCCGTCCAGTGGATCCGGCCGGACGGCGAAGTCTACAGCGGCGCCAGGGCCGCTCTCTGTCTGCTCGCGTTCACGGGGCCGGCGGGGAAGCTGTTGTGGTGGTGTTACCGCCGGCTGCCCGGGTTCGCCGGGGGCGTGGAAGCCGGCTACCGGCTGGTCGCCCGCAACCGGAAAACGGTGTCAACGGTTACGCGGTGGCTGTGGGGACAGGACCTCCGCCGACCCGCGTATCGGACGTCCGCCGACCTGTTCCTACGCGCCCTGGCCGTTATTTACCTGATCGCTTTTCTATCGTTCTGGGTGCAGGCGCATGGCCTTATCGGCACCCGGGGTATCCTGCCGATCGGCGAATCCATTCGTCTTGCCGCGGAAGATGGCCACCCGCTCCGGTACCCCACCCTGTTCTGGTTCGACCAGAGCGACATGTTTCTCCACTTCCTCTGCGGCGCCGGCACGCTGCTCGCGCTCGGCGCCGTGCTCGTTCCCGCCTCCGGCCTCGCCTTTCTGTTGCTCTGGACGGCCTATCTTTCCATCGTCACGGCCGGCGGCCCCTTTCTATCCTTTCAATGGGACGTCCTGCTCCTCGAAGCCGGTCTGCTGGCCGTGTTTCTCGCACCCTGGAAACTTCCGGCGAGACGCGGCGCCATTGTGCCCGCACGACTCGTTGCCTGGCTTTATCGCTGGCTGCTCTTTCGCTTCATGTTCGCCTCCGGCGTTGTCAAACTCACGAGTGGCGACGCGACCTGGCGCGACCTCAGCGCACTCACCTATCACTACCAGACACAACCCCTTCCCAATCCCCTGGCCTGGTACGCCCATCATCTGCCGGAAGGCGTCCACGTCGTTTCCGCGGCCGCGATGTTCTTCGTTGAACTGGTGGCGCCCTTCTTCATCTTCGCGCCTCGACGGCTCCGGACCGCAGCCTGTGTGATGCTGGCCGGCCTGCAGTTCGGTATTGCGCTCACCGGCAACTATACCTATTTCAACCTGCTCGCGGCGGCCCTCTGTCTCTGGCTGATCGACGACGTATCGTGGCCGAAACGCCTCAGAGCCCTTTTTTCCGGCTCCGAACCGGGAAATCGGACCCTACAACGCATCCAACGGCTGGCGGCGGTACCGCTTGCCGTTTTCGTCGTGATCCTGAGCCTCGTGTACCTGTGCAGTTTCAGCCTGCGCCTGAAACCGCCCTGGCCCCACGCCCTGGTCGCTCTCAACCGGGCGGTGGCCCCTTACCATATCGTGAACAACTACGGTCTTTTCCAGGTGATGACCACGCGGAGACCGGAAATCATCCTCGAAGGCAGCAGGGACGGCAAAACCTGGCTACCCTACGAATTTCGCTACAAACCCGGCGCGCCGGCCGGACGGCCCCCGGTTGTGGCGCCGCACCAGCCCCGGTTGGACTGGCAGATGTGGTTCGCCGCGCTCGGCCACTACCGGCAGAGTCCCTGGTTCGCCCACCTCTGTCTCCGGCTGCTCGAAGGGTCGCCGGCGGTGACCGACCTTCTTGCCCGGAATCCGTTTCCCAACAGCCCCCCACGGTACTTGCGGGCGCAACTGTACGACTATCGCTTCACAACCCCGGATGAAGAAAGCCGGACAGGCGAATGGTGGAAACGCACCTATCTCAAAACGTATCTTCCGAAAATTCAATTGAAATAACCTGGAGGGGTTTGGGGGCGGCGCCTGTGCCAGTGGTTACGGAACTCGCGGGAAACGCGCAGATTGCCGCGTCTTGACGTTCATGCCACGCGGTCTCACTGTCCCAGTGCGTCTTTGACGACCACCGCGATTTCGGGATGCAGCCTCGGCGTTTCCAGATTGCACAACACGACGTGGCCGTCGACGTACCTGCCAGCGATCTCGAATTCCGCCCGCACCCGCTCGGGCGAACGAACCAGATACGGATCCGAATAGAGTCCGATAAACGGCACAAACGTGTTCCGTCCCGGATCCTCGAGCCGCTTCATCTCCGCCGTCTCGAATTCCACGCGGCGCAGGCTCCAGTGCGGCGTATAGAACCAGGAAATCGTCTGTGTACAATAATCCAGCCGCAACCTGTTTCCGTAATATTCGTTGGGGTAAAACGGCGGCCAGACGTGGTTGGTCACAATCGCATTCGGTTTGATTGCCTTTGCGTGTTCATACAGGACGTCGGAAACCGTCACCAGACTCGTCTCTGACATCCGTGCGACCCATTCGGGTTCATGCGCCCCGTTCTGCTCAACGGCCATCGCCTTACGGGTAGCGACGCATCGATCGCAGAAGCACGCATAGTGGTTCCGGAAACCGAACCCGTCGAACGACACGCCGTCCGCGATTTCCAGCGCCGTGGTCACCCGCTCCTTCAGAAACGACCTTGAAGCCTCGTGCTCGAAGCACAGCGTCGCGTCGTCCTGCACGATGGAAAACCACCGGTGCGACAACAGCTGGAAATTGGCGGGTGTATCCTGTCCTTCGAGCCGGGCAATCTCCTCCTCGGCGGGCAGCAGCCGCTGAAGACATTCCGGATGCGCTTTGGCAAACACGTCAGAGGGCCGGGCGTACACGACGGCGACAACCCTGACCCCCAACTCCACGCCCCGGCGCGCCATCACCTCCGTTGGTTCGCGCACGATCAGGGTATCGAAACCCAGATCGCGCGTGAATTCCACAATTTCCCGCTGCTGTGCCGCCGTTCTTACCGGCAGATGCCAGTCCCATGCCGCCTTCATGATTCCCCTCCTCGACTGCTCATTTGACGCGGCGCCATCAGGAGGATACGCCGCCTTTCAACGGCTGCACCCACTTGCCGGACGCCGCTGCAGTATGCGGTTCAACGGGACGCCTCGGCCGCCTTCCTGATCGCTTCCGCCATCTCTCGAACGCGGACCTGCGTATTGTCGGGATGCATCGATACCATTACCACCCTGCTGAGTATATCGAGGGAATCCCTGCACATATCCATCGAATACGTCACGTTCAACTTCCGATTCGCCGGAAAGTTGTAAGGATTCATATCGGGGTGATGCGCCCCCTGCTTTCTCATAATCGGATCCCACCGGGTATAGACATGGCGTCCCGTATCGATGGGCAGGAATCCGCCGGTGCGGTTTCTGCGCAGACCGTCTGCGAAAGCCCTCGCCGCTTCCTCGTTTGGAAAAATAAACCCCAGATGGCTGCCACACTCATACGACAGACTGTTGTTAACGATGGAGGTCAACCCCGCGGTCTCCCCGACCTCCAACAACTGCCGTTTGTGGGCGCCCATCTTCTCCAGCATCCCATCGAGGCGCCGCAACTGGGCATTCAGAATCGCACCTGAAACTTCCGGGGCCCTGAAGTTAAGTCCCGCAAACTGCTCGTCCTCCTTCTTCTGGCCAGGATTCCAATAGTACGAACAGCAATCCGAGGCGACGGATGCGCGTCCGAAAACCGTCTTGTTGCCTGTCACGAATGCGCCGCCTTCGCCGCTCGAAATATTCTTGTAGAAGTTGAAACTGAAGGCGCCCGCGTGTCCGATCGAACCCAGCATCCTGCCTTCGTAAGCGCCGCCCACGGCCTGGCACGCATCCTCGAGCACAAGCAGTTTGTGCCTGCGCGCAATGCGCATCAGCGCCTTCATGTTGCACGGCAGGCCCCACATATGCACGGGAACGATCGCCCTTGTGTGGGGCGACAGCCGGCGCTCCACGTCTCCCGCGGAGAGCGTGATCGAATCGTCCACGTCGGCCACAACGGGAATCGCGCCTGCCGCCAGCACCGCCAGCGCGGTGGCCATATATGTACAGGCAGGGACAATGACTTCGTCACCGGGACCCACCTTCAATCCCACCAGCGCGCAATATAACGCCGACGTACCGCTCGTGGTCATCCTGGCGTACTTAACGCCCAGGTGCTTTGCCCAACTGGCCTCGAACCGGTCGCATTCTCCAGTTCGTCCGTACCGAAAAATGCCTCCGTCCCTGAACAACCGCTCGACACGCCTGAGTTCCGGATCGCCGATGCGATACATGACAGTCTCCCTGTTCGGATTACCCGCCGGATGCGTTCGTTAAAGACCCGTGCGATCCATGCGCCTGCAGTTGCCTGAAAACATGCGCATATGCCAATAGCGTTGCGGGCACGGTCAACAACAACCCCACCAGCAGACACAGAAATCCGGCGATGTTGATCAGCAGCACCAGAAGAGCGAAGAGAAAAAGGCGCCATCTGGCGTCCCTGGTCGTGGCTGCGCTGCGCCGCAATGCCTCCACCGCTCCCGTACCTTCGTCCACAACGTGGTAGCCGCAAAACTGAAACACCAATGCAAGTATGACACCCGGCACAATAAGGAAGACCATCCCGACGAGTACCATCAGAGTAAAAATAATCTTTGAGATGAAATACCGTGGCCCGAGCGGGTAGTGGATGTACAGATCCGTGACCGTTCCTCGGTCACCGTCGCAGAATCGCAGCGTAATGACAATCAGTCCCACGTCCAACACGATCCCGGCGAAAAGCGTGATAATCCCCAGAATAAACGCCCAGCCCTCGGAGTACGAATTCATCTCCACGACGGCGCCGTTCAGACCCAGGGTTATCGCCAGCACCAGAATACCCACCACAATAAAAAAACCGCAATTCCCGGTCGTTGTCCGCCAGCCGAACCGCAGCGCCTCAGCGATGGAAAATCTGTGTGCGCTCATCATTGAAATCCATTGGAAAACGTTAAAATCCGCGCCCTGGTCCTGCACGCTTCGTACTCGATTTCGGCGCGAAAACCGTACGTGACGCCGCGTTTTATCGGCGCTCGATCCTCACCCCTGACTTATTTTTCGGCCCAGTTGCCGTACACGTCCACCTCCACGCCCTCCACCTTCGGTCTGACGCCCTTTACCATGAAGCCGGGCCGCCCCATTCCCTGCCCGCCTTCCTGCCTGTTACGCGGGTCTCTGAAACCGAGCCGCACCAGGCGGCGCCAGTTGCCGCTGTGATTGACGGCCGACCCGTGAACGGTCCACAGGTAGAACAGGACCACGTCGCCGGCCCTGGCCGGAACCGACACGGCATCCTGAAGCCGGTACTGGTCTGTGGGCAGGTGGGGCGCGGTACCGGCGCCCGTAATATGTTCCAGCTTGCCGAGCCTGTGGGATCCTCTTAGAAATTTGATGCATCCGCTGGTTTCGCCGGCATCGTCCAGGTGCACAAGGCAATCGGCGTACCGGCCGTCGTGGTGAGGGAAGAACGGAAGGTCCTGATGCATGGGAAACGGCGCCCCTTTGTCCGGAGGTTTCGCGTGTAGCGTTACGTGATGCAATTCGACGGCATCCGATCCCAGCAGGTCTCCGACCGCAGCGCCCAATTCCCGCTTGGTGATGGCACGGGACCAGGCCGCAGAATAGTGCTGCAACTCATGGATAGCCACAAGGGTCGCGACCGCATCCTCTTCTTCATCCATATACTTCTTCCGCCATGGCCCTTTCCAGGCCGAATCCCAGTTCGCGAACACTTCCATGATATAGTTCAATTCTTCGCCCATCTCATGCACTTCTTCCGGAGAGAACATCCCTTCCAGGCGGATGTACCCGTTTTCACGGAAAAAAGCAACCTGCGATTCGCTCAGCATTTCCATATTGAAGAATCCTCCTTGCATTCGGGAACTGGCCCGATCTTTCAACTGTCGCCAGCCCGGACCGCGGGTGGACCGGCGGTGTTGATTCGCACGTCAAATGACCGGCCTGAACAATGGCGGCTTCTTTCCTGCGCCGTGAACGACAGGAATTTGCGGACAATCACCAAATTTGGAATGGGTCTTGAATGCCAGGTGCCTCCCCGTTTGACCTGCGGATTATTTCCGCGTTTCACCCCGGACCTCTGCCGCCTATCACGATAAGGAACGCACTGTCCTGCCCGGCTTCCACTGCGTGGGGGACGTCTGCCGTGAACGATACCGCCGAACCGTGTTCCAGGGTCATTTTCTCATTGCCGGTCAATATCCGAATGCTCCCGCTGAGCGTGATTACGGTCGCGGGGCCTGGCGCTCGATGTTCGTGGATAAGCGCCCCCTCCCTGATGACGGTGAGCACCACGGTCAAATCTTCCCCTCTGACCAGCGTCAGCGCGTTCCGACCCGATTTGGCGAATGCTTCTTCCGCCGTCAGCTGTTCCGCCATCGCAAGCAGCGGAAACGAACCGATCCACGAGGTGTCCAGATGCGAAGGTCGGTAGGGTCGCTCAAATGCCTTATCCATTGTCAAACCTCCATTCGGGAGGAACCGGACGAAAACCGCAGTCGTCAGTTCTTCGTGCCCGCGCTTTCATTAAACCAGCCTTTCAGGCTTGGATAGAGTCCGCAGTACCGGTGAAACTGTTTCTCATATTCAACCGCCCGCGCCGCACAACACCGGACGGTTGCGCCCAGGCCCACCGAGCGTTCGCAGGCCGTTTCAAAATCGGGAAACACGCCCACACCCACGCCGGCAATCACCGCCGCGCCCAGCGCCGACGCATCCTGCACCTCCAGCACCCGCACGTCCCGTCCGAACACGTCCGCCTGGATCTGACGCCAGAGCGCCGACCTCGCGCCGCCTTCGCCAATTCGCAGGTCCTTTATTGACAGCCCGATGTCCTCGAAACACTCCAGAGAGCGTCTCAGATCGAACGCCACGCCCTCCATCAGCGAGCGTACCAGGTGCGCTTTCGTATGACGCAGCGTCAGACCCGCCCAGCCGCCCCGGGCGCGCGCGTCGGGGTGGGGCGTTGCCGCCCCTTCCAGCCACGGAAAAAAGAAAAGTCCTTCGCTGCCGGCGGGCGCCTTCGCCGCGTGCCGTGTGAGGGTGGCTACGTCCTCGTCGAATTGTGTACTCAACCAGGCCATACTCGCACCGCACGTATACGAACATCCGAGCCAGAAAAAGGCGCCCGGGACCGCATGGCACATCGGCCAGAGCCTGTTGAAAGCCGCGGCATCCAATCTCTCCGCGAAGGCAAGCGCGTGCCCCGCCGTGCCGATGCCCACGTTCACGACGCCGGGTCCGATAACACCGCTGCCCACCGCGAGGCAGGAGACATCGCCGCCGCCCGCGCATACGGGCGTCTTCGCGGCCAGCCCCATCTCCCGGGAAGCCCGGCCGGTCAGCGCTCCGATCACATCGGGAGACTCCGAAATATCGGGAAACAGGTTGCGGCGCACCTCCAGGGCATCCAGAATCTCGTTGCTCCAATCCCTCGACCGAAGATCCGCGGCCGCGGATACAGACGCGTCCGACACGTCCGTACCGAACGTACCGGTCATCCGAAACCGCACCCAGTCCTTCGGAATCAGCACATACCGCGCGTCCTGGTATACCTCCGGTTCGTGGGCACGGACCCACAGCACCTTGGCAAGCGTGTTGATGGGATTCAGCACGTGCATGGCCCTGGTTCTCAGCAGATCGCCAGCGCGCGCGTTTGCGGCGTCGCACTCGGCCTGCGAGCGGCGGTCGAGCCAGAGAATGGGTGCCCTCAGCGGATTGCCTGCGCCGTCCACGAACACGGCCCCGTTCATATGCCCGGACAGCGACACGCCCCGGACTTCATCGACGGATCGTCCCTGCTCCCGGAGCTCGACAGCGACCCGTCGGGTTGTCTCACAGACCGCCCGCCACCAGTCGTCCGCGTCCTGTTCCACCCAGCCCGCCTGCGGCGTTTGCATGGTATAACGTGCACTGGCCGAAACCACTACCGAGCCGCCTTCGTCCAGAACAACGGTCTTGGTGCTGGATGTGCCCAGATCGATTCCGACAACCAGTGCCATAACAGTCCGTTGGAAAAGTTGCTCTGCAGACGAGACCGGATGGACTTTTTCAACGGGCTGATAAGCCAGGTCTCGCGATGCCCGCGGCCGCGTTACGCCCCCGCCAGAAACCTCCGCGGATTGTTCACCAGCAAGTCCTGGATCGCGCCGTCGGAAACCCCTTCTTCCCGAAGCCGGGGAACGAACCGGGTCAGCACGTGGTCCAACCCCGGTCCGCCGCCGTAGCTTCGCCAGTAACTGGGCCGCCCCAGATCGTTGCCCAGCAGAATCCGGTCGCCCAGTCCGGCTTCGATCATCCGCTTCAGAACGGAAATGCGCAATTCATCCGGGCCGTATTTCACTTTCCCCGGGCAGTCGTAGCCAAGATAGGCGCCGGTTTCCGCAATACGGCGGTGCTCCCAGAAATCCGGATTCCTGTCCATATGGCTCAAACATACACGGTGCGGAGGCACACCGCGCGCGTCCAGAAACGTGACCTGATCGTACCCCATCGTTCCGGCTTCCGTATGCGTTATGACGGGCACCCGCGTCTCCACATGTACTTTTGCCGCGATACGCATCAGCTTCCTATCGGCCTCGTGAAACGTATTGTATCCGCTGCCGCCCTTCACGATGCCGGCCTTTACTCCGGTGTCGTCGATACCCACCTTTATATCCCGGATGCAACTTCTGATCATCGTATCTTCGTCCTGATTCAGGATCGCGCGGTCACAGAAATAGGGCTTGTTGTATCCCGTTATTGCAACCACGTGCACGTCGGGCACCATGTCCGCAATCCGGATCACCTGCCGCACATTGCGTCCGAAGTCAATCGCCGACATTTCGACCACGGTCCTGCCGCCCGCGCGCACCCAGGAACGAAGTTCAGCGGCCGACCGCTCCACGCTGTCCAGCCGGAAATCCCGATCTTCCCTCAGGAGCCAGTCTGGCGCGTCGAAATAGAGGTGTTCGTGGTAATCCACAATGCCCAGATCGCCGCCATCGACCTCCCCCCGCACCGTCATCACCGTTCCCATCACGCCCCCCCCGGATCCAGCCCGGACAGGAACTCCGTCCACACCCGGGCCATGCGCGTCACACACGCGTGAAACCACCGCTCGCCCTTCTCCCTGGAGGCGACCGTGGCATCGCCGAACACCCCCGATCCGGACAGACTGCCCAGGGGCAGCGTGGACATCTCGTACTCCGCGGACCGCGGCGGATACTCCCGCACGGCCAGGTCCATCCTGACCCATTCAGGCTTCAGGTAGAGCATCAACGAGGTTTCAAACTCCTCCGCGTGAAAATTCATCGGCGCCCATTGCGGCGACTCGGCATCCGCCATCACTTCATCCAGGCCCGGGTAGAAGACATTCAACACCTTCAAATCCAGTTCGTCGACAAGCTCTCTGGCGGTCATCTTCAACGGCACGGGATTCGCGCCGTGTCCTGATAGCGTCATCAGCGCCCGGCAGCCACTCCGGTGCACGCTGCGCGCCAGGTCCTTCACCACCTCCCTGAACGTGTCGAACGAGTACGTGAGCGTGCCCGGATAGTCGCGCCAACTCCAGGAGTACCCCACCTGGACCGATGGCAGCACGAGGCCTGAAGTCTTCTTCGCGACGTCGAGGGCCAGAGCCTCCGCAAGCACCGTATCGGTGTTCTGGGGCAGGTGGGGGCCGTGCTGCTCGGTTGCGCCGAGAGGCAGGATCGCAACCGGCGTGTTTATCAGAAATTCCCTGCACTCCGGCCAGGTTGCCGTTGCCGCTTCCAACCAGTTGGACTCGCTCACGTCGGTTCCCCCGGTACAAACACAACGTAAGGCCTGAAATCGGGCCCGAGCGTCACTGCCAGGGTCCCGCCTCGGCAACGACCATCTCCCGATTCGCCTCCAGGCCGTAGAGCATCTGCCGCGCGCCTCCCGGCCACCGCACCTCCATGCTGTCCACACCCGCCACTTTGCCCAGGCCCACGTGTACACGTATATCGTTCTGCGACTGGTACCCGGACCCGGCCCGCACCTCCCGCACCTGACGCCGCCGCCCCGTCCAGACCGTCACCCTCGCCCCAACCCCGGACGCGTTTGTCGAGCCCGGCCCCCCACCCCGTCCCCTGAGGGTCAACTTCAACCAGTGACCGCGATTTCCGCCGTCGTTGCGCAACACGTCCACGCCGGACACGACCCCGCCGGGCATCCGGCAATACCGATTCAATACGGCGATATCCAGGTCGCCGTCGTTATCGTAATCGAAACACACCGCGCCCCGGCTCTGACGTCTCAGCATCAACCCCGGCCCGGACGCGGATGACACGTCTTCGAAACTTCCATTTCCCATATTTCGAAACAATGCGTTGGATTGTGCCGTGGACGCGCCCGGGTCCACCTGCTCGATTCCGTCCTGCACGTGCCCATTTGCCAGGAAGAGATCCAGCCAGCCATCGTTGTCGTAATCGAAGAAAAAGACGCCCCAACCCAACACCCCGCGGGTGGACTGCCCGAGGCCCGACGGGTATGCCACGTCCAGAAACAGCCCGGCGCCCTCGTTCCGGTAGAAAGCAAACACTTCATCCTGAAACGCCGTGGTTGCCAGATCGAACCTGCCGTCGTTATTGTAATCCCCGGCCGCAACCCCCATGGTCGCCTGCGCGTTGCCGTCTCCGTCGAAGGCCGTGCCCGAGAACAAACCCACGTCCGAAAAACGTCCCCCCGGCCAGGGTCCGTCGTTGCGAAACAGGCTGTTCCCACCCTGGTCGTCGGAAACGAACAAATCCGGATCGCCGTCCCATCGCAGTCGGAAAACACCACCCCCATGGCCCGCCCGTCGGCGTCGTCCACACCCAACCCCGCCGCGACATCCACGAATCGCCCGATGCCGTCGTTCCGGTAGAATCGATTCGATGCCGCGGGAAAATTCAGCGGACTGGCATAGAGCGGAAGATCTCCACGCGCCCTTTCCCGCAGGGTTTCGGAGAGATAGGGTATCCGGCTCCCACCGCCCTCTTCGCCGAACCGGTAACGCACGTAGTTCGCGACGTAAAGGTCCAGGTCGCCGTCGCCGTCGTAGTCCGCGAAGGCAACGCCGCCCCCCCATCCTTCATCGCCCACCCCCGCCTCCTCCGTCGCGTCGACAAATCGTCCATCGCCCTCGTTGCGATACAACACGTTCGGGCCGTAGTTGCTCACGTACAGATCCCGGTCGCCATCGTTGTCGTAGTCGGCGGCCGCACATCCCATCCCATATCCGGTATCGCCCACCCCCGCCTCGCGCGTCACGTCCGCGAAGCGACCGTTGCCCAGATTTCGATAGAGCCGGTTGACCGCAGGCGCGTCGTTTTCCGGCCAGAACGCCCCATTCACGACATACAGATCCACCCATCCGTCGTTGTCGTAATCGAAGGCGGCCAGCCCGCCCCCGTTGACCTCCGGCGGGTAGAAGGATCCGAAAGCGCCGTTGACATGCTCAAAATCGATGCCAATCTCACGTGACACTTCCACGAACTGAGGGTGTTGATCGCCCGGCGTGGAAAACGGCATCCACACGAACGTAAACCAGGCCGTTGCCGCGAACAACCCGTCCCGTCTCATACCCGGCTCCGTTTTCCGTCGCCGCAGGCACGATCCGGTTCAGACCGCCGGAGCGTAACCGTGCCGCTATCGCCTCAAGCTTTATAGAGACTCTCGGTGGGAATATCCGTCATCAAAGCGTGGCCGGGCGTGTAGGAGAGCGCCAACGGAAGACGGGCCTTCCGGGCCGCAAGACTGGGAGTCACGCCACAGGCCCAGTAGAGGCGGTCGGTGCCCTCCGGAACCTGTATCGAATTCCCTGATATCGTCGTATCGAGATCCTGAATGCCCAGTGCTTTTCCGTTATTCCTGCCCAGCGGCGCCCCGTGACATTCCGGGAAGTGGCTTGTGAACTCCCATACGGCGTCGCAACGATCCGGTAGAAAGCTACGCATTGTCACCGCCGTCTTGCTCGTGAACCTGCCCACCGGCTCGCAATCCAGATCCGTAAGCTGAATACACGGTCCGAACGCGGGTTCGTACCCCTTCTCGACCAGGAGTCCGTCGAAAGACACGCTGGAACCGATCAGAAAAGTCACCATACGCCCGGAATAAAGGGAGACCACGTCCTGCCGCTGCTCGACCACCACGCCTTCCCGGATCACGTCGTACGAGCCGAGGTCGGTACGAATATCGAGCACGCGTGCAAATTCCGGACAATCGGTCTGACCGGCGGGCATCACGGCCAGCAGCGGACACGGTTTCGGGTTCGCCCTGCAGAAACCCTCAAATTCCGCGGCGTCGTCCTCGTCCATCATCACCACATTCACACACAGATACCCCGAAAGCGCGCGCGAGGCCACCGTCTTCAGGGTATTCCGGCGGCACGCGAGGCGCACCTCCAGCGGGGATCGAAACACCACGGGTTCCGTCATCAACGTACTCCCCTCCGAAGAAGCCTGTGATGCTGAAGCACAACCTTTCTGAACGCCGCCGCGAACTGATCGATGAAACCGTCCACGGCCTGGATATGGCCCGGATAGGACAGCACCCGCGCATTCATCGCTTCCGAAACCGGGAAGTCCCCCTTGCGATAACGGGGCAGGGGTACATTTGCCGGTCCAACGTGACCCTCTCCCCAGAGTCCGGGCAGATCCTTTGTATAGATGGACCGCAGATGTTCCACGTGGCCCATGCCGGGGCCGTTCAGGGGTGCGCCCTCGGCCCGCATCGCCACCACGAATTGGCCCGCGGGCAACCCGCCCAGGGCTTCCGGGTCGTAGATGAACTTGATACCGCCGTAGAGTTCCACCCCCCGGGCCTTCCTGTAGTTGCAAACCGGCCGAATGCCCGGCAGTCCCTCGATTTTTCGAAACAGGGCCTCCCGGTTGGCTTCAAACCGATCCAGGCGGTCGGGAAGGTGCCCCAGAGAGACCAGCCCGATTGCCATGGCCAGTGGATGCGGCCGCCATTTCCATCCGAGAAGCTGCGGCTCCAATTCACGGTAAACCGGATTCGTGAGTTCATCCACGGCGCCCGGGCGGTGCAGATGGCAATAGATCAACGCGCGCTCGTACAGCTCGCGGTCGTTCGTCGCCACGATGCCGGCTTCGCCGCCCGCCACCGGCTTGCCCCCCGGCGTCGAACCCTGCATGCTGAAGCACGCGATATGCCCCAGGTTGCCGATCTTCACGCCGTCCCATTCGCTGCCGTGCGCGTGAGCCGCATCCTCAACGACGACCAGGTCGTGGGCATTCGCCAGGTCCAGCAGCCGGTCCATATCGCAGACCCGACCGCAGGAGTGAATCGGTGATATCACTCGCGTCCTGCTCGTGATCCGCCTGGCCACGTCGGCCGGGTCCATCAGCAGCGTCTCCGGATCGATCTCGCAGAATACGGGCGTGGCGCCCATATGCAGCGCGCCCGCGTAGCTACCGATATAACCGATTGAGGGTGTGATAAATTCATCGCCCGCGCCCAGTCCCGCGGCGAAGAATCCGCTGGCCAGGGCCGTATGCCCGTGGCTGGTTGTCAGTACGTATTTACAGCCAAGGTATTCCGCGAATCGCTCTTCGAATTCTTTCGGAACCCCTGATCCCGACCCGGAGAGATAGCCCTCGTCTATCAAGGCGCAAACCGCCGCTTTCTCCGCTTCTACAGGGCGCCGCCACTGCTCCCCGCTATCGGCCGTAATCGCCTTTTCTCCACCGAGAATCGCAAGTTCTGTTGTCATCAACGGTCTCCTCTTCCTCAGACTGCAAACCCCGCGCCGAAACCGCTTCGGGCGGGGTCTCAACCTTGCAGGCACGCACGGATGGCATCCTCACGCACGCCGGTGCCTCAGGGCACGACGGCCGTGTCTCCCGCGTGTTCCCGAATCCACCCTTTGAGCGGTACGTCTGCATCGGTGGGCGACGTGTAACCCATACCTCCCGTGCTTTCGCCCAGCAACTGCCGCTGAATCGGATCGCATCGGTCCAGGTAGTGGTCCACGGTCATATTGTCCCTGGGCCTGAGCCAGCGGTAACTGTACCCATAGAACAATACCTTTCGCGTCACGTCTGAATGGTTTCTCCCCGCGGCATGCCAGGTGCGGCGATCGAAAAATACGGCTGCGCCGGCCGGCGCCTGCACCGGCGTTGTGCCGGGAGGGTCTGACACGCCATCTTCCGGAAAATCCAACCTGTTCCGGAGGTGACTGCCGGAGACGACGTGAAAATTCCCGCGGTCCGGCGCCGTCGTATCGGTCAGGAAATAACCGACCTTTAGAGAAACCCGCGGACGGGGCGTGGCGTCCAGTTCAATATTGAGGCGCCCGCTGTCCTGGTGCCAGCCAAGGCGCCCCGATTCAGCCCGTTTATCCGGCGGGTCCGGGGGGGTGACAATCAGATGGGAGTGGTAAAGCTGGATATTCCACCCGAGAATACCCCATACCTTGGGGAACGTGACCGGCCAATCCAGCAATGCCAGAAACTCATCGTCGGCTCCCACGAAGTCCGTCAGATTCATACGGTCGTGACGCCCCAGATCATTTTCGGCAAGATAGGCTTCGTACAACCTGTCGACCACGCGGCTCAACGCGGTGACCCGCTCGGGAGGAATTGCATCTTCGACGATAAAATACCCGTCGCGTTCGAACTTCGATCGTTCTTCACGGGTGACACGATAATCCAGACATTCGGCATCCATCGGTTTCCCTCCTGCAGGAATCGAAACACTCCGTTACCCGCCAACCATACGAACTCGGGGCTTCCGGAACCACTATAGCGGCGAACCCAGTCCCACGGTGTCGGGGTTGTCTATTCGATGCATCCCATCCACGGGCTCGAAGATCCCGGCCAGGCGAGGCAGCCACTCCTTGTTGGCGGCGGGGGTATACTGCGGCGAATTGATCTCCACGCCGTTGACCGTGGGCACGTGCGCCGCGAAAAGCGCCGCGTGAATTGCCGAGAGCCCGGGATTGGTCAGATCCTGAAACGCGAGCGACATCCCGTTTTCGCGCGCCCACGCGGCGGCCAGCAGCGCGAAACTATGGCCCTTGCAGGTCTTCAGGGCCAGACCGCTCCATCCCTGTCTCTTCGCTTCCGCGAGCAACTCCAGGCTGGTCAGGCCCTCGTCCAGAAACACCGGCTTGAGCCCGGTCACCGCACGCCAGTCCTGTGGATGCACCAGGATATCCCTGCCGGTCGGCTGTTCCAGGTACTTCAACGCCCGGAAAGCCCCGCTATCCGCGGCCCTGAGGCGTTCCAGGTAGTCCAGCACGCTCTTCGCGTCCGGATTGGCTTCATTGCTGTCAGCCGTCAACGCCGGCTCGTCAACGCCAAGCCCCCGGATGGCCCGGTACACCTCAACGGTCCTGGCCGCGTCGGCGGAATTGTCCCGACCCAGAATCTTCAGCTTGAAACAGCGGTACCCGCGTTCCCTTATGATTCGCGCGAGATCTGTCCCCAGGTCGTCTGAACTTCCCAGGACCCACCAGGCGGGCAGCCGGGTTCGGGGTGACCGAAACAGACGCTGAATCGCCGCGCACGCGCTACCGCCCGAAAAGAGACCGTCGACGTGGGGAAGCGGCGTGGACCCGGAGTAAAAATGGAATGCGGAACGTCCGGTCGCGATGCCGACCGCATCGTGGATGGCCGCGTCGAAGGGACTGGCGCACATCGCCCGCGCGAGGATCGGAGGCGACGTTTCCCGGGGAACCGACTCGTGCAGCCGCATCCCCAGAGTGAGCGGATGCGCCGGCTCGCCGCCGCAGTGCGCGTACAGTCCTTCGGCGAGGTCCTCACAGAAACCCCGCAGGGCCGCGTCTCGATACTCGTGCGTCAGCGCGGGGTCCGGCCAGGCCCAGACGTCGCTGAGATAAATTGAACCCCTTCCCTTCGCTTCGCGCCCGGCCGCGCGAACCGTAACGGCCGCACGGGCTTCCGTAACCTCCGAAATCAACCCGGAACTCAAGTGCAGCGGCGTTTTCAGCTTGCGTGGAATGAACGCGACATCCGCGTCCAGGACCTCCGTGTTCAATTCCATAGTAACCCGGGGCGTTCGCCGGTATCGTTTTCAATCAAATTCCGAGACCGGCACCGGCTCGTTCCGCTCCGCACTCTGCTTGGCCGCCTCAATTACGGCCATCGTGTGCCGCACGGACCGACCGTTGGCATCCGGCGTCTTTCCCTCGAGACAGCAATCGGCGAACTCTCGTATCTGATTTGTCATCCCGCTGCCCGCGCCGTCGACCTCCACTTCCTCGCCGTTGAGCAGCAGGCGCTGATGGGTAAACATCATCGAACCGCGACTACCCATAATGAACTGGTCGTGCATCCCGGAATGGCAGACCACGGACTGAGACAACACGCTTACCGCGCCGTTGGCATGGTTCATGACAGTCGTATAGGAATCCTTCTGTCCACGATAGCGTTCCGTACTCTCCGTTCCCTGAGCGAAGACCCTGACAACAGGGGAATCCAGATACCAGTGCAGAATATCGTACTCGTGCGGCCCGAAACAATACAATACGCAAATGCCTCCCGCATCCAGATCCAGGTACCAGTGGTTATCCTGTCCCGGCGGGGGCGTGGGATTGAAGTTCCCCAACCGGCGTCTGAGCAGATGACCCACATTGCCGATCTCGCCATCGGCAATGAGCTGTTTTACCTTGCGGCTCATGGGGTAGTAGCGCATCACCTGGCCAACCATCAGGACGCGGTTTGCCTTTTCGGAGGCCGCGATCATCCGGTCGCACTCGTCGAGCGTCAGCGCCATCGGCTTTTCCACCAGGACATGTTTGCCTGCTTCCGCGGCGGCCACCACCTGCTCCCCGTGCCGGTTGTGGGGCGTGCACACGTGGACCGCTTCGACCTGCGGATCGTTCAGCATGGCGTTGAAATCCGTATACGCCCTGGCGCCGAAATCCGCCGCGGCCGCTTCCGCGGGTTCCCGGTAGATGTCCATCACCGCGGCCGTTCTGATATTTTCGGTCTCTGCGATTGCACGCATATGCGAACGTGCGATGCCACCGGCGCCGACCACGCCGACCGATAGTACGTCGCCCATATTCCCCTCCTGAAAAGGTGGATTGCGATCCTGAAATCTCCAGCCGTGACAGTGACTGCGGCGGTGCACGACGGCGTCCGGGTACGGTTCCGGAAACCTCGCCCCGCAGCGCCGTACGACGCGGCCGATGGCGTACCCGGCAGCGACCCTTAAAGGACCATCTTCTTCTCCGCCGGTTCCAGGTTGTCGTAATTCCAGAGTTGCCTGCCCGCAACAACCTTCTTCAGGTTGCCGACGCCTTCCGGGGCCTCGAGGCCGTACAGCTCCAACTTACGGCCCAGCCAGGCGACCTCGAGGTCCGTCAAATCCGCACGTACGGCGTCCACGCCCAGCGACCTGATCCGCCCGCCCACGTAAATCGTACCGTCGTACATCGAATCTCCGAGACTCTCATCGGCGTCTCCCAGAACGACCATCCGCCCGCGCTGCATCATGAACCCGGACAGAATTCCGGTTCGCCCCGCGACCAGGATCGTCCCGCCCTTCATGTTGATTCCGGTCCGCCCCCCGACGTCTCCTTTGCACACGAGGTCGCCGCCCCTCAGCGCCGCGCCGAACGACGACCCGGCGTTCTTCTCCACAACCACGGTGCCCGCCATCATGTTTTCCGCGCACGACCAGCCCACCCGCCCCCTGATCCTTACGTTCGGTCCATCGATGAGGCCCACCGCGAAATAACCGAGCGACCCCTCGAAGTCCAACGTCAGCCGATTCAGAATACCGGCGCCGAGCGAGTGTTTGGCGTTCGGATTTCGCACCACAATGTGGCCGTAACCTTCTTCCATCAACGCCCGGATTCTGCGGTTCACCTCCTGAATCGACATCGGCGCGGCATCGAACTCGATGCGCCTGCCGACGTCCACACGAAGACTCCCCGGGTACACCAGGTCCTCTCCTGCTTCGGCCCGGAAGAAGACCCGATTCGTGCGCTGCGCGAGCGGCTCGTCGTGCAGCCCCATCCTGTAGGACCGGTGATCCTTATCTCGGTCAGTATCTAATTCCGCCATACCCGCACTTCTCCCGCGTAGGGGTCCACGGTCTCGATTTCCTGGGGCAAAACCGTCCGGATCGCCACTTCCTCCGAGGCAAGCAGGGTCTGCTCTTCGCCTTCGTAGAGCACCATGGGTTTGGCCGCCATGGTGTCTTTGGCCAGACCCAGGCTGTCCCTTGTCGCGACCAGATACGTGAATACGCCATCCAGTTCGCTTACGGATCGCACCATCGATTCTTCCAGAGAAAAGGATCGATCCAGGCTGTCCGCAACATAGACCGCGATCAGTTCCGAATCGCAATCCGACACAAAGCGATGCCCCCGGCGCTCGAGGTCGCGGCGCTTGGACCAGTAATTGGTCAACTGCCCGTTGTGTACCACGGAGATATCGCCAAATGGATACGCCCAGTAAGGATGCGCGGAACGAATGTCCACGTCGGACTCGGTGGCCATGCGAACGTGCCCGATCGCGTGGGTGCCCAAAAACGAACCCATACCGTACTGCTCACTCACCTCGATGGCATCGCCCAGATCCTTGACGAGTTCCAGCGCGCTGCCGATGGACAGGATTTCGACGCCTTCCACGTCTTCGATGAAATCCGCGAAACGACGCAGATCCCCGTCGTATCTGACGCGGTACAGGAACGCGTACTCCGTCGGCTGTTCCGCCGTGAGGATCTCGCCCCCCATCGACCCGATCCGCTCATCCACCTCCACCCTGCGCCGCGCGATCTGATCCTGGATTTCAAACCCGGACCCCAGGTCTTCCTTCTCGGCCGCCTTGAAACGCATCGCAAGGACGCCGGCGGCCGGCGCACCGTAGACCGCGAAACCCGTGGAATCCGGACCCCTGTGCTTCATCGCCTGAAGCATCATCGTCATCTCGTTCCCGATTCGACCCGTCTTGTTCCGGTGGATAATCCCCGCGATACCGCACATACGCGCCTCGTTTATGGTGTTCTGTCCTGGAAACAGATTGCCTGGATTCGGCCGTCGAATCGCCGGGCTCTCCAGGCGCCTGAGCCGTGAGCCGCTCCCTGAGCTTGTCGAAGGGTCGGCGAAGGATTGTCGATCGGCATCGACCGGATAGCGAAACGCGGGCATTTCGACAAGCTCAATGACCACGTTTCGGCGAGCGAATACACTTCGACAAGCTTGTTTCGACAGGCCACTTCGACAAGCTCAGTGCAGGCAGAACAGGCAGCGCAAGCAACTCAGAGAGAGGGGATGAACCGGCGGTTGAATCGTGACATATTTCCGGAAGGGAACACTATGGCAGACAATCCCAGTAGGTCTCCAGATCCCAGTCGGTCACCGTTGCCAGAAACCGCTCCCACTCGTCCCGCTTGTAATGCATGTAAACGTCGTACATCTCGTGCGGAAGCGAGGACCGGATCACCTCGTCCTGCTCCAGCCTGTCCAGCGCATCGCCGAGCGTGACCGGCAACTTCGTCACTTCCTTCCCCTCTTCGATCGCCTCGTAAATGTTGCGGTGCTCCGGCTCGCCCGGATCCAGTTCGCGCCGGATGCCGTCGTCAAACGCCTTCAGCAACGCACCCGCCATCAGATAGGGGTTCACCATCGCGTCGACGGCACGGTATTCGAAACGGCCCGGCCCGGATACCCGCAACCCGCATGTGCGGTTCTGATACCCCCAGTCGGAATAAACGGGCGCCCAGAAACCCGTCTCCCACAATCGCCGGTAGGAATTTACGGTGGAACACCCGATGGCCGTCAGCGCCTGGAGATGTTCGATCACCCCGCCGATGCACTGCAGACCGGTGGGCGCGGGCTCCCGTTTGCCGGGCAGCGGCTCGAACGCATTCTCCCCGCCTTCCCGGTAGCTGAATACCTCATCCATCCCGGGCAGCGTGTCGTTGCCGAGGGGATTCAACACGGTTTCGCCCCCCCGCCACAGCGAGAGATTGTGGTGGCAACCCGATGCCGATACGCCCATAAACGGCTTGCACATGAAACAGGCGATCAGATTTTGCTCCCTTCCCACCTGGGCGCAAATCTGCCGGTACGTGGTCAGACGGTCGCAGGTAGCGAGCGCATCGTCAAAGGTAAAGTTCAACTCCAACTGTCCCGGCGCGTCTTCGTGGTCTCCCTGGATCATGTCCAGCCCCATTGCCCTGCCGTATTCGATCACCTTCATCACCACCGGCCTGAGGGACTCGAACTGATCGATGTGGTAGCAGTAGGGTTTGCTGAAGCCCTCCGCGGGTTTGCCGTCGGGCCCTTTCTGCAGCCACATCATCTCCGGTTCGGCGCCATGGCGCATGTGCAGTCCGTCGTGATCCCGTGCGAATTGCGCGTGGATGCGCCGGAGATTGCCCCTGCAGTCCGACGTGAGGAAGCCGCCGGGATTTTCCAGTTCGTCCCGGTTGCGGAACAGTGTGCAGAAGACCCGCGCCAGGCGTTTGTCCCACGGCAATTGCACGAAGGTCTCCGGGTCTGGAATTCCCACGAGTTCCGACGCCTCCGGACCGTATCCGATGTAGTTGTCGTACCGGTCCATGAACAGGTTGGCCGTTGCCCCGTACACCAGCTGAAATCCGCGATCCGCGATCCGTTCCCAGTGGTCCGCCGGAATGCCTTTACCCACCACCCGGCCGGTCACCGATATAAACTGGTAGTAGATGTAGGTGATTCCAAGCGCGTCGATCTTTTCACGCACTTCACGCACCCGCTCGTCCCGACCGGCGGCCGAGACATATGCCTCCAGATCCGTTGCGGCCTGGTTCGACATAGACGACCCTTCCTATCTAAAAAAACGTTATCTCTTCGCCGATACCTACCGGGACTCGAGCGCGCGGATGGCGCCCAGGCCGATCGGCGCGATCTGTAAATCGGTTCCGGCCTCCATGAGAATATCCCACAGATACGATGCCAGGGACCGCGCTCCGAGAATCGAATAGGCCGGCAGATCGACAGCATCCCGTCGAATGACGAGTTGCGTCGTCCTGGCGACGCTGGTCTGCTTCGCGGCGCCGTCCGGAAACGCGCCGCCTTCGAAATCCAGCCCGCATACCCTGCTCATCAGCGTCGAAGCAGCCGACCCGACAACCCGGATCTCGGACCAGGCATGGGTTAAATTCGTCACCGTAACGAATTGATCGGACGCCCGGTCCATCAGTGTCCTGCGGGCCGGGATATCCCGCCCCGGCGGGGTGCTTACGAAAAAACAATCGCTGCGAAGCCGATACGCGTGTAACGAGTCGACCACCACCCGTCCGCCGATTTCCACCTGCCGCGGTCCCCACGCCGCTTCCGCTTCTTCTCCCTCGACCCGGATCTTGCCGTTTGCCGTCTCATCGGCCAGAGCCACGCCCCGTTCCGCGGCGGATATCTCTGCTTCCAGCGTCGAATAGACCTCTGGAATCTGCCATCCGGAAGTTTTCGCAAAGCCTGCCCCGAGATCCTGCGCCGTTGCGTGAAGAGGCGACAATTTCACCGGCGCCGCCCACGTACTCACATCTGCAACCTTTCTCCTTCGGGGTCGTAAAAAGGCCCGTGGTGAACATAAGCACCTTCAAGTTCGCCATCTCTGCGAATTTGAAACGGCGTTCCCGCTTCCGCGGCCACGTGTGCGGGCAGCCAGCACAGGCCGATGGTCTCGTTCAGCGCCGGGCTGAGCCGGCAGGAAGTCAACCAGCCGATGATCTCCTGCTTTCCGTTCCCATCAGGACGCACCGCCTGCAGACCCTCCTCCGGCACCACGTCCCGTCGCGCCATCCTGAACCCCACGAGCCGCTGGCCGATTCCGCGTTCCGAAATCCTGGTCAGCATGGGCTTGCCCAGAAAATCCCGCTTGTTCATCTTCACGGCCCATTCCATATTCGCGGAAAAGGGATCGGACAACGCATCGGTGTCCTGACCCACGATGATATGCGCCTTCTCCAGGCGGAGCACACGCTGGGCCTCCATTCCGAACGGCGCGATGCCGAATTCCTCCCCCGCCGCCATCAGTGCCTCCCAGACATGCATGCCGTATGACGCCGGACAGTGAATTTCGTAGGAAAGCTCGCCCGTAAACCCGATGCGCAATACCCGGCACAACACCCCCGCGACGCGGGTCGACCGCACCCGCATGTAGGGGAACTTCCGGTTGCTCAGGTCCCGGTCCGTGAGACGCTGCAGCACGTCCCTCGACCTGGGTCCCGCCAGGTTGAACGCCGCGTAGGAATCGGTGAGGTTGACGACGTGCACCCCTTCTCCCCAGCCTGACTGCACCCACCATTGAATCCATTCGAACACCGTCGTCGCCCCCGTGGAGGTGGTACTCATATACCACTCGTTCTCCTGTATGCGGGCGCACACCCCGTCGTCCATCACCACCCCTTCGTCGTTGCACATCAGGCCGTACCGGACGCGGCCGACGCCCAGCTTCCGCCACTGGTTGACGTACAGCCTTTCAAGCAATTCAGGCGCTCCGGGCCCCGTCAACTGGATCTTGCCCAGCGTACTGACGTCCATCAGCCCAACCCGCTCGCGCACGGCCTTCACCTCGGCCGTGGCGTCTCCATAGTCTTCCGGGCGCAACCAGAGTCCCGCCACCATCATGTTGGCGCCCCGGTCCAGGTGCCATTGATGCGCGGGAGACATCTGCACGGGCTCCATGTTCTGCCCGGCCAACGCGCCCAGCGGTACCGGCACGAAGGGCGGACGTGACGTCGTTTTGCCCGTTTCCTGCACCTGCTTTCCATTCGCCCGTGCACATAAATGCACCGTATTCATGGAGCACATTTTGCCCTGGCACGGGCCCATGGAAATCGTGCTGTACCGCTTCAGCAGTTCGAGACTGTCGTACCCCTCCGCGATTGCCGTCTGCAGATCCACGTCGGTGACGTCTTCGCAATAACACAGAAACCGCTTTTTCTTGCCCGGAACCATCGTACGGGCCGACGTTCGCACCGGCTCCCCGGCTTTCCGCGCGAGCAGATCGGAAACCTCAGACCCGCCGGGTCCATTCCCGAAGCCCGAGGAGGCCGCGGCCCTCTTTCCCGCGATCCGCCCCTCGTCCAGGGCGCATGGGGCCGTGTGGGCGCCCGCGGCACGACCCGCCACGAACATCCCCTTCGGCGCGGCTGTCGCCTGCGGTTCCGACCGTTGTGCGTCGTATACCGATTCGCCGCCCGCCATGTGGAACAGCGCCAGATCCGGCGTCCAACCCACGCTCACGACAATCAGATCGCACGCCAGGTTTCGCGCCGCGGATCGATCCGCCTCTCCCAACGGATCGATCCGGGCGACCCTGGCGGCCCGAACTCGCTTTGACCCGACGGCTTCGAGAATCGTGTGTCGGAACCACGCGGGCACGCCACGGGAAATCAACTCATCAGCGGCCGGACTCGTACACGAATGCCGCTCATCCACAACTGCGGCGACGTCGATGTCCGCCTCGGCCAGGTCTGCAGCCACGTCCCATCCGTCGTCATTCGCCGTTACCACCAGCGCCTTTTCGCCCGGCTTCACGCCGTAAAGATGGATCAGGCGCTGCGAGGCGCTGCCCAGCATCACCCCCGGCAGGTCGTTGTGGTCGAACAAAAGCGGCGTTTCGATCGCGCCGGTTGCAACAACCACGGATTTCGCCCGTATTTTGAACAATCGCGAACCCGTTGCCGCGGCCAGCCAGTTATCCTGGTACCAACCCACAACGGCCGTATCCGTATAGACCGCAATATCCGACCGGTTCGCCACCGAAGCCAGCAACTCCTCCACGCAGCCGGACTGGGAAGGAGAGAAGCGCAGGCGTCCACCCAGAGACGGTTCGACGTCGAAAAGCGCAACGCGTGCGCCCTCTTCGGCTGCGGCAACGGCCGCACCGATCCCCGACGGTCCACCGCCCACCACCACCACGTCGGCATGCAGATACGCTTTGTCGCAGGCGTCCGGACGCGAAGCGAGATCCACTTTACCCAGCCCGGCCGCGCGGCGTAGCACGTGTTCGAAGGATGGCCACAGCGCGGTGGGCCGGATGAACGTCTTGTAATAAAAACCGACCGGCATCAATGGCGCGGCCAGTTGGGTAAGTGAAAGAAAGTCCCGATCCAGCGAGGGCTGCGCGTTCTGCGACCGGACGGCCATACCTGCCTCCACACGGCGCGTGCAGGCACGGACGTTCGGCTCGTCACCTATCTGAACCAGGCAGTTCGGACATTGACCCGCGCAACACAACAGACCTCTGGGCCGGTGATACTTGAACGACCGGCTCAAGACCCGGACGCCGTCGGCGGCCAGGGCCGATGCGATCGTATCGCCCGCGTATCCCATAAAAGCCCGCCCGTCGAAGGTAAACGCAACCCGGGCGCCGCGATCGATCACCTCGCCACTCTGTGGCGGGAGCCTGTCCGGACCCGTACCGGGGACAGCCCGGGTAATCGATTCAGTCGCCATCCGTACCCTCCCCGACCGTGTCCGCCTGCCAGACGTACGATTTCACCACCTGCTGCGTTTTGGTGTGCCGCTCCACCAGGAACCACAGACCGCATCCCGCCTGGTGATACCACCACGCCTTCTCCACGCCCAGCTTGTTGTCGCGCAGATAGAGATACGCGGCCAACGCGTCGTCGTCGCACGCGTCCGGATCCGGAGGTCTGGGATTGTATTCACCCCCGAAACGAAACTCGCTCACGTTTCGATCGCCACAATTCGGACAGGGTAGTATCAACATAAGGCGCTCAGAGTCCGGACTCGCGCAAAGGCCTGCGTATATGGAACAGCCGACCTTTAGTGACCCACCGACGCCGCGCCCTTTTCGCCGACCAGGTCAAATTCCTCGAACCTGGACAGCCGGAAGGGTTGAATCAGATCCGGCGTCTGTTCGCTGGCGATCAGTTCCGCCAACGTCCGGCCGCAAATGGGGGACGCCTTGAAGCCGTACGTGCCCCAACCCACGTCCACAAGAAAACCCCTCACGGGAGTAAAGCCCATTATGGGGCTGTAATCCGGTGTCATATCGCAAAGCCCCGCCCACTGCCGCAACACCCGCACTTTGCTCAGGAACGGGAACAGCTCCAGCATGTGCCCGGCAATGCCCTCCAGAAACGACAGCGAAGAATCCATCGAATAGGAGGTATATGGATCCACGCTTGCGCCCATCACCAACTCGCCGCGGTCCGACTGGCTCACGTACACGTGCAGACTTCCCGATACGATGACGACGTCCAGAAAGGGCTTTAAGGGCTCGGTGACGCAGGCCTGCAGCGGAAACGTGGTGAGGGGCAGGCGTACGCCCGCCATGTCGGCGATAGTCGACCCCCACCCGGCCGTTGCGTTCAACACCGTACCGGTCCTGATGTAACCCCCCGTTGTCTCCACGCCCACAACGGTGTCACCCTGCACGTCTATCCCGGTCACCGCGGTCTGCTGGTGGATATGCACGCCTCTCAGGTCGGCCTGATGGGCATAGCCCCACACGACGGCGTCGTGACGGACGATTCCTCCCGGCGGATGGTAAAGCGCCGCCAGGATCGGATAGCGGGGATGGTCGCTGACGTCGATGCCCGGGCAGAGCCTCTCAATTTCGTCGGGCCGGATCAACTCCGAATCCACGCCCTGAAGCTTGTTCACCTCCGCCCGCCGGCGCATCGTGCGCACCGCCCCGTCGGTATGGGCCAGCGTCAGGTGCCCGCGCTGGCTGAACATGACGTTGAAATCCAGTTCCGTCGCCATCTGCTTGTACAGGCGCACGCTTTCGTCGTAAAATCGCACCCCTTCAGGTGTCAGATAGTTGCTGCGGATAATTGCCGTATTCCGTCCGCTTCCGCCGGAACCGATATAGCCTCTTTCAACAACTGCGACATCCGTGATACCGTGCTGGGCCGCCAGATAGTAGGCGCAGGCGAGCCCATGTGCTCCTCCACCGACAATGACGACGTCGTAGCGATCCTTGACGGGATGGGACCGCCACATCCTGGGCAACAGCCCGTTTCCATTCATCGCCTGTCGAATCAGCTTGAACGACACGATATTGTCCTTTAGACCGCCGCCGCCCGGCGCCGGACAACGGGATTTTCTATCTCCAGCCGGGCCCGCCCCCCACGACACGGTTCGTTCCGACGAGTGGAAGATTGCAGATCATGGACGCCTCGGAGGTCAGCGCGCGCATATCTTCCGGCTCCAGATCGTGAACGTCCGCCTTGCCGCACGCCCGCGCCAGAATCTGAATTTCGGACGTCATGGCCTGGAGCAGGTTGGCTACCCGCTCAGCCGCTTCGTCCACGTGGAGGCGCGCCATCAGATCGGGATCCTGTGTGGTAATGCCCACCGGACATCGGCCGGTATGGCAGTGATGGCAGCGATACGGCTCTGCGCCCAGCGCCTTGTAGTCGTCCACAAAAATGGGTTTGTTGCAGTTCAACGCCATCAATGCGGCCGTTCCGATGTATACCGCATCGGCGCCCAGCGCCATGGCCTTGGCCGCGTCCACGCCGTTCCGGATGCCGCCCGCGATGATCAACTGCACCTGCCCGTACATGCCGATATCTTCCAGGGCCGCCCGCGCTTCACACACCGCCGCCAGCGTGGGAATGCCCGTATGCTCCTGGCAGATTTCCGCGGAGGCGCCCGTGCCGCCCTCCATGCCGTCCACCACAACCACGTCGGCTCCCGCCTTGGCCGCCAGGCGAACGTCGTCGAAAACACGCGTGGCGCCCATCTTGACGAATATGGGAACCTGCCAGTCCGTTGCCTCGCGCAACTCCTCGATCTTGATAATCATATCGTCCGGACCCAGGAAATCCGGGTGCCGCGCAGGGCTCCGCTGGTCCACGCCGATGGGCAGATCCCGCTGCGACGCCACGTCGCCGAGCACCTTGGCGCCCAGCAGCAATCCCCCTGTGCCGGGCTTCGCCCCCTGTCCGATGGTCAGTTCGATCCCGTCGGCAACCCGGAGATCGTGCACGTTAATTCCGTACCGGGAAGGCAGAACCTCGTAGACCAGCACGTTGCTTTCCTCCCGCTCCGCCTTCAGCATCCCCCCGTCGCCCGTTGTATTCGAGGAGCCGACCATATTTGCGCCCCGTGCGAGCGCCACCTTGGCGTTGAAGGACAGCGCGCCCCAACTCATGCCGGTGATCATAATGGGCGTATCCAGCACGATGGGCTTTTCGGCAAAACGCCCGCCAAGAACCGTTTTGGCCGAGCAGCGCTCACGGTATCCCTCCAGCGGAATACGCGTAAGCGTGCAGGGAATAAAGGTCAGGTCGTCGAATGTCGGCCACCGCCGCTCCCGCAACGTGCCGAACCCCCGGATCCGGTACCGCCCCAGTTCGGCCTTGACCTGGATGTCCTCGATGACGGCGGGCGGGAACGTGCCGCTGGCCTGCGCCGGAAGATAACTCCCGTTATGTTCTTCGGCCATAATTACCCTGTTCGGGTTGAAATCAGATGGCGACCGGACAAGACCACCCCGGAAGGACCGGCGGATCCCGTCGCCGCGCGCTACAACGCCTCCCGCCACACCGCGCGCTCGTCTTTGTCGAAATTCCAGAGTTTGCGTCCGGCCACCACCTTCTTGAACGCCGTAACGTCCGCGCGTCTGCCCAGGTGTTCCCCTATGGAGGCTTTCAGAAAATCGAACTCTTTTTCACTGGGCGTTTCGACCACCGCGTCGTTGCCGAGTTCCGCGATATCACCGCCCACGAAACATTCGGTCTCGTACATCGAATCGGCAAAAGCTTCTCCTGTATCGCCGCAAACAACAATGCGGCCCCTCTGCCCCATGAACCCGGCCATATAGCCGCAATCTCCACCGACGACGATCAACCCGCCCTTCATGGCTACGCCCAGCCGCGACGAGGCATGCCCACGCACGACCACCGTCCCGCCGCGGATGGACGCCGCCGTACCGTTGCCCGCGTTACCGTGAACCATCACCCTCCCGCTCATCATCGACTCCGCCAGGCCCCAACCCGCGCTGCCCTTTACCTCCACGGTGGCCCCGTCCATCATTCCGGCACAATAGTATCCTACGCTGCCTTCCAGTGTGAGATGCACGGGATCCAGGAGGGCCACCCCGAGATTATGGCGCGCGCCCGGATCCAGAACACGTACGTCGGCCTCACCCGCGGCGACGAACGTCTTGATCTCCCGGTTGATCTCCCGGGTCGTTTTTCCGTTGCAGGTCAATTGCGCCATAGCCGCATGTCCTTCGCACGGGCTTCAACCACGTCGTAGTCTCCATCGATGGCCGAACGGAATGCGATTTCTTCCGTTGCCACCGCCGCAAATTCGTCCGTTTCCGCAAAAAGCAGCGGTTTGAAAGCATACGGATCCCGAACGAACCCGACGGCGTCGGGTGTGGCCACCAGATAGCTGAACGAGCCGTCCAGATCCACCAGAGAGGCGGCCATGGCAGCCTCCAGGTCCTTGCCGTCCGAAAGCTGCCGGCGCAGATACATCCCGATGATTTCGGAGTCGTTCTCGGTGTAGAACCGCGCACCCTCCTGCTCGTATATGCGCCGCAACTTGTGATAGTTGGTAATGTGCCCGTTGTGAACAATTGCCAGATCCGGATGACCGTGGGCCCAGAACGGCTGGGAATGGCTCAGATCGATTCGGGACTCCGTGGAAAGGCGGGTATGGCCGATTCCGTGCGTCCCTTCGAAGCCGGAAACCCGGTACGTTTGATCCAGGTTGTCGGGGGACCCTACCTGCTTTACAATTTCCAGCCGGCGCCCCATACTCACCACCTCCACACCCTCGCCCGCGGCCTCGATCGCCTGTTCGAGTTGCTTCGCCTCATCTCCATAGGCGATAACAAGCCTCAGGTACTCCGCTGTTCGAGCCCACTCGGACACGGCGCCGACTGCTTCCGCCCGTGCAACGACCTGCCGCGCCATCGCATCGTAATCTCCATGTTCGCCCAGACTCACGCGCAGCACCAGGCGTCCGTTTTGTCCTTCGCCATATAGCGCCACACCGGCTGAATCCGGCCCGCGGCAGTCGAGGGCGTCCAGCATTTTCAATAGGGTCCGGCCGAGCCCGCTGTTTTCCTCCCGCCGGTTCCAGAACCCCACAATACCGCACATGGTTCTTCTCCCGAAAGACACAAAAAAATCCATACCGACTTCGGTGAAGCAGGTACGGATGATCGCACCGCACAGAACAAAAGTCAAGGCAAAATTAGTGTCCCGTCCCGGAAATATACCACCATTCATCCGCCGGTTCATCCCGTCTCGCTGCGTTCCCCTCGCTCGCCGACCTTGCGCAGGTCGCCTCGCTCAGGCGCCTTGCGAGCCGGGCGACTCAGCGGCCGAATTCAGGCAATCTATTTCCGGGATAGAACACAAGCCAACCATATCCTCCGCCGGGAGGCGTGCGATCCGACCGAATCGGATCCGGCCGGACTTTCCGGCCGCTGAGTCGCCCGTTGCCCGTCCCCTATCGGGCAACCCCGCAACACCGCTTGAATTTCCTGCCGCTGCCGCACGGACATGGCTCGTTTCGACCCGTGCTTCGGGCCCGGACCGCCTCCCGTCTTGCTTCCTGGGCGCGCACCCATTGCATCACGTTCGCGGCGGGCCGGCCGGCCGCAAGCTCCTTCGACATCATCCGCATGTAGGGATCCACGTGGCCGAAGAACATCTTGTACCCCCTGCACAGATAGTTCAGCCCCGCCTCCCCGTCGGGCGCGTGGATGAACCTCTGTTTGGGGCAGCCCCCGTTGCACGCGAACCGGTAGTCGCAGGCCCTGCAATACGCCGGCAGCGTGTCGCGTTTGTCGGATCCGAATGTCTCCTGCAGGGGGCTGGCCACCATCTCCCGGATGCTTTTATCGCGGACGTTGCCAAGATTGTACCGGGGATACACGAAATGGTCGCAGGAATACAGGTCTCCATTATGTTCGATAATAAGCGCCCTGCCGCACTTTTCCGCGAAAATGCAGAGGCTGGCGTCCTGGCCCATCCAGCTTCCCAGCGCGATATCGAACATCTGGACGAAATACCGGCCCACGTCCTGTTTGACCCATGCGTCGAAGACCGTGCAAAGGAATCGGCCGTATTGCGCCGAACCCACCGACCACTGCGAAACCTGGGCGCGCCCGTCGAACTCCGGCGCCACAAGCTGCAGGAGATCCTCACCGGGCGCTTCCGCGATCCGTTCCACAATTGGGATAAACTGCATGTACCGGCTACCGATCGACTTCAGGAAGCGATACACCTCCCTGGGGTAATCCGCGTTGTGGGCCTGCAACACCGTGAGGGTATTGAAATCAACCTGGTGTTTTTTCAGGACATCCAGTCCAGCCATCACCCGGTCGAACGTGGGGCTCCCCCCCTTGTCCACCCGGTACCGGTCGTGCATCTCCCGCGGTCCGTCCACGGACAGCCCCACCAGAAACCCGTGTTCCGACAGAAACTCGCCCCATTCGTCATCGAGCAGAATCCCGTTGGTCTGAAACGCGTTTGTGATGGTCTTGCCATTGGCATATTGAGCCTGGAGTTCCGTCGCCCTGCGGTAGAAATCCACGCCCATCAACGTTGGCTCCCCGCCCTGCCAGGCAAAATTCACCTCCGGGACGTCCTGCGCTTCGATATAGTGGCGGACGTAGAGCTCCAGCGTCTCATCGTCCATCCGCCAGTTTTTGCCGGCGTCGGGGTACAGCTTTTCCTTCTCAAGATAGAAGCAGTACTTGCAGTCTATATTGCAGACCGCTCCCGATGGCTTCGCCATCACGTGACTGGCCTCGGGCCGTTCAATGATTGTCTGTTCCATGGCCATTCGAACTTTCCAGGCTAATTGGGACGTTGCCACTTCCGCAACCGCTTCTGTTCAACAGCGGACGCTATTCCGCCTGCAGGGCGGTGGGATCGAACTTGCGCACGTGCGCGTCGCCGCCAGCTTCCGTTCCCTTCCATGCATATGGATCTTCGCCCGCAACCATCACGATGCCGCGGTAATCGGCCAGCGCCATCCGCCCGTCGTCGGGGCGATGCCAGGGCAACAGCGAGTAGGCGTTCATATAGTGGTTCACCAGGACCCGCCGAAAACGGTTCGACCGGTTCCTGCGGGACCGGTGCAACAGATAGCCGTTGAAGAAGACCACGGCCCCGGCCCGGCACACCACGGGAATTTCCTCGCTGTCGTCGAAGCCATAGGACTCCGGGGCGGAGTCGAACTCCCCGGGCCGGCCGTGTGCGCGCTGGGGATACAGATAGCCGTTCCGGTTGGATCCCGGCAGGACCCACATACAGCCGTTTTCCACCGTTGCGTCGTCCAGGGCATACCAGGCGCCGGTAAGGCTCCGGTCCCGCGTTGGTATATACACCTCGTCCTGATGCCAGGCCTGCCCCGGGAACTTCGGCGGCTTGATGAACAACATGGACTGCATACACTTCACATCCGGCGCCACCAGCCGGGCAAGCGCCCTGGAGACCGCGGGATGCGCGAGGGCGTCTCGAATTTTCGCACTGACGTTGTGCGGCTGGTGAATGCACAGATACCGTGAAAGCGCCGCCGTGTCGGTCGTCTGTTTCGACACCGGCTTCAAATTCTCACTCTTGTACTCCCCCCGGCAGAGCTTTGTGGCATCCGCCCGAATGGCCGCCACGTCCTCATCGCTCAACAGTCCCTCGACAACCAGAAACCCCTGCTCCCTGTAGGCGTCCTCCTGCTCCGGTGTTATTTCCATCGAAAATCCCCGCATGTACGACTCTCGCCATCTACTTATCGTAATGAAAAATAAAACCGACTGGTTCGAATGTCAATGCGCGTCGACACCGTCCAGGAGCGAGTGACCTTGCCGCAGGCAAGCCGGGCGGGAACTCCGGGCTCCTTTACCCGGACTTCGCCGAGGATATCACGCGGTCGTATACGGCCTCCAGCCGCCGTCCCTGTTTTCGCATGTCGTGGGCGTCTTCCACATGCGCCCTCCCCGCCCTGCCCATTTCCTCCCGCAACCGGCTGGACCGGAGGAGCGTATCCAGGCCCTCCGCCAATCCATCCACGTCCCGTTCCCTGAACAACAGCGCACACCGTCCGTCGGGCGCCACCGTGGGGATGTCCGCGTGGTGCGAGGAAACGATCGGCAACCCCGAGGCCATGGCCTCGATCAGCGCCACCGGCGCGCCCCCTTCCGTATCGCCATCAGCTGCGGTCACGCTCGGATACAACAGCACGGACGCGCGGGCGAGTTCCTCCAGGCACTTCGCGTGCGGCAGCATGCCCAACAGGGTCACGTGGTCTCCGAGTACGAGGCGCTGGATCTCCCGCTCCACTTCCGCACGTCGTTCTCCGTCACCAATAATGCGCACCTTGAGGCCGGGATGCGACACGAGAATTTTTCGGCAGGCCCTCAACCCATATACGTGTCCCTTTTTCTCGCGGAAATTGGCATACATCAGAACCACCGCCTCCTTCCTGGACTCCGGAGGCGCCTTGCCAATCTTCCCGAGATCGACACCCAGGGGGTGCACGTGCACTTTCTCGATCGGACAGCCGATGGAGACGAGCGATTCGCCCATTCGCGGGCCCTCAACCAGAAAGAGTTCGCCGTCGTGGAATAGCCGTTGAAACCGCCGTCTCCAGAGCCGCTGGCGAGGCAGCGCGGACGCATCCATCCCGTAAAACGTGGTGACCATCGGAACGTGCGCACAGCGCCTTGCCGCGAGGCAGAAAAATCCCTCCTGCCCGAAATGGGCATGGATGATCGCGGCCCCCTCCTCCCGGAGGATACACCCGTACCCCGCGTAGGTTCCGCGGATTTTGCGAATCACCCGGTAGACCGACCGGCGCAACGGGCGCAGATCTTCGCTCGAATGGAGCGTCTCAACCGGAAACACGTTCTCGTTCTGCCGTGCCTGCGTCAACACGACGGGTCGATATCGACTCAAACCCCGTATCTGGTCGTAACACCAGACCATCGTCAGGGTCAGAAATGGATTCGCACAGTGCGCCACGGTTGGCTTTACCGGCATTCACAACCCCTCTCGAACGGGCCTGGGCGCGTGGATGACTTCAATTCGCGAACGAAACCAACAAAAAAGGCCTTCCGATCCGATCTTCCAATCGACAGGCCCGGAACGTCGCGCCGGCCGTCCACCATGTCCCCTGGTGGCGGGTGTTCCCGCTGTGACGAAACACTTGACACCCCGCGCCGCATCGCATAATATCGCAAACGACAGAATCCTGCACAACCGGAAGCCAGGATCGGGTTCAGGCCGGTTCGGTCGCGAACGGGACCGAATTCAGCATCGCGGAAAGCGGCATCGTGCTTCCGGTCTGGTGCTTATCCGCAAGTGGCAATCCTGAAGGAGTCGCAATGCCACAGACCTACCTCGCCTACGATCTTGGCGCGTCCAGCGGCAGAGCTGTCGTCGGTCGCTTCGATGGAAACGCCGTCGAACTCGAAGAAATCCACCGCTTCGCCAACGGCCCCGTATCCGTGGCAGGAGGCCTTTATTGGGACGCACTGCGCCTCTATGAAGAAATGCTCGCGGGACTTCGAAAATGCGTGCAAATCTCAGGTCCGGAACTCGCGGGCATCGGAATCGACACCTGGGGGGTGGATTTCGCACTCCTGGACGACGGTGACGAACTCCTGGGGAATCCTCACTGTTACCGTGACCCTCGCGTCAAAGGAATGATGGAAAAAGCTCTCGGCCTTGTCGCCAGGGGGGATATATTCGAGCAGACCGGCCTGCAGTTCCTGGAAATCAACACGCTCTATCAGCTATTGTCCCTGGCAGAGAGAAATTCCCCGCAACTGCGCATGGCTCGCACGTTCCTGATGATGCCCGACCTATTCAACTTCTGGCTGACCGGGCGCAAAGTCTGTGAGTTCTCGAACGCCACCACCACCCAGTTCTACAACCCGAGGACGGGCGGATGGGCAACCGACCTGCTGCACCGGCTCAACATCCCGTTTGGCATGCTTCCCGAAATCGTCCAGCCAGGCACGTCTCTGGGTGCCCTTCGTCCGGAGATAGCGAGGGATGCCGGCATCCGGTCCGGCGAGGTCATCGCGCCGGCCTGCCACGACACCGGATCGGCGGTGGCGGCCGTGCCGTTCTCGGACGCCGACGCGGCCTACGTCAGTTCAGGCACGTGGGCGCTGCTCGGCGCGGAACTGCCAGCCCCGGCCGTCACGCCGGAAGCGCTCCACCACAACTTTACCAACGAGGGCGGCGTTTGCGGCACCTACCGCTTCCTCAAGAATATCACCGGGCTCTGGATTGTCCAGGAATGCCGACGCATCTGGGAAAACCAGGGTCACGTTTTTTCTTTCACCGACCTTGTCCGGATGGCGGAAGCGGCTCCAGCATTGACCGCGTTCATAGACCCTGACCATCCGGATTTCATGGCGCCCGGGGATATGCCGGCCCGCATTCGTGCGTACTGTAGACAGACCGGCCAGACTGAGCCGGCCACCGAGGGCGCCGTCATCCGGTGCGCCCTGGAGAGCCTCGCTCTCAAGTGCCGCCGCGTCCTGGAAGACCTCGAGTCGGTTCTGAACAGGAAACTGCACACCGTCCACGTCGTGGGCGGGGGCATTCGAAATACCCTTCTGAACCAGTTGACCTCCAGCGCGGCGGGGCGGCCTGTTATCGCCGGCCCGGCTGAAGCAACGGCCCTGGGGAATATCCTCATGCAGGCTTACGCGCGGCGCGAAATCGACTCCCTCGGCGATCTCCGGGAAGTCGTTCGCAATTCCACGGAAATCGTTATGTACGAGCCGAAAGAGAAGGACGCGTGGGAAGAAGCGTATGACCGATTTCGGCGATTGACGTAGAATCGGACTCGTGTCGCCCGGGCCGTCAGAACAGGGAGAGTTGCTCCGCCTGCCTGTCCCGCCGCTCCGTTGACACGCGCTCCCTGTTCAAGAACGCGGCGGGAATATCCTCCAGGAACCGGGACGGCTCCGGACGGATCCGCTCGCCGAAACGCGTCCTGCTCCGTGCGCAGAGTAACACGGCCTCGTCCTTGGCCCGGGTCAAACCCACGAACAACAACCGCCGCTCCTCCTCCGGATCCGCGTTTTCGTGCGGAATCAGCCCCTCCTCCACACCGCAGATAAACACCACCGGAAACTCCAGTCCCTTGGACGCGTGCAGGGTCGACAACGTCACCGATTCGGCACTCTTACCTGTCGAGACGCCGACACGTACGTAATCCGCGTCGGCGCCGAGCACCAGCGTATCCAGGAATCGCCGCATCGAATCGAAGTTGACCGCCATCCGCGCAAGGCGGGCGAGATTATCATCCTCGTCCACCTCGGCCACTTCCAGCCAGGTTCTGACCAACGCCTCGACGGATTCCGTTTCCGCCATTTTTCTGAACGCCGCCGCCGCATCCCGCAACGCGGAGACTTTCTCCCGTACCGACGACGGCAGGTCGCCAGCGGTGAAATCGTCACCCGTGCGCCGGAGGCGATCGAGCGCTGCTTTTCCAGGGTGAAAGATGGGGATCGACAGTGCACGCAACAAACGCAGGCCTTCCTCCGGCCGGATCACGTAATCGAAAAAGGAAAGCAAGTGCCGCACGGGCTCTGCCGAAAGAAATCCCTTCTGCCCCACCACGCGGTACGGCAATCCCTCTTCAAGAAAACACCGTTCGATCTCGTCCGCCTGCCGGCCGGTCCTGAACAACACGGCGAAATCCGACAGGCTCCGGTCGCCTCCGCCCGCTGCTGAATCCTGCCCGCCAACCTCATCGGCCTGAAGCATATCGGCGCCGCCCATCATCCGGCTGATCTCGCGCACCACCGCAATCCCCTCGGCCGTTTCACCGGGCACGGAAACCTGGCGGACCGCAACGCCTTCTCCCCGGACCGCAATCATCTGACGCCCACCACCGATCACGGAGATTGCCGCGTCGACAATCTGGCGCGTCGACCGATATGTCCGCTCCGGAACAAACGTCCGGGCAGCCGGAAAGTCTTCACGCAACTTCTGAAAAAACGCGGGACTCGCGCCACGGAAGCCGTAAATGGCCTGGTCCGGATCGCCGATCACGAACAGACCGCTGCCTGCACCCGCGAGCGCAGTCACCAGCCGGTACTGCACCGCGTTCACGTCCTGAAACTCGTCCACGAGTACGTGCGCAAACCGTTGCCGTACCCGTTGGGATACCCCATCCGTTTCCCGAAGCAGCTTCAGGAATTCAAGCAGGATATCGTCGTAATCCCACACACCCAGCGTACCCAGGCTGTCCTGGTAGGCTCCGTAGACGTCGCTCAACGCCTCCGGCGCCGCCAACTCCGGGTCCGTCTTGACAAGTGAGATCCTCGACCGGGTCTCCCGTAAGGACAGGTTGACATCGGCATTGGCCATGACGTCGGCCAGCACCTGCGTCGTCTCCACCTCGTCGATCACCTGTTGCACCGCGCAAGGCCGACAGGATTGCATCAGTTCCAGCGCCACGGCGTGAAACGTACCCAGCATCAACCGATCCAGTCTGTCTTCCCCGGGCAACAGCATCCGCATACGTTCACGCATCTCCGACGCGGCTTTATTCGTAAACGTCACCGCCAGAATCGACTCCGGCGGTACCCCCTCCTCACGTATCAGCCGCGCCAACCGATGGGTCAACACCCGTGTTTTGCCCGTGCCCGGGCCGGCCACCACAATCGCCGGCCCGCTGCACCAGTTCACAGCCTCCAACTGCACCGCGTCCGGTCCGCCGTCCCCCTGACCCTCCGAAATCCCTTGCGCCGCAACGTTTACGACAGCCGCTTCTTCGCCAGTTGACGACGCATCAGACACGGACCCCGCAGGCGATAGATCCGCCTTCCCGGGCAGATTGAACAGCGCCGGCTGCCGGCTCAGCCGCGCCCTATCCTCCTCCGAGAACACCTGGATCCGGCCGTACACGCCGTCGTAGCCGGCCGCTATCTCCACCTCCCCGGACCGCATTCGGCGCACGCCCTCCGCAACGAGCGCCTCGCCGCATCCGGCAATCGCCTCTGGGGACGCATCCCTCAAAATGGCGAGTTCGGGCCCCAATTCCGCCAATAGCCGTTCATACACCCCGTGAACCTTCTTGCTTGTGGGCCCCACCCCCAACACGGAACCGATGATCTCCTTCAGAGGAATCAGATTCTCATACGGCGGGGCCAGAGCAGGCCTGTCGCCCGCCTCCCTGTCCGCCAGATGTTCGACGCGGTGCAGCACGCCGACGGTCAACCGCTTACCGCATTCCGGACAAACACAATCCGCCGCAAGCGACTGTCTCGGCTCCCAGCAGATACCGCATTTCCGATGCCCGTCCAGGTGATACTTCCCCTCTTCAGGAAAGAACTCGAGCGTGCCCAGAAACCGTTCCGGGTCCCTTGTCTTAAGAGCATCGTAAATGCCGCGGTACGACAATTCGGTATCGAAACAGGTGGCCTCCCGCGCCAGTTTCTGCGGGGAATGCGCATCCGAGTTGGACACGATCGCATACCGGTCCAGCATGGACAGACGCCAGTTCATCGGCGGATCGGAAGACAGCCCCGTCTCCACGGCGAAAATCGCCGGCAGCATGTCCTCGAAACACTCCTCCAGCGTATCGAACCCGGAACTCGCGCCCAGCACGGCGAAATGAGGTGTCCATATATGCGCCGGAATAAACAGCACGTCTTCGGCCGCTTCAACGCAGATCTCAACAAGATCCCGGCTGTCCAGACCCAGAATGGGCCTCCCATCCGACTTCAGATTGCCGATATCGCCCAACCGGGCATTCAACCGCTCCACCGCTTCGAAGTTGGACATCAACACGACGTGGTGCACCTTGCGGGTCTTGTCGTTCTTTTTGTAAATCACGCTGATCTCTGTGGACAGCACAAAGCGCACCGTCCCCCGGCATCGCTCCGGCACGTCTTCGTCCACCGTGGCCTGATGCACCGGTTTGAGCCGGTAGAGTCCCTCCTCGGCCGGCTCCAGGCGATCCTTCAGTTCATCGATCCACTCGGGATGGGTGAAGTCGCCCGTGCCTACCACGTTCACGCCCTTGAGCGCGGACCACTTGTAGAGATTCTCCGGGGTCAGTTCACGGCTCGTGGCCCTGGAAAACCGGGAATGCAGATGGACGTCAGCGACAAATCGCATTGTGGTCCCTCTAGCCTGAATAATTCATAAACATGAACTTACATGGATGGACAGGATGAGCAGGATAAAGACCCAATGAACGAAAAAACGTACAGTTTTTCGGGCGATGGTGGTGAACCCGTTACCCGAAGGCTGTACGACACCGTTCCGACTTACACGATCCGACAACATAGCAGATTGGTGTCTTCTTCGACGCGAAAAGCATTGAAAAGCACCACCTGTTCAATTGTTGCACCCATTCCTATGGATAATTCACCCTATTGATTTAAGCAGAAAGTTGCCGGGAATCCGTGGCACCTGCGAGTTCGGGCGTCGATCCATCACTTCACGAGTCGTACGAAGGCTTCAGTTCCCTGTCGTATTTGTCGCGACCGACCGACACGCATTGAAAGACCTGATAACCGTTCATTTCAACCCACATATATAACCTGTGGCAGATGTCGCAAACCCTCAGGACGTGGCCGCCCGGACGCTTCTCTTCGCGGTGCATGATATCGTCGTAACCGCCCAGAAGGCGTGCGATATCATCCCGGGAACTTCGATCAAGAAGCAACCCAATAATCTCTCGGGGAAGATCGGCCGCGGCCTGACGCAGACGGTTGGTATCCACGTCCCAGGGTGATTTCAGCCCGGATCCACACGCGCACCATCGGTCGCGCATATCCCAATCCTTGTGGAACCACCACTGGTCAAAGATGCGCCTGCAAGTCACGCAGAATTCATACGAATCCGCAGGATCCATACCTTCCTGCCGGACCAGGGCTTCAATCCGATTGCGCGCCTGTTCCGGCAATGCGTCGAGCTTTACCGTGGGTGTCCGGCACCACCGGCATCGGCGTGAGCCCTTCCGTAGATAGAGCATCAGCACGATAAACCCGGCGATAAGAATTACTGAGAAAATCAGGTGCCCGGTTCCCATCTTTATTTCTCCTCGCCTGTCCTGCGGCCGCGTGGCAACACAATCTCCGGACAACTCTTGTATAAAATACGGGGCAGGATATCAGGAGGGTCGATCGTATTTGTCCATCCCGCCTGACACAACCTGGAATACCTGAAAGCCCTTCACGGGCAACCACATATAGATCCGAAAACAGTTTCTGCACACGAACAGGAGATGTTCATCGGACACCGACGAATATAGGCGCTCGTGCAGCCCATCTCGCCCGTACTGCCGTTCCACAAACTCCAGGACTTCCGGACGGATTCCTCGCAATGCGGTTTTCAGGGAATCGGTATCGACGATCAATGCGGGTCGTGACAGGTCGCACCCGCACGCGCACTGGCGTTCGTACAACTCCCATTCCGGGCGGTAAGGCCGTTCGTCGCTGCGCCAGCGCCAGTCGTAGATGCGCTTGCATTCCGGACAGACCTCGTATTTCTCCGGCCCACCCGGCATGCCCTCTTCCTGAATCAGGCGCCGGACCTGTTCCCCTTCGCCCATTGACAAATGCTCGACCGGCACCGTCGAACGCATACACCACCGGCACCGGCGCATTTTCTTCTTCAGCAAGAACACAGCCAGGATCACCGTTGCCATAACGACTATTGCAAAGATGGCTATTTCTGCCATGTTAGCCACTCTCAGTATCGTCCACTCTCAGTCCCAACGTGAACCGGGAGATTGCGAAACAGAAAAAACAGATGTCGCGACCCGGCGTTCAGCATCCCTGGGATCTTTCCCATACCCGAGACTTGGACCGAACCGCCGTTGTGTCAAATCAAAAGACGCGCCGTCCAGTATAGTGTTTCCCGGGTTGAAATACAAGCACCGAGACCCTGCCAAGATCTGGACATTTCAATCAAACTTAACCCATACACTAAGGAATTACCTGATAGAAAATATCGCTACATTGCGCAAGAAAACGCTTGTCAATAACCTGCGAGAATCGTAAGCTATATTGACGATTGTCGCAGCATCGTGTGGTTGCAGTTGTTTGGGTTGCAACTCCTTTGTGATAACTGGCAGTAGAAGCACGACGGGACCTGCGAAATGGTTAAATTGAATCTCGATTGAAAAATGGAGAGTATGGATTGAGGGGAAGAACTTCGACAACGGTTAGATGGAATAGTAGCGACACCGATGGCTGTTTCCTCAAGATGTCGTTCCCAATGACTACAAGAGGGCATCGCAGCTTGGCGACTACGCAAATGGGAAACTGGATATGAACGAATGGAACTGGAACGGCGCCCGTTGGTGGAAGTGTGATTTTCACACCCATACCCCGGCCTCCATAGATTATGGGAAGGGCCCAAATCAGAAGACTCTTCGCGAACGATCCCCCCGTGAGTGGCTGCACGACTACATGCGTGCCGGTGTTGATTGCGTTGCAATCACTGACCACAACAGCGGGGCGTGGATTGATCGCGTCAAGACTGCACTCGGTGAACTCGAATCAGAGAACCCGGACGGTTTCAGACCACTTCACGTTTTCCCGGGCGTGGAAATATCGGTCAGCGTTGGCGTGCATCTGTTGGCGATTCTGGCAAGCGAAAAGTCAACTTCGGACATCGACTCGCTTATCGGTGCAGTTGGATTTCCTTCCGAGAAAAAGGGTTCAAGCGACGCAGTCACAACTAAGTCATTTGTCGAAGTCGTCGACGCCATTGTAAAGGCCGGTGGCATCGGGATTCCAGCTCACACAGATGATTTCAACGGACTCTTCAAATTGTCGGGTACGACGTTAGAGCAGGCGCTGGATCGTAAAGATATATTTGCCATGGAGTTGGTGAACCTGGAATTTGAGAAACCACAACTATATATCGACAAAAAGCTGCGTTGGACGGAAATCCTCGGCTCGGACGCACATCATCCCTCCGGGAACGCGGAGCAGCGATTTCCAGGCAGCCACTTCACATGGGTCAAGATGGGACGACCTGCCATCGAAGGGTTGAGGTTGGCTCTGTTAGACGGTGCCCTTTCGGTACGGCGTTCCGACCAGGGTACCGATGACCCAAACGAACATGCGGCGTTTGCGTTAAGTTCTATGGAGGTTTCAGACGCTCGCTACATGGGTCACGACGAAACCTTCACTATCGGGTTGAATCCCTGGTTTAACGCAATTATTTGAGGCCGTGGCACGGGCAAGTCAACCGCCCTTGAGTTCCTTCGCATTGCCTTCCGACGGAAGGATGAAATTCCGGAGGCGTTGCAACCGGAGTTTGGACAATATAGCCAAGTTTATCCAGACGAGGAGAACAGCGGATTACTGACAAACGATACTTCTATCAAGGTAACATGTCGGAAAGATAGAGATCAGTTTCGCGTCCAATGGAATCCGGCCGGGGACCTTGAACCAATTCAAAGGGAAGTAAACGGACAATGGATTAACGCGGAAGGTGACATTCAGCATCGATTTCCCGTTCGAATTTACAGCCAGAAACAGGTGTTCCAACTCGCAAAGACACCGCTTGCATTGCTTAAAATTATCGATGTCGCTCCAGAGGTAGATTACCATGCTTGGTCTGAAAAATGGAAAATGGAAGAAAGTCGCTATCTTTCTCTCCGAGCCAAGGTAAGGGAGATAGAAACCGGACTTTCCGAAGAGCCACGGCTACGCGGAGAGTTGGACGACGTCAAACGAAAGTTGGATATCTTTGAGCAGTCGGGACACACCAAAATCCTCAAGTCCTATCAAGAACGCACCCGACAGTGTCGGGAGGTGGAGGCATGGGAAGAAGGCTGGATCGGAACTGGTGAGCGGTTGCGTAAGGTTGCGGCTGAAATCGTGCCGGATCATCTGGACGAATCCTATTTCGATTCGCATTCAGCTCCAGACAAAGAGCTGCGGGGATTTGCCACAAAAGTATGCGAACGCCTCAGTGAAATCCGCGCAAGCGTTGAGAAACTTGCCTCGGGAGCAGATGACGTTGTCACCAAATGGCAAAAAAACAAGAATGAGTCGGCCTGGCAAGAAAGTGTCGATACTGCTTCCCAAGCCTATCAAGAGCTGAAAAAGAACCTGGAGCGAGAAGGAGCAGACGATCCCGCGGCTTACGGTGAGTTCGTGCAGCGGCGACAAGCAATTGAGCAGCGGTTGAACGAGCTGGACGAACGAAAAAGCCAGATTGATGAGCTAAACTGTGAGGCAGATACGTGCTTGAAGCGTTTGCTGACGATACGTCGTGAGTTGACGGCATCTCGCCGATCATTTTTGAATTCCGTTCTACGAGGGAACCAGTATGTCAGGATAAGAATTCTTCCATACGGTGCATCCGATTTAGTGGAAGGCGAATTTCGGCAATTACTGCATCGAGAGGACAGGACATTTGAGAGAGACATTGGATCGCCAGACGGGGGGGGGTTGCTTGGTGAACTGTATGCTAACGACGCCAGTGCCGAGGTGATTGAACAGAATCTCTTAAGCATCAAGACCCAGATCAGGAAAATCGCCTCTGGTCAATACGACCCGGGAGCAGTCGCAGATCGACGTTTCGCTAACCACGTCGGTAGCCTTTTGCCTGAATCCATTGATCGGCTGGACCTGTGGTTTCCAGAAGATTCCGTAGAGGTTCAATACAGTGCAAGTGGCGACGGCCAACATTTCCGATCAATACAGGAAGGTTCGCCTGGCCAGAAAACCGCGGCGCTCCTGGCTTTTCTACTTTCTTACGGCGAAGAGCCTTTGATTCTGGACCAGCCAGAGGACGATTTGGACAACCATCTGATCTATGACTTGATTGTAACCCAATTGCGAGAAGTCAAGCTCCGTCGACAGGTAATTTTGGTAACTCACAACGCAAACATCGTTGTCAACGGCGATGCGGAATTGGTCGTAGCGCTGGCCGCGAGTTACGGGGATACTCAGAAAGAGTGCGAAGGATGTTTTCAGGAGCAAGAAGTACGAGAGACGATCTGTGCAGTGATGGAGGGCGGGCGCAAGGCCTTTGAAGATCGCTATCGTCGCATCGCGCTGGAAGGACGGCATGTTTAATAGCCCGGAAGAACTACTACAGAAGATACGCCTTGGAGAAGATACTTCGCTGGAACTCAAGGCCGTCCGATTCAGAGGCGGGTGGGTTTCCAGACCCAGGCGCGATGAGTTGGCTGACGAGTTGGCGGCAATCGCCAATACTAACGAAGGTGTACTTGTCCTGGGTGTGGACGACAAGACGCGGGACATCATAGGCATTCCGATAGACCATCTTGATGCTGTCGAACGCTTTGTCTATGAAATTTGCAATGAGAGCATCAGGCCGCCAGTCCATTTTCGTTCTTTCCGCATGCAGCTTCCCGATAGCACGGGGGATCTCCAGCCCATATTCACCGTAGAAATTCCGAGGAGCCTCTTTGTTCACAGGAGTCCCAGCGGATATTTATTCGGGCAAGGGAGCCCAAAAAGAGAGATGGCGCCCGATTACTTGGCGCGGCTGTTCCAGCAGCGAAGCCAAGCCCGTCTTATTCGATTCGAGGAACAGCCGGTACCAAATGCGGGTCTCGACGATTTGTCGGAAAAACTTCGGACGAACTATACAAAACGATCCGATGAATCCGATGAGGCAGTGCTCCTTAAACGCGGTCTCTTGTCGAAAGAAGAAAGCGGTGAAGTGCGGGCTTCGGTCTCCGGCATTCTGTTCTGTTGCCGCGAACCAGAGCACTTTTTGCCCAATGCCTATATTGAAGCCGTGCGCTATCGAGGAAAAAAGCCGGACTCAAATTACCAGATAGACGCACAAAAAATCCACGGACCTCTGAATCTACAGATTGATCATGCAATGACCTTTCTGAGAAAAAACCAGACGGTCTCAGCCGTGAAAATTCCGCATCGGGTAGAAACACAACAATTCAGCGAAAGAGCGGTTTTTGAAGCGATTGTCAATGCCGTGGCTCACCGTGATTATTCGATTTTCGCCTCAAAAATACGGTTCTTTATGTTCGAAGATCGGTTAGAAATCTACTCACCAGGCACTTTGCCAAACACCGTGACGATTGAAAGCATCTCCTTGCGTCAGGCAACCCGAAACGAATTGATTACGAATTTGCTTGCGGAAACGCCAGTGGCGGAAGCGGTCGGCGACGTGGGGCGTACCTACTACATGGAAAAGCGGGGTGAGGGTGTTCCAATCATTCTTGACGAGAGTGAGAAACTTTCCGGCCAGAAGCCTATTTATCGACTCATCGATGACTCCGAATTGATGCTGACCATTTTTTCGAGGAGTATGAAACGTGTGGATGATCATTGATGCTTTTGGTTTGTATCTCGCGAAATGACGGGGAATGAGTAGCTGCCGCAAACAGATTCTCGGCGAATTAGCGCCAACGGTGGCCCAACTCAATTTGGTGACAGACCCCGACCGGTTGTTATTGAAGGGAATTCTAACGGGCACACGTGAGCCGGGCACAACGGTGTATTGGGGCATTCCCCGGGTAGTTTGCCGCTGGCAGAAGATGGCAATAAACGTGAGACGAAAGGCGCAACGATGCTGGACCAGTCGATCCTGGACGACATCATCCAGCGAATTGTGGAGGTGGCCGAGCCGGAGAAGATTATCCTCTTCGGGTCCGCCGCCCGGGGCGAAATGAATCGCCACAGCGACGTAGACTTGCTAATCATTAAGGAAGGCGCGGACGCGCTTGAACTCATGGGCGAAATATATATGAATCTCGATGGCGTCGGCGCAGCCGTCGACGCTGTTGTCGTCACGCCTGACGACGTAGAGCGGTATAAAGGACAGCCACGCGGTGATCATCAAGCGCGCATTGCAGGAAGGCAAGGTCGTATATGAAGGAACCTGAGCGTTTTCCGCCCGACGACCCTCGCGAATGGATGAATCGCGCCAGAAGTAATCAAGTACACACTTGGAATGGAAAAGAAAACAAAAATGCGGCTCACACCAGACCGCTGAGAGTACGCTTTTGACTATTGTAAAACGCGACGGAGTCTTGATTTGAACTCAGAAACCCCTATTCGTGAAGGACAGACCCTTACGGGCTCGTTGTTCGATGAACCGATGCAGGTGGAGACCGTTCGCGCTAACGGTGCTGGCGTCTGGATCGCCGGGCTGGTCGGTCAGCGAACGGAGCGGTTCCGCCGGGTTACGTTAACATCCGATGATATTACCAATCTGACCATTCTTGATTCGGCGCTTTCCTACGACGGAGACGGTCGCCTGCTGCGTATAGGTCTGCAGGCCTACTCACTCGGCATCGCCTACGAGTTCGATCCCTATTTTGGACTGTCCATCTCCCGCGTAGACCCCCTGCCGCACCAACTCGAAGCCGTCTATGAACACCTTCTCAAGCTGCCCAGCGTACGCTTCCTGTTAGCCGATGATGCGGGCGCGGGCAAGACCATCATGGCAGGATTGCTGATCCGGGAACTCAAACTCCGGGGACTTATTGAACGAGTCCTCGTGGTGTGTCCGGCAAACCTCGCATTCCAGTGGCAGCGCGAGTTAAGGGAGAAATTCGACGAGAAATTCCTTGTGCTCAAGGGCGGCGACATTCGAGACCAATTCGGCGTCAACCAGTGGCTGGAGCAAAACCAGATCATCACCTCACTCGACCTCGCCAAGCGCACCGAAATACTACCGGGGCTGGCGCAGGTTCGCTGGGATCTGGTAATCGTCGACGAAGCGCACCGCATGTCGGCGCGAGACGAGGCCCACAAGAGCCAGCGCTATCGGCTGGGCGAACTGCTTCGGGATAGTGCCGACCACGTACTGTTACTGACCGCCACGCCACACAAGGGCGACCCGCAGAACTTTACCCTATTCCTGCAGCTTCTAGACCGCGACGCATACGCGGACGTGCGCTCCATCCGCGAGGCGATGCAGCAGCGGCGCGCTCCCTTTTACCTCCGCCGCACCAAGGAAGCGATGGTCTACTTTCCCGAGCGCCAGGAGAACGGCACGTGGACTGCGAGGCCCGTGTTCACGAAACGCATCCCACGCACCGCGGACTTCGCGATTGACGGCGCGGAGTTCGAACTCTACCGTACGATCACCCGGTTTGTAAAACGGCAGTGCACCCGCGCCGCCGCCCAAGGCGACGATCCTCGTGCCCGTGCAGTGGGATTCTTAATGGCGCTGTACCAGCGCCGCCTGGCTTCGAGCACGTATGCCGTACGGAGGTCACTTGAGAATCGGGCTGGGCGCCTGGAAAGAAGCCTTAAGGAAGCGAAAAATTTGGCGCAAACTGCGCCACCAAATCTTCCCGATTCTGAGGACCTCGAGGAAATGGAGGACGCCGAGCGCGAGCGCTTGGAACGAATCCTGGAAGCAATCACACTGGCCGGAAACGAAGAGCAGATCCGAGAGGAAATCGTGGAACTCAGGGCGCTTGCGGTGGAGGCCGAGGCAGTCGAAGGCTCAAACGATGAAGCGAAGTTGAACACCCTCCGAAAGATCATGCAGGATGAAGGGTTCTTCGAACGCCGCGACCAGAGACTGCTGATCTTTACCGAGTTCAAGGACACCCTCGATTATCTGATGCAACGTCTTAAGGACTGGGGATTCAGCGTCGGGTGCATCCATGGCGGTATGAAATCGGGGTCCCGCGAGGAATCTGGAAGCCGGCTCCATACCGAACAGCAGTTCCGCGAGGGCGCCATTCAAGTTCTCGTTGCCACCGAAGCGGCCGGAGAAGGAATCAACCTGCAGTGCTGTCATATCCTGTTCAATTACGATATCCCGTGGAATCCGAATCGCCTCGAACAGCGCATGGGCCGCATCCACCGGTACGGGCAGCGTCACGACTGCCTGATCTTCAACTTCGTCGCAACCAACACCATCGAAGGCCGGGTGCTGCAGCGGTTGTTGGAGAAGCTCCAGCAGATCCGTGAAGCGCTGGATGACGACGCCGTATTCAACGTGGTAGGCGAAGTTTTACCGTCCACGCGGGTTGAGCGTGTGCTGCGCGATTTCTACGCCGGCAAGCTCGGCGAGGAAGACTTTGAAGACAGGCTTTTGCAAGATGTCGACGAAGACCGATTCCGGTCTATCTGCCAGACGGCTCTAGACTCTAATTAAGCGGGTTTTTTGAGATTTTTATGTACAAAAGTACCGGAAAGACTTATCTTAGTTGGAGTTAGAAGTATCAGACAGTCTGTTGATACACCAACGAAGGGGGTCTTTCCGGTGAAGAGAATATCGGTAAAAGAAAGCCGCAGGAACAGTGTTAATTGTGGGCGCAAGGTACGTACTCGGCAAAAGCTTGGCGGTCGTTTTTGTGCACAAGGCAAGCCGATGTTTGGCAGCACCTATGTGCATTACGAGGTCAGCGCGCAAGCAGCAGCGATGAGCTGCGGTGGCATTGCGGCCGTGCATCGTCTGGTGACCAAATTGGGATTGGTCGAAGAGATAGACGAGAAGTTGAAGTTGTTGAAGGTTCATCTGCCGTATCATGAGTCGGATCACGTGTTGAACCTTGCCTACAACGTGATGTGCGGTGGCACGCGTCTGGAAGACATCGAGCGTTTGCGGCACGACGAGGCCTACATGAATGCGTTGAACGCGAAGCTGATCCCGGACCCGACGACTGCGGGCGACTTTACGCGTCGCTTCACGGAAGCTGACGTGATCGGGCTGATGGACTGCATTAACGCGGTACGGTCTAAGTTGTGGCGCACGCGGGCCGCCAGTTTGCTTTCTTCGGTAGCGTACATCGACGTGGATGGCACAAGCGCCCCAACGTATGGGGAGAAGAAGGGCGGCATGGACATCTCCTACAAGGGCGTGTGGGGGTATGCGCCCCTGATCGTATCGTTGGCCAATACCAAAGAGGTGCTGTATATCGTCAACCGTCCGGGCAACGCGTCTTCTCACCAGGGGGCCGCCCCCTGGATCGATGCGTCCATCCGGGTGGTGAAGCCCCACGCCAAGCGCGTGTGCCTACGCGGCGACACGGACTTTTCGCTTACGGCTCACCTCGATCGCTGGGCAAAGGACGTCGATTTCATCTTCGGGATGGACTGCAATGACGCCTTACGAACACGGGCCAAGGCCCTTGACGAAGCCAACTGGCAGCGCCTGCACCGACCTCACGCGCCCCAGAAAAGGCAGCGGCGCGACAATGAGAAGCAGCGTATCGTCAAGGCGCGGGGCTACCTCAAGCTGGCGCTGAACTTCGAAGACGTGGCCGAGTTTGACTACCAGCCCGGCAAGTGCAAACGCCCCTACCGCGTTGTGGCGCTGCGAAAAAACATCAGTAAGGCCAAAGGTGAGCAGACCCTCTTCGACGAAATCCGCTATTTCTTCTACATCACCACGCGCGACGACCTGACGCCCGCCGAGGTCGTCTTTGCTGCCAACAAACGATGCGACCAGGAAAACGTCATCGAACAGCTCAAGAACGGCGTCAATGCCCTGCGCGTGCCCTTGTATGACTTGATCAGCAACTGGGCCTACATGGTCATCGCCGCGCTGGCCTGGAACATCAAGGCGTGGTTTGCCTTGATGATGCATCGAAAAAAACACCGCCGACACTATATCCGTATGGACTTCCGGACCTTCCTCTCACACATCATCCTTTTTCCCTGTCGTGTCGTGCGACACGCCCGAAGCACCACCGTGCGCATCATCGGCTATCAGCCGTCACTGAATAGACTCTTGAGCGCCTGGGCTACCATCGAACGCACCGGCTTCACATGACACCCGCACGAACCGTCATCACATACCACGGGATCCACGACGCCCACGGCGACGTAACGGACAAATACGCCTACACCACAACCAGACACCAACAACACACCCCTAACGCTGCGCTTTACCACACCAACTTACACTCCACAAACCTCAAAACGACCTCCCGCGCACCTCAATAGACAACACACATACGTCATTCAACCACAACGTCGCACAAATCTGCAATTCTGTTCACCAAACACCAATACTCGCTTATTTTAGGTCTAGAAGGCCTGGCCTCCAGGAAGCTAAACCTGGACATGCTGATCGAGCGCCGGGCGCGCGCGCAAGAGCAGCGGGTCGTGCCCGAGACCATTGCACGCTTCATCACGGAGTGCGCCCGCGATGCGAGTCTGACCCTGAAACCGGTAAACCGCCTGGCGCATACTTATGAACCGGGGCGGACGCCGATCGTGTTGAAAAAGTACGAACGTGACGCGGATTGGAAACTCCCGGAACTGGCGGGCCGCTATCCGCGGCTATCGACCGACCGCGATTCGGCCGAGAAACACAACCTGGAGTGGGTGACCCCCGGGCATTCGCTGTTCGAGGCCCTGCGCCGGCACAGTCTCGAATTGGGTCAGGCCGCTTTCGCCGACGGCGCCTGCTTCCATTCGCTCACGCATGACTCCCCGGCGCGTTTCGACTTCTACCGTGCGCGGGTAGTGGATGGTCTCGGTAGGACTATTCACGAACGGCTGTTCACAGTCGAGTTAACCAGTGACGGCTCTCAGAGTCTCAGTGGACCGGATGTACTCGGAAACCTGACGCCCACGCAGTCGCCGGATGAATTACCTGCCGTTGCCACGCTTCCGGAAGATACCGCCTGGCTGAACGAACACGCACTGCTTCCGTTTATTGACGAAGTGCGTACGGAGCGTCTGGCCGAGGTGGGTCGCATTGCCGAGCACGTGGAACTTTCTTTGACGGAAGTGCTGCAGCGGATCGATGAAGAGATCGGCCGCGCCGCCGAAGAGGTGGAAAACGACGTGATCGGCGCTGAAGGCCGCCTGGCGCAGGCCGAAAATCGGCATAGTGAGGTCCTTGCGCGGCGCGAACGCAGACGAGAGGAACTAAAGCAACAACGGGCGGTGACGCTGCAAGGGGTGGAACGATTGGCCAGCGCGCTCGTCCTCCCTCACCCCGAAAACGAGACTCTGGACGTCCGGCGGCTGCGCCCACACCCCGAAACTGAGATGACCGCCATGCGAGTGGTCATGGAACACGAATCCGCCCAGGGGCGAAGGGTCTATGACGTTCACAAAAAAAACCTGGGTTACGACGTAACCAGCCTCGATCTGCAGTCAGGCGAATTGCGTTTGATCGAAGTAAAGGGACTCGCTGGCGACTCGGGTAGCATCCTCCTCACGCCGAACGAACGCCGCGTCGCCGAGGACCGACCCGACTGCTTCTGGCTCTACGTCGTAACCAACTGCGCGAGTATGCCCGAACTCCAGAGACCATTCAAAGATCCCGCGCGGTTTCCATGGCACGAAGTTAGGAAAATAGCCCACTACTATTTGAGCGTGAATGCCCTGAAACAGCCGATGGAAGTACGCGAAGGCAGGGTGAGCTACGGCGGGAAAAACGAGCCATCAAGTAATCGATAGTCAAATCCGTCGAGCTTGAGGCCTGGTACCATTGCACTAATCTTCAGACACCGTCTGAAATTTCACCAACCCTAACGGAGCGGTCAGTCGCGTCAGGAATTTGCCAGACACCATCTGCAGAATTGTCCTTGGGCAGCATTACGTTGCGCTTCCCGCTTTCCTGGTTCGCCTGATGGGAGGTTGCGTTCGATTAAGCACATGCGAACCGGGAATCCCACAAAGCGGTAAGCCGGGGAGATGGTCGGTTTGCCAATCGCTCAATGGTGCAAGCTCTGGGTCCAATCCGCGGAAGAGTGAAGAATTATGGAATGAACTTATTGATGGAGGCTATGCCAATGGAAGCTAAACTTAGACATCTTGAATTCATCCAAGGCGTAATCAACCGTCTTGCCACCGACTCGTTCCGTATGAAGGGATGGGCCGTGGTCTTGATATCTGCGCTTCTCGTCTTGTTGGCGAAGGAAGATTGCGTTGAGTTTGCATACATCGGCTTCCTCCCAGTGCTGATTTTCTGGGGTCTAGACGGCTACTTCCTTTGGCAGGAACGTCTGTTTCGAGACCTTTACGACCAAGTCCGACTTATGGACGAATCGGATATCGACTTCTCGATGGAAACGGCCACCTTCGAGAGAACTTGGCTCCGTGCGACAATCTCGACAACACTTGTCCCCTTCTACTTCGGGCTTGCCCTCGTGGTTGGTGCCGTGACAGTAATTGGCTAATCGCAAAGGAGTCTAAGGAAATGGCACGTAGAGTTTTCTACAGCTTTCATTACAAACCTGACAGTTGGCGGGCCGCCCAGGTCCGCAACATTGGCAGTATCGAAGGGAATAAGCCCGCTACCGACAACGATTGGGAAACGGTGAAGAAAGGCGGTGCCACAGCAATAAAAAGATGGATTGCGGATCAGATGGAGTACCGCACTTGCACGGTCGTTTTGGTCGGAAGAAATACAGCGAATCGCAAGTGGATAAATTACGAGATTGTCAAGGCCTGGGACGATGGCATGGGCGTCGTAGGTATTTACATTCACGGGTTGACGAACTCAGACGGATATAAATCTAAGAAGGGGCGGAATCCGTTTGATTTCATTGAGTATGGAAACACGGGTAAGAAGCTTTCATCAATTGTGAAGTGTTACGATCCAGTTGGCATAAATAGCAAAAAACGATATAGCTGGATTTCTCGTCATCTAGCCCTAAAATAAGCGAGTATCGTGTGCGCCACAGTGATTTGTGTTTGTGTTGAGGCGTTGGTGTCGATTTATATGGAATTGGCGTTTTGGATGGTTTTTAGGGCCGTGTTTGTCGTGGTCGCTATGGTAAATTGAGTATCCGAAGTGGCGTTGAGACGCGTGGTGGACACACCGGTCCGTTGAGGGGTGTGGGGATGGCGCCGCGTTTGTGTGTCATCGGTGGTGCTGCATTGGTGTTATCCAAATCCGGTGCGTTCAATGATACGCCAGGTGCTGAAGAGGCGATCGAGGGTGGGTTGATAGCCGATGAGCCGTAACGTGGTGGTGCGCGCGCGTTGGATGACGTGGCAGGGAATCAAGATAATGCTGTGGATGAAGCGCCGGAATTCCATGCAGACGTACTGCTGTCGATCACGGTGTCTGTGCATCATCATGGCAAACCAGGATTTGAGGTTCCAGGCCAGGGCGGCGATGACCATATAGGCCCAGTTGCTGACCAGGTCATACAGGGGCACGCGCAAGGCGTTGACGCCGTTTTTGAGTTGCTCGATGACGTTCTCCTGATCGCAGCGTTGGTTGGCGCAGGCGACGATCTCTTGGGGGGTCACGTCCGTGCGTGTCGTGATATAGAAGAAATAACGGCATTCGTCGAACAGGACAAGGTCGCCCTTCATTTTGCTGATGTTCTTGCGCAGGACCACGACGCGATACCCACGTTTACAGCGCGTGGGTTGGTAGTTGAACTCGGCCACGTGTTCGTGGTTCAGCACCAGGTTGGCGTAGGCCCGCTTGTGGACGATGCGCTGTTTCTCGTGGGGCTGATTGCGCTTCCGCTTCTGGTCGGTCACGGTGTGATAACGGGGTTTGCGTTGCAGGGGCTGCCATTGTGCCTCGTCGAGGGCCTCGGCACGGGAACGCATCGCCGCGTTGGCGTCCATCCCGAAGATGAAGTCGACGCTTTTGGCCCAGCGATCAAGATGTCGAGTCAAGAAAAAGTCGGTGTCGCCACGCACACAGATGCGCTTGGCGTGGGGCTGCACCAGGTCGATGGCCGCGTCGATCCACTGTGCCGCACCGGTGTGGCTGGGCACATTCCCCGGTCGGTTGACCAGGAAGAGCACTTCCTTCGTGTTGGAAAGTGAGATCACCAGCGGATGGTAGCCCCAGATGCCCTGGTAAGAGATGTCCATACCCCTCTTGCGCTTGCCATACGTGGGCACGTTTGTGCCGTCCACATCGATATAGGTGATGTCACCAAGCAATTTGCGGCCACGCGATGCCCACAAGGAGGATCGCACCGCGTTGATGCACGCCATCAGTTCGACGATGTCCCGTTCCGAGAAGCGTCGGCAAAAGTCACCCGCCGTGGTCGGATCGGGAATCAACTTGGCGCCCAGGGCATTCATGTAGGCCCCGTCACTTCGCAAACGCTCGATATCCTCCAAGCGCGTGCCGCCGCATAACACGTTGTATGTGATGTTTAGTACGTGGTCCGACTCATGATAGGGCAGATGCACCTTCAACAAGGACAGTGACGCGTCGATGCGCTTGGGCAGACCCAGCTTGGTGACCAGGCGATGCACGGCGCCGATGCCTCCGTAACTCATCGCGTCGGTGTAGGCGCCTACCTCGTAGTGCACTTTGCCAGGACTGAACATGGGCCGGCGCTGGGCCTGCCAATGCCCCGCTCGACCGTGGCGGGCGGCCACTTTGCGTTTGCGACGAGCACGATTCCTGCGGCTGTCATCAACCGATATTCTTTTCACCGGAAAGGTCTCCTGCGTTGGAGTGATGATTTCTAGCACAATCCATCTATCTCCAACAACGGTAGGCCTTTCCGGTCTCTTGGACCAGAAAAATTTCACTGGTCACGCTTGTTTAAGGTCTAGCGAACGCGGTCGAGGAAGCGATTGGTATTCGGAACGAGAATTGATCGTCCCTTGAATTGCGTGCTGTAGACGATTGGAAAAGCAGGCGGGAGCAAACGGTGAAGTTAGACAATGTTGGTTTCTGAAGAAATGGGCATGCCTTGAAGAAACTCGGACTTGACCAACAAACGTTGGACGACATCATCCGGCGCATTGTAGAGGTAGCCCAGCGGGAGAAGATTATCCTCTTCGGATCCGCCGCCCGAGGCGACATGACCCGCCACAGCGACATCGACCTGCTCATCATCAAGGAGGGTGCGGACACGCTCGATCTGATGGCCCGGATCTACCGCAAGCTGCACGGGGTTGGTGCCTCGGTTGATGCGATCTTGGCCAACCCAGCGGATGTGGAGCGTTTCAAGGACAGTCACATGCTGGTATTCAAGCCTGCGCTGCGTGAGGGGAGGGTGATATATGAGTCCTCCTGAGCGCTTCCCGCCCGATGACCCGCAGGAATGGTTGAACCGTGCCAGAAGCAATCTGGCAATGGCAAAGAATCCCGTACCACAGGCCTATTCTGGAAGTACTGTGCTTTTTTAGGCCCAACAGGCACTGATGGGAACGAGTACAAGGACGTGAGTATCCAGATTCTCGCCTGTATAAACAGTATCGGCGGGTCACCTTCTAACTGGATTTGGCGGTTCTCGATTGGTCATAAATTATGCGGAAGCTTGAGACCTAAACTTTAACATTTGTGGGATATCCAAGCTAGTTTGGTGATGCGATATCAGAAAGCGCCATTAGATTGAAAGACCACGATCTTTTCAATGCGGGGACTACCGCCGGGATTGTCCCGGAGGGCGATACCGCGCGCCAAGCACTTGATTCTCTTCGAGGTTATGCGTATCAGGTCTTGGCGGCGACGCTTGCGTGGCTCGATATCGACGAAGATAGTCGACTATTTCTGGAAGTCGCTGAAGACTACGCGACCGTAGCAAAACGGGCGCTTGAAGCTGTTCAGGTGAAAGACACGGAAGTATCGAGAACGGTCACCCTGAATAGCGAAGTAATCCGCAACGCGGTTGCCAGTTTTGTAGATCTTGTCGTGCGAAATCCCGATTTTCAGGTTGAGTTCCGTTTCTTTGCGACATCGGAGATCGGCAGAGAGCAGGCAATTGCTGATCGCCCGGCTGGAATGGCAGGATTGGAGTATTGGCGAAAGGTCGCCGGTGGGGCAGACCCCGAACCCCTCCGCACTATCCTGGAAAGCGACAAATTTCCGGCATCCGTAAGGGACTATTCCAGGGCTCGCAATAACACGGATCTCCGTCACGATCTGATCAAGAGAATACGATGGGACTGTGGTAAGCCGAACTTCTCGACTCTTCGCCAAGAGTTGGAATCCCGGCTGGTCGTGGTGGCTCGCGATAGATTCGATCTTCCTTCACCAGAAGCGCGACGGCTTGCCGACCCTATGGCCTTTCAGGTACTTAAAAAAAGTATCTCCAAGAACCCCCAGGATCGCGTTCTTACGCGCGCTGACCTTTACTCCGCGATCGATGCTGCCACCCAAATTTCAGTATCGCGTAGGTCTCTTGACGTTCTTGTGAAATCTGCCACGCGCATGGCTGGATTGCTTACGGGAGAGTCGGCCCTCGGCAAACCAATTTCCATTTCAGATACAGAATGGCTTATTGATGGTACCACGCTACCTGTCACGGGCGGAACGATCCCTCGCCTTGCCGTCGATTCTACGGTGACCCAAACGCTCAACAATTTTGGTGTGGCGGTGCTCGTTGGTAGCAGCGGGCTTGGCAAATCGACCATTTCAAGAGCGGCTGCGGACACGCACGTGGGCGCTTTCTATGTAATGGAATTCCGGAAAACTAAAGCGAACGAAACTCGCCATCTGTTAGACATTGCCTTTGCCCGTATTGGCGGTCTTCCGTCGTCGACTCTGATTCTCGACGACCTAGACCATGTCGACGACACGCAAGTTACGTTGTCGCTAGCGCGTGTTATTGAAGCTTCGCGGCGGCACAATCTCGGTGTGATCATTACATGCCACCGGCGCCCTTCCTCGGCTACGTTGGGCCGTATTGGCCTCAATCAAGGCTGTGTCGTAGAATGTCCATACTTTTCCGAGAAGGAGGTTTGTTCGCTCGTCATTAAGAATGGAGGTAATCCAAATAGATGGGGTAAACTCGCCTATATCGCCGGAGCTTCTGGCCATCCGCAATTAACTCACGCTTTCGTAATTGGAATGGCGGCCAGGGGATGGCCAGCTGGGGAATTTAGAGACATCGTTAATCGTGGTATGTCATCCGAAGATATCGACGAGACTCGCGACGAAGTTCGACGGGGTTTGGTTTCGCGGCTTCCCGAGGGAACACGGAACCTCCTGTATCGACTCAGTCTTACAATCGGACGCTTCAATCGATCGATGGCGTTGGCCCTGGGGGAGATTCGACCAACACTTGCGCAAACCGGAGAATGCATGGACCAGCTAATCGGTCCGTGGATCGAAGCCGTCGGCCAAGATATGTTCCGGGTCTCACCGCTTGCGACTACCATTGGGCGTCATATGTTGCCTACCAATATCCAACAACGTATTCATGAAACCCTCGCGACCCAGATGCTCAGAAAACGTACGATCGATGCGAGCAATGCGGACACAATCTTGGCGCATGCGATGTTAGGCAAATCAACGCATAGCCTGTTTGCGGTTGCACAGGGTGTGCTGTCGTCTGACCCTCGCACACTCGATATGCTTGCGGAACAGCTATTACTATTACGTTTCTCGCGAGCAGACGTGCTGATCTACGCTGACGACCCTTTGGTCTCCGGCTCTCTTCGGCTCGCGCAATTCAAGCTCGCGGCTTCTGCCGGCGAAGGAAACGAGGTCTCCGACATTGCGGCGGCCCTTTTTAAGGAGATTGGCGATTTGCCGCAGGGCAAGCGGAAGCGCGCCCTTGAAGCGATGGCCGTCATCACCGTGCTCGGCACAATCGGTGTTGCGAACTATCTTGATAATTGGGTCACACTTTTACTCCGTTGCAAGACCATGGAAAAGACCAATGCGTTTTTGCGAAACACTATTGCCTCTTCCATGTCCGACGCGACTGGCTCAGACTTCTTTGGGGTGCTGTTTAGAACCGGAAGTGCCGGTCTCACTTCAATAGAACGACTTGAGCATATCATCAACGAACTCGACAAACTCAATGCGAGCGAGCGAGCGCTGTTGCTAACACAAATGGATGGAACTCTTTACGATTATTCCGTGTTCATAAACGGGCCTTGGGCTACCCAGCAGAGTCGTAAGGATTTCGACGCGACCGACGCCACGATGCGGTACCAGCGGATGGCGGAGACGACGAGGAACTGGGGCATCCGCTCCCTCTCCCTCCAATGTTCGGTGGCCCAAGCAGTAATCTTGGATGAGTATCAGAACGACAGAGACTGTGCCGTGGCGTTACTCAAAGAGGCGGCAGCGGCCCTGGGCGACGATCAGATCCTTCGTTGCGCCTTAGCCAACATTCACTGGCGCCATGGTGAAGACAGGAACGCCTTTGAAATCTATCGTTGTATCGTGGATCAGGTTGACGGGACCGATCCGGCAGAGCGTGCCTTCTTGTTGCGCAAGGCGGCCATCAGCGCGGCAGAATGCGACGAATGGTCGCCAGCAGAAATCTGGTTCCTATACGCACAGAGTGCTGCCAAACTAGCCGAGGACGATATCATGTACGTCATCGCGATCGGCTTGGGTGCCGATTCGGCGGTGGCCGCCCTCAAGGCCGGAAATGTGGGCCAAGCGCTAAAGCGCCTGGCAGCCGCGTTAAAAGCCTTGGCGCACGTCGACCCAGAGGTGACATTGCACGCGAAGTACTGCCACCTTGTCATTCGCCAAACCGTACTCTGGGCACAATCCCGCATCGAGGGAAGCGAAGTCAAGATCGCCCGGCCGGAAATTGGAATGGAGGCGGGTTGCTGCAGCAATCCCGGCCCCTCGCCTGCAATCCGGGAACATCCACTTGCACACATTGATATTGCTTGGTACATGTTGGCCAGGGCGGAAATCGCGGCCGGCATCGAAGCTGGAATCACTGATAAACTTGGCCAACTGCTGGTTAAAGATTCGATCCCGCTAATGGAAGTGGAGTTGCGCACAAAGATTGTACAAGCAGATATCGATAGGCTTGACGCTTTGAGATTTTCGGATCACTTCATTTCGTACGTCGAATCCGCCGTCTACTTGTCAAAGAACACCGGCCGACTTCGCGAGCCGTTCGATCTGTTGGCACCGGAAAGAGGGCAGATCCCGGCATTAGACAAGAACGGGCTATTTGATACTATAGCCGGACAGGCGGCAAGAGATGCTATAATAGGTTATGGCATCCACTCCGCCACGGAAAACCAACCGGAGGCGATGAGGAAGCTTGAATCCTGCCTGGAGGATCGATTCAGAGGCCCGTTTCCTGGTAAACCGGTATTCGATTACTGGAACGACAAGCCATCGTTAGTCGAGGAACTGGATCAAACTGTCGTAACAATCGTCAAAGCGCTTGTTGGAAGCGAGCACATAATACCGTATGACTTTTGGATGGCAGGGCTGCGTTTCTTCGAGTGGACAAACCAATCTAGGTTCAAGGGTCTCCTTATGACCCGCGTCGCCGCTTGGCAGAGGTCTGGATGGAAGCGAATAATAGCTGTAGAGTCGTTTCGCCTTACAAGACCACGACAAACTGTGCCCCCTATTAAGGAAGTTCTGGCGATACCGGACGATGATCGGCGCTTTGTCGCGAAGCTTCTTCTTGCAACTTCCGAGGCCGCCGACTCCCCTCTGGGATCGACGTACCGTCGTAGCCTTAAGGCTATGGCAAGGGATGAAGAATCGCACGCGAAGTGAGCTAAGTTGGCCGCACTCCATACTCTGTCCGTCCCGGAGCAACGACAAGCCGACAGTCAACAACTCGGTATCGCTCGGTCAGTCGCATTACGTGTGTATCGGGATGCGGTAGATTTCTTCGAAACCATCCTTCTCTGTGCGGAGGAACGCGAACCTTGATCCCACGCGAATGTAAACGTCTCGCCGAGGTGGACTTCCCCATTGCCGAAGTGTCACGGCACGCGGCTAGAGAGAAGTCGATTCGGCATGGGCATCCCTCGACATTACACCTGTGGTGGGCGCGGCGGCCGTTGGCTTCTTCGCGGGCCGTACTTATGGCATTGCTGCTCCCAGACCCGTGCGACGCACACTGTCCAGAGGCGTTTAAGGAAACGGCGCGCAAACTGCTACCTTCCGTCGGCTGCGGGCGAGGAGAGACAGATTCGGGGCTGAAGCGGGGTTTGTTAAAGTTTATTGCTAACTTCGCCAACTGGGACAATGCCGCAAAACGCAGCCACTTGGACGTTAGCCGGGCGCTTGTCAAAGCGGCGCATGGCGAAGATCCGCCGCTCGTAGTGGATCCGTTTGCCGGCGGGGGCTCGATTCCGTTGGAGGCGCTGCGGCTGGGCTGCAATACCTTCGCAAGCGATCTAAATCCGGTGGCGTGCCTGATTCTCAAAGTGATGCTGGTGGACATTCCGCGCCACGGGCCGGGGCTGGCCGAGGAGTTGCGCCGCGTCGGGGGCGAGATTAAACGGCAGGCGAAGCTAGAGTTGGCAGATCTGTATCCCAAGGACCCGGACGGGGCGACGCCTATCGCCTATTTGTGGGTGCGCACGGTGCGCTGCGAAGCGCCCAACTGCGGCGCGAAGATTCCACTGATGCGTTCGTTCTGGCTGTGCAAGAAGGCCAAGCGCAAACGTGCATTGCGGCATCGGGTCGAGCGTTGTGAGGGAAAGCAGCCGAGCGTCGAGTTCGAGGTATTCGAGCCGCAGGCGGATAGAGAGGTGCGCGGCGGCACGGTGACCCGGGCGCGGGCGACTTGCCTGTGCTGCGGTACGGTGCTGCCGCCGGAGCGGGTGCGGGCGCAGCTTTCGGACGAGCGGGGCGGCGCGGATGTAATTTTCGACGCGGACGGGGAGCGGACGGGCGGGGCGCGGATGACCACGGTTGTGACGCTCAAGCCAGGGCAGTCCGGACGGCACTATCGGCTGCCGACGGATGCGGACTACGAGGCGGTGCGTCGGGCGCAAGCCCGGCTGGCAGACATCCTCGGCGAGTGGGCGCGGCACGGGAAACAGGGTCTTTGCCCGGTGCCGGATGAGCCGTTGCCAATTGAACGGCAAAGGGGTAGTTCAGGCTTCCGGGTATTGCTCTATGGAATGAATACGTGGGGCGATCTCTTCACGGCACGGCAGAAGGTGGCGTTGATGCAGTTGGGAAGTAATCTCGCCGGCAACTCCGTCACCACGACACCACTGCTGGCCCTCGCTGTCGGTAGGTCGGCTGACCAACTCTCCAGTCTGGTCCGTTGGCTCGAAACTATCGAAGCAATAGCCAGCACGTTTGGACGTCAAGCGTTGCCGATTGTATGGGACTATTGCGAAATCGTACCAACCGGTGACTATGCGGCGAATTTTGGCGCTGCTATTGAGTGGATCGCCAAAGTAATCGAGAACTGGCCGGGTTCGGCCTTAGGCCAAGCCCATCAGGCCGATTCCACTGACCATCCGCTACCCGACCAAGCAGCGAGCGTCTGGTTTACCGATCCGCCTTACTACGACGCTATCGCCTATGCAGACCTCTCAGACTTCTTTCTCGTTTGGCTCAAACGCGCACTGCCCAAACACCCATTGCTGCGGGATATTTTCGATCCAACCAATCCGCTTTCGCCCAAGGACGGAGAAGCAATTCAGGATCCAGCTCGCCTCGTCAACGGCAGCGCAAAAAATCACCGATTCTATGAATCGAGAATGGTAGATGCCTTCACCGAGGGCCGCCGTGTCCTACACGAGGATGGTGTTGGCTCCGTCGTATTCGCTCACAAAACCACCGAGGGCTGGGAGGCGCTACTTTCCGGAATGATTCGGGGAGGTTGGACAATTACAGGCTCCTGGCCAATTGCAACCGAGAGAGGGTCCCGACTCAACGCACGCGACACGGCATCCCTCGCCACCAGCATCCATCTGATCTGCCGCCCGCGGTCCGAGAGTGCGCCCGTCGGTGACTGGGCCGATGTGCTATGGGAACTGCCGGACCGCGTCAGCGAATGGATTGAACGCTTGCAGAGCGAGGGTATTCGTGGCGCGGACCTGGTGTTTGCCTGTATCGGACCAGCGTTGGAGATATTCAGTCGTTACCGCGCCGTCGAAACCGCCGAGGGTAATACCGTCGAACTACCTGAGTACCTCGAGAAGGTCTGGGAAGTAGTCGGCCGCACCGCGCTGCGTCAGATTCTTGGCACTGCTCAGGCTGGCGCGATAGAAGAAGATGCGCGCTTGACCGCGCTCTTCCTCTGGACGCTTCAGAGCACGGACACGCGTACAGAGAACAGCAAACCGGAAAAAGCAGCGCAGGAAGCCACCGCCACAGTTGCTGCAAAGGGATTTAGCCTGCCGTTTGACGTTGTGCGGCGCTTTGCTCAGCCCATGGGCATTAATCTCGATTCCTGGACAGATCGGATTGTCGGCCAAGAAAAGGGCGTCGTACGCCTGCTGCCTGTGACTGAGCGTGCAAGGAAACTATTTGGCGCGGACGGCGCTGCCGGGGTGGCTGATCGTATCGAACGTGATCCCCATACCGATGTTCAACAGAAGCTCTTTCCGGATTTGGACGAGCACGCGCCACCTCTAGTTCGGGAGTCTCGGCCGAGATACGGTGTGCTATCCGACGACCACTCTGATCGGACGCCTGGCGACACTACCCTTGACCGAGTTCACGCCGCCATGCTGTTTCAGTCGAGCGGCCACGCCAACGCGCTGAGGGAACTGATCGGCGCCGAGCAGGAGCGCGGCCCTGACTTCCTTCGACTTGCAAATGCATTGTCCGCCCTCTATCCTAGAGGTTGTAACGAAAAACGCCTGTTGGACGCCATGCTTTTAGCGGTTCCGAGGTGATGGCATGGCGTTCGCAGACAGCGGCTTCGCAATCTGGCAAGTATCCGCCGGTCCTGCCAACCGCACCTACGGCGATCTGTTTTTGGAATTTGGCGTCGCGTTGATAGGCCCTGGGGACGCTGGGAGTTGGAGCTGTTCTCGATTAGATGAGGATTTCGGTGGTGGGTTTATCCGCCGGTTCGCGTCCGAGCTGCGAAATGGCGACGTGTTGCTGCTTCGATCGGGATTGAAGACAATACGAGCGGTCGGCCGAGTCGCAGGTGATTACGTATACCTGCCACAGTTCGACGACGTTAATGGCTGGGACCTCCAACACGCACGACGTGTCAGGTGGGCGGAGCTCCCGGAACCGTACGAATTTGCGACACCCGTGTTCGGTGCGAGTCCGTCCCGTCTGTCCCGTGTCCAGGTTACAGAGGTTGTCGCTTATGCAAATCGGTTTATTCAGTCTCCACCAACAGCCTGGCAGACTGGCAATTTGCCGAACCTGCCGAAGGAGGAAGCCGGCCTCGCTTCGGTGCCCGACGAGTTGCGGGAAGTCGTTTCCCAAATCCATGATCTATCCAGACTTTATGTGGATGTGAAAGCCTTCGGGGATCGTCCCACTGAGGACGAATTGGTCGCACACTACGTCGTTCCTTTTCTGCGCGCCTTGGGTTGGCCGGTCGAAAGAATCGCCGTAAAATGGCGAAATATAGACGTATATGTATTCACCAAACTGCCCAGGACGCCAGGGCATTGCCAATTTTTGATAGAAGCCAAACGCCTTGGCGCGGGAGTCGAAGGCGCACTCAGGCAGGCTACCTGTTATGTGTCCGATCTTGGGGTCTCGTGTGATGTAGTTGTAACCGATGGCGTGCGATACCGTATGTACAATTCAAGCGACAATTTCGCGCCAGTTGCATATGCGCATCTGGCGCGCCTGAAGCAGTCGTCGCTTGAATTGTTCAATCGTATGCGAAAGCCTTAACCCAAAGCGCCTAGCGATCCTGGTTACCGAATTAAAACGTCGCAACACAATAAGCCGCAAAAAAGGCCTGAACTGATCGGGATGAATTAATCGAGACATTTCGTCGCTTTGTGGCTCCGCGATGATTTAGCCCCCAGTGTTTGAGTACCTCGGCTGAAATGATTCCACTTAGCTCATAGCGAATTCCAAAATAGATAGGTTCCGTAAAATGGCTCTCGATCCCTGGTACAAAGTAACTACGCTTCGCAAGGAAGTACGGGAAGGCCGCTCGTTCAGTCCGGACGAGTTCGCCATTGCTCTCGAACAGGTCGTCAAGGGAACCGCGCCGGAAGACTATAGCGATCCGGCGCAGTTTTTCTCGCGCACATGTTTTACGCGAGCATTGAATGAGCATGCAGGTATGGTGCTTCGGCGCCTTTCCGGGATGACGGAAAACACGGCACCTGTCCTCACGCTCGTCACCCAATTCGGTGGCGGCAAGACCCATACGCTAACCTCATTATACCACATCACCAAGGTGGGAGCACAGGCCTCCGAATTCCCCGGCGTTGCGGGTCTCCTGAACGAGGCCGGGACACCGGAAGTTCCTTCAGCCAGGGTGGGCGTGTTCGTGGGTAACGCCTGGGATCCAGCGGAAGGCCGGGAGACGCCATGGATTGATCTGGCGAGACAGTTGGCAGGCGACAAAGGGGTTGCCGCGCTCGGTGCCGCTGCCCGCACTACGCCCCCAGGGACCGAGGCGCTTGGCAAGGTATTCGCGGCTGCGGACGCACCGGTACTCCTGCTCTTCGACGAGGTACTCAACTTCGTCAACCGACATCGAAAGATGGCCGAGAGTTTCCACGCATTTTTGCAGAATCTGACCGTCGCAATTACTGGAACCACCCGCGCCGCTGCGGTCATCAGTCTGCCGCGCAGCCAGGTAGAAATGACCGATTGGGATCAGCAGTGGCAGGACCGAATCACAAAGGTGGTCCGAAGAGTCGCCCGCGACCTGATCGCCAATGACGAATCCGAAATCAGCGAGGTCGTGCGCCGCCGGCTGTTCGAAGACATTGGGAAGGATCGTGTCCGTGCGAAAGTTTCCAAAACCTATGCCGACTGGTGTTTTGAACGGACAGCTCGCTTACCTTCCGAATGGCTGGCCGTAGATACGGCAACCACCGAGGCGAAGGCCAGGGAGTTTTTGCGGGGTCGATTCGAAGCATGCTATCCATTTCATCCCGCTACCCTTTCAGTGTTTCAGCGAAAGTGGCGTGCACTGCCACAGTTTCAACAGACGCGGGGGGCGCTTGCTATGTTGGCGCAGTGGGTTTCGTGGGCCGCACGCGAACAGTTTAATAGAGCCCGTCGAGAGCCCCTGATTACGCTGGGTTCGGCGCCGCTGCACGTGCCCGAATTTCGGGCCGTGGTCCTTGGCCAGTTGGGTGAGTCCCGGCTCGACGTGGCAATTGATGCGGACCTTGCCGGACCAATGTCACATGCGAGATCACTGGATACGGACGCAAAGGGTGCACTGCGAGACATACACCGACGCGTGGGCACAACTATCCTGTTCGAGTCATCCGGCGGGCAGGTGGATAAGGTGGCTCATCTTCCGGAGCTGCGCTTTGCTCTGGGAGAGCCCGAAGTCGACACCGCAACCATCGACATTGCCGCGACGGATCTGGAAAAATCCGGGTTCTTCATCCGCAAGGTGGGTACGGACGGCTATCGTATCCATCACCAGGCGACATTGAAAAAGGTTGTTAGCGACCGGTTGGCATCGCTTGACGAAGACAAGGAGATCAATCCGGCAATTCGCAAGCTCATCTCGGATGAGTTCAAATCGGGCGCAAGTCTCCCGATTGTCGGCTTTCCTGACGAGAGCGCCGATATACATGATACGCCTCGCCTCGCCCTTATAATCGCAGACCCAGGATCCGAATTGGAAGATTCGTCTGGTGGAAATCCGGACGGAGACGCGGTGGTAAAGCACATCCGAGACTGGACCACGAAACGGGGCAATTCGCCGAGGCTCTACCCTGGCTCGCTGGTCTGGTGCGTCCGAAGACGCGGGCGAGAGCTTCGCCAAAAGGTGGAACTGTGGCTCGCATGGCAGCGGGTTGAACGCGAAATAAGAGAAGGTGTACTCGGCGTCGAATTCGACCGTTCGGATTATACTGGCGTTCACGCACAGGTAAAAGATGCTCAAGAGGCAGCCAAAGACGAAGTATGGGCGAGCTATCGCTTCGTGGCACTGGCGGACACGCGTGAACCACAGGGTCTCAAGATCATAGATCTTGGCGCCGGTCACGCTAGTACTGGCCAGACCCTGTGCGGGCGAATTGTCGGCGCACTGAAGTCGGAGGCACTCCTGAACGAGTCTGTAGGCGCCGGTTATATCGAACGACACTGGCCACCTGCGTTTACGGAATCCGGGGCGTGGCCCCTGACCAGCCTCCGGCAAAGCTTCCTGGATGGATCGCTGACTCGATTAGACGATCCGGAGACAATACTTCGTCGTAGGATCGTTGATTTCGTGAAAAAAGGAGACTTCGGCCTGGCCTCCGGACCCACGGATGACGGTCAATACGATCGCCTGTGGCACGCGGAGCCCATCGAACTCGAGGAAGTAGCATTCGAACCAAATGTGTTTCTTCTGACCAAAGCCAAAGCAGAAGGACTAAAGCAAACTTCTGAAGGACCTCCACTTCCCCCACCCGGCCCCGGACCACAACCAGAGCCTGAGCCCACTCCTGAGCCTGAACCAGTACCCGGCCCCGAACCGAGTCCACGCCCCGAGAAAACAACCCTTAGGCTATCTGGCACCTTTCCCCCCGAAGTCTGGAACCGCCTGGGAACCAGATTAATCCCAAAACTGCGCGACGGAGAGGACTTTAGTTCGCGTATTGAGCTTTCGGTGCGCATCGACTCATGGTCCGCTGAGAACGCAGTAACCGAATTGCGGCAGATTCTGGATGACCTTGGCATCGCCGATCAGATCCAAATCGAATTGTCGAATTAGCAACTCCTTACTGAAGGCACAAAACGAGAACCAAGTTTCGGCACGGATTGTTTATTTTCAACTGTGCACTGTGCGGTCGTTGAAAGAGGGTCGGGCCAGACGGCGAAGTTAAACTGCGCCGATCTTCGTAGACATGAGCACGCGATGGAAAAAACAGGAATCGACCAAAGTACGCTGGACGACATTATCCAGCGCGGTGTGGAGGTTGCCCAGCCGGAGAAGATCATCCTCTTCGGGTCCGCCGCCCGGGGCGAAATGAATCGCCACAGCGACGTAGACTTGCTAATCATTAAGGAAGGCGCGGACGCGCTTGAACTGATGGGCGAGATTTGCATGAATCTCGATGGCGTCGGCGCAGCCGTCGACGCTGTCGTCGTCACGCCCGACGACGTGGAGCGCTACAAGGACAGCCACTCGGTGATCATCAAGCCCGCATTGCAGGAAGGCAAGGTCGTATATGATGGAGGAAGACATGACCTCAGGATCTGCGCTGCTCAATCGTATTACGGTACGTCCGGATGTCTTCGGTGGCAAGCCCATCATTCGCGACATGCGCATCGCGGTGGAACACGTCCTGGGAATGCTTGCGGCAGGCGATACCGCAGAAACAATCCTCCAGGAGTACCCGATTATAGAGCCAGAAGACATTCAGGCTTGCCTGCTTTTTGCCCACTGCTCGCTGGCAGGTGATCATGTGCATGAGCGTGTGCCTTTCCGGTAAACATCGTGAAATTTCTTGTTGACGTCTGTGCCGCGTCCCGCAGTGAAGGCCGCTCTTCGCCACGGGCGAGCGGTAAGGTGCCTCATTAAACGACGGGCCGGTCACCACGCAGGGAGAATATCTGATGAATAAGAGAACCTTCATAGATCATATCCGCATTCGAGGTTTCCGGTCGTTGGCGGATATCGAGCTTGACGGTATCCCCGGCGCGGCGGTCCTGATTGGCGCAAATGGATCGGGGAAGTCGAACTTCATTCGCTTCTTCGAAATGCTGAGTTGGATGCTCGGAGCACACAGACTCGCAGAGTTCGTCGAGCGACAGGGAGGGGCCGACGATCAGTTATTCGGCGGGGGCAAACATACCCCACGAATGGAAGCGTCGGTGACATTGCAAACCAATGCAGGCCGGAACGACTTCCGATTCGCACTTGCTCAGGCTCATCCCGACCGCTTGATTTTCATGGATGAGGCATTTCGTTTCAGTCGCCGAGAATTCGATTCAGAGGCAGACTGGCGACATCTCGGCAGCAGCCACTCGGAGGCCAATATTGTCGAAGAGGCACAATCCAACACGACCGCCCGCGTGATCGTGAATTTGCTCCGCAACTGCGCGGCATACCAATTCCATGACACGTCAGACACCTCTGATTTTAAAACAAAATGGGAAATTCAAGACAATAACTATCTCAGAGCACATGCCGGCAATCTGGCAGCAGTATTGTATCGTTTGGAGCGGCAGGATTTCAGGCGATTCGAACTGATCTGCGAGCAAATCGGCCGCGTCTTGCCCGTATTTGACCGATTTCAGATAGAAGAAAGCTATGGGAAAGTGTTTCTTAGATGGAAGGCCAAAGGTACGGATAAGACGTTCGGCCCGCACCTGACATCCGATGGCTCACTGCGTTTCTTCTCACTTGCGACGTTGTTGAATCTGCCACCAGAGATGCTACCAGACGTGCTTCTCTTGGATGAACCTGAACTCGGCCTGCATCCCGCCGCCGTTGCATTAATTGGGGGGATGATTCAAGCACTCGCCAAGGAAAGGCAAGTCATTGTGGCAACACAATCGCCCTTGCTTGTGGATGAGTTCGCTCTTGATGAGATTTTCGTGCTAAACCTGGTCGATGGACGAACCGAGTTCAATAAACTGGCGCCAAACGACTATCACGAATGGCTTGATGACAACTTCACTCCAGGCGAGCTCTGGCAGAAGAACCTGCTCGGAGGACGCCCGTGATCCGACTGGCGATATCAGTAGAGGGTCCCACTGAAGAACAATTCGTAAATAGAGTACTTGCAGAACATCTGCGATTACAAGGCGTGGAGCCCACGCCGGTCTTGCTCGGACGTGCCCGCGGTCGGTACGGCGGCGGAAACGTATCAATAGATCGGCTGGTACCGGAGTTGATTCACTTACTCCGGTCGTTTGATTGCGTGACGTCTTTGGTCGACTTCTACGGTTTTCGACAGAAAGGCGAGATGAATGTCGAAGAGCTGGAGGAACAATTGGTGCAACGCATTGGCAAGGCAATTGGTCAGGTATGGAATCCGGAGACCGTGATACCGTATGTACAACAACATGAGTTCGAGGGATTGCTGTTCTCCGACGTAGATGCCTTCAAAAACGCAATTAATGCGCCTCATGAGGCAGTTTATGAATTACGTAGTATTCGTGAGGAATTTCTTACGCCTGAGGACATTAACGACAACAGAAACACAGCACCGAGCAAGCGTATTCAGCAAGCGATTATTACTTACGATAAATTCGTACACGGGCCGCTTATTGCTCTGGCCACGGGTCTTGAGGTGATTCGTGCCGAATGCCCGCGGTTCGCGAACTGGGTTTCTAAACTCGAAACGCTGGGAAAGTAGGTTTGAATAGTCGCGGAGGTCCCCAATTGGAAACGTTGGGCCCAAACTCCTGCTCGCGCCCTGTGTCAGATGCGGATCGCGCCAGAACGAAACACCCGCCGGAAAACTACCAAACGGCCTGCCAATATTACCTAAATCGGCCCGAAGGAATGAAACGGCAGGTGTCGAATTCGGACCGGGCAACGTCGCTCCAATGGGCGTACATGTCGAAGCCGCAATTTAGTACCGCCCGAGGTTCGCTTGCGATCGATGGAAAGCAGACGTGGAAACACGGCGAAGATACACAGCGCGGCTTTTTTTGAGACGTGAGCATGCCATGAAGAAAACAGGAATTGACCAAAGTACGCTGGACGACATCATACAGCGAATTGTGGAGGTGGCCGAGCCGGAGAAGATCATCCTCTTCGGGTCCGCCGCCCGGGGGGACATGAACCGCCACAGCGACGTAGACTTGCTTATCATCAAGGAAGGCGCGGACGCGCTTGAACTGATGGGCGACATTTATATGAATCTCGATGGTGCCGGCGCAGCCGTCGACGCTGTCGTCGTTACGCCCGACGACGTGGAGCGCTACAAGGACAGCCACTCGGTGATCATCAAGCCCGCATTGCAGGAAGGCAAGGTCATATATGAGTCCTCCTGAGCGCTTCCCGCCCGATGATCCGCGCGAATGGCTGAACCGCGCCAGAAGTAATCTTGCAATGGCGAAGAACCGTATTCCTGACGCCTATCTGGAAGATCTATGCTTCGAAGCCCAGCAGGCAGCCGAAAAGGCCATCAAGGCGGTTATGATCAAGCGTGGCTCTGAAAGATTGGAAGATGGAGACAGTTCGCCGACGGTGCCTGCGAAACCTTCGCTGGCTATCCTCGCTTCGCGCTTTCCCCGAGGTTCCGAGGTAGCCGAACCGCAGATTTACGTCGGACGCAATAACCATGGAGGAAGACATGTCCATTGATCCTGCATTACTCAAGCGCATTACCGTGCGCCCGGATGTCTTTGGTGGCAAGCCCATCATTCGCGACATGCGCATCGCGGTGGAACATGTTCTGGGAATGCTCGCGGCAGGCGATACCACAGAGACGATTCTCCAGGAATACCCGATTCTGGAGCCCGAAGACATCCAGGCGTGCCTTCTTTTTGCCCACCGTTCGATTGCAGGTGACCATGTCCATGAGCGTGTGCCTGTCCGGTAAGCATCGTGAGATTTCTTCTTGACGTCTGTGCCGCGTCCCGCAGTTTGTGTACAATGTTGACCGATCTGGGTCATAATGTCGTTTCGGGCGCGGAGATAAATCCTCGTGCCACGGATGGAGCCCTGCTCGCAGTGGCAAACCAGGAGCAACGAGTGCTCGTCACCGAAGACAAGGATTTTGGTGAACTGGTCTTTGTGCGGCACTTGCCCCACCCGTGCATCATCCGCTTCGTCGAAATGCAGGTTTCGGAGAAGGTAGCTGCTATGCGTGAGTTGCTTGAGCAGCATGCGGATGCGATGCACGAGAGCGCTATGATCGTGGTGACGCGGAGACGGGTGCGGATACGTCTAGGAAAACGCAACGAGCAGGGTACCAACTAAGGACCGTGTCCACGCGAGAACCTCGAAAATCGATGCCGACTGGTGTTTTGAAAGGACTGCTCGTAGACCCTTTCGAATGGCTGGCAGTAGATACGGTGACCTCTGATCGCATGTTGAGCTTTCGGTTCGGGTCGACTCACGCTCAGCAGACACTACCGTGAGCGAGTTAAGGCGGATTCCAAAAACTCGGCATAGACGGCAACTTCGATATTGAAGGTTGAGGAGAACGAGGATTTCACCAAGGGAGGCAGTGATCCAAACACGGATGTTTTGTAGTGTATCGGTGCTGATTGTGACGGCCACCTTGTCACACGCGACGTCTGCACAGACGTCCAGCCTGAAATCTGAAACCGCGCCTGTGAGGGTCCGCGTGACGTCCTTCGCGCGGGGTGATTTCTATATTCTCGGCAGCGCCGTTCTGGACCTGCGGGCAACGTCGCGTTTCATGGACAAGGACTGCTCGAGCGAGACGCCGGCGGCCCTGTATGGATGCGGGACGGGCGTGGACGGCGCCAACCTGAGCGCCTCGGGCGAATTCGCCAGGGCGCCCGGCTTCGAAGTGGGCGCAGGCTACGTTGCGACAAAGCGCATCCGCGTCGAAGCCGCCGTTCAATATCGCCCGCCATTCTCCTTCAATGGGCGCGCCAACTTCCTGCAGACCTCAGGCCGGCAGGACGTGTCGGCAGACATATCCTCCCTTTCCGCACTTCTCAGCGCCTATGTGGACCTCCCCGGACGGGGACCGTTCCGCCCCTTCCTCGGATGCGGGGGCGGCCTCTCGCGAAATTCCATCGACGAAACCCGCATGGAGTTTAACAGAACGACCACCATCGTCCCCGGCGCAAGCCGGGTAGGATTCGCGTTTATGCTGACCGCGGGCGTGGCGGTGCGGATACGTGGAAAGATGACGGCTGATATTGGATGGCGTTACATGAATTCCGGCGCCGTGGAAACCGGTAGGGCAAGGGGGCGAATCGTCTGGCGCGACGGAAGTCGCGACCCGCTGCAACTCGATCTGGCGGAGACGACGGCCACTCTTTCCAGCCACGGACTTCGTGTTTCATTACGCTATGGACTCTGAACAGGCGCTTCCGGCCAGGCACGCTCCAGATCAAGGGACCGCGACATGACCACTTACAGCGTCTATTTCGCCGGCGAACTCTTCGATCACAAGCATCTCATCGGCAACGCCATCCTGGCTGAAGCCATCGAAAGCTACTCAAACGGCCGGTACGCCTGCGTCGTGCCACAGCACCTGGAACAAGCCACCGGACGGGCGGTCGACATACGAAATCAGGACCTGAAGCAGGTGATGGCCTGCGACATGGGTCTGTTCAACTTCGACGGCACGGACCTGGATTCGGGTACGGTCGTGGAGTTCATGATGGCCAAATTCCTGGACATACCCTCCGTGATCCTGCGTTCCGACTTCCGGTCGTCCGGCGACCAGGATAAAGACGGCGACGACTGGAACCTGATGTGTTCCTTCTATCCTCGCGTCCGGCAGGTGCTGTTCAACGCGATGGCCTGGTACCAGGAAGCGCGCGAGGGCGCCGCCGATCTGGACGAGTGCTCGACCCGCCTGTACGCCAGAATTGCCGCCGCCGTCATTGAACAATTGGACGCCGTCCGCGCCGAACCGCCGGTCGATGAATCCCAAAGTCAACGAATGCACAGCCTGTACGATTGGGCAACGCATTTTCCGGGCGGCGGTCTGAAGGACATCTGTGGACAGGGTTTCGTGGACGAGGTCGTGGTGGGCAAACGACGGAAGGGGTTGCTCTGAAGCTTCGTTCGTGCCTTGGCCACCCCCGAGTGGCCGGATGTCCCACACCATAAACATATTCCGTTGAGCACCTGATAGTTTACATCATTTGCCATGGTAAATGTGATTGAGCCTGAACCCTGAGCCGCTCCCTGAGCCTGTCGAAGGGTCGGCGAAGGTTATCGAAACGTGCGCACTTCGACAAGCTCAGCGTCCACGTTTCGACGCGTCCGCATTTACTGAAGCACGGGCAATAGATGTCAGCCAATTGCTGCTCTCGGTAATGGTTCAGGAGCCTGACATGTACGATATCACGGGCGGCCTCGCCCGCCTTCAGTCCGGACGAACCGGCCGCCACTCTTCATGGGACACAACCGGGCGAAACAGCGACGCCTGGATCCTGGAGCCGGGCGAGACCCGGGTTCTGGCCGATATCGAAGGGCCGGCATGCGTCACCCATCTCTGGTTCACCCAGCGCAATCACTACCGTGAGTGCCTGCTCAAAATAACCTACGACGGCGCGGAAGACCCAAGCGTGCTGTGTCCCCTCGGCGATTTTTTCGGCCTGGGTCACGGCATCGTCAACTCCTACCAATCGCTGCTGTTTACCGCGTCAACCAACAGCAACAACCAGTTCGACACCGGTTGCGCGCTCAACGCGTACGTGTCCATGCCGTTCAGGGAACGGGCTTGCGTGGAACTGGTCAACGAGAGCGACGAGCCCCACCGGCAGTATTTCTATGCTGATTGGGAAACCTGTCCGGACGGACTGCCGGGCGATACCGGGTATTTCCACGCTGAATTCCGTCGCGAGAACCCCTTCGGCGGGTGGGGGCACGAAATCAGGGTGAACACGCCGGAAGCCGATATCGTCAACGTGGGGCGCGAGGCCTGGGAAAACAACTACGTCATCCTGGACGCCGAGGGACGCGGCCACTATGTCGGCTGCAACATCAGCGTCACCAATTTTCAGGGGACCTGGTGGGGCGAGGGCGACGACATGATCTGGGTGGACGGGTACAGGTGGCCGCCGGACCTGCACGGCACCGGCAGCGAGGACTACCTGAACCAGGCCTGGGGCATGCAACCCAACGCATTCCTGCGCAACGGTTCCTCGATCTATGAAGACGATACGAACGGCTATCAGACCAGCTACGTCCACCACCTGGAGAATCCGGTACGCTTCGAACGGGAAATCAAGGTCACGATCGAGCACGGCCACGGAAACCACTTGTGCAACGAGATGAGCAGCGTGGCCTACTGGTACGGCGACCGGCCCAGAGCGGCCGCAGTGCCGCCGGCCGTGGACCAGCGCCTGCCCGTTCAGCGCGACAACCGGGGCCAATGGTTGCACGATGCCCGTGCGCAGACCACCTCGCGCACCGCCCCGCTCAATCAGGAGATGAAGGACAACAAAGCCCGCTGGCGCCGCGCCAACCCTTGATCGGAACGTCACGCAACGCAGGACCCAACGAGAAAAACCAGGACAGCGCATGCAGGAAAACGCGATGGCAGCGGGCACTCAGCCGAATATCGTGCTCATTATGTCCGACCAGCACAACGCAAACGTTATGGGGTGCGCCGGCAACCCGATCGTGCGGACCCCCAACCTGGACGCACTGGCCGGGCAGGGCACCCGCTTCACGAACGTCTACTGCCCCTATCCGCTCTGCGCTCCTTCCAGGATGGGCTTTATGGCTGCCAGTTACCCCAGCGAAGTCGGCGTATTCGACAACAGCGGGACCCTATCGTCCCAAACGCCCACCTTCGCCCACGCCCTCGGTGCCGCGGGTTATGAGACGGTCCTCTGCGGCCGGATGCACTTTGTGGGGCCTGACCCATTTCACGGCTTCGAGAAACGCATCCACGGCGACTGCGGCGGCCGGGCGCTTTCCCCGGAAATCCTCGGAACGGGACCCAACCGCACGAACGGGCAGACAAAATACGCCGTTGAAGTCTCCGGATACGGTGGGACCGGCTACCAGCGCTTCGACCGGAGCGTCACGGACACAGCCTGCGACTACATCTCGGATTGGACCGGGGAGGGCCGTCCCCGCTGCCTCGTGGTCGGCCTGATGCTGCCCCACAACCCCCTCATCTGTTCCAGAACCCTGTTCGACCACTATATGGAACAGATTCCCCTCCCGGAACCCGTATCCCCCGACTATCCGGACGCCCTCCACCCCGCAATGCGGAATTGGCGGGAGCGCCGGGGCGTGGACGAATTGACGCCCGAACAGAACCGGCGGGGACTGGCCGCCTATTATGGGCTGGTCACGGAACTCGATGGAAACGTCGGCAGAATCGTAAACGCGGTCAAATCATCGACGGCAGCCGAACGGACCTTCATCATCTACTGCTCCGACCACGGCGATATGGCCTGCGAACACGGCATGTGGTGGAAGAGCAGCTTCTACGACGGCTCCGCCCGCGTTCCCCTCATCGTGTCCTGGCCGCCTGAATTGCCGCACGGCAAAAACGACGCCGTTATCAGCCTCATAGACGTGGGCCCCACGCTTCTGGACCTGGCCGGCGCGCCACCTCTACCCGATGTGTCGGGGAGGAGCTTTGCCGGTTTCCTGAGGTGCGAAGGAGCGATTCCCGACTGGCCCCACGAAGTCTTCTCCGAGTACATCGGGCTCCTTGGAGATCAGCCAGCCTGCATGGTCCGACGCGGCCCCTGGAAGCTGAACTACTATCACGAATTCCAATCCTGCCAGCTTTTCAATATGGACGAGGATCCCGGCGAAATGCACGACCGCGCGAAAGATCCGGACTGCCGGGGGATCGTGGCGGATTGTCAGGCAAGAATTCACGAACGGTGGTCGGCAGAGCGCGTCTTGCGAGACGCCGAAAAACAAAACCGGGCGCGAGACCTGATCCGGCGATGCGGATACGGCCCCACACCCCATCCGGTTGCGCCCTTCGCCGCTTCTGAGGGCGACAATCGGTTCGATTTTTCCCAGTTGCCCGGCAATCGGCCGTAGCCGGCGCCTAGTGTCCCGTCCCAGAAATATGTCACCATTCATCCGCCTGTCTGCGTGCAGGTCTTCCGCACAGGCAGGCCGAATTTCGGCGATCTATTTCCGGGACAGCACATTAGCCTTTGCTATCCAATATCCCCTCGGTCGCGCTCATCCTCCCGCGGCGCACCCGCCATATGCCCGAAACGGGAAAAACCTTCGAATAGCTGTCTGGCAGCGGTTCGCGTTTCAAATTATCCTCACGCCATTCCGGGTGTTCCAAGAACGGGTGAAGCGTCCAGGGCAGCCCGCCGGGCTCCTGATCGATCAGCCAGTCGGCGACTGCCGCGTAGAATCCGTTTTCCTCCATGCGCGCCATCGCGTAATAGCTGTCCACCAGTCCCACGGGAATCGTCTGCGACCCCCGGTCCTGCCTTTGAGACACACTCGTCACGACCGTACCGTCGGCGTGCAGAAGATGGTAGGAAAGGTCCAGGTTCTTCCGTACGGAATCCCGCCGGATCCTGCGGCCGAAACCGGCTCCCAGGAGGATTCGCTCGAGGAGTTCGGTACTCCGATAGTGTGCGGAGCCCTCCAGCAGATAGGCATAGCAGAGAGGAACGACGTTCCCCACCCCGGTTCCCCCGGCCACGCCGTCTTCGACAAAGCCGCCATAGTCCAGGCGGGAGCGGTCCAGAACCTGCCGCAGAAGTATGGACGCCACCCGGGCATCGAGCAGGGGCAACAGGGATTCACAGGTCAGCATGCAAGTTTCTCCTTGTCGTGTGGGTATGTTGGCCGGATCTCCGTCATCGGTCAAAAAAGCACGTGCGCGTTCGTCTGCCTCTCCTAAATTAACGCGCCTCACAGGAAAAACAAACTTGACTTTTCCGATCCCATTTTAGAATATTTCAAAGATCTGTTCAGAATAGCACGACTGTATATTGTCGTCTGGCCCCGCGGTCGATCTTTCCGCGCGCGCAGCGGTTCAGGAAGGAATTTACATGCGTCTTTTCTCGGTCATCTTATCCACCGTTTTCGGACTCCAGTTGCTTTCTCACAGTTCGAGGGTATGCGCGCAGCCCGGGCCGCCGCGCTCCGGCTGGTACGTCGGCGCGACGCTGGGCGTGAATCGGGCGTCCGACATCGATCAGAAGGGATGGAACCGGGACACATTCTGTTATCCGACCGACGCATGTTTCGATCTGGATCCCATTCCCCGAATTTCCGGATACCGTTGGCGTTACAATAACGAGGCCGCCGGAGGATACGCTTTCCGGGCCTCGATCGGGCGTATTTTCGATCGCAAACGCGTGGAATTTGCGCTTGCACAGCGAAAGAACGACATCGATCAGATCTTTCAAAGCGTCACCGACTTCGACGGCGTGACCATGGAGGACCGCGAAGGCGGAACGATCGAGTCCAACACCCGGTCTTCGATCGACGATTTTGTCGTACGCTCGCTTTCGCTCAACGTATACCACGATCTTCCAGGTGGTCAGCACGGTATTTCACCCTACGTCGGCGGCGGGCTAGGCGCGGCGCATGTTGCCATGACCGGCACGCACTATTCCGACGACCATAAGGAAATGTCCAGCAGCGGCCAGGCCTACGATCCTCCGCTGTCTTTCTACAACAGCCGCCAGGACGCCGACCTCTCGGACGTGGTCCTGGCCGGGAGCGTACACGCGGGGGCCGATTATGCGGTGAGCGACGGGACGTTGCTGGGATTAAAGCTGACGTACTCTATGACGGGCGGCATGGACGTCCGGGGGGAATATTCGATTCATCCGATGCACAGCCTGGATCCAGACTTCCCCAGCCACAATTCGTTCGCCGGCGCACGGCACTGGACGTTAACACTCAATGCCAAAAGGGTTTTCGGCAAGTGAATCCGGCCATCCGGCACCCCTGAGACACCTCGGCGACCGGAAGGTGAACGCCGTGCATCTATCGATCGACTTCGGCGCGACCTGGATGGAGGCGAGGCTGGATGAACCGGTGAATACTTACGCGTGGCAGAACTGGCGCGCCAGGGTCGCTTTTCCCCGGCAGGGGTATTATGAAGTCTGGGCCAGGGCCACCGACTCACTCGGCGTGAGCCAGCCGCACGCGATCGCCTGGAACCCGCGCGGCTATCTCAATAACTCCATGCACCGGGTCGCGGTGACCGTGGGTTAGTATCGCCCCAGATTGATGTCACCATGCTTCCGCCCGATTTGTCCTGTCTCGTCGCGTGGCTTGCGTTGTTTACGCTGAGCTTGTCGAAGCAAGCTTGTCGAAATACCCGCGTTTCGGTACCCGTGAGGTTGAAGTTCCACCACTCCCTAACGCGGCTTCGCTTTGCTCAGCCGCAACCAAATAGGTGGTAGTCAAGAGCAGATAGTTTTAGGGTATGCAAAACGGCGTTCATCCCCTATGATGGTGGTACCCACCGCCATCAATGGAAGGAGGAACGCCGTGAAAGACTTCGTGGACCAATGTAGTGAATAAATCACCGGAGTGGTATCCTGTTTTGATCGGGTTCTGTTCAAAGGGTACCTGCCGCTGGGATTTGGAACTGCGATGGAGCGGTTCATCAGCAATCAGGGTTTATTGTTGAAGGACTTCAAGCGTTTTGTGATGACGCATTCCGATACGATCAAAGCCCACGCGGAGGCGATGGCAAACAAGCACGAGCGCCCGTTCATCTATCTGCAACGCAACACCATCAGGAAAGAGGACGAAGCGCGACGGTTGGCAAAACACGATGGGATCACGCAAGGCCTGGTCTGTGTGTTTCGGGCCCTGGAAGGCTGCCAGAGTTTCAAGCTGGTTCCAGGGGAAGGAAGGCCTCGCCTGATCAACGCACAACGGAAATGCCTATGCTACTACTTTTACTGGATTGACCGGGAGTTCGGGTTGATGCATATCCGCATCCAGTCCTGGTTCCCGCTGGTGGTGCAGATCTGTCTCAATGGCCACGAGTTCTTGGCGCGCAAGCTCGAGCAACACGGCATCGCCTATGAAAAATCAGACAACGCTTTTCTATGGATTGCCGATGTGGACCGGGCGCAACGCTTTGCCGATCGTTTTGTGGGCAAGAATTGGCCGCGCATTCTCTCGGCGTTCGCCCGCAAGGTCAACCCCCTGCTCAACGACCTGCTTTCGGGCAAGGACTACTACTGGGTCGTTGACCAGGCCGAGTTCGCCACCGACGTGATGTTCCAAAGCCCCCACGCCCTGAAGGTGCTGTATGAAAACCTGCTCAGACACACGGTGCTGTGCTTCTCTCCCCAGGACATCTTGACCTTCCTGGGCCGCAAACTCCACGGCAATTTTCAGGGCGAAGTCCTCACGGACTTCAAAAACAAACGCCACAAAGGCGCAAGAGTCAAACACCGGATGTGCGAGAACTGGATTAAAATGTACGACAAACACGGGTGCGTACTACGCGTCGAAACAGTGATCAACCATCCAAGGCAGTTCAAGGTCCGCCGCTGGGGCATACGGCGAGGACAACGCGTGATGGGCTGGTATCCCATGGCCAAAGGCGTGGCCAACCTCTACCGCTATCGGGAAATCTCGTTGACGGCCAACCAACGCTACTTTCAGGCGCTGTCCGCAGCCCCTGACGCCGCTACCGGACATCAAAGCCTCACCACACTGGCGCGGCCACGCAGGCACAAGGGACGTACCTATCGGGGCTTCAACCCCGCCGACCCTGCCGACCTCGCCCTGTTTACCGCTGTGTTGAAAGGCGAACACGCCCTGATGGGCTTCCGCAACCAGGACATCCGAACACACCTCTTCCAACATCCAGCATCCCTGCTGCAACGCACTCGGCACGCCAATGCCACCAGCCGCCGCCTCAAACGCCTACACGTCCGCGGCCTTATTGCAAAAATCCCACGGTCCAGACGGTGGCGCGTCACACCCGAAGGGCACAAAATACTCGCCTTGTCTTTGACCCTTTACCATCAACACCCTACAATTAACCTCAATGTGAAATAAATCAGGCGGCTTTCTGGAGCGCGTTGCAGATTTTACGGTATTGTTTTTCGGTGTGCTTGTTGCGTTGGAGGCGCAGGGTTAGACGCCCTTCGGGTCGCACGAGGTGTCCGGCTCGGTTGATGAGCTCGAACCGGAGAGTACGTATGGATTTGAGCGGCCATCGGTTGGTATTTTTCAAGGTGCGATTGCGTTTTGTGAGTCCGGTTTCGATTTGGAAGTTGACCAGGAGGTTGTGCGCGAGAATGACGAACTGTTGCCAGGCACTATTGGCGTGGTAATGGTGCGTGGGGATGGTATCGAAGCTAAGTCCGGTCTTGAGTTCGCCAATGGCTTTTTCGTGGGCACCACGGCCTGCCATGAAGCGCCAGAGCGCGCGCAACTTGAAGGGTAGATTGGTAGCCACCGCACTGTATTCGAAGGTGCCATCATCGGGATCGAACAGGTCCAACTGGTAGTTCTTTCGGGTTTGATGCATCACGCGTTTTCGAAAGATGGCAATGTTGAGGGTGCGTTTCCATTTTTTGACCGTCAGCGTTGACGTGAAGCCGTCGACGCCCTTCTCGATGCGCTGCCAGTTGCTGCATTGACGGATTTTGTGCTGTAAGTCCAGGCCTTTCCAGAAGGGTACCTTGATGGCATACGAGGCCTTGTTCTTGATGAGCGTGTTCACCACATCCTCTTTGAAAAAGGCGCCATCCATGCGGAATCGCAGAGTGTAGGCGTGTCCCAAGGTCTCTTTGATCTGGGAAAACACGTCCTTTAGAAACAGGATGGAGGCGCTGCCATCATTGACGTTGCCTGCCCGGTTGTGCACGCCCAGAAAATGACCACTGTCGGCCAGGTAGGCGGTGATCGGATAGTAACTGGGGACTTTGCGATGATGCGGATTATACCCGCGGCGGGCACCGCCGACGCGTTTTCCGGTGCACAAGACGGTGCCGTCCACGTCGATCGTCAATTTTCGGGCGCGCAACAGGTTGATCTTATGGGCAACCACGTCGGCGTTGAGGGCTTTCAGGGCGTTGAGACCCTTGTCGGAAAACCGTCTCAGAAACGTACTCACGCTGCGGGGGGTCGGTAGATCCGTCAGACCGCAAAACCGCTGCAGCAGGGGATCTCCTTTCAAGAAATCCAGATGCCGCAACCGACGGCCGCCTACCCACAGCAAACCCAACAGAACACGGCACAGGCTCACCACACCGAAATCGCCGCCAAAGCCCACACTGCCCAGGTGACGGCGCAACTGCCTGTTCCAATCCACGTTTCGCAAATATCGCATCAACAGTTCCAAACCCGCATACGAGGTGAGGCCTTCACCGGTGAATTCCATCTTCAAATTGTCGTTGACACGCGCGTGCAAATCCGCTTTCTTTCGTCTCACTGTACGTGGCCTTTCGTTTTGGGTTAAATGGGTCGTTTGTCGCTTCCCAATATACCAAAATGGAAGGCCTTTTCCTATTGAAAAATATAGACTTATTCGCATTCTCGCTTAGTCTTCAATACCCCGAAATTCATCAACATTATTTTCGCATTGAGGCTAAACAAGCAGCATGAATAATTATCTACGCATTTTGCGTAGAAGTCACACTGTAAGACTCTAACGTCCCCTATTCCCTTGCCCTTTTTCTTGCATCGCCCAAGAAAAAGGGCGAAAAAGAAGGGCGCCGCTCAGACGCCGCGGGGCTGCTTTTCCGCGAACCACCGCTGTGGAAAGAACGCGAAGCCGTTGCCCTGCGGCCTGCGCAGGCATTCCCGGACTATGTTGTTGAACGGAATAGCGCGGAAAAGCCCCCTCCGATCCACCGGGCGGTCGTGAGGTGTCGCAGCAGGACCGCCGATCGGTATGTGTAGGGGCGACCGGCCGGTCGCCCACATAACGGCGTGTACATCGGCGATTGGATATCGCCAAACGGTTAAGCTGAGAACGTAGAGTCGAGATGTGGCGCGGTGGTTTAGGAGGGGCCTATCTGTTTCCGCCCCTTTCGTCTGGCGGTGCCTCAATAGCCGCTCCGTGCCCCGTTTCCACATCCCGCTCATCGAACCGGACGTGCGGATTTCCCGCATCCGGCTCTCGGACAAGGATTCATGCGTTCGCCCGCGGAAAGTTGCGCGGTCGCACTGCCAGCCGCACCAGGCCCAGCGTATCGTACAGGACCTCGTCGGGGAACCGGGTCGTTCCCTTTCCCGCGACCTTGTGCTTCCTGCGCAACCACTCTCGGAGCCGTTGCCGCGTGTGGCGGTCCACACTGCGGTAGGCCTTGCTGACCGGTCCCACACTGAAGTAGTTCGCCCAGCCTTCCAGCTTACGGTTCAGCTGGGCAACCTGTCTCTCAACGTCGATCAGCACCCATCGTCTGGTTGTCACCTCGCTGATGGCCTGGCAGATGCGCCGGATGGCCTTCTTCGACGGGCGCGTCCCGATATAGGCCCGGCCCGTCTTCGGACAGTAACACCGGCCGATGGTGTAACCCAGAAAATCAAATCGTTCCTCTGGAAGCGTGCATACGCTCGTCTTCGTCTCATTGATCGTCAACTTCAGCGCTTTCATTATGGAACGCATTACGCGCATCGCTTCTTGTGCGCTGCCACGACAGCAGATCACAAAATCGTCAGCGTAGTTGACTATATGTGCCTTCAGGCGTTGCTGATGTCCCAGAAGTTGCCACCCCAGAATGAACCGGCGCATATACAGGTTCGCCAGCAGCGGGGAGATCGGGGCTCCTTGCGGTACCCCTCTCCCCTGATCCTTGTTCGGCGTGGTTCGACGCTTCCGACCCCGCCTGTCGGTCTCTTCCACCGGCGCGGTCAGCCACATCTTGATCAGGCGCAGCATCCGCCCGTCCGAGATGCGGCGCGCCACCGATTTCATCAACTCGGCGTGCGGGATCGTGTCGAAGTAGCCGCTCAAGTCGGCGTCGATCACCTGCTTATGCCCCCTGCTCACCAGGCCGTGCACGGCCCTGACGGCATCGTGCGCGCTCCTCCTGGGGCGGTAGGCATACTGCTGCGCTGGCAGGTCCGCCTCAATAATCGGCGAGACCACCAGCACCGCAGCCGTTTGCACCACACGGTCCTTTACCGTCGGAATCCCCAGCGGCCTTTGCTTCCCGTTCGGCTTGGGGATATATACCCGACGGATCGGGGCCGCTCGATACGATTTGCTTCTCACGGCTTCCGACAGTTCGCCTAACCACCGCTCACGTCCATATGACTCGATGTCTTCGAACGTCTCTCCGTCCACGCCCGCCGCGCCGCCGTTGGCCTTGCAGCTCTGGTAGGCATAGTGCAGGATGTCCTCGCGGTACACCTTGTCATAAAGCGCGTAGAATCGGTAATCGGGCGATTCCTTCGCTTTGGCATGCAACGTCCTCTGCAGCTTCCGAACCTTCTCCGGAGGTCTTAGGCGCATACCAATCTCCCGGCTCTCGCTCCTTTGACGTTGCCCTTGAACCAAGGCCCCTTTCCTCCGCCGGCGTTACCCGGCTTCTCAGGTACTACGGGCCTCTCCGCCACCCCACTCGGCCCGGCCTGTCCCTCGCGGGCTGCCGGTTGGTGCCCCCGCACCACCGCCTGGGGCTTCCCGTGTTGCAGCGGATCTCCTTGTATGCATGCAATCGCCAGTACCCCGGCGGGACCGTTGGGTGCGCGCGTTGCTCCCTTCCCCAACGACGGCGGCCTTCCCCGGCCGTCAGACGGGTCAGCTCCCGCATTAGCTTTTTCGAGGCCTGCTCGGCGTTCACTGCGCGTTACGGCCTACATACTCGCGGGGTCGCCTCGCGACCCTTTACACCGGAGGCTTCAGAGATGTCGTTGCCTCCATCCCCGCTCCGGTTGCTTCCGACTGGAGCAACATTTGTCGGGTGGGTCTCTCACCCACTGAAGATCCGCGCCTTTCCACGGCGCACTGACAGCTGTTCGCTGATTGCTTTTGTCACCCGCGCCAACCGGAGAAACCCCAATGTCACTCACATCCGAGCAGGTACACCTGTTTCGCCACAACGGCTTCCTCAAATTGGAAAACCGGCTCCCGGGAGAACAGGTTGAAAAGCTCAAGAAGACGATCTTGAGGAACTTCCGCGAAGAGGTGGAACCGGTCGTGCGTGACAGGGAAGGACGTGTCGTACGCATTTCGGGCGTGGTGGACAGAGAACCCGTTTTCTTCGAAACGGCTTCCAGCCCACTGGTCCTGGATCCCCTGGAATCCCTTCTGGGCCCCAACATAGAACTCATCAAAAACCGGCACAACCACGCCACGCTCCGCCTGGCCTCGGAGAACCGGCCGGAGGGGTTGCACCGGGACGTCCGGCAGTGGTCACGGACCATCTTCACCGTTATCTTCTACCTGCAGGAAACAACGGTGGAAAACGGATGCACCCTGGTCGTGCCCGGCTCACACCATTTTCCGGGCGTCAAAGGCCGTCTCTACGCCGACGCATCGACTCGAACTCTCCTGGGCCAGGCCCTGCCCGTGCCCATGCCCGAAGGCGGCATGCTCGTCATCGACAGCATGATTATGCACGGCGTTGGACAGAATCAAACGGACGGCACCCGGATGAGTATGACCGTGGGTTACCACAGCGTGGACGAAATCGCCGACTTGGAGAATCCCCACCGGATGTTGGTGCGCGGCGAACGACTCTACGACGGCAACGTACCCCGGAAGTAGTGCTCTGTCCCAAAAATATCTAACCATTCGGCCGCCGATTCATCCCGTCTCGCTGCGTTGCATTCGCTCGCCGACCCTACGCAGGTCGCCTGCGCTCAGGCGCCTTGCGGGTCGGGCGACTCGTCGGCTGAATTTAGGCAACCTATTTCCGGGACAGAACACTAGCAGTCCGTCCCATTCACCCCGCAGTTCATTCCAAAACGACCAGCGGCAAGTCAGCAGTGGACTTGACGAGAGTATAGCCTTGATGGAATTGTGGCAGTGCAGGCAACCGTTCGATATCTACGCTTACGGCCGAAGTTGCGCCAGCGGTATGAGATACCCTGAGGACGTCGCTTTCGACCCGGCCTCGATGGATCGTGATATTGCTCGTCCCACCGTCAATGGCGCCGTTGGCGACACTGATCGGCAAAACGATATCAAAGGGCGCGCCGGTGTGCGCTTTGGCCTTGAATTGGCCCGCACCGGCGCGTTCCAGCGACACCATAATAGGCAAGGGATCGACGGGATTGCCAACCAGATCGAGTTGTTTCAGGGTTTCCAACCCGGAAAATACGCCCTCTGGCAAGGTGCTGAATTGGTTGTAAGACAGGTAGAGCTTTTCCAGCGCCGGCAGATTGGAAAACACATTCTCAGGAAGGGTGCTGAATTGGTTGCCGGCCAGGGAGAGGTTCCGTAGCGCAGGCAGCCCCGAAAAAGCACGGACATCCACGGAACTCAACCTGTTGCCCCACAGAGAGATTGTCTTCAGGCTCGGCAGCGTGGAAAATACGCCTGCGGGCAAGGTGGTCAGGAAGTTGGCGCGCAAGTCGAGGGTTTCGAGCGCTGGCAGGCCGGCAAAGATACCGGCATTCAATTCGCTCAGAAAGGCGTCGTATATCTTGATCTTTTTCAGGGAGATCAGACCGGAAAAGACCGCGTTGGGCAACACCCCTATATCGACGTGCTCCAACACGAGGTCCTCCATGCCCGTCAGACCGGCAAAGTCGTCGGCATCCAGTCCCGTTGCATCCTTGTGTCTCACGTCCAGCGCCACAATCGACGCCAGATGGCTCGCCGACACGTCTCCGCACGCATCCACGCCGGGAATCGCGTTCACGATCGCTTCGCGTATCGGCGGCACGCGATCGCAGACGCTGATGAGTCGGCCATGTGTCGTCCCCACGCCCGATGGCGACCATTCGCCCGTGCCTTCGTCGTTTGTTGCGCGCACCCGTACCTCATAGCTCGCGCCCGGGGTCAGGTTGGTGATGGTTGCGGTCAGGTCCGCGCTGTTGTGCGGCCAGGGGATAAAGTTGCCGCTGCCCGTCCGATACTGCACGTCGTAGTCGTCGACCTGGGGTCCGGTGTTAACCGGCTCGGTCCAGGTCACGGTCAGGCTGGTGGACGAAGCTGCCTCGACCCGGGGCCGGGCCGGCGCTTCCGGCGGTTCCTCGACGTCGGCCACGTGGATGGTGACGCCAATCGTGGCCGCGCCCCCGTTGCGGTCGTCGGCTTCCACGGTGACTTCATAGCGGTCCTTGTCCTCGTGGTTGTACGTAACGCCCGACCGGGTGCGAAGCTGGCCGTTGCTTGAGATAATGGCGAAGGAACCGGCATCGTCCCCGCTGAGACGGTAGGTCAGGCGGTGACCGTCACCATCGGTGGCGCTGACCGGGTGCTGGATGTCCTGGTTCGGTCGGGTGTTCTCGGCCACGCTGCGCGAGGTGCTCACACCTTCGTTGAAGGTTGGCGCCTGATTAGGACCCGGTGGAGGTCGCGGCGGCGGCGGTCGTGGAGGAGGAGGCCGTCGCGGCGGAGGTGGTGACGGCGGCGGCGGCGGACGCGCCGGGGGCGGCGGCCCCGATGTCACCACAACGTTAAACGTCGTCTTCGCGCCGTTGCCCCACACGTCGCTGGCCGTCGCGGTGATGGTGACGCGCCCCCCGGCCACCGGGAGCAACGTCGCCATCGAATCCGACACGCTCACGGCCGCGATGGTGCTGTCGGACGATGCCGCGGCGTAACTCAGCGGCCTCCCGCCCGGACGGGTGAACGCGATGGCCAGGTTCACGCGACCGTTACCCCCGCCCGTGTAGAGACTCTGGTCCGGGATGCCGCGCGCCACTTGCGGCCCCGCCGTGGGCGCCCCCGCAACGGGCTCCGACCACGGGCTCCGACCACGGGCTCCGACCACGGGCTTGCGCCCTCATCGTTGAAACTGCGCACGCGCGCCTGGTGGATGCGTTCGTTGTTCAGACGCGTGATCGTCACGCTGGTATCCCCGCGGCCGTCCAGCATCAGCGCTTCCTGCCAGTTGCCGGCATCCCCCCTCCGGTGCGTCACCTCGTATCCGCTTACCGGGGGCCTGCCCGCCTCGTCGGGCGCCGCGTTCCAGCTTACCAGCAGGGCGCTGTTGCGCGGTATCACCGCCACGCCCCCGGGCGCGCCGGGGGGCTCGTCCACGTCGGTCACCTCTATGCCCACCCCAACGCCGGCGCGGCCCCCCTGCCCGTCGCTGACCCGCACGGTTAGCGAATATGCCTCCCCCGCTTCGTGGTCGTAGGCCACGCCGTCCCTGGTGAGAAGCTGACCCGTGCCCGCGCCAATGGAAAAACGGTCCGCATACGCGCCGCGCAGGCTGTACGTAAGGGAATCTTCATCCGCGTCGGTAGCGATGACCGGGTTGCCGATGGGCTGGCCAGCCGAAGTATTCTCTTCCAGTGAGCGCGTGACCGGGGGCGCAGCGACGAAGACCGGCGCGCGGTTGACCGCATCGCCGAAACGCTCGGCGAAGATCAGCAGGTCGTCGAAGCCGATGCTGCCGTCGCCGTTCAGGTCGTACTTCGCGCTGTAGTTTTCATCGCCAGGCCGGGAACCGTATGCGTCGCTAAAGGCCACAAAGTCGGAAAAACCCACAAGCCCGTTGCCGTCGAAGTCGGGGGACGGCGGCGCGGTGACCTGTAGCGCGACACCGAGGGCGGGCGATATTGCCTCGGACCCTCCGCCCCGGGAAAGTTCTGCGTGTACCAACCAGATCTCCGTATCCGAAAACAAGGCCGTGGTGCGAAAACGAACCGTGCCGATCCAACCCGCGTTCACCGTTGCCGACCCGCTCAGCGACGAAACATCGATCCGGACCGACGTCGAATCCTCTTCGACAAGCGCATTGGCATCGGGCAGCGCCTCGCCGGGGTCGAAGCCTTCGTACGAAACCTGGGTCCCATCGTATCGGAAGCGCATGGATATGCCGCGGGTATTCTGAATATCACTGCCGAAAATCTGTATGGAAAAGGACTGATCGGGTATGAGGTCAAGCGAGGATACGGCCTGGTCGCCCGCGGCATCGTCCAGGTCCAGCGCGAGCGAAAAGCCGGACGGCTGCGTCGACGACGACCACGGGGAAATGAACAGCACCAGCCACACCAGGCACGCGATGCCGAACGCGAGGGGAAAAAACCCAGAGTAGATTTTCATCTATCAATACCTGGTTCAGCCTTCATGGCGTAGGGGCGACCGGCCGGTCGCCCCTACACGGAGATGCCCGCGTCGCGGCGGGCCCGGGCACGCCTGCTTTCGGCTCCCGCCCGCCGTGCCCTTCGCACCGCTGGCCTCTCTCACCGCCGGAATCACTCATCGACCTGGGCGCCGAAGACCCAGGGACGCGCCTGCTTGATCGCCAGGATGTTGTCGCTGGTGATCTTGAACTCGATCTCCATGGCGAACGGTTCACCGGGTGCGGGGTCGTACAGCTCCGCGAACTCCTCGTGGATCACCTCGAGATGTTCTCTCAACTGGCGCATTTGGTCACGGCTCATGAGGAGTTGCCCCGGCGGCACCTGGTTGGAGGTCCCAAGGACGGTGTAAGGGAGAGAAACAGAAGGCGGGTTCAACAGGACTTCCTCCGGCACCGAGTGCGCGTCGGGATTGGTGACCAGATCCTCGCCGACCTGCGTGTTGACGTAGTAGCGTCTGTCTCTGCCGTAGATGGGGTCGAAGCTGACGGCCACGCCGTTGGCCAGTTCGTCCCTGTAGCTGGGATGCACCAGCACCCCCATCGCCGCCGCCAGGTGGTCGATGTGATGGAAGTCGCGTTCGACGAAGGCGCGGAAGTTCCACAGACCGGCGTACACCTCCTTGAGGGACTTGGCGAGATCCTTCTCGTCCTCGCTCGGCTTCTGGCTCTTGGAGTCGTACAGCCCCGCGCCGTTGAACCCGGGCAGGTCCTCGTTGTTGGTGCTGGACCGGTAGCGGCGGTTGATCCCCTCGGAGAAAGACTCATTCATTGTCTCGATTGCCGAGACGATCCAATCCGGCGTCTCCGCGTCTTCGATGGCCTTGCGCAGCTTCTTGAGTGAGTCCGCCTGGGCTTCGAAGTCCGTCTGGAAAGCTTCGTCCGCCAGCATGGTTTCAATGCGGGTGTAGAACCCGTTGTGCTTCATGAACTCGTCGTAGAAATAGAACGGAATCGCGAAGCCGTCGGGCACGGTCCCCTCCGGAAACCCCAGCGTCCCCAGCACCGCCACGTTGGCCGCCTTGACGCCGAACGCGTCCCAGTCATCGAAGCCGATCTCACTGAGCGGCGTGATTTTGGTGACATCGAGGTCCCGTTGCGGGATCTGTTCATGGGCGGGCCGGGAAGACTCGTAGTGGGCATCGACTTCTGCGGGCGTGGCAGCGCGCAGGCTCCAGCCTCTATCCGTCACCGTGTAGCGGACGTAGCCGCCGATGAGAGTGTTGATAGAGCTGTTGTCGAGCGCGTCGGCGATGAAGGAATTGGGGATGCCGTCCTGAATGGCGCGCAGGTTGACATGTGACAGCGGCGTTTGGAGCACGGTGCTGACGATGCCGGCCACGCGGGGCAACTCGTTGGGCAGGGCCTCGTAGATCACCACATCGCGCGGGTGGGGCCGCTCGTCCGGGTCCATGACCCGCAGCAGGCCGTACCCCTCCCCTGGGTTCAACGCCAAGAAGGTGGTTTCGCGGCGGATGTCCTCTTCGAACACGAGGGGAATGCGGGATTCACTGAAGAGCGGCAAGTCGGACTGGAAATGCGGAAGCTGATAGTTGCGTATGTGATAGGCCAGGTTGTCCTCGAGCAGGGGCATGCTGGCGGCGCAAACCGTATAGAAACGCGCCGCGAGGCTGAAGGAGTAACTTGGCTCAAGGTAGTAATAGTAGACCCCCGGATTGCCATCGGGAGCAACGAGGTCCGGATCGTATTCGAAACCGCCATCGATCGCCTCGTACCACTCAAAGCCCAGGGCCTCCCGGAAGTCCGCATGCTGCTCATACGTCTTGGTGTTTGCGAAGTAGATACCGGGTTGGTGGGTATCGATACCGACCACTATGAACTTGACGAACCCGTATAGGGAGAGCGTCTCGAACGTTTCCAGATCGGGAATGGCCAGGGCGCCTTCAGTGAGTGCGATGGCCGCGGCGGGGTTCACCGGGTTCATGCCCACCGTGTCGAGTTCGGTGAGGTCGTCAATGCAGTCGCCGTCGACATCGGCCGGGTCGGCGACGAGGTACTTCTCCACCCGGTAGCGCTCCTTGGGCAGCGCCGCCACGTTCTCGGCGAGCGCGGTCGTGCCCGCTTCGCCTCGCTTGACCAGGACCGGCACCTCTACCGTCGCGCCATCCACATCGTGCCGGACGTAGAGCACGAAGTACTCGTCGGTCGTGGACGCGACTACGATGGGCACCGCCGTCACCGTCACTTCCACAGGCGTCGGGGCATCGCCTTCTGAACAGATCCTCCCGAAGCCCGAGGCGGACCATTCGCTCTCCCCTTCGTCGTTGTGCGCCCGCACCTGCACCTCGTAACGGGTGTTGACCTCCAGGTCCGGGATCGTGGTAGTGGTACCGGGGCCGTCGTGCGGCCAGGAGTGGATGGCGACGCCAATCGTGGCCGCGCCGCCGTTGCGGTCGTCGGCTTCCACGGTTACCGAATAACGATTCTTGACCTCGTAGTCGTAGGTCGCCCCCGCCCGGGTGCGAAGCTGACCGTTGCTTGCGTTGATGGCGAAGGAACCGGCATCGTTCCCGCCGAGGCGATAGGTCAGGGGGTGGCGGTCGGCATCGGTGGCGCTGACCGGATGCTGGACGTTCTGGTTCGCCAGGGTGTTCTCGGCCACGCTGCGCGACGTGCTCGATCCGTCGTTGAAGGTTGGCGCTTGATTGGGTCCGGGTGGAGGTCGTGGAGGAGGAGGCCGTCGCGGTGGAGGTGGTGACGGCGGCTGTGGCGGCGGACGCGGCGGGGGCGGCGGCCCCGATGTCACCACAACGTTAAACGTCGTCTGCGCGCCGTTGCCCCACACGTCGCTGGCCGTCGCGGTGACGGTGACGCGCCCCCCGGCCACCGGGCGCAACGTCGCCATCGAATCCGACACGCTCACGGCCGCGATGGTGCTGTCGGACGATGCCGCGGCGTAACTCAGCGGCCTCCCGCCCGGACGGGTGAACGCGACGGCCAGGTTCACGCGACCGTTACCCCCGCCCGTGTAGAGACTCTGGTCCGGGATGCCGCGCGCCACTTTCGGCCCCGCGGTGGGCGCGCCCGCAACCGGTTCCGACCACGGGCTTGCGCCCTCATCGTTGAAACTGCGCACGCGCGCCTGGTGGGTGCGTTCGTTGTTCAGACGCGTGATCGTCACGCTGGTATCCCCGCGGCCCTCCAGCATCAGCGCTTCCTGCCAGTCGCCGGCATCCCCCCTCCGGTGCGTCACCTCGTATCCGCTTACCGGGGGCCTGCCCGCCTCGTCGGGCGCCGCGTTCCAGCTTACCAGCAGGGCGCTGTTGCGCGGTGTGACCGCCACGCCCCCGGGCGCGCCGGGGGGCTCGTCCACGTCGGTCACGCGTATGCCCACCGCAACGACGGCGCGGCCCCCCTGCCCGTCGCTGACCCGCACGGTCAGCGAATACGCGTCACTCGCTTCGTGGTCGTAGGCCACGCCGTCCCTGGTGAGAAGCTGACCCGTGCCCGCGCCAATGGAAAAACGGTCCACATACGCGCCGCGCAGGCTGTACGTAAGGGAATCTTCATCCGCGTCGGTAGCGATGACCGGGTCGCCGATGGGCTGGCCAGCCGAAGTATTCTCTTCCAGTGAGCGCGTGACCGGGGGCGCGGCGACGAAGACCGGCGCGCGGTTGACCGCATCGCCGAAACGCTCGGCGAAGATCAGCAAGTCGTCGAAGCCGATCCCGCCGTCGCCGTTCAGGTCGTACTTCGCCCTGTACGTCTCATCGCCATGCCGGGAACCGTATGCGTCGCCAAAGGCCAGGAAGTCCGAGAACCCCACCTGCCCGTTGCCATCGAAGTCGGACGAAGGGAGCGCCGTGACCTGCAGCGCGACACCCAGGGCGGGCGATATCGCCTCCTCCTGTTCACCCCGGGCAAGTTCTGCGTGTACCAGCCAGATCTCCGTATCGGAAAACATGGCCGTGGTGCGAAAACGAACCGTGCCGATCCAACCCGCGTTCACCGTTGCCGACCCACTCAGCGACGAAACATCGATCCGGACCGAAGTCGAATCCTCTTCGACAAGCGCATTGGCATCGGGCAGGGCCTCGCCGGGGTCGAAGCCTTCGTACGAAACCTGGGTCCCATCGTATCCGAAGCGCATGGATATGCCCGCGGCATTCTGAATATCCATCGCGAAAATCTGTATAGGAAAAACCTGTTCGGGAGAGACGTCGAGCGAGGATACCGCCTGGTCGCCAGCGGCATCGTCAAGGTCCAGCGCGAGCGAAAAGCCGGACGGCTGCGTCGACGACGACCACGGGGAAATGAACAGCGCAAGCCACACCAGGCCCGCGACGCCGAGGGCGAGCCGGAAAAACCCGGTCTCGGGAAACTTCGTCCGTCTTCGGGCTTCAAGACGCTCGATTCCCCGTCGCTGCATTTGAAATGACATCATGGGAACTCTATATTCCAGAACGAGGGCCACATCCTGTCTCATGGAACAAAAGCGCCAGGAACAGAAAGGGTGTGCGCCTTCCTGGAGGACCGTCGGTTTTCGACTCTGGCAGGTCAGGCAACCCACGGTCTTGTTATTTGGCTGGTCAGCCCTTCACCAACGAATCACAATGCCCTGTCGTCCGGCACACGAAACGCAGAATTTAAAATATAACTATTAATACATCTTAATCCAATCATTAATATTTTACGTATTTATCTACTTTTTCCGAATTTATATACAATCCGGGCAAATTTTCGCATGCATTTCACCCTGTCGCCTGCGAAGGGTCTCCCTGATCCTGCCTCCGGACGGATGCGCCGTCGCGGATCTCAGGCCACGCGTGGGTGCGATTGAGAGTATAGGCGGTTCACCGTTTGAATCGATCCGGGCCATGGGGCAGGCAGCCGGGCCGCGAGGATGGGGACAACGGAAAAATGAACAGTAACGCTTCCATTCTCAAACGTCTTGCCTTTATCAGGTGTGGTTTGCGATCGGGTCGGGCATTGCGTATCTTTCGCTAAGGAGTTCATCCGATTTCAAGTAATTTTATTACAGAAGAGCGAATAATCTTCAGAACATTGTCGGATCCAGTCTTGTCATGGACCTTGAGGAGATCGCCCCGGGAGGAAGCATGCTCAAACGCAGACTGCCCATCGGCATTCAGACCTTCCGCAAGATTCGGGAGCAGATCTACTACTACGTCGATAAGACGGCCTATATCCGAGAACTGCTCAACGGGGGTACGCACTACTTCCTGTCGCGCCCGCGTCGCTTTGGCAAGAGCCTGTTTCTGGACACCTTGAAAGAACTATTTGAAGGGAATGAGCCGCTATTTGAGGGATTGTACATCCATGACCACTGGGATTGGCAGGTGCGCCATCCCGTGCTGCGGCTCGACTTCAGCAGCGGCAACTATCAGGGTCAGGACGACTTGCGGAAGGAAGTGACGGCGCAATTGAATGCTTTTGAGGACGAAGCGGAGGTCATCCCGCGCGACGACAGCGCGTCAGCCCGCTTGCGCCACTTGATGAAGGTGCTACACGAGCGCAGCGGTCAGCGCGTTGTGATACTGGTCGATGAATACGACAAGCCCATCCTGGACGCGCTGGCGGTGCCTGAGGTCGCCCGGGCCAATCGCGACTTCTTGCGCGGCCTATATTCGACCGTTAAGTTTGCAGACGCACACATACGCTTCACGTTCATTACTGGCGTCAGCAAATTCTCTAAGGTGAGTATCTTCTCCGGTCTCAACAACCTCACCGACGTCACCATTGACCCGCGCTATTCCGCGATCTGCGGCTACACCGAAGCGGACCTCGACACCGTATTCGCGCCAGAACTGCCCGGCCTGGACCGAGACGAAATCCGCGACTGGTACAACGGCTATAGCTGGCTGGGCGACGAAAAAGTGTACAACCCTTTCGACATCCTCCTTCTATTCGACAAGCGCACCTTCGGCGCCTACTGGTTCGAGACCGGCACCCCCACCTTCCTCATCGAAACCCTCTTTCAACGCCACGTCAGTTCTCTCGAACTGGATAACATGATCGGCAGCGACGAGTTGCTATCCACCTTCGACGTCGATGACATGGCAACAGAGGCATTGCTATTCCAGACCGGCTACCTCACCATCACAGAGGAAGAAAACCTCGGCGGCGCGTCATTCTATCGCCTGAGCTACCCCAATCGGGAAGTGCGCCAGAGCCTCAACGAGAGCCTGCTGCGCTACCTGGTAAAAGACGCCACACGCCAGATGGCGAACACCGTGCGTCTGTACAGGCTGCTGGAAGCCAACGACTTTACCGGCCTGAAAACACTATTCCACGCCTTCTTTGCCAGCATCCCCTACGAATGGTACACCAACAACGACATCGCCAATTTTGAGGGCTACTACGCCAGCGTATTCTATTCCTATTTCGCGGGACTGGGGTTTGACATCACCGTAGAGGACAGCAGCAGCCATGGCCGTGTAGATATGGCCGTTCACTTTAACGATAACATCTACCTGTTCGAGTTCAAAGTGGTGGAGATAGCGTCTGAAGGCGGGGCAATGGCGCAATTGCAGGCAAAGGGATACGCGGACAAATATCGCGGTCTGGACCAGCCGATCCACCTGATCGCCGTAGAGTTTAGCAAAAACACTCGCAATATAACGGCCTTTGAGGTCGCACAATAGGGGTCAGGAAAATCCACAAGCCCGCTTCCGTATGGGAACAACCTGGTCGGGAGAAACGTCGAGAGAAGATACGGCCTGGTCGCCTTCGAAATCATCCGGATCCAGAGTTGGGGAGAAGCCGCCGGTAGATCCAGCCCGAGCGGCCTGTGCGGACCTACCAGACCCGGCCGTCCCAGACTACGAACCGATCACCTCAGTTGCCCATCACCGTAATCGTGGCCGTACCTGTAATATCTCCTGAGTGCCGCCCTGTGATGGTAACGGTACCGGCAGCCACCGCCGTCACCGTAGCAGAGCCGCCCGTATTCCTGTCCTCTTTGTCATCAGAGCCATCAACAGTCGCCACCCCCGAGTCGCTCGTTTCCCAATACACCACGAGACCACCTTGACCGTCGCCCTGGGCCACGCCGATTTCGTAACCGTTCGCGTCCGCGATTGCTGCACTCAGCGTCGTCGTCCCGCCTACCGTCAGGTCCGCCGAACTGGGCGAAAGCGTCAAGGACGCCGGTTTTTGGTACACTGTTACGAGCAGAATGGCTGGTGACGCGTCTCCCGAACTTATCTCAACACTTCCGCTTCCAGTTTCGTCCGCCGTGATCTCCAAGCCGCCATCCACCCTCTCCATGTCTATTCCCCCTGAAGAGAAAACCGCAAAGGCATTCCATGAAGCATCAGTATCCTCATTGCCGTTCTCATCCAGGACCTTAACTGTCACCGTCTGGGTCTCGCCCAGTGCTTCAAAGGTCAGCGAGCGCGGTGAGATCTCCACACGGGGCCCGGATATCGTCACCGTCAGGGCAGACGTCGGGGCAGAGGACGCGGTGATCGTAAAAGTCACATCTGTGCCTTCAGTCACAGGTGTAGTACCCGCCGAGATGGTCACCTGTGGGGTCACCTGCGGGGGTTCGTCGTTGTCGTTAACGGTTACGCTCGCCGAGGATGTGGGCCCTACGGTATAGCCTGTTCCGGCTTGCAATTGCGCGGTTACCACACTATTCGACTCATCCGCTTGATCATTGGCGGTATTGACCGTCAGCGTGGCGGTGGCCGCATTGGCGTTGATGGTGACTGTCGAGGCCGGTGTGCCGCTTAGGACATCTTCTGTCTCAGTCACGTTCACGGTTACAGTCAATGTGGAGGTCGGTGCAGGGGACGCTGAAATCGTGAAGGTCGCAGCCGTACCTTCAGTCACAGGTGTAGTACCTGCCGAGATGGTCACCTGTGGGGTCGACGGCGGTGATCCCCCGCTAACCGTTACTTGCACAGCGCCAGAGCAATTGTTCCCGCTATTGGACTCTCCAGTAACCGCATCGACGCAAGCACCATAGTAATACGTCCCCGCATCCGACGGAGCCGTCAGACTGATCGACTGATCGCTCGTGCCTGAAGCCGCAATGACGCTAACCGCATCCGTCCCGACCTCCGTATCGGTCCCGGAAATCGTCGCATCCGACGAACGGTAGTAGCGGAGCATCGTGGCCACCGACGAACCACTGCCCCCATTGCGGACTGTGGCGCTCAGCGTGAAGGAACCGCGCGCATCCAGGCTGCTATCGCTGACCGAAGGAGACCCCACCAACAGGTCTGGTGAAGTGTCCGGTGGCGGCGGTGGCGGCGGTCGTGGAGGAGGAGGCCGTCGCGGCGGAGGAGGAGGAGGCGGGGGTGGTGGCGGCGGGGGTGGTGGCGACGGCGGCTGCGGCGGCGGACGAGGCGGGGGCGGCGGCCCCGATGTCACCACAACGTTAAACGTCGTCTGCGCGCCGTTGCCCCACGCGTCGCTGGCCGTCGCGGCGATGGTCACGCGCCCCCCGGCCACCGGGCGCAACGTCGCCATGGAGTCCGACACGCTCACGGCCGCGATGGTGCTGTCGGACGATGCCGCGGCGTAACTCAGCGGCCTCCCGCCCGGCCGGGTGAAGGCGATGGCCAGGTTCACGCGACCGTTACCCCCGCCCGTGTAGAGACTCTGGTCCGGGATGCCGCGCGCCACTTGCGGCCCCGCCGTGGGCGCCCCCGCAACCGGTTCCGACCACGGGCCTGCGCCCTCATCGTTGAAACTGCGCACGCGCGCCTGGTGGATGCGTTCGTTGTTCAGACGCGTGATCGTCACGCTGGTATCCCCGCGGCCGTCCAGCAGCAGCGCTTCCTGCCAGTCGCCGGCATCGCCCCTCCGGTGCGTCACCTCGTATCCCGTCACCGGGGGCCTGCCCGCCTCGTCGGGCGCCGCGTTCCAGCTTACCAGCAGGGCGTTTTTTCGAGGCGTGACCGCCACGCCCCCAGGCGGCGTTCCGGGAGGCTCGTCCACGTCGGTCACCTGGACGTCCACCCCAACGCCGGCGCGGCCCCCCTTGCTGTCACTGACCCGTACGGTCAGCGAATACGCGTCACTCGCTTCGTGGTCGTAGACAATTCCTTCCTTTGTCAGCAGCTGCCCCGTGCCCGCGCCAATGGAAAAACGGTCCGCGTATACGCCACGCAGGCCGTACGTGAGCGCGTCTTCATCCGCGTCTGTAGCGATGACGGGATCGCCGATGGGCTGGCCTGAAGTCGTGTTCTCCACTATCGAGCGCGTCACGGGCGGCGATGCGGCGAAGACAGGCGCGCGGTTGGCCGCCTCGCCGAAGCGCTCGGCGAAAATCAACAGGTCGTCGAAGCCGATGCCGCCGTCGCCGTTCAGGTCGTACTTCGCGCTGTAGTTTTCATCGTCAGGCCGGGAACCGTATGCGTCGCCAAAGGCCACGAAGTCCGAGAAGCCCACTTGCCCATTGCCGTCGAAGTCGGGCGAAGGGAGCGCGGTGACCTGCAGTGCGACGCCAAGGGCCGGCGATATTGCCTCGGACCCTCCGCCCCGGGAAAGTTCTGCGTGTACCAACCAGATCTCCGTATCGGAAAACATGGCCGTGGTGCGAAAACGAACGGTGCCGACCCACCCGGCGTTCGCCGTTGCCGATCCACTCAGCGACGAGAGGTCGATCCGGACCGACGTCGAATCCCGTTCGACAAGCGCATTCGCATCGGGCAGCGCCTCGCCGGGGTCGAAGCCTTCGTGCGAAACCTGGGTGCCATCGTATCGGAAGCGCATGGATATGCCGGTGGCATTCTGAATATCCATCGCGTAAATCTGTATGGGAAAAACCTGATCGGGAGACACGTCGAGCGAGGATACGCCCTGGTCGCCAGCGGCATCGTCCAGGTCCAGCGCGAGCGAAAAGCCGGCGGGCTGCGTCGACGACGACCACGGGGAAATGAACAGCGCCATGCACATCAGGCCGGCGGCGCCGATTGTGAGCCGGAAAAATCCAGAGTAGATTTTCATCTATCAATACCTGGTTCAGCCTCTTATTAGCCTGATCAAGTCATGCATTGTCACGGTTGGCTGCTTTGTTCGCCAATCCATCATCTCCACGCCCGCACAATGGCTTGTCGAGACGTTGAGGAACCGGCGAAGGAACACTGCCCAGGCCGCCGAAGGTCGACTCAAATGCGGACAGTATGACCGGGGAACCCGTGAGTGACGTGACATTGGCCACGTTCCACCTTCTCATTCGCTCTCGACGGTGCGCTTCACTTCCAGGACAATGGGCTCAGGCCGATCCGGCCCGGCGCCGGGGTGCGTTATGATCGCACAGCTGATCGGAACCGAATCCCCCGCGGACGCCGTGGCCACTCGCGTAGATGCGTCGGGCGCCATGTAGGCGTCGGCCTGCGCGGCATCGACGCGGTAGCCTATATCGGCGAGTGACTGAATCGTAATCGCGCTCAGCGGGTGCGTAGCGCCGCCAATTCTGGGCGTCATAAGTTCGTCGTCGAGCACGGACTCCCGCCAGTGCTTGTCCCGGCTGCCCGATCCCCCAAGCGTGTTTTCCACCGGCACCTTCGCGCCTGTGTAGCTCGTCCCTCCCGCGGCGTTGAATGCCGCAATCGCGTTTGCACCCGAGAAATGGGTGTCGGGCGTGGGAACAATGCGGTTGTTATACACACCGAGGGATGGATTCTGCAGCAGGTTGTGATCTGTCCACGGGTCAATACCGAATCCCAAAGTGTGACCTATCTCGTGCAGAATAAGGCCTGCCAGTAACTGGTCGGACATTGTATCCAGGTCGGACGCGTCAAGCTCCATGAAGGATACGATCGGCAAGGCGGACCGAACGCGCCACACATCCGATCCCGCCTGTCCGAGGGTGCCTCCTGCTCCGTCGATGGGTGCGATTTTCACGTAGATCAGCAGATCATCGACGTTGTCGGGGACCGTGATTCCAGGATAAAGCTCGTTCAAAAAAATGCGCGCGTTATCGGAAAAGGAATGGTTGGGGACGTCGTGCGTGATGATCTGCTCCCAACGCCGGGCGGCGTTCTCAACTGCCAACTGGTACCTCGAGGAGATGCTGCCGGCGAAGACAAGGTCGATATCGAAGGAAGGCGTTCCGGCGGTCGTCGCTTCGGCAGGCGCGGAGCGAACGCCCACGACGCTGCCGCTGCAATCCGTGCCCAGGTATCCGTAATCCGCTTCATAAGCGGCGCCCGGCTCAAAGAAGCTGGAGGCCAGGATATCCAACGACGCCGCGCTGGTCTGGGAGAAATCTGCCCTGTTTGTGGCGCGGATGCAGGCCCTGGACCACGGTCCGATATTTGCTTTTTGCCGGATTCTGACTTCGTAAAACCGGGTTTCGTTGGCGGCGAAGTCATCGGTGAATCCGAATGAGAAGACATTGCCGCTGATGCTCAGGGTGGGCGCCGCCAGGGCCGGCGTCTGAACAGTCGCGTCGAAGGTTGTCGAGGCGGTCGCGCCCCAGGGGTCGGTCGCCGTTGCGGTAATGGTCGCAGTGCCGGCGGATAGCGGATCGATCAGGACCACGCCACCGATCACCTGCACGGTCGCGATGGCGCCGTTGCTCGACGTCGCGGTATATCGCAGGCGGGTATCGTCGGGATCGTCGAACGCGTCATCCACGGACACGACCGCGACGGCGCCCCCTGCGGGCATCGTCAGATCGTCAATGCTGCCGCTGGCTATCGGCGGGTCGTTGGGGGGGATCGTCGCCTCGGACGAAGGTGACCACTCGCTCTCCCCTTCGTCGTTCTTCGCCCGCAACCGCACCTCGTAGGTCGTGTTTCGGAATAAACCCGTGATTTCCTGCACCCAACCCGGTGGCTTGTTCAAAATGGTGGCTGTGAAGGCGCCGCTGTTCTTGACGCGATACTGAACGTCCCAGGCGGTGATGTTAGGCCCCGTGTTCGTCGGCGGTGTCCGGCCCTCGTGCACCAGGACGACAGGCTCGAATCCACTCTCGACCACAGTCAGTATTGGCGCCGGCGGCCGTCCCGGCGGTTCATCTACGTCATCTACATTGACGGTTATCGTCTGAGTCGCTGTCCGTTCCCGGCTGCCCGTGCCGCTGGTCGCCGTGACCGCGATGACATACCTGTTATTGCTCGCGGTGGCGGGTGGACGCTCATAGTCGGGGGCGGTCGCAAAGGTCAATACCCCCCCACTTGTGATCGAGAACTGCGCCTGGGCGGCGGCGCCGGTAATCTCATAGCCGGTGACGTGGTCTCTGGCATCGGCATCCGTGGCAACCACCGTGCCGACCTCGGTTTCGTTTTCTTTTCTGTCGAAGATATCGCCACTGGTGAAGACCGGCCGATTGTTGGCGCTGACGTCCACCTCTGCAATGGTCACGGTCACGTTTTCCGCGGTCACGCCCTGGTAGTTCCCGCCGCTTGCCGCATGACTCAGCGTGACCGTGTCATCCGCGTCGTCCGTGTCTGCCTGTGTGGTGACCGTTACCGTCTGCGAATCGTCCCAATTGTCCTCCGTGAACGTCAGGCTCGCCGGGTTAACGGAAGCATCCGAACCAGACGTGACGGTCACTGCGACCGTCACGTCTTCGGTCGGTTGCAATTGCAGTACCACTGTGTACGTGTCGCTATTGCCCTCCGGTATGGTCAACACCGTCGGATATACTGTCACACCCGGTAGCCCTTCTATCACTTCCAGCGGCAGGTCGGTGGATTTGACGAGCGCGTAGCCGTTGTCGTACGAAGGCAAGTCCGGCAATGTGCCGATGTCAACGGTGACCGCAGCGGTGGCGCCGGCGGTGCGGGAAACCGTGAGGATGGCGCTTTGTATGCTGCCCTGGGGAATTTCGATGCTACTGGCGCCACTGCCGATCGTGCCATTGACCACCTGGAGCGGGAGGGTCATTGCAAAAGGCGCGCCGGTGTGCGCTCTGGCCCTGAATAGACCGCTGGCAAGCGATTCCAGCGAAACAGTAATGGGCAGGGGATTGACTGTATTGCCCGCCAGTATGAGCACTTCAAGCACGGTCAGTCCGGAAAAAACGCCATCGGGCAGACTGCTGAGGTTGTTGTCGTTCAGGTGGAGCCTTGTCAGCGCGGCGAGACCGGAAAATGTGTTCGCGTCCAGACTGCCGAGTTTGTGACCGGATTGTTGACCGCTGAGAAAGAGTTCTTGAAGTGATGACAGCCCGGAAAAGAAATCGGCCGGCAGACTGCTGAGCTGGTTGTCGTCCAGGCGAAGCGTTTCCAGTGCCGTCAAACTGGAAAATACGCCCGCCGGCAGGGAGGTTGGTTGCAGATCGTTTCCGTCCAGATAGAGCGTTTCCAGTGCTGACAGACCCGAAAACGCACCCGAAGCCACGGTGCTCAGGTCGTTCTCCTGCAGCCAGAGAGCTTCCAGTGCGGACAGGTCGGAAAACATATTCGCATCCAGACTGCTGAGGTCGTTGTAGTCCAGGCGAAGCGTTTCCAGTGCTGACAGACCCGAAAACGCACCTGAAGCCACGGTGCTGAGATCGTTTCTATTCAGCCAGAGTGTTTTCAGTGCCGACAGGCTGGAAAAGATATCCGCATCCAGACTGCTGAGGTCGTTTCTATTCAGCCAGAGTGTTTTCAGTGCCGACAGGTTGGAGAAGATATTCGCATCCAGACTGGTGAGGTCGTTGTCGTTCAGGTAGAGCTCTTCCAGTGCGGACAGGTTGGAAAAAATATCCGCGTCCAGACTGCTGAGGTTGTTGCCATCTCCCAGATAGAGTACTTCCAGAGCCGACAGGCTGGAGAAGATATTCGCGTCCAGGCTGCTAAGACCGTTCGCTCTCAGGTCGAGACTTTTCAATGCCGACAGGCTGGAAAAGATATCCGCATCATTCAGGCTGCTGAGTTGGTTGCCATACAGTTTGAGTTTTTCCAGTGCCGACAGGTTGGAAAAGATATTCTGCGGCAGGCTGTTGAGTCTGTTCCAAGACAGGTCGAGAGATTCCAGTGCCGTCAGCCCGGAAAAATCCCCGGCTTTCAGCGTCGATATGCCCTTGCTATCCAGGTCGAGGACGGTAATCGCGGATAGATGGTCCGCCGTTACAGCACCGCAGGTGTTTACCGGCGCAGCCGCGACGATCGCGTCGCGCACCTGCGCGGTGCGGTTGCAGATATTGATGGTCGGGTCCTGGGTCTGGTTCGCCACTGTCAGATTCGTGAGGGCGATAGCCGGGTTTTGCGCCCGGTCGCGGATCGGGTTGGTCCCGGGCGTGTAGGTCAGCGTTACCACCTGGCCCGATGTTACGGCCGAGGCGAGGGTGAGCTTCACCTCACTGCTGCTCATCGCAACCGCGGAGACGCTCCGTGCCTCGCTATCTACCGCTACCGCGAAATCGCCGGTCGCCGGTTGGGAACTGCTGTCGAGCACCTCTTCGTAGGCCAGCATCAACTCGTCGCCCTTCACCTCTGCTTCGGTGAGTGCCGGGGCAACGCCATCGACCTTGTGGCCGGATTGATTGGTCTGCGCGCCGTGCGCGAGGTCCGCGTTTATGGTGGAGTTGTTCTTGCGGATGCCCCCGCCGTTGAGCTTGAGGCTGTTGGCGTTGATGGTCGCTCCGTCGACGTCCTCGTCGTCAGCCTGCACGGTGTATTGGAAGAAGAGTTGGGTCGTGGTCGAGCCGCTCTCATAGTCGGCCTGGCGCACGGTGGAGCCGATGGTCAGGTCGATCTGCGGTGTGCCGGTGACGGTTACCGCCTCGTTGAAGGTCACGGTGACGTCGATCACGTCGTTCAATTTATAGGTGTTGTTCTGCCCGGAGGCCGGCGTCGAGGTGAACGCGACGCTCGATACCGTCGGCGCGGTGAGCGTGGCCCCATTGACCGAATTGGACAACGCGCCCTTCCCTTCGTCGTTCTCCGCCTGTACCTGGATCTGGTAGGTCCTGCCCGAGCGCAGGCCGGTGATCGTGCGGGTCCGGGACGGGCCGGTGTCCGGCCAATCGGTGAACGCACCGCTGCTGCCTATGCGGTACTGGACGTGGTAGTTCGCGATGTCGGGACCGGTGTTGGCCGGCTCGGTCCAGGTCACGGTCAGATTGTTTTCCATCTCGTCCGACACGGTGGGTGGATCGGGCTTGCCCGGGGGTTCGAGCACATCCTCCACGATAACGAATATCCTCTGTTCCGTCCGTCGCTCCCTCGTCCCCGTGCCGCCGGTCGCTGTGACCGCGACGATGTACTGGTTGTTGCTCCCGACGTCCGCCGGACGCTCGAAGTCGGGGTCCTCCTTTAAGTGCAGCTCGTTGGTGTTGGTGATCTCGAATCGGTTCCGGTCGACCCTGCCGGTGACCTCGTAGCCGGTGACGTGGTCGTCGCTATCGACGTCCTCGGCGGCCACTCTGCCGACGAAGCGTTCGTTTTCCTTGACCTGCAGGGAATTGTCACTGGTGAAGACCGGCGGTTCGTTCACGTCGGTGACGGTGACGGTGATCGTCTGCGCTACGGTCAGGGCGCGGCCTCCCGCGCCGCCGGTCGCTGTGACCACCACGATGTATGAGTTATTTCTGCCATTGTCCGCGGGATCCTCGAAGTTGGGAGCATCTTTGAAGGTCAACGCGCCTGCGCTGTCGATCTCGAACCGGTCGCGGTCGGTGCCTCCGGTGAGGGTTTAGCCGATGATGCTGTCGGCACTATCCTCATCACGGGCGACCGCTGCGCCGACCGTCGTGGCATTTTCTACCGTCTCGAAAGCCGCGTCGCTGGTGAACGCCGGCGGCTCGTTGACGTCGTTCAGGTTTATCAACACGAGGATGGTGCGATCGCGGCCGTGCCCGTCGGTTGCTTTGACACTCAGGACATAGCGGGGCTTCGTCTCGTAATCGTAGGTCTGATCCAATTTGGTCCGAAGTTGACCACTACCCGTGTCAATGGTGAAGGCATCTTTGTCCGTGCCTTCGAGGCCGTAGGTCAGGGGGGTGTTCTCCGGGTCGGTGGCGCTTATCGGATCGCCGACGTCCTGCACGCCCGTGGTGTTCTCGTCGAGGCGGCGGATGGCGCTCGATCCTTCGTTGAAGACCGGGGGCTGGTTGGCGCCGGTGCTTCCCGTGCCCGACGGGGACCAGGCGCTCGTGCCTTCGTCGTTGCGCGCTCGCACCTGCACCTCATAGCTCGTGCCCGGGCTCCGACCGGTGATGGTCGCGGTGCGTTCCGCGCTGTTGTGTGTCCAGGAGGTAAAGTTTCCGCTGTCCCCTTCTCGGTATTGCACATCGTAGTCGCCGATGTCGGGACCGGTGTTGGCCGGCTCATCCCAGGTCACGGTCAGGCTGGTTGATGAGGCCGCTGAGACGCTGGGTGCTGACGGGGCCTCGGGCGGCTCCTGTTGGTCTATCAGGTTGATCGCCACCTCGATGGTATTGCTGCCGCCCTGACCGTCCTCTGCGCGCACGGTCGCCTTGTAGCTGGCTTTTTCCTCGTAGTCGTAGGTCACGCTCGCCCGGGTCTGAAGCTGGTCGCCGTCGATTGTGAAGGAGGCCCCGTCGGTGCCTTCCAGGCTATAGCTCAGCGTCCCTCCGTCGCTATCGGTCGCGCTTACCGGGTTGCCGACGTCGTGGGTCCCGGTGGTGTTCTCTGCCAACCTGCGCGTGGTGCTCGCGCCCTCGTTGAACGTGGGGGCCTGGTTGGCGACGGTCCGCCCGTTACCCGATGGCGACCACTCGCTCGTGCCCTCGTCACTGGTCGCCTGTACCTGAATCTGATACGGGGTGTCCGACTTCAGGTTCGCAATCGTCGTCGTCCTGCCCGTGCCATCGTGTGCCACGGCAGTGAAGGCGCCGCTGCTGCCTTCGCGGTATTGCACATTGTAATCGGTGATGGGCGGGCCAGGGTTGGCTGGCTCTGTCCACCGTATGGTCAGACTCGTCAGCGTCGAGGCCGTTACTGTTGGTCGGTCGGGTCTTTCCGGCCGCTCGTTGTCGTCATCGACCAAGTCGATCGTCACGGTGATGGTGGCGCGGCCCCCCTGCTCGTCGGCTGCTTCCACCGTCACCGCATACCGATTTTTCACCTCGTAGTTGTAATCCACGCCGTTCCGTGTGCGCAGCTGACCGTTGTCTTCGTCGAGGGTGAACGCGCTTGCGTCCCGTCCGGAGAGGCTGTAAGTCACCGCGCGGCCCTCGGGATCGGTCGCTCTTACCGGGTTGCCGATGTCGTGGCCACCGGGCGTGTTCTCGGCAAGGGTACGCGTGGCGGTGCCTCCCTCGTCGAACACCGGCGGTTGGTTGGCACTGGTGGCGCCGCGGCCTGAGGATGACCACTCGCCCGTGCCTTCGTCGTTGTGCGCCCGCACCTGCACCTCGTAACGGGTGTTGACCTCCAGGTCCGGGATCGTGGTAGTGGTACCGGGGCCGTCGTGCGGCCAGGGGAGGAAGCTGCCGCTCTTGCGGTACTGCACGTCGTAGTCGTAGACATCGGGGCCGGTGTTGGCCGGCTCGGTCCAAGTCACGGTCAGGCTGGTTGAAGAAGCGGCCTCAACCCTCGGGGCAGACGGCCTCCCTGGCGGTTCCTCGACGTCGGCCACGTGGATGGCGACGCCAATCGTGGCCGTGCCGCCGTTGCGGTCGTCGGCTTCCACGGTTACCGAATAACGATTCTTGACCTCGTAGTCGTAGGTCGCCCCCGCCCGGGTGCGAAGCTGACCGTCGTTGGTGTCGATGGTGAATGAATTGGCATCAGTTCCGCTGAGGCTATAGGTCAGGCGGTGACCGTCGGCATCGGTGGCGCGGACCGGATGCTGGATGTTTTGACCTGCCGCCGTGTTTTCAGCTACGCTGCGGGTGGCGCTCGGGCCCTCGTCGAAGGTCGGGGCCTGATTGGGACCCGGCGGGGGCGGCGGTGGCGGCGGTCGTGGAGGAGGAGGCCGTCGCGGAGGAGGAGGGGGCGGGGGTGGTGGCGGCGGGGGTGGTGGCGGCGCTGTCGTCACGACAACGTCGAAGGTGGTCCGCGCGCCGTTGCCCCACAGGTCGCTGGCCGTCGCGGTGACGGTCGCGCGCCCCACGGCCACGGGGCGCACCGTCGCGATGGAATCCGACACGCTCACCGTCGCAACAGCGTCATTAGACGATGCCGCCGCATAGCTCAGCGTCCCCTGCGCGGGTCGGGTAAACGCGTTTGCCACGTTTACACCGACAGCGGACCCGCCCACGATCAGGTTCTGGTCGGGGATGACACCCACCACCTCCGGACCCCCGGTGGGCGCGCCAGATGCGGTCATCGACCACTCACTGGCGCCCTCGTCGTTCAACGTGCGCACGCGTACCTGATACGGCTGTTCGTTGGTCAGACCGCCTATCGTGACGCCGGTATCCGTGCGGCTCTCCACCAACAGCCCCTCCTGCCATGCCTCGGCGTCTGCCGCCCGATGCGCCGCCTCGTACCCGCTCACGGGAGGCTTGCCCGCCTCGTCGGGCGCCGCTGTCCAGGTCACCGTCAATGCCGTGTCGCGAGGCGCCACCGCCACCCCCTCTGGCGGCGCGCCGGGCGGCTCGTCCACGTCGGTCACGGCGATGCCCACCACAACGGTGGCGCGGCCACCCTGCCCGTCACTGGCGCGCACGGTCACGGAATACCTGTCCCTGGCCTCGTGGTCGTAGGCAATTCCTTCCTTTGTCAGCAACTGCCCTGTGCCCGCGCCAATGGAAAAGCGGTCCGCGTGCATCCCGCGCAGGCCATACGTGATGGCGTCGCCATCGGCATCCGCGGCGATGACGGGATCGCCGATGGGCCGGCCCGCCGGGGTGTTCTCCGCCAGAGAGCGCGTCACCGGAGGCGAGGCGGCGAACGCGGGCGCCCGGTTGGCAGCTTCGCCGAAACTCAAGGCGAAGATTACAAAGTCGTCGAAGCCGATACCGCCGTCGTTGTTCAGATCGTACGCCGCCACGTATTTCCCGTCGCCAAGGCGCGCCCCGAAGGCGCCGGCAAAGGCCACGAAGTCCGAGAACCCCACCTGCCCATTGCCGTCGAAGTCGGGCGAAGGGAGTGCCGTGACCTGCAGCGCGACGCCGAGGGCGGGCGATATTGCCTCGGTCTCTCCGTCCCGGGCAAGCTCGGCGTGCACCAGCCACACCTCCGTGTCCGAAAAGGCGGCGCTGGTGCGAAGACGCACCGTGCCGACAAGGCCGGTGTTCACCGTTGCCGATCCGCTCAACGACGATAAGCCGATGCCGATGAAAGTGGAATCCTGCTGTACGATGGCATGGGCGCTCGGCAGGGCCTCGCCGGGATCGAATCCCTCGTACGTAACCTGGGTCCCATCGTATCCGAAGCGCATGGATATGCCCGCGGCATTCTGAATATCCATCGCGAAAATCTGTATAGGAAAAACCTGTTCGGGAGAGACATCGAGCGAGGATACCGCCTGGTCGCCACCGGCATCGTCCAGGTCCAGCGCGAGCGAAAAGCCGGACGGCTGCGTCGACGACGACCACGGGGAAATGAACAGCGCCATGCACATCAGGCCGGCGGCGCCGACTGTGAGCCGAAAAAACCTGGTCTCGGGAAATTTCGTTCGTCTTCGGGTTTCAAGACGCTCGATTCCCCGTCGCTGCTTTTGAAATGACATCATGGGAACTCTATATTCCAGAACGAGGGCCACATCCTGTCTCATGGAACAACAGCGCCAGGAACAGAAAGGGTGTGCGCCTTCCTGGAGGACCGTCGGTTTTCGACTCTGGCAGGTCAGGCAACCCACGGTCTTGTTATTTGGCTGGTCAGCCCTTCACCAACGAATCACAATGCCCTGTCGTCCGGCACGCGAAACGCAGAATTTAAAATATAACTATTAACACATCTTAATCCAATCATTAATATTTTACGCATTTGTCTATTTTTTCTGATTTTATATACAATCCGGGCAGATTTTCGCATGCATTTCACCCTGTCGCCTGCGAAGGGTCTCCTTGATCCTGTCTCCAGACGGATGCGCCGTCGCGGATCTCAGGCCAGGCGCGAGTGACATCGAGGGTGTAGAAGGGTTATCGTCAGAAACCCCCGGGCCGAGGAATGGCAGCCTGGCTGCGTGGACGGCGACAACGAAAAAATGAACAGTACCGCTTGCATTCTCAAACGTCTTGCCTTTATCAGGTGTGGTTTGCGATCGGGCCGGGCATTGCGTATCTTGCGCTAAGGAGTTCATCCGATTTCAAGTAATTTTATTACAGAAGAGCGAATAATCTTCGGAACATTGGCGGATCCAGTCTCGTGGTGGACCTTGAGGAGATCGCCCCCGGGAGGAAGCATGCTCAAACGCAGACTGCCCATCGGCATTCAGACCTTCCGCAAGATTCGGGAGCAGAACTACTACTACGTCGATAAGACGGCCTATATCCGGGAACTGCTCAACGAGGGTACGCACTACTTCCTGTCGCGGCCGCGTCGCTTTGGCAAGAGCCTGTTTCTGGACACCTTGAAGGAACTGTTTGAAGGAAACGAGACGCTATTTGAGGGATTAGACATCTATGACCACTGGGATTGGCAAGCGCCCCATCCCGTGCTGCGCCTCAGTTTTGGCAGCGGCAACTTCAGTGAGCCGGGCTACTTGCAGGCAAACCTCATGGAACAACTCGCCGCCATTGAACGTCGAGCGGGGATCGTTTCCGAGTACGCAACGGCTCCCGGACGCTTTGCGTCTCTATTGGAAATCCTTCACGTGCAAGCCGGACGGCGCGTGGCGGTTCTCATTGACGAATACGACAAACCGATCCTGGACGCGCTTGAAGTCCCGGAGATTGCCCGCGCTAACCGCGACTATTTGCGCGGCCTGTACGCCACCATCAAAGACTGCGACGCGCACGTCCAATTTGCCTTTCTAACGGGCGTCAGCAAATTTTCCAAAGTTCGCCTCTTCTCCGGCCTCAACAACCTCACCGACATCACCATTGACCCGCGCTACTCTGCTATCTGTGGCTACACCGAGACGGACCTCGACACCGTATTCGCGCCGGAACTGCCCGGCCTGGATCGAGACGAGATCCGCGGCTGGTATAATGGCTATAGTTGGCTGGGCGACGAAAAGGTGTACAACCCTTTCGACATCCTCCTGCTCTTCGACAAGCGCACCTTCGGCGCCTACTGGTTCGAGACCGGCACCCCCACGTTCCTCATCGAAACCCTGTTCAAACGCCACGTCAGTTCACTTGAACTCAATAACATGATCGGCAGCGACGAGTTGTTGTCCGCCTTCGACGTTGACCACATAGCGACTGAGGCACTCTTATTCCAGACCGGATACCTCACGATAACAGAGGGCGAGAACCTCGGTGGCAAGTTTCTCTATCGCCTGAGCTATCCCAATCGGGAAGTGCGCCAGAGCCTCAACGAGAGCCTGCTGCGCTACCTGGTGAAGGACTCGACGCGTCTTATGGCGAACACCGTGCATCTGTATCGCCTGCTGGAAGCCAAAAACTTCGCCGGCCTCGAAATCCTTTTCCACGCCTTCTTTGCCAGCATCCCATACGAATGGTACACCAACAACGATATCGCCAATTTTGAGGGCTACTACGCCAGCGTATTCTACTCTTATTTCGCGGGACTGGGGCTTGACGTCACCCTGGAGGACAGCAGCAGCCATGGGCGTCTGGACATGGCCGTTCATTTCAACGCCAACGTCTATCTGTTCGAGTTCAAAGTGGTTGAAATGGCATCAGAAGGGGCGGCGATGGCGCAATTAAAAGAAAAGGGATACGCGGACAAATATAGAAGCCTGAACCAGCCAATCCACCTGATAGCCGTGGAGTTCAGTAAAAACACCCGCAATATTACCGCTTTCGAGGTCGTACAGGCCTGAGCGAAGCATGAAAGGCGTGTGAAGGCGAGTGAACGGTTTACAACTGACCACGCGCGGCACGACATCCGCATAGCAGCACACCGCAGGGACGGCGCCCCCGGCTGTAGCCACCAGATCGTCGGGTGCGAAAAGGCTCTCCCCTGTCGGTCTCCTGTTGCTGGGCGTCGCCTCGGCGGAGGGAGACCACTCGCCCGCGCCATTTCCATCGAAGGTCAAAGCGCCCAGGCGGCTGACTGAGAACAGCGCCTGGTCGTCGCCGCCGGTTAACGCGTAGCCGGTGACGTAGTCCCTGACGTCGGCATCCGTGGCGATTACCGTGCCGGCCATGGTTTCGTTTTCGTCAACCTCGAAGGTGGATTCACTGGTGAAAACCGGCGGGGCATTGGCATTGTCGGGCATCTCCAGAACAGTGACCTGCACGTCGTCTGCGGTTGGCTGCACGTTCAGCACAACCGAGCAGGTGTTGCTGCCGTCTTCGGGCAGGCTGAGCCTCGTCGGATAGACCGTTACGGCTTCGGCAGCAATTGCTTCCAGCGGCAAGTCCGCGGATTTGACCAACATGTATCCGAAATAGTCTGAGGGCAGTGGCGGCAAGAATCCGATATCGACGGTGACGGCTGCGGTGGTGTGGAACCCTTGATCGGGTCTTTCAGCAGCGCGGCGATACCCTCGAACGCCCACCGTAATCGCAACCAATCAGCTAAGGCTCCCCGTAGCCCGCTGTGGGCGCAACTCCGTCTTGAATAGAACCCGTGATGTTGTTGTACTGAAACTGCTCCTGCGAATCGGTAGCGATAGGATTGCCGGCCAGGTCAACAACGTTATTGACCGTAAGGGTGTAGGTAATCCCCTGGGTAAGGGGCGTCGTGGTCAGAGTCACCGTTCTGCCGTCGTCTCCCAGGCCGGCCGCACTGACGGTCACGCCGTTGTCGATGGCGTAGTTCGAGGCTGTCTCGGCGCTGGCTTGTTCAACGTACTCGGAAAAAGTGACGACCGCTTGGGTGGGCGTGCCTTGCGCTTGCACCGACGAAATCTGCGGCGAGATCGTATCAGGGACCTTCAGGATCGTGAAGTCGTCCCGGATGTTCCCGGTACTATCCAGGAATATGGCGTCAAGACGGCGCCCGTTCACGTCGAGCACCATTGACCCCAGAGTCCTGATCGAAACGGCCATCGCCGGGTGGTCCAGCGACCCTCCTGGTTTGACGAGGCCCGCGGTCCCGGCTACTACGTACACGGCGCCGGCGTGCGGCGCGCCAACCGCCACGGGCTTCTGATAGGCCCCATCGCCTGTTGCGCTGCCGTCGCCGGGATTCTTCTCCATGGCGTCGGTAAAGGTGTCGGACAGCTCGTAATGGCCATCAATAAGATAGGAACGCTCGTAGGAGTGACTATGCCCGGTGAGCACCAGATCGACGCCGTACCGCTCGAGAATGGGCACGGCGTTCTGCCGCAGGAGAATCGAGCCCCATTGCTCGTCGGAGTCGGCCGATCCCTTGGAATAGGGGGGGTGGTGCCAGAACGCGATGACCCATTCCCTGTCGTTCGCCGCTAAATCCGCTTCCAGCCAGGTCATCATCGCCCCGTCCGCCGAGCGGTCGGTTTTCTTGGAATCCAGGCAGATGAAATGCATATTCCCGTAGTCGAAGGAGTAATAGGCTTCCGTCCCTGAGGCGACTCCGCCGGCTTCGCCGTTGCGAGGGAGCGAAAAGATCTCGTAATAGGGACCACTTTCGGTGGTTGAGTCGGCTGTGCGGCCGTCATGGTTTCCGAGCGTCGGCCAGAGCACGGTCCTGGGCAGCACCTGCGGGTAGGTATTGAAAACCGCCTTCCGGTACTCATTGTCGGTTCCGTCGTCATAGGCGTTGTCGCCCAACATGATCCAGAGGTCCGGGTCGCGCGACCCCGTGAAATTTAGAAAGGCATCCCGGACGGCTCTGGCATTCCTGTTGGCGGTGCCGGAATCTCCGATGACCCAGATTCGCGTCGGCTTCGCCGTCCCGGGGACGGGAGCAGTGACGACGAAATGATCGCTGTCTCCGCCAGCCAGCGTGACCGATGAGGTGCCCACGGAATAGAAGTACTTGACGTCGGCGGACAAGCCCGTGAGCTGCACTGCGTGCTCGGTTGTGGAGGTGGCGTTCGATGCCGACAGCGTCAAGCTGTTCGGGTCGAGGCCGTACCGCACAACGCTATCGGTCGCGTCGTCCGTTCGCCACTTGATGATGACGCTCGACGACGTCCCGCTCTGCAGATAGGGACCTCGAAGTAAAGTTATAGTTGGCGACGGCCCGGTGAGCGTCGTCCCGTTGGCCGAATTGGACCACGCACCCTTCCCTTCGTCGTTCTCCGCCTGTACCCGGATCTGGTAGGTGCTGCCCGAGCGCAGGCCGGTGAGCGTGCGGGTCAGGGACGGGCCGGTGTCCGGCCAATCGGTGAAGGCGCCGCTGTCGCGGTATTGCACATGGTAATTGGTGACGTCGGGCCCGGTGTTGGCCGGCTCGGTCCAGGTCACGGTGATGCTGTTTTCCGTCTCGTTGCTCACCGTCGCCGGATCAGGCCTGCCCGGCGGTTCGTCGACGTCCTCCACGGTGACGGTGATCGTCTGCGTTCCCGTCATCTCCCGGGTCCCGGCGCCGCCGGTCGCCGTGACCTCCACGATGTTTTCGTTGTCGCCCCCCGCATCCGCCGGACGCTCGAAGTCGGGGGCGTCCTTGAAGCGCAACTGGTTCGTGCCGGCGATCTCGAAGCGGCTCCCGTCGGCTCCGCCGGTGATCGCGTAGCCGGTGATGCCATCGCCACTATCGACATCCTCGGCGACTACCGGGCCGACAAAACGGATGTTTTCCTTGACCTGCAGGGAATTGTCACTGGTGAAGACCGGCGGTTCGTTCACGTCGGTGACGGTGACGGTGATCGTCTGCGCTACGGTCAGGGCGCGGCCTCCCGCGCCGCCGGTCGCTGTGACCACCACGATGTATGAGTTATTTCTGCCATTGTCCGCGGGATCCTCGAAGTTGGGAGCATCTTTGAAGGTCAACGCGCCTGCGCTGTCGATCTCGAACCGGTCGCGGTCGGTGCCTCCGGTGAGGGTTTAGCCGATGATGCTGTCGGCACTATCCTCATCACGGGCGACCGCTGCGCCGACCGTCGTGGCATTTTCTACCGTCTCGAAAGCCGCGTCGCTGGTGAACGCCGGCGGCTCGTTGACGTCGTTCAGGTTTATCAACACGAGGATGGTGCGATCGCGGCCGTGCCCGTCGGTTGCTTTGACACTCAGGACATAGCGGGGCTTCGTCTCGTAATCGTAGGTCTGATCCAATTTGGTCCGAAGTTGACCACTACCCGTGTCAATGGTGAAGGCATCTTTGTCCGTGCCTTCGAGGCCGTAGGTCAGGGGGGTGTTCTCCGGGTCGGTGGCGCTTATCGGATCGCCGACGTCCTGCACGCCCGTGGTGTTCTCGTCGAGGCGGCGGATGGCGCTCGATCCTTCGTTGAAGACCGGGGGCTGGTTGGCGCCGGTGCTTCCCGTGCCCGACGGGGACCAGGCGCTCGTGCCTTCGTCGTTGCGCGCTCGCACCTGCACCTCATAGCTCGTGCCCGGGCTCCGACCGGTGATGGTCGCGGTGCGTTCCGCGCTGTTGTGTGTCCAGGAGGTAAAGTTTCCGCTGTCCCCTTCTCGGTATTGCACATCGTAGTCGCCGATGTCGGGACCGGTGTTGGCCGGCTCATCCCAGGTCACGGTCAGGCTGGTTGATGAGGCCGCTGAGACGCTGGGTGCTGACGGGGCCTCGGGCGGCTCCTGTTGGTCTATCAGGTTGATCGCCACCTCGATGGTATTGCTGCCGCCCTGACCGTCTTCTACGCGCACGGTCACGACGTAGCTGCTTTTCTCCTCGTAGTCGTAGGTTTCGCCCGCTACCGTCTGAAGCTGGTTCACATCGAGAGTGAAGGAGGACTGGTCCGTGCCTCCAAGGAGGTAGCGCAGTGTCCCGCCGTCACCGTCGGTGGCGGTTACCGGATTGCCGACGTCCTGCGTGCCCGTCGTGTTCTCAGCCAACCTGCGGGTGGCGCTCGATCCTTCGCTGAACGTGGGCGCCTGGTTGGCAATGGTCGTCCCATTGCCCGAATCCGACCACAGGCTCGTGCCTTCATCACTGGTCGCCTGCACCTGAATCTGATAGGTGGTGTTCGACTTCAGGTTCGCAATCGTCGTGGTCCTGCCCGTGCCATCGTGTGACACGGAAGTGAAGGCGCCGCTACTCCCTTCACGGTATTGCACATTGTAATCGGTGATGGGCGGACCGGTATTGCTCGGCTCTGTCCACCCTATGGTCAGATTCGTCAACGTCGAGGCCGACACTGTGGGCGGATCGGGTTTGTCCGGCGGCTCGTTGTCGTCATCAGTTACGTCAATCGTCACCGCGATGGTGGCGCGGCCGCCCTGCTCGTCGGCTGCTTCCACCGTCACCGCATACCGATTTTTCACCTCGTAGTTGTAATCCACGCTGTTCCGTGTGCGCAGCTGACCGTTGTCTTCGTCGAGGGTGAACGCGCTTGCGTCCCGTCCGGAGAGGCTGTAAGTCACCGCGCGGCCCTCGGGATCGGTCGCTCTTACCGGGTTGCCGACGTCGTGGCCACCGGGCGTGTTCTCGGCAAGGGTACGCGTGGCGGTGCCTCCCTCGTCGAACACCGGCGGCTGATTGGCGCTGGTGGCGCCGAAACCCGAGGAGGACCATGCACCCGTGCCTTCGTCGTTGGTCGCACGCACCTGTACCTCGTACTGCTTGTTCACCTCCAGGTTCGTTATCGTCGTGGTCGTGCCGGTGTTGTGTTGCCAGGGGAGGAAGCTGCCGGCGCCCGTCCGATATTGCACGTCGTAGTCGTCGACGGCGGGACCGATGTTGACCGGCTCGGTCCAGGTCACGGTCAGGCTGGTCGAAGAAGCCGGCTCGACCCGGGGCCGCGCCGGAGCTTCGGGCGGTTCGTCGAAGTCGGCCACGTGGATCGTTACGTCAATGGCGGCAATGCCGCCGTTGCGGTCGTCGGCTTCCACCGTCACCGAATAGCTGACCCTCGTCTCGTAGTCGTAGGTCTCCCCCGCCCGGGTGCGAAGCTGACCGTTGCTTGCGATGATGGCGAATGAACCGGCATCGTTCCCGCCGAGGCGATAGGTCAGGCTGTGACGGTCGGCATCGGTGGCGCTCACCGGATGCTGGATGTTTTGACCTGCCGCCGTGTTTTCAGCTACGCTGCGGGTGGCGCTCGGGCCCTCGTCGAAGGTCGGGGCCTGATTGGGACCCGGCGGGGGCGGCGGTGGCGGGCGTGGCGGTGGCGGCCGGAATGGCCCGATGGGTCCTGGCGGCGGGGGTGGTGGCGGTGGTGGGGCCGGTGGCGTCACGACAGCGGAGAAGGCCGTCTGCACGGCGTTGCCGTACTGGTCGCCGGCAGTCACGGTGATGGTGGCGCGACCCGCACCCACGGGGCGCACCGTGGCGATGGAATCCAACACGCTCACCGTCGCAACAGCGTCATTAGACGATGCCGCCGCGTAGCTCAGCGTCCCCTGCGCGGGTCGGGTAAACGCGTTTGCCACGTTTACACCGACAGCGGACCCGCCCACGATCAGGTTCTGGTCGGGGATGACACCCACCACCTCCGGACCCCCGGTGGGCGCGCCAGATGCGGTCATCGACCACTCACTGGCGCCCTCGTCGTTCAACGTGCGCACGCGTACCTGATACAGTTGTTCGTTGGTCAGACCGGTCAGCATGGCGCTCGTATCCGTGCGGCTGTCCACGATCAGTCCTTCCAACCATTCACCGCCGTCTCCGGTCCGATGCGTCACCTCGTATCCGCTCACGGGAGGCTTGCCCGCCTCGTCGGGCGCCGCTGTCCAGGTCACCGTCAATGCCGTGTCGCGAGGCGCCGCCACCACGCCCTCTGGCGGCCCGGAGGGGGGTTCGTCCACGTCGGTCACGGCGATACCCACCACAACCGTGGCGCGGCCCCCCTGCCCGTCGGTCACCCGCACGGTGACGGTATACGCGTCCCTGCCTTCGTGGTCGTAGGCAATCCCCTCCTTTGTGACAAGCTGACCCGTGCCCGCGCCAATGGAAAAAAACGGTCCGCGTGCACGCCGCGCAGGCGGTACGTGAGGGAGTCGTTATCAGCATCGGTAGCGGTGACGGGATCGCCGAGGCGCTGGCCCGCCGGCGTATTCTCTTCCACTGAGCGCGTGACCGGAGGCGCGGCGCCAAACGCGGGCGCGCGATTGACTGTATCGCCGAAGCCTTTAGCAAAAATCACGAAATCGTCGAAGGCGATGCCGCCGTCGGTGTTCAGATCGTACACCGCCTCATACTTCCCGTCCCCCTTCCTGGCGCCGAAGGCGCCGGCAAAGGCCACAAAGTCGGAAAAACCCACAAGCCCGTTGCCGTCGAAGTCCGGGGAAACGGGCGCGGCCACCTGCAGCGCGACCCCGAGGGCGGGAGATATCGTCTCCGGCTGCCCACCCCGGGATAGTTCCGCGCTTACCAGCCAGATCTCCGTATCTGAAAACAAAGCCGTGGTGCGAAAATGCACGGCGCCGATCAATCCCGCGTTCACCGTTGCCGATCCACTCAACGACGAAACCCCGATGCGGACCGAATCCGAATCCTGTTCGACAAGCGCATTGGCATTGGGCAACGCCTCGCCAAGGTCGAAGCCTTCGTACGCAACCTGGGTCCCATCGTATCGGAAGCGCACGGAAATGCCGCTGGCATTCTGAATATCCGTGCCTAAAATCTGTACGGAAACCACCTGGTCGGGAGAGACGTCAAGAGAGGATACGCCCTGGTCGCCAGCGGCATCGTCAAGGTCCAGAGCGAGCGAAAAGCCGGCCGGCTGCGTGGATGGCGACCACGGGGACGTCAGAAGCAAAAGGATCAATAGGCCCGCGATGCCGGATGTGAGCCGGAAAAACCTCGTCGCAGGTAATTTCGTTCGCGGTCGGGTTGCACAACGCTCAATTGCCCGTCGCTGCATTTGAAATGACATCATGGGAACTCTATATTCCAGAACGAGGGCCACATCCTGTCTCATGGAACAAAAGCGCCAGGAACAGAAAGGGTGTGCGCCTTCCTGGATAACCGTCGGTTTTCGACTCTGGCAGGTCAGGCAACCCACGGTCTCTTTATTTGGCTGGTCAGCCCTTCACCAACGAATCACAATGCCCTGTCGTCCGGCACGCGAAACGCAGAATTTAAAATATAACTATTAACTCATATTAATCCAATCATTAATATTTTACGTATTTATCTACTTTTTCCGTATTTATATACATTCCGGGCAGATTCTCGCATGCATTTCACCCTGTCGCCTGCGAAGGGTCTCCTTGATCCTGTCTCCAGACGGATGCGCCGACGCGGCAAGCTGCAGGGCGACACTGAGCGCCCGGATCAAGACCTCGGTCCGTCCGCCCCTGGACAGTTCAGCGCGAAGTGCCGCGGTTGCCCGCATCTGTCGTCCCAAATTTGTCCCAATGGATATTGTCGTGCGTACACCTGAAGAAATTCAAACCCGTTTTTGAAACCTTGATCCATTTCTCGAGGGAATTTTCAAACTTGGACGCACCCTCTACAAATCAGCCGGGCGATATACAAGCGTGGGTCTATAAAGAGGAAGAAGGCTTTCGCACAGCCACAACAATGGTTCGCAAATGCAAAGAACCTGTTCCCGACAATGTGTGTTTTTGCGCGCAGCAGTGTCGCATTCCCACAGGAGGGGTATTACGAGGTCTGGGCCAGGGCCACCGACTCGCAATGCGTGCGCCAGCCGCACGCGATCGCCTGGAACCCGCGAGGCTATCTCAATAATTCGATGCACCGAGTCGCGGTGACCGTGGGTTAGTATCGCCCCAGATAGATGTCACCATGCTTCCCTGTCTGCGTGCGTGAGGCAGCACGCACAGGCAGGCGCCGATTTGTCCTGTCTCGTCGCGTGGCTTGCGTTGTTTACGCTGAGCTTGTCGAAATGCCCGCGTTTCGGTACCCGTGAGGTTGAAGTTCCACCACTCCCTAACGTCCCCTATTCCCTTGCCCTTTTTCTTGCATCGCCCAAGAAAAAGGGCGAAAAAGAAGGGCGCCGCTCAGACGCCGCGGAGCTGCTTTTCCGCGAACCACCGCTGTGGAAAGAACGCGAAGCCGTTGCCCTGCGGCCTGCGCAGGCATTCCCGGACTATGTTGTTGAACGGAATAGCGCGGAAAAGCCCCCTCCGATCCACCGGGCGGTCGTGAGGTGTCGCAACAGGACCGCCGATCGGTATGTGTAGGGGCGACCGGCCGGTCGCCCACATAACGGCGTGTACATCGGCGATTGGATATCGCCAGACTGTATCGCCAAACGGTTAAGCTAACAGCAGTTCGCTGTTCGCTGATTGCTTTTGTCACCCGCGCCAACCGGAGAAACCCCCATGTCACTCACATCCGAGCAGGTACACCTGTTTCGCCACAACGGCTTCCTCAAATTGGAAAACCGGCTCCCGGGGCACAGGTGGAAAAGCTCAAAAAGGCGATTTGGAAGCACATCCGCGAAGAGGTGCAACCGGTCGTGCGTGACAGGGAAGGACGTGTCGTACGCATTTCGGCCGTGGTGGGCAGAGAACCCGTTTTCTTCGAAACGGCTTCCAGCCCACTGGTCCTGGATCCCCTGGAATCCATTCTGGGCCCCAACATAGAACTCATCAAGAACCGGCACAACCACGCCACGCTCCGCCTGGCCTCGGAGAACCGGCCGGAGGGCTTGCACCGGGACGTCAGGCAGTGGTCACGGACCATCTTCACCGTTATCTTCTACCTGCAGGAAACAACCGTGGAAAATGGATGCACCCTGGTCGTGCCCGGCTCCCACCATTTCCCGGGCGTCAAAGGCCGTCTATACGACGAAGCGCGGACACGAAATCTCCTGGACCAGGCCCTGCCCGTGCCCATGCTTGAAGGCGGCATGCTCGTCATCGACAGCATGATCATGCACGGCGTTGGACAGAACAAGACGGACGGCACCCGGATGAGTATGACCGTGGGTTACCACAGCGTGGACGAAATCGCCGACCTGGAGAATCCCCACCGGATGCTGGTGCGCGGCGAACGACCCTACGACGGCAACGTCCCCCGGCGCCAGTAACCCATCCTTTCGCGCTATTCCAGCAAGCCGGATATTTGATCGCTAATCGTGCACGGTTGCAATAATCCTTATATTCCCCATGTTTACTCGCCGGTCGCGCCAATTAAATGTGTGGATTGTGATTGGCCCAGGCATTGCGTATCTTGCATCAAGGTTTGTGACAACACTTTATGGGATTTCAAGTGGTTTTTTACGGAAGAGCGAATAATCATCGGAATACTGGCTGATCCACGCCTTTCGGGGGCGTCGCTGAAACCGAAGCCCGAGGTAACACGCCGTACACTGCCGGCCCACAGGCGTTCAGACCTTCACCACGACTCGACAGTAGAACCCGGACCATGTCGATTGAACAACGCATGTCCAGAGTTGAATCGCCACAATTCAGTGGATATGCTTGAAAGATCCACCCAGGTCAGGACCATCTCGACGCTGGGTTCAATACCATTGGCCGTTAGTGCATGGAATGCTCAGTGTATGAATGCGAAAGTACAAAAAATTTCAGAACCGCTCTTGGTTGAGATCGCGAGAAGAATTGTCGATCACTTCAATCCAGATAAAATCATCCTCTTTGGCTCCTATGCTTATGGTGCGCCGAGGAACGATAGCGATCTGGATCTGCTTGTCATTATGGATACAGAAATGCGTCCGGCAGCGCGCAGTGCTGCTGTTGCTCGCATCTGTCGTCCCAAATATGTCGCGATGGATATCGTCGTGCGTACACCGGAAGAGATTCAAACCCGCTTGCGAAACTTTGATCCATTTCTCGAGGAAATCTTCAAACTTGGACGCACCCTCTACGAATCAACCAGGTGATATACAAGCGTGGGTCTACAAAGCGGAAGAAGACTTTCGCACAGCCACAACGATGGTTCGGAAACGCAAGGAACCTGTTCCCGACAACGTATGTTTCTGCGCGCATCAGTGTATCGAAAAGTACCTCAAAGCTTTTCTGGTTTTTCATCGCGTTCATTTTCCGAAAATTCACGATCTTCTGGCACTATTGGATTTCGCTGTGGATATGGATGCCGATCTCGAGAAATTGCGACCTGATCTCGATTTCCTCTATCCATATGGCGTTGAATTTCGCTATCCCGGGGAAAACGCCTCTTTCGAAGATTCAAAGAACGCGGTAAGGGTGTTGCGACGCGTGCGGCGCACTTTGAGGGCGAAGCTGAACCTCGCAGATGCGTGATATCCTGAACGAACGGCGCAATCAGAACGACAGGTGTTACAAATTACAAGGCGCTACAGTCGGCGAAGTGCAATAACGAATATCTCCTTCCCCTCTGCCTACTCTCTCCTTTCGGCCAATCCTTCCATCCTGATTCGGGCGACACCGCGTGTGGCTTCGCAAAGGTTAAAGATTGTGATATCGCCGTCGCCCGCCTCCATGCCAGGTGAAGGCGATGGCCAGATTCACGCGGCTGTTCAGCATCAGTGCTTCCTGTCAATCGACGGTACCTTCGGGTAGAGTGATGTAAGAGACTCCAGCGACGGCGCTCCAAGCCTGCGGAACGCAGTTTTGCTCATAACCGTGAAACCGGGGATATACGACCAACTCACTTGCTCGTCCACACCAACATTTACAAGCGCCTGTGTTTTTCAAGGGCATGGCTTCAATCTCGGCCTCGCGATGCGCAAGTTCACCGGAAGGGGAATCCCGATGGGTTTTCATGGGCTGTTATCGGCCTTTGGGGCTAAGGCGGATCGGCTCAGACGGGTTTTTGATCTCTTGGCAAGGATTCATCGCGGTTTTCCACCCTTTTCCTATCATTTTCAGACATCTATCTGTATATGGAAATTGAGGCCGGGTTATCGACCCGTCCGGCGAATTCATCATATATTCCGCACATCCCGGGTTTTGGGGTATATCCCCGGTTTCTCATTGGCCTGATAATTGGATATGGACCCACCGCTATGAACAAGAAGATGAAATCGGAACAGCAACATACGATCCCTAGATGGCTCCTTGAGAATTTCACGGATCGAGACGGTATGCTTCACGTTGGCAGCAAGGTTCCAAGGAAGTCCTTCAAAAGCAAGCCACGGAACATCTTCAGACGAAGAGATTATTACGCAGCAAAGGAGATTGGAGAATCCTTGGAGTCCCAAATTACCGAGACGGAGAATCTCTTCCACGCCTGTGTGAAGAATGTCCTCCGCGCGGCACGGAAGGGGATCGATCAGGGCGACCTTTCCTGTGTGAAGGCGATTTCAGATGACATTCGAGCCTGCGGGCTGTTCCTTTTGCATTTGGCGTACCGGTCCCCCCAATGGTTGGGAGAAAATTTCTTTTCCGGGTTGGACGCGATCCAGATCGAATTTGAAAGAATCGGCGAAGACATGGCTTCCGTTTTTCGGGAGGAAAGCACGAAGCTCATTCAGAATAGCGAATTGGTCATGGTATTCAGTCAAGTGGATGCTCCGACCTTTGTTTTAGGCGATTGTGGACCGTTTGTTTCTCGTGATACCGAGCTGGGAGTGGACAACCAAAAGCAGAAAAGGGACGACCCGAATTGGATTCCTGCGGAACAAAGGATGTGGATGGCATTGTCCCCCGATGTCGCGTTGGGAGTTGCGATGAGAGATGCTGACGCAACACTATTCGTGAATCTGATTCCCAATTCAAAGCAGTCAGCGAACTGGGTGGATCATTTCAACGAAATCTGCGCAAGGCATAGCAGGATGATCGCGGGTGCCTCGAAGAAATGGGTATGTGCGGCCTCCCAAAAGGCATGGCCGATGGATTAGTGAACCGCTCCGAATTTTTCGGAGACTGGTCCGTGAGAGGCACGTTCGCGGTACCCGGCACACGGTGCCGAAGGAGCGGGGGAATCTAATAGAGGAAAGTATCATCATCCAAGATTGGTTTGGAGTCAACTTACGGGTCCATAACAGGATACCTGGTCAGGTTGGCGAGCAAAACGAGCTTGCGAGCGTCAAAATCGACAATCTCTCTTCGGGAGACAGCCACCACACCTGCGAAAAGGAAGATCTAACCATGCCGTCCTGTGGAGCTATCGCAATTGTAACTCCATGAGCGGACTTTCTCCTGAAGACAATCTTTGTGAGCGCAAGCCGGATGTTTGATCGCTGACTGTTACATCGGCTTGTCGCGCTTCCTCCAGGAGCGATGGAATGTGCCCTGGCCGGACGCCGAAGTTCAGTTGGCCATTAGTTCTCTGACGAACTTCCCTGTCTTTCCAACGTGCTTTCCAACTTCAATTTCGATTGCGCCTTGATCCTTCAAGTACCGTGTTTGCGCCATCACCGGGGCGGAAGCGTGCACGGCGAGAGGATTCGTAACTTCCACGATTCGATCGAATTGCTGGTTATTCCCGTCAACCTGGAAATTTAAAAAGGAAACGGTGAAACCAGGGACATCCCTTGTGGAAATGGTCCCGCCGTGGCCATAAATCTCAATGAATATCGTGTTCAATGCTCGCAATGAGAGCGATCTTCCGGGGAACGCGAGTGCGCCGACGACGGTCGTTTCATCCGTACTCAGATCAGTCGCTTCCATATGTACCCAGGTATGCACATAACGTCCCCAGCTGTACGCGACATCATCGGCAGTATAGTTCGCGGGAAGCGGCGCTCCGTCCACAACGTCCGACTTGACCAGACAGAGGCGATAGGAACCCTTCGTCCATCTGAAGTCGTTGCGCACGCTGATGAAGTCTCCCTCGTAACCCGCGCTCCTGATAAGGCCGCCCGGCGCCTGCCTGATCGCATCCGGATTCCGCTCTTCCCATCGAGAGAAAATCGCGCCACGGTCCCTTACAACGAAGGATGTTCGGACCTGGTCTCGGTCTGAATAGCCGTCGATTCGCGTCTGTACGCCTCCGTAGCAACGTATGCCATTGATCCGCTGGTTGAACGGGGATATATACACGTTGATATCGTCGGGCAGGTTTCCGGTGATGCGGAAGGTCGTGCAATAGGACTGGATGTCGTTCGGTTCATTCGTGGGGTATAAGTGCACGTTCACCAGATGCCACGGCGTTTGTATCCGCGTATCCGGCGGGAGGTTGACTGATTCGGATCCCGTCGTGCGCTCCTGGCTACAGGCCCACACGAAACCTGCGGCGACCGCCGCCATCATCGCAAAGCAAATCACGCTCGGAAGCGTGGCAGGTCTGCGCGCCAGGACGCGAGATTTGAAATTGCGTTTCATTTTGACAATTTACCGGCGCAAAGCGGGCGTCTTGAGGTGTAAAATCGTTACTTTCCGAACCTGAACACGGTAGACAAAGAAACGCCAGCATCGGCCACAGCCATTGCTGGCGCATTCGCCTGTTGCAAATACGGATTCCTCCCGGAGTTAAGCCTTTCTGCCTGCGATCAACAGCTTTTGGGGCAGACCCCCAAGCGGAGCCCCCTCCCACTCCTCGGCCTCATCCCCGATTTCCTCGAACCTGATCAGGTCAATGCCCCGTTCGATGACCGCGTTGAGATACTCGGAAACCGTCCAATGGTATTCATATTGCACCATCTCTTCAGACGATTTGGCTTGCACGTCGTCCGCGACACTGTATTTATGGGGGCCATTATCAAAGTAGCTATACCCGACTTCCAGTGAGGAATGCGATCCCTTCCATATTCTTCGGAACGGGTGGTACTCGTTGATCAGGAACAACCCCTTCCTGCGCAAGATCCGGATAGCCTCGCTGTAGTAGGTTCGCAGATCACTGACCCACACGGCCACGTGGCCGCCCGTGTAAACGATGTCGAAGCCGGCGCTCTTCAGGCAACTCAGATCGGTGACGTCGGCTTCCACGAATTCTATACTGAGATCCAGTTCATCGGCGCGACGGCGCGCCACCGCCAGTTGTTCAACCGAAATATCCACGGACGTGACCCGTGCGCCCATTCCGGCGAATGCGAATACCGCGAGATTGTCGCCACTGCCCAGAACACAGACGTCCCGGCCTTCCACGGATCCGATCAAATCCAATTCCTGCCCGAGGAAGACCTGCTCCGGCTGCCGGTGGGCAATACGCCACGTGCCGCGTCTATCGTGGCTTGCCGCCCATTCCGCCGCACCCAGGTTCCAGCGGGCCCGGTTCGCGCGGTGAAATCTGTTCATATTTCACCTTTCGGCGATAAATCACAATTTACTTCAATTCACGGTTCTACCACGCCGGCCGCGCTCAGCCGCCGACACTCCGCACTCATTGCGCGTTTTCCAGGACCGCGACGTAGGCGTCGTACAGGCTCTGGACCTTCTCGACGTAGTGCACGGGCTGCCCGCCGCGACAGTAGCCGTATCGCGCCCGTTCGTAGTAGGCCGGCTGGGAAAGCAGACGCATCGCCTCCTCCACGTGGCCGAACCAGCGGTTGGGGTCCCGTCCCATCTCGCGCGCCAGGCGGCGGGCATCCAGCAGATGTCCGTAGCCGACGTTGTAGGAAGCCAGGGCAAATCGAATCCGCGACTGCATGGGAATCTCCAGATCGAAGCGCCGGACCAGTTGATACATGTACTTGGTGCCGGCGTGGATGCCCTGTTCGGGATCCTCCAGGTCGGTGAATCCCAAATGCAATCCCGTTTTCGGCATCACCTGCATCAGGCCCATTGCGCCCACCCAACTGACGGCGTCGGGGTTGAATTTCGATTCCTGGTACATCTGAGCGGTAATCAGGCGCCAGTCCTGGCCGTACTGTCGAGAGTACTTCTTGGCAAGGTCGTCGTATGGCGACAACTGTCCGCTCAAGTCGACACGCGTTGAATCTTTGGCCCTGGCAATCCCTCGTTCGTTCTCGAAATACCGCTTCTTCATCATGTTGAAGTAAAGACCGCCTTTTTCCCGCCTGATGTACTTGTTAAGCGATGCCAGCAGGGCCGGGTTGTCCTTGCGCACGGCCCAGCCCAACATCGTGGACTTGATGCTGAAGGCGGCTCTGAGCCTGCGGCCGTACGAACGCTCCACGTCGAGCAGGTTGGAATCGGCAATTGTAAGGTCATAGCGTCCGGACTCGACCCCGGCCAGTATTTCTTCGGTCTCGACGTCATCAGGCAGTTTGACAATCCGGAGTCCTTCTACGGAATCTTGCAACGCCGTCAGAGTACTAAAAAATGAGGAACTGGCGCGAACGTGGAACGTCCGGCCGGCCAGATCGTTCAGGCTGGCAATCGAATCGTCGTCCGCACGCACCACGACGACCTCTTCCACCTCGTTATACGGCCTCGTGAAATCCGCCTCCGCCTGTCGTTCGGGGGTTATGGTCATAGCCGCGGCCACCACGTCACCCTTGCCTTCGTTCAAATACGACAGCAGTTCCGCATGGGATTTCGGGATTACGATTTCCAGGCGCAGGCCATGTTCGGAGGCGAACTTTTTCATCAGTTCGTACTCGAACCCCACCTGCAGGCCCCGGTGAATGAAATAGGTCATCGCGTTGTTGCGCGTGATCATGCGCAGCCGGCCCCGCTCGATCAGCCCCGGGAGATCGTCGGTGAATTCGTGTTGCCGCTCGCGAGAAAAGTGCTGGGCGAGGAGGAATTCATCCACTTTGGTTTTCAGTAGCGTATCTCCGGGGCGCATCATCATCGCGATCGGCCGATCCATGGCCAGCACCAGCGGCGTCGTCAAACTGTCATAGTAGCTTGACAGGGCGTACCAAAGATGGGAGTCGGATACGGTGGCCTCGTAGTCGCCCCGGGCGACCCCGTCCAGCAATGCCTCGATATTCAGCGTTTCCGGGACGTGGCGGATCCGCAGCGATGGAACTTTTTTCTGGAGTTCGATCAGGGTCCGCTGGTAGGAACTGGACTTCCGCACGCTGATCTCCATACCACCGAGGTCCGCGATCGTTTCGGGCGTTTTGCCGCCCGATTTCGTGACCAGGAATTCGTCCACGTACATATATGGAACGGAGAAAGCGGCTCGCTCCTGGCGTTCTGGCGTGATGGTCAGGCTGGCCAACACAATGTCGCCTTCGCCCTCGAGCAACTTTCCCGTCATTTTGGAGAAATCTCCGACCTGGACGAGAACCGGGTTCAGATTGAGGGCTTCCGCAAGCTCCCGGGCGATATCGTAAGTGAGTGTCACCTGTTCGCCTTGTCGGGGCATATAGGCGATGGGTTCCAGGGGGACGATCGCCCTGAGCACGCCCCGCGACTGCAACCCGGGAAGGTCGCCGGTATATTTGGCAACGGAAAGGGGCTGCGGTGCTTTCTCGGGTTGGCTACACTGTAGCATGGCGCAGACGGCCACCAGCCCGGCTGGCAGCAACGCTCCGATTCGACGCATCATTGAATTCTCCCGATTCTGGAGGTTCGTTGTTGACCGTGCCCGCCCTTAAACGTCCCGGGATACCCAGAAGTTTCGTGCTGGGCGTGTGAAATCCGGCATCGGGTTCCTCTGTACAAAAGACGTACCCCTCAAATCTTAGTCCATACTGTCATGCTGAGGACCCGAATGGCCGACGATGTGTCCGCGCAAACAGGTGGAGCCGTGTTGCCGCCGTATGGACAATCGAGCAGACGGGAGATGCTTCGACTCCGCTCAGCATGACACGCTGCCCGAAAACACCCCGTGAGATGTATCCGAGACACGTTCGCCTAAACTGTCATCCTGAGGAGGCCGTCAGGCTGACGAAGGATCTACTGCAGCATCGGATGGCACACAAGTGTCGGTTCCATCAGGCCCCTCTGCGCGCTGCACAACCCCACATTCACCCGAACGGACGGGAGATGCTTCGACTCCGCTCAGCATGACACGCTGCCTGGACGTCAGGGTTAGGTGATTCCTTATACATGTGCCAAAAAGGGTCACGCTGTGAAGGCCCGAGGCTGGCGATGTCCGTTCGCGAAATGCAATCAAGCGCTTCACATCCGCGTCACTCTCCCCGGGGAGTCGCGGAAGCCAAGCCGGCCCCCTGAGCATTGTCCTGAGCCTGTCCTTCTCACTTTCCGGACTCCGGTACTAACCGTACATCGACAGGTCGTCCCAATCCGCCGGCAAGTACGGGCGCGGCAGGGAGGCATCGGGGCGCCAGTTTTCCCATCCCTCTGAATATATCCCGGCGCCGCGTTCGATTTCTACAACGGCGCGTTTTCCTTCTTTCCTCACCGCTCTGCCCGCTTCGGGTGTCATTCGACCCTGGCTGACGGAAAGATCGAGTTCATCCCGATCCTTCCACTTCCAGCATCTGTCCGGTTCAACAACAATATCCAACTGATGATCCCTGAAATCGAACCCCAGCCGCGTACGCGTCAATTTACTCTGGAGGTTTACATACCACCCGAGAAACTCGCCAACGGCAGACCATCGCACCCAGGTTGCCTGACAATCGCCGGGCCGGACGATGACGAGAAGCTCCGCCCATTGCCAGATCGAATCGACCAATGCCCAGGATCCATTCACCCAATCGCGCGTTTTGCCCGGACGATTGGGCCGCAATTCCGGCTTTTTGGCAGGTGTACCCAGCGGAAGCCAGAGCGCGAGTCGTGCTTCGGAATCCTCCGCGACAGTAACTGGCTTCACGTCGATAAGTTGTCCGTTCTCGTCAAGTTCTCGGTAGAGGATCGCATCCCCCCTGCGGAACCTCGTGTTCACCGGATCGCTCCATTTCTTTGAACGGACTCTGCCTTCAATCCAATGACATGAAATGAACATGCGTCAACCCATCATTGCCATCGTTCCGTTGGCGGAATCCCGCGATTCGCTATCCGTGAAGTAGATCCGTCGCACCCCTCAAACGTCCCCTGTTCCCTTGCCCTTTTTCTTGCATCGCCCAAGAAAAAGGGCGAAAAAGAAGGGCGCCGCTCGGCGCGGGGCCGGTTTTTCCATGAATCACCTCAATGGTACACACGAATCTTGGTGCCCTACGGGCGCAGATGGATCTATTATGCGGCGATGGTGAACGGATCTGCACGGAAAAACCCCCAACTCCACCACCGGCCGGCAAGGTGTTGGACCGGTTAGGACAGCCGCTTGGATTTGCGATTCTGCCGCTGACTTTCGCGCTTCAAAGCATTCAGAAACCTTGCCATGTCGGCTCGCGACCGCAGGATCACGATGTTCTTGTCGTTCCTGACCCGGTCCAAGTCATGCAGTATGTCCGGCAGGCGGGTCCTGTTGTAGTTCCAGATCCATTCCAGGAATTCCCGGTCGGGCAACTGCTCCCGGCAGCCGGGATTCAGGTCCGCGCGGCTACGTCCCAGATGCCTGATCGCCCGTTTGAATACCTGAAACAGACAGGTGAAGCGGGACGGCGACAGCAGGATTACCGTATCGCTGGCGGCGATCCGCTCGCCCATCGTTCCACCGTAGTTCCCGTCCAGTATCCAGGCGTCACGACTGAGAAGTTCCGCGTGCTGGCGCCGCCATTCCTCTGACGACGGTTTTTCCCAGTTGGGCTTCCAGTGGGCGGCGTCGAGGTGGACGACCGGCAGATCCAGCAGCGGTCCGAGTTTGACGGCCAGTGTGGACTTTCCCGCGCCCCCGCAACCGATGATGCAGACCTTGCGCATGCAGGTGGTCATTTAATCGCCTGTCGTCCGGATATAGAACCTGAGACACTGTCGTCAGAACCGATATACAAAGTCCACGTACGGCAGGCCGGGGAAAAATGCTTCCTCCCCTAACGTGTTGATAAGTGCGAGGTCTACGCTCAATCGCCTGCCGAAAAACCGCAGCCCCAGCGAGACCACGGGATCGTCCACGCCCGGAAAGATCCAGTTCTCCGTAACCAATGCCGTGTGTTGACCCAAGCGTTGCTCTGCGCCCACCATCACCATGGGACGGTCCGCCAGGTCTCCGTCTTTAAACCCGTAACCGAGCCCCGCAGTCAGGCTTGCATCGGGTTCCCCGACTGTCACCACACCATACACGATGCCCACAGTGGCGTCACCATCGGGGACACGTACGAGAAGGGCGCCCGTGGAGAGCTGAAACGTACGATCCTGTACCAGCCCTATTTTTGGCGCGATAAAGAAGAGTTGCTCGTTCATATCCACGCCGGGAAAGATCGAAAACCCGCCTCCCAATGTAAAACGGTCGGATATGCCCAGAGAAAACCCTGGAAAAAAGAGATAGTAGACCGAAAAATAACCCGTACCCTTTTCCAGCGTACGCGCCTTCGGCGCAAAGAACAGCCGCGTTTCGTTGGGATTTTTAAACCAGACCTCGCCATCGTGTACGGAAGCGGCAGGCAATGTTTCTATGTATTTGATCTTTGCAATGGGGATCCGGATGACGCCCAGGTCGGTCTCGAATTCGATCTCACCGTCGCCGATGCGCACGATGCGTCCCACGTTCGACGAGCCATCCATTGTCTCGATCACCTGCATCTGGCTGGAATCCGGTATAACCAACCGGGCCGCTACGGATGCGCTATCAAGTCGCGCGTATCCTGGACGACCTTCCGCGAAGGCAGAATCCATGCCCCACGGCGCAATCACGGTGCAAATCAATGCGAGCAGAAACCAGATCGTCCGCGTGCCGGACACGAGAATAACCGCGCGAGTCTTGTTATTCATGGGATTCCATCCTTTCGACCATACGGGCGGCCATTGCCTTCCGGTAACGCGAAGTTTGCCCATTTTCCAGTATGTTCCTTCAGGTTTTCATACCGTATCGGCTCAAGGTCTGCGAACCGGCGCCCAGGTTCGGCGCGACTCTCCTTGGCGATATCGTCGACGCATTCGATAAACCGCCGGCAGCCATCGGAAACGAGATGCTATCCCCCGCCCACGTGCGGACGCACTTCCCGGTCCAGGCGGTCAGCCAGCGCGTCCTCGGCGACGTCCAGTTCATAGTCCGTCTGAATTTTCATCCAGAATCCTGGCGCCGTGTAGAAGTAACGGGCGAGCCTCAGCGCCGTATCCGCGGTGATGCCGCGTTTACCCAGCACGATCTCGTTGATTCGTCGCGGCGGCACCGCAATCGAAAGCGCCAGATGGTTCTGGCTGAGATTCATCGGCTTGAGAAACTGTTCCAGCAAGACTTTCCCGGGATGAACAGGAACCGTTTCCCCATCGCGCATCAAACTGACTCCAGGTTGATCGTGTACGATCCAAACGTCGCGGGAGCCGCCGGTTCGGCAGGTGAAACCAATTCGAGATCGGTCGCTGATTGGCATACCGTGCCGGATCGCCGGGGCGCACGGAGGTTGCAGTGCGATTGGCTGACGGAATTCGAAGCTCAACCCGTGTCGTCATCGACTATCAACTTAACGTGCGAAACCGGAGAAACTCGGCAAGTGGAATGTCGGCGTGTGTTTTCCGGCACGGCGCGCTGGAATATTCGTTGGGTCTCTGTATACATGAAGAATCGCACTGTCGATAAAATATATAACGAATTCCGTTAAATGACAAGTGTTAAAAATTAAGCGTTAAATGGAATTCATTAAATGGATAACATTAAACGATATATATTAAACGGATAATGTTAAACGTGATACGTTATACCCTTCGAAGGCGCAATTTTCGATGCGCCAGGTCCGCCGGCGACGTAAACGCATGCCAACCGCGGAACGGTTACCGGACGTCCGCGCGGATCAGCGTTGATTGAACCCTGGTCGAATGTGTCTGCTTGAAACAATTCCAGGTGTTCTCATCATGCCGATTCTTGTTCGGTACTTCCGGATAATTTGGGAGTCGATACCATTCGCGCTATGATATCCCATCATGTTACTGTCGCGCTGATCTGGGATTGCACGACATGTCGACGACATCCTGACTTTAGGGACAACCCCTATTGCACAACATAGATGATGATTCGTCTGTCTCCCAAAGGAATGTTCGCATAAGCGGCTTTTGCATCGGAATCCGCTTCCACGGAAATCTGCTCGATAACAAATCCTTCATGTCGAGTAAAAACAAAGAATTCCCGCTAGATAGTCTATCCAGCGGGAGTTCGTATAAATCTTTACTCCGGTAAAAAGACAAGGCTACTCGTCGTCAGACTCGGCTCCTTGCAGCCGCGTCAGGAAATCACCCACCCTGAGAATCTCTATTGCGCGAAAGGGACTCAAATTAAGCAGATCATCGTCACCGCTGATGATTATTCGTGCGCCTCCACCCACAGCCAATTCCAGGAATTTATCATCTTTGGGATCTCGACAAACCTTGATCTGTTCAATAGGTTCAATAAATATTGCCCGCCCAACCAACGCCTCGAGAAATTCCTCACGCTCCTCGGCAGTCACATATCGCTCAAACTTCTCACGGCTCATCACCTCGTCTATTTCCTCTAAAGTCGTCAGGGATAACAATACCTCGCCGTTCTGAAACGCGTGCCGAAAAGCTCGCCCAGGCTTTGAATCCTCAAATATGAGTGCACTAACGAGCACATTGGTGTCGAAGACATAACGAGCACTACCGTTCATTGATGATTGACTCCAAAATTTCCGGCGTCATGCCTCGTTCCTGTGCCTTACGGCTGATGTCGCTCATAACCTCTTCAAGAGACCTTTTCGTTCTCGCCACATCACTAAGCTTAAGGCTAAGCAGGGCATCCAGTTTGCGCTGTTCTGCTTCGGTGGCTATTTCATAGGCATGAGCGGCCTCCGAACTAACGCGAATTTGAATCATTTTCGTGTCCATTGCTTACTCCCTTGCCGTTCATCTTTCGTCGACTCTGCAGAGGTCTATCAAAGTGTACTATGGCAAAGCACAATCATCAAGTGATATTCTGAGTACGCAGGTCCTGGTTTATCTTTGCTTAACAGCCCGTTGAAAAAGACCATCCGGGCTGCGGCCGGCTCTTGTGGCCGAATTACTGTGTTGCGCCCCTCCCCGAATCCCCCGATTCGACTCGGTCGCGCGCCTTGTCTTCGGTCACAATGGCTCGGCCTCGCCTGCAGAGCAACTTTTTCAACGGACTGATAACGAAAGGAAAACGGCATTTTGACGTGCCACGTCCGCTGGCGACGTAAACGCCTGCCAACCGCGGAACGGTTACCGGAGGTCCGTGCACCCCGGCGACGCAGCGCCAAACATCCAGCCTGAGGCCATGGCGTAAGTCTCAGCTTTGCGTCAACCTCAACATTTTCGAATCACCGGGCCCAAACCGGAAGGGCACGGACACCAGTTCGACGTCGGCCGACCTTTGCACGGTCTGAATAGTAACGTCCAGATGCCTCGACGGTTCGCCAGCCAGGTCGAACAATGGAAATACCCGGACCTCTCGCCCGACCCGAAGCAGTTCCAGGAGGAAGGAAACGTGCGTTTCGAGGTTGAATTCCGCGGAGTACAGAAACAGCAGATGGGAACAAAGGACCAGATCGAAGGACTTCGATCGGAAGGGTAACTCCGGCAGGCTCCCCGAAACGTAACGACCTCTTCGGGTTACCGATTGAAAATCGCAAAGGAAGGCGTTCAGGACGTCGCGGCGCAGCCGGAGAACCTCTTCGGGGCTCCCATAGTGGTCCCACCGAAACCGTTCGCGCGCCGTGCGCATTCCGGCCAGCATGCGCGCGGACGTCCGTTCGAAATTGGACTCCAGGTCTCTGACGGAAAACCTGTAAATGGGATCGACGGCGACAACGAATCGCCCCGTTTTGCCCCATTCGGCGGCGAACGAAGACGGTCCGCCGCCACAGTCCAATACGCGCGCGGACGGCGGGACGTCGGACAGCGCAAAGAACGCCTCGTATTCGGCCGCGCACCGGCCCCAGGCGGGAACAGCACCACCAAAATCGAATTCGCTTGACATGGTTCCGTTAATCAGATCCAGACACCCGTGGAAGGTGTCCGGTGAGTGTTCGAGTACGGTTTATCTCTTATTTTTTCAAAATGTTATAACCAGATCGTCAGGTTGCCACCCATTCGATGTTCCCGACACGTCTCTTGTTCAGGGCCGGCGCAGCAAATGGTCGCGGATGCGCATGTACCGAAACCCTCAAAACGGATCCTGGCGCCGGTTACTGTATGCAGTCTATCGAAACCACGTCCACCCGGCCCTCGTTGCCGGATAGACCAGTTCTTCTCTCAAATGCAGGTTCTTCACTTCCGGATCCTCAACACCGCGGCGTATGTCAACTGCAAATCGATATAATCTGTTGTCCGGATAGGCCGTCCTCCGGGTTGTGACCTGGGCGGGCGGTGGAAATCCGAGCTTCTCGAGTTCATCCATGTAGATCGCCTCAATGCGCTCCACCAGTTCTCGCCTGCCACTGGCCCTGGCGAATCCCTCCCGCAGCAAGGGACAAACCTCAACGGCGACACCTTCAAGCTTCTTGAACTCTGCCCACAACCACTTGTGATAGGGCGCATATCGCCGATTGACCAGAAAACCAACCTTCATCGCGTACTCAGCGAATCTCGTCCAATAGGTAAACGCGGTCACGTGGTCTCCCCGAGCCTCGGCCCGGAAGAGATGCTTCCGCCCCCACTCCCAGCACCAGGACAGGCAGGCACCCATTCGCTGCCTCCATACATCCTCCGGATACCTGGAGAACGCTCTGAGGCGGGCACTGACAAAGCCGGGTTCATCGTGAAAGAGCCGGCTCGGAGCCAGTTCGAAAAGATATGATTCCGGAATTCGCAACCAATCCTTTGGCGACTCAGGCGGCTCCGAGAATCCAACCACGCTTTTGATGTAGCTGCCGACTTCCACGACACGGCAGGTCCTCTCGGGTGGATTTTCCCAGTGAAACCCATCGTACTCCTGAGGTAGCGAATCCAGTATTTCCTGCAGACGTTCGCCGTAATCGTCGAAGTCCTCCCTGCCAAGCCATACGGTGAATCCCGGTCCCCAACCGTGGTCGCGCGACACGTCGTCGTCGTTCTTGTGCGCTTGTGATCCGACCTCGACGCCGACGGCCAGTCTCCGCACACATCCGGGTAATCGTCGCTCAACCGCGGGGAGCCCGATCTCGCGAAAGAACCTCTCCGACAGTTCAAATCCTCTCACGAATCCTCCACAATAGAGCGACGTACTTGATGGAAACCGACAACCTGTTGTTTACAAAACCCACGAAGTCTGTTTTCAGATTGAAGGATAATTTCATCCACTTCGTCACGAATCAACCGGTCGGTCTCCATTTGGCTGCCGGGCATGTTTACCCTCGACAGTGATTAAATCTCGAAAGTTCCAGGGGCGAATTAACCAAAGCTCGTATCGCCGCTGGTATGACCACGGCCGATTCTACTTGCTTCCGGAATCATCGCCCGACCCTCGATTTTTCGCGCCCCAATTAACCCTCAGTCGCAACGAGACCCCAACGCCTGCCATATGTCATACCCCTCGCGCGTACGGCTCTGGAGTGGGGGGTTTGTTCGCTGTACGGATCGAACCGCTCACCAGCAACCTCGTACGCCAGAACCAGGCGTCCCGGGATTCCGCGCTTTATCGTAGAACATCACTATCGTACCGGCACTCGTGCGGTCCCTTCAAGCGCTCGGTGGCGGTTGATGGGGCTTTTCCGCGCTTTTCCGTTCAGCAACACGCTTCAGTGTTACCCGTTTCGACGGCAGGCCGCCGATCTCTTGTTCTCACCCGGGAAATGATTCGCGGAAAAGGAGCCCCGCGGCGTCTGAGCGGCGCCCTTCTTTTTCGCCCTTTTTCTTGGGCGAAGCAAGAAAAAGGGCAAGGGAATGGGGGACGTTAACGGGAAGGGGAGACTCTATGTCGTTCCGAATTCAATGACCACCCGCCCGGAACGCAGTTCCATGCAGGAATTGTCAGTTCTTGTCGAAAAGAAGAAATGGTCAAGAAACCTCGCGTCAGGCCAGGTTACGGCTGCTCCGGAAAAAGTTCCGGGATGCGGTCCGGCGTCAGAAAGGTGCGCAGCTCCGGATCCACCCTCGATATGGAATCGGCGGAGATCCATGAATAAGCAAATACGACACCTTCTTCGGGGCCGACCGTTCCAATATGTTCCCATTTGTCAGGCAGGTGGGCATCGGGATTGAACAGTAAGTCCGTTCGTTCCACGTCTGACTGGATGTAGGGCTTGAAGTATCGGGTCGTCCCGATTTTCCGGATGAACCGCAGATTCTCGATTCCCGACTCTTCGAAGGTCTCACGACGCGCTGCCTGGAGCGGCGTTTCACCGGCTTCGATATTGCCCCCAGAAAGCCGATAGAATTCGTAGCCGATGGATTTGAGTTCAAATACCAGCAATTCGCATCTGTCAGCTGCGTTGCGTCTTATGATGAACGCGAAAGCTTTTTTCACCATAGGCGCATTCATATTGTCTCCATGTGTGACGCAGGGATGGACGGAGCTCGTAGGCTAAAATATCGAGACCGCTTTCCTCCCCACTTCATAGGCCGAAAGCGACACGGATTTCCGCCAGCGTCTCCGCAGGCGTCTGACGGCTGTTGTCGATCACCGTTCCGATTCCCGGATCGATATGCGGTGCGTGATATTGTTCGCGTATGCGGGCTCTTTCGCGATCGGACAGTTCGCGCTGACCCCGGTTGGATATGGCGACTCCGAGGGGCGGTCGAAGCGTAACCGCGTGTATAGGTACGCCTGCAGTTGTCGCCACACGTTCGAAGACCTCGTAGTCGCGTTGTGAAATCGGCCACGTGACAACGACGTTGAACCCGCGCGCGAGCCAGTTTCGCGTCAACGTCGACGCATCCACGACACAGTAAGGAGCTGCATCCGACAGACTCAGACAGCCGGCGAAGTGCCGGAGGTCATCGACCTCGATGTGGACCGTCATGGCCAGGCTTTCGGCCAGGAGCCGACCGATGGTCGATTTACCGGAATTTATCGAACCGTTGATATAAATAAGCATTGTCATTGGCTCGGCCGTCAATCGACGAGGCCCCAGAGACGCTGCCGCGCCTCGGACCAGTCACGCCAATCCGGGTGCACGTGTTTGATCGCCGTCAGGTCGCGCGTGCGGCCGCCCGGCGGAAAATAGTTCCAGCCCATCGCGCGCCTCGGACCTGCCGCGGTCTTCAGCCCTGTGGCGTGCCAGCACGAGGGTGTCCACACCAGCGTCCACCGGGGGTCGAGCACAACCTCCACCTCGTGGGGGTGGCGGGCGAAAAACTGCGCCGGCATCTCGTCATGGGTCCCGGTGGCCAGTTCCAGTTGGAGCAACTCCGCCGCGACCTCCTCCTTAGGACGATGCTGGCTGCCGGGCAGCACACGGAGCGGGCCGTTGCTGGCGTCGTGGCGGTCGAGGGCCGTGCGGAAGGAAACCTGCCGGACTTCCGGACTGCCGTCCGCGTGCCACAAGACCTGCCGCTCACGCCGGCGGCCGCCACTGTCTGCCTTGGAGGCGTCACCAATGCCGCAGGCGCCCACGTGCACCTCCTCCACGCCCAGGATCCGCCGCGCCGCATCCACCAGGTCCTGGCGCTCCACCATCTGCAGCACCGGTTCGCCGATCATCAGGAACTGGCAGGCAAGCCGGTTGCAGCCCGCGGGGAACTCCGTGCGCTCCCACTCCGGCGCCACTTCCTGCTGCCGGTTGTCGATCTGCCGCATCCCCCGCGCGCCGAAGGGGCTCGGCACCAGGAAAAACCCGTTACGCTCGAAGTGCGCCAGTTGGTCGTCGCTGATCTTCAGAAGATTGTCCATAGTTCAAGCCCTCGTTACGGTTAGTTCTGCCAGTGTGTCCTCATCCAGTTCGACGCCGAGGCCGGGTCCCTCGAACGGTGTCAGGTAGCTTCCTTCGGCCCGCACGCGCTCCCGTGCCGGCGAGGCGGTGTAAAGCAAGGGTCCCATCGGATCGCACGGCAGTTGGACCTGGGGAGACGTGATGCCCACCGCCACCTGGGCGCTGACGCCGAGCGTGGATTCCTGGTCGGTGCCGACCAGGCAAGGCATGCCGGCGGACTCCCCCACCGCCAGGATGCGTCTGACGTGGGTGGGGCCGCCGGACACGCAGGCCACGTTGAAGGCCGTGCAGGCGCCGCGTTCAGCCGCCTCCAAAGCCTGCTGCAGGGAGCCGATATGCCAGGTTACGGGCAGATCAACGCGCTTGGTGAACTGCGCGCTGGAGCGCATCTCGTACGTCGGCTGCTCAAAGTGATACGGGTCGTGATGCCGCAGCCTGTCGCCGTAGCGCAGCACCTCCTGCCAGTCGCGGAAGCGGCCCGAAAAGTCGATGGACTTGAGCCTGATCCGGTCGCCGTGCCTGGTCTTCATCTCGGTTAGGAAACGATCGTCCAGATCCACGTCACCGGAGACGTAGTAGCGGAACAGGTGGTGACCCAGAGCCACCAGACGCTGGAGGTAGGAGCCTGTGCGCTCGAAGTCCTCAACCACCTGCCAGCCGAAGATCGGGTAGCAGCAGTAGAGCGCGTCGCGCACCTTGCCACCGAGCATCTGGTACACAGGCACACCCTGAGCCTTGCCGTTGAGGTCGTATAGCGCCAGGTCCACGGCGCTGGCCACGTGCGGGTTGGTGACGGTACTGTTCCAGTTACGGGCGCGGGCGAAGTCGTTGATTTCGACGATGCGGCGGGCGTCGCGGCCTTTCAACTGCTCGTTCAGTTCCCGCGCCAGGGCCGGCACGTCGGCGCACCGGCTGTCCGATGCTTCGCCGAAGCCCACGGGGCCGTCGTCCACATGCACCTTGATCAGCACGTGTCCGGAGACGTGCCCGTAGAAGCGCGGCGTTTCGATCTGAATGACTTCGATGCTTTCGATATTCACGACGGTCTCCTGGCTCCGTGCATAATCACCTTATTCACAAAGCGTAACTTACATGGATGGACAGTAGACAGGATAAAAACTCAAAAGCCAGATCCGGTGAAATCTGACAAATCAGGTCGGGCAACACCTGTCGTACATTCTGAATAAGAACTGTCCAGGACAAGGTAGAATGCTTACACCGAATCGCCAAGCACGAAAGTCAGCCTTTTGCTGAACCGGAAATTCTGGTCGGGGACCATATATGCCAATCGGTCGCACAGGAATGAGCCCGACGGCGCCGTATCCTGGAGACGTGCGCAAAGCTGGAGGCTCTCGTCAATGGAAATGAACTCGGCAATCGTTATGTGCGGGGCTATGAGGCGCCTGCGATGCGCCTCGGCGGCGAAGCCTGACGCGCCGTGGAGGACATGTTTCAGGCCCTCGATCGGCTCTCGCGGCGTTATGGGATAAGCGACACCGGCGTACCGCGTCGAGGCGTGCGGTTTGCCGTAATAGAGAGTGAACCGCTGGACACCGGAGACGACGCCGCGGATTTCGCCGGCAAGCGCGGGGCTCATTTCGCGGCTCAACGGATCGGATAATGAAATGTGCGCCGGACACCAGGCCGCAGAGCGGGGATCATACCTGGCTCGCAGGAGGTCGATCTCCCGCGCCACGTCGGGAGGCGGCAGGATCAGAATGAGACCCAACCGGTAGTCGCGTTGCCAGTCTTCCCACTTCGACGTGTCCTCTACGTAGGTGATCATTCGCGAGGATCCGCAAGCACTTCCTCAATGGAATTGACAAGCCGTTGCCTCGGGACGGCGCCAACCAGGCGTTCCACGACACGTCCATTCCTGAAGAGCAGGAGGGTTGGCAGGCTATGAATGCCGAACCGGACTGCTGACGAATGGGAGGTGTCGAAATCCATTTTTCCGACTTTCAATCGCCCGGCGTATTCAACGGCCAGTTCCTTTACAATCGGATCGATAAGGCGACAGGGTCCGCACCAATTCGCGCCAATGTCGACGAGGACGGGCCGATTTGAGGAAATGACCTCGGTTTCAAAGGTCGCGTCCGTGAAAGTAACGGGTTTCACCCGTTTCTCCTCCTCTCTCTGTGTGATTGCTCGTCTGGATCAAACCGTGAATAAGCCGGAAAGAAGAATTCCGGTTCGATGGACTGAACCCTGCCGAGATCGCACATCAGACCGATGTGCAGGGCGTTGGGGGCAATCCTGCCGGTCTCCCATCGAGCAATGGTGGACTGGGGAACCTCCAGGATATCTCCCAACTGCTGTTGAGTGAACCCGACGGCTTTTCGAAACTGCCTGATTTGCAACCAATCGAACGGCACAAAAGCCTCCAAGAATTATATCATATTTGCTATAATTATAGCGGAATACCAATCGACTGTCAAGGACAAATTCGGTTTTTACGGATCCACCGGTTTGGAATTCGACACGCTGGAGGGGGGTGGCGCGGGTGGCGCCTGTTTGGTGGCGTGATGAGCGTGCGTCGACAGGCGGGCAGTAGGCGGTGGGTGATATTGCAGTTTCTGGGCGGTCGCAGGATCAGGCGTTTTGAGACTGCTCGTGAAACACGCCGGTACCGAACTCGACGAAGGTTCCCACCTCGGTTTTGAGCAATTCAGCTTCACCTGGCGTCTCCCTGCCCTGGTAGGAAGCCACCGCCGCGTCGATCAGGGGTTTCCGTTCAGGAAACCGTTCACAAGCCCAGACGCCACTGGAAAACTTCGACACGGCCACGTTCCGCTCCTGTACGCTGTACATGATCCGGCACATATTGAGGACACAATAGTCCGGGTATCGCAGGTTCTGCTCGATGAACTTCAACTCGTGCTTGAGAGCGGTCAAGATTTCGTCCCAGGATGGCGCCGGGAAGATCTCCTTTGGGGGCGGACCGATGAGGGTAATATAGCGTCCGGCCCTGACGTGCGCGCAATGCAATGCCCACGCTTCGTCCCGCATATCGGGCTGCAACTGGTGGACGGGCGGAAGCGTCTCCAGGGCATCCTCGCGCAGTATGAAATAGGCATCCAATTCACCGCCCAAAGGCGGAAAACGCTCCGAAAGATCTCTCTGCAGTTGAAGGATTGCGTCTTTGTCCCGATCACTCAGCCGTCTCTCCAGGATCACGTGACAGTCTATATCCTGTATTGGTCCGGAGTCCGGAAATACCGATGCGCCATACATGTAAATGCCATGCAAATTCGTATCGAGGATATCCGCAAGACCCCTGACGAAGGCCTGGCAGACCTCGCGGATCTTAACAAGATCGCTGGACATATCACTCTGTCCCGTGGCATGTGGTCGTCAGGCGCGGCGATCCAAGGCGGCGCCTGGCGTTGAAATCCAGGACGGCGTGCCCGCGGGCATCGTTGATCGGCTTGTGGGTGTGCGGCACGACGCCACGTCGTTCCAAAGGTCGCCGAGTACTTCGCTGGATCCATCCCCAGTCCATTGCGAATAACGTTTCACTGTTTGCGAACCCGAGAAACGGTTGCCGGCAGGCCAAGCCGTGGGTTATATCGGCATTCGTAAGGTAGAAAGGTCACGCCTGAAGCGAATTTGTCGTCCTTCATCTCGAACCCCACCATCTCGGCGCCACCCCAAGGCCTCGTAGAAAGCGATTCCTCGCTCGTAACCTTCTACGCTCCACAGTATCGCCTCATCGTAACCGTCTACAACCAGATAACGTAAAGCGACAGACGCCAATGCCTTGCCAATGCCTGCGCGCCAGTACGGCGGATCGACTGCAATCGTATCAAGTTTACCGAGATGATCATCTGCCGGATCTCGGCTGGGACCGATGCCGGCAAACCCTGCAATCGAACCCCTGCGCTCCGCTACCCACCAACGACGTGGGACAGCCTGACCAAGATCATGTCGCCAGCGATCAGCAAGGGATGGCGTCACAGTTCTATCGGACTGCGACAGCAGTGGGCCAAATCCAGCATTCCACGAATCGACATAAATCCGTGCTACCATCTCGGCGTCAGCGGCCGTAGCCGATCGGATCGTTGGTGGTAATTCTCGTGTTCTGTTCGGTCTCATCTGATTGTTACTGTTTCTTCATCCAATGTCACATTACGTCCCGGAGTGCCCGAACCTGCGCAGCAGGTTTGTCATGCGCTCAAGCGATTCCTCGAACAAAAGCTCGAAAAGGTGGAGCAGACATTCTTGTCTGCTCATAGACATCAAACCGAAACCTCAGAATCTTGAATCCGGGCACGCCACATCTCGCAGCCGTCTCCCCCACCGGAAAAAGGACGGCGCGATCTATTGGATCACCCTTCGCCTCGCTGACGCGATCCCCGGGGCAACCGCCGCGCGTTCCAGGACGCGTGTAAGCTGTGGCTCAAGTCCACTCCGAACTGTGAACGGACGCCGAGTGGAAAGAATACAACCGACGTTTCGATGAAAAGATCGAATCCTGGCTCGATGCCGCCATGGCACATGTCCCAATGGCCCAACCGTAGGGGCAGGTTTCAAACCTGCCCCTACTTCCCTATGTCCACGGATGCCGTGTGACATGGGTTATTGACTCTTGTGCTTCGACCACGAGTATTGCCTCTATAAAACCGGCACAAGCCATTCTTCTGTCTGCATTTGGGCAGAAGAACCTCTCCCCCCGGCCCCTTCTCCTGCGAGGAGAGGGGGAGTCGAACGAAGCGTTGCGTAGACACGAGACGGGCAGACAGGAATGTCTGCCCCACCTTCACAATCGGCCGAAGGCGGGCCGCAGTAGGCCAAGGCGCCCCGTCGACAACCCTTCGACAGGCTCAGAACAAGACTCAGGGTAAACTCCGCGACGGAACCTGTGAATCACGTGTCAAGCTCTGTTACGGCGCACGGTGGTTATGGTCTTCCTCGCCCGGCCGATCGCCCGCTCAGATATCTATCCGGTAGTCCAACGTGGCTTCGTCCCCTGTCATGCCGCGGAAACCCCAATTACCGGCCGGAGTCTCGAAGAGCGTGATCTCCAGGTCAATCGGTGCAATCCCCAAATTCTCGCCAATGCGCTTGAACAAAAGGTGGATCAGCTTCTTCCTGACTTCTGCTGACCGTCCCTCCATTAGAGAGATCTCAATCACCGTGTACGCATCCGTACGTCCCTCCGGATAGTAGAAGTCTTCAGAATCCATTGGGATGAAGCGATGTGCTCGTTTATCGGTCGGAAATGAGAGGGCGTCAACCATACATGTGTTGATCACATCGGATAGTTTCGCCTTTATCGGATCCAGATATTGCCTCAGACCGTAGACTCGAATCATACGGGTTCTCCGTGTCGGCGGACGTTACAGTCTGGCATCCGACGCCTGGCTGTTTGGCATATCGATGCCGAACTTGCGCTTGACGTTCCTGGCACCCACGAACTTGCCGGACGCAAGTTGGGCGAGGGGTGTATACCCCGAGCCGCAGACGGCTTGTTAGGCGTAGCTGCCCCTTACGTCTTCGCGCGTGATTCGATAGGCCAGTCTATCCCTGTCCTCCCACAAGAAGCGTTTCCAGAAACGGAATTCGCACTTCTTTGATAGGCCAACCGACTTTTGATTTTCAGGCACAATGACGCCTCACGCACTCCAAGCGAAACGGCTCACCTCAATCCTCTTTACTGCTTTCCCCTTGCACTTCTACCAGCAAACGACCGAGATCAGGATACTCTCTGTGCGCGAACTGTCGAATCTCTTCCAATGGAGGAATAGACGTGGGCTTCTCCTTTGGAAGTGCCTTCAAGGCCGACGGAATACGTTCAGGGAAGGTTGCTAGGTGAAAGCCTCTTCGATTCTGCGCGAAATCAGTGAGAAGTTTACTGTCCTTAAACCTGCAATGTATCGGAAAGAGATACATGGCATCAGCCCGGAATGGACCGAAAATCTGTGCAACTGCTCCATCTGGAGGTTCTACCGCCGATGAGATTGAAAAAAGCCGCTGTAGGACTTCCTGTCCATGTTCACCTTGTACGTAGACGCGTCTGAGTGGGATCTCAGAACTATCTTGCGAGATGGCTGTGACGACCAAGAGCCCATATCCATTCAAACGGTGAAACTCCTTACTATCCTTTGGAAACGCAATGTCGTGAAACCCAACTCGCGCAGCCACAGCTCCATATTTCTGGTAACGTAACGCGGACTCTGTAATGATTTTGTCAATCCGTGCACTACTCACAGGCTCAGAAGAGTAGCCAGTCCGCTCTCGAACGTGGAAATGGTCTTCAGCCCCTGCCCAAGCAAAGTCAGGAATATTCACCATCACAACTGCCAGTATTGCCAATGATCGTGTCATGAGATGTACCCTACCTTATCGTCGAGTAACCTATACAGTTGGAGTGAGGACCAGGAGCTATCGATTCGTGCTTCCGCTTTTTTCGACTGGTACGACGATAACAAAGGATAAAGCGATAGAAGGTTTTGTGAGCGATTACCACGGTGGTTGGACTCTGCCTTTGCGCCAGTTTTGCATAACGACGGCATTGGCGAACATGTACGGTAATGCGGTCCAGATCGAAGAATTCCCGAACGTTCGGGAACATCACACTTTGAAGCTTGTATCCCGAACCTATTCAGAGATGCATCATATAGTGCCATCGTCTCAACCACATCGCTACCAATTTAAACCTGCCTCAATGCATCCAACATCATTCGGCACTCCTGCACCCTTTAGCCTGCTCACTAATTTACGGGGGACCGCTGTCTCATTAATATAGGCACAGAGGGGTGCCTTCAGGCGCGACAACGAGCTTGTCGTCATCGTCGTCAGACCGTTGAATAACGGCGATACACCTGCCCCTGAAGCGCTCTATCGGTTTGAACACACCGAGGATATAGGCGTCGAGATTTTCACCGTCGGGCGCCGGGACGTTCGGGAGGAAACCGTAGTTGACGGGATAGATGAACCCTCGTTCGGGATGCCTGGATCCCAGAGGGCGGTCGATCACGATCCGGGCCATCTTTCCTATAAACGTCCTGGCGTCCACGATTTCGCCTGGCATGTCTGATTGTCTTCCGGTAAGATGTCTACTCAGGCACTTTCACGGAGGATCGTAAATGCAGGCATCGAGAATACTCAAGACTTCATTGAGCACAGACTGAGGCGCTTTTGAGACAAGCTTCGCCATCCGGCTGTTGAAATCAACTGATTTGATCTGTTCTACCATAATATACCCGCTGATTGGCTTTCCTTCAGGAATGGCAACATGAAAGGGAATATCCCTGAAGGTGCTGATGATCGGGCACACCACGGCAAGCCCTGTATGTCTGTTAAACGGCGTACGACTGATAACCAGAGCGGGACGACGGCCCTTCTGCTCATGTCCGGACTGCGGACTGAAACTCAAAACAATGAAATCGCCTTGTCCGGGAACGTATTCTGGCATCTACCAGCCTTCTTTCCCTGCGGGCTCGCCCCAATCCAATGCTTCGACCTGATAGTTCGACGGCATTCTTGCAACCAGTTCAGACAAGTCGTATTTCCCCCGCACTTTAGTCAAGGGTTCGACAATGATCTGTCCGTCTTTCACGGAGACGTTAACTTGATCTCCCACATTGATTTGAGATTCCGACATGATTGCTTTGGAAAAACGAAGTCCCTGGCTGTTGCCCCATTTTTGTACTCTGGTCACCATCAGCTACCTCCTTGAAATCAGCGAGTCCATGATGTATATACTAAGTATATACAACCATCTGTCAGATGGCAAGGGTAATTTTGGGGAATTATAACCAAAAGTCACATTCTAAAACCTCAAATTATCTACTTTCATCCTTCTCCCATTCGCCTGGCTCTCGCCACCTCATAACCTTCGGCGCGCTACCTAAAAAACTGGTATCCCGCAAAAATACAACAAACCCTCTTGGCGGATATTCCGATTGTTCCCAAAATTTATTTTCGACAACGCCTCCCTCAACATTAGACGCTTCAGAAACCGCTACCGCCAGCGGATCGCCCAGAACCCTTTTCACATCTTCCTTCGACATCCCAGGTTTTAAACTTCGCCACGCTTCAACACTTCCAATTTCAAACGTAACCGGTGCCCGACTTGCTCCGCCGCCGGTAGCACATGCATATACACATGCCAGAACCGCTATCAGTCCAAACCTCCTCATCGCATCTCCCGATCCTCAAATTGCAAACGATTTTCATCACCCAAATTCCTACCGCTTTTTCTCCGGGGAGACAAGCCTCATATCCATCTCCTTTGTAACAATTCAGCTTGACAAGGCTTATGTTTTGCCTTGACATAAGCCCCCGCTATGTTAGATTTTTACTGTAACTGGTCACAAGAAATCTCTCTACGGGAGTACGCAATGAACGACAGAAAATTTATTGCGACCTCGACAATCGCTGCCGTCGCAACAACCATACTGACTACGGTCATGCTGGTCTGGCTTATGATGGATAGCATAAGAAATGACCTCAAAGCCGACATTCGAGAACTAAGGCAAGACATCCAGCGTATCGACAAACGCCTGGATTCCTTCGGGGAACGTATCACTGAAAACAAAACAAGACTCGATGCCTTAGAGTAACCCTCGTATCCCATAACGCTATCTACGACCTGCCAGCATACAAACTGGCAGGTTTTCCTTTTTGTCCCCTAATTTTGGAGATTGTGTTGTGGGTTTGATTGGTACTGATCGGATTCACTCTGTCAGATTCACCATTTGGACGTGCGTATCATCTTCATCGACGATCTCAAATCCCAGCCTCTGGTAGAACGAAATACCGCGAGTGTTGATCTTCAGAACCTGAAGCCTGACCGCCATTTTCCGTGCGCGGGCATCAGCGACTATGTGGCTCATGCATGCCGATCCGATCCCCTTCCGCTGGTATTCAGGAAGGATATAGATCTGGTGGACTCTAACTGCATCGGCAGTCGAGGACGTGGAAAAATAGCCGACGTCGATCCCTCGAAACTGGATGATGTGTACATCCTGTGATGCAAATCGCAAATCGTGCAATTCTCGCTGATCGATTCCATCCCAGCCCCAGACCTGTTCGGCGTATTCGCGAAACGCCGCCTCCTTCACGGCAAAAGCGAAGTCAACGTCCGCCTGGATCGCCTTGCGAGTCCTCAATCCGTCCATAGCAACACTCGAGATACCACCCACCGACAGCCAACCTGCGGCGCGGCAAGACCGACGAATGCCAATAGCGCGGTTATTCCGCACCAGAGGAACCCCCGTCCCCGAAGCTCCGACATATTTCGACCACGTCAAAACCTGGGCGGGACAGGACGACCCAGGACGGCAGACCCAGCTCTTTCCACAACGCAAACGGTTCCAAATCTGAATTTCGGCTCACGAACTGGCTCAGCACGGTCCCATGCGTGACGATCGCGATATTTTCCTGAGGAATACGGTCTGAAAGACCATATACGGTCTTCGAGAACCTGTCATGCGCGCTATCCGCGGTTTCCTCGCCAAAAACCAGATCGGCGGGTTGCTCGTAAAATCGCCTGATCGATTGCTGGAATCGTTCTTTTTCCAGGAAGCCGACGTTCTCGCGCTCATGTTCATGCAGCCCCTCGACGACTTCCACCGGGACGTTCAGCACGCCGGCCGCGATTCCAGCCGTTTCGATGGCCTTGGGTTCGGCACTGCTGCCAATTACATCGAGATCGTATCTGTCCAATCTCTCACCCAATTTCCGCGCACGCCGCCGCCCTTCCTCGGAAAGACGCCATTCCCTTGCGGGGACGGAGGGATCGATCTTCGGCAATGAGTGCTTCACGAGTATGAGCGTCTGCATTCTGGCGCGACGACTCCTTTCAGACATTGTTCGTGGACGTTTTCCTGAACTCGAGACCTGGAACGAACAGGTGGATTGACGGTTGTGAGGAAATTGGACGCTTCCGAAGCCTCGCCATGAAGGTGTGGGACCTCAGGGGCTTGTGGGTCAGGTAGGGAATGACAGGTTAAGGCGTCCTGATCCGGGAGCGGTTGTTAATTGTTGACTCGGGGCAGGATTGCGGTGAGGTGTACCTGTGTCGGACGCAGCAATTTTCGGATTAGTCAACATGCCCTTCAGGCACCGTAATGCGTGGGAATTGTCGCGTTGACAGACGTGCGAATCTCCAAGCGTTCAGCGGTCTGCCTCTTCCGCGGGACCCCCGGCTGGTTGTGGGATGGGTGGTCTGACGGCTGAAAGCTGAATGCTGAAAGCTCGTTTTCTGACCAAAGCCTATTTCAGGTTCAATACCAGTTCTTTACTCTATGCCCTGGCGGCCTTTCTCAGCGTTGACAACCGAATGTCTCCGGCACGGTTCTCCAGGCGAGAAATCGCTGTCTTTTTTGTATGCATCAACCTGGCGAGTTGCTCCTGGGTTAAGCCGGCTTCCTGTCGGGCCTGCCGCAGCAAAACGCCGAATTCGAACTCCTTATACCCTTCCTCGAATCCTTCTGCAAATTCGGGATCGGTCTTTTTTCGCCGCGCAATATACCGTTCTACATCGCTCATGATTCCCGCTCCCGGTTACGTTTCGTGTAGTCTCTCATGTAATTTTCCGCGCTTCTGATCTCTCGATCATGCGCTGACGTCAGTCGGTTCATCCGGCGGTCCGTTCCTGACTAAACTCTCTATGAGGCGATGAAGATTGCGCGGCGAGAATGTCTCTTCGGACCTGCCGATGGCGTCAATAGACCACCAGTGGAACTCGCGGAAGGCCGATGCCTCGCCGGGAGCCGCCTGCATGTCCATGACGGGATCGAAGGGGTCGGTCTGTACGAGATAGTAGAATTCGTCCCGGCTGTAGTCGCGGCGGTCCCACGTAAATTCACACCGTCTGGTCCAGACCTGTTTTCCCGGAGAGATCCTTGTAGCATCAGTCTCCTCCGCGACCTCCCGGCGAAGCGCATCCTCATCAGATTCACCGGGTTCCAGGCCCCCACCGGGAGTAACCCAAAACTCAAACCCGGTTACTGGCTCCCGGATCTTCATCAGCAGTACACGGCGATCCGGCGTCACCATCACCGCTCGTACGACTCTTCTCTTGATCATCGTAGTGACCGTTTGACCGATTTCCTAAGAATCACAAAGCGCACTCCATTATCAGTTCCGCGATGCAGGGAAACAAGAATACATGCCACGGAATCAAGTGCCAACCCTTCCTCCCTGGTTCCCGGGAGCGACTTGCGAAACGAGTTCGTCAAGGAGCGCCCGGACGCTTCGCTCGTTCCCTTCAATGAAGAGCGGGGCCAACGGGCCTCGGCCGTGCAGAGTCTGCAGCAGAAAGTCAATCTGTATCATTTGCTGTTCGGGTGTGCTGCATCTCGGCCAGGACCGCACGAAGTCTCGCGCCGGTTGCGGGTTGCCCGTGGTGAGAGGCTTCGCGTTCTTGCGCCAGACCTGCCAGGTAAACACGTGACCGCAGGTCCCGCATTCAAGTCTCTCATCGCGTTTCTTGAGGCCTTTCCGATAATCCCTCCACCGGCGCCTGTAACCGCATCCATCGCACCGGATTTCGCCGCCGGAGTGATGGGCTGTACCCTGGCATACGGGACATTTAAGCCGTTCATCAGCGGCTGGACGGTCTCCTCGCTGACGCCCGGCCACCTCCGGTTTGCGAATTATTACCTTGCATGCAGGGCATGGAAGCCGCACGCGCGATCCGACGGAACGGTGATAGGCTTTGGAGTCCCATTCCGTCCCGCAGTTGCAGCGGAGTCGACCTTGCCCCCTCATCAACGTACGGCAGTCAAAACAGCGGGGTTTTTCGCGGAGCGCCTTTCGGCATTCCGTCCATAAGAGTCGGCTGGCGCAGTGCGGACAGTGAAACCACCGGCCGCGTTCGCCGTGCCAACCCAGGCCGTAAAGGGGATCTATCCGGCGCTGGACGCGCATCTGGCAATGGGGACAGGCCACCAGCCCGTACTGAAATGCGTCGGCGACAGTCGCAATGTTCACACTACGGGCATATAGCGACGTGCCCACGTCTTGAAGCGCGTCTTCATCGTAGATACCCATGCCCGCGAATCGGTAGAGACGCAGTATTCGAGCCTGTTTTACCCGAGGCGCCCAATTCAGGGTGATATCATCCGCTGGCATATCGGATTGTCCTGTTTTCTCAGACGATTCGCCGGGTTAAACCCGTCCTTCTTGTCCAGCGATTGCAGACTACGTATGGAATATGGTCTCAACGTGCCGCAAAATCAAGTCCCCCCCTCCCCTGTTTCTCGTTTCGGAAGTGTGGATAGAACACATATATTTATTTGTTATTAAATGTCTTAAATGAAATCTGGAAAAACGAAAAAATCCAGGCGAATTCCTGGATTCAATGGCTTGCGAGCCGTACGGCGGGATAGGTTGAAGAATCCGGTAGGTGGCGGGCTAATTGCGGGGATACCTGTGGAATGCGGGCCGCTCTCGGTTCAACTCCAATCGTGATGGCGCCTCCGTTCGGATTTCGTTTCGGTCACTACCTCAATGCGAAAATAATGTTGATGAATTTCGGGGTATTGAAGACTAAGCGAGAATGCGAATAAGTCTATATTTTTCAATAGGAAAAGGCCTTCCATTTTGGTATATTGGGAAGCGACAAACGACCCATTTAACCCAAAACGAAAGGCCACGTACAGTGAGACGAAAGAAAGCGGATTTGCACGCGCGTGTCAACGACAATTTGAAGATGGAATTCACCGGTGAAGGCCTCACCTCGTATGCGGGTTTGGAACTGTTGATGCGATATTTGCGAAACGTGGATTGGAACAGGCAGTTGCGCCGTCACCTGGGCAGTGTGGGCTTTGGCGGCGATTTCGGTGTGGTGAGCCTGTGCCGTGTTCTGTTGGGTTTGCTGTGGGTAGGCGGCCGTCGGTTGCGGCATCTGGATTTCTTGAAAGGAGATCCCCTGCTGCAGCGGTTTTGCGGTCTGACGGATCTACCGACCCCCCGCAGCGTGAGTACGTTTCTGAGACGGTTTTCCGACAAGGGTCTCAACGCCCTGAAAGCCCTCAACGCCGACGTGGTTGCCCATAAGATCAACCTGTTGCGCGCCCGAAAATTGACGATCGACGTGGACGGCACCGTCTTGTGCACCGGAAAACGCGTCGGCGGTGCCCGCCGCGGGTATAATCCGCATCATCGCAAAGTCCCCAGTTACTATCCGATCACCGCCTACCTGGCCGACAGTGGTCATTTTCTGGGCGTGCACAACCGGGCAGGCAACGTCAATGATGGCAGCGCCTCCATCCTGTTTCTAAAGGACGTGTTTTCCCAGATCAAAGAGACCTTGGGACACGCCTACACTCTGCGATTCCGCATGGATGGCGCCTTTTTCAAAGAGGATGTGGTGAACACGCTCATCAAGAACAAGGCCTCGTATGCCATCAAGGTACCCTTCTGGAAAGGCCTGGACTTACAGCACAAAATCCGTCAATGCAGCAACTGGCAGCGCATCGAGAAGGGCGTCGACGGCTTCACGTCAACGCTGACGGTCAAAAAATGGAAACGCACCCTCAACATTGCCATCTTTCGAAAACGCGTGATGCATCAAACCCGAAAGAACTACCAGTTGGACCTGTTCGATCCCGATGATGGCACCTTCGAATACAGTGCGGTGGCTACCAATCTACCCTTCAAGTTGCGCGCGCTCTGGCGCTTCATGGCAGGCCGTGGTGCCCACGAAAAAGCCATTGGCGAACTCAAGACCGGACTTAGCTTCGATACCATCCCCACGCACCATTACCACGCCAATAGTGCCTGGCAACAGTTCGTCATTCTCGCGCACAACCTCCTGGTCAACTTCCAAATCGAAACCGGACTCACAAAACGCAATCGCACCTTGAAAAATACCAACCGATGGCCGCTCAAATCCATACGTACTCTCCGGTTCGAGCTCATCAACCGAGCCGGACACCTCGTGCGACCCGAAGGGCGTCTAACCCTGCGCCTCCAACGCAACAAGCACACCGAAAAACAATACCGTAAAATCTGCAACGCGCTCCAGAAAGCCGCCTGATTTATTTCACATTGAGGACTATCGTTCCTAACCTGCAGTTGTATGGAGAAAGTCTCCCATAATCTAACGAGATTGCTTTTGGGGAATCTGTTCCGGAACCGCGCTGCGGGTTGCCTTCGGTGTGAATGGGAGCTCTGCGTGTCTGCAAACCGCCAACTGGCTTCGCCCATAACCGATCCTGAATCAGGCCGCCGGATGGCCGGGGAACGCAGCGATTCTCCTGGCACTGCCGAAATCACTCATGTCGCAAGACATCTGCCGGATTTGCGCGGGCGGCTTTGCCGGCCTGCCAGCCGACGGTTAACAGAGCCATAACGAGCGTCAGTGCACCAGCAAGCGCGAAAGTCCACCAGCCGACGTCGACCCGATAGGCGAAGTCTTGCAGCCAGGTTTCCGCGCCGAAATACGCGAGAGGCCAGGCGATGACGATGGCAATGATCACCAGGAATACGAAATCTCTTGATATCAGGGCAACGAGGTCGACCTCGGATGCGCCGAGAACTTTGCGGATGCCAAATTCTCTGGTGCGATTCTCCGCGGTGAATGATGCCAGACCGAATAGCCCGAGAAAGGCGACAAAGATCGCCAGTCCCGAGAACGCTCCGAATACGCGCATAAGTCGCGTTTCCTTTTGATATAACTGATCGAAATCAAAATAGGCGTCGAGAAAGGTATAGCGAAAGTATTGTGAGGGGGCAAAATCAGCCCATTTTTCTCTCAGGTATGGCAGCGCCGACTGGACAGTACCGGGTCGCAATTTTGCGGCAATTTCATTGGCATTCCAAACATACTTTCCATCAAGATTTAATCGTAACGCCAATGGTTCGATTCTGTGATGCAGCGACCGAATATGGAAGTCTCGCACAATACCCACAATAGTGCCAGTCGTTTCAATCATCCAGAACTTCATGTGCACCCTCTGACCGGTTGTACTACCGATACCCATCTCTCCCGCCGCTGATTCATTGAGAATGACACCGTCATTCGATTTTTTGGCGAAAATGGACGCAAAATTCTGCCCGGCGATAAGTTCAATACCCATCGTCTCCAGGTAGTCCTGATCGATATACACTGTCTTGATGGACTTCGGTTGGCTGCCAGGCGAGTCGATCAGGGTATACTGTGATCTGGGCAAATAGTCCTGGCCCGGAACGACAGAGGCCAGTGACACATTGAGGATGTCCGGGTGCCGCTTCAGTTCGTCTTTTATAGTACGGAAACGATGCTCCGCGGAATACACATTCCACTCGATTCCCTCCGTATCGAGTACAACCACATTACGTGTATCAAAGCCCAGATTCTTGTTCTTTGTGAAATGCAACTGTCTCATCACCACGGCTGTCGTACCGATCAGGCCAATTGAGATTACGAACTGGATGACCACAAGACTCTTGCGAAATCCTGCGCTCCTGTGTGTGGTTGTTGAAAGGTCCTTTAGCATCTCTATGGGGCGAAAACGCGACAAGAAGAATGCCGGATAGCTTCCTGCTAGTGCCCCGACCGCGAGTGCCGCCGCAGCCAGGATACAAAAGAAACGGCCGCCGTAAGTTATGCCAAGGGACTTGCCGACCGCAGCATTCAGGATCGGAAGAAACATCTCTGTAAGGATTACGGCACCGGCAAATGCAAGTATGGTGACAAAAACGGCTTCGCCCATGAATTGCCGGATCAATTGCCCGCGGTCGGCACCCACGACCTTGCGCAGCCCCACTTCCCGGGCCCGGTTGGCTGAACGCGCCGTGGCCATATTCATGTAGTTCACGCAGGCAATCAGCAGGATGAGAACTCCCACAGAACCAAACAAGTACAATTCATTAATGTCGCGATTGGCGCCCAGTTCCTGCTCCATATGAGAATGCAAATGGATATCTGTAAGTGGCATCAGCCGGAATGGTCTAGAGGAAGTGGACGCGCTGGCGGCGGATTTGTCGTCATCCTCGTTGGCGGTAAACTGATGAGGCAGCCAGTCGCGGAGTTTGTCAACCAATTTCTGTGTCTTTACCTTATCGTCCAGGAGGAGATACGTGTAGGCGCCTGAAAACTTTCGTTCACCACTGGAATATGCTGCATAGGAGATAAGCCCCCGGAATTCTATATGAGAGTGGCGGGGGAGGTCTCCCAGTACGCCCGTAACCTGAAGCGTGGTTGTCTCCAACCAAGCGGATATCCGCAATGGCTTGCCTATCGGATCTGCGTCGCCGAAAAGGCGTTTTGCCATGTCCTGGGAAATCACGATCGCATCGGGCGCCGCCAGCGCGGTCGTGGGATCGCCCAGAACGAGTGTAAACGAGAATACGTCGAAGAATTCGGGGGTTGCATACAACAGTTCTTCCTCGAGAAATTTCCGATCCTGGTATACAGTCAACGTTTTTGTTGGCAGGCGCGCCAAGCGGACGACCTGTTCAACTTCGGGAAAATCCTCAACAAGCCTTGGGCCGAGATGCGCAAAAGTCGATGCACTATTCCAAGTCGAAAACCTGTAAATTCGGTGGGCGTGCTGGTGAAACCGGTCGTATCGCAGTTCATCTTCTATCAACAGTCCGATCATCAAGCAGCACGCAATCCCCACCGCAAGCCCGGCGATATTTATGGCCGAATAGAGCTTGTAGCGACGCATATTGCGAAAGGTGATGAGAAGCACGTTTCGGAACATGACTTGCGTACCTGATTGATCTATATGGCGACCCCGAGGATCGATAATCTCAGAAGACAATAGATTAAACTAGAATTATCAAAAACCGTGCCAGATTCCAATGTACAGGTTTTTCAGGAAGTTACTTGATGGGAGGGGTGATCTCGTCGATCAGGCGGTGTTCGTTTATGATACAGTGATGTCCGAAAACGGACACTCGGAGGGGTCGCGGAGCTCTGGCAGGCGATGGATGGATTTGCCCGCTTCCACGCGCTTTGGAAGAATTCGGACGCTGGGTTCAACAGGTTCGTCAATACGATGCGTGCGTCGTGTCGATTTTCGCCAGGTTGCGACTTCAATTGGCTCAGACGGAGCGAAGGATCGCTCTCGACATTTCGGTAAGGCCGGAATCTCCCGGTTTGAACAACCTAAATCAGACCCAGATCCTCATAGATGGCGCTGTTGGTCTCTCTATTGCGGACCTGGTGGGCATCTTCTCCAGGCGTGCCGTTGAAAATGCACACGACAACCAGGCTCGCATCGGGATCCACGAAGGCGATCGACGACTGGTATCCTGCATTGCCAAATGCACGGGGAGATGCGTAGCGCCCGAACCCGTACGGAACCGACTCTTTGCCGTATATGTTCGAATTGACATAAAACCCCAGCCCCATATCCACAATCTGACCCAGGACTTCGTCCTTCATGTCGGTTCGATGGCGGGCGGTGATCGCTTCAACGGTCCGGGGAAGAAGAAGCCCCTTCCCTTTGAACTGACCGGGCGCCTACCGGTGCAGGTCCGGGTCCTTCACGGCCTCGTAGATCACCCCGCCCTCGACGTTGCGCGGCATGGGCGCGCCCGTGAGGTAGCAGACCGTGGGCGCCACGTCGATAACGCGCACCTGGCGCTCAAGGCGCCCCCCGGAGCGCACACCGGCGCCGGCGGCGATGAAGGTCGAGTGCTGGCCGGCCATGCCGAAGGTCACCGAGGGGAGCTGCTTGCCGTGGGCGCCGTCGAATTCCGGGCGCAGGGCGTAGACCACGTCGCCCACGCGGTCCGACCACAGGTTCACCATCTCCGCGTCCTCCCGGGTGAGCGCGAGGGCGAAAGTACGCCGCCCCGTCTCCGGATCCTCGTAGTCGTGCAGCGCCTGGATGATCTCCCGGCAGACGGCGTCGTAGTCCGCGGGATCGACGATACCGCCGGGCTCCCGCCCCTTCAGGTTTACGAAGACGTGCACCAGGCCCACGTCCGCCGCCCGGGTGCGCGTCCAGTCGATGCGTCGGTCGGGGCCGCGGCCCTCGTATTTCAGGAACCCGGCCTGCTCCAGCACCGCGGCGACGTTGACGACGGTGTGCTGCTGCGAGGTGCCGCCGTGGTCGGAAACCACGAAGAAGGCGGTGTCGTCCCCCACGAGCCGGCGCAGGCGGCCGATCCAGCGGTCGATGGAGGCATAGGTGCGCTCCACCCCTTCGCGGCAGCGCTGCTGCACCGCCGGCGGCGCCCCGGAGTGGGGATCGGCGGCGCGCAGGAAGAAGTGGCTGGTGTAGTCCGAGGCGTGGGTCTCCGTCATCAGCAGGTCCCAGTCCCGGGAGCCGGCGAGGTGCTCGGCCACGTCGGCCAGGCGCTGGTGGTGGAATTCGAGCAGCTCGAAGTAGGTGTCGTCGTCGATCAGGCCGAGGGCGTCGCGGCCCGGGTTCTGCAGGAAGTTACCCACGTTCCGGTCGATGTCGCGGGCTACGGAGGCGGGCTTCGTGTAGCCGTCGGGCGGCCAGATCTGGGGGATGAAGAGCTCGAAGGCGTCGGCCTCGGGCGTCAGCGTGATCAGCTTGGCCCGCACGTACCCGCGCACCTTCCGGCCGTCGATCTCGAAGCCGTCCAGCCACCAGTCGCTCCACTCCCCCACCCCCAGGTCGGCGAGCGGCCGGGCGGCGTCCTTCGACCGGCAGAGGCGCACGCGGTCATAGCCGCCGGCGCCGCTGGCGTAAATCAGAGCGTGCAGCGGAACGGGGGCGCCCTCCCGGCCCCGGTTCATGCCCTCGCGGCCCCTCGCCAGGGGCTGGATGGTGAGGACCGCCTCCTTCGGCGGTCGCGTGGATTCGGGCGCTCCGGTCCAACCCACAGCGTCGACCAGGGTCACGGGGTCGAACTCGCGCACTCCCTGCAGGGCGCTCGGATCCAGGGTCTCCGGGTCGCGCTGGGCCTCGAGCCGCCTCGGCGCCCACTTGCCGCCGACGAAAAGGTGATAGCCCGCCACCTGGTGGTGGTTGGAGACCCCGGGGCCGGTGCCCTCCACCTGCACCCCCGAACTCACCGTGGGCGGCCACGACATCTCCCACTTCACCAGGATCGGCTTCCGGCCGCCGCGCTCGAAGGCGTTCCAGATGTACTCCGAGCGCGACAGCGAGGTGTCGATGCCCCAGAGCGTACTGTCCAGGGGCTCGCCCACGTGGCGGATATTGAAGTCCAGGATTCCGTGCGTGCCCGGCCACGAGCCGGTGGACAGGGCCGTCCAGCCCGGCGGCGTGAGGGTGGGGAAGACACCGACCATGGGCCGCCAGACGCCCGCCTTCATCAGGGCGCGCACGTTGGGCATGTGGCCGGCGTCGGCCATGTTCTTCACCAGTTCCATGCTGGCGCCGTCCATTCCGGCGACGATGGCGCGACGGGCGCGAGCCGTACTCATGGGATCTCTCCTGACGTGTAAGTAAAGGGGGTACCGGGCGCGGCGACCGCCGCCGCCCGGAGCAGGTAAAGCCCCTTATGGAAGACGTGGTATGACTTCGTTCGCCATCAACGACATCGAGCGCTTCATCTTCGCCTTGTCGTCCCAGTCGTGGCCGATCATCAGCACCGTGCCGAAACCGCCGGTGACGTCGCACAGCTCCTGCAGGCGTCTGGTTACCGTATCGGGACTGCCGACGATGGCAATCTCATCGATGATGTATTCGCGCGTAACGTCCGCATCGGACATCTCCCGATTCATCTTCGGCAGATCCAGCATATTGGCGATTTCGAGCATGCCGCGAAGGTACACCAGCGAGTCGGCGAAGGCGCCGCCGAGGGCGTGCTCGCGAGCCTGGGCATCGGTCTCGCCGACGTAGATGCTGCGTGATATTCTCCAGTCGCCCCGGTCCGGTTCGTCCCGCCCCCCTTCCGCGGCCCCCTGGCAGTACATCTCCCAATGCCGTTTCACCTTGTGCGCCGGCGCCATATTGATGCTGATCGGCAGGAATCCGCGCTTACCGGCTGTCGTGGCCGCCATCGATTCTTCCTTGACGATGCTCATGGCGATTGGTGGATGGGGCTTCTGATACGGCTTCAACACCTCCCCCAATCCCAGCTCCGGGACTTTCTCCGCCATCGCGACGTTCCAGAAATCCCCCTTGAACTCGAACGGGCCGTCTTCGGTCCACAGTTTCAGGACGACGTCCATCGCCTCGAGGTTCATCAGCCCCTGGGTGCGCGGATCAGGCAGATCGAACAGCGGCCAGTCGGTCGGTACTCCGCCCTGCCCGAAGCCGACGTTGATCCGCCCTCGGGACAGATGATCGAGATAGGCGAGGCGGACCGCCACGTTCGCCGGATGATGCTGCGTCATAATGGTGACCCCCGTGCCCAGGCGGATCCGCTCCGTCTGCGGCAGGACGTGGGCGATGAACAGGTCGTTGGCGGGAATGGGCTCCCACATTGCGGTATGGTGCTGGCCGATCCAGACCTCGGTGAATCCAAGCTCTTCGGCCCACAGCACGCACTCGATGTCCTCTTCGAACGTCTGTGTGCGATTCTTTTGCGGCGGATGCAGTGGCATCATGAACTTTCCGAGTTTCATATTTTTACTCTCCCGAACGGCTGAAACCAATTGTCTGATGACATCCTCTTCTTCATTCACCGCCTGCTGCTTCGGGTAGGGCACAGTCCTCTGATTCCTTATGCGGCCGCTATCCCGACTCACTGATTGTCCTTATCGACAGTGTCATCTCCCGGCGCTCTCAGACTCTCGAACACGGCCGCGGACAGGATAATCAGACCGCCGATGATTTCTCTCCCCGACGGTATGGCTGCCAGGAAGATCACTGCAATGATTACACCGTAAACTGTCTCCAGCGCCAGGGTGACCCCGACAACCTTCCCGGAAAGGTGTCTCTGGCTGTTGACGAAGAGAATTCGTGCAAATCCGGTCAGCACCACCCCCAGCACCACCACGAGCAGGAGATCCCTCGTACCCGGAATTTCGAAAAGGGTTGTATCGTAAAGCATGAATGGCAGAAGCAGCAGGCCGGCGATGCCCATCTCGTACGCCGATATGTCCCAGCTATTGTATCTGTGGATAATCCGTTTTTTGCGTAACAGGATGAAGAATGGGAGCATCGCGCCGGAGGCCATGCCGTAGATAACCCCCTGAAAATTCCCATCGGACAGATCGAAACCCGGCGCCAGGCAGTAGACCCCGATCAATACCGCGACCGCACTGGCGAAGTCGATGGTTCGGAGCCTGATGTTGAAGAAAAGGCTCTCCAGGAACACCATGAGCACAGGGTATGTATACGTCGTCACCAGACCGATTGCGACCGTCGAGACTTTGATCGACTGAAAGAAGAGTACCCAATGGACGGACAGCAGGCCTGCGATGGCCGCAAAGGTACCAAGATCGCTCCAACTCCTGACCGGCGTGTGGCTCTTCAGCCGCCTGGCGACTGCGAAAATGACGATCGCTGCCAGAGACGTCCTCCAGAAGACGATCTGATATGGGTCGAGGTCGACCGCCTTTCCGAAGGGCGCGATGAATCCATACAGGAGGGTCGCAACATGCACCTCCACAAGCGCCCGGGACCTATCCGTCATCTGTTGGCCTCGATGAAGGTCGAGGACGGTGACGATTGCTCGGCATTCCTCTTCTATCCCCCGTGGAAGGATCAGGCTCGAATGAACCGAAAAGTATCGGAATTAGTAAATCGAGAGAAAAGAACGCCTGAATGCAAGTAACAGGTGAGATGAGAATACTATGCACAATTGATCCTGCTTAACGCGGCTTCGCGTTTTTCAGCCGCAACCAGACAGGTGGAAATGAACGCACGAGCCCGATTGACGGTGCCGTTACTCCCCCCTTGAGGGGGAGTCGCAGAAGCCGAGCCGGTTCCCTGAGCTTGTCGAGGGCGCTGTCCTGAGCCTGTCGAAGGGCCCGGCGACGGCTGATGCGGTGGGGGGATTTCAACGCCTTACCTTATGCGAGCTGCCTGAAAAAACATGAATGCGTCTTGCGTAGAAGTCTTAACGTAAGACTCTAACTTCGATCCAGGAAGTTCGAAGATCCCAGAAATGCCGCTGGCTGGTATATTCTTGACTTGGAACGGGTCTTTGTCGTTATTTTGAGTGTGCCAAAATGAACGAATAGACAAGGAGAATGGCGATGGCTGAAACATCTATCGTAAATGACCTCGAAGAAAAGATCAGTCGTCTGACTCCGGATGAGCAACTGCAACTGATTGAAAGAGTGAGTCACCGAATTCGAGCTGATGTGATTTCGAATACTGACATAGATGCTCAATTGAGTAAAATGGCCGCCGATCCTGAAATTCAAAAGGAACTCCGGGAAATCGAGAACGAATTCTCCCCGACAGAGGGCAATGGGTTGGATGATTGATGGCCATTGAACGAAGTGAAATATACTTCGTCAACCTTAATCCGGTGACGGGGCGAGAGCAGTCGGGTCGCCGTCCGGTACTGGTTCTGTCTATAGATGCAATAAATCGATTGCCACTTGTGGTGACCGTTGTTGTTGGTACAAGGGGCACCAACATTACTCAAGATTATCCCACAAACATCCGGCTGAGGCCAGCAGAAACGGGCCTGGATATGGAAACAGTTTTCCTGGGTTTTCAAGTGCGATCATTGGATTCAAGACGTTTTCCCGATGATGCAGCTGGGCGAGTTTCCGGAGCAACCCTGAATAAAGTGGAAGACGTCGTCAGGTATAGTCTCGGCTTGTAGGCGTTTGAATTCAACTTTGGCTCGTCGGTATGCCGCGGGTTTGCTGCAATGTCCAAGTGCAATCACCGTTCACTCCTGATTTATTCACGTATATATCCCAATTGTCACCCGGCGCACCTTCGCCGACGCCTCCCCATCCGCGACCAGGGCCGTCCTGATCCCAGGAGCCAGCACCTGCCCGGCCGGAAAGCCGTCGGGACCGCAGGAGACGTATGAATATCCCAGGTGCGCCTGGGCTGACTTCGTTTCTGTATTGACGATAACCCCCAGGTCAATGTCATCGATCACAGTCCCGCCGTCGAGGATCTGTCCGTCGTTACCCTCGGCGAAGAGCGTCCTCTTCCCTTCCGAAGACCCGTCCCGCAGCAGTAGCCGCACGCGGCCTGCCTGTGCCACGCCGGCATCGATGGGAACCGCTTCCAGCTGAATCCCGGCGACGCCATCATTCGGCGATACAAGCCCCAGGCTCAACCCCGCCGGTCCGTCCACGGTCACCCCGATCGCCTCAAGTTCCAGGACCTTCACGACGGACGTGCTCAGCGGAGACCCCGCCAGCGCCACGCCCTCGCCGGCTTTTCCCCTGGCGATCATCGCGTAATGGCTTCCGTACGGATCGGTATAGTCATGCGTCGAGGCCGTAGACGACCCGGTCGGCGATTCCGTCATCCACGTCGGCAGACCGTGCGTGAAGTTGACCTCTTCGACCTCTGCGTGATACGTCGTTCGCAACAACCTTCGGTTCATGTTTCTTTCCCCCGGCATCCAATCGTTCGATTCAAATCAGTCCTGACGCACGTTGTCTATTTCCAATCGATCACTGCGGCGTTGATTCCGCCGCACAGAAGATAGAGCTTGTCCTCGTGAAATACCGGAAAGGGCCAGTGTCCGGACTCCAGCACACAACCCATGTCCTCGTACGGGCCCGTCACGTCCGATCCCTCCGAGAGCGCCCCGGAAAGCCCGCGGTCATCGTTGAACAGCATCATCCAGCGGTCCCACAGACGGACGAGGATCGACGCGAACGGCCCCCGGCTGCCCGGCATATTTCCGAGCAACGGTTTTTTCGACAGCCGCCAGTGGATCCCGTCCTCGCTCATCGCCAGACCGGCCACGGTCGTCACGCCGTTCGCCTGCGCGTTCCACCCGAGGCCGTTCCCCTGAAACGTCCCGATGAACATCGGGCCGTCCTTGACCACCCGCACATAGCTCACGCTCTGGCCGTACCAGTGGTTCTTTCGGTTCGGATGCGTTGTCATTATGGGGAACACCTTCTGCTCGAAATGGATGCCGTCACTCGACGTCGCCAGCGCCGTCGGCTGCCTGCCGGCGGGGTGGACACCGTGGAAATACATGTAGACCTCCCCGTTATGCATTACGGCCGACGGAGAGGAGATGTGCTTCGTGAACGACGTCGCCGCGAGTTCCAGAACAGCCTGCCGCCACGTCCACGGCCCCAGCGGGTGCCCGGCCGTCGCAAGCCAGATTTCCGACCCGTCGTGCGTCGCCACGTAAGCATAGTACGCATCGATAGGGTCCGGCAGCACGCCCGCTGTCGGGATCACCGAGATGTACGTCGCGTCCTGACCCGCGAACTCCTGGTTGTCCGTGGCCGCGAGTACCGGATTCCCCTCGTACTGCACGGCCTTGGGAAGGTGGAAAGACATCTGTCCCGCGGCGCTGGCCGTCGTGTACTGCAACGGAAAGGTCTTCATCTTGTCTCCTTACTGTATACGTTGTATACGTCTATCTGCCAGCAGTTCCATCCAATAGAAGCGCGTTGACCAGATCGTGAAAAGAATCGTAGATCTCACAGTCCGCGCCGGCGAATCGTGATCCGTCCTGGTGACCCTGAAAAACACATCCGCTCATTGAATACAATCCCCGCCAGCCAACCGCACCAACGGGGATTTGCATACATAGCAAATTCGATTGTATTTAACCGAGTAAAGCGTCTGGGCCTTTCACGTCAGGTGTCAGTCATCACCAACATCTTCAGAAAGCGCCGGCTTGTTTTCTCTGGTCACACGTATCAGGAATCGCAATGCTGCCTGGTTCACAGAATCAGCATCTGGAAAAACCTCTGCAACGTCAGGCTTTTGTTGCCCTGTCCCAGAAATATGTCACCATTCTTCCGTCGATTCATCGCGTCTCGCTGCGTTCCCTTCAGTCGCCGACCTTTCGCAGGTCGCCTCGCTCAGGCGCCTTGTGAGCCGGGCGATTCGGCGGCCGAATTTCGGCGATCTATTTCCGGGACAGAACACAGCTGGACGACGTGCCTGCCAAAGCTCTTTCGCCCAGAACCAACCTTCCTCACCCGCAGGCTTTTCAAATTATACTCGGCCCGCGGTTCATCCTGCGTTGACGCCTCAACCTTCGTCATAAGACTCTCGCACCCTTCGGATTGCTTACCAGGCACCAAGCTCATCTCACATTCCGCAGAACTCTCTTTACAATATAGCCGCGAAAACTGATGGCTGCAAGGTCGATCTGCTCGACCTGCGTTGAGGCGCCATTCCTCGGCAACGCAGTCAAACCGTCAGCCGTCAGCCTGCGTCTCGGACCTTTTCTCCGGCATCGAAAAGATAAGCCTTCCTTTATGTCTTTTCTCTTTTTCGCGTAGTCCCCTCTGTGCCTATATTAATGAGACAATTTCCCCATAATAATTAGAGAGCAATGTAGAGGGCGAAGGAGCGCTGAACGATGATGGATGCACTCTTTTGCGATCTGTCGTCGAACTGCATGAATTTCCTCAACGATAGGGTCCTTCCACATAATTACGCTCCTTCAGGGACTTCCAATATTTCCTGGTGGTATACCGCAACTTAGTACACAACGCCAATATAGATTATTGGCTCTCCGGGAGCAAGGTTTTCGATAGTTCCGAAGTTGAAATCTACAGGAATGTCGCCCGGCCGACGATGTCCGAACCATACGGTTCCGTGGGAACGCCTATGGTCTTGAAGGGTGTCGACGATGAAAGATGCAATGGTACCAGGGAATGATAAATCATCTCGCTCGAATCATCAGTTTGCCGAGAACCTTCAGACCCTTCTCAAGAATCGGATCCTCATCTTCGTGCAAGGTTTTCGTCATCGTTTCGACGAGTACGGAAGGCGTATACGCGCTTCTTGACGATCCGACAAAATTTCGCGCCGCGGGGTCTCCCTTTAATGTGCCGTTGAAGACCTTCTGTTTGGTACACTGAAATCCGATTCCCGTATGGGGCATTCGCATCGTGTAGACCGAACCCTCCAGTCCCGCCATCTTCGTTCCGACAACCCTCGCTCGTTCGATGAGATCCAGGCTGATTGCCAGGCCCTCCCCCGCGCTTCCCGTCCAGCGGTTCACCAGGATGACAACCGGCTGTTTATACTGCCAATCACCTCCAGGTTTGACCCGGATCAGGAACGGAACGCCGTTTCGAGGCACGGTTCGCAGGTAGACGCGTTCCCGGTCGATCAGGCGTCCGATAATTCCCTCAACGACCCCCGTGTTGCCACCGCCGACTTTGCGCAGATCAAGGATCAATCCGCCGGTGTCGCGCAACGCCTCCAGCGCGGCGTCGAAGAGCTCCAGGAGTCGACGGTCGCCCAGGGCGCCGTTGATGATCACGTAGCCGATGCGGGGTTCGAGAATCCGGAAATCGAGTCTTGATCGGTATTCTGATTTGTATGCGATATCGAACTGTTCAAGCGGAATGGAGACCCGCCTGGTCTCGCCTCCGTCCCGGACCTCGATTGTCCTGATCTGATTCCGATATCCCGCCAGGACTTTCCTAAGCGTCCAACTCTTTATCTCCTCGTCGACCTGGACAAAGGACCCGCCCATCCGTTTTCGGACGGCGTCTTCGATCGGCATGCCATTAAAGCGAAGAATCTCCATCCCCGGACAAAGACCGGCGGAATCGGCGGGAAAGCCCGATCGAACTCCCGTTATGATCGCCTTCCCGTCCTTCCATTCCGCCCGAACGTCGGTCCGCGACGGGACGATGTTCGGAGATGATGCCGTATGCGTGTTCAGATGAATGTGGTCGTCGTACAATTCCTCCAGGACCGCCTCCATCAATGCGACAAATTCCGATTTAGTCGAAATCGACCGGACTTTCGGCCTGTAAATCTCCCTGACTCGATTCCAATCCGTCCGCTTTTCGTCGAAATAGGCGTAGTCGGTCCTGAACGTTTTCCAGAGAAAATCGAAGTCCTCTTCATATTGTTCCACGCTGAGGTCGTTCTGCGCAAACGCGATGGAAAAGCTGAGGAAATGAAATGTCAGGAAAGCGCAGAGGATCAATGCGAAAAGCATAGTATATAAGCCTGTGTTTCGGTGTCGCCCGCGCCCGGGAAGGGCAATGTTGTTCCTACACACGCGTTGGTCTCTTTAGTCGTCTAATCTATTTTCCGCCTGAAGAGGCCAAATGGAGTTGCCGCGTAGAGACCTTCCGGCAATTTCGGATTAATTCCAATTTTCCCTTACAATGGCTTGCCGCGGGCCGCGCCTCAGAAGCTGTCTCAAAGGATCTCACTGCCGAAGTCCACATAGGTCCCCGCGGCGGAGAGCCTGATCGGGGTGTTGGGTTCGTCCAGATCGGTTGCAATGGAATCCAGCGCTGCGAAATTGGGGATGGTCCAGACGGCCAGGCCGCCGGGTTCGGGCGCCAGCTTCCCAATTCTCTGTACGAGGAGATTGAGCGTGAAATCAGGATGCCGTTTTGCACGGCTCTGGTAGAAGCTTCTGACGGTATCCGTGGTGCCGCGGGCACCGAAAAACTCGGCGTAGTACGTACCTTTGCGGACCGGGACCGGTTCGAGCAGCGGATCGTAGCACCCGGCGACGTCGATCTGCGCGACCTGAAAGAACGGCTGTTCCAGGTGGTCCGCCTCGCCGCTGCGAAAGATCCGGTCCCAGGCGTCTATCCTCTCAAGGCCGGCGTTCCGCGTGTGCCAGACGGTCATGTAGCCCGGGCTGGGCCCCAATCGCCACGTGCGGCCGATGGACAGGACCAGTTCGTCCTCATAGCCGCTGTCCCATCCCTCCTGTCCCTGTGCGGCCTGCGCACGAAACGTCTCCAGATCGATGCCTGGCAGACGACTGATGTACTCGATGTAGACAAGTCCCATCGTGTGTGTTCTCCTGATGTCTCAGGCTCCTGCGACAGCGACTTCATGCCCGGATGAAGCCGAAGCGTAGAGCGCGTCCATGAGGCGCTGAATTCGAACGATCTCCCCGCCCGAGACGGGAGACGCCTCACCCTGACGGACGGCACCCAGGAATTCATTGATCAGCTGCCTCATATCGTAGTCGCAAGGCTTCAAGGCAGGGGTCTCCTCACGCCACGATCGTCCGTCGTCGGTCCAGATTCTGAGTGGTGAGATGGACGCGTTACCCCGGTCTCCGAGAAAGGCCCAACCCTCGCGTCTGTCAGAAGGTCCCTGAAAACAATTCCCTTCCACGGTCAGGATGGTGTTTCCGGACAGCCGAATAAAGCCTGCGCCGAAGTCTTCGAAATCCGGATCGAGCGACGTAGGATCGACGTCGTCTGCCAGGGGTCCGGCTGCCGGCGGGTATTCGGACACCCGCTGATGGCAGAATGCGCTGGCGGTCAGCGGTTCGGGGTTGCCGAGCAGCCAGAGCACGAGGTCAAGATTGTGGATCGTCCAGTGTGCGAGAACGCCGCCGCCGTTTGACCCGCGTGAACTGTACGCTATCGCCGGCAGTCCGTAGGCACACCCTCCCCACGTCCGAACGGCGTGTACGTGACCGAGGACGCCGTCTGCGATCCGGTCTCTCAGGTACCGAGACTCGTCCCAGGTCCGGTATTCGAAGCAGATACTCAGCAGTCGGTTGTTTGTTTCGGCGGCGTGGACCATGTCCCGGGCCTCGCCCGCATCCATCGCCACGGGCTTCTCGCACAGGACGTGACATCCCGCCTCCAGGCACATCACCGCGAGGTCTCGATGACTCGAGGGCAGCGTGGCGATACTTACGACGTCGGGCTTTGTCTTTTCAAGCATCGCTTCCGCGTCCTGAAATCCGGCGACTTCAAACTGTCTGCGGGCCCGTGACAGCCGGTTGGGCTCCAGATCGCATACGCCCACAAGCGAGCAGACCCCGGCATCTGCTGCCTCCCTGTAGGCCGGCAGATGTTGTGAGGTCGCGATCTGGCCGCACCCGATCACGGCGACTTTCGTCGGACTCATAAGGTCCTCGCGGAAGACGGTCCATGGATTCATATCATTGGACGGTCAGCCCATTATAGCAGCGTGGCATTTGACTGTCAAAAGGGACGAGCATCGCATTATCCTGTGTCAACCGATCGATACTTGTCGGCTCGAGTGTCCTGTCCCGAATACATCCTACCATTCGACCACCGATTCATCCCGTCTCGCTGCGGTGTCGTCCGCCAACGTCAATACTCTCAACTATTTCGGCCAATCGGAACTGCGTTCCAGGCGGACCCGCGCTTCACCTTTCCGACCAATTTTCGCCTATAAAGTCTCCCCCAAACCCTTAACGTCCCCTATTCCCTTGCCCTTTTTCTTGCTTCGCCCAAGAAAAAGGGCGAAAGGAATTTCAGGGAGATCAATCTGATGGATTCGCGGTGGTTCCGCCGGTCGCTCTTTGCTGTTTGTCTTTCGTTTTTGATTCAAGCTGACTGCTGAAAGCTGATAGCTGTATTTGCTGCTCTTCACCGGCCGAATTTAATCAACCTATTATTGGGACAGAACACCGGATTAGTTCAGAAGGATTGTGCCCGGGATCCGGAGGATCTCGCACTCCGTGAACAACCCGTCGTCGTACGTCAATCTGACCCCTTCGCAGTAGTTGGAGGAGGGGCCCCAGGTATCGTGGTCCCCGTCGGGCAGGCAACCGACCGCGCTGGCTTCGATAAATCCGCCATGGGAAATTATCAACCCCCGGCCGCCTTCCGGAAGCGACCGGACTACGTCGCGATGAAACGCGGCCAGTTCTCTGGCGAAGTTCGCGATGACGCTATCCGGATGTTCGCTAATGTAGGCAGAGAATCCGCCAAATCCGACCTCAAAGGAAACCTCCACGTCCGAAGGCATGGAAGCAAGCCGTTCGACCTGATGGTCTACCGCATATCCCATGGCAATGCCGGTTTCGAATGCGCGCGGGACAGGACTGGTATAGACCTTGTCGAATCTCGCCATTCCCGCGCCAACCCGCCTGGCAAGGTCGACGCCGGCTTGAGAGAGATGCTGGCCCGGTTTCGTCCTCATCGAGTGTCGTCGATGTTCAATGAATCTTGCGCTCATTTGTGTTACCTCTGCGGGTTCGTATGACGTCGTGTGCTTCGCGCGGCGATTCAGCGCCCTCGCCCGCTTACCGGAAGAACGCCATCAGATCTTCGCGAACTTTCTTGCTTCCGTGGACCACGCTGTGGGGCTTGTCCGGATATACCCGAAATTCGGCGCCGGGAATCTTCGCTGCCAGTTCCCTGCCCCAATCCAGGGGCACTTCCCTGTCCCGGGCACCGTGAACCACGAGAGTGGGCGCTCGGATCCGACCGCATTCGACAGATAAATCTCTGTCACGGTACGCGTCAATCGATCTCAACTGGGTCCCGTACCACTCAATGCGTTCCTGCAGGCTGGATCTCGCCACAAGGCTTTTAACTCGCGCCTCGTACTCCGCCAGCGTTCCCCGCTCCTCCATCTCGTCACGTTCCCAGAGAACGTCGAGAGAGAGCTCTACACCATCGGGCCGATTGTACCATGCTAATGTATCACCCTGATTATAAAGGATTTCCAACTGTTTTTTGATAATGCGGGCAACCGGGTCTTCATCCGGCCAGAGATGCACCGCGGTCCCGGCCAATACGAGTGTCTTGACTCGCTCCGGATTGCGCGCTGCAAAGAGGATTGCAATCGGACCCCCGGCTGAGGAACCGATCACGTGAGCTCTTTCGATTTCGAGGTGGTCCAGCAGTTCGGCCAGGTCACGCGCCTGATTCTCCAGGTCGTAGCCGCACTCCGGACGAGCAGACAGCCAGCAGCCCCGGCGGTCGTACATCACGTAACGTAATTCCGACGTAAAATCCATCTCCCATCCCCATACGCCGTTCGAATTGGCGCGGAGATGCATGTCGAGGGAGGGAAATCCTCCGTGGATGAACACCACGACGTCCCCCTCCCCACGGACGTCGTAGAACATCCTGAAGCCGTTTATGGATGTAAATGGCATTGATCTACTTTCGCGATTCCTTCACGCCTTCCTGATTATCAGACGCTCGATGATCTTTCGATCCGCCTCGAATGCCATGCCCGCCGGCAGCTGCCCAAGAGGAAACAGCTCGACTTGAGCGGCATCGTCTCCGGCAACGAGGTCGCCCCCTTTTTCCTTGACGAAGAAGTAGACGCCAACGACGCTTCGCTCGGGCGAGTGATGTGTCGAGAGCACGTCCAGGACGTCACCTACTTCCACGTCCAGACCCGTCTCTTCCTTAATCTCGCGTTGCACGGCCGTTCGGACGTCCTCGCCAACCTCCACGTTGCCGCAAGGAATACACCATTTCCCCCTGTTCGCCCCGTACTTCCGCCGAACCAGCACGATTCGGTCACCTCTGAGAATCACCCCGGCGACGCCCGCTTTCACGTAATGCGATGGCATCGATCAACGCTCCCGCTCAATCCCGACATTGGGCCGACAACGGTCTCCATTTCACGATTTCTATCTGTGATGAAGCCCTTCAAGCGGATCCTCGAACCTCCCCCGGAACGCCTCGTTAAACGTTCTCCTCGTCGGAACCCTGAAATATCATCTGCGCATCGCGTGGCAACTCGCTGACGTGCGCGAGGAAAGACAACGCTCTTTCCGTTTTTTCTACCGGAAATCGGTAGTGATTTCCGACGGACTGTGCGGCCCGAACAAACAACCTCTGAACCAACCATCGACGGTCCAGCATCAGTGTACAAACACAAACTCGCTACGGGTGCTAAAAGCCGCACCGATTGTCTCACTTTGAAATAGGCAAAACATCTTTCTGATCTACATCCCTATGGGTTGGAGAAGCACAATTGCTGACAAAATGGGGTTCTACGCTCTTATCCCGTCCCGACAAGAACGAGCCCCGCAAATACCACGACGACGCCAATATACTTGGAAACATATGCGGGTTCTTTGAGAATGAGGATACCCAAAACAGTGCCCAAAGGAACGCTGATCTGCCGAAATGCAACGACATAGCTGACGTTCGAGACAAAGCCGAGACTGATCAGAACCAAAGTATAAGTGGCAAACATGCCCATCCCCGCCAGTAAGGCTTGGGATGGCCGCGTTTTCAGAATTTCCCGCACAACCTTGCGACCCCGATCTCGAAATAGAACCCACGTCCCCAGCCAGAGAGAGGTGGTGAGGCCCTCGAAAAATGCGTATAACATCGCAACCTGCCACGTTGCAATGGGAAGGGCGGAAGGTTCTCTCAGGCGTCGCAAAGCTTCGTCATCGATGATCGTATAGCCCGCCGTTGCGAAGGCGGCCGACAATGCAAATAATACGGATGAATTCAGGTAGTTGCCAATTCGAAAATCGCCAAAGCTCTTCATGGGCAGGACAAACATCCCAACCACTACCAGTACAATCCCACAGATGCATTGTGCGCTGACCTGGTCTGATCGTTTAAGAAAAAGTATGACAATCATTACAACGATGATTGGAGAGGACCGTGCGATGGGATAGACTACGGAAAGGTCTCCCCTGCGGTAGGCGTTAGCCAACCCGAGCATGTAGAGGGCCTGAACAAATCCTGTTGCGGCAAGCAACAGCCAAACTGAGGCAGGGAAGGCTGGAATTGCGGAACCGAACAGGACAGGCGTAGGCAACAAACACAGAAAACCAAGTGTGTTGGCCAACAGAAAGAAGGCAGCGGAGGGCTGTTCCCGCTTACCCAGTAAGTTCCAGCCTACGTGAGTGAAGGCCGAGATGAGAATCAGGATGACGGCGGTGAGGGTCACGGCTACATTTTTCGAATTCTACGGTGATCTGTCTTCGTGGAAAACACACGCATATTCGGAAGATAAACTCCACGGCTTCCAATTGCCATATTGGTCAACAGGTACCCCTTACGTTCCCATCTATTGTGAGACAATTACCCGTCTAAAATAGAGACCGACGGAGCGGGCGAACGAGCGTCGAACGGTGTTGGATGTATCAGGACTTTCAAAGGCCCCAATAGAGACTTGGATACCTTCTCGATAGAGTTCCAACAACCTTTTAGACGGGTTAAATCCGACCCGCTGACCAGAGATGCCTGGAAGCCATTTACGCTTCAACGGCGCTGTCAATGAACTCTTGATACGCTTCGCGATAATCAGGTTGCGAATCCGCCTGGTCAGGTTGCCATTGACGGGCGGCCATCCAACCCAGCGCGATTTTCGTAGCCGCAACCAGGTCCGAACCCTCGAGGCTCCTGAGTCCCGCGTCGCGGCGTTTGACGGCCATTCTGTGGACGAGGTCCCGATGCCCCGGACGATTCCTGTCTCCCGAATTCAACACCTGGAGATAAGCCGGATCCAGGATCCACGGGCGGCGATTCGGGTGGATATCGATCAGAACCGCACGCTCTCCATCAGGCGGAGGATCTCTCATCAATCCGTTGCACAGGTGAAAGTCATCGAAGCAGGTCTCGGATTCACACTTCTCAAGGACAAAGTTCCAATGGTCGTCGATTCTCGATAGAAGTACATGGACGGCACCCGGACAACGCTGCCTGAGCGCTCCCTCGAGCCAGCCGGCAACTTCCGTTGACGTGGTGACATTCAGCGTGGGATCTTCAATCAGCTTCGCCTGCTGATAGAAGCGAATCCCCGCGTCGAGCATCAATTCGAATTCCCTGCCGTTCCAGGAATCACCCAGGGGCCCATACGGTATGGCTTCCGATGCCAGCCAATGTACGTCGATATCGCCCAGGCGGGAACCTGCGGCATAGACCCTCGGCGCCAGGTCGGGGCAAAGTCGATGGAGTTCCCTGCACCAGAAATTTTCCCGCGCGCTGGTGCCAACCTTGACAATGACGACAAGGCCTGTCTCCCGGTGCAAACCCCGGAGATGGGCCGCGATCAATCCGTATTCCTGGACGAAGAGTTCGACATTGCTGGCGATCGAAGTGATCTCTTCCGTCCGGTTTGCAGCGTCGAGAATCGCTCGCAAGACCGCGTCTGTTCGCGATACCCGTCCGGGACGCTCGAAAATTTCCACCGCCGCACTCCTGTTCGGCCCAGCCGTAGGCGGGACCGCTCGTATCGGATGACCCGGTCCGGTGTTTTTGGCGAGATGGACACGCGGGACATCAGAAGTGGTCCGGCGCCCAGAAAATGACCTCGCGGCGAGGGAACCACTCCTCGAGCTGGCGGGATTCCCCGGCCTCCAGCGAGATCCCGCGGGCGCGAAGGATGGGCTCCACATCGGGGCCGGATGACTCGCCAAACAGGAGCCGGCACATCAGATCGGCCGGCAGCCCGGGCGCCAACTCACCGGCTTCGGGAACAACCCTGTCGATCATCGAACCGAGGTCGAAGGGCAGGGCCATCATCGAGTTATCGCCCGTGAGTTCCAGATCAGCGTCAGAGGCAACGACCAGGGCGTCGACAAAAGGGTGAGTATGGGGAATCTCGCCGTGGATCTGCGTCACTCCGGCCTCTGAGCACTCGTCGAGCAGGAACTGCACAAGGGCATCGAGGGCCGGGCCGCTCTCATAAGCGACCTCATACACCTCAGCACGTTCGTCGTCTCTCTCCCAATTGATGTACCCGCAGAGTCCCGCCGGGCCACTGACGACGGTAGTGGGCAACACGCCCCGCACGCGGGACGGTGTGTAGTCCCAGTACGGACGTGGACGCGCGAGGCTGCCGCTACGACCGGCGTTGTGGCGGCGATAGAGCATTACCGTCTCCTCCAGGTCGCGGCTCTCATCGAATGGCAGGACCTCAAGTGCCGACCGCCCCCGCTTCGCAGGACGTCGCAACTCTGCGTGAAAACCCGTGAGTGGCACGCAGCACCAGCCGAGGCGACGGTAGAAACCTGCCGGAATCTCCGTGAACAGCAGACCCAGGTCGTAGCCATCGTCGCGCATGTAATCCGCCGCATGCTCCATCAGCCGCGTGGCTATGCCGCGTTTCCGGTAGTCGGGATGAGTGGTGACACCGCCCACACCGCCCATTCGGAAGTGCGTGGCGCCAACGTGGACCCGGCGTTCCCAGATCCGCAGCGTCGACACAATCCGGCCGTCGACAACGACGACTGGAGATTGTGACGTACGCCACGTCGGATCGCCTTCGATGTACCCCCGGTAGCGCTCGCGGCCGTTGGGGTTGTGCACGGCGCAGATCAAGTCGAGGAGTTCGTCGAGTTCTGACTCGCGGATGGGGCGGATCTCTTCCATTACATCCTCATTTGTACTCATTTGCGCAGCCGGCGCGGCGAAGCGGCCCGCAGTCACCCATCGATTGTCAGCGACAAACCGTCAAATGCGATTCTGTACCCATTTGAGGCGGCATACCTGTCCAATTCATCGTGTTCCAGGTATCCCTCGTGGGAAATATGCGTCGCGTATGCCTGCGCACGATCCTTGAGAAGCCCGCTTTGCCGAAATCGAGCCACGTGACCGATTACATCAACGGACGCAAGATGATCGGGCGGACTGACGTCAAAGCCGATGCCGTACGTGTGATCCAGGATGAGCAGATCGAACCGCGTTCCTGTAAACACGAGATGCTCCCATATATGCTCCGGTAGCACCGACGTATGGGTCCCGTAGAAAATGGCATGCGGTCCCTGCTCGATCGCATACAGCATAGCGCCCTTTACGGAGCCGTGGTTCGCGGGATACCCTGTGATACGGTATTTGCCGATGACCTGCTTCTTGAATGCTTCGACCTTCAAAGGATCGATTTTCAGGGCACGCCGGGTGTCTCGATCGAAAATACTTCCATACTCGCATCTCCCGGCCAGGTCCGTGTCAATGGCTCTCAGCGTGTCGATTGATCCTGCCAGAACCATGTCCTTCGCGACGACGGTCCCGTAATCCTTGTGTCTGGCCATGAGGAATTCGGGATCGAAGTGGTCCTCGTGGGCATGCGTCAGGAGGCAGACTCCGATGCCCGCAAGACAGACGCCGTGATCGAACGACGCAGTCGCGATATCCGGTCCGATGTCCACCAGCAGGTCATCGTCGATTGCGATGGACGACCGCCTGCGAAGATTCCTGCCGCCCGCCCGCCTCGCGCCGGAGCAGGCCTGACACACGCAGAAAGGGTTTGGCATCGAAGGCGCGGCGGATGTACCGAGAAACGCGACTTGCATAGCCTAACCGGTTTTCGTTGTGATGCAAGAGCAATCCTTAGCATTGCTCCGTCGTGGTGCATAGCAGAACTCACGCCAGATGCTCCGTCCGCAGTTGCCGCGACCAATCAAAGTAATCGTCCAGCCGCACCAACTCGAACTCATCGACGATATCGGCTGCGGTGCGCTCCGCAGTCTCGCTGTAGATCACCGAAGTGCCCACCTCCCCGGTCGTGACAATACGCACGGCCTCGCCGTATTGACGATGGATATCGTCGAACCTGGCTCGATTCTTGTCGAGATGTACCACTTCAAAGTCCAGATTGATGCGCGCCGTGGCCCAACTCTGGTAGTTGTTGCTCTTTGCCAGGGTCGTTCCCTGCGGATCGATAATGGTGCAGGGCGTACCCTTGTACACCGAACCGACGAAAAAGGCCTGCACGTCCAGCGCCCAGAAGTTCTGCACCATCCCGCCGTGGTACATGGAACTGAATAGCAGCAGTTTCGGCTTGAGCTTTTTGTACTGGGCCCGCAATTCCCCAAAGTTCAGATCGAAACAGATCACGCCACCCACCGGCCCGAATTCGGTGCGGATCAGGGTCGCGCCCGGACCTGGACGGGTGCCGTGGTCGAACTCCGGGTAGACTGGGATGTACTTGCGGTAGACGCCGGCCAATTCACCCTGCCGATCGAGCAGCCCGAGGACATTGAAGACCGCCCCGCTCTTGCGCTCTTTCTCATGCACCGGCACCGTGATATAGCAGCCGTACTCCCGGGCCAGGCCGGCCAGTAGTTGGGTTGTAGGCCCTTCGGGCACCTCCTCGTCGCAGTTCCGGCAGATGGTCTCGGGCAGGACGATCAGATCGGGCGTGGTTGCCCGGGCGACCTGCCCCACCAGGTCCTTCAGGTCCTTGTGGGTCTGCTTCATCACCGCCTCGTCCTCTCCGCTGATCGGGGCGTAGGAAATGCTCGATACGACAATATAATTGCTCATGGAATTTTTCCTTTCGAAAGTCGATTCGTGCGACTCGAATTCGGTGCTCCAGAATGGGGATCGCTGTCAGGGCCGTTTCAAAGCAAGCTCAAGAACGCTTACCCGGGAGCCTCACGTTCGCCGACCCAGACCTCGTTTCCATCCGGATCGCGAACTCTAAATTCCGTCATGTCGTAGAATGTTACACCGACAGGATTGGGGTCGAAACCTGCGGCAACCAGGCGGTCCCGTACTGTTTCAATATCGGACGTATAGTAGTAAACGACGGTGGAAGCGTTCGATTCCTTGCGTATCGATCGGTCGATCATCACCTGGCAGCCGTGTTCACCTTCCAGCACGGCGTGGCCCCAATCATCTCTGCGGCGAACGACCTGCAGACCGAGGCCCCGCGTGTAGAAGGTAATAGCCTGATCCAGATCCGTTATTGGAACCATCGCTGTGATGCGATGTACGCTCACAGTTTTACCTCCCTGCTAAGAGTGTAGTCCCCTCCGATGCCTCATTTCAACGAATCGCCATACCGTGAACTCAACCACCAATCAGCGTGTGGCATCCCACTCTCGTGCGTTTTTTTCACCAGCAAATCGATATCAATCGGCACGCGACGCAACTCGATACTAAGGCTCCTATTTTCCCAGGCGACAACTCCATATTCTGCCCAGGGAGGATATTGCCTATCGGGCAGATCACTCAACGGTCGTTGAGTAACTCGGCGTATGCGCTCGTACGCATGAATAGGAGCACCAACGCTTCCAGGATTGACTATCGTGCTATCTGCATAATAACGAATCATCTGCGTGTGCGTATGTCCCCCGGCCAATACCATAGCGCGATAACCAGACAGCATGCGTTCCATTTCCTCATCCGGAGTGGTTGAGACAATTACATCTTCATTGGAATGTGGGGAACCGTGAAAGCAAAGAAGACTGGTAGTTGCATCGAGAGGTATCTCGACCGTTGCCTGGAACGTGCGCATGTAGTCGAGATCCTCAGGTGATAGCTTACGGACACCCCATAATTGAACTTCATCTCCTGGTTTGGCGTTCTTGCTATTTCCTTCACCTGGTTGTGGGTTGAGACACCAGTTGTCCATGTTGCCCATGACGACCGGACTATTCAGTGTCTTCAAGTGGGCAATGACCTCACCTGGTTGGGGACCTCCGGAGACGACGTCACCCAGGCACACAATGCGATCGATGTGTTCTGTTTTGAGATCGTTCAAGATAGCTTCAAAAGCCACGAAATTCCCGTGGATATCTGAGATGATGGCGATTCGCATGCGCTTCATACCTCCATTGCAGTGAGAAAGAATACAGTGCCAAAATTAAGCGTCAAGACCAGATAATCCGTGAATCCATCTGTCCCGATCCAAGAGGAATACGCACCGCTCGGGCAACACGCGGTCTGCAAATTCGCCTCTGCCCGGTCCGGGCGGTATGCGCTCCGCCTCCTCGAAGCCTAGCCGTTCGAGAAGACGGACAGAACGTTTGTTTGCAACTACGCATCTGGCTTCGATCCGGTCCAGGCTCAAATCTTCAAAACCTACCTGCAGGATGGCCCGGACCGCTTCTGACGCAAAGCCGTGGCCCCAATAAACGGGCGACAACTCGTAACCGACGTCGCCTCGTCGGCTCTCAATGCTTTCTGTACGCACTCCGCAGTTACCGAGCAATACATCGCCTGATCGGTCTGTGATGGCCAGCTGAAACTTGCATCTCGGATTTTCTCTGGACCATGCGATGCATTTGTCTACAAAGTGGACGCACTCTTCTCTTGTGTAGGGAGGCCGGTAATAGTATTCCAGGTACCTCGGGTCCTTCCTGAACTCGGCGACGGCGTCCACGTCATTCCTGGTGAACTCCCTCAGGCGCAGTTGTTTAGTCAGTTTTTCCATTACAAAGTACCGATTCGTGAATTTGTGCTCACGTGAGTCCCGATTACTAATCTGGCGCAATTCAGCACAGACGCAATTAGTTGATAAGGCGAGATTTACGATCCTGTCTGATAGGAATAGACGACGCCAGCGTCGGTGAGAATCCTTGATAGATCGGGCACCGAGTCGACTGTGATGAGTTGGATGCCCCATAGGCGCAGAATCTCAGGCATCGCATATACTTCCGAACCGATGGCTTCGACCGGTTCTCTGGAGATGTACTCGTTGCTGGGCGTCTTCGTGAAATGTCGATCCTCGAAAATATAGACGTTGGCGACAAATTCGATTATCTGCGTCTTATCCTCCGTATTTACAAAGATGTAACATTTCTTGTCCGGATCGGTCTCTATTCCGAGACACAAGAGCTTGCGCCTGGCGGCTTCAGAGTTTCTGACCCTTATTCGATGTATCTTTGGAAGGAGGTGAATTGAAATTTCGTCAAAATCGCCGGCATAAACAAGGCAGTCACATATGTAGCCTGGTTTGGGCCTTGGACTGCTGCTCCAAAAATCCTGAGTGCGATAGAATTTCGTTGGATTGAACACCTTTATCTTCCGGGGAGCAGTCACTTTGTATAGGAGCATTGTGTCGACACCTGCCTTGCAGCAGAATCAAGCTTCAGACGAGCTTGTTCGGCCAGCAGAAACACCCTGATATATTCCATTTTTTCATATATCTGGCGACCCCGGATCTCAGCGTGTACTCCTGGTAATGAGTATAATTTGTAGTTCAGCAGGCGAGACAGGTGTTCAGAGCCTGTGGCAATATCCCGCTTTAACAGGTGGCCCAACCACCTGGATTTTGATCTGACCGCAGAGACAACTCCCTTCGCACTTTCCGGGATCGGTTGGCATTGATACACTCCTCAATCGCAGGTCGCATTTCGACCGTTGATATAGCGTGATCGTGTAGTGTTTCGTCTGTAATACGCCGACAGCCCCCTTCGCTCCAGGCGGTAGAGGGCTGTTATCAAGGTCACGCCATCGCCTTGTCTTGCAATTCGCTACACCAATGTCTTCGGGCGTGCACCACCATAAAAACCAAGGCGCTCGTCCAGGGACATCTCTTTCGTCTGCAGGTAGTGCACCTGGCGAATAAAATGTATCTCTTGCATCATTTCATCATTTGGAAATTCCTTCTGAACTTCCTCCCAAATCTTCTCCTTCTCTGAAGGTGTCACTTCCCCCATGGCCGATCTCCTATAATTCAGGCGGAGCGATAATCTCTATCGGTCCGAAGTGTCCTGTCCCAGAAATATCTCACCATTCTCCCGCCGATTCATCCCGTCTCGCTGCGTTGCCTTCGCTCGCAGACCTTACGCAGGTCGCCTGCGCTCAGACGCTTTGCGAGACGTGCGACTCGTCGGCCTAATTCAGGCAACCTATTTCCGGGACAGAACAGTCGCCATTCAACGCATTGAACAAATTTACTTCTCTTCGAATATTCACCTTTACGAGGTGCGTGAAGTTCCAACTGCAAAAATACCCGGAACACTTGAAAAGGTATTCCGGGCAACACAGAAAATAGGAAGGATGATCTAGCCTGACACGGCAAGTTGTGGGCGTTTAGCTGTAAGCAAAACTGGTGATGGCTGTTCAAGTTCTTGCGGAGTTTCTGAATCATTTAATTCCATTGTTTCCATGATTGTTTCGTGGATACTTTCTGTCAATTTTGCCAATTCGTCATTCTCTATTTCTTGACCCTGAAGTTTATGATAATTGCCTATGAATAGTCTCAAGATATCATACAAGTACTCCTGATGAAAATTGTCCACGCCTTTTTGAATAACTCCATCATCTTCTGCCAAATTTGTCAATTTACTAAGCTGATGATGAATTTGAAAAACATGCTGCTTAATAGCGTGAACAGCCACGGTTTGTTCTTCACTTATCTCCTTTGAATCAAGCAGAATAGTGACTTTCATGTCAAATGCGTTGGCATACCTGTTAAGGTAAGAAATAGTTACACCACTGTCCGTACCATCTTCGCAACGGGCAACTCGGGCCTCAGTGATACCCATATTTTTTGCCAGTTGTTTTTGCGTCAAGCCCTTAGAACAACGAAACACACACAACGAACTGGACAGAGAACGTCTTCTTGCGTAAGTGTGAAGTTTTCGAGCAAACTTGTCAGAAATAGTGGCCCTGGCCAATTCTAATACATTTCGATAGCCATTAGCCATTCAGTGCCTCCTTTTTAATGCATTTAACAATTTCATGACATCGACGTAAGTCTTTTTGTTGTTCACTTTTAAAACCAATGTAGATGAGATAGACACGTTGATTTTCAAAGTCTGGGTAAAAGTATAACCGTGCTTCTCGAATCTTTGTCGTTGCACCTCGTTGATCTACTGCGTAAAGACCGTGTCTTTCATTTCTTACTTTTGGATGCTTAACTATGTTTCTTGGGTTATCGCCAAATTCAAAGATACTCTGAACTTCGGCCAAATTATGAAAAAGGGCAACTAAAACAAATTGATGCTTTTTATCGAAATGTCTACGCCTCTTTCTATAAGCCTCAATTTCATAAAAATTCCACTGACACATACTCACTAATAACTCACATTATTCATCCTAAGTTCCAAAAACTTACTCTCCCACCCAACTTATCCGTCTAGATGGATAGGGCAGTGAGTTAGCTTTGTCAAGCGAAAAATATACCTGTTTTTAAGAGATTTGGCAAATCGTTTGGGCCTTGAACTGCTGCTGCGAAAATCCTGAGTGCGATAGAATTTCGTTGGATTGAACACCCTGCTCTTGCGCGGAGCAGTTACTTCGAATAAGCGCATTGTGTCGACACCTGCCTTGCAGCAGAATCAAGCTTCAGACGAGCTTGTTCGGCCAGCAGAAACACGCTGATATATTCCATTTTTTCATATATCTGGCGACCCCGGATCTCAGCGTGTACTCCTGGTAATGAGTATAATTTGTAGTTCAGCAGGCGAGACAGGCGTTCAGAGCCTTTGGAACCTTGCGTTAATCGTCTTCCGGAGTTCAATGCCGGCAGTCTCAGCATCGGTCTACGAAAAAACAGCTCTATAATCTATTCCAATCAGGAATATAAACCGCCCGTGTCAGAAGAATCCTGAATCGATCGATCATTTAGCGGACGCGCTCCGGGGCGCCTACGGAATGTGTCGTGTGGAGAACGTGACCGGCGCCAGTCCCTCCGGAATGCTAAAACATCCCGACGCCTGGAATCCCATTCCCGTATAGTTTTCCCATTCATCGATCGATCCGGTCACCGTAACCGATGCATGCGCGAAGCCAAGCCTTTCGCCGCCCAATTCTTCGTGGACACGCAGCCACGGATCCAGCAGACGACCCTTCGCGTCCCGACGTTCGGCGTACGTTTCTATTGACTCTTTCGGGAACTCGTGCTTCCGATTCGGCCTCACAGGCGCCAGGACGCCGTGCATTCCATTTGTCTCCGACAGGCTTAGCATTTCGCGCAGGATCTTTCGGCTCAGTCCCTTGCGACGATACATCGGCCGCACGAGAACGCCGAGAGCACAGAGTACACCCGCGTTCTTTAGAGGCCACCGGGACGGATAGACGACCTCGTCAATCGTCGAAGGCAAGAGATCGCCCGGCGACCATTCAAACGGCACGGTCAACCCTGCGGCCAACAGAGCATCGTGTTCGAGGACGAGGATCTGAAAGCCATGATACTCCGTATAAATCGAAGACCAGCTCCTAATATCCGCGTGTAGTAGAAACTCGGGCCATGTCGCGTCATTGAGTTCTTTCAAAGCGCCCGACATCTCGGGCATTTTGTCAAGTGTGACCAGTTTCATGTACGTGATCCCATCGAATAAGGATGGGAGCGGGGCCGGGCGTTCAGGCGCGGATATGCACAGCCGCATGCTCATCCCGCCTGTTCTGTTGTACCCATCAACTCCATGCGGATGAAGTCGAACTCGCCCCCGTTTGTCCGATTCATGTAGTGTTCGACTTCTTTGAAACCAACTCGTTGATATACCTTGATTGCCCGTTTGTTGAAAGCCGCAACCCGAAGCTGGATGGCTTTGGGTGAGAATTGTGATTGCGCGAAATCCAGGCCTGCGCGAACGAACGCCGCCCCTAGACCCTTCCCCGTCAGATCCGGACGAAGTCCCAGACCCAAATCCACCACGCCGTCCGTGATCTGGAACGCGAAGAAGCCGACTAACTCGCCTGCGCCATCTCGAACAGCGAACATAGAGTCGCCCCGAAGCGCGGGATCGAGAAGCTCCGCCAGATCTTCGGCATCCGCTTCGGAATCGTAAAAGGCAAATTCGCCCTCGTAATGCCATGTCGCGATCGCCTCGGCGTCTGAGAGAGTCAAAGGTTCGATATCAATGCGCATCGGCAATACATCCCATCCTTTGGATTAAAAAATCGCCGGTTTTTATACGGCGAAACGAAGTCGACCTGTGGACCTGCTAAATAATCCAACTGGGCATTCAGATGGTTGGCTGTTCCGCGGATGACCTCGTCACAGAACTCTCGGGCGAATACCGTTCGATTTGCCCCCATTGCCTTCGAGGCGAAGTTTCACTGAATGGACTCGACGGCACGAAATGTGTCAAGTGGTTTGAGATACGTATACCCTAGAACTCGATCCGCGTTCCTGGTAGTACGAGGTGTGTCTTTGCTCCGTAAATCTAGGCACGACTATGGACGCATCAAACCTCATTCGGCGTTTTTCGTCGTATATTGCGCTCTAATCCCTAAATAAATCCTCTCATTAACAAATCCACAATCGGCAGTGTAGAGGAGGTCGTTAAACGCGAAACGTGTTTACACACTATTCACGCATTTCGTGGCTATTTTGCCCACAACAAAATGCCTCAATTTCCTTGAATAGACTAAATGTCCTAAGTTCGTCTGATTCAACTACCGCCAGTAAGCAACTCTCGAGTGTTGCGGCGTTACCGAATTTTTTTTCTCGTCGCAAACTGTTTACGACAATATAGAGGAGCTCTGAGAGATCATGCCCTCTGATCCGTCGCATTGGATCACGGTCTAGTGAAGCAACTATCTCATCTACCTTTGCAATAAAACATTCCCGATCACCCCATCGGACATTTTTTTGAAGATAAGCCCTAACCCCAATTATTCACAAAAAAGGTAGTTTCCTTACCCAAGTCATTGTATTATATTATGGTTAGGTGAATAACCATACAACAATGAACTGGGAGGAAACTACCGTGAAAGTTCAAGATAATCAACTCGCACTTCCTTTCGCAAGTGTTTCGGGCAAGCCGGTGGAAGCCGTCTTCGATGGCGGTGTGCTCACCAGCGATATGGGGTTGATGCTGCTGCGAGAGGTGGCGTCCAAAATCGGCATCCTGTCTCGGATCGTCGAGGCGTTAACGGACCGTCGGCATCCAAGTTATGTGGATCACACGATGATGGACCTGATCAGCCAGCGTGTCTTTCAGATCGCGTGCGCGTATGAAGATGCGAACGATTGCAATGCGTTGCGCGAGGACCCTGCGTTCAAGGCGGCCTGTGATCGGTTGCCGATATCAGGGGCGCCGTTGGCCAGCCAACCCACGATGAGTCGATTGGAAAACGGGATTCGTCGCAGGGACTTATATCGTATTGCCGAGGCCCTTGTGGACGGATTTATCGCGTCCTACGATAGGCCTCCCGACGCGGTCGTTCTGGATATCGATGACACCGATGACGAGGTTCACGGCAAGCAACAGTTGTCGTTGTTCAATGGCTATTACGATGAACGCTGTTACTGTCCCTTGCACATTTATGAAGGCCGGACAGGAAGACTGATCACGACGCTGCTGCGTCCGGGCGCCCGTCCTACCGGCAAACAGATTGTCAGCATTCTTAAGCGACTGGTGAAAATCCTTCGTAAGGCGTGGCCGGACGTGCGTATCTTTTTGCGTGGCGATGGCCATTTTTCCTGTCCTGAGGTCCACGACTTTTGCGACGAGCAAGACGTGTATTTTGTGCTGGGACAGACGGGCAATGCCAGGCTTGCACAACGGGGACACGCGTTGATCGAGCAGGCAAAGGCCCAGTATCGGGAAACCGGACAGCCCTTGCAGTTATTTACCTGTTTCGCTTACCAGGCAGATACTTGGGCCGTGCCAAGGCGCATCATCTACAAAGCTGAAATCACCGCTTCCGGACAAGCCAATACACGCTTTGTCGTGACCAACCTGAAAAGTAGCCAGCCCTCATTCATCTACAAAACCGTCTATTGCGCGCGCGGCAGGATGGAAAACTTCATCAAGAATCACAAAACCTTCCTCCATTCCGATCGTACCTCCTGCCACACCTTCGAAGCCAATCACTTCCGTCTCTTCCTGCATAGTGCCGCTTATGTCTTGATGCATACCCTTACCGAAAAAGGACTCCGGGCTACCCAATGGACGCACGCCCAGTTTAATACCATTCAGAATCGCATTCTCAAAGTCGCCGGGCGAGTGTCCGAACTCAAGACCAAAATCAAACTCCATTTGCCAACATCATTTCCCTTGAAACACCTTTATGACACCATCCTCTGTAATTTGGCAAAGGCATATCCATAACGCCGTTTCGCGCCGGCCGATCCATCCCTTTCTCATCGCCACAAAGTAAGACCAAGGCATCCGTCTGTCCTTTCCACACCCTAAATAAAGAACTCGACACCCCTCAATGCTGACGGCACATCCAATATTACTCATCATCGCGTCACCAACACGTCATTCGAATATTTCCCCTCCTCCAGAACACTTTCTGCTTCCACAGACACTGCTCTATTCATTTTCATGAATTAATCGGGCTAATGAAGTTACTTTCTCGATACTCAATTGAAGCTCCGCTAACCTTCACGTATCGCTTGAATGGTACCCATGACATCTTCCACCCCAAGACTTCATTGGCAATACGCATTGAGTAGACTCGCTCTAAGACAGTAATACATTGATTAAATAGATCCTCTGGTGATAACGTGATACCACCGAGCGCTACAAGCAGAAACTTCCGGAATACAGTTGGACGCAGTGCATATAACTCGAGAGTGTTGCCATCTGTCCATCGCAGACACACGTTCGTTCGAATGGAACCATTTAAGTCAAAGTCTCGATCAGCAATGCACAAGACGCAATCGGAAGCGGCAGTGCTCGCTAGTTCACAGGACAATGCTATGAGGCGCCCCTTGGCTGAACCTGGACTTAGTGAGTGTTTTCGTACGATATCCTCTGGGACATCAAGGACATCTATCGAGTACACGGTAACTTCGTATACACCACAGGTTTCAAGAAACCAGCGAAAAAAATTCGCATCCGTCGGGCCCTCAACATAAAGATCCCGAAGCTCCGGTTCGAATTCGTAGAGAACTTGCAGCTCCTTAAGTGTCCTTTTCTGTTCCACTAGGTCCCCCGTTACTAGAGTCGAGCTTCACCGTATTGTTGCTGTACCGAGCAAGGAGTTCGAGGCTGTGAGTCGCCAAAATATACTGAACTGGCTGACCCTCGGCACATTTGAGCAATGCCGACAGAAGACGTCTCTGCCATTTTACATTCAACGAAATCTCTGGCTCGTCGATAATAAATATGCTGGGTTTGTTCAACGCCTGAACAGTGTTGCAAAACAGAAGCATTAGATGACGTTCGCCAGAGGACAGCATCTGAGGCTTCAGCAGGTCACCACCCGAAGTCGTAATGGCAAAACCACTGTGGATGTCATAGCTGATCTCCTTATCTCGAAAGAACGAATTCAGGAGATCCACAAGGGTGTCTATTCGCTTCTGAAGATCCTGTATTGCTTCTAACTTGCGCTCAACGCTATCGATGTAAGGTTCAATGACAGTCGTCACAATACCGACATGGCTCTTCGGTGTATTCCTGATTATCTCGGCTATCTCCTTTCCCTGAAAGCCTGGGGTGAGCCCGTATTTGGCGAAATTTCCTGATCGTGTCTCTAGCTCTGTGATTCTTTCATATATGGCTTCGACCTTTGACGCATCGGTATCTTCTGAGGTAATCGGGAATTTTGAGATCCGTTTCAGAATTTCACCATACAAGACGTTTACGCTCGACTCGCCCTTTGATGCACCTCTGACTGCCTGAGACTGCAGCCATTGTTCCGATCGGCGAATGGATTCCTGCAAAAGCAGATAGGTTCTCTCTTCTTCTCTGACTCTTGTTAGCCTCCTATAGCGTCGACGGGTCGCAGGGTCAGCTGTCAAGTATCTTTCCTCATCGGTATAATCATTGAAATTGTAATCAGAATCAAGGTCTCTGACACCCGCAAACCACATATTCCGGTTATCTGACAGGAAGTATGTAGCCAACTCAAGAGATCTCAGCTTGTTCAGAAATCTGCTTGTCTTAGTGTTTGCCTTGATGTGTCCGTCCTCGTCTACCTTGAAATCCGCCGTCTGTTCTTTATGTCCCCGAACCTTCATCCCCATCGTGAAGCTTCCTGTAAGTTTCCCATCGGAACGTTGCATCCAGACTCTGTCTCCATTGTCAAATTGGACCTTGAATTCGGAGAGTGGAATACCAACCAAGGTTGTTTTATGTCCCTGACCGCTTTCCGATGAGATAAGGTAAAAGAGCACTTTTAGGACCGTCGTCTTCCCGGTCCCATTGTCGCCGTAGAGGATTAGTAGCCTGTTCGATTCATCTGCATCTTTCGACGGATGAAGTTCGTAGTCATATGCCCCGAAGAGCTGCCTAGCACTTATTCTGGCTATGGAGCGATGCATCATTTATTACCTCCTTTTCAGGGTGAGATGGGGATAATTGAGAAAGGCGAATGAAATGCTACCCATTTTCTCCCGTTACACCTCCCTATTTGTATCAGAGAACTTGCTCGGTTAATTGTTGTTGGAGCCGTAAGAGGGTGGCCATTGCCAAATGCACAAGCAACAAGACAACTTTCGACCACCTCCCTCAAATTCAACTCCAATTACCGATCCTGGACGTGTCTGGGCACAGCTGAATACCCCTTCTACATCGCAAGCCACGCTGCCAGTTAGTTAGTTTGCCACCCAAACGCCAACTCGTTGCGGCGCAGGAACCCTCGACCGCCTCAGACACGGCCCATATCGCGTCAATGTGGCTGGCGAAAGCTATCTCGCTCCATAGTCGTTGTCAAAACCAACCTGAAATTCACTAGGAAAGGAGACGTAAGAATACCATTTGCACACCCAGTACGAAACACATTATCACCTCTTGCAGATGAACTATTAATGGCGATCAATGACAACCGTGTTAAGATTGCAATACCAATTTGGTAGCGCCTGACAATTGTCTAGCCTTTTGGGTAGTAGGGCTCGTGAACGTCAGCTTATTCTCAAATGGATCCATCAGTCTTAGCTCCGTAAAGCCCCATGCCTGTTCGACGGGCGCTTCCGTCATGTCGCACTTCTTGCCCTTAAGCTCTTCGTAGATATCCAGGACATTATCGACTTGAAGCAGGGCTGCGCCGGGCCGGCCTGCCGGTTCGCCGAGATGCTCCGAAAGGTGAAGTGCCAGGCCGCCTCGCGTAACGCCCATATAGACGGGGAGATTCGCGGCGTGACGCCACTCAAATTCGATTTCGAACCCCAGGAACTCGACATAGTAGGTCTTTGCAACTTCGTAATCGTCAATCCGGAGGATGGGGTACGCGCGTTCCATGCCTGTCTTTCTCCTCCTTTGCGGATGAAGAACTGGCTCTCGTGGATCGTATGCGTCAGTCAGATCGAGCCGGCGTCACTGACCGCGCGGTGCAGGCGCTCAAGGCTTTCCTGAGGCCACACTTCGTTCCTGTCGTATCCCTTTTCAAACTGCGGAACATCAGCAGGCAACTCGAGCCAGGCGTGCTTGTCCAACGTCCAGATGTGCGCGCCAATCTCGAGCACCCTGAGTTCATTCAGCGTTTTCGAGTTCAGGAGCGCCGTTGCCGGGTGATTTGTGGCCGTCAGGTAAATGAGACCCTCGCATGACTTGCAGACGAATTCCGTTCGTTGCTCGGATTTCTTCCTGGAGGCAACATTTCCCTGAACGAACGTGATATCGTTTTCCAGTACGATAGTCGTAATCCGGAAGGCGGAACCGGAAGCCTTTTGGCAGTCGCAGCAGTGACACGCATGAACAAACAGAGGCGAGTTCCGAAGCACGTATCCGACCTCTCCGCAATTACATCCGCCGGAAAACCTGCAGTTTCTATTCACCGTTTCTCCATCTGCTTCGTTATTTGTGGCACCGGCCGGGATTCGAACTGAAGTAGCTCCTTAAACGGGAATATGCTATCCGTTGTATTCGTCGGGGAAACTGTGCCCGCACTCATGCACGGTAAGCAGCAGATGATCGGACAACCCTTCCGGTACGTAGAACTCGCTCCTGGTCTCATCGAAATATCCACGAATCTGCTCGATCGTCTCGGGGGTCTTCTCAAGAGATTGCAACACCGTCATCAGATAGCGCGGTGCGATTGGAAGAAGGTTCTTCTTTGTCACACGCCCGGTTACAAGCCCCACTTTGACGCGCGGATCCCGAGCCATCGTACTGGCAGCCTGCGCGGAACCCATTGAGTGACCGATCACGCCGATGCGTTCCGAATCCACGAAGTCCAGGGTTGATAGAACATCGACCGCACGCAGTCCATCATACGCGTGTTTGAACCAGAATGGCCTTCCCAATGGTTCGTTCAATATCTGATGGCAGTGCTTGTTCTCATAGGGATGTCTGATTGCAGGAATACTACGCTCGCCGCAATTTACCGCATCGGGCGCGAGAACAACAAATCCTTGAATAACAAGCTCATAGCCGTAGTCCTGATCGGGGCGTTGGACGGCCTTCCCTACAACGACATCCTTTGCAATGATGCAGTCGGTGTTGCACTGATGAAAGGCAACCATTGCCGGGTAGGGTGGACAGATTAGCTCATCTTTGGGGATCAGAAGGTACGCCGGGACTCTTCTTCCCGACAACTCAGGCATCGTTTTTTCAGTTTCAACACAGCAATCTTTCTTCCATTCTTCGTAAATATGATCGCCATCAGACCGGTAGTGTTTTTCCAATATTCGCAAGTCGAGCGGAGGAGGAACAGGATATTCAGCCAATTCCTCCTCTATTTGCTCTATGAAATGTTCACGATCTTCGCCCATGGTCATCATCCTGAAATGACTCACTCGCTATGGGTCCATATCAACGTCCGTATCGGGCACGGGGGTTGATGCCTGAGGCCAACTCCCGCAGCACGTCGACCGCCAGGAGCACATCCTCCCTCCGACAGTCGAACTGTCCGACCAGGAAGCGGATGACGAACTGTTCCTCGTGGATCGTATGCGTGAGATATATTCGACCGTCGTCGTTGACCGTGCGCAGCAGGCGCTCGGTGGCGGCGTTGGCATCCTCGCCGTCGGGCGCGTATTGGAACGTGAAGAGCGACAGTCGGGGGTCCGTCGTCCGGCGAAAGCCGTCCAGCGATGAGATCGCCGCCGCGGCCTCCTCGGCCCACGTGATATGGTTCCGGATCCGCAGGCGGAGGTCTTCCAGCCCATGGGCGCGGAGCAGGAACCAGAGCTTGAGAGCCCGGAACCTGCGCCCCAGGGGGATCGTCCACTCGCTATAGTTGGTAATCTCGGACTGGCCGAGTGTCTGGAGATATTCCGGCCGAATGCCCAGGGTGCGGACCTGCGGTTCCGGGTCCGCGAGAAACTGGATCGAGCAGTCGAACTGAGCGCCGAGCCACTTGTGGGGATTGAAGACGATACTGTCGGCCCCCTCGACGCCGTCCCATAACTCCCGTAGCTCAGGGCAGATCATCGCGGATCCGGCCCACGCGGCGTCGACGTGGACGTAGAGATCATACGCTCGCGCGACTTGGATGGCCGGGCCCACCCGGTCGGACGCGGCGATCCGTACCGCCTTGTCGATGGACGAGTGAGTTTCCGGCGAGGCGTAGATCCTGAGCGGTTTCTCCCCCGCCATTCCAGAATCGATCCCTCTCCAGTTCAGTGCGCGCTCGCGCATTGTCAGTACCGCGCAGAGATTCGCCGTCGTTGCCGTGTCCTGGATCACCCCCTGGAACCCTTCCGGCAGCCCGAGCGCCTGGCGCATCCAGTCGACCATCCGCGTCTCGATCTCAGTGGCTGCCGGCGAGGTCTGCCAGAGCATACACTGGGCCGCCATGACTGCCGTTAGATTCTCGGCAATCATCGACGCCGGCGCCGCATTGGCAGGGAAGTATGCGAAAAAGCGCGGGTGTTGCCAGTGGGTCATGCCGTTCGGCACGATGCGCTCGAAGTCGGCAAAGATCGTCTCCATGTCGTCCGGCGCTTCCGGCGGCGCCGGGGGCAGCATCGAGGCGATCTCGCCGGGTCGGGTCTGCGCCCGGACCGGCCGCTCCTCTAGCGTGGCCAGGTACCCGGCGCCCCACTGTGCGGCGCGTTCAGCCCATCGATAGTAGTCTTCTCTTTTCATAGACTTCAATATAACAAAATCGCTACAAAACCACTATTCTTCGTAATTCCAATTGCGGAAACGGACTTACAACGGGCAGATGTGCAAAATATGGGGTCCTGCGGACATTGTTTCGAATACCTGAAGCGGACGTGGTATAGAACTTGAAACAGGGACCAGGATTGTATAGCTTGATGCCGGACCGGTTTCGCTCCGTCGCAGCGCCCGGGCCTGCTAAGCATTAGGTTGAAGTTCCACCTCCCCCCGACGTCCCCTATTCCCTTGTCCTTTTTCTTATTCGCAGAAAAAGGACCAAAAAGAACCGCGCCGCTCGGCGCGGAGCCGGTTTTTCCGTGAATCTCCTCAGGGGCACAAATGGAAATTGGTCGCCCTACGAGAGTTCCAGGAACTTCCGACCTACGGAGATGTACGGAATGACACGGAAAAACCCCGATCTCCGCAACCGGCCGATCGAGGGGCGAAGCCGCTCCGGAACGCGTGAATAACTTACATACGACTCGTCGGCAGGGAGCCAATAGGGCTTGTTGGCGAGTCCCATCCGGACGACTCTCAGAGCAGGACGCGCTGTCCCGTCCCACTCCAGATTACGGTACCCTCCAGGGGTGACAGGGCAGAAAGTCCGGTGCATCCACAGTCGAGGTTCGCGTCATGCATAGGTACGGCCCCGCGCCTAGCGGCGACTTTTGGTTCCTTTTGGTCGCTTCAAAAGGAACTCGCCGAAGGCAGGGAATTTGGGGAAAGGTCGTGAATTTCGACTGCGGAACGGATGAATTCCACCATCCGCGCAACGGGTTACCTGTTGTTCCGAGGGTTTATGCGGAACAACCAGGGACGCCTGGTTCTGGCGTTCGAGGCTGATGGTGAGCGGCGCGAATTCTGCCGCAAACAAACCCACCTCACCGCCACCGGCCGCCCGAGGGAAGAATTGCAATACGATGGTGATGCTGGACCTTATAACGCGGAGAAACAACCTCCGGCCGCGTCCTGGTGTTTTCATCTCCCATTGAAGTCGTCGGACCGTGTCGCTAACCGGTGTCGGCTGAATACTGGCACGTAGCTGCCGATCGCCAGTTTTGATGTTTTGGCAAATAACGATTGAGCTAAATTGCCACCGGCAAGCATAGCCCATAGAACAGAGATTACAGTCGCCGACTTCGTACAAGGACCCCCAATTAACGAGAGAAACTACCAATGGATACCTTTCCGCTGCCAGCCCGTCCCGACCTTGCACAATATGTGAAACGCGCCGAGGATCTTGTCAACTCGGCGCAGTCCCAAAATACCAGCGCGCTAAAGGAGTTCTGCAACGATTGGTTCGACGAGATTGTCCGTCTATCCGGACCCGACCTGACGGACTTCGTGCGGGGCAGCTACGAACGGGCCATCGGCGAAGTCGAAAAAGGCGCCCGTGAAATGAAGGAGAAGGCGAGAAAGGGCGGCCGGGAATTCGGGCTTGCCGGCGCGCAATTTCTCATTGCGCGGGCCCACAGCTTCGTGAATTGGGACGAATTTGCTACCTTCATCGACCGGGACTCGCGCGAGACCGATGAAGGGGCCGAGTTCGAGGTTGCGGCCGATGCGGTGGTCGACGGGGACCTTCCGAAGCTCCAGACGCTCCTGCGCCGTAATCCGGCCCTGGTCTGCGCCCGTTCGGCGCGGATTCACCGGGCGACCCTGGTTTACTATCTCGCCGCGAACGGCATTGAGGACTTTCGGCAGCGGTCGCCCGCCAATGCGCCGGAGATCGCGCGGTTTCTGCTTAGTGCCGGCGCCGAGGTGGACGCCCTGTGCGGGCCGGGCGAATCGGGAGACACGCCCATGTTGGCGCTGGTGACCAGTGTTCATCCACACTATATGGGTGTGGCGACCGAACTGATCGAGGTATTCGTGGAGGCGGGTTCCAGGGTGGATGGCGTGAATGGAGACGGTGCGCCGGTACGCCTGGCGTTAAAATTCGGATATCCCGATTCGGCAGCCGCCCTGGTGCGTCTGGGGGCGGAGGTGAAGAACGTCGCGATGGCCGCGGGGCTGGGCCGGTTGGACCTGACGAAGGAATTCGTTGAAGAGTGCGGTGTGTCTCAGGCCGATCTGGCAGCCGCGTTTGAAGATGCCTGTCGATTCGGACGAACGGACGTCGCCGAATACCTGCTGGCAAAAGGCGCCGACGTGAACGGACAGGGCACGTGGGGGATGACAGGCCTGATGTGGGCCGCGGCCCAGGGACATCTCGACACCCTGACTCTGATCCTCGATCGCGGCCCCTCGATCGAATTGCGGAACGAGTTTGGTGGCACCGCGATTGGCACGGCCCTGCATTTCGCGATCAATGCGCCGAACCCGGTGGCCGACTATCCGGCCGTGATCGACGCACTGCTTAAGGCGGGAGTGAAGTTCGAGGGAACCAGGAAGCGAACCGGTGTCGCTGATATCGACGCCGTGCTTCGCAGACACGGAAAGATCGACTAGACCGGCAAGAGGTCCACAGACATCATCGGAGGGAAATCAAGGCGCGGCCACGACGGCTGCGCCTTTTCTGAAATTGCGAACGATTTGCTTGACAACACGCACGTAATACTATATGCTGAATAAACCACGCCGCCAGAGGGCAATTTCGGCTATTTTCATGAAGAGGGAACAGGAAGAAATTCCGGTGATAGCTGTGTCTACCATTGATCATGTCGCTGATTCGACAGATCTTTCGAACGCGGGAAACAAAATATGGACAGTATCGGACAAGCATTTGACGACTCCGAAAGTGCAGCGAAATCAGCCCTCCAATCCGCTAACAACCTGGTGAAGTTGACCAGACGTCTGCAAAAGGCGGCCAAAGAGGGTAACATCGCTGCAATCAAGAAGTCCCGAGGCGGATTTAACGACGCCCTGGAGAACCTGACGCAGGTGGTGTCAGACGCTGTCCAATCCTGGCCCTATGGAGATGAAGAAGTGGAAGAATACCTCAAGGGTGGCTATATTGACGAACTGCGTCGTGCCGCCTCGGAAAGGGGCCTGGAAATCCATGAACGGGACAAGCAGTTGATCTCACACCCGTCCACCTTGCGAATTTTAACCGAGGATGAGGCGGTCCGAATCGACAACAAGAAGATCTCGACCATTAAGCCGTCCTACCTGGTCGATCTGCTGATCGCGAATCAGAGGAAGCGCAGCCGCTTCTCGGCTAAACGGTTTTTGGAAGCCCTGTACAGGGTTTACCTGGAGCTTGTGAAGGAAGATGCTTCGGATGGACTCATGAAGGGCGGTTCCGGGCGCGTGGTACTTTTGGCAAGAATCTACAGGTTGTTCACCTCTCTGCCGGGTACCGGACGAGATTATGCTCAAATTGACTTTGCCCGTGACCTTTACCAGTTGGAGACAAGCGGAGTTACAAAGACGACGTCAGGCGCCAGAGTATTTTTCCACGCATCCACGGGCACCCGGGGCGCCAGAAACGTATTCACCTTTGTGGGGCCACAGGGCCAGGACATCAAGTACTTCGGCATTCGATTTACGAGGGATGACTGATGCACAACACAATTTCCATCTCTCTCAAGGACTGGATTCAGGTCATTAACGAAGAGTACCTTTCGTCGTTTGTCCGCGGTGGCGGCGCGTCGATCAAGTTCGCAGTGCCATCAAACGAGGGTTCCAGGGCTGGTTTGTACGCAAGAATGGAGGCAAGCTGCCATGAGTTGGACTATCTTTTCATTAAACTGAACGCAGAGACGATGCGGGCGCACATGCCGCAGGACTTCTTCTTCAGGATCGCCAGCCAGGTCGATTGGCGGCTGCTGGCTCGTCGTATGATCCTGAAGCTGGCCGCCGAGCAGGACTACCAGATTGGTGGAATCCGCCCCGGCGTGGACGGCAACGTCTTCGACGCCATCGCGACGGTCAACGGTCTCGAATCGGAGTTCGTGATCGGAAACCTGAGGCCGATGATTCAGAACGCTGTCTTCAGGAACACGAAAATGGCGAGAGATTTCCGGGTGTGTATGAGCCATCTTTGCACGGAAGAATACAGCCGTGGCGGATACACTGGCGAGCCGCTCCTGGAGTGGCTGACGGGCGAGAACACGCGAATCAGCGGCGTCCGTCCCTTTTCCATCTACACCAGTATCAATCGCAACACGGCCCGATACTTCATCGAATCGGCCCTCTACTGGATTCATCAGGTAGGGCACTCCGGAACTGTAGTATTGTTTGACAACGCTCGCGTAACGGTGGCTAGAAATCCGAGGGACGGTCTGCGCTACTACACCAGAGCCATGGCGATGGAACACTACGAGTTACTGCGGGAATTTGTCGACGGCGCTGACCGGTTGACGAGCACGGTACTGGTGGTCGTAACCAACAGCGATTTCCTCGACGACAGTGGCGATCGCAGGTCCCGGGGCTACGGGATATATGAGGCCCTGCGCACCCGGGTGATGGACGATGTTCGCGATAGGAACCGGGTAAATCCGGTCGCATCCCTGGTGCGGCTGACATAGGAAGGTGGAAGGCAGTGGCAGTTTGCGCCGATAGACACAAATTCGCCTCCAGGCGGGCCCTTGAGGCCCTCCGAAACGGCGTACCCAACAGGGACGCTGTGAAGCTATTGGGCTGCAACCAGGCGGAGGCTGAAGGTCAATTCGAAGGTATGTTGACCGGAGCTACGAAAGGTGTTGACCTTTCGACCGGCACTTTGGGAATGCTGGTCTCCGGGGATTTCGGCTCCGGCAAGTCTCACCTGCTTACTCACCTGGAAGATCGGGCCCTTTCCCAGGGATTCGTCTGTAGCAAGGTGACCATCAGCAAGGAGACGCCGCTATACGACCTGGGCAAGGTATTCAAGTCGGCCGTGGATAACGCCCAGATGCCCGACCGCACCGGCCGGTTGATGGAGGAACTGGGACAGGCGTTGAAGCCCGATTCACAAGAATACGCCAGCTTCTTCAAGTGGGCAAACGACACCGGCGCTAATGGGCTGAGCCAGATGTTCCCGGCCAGTCTGCTTGTTCACGAACGGTCGCGCGATTTCGAACTGAACAGCGAGATCGAGAACTTCTGGGCGGGCGACAGAATCTACATTTCCCGGGTCAAGAATGGCCTCAGGCAGATAGGGCAAAAGCAGAGTTACTCTTTCCGAGCGCCCAGAGCCGCCGACCTGCCGCCCCAGCGTCTCCGTTTCGCCGTCCAGCTGATCAAGGCTGCTGGTTACCGGGGCTGGGTGGTGCTGCTGGACGAGATCGAACTCGTCGGTTCGTACACTCTCCTGCAACGGGGAAGGTCTTACGCCGAGCTGGCTCGCTGGCTGGGACAGGCGGCCAGCGGGTCGTATCCCGGGCTGAGAACCGTGGGCTCCGTCACCGACGATTTTGCTTCCGCAATCATCACGGATGGAAAAAAAGACCGCGATTACGTGGTGCCAAAGATGGATAGTACGGAACGTTTCAAGATTTCGAAGTCAGACGCCGAAATCGGTATGGAATTGCTCGTACGAGGATGTTCGCCGTTGAATCCACCAACCGACGCGGACGTTCTACCGACCATGGAGAATCTACGGAGACTCTACACCGACGCCTACGGCTGGGATGCTCCGCCGGTGCCAATAAGGGCCGGCGGCGCCGGGTATCAGAACCGGATGCGCTACAAGGTCCGCGCAGCCATCAACGAATGGGATTTGATGCGGCGCTATCCCGACTACCAGCCCAACACCGAGGGCGAGGAGTTCCGACACCCCTATGCAGAGAACGTCGACCTCGAACGAGAGTCCAGGGACGACACTGATTAGAAGCGGACCACTTCTCCTTCCTGGGGTATACTGAATTGCCGGAACTTTTCAATGAACTGAAATCGGTGAATACGGGATCCGGCGCGGTGGCCTGGCTACGGTTCGTCGAAGAAAAGGGCGGTAAAGGCGTACGGGCGGCGCTATTCGAGACGTCCGCACAGGGTGAACCCCTGGATTTTTGCTTCACCCGGACGGTCTGCTCGGGGTCTGGTGGACAACTTGCAATCGTCAAGCCGGAAATCTTGCAATCGCTGGCAGGATCACTACTCAGAGCTGTCACAACTGTGCCGACGTTGTTACTCGCCCGGGCCGATGAAGTACCTCATGGATCGATCAACGAAGAAATAAAGGTACAGGTTCCCTTTTGCCGTATCGCAACATCCGGTGTTCGGCCCAATGGCGAATCGGCCGACCCGTATAACGAGGGTTATGATTTGCATTGGGTTACGGAAAAACCCACTCCGGATACCGAAGCGAGCCAACTTCTCGTAGAGATACTGGACCGGGGCAATCCCGCTGAACCTTTCGAACGGGCGACTGCAGGATTGGACGTAGCGTTTGACGACGATCGGATTCACGCTGTCACCGACCTTTCAGGTTTGGCCGTTGTAGTGAGCTTATCTTCATTGCCCGAACGCCCCGGATATCCCACCAGCGATTACCCGGCAATTCGTGAGAACGTCCATAAGGCAAGTTCAGGCCCAGGAGCCGACGCAACTCTGGCCGAACGTCTGTGGACCGTTCTGGCCAATCCGCCGGAACCTTTCCGAGCGGTCCCGCTGCATTGGGCCGGTGACTTGATGCCCTTCCAGCAGCAGGGTGTCCGGGCTTTGCTGGAAAACCGCCGGCTGCTGTTGGCCGACGACATGGGCCTGGGTAAAACCGTACAGGCGATCACAGCCTTACGGATTCTCCGCGCACGTCGCGAAATCAAATCGTGCTTGATCACGGCTCCTGCAAGCGTGCTGAACCAGTGGCGGCGCGAAATCGAAAAATGGGCGCCTGAGCTTTCCGCCATCATCATCCGTGGTTCGGTATCGGACCGCAGTTGGCAGTGGCATGCCGAGAAAGAAATAACACTCGTGAGTTACGATACCCTGCGGTCTGACTTCAGCACCCAAGCTCTGGTGGGTCGCAAAAACTGGGACGTTGTGGTAGCCGACGAGGCTCAGAGGATCAAGAACCGCAACGATACGAGCGATGCGCTGAAAGGGCTGAAAAGAAACCGCTCCTGGGCTCTGACCGGCACCCCTATGGAGAATCGCGAAGAGGAGTTGGCCTCGATACTGGAGTTCGTTGACTATGACCACACTGGTGTAAGAAAATGGTACCATCCAGGTGTGGAATTGCAGCGGCGTCATCGTGAGTTGCAGGTTCGACGCAAAAAAGCGGAGGTCTTGAAAGACCTTCCCGTCAAGCAGGTCACGAAGGTAGACATCGAGTTGGGCTCCCGCCAACGCAAGAGCTACGATAAGGCCGAACAGGAAGGCATCGTCTACCTGAAGTCTCTTGGCGCGGAAGTCAACGTGCGGCACGTGCTTGAGCTCATCACTCGCTTGAAGCAAATCTGCAACGCCGACCCAATGACCGGTGAATCCAGCAAATTGGCAGACATCAAGGACCGCGTGGACCAACTGGTAGCACAGGGACACAAGACGCTGATCTTCTCGCAGTACGTCAGCGACACATCCGGCGTGGGGGCCGTGGCCAACCAAATGCGGGATTTCATTCCGCTTACCATCACCGGAGACTTGCCTCCGCAGGAGCGAGCCGAAATCATCGAACGATTCAAGACCTGCAGCGAACACAAAGTGTTGGTACTGTCGCTGCGGGCGGGCGGTTTGGGATTGAACCTGCAGGAGGCGTCCTACGTGATTCACCTGGACCGTTGGTGGAACCCCGCCGTAGAAAGTCAAGCCGAAGACCGAAGCCACCGCATCGGCCAGACGGTCAAAGTCAACGTCATCAAGTATTCCTGCATCGGAACCATTGAGGAGCGTATTGACGATATTCTGGAGAACAAACGGGAACTGTTTAACCAACTCATCGACGACGTGTCGATGGATCTGTCCGCCCAGTTGAACAGTGATGAACTTTTCGGGCTGTTCGGATTGGAACGGCCGCTCGTATCAAACCGAGGGGATTATTGAGCCGATGGATGCACGCTTGAACAGCCTCGAGCAAGGCCAACGTGATCTCTTGTTCTGGATTCGATGGCTTTTGGGAATCCAGATCACAAGCTTGATCACGCTTGGCACGCTCATTTTGATCAAGCTTTGATCGAGCTTGTATAATACCAACTGCGAGTTTCCAATTCCGCGAATGTGGATCCGTGGCCTTATTGAAGCCCCGTCGGCAAGCACCTATGTATCGGTACTGATACATCCGTTGACGTTAGGCGTTCCTTCGCCCTCTTCATTGTTTTCTAATTAAAAAGGGAATTATAGCGCAAAGTCACATTTCAACGATACCCACACTTTGTTCCCCTTTCTGTTACGGTCTGTACAACCCAGTACGTACATGCGTTTCTGGATTTTTACACTTGACAGACCGTACTCCGATAACGTATTTTTGTGAAAGGATATGCAAATGACAACCACGGGAGTACGCAATGAACGGGAAAACTACAAGGTCGTTGTCAGATGTCATTCAAGTAAACGTCCTTTTGTATAGGAACGAAGATGTTTGGATTGCTCAGGGTCTTGAATATGATATTGTTGCTCAAGGACAGACAATACCCCAGGTCAGGGCTCGGTTTTACGTTACAATTATGACTCATTGCCATTTTGATGCCACAAATAACCGGGAAATCTTACAAGGCATTGAGAAGGCCCCTGAGAAGTTCTGGACCATGTTTGAAGAAGCCGAGGACGCTCAGCTAAAACGCAATCATCGTCGACTTGCTCTTGATGAATGGAAAACACCTTTGATGCCTGTTGTAAAAGCGAACTCTCGCGTTTGCGCATGAGGATTTCGCTGTGTTTTATCTGCCGTTTGAACAGTTCAAAGAGTGTTTAATACAAAATTTCAATTGCGAATGTGATATTCAGGAAAGCGGCACAGATGTCATTGGAACTTATTGGGGTTTTACCCGCACAGTCGACGGAGAATTACTATATTCAGGAACAGCAGGCAAACCCAATGAACAAATCAGGATACCACAAATCAGAGCAGTTTTGAGAGCATTGCAAATAGACCGAAATGAATTTTACGGTCACGTTTAAAGAAGCAAATCTCAAAAAGCAACCTGACCTCCCATAACGCTATCAACAGCCTGCCAGAAGTAACATACTGGCAGGTTTTTTTTATTTCCCTAACCCCCTTACCCATATTGTTGCCAGCGTTATACTACCGCTTCCCTTTCGGATCAACAATCCGAAGTTCTACATCCTGAACAACCGCCCGTAGCAACTCCTCCGGGCTCGCATCTATCACAATCTCCTCTTCCATCTCCGCCTTCGTTGGCCTATACCGACTATCAAAAACCTCTACCACCGGCTTCTTCTTACGCTCATCCGTAGTACCCATTACAATTCCCATTTGAAAGCGGGGAACTGTCTCATCTAATATAGGCACAGAGGGTATCGAGTGCTCCCATGTATTCATTCCCCCGATAAATCTGCCGCGATAACACTGAACGCGCGTTTCGGATGCGTCTCATATTTGCCATGGGTCAGCGCTCTTTCAAGTGCGGATTTCGCATTCTCAATAGGACGCGGATTGTGAACGTTCAGGACAATCCCAAACTCATAATCTTCAAGACGTTCATACCTGCGTCTCATTTCGCTGGGACTGACTTCGCCATTCATCTGCAACCGGATCCCGCCTTCCTGAATCCAGTACGGTACGGTCGCACCATCGAACCCTCCCCTCCGGGATTGTCCATATATCGAATCTGCGCAAATCAGGACCCTGGATGTCCTCGCAGCCCTCCACAACAGCCACATCTCACCTCGTTTATCTCCTGACCAAATCGCGCGAATGTTCCCGGGAAGTATATCGCCATCTCGATATAGTTCATCTGACTTCAGCCTGATGCGTGACCTGGCAGGGGCCAACTCCGGCCCGTATACAGGTATCTTGAACCGTTTGCGGAACCACTCCACATCTCGTTCGTGGTTTGGGCTCGTGCAGACTACAGCTTGAAATCGACCATCGGCATGTTCCCTCAGGGCATTCAGAGCTTGTCTACCAATGGGCCGTATCGGATCAATCAGAATAGATCCATCGGATGTGGAAAGCAGATATGACTGTTGAATGTCGTTATGGCCCCATGTCGTCCATCGAACCAGTCCTGGCTTTGGTTTAGTCCCGACCTCTACCAGAAACCTGGTGCCGGACTGAATAAAGGTCTTCACATTTCTCGCCGAAATGGTGGTTTATCACCGTCAAAAAAAATTCCCAAAACTGTTCGATAAGCTTGGGAACACCGAATTCGGGTCTCTGCGTTGTCGGGTATGGCAGTGCCGCGGGGTTGACTCTACGTTTGCATTATCTGAATGAGGTTGCCGCACGTATCATCAAAGACCGCCAGGATAACGTCTTCCCACTGCGTTGGCTCCATTGTAAATCTCACTCCGAGTGCATTTAACCGCTCATACTCTGCACGAATATCGTCAACGCCAAAGGCCGTAGCGGCGATACCCTGTTCGAATATTCCTTTCTGGTATGCCTTCGCGACCGGATTCTCGTTCGGCTCGAGCAAAAGCTCAGTCCCGTCCCGGTCCTCGGGCGAGACCACCGTGAGCCATTTGAACGCCCCGACGGGAACATCGTGCTTTTTGACAAAACCAAGGGTTTCAGTATAGAACTTCAATGCCTTGTCCTGGTCTTCCACAAATACACTATTGAGGATGATTTTCATCTTGAAATTGCCCCTGTTCAGTGGACGGTTTGCGGCCTGGGCATCAACACCATTTTTGATGTATTCCCCGCAGGTTGGTTCTCACGCAGCCTTGAAGTCGGCAAAGGTACATCCCCTTGGATGAAGGTAGTTGTACTTGAAGTACGACTCGAAGCCGATTCTCCGGTAGACCGGTTCACCCATCTTCGACGCCTGCAGTACGGCAATCCTGTACCCCAGTTGACGAGCGTCCTCCATAGGGGCCAGCGTCATCGCGGTTCCGATTCCCTGCCTTCGGTGCTCCGACGAAACTTCCACCTGATACAGCCCGCCAACGCCCGATGACAGAAACATCATCGAAACTCCAACCGGCTCACCGTCAATTCTCCCCACATAAAGCTTAACCACGGGCGACTGGATGGGAACCCTGAACATCTGGAATTCGAATAACGTGAAGAATGACAGCCATTCACGTAGTGCCCGGTCATCACTCACCCGCTCGATTCTGAGGTCGTCCGGGACCGGATGTCCCCCTTCCATCGTGTCCAATCGCATCGCCATTCCCGAAGGATTGTGATCCATCGCCACGAAACCGTTGCTCAACAGATGCGCTCTCAGATGCTTCGGCTCTGCTTTCGGACCGAACTTCAGGAGCGGCGGCAGCTTCCTCTGCTCAATCTCCTCACGAATACGGTGTATGCGGCTCTCGAGAGTTTCGTCGCGGAAGCGAGGCTCGACGAGGTAGTTCGGCCACCACGGCTTGCCGATGACCCCGGTGAAGTGTCTTCCTCCCTCAAGATGGTTTTTCGGCCCACGGCGGCGGCAAAGAGGAACAGATCGATGTTGTTCTGCTCGATCGCAGCAGTGACGCGTGAATCCGAAAGGTCGTCCAACATAGAACACATCTATAGAGCCTCAGCACCTGATTTCGCTGCGGAGTTTCGACAGCAACACGCTGTCGACGTCCGGAAATTTACGCAATTCCGAAAGCAGGGTTTCCACATTGTCATCCGAATACGCCAGCCCTGGTCGACCCAGTTTATCGCAGGCGCAATTCATATAGTGGTGAGCATCCCTTTCGCCCCGCCTGGCTCGCTTCACCGCCCAGACGATATTCCAGATCGCAGACGTGGCGACAGACCAGCTCGGAAACGGCGAAGGCCATTTCTGAGGGGTGTCCCGGTCTGACCTGATATCGAGTTCTATCCGCCAAAACACGGGATAGTCGTGAAAGTTGAACCGAACATTCTGTGCCATCCGCTCGTTTTTTTTCTGTGGATCATACCGGACGGATAGTGGGCCGAAATGTCCTTTCAGACACTCTGTTAAAGAATCGAAGAATCCCTGCGTGAGTTCAACCTGGACATTGACTTCAAGGTCGACGTCGCTGTATTCGTCGACTTTCCCTGAGGCGAATGAACCAAGAAAAGTCACGCTTTCCGGGGCGAAATGCCTCCGCAGGGCGTCAAGCACCTCGTTTCCAAATTGATGTATGGTCATATCGCATTTTCTTGTTGCGACAAAACAGATGTCTTCCTGCAGACGAGAACTCAAATCGTCTGCCGACGCTCTTCACTTACGACATAGGTCGTCTTCAAAATGCACGACCCTTGCATCCATGTAGAGTGGACAAAACTCCAAGAAGCGTATGGGACGCGTCGTAAATGGCTGTGATATGCGACTTCAGATCTAAGCGTCTATATTGACACTGAACAGTTCATTCATTATTGATCACTTATCTAATTCGGATCCACAATATCGAGTACACTGCGAAGAAGATCTGCAGTGTACTCATACAAAACAACCTGTGCAGTTGACCAATCAGCTGCAAGCTTCGGTCTCATTTGACCCACAAGGGCGTAATAAACTTCCCCAATCTCCGAATGTTTCTTCCGGGACTTTCGCTCGTCACCATGATCAACGTCATGACTCATTGAAGTGCGCAGAGTCTTGATCCACCAAACCGTAGTCAGTTCCGGATCGGTCATAAGGTCGGTCAATCGACTGGCGGAACCACTTCCTTCATATATGAGAATGTATAAGGCATCTACAACGTCTCCGAAACTTTGCTCGTTCCTGGATACTGAGTTTGTGAGTTGGTAAACAGCCCGCAACGCGCGATTCGTAGGCTTAAAAATGTGCGCGTTCGCTGATGACATCCGGCTCTGATTTATGTTGTAGATCAGCTCTACAATCTCTCCTCCAAGTGTAGCTACTCTCGACGCTGTTGAACGGTGGTATGCGGAGTGCGGATCTGCCTTTACGTCTTTGCGATAAAGATATGATAGTTCCTGATTCAGATGGGAGTAGATTGCGGGCTTGACCATGACAGGGGAACAGTTATCTGGGACGGCAGTAGCTTGTTGGCCTAGCATTTCCCATGAGCTTTGCGCCGTCTCCAATAAATCGCCAGCCAAATCTGTGACCGCCATGCGCCGGGAGAATACATTCGGTTCGTCGATGACCGCTCTGCGGAGCTGTCGCTTTGCGAACGATTGGAAAGCTTGAATCGACTCAAGTGCCGTCTTAGCTGATAACCGCATTACTTCGCTTTGCTCAGAGAGTACTTGTATGCCAGCAAGCGCTCCCGCAATTCGATGGTGAGGAAATAGGTCTGGGATTTCAACATCAAATACGTTGTCGCGGATTTCCAATACGCGTTCATCAATGGCTAGCTGACCTCTGATCAGACGATCTATTGAAGAGTGTCCAAGTCCCTTTAAATTTGCGACGTGTTGCATGATGTCAGATGGTCTCGCTAGGTTTTCAGCAGCGAGCTGAATGGACCTAATCGTATTGGGATGGAATCCGATTTCAAGGCGAAGATCCTCCAGGCTTGGTCGAATGGAACGTATCAGTTCTTCAAACGGATTTACGAACGCTGTTCGTACGGCATTCTCCAATTGGGACAGACGCTCAATATGTTGAATGGGCCTAAGAGCCTTGAGTAGATCCTGCCTCTCCCGAAGTAACGCCCGGGTACCATAGCGTTTTTCGAAGTCGTGAATTGTTCGCACGTTATATGACAACTGCCGAGCCATCTTGTCGATTTTAGCCACTCTTGCCCTCTCTTTAGTCAAATATCTATTAACTGAGTAGTGATAATTGGGTTCAGCGCCGTTAACAGACGGCGCTAGGCCGGTTTCCGGGACTTGTGGGTCCGGACCCGGGGCCTTGCAGGTCCCGCCGGGTTACGCCACAACTATCATTTGCTGGCGACAGTTCTCTGCGACATCGAATCTGGACTGTATCTCGTGCTCGCCAGTCCCCCATATTACTTTATAGAGCTCGGAGCAGAAATTGTCTCACTCTATATTGGCACGTAGGGGCGTATGAGAAGAGCCTCTCATCTTGGGCGTGGCTTGACCTGACCCTTCTGAAGTCTGGAAACACCTCGAAGATCTTCCATCTCAAAATCCGACACATTGGAGCCACAGAGGACTTCGTCCAAGGTCAGAGTGTAGAGCTCATTCTTGAAAGGTACGACGATGAACTCTCGGATTACCTGACTTTGATCGTCATTCGTCTCATATATCGGAAACAGTGTCGCAAGATCGTGATGGCACCGGTAGTCTAATGTGATTCGCGTCTCTTTCTCCCATTCGTACTTTTGTCGTTTATAGAACCGGGCGAATTTGTCTACGCCTTCAATGTAGAGTTCCCTATCGAATTCTCGACGAAATGCATCTCTAATTTTCCGGATGAAGGAAAAGCGCTGGCCATTGTCATAGACGACATCTCTCATATCCCAGTATTCCGCGTTTTTCGCATTAACCTTCGACAATCGCAAACACAGACAAACCCCTTTGTCACCGTCCGCATACTCGCACCAGAACCTTTCACTTTCGGACGTGTTAGTTAAACACGACACGAAAAGTTTCCGCTTGTCGCCATCAACTCCGTCCTTGCAATAACCGCAGCGGCGAAGGAATTCCGAGTACTCAGCGTGGTCGTTGCCATCAAAGTACTTCATGGCCGTAAACTGCAGGGCCTTCTCCTTAACAGCCTTGAGAGCGTAACCATACTTGAGGAAGTGATAAAAGCGAATGTCGTCCTGCCTTCTGTCTCGCGCCGTTGAAGAAAATGCATTCAAGAGCGTGTCTGGCACGTCAATGTATTTTGACTTCATTACAATGAATGTCCCAAAGTCAGAATCACTGAAGTCGTCTGGGCACAAAGTGCCAACAACCCTTTCAAACTCACTTCCTTTGAGATTGCAATTCACGATCTCTGCCATGCGTTGGCGCTGACGGTACGTGTAAATTCGCTGTGGCGTCGTTTCCCCCATGCGAATCGCACCCACATTGTAGTCCATTTGAATCTATCTCCGACGGGGCCTAACCCCGGTTTAGAAAAGGAGAACCCGAAATCGGAAAGGCTAGCGAATATCCGATTCATTCACGTGAATTCGGTAAAATATGCCGCACCGTCCTATATTCGTCCGAGGACGAAATATACGACAGATAGAATAATACGAACAAGAACTGACGTTTCTCTGATGCGTGGCGATGAATAGAGCTATACCCGCCGCTTCAGGAGGAATATCATTTCCGGCGTGTCGGACCCGATCGGTTTCCGGTCAAACGAACCGAATTCCCCCACACTCTCGAGACCGGCCGCGGAAAAAAGCGCTTTGAGGTGAGGATAGACGCTCATCTTGATTAGTTCCACTTCCTCGGATAGAACCTGGTCACCCTCGCACAGCCGGAAGATAAAGGACCCGGAAAAAACCAGATTGACCGGGTCGAACCCGTCCTTTACAAAGTACCGCCGGATGGTCCTGCCGGTCTCGTCCTCGGTGTGCCATTCCAGTTCCAGGTGCTCTTGGCCGTCGCCGGACAGCAGTTTGTCGAAACGGGGATTGAATACGTCAAACGCGAGGATCCCGCCATCCGCCAGGTGTCTCCCTGCGTTTCTCAGGGCCGCCAGTTGATCTTCCGTCGTGTACATATGCTGCATGGGTCTGAATGGAATCACGACCATGGGAAATTGATCGCCAAGACAAAGGGTCCTGAAATCTCCTTCTACAACTCGTACTCTGCGTTTTATGGCGGCAGGTTCATCGGCGAGCTTTGCCCTCAGGACCTCCAGCATCGCGCGAGATGCATCTATCCCCGTGACGTCAACACCCTGCCGTGCCAGCGGAAAAGTAATTCTACCAGTCCCGCAGCCAAACTCGAGTACAGGCCCGCCATACTCCCTGGCCAGATCCAGATAGAAGTCCCTGTCGACCAGGTCTTCCTTCGCGCTGTACGCGGCGTCGTAGTACTTCGCTGCCAAACTGTACGAGTCATCGATCATTGCGAGTCGCCCTTCGTGCTGTCAGGGTCTGTCCATTTGATGTAGCGGTGCGCCGGTCTTCGAACCCGGACGCCGAACGTTATCCGCCGTATGGCTCACTCATACCGAGCCAGCCAGTTTCTCCCTCAGTTTGACCGCAGTCTGGTACGCATCCGTAAGAAACTCAGTCGGCGGTTGAGACGGGTCCTGGGGCACTGCCTCGATCATAACCGGGCCCTGGTACGACCCGGGATATGCTCTCGAAACGGCATCCCAATTTACAATTCCCCTCATCGGCAACCAGTGAACGTCGCCCTGTCCGTCGGTGTCCGAGAAGTGCGTTGGGATGAGACGATTCGCCCACTTCCCAAGTACAGCGGTGGGCGTGCCGGAATGCAGGTAGTCGTGTGAGCTATCGTAACACAAACCCAGTCTCTCCAAAGGAAGTTTATTCAGAATGAAATCCAGGCGATTGTTTACCCTTGTATTCTCAAGCGCCAACTTGATTCCAGCGTTTGCTGCTTCCTCGCCCAACCGTTGAAAAATCGCCAGTCCTTCCGCGTGGGGCGGAGGCGGTGTCGGCCCCTTTGTTACGTGAAGCACAATACAGGAAATCGAATGCCGGCTGCAGTACTCGATCAGCTGAAGGTTCTCATTAACCGATACATCGCGTTCGCTGGGCTTTTCAGACCAGAAAGCATTCGCATTTTCGTACGGTGCATGGGCGTGATCCACCTTAAGCCCGGCATCTGCAGCCATTCCCGGCATTTCGTGTGCACGACCGGATTCCACCATGGGTTCCTGGCTACCCATCCACAGAAACGTGTGACTGAAACCACTCTGCCTGATCAGACCAAGGCGTTTAGCAAGGGTCAGTTCGTAGCCGAACCAGGCAAATGTGCCGAGGGAGGCCTCGGCTCTACCGGAAGTCATGAATTGTTCTTCTCATCATATTGCGCCTGACTGCGCATCAGCGAACAGATGCAACAATCCAGACCAGATCTGAGGAATCGTGGCGAGCGCCGTCGCGAACAGTGCGAGTGCCATTCCACGCGGCTGAAAGCGCGCGATGACGGCGCCGATAATCCCGACGGCAAGCACCCCGAAATACATCAGGTTGGCGTCATTGTTCTCGGACCCGATCACGCCGACTGCGCCATTTACCCACATGAGGATGACCGCTGTCGCGAGCGCGACGCCGACGGCAGATCGGCAGGCATTACGCGTCTTCATTGCTTCTCCTATCGTCCCGGCGTGGTTGTTTGACCATCAGGAGTTGCGGATTCCTGGTTGCGATACTCTGCGCACACGGAATGAGCCGAATCCTCAGTCTTTTTCGGCGTCGATATTGCCGGTGAGGTCCCGCCCTGCCCGAACCCCGAAGGAGTTTCGCGAAGGGTCAGCCCGAAACCGGACATGGACGTGATAACCCCTTCGTGACGCTTCTTCTATTTGCGGCGCTGAGCCGCAATATACATGCGCAGCTTCTGGATCGCGGTAAGATCTACATCTCTCAGAGGTTCGCCAGCAGGGTGTTTGTGGAAGTTGACCTTCTCGTCCAGTTGGGCCTCGGCGCTGAGGATCGGGCAGGATAGGTCGTCCAGCCGCCCCTCCGGTGAACAAAAGGCTCCACGCGGATAAGGCCAATCGGTCCAACGGCCAGAGGTGACCACGTCTCCGGATTGGGTCTTCTCGAGTAGTCCAAAACTGACATACTGATCGAGTCTGAAAAACCCGATATGTTCTTCGGGATGCCGGACTTCCTTTTTGGAATACCCCAAAGTACCAAGACACGCGGTCACCTCCGGCGCATCTGTTTTCCATATTGCCCAATCGATGTCGCCGTGTAAGCGCGAGACTTCGCCTAACAGAAAGTCAACCGCCCAGCCCCCACCCAGCCAGTGCGGGATCAAGCGAACTGTCAACGCACCATGAATCTCCCGAATCAGCCCAAGTTGGACAGGAGTCGGATCTACCAAACATCCACGGATTGCAATTTCGGACATATCGCGAACTCATTGCATACAACGGGATTCAGAACTTCAGGTGGTGAATGGAAAAGGACCATGCGAGATCCCACGATTTGAGATAGAGGGTAAGGAACTCCGACATTAATGCGAATGTCCCATTACCGCCCACACTGATGTCCAGGCGATTCCGCCGGTAATCAACAAGCCGACTCCCCAAAGGAGAATCAAGGCAATTACTCTGTGTCTGTTTTGATTCAACCATGGTGCCTTACCAATCACACAATATCGGATTTACTTTCCGAATACCAATAGACTTACCTGATCTATACACAAATTGACTACAAGAACCTGGAGTGCTCCGCATCAAATGATTAATCAGTTTGCCATACCTATAAGTCCGTTTTGCAGTATAGTTACCCAAAGGTGAGTCTTCCATCCACACCTCGTGTCGCTGGCCATAATTCATAAATCCTGTGTAAAATATCTCCCAAACACCAGACCAATCCTTCAGATCCTTTATATCTGGCGGAGGCGGCACCTTTAGCCAAGTTATCGTCAAGGTTCCTCTACCGTGTGGAACTTTGCCCAAGCAGGCTCCCGACCATGTAACAGTGTGATTCTAATCATCGGTGCGCCAATAATAACACGGGGTCGGAGATATTAAAGGAAGCCAACATTTGGTCTGTGTTGTCTGATCTTTGCAAATTTCCTCGGGGCGAATCTCCGGTGGTTCCTTACGGGCCTTTACCGTTGCGCAAGAAACCAGGACAAAAATGCACAGAACAGCCCATACCTTAGATTTCAACGGTCGCCTCAATGAATTCAAACCAGAATATCTATCGTTGTTCAATGCCGTTAATCTCGAGAAGAAATAACAATCGGATAAATCGTCACCTGGACGACAATGCCTTCCGAAATGTCGCCTTGGGCCAGAACTACCTTCGACTGTTGGGTTTGGATTACACGGCTCCCCCGGTGTATACAGCTCAACAGAAGTGATTCCGGAAGACGCGTTGTTGTTCAATAGTCAGTCCAAGAGTCTAACAACCTGACTGCCTGCGTATAACGTGCAGCCGTGCGCGAATCCGCGTAGCGGATCGCCCAAATCTCCGCGGGTTGCCAGAGCCTGTCGATGGCTTTATTTTAAAGGCTTACGGGTCGCTTGGTACGTTAAAGGCGATGGTCCTACAAACGTATCCAAAAGTGCCAGTTTGCGGTACCCAATCAAGCACCCTCCGCCCGGACTCATTCCTCCTCGACTTGTAGGGGCGCCCCTTGTGGGCGCCCGGTGTTTTGGGGCCGTCAGGCTTCTGGTCACAGACAGTAACGGACTACGGATCATGAGTCGCAAAACCAGCTATCCCTGTCGTATTTGAACGCCTCGAAGTCGTCGCGGTGGAGATCATAGGTCAGAGCCGCCAATTCGCGACTGTACGCAGCGTTCAGTGGCACGTGGGCCGTAGCGTTCCGCTTCTCCGAGGCAAGGGCGATGGTTTCCTCCGGAGCGCCCAGCCGTGTCAGGACCGTCTTGAAATCGTCTGCGAAGTTCTCGAAACGGCCGATGAAATCATAGTTAATCAAGTCCTGCCTAAGAATCCGTGTCTGAGCATTGAAGTGTCCGTCATAGATGGCGTCCGGCTTCAGCTCATAGCGTACCTTCCCGCCACAGTCTGACAGGAAATGTACGAAGTCAGCGAAGGTTTCCAGGACAGGATGACATCCATCCCCGGCAGGGTAATTGAACTTCTCCCGGATCGCATCGTGCAGCCACAATTACTGGCTGTCCGACGGGTTTCCGATCTTCGACTTGTAGGCGGACAGCAGTCGATGGTACGGATTCCGGACAAAGCAGAATCTCACCCATTCGGGCGAGGTCAGTATCTCAATGATCTCTTCAGTGCTGTAGTCGCCGAGAAACATCCCAAAGTCGAGGCCGTGGATGTGGTTCGATTCCGTCGGCACCTGGTTCCCAGCCAGATGGTAGAGCGTCACCTTTACCGTCGTGCAGGCGACTTTTAGATCGTCATGCACAGGCATTTGTACTCGGGCACGACCCACCCGTGGTAAGAGAAACTCTGGTGAACATCAGCTTCCCGTGCAGCCTCTATGAGCGATGCCAGCGGTTTCGTATCGTCCATTTCTGCCTCAGACTGTTGGTTCCGGAGCGGAATTGAGATGCGGCGCGGCTATACAACAGTCCGGAATGTAACATTACGTCTTCCGGTTTGCGGACCCGCCCCTTAGTCCGCTATCGCCCTCAGATATTGTTCCGAGAGTAGCTGGCTGATTCTTATTTTGCCTGAGTCGTCAACGATTTGAAGATAGACTTCCCGCTTGCCTTTTTCTCCAACAAATCGTAGCAGTCCGAAGTTGTAGTCATTGACGTATGGCGCGGCCGATTGACGCCCTCCGCCACGGTTGCTACTGCCGTCGGGCGTGGGGTCCGGGTTGCGTCGGCGGACGGCCAGATTGGAACTCATGAGTTCATAGAGTGGATAATCAAACCCCGGGCGGTCCAGGCGATGGAGTACGCCCGAGTGCCAATCCCCGGCGAGAAAAAGGACGCCGGTGATATCTTCGGCAAAGAGCCACGCGAAAAACCGATCACGTTCGTCACCAAAATTCGACCATGTTTCGCCGCTTCCATCAACAACCGCCGTGCCCCCGGAAGCGATCACCTTGAAGGTGGCCGTGCTGCTTTTCAGTTTGGCCTTGAGCCATTGGATTTGGCCTTCTCCAAACATTGTGGATCTATCCTCCGCTTCGTTTGGGTCCCTGTGAGAGCGGTTGTCGAGCATGAAGAATTCAACGTCTGCTATCCGGAACCGGTGGAAGACGCCAGGCACTCCTGAGGACTCGGCGTATGGGTTCGGCCAGTAACGGCGAAACGTCTCGATTGCGAGATCTCGCCACTTGAATGTCCGGTCGGAATTGTTCGGTCCGTAGTCATGGTCGTCCCAGATACCATAGCTGGGTGTTGTGGCGACGATGTCTCTGAGCCCGGGAACCTGCCGGAATCTGCGATGGTAAAGGGACATGATCTCTCTGACGCCGGCTTCGGGGAGATCATACCCTTCCGCCTTGCCCGGCATGTAATTGTTGTCGCCGATAAACAGAAAGGCGGCCGGGCGGAACCTCGCAACCTGTGACCAGATCGATTGAACAGGCACTCTCGCGGGTAGATTGCACGATCCGAAGGCGACTGTGAATTCAGTGATTCGATCGGGTTCTGTTTCGGAGATCGATTCGGGCGGCATGAGTGGAAACACCTGGACGGTCTGGGGACGGACTAATTTACCGTCGACGTTGACATCGTAATAGACCAGCCGCCCGGGTGGCAGTCCGGAAAGTTCGATGGCGCACGTATATGGCGTCGTCGATTCCGTTGTTCCTTCCGCCGAACCCCGGATCATGGGTTCTCTGAACGTGCGGTGAAACATGATCCGAGGCTCGACCCAGTAGTCGATACGTACCTTCGCGGCGGCGTCCGTTTCAACCCAGATTGTTGCAGACGTCGTCGTGGTATGGCCCACAAGCGGTCCTGAAATGATTCTCGCGGCTTCCGCCGGCGCCGAAGTGATTACACATAGAAGTGCCAGGATCACGACCGTTCGGAATTGAAACTGCATTGATTCCTCCTTCTTCGAAAGTGACTTTCCCACACGAATCATCTCCTCTCAAAAGTCAGTTGCTCGCACAAATCAACTGTCCCCGTAAGACGTTAACACGGCGTCCCAGGCCAGTTCAGAAGCTATAAATCCTATATCGAGTTCGTCCAGGGTTTTTGTCTTAACTTCGTTGGTGGTAACGGCATACAGGATATCACCGTCATATTGGGTGTGAAAGGGCTGAATGGCCTGCGACATGGAGCTATGAACCTGTTTAGCCAATTGATGGAGAGATCCCGCTTCCAATTGGCGGTTGGTAACGACCAGCGTCAAAGTTGTGTTTTCGTGAGAAGGGTTGCTCTTTGAGGAAAGACGCCTGTACGGGCTACTCTCAAAGCGGCCCGGCCCAATCGCATATCCGGATAGATGGCGTTATTCCTGCCGCGCCAATCCCAGATAATGGCTCCGGATACGAGGGGAATATTCTCCCAGTTTATGGAATAGTCCTGCAGCGCGAGAAGTTCAGCGCGCACACCGAGAGCTGCTTCAAGACCATATAGAGAGCCACCAGTTTGACCTTCACGTGCGCCGGGAACGCTTCATATCATGAGCGAATCGGTAGAGTTCCCCGAAGTCCGCCGACTCCGGGCCGAATAGCTCTGCCGCCTGTCTGAAATGGACGGCCCGAACCACCACAATCCTGCTTTCCGGATCCGGGTCTGCCCTGTCTTCATTTTTTCGAACGACATCCGCCCACGATACGACTCGGACATGCTCCGGGTGGGGAAAGTGGGGCAACCTGGGGCGGTCGTCTCGGGAAACACAGTGATACATCCCGATCGGATGAAGTTTCCCCAGGATGCTCCCGGTTTCCTCCAGCAGTTCGCGACGACCGGCCTCCTCCCAATTCTCGCCGGGTTCGAGGGTGCCTCCAGGCAGGACCCATTTCCCGTTGGCCCGCCTGGTCACGAGACATTGACTGTCCGAGACAAAGGGAATGATATAGGATGCGCCGCAAATGGTCGAAGCCAGTTCGTTTTCGAATCTGCGGAAGTGGACACCGGGACGTAGCTGCCCCTGCTCCTCGCCCAGGACAGGGTATTTGGAGATGATCGCATCGAAGTGCGTACGGTCCATGTTCGCGCCACATCCGTATTTTCGGCGTCGCAGCCGCCGCAACGCCTGTAGAGCGGACCTACCCCAAAGCTTCTCTCACAAAACCTCTTTAACCCGTTCAAACCTGCCGTGAATTTCCCCACTCTCTGCAAGTTTGAGGCTTTCCTCCGCCCAGGACGGAAACCTGGGCCGACGGAAGGCTTCAACCAGAGCATACAGAGGAGCTATTAAGTCGTCCAGAACCTTCTCCCCGGGATCGGTCTCACCGTATACAGATTGGAATGCATCCGCAGCAACGGGGCCAAGAGAGCCCGTCACGTTTCTGCAATCCGAATACCGCAATCCCAACCCCAGAAGATGATAGTCAAACACAACGGCCCTGATCGGCTTAGCATTCCGAGACAATGCCAGATTGGTCCAATGAAAATCATTGTAAGTTAGCGTTTCATCGGAAGTTATCGCGGCATTCCTGATTCTGTCGATATTGTCGGCGAGAGTCACCCACCTGGACTGATATGGGCCGCGTATCCTGGACGCCACCTCCAGGATCGAATCGGGCGTAAGTTCGTCAATTTCACGCCGAACGAGTGAAGGCCCGTGGTGACGCGTCCACGACTTCCAGTCTGCACGGTGGAGCGCGTGATACCAACTGGCTAGAGCGACGCCAACTTCCGGATTTCCGATATCCTCCTGGCAGGCAAGCCTGAGATGTTCGCTGGCGTAAAGGTCCTCAAGCAGAAGCGCATCATTCGTACTCGAAATGACGCGAAGGGTCGGAACTCCAAGATCCCTGAGCATCGCGTACGCCCTAACTTCCCTCGAGGCATCCGGATCAATGAATACTTTCAGAACATAAGTTGAACCCTCAAATGCGATCCGATAAAGGTGGTTACCGTTTTTCTTCCGGATTGGCTCGACCCTCTCCGGATGGGAGTCACACAACCCCATCTTTGCCAGGATATCGCGCACGTCGTCGTCCATCTTGATCAGCCTCTATACGTCGTCTTGCTCTTTGATCCTTTTTGCGGATGCGGAAAGCGCGGCATTATGCGCAGCGCCCCCTCCAAATTCAATCAGTTTCGGCGATCGAACGGACCGCCGAGGGCAGGTCTTCCAGGTCGAAAATTGTCACATCCGGGAGTTCATCCGGCACACGAGGTTCTAAGGCCACATATCTGCCTTGCCGAAACCATATGGTCCGGAGGCCCACCTGCTTTGCCGGAATGATATCGTTGTCGAGGCGATCACCAATCATGATCGCCTCCGAAGGCGAGAATCCGGCCTTTTCGAGAATTGTACGGAAGAAACGTTCATCAGGCTTTTTGATTCCAATGCTTCCTGACACATCCCTATGGCGAAACCAGCGCAACACACCAAGATCATCGAGGGTGTCCGTGATACTCGCTGGTGCGTTGCCAGCCAACGCGAGCGTGTATTCTTCGGCCAACTGCTCCAGAATCACAGCGACCGCGGGATAAAGTTGGTACCCGAGAGACCGAATCTCCGAATAGTGTGATCGCACGTCCTCGGTAATCTCATTGAAGAGACTCACGTCAGACCTGGCAAAGTGCCACGTGATGGCGTGCATGGCGCTCGGAACGAACTGCGATATCTTGTCGCTGTCCAACTGCCTGTACTCGTCCACAGACAACGCAAAGCCGAATTTGCCGAGAGTAGTACGATGCGCCTCCATCAAGGCATCCTGTTGACCTCCGGCATCGAGAATGGTCTCTCCAATATCGAACAGCAGAACCGAAATCATGGGAATCTCACCCGGGTTCATCGAAAATGCGTTACGGCGCACAACGTGCCCGCGGGCTGCGAGCCCGACGCAATTTCAGTGAACATTCCGCCGGTCGCTGAACCGCGAGCTCGGCCGCTGAGCCCTGGCCTGAGCCTTTGCCCTGAATCTGCGGGCCCTGAGCTTGTCGAAGGGTCGAAGGGTAGTCGAAGCCTGTCGAAAGGTCATCATAGCCGTTGCTGTTGCTTAAGTTCGGGCACGATGTACTTCCGCAAGATAGGATTCAGTGGATATTTCCCCGATTCGAGATCCTCCATTGATGCCCAGGCGATTTCGAGCACCTCGTACTGGTCCGGAACAGGTTCTCCCTCAAAACCTGCTACGTATGCTCGAACTCTAACCCGGTACCTCTCACCGGTTTTCGAAGGGTAGGCCAGATGCTCGTATTCGCCGAAGAATTCAGGATCCGTGGGGGTAATATTGAGCTCTTCCATCAGTTCTCTCCGCAACGATTCCAGATCCGACTCACCGTCCTCGAGCTTTCCGCCAGGCAAGAGGTAATCCTCGATGCCATCGCACTTCACCAGCAAGAGGCCATCCTGCGTAATCAGAATCCCTGAGGTGCGAACGATCGTCTTCATTCTTTCCTCAACCAGGTTTGGCACTCATATCAGGCCGCACTTTTTGAACAGAAACAGGGCTTCCACGGTAAAACTCGCTCGGTGTTTTTCTCCATGATTTGTGATCCAGCCCCCATCACTTTGTTGATTGCTCTTCACCCTGGCCAGTGACAATTCAAAAAGGTCTTCCGCAACATTACCGGCAAGAAGGCTGGCGTAGGCAATCGAGATTATGTCTCCAGGATCTGCCTCGTCTCTCTCCACGGCCTCATACAGTCTCTTCTTACATCCTCTGATAATCTGCTCATCTGTCCCACTGCCGGACCCTTGCAGGCGAAACAGAGGCATTGCCATCCAATGCGTGTGCGCGTAGTCTGGAAATCTCTCGCCGTTCCATCCCCGCCGGACAAATTCCAGTGCTTTTGCAAAATCCACTTGATGTGCCTGGCCTAATTCCTTCAATTTGCAGCATATTGCAGAGGTCAACCACACCTGGTTCCCGTAGCGGCCGGGCAACATCCAAAAAGGTGGGTTGAAACTGACAATCTCTTCCGGCTCATCCCAGTGTCCATCTTCACGCTGGATTCTTCGGAGAAAGTCCAGCGTGTTCAGAAGCACAGAGCTATTCCGATCTCCAACCCAGTTCAACCATTGCAGCGCGACAAATGTTGCGGTGATGATAGACAAATCTCCCTGAAAATCCTTGTCAGTTCTGGTCCAGCCACCATCCTCTCTCTGATTGATCCTGAGAGCTTCGATTGCCTCTTCACGACTGCAATCGCCAGTTGCATATTTGGCTAAACCTGAAAGAACGGGATCATTCGCGTTAAGTACGAAAGTCATGGCTCTGCCCGGATCAACGGTGCTCATTATTCCTTCCTCCAGCTGTCATTTGAACCGGATCGCGGCAGGTCGAGTCTGACGCAAATTTACTCGGCGACAGGATAAGATGGGCGCGTCGGCCATTGACAGACAATTGAATACCCGGGCTATCTCAAGAGTTCCTCGCAACCCCAATCCACGTAGGCTTCGATTGCGAATTTCATCGAAATCACTCGCTTCCAGATCAGCGGACAAAAGATGCACGAAATGATCGAAAGACGGAAATCGTATTCGAATTCGTCACGGGAATAGTTGCTGATTCCACCAGCAATCAGTCCATTGTAATACTGGTTCATCAGGCCGCTCTCAAATTGGCGCCGCCCACTCGTACCATGAACCAGCAGATATGCGAGATCATAGGCGCCGATGCCGCGTTTATACGTCTCCCAGTCAAAAAGGATCAGCTTGTCAGACGCCTTATTCTTCGGGTAGTAGAGATTCCACATATGGGCATCGCCGTGCAATAAAGTGATATTCCGCCCATCTGAGACGCGTGCGAGAAATACCTTAGGGTACCTTGCAATCGCCCGTTCGGTTGTCTCGATCCAGGCGGGCTGCAGTTCGTCGCCTGCCTCTTTCACGAAATCCTCAAGCGCAGGTTCGAACGCGCGGCAACTCGCATGAACGTCCTTTTCGGCGATGGCCTGCGCCATCCTTAGCGGACCGCCATGGCGAACGTAAAAGGGCCATGTTTCCAGCCGCGGACGGTTCCACCACCGAACGTGGTATTTGAGCAATTCCGCGACGACCTGCTCGTGGGGGCGATCCTTCGCGTTCATTGGCGGTTCGGTGTGTGTCCTGGAAAGGTCGGCCATAATAAGGTGGCAAATCTTATTTTCATGGTCGATTCCGCCATCATAAACGGGGCAGACATGCGCCCCGGGTGTACTTGGCGCAAGTTCGTTGTAAAAAGCCCACTCGAGCACGCCACCCCCGAACCATCCTTTTCTGAAAACCTTCAGGACTATTGCGTCCGATACATCGCCATCGTAATCATCACTGAATTCAACGGTGAGCCGATCCCACTTGGCCGCGGAAGTTTCAAAGGAATCCGTCTTTTCGACCGATATAACCCGTCCGGATCGTATGAAACCGTTCCGAACCAGTCTTTCGGTCAACGCTGCAGGCGGGATTTGCTTCACATTTGTAACTGGATCGGATAGCTCCATCCCTGAATCCCCTCATGGTTCCATTTGATTTGGCTCTATCTATACACAAAACACACGGTGACCGCTGGCGGCCCCGCCGTTGCGAACTGCCGGAAGCAATTGGGCGAGGGTGCGTATGCACCGACCCGCGCACGGACGTGTTAGCCGAAGCTGCCAGTCTCCGCAACACTTTAGGCGTCGCGGGTCACTTTTCAGGCGCGCGGCCGTCCCCAGGCTACCCGTGTTTGCAGATCGAAGCTGAGAATCCCCGCTTCGTCAGCATACTCGAGGAGGATGCTCGACAACCTGGCGTCAAAAGCCGTTGCGTTATCCGCTCCCATGTGTTCGACTGACATACTCTCCCGCGAATGAAACGATCCGACGTAGTCCCGAATCGATTGTGAAAAACGAACGGGGCTGGTCAGCTTATCGCCCAGCGGCAGGAAGTGGTCACGGTTCCGGAGTTCCTGAATCAAATCGATGTCCTCGTAGTGCCGGTTGGTCGAATACTTGCGGATCAGCTGAAGCTCTGCTTCACGCCAGGGCGACTCCAATGGACGGTCTCCGTCGATAATGACGACGCGCCCACCATCCGACATCGCATTCCTGAATCGTGGAAAGACCACACTCCACTCCATCCAGTGAATACTTGCGCCCGCTGTCACCAGGGAGTACGGCGGGTTCCATTCTACGTCTTCGACGCGTCCGTGGATCCATCTGAGGCGTGGATGGTCACCGTTCCGCAGCGACTTTCCCACACGGATCATTTCCTGTGAAAAGTCGATTGCGTCCACGCCTTCCGTGTAATCCACAAGCAGCCGCGCGATCTTCCCAGGACCGCATCCAGCATCCAATACCCTGCCCGAAGACTCACCAAGTAAGTCCCTGAGAATGTCGTACGTCTCTTCCGGATATGGAGGTCGAAGTCCGTAGGCGTCGGCCAGGCTTTTGTTCTTGAACCGGGACGCGTGATTATCCCAGTATTGGCGCGGCCTCGCGGAGATTTCTGTGGCCATCCTGATCAACCGGCTAACTCAAGGATTCGATACACGAAGCCTGTCTTCCCCTCTGAGTACGATTCACCTGACGGATCCCTCCTCAGCAGTTCTGCCTTGAGTTGTGCGTATTCTTTACACACTGCCGGATGCATGCGCAGATAGTCGCGGAACAAGATCTGCCTTGGCCAGAAACCACCCTGGTCGGCGTACGCAACAGACAGGTGCACCTCGCGCGGGCGCCCCTTCACATAGAAATGCCGCTCGGTACTGAATGAATGGAACGTGTAACCCGCAGCAGCCAGGGCTTGTGTGAAGCTATCGGCGTCATTGTGGCGCTCTATCATAACGGCAATGTCGATGATCGGATTTGAGGCCAGACCGTCGATGGATGTGCTGCCGATATACTCGATCTCGAGGGCTGCATCCCCGAAGACTGCGAGAAGCCCTCTTTTTTCAACATCGTATTTGTGCCGCCACTCCGGGTCGAATTCTGACAACTCCCTTATAACCGTCCCGTCCACTGCATTTCTCACTTTCCGCGAATGTACGGAAATTGCCGAAGCGTGAATGATCGTGTAAACTGATGTGCAGAAACCTTCCTCAGCTTAGCCTGCACCCTTAGCAGCCCGTTGAAAAAGTCCATCCGGGCTGCGTCCGGCCCTTGTGGCCGAATTACTGCGTTGCACTCCCTTCCCGAATCCCCCGATTCGACGCGGTCGTGCGCCTTGTCTTCGGCCACAATGACCCGACCTCGCCTGCAGAGCGACTTGTAGAGTCGAGATGTGGCGCGGTGGTTTAGGAGGGCCTATTTATAGCCGCTCCGTGCTCCGTTTCCACATCCCGCTCATCGAACCGGACGTGCGGATTTCCCGCATCCGGCTCTCGGACAAGGATTCATGCGTTCGCCCACGGAAAGTTGCGTGGCCGCACTTCCAGCCGGACCAGGCCCAGCGTCTTGTAGAGGGCCTCGTTTGGGAAGCGTGTCGTCCCCTTTCCCGGGATCTTGTGCTTGGCACGCAACCACCCTCGGAGCCGGTACCGCGTGTGGAGGTCCACACTCCGGTAGGCTTTGCTGACCGGTCCCAGAGAGAAATAGTTGCCCCAACCCAGAAGCTTTCGGTTCAGCAGGGCGATCTGTTTCTCTGTGTCCTTCAGCGCCCATCGTCGCGCTGTGGCCTCGCTGATGGCCTCGCATATATGCCGGATGGCCTTCTTTGACGGGCGCGTCCCGATGTAGGCTCTGCCCGTCGTTGGCGAGTAGCAACGTCCGATGGTGTAACCCAGAAAGTCAAATCGTCCTTCTGGAAGCGTGCATACGCCCGTCTTCTGCTCATTGACCGTCAACTTGAGCGCTTTCATGATGGATCGCATCACGCGCATCGCTTCTTCTGCGCTGCCGCGACAGCAGATCACAAAATCGTCCGCGTAGTTGACAATATGAGCCTTCAGGCGTTGCTGATGTCCCAGAAGCTGCCATCCCAAAATGAATCGACGCATATACAGGTTCGCCAGCAATGGGGAGATGGGGGCGCCTTGCGGTGTCCCCCTTCCCTCATCCTTGTTCGGCGTGCTCCGACGTTTCCGTCCCCGCTTGTCGGTCTCTTCAATCGGCGCGGTCAGCCACATCTTGATCAGACGCAGTATTCTGCCGTCCGAGATGCGACGCGCCACCGATTTCATCAACTCGGCGTGCGGGATCGTGTCGAAGTAGCCGCTCAAGTCGGCGTCGATCACCTGTGTATGGCCCTTGTTCACCAGGGTGTGTACGGCTCTGATGGCGTCGTGCGCGCTCCGCTTCGGACGGTAGGCATACTGCTGTTCTGGCAGGTCCGCTTCAAAGATCGGCTCCAATACCAGCATCGCAGCCGTTTGCACCATCCGGTCCTTGATCGTCGGGATGCCAAGCGGTCTTTGCTTACCGTTCGGCTTGGGGATATACTCCCGGCGGATCGGAGACGCCCGATACGATTTGCTTCTCACGGCTTCCGACAGTTCGCCCAACCACCGCTCTCGTCCATATGACTCGATATCCTCGAAGCGCTCTCCATCCACGCCCGCCGCACCGCCGTTGGCCTTGCAACAACGGTAGGCATAGTGCAGGATGTCCTCGCGATACACTTTGTCATACAGTGCGTAGAATCGGTAATCGGGCGATTCCTTCGCTTTGGCATACAACGTCCTCTGCAACTTCCGAACCTTGTCTGGAGGTCTTAGGCTCACACCAATCTCCCGGCTCTCGCTCCTTTGACGTTGCCCTTGAACCAAGGCCCCTTACCTCCACCGGCATTACCCGGCATCACGGGTACTACGGGCCTCTCCGCCACCCCCCACGGCCCGGCCTGGCCCTCGCGGGCTGCCGGTTGGTGTCCACATTCCGCCGCCGGGGGCTTCCCGTGTTGCGTCGGATCTCCTTCTATGCATGCCGTCGCCAATACCCCGGCGGGACCGTTGGGTGCGCCCGTTGCTCTCTTTTCCCCAACGACGGCGGCCTTCCCCGGCTGATAATCGGGTCGGCGCCCGCATTGCAGTTTTCGAGGCTTGCTCAGCGTTCACTCACGTTACGGCCTGCATATTCGCGGGGTCGCCGCGCGACCCTTTACACCGGAGGCTTCGGCGATGTCGTTACCTCCCTCACCGCTCCGGTTGCTTCCGACTGCAGCAACATTTGTCGGGTGGGACTCTCACCCACTGAAGATCCGCGCCTTTTCACGGCGCACTATCAACGGACTGTTAGCCTTATCCTGGTTCATCGAGAATGTGGCATTGCGCCATAAGTTTCACGGTTTGCAAGCACCGATCTCATAGCGCTTCCGTCGTCTCCTTCAATGTCCGAAGCAGACGTTCCACTTCGGATTCATATGATCCTCCTCCGTGCCCGATGGACTTTCGCGCAGTCATTGTCCAAATGAGTTCCTGCAGGCTGTAGAGGAGATGAACCGACTCCCACGACGGCCCGTGAAGTCCCCTTGCGTCCAGGTACTCACCCCAAAGAGCCTGTCGAAATACTGAAAATTCGTCCCGGTAACGCCAGATCTCTCCTCCCCATTCGCCAAAGTTGAACTCGAGGGCGGGATTTCCGACGCCTGCGTTTCCCCAATCCAGGATCCCTGTCACTTCCAGGTCACGATCCGACCGGACCAGGACCTGGTCTTCGTGGATATCGCCATGAAGAAGCACATTGTCCATGCCGGCAAGCTCTGCAATCGACTGTTGCCACCTGGCGACATTGTTTGCAGAAGTCAACGCTTTGAATTCGTCCTTCAGATTGCTGGAAGCGTGACCCCGAAATAGTGATTCGAATAGCCTCGGCACTTCCTCCGGAGCCCTCGATTGGAGCGCCCCGTACATCCATCGATACGAGTCGGCATGATCGCCTTTGAGATCCTGTGTCAACGGTTTCAGGAAGCCTGTTTCCGGGCCCAATTGAAGGTTATGCCAGATTCCTGCAAGCCGTCCAACCGTACGGAGGACCTGCTCATAATCTATCGAACGCAAGGATCGTTCGATCGTTCCAAGCAACATCCCATGAAGGCGCGTGACAACTCCGAACGGGTACGTGCTCCATTGGCAACTATTGACTGACCTGACGAATCGGGGTACCGGCAACCCGTCCACGGCATTCAACTGCTTATACAGTTTTAGCTCGGTATTCAGTTGATTCTGATACCTGGGATGGCGTGGAAACAGAAAGACGAGTTCCGGAGACTTGATAATATGCTTTGACCAACCGGTAAAATCGGGTTCAAGCTCTCCAGACGACAGTCCGAATTCCTCGCAGAATCGGTCGAGGTGAGGCTTGATCAAGATGGCTTCGATTGCCGCAGAGTTATTCATATCGTCGTGATCCGAACCTGGCCGTCCACTTCCGTTTTTGCCAACTTACGCTCGCTCTGTTGTTTCAGGATCTCCGCTCCTCCCAAATATACTGCGTTAAACTCGGACCCGGATTTTTCTAACCTGATATATTAATAACACGCATTGTCATTTCGCACAGTTTAGTTTCCTACCCGAGTACCTAAGCCACATACTCGAAAGCGGCCGCGACTCAGGCGGCCAGTCCAGAGGTCTTCGTCCGAGCCAGTCACGCTGCTTTAGTCGAAAATCAATCATCTTCACACCCGCACATTGGCTCGTCGTGACGTTTAGGATGCGCGTGTGAAAGTGTTGATGTACGTGAGCAGACAAGAATGTCCGCTCCACCATTTCAAGCGTGTATTTTCGGGATTCCGACTCTACATGGTTGGTCTGAATCTGGCTTGAAGGATCCTTTGGGCCGACGACTCGCCAAAGGGCGCGTAGTGGAGGTGCCCCGCCACAATCAGATTGGCCTCCGCATCCCCGAGCAGTACCCTGGCCTCCTCCTCCGGCGTAACCGTCAGAAGCCCGAATGGATCAGGCTGGAGAACCAGCACACCGGTCACGTCAACAGGCGTTGCGTGAACGATGAGAAGATCATCTTCCGGAGACGTGCCTCCCGGCGGGGTTATCCTGTGCTCAAACGGCAGACGCTTCAGATAGTTCAAACCATCTGATCCAAGCCTCTCTCTCACCCAGTCCACGCCGTCGAAGGAATATTCTTCATCAAAGACGAACAGGTCTGCATTCCCGTAAATCGTGGGTGCCCCCAGATTTCGTATCGTGTCCAGGCTCTCGCCCGGGCGGGGTCCGTTCAGCACCAGGTCGCCGGCGACAACCAGACAGTCATAGGGTCGACGCTTCAGATCCTCGAGAACGGCGTTGCCGTGGATATCTGCAATTACAGCGACTGTATATGGCACGGAATCACTCATTTAAAACTCGAAGTCCTGGCTGCGCAGTGTGAATCGCGCTGCCACGCGCAACGCTCTCTCAATTTGGGCGGAACGAAGTGAAGTTGCAGCCTGGAAATTTCCTGACGTGGAGGCGGTTCGGAAGAACCATCAATCGGGCATTTGGACAATGTCTTCTGGCACATTGATAACGTCTCACGGTTTGCGAAGCCCAGGCTTGGCGAGGGTTTCCGAAGGCCAAGCCACCCCGTCGAGAAGCTCAGGATAAACTCTGCGCCGCAGCGCAACACCGCTGTGTTATGATTGATATTTAATGCCTTACTTCGATCACGATTCCGTGTATTCCTTGAGGCGCTGCCATTGTCCTTCAATCCATGGATGCTGCGATGCCTGAGCTGCGGGCCAGAAAATCAGCGATGCCGCCCTTGCTGCCATGGCAGCTGGCAATGCCTCAATTTCTGCCGATGACAATTCTCGTATTTGCCCGTATCCTTTCAACAAAGCCGCGCGATTCGCTTCGAAATCAGGCTTGCCCCATGCGCCAGCAAGGACAACCGCGAGATCGAATACATAGTGGCCGTACCCGATATCATCGAAATCGATCAGGTACGGTATTTCCCCATCAAACAGGACGTTGCCGAAACTCGGATCAGCGTGGATCAAACCGTACCGAACGCATTCAGTTCCAATAGCGTTTTCCGCCTGTTCAAGTGCTCTCTTTGCATATTCGAGATCCGAGCGAAGAGGACGGTCGATGTTATCCCAGCCTCGCATAACTTCCGGTGCTGAAGCACCGCGATTGCCGTATATACCTTCACAATCGCAACGGGGTCGCTCAAACCCTTCGGGTGGATTCCATTTGGCGGAGAACTCGTGGAGTCGCGCTAACACAGTTCCCAGCCTGGCATAGTGCCGCGGTGTCTTGCCATGCCGCGATATTTCACCCGGAAGCCAGGAGCATATTGATATTCGAATTGGTTCTACAACCGGGCTCTGTGACGCCACCCAAAGCATCCCGTCACTGCACGTACGCAACGGCCGAGGCGCTGGAAAGCCAACTTTGGTGAGCGCTCCCAGGAACAGGAGTTCCGACTCGATAACCGAGGCATTATGCCTGTGGGGATTGTAAATGCGAAGGTACCACTGCCGACTGTCGTGTTGAACCCTGAATGAGCTATTCACAAGGTCCTGCAGCAACATGAGCGAGCCTCCCGTCAAATCGAAGTCAGCAAGACTGGCTTCGGCAAGCTCGTGCAATACTGTTGTTCTTTCGTCTTTTGATAAGGTCTGCAGCGATCGCTTATCCACTCAAGCCCCGTCAGCTTCCATAAGACTCCTAATCATTCCCGTTTTCGCTTTTCGCCAGACTGGCACAGACCAGTTCTTCATCATTTCGAGCAAACACATGTTTGTAAGCAAACGCAGGATGCGCCCACGTGACGCCGCCTCGACGATTCAACTGGTCGCGCGTCGGTTCGATCAGTTTTGCGCGACTGATGACATTCAGCCCGTCCGGCGAGAGGGTGGTAATCAGAAGTTCGCCGCGCTCATTGAACATCCAGACCCTATCGCCGTTCCTGATAAAATGGATGTTGCTCCAGCGGGCTTTGGGTACCGCGGTGAGGTCTTCCCAGATCCGATCGCCGTTTCGGGCATCGAGACAGCGGAGTTCCCCGTAGCTATCCACACCGTAGATGAAATCGCCAAGTCGGATCGGCGTTGACATCGTGGAATGGAGGGCCTCCGTGTTCCGCTCGTCTTTACCCTTACGGTGCCAACCGAATTGCATTGTCAGCTTATCCGGATTCAATCTCAGCAACAACGATCCATCAGAGAAATCAGTGAAAAACAACTCGTTGCGATAATAAACAGGAGATGCGATTCCGATCTCCATGCGATGCGGCGGAAAAGGATGGCGCCAATACACGCCGCCCGTCTTCGGGTTGAGACCGACGATACTCTCGGCTGTCCGACAGACCAGGACGCGCGCGTTGCCCTGTGTGATTAAAATCGGCGCGGAGTAAGATGCCTTGTCGTCAAGAGCCTTCCATCTTTCAGCTCCGGTTTCGCGGTCGAAAGCGACGATACATGCTCCGGGCGTACCTCCGATCTGGATAATCAGGTTTGATCCTTCAACGATCGGCGCGCTTGCAATTCCCCACGTTGGCATCGCAATATTGTACTCGGTGTTTAAGTCTCGCTTCCACTTCAATTCGCCCGTCGCCGCGTCAAAGCAGTGGAGATGCCCCATCGCCCCAAGGGCGTAAGCGAGGCCATTGTGAACGGTAACTGTCGCGCGGGGACCTGCAACATATTCAATCCTGTACTCGCAATCGTACGTGTAGGACCAGATCAGTTCTCCCGTTTCCCAAGCAAAACAGTGAACCCGTTCCACCTGTTTCGGTTTCGCAAGACGGTCCGTAACGTAAACGCGCCCGTCTGCGACGCTGGGGCCGCTATAGCCGCTGCCGATTGGCACTCGCCAGCGGATCGGGATCTCCGTCCCGTCGAATGCTTTGATTATCCCGGTTTCACGCCAGACACCGTCCCGGGCCGGTCCTCGCCACTGCGGCCAATCGTCCGCCGAAACCGAAGAGACGGGGACCAACGTAGCGAGCAACATCAGTGTGAATCTCAATTGGATCCGGTTCATGGTTTATCCAGTCCTTTCTTCTGTTACGTCTGGCTGACCAAATGAAACGATGTCCGTGGCTTAATGTACGGAACACTCTCGATTTCGTTATTTTGAAACAGACCAGACCTACCCCCTATCCCCCTTCCTGAGAGAAAGGGGGGAACACAGATCAGTTGATGAACGGCTAAATCGGCTGAAGACGTTTCGATTGATGAAGAAATCCCCGCTAGATATCTTGATTGGTCACCATGTTGCGCTTGAGAACGTGACGAGATCGCGTTTAACAATCAATCAGAACTTGAATAAAACATTGTTTACTCACCACTTCGTTCGTCTCCCCCTCTCCTCGCAGGAGAGGGGGCCGGGGGGAGGGGTCCTTACCTGTTGGCAATCCGTTTATTCAGACTATCCTTCTGCGGTGTGTTCTAACCCAGTCTCGTACTCAGCCACGCTCGCAGGCTTTCAGCATAGGGTCTTCGCGCTTCTGGAGTCGTGGAGTTGCGATGTTCGTGATATAGCCGGTCGTTTTTCCATCGAGGGAAGACGTGCAGGTGATAGTGCCAAACATCCTGGTTCCCGGCAGGTTCATTGTGCTGGCGCGATGAGACCCCGTCGCATTCGTAGATTTCTTTGAATCCGATAGAAACCTCTCTGGCGAGTTCCTGGATTCTGGCCAGCAAGCGGGTTGGCATCGTGTAGATATTCTCAATGTGTTCATTGGGAATAACGAGAACATGACCGGGATTCTCAGGCCACCAGGAGGAAGAGATGAACGCCGTTACGTTACCATCACGAAACACGATGTCCTGCTGCTTTGTAGCAACGACTTCGTTCTCGATTCCCTTCACAACCAGGCAGAATGGACATCTGTACCCGTCCGGCGTATGCGTGTACGATCGCATTCAGTGGACTCCATTGATCAGCGCAGACGGCCTGTTCGCTCGCTTTTACATTGCTTCTGCGATCTCGCTGTAGCGGGCTGTCACGTGTCTTTCGAAGGCAGACTCGAGTCGTTCCGGAGCCCAGATGCCCCCTCGCCTATCGATCGAGTCCACGAGGACTGCCGCGAAACCGTAGGAGATATATTTCCGGAAATCTCTGACACCAGATTTGATAAATCCGCCATCCTTCAATCCACGAAAGATCCGAACAGCCGGCCATATCGGGTTGTGGAGCAGGATGCCGGCCAGAATTGCCTTCGTGCCGACAAACGCCTGCTCGAAGTCGATGAATTTGTGGATCCTGCCGTGACGAAAGAAGACGTTCCCAAGATTCCAATCGAGCTTTATCAAGAGCTCCTCATCAAGCTCTATCTGACCAACTGAACTGCGAAGGTCGACAATGATAGGGTGCCTATCGTACTGATCGCCCAGGCGATCGAGCCCTGCAAGCAGCAATGCGAGGTTATCCTCCGCGCCCAGCCCGCCATAGTACTCTTCCCTGGCCTTGCTATCGATGCCGGTTGAGACTGCAAAGAGCTCCACCAAACTCTGAGTGTAGTCGTCTGCAAGGGAAATCAACATCTCGCGCGGGAGCGGCAACCGATCTGCAAGTCTCTGGCCTGAAATCCTTTCGATGGTGATATTCTTATCCATTTCGGACCGGATCAGTCTCGGAATCAAGTCGGACTCGCCATAGTGAATGTAGAATCCAACCTCCCGGCGGTACTTCTGCGCTGGCGCTCCGTTTTCGTTGTATGTTTTTTTTATCTTGCTACCGCCTGGAAGAACCTCGATCCGGCTCTTCCTTCCCTGAGGTAATTCCTGCATCGAGTTGTACCAGTCGCGGCTTCGTTTTCTCAGCCGCAAACAAACAGGTGGAAGTCAACACGCAAGCCCGCTTGGCGGCCCAATCACTCCCCCCTTGAGGCGGAGTCGCAGAAGCCGAGCCGGCTCCCTGCGCTTTTGGTCCCTGAGCTTGTCGAAGGGTCGAAGGGCCGGCGACGGCCACGTTTTAACAGGCTCAATGTCGGCGTTTCGACAAGCTCAACGAACGTCATTGAGCCCCGCTCCAAAGCTGTGGCATGTAAAGCCGTACCCGATCAGTTGCTTGGGCGCGAGGCCTCTGAGCTTCTGCCCTGAGTTCGTCGAAGGCGTCGCGAGGTTGCCCACCAGGACGAAGGGTCGTAAGCGGTGAGGCAAGAATCGTGTTGTTATGCAACGCCGCGCTTTTTGAAAACCAAAAGAATGTGGCTGCTTACGCCCATGAGAGAACGGTCCCGGTCCGATCGGTCGATCATCTCGAGCATGATGGCGCGTTCTCGCGGGTCCGCCCACATCTCGTCGAAATTCTGCCACATCCACGCAATTCCCTCTACGGCGACGAGGTCCACGACCTGTAGATTCGCCTTCCTGGCCTCCCGCTCGATCTCATCCGGATGGTGGAAATACGCATCGGTAAAATACCTCGTATTGTCCCGGCTGGGGCGGTGGACGCCCGTTTCCAGGTCCTGCCTCACAATATCCAGGAATTCCGGATCTTCGTAAAGGCGCTGCGTGAAACCGTCCAACATCGATGCAAACCGTGAGATATAGGCCACAAGCCCAACGCCGTCGGGTGTCAGCCAGTCGGCGGCTTTCCGCAGGATCTGCATGCGTTCCTTTGCGCTGGTGAGATGGTACATGGGTCCCAGGAGCAGCACGACGTCATATTGTCCCGATCCAGGTTCAATTGACCTGACATCGGCGACCTCGATCCGGGTAAGCGGCCTTCGCGCGGTTTTGTTGATCGACACAGCCTCATCGATGTGTTCAGGCGCCAGATCAAACAGTGAAACCCGATGTCCCTTCCCCGCAAGCCAGAACGCGTAGGGACCGGTACCTCCGCCGACGTCCGCGATCGACAGTCCGGATTTGTCCGGCACATACTGCTCTATAATCTGCTTTGTACGGACGAATTCCAGTTCGCCTCTGCCGCCCAGGAGACGCTGGCTCTCACTCTTTTTACCGTAATGTGCCGCAATCCGATCCATTCGGCGCCTCATTATCGTGAAACTCCACGAACTTGATCCACTTCGTTAACACCGTTCGCATCCATTCTAATCCTGCACATTGGCATAGAAATTAATGATGTTCCGGTCCGGGTCCCGAAACCAGACGGACCGACGACCCCACGGCTGGGTTGTGGGCGGTTTGACAATCTCGACATTCATCGCCGTCAGGCGTTCGAATTCCCCGTCGACGTCTTCTACCTCAAACTCGATTGTATAGCTGCCGGTTCCAGCCCCGTTCAGGCATCCGGGCGCTGCCTTTTCCGTGCGTTCCGAGGAGTAGATCGACAGGACCGCCCCCTCCGTCGGAATAATCTCGAAGATATTCGCTTCTTCAGGTTCAAGCTTTAAAATCTCCCTGTAGAAGGCGCATAAGCCAGGCACATTGTCTGTAACGATACAAATGCCGTTAAATCGCACTGTGAACCTCCGTCATTCTTCACAAATCTCCGGCGTGGCGCGGCCGGGCCCGCCACCGAATAAGAACTCCTGAATGCTCACTGCACGATCTTTGGCCCCCAATCGGCGGCAAAATCATTGGACGGGCTGTTGGAGAGATTGATCAGGTTCCCGCCGTCGAAATCGATCCGGTAAATCTGCTGACGTCCGTCTCTGTTGGCTGTAAAGACGATCTGATGACAGGTCGGAGACCATGAGAGTTCTCCAACACCCTTTTCAAGGTTGGTGAGGCGTCTGGGGTGGGACCCATCCGCTCTCATGACGTAGACCTGGGTGTCACCGTCGCGGTCCGAGTTGAAGGCAATCCACTTCCCGTCCGGTGACCAGGCAGGATCCCCGTCGTTGCGATCAGTGGTAAAGATGATCGTCTGTCCATCCGGCGACCAGTGTGGCCGTAGATCGGGAGCCGAATTGCGGGTCAGTGGCTTCGGATTCCTCCCATCTGCGTCTATCAGGTAGATCTCACCCTTTCCGTGACGCCGGTCGCAGTATGCGATGCACGTGCCGTCGGGGGACCATCTCGGATGATCTTCCTCCCATTCCGCGGTACGGGTGATGTTCGTCTTATTGCTTCCGTCCGCATCCATAACGAAGAGATCGAAGGTCCCATCCCGATCGCTGACAAAGGTGATCTTCGAAGATTCCATGGCTGTGCTCTTTCAAGCGGACAATGTCACAATGCAGGGCGGATAACGTCCAAGCTGAACCAGCAATGAACGGAATCTATGTCTCCAGCTTCCTCAGGACGAGAAGCTCATCTTCCATTAAGGCCTCAAGCGTAAAGTCGAACCGGTCCGCATCTAAACACATTTCGACGTCTCGTGGATTGATACCCTCTTCGCCCGCAGCCGCTGCCTGGCGGATATCGACCGCTGCTTTGGATTCGGAAGCTCTGCGGATGTACGGGGCCGGCTCCGTTCGCGGATCTCGAACGAGAGCATCGATAAATTCAGCGCAAGACAGGTCCTCCTCTGCCGTTCCCTCCTCACCTGTTACGACATAGGTCAACTCATCCGGCGCCAGGTCGCGTATTCTCCGGGCGACTGCCGATGCGCAGACGAAGCCCGTGCAGATCAGTGGTTTGCAATGGCGCACGGCAACCGCGCCAATCGTTCCGGCCGTTGTCCGTTGCACGATGGTTTTGCCCCGGATGTCCGCGTCCTGCAGGTCCGCGGGTGAATTATACAGATCGAAACCCTTTGCCGGCGCACCATCCTTCAACGCTAGGGATCCAGGAAGCCGTGACTTGAGTTTCAGGGCTTCTTCAAGGTCGTCAACCAGAATCATACGCGACGCGCCCAGATGCATCGCCCACGCGGCTACGGTATACGCTCGCATCACATCGATAACAACTGCCGCACCCGAGACAGACTCACACTCCCCGATACCTACAAATCTTGCCATGGAATATCCGCCTCACTTTTCATGTGGTTTGCTATGGGATTGAAATTGATCGAACTCCGGATAAGGGTTTTCGGAGAGCTTGACTCCCCCTACCCAGGTTACGTGGTGCGTGGTCTCGATCTCGCCGGATGACGTGGTATTGCGCTCAGCGAACAGCTTCAGGCGAGGGTCGTCATAACGGGGAAGCGAACCCCCGCCCCAGGCCCAGATAGAACATTGAAACTGAAGCCATTCGTAAACGTCCGGATAGATCCGTTTCTCAACGACGTCGGCTGCAAATCGAATCCCTACGCCGTTCCTTTCCATTGAGACGCGCATCTGGTCTTGAACGGTGATCATCTGGCTCAGCCGTGTCTTGTCGCCAAAAACCTCGCCCACCTCTTGATGGTGCAGTTCCCCTATCAGTTCACAGAATATGAGACCTCCCGGCTTCAGGACTCGCAAAGCGGCCTGTACTCCAAAGCTGTCATACCCGATGGGTGCCCGTTCGGTGTAGACAAAGTCAAACGATTCAGGCGCCAGGGTTTCTCCTTCCGCAAGGAAGTCCAGAAGCCTGAACTCTACGTTCCGCGCTTTGCTGTTTCTCAGGGCCTCTTCAGCCAGTTCTATGTGGCTGGGGTCGTTGTCGACACCGAGAGCTGAGTCAAAGCAATCGGCATTCTGTACCAGAGTCCCGCCCTTCCCACACCCGATATCCAGGACTCGCATCTCAGGGCGAAACTGCGACGCGATAATTTCCCTTGCCCGAGGCGCAATGTCTGAGTCAGTGCGGTACTTCGCCGGCCGCGAGCCGTAATAGGAGTGGTCCTGATTCAGAATCGACTTCAGGCGATCTTCGTCAAGCACCATAGGCAGGGCCTCTATTCAGATGTTGCTTCGCCGAGTGCGCCAGCCCTGAGCAGGATGTCAGCAAAGAGGCGTCGAACAGGACTCAATTACATCCGCCCGTTTCTGACGGCGAAGAAAAACGGGTGAACCTCTTCCAGCGCATCGACACTGGTAATCCCCGCTCCTACGATACCCTCCCGTTCGATCTCAAACCCGGTATCAGCAAGAAACTTCCTGTAGGTCGAGGGTCCGAAGTTGCTCCAGTACATCGTCTCCCCGAAGAAGCCATCTTCAGTATATCCAGGCCCGTCGTCATTCCTGGCAACCGTAAACAGAAGGAGGCCGCCTGGCCGAAGCCACTGTACGAATCGACGAAAGAGATTCAGATGCTCCTGCCTCGGGATATGGAAAATGGCGTAAAAGCTGACAATTGCATCGAAACTGCGCTCGGGGAATTCAACCTCCATAACGTCGGCGTGGATGAACCTGGCCGAAGGAACGTTTTTCCTGGCCAGCGCAATCATGCTCGAGGAGACGTCGATCCCAGTGACGCTAAATGTCTTCGCGAGATGTCGCGCGACCGGGACACCGGCGCCGCAGCCGACGTCAAGAGTGCTCGAACCAGGTGTCAGACGCTCCGTGATGAGGCTGAGCTCAGCATCGGCAGTGGCGCGCCGTTGCCATGCATACTCCATCGCACAGCGGTTGTAGGCCGCCCTGACAAGCGCTCGATAATCTATATCCGGATCGTCAGCAATCTTGAATGGCATTATGTCGCTTTCCTGACCTGAGTAGTTCGTCTCAATGAAGGCTTTTGGCTTTCGATTTGACGTCTTGTGATAGTTGGCCAACAGCGTACCAGCCTTCCAGGGAAATGTGGCCAGGGTTCCCGGCAGGCTGAAGCGAAAGAACCCAGTGCAAACAATGTCGTCATATCAGGCGGAAACTATCCGTTTTTGTCTTGAGCAATACAAAGACTGTTTCCGTCGGGATCTTCGAAACTGAACTCAATATTGCCCCAGCTTTGATCCCGGAGCCGTCCAACCGGGATACCCGCTTGCTTGAACTCCTCGTAGACGGCTGCCGCGTCCTCGACATAGATCTGAACCGTCCGCGTCCCGGGCGGACCATCGCCTGGAAACGAGGAAATAACGACGTGGGCCGCATCCCGGACGACTCCCATATAGCAGGGGTCGAGTTTTGCCGGATGGGGCCTCCAGGCGTACACGCGACGGAACCCGAGCTTTCCGCAATAGAACCTCTCAGAAGCTTCCGAACTCGACACGCCCAAAATTGGTATGGCCTCTTTGAACACGCGATCTCCTTTCAAATTAACTTCGGCATTCTCGAGCAGGCACGGAAATACAGCCGGGTCAGAAAACTCCCCGAATGTTCGTGTACACTTCGTGTGGGATTTAACTATCGTCAATCCGATTCAAATACATGTTGGGTCAACCACTCAATCAGACTCTCCTTTGAAACCTGGCCGGAAGCAACACCTAAAATAAGCGACTCTTGTTCATCCACACTGGCTCTGATTTCATGACCATTCAGAATCAGAAATACCTCCATCGCTGCATGGCCCAATCTCTTATTCCCATCGACGAACGGGTGGTTCTGCACGAGGGAAAAGCATAACGCACCGGCTTTCTCGATCAACGAAGGATAGAGATCACGCCCCCCATAAGTGATACGGGGTTGCGCGACGGCCGACTCTAATCTGCCTGTATCTCGCAACCCCGATGCTCCGCCACTTTGATCAACAACGCGTCCGTAAAGTTCGATCACCTCTGCCAAAGAAAGATACCTCATTAACTCAGCCTTCTATAGAGTTCCTCATTCTTGCGTAAAACACGCTGTGCTGCAACTTCAAAATCCTCTTGAAGCTTATCAAGCAAATCGTCCAACGCAGCTTTTGCAAGCTGCTCCGGACGTATGCCAAGGCGTTTTGCGGTTGAATCCAACTTTTCGTTTTGTGATTCTGTGAGATCCAGATAAAGCTTCATTTCAGTTCCTCCGTGCGTTGTTGGTTATTCCACATAATCGCAAATTACAGACCAGGGTTCAAGAGTGATTTTTCTTTTCGGTTTGTCTGCAAATACCGCTTCCGGGGGCTTTACCAGTTTGCGAACCCCGAAAGCCTGCCCTGATCACAGCCTCCTGGTTTTCGGTTTTCATCATTTGCCACCAGGAGTCAAGATTAACGACGTGTACCGGCCCGATCATCGCAATCTTCAATTGGGACAATTTATATCGGTTGCCCTATATCAATTCGGTTGCCATCGGGATCTGCGATGACAAAGTCCCGAAGACCGTATTGCTGATCGCGCAGTCCCTTGATTATCCGTACTCCTGACTTGCTCAGGTGATCGTAAAGCATCTTCGCGTCACTCACCTTCAGGTGCGCGACATTGTGTGTCTGCGGCTTCCTTTGACGGCACAATGACAGGTGCAGCTCGGCCTGGCCTTTCTTCATGATCACGAAGCCGACCGGATTCCCGTTCTCAAACGTCTTGTGCATTCCCAGCATGGATCGGTAGAATGCGACGGATGCCTCGATATTGCTGACCGTGATACCGGGCGCCATGCGCCCCAACTCAACCGAATCGGGGAAATTCGATGAATTGCCCATGAACGCTGCCTCCTTCGTTGACCAAAAGACCCGGAACTGAGGCGGTGCTCAATGCAGGACAATGGCCGGTTCTGGAAAGCCGAGGCGGAGCCCGGATCGATGATCGGGCTGGGTGCCACTTCACCAGGTGATAAGAAAATCCGCTTGCGATTGCAGGTTCGGTGATACGACGATCGCGTATGACGTGCGGTTGGATCCGACGTCGCCTTCAGAATCTCGTGATTCCGTCCGAACCTTCTCTCCCTTTATTACGCCATGATATTGAGAGGACATAGACCGAATGCATCGACGACCGCCCAAAGAACTCGTCAGGCAATCCTCAGAGGGGAACCCCGAAGCGTTTGTCGCCGTTGTCAGGCACTTCGAGGATAGACTGACAACCCTGATCAGATACTTCATTGACAATGAAGATGATGCGGCAGATGTGCTTCAGGATACGCTCCTCCAGGCCTGGGCTACTCAACACCAGCTTCGGGATCCGTCAAGGATCGGGCCGTGGCTCTTCCAGATTGCGAGAAACCGCTCCCGTGATTTCCTCAGAGGAAAGCACAGAAGAGAATTGCCGACTTCGCAAATTGAGCTGGAGCGGATTCTGAATCAGTCACGGTCCACGCCGCACAATCAAACGGAATCGATTCGGCGGATCAGGCGCGCAATAGAGAAAATACCAAATTACGAAGCGAACGCCATCAAAGACTTCTACTTCAGAGGTCTTACAATTGCAGAAATCGCAAATCGTACCGGACGTTCCGATGGTACAATCAAACGCAGGCTGTCAACCGGCCGCAATCGAATACGGGATGTACTTGGCGTGACAGCACAAAGAAGGAGGACAGAAATGCCAGCACTTGGCTCTCGGGAGTTGAAGCATCGATTTCCTCACGAACGGCCAAGAATTCAGATCAACAGGTCGGAGCGTCCACCGTTTTCCGTGGACTGCCCCGAACTCAGATGGTGGTTCGCGGTACCCACAATTGATGAGTCGGTGCTCGTCGCAACCTATAGTCCGAACCGGTGGACATTGACCTCGGTCATGACACTGGAAGCATCTGGAATCGCTGAGGTTCACGGTGTCGAAGGTATCGAAATAGAGGTGACGGAAATCAATGTGCAAACGCACCTTGCAAGTAAAGTCTGCTCGATGGTCGGACGTCTCACCGAAGATAAGGCACAGTACCTCGCAGTCTTTCAACGAAACGGTAAGTTCAGTGTCGAGACCTTCCTGAGTGAGGCCTTCTGGCGAGATTCTGTACGGAAGCTTGAACCTCAGGGGTCACTTGACGAGGTGGCGCCGCGGGCGTTTTGCAGAACCGACAAATCATGCGAAGAAGCGGGGGCAGGAAATCACGAAGTTCGCGTAGACGGTCGTTTTTTCTCGTGTTTACGGGTCCTTGAGCTCGAGGGAGATCCCGAAGAGCCTGACTCTGTCTTCACGGAGAGTTTCCTGACCGCCGAAGGCCGTACCTTACTCAGGAGACATTACTGCCACCCTGAATGCGAAAACGTCTCCGTCGATAAATCCGGAGAGGTCGACGTGGACGGAGCCAAATTCGTACACTGGTACGATAACCTGACGGATATTGCATTCCCGCAGCGTTAAATCGGGCTCGTTCCCGATGTCTGGCTACTGCCATAGCATGAAACGTCCCCGGCTACTGCGAACCGTGCATCCGTTGGATGAAGCGCCGAATGGCCCATAGCCGGGCATGGTTACGTCCTGTCGGCGACATTTGGTCCGTTCTGTGATACTGAATGCTCCTTGACGATCATTCTATCCGCATGAAGGGAGACAAAGTTGAAGCACGGCGCATGCTCTTCGTCGAAGTTCACTTTCTGTTCATCGGGCCAATAGTTGAGCTGGCAGAACGTGCTTCCGACGCTGATATACGCAATACCGTCCTTCTGGATATGCGTCCCACGATGAACGTGTCCGAAGAAAACGCCTCGGATACGATCTCTTGCCGGCAACAGCGCTTCATGTAATTCGGTGCCATTCAGCATTCCAACGTATTTGGAATACCACCTGGAATCCATATCCAGCGGCGAGTGATGAACAAATACAGTCAATGAGCCGTTATGACGGCTCACTTCCGCTCGAACAATATCAAGCTGGTCTTCCGATACTCTACCAAAGTGACCGAATTCGTCGTATGGCTGCTGGGTATCCAGAACAAGAAACCGTTCGGCTTCGATAGAGAATCGATAACAGTTCAGATCCGAACTGGATAGCACATCCTCTTTGGGCCCCATCTTTAGATGTTTGCGCATATAGGTATGCGTATCGTGGTTTCCCGTCACGAAGTACAGGGGAATATTGAATTGAGCAAATGCCTCGGCAGCTAATTCGTAAGCGACTTCGGTGTCATGGTTCGCTACGTCGCCTGTATGGATTATGAATTGAGGTTGGGTCGGAAGGCTATTTATAGCTTCAAGGACCCGCAGCAGGTTATGGTAAGGATTGTTGCCCAGCGCGGTCCAATCACTCGAATGTCCCAAGTGAGTGTCACTGATATGCACGAAATACACGGGACCTGCCGTGTCTTCCTCCTGTACCGGGAGTTGCGGATCCAATGATTCATACATGTTGACCGCGGTCCTCGGATGGGCAGCGCCGGTTGTTCGAGGGCGCGCTTTCGGCTATTGACTCACGCCGTGCCCGAAGCCGGGGTCATGGATCTGCTATGCGGCCCCCGACGACCCACGCGGGAGAAACGAGCGGGATGTTTGCGATTCCAGTCCGACCTGAAAAAGCACTCATTGCCTGGATCCATGCCTGGACTCAAATTCAGTCTTTAACAAACCGAACAAGAGCCTATCCCATCGGCAATTGGACCAATATGCAGCCTCACGCTCCCGTCCTTCCTGTGCAAATCCCAGCTTCTCGAGAACTCTTATAGCGCCTGCATTGTTTGAAGTCGTCGCAGCCGAAATCCTGTACAAGTCCAATTCTTCGAACGCGAACCGAAGCATGACCCGCGCAGCATCCGTGCAATACCCCTTCCCTCTGTCCTGTCTGAGTGCGATTCCAAAACCGAGACTCGCCGTGCGACTCCTCCAGTCGATTCCAGAAAGCTGAATATCACCGACGAGATTTCCATCATTATCGAAGATGCCCAGGTAAATTTGACTCTTGCCCTGTTGCTGCTGGATCTCGTCAAACCATTTCTCCGAGCCCTCGAGTGAATGACCAGGCCTCACCGGTTCGGTCGGAATTGGCTCCTCGAGCTCATACTGTTCCCATAGTGTGCGGCAATGCTGGCGTTCCATTGTCCGCAATACCGCTTTTTTGCCACGCAATTCGATCATGAAAGGTAACCTGTCAACGGATTCACGATATTGAGACTTGACTCAGGAGCATGCTGCATGACGTGCAAGGTTCCTGGGAACCCGCAAGAGCGCAACGCCGTTCTTAAAGTTCATCTGATCTGTTACGGGAGCAAACGGGCTTCTGTTTTCTCCTCCTTCGATAACTCCTTCGAGATGGCATCCTCTGTCATTGCGAACTGTTTCAGCTCAACTGCAAGTTGGGCCCAATCTGACTCTGCCGCGAGTCTGTGGCAGTGTCCAAGAAGTTGAGCTTGATCCCGTTTGATTTCAGCCAATTGCGAGTTCCTGCCATCAAAGAAGACAGCATAATCCAGGGCTCTACGCGCCCCCAGACAGAAATGGAAGGTTTTCATCATCTGGATCAGAAATTTCGGTAGATCCTGTGATTCTGCTCTTTCCGCCAGCGCGGTGACCGCATGCGGTCCGAAAGTCCAGCCGATCTCCGCTGCGATTTCCTCCGATTGTTGGTAACAAGCCACGAAGTGTTCGATTCCTCTCGCGTAGATTTCATCATCGACGGTACTCTCGACTCGAGTGGGAGCAGTCCAGTATCGGTAGTATCCTCGCCGGTAATCGACTCTTTCAGCCTTCCACGCGTCCGCGAGTCGAGAGAGCGGAAGTGACACGTTTGGAAAACCCTCCGGATCGTGCAAAAAAACATGACCGCTCGCAATCTGGTAAGCCAAAACGAAATGGTCCGCTCCGGGGGCGCTGAACGGCAGGTAGTCCAGGTAGCCCATATCGAGTGGACCCAGAACGACCGGACCTGTCTGAAGCAATTCTTCGAGCTCCTCCAGTGGGCACGGATCCGGCTTCTCGCTCGACCCTTCGACGAATTGAAAACCGAGAATACCGAGGGCCGCACTCAATCCGATGTCAGGCGGAGAGTAGGGATTGGACAACCAGAAGAGTCCATCATCCTGCCAGATCGCTCCCAGGCCAACTCCCGTGAGGACCTCGATCTTGCCCGGCGGGACATCCTCGCCGATGGATTTCAACAACATCGCTGCTGAATTGGCATAGCAGTATGGAGCATTTCCTACATACTCGATCATCGACTTCCGCTTTCTCCCGACGCAACATCAGGCAAGAAAGGCGTTGCGCATAACGTCCAGCATGACTGATGGCCGGTTTGGGAACCCGCGAAGCGGGTTGCGTAGGCCAGGGCGCCCGTCGGCACGCGTAGGATAAACTCTGCGCCGAAGCACAAGAGGACATGTTATACGTCTACAAAGGTCTTCGGAGTTGCAACATCCAAACGGACACCCTCGACGAGTCCCGGTTTTGTTTTAAAGTCCTCATTCGTCGGCGCGAGCCAGGTATTGCAAAGCCAATAAAATTGCAGCAGTCCACGTCAGGACCTTGAACTCTCCGGAGCCTAACGCATCTTCCAACTCCTGCCGGAAAAGAAACAGAAGTTGTTGATCCTCAATGTCATCACTGCAAGGTTCAGTTACTTGCCGTGCCTTACGTGCCAGGAACAAGTGCCGAACGCCAACACCGCGATTGGGGTCGACCTTGTAGCTGCCAAGGTCGATCCATTCCGTCGCTTCGAATCCAGTCTCCTCCAGCAGTTCACGCTTTGCAGCCGTTAATGGATCCTCACCGGGTTCAATCATACCTGCTACCGGCGCCAGAGTCGTTCCCTGGATCGCGTATTTCGTCTGCCGAAAGCAAAGGAACTTGCCCTCAGAGTTGACCGGGAGTATGATCGATGCATCCGGGCTGAGTATCCACGGCCAGTCGGTGATGACCTGTCCATCCGGCCATTGTACGGTGTGACTCTCAACAGTCAGATATGGTCCGTGATCTAGAATTGTGCGACGCGAAAGGGTCTTGTACGGTCGCAGTTCCTTGCCATCGGTTGTCATTTGTCCTCCGGCAGAATGCTGAGGCGTGGTGGATACAGTTCTTGCGCTTATCTACATGGTCTTGTCGATCCGGAAACCGGTGTTGTGTGTTACGTTCAGCAAGCGGTGTGACAAGGGCAGCTATACCTATAGGCCGACGGGCGACCGAACGGCGGCACCGAACAAACCGTGAGGTCGACCGCAGCGCACACCCTGACCACGGCTAACCGAACTGTTCTTCCATCCATGCGATCGCGAAGTCTGCCAGATCCCGGGCGTCGAACAGATACGAGTCTGCGGCTCCAACCCGCCCCTCCGCGTAGCGTCCGCGAGCCATATACTCTTTTGAAATGGACTGGAAATAGCTGCCATCGGGCCAGTCAACGATTCCATTGGAAGTATCGAACTGCTCGAACGCTATCCATTCGCACGTGCCGCCGCGCAAAACCGGCCATCGATAGCGCTCTGTTCTCTTGTTGGGCACGTCAGCAATGTGTTCCGCGTAGTGGAGAATGGTGAGGCTATCGAAAAGCTGTCCAAGCAGGAGTATTTTCCCCCGAACTTCGCACAACTTCTCGAGGGGGGAATCCGCGCCGTAACCAAACTGAAGCGGATGGTCTGACGTTATCCAATCCGCCCTCGCGCCAACTGCTGCCACTCGTGCCTCGGGATGGGCGCTGCAACGTGCCCCTGGCCACGTGCGCAGGTACTCTGTAAGGATGCTCCACTCACGAAATGCGCGAGTCCGGGAAGGATCAAATGGCGGACATTCTTCCAGATAGGCTTTCTGCCATTCCTCCGGCCAATCTTCGATTTCGTTCAACGGCTCCTCGCACTTCACGTACATCATCAAGGTCCCCGTTGAACCGAGCACGTCCAGGATCGCCCGAAGCACCATTTCAGGGCCCCCTACGATCCAGCCGACTGCCTTGACAGAAGCATGCAGCATCAAGGTGTCGCCAGCGGCAAGCCCCAGTTTCGATAAGTCTGATACCAACCTGCTTCGTGTAATCACCGGCAGATTTGTGTTGACCATGCCGCTTGCCTCCCGTGTCAGGGAAGTCATTTTATTGCAGAAAACGTCGTCCGTGACCACGAACCGCGCAACGTTAACAGGCCTGCTGAGCTGTTGGCTTTCTACCGACCTTAGCAGCCCGTTGAAAAAGTCCATCCGGTCTGCGGCCGGCTCTTGTGGCCGAATTACTGCGTTGCGCTCCCTCCCCGAATCGGGGGATTCGGGGAGGGAGCGCGCCTTGTCTTCGGTCACCTTAGCATAAGTGGATGCATTGGAAGAGACGTGAATCTGAAAGATCATCAAAAGAAACAACGGGGCGGTCATCACCCCGTTTCGTGTTTTTTTCCTGATAGGCGTACCAATTTTGCCGTAGACGATGTTGGAAATCAGTTCACATCAGGGCTCGGAATTCTTCCACGGTCAAACCGGCCTCGCGAATGATCGCTCGAAGAGTTCCTTTGGCTACCTGCCTGTGGTTGGGAACTACGATACGGCGATAGGGTTCTCGATTCAGTCGTAATACGTTGTGGCTTCCGCGTAGACGATCGTACTCATAGCCGATCTTTCCCAATGCGCTGACAACATCGCGACCGGACACAACCGGGAGCGGGCTCAAATTTTAATCTCGATGATTTCTTCCGTAATCGCGGGAGGAATCGGGTCCCCATGGGCTTCCAGACTCTCAATAAAGAGCTCCATCGCTTCCTGCGCATTTTCCAGGGCTTCCTTTCGAGTAGACCCTTGCGAAATGCACCCTGGTAAAGCGGGAACCTCGGCCACAAAAATGCCGTCTTCGTCCTGCTCGATGAGTACCCTGAATTTGATATTGCTCATTTCGCTGTCCCCGACTATCGACTATTCCCTCCAAAGATGCTTTCCAACGCATCAAAGATAGCCACTATTCAATACCGTTGCAATTAGTATTGGAGTTTTTTGTCTTCCTCGATCAGAAGACCTGAACTACCATCTAATTGCAATTGGACCGTCTTCAGATCACCTTGCGTGGCGCCATCCAGGTTTACGGAAGACCGTGGCGGCGTAGCAGCCGCATAGACGAACAGGTTGTTTCCAGGAGATGGTCATCTAAATAAGCAGTGATCGTGGGATCTTCTGGCTATTCTTCCAACCCAGGTCTTTATTCGACCTATAGGCGTTATACATATACGCTGACGTTTCCGCCGCGCGGTCATGTTGGCGGGCGTGCCACGTGCAGATACCTACAATTTCTATGCGATTGCACCTACTCGGTCGCTTCGATAAGCGCGAGTGCCGCCTTGACACTGGCAATTGCGTCTCGTTCCGCCTGGAGCGCGGTCGAAATGAGCCTGCTCACCTCGGCGCGCGCGTCATCGGTAAATTCGTCCGCATCCCTGGAGCGCTCGCAGACCGAATAGAGCTTACCAGACGCTTCGGCGACGCGATCGTAGTGACCGGCTGCTGATTCGAGTTCGGAGGCGGCCACCGGGAATACATCGGTGAGGTCCCGCAGATAAGCAGCGGCGTATCCGCGGAGTGACGTCAGTACTCCTGCGTGGCTTTGAGTATCCTTAACGATTCCGTGGCTCCTCGGATGCCGCTGACCGGGATCGGGACTCGCTCCCGATGCGATGGCGTCCCGCCAGAGTTCGAAGGCGGCGAGGCCCCGAGCAGCCACTTTGATTGGGGCTTTGTCCGTATCGTATCGAGTCCCGTTCGCAAACGCGACCGCGTTCCTTAGTGCCTTGACGTGGGTGCTCGGCACGTCCACCTGCTCCGATCCATCGTAGACGAGCACACAAAAATCTTCGGGAGGGCCGACGTCTCCGATCGCGTCGTAGCGAACACCGAATTCCCCGCCGCGACGGCGAACGATGTAGGATTCGTCCGCCTCGTCGTAACCCACCAGGAGACCCCAATCGCGGGCTGGGTCCTCTTTTGGATACATAGGGGCCCACGCAGCCGCCGGTATCCCGCGGTCGATGCTTGCCCGAACGGCGTCCCAGGCGGCAGCCTTGATCTTCCTGCTTTCGTCGGGGTCCGTATCCCCCTGGCGCGTCTGAAAGCGCTGAATTCGGCAGCCCAGTTCCTCTTCCGGGCGGGTCTCGAAGACCAGCCACCAGTCCAGGTTCCCCTCCTGCCAGACGTCCCCGCCGCCTTTCTTCATTTCGAAACTGAAGGCATTGCCCAGCACGCCTTGAAGCCGCGCGGGCGACCATTCCGTTTGACCCGGCGCCCGAAGCATGTCGTGAAACGCGCTGATGATACGGGTCCAGACACGCGTCCTTTCGACGTCCAGAACCTTGCTCAGATGCTCGCGCTTCGATTCGGACACTATTTTCTTCTCCTCTATCGGGTTCGCGCCGGGCGTTTCGAGCGCAACGACTGCGACGACCAGGGTAACAGAAATGCGGACAAGGAAGGAACGTGCGATGCTCGAAATCCTGCGCCGTCCGTTCCCGTGGGCTGCGAACCCGCGCAGAGGGTTGTCGAAGACCGGGGCGGAAAAAGCCGCCGCAGCGCAACACTGTGTTGTTATGGACCGTGGCACGCAATAGCGCTCATTGAAAATTCAGGAGGTGGCAGGTGACACGTCTCTAACATGTAAGATCTCACCCGCCAGGGGAGGGCGTACTGCTGAATCTTCCAGAGTCAGAACTGCAATGGTGGTGCCCTGAGTATCCACGAACTCTACCTCCGACGCCTCGTCGTCCGCATATCTATGTACCACCGTGCCCACATCTCCGGCCACCAGACCGTGCTCTACAATCGACTCCTTGAGAACCACCATATCCAATTCAGTCATTTCAATCCTCCTTGATCAAGCTGGATAGGCTGTCACCAGACGAGGCCTATCTGAACCAGATTCTACTATCCAGACCATCCGAATCCGAACACTCGAACCCGATGGGGTTTTCACACGACCATCCAAGATATACTTGGTGCCATGACGTGTCTCTATGGCTTCGGAGACTTACTCATTTCGCGCAATGGATGCTAAATCAGCTTTGATGACAGAGGGGTCCTCCTGCCCATACCCAAAACCACGGAAGAATTTCGCTTTTGCTCGACCTACGGCATGTACATCGGAAAGCAGATATTGCTTGACTTTCTCGGTAGGGATGGCCGCATTTATTCCGTTAGGCAACTTCATAGAGTAAGTATTCGTGAATCAGATTCAATTTTTACGGCATGCCCATAACGTTTCCACGGTTTGCGAACCCCGAGCTCGGCCGGTAAGCCGGCACCCGGAGCCAGTTCTCTGATCCTTGCTATGAGCTTGTCGAGGGGTGTCGAAGCGCAAACTGTGTCGATCAGGATTGTATTCCGTTTTCAACGTTTCATATGGATTGAAAAGAATGGCCCGCATTTCGTTTTCCCAACTCGCTTAGTCCGTGTCATCGAACATTACCGCAGTGCGTGCGCTGCCGAGGACAGTGGGGCGAGGGTGCGAATGTACCGAGCCGCGCACCGTCGGGTTGGCGGCCTGTGCAGCCCGCCGACTCCGGCGATTCAGGTTGTTTTTCGCAGTTCATTGCCCAGTCGGTCCAGGCTCTCTTGAGGCCAGACCTTGTTCCTGTCGTATCCTTCTTCAAACTGAGGAATATGTGCCGGCAGCTCGAGCCAGGCGTGCTTTTCTTTGGTCCAGATGTGCGCATTTATCTCAAGTTCCCTCATGTCGTCCAACGTCTGCGACCTGAGTAGCGCGGTGCCAGGGTGATGAGCAACAGTCCTGTAGATTACATCCTCGCAGGATTCGCAGACGAACGTCGTTCGATGCGACGCGACAGGCTTCGCGACAATTTTCCCCTGATCGTACGTGAGATCGCTCTCCAGGACAATGGTTGTAATCCCGAAGGCAGAACCCGAAGCTTTCTGACAGTCAAGGCAATGACATGCATGAACGAAGAGAGGCGGGTTCCGAAGTCCGTAACGCGCATCTCCGCACCGACACCCACCGGAAAACGGACAGTTTCTGTGCACTTTTTCATCCGAAGGGTTATGGGAGGTGGAGCGGCCCGTTACTGGCCGAAAGGCCGGGCATCTCGATCCACCATGTGAGGCGCCCCTGCACCGTCCCCATTAAGCCTGTTGTATATACTATAACTTTATTAAAACAAAGATTTACGTCAAAAAAACGCCACAGAAGGCATATATCCTCCAACGTCTCAACGAATGCAACTCCTCTGAGTGAAACCATATTACCCCAAGCGTTTTACCAGACCATAATCCACCAACTGCCGCACACGATACCCGGCGCCGAAATAGATCTCCTGAGCCGGATTATTCAGTCCCGTATGGAGCGTGTTGCGTGCCACACCACCTTTCTTGAACTCCGCGCACATCAGGTTGAACAGCACCGTACCGATCTTGCCCCGCCGGTAGTGCGGATGTGTCCCGATCCCGGTAAAGCCGCCGCTTCCATCCTTGCCCACGTGGGCCGGCCCGGCGAAACCCACCACTGTCGGCCCGTCCGTGGCGATCAGCACGGGATATGGTGGATCTCCGTCCATACATCCTTTCACAGAAGCCTCCCAACCGCCCGGGAACAGTGCCTTCATAAACCCACACAGCGCCTCCCGATGTCCGGCTTCGCACATCCCGAACAGGATGCCTCGAGATCGGTTATTTTCAATGTATCCTTCGATCTCCTCCCGAAGCTCAAACTCCGCAAACGTCGTTTCCATAAACAGACTCGCCGACCCGCGGTTGCGGAATCCGCGATTCAGGAAAAACGTGTAGGCCGGCGTCTTCATGTCGACACCTGTTGCAAATGAGATTGGATTGCCCTTGTAACCGATCCGCATCTCGCTCTTTTCGCGACCCGCCAGATATCCGTCCGCTGCATCCAGGAGCATGCCCCCAATCCCCTTTTGCCTAAAACCGGAATCCACCATCAACACGCTCAGGTAGCCCGTCTCCCCTGGTCCTGGCGCCACCGCCAGAACAAACCCGACAACCCTTGCGTCCATCCGTGCAATTAACGCCCCCTCCGGATCAAAATCCGGATGAGCCAAGACGCGCTGCCGAAACCCCGCTTCATCCATATGGAAATCATATTTCCGGTCTGCAAACACCCGCTGCCAGAGGTCGATCACCGGCTCCAGATCTTCGTCGTTCCAGGGAGCAATCGCCAAAGTGTCCATATCTTTAATCCACCAATCGTTTTAACTGCCTGGAAGGAATGCTACGGCTTCAATCTCAACGAGGTAATCGGGATGAGCGAGGCCGCTGACGAACAACAGCGTGTTCGGGGGGAAAGCGTCACTGAAAAAGCGGTTTCGGACACGACGAAAGGCCTCCAGATGGCTGCGTTCGGTCAGATAAGTGGTTAACTTGACGATGTCTTTCAGACCACCTCCGAGTTCCTCCAGGATGGCCTGAAGATTCGCGTAGACCTGTTGAGTCTGCGCCTCGATATCGCCTCTCCCTACCAGAGCGCCGTCCGCGTCCAGCGCAATCTGACCGGCGATGTAGACCGTGTCGCCGGCCTTCGCTACGTGAGAGTAACCCACCCCCGCCGTCGAGTGGACACTCGCCGGATGAATGATCTCTCGGGCCATCGCTCTCCACCTCCTGTGTTATTATTGTGCTCGGCTCCAAAGGCTGCGGGTTCCTGGTGCAAGCGTTTAACCTGCACGAACCTCTCCCCCCAGCCCCCTCTCCTGCGAGGAGAGGGGGAGTTGATCCAAGCGTTGCGTAAATGCTGTATCATATAAACTCTGATTGATTGGAGAACGCCATCTCGTCACTTTCCAAGCGCAACTCGCCGACCAATCACGATATTTCGCCCGGATTTTTTCATCAATCGAGACCTCTTCATCCTATCCAATCGTTCATCAACCGAACACAGTTCCCCCTTCCTCTCAGGAAGGGGGATAGGGGGTAGGTCTCGTCTGTTTTGAACAATTCAAATCCAGAATGGATTATACATTGGGATTCGCTCGGAAGCTGTCTCTGCTTCGTGAAACCGCAATCCGTGACAGTTCATGCATTATTCAGGCGGATGGCGACTTCGACCTCTCCGAAATTCTCTACCCTCCCCAGTATGGTTTTTTTCAGATTACGTCTCGTGCAATCGGGACAGTCCGTTTCTGGCAGATCGAATCCTCTAACAACGTGGCCACCTTCGTTTAGTGCCTCTACGATGGAGAAGGCAGCTTTTCCGAAGGCGCCGGTAACCAGGACAACCATTCCCATATCTCTCGACGAACTGCCAGGCTTCGGTTTATTGCCGTTAGTTTAAAACGTCGCAGTGCCACCGAATCGCGCAGCGGTTAAACTAAGGTGTCCCTGCGCCGACGCGGGGCACGGAGTTATGCGTTCGTTGGCGTTTCAAGGTCACGACAGGCTTTCAGAAGAGCCTCTTGAACGTTCAGGAACTCAAGATGCCCAGGCGGGAGTGGGTACTCTGCGATGTCGAAGTGCTCGAATGGATTGATGATTTTCTGCCTTGCAAAGATATAGAGCGCTTTCTGTTGATCTGTAGCTTCAGGCACTTCCTCAAAGGGGATCCTGCAATAATTCCGCCACAGTCGAGGGTCAACTGCCTCAACCATCGCCTGAATTCTTGAAGGGCGGTTCTCAAACTTCAAGTTCAGGAATTCTGATAATCTCCTGGCCTGCTCGCGTGGTTTGAGCATGATGTCTTCGTAGCCAAGAAAGATCCGGTGCGCCGAATCTTCTGTGTGATGCAGTATCAGTGTCATCATGCGCTGCCAACGCAGCAAATTCAACGCGACAAAAGAGACTCGAACCTTCACATTGGACGGCATAATGAACTTCTGCCACGACACTGCTGCATCGAGAGGGTTGCGAATCGTGATTACATAAACCGCCTCTTCCCATATCTGTTTCCAAAACGGCAAAAAATGGGCGAGCGCAGGGTCCTTCCAGAAAAAGGGACCACCGTTATGCATTTCTGACATCAGTTCAACGGCTTTAATTCTGTACCCTGGTTCAGTGGCTTTGTCTTCTATTCGCTGCTGGAAGTCACGGTCCCACCACGTCGCTCCGGAAGCAAAGTCACCTAACTCGGCCAGAAAATCCCATAACGGCAGATATTCCCAATATCCTCTGGGCGCATGGGTATCAGCTTCGTGCAGCCTTTCGGAAGCGCCAGCATAGGCGCCCCATCTATGTACCATCTCGGCAGCGACAGAGGTCCCGCTGCGCTCTACCCCCAGCACGATAATTGGACGGCTCTCGTATCTGATCATTCAGAAGCCTCTCAAGGCGTTAGCCTTGATTCGGCATATTTCGGCGAGGTTAGTTTGAATTTGCCCAGAAGAACAAAGGCGATTTGACTTTACAATTGGACAATTCTTGAGTTCACCGGATGTGACCGGAGAATAAGTGCAACCGATTCTCCTTCAAGACTCGGCCAGTGATGTTCTCCACTCAGATTCCAAGATGCTCATCTGATAAAGACTCCAGTATTCGTCGCCTATCTTGCGACATTCTCTGAAACACCCTTCTTTTACGAAGCCAAGCTTCTCGTAGCATTTGATAGCGGACGTATTGAAGTCAAACACAACCAAATCGATGCGATGCAAACCGTACTGATTGAATCCCAGGGCCAGGATTTGCTTCATCATCTGAGTGCCAATTCCTTTCCCTCTATAGGATGGATCGCCAACCAAAACACGGCAAACTCTCGCACTTTTGTTCTGTAGATCAATGCCGCTAAGTTCAATATGACCAATAACTGAATCGGAAGCGGTATCCACCGACTTGAAAATCTTCCTTTTAGGCCGATGACCTTCCGACTCCCGAATGTACATTTCAAGCTGTGTTTTATCCAACGGATAAGTAAAGCTCGGACCTCCCCACTGCAATAGAAGCTCCGGAGAAGGGATCCAATTGATCAGACGTTCAAAATCGTCTCTTGCGAAAGGTTTCAATTCCAGCACGTCAATATCCTTAACCTGGACTCTCAGAAAACACTCAGTATGGAGATAATCGCATCTTCAGGACAATCCTCAACGAGAACAACTTCATGGTAGCTGGTTCGGTGAGGGCAGGGATTGGGGTCTTGGGCGTTATCGGGCTGGGGACGTTGGGTTTCGCTCTTGCGCCAGTTTCGCAAAACATATCGCCGTGCCCGAAACCGCGGAGCGGTTGTGGCAGGCCGGGCTGTCCATTTGTCTATCGTGGAAACACCAATATTGCATCGCATCGGCGGCGTTCCTTGCGTACGCCACCCCGGTGAATGTCCGAGTAACTGTTCACCACCTCCCCCCGAACCACCATCGTGCTGGATCCCCCTCCGTCCAGGTTATAGGCATTGTGCGCGCCAAGGTCTGCAAGGAGATCCGAGAGTTCCGGTAGGGTCATCCCCATGGCCAGACTGGGCTGACGACCATCAGCGACTATCAGCCACAGCGTGTTTCCGTCCTCCGATATGCCAATTGCCGTCCTTGGATGTCTTCCATCAAAGAACCAGGGTTCAAAGGCCTCACTCGCGTACTCAGTAAACCGCCGACCATCTCGGATCAGCAGCGTTCCAGCACTCGTATAGCTGCAGTCTTCCAGAGGAAGGGGGCTCCCAGGATTTTCTCGGGAGGTCGGCTGATGGCTGATCTTCGCCTTTGAGCCCACACGGGCGTGCTGTTTCAACCAGGCTGCGTACCTGCCCGATCCGGAAAGGACGTATCCGTCGGAGGGGATTAGGCTGGATCCCACATTCACGTGGATGGCTGAAACCGTATCTTCCCGCACGATCACCTCGACACCCGCCTGGTCGGTTAATGTACTTCGGTTCCACTCAGGTGTATAGAGGATGAGGTCGTTTTTGTCGAGTTCCTCTTTTTCCTCCCCATCTTTATCCCAGCCTCGGACTTCATTTCGTCTCCGGTTGATCCCGGTCACCTCGTTTTCTTCCCTCCCATCCATTGCAACCGCTACACTTAGCAGTGGTTCCGCGACGATCATGGTCTGCCTGTCGTTCCTCGTGCAGATTCCAACGCTCCTGCGACCGGGCGTTCTTGGTTCGCTAAGGATCTTCCCATCCAGAACAAAGAATTCGCTTGGGTCGCCGTGAAAAATGTTCCATGGGTTGTTCGAAAACGAGTATCCCGCATTAACGGCCACAAGCGCGTTGTATCTCCTCGCGATGTCGCTTGTCGCCTCCTGCCCGATGATCTGATTCATCGCCATAACCAACTTCAATCGGTACTTCCGCAGGTCCATCTGCGCCACGTGAATATTCTGGGGAAGACCCTCGCTGGTCGAGTCCGCGGAAATGTGCGTCCGAACCAATCCGGGAGCAACCTCGGTTACGATCTCTTCCACGTTGGTATTCAAGGTTGGATTTTCGTTCGCGTCGATTGTTGCCCCGCTCAACAACAGTGCTGCCAACAACAGTAGGATACGGATTCGCCCGTTCATATCACTCTCCGAGCTGAATGATCTACGCTATAGATCGTCTGTACACGTTCGCCACGGATTAGGATGCAACAATCAATCGAGTTACGACAGATTCTTATGCCCTTTGAAGGGTAATTTCACAGAACGGCTTCCCGCATGGGCTCGTAATGTGCGTCGTGGAAACGTGCCTTAACCCGCCACTCTGGTCTGCGATATCCCTGAATGCGCCAGGAGTGTGAAGCGACATAATTGGCAGGATCGCCTCAAGAGAATTCACCCCGGATCCAGTCGCTTGTAGAAGAACACCTCTCCCAATTCATCATCAAAGGGAATTCCCTCCAGATTCCCACAGTTCTTGAAGCCCACGTGCCTATGCCAGGATTGAGGTACATGCTCGTTGATAACACACGAGCTCAGCAGAACCCTCTGACCTCGTTCTTTCAAAAGACGCTCCAGAAAACCTAAAAGCGCCTTTCCAACTCCTCTGCGTTGATATTCCGTGATCACGATGATTCCGCTGATATATGGGGTCCCTCCTTGTTGGCCTGGCCACAAATGCGCAAGGTGTAACACGCCTACCAATTGGCCATCTGATTCAGCTACGATCAACTCACTCAGACCGGGGAGCTGATGAGTTGGGTAGCCGGAGTCGAGTGTCAGGGTATATTTGCACCAGTCCATGTCGGTATCGGTGGCAAGTCGTACGGAGATTTCAACCATAATCAAAGTGCTCCCAATATGACATACCTGACACAGGGTCATGCAGTTTTCAATTACACGACAAGAGACAACGTGTTTTGCCTATTTCAAAGTGAGACAATCGGCGTGTTTTTGGATGTGAGAGGTTTGTAAGGTTGAGATTTCGGATTTGGTTTGCCAATACATCCTGCGACGTTGGGCGCCCTGCACGAGTTTCTGGTCGCGTTGTGCGGTACGAGAAGCAGGATCGCCGCGGCAATAGTCGATCGGACAGAGATACTGAATCGTCTAATGCGGTCACTGGTGATTGTAATACTGCTGCCACTGTCGCATCGCATCGAGAGCCTGATGATAGTCGGTCAGCGCGTCGGCCACATCCCGAAAACCCTGGCTAACCTGCTCCCGCGTCTCCTCGATGGCAATCCCTTGATCCAGCATATCCCGAATCTCTGAAAACGCACGATCGTCCATTCCGGGTCTCCACAATGTCTCAATGGTTCTGCTGTGTCCCCGCTCTCCTGCATGCTCAGTCAAAAAATGCCAGGGCACATAACGTTCTTGGCACCCACGAACCCGCGTAGCGGTTGCGCGTAGGGGCGAAGCCCCGAAGCCGTGGGTGCTCGTGTTAAGAGCCGTGTTGTTTTTCCAGCCGAAAGATCGAAGAAGCGATCGTCGTCCTGCTTTTTACTGTTTCACAAAGAAGGCACGTACACTCAGTAGCTGCTTCGCATAAAACTTGGCATCCTGGTTCTCGCGTGATTCCAGGGCCGAGACTGAGGAGCCGAACTCCGATTCGCCGACGTCTTTTTCGCCATTCAGGATCCTTGTCAGCCCGATATAGCCCTCTAACATGGCTAGTTCATCAGGGCTGGTGCCGTGCGCCTTGCTGTAATCGCGAGCATGTACCAGGACTAAAAGGGCTTCCCCATGTGACTCCTGAGCAATGAGTTGTACGCCGAGAAACCAGTAAGTGAACGCCAGCTGAGCAGCGCTCGGATCGAGCTCGTGCAATTGCCGAACGCTATATCGGGCCATTGCAAGACCCTGTCGCATCTGGTCTGGAAAAATCGTCACCCCGGGCTCCTCCCAGCCGGTCCAGGTAGAAGATGCTGCGTTCGTCGCCATCCTCTTGGCAGCAAATCGAAGCTTTTTTGCCGCATCATCATCCTTTCCATCGTACGTTGATGCTCGAGCCAGGCAGTAGTGGATGCCGGCATTTGCAAAGTGAAGCACCTGCTCCGTGGATTTGGCCTTCTGGTAGCAGTCGAGAACAAGGTTGCTGTAAGCCCCAACAATTTCTGCTTCATTCTTAAGTCCGAGTACAAATTCGCTGGCAGAGAATAGATCTTTTTCCTTTGAAAGAGATTGGACGGCTTTGAAAATGTCTTCACGTGTCATACTTGGTCCCTTGCTTTCGACTTCGCCAACGACTGGCAATGCGAAGCTGAGCACGAATACACAGGGGAGTAAGAAGTGTCTCTGAGCCATCCCAATTGGTCCTCCTATGCTCAGGATAATGTGTCGAAAGCACCTTGATAGGAAATGGATGAGGGAGACTCAGGCGCGAATGCGCCTGAGGCAATCCTCATAGGCTTCAAAGCGCTCTCCTTCGCGTTCCTCGGGATCGACCTTCTTGAGGAACAACGCGCTGCCGGGTTTCTTTCCGGTAAACTCGCGATGGCTCCTGATGTGCGCCGGGTTCTCGCCGCTCCACTTGACCTCGCCGTCTTGCAGATAGACGAAGTTCCCTCCGTGTTCCTCGATCATCGCCTGCATACGATCGCGATAGAAGAGTCCCTGCTCGCAAGCCGTTTCCCTTACCGTGGCCATGATAGCAGGCGGATCTTCCTCGACAGAGTCGAATTCGTTCAACGGACCCTCGACCTCGCTCTTGAAGTCAATTTCGTCGAGATTGACCGTTCCGAATCCGCTCTGCGCGGCGACGAGCAGATGGTTGCGGTCGCGACGGAATGGTGGCGTGGGCCAATCTGACGCGGGATCGTGCCCCATCAGGTGGGCGCCGACGGCATCGGTGGCTATAATCTGGTCGCCAGCGATGAGGGCGTTGCACAGGCGGCCCTCGCCGTCCCACTCACGACCCCATTGACCTGTCGTGGCGTCGACGATATTGAGGCACGGGTTGGTAATACGCGCCAGATCGGGGAGCACGTAGGACAGCCGGATTGCGTGGTGGAAATAGGTGCGCACGCGTCCCTCCGGCGGGATCGTGGGCGTGAGGCCAAACAGGTTCTTTGTGCAAAGCGTGACGCCCATGAAGAGGTGGTTCTTCATCTTGGCGACGGAGACGACCTCATCTGCTTCGCTGAAGCAGCGGCTGAGCGTGTAGCGCTGGAACATGCAGCCGCCTCCCGGCACGTCGTACTCGGCGAAGGGGGGCAGGTTTGACTCCGCATACTCGACGTCGAATTCCTCGAGCAGCGGAAGGTAGTTGAAGTAGTCCGTCGCGGCCCCGGTCGCGGCCCGGCAGAATGTGTCGGCTGCGACAAGTGTGGATGAAGTCCGCTCGCGCAGGAGCCGAAGGACGGCGCGGCAGACAGCGTCGTCGACAAGCTCTCGACGGCGGCCCTCGAAATGAATCACATTCGTATGCCCCATGTTGAACTTGAGAGCGATGCGGCCCGCCTTCCGCAGCTTCTCCCAGGAGCGCTCAAGGGGGGCGGTGGCTCGAACGAGGTTCTCGTAGACCTCCTCATCGGAGGCCCGGTGATCGCAATGGACTGCACGAACGCTGAATTCATGGTTCATCTCTATGCTCTCCTCGCGTAAACGGCGGTTCTGGTGTGGACCCATCATACAACGGGACGCCCGAGCGGGTCAACGGGCTGGGATGACAAACGAGGCGGAATGGGAGCGTGCCTCATTTGAGGCTAAACTGGTGAACGCTCGGAATATGATAGCCACGTCTCCTATTCCAGCCAAGCAATAAAGTCTGCTGCAGCGCTTCCTTGCCGAAGTCGAAAAGACACGTCGTCAACGCCGCCCAATCAGTCCTTGAGATCGTCGCGAACACATCGGAATCCCAGATTGCCCGACCCACCTGCCAAACGCACACTCCCCCGCCTGGAGCATCTCTTATGAAACGGGCTGGAATACCAGTCCGGCCTCCCCGCGCCGAACGCGTTTCGCCTCCCAGGGGGCCCACGGGACGGTGTCTGCGGTCATTGGTATAAAGTCGCCTGTCGTCTCTGCACCATTGCCACAAGGAGCCAACCACGTCGTAAAGACCATACCCGTTTGGTGGAAACATGCCGACGTCCGGAGGGCCTTCTTCTTTCTTGCGATCTGCCGCTTGCGATCCATCAAATGCATCGTCACCCCACGGATACGGCATGTTGACCAGCCCTCCTCGGGCTGCCTTCTCCCATTCAGCCTCCGTGGGCAGCCTTCTTCCCGCCCAATCACAATATTCAAGAACATCTGACAATGATATACTCCTTACAGGCTGCAAGGGGGCATTCAGCCAGTTGTCCTGCCAACTCTCAGGGCGATAGTCCACTGCCTGTATGAATCTGTGATACCGCTCTACAGAAACCAGATGGGTATCGATCGTGTATGCTTCCAGATCGACCATGTGCTGGGGCTTCTCTTCACGGGAGGCCCCGGTGAAGCCCATATCATCGTCATTTACAGCGCCCATCAGAAATTCCCCGGATGGTATCAGCACCATTTCGGGAACATCGTTCTGGATGCACATGCCTGTTTCTCCCTCTTTCTACTTACATTTCTGTAATCAGGAAGAAGGTAGCCCTTTGGCAAGAACAGGATAAACGCCGCGAATAGAGCGCAGGTGGACCTTTCTGCGTTGGTGCAACTCTCCCGAAGTGAATCGTCAGGGCTGTCGTCCATCGACGTCTCTAAATCCGTATTCTCGTGCCAAATCGGGGATCTCAAGATATGGTCTCGTTTCGGCCTTGCACATAACCTCGGGATCACCGGCCAAGGCTGCGATCGCCCGGCCCGAGTACACTGGTGTAAAAGTATTCTCCAGATCTTCAGGTTTGGTGTTCGCGTCCGGTTCCCACGTTCGCATGTAGAGGTGCTCGTCGCCAAGCGACAGCAGGATGACTGCTATACCGTTCTCCCGGCATTCCCGTGCCATTCCTTTTGTCATTCGATATATCGCGGCCTTAAAGGTGTCATAGAACAGATTAGGGTGGAATTTGCTGTCTGGAGTGAGCCCAGAGGTGGTGTTGACGATCAGACCGTGCCCCTGTTCCAGCATGATCGGAATAGCGCCCCGTGCGCCGGTCATATGGGACCTCAACCCGGCTCCGTGCATGAGTTCCCACTGTCGCATTGGGAGTTCCCAGAACCGTTTTCGCCCCCAGAATCCGTCGTCCATCTCGTAGCCGCCCCAGGCGTTATTCACAAGCACATCCAGCCGTCCTTGTTCTCTCTTTACTCGACCGAAGAGTTCTTCAACTTGCTCATCCTGCGAGTGATCTACCTGGACAGGAATCCCCACACCCCCTCGTTCACCCACCGTTTCGACCGTATCTTCTATGGTTTCGCTGGGGATGTCTGTGGTCTGGTTCCCGCGAATGCTGCGTCCCGTCACGTAAACAGTCGCGCCGGCCTCGCCGAGCGCAGTGGCAATCCCCTTCCCCCCGCCTCGACTAGCTCCAGTCACGACGGCTACTCTGTTCGCCAACGTCTTCATCATCTGGTTTTCCCTACCCAGGCACTGCACTGACGCACATCATCCTCACGAATTGCAAGCAGGCAGGCCGGAAGTTCTCGAATATTCTTATCGAAACGACATCCGTTGTCGTCACGTCGTCTGGACCCGTCTGTGTGATCGATCGCGTGGACGCGTTCGCTGCTTTATAGGACAGGAAAATAAAGCGAATTCGAACAGGATCCTAGGAGTCTGCGCCGCAGGAGTTTTTACAAAGGGCGATAGGTGTCGGTGTCGGGTTCGGCGTTATGTTGGGAATGGTATGATGAGTTTCGAGCGCGGTCATCGTGGCAGGCAGTCGTGTTGAGGGCGAGGTATTAGGGATCGTGGCTTCCCGTATGTGGAGTCCACAAGCACAGGACGCCCTAACTCATGCCTCAACACATCGTCAACGCTGCCATCCGCTTGGCGTTCAACGCCAGGCAGACCAGGTCCCACTCGGCACGCACCTTTTCCAGACCCCGGAAGCTGAAGCGTCGGAAGCCCAATATCTCCTTGATCCATCCGTTGGGCGCCTCCGAGAGCCACTTGCGCTTCGCATACAGGCCCCGACCTTCCGGGCTGGCCAGTTTTTCGCCCATGCGATGCGTCGCCGGAAGCGTCTCCGAATCGACGTCCACCCTTTCCTTGGCCTCCCGCCCCAGCGCCACGTAACCATCGATGCCACGTTCCTCAAGCGTGGCCAAGTCCTCCTCGTTGCAGTAGCCCGCGTCCGCCAGAACCGCACCGGGCTTGACCCCGAATGTCTCTTGCACCCCATCCAGCAAAGGGAGCATAAAGCCCTGATCGGTGGCCGCTGACCCCAGATGCGCAGCCACGATGATCTGACGCTCGGCGTCCACCACCGTCTGCGCGTTGTAGCACTGCTGGAAACCCTCCGCGCTCGTCTTCATGATCCGTGACTCGGGGTCCGTGAAGTTGCTCTGAGCCTTCGGGTCGGGCTCGCCATAAGCTCTTTTGTACGGCCGCCCGCCCTTCGGGTTGCGCTTCTGTCCGGGTTTGCGCCCGCGCGCATCGTCGACGGCTCGTTGCGATGCTTTTAGACGCTCCCGAGCCGCCCTGATCGCCGCCAGACGAACCTGCCTGCGCTGCAACTCGACCGGCAACTCGTCGCCACGAACATCCGCGCCGTAACGCGCGTCCTCCTCGGCATCAATCGACACAGCCCCCGAAAGCAACGCCTCGATCTCTTTCTCCAGACGAGCCTGTTCCTTCAACATCCGCTCGTAACTCATGGCCTTACGCTTGCTCGCCTTCGCTCGTACCTTCGTGCCGTCTAAAGAGAGCGTCCCGAAACGTACCAGACCCATCTCCCGCGCCACACCAACCACCTCCACGAACAAACGCCCGAAATCTTTTAGGTGACGACGGCGAAACTCGCAGATCGTCCGGTGTTGTGGAAAATTGCCTGCCGCCAACATACGAAACGCCACGTCCTCCTCCAGCTTCCGAGCGATCGCACGAGACGAATGCACACCCGTCGCGTACCCATATATCAATACCTTCAACATCATCGATGGCTCATAAGGCGCGTTGCGACGCCCATCGCCTTCATAGGGCGCGTAGAACGACCCCAGATCCAGTGAATCCACCAGATCGCTCACCTGATGCGACAGATGACCTTCAGGCACCCACTCCCGAAGATCAGGCGCCAACAGCAATATCTGGTCCGGGTGATACGCACGAAAGGTCGTCGGCATCGATAGCTTCCTCCGTTGACACAACTCACAACCTCTTTACTGCTTGACATTTCTCAACTGCACGACCCATTATACCTACCATTACCTGTCCATTGAAATGAATTTTTCTGCGGCGCAGACTCCTAGGAGCCTGTCGGAGTACCCAACAGGGTAAAAGTTTCGTATAATAGGAGTGTCGGCAAGGACCCTAAACTAGAGGTTGTGATGGACACTCCCACGCGTTTTCGCGAATACCATCCAGAGCAAATGATGCTGTTGCCTGCGGATCTACGGGACTGGCTTCCGAACCAGCACAAGGCGTATTTCATTTTAGACATCGTCGGGCAACTGGATTTGTCGTCGATCTATGGGTCGTATGATGGGTCGAAGGGTGGCCAACCGCCGTACGATCCGAGAATGATGGTAGGCCTACTGTTGTATGCCTATTGTGAAGGCATCACGAGTTCGCGGAAGATCGAGCATGCCACGTATGACTCTGTGGCGTTCCGCGTGTTGAGTTTGGATCAGCATCCGGATCACGATACGATCGCGGCGTTTCGAGAGCGTCATCTCAAGGCGCTGTCCGGTATGTTCACTCAGGTACTCGGGCTTTGCCAGAAGGGCGGTCTGGTCAAACTGGGACACGTGGCGCTGGATGGCACGAAAGTCAAGGCGAACGCCTCGAAGCACAAAGCGATGAGCTATGGCCGCATGAAGAAGAAGGCGTCAGAACTCGAGGTCGAGGTCAAGCGTCTTCTGGCGCAGGCCGAAGCGACGGACGCTGCCGAAGATGCGCTTTATGGCAAGGGCAAGCGCGGCGACGAGCCCGCCGAAGGCTGGGCGTTCGGGAAAGGGCGTCTGGCAAAGATCCGCGAGGCGATGGCCGAACTGGAAGCCGACGCACAAGCGGAGTATGCCACCAAACAGGCGGCCTATGAAGAAAAATTGAAAAAGCGCGAGAAACGCAAACGCCCCGGGAGGAAGCCAAGACCCCCTTCCAAAGAACCGGATGCCAAAAAACAGCGCAATTTCACCGACCCGGACTCACGGATTATGCTTTCGGGCGGCACCTTCCTGCAAGCCTACAACTGTCAGGCTGCCGTTGATGAGAAGGCGCAGATCATCCTGGCGGCCGACGTTACCCAGGACGCCAACGACAAAAATCAGACGGTATCCATGGTCAAGCGGATCAAGACCCATACGGGCCAGAATCCAAAACGCCTAACCGCGGATTCAGGATACTACAACCAACACGAGATACAGAAGCTACCCAAAGGCATCGATGCTTACATTGCCACCCAAAAACACAAACACACAGACCCGGATCCCAAGCCCCCACGCGGCCGCATCCCCAAAAACGCAACGCCCAAAGAGAGAATGGCCAGAAAGTTACGCACCATCAAAGGGCGATGCACCTACGCAAAACGAAAGCACATCGTGGAACCCGTGTTTGGACAGATCAAGCAACTTCGAGGCTTCGACCGCTTCACCTTCAGAGGCATCAAAAAAGTCACCGCAGAATGGACCCTCATCTGCATCACCCACAACCTCCTGAAGCTCTATCGGCATGACTGGCTTCCCAGTCCCGCATAGGACGAGGCCGTAACTCGTCGTCGCGCTCCATCCACCTCTCATTCCTCCTGTCGACACTGTATTCAAACCCTTATCCATACGTATTCCGACAGGCTCCTAGGCCGTTTGAAGTGTGATTTCACAGAACGGCTTTCCACAGGGGCTCACAATATGCATCGTTGAAACGTGCCTGAACACACCAGCCTGGTCTGCTATATCCGTGAATGTAGATGGAGTGTGAAGCGACATGATTGGCAGGATCGCTTCAAGAGAAGCCACCCCGGACCTCGCCATTCGTCCCTGTTCCGATTGCTGCTGTAGGAGTGCTACCAGGTGACCCTCTGGGGTGAGATGCGCGGCAATAGCTGCCAGCGATGACTCCAAATCCACGTACTCAAAAAACAACGCGCCGTAAGCCAGATTAAAACAGCCTGGGTCACTGAAGCCTTCTGGAAAACTGCATTGTTCTGTTCGCAATGCTGTAAGCATCTTATAGCTTTTGCGAAGGATTGCCAGATACTCAGGATTAACGTCCACGGCCAGAATATCGCTTAACCCGGAAGCTTGAGCGCCCTCCAAACCGTTACCTATACCAGCACCCAAATACATGAGGGATTTCGGGTCAAACCGTATCAGGCAATCATTAAGATGCTTCCGAATCATCTCGCCCTGGCGAACCGACTCATGATCCATGTGCATCTTATAATCAGCGACGGGAACATTCAGCCAAGGATTGATCATCGTCAAGCCCAGATATCGCCTGTACCGAAGATGTGTGCCAACTCACTTTGGAAAATTCCAGGATGGAGTGGTTTGGCCGTGCGCCAGTTTTGCATAAACTGTACCCGTTTCGCGAACGCCGAGCTCGGCCGCTGAGCCCTAACTCTGAGCCTATAGAAGAGCGTCGAAGCGTTTCGAGGGGTTGCCGAGGGCCATTACGCCGTTCGGCGAGTTCAGGACAGGCTCCGCGACCGCAGCCTAGACCGTGCTGTTATAGGCTGTGGGATGTGACTTCCGCTCAGGCATTGCCGGGGTTTCCCTTCGACGCTTCTGCTCACTCAGAGGGACACTGCACACGAGAATCAGGTATAAGGCTTAAGTCCATTTACATGAGAAAATGCAGCAACTTCGGCCGATGATCCAAGACGCATGAACTGTATGTGCTGCCAGCGGGGCTCTGAAATGTAGGCTCGCATGTTCCGACGTTTGCGCGCATGCTGCGTAACAATCCACCACACGAGAGAGTCTTCCTTGTTCCAAATCTTCAGCGCGGGCCAAAACCGCTCATAGTTGGTGCCCCAAAGCAGTTCCTTTGACCGCCAGCGTCGCCACGATCGCGAGAGTACGCGCCAGACGAGCCGGTACATGGGTAAATCCAGCCAAACCACCGTCTCCAATCGCGGCCAAAAAACACGTTGCGAAAAACTCATATATGAACCAGCGACAACCCATCCATCTCCATCAGTCGCCTTCGCTATGAGACTCTCAAGTTCCTTCGGGTTTGTTTCGTTCAACCCCACCCAGCCGGGTCGCCAATTGAGTGCATCCAACTCCACAAGCGGGACCTGAAGCGCAGTCGCCAACTGTTTGCCCAGCGTGCTCTTTCCAGAGCAACTATTACCAACCACATGGATCCGCCGACCGATCCGGTGCTTCGGAGAAGCGAGTTTTACTCGTCGATGTCCCATTACCATGTCGCGTGACGTTTTGCCGGTGTGCGAAATTGCGGCACCCAATTTCGCGGCCCGTCGTGTAAGGCGGTGGTTTGCAGGCCGCCGTCTATTCGAGGAGCTTCAGCACGGTTGTTCGGTCCCAGCCTGCCGGCGCCGGACCCTGGTATGCGGCGAGGATGTCCAACACCCTTGCAAGGGAGTGGAGTTTCAGGACGAGTTCTTGATCAGCACCCAGCATTCCATAGGTTCGCCAGAAGCAATCAGATAGTTCTGGTGTTTTGAGGAAGACGCTGAGATAAAGATCCCGCGAGTCGGTGAATGCCGGTGCACACCCGGCATTTCCAAAATCCAAAACCGCCATTAGATTCCGGGTCCCCGGATCTAAACGAAGATTCTGCAGCTGAAAGTCATGGTGCACGATGGCGTCAACTTCCGTTTCTCCCAGAGAATCGACATGGTCCGCCCATAGAACGGTGCAACGATCAAGGGTGCCTTTCCCAAGCCAGCCTTGCTTCCGGAGACGCCCGATTGCCCGTTGGAATCTGTTCTCCTCAGACTTCCGCCACTCATATCCGCTTATTGGGTCGCCGAGAATGGCGGCGGCACGCGGCCCGAGAGGAATTGAGTGGAGGGCCCGTAAATGACACGCGCATTGAACAAGAATCTTCTCTTTGTCTTCGATGTTTATCTCGCTCCAAATCTGGTCAACATCGACGCCGCCCACGTACTCAATCAGCGCATGAGGATAAGGGACAAGGGCGTCACCCGATGAGACGTAGACCCAGGGTGGCGTAGGCACCGAAGATTCACGCTGGACAATTCTGACAACGCCTTCTTCGCTTCGCATCACCTCATCGTCTGAACATCTGACCCAAATCTTCAAAACAAGCAAGTCAACACCGGGCAACTCCAGCAAAAAGATCGCATTCACTTCACCACGCCTCAGTCGACGGATCGACCTCGGTTCTGGAATACCGGCTTTTAAGCAAATAGCCTGCGCCACCGAAAACGAGATTTCATATTCGATGAATTCCTGGTATGGAAGCAGAGGTTTTGGCGCGGTCATGCAAAACCTGAGGCGATGAATTATCGGAATGCAAGTGACGCGTGACTTTCTCGGAACCTATGAGTATGTGCCGTCGTATCGGTTGTGCGAAGAACCGAAAAGCCCGCAGCCGCCATGGTGTTAACAGACGCTCACTCCCCTGCCCTCCATGAGGTCTTTGAAGCCATCAACATCCTCAATGCCTTGTTCTATCACCGCACGGTATATGTCTTGACTCGTATACGTCTTCCGATAGCCAGGATCCTTCCAACAGGCCTGTTTGATGCTGAGAATCTTACTACGAAATGAAGGTGTCAGGGCCGCTGCAAGTCGTCGATTAAACTGAAGCTGGCGCTCGCATTCTTCAGAATCAACGGCCCAGATATCAATCTTCCAGGCGCCTTTCCTTTCGTCCCCGAGATAGACACCCCAATAAAGACCCAACGGTAGGTTTGGTGTCCGGTTAATACGTTCATTGCGAAAACTCATTCTTACCGGAGCCAGGCAGGATGCGATCCTGCCTCCCAAACGAAAGAACGATTCGACAGATAGATTTGGCTGTTCCAGATAGATATCGAGATCCCTCCAGGTCATCAAGTGCAGAGCGTAACCTTGATTCGACATTTTTCGGGGACTTTAATTCGAATATACGCAAGTGAATAAAGGCGATTTGACGTCGGATTTCCAGGATACTTCAGGTCACTGGACGTGAACGGAAAAAATGTCCTTCCGGACGACCTTTTCGGCCCGTTTCGGAAGGTTTCGTCGCGGCGCCGCGTTGCTGTTTTTGTCGAATTAAGGGTAACTACCCGTGACATGAGGAGTACCGTAGTCATTGAGTAGACCTCTCAAGCCTTTTGTCCCAAGCAGTCCATCGGCTTCCGTACGAATTGCCTGATCGCGTTGGTCAAGATCTCCGCCAGCATCCATATCTGACGCCATCGCTGAATACTGCTCGGCGAAGTCATCGCAGTTGATTCGTTCAGTCATTTCTTCTATCCACTCCGACACCGGACTGGCCGGTCATCATCTGTGCAAGTCCTCGCCGCGCGCGAACCGCGAAACGGTTGCCTACGGCGCCTAGCCGCTACAGGACGTTATTCTACTTGTGTGCGCCCATTGACACTATCAATAAGTCAATCTTGTCATCGTAACCGGCGACGAGCCTGGGGAGCGTTCTGACATCCGCCCAGAAGAAATCGAACGGATGAATGAGAGATCCGTCCTCCGAATGTTCGCCGTAACGCCAGGTTTCTTCTGTTGGTCCTTCCACAGACAAATGAAAGAACCAGCGATACTGTAGTTCATCGCTGCCGCAATCCCGCATGTCTCGGGTATCCCGGGCCAGGAACCGTTCACAATTGAGCTTGGTTAAACCCGTCTCCTCTTTTGCTTCTCGCATTACGGCATCCCGAGGATTCTCCCCCGGCTCGATCGTCCCCGCGGGAACCTGAATGCCGGCTTCCGGAGCCCCGGGTTGAGTGAAGAGGAGCAACCGGCTCCCCTGCGTTATATAGGCGTAAGCTCTGTGGCGGATTTTCATCGGAGTTGGGGTTGGAGAGATCCTTGTCTCACAGGTCCTGTAACATTCTCGGCACCCCCGTTGCCGGAGGTGCCGTATCAACCGATGTGGTGGTCTGTCAAATCACAGTAGAGTTCGACAGGCAACGATCACCCCCTGATTTCATTCATTTCCTGCCAGTGCTTCTGACCAACGCCCGGCCATTTTCCTCAATTCTTTCTCATGAACTGGCCAATCGTGAAGCGTGGCTGGATCAAAGTCAGCACCATTCGGCCAGACGAGTGTATGCACCTCAGTATCGATACGCACCTGATTGAAGAGTACTTCATCCATCAGAGGTCCGAACAACTCGCCTTCAAGAACTGGTCGAAAATCGATGACCTGAGTCGTCTCATCGTTGAATCTGACTTTAATCCGATGTGGCTGGACAATCTCGAACGAAACGACTCGATAAATTGGATGACTCATTCTAAACCCCCTCAACGGAGCGGATCGATCGGCAAGGGAAGATACCCGGATTGGAGCCGACCCCAATCTTCAAGTAGCTCCTCCTGATGCAACTCCGCCCAGGCTTCGACGAATCGTTGTTGACGGCGTGGCAAGGTCCCTGCGATCAGTTCTATGTCATCCACAGCCACACCTGTCCAAAATCTGCTTCGTTCTTGGACAACAGTGACATAAGGCAAAAAAGCTTATTTCGTGAACGACTGAATAGCTGCGAAAAACGCCAATATTTCGTACGGACTGCAGACGTTTTTTCACCCACCCTTTGGCTTGTAGTCCTTCTGTGCCTTCTGTGCTTTTTGTGGCTATTGTCCCGCTCTACCAGTTTGCCGCGAAAAAACATTTGCCACAAAAGGCACAAAAACACAAAAGGTCACACCTGTCCAAAATCGGCTTCGTTCCTGGACAGCGGTGATCCACAGCGTAAACGGCAAGGTTATCGTGACAATAGGCATGAAAATTTGGCTGATAGCACTGTGTTCTCGGTTCGAAAAACATGCGAATGATGTTACCGAAGAACCGAAAGATTTTAGGCCTTTGTTCTCCTTGCGATGCGGATATTATCGATGAAATCCTTCCGGAAATGTAACGAAATCTGCATCGGTAAGCAAAATCCGAATAAGGACTCGTGGGATACCAATTCTACTCCTCAGAGTTTTTCCAATAGGCCTTTCAAACCGCCCTGTCAATTAACGAACCCTGGTTTGCGAACCCGCGAAGCGCGGTCCGTGCAGTTACAGGATGCGTGCTCTACTTGAGGGCATCCATGCATCCGGTCTCGCTGCGTTGCTTGTGCTGAGCTTTTCGAAGTGCAATCTCTGCGCCCGTACTCGATCTGCCTCTTCACGGCGGTGACATCAACCGATCGGGTTACTGATTCAAGCTGACGGCTGAGAGCTGATAGCTGTCTTCACTGCTTCCGGTCGACCGGATTTCGCCGATCTTTTTCCGGGATCGAGCACTAAGGCCACTTGTAGTGCCGTATCTTCGGATCGCGGTACTTCGCTCGAGTGTCCCACCACATTGCGATTCCGATGCCGCCTCCGTCGTACCTGGCATCGGTAACTTGGTTGACGAGCTTCCCGTCAATATAGGTAGTCAGCGAGCGCTGCCTGGCCGAGATGATGAGGTGGTACTCGCGTCCTTTCTCCAGGGGATAGTTGACGACGCTGAGCTTGGTGACGCCATGACGGTCCGGCTCACGCAACGTTACGTTAATTGACTGCCAGGCGTAATCGAATTCGACGAAGTAGAAACCCTTTCTGTCGTCAGTAACGCGGAAAGGGAACTGCATGCACGAGCCCTTTTCCAGCGTGACAAAGAGCGAATATTCGTAGTTCTTCCAGTTGGAATCGCCCTGGAACATATGGGACTTGCGTTTGCCATCCAGCTTCCCCACAACGGTGTCACCGACGCGCGACCACGCTCCGGATGACGTGGTCGCCCGCCAGCCTTCGAGGCCCTTGCCCTGAAGAAGCGACTGCCACGGGATGATCAGGCCGTCCGGGTGGCTCCGTCCATAGTCGTCCTCCGGACCTGAGGCCGCTTCGTGGCGAGGCGTTGCTGCCAGTAGAATCGTGAGCACGCCAAACAGAAAGAGATGGCTCATTTCATAAACCCTATATGTTTTGCCAGTGCGTGTGTCGGAACTTCGACAGATCCGGGATGACCTGGTCTTAGAAGGCTGCCTTACTTCGTCCCCGGCATGGCACTTTACGTTTTGCAGTTGCCGAACCTGGCGCAGCCTGGTTGACGAAGGCCAGGGCGCCATTCGACAAGCTCAGGATAAACTCCGCGACGCAGCGCAAACCGGGCTGTTATAGGACGATTGCGCTAATTGCCAGCGTCCATTGACTCTACCAGTAAGTCAATCTTGTCGTCGTAATTGGCAACGAGCTTGGGAAGTGCCCTGACATCCGCCCAGAAGAAATCGAACGGATGGAGGAGAGATCCTTCCTCAGAATATTCTCCATGACGCCAGGTTTCTTCTGTTGGTCCTTCCACAGACAAATGGAAAAACCAGCGATACTGTAGTTCATCGCTCCCGCAATCCCGCATGTCCCGGGTATCCCGGGCCAGGAACCGTTCACATCTGAGCTCGGCTAAACCCGTCTCCTCTCTTGCTTCTCGCATCACCGCATCCCGAGGATTCTCACCTGGCTCTATCGTTCCCGCTGGAACCTGAATTCCGGCTTCAGGCGCCCCCGGTTGCGTAAACACGAGCAGCCGGCTCCCGCTGGTTATATAGGCGTAGGCTCTGTGACGGGTTTTCATTGAAATTAGTCAGAACACCTAAGTCGTGTGCTATTGCGCTGCCTCTTCCACTCGTCAATATTTCGCTTTAGACGCCGATCCCTCGTTGCAAATAGCAACATACCGAACCGCGGCCAAAATTATTCTAAGCTGGGTCGTGATAGGGGTTCCACTCTGTCGTCAATTCGAGCCGTTTCGGGATGGCCCAAAAACGAAATCGAAGAAAGTTCTGAACAGCCTTTACACGACACATTCCATTGCATTGGAAACAGGGAACGCTGGTGAATCTGATTGGACAGCAGGTTTAATAAGCCTGTGTGATTGTCAACTATTTCACCTGGTCGCATCGCCGCAAACCACGCCTGCGCGGACATGTATACGGCGTAGTATGCATGCCGTAGGCGACCGGTTCACTAGCTAGTTGTGTCGCCCACTCAGGTTCCCTTCGCCCGCTAACAGTCCGTTGATAAAGTCGCTCTGCAGGCGAGGCCGAGTCATTGTGGCCGAAGACAAGGCGCGCGACCGCGTCGAATCGGGGGATTCGGGGAGGGAGCGCAACGCAGTAATTCGGCCACAAGGGCCGGACGCAGCCCGGATGGACTTTTTCAACGGGCTGCTAAGGTGGCCTGGGGGTTGCGAGGAACACGTATTCCGTGCTGTCGTCCCCGAAAGGTTCGCGGGCAAAGCCGCCGTAAAGCGCCTCCACCTGAAGGCCCGCGACATCGACGAGCGCGAGCCATTCATTCTTGGTTGCCCACCAGACGGAGCTCTTCCCGCCGTCGTCGAGCGTAATGTCGATCCTGTTCTCGCCTACCGCGTAACGGATCATATGCGGGACGGGCTTGTCCTGATGTTCGCCATCCAGCCGCGCAGCGATTCGGTGATCGAAGGCGAAAGCGTTCCAAGCGAATCGTCCGTTTGGCCGCAGCGCCGCGGCGACCCGTTCGAAGGTGCGCCGGCGGTCGTCCCACGTGGGCAGGTGCAGGAGCGCCCGGAATGGACAGTAGATCAGCGCCGCCGGCTCATCGAGCGTCAGGTCACGCATGTCGCCCTCTCGCAGGTCTAGTTCTACGCCGGCTTCGGCCGCATGGGCGCTTGCTTGTTCGAGCATTATGGGCGAGGAATCAATGCCGATCACTCTCCGGCCTGTCGCCTGTGCTACAGGGATGGCAACACGGCCGTTCCCAACGGCAAGCTCGACGAGGGCTCCGTCAGTCCTGCGCGCAATTTCAACGTAGAAAGCAACATCCGCGGTCATATGAGCGGACCATTCGACGTAGCGGTGTGCGAACGCCTCGTCCCAACTAATCGGTGAGCGGTTTGGCTGGTTATTCACGGGCTGGAGACCCCCTGTCGGCAAGCAATAGTATTGCTTTGGCATTTCTCATAACGTTTCGCCGGTTTGCGAACCCGCGCAGGGGGTTGCCGAAGGCGCCACAGCGCAATCCGCGCTGTTATCCGACGTGAAAACAAACTATATGAGTATGTTTCGAAGCGCACCTAACGACGAAATAATCTGTACGCCATCTATACATGCTGTGCTGGAACCTGGCTCATTATCAGAATTCTCGCTGCCGAAATCTCGGGCGGCCGGCTCGGTGCCCCTGCCTTTTCTATCAATCAGAATTGGAGTCATTCCAATTGCTTTAGCCCCTCCGATGTCGTCCTCAATAGAATCGCCAATGAACGCAACGTCCTCTGCTGCCATTCCAATCTTGTCCAGCGCCAGGGTGAAGATCCCTGGATCGGGTTTTTTTGAACCTACCTCTCCCGATACAACAACAGCATCGAAATACTGTCTGAGTCCCAGTTCCGCGAGGCGAGAATGTACATGGGGTGGATGATCGAAATTCGTGATTAGGGCCATTCGATGCGAGCCCCTCAAATCGTTCAGTAGGCTTTGGGCTTGAGGATCGGGAAAGGTGTGTCGTGACCAAGAGTGTACACTCCTTTCCGAAATGTCTGACATCTCTCGCGCTGTAAATTCGACTCCAAGCTGGTCTCCCAAAGCCCCAATACGTCGCTCATACGGCGTTAGGCCTTTGACGCCATCCATAGGGGGTTCCGGTTTGCTGAAAAATCCAGTGCAGATTTTTCGAAGGCAGTCTTTCTCGACATTCACTCCAAATTCCTTCATTGACTCACGGATGGAGTCAAACCAATCTTCCCAGGCCATTATCATGTCCCCGTAAACAAGGATTGTACCGTAAAGGTCAAAGAAAAGACCACTAAATCTGTGCGTTTTCATGTTGGATAACGTTCTGTTCACTTGCGAACCCACGAAGCGGGTTGCCGAATGGCCGATGGAGCGTAGCGACTGAAGCGCAGACGCGGTGTCAAATGATGGCAGCGCGCGCCAATCAAGAGCGAAGCCTTAGAGTGGCTGACCTACAACGCACACCATTGGAATTTTGTCTCGCTCTGAAATTATCCAGATACGACTCGATATGTTGCGTTGAAATTCTTGGAGCATCTTCCCTCTTTCAATAGCTCAGCAGAGATTCTACGAATCGCTCCACGAATACATCTTGCGCGCTCTGATGGCGTTTCAGCGTTGCCCCACCAATACTCAATTGATATGCTTGGATCCAAATTGGCTTTACTCCTATGGATCGCAGCAATAGAATTCGCATGACCATTCTCATTGACGTATTCTAAACAATCGGGAAAATCTAGGACGTCGCGGCTGTTTAAGCCCACAGGTTCTTGGTTACGTTCGACAATTGAATTCGCGGAAACGCTGCCCTTCGCAGTTCGGATATTATTGTATATGATATCAGCCAATACTGCCAATTTTTTAGTTGACCAGCCTATTGATAAGTGTGGCACACTCATGATATCATAGCTATTGCCCTTTTTGATGACCGTTTCTATCTCAAAATCGCCAAACTCTCGAACTTTACGATCGAAATATCTCGCAGGATCTTTTCCGTGCGAAATGATTAACTTTGGCTTGATTTCAGTCATAAGGAACTCGAAAACTACCGTATCCTTCTCCTCAGCCCGAAGTTCAGTGTAATGTTCGGTTGGCTTCGAATAGATATTCGTCTCCAATATTTCGTCAGTACCAATTAAATCAGCGAGTTTGTTCAAATTGCGCCGAGTAGTGCCAACATCACGACGGCTCTTCTTTCCTGGTTTAAGGGGGCGACTCTTCCTTTCAATCTTGTAGGCTTCGAACCAGGAATCTTTGTCAAAACCTGTAGAATCACTCCAATACTGCCAGAAGACATCCTTCATTGGGGTGGCGGGATTTAGACCTACGACAAAAACCTTGCAGTCGTAAGGTGACCCTTGACACACAAAAGGTCTACAATTTTCCGGTAGAATTGCGCTTAGCTTTCGCCGAAATTCCGCAAGCTCAATCACTTGGGATGCCGCCACTTGTTACCTCACATTTTGGTTTGGAATGGTTCTGTTCTTTGCGCGCGATGAATTCGGGCCTCGGGGGTCGGCGAGCATCGGGTTGCCTGATTCTTGCCTTTCAATCTATGCCTTCGATTGCAGCCTCGCCCATACGAATCGCCGCATGCGGGAGAGCGAGAATTCGGTCTTCCAGTTTCCAGGTTTTCCGATTAGGCGACCTCGGACCCCATTTCCGGTGGAGCTGGCAGAGGCGCCTGGCATAGTAGGCCGCGAAGATAAGCGGGAGTGCGGTACGTTCATCATCTGAGGGAGGCCGGACTGAGAAGTACCCCTCCACGAACCGCTGCATTTCCTCGTCTGTAAGCTGTCGACCCACGGTCCCCATCAGCCATTGCATCCGGACCATCACCACATCCACAAGCGCCGGAGCGAAGTGAGCAGAATTAAAGTCGGTGAATCGGACCTCACCTGACGGGGAAGCAATCGTGTTCCAACTTCGCACATCTCCACGACAGAAGAGCCAACGAACGTTCATCTTGTTCGGTGTGTATTTCAACTGTGCTCGAAGCCGAGTGACTGCATCTGCCGCGTTCGAGGAGAACCTCGTCCTCTCGCAATACTCGAGAGCATCCGAGATGTACAGCCGCGCATCTTTGACTTCTGAACTGTAGATCGGAAAGTCTTCGCTCGCATCGTGAACCCGTGCGAGAGCCTCCCCCACGTTGCGGAGCGTATCGACGCGGTCTACAACCTCTCCTTCCAGGAAGCTCTCGACCGAAATCACGAGGTCTCGAACGGATTTGCAGGGGCTGCCATCCGTGGTTGGACGGATATCAGGGCACGGCGCGCCGCGATCGGCAAGGTGTCGAACGAATTCCACAATGGTTTTGGGATGGGTCGAACCGTCCCATCCCGGATTCACGCGGAACACAACGAGTCCGTCCCGCAAACTGTCGCAAAAGAAGACGCACCGTGAATTCGCCCTGCGGACGTTTGTTACTTCCAGACCCCAGAATCGCTTGCAGAGTTCCGTGATCTCCGGCTGATCAGGCAGTGGGCCCGTTTCGTCTCTAGATCTGGGATAGCGGGATTCCATTGGTTTTCTCGGCCCGGAACCGGCCGTAGCGGCGCATTGCAGGTAACGTTTTGTGGGTTTGTGAACCGGCTTAGCCGGTTGGCGAAGGCCAAGCCGCCTGAAGGCGGCGCAGCATTAACCCACTGTAATCGGTCGTGGAAACTCCGTGAACTGGGTGCCTGCAATAGCAGTGTGATTCAGTGAGAAATATTGCCCCGTTTGAAGACTGAGCAGCAACCCTTCGCTTCCAAATTCTTGAGAAACAAATTGATCGTGACATCGTCCATACGTCTTCATTTCATGTCCCCTTTATCAAAATCGAGTACGTCATTTCGATGAGCTTGCTATACTCATAACTATGCCAGATTATCCGTGTAACGAATGGCTTGCCGCATGAACATTGATGAATACACGCCCTTGATCGACATCAACTCCTCATGCGTGCCCTCCTCCACGACTCTACCATCTTCAAGAACAACGATCCTGTCAGAAATTCGAGCGAGGGAAAGCCGATGTGTAATAATCACGGAAGTTTTGTCCTTAGCAATGTCTGCCAGAACGGAGTGTATTTCATACTCCGTTTTCGGATCCAGGGCCGCAGTAGGCTCGTCCAGGATTACCAGGCTGCATCGCGACAGCCTCATGAAGGCTCGAGCAAGTGCTACCCGCTGCCACTCCCCCCCAGATAGTTCAATACCGTCATCGAGTTCCCTTGTTAAGTGCTTGTCCATAAATCCTGGCCGCGTCTTAAGGACCTCACGAAGTCCGGCACCGGTGGCTGCGGCTTCAATAGCATCCCTATCACACAGGTTGTCAATTGACCCGATGCCAATGTTCTCTGCCCCCGAAAGCGGAAACCGTGCGAAGTCCTGCATCACCGTACCGATTCTTCGTCTTAGATCCGCTAAGCCAATTTCCCTGATATCCATACCATTCCAGGAAATTGATCCCTTCACAGGGTCGAAGAGCCGACATAGCAACTTTACAAGCGTGGTTTTTCCTGCTCCGTTCTCTCCAACAATTGCAACTGTCTCCCCGGCTCGCAGTCTCAGATTAATGTCTTTCAGTACAAGACGAGTCTCACCGGGATACGAGAAGGACAGTCCGTCAATGTCAATGGCTGTTTCATCTCGTTCAACGATTTCTCCGCCTTGATCCTTCAGTTCCGGTTCAAGATTGAGAATGCGAAAGATAGGCCCGATAGCTAACCCAACAGTCCGAAGCCTGGACGTATTGTCGACCAGGATGAAGATGCTGCGCTGTACCTGGTACACAAGACCAACGTAGAGGGCTAAATCGCCGACCGAAAAACGCCCATCCAAGACTGCGAGAACAACGTACACGAACGGCGCACCGACTCCGACAACGCTGAGTAGCGACCAAAATAGAATCTGATAAGTTCCACGCCTCGTCACCTCGTAGCTTTCTCTGAAGACAGACCAGAACTTATCCTTCCAACGATCGAGGATCAACGACTGGATCCCGAACAACCGAAGCTCCTTTGCGAATTCCTTCGAAGTCAGGATCCTTTCGAAGATCCCGACCTGCCTTTGAAGACTTGCTTGTCGCGCCTCTACGTTCCACGCCTTTTGTTCGTAATAGAGCTGAACACAAACAGACGGCACCATCAGGCCGAAAATCACGATCGGAACCCACCACTCGATCGAAGCTGACAGAACCAATACAGGAATCACCATGAACGTTCCGATCAAAAGATTCCCAACTACGGCGGTAAGACTCCTTAGTCTACCAACTCCGCGAAGCGCAAGCTCGAGTTCGTTCAATAGCTCGGGTGTCTCAAAAAGTGCTATATCGTTAAACGTTGCGACCTTATGATATACCCTCTCCTTTATTCTGCCCTCAACAACCCGCCCAAAAATCTGCACTCGGAATCCCTGAATCGTCTCGATGGAGTCCATCAGAAGATTGCATGTAACAAAGGCAATCATCCCCACGATAAGAGCAACTGACAAAGATGCATCAACTGAATAGTCCTTGTGCTCCACGACTTCATCAATGACTATCTTCTGAATGTACAGGATCGCAGCTGGTCCTGACCCGAGGCCTAGCGTTAGGACAACCAGGCGCACTGTCTGACTTGGGGCAGTACGGACAACCATTGCCACGCTGGCACAAACGTTTCGAAACTCTTTTGTCATTTCTCTGATTAGGAAATTCATTCGATGATCAGACATTGTGCCCCCGAACGAGATATTGTCAAATGTTGTGGATGGCGGCGCGCGCTCTCTGGCCGCAGTCTTCCCATGTCGTGTAACGTCTTCGTGCCCCCGAACCGCGAAGCGGTTGCGCGAGGGGCGTAAGCCCGAAGCCGGGGGCACGGTGTTATAGGCTGTACACGACTCAGATTTCCCAGTTCGACCCATATGATCGGCTCTTGAGTCGCTCCGCAAGCTCAATCAGTACAGAAAGTGACTTCTTTAACCTGGCCGTAGTTGCGTCGTCGAGTTCGCCTCCCTCAGTCCAATTACCGTCGTGGGCATACACATTATACGGGCTGACAATGCACTTGAAATCCAGCATAAGGGACGTTGCCAGCGACGCAAACGCCATATAGCTGTGCGGCAAGCCACCCGAATTGACAAACATCACGACCTTGTCATAGAATGCTCCTCTGAGCGATCCGTTTGGTGGCGTAGAGCCTATATACTCGACAAATTTCTTGAGCTCAGAGCAGCACGCCCAGTTGTATACCGGACTGGCCAATATTACCGCATCAGATGCCGCAATGATCCTGTGGCACGATTGGTACACCTCGGATGAATAGATCTCGTCGTCGTCGAAATTCGGTGGATCAAGTTGTCGAAGATCGATGAAATCAACGGAAATGCCCATGTCCTCCAGAGCGGTCCGACACATGGCGGCAAGCACCCTGCTGAGACTATCGGCATTGAGACTGCTGCTGACGACTGAAATCCTCATCTGAAACTTCCGTTTTAATCGGCCTGCTTCGCATGGCCTCTAAAGTCCTCACCATTTGCGACCCCGTGCATGCGGGGTGCGCGCAAGCGCCAGGCACCGTATGCCGTGCAGCGCAAATGGACGTGATATATAAAGTGGGAATTTTCGCTCGGGCAATTCTCTGCCGGTGTATTGCTCAGTTCGGCGCTTGCGCAAAAGACGCGACAGATGACGTGTACGCGTGGCCTCCCGCCAGCCTTCGCTTCTCGAGACTACTACGAAGTTCTTCGTACTCCCAGTTCCCGCTCTCGGCCTCCTCACGCCACTTCATGTTGTATGTCTCTCGCTTGCAAACGTCCAGGTGCTTCGGGGCCAGCGTGAGCCACGTCTTACCTGAAGTAACGCTTCCGAATCCGTTAAAACATGGGGAGTGCATGTAGAGCAAGTTCTTCGCCATGTACGTCAGATAGTCTTCTGGGTTGTACCTGGCTCCATTGTAACTCAGCTCGTCGTTGCAGAAGATGGTCTTGTGTCGGCATAGTCGGTCCCTGGTCTCCCATGGGCTCAGGATCAGTCCTTCAGAGTCACATAGATATGCATTGTACGAGGGGTCGACCATCACCCACTTCGAGCGAGAAGTACACCAAACCACCGTAACCAAATGATTGTCATAGTCGTATGGATTCAATGGATTCAGAGACACTATTCGGCTCTGCAATCCCAGAGATAGGCAGGCCTCTGTCAGCACGATAGACAGCATGTAGCAGTTGATGCCATAGTCCTTACCTTTGCCGAACGAATATCTGAGAAGTTCCGAAGCGTTCATGGGCAGGGATTTACAGACTTCGGGCAACGATTTGGTAATGTCGCCTCTGTGGCATACGCCTTCTGACATCCACTGCATTAGGTTCAGGACCCTGGACCATTCGTCTCCACCTCCTGCAACCTGATCAAGTCTATATGCTTCGCGCAGACGCTCGAGTTCAGGATGTGAGAGTTCATATTGGAAGCCAGGCGCCAACTCATCTGGAACCAAGTCAAACTCGTCAAACAAGCGTAACAGCCCGCAGTTTAGCCTGAACTGGTCATTCATCGTCACTACCTCAAGTTATGTTGATTCTCTCTTCCCATTTTATATATCGTCCTCGCAGGCCGCGGACCTGCGAAGCAGGATTGGCGAAGGCGCGAATACGCCGGAGCCGAAGCCCGTCGTGAAAGCTGGAGTTGCCGCCCGGGTGATACGTATCGACTACCTTGGCAGGATTCCTCTGTCCTTCAAGAACTTCCCCGCCTTGGCCAGTCTCTTCCGCGCATCATCGCTTATTTTGCTGTCTGGATACTTCGATAGGAACTTCGTCATTTGGCAAAATTCGAATCGGTATCTGGCAATGTCGTCCCCATTGAATTCATAAGGAGCCTCGTAGTAAGTCAGGAGCCGGAAGTAGGCCACGGGTGCCACGTCCGACGCATGGTATTCTGTGACAATACGTCGGAGCAACTCCTGCGCCTCATCAGGCTTTGGGACTCCCAAGGATGCTTTCGGAGGGAAGTACTTCCACAAATCCTCAGACTCAACCCTTTGATCGCCCATTTGATATTTCTGCTGTGCCTTAAGCAGTCTATCCAAAATTTGGATCGACCAACTGAGACCGCGAAATCCCCTAAAATATCCCTCGGTTATGGCAGATCCATGAGTATAGGTCGTGAATAGCATGACACTCTTTGTCGATCCAACTGCATCAATTGCGTCTTCACCAAACTTCTCCCTGATTCGCCGCAGCACCCGCTTCGCCCTTCGATAGTCCCTATTGCCTGCGAGAAGCTTTGCGTTGAAGAATAGACCGTATGGACTGTACACGTTCAATGGCGGCTCGGTTGCCCTTTGGTAAGCCTCATTTGCTCTCTTGTCGGTAAAGCCGCCACCTATTACATATGAGTGCCCGGCCAAGAGGTATAGCCATGTCCTCGCAATCGGATTTGCCTCCTCTGAGGCCTCCAACGAAAGTAGGCTGGCGCTCCGTTTCAAGCTCCTTTGTCTATAAAGACGGTATCCATCGAGTGATGCCGGCAGGGCACTTGAAGGGATCTCGACAGGTTGTTCGCGATAATACGTCCGGAATTCGTCGTTAACGTAGATGGGCTGACCAGCTCGCAAGCGCACGGTTTCCCCGGTGTGAAGGGTTACGTCTACGTCCACCACTATTGGAACATGGCGATGACCCATGGCGAAGCCATTGGCCTTGGCGTCCGATGCCATAAATAATACCGCCAACATGGGCCATATACGTCTGGTAAATATCATACTGGTCTCCGATTCACGCATTGCCTGCAATGAAAAAGAGGAAGAGAATGTCTTCGCGGCTATTCTCAGCTAACGTCTCGCCGTGCCCGATCCGCACGGTGGTTGCGCGAAGGGCCGAATGTCCCGCAGCCGGGCACGGACGCGTTATAGCTAGTGCTAAACCTTTTTCCTTGCCACAGCAATCTCAATTCCGCGCACATCCTCGCCAGACGGCTTTGAAAGGCTTTCCTGTTATTCCATCAGGTACGAATAGGTGCTCGATCTCAAGATGCGTCCACTCTTGAAAGTGACCTTCAAGCTCGGATTGAGAGAAAAAGTGAACTGTCTGGCCATCCGCTTCACGCACCCGGTTCGGCCCCAGTTTCTCGGATACCTGCCTCCGGCGTGCTCGTAGCTCACGGTCATCAACTGAGTTCACGTGAAAGACAAAAATCCCTGAGGGGCGGAGAATGCGCTTTACCTCCTGAATGACAGCCCTCGTCATCATGTCGTCGAACATGTGAAGCGCCACGTTCGAAAAGACGGCATCGAAGCACCGTTTGAGAAACGGAAGCCCCCTAGCCATATCAGCCCTCACAAAACCGGCTCTCGGATTCCGCTGCGAACGGGCGATGTCTAGCGCTATTTTCGAAAAATCCAGACCCGTGACTTGGAGGTTTAAATTTGCAAGACGACGTACGTCGTTCCCCGACCCACATCCCAGATCCAGAACCTTCCTGCAATTGCTCTCGGCTAAAGTGTCCACAAAAGGATCTATCCAGAACCCTCCCCAATCCAAATCACCTTCGCGTTTGAAGCGGCTATCCCACACCGAGGAATCGCCGTAAGAAGCATCGTCGCTTGGGGTCATTTGGCATTTCCTATAACTACGGTATTACAAAACAGCAACGGTAATTCGTATCTGGTCGGAGGATCTGCGAACGTTCGAAAGCATGTTACGTTGGAGCTTGTAGCCGAAGATGTTCAGGAATGCAATTAATCAGCTACCGTCCTTAATCGCATTCTGCTTCATTCTCATTCATTATTACATCAAGGTGCCTTTGGGTTCTTGCGAGATCCGTATGCAGAATTGCCCAACATGAAGGTTATTTCCCGATGCCGGCGCATGTAATTTGAATTTGACTCAGCTTCACCCCCGTCAAGGCTGGTCGAAACAGCCGGGATTCTCCACAGTCCGCCGGATGAGCTTGTTAAACAGGGCAAACGAAACCGCAGATCACGTACCTTTCAATCCCGCCAGATATTCGGCGACTTCCTTTTGTCCCGCGTGCCGTGCCCAGTCTTCCGGGGTGGCATCGTGTCGATGATCCCTGAGGGTCACGTCGATCCCTTTGCGAACGAGATACACGACCTGTTCCATGCGGCCGGCGAAGACGCATTCGTGCAGGATGCTTGCCGGCTCGTGGGTACTCCATCTCGTGTTGATATTCGCGCCGTGATCCAGGAGATAGTCCGCGATCTGGTAGTTCCCGTTCTGCACCGCCCAGGCCAAAGCCCTATCGACGATCTCCTGAACGCTGGCCAATGGTGATTCCCCGGGTGGGCAGGCATACAAGGATGGATCGCCCAACTGCGGATAGCCGTCGGCGAACCTCTTTTCGACTGCCTCCAGGTTGCCCAGACCGGCAGCGTGGGGCAGATCGTCAGGCACGGGCCAGATTTGCGACAAGGCCGGAACGTAGTCGGCATTCCCGTATTCGAGAGCATAGAGGACGGCGCGAGACACCGGCGGTTCATCCACCGTGGCGATGGCCGCGCCGGCCGTGATCACGGCTTCGATTACCGGCAGTTTTCCCTCGGAGCAGGCCGCGGCTGCAAGCATCATTTCCTGGGTCTCGAGATAGCGGGGGCCCAGGAGGAAAGATTCGGTCGCGAGCAGATCGCGGATGGATTCCGCGTTGCCCTCGTCCAGGGCGGCGAGCAGGCGCAGTTCCACGGCCCGACGCCAGATCAGACCGGGGTCGTCGTTCGCCTCCCGGTAGGAACGCGCCTGTCTTCCCCCCTCTGGCCGCTTCTCCAGCAGGTAATCGACAAAGGCCGTTTTCCCCTGCCATGCCGCCACGCGCGTCCGAAGATTGTCGTCGAGCTGAAGGCAACGATCCATCAGTAAATGCGCGATGTCGCGATGACCCAGCCGGCAGGCGTAGAGAAACGCGTCGGCGACGATCAACCGATCATCCGCGGGATCGGGCCAGTCCGCCTCGGCGCCGGTGTACCCGGTGCGCAGTTCCGCCTCCGGGCGACCGACGTTGCGCAGGACGCCGGCAGGGTCGAAACATCCCCGCACCCTATCGAGATCGCCCCTCGCGGTCAACGTACGCAGGTTTTCCGGCAGTACGCCGTATTCGTCAAACAGCGCCAGCATGCCGTGTGCACCGGTGTCGATTGCCCTCAAGTAGACCCGGGGATGCATAACCGCGCCAGCTTCAATCAACAGGCGGGCACAGTCGGGCCGGTTGAAGACAACTTCATTCTCGGCGCCGGGAAAGTTGGCGTAGGAGGTGGTAGCGTAAAGCAGAACGGGGCGCTCGTCGTCCGGATTGCGCCACGTGAGCAGACCCGGGTGCTCCGCAAGGAGGCTGTCCAGGCGAGCGGTATCGTTGGCGTGGATGGCCTTCTCGGCCGCTTCTACTGCCCACTTCAATTCAGCAGATTTGCCCATAGTAGCCGACCTCTACGCTGTCCATCCGTGATAACCGGACTCCCGTGCGATCACGAACTGAGCGTCGCGTCCCGTGATGGGTTTCACACGTCCGGGAAGCTGCTCCGGGACACAAGCGATGGCTTTCGGGGATGCCGGCGGCGAAATCCCGAACGAGAGCTTTGGCCTGTTTGCGATTGACCTCGAGAGTGGGGTGATTCAGGAGAGATTTGGTCATCACGACCTGCTATTCCTGGCCACGAGGCGTGTGGCCGACGCCCTATGTCCGCCGAAAACGGGCTGAAAAAGAGATTATGGGCAGCGCGGCTCTCCTGGGGCAGGTGGGACAATCCCGTGCTGCGGACCTGACGCGCCCCGCCGTGCGTGCTGTTGGGTACATTCTGGTATATCGATGAGCAACATGCCTTCTTCTTTTAAAGGAAATTCACCCAGAATCTCACCTGATCTTGAGACAAATAAAGCAGCGCCGAAGAAACCTCCCATTTCGTCGTCTGTCAACTGATTGACCAACATCATATTGACGCCGGCCTCTCGCGCTCGCCGGGCATAAAGGTACTTTTCCTGTCTATGCCACATAGCCGTATCTGCAACATCTTCATCAAACCCGCGAGCCATAGGATACAACAACCAGTCCGGATTTAGTGCCTTCAACCGAGAAAAGCAGGTATTATTGAATAGATCGCCACAAAGCAAAAAGGCAGCGGTTCCAATCGGTGTAGAGGCGATCCTCAACTCGTTCAAAGAAACCTGTTGCCACCCAAATTCGGCATCTGGCAGCAAGCTGGCAAAGTGCCTCTGAAGCAACTCCGGGAATCGATTGACCAAGAGACAGATCATAATCGGGGTCCCCGGTATTTACAAATCCTGTAATCGCCGCTTCGGAAAAAACAATCATCTCTGCATTGACGTCTGCGGCATCCTCAGTCATCTGCATCAAGCCGGAGAGATTATCCTGCCGGTTTAGTCTTACTTGGGGGACACCAAGAGCCACTTTCACGCTATATGGTTCCTTTTAATGTCCGGGCGATGGACAATGTCCTTCGGGAAGTTGAGGTGCTTCACGCCTCAATCGGGGTCAGCCGGAATACCCGAGCCATCTGAGCCGCCTGCTCCAGGTTACAGATCCGTAGAGCCTCACGAACATCATCCAGCTTTTCAGCATCTCTGACCGAAAGATTGGGCGGCCATCCCGCGTCACCATCGATCAACTCCACTTCCACTTCCGCAGCATATTCCCCTGCGCGCACGAGTTTCGTAGTCACTCTGCTCGTCATGTTCGCCTCCTGATGAAACCCTCGTCCCAATCCTGTCTGTTGGGGCGATAGGCCGTCACTACAACGGCGGGTGAGGTATTTCCGGCCGGGATGCCCCACACAATGTGTATCGCTTGCCCTGCGCGGTCACGCTGCAATTCGAGAACAGCAAGTCTGCCCCGGTATTCATCTACAAGATTGTCCCCTGAATCCGAATTGTACCTTCCAACAGGATCTCCCCGTGCTCGTCCTTTCTCTCGTTCTGCCAGTATCGTCGCGCCCGCTCGAACATCGATTGAAGGGTTTCGAATTCTTCGAAGTAACTTATCAGGTTCATATCAGCAGCGAACGCGCGTGAGCATTCAAGAATCTCGACGTCATACAGTTCGCACGCTTCCCTATGGGAGTCGAATCGTCTGGCAGCACTCGCTTCCGGCCAGAGAAAGAGGCAGTCAAACCGACTTGGCCTATGGGGAAATTCCCGTAGACGAACAGTCTCCCACGCGAGTTCCATCATGACACGACCTGTCTCGGCGGCATCTGGAACCGTTACCGCGAGAGAGTCCGTTTGGACTTCGATCAGGACCTGACGCATTAAACGGGTTTGGAAGTCCCCAGGTCTTACAACGGCTCCTGAATGAAGGCCGGACTTCGCCGACCAAAACAGGTGAGTTCCTGGACCAATGTCACGAGGCATTGATTAGGGCTCCCCCCACTCGGTCACGGGTTGCAGGTTGGTTTTTCAGGGTTATCACGGTATTGTCTTGCTCCAATTCAGGAAAGACGGCCCTTGCGTGTAACGTTATGCCGGTTTGGGAACCGCGAAGCGGTTGCCGAAGGCCAAGGCGCGATCAGCGCCGTAGCGCAAAACGTGCTGTTATCGGAAGTAGACTCTATTAGGCATGCGCCGTCACAACGGGTTGAAAATAACCAGACTGTTCAGGTGTATGCCAGGCGATTTTCGAGAATCCGGCGGACTCCAGGGCTAGAGTGAGCTCCTTGCGCCGAATCGCCCGGTAGCGAGTCCTAACCTCTCTTACTTGCCATCCACTCGGTTTCTGGCTCATTATGAAAAGCCGAATCAAATAGGTATCTGATTCCTTCGACCAGTCCCAGATCTGAAACGATATGACCTCGCGCTCCGGTACATCCTGAACGTTCGCACCCATAAACGACGGTCTTTCCGCGAGCAGCCAATCGTAATCGCGAGTACTGGCAATAAACAGTCCATTACCCGCAAGTGTGCGCCGAATGCTTCGGAGAGCGAGGGTCAAGTCTTCGTCAGTCAAGAGATGCGGTAGTGAGTTATCACAACTTATTACGACGTCAAATTTGTGGGCGAAGGCACATTCCACCTCACGAACATCGGCAACGGCGAATTCAACCGTCAGTCCCCGGTTAGCTGCTTCTGATTTCGCCCTGGCAATCGCCTTCGGACTAAGATCGGACGCGAAGACTTCGTATCCTCGCCGCGCCAGGCCAATTGCCTGGGTGCCTATTCCACATGTACAGTCCAGGACAAGCGATGCATCTACTGACGATTCACGTTGAATCAACCGATCCAGTACACACGACTGCCGTTCGATTGCCGATTCCCACTCTGCGTAAACGTGATGGTAATCAGCAGCTAAGTCATCGTAAAAACGTCTGACGTCTTCGCTCAACGTTGGTAACTCCCTCGAATGAGTCTATTTCCGAAAACGCCCGCTCGGGCTGCGAACTTTCCGCAAGCAAGTCAGGTCGGACGTTCGAATGCGCCGGAGCCGAAGTCCTGCTTGTTCGCGGAAGTCGCCCTTGCCAGCCTCTTTCGTTCAGTGTTAATGATCGCCCATTCGCGATGATGGCGCGGATCAGGTGCGGCTCACAGCTGACTCATCCTGCAGTTGATCTTCGATCCATTCCATCCACTCAACCAGTTGAGACAGATATTCGTCTACCTCGCTCTCGCTCGGTTGGACGGGATGAACATAGATTTCAGAAGTTTTCCTCAGAAATCCTCGCCAATCTGGAGAGACCTCTTCCAGCAGCGGAAGAACCTCCGACCCCTTGAGGGAATACCCGCCTCCGCTTGCCATGAGGAGATACCCGCCACCCAGCACGGCCAGGCGTCCGAGCTTACGGAGGCGCAATGAGGGCTCGTCAGGAAGGGAGAAGTCGGTTGTGTTCTCCTCCCGCAATCCCGCTGCATATCGAACAAGCTCCCGTGGGTCGCGGAACGCGCCGACGGGATCGGGGGGTGGAATCTCCATCCCTTTAATCAGATCCTCTCCCCAGACGAGCGTGGCGTCGTAGCGGAGGCGCGTTGCGACCTCGGATACCCTGTCAACAGATCGCGGTGTCACAAGCCCATGAGTCGCGAGGAACTCCTCTTGAAGGGATGCCTCGGAATCCCGCAACTGGAACCTGTCCGCATCGGTGACGGAGTCCAGGATAAACGGATGCAGGTCAAGATCGGAAACTTCGGGTACTGCTTCATTCCGGTGAACACTTCCCCACACATAGACTGAGACAAGCCGTTCTGCGAATACTTCGCAATACACCGAGACGTGGCCCACGACGGCGTCTCTGAAGAAGCCATCCGCGATGGAGTCGAGATTGACAAACCTGTCGAAATCTTTCCCAGCCACGTTACCTCCTTCCCGTTCGGGTCACGCCAAAGACATTCATCTTCCCATCATGTCCGGTTCAGGTAGTCCAAGTTCCTGAACCGTCCACTGAAGCCCTGCATTCAGCTGCGCCTTCTGCAGATTGCGAACCAACGGTGTATGAGGCAGGTCCGGCAACCCCGCACGCGAAGCCAAATACCCCGTAACGTACGACGCCAGGTGACCGGCGCCCGAAAGAATATCCTGTGGAGGCGGCCCGCCCTCGTGGTGAAGGCTGGGCAGCCAGAAGGCAATGTCGAGATCGGGATTGCCGGAGCAGGCGTTGTTCCAGTCGATTAAAACGGCCCGGTCGGCACGAAAGCAGACGTTATCGCTTCTCACGTCAAGATGGACAAGCGCTTTGCCTCCAGGTTCAACGCTATCATGCGCCTCCAGGAGGGTGGGTAGACACGTTGTCAACCACGATTCACTTGCAACGCGTATCGACAGGAAGGCCTCCGGGTGCGCCGCAACTTCGTGCCAACCTCCATGAGTGAAGATCTCGCGATATTCGGGCACACTCGCCTGGCTTTCATGTATCATCGCCAGGCTGTCGAGAACCATATCGACACCAGGAGCAGTCCAGGGCGGAGGCCATGGGTTCCCGCTCAGATCTTCCAATAGAAGCAACGGAGGTTCCTCCTCATCCCACGCTAAAACGGCCGCCATGAAATCGCCGGAAAGCTGGCGATAGATCGAAATCTCAGAATATAGCCACCCACTGGTGCGCCGGTCCGTAGCACACTTCGCAAATGCCGTGTTTCCGTCCCGGAATTTCACGATTCTTCGGCAGGCGTTTGTGTAACCTCCCTGAACCGGTAGCAGCCGGTCCACTTCTCGTCCGGTCAGGTCCGCTATTCGCGATTCAAGTCCGTCGCAGCCATAAATCATGACCTGCCCCAAAACTATTGCCGATTACGTTCCGCGCACTTGCGAACCTGCCGAAGGCAAGTTGGGTGAGGGCCGGGATGGCCCGAGCCGCACGTGCTGCTGATACACGCGTGCCAGGGACTATCGTGCTGCTTTCCAGGAAGACGAGGCCGCAAACCAGCTACATCCTCAGATCGAATGAGGCTGGCGTTTCACGTTGCTTCACTTCATCAGGAAGTTCCTGCCATACTGATACGCGGTCTCAAGATTCCTTGCCCTGTTGCTCGATGTTGCAAAGTGATCTGCCATTCCGGGAAGGAGTGCGAACTCACAATGCTTCACACCCGCGTCAGGGCGGAGGCGATCATGTGTGTATAACCGCCTCATGGCTTCAGCAATACCAGTCTCTTCCAGACCCTCTAGAGTATTACCCACCGGACAGAGAACGAGAGCCCTTTCGACTGAGAGTCGCGGAAACGGATAGGTCTCCCTGGCAAACTGGTACTCGTAGGCGTATCCGCAGACCCAAACCCGGTCGAACCATCCCTTCAACTTTGCCGGACAGTCGCTCCACCAAACGGGAAAAACAAAGGCCAGGCCGTCTGCCCTGCTGATCTTGCTGTGTTCGACTTCCACGTCCGATGGTATGGGGAGGGCGGAGCGATTACCCTGGACGTTCATCTCGCGAGTGTACTCATCCAGGTGCATTTCGCATTTGAAGTCCATTTCATACAAGTCCCCGATCTCGTATGAATGTCCTCCATCGTCGAATCCTCGACACAATTCGTCCAAAACCTCCCCGGTAAAAGACCTCCTCGTAGGGTGCGCGAAGACTACGTATACATGCATAAAAAGACCTCCGTCAGAAGCGGTGGAGGACACACCACTCATATCCTTACCATATCTGGCCCCGCTTGCGTGTGACGTCTCACCGATTGCCGAACCAGCGAAGCGGGTTGCCGAAGGCCAGGGCGCCCTTCGGCAGGCTCAGGACAGGCTCCGCGCCGCAGCACAACACCGCGCTGTCACACGAAAACGATCACAATCGATACCATTTGGCGCCTTTCAAGCTGGCCCCTCCTTTTGCCCTTCAATCAGGAATTTCCTCGCTGCGAAAGCCAACCCATCGCCGCTGTCAAGACGGCGTTGCAGCCTTAACAGGAACTCCACGTGCGTTTCGACTGAAAACCCAGGAACCAGCCAGGGAACAGCCTTCAAGTAATAGACCACGGCGCCCACGTCGGCGAAAGCCAGCCGGCCAGACCAGTCTTCGGCATTGAGAATAGTCAGGCCCGTCGTTCTCAATTGAGCCACATACCTTTCAAGGGTGGATCCGGGCCATTGCGGTTTAGCGTCAAACGCTGCCAGTAAGTCATAGGCCCATAACCCGTGAACTTGCTGTGTCAGGAATGTACCGCCAGGCGTGAGAATACGGGCAACTTCATTGGGATTGAAGGCGGAATGGCGATTTAGAACGAGATCAAACTTGCGATCGAAAAGAGGCACTGAATCGCAATCAGTCAATCGAACATCTACAACTTTCGCTCCCAATGGAACGAGACGTTCTGTTGCCAACTTGAGGTTAGGTGCATATTCCTCCGTTGCCACAACCACTTTTGGCCAAAATTCCTGTAAGTTCAGGAACCTCTCACCATCACCTGTTCCCAGGTCAATGACAGACGAGCATCGACGCATGAGCTCGGCAGCCCGTGAAGAATACGACCATGGAGCTTGCCCTTCTAACATCCTGCCATCCAGATAGGAAAAGTCCCATCCCAAGAAGGGTTGTTCCTCTTCACCTTTCCATGTAGCAACATGCTCGTCTAAACCCATATTTCACGCTATCTGTGAACAGTGCCGGCCAATTGATTGACCAGGCCCTCATTTTTCGTGCGACGTTTTCTCCGTGCCCGAACCGCGTAGCGGTTGCGCGAATGGCCGAATGGCCCGAAGCCGGGCACGGACGTGTTATGCGAAGGTGAGTTCGCTGGATACGCAATCCGGCTCCTTCGAGACCACCTCGGCCCATATGGATGCTGTTTGATCCAGTGACAACTTGAGTTGAGACTTGTGCAGATCCTCATTGAGGAGCCACGAACCAGTTTCACCAGTACGAACTGCATACCACGTATAGGCATACAGGACATCGCGTTTGTCATCGAGCTCCGTGATCTCCTCGCCCACGGCCAGGCGGGATAGATACGATGTGATGTGCCGCTCCTCAACATTAGCGGGAGCCTTGGCGTACCTTGCTTCTACCTCATCCGCCGTAAGAGAGAACAGTCGAATGAGGCGATTCGCAATTCCTTCTTCCTGGTGCTCGTGAGCCAGAACGCAAAAACGAGTGAAAACCCTTCCAAAGGACCGATCTCCATGCCCCCACCTTTCCTTCAGATATGGGATTATAACACGCGCGAGTTCCTGTATAGAGATCCCTGCCTCAATCAGACGACCTGCCTGCAGATGTGACTTCACTCGATGGGCGAGCCTGGTTACACGTCTGACTCGCTCGATTTGGCGTGCCCGGACAACCGTTGGGTCAAATCGACCATCGGAAAGTAGCACAACAAATGCAGGAGTATCGCAATCCTCAGACGCGTGAACTGATTGACCGAGGTGGCTCTTGTCGGTCGCATGGAAAGTCCTCTCACTGGCCATCAGCTTATCCAAGTGACGCTTGCCTTTGATCAAGTCGTCTGCCTCATCGGCTGTAAAATGGAGTCGGCCTGCGTCAACAGACGTCGGCCACGTGTCCCGAGCCCACTCCCTTGTGATGGACAACGCAAGCTCGTCCACTGCTTTTGGAAGACTGTTGTCCGCCGCCCTGGTAGTAATGTAGATGAGGTCTATATCTGATATAGGCCACGCCATTCCTCGCCCAACGCTACCCCCAAGAATCACACCCGCAACGCCAGGAACAGACGCGATCCGTTCGATGGCTTCAACGGTTCGCTCCTGCAGAATGAGTTCCCAGTTTTCCAGGTGCGCCTGGAAGAGATCCGCTCTAAACAAATCGAACTCACTTTCGCATAACGGTGATGGCCCCAAAGGAGCCGTGCATCAGACAAGAAATCAGTGTTTTTGCAGTCAGCCAACTCTTCGCTCACGGCTCTTTTGGTCGAGCGAGGCGAGCCGGGGGCCATGTGTTACACGATTGCGGCGCGCCCCCTTCAGGCCAAGCCCTAAGAAGCTGTTTTAAAACCCCCAGCGGTCTTCGCGCGGCTGCAAATGCGTCGGTCGGCGTTGGCCAAATCCGCCCGTATCCCTAGATACGGGCGGATTCGGCCGCCTGGACCGATACCTTTTCGCTTGCGCTCGGGAACTCACCGGGGATTTTAAAACAGCTTCTAAGGGTGCTGGAACACAATGCACGCCCGAAAGGTTTTTGGCTCTCTGCCCGTTGTGCCTCTGGAATGGCTCTCAGTCATTTGGCGTTGCGCTGCTCTCTATCGAATCTTGCAGGTGACCACTTGCTTGCTCGCGTTACCGGAGAATGCCGCGCCGTCGAAGTTCCCAACTCGGGATTCAATGAGAAATCCATTGTAGTGAAGTAGAGCTTCAAGCTCGGCGGGGAACAGCATTCTTAATCGCAACTCATGCCGAGAGACCTCTTGGTCGGCTTCGTCGAGAATCCGGTACGTGCCTGCACTTACCTGAAGCGCACGGTCGTACCGCCCCTGTAATTCAATGCGGAGCCGATAACCTGTTCGTGGATCTGAGATGGTCTTGACCGGGGACCACCTGTCAGGATCGAGACGGTGCCATGACAGGCTCGGGTTGAACACATCAAATGCGAAACCCCGCTTTCTCAAAAGCTCGCACGGCATTCAAATGGCTGACACCTGGAATTTTTGGCATCCTATACCGTCAACTCGATCTCTCGTATCTCCGCGCCATCTAACAGATCGTCAACGACAGTAAGATATTCACGAATTGCTGTTTCGATGTTTGCAACCGCCTCATCTTCCGTGTTTCCTTGTGACCAACAACCTGGCAAGCCAGGCACCGAAACGCTAAAGCCTTCGTCGGATTTATGAAGGGCAACTTTGTACCTCATTGGGTCCTCCATGCGGTTGTTAATTCGGGTGTTTGATAACAAACCTTGTTATCTTGATTTGCAGGCCGATACTGTGATTTTGGTCTCTTCAAGATATCGTTCTCGCCGTGCCCGAACCGCGTAGCGTTTGCGCGAAGGGCGCAGCCCGTCGCCGGGCACGGTCGTGTTATGTGAAGTCACCTCTCTCCCTACGAGGCTATGGTAAGGCGTTTCGATCCTATTCCTGCCTTGGTCGCTTTGTAGGCCAGGGGTGAGAGTAAGGGCTTCCCTCGCTCAACTTTGGCCTCGAACGTGTCAAGTTCCTCAACCGTGAAATGGGATCTCGGCATGAATTCCAGTAGCGCAATCGCCATCTCCTCCGTCGCTTTCAGCAGCGCGTTGCGGATCACCTCGAACCGGATCGGATCGACTTCGGTCTTCGCATGCAACTACGGAATCTCCTTTAAGAAATGCCCTATCAGGCCGGTGTTCCGTGCCAGAAATCGTTGTACGCCGCCAGCGGCCCGTCCCCGTGCGGCCCGGTAGCCAGATCCAGCCCCCCGAAGAGATAGACGGACTCGCCCCCCACTGTCATAACGGGGATTCGCCTGACACCGGGACGTTCGGCGCCAGCAGAGTAATCCTCCGCACCGTTGTGTGGATATAGACAGTCCCACCGGCCGGCACGAAGATCGTACTGCCACAGATCGTTCAGCTGGGGGTGCTCCCCTTCCCCTCCTGCAAATCCTCCGAACAGATACAGGTGATCTCCGATCACAGCGTATCCCAGCCCGTACCGAGGGGAAGGCCGTGCAACATCATCCGACCGGTTCTCCTGAATGCAGGTCCAGGCGCCTCCGTCGGGATCGTATTCCCACAGATCGTTGTAGAACTCCGGCGCTCGACCCTGACTGTCCCGACCGCCCCACAGGTAGAGCCTGCCGTTCCAGCCGGCCAGCACGGGACAGTATCGTTTCGGCGGCCAACCGTTGCGTCCATTCGATGCAGGCCCCAGGTGCTCCCATTTCCCGGCCGGCGCCTTGTAGGTCCACAGCTGTGCGTGCGTCATCGCGCCATGTCCCCCCATCAGATACAGGTAATCACCCAGAACGGCCGCCCCCATCCCGCCCGAACCGGCGGGACGATGCCCATCCGCCGTTATTCCTGATGCCCGCCCGTCGTCGGGCTCTAACAGCTCCCACGAGGCTGTCTTCGGATCGTAGGCCCAGAGATCGTTCAGCTTGATCTCCCTCTTGCCGGGGCCCCGCACTGAGGACCCGCCAAAAAGATAAAGCCTGCCGTTCACGGGCAGCCAGGTCGTGAGCTTCCGGGTACACGGTCTGGTATCGGACGGTCTGAACCCGATGCGCCCATCGTGGTCTTCCAACCGCGTCCACCGGCCTCGATCCGGGTCGTAGCGCCACAGGTCGTTCAATGAGCCCTGGACGGAAAGATCTCCAGGCCCTTTCGGCCGGCCGTACATCACTTTTATCCCCCCGAACAGGTAGACGCATCCATTGTAGCTCAACATCCCGCCGAAGGCCGCCCGCCTACAGGGTACATCCTCGGCTTGCTCCTGGTCCGGATGCAGCAGTTCCCACTTCATAGTGGACCTCCGCACGGCCTGACTTGTGATTCTGCGGAGAAAGTTCGGCATATTCCATTCGTAGCCGAAAAACTTGATACAGTTTATTCGCCGTGGAAGACTTCAAAATAAGGTGGTTGTTGCCTTTTGTGCGCGATTTTTTGGGGTAATGTGGCTGGGAACACTTGCGCCGCTTTCGGTTAACGGTTCTTGGCTTTACGACGTGGGCCAGTCCCAAAGGCCCATGTGCCCGCAGGGCCGAGGGGCGGATGCCCCGAAGCGTAAAGCCGGTGTTAGCCGTCGTGATTAATTCGTATCCGTTCATTGTCGGGGCCTTATGTATCAAAATGTAGCCGCTAACTCATTCAGACAGACTTCTCATTCACCAAAAAACGGGTACGGCTCGCCGGCTTCCACCAGGCTTTGTACCAGACTCGAGTACTTCAACACCTCCGTCAGCCGGGCGCGCCAATGCGGGGCGTAGAAGCCGACGAATTCCTGGAAGAACGCTCGCGCATCCTCACTGACGCCATCGAAGTATTGCGGCAGCAAAAACCATGGCTGGTCACTGGCGTAGTTCAGCCCCCGCTGGCGCATCGTGAACTCTGCGGCGGCCCGTTTTTTTACCGAGATCATCAACGAGCGCCTGAGCTTGTCGGTGTGATAGCGGCCCCGATGAATGCACAACTGGGTAAACAGCACCGCGTCACCGGGTTCCTGGTGGAGACGAACGGCGCCAGGCATATCGTTCGAGCGGTTGTGGATCCCATCATCGGCGACGCAGATCGCGTGCTCTTCGGGGGAGTAGTCACGCAGGTGAGACCCCGGCACCAATTCGAGATCGTCGGTAGGGACCAATGCGATTTGCATCTGCAACCCGGCTCCGGTCTCCGGTCTCCGGGATACGTCTGCTTCTGCACCGATCTTGTCCTTGTGCCAAAATCCGTCCTGGCTTTCTCCGGTCGGATTACAGTAGAGACTGCTCAAGGCGAAGAGGAATTCTTCATCCAAGGCTGCGCTCAGCGATTCGACAACTTGGGGCGACCCCATGGCATTGAGCAGAAAGGCGAGATCGTCGGGGTGATCGCGGTGATATTCCGGGTCGTTCAGGTGCCTCATGTAATTGGCCTGGGGCCCCACCGGTGGATTGTCACAGCGAGGAGCGCGCCGCCACTGTTCCAGCACTCGCTCACAGATCTCGCGCAGCCGTTTTGTCGTCGCTGCGTCGAACAAACCGCGCACCACGGCGTAAGAGTGGTGGCGTAGCTGCCCAGGGCAGGGTTCAGTAGCAATACTCATTATATCCTCTTGTGTTGCTGTAAGAATTGCGTCGCAATTGGACTGTAAAAGTGCGGACAGGCTGTCTCGTGCTGTCTAACTACGTATGGAAATCAATGCTCTATTAATTGCGGCTAACGTTTTCGCCGTGCCCGAACCGCGAAGCGGTTGCGCGAAGGGCCGTATGGCCCGTAGCCGGGCACGGACGTGTTATGTGTTGTGCCAGCCGGGGGGCGGGGGCGGCCTTGCCACGGATGGCAAGGCCGCTTTGTCGCTGAAACAGAATTTCCGCTAAATGAATTATTCAGCGGAAATCTTGAAAGAAGAACGAGGGATTATGTCTCCCGTTTCACCGATTCTTCTCTACTTTTCCGCACCAGCTTCTCAGGATGCTCTTTCTGGCGTCTTATGTAATACGCCACCAATTTCTCTGGGTCGTGATCACATTGCTCCGAAATCCTATGACGCACTTCACGAATCCTACGAATGGTCGGATCATCTTTCATCTTCAATATCTCCTAGGAGTTCCAGCGGAGTCACCAACGTGGGCACATATAAGCCAAGAATAGTGTTGACTCGCTTGATGTGGGCAAACTTATTCGCGTTAGCCAGATGATTGCAATTCCATGTGAGCAAAAATTCACACTTATGATAAGAGGCTGTAGCAAGATGGAGTGCATCGCCCAGGGGATCACTAGGCATCATCTGGTGTTGGATATATGCTTCTACAATCTCAGCGATTTCTCGTTCAATTGGCAGCAGTGGCAAAGGAGCAACCAGGGCCAATACTCGGTCCTTGTTAGGATACTCTCCTCCACTGAGTTCATCGATAACCGCTTCACTGGTGAAAATCTCATAACCCTCACGCCGTTCGTCCCACCACTGGCGTGTCCAAGTCCGCTTTGCAGCCATCTCGGGTTCTGTACGTGTTTCGTAATAGAAACTGGGAATAGATGTCTCGATGTTGACCTTAGGAATCATTATATATCATATTGTTTTTAATATGGTAAAGACGGTTCAATTCTGCTGCGATTGGTCACCTATAGACCTGCTATAAATCTACATATCTTAATTAAGTTCTTCAAGCGAAATTTCCGCTACTGAAGAACGTAGTGAGATTCTCTTGGGCGGCCAGGACGGCCGCCTGCTTTTGGAGGAACGCTGGCATGGCTTATAACGTTCCCGCGGGCTGCGAACCTGCGCCAGCAGGTTGCTGCGGAGGCCCGAAAGGGCCGGAGCCGCAGCCCGACGTGTTAGCTGCAGTTGTCCCTAGCTAATGCGATGCGTTAAGAATCTCGAAGTCGTCTTCAGTGTTTTTTATTAAACGTTTTTGGTTGCCCGAATTCGAGCGAGTAAAACCGGAACCCAATGATCGCCGTACCGAGTGCGAAGGATTGTTGACATCCAATCCTCTCCGGTAATCAGACCGCGGCACTCGGATGAATCACAATTGCAGTTCATCGCGAACTCAAAACTATCCGCCTGCGTGGCATAGTCTACTGAAATCTCTTCGTTTTTTAGTATGTCTCTCCGGGATTCCAGAGTGAAGGCATCAACGTGCCAAACAGTCGGATCACAGCTGTGATTCAAGAAATGGACTTGCTGTCTCGGTACAATGAACAGATCAAGACCTTCAGCAACGCTGATACTGTCAACGTAAGGCAGATCAGGGTTGCTTTCTCTTGCGGAGATCATCTTCAGCAGGTTATCTCGAGAGATAATCTCGCCGCCGAACTGCAGAATCCTCGTGCCGGCAGTGATTAAGGTCTCAGCGAAAAGACCGGATCCCTCAATCTCGGATCTTCGGACTCCCACTTCGCTATGCAACCAACACTTCGATGGGGGTTGAGGTGTTTTCACGTAGACATCGCGATCTCTGGGGCAATTGCAGATAACGTTCCCGGGCTATACGACGTTCCCCGGTCCGGCGAAGCCGGATTGGCGCGGCGCTTGCGTCTCTCAGCAAGCGACGTGACAAAGGGGAATGTGCCCGAAGGGCCGGAGGGAGCGAAGCGACCGGAGCGAATAGCCCGTGTTAGCAGAAGTCGCATCGGGGTGGCGCCCCTCTCGGTCCTGGAGATCGGCGCGTACATACAGCGTGCGACATAGGTTTGGTTCCTCTCATCTGATTGGGATGACCTGAGATCCGATTCGAAAAAATGGTTTAGCCCTAGGCAATACCGAAGAGATCACGACATCTCTCCAAAACCTTCACGTCAGGACCAGCAAGGGCAGTGGCCCCTCCAAGCGGCACGCGAGCAAAGTGATCCCGAACTTAGCGGCATGCCCTCTGGGTAGGGGCGCAGCCTTCGGCATAGTCAAGTCATTAGCAAGTGAGCTTTTGGACAAGACGAAGGTGCATTCCGCCGGATATTCAATTTTCTCCGTCGCCTTTTCGCCACTTCGATAGGTGTAAAAATCAAGCAACCGGTGTGACACAGGCCAATGTGTGGGTAGTGGTGTTGAGGTGGGTCCAGGAGCGCTTTATTTTGCGACGGCGCTCATGGCCCGACAATACAGATCTTCTACGTCGATGTCCGAGGCCGTCACTTCGGAGCACCACGCACGAAGTGTATGGGAGGCTCGATATGTTCGCTACGGCTCAAGTGATTCCTGATTGCGTTCCCGAATCCGCTTAGGTCTTCGAAATAAGAAATAGATAGAAGCACCAAGGACATTGGAGCCAAGAATTGTAATGCCCCAACCCAACTTCTGCCCAGGCTACCACTGACATTGACGGGCGCCCAATGCCAGCAACAGCATGATGCGCTCGCAGGGGCAGATCAGAGACCCGAGGAAACGCGAGAAGACAGGACCAGGATGGCAACAAATGGTCAAGTCTCCCTTACGTGTCATATCTCTCTGAACGATACGTAAGGGGTCTCCTGATGTCAATGTGCCAGGGAGGAAACGCCGGCCGGGGATCAGGGCCTGTGGCGTCCGTTGCCAAGGGGTCGCGGCGGATCGGGCCTTCCGGCGCATTGGGTGAATCACGTTGTGATTAGCCGGTTCCTGGGGACGTCGATTCCCCGAGTCGGCGAAGCGACGAATCCCGCAGATAAGTCCCGCAACGGGCGCATGCCTACCTGCTGAACGCGTCGGGCCTGCTGGAGTCCGAGGGCCAGTACCCGTCGCGGCTCGGGTGCCAGCGCTTGCCGCACAGGTCGGAGATCACGCTCCATTCGGGGGCGCTCAGATCAGGGTCCGGCTGGAACAGGAAGCGCTGCAGGCCGGCCCGCTCGGAGGCGGTCAGGATGCCGTGCAGGTCGCGGGCGGTCATGGGCTCGCCCCCGTGCGGACGGCGCCCCGTCGACACCCAGGCGATCACCTTGTTCACATCCCCGATGGCCTCCAGCGCTCGGCGCGTCTCGTTGTACACCAGCTCCGAGTAGAACTCCTCGGGGAACCCCAGTTCCATGTCCGCCAGGGTCTGCACCCCGGGAAGCTCCAGCCCCAGGAAGGCCTTGACCACGGCGAAGCCGTCTGCCTCCAACAGGGTCGGGTTCCAGTCCAGGACCTGCTGCACCCAGCGGGCCATGGTGCCGTAGAGGCCGTCATTCCCGCGGTGCCAGAAGTAGTGCTTGGGGAAGACGTAGTCGAAGTACTCCGCCATCTCGCCAAATTCGTGCCCGGTCAGTGACGAGAAAGCGGCGGTGCGCGGAATGCCCCCCAGCTCCACCTTCCCTCCCACTCTCTGCATCTGCGCGTGCACGGCGCGCATGAACCCCCGCGCCGCTTCGCGGCGGGCGCGCAGCCAGTACAGGGCATCCTCGTTCAGGTCGAACAGGTTCAGTGCCCCCAGCATGCCGCCGGACGCGTGGTAGCGCACCAGATCCGGAGTCAGGTTGTGGAAACGCTCGTTCAGGTGCGCCATGCCGCGGGCGACGCGCTCCACATCGGCGCCGATGGCTTCCAAGCGGTGCCGCATGCGACCGTCCAGTTCCAGTAGGGCCTTACCCCGATGGAAGGCAAGTTCGTAGAAGGTCTCACCGGGCTGGTCCAGGATGACGCCGTGGGCCTGGGGATAGGCACTGGCCAGGTCGTGCACCCCGGCGGCCACCTCGATGGCCCCGAAAGGGTCCTCCTCCTCGGCTAGGCCGCTGGTGGTACCCTGGCCCCGCTGGTAGAGCAGCCGGAGCCCGTCTCTGGAGTCGAAGATCATGATGTGCCAGCCCCGGGAGGCGGCGTTGTCGAGGAGCGCGTGGAGCTGCTTCTCCCTCTCGGGGGTGCGGGCCGTTTCCGGGGGCGGCTTGATGCCGAACGCGGCGTACACCTTTGGGTCCGCCGCAAACGAGGGGGTGAGGGTGTCCCCCCACAACGGCATGCCGGCCTCGTTCCTGAGCCACATCCGTCCCACCACGATGCCGCCCACCCCTCCCGCCTCCCACGCGTCGAAGATGCGCGGGTAGTCGTCCAGCCAGTGCTCCAGGGGATTGTGCACGAAGATCCAGGGTACCATCGCGTCACCTCTCTCTGGGGTTACCCCAGTTTAGTGGACGGTTCCTTAACTGCACATTCAATGAGCATCCACAGCCAGAAACCTATCATGCCCAAGAGGAGGACAAGCAGGATTTCCCAAAGACCTATGCCGAACATTCTCGCCTCCCTTGTTTTCGGTCAATCGAATGGTTGATAATTATCTCGAGCTTTGGATTTAGAGTCTTACAGTGTGACTTCTACGCAAAATGCGTAGATAATTATTCATGCTGCTTGTTTAGTTGTAGGGTGTTGATGGTAAAGGGTCAAAGACAAGGCGAGTATTTTGTGCCCTTCGGGTGTGACGCGCCACCGTCTGGACCGTGGGATTTTTGCAATAAGGCCGCGGACGTGTAGGCGTTTGAGGCGGCGGCTGGTGGCATTGGCGTGCCGAGTGCGTTGCAGCAGGGATGCTGGATGTTGGAAGAGGTGTGTTCGGATGTCCTGGTTGCGGAAGCCCATCAGGGCGTGTTCGCCTTTCAACACAGCGGTAAACAGGGCGAGGTCGGCAGGGTCGGCGGGGTTGAAGCCCCGATAGGTACGTCCCTTGTGCCTGCGTGGCCGCGCCAGTGTGGTGAGGCTTTGATGTCCGGTAGCGGCGTCAGGGGCTGCGGACAGCGCCTGAAAGTAGCGTTGGTTGGCCGTCAACGAGATTTCCCGATAGCGGTAGAGGTTGGCCACGCCTTTGGCCATGGGATACCAGCCCATCACGCGTTGTCCTCGCCGTATGCCCCAGCGGCGGACCTTGAACTGCCTTGGATGGTTGATCACTGTTTCGACGCGTAGTACGCACCCGTGTTTGTCGTACATTTTAATCCAGTTCTCGCACATCCGGTGTTTGACTCTTGCGCCTTTGTGGCGTTTGTTTTTGAAGTCCGTGAGGACTTCGCCCTGAAAATTGCCGTGGAGTTTGCGGCCCAGGAAGGTCAAGATGTCCTGGGGAGAGAAGCACAGCACCGTGTGTCTGAGCAGGTTTTCATACAGCACCTTCAGGGCGTGGGGGCTTTGGAACATCACGTCGGTGGCGAACTCGGCTTGGTCAACGACCCAGTAGTAGTCCATGCCCGAAAGCAGGTCTTTGAGCAGGGGGTTGACCTTGCGGGCGAACGCCGAGAGAATGCGCGGCCAATTCTTGCCCACAAAACGATCGGCAAAGCGTTGCGCCCGGTCCACATCGGCAATCCATAGAAAAGCGTTGTCTGATTTTTCATAGGCGATGCCGTGTTGCTCGAGCTTGCGCGCCAAGAACTCGTGGCCATTGAGACAGATCTGCACCACCAGCGGGAACCAGGACTGGATGCGGATATGCATCAACCCGAACTCCCGGTCAATCCAGTAAAAGTAGTAGCATAGGCATTTCCGTTGTGCGTTGATCAGGCGAGGCCTTCCTTCCCCTGGAACCAGCTTGAAACTCTGGCAGCCTTCCAGGGCCCGAAACACACAGACCAGGCCTTGCGTGATCCCATCGTGTTTTGCCAACCGTCGCGCTTCGTCCTCTTTCCTGATGGTGTTGCGTTGCAGATAGATGAACGGGCGCTCGTGCTTGTTTGCCATCGCCTCCGCGTGGGCTTTGATCGTATCGGAATGCGTCATCACAAAACGCTTGAAGTCCTTCAACAATAAACCCTGATTGCTGATGAACCGCTCCATCGCAGTTCCAAATCCCAGCGGCAGGTACCCTTTGAACAGAACCCGATCAAAACAGGATACCACTCCGGTGATTTTTTCACTACATTGGTCCACGAAGTCTTTCACGGCGTTCCTCCTTCCATTGATGGCGGTGGGTACCACCATCATAGGGGATGAACGCCGTTTTGCATACCCTAAAACTATCTGCTCTTGACTACCACCTATTTGGTTGCGGCTGAGCAAAGCGAAGCCGCGCTAGGGAAGATCTGACTCGGGATTTCTCCGCTGTCGCATAAATCCAAGTATAGGAACGAGTGTTGATGGTGGGGAGGGTGGGGCTATTTTTGCACGCAATCACGGTTCTTCTGGGGGTGGTGGGGGCGATTTCTGCTAACTACGGTATTACCGAACAGTTACGGTAATGCGTACCTGATCCGAAGATCTGCGAACGTTCGGGAACATTCCACGCTGAAGCTTGTAGCCCGAACATGTTCAGGAATGCTTCCTATGGTGGGTCTCTAATCAAAAACTGCCTCCCTTTCTTCCATCAATGCATCCAGCGGGCTCTGGATTTTCGCGAGATCCCCATTCGTCACCCGAGTATAGATCTGTGTGGTCTTTGGTCTTACGTGCCCGAGCAACACCTGGATATATCGCAGGTCCGTCCCGCGTTCAAGCAGGTGTGTCGCAAAGGAATGCCGTAGCGTCGGTATCCGCTGGACAATTTTCGCTCTCTCGCAAGCCCGGTCAAACGCGGTCTGTACCGACCTCTCCCTGTGCTATCGGATTTCGCCAACCCATTGGGGCACAAAAAACGGGAGCAATTTAGTCGTGAAACTGAAATCCCAAGTCTCAAATATCGCCACTCACTCGAACCGCATCCATTCAACAATATCATCGAGAGCCTTGTCTTGATAGCTCACCGCGTCCTCCCGTCCTACAAAGCCATGAACAAAATCCGTGGAGGCAGTCGCCTTCCTTGGATCATCATTCCACACGTGATACTCCCTCAGCCCAATTACCGTCGTGGGCATACACATTATACGGGCTGACAATGCACTTGAAATCCAGCAGTATGCATAGTTCGTCAGTTGTCGATCAGAGCTTGCCTGATCCGTTCTGCATATGAATCCAACTCTTGATCAGGTAGACGATCTAACCACCGTGGATAAACTCTCAATAAACCATCGTCTATCATCCTTGGGTGGATATGAAAATGCACATGGGGGACTTCCTGGTGAGCGCCTGGCCCATTGCTCTGCCATATGCTTAATCCGTCAAGCGCGAATGCTTTTTTGACGGTTTGAGAAAGTAGGATCATAGCTTTCATAATCCCGAATCCTGCTTCCTCTGACAGGGCATAGATGTCCTGAAAGTGCTCTTTGGGAATGACCAGAATGTGCCCAGGAATTGCTTGCCTTGGATCTATCATCGCGATGACAGAGTCCGTCTCGTATACAATCCTTGCGCTCTTAGTTCCTTCCACGATCTCACAGAAAACACATTTCGTTTCATCCATCCAGTCCCCACATTGCTTTGTGAAAAAGTTATTATGACATACGAAAAAGGAACCCCACGGTAGTCGGTGTGTGCCATTCTTTGATTTCTTGCGTGCAGTCAACGATCTCACGGGCCGTGAACCTGCGAAGCAGGTTGGGGGACGGGCGTAAACCCGAAGGCGGGGGCACGGTGTTAGACCTCGGGCAGTTTCGGAGAATGTCCCTACACCTTGGCCTATACGAATACTGAGGGCGAGACGCCAAATCGCCTGGACAAAGCACGTATCTGCCGGACGTTTAGCTCTCGCTTACCTTCCAGAATCTCAGAAACCACCCCTTGCGAACCCACCTCCGGCAAATCCGACTGGGTCAATTCATGCTCCTCGATGAGAAGCCGGAGTGGATCGGCGCCCTCCAACCTGGGCATGGAATGGTGTTGTTCTTCCCAAGCGTGGACAATGGTGCCCAACGTATCGAGCAGAGAATAAAGCGGATGCCGTTCATCAGTGCCTACTTCATCGATCAGGCTGTTGAGCCGCGCCAGGGCCAGGTCGTATTCCTGCTCATTCTGAATCTTGAGTAACGCACTCACTTGCGTCCAGGATCGCTGAAGCTGTGGGGTAATGACACTCATGTCCTCCATCCTCCACGGTCGTAGGCTTGGTGTGTAAGCACATGACGGATGTATACTTTGCCCCGGTTGAAGTGTATAGATACAATAAGACGTTACTTGCTGCCGGCGATGTTGAACACAACGAATTCGCCGACCTTGTCGGCCGAAGGAAAGGTGTGGCGCAATGCCGCGAAACTCCCAAACTGAGTTTGCCGCATGATCTTGAACCAGCGACTCAGAGGCTTCTCGCTTTCGGGATGCCGTGCCCAAAACGCTCGGAGGGCTTTGCGTGAGATTACGTGCACCTACATAATATATCGTAATAAGCGATATGCCGCAAATATCCTGCCCCGCGTCCCAATCCACGGGCCTGACTCGACGCCATTGCTGCCTTTCGTCTAACCTTCTGGCCACTCGCGCATCCGCGTAGCGGGTTGCCGAATGGCCGACGGAGCGTCGCGACAGCAGCGCTCCCCGATAGAGCGAAGCATTAGAGCGGCTGACCTTCAACGCACACCATTGGAATTTTGTCTCGCTCTGAAATTATCGCTGTACCCTGACATTGCCGATCGACACCTCAAAGGACTCAAATTTCGGCTCCTGCATTGTTGAAAGTCCCTTGTGCGCCGACTTGCAGAGGTTGTGGATGGTCCTTAGTCGGAAGTCGGCACATTCCAGAGGGTACCTGTAACACCTCGGATACTCTCTGGCAAACCTACAGAACTCGCCATACTTATCCGCATCCTTCCCTTCGAGTTCTCGCCATATTGTATCCATGGTCAAGACGACCCCAGGGGATCCCCGACGCATTGAATGCAAGCTGAGAATAGGATGGATTCCCGTGCTGTAACCTGGAAGGCTCATGTTGTCAGATTGGCTCGGAGTCTGATTGCAGCTAACGTTTGGCGTCTGCGAAGGGGACTGGCCCGGGGAAGCCGGATTGGCGCATTGCGACGAGGTCGTGAAGGGTGATGAAGTAGACGCGATGGCCGGCTTCGAGTGCTTTGAGTGCCAGTCCGATAGCCAGGTCGGGTGCAGCGTGTGTTAGGCAGCCCCTGTCCAATCCTCCCGAATGAACTTCGCAACGCTATCCTCGTTGTTGCTGCCAATCACTTCGGTGGCATGCCTCTTCACTTCATCTGTTGCATTCGAGACGACAATCGCGCGGTCAGCCATTTGAAGCATACGAATATCGTTGTCACCATCTCCGAACACCACTAGCTCTGATCCTTCCAGACCCCACTCTCGCATCACAATGCGAATAGCCTGGTCTTTTGTGGCCTTCTCATCGTGCACTGTCAACCAGTACCATCCAGGAGAATACCAATTCTCGAAGCAATGTGTCTCCACCGCACCATTGCACCTTGTTTTGATTGCGCCTTCCAATTCCTGCAATGGCCCACCTCGCCCGATTATGGTCAGACGGATCACTTTGTCATGGAACGACTGCCTCACGTCGTCCACAAGGCGCAAACGTCCATCACCTTGATGATCATCCGTTGCGGATCACCTCGAACTGGATCGGATTGACTTCGGTCTTCGCATGCAACTACGGAATCTCCTTTAAGAAATGCCCTGTCAGGCCGGTGTTCCGCGCCAGAAATCGTTGTACGCCGCCAGCGGCCCGTCCCCGTGCGGCCCGGTAGCCAGGTCCAGCCCCCCGAAGAGATAGACGGACTCGCCCCCCACTGTCATAACGGGGATTCGCCTGACACCGGGACGTTCGGCGCCAGCAGAGCAATCCTCCGCACCGTTGTGTGGATATAGACAGTCCCACCGGCCGGCACGAAGATCGTACTGCCACAGATCGTTCAGCTGGGGGTGCTCCCCTTCCCCTCCTGCAAATCCTCCGAACAGATACAGGTGATCTCCGATCACAGCGTATCCCAGCCCGTACCGAGGGGAAGGCCGTGCAACGTCATCTGCCCGGTTCTCCTGAATGCAGGTCCAGGCGCCTCCGTCGGGATCGTATTCCCACAGATCGTTGTAGAACTCCGGCGCTCGACCCTGACTGTCCCGACCGCCCCACAGGTAGAGCCTGCCGTTCCAGCCGGCCAGCACGGGACAGTATCGTTTCGGCGGCCAACCGTTGCGCCCATTCGACGCAGGCCCCAGGTGCTCCCATTTCCCGGCCGGCGCCTTGTAGGTCCACAGCTGTGCGTGCGTCATCGCGCCATGTCCCCCCATCAGGTACAGGTAATCACCCAGAACGGCCGCCCCCATCCCGCCCGACCCGGCGGGACGATGCCCATCCGCCGTTATTCCTGATGCGCGCCCGTCGTCGGGCTCTATCAGCTCCCACGAGGCTGTCTTCGGATCGTAGGCCCAGAGATCGTTCAGCTTGATCGCCCCTTTGCCGGGGCCCCGCACCGAGGACCCTCCAAAAAGATAGAGCCTGCCGTTCACGGGCAGCCAGGTCGTGAGCTTCCGAGTACACGGTCTGGTATCGGACGGACTGAACCCGATGCGCCCATCGTGGTCTTCCAACCGCGTCCACCGGCCTCGACCCGGGTCGTAGCGCCACAGGTCGTTCAATGAGCCCTGGACGGAAAGATCTCCAGGCCCTTTCGGCCGGCCGTACATCACTTTTATCCCCCCGAACAGGTAGACGCATCCATTGTAGCTCAACATCCCGCCGAAGGCCGCCCGCTTACAGGGTACATCCTCGGCTTGCTCCTGGTCCGGATGCAGCAGTTCCCACTTCATAGTGGACCTCCGTACGGCCTGACTTGTGATTCTGCGTAGAAAGTTCGGCATATTCCATTCGTAGCCGAAAAACTTGATGCAGTTTATTCGCCGTGGATGATTGTTGAACCCCCAAATGGCTTTAGGACGCATAAAGAGCAAATAGCTTGGCGCGGTCAAGGTACACTTTGACCTTGACCCCCCCGCGTGCCTGTGAGACCATCTTCTCTTCGAGCCCACCCTCTTTATCCCCGACTGCGCCTTGCGGATCGCTTTTCCATTGTACCCGGTATTCTGTTTCATTCGCTGAGAAGAGTCTGCAGTCTTCTTTGCCAAAACCCGGCACGACCCGGTCAAACGGATCGACTATCTCCACTCGCAGTGACCCGCCGGTCGCATCGGCGTTGATCCACAATGCATTGGGCTCGATACTCAGCGGGACCGTGGTCACGACCCCCTGCGCCTCCGTCTTCAGACAGACCAGCCGATCCTTTTCGATCTTTGCCAGATTGATTCCCCGCCGGGATTCTTCGCCGTAGCGCGTCCCCTCGCCGTGCAATTCGTTTGAGCAGCTGTGATAGACCCAGATCTCGTCGCCACGGACAAAGGGGGCATGAGACGGATAGACATTTCCACTGTCGTGGCTACCGCGGGGGCCACATTCCAGAATGGGTTCACGGTTGCCCGCCCGATGCCAGGTCCGGCCGTTCTTCGAGTAGGTCAACTGAATGTCCATCCGGTTCATCCATTCGGGCATCCAATCTTCGATCCGGTTTCGGGCGATCCACCCCTCGTGGAGCGTGTGAAACACGGACAGGAAGCCGATACGAAAGTCGCGATACGCCAGCGAACTCATGCCGTAAAACTCCTGGTCCTGCGGGGGATCGTGCTCATCGGGTGCGACGATGATCTTGCGCGGGGTCCAGTTTTCGAAATCATCGCTCTCGGCCATGCAAATGATGCGCACGTTAGGCCGGCCCCGCAGATAAACGACGTAGCGGTGAATTTTTGCATCCCAATATGCGACCAGGTGGGTATCCGAGCCCTGTGGAATGACCGGGTTGAGCCAGCGTTGGGGCACGTTCCAATGAATTCCGTCGGCAGAATACGCCACACAGACCGGCTGGACAATGCCGGCGAATATCATGTCTCCGCTCTGGAACATAAAGAGCATCTTGTAGCGCTTGGCTGGGTCTGTTTCGATGGGGTCTTTCATGACGCCTGTCCCGGCCCCCCACCTCAAAAAGGGAAAGACCAGGTTATTCTCTTTGCTGCCGCTGTCCTCGACGAGGTTGAGGACGGGTTTTTCCCAGTGGATCCCGTCTTGGGACACGGCGTAGGCCAGTCCGTCCGCCACGTCGCCACGCGCTTCGCTCAATCTTCGGCCCACGCCGTACCACATCTTGAAGATATCTTCGTCGTCGTCGTACAGGACGTTGACGTAGCCGCCGATCAGCCACTCCTCTTCCCAGGCCCGATCCTTCTCAATCAGCGGCTGTTGCGAAGCCTTCTTTGCGGGTACGACCCCTTGCACGACGCCGTCGAGATTCTCGATTAACGTATTGTCGATGAATAGGAAGGCCGCTTTCTCGTCCGTCATTGGTTTCTCCTGGTATTGAATTACTCCCTGATCTTCGCGTGAGCTCGCAGAGCTTACAATGAGATCGAGAGGTAAATCCATTCGCTGTGAAGAAATCAGGATGGAGTGGTTATTGTTTCTTGTGCGCGATTTTCTGGGTGGGGGTGTTGGGTTTCTTGCGCCAGGCGCCACAGCTGCTCCATAGAAATCCCCAACATACGGTAGAATGTCGAAGATCAATTATCCGTGCCGGGTTAAGGCCGATTCCTCGCTCTTACACAACCTATATCTCAACAGTCGTAAGCTCGTCAGGACGCACGATACAACCGCTATATCCATTCCCATGGTAGCCTCGGCGGAGCCTGCCGACGATGTCCTCACTGCGCGGCGAACCGCAGTGGATGACCACGACCCTCGATATTCCAGCTTCATTAGCGATGTCAACGACCTCTGATATGTCCGCGCTGACGCCCCGGATCGGATGCGAAGCATCTTCGTCATTCTCCTTGAAATTGCGCATAGAGAGCCCCGTAACGAATGTATCAACCCCCCTGGCCAATGGCCTCAGTTCGGGACAGTCCGCTGCATCGCACAGGAAGAGTACGCTGCCGCTATCCGTATCGATCCGGTACGCTAGCTCGGTTAGGTAAGGCTCGACATGAGGAACCTGTACAGCCGTCGCCTTCCAACCTTTCCCCTCGACAACCGCTCCCGAACTGATGTCGGATACATCGACCTTCATGCCCGGACGGGGAAGCGTTCCGCCTCTCCCCACGTGCCCGTGGTGGCTGATGTGGTGTTCTCGACGCGCAACGACGTCGGAAAGGAAGGCGCCGTCCTTGCCAAAAAGGCGATCGACGAATTCGACAGTCGGAGGCGGACCAAAGACTCTGAGGGGAGGAAGATCGCCGGGGTCTAGATCGAACCGTAGCAAGGCAAAACACGGGAAATCAACGATATGATCCGAATGATGGTGAGTTAGGAAAACCGAATTCACCTGTGTAGGACTCATTCCCATGCGTGCCATCTTGTAGGTGGTGCCGGGGCCGCAATCAACCATGATACGATCGTCACCGATCTCGAGAATGCAGGAACACCCGTAGCGTTCACCCATACGGCTGGGACGCGGACCACCGTTACCGAGAATGTGTAGCTTCATTTGACCGTCACCGGGTAGCCTTTCACTTATTGTGCACTCATATTGGTCTTCTCGCCGCCAACTCTTGCCTTTACGGAAAAATCTGGTCGAAAAAACTCCGTATAGCTCATTCGCTGTAGAACAAATCCATCAAGCAAGAGAAGTGGTTCAAAGATTTTCCTGGCGGCCGGGACGGCCGCCTGTTTTGACTTTGGCGCGTGCTTTCTGTTAACGTTAGACAATTCCCGACAGCCCGAAGGGCTGTGCCGTTTGGCCAAGCGCCGAATGGCGCGCAGTGGGAATTGCTGTGATATATGATGTGCGATTTCCAGTTCCCCGGACAAACAGAAGGATGACCTCACTGTCAGTTAACTTGATGTACGTCAGCCGATTTCACTGCCGGAGTCCACCCACTCTTTCCGGAGATCAGAAATCCATTCCACCCAAATCCTACCCCTCAAGCTTTTCGTCCGTAACGGGTGGAATTGAACGCAAGAAACTTAATTGAAACAGTACTAAGTTTGCATAAGCTCATGGATCAGCGGTGGGACCTGACGGATATCGGTCAGTTGCCGCAGGGCACCGGTGAAGTCCAGGCCGCGCGTCAGGCCCTGCGGTATGACGATGCAGCGCAGCCCGGCCGCCAGTGCGGCGCGCAGCCCCCGGTCCGAGTCTTCGATTACGACGCATTCGGCGGCGCTGAGGCCGTTTTGCCGCATGGCCGTGAGGTAGGGCTCGGGGTCGGGCTTGGAATGCCGGTAGTCTTCGCGCACGAGCGTGAAATCGATGCAGTCCAGCAGGGCGGTGGCGGCGTGGATGATCTCAAAGTGCTCCCGCCGCGAACTGGTGACGATGCCCATGCGCACCGTGCCGTGGAGTTGGCGCAGCACTTGGCGGGCGCCGTCGATGACGGGTACGCCGGCGCGCAAGAGTTCGGTGTAGCGGGCGTTGCGCCAGATGCGGGCGGGCTCCAGCGCCTGTTCGTCTATGCCGTGTTCGGCGCCGATCCTGGTAAGGCCTTCGCTGGCCTTGAGGAAGAGCTCGATGAAACGGGCTTCGCTCAGGCGGACGCCGAGGCGTTCCAGGGTTTCGCGGCAGGCCTGGAAGTACAGGCCTTCGGTGTCGACCAGGACGCCGTCGTTGTCCCAAAGAATGGCATTCAGCATGGCGCTTTATTTCCTTTTCGCCGCTTCGCATAACGGCCTGTAAACCGCTGGCAGCCCCATCACGGCGAAGCCTGTCACGGGCAGAGATAAAGCGCGCACCATCAGGCTTCTGATTCTACATGACCGGCCTGAATCTGGCTTGAAGGATCCTTTGGGCTGACAACTCACCAAAAGGCGCACCACAACACCTGACATCCTCCACAACCATGTGGTAATCGTAACTTAATCTGTGGTTTTCCACAAGCCATTCCTGCCCATCCCACCACACTCTGGCATATCCAACTTGATGATCCCCATCAAACGGAAACCCAACTGAATCAATGATGCTATATCGCTGACCGCACGGAACGCCATAGGACGCGTAGTGAAGGTGTCCTGCCACAATCAGATTGGCCTTCGCATCCCCCATCAGTGTCCTGGCTTCCTCTTCTGGCGTAACGGTCAGAAGCCTGAACGGATCCTGATCAGGTTGAAGAACCAATACACCGGTCACATCAGTAGGCGTTGCGTGCGCAATGAGAAGATCATCCTCCGGAGACTGCCCTCCTGGTGGCGTTATCCTGTACTCAAAGGGCAGACCCTTCAGATAGCTCAAGCCATCTGTTCCCAGCTTCTCTCTCACCCAGTCCAGTCTTTCCTCGGAAACCTGTTCATCAAAGACCAACAGGTCTGTGTTCCCGTAAATCGTGGGAGCGCCCAGATTTCGTATTGCGTCAAGACTCTCGACCGGGCGGGGTCCGCTCAGCACCAGGTCGCCAGCGACCACCAGACGATCATAGGGTTGGCTTTGCAGATCCTCAAGAACAGCGTTGAGTGCAGCGACGTTGCCGTGAATATCTGCAATGACCGCAACTGAATATGACAGGGAATCATTCATTTCACATCTCCAAAATTTCGAGATGGCGGGGAGTGGTTCTTGCGCGCTTTCAGTTTTTGCCGCGCATCGTTCGCGCCCGCGGGAAACCCTCCCGCAACGAGTCAGAGATCCTGCTCATATTCGGCCCCCTTCGGGTCCCTCGCGCCCGCCGTCCCAGACGCCTGGCTTGTCGGTCCCCGTCGGCCAGTACCCGTCGGCGTCTTCATCCCATTGGTTTCCGCACAGCGACGAGATGACGGTCCATTCCGCCGCCCCGAAATCCGGCTCGGGATGGTATAGGAAGCGCTTCAACCCCGCCTCCTGCGAAGCAGTCAGGATGCCGTAGAGATCGCGCGCCTGCATCGGGTCGCCGCCGTGGGGGCGGCGCCCCGTGGACACCCAGGCTATCACCTTGTCGGGATCACCTATGGCCGCCAGGGCCCGCCGAGTCTCGTTGTAGACCACCCTGGAGAAGAATTCGTCGGGGAAACCCATCTCCATGTCCATAAGCGAGTTGATGCCAGGCAGCTCGATGCCCAACAGCGCCTTCACGACGGCGAAACACTCCGCCTCGCTCAGGGACGGATTCCACTTTCGCAACCGTCTTACCCAGCGGGATATGGTTCCGTACATGCCGTCCATGCCGCGGTGCCAAAAATAGTGTTTCGGAAAGATATAGTCGAAATACTCCGCCATCTGACAGTAATTCTGTCCGGTGAGCGATGACCACGTCACGGCCCGCGGGATACCGCCCAACTCCACCTTGCGATCGACGGCGTCGACCTGTTGCCGCATGTACTGCCAGTCGAAGCGAGAGCGCTCCTGACGCTTGCGCAGCCAGTAGAGCACGTCCTCGTTGACGTCGAACAGGAGCATTGCCCCCAGCATCCCCCCGTCGGCGTGGTACCGCACCATTTCCGGTGTCAGATTGTGCAAACGCTCCCGAAAGTGGGTGATGCCGCGTTGTATTCGACCAATCTCGGCGCCGACCTGGGCGAAGCGGCCCTCCTCACCCGGACGGATCTCCAGGAGTTCGCCCCCGTGGTGGAAGGCAAGCTCGTAGTGGTTTTCGCCCGGACCGTCGACAATGACGCCGTGCACCTGCGGAAAGGCGTTCATTAGGTCCTGCACGTGGGCGGTCGGGCCGCCTCCGGCGAAAATCAGCAGTCGCCAGCCCCGCTCCGCGGCGTTTTCCAGCATTGCGTGCAGCTTCTTCTCTTTCGAGAGGTCGCGCGGACGCTGCTCCGGGACTTCCGCCCCCAGGGCCTCGTACACCTTCGGGTCGGGAGCCCACGCCGGAATGGCGGTGCCATCCTCCTGGAGGAATGCCATGCGGCCGACGGCCAGACCGCGCACGCCGCCATCCGCCCAGGCGTCGAACCGCTCCTCGAACCCGTCGAGCCAGTGTTCGAACGGGCTGTCACTGCAGGTGAATACCCAGAGTTTCATTTTTCCCTCCTGTGAGGTAAAAGGGGCGATTTCCGTTAACGGCCTCGCGATACCCAACGTTGCCGGAGCGTAGCGGAGGTAATGTGCCCGGAGGGCCGAATGACCGAAGGGAGTGTAGCGGGCATCGCGTGTTAAGCGTCCGTGTTGTTTTTTGTCATCAGGAATGTAATAAAAGAGCGGACATCACTTTCTCTGTTTTTCCGGTTTTTCTGCTTTTCAACAAGAAGATTACTGTTGTACCGATTCCTCGCCTGATAGCAACTGACGGAGGTCTATGTTGATATATTCGATACGCAGTCGAAACCAACGGATCGACACTGAATCTGAATTGTACCTTCCAACAGAATCTCCCTGTTCTCGTCCTTCCTCTCGTTCTGCCAGTATCGGCGCGCTCTCTCGAACATCGATGCAAGGGTTTCAAACTCTTTGAAGTAACTTATCAGGTTCATATCAGCAGCGAACGCGCGCGCGCATTCAAGAATCTCGATATCATACAGTTCGCACGCTTCCCTATGGGAGTCGAATCGTCTGGCAGCACTCGCTTCCGGCCAGAGAAACAGGCAATCAAACCGACTTGGCCTATGGGGAAATTCCCGTAGACGAACAGTCTCCCACGCGAGTTCCATCATGACACGACCTGTCTCGGCGGCATTTGGAACCGTTACCGCGAGAGAGTCCGTTTGGACTTCGATCAGGATCTGACGCATTAAATGGGTCTGGAAGTCTCCAGGTCTTACAACGGCTCCAGAGCGAAGGCCAGACTTCGCCGACCAAAGCAGGTGAGTTCCTGGACCAATATGTTGTAGAGCCCGTGCTCGCTGGCTCGGTGTCCATCCAGAACCCCGTCGAAATTCTCACTCGCAGAACTGAAATGCGTAGAGCTTCGCGTCGCGCATGATGAAGCGTATCCTGACCGGTTGGCCGGCGAGTTGGCGAAGGTCGCCAGCGGGCCACGAAACGGGCAGCCTGACGGAATTGCCGACGTGCCATATTGAATCTGCGCCACTATACCCCTCAAGCGGACTTCCGTCTTCGGCGAGTAGTTCAACGCGCACGCTGCCTCCGGCGGCTGTGTCGACATTGAGTTCGAGGCGCGATCCGTCGAATATCAGCGCCGGTGTGGTGAACTTGCCCCCTTCGTAAGGGGCGTCGAGCGAAACAAAGCCGTCCAGGCGCATGACCGCCCGCCCGATGCCGCCGATGTGCTCGCCGTTGGCTGCATCGCTGCGACCCGCCCGGTCGTAGTTGATGCCGGCATAGTAAAACCAGATTTCGTCGCCCATCACAATCGGGTTGGGCAGGGCCCAAATCTGGCGCGAATCGAAACGACCGTCGGGACCCGGGCGCATAAAGGCCTGGCGTCGGCTGCAGCCCTTGATTCGCCGGTGTTACTCAGGCCGCAAGTTCACTCTGTACCGACACGTCGGCCCATGCTCACCTGGTTCCCGTTCCGTTTCGATCGTGTCCACATACTCTGCGCCGATCAACTCACATGTTCTCCTGGATGCGAGATTATCGGATCGGGAAGTGATTAACACCGAGTTGATCCCATGGCGCAGGGCGAGGGGAAACAACAGGCGACAGCTGCGGGCAGCGTATCTGTTCCCGCGATATTCGTCGTCCACGTCGTAGCTCAGATTTCCTCCATACTGCTCGAGCCTTTCCGTGCACCGCGTTCTGAGGCGGATACTGCCGATCTTCACGTCGCTGCCAATAAGCCGCATCTCGAAACGGTACTCCGGCACCCGTCCCGTGTCAGGATCAGATGGAAGCGTCTCGGTGAGGACGAGCTCAAGGTCTCCGTCGACCAAGTGTCCTGGATCGTGGAATTCACACTCGGAATTCTTTCGGGTCATCCGGTATTCTCTGCGGCCAACTTGTGATTGAACGGCGAATATGCAGTATATCTCCAGAATATCGGGAGATACACTGCAAGGCCTACTTAACTTTTCCCATTTCATCTAACGGTCAAGCACCCACGAACCTGCCCAGCTGGCGCGGCGCTTGCCCCTCACGATTCTCATCAAGCAAGCGCCCGTGACAGCGCCAGGCAGGTTGCGCGAAGGGGTGCAAGCCCCGAAGCCGGGGGTGCCCGTTGTTAGCCGATGGCGGCGCGGAGACAAAGCGCGGTTTATCGACGCTTCCGCTCTATTCATCATCAGGGCACTGCTCGCACAAAGTACTCAGATCTTGATATGCACACATCAAAGGGTGGGGGTGGCCAGTTGGGTTGTTACTGACAAAATTCTTCTCGACAAGTCGAGAATAAACGTCCTGGCAAATCACGTCAACAAGTCTCACCTGTTTGTCAATGTCACTTGCGGATGCAAGATCAGTCAGACAGGTGGTCAGATTGGCGACGTTTGGTTGCTTCCGCAACTCGGCCGATAGCCACTTCCAGTAAGGAGTGAAATCTTCGTTAAGGAGCATGCATAGCTTCATGGTCGCATGCATGAAACTTGCCAAGCAAACAGAGAGAGAGATTGGCTTTCTACGTTTTGCCATTCGGTCCAGAAAGTTGTACTGCCCAAAATGATGAACATCGAACGTCTCATCGCGTATACGGGTCAACCATGCTTTGCGAGGATAGTAGTGGAAGGTTGCCTTCCGAGCTGTCCACTCGCCCAGTGGATCATGAAACACTGTCGAACGGCGTAGCATATACAGATGGTCCTCGCTAGTTCGCAACCAGGCCTTGGTTGTCTTGGGGGCATGACTGAATTTCGTGTACCGTCGGAACCACCAATTGAGAGAATGGATAGTGATCCCGCCCTTCCGGAACCGAATCCCACGCCACTCTGTCGGTGCAGCTTGGTCAACTTCCTTCCGTAATCGCCTGCCTGCTCCGTGCATGTCCTCTGGCGGCAGGACAATCGAGAATTCGAGACCCCACCCGTGGTCCCGGGACATTTCGTCATCGTTTCCCAAACTCTGCGAACCACCGAACAGGAAACACGCGGCGCGCTCTGAGACGCTGGAGAACTCTGAACGCAAGTAGGGCAGACCCCACTCCGTGAAGAATGTCCGAGCGACCGCCAAGCCCTTCTGAGATTGATGTTCTTCCACACCTTCAAGCTTCTCTCTTGCCATTTAAAGGATCTTTCAGACTCAGCGCCGCGTTCGGTTAACGGCCCGCAAACCTGCGAACCCGCCCGGCTTTTTGGGCGGGTTGGGCGAAGCCCCGAGCGGAACGAAGTGGAGCGCAGCGCAGATGCTCGTGTTGGCCGAAGTTTGGGGGTGGTTGCCTCCACCAGTTAAAAATACTGCTCAATATTCCTCTCAATCCGTTTCAGAATTGGCGTATCATCCAATTCCGTCTCAAAATCTTCCCCCGTCACCCGCTCGAACAAATCGATATATCGCTCCGAAACCTGCGCTCGAATATCATCGTCCAGCTCCGGAAGATTATCGTCCGAAATACCCTTATCCACAAGCCAGAGCCGCAAAAACTCTTTATCCAAACTCTCGGGTTCATCACCGCGTGCATGGCGTTTTTCATAAGAATCCAAAACCCAATACCGCGAAGAATCCGGTGTATGAATTTCATCCGCAACCGTCAGATTTCCATCCGGATCCACACCCATCTCATATTTTGTATCCACCAAAATCAAACCCCGCTGCGCTGCCAACTCGGTTCCACGGGCGAACAGATCCAGTGCAACCTTCTCCACTTCTTCCCACCGATTAGCATCGACCAACCCACGCTCAACAATTTCCTGTGGTGAAATGGATTCATCGTGGTCGTCGGCCTTGGTCGTCGGCGTAATAATTGCTTCGTCAAACTTTTGGTTCTTCACCATCCCGTCAGGCAAATCAACGCCACAAAACTTTCGCACCCCCTTATTATAATTCGTCCAAACCGCCGTATCAGTGCTGCCCGTAAGATATCGCCGCATAACAATCTCGACGGGCAGCATGTCGAGTTCATGTGCAACCGTCACATTGGGATCGGGCACATCAATCACCTGATTGGGCACAATATCCGTAGTCTGATCAAACCAGTACTTCGCTGTTCGGTTCAAGACCTGGCCCTTAAGCGGAATCGCACCCAGTACATGATCAAACGCACTCTGGCGATCTGTCGTAATCAGAATGCGTTTGTCGTCTAACAGATAAATATCTCGAACCTTGCCCTTCTGATACTGACTCTCCCACCGATCAAATTTGGCATCCAACAAACAGTTGTCCAGCTGCGAACGGATTTGTTCTTTAGAAATCATGAATTACACGCTCCTTCAGGAATATGGGATTGGATGTTTGGAAATGGAGATAAATTTCTCACAAGCAGTTTCTAACCCGATTAATTCATGAAAATGAATAGAGCAGTGTCTGTGGAAGCAGAAAGTGTTCTGGAGGAGGGGAAATATTCGAATGACGTGTTGGTGACGCGATGATGAGTAATATTGGATGTGCCGTCAGCATTGAGGGGTGTCGAGTTCTTTATTTAGGGTGTGGAAAGGACAGACGGATGCCTTGGTCTTACTTTGTGGCGATGAGAAAGGGATGGATCGGCCGGCGCGAAACGGCGTTATGGATATGCCTTTGCCAAATTACAGAGGATGGTGTCATAAAGGTGTTTCAAGGGAAATGATGTTGGCAAATGGAGTTTGATTTTGGTCTTGAGTTCGGACACTCGCCCGGCGACTTTGAGAATGCGATTCTGAATGGTATTAAACTGGGCGTGCGTCCATTGGGTAGCCCGGAGTCCTTTTTCGGTAAGGGTATGCATCAAGACATAAGCGGCACTATGCAGGAAGAGACGGAAGTGATTGGCTTCGAAGGTGTGGCAGGAGGTACGATCGGAATGGAGGAAGGTTTTGTGATTCTTGATGAAGTTTTCCATCCTGCCGCGCGCGCAATAGACGGTTTTGTAGATGAATGAGGGCTGGCTACTTTTCAGGTTGGTGACGACAAAGCGTGTATTGGCTTGTCCGGAAGCGGTGATTTCAGCTTTGTAGATGATGCGCCTTGGCACGGCCCAAGTATCTGCCTGGTAAGCGAAACAGGTAAATAACTGCAAGGGCTGTCCGGTTTCCCGATACTGGGCCTTTGCCTGCTCGATCAACGCGTGTCCCCGTTGTGCAAGCCTGGCATTGCCCGTCTGTCCCAGCACAAAATACACGTCTTGCTCGTCGCAAAAGTCGTGGACCTCAGGACAGGAAAAATGGCCATCGCCACGCAAAAAGATACGCACGTCCGGCCACGCCTTACGAAGGATTTTCACCAGTCGCTTAAGAATGCTGACAATCTGTTTGCCGGTAGGACGGGCGCCCGGACGCAGCAGCGTCGTGATCAGTCTTCCTGTCCGGCCTTCATAAATGTGCAAGGGACAGTAACAGCGTTCATCGTAATAGCCATTGAACAACGACAACTGTTGCTTGCCGTGAACCTCGTCATCGGTGTCATCGATATCCAGAACGACCGCGTCGGGAGGCCTTTTGTAGGACGCGATAAATCCGTCCACAAGGGCCTCGGCAATACGATATAAGTCCCTGCGACGAATCCCGTTTTCCAATCGACTCATCGTGGGTTGGCTGGCCAACGGCGCCCCTGATATCGGCAACCGATCACAGGCCGCCTTGAACGCAGGGTCCTCGCGCAACGCATTGCAATCGTTCGCATCTTCATACGCGCACGCGATCTGAAAGACACGCTGGCTGATCAGGTCCATCATCGTGTGATCCACATAACTTGGATGCCGACGGTCCGTTAACGCCTCGACGATCCGAGACAGGATGCCGATTTTGGACGCCACCTCTCGCAGCAGCATCAACCCCATATCGCTGGTGAGCACACCGCCATCGAAGACGGCTTCCACCGGCTTGCCCGAAACACTTGCGAAAGGAAGTGCGAGTTGATTATCTTGAACTTTCACGGTAGTTTCCTCCCAGTTCATTGTTGTATGGTTATTCACCTAACCATAATATAATACAATGACTTGGGTAAGGAAACTACCTTTTTTGTGAATAATTGGGGCTAAGGCGGTGGGGCAATTTCGGCCAACGTTCTCGCCACTTGCGAACCCACCGAAGCGTAGCGAAGGTGGGTTGCCGAAGGCCAAGGCGGCGGAGGCCGCCGTAGCGGCAAACGTGTTGTTAGCCGACGTGGGATCAACAAATTCCATCAAGATCTTCGGGTCGCGACTCTCGCCAGCCTTTCGTTTAGCTCCCAAAGGGCAACCCGGTTGCTGTCCCATGTGAGGAGAGATGATGCATCTTCATAGGGCAGCCACCTCACATCGTCGTGTTCAGAGGACAATGCCAACCTCCGGTCTCCAACATCTATGGCAAACGAATACTCGCGGACAACAAGCAGATCTTCCGGCCAGTGCTCAGTTGGCGAGAACGACGATCTCGTAATGGAGGCGACTGAATCAAGTCGAACTACCGGTATATTACCTGGAATGCCGGCCTCCTCTGCGGCCTCCCGCTGCGCTGCTTGCGCTGCATTCTCGTGATCCTCAGCGCCACCAGCAATAAACTGCCACATTTCACCATCAGCACGGTGAAAGACCGCGAACTCTGGTTCAGAGCGAACTCGGAATGGAATTACAAGAACTTGAAGCGGTTGTCTGGCCATGATCTATATTGGCCTCAACACGTTGTATTTCCCATGTCGTTTAACGTTCTCACCATTTACGACCCCGCGTATGCGGGGTGCCGAAGGCCAAGGGGCGAATGCCCCGTAGCGTAAATGGATGTGATATATGAAGTGGGATTCTGCGCTCCTGTGCGAAGCAACACGGATCAACACAACTACATTCAGTCAGTAATGAGCGCAAACTCGCCTGACTTCAAGTAATCTGAGATCTCCTTCTCGAAAGGGCAAATTGATGTTGTATGAAGATGGAGAGGAGTACCGTCGCGCATGTACTTCTGCGAATAGAGCTCAATACCGCCGATGAAGAAACCTACCCGAATCTTCTTCCCCTCTGTATCGGGGAAATAGTCTCGCACTCCCTTCTGAAAAAACCTGTGGTTTTCGGTCCGGCCATATTGGATTGGACCGCCGACACTACTATAGCACTGGTCCAAGCATATCGACTTCAGAGCTCTCAAGACATTTATACTCGTGGGGGCTTGGCGGCCAAGCTTTTTAGTTGCAGCTTCCTTAGCCTCTCGATCACCAAAGAAGGACACCTCAACGTCCTTAAGTTCCTGCTTGATTTCCGCTTCGAGGTGATTATCGATAGGTTTAAGTGAGATTGAGAAGCACTGCTGCTTTCGTTTCTGTGGGCACTTGCCAACTAGGATTACTTGACCTGTGCCGCGGTAAGCCATCACCTTGCAAACTTCACCTCCGACATTCTTGAGTAGGTAAGCTACTACCTTTGCTACTTCTTCAAGAGATGGATTCATATAGCCCGGCGCGAACTGTAGATTGCCAAGCAGAGTCATTAATGGATCCTTAACCGAGACGGTCGATACGAAACTCCCAACCAAGCCGACGCCTATGCTTCCATCGTGGAAAGGCTTGTTCAAGGGCTTAGGAAGGAAGATTCGAAGCGGTAGAGGGTGGACCTTGAGGCAAATATCTGCACTTCCTTGTTGGGAGAAAGAAATGCGTGAGTCCGAGGCGAGATGAAGGGTATCGCCCTCTCGCCAAGCCGCGACCAAGGTCATTCCATTGTCTCCTTTCTCATTCCATATATCGTTCTCGCCACTTGCGAACCCACCGAAGCGTAGCGAAGGTGGGTTGCCGAAGGCCAAGGCGCGTATGCGCCGCAGCGCAAGTGGGCGTGTTATGCGCCGGATTGCTCTATGCTGTCATCTTCTTTATCGACTCGGCGAGTTTCTTACCAATTGCTTCATTCCTTGCGTGCGCCAAGAATGTGGTTTCATCTTCTAGCTCTCTGTACCTAACTGTGTTGTTTCCAACAAATGAACCAAAGAGCTTGAACCAGAACCATCTCTTGAGAAGAAGATTCAATGCGTTTTTTGGTAGCTCACTTCTACGCCACTTAGTGAGTGTACTTTTGTGTACACCAAGGTAGCCTGCAACTTGTGAAAAGGGGGTCTCAGCAACATCACAGAGGAATTCTAGCTCCTCCTTCGAGAGATTCTCAGGTGACCCGCAGATCTCATTTGCAATCGCTCGATGAATCCTATCGATCTCTTCCTCTAGCACCGCTACTGTACCATCAGGCATTTCTTCGAGATGGAGCTTTGGTACCACCCAAGTCCGTCCAGCTGCCTGATACTTATAATTTCTCTCGCTCAGTTTAGCCATTTGTATCTCCTTTAACGAAACCCTGCTGTTTCGCGAAAGCTTGCGCCTTCTCAAGGGATCTGAAACCCGGAGATGCCTCCGTTCCGTCATAGTAACAGAAAAGGACAGAGCTCAGCACCTCCCCATCCTTTACGAATACCCGAAAGCAACCGTAGTGCCCGTATCCTCTTCCCGTATCAGGGGGTGCCCAGACAGCAACCTCAATTTCCGTTTGCCTTCCTGGAGTCCGCTGGAAGCCGAGGTATGTACCCTGGTTGATCAAATACCGATGCTTCGCTCGCGCCTTGGCATATCTGGCAGTTTCCGGTTCGTGAGCCACAGCCCTTTTATTGGACGGCAAACGGCGAATCTGGCCTAGCCAATCGGTTGAATAATTCATTTAGTTGAATATATCAACAAACGCATGCTATATCAACCCCCAGTCTGGCGCATAACGTTTCAGGGTTTGCGAACCCCGAAGGGGTTGCCGAAGGCCAAGCCGCCGTAGGCGGCGCAGCGAAAACACGGTGTTAAGCGATGTGGATTTCTACCCCATGTATTTCTTGAGGCGTTTCCACTGCCCTTCAATCCATGGATGCTGCGATGACTGAGTCGCAGCCCAGAAAATGAGCGAGGCAGCTCGTGCTGCCATGGCTGTGGGCAATGCCCTCATTTCTGCCTGCGACAGTTCTCGTATTTGCCCGTATCCTTCGAACAAAGCAGCGCGATTCTCTTCGAAACCAGGCTTGCCCCATGCGCCAGCCAAGACAACTGCGAGATCGAAGACATAGTGGCCGTACCCGAAATCATCGAAATCGATCAGGTATGGTATTTCGCCATCAAACAGGACGTTGCTGAAACTTGGATCAGCGTGGATCAAACCGTAGACACCGCAATCCGTCCCAATAGCGCTCTCGGCCTGTTCAAGTGCTCTCTTCGCATCTTCAAGATCCGAGCGAAGCGGATCGTCAATGTTGTCCCAGCCTCGCATGATTTGCTCTCCTGAAGCACCGTGATTGCCGTATACACCTTCACTGTCGCAACGGGGACGTACGAACCCCTCGGGTGGATTCCATTTGACGGAGAACTCGTGGAGTTCTGCTAACATGGTTCCTACGTTGGCATAGTGCGGTGGTGTCTTGCCATGCTGCAAAATCTCTCCCGGAAGCCAAGAGCATACTGATATTCGAATTACGTCCACAACAGGGCTCTGCGACGCCACCCAAAGCATCCCATCACTGTGCTTACGCAACGGGCGAGGCGCTGGAAAGCCGCCTTTGGCGAGAGCTTCCAAGAACAAGAGTTCAGACTCGATAACTGATGTATCATGCCTGTCGGGATCGTAAATACGAAGATACCACCGTCGGCTGTCATGTTGAACCCGGAATGAGCTATTCACTAGATCCTGCAGCAACAGGAGCGAGCCTCCCGTCAAATCAAAGTCAGCAAGACTGGCTTCGGCCAGCGCGTGCAATGCTGCTGTTCTTTCGTCTTTTGCTAGAGCCTGCAGAGATCGCTTATCCACTCAAATTAACTCCCGCTGGTCGTAGTCGCATCCTGAGCCCTGAGAGGCTGCCTTTCGTGCCAAAACAACCCAACGCTCGCCAGCCAACCATTCGCCGCCGGCAAAACCGGCTTGTTTCAAGTGACGGCTAATCGTTGTAGGTTGCAGGGGGATGTTGACCTTCCACTCCCCAGAATCTGCGCCATCCAGTCCTGCAGTTCGGTGTTCGAACGCATTGAGCACTTGGCGCTCTTCCTCTTCAGAGTCGCTACAATAGGTCCCTTCTACGTAAGCGCCGCCAGGTTTCAGCACCCGTTCGATGCGTTCATAGATCTCACGACGTTTGGAAGGAGGGAAGTAGTGCACCGACATACTCGTCACGACGTAGTCGTATGCTTCCTCCGACAGAGGACAGGTGAGGTAGTTGTCTTGAATGATTTGGAACTGGTCGAGACACTCACCGTATTTCTCGCGCAAACAATCGAGCATTGGTCCGGATCGATCGACGGCGGTTATGTGGGCATTCGGGGCTTGCCGGAAAATCCACTCAAACTCGATACCACCACCGCACCCAAGGTCCAGAATTCTTATTGCGTCTTGAGTGGATAAAATCCCTGAAGCGAGAAGCGTATAATAGTGCTCGTAATCATCGGGTAGCCACTCTTTTTTTACGAAATGCTCCCACCTGGCTGCGCGCTTGGCGAAAAACTCCTGGGTTCGCTCTGGCTCGCTCAAATCATGCCTCCGTTCGCTTTGCATGGCTAGCGATTGAACAGAAAGAAATGCGGTAAATCTCAATCTATTGTGTGCGATGCACCGAACAACCTCAACTTGTTCTATCCCATGTCGCTTAACGTTCTGGCCACTTGCGAACCCGCTTTAGCGGGTTGCCTTCACGCCGAAGGGAGCGAACGCGACCGAAGCGCAAGTGGACCTGTTAGGGGACCGTGCGGTCGGTCCGCTGGTCAGCTTCTTTTCGTACAGGGGAAGCGGTGATGGTCAACCCAAGTCGAGCCTTGACGGCTACTCACTCGTTTCTTGGCTAACAGCTTTCAATACGTGATTGATTACGATTTTGAAAGCCTGGTTCGCAGTGGAGGAGCCGTAGTTGCCGCCTGTAAAGACGACCACTAAATCCAAGTCTGGGATTACAAAAATGAATTGTCCTCCGTTGCCCTCAGCGACGTAACTCTTGACGGATCCCTCGTGGAAAGGAAAGCGGTCGAGCCACCAGGCGTATCCATATCGATCGTTTACGAAGTGTGGCTTTATGGACTCCTCAACCCACGATGCGGGTAGAATTTGCAGACCTTTCCATCTCCCATTGTTGAGATAAAGCTGTCCGATCTTGGCCATATCCCGAGGGCGAAGCCGCAGACCCGCATGTGTCTGTGGTAAACCGGTCTTTGTTCGCCACCATTCATTACGATCGATGCCCAATGGCCCAAAGAGATACTTGTCAGCGAACTTATCTGCGTGCATTCCCGATACGTTCCTGATCACACCAGCGAGGAGAATGGCGCAGCCGCTATTGTAATTGAAACGCTCTCCCTCCTCTGACATATCGGCGGACAGCACGTAGTCGATGAAATCAAAGCTGTGGCTGACATATCGGCGGACAGCACGTAGTCGATGAAATCAAAGCTGTTTTCCATTTGCGCTTCCGTGTTGGCCGATCCGAGTTCGGACTGATGTGAACCGGATTGATCCCATTTGAACCCCGCCGTCATTGACAGCAGGTGTTCCAAAGTTACGCGTTTCTTCTGCTCGGTCAGGTGGTTCGTGTAGTCCGGAAAATATTGGTACATGGGTTCATCAACTGACCCGATATATCCTTGGTCAATTGCGATGCCTATCAACGATGATGCGATGCTCTTCGAGACAGACCTTGTATCGTGCAGAGTTTCCTTATCGAATTCGACGACTCCTCTCCTTCCATCGGCACCAGGAAAGTACTCCTCATAAACCAGGTTGCCATTTCGAGCGATCAAAAGGCTGTGAATATTCTTATAGTCCTGGTTTCTTATTCTGGCCGTTAGGTCAGCAATCAGCTCCGGGGCTAGACCTTCGGCCTTGAGGGTCGAGACAACCCACGCGTTAAGCATCAAGGCTCCTCCTTCTTCCTTTATCGATTCGGAACTGCCGGCGAGCGCAAATAAGAAGAGGAACAGCCCGGGTAGCCCTACCTTGTACGCCTTCACATCTCTCCTCTGTGTCATCGGAAACCTAACATCCGATCGCATGGCCCCTAACGTTCAAGCGGGCTGCGAACCTGCCGAAGCGCAGCGTAGGCAGGTTGGGTCGGAGGCGCGAAAGCGCCGGAGCCTCAGCCCGTCATGTTAAATGCTGGCAGCGCGCCCTCGGTAGCAGATCCATCGGCGGGCGGAATCTATAGAGCCAGTGCCTAGCCCATTGCGAGGTACTGGCCAAGATCCCTTAGGACTTCATCGGCAAGCAGCCCTACCTCCACCTGTATTCCAGCATCTTGCATGAGCTGAATGCCTCGTCCCTGGTTTCGGGGGTGGGGATCCAGAATGCCTACGAATACTTGGCCAATCTTCCGCTCAATGAGTGCCAAAGCACAGGAGGGTGTTCTCCCGTGAAATGAACAGGGCTCAAGGGTTACGAATGCGGCTGAGCTCACTAAGGGTCCGTCTACCTGACTCAGTGCCATCGTTTCGGCGTGCCACTCGCCAGGCGCATTTGTGAATCCGCGCGAGATGATCCTGTCAGAATGTACTATTACGCATCCAACTGGTGGATTTGGAAGACAGGCTGGCAGTGCCTTTCGCCCTTCGACAAGCGCTGCGGTCATGTACCCTTCCAGCTCATTTTTCCTTTGGTCCATCAAGGGTCCGAGCCTCACCTCTTGGAAGAGCAACAGCAACTCAGGAATTGTCTCAATAGATGGCCCGTCCCAACCTGATCGATCTGAGCCGTTCAGTTTTCGGATCGCAGTCACCCCCCCTTAGTTTCGCCATTGCACTCAAGCGATAGCAGCAAGGTTCTCTAAGGTCTTAGCGCAGGCGTCAGCTGCTTCTTCGCCCTTGACCATGAAGTGCTGCCGAAAGAACTCTCTATGATCTTCTGTTTCGTGGAAATTATGGGGGATCAGCACAACTGAGATTATTGGAATATCTGTTTCAAGCTGGAGTTTCATGATCCCACTGATCACCGCTTCAGCTACGAACTCATGCCTATATATGCCTCCATCAACTACCAGCCCCACCGCTACAATGGCAGAGTACTTTCCAGATTCGGCGAGGAGTTTGGCCAATAGAGGAATCTCAAAACTCCCGGGCACTTCGAAAAACTCGACTCCCTCGGCCGCTATCCCGAGGGTGTTCGCCCTATCTAAAAATCCGATCTTACCCTGGTCGACTATGTCCTTGTGCCAGCACGATTGGACGAACGCAATCCTCTTATCCACGCCTGTATCTGTGACCCTCGCAATCCCTCCGGAGCGAACCTGTAACGATGCCCGAACGTGAACTCGCGTAGCGCGGACATCTACCGCCATCGCGATTCTTACACGGTTTGGGTTTTCAAGATTCCTGCGCTGCTTGCATTTAACGGTTCGCGCGCTCCCGAAGTGGCCGTGCCTGGGGAAGGAATCAGTGGTTTTACAATCAGTCAGAGAATCAGTCACGGCCATTTTGGTCGAGCGAAGCGAGCCGGGAGTGCGCTGTTAACAGATGGCACGCGCCGGGGTGGGGTGGGCCTGCCAGGAGGCACGCATCGGGGTGCTTTTCTGGTTTTTACATCAAGCTCTTGAACAAAACATGTTGCCATTTGCCTTACGCCAGTTCTGAAATCAGTCCCCGAAAATAACGCAAACTACATCGTCTCTCTGACTTCTCTCTTCAATTATAGCGAGGGCTTCCCACGAGCGAAGCGAGTCGGGTGCAAGCCCTGTTAGCCATTCTACTTTGTCCGCTCTCAGTCCGTCTTCGGCATAAGAACTTCCGTCAGCCAAGGAACAGCATGTTCGGGGTGAAAGCGGTGTTCCGCCACATCGACATTGGCATAGAGGAAGTACTCTTCATCCGCCAGCCCTTCTGGGATCGGCTGGTCGTCGTAGAGGCGAGCGTCTGCGGTCTCATACTTCTTGTAGTGATAGACCTTCACGTTGTCCTGAGCCCCCGCCATTTTATAGGCGGCCCGGATCCTGCTGATATGAGGGGCGCGACCACCTTCTGTGTAGAGCAGAGGCCGCGGGGCCAGTGCCGCTTGAATGTCCGGAGCGTCAAACCAACGATACATTCCGGGAACCACGTGGTGAGGGGTCGAGCCGTAGGCATTCTGGGCAATCGTTCGTTCGCGCCAGTCGCACAGGAAATCGTTATGGATGACGGCTCCGACCAGATCCGGATTGAGCAGCCCGACGATATCGGCCGGATCGGAACCCAGCGATAGACCACATGTTGCGATGCGCTTCGAGTCTACCATGCTCGATTGGGCCAGCCACTGCAGGATCTGGGTCTTCTGGAAGACCGAAATGCCGAGATAGTTGCGCCCTGTCCACAGCATGCACAGCGAAACTCCCGAAAGATCCCGAAGGGCACTGTCCGCTTCGGCACGAGCGGGATTGTCAACCGCCACGGCGATCATTCCTTGGCGCACGAAGTGCAAGGCGATGCAGTTGTCGCGCCACTTCTCTTCACTCCAGTCGAGTTTGCGGTCGTTCAATTCCCGCTCACCGGCCATTCCTTCTTTGCTGCCGCTGTACCCCGGGAAACACAGGACCGCCGGAGCGGGCGACTGGTCGCTCGTGCCATCCGGGACCAGCATCAGAAAGGGTACGACGCAGTGCAGTTCGGGATATATCTCCCAACGCTGGAGTTGGTATCCGGCACGCTGCTCGACGCCGACGCGTTTAGGCGCTGGTTGACGGACCACTTCGGGAAACGCCATCAACTCGAGCACCTTCTTGCGCAGCCGTTCGCGCCAGGCAGGAAATTCGCGGGCATCCATATCCGGATCGAACGCGAGCTTTGGTCGGTGGGATTTGATGAACGCGTGTATGAAGCCCGCCGTGTCGATAAAGCGGCCATCTTGTCGGTCGCTGACGAAGGTCTTCCGGGTTGTTGGCTGGAGCCGATTTGAGCCCATGGTCTGTTCCCAACGCGGTTGGTGGCTAACTATTGCCCATACGGAAGAATCGCGGAATATCTCAGTCGTGGTCGCAGAAACTCCACATATCCAATTCGCTGTAGAAAAATCCAACAGGCAACAGAAGCATATCAAAGGTTTTCTTGGCGGCCAGGATGGCCGCTGGTTCTGATTTTGGCGCGTGCTTTCTGTTAACGTTCTCGCAGGCTGCGAACCCGCGCAGCGGGTTGAGCGAAGGGGCGAATGCCCCGGAGCCGCAGCCTGTCGTGTTATGCGTCCGGCACGTGTTTTCCCTGCAAGTCCTTTATGCCTTTGGCTCGGAGGTAGTCTTTAACTTCCCCAAGAGTTTCAAGACCTTTAAAAAGAATGGCATCGTAAATATGTCTTCCGGTCGAGTCCGGCGTTCTCCCCTCAGGTGTCAGGAGCGAGTGTTTGATTTTGAGGATCTTCCTTCGATGTGACTCAGTCATTCGCTCTTTTACTCTCGCAATCCGAAGCTTGTCCCTTTCAAGAAGTTCAGATCTTGTGGACCATAAATCTATCTTCCAGGGAATTTCGCTCTTTCCCCTGGCCATTCGTGTACCCCAATAGAGGCCCTCCGGAAGCACGTCCCGAGGATGATGAGCACAATCATCGAACTTCATCGAAATCACCCCCTCAAGTGACGCAATTCGGGCCCCCAACTTGAAGAACTCATCAACTGACCAGGGATCAGGTTCCATCACTATGTGGATGTCTAGGTCGGCCCATGCCATTGTATTCAGTTCGTAGCTGCCTCTATACCACACCCTCCCGAAAGAGCTAAGAATCTGACCCAACCCTCTTCGATGGATCAGGTCATCAGTTTCCTTCCGTAGTTCGTCTGCCTTCTTCAGAACATCGTCCAAGGAATAGTCGCCTATCTGGATCAACGTTGTCGATTAACGGGTGGCTTATTAACGGGTGGCTTGATGAGTGTCGTACTCACGTGCTGGCGCATAACTACGGCATTGGCGAACATGTACGTTAATGCGTACCAGATCTGAGGATCTCCGAACGTTCGGGAACATTCCACGCTGAAGCTTGTAGCCCGAACATGTTCAGGAATGCTTCCTATGGTAGCATCGTCTCTAATCAAAAACTGCCTCCCTTTCATCCATCAATGCATCCAGCGGGCTCTGGATTTTCGCGAGATCCCGATTCGTCACCCGAGCATAGATCTGTGTGGTTTTTGGGCTTGCATGCCCAGGAACACCTGGATATATCGCAGGTCGGTCCCGCGTTCAAGCAGGTGTGTCGCATTTGTGCTCTTTTTTCGGACGGGGCAGGTTTTCAAGAGGATGCTGATCTTTCAACACTCGAAGGAACAGGAATTTCAATGCACTTACGCACTGATTGACGTAACTGTGCGAGGCTCCCGTTTCAAGGAGGTGATACACGTAATTTCGGACCTCCATCTCCCCAAAAGATCGAGGTGCCTTGCCGCAATAATTGGCAAATCGTCTGACGTGACCAAGGTACGCTTTTCGCGTTTTCGCGCGATACCCCCTGGGTTGTCTCACTCTATATGGGCACGTAGGGAAGGCCGGTTGTTCATCTGCCATAAGCATTCGCGCATCGGTAACTGAGCGCATTCGGGGGCTGAAGAGCTTAAAGAGAATCCCCACAAAAACGGGAGCAAGAATGAGCAAAGCAATCACTACAATTGAAGGATCGGGAACCATCGAATTCCCTTGCAACTGGTCAACCCTGAGCCCGGATTCTGTAATAGAGATTGGCTATCTGTGTACAAGCTAGACGTCTGTCGGAAGTTCTTTGTTATCGTGTTCAAATAGAAACCGGTGGATCTGTCAAGAACGAAAACGGCGCTGACATTCGTTCTAATCTTGCGTTTTCGTTTTATGGGAAGCACCCACAGTCTCGTGGGTCTCCTTTAGTTCATCGCCTATCATGTCTATGCGGTTCGTCACTACAGAGATAGTCTGAACTCTCTCGTCGATACTTTCGATTGTCGAAAGGAGAGCCATAGAAGTGCCGCCCTGTTCACGCATTAGCTCGCTCTGTAACTGCAACTCGGTTAAGACGTGCTCCATTCGCGCACTGGCTTGCGACAACTGTCCTCGCATCGCCTCGATTTGAGCTAGTTGGCTTTCCTCTATGTCGCACGACTTAATCGAGGTTACGAGTAGAAGGAGGAATCCACTCAATCCCACCGTCGCGCTGAACTTTAATACATCTAGGATCGTCGTCTAGAGGGTAAAGCCATAACGGGGCCGACATAACCTTCTTTTGGTTTTCTTGATTTTGACCTCCAAAAACTTCCAAGATAAAATAAATCGGCGGTATTAAGTCAAACCGCCGAGGTGGAGAGTTGCTTTTTCTTCTCAATGAGCTACAGAAAAAAGAAACTTCCCACACAGGCCGTAACTTTGACAATACTGTAGAGAAATTCAGGTGCGAAGTCGGCTTCATTCTTCCACATTATCGTATGTAGGTCAGGGTGAACTCGGAATTTCTTGAATTCCTCTTTATCCTTCAACGACTCAAAAACGGGACCCCATAGTTCATCTTTCAACTCTACCTCTCCCTCCACACCATCACTGAATTTGAGCCAGATCACATAGTCGCCTACATAGTGAGCTTCAATCACACGGGGTATCATCTTCTCACTCCAAGGGTGCAATTTTATTCAACGGACGACGCTGGTCTGCGCGTTCCCAATTCTCCATCAGTTCTCTTTGGTGCAGATCATACCATTCCAGAACATGCCTCAGAGCCCGTCTAGGAAATTGGCCTGTCACAACGCCTGTCTCAATATCGACCGTGATGTCATATTCACCGTATGTGGCGTGAAAATGGGGTGGTCCGTGCTCACGATAAAACATACCAATCACGATCCCAAGAAATCGACTAATCTCCGGCATAATTATATTTTACAATAATTTATAGGAAAATGCAACTACTTAATGACTTGCGCTTCAGGGTAGGGCTGGGTTGTTTTTTGCCCCCTTTTCGATAAGGAATCAGACAAAAAAACGGCATGGCGCATAACGGTCAAGCACCCACGAACCTGCCAAGCTGGCGCGGCGCTTGCCCCTCGCGATTTTCTTCAAGCAAGCGCCGTGACAGCGACAGGCAGGTTGCGCGGAGGCGCGGACGCGCCGAAGCCGGGGGTGCCGTTGTTATGCGAATCTGGCGCGGTCCCTTTCTGGCGAAGCCCTCATAGGGCCAGCGTAGAGCGGGCAACGATATCAGGTTTGTTGTGGCTGTTCCCCGAATCAGAATCAGCTGCGAAATGGTTCCGAAGTCTCTATCCCTCTCCAGAGTAGCCCAAAATACGCCTGAGGCGTTGCAACAAGGGTAATGTGATAGGATCCTTCAGCGCCAATGAATCCCAGGTGGTAGGTGTTCGCAGATCGAACCACCCAGTCTCTGCAATAGTGGTATGATCTGCGGTGTCGACTTCAGGTTCAATTCCTGACTGAGGTTCTCCGGAAACAACTCGACACCTATACGTTTTCTGCCACTCATATATCGTGTCATAAACAGGCGCCTGCTCGTCAAGGATCATCGAATCTACTTCGACACAAAGGTGCGTCTCTTCGAGCACTTCACGCCGAATACACTCTTCCTCCGTTTCGTTCGGCTCTCGGGCTCCACCCGGGATCACCCAGAAGGTTTCTCCGGTGCCTCGATCGTTGACTTTCAGCAAAAGTAGACGATCGTCTGCAACTATTGCCGCCTGATAGCGAATGGCAGGCATCCTTGGTCCTCTCCTGGAGACAGAGTAAAGTGCATAAGAGGTTTCACGTGACTTTCAGCGCAAGGGTGGTCTGGGTTTGATCTTGCCCGCCTTGACAAGGGGTGGGTGGATGCGGTTCCTGCTCTGCGCCAGTTTCGCATAACGTGCTTGATGTGCGAAGCCGCCGCAGGCGGTTTGGGCGAACGTAGTGAGCCGCACATCTTTTGTTAACGGGCGTGCGGCACGGTGGTTGGGTGGGGTTGCAGGATGCAAGCTTGGGATGTCTTTGTCTTCAGAAAATCTACTCGATTCTCAGAACTACACACGTCATGTCATCCGCCTGTGGCGGCAAGATGAAGATCATTGCCGCACTGGCCGAGCCCCTGGCCATTCGCACCTACCTCGACGGGGTCGGCCTGGCCTCACGCGCGCCGCCCATCGCGCCTCCACGCCCCCCCTCCCTCAGTCCGAATTCGATGACGCCTCCTGACCCCGCCACCCCGAGCCTCAACACCTTGAACGGGTCCAGGGACGCTGTGTCTCCACCGGTCGTGAAGGGCAGCTCGATCACACGAGCAAAGGGGCGGCCACCGACTTTTCGAACAAGACGGGCCGCGGTTTCCAAGCCAACAACGTGTTGAGTCCCGCGCCACGATATTCTTCCACGTCGTACAACGCTCCATTTTGCGTCAGCCCGCTAATCCAAAACGGATGCGAACGAACCCAGCTTTTGCCGCGGCCGATCTTCGGTTGCTCGGCAAGGCAACAATCCGGCGCGATCAGCGCGATTATGGCCAACGCTAGAAGAGAAATTTGGTGGGTTGATGGAACTCTCATGTTCGGGACTTCCATTTACTTTTTGTGAATTCGTCCAACCGGAAGCAGTTCCACACCATCATCGATGACCTACTTATCACCCTCGATTTCTGCGTCGCCGTTTTTTGTGATACGACCGACTGCGAACCTGAAGCTGAAAAGGTCCGCGTGTTTGAATTGGAACTGTAGGCGCGCGGGCTTTCCGGCGTAATCCCCGGGAGTGAGTCCGGACTGCCACGTGACCGGGTGGTCGATTTCGTCACCCCGCAGTGGCTTGCAGTCGTTCAGCGTTAGGCCCTTCAAGGGCTGGCCGTTTGCATCCTGGATTTCGACCCGGATTTCCCCGGCAGGTCGGGGCCAGGCGATGTAGTTGAGCTCCAGTTGGCTGCCGTTGAGCACAAACGGTTTTGTCACGATCGTTCCGCCGTCCGGACCGAATCGGACGGAAACGAATCCGTCGACACGGAACGTAAAACGCCTGAGCCGCGTCCTCGGCACGAATGACTTCCTCTTCCACTCCGGGTCCTCATATCCGTACCCTTCGGTGGCGTAGACGAAGTACTCGCGCTCATTGCCACGAACCAGACCGTGGGCCATGAAGTTGGCGCGGTTGCCATCGCGTTGCTGGGGCGCACTGCCGGGAATCAATGGTTCGCGGCGTCGCAGGAACGAGTGCCCGCCGTCGCGGCTGGTCATCAGGATGGGATGGACCTGGGCGACGGCAAACCGGTCCGTGTATTCGGTGGGAAAGGCGATCAGAATGTGTGGCGCGCGTTCATACGGAAGGACGCCGTTGGTGTACATCTCCCGGTCGACCTTGTCCGAATACTTCAGCGGGACGGGTTCCGTCCAGTTCACAAAATCGTCCGACACGGCCATGTGCACATTGCGCATATAACCTTTTAGCAGATCCCGCACGAATGCGACGTAGCGGCCGCGAACCGGATCCCAGAACGCCAGGTTCTGCGAATCGAATCGCCCCTTCGTAATCACGGGCTTTTCGGTCATCAACGTCCAGTGAAGTCCGTCCGGCGACTTGAAGGGATACATGCCGTAATCGGTGTATTTTCCCGGAATCTGGTGCGCGCCGCGAGCCCCGCGGACCAGTGCCTTGTACCGAGCGTCGGGTTTTACAGTTGGGCTGGTGTCGATGAACGGGACCATGTCGCCGCGCCATCCTAGGCCAGTGTGGGTTCCCAGTTTGCCTTGCCATTTGTCGGTGGGAAGGTACTTTCTGCCATCCCCACCGAGGACGATGTTGTTGTCCGAGGATCCTCTGAATTTGAATAGACCAAGGTTTGGCTTCGTCCACCGGATGCCGTCGCGGCTTTCCGCGTAACACATCGGTTCGCCTCGGGCGTCTTCGCCGCTGCCGTGATGATAGCCGCGGTAGTACATGCGAAACAGATCTCCGTCCTTGAGTACCGAGACGTAGCCCAAAGAAGTGTCTTCCCAGGGCTTGTCGTTCATCAGCACGACCTCTTTGCCCAACGGCTCGTGCAGATGTTGCGCCGCGTCGCCCTCGAAGCGTTCCACAAGCCAGTCATCAACGAACAATTCGAGCCGCAGCGGCGATGATGGATTGATGTCTGTCATCGGTTTACACCTCAGGTGAAATGCTGGATCGAGGTGTATCAGCGATTCTTTGCTTTTGGCGGCCAGGGATGGCCGCTCTGTCTTTGTGCCGCTTTCGGTTAACGGTTCTTGGCTTTACGACGTGGGCCAGTCCCAAAGGCCCATGTGCCCGCAGGGCCGAGGGGCGGATGCCCCGAAGCGTAAAGCCGGTGTTAGCCGTCGTGATTAATTCGTATCCGTTCATTGTCGGGGCCTTATGTATCAAAATGTAGCCGCTAACTCATTCAGACAGACTTCTCATTCACCAAAAAACGGGTACGGCTCGCCGGCTTCCACCAGGCTTTGTACCAGACTCGAGTACTTCAACACCTCCGTCAGCCGGGCGCGCCAATGCGGGGCGTAGAAGCCGACGAATTCCTGGAAGAACGCTCGCGCATCCTCACTGACGCCATCGAAGTATTGCGGCAGCAAAAACCATGGCTGGTCACTGGCGTAGTTCAGCCCCCGCTGGCGCATCGTGAACTCTGCGGCGGCCCGTTTTTTTACCGAGATCATCAACGAGCGCCTGAGCTTGTCGGTGTGATAGCGGCCCCGATGAATGCACAACTGGGTAAACAGCACCGCGTCACCGGGTTCCTGGTGGAGACGAACGGCGCCAGGCATATCGTTCGAGCGGTTGTGGATCCCATCATCGGCGACGCAGATCGCGTGCTCTTCGGGGGAGTAGTCACGCAGGTGAGACCCCGGCACCAATTCGAGATCGTCGGTAGGGACCAATGCGATTTGCATCTGCAACCCGGCTCCGGTCTCCGGTCTCCGGGATACGTCTGCTTCTGCACCGATCTTGTCCTTGTGCCAAAATCCGTCCTGGCTTTCTCCGGTCGGATTACAGTAGAGACTGCTCAAGGCGAAGAGGAATTCTTCATCCAAGGCTGCGCTCAGCGATTCGACAACTTGGGGCGACCCCATGGCATTGAGCAGAAAGGCGAGATCGTCGGGGTGATCGCGGTGATATTCCGGGTCGTTCAGGTGCCTCATGTAATTGGCCTGGGGCCCCACCGGTGGATTGTCACAGCGAGGAGCGCGCCGCCACTGTTCCAGCACTCGCTCACAGATCTCGCGCAGCCGTTTTGTCGTCGCTGCGTCGAACAAACCGCGCACCACGGCGTAAGAGTGGTGGCGTAGCTGCCCAGGGCAGGGTTCAGTAGCAATACTCATTATATCCTCTTGTGTTGCTGTAAGAATTGCGTCGCAATTGGACTGTAAAAGTGCGGACAGGCTGTCTCGTGCTGTCTAACTACGTATGGAAATCAATGCGGCTAACGATTTCTGGCCACTTGCGAACCCGCCGAAGCGTCAGCGTAGGCGGGTTGCCGTCAGGCCGAAGGGAGCGTAAGCGACCGAAGCGCAAGTGGACCTGTTAGCAGCCGGTGCTTCGGTTCTTTGCCTCAAAAAGCCTTTCCATCACTTCCAAGCATCCACTCCAATTATCCCTGAATCTTTCGTGGACTTCTAGGATCCAAAGACCTTCGTAGTCTTTCAGATGAGGTATCGCGTCGGAATAGGGGACCCTCCCCCATCCAGGTGGCAGATGGAGGTCGGTCTCACCATATCATGATTCGAACTGGGAAGACATTCGACTGCCCCTCTACTCCACGATTCGACCTCTGTGGCTCTGTGGTGAGGCCTTACGATCCCGCTTCCGGGAAGGACGTTGGGATAACAGCCTGGCAAGGTCGATGATTCAATCAGAACTCAGCGGCAATCATCGCGTACTGTCCAATGTTCGTTAATATGGTTTCCAAGTGGTTTCCGTCGAACGTGACCTCCAGGTCATCTCCCGTGCAAACGTCCCACACGCGACGAGGAGTGCCCCGCTCCGTGAGCTGCCAGCGCAGGTTCACTTCGGGTATCGTGGTCACATAGTCAAACTGTGGGCTGAAGCGCGGCCAGATCCCCGGCAGATGCTCGACGCGCTCGCCGGTGTGATTGATCAGAAACAACACTTGGCTTCCCGGTTTCTCATTCGGAATCATCACGAGTTGGTTCGGGCCATCGGTCATCAGAGGCCGGCCCTCCGGGTAGAGCCAATCCACCACGGCGCCCAGAAGATCGCGGACCACCAGCAGGCGATATTCGAAATGAAGCTCCTCCACCGGCGCGGCCAGATAGACGACGCGGCCCTTGCCAACCGTCCGGCAGGTGACGGCGGGACACAGAGCGTCGTCCTCGCGCCCGCCGAAGACGATGTTCGCCACCACGTCGGTTCCCGGCCGCGCTTGGACGAACTCGAACCGATTGAGCGGCCACAGCTCATGCGAGCACCCCTCGGCCAGCCATTGACCTGGAACGCAGCAGCCGTACGTGTCGAACGTCCCGGCGGCCCAGAGGTGTTGTTCGTAATCAGCGAATTGGTCGGGGTTCGGGTCCACGCGGTCCACGCCCAGAAGGTCCGCCAAGGCGAAGTTGTCGCGCATCTCATCGGGCTCGGCACCGTACAGGCTCGTCCGGTACGTCGCCAGGAGCCGCCCGCCCGCCTTCACATATTCCGTGATGCCTTCGACTTCCTCCCGCGTGAGATGGCCGACGTTGGGCAGAAGCAGAACGGGATACTTTGCCAACGCCGCTGGATCGGAGAGAACCCGCTCCTCGATCACCGATGTCGGCAAATGGTTGGCCAGCATGGTCGAGAAGGCCCCGCGACGGCAGGATTGCTGCGGGGGCGTGCGCACGAGATAGCCCGCCTCGGAGAGCGGGGCCTCGAGCTCCCCCGGACGGTCGGCGAGGTCCTGCTTGGACTGGCCGATGACATCGTGCCGACGATCGCGCATCACCAGGGGCTCGGCGCGGAACCGCACCCGCTCGAGCATCTCATACACCCGCACCGGCAAAACAAACGGAATAGCAACAAACGGTGACGGGTGGAGATCTTCGAAGAGTGACTCGTTCCTCTCCAGGATCTCAAGGAGCTCCGCCAGCTCACGATTGGCTTTATGGGGAGGCGACAGCCAAAGGTTCACGCCGCACGCCACCAGGACGGCCCCTCCGGAAGCAAAGCTGGCTGCCGCCTCCTCGACGAGTTCCATGCCGAAGCACTGCGCCCGCGACCAGCCCGTCAAGGCGCCGACGTATTGCCACATGGCCCAACCCGACGACTCGGCCAGACTGGCCGCCTCGAGCCGATGAAGGAAGTCGCCCCCGGCCTCGTAGAGGAGTCCATCGTGCACCTCCACGATCCTGCGTTCGGGCCAGTCGCCCACACCCAGGCCGTGCGTCAGCACTGGGATGTCCTTCTTCTTTCGCGTCGCGGCGGCGAATTCGAGAAAGACATCGCCGACGATCCTGCCGTACTGCAGGCTCCACTCTTCCAGCATCTCCTGGTCTTCCCGAGGCAGGCTGTGCGGATCGGGTGCATACGGCATTGGGCAGCCGAATTGCCTCTCGAACTTCTCGAGGCAATAGTCGCAGTAGCACAAGGGCGACTGCGGGGTGTGGTGCGAATGGTAAGGACAGGCAGAATCGGTGTAGATCGCGTCGACGTCGTGGTCCACCACTTGTGCGATGAAAGCGCAGATGGCCTCTCGGTACGGTGTGTTGAAGCAGACGTGCCGGTGAAATCCGCCGCCGTGGTGCCTCAGGACAGGAGCGTCGCCTTCGGGGCTGGGGCGGTACATCCACTCCGGATGATGGATCAGCATGTTGTCTTCGGGAATAATGTGCCCCACGGGAATGTACCCGATGACGCGCACGTCCCGCGCATGGGCCTCGGCGATGGTCTCGGCGAGCAGGTCGCGCTCACTTAATTGAGGGTGCGGGGGAAAGAACTCATTGGGGAAGACCGCCCATTTGCCCGCGCTGCCGAACCAAATGGCGTTGGCGTGGTATTTCCGCACGACATCGACGAGCTGCTTCGCGTCAAAGTCGATGTCGGGCCAGAAGGGCGGGTGGTATTGCTCTATCTGAAAGGTGCGCGCCCGCCGTACCCACTCGTGACTTGGCTTGATCATAGCGATGACCTCCAAAATCTGTACCGGTTTTTTTTACCCGCAGAGCCCGCGGAGAACGCAGAGAACGGCCTTCCATGATTCACGGCCGCTCATCATGATCGAGAAGCCGAGAAATATCAGGCTGAACCCGGCCAGCAGCAGCCCAAGCTCGGCTGTCGCCGTCAACTCAGGATCGTCCCGAGCAACAGGAGCAAAGTCAGAGAATGGACGAAAAACGCTCTGGTTGCCAGCGCTCCCACGTTTAACCCGAGGACCTCAACGACCCTCCCCGCTGTCATGAGGATGGAAGCAGGAGTGCAGGTAACGCCGCAACCAGAGCGGCACGGAGGTCATTCGCAATCATTGGATTCGACTGGCATGGCTGCTAACTACGGGATTACCGAACAGTTACGGTAATGCGTACCTGATCCGAAGATCTGCGAACGTTCGGGAACATCCCACTTTGAAGCTTGTAGCCCGAACATGTTCAGGAATGCTTCCTATGGTGGCATCGTATCTAATCAAAAACTGCCTCCCTTTCTTCCATCAATGCATCCAGCGGGCTCTGGATTTTCGCGAGATCCCGATTCGTCACCCGAGTATAGATCTGTGTGGTTTTTGGGCTTGCATGCCCCAGCAACACCTGGATATATCGCAGGTCCGTCCCGCGTTCAAGCTTTTGTGTCGTAACATATGTATCGATATCCACTTGTTAATATTGGTTTTTCCGCATGCCCGGTCAAGCGCTTTATGTTTCCGACGGATCGGGTTTATAGCGACCCCGTCTGACATTGCACGTCGAAGATGCCGCCCCTGCCAAGTTCCTTGAAAGCGTCACTCGCCTTCTCCACCCTTATGCACTTTTGTCACCTGTCCCCCCACCGATTCCGCAATTCGATGACAGTCAGCATGGTCATCTCTCCCGTGGGGTCCAGTCCGGCGTCCGCCTGGAACTTTCTCAAGGCCTCCCGTGTGGCTGCGTTCAGTTCTCCGTCGACCGGTCCGGTTTCGTATCCCAGCCGGTTCAGGATCGTCTGCACCTCGTAATTGTGCTCCGGCCCGGCGGGCATATCCGACTCCGATTCGAGTTCTTCCTGCTTCTCTTCAACCACCGCCGTATCCTCCGAAATCAGCACCCAGCGCAGGAGGCGAATTTCAAAGAAGACGGCCACGGTTCCCACCATCCATAGCAGGCCGAATAGCAGCGCAACCCCCCATCGAATTGCCGGGTCTCCTTGCCCGCCAGCCGCTGGGTCGGAGCGATCGAAAACTTCGGGCGCAAGCAGATAGCGCATGCAGAACCAGAGCACTGCATGCACGAACGCGAGGACGATCGGCGTACGGACCGGCACCCTCAGCGGCGAACGCACCGGCCGCCAGAACCGGGCGATTGCAAGTGTCCAGAGATCGACCAGCGTCAGAAACAGAGGCAATCCCGCGAGGAAGCCGACGGCCCGATCCGCAGTACCGGAGTCCTGTGTCCAGGCCCACCACACCGCGGCCAGGAACGCCACCGCCAGCACGATCCAGGTGCCGGCACGAAGCAGAAGGGCAGTCCGTGACCGCTCAGGGGTGGGCGCGGAGGCGCCGGATTCCGGTTGAAGTCGGTTCATTTGCGGTACTCCGCTCGGGGTATACTTCCGTATAGCCCTTCCAGGACGCTGTTCACTTGGCTATATTGTAGGGTACCCGACCCCATCATGTCCAGAATTGAAACGGGCTGCGAACCGTGCGTCCACAATCCGAAATCCTCGCGGTTGAACTGATCAACGGGAACCAGATGGCGTTTTATACCCGCGCCGGACGCGAGACCCATCCCTTTTCGCCCTGGCTGCTGGTCGAGGCCCCTGAAGAGTGCGACAGGGCCAGCCTCTCGGGCGTTCGAAAAATTGTGCGCCTCAAGGGCGGCGGACAGCTTCGGTTCCTGGTCCACTTCCACTCCTGGAACGATTATCTGGACGCCCGGGGACAACTGTCCGCGGACGGCGTTGCCCATTTCGACTTCAACAATCCGGTCAAACAACACCTGCTGCTCTCCGGAAACACGCTCTTTCGGGGCATGCGTTACAACGACGTCCACCGCCTGCAACTGGATATCGAAACCACCGGCCTCAACCCCGAAGCGCCGGGGGCAGGCATTATCCTGGTCGCGCTTTCCGACAACAGAAACTACGAGGAAGTGCTCGGCGCCCGGGAGATGTCCGAAGGCGCCCTCCTCGAGGTACTCAATCAGCGCATTCGGAGCCGCGACCCCGATATTATCGAAGGCCACAACATCTTCGACTTCGACCTCAACTACATCCGGGTTCGCGCCCGGGCCCTCAACGTCAACCTGCCCTGGGGCCGGGACGGCTCCGAACTGAAAGCCGGAAACGGGTTGCGTCGATACAGGGTCGGCGCCCGCAGTCGCACCTTTCGTCCGGCCTACATTCACGGCCGCCACATTGTTGACACCTATCACCAGGTGCAGCGATACGACATTGGCGGTCGCCTGGAGAGTTACGGCCTGAAGAACGTCGTTCACGCGCTCGGTCTGGAGCGCGTGGACCGTGTCTTCGTCGAGGGGGCCGACATCCGGAGAATCTGGCGTAGCGATCCGGGCCGGGTGGCGGAGTACGCGCTGGACGACGTCCGTGACGTTCGCGCGTTGAGCGAAATCGTCGCCACCACCGAATTCTACCAGACCCAGGTGCTGCCGTACCGGTTTCAGGACGTCGCGATTACCGGGCCCGGCGAAAAGATCAATGCCCTGATGATCGGGGCCTACCTCCGCCGGGGCCTCGCCGTTCCACGCCCCCATCACCCGGAGCCGTTCGGGGGAGGATATACCGAACTGTTTGACTCGGGCATTTTCGACCGGGTGGTCAAGGCCGACGTGGAAAGCCTCTACCCTTCCATCATGTTAAACTACGGCATCCGGCCCGGTTCCGACACCGAAAACGTGTTCCTGCCCATGCTGCAGCGCCTGACCCGGCGACGCCTGGAAGCCAAATCACGCCTGAAGGAATCCAATACCGATGCCGACCGATCCTACTGGGACGGACTGCAGGGGAGTTACAAGATCCTGATCAACTCGTTTTACGGATACCTGGGGTACGGAAGGGCGAATTTCAACGACTACAAGGCGGCGGAACAGATCACAACCCGTGGCCAGCAGATTGCCCGGCAGGTTGTGACGATGCTGCGGGATAGGAACGCCCGGCTCATCGAAGCGGATACCGACGGCGTGTATTTCGTCCTGCCCCCCGGAATCGACACGGAACGGGAAGAACACCTTTTCATCGAAGCACTCTCCGGAGAACTGCCAGAGGGCATCCACCTATCCCACGACGGCCGGTACCGGCGTATGATCTCTCTCAAAGCCAAAAACTATGTTCTGGTTGACCACAACGGGCGCCTGATCATCAAAGGCAGCAGTCTGCGCAGCCGCCGCGACGAGCGCGTTTTCCGTGAATTTATCCGGAAACTCGCTCCGTTGTTGATCAACCGACAATCCGATGCCGCGTCGGCCCTCTACATGGAATTCGCCGACCGTCTGCAGGCGGGTCAATTCGATCACGGAGAATTCTGCCGAAGGGAAAGCATCACCGAAAAGACGTTTTCGAGTCCGAACCTGCGTCGGCTGGCCGCGGCCGCAGAGGGATGTGAAGTGGGAGACAGGATTGCCGTCTACCAGAGAAACGACGGCAGCCTCGCGCGAATTGAAACCTACGCCAACGACGAAGACAGACGCTATCTGCTACGAAGACTGCACGATATGGCCGGACGCTTCCGCGACCTCTTCGACGAAGCTGAATTCTATCGGCTTTTTCCTCTCCTGAAACAATCCGCGAGTGAGCAACTCAGCCTGTTCTAAGAAGCTGCGCCCGGCCGGTTGAACACCTCTCGCCGGCTCCCCACAAGCCTCCATAGAACGACTGCCAGTACGCATCCGGTGATCGTGGGCACAAGCGCCGTCAGGGTGGCGCCGTGGAAATGGTGTGTCAGAACACCGGCGCCCATCCCCGCGGCGACCAGAACAACCATCCACGCCGCCGCTCGACCCTGCTGGTGGGCCGCGAGCAGCGTGGTATGCGCCAGGCCGCACAGCACAAAGGGCGGCACACACCAGACAAGAAGCCTGGCGGAATTCACAGCCGGGAGATAGGCCGGGCCCAGAAGCCAGGATACCGCGGGAACGAGCATCACGTGAACGGCGGCCGAAACCACAATGGCGATGCCCGTCAGTGTCAGGGCCGACCGCGCGACGAGTTTCACGAACGCCCGCCGATCCGGCAGACGGGTGCTCAGCGCGGGCAAGACGGCCTCAAAACTCGCACCAATCAGAATGAGCAGCGCTGCCGCCAGCCGGTACCCGACGGCCAGATATCCGGCTTCCGCGCCGCCTCCGGTCTGATAATAGGTCGTCAGGAAGTTCAGGTTCAACAGATTAATCAGGAAATACACCGCGGGCAGATGTTTCAACCCCTCCACGATCCGACGCCAATTGAGTCCAGGACGCAAGGCAAGACCGAGTTCACCCGCGGCCCGCCGGATAAAGACAAACCCCGCCGCCAGATACCCCGCACGGCAGACCAGATAGCACATCCCGACGCCCACAATATCCCAACCGGCAATCATCGCGCCGAACCCGCTCGCCAGCAGCAGGACGTTGAGCCCAAGCATAAGCAGGGCGCAGTATCCGGATCGCTGGAGACCCTTGAACACCGCGTTGAACCCGTCGCCCAAACTCATCAACACCGTCGAAACGCCCACAAGAAGGGCGGCCAGCGTCACGTCCGGCCCGGTTCCGAACGCCCAGGCGGCCCCCACCATCACCCCCAGCGCCGGCAGGGCAAGCACCAGCTTGAACGACAGGGCCTCGGAACACGCGATCCGACCTTCGGCCAGGCTCGACGCCGCGGCCTTGATGACCCGGTTGTTCGATCCCGCATCCAGGAGTGGAACGAAAAAAGCGGTCAGGCCAATAACGAAGACATAGTCGGCCAGTCCGCTCCCCTCGAGAAACCGGGCCACGCCCACCAGCAGCAGCATCCCTCCCAACAGGTGGGCGCTTTTTTCCGCGGTGAGAAAGACCGAATTTGCCGAAACCCGCGCCAACTGTCCCCTCCGATACCGCCAGAAACAAAAAAGGCAGGTCAATGCCTGCGCCTCACACCGTTGACCGACCCGACAACGCCTCAGAATCCAAAGCCCAGGCGGTCGTCCACGCGCACCGTCACGGTGTCCGGATCGCTTGTGACCGCGCCCTCCGCAACGACAACGTCGTCGCGGACCCGCAATGCAAAAACAAAGTCGGCAGGCGCAACGGCCCGGAAAACCGGCATGCTGTTTTCTGCGTCGAAATCAACGCCGGGGCCGTCCAGCTGGGTCCAGATATACCGGAGAACGTCCCTTTCCGGGTCCGAACTGCCCGTACCGTCCAGTGTCACGCGGAGTCCGCTCGCGTAGGCGATGGCACGATCTATCCCTGCGTCCGCCACGGGCGGGGCCTGGGTGACGTGGATTTCAACCATCCCCTCCGTTTTGGTTCCGGACCTCCCGTCATCCACCTCCACCTTGAGCGTATATACGCCCACCGCGACGGGCGCAATCCAGACCACGGTCACGGAATCCTGGAAGAGACCCGTCAAGGAATCCAGTCGGCTGGCCGCGAACTGACCGCCCGCCTCCTTCTTGAGATCCGTCCAGAGATAGTCCAGTTCGTCGTTGTCCGCGTCGTCTGTGAACAGTGTAATCTGGACCTTGCTTCCCCGACCTACGGATGGATACTCGTCCTGGTCCGTGGTGACCGCAACAATCTGCGGCTCTTCCTGTTTGTCCAGAAGACCACAGCCCATAAGAGAAAACAGACAACACAACGCCAGTGTCCAGCGCACAAGATCCCTCGGAAAAAACAAGACGGGCGAGACAACCGCTTTGAACGGGTTCGCCCGGGTATCGCCATGAAGTCGGCAAGCCCGGGTTTGCAACGCTTGTTCTAACTCCCTGGCAACCATCGGGTTCCATCAAACGGACGGGGTTGTTAGCGGACGCCTGTGCCGAATCGGTGCCGAATCCGACAGATATCGATTGAACGGGCGTTCGAACCGCACACCAGGAGGCGGCGAAACTCAGTCGCTTTCCTTCAACAGCATCCTCAACTCGGGGAGTAATTTCCTCGGGAGACCCGGGTCGGTCCCGTCGTAGTAGGCCCGAACCCTCCCTTTCCTGTCCACCAGCGCAAAGCGCAGACTGTGCATGATCTGGTCGGTGCCGGCCTCCACACCGCCCACGCCCAGTTGAAATCCCTCGAGAATAACGCTGTACACCCTGGCCTTCTCGCCCGTCAGAAACAGCCAGCGATCCTTATCCGCGAGATAACGATCCGCGTACTCCGAAAGCACTCCCGGCGTATCCCGCTCCGGATCCACCGAAAAGGACACCAGCCGCGCATCCGGCATCTCCCTCAGCGGCGCCTGAAGCGCCTGCATCTGCGCCGAAAGCAGCGGACACGGACCCGCACAATGGGTGAAGATAAAATCCGCAACCCACACCCGGCCGAGCAGGTCCGAAAGCCGTACATCCGTCCCGCTGCGTTCCACGAGCACGAACTCCGGAACCTCGCTCAGAACCGGCAGCCGCTGAGACTGCGCCCGTATCGCCTTGACTTCACGCAAGAACAGAAACGCCCCCACCGTCAGCATCAATAGTGTTGCGCCTATCAATACCAACCAGAAAACACGAACCTGTCCGGGTACGCCCATCGTATTTATCGCGCTCCTTCCCGTCGCCTGATCACACCCAGGGAAATGCCCAACGTCAACAGAACGAACAGACACGTCACAACAATGCACGCCTCCAGCGGCGGAATCTGCCCCGTCAATTCAGGCGCCTCCATATACAGAGTATGCCGCACCCCCGCGACGCCGTACGTCAATGGATTTATCCGCATCACCCACCCAAGCCAGTCCGGCACGCCGGAAAGCGGAAACAGCGCCCCCGAGAGCGCCCACATGGGCAACAGAAACAGATTCATAATTGCATGGAAGCCCGCCGTGGACGCCATTCGCCACGCGATTGCAAAACCCAGGCCCGTTAGCGCCAAACCCACCAGAAACAGAAACGCCACCGTTGCCGCGAGAGAAACAGGGCTGACCGGAATGTCCAGCTGATAGACGAACACCAGGAACACCATCCCTTCCAACACCGCCAGCGTCGTACCACCCAGCACCTTGCCGAGAACCACGCCGCTTCGGGAAACCGGCGCGACCAGCACGGATTGCATGAACCCCTCTCTCCGGTCCTCAACCACCGAAATCGTGGAGAAAATAGCGGTAAAAAGCAGCACCATCAGGAGCGTGCCCGGATAGATATATTCCAGGTAACTCATCGTACCCGCCAGCCCGGCGGGTGCGAAAGACGCATTCATTCCAATGCCCAACAGCAGCCAGAACACGACGGGTTGCAGGATGGCGCCGAACAACCGGTGCCGGTCTCTGGCAAATCGTACGAGTTCCCGCTTCCACAGCGTAGCCGCCGGCAGAAAAAACCCCTCGCCACGCCTTGCGTCAGCCGGCATTTTCGCCCTCCTCCGACTCGAACGGACGCCCGGTCTCACGGATAAACACATCCTCCAACGTGGGCCTTCCCAGTCTGATTGCAGAAATCCGTTCCCTGAAACAGGCGTACAGAGATGCCATCATCGCCTGCCCGTCGTCACACTCGATCCGCACGGTACCGTCCAGGAGTACGGGCGAAACGCTCACCCGCGCTTCAATATCGGCGCTCAATGCCTCCGTATGTTCCGCTTCAATCACCAACACGTCTTTGTTCATCGAACGCTTCAGTGCCTCCGGCGTACCCTCCGTGACAAGCCGCCCCCGATCCAGGATGCCCACCCGGTCGCATCGCTCCGCTTCCTCGATGAAATGCGTGGTCAGCAGGACCGTGACACCCTGTTCCTCCCGAAGCTTCTGCAGATCGCCCCACAACGCCCTCCGGGCGAGCGGATCCAATCCACTGGAGGGTTCGTCGAATAGCAACAGCTCCGGCCCGTGCAACAGCCCCCTTGCCAGGTCCACCCGCCGCCGAAGTCCGCCGGAAAGCTCCTCCGTCCGGTCGTCTCTGCGATCCGTGAGGCGGACCCTCCCGAGAACCGATTCGATTCGCTCCAGCAGGCTCCGCCCACGCAGACCATATAGATGGCCCTGGTGGCGCAGATTCTCAAGAACCGTCAGCTTGAGGTCCAGGCTGGCGTGCTGAAACACAACCCCGATGCGCGCACGTATTCCTGCCGCATCTCGCAGGGGATCACGGCCCAATATACGAACCGTTCCATCGTTGGGCTCCAGCAGGGTGCTGAGGATGCGGAACAGGGTCGTCTTCCCGCCGCCGTTCGGGCCGAGCAGGCCATAGACTTCCCCCTTCTCGATTCGAAGGCTGATACCGTCCAGTGCTCTCCGTTTTCCGTAACAATGGCGTAGCCCGGCAACCGCTATGGCAATCGACACAGAAACTCCTTGGAAACCTTCATCTTCCGAAAAGAGAAAGGTGATAGGCAACCCCTATCACCTGGAAATACCTGGATTGCGTAGCCCGATCTCACAAACTGAACGTATCGAACAACAGGGCGATCCAAAGCAGAGGCAGATAGATCAGCGTCGTGCGCAACAGCCGCCTCGCGTTTTGCTCGGACCGGGTTCTGGCAAACACAATACCGGAATACAGAAGGGGGAGCCCCACTGCCACAGCCACGGCAAGGTAAAGCACACCGCCCAATCCCGCCAGCCAGGGGAGCAGGCAAAAAGCCAGCAGGATGGCGCTGTAAATGTTGATTTGCCTGGCCGTGCGCCGGCCCTCCGGATCGTTTGTCGAAATCATTTTGAATCCGCCGCGGACGTAGTCTTCCCGATAGATCCAGGCGATAGAGAAAAAGTGCGGGAACTGCCAGAAAAACAGAATACCGAACAGCAGCCACGCGCCGCCGCCGATCTCCCCCTGCGCCGCGGCCCAACCGCCCACGGGCGGTAACGCCCCCGCGATGGCGCCGACGGCGGTGTTGTGCGTGGATTTCCGCTTCAGCGGTGTATACAGAAAAAGATAAATAACCGACGTCAACGCAGCCAGAAAACTCGCCAACCAGTTGATTTGCAGCCCCATATAAAGGATACCGATTCCGGACAACAGCAGCCCTAAAAGAAAGGCCTCTTCCGGATACAGGCGGCCGGCGGGCAGGGGCCGGTTCGCGGTCCGCTCCATCCGGGCATCCAACTTCCGCTCCAGGAACTGATTCAGCACCGCCGAACCGCTCGCGACCAGGAACGTCGCCAGCAGCGTATGCAAGAGTCGAAGGAACTCGAAGACACCGGCCGCACCCAGAACAAAACCTACCGTTGTACTCAATGCGACGAATACGGTGATTTTGGGTTTAGTGAGGGCCACGTAGTCCATCACGCGCACCCACGATAGCGCCAGACTCGCCGCCCCGGCCTCAACCTGCGGTTTCATAAAAGTAGAACCTCCAACACTCAACGTGCCGCGCCCGTGAATACGATCCCCGTATCTGTAGCGGCATGCATCCGCCATACGCGAAGCGTCAGCACCAGGCTGGTAGCCAGCACCGCCGCGCCCACCACGACATGCAACGTCGTAATCGCGACGACCTTACCGGTCCAGATCACCAGGGCGCCCAGAGCAAGCTGAACAAACAGCAGCCCCAGTAGCGCCAACGAGGGCCTCGTCAATGCGGGTCGGGTCTTGTACGCGCGCAGCACGCGGCACACACCCCAGATCAGAACACCCGACACAGCAACGGCCCAGGCCCGATGGGCAAAGTGAATGGCCACGCGCGTCCTGTACGTATCGATCGAGATGGGAAACGGGTCCGTTGCATCGACCGTCAATTCGGAAAACGGCGGAATCAGACGGCCAAAGGAAAGTGGAAAATCGGGAATGGCCAGACCGGACTCGGTATGCCGCATCAGTGCGCCTAATACCAGTTGAACGAAAACCGCCGTTGTGCCGGCCGCAGCCAGCCAACTCAGCGGTACACCGCCCGTCTCCGGTAACGGCTCGGCGGCCGTACGCCACCCGGCCGACGTAAACAGCGCGATACCAACGGTTAGACAGAAAAAGGCCTGCGCCAGGCAGGCGTGGCTAACGGAAATCCACGTGGGCAGGAGATACAGCACCGTCAAACCGCCCAGCAGACCCTGCAGGACAATGGCGGCCAGAGCCGCCACGCCCAGGCCCCGCAACCAACCCCGCTCTTCCCTACGCCACAACCAGATGGCAAGAACCGTGGTCAGGATCCCCACAAAGGTCGCCACCATCCGGTGTCCGTGTTCGTAGAAGATCCCGCCCACCATGGGCGGAAAAACCATTCCGTAGGAGAGCGGCCAGTCCGGAACCGCCAGCCCCGAACCCGTACTGCTGACCATTGCGCCGGCGAAAATTAAAAAAAGGGTTGCGCCGGCCGTGAACACGGAAAACCGGTGCAGCCAGCGATACCCCTGCGCCATCGCGATATCCATCTCCGTCCGGCTCACCCGCCAGCTCCACTTATTCCGCGTCGGCGGCAAGCCACTTACCGTTCATACCCGGAAACCCCGTTCGTCGTTCGGATATATATTGCGCACGTGCGTTCCGGTAGCGGCGCGCCCGGCGCATCCAGAACACCGTCACCCCCACAATCCCGGCCAGCACGGACACGATGATGCCCATCAGCACCAGAACGCCCGCCGCCGCGCCCTTTGCCATATCCGATTCCGGATTCCCATAACACACTGCACAGGCCCGCACCATCTCGGGCAGCATCACCGCCGCAACCACGGCCGCCGCAACGCAGGTCCGCCTCATAGATAACTCCATCCCTTGAGCTTCTTCAGGAACCACAGGCCGTACCAGACCAGCACGCCGCACCCCGCGAAGGAGCCGACACCCAGTCCGAGATTCGTTCTGTTGCCTGTTGCGACATAGTCCTGTATAGCCCAGATGCCAAATCCCAGACAGCAGAGAATGGACACAATCACAAAGACCACGTGGAATGCTTTAAGAGACATCGCGTTCTCCGGTTCAGGTCTTGCCCATCAGTTCACCCACGCCCGAGAATTCGGTAACCACCGGAACCAGCATCAGTACGGCAAAAAACACGACCGTTAGCGCCAGCACCCAGTAGACGATCTGTTTTTCCGAAACCAGATGCATGAAATATCCGGCGACCAGCCCGCCCTTGATACTCGCAATGAATAGCGCGATCAGGACGGTAGCCGCCACCGACTCGATCTGAAGATAGGACACGCCGACCGTGACGCCCGTCAGCACGGCCAGCGCGGCAAACACCAAAATGTAAACCCGAACATGCTTTCTGATCTCTTCGGCGCTATCAGCCATACCAGGCTCCTTAGAAGCTGTCTTAAAATTCCCAGCGGTCTTCGCGCGGCTGCAAAAGCGCCGGTCGGTGTTGGTCAAAGCCACCTGTATTGAGAGGTCGAGGCTGCGCTCGCTCGCCTCTCTTGGGCGACTTCGCCCGCCTTGACCGCCCCTTTTTCGCTCGCGCTCGGGAACTCACCGGTAATTTTAAAACAGCTTCTTACAGCAGATAAAGAATCGGGAACAAAAAGATCCAGACCAGATCTACAAAGTGCCAGTAAAGTCCGGCGCACTCGATCCGGTTTGCAAACTGCTCCGGCGCCGTGTGCCAGAGCTTGCTGCCCGGGAACAGCAGGTAGAGATTTACGACGATGCCACCGATCACGTGCAGTCCATGCAGGCCGGTCATCGTAAAATACGTGGCGTAAAACGTGTTGGTGGACGGATAGATGCCGAGATGAAATTTGTGGGTGTATTCGAAGTACTTCACAACCAGGAACACAAACGCCAGCAATACCGTCAGGCCCAGATAGAGCTTGAACCTGCCGAAGTTGTCCATTTTCAAGGATGCCCAGGACATCACCATGGTCACACTGGAGGCGATGAGCACGAACGTATTCAGCGTGGCCAGCGGGACATTCAGCAACTCCCAGCCGTGCGGCCAGGACGGCGCGCCGACCCTGAGCAGGACCAGCGTTGAAAACAGCGCACCAAACAGCATCACCTCGGACGCCAGGAACAACCAGATCCCGAACTTCCCGTTATATACCCCGGTTATCGGATGCGGCTCCACCGTGTGGGGAATTTCTTCAACGGACACCGTTTATCTCCTTTGCGTTGTCGCGGACCGACACCTCGGTTCCACCGCCCTCGCCGACAGCGGGGTTAGTCGTCGTCCGCGGGCGTGGGCGTGGGCGCGGGCTCGGGTTGAGCCACCTGCCCGTTTTCAGACGCGTATTGTGGCGTGAAATCGCTCGAGGCCCCGGGCACGCTATATTCGTACGGCCCGCGGTAGACCGTAGGCGGAACCGCGAAATTCCCGTGCGGAGGCGGCGTGGGCGTTGCCCACTCCAGGGTGGTGGCCTGCCACGGATTGTCCGACTCAACCTTCCGGCCCTTCCTTATACTCATAAAGAAATTGACGATGAAGAATATCTGCGCCAGCCCCATTAGCCATGCAGACCAGGAACTCATCGTTGTCAGCCCCTGCACCTGCGCCCCGTACGCGTACTGTGTCTGGTCGTAAAGCCGCCTGGAAACCCCGGCCATCCCCACGAACAACATCGGCATGAATACACCGTTCATAAAGATCAGGCTGAACCAGAAATGCAGCTTGCCCAATGCCTCGTTCATCATGCGGCCGGTCACCTTGGGAAACCAGTGATAGACCCCGGCAAACAGCGCAAATATCGTGCCCGGCGCCACCACATAGTGGAAATGGCCGATCACGTAATACGTATCGTGCAGATGCAGGTCCGCGGCCGTGAGACCCAGCGGAAGCCCGGTCAACCCCCCGATGGCGAACATGGGAATGAATGCCAGGCAGAACAGCATGGGCACCGAAAACCGGATGGACGCGCCGTACAGGCTCAACGCAAACGCCGTCAGGATAATCACCGACGGAATGGAGATGATCATGGTCGTGGCCTGGAAGAAGGTACTGATTGTGGTCCCCATCCCCGTCATGAACATATGGTGCGCCCAGACGGTAAACGACATGAACCCGACAAAGATAATCGAGTAGACCAGCGTGCGATACCCCCATAGCGGCCGGCGGGTATTGTTGGCCACAATCTCGCCGACGATGCCCATCGCCGGCAGAATCAGAACGTAGACTTCCGGATGCGCAAGAAACCAGAACAGGTGCTGCCACAGCAGCGGACTGCCGCCGCCGCTCACTTCCAGCGCCTGCCCTGTTACGACCAGGCCGCTCGGCATGAAGAAGCTGGTACCCCCGATCCGATCCATGAGCTGCATAACGCCGGCGGCCTCCAGCGGCGGGAACGCCAGCAGCAGCAGGAACGCCGTCACGAACTGCGCCCACACAAAAAACGGCAGCCGGAAGAACGACAGCCCCTCCGCCCTCATCTGCACCGTCGTTACGATAAAATTCACCGAGCCCAGTAATGATGACGTAATCAGGGCCACCATGCCCCACAGCCACCAGGTCTGCCCCGTTGGCGCGATGTTGGCCAGCGGAGGATAGGACGTCCAGCCGGACTGAGCCGCACCCTCGGGAACGAAGAAGCTGGCCAGCATAATGATGCCGCCCACGACAAATATCCAGTAACTCGCCATGTTGATCTTCGGAAACGCCATGTCCGGCGCGCCGATCTGGAGGGGCAGCACGTAGTTCCCGAATCCACCCACGGCCAGCGGAACCACGCCCAGGAACACCATGATGGTTCCGTGCATGGCCCCGAGCTGGTTGTAAAACTCCGGCACCATCACGCCTTCCGGCATGTTCACCGCGCTGAACAACTTGCCGATCCAGGGTATCGGCTGCCCGGGATAGGCCAACTGCCACCGCATCATCATCATCAGGCAGAAGCCGAAAAACAGGAAAAACAGGGCGGTGACCGCGTATTGAATCCCGATAATTTTGTGATCGACGGAAAAAATGTACTTGCGCCAGTACGTCAATTCATGGTGTCCGTGATCACCGTGCGCTTGCTCAGCCATAAAACAGGCTCCTTAAAAGGAAAACTCGTCTTCTTCATCCGCTGCGCCGGACTGCTCATCGAACCAGGCCTGGAACACCGCTTCCGACTCGATCGTCAATTGCCCGCGCATGCGATAGTGCCCCAGACCGCACAGCTGGGCACACGCGATATCGAACGTACCGGTCCTGGTCGCCTCGAACCAGATCTTGATGTCCTGCCCGGGAATCGCATCCTGCGTCAATCGCATCACCGGGATCTTGAAGCTGTGAATGACATCCTTCGACGAGAGGTGCGCAATGACGGGCTTGTCCTTCACAATATGCAGGTTGTTGATGGCATTGAAATCGTCGTTGCCGTTCGGATCGTCGGGATCCAGCCCAAGCAGATTATCGGCGCTCACGAATTGCGGCGCCGACCGTCCGAATATTCCGTCTTTCCCCGAATAGTGGATATTCCATGCAAACTGCTCGGGCACCACCCGCACCACCAGCGCGTCGGATTCGTCGGGAAACGCGTGTTTGAAGTCCGCCCAGAGCGGCATGGAGAGTCCGACAAGCAGCACGGCCTCGACGACGATCACGCCGTACTCCACGTATTTGGCCAGTTTTCCCTTCACGGGATCGTAAGTCGCCGCGGGGTTTGTTCTCCTCCGGTACCGGACAAGGCAGTAGACAAAGAACACGCCCCAACCCAGAAACAGCGCCAACATAAAGACATGCAGCCAATTGATCAGCCAATCCACGGTTGCGCCGTGTGTTGAGATATCAATTGGCAGCCAGTAACCGTACACCTTTTCTTGCATTCGGGACCCCTCACGTATTGTCGCGGGGCGGACCCTATCATCCGCCCGCGTTGCCAGTCCGAGGAAGCGCGCCTAGTTCTTCGGCTTTCTCGCCTTTATTTTGAACATGAAATCCAGGGATTTGGACTCGCCATCGGCAACCGTAATCTCCTCCGTCATCGTGCCCAGCCGCTGGCTTTCGTGCCATGCCTCGATGGTATAGGCGCCCGCCGGCAACCCCGCGATCTCGAATTTGCCGCCCTCTCCGCTAACGGCGAAGAAAGGATGTTCCATCACGCCGATATAGGATCGCATCCAGGGATGCACATCGCATTTGACCGGTACCATCACCTCCGAATTTGCGAACGAAATCGTGATCTTCTTCAAAAACTTCGGCATCGCTCTATTGACTTCGGAGGAGTTCTGCGGCTTCGGATGGATGTTGTGCAGGGTCCCGTCGCTGTTCAACACCGTAATCGACTGCCCTGCCATAACGCCCAGGACGTGGGGTCTGTATATACAGCCCTGCTGATCCAGAACGGCGGCCTCGGCGGGCGTGTCGAACTTCTTCCCCTCCAACCCCTTCTTGACGTAGACAAACACGTTGTGCAGACCCCCATCGTCCTCCACCACCACGACCTCGCTCAATGCCGGCCCGCCGGTGTGTTTTCCCGCGCAGACCGGGTCGGCCGCCATCTGGATTTTCTTGCGGCCCGGTTTTTTTCCGCCCGGGAACTCCAGTTTGATGGTTCCGGAAACCGTCGCGCCCGCCACCGCGTCGCCTGACGCAAAACAGGTGAAACTCAACGCAATAAGCGTTGCAATAAACCCGCGTCGTTCCATCGTGATATCCCCTCTCTCTTGCGTTTACGGTTGCAACTGGCCGGACGGACTTTCGCGCCGCTCGCCGGCTGACGTTCCCTCTTTAATTTCAATCGTGACGACACCCGAAGTTCCAACTATCGTTCTGTGTCCCGTCCCGGAAATATGTCACCATTCTTCCGCCGATTCATCCCGTCTCGCTGCGTTGCCCTCGCTCGCTGACCTTGCGCAGGTCACCTGCGCGAAGGCTCCTTGCGATACGGGCGACTCGACGGCCGAATTTCGGCGATCTATTTCCGTGACGAAACACTTGTCAGCCGGGCATCCTGGTGCAAGCCGTAGACGATGTAGTCCGTGAGCGCCTGAATGACCACGTCGGTTGGCAGGACGAGCAGGCCATCCTCGGGCTTGACCCCCTCGGGCAGCTTCAGATAGGCGGCCATTTCTACCGGAAGGTAGGTCATCTCGTCACCGAAAAACGTGGGCATTTTGGTTCCCGGCTGAATCTTTTGCGGATCCCACAACCAGTCCCGGATCCACGCCGGTTTCAGCCGCTCCCGCGCCAACTTCAGGTCGGGCGCCCAGCTTGCCGGGTCGCCTTTGGGCTTGATATCGCCCTGCTGGTGGCAGGTGAAACAGTTGTAAATGTCCTCGCTGAACAGCTTCTTCGCGCCACTCAATTCCTTAGAACTCAAACGCTTATGCACAAACGTCGCGTAGGGAAACTGCTCCTTGTCGAGGCGGGAAAAATAAGTGACCAGATCGATGGCCTGCCGGTCTTCGAATCCGAACGTGGGCATCCGTGCCTCGAGCCACGGACGGATAGGCTCCACGTTCTTCAGGAAAGCGAAGAACCAGTCCGACTGAACTTTCCTGCCCTCGCCGTTCAGGACCGGCGGCACGAAACCCTCGGCGTCGGAGGCGGAAACGTCCTCGGCCCCGTAGGCCTTCACCAGTGGATCGCGGATCGCCCCGCCCTGATTCTCGACGACGTGGCACCCTTTGCAATTTCTGTCGTAAACCAGCCAGCGGCCCTTCTCGATATCGACTTCCTCGGGCGCCAGGCGTTTTATCGAGTTGGCCCCCACCTGGCTCCTGTTCATGCTCAGCAGCGCCGTCGTCACCGCGTGCGCATCCTCATCGCTCAGACCGAACTGGGGCATACGCAGCTTGTCGTCGAACAGCCTCACCTTGCCCTTATCGAAGACGCGGGGTTGTTTGAGCTTTTTGTAGAACCAGTCGTGACGCGTATAGGGTATGGCGTCGGGATCGCTGTCGTAGGAGGAACCCGCCTTCCTGGCCAGCAGACCGAAATCCAGCTTGTCCACGTCCTTGCTGCCTTCCTCGGTCAGTTCCGTGCCGATCGGCTGGGTATCTTCGAATCCCGGAATGAGGTGGCATCCGAAACAGCCCTGCCGGGAGATGATCTTCTCGCCCAGCCAGATGTCGCGCTCATGACTCGACATCTGAGCCAGTTGCTCCCTCGCGGCCTTCACGGGCAACCGGCTGCGCAGATAGTTCAGCACCAGATCGTCGCGGACCTGTGGGTCCGCCGGCGCCACCTGTCGGGCTTCAAACGCCGTATTCCGACGGGTGAGCAGATAGGCCGTGATATCGGCCGCCTCCCGGTCGGTCAGCCGCAGATTCGGCATCCGGGTATCCGGGAAATAGGCCGTGGGATCCTTCAGCCATGCGAACAGCCAGCCCGCAGACAGTTTGCTGCCAACTTCGTTCAGGTTGGGGCCGAAATTCCGCTGCCCGTATTCCTGGCCCAACCGATCGTCCGCACCCACCACGTGGCAGGCCTTGCATCCCACCATTTCGACGAGACGTTCGCCCCGACCGGCGTCGCCCTGCACCGGAGGCGGGGGGTATACGGGACGCTCGGACTTCTCGAAAATAAACGCCACAACAGCGTTGACCGCTGCCGTATTGCGCTGGATATCCTCCGGCCCACTCACGTTGGACAGATCGAAAATCTTGGGCATCTTGGTGGAAGGACGAAACCCCTTGGGATCCCGCACCCACTTAACGGCCCATTCACGATCCAGCTTACCGGCCGCCTTGCGGAGATCCGGGCCGACCCTGCGCAGATTCCGCAGCGTATGCCTGGCGATTTTGTGGCAGCCGTGGCAACCCAGCGTGCGCACGAGATGGATACCGCGATTCAGATTTTCCGCCCGGGGTACGTCCACAACGCCCGTGTGGCACTGAGCGCACGTCGACTCGACGTAGCGGCTGGACAGCATGGGGTGGTCCCAGTATTTCATTTTCTTCCATCCGTACAGCTTTTTCCAGCGGGCCGCCTCGACGTCGTCGCCCGGGGTATGGGCCGTATTCTTGAACGTCACGCCCCGGTCGCGACCGAGATGACAGGTTGTGCACCCCGACTCATCGATCGGGTGGGGTGAGCCGCTACTCAGGAAAAGGTCCAGCCTCGGATGTGTCGAAAATACACTGGTGCGCCCCAGCCGGACGTCTTCGTCCCCGTAGACCGTTTCCATATACGTCTTTAGTGTCTCGTCCTCAAACCAGCCGGTTTCCCGATCGAGCTCGTACCCCGGGCGGTCCACGTTCAAATGACACGTGGTACATCGGTCCACCCGGGGAACCGTGGTAAAGTTGAGCTCGTTTCTGAGGTCGGCCAGCACGACCTGCCGGACCTTAATGGACGGATCGATAAAGTCGACCACCGGCAGATTTCGGAACACGTTGGGGAAACTCGGCACAAGTCCCGTCAACTTGCGCCTCAGGTTTTCTTCATCCTTGCGCAACGAACGCCGTCTGGACTCTAACGCCTGCCTCTGTCCCGCCACTGCATCGATGATCTTCTGCTGCGCAGCCTGTTTTTCCTCCACCGCCTCCCTGGCCAGCCGGAACTCGTAGATCCGGACTTCCATGGCTTCCATTTCGGCCTTTTTCTTCGTAGCAGTTTCCTCATGCCCCGCTTTGGCCGCGTCTTCATATTCAAACTTCACCACGTCGTACTGCGCTTTCTCGAACTTGAGCCTCTGATCGGCCCCGTACCATTCCGCCTGCGTTAGCCGCTTCAACTCGCTCGTCGCCGCGTCGTATCGCTGCTGATGCGCCTGAATCGCGGCCTCAATTCCCGTGAGTTCGTCTTCAATCGCGTTCAGGGCGTCCTGGTCAGTGTTCTCCTGAGCCAGCTTGATTTCCGCCTCTGTCTTGTAGGCCTCCAGCGACATCGCTTCCTTCTGAAAGCCCTTCCATTCACGGTCGTAGTCGTCCCAGACCATCCAGAGCACGGCAATAACCAGCACCACGCTGGACACGGCGAAAATCATGTTCAATTTATCTACATTGTAGACAAAGTCTATGAAGCGCTTCTGCTCATTCATCGAACGGCTCCAGAGGGGCGGCATCCACCCAAAGCACCGTACTTGCCGCGTCCTTCAACTCCTTCAGAAATTCCAAAGCATGTTGCAGCGGCGCCGAAAAACAAGAAAGAACCCTCAGATATTGAAAAAATATTCCGGAATGGCAACGATGTATTTCAGGTTGAACAGCCAGCGAAGCAACATCTTGATGGGGAGGGCGACCATGCAGAGGAAGAAGAGGATCATCACGCTATAGCGGACGAATCCCATCGTCTTGTAGAACTCCTTGAACACCGTTTGCGCAAGTACAGGCGGGGGCACCAGAAAATACAGGATAACAAGGAGGAAACCCCATATTTCGCGCGTCAACCAGAAGGATGGCAAACCCGTGCCCAGCCATTGGACGTAGATATATTCCGACAGATTGACGTTGACCAGTGCTACCAGTTTGTGCACGTCCCAGAATTCGTACGGCCCGAAAAAGTTCCAGTTCGGGCCGCGCAGAAACGTACCGATCGTGATCAGCATCACCCACAACACCACAAAACCGAATAGAAACACCGTAATGGCGAACCGGCGTTCCTTGAACGTGTAGTAACCGAGTCCCTTGGAATTCCGATCGATATACGGAATAGCCATAAGACCCACAATGACGAGAGTGGGCAGAACGACACCGGCGATCCATGGATCGTAATACACCAGCATTTCCTGAAGGCCCAGGAAATACCAGGGCGCCTTGGACGGATTGGGAGTTGTTGCGGGGTTGGCAGGCTCTTCGATGGGGGCTTTTATCAGCACGGACCAGAGAATCAGAAAGACCGTGGCCAGGGTCAGGCAGATCAACTCCGTGTAGACCAGATGGGGCCAGGTGAGGACCTTCTCTTTGAATTCGGCTTTCTCAACCGGCCCTTCTCCGCGTTCGATACGCTCGTCGTTGTCGTACCCCTGTTTCAGGCTGTACCAGACAAAAAAACCGACCAGGAACAACAACATGACAATTGGGATATTGTCGCCCTTGGTCACAATAATGCGAAAATTCTCATCCTGAAAACTTACAACGAAGAATACGATCGAGGCGATCAGGGCGGGGAGGCCGAACCGGACCGTCCAGACCCAGCGGGTCCGCAAAGCCAGGAAAAAGAGAATGGCAAACAACGGCATGAAATATTCAGGCGTGAGCAGCCAGTTGATAAAGCCTTTCAGAACATCCATCGTCTTCCTCGATGATTCCGCAGATCGGACAAGCGGAGGTCGCTTCTACATCGGTCCGGAGATCCCGCCGTCCTTTCGGACCCGCCAGAAGTGAACGGCCATTAATATAGCCGCCACAAACGGGATGAACAGACAATGCAGGACATAGAATCTCAGCAGCGCGCCCTCCCCGACAAAACGGCCCCCCAACAGCGCAAATCGGGCGTCGTTGCCGGCATGGACCAGGTTGATATCGCCAAGCATCAGGAACGCCGCTCCCGGCCCCTCGTGCCCGAGGAAAGGCGTTGCCCGCGCCATATTCGACCCCACCGTGATGGCCCAGATGGCAAGCTGATCCCATGGCAACAGATACCCGGTAAAGCTCAGCAACAGCGTTAAAAGAAGCAGAATGACACCGATCGCCCAGTTGAACTCGCGGGGCGGTTTATAAGCACCGGTCATAAATACGCGCAACATGTGCAGCCAGACCGTAATAATCATCGCGTGGGCGCCCCACCGGTGAATCTCCCGCATGATACCCAGCGGAACCTGCTCGCCCAGGTCGATGATGTCGGTGTAGGCGTATTCGAGTGTGGGCCGGTAGTAAAACATGAGCAGAATGCCGGTGATGGTCTCAATCAGAAAAATAAAAAAGGTGAGCCCACCCATACACCACGTGTAGCGCACCCGGATACCCGATTTGGGGGTCCGCACCGGATGCAGATGCAGAAATACATTGGTCAGCACCACCTGTGCGCGGCCGCGTTCGTCTCTCGGCACGTCGTGCCTGAAGATGGACTTCCAGATTTGAGAGCGTTTGGTCCGGTCCAGGAGGCCGGAAATCTTCGGCATACCGTGTTCTCCCGATGGGTTCGCAATGCTGAAACTGACAAGAAAAATCGCGTATACGGCGATACTGCAGCCTGCATTGCCTGCGGCAGCAGGCAGGTGCGAAGACCGCTGGGGATTTTAAGACGGATACTTAGATCCGCAAAAAGGATTCCGGGTTGTCCCAGTGACCCTTCTCGTACAGGAATTTTCGGGTCTTGTCGACCAGCACCTGGCCATCCTCGGCCAGCACAATGCGCGCCCTTTCCAGCGGGCGCGGCGCCGGGCCCTCGAAGTTGATGCCGGTCATATAAAAACCGCTGCCGTGACAGGGACATTTGAATTTCTGTTCGTTGCCCAGCCAGTTGGGCGTACAACCCAGGTGGGTGCATACCGAAATGAGCGCGAACATATCCTGCGTGGTCTTGATCACCCAGACGCTGAACTTGTCCTTCCAGCGTTCGTCCACACCAAAGTCGTAATCTTCCGGAAACCCGATTTTGAAAGTCTGGGGCGGCTCAAACAGGACATTCGGAAACAGAAAGCGCGTAAACCCGAGGAGCCCCGCCGCGGACGCGACCGCAAACGACGCCCAGGCCAGGGTCAGCCAGGTAAAAAACCCCCGCCGGGTGGTCATGCCGCCTTCCACCACCGCCTGCGTTCTTTCGGGCCCAGGGCGGATTGCGGGCGGGGCCGGAGAGGTCTGGACGATGACGCGCTCCGCTTCCGGCACGTCCTTTTTTTGCGTTAACGCCCGAGCGGCAGCCGCCCGGGCTGCCGTGGAAGCGGCCTTCTTCGCCGGCGCACCGGCCGGCGCCGCTGCGCCACCCCCACGCGCCTTGCGCATCAACTCGGCCTTGGCCTTTGCACGGGCAACGCGATCCTGGATCTCGTTCAGCGACGAAAGATCCACTTCGGTGGCGGCGGAATCCCCCCCCGGTTTCTCCGGGACCTTCGCGGAAGCCCCCGCGGCCGGCGTTGCCGCGGACGCTTCGCCCGCGGCGGCCTTTCTGGCCCTGCGTAGCGCCTCCGCTTTGGCCTTCGCCCTGGCCACCCGATCCGGAATCTCGTCAAATTCCGAAAGATCGATATTGCCTTCCGACATGGAACACCCCAGAAACCGCTCAAGCGGCTTTCAAGCCGAAAACCGTCAGGACGAAATAATATATGATATAAGTTATAAAAATACCGGAAATTGAATCACTTACAGCGCTAAAGATACCGGGCCAATATATCGAAACCACCCCGGATTGTCAAGCGGGATTTTCTGTAGATTCGCGGCTTCCACACAGAACGAACGAGGGACCCGGCGCACACCTGAACGGGCCGGATTCGACCCTGCAGTTCCGTGGATTCAAGTCGCTCATTTCTCCCCCCATTCATTCAGAACTTCAATGGCCGCCTGCCGGACCCGCATATCCGGATCCTGTCCGCGCAGTTCCTGCAGCGTGGAGGTCAGGGACCTGGCGTCGAGAATGCCTACGGCCCTGATCGCCCCGACCAGTATATCGCGCCGCCCCTCTCCGCTTATCCGATCGAACCCTTCCAGGTACCCCGGACTCAGCATCTCGCCCAGAACCTCCAGGCCCGCGTTATTGCCGACTGCCGCCAATTGCAGGGCGGCGTTCCAGCGAACGTCGGGCGCCCGGTCGTGCAGCGCCTGTTCGAGTGCGGGCTGCACACGCGGGTCGTTGAGACTACCCAGGGCGTATACCGCGGCCTTACGCAGGCCGGCATCGTCGTTGGACGCGATCCTGACGAGATGTGGAACGGCGCCGGGGTCTCCATGAGCCCTGAGCGAGAACATCGCGTTGATCCGGGTCTCGTCGTCGGGATCATCCAACGCGGAAATCAAAACGCTGACCAGCGCGGGATCGCGCACCCTTCCCATTGCCGCGGCCAGAAACCGCCTTACACGCGGATCGTCCGAACGGGAAGCCTCGAACACCCGTATCAACTCTCCGACGAACTTGCGGCCAATCCGTCCCTCGCGCTGCTCCTGGTCGAGCACTGCGGCCAGTTCGTACGCCGCCTGCCACCGGCTGTTGATGCCGCCCACGCGAATCGTATTGAGATAATCCTCCGCCATTTTTCGCTCGGCCGTCAATAGCCCCAACCCCAGGTAAATTGCAAGCGCCACGAGGAGAATGGCCACCGGGAAAATGACGAATTGGGAGACCAGCCTCGCCCGGGAGACTTCCGCCTCCAAAACCGGCGCGGTGGCATCTTCGGCGATTTTTCTGAGTTCCTCTTCGGGAGTCGGATGGTCCATTCGGCATCCTCTATTTCGAACAACGGCAAACGTTACCCTTAGCAGTCCGTTGAAAAAGCCCATCCGGGCTGCGGCCGGCCCTTGTGGCCGAAATACTGCGTTGCGCTCCCTCCCCGAATCCCCCGATTCGGCTCGGTCGCGCGCCTTGTCTTCGATCACAATGGCTCGGCCTCGCCTGCAGAGCGACTTTTTCAACGGACTGTTAGAGTCGACGGACGAAAACACGCGGACCAATATAAACAGAGTCGGCATACGCTGTCAAGATATTGGTCCGCGACCAGGTTTGTCCGGCCCAGCCCCTTCATCCTTGACAAACCCTGAGAAAGACCCTATTTTATGCTCGGACGGCACTATTCCCCGACACAGATTACGTTCAACAGGAGATATCGTTCCCGTGAACGTCGACCTTACTCAGTTTGACGGCATCACCGACCGGGTCGCGCGGGCGAAGGCCAAAGCCGAGGCCATGCGGAAAGCCAAACAGGGCGCTGGCGACGCCGCAGAATCCGCACCCGAGGCAGCCGCCCCGGCACTGGAAACCGCACCGGCTTCCGTGGAGACCGAAAAGGAGCCCACTGGCCTTACCATCCTCGAATTCAGGCCGGGCATCCATTTCAAACTGAACGGACGGGCCGGCCGGACCGTGGGCATCCGTTATGAGCTGGTCAGTTTCGTCTACGACGACGATCCCGACCAACTCGTTACCGCGGACCGATACCGCCTCAGCCACGCCCACGCCGAAGGCGCGCTGGAGTTCGCGCCGAAGTCAGAGATCTACCGTCCTGAGCGGGTCTCGAAGAAAGAACGCGTCGATTTTCACGAACACCTCTGGCTGGAAACCCGCTCCGGCATGGCTGCCAAGAAGAAGCGGCCCCGGTCTATTGCCATTGTCAACCCCGACTATTGCACCGGTTGCAACGCCTGCATCGAAGTCTGTCCAACAGACTGTATCGAAGAAGTGGACGTGGCTGACGCGGGGTTGGACGGTATCGGTACGTTTTGTGAAGTTCGGCTCGAAGACTGCATCGGATGCATCCAATGTGTGCATATCTGCCCGTGGGAAGCCATCGAAATGGTGGACACCCAGCGGGTTGAAGAGGCATATGGTATTCCCGTGGGGACGTTCTAGATCGTTTTCGACCACACGTCAAGTGGAAAGAGCGTCAACCGGATCCGGTTGACGCTCTTTTTTTGTGGCATGCCGAAGCCGCCAGATTGCGCGTTAAGCTGTCGGTTTGTGTTGTCGCGCATCCGTTAACGGGTTTCGCCGGCGGCGGCATTCGGTATCGCGCGAGGAATCCGCCGATCAAGTCATATCGTCGGGACGGTCGCGCTCTCACTCCGCGAGCCGTATCCAGTCAGTACTCGCCGGCTGACAGCGCCTCACAGACACTGTGCATGTCCTGCGGTACGTCCGCGTGGAATACCAGCGCTTCGCCCGTAACGGGATGGGTGAAACCGAGGGTCCCGGCGTGTAACATCTGCCGGTTCGCCAGATTCAGGACCGTCCTGGCAGCGTTCCGCAGTAGCGGTGAAATGCCTCGAATTCGTCTCGCGCCGCCACCGTACGTGGCATCTCCAAAGACCGGATGTCCGATATGGGCGAGATGGACACGAATCTGATGCGTTCGACCCGTCTCCAACCTCAAATCCAGCGTTGATGCGAACCCATGGAATGCTTTCACCTCGTACCTGGTGGCGGCGGTGCGCCCACCGGTGTCCACCACGGTCATGCGCCTGCGGTCTTTTCGACATCTGCCGATGGCGGCCTCGATGCGGCCGTGCTCCGATTCCGGTTGCCCCCATACCATGGCGATATATCGCCGGATTACCGTTCGCGCCTCCAGTTGCGCCGCAAGCCCCCGGTGAGCCACGTCGTCCTTGGCAACCATGAGCAGACCCGAGGTTTCCCTGTCCAGCCGGTGTACAATGCCGGGACGCAGAACGCCGTTGATACCGGAGAGACCGTCGCAACGGGCAAGGAGACCATTCACCAGCGTACCGGATCGCATCCTGCCGGTTGGGTGCACAAGCATGCCTGGCGGTTTGTTCACGACAAGCAGATGCGCGTCTTCAAAAAAAATCTCCAGAGGAATTTCCTCCGGATCAAGTCCGGCGGGCTCGGGTGCGGGCAGAAAAACCACGATCCGTTCGCCGGCCGAAACCTTGTAACTTGATCGAACCCGTTTTCCCGTTACAAGCACTTCCCCCGATGCGATCAACGCCTGAATTCGAGACCGGGAGAGCGGTTCGCAGACGTCTGCCAGCATCCGGTCCAGTCGGCTGCCCGCGTGTTCCGAAAGGACGGCAACCTCAAACTGCTTCATCCTTTCCGCCCTTCAGAAGTCCGCAGCCCAGTATCAACAGGCCGGCCCCCACCGTAACGGAGGCGTCGGCCACGTTGAACACCCACCAGCGAAGGGATCCGATTCCGAAGTCCAGAAAATCAACCACCGCACCGAAACGGATCCGGTCTACGACGTTGCCGACGGCTCCCCCCAGCACAAGCGCCAGGCCGGCCGAAGCCACCCGCTGATTAGGCGGCAGACGGATCCACATCACCGCCACAATGATCAATGCCACCCCGGCGAAAATCAGATGCACGACGTTCCCGCCCAACCTCATTCCGAACACGGCGCCGGGGTTCTGAATATAGGTCAGCCTGAAGAAAGAGCCCATCACGGGAATCGACTCACCAAGGAACATCGATTCCATCACGATCCGCTTTGACACCTGGTCCAGAAAAAGGACAACACCCGAAATCCAGAGGCTGCGCACAACGCCTCCCTTGGCGATGGAACGAACCCGTCTGTTCCCGCAAACGGGTCGTGAGCGATTATGAGGAACGAAAACTCTGCCGATGTTCCCCCTCTTTGCAGGGAACGCACAGCCGGGTTGTGGGCACGGCCTCCAGGCGCGCTTTCGGGATCTCTTTCGTGCAGACCCTGCATTCTCCAAACGTCCCGTTCTTTATGCGTTCCAGCGCGTGCTCCACCTGCGTCAGATAGGCGCCGTCTCGAGAAGCGAACAGGAACGCCTTCTCCCGCTCGATGGAGTCGCTACCCAGTTCCGGCATGTGATCCGAGTAAATTTGCCCGCCGGAAGCCTCTTCGGATGTCGCATTCATGGATCGTTGCTCCAACATCCCCAGATCCTGAACGATGGACAACTGCTTTTTTACCAGGATCTCCCGGAAGTATTTCAGATCTTTCTCGTTCATCGTCCTCTCCGCCTGTCAATTCAAACTGTGCGTACCAGCCGGATGGCGCCACCATCGCCTGTCCGCGATGCCCAGACCAAATACGGCTATATGAAATTTAAACGCGTGAAATGCCAATTGTGCCGCGCAACCCGTTCACCTGCCATTCCCGCGTCAGCCGGCAGGAATCGGGCAGTTGACCCGCCAGCACCTCCTCGGCAAGCGTCTCGCCGCTGACGTATGCCCGATAGCGGGTGACCGCCCGCTCCAGACAGCCTTCACCCAACACCCCCACATGGATGCGGTCGACAACTTCCAACCCTGTCTCCTTCCGCATGTTCTGTACGCGGTTGACGAATTCACGCGCCGTACACTCGTCGATCAGCTCTTCGTCGAGATGCACATCCAGCCCGACGCACAAATTGTTCTCGACAGCCACCACGACGTCGTCTTTCTTCCGCCGCTGGATTTCCAGATCCTCAAGAGCGATTTCCCCTCCCGCAACCGACAGCTTCTCACCGGACCGCAGGCGTTCGACCTCTTCCGGCGCCAAATCGGCAATGCGCTCGGCCACCTCTTTCATGCGTTTCCCGAAACGCGGTCCCAACGCCCTGAAGTTGGGTCTGTATGAAATTTCGCTCAACTCGGTCTCGTCCTCCACCAACACCACCTCTTTGATGTTCAGTTCCTCGGCGATCAGGCCCTGCATCGACGTCAGCGCATCGCGCCCGGCCGTATCGGGCGGCAGCAGGTAGACCCGCCGCAACGGTTGACGCACCTTAAGGTCGTGCCGGTTGCGAAGCGACCGACCCAGAGCAACCGCGCGCATCGTCAGATGCATCTGGCCCTCAAGTTCGGTATCGCGCAACGACTCATCGGCAAGCGGCATTTCGCACAGGTGCACGCTCTCTGGCGCCTCCGCATCCACTCTTCTCACCAGATTCTGATAGATATGCTCGGTCACGAACGGCAGCACCGGCGCCATGGCCTTTACCAATACAACCAGCACTTCGTAGAGCGTCTCGTAAACCGCCGCCTTGTCCTCGTCGTCTTCCGACTTCCAGAAGCGGCGGCGGCTGCGGCGGATGTACCAGTTCGTCAATTTCTCTACAAATGAAACCATTACCGGCACGGTCCTGTACAGCCGGTAAGCTGACATCTCGGCATTCATGTCGTGCAGCAGGGTCTGCAATTCCGAAAGGATCCAGCGGTCCAGTTCGTGGGTGCGCGCCACGCCTCCCGCCCCGGCCGGCGTCCAACCGTCGATATTGGCATAGGTGACGAAAATCCCGCCGTACGCGTTCCAAAGTGGAATAATCACCGAACGCAGGCTCTCCTGAATGCCCCGCTCACTGATCCTCAACTCCTCGGCCTTAAGCGCCGGAGAGTTCAACAGATACAGCCTCAACGCGTCCGCGCCGTACGCATCGAGCATCTCGGTGGGTTCCGGATAGTTCTTGAGCCGCTTGCTCATTTTGCGTCCGTCCTCTGCAAGCAGCATCCCGGATACAATGCAATTCCTGAACGCCGGCTCCTCAAACAACGCGGCCGCGAGAACCGTCAACGTATAAAACCAGCCCCGGGTCTGATCCAGCCCCTCGGAAATGAAGTCGGCCGGAAAATTCGCCTCGAAAAACGATCGATTCTCAAACGGATAGTGCATCTGGGCGTAGGGCATGGACCCGGACTCGAACCAGCAATCCAGCACCTCGGGAATACGCCTCAACACGCCTCTTCCGGTGGAACTGGGTATTTCGATATGATCGATCAGATGCTTGTGCAGATCCTCCACCTTCTCACCGCTCAAGCGCTCCAGTTCTTCACGGCTGCCCACACAAATTGTCTCCCCGGTCTCCTCATTTCGCCAGACCGGCAACGGCGTGCCCCAGTAGCGGTTCCTGCTGATCGCCCAATCCCGCGCATCCTCCAGCCAGCGTCCGAATCGCCCGTTCTTTATGTGTTCCGGCACCCAGCGGACCCGCTGATTCGAGGCAATCATCTTCTCCTTGATCGGTTCAATGGCCACAAACCAGGTTGCGATTGCGCGATAAATCAGGGGAGAGTCACACCGCCAGCAGTAGGGGTAGCTGTGAACCAGCGTGCCCTCGGAGAACAGCAGACCGTCTTTTCGCAGTCGCCGTATGATATGACGATCGACTTCCTTCACAAACTGTCCGGTATAGTCCTGGATCGCATCCGTGAAGGCGCAGTCCTCGTCGATCGGACACACGACCGGGATGCCTTTTTCAACGCCCAGTTGATAGTCGTCTTCACCGAAACCGGGTGCGACGTGCACGATCCCGGTACCGTCTTCGGTCGACACGAAATCGGCCGCAACCACGCGAAACGCGCCCTCATTTCCCAGATCTGCGAAGTAGCCGAACAGCGGCACGTAACGCATCTTCAGCAGTGCCTCCATCGGCTCCGTTTCCACCCGCGCCACTTCCCCGTTGCGCCCGCCAAACAGGGCATCGAAACGCGGCTCCGCAAGGATTAACTGCTCTCCGTTCTCCATGTGGACGCGCACGTACGGGATGTCTTCTCCGACCGCGAGCGCCATATTCGAAGGCAGCGTCCACGGGGTGGTCGTCCAGGCCAGAATCGACGTATTCGCCTGTCCCCGCACGCGGAAACGCACAGTGATCGAAGGATCCTGGGTATCCCGGTAGCCCCCCAGATTCACCTCGAAATTCGAAAGCGGCGTGGCGCATCTGGGACAGTAGGCCAGGGAATAGTAACCCTCATAGATAAGGTCCTTCTCCCACAGGCTTTTGAACACCCACCACACCGACTCCATGAAATCCGGATCCATGGTCCGGTATTGGTGGTCCCAATCCACCCACCGTCCGCATCGCTGGATCACCTGTTTCCACTCCGCCGTGTACTGAAGCACCTGTTCCCGGCAGAACTCGTTGAACCGACTCACTCCGAATGCAAGGATGTCTTTTCTGGACTTCAGGCCCAACTGCCGCTCGGCCTCGTTCTCGACCGGCAGTCCGTGGCAATCCCACCCGAAACGCCGGTCCACGCGGTAACCGCGCATCGTCCAGTACCGCGGCACGACGTCTTTGATAATGGACGCCAGCAGATGCCCGTAGTGCGGAAGCCCGCTTGCGAACGGCGGCCCGTCGTTGAAAATGAACGAACCGGATTCCGGGCGGGTTGCCACCGACTTCGCAAACGTCCGGTTTTCCTCCCAGAACCGAAGAATCTCCTTCTCCATCCGGGGAAAGTTCATCCTGCCGGAAACATCTTCAAACACCGTGTCTGCCTTTTGTTCCGCCGCCATGAGGTTTGTTCGCTTCACGGGTGTGGTCTGAAACGTTCCGTACACTTAAGGTTTCAACGTCCTGCTCAGTTCAGGGTCAGCGACCGATCGGAATCCTCCTGCACCGTACCGAAAACCGGTTCACGCGAAAATATCGCGCTTGGAGTTACTTGATGTTATCGAACCGATTCGCCATTCATCATCGCGGCAATCCGGCCCTCGTTCTCCCCCAGCAACACCTTCTGTTCCGGCCACATCATCAACGGCAGCCGATCGATGGGAAACCAGTCCACGACTTCGTGATGTTCTACGTCCGAGGGCACGACATCCACCTGCCTGGTCCGATACAGGAAATAATGCGTGGTCTTCCATTCCGTCCGATGATAATTCATCCGCGCCCGTACGCCCATCGACCGGATCAACTCCAATTCCGTAAACCCCGCCTCCTCCTCGATCTCCCGTCGCGCAGCCTCCTCGACGGTCTCGCCCTTGTCCACGTGTCCCTTGGGCAGCACGTATTCCTCGTAGGACTGCTCGCGAATCAGCGCCACCATCACCTGTCCGTCCGCCACCCGTACAACCACACCCCCCGCCGAAACGGCTTCCGGCATGCCCTCGGGTTTCCGGTACCATCGTTCGTCGATCATCTCGTCCCACCCAGATAGTGTCCATAAAGTACGCTCAGCCGTTGTCTTGCCTCATTCGAAATGGCGCCGGGCGCCGTAATAATCGCATCCCGCGCCGCGTGGTGACATTCGCAATCCAACGCCTCCGGCAGCAGACCGGCGATTTCTTTCACGACCGCATTGGCCATCCGGGTATTGGCCTTCAGAATGGCCAGCACGGCTTCAATATCCACATCCTGTTCCCGCTCGTGCCAGCAATCGTAGTCCGTACCCATGGACAGCACGGCATAGCACAATTCCGCCTCTCGTGCCAGCTTGGCCTCCGGAAGCGCCGTCATTCCGATCACCGTGGCATTTGCCGCCCGGCGATAAAAATGCGACTCTGCCCTGGTCGAAAACTGTGGCCCTTCCATGCAGACATACGTGCCGCCGTCGTGAACCTTAGCGCCGCGATTCCTCGCCGCTTGCGCAACAACGCCGCGCATATCCGCGCAAAACGGGTCTGCGAACGTCACGTGCCCCACAACCCCGTCGCCGAAAAACGTGGACGGCCGAATCCCCTTGGTACGATCGAAAACCTGATCCGGAACCACCATGTCTCCCGGCCTGATATGTTCTTTCATAATTCCCACGGCGCCCACGGCGAGCACGTGGGTGACATCCAGCTGTTTCAACGCATGGATATTGGCACGGTATCCCACCTCGGAAGGCAGCAGCCGGTGTCCGCGCCCGTGGCGGGGCAGGAATACAACCGTACGTCCGTTAATATTCGTTTCTAACAGCAGATCGGAGGGCTGGCCGAATGGCGTGTCCACCTCACGTTCCTGCACCACCGTGACGCCATCCATCTCATAGAACCCGGAACCGCCAATCACACCCAGGCGCAACGGCTTTGTCTCTGTCATGGATCCGCTCCGCTCCTGCCGGTAAAATCGGTCTCGCAATGGCGAGGCGCCTGGAAGGCAGACAGAAATTCAGTCCTCCGTCTCCGTGTAATCTCCATTCGGGATCTGGCCGTTGCCGTCCTTCACGTACGATTTCTCGTCTCCATCATTCGTACGCGCGTCGTCAACGCCGTCGAATTCATCCTTCCGGATATCCGGCGAAGTCATCTTCACGGGAACCACCTCCATGACCGTCCTCGGCGCCGCCAGCGCCGGGATACCTCAAGCGGGCGGCAGGGGAAACCGCCACTCGCGGAGAGGAAAGGCGGAAATCAGGATTCAGAGCCGGGTTTGGCGGAACGCGTATCCGTTATACACGTTCCCATACCCGACTCCCGCCTTTACGACATACTCAATCCGAAAACCACGAGAACCGCTCCTTTGGCGAAATTTAACAGCAGGATCAACAGAATCGGCGACAGATCAAACATGCCCAGTGGCGGAATCAGGCGCCGGAAGGGCGCCATGACGGGCTCGGTAAGCGAATACAGTGTCCAGATTAACCGCCCGTTTCGCAAGAAGGGCATCCAGGAAACAATGATGCGAGCGAGGATCAACACCAGGAAAACCGAAATTGCGCCGTAAAAGAGCCAGCCAACGACCTGAAGAAGGGCAAGGTTCAACAACGCCCGAACCACCCCCTCCAGCGCCAGAAGCACGTCGTTGCTGACCCACTTCAGAAAAAACGCTGCCAACAACGTTGCCAGAATCACAAACAAGGGTGCAATGGCGAGACTGTTGGGTGCGGGCAGGCTCTGTGCGACTGGCCAGATCATGGGATCAGTCCATTCCCGAACGACCTGCGACAGCCGGCCAAACGGTTGCGCCTTCAACAGGATCCATCGTAGAACCATCAACACAACGACAACCACAACCGCCGAAAACGCCACAAAGCTGATGGCTGCCCGCATGTAGTCGAACACCTGCAACAGAACGTATAACATAATTGCCCTTCGCTGAATCCTGCCACCGAAGACGGGCAGGCGCCGGACCGGCGGTTAATCGCACCGACGCACCCTGCTCCAGCGTTACTGTCTGGAACCGAAAATCGCCGAGCCGACGCGCACCATCGTGGCGCCCTCCTCAACTGCCACTTCAAAATCCCCCGTCATCCCCATTGACAGATGTGTCATGGATACACCCGGTATACGCGCCGCCGCAATCTTCTCACTCAGTTCCCGCAGCTGTACGAAGCAGGGTCGCACCGCCTCCGGGTCCGGTAAAAACAAACCAATCGTCATCAACCCCTCCACATCCACCCCGTCCATCTCCGAAATCCGCCCGACCAGATCGATCGCTGCGTCGGGCGCGGCCCCGAACTGGGAATCCGCCCCCGAGGTATTCACCTGCACGAGCGTCCGCGCGGACATTCCGGCCTGTACCGCGCGTTTTCCAATCTCCCTTGCCAGCCGCAGACTGTCCACCGAGTGAACCATTTCGAACATGCGGAGTGCGCTTTTCACCTTATTCCGCTGCAAATGCCCCACCAGGTGCCAATCCACCGCACCCGCGACGCTGCCAACCTTCGTCTCTGCCTCCTGTACCCGGTTCTCACCCAGCACATGGACCCCGGCCTTCACCGCTTCACGGATGACCTCAACGGGCTTTGTCTTGGAAACCGCGACGAGGGTTACGTCCTGCGCCGGTCGCCCCGCTCGCTCCGCTGCACGGACGATGCGTTCCCGGACCCGTTTCAGATTCTCCGAAATCGAAGTCATTGGCGCTCTGCCGAAACGTAAAAAAAAACTCAACAGCGGTTCCGATGTAGAATTATAAATTTAGAATAAAACGGATGGTTTGGCAACCCATTCGCGGACTCGAGAGTACGAAGTTGGACCGGCGGCATCAGAGAAAATCACCTAAATATTTAAAAACAAACGGATTATGCGATTGTGTACAGGAATTGGACAAATCCAGGTCCGTGATTCATCCAGTGTTCTGTCCCGATGATGTCCGGTGCTCGCTTCCGTCACCGTGAATTTCCACAACACCCCGGCTCCCATCCACCGTAATCCGGTCTCCGGTGCGTATGCGCCACGTGGCACCCGACACACCCACCACCGCCGGAACCTGGTACTCCCGCGCGATCACCGAACTGTGGTTCAGGACCCCGCCGATTTCCGTCACGACCGCACTTACGCGCCGAAAAAGCGGTGTCCATCCGGGGTCGGTACCCATTGCGACCAGTACCTCCCCCTGCGCCAGTGTCTCAAACTCCTCGGGTCCGCGTATCAGCCGTGCGATTCCGGTTGCCGTACCGGAACTCGTTCCGATGCCTCGCAACCGATGCGCATCCTGATTCTCGTCGGGAACCGGATTCTCACCACGTCCTTCAATCCAGAAATAAAACGGCTGGCGACCACGCGCACGTTCGAAATCGGCGATCCGTCGATGAATCTCATCCTCGCAAGCCACGGAGCCGCCCTTGAACGCGTTCTCTACCTCGGTACACGTCAGGAAAAACACCTCTTCCTTCCGCCCCAGCACGCCGCGGGATACGAGATGGTCGCCCAGTTTCAGAAAAACCGCCCTGTACCCTGCAAACAGTCTGTCCAGATAAAATCGCAGCTCCTCTCGAAGCCCGAGATAGATCCTCGTATATTTCAACACAAACCTGAACGTCACGGTCCGTGCCCATCCCCACGTCGTTTCCGACAGACGACTCGCCACCTCCATTTCGGCCGTCCGCATCAGTTCCCGCGACGCCCGGTGCGCCGGTGCGGGTTCCGCGCAAAGGTTCTGTCGGAGCATCTGCACAACGGCTTCCGGACGTTCATGCCATCGCGCAAATGTAAAATCCCTATTCGCAGCGCGAAACCCATACGCGTCGATGAATGCATTGAACCTGAAAGGGAAGCCACCTTCGCCTGCCCGAAGATATTCGAGGAACGCCTCGTCCGTCCCGGTCTCCATGATCCGTCGCAGACCGGAATCGCTTCGGACCTCATCCGCCAATTTCTCCAGTGCGGCGTTGGCCTCGGAAGTCTTGTTGCTTGCCGGGACCAGCAGCAGATCCTTGAAAGCGGCCATATCGAGACCCGCCCAACGGACCACCATCACGCGCAGAACCCAGATGCAGTTCATCGCAAACGCGTAACTCCACTGGTTGACGTCCCGTTGCTGATGCATCGCGAGTGCCGTAAGACGATCCACGGCCAACAGCAGCGCATCCGGATCGCGTGCCGAGGAAATCTGCCGCTCAATCGAACGGGCCCGCCGGTTGAATACCGGGCAAAACGCGTGCCTGACCCTCCGGTGATTGCTGTGAATCAGTCCGTAGGGTTCGGTCATAAGAAGGCCCGGCAGACGCAGCAGCGCCGGGATAATCCGCCGCCAGGTCCGCGTCGCGCCAGCCACTTCCTCCTGGAGTTTCCGGGGCAGTATGAGCAGCGCATCGTCCACCAGAAGTTTCTCCGGAACCAGCTTGAGTACCTGCGCCACGGCGTCCGCATTCACGTACATGTAGCAATCGATCACTTTCATCATGTCGCTGCGTACCAACGCCTCCAGACCCAGCCGCCGTACGGGACCCTGAAACGTATACGCCTCGCTCAGGCGATCCGCAATTATCGACGCCGCCATCGGACACAGGGCCTCGGACCAGAGGTCGTCACAGATCCCCCGTGACCACCTCCCACGCGGCCGGGACACGGTCGTTGTAATTGGACGTGTCTGCAGGAGATAGAGCCGGCCATTGGAAAACGCCCATTCGATATCCTGAGGCCGGCCATCGGAAAACGCCTCGACCTCGCTGCCCTGCCGCCACAGCATATGAAGCTCACCCGGGGAAAGCGCCTCTGCGTCCCGTAGCCCCTCCGGCATGGGTTCGGCGCGGCGGTCACCCGGACGGAGCCTCCACAACTTGTGCGCTATCTGTTTCTCGACGACCCGGCCCGTCTTCCGGTCCAGTACGTAAGAATCGGGCGAAACCTCTCCCGCGACCACGGTCTCTCCGAGCCCCCAGTTGGCCTCTACAAAAATACCCGGTGCACCTGACGCTACCGGGTTCCGCGTGAAAAGGATGCCTGACTTTTCGGCGTCGACCATCTCCTGGACCACAACCGCAATGCGCGGTACCAGACCCGGCGCATAGGTCCGCAGACGGTCGTTCCACGCCGACGCCCAGCACAACCGGACGTGCGCAAGAACGGATTCGACATCCGTCAGGTTCAGGTAGGTCTCGAACTGTCCGGCAAAAGCGAACGCGCTGCCGTCCTCAGACGCGCCGGACGAACGCACTGCAACGGATTTTGCTCCTTTGCCGAGGAGCGATTCGGAGGTAGCTCGAACGGCCTGTTCAACGTCGGGGGGAAACGATCCCCCCGCAACCGTCTCCTCGGTCGCGCCGGCGGGATCAAGGCCATTGTATTCCAGAAACCGCACACAGGCGTCCGCCGTCACGCAAAACCCGTCCGGAACACGGAATCCGCCGGCAAGCAGGCGCCCCAGATTTCGCGCCTTTCCGCCAACCTGTTCCAATGAAGCCCGGGGCGTCCGTGCGAGTTCAACAACCATTTCCATCGTGTTTGCCATGACGACGCTCAGCGTTATCTGCCGGCACGATCGTAATTGGCCCGGCCGGATATCGGCTGGGCGAAAGGTCCTCCGCAATTCGCATGGCCCGGGTTCCCGTCGGGCGGACAGCGAAAGGCCGCCGTGCGACGGTCATCCTTGCCTCATCCTTGAATGCCGGCCGCGCGGCCGCAACTATCGGTCCGTCTCGAGCGCCTGCAGGAACCCGTGCATCTGTCCCACACAAAATGCTATGTAAGCCCGCCCTTCCGCGTCACCCGCCAATTCCATGATATGGTCGTAGTCAATGGCGCCTTCAAACCCCACTTCGTGCAACGCCCGAACCACCTGGAACATGTTCAGGTCTCCCAGGTCCGGAATCACTTCTTCATATCCTCCGGTTTCGGGAATGGTTCCCCGCACGTTTCGAAAATGAACGTGGAAGATCTTCCCCTGCCCGCCAAAACGCCGGATTCCCTCGAACACGTCTTCGCCCGACTCGTACCGCGTGCCCACGCAAAACGTCATCCCGTTTGCCGGTGACGGCACCTCTGAGAACAGCCGATCGAATGCCGCGAAATCGTACAAGACCTGCGGCACGCCATACAGGCTGGGCACGGGCGGATCGTTTCCATGCATGGCGACCCGTGTGCCCGCGGCTTCGGCAACCGGCACCGTCGCGCGAAAAATCTTCAGCGTTCGTTCCCAGAGTTCCTCAGGCGTGGGGGCGCCTTCCCGAACGGGCCTGTTGAGCGCGTCGCGCAAATCGACCCTTAGATGCCGGTACCCGCCACGGCCCTCCACCCACTCGAAAACACCTCGTGAAAACCCGCCGAACCCGGCGGCCTGAAAACACTGTATCCCGATAACGGGAAAACCGTACTCCCCGCAAAGCGCGACGTTCGCCACGAGATGATCGAGTTCCTCTGCCGCACCCGGTTCATCCAGAAAAACCGCTCGTGAATAGTCGCTGGTCGAATTCGCCCGTTCGATCTTCAGGCCGGCGCCGTCCACCACCTCCACCACTGCCTCCACGCTTTCGCGCTCGAGTTTTCCGGTCTCCTTATAGCCCGGAAAAATATCCAGCGTCACATCCACCACGTCCACGCCAATCTGCTTCAGGAACTGCAAATCCTGCGGCCGGTCCAGCCATTTCGGATCGATCCGCGTTCCAATCTTGATCACGGGACACCTCTCAGGACGAAATTTTCATTTTTGCGCGGCCGCGTGCCGGACTATATTGCTTCAGTTCTTATCCATAACCGACAACCTGCATTCCACGGAGCCAGCCGGAAATGTTTCCCGAAGACCTGAAAAACAAACTCAAGAACACCCATGCCTTTGTTGTCACCCCGTTCGAAAGGGGAGACCGCGGTCGACTTGACGCGAACGCGCTGGAAAGGAACGCGGGCTTTCTCATCGAGCACGGCGTGAAGGTGTTGAGCATCGGCGGAGGCACCGGTGAGGTCAACGCCCTTTCCAATTCCGAACTTGCAACACTCACCCGGACCGCATTCGACATTGCGGGGTCCGGGCCGCTGGTCATTCCCACCCTGCCGGAAAATCTCGGCGCCGCCCTGGAACTTGCGCCCGCTTACGAACGAATGGGCGCCCGGGTCGCCCTGGGAATGGCGCCCTATATTCGCAACGAAGTACCGGACAACCTGGAGGGTGTTCTGAACCACTACAGAATGCTTGCCGGCGCCTCGGGGCTGGCATTAATGCCCTATAACACCCAGGCCTGGCCCGCAGGGTTCTATCTCCGGCTCGCGGAGGTCGACCGTATCATCGGGATCAAGGATCCGTGCCGGGCGCCGCATAATCTTTTCGCCGCCATTCAGACCCTCGGCGACCGCTTTGTCTGGATAGGCAACAAACGCCACGACCCGGGTGTGCTCCACCTTCGCTTCCAGATGGGCATCGACGGATTCTCGGCCGGCATCGTCAACTTCGCACCGGAATACGAACTCGAACTCTTCGACCTCGCCTGCGATAAGAACTGGGAGGCCATGGTCCTCATCCAGCGCCAGCTTGTCTCCCTGGAAAGGTTGAGAGCCAGATACGGGGACGTCGCGATGATAAAAGCCGGTATGGACCTCGTCGGTCTGTCCGGCGGACCGGTTCGCCCGCCTCGCGTCGACGTTTCCACAGCGGGTCGCGCGGAAATTCGCGCCGCCCTCGATAAACTCGGCATCGAAACAATCGGGGTATAATCCGGTAAAGGCCGACGTCCGGAGGGCCCGCACGCCGTCCATCGGCGCTTCAACCCCAGCCAGGACAGACCGGGGCGGCATCGAAGTACCGCTCGTCGCCGAAGAAAGGAAACATCCCAAACCCCGCCGCCAGATCACGCTGCTCCCAGACAAGGCCGGTTTCGCAATAGCTCAGCGAGCCGTGAGCGGGTGGCGAAAACTCCGGACGCCCCAGCAAGTCGCTCCGGAACCAGACGCTCCGGTGCCCGAAACACACGCCCTTCTCCAGATTCTCCTGGACGAATTCAACCATATGCGGAAACGTCCGCTGGTACTCCGCACCCGGGCCGTATTCAATATGGGTCTTCAGATTCTCACCTGCGGCCCGCACGTCGGCCATTGACATGGGCACCCCGTTTTTGACAAACAGCGCATCGGTGTTCGGATCCACCACTGCCCACCTGCCATACTCATCGAACCAGACCTCCGCCACGAAATGCCCGTTGAATCCGTTTACCGCCTCGGTCAGAACCGCACAACGGGCCGGAATGCCCACCGCCTGAGCGCAACTCACGAAAGCCGCCGCATAGTGAACGCACATCGCAACCGGCCGTTTTCCGTTGTGTCCCACCTGTCCGGGAGCCCAGGAGAGCAGGGTCTCCGCGTCCCACGGTGCATATTGCCCCGCCCTCAGTGAATTGGTGTGCTCCCAACTGGACGCCAGCCAGGCCGATAACGCGCGGACCCGATTTATCAGCGGCCCCTGGTCTCTTGCCACGGGCGGCAATATACGCCTCAACGATACCAGCCTTGGCGACTCTGCAACCTCCCAAACCATGGGCGGCGGCGGCGGATCCTCTCCCTCGGCCAGCCGTACCCGTATCACGTACTCACCCAGAACGGAATTGAGGTAGCCCATCCGCTCACTCCGCCAGGTCTGCCCACCGTCGTCACTGACCCCGCTGTCGGGTTCGGCGTGGCCGGCTTCCATCGCGAGCGACCAGCCATCCATCGCCGTCCCGTCGGTCCACAGTTCGAAGGTATTGTCGCCGGCTCTCAGATCCGCCACCGAAAGTTCAGACCAGGAATACGCACCTGGCCGGTCGGGACTGAGAGCCTCGACCTCAACGCCGTTCAGGGCCACCCGAAGCGGGGCTTCGTTTTCCGGATAGGGCCGGGCCAGAATATAAACCTGCCCGGGCGCGTCCGTCTCAGGCAACGTGAGTGTTTTGCGCCCCCGCCGGAACGTGGTCAACTCCTCACAAAGAGACGGCATGACCCGCCCGTCTTCGCTGTAGTACAATCGGCTCATCCAGACCTCTCTTTATTGAGCACACCGCATTTCGCCGCAGGAAAATCCACTTTGCCCCATTCCATGCCGCCGGGCTCCGGCATAAACCGCGACATCTCAAGAACCCCGATTCAATGGCCCGATATACTCCGGAAAGACCAGCTTCCAGTTCTCGTAGATGATGTTATGGATCATCTCGTCCGGCATGGTCGGGAAATTTGTCCCCTTGACCACGTCGTTTACCTTCCACAGGCCGGCAATCACCTGCGCCGCCGTGGCCGATGGAAAATCGGATCCGAAAATCAGTTTGTGTTCCACGCCATATTCGACCGCCGACATGAATGCCTGGTAGTGTCGCCGCGGCCGGTAGTGGAGGGCAGACACGTTGGCGTAAAGGTTGGGATGCTTGCGGATCAGCACCACGCATTCATCCTCCCACGGATGCCCCATGTGAGAAATGACAATACGCAGATCCGGGCACGCAATAGCAATATCCTCGAGCAGAATCGGATTGGCGTACTTCAAAGGGCCGAACCGGACGAACGAGGTGCCCTGATGGATATTCATCGGAATACCCAGCGATTCCGCTTTTTTGAAAAACGGCAGGTGCCGCGGATCCTGTGGATCCCAATTCTGGTAGATCGGGGCCACCTTCAGCCCCCGCAGCCCCAGGTCCTCCACGCAATATACCAGCTGGTCGATACAATCCGCGTCGTTTGGATTTACCGAACTCCAGCCGAAGAACCGATCCGGGTTTTCGTTCACGAATCCGGCAACCAGTTCCTGCGGCACGTCGATTCCCACGTGCGGCGCCCGCAGACCGAACACGATCGCCCCGTCGCAATCTTCGGTGGCCACCAGCAGTTGCTCGGGTGTGGCGTCGAACGCATTGCGCTCGTCCCGGGAGTCGTCCGCAAAATACACGTCGGGCGACAATCGCATCTTTGCCTTTTTGGCGGCAAGTGCGGACTCGACGAATTCATCCGTCAGATGGTCCGGATACCACAACAGATTGGTATGCGTGTCAAAAAGCATGCCATGCTCCTCGCACAAGACGGGTGGGCGGCAAACCTTACTCCAGGAATCGCCTCACCACGTTGCCTGTGAGCCGGGAAAGTTCATCGCTGACCAGCAGGGAACTTATGTAGGTGATAGAACCCGTCGAGAAGACCGCGCCACCCCCGGCCGGTTCGTGAATGACCATGTGGGCGCCCCCGTCGTTTTCGTTCATCCCGCGGGCAAGCAGCTTGACGTTCGGGGGAGAGAACCGGGATGAGATCTTATCCGTTTCGTGCCCCGACGCTCCGCCCGGAATTCGCATATGCAGATACTCCCGGCCGAAGATATCCCCTTCGCCGAGGCCCGTGCCCTCGAATGCCCAGTGGCCGGCGTCGACGACCCGGTACGGAGCCGCCGTCATAATGCCTGCCTGGGTGAACACCACCCCCAGCAGGTTGGCCTCCGACTCCTGGCGCATATGCATGCGGCTCTCAAACCCTTCGTCCCGCTGCTGACGCCGGTTTCCGTTCTGGACGATCATCGTTTCCTCGTCCACGAACTCCACCTCGCAGTTCAGCCCGTTTCCGCCAAGATACATCAACCTGCCACCCCGGTTGAAAACCCAATCTTTCACGTCGTAATACATTTTACCGGACCAGTATTCGGGATGGGGTCCCAGAATCAACACGGCGTAATCGTCCAGGTTCAGCGCGCCGAAATGCAGCTGTGTTTCCGAATAAAGATCGTACTCGAACCCCTCCCGCTCCAGCCACCCCATCAGCCGCCACTCCGCCGGGGCGACGTGATTGGGCGCCCGTCCTTCAATCGGATCGGTCACCTGCTCATCCTCCGGCACGACGTTTATCGGCTCCGGACGTTCGAAAGACAGCGGCAGATATTCCTCCGCGTCGTAATTGATGTGCTCCGGATCGGTGTAGCGCTTCAACTCCAGCCGGGCGTTGATGGTGGGTGTGGGGGGCATCCTGTCCGGGTGAATATAATTGCTGCGCCCGCCGAAATTGTTATAGCAGTTCCAGTTGATATCCGATGCCAGCACGGCCACCTTCGCCCTCGGTTCCGCGGGGGCCACAACCCACGGAAACGAGAAGAACAAACCGGATTCCGTCCTGGCGTGGAAGTAGTAAAGTCCCGACCTTTCAGGCGCGGTGACAAGCTGTTTGTGACCGGGGCTGGTATATCCGAACTTGTTCCACTGCGCGCCCACCTGCGTATAATCGCCGTCGGGCGTCAGCTGGACGGTGGCCCGCGGACCGTGCTCGTCGTACCATCCGACGGGCCTGATGAGTTCCTTTTTCCAGCCGTAACGCCATAGCTCCAGCTTATACTGTTCGTGTGAATGCACACGAAATTCGGAGCGGTCGCCCGACTTCACGCACTTGGGCCACACGTAACCCAAAAGACAGTCCTTCAACAGACGAAACTGACGGGGTTCGTCCGGTTTCACCTCCATATCGACGATTTTCGACCCATACCCGTTCCTTGCCAGAATCACCTGGTAACGACCCGGCGTCACCTCCGCATATACCGCACCCGATGCGGACGAACGTACGAGCACCGCGTTTCCCGACGCGTCTCTGAATTCCAGAGCCACGTCGGATAACGCAATGTAGCGCTCGTCACTCACGTAACCCACCAGCATAGCGCGCTCCCCTCTTTTTCTCTGCATTGAGTTTTAACGGAAGGTCGGCCCAACGCCGTGAGACGGGATGAACCGGCCTGCCTGCTGAAGCATGCGAGGCAGGCGGAAGTGTGGTGACGTATTCCCGGGACAGGGCATCAGTACCCGGGTGGACGCGATGCGCGCCAGTCCGTTGCCTGCTCGTACGCATAGGCCAGCCGAAGGATCGTCGCTTCGTCATACGGCTTGCCCGTCAGTTGCAACCCGACCGGAAATCCCTGCGATGTAAACCCGCAGGGCACGGTTACCGCGCACAGACCCAGCCAGTTTACAAGCCGGGTAAGCAAGCGTGTCGGCTCCCCGCGGTCCAGATCACGCAGCCGAGGCGCGGGCTTCGACATCGTGGGACCGGCGACGGCCTCGACGTCGGTCAACCTGACCGCCGTCGTCCGCATCATCTCGGCGCGTTTGCGCTGAATTTCGGCCAGATCCACGGCCAGCAATCCGGGCTCGACCTCGAGGCGCGCACGCACGACGGGGCCGAATGAATCCGGCGCATCCGCCAGCGCCTCGCGGTGGACAACAACCGCCTCAGTCCTCAGAAGCCTCAGGTTATCTTCCTCTCTTTCGGCCTGTACCGCCTCGGGAAACGCCATTTCCCGCACGTCAACGCCCAGTCCGGCCAGGACCTCGATCGCGTCCTCCACCAGCGAGACCACCTCGGGATCCGCTCCGTGGAAGAACGGCTCACGGACCACCGCGAGTCGCAGGCCCTTGACATCCTTCTTCAGGAGGCCCATGACGTCGCCGACCGGCAAATCAAGGGCCGAGGAATCTTCCACGTCCGCGCCTGCGGTTGCCACATACATCAGCGCGGCGTCCTCAACGCATCTGGCCATGGGCCCTATGGTGTCCAGCGTCCACGAAAGCGGCATCACTCCCGCCGTACCGATGCGGCCCGTTGTGGTCTTGAGGCCGACGACACCGCAGAACGCCGCGGGAATGCGTACCGACCCGCCGGTGTCCGTTCCGATCGCCGCTGCAGCCAGGCCGGCCGCAACGGCCAGGCCGGATCCGCTGCTGGACCCGCCCGGAACCCGTTCCGCGTCCCACGGATTCGGAGGGGTGCCGAAATGCGGGTTGATTCCGAACGGACCGAATGCATATTCCACCAGATTCGTCTTGCCCAACAACACCGTGCCCGCGCGCGCCAGCCGCTTCGCCACCGTCGAAGAACGCGTCGGCACATGGTCCTTCCGCGCCCCGGATCCCGACGTCGTGCGAATGCCCGCCGTATCGCACAGGTCCTTTAATGCAATAGGCACACCGTGCAACGGTCCGTAATCGTTACCCGATCGAATGGCCAGTTCCGCCGCTCTTGCGTCAGCCCGCGCCCGTTCCGCCGTTACCGTAATGAACGCCTTCGTTTCGGACTGATAGCGATGGATCCGATCCAGATACGCCTCCGTAACCGCCACGGGCGAAACGTGCCCGCTGCGGTAGAGCGCGGCGAGTTCCGTCGCCGTCAATAAATGGAGGGACTGATCCGCCATAGCCGAGTGCTCAATGAATGGGAAAATTGCATTGGGAGTCACCCCTCGTGAAGATCATCGCAAATCCTGCTCTGTCCTATTCGCAGCCCGGCCCCTTAACCTCCTGCCGCGCAATCTTCTCCGGAAGCAGACCACGTACAAACCCGACGGGGTCGGCCCGATGGCCGTCGACGAGTTTCCGGATCTCTTCCAACACCCGCTCCCTGTCGTAGAGTCCGTACCTGTAGATGTCGATGGGTCCGATCAGCTGCAGATAGAAATGGTTGTCCGCGTCGTGTTCCACCGCGCAGGCGCTGGGCTTCCGCGCGATTTCCAGTTGTGCTTCGAACGCGTCAGCGAACGCCGCAAGCTGCGGTTCACCGCGAAGATCGGCCGGGATCTCCGGGAACCGGCTCACCAGTTCCTTAACCGTCATCCTTTGTCTCCTCTCCATGTTCCGTTGTTCGTTCCCGAAGTAATTCATCGGGAATCCGTTTGCGCCCCGGGTAGCCTTCCGTGGGACTGTGGTAGTGTGTGACCCGGGGCTCATCGCTCCGCCAGCACAGAAGCACCTCCTCGCCGTTGATTACGCAGGGAAAATCCACCAGGCCGAGGGCGAAATTCGGATCTTTGTACGAACACCCGATTCCCTCCAATTCCTCGAAGAATTCATTCAGCGACGCAATCAGCTTCTTTATCTCGGCATCATCGGCCGCGGCCGACCCCAGTTCCCCGGCAAGTTGACGCAACCGACGACCGGAAGCCTGGATGTCGGCAACAATTCGTTTCACCAGCGGCAATGTCCGGTTGGCCTCCAGGGGCGTAAAATACCTGATTTCGTTCATCGGCGCCATCCCTATGTCAATAAGTCTCGCGCTCCACACCCGTATTCGCCGGGCTACGATCCGGGCCGGAAACAGCCCCGGAAACGAACTCGTCCAGCCGTATCAGTGCGCCTCCTTCGGAGGCCGACGCATTGGCCCCCAAACCCGCGGCCAGACTATTCAGCGCCTGCCCGTACCCGTTGCGCAGTCCGGACGCGTCGCCCGTTCGGATCGCATCGACAAACGCTCGCGCCTGCCTGGCGAACGGGTTGTTCCGGGCGGGCGCCTCGAAAATCGTCTCACCGTTTTCCACGACCCTTTCCGCTGACCACTCCAGAAGCGAATCGTCGCATACCACCACCACCTCCCGCCTGGATGCATTCACATTCGTCAGCACGCGCGAGGTTGTGACACTGGCCACGACGCCACCTTCAAAACGGTAATTCACGTCGTACACGTGGGGAAGATTAATGGGCTCGGGCCCCTCGCCGGGCTCGCGATAGAAATAAAACGCGGACACATCCGTAACGTCACCCAGGAAAAATCTGAGGAGATCCACCATATGAATCGTATTCTCGACAAACGACCCTCCACACAGCTCGAAGCGGCTCGTCCAGTAGCGAATATGCCTCCCGCTGTAAAGCAGTTGCACAAGCGCGTGCCTCGCCCTGCGCTCCAATATCCTTTCCCGCATGTACTCCGCCGTTTCGTAATAACGGCTCATGAAGCCCACCTGAGAAGGGGCGCCCGACTTCCGGATTGCCTCGCTGAACCGAATCGCCTGTGCGATATCCAGAGTCTGGGGTTTTTCCACCATAACCGGGATCCCTTTTTCCGCGGCGATCAACTCGGCATCCGTATGCAAGGTGGGTGGAATGCAGATGTAAACCCCGTCCAACTCCTCTTTCTCAAACATCTCGTGGTGATCCGTATATACGGTTTTCGCCCCGAAAGTCCGCGCCTGGCGGGCCGCCGTTTCTTCGTCCACGTCGCAGAACGCCTGGAACACCGCCAGACCTCTCTCCGCAAGTTCGGCCAGTGGCGGGAGATGGGCATTTACCGTAATATAACCCAGACCGATAATACCGAGTCGCGCTGCGGTCATGCTAAGCCTCCTCGATCTGCCGGACCCGGTCCGGCGGGAGGTACTCGCCGTCCGAAACCGATGCACACATTTCCAACTCCTCCACGTCGGATGCCCCGCAAAGCAGCATCTTTACCCGCGGGTCCGTAAGCAGGTACCGAAGCGCTACGTTTACCAGACCCTGCGGCTCGTCCGCCAGTAAGACCTCCACACGGCGCAGCCTGGCGTGCAACTCGGGAAATCGTCCGTTTGCAATAAACCTGTCGCGCTTGGAACCCAACAGACCTCCGTGCAGGGGAGACGCGGCGATCACCGCGACATTCTCGGCTGCCGCGACAGGCACCAGAATTTCCTTGGCTTCCTGTGTCAGCAGATCGTACTTGCAAAACGTGATCACGGATACGAACTCATCGGTCTCCTTCAGGATTTTGCTCATCAATGACAGGTCAGACCCGGTCAATCCGATATGTTGCGCGAGCCCTTGCGAACGAATATCCACCAGCGTCTCCAGCGTGCGTTCCTTTCCGAAGATACCTTCCCAGGCGGCCTGCTCCGCTTCATGCACCTGGAGCAGATCCACCCGATCCCGCCGCAGTCGTTTCAGACTGGCGTCGAATCCGCGCCAGATCGCGTCCCGTGAATAGTCGAACGGTTCCGGATAATAACCGACCTTGGTCGCCAGATAGTACGGTTCCGTCACACCTTCCAGGGCAAGCCCCAACATTTCTTCGCTTCGGCCCTTTCCGTACAAGGGCGCCGTATCGAAATAATTCACGCCCAACTCGAGCGCCCGCTCAACCATCTTAACCCCGTGAGCGTCGGGCAGCAGACCCTCCTCAGTCCGGCCGTAGAACCACGCACCGCCCATCCCCACCTCGCTGACCAGCCAGTCCGTCCTGCCAAAACGCCGGTATTGCATCCAGGTCCCGTCCTATCCGGATGCAACGCACCCGGGGCAAATCGTGATAATAGAATCGGCCTCACCCGCCGTTTTCTTCGCTGACTCACGCGCATCCGCAAAATGGGCCGGGGCGCGTATCCTATAGGGCCATCCATGGCCTGTAGCCCGGATCCCGAACCCCGGAATCCATTCGGAGAATCCATCACTCGACCGTCTCATCGAACGTCGCGATAAAGACGGCTCAACCGCTTGTCGGAAACCGAACACAGGTGCAGGATCCGTACCGTCCACATCCGGATCACCGTCGGTACGACACCCCGCTGCCGCCATCGGCGAGTGGAACTGCAGACCGTGCCACTCAGCAATACGAAACGGCCCAACTTGCGTACCGCCGCACAGAACTCCGAATCCTCGAAAAGCTCCACGTCCGGAAACCCGGCCACCCGGTCGAAAACGGAGCGACGAACGTAGATTCCCTGATCTCCGTACGTGATGCCCAGATATCTGGAACGCATCGTGCTAAGTGAGGCGATCGCCCGAAACATCCACGTATCCTCGGAAAGCCCCAGCCGGAATCGTCCACCCACCACATCCGGATCCTCAAGCGATTCCAGGATCATCCCGATGCCGCCTTCCGGCAGAAACGTATCGGCATGCAGAAACAGCAAGACCTCCCCGGAGGCCGAACTCGCCCCGTGATTCATCTGTACGGAACGGCCGGATCTCGGCGACGTCACCAGCCGGACCATTCCGGTCTCCCGGATACGCTCCTGCGTACCGTCGCGACTGCCGCCATCGACCACAATCACTTCGACGTCCCGTTGTTCGCGGAACTGCGCCAGGAAACCGTCTATGACCTCCGCCTCATTGACAACAGGAATAATCACACTAACTTGCAACGACCTCTCGTGGAAAGAAAAAAGCCTGCCGTGCTAGGCCTTGCGCCTTGGAAATCTCCGTGCGTAGCTTACCGAAGAAACCAGCAGCAGTACGGCCGACAGGTACAGAAAAGGATCCTTCAGCGGCTCGGCATCCATCGCGTAGGCAATCAACAGTACGCTCATCGCACAGGTGGTCAGCTTGCCCCAGAGGTTCGAAGAATACACGATCTGGTCCCGCGTAGCCAAAAATACACCGCCCAGAACAATCAAGACATCGCGCCCGACAATTACCACGACCACCCAGAGCGGCAATCCCTTTACGAGCGCCAGCATAATTGCGATCGCATCAATCGCCACCTTGTCGGCAAGGGGGTCCAGGATCTTTCCCCAGTACGTAACGGCCCCCCAGCGTCTTGCGAAATAGCCGTCCAGAATATCGGTTATTATCATCGCAATGACAACAGAGAACAGATACCACTTACCCGCAGGCCCCATCCATATCAACCAGAGTACCGGTCCGGTCAACCCGGCCCGGAGCAGGCTCAGCCCATTTGAAATCGTCCAGAATGGATTGGCCGAACGATCCTCTCGTGGCGTGGCGGGGCAAGCGGATTCGTTCATTGAGATGCCTGTTCGTGGGGCGAGAGCACCACACAGCCCATATTCGCCAATTCGCAAAAGGCATTCCGGGCAGGCCCCCACGTGGTTAGATGATAACTTCCGTCTGGCAACTTCTGGCTTCGTGTGAAATTCGCGAAAACGCACGCCGTTCCTTCGTGCTGCGCCCGGCCGACGTCCGGTACGCCGCCCCACGGAATGGCCAGCTGTGCGCACCAGCGCCCATTTGCATCCACCTCCGTAGCCGACCACACCAGCCCCGGCACGTCGTATTCCGCCATCTTCCGCCAGTCGGTCTCCCTCTCGTCCGGGAAATACAGATCCAGTACCGCGCCACGGGGGTTCACCTCAATTTCGTAGTAACCGCCCCCCGCTCGAAGGAAGACCTCTACAGCACATTCGTTGAAAAGATTCTGATCCCGCGCCCGCATCGTCACGGGAATGGGAGACGGATCGGATACAAGACATACGTACAGGGCCTCCTCGTCCCACAGCGCCGCGGCTTCCAGAAAATAACCGGGCGGGTCGGCTTCCGTACCGAGCAAATGGAATGCCCGGTTGACTTTGTCGGCCAACTCCCACACCGTCCCGGAAATCTTCCCGTCCAGCGGCGGCGGGTTGGAGACATTTCTGCAGCAGTAAACAGGTCGCTCTCTCATCGCAGATCCCTTCCTGGATGCGTACTTTCGAATCATCACTCGTTCAGACCGTTTTATTCAGCAACCGCCTCGGTTCGGACACCGGCGGTGGTCGCCGCATTAAATTCAGTCCCGGCTGCCGGGACCCCTGTTCCCGCCTGTCTGCGATATTGCAACCAGATGTTCGAAAATGCGGTCCCAGACCGTGCCTGGCAACCCTTCCGGGTGAAACTGAACGCCAATAATGCGGCCATCTTCCGTCTCGATCCCCTCAATCACCCCGTCCTCGCTTACCGCATTCACGCGGAGCCCGATCCCTGGCCCCTCTATGGCCTGAATATGGGAGCTATTCACCTCCGCGGGGTCACGGCCGGTCAGGCGGGCAAGCCAGGTATCGGCCCGCGTCCGCACGAGGTGCCGCACCCCACGTTCCCCCGACCGCCCGGGCGAGTGGGCGCATTTGCCGAGTTGGGCCTGCAGATCCCCATAAATCGCACCGTCGAATTGGGCATTGATGAACTGCATCCCGTAGCAAATGCCCAGCATCGGGAGATCCCGTTCTCGTGCGCCCTGGAAGACCCACCCATCCGCACGGCCGCGGGTCGGGTCCACGGGCGGCAAATCCTCGGGCAGAGCGCCGATGAGCCCGTCCGTGATGCCCGGACCGCCCGTAATGATCAGCCCATCGATCCGGTCGAGCACCGGCGCCAGCGCATCTCTGTGATCGACCATCGGCAGAATCACCGGACATCCTCCAGCGCGTTCAACCGCACGAATATATGCGCGGCTCACGACCTGCCGGGAATCCCCGCCTTCGGGTGTTTCAACACTCGTGGTGATACCAATTACGGGCCTGGACATACGTCCTCCCGCACCGTTTGAAGCGCCATGCGCCCACCACGTTCTTACGATATCATCAACCTGACGCCGATCACAAGAACCAGTGTCAGAATTGCCCTGTTGAACCACACGACCGGCAAGCGGCGGTTCATCAGAATGCCGACCCCAACGCCCGCGGCAAGCGTCGGGAGCATCCAGAGGTCCATAAGCCAGACTTCGGGACCCAGCAGACCCAGTTTCGCATAGGCCCCTGATTTCATCGTATTCAGAACGAGCCCGACCACCACCGCCGTGGACACAAACACCCGGCCGCTCAACCCCCGTGGCATCAGATAGAGCATAAGAATGATGCCTCCCGAATGGGTGAGTACCGAGACGACACCCAACGCCACGCCGGCGGCGACTCCCGAGACGGGTGGCACTTTCGGCAGACGGTCCTTAAATGTCTGCAACAACCCGAAGACGCAAGCCAGTCCGCCAAGCATCCGCCGGAACCAGAGTTCCGGAATCGCATCCAGCAATACCCAGCCAACCAACACGCCCACTGCCATTCCGGGAATCAGAGCGAAGACGAATCTCGAAACCCGGTATTTCCAGTAATACTTAATAGCGATCAAATCCGCCGCCAGCGATAGCGGAAGCATGACACCCAGCGCCAGCTTGGCCGGCATCACGAGCGCCAGAAGCGGCGTCACGACCACACCCACGCCGCCGCCGAAACCCGCCTTCATAACGCCAATGAGCAGGCCCGCCAACGCCAGCACCAGATGCGTAGTGTCCAAACGGCCCCCAGGAATTGCCGGATCCGGGCCAGCTGTCCTCCGCGGGGAGGCGACCGTCGGTCGCCTCTTAACTCCACGACGATGTCTCCGAAGCCCCGGTTCAATCCGTCCCGATTCACGGAAATTCCAAGTATAACAAACCGGGGCCCCGGTGAAAAGACAAAATCGAGCCTCATTTCCCGGTTACGCAGCCCTTGACAGCCTGCATCCATCTGGATATGTTTGTCCCGGAACGATCGTATACAACCGCGATGGGGAGTCGAGGCGACCGGAAGAACGATCGACGACACACCCCATGTTGAAGAACACTAGCAATACGCTTCGCCGGCTTGCATTCCCGGCGTCCGGGATACCATACGATGGCGACAGCATGGAAACACCTTCTCAGGTTCCGTTGCACGGGTTGCGGTAACTGTTGCAGGGAACCCATCGCACTGGTGACGGACGAAGATATCCGGCGCATTGTGTTATATACGGACCGGGACGCCGCCGATGTCGTTGAATTCTATTCACCCGGTGAAATTGAATGGGGCGTCTCGAATCCGGGATGGATCAGGCTCGAAGACGAACACCGCATCATGGGCTTGAGCCGGAATGAAGACGGATGCCGATTTCTTGGAAAGGACGACCTCTGCACCATCTATGAATTTCGCCCGGTAACCTGTCGCCGTTATCCCTTCAACGTCGAATTCGACGCGCGCGGCGGGATCGAATTCCTCAGTATCAGCGACGCGGTTGAATGTCCGTACGAACTCGACGGCCGGAACTCGCTCAGACAAATCAAGGCCTTGTGCGATTGGGAAGAAAAAGAGGAGCAGTGTTATTACGAGCGGGTCGAATCCTGGAACAAGAAGGAAGAGGCAGGCGGAAAACGTGAGTTTCTGAATTTTCTTGGGTTTGCGAAATAGGTGCGATGGTCCGGGATCCTCGCAACCTCGGCCCGGCTCACGATCGGGCAACAAGCCGGCTACCCGGCGAGGAGAAAACCGACGTCACCTTATCGTCAGCGGTTATAGCCGAAAACGACTCTTTTTATTTTTCGCAGGATACAGAACAGCCAGCGTACGTCCTTAATCAGCGGCAGATTGAAGTAGAGTCCGAGTCCGTATTTCCGTCGGACGGACCAGACCGCCCGGTCGTCGGACTCCTTTCGGCTGACATTGGCGCCGTGGATCCGATAGTAAAAAAGGGGTTGCGGCACGTAGAATCCACGCCCACCCTGTCTCAAGACGACATTCAACCAGAGATCCCAATCCTGATAACGCCGCAGAGATTCGTCAAAACCGGGAAAACAACCGGCACGCAATAACGAGGCGAGATCGACATAATTGCCCTGTCGCAGCCGCTCCGGCTGAAAGGGTCCGGACTTCCGGACTCCCTCCCGCTCCGGATACCATGAACCATCCCCGTCTGTGAAATTGATGCGATCGCAATACACAAAATCAAGGCCCGGCCGCGCGCGTGACGCCCCGTAAAGCTTATCCAGAAATTCGGGCGCCATATAGTTGTCCGCGTCGAAAAAGACAACCCACTCGGCAGTGACCTGAGTGAAGCCAAAATTGCGGGATCTGTTGCCATTCAGGAATTCAACCCGCCGGTACTCCACCTCCGGAAACTGCCGGACGACGGCCTCTGTCTCGTCCGTGCTGGCGTCGTCCACGACCAGAACGGACGCCGGCTTCAACACCTGCGATTCAATCGAATGCAGGCATTGCTGAAGGTAACGGCCGTAGTTGTGACAGGTGACGATAACCGCAATACTGGCCTTGCGCACTGGTTTCATTCCTACACGCCCGGTGCTCGTCATTGGGAGGGGACCCGCCCTCTGGCCATGCGCAACAGTTCGACCTGGTATTCCAGTCCCAGCAACCCTTCCTTTCCTGAAACAACTGCCCGCCGGCCCGAACCCCGCACCAACGAAACGAAGGCCTCAATCAGAATATGCAGAAAGTCGTCACATGGTAACGACTCACCGCCATGAACCAGCCGTGCGCGGTAGATCCCATCGGCATCTGCGTACCCCTCCCAATCCACCATGAAGCCGTTCACACCGAACCGGCGGGCCGGAATGCCTACGTCGATATCCCTTAACACAAGATCGACGGCGCAGCGCCCGCCGGGGCTGACGCAGTCAAACCGCGCCCGATTCTCCCGCTCTTCGATTTCACAGACCGCTGTTCCCGTATCCATCCTGCCATCCGGCAGGAATCCGATGACCAGACTCAACGCGTGCGGGGCGACGTCCGCCCAGATTTCCTCGTAGCGTTTTGGACCCTTTCTTCCCTTCACTTCCATTTCCATCGTAATCCGGGTCACGTCGTCCCACGCCCCGCGGACCTGCTCGTAAAAGGCCCGGTAATGTGGAATGCCCGCCGGATACTGGGCAGACACACCCAGCAGACGGCCGGCGTCCTTCGCCTTTGCCACAACTGCCCGTCCGTCCGCAAGAATCTCATCCAAATCCTTGTTCTTGTCCCAACAGAATGGCTTCTCGCACAACACGTGCGCCCCCGCCTCCAGCGCGGCAAGCGCGTGCGCCTTGTGCATGGGGTAAGGGCTCGTTACCGCGACAATGTCAGGGGCCTCCTCCCGAAGCATTGCCTCCACATCCTGATACGTCCGGCCGCGGAATCCGAAGTAGGATGCCAACCGCGCGCGGGTGTGCTCACACGAGGCATTTGACGTACCCGCAAACGCAACCACTTCACACCCCGAGAGATCGTACCAACGGGCGTGATGCTGACCGATTCCACTGGCGCCGATGACGGCGACCCTGAGGGGATTATCGTTCATAATCGCTCCTTAACAGGCCGTTGAAAAAGTCCATCCGGGCTGCGTCCGGCCCTTGTGGCCGAATTACTGCGTTGCACTCCCTCCCCGAATCCCCCGATTCGACGCGGTCGCGCGCCTTGTCTTCGACCACAATGACTCGGCCTCGCCTGCAGAACGACTTTATCAACGGACTGTTTACAATGAATTCAACACCGGTTTTACGTAAAATAGATATCCTCGATATCGCAGCCAATCGTTTTTTTTGTTCCGCCTCAAAAAGGCCGGGTTTTTCTTGACATTTGAAAACCGGACTCGTATGTTATAGTTATAAAACAATTGTCGTATATATTTAATAATTGTTTCCTTTGTATACCAAAATGGCGGCCTCAAAAAATTCGGGTTCGCCTCCGGAAAATCGGAAGTCGTTACCACAATCGACCGAATGTACGACAGGCCTCAACCAACCGCCAGACGGCAAACAAGAGAGGGAAATGACCATGAGCATCGTACAACCTTACCTCGGAAGACGTCTACTATCGTGCGCCTTCGGCGTCCTTGTACTTTCGGGGGCCGGCGGCAGCAGGGCGCTCGCGGAGGACTCAACCGCCACAGCCACGCCCGCACAGGCCGACTCGATTCTGGCCGAAGTCATCGTCCTCGACCGCGTGATGGTCATCGGAGACCCGGACAAAATCAACGATATTCCCGGATCGGCCCACTACATCGGCGAGGCAAGGCTTGCCAAACAGAATTACAACGACATCCTGCGCATCTTGCGCGAGGTGCCAGGTGTGAATATACAGGACGAGGAGGGTTATGGCCTGCGCCCCAACATCGGCATGCGTGGCACCGGCGTGGAGCGCAGCGCCAAGATCACCCTCATGGAAGACGGTATTCTGATGGCGCCGGCGCCGTACGTCGCGCCCGCCGCCTATTATTTCCCTACTGCGGGCCGCATGCAGAGCATCGAAGTCCGAAAGGGGTCCAGCCAGATCAAACACGGCCCGTACACCACGGGTGGGGCTTTGAACCTGATCTCGACGGCCATTCCCGATCGTTTCAGCGGCCGCGCGAACCTTTCCCTTGGACAGGATGGATCCCACAATATCCACACGTATGCGGGAGACGCATACGAGAATTTCGGCTGGATGATCGAAAGTTACCAGGCCAATACCGACGGCTACAAGGTTCTGGACGGCGGAGGCGATACCGGGTTTGACAAAGAAGACTACCTCGCCAAATTCCGCGTCAACACCCGTGACGTCGGCGATGGGTATCAGGAACTGCTGCTCAAGCTGGGACGGGCGAACGAAACGTCAAACGAGACCTATCTGGGGTTAACCGATTCCGACTTTGCCAGGACGCCCTATCGTCGATATGCCGGATCCCAGATGGACCTGATGACCGCCGAACAGGAGCAGGTGCTGGTTCGCTACTTCATCCAGGCAAACGAAACACTCGACTTTACCGCCGCTCTGTATCATACCAATTTCCATCGCAACTGGTACAAGCTGGATCGGGCGCGAGCCTCTCTTGACGGAGACCGGGGCAGGATTGGCAGTATCCTGAAAGATCCCATTGGACACACAGCGGAATACGACATCATCACCGGCGCAACGAGCCCCAACGACAACGCCCTGGAAGTCAAGGCCAACAACCGAAGTTACTACGCCAGGGGTGCGCAGGCCACTATCTCGCTACGCGGCGAAAACAACGGTATGAGCCACGCACTGGAAATCGGTTTCCGGCTCCACGAGGACCAGATCGACAGATTCCAATGGGTAGACAAGTACAGAATGGATACAGGCGTCATGAAACTGACCGATGCCGGAGCGAAGGGTACGGAAAGCAACCGCGTGGAAACGGCAACCGCCTTCGCGTCTTTCGCGCAATACAAATTCACCCGCGACAAGTGGCTGATCACACCGGGAATCAGGTACGAAAATATCAAAATCGACCGTAGAGACTACGGCAAGTCGGATCCGGACAGGTCAGGCGCGAACCTCACGGACCGGGAAAACAAGGTGTCCGTATGGATCCCCGGCCTTGGCGTCAACTACAAACTGCCATCCGGCGCAAGTGTCTTTGCCGGCGTCCACAAAGGATTCTCCCCGCCCGGCTCCAGGGCGGGCACCAGGCCTGAAGACAGCATCGGTTACGAAGTGGGCCTGCGTTACCGAAAAAACACCCTCCGTACCGAGGCCATCGTCTATTTAAACAACTACGACAACCTGCTTGGCGCAGACCTGGCCGCCGCGGGCGGAAGCGGCTCCGGTGACCTGTTCAACGGTGGCGGGGCCGTCTCCAAAGGCCTGGAGTTTGAATTGCGATACGACCCTGCACAGGCCGCCCAACAACCCTTTTCGCTGCCAATCCGGCTTGTCTATACATTCACCAGCGCCCAGTTCAGAAGCAACTTCGATAGCGAATTCGATGCATGGGGCACGGTGACAGAGGGCGACGAACTGCCCTACATTCCCAGACACCAGTATTTCATAAACGTCGGTCTGAACTATGAACGGTGGGGCCTGGATCTGGGCGGGAAGTATTCGAGCCGAATGCGAACGGAACCCGGTTCTGGCGCCATCGCCGAACTCGCGAGTACCGACGCCGCATTGGTTGTGGACTTCACTGCAGAATTCAAGCTCACGGAACGCGCAAAGCTGTTCGGTGGCGTGCGGAACCTGAGCGACAAGACCTACATCACGGCACGCCGCCCGGCAGGCGTGCGACCCGGTTTGCCGCGCAGGTTGATCGGTGGCGTCAAGACCGATTTTTGACACTGCTAACCAGGTTGTATCGCGGCAGCTGTCGCGGGTAGACGTTCAATTCGGACGATGCAAACGGCCGGCCCGAGACTTTTAAGATCCGCCCGTAACCCGCCCGCTGATCTCTCCACCATCTCGTCCCGTTGGAAAGCCATCCTGCTGACAGGCAGGATGGCTTTCTGTTAGGGATCAGTAAAGGAAACCCTTGTTTTCTTTTCGGTTTTTGGTATACTTGCATCCCCTCGGTTTGTCGTCACATCACAGATGAGATAGGGTGAGCCATTGTACGCAGCCTATCGCAAAAACCGGAATTGACCCTCTTATGTGCTCTGGTCGTTTGTCCGCATGGAGAATGTGAATGCTTAGAGATAATGTACAGGCCGCCTTGAACGATCAGTTGAATTCCGAACTCTATGCCTCGTATTATTATCTTTCCATGTCCGCTTATTTTCATGCCATCAACCTGACGGGTTTTGCCTCCTGGATGCGTGCCCAGGCGCAGGAGGAATTGGTGCACGCCATGAAGGTTTACGACTTTATCAACGATCGCGAGGGCGAGGTAGCACTCACGACCATCGCAGCGCCCAAACGGCAGTGGGACAATTCACTGGCGGCGTTCGAAGATGCCTATCAACACGAAAAGGCCGTAACCACTCAGATCTACGACCTGGTGGACCTTTGCCTTAAGGAAAGAGACCACGCCACCAACACCTTTCTCCAGTGGTTCGTGACCGAACAGGTGGAAGAAGAAGCCACCGCGAGCGATATCGTTAACAAACTGAAATTGGTTGGCAACGACGGCAACGGCCTGTTTATTCTGGACAGAGATCTGGGTACGCGCGGCCCGGAAGGCGAAGTGGACGAATAAACGCCGGACCGGGGCGCGCCTCCCCGTAACCGGATGGACTTTTTCAACGGGCTGGTAGGCCCGACCACGACCTCCGGTGAATTCCGCCGATCCCATTTCTTTACCTGGTTCAAAAAAAACCGCGATCCTGGGTTGACAAAACGCCGGTCGTGTGTTATCTTGCTATTTCACACGACTTTCGGTACATTGGAACCGATAGAATTCGGATGGACTCGGAGTTCCCGCAGCTATCAGCCGTGCCCCGCGGTTGTGAAACGGTGATTCCGGGAATGAACCTGCTCTCGGGCTGAGAGTAAGTTCCAGGTTGCAGAACCAGGAAGGCGCAGATCAGGAAATAGCATCAGGGAACCTTTCCCCTAAAGGGTTCCCGGCTCTATCTTCCGTTTTCCCCACAAGTTCAACGCCTCGCCCCAAGAGGGGTTGAACTCTCCAGATTCCCCTTCTCCCTTTTTTCTTTCCTCCCCTTTCCACATCGTGTTGTCCACGTTCACAGGTGGTGTTTTCAAACCAGCCTGTCGTCGGTAGTGTATGGTACCCGTACAGGACTTGTCTACGTACGGGTTCCGGGTATTGCCGTGAATAGTTGAAATGCGCCCGGCACCCGCATGCAGACGTCCGCACCATTGCCTGGGGGAAAGTAATGCCTGCAACGGTAGTGAGCCAGCAGAACGGAATCTCATCACGGGGAAAGAATCGGACGGCGCTTGAGCTTTATCTCAAGGATATTGCCTATAATGATCTGCTCACGCCGCAACAGGAAGTGGCATTGGCCAAGCGTATCAGGGCCGGCGACCGCAAGAGTCTGGATCAGATGGTCGAGTGCAACCTCCGGTTCGTCATCACGATCGCCAAAGAATACCAGGGGCGTGGCTTGCCCCTGGAAGATCTGATTGCCGAGGGCAACCTCGGGTTGGTTCGCGCTGTAACGCGGTACGACGAAACGGTCGGTGTCAAATTTACAACCTATGCGGTCTGGTGGATCCGACAGGGCATTCTCTCATCGCTTGCCGAAAAAGCCCGTATGGTCAGGCTTCCGGTAAACAAGATCAAACACCTGTGCCGGCTGGAGCGTATCGCGTCAAGCCTGAAGCAGAAACTTGGCAGGGAACCCAGCATCGACGAGATCGCGGTGGGGGCGGAGATGCAGCCCAAGCAAGCGCAGGACCTGTTGAACGCATCGCGATGGCACGTGTCACTGGACATGCCGCTGGACGACGGGCCGGACTCTTCCCTGCTGGAAGTCCTGGAAGACAAAGACCAGGTATCGCCCGAGGTTGAAGTGATGGAACAGGCGATGGCCGACGAGATTCGGTCCGCGCTGGATTCCCTTGCCTCGCGGGAAGCGCGAATTCTACGGCTCTATTTCGGAATTAACGGCCAAGACTCCATGACGCTCGAACAAATCGGCAATCAACTCAGCCTTACAAAGGAGCGAGTCCGACAGATTCGAGACAAGGCCCTTGCCGCACTCAAACACCCGTCGCGAGTGCGCAAAATCCGTGCATACCTTACGGAGAACTGAGAACCGTGGCACACGATACCCTAAATAGTCCGGAATGCTCTGTCCGGGGTGCGGTCTCCCCCGTGCTGGACATCGTGGGCGTGCACCACATCACCCTTGTCGCACGCAATCTGGATCGATCCAGGTCCTTTTACGAGAAATTCCTGGGCCTGCACCCGATCCCCCGGCCCCGTTACGATTTCGAAGGCGCGTGGTACCGATGCGGAAGCGTGGAAATACACCTTCTGGTCGCGGAAGAACACCCCGATCCGTCCAGGCGCCACATCGCGCTGGAGGTTTCAGACTTTAAACGCGTCATCAAATCTCTGGACGGCGAGTGGGTACATGTCGTCGGCGGTCCGGGAATCAGACCGCACGACGGAAACCGGTTTGTGTTTCTCCAGGATCCCGACGGCAACCTGATTGAAATCACGTGTCGAGGGTCAACACGCGCGGGTTGAATCATCGTTGAAGGTGATATTGGCATGGGCGTTATGCGCCCCGGTTCGCTCGCAGCACGGGCTTCCGCGCGGCCGTTGCTTCATCCAGCCGCCGCACGGTCGTGTGATGCGGCGCATTGCGCAACAGGTCGGCGTCCTCTTTTGCTTCTCTGGCGATCCGGATCATAGCGTCGATGAACTCGTCAAGCTGTTCCAGGCTCTCGGTCTCCGTCGGCTCGATCAACATCGCCTCCGGCGCCACCCTGGGCAACGGAAAATAAATCGTGGGCGGGTGATGTCCGTAGTCGATCAGTCTCTTGGCGATATCCAGAGCGCTCACCCCGTTGGCCCGTTTCTGCCGCGACGCCGAGAACACCATTTCGTGCATGGGCTGAGCCGATTTCGGGCGGTCATAGTAGCCGTCCAGCCGGCTGGCGATATAATTCGCGTTCAAGACTGCCATCTCGCTTGTGCGCCGCATCCCTTCCGCGCCCAGCATTCTGGCGTATACATAGGCACGAATCACCATCCCGAAATTTCCGTAGAACGTACTGACCTTTCCGATCGACTGCGGGCGATCGTAGTCCAACCGGAAGAGATCGCCTTCTTTCGCCACGACAGGGACCGGCAAATAAGGCAGCAACGCTTCCTTCACGCCGACCGGCCCGGACCCGGGGCCGCCACCCCCATGCGGGGTGGTGAAAGTCTTGTGCAAGTTGATGTGGACAACGTCAAAACCCATATCTCCAGGCCGGCATTGTCCTAAGAATGCGTTCAAATTCGCTCCATCGTAATAGAGCAACCCCCCGCCGTCGTGGACCACCTGCTGGATTTCCAGGATCTCATCCTCGAACACGCCGAAAGTATTGGGATTGGTCAGCATCAATCCCGCGACCCGGTCGTTCATCTTGGCTTTCAGATCCGCGACATCCACGGTTCCTCGGTCGGTAGACTTCAATGTCTCCACCCGAAAGCCGCACATCGCCGCGGTAGCGGGGTTTGTACCGTGGGCCGAATCCGGAATCAGCACGATCTGCCTGCTATCTTGTTTCTCACGGTGGTACGCCGCTATCAGTGAGATCCCGACGAATTCTCCCTGTGCTCCGGCCGCCGGCTGAAACGTAAAACCGTCCATCCCGGTTACGGCTTTCAATATCTCATCCATTTCCCACAAGACACGTAACGCCGCCTGGGACGACGACGCATCCGCGAAGGGATGCAATCCCGCGAAATCAGGTAGCCGTGCGGCGCGTTCGTGTACTTTGGGATTGTACTTCATCGTACACGAACCCAGCGGGTAAAACGCGGTATCGATACTGAAGTTCATGGTCGAGAGCTTAACGTAATGGCGCACCAGTTCAAGTTCGCTGACTTCCGGCAACGCAGGCGCGTCATTCCGATACATAGCTTCGGGTATGGGCACAACCGGAGCGCCGGCATCCGGATAGGTCGTACAACGCCGCCCGCTTTCACCCCTTTCAAAAATCAACAGATCCCGATCCATTACACGTCTCTCCAGGCATCAACCAGACGCGTCACGTCCGTTCCGGTCTTCGTTTCGGTCAAACACGTCAGAACGCACCGGTCCAGTTCGGGATAAAAACGCCCCAGATCGATACCGCCGGCGATGCCTTTTCCTCGTAACGCGCCGAGTGCTTCCTGCGCCGGCCGGGTGGTTTCAACCACGAACTCGTTGAACGACGCGCCGGAGAACTTGAGAGAAAGCCCATCGATCTCGCGCAGCGCAGCCGCCGCATCGTGGCTTCGGTTCCAGTTCAACATGCCAACTTCCCGCAGACCTTCCGGCCCCAGCGACGCGAGATAGACGGTCGCCGCCGTCGCGCATAGCGTCTGATTCGTACAGATATTCGAGGTTGCCCGTTCCCGACGAATATGCTGTTCGCGCGTCTGCAGGGTCATCACGAACCCCCGCCTTCCATCCGCATCGGTGGCCTGCCCGACCACCCGCCCGGGCATTCGTCGAATATGCTGTTCGCACGTGGCGAACATCCCCACGTAGGGACCCCCGTAGGACAACGGCAATCCCAGCGGCTGCCCGTCGCCGACCACAATGTCCGCTCCGAAGTCTCCCGGGGGCCGGATCACCCCCAGGGAAATCGGATTCACCGCCGCGACATAGGCCGCCCGGTGATTCCGTATAAGGCTTCCCAGTGCGTCCAGCGGTTCCAGCACGCCCAAAAAATTCGGATTCTGCACGACCACCGCGGCAGTGTCGTCATTCATCTCCGACTCGACCCGGTCCAGGTCGATCGTTCCGGCATCCGTCCACGGAATTTCCACCAATTCCAGTCCGATTCCCCACGCATACGTCTCCACCACACGCCGGTAGAACGGGTGCAGGCTGCGCGGCAGCAGTACGCGGGAACCGTCGTTAATCCGCACCGCCATCAACACCGCTTCCGCAAGGGCGGACGCGCCGTCGTACATGGAGGCGTTGGCCACCTCCATACCGGTCAACTCGCAGACCATGGTCTGGAACTCGAAAATTGCCCGCAGCGTACCCTGGCTCACCTCCGCCTGATACGGTGTATATGCCGTATAGAACTCGCTGCGTGAAATCATTGCATCAACGACGCTGGGCGTGAAGTGCTCGTAGGCGCCGCCGCCAACGAAAGACAGCGCAGGCGTTTGCTCTCGCGCTGACCGGCCAAGGTCCTGAACCAGCCCAAGCGCCTCCATCTCGCTGATGCCGGCGGGCAGATTCAGGGAATTCAGGCGAAGGGATTCCGGCACCGGTTCAAACAATGCCTCTACTGAATCGACCCCGATCGTCTCCAGCATTTTCCGGATATCTCGATCCGTATGCGGTGTATAATTCACGAGCATAACCCTGAAATTTTCAACGGTGGGCGGGCGTCTATTTCTTCAAATACGTATATTGCAGGCCATCCTTCGGCTGCCACCCCAGAATGCGCTTCGCTTTATCGTTCAGAAACTGCCCGTGCGGACGATCACTGAAGATATTGAATACCTCGCACCGCGACGGCAATCGGTCCAGTTCGATGGTCAACCCCGGCAGGAACGCAGCGGCCGCGTCCCGCCACGATACCAGGAACGACCAGTCCCGAGCCGGCGCGGACGACGCATCGTGATCCCGAAAGATGCAAAACAGGTAACACAACACGTAAACGTCGGAATGCAACGTAAAGATCCGACATATTTCCTGCCCCAATCCCTTCGAAAGCGCATACAAATTCGTACTGGGCTTCGGAGGCACATCCGGGCCAATGCCATAGTCCCACGCGACGTAGGGGTCCCCCTGAACGGTGAAGTGCGGTCCGGTATTGATCACCCGACGGATCCCATGCCTGACCGCTGCGCGCATGACGTTGTAACACCCCAGGGTATTCACGTCGAACGCGATCTTTCGATGCGGCCGCAAGACGGACAGGTTAATGATCGCATCCATCCCTTCGGCCGCGCGCATAACGGCCCCGGGGTCCGCTACGTCCACGGGCATCATTTCGTGGGGCGTTTCGAACGGCTCCAGATCGGTTAACCGCAAGGCCACGTGCTCCTCCAGGGCCTTCACCACGTGGGGCCCCAACATACCATTACCGCCGTAAATTACGACTTTCATTTCCATCTCCAGTGTCGGTCGGATTTGACTACCTGAGTTTTTTCATGTACGTGTATTCCAGCCCATCCCGGGGTTGCCACCCCAGGATCCGCCTGGCCTTCGCGTTCGTAAAGTGCCCGTGCGGCCGGTCGCCGAGAATATTGAATACCTCGCATCTTGACGGCAGACGCTCCAGTGGAATTTTCAATCCGGGGAGGAACGCTTCAGCGGCATCCCGCCACGTCACAATAAAAGACCGGTCGTGAACCGGTTGAGAGGATGGGTCGTGATCGCGAAAACTCCAGAACAGGTAACACAGCACGTACACGTCGAAGTTCGAGGTGAAGATCCGGCAGATTTCCTGGCCCAATCCCTTGGACAGCGTATACAGATTCGTTCCGGGCCTGGGGGGCACGTCCGGACCGATGTGATAGTCCCAGTCCACGTAGGGGTCGCCCTGTACGGTAAAGTACGGCCCCGTGTTGATGACGCGCCGGATCCCGTTCCTAACGGCCGCGCGCATGACGTTGTAACACCCCAGGGTATTCACGTCGAACGCGATTTTCCGATGCGGGCGCAGGACGGAAAGGTTAATGATCGCATCCATCCCTTCGGCCGCGCGCATAACGGCCTCGGGGTCCGCTACGTCCACGGGCATCATTTTATGGGGCGTTTCGAACGGCTCCAGATCGGTTAACCGCAGCGAAACGTGCCCCTCCAGGGCCTTCACCACGTGGGGCCCCAACATACCATTACCGCCGTAAACTACGACTTTCATTTCCATCTCCAGAGTGGGTCAGATATCACTGCCTGGTGTTCTGTCCCGGAAATAGGTTGCCGAAATTCGGCCGATCAGAAGCAGCAAAAACAGCTATCAGCTCTCAGCCGTCAGCTTGAACCAAAAACCCAATCAGTTGACATCAGCGCCGTGAAGAGACGAGACCAGAACGGGCGCAGTGAGACGGGATGAACCGGCGGAAGAATGGCGACATATTTCCGGGACGGGACCCTAAATACCCAGGGCTTTTTTGGCCTGGTCGATGGGAAACCTTGCGTTTTCGACTTCAGACTGCACGTGAAGCACTTGCCACATGGGCCCGTCTTTCGACAGTGCCATTGCAATGGCCCTGACCGCGTCTTCCACCGTCAACGCCATGTCGCCACCGTCACCGACATCGCCGAAACGCAAACAGGTCACGCGCAACGAGTGCTCCCGCGCGAACTCCCTGCAGGTGAATTCACCCAGGTAACTCCCCATTGGCGCGGCATCCGTTGACGGCCGCGGCGCCCACTGCTCCGTCACGTTCCAATTCGGATCACACGTCGAAAACAGGCTCAGCGAACTGATATAAACCACGTGGCCGACCTTTTTCTCCCGGGCGGCATGCAACAGGTTATACGTGCACCTCGTCTGAAAGTCGATTTCGCGTTCGTCGCTCTTCAATCCTTCGGGCAACTCCGCGAGATGCACGATCGTATCCATCCCATCCACCAGGGATTCCGTCTCTCCATCGTGGCCCAATTCACACTGAAGGAAGGCGAGATCCGTCGGCACGGCCACGACGTCCGTCAACGTCACGTCGTGTTCCCGCGACAGGTCCGCCGCCAATGCCTGAGCCAGCGTTGACCCACCTGAAGTAATCAGTACTTTCATAAATCGCTCTCCTGTATTGGGAATCACATCCGCCCACGGACTCCGCCTAAAGATATTGATAATACGTTACCTGGGGCTGCGCAATGTTGAATCCCGCTTTCTCATAGGCCCGGCGGGCGGGCGCGTGGCCCTCGTCCAAACCCGTGCCCACGGCCGCAAACCGAAGCCCTTCCGACCGAAAACAGCGCAGGGCATACCGATACATCGCCGTACCTATCCCCTTTCCCTGTGCTTCCGGGGCCACCGCGTTATTCGTGATTCTTCCCATCGATTTCCCGCAATCGATCCGATACGTCAGGAATGCAACCACCTTCCTTCTTTCCATTGCCTCAACGACCCTGAACCACTCAGAGAACTGCTCCCAGTGCCGGCGAACCGCGGCTGTTTTCTCTTCCTCCCAATTCGCGCACAGTACTCCGTGCATCTCCTCTCCCAAAATTTGCGTTGAACTGTCGTGGATCCTTCGCCACGCCTCGCGCGCGATCTCGCCCACCCGATCCATATCCTCCCGTACCGCAGGCCGGATCCGGAATCCCGGGACGAGTTCAGAATGCGGGCGGTTCATCTGTCCTCCGGGTGAACGATGGGTTACACGATGAATGTAAACGAATATACGGTCAGGATTGGGCCTGACACTGCCAACCGAGGTGTCAGGCGGCCACGATGGCGGCCTGTGCGCCGGCGTGGACAGAAACAATGGGAGCGCTGGCGGGAGCGGCTCCCAATGCGAAATGACCGCCTGGGCCAGGCCGCTTCCCGCACCCGCCGCAAAAAAACAAAACCGTTGACTTTCGTTCGAGAGCCGATATTTTGAATTCGACCCCTACAACCACAAAGGGACGGAAGGAGCACCCGAAATGAAGCTTGGAATTGTCACCTACCAGATCGCCAAAGACTGGGATGTCCCCACACTGATCGACATGTGCCAAACCGCGGGGATTCAGGGCGTTGAGTTGCGCACCACACACGCACACGGCGTGGAAATCGACCTTTCACCCGCCGAACGAAGCGCTGTCAGACGTCGATTCGAAGACGCGGGAATTGATATTGTCGGCCTGGGAAGCGTCTACGAATACCATGCACCGGACGCGAAAACGGTGCGTCAGAACGTCGAAGGGACGGTCGAAACCGCGAAACTCGCCGCGGACCTGGGTTGTCCGGGGGTGAAGGTGCGTCCCAACGGGCTGCAGACGGACAAAGGAATACCGGAAGAACAGACGCTTGAACAGATAGGGCTCGCCCTGAGAGAATGTGGAGAAGCCACCGCCGGCCTGGGTGTCCGGATTCGCGTGGAGGTTCACGGACGGGACACGTGCGAACCCCGCCGCATGCGCACCATCATCGACCATACAGACCATGACAACGTCCATCTCTGCTGGAACTCCAACCCCCAGGACGTCGTCGACGGCTCGGTCAAAGCGAGTTTCGACCTGTTGAAACACAAGATCGGGCTCGTGCACATCAATGAATTGCACAAAGCCGAATACCCGTGGCGGGAACTCTTCGGCCTCCTGAAGGACGAAGGGTACGAGGGTTACACGCTTGCCGAAATCCCCGCCAGCCCGGAACCCGAGCGCCTGTTGCGCTACTACAGGGCGCTCTGGCGGGCGCTGATGGACTGATCCGACGTGCAGCCGCGAACAGCGCGTCAACGCCGCGGCCCGTGCTTTGGTCCCGCCAGTCGGCGTCTTCTTTACAGGCCGGGCACCTGGAAGCTCCAGACTTCCGAACTATGGGTGAAATAGAGCCGGCCTTTGTGTATTACGATTCCCGCATTCGCGTTCACCGGGGGCTTCCCCAGCAGGATGTGTTCGAACGAGCCCGGCTCGATCCGAACGATCGCGTTGCGGAACAGCGCATAGATCTTTTTGTCAGGTCCCATCGCCAGGATCCTGGGGGCCTGTTGGCCCGCGAGATCGCCGTAAGGCAGTTTCTCCTCGCTGTGAACGATCTCCCACGATACCGGATCGAACACGAAAAACGCGGATCCGGGGGCCAGGCCGTAGACCAATCCGTCCGGCCCCAGAACCATGTCCCGAATCTCCGTGGCGCCAGGCACAACCACATCGCGAAACAGCACGCGTCTTTCATCCGGATCCAGAACGTACAATTCGGCCTCCTTCGCGTGCGCCTCTCCGCCCGTGCCGGGGCTGATCGTGGTGCCCCCCACGATTTTGCCGTCGGGCAACGCGACGAGCGATACGGTGCTGTGTGCGGGAAGCAGATCGTCGTGTGTCAGCAGCGTGTGGCTCTCCGTTTCGGTATCCCAGATCAGCATCCCCCCGCCCGTCAATCCATAGCCCGGCGTACCCGTCATGACCAGCCGCCGGCCGTCCGGATGCGCCAGCAGCGCGTGCGGCCGGATGATCGTCGGACTCACCGAAATCAGAACCCTCGGGTTCGGATGCGCCGTTGCCTGATCGTCCCATGGCCGAAACGGATCGTATTCCCAGAGCCTGCCGCCCGAATACTCCCCGCAATAGACCTTGTCGCCCTGCACCGCAAGCGCGTTCAGATGTCCGCTCAGGTCCCAGAGACCCCGGTGAACGAACGTGTCCGCATTGGTATCGTACGTATAGAACCGCAACGGATGCCCGGTCGAACCGTGGATTTTGCCATCCGGGCCTTCCGCGATCGACAGAATGTGCGATCCGTCGGATTCGTAGTCGATATCCAACCGCCTGACCGTTCCCGCCTCGCTGACCTCGACGAATTTCTCGGGCAGGTTGATCGTTTCCAACGACCAGCCATCCGGAAAGTTATCCAGAATCGCTTCCTGGCTGCCGGCCAGAATCGGCTGCTCGCCGGCTGGAGCGTCCACGGGGGTCACCACCCCTTCGAACAGTGCCCACCAGGGTCCTTCATGGAAGGGCTTTCCGTACACCTTTCCATCCATACCCCGGTAGACCGTGGATGCGCCGTGCTGACGGTCAGATTCGGCGACGAACGCGTTCCGCTCCCGGGTCTTCGGATCAAACGCCACGATCTGCCCGCGCGTCGCGCCGATGCCCACGTAAACCCATCCCGAGCGGTCCACCGCGATTGTTCGGGGATACTGGGGCCAGCTTTCATGGTTGAGCGGTCCATAGTTTGTCAGTTCCCCCGTATCCGGATCGAAGCTCAGCAATTCGCAGTTGGGATACGCGGACGTCCAGACCACGCCGCTATCGTCTTCCGTAAACGACATGGCGAAATTCGGCGGCGCGTCGGACCAGAACGTGAAGCGACGTGATTCGGCGTCGAACTCCACGAACTTGTCGAAATAGGAATAGAACCGGTTCCGGGTGGACAGCAGCACCGCAAACGGTGTGGAGGCCATCCCGAACGGGGTCGGGACCTGATCCACCTTGCCCGAGAGGACATCGATCACAAGAATCGATCCGCAGCCCCGATGGTCCATCGGCCACGCAAGAACAATCGGCCGCCCGTCGCCGTCTACGGTTGCCGCCACGCCCCTCGCGCGGGACACCGGCGCCGCAACGCCATGCCGCGCGAACCCTTCCCCGAAATCGCGAGTCCCGGCCCTGACGCGTCGAGGCATTGCCAGCTGAATGGCGGTATACAAGGTCGCAAATATCAATAAATGGACGAGGCTCATGTTTGATAGTCCTTTGGACTCACGATTGCGGGATAGATCCCGTCGAAGCCGCCGTTTGTCATCCTTCGTCCTCAGCCGAAACCGGTTTCACGTACGAATCGAAGTTCAAATATGCCGAGGCCGACAAGGAAAGTCAAGCGGATGCGCCGGTACCCCGGCAGTTCCGGGGGTTACCGCGACGGCCGAGCTACAGATCCTTAGTACCAGGTCAGTTCCACCTCGTCCAGGCCCTCGGCACGGTAGGCGTAGAGATGGACCTTGCCCAACGTGGCGTCCAAGCGCGCGTAGAAGCGGCAGGCGGGGACGTTGATGTTCTGGGTTTCGATTTTGAGCTGGGTGCAGCCCCGGTTTCTGGCACAGGTTTCAACGCGATCAAAGAGTGCCCTGCCGACGCCCCGTCCTCGATATTCCGGGCTGACGCGGATGTCCCACAGGCCCGCGAGGTCTTCACGCCCCTCACAGTAATTCAGGCCATCGACGTGAAACGCGATGATCGCGCCGCCGATTCGCTCGTTCTCCCGGAATGCGCCCAGAAAGATTCAGTTCGAGAGGTCCCACGATCTCCGGGTCCAGCGCTCGGGGCCGTCAGGTTGGTCGTAATCCTTCGTACAGGGTGGATCCACGGTTTCCTCGACCAGCCGGAACCCGCCCAGGCCATTGGCAACAGGTTCGACCCGAAAGCGGCTCTTCACTTCGAAGGCAATCGACACCCTGCCGTATTCTGAGAGAATGTCCGCGGTTTCTTCCTGAATGTGAAAATCCACCGCTTTTTCGATCTCCTGGCGTATCCTTCTGTTGTGCAGAGTTGGCTTAACCGGATACCTTGACAAGCGGCTCGATGGCGCTGACGTCTGTCGTGGAACGGGCTACGTCAAGGTCGTACATTCGCTGTAGATTCAGCCAGAAGTCAGGGGTCATTCCAAGGGCCTTTCCGATTCGTAGCGCTGAATCCGCCGTGATGGACCTGCGGCAGTGGACGATATCGTGGATGCGTATTTGCGGCACGCCTATCGTCTTGGCCAGGCGGTATTGTGTGATGCCGAGTTCCTCCACGATCTCCGCCAGATGTTCTCCCGGGTGTATCGGTTCAGGGGCTGTCATTGGCACCCTCCTCAGTGGTAGTCGGTAACTTCGATTTCCATGGCGCCCCGGTCTGTCCAGACAAAGCACACGCGCCACTGGTCATTGATGTGCGATATCGGCGTTGTGGGTTCAGATATATGAAAGGTGCGCATCCAATTCTGCTTCCAAGTCTTCGGCTTCCTCCTTTGTGAGGTATGGCACCTTTATCGTGCGCGCCCAGAAGAAGCTCTTTCCGGTAATTTCAGACACTCTTCGAAAATCCATTGCACGGATTTTCTGATTTCTTATTGGTATTGGCGTGCTAAATTCCACTTGCCTAAACCACATATCCTCCTCTTCACGCTTTTCGATGTCACCTCTCTTTACTTTACCAGCAGCAACGATGCCGGTCCCTCTGTGGGAAAGGAAAACAACGTCGCCCGGATGTATGTATCCGACGAAATGCTTTGTATTTCCCCATGCTGCGACTCGGCTATGTTCGATCATTTCCCAGATCGATTCTTCATTGTAGCTCTTGTTGGTATCGAATAGCACGCCCTTAATAGAATTTGGATTTCGATGCTTGTCATATGGCAACGCGAAGAATTCGAAATATTTCTCATTGTTCAGTTCATAAATTCTATACGGCAGGAAGTTGATTGAAATTCCCTGATTCTTCCAATAGTCCACAGCATTGATGAGGGTTTCGTCAGCTGCGCTTCCGATTACGATCAATCTTTGTCTGCTGTTTATGTCTCTTGCGTCCAGTTGATGTTCGAGGCCAAATGCTTCTTTGTGCGCTTTGCGCAGGTCGATTTCATCTCCGTCAGCGTGTTTCGATTTTTTCCTGTACTCGCGGTATTCTTTCTGTATCGTTTCGTAATTCCATTGACCGGCGCTTTGTGCATAGCGTAGAGCCTGATGCACGGCGTCTTCACCCGTTGAACCTCTTTTTAACTCAAAAATGACCAACTCGCCTCGTTCGTCTAGTGCATAGATATCCGCTTTGGCCTGGCCTTTCCGTTCTTGGAACACTGGCATTAGACTTGATTCCTCAAACAGTACATCCAAGATGCTCTTTGCGATCAAATCTTCCAGGTCTTTTTCGACGTTTTTATAGCTTGTGAAATCCTTGAATGCCACGGGTTCAAGCGTATCGAATTTCCCTTCGGTCGACGAAAGTTTGTATAACATTAAGTCACCTCTATCTGGAAACAAACGTGCCGGAAAAGACAAATTTCGAGTTGGAATCTACAAGACGCGCTGCAAGTACCCGGACTTTCTCGTACGTGCACACTACAGATCCTCGTACCGGGTCAATTCCACCTCGTTCAGGCCTTCAGCGTGATAGGCGTACAGATGGACCTTGCCTAGGCGCACGCCAATGCGCGCGTAAAAACGGCAGGCGGCGACATTGACGTTCTGGGTTTCGATCTTCAACTGAGTGCATCCACGATTCCTGGCGCTGGTCTCGGCATGTTGGTATAACATCCTGTCGACACCCTGTCCACGGTACTCCGGGCGGACGCGAATGTCCCACAGGCCTACGAGGTCTTCCCGCCCTTCACAGTAGTTCAGACCGTCCACGTGAAATGCGACGATTGCGCCGTTGCGCTCATCCCCAAGGAACGCGCCCAGAAGGATCCAATTCGAAAGGTCCCACGATTGCCGGGTCCAGCGCTCGGGGCCGTCAGGTTGGTCGTAATCCTTCGTATAGGGTGGATCCACGGTTTCCTCGACCAGCCGGAACCCGCCCAGGCCATTCGCGACACGTTCGACCCGAAAGCGGCTCTTCACTTCGAAAGCAATCGGCACCTGGCCGAATTCGGAGAGAACGTCGACGGTTTCTACTTCAATCTGGAACTCCATAGACGTTTTCGCCTTGTCAAATCGCTGTCTCAAGCTCGATCCCACACAGAAGAAACATATCACTTGCGGCAGTGCGGCGCTTCCGCAGGTTATGCAATTTCAGTTGGGGCCCATTTGGGAGGGTTCGAAAAAGAGTTCCGATGCACACAATGGAATGTCGCTGGATTTTAGTCAGGACAAGACCGCGACGATACCCCTCAATTCCAGGAGATGATCGTCTAACGTAGCCAGCGGGGTAGGTTGCGGAGGTCACATCAAGCGAGACTGAGGGCGGGCCGTCGGGAACGTGGGTTACGCCGGCCTGGGGAATGGTACCGAAGTCGTGCTGTGATTTCCCATGCACAAGATTGTCGTTGGCATTTATCACCAGTCATCGAGGGACTTGCAAAGGGTTGTAGTCAATCACTGATTGACATTTCTCCAGCCAACTTGCCGACCACGTCTGTACCCAATGCCTGAAGAGATGCAAAGTGCTGCCGCATTGGTTCGTCGAGAACCAGAGTGTCACCTACTTGGTTGGTCATTTGGGCCAATGGCTTGGCAGTCAAATAGTCGAGGTACATCTGCTCAATTTTGAATTCATCGTTGAAAGGCATCAAAGGAACCATTGGCAAGGGCAGACGAACGCCAGCTAAGGCGAATCTATGTCCGATCGTAGGATGAACTTCCTTCGAACTTAAATCGTAGAAAATCTTCATATCGCTTTCCGTCCGATCCAATATTGTCCTGAACTTCGTCGAATTTCCAAGGATCGACTTTGTCCAGGAATAGTCATTGGATGGAGAACCATATTTGCGTTTGAATTGTTGTATCATGGAGCAGATTTCGGACTCGTCGTAGTAGGGTTGCTTTCTCTTCTCCCTGCGAAGTTTATTGTAGTTCTCCTTGTGACGAATGGCGAACCGCAATAGACTATGGCTAATGTAATCTTGATAGACTTGCGGCGTATCTTTGCATGACTTAACAAGAAAATCGCAAATCACGTGAGCTTCAAAGAGCGACCGCCATAGCTGAAGCCCCGCTCGAATGCACGACTGTTCAATTAGTATTCCTATCGCGTTTGCCTGCCGAACCGCATGTCCGTATAAATGGACAACAATCCAGGATTTGGCTTGTTGCTGATCGTAAGATCCGTTGAGACATTGGCCAAGGGCTTCACCTTCGTCGAACGGTGAAGGGTTAGGCATTGAGCGTTCGAGCTCCGCGAAAAAAAAGGAAGTTTCTCGAATGAGAGACTCGAATATTTCAATGCGCGCGCGGTCCCACTTGAGGCTCTTGCCGTCACGTTCTAAGGTCCGCATTAACAAGTGGTTTTCCATTTCAGACCCTGCCCTCGTTTTGCTCAAAACTGCCCGTGATCGTTACGTCCTTGCCAAGTTCAACGCTAGCAATTCTCGTAGTGCATCTTCTTTGGAAATATTGTTTTGCCAGCCATATGCCGCGGCTACTGCCGTATCAAGCGCCGCATGAGCGTCGGCAAGCCATTGGGGTCGGTCGTTGTAAAGATTGGTCAACGTGCGTTTCTTGAGTTCATTGGCCGCGCCTTCGTCACGCGGTACCGGGCGTTTGGGATAACCAGGAACCGGCTCGTCGACCCATTCCACCCATTCGGGAGGATTGAGCCATCGTTCGCGGAGTTCTACTAATTGCCGCGCTGCTTCGGCGATGGCGACTGCACGCGGTTCATTCGCGTATTCAGAAGCGGCAACGTCGGGCGAAAGCCCCTCGGGGAAGGGGAAGGATTCGAAGGTAGTGGTGGGTGTATAGCGAGGCCGGTCTTCCAAACTGGTTCCTTGCCGTAGCGACCATAATTCGTGAAACCGACTGTGGAGGATACCAAAGCTCGTGTCGTCGTCGCGCGCTATCGCAATTAGCTGATGATCCGGGCAAATTCGCACGTCCAGCCAGGCAAACAGACGGTACTTGGAGACGGTGGGTGTCGCGATAAATCGTGTTAGGCCGTCGAGCGCTGCCCACATGCCTGGTCTAGGTTCAACGTGCCGCCACCAATACTCCCGATAGGCTTTTCGGCGATTTGTCTTTCGCATCGGATAGACTCTTTCCTGAACCCACCGGAACGGCTCTTCGAATAAAGCAGCGTCGGCGGCTGACATCGTCCACCCGAAGTCGACGATCCACTTCCCCGAGGAACGCTTGGTTACATCCATTCCGTTTATCCACGGCTTCAATACGTCGGCATTCGTGCGGCCATTCGGATTTGCTGGAAGTTTGAGCCATTCACGAGCTTGATCGCCTCCGATCTCAAAGGGACCGCCCTTAGTGTCACCCATGAATGCGACGTTCGAGTTCTCCATAAGACGCCTGGCCTTTGTGACGTCTATCCCGCTGCCACCGTCGCGTGCCGTAAGATCGGTAAAGATCTCATCCACGTTTTCGCCGTCAAGGCGGATGCCGGAGACAAACTTGCCGTCATTCCGTGAATAGCAAATGAGTGACACCCGAACAGCCGCTCCGTCAATAACCCACGGCTCGTCACTCCATGCATTGAAAATCCGCCCCTTCTCAGTCGCGGCACGCAGAGCACGACGGTTGGCGCCGCCCCGAATGGAGTTGGTGGCGACGAGACCGACCCTCGTGGAGGTTCCGGAAGCGATCTGCTTACCCGCCTTCTCAAACCAGTAGCAGACAAGGTCGGCTTCTCTCGGTACGCGGCCGTCGTACGCCGCAAACATCCGAGACACATATTCCTCACTCAGGTGCGAGATAAGAAACTTTCCTCCCAGGAACGGCGGGTTACCTATTATGACATCGGAATCTGGCCATTCCGATTCATCCCCGTCCGGGGTGAGGATTGCGTCGCGGCATTCGATGTTATTGAGCGGTTTAAGAACCGGATTTTCCACCCAGCCATAACCGTTGCGCCGCATCCATTGGATCTCGCCGATCCAAATTGACACCCGTGCCAACTCCGCGGCATAGGCATTGATTTCGATGCCTTTAACGTTGGCTGGGCCGACCACGGGAAACGAGCGTTGGAATTCAAAGGCCTCGGCCTCAAGTTGCACCGTATGCTCCAAATCCTTTATTGCTTGCAAGGCGATGTATAGAAAGTTGCCGGATCCACAGGCCGGGTCAAGGACGGTGAAAGAGCGAAGCCGCTGTAGAAACGTATCCTTGCGCCGTTCGGCCTGACGGCGTAGTCGAGTTCGAACAGGAGCAGACCGGGCAGACTCCGCTCGTTTCAGCGTGGCGGCGATCTCCTCTTTCTCCTTTTCCCACTCTGTCAGCCACGGTCGAATTATCGTCGGCGCGACGATGCGCATTATCTTGTCAGGGTCCGTATAGTGCGCTCCCAGTTGCGCCCGTTTGTCGGGATCCAGGCCGCGCTCAAACAGCGTACCCAAAATGGAAGGATCAACTTCCGACCACTCCAGCGCCGCAGCCTGGCGGACTGTCTCAATTTCGACCTTTTCCAGTGATATCGCCGCATTATCGTCAAACAACCCACCGTTAAACCACAAAATCTCTTTATACTCGACCCAGCCTCCCGTGGACATAGCGCCGAATATCTCACGCGCCCAGTTGGCAAACTGCTGCGGATGGCGCCGCGCCTGTTCTAGCATACGCGTGAAGAGATCCTTCGGTAGAAGCCCGACATCTTCGGCGAACATGCAGAAGACCAGGCGATTGATAAAATGTGCAACCGCCTGCGGATCATGGCCTCGTTCGCGCAAGGCCTGCGCCACCGATGCGAACGCCGTTGCCGCCCGTTCGGTTAGAGCGTGCCTGGTCTCGTGGGGCCGTAACCGCTCAGGTTCGGTGAGTGCCCACTTGAGCTTTTCCCGGACGGCGGCATCGGTTAAGTCCTCAATTGCGAATTCGTAGGTCTTGCTGACACAGTTGGTCCAATTGGTACGGATGCGGAACCGACTCATGTCTGAGACAATCAGCAGCGGTGGGTTCTCCAATGCCAGCGCGTATTGCCGAAGCTGGGTGAAAGCCGCGTCCAAATCGGCGTGTCGACCCTTATACTCCCAAGCGAAGCAATGTCGCTTCCACACGTCGGCCCAGCCATCCCCGCCTGCTTCCTTGAACGCACCCTTCTCAAAGCAGAACGTCTCTCCCGTAGGGTCGGCCTCGACCGGCGTCGGCTCGCCGACCAAGCGGCACACGTCAATAAAGTGCTCCTGTGCGGCAGAGCGTTCCTTCAGTTCGACGTCCCGCCATTTGGTTATGAATTCTTGCGGAGTCATATCTCTCGGTTCAGTAGGAGGCGTGTACGGGTTACACCTTATCGATCAGGTGTTAGCGCTGGAGATCCACTAAGAACCCGGAACATTTGCCGTAAACAAAGTGAATATGCTCACCAGGATTATTGTTGAATTAGTTTGAGTTAAACTCACCCCAAATGACTTGACAAATACGTTGATACAGCTTTTGACGTTTCTCAACATCGGTCTTTTTGAATTGCGTATGGGGTTCAAACGGCAAATCTAGTATTGGAATCATCGATAGAAAATTGGGATTGTTTACGTATGCCGATTCACAGAGTGATTGTACCAGAAGGTTCTCTCTGATGTAATGCTCCAATTTCTCATTGTAGGGTTTCGCGCTAAACGACTGATTGGTTCCCTCAGGTAGAAGTACTAAGCCACCAATCCGATTCCTAAATTCGTCAAAATCCGTCTCCTGCTCGAACTCATCAAGATGTTTATCGAACCTGTCGGCCCAAATATGTTCTATTTGAAATGGCTTGCCGACGGGATTGCGAAAATAAGTCTCAAAGGTAGTGTTCATGCCTGCTTCTTGTTCTATAAACGCTGTAATTCGAGACAACAGGAATTTTACAAATCGACCATTTTGTCCATGTAACCGAAAGTAAGGCATTCCTTCGAGTTTTTCTTCCATTTGGTCCAGCGAATCTGCCAAAATAGATCGCAACTCACCAATGTCCTTTCCGCGAATTTCCTTTACCAGTGAGTACATTGTATAGCGAATCGAACTAGCCGCGAATTTGCGGAAATTCACAGAACGGCGTACAACAAAGGCTTCGATATATTTCGCCACGGTGTTCATTTTCATGTCCACCATCAGATCACTGTCACTCAAACAAAGCGGAGCAAGCAACAGTGGATAGCTTAGTGATTGAGCAATTCCCCATTGGTGGATATAGTATATGTGTTCTAACTCCTTGCATAGAGAATTTCTCCCGTGGCACATTCTCAAATACGCCTTCAAGAAGAATTTCAGACGTACGTCGACGAACCTTTCGAAACCGTCCGACGGTTTGAGATGAAGATCCATCTTCGTTAGATTGTCGCGGACCCAACTATGAAAGTGCGTTCCGATCCTTTCGAAATCTTCATTTCGTGATCCTGCACGTCCTTGGCGTATAGATTCTGCATTTTGACCTCGCAGCCACGCTTGAAAGAAGCGTTGATCCTCATCTTTATCGAAGTTATTCAGCGTCTGGACGGCCTTCTTCCAATACTCATTGGCGGCTTCTCTTTTAATTGGATTTTTAAAGCGAGATAAAACAAAGCCTTTTAACATCTCGGTAGGGGTTAAATTCAAACCGCGATCATTCATAGTTTCGAATATCATATAGGCGTTGTCATTTGAGTATGCTACGATCTCAACCAATATGACGTTGTATTTCAGCCAGTCAATGAATGACTTTAGGATATCACCTTTGAGTTCTTCCGGAAATGCGTGCTCAATATCTATATATCTTTCTGCCATATTAATTGTGGATGGATCATCATCGTCTTTGGCGATGTATTTGCCACAATTGTACAACTGTTTCAGACACTCTGTACGCTCATTAACGTCAATATTGAAGGACTCCTTACCTCGATATTCGGACAACAACATCGGCGTGATGTCTTCGTTTATGCCGAATTCTCCTTGAAGGTTATTTAGATACATAAACAACAACGTGAGAGACGTCAGACGTTGTTGGCCGTCAATGATGCTGCGGGCTACTTCGGTCTCACTGATGACAAATGGACCGAGATAATAATTATTGTATTGCTCTCCACTTTCTCGCGTATCGCCAGGAGTGTATTCATTAAGAAAAGCCGTCGATAAATCTGTGACCAATTGCTCGATGTGCTTGGCTTCCCAGTTGAACTCCCGCTGGAAATAGTCAACAGTGTACTTTTTTTTATAGAGTACTTCCTGGACATTTCGATCTCTGGCTTCGATTTTTTGGTTCAACTTGCTCACGGGCACACATCCTCTCTAAATGCTAGAATCTACGTATGTTTAATCGAATAAATCGAGGCGGATCTTTTCCGCTACTTTCACGGGAATTACTTTATTCACTTCTTGAAGAGATGGGCTCTATGTAAATTGCTAATATAGATGATCGGTGCCGCAAGGGAGGGCTCGATCCAAAATAAAGGAGACCGCTTTGCCATCACCTGCCAATGCGACGATCAACCATATTTCAATCCGACCTCGCAAGAAATTCTGATCATGACAGCGGTCTGAGTCAGACTAAAGCGCAAACGGTTGGTATGCGCCACGGATAGAGAACCGGCACAATTTGGAGTCGGACCGTGCTGCCGCCGCATACGTCGCCGGACAGCTGAGGAACAGATAACGGGTTTCCTCGAATTTGGTACGGGCGGTCTTGGACTGCAAACACGGTCAGCATCGGACGAGATCGCATAACCCTTGGTTCCGATCCTCCCATTTGATGATGCCGTCGCTTGAGAGTTCCTTACGCATACCGCTCCGTCGTTGCGAACGCGGTCGTTCGTCAGTACCCAATTGAGAAACTCCGCAAGCCTGCGCCTGTCCGAAATATCCAAGACTGCGGTGTAGTCAATTCTAGGAATGAACTTCCTGATCCTTTCCCGCAGTTTGACTACATGAGGGCCGACGCTGGCTAATTTCGAGGTTTCCGATATCCAAAGTCCAATAGGGTGTTGCACCGCGAAGGGTCCCTCAGCCGGGATCCAGGTAAATTCGCAAGCAAGCCAAAACCTACTTCGCTAACAATCCGTTTCTTCAAATTGATTTTCGTCCGGGAACCCCACAATCAAGATCGAAAGAGGAAGATTACGATATTTGTTAAATTCGGTCAAGTTCCATGTGTGGCTGAAACGAAGTGCGTCGGCTATCGTTCCGGAACACCATGGACGAAAAATCAGAATCTCGCGTCAATAGACTCGATCACACATAACCTGTTAATTTCATTGCATTTTCTATGTTTTTTGTCTATTTTCCGTCTTGCATTTTCGCACGAAATATCAAGGCACGCCTATTATGACCCGAAAAACCGCCGCCGGGCTTGTTCTCGCCGTCCTTCTGCCGCTGGTCGTCATTCTGTACCCGGGCGATATCGGTACCGTGCCGCGCCTGGCGCTGGCGCTCTCTCTTGCCACGATTGTGCTGTGGACCTTCGAACCCGTCCCCCTCGAATACAGTTCGCTGCTGCTGATCGTCCTCTTCCCCATCCTGGATGTCCTCCCGTTTGAAACCGCCTTCGGGCCCTTCTCAAGCAAAACCGTCTGGCTCATCTTCGCCGGCATGGCGCTCAGCCTGGGCATTACTGAAACCCCGCTGGGCGCCCGGATCTCTCGCCTGGTCCTGGGACACATCGGGAGCCTGAACGGGCTCATCCTGGCACTCCACGTCCTGGGCATGCTGTCCGCGCTTCTCATCCCCTCGGGGGTCGTGCGGATCCTGATCCTTATGCCCCTCATTATCACCCTGCTCCGGACGCTCGGCGAACCGCCAGGATCCAGGGTGAGTGCGGCGCTGATTCTCTCTGTGGCATGTTCTACCTACTACGGCGGCACCGGGGTCCTTACCGCTTCGGTGCCCAGCCTGATCGTCTTCGGCGTTCTCGAATCCCGCGACATCACCGTTTACTGGGGCCAGTGGACGCTGTATCTCTTTCCAATCTTCTCCCTCTGCCGGGTCGCGTGCTGTTACCTGCTGATCCGCCTGTTATTGCCCCTGCGAGGGGAATCCCCCATTCAGGCGCAGTTCGACGTCGAATCCGACGTCCCCGACGGCGTCACGCCTGCAGAGAAAAAGACCCTTTGCATCCTGCTCGCGGGGGTATTGCTATGGGCGACCGACGCGCTACACGGCATCCACCCAGCCTACGTGGGTCTGGGGCTTGTTCTGGCCTGCTATCTCCCCGGATGGGGACCCCTGCACCCTGACCTTCTGAAAAAGATCAACTTTCCCCTGCTCATCTACATTGCCGCTGCGTTCTCCGTTGGACACGCCCTCGAAACCACGGGCTTCAGCCCCCTGCTCGCCGATCTGTTTACGGACTGGCTTGGTCGTTTCGATGGCAGTCTGTTCACCCAACTCGGTCTGCTCTCCGCCTTCATTCTGCCCTTCAATTTTCTGGCGGATACGGCTGCGGTTGCCGCAATCCTCACCCCGGTACTCCTTGACGTGGCCGCCCAGACCGGCATGGCTCCGATTCCCGCCGCCCTCTGTATGGCCATTGTCGCCAGTTGCGGTTTCTTTCCATACCAGGCAGCGCCATTCATCCTGGCCTACAGCTTTCGCTACGTGCATATGGGCCAATTCATCCGCCTCATGGTGCTCCTCGCGCTGGTCTCGCTCCTGCTTCTTATACCGCTCAACTTCCTCTATTGGCGAGTCATCGGATTGATCTGAGCCACAGTTCCTTCGGCCCTCGAACTGCGGTAACCCCGTCACATTCCCTTTCCCGCTTGACAAGCCCGGGATGTACGGGTACCATCGTTGTTCCGACTGCAACAATGCCGAATCACAATGGAGAGACCGGATGAATGCATTGCGAATCAACGGAGACACGGCGCTAGCCTGGGGCGCGATCGAGGCCGGTGTCAGCTGCGTTACCGGATATCCCGGTTCCCCCGGGACAGGCACGTTTACCGCGCTCGCCGACACGGCAGCCGAATATGGCCACGATGCCGAGTGGTGTCTGAACGAACGTATCGCCCTGGACGTTGCCGCGGGCGTCTCCCAGGGTGGCCGACGGGTGCTCGTGTGCACCAAAAGCGTGGGCATGAACGTGGCGCTGGACACCCTCATGGTTCTGAACATGACCGGCGTGCACGCCGGGCTGGTGATTCTTCTGGGCGACGACCCGGGCGCCTGGGGATCGCAGAACGAGCAGGACGGCCGTTTTTTCGGCCCCCTTGCCGAAATCCCCATGCTGGAACCCGCAACCCCGGAGGAGGGCCGGCGAATGATGCGCTGGGCTTTCGACTTCTCGGAGTCGTTCCGAACGGTCGTCATCCTGCGCATCACCCGGAGTTTCAGCGTCTGCGAAGCCGGCCAACCGGCCATCAACAGGCCCCCGTCGCAGCCGGCACTCGCGCCAGACAGGGAACCGATGCGCTGGATCTCGTCCCTGTCCAACTGCATACCCAACCATCGAAGACTCCATCGAAAGCTCCAGGCCATCTCGGAGACATTCGAAAAAATCCCGTTCAACCGCATCGAGGGCGCCGGAGAACTGGGGGTGATCGCATCCGGTTTCGGCCACAGCAAACTTCAGGACGCGCTTGAAGGTGCGGATACCTCGGAGCTCAGGCGCCTGAAACTCGGCTCTCTCTATCCCCTCCCAGGGGGCCTGATCACAAATTTCCTGAAACAGTGCAAGCAGGTCCTGGTACTTGAAGAAGTGGACCCATATCTCGAAGACAGCATCAAGACCATCGGATACGACGCGGGCGTCACCCCGAGAGTCATCGGCAAACGCAGCGGTCATGTCCCGGGAGAAGGTGAACTCTTCCGATGGCAGATACAGAAAGCGCTGAAGGCCTGTCTCCCCGACCTGACCCCGAAGCGGGTTTTCACCGAAGCGGGTTGGCAAAAGGAAAAGCCATTCCGGAAGTCACACTGCGCCGGCTGCCCGTACAATGACATCCTCGCCGCCCTGCGCGAAGAAGCGGCTGCCTTGGGTCAGAACCCATACCTCACCGCCGATCCCGGCTGCGTCGTCATTGCCGCCAAACACCTCGACACCAAGCTGTGTATGGGGTCCGCGATCGGCGCGGCTCTGGGACTCCAGAAGGCCGGGGTGCGTGAACGCGCTGTGGCCATTACCGGCGACTCGGCTTTCTACCACAGCAGCGTCAACGCATTGATCCACGCCAGATCAACCGGCGCCAACCTGCTGCTTGTGGTACTCGACAACGCCGGCTCACTCACAACCGGAGGCCAACCCACCCCCGATCGGGGCGTCCGGATCGCCGGAAAACCTGGTCCGGTCGTAGGCATCAACGACGTGGCGGTGGCCTGCGGCGTCGACTCGGTCTGGACGGTAGAAGAAACAGATCCGGAGGCTCGCATGCGCCGTGTCTTTCGTGCAGCCCTGCAGACCGAAGGCCTGGGCCTGGTGACAATTCGAAAACGTTGTGAGTCGGTAGATTAAAAAATAGCTCGCCCGGGCTGAAACAGAAACCCGGAGGAGCCCTTTTGATGCCAATCAACGCCGTGCAGTCAATATCCGTACAGTCGGCAGCGGGGGAATTTCCCAACGACAAGCAAAACGACCGCCACCGGTTCGTTACGACGCGGGAAAAACGGCTCGCGTCTCCATTTCCTCCCTCTGCCGCCTGATTCTATCGGAATTCGAGAGAGGACGCAATTGAACGGTATTCATCAACGGGAAAGACGGCAGACATCCCGTTGCCCATCATCAAATAAGCCTTCCGCCCGTCCAACACCACCGTAACGAAAAACCGGTCGCCCCGTCGACGCAGAAATACCGTCCGGAAAATCCACTCGATGCCTTCGCGCCCCGAGATCTGAAACGTGCGCTTCTCCTCAGCCCGGTATCCCAGAAAGGTGGATTTGAACTCCTCCTCGAGTTCGGCCGTAACGGTCTGGAGTGTCGCATTTTCTGAAAGCGCGCGGGGCCTCAAGTTCATCACCGCCACGAATCCGGAGATCGGCTCTCGCTGCATCGTCACTTCGACCCGCGGCAATCCGTTTGACTCCCGGGTCTGGAAGGACGTCTGCGCCGTCCAGCCCCACACATCCGGGACCGAAATCCGGAATCCCCATTCATCGTTCGAATACACCCGGTTGCCGTCGCCGTCGGCGGTCGGATTGTTGGCGGTGTCGTCCGGAATCGGACCACAACTCAGCATCGCGACAACACACACTAAACTGGACCAGATAGTGGCACGGTGTCCGGACATGGAGCCCACCTTCCTTTATTCGAGAAGCATGTTCAACGCAGATTCCCGGCCATTTTATCCGATGTCACGACCCGCGGAATCCCGACGTCGTTCCCCGGAAACGCCCCGACTCGAACCGGCAGGTCAGTGGCAATAATTGAAATCCACGGCCTGAATGATGGACATTGGCTACCGGCAGGCCGGATTGATGAACGTCGACGCTATGGAAAGTCAGGTACGCAGGCGTGCTCCGCGAGACCGAGTTTCAGAAATGATAAAAGGCTAGCGGAGCCTGACCGCTATTTCCTCCTGCAAACCTCAGGAGACACTCAGCGCACAATGCCCAGTCGTCTCCATCGAATCTTTCCGAACGGATTCCAGAGCGGCGCGCTGGAATTCCAGGAAAAATAGATCAGCAGCGGATGCGCCTTCACTTTGTCAAGCGACACCGGCCCCCAGAACCTGCTGTCGTCGCTGTTGTCCCGATTATCCCCCATCACGAATACATGTCCCGGCGGTACCGTATAGGGCCCGTAGTTGTCACGCGCGCTATACCGTTTGGCCTGCGTCCGCCCGTCCATAAACTTCACGCCCGCTGGATTCGCGAACGGTTTGCCGTTGACGTAAACCACCTTGTTTCGGATCTCAATCGTCTGCCCCCCCACGGCAATACATCGCTTGATGAAGTCCCGTGACGGATCATTCGGAAATTCAAAAATCACCAGATCGCCGGGTTTCGGAGAACGAAAACCCGGCATGCGAAAGGAAGGCAGCTTGTAGTTCAAGACAGGCAGACGATCCGGAATCTGCGTGCCGAAAGTCAGCTTGTCGCCGAGAACATAATCGCCCTCCATCAACGTGTTCTCCATGGATCCTGATGGAATATGATAGGCCTGCACCAGCGTTGCACGGATCAATACAGCCAGAAAAACCGCAAAGAAGATCGACTTCAGATAATCGACAAGAATCCGACCCGTACGTGGCCGCCGGTGGCGCTGTGACTTCATAGGTTAACCTCCAGAACGTTCCCGTCTAAGGATTGTGCAAGGCAAACACGCATGCTTACACGCGGAAAGAAGCCGCCGGTTCTCGCGTGCCGGAGGCGCAACTTGAGAAATAGGGCGCTTCGGGCTGACCGCTGTCGGCGGACCGGTTGGCCGCAAGGGTCACGTCGAGTGAACGGACGCCGTCCTCGTAGTCCGACAGAACGGCCGACCCGTCACCCTTGCGAATAGCATTTATAAACACCCTGTCGATATCTCCGGAATCACTCTGAACCGGACCCGGGTCTGCCGCGGATTCCGGATAGACTACAAGACCCTCTGGCCCGAATTCCGCTCGCATGTCTTTCAATACGAACGACATGAGCCCGGTCCCACCGCCCTTCCGAAACGTGCACGTGGACGTCAACGAGCCAATTGCCCCCTTCTCGAATTTCAGGTTGATCGCATGAACGTCCGGAATATCCAGGTCTTCTTCGTCATCCAGGGTACGCAATCCGTAATAGGCGTGCACTTCCGCCACGTCACCCACAAGATAGCGAAGCAGATCCACCTGGTGGGTGGTCTGCTCAACGATCTGTCCGCCCGATTGCGACATCACGCGCCACCAAGGCGTTCCCGGTAGCCCGCCCCATCGGTGGACCGCGGCCATCCCGATCGTTCGACCCTTCAGAAATGCCTTCGTCTGCCGCACGATGCCGGAATACCGCAACTGATATCCCACACACGTCAATACGCCCGCTTCCCGCACGGCCTCAAGAATTTCGAGGGCTTTCTCCATCGTCGGCGCCACGGGTTTTTCCACGAACAGATGCACGCCCTGCCGCGCCGCCAGGATCTCCGCGTTGGTATGCGCAAACGTGGGGACGCTCACATACATGGCCGACAGCGATTCGCTTTCCAGCATCTTCCGATGGTCGGTATACGCCCTCGCGCCATATTCGCCGGCCACACGCTCAGCGGTTTCCCCCAATACATCGCAAATCGCAACAATGTCCACATCCTCAATCTCCTGCAACACCCTCATATGGGATCTCGCGCGACCCCCGGCGCCCACAAACCCTACCTGAATTGCCAAGACAACCCCCTGAACGTATCGTGAACGGGTGCAACAGACCCATAATTAGCCCGTCAGGACATGCGCTGTCAAGCGAAATCAACCACACCTGCAAGTTCACGCGCCCACTTTTTTCTTTGAATTATCCCGTCCTGGTATTTAACTTACCCGCTTAAATCACATTTCACAACCGAACAAAAAAGGATGTTTCCCATGCGAATCGAGGAACTGGATACGCCTGCGTTGACCATTGATCTCGACATACTTTCGAAGAATATCCACGACCTGGCCGAATCCTGCCGCAGGCACGAAATCGCCCTGCGCGTACATACCAAAACCCACAAGATTCCCGAAATAGCCCGGCTACAGCTTCAAGCGGGCGCCATCGGCATTGTCTGCCAGAAGCTGGGCGAAGCGGAAGCCATGGTCGATGCCGGAATCACCGACATCCTCATCCCCTACAATATCGTCGGCGCCAGGAAGGTGGAACGCCTTGTCCACCTCCGGAAACGGGCGACCATAACCGTGGCCCTGGATTCCGAAAAAACGGCCCGCGGTATATCCGAACGGGCAGGGGTACCGGAAATCCCTGTTTTAATTGAACTGGATACCGGCGGCAATCGATGCGGCGTCCAGTCTCCCGAAGCCGCCCTCGAACTGGCCGGCAAAGTCGTCGCATTGCCCGGCCTTCACTTCCAGGGCATCATGACCTATCCCAGCCGGCCGGAGGCCGAACACTTTCTGACGCGAACACGAACGCTGCTGGAAAACGCCGGCATCTCCGTGCCTGTTGTCAGCGGGGGCGGGACCGGAAGCGAAGCCGTCTCGAAACAGATCGGCTGTACCGAAACCCGCATCGGCTCGTACGTCTTCGAGGGCATGCGCCGTATCAATCACACGGACAACCCGCCGAACCCCGTTACCTGCGCCGAACGTGTGATCGTGACCGTCGTCAGCACGCCCACACCCGAGCGCGTTATTGTGGACGGCGGCCAGAAAACCTTCACAAGCTACCCGCCCACCCCGTACGGACACGTCGTGGAACACCCAGACGCCAGAATATACGGCATGTCCGTGGAACATGGCCATATCGACGTGAGCGCATGCGACCATACGTTCCAGGTGGGTGAACGCCTTTCGGTTATTCCCCAGCACCAGGGCATGACCACCAACCTGCACGACGCCGCCTATGCCGTAAGGAACGGGGTCGCGGAAGCCGTCTGGACCGTTGCCGGCCGAGGCAGGGTGCAATAATTGCGCGAAACGAGTCCGTCGCTACGCAGCCTCATTTCGCCGCTGAATCCGGTCTCGGATTGCCCGATCCGGATCAATCAAGCAGACGACTTTTCCAAAGGAGTTTCGATATGCGTCAAGTGCAGTGGGAACGCATGTTCCCCGACCAGCTGGAAGCCGCCTATAACGATTGCCCGCTCGTCTACTTCCCCTACGGCCTTTGCGAACCCCACGGCCCGCACGACGCCGTTGGCCTCGATGGTCTGAAAGCGCACGGCATTGCCTGCGAGGCCGCCCGTGCGCACGGGGGTATTGTGGCCCCGCCGGACTTCTGGCACATACACGAACTCGGAGGGTATGCGCTGTGGCTGGAGCGCACGGTGGGCCAGGCGAAACGCTCCTGGATGACCTGCATGCCGCCCTGGCAGCACTTCAAAAACATCTGCTACCACATTCGCATGGCCGATCACCTTCGCTTCCACGCCGCCATTTTCCTTACCGGTCACTACGGTCCAAACTGGAAGGATCTCAAAACGCTCATCGACCTGGTACAACCCCACGTGGGCACCAGGCTTTATGGCCTGCCGGACCACGAAGCCAATCAGCCCGGCTTCGACAACGACGGCCGGAGCGGCGGTGACCACGCCGGAAAGGTCGAAACTTCGCTTCTCTGGGCGCTCCAACCCGACTGCGTGGACCTCTCCCGGTTGCCGGCCGAAAATGCCCCCGGACCTCATTTCGCGATGGGGCCCACGGTCCGGCAGTCCGACCGCCGGGTTGGCGAGCGCATGGTGGCCGACGAAGTCCGCTGGCTGGGCGAAAGGGCACAGGTACTGCTCGAGGAATACAAAGACAGGAACCCGGCCCACAAGCTGCAGACCTACGAAGACGTGGAAGTCCTGTGGGAGACCGTTGTTGGCCCGGCGCTCTCCGGGTTCGAGACCATGCAGAACAGCTGGTCTGCTGAAACTCTACCCGAAACCTCCGTCTGGTATCCCAACTGGCGCGTGCCCGATCGGGGATAGGCCCATCGTCTTCCAAACCTATTGACTCGAGCCCGAAAGACCGAAGAAGCGGGTTCGATTGTTGCGGGCGCCCTGCTCCATTCATTCCTTCCGTTCCAGCAGTTCAATCTCGTATCCGTCCGGGTCGTCCACAAAGGCCATCTTCCGTCCCGTCGGAAACGACTTACGCCAATCTCCTGGCCAGATTTCGATGCCTTTGCTCTCGAGACCGTCGCAAAACGCGATGAGGTCCGGTACGCCGATCGCAAAATGCATCAGATCCTCGGGTACGTTCAGTTCGTAATCGTCCGAATAGGTCAGTTCGAGCGTATGGGCGTTGCCAGGCAATTCCAGGTGCATAATCTGGTTTCCCGCAGGGGACTTCTCCGACCTGCTCTTCACCACGAAGCCGAAATGGTCGCAATAGAACGCCGCCGACCGATCCAGGTCGTTTACTCGAATCCTGGTATGGAGAAATACCGCCATCGCAGGCTCCTTTCTTCAATTCGGTGTCCGCTGGACCAACCCCAGGCGGCCCAACAAAAAAAAGACAGCCAGTAGCTGCCCCTCTACCTGTACCATCCGTCCCGTCATTCTAAGCCGATAACGGCGAAACAGGATTGCTCCCTTCCTTTCTGACCGGCGGCCGGGTTGTTTCGATGTCCACACCCAGCGCCTGGCGCACCTGCCGTATCGCCTGAAGGTAATAGTTCCGTACCGTGCTCTTGGAGACCGAAAGCAGCAACGCGATCTCCGCCATGGACTTGCCCTGCGAGCGCAGCAGCAATACCTCGTACTTTCGGCCGGTCAACGTGGGCTCAATCGCGTTTTTAACGGCATCCAGTTTTTCGACGTCCAAATCCGTATTTTCATTTGGATCGAGATCGAGCGAATGCCGGAGAATGAATGACAGCGGCACGGTCTCCGTTTGGGGATGACACCGTTCCATCACCGTGTCGTATCGGGGCCCTCGCATATCTTGTCCACGCTCCTGGATTGGCCGTTGGATTCTTGCAACCGGTTTGATGCATTGTCACACGTCGACAATTTAGCCTGTTCCCCTCGGCCAGGCAAGGGAAAACTCGCCCGTCGCGCTTCCCGTGGATTCGATCGTCGTACTTCAGCCTCTGCATCCGGAGCGATTTCCGCGCCGCCACAGCCATCGTTCCATCATCGGATCCGGCGCGTCGATCATTCCCACAGGGGCGAAGCCGACGTTCGCTATGCCAGGGGGCGCCGTGAGAAGCCCAGTGTTTCCGCAACCTGCAACACCCGTTCATTCAACCGGTCCACATGCAAGAGCGTTTTCCTATCGGGCGTCAACGCCAGGCTGCGCACCCGTGAATGCCCGATGATACCCCGAGCGGCCAACAACCGCTTCTCCACCACCAGGTACAGCTCCATATCCTGCAGAGAGAAGACAATCTGCGCCAGGATCCTATCGAACACGTCCAGAGCGCCGTCCACGTCGCCGGTCGATCCGAGTTCCCAGATCCGATTCATCACGTCCGCGTGCCCAAGCCCGGGCATGACGCCTGCGACGCCCCACTCGAACAGATCCGGCATATACATTCCCCCCCAACCCTCCAGCACTGACACCTGATCACCCGTTGCCTCCCGAATCCCCAGAAGCTTGCGACCAAGAAGCGGCTCCTCCAGCTTGATGTACCTGAAATTACCGCAGATCTCGTGAAGTCGCCGGCAGAACGTTCCGTCGACGGTCGGACCGCCCGGATTGAAATCCTGTATCAATATCGGAACCTCCACCGCGTCACAGATGGTCCGGCAATACGCTAGCAGGTCCGCATCCGTTGTGCCAAACTGCCTTGGGATTGCAAAACTGATGACGTCCGCACCGGCATCCGCATTTGCCCGGGCGAAATTCGCCGCTTGTCGGGCCGAAGGGTGGTTCGACTGTCCCACCACCGGAATTCTTCCAGCGGCGGACGCCACCGCGGTCCGCACAACCGCGAGCCGTTCTCGTCCCGATTGCTTGTAAAACTCGCTCGCATACGCAGGCAGACACACCGCTCCGATGCCGAATGCCACCGCCGCATCCACCTGTCGGCCGATATCTTCAAAGACAATCTCTTCCCGATCATCAAACGGCGTTACCAGCACCGCCACGACCCCACGGATATCTTCTGCGGCCACGTCGATCCTCCACTATCTGTAGTTTTGAGCGGCCAGATCCGTCCGCTGCATGTCGTCGTCATGGACGGACGGATCTGCCGCGAGGTGGAACGCAAAACCCGTTCTCAACGCGGTACACGCGCCACCGATTGCATCACTTCGCGGCAGTCGGAGTACGCCGGTGGCGGGTTGACACTGAAACGGGGATATGTTAAATTGTATTCTTGAGAGGTTTTCTCGAAAAGACTGTCTGGAATATATGATATCATCCGTTTGTGACGATACAGCAGGCAACCGGCGGCGTGTTCGATCCCGGGATGGCGAAGCCCCGATTCCCCGGCTGGCCGCGTCCATCGAACAGACAGTCGGGGCATGGTTTCTGCCGGGCGTACCACCAGCGTGGGCAAATCAAATCCGATGGAGGTCTCGGTGACGTTACAAACGGCTGGCACCAAAACCCTTCCGGCCATCGAAGCCGTTGTCGAACGTGAGTCTGGTTTTCCCGATCTTCAGAACCTGCTTCGGTCGGCCATCGACGTTCGTCCGATACAGAATCTTCGGCTCATTGCCAAAGCCTACCACTTTGCTGAACTGGCCCATCGCAACCAGCGCCGCAAATCCGGCGATCCTGCCATATCTCATGCCGTGGCCGTCTGCCGCATCCTGATCGACCTCGGCATGGATTCCTCAACCGTCGCCGCGGGCCTGCTACACGACGTTGTGGACGAGACCCGTGTTCCGCTTTCTCAGATCGAATCTCATTTCGGGGCTGAAATTGCCGGCCTGGTGGACGGTGTTTCCAAAATTAAAGACTTTTCCTTCCAGAGCCCTGAAGCCGAACAGGCCGAGAATTTCCGCAAGATGCTGCTCTCGATGGCACGAGACATCCGCGTGGTTCTCGTCAAACTGGCGGACCGCCTGCACAACATGCGCACCCTGAAGTATATGCGTCCGGATAGCCAGGAGCGCATGGTTTACGAGAGCCGCGATATCTATGCGCCTCTTGCCCACCGGCTGGGCATGTCCCTGATCCGGGCAGAACTGGAAGACCTCAGCCTCAAGTGGCTGGAACCGAAAGCGTACCGGAATATCCAGGAAAAGATCAACCTGACGCGGGAAGAGCGTAAGGCCTGCATCGAAGCCGTGCAGAGGCCGCTGACCGAGGCCCTCAAAAAAGCGGGGATTCAGGCCGACATGACGGGCCGTTCGAAAAATTTCAGCAGCATATACAAGAAAATGAACGTGCGCGGAAGAGCGTTCGATGAAATCTACGACCTTCTGGCGTTTCGCGTTCTGGTCGATACCATACCGGAATGCTACAACGTTCTGGGCCTGGTCCATACCATGTATCCGCCGGTTATCGCCCGCTTCAAAGACTTTATCGCCACTCCCAAGAGCAACATGTACCAGTCGCTTCACACCACGATCATTGGTCCGGAGGGTATGATGCTCGAGGTGCAGATCCGCACCCGGGAGATGCATCAGACCGCAGAGGTCGGCATTGCGGCCCACTGGCTTTACAAGGAGGGCAAGCGCGGCCCCTCTGAGATGGACCGTCACATGGCCTGGTTGCGCGGCCTGCTGGAGTGGCAGCGGGAAACCAGGAACCCGCAAGAATTCATGGATGATCTCAAGGTCGATCTCTTTCCAAACGAAATCTACGTATTTACCCCCAAAGGGGACCTCATCCAGCTTCCGGAAGGCGCTACGCCTCTGGACTTTGCATTTGCGGTGCACACCGATGTCGGCCTGCGCTGTATCGGCAGCCGGGTGGACGATCAGATGGTATCCCTGTCGACCCCGCTGCAAACGGGCAGTACCGTTGAGGTGATTACCTCCCCCCACCAGAGACCCAACCGGGGCTGGCTCGATTTTATCAAAAGCGCGAAAGCCCGCAGCCGCATCAGACGCTGGTTGCGCGAAGAAGAATATTCCCAAAGTGTCCGGCTTGGCCAGGACATGCTCGATCGCGAACTCAAACGACGACGAAAACGTACGGCCGAAGAAAAACTGGAAGCGGCTGCCGCGCACTTCAACCTGCAGGACGTTGAACATCTATACGCCCGCCTGGGCAATGGGACCCTTTCCCTGGAACGGGTCGTGCATCAGATTTTTCCCGCAGCCCGCCCAACACCCAGACGCCAGCGTCCGGAACACAAAACAAACGGCCGCAAGAACCCTATTGTCATACACAGCCTGAATCACCTGATGATTCAGTTCGCCCGCTGCTGCCAGCCCATATATGGCGATGGCGTTCTCGGCGTCATCACACGAGGCAAAGGCATATCTGTTCACCGGAGGGACTGTCGTAACATTGCAAACCTCACGGAAGGTCGCGACCGCCTGGTGGACGTTGACTGGAATTCCGAAGAGCAGACAGTCTTCACCGTGCAGATACACGTCAATGGGGTCGATCGCCCCAATTTCCTTCGAGACGTCAGCCAGGTCGTATCGGGGCTCGGCATCCCGGTCGTCGAGGGAAGGCTGAACACAGCCGGCGGCCGGGTCGGCAACAGGTTCACCGTAGAGGTCAGAAACGTCGACCAGCTCCGCGACCTGCGGAAAAAAATCCTTTCCGTGCCGGGGGTCTCATCCGTCCAGCGCGTTAACGGCAGCTCCAACAACGTTTTGTAAGCGCCAGAGAAACGAACCACGCGGTTCTGGCAAGTTTCCGCGTTCTTCAAGATGTTCATCTGTGTCACAATCGACGCGGCGCCACGCGTCAGCACCGGGTTTTCCTGTCTTCTATCTCCATTTTCCAGCGATCCAGAATCACGAGCGCCTCAAGGGGTGTGGTACTGCCCACATCCAGACCGCGCAACTCGGACAGAACCGGATCTTCCGGGGACCGGTCAAACAGATTCATCTGCCCGTTAGCGACGGCAGGCTCACGAACCACCGGCGCCTGCGTTTTTTCGCCGGTCGGCGTCAAGTCGTTTGCTTCCAGCCTGCGTAGCACTTCGCGGGCTCGTGCGATCAACTCGCGGGGCATTCCGGCAAGCCGTGCCACCTCGATGCCGTAACTGTGATCGCATCCCCCGGGCACCAGCCGGTGCAGAAACATCACGTTGTCGCCTTCCTTGCTGACCGCCACGCTGTAATTCTTCACCCTCGGCAGCAGTTCCTCGAGTTCAGTCAATTCATGATAGTGCGTGGCGAACAACGTGCGCGGCTGTATTGCCGCGGTATTGTGTAAATATTCCGTCATGGCCCAGGCGATGCTGAGCCCGTCGAATGTACTGGTACCGCGACCGATTTCATCCAGAAGCACCAGGCTCCTGGGGGTAGCGTTGTTCAGGATGTTGGCCGCTTCGTTCATCTCCACAAGAAATGTGGATTCGCCCCGGGCGAGGTTGTCAGACGCCCCCACCCGCGTAAAAATACGGTCCACCACACCGACACGCGCCGCCGCCGCCGGAACAAAGCTGCCCAGTTGCGCCAGCAGAACAATCAGACCGATCTGTCTCAACATCGTGGATTTTCCGGCCATATTGGGGCCCGTAATAATCAGCACCTGGTCGTGTTCGCCATCCACGAAAAAATCGTTGGGCACGAACTTACCCGTCGGCAGCAACCCTTCAACAACCGGATGGCGACCCTCACGAATATCGACTCCCGTGGAATCGTCCACGTCGGGCCGAACGTAGTCGTTCGCCGCGGCCACCTCTGCCAGACAGGCCAACACGTCCACCATCGCCACGGCCCGCGCCGTACGTTGCACATCTTCCACCCAGCCCTCGACTTCGACTCTGAGTTGTTGAAACAACTCCTTTTCCAGTTCCTTCGCTCGTTCGTCGGCGCCAAGAATCTTTGCCTCCCATTCTTTCAGCGCCGGTGTAATGAAGCGCTCCGCATTCACCAGGGTCTGCTTCCGCAGGTAGTCATCCGGAGCTTTATCCATATTCGCCTTTGTAATTTCGATAAAGTACCCGAACGCCCTGTTGTACCCGACCTTGAGCGACGGAATGCCGGTACGCTCCCTCTCTTTGGCCTGCAATTCAGCCACCCACCGGCGGCCTCCGGACGCCGCGTCGCGGAGTTCGTCCAGTTTCCCGTTATGGCCCTCCCTGATGATGCCTCCTTCGCTCAATTGAAACGGCGGCTCGTCCACCACTGTACGGTCGATCAGGTCGATCAGGTCGCTCAAATCCGGCATCCCCTGACACCGCGCCTTCACCAGCAGGTCTACCGTTGCCGCCTTCAGCGTATCTCTCAGACCGGGTATGGCCTGGAGCGACGCCTTAAGCGCCACAAGGTCCCTCGGGCTGCAGCGACCGCAGCAGATGCGAGACATCAACCGCTCGAGATCCCCAACCTGTTTCAAGACCGAGCGAACCGATTCACGTCTTGCGGAATGCTGTACAAGGTCTTCCACGGCATCCTGCCTCGCTTCGATTCCGGAAATATCCAGTAGCGGCTGAGACAGCCATAACCTTAGCGTCCGCGCCCCCATCGCGGTACACGTGCGGTCCAATAGGGACAGCAACGTACCTTCCCGCCGGCCTTCCTGTATTGACGTAATCAGCTCCAGGTTCCGCTGGGTTACGAGGTCCACACCCATGTATGCGCCCTCATCCTCCTGTGAGAGGCGCGTGATGTGAGAAACCGCCCCCTTCTGGTTCTGCTTCAGATACCCCAACACCGCCCCGGCCGCGCTGATGCCCACCGTCATCTGGTCGCAACCGAAGCCCTTTAACGAATTCACTCGGAAGTGTTCCAACAACAAATCGTACGCATACGCAAATCCGAAATGCCAGTCCTCCGTTCGCACGAGGAGGGTACCCGGCATACGATGCGCCACCGCACCCTCATTTGCTTTCGCCCATGACTCGGGCGCGAGGACCTCCGCAGGACCGATTCGCTCCAGCACCTCCCACAGATCATCCGCATCCCGTTCCAGAGCCCGAAAATCGCCGGTCGACAGATCCGTTACCGCGGCGCCGATTCGGTTCGACTCGACCCAGAGACCCATCAGATAGTTGTTTCGATTTTGATCCAGCAGGTTGTCCGAGAGCGCGGTACCCGGAGATACCACCTGGACGACCTCGCGCCGCACGACCGCCTTGCCTTTCTGCGGCGGTTCCATCTGTTCGCAAATGGCCACCTTGCGACCGGCCTTGATCAACCGGGCAAGATATGTATCCACTGCATGGTGCGGCACACCAGCCATCGGCACGCTTTCGCCACCCCGGCCGTTGTTGCGTGAAGTCAACGTCAGCCCAAGAAGGCCGGAAATCTCCTTGGCGTCGTCATAAAACGTCTCATAGAAGTCCCCCATTCTGAACAACAGTACAGCATCTCTGTGTTCGTCCTTGAAACGAAGGTACTGTTCCATTGCCGGGGTGACATCTCTTGGCCTTGCCATCTGACGTTCCTTATTGTCGTTCAACAATGATGCAATTAACCACCCCGGCCTCCTTCTCGACGCGGGGCTTTTCCCGTGACGCGGCGGCCCGGTCGGGAAATGGCCCGACCATCAGGATCCGAAAATCGGGAACGGTCGTTGCCTCTTCTTGCACGGGGAATCCGGCTTCTGCCAACCGCAGGGAAATGCGCCGCAGGTTTTCCCCGTTCCCGAACACACCCACACGAGACGCATCGAGTACGGTCTGAAATTCGGCAAGCGCTGCGTCCGGCCGCTGAGTCATCAGGTAAACGGACCCCAATCGGTAGTGCGCCAGGGGCGCCAGAGGGCTTCCGCCGTATTCGTTCAGCAACTTTCCGTATCGGTTCTCCGCACTAAAGTATCGCCCCGAGGGCCCGGCATAGTCCGCTTCCGCCAACTCAAACAATGCGTCGTCCGCGAGTTCGTGACCGGGATGGGTTTTCAGCAACCGTACGAAATATTCCCGCGATTTGGCTCCCTCCAGGGTCAGACGCCCCAAATAATACAGTGCTTCCGGATTATCGGGCTCGGCGCTCAGTCGGCGAGCGAACGCCTCTCGGGCCCTGTCAAACTGCCCGTCTCTGAACAGCGCGACCGGATCCGCGGGTTCGGAACGTAACGGAATCCCCGGAAAAGCCAGGAAACAGAGGAAGCTGATGCGCCAGATTCGTGTCAACATTCGAGTGCGCCTATCAATGCTCATACAAGTGCAACGCTCTCGCCGGCGTCCTGTGGCTGGATATGAACGAATATAGTCAGATATTCCGAAACTCACCAGATACAGCGGCCGGAACGCCATCCGCGCCCGTGGACACGGAGACCTCCTTTATGGCGGTGTCCGGACCGTCACCAACCAGCTCACCGATGACCCGGTCGGGACCCATTTCCAAGAGCCGTACAGGCACGATTGAATTCTTCGCGTTTTCGGGACCAGAAGCGAACACACGGATATAATTGTCGGTAACGCCCTGCAGATACCCGGTGCCCGGTTCGCGCCTGTCTTCGAAAAGTACGTGCATCGTCCTCCCCGAAAAACGACGGCAGAAGGCTTCTGTTTTCCGCGTGCCCAGTCTCCTGAGGCGCACGCCTCGCCGCTTCTTCACGGCGGAATCCACCTCACCGCCCATTCGCACGGCCGCCGTGCCGCTCCGTGGCGAAAAGGGAAACACGTGCAGGAACGCCAGGGGGCCCTTGTCGATCAGGTCAAACGTATTGGCGAATGCCTCATCGGTTTCACCCGGGAATCCGACCATCACATCCGCACCCAGGCCGATTTCGGGAACCCGGTCTGCCAGCGTCTCGATCAGCGAGAGATAACGCGTCCGGGTATACGGCCTGCGCATTGATCTTAGAATCCCATCGTCTCCGCTCTGGAGCGGAATATGCAGATGCCTGCAGAACTTGGACGAGGCCGAGAAGAAATCGACCATTTCATCGCTTATGAACGACGCTTCGATCGAGCTCACTCTAAACCGCTGCAGTCCCGTCATCTGCTCGATGGCCTCAAACAGATCCAGCAGTACGGGGCCGTCCAGATCCGCGCCGTAGTCGCCAATATGCACACCCGCAAGGACGACCTCCTGGTAACCGACATCCACCAGCCGCTGCACCTGATCCAGGCAGCTCTGAAGGCCGCGGCTCCGGCTCCGGCCCCTCGCAAACGGAATGATGCAGAATGAGCAGAACTCGTTGCATCCCTCCTGGATCTTCACGAACGCACGCGCCCTGCCCCCGAAATTGAAGATATCCATTTCCTGAAATTCAGCGGTTCGGCGTCGGGTCACGTAACTTCGTCCAATGGAGCAGGTATCGTTGATCAGATCCAGCAGGCGGGTCTTCTCCGCCGTACCGACAACGAGATCGACTTCCGGCATATCGATCAGCACATCCGGATCGGTCTGTGCATAACAACCCATGGCCACCAACGTGCCGTCGGGCGATATCCGATGCGCCCGACGCAGCATCTGTCTGGACTGTGCGGCACCCTGTCCCGTCACCGCGCAGGTATTAACCACCGTCACATCCGCTGGCCGGCCAAACGCCACCTCCCGGTACCCCTCGTGTCTGAATTGCTCGCGGTACCATTCCGTATCGTAGGTATTCAACTTGCAGCCAAGGGTATAAAACGATACGGTTTTATCGTTTCCGTTCATCCGTCCACTTCCTCGTTTTTGCCGCCGACCACTTCAAGTCCATCGGGCACGACCTGCCGGAAGAAAAACTGCCGGCTTTTTGCCCGGACCACGTTCCCTGTTCCAGAAATATATCATCATTATTCCCTGTCTGCGTGCGTGAGGCAGCACGCACAGCAGGCGCCGGTTCATCCCGTCTCGCTGCGTTGCGCGTTGCTTGCGTTGCCTGCGTTGAGCTTGTCGAAACGAGCGCCACGTTACCGGTCGGGCCCATACGACAAAGAGTTGAGGACAACTCCCCAACTCTTTGTTTCGAACGAACCGGTTGTCCGAGAATCCTAAACATCCGACTTCGACGCGGCCTCCGTCTCATCGGTCGCAGGGGAAGTCTCCACGGAAGGCGGGCTGTCTTCGCCGGGAACGTCCTCCGTAGATTCGGCTTCCGTCCCTTCGACGGGTTTTCCGTCGCCGGCTTCGGGATCCGCAACCGAATCTGCATCCACGGTCGATTCTTCTGAATCCGCTGCAACCCCCACCACCTCGCCCACTGTGACGGGTTTTGGCTGGTGGCTTTCAATATAGGCATCGATCTCGGCCTGTTCGGCGTCGCGCATATATTCCTTCACGCTCAACACGATCTTGCGTTGCTCTTCATCGAATTCAACGACCTTGAGCGGTAACTCGTCCTGTTCCGAGAAGTGGGTCTGCGGTGTTTGCAGATCTGACAGCCCCAACTGCGAAACCGGAATGAAACCCTCGACATCGCCTTCCAGGTCGACCACGACCCCGCGTTCGAGCAACCGGGAGATCCTGCCCGCGGTCATTTTACCCACCGCGTACTGTACGGCCAGTTCAGACCAGGGGTTTTCAATGGTCTGCTTGTGGCCCAGGGAGATGCGACGACGTTTTTTGTCGATATTGAGAACAACCACGTCGACGTTTTCTCCCTTTTTGACGACGTCGCTGGGATGACGCACACGCCGGGTCCATGACATGTCGGAAATATGGACCAGGCCGTCGATGCCCTCTTCTATTTCCACAAACGCGCCGAAATTGACCAGGTTGCGCACCAGGCCCGTCAGCCGGGTACCTACGGGATATTTCTCGTCCAGCGAAAGCCAGGGGTCATCGGTTGTCTGCTTCAGGCCAAGCGAAATCTTCTGACCCTCTTTGTCCACGTTCAGAATCACAACCTTCAACTGGTCGCCAATGGAAACAAGCTTGGACGGATGACGGATATGCTGTGTCCAGGACATCTCCGAAATGTGGACCAGGCCCTCCACGCCCTGCTCCAATTCCACAAACGCTCCGTAGTCCGTGATACTCACGACTTTGCCATCCACCCTGTCGCCAACCGGGTATTTGTCCTCGACATTTTCCCATGGATGCGGTGTAAGTTGCTTCATTCCCAGGGAGATCCGCTCGCGCTCCTCGTCGTAGTTGAGCACCTTTACCTGTATGTTGTCGCCAATGGACAACACTTCCGAAGGATGTCCGATCCGGCCCCAGGAAATATCCGTAATGTGCAACAGACCGTCCAGACCACCCAGGTCGATAAAACCACCGAAGTCCGTGATGTTCTTCACCGCGCCTTCGCGTACCTGGCCGACTTCCAGCGTTTCAAGAATCTGTTTGCGCAAGCGCTCCCGCTCGGCCTCCAGCACGACCCGCCTGGAAACGACGATATTACGCCGGTTCTTGTTGAGTTTGATGATGCGAAAGGGAAAGACCTCGCCGATGAACTGATCGAAATTCTTCACCTGTTTGATATCGATCTGCGATCCGGGCAGGAAAGCGTCTACGCCGAACAGATCCACCACAATACCGCCCTTGATACGCCGCGCGAGCCGCCCTTCAACGATCTGATCGCTGTCGTAGGCGTCTTTTATACGGTCCCACACCCGCATAAAGTCAGCCTTCTGTTTGGACAGCACAATTTGACCTTCCTGGTCTTCCACGTCTTCGAGATAGACCTCGATTTCCTGCCCCACCTCGACTTCGGACGGGTCCGCAAACTCTGAAAGCGGTATGGCGCCTTCGGACTTGAATCCGATATCGACGACGACCGAGTTATCCGCGACGGCCAGAACGGTTCCGGAGACAATTTCGCCCTGTGTTATATTGCTCATCGTATCTTCATACAAACTCATCATCGAGGCGAATTCCTCTTCCGAGTATTCACGCTCGTCCAACGCTTCCAGTGCTTCCTCGCTCGACAGTTGGGAAACGATCGGGCTTGCGGTGTTGTTTTCTTCCGACATGAAACAGCGACCTCCTTGGCCGTTCCGCAAGAGGCAGTTGCCCCGGATTTGCGGTTCGGCGTAAAACGACCGGGAAAAGACGGAGACCGGATCTCCGCAGAAACCTTACCGGCGCTAACGCACTGAACCGGGTGCAGGCGGGCCGGTATTGCGCCTGCGCGGCCTTAAGTTACGTATTTCGTGCATCACCTCGCTACTGATGGAATGGTAGGCGGCCCGCCGCCTGGCGGGCAATCCGGTAGGAGATACCCGAATCGGTTTTCCAAACCGCACCGTCACGCAGCTCAGCCCGATCAGACTCGTCCAGATGTTGACCGTCCCGGAAATATAGACCGGCACCACGGGAACCCGCGCCCGGTACGCCAACATACCGACGCCGTCTTTGGGCGGCCTCAGTCTGGAGTTCTTGTTGCGGGTGCCCTCCGGCGAAAGAAACATCGCACCGCCCCCTTTGAGACACTGTTCGATACCCCGCAACGCGCCCCGATCCCCACGAGACCGGTCGATTGGCAGCGCGTTCAGCCTCCGGATCAGCCAGCCGAGAACAGGAACGGGAAACGCTTCCTGCTTGGTAACATACGAAAGTTCCCGGGCTGCCGCAACCCCGATAAATACGGGATCTGCGTAGGAGGCGTGGTTGCTCGCCAGAATGACGCCGCCCCGACGCGGCACAAAATGACGCCCGGCGATACGAAGCCGAAACAGGCACGTGCATGATCCGGCGCCAAGCGCCCAGATGAACCGGTAAAAGAGATTGCCCGGCCGTCCGGTGTAAATGTCGGTGCGCATCGTGGGCCCGTGAATCTCCTAAATTCCGCTTTCGTACGCAAGCGCCACCACGCGGGCGACCTGTGCGTCGATACTCAGGCCGGTGGTATCCACCCTTATTGCATCCGAAGCCGGCCACGATCCCGTACGCCTTTGCGTTGCCCTGTCTCGCGCGTCTCGCTCCCGAATCTGAGCCATTAAGACATCCAGATGCGTCCGGTCGCCTCGATCAAGCAGAGCCCGTTGCTGCCGCCGCGCCCTCTCAGCGACATCGGCCACAAGAAACACTTTCAGATCGGCGCCAGGAAAAACTGCCGTACCCGTATCCCGGCCTTCAAGCACAATGCCTCCGTCGGCGCCCATCTCCTGCTGGCGCGCCACGAGAATCTTCCGGACTGCGGGGTGGACCGCCACCCGGGAGGCGGCATCAGCAACCTTCGGAGTACGGATCCTGCCGGTCACATCCTCGCCGTTGATCAAAACCCGCTGACAGCCGTCCTCCAGCCGAAATTCAAATTCCAGCGTTGCGGCAGTCTCGGTCGCCGCGGCCGCATCGTCCGGTCTGACACCCTTCCGAATCAGGGCCCACCCCAGCGCACGGTACATGGCGCCGGTATCCAGATAAAGGTACGCCAGCGTGTTGGCGACACATCGAGCCGTTGTGCTTTTACCCGACCCCGCGGGACCGTCGATGGCAATCACGATGCCCCTTTTGCCCATCACAACCCTCCGCCCTTGATTGCTACGGAATCGGTTTCCCTCCGTCCTCACCGGCGCGGCGCACCTCCGGCACTGCACCCGCACCGCCGGGGCTCGTGACCGATCCGGACCCGCTTTCGGAGCCGTCGCCTGAATTCCCCGCCGCTTCCTCCGGGCGCCCCATCGCCTCCAGAAAACTGCCTGGCGATGACGCCGCGGCCGCCTTTTCGTTCAGCAACTCATCCAATTCCCGAACCTTTGGCAAATCAGACAACGTTTTCAATCCGAAGTGCTTCAAAAAGTCCCGCGTCGTCCCATAAAGCAGCGGCCTTCCGGGGGCATCCGACCGTCCGGCGATGCGGATCAATCCCTTCTCGAGCAGATGCCGCACCACCCCGTCCACCGACACCCCGCGAATGTGTTCCACCTCGGCCTTCATTACCGGTTGTTTGAACACGATGATGGCAAGCGTTTCCAGGGCTGCCGACGAAAGCCGGACGGGCGCCTTTTCTTTAAGAAGCCGGCGAATCCATGCGCCGTATTCCGAATGCACCATGAACTGGAATCCGCCGGCAATCTCCGAAATTTTAAAACTGCGCCCGGTCCGGCCGTACTGCTCGTTCAGGTCATCCACATGCGCACGCACGTCTCCTGGCCGCAGGCCATCCAGCATCGAAGCGATCTGGCTGGCGCCGAGCGGTCTGTCCGCCGCCATCAACATCGCCTCCAGAATACCCTGAGTGCGCGCGTCTTCATCCGACGCGACCGGGTTTATGCCATACGATTCGCCCATATCAAAAATACTCGATTGGATCGAATTTTCGATCATCTGAAGCGGTCTTTGACGTGTGACACGCCGCCGTTGAACGATACGTGTTCAATGTTCGTTGGTCGATTCTGAACCAGGTTCTGATTTATTTTCATCCCGTCTGTAAACCCAGATTTCACCTTCAGAACCGCTCTGTCTGGCAACAGCCCGCCCGGTCTTAATCAGCTCGAGCAGGGCAATGAAAGTGACAATGAGGACAATTCGCGGAAGACCGGAAACCAGATCCGAAAACTGAACCCGGCGCCTTTTTTCCAGTATGTCCCGGACGACATCCATCCGGTCCTCGGTCGTCACTTCCAGCTGATGGACCTCGTGGTAATCCTCTTTCGGCGCAGCCAGGAGGGCTGTTCTGAACGCCGCCATCAGGTCGAACAGACTCACCGAACCATAGGCCGCCAACGGATCCTGTTCGGCCTCGTCGATTTCTCCGGTGTCCAGAGCGGCCCCGCGGTAAAAGCAATCCCGATGTGAATCCTGCTTGTCTTCGAGCCAGTTGGCCACTTCCTTGAATTGCCGGTATTCCAGCAGGCGCCGAACCAGCTCTTCTCTGGGATCCTCTTCTTCCTCATCCGCATCGGGATCCGCGGGCAGCAACATGCGCGACTTGATCTTCATTAGCGTGGCCGCCATGACCAGAAAATCTCCGGCAGGTTCCAGATTGAGCGTCTGCATCACTTCGACAAACTCCAGAAACTGCCGTGTGACGTCGGCGATGGGTATATCGTAAACGTCGATCTCATCCTTGCGAATCAGAAAAAGCAGCAGGTCCAGCGGCCCCTCGAAAACATCCAGTTTCACCCCGTAGGCATCGCCTCCGGCGTTTCCCTGAACTGCCAGCGGTTCGGCATTCATTCAAGCAATCTCCCTTGACGTTTGCCGGGTCCCCAACCTGTTCGATACGCGGGTCGGAGAAGTGATGTATCCCCGCGCGGTTCGGGCCATTGGAGCCCGCGCTTCAATCCATAAACAGATACGGCCGCCACCGGCGGTCCGGCACCCCGATCAACTGGCTGATGGAGGTGACGGTACTGGGCCTGCGAGGTCGGCGCAGCAAATTGATTCCTGCCTGTTCCGGCGTTTGATTGCCCTTGAGGTTGTTGCAAGGCAAACAGGCACACACCAGATTCTCCCATGTGTCCCGCCCGTTTCCGGTACGGGGAACCACGTGGTCGACTGTCATTGGACCCTTTCGGGTCCCACAATACTGGCACCGGTGTCCATCCCGTTTCAGGACGTTTTTTTTGGACAGCGCAAGTTGCTTGGGGACAACGCGAACGTAAAGCCCGAGGCGTACGACACTGGGCACCGGAAATCGGTCGGAAACCGTTCGGACATACAGATCCAGCGCTTCAATGACCTCTGCCCGCCCACGAAACACGAGAACAATAGCCCGCCGTACGTTACACACCTGGATGGGTTCGTAACTCTGGTTCAGGACCAGCACCGGCCGGTTTAGCAATGGCACCCACCCCCTTTTGCAACAGCCCGGGGCAAAGAAGATTGAACGTCGCTGAAGCGGTCGACCCGCATTGCAAATGACCCGGTCCTTCTGTCGTCGTCAGAAGACCGGCCATGCGCGCCGAATATCTCTTAAGAGAAAAAAAATAAAGCCTTTATAAAACGAAGTCAAGCGCTTACCACGCGCCGAAAGTTAAAACCGCGTGTGCAGGTCCGACCCGGGTCGGCACCCGGTGGGCCGGTCCTGAAAACCCAGGTCGTCGAGCCCTGTCGGTGATGTATCAGTGGACATCGTCGGCTGCTAACGCTCCTCGATAAGCTCGCCATAGGCCTGCGGGCTGAGAAGCGATTCGAGTTCGTCACTACAGGTCATCCGAACCACGATCATCCAGCCTTCACCATATGGATCTGAGTTGATCGGAGCCGCATCCTCGCCGAGTTCGTCGTGAACCTCGAGCACTTCGCCCGACACCGGCGCGTAAAGGTCCTCCACCGTCTTCACCGCCTCGATCGTCCCTAAGGCCTGGCCCTGCTCGAACTGATCTCCCGGTTGCGGCAATTCGGCAAAAACGACATCGCCCAACTCGCCTTGCGCATAGTCTGTGATGCCAATCGTGCCCCGATCGCCCTCGACACGAATCCACTCGTGCTCTGACGTGTACAGGAGGCCTTCCGGAATCTCCGACATGGTTGATGGCTCCCGAATGTAAAGAAAGTGATATATTCCGCGTGGGTCGTTATGTCTTCCCGACTCGTGTTATCCTATATATGCGGGGTCGGGTCGAGGCCTAACAGTCCGTTGGAAAAGTTGCTCTGTAGGCGAAGCCGAGCCATTGTGACCGAAGACAAGGCGCGCGACCGAGCCGAATCGGGGGATTCGGGAAGGGAGCGCAACGCAGTAATTCGGCCACAAGAGCCGGCCGTAGCCCGGATGGACTTTTTCAACGGGCTGCTAACCTCCATACCCCAACCTGGCCACGAATTCCGTGTCGATCCGACCCTGGTGAAAATCGGAATGCCGCATCGCGTTGAGATGAAATGGAATGGTTGTAGGGATTCCCTCGATCACGAATTCCTCGAGTGCACGCACCATACGCGCCGTTGCTTCCTCACGGGTGTCTCCATACGCCAGCAACTTGGCAAGGAGCGAATCGTAGTAGGAGGGGACACGATAGCCGGCATATGCATGAGAATCGATGCGGATACCCGGGCCGCCCGGTGCATGGAAAGTGCTGATTAACCCCGCGGACGGACGGAAGTTGTGGTCGGGATCCTCCGCGTTGATGCGGCATTCGATGGCGTGCCCCGCCGGCTGTACGTCTGCCTGAGCAAACGGAAGCGTTTCCCCCGCAGCAACCCGGATCTGCGTCTTCACCAGGTCGATTCCCGTCACCATCTCCGTGACCGGATGCTCGACCTGAATGCGGGTGTTCATTTCAAGAAAATAAAAGGTTCCCGATGCATCGAGCAGGAATTCCACGGTTCCGGCGCCGGAATAATCCACCGCTCTGGCCCCCGCAACCGCTTGTTTACCCATCCGCCTGCGCAGGTCCTCGTCGACCACTGGCGATGGAGACTCCTCGATCAGCTTCTGATGACGCCGCTGGATGGAACACTCACGCTCACCCAGATGCACGATGTTACCGGCCTGGTCGCCCATAACCTGAATTTCTACGTGCCGGGGCGCCAAGACTTCCTTTTCCAGATAAAGCGTGCCCGACGTAAACGCGGCGGACGCCTCGGCCTGCGCCGCATTCCAGGCCCGCTCCAGGCCCTCCGCCGATTTCACGGTGCGCATGCCTCTGCCGCCCCCGCCGGCAACGGCTTTCAGACGAATCGGGTAACCGATCTCTTCGGCGGCCCGTTCCGCGTCATTAAGGGTGTGCAATACCCCCGTGCCCGGCGTTACCGGCACGTCCGCCGCCAGCATCGTTTCCCGCGCGACGGCCTTGTCACCCATCCTGCGAATGGCTTCCGGCGATGGTCCAATAAACACGATGCCGCAGGAAGCGCACATCTCGGCAAAATCCGCATTCTCGGCCAATGGACCGTACCCGGGGTGAATTGCATCGGCGTTGGTCACTTCCGCGGCACTCAGAATACGCGGGATGTTCCGATAGCTCTGGTCTCCGGGAGGCGGCCCGATGCAGACATCCTCGTCGGCAACACCGATATGCAGCGAATTGGCATCGGCTTCAGAATGCACCGCGATTGTCCGGATGCCAAGTTCCTTGCATGCCCGGATGACACGCACGGCGATTTCGCCCCGGTCGGCAACAAGAATTTTATTGAATAAGGGAGTGGATGACACGACTGATTCGGTGGGACGGCGGCCGGAACCGCCGCACGGGTGAAAGAAGCGCCTTAGAAGCTGTTTTAAAATCCCCGGCGGTCTTCGCGCGGCTGCAAAAGCGCCGGTCGGCGTTGGTCAAATCCACCCATATCTGTAAATATGGGCGAATTCTCCCGCCTTGACCGCCACTTTTTCGCTCGCGCTCTGGAACTCACCGGGAATTTCAAAACAGCTTCTTATAGCGGTTCTATGAGGAAAAGAGGTGTATTGTACTCGACCGGATTGCCATTCTCAACAAGGACTCGAACCACCCGACCCTTTGCATCCGCTTCGATTTCGTTCATGATTTTCATGGCTTCGATTATGCACAGGGTCTGTCCGACTGACACGACATCCCCCTCCTCCGCAAAGGGCGGCGACTCCGGGTTCGGCGCACGATAGAACATGCCTACCATGGGCGAATAAACGCTGTGCAAGCCTTCTGTCTCGTCCGGTTCGGTGGTAGCGGGCGTTTCGTCGGCATTGGCCGGCTGCGAAGCGGTGTGAACCTGAGCGACCGGATGAACCGCGGCTGCATCGATGCCGGCGGCGACACGTATTTTTCGAAGCCCCAGAATGCCGCGCTCGATTTCAATCTCCCGGACCTGGTCTTCGCCGACCAGCTCGATCAGCTGCTGAAGGGTCTCCACTATGTTTTTGGAGAGTTTCACGCGCGCTCCTTCGGAAAAACGACGACCGGTAGTAAGGGACCGGGGCGTGCCTTCCGAATTGCCCCCGAGCCCGATTCCCGACGATTCTCAATCAGATTCGTTCTACGTACGTTTCCGTTCGCGTATCTATTTTTAAAACGTCGCCACGTTCTACAAAAAGAGGCACCTGGACCGAAGCTCCTGTTTCCACCACCGCCGGTTTGCTTCCGCCACTGGCGGTGTCTCCCCGCAGCCCGGGATCCGTCTCCGTTACCGCCAGTTCGACAAAAATTGGCAACGCCACGCTCACGGCGTTTTGCTCAGCGACCAGGATTTCCAGAATCTCGTTCTCTTTCAAATACTTGACCGCGTTTCCCATCACCTCCGGAGACAGTTCATACTGATCGTATGTCTCATTATCCATAAAACAGTACAAATCGCCGGACTTGTAAAGGAATTGCATCTTCCGCCGTTCCAGCCGAACATCGTCCACCTTGTCGCCGGAACGGAACGTCCGGTCTATCATTGCGCCCGTCTTTACACCTTTGAGACGGGTACGCACGACGGCCGCGCCTTTGCCGGGTTTAAAGTGCTCGAATTCTACCATAAAGTAGAGATCGCCGTCCAGGCGCAACACCATACCATTTCTGAACTCAGACGTCGAAACCATCGTTCGGAATTATCCTTCCGCGCACATTCCATCCATGTGCTGAATTTCGTTTAACCGCTTTTTCAACGGCTCATTCTCGGGTTCACGTTCGCAGACCTGCGCCAGGACAGCCACCGCTTCCTCTATCAGTCCTTGCGCCACGTACAGCTCGGCAAGGGTCGAGGTTGCAATTGGCGCAATTCCGGAGTCGGATTCGGAAATCGCGGCCGCATCCTTGCGAGTGCTACGTTGGTCCGGAAGGTCCCTAAGCAGAAGGGAAATATCCTTAGGTTCCGCCCGGGCATCGTCTATTGAGGAGGTTTCATCAGACGCCAGGGGCTCCGGCTTATCGCCGGACCCGGATTCGGAGGCCGGTTCGTCTTCCGCCTGGGCAACGTCGCCCATCTCGGAAACCAGCACCCGGCTCAATGGATCGACCGTGCGGGCACACCCGAAAAACTGCAGCGCCTGTTCCTCGAAGCCCATCCTTCTTTCGATCTTGCCGAGCAGCCAGTAGGCCGCCGGATTGTCGTGGTCCAGCGCAAGCGTGTCGTGAAACGCCTGGCGGGCCTCTTCCAACCGGCCGGCCGCGATGTGGCATCTGCCCATGACGAGATGGCCGGTCGGGTAAAATGGGCGATATCTGAGGCCCTTCCGACAGATCTCCGTTGCCCTGTCGACGTTGCCCGATCGCAGCATCTCATCGGCGAATCGCGCAAACAGGATAGACGTAGGATTCCTGCTGCAGATTCTCTCAAGCTTTGCAAGAGATGTCGACTGCATCGTCTCTCCACCCCGTCCAGTGTCCCATCCCAGAAATAGGTTACCATTCATCCCGCCTCGCTCAGACACCTTGCCAGCCGGGCGACTCGGCGGCCGAATTTCGGCAATCTATTTCCGGGACAGAACACTAAACCGGAGGGAAGTATAGGAAAAAGCCCGGAGCTTGTCAAGGCCGCGACAATGCGCCCGTGGGTCGCGTTCCTCGCCGTTGGAGGGGTTGCATTTCGACACGGCGCCAAATGATGGCCGCGCCATGGCCGCACGACAATGTGAAATTCCACTCCGCTCCGTTCCACTGCCGCCAAATGGTCTCGTGCGGACATTGCCCAATTCGAACGCCGGATCCACAGTATATAATGTAAAAAAACTCTGCGAAAATATGCCATTAAATCTCGGCTTTCGCCGGCCGGATTCCATATTCTGCCGAATTGACCGAGTCTCAGATCGCGATCCCAGGCAAAAGCTTCTTCCACCTCTCGCAACACGGTGTTTTTTTCGGCGCTTGGAACCTGCAGTCTGCCGGAATCCCCATCGATACAGCGTTCGAAGAGGTGCTTTTGAACCCTGCACGGATACATATTCCGCTGCAATCGTTTCGCGTCGACGGCCGACCGCCGGGGCGAAATTGTCCTGAAATTGCCTTGTGCGAATATGGGCGATATGCTATATTCCATGCCGTTTCAGGCTCAATCTCTTATCTGCCCTATCCGCTCCGGGAGGCGGTTGTGGAACTCATCAAGCTATTTATCTCATTTACAAAGGTGGGCATATTCGCTTACGGGGGCGGGCCATCCATGATCCCGCTGGTCCAGGAGGAAGTCGTTGACGTACACGGCTGGATGACCATCGAGGAGTTTACCGACGCTCTCGCGATGGGTTATGCCCTTCCCGGTCCTATTGCCACAAAAATGGCCGCCTACATCGGTTACCAGGTCGCACAGACCCCGGGCCTGATCGTCGCCCTTCTGGGCACGGTCTTTCCCTCCCTCATCCTGATGATGACTCTGGGCCTGTTCTTCATGGCGTATAAGGGCGCGCCAGCCGTCCAGGCAATGCTCAAAGCCGTTCGGCCGGCGGTTGTCGGCCTCCTTCTCGTGGTGGTCTGGCAAATGGCGCCCAAGTCAGTGACTTCATGGCACACGGGCCTGATCGCCCTGGCGGCTTTTGTCGCCATCCATTTCCTGAACCTTCATCCGGCCGTCGCGATCGTCGGTACGGCGGTTCTGGGCCTCGCCATCTACCGGTAATGTGGTGACACCGACATCACTCCAGTGGGAGCTTGATTTCGAATGAAGGACTACTCGATCCTTAAACACAAAGCGCTGCAAAACAAATGCTTAACCGAACAGGAAATGCTGGCGGTTCTCGATACGCCGAACGACGACCTGCTCCAGCTGATCCACGCGGCCTATCGGGTTCGCCACCGTTATTTTGGAAACAAGGTGCGCCTGCACGTGTTGCAGAATGCCAAGAGCGGACTGTGTCCGGAAGATTGCGCCTACTGTTCCCAATCTGCCGTGTCCACCGCTGACATCAGCAAATATCCGCTGTTGCCACGTGAACAAATCCTCGACGGCGCCAGAAAGGCCAAGGCGGGAAGGGCTCTGCGCTATTGCATCGTCACCAGCGGAAGAGGACCCACCGCCAGAGAAGTGGAAACCGTTGCCGATATCGTGCGTGAAGTCAAACAAGACGTCGATATCGACATTTGCTGCTGCATGGGGCTGCTGGACGAAGCGCGGGCCAGAACGTTGAAAGCAGCCGGTGTCGACCGGATCAATCACAACCTCAACACCAGCGCCCGGCACCATGGTAACATCTGTACCACCCACACCTATTCGGACCGGTTGAATACCATTAAGGCCGTCAAGGCCGCCGGTCTCGAGACCTGTTGCGGGGGAATCATCGGCATGGGAGAATCCCGGCAGGACATCGTCGACCTGGCCGTGGCCGTCCGGGAACTCGACATCGATTCGATCCCGGTCAACTTTCTACATCCCGTAGAAGGCACGCCCCTCGCCGGGCGTAGACCGATGACGCCGCAGGATGGCCTGAAGGCCCTTTGCCTGTTCCGCTTTGTCAACCCGAATAAAGAAATCCGTATCGCGGGTGGGCGGGAACACACGCTCCGATCCCTTCAGGCCCTGGCCCTCTATCCGGCGAACTCCGTCTTTATGGAAGGCTATCTGACTACCGGGGGGCAATCCACTTCGGAAACCCATCGTCTGATCGAGGATATGGGATTTGAAGTCGAAGAGAAGAGGAAAACAGAGGACAGATCAAGTGTGCTTGTAAGCGACTGACGCGACACCTTTCTCAACCTATGTGGACCTACGATAAACACTACGATATCATTGTTGTGGGCGCTGGGCACGCTGGAGCCGAGGCCGCCCTTGCGGGCGCCCGCATGGGGTGCAAGACCCTGCTGCTGACGATGAATCTGGACACGGTCGCCCAGATGTCCTGCAATCCCGCGGTGGGCGGCATTGCCAAAGGCCACATGGTCCGCGAAATTGATGCGTTGGGCGGCGAAATGGCGCAGAACATCGATGCAACGGGACTGCAATTCCGTCTGCTCAACCGGAGCAAGGGTCCGGCAGTGCAAGCCCTCCGGGCACAGGCCGACAAAAAAGCGTATCAATTTCGCATGAAATATGTCGTTGAAAGCCAACCGAACCTGGACCTCAAGCAGGGCCTGATCGAAGATCTGGTGGTTGACGACGGGCGAATCAGGGGCATCATCACCAAATCCGGTACGATCTTCCCGGGTCAGACGGTCATCCTGACCACCGGCACTTTTCTCAGGGGCCTCATCCACGTGGGTGACCGGTCTTACAGTGCAGGGCGCGCCGGCGAGCAATCCGCCGAACGGGCATCCGGCGGCCTGCGGCGGTTGGGGTTTGAACTGGGAAGGTTGAAAACAGGCACGCCGCCGCGGATCAATTCCCGCAGCGTCGACTACCGTCTGATGGATATCCAGCCAGGAGACGAGCAACCGTGCCCCTTCTCCTACCGCACCGCGGCCATCACACAGGAACAGCTCAACTGCCACATCACCTACACCACGCCGGAAACCCACGAGATCATTCGTCGGAACCTGGACCGTTCGGCAATGTACAGCGGCCGTATCCAGTCAGTGGGTCCACGGTATTGCCCTTCGATCGAAGACAAGATCGTCAAATTTGCAGACAGGCAGAAGCACCAGCTCTTTGTGGAGCCGGAAGGCTACCACACCCGCGAAGTCTACCTCAACGGTCTGTCAATGAGCCTGCCTGAAGACGTTCAGGTCGAGGTTGTCCGCAGCGTTCCCGGCCTTAAAAACGCGGAAATCATGCGGCCAGGTTATGCCGTTGAATACGACTATGTGCCTCCAACCCAGATCCTTCCCACCCTGGAAACCAAACCGGTCCGCGGCCTGTTTTTCGCGGGACAAATCAATGGCACCACGGGCTACGAAGAAGCGGCTGGACAGGGCCTGATTGCGGGCATCAATGCCGCATTGCAGGTCCGGAACGAGGACGCGCTCATTCTGGACCGCGCCCAGGCTTATATCGGCGTACTGATTGACGATCTCACAACGAAGGGTACCGACGAGCCGTACCGGATGTTTACCGCATTGGCGGAATACCGTCTGTTGTTGCGGCACGACAACGCCGACCTGCGCCTGACCGAAATCGGCCGCAGGATCGGGCTGATTTCAGACGGCGCCTACGTGTCATTCAAGCGGCGCGCGGCAGCGATCGTCGCCGAACAGAACCGACTGAGAAAGGTAAAAATCACGCCCTCAAGCCGGGTTCAGGAGTACCTTCGCGAAGCGGGCACGTCCCCTCTCACGCAGTCCGCACCTCTGATCGATCTGTTGCGCAGACCCCAACTCGATTACCGGTTTGTGCAGGAAGTGGCGCCGCCTCCGGAACCGCTACCTCAAGATGTATGTCAATCCGTTGAAGTCGAACTCAAATACGAAGGTTATATCCAACGCCAGAAGGCGCAGGTGGCCAGGTTTCAGGATCTGGAAGGAAAGCGCCTTCCCGAAAATATCGATTACCTGGACCTTCCCGCCATCTCCCGTGAGGCCGCCGAAAAGCTTTCGCGTGTACGCCCGCGCTCCCTGGGCCAGGCTTCTCGAATTCCGGGTGTTTCACCTGCGGACATCTCGGCCCTGATGGTCATCCTTAGAGCCCGGGCGCGGGGCGCGGCATGAATGTAAGCGTAAAACAGGTGCAGGCCATTCTCTCGCTTCTGGCCGACCGTGACGCCGATATCGTGGACGTCGTGCGGGGCAAGCTGTTCACAATGGGCGAGCCGGTTGTCCGAAAGATCCTCGATGCCGCGCCGCGGGGTTCGCCAGCGCAACGGGAAGCGGGCCGGATCCTGTTGTGCCTCAAGGAACCCCCGCTGGAAACGCAGATCCGAGATCTACAGGAGGGCCCTACCGGCGACATCGATCTGGAAACAGCGTCGTTTACCCTGGCCAGGCTAGAATATCCGACTCTCGACATTCAACTTTACAGAAGTCAGCTCAACAAGATGGCCGAAGATCTGGCCCCCTCCATTGCCCCCGACGACCATCCGCTCAGAATTATCCAGACCCTGAACCACTACCTTTTCGAAACAAAAGGATTCCGGGGGCAAAGAAACGAACCGATCGTTCCTGCCGCCAGTTACATGAACCGGGTTCTGGAACGCAAGACGGGTCTGCCCATCTCCATATCGGCGCTCTTTATTTTTCTGGGCCGCAGGCTCGATCTGCCAATACTCGGCGTCGGGATGCCCTTTCACTTTATTGCCAAGTACAAGACACCAGACGGCATGGAGTTCCTTTTCGACCCCTGCAATAAGGGTCAGCTCTTAACGGCGAATGAATGCAAGGAATATCTCTCCCGGTTCGGCGTGGAGTTTGAGCCATCCATGCTGCGCCAATCATCCGACCGGCAAATTCTCACCCGCATGATGTTAAACCTCTGTCCCGCCTACCGAAATCAAAAGGATGCACGAAAGGTCGACACCCTCGATCGCCTGGTTCGGATTCTCCTAAAGCATTCTCCGCTGCAGGAGTAACCGATTCGTTTGGTTCTGAAACCTCGGCCAAATGTCGGCGCTTGTCTTCCGGCGAGCTGCAAGACGGCCGTGTATCCGGAATTCGGCTCCGGACAAATTCCGCATCCTGTACCGGATCGGGGCAAATGCCTGTATCTCCGCCCATGCAGGATCACCGACTGCCAAGCTTCCACGCGTTCTACGATTCAGGGGAACCCTCGTCCGCCGCCGTACTCAAGTCATGTCCGAGAACATCAAAATCATTGTTCAGAACCGCAAAGCCAGGCGGGATTATTTTCTTGTCGACACCTACGAAGCCGGCGTCGAACTCAAAGGCACGGAGGTTAAATCACTGCGCCTTGGCAACGCAAATATGGCAGACTGTTATGCCCGTGTGGAAAACAATGAGGTTTTCCTGCACAACCTCCACATCGATGAATACACCGAGGCCAACCGCTTCAATCATGATCCGGTTCGCAAACGCCGGCTGTTGCTGCACAGATACGAAATTAACCGGCTGAGGGTCCGAACAGAAGAAAAGGGACTTACGCTTGTTGCTCTGAAGCTCTATTTCAAACGCGGCAGAGCCAAGGTTGAACTGGCTCTTGCCAAGGGCAAACGCGAATACGACCGGCGTCGCGACATCGCCAAACGCGACGCTCAACGTGAAATGCGGCGAGAACTCAAGCTACGGCAAACGGGATCCGGAGTTTAGATGTGTCACCATTCTTCCGCGAACGCGGATAACGCCGACGCGGCCGTACTCATTCCCGCGTCGAGAATAGGCGGGAACGCGTACGTGTCACTCGATGACCTGGCCGAGATATTGGGCGGCCGGCTCCATCCCTATCCATCGAAGGGGAAAATTGGCTTGCGGAAGGGTGGCGATTTGACTGTCTTCACCCCGTTTTCCTCCGTTGTTACCGTAAACGACGTCGGGTACAGACTGCCGCTGGAAACGCGATACCACGGCAGCGAGGCTCTATACGTGCCGTCTGATGCGATTCTGCCGTTGCTGGCGCGAACCCTTCCCGGTTATCCTCGGATTACACCGGTTGAAAAACCGGTCCAGGCTGTCCGAGCGTCGGTTCGCGAAACACGGCAGCCTATTCCACGAACACCGGTACCGCGGGCGAAAGTCGACCCCGAACGCTGGACGATCGACACCATCATTATAGACCCCGGGCACGGCGGCAGGGATCCGGGCGCCCTGGGCAAACGCGGCACGAGGGAAAAGGACATTGTCAGCCTTCACTGCAACGCGAGCAGGAGTCGCCGGGCGCGCGGTTTTGAGGTCTACTTTCTCTCTGAAGCCAAAACTGACGAAGCCGCCGAAGTGGCACGGCGGGAAAACGCCGTCCTTCGCCTGGAAGAACAGGATGAATCGGCGGCCATGGATGAAATCGAAGGTATCCAGTTCGGCCTTCTTTCCACGCAGTTTCTGAAAGAAAGCCAGGATCTGGCGGCCGAAATTCGCCGCGTCGTCGTCAAGAGCCTGAGGCCATTGCCCGACCGCGGCGTACGGCAGGCCAACTTCTACGTGATGAGAGGCACGATGGGGCACATGCCTTCGGTACTGGTGGAAATGGGCTTTATCTCCAACCCCGGCGAAGAAAGTCAGATGCAGAAACGGACGTTTCAGAGTGAAATGGCCGAAGCCATCTTCAGCGGTATTCAAAATTTCAAACGCCGATATGAACGACAACTCACACAAAACTGATCCACCTTTGCGGATCGACCTACCCGGCAGCGATCCGGGATACTATTATGATCCCCGGGTTACGGCCGGACTGCACGGCGAAATCAAACTCTCACCCAGGGTCGAAAGACATTGCCGTTGTGGCGGCAAGCCTCCTTATCAGATTTTTCAACGGCCGGATACCGAACCGGCCTGGTGCCAGTGTCGACGCTACCGGCTGAAGATAAACGAGATCAACCGGCTGATCAGGAACTCCGGCATCCCCCGTCAGTTTCGATACAGATTCCTGCACAATTTCTACGAAAGTTATGAAGGGAAACCGATCGGGGGTGCAGACCAGCTCAAACGCTACCTGGGAACCCTGAAAGAAGAAGCCCGCAAGTTGAACGTTCTGCGCGAGCCCGTCGCACGAGGAAGTGCCCCCCAACCGATAAGAGGATACTTTCTGTCGGGCAAACCCGGGGTGGGTAAAACCTACTTCGCCTATGTCGCGCTCAACGAACTTATCTTCAACTCGGGGCGTCCCGGAAGATTCATCGGCCTGTCAAAAGCATTCTTCCAGACGCTGCGGTTTGCGTTCGACGAGAACAGTCCGATGCACGGTAAATCCGAGGCCTTTTTGCGAACGCTCGGCAACGTCCCGTTCCTGGTCATCGACGACTTTGGCGTGCAGCGGAATACGGAATGGGAGCTGGAAATGCTCTACAACCTGGTGGATACAAGATATGCCAACCGGCGCTTTACGATTGTAACCACCAACCAGGGTATTGAAAACGTGAAAGACCTGGCGGAGGGCAGGCTCTATTCGAGGTTTATCGAAATGTGTTATATCATCCGCATCCAGGCGCAGGACTTCAGAGAACACGACAGGAAGGAAATTGAAATTTGAGATCCGGTTCAGGGATCGAAAATGAGGGCGAGTTCTTCAACCGCAAATTCGCTTTACCGGTTCCACAGGATTAACCGTCATTTGCAGGCTTCTTATGTCGTGTCTGGTGGTCGCCACAAAAAATCCCGGCAAGCTCAGAGAGATCCGGGAAATACTGGGTTCGGAAGTCAAGGTCAGTTCTCTGACCGACTTCCCTGGCGTCGGGGATATTGTGGAGGACGGCACGACCTTCGAGGCCAACGCCATAAAAAAAGCGCTTACGGTAGCCTTCCATACCGGACACGTGTCCCTGGCCGATGACTCCGGCCTGGAGGTCGACGCGCTCAGCGGCGCTCCGGGTGTCTATTCCGCGCGATTCGCGGGCGAAAAAGCCACCGACGAACAGAACAACCGGAAGCTCCTCCGGCTTCTGGGAGAAACACCACATGAAAAACGAACCGCGCGTTTCCGCTGTGTGATTGCCGTTGGTGCATCCGACGGTTCGGTACAGACGGCCGAGGGAAGAGCCGAAGGCCTGATCCTGTGCAGCCCGCGGGGAGCGGACGGATTCGGCTACGATCCCCTATTTCTGGTTCCCGGAATGCGGCGTACGTTTGCCGAACTGCCACCCGAAGAAAAAAACAGACTCAGCCACCGGGGTAAAGCCCTGCGCTCCGTGTTCCCACTGCTACGCAAGCTTCTTTGAACCGGGTGTTGCGGCGCCCAGGCATTTCCCGCTGCTCAATCCGTTGCGGAATCGTCCGCGTTCTTTCGGCGTTTATACCGCCTCGCCCGCCGCGCAAAGATCCAGACCAGTCCCACCACCGCCAGATATTTCAACACCTCCCACACCCAGCCCTCCCATCCCAGAATCACTGGCCAAAGCGCAAATATCGACAGCACGATGAACAAATCCTCCAACGCAACCCAGATGCGGCGTTCATTGCCTTTTGACATGGATCTATCCTCCGCTCGGACCTGCCCGGTTTTACGACCGTTCCGTAACTTCTCGCGGATTCCGATCTTCGGATGGACGGACCGGAAATCCTCGCCCGGGAAGCGACGGCAGAACGCCCGAATGCAGTTCGTGACCGCCCGCCGCAGAAGCACCTGACCTCTGATCGTTTATATATAGGCACACGGCGTCACGTTTGGCAACGCCGCCGGTGGCTTATCCCCCCGCGTCCGTTTCCTGTTGCAGATACGAATATACCTGATAATTCCGATACACCAGCTTCAAGTAATTGCGTGTCTCCCGGTACGGTATGCTCTCTACAAATTCATCCATATCGTGCACAGGGAGCCGACCGGACCATTTCCGCGCCACATCCAACCCGGCGTTGTAAGCCGATAAAGCCAGGCCAAACTGTCTGTTCCGGCTGCTCCTGAAATACCGGAAATGATCGGCCAGGTGCCTGGCGCCCAGCCGAATGGACGTTGTTGGATCCCAGAGGTCTTCCTTAGAGAAACGCCTGAGACGCAGCTTGCGCGCCATCTGACGACCCGTCGCCGGCATCACCTGCATCAACCCGCGGGCACCCGCCCGGGACAATGCTGTTTCGTCAAATGCACTCTCCTGGCGGATAATCGCGAGTACCAGATTGGGGTCGAGCCCGAAATCCTGAGCCGCCCGGCTGATCTCGCCCCAGTAATAGGTAGGGTACAGTCTGCGAAATGAAGTGAGTGTAATCGGCATCCCCCGTTCGCGTTCCAGATTGACGATCAGGCCGGCTATTCGGAGCGCCTGGTTCATCGCTCCTATGCGTTCGAATCGCCGCTGCAATTCACTGAGGGCGTAAATCTCCTTTCTATGCGCCCATCCCGCGTGTCCGTATTCCTGTTCCGCTTCATCGTATAGCCCCAGGTCCGCCAACCTGTCTCCTTTCAACAGGTAGGGCGACGGTTCATATGCCGGTTGTCTCTCGTCGGCCCACGACGATGCCGGTGCCGGAGGATAGGACCTGTCCTTCAGCGCCAGAACCGCCCGCGCCCGGGAAGCGTAGTACGAGGTTGGAAAACCGGCTGCGGCCCGCCGAATCCAATTCGCGCCCTGCTCCCTCCCGCCTGCCCGTTGATAGGACTTGCCAGCCCAGTAGTAGCCCTGGTCCCGCATGTAGTTTTCGGACGTCCGGTCCGCCAGTTTCAGAAAGACCCGGGCAGCCTCTTCGAATCGGCCCAGGCCGTAAAGCGCGTAACCCGCCCGCCACCTGGCGCGGCCGGCCAGATTGCTCCCGGGATACCGGGCAGCCAGATTCAGAAACACTTTGCGCGCCTTTTTGCGCCTTCCCCGTCGCTCATACGCCATTGCGGCCTGCCAGAGCGCCTCAGCAGCCCCCGGAGTTGCAGGATACTGGCGCGCGAACGATTGAAACCGCCCGGCCGCCTTTAAGTCAAGTCCCAATTGCACAGAACAGCGCCCCAGATGAAATAACGCCTTCGGCACCCGGTACCGGCGATGGGCCTCCTGCAACGCCCGCTCGGCAGCTCGGTAGTCCTTTCGTTTGTAATGGGCAAGCCCCAGTTCCTGTTGCGCCCGACCACGCCAGGCGCTATCAGGGGTCTCCCTGACGATTTGCCGAAACATCCGAACCGCTTTTCGAAACCGCCCATGCCTTGAATAAGCGATCGCACCATAAAACCGTTCCTGTACCGTTCGCAATTGCCCCATTGAAGCCAACGCGTCTACCGCCTCCGGCGACCCCGGGTGATCCCGCACGAGGCGTCGTTGAATTCGCCGCGCGTCCGTGGAATCTCCTGCGACCTCCAACGCACCTGCAAGGCCCGCCAGCGCCGTGACCTCCCGTTGGCTCCCATCCGCCAGGCGCCGGTACAACCGGGCCGCCTCATGTGCCTGTCCCGCCCGCATATGGAGTTCGGCCGCCTGGAGCGCCGCGTCTTCCAACAGCCTGCCCGACGGCCGCGTGTCCACCACCCGTGCAAAATGCACCAATGCGATGTCCGCCCGTCCAAGCCCCTGGTGACATTCCGCTTGCCAGAAATCCATATAGTCACGAATTCCCGCAGATGCCTTCTCTACATCGCGGAACCCGATCAATGCATCTTCATAGCGCCCGAGCGCCTTCAAACACAAGGCCCGCTGAAGCCGCGCCCTTCGAATCGCCCACTCGTCCATCCCGGTGACATCCATACCGGACAGCAGGCGCAACGCGTTCCGGTACGCGTTCCGGGCAATCAGGGCCTCGGCCTTCGCCAGCCGCTCCAGGCGCTCGCCCCTCGCCAGCCGCCCCGGGACCGCCAGAACAGCCGCCATTACAAGCGCCAGGGTGATTCCGGCAAGCCAGACCTCCCTCAACCTGACCCCCGCCGGGATATTCTCGGAATTGGACTTCATGGTTGGTGGAGATCCGATGACATCTGAAGTGCGGGCGCAGTTGTCGTTGTGTCGGGTACAGGTGTAAGGAACCAGGAAGGCGACCGGGATGCGATACGACACGTCCGGCCAGGTTCCGTGCTCGGCGAACCAGGCTTATCCATCGCCAGCGGAAGCGCTTGTGCCCGCTGTTCGGTCGCTATTGGAATAACGCCCTTAAATCCTCAATGACGGCCAGGACGCCGAAGCAGGTGAACACGAGCCCGCAAAGAATATTGAGCGTGACGAGGAAAGAACCCATCCTGAACGGTTCAGGCAGGTATTTGCGATCGATCCATACCATGGCAAAGCACCATGGTCCGGCCAACAACACCCCTGTAACGTGGAGCGGAATCGTCATCATCGAAATCGGGTTCCAACCCACGCCCCGCGGATCCTGGGTTGCCGTCCACCAGGCGTAGATTACGAGTCCGATCGCTGCAACGCCGGAATAGAGAAGCGTCCACAGGCGCATTTTGTCCAGGCTCAGATTCCGCCATTTCGCCGACACGGACCGAACGCATTCGTGCGCCGTTCGCACGTAGAGTTCAAATGCGCCGTAGACGGTGCCGAATATTGCGAAGAATACACCGGCCTTGTAAAGCGCCGACAGCAGTATTTGCGCGGTCCTTCCGGGATGCAGTTGCGTGAGAAAGACCACCTGATTGTTGTAGAGATCCATTCCGGAAGGGACAATCCGATTGGTATGCAAGAGTGTTGCGCCCAGGATGAGAAACGTCGCGGTGAACACGAGCACACAGCCGAAAGACACCGTACAGTCGATAAGGGGCGCCTTCAGCCATCTCAGCCCCACTTGGACATTTCGCTCATCCACGGCCAGCGGCGGCCTCCGCCTTCCGCCCGTCACCCTTCCGATCAGCCCCCAGGCCTTCTCTCTCATCATGCCCACGTAACCCACGTAGTCCTGAACACCACCACCCATGACGCCCATATACGCGACCATCTCCACGATCAGCGTACGATCGGCAAATGCCGGGTTCGCCTTGACCCATTGCGGGTAATCCGGCAAAGCGGGCGTTACCGCGCCGGCGAGTACAGCAAGCCAGTCCGGATTCACCGCAAACGTGGCGACAAGCATCACCACCAGCATCGACCCGACCAGCGTCAACTGCATCCGTTCCAGAAAACCGTAACTCTGCATCAGGGTCAGCGCGGCGAGCAGCACAATGAACACAATCGCTATCGCATGCGGGTACAACCCGGGATTTCCGAACACCACCCAGGACGTGATCGTGCCGAGCATGATTGGCAGACTCGAAAGATAGAACGGAAATGCCACGATAACCACTACCCCGATGACGCCCGGAAACAGCCCGCGCGGACCAGGTAGAGTCGCCCACCGTTCCATCGGATGTTCGCCCGTCAGCGTCATGTACCGCGCTGCGGTATAGACCTGCACTCCCTTCGTGAGACAGAACAGACTGAACGCCCAGAACATCGTATAGCCGAAGATCGCTCCGCTGCGCGACGCCCACACCGTTTCCCCGCTTCCAATGGTCACCGACGCGATGACGGCGCCGGGTCCGAAGAACTTCAGGAAGTCCAGGACCCGCCGGGAGCGTAACTCCGGCGCCAATTCCGGAAACCGCTGCTGCTGTTCCTCAGGATTCACGATTGCCCCCTGCAGGCCTGCGCTTTCGTGCGTAAGAAAGACACGGCATCTATTCCCGGCGCGAACGCCGGAGTCCGTCGTCGATTCGGGAGTGGATCACCTGATTGCGAATGGATTTCCCGGCGATCCGGTGGCGCCCTTAAGCCTGAGAGGCGCAAAAACGAACGCGAACTCAAACACGCCGTCTGCCGCCAGTCCGTCCAGGTCCAGATTCTCCAGAATATATACGCCGTTACGCTGGATCAGCAACTCGTGGACCCGGAACGCACCGTCCGGATCTTCTCCCGGCACGGCCTCGACCGCCCACGTATCGGCGCCGACCATAACGATTTTCTTTTCCAGCAGCCACCGCGCGGCTTCCAGCCCGATGCCCGGCTGACCCGAGTTGTAGGTCTCGTTGTCCACTTTCCATAAACTTCCATGGCCGGTACGAAACAGTACGACATCCCCTTCCGTGACCTCGACACCCGGTTTTTTCAAGGCCCCCTCGATGTCGGCCGCGGTAATCACATAACCCACGTCCAACCGAGCCAGCCCCTTGTGGCCCGCTACGTCGACCAGAACGCCTCTTGTGAAAAACACCCCCACGTTTTCAACGCCCAGTTTCTCCAGTCCGTAGGCGGTGCCAACCTCCGAACGCCTGAATCCATTGTAAAAGACGTCCTCATTGCCTTTGCGCGTACCGATGTGCCCCAATCCATCGAATTGGGTTCCCACCTGTCCGATCTCGCCGCTGAACATTTCGTCGAACCAGATCAACTGGTTCTCTCCGACGGGCCCTCCGGTTGGCGAACCGGGAATGGTCAGACTGTAATGCCGGTTGCCGAACAGCGGGATTCCCGGCTCGTAAACCCTTCCAAGCTGGTAGGTCTTGCCCGCCTGGATCAATCTCGCGGCCCCCAATACCTTCTGCGGGGTCAGCCGGTTCATTGCCCCTTTCTGATCTCCCGCCCCCCACTCGGATGGCCACCATTTGTCTCCCACGGTCCCTTTCTGCGCGAGGGCCGGAGTCATCAAGATCAGGCATCCGGCAAACAGCGCACATGGATATCGATTTCGCATTACCGCCTCCTCTCCGACGTTGGGTTGACACGGCATCGGCATGAACCGAGATTATGATAATGCCCCCAGTGATCAAAGGCAAGCGCGGATTGCCTGTATATGCCCAACGAACAGAAGGGTATTGCGCCAGGACCACGCGCATGCTATTTTAGAAACTGTCTTAAACGCCACCCGGGAAGCAGGGCGCCGCTTCCGCACTCTGCGTCTTTTTCGAGGCCCGCCATTGAAGACAAAAACGCTAGGCAGGACCGGCCTGAAGATCCCCATTGTGGGTCTGGGTACCGGCTTTATCGGCATCGCGGATCCCAACCGTGCGGCAGCGGAATACGACTTCATGGATGCGTCGACCTGGGGTCGGCCGGGACCTTCCGCCAAAGGCGCCGGGCGGACCAGCCATATGGATATCGAACTGGGAATTGCAACGGTACACGCGGCCATCGAAGCGGGCTCTACGCTGATCGACACCGCGCCGCTGTACGGTTCGGGCAACAGCGAATCCATTATTGGCCTGGCCCTCAGGCAACGTCCCGACCTTGCGAAACGGTGCGCGGTTACCACAAAAGTCGGGCAGACTGCCGACGGACGGGACTATTCCTACGACGCCGTTATGCGGCAGGTCGAGGAGAGCCGGGACCGGCTGGGCATCGACGCCTTCGAAGTTCTCTACATCCACGACGCCATGGACATACCCGTCGAAGACGTAATGGGAAAGAATCGCGCCCTCGGCGCCCTTCGAAAACTTCAGGATACGGGCGTCACACGTTGTGTCGGCTCCGCCGCCAACGACCCCCACACCAACGCCTGGTACATAGAAACGGGGGAATTCGATGCCGCCGTCGTTCCGGAAGCGCTCAGCCTGATCAATCAGCTTGCCGCCGACCGCATCCTGCCGGCGGCGGTCAGACACGACGTGGGCCTCGTGATCGCCACACCCGTAGAACGGGGGCTGCTTGCCACCGGTCCCGTAGACGGCATCGACTACCTGGCTCGAAACTTCAGCCAGACCTGCGTGGACCACGTGGCGAGAATCCAGGACCTTTGTACGAGCCACGGCGTCCCCATGGTTGCGGCGGCCCTTCAATGGTGCACACGACATCCTCAGGTTGCCGCCACCATCCCCGGCGCACGTGTTCCGGCCGAGGCCCGTGCCAATGCCGACGCCGGAGCCAGTGATATACCTGAAGCATTCTGGATAGATCTCGGCCCCCTCATCCGCCACTTTGAAGTCGACGTGGACCGGTAGGCCCGAATCGCGCCGGGCGCCGCACGCAATTGAAGTATCGGGACTTTCCATCTTATGTCTTTGAAACTGACCCTCCTGGGCACCGGAACTCCCACCCCTCTTTTCCACCGCGCAGGTTCCGGCTACCTCGTCACCTTCGACGAGGAAGTCCTGCTGTTCGACTGCGGCCCGGGTGTCGCACGACGCCTCCTCGAAGAGGCGGTCCCCCCCCAGGCGTTGACGCGCCTCTTCCTTACGCACCTCCACTACGACCACTGCGTGGACTACGCATGTATCGTACTCACCCGCTGGGACCAGGGTGCGGGAAAGATCCCGGAGCTTGAGGTATACGGTCCGGCTCCGTTGAAACGGATGACCGAACGGCTCCTCGGATCCGACGGCGCCTTCGGTCCCGACCTCGACGCCCGGACAAGGCACCCCGGAAGCGAGTTCGTTTACGAACGGCGGGGCGGAATTCTGCCCCGGCAACGCCCCGACCCCCTCGTCACCGAAGTTGCAGACGGCTCATGCATTCCGGGTGGAAACTGGCGGGTCGAAACCGCCGAAGTCATCCATGTTCAACCGCAGCTCACTTGCCTGGCCTACCGGCTGGACACACCCTACGGGACCATCGTCTTCGGAGGAGACACGGCGCCGACCCGCCGCCTGACGGACCTGGCGCGGGATGCGGACGTGCTCATCCACATGTGCCACTTAATCAACGACGTTGAACTCGACCCGCGAATCACAGGTTGCTGTTCCGGACACCTGGACGCCGCCCGGACGGCCTCGGAAGCTGACGTCGGTACCCTGATCCTGACCCACGTTACCGAACAACTGGAACCACCCGGCGTCCGGGAGCGCCTCGTGGCCGAAGCCGCGCGCATTTTCGGCGGCAACATCGTCTTCGCGGAGGACCTCACGGACGTGCCCGTGGGTCCCATCGATCCGGAGCCCATTCAGTAGCCGGTGTCGGGCGCGCCGCATCCGCCCCGTTCGAGATTTCCTTTCTTCAGACTCATAACTCCAGGAGTTCCAGGTGAAAGCCGTCATTCTGGCCGCCGGGAAAGGCGACCGATTCTATCCCTTCAACCACTACCGGCCCAAACCCATGTTTCCCGTATGCAACCGGCCCCTGCTGGAGTGGATCGTGGATCGCATCGTTGGCGCGGGCATCACCGACGTCGGCATCGTCGTCGGCCATCGACAGGGTCGGATACGCAATCATTTTTCCGACGGCCGCCGGTTTGGATGCAAAATTACATATGTTGAACAGTCGGAGCAACTTGGTACGGCCCACGCCGTCTGCGCCGCGGCGGACTTTATCGGCAACAACGACTTTGTGGTCGTGTACGGAGACGTCTACTTCGAACCGAGCGTCCTTTCGCAACTCCTGGACGCGTTCTCCGACTGCTCCGTTGCCGCCGTACACCACAGCGGGCAACTCAACCGGCGCATTCGCGTGGAAACCGATGGCCGGAAAAACATCGTCAACTACACCTGGAAGCCCCGTGCATCCACCGGCACGGCGCTATCAGGCCTTTTCGTATTCAGGAACGACGCGCTTCAGGACCTTGCCGGTACGTCTGACTTTATAACCAGCGTGCAAAACGGCGTTACGCCGCCCGAGGGCCACGAAATCGCCGATGCCCTGCCGCTCATGTACCGGGAAGGCCGGCCCGCCGCCGCCGTGCGAACGGACGGTGCGTGCTTCGACATGGACATGCCCTGGGAACCCCTGGCCGTCTGTCGTCTGGCCTTGCGGGAAATGGCCAGGGACATGCAGGACTCTAATATTGCGGCCACGGCGCGGATCGATCCCGGCGCGCACATCGACGGCCCCGTGTTTGTCGACGATGGCGCGACAATCTCAGCCGGCGCCCGTATCAGCGGGCCGGTTTGGATTGGCAGAAACACGCATGTCTTCGACGGTTCCCAGATTGCGTCGGGCACCGTTATCGGAGACGACTGCCGGATCGGGCCTTTCGCGAAGGTCTCCGGCGTGGTGGACCGCAACAACCATATCACCTTTCTCGGAGAGTTCAGTGGCGTCATTCTGGCTGGCGGTCGAATCACCCACCAGATGCAAATTGCCGGTATCTATGGCGAAGGCGCGGAATTCGGCGCCGGCACCCAGGTGGGCACGCTCCGATTCGACGATGGGCCCACGCAGGTAGAAGTGAAAGGAATTCGCCATCCGGCGCCCGGATTCTCCGGCGCCCTCTTCGGCGACTACGCGCGCACCGGCGTTGGAACCATCCTCATGCCCGGCCGCATTGTCGGCCCCGGCGCCATGGTCGGTCCCGGCGTCGTTCTGATGAAAAACGCGCCAGCTCACAGAGCCGTGATCCTGAAGCAGGAGCATCAGGAAATCGACTGGGGGCCGGACATCTACGATCGTTAAGTTGGAGTGTCGATGCAACGGGACCCTATCGAAACCGAGATTCGTCGGCGCGCCGATGGTTACAAGCCCCAGACCCATCTGATTGCCGACTATTACAGAATTCGGCGGAAAATCGCCTACCCCCTTCCGATCCGCGAGATTTATCTGCCCGGACTGCCGATCCCCGGCATCGCTGCCTATCCATGGTCCATTTGGATGACCTGGAGCCTGGAAGAGCGAATCCTCAGCCTCGGGTGGGCGGGGTCCTGGTTCCGCGACGAACACGCGCGCCGGTTGGCCGTTACCGACCTGGACGCCCTTGCCGAATGGCCGTGCTACCGCCAGTTTCCGATGCCCGACCTGAGTTCGGGTCACGCGCTGCGCATCCTCTGGCTGGCCTACACCCGGTGGGACTGGCTGCCCGGGAGCCTGCCGGGGAAGATCGAACGGGCGTTTCACCGCCACATTGAAGACACGCTCCCGCTGTCCGACGCCAGGCACGGTGCGTTTGAGAGCAAGGACGATATCCTCGCCCTGGACGAACCCCACACCGTGCTGCACAACATCCCGTTCATCGGCACGGTCGGTCTCGCCCTGGCCGCCAACTGCATTGCGCATCCCGCCGCTGAATCGTTGAACCGCAGGCTGGAGGCGCTCCTTGGGGCGATCCTGGACCTGCGCGAAACCGGTCATTCGGAGGGGATCGGTTACGACGGGTACACCCTGGACTTCGCCGCCGATTGGCTGGGGACACTCTCCGGGACCAGACGGACGGCCCTGATGGACCATCCGCGCTTCGGCGACGTCCTGGATGAGTCCATCGCGCTCGGGGCGCCGGGAAATATCGTGAATATTTCCCAGTTGAGCGACGCGGAGCCCCGGGAGATGCCGTTCCACGTATCATGCCATGCCAAACTCTACGGTTACCGGCCCTCGCCGCGCACGGGCTGGTACCTGAAACGCTGCCGCCTGCGCTGGTTGCGCGCCGACGCCCTGGGTGTGCTCCACGAGGTAGCCGAGGATCTTCAATGTGAGCCGCCCGAAGCCGGGGCTATCGACGCGCACTACGCGGTCGTGCTCAGGAGCGGATGGGAGCCGGACGACCTGGCGGCGGCCATGGCGGCGAGCAACTCGAAGATGAGCCACGTCCACAACGACAACGGCTCCATCGTCGTCGGCGCCGGCGGCAGCTGGCCGATATCGGACCCCGGCTATCAACAGTATATGAAGAAACGAGAACGTGAATTCACTCTCGGACTTACGGCGCACAATGCGCCTGTTATCAACGGTATGGCGCAGACGGGGAAGCCGGCGGATCGCCAGGTCGCCCTGCGGCAGTGCGATGAAACGACGCATATGGCCGAACTGGACCTGACCGCTTGTTATCCGGCCGGGCTGGCATTGAAACGGGTCGTTCGAACGCTCTGGCTTTCGCAAAAGGACCTGGTCGTCCTCGCCGACCGCGTGCGAGGCGCCTCCGTCCAGACCATCACCTATCACTGGCACGGGCACCCCGATGCCGCCTGGTGGGTGCAAGACGACATGGCCCGGATCTACGCGCCCGACCTGATGCTCTGGATCGGCTCGCCTCAGGCCCAGATCACAGACCGAAACGTAGACCGGCTCCCCGGATCCAGAGGCCATCTCACGCTTAGCGCGAGCGCAGATTCCTCAGCGCCGTTCGTCTGGTGGATATTCGCAAAAGGCGATACGCGGCCCGCCGTGACTGTACACGAACGGGGGTATGAGATACGCGTGGACGGCCGCAGTTTTCGGATTCAATGAACCTACGCCTCGGATACACATCCATGGCCGCCGTCCCGGTACAGGACGCAGTCTACCGGCCAGGTCCGCTTCCAGGAAATATCAAGGCCTCCGTCGGCGATCGAAGGGAAGGATCTTCCGAATGAAAGTGTCCAAAATCTGCGACGTCCCTTTCCTGGCGCCCTCCAATTCCCCGGGGGAACTCATATTCGACCCCAATCTGGGCCGCAGGGTGCTCTACCAATCCATGTTCTCCGCGGTTCCGGGCCGTCCACCCGCCCTGGTGCGCACCGACTTCGAACGTCATGAATACGCGTCATTCGCCCAGCCGGACGGCCGCGGGACCTGGAAGGTCCGACTCCTGTCCGACAATAAGATCTGGTTCGGTATGAACGGCCCGGGGCAACTCGCCTGTTTCAACCCGATCACCGAGTCCTACGAAGACGTCCCGCCGCATAACCCGGCAACGAAAAACTCCCACCTCACGGACGTCGTCGAAGGACCGGACGGATGGCTGTACATGCCCGGCTTCCCCTCCGGCGACTGTGTGGCCTACGACCGGGACACCGGCGAATACAGAGAAGTCGCGGTCGAGGAGAGAAACCACCAGCTTTTCGCCGCCTGTCTCACCGACGGCGGACACATTGGCATTCTCAACGGCCTTCAGCACGGCGTCTACGCCCTGGACCCGCGCACCGACGAAGTTAACGTGGTGTCGCCGCCCCACCTTACCGGTCGGCCGGACGCTTACAGCGGCTTCCTGCGCACCGGGGATCAGTTCCTGGCCACTCTCGGGCATCCGGAAGGCGGCATTGAAATCTGTCGTTTCTCCGCGCTCGACCTCGGCTTTCTCGGTTCCTTCGTTGTCACGACCGTGGTTACCTCCGGAAGAAACCTGATGGCCTCGCCGGGCGGACGCGTTTATATGAGCGTGGACAACGGCTATATTTACGCCCTTGACCTGGAAACGGAAACCGCCGAACTCGCCTGCCACATCCGTGGCGTTCCCAGCCGGGGCATCTACCACTTTCTGGACGAACACCGGGTCCTCTTCGCCGGCCATTCCCAGTATTACGGCATCTGCGACCTCCGGACCGCCGAACTCGACCTCCACCGGACCGAGATCGAAAACCCCCCTATCGGCATCTTCTCCATCCTGCCGGCCTCTTCCGGCGATATCTACTGCTCGGCCCACCTGGGCCTCTCCCTATCACGCGTGGATCCGAAATCAGGACGGGCGGATATATTGGGCCTGACGTACAACGGATCCGGCGAAATCTACGGCAGCGCCGAAGCCTGCGGCAACATCTACAGCATTGCCTACACCCACAACGTCCTTACCGAATACAATCCGAATCGACCCTGGCGCCCAGGCCCCGACGCCGGCGACAACCCCCGGAATCTCGGACCGGCGGGAGACGAACAGTACCGCCCTGTCACCGGCATTCTCAATGGACCCGGAGACAATCTCTACATCGGATCCATGCCGGAGTATGGTGCCCGGGGCGGCGCGCTTACCGTTGTCGATCCCACCGACAACAGTCAGCGATCTTACCGCCACCTGGTCCCGGACCATTCCATTCTGGGCCTGACGGTCGGCCCGGAACACGTGTATCTCGGCACCAGCATCATCGCCGACGGTTATATCCGGCCCTCCGAAGGCAACGCCTGTTTTCTGATTTTCGATCCGGAACGCGAAACCGTTCTTTTCGACCAGGAAATCGAGGGCGCCCGCAGCCTTATTACCATGGGATGCAGCACGGACCGTGTCTTTTTCTGGACCGACGACCACGCGGGCGGCAACCGCTTTTTCGTCTGCCGCCTTGCAGACCGCGCCTTCCACACGCTCGACCACTCGCTCACCGGCGGCAGACCTCACAACCGGCCCATGGTCACCGGTGCGGACGGCAACCTCTACTTCACCCACGGTAACCGCATTGTTCGACTCGATCCCCGAACCGAAGAACTCGCCATTGCCCACACCGCGGACTCTCGCGAGACGCCGATTCTGGCTGCCAGCGACAACGGAATCCTGTTCTCCCGGCGACACGAACTCTGGCTTGGCGTAATCTAGCGCGGATCGGGCAGGCTGCGTTCACACATCCGGAACCCATCGTGAAAATCAACCCTGACTGGAAAACCCGGATACGCCCGGACCACCCCCGGCTGTTCCTCAACGGCGATACGTTGCCGACCTTTCGAGCCCGCGCGTTGAGCGCCTGCAAAGACGAATACATCGAGGTCAAGTCGTTCGCCGAGGCGAGTCCGCCGGACCTGGAATCGGCCGTTGTCAACCGTCCGCCGCCGATGCCCGACGGCACGGAAGTGCGCGATTGGGGCCACCGGATGATGGGCGCGGCCATTGTCTATCTCGTGGAACCCACCGCCGAACGTCTGGCCGGACTCACTTCCGAACTCCGCGCGAGCGCTGAATACTACCACGCCTGTTACGCCGAGAACGAATCCGTCAACTGGTACGCCGCCAGTCGCACCGCCTGCCTGGTCACCCTGGACTGGATCTGGAATGACCTATCCGCCGAAGACCGCCGCAAGATTGCCCTCCGCCTGCTCGACCACGTGGACGAAGCCCTGCATAAACCCGGCATCCGCCGCCGCAACGGCTCCGACCACCGCAGCGGATTCTACGGCGCGCCCAGCCTGGCCTGGTTCGCGGGGCTCCTGCTCCACGGTGAAGGCATCGACGATACGAGGGCGGCCCGTTTTCTCGAACGGGGCTACGACGACCACGTAAAGCTGCTGGTTCACCGGGCGTCCACGTGCGGGGACGACGGCGGCGAAGCTTCTCCCACGCTCGGATACGCGTTTGGCGAATACCCGCTGGCGCAATGGAACTTCATCCACACCGTTCGATCGTCAACCGGTGAAGACATTTCCGAGAACTGGCCGCACATTCGGATGTTTCCCAATTACGTTGTCTGGAACTGGCTGCCGGGCGACCTTGAGTTCGGTTACGGCGACAACGCGCATACAGACAACAGGATGCGGACAAACTGGATGTACACCCATATGTCCCACATCATGCACCTTTTCGGTCAAACCCATCCGGAGTGGGCCGGACTCGCGCGTTATATCCGGAACATGGCCGGTGGCGGATTCCATCGGGACAAATGGCCCATCTACCCGTTTCTGCTCGACGGTCTCGACAACCCGCCACCGGTTCGAGACCCCGGCATCCTGCCGCCTGCCCGTCATTTCGAGAACCTGGGTCAGATCTTCATGCGCTCCGGCTCCGGAGACGACGACACGTATGCCCTTTTTTGCGGTGGGGGCAGCCTGAAGAGCCACCGCCACTACGACGCCACCCAATTTACGATCTTCAAAAAAGGCTTCCTTGCCCTGGACAGCGGTACCCGGCAGGGAAACACCGACAACCTGCAGAACTACTACGCGCAGACCGTCGCCCACAACTGCGTTCTGATCAAGATGCCCGGCGAAGCGCCTTCGCCATACTGGAACGGCGACGTCTTCGGCCAGGCCGGCGGACAGAACAAGACCATGGGCTCCGAAATTCTCGCCTTCGAAACCAACCCCCATTTCACCTACATTGCCGCCAACGCCACCCCGGTTTACAACCGCGAAAAATGCGCGCTCATGGTCCGCCAGTTCATCTTCCTGCCGCCGGACCATTTCGTCGTGTTCGACCGTGTCACGTCCACCCGCGCCGACTACGCCAAAACCTGGATCCTGCACCATGCCAATGAGCCCCTCGTTGAGGGCAAGACGTGGCAATCGGATCAGGATCGGGGACGCATTTTCGCCCGAACACTCTTACCCGAAGGCGCGGTTCTCGACAAGGTCGGCGGCCCAGGCAAGGAATTCCTCGCCGACGGCGTCAACTACGCGATCGACGCCGGTCCTTCCCGGCTAATCGTAGAGAACAAATATCCCATCGGGAGAATTCAATACGACGATATCCCCGAGTTGATGGGACGATGGCGAATGGAAGTCAGACCGGGCACGGCCCGGAAAGAGGACCACTTCCTGCACCTTATCCACGCCGGGGATGGTTCCCTTCGTGCGATGAGCGAAGCAGACGTTACCGCGACCGGGGCCAACGTTGAACTCAGCTTCAGCGCAAGCGGCAAGCGCGTTGTGATTTCATTTGCAGCTTCCGGAGAGATTGGAGGTCACGTCATGTGCGTCCGGAACGGCGAACCGGTCGTCGACAAAGACCTCGCCCGGGATGTGCAGGCCCAGGCCGGTCTCGCCATATCCGAATAGATTCGTTCGCACGTGTGACGGACGGATTCCCTTTTTTCAACTTAACGAAGAGACGCCAAATGACCGAATTCCGCGGCATCTACCCCGCGCTGATCACACCGATGACACGTGGAGACGATTTTAACGAAGATGCCTTCCGTCAAATCGTCGAGTTCAACATAAGCTCGGGCGCCCACGGTTTCTGGGTTGCCGGCGGCGCCGGTGAAAGCGTCCTGCTGGAAGACGAAGAGAATTCCCGTATTGCCGAAGCCGCCGCCGAACAGGCCGCCGGCCGCGCGAAAATCATCATGCACGTGGGGGCGGCAACCACCCAACGTGCCGCCAGGATGGCCGAGAACGCCGCAAAGGCCGGAGTTGAAGCCATCTGCGCCGTACCTCCCTTCTTTTACCGGGCCGGACCGGACGAAATCGCCGAACACTACCGGGTGGTCGGTGCGGCAGCGAACCTTCCCTTATTCATCTATAATCTTCCAAATGCCACCGGTGTGGAAATCACCCTCGAACTGGCGGAGAAAATCCGGGGGCGGGTTCCGCAACTCACCGGCCTGAAACATTCGGCGCCCGCATTCGCAAACACGCGTCATTTCGCCAAAATGGGCCTTGCGTGCCTCATCGGCAGCGCCGCGCTTCTCCTTCCCGCGCTCACCATCGGCGCTTCGGGCTGCGTGGATGGACCGCTTTCGCTGTCTCCGGATGTTTGGGTCAACGTCTGGACGGCGTACCACAGCGGAAATATCGAGATTGCCGAAGCCGAGCAGGACCGGGCCGCCGAACTTTACACGATCTTCCGGCGCGTCGGATACATCGCGTCGCTCAAAGCCCTGCTATCCGAGAAACTCGGCATCGACTGCGGCGACCCCCGCCCGCCGCAGCGTCCGCTCACCGGCGAAGAGAGAGCCTTTGTCATCCGGACGGCGGCGGCACTGGGGATGATGGAAATCGAAAGTCAGGATGGCCGCTGACCGTACAGAACCATGCTGATATCCATTGCCGACGCTTTTGTGCGGCACCTTTGAACCCTATTAACGGAGAACGCCTGTATGATCCCCCTGCTCAGCAGCCTGTGCTACGGTCCGCTTGAAGTCTGTCAGCTCCCCCGCACCTGGTGGAAGGTCTTGTTACGGAACGTCGGGCTGCTGGACGCGGAATATCCCGACGTCAGCGAAGGCCTGGACAAATTCGTCCTGGAAGTGCTGAACCTGGACAGAGAGACGACCCTGGCATATTTGCGGGAGAACATGCCCGACTACCTCCAGTTTGAAGCATGGGTCCTCGAACAAAACGACGGAAGGCTCGATCGAAAAGCAATCGATAGCTGGAATGAATCCGTGCGCACACGCGTTCACACCCGGCCCGATAAGCTCGAGGAAACCACGGTTGACATCGGCATTCCCAACGACGGCGCGATCACTTCAGCCGTGGTCCTCAACGGTCTCCAGGACGGGTCGCTCTTCTACAGACGGGACCTGACGCGGGGGTTTTCGGCCCTGGGCGGTCGCGTCGTGCCCCTCGTCTCCAGCCTGGACTACGGGCCGCTCAACGTCTGCCAACTCCCGCGTACGTGGCTGAAAATACTGCTCAGGTCCCGGAACCTGCTGCATCCCGACTATCCCGACATGACCGATAACGGCCTGGATCCCCTGGCGCTGCGCGCCGTGAACATCCAACCGCACGACGCCGTACGTTTCATCCGGGACAACGCGCCTACGTATCTTGACTTCGAAGCCTGGATTCTTCGACAGAACGACGGACGCGTCGACCCCGGCGCCGTAGACGAATGGAACACCTTCGTTCGAACCCGAATCCATTCAAATGAGAAAATCGTGGATATTCACAATACACTGGGCCTGGAAAACGACGGCAACCTGACCTCCGCGGTCGTTCTGAACCACGTCGAAGACTGGCACTTCGCGCACGCGGACCTGACGGGCCGGGGAACCGGTTCGTAACGACCGGCAAACACCGCATGAAAATCCGGATACTTAACGAATCCATTTACATGTTGACATTACCCGATCTATGGATTAAACTACAACTAAAGTTACGTATTAGTATAAATCTTCCGTGAAAGGGGCAGGCGTCGCCGATCTTCCAGGTGCGGCCAGGAGCCCCAATGCCACCCGCGGTCACCCGAAGGCGCCAGGCCCTGAATGAGGCCGCAAGGGGTGATCCGCTGAACCTATGGTTGACGCCATTCTCAGACCCGTCAGCGTTTAAAAAGGAGGTGATACCGGAATCCACGTCGCCAAACGTTTTGCCGCTGTAGATGTACGTGATAAACTGTAGATCGGGACAAGTGCTGAATTGATACGTTGCGCTGTGTGAGTGATCAAGCGATGCCGCCGGAAACTGTACATCTGGTTTCGTCATTTCGCCATCACACCCTCCAGATCAATCCCCAACAGTCCGTTGATAAAGTTGCTCTGCAGGCGGGACTCAGTGTCCCGTCCCGGAACATCGTCACCGTTCATCCGGCGATTCACGCCGTCTCGCTCCGTTGCTTGCGCTGTTTGTGCTGAGCCTGTCGAAGGATGCCAGCCGGGCGACTAGGCGGCCGAATTTCGGCAATCTATTTCCGGGACGGAACACTTGCCAATGTGACCGAAGACAAGGCGTGCGTCCGAGGCGAATCGGTGGATTCGGCGAGGGAGCGCGACAAAGTAACTCGGCTACAAGAGCCGGTCGCACGACCGGATGGGCATTTTCGATGGGCTGCCAGGTCCCATCACGCACAGTCTCTTCCTACAGATTCTTCACAGTAATTCACCCCATAAACACGTGTACCGCAGTCCGTGGTGCGGCTGGGCGGCGCGCCCTGCGCCTTAGTCTCAGTCATTCACGGTAATCACGTGAACCGCGGTCCGGGGTGTGGTTGAGCGACGTGCCTTCCGCTTTAATTTCCCAGTTAATCACCGCAATCATATGAATCACAGTCCGGTTCGGCTGGTCGGCGTGCCTTGCGCTTGAGTCTGCCAGCTAGTGCCTGCACTCGCTGAAATACCGTCCGGGGTGTGGCATAGCGGCGCGCCATTGGGTTAAATCACAGTTAATCGTCTTGTTTCACATTGATTCATTACCCAGTGAGGGTATCGAAATGAAAAAGCGAACGATTTTGAGCGTCACTCTCATTTTGACGGCTGTCTTGTTTGCGCAGAACAGCCACGCACAGGACTACAATCGCTGGAGCCTGCCCGATGGGGCCCTCATGCGTCTCGGCAAAGGAGACGTGCGCGACGATGCCTGGTCGCCGGACCGCGCGCTTCTGGCTTTAGGGGGCAGCCTCGGCATCTGGCTATACGATGCCCGCACCGGGGCGGAAATTTCACTGATCACAGGACGTTCGTTCAGAGTCAATGGGATTGCGTTTTCGCCCGATGGTCTCACGCTGGCAAGCGCCGGTAGTGACCGTACCGTACGGCTGTGGGACATAGAAACGGGTCAGGAACGAAGCACCCTGGATGGACATACCGACGACGTCGAGGCGGTGGCATTCTCTCCGGATGGGGCGACGCTGGCAAGCGGCAGTCGCGACGGCACGGTGCGGTTGTGGGACGTGGCCACCGTGCAGGAGAAGAGCACCCTCCTGGATGATAGGTACCGAAGCCAATTGGACAGGCCCTTTGTCGTTTCCGTAGTATTTTCGCCCGATGGTCTCACGCTGGCAAGCGCCAGTCTTGACACTATGGTGCGGGTGTGGGACGTGGCCACTGGGCAGGAAAAACACGCGCTAAGAGGACATACCGGGAGGATCCGCTCGCTGGCGTTTTCACCCGATGGTCTCACGCTGGCAAGCGCCGGTAGTGATCGTACCGTGCGGCTGTGGGACATGGAAACGGGTCAGGAACTAAGCACCCTGGAAGGGCATTTTCTTGGTGTGAATACGGTGGTGTATTCGCCTGATGGATCGACACTGGCAATCGGCAGTTGGGAAAGTACTGTGCGTCTGTGGGACATGGACACAGGGCACGAGAAACACACCCTCAAAGGACATAGGTTCGGAGTCCGGTCGGTTGCGTTTTCGCCGGACGGGACGACGCTGGCAAGCCGCAGTGACGACAATACGGTGTGCGGCTGTGGGACATAGAGACGGGTCAGGAGAAGGGCGCCCTCACCCTCACAGGGCATACCCGAGAAGTATTTTCGGTGGCGTTCTCACCGGATGGGAATAGGCTGGCAAGCGCCAGTTGGGACTTTACCGTGCGGTTGTGGGACGTGGCTACAGGGCAGTAGAATAACACCCTCAAAGGACATACCAGTTTGGTCAGATCGGTGGCGTTCTCGCCGGATGGATCAACGCTGGCCAGCGGCAGTTACGACAGGACGGTGCGGTTGTGGGACGTGGCCACAGGGCGCGAGAATAACACCCTCAAAGGACATACCAGTTTGGTCAGATCGGTGGCGTTCTCGCCGGATGGATCAACGCTGGCCAGCGGCAGTTACGACAGGACGGTGCGGTTGTGGGACGTGGCCACAGGGCGCGAGAATAACACCCTCAAAGGACATACCAGTCGGATCAGGACGGTGGCGTTCTCGCCGGATGGGACGACGCTGGCCAGCGCCGGTACTGACAATACCGTGCGGTTGTGGGACGTGGCCACCGGACAGGAAAAACACACCCTGACGGGACATGCGGAAATAATCTATTCGGTGGCGTTTTCGCCGGATGGATCAACGCTGGCCAGCTCCAGTGCGGACAGCACGGTGCGCTTGTGGAACGCGGCCAACGGGAATGAGAAAAACATCCTCACAGGACATTCCCGTTGGATCAATTCGGTGGCGTTTTCACCTGATGGGACGACGCTCGCAAGCGCCCAAGGAGATGGTACGGTGCGGGTGTGGGACCCGGACACAGGACAGCTCATTCACACCCACAAAGCAGATAACGAGATTTTCTCGTCGGTGGCGTTTTCGCCCGATGGGGCAACGCTCGCGACCGGCAGCCAGTTCAAGGCCGTGCGGTTGTGGGACGTGGCCACCTGGAAGGAAATCGGCACCCTGACAGGACATACGTGGATTCTAACGTCGGTGGCGTTTTCCCCGGACGGCAGAACGCTGGCGAGCGGAAGTTACGACGGTACGATTCTGCTGTGGGATGTGTCGCCTCATGTCTCACCTCCAACGCTTGCCGCAGACTTCGACGGCGACGGGGCTGTTGGTTTTCCCGACTTTTTGCGGTTCGCGGCGCAGTTCGGACAGAGCCGGGGCGACGCCGGATTTGATGCGCGGTTCGACCTGAACGGCGACGGCGCGGTTGGATTCAGCGATTTTGTGATCTTTGCACGCAGCTTCGGCCTGGGCTCGTGAGGCGGTCAGCTGAGCAATGCAGGTAAAGGCGTGCATAGGCCGGGGAGGATAGCCGGATGAAAAGGTCTACGATTTCGAGCCTGATTCTTTTGTCGACGTCTGTCTTGTTTGCACAGAACAGCCACGCGCAGGATTTCACTCGCTGGGGACTGCCCGAAGGGGCCCTTCTACGGCTGGGCAAGGGATACGCGCATGCCGTGGCCTGGTCGCCAGACGGGACGCGGGTGGCTGTTGCAGCCCACATTGGCATCTGGCTCTACGATGCAACAACCGGCGCCGAAGTCAACCTGCTCTCCGGCCATACGCATAGAGTCTATTCGGTGGCGTTTTCGCCGGATGGGACGACGCTGGCTAGCGGAAGTCGGGACAATACGGTGCGGTTATGGGATGTGGCCACGGGCCAGGAGATACACACCCTCACAGGACATACCTATGAGGTCCGTTCGGTGGCGTTTTCGCCGGATGGGACGATGTTGGCAAGCGCCGGTGATGACATTTGGCCAAACTACAACCCGGTGCGGTTGTGGGACGTGGCCACAGGGCAGGAAAAACATATCCTCAAAGGACATACTCAAACTGTCATGTTGGTGGCGTTTTCGCCGGATGGAGCGACGCTGGCTAGCGCTAGTCAGGACAGTACCGCGCGCCTTTGGGACGTAGCCACAGGGCAGGGAAAAAACATCCTCACAGGACATACGCGGTCCGTCGGTTCGGTGGCGTTTTCGCCAGATGGGACGACGCTGGCAAGCGCCAGTTACGATAGTACGGTGCGGTTGTGGGACGCGGCCACAGGGCAGGGAAAAAACATCCTCACAGGTCATAGGCGGTCCGTCTATTCGGTGGCGTTTTCGCCGGATGGGACGACGCTGGCTAGCGCCAGTGGGGACAGTACCGTGCGGTTGTGGGACGCGGCCACAGGGCAGGAAAAAGGCACCTTCACAGGACATACCGGTGCGGTCTATTCGGTGGCGTTCTCACCGCATGGTACGACGCTGACAAGCCTCAGTACTGACCGTACAATACTGTTCTGGAACGTGGCTACGGGACAGAAAAAACACTCCATCACTGGTCATTCGGGGGCTGTCAGGTCAGTGGCGTTCTCGCCGCATGGGACGACGCTGGCAAGCGGCGGTAATATTCCAACGGTGCGGCTGTGGGACGCGGCCACAGGGCAGGGAAAAAACATCCTCACAGGTCATAGGTGGTCCGTCTATTCGGTGGCGTTTTCACCTGATGGGACGACGCTCGCAAGCGGCGGTTGGGACAGTACGGTGCGGCTGTGGGACCTGGCCACAGGGCAGGAAATACACACCCTCACAGGTCATAGGCGGTCCGTCTATTCGGTGGCGATTTCGCCGGATGGAACGACGCTGGCAAGCGCCAGTTACGACAGTACGGTGCGGCTGTGGGACCTAGCCACAGGGCAGGAAATACACACCCTCACAGGACATACGCGGTCCGTCGGTTCGGTGGCGTTTTCGCCGGACGGGAGGACCCTGGCAAGCGCCAGTCGGGACAGTACCGTGCGGTTGTGGGACGCGGCCACAGGGCAGGAAAAAGGCACCTTCACAGGGCATACCGGTGGGGTCTATTCGGTGGTGTTTTCACCTGATGGGACGACGCTGGCAAGCGCCGGTCATAGTACGGTGCGCTTTTGGGACGCGGCCACAGGGCAGGAAGAAAACACCCTCACGCGGGCGGCTACCGGCGGGTCCAGTATAGCGTTTTCGCCGGATGGGACGATGCTGACAAGCACCAAGTGGGACCATACGGTGCGGTTGTGGGACGTGGAGACTGGACAGCAAAAACACAGCCTGACAGGACATACGGACAACGTCACTTCGATGGTGTTTTCTCCGGATGGGACGATGCTTGCAAGCGGAAGTCACGACGGCACGATTCTGCTGTGGGATATGTCGCCATATGTCGCACCTCAACCCGTTACTGCGGACTTCGACGGCGACGGGACCGTGGGTTTTCCCGACTTTCTGCAATTCGCGGCGCAGGTCGGGCTGAGCCAGGGAGACGCCGGGTATGACGCACGTTTCGACCTGAACGGCGACGGGACCGTCGAGTTCGGCGATTTTGTGATCTTTGCACGCAGCTTCGGCCAGGGTGGATGAGGCGCCGGCGCGGTGTTTGAATGAGGTCGCGCCGGGCGATCGGCTGAACATCTGTTTGACGCCTTTCACAGACCTGCACGCGTTCGGAAAGGAGATGATATTGGAAACCACGTCGCTAAACGATTTGTCGATGTACTTCTACGTGAGAAACTACGGCTCGGAGCAAGTGCTGAACTGACACGTTGCGCAATGGAAGCGGTCAAGCAATGCCGCTGAACGCTTCACACCATGTCTCTACATATCTTGATCACTCGCTCCAGGTCATCACAAAGACCACATCAATCACAGTCTCTTCATGTGGTTTAATCATAGTTAATCACCGTAATAATATTTAATCATAGTCCGGGGGGTATAGATGAAAAAGCCAACGGTTTCGAGCCTGATTCTTCTTTTGACGGCTGTCTGGTTTGCACAGGACATCTGTGCACAGGACTACAATCGCTGGAGCTTGCCCGAAGGCGCCCTCATGCGTCTGGGCAAAGGAGACGTGCGCGCCACAGCCTGGTCGCCGGACGGCACGCGCCTGGCCGCGGGGGGCACGGCAGGCATCTGGCTCTACGATGGCGGCACCGGAGCGGAAGTTTCCCTGATCACAGGACATTCGTTCAGGGTCAATGCAGTTGCGTTTTCGCCCGACGGTCTGACGCTGGCGAGTGGCAGTCGGGACCATACGGTGCGGTTCTGGGACGTGGAATCCGGGCGGGAAAAAAGTATCCTTACGGGACATACCTACGATGTCCAGGCGGTGTCATTCTCGCCGGATGGAACGACCCTGGCAAGCGGCAGTCGCGACGGTACGGTGCGGGTGTGGGACGTGGCCACCGGGCGAGAAGAACATACCCTCGTGAATGAAAAGTACCGAGATTTGGGGAATAGGCCCTGGGTCTATTCGGTGGCATTTTCGCCCGATGGGATGACGCTGGCAAGCGCCGGAAACGACTCTACGGTGCGGGTGTGGGACGTGGCCACCGGGCAGGAAAAACACACGCTCGCCGGACATACCCATCGGGTCTGGTCGGTGGCATTTTCGCCCGATGGGATGACGCTGGCAAGTGCAAGTCTGGACAGTACGGTGCGGTTGTGGAACGTGGAAACGGGACAGGAAAGGAGCATCCTGGAAGGACATACCCATCGGGTGTATTCGGTGGTGTATTCGCCCGATGGATCGACGCTGGCAAGTGCCAGTCGGGACAGTACCGTGCGGATGTGGGACGCGGCCACAGGGCATGAGATAAACACCCTCACAGGACATACGTCCAGCGTCCGGTCGGTTGCGTATTCGCAGGACGGGATGACCCTGGCAAGCCGCAGTGTCGACAATACGGTACGGCTGTGGGAGGTGGAAACCGGGCAGGAGAAAGGCGCCCTCACCCTCACCGGGCATACCACTCTCGTCCTGTCGGTTGTGTATTCGCCCGATGGGACGATGTTGGCAAGCGGTGGTAACGATCCCACGGTCCAGTTGTGGGACGCGGCCGCAGGGCATGAGATAAACACCCTCACAGGACATTCCCGTGGGATCGCGTCGGTGGCGTTCTCGCCGGATGGGACGACGCTGGCAAGCGGAGGCCGTCCAGTGGTGTTGTGGGACGTGGGCACCGGTCGGGAAAAACACACGCTCACAGGACATACCGGTTCGGGCGCACCGGTGGCGTTTTCGCCGGATGGGATGACGCTGGCAAGCGGTGGTTCGGACAATGCGTTGCTGTTGTGGGACGTGGGCACAGGGCACGAGAAAAACACCCTCACAGGACATACGGCGACAGTCACGTCGGTAGCGTTTTCGCCCGATGGATCGACGCTTGCAAGCGCCAGTTTCGACAATACGGTGCGATTGTGGGACGCGGCCACAGGGCAGGAGAAAAACAGCCTCACAGGACATACCCGTGGGATCCATGGGGTGGTTTTTTCGCCCGATGGTGCGACGCTTGCAAGCGCGGATGGTGCCGGTACGGTGCGGTTGTGGGACGCGGCCACAGGTCAGCATTTACGCGCCCTCACAGGCGGCGATAATTTCTGGTCGGTGGCGTTCTCGCCGGATGGGATGACGCTGGCAACCTGTAGTCCGTTCAAGGCGGTGTGGTTGTGGGACGTGGCCACGGGACAGGATATACGCACCCTCACAGGACATACCGATCCGGTCAGGTCGGTGGTGTTTTCGCCGGATGGCAGAACGCTGGCAAGCGCCAGTTACGACGGTACGATCCTGCTGTGGGATGTCTCGTCACGTGACGCGCTGCAACCCCTTGCTGCCGACTTCGATGGCGACGGGTCCGTGGGCTTTTCAGACTTTCTGCAATTCGTCGCAAAGTACGGACTGAGCTGGGGAGATGCGGGATATGACGCGCGCTTCGATCTGGACGGCGACGGTACCGTTGGGTCTCGCGATTGGTGGACATTCAGAAAAAGCTACGGCCGGGGTACCTGAGGCGAATAAACGGTGTCGGAAACAGGTCGCGCCAGGTCTCTTCACGAGTCCATCTCTCGCTTCAGGACGTCATCAGAATCACATCAATCACAGTCTCTTCATGCCGTCTAATCATAGTAAATTGAAGTCCCAGTCAATCTTAGTCCGGGAGGGGCATTCAGATGAAAAAGCTAACGGTTTCGAGCCTCATTCTTCTTTTGACGGCTGTCTGGTTTACACAGGACAGCCGCGCGCAGGATTACCTTCGCTGGAGCCTGCCCGAAGGCGCCCGCATGCGTCTCGGCAAAGGAGACGTGCGCGCCACAGCCTGGTCGCCGGACGGCGCTCTGCTGGCCGCGGGGGGCACTGCGGGCATTTGGCTCTATGATACCCAGACAGGGGCGGAAGTTTCTCTGATCACAGGACATGCGTTCAGAGTCAATGCGGTTGCATTTTCGCCCGATGGTCTGACGCTGGCAAGTGGCAGCCGGGACGATACGGTGCGGTTGTGGGACGTCGCAACCGGACAGGAAAAAAGCATCCTCACGGGACACAGGTACGACGTTGAGGCGGTGGCATTCTCGCCGGATGGGACGACGCTGGCAAGCGGCAGTCGCGACGGCACGGTGCGGGTGTGGGACGTGGAAACAGGGCAGGAGAGAAGCACCCTCGTCAATGAAGAGTACCGGGGTAGGTTGAATAACCCCTGGGTCGTGTCGGTGGTGTTTTCACCCGATGGTCTGACGCTGGCAAGCGCCAGCCGGGACAGTACCGTGCGGTTGTGGGACGTGAACTCAGGGCAGGAAGAACACACGCTCACAGCACATACCCATGAGGTCTGGTCGGTGGCTTTTTCGCCGGACGGAATGACGCTGGCCAGTGGGAGTCTGGACAATACGGTGCGGTTGTGGGACGTGGAAACGGGACAGGAAAAGTCCACCCTGGACGGGCATACCCATTGGGTGTATTCGGTGGTGTTTTCGCCCGATGGAGCGACGCTTGCAAGCGCCAGCCGGGACAGTACCGTGCGGGTGTGGGACGCGGCCACAGGGCAGGAGATTCACACCCTCACAGGGCATGAGTCCAGAGTTCAGTCGGTTGCTTATTCGCAGGACGGGATGAGCCTGGCAAGCCGCAGTATCGACAATACGGTCAGGTCGTGGGACGTGGAAACGGGGCAGAAAACAAGTACCCTCACCCTCAAAGGGCATACCTCCAGCGTCCTTTCGGCTTTGTATTCTCCTGACGGGATGACGCTGGCAAGTGCCAGTGGTGACCGTACGGTCCGGTTGTGGGACGTGACTACAGGGCAGGAAATACGCACCTACGCAGGACATACCCGCGCGGTCAGGTCGGTGGCTTTTTCGCCGGATGGGATGACACTGGCAACCTGCAGTCCGTTCAAGGCGGTGTGGTTGTGGGACCTGGCCACAGGGCGGGATATACGCGCCCTCACGGGGCATACCGATCCGATTAATTCGGCGGTGTTTTCGCCGGATGGAAAACGCTGGCAAGCGGCAGTTACGACGGTACGATTCTGCTGTGGGATGTCTCGCCGGGTGCCGAACCATTAACCCACGCTGCCGACTTCGACGGCGACGGATCCGTGGACTTTCTCGATTTTCTGCTATTCGCGGCAATGTTCGGACGGAGTTGGGAAGATGCGGAATATGACGCGCGCTTTGATCTAAACGGAGACGGTATCGTCTGGTACGGCGATTGGACGATCTTCATACAAAGCTACGGCCGAGGTGGGTGAGGCGCAGGCGCCCTGTCAGAAACAGGTCGGGCCAAAACTGCTTTACTGAAGGGAATCCATCCCCGTCGGTCCGGTTCCCGGCATGAGAGTTGAAACCTTGAGAGACTTCTGTTTTAACTATCCATCGATCACCCAATCTGACCGCGTCTGCGAAGGAGGTGATATTGGAAAACATACCGTTAAACGTATGTCCGTCGTACGTCTACTTTAACGTGATGATCGTGTACATGTGGTTAATGCCGGTCACGGACCTGTCCGTGTTCGGAAGGAGGTGATATTGGAATCCACATTGTTAAACGCCTGGCCGCAGTACCCCTACATGAGAGACTACGGCTCGGAGCAAGTGCTGAAATGAAACGTTGCACTGTGTGAGCGGGAGAGCAATGCCACCGAACGATTTACACCAGATCTCTCCATATCTAAATCACTCGCACCAAGTCCTGACGATAGTCACATCAGTCACAGTCTTTCCGTTTGGGTTTAATCATAGTCAATCATTGTTAATCACAGTCAATCTTAGACCGGGGGGATATTCAGATGAAAAGGTCAACGATTTCTTGCCTCATTTCTTTTTCGATCACTGTGTTGTTTGCACAGGGCAGCGTCGCACAGGATTACCTTCGCTGGGGACTGCCCGAAGGCGCCCTGCTGCGGCTGGGCAAAGGAAGCGTGCTGGACGTGGCGTGGTCGCCGGACGGCACGCGCCTGGCCGTTGGGGGTACCGTGGGCATCTGGCTCTACGATGCCCGCACGGGGGCCGAGGTTTCACTGCTCACGGGCCATACGAGGAGAGTCAATGCGGTGGTGTTTTCGCGGGATGGAACCACGCTGGCAAGCGCCGGTCACGACGGAACGGCGCGGTTATGGGACGTGGCCACGGGACAGGAAAAATACGTCCTCAAGGCGCATTTTGGGTCTGTAACTTCGGTAGCATTTTCGCCGGATGGGAACACACTGGCAACCGGCGGTTATTCAGGTCCCTTGCCACCTGTGCGGCTGTGGGACGTGGCAACCGGACAGGAAAAAAGCAGCCTCGAAGGACATACGAGGAATGTCAATTCGGTGGCGTTTTCGCCGGATGGAACCACCCTGGCGAGCGGCAGCAGTGACAACACGGTGCGGCTGTGGGACGTGGCTAACGGACAGGAAAAAAGCGCCCTCACAGGACATACCCGTGCGGTCGGACCGGTGGTGTTTTCCACGGATGGAACCACGCTGGCAAGCGCCAGTTCTGATAGTACGGTGCGGTTGTGGGACGTAGCCACAGGACAGGAAAGAAACACGCTCACAGGACATACGCATAGGGTCTATTCGGTGGCGTTTTCGCGGGATGGAACCACGCTGGCGAGCGCCAGCCGGGACAGTACCGTGCGGCTGTGGGACGTGAACACAGGGCAGGAAAAAAGCACCCTCACAGGACATACGCATAGGGTCTATTCGGTGGCGTTTTCGCGGGATGGAACCACGCTGGCGAGCGCCAGCCGGGACAGTACCGTGCGGCTGTGGGACGTGAACACAGGGCAGGGAAAAAGTACCCTCACAGGACATACGTCCAGTGTCCTGTCGGTGGCGTTTTCGCCGGACGGGACGACGCTGGCAAGCCGCAGCGGTGACGAAACGGTGCTTCTGTGGGACGCGGACACCGGGCAGGAAAAGACCAGTATCAAGGGCGTGGGACATGCGTCGTATGTCTTTTCGGTCGTGTTTTCGCCGGATGGGACGACGCTGGCAAGCGGCGGTAATGACCGTACCGTGCGGCTGTGGAATGTGGAAACAGGAGAGGAAATGGACGTCCTCACAGGGCACACGAGTGTGGTCTGGTCGGCGGCGTTTTCCCCGGACGGGACATCGCTGGCAAGCGGCAGTGGTGACAAAACGGTGCGGTTGTGGGACGTAGACACTGGGCAGCAAAAAAGCACCCTTACAGGACACTCCGGCGGGGTCGGACCCGTGGCGTTTTCCCCGGACGGGACATCGCTGGCAAGCGGCAGTGGTGACAAAACGGTGCGGTTGTGGGACGTAGACACTGGGCAGGAGAAAAGCACCCTTGCGGGACATACCGACGTGGTCTTTTCGGTGGCGTTTTCGCCGGATGGGATGACACTGGCAAGCGGCAGTTACGACAATACGGTGCGGCTGTGGGACGTGGCAACGGCGCAGGAGATACACACCCTCACAGGACATACCGATGGGGTCTATTCGGTGGCGTTTTCGCCGGATGGGCTGACGCTGGCAAGCGGCAGTCGAGACCGTACGGTGCGATTGTGGGACGTAGGCACTGGGCAGGAGAAAATCACCCTCACGGAACATACGCGGACTGTCGAGTCGTTGGCGTTCTCGCCGGATGGGACAACTCTGGTAAGCGCCAGCCCCCACAATAGGATGCTACTGTGGGACGCGGCCACGTGGCATGTAAAAGGCACCCTCACCGGACATACATGGTATCTCGTGTCAATGGCATTTTCGCCGGATGGCCAGACCCTGGCAACCGGCAGTCACGACCAGACGATTCTGTTGTGGGATATGTCGCCGTATGTCGCACCTCAATCCCTTACCGCCGACTTCGACGGCGACGGGGCCGTGGGTTTTCCCGACTTTCTACAATTCGCGGCGCAGTTCGGGCGTAACCAGGACGACGCCGGGTTTGACGCGCGCTTCGATCTGGACGGCAACGGCGCCGTCGAGTTCAACGATTTCGTGATCTTTGCACGCAGCTTCGGCCGGGGTACGTGAGGCGAACCCGCCCTGTCAGAAACAGGTCGCGCCAGGTCTCTCCGCGAATCCATCTCACACTCCAGTCCATCATCAAGATCACATCAATTGCAGTTAATCCGTCCAATCATTGTTTATCACAGCCCCAGTTAATCATTGTCCGGGAGGGGTATTCAGATGAAAAGGCAAACGATTTTGAGCGTCACTCTCATTTTGACGGCTGTCTTGTTTGCACAGTTCGCCTACGCACAGGATTACCTTCGCTGGGGGCTGCCCGAAGGAGCGCTCGTGCGGCTGGGCAAAGGAGACGTGCGCGACGTGGCCTGGTCGCCGGACCGCGCGCTCCTGGCTTTAGAGTCTTACAGTGTGACTTCTACGCAAAATGCGTAGATAATTATTCATGCTGCTTGTTTAGTTGTAGGGTGTTGATGGTAAAGGGTCAAAGACAAGGCGAGTATTTTGTGCCCTTCGGGTGTGACGCGCCACCGTCTGGACCGTGGGATTTTTGCAATAAGGCCGCGGACGTGTAGGCGTTTGAGGCGGCGGCTGGTGGCATTGGCGTGCCGAGTGCGTTGCAGCAGGGATGCTGGATGTTGGAAGAGGTGTGTTCGGATGTCCTGGTTGCGGAAGCCCATCAGGGCGTGTTCGCCTTTCAACACAGCGGTAAACAGGGCGAGGTCGGCAGGGTCGGCGGGGTTGAAGCCCCGATAGGTACGTCCCTTGTGCCTGCGTGGCCGCGCCAGTGTGGTGAGGCTTTGATGTCCGGTAGCGGCGTCAGGGGCTGCGGACAGCGCCTGAAAGTAGCGTTGGTTGGCCGTCAACGAGATTTCCCGATAGCGGTAGAGGTTGGCCACGCCTTTGGCCATGGGATACCAGCCCATCACGCGTTGTCCTCGCCGTATGCCCCAGCGGCGGACCTTGAACTGCCTTGGATGGTTGATCACTGTTTCGACGCGTAGTACGCACCCGTGTTTGTCGTACATTTTAATCCAGTTCTCGCACATCCGGTGTTTGACTCTTGCGCCTTTGTGGCGTTTGTTTTTGAAGTCCGTGAGGACTTCGCCCTGAAAATTGCCGTGGAGTTTGCGGCCCAGGAAGGTCAAGATGTCCTGGGGAGAGAAGCACAGCACCGTGTGTCTGAGCAGGTTTTCATACAGCACCTTCAGGGCGTGGGGGCTTTGGAACATCACGTCGGTGGCGAACTCGGCTTGGTCAACGACCCAGTAGTAGTCCATGCCCGAAAGCAGGTCTTTGAGCAGGGGGTTGACCTTGCGGGCGAACGCCGAGAGAATGCGCGGCCAATTCTTGCCCACAAAACGATCGGCAAAGCGTTGCGCCCGGTCCACATCGGCAATCCATAGAAAAGCGTTGTCTGATTTTTCATAGGCGATGCCGTGTTGCTCGAGCTTGCGCGCCAAGAACTCGTGGCCATTGAGACAGATCTGCACCACCAGCGGGAACCAGGACTGGATGCGGATATGCATCAACCCGAACTCCCGGTCAATCCAGTAAAAGTAGTAGCATAGGCATTTCCGTTGTGCGTTGATCAGGCGAGGCCTTCCTTCCCCTGGAACCAGCTTGAAACTCTGGCAGCCTTCCAGGGCCCGAAACACACAGACCAGGCCTTGCGTGATCCCATCGTGTTTTGCCAACCGTCGCGCTTCGTCCTCTTTCCTGATGGTGTTGCGTTGCAGATAGATGAACGGGCGCTCGTGCTTGTTTGCCATCGCCTCCGCGTGGGCTTTGATCGTATCGGAATGCGTCATCACAAAACGCTTGAAGTCCTTCAACAATAAACCCTGATTGCTGATGAACCGCTCCATCGCAGTTCCAAATCCCAGCGGCAGGTACCCTTTGAACAGAACCCGATCAAAACAGGATACCACTCCGGTGATTTTTTCACTACATTGGTCCACGAAGTCTTTCACGGCGTTCCTCCTTCCATTGATGGCGGTGGGTACCACCATCATAGGGGATGAACGCCGTTTTGCATACCCTAAAACTATCTGCTCTTGACTACCACCTATTTGGTTGCGGCTGAGCAAAGCGAAGCCGCGCTAGGGGGCAGCGTCGGCATCTGGCTCTACGATGCCCGCACTGGGGCGGAAATTTCCCTGATCACAGGACATTCGTTCAGAGTCAATGCGGTTGCATTTTCGCCCGATGGTCTGACGCTGGCAAGCGGCAGCCGGGACGATACGGTGCGGTTGTGGGACGTGGCCACTGGGCAGGAAAAACACGCGCTAAGAGGACATACCGGGAGGATCCCCTCGCTGGCGTTTTCACCCGATGGCCTCACGCTGGCAAGCGCCGGTAGTGACCGTACCGTGCGGCTGTGGGACATGGAAACGGGTCAGGAACTAAGCACCCTGGAAGGGCAGTTTCTCGGTGTGAATACGGTGGTGTATTCGCCGGATGGATCGACGCTGGCAAGTGGCAGTCACGACCGTACGGTGCGGCTATAGGACGCGGCCACAGGGCAGGAGAAAAACACGCTCACGGGACATACGTCCAGCGTCCATTCGGTTGCGTATTCGCAGGACGGGATGACGTTGGCAAGCCGCAGCGTCGACAATACGGTGCGGCTGTGGGAGGTAGAAACCGGGCAGGAGAAAGGCGCCCTCACACTCACCGGGCATACCACTCTCGTCCGGTCGGTAGTGTATTCGCCCGATGGGACGATGTTGGCAAGCGGTGGTAACGAACCCACGGTCCAGTTGTGGGACGCGGCCGCAGGGCACGAGATAAACACGCTCACAGGACATTCCCGTGGTGGGATCGCGTCGGTGGCGTTCTCGCCGGATGGCACGACACTGGCAAGCGGAGGCCGTCCAGTGGTGTTGTGGGACGTGGTCACCGGTCGGGAAAAACAAACCCTCACGGGAAATACCGGTTCGGGCGCACCGGTGGCGTTTTCGCCGGATGGGACCACGCTGGCAACCGGCAGTCGCGACGAAACGGTGCGATTGTGGGACGTGGCCACAGGGCTGGAGGAACATACCCTCACAGGACATACATCGCGTATCGAGTCGGTGGCGTACTCGCCGGATGGGTCCACGCTGGCAAGTGCCGGCGGTCGGGACGAAACGGTGCGGTTATGGGACGTGGCCACAGGGCAGGAGAAAAACATCCTCACGGGACATACGTCGTCTGTCTCGTGGGTGGCGTTTTCACCCGATGGATTGACACTTGCAAGCGCCAGTTCCGACAATACGGTGCGGTTGTGGGATCCGGCAACCGGCCACGAGAAAAACACCCTCATAGGACATACCCGTGGGATCCATGGAGTGGTGTTTTCGCCCGATGGGGCGACGCTGGCAAGCGCCGATGCCGGTGGTACGGTGCGGTTGTGGGACGCGGCCACCGGGCATGAAAAAAACACCCTCACAGCAGGTAGCGATAATTTCTTTTCGGTGGCGTTCTCGCCCGACGGGACCACGCTGGCAACCGCCAGTCCGCAAAAGGCGGTGTGGTTGTGGGACGTGGCCACAGGGCAGGATATACGCACCCTCACAGGACATACCGATCCGATCTATTCGGTGGTGTTTTCGCCGGATGGGACGACCCTCGCAAGCGGCAGTTACGACTGTACGGTTCTGCTGTGGGATGTCTCGTCACGTGCCGCACTGCAACCCCTTGCCGCCGACTTCGACGGCGACGGGGCCGTGGGCTTTTCAGACTTTCTGCAATTCATCGCGAAGTTCGGACTGAGCTGGGGAGATGCGGGATATGACGCGCGCTTCGATCTGGACGGCGACGGTACCGTTGGGTCCCGCGATTGGTGGATCTTCGGAAAAAGCTACGGCCGGGGCACCTGAGGCGAATAAACGGTGTCGGAAACAGGTTGCGCCAGGTCTCTTCACGAGTCCATCTCTCGCTTCAGGACGTCATCAGAATCACATCAATCACAGTCTCTTCATGCCGTCTAATCATAGTAAATTGAAGTCCCAGTCAATCTTAGTCCGGGAGGGGCATTCAGATGAAAAAGCTAACGATTTTGAGTCTCATTATTCTTTCGACGGCTGTCTTGTCTGCGCAGTTCGCCCACGCACAGGACTACAATCGCTGGAGCTTGCCCGAAGGCGCCCGCCTGCGGCTGGGCAAAGGAAACGTGCGCGACGTGGCCTGGTCGCCGGACGGAACACGCCTGGCGGTGGGCACCAGCCCCGGCATCTGGCTCTACGATGCCGACACCGGGTCCGAAGTTTCCCTGCTCACGGGCCATACGAGAAGACTCCATTCGATGGTATTTTCGCCGGATGGGACGACACTCGCAAGTGCAGGTCTCGACGGTAGGTTGCGATTGTGGGACGTGGCCACGGGACAGGAAAGAAGCAGTATCAGAGCACATCCGCGGTCTGTCCTATCGGTGGCATTTTCGCCGGATGGAACGACGCTGGCAAGCGACAGTTACGACCATAGGGTGCGGGTTTGGGACGTGGCCACCGGGCAGGAGAAAAGCAGCCTGGGGGGACATACGAGGGCTGTCGAGGCGGTGGCGTATTCGCCGGATGGTCTGACGCTGGCAAGCGCCAGTTACGACAGTACGGTGAGGGTGTGGGACGTCGCCACCGGGCAGGAGAAAAGCACCCTGACAGGACATACCAGTCGGGTCTTGTCGGTTGCGTTTTCGCCTGACGGGACGACGTTGACAAGTGGCAGTCTCGACGAGACCGTGCGATTGTGGGACGTGGCCACCGGACTGGAAGAGAACATCCTAACGAGACATTCCCGTCCGGTCTGGGCGTTGGCGTTTTCGCCGGATGGGACGATGCTGGCAAGCGGCAGTAGCGACCATACGGTGCGGCTGTGGGACGTGGCCACGGGAGAGGAGAAAAGCATCCTGACAGGACATACCCGCGGGGTCAATTCGTTGGCGTTTTCGCCGGACGGGACGACCCTGGCAAGCGGCAGTGCCGACAATACCGTGCGGTTGTGGGATTTGGCCACGGGGGAGAAAAAAAGCAGCATCATGGGAACAGGACATCCGTCTTATGTCTTTTCGGTGGTGTTTTCGCCGGATGGGACGACCCTGGCAAGCGCCGGTCGCAACGAGACAGTTCGGTTGTGGGACGTGGCCACGTGGCAGGAGAAAAGCAGACTCTCAGGACCACTTGGGGTCAATTCGGTGGTGTTTTCGCCGGATGGGACGACCCTGGCAAGCGCCGGTCGCAACGAGACAGTTCGGTTGTGGGACGTGGCCACGTGGCAGGAGAAAAGCAGACTCTCAGGACCACTTGGGGTCAATTCGGTGGTGTTTTCGCCGGATGGGACGACCCTGGCAAGCGCCAGTGACGACTGGACGGTGCGATTGTGGGACGCGTCCACAGGGCGGGAGAAAGGCGCCCTGATAGGACATACGGGGTCTGTCCGATCGGTGGCGTTTTCGCCGGATGGGACGACCCTGGCCAGCGGCAGTCGGGGCAATACGGTGCGGTTGTGGGACTGGAACACAAGACAGGAAAAACACGCCCTCACCGGACATAGGTCCGAAGTCCTGTCGGTTGCATTTTCGCCGGACGGGATGACGCTGGCAAGCGCCAGTGGCGACGAGACGGTGCGTGTGTGGGACGTGGCTACAGGGCAGGAAAAACACACCCTCACAGAACATACGTCAGATGTCTATTCGGTGGCGTTTTCGCCGGATGGGACGACCCTGGCCAGCGCCAGTTCGGACAGTACAGTTCGGTTGTGGGACGCGTCCACGGGACGCGAAAAAAGCACCCTAAAGGGACATACGTCCCGGGTCTTGTCTGTGGCGTTTTCTCCGGATGGGACGACCCTGGCAAGCGGTAGTCGGGACAATGCGGTGCGGTTGTGGGACCCGTCCACGGGGCGGGAAAAAAGCGTCCTGACAGGACATCTGACGTGGGTCAGTTCGGTGGCGTTTTCTCCGGATGGGACGACCCTGGCAAGCGGTAGTTACGACCAAACGATTCTGCTGTGGGATGTGTCGCCGTATGTCGCACCTCAACCCCTTGCTGCCGACTTCGACGGCGACGGCACTGTGGGTTTCCCCGACTTCCTGCAGTTTGCGTCGCAGTTCGGGCAGAGCCAGGGTGACGCCGGATTTGACGCGCGTTTCGATCTTGACAGCGACGGTAACGTCGGGTTCAACGATTTCGTGATCTTCGCACGCAGCTTCGGCCAGGGTTCATGAGGCGCCTCTAAAAGACGTCGTACCAGGTTATCGGCTTCTCAAGCGGTTAACGCCGTTCACCGCCCTTGCCGAATTCGGAGAGGAGTTGATATTCGAATCCACATCGCTAAACGTCTGGCCGCAGTACCTCTACGTGAGAGACTACGTCTCGGAGCAAGTGCTCATGTGACACGTTCCACAGTGGGAACGGTCGAACAATGCCGCCGATCAATGTGCACCAGGTCTCTACAAATCTCGATCCCTCGCTCCAGGTCATTACAAAAATCACATCAATCACAGTCTCTTCATGTGGTTTAATCATAGTTAATCACCGTAATCATATTTAATCATAGTCCGGGGGGTACAGATGAAAAGGACAACAATTCTAAGCCTATTGCTTCTTTTTGCTTCATTCCTGTTTGCACAGTACAGCCACGCACAGGACTACAATCGCTGGCGTCTGCCCGAAGGCGCCCGCATGCGGCTGGGCAAAGGCAACGTGCGCGACGTGGCGTGGTCACCGGACCGCACGCTCCTGGCCGTGGGGGGCAGCGTCGGCATCTGGCTCTACGATGCCGAAACCGGGGCGGAAGTTTCCCTGATCACAGGACATGCGTTCAGAGTCAATGGTATTGCGTTTTCGCCCGACGGTCTCACGCTGGCGAGTGGCAGTCGGGACAAAACGGTACGGTTGTGGGACGTGGAAACGGGACAGGAAAAGAGCATCCTCACGGGACATACCTACGACGTGGAGGCGGTTACATTCTCGCTGGATGGAACGACCCTGGCAAGCGGCAGTCGCGACGGTACGGTGCGGGTGTGGGACGTGGCCACCGGGCGGGAAGAACATACCCTCGTAAATGAAAAGTACCGGGAGTTGCGGAATAGGCCCTGGGTCTATTCAGTGGCATTTTCGCCCGATGGTCTGACGTTGGCAAGCGCTGGAAACGACTCTACAGTGCGGGTGTGGGACGTGGAAACCGGGCAGGAAAAACACACGCTCACCGGACATACCCATCGGGTCTGGTCGGTGGCTTATTCCCCGGATGGCATGACGCTGGCCAGTGCAAGTCTGGACAGCACGGTGCGGTTGTGGGACGTGGAAACGGGACAGGAACGGAGCATCCTGGAAGGACATACCCATCGGGTGTATTCGGTGGTGTATTCGCCCGATGGATCGACGCTGGCAAGCGCCAGCCGGGACAGTACCGTGCGGGTATGGGAGGCGGCCACAGGGCATGAAAAAAACACCCTCACAGGCCATACGTCCAGCGTCCGGTCGGTTGCGTATTCGCAGGACGGGATGACGTTGGCAAGCCGCAGCGTCGACAATACGGTGCGGCTGTGGGAGGTAGAAACCGGGCAGGAGAAAGGCGCCCTCACACTCACCGGGCATACCACTCTCGTCCGGTCGGTAGTGTATTCGCCCGATGGGACGATGTTGGCAAGCGGTGGTAACGAACCCACGGTCCAGTTGTGGGACGCGGCCGCAGGGCACGAGATAAACACGCTCACAGGACATTCCCGTGGTGGGATCGCGTCGGTGGCGTTCTCGCCGGATGGCACGACACTGGCAAGCGGAGGCCGTCCAGTGGTGTTGTGGGACGTGGTCACCGGTCGGGAAAAACAAACCCTCACGGGAAATACCGGTTCGGGCGCACCGGTGGCGTTTTCGCCGGATGGGACCACGCTGGCAACCGGTGGTTCGGACAATGCGTTGCTGTTGTGGGACGTGGGCACAGGGCACGAGAAAAACACCCTCACAGGACATACGGCGACAGTCACGTCGGTAGCGTTTTCGCCCGATGGATCGACGCTTGCAAGCGCCAGTATCGACAATACGGTGCGATTGTGGGACGCGGCCACAGGGCAGGAGAAAAACAGCCTCACAGGACATACCCGTGGGATCCATGGGGTGGTTTTTTCGCCCGATGGGGCGACGCTGGCAAGCGCCGATGGTGCGGGTACGGTGCGGTTGTGGGACGCGGCCACAGGTCAGCATTTACGCGCCCTCACAAGCGGCGATAATTTCTGGTCGGTGGCGTTCTCGCCGGATGGGATGACGCTGGCAACCTGCAGTCCGTACAAGGCGGTGTGGTTGTGGGACGTGGCCACAGGACAGGATATACGCACCCTAACAGGACATACCGATCCGGTCAAGTCGGTGGTGTTTTCGCCGGATGGCAGAACGCTGGCAAGCGCCAGTTACGACGGTACGATTCTGCTGTGGGATGTCTCGTCACGTGCCGCACTGCAACCCCTTGCCGCCGACTTCGACGGTGACGGGGCCGTGGGCTTTTCAGACTTTCTGCAATTCGTCGCAAAGTACGGACTGAGCTGGGGAGATGCGGGATATGACGCGCGCTTCGATCTGGACGGCGACGGTGAGGTCGGGTCCCGCGATTGGTGGACCTTCGGAAAAAGCTTCGGCCGGGGTACGTGAGGCGAATAAACGGTGTCTGAATCAGGTCGCGCCAGGTCTGCATTGAGTCCGGGAACCCACCCCCTTCGGGCGGGTTCCCGGCATGAGAGTCAAATCCTTGACGGACTCCTGTTTTGACATTCCATCGATCACCCAATCTGACCGCGTCTGGGAAGGAGGCGATATCGGAATCCACGCTGATAAACGTCTGTCCGTCGTACGTCTACTTTAACGCGATGATCGCCTGTACACGTGGCTAATGCCGGTCGCGGTTCTGTCCGCGTTCGGAAAGGCGGTGATATCGGAATCCACGCCGTTAAACTTCTCACCGCTGTACGTTTAAGTGAGAGACTACGTCTCGGAGCAGGTGCTGAACGGACACGGTGCGCAGTGCAAGCGGCCGAACGATGCCACCGACCAGTGAACACCGGGTCGCTGCATATCGCCCTCACTCGCTCAATGTCATAACAAAAGCCACATCAAACACAGTCTCTTCATGGGTTTTAATCAGCCTCTAATCACCGTAATCACCTGAATCACAGTCGGGGGGTACAGATGAAAAGGACAACGGTTTCGAGTCTACTGCTTCTTTTAGCGACGGCTCTGTATGCACAGAACAGCTACGCACAGGATTACCTTCGCTGGAGTCTGCCCGAAGGCGCCCACATGCGGTTGGGCAAAGGAAACGTGCTCGACGTGGCCTGGTCGCCGGACGGCACGCGCCTGGCCGTGGGGGGCAGCGTCGGTATCTGGGTCTACGATACCCGTACGGGGGCGGAAATTTCACTACTCACAGGACATATATACAAAGTCAATGCGATTGCGTTTTCGCCCGATGGTCTCACGCTGGCGAGTGGCAGTCGGGACGATATGGTGCGGTTGTGGGACGCGGCCACAGGACAGGAAAAAAGCACCCTCACGGGACATACCTACGATGTCGAGGCGGTGGCATTCTCGCTGGATGGGACGACGCTGGCAAGCGGCAGTCGCGACGGTACAGTGCGGTTGTGGGACGTGGCCACAGGACAGGGAAAAAGCACCATCATAGGAGATGGGTCTCGGGATGCGCCCTGGGTTACTTCGGTGGCGTTTTCGCCGGATGGATCGACGCTGGCCACCGCAAGTCTTCAGGACACCACGGTGCGGTTGTGGGACGCGGCCACCGGGGAGGAAAAACACACGCTCACGGGACATGTCGGAAGGGTTCGGTCGATCGCGTTTTCACCTGATGGTCTGACGCTCGCAAGCGCCAGTACTGACAGTACGGTGCGGTTGTGGGACGTGGAAACAGGACAGGAAAAGAGCACCCTGGAAGAACATACGAGTTGGATCATCTCGGTGGGTTTCTCGCCGGATGGGACGACGCTGGCAAGCGGTGGTGGCGACCGCACGGTGCGGGTGTGGGACGTGGCCACACGGCAGGAGAAAAACACCCTCACAGGACATACGTCGTATGTAAGGTCGGTGGCGTTTTCGCCAGACGGATCGACGGTGACAGGCGCCGGTGGGGACAATACGGTGCGGGTGTGGGACGTGGAAACGGGACACGAACAAAGCACGCTTACCCTCACAGGGCATACCCGCGAAATAACTACGGTGGCGTTCTCGCCGGATGGATCAACGCTGGCGAGCGGCGGTAACGACCGTACGGTGTGGGTGTGGGACTTGGCCACAGGGCAGGAGAAGAATACCCACACTGGACATACGCGCACTGTCTCGTCGGTGGTTTTTTCGCCCGATGGTCTGACGCTGGCAAGCGCCAGTCTTGACAGTACGGTGAGGTTGTGGGACGTGGAGACGGGACATGAGAAATACATGCTCACCGGACATACCCATCGGGTCCGGTCGGTGGCTTTTTCGCTGGATGGGAGGACGTTGGCAAGCGGCAGTCAGGATGAGACTGTACGATTGTGGGATGTGGCCACAGGGCAGGAGAAGAATACCCTCACTGGACATACGCGCACTGTCTCGTCGGTGGTTTTTTCGCCCGATGGTCTGACGCTGGCAAGCGCCAGTCTTGACAGTACGGTGAGGTTGTGGGACGCGGCCACAGGGCAGGAGAAGAATACCCTTATAGAACATACCGGAAGGATCTATTCGGTGGCGTTCTCGCCGGATGGTGCGACGCTGGCAATCACCGATGGTGGGGGTACGGTGCGATTGTGGGACGCGGCCACAGGACAGGATTTACTCAGCCTCACGGATGGCCACGAGAGTCACTGGTCGGTGGCGTTTTCGCCGGATGGAACAACACTGGCAACCGGCAGTCTGCGCAAGCCCGTGTGGTTGTGGGACGTGGCCACCGGGCAGGATATACGCACGCTCACAGGGCATATTGATCGGGTCTATTCGGTGGTGTTTTCTCCGGATGGAACGACGCTGGCAAGCGGCAGTTACGACGGTACGATTCTGCTGTGGGATGTCTCGCCGGGTGCCGCACCATTAACCCACGCTGCCGACTTCGACGGCGACGGATCCGTGGACTTTCTCGACTTTCTGCAATTCGTCGCGAAGTACGGGCTGAACTGGGGAGATGCGGGATATGACGCGCGCTTCGACCTGAACGGCGACGGTACCGTCTGGTACGGCGATTGGACGATCTTCATACAAAGCTACGGCCGGGGCACCTGAGGCGAACCCGCCCTGTCAGAAACAGGTCGCGCAAGGTCTGCATTAGGGCCGGGAACCCACCCCCTTCGGGCGGGTTTCCGGCATGAGAGTCAAATCCTTGACGGACTCCTGTTTTGACATTCCATCGATCACCCAATCTGACCGCGTCTGGGAAGGAGGTGATATCGGAATCCACGCTGATAAACGTCTGTCCGTCGTACGTCTACTTTAACGCGATGATCGCCTGTACACGTGGCTAATGCCGGTCGCGGTTCTGTCCGCGTTCTGAAAGGAGGTGATATCGGAATCCACGTCGTTAAACCTCTCACCGCTGTACGTTTAAGTGAGAGACTACGTCTCGGAGCAGGTGCTGAAATGAAACGTGACACTGCTAAGCGGAGGAGCTATTCCTCCGAACGACAAAAACCGGTATTTCGATAACGCCATCACTCGCTCCAAGGCATTTAAGTTGCCACATCAGTCACAGATTCTCCGTGCGGTTTTAATCGTAGTTAATCCGAACAAACACAGTTTGTGATTGTCAGGGAGGATTATCAAATGAAAAAACGGACGATTTCTTGCACCCTCATTCTGTTGACGGCCGTCTTGATCGCCCAGGACAGCCACGCACAGGACTACAATCGCTGGAGCTTGCCCGAAGGCGCCCGCATGCGGCTGGGCAAAGGCTACGTGCTCGACGTGGCCTGGTCACCGGACCGGACGCTCCTGGCCTTGGGGGGCACCGCCGGCATCTGGCTCTACGATGCCCGCACGGGGGAGGAAGTTTCCCTGATCACGGGACATTCGTTCAGAGTCAATGGGATTGCGTTTTCGCCCGACGGTCTGACGCTGGCAAGCGGCAGCCGGGACGATACGGCACGGTTGTGGGACGTCGCAACCGGACAGGAAAAAAGCATCCTCACGGGACACAGGTACGACGTTGAGGCGGTGGCATTCTCGCCGGATGGGACGACGCTGGCAAGCGGCAGTCGCGACGGCACGGTGCGGGTGTGGGACGTGGAAACAGGGCAGGAGAGAAGCACCCTCGTCAATGAAGAGTACCGGGGTAGGTTGAATAACCCCTGGGTCGTGTCGGTGGTGTTTTCGCCCGATGGAGCGACGCTGGCAAGCGCCAGCCGGGACAGTACCGTGCGGGTGTGGGACGTGAACTCAGGGCAGGAAGAACACACGCTCACAGCACATACCCATGAGGTCTGGTCGGTGGCTTTTTCGCCGGACGGAATGACGCTGGCCAGTGGGAGTCGGGACAGTACGGTGCGGTTGTGGGACGTGGAAACGGGACAGGAAAAGTCCACCCTGGACGGGCATACCCATTGGGTGTATTCGGTGGTGTTTTCGCCCGATGGAACGACGCTGGCAAGCGCGAGTCGGGACAGTACGGTCCGGTTGTGGGACGCGGCCACAGGGCACGAGAAACACACCCTCACAGGACATACGTCCAGTGTCCCGTCGGTTGCGTATTCGCAGGACGGGATGTCCCTGGCGAGCCGCGGTTTCGACAATGAGGTGCGACAGTGGGACGCGGAAACGGGGCAGGAGAATAGCACCCTCACCCTTACAGGACATACCTCCGTCGTCCGGTCGGTTGCATATTCACCGGACGGGACGATGCTGGCAAGCGGCGGAAACGACCGCATGGTCCGGTTGTGGGACGTCGTCACCGGGTTGGATATACGCACCTTCACGGGACATACCCGTTGGGTCAATTCGGTCGCGTTTTCGCCGGATGGGTCGACCCTGGCAAGTGGTGCCGGCTATCGGGATGAAACGGTGCGGTTGTGGGACGCGGCCACAGGGCACGAGAAAGACACCCTCAAAGGACATACGGGCACCGTGAGGACTGTGGCGTTTTCGCCGGATGGGTCGACCCTGGCAAGTGGTGGCGGCTATCGGGATGAAACGGTGAGGGTGTGGGACGTGACCACAGGACAGGAGAAATATACCCTCACAGCACATACCGATGATGTCGCTTCGGTGGCGTTTTCCCCCGATGGTCAGACCCTGGCAAGCGCAAGTCACGACCAAACGGTGCGATTGTGGGATCCGGCAACCGGGCAAGAAAAAATCACCCTCACAGAACATACCCAGGGGATCCAGGGGGTGGCGTTTTCCCCCGATGGGGCAACGCTGGCAAGCGCAGATATCAGGGGTACGGTGCGGTTGTGGGACGCAGCCACTGGGCAGCATTTGCGTGCCCTCACAGGCGGCGATAATTTCTGGTCGGTGGCGTTTTCGCCGGATGGGACCACGCTGGCAACCTGTAGTCCGTACAAGGCGGTGTGGTTGTGGGACGTAGCCTCAGGGCAGGATATACGCACCCTCACAGGACACACCGGTCCGATCTATTCGGTGGTGTTTTCGCCTGATGGGACAACGCTGGCAAGCGGCAGTTACGACGGTACGATTCTGCTGTGGGATGTGTCTTCACGTGCCATACTGCAACCCCTTGCTGCCGACTTCGACGGCGACGGGTCCGTGAGCTTTTCCGACTTTCTGCAATTCATCGCGAATTACGGGCTGCGCTGGGGAGATGCGGGATATGACGCGCGCTTCGATCTGGACGGCGACGGTGAGGTCGGTTCCGCCGATTGGTGGATCTTCGGAAAAAGCTTCGGCCGGGGAACCTGAGGCGAACCCGCCCTGTCAGAAACAGGTCGCGCCAGGTCTGCATTAGGGCCAGGAACCCGCCCCCTTTGGTCGGGTTCCTGGTATGAGAGTAAAAACTCTGACCGACCTCTGCTTTGACACTCCATCGATCACCCAACTTGGCCGCGTTCGGAAAGGAGGTGATAACTGGAAACCACGCCGATAAATGTCTGGCCGTCGTACGTCTACTTTAACGCGATGATCGCCTGTACAAGTGGTTAATGCCGGCCACGGATCTGATCGCGTTCTGAAAGGGGGTGTTTTTGGAATCCACATTGTTAAACGTCTGACCGCAGTACCCCTACGTGAGAGACTACGTCTCGGAGCAAGTGCCGAAATTCCACGTTGCGCGGCATGCGTAATCGAGCAATGTTCACCAGCTCTCTATAAATCTCGATCCCTCGCTCCAGGTCATCACAAAGACCACATCAATCACAGTGTCTACATGTCGTCTAATCACAGTCCATCATCGTAATCATAGTTAATCACGGTCAATCTTAGTCAGGGGGGTACAGATGAATAGGTCAACGATTTTGAGCGTCACTCTAATTTTGACAGCTGCTCTATATGCACAGAACATCCGCGCACAGGACTACAATCGCTGGAGTTTGCCCGATGGAGCGCTCGTGCGGCTGGGCAAAGGAGACGTGCGCGACGTCACCTGGTCGCCGGACGGCACGCGCCTGGCCGTGGGGGGCACCGCCGGCATCTGGCTCTACGATGCCCAGACAGGTGATGAAATTTCGCTGCTCACAGGCCATACGAGAAGAGTCAATCATGTGGTGTATTCGACGGATGGGTCGATGCTGGCCAGCGCCGGTCACGATGGTACCATGCGGTTGTGGGACGCGGCCACCGGACAAGAGAAAAGCTCTACCAAAGCGCATTCTGGCTCAGTCACGTCGGTGGCGTTTTCACCGGATGGAACGACGGTGGCAAGCGTCGGTTATTCGAACGAGGTGCGGTTGTGGGACGTGGCCACAGGGCAGGAGAAAAGCACTCTGAGCGGGCATACCCGGAGGCTCAGGTCGGTGGTGTTCTCGCCGGATGGGACGACATTGGCAAGCGCCAGTGAAGACAGTACGGCGCGGCTGTGGGACGTGGCCACAGGGCAGGCAAAACACACCCTGACGGGACATAGGTGGTTTGTCAATTCGGTGGCGTTTTCGCCGGATGGGACGACATTGGCAAGCGCCAGCAATGACAGTACGGTGCGGTTGTGGGACGTGGCCACAGGGCAGGTAAGACACACCCTCACAGGACATCCCCATTGGGTCCGTTCGGTGGTGTTTTCGCCCGACGGGACCACGCTGGCAAGCGGCAGTACAGACCGTACGGTGTGGTTGTGGGATATGGCCACCCGACAGAAGAAAGGCATCCTCACAGGCCACACACGTGGGGTCAACTCGGTGGCGTTTTCGCCGGATGGGATGACCCTGGCAAGCGGCAGTGGTGATAACACGGTGCGGGTGTGGGACGTCGCAACGGGGCAGGAAAAAGGCACTATCACGGGACACACGCCTTTTGTCTGGTCGGTGGCGTTTTCGCCGGATGGGACCACGGTGGCAGGCGCCAATAACGACGGTACGATACGACTGTGGGACGTGACCACCTGGCAGAAAAAAAGCACACTCGGAGGGGACGTCGGCAGGCTCAGGTCGGTGGCGTTTTCGCCCGATGGGACGATGCTGGCAAGCGGCGGCACTGATGTGCGGTTGTGGGACGTGGCGACGGGGGAGGGAAAAAGCACTCTCACAGGCCACACACGTGGGGTCACCTCGGTGGCGTTTTCGCCGGATGGGATGACAGTGGCCAGCGCAGGTCGTGACAATACGGTGCGGTTGTGGGACGTGGCCACAGGGCAGGAAAAGCACATCCTCACAGAACATACCGATGGGGTGAGGTCGGTGGCGTTTTCGCCGGATGGGACCACCCTGGCAAGCGGCAGTGATGATGATACGGTGCGGTTGTGGGACGTGGCCACGGGGCAGGAACAAAGCACCCTCACAGGACATACGTCCTGGGTCACTTCCGTGGTGTTTTCGCCGGATGGGATGACAGTGGCCAGCGCAGGTCGTGACAATACGGTGCGGTTGTGGGACGTGGCCACAGGGCGGGAAAAACACACCCTCACAGGACATGAGCGGAGTGTCGAGTCGGTGGCGTTCTCACCTGATGGGAGAACGCTGGTAAGCGCCAGTCACGACAACAAAATGCTGCTTTGGGACGTGGACACCTGGCAGGAAATAGGTGTTCTTACAGGACATACGTGGATAATCCTTTCGTTGGCGTTCTCGCCGGATGGGCAGATCCTGGCAAGCTGCAGTTACGACGGCACGATTCTACTGTGGAATGTTTCGCCGTATGTCGCACCTCAAACCCTTGCTGGCGACTTTGACGGGGACGGCACTGTGGGTTTCCCCGACTTCTTGCAGTTTGCGTCGCAGTTCGGTCAGAGCCAGGACGACGCCGGATTTGACGCGCGCTTCGATCTGGACAGCGACGGCACCGTCGGGTTCAACGATTACGTGATCTTCGCACGCAGCTTCGGCCAGGGTGGATGAGCCGCCGGGACAGGCGCCGAGGAATGCCTCGGTAGAAGTCTGCACAGTCACGGAAAAGGCGCCCCGAGGTACAGGGCGCCTTTGAAATTTTTTATTTTCGTGCGCGATCATTTGGGATGTCCGCTCCGATGGAACGCAACGAAGAAGTCGGACACCCCGCGTACGATAATCTCCAGCATCGCACGCCCCTCCTCTTCGGTCGCCTCCGCCGGGTTGTCCGTGTAGCCCACACCCGACTGCCATTCACCGTGAACCTGGACCACGGCGCCCGAGAGGCCCACGTCCAGGCCGGCATCGTCGTGCACCTGTCCGCTCATCTCGGCCAGCGCCTCCCTGTTCACCAGGTCAGGCCGAACCGCCATCATCATCGCCGCCTCGAATCGCCCTGCATGGCCCGGGATGAGCTTGGACGGCATGACATCGGTGAGCGCCTCGCGGGCAATATTCCAGTAATCGCCGGTAGCCACGGCGGCCGGATTGCCCAGGCGATTCACGAAGTCCTGCCCCACGAGTCCGTTCGGGTTCGAATTCCCCCCGTGGCCGTTCAAGACCACGAGCCGTTTGAATCCGCTTCGCACGAGGCCCTCCAGAACGTCCTTCACGGCTTCGACGAACGTGGTCGTCTTGAAAGACAGGACCCCCGGAAACGGATAGTGATGATGGGAGTTGCCGAATTGCAGCGTGGGGGCCACCACAACCGGTGCATGTTCGTTTGCACGCGCCGCGGCCTCGCGCGCAACCGTCCCGCAAAGAACGGTATCCGTACATACAGGCAGGTGAGGTCCGTGCTGCTCAATGGCCGCCGTGGGCAGGATCGCCGTGGCCGAGGGCGCAACCTCCCGAATCTCCTCCCGGGTCATCTCTTCGAATAGAAAGGACACGGACCATCCTCCTTTCGTGAAGTTATTCGACAAATACCGATCTCGGATACAGCTTTGCGATACGGGGTTTGCCGACGCGCGGGCATTTCGACATGCTCAATGAACGCGCTCCGGCAAGCCGTGTCGACCGGCTCGACGCAAGCAATGTCCATGCTTCGGCTGGATTGAGACGTACGACACCAAATCGTCACCATGTCGATTTGACGCAAGTTGACTAAATCTCTTCGAACGGATACAGGGGCCGCCTGCGATGGCTGAATTCGAATTTTCGCATATCCGCCGCCGTTGCGCCGGGCGTATCCACGCGTATCAGGCGCTTGCACACCGGCGCGTACGCCGCCACGGGCGCATGCACCCCCTTGGCGACGATAACGTCGAACGCGTCCGGACGCAGATCGCAACTCGTCATCAGACCCAGACTCACCGGTACGACCCGCCGGGACGTGAGGCTGAATGTCAGACCCGTATCCGTGTCCACCACGGCCGTCTGACCCATGTCGAACGCCGTCCGCCCGCCGTGGCGAATCTCGGACTCCCGAAACCGGCCGTCATAAAGGCCGCGAACCGTTACAGGAGCCTCGAGCGGCGGCCCATGCAATTCATCCGTCTTTCCACCCATCCGGAGCGTCACCCTGTTGCCCACCCCCGCCGCAGCCGCCTTCGATACGGACTCGCTGTCGTACAGACACACGAATGCCCTCGCGTTCCCTCGCCGATGCAATTCGTGAGCAAGCATCGTCCCATCCGCGGCGGACCCGCCACCCGCATTGTCTCCCATGTCCAGCAGGCAGACCGGGCCTTCCGTGGCGAGCGCCGCGTCGACGGCTTCGCTGATGCCGACAAACTCACCCCTGAAGTCTTTGCGAAAGGTGTGGAGATGGTCCGCGAGTTCTCCGGCAACGGCTTGCGCGAGGCCCGGATCTCCATCCGTCACCGCAATCATCGCAGTACCCATCTCCGGCACGTCCGCGTAGGGGAATCCAAGCACAATGCTATTCGACAACATGCCCGGCCGGTTCAGGAGGTCATCGGCCAGCTCGTACATTTCCCTGCACGGTGGCGCTCCCGTCAATTGCCGTTCAATATTGATCGCAATTGGGGGAAACACGGCGGCCTGCGTGGGCTTTACTTCGCCTCGAAGCGTCCGCGCCATCAACCGCGACGCCTGCAGACCCACCTTCTTCTGATCCAGATGCGGGTTGCTGCGATAGGCGATGGTCGCATCACAGGCCGCAACCATTCTCTCCGACAGATTCGCGTGCGGATCGATCGTACAGATTATGGGCGTCTCTGCTCCTACCAGGCGACGCAGGCGGGACAGCCAGTATCCATCCAGGTCCCAATAATCGTCTCCCGCACCCACGTTTGCTCCGTGGGGCGCCACGAGCCAGCCGTCCAGTTTCCCGGCGTGTTCGACCTGTTCAAACATCATCCCCATGAGCGCGTCGCACGTCTCGTTCGTAATCCGGCCGGACGGCTCGGTGCTGGCGTAAAAGAGCGGTACGGCTTCGATACCCGACTCGTCCAGACCCTCCAGGAAACCGCTGACCTCGTTCAGCCCATCCTTGAATGCCACCGCCACCTCGTCTCCGATCAGGATCCGACCTGACCTGAACATCGCCAGTGTGGTGGGCGTACAGATGAACGTATTGGACTCGTGGATCAAAGAGAGAATGCCAACTCGCATATCGAGGTTCCCTGGCCGCGCCGAATGGCGAAAGATCGGTGATCGGTAGGCAATGGTGCACGGTCTCGGTGAGACAGGATTCCGCGAAGCGGTCGATTCATTGTCCCATGAATCGACAACGTCTGATCCTGGAAGCAACGTCTGATCCTGGAAGCCCTGCTGCAATATAGACGTTAAATCTCCTGAGATCAAATAGTTCCTGGTCAGGATTCGACAAGCGGAGGTGGCGTTTATTCAACCCATTCTTACCTGGAAATTCAGATCGGCTTATGGATGTATATCCCGAATGTCACTATAAACCAAAATACAGTATGAGGGCAGCTTAAACAAAAATAACTAATGGATTCGTCTTGCCATAACAACCTGAATACCATATATTAAGACCGGATAAGCCCGGCTTATTGTTGAGCGCGGGATACCCAGCCTGCGGCCCAGCGGGAAATCCGTATCGCGCCGTACCGGGCGGTGGTCGCCTGCGCGGGGCATGGTCGAGGGCATCGATTCCGGAGGAGCCAGATGGAACTGAAAGTGGATATTCGAACCGCTCTGATAACCCAGGTCGACCTTTCGTATTACGTCGAGACCGAAAAAGGCACGCGAGCCGGAGATGTACTCGAAAAGATGAAGGCCAGTCATCGGAAATGCGCCCTGGTGATGGACCACGGCCGGCTGGTCGGCATCTTCACCGAGCGCGATATCATGAAAAAGGTGGCACGTGACCCGCAGAGCAGCGATGCGCCGATCGAAAACCTGATGACGCCCAACCCTGAAACCATCGACGCGGACACGAACATCCTGGATGCCACCAGGGTGATCGCCTCGAACCGGTACCGATACATGCCGGTTACCAATGAGAAGGGCAAGGTCCTGGGTACATTGACCTATTATGCGATTATCAAATACATCTGCGACTATTTTCCGCAGGAAATTTACAACCAGCCGCCCGTGCCGGACGTGTTTGCCAAAGCCCGTGCCGGCGCTTAACCGGTAAATACTTTTTCTCCAGAGCTGCAGCATAAAAAACCGGGAGGTTAATCCAGATGGCCGAAACAGCCGTCGAAGAAATTGACGCAGAGGGTGATTTACTGGACGAATTGACCGAGGTCGAGTCCATTGCGGTCCGATTTGCCGGCGACTCGGGCGATGGCAGCCAGTTTATTGGCGGGGAATTTGCAAACACATCCGCCATCGTGGGCAACGACATCAGCACCATGCCGGACTTCCCCGCCGAAATCCGCGCTCCCGCAGGCACGTTGCCGGGAATCAGCGGGTTCCAGGTTCGCATTTCCAGCGAAGACATTTTCACTCCCGGAGACGAGCCGCAGGTGCTTGTTGCCATGAATCCGGCCGCATTGAAGGCCAACCTCCCGGATCTGCCGCGCGGGGGAGTGGTCATCACCAATACGAATAGCTTTACACGAAACAACCTGCGCAAGGCCGGCTACCAGAACGACCCGCTGGAAGACGAATCGCTGAACGACTATCGCGTATGCAAGGTGCCTTTGACAGCCCTGCACAAGAGGGCCGTAGCCGACATTGAAGGCCTGTCCAACCGGCAGATCAATATGATGAAAAACTGCTTCGCACTCGGCCTTGCCTATTGGATCTTCGACCGTCCGCTGGAACCGACGGTCCGCATGCTGGAAGAGAAATTCGCCAGCCGTCCCAATGTCGTCGAGGGCAACGTAACGACCTTGAAGGCCGGATACAACTACGGTGAAACGACCGAACAGTTCCAGTTCCGATACAAGGTACCCAAGGCCGTGGTCGAACCCGGCACGTATCGGACCGTTACCGGCGCCCAGGCCACCGCAATGGGTTTCGTCACCGCGGCCCACAAGGCCGGCCAGACCCTCTTTTACGGCAGCTACCCCATCACCCCCGCCAGCGCCCTGCTCGAAGCGCTGGCCGCCTTGAAAAACTTCGACGTGCGCACCTTTCAGGCCGAAGACGAAATTGCTGCCATCGGTTCCGCCATCGGCGCCGCATTCGGGGGTGCCTTTGCCGCAACCGGCACCAGCGGACCCGGCGTCGCACTCAAGAGCGAGGCCATCAACCTGGCCCTGGTCCTGGAATTGCCCCTGGTGATCGCCAACTTTCAACGGGGCGGGCCCAGCACGGGGCTTCCCACGAAAACGGAACAGTCCGACCTGCTCCAATGTATGTTCGGCCGCAACGGCGAAAGCCCGGTCCCCATTGTCGCGCCGGCCACGTCCTCCGACTGCTTCTACCTGGGCATCGAAGCCTTTCGTATCGCCGTGGAAAGCATGTCGCCCGTCTTCTTCCTTTCCGACGGCTATCTGAACAGCAGTTCCGAACCCTGGAAAATACCCGACCCCGGGGAAATTGAACCCATCGTGGTAAAACACAGGACGGATCCTGAACATTTCGAGCCCTATATGAGGAATCCAGAGACACTGTCGCGCCCCTGGGCGCTTCCCGGCACACCCGGCCTCGAACACCGCATCGGCGGGCTGGGTAAACAGGACGGCACCGGAAACGTCTCATACGATCCGAAAGACCATGAAAACATGGTGAAGATCCGCGCCGAAAAGGTCGCGCGTATCGCCAATCGGATTCCGAGGCAGGATGTATACGGCCCTCTCACAGGCGACCTGCTTGTTATCGGTTGGGGCAGCACGTACGGCGCCATCAGGACCGCGGTTCGCAGGGCGGTTTCCAACGGCCGGTCCGTTGCCCACGCCCACGTGCGATATCTGAACCCGTTTCCGGCTAACCTGGGCAACCTGCTTCTGCGCTATCGCAAGATTCTGGTTCCCGAAATAAACGGTGGGCAGCTATCAATGTTGCTCAATGCCAGGTACCCTCTGCGTGTCATCAGCTATCCTAAAGTTCAGGGTCAACCATTCAAAATTTCTGAAATTCTGAACAAAATCAACGGGTTGCTGGACTAGCAGCCCGAATCTGGAGAATTTTCCATGGCACTAGCCACATCGGAATTCCAACAACTAACCCGTAAGGACTTCGTTTCGGACCAGGAAGTCCGCTGGTGTCCCGGCTGTGGGGATTACGCCATTCTGGCACAGATGCAGAGGGTACTTCCCGAACTCGGCATTCCCCGGGAACAGATCGTCTTTATCTCCGGAATTGGTTGTTCCAGCCGTTTTCCGTATTATATGAACACCTATGGCGTGCACTCGATCCACGGACGTGCGCCAACCCTCGCCTCGGGCCTGAAGGTAGCCAACCCGGACCTGCATGTGTGGGTCATCACCGGTGACGGGGATGGGCTCTCCATCGGCGGCAACCATCTGCTGCATATTTTGCGCAGAAACGTGAACGTAAACATTATCCTCTTCAACAATCGCATCTATGGGCTCACCAAGGGGCAGTACTCCCCCACGTCGTTGCCTGGACACAAGACCTACTCGTCGCCCATGGGCTCCATCGAACAGTCCTTCAATCCCATCTCCGTAGCCATTGGCGCTGAGGCCACCTTCGTCGCGCGTTCGGTAGACAGGAATACCAAGCACCTTGCCGAAATGCTCCGCCGGGCGGCCGCGCACAAGGGCACCTCGTTTGTTGAAATCTATCAGAACTGCAATATTTACAACGATGGCGCATGGTTTCACATCACCGAAGCGGACGTGAAAGACGACAATACGTTAATTGTCGAACACGGTCAGCCGATGATATTCGGCAAGGAACACGACAAAGGCATCCGGTTGAACGGTCTGGGTCCGGAAGTCGTGAAGCTTGGCAACGGCACATCCGAAAACGCTCTCCTGGTACACGACGAAACCGCGGATCCGCCCGCGCTGGCTTACATGTTGAGCCGCATGGAATTTCCCAATTTTCCGGTGCCGTTGGGCGTTCTCCGATGCGTGGAACGACCCGTTTACGAAGATCAGATTCTCGCCCAGGGGCGAGAGGCCGTCGAACAGCTTGGGGACGCCGATTTGTCCACACTCTATCAGGCCGCGGATACATGGATTGTATCGGAAGAGGATAGCGTACCTGCAGAACGGGACGTCGTCGAGGAGGAAATCTCGACGGATATCCCCGAAATCATACCGGGAATCGGCGACGAGGATCCGCTGGCGCCAAAGTCCGAATTCCAGCATCTCGTTATCAATCCGATTTCGACCATAAAGCTCCACATGCCGGTATTTATCGCACCGGGGGCTTCAATGCTGGAGGCCATGGCCCTTATGGAGGAAAAAGACGCCGGCTGCCTGCTGGTTTCCGAAGACGGCGTCACCCTTCAAGGCATCCTGGCCGAAGGCGACTTCTTCATGAAGGTCGTCGGTAACGACATTGACCTGGCTTCCACGCCCGTCGAAGATGTAATGACACCCAATCCCATAACTATGAAATTGGCGGACCCGATCGGATACGCGCTGCATCTGATGGACCTGCACGGCTACCGGCATATCCCGGTTGTCGATCCCGCCGGACGGGCCGTCAAGGTGGTCTCGTTCCGGGCGGCTCTGGAATTCTTCACTCAACTCTACGACAACGGGCATCCGGCACACTGAATAGAGTGTTCTGTCCCAAACCGAAGGGAAAAGGCCCCGGACGCTGATGTCCGGGGCCTTTTTGTATGGGATCTTCCTGATTGGCAGAACCACGAACATGTCTATCGATTGGCGCCATGCAGTCCGCCGACACCCCTTGCACGACCCTCAGCCCTCGGCGGCCGCACGAATATCACCTCCGCCACCAGATCCTGTGGAAACTCATCCATCCTTTCCGGCCCCAGCCGCTCCACCTCGGCCAGCCCATGCTCGATTTTCCGTTTGAGAACGCCTACATCCACACCCAGAAACCGGCGGGGAAACTGTTTCAGCTTGAAATATGAGTTGTTGTAGTGCTTTACCGTCCCGTGATAGATCCCTCGTTGAAGCTGATGATACGCCGCGGCGAGCTGGATCAGGCCCTGAAAGAAAATCCGGCTCGGCTCGGTATGTCGCCGCCACACCTGCTCCCAGGCCTCGTGGCTTTCCCAGTGCTCCCGGCCGTTGAAGAGCCTCACGCCTTTCTCAAAGTTCATCCAATCCTCGACCGACATCGCCGGCTCTACAACATCCTCCGCGCTGATGCGGTAAGCACGCTTCATCCGCGCCGATTTCAGGTCGGGTTTTCCCACGCGCTATCCTCCGGCATGAACCTCAAGCAACGCCTCCAGCGCAACAAGGTGCGCCTGAACCCGCACGTCCATCGTTAACGCCGACGGCGACTCAGACGTAATCAAACGATCCGTATACGCTTGCTTGAAAAGTGCGATCGGCACGCCCCCGCCAAGACGCCGCTTTTCCACCTGCAGGTCCGGAAAAATCACCCCGTTTTTCGCAATTTCGCCCTCAATCCTGGATTGTGTATTCAGCGGACAGACCCCGGACACCTGCTGAGCAATCGGGGGTCCCGCGGGCGTCAATCCGCGAACCTGCTCGTAAAGATAGTACCCCGGGCTCTCCCAGTCTTCATGCAGATCCATTATGGCTGCAAACTTCCTCCCCTGAATAAACCGCTTGACAACGTCGATCTCCGGCACGTCTTTTCGCAAAAATGCCCAGTTGATGTCCACCTCCTGGGCATTCAACCGGGTATTGTGGACGTAACCGTAAGGATTCAAACAAGGAATTACGTCAAATTGGAACCGATCCAGCCACCGTTCCTGCAGCGCTTCGAGGAATGCCAGCGCCCCTTGCATCCCGGCCGGTTCGTCGCCATGTGTTCCGCCGTTGACGTATATCGCGGGTAGCGACGGATCAGTGCAGCGGGATACACAAAAAACAGGATACCCGTTTATCCGATCCAGCACGTCGACACGGGCACCCCGGCGCGAAAGCGCCTCGGTGCGTTTAACCACCTCATTGTAGTCACGCATGAAGACTTATCCTGTGCCATGTTTCCCCTTCGCGCCTGCCCTATTTCCCATATTCGCCGCAAACTCGGGCTGTATTGCCTGCCAGCCGTACCATTGCGCGACTCACGCATACATCTCCTTGCCGAGTGTAATCCCGTGCGCTACTACCGGGTCTTCGGTTCGTCCGCCTCGCGCCAGCCTACGGGATAACTCCGAGGCCAGGATTTCACCCATTTCCTGTGTTCTTCCGGGCAACTCCCGCGCCAGGTTGTGCCGCTCACCGGGATCGCCGTTCAAGTCATACAGTTCCAGCATGGGATTCCCGTAAAAATCCGGCTCCCGGGCGACAATCAGCTTCCATCCCCCTTCGCAAACAGCCCATTTGGCCATCCAGGTGCACTCCTGGGTGAGCAGCAGCTCCCCGATTCCGGCATCAGCCTCGCCGCGGATGAAGGGGAGCATCGAACGGCCATCCATCTTGTGAGGGACCGGCAGACCGGCGCCCTCCAGGACCGTCGGCGCCAGATCCGTGTGTTGAACCAGTGACCGGACGCGGGTTCCATTGAAGTCGAGGTCCGGCCAACGCACAATTAACGGCACCCGGATGTCGCTCTCGTACAATCCATGGTGATCGAAGTAGATGCCGTGCTCACCCAATTCCTCGCCGTGGTCGCTAAAAATAAAAACTGCTGTCTCTTCCTCGATACCCAACTCATCAAGCGCCACCAGCAACTCCTGAATTCCATCGTCCACACACCTCACCTCGGCATCGTATTGGCTGCGCACAAATTCGATATCGGATATCTGTGCACCCGCCGCATCCGGCCACTCGGACGCCATCCGTCCGAGCCAGCCGGACGGCCACCACGTTCTCAGGGGCCGCCGGTAAAAGTCGTCGAGGCTGCCCCTGTTTTCAACCGTCGGATCGCTGGAATAGAAAAGGTCTCTATACCGGCCGGGAGGCATGTAGGGCGTGTGAGGATCCCAATAGTGTACAAAGAGAAAAAAAGGCTCGCGGCCGCGGGCTTTCAGCCACTCAATGGCAAGCTCGTTAAACCGAAAACAATTCGGATACGTACCCGACTCCCGTGGATTCAGACAGACATCGAATCCTCTGGAAAACCAGGGTTTGTGATGCACCGCCAGATTGTCCACGGCCGCCGTGGCGTACCCGGCCCGCTGCAGGTATTCGGGCAGGAACGGCGCGCGCTCATCTAAAGACCAGCGGCCCCGATGCGCCACGATCCCATGCGTGGTCGGCAATTGTCCGGTGAACATGGTCGTAAACGAGGGTTGCGTGGGAATCGAAGGCGCATAGCAATTCTCGAACACCGTCGAGTGGCCTGCAAGGGTATCGATAAACGGAGTGGTTGGCCGGTCATAACCGTAGCATCCGAGTCGATCAGCTCGCAGGCTGTCGACGGCAATCATCAAGAATTTCATCCGCACGCCTTCACTGAGCATCCTCATGGCCGATGTCACCCGGGCGGGTACTTGTCATTCCGCAGCGGTTTCTCCATCCCGCTCCACCCAATCCTCGAATTTCAACTTTTCAGACAGACGCCAGGCCGTCAGGTAAAGCGAAGCGGTAAACCTCGCCGCCTCCCGCGCACGTTCCACACCAAAGGCCACGACCTCGGGAACCGGCGTCCATTCGCCTTCACCCGCGGGCGGCATTCGATCCTCCAGGCCGTATACGGCATCGATGAACGACCTGCTGTTCTCGATCTGCACAACAATTCCAGCCATCAGGCTATCCAACGCCACCGGCTCCAGACCTCGAGCCAGGTCGCCGGGCGCCGGGTTAAGCCTGCGGATCAGATCGTCCACTCTGGAATGTATGCCGGTCGATTGCACGGAGCCGTCCGGGCCGGGCCGGCCGTCATAGTACATGGTCACATGCAGCGGCTGGCACAGATCCTGGGCGTAATGCGCAATAAAACCCGCGTACATCAGACACTTCCACCTGATGAAGGGATTGTCGGGCCAGCGCCGGTGCTCGGCAAACGCCACCGCCAGCCTCTGCGTCCATTCCGCTACCGAATAAGGGAGAAAACCCGCTTTGTGCGGCGCGACTCCCTGGTTCGCGCATACGTGCATAAATCCGTTTCGGTCGGCGGGCAACGTCGGATCCTTCAAGCGCTCCGGATTGAAATAGTGCTCCGGACCCTCCGCATGGCGCGCAATAGGGGTACCGCGATTCCTGGCCAGGTCGGGGTCCCACACGTAGTGCGAGATGGCGTCTCCCCCGGCCCGAAAGAAGCCCGGCATCTGCTCCGGCAGCGAGGCTACGGCTGCTTTGCTGACGATACTGTGCCCGCGGACCCACCAGCCATGGGCTGCGCTGGTTTGTAAAACGATCAACATCAAGACACCAGGCCATCTTGCCATATGGAACCCCGTGTAAATGCATCAACTCTGTTTGAGCCGCGGGGAATACACCGATCCTGATTTCTGAATTCGAAGTTACATCGGAGCGTCTTTTTTGTCAACGACTCGTTAACAGAAGCGGGGGCCCCGTGTGAGGCCCCCACTCCCGATGATGGCGGGAATGTGTGGGAATCGAACCCACCCAGCGCGTGATTAGCACGCCGCAACGGGTTTGAAGCCCGCGAGGGCCACCAGTGCCCCATCCACTCCCGCACAAAGGGCAGGCTGCCGGCGATCATGGCATCCTGACGTGTTGTACGGCAGAACCATCCCCAGCGACCGAAATCCTGCCGAAAGCCAAAAAGCGGCAAGCGACTCGATCCCTGAATCGACGCTTGCGTCTATCCCGCCAGCACCCTGACGTCCCCCTGCCTTATTGTGACGCCCCTATTGTCGAAATAGTTCAACAACGGAACGGCATATTTGCGCGTGGTGCCGACCAGATCACGGAAAGCTGAAACACTCATTTCGCGGTTTCGTTGCAGATAACCCACGAGACCCTGCTCAATCTCCTCCAGCGTGTGTGGAGGAAACATAAGATACTCGTCGAGCCTTACAATCTCGCCCATGGCCTGCATGGCGGCTGCAACAGCGTGAACCTCCGCGGAATTTTGCGGCAGTTGTGTGCCAATCTCATTCAAATCGGGAGGCGCCGCCCGACCCTCCAGCAACAGCACCAGGATTTCCTTTCTGATCCGGCGCTGTTCCCCCGAAAATCGGATCCGGTGATTGGCCATACGCAACAGGGGACCCACGGGCGTCAACACCTCCTGAGAAAGCAGACAATCGATTGCATGCTCAACAAGACCCACGGGCGGCTCTCCCGCCACCCGGAGGCGAAGTTCGTTGCGCGAGACGCCAGTCTTGAGCGGGTTTGTCCGATGGTAGCCCGACAACGCTTCCTCTATTCGCTCCAGAAGCAACTGCCAGGAGTCCGTATGGACGTAAATGGCCTCTCCCGCGTGGCGAAAGCCGAATGCTTCTCCATCCGCCAGCAGACCCTGCAGCCGATCGTCTGTTTCGGACAGAGACAGGCCCAACGCCGCCGCAAGGTCACTGGCTGAAAGCGCCCGAAATCCCGCCGCCTTCAGCCGAAGGGCCAGCACCCGGGTGGGATCCTCAACCTCGGACCCACGCAGCCTTTCCAACGTATCCTCTCGAAAACGGCGATGCTTCACCGGCTGCGCATCCAGCACCACCCCGCCCCCCAGCGTTTGTACGGGCGAATAACGTCGGATCACATAACGGTCTCCACGGGCGGCCACGCCGCGGCCTTCCAGGCGGAACTGCACCAACTGGGACTCGCCGGGCGCCAACTCGTCGGCCTCCAGAAGAATCACACGCGCCAGCACTTCGCGGGGACCGAGGTGCAGATGCACCCGCGCCCGGTTCTTCAGTGACACCGGCGCATCCTTCAACAACCACAGGCGCGCGTCAAGCATATAGGTGGAACTGAAATAACCCTGCTGTGCCAGAAGATCGCCCCGCGTGACCTGATCCACTTCCGCGTCGGCCAGATTGATCGCCGCTCGATGACCGACGTGGGCCGTATCCACGTCCCTGCCGTGCACCTGCACGCCACGCACCCGTACAGCCCTGTCGGCCGGCTGGAGCATCACCACGTCCTTCACCCGAACCCGGCCGGACAGTACGGTGCCGGTCACGACCGTACCGAATCCCCTCATCGAGAACACCCGATCCACGGGCAGACGGAACACCCCGCCATCCGGGCGCTCCTCCACCTTCTCGATTTCCTCCTCCAGCAATTCCCGAAGCGTCTCAATCCCTTCGCCGGTCACTGCAGACACCGACACGATTGGCGCGCCATCCAGAAACGTCCCTTCAAACAGATCGCGCAAGTCCTCCTCCACCAACTCCGTCCAATCCGGCTCCACCAGGTCCACCTTATTCAGCGCTACAACGCCCCGTCGCACCCCCAGAAGATTCAGAATACCCAGATGCTCACGTGTCTGGGGCATGGCCCCGTCATCCGCCGCAACCACAAACAACGCGAGATCCACAGTGCATACGCCCGTCACCATATTCTTCACAAACCGTTCGTGACCGGGCACGTCGATTATTGTGACATGGTCCTTCCAGTATGCAAATCCGATATCGATCGTCACCCCCCGTTCCTTCTCCTGCGGGAGCGTATCCGTATCGATACCCGTAAGCGCCTTGATCAGCGCGGTCTTGCCATGATCGATATGACCTGCCGTACCGATGATCACGTGTGACATGAGACTGACTCCACACCTATCCCCACCGCCCGGCGCAGCGCGGCCTCGACGTGGCGCAACTCGCCTGCAGCCACCGTCCGTAAATCCAGAAACAGTCGATCGTCCCGCACGTATCCGATCACCGGCGGGTCGGCCGCACGCAGTCGTGCCGCAAGGTCAGTCACGGATCCACCAACCAAAGACACACAAAGCGCCAGGCTTGCGATCTCCTCCAGCGGCATCGCGCCGCTTCCCGTCTGGGCGACTGAATCCACCAATTCAACCCGCAGCCCTTTATCCTGCAGCTTACTCAGCCGCGACAGGCTCCGCAGGCCCCGTCGCTTCAGGTTCGAGACAGGCACGGTCAACATCCCAAGCGTGGGATGCGCCCGTAACAATTTTTTACGGTTCAGGAAGAGCCTCAAGGTTGCCGCGAGCGCGGCGTAGGTCAGTTTACCGCATCGCAGCGCCCGCATGAGCGGATTCCGTCGGATCGTCTCGATGGCGTCTCTCGTCCCCACCAGAATGCCCGCCTGAGGGCCGCCCAACACCTTGTCGGCGCTGAACGTTACCACGTCGGCGCCAGCCGCCACGCTGTCCGATACGAGGGGCTCGTGAGGCAGACCGAACTCGCGCATGTCCACCAGAGCACCGCCTCCCAGATCGTGAACCACGGCCACGCTGCGCCGATTGCCCAGCGCAACCAGATCCTCCAGCGAAACCGCAGCCGTAAAGCCCATCACCTTGTAATTGCTGGGGTGCACCGCCAGCATCATACCGGCGCGCTGGGTCAGGGCTGCCTCATAGTCCTGAAGGTGGGTCCGGTTGGTTGTTCCTACCTCGACCATTACAGCGCCGCTGCGCTCCATAATTTCCGGGATGCGGAAGGATCCTCCGATTTCGATCAATTCGCCTCGTGAGACCACCGCCTCTTTACCCAGACACAGCGAATTCAGAGTCAACAATACGGCGGCCGCGTTGTTGTTGACCACGGCGGCCGCTTCAGCGCCCGTTAACGCACACAGCAACTCCTCAACCAGCGCCGATCGGAACCCGCGCCGGCCGGATTCCAGATCCACTTCGAGATTGCTGTATCCCGAGGCAACCCCGGCGACCGCGCGGGCGGCCGCATCCGCCAGTGGCGCGCGTCCGAGGTTTGTGTGCAACACGATTCCAGTGGCGTTTACCACCCGCTTGAGACCGGGATCGGTTATGCGGGCCACGCGAAGACAAGCCCGGCGGACCACCCGCGCCACGAGCGCATCCCTGGATTCGCCGATCGCTTCGCCGCTGAGCATGGCCTGTCGGACGTCGTCGATACCCTCCCGCACGAAACGCGTAACCAGCGGCTGATCGCAGCGTTCGCGCAACGCCCGCACCTCAGGATCGGCCAGTACCGCGTCAACCGAAGGAATCACCGACAAGTTGGCCTGTCCCGCCATGTTTCTCCCGATAACGGACGCCATTCACGATGCACAGCGCAAGAAAGCACGTGAACGGAAATGCGTAAAACACCCCCGGACGGTCTGTGTTCAGGGCACAATCCTGAACGAAATCTCCTTTGTAGCCCGATCATCCGCCAACAGATCCGTGACCGCCACCCTGACCTGCTGCCCGCCCTCCTGCGTCTCGGTCAGGTCCAGTTCGACGTAGGCAACTTCATCCGGCCGGGTGCCGGCCTGGTCGTAAGCAATAACGATTTCCTGATCCTTTTCAGACAGCCGGAAAGCCCGACCCAGTCCGTGCAGAATCTTTGCAGGGAGCGCCCTTTCCCGTTGCGACCGCAACGTATATTCCACTCGATAACGCGTTTGTCCGAATGAATTCTGTTTCAAATTATAGATTTCGAAATAGACGAACGCGTTCTGTTCGCTCCGGAACGCCAGGGACGACATCGGAATTACCTTAAGCCCGTTTTTTACATAGTCCCCCGACGCTTCGTCGGTCGGCTCCGTTGCGAAGGCCAGTTCGATATCGCTGACCAACAGCCTGGATGGTTTGTGATAGTCCTCCAGAATAACCGCCTGCTGGTAGACCTGGGATTTTCCGGAAACCACGTCCCTTACCTGTAGCGCCATATGGTATGTCCCCGGCGGCAAATCCACGGGCATAACGCCCGGAATGAACGCGCCGTCTGCAACCTGCTGGTCCGTGGGCGCCTTGAAGGCCATCTGATCCACCTCCCGATGAACTTCATTCCACAAACTGTCGAAGAAGGCCACGCCCCGGTCCAGCAAGATCAGATCCGTCTTCTCATCCACGTTCAACCGAACCACCTCGGATGCCGGCAACCCGTAGTAGACCTCCAGACGCGTTGTGGAATTCGGACCCTTGAAATCCGCTGGATAGTAGAAGAAATCGATTGGCAGATCGGCGAAATCGGGTGTGTAGAGTGAAGGCCGCCTGGCCACGACATTCTGCATAACCACCCCGCCCTGATAATCGGCCAGGTGGACACCGAGATGGGGCGCAATCCGGAGCGGAAACGGGGCGTAATCGTAACGCCTGCCCTTAAAGACCTCCGCGAAAGTAATCTCAATTCCGCCGTCCACCCGTGTATAGACCCAATATTCCCACCTTGCATTCGCAGAGACGGGAAAAATGGGCAACCCCGGTGAAATAGCCAACGCGATACGGGACCGGTTCACGAAATTCACGCGCGCTTCCTGTACCTCCCGATTCCGTTCGGCCTGGACGTCGTCCCAACTGCTGATATGGTCCGGATCCCCCAGCCGGATGAAAACCTCGCCGCGTTTGTCCCAGCCGCCCCCCGGCCTGGTATAGTGTTCCAACGCATACGCTACCCGCCGATAGTGCTCCAGCAGGCGCTCGTTTTCAGGGGTGAGGGGCGTCGGATCGCGCCGGTTCCAGAACCGCACGGCGAGCGCATCCTTCTCCTCGGGCGGGGCCGCCACGTAACGGGCCAGATCCTTGTCGGCCGCCACCAGAGAAATGTCTCGAAATCTGCGCCGCTCGGCGTCCGGAAGATAGGAAAAATAGTCCTCGAACAGTTCGTTCGCCCGCTCGAAATCCCCATTCACAAGGCCAATGATCGCAAGGTCGCGATTGGCCGAAATCCGGGCATCGCCCCCGCCCTTCAACAGCCCTGAGAGGGTGTTGACCGCCTCCGCACTTTCGCCCAGAACGAGCCACAAACGGGCCAGCCGGATTCCCGCAAGCGGGTGTGATGGATTTGCCTCGATCTCTCGCTGGTAGGCGGAAATCGCCTCGTGTCGCTTGCCGTCGGTTTCCAGCAGCAACCCCACCTGGTAATGCGCGTCCGGGTAGTCGGCATCGATTTCAATCACTTTCTCAAATGCTTCCCGCGCCCGACGCCGCCGTGTTTCCAGGTAAACCCTCGCCAGGTGGTACTGCGCCTCGGCCAAATCCGGGTCGGCCTTTAGAGCCCGCCTGAAATTCGTCTCCGCGCGCCTTAATCCCTGTTTTGAAGCCATGTAGGCCAACCCCAGCCCGTTGTACCCGGCCGCCTTCGCACCTTTTTTGACGGCCTTTCTGAACGCTTTTTTGGCCGCCTTCCGGTTGCCGGCATCCAGATACGCCTGTCCAAGAAGGACAAGATCCTGCGCCGTTTCCCTTCCGGTGTTGATCACCTGTTTCAGCGCGGCAATGGCACGCTCGGACCGGCTCAAGTCCGCATCCGCCTCGACCCGAAGCGAATCCACCGTCGCCGCTGTCGCCGCGGATGCGAACGCAACAATCGGGACAGACAGTGCAATGATCCACTTCATGGTTGAACCTTTCGCGAAAGGACGCACAATCGGGTCACCAAGAAAATCTATCGAATCTGTGCATTGCGCGCAAAGGAATTCTAAACGTGGCGCACGGGCGCGGAGGTTGTTTGAAGTCCCGGGAAATCAGGACGCTTCTGTATTGACAACGCACCAAACCAGGTTTATCTTTCCGGCCGGTTACTCTTCGGAAGGATGGTTTATGCGCGTCAGAAAAGTCGTCATCCCGGTTGCCGGGCTCGGCACCCGATTGCTGCCCACGACAAGAGCCCTGCCAAAAGAAATGCTGCCAGTAGGCAAATATCCCGCTATACAGCATGTCGTGGAGGAGATGGCGGCCGCCAATCTGAAGAAATGTCTCTTCATTACCTCTCACAGCAAGACCATCATCGAAAACCAGTTCGACAACAACGTTGACCTCGGCGCCGGGTCGGACCAGAACCACGGCTGGAATGACCCGAGTAACTTCGACTACAGCCGGCGCGGTATCGAGTTTTTTTATACCCGGCAACAGGCCCTGTCTCCCACGATCAAACTTCGGGGCACGGGCGCGGCGATACTCGCGGCCGAGAGTTTCGTAGACAAAGAGAATTTCGCTGTTGCCTACGGCGATACCATCATCAACACCAGACACACGCCGAACTTTCTGGCACGAATGATCGAATCGCATCTCAAATACGATTCAGCCTGTACCGTGGGCGTTCGCCCCGTCACGCGCGATATGGTCGGGCGCTACGGTATTGTCACCCCGGACCCGGTAGACGATCTGAACCCAGACAGCTTCTCCATTAACGACCTTGTGGAAAAACCCGGCGCAGCCGAAGCGCCCAGCCTTATGGCCGTGAGCGCCCGTTATGTGTTCAGCCCGGACATCTTCGACGAAATCCGCGGGCTGACGCAGGCCACCTGTGGCGAACTCGGCGTTACGGACGCCATTCGGAGCCTTATAAGTCGGGGAAAATCGGTCAGATGCGTGCGGTTGCTGCCGGACGAAACGAGGTACGATATCGGTAGCCACGCAAGTTACTACCGGGCGTTTATCGACTTTGCGCTTCAGGATCCCGAGTGCGGAGAGAAAATTCGGGAATACATCAAGGCCTGTGTAGCGAATACGGACAAGAAGCCCTGATCTGGCAGTCTGAGGCGATGCGCCCACGCCGACTCCGGAATAAGAAGCCCTTCGGAGCACAGAGATCCGAAGGGCTTGACCAAAGACAAAAGTGGACGGAAACATCGGCCAAAAAGGGTTTACACGACTGCCGGTTGATCAGCCAATTAACCTTGAGACCACTCCGAAAATTCAAAATCCACTCTGACGAGGTCCAAAGTCGTGTTTCGTTATTGTTAATCCTCGTTTAAAAGGCAATTAGAAATCCCCTACGCCGGGCCAACCACCCGAACACCGCTCACCTGACGGCGAAAAGTCAGTTGAATAAGGTTCGTATAACGATAAGGCATAGTTGTTCTATAAAACGAAACTATTTCAGACAGCTCATCATCACCGACACCCCCGTACAAAAAAGTCTTCATTTCTACTTTTCCAAGAGTAAGCACTAATTCCGTGTCCATAATAACGTAAGGCATTACAAATACATCATAACCCTCACTTAATGTCGCCACAGTTTTTGTTGCACTCCAGGTTCCGTTTGCACCGTAACTATCGGTATATGTAAGATCTGCATTAAATCGAATCACGTAATCTTCAATTGATGTCGGCATATCTTTAATGGATTCCATAGCAAGATCACGTGAGCCAAAGTGATGAGCAAGATAATGAATCAGCCTTTCATTATCTTGACTGACAAAGTTCCATTCACCGACCAATGGATTAACTTCACTGTCGCTTCCACCGCAGGACAACAGTAGCGCAATAAGTGGAATAAACCTCTTCATTACCTACGTCTCCGCTCCGATTGCTTCCGACTGCAGCAACATTTGTCGGGTGGGACTTTCACCCGCTGGAGTTCCGCGCCTTTTCACGGCGCACTGACGAATCAAGGTTACCCTGCATCGACGACGGCGCGGGTTCCGACTTTTTTGGCTCGTGTTCCCGCTATCACCGGATTCATTCTTCCGTTCATCGCCTTTCACCAACGTCGTTTACCAGTTTCTCGCCGTCGAAAATCAACTTACCCTTTTCGTAAATGCAACCGGTCTCCGCTTGCAGTTCGTATTTCATCAACTGCCCGAGCGACAGGTGGTTGAACACCTCTTTCGGGTCGTTGTATTTTTCGATCAGTTTTTCGATTGGACCCTCGAACTGGATCGCCCTGCGAGCGGGTCGTTCTTTTTCTCGACGTTCCTGCTCTTCCCTTGTGAGGATGGGCAGGCGCTCGGCCGCCGGGCCGAGCCGGCTGGTATACTCCTGCCGCTGGCGAAACCGGTCGTGCCGCTTCTCGAGTTCCGACTTATCTTCCTCGTTTTCGTAATATGCGGAAACATCGTCCGCCTTCTTCCTGAATCGCTCATGTTCCTGATCTTTGAGTTCATCGTTCCCAATTTTCCGCATAATATCCTTAACCGACTTGCTCATTCATACCCCTCCAGATCGTTTGGACATCCGGGAACGGAAACGCATTAATTGCGGGGTCGTTTTTGCAATTCAGATGCACGAGAGAAACATACATTGCGCCCTGCCTTTTGTCAACGGCTAATTTTCCGTCGATACTCGCCCGGTTTCCCGAAAACCATTGACTCCTGCCGCCCTCCGGCGTAGTTTGTCGTCGGACGAATTCCCGGACCGACTCACTTGACCGGGACTCGCAAACTCCGAACTACCATGCGCAGTCTAACCCCAGCTTTTTCGAGGATTCCCGGATGTCCGAACTCGATCGTCTCGTCAATCTCATGGCCCGGCTTCGCGGCCCGGACGGATGCCCATGGGACCGCGAGCAGACGCACCAGAGCCTCAAACCCTATTTGATCGAAGAGACCTACGAAGCCCTGGACGCCATCGACCGGAATGACGACGATGGTCTGCGCGACGAACTGGGCGACGTACTCCTTCAAGTCGTCTTCCACGCGCAACTCGCCCGGGAGGACGCCAGGTTCACCCTGGATGACGTGGCGGCGGCCACGTCGGAAAAGCTCATTCGCAGGCATCCTCACGTATTCGGGAATGCCACTGCGGAAACCCCGGGTCAAGTGATTGAAAACTGGGAATCCATCAAATCTCGGGAAAAGCGGGAGAAGGGCCTGAACCCTTCCATCCTCGACGGCATACCCGGGCATCTTCCCGCACTGCTCAGTGCGCAACGCGTCCAGGAGCGGGCCGCCCGGTCCGGCTTTGACTGGACAGACACCGACGAGGTTGTAGACAAAGTACGCGAGGAAGTGGACGAGTTTCTGGAAGCGTGGCGGGACACTGACCAGACGGGTGTGGAAGAAGAGCTTGGCGACCTCCTCTTCTCTCTGGTCAACCTCGCCAGGTTTCTGAAAGTCTGCCCGGAAAATGCGCTCCGGAAGACCGTCGGGAAATTCGAGACCCGATTTCGTTATATAGAACAGGAACTCGGAAAACAGGGAAAGAACCCGCAGAACGCCAGTCTGGAAGAAATGGACCGGCTATGGGAAGCATCCAAGGAAAACAAATCGAAACAAGCGACCGCCGAGCGCGACTCATGACCCTGCCCGTGAATAACCCCCAATCTCAACGCCCTGCCACGCGTTCATACACCTGCACCGCAGCCATCAGATCCTGAATCGCCATCCCCGTAAAATAGGCAATCGCGCCGTGGCCGCGCCGGTCTTCCAGACGGCCCATCGCCGCGTCTCCAATGGTCAGGACGCGTCCTTCGCCGTCCTGGGCGAACCGGTCCCATCCCATCCCGGCCAACAGGAAATCTCCCGACTTCAGAGCCTGTTCAGGATGGTCGGCAACCACCTCCCGGCTGCTCAGCAGCCCGGCGTCGAGTTGAGCGGTCCTCGGGTCGCCCGCAATCACGGACAGATGCACGGCGTCCGCGATGTCCGATCGACCCAGAATCGGGCGTGGTGTGGGAACCGCCGTCAGCACGGTATCCGCGCCGTCCAGACAGTCGCCAATAGAGTTGGGGACCCGTACCCGGGCGTTCACCCTGGGTTCCACGAACGAGGCGAACGCCTCGAGGTTGGCTGCGCTTCTGCTGGTCGCCCGGATCTCGCGCGGCCCGAGGGCAGCGTCGGCGCACACGGCAAGCGCCCGTGAAATACGTCCTGTGCCCAGAATCGCGAGCACCTCCGCATTGCTGCCCAGGTATCGCGCACCCAACGCGCCCGCCGCGCCCGTCCGCATATTGGTCAGATATTCCGCCTCCAGGACGGCCCTCCGGCCCGTCGACAGATCATCCAGTTCGACGACGGCGGTGCGCCCTGCAAGCCGCCCCGCAGAGACATCCGACCGCTCCACAATCACCTTCCTGGCGCGGTACCGCCCCGGCCACTCCGCAGGCATCTCCAGGCGAAACAGGTCCGCGCCTTCCGTCCTGCGCACGGTTTCCCGCCGCGGCGGATTCGACACCTGTCCCATCCCATAGAGACGGAACGCCCGGTCACAGCTTTCGAGAACCTCCTCAACCGAGAGTATTCCCTCGATTTCCGCATCTGAAATCTTCAATACGTGGTCCAACGGCCCCCCCATTGTGTATACCCGGACATCCCGGAACATCATCTTCGCGGGTCGGGCGAATTCATCGATCCGGCCCGCATGGATTTCACGTGGTGTACCCCTTGCAGACCGGTACACCCGGTACAGGCGCGAAACGCCATCGTACAGTCGTCGGTATAAACAGAGAACCCGACCCATCCGAACTTACGCGACCGCAGCGTCATTGTGAAGAAAAAAGTTAAGGGTCGCCGCGAAATCCCGAACCGCGCCCGGCCAGACGCACGCCAGGCACGGAAATTCGACTTGACGGGCCGGGACTCAGGGATAATATTGGAGTTCCGTTTCCACGACATTCGAACCCCGGGCCAGACAAGAGGTATTTCATGAAAATCACGGACGTAGAAACGTTCATTGCGGGCAACCCGTGGAAAAACTGGCTCTTTACCCGTGTGCATACGGACGAGGGCGTGTACGGTGTCGGTGAAGGCACTGTCAACTTCATGGCCAGGACGGTTGAAGCCGCAATCCACGAACTCAGGCCGCAGTGGGAAGGGCAGGATCCGTTCCAGCCCGAACGCATTCTCCAGCGGATGTACCGCGACGTGTACACCGACGGCGGTCAGATTCATAAACACGCCGTTGCGGCCATCGAAGTCGCGTGCTGGGACATTATGGGCAAGTGCCTGAACAAACCCGTCTACCAGCTTCTGGGCGGCCAGATGCGCGACAGAATCAGAGCCTATGCAAATGGCTGGTATCGCGGCCCGCGGACGCCGGAGAACTTTCACGAGAAGGCGCAGAACGTGATTCGCCGAGGATACACGGCCCTCAAATTCGACCCCTTCGGCTCCGCATACCAGATTACGGACCTGGACGACGAGGCGCTGGCCATCGACATCATCGCGGCCGTACGCGACGCCGTGGGACCCAGCGTAGACGTTCTCGTGGAAGGGCATTGCCGCTTCAGTACATCCACCGCCCTCAAATTCGCCCGCAAGATGGAACCCTACAACCCCACCTGGTTTGAGGAACCGACGCCTCACCACAAAATCGACGCCCTCGCACAGGTCGCGAGAGAGTCGCCAGTGCCCATTGCCACGGGGGAAAGCCTGCATACGAAATATCAGTTTGCAGAACTGCTGAAGCACGACGTCGTACACATCCTGCAGCCCGAACCCCTGGCCTGCGGCGGACTCTGGCCCACCCGCATGATATGCGATATGGTCGACGCGCACTATGGCGTTGTCGCGCCACACGACGCCCAGGGCCCCGTCTGTACAGCAATCTGCCTGCAACTGGCGGCCTGTACACCCAACCACTTCATTCAGGAAACCTTCGACGAATTCAACGTGGACTGGGAGCGCGACCTGGTTACGGGCGAAAGTTTCGATGTCGTCGACGGCTACTTCAGGGTGCCTGCCGCACCCGGCCTGGGCATCGATCTCAACGTGGACGAGATCCGGAAACACCCCTATTCCGTGAACAACCACCTGCCGCTCTTCCGAGACGGCTGGGAACGTCGCGTTTCCCGGGAGGAAGTGACTTCATGAACGTTGTCTTCATCGTACTCGATAGCTTCCGACAGGATCACGTAAGCCTGTACAACCGCGGAACCGCGCCCTTTCCCGGCATCGGCGCGTGCATGACGCCGCATATCGACGCATTTGCGCGAGAGGCTGTCGTATTCGACAATGCCTACCCCGAAGCCCTGCCGACCATTCCCATTCGCTGCCAGCTGATGACCGGACATCGCACGCTGCACAGCCGCGGCTGGCAACCCCTCACCCCGGAAGACGTCCACGTCGCCCAGATACTTTCCGAGCAGGATTATGTCTGCGGCCTCGTTACGGATACGTACCACTACCGGGCTCCCGGGATGAACTACCACCGGAACTTCGCATCGTACGACTGGATCCGCGGCCAGGAATACGATCCCTGGATCTCCGCGCCCGCCAGACGCAATATCGAGGACTACGTCAACGGGAACTATCCCGACACCTGGCGCCGGCGCATCTCACAATTCCTGGCCAACACCGACGGTTTCGACTCGGCTGAAGACGGATTTGCCTGGAAGGTGGTCGACAGCGCCATCGGCTGGTTGGAAACGAACCGCACGCACGAAAACGTCATGCTCTGGGTGGACTCCTTCGACCCTCACGAACCCTGGGATCCCATTCCGGAATTCGATAGCTACACCGATCCCGGCTACCGGGGCCCCCGCCTCATTATGCCAATGGGAGGCCCATCGGAAGACTGGGCCTCACCCGGCGAGATCTCCCATATCCAGGGTCTCTACGCGGGGGAGTGCGCCTATGTGGACCACTGCCTCGGGCGACTCTTCGAAGCCCTGAGAAACCTGGGATATTACGACGACAGCGTCATTTGTCTGCTGGCCGACCACGGGCATCCTCTGAACGACCACGGAAAATTCCTCAAGGGCGCGGACCGGATGTACAACGAACTGCTCAAGGTTCCGTTCATTGTCCGACTGCCTGGTGGGAAACACGGGGGTCGCCGGACTTCCGCGATCGTACAGTTTCAGGACGTGCTGCCCACCCTCCTCGACGCACTCGACCTGCGCGGCAACACCGACGCCATGGCGGGTCGCAGCTTTATGCCCGTGCTCACCGGAGATGCGGATGAACACCGGCGGGCGATTATCACCGGTTACCATGGCGGTACCGACCGCTGCACCCGTGACAACACCTGGAGTTATATCCAGCGCCCGGACGGGGAGCCCGATGAGCTGTACCATCTTCCGGACGATCCCGGAGAACGGGTCAACCTCGTCGACGATCACCCGGACCAGGCCCTGCGTCTGGCCGCCGCATTCGGCAAGTCATTCAAGCGCCGATCTTCGAGTACGGTCAAAGGGGTGCAGGGGGAATATGAAATGGCCTCATCGAGCATCGAGTGACACGACATCATTGAGCCCCGGCCCCTGAGCCGCTCCCTGAGCCTGTCGAAGGGTCGGCGGAAGGCGGCGAAGATCCCGGAGCAGCGGCAATTAAAGTCAACTATTCGCTGTCCATGCTGGTATGCCCACACCTTGAAAAGGAGACCCGGTGGAAAATCCCGTCAAAGCGAAACTCTCCAGGGGTGAACTGTCCCTTGGCGGCTGGTTGAACCTGGGTTCCCCGCTGGCCGCCGAACTCATGGCCGCCGCCGGATACGAGTGGCTGGCCATAGACGCGGAACACTCGCCGTTCGACATCCCCCTGATCGCGGACACGTTCCGTGCCATCGAGGCCCGGGGCGCCGTGCCCTTCGTCCGCGCGTGGGACCACGATCCCGTCTCGCTTGCCCGCATCCTGGACGCCGGCGCCTACGGCATCATTGTACCGCACGTGAGCACCCCCCGGCAGGCCGAAGCACTCGTGCAGGCCATGCGCTACCCTCCCAAGGGCGCCCGCTCCGCCGGTACGGGCCGGGTCGCCGTCTACGGCGACGAATATCGCCAGTGCGCCAACGATGCGGTGATGATCGTACCCCAAATTGAAGACATGGAAGGCATCAACAACGCGGAAGCCATCATGTCGGTCGAGGGAATAGACGTCGGCTTCCTCGGGCCAGGCGACCTGGCCCTCTCGATGGGTGTGAACCGGGGCCACCCGGACCACGAGAACGCCATACAGACATTCGTATCCGGATGCAAAAACGCCGGCAAACCCTACGGGATGCCCGAACGCGGCCTGGACATTGTCAGGAAACGCATACGGGAGGGATTTACATTCATGGACATCGCCAGCGATCTGCGCACCCTCGAAGCCGGCGTGCAGAAGGCACTGGACGAAATAAGAGCCTGAATGTGTCAAAAGGCGTCCCATCCTGTCCCGAAAATCTCAGGGACAACAGGTCATCTGCTATGCGGGGACCTCTCCCCCCGGCCGCCGAGAAACAGCAAAAAGCAGCTATAAGCTCTCAGCCGTCTGCTTGAACCAAAAGCCCGATCATTTGACGTCAGCGTTATTATGCGAACGACCGCGAAGGGCGCAGACCTCTCCCGCCGGCCCCCTCTCCTAAAGGAAAGGGGGAGCAGAACAAGGCTTCGCGCAGTGACAATATTTCGCGCGGTTTTCCGATAGCGAGTCGTTGGCAGTCAGCGTAAATGGAATGTCTTCGTTTCGCCAAGCTTGTTTACACAGGCTCGACACTGGCAACACAGGCGGCGCACCCGGAACGCCTGTTTTTTTCGTCTGGGACCGTATGGAATAAAACTAAAGAAACTATTGATAAAATATAGGACACACAATGTCAAACAAGACCCTTCCCGTCCGGTGTCCCAGTTGCGCCCATCAATTGCACGTTGCGCGGCTCGGATGCGACCATTGCGGTACGGTCGTACAGGGCTGCTATGTGCTCCCGATCCTGACGCGCCTGGATCCGGGAGACCGTTCGCTGATACTCAACCTGGTGAAATCCAGTGGAAACCTCAAAGATCTTGCCAGGCTCTATGGCGTCACCTATCCGACGGTTCGCAACCGTCTCGACGCGCTGATCGAAAAGATCGGTGAATTGGAAGCAGGAAAAGCGTAGGCGGTAGAGTTCAGTGCGATTCGCAATCACCTGCGGGCCGGGATCCGATTGAATGCCTTCAGGGAGGTCACAATGGAAATGTCGGAAAGCACACCCTCGAACGATGTGAAGACGTGGTTCTTCAACCCGTTTCACTACATCGCCGGCGGCAGGGCTATCGGCCTGTTCGCAGCTGCCGTCCTGCTCGGTGAAGCTCTTTCCAAATTGCTCATCGGCGCGCTCCTCTCCGCAATTTAGTGTCCCGCCCCGGAAATATGTCGCCATTCGGCAATCTATTTTCGGGACAGAACACCAGAACTCGCCGACCCACAAAACCGGATCGGCGAGCCCTCACGCCCTTACGTATGGCCAAACCGGATGGTCCCCGTCCCGCAAACGGGCCATCCAACATGGGATATATCAGACCAGATTACCCTCCACACGGCTGTTGGGGCCAGTCACCACAACGGGCTCCCGCATCCCCACACACATATTGCCGCCCATCAAGTTGTAATCGCTGGATCCGCTCTCCACGATACCGCCCGTCTGCGTGGGAGTCTCCTGGTCGTCGGCGCAACGGTTGCCCTGTACAATCGCCCGCTCGAGGTCGTGCAACCGAATCCCGGGCCAGCGACCGGGCGCCTCCTGCGAATTGCTCAACAGCAGGTTTCCCGATAGCACCTGCTCCTCGCCCCGGTTGGCGTCGATCCCGCAGCGCCCGTTGTACGCACAGACATTGTCGCTGATGATGTTGTGATGGTCGCCTCCATTCGCCACGCCGCCGATGCCGTGTTGGCCATTACGTGAAAACACGCTGTCGCTGCACACCGTATGGTGCACGCGGGCGCAGAAGAAAAAGCCGTCGCCGCCGTTGCCTTCGGCGATATTGTGCGACCAGACGCTTGCGCGCAACGCCGTCCCGGGATGAAACCCGTGACCGCGGCAGCCATGCGCCTGGCATTGCATAACCTGGACGTCGCTGCCCCGTTGAATGCCGAATCCGTCGCTCGCCCAATCCGATACCGTGCAATTTACCACCCGCACACGCCGGCAGCCGACCAGGTGGACGGCTGCATAGGTGAAGTCCCACCAGGGCCCCTGGTATTGTCCGTGACCCCGTATGGTGAGGTCCTGAATCTCGATATCGACCTCATCCAGCGCGTAGATCGCCGGAAACAGCCGCACGGCCCGAGCGTTTTCAGCCACTTTCAGCTCGCGTTCCAGCGCCACGTTCAGCCGCACGCGGGACCCATTTCGCTCCTGCACGATTCCGTGCGTACCGTGCCAACCGGACTGCCGGTCGTCGCAAATTCCAACGGCGTCGCCGACCCGGAAAGGCGGACGTGTGCGGCATTTAAACTCGTTTTCGCCCTCGCGCGCGTCTGTCTCCAGGGCAACGGATTCCGGCGGCCGTATCGCTAGAACGGTTGCCGGCCCATCGCCTGCCAGGCTCACGCCTCGGGGCAGGTAGACGGATTGCCTCAGCAGGTACGTGCCCGCCGGCGCGCGGACCCGTCCTCCCGCTGGCGACAGTGAAGCGATCGCCTCGGCAATCCCGCACGTGGGGGATGCCGAATCGTAGAAATCCGCAACATTGACCTCGGACTGCCGTCCCGGCGACCCCGCCATCTTTGCTCTCCCGTTGAAATGCAAGGGCACGCACCACCGCGTCCCGACCTACGCCGCGATTCCCCTCTCAAACCGCCGGCGGTTCCAGAAAGACCGTCACGCCCATATCCGCGAATTTCGACCGCTGTTCCGCCGCGCCGATCCGGTGGCAGACGGCCACACCGGAACCCTGGAGGGACTTTGCCACGTATGCGACGGCGTCATCGACTGCCTTCAAGGCGTGATTGGGGTGTGCACTCAGGCTGACCGTCAGGTCGGTGGGTCCGAAAGACAGGCAGTCCACCCCGGGCCTGGCCAGAAGATGCGCCCGGGTCACGGCCTCTACGGACTCGATCTGCAGCCACAACACCCCGTATGCCTTCCACCAGTCCGCGTAATCGAAGGGATCGGAGAATTCCGCCGCCCCGCGCCGGGCGCGGCCACCGAAACTGCGAACACCCGCAGGTGGATAGTAAAACGCGTTGATCGCCTCGACCGCCGTCTCATCCGTCTCCGTCTGGGGCACCTCCACGCCGCACGGCCCCAGATCCAGGTAATTCCCGATCAGGTACGCGTTCCTGGTATGTTTTATGCGAAACTGGACAAACACGTCCAATTCCTCCGCGATGCCGCAGAATTCCTCCAACCGCTCTTCATTCAACGCCGAATGCTGGCTGTCCACGGATACGAAATCGTACGGACCGCTCTCCACTACCTGCAGGAGTCGCTCCCGTGACGCATCCGCGGGCAGCGTCGTGCCGAAAATCTGCTCTCCGTCACGCATTCGTTTCTTCAGACCAACGGCATTCTCGAACATACACCCTCCGGTTATGTCAAGTGTCGAATGAGAAAATCGAAATCCAGGGGATGGTACGTAATTCTCCGGTCGCCACCGGTTTCTCCCGCCTGACTTACAGCCGCCAGACGTGAGACGTGAAACGCCAGCGAACCACACAACGCCCCCGTGACTTCTCGCCCCCTCTTTCCTCTAACGTCTTTCGTCTCACGGCTTACCGTAAGTCTTTCGCATGCGCTCTCACCTTCTCAAATGCCAGGCAGAGATCCTTCATCTTTGCTTCGGAGGTAAGCAGAACCGTCTGAGACAGCCAGATCCGGTCTTTACAGGCCTTCTCCACGTTAGGCAGATGAAGACTCCCATAATCAGGCGCATCGTCCATCGTGTTCCAGGCGAAGGGCCTGTACGAACCGGCCTTCCAGTCGTTCTGAAATACGGGATTCCGATAGACCGGCTCGGTGTAGCCTCCGCTCGCTGGCACCCCTTCCGCCCGAAGCGCCTGCAGAAACCGCTCGCGCGGTACTCCCTCGAACTCGTCCGCCGCGTACCGGGCGCTGTAAATGTGCCAACTCGCCCCGGTTGCTTCCGGCAGTCTTTCGACCGGCTCAATGCCATCGATCCGCGACAGCGTTCGAGTCAGCATTGCGGCATTCTGTTCCCGGATATCCGTCTGTTTCCTGACCCGCTCCAACTGGCACAGCAGTATCGCCGCCGCGAAATCCGTCATTCGATGGTTGCCGCCCCAGCGCAGTCCCTCGGGCGTCCGGTTGAACCGGGACCGTCCCGAATTGATCACGCAACCCATACGGTCGGCTACCTCTTCGTCGTTTGTCAGCGCGATTCCGCCCTCCCCGCACGTGATGTTCTTGCTTCGCTGAAAACTGAAGCCCGACGCCAGACCCCAACTTCCCAGTCCACGGTCCATATACGACGCCCCCCAGCCATGGCAGGCGTCTTCCAGTACGACAAGATTGTGCCGGACCGCGATTGTCTGAATCCGTTTCATATCGCAGGCCAAGCCACCGAAATGAACCACCATAATTGCCTTCGTTCGGGGCGTAACCGCCGCTTCAATCGCATCGGGGTCGATATTGTCCGAATTCGGAGCGATGTCCGCGAACGTCGCCGTCGCACCAGCGGCCAGAATACCCATGCACGTGCCGTGGAACGTATATGGACTGGTTATCACCTCGTTCCCTACGCCGATCTCCGCGCCCCGGCACGCGGCTTCCAGAGCATTGGTGCCCCCACTGCACACCAGCCCATACGCCGCATCCTGAAAACGGGCGAACTTTTCCTCCAGTTCAAGGCACCTGGGGCCGTAGTTCCAGCTCCGGCTCCGCAACACCTCCAACAACATGGCCTCTTCGGTCTGGTCGAACTGCGGCCAGGGATCCGCAATCCCCTGAGCCACGACGGGCTCTCCGCCCAACAATGCGAGACGGCCGGACATCACGCGCCTTTCAGATGGTAGAATTCAACATTGCACATAGGAAAAAGCCGACGTAAATTCCGAAACCCCGGAGTATCAATTGACCTTGCAAACGGAGTGTCGTCATGAGAGTCGAAATCAGCAGCCGGTCCACGCCGTACGAATTTCATTCGCCCAACGGGCGTTTGCTCTTCAGCATCGAAGAAGCCGTGCTCTCACACGAGCGCTTTGACGGCCGGATGATCCCCGCGGTCAAACGGGTGAATTTCAACCGGGGAGACAGCGTTTCCGTGCTCCTTTACGCGGAGGAAACCGACGAAGTCGTACTGGTCGAACAGTTCCGTTTTCCCGTCTATGCGAGCTACCCGGAATCCGAACGGGAGGGCAACGGCTGGATCCTGGAAACCGTCGCTGGCGTTAAGGATGCCCGGGGACCCGCTGTCGCCAGACGCGAACTGCTCGAAGAAACAGGATACGCGCTCAGCGACGCCCTGGAGCATCTCACCACCATTTACGCCAGCCCGGGCGGCTCCTCGGAACGCATCGAACTCTATCTTGCCCGCGTGAGTAAATTGGAAGGGATCCGAAGGCACGCAGGGCTGGACTCCGAAACAGAAGACATCCGCCCTCACACCGTCCCCTTCGCAGAGGCCCTTCGCATGGTCGCAGACGGGCGCATCGTGGACTCGAAGACGATTATCGCGCTCTATATGCTCAAGGAGCGGTTAGACGCGAGACGTGACACGTAAGAGGACCGCCGGTCACAGAAGCCGCCCCTTCCGCACTCGCCCGGCTTCGGGGTACCGCGCGGCCAATGCCTCCACCGCACTCACGAATCCATCGGCCTGCGCCTCGGCCTGCCCCACGAAGCGCCCGCTCTCACCCAGAATGCCCTCAATCTCTTCGTTCGAAAGCGGGATCCGGCGGTCATCTCCGAGCCGCTGCGCCAGGTCGTTTTTCTCCCGTCCCTCTTCGCGCATTTCCAGCGCCACGGCCACCGCGTGCTCCTTCAGCGCGTCGTGGACCTGTTCGCGTCCGGCGCCCCGCTGGACGGAAGCCATCAACAACGTGGTTGTGGCCAGGAACGGCATATACCTAGTCAGTTCATTCCGTACGACCGCCGCGTACACGCCCATTTCGTCGAGCACGTGCAGCGCGGTCTCCAGCATACCGTCAAACGCGAAAATCGCGTCGGGCAACGCCACCCGGCGAACAACCGAGCAGGACACGTCGCCCTCGAACCACTGGTCGCCGACGAGCCCGCCGGCCATATGAACGTATCCGCCCAGAAGCACCTGAAATCCGTTGATCCGCTCGGCGCTGCGCGTATTCATCTTGTGCGGCATGGCGGACGACCCAACCTGGCCCTTCGCAAACCCCTCGGTTGCGCTCTCGGCGCCCGCCATCAATCGCAACGTGCGCGACAAATTGGCAATACCCCCGCCCAACTGGTAGAGACAACTGATGACTTCGAAATCCAGACTCCGCGGATAAATCTGTCCCACCGCATTCAACTCGCGGCCAAACCCCAGGTACACCCGGACCTCGTCCTGGAGCGCTTCCAGCTTGTCATGGTCGCCATGCACAAGTGTCAACTGGTCCAGCGCCGTCCCCACTGCACCCTTCAGCCCCCGAAGCGGGTAATTTTCCACAAGATGCTCAAATCGCCGGAACGCGTGCAACATTTCCTCGCCGAACATGGCGAATCGCTTTCCAACCGTTGTCGGCTGTGCCGCCGCATGGTGGGTGCGGCCCACGATGGGCATCGCCTTCCATTCACGCACCCTCTGGCTCAGGCGCAACAGCAGCGCCACGTACTTCGAAGCCAGGTACCGCAACGAGCGCAGCACCTGGTACTGCTCCACGTTGTCCGTCAGATCCCGGCTGGTCATGCCTTTATGTATATGTTCGTACCCGGCCAGTTCACAGAATTCCTCGATGCGTGCCTTAACGTCGTGCCGGGTCAGGGCTTCCCGGCGTTGTATCGAGGCCAGGTCCACCTGATCCACGACCCCTTCATAGGCGCGAATCGCCTCCTCCGGCACATCCAGCCCCAGTTTTCGCTGGGCCCTCATCACCGAGATCCAGAACCGCCTCTCCAGTACAATGCGGCCTTCTTCGGACCAGATCGCCTTGATTTCCGAACTCGCATACCGCCCGGCCAGAACATTCGGAATATTCTCCGACATCTTGTGACCTGCTTTCGTTTCCTGGCGATTCCCGGTTGTCACTCGACTGTTTCCTTACGATCCGGATTCGCCGCCTCCGGATCCAGCATCTCATCCGCATACGCGAACAATGCCGGCGTGCCCCCGGTGTGCACAAACACCACCGTCTGTCCCGGTCTCCACTGACCCTCACGTATATGCCGGACCATCGCCCCGAACGCCTTGCCGGTGTATACCGGATCCAAAATCAGCGCCTCCGTTCGTGCGGCCAGCACAACCGCTTCCCGGCTCGCATCCGTCAACGTCCCATATGCCTCCCCCGCGAAGGCCCCGTAGCTTTCGAAATCGTCCCGGGTAAAAGACAGATCCAGGGCAAGCATCTGCGCCACCGTGTTGGCCACCCGGGCGAGACCGGCCGCGTCTTTTTCGTCATCCTGGGGGCTTGGACTGATCCCCACGACACGGAGCGGGACCCCCAACGCCCGAGCGCCGACGACCAGTCCGACATGCGTATGCACGCCCGAACAGACGTAGAGGGCGTCCGGTTGAATCTCCCGTTCCTGCAGCTGTTCCCACAATTCCAGAAAGCCGTCGACGTAGGATATGCTTCGGAGGTAATATCCGTCCGTGCTCGTATTGTAGACTCTGTGCCCCTCCGACTCCAGACGCTCGATGACCCGCTCTTTCTCTTCGGGACGGTCCACGAGGTGGACCTCCGCGCCGAATAGATGATCCAGCAGCAGGTTTCCGTTTACAGGTTTGGAATGCGCGTCCTTTCGTCCAACCATGACGGCTTTGAGCCCGAACCGAGCCGCCATCGCCGCGGTCAGGCGAGACTGATTCGACTGGGAAGCCGCCCCGTGCAACAGAACGTCGTAGCCCTCCCGGATCGCGGGCGCAACCGAATACTCGAACTCCCGTACCTTATTGCCGCCAAAGGCCATGCCGGTTTGGTCCTCCCGCTTGACCCAGATACGGGGTCCCCCCAGCTTCTCCGAGAGCCTGGGACATTCCAGGAGCGGTGTGGGCAGATCCGCCAGTGACAGACGCGAAAAACGCGCCAGGCGCTTCTTCAGCGCTTCGGCTGTAACCACAGGTTTCACGACCGCCATTCGAGCACCTTTCCTTGACCCGGTCAATTCCACGATTCACGCGACGTTGCCTTTCGGCAGGAAATATAGTTTTCCCGAACATCAGATGCAATGAGTATCCCGGAGCGACCATTCAAAACCCCGCCGGCAAGAGGCCAACGGGGTTGAATTCCGTAACCCGTCGCCGCGGGCTCCGTCAGCGCCCGTCAAAGAATCTCCAGCACGTCTTCCGGCGGTCGACCCAGCCTGGCCTGGTTGCCTCTGATGACGATCGGCCTCTCGATCAGGATGGGATACTTCGTCATCGCCCGGATCAGCGCCGCTGGATCGTTCGCCTTATCTTCGAGGCGAAGCCGGCTGTATTCATCTTCCCTGGTTCGGACCAGATCCGCAGGCCGGACACCCAACATTTCCAGAATGCCGGAGAGCGTCTCCTCATCCGGGGGTGTTTTCAAGTACTCGACAATTCTCGGCTCTATACCGCGATCCTTCAAGAGCTTCAACGTCTGCCTGCTTTTGCTGCACGCCGGATTATGGTAGATCACGACTTCGCTCACGACAACCTCCTTCGTTTCACTGCGCTTTCAGGGAATCACCGGCAGAATCCGGGATGGACGGCAAGCGTCGTGGAAAATCCTCTGATGCGCCGTCCGGAGAACCGTGTCGCGGTAATCGTCACCACCCGTATTGTGGTTCCGATCAAAATTCGGAAAATCGCTGCTGGAAATATCCAACCGAATCCGGTGTCCCTCCCTGAACAGATTGCTGGTCGGATTCACCTGAATCGTGTATTCGTAAACCCGGTCCGGTTCAATCAACGACGGGTTTTCAAAGGACTCACGATACCGCGCACGTACAATTCCATGACACAACTCCTGGACGAATCCGTCCGGCCGGACATCCATCAACCTGGCGACAAAATCCGTATCCCGAGCCGATGAAGATGCAAAGAGGCGCACTTCGACCGGTCCGGTTACTTCCACCGGAGCGCTCAGCGGCGGCGTCATATACACCATCACGTCGCGCCGCCCGTCCAGGGCCCTCTGGTCCATGGGCGCGTGCTGCCCGCCCGGGGTGTACAGGGTCATCACCGGATCTCTCGGATCGTAACCGTAAGAATCCGGCTTTTCCTCTTGCGGCGCCTCCGGAGACAGCCACCCCGCACCCGACGGCAGGTCCGCGTGGCCCGAACTGTGCAGGTAGAACGACGTATAAACCGTTCGTTTCAGCGGCCACTCCCGCTCTCCCCGCCAGGTATTGGCGCCCATTACGAAGAGTTGCAAGGGGGCCCAGTCCTGCGCCCCGTTCCGCTCTCCTTTAAGCCAGCGCGAAAACCACGCATCCGCGATTTCATAAAAGTCCCGCGTGGCTTCCGGGCCGAAATCCACCTCACCCACCTGGCGGTGCAGGTCCAGGAGCGTGTGGGTCCACGGCCCGATGATTATGTACTGGTTCTCCCGGGCGCGTATACTCCCGCCGTTTTCCCGCATGCCCGTAAAATGCTTGAATATGCCGATCTGCTGATCGTACCACCCCGCCGTACCCAGCACGGGAACGTCCACCTTTACATGTTTTTGCTGGAAGCCGAAGTGGTCCGTGGCATGGTCCGCGAGCCATCGCCGCCAGTGCCTGCCCATTCCCGGCATGGCATCCTCGGGAATGTCCATCAGCGGCAGATACCAGAGCCACTTGCTTCGGTCCCGGTCCTGCCAAAGCCGGGATGCGTCCTCCTTGGTTTTCTCTTTCCACGAATGGCCGGTCCGGCGCGCGGTATCCACCGAAAGATTGTTTATCGTCCAATCGATTACCCTGCCAAGGCGCAGCACCCCGCACAATTCCCTGTCCAGCAGATTTGCCGCAATTCCCCCCGCCAGCATCGCCACCAGATTGGGTGGGCGCGTGTGTGCAAGTTCCCACTGCAGCCACCCATCGTACGAATTGCCGAACGTGCCCACCCTCCCGTTGGACCAGGGCAGGCCAGCGGCCCAGCCCACCGTATCGAACCCATCTTCAGAATCCCGGTGATCGGAACTGTAGAACCCCGGCTGAAAATCGCCATCCGACGCATACCGCCCGCGTACGTCCTGTATCACCACGACATAACCGCGTTCGGCCAAGTTCGGACCAATCTCAAGCTGCTTCTCTCCCCCCTTGTCGTAGGGCGTCCGGCAGAGCAACACCGGAAACCGTCCCGGCATGTCGGGCCGATACGCATCAGCGCGCAACACAGTGCCATCCCGCATCACCGCCTGGAGATCCTTGTCCTTCACGGTCGGGTAAGACATTCGCGTATTCCTGTTCCCCATGTCCGAAAACCCCGTTGCAGGAAGACAGCGTGTACTTACATGGTGCGAAAATCAGGGCAACGCCCAGACCAGCAAGGTGGTATCGGCGGATCCGGACAATATCCAGCGCCCGTCCGGGCTTGCCGCCAGCGCATGGACGACCCCCACGTGCCCGGTGAATTCGACTGCGGGGCTGGCGCACTCCCGCGTCCATACAACCACCCTGCCATCCTGCCCGGCCGAACATACCGACGTCCCGTCGGGCAGATACAGGGCATCTTCCAGGCCGTCTCCGTGCGCGTATGAACGCAACTCCCGCCATTCCCGCAGATCCCACTCAACCACCCAACCGTCCCGGCCCGCGGAGATCACGCGGCCATCCGGCGCACAGCTTACGGCCTGGACCCAGCCACGGTGTGCGGCCGCCGTCACCTTCAACTCACCCGTCGCCAGACGCCAGACCCTCACAGTACCGTCCCGACCACCGCTCACAACATCTCGGGCGTCCTGCGAGACAGCCAGCGCCAGGACGCCGCCCAAATGCCCTTCCAGGGTCCGTATGGCCCGTCCCGTGCAGGTATCCCACACCCGGACCGATCCATCGTCGGCGGCACTCACGACTGCGCCGGCACCCGCGAAGGCCACCGCCCGAACATACCCTCGGTGCCCGTCAAACGCGTGCACGCACGTTCCGCTCGCGCACTCGAAAACCCGGACGCTGCCATCCTTGCAACCCGCGGCAACCCGGGCGCCGTCGGGAGAAACCGCCAGCGCGTGTACCTCGCCACCCGGACACGCCACCGTTTGCGCGGTCGTCCATCTCTCTGTCTCCCACCACCGGATGGTCTTGTCCGTGGACCCGGTTATTGCCCTGGATCCATCGGGCGTAACCGCAACGGCCTGTACCCCGGCCATGTGACGTTCCCACTGCAGGCGCGGCCGCCCCGTTGCCAGGCTGGTCTCCGACAGCAGCGCATCGCTCCCATGGGAGAGCACCCAGTCTCCATCGGGCGAAACCCGGATCCGGTTTACATGGCTCTGATGGGGGTACCACCGCCGTACGACTGTGGCGGTTTTACGGTCCCATAGCCGGATCGACCCGTCCCGCGACCCCGTCAATACGTGCCGGTTGTCCCGGGCATAGGCCACGGAAGGTACAGCGTGCCCCAGGTGCCCGGTAAAGGTCTCCAGGCATTCGTAGTCACGCAGGCGCCACTCGTTCGACATGTGGCGCGTGCCCACAAGCAGCCGCTCCGAATCCGCAGACAGGCACATATCGTAGCAGACGTAGTCCTCCACGAAGACCTTCAGCCGCGCGCCGGTCATCAGGTCGTAGTGGTAGACGTTATGGCCGGGCTGGTGGGCCACCAGAGCCGTCCGGCCGTCCGGTCCATACAGGCAGAGATCGAAGTACTCGCCCGCATCCGAAATAGCGATGCGTCGCCTGCCCGTCTCCCGGTCCCACTCCTCCAGCGTGCACGTCCCCCGGTCCAGGGTCAGCACCCGGTTCTCGTCAGGCGAATATCGCAATGAGACGAGCGACGTCCGTCCCGTTTCAAATTTGCCGACTTCGCGCGGCTTTTCAGTCAGGATCCATTCTCGCAGCACGCCCTCTTCATCGGCGAACAGCGCCCCTGTCACGTTGCGGTTCCAGGCTGCGGCGGTCAGTCGGTACGCCGACACACGGTGTCTTGCAATGCAGTTGCCCTGGGTCAGATCCCAGATGCAGAGGCATTCCCCGGAAAGCACGAACGCCCGTCGGCCGCAGGCGGAGTAGACCATGTCGGTCACCGACCCCCGCATCCGCCGGGTCCCCAGGCGCTGAAGCGCGCCATCGGGCAATGGATCGCCGAGGTGGTCCTTGCAGCAGATCATGTCAGTGCCTCCTGATTCGCGACCCGTTGGCCATCGGGCCCCAGGAGATTTCGGAACACCCGTGTATTTCCACCGGCTCGCACCACGTTGTCGGGCAGCGCGCTTAGACACCGGTTGTGGTGAATGCGGGCATCCTGACTGGGAACGCCCCGGATCACCACGCTGCGCACGTCCTGCGCTACAAACGTATTGTGGTGAATATCCATCCAGTCGCCGGAGATGACGGTTGCGTCTCCCCGATCCTGCCCGCCATGCATGTCGAAAAGGTGGCCGTTGGCGTGTTCCAGGCAGATATTGTAACGCGCTTCGTAGGCGGAACCGGGTGATCCGCTGGATGCGATATGGTGCCTGCACCAGTCAAAAAGATTCGCTTCAATCAGCACGGCGGCGACGTTGATGCTGACGCCGTACCCCAGGCCGCCCTTCTGGTTGTGGTGGATGAAGTTGTGGTGCACGTAGCCCCTGCTCGCACCCGCGTCGAACCGGGTCGCCGCCACGCTGAAACCGCTGATTTCACAATTGTCGATCTCGAGCGCGAAATGGGTGGTGATGATTCCGAATGATGAATGCGCGGCCCGATCTCGATGGGGGTAGGGCCCCCGAAAACGCAACCCCGATATCCGGACGCGGTCCCCCGCCGTTTTGACAAGAAACGGCGTATCCAGCGCGTTGGAATAAATCAGGCCTCCTGCCGAACCGTCTGCACCCCGGTCTCCGGCCAGCGTCACCGCTTCCGGAATCGCCAGACCCGGCCGGCCGCCCATATCGATCTCGGCGTCACCCGGTACGAATAATACGTCGCCCGCCTCCGCGCCTTCGAGCGCCTGCGCCAGTTCCCGGTAACTGCGGACGGAACGGTCGCCGCTCCTGAGCCCGTCCGCGTAGCCTTCGCCCCCGCCGATCGGATTTCCCGTGGGATTGGGTTCGGCGCCGAATGTCTCCGCGCCACCCTCCGGATTCGCCTCGCCCGCCCAACGCGCCGTGCGCGCCGTGTGGATCCCTCCGCCCGACTTCCGTACGATCGATACCACAAAAACACCTCCAATCTTGAACTCCGACCAACCATCTAGTCCGCCACGCCACAATAATTCATCGCCATGAGCGCATAGACCTTCGCGGCTGCCTCTGTACGCGCTACCGATACCCACTCGTTGTCGGAATGGGCCGTCTCATTCGACGGTCCGTAGTAGAAGGTGGGCACCCCAGTCTCGTTCATATAGATGTTGGCATCACCGACCAGCCGTCTTCCCACGTAGTTAACGTCCTCGCCAACCACTTCCCGGTGGGCCGCGGCCGCCGCCCGTACGGCCGGATCGTCCCGCGGTGTCTCAAATGGCTCCCGCTGGAGCGCCATGTCAACGGAAAGCTTCATTTCCCCGGCCCTGGCAAACGGCTCGGCCAGCGATTCCAGTTCAATCAGTACCGAAGACATCGTCCTGCCAGGCAGCCACCGCCGCGTCCCCGTAAGCACGCACCGGCCCGGCGTCCGGTTGAAGTAGTCGCCGGCCTGTACGATGCCCAGATCGATCCGCTCCGGACCGGCCAGCGGATGAACGCCTCCGGCATCCAGTTCCCGCTGCCGCTCCGTTATTCTCCGGATCAGGTCGCCCACGTGACGGATGGGGTTCTCCGGGAACGGCACATAATTGGTATGGGTGCCGCCGCGTTCGGAAGTCAACGTGATTGTAAACACCATCGACCCCATACTCATCACCCAGAGTTCGTCTCCACCCTCCACGATGAGAATGCGGTCGCATTTGATCCTTCCGCTATTCACATCCGCCACGAGCGCCAGAGGGCCGTCTTTCTCAGCTTCAGGTTCTTCGTGGCCGACCACGCCGCTGACCAGCAAATCGCCTTTCAGACGCACACCAGCCTCCCGCAACGCCTTTGCCGCGCCCAGCATGGCAGCCACGCCACCCTTCATATCCGTTGAACCCCGCCCATAGATGCGGTCGCCCTCCCGCCGCACCGGGGTGCAGTCGCCGATGGGAATCGTATCCAGATGTCCATTCAGCAGCAGCGCCGGTCCATCGTTTACGCCCCGGATCCCGGCGTAAAGATTCCGCCGTCCCGGCGTCACCTCGTGTGCGTCCACGGCGAGCCCCAAATCTGCCAACTGCGCCTCGAAACAGGCGCAGACTTCCGCTTCCTCACCCGTCACGCTGGGAATTTCGACCAGCTTGAGGGCCTGCTCGGCCATCCACTGCCCGTCAATTGCATTCAGAACCGCCTCTCTGGCGCCCATCTCAGACCTCACCGCACGCACGGACGAACGCGTCCGACGTGGAAGTATATCCGACATTCGCTTCAATGAATCGAATCCCGAAAAAATTCGACCAACCTTCCGCCTCGGTTTCCGGGTATTCCGTGGTACTGCAGCAATCCCGCAGCACGATAACGCGGTAATTCCGGTACATCGCCTCGGTTACCGTCGTCCCCAGGCAAATCCGCGTGTCGAACCCGACCGTTACCAGGTTGTAAATCCCCAGGCTGCGCAGCAGCGAGTCCAGGTGGGTCTCAAAGAACGCGCTGTACATCTGTTTTTTCACCAGGTAATCATCGGCATCCGGAGCGATCACGCTGGAAAACGCGAGGATATCGTTGGGGTCCGGCCACGTCTCCAGCACGTCCACGCCGCATGTCCGGATTGACATATTGCGCCACTCCGTCCGTTCATTGGTTGAGGGCGCCAGATAGTTCGTCACGTATACGACGGGCAATCCGAGGCGTTTCGCCGCGTCTTTGGACGGCCGGATGTGTTTTACCACAATCTCCCGGTTGCGTTCCACGGCAGCGCGATACAACTCGGGTACATCCCCGGGATCGTCGTCCGGGTCGAAACCCTTTCCGTAGACATCCACCAGAAGAAACGCCGTATTGTCCATGCCCAGCGCAAGCGCTTCCTCCGCGTGCCCCAGATGCCGGGCGGGCGGGTGCTGCCGGTAATACCTGCCTCTCAAACGTATCTTTTTTGACATCGACGCCTCCTGCGGTCAGCGCGTGCTCACCATTACCGGCGTTTTACGCTCCAGCGACCTGTAAGCGGCCTCGGAAAGCCGGGCAACCTGCAGGGCAAAATCGGGGGCTTCGTACCCCATTCCCCCATTCCGGATCCAATCGAAAAACGCCGCATCCGGAGATGTCTCAACAATCCGTTCGGGAATTTCCATTGGCCTGTCGTTCACCAGTACCGCCTTTACCTGCCACTTGTAGAGATGAAACACAATACATCCTTCGCCGCCGTGAATTGCGATGCGCTCATCGTGATCCCTGGCATTGCCGAACGTGCTGATCGTACCCACGGCCCCGCCTTCAAACCGGACATTCAGCACGGCGTTGATATCCACGTCCATGCGATCGTAATCCATAAACGCAGAGACTTCCACCGGCGCCAGCCCGGTGATCCACAACGTGGATGCGACCAGGTGGCTGCCGGTATCCATAAACATACCGCCGCCGGAAAGCTCGGGATCCAGGCGCCAGCCCTTCACTCCTCCCCAATTCTGCGTCACGTAGGACACCACACCGCGCAACTCTCCGATATACCCTTCCCGCACCAGTTCCCTGGCGTACACGTGCGGCGCGAAGTAATTCCGCTGGTAGCTCACCTGCAAGAACCGCTTCTTCTGCGCCGCCAGGTCGATCAACGCCCGGGTATGCCCTGGAAACACCGTCAGCGGCTTCTCCACCAGCACGTGCAGGCCCGCTTCGAGCCCGAGCCGCGCCTGCTCGTAGTGCATCGAATGCGGTGAACTGATAAAGATCGCGTCGAGCGCCTCCTGTTGAATCATGCGGCGATAATCCTCGTAACAGGCGACCTCTCCGCCGTATCGATCCATCAACAAACGGGCCTGCTCCTTCACCGTATCCGCCACGCAAACCAGCTTCACGTCCTTCTCTGCCTGAATCCGCGGCACGTGCGCGCCGCGCATATTGCCGCCGCAACCGATCAGACCCAGACGAATCTCTGCAGCCATTCCTCCCTCCTTGGTGTCGTCATTTTTCGCTGCCGGACACGCCTAAACACGATCCGACGTACTCCAGGTTCCTCAGACTGTTTGCCGCCAACCCGGTGAACGCCACGTCGGCCACCTCGAACGCATCCGGGCTGATGTCCAGATGTGTCTCTACCACCACGAAGCCCCTGTACCCGTCGGCACGAAGGGCGTCCAACTGCCCTGGCCAGTCCACGAGCCCTTCCTCCGCCATCGACCAGGCGCCAGTGTCCGGATCGAAATTCTTCACGTGCACGTGGGTTACCAGATCTTTCAGATCCTCGTATTCCCCCGGAAAGGGGGATGGCGTACCCGCCCGGGCGGAATTGCCGGGATCCCAGCAAAGCGATAGACGGTCCACACCCACCTGGCGGACAAGCAGAGCCGCCTCGGCGCCGGTTGCCCCCCAGCAAACCGCCTCGTTTTCCAGCGCCAGACGACACCCCTCCCGCGCCGCAACGTCCGCCATCTGTCCGAGCCGGTCCACAACCGCTGCCGGAGGACGTGGCGCCTCCGTCCGCTGAAAGGCGAAACAGGACACCCGATCGGTACCCAATTTTCGCGCCCATGCGCACGCACGTGGAAGCGACTGCCGCAGGCGTTCGTCGACCCGGGGATCATCCAGCGGCCCCTTGAAAAAACCCGGCGAAACCCCTGAAACACCCAATCCCGCATCGCGGACCCGCGCGTGAAAGGCGGCCAACTCATTGTCGCTTACGGCAGGAAACCTGCCACCCGCAAGCTGGCGCACCTCCACGTGCGAAACACCCCAGGCCGCGGCAAGGGATATCGCGTGAGCCGGATCGCGCCGGTCGATTTCATCCGCAAAAACCGAGATTTTCACTTTCCGCTCCTTTCTAACTTAACAGCCCGTCGATCATCTCTGCCGATGTGATCGAGTACTTTCCGAACATCTCCAGAAACAGAATCGCACCGCGGGTCTGCCACAACCCGTCCTGTGTTTCGAACGACTCCATGCCCGTCCCGCAATCCCGCAAAATGATGACCTCGTATCCACGTTTGCTCATTTCGACCGTGCCATAATCCCGCAACAGGATGCACGCGTTGGTGTTGAACCCCACAAAGAACAGAAACAGGATCCCCTCGCGTTTGCAATACCTGTGCAGTTCCTCTCCGTTGTAGATAACGACCTCTCCCTCCTCCACCTGCACCAGCGGATGCAGCCTTCGTCCGGATCGCATTTCGATCAGTTCCGGCTCTCTCGGCTCCTCCGGCCTCGCATAGGCGGCATACGCGCCCGTCCTGGACCTGAACTCACGCGGGGGCCACGTTTCCCCTTTTCCGCACGACGGCGGCGGGAGGTCGATCAATCGCACCCACGCCGGATGGTGTTCCGCCAGCCCCGGCGCGGGCGCATGGATCAACCGCAATCCGGCCTTGCGGCAGGCCGCAAGCAGAGGAACGATACGCGCCTCGACGATCGCTTCCGTCCGCTCGACCGTCTCCTTAAGGTAGTGACCGTCCCACACGTCCACCAGCACGAGCGCCGCTTGTGACAGCGGAATGCGCCAATCCAAATGGGCGTAATCGGTGTTCTTCTCCTCCCAGGACACGCCAGGGTCCACGTGCCACCGGTAATACCTGGGCCTGATATGCAGCTCCTTTTCCATGGCAACTCCTGTACTCCGATATGGCGGACAATACCGGCCCGGTTACGGCGGGCTGTTGACGTAAGCGTGAGGCCGTCAGCAGCACCACGTCAAAAACGTCAATCGGTAAAACCCCTAGCCGGGAATGCCCACCAAGGATATGATCCGAGAACGAAAGTCCAGAAACTCCTCGTCAGTGCCTTTCTTTAGTTCTGAGATCCGATAAAAGCGATTGGTTGACGGGGATTCCCTTTTCGCCATCCCTAAATCAATTCTATCGACGTTGACGATCGTCCAACACTCCACGAATCCGACCTGTCTGGCCTTCTGGTGACTTTTCTCAGCTTCGCCAATTCTGTTGTGGATGTTTGAAAAATCCGTACCGGATTTCACCTCAATGGCAATGATGTTCCGATATGAGTCAGGATCCATCTCCTCCAGAATGACAATATCAGGATCCGGTGCGAATTGAATCACGACAGTCCGACCGGCAGCATTGACGATCTCGATTCGTCTGCTACTCTGCTCCGCGATGCTATCGTTGACAATCCGTCGGATGGTTTCGAAAACCACAACGATTCCAGCGCTTCCTTTCCTGACGTTTGCACCACCTCTAAGTTGTGGTCCCAACGTCAGCAACGTTAGATCATCGAGGAAAGACATTTCGATATCCTCTTTATCAAGCGCGGCCAACAACAGAGAAGCGCAGCGAACCATGCAATTGCAGAGGGCGGGCAGCAACTGTTCCTGTCGCTTTGACAAACTACCCTTTTCCTCCATGCTCTTGAAGACCCCTGCACCAACGTCGTGACCATAAAACCCCTTCTGGCTAAAACCTAGCAACAACCTGTAATAGCCGAGCAGCCGCGGATTTTGAGACAGGAGATAGGGTACTGCAAAAAGGAGTTCGCCACGTAAACCACGTGAGGCAAGGAGCTTTAGATCATTTTCACTTACGTACTCGCGAAGCTGCAAATCTATCTCGTACAGGGACGAATTTCGCACGGTTTTCTGAAGCCCTTGCTGCAGAAATTCGGTCCTTATCTCTTTGAGTGACCTGGAGAAGTCAATCTGCATTTCGGGTACGGAAAGGTTAAACATTGCTGAGATCCAGTTTCAGTTCGAGTTGCTGCTCGTGCTTCGACAGACGGCTCACTGCAAGTTTCACATATTCAGGATGAAGTTCGATTCCAACGTACTTTCGTCGGTTTCTTTGGCAAACCAGACCGACGGTACCCGCACCGAAAAACGGGTCGAGAACATAGTCCCCCGGCCTACTTCCCGCGAGGATGCATGGTTCGATGAGTTTGGGAGGGAATGTAGCAAAGTGGGCATCCTTACAGGGCTCCGTATTTATGTCCCAGACGGATCGCCGGTTACGCTTGCCTGTGCCGTTGCCACTAGGCTCCTTGATGGCCTCGTTGTCGTAGTAGTAACGCTCGTTCCTCGTAAAGAGGAAAATATACTCGTGCGCCCGCGTTGGGCGGTCCTTGACGCTTTCAGGCATTGCGTTTGGTTTACGCCAGACGATGTCACTTCGGAGGTACCATCCGTCCTGCTGTAACGCCAACGCCAGACGCCAAGGAACGCCAATCAGATCCTTTGGTTTGAGACCTTCCGGCGTCTCAGGTCGTACGGACATTGCTCGAGCCGGGTTTTTCTTGTCAGGAGCCCGCCAGGTCCTGTTGCCACTCGTGTAACCGTCACCTATATTCAGCCAAAACGTCCCGTCTCGCTTCAAGACACGCTTGACTTCCTGAAAAACCGCAATCAGTCGGTTGATAAACTGGGGCAGCGTCGGCTCCAAACCAATTTGGTCTTCAATGTCGTAATCCCGGAGTCCCCAGTACGGGGGCGAGGTTACCACGCATTGAAATGACTCACGCGGCAGTCGTGAGAGGACATGGTGAGCATCTCCGAGAAGGACCATCGACTCGGTAAGTTTGATGTCTGGCAAGTAACTAGAAAGTGTTTCTCTTACAACGAAGGCCATAATCTCCTCTTCTACACCACCATATTGTAGGAGATGTATCTATCCAGAAGAACAACGACCACAGGATCTTTTCGAATTCAAATTCGTAAACCTTCGAAAATTACGAATCCGCAGTGAGCGTCAACGCGTCTCTTCCATCCAGACCGGCGACCACCGGAAACGCCATCTCGGAGGGACCCTTTTCGCCCGGCACATACCGCACCGACGGCGGGAAATAGGCGTAGAGTGCGGTGTGGCGAGGGCGAGGAGAAGGATTCGGGCCGGACCCGTGAACCGTCAATGAGTGAAACAACACGGCATCGCCCGCGGCCAGGGGTACGTCGACTCTACCCGAAAGATCCACGTCATCCCCGTCCGCCAGTGCCTCATCCTGTCGGCGGGCAATATGCCCCCAGGATTGCAGCCCTCCTTTGTGGCTTCGGGGCAGCACCTGGATACACCCGTTTTCCGGGCTGGAATCGGTCAATGCGATGCTCACGGTTACCAACGCCGGGGGCTGCATCGGCCAGTACGCCGAATCCTGGTGCAACCCGTGGGACGACCCGTGGTAGGCCGGTTTCAACATCAGCGTGCTGCGAAACAGAAGCAAATCCGGGCCAAGAAGAGACCGGACGAGCCGAATGAGCCCGGGATGCGCCGCCAGATTCCTGAAGACCTCGGAAAAGTCTCGCGTTTGCTCGATTTTGCGTAAAACCGGCAAGCCCTTGCGGGTCGCGTTTTTTGCAAAGGGCTCGAGTTGAAAGCGGCCTGCCGCGGCATCGCCTCGGGCATCCAGTTCAACCGCCAGCCGGTGCAACCGCTCGATTTCGGTCTCGCAAGCCTCCACCTCGTTGGGCGAAAGCAACGCCCTCACCACGAGATAGCCATCTTCCTCGAATCGAGTTTTTTGTGCATCAGGTTTCATCTTTACCCTATTGAAATAGCCATGCCGATCGCATCAACAAAACCGTACAAAACAAAACCGCCTCTGTCAAATACAAAACCGTGAGGCGGCCAGCAACACTGAGACGTGGAATTGCGGTTGAGCGACATGAATCTTAAGGTTCGGCGAGCAGGACGTCAGTGCTACAGCGGGTGGCCTCACCCCGGATTCAGGGCCAACCAGGATCTCAACGCCGGCGCCTGTGGATGCCGGGGCGCCAGGTCCAGTACTCTTCTGAAGTAGGTTCGGGTTTTCCGGACGTCCCCCAACGTGTGATAGACAACACCCAGGTTGTAATACGCCTCCGCGTAGCCGGGATCCAGGGCCACGGCTTTCTCATAGGCGGAAATGGCCTGTTCATAGTTTCCCAGGCCGTGGTACGCGTTTCCAAGATTCGAATGCGCCCTGGCATAACCCGGTTTCAATGCAATGGCTTTCCGATAGGCTCTGACGGCAGAGTCGAAACGTCCTGTTCTATAATGCAGATCGCCGACATTGTAATAGGCCGCCACGAACTGCGGCTTCAATCCGATCGCCGTTTCAAAATGCACCGCCGCCCGATCGTATTGTCTCAGGCCGTAGCAGGCGTTGCCCATCTGGAAGTGGGCTTCCGCGAAATCCGGCTTCAGCGCAATCACCCTCTCAAAATTCGACATTGCAAATTCGTACTTCCCGGTATCGTAATATAAATTGCCAAGATTGAAATAGGCTTCCGCAAAATCCGGCTTCAGGGCAATCACCTTCTGAAAGTATACCACCGCTCGATCATACCGCTTCATGTCATAGTTCAGATTGCCAAGATTGTAAAGACCGCCCGCAAACTCCGGATCGACTTCAACAACCTTTTCGTATGCCCGGATCGCCTGGACGCTCCTGCCGTGATCCCTGTGGTAGACCGCAAGCGTCTCCCATCCGTGCGACCGGGCGTGCGCCGACAGATATCTCCCTTCCAGGTGGCTCGTAAACCGCGCTTCGGCGGACGAGACGTCCGCGTTGATGCCGATCCAGAACAGCGTGTGCAGGGCCGCGGCCGCGCAAATCAAACCGGCGGTATTCCCCGAAATAAGCCGGTCGCGAAGCTCGCGGACTACCGTAAGCGCCGCCCAGAGCGTAAGAGGCAACGCGGCGAAAGCGAACACGTCCCAATCCCTGAAAGCGCCAAGTTCAGGGTTGGCGACAACGGTAAACAGAATCGGAAACAGCGCGGCAACCAGAACAAACTGTCGGTCGGATCCGCTCAGCCAGCGCCCCCTCCGGCAAAGAAACAGCACCATCAGCGAAGACGGCGCAACGAGGACATATTGATTCGCGAAATCCACCAGCTTGCCAACTGAAAACAAACTATAGTGCTGTTTCGGGCCGGGGTCGGCAAACAGATTAAGGATATAAAATCCCTGTCGTTTTTGCAGATACGCGACCAGGTCAAATTGAATCAGCATGAGTGCGCCGAGAAAAACGACCCCGCTTACCAGCATAGCGAGCGCCGCTCTCGCGGCCGACCGGCCGTGCGTCGCTGATCCGGAGATAACCTCCGCCCGGCCTTTGAGTATCGCCAGCGCCACCAGGGAAGGCGCAAGCGTCATCATCGTAATGTGGAGCGCCATCATTGCGCCAAGCAACGCCGCGGGCGCCCACAGCGGCGCCCTGCCCTCGAGCGTCCGTATACCCAGGAGCAGGTAAAGCAGCATAATCGGGAACAGTAACGGGTAATTTTCGACATACGCGAAAAAAAGCTGCATGAACCCGGTCCCTAGCAACATCGCCAGAATCAGGAAACGCTCCAGGGCGTCTTTTCCCAGGAACCGAGCGGCATACGTGACAACAACCAGATACAGGATTCCGGACACGCAACTGTATATCCGATACGTGGTCTCGGCGGAATCCCAGACCGCCGCTCCCGCCCGATGGAACCCCCGAATGATCCAGAACGTCAGCGGCGCGCGATCCGACCTGGGAATTTCGGACCAGAAATCATCCAATTCACGCATCAGCATGATCCCGTCGCCGAGCAGATGCACAGCCGAACGCATGCCCCAGAAGACCACGAGGCCGCCGAACAGAAGCAAAAACCATGAAATAACGGATCGCCGGAAGAGACCTCCTCGGTCGCATAACACGGCCAACCCCGACGTCCACCGCCCCATGCGCTGCCGAGCGGCCAAAAAAAGCAAAGCCACGCTCAAAAGAACGAATACCACCCGCAGCCCGACGTCATGGAACCGCAAGAAATCCGCACCCCAGACAGACACGGGCTGCCAGTAAGCGAACAGAACATGCAGGCCGAGAAAGAACCCTGCCACAATGATCGGCTTACTGGAGACCGTTAGATCTTCTTTGCGTCGCATAACCGTTCATCCCAAATACGGGAGCCCACGGTCCGACTCATTCGCCCTCGGATCCAACCGCGGCGCTCCGGGAAGTCCGGCGCCCGATCCGGGGCCCGACCAATACCGCCGCCGCGGCCAGCAGCAATACGACATTGGCGATCAGCAGGTAGAACCGCGGCGGCGAAAGCGCCGGCTCCAGTACGATCCGGCTCTCACCGGGACCGAGCTTCAGCGCCACAAAATGACCGGCTGTCGTGTACGGTCGGCCATCGCGTCCATTCACGCTAACCCTCTGGTGAGGATAGACCGTGTATGCCAGCCGCGCAAAACAGGCCGCGCTGGCGTGCACGACCAACTCGACCCGCTGGTTCCACACCCGATGAGCCAGGACCTTCACCTGCGGCGACGTCCCCAGGTCTTCCACCGCGTGTTCGTCCGCCAGAAGAATCTGGTTACAGGTCCGGTTCCGAAGCAACACGCCGCCGCCGATGGCCTGAGCCAGTCGGTTCGAATTTTTCCGAAAGCCCCTCCAAGAAATAAAAAGGCAATGGCAGCAGAGCATAAAACAGGGACAGCGGCAGCCTGCCCATAATGAGGACCTGCTGCGTATGCCAGAAACCCAACACATAGGCAAGCCCCGCCAGCAACGCCAGCAGGGCCAACACGTCCACGGGCCATCCGGTCTTTTTCGTTCCTTCCGGCCGTTTCAAGACGTACTCCACGTTTCTATTCCGGCAGGCCGCCGAGGTGGGTGCCGGTCGTGTATCATCAACCCTGCCCCCCCACACCGGACTGTGATTAAGGCGCAAGGCGGGCAACCCAACCACACCTGGACTGTGATTCACGTGATTACGGTGATTGCGTGACGTTACTCGAAAGATATCCCGACTCGAACGGGGAAAAGTTGCGTGCTTCCCCGCTCTCCTGATGTGAATCCGACCTCCAGCCGCCCTTCGACAAAGAGATGCGCCCGGTCAGTCAGGCGGATGTCGATCCCTGCGCCCGCGTTTACAGCAAACCCGGTTTCGGATTGCCCGTTAACATGAAAAATTTCGTTGCCAATCTCAACCACCTCGATATCGGCTTCGGAATAGGACAAGATTCCCAGGCCCGCAACCGCGTAGGGCACCGCCCTTACATCCAGATCTTCCGAATCGATCGATTTCGTGTACTTCAGGCTGGCGAATGCGCTAAAAAGGTTCTTGCTCCCGCCATTTGTGCCGGTAACCACCCCGAGAGCGTCATTTTCCGCCTTGAATTTGCCCTCATTGAATCCGAAACGGGCGTAACTGAACCGGCCCTGAACAGCCAGACTCGGACGAATGATATACTCCGCCCCTCCGCCCACGCCGATACCGGGATACCAGAATTCCGAAAGGGAAATGGATGCTGGCGCAACGATCCCCGCGGTAACGAAATAAACCGGCTTCTGCTGCGCTCCCGCGTCGCCCGCCCATCCGCCGATAAACAACTGTCCTGCAATAAAAACAGACACCACTCTCATCATATCAGATCTCCTTATTCCCAATGTTCATTTTGAATGTGCTACTTCATGCACACAATTGGCCTCGATTCCTCAAAAATCCGATGCAATCCAAGCGTGCAAGATACCCGCGTTTACAGAAAGCAAGCAAATGTCGCAGGGAGGCAATTAAGCTACGAAGACCGCCCAAACGGCCACACGGGAGGCCGGGCGCCCACAAGGGACGCCCCTACAAGGCCGGGGGAGTGATTGCAGGGTGAAGGTGCTTGACCAGGTAGCGCAAACTGCCAATTTGCGCTACTGTCCGTGGGCCGTTGCTTCTCACGTCTCCCGTCTTCCGTCTAACTGCTTTCCCCCAGCCTCCTCCATCCCTGGAGAATGGATGGAATCATCTGTACGGGTTGTCCGGCTTTGCAGAATACGGCCCACAGGACGTCCCAAACCTGCGGATTCCACTGACACAAATCGATCCAGTCCGCGCACGGCGTACTATCCCCTTCCTGCCAATCCACGCGGCCGCCGATCACCGGATCATCCAGCGACCCGTTCCACATCTGATCCAGCAGGGTGTGCGCGAACCGCTTCATATCGGCGTTGTTGAATACCACGCCGCGCCGGCGGGCGTCAATTGCAAATCCGATATCGATCCGCCCGTGACTGGTATCTTCAATGGAGCTGTGTCCGTGTACGCCGGCCTCGATCCAGTCCCAATAGTACCAGGTATACGCCCGACCGGTTTTCCACAGGTGCCTTTTGAAATTCTTCGCCATGCGCTGAGCCCGATCCGCGAACAGCCGCTTCCGCGATACGCTCTGCAGCGCGAGATACGCCCGGGCCAGCGCGAGATACTGATTGTGCGGCATGATCCGGTTCGGAAACCGCTCCGTCATCCACGGAGAAAACCGATATCCACCGGACGTGGGGGATGAGTCCACCCAGTCACGCTCGTGCTTATCGGCGATCTGCCTTCCGATAAATCGGAGATAGGTTCGGGCTTTGTCCCCGAATTTCACCTTCAACTCCGCATTCTGGAAGGCGTGCTCGATAAAGCGGCTCACCGGATGCAGGAACATCCCCTGGTGGACGATATACTCCAGCGGCTCACCGGCGAAGACCTGCACCCAGAACCGATCCCCGGCGCGGGCCGTCCCCTCGATGCTTATCTTGAACGGCGCAAAACCGTTCAGCGTCGCGCCGGGCCGAAACCGGCCCCCGGCCAATACCTTCCGCGTGCCGTACTCCTGGACGGCGTACCGACGTCCGGGCAGAATCTCCACGACGCGGATGGAATCTCCTGCCATATCACCGCCACGGATCACCCACACCCGATCCTCCACGGGTGACATCCGGGCCGTACCCCGGTTGTGCATCGACCCTGTTCTCACCAGCGCCACCGAATACACCGGCGTGACCCAGGTGGCGTAACTATCGGCAAAGTGGTCCTGCCGGGTACCCATCATCCGATCGAAATGGTCCACCATCTTGTCCAACCACGCCGGATCAGCGGTTGCTTCGTAAAGCTTCACGTATGCGTCGAGAAACTCACTCTCGCCCCACCCCAGATCCCCGGAGTCCGGTTCGTCGGAACTTCCCTTGCCCTGATTGTGCGACCGGTCATAACCGGCGAACCTCTCAACCAGTTCGTCCCGATCAAAAGGGGCGACACGCCCGCCCATACCTGCCTCCTGTTCTCACGATCCCATGCAACTTGCCCGATCTCAACTCGCGGATCGTCTCATCGGTAGACGTCGCCACTGTCATGCTGAGGAAGCCAAATGGCCGACGATGTCTCCGCGCAAATGTGTTTACTGCGTTTCTGCCTTAAGGACAATCGAATAGACGGGAGATTCTTCGACTCCGCTCAGAATGACAGGAAGGCCGATAGTCGAGCACGTTGCTTCCCAATGTCATGCTGAGGAAGCCCCCAGGCTGACGAAGCGTCTACTGCGGCATCTGATGATGTGAGAGTGTCCGAACCACAACGCCGCCTGCCGCACAGCACGACACCACGTTCAGCCGAACCGGCGGGAGAATCTTCGACTCGCTCAGAATGACGGCCCGGCACATCATCAGGCGTCTGAGATCCCTTCAACGCAAGAGGTAATTTGACTTGATACGTACCACTGGAAAGACGATTGTGGTGGGGTGCCGGGGACCTCTTCCGTCTCGCTTCTTACGTCTCACCGGCGGGGAGATGGGTGGGGGGCGGGTTTGCTCACTGAACGTAGAATCCCGTCTGTCGGTTCGATGTCAGACCGCTGTTCAGGTCGGTCACTTCGATTTCAAGAATATACTGGCCGGGCTTGGTGGATTTCAGATCCAGCTCCATGTATACCTCTTCCGACTCCGAGTTTCCAAGCTGCTCGTATCCCACCGCAAGTTCCTGTTTCTTGCCGGTGAACACGCGCACCAACTGGGAGACAACCCCGCTGGCCGTGCGCCCCTGGACGCCCTTGGGTCGAATTGAGTATTCCACCTTGTACCGGGTCTGCCCGAATTCGTCTCTCTTCAGGCGGTAAATCTCATAGTAGACGAATACACCCTGGTCCCTGCCGAATGTACGCGTAGGAATCGGAACGACGCGGAGACCGCCCTTTTTAAATTTCCCCGTTTCGTCCGACTCGACAACCGAATAGGCCAATTGCAACTCGCTCAACTGCAGAAATTTCCTGTCGTAATTGTCAATTACCACTTCCTGCCGGTACCGACCCTGCCTTCCGGACAACCTGTCTTTGACCTGCACCTCCATCCGATATGTGCCGGAAGGGACGCCCAGACCCATCAGATCGGGCACAAACCCGCCGCGCAGGCCCGTCAGGTCACCGCCGCCCCGGTAGACCAGGTTGCCCTGCCTGCGGTAAACCGCCCCGTTGCGCGGGTTGTTCAACGCCACGGAACGTTCCAGAAACATCTCGGTTTCGTCCCGATCAGGCAGGTACTTGCCCAGACTGTAGGGCGCCCCGAAATAGACCTCCAGAATCGACCCGCTGCCCCGTTCGTCCTCCCGGAAGTTGGCCAGATCGAAATAGAACTCCAGCGGCGACTTATTCTCCGGCGGCTTGTAATAGTCCGGCGTAACCAGGGCGGCCTGTTCAGCCACGGACCGTGGATTGAACTGGTTGAACCGGGTCAGTTGTTGCATGGGAATGCGCACGTCCATCGGCGGCGGCGCGTAGTCGAACTCGCCGCGCATGTGCTCGTCGGTAAACGTAATTTCGATCCCGCCGTTCACATCCGTATAGACCCAGACCTCCCAGGGAACCATCGAGGCATCGTCCTGAGAGGATACGGCCTTGTATGCAAAATCGTTGGGGGAGCCACCCAGTCCCAGAGCGCCTCCCTGCATCTGCATGCCTTCGAACCGGAGCAATTCCAGGGACTCACCCGTCACTTCATTGTTGGCCGTAATGCCCGAACCGTAGGTGATACTCTGCCGCTGGGTCTCGCCTCCGATTGTTTCCCGGGCGTTTCTGTCGTCACGTTCGACGAGGGAGGTAAAATCTTCCACCTGGCGGTCGCCGGCGAACCCTTCGCCCAGGTTCGCGCCGCCGCTGAGATTCGACTTCAGGCTGCGCACCGCGTACACGGGCCCGCCCATGAAGGTCATCTGGAGGGCTGCCTGCCCGTACATCTGCCGGGCTATGCGTTCCCGGACCCGCTGCACCTTCAGGCTCTGGTTGTAATTCTTCATATCGGAGGCTGACCGGTAATCGGGCTCTCCGAACCGGATATACACCTCACCCCGCCGGTCCCAGGGCTGCTTACCCTTCGAATAAGCCCCCAGCGCGTACCAGACCCGTCTGTAGTGTTCCAGCAGGCGCTCGTTGATGGACGTGGTCAGGTCCGGGTCGTGCGCCGTCCAGAACCGTTTGACCCGTTCGACGCGAGCCGATCGATCGGCCTGCTCAAACACCTTGCGTTCCTCCGGGGACATCAGAAGGACCGGATCGCGATACAGCGCCTGCTCTTCCTCGGTCGCCGCATGCAGGTAATCCCTGAAATACCGGTCCGCCCACTCCAGCCGTCCCATCTGGACGCAGGCCTGGGCCAGCACCGCCAGAACACCTGTTTCGTCCGGGTGTTCCCGGACATAATCCGTGAGCAAATCCACGATCCGTTCGTAGTTCCGTGACCGGAGATATACCGCGGCCAGCCGCTTCCTCCCCTCAGGATCTTCCGGCTTCAACGTCATGTATCTCGCGTAGAGGAGCGCCGCCCGTTCGAAATCCTCTTCCTGAACCTCGTACCACTCCCCCAGAAGCAGATAGGCGGGCGCAAACGTAGGATCGATATCAATGACCTTCTCCACGTCGTATCTCGCGTCGTGCTCCTGCATGCTGTGCCGAAGCCTGGCTATATTGAAACGCGCTTCCAGGTAGTCACGGTTGTACTGCAGCGCCTTCGTATAGTAGCGGATCGCGTCGTACCGGGCTTTGGGCCGCGTTTCGTACACCTGCCCGAGCCCGTTGTACGCTTCGGCCATCCTGTGATCCAGCCGAACCGCGCGTTCGAAAGAACGCAGCGCGGCGTCCGGATTTTTAGACTTCAGATAGGCATAGCCCAACTGACAATGCCCGCGCGCGGACTTAGGCGCCATCAGCGTGACCACCTGAAGTACCGGCACGGATGACGGCGCGTCCTTCTCCAGCACCCGCCTGCCCACGTCCAGCAACGAATCGACCTGCGCCGTTCCCGCCGCCCTGTCCACCACTTCGAAACGGTCCCCGTGCCGAATCAGTTCCAACAGCCGCCCGCGATGATAGGGGCTGATCACCATCGCCTCGCCGTCCGCGGCGCCGGGACGATAAAAATAACTGATCGGACTCTTCTTCCGATCTGCCGGCGATCTCAACAACCGTTCAAGAATCCGCTCCTTCGCATCGTTCAGCCCGCCTGCGCGCACCGAAGCCTTCAACACCTCCAGGTTGGCGGGGGTACTGCCGTCATTAAGCCGGCGGTATTCCAGAATCATCTCCCCGATCGCGGACAGGTTCTCCCTGCAAACCCATCGGGGCCCCTCCGCACCGGCCATCCGCGACCTTCTCGCCAATAGCTTTGCGTACGCCATGGCCGGTTTGGAATAGAGGAGGTGATCTCGAGCCAGCGCCTCGAACTGCTGAGCCGCATTGCGATAGAGAAGCTGCGCGTGGCGGAACTCCCACTGATGCAGCGCCCCGTAGGCCAATTTCACCGTCATCATCGCCTTTTCAACGCCCGTGAGCGAACGGTTGGGCCCGTTTCGCGGACCCCCGTTTTGTGCAGAAACCCACGCCAGGTCGAGGCGTCCGAGTTCAACCTCCCCGGGGCGCCGCACAACCGTGCCGTTTACCATCACCTCCCACACCTGGCTCTCCACCATAGGCACCGCCGCCTGCCCCAACCCGGAAAGACGATAGTCCCTCAATGGGCGATCCTTGTAGAATACCCTCCGTCCGTCCGCGGTTATGCCCAGTTGTCCCGGTCGACCCGGAAAGGCGCCCAGCCTGTGTTCCGTTCCCTGTGCGTCCACGGACCAGACTTCGGTCAGGGCCGCCTGCCCGTTTTCGTAGCAAGCGGTCCAGATCCGTTGACTATTGGACTCTGCTGGAACCGAAAGCCCGATCCCGGCCAGCAACCAGCAGGTGGAGACCAGACGAAAGGCAAGTGGACCCAAGGGCATGTTTCCTGAACCCGGCACGAACCGCTCCTCCCCGAAGTTTCGGGGATTTGTGGGCATTATAATCTCCCCCTACCCTTAACGTCCCCTATTCCCGTGCCCTTTTTCTTTCTCGCCAAAGAAAAAGGGCCAAAAAGAACGGCGCCGCTCAGACGCCGCGGGGCTGCTCTTCCGCGAATCGCCTCAGAGGCAAAAAACCAGGGTTGGTGGCCTGCGTAGATCGCTGGCGTTCCAAAACCACGTTGCTGAACGGATTGGCGCGGAAGAGCCCCATCCACCCGGACCGGACGCGTGACGGGTCAAGTCCGTGAATGGGCGGACGTAGGCGAAAAGACGTGGCGCGGATATCGCTGATTCACATCGCCGGTCCGCATCGTTATCCGGTGTAAGCTGACGGCTGAAAGCTGAAAGCTGCTTCTCGTGTTTTATAGAATAAGGAATATGGAGGAAAAATCAAAGCTGATTTTGGTTCTGATGTGGCGATTCGACGTGATTCCGATTGTATCGGAGAATCCGAGTTCGATGTTTTTCAGCGGGTTGAACCGACTATGCTTTCGGCCGCGGCCCTATCTCGGCGCCAGCGCTCGAATCCGGCGCCGGGCTTCCGTTGACACCTGCGGATCGCCCCGCCATTGCTTCAGAAACGCCCTGTAGGCCGCAACCGCATCCCCAGGCATGCCCTTGCTTTCCAACACCATACCCAGGTTTAAATACGCTCTGGCGTCCCCCAGCGCCGCCGACCGGCGATATGCCTGCTCCGCCTCTTCCGGCCGCCCCGTTTTCTCCAGCGCCACGCCCAGATTGAAGTGGGTTTCCTTATCCTCAGGCAGCAGGACGGCTGCCTGTTTGAATCCTTCGGCGGCCATCCGGGTTTCGCCGGCCCGCATGGCAGTTACACCCAGATTCATCCAGGCCTCCGCATATTGCGGATCCAGATCCACGGCTTTCCGATATGCCGCGGCCGCCTGTTCAAAAGCCCCCTTCACGCCGTAGGCGTTGCCCAGGTTGTTATAGGTCATGGCTTCTTCCCGGATAGACAGGGCCCGTCGAAAAGCAAGAACTGCGCGGTCCATCAGGCCACGCTCGGCAAGCACCTGTCCCACGGCCTGATGCATCTTCGCGCTATTGGGATACGAATGAACCGCGCTGGAAAACAGGCTGAAATCATCCTTCCAATCTCTGTTTCGCGCCACCGTACGCGCGGCATACCCCAACATGATCAGACCCATAGCGACAACTACGCTGAACCCATACCTCCTGAACAACCGTTCGGCCCCGATCCCAGCCAGCGCGAACATACCCAGCGCCGGAATGTAGAAAAACCGTTCCTGGACCATTGAATTCAGCAGCACCACGGTCTGTGACACCCCCATATAGGGCACCCAAAAAAGCGCCCCGCAAAAAAACAGCCGCGGCCATTTTCCCAGCGATCTCGCCCACAGCATCAGCCCACCGAGACCCAGCGCCGCGCCCGCGATCACCCCGGGTCCCAGAAGCGAAACCGAAACCGGAATCGCATTGTACGAGTAATCCACGGAAAGCCGCCACGGAAACACCAGAAGCGTTACGTAGTGCCAGAGAATTTTCCCGGCAGTCAGGGCCCGCGTTTCAAGCGAGGTACCGTAGAGCGGATTCACGAACTCACTCATCCCACCCGGTGAGAAGCCCAGCCCCGCCGCGGCGTTTCGCACGGCCAGACAGAGTCCAAATACACCCACAAAGCCCGTCCACCACAGCCACCTTGCCCGTCCAACGGACAGTATGCCGTACAGAATCCCCTTTCCCGAGGTTGCCCCGGTCGAACATGCCAAACGCGCAACCAACCATCCTCTCCGGCATTCTCTTCGCCCCTCTTTGTCCAAAGACGTTCCGCCCTCTGCAACCCCCATCCCAGCGGCCAGGTCATATGCTACAACCAGGCCAAACAACGCGAGCGCACTCTCCTTGCTCATCAGTCCGCAGAAAAAAGCGACAAGCGCGAGCGCATAGGCCGTCCGGGAACGCGAACTATGCGTGTATGACAACATGCCGGCGAGTAAGAAGACGCCGGCCAGCAGGTCGGATCGGCCGAAGGTCACGCCCGCCGCCACTTCCGCATGGATCGGATGCACGGCAAATAACACGCCCGCAATTCCCGCGGCGAAGCGGCTCAGCCCCAGGCGCCTGCACAGCCCCCACGCCAGCAGGCTGCAACACAAGTGCAGAAGCACATTGGTCAAATGATACCGAAACGGGCGAATGCCTCCCAGCGCGTCCAGCAGAAACGAAAGCACGGGCAACGGCCGGTAGTGCCCCGTTTCATTTCCGGGGTAACCGGCCCAGTAATGGGTCGTGAAAACGCTCCTGAAATCCAGCCGTTCCACGAGCCAACTTCGTTCGATCAGAAAATGGTCGTCGTAAACCAGCCCGTTGCCCAGCGCGTTGGCATAAACCACAAACGCCGCCATACCCACCAGAACCGGCCACGTGTATGTGGGCTTCGGAACCCCACTTCCGGGCGTCCCCGCGCTCACCTTACGCCTTTGGAAGGTACGTTTCGCCATATCTGCCGCCATTGTCTACCGGCGCCGAGGGTAAGTACATCCGAGCATGGAAGCATGGGCCGTCTGTCACATGAAGGGATGCTTCCCGCCCTCCGCCTGTGCAATAGGAACGGGCGGCGCCCGGGCTCAGAGTCCCGGTCGCCGCCCGTCGGTTCAGACGCCGACAAAGCGCCGGACTACATCAGGTTTAAATCGACTCCGCCGCTTTGCAAAGGCGACTTAGAACGTGCCACCGACAGAAACGCGGATCGGCGGATCGAACATAACGACGCCGTCGTTCTTTTGCAGGAGCGACACCGCCACGTCCGCCGTTATGGTACGTCCGCCAAACGTCTGCTTCAGACCGGCGCCCACGGCGATGCCCTCGAGGTCATAGTTCCACTTCCAGCCGGCGCGCAACGCAAGCGCGTTCTGCAGCCACAACTCGGCGCCGAAATGCCAGCGCTGCTCGAAATCCACGAAAAACGCGCTCTCCACGGACGCGGTGAGGTAGGACGGATCGCCCTTTTCGCCGTAGACTTCGGCGGCAATGCCGATATTATAGACGAGCGGCAACAGGTACGCACGGTCGCCCGACTTGCGGTCCGGGCCGAAATTCCTGAACGCCATTGCGATACGAAGGCTTCTGAACCCCGTGTAGAAGAAGCTGCCCACGTCGACCGTAAAACCAGTCGTTTTTATCGTGTAGAGTTGCTCAGAAACATAATTCGCCTTGGCGCTGAACGAAAATTTGTCGGTGAACTTGATCGCATAGAGCAGACCGACAGAAAGATCGTTTGCGACCACGTCCTGGCCCGTTCCGCTGGGCTGATGGATCGTGGTCTCGGGGGAAGGCTTCGGGTTATGTGACACGACCGTAATGCCCAACACCTCGCCCCGGGCCGACCGCGTATTCCACACCGCGGCAGCCGAGTACAGCTGGGTGTCGTAAATAAAGCGCGTCCAGTTCAACTGATAGGCAACGCGCTCCACGTGTACCAGCCCCGACCCGTTCCAGAAGATCGCGTTGATGTCGTCGGCGACCGCGGTAAACGCATCGCCCATCGCCACGGCGCGGGCGCCCTGGCCGATCTTCAGGAACTGCATCCCTGAGATATTTACTTTCTTGACACCATACTCGCCGGTCACCCCGCCCCACTTCACGGCCAAAGCCGGTGAAGCGGCAAGCAGCAGGGCCAAGACCGACGCAATGATTAGCATACTCCTTTTCACGTCATTTCCTCCTTGATTTAAACCCGCTACTTGATCAGCACGAAGCTGCCTCTTCGGGTCTCTCCGCCGTCTACAACCACGAAATAGTACAGACCGGTCTGCACCTCGCCAGCGATATTGAACGAGATCTGACGAAACTCGGTTTCACCCTTGGCGAGGGGGGTCCGGTCCGTTGTTTCCACGCGGTCGCCGGAGGCCGAATAAATGTGGATTACCGCATTCGCAGTGAGGCCCACGATGCGCAGGTTGCGGGAGTTCGGGTACTGGTGCTTTCCGTCCACGTAATACGGATTCGGGACGAAGAGCACCTCTTCGGGAAGGCTGGACAACAGGGCCTGGAACGGCTTGCGGTTGTCGCCGTCGAAAGTCCTGGCCGTAGACGGCCCCCAGCCGCTCTCATACCCCCTCCGGATATTGGCCTGCACGCGTGGACTGGGGATGTCGTCGATAGTCATCCCGCTGTCCCACATATAGGAATCCACCCCCCTGGCGTAGGGCCGGGCCGAGTAGAAGTAGGAAAAGCCGGCCGTGGTCTCCAGGTCTTCATATTCATAGACACCGTCGGCATTTATGCCCCATTCGCCGCGGGGCAAGCCCGCCGGATTGGTGGAGGACCCGCTGGAACCGTTGTCGATGATCCCATACAGCTCCCAGGGGCCCCACGAGAACCAATTCGACTTGTACAGCCGGACGCCGAGTATATCCTGTTCGCCGGTATACGGGTTGACCGCGGATTCGGACTCTCTACCCCACCTGATCAATTGCTTGGCCTTGGTTGAAGACGTGAGATTATTTGCCGAAATATAGGCCTCGGTGGGTGAGACGGGCACCTGGTAGTTGTTGTCGTAGACCCAGTGGGCCAGCTTCAGATTCTCCAGGGCGGCCTTCTCGCCATTGGTCTTGACTTTTTTGATCTTGTTCTCAGGGGTTTCACTCGACCGGTCCCACTTTAAAATGCCAACGTCCTGCTCGTTGGCGGGAATCGGCTCGAGCAGCGACGGGTGGCCCGCTCCCCAGGAAAACACGAGCTTCACGGATTCGCCCGCGCCCACGTTGTACGGTCCGTACACCGTCATGTCGTGGAACACCTTGCGCGTGGAAATGTCACCTTCGTCCGCATTGGCCTGATAGCCCGACGTCAGAACGGTGTTGGCCAACTGCGCGGCGGTGTGCGTGGTGTAAGTGGGGTCGTCGAAGTCGCCCGTGGAACGCGCCAGCCACCACTGGAACGAACGCGGCTGTTTGTCCTCCGCGGGTTGCACGTATTGGCCCCGGTCGGCTTCGTTGAACGAGAATTTCCCCGCGTCGTCGGCGTAGGCGAGGGGCGCCATGAAATAGGTGCTTGGCGCTCTCGGCTGACCTTCGGTCTGCAGGATGTTGTAGTTTGAAGGCACAATCGCCTTGAAGAACGGATCGCCGGTATCGTCGTGCGAGGAAAACGGATTGTCGGAGTCCCTGCGGATGACCGCGCGCATATCCTCACCCGCGAACGCGCCGTTCTCAGAATAGGCATTCGGATAGCCGTCGGCCTCCGTAAACCACATCGTGTCGTCCATGCCGCGGGCGTTGGACGGGTAGAAGTTCCATCCGAACTCCTCGAGAATGCCCATGGCCGTCATCGCCGCCACATTTTTAAACGCAATGTAGAGGTTGTTGATGGGTCCCGGCGCCTCACCCACGCCGTCGCCGTCGAAGTCCCCGAGGTTGGTGAAGGTGAGGTCCACAATGTAGAAGTCATCGAAATCCGGATTGGACCAGCTGTATACGCGCCGCGTGACACGGATCCCGTTCTGTTTGTCCACCCACTGGGCGATGATGGTCTCTTCAGGAATCGTCACGTCCACGAGGTTATGCGCGCCCAGGTTGAAGTTGGCTATGTGGGCGGGCGGGGTTGTTATCGGATCCCAGTTGGCCCCATAAAGACTTCCGTCATCATCGGCGGTGACCCCCGGCCAGTAATTGGACAGGGAACCCGAGGCGCCCTGTTCGCCCGGAGAGATCGCGCTGTTCACCGCCTCCGCGAGTTCCTGCAACGGATTGGACTGGCCCCAGCCTTCTTCGCGCTGGCCCACCGGATCGTAGGGCAGCGTCGTGTTGTGTTCCGAGATCTGTACATTCTCCCGAGGGCCGGTTACCGTCACGGTGCCACGGTCGGCGTTGAGGATCCAGATGCCCTCGCCGCCCGAGACCTTGTAGTCGTTGTACATCTGCGACTTCTGGTTGGACGTGAACTGGGACAGCACCGCGCCGAACGAACCCGGCCCCTGACCGTTCCATGGATAGGCGTTACGCCGGTTGCCGCGTCCCCATTCCTGGTTGCCGCCCATTCCGCCCAAGTTGTTGTAACTGTTGGAAATCACCGACCTCAGGTTGTACCTGCTGACTACGTTGTCGGGAGTGGGTTGGGCATCCGCCGGCGGCGCCCCGAACCCGACCGCGAACAGGGCGAGACAAGCAATGCCAACCAATCCCTTCGTTATGAAATTCAAACGTTTCATATCCTTCTCTGCCTCCATTCGAAAGCACTACGGAGCAGGCCCGCCGGAAGCGGCATGCGCTTCCGGCGGGCCACTTTCTCACCAGTTAACGCGCAGCCCGAACTGGGCAAGACGCGGCGTATGCGCGTACGAACGATCCCGGCTGTCGCCGTAATTCAGATAATTCTTGTCGTCCGGCGTCGGTCCGTCCAACCCGATATACGACCACAAGTTTCTGTTGGTCGGGCTGGTCCGGTCCTTCTGGTTGAATACGTTCCGGACGTCGGCGAACAGCGTGGGTTGCACCCGGCCGGTCACATTGAAGGTTTTCTCAATGGCGAGGTCGGTGCGCGAATCCATCGCGAGGTCGCGGTAGTACCGGTTTCCGCCTTGAGGCGGGGCGTAGGTGAAGATCCCGCCCGTCTGGATGCGGGAGGTGACGTTCAGCCGGAGATTCTTGAGAACGGTTCCGACAAAAGCGTGGCCGAACTCGAAATCATCCGGAAAAGACGCCAACAGCGAAAAACTCCCGAAGTTCCGGCGGTCGCCGCTCTTCGGGCGGAAGAACAGCGTGGTATAGCTGCCCGAGTTGATCTTGACCGTGCAGTTCGAGCCGCAGTTCGCCAGTGCCGGGCTGTCAACCGGACGCAGGCCGTCCCACACGCCCGTTCCCAACTGGCCGCCTTTCGCTCGCGATCCATCGTGGTAGCGCTGGCCCTGCTGCGAGTATTTGACCAGGTCGTCGCCGGTCAGCCGACGCGGCGCCTCGCTGCCGTCCGGAAGCGGGTCGAAATAGACCCAGAAATTCGGAACGGTTACGCCCCTGTCGGTGAACGCGTTGGTTGTGGCCAGGTGCACCACCGTGGTAGAGTCCATGTAGATGTTGCGGATTACGTTGCCGAGTTTACCGGTCGTGACCTGCGACCACTGGTAGTTGTACGACACGTTGAACGAGAAGTTGTGCGAGAAGGACTTCCGCATGGACATTTCGACGCCGCGGGTATCGCCGTACGCGCCGTTGTCCAGGGTACGTGAATAGGGAATCCCGAAGTCCCTGGGACCGACCCACGTCTCGTTGGGATATGAGGTGAAATGATCCACCTCGCTCTTGTAGTACGCCGTTAACGTGGCCGTGTAGTCGGCCACGAAGTTCCAGTCGGCGCCCACCTCGAAGGCCGTGGTCTTGGCGGGTTGCAGAAGGTGCAGCCCGTTCTGACCCGAATAAGTGGTACGGAAGTTGTTCATCCGCTCCGTGGCGTCGATCCGGCCGTTCTCATTCACGTCCCTGTCGCCGGAATCGCCAGAGGTCCAGTAGTCCTCCCCGAAATAGTACCAGAGGTCGGCCCACTGGAGGAACACACCCGTGGAGAAGCGCATCTGCGACCGCTCCGTAATCGGATGCGACACGCCGATCCGGGGGCTGAACTTCACGTGCCAGGGTGCGTCCGTAACCCAAAGCGAGCCTTCCTGGTACGCCCAGTCGCGCGCGCGGGTGAAATAGCGGAACATGGAACTCCCCCGGAACGCGCCGAAGGTCAGCTGGCGGGAGTTCGGATTGAACGTGTCGAGGCGGACGCCCAGATTCACGATCATCCCCTGGAACTCCATTTTATCCTGGACGTAGGCGTTGAGGAAGAAGGGTTTCACCTTCTCGCCTATCTGGCCTTCGTTCACGATCAGCCGCAGATTCCGTGCGGCCGGGGTTGTATCGTACCGGAAAATCATCGTGAGGGCGCTGGTCTGGTACTCGACGCCCGCCTTAACGAAGTTCCCCTTGGTTATCTGCGACGACAGATCGACCTTGGCCCCGATGCGCTGGCGGTCGGACTGACCCCATCGGGCGGCCTGGCGGCCGATACTGAACCAACTCGCCTGATCCCGGGCGATGTCCTTGGTCACGTCGTGGGTGCCGCTGATCGTGTCCATTTTGGACCGGGAATGCGAAAGCCGCACTTCGTAGAACGTCCTGGGAGAGAGCGTGTGCGTTAACACCGCGTATTGCAGTTCTTCGCTGAGACCGTGGAAACCGGCCGCGGACCACTTCTCAGGAAGGAACAGGTCGCGGCCACCGCCACGCCTCATCGCGCCGCCGCCACTGCCGTGACGCCCGCCGAAGAGGTCCGGATTGCCGTTCGAATACCAGTCCCAACCCAGATACATCCCCCCCACTTTCAACTTGAGGTTGGCAGTGGGCTTGATCGTGAGACTTCCGGACACGTTGATGTTGCCCGGATCGTCCTGGAATTGCCCACGGTCATTGTAGAAACCGTGCCGCTCCGCCCGCGGGGAAGACGCGGCATAGTGGTCTTTCTTGACCGTAGCCACGAACGAAGCCTTGTCTCCGATCGGGCCGGACACGTTGCCCTCGACGCCGAAGCCGGTCCATTCCGTGTAGTTCGTCCGGACGTGGATGAGTTCGCCCGCCAGTTCCTCGAAAATGGGATGGTTGATCTGACCGGAGAGGTCCGGGTACTTCTCATTGGCCCAGACGGGATCGTCCCAATTTGCCTTATCCTGGTGCGAAGGGGCATCGTACACGTTCTCGCCCCAGTGCTTCTTGCCGGCGGGCTCGTAGCGAAACTCGCCCCAACCGTTCACCTCACCGCCGCCTTCCTTGGTAATGATTTGAACCACACCGCCCTGGGCATTGCCGTATTCGGCCGGGGTTACCCCGGTGAGGACGGACAATTCCTGGATGGCGCCGCGGTTCACGGTGCGGAACCGGCCGCCGCGACCTCGACCATCGTTGTGGTTCATCCGGACGCCGTCCACCAGGTATGCCACGTCGGTGCCGTACCAGCCCCGGTCTACGTACGCACCGCGAATCCGGTTGGATCCGTCGACGGCCACGCCCGGTTGCAACTGGAGCAACTCGGAGGTCCGGCGGGCCGCCGCCAGGTTCCGCTCGGTCTCTTCGAGAGAAACCGTGTATTTGCTGGTGGTCTTATCGGGCTCCACCAGGGGACGGCCGGCCGTCACCACCAACTCGCCCAGTTCGAGGGCGGTCTCTTTCAGGTTGTAATTAATGGTGGTGGTATGGTCGGTAGTAACGTCCACGCCCGTCTGCGATACGGTTTCGAATCCGATCAGGGACGCAGAGAGCGTGTAGACGCCCGGCGAAATATTGATGATGACATAATATCCGTCGGCATCCGCCGTGGAACCCAGATTCAGTTCCTTGATCACGACGTTGGCGCCGGGCAGGACTTCGCCGGCCTGGTCGCGCACCACGCCGTTGACCTTGCCGGTGACACCCGCCTGCAGGTCGCCCGTGACGAAACAAACGGCCGCGACCGCAACTGCGACTCCTAAAAACAGAAGCTTACGCTTCATTGTGATACCTCCTTCATAGTGTTGTTACCCCGGCTGCGGTAAATTACCGCCAGAAGTAAAACTTCATCTGCGCGCCGACGTCGACCAGGTGAATGGGGCGCACCTTCTCCAGCCCATAGAATAGCATATTGCGCAATTCGCCCACAATAAAGCTGTAGCGGGCACGCAGGTCGATGGCCAGGTTCTGGGTTACGAAACCCTCGACACCAAAGCCGGCATTGGCGCCGATGGTATATCGCTGATCGATCTGGTCTTCCATGACAAAGCCCAAGTCTACAGGATCGTTTGTCTGGCGGGAATAAACCAGGTTGCTGTTGATCGCGTAGTAACGATAGAGACCACCGCCAACCAGGAAATAATACCGATAATCCCTGGCCTTGAACCCGTGCGTGGCGTTCTCTTCGCCGACAAAAAGCAGGCCGTTCACGATCAGGTTGTTCCACGTGATTTCGGACTTGCCGTTCGGGTGCGGGTATTCCTGGTCGTCGATCGGGTATACCCAGAGATCGGATGCCGGTTTTCCGTCGGTGAACTTCGAGTAATTGTACTCGATTTCAACAACGGTGCGCTGGCTGGCTACGTAGCTTATCGTTGCCCCGAATTTGCCAGTGGCGCCCCAGCGCTCGCCGAGCCGAAGCATCGGGATGTTGTAATCGGCGATCCCGCCGACCGCCCATCTACCTTCCTGAGCCAATGCGCTGTCTGACAGACCCACTGCCACCAGCACAAAAACAGCCAGAAAAGCAAAACGCACAACTTTCATCTACTCACCTCCCTCTTGAGAGTGAATAATGCGGAAACTCCCCTCCACCCTTCCCCTCGTCCCACGAACGGAATTTGCGAAACGGACTCCTCTTCTGTCGATAGACGACCTCCTTTCTCAAAAAAGCTGTTAGCTATCAGCATTCAGCGGTCAGCCTTCACTGCCCTCCCCCTCCAAAGACCAAGACCAGAGACGGAAGTCATAAAGAAAGCGGTTAGCCCCCCAAATAGCCCACCCCCGTGATAGAAATTCGAAGACGCAAGCGATTCGGGATTAAAAAATTTAACATGGATATACAGAATAGACAAGATCAATACGAAACCAGTCGGTCAATGCGACGCTTCGGAAAATCCGGCAGAATTCGAAGCTCAACTTTCCAACGACCCAAATACACCTCAATCCCCCCGGCGTACCATAAAACAGTTCTTTAGCGAACGATCAGTTGAATCCCGACCATCCACGAAACCTGGGGTCTTGCATGCCTGGCAAAACAAAAAAGGGCATAATTGCACACGAATGCATCATGCCGATTACGCCTAGGCGGTCCCCAAACATTGGCCTATAATATGTATAAAACATAGGAAAAACCGTTAAAACCCTAGAGGTTCATATTTGACACACTACCCCTTATCTTACTGAATTGCATGAAATTTAGTTGGACCAATCGAATTTGTCAAGTTTTTTTTGTGTGCCCGCCATCGATGGACCCCGTCGGCAACAAAAGGTAGCACGTCGTGTCGTCACCACAAGAGTTTCTGAAGGGGCACACACGCGAACGGACGGATTGCGGGACAACCGAAATCCGTCCGTGAATGCAAGGACACCCCCCACGGGAACGTCCGACCTCACTTCTGCAGGATCTGAAACCGGCCCTCGCGAACCGTCTGCCGGCCGCTCACGAGATCCTTCACCGTCATTTTAACCCTGTAGCGCCCGGATTTGCCCTTTCGCAGGTCCAACTCGACGTAGTCGGACTCGTGAGGCGAGGGGCCCACCTGTTTGTAGCTGACCGAAACCATCTCGCCCGACCCCTTCCGGGCCAGCGTTTTCAGCTTCTTTCTCCCCCGGCGCACCTCGTACCCCACCTCGTATCGGGTGTTACCGAACGCATCCCGCGTCAAATTGTAGATTTCAAAGTAGACGAAAACCGGATCGCCCGCACGAAACGCCCGGGACGGCGCAGCGGCAATCTGCCATTTCCCCCTTACCGACCTGGGATCTGAATTCGGGCCGGCCTCGCTTACGAGGTAGGCCACCTGCAAATCGCTCAGGAGTAACTGCCCGCCATCGTAGTCGGGTACCTCGACCTCCTGGTGATATGCCTGAAGCCGGTTGGTATTCAGTCTGGACATCTGTAGCGCCAACCGATAGGTGCCGGGCGCCGCAGTCAGATCGACCCGGTCCACGGCCAACAACCCCGTGCCTCTACCGTCCGACGATATCCGCACGTCCAGCCGATCCCGTGTCTTCCGCACCTGTTCCGTCCGGTTTTCGATCAGTGCGATGCGCCGTTCCAACGTCACCGTTGTGTCGCCGTCTCCGGCCACCAGGACGTTGTCCAGCGGCAGTCCCAGATTCAGTTGAAGGTCCGCCTTTCCGTTGCGCCCCCGGAACGTAAGGGCTTCGTAATAGAACTCCATGGGATCCAGATGGGAGATGTCGTACCGCTCGGGCATATCCTTCGAGATTCGCGCGACCCGGGCGCCCGGCGCCAGGTTGGGCAATCGCGACATCAGGCTGCGCATGGGGCCCATGCGTTGCATGGCGAGTTCGTTCAGATCGTACCCGTCGGGCGTCGGTTCCGGAGCGAAATCGTAGACACCACTGTACAATTCATCCGTAAACACGACCTCTAAGCCGTTTGCGATATCCGCATAAATCCAGACATCCCAGCCCACCTTCGAGTTATCCATGCTTGTGGTGACCGGCTTGTAATACGTGAGTCCCACGTCGATTTCCTCAGGGCCGGACAACGGCTTGTGACTGGTCCCCCAGACCGACCGGGAAAGCGCGCGTTCGGCCGAACGGTCCGACCGAATGGGATACACCGGGCCAATGAAGTTCATGTTGTGCCCGTGCTTTCCATAAAGCTGAAACGCCAGTCTTTCCTGTACCCGCTGCACCTTGAGCGGCACCTGGGCGTTGATTTGCTGCCAACTTGACTGCCAGTCGGGTTCTCCGTACCTGACGAACACCCGGCCGCGGGCGTCGAAGGGCCACTTGATCTCACCATACAGGGTCATTGCCTGCCACACACGCCGGTAGTGTTCCATCCGCCGCATCGCGCCGCCGCTCGTCTGGAACGGGTCGCGCTTCAGCCAGAATCGCCTCAGGAACGTCTCCCGCTTCTCCGGCGGTGTGTTCTGATAGGCCTGAACGTCCTCGGTTCCAGCCACAATAGAGATGTCATGATATACCGATCGCGCCTTCTCCGGCTGCAGTGAAACATACCGCTCGAACGCCTGGAGGGCCTCTTCGTGATCTCCCCAGGCGGCCAGGACCTGCGCCTCAAGGGGCAACCCCCGTTGCGGACCCATCAGCGCCGCCAGTTGCAGCACCTCGTCGTACCTCCCGATCTCCAGAAGATGCATCGCAAAATCAAACGCGGATTCCTCATCTTCGGGGTGGCGCGAGAGGAATTCCTGAAAATACCGGATGGCTTCCCGCGCATTCCCCAGCGAGAGATAATAGTCGGCCAGAAGCATGTACGACGGCGCATGGTCAGGATCGTGCCGGAGCGCGGCCCGGGCCGACGCCACAACCTCGTTCTTCTTGCGCATTTTCAGATATGCCCGTCCCATCAGTTGATGGGCGTCGACATAGGTGGAATCGATGCGAATGGCGTGTTTGAGGTTCGTCACCGCCCGTTTGGGATTATTCATCAACTCGAGATAAACCCGTCCCAGGCCGTACCGCGCCGCCACCAGCGTGGAATCCTCAATAAGTGCGTCTCTGAAACGCGCCCTCGCCCGTTGCGCGTCCCTCGCCTTCAGATAGAGCATTCCAAGACGCACGCGCAGCAGGGCAGGGTTGGGATACGCTTTCAGGGCTCCTTCCAATTGCCCGATCGCCACCCTTATGGAATCGGGGTGGTCAGACTTCATTGTGCGGATGTAGACCGCGTCGACCTCCCTCGGAGAAAGTGCATCCGCCCATGCGGATGCGGCGCCGCATCCGATAACGGCAAGTGTCAAGACCGACAAAAGCACAAGACAGCTCCTGCATCTGTGGTCGTGTTTCATGTGAAGCATCTTCTCAAACCTCCTGATCGAACTCAACAGGTCACATTAAAGACGTCGTTGCAACGCTCAACCCCGCGACTCCGCTTTCGTCGCCGGACGAACAAATGGCTGTCCGAACAGTCACCGACTCGCCCAGACAGTCAGGTTGACGATGCGTCCGCCCGCATTCGTAAACGAAAGTTCCCTTCACACCGACAACGGAATGGGCGGGAGATTCTTCGGCTCCGCTCAGAATGACACGTTGGCCTTTCAGTAGCAGGACGCCCGACCCTTAGTAAGGCGTGTTTGCCATTCTAACGGTTCACCGCCGCAAAAGATCGCATGAATTTGCAGAATTACAGATCCAAACACAAATTCAAACGTATCGCGAGCGGCGCCAACGAAAGGCCCCCGGATGACTCCGAGGGCTTTTTTTGTCGCCAATAACGCACCTATGTATAGGAGTACGATCGATCGCTCAGTGAATACCCAGGTTCTGCCAGAACGTGCCCCAGGCGAACCAGAACCCGTTGTGGGACGGCAGCTGAGTCAGCTTCTTGTCCTGGTGCGTGCCGGTCACGCCCTCTCCCTTCAGGTTCCAGGTTGTTCCGGTCTCTTTGTCTTTCAGCAAAAAGGGATATGCGCTCAGGGTTGAATTCACGCGTTCGAAGGACAGCGTGGTTGCCTGGCCATTCACGGTGATCTCACGCGAGAAGGGAATGGCCAACTGGGCATCCCGGTAGTGGACGACCAGGATGGGATGTTGTCTGGCCCCTTCCGCAATCACGTCATTGATGACGTCCTCGTCGTGCATGGCCAGGAAGGGATAGGCCTTCACCATCTCCCCGAAACGGACGCCCATTGCCATATCCTTCGCGCCGAAAAGGTTGGACGTGGGTGTATCCATATTCGGAAAAGTGATGTACGCGTTTGCAGTGCGGTAGTCCCCTCCCAGATCCTCTCTGAAATATGGATAGTCAGTGTAATTGCTAATCGACGCGCCGGTGCCGTTTCCGTCGATCACCCTTGTATCCGGATGGACCCGCTTCCAGTATTCCCATGTACACTCGGTCACCGGCAACAGCTCCAGTTCCTCGCCCTGCCGGGGGCCCAGTACGGCCTTGTAGATCATCTGCGGGTATAGCGACTGCCTGTCCCGCCGGTCGTACATGATCAGGTTGTTGTTGAACAACAATCCGGACACCCCCACGTGTATCCGTTCGCCATCGGCGGCGACGCCGTTGAATACCATACCAGTACCGGTCAGCGGGCAGAGCGTCACGATCACGCTCTCGTCACCCGCCGTATCGTTAATGATCTCGTGCCACCAGCCGATATTGTGGGGATAGGCCCTGGGCTCTCCGTTAATCACGATCCCCATCACAATATCGTCGTCTCGCAGATACCCCGCTCCCGCGGCGCCGGAGCTGACGAAATCGGGATCGGTAAGTGCGGGTATACAATCGGCGCCCGCACAACCGATTGCAATTGCGTCTACAGGAAATGAAGCCACGTCCAGAAAGTTGCCGCCGGCCTGCGGGTCTCGCGCGTGTTGGCTGTTGCTTTGTCCTCCGGTGGACCCGCCCGTTCCCGTGCCTTCTCCTGTACCGCCGGTGGGACCGCTAACGGTGTCCCCGCTGCCGCCGCAGGCCGCAAATATCATGGAAAGAATTAATGGTAACGAAAAGAGTCGCTTCATACCTGACCTCCGGTGGGTGGCCCCGCGGCGCCCGGGAGACGGGCGATTCGGATCGACTGAGAAGTTTCGAATTTCGGGAAATAATATACCCGGTCCTGGATAAAATGTAAACAGTACTTATTTACCTCGCTCCTTGACTAAACGCCCTGTTCCATTTATTTTATGCCCCCACAGGCAAGCCCGTACACCACCTGGCCTACTTGAATTTAACAACAATCCCACCACATGGCACTGCCAAAACCGCAAGAGCCTCCCTTCGAATCGAACGCCGACCTCCAGGATCGGGGCATCACGCTCCGTTCGGTGGGAATAGGCGTCATTGTATCGGCCCTCACCAGCGGCTGGATCGCCTATTCGCGCACCGCGGCAGATACGTCATCGGTCAATATCACACACCTGCCCGTCTCCTTTCTCGCCATTTTCCTTGTCGTCCTCACGATCAACCTGATCCTTCGCAGGAGGCCCGGATCGTCCGGCCTGGGTTCCTCGGAAATGCTCACGATCATTGCAATGGGCCTTGTGGCCGCGATGATCCCCGCCCGGGGGCTCACCGGCATCTGGCTGGGCCTGATGGCCGTTCCATACTACCGCAGCACGCCAGAAAACGGCTGGATCGACTTCATTCAACCTCATCTTCCGGACTATCTTTTCCCTACCAACGACGGCCGGCAGACAACCCTGCTCTACGAAGGGCTGCCGTCGGGTGCGGACATCCCCTGGAATGTGTGGTACCTCCCGCTCTTCTGGTGGCTCACGCTCATTCTGGCGGGGTTCACCGTCTGCGCCTGCATCGCGGCGATCCTGCGAAAACAGTGGGTTGAATACGAACGACTGGATTATCCCCTCCTCGCACCCATTCTCGAAACCATCGACGACATCCATGACGCGTCGGGCAAAAACAAATGGCCGGACCTCTTTAAGGGCCGCCTTTTCTGGATTGGCTTCGGGATCACCTTCGGCATTATCGGCTGGAACATGATTACGTATTTTCAGCCCACGTGGCCCCGCATCAGCGTGAGTCCCAACGGGGGCCTGTTCTACTTTGCCCGGATTTTTCCGCCTCTGCTCACCCACATCAATACGTACACGATCGGCTTCGGTTACTTCGTGAAGCTGGAAATCCTCTTCTCAATCTGGTTCTTCCATTTCCTGCTGATGTCCGAGATCGCCCTGATTCGAAAAACCGGCTTCCAGTTCGGCCGCATGCACAAATCCGGCGGCGGATGGGGCGATCCGCTCGTCCAGTGGCAATGCCTGGGCGCGCTCTTCGTCTTTGTGGCCTGGGGTTTCTGGTCGGCGCGACACCACCTCCGGGACGTGTTCCGCAAGGCATTCTTCAATGAATCCGACGTGGATGATTCCAACGAAATACTCTCTTATCGCACGGCCGTCATCGGGTTCATTCTGGGCAACCTCTACATTGTCGCATGGCTGCACCAGGCGGGGATCGAACTGGCACTGATGGCCATCACCGTTCCGGCGTCGATTATCATCTACATCGCGCTGGCGCGGTTCGTCTGTGAGTCCGGCACCCTGTACCTGGGCCTTCCGACCAGCCCCCTGGACATGGGTTACCAGGTACTGGGCACCGAGACCATTTCCGCCAGGGTCCTTACGGCCTCGGCCACGTCGCACGCGCTGCGATGGATGTATTTCATGCCGGCTCTTTCCCAGGGTGCGAAAGCCCTCGACCGCGCGCGGGGTAACCGCCGCATCCTGTTCTGGGCCGCGCTCGGGGGCCTGCTTACCGCGCTGGCCGTAAACATCTGGATGGTGCTCTACCTCGGATATAAATACGGGGCGTTCAACTTTACGGAGTACCCCTTCACAAGGTACGCGCCCCGCCTTTACGACGCCGTCGTCTCGAATATCAAATCGCCCGAACCGGCCTCGTGGGAACGCGTCGTACTATTCGCCTTCGGCGGCATCCTCATGGCGGTCCTCACGCTTCTGCGCTACCGCCTGCCGTGGTGGCCGCTGCATCCCGTGGGCTTTATCGTCACCACCACCAGCCTCCTGCACGAAATCACCGCCATTCTCATCGTCTGGCTCTTCAAAGCCATCGTCATGCGCGTTGGCGGCGTACAGCTGTATCGCTTTTTCCGTCCCCTCTTTTTCGGAATCATCGTCGGCCGGGCTACGGGTGTTCTGGTCTCCTTTCTGATCGATCTGATCTGGTTTCCCGGAGGGGGCCATCATGTACATGGATGGGCTTGAATCTCAACGTCCAAAATCCATTCCTTCCTTGACAGATCTTCTCGTTTCTGTGTTATTTTTTCGCTGAACAATGCCGGGTAATCTCTCTGGAGGATTCACGCATGACGAGACGCGGTTTGTTTTCATTTTTTGTTTCAATCACGCTGTGTTCTTCCGCCGCAGCGCAGAACGAGGGCCCATTTCTGTACGATTTTCCGCACGAAATCAGCTTCCGTGACGAAATGGGCGGGCTTCCCGGCGCCGCGATGTTCGACTACGACAACGACGGCGACCTGGACGTCTACGTCGCAAACGGTCACGGACACGGTCCTGCATATCGCAACTACCTGTTGGAAAACGACGGGAGCGGCAATTTCCGGGACGTCGGCAGGGAGGCGGGCGTGGCTGTCACGGTTGAGACACACGGCGTGGCCAGCGCCGATATCGACAACGACGGCGACGCGGATCTCTTCGTGGCCACGGACGGGCACAATTACCTCTTTCTGAACAACGGCGACGGGACGTTTGAGAACATCGCGGAGTCGGCGGGCATCGTCTCCGATTACTTCTCATCCACCGTAGCATTTGCGGACGTCGACAACGACGGATACGTGGACATCTACGTGGGCGGCGCGGGCGGTGAGGGTGGCGTGGAGGAGAACAGAATCGTGGGCACAGGCGAACTCTATCTCAACAACGGCGATCTCACATTCAAGGACATTACCGATGAAACCGGCACCGAAGGTACGTATACATGGTCCGTCCGCTTCTGCGACTATGACGACGACGGAGACCCGGACCTGTTTACGGCCAACGACCAGGGTATTGCGCTGGACGGCGAATGGTCTCCCATCCGGCTGCACAGGAACGACGGCAACCTGAGATTCACGGACGTTACCAGGGATGCCGGCCTGGGAATCACGGGAAGCTGGATGGGGCTTGCGTTCGGAGACTACGACCTGGACGGCGATTTCGACTTTTTCGCCACCAACGTCGGCGGCTCCTTCGTGGACAAGAAAGGCCACCAGGAATATGATCTGCACGGATTCTTCCGCAACGACCAGGGTGTATTCACCAATATTGCCGAGGTACTGGAAATTGCGGACAATCGCAAACTAGCCGAATTGGAATTCGGCTGGGGAACGGTCTTTACGGATTTCGACAACGATGGCGACCTGGATCTATACTACGTGGGCAACTTCGAAATGCTAGGGGCATGGTACAACCCGGGCCACCTCCTGATCAATGACGGGGCCGGCGCGTTCAGGGATTCCACGGCACGCTACGGTCTGAGTACGGTTGACGATACCGGAAGGCCCACCATTGCGGTTGGCGTTGCGACCGGCGACGTCAATAACGACGGCCACGTGGATATTTTCGTCGCAAACGCCGGAACGAATGACCGGACGGGTTATCCGCTGCTGTTTACGAAAAAGGACGACGACAACAACTGGCTCCGTCTGAAACTGGAGGGCACCGAAAGCAACCGGTCGGCCATCGGCGCCAGAATCCGGCTGACCGCGGGCGGCAGGACCCAGATTCGCGACGTTGCCAGCGGGGGCAGCAGTTTCTCACAGCACAGCCTTTGGCCGACGTTCGGCATCGGCACCAGCGCCGTGATTGACTCCATCAACATCCGCTGGCCCAGTGGCATTGTCCAGACGATCAGGGAGGTTGAGCCCAACCAGACCCTGGAAATCCTGGAGGAGCGTCCGCCCCCCGAAGTCGTATTCGCCAATCCCCGCACCGATTTCAACGGCGACGGGAGTGTCGATTTCACCGACTTTATCGGTTTTGCGAGAGCTTTCAACACGGATGATACAACCTACGATCTGAACGGTGACAACCGGGTTGACTTCACCGATTTCATTGAATTCGCGAGGTCGTTCGGTCGACCGCTGCCGTAAATAGAAAAAGCCCGGCGGGAGTTCCGCCGAGCCTGGTCGAAGCGTGATTGCATCTCCGGCCCTCACGGTTCGTCGACCACGACGAACCCGAGGGAATCCACGGATGCGGACCCAAAGAGTCCGATCCCGCCCTCCACGTGGAAGAGCGGCCGCCTGAAACTCTCGCCCGCGAGCCCCCCGAACCACCCCTCCTGCGCCTCCGGCCCCGAGCGCACATAGTCGTACCAGTTCCGGTCCACCGCGTAAATCCGCATCAGGTGTCGCCCCGAAAAATAGATCGCGAACCAGGGCAGCCTGACTGTACCGTCCGTCGACTCAATCGCCGGTGAACTGCCCGTGCGAACCGGGGCGTCGTCGAACGGCCCGCGGTCCAGCGCGTCTGCATCCGGGTCCAGACTCACAATACCGACCTGGTAACCCGGGACATCGATGGGGTCGAACCTGGCCTCCAGAAACCCGGTCCTGTAAACCACCCGGTTCTCCGGCGCAAGAAAGACCCCATCCGCCACTTCGGCAAACCCCTTCAGTCTCCGCTGAATCTCTTCGGTCTTCGCATCCAGAACCACGCCCTCCCGCACCCGGAACGGGCCGGGAGTGATCGTCGTCGCCCGCGCCGTCCTGCCGGTTGCCGTTACGACCAGAACATACTTCGTATCCGGGGATACAACCAGCGAATTGGCGGGCGGCGAATACTGAAACGGATTTGCATCGGGATCCCGCACGTACCGATAGACACGTTCCCCATTCCGTATTTCCACGACGGCATCCGGCACCACGGCATTCCTCGGCCTGTCGCGGTCGACTGAAGCCACCGTCTGCGTCACGAATACCGGCGGAAGCGGCCGCCCCACAATCAGCAGCCCGTCAAGCACGAGTTCGCCCGCCCCGTTCGGGCCGAACAATGACTCGTTCGTCCGATCGGCCTGACAGGCGGCTATCAGAAAGCAGCATGCGACAGCCAAGCGTTTATGGGCTGCAATCCGCGAATTCATCACAAGGATCTCCCGTGCCGGGACATAGGTAAGAAATCAGGAAGCCACGAAAAGCGCGCCCATAGTGAATTCGGCGACCTCAATTCCATTCGGCTATCAAAAGGCATAGTTGATGCCCAACGTCGGTACGATCGGCAACATCTTCACGACCTCCGGATCGGTTTGAATTGCGTCCGGATCGAATTGGACGAACCATTCGTTGCGGCGGCTATAGACGTTAAATACCTGAATGTACGCCTCCGCGTCCACCCCGAAAACACGGATTCCACGCTTGACGCTCAGGTCCAGCCTGTGGTACGGCAACAACCGCGCGCTGTTCCGGTCCGCCGGCAGCGCATAGTTCCCGGTTCTCGCTTCGGGCTCGGCGGGCCGCCTCAATCCGTATACCGCGGACGCCGGTGTAAACGCCTGCCCCGTCGCGTACAGCAGGTTGGCGCCAAAGGTCCACCTGCCCACGCGCCAGTTGCTCACAAAAGAGAGATCGTGCCGCCGATCGTACTTTGGCGGGAACCTTTTCCCGTCGTTCAACTCCGCAAATTGCCGGCGCGTCCAACCCAGCGTATATCCGATCCAACCGGTAATCGACCCCGTGCGCCTCTGCAGGAAGAACTCAAGCCCGGTAGCGACTCCGGTGCCGCCGCTCAGAAACGCGTCTTCGGAGGTCCCCCCTTCGGAGCCGACGGCGACGTTGTTGTCGATCAGCACCAGGTTTGCAAAGTCGGTATAGTATCCTTCCAACGTGAACTGATACCGCTTCGACGGTTCCCATTCCACGCCCGTCACCCCCTGCCAGGAACGGCCAGGCTCCACGGTCTGGTCGAGAGGGACCCAGAAATCGCCACCGCTGAAGGCCTCGGTCGTCACCAGCTGGATGTACTGTCTGTATGACCCGCCGCCCACCTTCAGCCTCAACGTCGGCGTGAGACCGTGGCTAAGGGCAAATCGAGGCTCGACGTGAAGCCGGTCGCCTTCGCTGAATCTATAGTTCGCGCGCGCGCCCAACCTCACGCTGGTCTCCGCCCGCGGCTGCCAGAGATCCTGCGCATATGCCGAAAACAGAAACGGCTGCTCGCGGATATCCAATTGATCGACCTGATTGAAACTCTGTTTGAACGCGAAGTCGAACCAGGTGGCCAGAAACCCGGAATTCAACGAATGTCGGCTGCTCGCGAAAAAGTCCAGATCACCCTTGATCGTGACATCCAGAATCCCGTTGGAAAACCGTATGGGGGTCTCGATCACCCGTACTTCCGTGTTACTTTCGTATTTGCTTCCCGAGACCACGAGATTTCCGAAAACCGCGGGCGAAAACACATGGGTCCATCGGCCAGTGAAGGCCGTGTTGCCCCACCGTACGTTGAAAAAACTCCCGTCCTCCAGGTCGATTTTCAAGTCGTCCCGTCCGAAATATCCGCTGAACATCAGCTTGTCGTGATCCCCGAAATCATGATTGAACTTTGCATTGGTATCGTAAAAATAATAGTACGGCACATCGGTGTCCTCGTCCCTTATCAGGGAAAGAACCGGTTCCAGATACGTCCGCCGGCCGGAGACCATCCAGGAACCGTCGCCCGCCGGTCCCTCCAGGGTCATTCGCGCGGATATCAGGCTGATCCCCCCCGTTCCCTCGAATCCCTTCCGGTTGCCGTCGCGGTTGCGCACGTCCAGAACGGAACCGAGCCGCCCGCCGTATTGGGCCGGATAGGCGCCTTTGTGCAGGCTCATATCCTTAATGGCGTCGGGATTGAACGTAGAGAAAAAGCCGAACGCGTACGTCGGATTATACAGCGGGATCTGATCCAGCAGGATCAGCGTCTGGTCCGGTCCGCCGCCGCGGATATACAACCCGCTGCTGAAATCCGAAGCCGCCTGTATTCCGGGCAGCAACTGAAGGCTGCGCAGCAGGTCCGTTTCGCCAACGGCGGGCAACTCCTGCAACTGCGCCGTCTCCAGCGTCACAAAACCCGTCTGTACATTTCGCTCCGCCTCGTACGGGTCCCCTTCAACCACGATCTCCCGGGATAAAATCGGTTCGGGAATCAACTGCACATTCAACTCCCGCAACTCGGCCCCGGAAAAACGAATCGTATCGGCGTAGCTTCGGTATCCGATGTAAGAAACGACGATTGTATACTCACCGGGAGGAATATGCTGGACCGCGTAATACCCGTCCACGTTGCTCAACGCGCCCAGCGGCGGCGGCCCTCCTCTCAAGACCACATTCGAATAGGGAAGCGACTCCCCGCTGGTGCCGTCTGTCACGAATCCGCTCAAGGTGGCCGCCCACACCCCGCCCGGAAAAAGAAAAGCCAGTACCAGAATGCGCATGCGGTTCAAAAGGACGCCTCACTTCGCGAAGACATGAGATGCCAACCCATAGTGACACACCGGTCGCATTTCAACGATCCCATCCGCATTCCACCTTTTTCCTGGCAAAGCACCTGAAAGCATTATTTATATTCGTGCTCAGACACAGAAAAACCCGGCGATTTCGCCGGGCTTCAGTGTGCGGCAACCCGTCAGGTTGTTTGAAAAACACCCGCCCACCCGGTTTCAAATGCTTCCTGCCATATACGTCCGAATCCCGCCCGGAGTTCCCGGAATTCGCGCCTGCGCCGCTTTGCCGGAATTCCCTGCGGCTGGCCTCGGTCTTCTCAGGACAACCATTTTAGCAGTCGAAGCACACCCTGTTTCACCGGATCCCGATGAATGGACATCGCACCCGCTTCGATTTCCCTTGAACCATGCGATATATACCAATCGTAAGCCTGGATCATCATCTCCACGTTGCCGTACCCGGGTTTCCAGCCAAGCTGTTCCATCGGCTCTGAAAGGTCGAAATAAAATGGTTTGTGGTAGGTCAGGTAGTGCCAGGGCGCAAGCGGACAGATTTTCAGGACATCCAGGACCTTCAATGCAGATACTGTCAAATCGACCGGCAATCCCACAATTTTCGTCTTGCTGCCGGCATGTCTGATCGTTTCGTCCAAATCGTTGCGTAGCGTCGAATACCTGTCCGCGCCGATATTGAACACGCCCCGTGTCTCTTTCTCGGCGCCCAGCAGCGCGGCCGTCACCAGGTCGTCGACGTGAACAAACTGGAACAGATTGTCGCCGTTGCCAATGACGTAGATATTCCGGCTGTCGCGAATCCATTCGAACAGGATCTGAAAAATGCCCAACCTGCCTGGCCCCAGAATGGTTCGCGGGCGAAGGATCAGACTGGGCAGTCCTTTTCGGCCGGCCCTTAAAACCTGCTGCTCCGCGGCGAGCTTGGCCCGACCGTAATTCTCGACAGGCGCCGCCGGGGTCGCACCGGTAATCGGACACGCTTCAGGCACGCCGAATACCGCCGAGGACGATATGTGAATGAACAGCCTGACACCGGCGTCCAAGGCGGCGTGCGCGGCGACCCTCGTGCCTCCGACGTTGACACTCCAGAATTCCGGACCCGCTTTCGCCAGAGGCACCAGCGCGACGTTATGATGCACAAATTGCACACCCTTCATCGCGTCCTGCACGCCGCGGCTATCGCGAATATCGCACGTCACAAACTCCGTGCCACGCGGACGGTCCGGTGAATCGATGACATCCAGGACCCGAACGTCCTCGCCCTTGCCGTGCAGCCTTCGAACGAAATGGCTTCCCAGGAAACCCGAACCGCCCGTCACCAGATGCATTGCCATGCGGAAGTCCCGTCCGGTCCGGCGCCGCGAACGACGTCCCGCGCCAGCGCCACCATTTCATAAGCCAGATGCAAAGGTTTAACCCGATAGTACCAGAGGCGGTCGACAATACGCTCGTTGGGAAAAACCCTGTAGGGAACCCGGTGGACTCGTGCAATTCTGTAGCCCAACCTGGCAAAACAATATCGTGCCCTGTAAGCGTGCATTTCGGCGCAGATCAGGTCGACGGGACCCAGCGGCCATCGCTTCCGGTCGAGAAGGTACCTTCGCAACAGAAGCGCATTGCCGAAGGTATCGACATAGCCCGGCGCCGGATAGACGGGACAGTGAATCTGCCCGCAATCCATCCTGGCGTTCAGGTAAGCGTATGCTGCCTCCTGCTCATAGACTTCGCCGCCAAACCGATTCGCCGGCGCCAGATACATGACAGTTTCCGTAGTCGCAATCGTGGCCACATAGTCCAACACCTGACGGAAGACAAAACTGGGCTCGGGCAGGGTCTTTCCGTGGACGTCTTTGGCCAGACCCTCCGGTACAACGACCAGCGGCCTTGCTGTCACGGCAGGAATCCCCGGTCGATACACCACCTGATGGACCGCCGCATGCCCTCCTCCAGGCCGATCCCGGGACGATAGCCGAGGTCCCGTTCGGCTTTGTCGATCGAACACGCAATGGTCTTATTCAGCTCTGAAAGTACATGCACCTCCTGGCAGTATAGTCCGGCGCGCTGGATCATCCAGTCGCAGGCTAAAGCGAATTCACTGGCTATTGCAGGCAATCTCAACCGCTTGTGCGCGACAGGCAGGTTGAATTCATGCTCCAGAAGGCTTTCGATTGTGTCGACCGTTTCGTTCATCGTGTAGGGTGTTCGATCTGCAATCCAGTAGGTCTGTCCATTCGCTTTCTCAATCTGGCCGGCAAGGAGAATGGCCTGACAGAGATTGTCTATGTATGACATGGAACGCCTGTTCTCTCCCCCGCCAACCACAGGCACGCGCCCGTGCCGGACCATTTTGAAAAATCGCGTCTGCCGCGGCGGTTGACCAGGGCCATAAAACCAGCAGGGACGAAGAATCGTGGTTTCAAGTTTTCCCGACTTATGTGCCGCGTTGACGATATCTTCGGCCAGCTTTTTCGACTTGCCGTAACTCATGTACGGCCGATCCGGCGAATTCTCGTGGAACAGGCGCCCGTTATCCGTGTGATAACCTGCCGGACTGTTGGATGAAATCATCACCAGCCGCTTCACGCCGTGCTTCACGGCGCAGTCGACGATATTGCGTGCGCCGCCCGTATTCACGTCGTAAAAGTCCCTGACTCGCCTTGGATGGATGACACCGATGAGGTGGAAGAGCGTGGCGCCCTCGCATTCTCCGAAAAACGGCTGCAGGGTCGCCTTGTCGCGTACGTCTCCTTCAACCAGGGTGACCTTCGGCGAAAGGCCGCGAAGCTCCTCCGAGTTGACGCCATTCAATACAAAACAACGTATGCGACGTTCCGCATACGGTTCCGTAAGCGACGGCATACCAGGCAGCCCATTGACGATCGTATCGACCAGACGGGTGCCCAGCCATCCAGGCGCACCGGTGATCAGGATCATGCGTGCGATTTCCTTCCTTCCATGAGAAATTCCGGTCCGGTCGATACCAATCGCAATTCAGTTCCCACACAAACCAATCGTGAACGGTACGAAATCCTTGCCCTGACTCTTCCGGCGCCCGGTCAGGCAACGGAAGACGCTATTCCGCAATGGCCCCGACCCACTCGCTCCTGTTGCAGGTGATATCGACGACATTTCCGTCCGGATCCAGCACCTTGAACGAGACCGGCGGACGGACATGAGAATCGACCGGGTTGCGCTCTTTCACGTTCTCTCGCACGACCTCCGCTCCCCAGGCCATCACACGGGCCCAGGTCGCGTCCAGGTCTTCCACGATCACGCCGAAATGGATATATTCGTCTCCCTCCGCGAGCAGCGGTCGATTCGAATCCTCCGGCTGCTGAATCAACGTAATGTTGTTTGTTCCGTCACTCATATCCAGAGCATCGCCACGCGGACGGAGTGCGACAAAACGCCAGCCGATCACATCCTCGTAAAACCGCCTGGACAGTTCCATATCGGTGCAACGCAGCGCCAGATGCCGCAACAAACCCATGGAGTCCTCCCAAAAAGCTGTCTTAAAACCCCCAGCGGTCTTCGCACGGATGAACGACTTTGACTGTAGAACCTTATAGAACACCCGCGGCCCGGAGAACCGTTTCCTGCACGATTAATTCATGATCCAGCGACCGGACCGGCGGCTTCCGGCCCCTGATCTCCGCGACCATGGAACGCAAGCTCACGACGTACCTCGGTTCGTTCTCAACCGGCACCGTCTGCCATCCCTTGTTGAAGCCGTCGCGAGCCTCGTCCAGACAGAGGCGTACCACCGGGTCCGGCTCGAGCGGCTCCATTACGATGCTCCCTCGCGTGCCGTACACTTCGAACCGCCGCGACGGAAAGGCGGACACCTCCAATGCGGAAGACTCGACGATCGCCAACGCGTTTTCATATTCAAAAATCGCCGCGGCATTATCCCTGAAAGCCGGCACGGTTCCACGTTCGTTCCTGAGGAACGACGTCACCCTGTCCGGCCGTCCCAACACCGCCACTACTATGTCCATCAGATGGCATAGCAACTCAAACAGAATGCCGCCCTCATGTACGGCCAATCCCTCACGTCTGTCTTCGCCAACCCACGTGGACATCCGCCCTCGAACGGAAAAAACGTCCCCGAGTCTGCCGGAATTCGCCCAATCCAGGATGAATCGAAATCCGGCATTGTACCGGAACATATACCCCAGTTGCAACAGCAGGCCCTTTTGCCTTGCCATGGCAACCAGACTCTGAAATTTTTCCCAATTGTCCCCCGCCGGCTTGTCCAGCCAGACGTGTTTGCCTCGCTCCAGCGCTTCGCGGGCGAATTCCAGATTCTGCGCTATCGCGCCTTCCACCGCGATAGCCGCGATGGACGCGTCGTCGAGCATGTCTTCCCTGGCCTCGAACCAGTTGACACCGTCGTACGCCTCGACTGCGCCTCGCGCCGCCCGCACGGACGGGTCCGGCTCATACACGCCGCAGAAAGACACGTCCGGGTTGGCTTTCAATACTGCCGCCTTGCCCGCGGCGTGCGAATGCAGGATTCCGTATTGCGCAAACTTGACTTTCATTGTTCCCTTCCACTTTGAAACGACTTGAAGTCCCGGCTGAAATACCGGCCGGGTCACGGCATACCAGGAATATGCTTAACGTGTGCTCCGGGAGCATCGGGGCACGCGTTGTCGCTGCCAACAATGGATATCCGTTGTACTGACGTTAAGTCGGTCAAGGCGCCGTCATCCTAGAACGGCGTCTCCACACCCAGTTCCGCCGCAACTTTCGCCAGGTCTCTCTGGTGATCCGGCCCGATAGGAATCCCCTCAACAGCCCAGGTTCGCTCCCTTTCCCGTTCCAGGGCCCCGGGAAGCAATGCGCGGTCCTCGCCCGGAAACGGTTGGAGTCCTCGTACGGCGACTATAAAGTCATCCATCTGCCGACGAAACGCGTCCGGCGACGCGAAACCGGAAATATCCACGGCCAGAATAAAGGATCCCTGGTTCACCGCCGGCCATTCCGGCTGCGCCTCATCCAAGGTCTGAATCCCCGCAAGCAAACCTCCCAGCGCGTGACAGACCGCACCCAGACCCAGACTCTTGAAAAACGCGGAGGGCATGCGATGGAAAATCTTTCCGAAATCGGTGTTTCCGCCAAACGCGACACCGGTTGACATATCCAGAACCAGCGGATGCTCCCGGCCCGCCGGTACGGCGAAACTCATCGGCGACGCGCCGTTCGCTGACATGATCCCCTGCGCGGGCGACAGTTGCCGGACGTGCGACGACACGACAAATCCGGCCATGCCGGCGCCGGATATTACCCGGGAATATTTTCCGGCCGCGCCAAAATGGTGATGATTGCGGGTCGCCACCGCTGCCATGCCAGCAGCCCTGGCCTTCTTCACGGCGAGGTGGGCCGCGCGCCACGAAGCAAAATGACCCAACCCTCCATCCCCATCGATCGTACCCGTCGTTGCGGTCTGATGCAAAATGGTTGCATCCGGGTTCGGATTCAGGTCGCCGTCGCGCAGGAGACGCAGGTAGCGCGCGGACTGTCGCGTCCCGTGACTGAACACGCCCCGTATATCGGTACCCACAAGGAGCTCGGCCATCAGCCGCGCCCGGTCCCGGGACATTTCCACCCGCCGATACATGTCGAACACAAAAGCCCGCATGTCCTCCGGCATCACCCGTACGAATTCCACGGGAACGACATTCACGCCATATCCCTCCCGGGACCTGCCCCAAAAAAAGACAGGGACCTACATGATCCCATACCGGTCAAACGCCTCTCTCGCGGACGTCCCGCCTTCAATCGCCTCCCGAACCCGGCTCTCTCCCCTCACCTTTCCCAACGCCCGGTTAATGACGTCGGTCTCGGCGTCGCCCGGTACAATCACCACGCCATCCAGATCTCCGAACACGATGTCACCCGGAGACACCGCGGCTCCGTTTGAAAACGTGAGCGCACATCGGTAGTCGACCACGCGCCCCCGGATTCGCAGGTCCTGCGCATATCGACCGGCGCAGAACGTCGGGAAATTCAATTCCAGTATTCCCCGAGTGTCGCGGCTGAATCCGTCCAGAACGGCGCCAGCGGCGCCCAGCTTCATCGCCCTCGTACTCATTAGCTCACCCCAGAGCGCATAGGTGGGCGATGCCCCTGTACATATATAAACTTCGTTCGCGGCCAGATCATCGAGCGCCTCGAACATCAAGCCGAACGGCCGGTCGCCGTCCTCGGAACGGATTGACCGGTCCGCGCTATCGGCCCCCAGGACCGGCATCGCCCTGCCCGTGACGACCATATCTTCCCGCAGTGGCTGAATCGCCGGTGGCAGAAACTGCCTGACCAGACCCACCTCATCCATCACGTCGCCCACCACGGCGGTGAACAGTTCGCGCTCCATCAGCTCAAAAAGGCCGGCATCGTCCCGCCATTCCGCCATAACGTCGGTCTCCGCAACTCCGTGTTTGCTTAAGTTGGCCAAAGCGGGATCGGACAATCCGGCCGATGATCCGGAAACATCGGGCGCCGATAGCCGGCCCGGCCCGATCCGGCGACCACCTTTCGCGCCCTCCCGGATTCAAGGGCATCAGGGCCCTACCACCTGGTTTCGTACGTCCGCACGACGCGAAATTGCCTGCCCACCTCAAAATCGTAAACGAACCCCTTCGAATAGTCCATGTCTTCGACCATTCCCCTTACGAAATCCACGTTCCCCAGGTCGATCAGCGTTCCGCCCCCCTCCCGGCGGATCTCGTGAATCCGATAAGTCGAATCGCGTTCGTTATCGTTGTCGATGGAAATGAATCCGCCGTTCAACGGATCCGCAGGCGGCTCCGCGGAAGTCCAGATTCGGCCCGGCTCGCACGCTTCCACCCTGCCCCGCCACACCCCTGACGGCTTCCGAATGGATCGTTCCCGGGTGCCCAGTACCGTGCCCCCCACCAGCACCGCCCAACGTGCTGTGCCATTCACTTCCGAATACACGCCCAGATTCCCGTCAAACATGATTCTTCCGTCCACCTGTACGCAAGAAACACCGTCGCCGAAAATCAACGTATCGACCCGGTTGTCAGGTAGTTGAACCCTCAGTGACCTGCCGGGTCCGGATACATCGACGTCTTCGGCGAAACGGACAACGCGAACGCCATCGTAGGCTTCGATCAGACTCAGAAACGTGGAATCCAGCCCGTCGCCTCCCTCGTGCGAGGCCACCCCGTAGGTCAATCGCCTCGGGTTTCCCGGTTTGTTCTGCGGCGGGTCCCCGTGGCAAAGCGCCACTTCTCCCGGTGAATTGAACAGACTCCAACGCAAATGCACATCGGTCATCAGCGGCGCCCCTGCCGCGCTGGACCGGGCGCCGACCTTCCAGGTATCTTTCACCCGCCAGTCCACCGATATAACGCTATCGGGCGCGGGGCAACGCCGGACATCGTACAGGTATTGGAAGCCGCTTCCCCTGTATCCGTTTAAATCCACAACTGAACCATCGTAAAACTCACCGAAACCGACGTCCTCTCCGGCGTAGGTTCCGCGAGCCTGCGGCTGCAAGTCCATCCCCGCGGTCTCCACTTCACCCTCGGCCGCATGGAACATAAAATGGTGTGAACGCCCGCCGGACACACGGAAGCAATCGGCGACATAGAAATCCCGTTCCGAAATCCGCACGAGAACGCTTTGCCGACCGTAGGCCGAACACTGCGGATATACATCCGTGGACGACACGGAGACGACCTGAACATTGGCTGCAATTCCGACAAAATCGACCTTTCCGGAATAGGTGCCCTTCTGCGGGCTTCGATCCACCAATACCGTGTTGTGCGAGACCGTATGATTTGTCCAGCCCGAACGCTTGGGCCACACGCGAGCGTGCTCGGGATAACCAAGGTCCGGCAACATGTCGAGACCGAAGGCGTAAAGACCCAGATTGAGGCGATCCGCGTGCCCGTGACCCATGTTGCGCCCGTAATAAAGCCACAGTGTCCGTTCGAGTTCCCCCTCACCGTCACGCAACATGGCCAGACCGTATCCCGTCATCACATCCGATGATAACCGAAGCGGCCCGTGCCTGCCGACCGTTTCCGCGATCCGGACTCGTATCGCCTCCGGATCCGGATCCGTAATTGCTCCGTGCACCCCTGACAGATCTCCGTCCGCGAGGTGGTATATCGATTGCGCCAGTTCGGTGTCGCCGAACATCTCAAACCCGTATAGACACTGCTCAATATCCGCGCCGGCCAATCCGGGACTGCCTGTACTGCCGCTGTCGCCAATGGAGGGGACATAGCGATTCAGCGCCGTCAACCGCATAAACGCCAGGTACATCTGGCGGTATCGGGCGAAAACGCCAATCCTGTGGCGCGTATACGACGGCCGTGACCCAAGAATCATCTCCAGCGACCGCATCCCGAGCGGCCACCTCAGCCATCCGAGACTATATCCCGGCGCGCCCTCCGAACCCACACCATCCCGATCGATCTCACGGGCGAAAAGCAGAGGAATGTGTCCTCCGGTGGGCTGCCGGCCCATCAGGAATCCCTCCCGAAAGATCCAATCCAACCTTTCATCCGTACGATCGTCGTTCAGTGCGACGGCCAATAAGGCCATGGTGGCCTGATCGCCTGGCTCGTTATGGTGAATGTCACCCTGCAGGATGGCCTCGATGCCTTCACGCAGGACATGGGTTTCAAAGTGAGCGCACAACGCATCCGCGGTGGCCTGCTCGACCAGACCGTGCCGCGACTGTTTTGTTCGAAGTAATCGAAACAGCGCGTCTTCGTCCTTCCAGGCCGCACGCACCAGATCGAAGCACTCGGCAAACGCCTTCAGCAGGCCGGGCTCCCAGATTCGACCGTAAATCCGACCCCGGCCGCTCAGTCCGTCGGAATTGAAGAAACCCTGCCGGGCCCAGAATGACCAGTCCATATCGGGGTAAACGTCCGCGATCCGGGCAAGCAGCACCCCCGCCTTGTGGGCATAAATGCGGTCTCCCGTCAGCAGAAACGCCTCCCCGAACGCCCTGCAGGCCGAACTGATCTCCGACCAGATCCCATAGTGTGCGTAAACCCCCACCAGTTTGAACGACTCTCCTGCCTCGTCCCTCCATCCCATCCCGTCGTCTACTGCGAACATGTGCTTCGCATCTTCAGGATCCGGATGATTGGCGTTAAAGAGAAGCGTCCTATCTGCACGATCAGGGTGGAATAGCCCGTCTTCGGCGATTCCACTTCGGTAAAATGCCTCGAAATCGTTGGTCGGAAAGCGCCCGTTACACGAGGGACACGTGATTTTCCACGGATCCGCGATTACATCCACCCTGAAGTGTCCTCCATACCGGTAGATCTCACTGCCGCACTGCGGGCAACCCTTTTCGACGCTCGCATTCGTGCTCCGCCCGATCGTCTGGCCGGTCACCATCGCCCAAAGCATGTCGTCGTCAAGACGCGCCCATCGTTGCGCCTGCGCCACGGCGGCATCCCGCCGGGCGGCCGCCCAATCGAAACGCGTCACGTTACGCCTGGCGTTCCTCACCTGCTCCGGCGTCACCAGCTTCCCGCCTCCCCTCATGCAAACCTCCTTTTTCGGGTCGGATCCATACACAGGAGAATGCGACAAGATACGCGCGTCCCGCCCGATGATCAACGGTTTTGTTACCGGACGCATCTTGACAGCCCGTTGAAAAAGCCCATCCGGGCGGCGGCCGGCTCTATCAACGGACTGTCAGCCTGCGGCCCTGCCGATAGGGGTTGACTTGGCGTTCCGACCCAACTATCATATCGCCCGTCATCCGCCCACGCCACCGAGGAATATCCCATGGCCCACAACAGCATCTTCACGTTCCGAACCCATGGGGGTGTCTGCGCCGGCGAGACATGGATTTATGATCACGAAGAGCCCATCGCGCGTCTCGAAGACAAAGTGATCGAACAGCCTGAACAGAACCTGCGTTATTTCAACGGCAACACCAAACCGGTCAACCTGCGAGACCTGAAACTGGCCCCCGGGGGACGCCCGCTCGTTTGCGGCGTGCAAATGTACTGGGTGTTCCAGCACCGTGTCCTGGCCACCACGAATCTCATCGATATCCAGGCGAAGGGCCAGGAAACCGACCGCCTCGTTCTCACGGTGATCACCGCGGACCCAGGCGGCGTGGCCACCTCGCACCGTGTGCTCACGCTAACCTACGACGCCGAGTTGGCATCGTATATCTACGACTTTAAAGCCCACCTGGACATCCACAGTCCGGAAGCACTGGACCGGGAAGAGACCGTCCGCTTCGAATATTGCGACCCCTGGTACAACGACATCCCCGGGCCCACCGTCGAATTCCCCGGGATGTGGAAAAAACGATACTCGCATCTCCTGGCCGAGACGGGAGACGGCGCCATCTGGCAGATGCCACTCAACCACATGGCGACCGGCATTCCCGGCCCAGGACCGCTCAAACGCGACGGGGCCCTGGTCCTGGCCTATGATCCCGGGAACAACCCCGCCTTCGAATTTATGGGCGACACCGCCGAACGTACCTCGGTGGGTGTGTGTAACTGGGGATACGACGTCCATTTCGCGGGTCACTACACGCGTGACGAACTCTACGCGCCGTTGTGTCCACACTTTCGCATTCGACTTTGTCCGGACCAGAAGGTGGCGCAGATGATGGCTCGCGCGGAGCCCATTCCCAAAGTCTCGTACAACGACTTTGAGGAACTCCCTCTGTACGAACGCAAAACCAGTTTCTCCAATGGTTTACAGCTCAACAAACCCACTTCGTGCAGTACCGATCCCTGGCCCTGGCTGCCCGAGGGAGAGGGCGCGGCATGGTGTAAGGATCACGGACGCTCCGACCAATTTTCACTCAAAATCAGCAAACCCACGGACGGGCCCACTGAGTGGGTAATGGATCGCGAAAGCGATGGCGCCTGGACCGAACGCTGGACCCTTTCAACCGGCTTTCGCGTTACTGTGCACATCAAGACCGAAAACGTCCAGGGGCACGGCGCGTTTCTGGCCGTGCGCCGCGGCGTGTTCAACGAACCTGAGAAATATCCCTACATATGCTCGCGAAAACTCACCGGCACCAATGACTGGACGCAGGTCAGCGTAGAGATCCACGGTCCGTCGCCGCCGGACAGCGGGGCCGTCTACCTCATCCTGCGGCAGGATGGCAGTGGCACAAGTTGGTTCGACGACCTCGAAGTCAATCATACCGCCACTTGAATATTTCCTTTTCCAGTACGGATGATTTCATTGGCGTTCCACACGGGGTCGACAAGCGTCGAAGAAGGATACGCGCACCAACAGCTCAATCGCCGACCGGTGACGCCGGACGCGCTCAGACTCGCCGGCTTTCGCAGACGACAGCCGCCGCCAGGAACCCTGGAGTCCTCCAACAGGAACCCGACATGAGTCGACCTCTCGCGCCATCGCCAGTGGGCTTCATCGGCCTGGGCGAAATGGGAAGCGGTATGGCCCGTAATGTGTTGAACGCGGAGTTTCCACTCCTCGTCTACGACACGAAAAAGGAAGCATTGGATCGGGTCGCCCGGTCAGGCGCACAGCCCGCGGCGGACATACCCCGGATGGCCGGTATATGTGAACGGATAATCCTGATGCTTCCCGATACCGGGGCCGTGGAAACCGTGCTCTTCGGAGAAAAAGGCCTTCGACGTCTGCTGAAGGCCGGGCACATCGTCGTCGATTGTGGCACGACGCACCCCGATTTCACGCGCGAGGCTTCACGAATTCTGGGTGATCTCGGCGTTCATTTTCTGGATGCGCCCTGTTCCGGGATGAGTAGCCGCGCGGCCGAAGGAACCCTTACGCTGATGGTGGGCGGCGACAGTGATGCCTTTTGCGCCGTCCAACCGCTCCTGAATGCCATGGGTTCGTACGTTTTCTACATGGGCGCATCCGGTAACGGCCAGATTGCCAAGATCGTTAACAACACCCTCTTCAACATCTCCTGCGCCGCGCTGGCCGAGATGCTTCCACTAGCGGTCAAACTCGGCCTGAGCGCGGATAAGATATGCGACGTTGTGAACACCGGCAGCGGCCAGAGTTACGGTTTCGACACCTTCGCGCCACTGATCCTCGAACGGGATTTCGAACCCGGTTATCCGATGGCAAACGCCCGCAAAGATATCGACGCCATCGTCGAGATACTCGAAAGAGAGGGCGTGAGACTGCCTGTGGTCTCCGCCGCCGCCCATACCTTTCGCGCAGCACTGGAAAGGGGTCTGGGAAACCTGAACAAAGGCGGAATGATCCACGTCTGGGAAGAGGCTCTGGGCGTTGAAGTCCGAAAGGATCCCCGGAACTGATCCGCTTTGGGTCATAACCATCGAATAACCACGGCCCGACGATGCCTTCGCGGTCGGCACATGTGGCAGCCGCAGACGTCCCGCAGGCACGCCGTCGACTATTGACCGATCCCGCGGTAAGGTCCACTCAATGGAAACCAAGACCGACATCCTCATCATCGGCGGCGGCTCAATCGGCGTATGCTCAGCGCACTATCTCTCAGAAGCGGGAAAGGACGTTGTCCTCGTCGACAAAACCGATATCTGCGCGGGCAGTTCCTACGGCAACGCGGGCCTGATTGTCCCCAGCCACAGCATTCCCCTCGCCGCTCCGGGCGTTATCGGCAAAGCGCTCAAGTGGATGTTCGATCCTGAAAGCCCATTCTACATCAAGCCCCGTCTGGACCTGGAACTCGCCAAATGGCTGTGGGAATTTCAAGCGGCCTGTACCCCGGCGCGCATGCAACCATCCCTGGCGGTCCTGAGGGACCTCAACCTGGCGAGCGTGCAGCTTTTCACGGAAATCGCCGCCATCGAAGGCCTGGATTTCGGTTTCGAGAAAAAAGGCAGCCTGATGGTCTATAAGACCGAACAGGGGCTGGACGGAGGCATCAAAGAAGCCGGCATTCTGTCCGCAAAGGGAATCCGGACGGAAATACTCGACCAGGACGGCCTGGGAAGACTGGATCCGATGGCCAACTACCACGCCGCGGGCGCCGTGTACTATCCACAGGACGCCCACCTGGTTCCCGCAAGATTCGTAAGGGAACTCGCGCGTCACATCAACGAAAACCGTGCAAGTTTCAAGATTCACCCATCCACCGAAGTCATCGGCTTCCAGGGCAGGAACCGCCGGATCCAATCGGTCGTCACCACGCGGGGCGAATTCAGTGCGAATGAAGTCGTACTCGCCGGCGGCGCCTGGTCGCCCGCCATTGCCTCGGAACTCGGCCTGAAACTGCCCATCCAGCCGGCCAAGGGCTACAGCGTCACCTTCGAACGACCGGACCGGTGCCCTGAGGTTCCCGCCTCGCTCGCAGAATCCAAAGTGGCCGTTACACCCATGGGCGACATGCTTCGCTTCGGCGGCACTCTGGAACTGGCCGGGATGGACCTTTCCATCAATAAACGGCGCGTGGCAGCCATTCTCAATGCCGTTCCTCGTTACCTGCCCGACCTGAACCCGAACAACCTGAAACATATCGAAACCTGGCGCGGCCTCCGGCCCTGTACCCCGGATGGTCTGCCGTTTCTGGGCCGCAGCCGAACCTACAAGAACCTTACCGTTGCCGCCGGACATGCGATGATCGGGGTCTCGCTGGGACCCATCACGGGCAAACTGGTCTCGCAAGTGGTCACCGGCCAAACTCCCGCGATTGACCTTGGCCCCCTGCGCGTGGACAGATTCGAAAATAATTAAGCAGCCGACACGGACAACGGTTCAGAGTACACGGATGCGAGCCGCCCTGACTTCCGGCGCGTTCCATTGTACCTGGATGATCGGGAACGAAGTTACTCCCGTGTAATCTGATTGGACGTACGTCGACGCCGACGTTTCCCGGGCAAACCCGACCGCGAACGATCCCAACGCAACGGCCGAAACGCTCATCCGAACCCATCATCAAATGAAAGGTCGCGTATGCCCGAATTCATTCGTTCCGACAAGCCCAATGTGCTGCTGATCTGCACGGACCACTGGAGCGGAATGCTGACCGGCGAGGCGGGGCACCCCGTTGTCACGACGCCGACGATCGATCACCTCGCCCGGTGTGGCGTCACCTACACCCATGCCTATTCCGCGTGCCCCTCCTGCATACCCGCCCGGCGCTCGCTGATGACCGGCATGAGCCCGAGGGCGAACGGAATGCGCACCTATGCCGAAGGCGTGGACTTTCCCGACGCACCCACCCTCGCACAATGCTTTCGCGATGCAGGTTATCAGGCGTACGCCGTGGGGAAACTGCACGTGTACCCACAACGCCGCCGGGTCGGCTTCGATGACGTCCTTTTGGAGGAGCAAGGCCGCCACATTCATCATGATATTCCGGACGGGATTGCCGATGATTACGAACTCTTCCTGGCAGAACAGGGTTACGGAGGGCAGGAATACGCGGGCGGCATGACCCAGAACGATTACATCGCACGTGCCTGGCACCTGCCCGAGTACTGCCACCCGATCAATTGGGCGGCAAGAGAGATGTGCAAATACATTCGCCGGAGGGATCCGCGAAAACCCGGCTTCTGGTACCTCTCCTTTTCCGCGCCGCATCCGCCCACGACGCCGCTGCAGGCCTACATGGAAATCTACCGGGATGCGCCCCTCGACGAGCCGGCCACGGGTAACTGGTCGGAACACTTCGATGACCTGCCTTACCATATCAAAACACTCACCAACCCTGACAACCTCGCGATGGCACGCGCCAAACAACACGAATGGGAATTTTCCCGGCGCGCCTACTACGCTACGCTCACCCATATCGACCACCAGATCCGGATCGTAGTCGGATACCTGCGGGAATCCGGGTTACTGGACGACACCATCGTCGTCTTCACGAGCGACCACGGTCACATGGTCGGCGAACACGGCCTGTGGTGTATGACGCCGTTCTACGAAATGTCGGCCAAGATTCCGCTGGTCATTATGCCTGTGAAGGACGACTCTCGTCTTCCCGGCGGAACGCGGGACGACCGTCTGGCCGAGTTTGGGGACATCATGCCCACCTTGCTGGACCTGGCGGGCATCCCCATACCGGATCACGTCGACCGGCAGAGCCTCGCCGGCGACCGGCGCCGCAACGAACTCTACGGCGAACACGGCGTAGGATCCGCGGCGATGCGAATGGTACACGACGGGCGATTCAAACTCATCTATTATCCCGTGGGCAACCAGGCCCAACTTTTCGACATCGCCAACGATCCGCGGGAAACGCGAGACCTCGCAGGCGACACCGGCCACGCAGACACCCTGAACAGACTCAAAGAACGCCTCGTAAAAAACCTCTACGGCGAAGATCTCAACTGGCTGAAAAACGGCGAACTCGTCGGCCTGCCCGCCAGGCAATACGTACCCGCTCCCTCGCGCGCGATGCGCGGCCAGCGCGGCCTTCGGTTTATGTAACCGGCGTCGCCGGAAGACGCACCCCTCACGGTCAGTCACCGGAAGGAGCCATGCATGCCCTCGTCCGCAACCCAATCGTCCGCCCGTGCGGTCACCGTGATGATTTACACCCGTTATGAATATCGCAAGGTGTACGCCAGGGTCCACCTGCTCGGCGAAGCCCATCTCGCACGTGGCGGCCGAGTTGAACTGGTCCTGTACAGTACGCGCTCAGGGGAAACACGAGAACGCAGAGTCATCAGAAACATAGGGCATGACGAAGTCGCCTTCGACACCCGAAATATCCCGTCGGGATGCTGCGACTTCAAAGCCACGTTTGTCGACCGGTTCGGAACCCGGTTCGCCACCCGGACGCTTCAGGACAAATGGCCGGGCGACCTCCCATGGCTGGGGTCCCGTGCCGGAATCTCCCGCCAGGTGACCAAACCATGGACGCCACTGGCCACGTCGGAATCCGGGGACGGCCTGGAAATCAGCTGTTGGGGCAGAACATATGTTTTTTCAACGACCGCTTTCGCCTCGGGGGTGAGTTCCGCCGGCAGCCAGCTACTCGCCGGCCCCTTAAGGCCGGTCGCCCGAGTAAACGGCGAAAAAACCCGCTGGACCAGCGGCCATCTCGAACTGATCTCGGCAGAGAGAGACCAGGTGGTCTTCAATGTCCGTTTTGAATCCCCTGCTGGTCTCGCCGTGACTGCCAGAACCGAGATCGACTTCGACGGAATGGCGCGAATAGACTGGTCCGTCACGGCCAGCACCATCCTGCGCCTCGACGCGCTTTCGGTTGAAATGCCCGTTCTCAAGAACCACGCCAAGTACCTGTACCACTTTCCGGGAAGCTGGGGCGAGGTCAGAAACGTCGGGGCGCTGTCGGAAAGCCATCTCAAGCTTGGGTTTCGCCCGTACATATGGCTTGGCGACGAGGATCGCGGCATTTCGTTGTTTACGGAATCGGACGCCGGCTTTCACATCCGCAATCCACGGAAAGTCACCGAAATCGACCGGCGGAAGAATCGTGTGCGGCTTCGCATCCACTGTGTCTCGACCCCAATCAAACTCGTTCCAGGCAGCAGCGAGGGCGGGCAATTCACGGGCTTCGGAACCGAAGACGTCAAGCCGCTCACGCCCGGCGGCGTCGTTACAGATAGACTCCGATATACCTTCGGGCTGCAGGCCACCCCCGTCAAGCCCATCGTGAACGACGCCTGGGATCAGCGTGTTTTCTGTATCGGCCAAACCACAACCGGCTTCAGCCCGCGCCTCAACGTCTCGGACGCTCTATTGGACAGATGTGTAGAATCGGGCGTCCGCGCCGTCGTACTTTTTGAACACTGGACGGATGCCGAAGCCTATACCCGGACGCCCCATGCCGCCGAAGTCCGAAAAATCGTCGAGGCCTGCAAGAGTCGCGGCCTCCAGATCCTGCTCTATTTCGGCTTCCTCATTTCGGACATCATCGACGAATGGCAGGCCCTGGGCAAAGACGCGCTCATCCTGCCCAAGGGCGGGTATCCCGTCTTCCACTACCAGCCGCAGCCCGAACAGGCCGCCTGGCGAGTCTGCCTCAACAGCCCATGGCAGGACCTGCTCACCGACGGCATCGCAAGCGTGATGGATGAATTCGACATCGACGGCGTCTACCTGGACGGGACCGAATATCCGTTCGGCTGCTGCAACACCGAACACGGCTGCGGGCATGTCAGAGCTGACGGCAGTATCGCCCAGACCTATCCAATCTTCAGCGCGCGCTCCGCGATGCGGCGCATCTACGAAATCGTAAAATCCCACAAGAAAGACGGGCATGTTAACGTTCACAACTCCACGTGCATGACCATGCCCTCCCTCGGCTGGGCGACAGGCTACTGGGACGGCGAGCAATTTCAGGGCGTCGGCAGCGGGGTGGACGTTGCCCGACTGTTACCCCTGGACGCCTTTCGCGCTGAATTCATGGGCCGCCAGTGGGGCGTACCCGCCGAATTCCTCCACGCAGGCGCCGCGTACACGTATGAACAGGCCTGGGCATTCACGCTGTTGCACGACGTGCCCGTCCGACCGCACAATGCGGACGAAGACCTGGACCTCGCTGCCGAAATCTGGCGGGCAATGGACGCATTCGGCCGCCAAAACGCGGAATGGATTCCATATTGGCGGAACCACGACTACATACGCGTTTCTCCTAAAAACGCCCACGCCAGCATCTATCGCCACCCCGAAAACGGCGTACTTGCGGCTATTTCCAACATGGACAACAAACGCAAGACCGTCACGGTCAGGCTGAACATGAAGGAGTTAGGCCTCCGGGCTTCCGCGAATGCGAAGGATACCCTAAAAAACAAAACCGTCCCTATCAGGGACGGCGTTTTGGAATTTCCTCTTTCAAGCCTCGAGTGGAGACTCATCCGGATCCGCAATGCGTGAACTGTTTTCTCAGGGTTCGTTGACCGCCTGCAACAACGCGTGGATGTACCCGTACGTATAGGCGAAAGCGACCTGAGCAGGTTCCTCCCCCGAAATACCGGGGACGTGATCCGGCATGATCATATACTCGTAACCGACCTCTTTGAACGTCCGCAACGCTCTGAGCATGTCCACGTCCCCTTCGTCGGGAAATACCTCCACGAAGTCCCTGAATCCACCCCTTATATTTCGAAAATGCAGGTTGAAGATCTTTTTGCGCCGGCCGAACCAGCGGATAATTTCGTAGATGTCTTCACCCGGATTTTCGAGGCTTTCGGATATCGTGCCAAGACAGAAATTAAGCCCGTTGTAGGGGCTGTCGTATAATTCAACGAACTTCTTGAGCCCATCCACCATGCCCATCACACGGGCTACGCCCCGGTACGTGGGATCCCCTATACCCGGGTCAGACGGATGGCAGGCCATCTGAATACGGTACTCTTCGGCCACCGGCATAACGCGTCCGAGCCAGTAGTCGATGCGTCCCCACATGGTATCGGCATCGGCCGCCCCGCCTTTGAATTCTCCAAGCGACGGGTCCAGTTTCCTGTATTCAAAAGAGGACAACCGCGCCCCGCCGCGACCGTATCGGGATTCGGTCCGGAGGTGGCCCAGAATGGTAATATTGTAATTGAGACCGCGAAGCCCCGCCCTGGACGCCATCCGGACGATATCGCACAGCCGGTCGATCTGCCGATCCCGTTCATCGCTCGGCCCCAGAAACACGGCACCCGCCGGGTTCCTGAAGGCAGAGCCTGACCCGAGTGGAATGTGAATCATCTCGAGATTGATGCCGTACCGGTCGAATCGTTCGCGCATTCGGATCAGCATTTCCGCCGTCCATTCGGTCCATTGCGCCGTTGGCATCTGGTCCACGTTGTACACGCCCAGCTGCGAAAGGACCTTTATATCGGTTTCATCGCGACATCCGACCTGGGTTCCTATGTACATGATACGTCCTTTCGGTTGATTTCAATTCACGGAAAAGGAACGACGACCTGAAAAGAAAGCGCCTGTTCTGTCCGGTTCGCCGATTACCGTCGGCGGACCAATTAACCCGGAATTCGGCGGACGGGCAAGGCAACCGGGAGATCATCGACAATCGGTGCCGTTGTTTCGTTGGGTTTACAGCTTTCCGATTGTGGGACGGGAGGGCAGCGCCATCGAAAACTGGGCTACGCTCTCCCATGGCGATTTGAGTGCATGTCGAGAGGCCACCGGCTCGGGCTGACGGTACCGCACATGCACCGTGTGCCTTGGACGCCGGGTGTGTCTGACGGATCCACAATGATAGCTGCAATTGTTAAACACGACAGCCGTTCCCGCCCGCCCGTATATATCTACCCGACCCGTGCGGCGAGTCAGTTCGCGTCCGAAAGCGTCCACCCATGTCGGATTCTCCGGATCCACGTAGCTGACTTCGGCGTCGTCGATCCGCAGCCGGTCGACTGCACCCCAACCGCTGCTACCGGTGCGCGTTGTGGGCAGATTTCTCTTGGTCTCGACGCTTTCCGGAATGACGCTAAAGCAGTGAGATCGGGCGTCAACGTCATCCAGATAAAATATCACCTGAAGTGCCGGTACAAAAAAGTCGTTCCGGTTGGCGCCTTCCACGTTTCCACTGTCTTCCCGGTGCCACACGCGCGTGAGACACAGCGGATCGTCACCGTCCTGATCTTCGGGGGGCCGGACGTCACAGGGCTCGCGCCTGAGAAACGTCAGACCGGACATTTGCGCGCCCTGGCCGAGAATACATCGGGCGATGGGTGCGATTGAGGGATGGCAGGCCAGTCCGTCCAGAGCCTCGGTCCGCTGGAGGAGCTCGGGCGCATCGCAGCCCACGGATAGATGACCGGACGCGGTCGGAGCGGGCACCCAATATTGCGGGTGCGCGGCCCGATCTGCGGCGATTCCGTCGTTGACTTCGGCAACCTCTTCATCCGTCAGCGCGTCGCGCACGACAATGTAACCGTTCTTCACGAAGAACCTGATCATTTCTTCCATGGGCGTTCTTCCTTTCTGTTATCTGTTCGTCCGCGCGAATCATCAGACCTCGCCCCAGCGCGTCTGATTCGATCATACCGCCGAATCGAGGACGCGCGAATCCGGTTATGGCTGGATGTCGCCCCGGACATCGACGGCTTCGGTCCGCATTTCCTCAAGCAATGAATAGATAGTAATGAAAGGCCATAAGTCAAGGCAAAAACTGCCGTAACCCTTGCTATGCGCAAGGGGGTTGCAGGACGCGAAGACGATGGATATATTATACGAAATTTCACCGGCTACGAAGCCGAATTTTCAATCGCACAGACCCGCGGAACAAAAAACAGCGAATTGCGCCGGCACGCCAAGCTCCGATCGCCGGGCCCGTGAAGGGGGACCCCCGATGTCCAAACTCCGGAACGTTAACACAACCGATATCGCGGACGCCATCCGTCTGGGCTGCCGCACCATGTGCAACGTGTTCAACGCCGACGACAACAACGTCCCATTTTTCAGTTCAAGGGTGCTCCCGGAAGCCCGGTTGAGCTTCAGTTCCGTGCATTCCGAATCCCATGTTTCGGGGCGCCACCTGAACGCCCTGCTCAACGCCGAAGACACAATCGGTATCGAACTGGATGAACGCTGCGTCGACAACCATGCCAACGCAGCCTTTCTTGCGTACAGCGGTCCCGTTGCCTTGCCAATCAACCGGGACTCCGTTGACGGGCCGCCGGTTAATTTCACACCGCACAACTGCCGGGAAGGATTTCACGCGCTGTACCCGCTGGTCCGATTCCGGCATTCCGAACGCGCCCGGGAGATCGCCAAAGCCAGTATCCGGTCGATTCCGAAGTACTGGAGTCCAGAAACCGGTTGGGATTACAACACCCTGGAGGGGAAACTCGGACTCCGGTTTCGTCGCTGCACCTTTATCGTGGGGCTCGGTCGATCCATCGGCCCGCTGGTCAAGTACTATAAGGCAACGGGATACGGTCCCGCACTCGACCTGGCCATCGTCCTCAAGGACAAGGCGCTGGAGTTTTTCAACGACAGCGGCGACTATAACCGCGAGACGTTCGGGTCCCATACGCACTCCACCACATGCGTGATGTCGTCACTCGCCCTATTCGCCGAACTGACGTCCGACGCCGATCTGATGAGCCGCGTGAAAGCCTTCTACGACAACGGCCTCCGGGAATTCAGCGATCCGTTCGGTTGGGTCATCGAAAACAGCGGGGCCGATGCGCCTGCCGACCGGGGAGAAATCAACAACTCCGGTGACATTCTCGAAACCGCCCTGATCCTCGGCCGCTGGGGATATCCCGAGTATTACGGCGACGCCGAACGCATCCTGCGGTGCCATATCCTGCCTTCCCAACTGCGTGACACATCCTTTATCGATGATCCACCCAACCCCGAGTGCGAAGACGGCAAACGGGCCGTCGCCGACCGCCACCTCGGCGCCTTCGGCTTTCCAGCCCCTTACGGTCACCATCCGATCGACACGGATTTCATCAGCTTCAACATGGATATCGTGGGGGGCGGGGTGGCCTCACTCTGCGAGGCTTACCGGGAAATCGTCCGTACCGACGGCGCCGGCCACCGGGTCAACCTGCTCTTCGACCACGAAACGCCAGACCTGAGGATTGAATCACCCTACACCCATCCGGCGCTGAGTGTCCGCGTAAAACGCGAGGGGCCGCTGTTCGTGCGTATCCCGGACTGGGTGGAAGCGTCACAAATCCGCACCCGCGGCGCGTGCGAAAAGCCGCGCCACACCAACGGCTATCTCTACGTCGCCCGGCCCCCGCTCAACCGCCCGATCACATTCGAGTTCCCACTCGTCGAACGGGAGGTCGTCCTGGACCACCGGACCCGTCAGATCCGTGCAAGCCTGCGGGGAGACGAAGTGGTGGCTATGGACAACTTTGGTGCGGATCTGACATTCTTCGATCCGTACGAGTAATCCCACCGCGCCATTGACGGAGCCGCTTTCTTTGTGACAGCACCGTCCTGGAAAGCAGGGACAGATTCGAGCCACGGAAAGGAGCACAGTTTGAAGATTACCCGCATAGAGGCCACCCCGATCCGCGTACCTCGCCCGCAAGCCTTTACCAGCAGTCTTGGGCGCAGCCAGGAAACGGAAAACGCGATTGTTGAAATCCAGACCGATGAGGGCATTACCGGGATTGGCGAAATCTGCAGCATCTGGGACCGCAAGGGCCGGGGTCAGGCCGAAGATATCAACGATCTGCTTGCAGAAGCGCTTTCGGGCCGGGATCCTTTCCGTATCGCAGAAATTCACGCCCTGATGAACAGCCTGCTCCACCGCTCCGAACCGGCGAAAGCCGGCGTGGATATGGCCCTTTACGACATCGTTGGCAAGGCACTTAACACGCCGGTTTACAACCTGCTGGGCGGGCTGGTCCGGGATCGCGTTCTGCTCAGCCATTCGCTTTCCATGGGCGAACCGGATCAGGTCTCCGAACAGGCCGCCTCTCTCGCGACCCAGGGATACAAGACGCTCAAGGCAAAAATCGGCATGGATCCGGAAGCCGATCTTGCCACGGTAAAGGCCATCCGAGAACGTGTGGGAAACGACGTCGTACTGCGTGTGGACGCCAACATGGGCTGGCGCAACGCCAAAGAGGCCGTACGCAATATCAAATCCCTCGAACCCTACCGGCTCGAACTGGTGGAACAACCGCTTCACTTCAGCGATCTGGAGGGTTTGCGGCACATCCGGGATCACGTAGACACACCCATTATGGCCGACGAGAGTGTCTGGACGCCCACCGACGCGATGGCCTGCATCAAGGCCGGGGCGGTGGACGTCTTCAATGTCTATGTGGCCGAAGCCGGGGGTATCTATCCCGCGGCGCAGATCTTCGCCATTGCCGAAGCCACCCGGCTACCCTGCATCATTGGCAGCATGCCTGAACTCGGCATCGGGACGTCTGCACAAGCCCACCTCGCCTTTGCCATGCGAAACCTGGGCTATGCCAGCGACGTCAACGGCTTTGTCTATCACGCGGATGACGTCATCGTCAAATCCCTGATTATAGAGGACGGTTATCTTCTGCCGCCCCCCGGACCGGGGCTGGGCGTGAGCCTGAACCGGGACAAAATCGACAGGTATCGCATTGCGTGAACCCTCTCACGGGACTCCGCATTCCACCTATTGACCACTGGAGCCCACCATGACCACCGCCAGAGCAGGTTGGGCGGAAGTTGAAACCACGCCACCACTCGGGTTGCCCATGGGAGGACGCGGCCCTCGCTTTACACCTGGCGGGAACATCCTAGATCCGCTCTGCGCACAGGCCACGGTACTGGAAGACCCCGAGGGTAAGCGGATACTCTGGATTTCCGTCGACCTCGTTGGACTCTCGCCGATTGTCGCGGAACCTCTCCGTTACGACCTCTCCGCACTCACCGGTATTCCCATCGAGGCCGTTATTCTCAATTTCTCGCACACCCACAGCGGCCCCATGGGCGGATTTGAAGGTTATGCCACGCCTGTGTCCAAACCGCGCGAACTCCAGGCGTATGACGAGATCCTGTGCCGAAACATCGTCCACGTTGCGCTCGAAGCCGTGGGAAACCTTCAACCGGTTACGGTAACCGAATACCGCGGCGAGTCGGCGGTTGGCATCAACCGCCGCAGGAAAGACCCATCCGGTAAGATTGCGATGGGTCCCAACCCGGATGGCGCACACAACCCGGACCTGTGGATAGTCGACGTTTCAGCGACGGAGAGTGACGAGCGGTGTGTGGTCTTCAGCTACGGATGCCATCCGGTCATCGTCTACGGTTATGCCTGGGACGGCATCTCCGCCGACTATCCCGGCGTTTGCCGCAAAACCCTGCGGTCGATACTCGGCGCCAACACCCATTGCCAGTTCATTCAGGGGTTTGCGGGCAACATCCGACCCCGCGTTCTGGCCGACCTGGATCGGGCAAGGTTTCGTGAATCCACGCCCGCCGACACGCTGGCTGCCGGAACGGAACTCGCAAGCGATATTGTCGGTGCACTCCGCAACAAAGGCACAAGGTTGGACCTCGACATCGCGGCAGTTCAGGGACGTTTCCTTGCCCCGAGAGACCAGAGGAAAATACCGCCCGTGGACCACTGGCGGTCGCTGATAAACTCGGAAGACGTACTCAACCGCAATCTGGGCGGCTACTGGGTCGAGCGGCTCGAGAGCGGTATTCCACCGGTCAAGGCGGTGCCCTGGCCCGTTGGCCTGATACGTCTTTCAGCCGGTCATATGGTCGCCTGGATTGCAGGCGAAGTTCTCGCCGAATGGCTTGATCTCGTGAGAGCCTGGATCAACGACCCGAACCTGATCGCCTGGGGCTACTGCCAGGAAGGACGCGGTTACCTTCCCACCGACGAACTTCTGCCGGAAGGGGGTTATGAAGTTGACCGCGCCAACACCTACACCACCACCGGCCCGGGGCCCTTCGCGGAAGGCCTCAATGCGTCAGCCCGGCAGACCTTTCAGTCGCTTGCCCGTCAACTCCAGGTTTGACTTTCCGCCCCGCCTGCGCTCCGGCGTGCCTGCGGCGCCAGTCAGCGCGATAGCCGCATTCCAATTACAGCGTCGTCAACATGCCCGCAAATTGGCGAAATAATGCCGGTACACCCTTTGAAGTTCAAAAACAGCCGGCATCCGGATCGCGCGGCGTGGTTGCCGCCAACAACCCGATCGGGTCCGCGGCCGGCGCGCAGATGCTCGCGCTGGGTGGGAACGCCATCGACGCCGCGGTGGCTGCACTCTTCGCCCTCAACGTGGTCGAACCTCAGATGGTGGGTCTCTTCGGCGCGGGCTGGATCAATATTCGCCTTGCCGACGGCACGCCCGTCATCCTCGACGCCTACGCCTGCGCGCCCGCCGCGGCGACGTCCGACATGTATGCGCCTGTCTCCGACACCTGGCCGGATTACATGCGTGCCGAAAACGACGCGAACAGGATCGGCCCGCTGGCCACCGGTGTTCCGGGCGCGCTGAAGGGTTGGTGCGAGGCGCTCAGGCGCTGGGGTGTCCTGGACCTGAAGACCGTCCTTCAACCGGCCGTCCAGGTTGCCGAAAACGGGTTTCCCGTCAGTCGTTACCTGGCCGAATCCGTGGCACAGAATGAGAGTTACCTCAGTAGATTTCCTGAAACGGCCCGCATTTTTCTGCCCCACGGGCGCCCGCTCGCACAGGGAACCCGCCTTGTTCAACCCGACCTCGCCGCTTCCCTGCGCGACATCGCCGATGGCGGTCCGGACGTACTCTACAACGGCCCACTTGGCCAGACTATAGTCGACCACGTCCGACAGAGCGGCGGCATCCTTTCCATGGAAGATCTCGGCGCCTATCGCGCCGTCCGGCGCAGGGCGATCAGGGGAACATACCGTGGATATGAACTCATTGTACCGTCTCCACCCTGCTCCGGTGGCGTACACATTCTTCAAATCCTCAATCTGCTCGAGGGGTTCAACATTGCCGACCTCGGGTTCGGCACAGCGGACTCCATTCACGTCCTCGCCGAATGCTTTAAGGTCGCCTTTGCCGACCGTACGAAATACATGGGCGACCCGGAACATATTGACGTGCCGGTAGACTGGCTGGTATCGAAAACCTACGGAGAGCAAAGACGCACGGATATCGACCTGGCAGAAGCGACCCGTCCCGCCGCCGGCATTCCGCCCTCATCCGAATCCGTGTGTACCACCCATGTGACCACCGCAGATGCGGCCGGCAACATGGCCGCCATGACCCAGACCATAAACGAAGGATTCGGCTGTAAGGTCGTTGCCCCGGGGACGGGCCTGCTCCTGAACAACAATATGGCCCTTTTCGACCCCCACCCCGGTTTGTCCAACTCAGTCGGATCCAACCGGCGTATGCTCAGCAGCAACGCGCCCACCATTGTAACCAGAAACGGCGACCCCCATATCGCACTGGGCACCCCCGGCGGTGTACGCATCTTCCCGGCCGTACTGCAGGCACTTGTCAACCTCATTGACCACGGAATGACCCTGCAGGAAGCCGTTGAAGCCCCCAGAGTCTGGACCCAGGGCCAGGAACTGGAAGTCGAACCCGCCATCCCTCAGACCGTAAGAACCCGGCTCATTCGCCGCGGTCACGACATTCGCGAAGTAAACACGGTGGCTGGAGGGATGAACGGCATCGTCTACAATCACGGCACCGGGATCATCACAGGCGCCGCATGCTGGCGCGCCGACGGGTCGCCCGTTGCCGTTGCCGGTGGCCCGGCGCGCCCCGGGATCAGGTTCAGACCGGACGCCGGCAGCACGTAGCGTAGAAGGATATCACGAGCGCCTGCTCCGTACCGCGCAAGGGCCGCGAAGCCTCCCGCTACATTATAGGGATATTCAGTCCTGTAATAACACAATAGAGGGATATTTGCGTGTTAAACGACTGGCTTGAAACCTGGCATGGTGAATTTGATATTCAGGAGATGCAGGATCCGAGCCGATGGCAACAGTACCGGTCTCACGTCCGACATCCCGCGACCATATTCTCACCGGGCGATATTGACCGCGCCAGGGTGAATACCTCCCGCCACCCGTGGGCGCGAAGAGCCCTGGAGATGCTTCTGGAGCGAGTCGAAGCAGCCGGTACGGTTTCCAAGGCGTGGGCGCGGACCTATGTTCCGTCAACCACCCCATACTCACCGCATTTCACCATGTGTCCGAAGTGCGAGTTCGCGCCGATGCACGGCGCTTACGACTGGCTTCCCAGTGATCCAACGCACATCCGATGCAAGGGCTGCGACACCGTGTATCCCAACGAAGACTATCCGGAAGACGTGGTTTTCGAAAGCCGTTTCGACCCCCGGCAGAAAATTACACTCTACGGTGGGAAATCCTGGGAAGCATACGGATATGCCGCCATCCACTCCAGCTTCTCCGGCCACGCTCGCATACATCGGTGCCGGCACGCGGCCAACACCGCCGAAGACCTGGCGCTGGCCTACGCCCTGACGGGAAGACGAAATTATGCGACCGGCGCCGCAATCATCCTGAAGCGGTTTGCCGACGTCCATCCCGTGTATCTCGTACATTCCTCATACGGCGACATTGCTGATTTCGATCCGAAGATCGCTGCAACCCGGGTGGATAATCTGCCCGAAGACGAGTGGTGCCCTCCAGGCAATACACCGAACCGAAAACTGCATCCCGGATACTGGGCCGTACTGCGCTGGGGTTCCTCCGGAGGGATGGAAGGCACATCCCTGCAAAAACTCATCCTCGCCTACGATCTGGTTGCCGAAACCCTGCCAGACGCGGAAAAACGGCACATCGAGCACGACCTGCTTCTCGACGCGGCCGTGATGCTTTTCTCGGACGACGTCATTAACAACAAGACCGGAATGAACCGGTGCGCCGTCGGCCTGATCGGAATCGTCTGCGGCGACCCGCTTCTGATCCGTTTCGGCCTGGACGGCTTTGTGAGGGCCGTACGGGACTGGTGGCTGCCGGATGGTGGAACACCGGAATCCATTGGGTACGCCGGCATGATGCTCTCCGGCATCTGGCGCATCGCCGAAGCCCTCAAGCGCTACTCGGATCCGGATGGCGTCGATTTTCCGCCTGCGCCGCTGGACCGGGTGGACCTCTACAGGTGGCCGCGCTACCGTGCAGTATGGCAGAACATGGCCCGTCCTCTGCTGCCGGATCAGAACTATCCTCTGCTTGCCGACAACCGGTTACCCTGCCACATGTCCGCTATGTTCGCCGACATCCTCGCACGAAATTACCCTTCGGAAAACCATCGCCTGCTTCAACGCGACATCGCGAAGCTGGATCGCTGTTACGCGGGCCGAATTGCACAGTTCTGGTACGGCGGCAACCTGGACACGGCGGCCGCGTTCTACCGAGAGCCTGTTGTACTGCCGGAACAACCGCCGCGGTTCGTGGATGACCTCGGGCCCCACCTGAACGTCGGAACCCAGCGCACGGGCCACAGGGGAAACAGCGCTGCGGTCATCCTCTATGGCGCAGACTGGAAAGGCCACCACCACCACGACCATCTCAATCTCTACTACTGGAGAGAGGGTCGTGAACTGCTCACCGACCTTGGCTATCTCTGGGATATGGAAGACCTCCGTTACGGAGTCAACCGCACCCTTGCCCACAATCTGGTGGTGGTAGACGGCGAAGAACAGACGACACGCAGCCGCCGGGCGACCTTCCACCTCTTTTCGGCATGTCCGCACGCGAAGGTGATGGAGGCCTCTTCAAACGTCTACCCGGGCACCTCGATCTACTGCCGGACAATCGCCACCGTCGGCAGCGGACAAGCCGAATACATTGTGGATATCTTTCGCGTCAACGGAGGCACCAGACACGATTGGGTCATGCACGGACCGGACCGCTCGCTCGCGCTCTCCGGCATCCAAACCAGCCCGACGAACGCAGAATTTTACGATCTCACGCGGATCCGCACAGGTGGATCAAAATCTCCCTGGTCCGCCGCGTGGACGCCCGGCAACGGGAAGCCATTCCGTGTACACATTCCTGCCTGTGAACACGAACAGGTCTTTGTCGGCCAGGGATTCGGCCAGCGAAAGGCCCGCGACATGGGCGCCACCACACCTTACCTTGTGCGACGTCGGAACAACGGCGTCAGTACCTTCGTTACGGTGTATTGCAATGGGAACGCCGTCAGATCCGTACGCATCCTCTACCGGGACCGGACCACCCTCGCAACCGTCGTTGAAGTCACCACCAACTCAGGGAAAGATCTCATAATCAGCGCCGGATCCGGAAAGACCCCCGAAGCCATTGTGCCGGAAGAATATCCGCTGAGTTTCAATGGCCGATTCGGTCTCATCTCGAGTAAAGATGCCTGGCTCGTGGGGGGCACACGTCTTCAACATGGCGACGTCGCCCTCGAGCACGAATTCGCGGCGCTGTCCGGTCCCGTCCTGGAAACCTTTGTGACCGAAAAGGAATCCGAACTGGTGACCCTTGGCGAGGCGACCACGTTGCGCGAGTTGGAGGGTAAACACATCTTCGTTACCGACAGCCGGCAGATGATCCGCGCTTACCCTGTTCTCGGGCTCACCGAGTTCGAAGGTCGTCCTGTATTGGTCACCCGACGTGGTGACAGGGGTTACGATATCCGCGCCGGAGAGACGTGGATGGCCTGGTCCGAGACATCCTGACCATCGGAACAGGCCGCGCGTCCCAATGCGCCTGGAGATTGCGGGCGTTTCGAACCACTGCATCGGGAACGTCGAACGAACCTGAGCGTTTCAGAGTTGTTCTGCCTCATCAACCCTCCATTTTCTGCAGGAGGCGTCAATGATGCCCGGACCCTTCTTCCGCGCCCTCTCCTTCGTTATCTTTGTACATTTTTTCGCGGATCCGGCAGGAGGAGTGCCGCCGGCGCCGGCCGATTCACTGAAAAAACAGCCATTACAACGTTCGGATGGTTTATCCCTTCCGGAACTGCTGAAACGACTGAGACAGAGACAAATGCAAAACCGGGACCTACAGAAACGACATGCAATAATCGAGCTCGCACTTGAGCGCCTGTTGGTCCGACGATCGCCGCTGGACAACATGCCGCTTGTCAGCCCGGGCTCAGGGTTTGCATACAACATGCCCATTGCGAAACCCGACCCATCCATAGACTACAAGTTGCGTGTACCCAAGACGCCGCCTGTCCGACAACTCAAGGAGTCGATCCGGCCCCAATCCCGACCGTCAAAGCCAAAGTAACGCAACGGGGCAACTTCCCTCGACAGCAAAAAGGCTCCGGGTTCTTCCCGAAGCCTTTTTGCTGTCGAATTCGAAACGGGTTTCCTGGTGAAACCCACCCGGAACAACCACCGAATCGCACTACGCCAAGGTAAGCGCGGTATCGATCAATCGCCGCCCGGCCTCCGACGTCATCGGCGCTGGCAAATCGGAATTAAACATGAACGCCGACCGGACCTCGTAACCTCCTCCGTCCCATGCCTCTTTCGAAGGGAAATAGCCGGCATGCGCGTTCGCCTGATTGACGATGAACAGTCGGTCGTCCGGCCATCGACGCCTTAACTCAAGCCCCCACGAACCGAAAAGCTGTCCTGGAAAACACGCCAGGAACACATCCCCGATGCGAAGCCCTTGCACCTCCAGTCGCACCGAGGTGGGAACCGCCTCACCCGCCGCTCGCATCGCCAGTTGATCTCGTGCCCAGCCCGCCTGGTACGAATCAGGCCTGGAGCGCGCCGTCTGTTCGTTTAAGTTGGTCACGGTCGGTATGGCATCCAGCGGGCACGTGCAATAAAGCCGTTGCGCGTCGAGTCCACGATTGCCCTTTTGCGTGATGTCCCTGGCCATATTCAGCACCGAACCCGCCAGTCCGCTGCCGATCTTTTTCACTTCAGCGAAGTTCTGTTCCGGCCGGTACGGCCCTACATCACCCAGGCAACCGTTGAAAAACGCGGCCGAACCGCCCCAGGCGTCTTCCAGTCTGTCGCAGACCACTCCGGGAAAGTCCGGGGACCAATGGAGATTCGTCCCCGTCAGGATCGTCGGATGGCAGCCGTAGTTCACCCAGGCGCCCACGACCCGTCCGTCCGCCCCTAAAAAGCGCACCAGCCCGAGCGTAGAATCTATGGGTCGATCGTCCTTGCGCCGGTTGTGGTGAAATTCGGGTTCCTGCATCTGTGCGAACCCGATCGTTACCGGCTGCAGATCATCGGAAGCCCTGACCACCGCCTCGACAATCCGTTCCTCCAGGTCCGCCATATACGAGGGATCGGGTGCGTTGTCACGGAACCGGGTGGTTACCGGTCCGGAGTGGGTGTGCGTCGTTGCAACGAGGATGCGGTCGATCGCAATTCCCGTCCGCTCCTGAATCGACGTCCGTATCCGCTCCGTGGTCTTCCCGCTGAATCCGACCACGTCCACCACGACAAGCGCAACCCGCACCGAACCCTGTTCGCACACAAAAGCCCTTGCCCACAGCGGCAAATGCGTTCCTATGGCCGAGCTCTTGCGACCTGAATATCCGGCCATTGACATACCTATTGGCGGCGTTACGTCAACCTTCGCGGCGCCCATTACCAGGTTTCCTGGTATATTCTGTTCCGTCGATCCCGTTGTACCCGTTTCGGTGGGTTCCATAGAATTACCCTTGACACGCAACCATCGCTTATGTATTTTATACGCGCCGTGTTATGGACGATAATGATCTGTTTTTCATTGCCTTAGCCACCCTAGCTCAGCTGGTAGAGCAACGCATTCGTAATGCGTAGGTCAGCGGTTCGAGTCCGCTGGGTGGCTCCATTTACAGGAAAGGGCTCGTGTGTTTTGATACACAGGCCCTTTTTCATGTGTGGGCTGCTCCGTTGGCAAAATGCAGACGCCTTATGCGATAACCGTCTCTCGTTGATTTTCCTTCCACGTGTTCCAATCGGTCAGAAAACGCTCCAGGCCGTCATCCGTCAGTGGATGCGCCAAGAGCTTCTTCAATACGTCCGGCGGCAACGTGGACACATCCGCTCCGGCCCGAGCCGCGTCGATGACATGGAGGGGGTGTCGCAGACTGGCTGCCAGAACCTTGGTCCGGAAACCATAATTGTCGTAAATCTGCCGTATGGTCTTGATCAGATCCATCCCAACCTGCCCAATATCGTCCAGACGCCCCAGAAATGGACTGATATAGGCCGCTCCGGCCTTCGCAGCCAGCAGCGCCTGGTTGGCGGAAAAACACAGCGTCACATTCGTTCTGATCTGTTCATCGCTACAGGCCTTGATTGCCTTCAGCCCGTCCAAAGTTATGGGAACCTTGACGACTACGTTATCGTGAATGCTTGCCAGATGGCGTGCTTCCTGGAGCATTAATCGCCACTCGGTACTCACGACCTCCGCGCTGACAGGACCGTCAACCAATTCGCAAATTTCCAATATTATTTGCTCAAACGTGCCTTCTTCCTTTGAAATATGCGTCGGATTGGTTGTCACACCATCCAGAACCCCCATTTCGTTGGCCTCACGGATTTCATCCAGATCGGCAGTGTCAATAAAGAACTTCATCGTGCGCCCTCCTGTAATGTGGTTATTGAGGGATACTTGATTTTCTCCGGTAAAGTGTCGTGTCCCCGAAATGGGTCACCATGCTTCCCTGTCTGCCTACGTGAGGCTGCACGCACAGGCAGGTGCCGTTTCATCCCGTCTTGTCGGCCGAATTTCGGCAATCTGTTTCCGGAACAGAACACCAGGAGAAACTTCAAGTGGCAATTTGAAACAGCTTGTCCGTGAGACAAGCTCGAGTCTCAGGTGACTCAAAACACCCTGTCGACCAGAAAACCGCACATCTCGCGCATCGTCTCCCGGGCCTCGGACGGAGGAATCTCGTTCAGATGCGCTTCCGCGGCTGCCGCCCATTCCCGGCACGCGTTTTCGGCCCGTTCGATCGAACCGTAGTGTTCCATCAGTGAGATCGTCCGCTCGACCTCATCCGTCCTTGTTTCGGAACGATCTCGATTCAGAATGTCCCGCACCCACGCCTGTTCATCCGGCGAACATCTGTGGAAGAGATCGATCACCATCAGGGTCCGCTTACCCTCCGCAATGTCTCCGCCGCGTTCCTTGCCGTAGCCCCCGGAGGTCGTCGTCGGGGCCTGGAGTGCATCCTCGGCCCGCACCGTCAGATTCAGCAGATCGTCCTTGATTTGAAACGCCACCGCCATTCGCTCGCCGAACGCGCCCACGGCCCGTTGACAATCCGGGGATGCGCCGGCGACGATCGCGCCGGCGGTACACGGCCCCCTGCCGCTGTACCAACCCGTTTTCAGGCGTAGCATTTCCAGGAAAACATCAACTTCGGGAACATCGCCCGACTCGATCCAGCCAATATCGTAAGCCTGTCCTTCAAATGTACGCTGAGCTCCGTAAAGCATTTCCTGAATCAGATCAAGCGCCACGGCGTCGCCGAGAATCTCCCTGTTGGAAGCGAGAATCTCGAACACCTTCGAATGTAGCGCGTCACCCGCATTGACGCTCAACGGCACACCGTGGAGGTGGTGCAGACAGGGTTTTCCCCTGCGCATTTCCGAACCGTCTTCAATATCGTCGTGAACCAGTGCAAAAGACTGGAACATCTCAAACGCCGCCGCCGTCCGCAACGCCTTCTCCACAGTACCTCCCAACCCCTCGCATGCCAGCAGCACCAGTACCGACCGAAACCGCTTTCCGCCCCGAATCGGGTAATCCCGCATCGGTTCGTACAAATAGCCGAGTGGCTCGGCCTGAGGCAGAAACCTGAACAGTTCTGCGTCGATAAGGGGTACAAAGGACTGGAGATAAGTCTTCAGGCGATCGTTCACCGGCAAAACCCTCGCGCTCTTCCCCGGAGCGTCGATGTCACTTTATCATCGGGCCGTTCACCTGAGCGACGTGACGACCCCCTGTGCACGCAATCCGTTAACGGCAATCGTACCCGTTGCGAGGAGGGGCCGTATACTCGAAAGTATTCGTTCAGGATAAATCGGTGTGAAGGAGTGTTACGAAGGAAGGAGGAGGTTGGGGAAGAATATGCACGACAATATAGCGACAAGCATAAATGCGGTCAACTGTTTTTGTATCCGAACCCGGGACTGACCGTCGGGTATACACACTGGACTCACCAGCGCGCCGTCGTTACCAGCGATAGGCATCAAAAACGATTCTCAGATCCTGTTTGGCTCTCAGAAAGTCCGAATACGGCTTCCGGCTTCGATCGTCCAGACAACACAAGAAATCGCGGGTCATCTCCCGATACCCCATCAGATCCGATATTCCGGGAAAGTACAGCCGGGCACCACAATCACCGGTCTGGAGTACATAGAGGCCATTGCTTTCGAATATGATCTGGCCGTGCGTGCCATAGATGCGGGAATGCTGAAAGGTACCCATTGTGCGGCTGCTCGTGTTCCACGAATACCTCAACTCGGCAGTCACGTCGTCGGGATAGGTCAGCTCGGTAACCGATGAACGCTCCGGTTGTCCCTCGCGGCGTCCGGGAAACCGCCCAATGACGCTTGCCGGCGAACACTCGAGCAGCGCGGAAATCAACGCGACGAAGTGGATGCCGCCTTCGAGCAATGCACCGTACTGGCATTTCCAACCGAATGTCGACTGTGTGAACATCTTCTTCACCCGTATCGACCTGATGTTTCCGATCCGGCACCTCCCGGTCAATGCCTTGATTTTCTTGAGCAATGGTTTATAACAGTAGTTTTCGGCCACCATCAACAGCGCTTCCGGATGCCTGGCCAGCGCTGCACCGATCTCATCCACCTCCTCCGGAGAAACGCACATCGGCTTTTCGACCATCACGGCCTTCCTCGCCGACATTGCACGGATCACCTGATCCTTATGGAACGCCGGCGGGGATGCGATCACCACCGCGTCCACGTCGGGTGATGCCAGCGCATCATCCAGACGGCTGAAGATGCCGCTGCCGCGAAATTTAATATTGAAACGCCGGGCGCTTTCTTCGGATCGACTGCAGAAAAAAAGCTCGGCGGCGCCCGAAAGATTACTCGCGTGCAGCCGAGCGATGTTCCCGCAGCCGACCAGACAGATTTTTTTCATTTTCCGTATTCCGTGCGGATGATATCCGCGACCCGCAACGCGTTGGCTGCAATCGTAAGGCTCGGATTCACCCCTCCCGACGTGGGCATAAAACTGCCGTCGAGGACGAACAGATTGTCTATGCCGCGAAACCGGCAGAATTCGTCCAGAACGCTGTCCCGGGCGTGGTTACCGAAACGCAGCGACCCGACCGCGTGGGAGAACGTATCCAGTTTGTAAACGCGGCGGTAGATGCCACCCGCCTGCTTCAAAATGCGTTTGGCCCTTTCTGTCAGATATTTTCTGCGGACGCGGTCTTCATCCGAATATCGATGGACGACTCCGGTGACCGCGATTCCGTAATCGTCCCGACGTGTTGTCAGACGCACCCGATTTTCAAATTGGGGATCGTCTTCCGCGATGCAGAGCAAATTTTGAACGCAGCTGGCCACAAACGCGGACATATTCCCGTATCCGAAGGGTGCGTAGTGCTTCAGCACCTCCGGAGCGGGAGTGTATATATCCTGAATCGTTCCCACTGACGTGCCCAATCGATCCCTCAGGTCTTCGTAGAAATCCGTAAAACACAACTGCTTGTGAAATACACGGTCCGGGTTGGTCCGGAACGGAAAGAGACCGGTGACCACTGCATTGCAATGCCGCATCAAAAATCTACCGACCAGCCGCTGATTTTCGAGTCGCTCCAACCCGGAACGCAACAGGATAGCCGGGCTCTGCAGAGCCCCGGCACTGAGAATCACAATCTTTGCACTGAAATCCACCGCCCGTTTTGAAGTCCCATCCAGGCATCTGACCCGCATGACCCTCCCGCTCCCTGTTTCCAGTTGCTGTACGATCATCCCGGGCATGATATCCAGGTCGAATGCCTGGGCTTTTGCCAGAAGGGTCATGGCCACATCGTTTTTGGCTTCGATTCGGCATGGAAATCCATCGCAGGTCGTACATCGAATGCACGTTGGCCGATCTCTGTTCGTGAAATTCAGCGCCAGCGGTATCTTAAAGGGACGGTGCCCGAGTGCCCTCGCGGCTTCGTATATCCGCTTTGCCGGAGGGGTGAGTTCTATGCCTCCGAACCGATAGGCCGCGGACCTCGGCGGCTCGTTCATATCCTTGCCCGCCTGACCATGCACCTCCAGCAGATGCTCCGCCTGCGTATAGTACGGCTCCATTGCCGCGTAATCAATCGGCCAATTCCAGAAATCCTTCTCGCGCAAGCGCAGCGACGCCCCTCCGTAAAAAACCGACATTCCACCGACCGCTTCGTTCGGATAAACGGATTGAGGGGCCCCGTCACCCTCTACCACCATCGGCGAACGGCTTCTGTACCGTTGATCAATAAGGATCCCGCGCGGGCTCCAGTCCAGCGCATCCCGCTTCACCCACCCGCCTCGTTCGAGCAGAAGCGTCCGGAAACCCGCCCGGCTGAGCGCATACGCCGCAGCGCCGCCTCCAAGACCGGACCCGATTACAATGGCTTCATAGGGCCGTGAGTTCATAGACGTACAGAATTGTCAGACCAACGATTATGATCCACGCCATATAGTGGTATTTTTCGCGTGTCTCGATATATCGGGGTATTCGCGGCAGGTCCGGTCTGAACTTGCCGGACATGGTGCGCTGCACGTAGGTCTTGTAATACTCGACCAGAAACCGCTCCAATCCACCGTTCATGAAAATCAGATAACCGAGCGGCACAGGTGAAAGCGGATTGTTTGAAAAGAAAAACAGTGGAGAACAAATGGCCAGCACCGTTGCGGACCGGAAAAACTTCAGGGGAGCGAACCCTTCAAAGGGGGCGTCCTTGTATGCCCCTCCGAGAGAAACCAGCAATCCCGTCGAAAAGGCGACCGCGGCGAATCCCGGGAAATCCTCAATTCGGACTGAAAAAAACAGCAGGGAAAAGACCCCCGACACCAGAACGACACCGAAGAAGAGTCGCAACGGTTCGCTGGTAACCGGCCGACCGAAAAACGTAATTCTGGACGGCACGGCGTATTTCGACTGATCCTCCGATCTGAAGAACCCCTTGTACAACTCCGCGAGGAACCGTTCGAGGCCCATAATAGCAAAGAAAACCTGGAACAGGCTCAATTGACGAAAACTTCCATAAAAGAAAGGCAACCAATAAAGCGCACAAAAAATAACGGCATGAAAGTAAACGCTACGGGGAAAGGTGCGCCGCTTCAGGCCCTCAAAGGGAGAGTCCTTGAAAGCACCCCACAAAGAGGTGTATAATCCTGAAGTCAAACTGACGACAAACGAAAACCAAAAGTGCATGGGTGGCCGCCCTGGTCGGCTCCTGCCTGAATTGGAAACAGACGAAAATGATACATCCGCCTGTCTAACGGGTCAAGATTCAGCCCGTTAGGACAAAAAAGACAGAACACGCGGCGGAGCGCATCTTCTGTCTTCGAAAAATTGAGTCTTCGATCAGCCCGGCGGGCGTCTGACAACCGGGCGTCAACCTACCTGACCTTGTCGGACGGCCGCGCGCTCCTTACTCTCGCCGCGCCCCGGTTCCGTTTCCATCGATCGAGGATCTCAAGCACCGCGGGCAATACCACAATGGCCGCGACAAAACAGGTCAGAAGGCCGATCACGGCCAGCTTTCCGATGGAGTTCAATCCGGGATGTCTGGCGGTAATCAAACCGAAAAAGCCGACCATCGTGGTCAGCATCGATACGAGCATCGCGCCGCCGGTATTCCTGAGGATCACAGGTATCGAATTCGCGCCTTCCTCCTGATATCGGTGGAACAGATGAACGCCGTTATCGATCCCCATTCCGATAATGGTCGGCAGGGCAACCATGTTATAAAAGTTCAATTTCATTCCGGACAAGAACATACTCCCACACATCCAGACTGCACCACACGTTAGAGGCAACATAACCAACAATCCGTTTCGGATACTTCGAAAATTAATAATAACAATAAGAAACACGACGAGAAGCGTGATGCTTATCGCCCACTTGCTGTCCCGGATCATCAATTTCAGCATATCGGCGAAAATAATGCTGGAACTGGAGGAATAAATCGTCTTGCCGGAGTCGGTCGTTATCAAATGGGTGTCGTCCGCAAACTCGATGGCCTTTCGACCGTCCCGAAGTGGCACGCTGGGGTAGATGAACGCAAAGTACGCCCGGCTTCCGTCGACGGTGGAGAATTTGCGCAGTATGATCCTCGGCAGGTCATCCACGTCCAGCCTCTTCACATCCATCAGCCTACGCAAATCGTCCACCCGCTCCTTCTGCCCGCCCTTCAGCAGTTTCGCACCTTCGCCGTCCACAAGCTCACGCAGTTCAGCGACGACCTCCAGCTTTTCCTCCTGTTGTTCGGGAAGGAAGGACCAGAGCGTCCTGATCTTGTCGATCGTTGGCGTTGGGTCATCCGCTGCAATCCTGGCGTTTAAGGCCGCGACAATTTCGTCCAGTTCTTCTTTGCTGTCGGCCAGAACCACGCTCGGAGAATGGGACTCGCCCCTGAATTTCGAAAGCGTATTGATCTTGTCTTTCACTTTCTTGGATGTGGCAAGATTGGACCGCAAATTGGTAAAATCGTATTCGAATTGTATTCGGTCGAGATTATAACCCAGGTAGACCGTGACCGCGATAGCAACCGCGAACACCAACCGCGCCATCGGAAACCTGCCCTTCCCACCGCCCCGGTCGTGCCCCAGTACCTGCCGCATTCGAACCAGCTTCAGGCGCTCGTCAGCCAGAACCAGAAAGGCCGGCAGAACTATCGTCATCGACACGAGCGACATAACGATCCCCGTACCCACAATGAAACCGAATTCGGAGAATCCCTTGAAATCCGTGATCGTCAGTGAATAGAACGCCATCGACGTGGTCAATGCGGCCGTCAGGATGGCCTGCCCCGTCTGGATCAACATTGTCTCCACGGACCGCCTCACGTCCATGTTCGCCATGCGATCTTCCAGGTACCGTCCAAACATGTGAATACCGAAATCGATGCCCAGACCGAACAGAATCACAAACAGGAATCCGGTCATCGTATTCAAGTTGCCAATGGTCCAATAGGTGATGGCGAAAGCCCACGTCAACCCCATAATGAGCGGGATGGCAACAAAAAAGACAGCCAGCGGCTGCCGAAAATAGAAAGTGAGGAGCAAGACAACACCAACGACACCAAATATCAACGTCGACTTGATGTCGTCGAGGATGACGTTATATTCGTCGATTTTGTTCTTGTACGATCCTCCGATCGAGATCAGCATTTCGGGATGATAGGACCCTGGGTTCAGCTCTTGCACGGCGTTCTGAAGCATTCCGTACATCTCTTTGCTGAAACCAATATTACTCACCGTTCCTGATGCCATAACCTCCACTGCAACGATGGTGCTGTCCGGATTGGTATAATAGACTTCGTGGCCACGGCCACCGTCTTCTTCGTACTTCGCTTCAATATCCGAGAAGTCCAGCGCCTCTTCGTCTTCGACGTCGTCCAGCCTGAAAAACAAAGGTGATAACTTCAGTTTCTCCTGGCGGATGCGATCATCGATGCGAACCTGGATTTCCTCCAGATCCTCCAGATCCATATACAGCAGCGCGTTATCTTTGAAAAAATCGACATCCCGCTTGTAATCGACGTAATTTACGTATTTCCAATATTTTTCCGCCTTCAGTTCAACAACCAGATCATCCACAAATCGCCTGGAGAGCGAAAAATCATCGCACTCCACCAGAACCACCATACTTCCCACGCCGCCAAGCCGGGCTTTTATATCTTCCAGCGTCTGCACGCTGGGGTAATGTTCCGGAATCAGGGAAGCGATATCCGTCTCAAGACGCTGGATCAGACGAAAGACAAAAAAACTGCAAAAAATGGAAAGGAGAGCCGCAACGACAATTATACTGGCGTACCGTCGATAGACAAAGTCCGCCAGAAACCGCAACCATTCCTGCATGAAATCAGTCCTTCCCTTTCCCGTTGGCATCGTCCTCGTTGAGCTTATCCCTCAGTTTCTTTACAAGACCCTCGTACGACGACTTGCGAATTTCCTTGTAAAATTGCGATCGATTGTTTCTGGCAACACTCAAATCGTCAATTACCATATCGTAAACCAGCCATTTTTCGTCAACCGGATGGAGTTTATAGTTAATGTTGCTCTGCTCATCCTTGTAGTGCACGACGGTCCTCACGAGACCTTCCGTACTGTCGACGTTCGAACCCGCATATTCAATTTTCTCGGATTTCGTATAGAGTTTCGGATCAGCGTAGTTTTTGACGATCAGGCGACGGCAGAGGTCCGCAAATTCAGACTGCTCGGCCTCGGTGCGCCGTTGCCAATGACGACCCAGCGCAACCCTGCTGAAGCGGTGAAAATCGAACATTTCTTCGACAATCGTCTTCAGCTTCTCGCGTTCCTCAGCGGTCTCTCCCTCTGATTCCGAATTCACAATTGCCTTTATTGACTTGTCCCGTGTCTTCATCATCTCAAGGAGCATTCCCGCCTGGTCCGCACCCCAGGCGGAGCCGTCCCCTCTAAACCCAACAAAAGCATAAAACACAAAAATATATAACAATATTCTCATTTTAGCCAGTTCCTTTTGAGGCCAGAAATAAAACGATCCGGCAGAAGGACACCTCCCCTGCCGGCTCGATACCCGTTCTATTCTTCCCATGATTTGCGTACATACATCTCCTCCGTCAATCCGCCTTTCCTGAAACCAGCTTATCCGCTTCCGTCGTGCGGGTTCGCATAATATGTCCAATAAATCCGAAAACGGCGCTCACAACCAGGCCGGAACCGAGCACAAAGATCCAGAAGATCGCCTCGAGGCAATTCAAACCCGCCAGGACACAGAACAAAGCCGCGAAGAAGTCTCGACGACACGCGAACTTCAGTCCACAATATATCCGGTGCAAATGTCCGCGACGCTCTTCCGGAACCTCGCTTGAAAACCCCATATTGAAGCTGACGATACTGCCCGACCCGCTCTGCTTCAGGTAAACGCAGATGAACAAGACTGCCAATACGTCCAGTGCAAGGGCAACGCATCCCAGGGCGATCAGAACCGGTTCTCCGGTCAATTTGTACGTGCCGTATATGACACCCGAGAAAAATGCCAGATACGAGACGTTATCGGCCACCGTATCCAGCCATTCCCCCATGCGGGATCCCGCAAACTTGAGCTTGGCGATCTCCCCGTCGCAGCCGTCCGCAATGGACGCAAACTGGAACAGCAGCCCGCCCAGCGCCACGTAAAAATAGCCTCCTTCCGCCATCGCCCAGCCCGCAAGAAAGGTCACCATCATTGCGGCAATCGAAATCTGATTGGGCGTCACCGGCGTTCTTACCAATAATCTGGAGATCCAGGAGGAGATTTTGCGGTTGAAATGGCGCGATACAATCCCATCGGTCGGTTTGCCCAACTGGCCGAACAACGCCTTTTCTCCCTGGTGCAATGCTTCCGGTGTATCCACATCCTGCCAGAACAGTCCATCGATTTCCACCGCACGCATGTTTCCGCAAGAAGCCAGGACGCGGACACCTCCAGAGAGTGTTTCGTCACCCTGTGCAACAGAATGCTCAAGTCCGTCAAATAGCGCGTGACTGCAGAGAAAAATACCGGTATCCACCGCGTCGTAATGGCCCAGCGCTTTTCCGATCTCCAGAATCCGGTCGCCTTCCAGGACGACTTTGGTGGCATCGTCCAGATCCTGAATCCGGTGCAGCCTGGTATCAACGCACAACGCCGATTCGCCGGTGCTCAGCAACATGCGCCGCATACGGGTGATTACTTGCGATTCGAACAAGTGGTCTGCCATCAACAGAAGAAATGGGCCCTCCACAAAATCCCGGGCTTTCAGAACGGAAACGCCGTTGCCACGCGTCCATTCCGGGTTTTCAACCCAATCTATGTGTACGTCGATCTGCGGATCGTTTGCAATGGCCTCGCGTATTTCATTGCCTCGAAAACCGATAACAATGGCAAACTCGATGATCCCTGCCCGTTTCGCGGTCAATATAGCCCGCTTCAGCAGCCCGACGCCGGCCACTTTCACCAGCGGTTTTGGCCGGCCGCATCCGTGCCCGTTTAAGCGGCTGCCCATACCGGCAGCAATAATCACTGCCTTATTTACCATGTCGCTCTCCCCTTTTACTCCAGAATCGAGGTTCCCGTAGCACGCCTCAATGCCGCCCAGGCCAGATTGAACTCCAACACAGCCTGATAATACCTGGCGCGGATAATGCCATATTCCTTGACCGCATCGACCATCTCCCCCGCCTCCTCCAGCCCGGCGTTGAATCCATCTCTCGCCGAAATAAACCACAGCCTTGTTGCCCGTCGGGCTACTCGTGCCGCCCTGATATTGGCTTCCGCCTCAATGAGCGACCGATAGGCGCGTTCGATCTCCAGCCGGGCGCCACGCACTGCCAGTTGCGCCTGATAGCTGAGTTTTTCATAGGCCAGACGGGCTTCTTTCACCCTTGCTGTCGTGCTCGCGAAAGACAGTGACTGCCGAAAGCCAAGGACGGCGCCCAACTCTGTAACATTAAACTCGTCTTTCAGGAAGGGATTCCGCTGCCGGTCCCTGTTCGGCGCATAACCGTATTTAAACTGGCCGGCGAGAAAGACCTGTGGAAACAAATCGGTTCGGATGGCGCGCACCTGTGCCGACCGCACCCGTAACCCCTCCCGAAGTTGCCCCAGATCCGGTCGAGCCTCGACCAGCGACAGATAGTGTTCGAGTGGACGGATCTGGACGTCAAGCGGTTTCAGACTCCCGTCGGCGAGAACAAGGGAGTCTGACTGAGAAAGCCCCACGAGGACACGCAACGCGGACCGTGCGAGCGCCTGGCTCTTGACGACCTTATTTGCATTTTCCTCCACGTCGTATACAAACCTGTCAATCCGGTACAGATCGGTATACGTAAAATCCCCTGTATCCGCTTCCAGCTTTTCGGCGATCGTTCGCCGCGCCCTGTCAATTTCCATCCGCGACTCACTCGCCAGGGCCCGGAGCTGATTTGCCAATAACAGCAGATAGTAGGCCCTGGCTACCTGCCGCTCCAGGTCGAATCGGGATCTGGTCAGTCCGGCGCGGCGCGCACCGATGCCGCCGGATGCGGCTTCTACGGCCGCCTCGAGTTTGCCAAAGGTGAAAAGTGGCTGAACCAACGACAGTTCGGTTCTCGAAAACACACTCATCCGCCGCCAATTGCTGACCCCGGTAATGGCGTCGCCCCGAGCCTCCGGCGACGGTCCAAATATCCAGGTCAGATCCAAACGGGGAAGAAATCGCGCGGCATGTACCTGTCTAAGCCGATTCTCAGCGATCTCCAGATCCGCCTCGGCGGCATGAATGGAGGGACTCGACGCGACCGCCAACCGAACGCACACGACGAGATCGTATCGACCCGGTCCGGAATCGGAATAACACGGACGGATACCGATCCCCGTCACGCAGATCAGGACAATTGAAGCGGAAAGCCTTACCCGGTGTGAACTTTTACTACATGTGTGGAGAAATTGCAACGCCTCTCCCGTCACCCTCCCGGATAAACGACGTGTCATTTTGTGCACAAAAAGCAGAAAAATAGTTGTATATATTAAAGATAGCTTCATTCGACCTGGGCTTTTTCGATTGCAGAATCTGTACATTAACAGCGAAAGCCGTGCCATGAAAAAGTGAACCTGCGACACATCTCTAGTGTTCTGTCCCGGAAATAGATTGCGTAAATTCGGCCGTCGAGTCGCCCGGCTCGCAAGGCGCCTGAGCGAGGCGACCTGGGCAAGGTCGGCGAGCAACGGGAACGCAGCGAGACGTGATGAATCGGCGGAAGAATGGTGACATATTTCTGGGACGGGACACTAGACCCCCAGCGCTTCAAACATCACGGCCTGCACACGTCGGGCTACTTCGACTGCATCGTGCCGTTGAACCGCGGAATCGCGGGCGGCCGAACCCATTCGTTGACGCAATTCCCTATTCTCAATCACCCTGAGGATGGTCTCCGCCAGCCCGGTGACGTCGTTTGGCTTCACCAGAAATCCGTTGTAACCATCCCGGATCAACTCCGGAACACCGCCGATTGCAGATCCAACCACCGGTGTGCCCAGCGCCAGAGATTCGATAACGCTTCGCGGACAGGGATCGGGCGCCACGGACGGCACAAGTGTGACATCCATATCCTTCAAATACGGTCTGACGTCGGTACGAAATCCCGTAAAGAGAACCCGGCCCGCATATCGCCCGTTCGCCACCTTGTGACGATAACGATCCAGCAAGTTCAACGACCGCTGCGGGCTCCCGCCAACAACCACCAGAACCACGTCCTTACGCCGGGCCAGTACATGCTCCATCGCCGAAAGCAGCGTATCGATACCCTTCCATTTTACGATACGACCGACGAAGCCCAACACCACTTCGTCCGGTCCAATTCGGTACATCCGGCGCACACACCCCCGAACTCTCTCCGGGTCGAAACTGACCAGGTCCGCGCCATTGTACACAACACGTACCTTCGCTTTAGCCGACGGGAAATTTCCCGCGCACGCCTCGGATACGGCGATAATTCTCGTCACGCTCTCAGACCGCGCGAGCCAGTCGAAAAACCAGCCTCTGAAGGCCTTACCGTAAAGCGTACGGCAGTGCCAGACGACCGGAGTTCCGCACGCCATACCGGCCACGGTGCCCATCAGTTTCACCATCATCTGGTTGCAATAAATCAACGCAACACGCTCTCGGGAGACCATGCGAATCAGATCCAACGTAAACCGCACGCTGTCGATCGCGTTCAGAACCACGGACGCCATTCTGCAGAAGCGGCTCTGACTCTGGAATCGCATCTCCGCAAGACGTTCCTTCAGCCGGGGCTCAATACGGTATCGGATCCGGTTCTCCACGAGCCGCCTCTTCAACACGCCTTCGTTGGGCATCACGACCACGGGCTCAAACACCGAAGGATCGAGATGTTTTAATAGATAAAAGAGACTATTCCCGGCTCCTCCCCGCCCCGTACATCCCGTCAGGAAAAGCACCCTTACTCGCTTTCCGCCCTTTCCGGCGCACAAAACGGGCGACGATACACCGGCCTCGTCGCCCGTTTTTGCGAAACGCTCAGCCATCAGTTCAGCCGCCTGATAATGTGATATCCCACGGGTGTCTGAACGACCCCGCTGGTCTCACCCACCCGCAATTTCAGCACCGCTTCCTCAAACGCCGGATTCAAATCGCCTGGTGAAAAAAAACCCAGATCGCCCCCAATCTCCGCTGAAGAATCATTGGAATGTTCACGGGCCAGTACTCTGAAATCTTCACCCGCCCTCAGCTTTTCGAGAACTTCCTGGGCCTCCGCTTCAGTTTCCACCAGGATATGGTACACCCATAGCTTCCCTGACTGAATCCCCTCGATCTCGTCAATCTTCATCTGGGCCGCCCGTCCGATTTCTTCGTTCGGACTGAAGGCTATGGCCTTGGCAAACGCACGCGTCGCCCGATCAAACTCCTGCCTTGACGTGAGGGCAAGGCCCATATTGTAATGCACACCCGCATTGGTGGAATCCACCGCCAATGCCCTATTGTACACCTCAAGAGCAGAGTCGAGGTCCTGCTGTCCCGCATAAATCAAGGCAAGATCTCCATAGGGCTCCAGAATGTCCGGATTCAACTGAATTGTCGCTTCCAGCGCCTTCTTTGCCTGTTCGATGTCTCCCTTCTGCAGATAGACCTGCGCGATGCCGTACTGAAGGCGCGCCCGTTCCGCCTCGGGCGCTATTTCCATAATCAACCGATACTCGTTCAGGGCCCGGTCCCAATTCTGCTGAACGGTATACAGCCTGGCGAGCGCGGAGCGTGTATCCAGATCGCCCGGCACCAACTGCGCCACTTTCTCCCACGCCTCCCGGGCAACGTCCAGCGAGTCTACCTCGGCCGCCATCTGACCCATGGACCTGTGTACTTCAGGATCGTCCGGCGCCACGGTAGCCGCCTGCCGGTAGGCGGTGAAGGCTTCCACAGTCCGCCGCATCGAATGGAAGATAGCCCCCTTGTTTACCAGCAGGGAAACGTCGTTCGGCGTCTTCTCCAATGCCTTTTCGAGCACCATTATTGCACGCTCGTACAGCCGAATCGCACCCTGAGGTCTACCCATTGCTCCGTAGATCTGCCCCTGATTGATCATCAATACAACACTCTCAGGGTTGTTCTTCAATCCCTGGTCGAAAACCGAAAGCGCTTTATCGGGGTCCTTGAGCGCGACATGCAACCCCGCCAGAGACTGGTATGCTTCGATATTTTGAGGATCCAACGAAATCGCAGCCCTGAGGTCCTGCACCGCAAGCCCCGGATTACCGACCTCCTGATACAGCATTGCCCTGTCCATCAGCAAAAGGACGGAATTCGGAATCTGCCGCAACCCCTTATTCAACACCTCCAGCGCCTCCCGACCCCTGCTGAGTTGTGCGTGAATCCTGAAGAGCGCGTCGTACGGCGCTTCAAGATTCGGCCCTAACTCAATCGCCTTCTCAAAGGCCCCGATAGCGCCCCGGGCCTGTCCCATCTGCGCGAATACCATGCCGAGGACGCCATGAGCATTGGCGCTATCCGGAAACGTCTTTGTGAACAACCGCGCCGTGACCAGTGCAGAATCGGCTCGGCCCCGAGCGCCATGAGCGCCGATCTCCGCCAGGAAATCCCTGGCAGCCGCGCCTTCATTCCACAATACCAGGCAACAAATAACGATAATCGTCCGTTTCAACCGACCGCCTCCATTTGAGAAGCATATTCGAATGCTATTCTGATGACCCTGAATTGTTCCGGTTCCCCTTATCCGCGAATACCTTGACAAGCTCCAGGAATCCCGCTATAATCCTGAGGCTTTCGATTCACGCCGCCGCAGCGGTGCCCGTCCTTCTGCTCGTCGACTCCTCGACCTCAGGGCGAGAGTGCATTCCCCGCCACGGCAGGCGACTTTCGCCCTCATCTCCAGACAGCGGCGATAACGCCCTTGAACCCCCTGTTTCCTTCGTATGAGCGTCCTTCAACGGGATCCCATTGCCGCCATACTGCTCTCACTTGTGGCGAACTATCTGGCGTATGACCATCTTCCGGAACGGATTCCGGTACACTGGGACGCGTACGGACGCATCGACGCGGAGCTGAACAAACGGGTGGGCGTCTTTCTTCATCCCGGGGCAATGACGCTCGTATATATCTTCTTCCGTTTGATCCCATATGCCGACAGGACCCGCGTGCGCCAGCTGAAAGAGATCGGACTTTACGATCCGTTCCGCAACGGCGCGGTCCTCCTGTTCGGATACAGCCATTTCCTCTTGCTGGGCATCGGTCTCGGGTGGGTAGACCGCGGGGCAAACCTCTTTGCCGGCCTGCTCTCGCTCACCGCCATCCTCGCCGGAAACCACCTCAAGAGCATACGTCGGGTACGGTTCGATCGTCTCCTCCGCCGGATCAACATTTCCAGCGATCCACCCGCAGGGAAATATGTCTGCAATCTGCTCATCCTCTGCGGGGCGTTCGGGCAGCTGGGTACCGCAATCGGCGTCCTGCAAGTCGCCTGGCTTCTTCTGCCGCTCGGCGTCGGTTACTTTCTCGTGCGTCGGCGCTATCCCGCCGACCGGAAACCGGCGCCGTGATCGTGCTCAACGAGCGCCTCACCCTTCAGGCCGGAAGCCTCGCCCTGCTTACGGCCATCCTGTGGGGCGGCAACTCCATCGCCATCAAAGTCGCCCTGGACGGCCTGCCTCCGCTGGCCCTGGCTGCCGCCCGCTTTCTTCTGGGCGGGATGGCTGTAATGCTATGGGCAATCTACGCCCGCATCCCCCTCCGCCCCGGGTCCGGCGAAAGAAGAGGTCTGTTTCAACTGGTTCTGCTCTTTATCGCACAGATCTACCTGCTTAACGCCGGCACGCATTTCACGACGGCTGGTCGTTCAACCGTCTTCATCTCCACTTACCCTTTTTTTACCGCCGTCTTCGCCCACCTGTTCATGCCCGGAGACCGGCTCAGCCGCCTCAAAATTACCGGTATGACCCTCTCGTTCCTGGGGGTGGTGCTCGTCTTTGCCGAAAGCCTCTCAAGGGGCGACCTCGGCTATCTGCCGGGCGATGTGATGGTTCTAATGAGCGGGCTGCTGCTCGGCGCCCGGCAGGTCTACACCAAGAAGCTCACCCAATACATCCATCCCGCCCGTCTTCTGTTATGGCAAGCCGCCCTCAGCCTGCCCGTATTCATCCTGCTCAGCGCCTTCCTCGAAAACCAGATCCCGTCAGGCATCCGCCCTGACATCGTCGGCGCAATCTTCTACCAGGGTCTTGTGGTTGCCGGGTTTTGTTTTCTTATATCCGTTTCCCTCCTGCGACGCTACAGAGCCAGTCGCCTGGGGGCGTTCGGTTTCGTTACGCCCGTTGTGGGCGTTGTGTTCAGCGACCTGCTGCTGGGAGAGGCCATCTCCGCGACTCTTCTTGCCAGCGTGCTGCTGGTCGGTATCGGCGTCGCCATCGTCAATTCGGAGACCTGAAGAAAGTCGGGGGCCAAATAAGAGACTCTTCTTCCACGGGTCGCGATCCGGGCGCCCGCCTGAAGGCGTTTCAACGGGCTGCTAAGCCGCCCCAACCATGACAAACGCCACGTCCGCGACATTGGTTCCCGTCGGACCCGTCATCACCAGATCGCCCAGCGGTTTGAAGAAGTGGTACGCGTCGTTGTTCTTTAACGAATCGATTGCAGAAAGCCCCGCAGATTCCGCGCGTGTGATCGTTTCGGCATCCGCAATCGCCCCCGCCGCGTCCGTCGGACCGTCGGTTCCATCCGTCCCGCCGCTGAACAGTACCGTACCGTCCCATCCGGACAGATGCATGGCGCCGGCTAGCACCAGTTCCTGGTTGCGTCCACCCTTGCCGTTTCCTCGAACGGTTACCGTTGTTTCCCCGCCGGCGATCACGCAGGCCGGCGCGGTCACAGGCACTCCGGATACGCGTATTTCTTTGCCTATGGCCGAATATATGTGCGCTACCTCACGTGCCTCACCCTCCAGGCGCGTGGACAACACCAGCGTATTGTAACCCAGATCCCGAGCCCGTTCGTTGGCAGCAGCCACCGCCAGACCGTTGCTGCCGACAACCACGTTTTGGCATCTTTCCAGCACCGCGCCTCCCGGTTTCGGCGTTTCCGGAATCTCTCCCGCCACGCCCGCTTCGAACCGCTCTCGCACCGCTTCCGGCAGGCGTTTCGAAACCTCGTACTTCCGAAAAATCTCCATACAGGTCTTGAACGTGGACGTATCGGGCACCGTCGGCCCCGATGCAATCACGTCCATGGGATCGCCGATGACATCCGACAACATGAGGGACACCACAGTGGCCGGAAACGCCGCACGGGCGAGACCTCCGCCCTTCACCCTGGACAGATGTTTACGTACCGCGTTCAACTCCACGATATTGGCGCCACATTCGAGCAGCAACCGGGTTGTGTCCTGTTTATCCGGCAGCGAAATGCCCTCCGAAGGCGCGGGCATCAATGCCGACCCCCCGCCTGATATCAGGCAAATCACCAGGGTCCGGTCGTCGGCCGCCTCCAGCGCTGACAGAATTTTCCTCGTACCCTCAACACCCGCCTCATCGGGAACGGGATGGCCGCACTCCACGATGCGTATCCTGTCCAGCGGCTCCGCATGCTCGTACTTGGTATTGACGACCCCGTCCGAAATCCGGTCGCCCAGCTCCGCCTCGAGCGCCACACCCATCCGTGGCGACGCCTTGCCGGTTCCGACCACCAGCACACGGTCGAAGGTTTCCAGATCGTAGTCTACGCCCCCGATCCGAAGCGTCTGCCCATCCAGTCTCACGAATCGCTTTACGCATTCCTGCGCATCCACGGCCGCCACCGCCGATTCAAAGATCAACGCCGCGTCCGCGCGCATTTGGGCAACCGTAAACTCACCCATGTTGAATGCTCCTCAAATACGCAGACCGGCTCGTCCCGCACGCCGGTTTACGACCCGGGCCACGTAGCTACTGTCGAATATCGAAATTGATGGCCGCCCTGCCCGTCTGCCCGCTGTTTTCGTCGGTAACCGTAATCTTCAACAACTGCATCCCCGGTACGGTCGCTTCCATATCCAGTTCAAGGTGAGCCCGTTCGTCGGACTGTGTTCCGACATGATCGTATTCGATGCTGATGACGTTGCCCTCCTCACGCTTCCCGATCAATCGCCCCAGGCCGCCCAATATCCGAGCGCCCACGTTTGTCCGACGCAAGGACCGTATCTGGTAGGAAATACGATATCGTGTGGCCCCGAATTCATCACGCGTGAGGTTATAAATCTCGTAATAAATAAACACCGGCTCGCCAGGGCGGTACGCTTTGGACGCCATCGGGATTACCTCGATATCGCCCTTTATAAAGCGCCCCCGCTCCGCCACATCGATCCGGGCGCCCATTTCCACGTCGCTCAACGTCAATGCCGCCACAGGATACGCCTTCAAAATGCGATCTTCCCGGTATATCTGAGTCCTGCCGGAATTGCGGTCCATCACCTGCACGTCTACCCGGTAGGCGCCCGGAGGCAACAGGAGGCGATCTATCGCCGGAATGAACGCCCCGGCCGAGGTGTCCACCACGCCCGAAACACGCAGGGTCATTTCATCGTCGGTTCGGTACACGGGCTTATTGTCGCCGTCGTAGACCGCAACGCCACGGACAAGGTGCGCCAGCCGCCCGACGTCCCCTTCACGATATGTCAAATCACGAGTTGGAATCCCATAATAGACCTCCATCGCCGTCTTGTCATCGTCGCCCCGAAAAGAGGCCGTATAGAAATAAAAGTCCAGCGGCCCCGTGGCAAATGTCGGACGATAGGCAGTCGGTTGCCGGGCTACCTGATTGAGCATCACGGTCTCGGGGTTCATTCTTTGCCAGATTCTTGCGATCCGTCCGGTTCCCAGGGGCATTCTCGCGAACTCGTACGGACCGGGAAAATTCGGCTGTACAAAGGTCATTTCGATCCCCTGCCCCACGTGGGCATATATCCAATATTCCCAGATCCCTCCCACAGGGTAGACCGGCCGACCCAGAATGGACGACTGTGCGACCTGTCCCAGGAATCGTACCTCTTCCTTGAGGAGCTTCGCGCCGGCCGCTCCCGCCGACGCCAGCAGACGATCCTTGACCGCCAGCACCCTGGGATCCGTCTCGAACCGGATATCTCCGGACCGGCTGACATGATCCGGTTCCCCGAAACGCACATACACTTCCCCGCGGTCGTCCCACGGGAATCTGTGCTTTCCGTGATTCTCCCTTGCCGCGGCCACGCGTCGATAATGCTCTACCATCCGCTCATTGGCCGCCGATACCGGCGCCGGATCCTGCCAGACCCAAAACTCCTCTGCCGCGGCTTTCTGCTCCTCCAACGATTTGGTACTGGAATCGTCCGCAGTATTGGTTACGAGACTCAAATCGTAGTAGAGCCGCTGCTCCTCAGGTTCCAGACGGTTGATAAAGGCTTCGAACAACGCCTGCGACCGGTCGTAGTCCCGACGCCTTTGGTGGATATCCGCCAGTTCCAGCACCCCCCGTCGCTGGTGCGGGTTCCGGTTCCGGACCACCGCCTTCAGTTCAGCTATCGCCTGATCGGTTCGATCCTGCAGTTTCAGGACAACCCCCAGCCGCAACCGCGCCCCGTAGTGGTGTGCATTCGCTGAAATCTGATTCAGGTAGGCCTTTTCGGCCTTCCCGTACTTACCCTTCGATTCTTCAATCACGCCAATCTGGAACAACGCATCCGGGTGGTCCGGGTCCATTTTGACCACCTTTCGGTATGCTCTGAGCGTTTCGCTGCTGCCGAACTGCCGGTACGTCTCAGCCAGATTGTACTGCGCTTCGACATAGGCCTTGTCCGCCCGCAGCGCGTTCCGAAACGCATCGATCGCCTGACGAAGCCCTTTGGGTCGGCTGCGGAAGACGAGGCCCAGACCGTTAAAGGCGGGCGCAAACCGCTTTTTTTTGCGAAGCGCCTGCCGGAACATCTTTTCTGCCGCATCCAGATCGCCCCGCTGGAGATGAATGTGCCCGAGACCCACATAGGACGGCGCATGTTTGTCGTAAAGTTCAATGGCCGATTGAAACGATTCGGCCGCCAGCTCAGACGCCCCCTCGGCCACGTGCGCGATCGCCTGCTCGTATAGCGCCTCGGCCCGGGCCCGGGCATCGCTGCCTTCGACTCGCGCCTGTGCCGCTCCGACAATCGCGAGCACCGTCCAGAACAACAGGGGCAGTCGCGTCATAGCCTGCCTCCTCGGTTGGATGATACCTGTGCCGAAGATTTCTCGATATTGGCATCTCGAGCGAATTAAGTACGCCCGGACAGACACCGAACGCGGGGGTAAGCGCGACAAGGCGCACGGTTTATCGTTCGTGCCTTACGGCCAACGCCATATAACTCCGCCAACTCGGGCTAATGATACAAAAAACCCCCGAAAAACACAAGCACGGCCTAGTGTTCTGTCCCTGAAATAGATTGCCTGAATTCGGCCGTCGAGTCGCCCGGCTCGCAAGGCGCCTGAGCAAGGCGCCCTGCGCAAGGTCGGCGAGTAAAGGCAACGCAGCGGGACGGGATGAAACGGCGGATGAATGGTGACATATTTCTGGGACGGGACCTTAGCGACATGTCACATGGCGTCGCCCCGTTCCAGACGCTCGTACAGGGGCCAATAATCCCTTATCCACATTAACGCCCGATCGTTTGACCGGTCGATGTAAGCGATTCGCATCCACAGAGTCAGCCCTCTCAGAACCGCCATCCGCAGCGCATCGGGAAGCAAGACTCTCTCCATTCGGGTCAGTGCCGCCTCGCCATCGTACGCCCGCAAGAATGCAGCCATTTCCTCCTTCGTGAGCGGGCCGTCCGTAACCACCGCCTGAAAAAACGCCAGCGCATAAGCCAGATCCCACAGCCGCGTGGCAAGACATGCCGTATCCAGGTCAAGCACTGCGGCCACCCTCCCGCCACAAAAAAGCAGGTTCTGGGCACGGTAATCTCCGTGGATAACCGTGCGCGGCAATTCCTCCCAGTCCCGTCCACCCGCGCTATCACCCATCACACGCCGGAAACGTCTCAATTCGGGGGCAACATCGCCCGATTCATCCAGCACGCGCCACCTCTGCTCCAGTTCCCGCGAGACGCTCACGTAAACGGAAGCGCGGGTCTGCCCCACGGGAACCGACATATGATTACCAACTGTATGAATTCTGCCCAACGTCGCGCCCGCCTGCTCGATCTGCGTCGTATCGCCAGGCGCAAAGGCCGCTCCGTCGACGAATGCCCATAGCTGTAAGAAATTCTCGCCTTCGGAGACCACCGTCATCCCGTCTGTTGTGGGAATCAGTTCCGCCACGGGGATTCCCGAATCTCGCAGCCTATTGCCCAGTTGCGCACCGAACGCGATCTGGTCCAATGCCACCACGTCACTGTTGAACACTTTCAGCAAAAATACCTCAGTGTCTCTCGACAACCGAACCGTCGTACTCATCATCCCAAACCGAATGTGATCCACCAGAACACGCAGACCGTACCGATGGAACACCATTTCCACGATCTGTTCCAGAGGCATCCGCAGGCTACTCCGGTACGTCACGGCCGTCTCCTTCAGGTATGCGAAGACCGGTTGCTTCCAGATGCATTTCAAGGAACTTCAGAAACGCCGCGGCCGCGCGGGAGAGATGCCCGCCTTCACGACGCACCATACCCACCTGGCGAGCCGGAAGCCCCGTCACTCGAAGCGCCGTCAACCGGCCCGATGTCACTTCGTCCCGAACCGCCACTTCGGGCACGATCGCAACTCCCAGGCCGATCTCAACGAAGCGCTTGATCACTTCAATGCTGCCCAACTCCATCGTGACATGCGGTTGTAGCCCCACCTCCGCGAACATCCGATCCATCAATCCCCTGCTTGTACTGCCCCTCTCGAGCATCAACATCGCACATTCGCTCAGCGAACGCAGATCGACCGATTCAGCGGGTGCCAGGGGATGCGTCGGACTGCAGATGGCTACGTCGTCTCTGATGAAAAACGGCCTGGTTCTCACCCTGGGTTCGGTGACCGGCAGCGTGGCCAGCCCGAAATCCACCGCCCCCTCCAAAACCAGCCGCACCACCTCCGGAGACATCCGGTCGGTCAGGCGGATCTCGATTCCGGGATACGCCTGTCGAAACGCCTTTACCGCGGGAGGCAGCACATAGGCGCAATTGGTGTCGCTGGTGCCGATACTCAGGCGACCCGTGCGCAACTCGCCGAGGGCCGCTATATCCTGGGGGATCTGCTCGGCCATCTCCAGAATAGCCTCGGCCCGCGCGAACAAAAGCCGACCGGCCTCGGTCAATAGAATCTGCTTGCCGCGGCGCTCGAACAGGTCTTCGCCGAGTTCGTCTTCAAGTGCCTTCACCTGAAGACTCACCGCCGGCTGAGTCAGAAACAGCTTCTCCGCAGCGCGGGTAAAGCTCTTCTCGCGCGCCGTTTCCACAAACCCCCTGAGCCGGTCCAGATCCATTTGTCAGTGCTCCGCCAGTTCATTATGAGGCGCATCTTTGTATTGGGGCGCTTCCGCCGTATTGACCGCGAAACTCTGTGAAATATCATAAAAATTTAATATAACAAAAATAAAATTAATAAATTTTTTTTATTTATAAAGGTCTGCTATAATATATCCGTCCCGGCCATCCTGGCAACCGGGATGGTAGCACAAATTTAACCGGCAGTACTCGAAATGGAGGTGTATCGTGTGCGCAACCCTTGTTGTGGACGCGCTTTGGGGCGATTCCGGCAAAGGAAAAATCGCGGCTTATTCCGCCCTCAAACAGAAAGCCGCCTTCTGTGTACGCGCCGGTACCGGCACCAATGCCGGCCATAGCATCTACTTTGAAGACGGCTCCGAAATTCGTACGCATCAACTGTGCTGCGGTTGGTTACATCCCCGTACGCAGCTCAGGATCGGAAGCGGAGTCGCGGTAGACCCTGAAATCTTTCTCCGTGAAATCCGGAAGTACAAACTCGCCGACCGTACCGGGGTGGATCTGCGCTGTCCGGTGATTGAGCCCGAACATCGCGCACGTGAGGCCCAGGACAGGCAACTTGCGGCCACTTTGGGCAGTGTATGCAGCGGAAGCGGCGCCGCCAGAGCGGACTTTGTCCTGCGTCGCGCCCGACAGGCCCGGGACATCCCGGAACTTCAGGATTTCCTCACCGACGTACCGCGAGAAATCAACACGGCGTGCAGGGACGGAGGGGCCGTTGTCATCGAATCCAGCCAGGGCACCCACCTGTCCCTTGCGCTTACCACGGACTACCCCTTCTGCACTTCCGACAATTGTACAACCGTTGCGGCGGCGGACGATGCAGGGCTGAACTGGCAGTTTATCAAGGACGTCATCCTGGTGGTCAAGGCCGTACCCAGTCGCGTGGGCGCGGGTCCGCTGCCGTTTGAAATGTCTGCAGGTGAACAGGATCGACGGGGTATCGTCGAATACGGTGTGACGACAGGGCGACGCCGCAGAAAAGCCCACAGGATTTCATGGCGACACCTGGAAGAGGCGGTTATGCTCAATGGCCCCACCCAGATTGCCCTCACTTTCTGCGACCACCTTGACCCGGCTGTGCGGGGCGCCCGCGCCCGTGAGGCGCTTACGGAACCCGTGCTGGAACTGATTCACGACGTTGAAACGCACACAGGGGTACCCGTAACGATTGCTGAAACGGGCAGGTACTTCGGAGACATTGTTGACCTGGCCTGAGAACGAATCGATTGTACAAAAACCTGAGGGCGGATTTCCATTGGAAGATCCGCCCTTTATACCTCCAGCTTGCCGAAGCCGTTTTCTACCCTCTCGCCTCTTCAACCAGGAGGAAGAACGTTGTGAAGATCCAGGATCGACGTTAAAGCTAGTGTTCTGTACCGGGAATCTATCTTTCGTTTGCCCGGGCGTTGCCCGCTCTGGCCTCGGAACGTGATTTTTTGCGTTCCAATCCACTGGTGGCACGACGACGGTGTATTGGACCGGAGCTAATTTTTACCGTCTCGTGCGTTGCGGATGATTTCCAGCCAAGCCGACTCATAGTCTACAAGCGCCCCCCGCCACGCATTTCGATTTCCGACGCCACGCTGCAATTCCAGGGCCAGATTGTCGACGGCGCGCTCGGCCGCGTCGACCGTCACCAAACGCCCCGCATCCATTGCGTGCAAGGCGACGCCATTGACCCCGGTTTGTATGCGTTCCACAACCCGGCGAAAGTCTTCGCTCAAGCACTTCAATGTGGATCCGCCGGTGATATCCCTCTCTTGTACCGCATGGTCAGACATCTCAGACCTCCTTGCCAGGGCTCTACATGGCTCGCTATTGAGACATCCCGTATATCGAAGATATACTAAACAAATGTGCAGTTGTCAAGTCGTGTTATATAAATGAAAGCCTCTAAACTATCTTCCAATGCAGAGACGGTGTTCTGGATATCAACTTCTCGTTTAATGGCTGGCTGCTGTCCGAGTACTCCTGCGCTTCTGTGATTTGACTTTGCACGGGCTATGGTTCTCACATATATTGGGCGCATAGGACGACAGATGACTCAACTTAAGGAAAAAAAGAGCGTCTTTGCATTGGGGAAGGGCTCGACGCCGGTTCTTCTGCACGCCCTGTCCTGGTTCAGCCGGATGACCACTGATCAGATCTCAAGTATGAGTTCCTTCCGCGGTATCGAAAACGCATTTCGTTCAAGGAGACAACCTGTGTTCCGCAGTATGCGCCGTGCATTCGTTCTCCCACTTGTCGCAGGCCTTGCCTGGGGCTGCGGTGGCGAACGCCCGACGACGCCGCAGGATACTCAGGCTGAGAAACCGATAGGACAGCCGTTGGGCAAACGGGCTGTCGATGTAACCCTGCCGCAGGCTGTCGTGGCATTCCCGCCAATGTTCACTTTATCGTGCCAGTTTTGACCCAGGATGAAGTTCGTGCTGCAGGCGATGGCGCAGAGGGCGCAATCGCCTTTACGGGCTGGACCGGCATTGCCTCCACGCGCGGAAATGCCTCCTTCGTTGAGAGGTACAGGACGAATTTCGGCGTTGAACCGAACCGATGGGCAGCGCAGTCCTATGCCGCGTTGCATATTCTTGCGACGGCCCTCGCAAGAGCCCGATCGACGGATCCAACCACTATTCGAGAGGCAATGGCGGACATGGCGGAACGGATCTGGACACCATATTGGGCGAATTCTCGTTCGACGGCAACGGAGACGCGGTCTACGATCCTATTGTACTGATCGTGAGAAACGGCGAATTCGAGGTCTTCGAGTGACGTAAACGAACAACAGGAGGAGAAAACAATGCAGGAGATGCCGGTTGGTGTCATGATGAGCGTTGGATGGACCCTTGACCAGCTCAGGCAGGTCCGGGATCTGGGTTTCGGGAACGTACAAATTGCCGCCCCTTCTGAGGATGTCCTGGAAGATAAACACAGAAGTACCGCGCTGATCCGAGACATTCATTCGGTCGGCATTGAAGTTACCACCGTCTTCGCGGGGTTTTCAGAAGAGAGTTACGCTGACATTCCGACCATCAGAGATACCGTAGGGTATCTCAATCCATCCCTGAGGGAGCAACGCATTAAAAAAACCGGGCGTATTTCCGATTTTGCAAGCGCGCTCGGCGTTGACAAGGTGGCCGCACACATCGGCTTCGTCCCGGAAGAACCGGATCACCCGGACCACCATGCCATGGTTGATTGTGTCAGAAGAATGGCCGACTATTGCGGTGCGAACGGACAGGACTTCTGCCTGGAAACCGGTCAGGAAACGGCTTCCGCGCTCCTCCACTTTCTTGAGACGCTGAATCGAAATAACGTAAGAGTCAACTTCGACCCGGCCAATATGATCCTTTATGGAAGTGGAGAACCCATCGAAGCCCTCGGTATTGTGGCCGACTACGTCGTCAGCGTTCACGCGAAAGATGGAAAGTGGCCACCGGGCGAAGGACAACTCGGCGCGGAACACCCGCTCGGCGACGGCGACGTCGGTATGGATCGTTTCATTGCCAGACTCAAACAGATCGGATACCGAGGACCTGTCACCATGGAACGCGAAATACCGGATTGGGACCAAAAGGTGAGGGATCTGGTCCAGGGCAAAAAACTGCTGGAAAGCCTGATGTAGCGGATGCCCACGGGGGCAGACACGCAGAAACGCCCTCTCTCCGTAGAGTAACCTTTTGGCGGGAGGGAAGGTCCAAAAGGACAACGACGGGAGAAAGGGCGTTTCTATATCCTTATACTTCCGCGCAGCGTCAAAGTTTCAACATAAAGTGAATCTATGGTGGTGACAACCTCGCCGGAGAAGGGTCTCGTTTACGCTTACACATTGGCGTCTCAGATCGGGACGATCCATATTTTTTTTTAACCACCACCCGCGGCGCTTCTTGTCGGTTATGGCGATAATCGATCGTCCGCATCTCCTCAAAAATACTTCCCGACGCCAATTGAAAGGGAGAAACCACTCAGGTCTCCGGGGTTGCCCAGCGCGTCCGAAAAACGCGCCAGGGTGTAACGCCCGTCGGTCGTCACAGCCAGATCTTTGTTCTCTCCAAACCGAACGTTAAAACCGGACAGAATATAGCCGCCCATCGTAAATGAAATATCCGAGAATCCGTCAACCGGACTTCCCAATTGCGATAACCGTACACCCATGCCGCTGTTTCCACCCCCCAAGCCCGTACCGATGCCCAATCCGCCCGAAAGGAAACCGCCGTAGCCGCCCCGGTGGTCGAATCGAACATAGGGTCCGGCGCCGAATCCGACGTGGGGAACGATTCGTTTCTCCACCCCAAATTGCCGCAGCAACCCCACCGGCATCGATATGAGCGTCACGCGCTGCACCCCGGGACGCAGATGCTCGCCAAGCTTCTTCAAGGCCTGCAGCGGTCCATACGTCATATATTCGTTTCCCGCAATCAGCCGAAGGACCGGTGAGAGCCGCCGGTCGTACCCCATACGGAACCCGAATCCACCCGTCGCGCTGGAGAAGTACAGGCTCAACCCGTTCTTATTTCTCATGCCACTTTGCGGCATGAGAATATCTCCCTCCTCCGCATATTCGGTCCACCTGACCGGACGGACCCCCTCCGACGGAACGCCCAGCTTTCCGAACCCCGTCGACACCGACGGTACCATCATATCCGAACCCTTCCAGGGTATCTCGCCATCGGCCGAAACACCGTTCCCATCCTGAATAACACACGCCCCCACACCGGCACCAGGAGGCGTGAAAGTGTCTGTCTCCTCCGCCCCAGGTGACGATGCCGCTGCCAATACCCCGAAACAGATCAAACTCGTCAGAACGCGTCTCATTGCGTACCTCCTGAATTGTAACAGCCGCCATATGGCGGAACGTGGAAACGTGTTTACTGCCCTGTTTTATCTTATGGCGTGACGACCAGGATCCGGTCATCGCCCGTCTGCGGCTGACCCCGCCCGTCCCGGTTGCTCGTGGCCAGGTACACCTCGCCATCGGGCCCTACCAGCACATCCCGCAGCCGGCCGAACGCGCCGCGGAACAAGCCATCCCGGTCCGTCACGCGCCGGCCGTCGGAGGATAGGCTCAGACGCCAGAGCGCCTGCCCCTTCAACGTCGTAAACAGGAGGCTCCCTTTCCATCCGGGTATCAGATTCGCCTCGTAAATGTCCGCGCCTGCGGGGGCGATTGTCGGCGTCCAGGACGCCAGCGGTTCCGCCACGTTGTTTGCCGTACAAAATGCGGTCTCGCCCGTAAGGACATCATTGTCGCAAAACCCATGGACGCCTGGCCAACCGTAGTTCCGCCCGGCCAGAATCAGGTTCACCTCGTCGTTATCGCGGGGCCCGTGTTCGGTACTATAGAGTGCACCGGTTGACGGGTGGAACACCAGGCCCTGTGGATTTCGATGTCCAAAGGAAAAAACCGCTGTGCCAAACGGATTGCCGACCGCGGGCTCTCCATCGAGGTCGAGTCGCAAAACCTTGCCCGCCAGCGAATTCAGATCCTGGGCAAGCGCGGGTGATTGCGCGTCACCGGTTGTGAGATACAATAGATCGTCAGGTCCGACCGCAAGCCTGGATCCGTCGTGATTGGGCGCTCCGGGAATGCCGTTCAATAGGATTTCGGGCTGGCCGAGCGCTGTGCCGTCGTATAGCATCCGTACCAGGCGATTCCGAACCTCCGCCCGCATTGTACGAGTATACCGCATAAACAAAGGGCCGGTTCTCAAAATCAGGGTGGAACGCGATTCCCATCAACCCGCTTTCACTCAGCTCGAAGGCTTCAATCTGACCGACCTCCGTTACTGCGCCCGTTTTCGCATCCACGCGGGAGATCGTACCCTTACGCTCGCTCACCCAGATCTGGCCATCCGGGCCCCAGGCCAGATCCCATGGCGTATCCAGCCCGGTGACCAGCGTCAGTACCGTCAACCCATCCACCCTGGTGTCAACCGCCGACCCGTTACCGGTCTCCGGAGACAAATCCTCCGGCTGGGAGTCGTTTGCGCCTTTGCCACAACCCGCAGCCGCTAATATCACAAGCAGTGCCGCTGTGATACGGTAGCCCACCGTGGTGGCCTCCGTGGTGGTACAGCGCATAGACGCAAACCTGCCGACACCTATTATGGTTTCTTCCTCCGACGGACAGGCTAAAACAACCCGGTGTAGTCAATTGAAAAATACTGCTTGGGTTGGCCCGTTTCCGCAAAATCGGTCGGCCAGGCCAGGTCGTAGCGGAACAGAAACGCGCCCATATTCACTCGAACACCGAACCCGTAACCCGCCTTCAGATCCCGGAGTTCAAAACCACCGTCCCGCGCTTCCCACGGTTCGAAACTGTCCCGATTGAACGCACTACCCACGTCCATGAACAGTTCACCCTGGACATTCTGAAACAAAAGGGGTAACGGCCAGCCCATGGCCAGCTGTCTCACTAGTGGGAAACGAAAAGCGACATTGGTCAACACGTACGAGTCCCCAGCCATTTCGAACACGTCGGCGCCGCGCAGGGGCCAGACAAAACTGGAGAAGAATATCCGGTCCCGCTCAACGGATGCGAACGTGGCGAAATTCGGATTGATTGAATTGTTCACCCCACCCAGGAAAAAGATCTGCCGGTTCCGACCGAAACTGGTCCCGCCGGACATACGGATTGCAAACGTGTACTCATCCAGCATCGGTATGTATTTCCGATAGTCGCCCTGAACGGTACCGTACCGCATTCCTGCCCAACTGCCCCTTAAGGACAACCTCGCCCGTCGTCCCTTTGTCGGCCCGTAGAGGGAATACAACGCGTTGTCGTCGACGATATCCAGGCTGTTAATAACGGCTTTGTTGTCGGAAACCGGCGTACCGCTCCCCCGGAGAACCCGTCCGGTGTAGCCTGCGCGAAAGGGCTGGTTTGAGTAAACGCCCAGGTTTTCGCGGGAAATATTGATCGCCTGCATACTCGCTTCAAGCCGGGTAAATCGATTGAATGGCCGATGGAAAACAACGCCACCACCGTAGACGCGATCGGCCACGACCTGACCGTTTGATATGAAGAAGTTTCGGGTGTGAAGCGCGCTGAGGTAGTAGTTGGTCTGGTGTTTGAGGTTCTGGTATCCGAGGAAGAGATCGCTGTCTTTCAGGGAGAAGCTCAACCCTGACTGTATGATGACGCGGTGGTCGCCCATCACGTCGGTCAGCGACAATTGGACCAGGCTGCTGACGCCGTAGAAGGTGTCGAAGCCGGCGTTGGCTCCGAAGAATTCCGGTTTGAGTTTCACACGGTATTTGTTCACCGTGAACTCCCTGTTCCAGTCGCGCAGCGTCAGTTCCCTGTCGCCGTCCGTCTCCAGGGTGTCGGCCCCGGCGCCCTCGTCGTCGTCGCCGCGCGCCTCGGCGGCCGCCAGCGCCATCTGATCCGACATCCACGTCTCCACCTTCCTGTCCGTCGTCGCCGCCACCACCACCGTGTCCTGTTGTGCGGCGACGTCCGCGCTGTCGGCCGCCGCGCTTGCCGTCGCCTGCTCCTCCCTGCGCTCACGCTGCAGTTCCACGAACGGCCGGTCTTCGATACCCGCCAGACGCTTCGCATACCGCGTCAGCGGCAGATCTTCGGTCCCCCGCTTCTGCTTCAGAGGGTCCTTCATCACGAAGATGTCATAACCGCCCTTGTGAAACGTCGTAAACGCCAGCTTCTTGCCGTCGGCCGACCAGTCGATATACCGCGCCCCCGACAACAGATTGCTGATGGGATACACCTGTGAGCCGTCCACGTGCGCGATGTAGATGTTGCCCACGCCCGTCCTGTCCGACACGAACGCCAGCGTCTGCGAGTCCGGCCCCCACGTGGGATGGCTGTCGTTCGCCTCACTTTCCACCACGCGACGGATATCCGACCCGTCACGGCGGATCACGAACACGTCATACGTGCCGAAGACGAAATCCTTCGACCCGTCATACGTCAGGGCCGCCGCCGGTCGGTCCGAACTGATGGCGATCCACTCCCCGTCCGGCGACCAGTTCAGGTGCTTCTCGTCATACGGATCCCGCGTCATGCGCCGCAGCGACTCGTCCTCCACGTTCACGACATACACGTCCGACCACCCGTCCTTCAACCCCACGATCGCGATCTCTTTCCCGTCGGGCGACCACGTGGGCTCGAACAATCCGTCCAGATCGAACTTGAAGCGCTTCGTCACGCGCCGCTTCCTCACGTCCAGCGTATACAGCGTGTTCTTGTTACGCGACTTCGCCGCAAACGCGACCTGCTTGCCGTCGGGCGACCACGTGATGCCGGGACGCAGCACGAACAATCCCTCGAAGTCCGACGATCGCTCGCCCTCCACCAACCGGCCCAGGTCCTGACCGTCGATCGCCGACATCAGATAGATGTCGAACGTGCCCTGACGCTCCGTCACATACGCGATCTTGTCGCCCTGCGGCGAAAACGACGGCGCGATATTGTAAAAACCACGACCCACAGACGCTTCCGTCAACTGCTTCGCCACCTCCTCCGACACGTGGTGCAGGTTGATCTCGTTCCAATACTGACGCTTCAACCACAACTGCCACTTCTCGTCCAGCTCCTCCACACCCTCGCCCACCGATGCCTTCAGCGCCTTGTCCACAGACCGCGCCGACCGAAACGACGAGATAAACTCCGCCACCTTGTCCTTGCCATACTCCTCTTCGATCATCACGAATACAGACTGACCACCCTTATACGCAAACGCGCCGCTCAATGCCGTCATACCAGGCACATAACCCGTGATCGTCGCGTGACGCATGAAATTGTCGCCCTCACGGTCCCAGCCTCCCTGCGATAAATACTCCGCCACACCCTCCGCAATCCACAATGGCGGCAACGTCGCCGCCTGCGTCATCATCGCTCCCAGCCACCCGCCGCCCGTCCACATCTCCAATGTCACCACGTGCGCCAACTCGTGATGTATCACGTGACGGAAATCGCCATAAGATCCCGTATACGGTATCACCACACGACCCTGCGCAAACTCCGTAAATCCGCCCGTAAACTCCGACTGCTCCGTCGGCGCAATGTTCGTCACTGAAAAACCGTTGTGCGAGTTGTAGATTACTATCGGATATCGGTCCTTCAAGGTATACTTCAGATCCTTCTCCAGACGCACCAGCGAGCGCTCCGCCTCCTTCGCCGCAAACTCCGCCGCAGGCTGCGACGCCTTGTCGAAATAGATCTTGAAATGCTCCGTCTCCAGATAGTGCCAGTCGTAATCGTCATACGTCACCTTGTTCTTGCCGAAATACTCCTGACCGCCCGCAATACCATACGTGAACAGACCAACAAGAATCGCGGACATCAAATTGCGCCTGATCATAATCGACCTCCTTAACCGTGCCAGAATTTCGGCGGCCACACCCTGCATCTGGCAAATCCGTGCCGATGGCTATCGTCCAAGTGCGATGGGGTGGGGGTCGGCCGCCGGGATTTTACCGCCCCCACCCCTGTTCCCGCACGATATCTGCGGGAAAATGCTGTATTTAAATCGGCGATCATTTACTTCAGAAGGAGTTGCCGATCCGTCCTTTACGCTACATCATTTAGAACGACGGTAGCCTCAAATCGTTCCCCCAATTTTTCCAATGACATCCGCTATCTCTTCCATATATTAGCTGGAAAGGAAGTCGAATTCCAAAAATCCCGATTTACCATGTATGCCGTCTTTCCCCGTCAAAATAAAGGGGACAACGCCAAAAGAGCCACCCGAACGGGCGAACCACCGGACGGATGGACATCGGCTTCCGCGACCGCCCGACGGTTCACGTCGAACTGCGGCGTTTATTCGAACGCCCACGTCACCGCACGCCACTTTTCCGGGGAAACGTAAACGATGGAGAAAATCAGAGTCGGCGTCCTGGGCCTGCGGCGAGGCATTGCCCACCTGCGCAACTTTCTGGCCACCGAGAACGCCGAAGTCGTTGCCGCCTGCGACCGCTTTCCCTACTACCGGGACCAGGCACGTTCAATATTGCACAGGGAAGGCGCGCCAACGGAACTGTTGGTGGAGTACGACGATCTCCTGGAACGTAAACCCGATGCCGTGGTCATTGCCAGTAACGGCAAACTTCAGGTTGAACACGCCTGCATGGCAATGGAAGCCGGCTGCCACGTTCTCTCGGAAGTTCCGGGAGCAGACACCGAACACGAACTGGTTCGCCTCCGCGATACCGTGGAACGCACCGGACTCACGTACATGCTGGCCGAAAACGCCTGTTACGCCGGTTTTGCGCCCTACTGGCGAAAGTGGATACAGGAAGATCGGTTCGGACCCATCTCCATCGCCGAAGCGGAATACCTTCACTACCTGCCGCAGACGCTTTTCTCGCCGGACGGCAAACGCCTTTCGCCAAGCCAGGTGCATTCCGCCGGTAGCGTGAATGCGAAACCCATATGGCGCGCCGACCAGCCCCCCATCCAGTACCTTACCCACGACCTGGGCCCCCTGCTGGAAATCCTGGACGACCGCGCCGTATCCGTTACCTGCCTCAGCGCCCCCTGGCGCTGCAAGGAAGCGCCTTTGAGATCAGATGGGCAAATCGCCCTGTTCCTCACCCAGAAGGGCACCCTGATCAAGATCATGGTTACCCTGAACACAATTCGTCCGTCCGAGCACCGCTATCGACTCTTCGGAACCGAAGGGAGCGCGGAGATGTTTACCTACGAAGAATGCATCCGCTATTTCGATAACAGTTGCAGTCACAACGACGGCTGGAGAGTTCTGCCGGTCAGCCGGGCCGCCGTAGACGATGCCACGGGCGGCCACGGGGGAACGGATCTGAAAGTCGCCCGGCACTTCACAAACATCCTGCTTGAGGACCTACCCTCGCCCATTGACGTCTACCGCGCCATCGAATATGCGCTGCCGGGCATCGTTGCAGCCCGCTCGGCGGAACTGGGCGGTGCCACCATTGCAATTCCCGACCTCAGACGATATCCGTTTTCCGGGACTACCTTTTGGGACACTTTACAGATCCCGGAAATCGACCCCCCATCCACCGTCTACCGCCCGCCCGTGTAATCGATCCGCCTTCATGCAGGGGCTCACTTCCGGCTGGCGCCTCAACATAAATTTCCAATGACGTACACATCTATCGAACTCCAACTCCTGAAAAACAGGCTGGAATCCGTCGTGGACGACATGGCGCTCACGGTCGTTCGCACCGCCTATTCAACCAATCTCAGAAACTCCATGGACTTTTCCACCGGCTTCTGCGACCCCGACGGGCGCCTGGTCGCGCAGGGTCTATGCCTTCCCTTGCATCTTGGCAGCCTTCCGGCCGGGATCGCCGCCGTCCTGAACCGGTATGGCAACGCCATCGAAGAGGGCGATGTATTTCTGCTTAACGATCCGTATGAAGGTGGCACGCACCTGCCGGACATCTACATCTACAAGCCAGTGTTTGTCGACTCACGGCTGCTCGGATTCACGACGTCCATCGCGCATCATACCGACATCGGCGGCCGGGTCGCCGGCGGAAACGCTTGCGACTCGACGGAAATCTACCAGGAAGGCCTGCGCATTCCGCCGCTCAAACTCTACGTTGCAGGCCGGCCGGTCCAGGCCATCTTCGACATTATAGAACGCAACGTCCGCGTCCCCCGCAACGCTTTGGGCGACCTTCGCGCCCAGTTGTCCGCCTGCCACATAGGTGAACGAGCAATCGTCGCCCTGGCCCGGGATCAGGGTTTCGATCGCCTCCAGAGCGGATTCTCCCAACTTCTGGACTACTCCGAACGCCTAACGCGGGCAGAAATCGCCGCCCTGCCGGACGGGCGTTTCAGCTTTACCGACGTACTCGACGACGACGGTATCGACCCGGGTCCAATCCCCATCGCCGTTACAATCGAGGTCGCGGGCAGCGCGTTGTCCGTAGACTTCACCGGCACCGCACCGCAGGTAAAGGGGGCCATCAACTGTGTCGCTTCATTCACCAGATCGACGGTGTACGCCTGTCTACGTTGTCTCATGCACTCGGACATCCCCACCAATTCCGGCTTCTTCCGCGCCATTGACGTCCGCATCCCGTCCGCCACGATCGCCAACCCCGTGCCGCCCGCTCCCGTGGCCGCCCGAGGTCTCACCGGCTTTCGATTGGCCAATGCGATTATGGGCGCGCTCGCCCTATTGACGCCGCATATCGTGCCCGCCTGCGAAGTTGGAGGAGACACGGGTATTTCAATTGGTGGATACCGTACGGACCGTACCCCTTTTGTCTTTCTCGAGTTCCTCTTCTGCGGCTGGGGGGGTCGCCCGGACCGGGACGGAATCGACGGTTGCGCCAGTATTGTCGTCAATTTCTCCAACAACCCCGCCGAAGTTATCGAAGCCGAATACCCTCTCCAGATTCTCGAATACGGATTCCTGCCCGACACCGGCGGGGCGGGCAAATATCGCGGTTCCTGCTCGATTGTACGCGAATACCGTTTTACGGAAACACGGGCGACCCTGCAGATCCGCTCGGACCGCCACAACTCCCGGCCCTACGGCCTGTCGGGCGGTCAGCCGGGATCCCGATCCAAAAACATCCTGAACCCACACACCGAAGCCCGGGCGTTACCCGCGAAGACGTTACTCACCCTCAACAGAGGCGACATTCTGCGGCACGTATTGGCGGGCGCTGGAGGTTGGGGCAACCCGCTGGAACGCGATCCCCAACGCGTCCTCGACGACGTCAGAAACGGCAAAGTCTCAATCCGGTCCGCCGAACAGAAGTACGGCGTCGCTATCGACCCGGACACGTTGAACATCGACGATGCACGTACGAACCTGCTCCGGACCCGTGCCGGGCGCATGTAAAGCCTCCGGCAGACCCGTTGTGCCGTCCTCGACCCGGATTGACAAGAAAATGCGAACGATCGCAAGGACCGCCCGCATTTTAAACAGGAGATTCAGGGAAAACCGGGGTCATTCCAAATCAATCACGATATTCCTCCAGTCGTCCCGGTGGACGCGAACATCCGGGGGTACCAGCGTGGTTGCGTCATAGTCCTCCACAATGAGCGGACCCCATACCGGCGAATCCGCCAGGTGACGCCGAGGCAAAACCGGTGTCTCGATCCATCCCCGACATTCCCCGAAATACGCGCGCCTGCTGGCCGGTCTTCGGGCGCTGCCGTCCGGCTCGGTGATGTCTCTCCCGTGGGGCAACGGCGGCTCGGGCAGAAACGCGCGAATCCTCAAAGTAACGATCTCAACAGAGTCGGTCTCGGAGCGGTGCCCGTACGTGCGTTCGTGTTCCGCTTCAAAGGCTTCCTGGAGATCGGCAACGGTGCCGCGGCTCCACTGCCCTTCGGGTGCCCTGATTGGCAGTTCGTAGGACTGTCCTGCGTACCTGAGATCCACGATATTCTCAATTGCTGAATCGGGTAATCTTTCTCTGGCTTCGTCAGCCATCCTTTCAAAGGCCGACTGTAGCTCAACCGGTTCCGTTTTCAGGAGAGGTTTTAGGCAGGTGCGTGCCAGATCGTACTGCAATCCTGCCGAGACCAGACCGATCGCGCTGAAGAGACCGGGCGCCGGAGGCACCATTACCCTCTGTATGCCGAGTGCCCTGGCCATCCCGACGGCGTGCAGGGGACCGCTGCCGCCGAAAGCCAGCAATGAATACTCACGGGGGTCCCGGCCCCGCTCGGATGAAACCGCGCGTACAGCCCTCACCATACGGGCAACCGCGATCCGGTGCGCTCCCAGAGCGGCCTCGTCCTCGACCAGATCCATCTTTGACGCGATCCATTCCCGCATTGCGCTACGGGCAATCGCAACGTCCAGAGGCAAGCTACTGCCAGCCGGTCCTTCGGGATTCAGGTATCCCAGCAACAGATTGGCATCGGTAAGCGTAGGCCGGTTCCCTCCGCGCCGGTAGCAGACGGGACCGGGTTCCGCACCTGCGCTCGCCGGCCCCACCTGAAGCGCACCGCCGCCATCAACCTGTAAGATACTCCCGCCGCCGGCTCCGATTTCGGCCAGATCGATACAGGGTACTCGAATGGCGTACCCGCCACCGCCCATCAATCTTCCCGCAACGGACAACCCGCCGCCGACCTCGTAATCCGATATCCGGGAAATCCGCCCGTCTTCGATAAGTGACGCCTTGGCTGTCGTCCCTCCCATATCGAATGCAATCAGGTCCCCGCAACCGATGTGACGCCCCAACGCCGCCGCGGCGACCACACCCGCGGCCGGTCCGGATTCCAGAATCTGCACTGGGCGCTCGACCGCCGTCATGGCCTCGGTGACGCCTCCCGACGACTGCATGATCCGCAACGGCGCATCGATACCAAGAGTCTGAAGACGCCCGCGAAGATCGCTCAGATAACTGCGCACTACCGGCAGCACGTATGCGTTTATCACCGTGGTACTGGTCCGCTCATATTCCTTGATCTCAGGCAAGACTTCCGACGAAAGCGTCACTGTCCACCGTCCGGCCGCCCGCAGATACTCACCTATCCTGATTTCGTGATCCGGATTCACGTACGCATTGAGCAGGCACACCGCAACCGACACCACGCGCTCCTCAACCAGCCGTTCGATCGCAAGATGAACACTCTCCACGTCCAGCGCTTCCAGTACGTCGCCGTCGGCGGCAATCCGTTCGTTCACCTCCAGACGGAGATAGCGGGGCACGAGAGGTTTCGGCTTCTCCCAGGAGAGATCGTACAACCGGGGCATCCGCAGCCGCCCGATCTCAAGCACGTCGCGAAAACCCCGTGTTGTGATCAGGCCGGTCCGCGCACCCGTGCCGCTGAGTACGGCATTGGTTGCCACGGTCGTGCCATGAATGACTTCGGTCACGTCCGCCCCCGATCCCTTTACAACGCGACGTACACCATCTGCGATGGCTCTCCCGTAATCTCCGGGCGTGGAAGGCAGCTTGCAGAGTGCCACACGGCCGTCCTCGCTTACAGCCACAACATCCGTAAAAGTGCCGCCGATATCGATGCCAATACGCATAGTCGAGCCATCCTGGAAGCGGATATTCTCAGTCCATAAACAGGTACCGGGCGATGAAGATCACCGCCAGCAGGTCCACAAGGGGATTCACTTCGTCACCACGTCCTCCCAGCCGTTTCACAATGGGAAACGCTATAAACCCCATCGCAAGACCGTCCGAAATACTGAACGTCAACGGCATGCCGATCATCGTCAGAAAGGCCGGCAACGCATCGGTGACGTCGTGCCAATTCACGTTTAGCACCGATGCCATCATCAGCACACCCACCACGATCAGCGCGGGCGCGGTTGCAAACGCCGGAATGGCCTCCACCAACGGCGCAAAGAAAAGCGCCAGCAGAAACATGGCGCCCGTGACCACACTGGCGAAACCGGTACGCGCTCCGGCAGAAATACCCGCCGCGCTTTCGACATACGTCGTCACGGTCGACGTCCCAAAGAGCGAACCCAATATCGTGCCCAATGAATCGGCCAGGAGCGCCCGGTTGGCTCGCGGCAGTCGACCACGTTCATCCAGAAACCCCGCTCTCCCGGACACACCCACCAGCGTACCCATCGTGTCGAACATATCCACAAACAAAAATACAAACACCACGCCGATCAAGCCGACATCTAAAGCCGCCGTCAGGTTGACTGCCGCAACCCCGAACAACCGCTCCGGCCACGCAGGCAAACTGAAAAGCCCCTGAGGCGTGGAGGTCACGCCCGTCATCATGCCCAGAACCGCCACGCCCAGCATCCCCAACAATATGGCTCCCTTCACACCTCTTGCCAACATCACTCCTGTGCCCAGCACGCCCAACAGCGTAAGCCCCACGGGTCCACTCCTGATGTCGCCAAGTGCAATCAGAGTCGCGGAGTTTCCCGCTACGATTCCGGCGTTTTTCAATCCGATAAACGCGATAAACAGCCCAATGCCGCACGCTGTCGCCTGTTTTATGGCATCGGGTACCGCGTTGATAATGGCCTCCCTCACCCGCATCAACGTCAGCAACGTAAATAGAATGCCGGATGCAAGAACCACGCCCAATGCCAGATCCCAACGCACGCCCATGCCCAGTACCACCGAATACGTGAAAAAGGCATTCAATCCCATACCTGGCGCCAGGGCAAACGGGTAGTTCGCGACAACGCCCATTATCAACGTCGACAGTGCCGCTGAAACGCAGGTTGCGAACAACAGTTCTCCAAAAAGATCCTTACCCAACGCTTCCGCCAACATACCCGGATTCACTGCCGCTATATACGCCATCGTTACAAACGAAGTAAGCCCTCCAACCACCTCCGTACGGTAGGTTGCCCCCTTCTCTTTAAATCGAAAACACCTCGCAATCGCCAGCATATGGCTCTCCAAATAGGAATAGAAGACGAAAATGGAATAAATGCGTTTCAATGCCCCATGGCTGAGGTCTTGGCATCGTCCCGCCTCGAGGCAGTCTCTACATCCATCGGCCGCTCCCCCGTTTCAGCCCTTCGCGGCACTGTCTCACCCGTCGTTTCGCATTTCAGAACACATCGTCCGGGCAGTCGGCTTTACGCTTGATTTTGTATGGAACTTATATACATTTATCTCTGCCGGCGTTCCGTGGAACCAGTCGATCAACTGTTCTGCCGGTGGCCTTCGGCTAACCCTTATGGACTGACAATTTTGTTCAAGCCCCGGAGCCCAGGGATGTCAGAAGATATTGGATCAATCCTGAAAAACTGGCCTTACGATCCACAGAACAGCATTCGTAAAGTAATCGATCCCGGGGGCGTGGAGAAAATCCAGGTGCGTGTGGACCAAGGCGCGTTTCAAGGCGTATTGCAAATGGAACTGGACGGCCGACCCGACGGCCAGAAGCCCTACAATCAGACCTTTGTCCTGGACTATCAAAAGAAACTGTTGCAGAAACACGTGGGCGCTTCCGGATCGACCGCCGGCTTCAATCTGGACGAGCACGCCTGTTCCGAGATCTTCGATGAAAGCAGGCGGATATACGAGCGATACGTATTTCTGCTCCAGATTAGAGATTACAGCCGGGTTGTGCGCGATACCGAAAGAAATATGGACGTCTTTCGCTTTGTAAACCGGTATGCTGAACGCGGAGAAGACCGGAAAAACCTTGAAAAGTGGTGGCCCTACATTCTCAGAATCCACGCCGTCGCCAGGGTGATGATCGCGACCCAGCAGAAGGATTACGACACAGCCCTCGAAATTATCCACGACGCGCAAACGAAGATCGCGAACCTCGAGGGTGTGGAGGCCGAAGAGTTCGAAATGGAAAAAAAGCGCTCTCAGGATTCCCTTAGAGAACTCAAAGACGAAATTCTGAGCAAACGTCCGCAGAGTCCCGCGGAAAAACTCAAAGAGGAATTGGCTCAAGCCGTTGAGGAAGAAGACTTTGAGCGCGCCGCAGCCATCCGCGACAAGATATGGGAGTTGGAAGAGAGCTAATGTTCCGCCCCGGATATATACGGGTGTTCTACCGGAAGCCTGTAGGGGCCACGCGTTTCCGTTCCATTTCGGACGTCACGGCGAAAGAACATGGGTTCTCCCCCTCAAAATAGTCAAATACCGCATGCGCCTGCAAGACTTTTGACACACGGACGCAAATGACACCGCACTGGATTCCTGGGAATTCATCCGTCTGCCTGGGCGTGACCGCACGGAATCAAAAACACCTTGACTTTTCGATTCGAAACCGATACTATACTTTCCTGAAAAACGCAGATCACCTGTCACCGCATCTCCCGCCGGCATTTCGTCGTGGCGGGGTTTCGAGGCGGCGGTGCAGCTAAGGCCGCCAGGAACCGTTGTAAAGGATTTCCACATGGTTCTAAATTTACGCGATATGCCCGTTGCAGTCCTGGTCGACAATAGCGTAAACCGGAACAGCGGCCTTTTTGTATCCGTATCCCGGCGGCGGCAGGGCTCGTAGCCATATTGGCAAATACACGAATTCAGCCCGCCGTCGATGCCGATTCGACGGCTTTTTTGTTTGCGGCTTTACCACACGAATTTGACGGACCGCCAGTACGTGTTAAATTTGCATTAAATAATTTTAAAATGGCATCTTAAACTCAGGAGTATTTGGCAAATGTCAAAGGGATCAGAGAAAATTCGCGCTTCCGAGACCAACGGGCGCCCGGAACAGCAGGTGGGGATCGGTGGCGCGTCTTCGCCCCCCGCATCCCCAATGAAGGGCGCGGATATCCTGGTGGAAGCGCTGGTCAGAGAAGGTGTCGATGTCATCTTCGGATACCCTGGCGGCGCCAGTATGGAGATTCATCAGGCGCTCACACGGTCCAGGATACGCAACGTACTGTGCCGGCACGAACAGGGTGAGATCTTTGCCGCGGAAGGATTTGCCAAGGCATCTGGCAGGGTCGGCGTGTGTCTGGCCACATCAGGGCCGGGAGCCACCAACCTGGTCACCGGATTGGCGGATGCCAAGATGGATTCCGTTCCTCTCGTGGCTATCACGGGTCAGGTGGCGACACACGTGATGGGGGGCGACGCCTTTCAGGAGACGCCCATCATCGAGGTCACCCGGCAAATCACCAAACACAACTTCCTGATCGATCGCATAGAGGATATTCCACGTATTGTAAAGGAATCATTCCACATTGCAAGCACGGGCCGTCCCGGACCCGTGTTGATCGATGTGCCGAAAGATGTGCAACAAGCAATGCATACTCCGGTTTGGCCCGATGGCGTGGCCATTCGAAGCTACAATCCACATATCCGGGCCGACAACGAAGCCATCGATAACGTCGTCCGCGCCATCCGCGAAGCCAAACGACCGGTCCTTTATGTCGGCGGTGGCATCGTGGCTGCCGGTGCCGCCAAGCAGCTTCGAGAACTCGTCCGTAAGACCAATATACCCGTAGTGCAAACACTCATGGGGCTGGGCGTTTTCCCGGAAACCCATCCGCTCTCGCTCAGGATGGTCGGCATGCACGGCACAGTATACGCCAACTACGCGATCAACCATGCGGACCTGCTGCTGGCTATGGGCGTTCGTTTCGACGACCGCGTCACCGGAAAGCTCGAAGAATTCTGCAAACACGGCAAAATCGTGCACGTCGATATCGACCCATCTGAAATCAACAAGAACAAAATCGCGCACATTCCTGTTGTGAGCGACGTCAAATACGCACTTGAGGACCTGAATAAGCAGGTGGAGCCAGGAGACTACGCCGCCTGGCATGCCGACTTGGAGACCTGGCGACAGAAATATCCGCTCGGTTACCAGGAAACGGCCGACGCGATCCTGCCGCAGCATGCCATAGACCTGCTGTACCGAATAACGGAAGGGAAAGCGGTGGTCTCCACCGGAGTGGGACAGCATCAGATGTGGGCCGCCCAGTATTACCTCTTCGACGAGCCCCGCAACTGGCTCACGTCGGGCGGGCTGGGCGCTATGGGCTTCGGTCTACCCGCCGCCCTGGGCGCGCAACTGGCCCGACCTGGCGACCTGGTCGTCAACGTCGATGGCGACGGGAGCTTTGTTATGAATGTGCAGGAACTGGCCACTCTATATGTGGAGAAACTGCCCGTTAAGACAATCATCATCAACAACCAGCATCTGGGTATGGTGGTTCAGTGGGAAGACCGGTTCTATCAGAGCAACCGCGGGCATACGTTTATAGGCGATCCGGATGGCGGCATCCATCCCAATTTTGTCAAAATTGCCGAGGGATTCGGCATTCCAGCCGCTCGCGTGGAACACAAGAAAGACCTTCGGGGAGCCCTGGAATGCCTGCTCGAGACACCCGGCCCCTACTTACTCGACGTGATCGTGCCCTACCAGGAACATGTCCTTCCCATGATTCCCTCCGGCCATACATTTGCGGATATAATCACCGAGTGAATACTCGGAAAAAAGATCAACCGCCGGATGTTGTTCAACAGCATCCGGATTTTCGTGCCCGCAGGGAACGCCGGCCACAACGGGCATGTCTAAGAGTGTGAAGAGTCAAAATGCAGGCGGCACGCCCAACCCCCAAAGCAGTGCGGGGCCGTTTTTCATGTCACTGCCGGTTGCCCAAATGCAGCCACCATATCTGTTGGTTTGGATCTATGCCGTGTTTCCGGGAGCCTGAATGGGTGAAGAGCTGGATCTGGTCAGACGCTGCCAGAAGGGAGATCATCAGGCGTATCGGGTACTGGTGGAACGTTACGAAGGGCGCCTCTACAACCTGGCCTGTTCAATTCTGGGAGACCGGGAGGTCGCCAGGGATGCCGCCCAGACAGCCTTCATTCGAGCATACCAGGCCCTGCCCAGATTCCGGGCGGAATCGGGGTTCTACACCTGGCTCTATAAAATCGCCGTTAACGTCTGTCTCAACGCGGCACAAAAAGAGAAGCGTCGTCGAGATTCAACCTCGCTCGATACCCTCCTGGAGTCCGGACGCTTCTCTTCCGAACACCTCTGGGAATTCCGAACACCCGCCGGCGATTTCGAGCGGCTGCAGCTCCAGGAAACCATACAGAAAATTCTTAATCAACTCTCGCCCAACCATCGGCTGGTTATCGTGCTGAAAGATATCGAGGGAATGTCGCAGGAAGAGATTTCAGAAACGCTGAATTGTTCGGTAGGTACGGTCAAATCTCGTCTCTCTCGGGCCAGGGCACATCTCAGGGATCTTCTACGGCCCGTATACAACGAGTGGAAAGAGGGTACATCGCCATGAAAGATTCCGAAGTCAAGGCCCTTTTACCCGCATATCTGGAATCCAACCTGCCGGCCGAACAAATGCGCGAGGTTGAGGCGCGCCTCTCCGCCTCAGCCGCATGTCGGGAAGAACTGGATTATCTCAAGCGCATACAACGCCTGCTTGCCGCCAGACCCGAATCCGCGCCGCCTGGGCTCTGGCGGCACATTGCGCGGCATATTGTCGTCGAAGACGTCGCGGAGCCGTGGAAACAGTTTGAATGGGTAGGCACGAGGTTTCTTCCAATTCTGGCCGCCGCTGTCCTGCTTCTGGCCGTCCTGGGCAATCTCACCACCGAAGCGCCCGAATATACGCTGGAAGACTATCTGAAGGTGCAGTGGGCGGAAACGGACGTTGGCATGTTCTCCCAGGGCGAACTTTCCCGCGACGACATTTTATATATACTGCAGACGAGGTAGCCCATGTCGACAAACGCCACCCGCATGAAGGCCGTCCTGCTTGCGTTGGGCATTTTCGTCCTCGGAGCAGCCCTGGGCGCCACGTACCAGCGCTGGGGTCCCCCTGGCAAAGGTCAAGGGATTTCCGACCGGTCTGAACGCCGCCGCACACCCCCGTTTGGCTCAACTTCGGAACGCCTGCTCAATCGATACGTTCGAAACCTCGAACTGACCGGCGAGCAACGGACCGAAATCGAAAAGATCCTGGATGAAGGTCGGTTAACGATGGGCAAAATGCGCAGGGAAATCCGCGCGAAGACCGAGTCGGTCACCCGAAAAACGTGGGCCAGGATTCGGGATCTACTCACGCCGGATCAGCAGGAGAGATTCGACGAATTGACAAGCCCCGTGTCTCCGGAAATTATCCTGCGACAACTCACCAGGGATCTCGACCTCGACGAAGAACAACAGGCGAACGTGAGAAGTATCCTCAAAAAGAATTGGGCGTCGATGCAAAAAATGCGCAGGAAAATCCGAAAGCAGTTGAGGACAAGGGTGGAACAGACACGCGAAAAAATGTACGGCGTGCTCGCCCCGCAGCAGTTGAAACAAATCAAGGCACGCAAACCGGTTCCCTTTCGAGGACTCTACCGAAGGTGGAACCTGGATTTATCGGTCGAGCAACGGGCCAAAATCGATCAGATCGAGAAGGACGGACGGGAGGCAACCCGCCGGATATTCCAGAAACGCGACGAGCAATTCGCGTCCATAACCGGGAAGACCTGGTCTGAAATCAAAACCCTGCTGCGTGCAAATCAGGCAGAGAAGTTCAAAGAAATCACTGCCGGCATCGAGCGACGCATGGGATGGGAGCGCCGCTTCAGGCGTAGACCCGGTGGCAGGACATTCAATTTCTGATCGCATCAGGGAACGCACGGATGCAACCATCTGTCAAAGGTGTAAAGCCATTGTTGGATGCGCATCCTCGACACGCCGGGTAACCGCCATTAAAGACGAATAGCCGGGAAAACCGAAAGGAGCCAAACCATGAAACGTCTAGCTTTCATCGCTGCAATTCTCATTCCCGTTGTTGTCATCGCGTGGGCGCTGCCCTCAAACGCCCATCGCGGCAAACGTGGCTGGAAAGCCCGGAAGTCGCCAATGGCAGCCCTGGAACTCTCGGCAGAACAGCGGACCAGGTTGGAAAGCCTCAACCTGGAGCGGGCCAAACAGATGGCGCAGTTGCGCGCCGACCTGAAGGTGGCCAGGCTGGATCTCCGAGCCGCTATGGGGCAGGACGAACCGAGCCCTGCCGAGGTCAAAGCGCGGGTTGGCACCGTCAACAACGCCCGATCCCTGATCCTGGAAAACCGGGTCAACCACCGACTCAAAGTCAACAGCGTCCTGACCCCGGAGCAACGGAACATGCTTCGCGAAATGCGTAGGGATCGTCCGAAAAAAGGATTTCGCAAGATGTGGCGCAAGGGTGGCTACCGGAGGGGCTTGAAGGGAATGGGACATCCACGTCCCGACCGCAACGACGCCAGCCCCTCTTCGATTTGACCGAATCAGCCGGGATAGAAAGGAAACAGAAATGTCGTTTCGCAGATTTGCCATCACGTCCGTCGTCGTCTCCTTCACACTCCTCGGGTGCGGTAACAAGATCCCCGTCGAGTCTCCAACCGGGACTGGATCCACTGAAAGCTCATCTCAGGCCTCAAAGGCGTCCACGGACGAGATAGGTTCCAAATTTGATGGCGACAATTACAGCAAATTTCGGCGCGGGAACCACAATGGATGGGAACGATATGTCGCGGCGCTGACCGACTCGCTGGGTCTGAGCGACCAGCAGGTCGCGGATCTGAATGCACTGCATGAAGACTACCGGGCCGACGTCGAGGCCCTGATCGATAGCGCCAAAGCGTCGGGAGACCGTACCGGGCTTCGGGAGAGTCTGAAGGAATTGAGACTGGGATTCGAAGAGGACTTCAACGACGTCCTCACGGACGAGCAACAGACCAGACTCGAGGAAATCAAGGTCAATGCGGCCGCACGGAGGAAGGACAAAGCGTGGGAGAATTACATCGCGTCGTTGACCGACTCGCTGGGCCTGAGCGACGAACAGGTCGCGGATCTGAATGAACTGCACGATGACTACCAGGCCGACGTCAAGGCCCTGATCGATAACGCCAAAGCGTCGGGAGACCGTACAGGGCTTCGGGAGAGTCTGAAGGAATTGAGACTGGGATTCGAAGAGGACTTCAACGATGTCCTCACGGACGAGCAACAGACCAGACTCGAGGAAATCAAGGCCAATGCAACCTCCCGGAGGAAGGACAGCGGGCGGGGAAATTACATCGCCGCACTGAGCGATTCCCTTGGCCTGAGCGACCAACAGATCGCGGACCTCAAGGAATTGTATGAGGATTACCAGGCCGACGTTAAATCCGCGATCGACAGTGCTCAGGAGTCAGGCGACCGTTCGGGTCTCAGGTACACGCTGCACGAATTGAAAGAAGATTTCGAGAATGACCTCGACGCCATCCTTACGGATGAACAAAAGGCCAAGCTGGATGAAATGAAATCCGGGGGACGGAAACGCCGCGGGTAGGGGCATGGACACGGGCGTAAGGGCCGGTAGAATCCGGAATCGCCTTGACATCATCGGGACGGTCTTCTATATTATTGTGAATTCGATGCCGGAAACCTACAACACAGAGAATATCATGAACGTCAACAGCCACCGGTTCCTGAACCTCACGCTGCCGCGAAGTGTAGACGACGCCGTACGCCCTGTAAACGATGTCAATTCGGCCAATAATCATAGGACCCTATGGCGGCTTATGGTATAGCAGCGAAAACGAAGAGAATCATTATCCCGCCATCGAGTCCACTCGATGGCGGTTTTTTTTTGTATTCACACTACAAGGAATTCTGATGGTGAGGCGGGAAGGGATATTGCGGCAATCCGTACAGATGGCTTACGAATATTACCACCGGGAGGGCAAACAGGCCAATATGCCGGCCGCCGCAAGGGTACACCGCGATTGGCTGCGGCGGATAGGATTTCAGGATGTAGTCTGTAATTTCAAGATCCTCGAACTCGCCGTCTTCGACGGTTGAGAGGAACGAAATCTATGGAATCGAAGAGTTGAATTTTCCTCCCGGGAGAATCAGAATGGCCTCATCCAAACGATATCGCCCACAGGAAACAGAGCTTCGCCTTCAGGCGCGCTGGCGACTGTCGGACATCTACAAATTCGAAAGGCTGGCCGAAGGCCCCGTGTACGCCATCGACACGCCTCCTGCGACCGTGTCCGGAAAACTCCACATGGGTCACGTCTACTCCTATAGCCATGCCGACTTCATGGCTCGCTTCTGGCGAATGAACGGCCGGCGCGTCTTCTACCCGATGGGGTATGACGACAACGGTCTCCCCACCGAACGCCTGGTGGAAAAACGCCTTGGAACAAGCGCATCGGGACTCGGCCGTCAGGCGTTTATCGAAAAATGCATGTACCACGGTGAAGCCATTGAACGCGAATACGAGAACCTCTGGCTTCGCCTGGGGCTTTCGGTCGATTGGTCACATACCTATCGCACAGCGGGCGACACCGCCCGCCGCATTGCACAGAAGTCATTTATAGACCTGTTAGACAAAGGACTGGTCTACCGCAAAAAGGCGCCGGCTATCTGGTGCCCGGAATGCGGAACCGCAATCGCACAGGCCGAACTGAACGAAATTGAACGGGAGAGTGAATTCGTCACCGTGCACTTCCACCTTGAAGGGGGCATGTCACTGCCGATCGCCACCACCCGGCCGGAACTTCTGTCCGCATGTGCGGCGATTTTCGTCCATCCAAGTGACGAACGCTATAGTTCATTCATCGGCCGCAATGTCTCAGTCCCCCTTTATGGCCATCATGTGCCCGTACTGCAGGATACAGGGGCGGATCCCGAAACAGGCACGGGCGCTGTGATGTGCTGCACCTTCGGCGACGCTGCGGACGTGGCCTGGTGGCGTTCACACAACCTGCCGCTGGTCTCCGCCATCGACAGGAACGGCAGGATGACCGCGGGTTCCGGCATTCTCGAAGGCCTTTCCGTGTCCGAAGCCAGACGACAGATCGTGAAGACACTCGATGAACGCGGCTTGATGGTGGACAGGCGGCCCGCACCTCAGTCCGTTCGGGTCCACGATCGCTGCGACACGCCGGTGGAATACATCGTCGCTCCGCAGTGGTTCATCCGTGTCCTTGACTTCAAAAGCCGTTGGCTCGAACTGGGCGAAGATATCAGGTGGCATCCCCCGCACATGAAAGCCCGTTACATTGAATGGATCGAAAACCTGCACTGGGGACTGGTGTATCTCCCGCCAACGCCATTTTGGCATCCCGTTTCCGGTGTGGTATTGCGGTGGCTGCGGTAAGATCACCGTGGCGCCAGAAGCCGAACTGCCATTGGACCCGCTCGAAACCTGCCCGCGTGCAAGGTGTACTTGCGGCGCCAACGATTGGGTAGCCGATACGGACGTTATGGACACCTGGGCTACTTCATCGCTCAGTCCTCAAATCGCGGCAGGTTGGTTATGCGACAACGAGCTCTATCAGGACGTCTACCCCATGTCCATGCGCACCCAGTCACACGAAATCATTCGGACCTGGGCTTTCTACACCATTGTCAAATCTCACCACCATTTTGGACAGATACCCTGGAAGGAAATATGCATTTCCGGATGGGGCCTGGCTCCGGAAGGCACGGGGAAAATCAGCAAGAGCCGAGGAGGCGGACCGGCCGCGCCGATAGACATAATCGAGAAATATTCCGCCGACGCCGTGCGTTATTGGGCGGCCGGAACGGGATTCGGCAAAGACACGGTAATCAGCGAAGAAAGAATCCAGGCCGGTCACAAACTGGTCACCAAACTCTGGAATGTGGCCCGCTTCAGCGAACGGTTTCTACAAGGATACCGCACTCCAGTCGAACCTCCACTCCTGACCCCCGCGGACCGCTGGATCCTGGCGCGGACACAACGCCTTATCGATCGGGCAACCGGCTTTTTCCAAAACTATCAATACGCTCTCGCCAGGAGTGAAACCGAAACCTTCTTCTGGCGAGACCTGGCGGACAACTACCTTGAAATGGCCAAGCGGCGTCTGTATGACGAGACCGGGATCGGAACCGGTGGTGCGCAATATACACTCAGCCACGTGCTTCGAACCTGCATCCACCTCTTTGCGCCGTTTCTGCCTTACGTAACCGAAGAGATCTACGTTGGACTGTTCGCAGAGAACGGTGAATCCATCCACATCTCCACCTGGCCGTCCGTGAACCCGCGATTTTTAGACGAACGCGCCGAAACAAATGGCAACCTCCTGGTTGAGATCGCCACTGCGGTCCGACGTTACAAGAGCAACGCCAATCTCTCACTCAGCGCACCCCTGAAACGGCTGCAACTTACCGTAAATGATCAGGCGCTCTCATTGGCACTGAAGGAGGCCGAATCGGATCTGACCAGCATCACGCGTGCGCGTGATTTAGACGTCGTGCTTAACAACCCGCTCGATCCCGGCCTTCACGTCATACTGAACGGCGAGATCGTTACGGCGGCCATCGAAGCGCAATAGGGTTTCCCGGCACCTTGTGCGTGTTCTGACGTATTCTGAGTGCGGGCGCATGACACTCAAGGTGGCGTCCAACGGAGCATTGCTTCGGTGTCGCCCGTGAAAACTCCTTAAATTCGTAAATGTTGGCAATAGGTGATGTGCGGAACCAGGAGACCAATACAATGACCATGGCTTGTTCTATCTTCCGCATCACAACCCCGCAGAAATCTCTCGCGCCAGCCGTATGCCTGGACGTCAATCCCGACCACCATAATAACCACCATGACCCTATCCAACGGCGGGCCGGGCCGATATATGGCTGAAAACTTACTCTGAAACACAACCCGCCGTTGGTCGCACACCAGCGGCGGTTTTTCCATGCCTGAAAACTCAGACCTCTTAAAAAAGGAGCATTATCACATGAGAAACATATCCATACCCCGACTCAGTCATCACAATGGACAAACCGTCACCCTTCGAGGATGGGTACAGACCATTCGCGACCAGAAACAAATGCAATTCATCATTCTCCGCAATCCCACGGGAAAGGTCCAGGTCGTCCACAAAAAACAACAGAATCCCGGCCTGGCAATCATAGTTTCCACCCTTACCCGTGAATCCGCCGTTCGAGTCACTGGCCGCGTCGTGAAGAATCCAAACGTCCGCCTCGGCGGCATCGAAATTCAACTGGCCGAACTTGACATCGAAAACAAGGCGGCCTCACCACTACCTATCGAACCATTTGGCGAGGATCCACCCGGTCTGGAACCAAGGCTTGACTGGCGACATTTGGATCTGCGCCGACCGGAGAACCATCTGCTCTTCCAGATCCAGACCACCGTCCAAGCCGCTATGCGTAACTTCTGGGAGCAAGAGGGATTCATCGAAATACATACCCCGAAAATCATGGGCAGCGCAAGCGAATCCGGCGCCGAACTCTTTGAACTTCCATATTTCGACACCACAGCCTACCTCGCTCAGTCGCCCCAGTTCTACAAGCAGATGGCCATGGCTGCCGGTTTCGACAAAGTCTTTGAAATTGGCCCCGTCTTCAGAGCGAACCCCTCGTTCACGTCGCGCCACGACACCGAATTCACCAGCGTCGACGTTGAAATTGCCTGGATCCGCTCCCACGAGGATCTAATGGTCTTTGAAGAACAATGGCTCTGCCACATACTGTTCGCCGTGCAAAAATCCCATGGCGAATCAATCGCCGAACACTTCGGCCGTCAAGTCACCGTTCCGGCTTATCCCTTCCCACGAATCGCCATGGAAGAAGCCGTCGTCCGACTAGCGGAACTGGGTTACACGCCCCCGCCACAAAGACAGGGCGACCTGTGCCCTCAGGGAGAGCGCATCCTGTGCGAATACATCCAAAAAACATACGGTCACGAATTCGTCTTCCTTACCGACTATCCCGTATCCGTCCGCCCGTTCTATCACATGAGGTATCCAGAGGATCCTACCGTCACAAAGAGCTTCGACCTGCTTTGGAATGGCCTGGAACTCACCACCGGCGCTCAGCGAGAACACCGCCCTGAAATTCTGGCTGCCCAAGCCGCAAAAAAAGGTCTCAGTTTAGAACCGCTCCGGTTCTACCTGGACTTTTTCAAATATGGATGTCCGCCCCACGGCGGATTCGGCTTTGGCCTCACCCGAATGCTCATGATCCTGCTTGGATACAACAACGTCCGGGAAGTCACGTACGTCTATCGAGGGCCCAAAAGACTCTACCCGTAGGGTACCGCCTACAACGGCCTCGTAACCAGTCGTCCCGCTGATGGTCCGCGACCGAAGACTCCCTTCCCCGAGTATTCCGGGCGCGCTCCAAGGCGTCACAAGTGTCGCTGGTCAAGCCATTCTCTTGAGCGATAATAGGCCTGGCCAAGTTTGACACTGCAATTGTGGAGAATTATCTTATCCAGCGGCCGCCACGTAAACTTTCACACGCGCGTGACGATTCGGGATGTCGCAAAGATCCGGAGCCGCCTGGACCCGTTCATGGACATCATTATGGGAGACCCTCGAATTCCAGGCGCTACGCGATAGCACCCTTGAATATCGATAAAGCTGGAATGCTGACCGCCAGGACGAATACGATGCCCGACTCTCGACGAAATACCTTCGACAGCGTCGCATGCCGTTACGATGAAATCAGGCCCAGGTACCCCGGCGAACCAATTGGCGGCGTCGAATGCCTATCGGGGATTCCTGACGATGGAAGAATCCTGGAGATCGGATGCGGCACAGGGCATGCAACGAGTCAACTCCGTTCGTCGTGCCTTCGGACTGGGCCTCTCGTACGCTGCGAGTAGGGAACGCAGCGAAGGGTGTTGGCAACATCAACTGCCCACGCGGTCCGCTCGGCAATTGGTTGTCGTGCGAATTTTCGTCAAAAAACGAACGCGCCGGGGGCGATGGACTCGCTCCCGGCGCGTTTAGTCTGCCATAGAGTGGATTTCTTATCCTTCATTCATGCTTCGTGAACGGGATCAGGGAAGCACAGGTCCCCTGACTTACCTTTATCCCGCGGCTAACGGGCTTCGAAGAAGAATCTGATCGTGTCGTCCGCCTTGAGCATGGCATCAAAGAACTGCTGGTCCTCCTCGTTCAACTCCCCTGCCGACTGCAGGACAATCCGCATGTATTGCTCCCTGGTGAACGTGAGCGTCAGGTTGTCCCCCTCCACGTCGAACGAGCATTCCATAATCAGCCCGTCTTCTTCCACCATTGTGAGAATATCGCCGTTCACCTTCCAGGTACCCGTATCGGACCACGCACCCGTGCTGTCCTGGCCCTCAAAAGTGCCGTCTGCATCAAGACGCCGGATCGGCGACCAGACACTGTCGCGGAGGCTGCTCTCCAGATCGCCTGTAAATTCCTTGACGATAAAGACGGCAGTCGCACTATCCACCAGACCCTGCTCGAGGATAGCATTCACCAGGTTCTCGCTTATCGTCTCAACCATATCCGTTCCCACGTATCCCCAGGAACCGATAATGCTCGGAAGGGGCGATGAACCCGTCACTCGCGCCTTCCCGCCAACGGGCAGTTCAACAGTCACTTCGTATCCGCCATTGACCGGAATGCTCGACCAGGAATCCAGCACGACCCCGTCCTGAGTGGCGCGCACCCGATAGTAACCGCTTACATTACCTCCCCCAATCACCACGCGCGCCTCACCGTTCGCATCGGTTGCGCCCGACCATGCATAATCCGTCGCTAAACCCGAGACAGAACGTGACAACTCCACGGTCACGCCGCTAAGCGCCGCGCCGCCCTGCCGCACCGTTGCCACAACCACGGCCTGCGTCATATTCCCATCTATCGCCAGTTTGCCCAACGGCTGTCCTGCGTGCCCCTGCCGGGCTGCGGGGTTGACCCCCTCAGCAAGCGGGTCCGCTTCCGGCGCCATTGAGGTGGTAACGCGGTCACCGCCGCAGCCGGATATCACGCCTGCGGCCATCGTCAACAGAAACACGCTTCGAATCCAACCAGACATTGCGATCCCCCTTCTTTGGAAAGTTACTTGCGATAGTCGCCGTCCTGCCGTCCGACGATACATCGATCCGTTTACAGTTGCTAACTGTGATTGACTTTACGAATGCCAAACCAGGTTCAACATGATCCAACCATGTTATATGACTCGCAAGACCAGGAAATGTTTCTCGTTTGTGCCTAGGAGCCTGTCGAAGGATGCGAGCCGGGCGACTCGGCGGCCGAATTCAAGCAATCTATTTCCGGGACAGAACACTATTCCTTCCTTTCCCGCCCGTCACGCCCGGGGGTGGCGACCTGGAACGAAGGGCCTTTGCAAATGGGAACGATGCGGCAATTCCGTGTGCTGCAATCTTGAACAAAATACTTGACATATCGAACGAATACTATTATCTAATCGTTTCGGCGCACATCCGTCAATGTATTCTAATATATCGTAATTGAGAGGCAGAGTCACAATAAATAAGGAGATCGGTCGATGGAGGTTAACACCGAACGGGACAACGGCACCTTGATCGCGAAGGCCGAGGGTCGCGTCGACGGGTCCAATGCCCGTGAGTTCGAGGAAGCGCTCGATTCCGCAATCACCCAGCACGAAGACGGGCGAGCCGTGATTGTGGATTTCGAAGGGCTTTCATATATAAGCAGCGCGGGCCTTCGGGTCATTCTGCTGACCGCCAGGACGCTTCGGAAGTCAGAAAAGGAATTCGTGGTCTGTTCGCTCTCGGAACCAATCAGGGAGGTCTTCGAGATCAGCGGGTTCGACAAAATTATACCGGTTTACGCCTCCCGGTCCGAAGCGCTGGCAGCGGTCGGAGGTTAGGAGATGGTTGGTCCGGGACTGCTCTACAGAAGCAGAATGCGATTCGCTGAAACAGCACCACGGGTGGAAATGACACCGTAGCCATACCGGGTCCTCTGGACGATCATTCACGTCATCGGCACTTAGAATGGACGGCGTGGCGGCCGCGTTTTGTCCTGGAACCAGAGGGTTCCTCCCGAATCTCCCGAGAAACTGAAAGGCCGACCATGATCGAAAACCTGCTGCCGATCGGGTTGCTCATCGTCGTAGCCAAACTCCTCGAATGCCTCCTCGACCGGATTGGCTTGAGTTCGATCGTGGCCTACACGGCGGCCGGTATCCTGCTCGGACCCGTCGCCGGGATCATTGAACCGACGAGCAAGCTTCAGGTCTTCCTGGGTATTGGCGTCTTTATCCTCTTCTTCCTTGTCGGTCTCGACGAGATCGACATCCCCGGCTTCGTGGCAACCATCCGCGGGCGTTTTTTTTGTGCCGCCACACTGTCTGTTGTGATCTCCATGTTTGCGGCCATGGTGGTCACGTCGAACCTGTTCGGGGTGAATTTTGCCCTCGAACTCCATTTTAAGGATGCACTGGCGCTCGCCGGCATCCTGTCGATGTCAAGCATGGGACTTGTGGCAAAGGTACTCGCAGACAAGGGGTATCTTAAAGAACCACTCGGGCTCGAGATCTTCACAACGGTCATTATCGCCGAGATGATCACGCTCCTGGTGGTCGGGTTCAGCATCGGCGAGCGTACCATTGGCGCACACGACCATTTCATGGGTGCCGTCAGTGTGGTGTTTCTGCTGGCGGAGGTCGCGGCTTTCGCGGTCGTGGCATGGATTCTGTCCGCAAGAATCATGCCGACGACGATTCTCTTTTTGAAACGATTCTTTAACGTACCCGAGTTGTCGTTCGGTCTGCTGATTGGCGGTCTGTGTTTAATGGTCGTCGTGGCCGAGGAAATAGGCCTTCACGGATCCCTCGGCGCCCTGCTTTTCGGCGCGGCCCTGTCGGGCCTGCCGCGTCAGGTGCGCAACGACGTTATGCCGGGCATTCGAAGCGCAGCAGAGGGCCTGTTCGTACCACTTTTTTTCGCCTCGGCGGGCTTGCGCCTGGACTTTTCTTTTTTGTCTCTGCCTTTGGCGACCATTGTCGCGATACTAACGATTCCCGCGGCGGGAAAGTTCGCGGGCGCGTTCATCGGTGCCTACGTGGCTCGCCTCGACAAACCCTACGCGCAGGCGGCCGGACTGATGGCCAAGGGCGTGGCAGAGATCGCGCTTCTGCTTGTACTCCTCGAAAACGGCGTGATCGGACAGGAAGTGTTCTCGGTGGTCGTGCTTGCAATGCTCGGCTATATCGTGCTGATGCCACTGGCAATCTCCGCGGCGGTCACCAGAGCGCGCCTGACCCACCGCCCCACGCCGCCAGAAGTCGTGCCGACGTCCTTCGCGCGGCGCGCGCTGGACGACATTACAGCCGGTCACGTACTGGACCCGTCCCGGACCTATCCCGAAGCAACACTGTCGATCAGAAGTTTTGCCGATGACTGGATCGTGCCGGATCAACAGGACTACGTCGTGGTCGACAAAGGCGCCGTCGCGGGGATCGTGTCTCCAGCGCGGCTGACGTCTGTTCCCATGGGATCCTGGGCGGACACACCCCTCCGAAATGTGCTGCGCCCGGACCCGCCTTATGCCGTCCCCGACGAGCCCATCGAAGACGTTCTTCAGGAGATGTCGCGTCATTCATTGTCCGTGATACCGGTCCAGGATGAGGAATCAGACAGGTTCCTGGGTACTATAACCAGCCATGATGTTGTCGACCTCGTAATCCTGATGGATGAAATCGCCGACGAGTTGAAGCAGTTGGACGACGAGACTACGCAGTGATCCCACTTTGGAATATCCGAAACGGCGACCGCAGTCGGAATCGACCGCAATGCATTCGGGAATTCCGGTCACCAATGAAATCGGTTTCGACCTCTGGCCGGCAGTCGAATGCCGGACCGGATTTGTCAGAACACAGTCCGTTCCTGCTTTCAAGGCGCGCCGGGATTCCAATCGGATTGTCGTCCACGCTCTCAGGCAAGTGCCAAACGGAGCGGATCATTCCGCCGGAATTCCATGGTCCGATAACGTTACAAGGATCGCATTCGATCCATTGACCCGTACCGGCAGGTTTCAATATTCAGGAAGACCATTCTATCGCGGGGTATTCCGATATGTCAGCGTTCCCATATAAGATCCTGGTCGTGGACGACGAGCCCGACGTCGAACCGCTCATGTTGCAGCGTATGCGACGCGCCATTCGCAGGGGCCGCTACACGTTCGTTTTTGCCCGTAACGGCATAGAAGCGCTCGAGCGGTTGAATGAAGACGATAGCATCGATATGGTGCTCTCCGACATCAACATGCCCCAGATGGACGGCCTTACGTTGCTCGAGCAAATCCCCAAGGTGGATCCGAATATCCGTTCCGTAATAATTTCGGCGTACGGGGATATGAAAAATATCCGGATCGCAATGAACCGCGGCGCGTTCGACTTCGTCACCAAGCCCATAGACTTCTCGGACCTGCAGGTGACCATCGATCGAACGATGCGTCATCTGATCGAGTGGCGGGAGGCGCTCGAATCCCGCGACAAGCTGATAGCGTTACAGAACGAACTAGACGTTGCCAGTAAAATGCAGCAGTCGATTCTACCCACACGGTTTCCCGAGAATCGCGATTACCAGATATATGGGAGCATGGAACCCGCTCGCAACGTCGGCGGTGATTTCTTCGATATCATCCGACTCGACGGCGGTCGCATCGGCATCGCAATCGCCGATGTCTCGGACAAGGGGGTGCCCGCGGCGCTCTTCATGATGTCGAGCAGGACGGTACTTCGAGGTGCTGCAATCGGGACCGCCAATCCCGGAGAGGTCCTTTTCGAAGTGAACAACTCACTCTGCGAGAATAACGAAGCCGCGATGTTCGTCACCGTGTTTTATGCTGTATTCGATCCCGTGAATCGACAGTTCGTTTACGCCAACGGCGGGCACAATTCGCCGCTTATCGTCAACGCGGACGGACAGGCGACCATGCTCCCCCTCACGGGCGGCATCGCCCTTGCAATGTTGCCGGACATCGAATACGTATACAATTCGGTGACGCTCGCACCCGGCGATACGGTTGTTCTTTATACAGATGGCGTCACCGAAGCCATCAACGACGTGGAGGAAGAATTCGGGGTCGAACGCCTTCGAAACGTCTTTGTGGATGCGCCCCCGCAGGACGCCGGCGGCGCCAACGGAGCGATCTTCAGTGCCGTGACGGGTTTTGTGGGAGACACCCCTCAGTTCGACGATATAACCTGCGTTACGTTTCGCTACAGGGGGACGGACACGTGAGCATGAAGCAATCCTTTCGGATCGAGGCCAACCTCGACGAACTGCGACAGGTCGCCGCCGCCGCCGAAGACATTGGGCTGCAGGAAAATTGGTCGCCCGCGGTGGTACACCAGGTTGACCTTGCCATAGAGGAAATCGGAAATAACATCGTCAGACATGGTCTCGACGGCGGTCCTGGCGTAATTGAAATCACGTTTACCTCAGACGACGACGCGATCACAATCGAGATCGCGGACGACGGCCGGCCCTTCAACCCCTTAACTGACGCCCCAAAACCGGATCTGGAAGCGGGGATCGAGGATCGACCTATCGGGGGACTCGGCATTCACCTGGTACTTACAATGATGGACGAAATGCACTATAAGCGGGAGAAAGAACGGAATCACCTGACGCTGGTCAAACGGAGGTCGGAATGAGGTGGACGCTTCATCAGGCCGTGCTGCTTTTCGCCGTGTGGACGGCGCTTTTTACAGCCGCACACGGCCGCGAGGTGGAAACGGGCGTCTCCGACCAGCGCATTCTCTTCGGTCAATCCGCCGCCTTCAGCGGCCCGGCTGCGCAACTCGGCACGGACATGAAACGCGGGATCGAATCCGCGTTCCACGAGATCAACCGGCGCGGCGGCGTCCACGGACGTCGGTTGGAACTCGTGTCTCGTGATGACGCGTACGAGCCGGAAGCGGCGATCGCGAACACCCTCACCCTCATCAAAGAGGAAGAGGTGTTCGCGCTTATCGGCGCCGTGGGAACACCGACGTCGCGTTCAGCCACCCCGATCGCCGCCGAGGCCAATATCCCCTATATCGCCCCCTTCACCGGTGCGGCGTTCCTTCGGGACCCAAAGTGGAAAAATGTGATTAACCTGAGAGCCTCGTACAACCAGGAGACGGAGGAGATGGTCGCGCGGCTGACCGGCGACCTCGGTATAAAGCGCATCGCCGTCTTGTACCAGGACGATTCCTTCGGCCGGGCCGGGTACCACGGCGCGCGACGCGCACTCGAACGGCGTAACATGGAGGCCGTTGCAGTGGGGTTGTATCCGCGCAACACAACGGCGGTGAAAACGGCACTGCTCGACCTTCGCATGGCAAACCCCGAGGCGGTGATCCTGGTTGGCGCGTATGAACCGGTTGCGACCTTTATCGCATGGACCCGAAACATCGGTATGGACCCCGTTTTCATTACCATCTCTTTCGTGGGCAGCAACGCACTCGCCAGGCAGTTGGGTGGCGCCGGAGCCGGCGTCTATGTCACTCAGGTCGTACCGTTTCCAACCGACGACGACTTCCCCGTTGCGTCTGCCTACCGCCGGGCTCTGTCGGCCTTCGATTCCGATGCTGTTCCCGGGTTCGTTTCCTTCGAAGGGTACCTGGCCGGCCGCCTCGCCATCGCCACCCTCGAACGCTGTGGTGCGGAGGTCAGCCGGGCTTCCTTTCTCAACAGCCTCCGCAGTACCAGAATCGTCGATATAGACGGATTTGAACTGCTATATGGCAGCCAGGACAATCAGGGGTCGGATGCCGTTTTCTTGACCATGATCGGTCGTGACGGCCGCTACTATCCGATCGAGACGCTCCAGGACACGGTGCCGTGATCCGTACGCTGAAACATCTGCTCGAGGGCCGCTTCCGCATCGCCACGCAACTCTATCTGGGAATCGGAGGCGCCGTTGCCATAACCATGGTCGCCAGTATGGTCGGGTGGTTCTCATTCGAGCTCGTGGGCGACATCCAGAACCGTGTTAACGAGGGTAGCGTGCCGGAAATGGCCACCGCCTTTGGAGTCGCCCGGCAGAGTGGTACTCTGGTCGCCGCTGCACCCCGTCTGACCTCGGCGTCAACGGTGGATGACTTCGTCCGCGTCAAGGCAGATATCGCCGAAGAGCGCAGGGCCTTCGAAACACTGTTGGCAGCCCTGATGCACAGGGACATCAGGAAAGAAGGCGAGGAGCGTTACAGACGAATTCACGACTATGCCGCCGCGCTCACGTCCAACATCGAAGCCATCGAGCGGGAGGTCTCCGAGTTGTTCGAGGTCAGCGCGCGCAGCGAAGCACTGCGTGCGGAATTGTCCAATTTGCGGGGCAAATTGTTTGGCATGCTGATTCCGGCCATCGACGATCAACTCTTCTACGCGATGACAGGCTATCGTACAATAGGCCAGCCGCCCGCGCCCCGCGAGCGGCATTTTTCAAATGATGAATTCGATCGGTACCGCCACCTGGCCGATTTAAAGGCCGATGCCACCATCGCGACACAGCTCCTGTCAAGTTCATTCAATCTGTCGGACGCCCTCCTGCTGGAACCGCTGCGGGAGCGTTTTGAGGCTGCTGCCGGGCGTATCGAGCGGAGCTTGTCGGCCCTGGGTACATCGCCATGGCGCGATCAAATCGCCCCGCACCTGAACCGGCTGTTCGAGCTGGGTCTGGGTGAACAGGGTGGTTTCGAACTGATCGTTCGTGAGTTCGCGCTCGCCGAGCGGCAGCGAAACCTCCTCCAGGACAACCTGAACCTCGAAATCAAACTCGGCACTGAAGTCGAGGGTCTCGTCAGTGCGGCCCGGGAGCGGACGCAAGAGGCCACGCGGGCATCCACCCAGGCGATCGGGACCGGACGCAGTGTTCTGCTTGGACTGAACGTGGTCAGCATCACCGGAGCCGTGCTGATCGCGTGGCTTTTTGTTGGTCGGGTGTTGTTGCGCCGGCTCGAACGCCTGTCGAACAGGATGCGAGGTATGGCCGATGGCGACCTGGAAGCCAGGGTCGATATCAGCGGCAACGACGAGGTCGCCGATATGGCGGCGGCGCTGGAGGTATTCCGGCGACATGCCCTGGAAGTCCAGCGCCTGAACCTCGTCGAAAAGCTGGCCGAGGAGTTGCGGGAAAAAAACGAACAACTCGAATCCGTGCTCGCGGACCTCCGGCGGGCGCAGGACCAGATTGTGATGCGCGAAAAACTGGCGGCGCTCGGCGAACTGACCGCCGGGGTCGCACACGAGATCAAGAACCCGCTGAATTTCGTCAAGAATTTCTCGGAGGTCTCCGTGGAACTGTTGGAAGAACTCCGGGAGGAGCTCCAGGAGATGCTCAGCGAGGAGGCAGGAGATCTGGACGAAGAACAACGGGAACTCATCAAGGAAATCTGCCAGGACCTCACCGACAACCTCGAACGCATCCGCGAACACGGCGAGCGTGCCAACCGGATCGTTCAGGACATGCTATCGATGGGACGGGGTTCGGCACAGCGACAGCCCACCAATATAAACAACCTGCTCGACGAACACGCCAGGCTTGCCTACCACAGCGTAAGGGCGAGCGACCCGGATTTCCAACTCGACATCAAACAGGATCTGGACCCGTCCACGGGCGACGTCGAGGTGATCCCTCAGGATATGGGCCGCGTGTTCCTGAACATGGTTAGTAATGCCTGCCACGCGACCGACGAAAAACGGCGCGGAAATGAACAACCGGACAACAATAAAGCGCCATACATGCCTACGCTTTGGTTGACGACCCGACGTGGATCGGAACGGCTCGAGGTACGTATCAAGGATAATGGAAACGGAATTCCGCCCGACGTCGTCGACAAGATTTTCAACCCATTTTTCACGACCAAGCCCACCGACCAGGGAACAGGGCTCGGTCTTGCACTTTCGAACGATATTGTGCGAGAGCACGGAGGCAGCATTCGGGTCGAAACCGATCCCGGCGAATTTACCGAGATGGTTGTCGAAATACCCCTGGAAGCTCCCGAATTGGTGCCGGAGGAAACCACCGATGGGGATGCGCCCTGAAGTCATTACGAGAAACCCGCGCAGCCCCGTTTGCGGACCTATGAGATCGCCTGGTTCCTATCGACGCGACAGGATCCGCACTCTCGGCCGCGGTCATCTGCCGAACATGGGCATCGAGCAGGCTGCTGGGCAAGACTTAACCCGTTCTTTCGGCACGTAACGCTGCTCTTATCAAAACGAAGCTGCAATCACATACACTGTTGCCATGGAATTTGATACCTACGGCCTTGATCCAGCCATTTACGACGAGATGTTCCTTTCGGACGGTACTCCCAGGGAGCATTGCCGTCCGCTTTTCGAAGCGCTGAGCGAGCTCTCGGTGGAGGAACTATCAAGCATCCAGGAACGGGTAACGCGCTCGTTTTCAAATGAAGGCATCACCTTTACCGTTTACGACGATGAGGAGGCCACTGAACGCATCATTCCCGTCGACTGCCTTCCGAGGATTTTATCGGGCGCCGAGTGGCGCCAGCTCGTCAAGGGCCTCACACAGCGCCTCGCCGCCCTGAATCGCTTTCTTCAAGATATATATAATGACGCACGCATCATCGAAGACGGTGTCATTCCGAGGGACATGGTAAGGGGCTGTCCGCAATACAGGGTCGAAATGCGTGGCGCCTCTCCTCCTCATGGCGCCTGGGTATCCATCTGCGGAACCGACCTCGTGCGCACCAACGACGGCTTTCTTGTACTTGAAGACAACCTTCGCGTTCCGTCGGGTGTCTCGTATATGGTAGCGAACCGCAAAGCGGTGAAGGCAAGTCTTCGCCGCCTTTACAGACGTTCGCGCGTACAGGATGTGGAACACTACGGCAGGTTGCTGCGCGAAACCCTTGTAGAGCTTGCTCCGGGGGGGCGGTCCGACCCATGCATCGTGCTGCTGACGCCTGGCGTCTACAATTCGGCTTTCTACGAACACATGTTTTTGGCCCGCGAGATTGGAGCTGCACTGGTAGAGGGTCGGGATCTCCTCGTGAACGACGGTTTTGTCTACATGCGCAACACCACCGGCCTCCGGCGCGTCGACGTGATTTACCGACGTGTCGACGACGACTTTCTCGATCCCCTCGTCTTTCGCGCGGATTCGCTGCTTGGTGTACCTGGCATATTGCACGCCTACAAACTTGGCAATGTGACCCTCGTGAACGCGCCCGGAACAGGTGTGGCCGACGACAAGAGCGTCTATGCCTACGTTCACGACATGATACGCTACTACCTGGGTGAAGAGCCCGTTCTGGCCAACGTAGAGACCTACCTGTGCCGCAGGCCGGAAGACCTCGAGTACACACTCGACAACCTCGAAAAACTGGTTGTAAAGCGTGTCGGAGAGTCTGGCGGTTACGGCATGCTGGTCGGCCCCCACGCCACACCGACGGAACGCCGGGAGTACGCCACGCAGTTGCGCGCCAACCCGGCTGACTTCATTTCGCAACCGGTCCTGCCGCTGTCGCGTGCGCCGTGTCTTGCCGACGACCGGTTTGAGCCGCGGCACGTTGACCTGCGTCCATTTGTGCTGCACGGGAGGGAGACGCGAATCGTGCCCGGGGCATTCTGCCGTGTCGCCTTGCGCCGAGGCAGCCTCGTCGTGAATTCCAGTCAGGGCGGCGGCGGCAAAGACCTCTGGGTCCTGGGAAACTGAGCAGACGCATTCGTGACATCTGTCAGGTAGACCACGCATCTCATCGTTGTGGAAAAACCACGAAAGGAGAAGGCATGAAAGGTTCCACGAAAGTTCCATTTCACAAGCGCGTCGGCGGTTCCTCGGGGAGAATCGCTCTGCTGGTGCTCGGCTGTCTGCTTTGCGGGACCACCGCCGCGTATGCGGCGATTGACCAGGAGACCATGTTCGTCTTCAACACCTTCGCGTTTCTGATCTGGGGCGCGCTGATTATGTGGATGTGTGCCGGGTTCACAATGCTCGAATCCGGTTCGGTGCGCACCAAGAACGCCGGGATGATCTGCATGAAGAACATAGGTCTTTACTCGATAGCGGGGCTCGCCTATTACTTCATCGGTTACAATTTGATGTATACGGAAGTCGGGAAGTTCATCGGCTCATTTAAACTCCTCTACGGTCCGTCTGCCGCCGATCTCGCCCTCGTAGCGGGTCAGGAAACGGCGAAGGCCAAGGTTATCGCCAACAAATATTCCACCATGTCCGACTGGTTCTTCCAGATGGTTTTTGTGGCGACGGCCGCCTCGATTGTCTCCGGCGCGTTGGCGGAACGGGTCAGGATGTGGTCCTTCTTTTTGTTCACGCTGGTCCTGACGGCTGTCATCTACCCCGTGGTGGGCGCCTGGACCTGGGGCGAAGGGTGGTTGAGTGCAATGGGATTCAAGGATTTCGCCGGCTCGACCATTGTTCACAGCACCGGCGGATGGGCGGCGCTTGCGGGCGCACTGGTGGTAGGGCCAAGGTTGGGGAAATTCCGGAAAGACGGCTCAATAAAGGCCACCCCGCCGTCCAATATCGTCGCGGTAACGCTGGGCGTGTTCATCCTCTGGTTTGGTTGGCTCGGTTTCAACGGCGGGTCGCAGTTGGCGTTGGGGAGCGCCGCCGATGCGGTGGCTATGAGCCATGTGCTGGTCAACACGAATCTCGCGGCGTCTGCCGGCGTGGTGGTAGCGCTTGTCGTTTCCAAACCCATCCTCGGCCGAATGGACCTGTTCGCCAGCCTGAACGGAGCGATTGCGGGGCTGGTGTCAATAACTGCCGGTCCCGACATCGTCCAACATTATTGGGCGATTATTATCGGCGGCGTGGGCGCCATCTTCTGCACGCTGGGAATCCGGCTGCTGGAGAGGTTGAAAATCGACGACGTCGTCGGTGCGGTACCTGCCCACCTCTTCGCCGGCATCTGGGGAACGCTGGCGGTCTGCATCGCCGCAGGCGGCAACTTCGGCGTCCAACTATTGGGTATCGTAGCGGTTGGCGCGTTCGTGTTTTTGACTTCGTGGGTATTGTGGCGCCTTTTGGACGCGACCCTGAGCGTCCGCGTGTCCGACAAGGTCGAGCGGCTGGGGCAGGATGTGGGGGAACTGAGAATGGAGGCATACCCCGAATTCGTACTCACACCGGAAGAAGCTGATGAGGATTGATGACAACGAATCCTGGAAATCCCAGACTCCTCTCGCGCAGCGCGCAGGGCCTTTATTGGATGGGCCGCTACCTGGACCGGGCGGAACATCTCTGCCGCCTGCTGCGATTTCAGGTGGAAGCGCTGGTTGATCGGCCAATCCGGGAGATCTATTTCGGATGGAGTCGAATCTACATGGGCCTGAATCGGCGGCCTCCCGGCGGTAGCATCGCGATGGTCGGGAACGACGATTTCACGCTGGCCGATTCCTACACGCTGGCCGACGATCTCACTTTCGAGCGCACAAATCCGGATTCCGTCTGGAATTGTTTCTCCCTCGGCCGTGAGAATGCGCGGCAGATGCGCCACTGCATCAGCGGGGAGATGTGGACCTGTCTGAACCTGGCGTATCTGCGGCTCCGGAAGCTGAGCATTCGGGATATCTGGAAGACCTCCCCGGAGAGCTTTTATGCAGAAACGGCAGGTGACATCAACACGTTTGCCGGCGTGGCGGAAGCAACGATGTATCGCGACGAAGGGTGGCATTTCCTGCGACTCGGGCGTTGTATCGAACGCGCCCAGAGCTCGGCTTCGTTGTTTCTTTCTCAACTCTCCATGGACAAGCTGATGGACGAGTCCTCCGACGCGGACTGGACGAACCTCTTGCACGTCTGCCAGGCGTTTGATGCTTACGGCCGCAATTATAGCGTCGACGTTCAGCCGCCCCGGGTCCTCGATCTGCTCGTCACCGACCCTCTTCTACACGGCTCTCTATGCTACTCACTCGACGCGGTGGCTGCGGAACTCAACGCCATCGGTCCCGGGTCCGATGAGCATTCCAGTGCTGTAGCTTTGCGCCTGGCCAGACGTATGTGCGCACTGATCCATTACGATTGGCCCGATCGCGAAGACCATGAGGCCCTCCTCGAAAACCTCATGGATTACTGCCGGGAATTGCATGATCTTGTGACCGCCGCCTATATCGATTACGCCGTCGTTGACTGATTCCCGGGTGTGCTCATACCGTGTCCGGAAACATCCAGTACGAAATCAGGCACGTCTCACGCTACCAGTACGAATCCCCCGCGCGGCAATGCGTCATGTTGCTTTGCCTGAAGCCGCTCGAAAATGGGGGTCAGCAACTCGGTCGTTTCGAGATCGAAACGAAACCGCCGAGCGCCGTAAACGACGAAAAGGATCCTTTTGGCAATACGCGGCACGTTCTAAACATCCACCGGGAGCACGAAGCGCTGGAGATTGCCACACACTCGACCGTAAGACCGGCTCCCTTCAGGTCGCTTCCTTCCGGACTCGGAGCCGCCGCGTGGACGGAGATTGACGCCTGGAAGGCTTCATTTCTACATTGGGACTTTATGCATCCCAGTGCGATGGCGAAGCCGTCGCCGGCACTCGCCGATTTCACGGACAAGAACGGCATTTCACGTGGAAACGACCCACTCAGGGACCTGATCAGACTTTCAGACACACTGCACAGCAGATTTCAGTACGCTCCGGGAAGCACATCGGCCGCGTCTCCAATTGAGCAAATTCTGAATTCGGGCCGGGGAGTCTGCCAGGACTATGCCCACGTGATGATCGCGGTCGCGCGCTCCTGGGGCGTTCCCGCCCGCTATGTCTCGGGCTATCTCTACGTCTCCGGCTCTCCCGACGGCCAGGCTTGGAGTAATGCCACCCACGCGTGGGTTGAGTGTCTGCTGCCGGAACTCGGCTGGGTGGGCTTCGATCCGACCAACCAGAGCCTTGCCGACGAACGACACGTCCGGATCGCGATCGGACGCGACTATTTGGACATCTCTCCCACCCGCGGCGTCCGTCAGGGCGGCGGTAAGACGCGGCTCGAAGTCGAAGTCCGGATGCGTCCTCAGACGGATCTGCAATTCCATCCTTGACAGATTTCTTTTTCCCCTATATCTTGTATAGTAAGATCCGCGTGGGGTGCCGAACGGCTGAGATCATACCCTTGGAACCTGATCTGGATTATGCCAGCGTAGGGAAGCGGAATAAAGGTCTTGCAGCCAATCAAGAGGCCGTTCCCTACCAGGGGGGCGGCCCTTTGTGCTTTATGCTCCTAGACCTGCGGGTCTCCGGCATTCCCAGGCTGCTTGGTATTCACCAAAGGAGATAGAGCGATGAACAGTTCCTCAGGCAACGGCAACGCATTCGCGAATTCCGAAAAGGTCTATATCAAGGGCCGAGACAACGTGCGGGTGCCCGCCCGAAAGATTCAACTCGCCAACGGCGAACCGCCTGTGTACGTCTACGACACCAGCGGCCCGCAGGATCACAACGTGCGTGAGGGCCTGCCGCCTCTCCGTCGCCCATGGATCCACGCTCGAGGGGGCGTTGACGAAGTGACTCCCCCGGCTTCCTCCAATTATTCAGCCGTTCCGGAAATCCCCGACGGGTTGAAGCGCGAAACCGTTCTTCGGGGCAGGGACAACGTCACCCAGATGCACTACGCCAGGTGCGGCAACATCACCGAGGAAATGGAATTCATCGCCATCCGCGAAAACGTCGAACCCGAATTCGTCCGCTCTGAAGTCGCCCGCGGAAGGGCTATCATTCCGGCAAACATCAACCACCCTGAAAGCGAGCCGATGATTATCGGACGCAACTTCCTGGTCAAGATCAACGCCAATATCGGCAACTCGGTGGTCACGTCGTCTATCGAAGAAGAAGTCGAAAAACTCCGGTGGGCGGTAAAGTGGGGCGCCGATACAACCATGGACCTTTCCACGGGCAGCGACATTCACGAGACCAGGGAATGGATCATCCGAAACTCACCTGTGCCCATCGGCACGGTGCCTATTTATCAGGCTCTCGAGAAGGTCGGCGGCGTTGCGGAAGACCTGAATATCGACATCTTTATGGAAACGCTTATCGAACAGGCCGAACAGGGCGTGGACTACTTCACCATCCATGCCGGCGTACTTCTGCGTTACATCCCGCTCACCGCACAGCGGGTGACCGGCATCGTTTCGCGCGGCGGATCCATCCTGGCAAAGTGGTGTCTGGCGCACCACAAAGAAAACTTCCTCTACACACACTTCCGCGATATCTGCGAACTCATGAAGCGCTACGACATCTCATTCTCTCTGGGAGACGGCCTCCGTCCCGGCGCCATCGCCGACGCCAACGACAAGCCCCAGTTTGCCGAACTGGAAACCCAGGGTGAACTCACCAAAATCGCATGGGAGTACGACGTCCAGGTCATGAACGAAGGCCCGGGGCACGTCCCGATGCATCTCATCAAAGAGAACGTGGACAGGCAGATGGACCTCTGCAACGAGGCCCCGTTCTATACCCTGGGGCCCCTCACCACGGATATCGCACCCGGATACGACCACATCACATCCGCCATCGGCGCCGCCATGATCGGCTGGTATGGGACTGCCATGCTCTGCTACGTCACGCCCAAGGAACACCTGGGCCTTCCCAACCGCCAGGACGTGAAAGACGGAGTGGTCGCATACAAGATTGCGGCCCACGCCGCAGACCTGGCCAAGGGCCACCCCGGCGCGCAGGCCTGGGACGACGCCATATCCAAGGCCCGCTTCGAATTCCGGTGGGAAGACCAGTTCAACCTATCGCTGGATCCCGAAACCGCCCGCAAGTTCCACGACGAGACCCTGCCGGCCGCGGGCGCCAAAGTCGCCCATTTTTGCAGTATGTGCGGCCCTCAGTTCTGCAGCATGAAAATCACCCAGGACGTCCGTGACTACGCCGCGCGGAAGGGCATGGACGTGGATGAAGCCCTGGACGCCGGTATGGAGGAAAAAGCAGACGAGTTCAGACGTAAAGGTACTGAGATCTACCAGAAGGCTTGAATATCGTCGGGTGATCGACCGATTCTCCGTCAGAGACCGTAATAAATTTCATCTGTCTCAACGCTACGTGTCGAGACAGAGTCGGCCGCATTACTCCGTTCCTCATCACGGTTCTAATACTAAGCAGAATCAGCTTCGTGCTTCAATCGGCGACACCCGTCGCTGTCCGTTTTCCCTGACTTCAGCCGTTTGGACGTCCGGCGCCTCCTCGCCGGCTTCAACCATTCGGCGAAGCAGCCTCTGCCTCATTATCTCAGCCACCTCCCCATGTGAGGTCATGCCGATAAGGTTGCACAGTTCGTACGGGTCTGCCTCCAGGTCGTACAGATATTGTTCGATGTACCGATCCGACCCCGCGTGTTGCGCACCGTGGCGTCCCGGCGCATTCACGCCGTACTTCCACCTGTGGGTGCGCACGGCCCGTCCGACCTGCGCCTCGCTGATCTGCACAAACGTCTCCTCGGGCCACCCCCCGTTGTCCCCGACGGTCAGCGGCAGGATCGAACTCCCCTGCATCTCTCCGGGCACCGGAATCCCTGCCGCATCCAGAAGGGTAGGCGTCAGGTCGATCGTGTTCACCAAATCAGAGATACGCCCCCCGCCGTCAAATCCCGGCCCCTGAAGAGCCGTAGGCACCCGAATCGAACTCTCGTGGCAGGACCGTTTGTACTCGGCGTTCCGAGTCTTGAAGTGGCAACCGTGGTCCGACGTAAACATCACGACCGTCCGTTCCGTCATGCCCGTACTCTTCAGCGCGTCCAGCATCCTCCCCAGTGCCTCATCCAGCCGCTTCACCATCCCGTAATAACCACCGAGATGGCGATGGGCCGATCCGCCCAGTGACGCCAGATCAGGCGGTATCCACCCGCCGCTATACCGTTCCCGGTAACCATCCGGCGCCGGATAATCGTCGATATGGTTCTGGTGGTGGGGTTCGATATAGGATACAAACAGAAAAAACGGACGTTCCCTATTCGCGTGAATATACCGGATGGCCGCATCCGTTACCGCATCGACCCGATATCCCGGCAGGTCCACCGGCTCTCCCTCGTTGTCGTACAGGATCGTCCGGTAGGCCTCCGACGTGAATTCGAGCACGTTCGACGCCAGCCAGTATTCGTAGCCTCCACGTCCCTCCCGTGGTACCGGTCCGGTCGCTCCCCGACCGTACAGATGCCACTTGCCGATATATGCCGTGCGGTAACCGGCGTCTCTGAAGTGGTGTGCCAGGGTCCGACTATCCGGGGGCAGAGGGATTCCATTGCGAAAGCACCCCGTTGTCGTCGCATACAACCCGGTCTGCAGACAGGATCGCGCGGGACCACAGACGGGCTGGCACGTAAATGAATTGAATACATGGGTGCCCCGCTGTGCCATCCGGTCGAAATTGGGTGTCAGATCCATGGGGTTCCCGTGAACGCCGGTTGTATCCCATCGTTGTTGATCGGTATAAAAAACCACCACGTTAGGTATTTCTGAACTACCCCTTGTCATACCTGCCTCCGTTGCCTTACCTATCGGGTCGTCGGAATGCGATGCGAGGTTGCACATGCCGGAAGCGCCACTCCATGCGCGCCCCGGGATTGACGCCTCACACCCGGTTCAATGAATGCATCTCATTGTACTGAAACAACTGTCTGTAGATTTGCTTATTGGATATTGTAGACCCCTTCGCTTTCAGACACACTGCGAAAGAACGTGACAGATCGCCTGCACAGCGATATCTTATGGAGCCGTCAGACGCCGCCCCGACCCCTCTTCCATGGTACCCTGGGAACGTCCAATGGAAAACAAGCCGATGCGAGATCTGCTTGAAAAGGCCGACCGCTACCTTGCCGGCGGCTGTCTGGGCAGCTTTCGGATGCCGGACGAAGTCGCAACCGTGATCCGGCGCGGAAACGGTTGCCGGATCTACGACACCGAAGGCCGGGAGTATATCGACTACGTCCTCGGATCCGGCCCGCTCATCCTGGGCCACGCCCACCCCGCTGTGGTCGAAGCCGTCCAACGCCAGGTTGCGCTGGGCTCGACCTTCTACGCGCTCAACGAACCCATCATCCGGCTGGCCGAGCGCATCGTTGAAGCCTCGCCCTGCGGGGAATCCATCCGCTTCACCTCCTCGGGCACCGAAGGTACTTTTTCCGCGCTGCGAATGGCGCGGGCGTTCACCGGCCGCGAGAAGATCCTGAAATTCGAGGGCGGCTGGCACGGAGCCCACGACTACGCCCAGCAGAGCACGACACCGCCGAAGCCCACGGACGGTCCTTTGCCCGTCCCCGACTCCCACGGCATACCCAAAACCGTCGGCCAATCGGTTCTGGTCGCCCCTTTCAACGATGCCAACGTCGCCGAAGAACTCATCGCGTCCTACGCAGACGACCTGGCGGCCGTTATCGTCGAACCCTTTCAACGCGCCCTTAGGCCCGAACCCGGCTTTCTGGAAGCCATCCGGCAAGCTTCAAGCACCCACGGCACCATCCTCATTTTCGACGAAGTCGTTACCGGCTTCCGCATCGCCTGGGGCGGCGCACAGGAGCGCTACGGCGTCGTACCGGACGTCGCCGTCTACGGAAAGACGATTAGCGGTGGGTATCCGATGGCCGCCGTCTGTGGGCGCGCGGATATCCTCTCATTCGCCGACCCCCGCCGTAAAGGGAACGCGCCGTATGCCTTTGTGAGCGGCACCACTAATGGGAACCCCGTCAGCGCCGCCGCCGGCCTGGCAACGTTAGACGTACTGGAAACCGACGGCGTCTACACACGGCTCTACGAAATCCCCGCACGTCTAAGGAACGGCCTGGAAGCACTCGGCGCACGGGCGGGGCTGCCCCTTCAAGTCCTGGGCGAAGGACCGGTCCTGCAGCCCTATTTCGCGGATATCGAAATCCGAAACTACGCCGACACACTGAGAGCCGACGCAGGTGCCGCCAAGCAATTCGGCATTGAAATGATCAAACGTGGCATCTTCTTCAACCCGGGCAGTAAGATCTATTTTTCGCTTGCCCACACCGAGGCGGACATCGACCGGACACTGGAGGCCGCTGAGGAGGCCCTCAAGCGGGTTGAAGTAGATATATAGCATCGGCCGGGGAAAAGGGCGGTGTGGCGGCTGCCCGTGAATCGTTGAAGGCCCGCTTCACGGGCGCGTCCCGTCTTCAAAGGCGAATCGTAATATATGGACCTTTTCCTGGAAAAATCCACCGTTGTCGGCGCCGGTCTGATGGGTAGTCAGATCGCTCTGGTCCTGGCCCTGGGGAGCAAGCAAACCTGGCTGATCGGCCGGCGGGCGGAAAGCCTCGTGGATGCCCGAAAGAACCTGCAAAGATACGCGAGGGACCTCCACCGGCACAACCGGCTGCGGGGTGAAACGCCTGAAATCGTCCTGGACCGAATACGTACCACAACGGACCTGGAAGTTGCGGCTGCCGATTCCGCTTTTATCGTGGAATCCATCACCGAAGACCTCGCCGCCAAACAGGCGCTCTTCCAGCGCCTGGATACCCTGTCGGAGAGGGATGTTCCCCTCGTCAGCAACACGTCTGGCCTTCCCATCAGCAGACTTGCGGAACTCGCGCGTCACAGGAATCGCGTTGCGGGCTCCCATTTCGTACAGCCGGCTCACATCGTTCCCGTTGCCGAAATAGTCCGCGGCGAACAGACCTCGAACGAGACATTGGATCGCATCGCCAGCATCTGGCAACGGCTGGGCTACTTTCCCCTTCACGTGAACAAGGATGTGCCCGGGTTTCTCGTCAACCGGCTGCAACACGCGCTCATCCGAGAAGCCGTGGACCTGCTGGCCTCGGGCGTCGCTACCGCCGAAGATATCGACGCCGCCTTCCGGCTGGGACTGGCGCCCAGATTCACCACCGCAGGCCCGCTGGAACAACGAGACATCAACGGTCTGACGATGCACGTTCGCGTGGCCTCGCATCTCTGGCGGACCCTGGCCGGGTGGGAGCAGCCACTGGCCCACCTCCAGGCGCTCGTCGCAACGGGAGCCACCGGACTGGAATCCGGAAACGGCTACTACAACTGGGCGGACCGTGATCCGCACGCGGTCCGCGCTGAAAAGGACGAGCAACTCCTGCGCCGGACCGCCGAGGTGATGGCGGATTGGGAGGAAGAGCAGGCGAAGCGTCGGCAAGGGTTCGGAACCCAGACTTCGCAGTAGGTCAACCACTATATTTCGTTTAGCCAGGAGGCACAATGGCCGCCAACCTGTACCTCATGTCGGCTGAAGAACGATATTTCTTCGACCTGACCGGGTATCTCGTCGTTAGAAACGCCCTCACGGTCGAAGAGGCACAGGAATGCAATAGCGCTCTTGATCGCTTTGCCGACCACATGTCCACACGCCCCATCAAGTCCCACAGCCTCGCGGGCGGCTCATCGGCCCTGGAGGGCAAACAGGGGCGGACGGAACTCACGGGGATGCTCGGCTGGCCGACACCCTACCGCGAGCCATTCCGCAAACTCCTCGTCCATCCCGTTGTGGTCTCCCGCCTGAACGTCATGTCCGGTACGGGATTCCGCCTTGACCATGGCCCCCTGCTTATAGGCGCCGAAGCCGGCGCCGAGGGTCACCAGTTGCACGGCGCGGGCGAACCTTTCAGTCCTTCCGTATGGTACCACCAGCAGAATGGCAACATTTACTGCCGGGGTGTCACCGTCGCATGGCAACTGGCTGACGTCAATAAGGGCGACGGCGGCTTCTGCATCGTACCCGGCAGCCACAAGACACGCGAACCCACCCCGGCGGGCGTACGGTCCGTAGAAGACCACAAGGACCTGGTTGTACAGCCAGCGATGAGAGCCGGTGACGTCCTGTTTTTTGCCGAAACCGCCACGCACGGCACCCTTCCCTGGAAGGGGAAACACGGACGCCGCTCCGTTCTCTACAAATATGCCTCCCGGGCCGTCGCGCGGGCGACAGGTCGCCACTTCGCACCAGAAGCGCGCTGGGGGGAATGGGTCCGCGACCTCACACCTGAACAGAAGGCCGTCCTCTACGGTCCCGGAGTCCACACCGGTAACGACTTTCCCCGGCTTGGATCCGACGGCCACAAGACCTGGATCGCCTGAATGAGCATTTACACCGTCACGGAACGTCTCCGGAGTATACGATGGACGCAAAAGAACGCTATTTCTGGGATCTCACGGGCTATCTCGTCGTACAAGGCGTGCTGACACCCGAAGAAATCACCGCTGCGAACGAAGCCATCGACCGGCACCAGGACCGGATACACGTGGGCGACGACAATCGGGGTGCGCGAGGCTCACATACCCTCCGGGGCACCGGACGCCCCACCATGCACGGCCTCCTGCAAATGGAACGCCCGTACTGTGAACCGTTCCGAGAGATGCTGGCCCACCCCTCCGTCGTCCTGCGCCTGAACGTGATGTGCGGCGCCGGCTTTCGACTGGATCACGGTCCATTGCTCATATCCGGCGTCAAAGGCACCGAAGGCCTGACCATGCACGGCGCCGGCGAACCGCACAGACCCTACGTGGCATACAATCACCAGAACAGTCAAACCTACTGCGGCGGCGTCACGGTAAGCTGGCAACTCGCCGACGTAAACCCGGAGGACGGAGGATTCACCTGCGTACCCGGCAGCCACAAATCCGGGTTTCCAATGCCTCCGGGCGTGCGTACGTGCGACGACGACATGGGTACCGTTGTACAGCCAGCCATGCGGGCAGGCGATGTCCTGTTTTTCATGGACGGAGCGCAGACCCATGGCACGCGTCCCTGGCAAAGCGAGCGGCCCCGCCGCTCCGTGCTGTTCAAATACGCCGCCCGTTCGTGTGTGCGTGGCGGTCCGGCGAGTCAACTGGCCCCCCCGGAAATATACTGGGGCGAAGACCTCGTTGATGGAATGACCGACGAACAGCGCGCGGTCATGTTCGGGCCTTATTCCAATCACAAAGGCGAAGTTCCCTCCCTCACCGTGGACGAAGACGGCAACGTCCAAGTCGAACGATAAGAAACAGCTTTATGGAAGTGCCCGAAGCCGAGACGATATCGCGCCTGATCCAGAATGCCTATTCCTCGTTCGCCCTGCTGGCCGGTATGCAGCTTGGCGTCTTCACGACCCTGGCGGACGGCCCACTTGATTCGGAACAGATCGCCGCAAGAATCCAGGTGTCGGCCGAGCGTCTCTCCCCTCTACTTTACGCGCTGGCGGCAACGGGCCTGTTGGGCGTTGAAAACAATCGCTTCTTCAACGGCAGCGAGGCTCGGCATCACCTGGTAGAGACCAGCCCCAACTACGTGGGCAACGTCCACCACCTGCTCTCCGACCTGTGGTCGGCAACCCTCAAGACCGCGGACTCGATTCGGCTGGACCAACCTCAGGCCGAACACAGCTTTGGAAACATGACCCCCGGTCAGCTGTACACATTCTTCCGTGGACTTCACGACGAGTCGCTGGCGACCGGCCGGAACCTGGCAGAGCGCTTCGATATTTCATCCTGCACGCGCCTGCTGGACGTCGGCGGGGGTTCGGGCGGGCTGGCCATCGGCGTTAGCCAAGCCTGCCCCAAGCTTAGCGCAACCGTTCTGGACCTGGCCGAAGTGATCCCTGTTACAAGACGCTTCATCCGTGAGGCGAATGCGACCGACCGGATCCGAACCCTCGCGATAGACGCCACCCGAGAACCCGTTCCGGGCGAGTTTGACGCGGCTGTGGTCAAAGCCTTTATCCAGACCCTTCCTCCATGCCAGGCAGGTCGGGCCCTATCGCACATAGGCGCCGTACTCAAGCCCGGCAGCGCCATCTACATCCTGGGTAACGGCATCCTGGACGACTGCCGATATTCACCGCCCGAAGCTGCCATCTTCAACATCGTCTTCCTCAACATCTATCGCGGGGGGCGCGCCTACACGGAATGCGAGTACAGAACCTGGTTGACCCAGGCGGGATTCGGGAATGTCCGGCGGATCAGGCAACCGAACGGATCGAGCATCCTCACGGCGCGCAAAACTTGAACCATTTGACCTGCGACGGCGTTCCGTCCCCAGGTTTCAAAACACCCCGTAGGAACATCCATGGATATCGATCTGGCAACGTACCTGTTTGACCTTCGCGGTTATCTACATCTCAATAACGCGCTCACCCGGTTGGAAGTTGGGGAACTCAATGCCTGCCTGGATGAAATACCTCCAATCAGGCCAGGGGAGTGGTTCGGCCATATTCAGGCGCACACCTACGGCGACGACACCTCTGGACTGAACCTGCAGCAGATTTATGAAGCCGGGGAGCCCTTCGAGAAACTGATCGACCATCCCTCGTGGTTTGAAAAGGTGAAGCGCTTTGTGGGAGGCGAAGGCAGCTTCGACTACCACCACGGCCCCTTGTTCATCGACGAGAATTTCGCGAATTTTCGCGAACCCGGCGAAGCCATCGGGCTGCACTCCGGTGGATACCCGCCCATTTTGCGCAATCAGTTCCGCTACCACGGCGGGCGCTTTATGTGTGGCCAGATCAACATCCTCATTGCGCTTACCGACGTCGGACCCGGTGACGGCGGCACCATGGTCATCCCCGGAAGCCATAAATCCAACTTCAAACACCCGAACTTCGACAGACACAGGATGTCCAGAAACGCCACTGTCGAAGGCATTGAAGGCGCCGTCGAAATCCAAATGGCCGCGGGGGACGCGCTTCTATTTGTGGACGGCATCTCACACGGCTCCGCCCGGCGGTCCAACCCGGGTACCCGGCGCGTGGTTGTCTACCGGTACGGACCCTCATGGGGAAACTTTCGCCACGGTTATCAACCGTCACCGGAACTCCTGCAAAGACTCACGCCGGCGCGCCGCCGGATTGTACAGCCCCTGCAACTCCTCCCCAGAGAAGGATAAGACAGAACCGGTCCCACGCGATGGGGAAGGGAAGGATCGACGTACTTACACTAATCCCGCAAAAAACCGAAGGAGTCCCAGATGGCGACCTCTCAGGAAATGCTGGAAGAATTGAAAAATTTCGACACCCCGTCAATCACGAATGTCGTGGCCACTTATCCCGGCGACCCGCTTTGCCTGAGCCTCTACAATCCCTGGACGGAAAACTGGTATACGGACCAATCCATACGGTGCATGTATCCCGAACTGGGCCGCACGGTCGGTTACGCGGTGACCTGCGTCTTCGGACTGCCCGACCCCGACTACAACTCTCTGTCGTTTCTGGACGTGATCGACGCCATGGACGCGTCTCCGAAACCGACGGTCCTCGTCTTCCAGCAGAAATTCCCGCCTGAACTCGCGGCCAAGGTCGGACTGGCCGGTGGAAACATGACCTCGGCAATGAAGGCGGTCGGCTGCGTGGGCGCCATCTCCAACGGCCCCTCCAGGGACATCGACGAGATCCGGCCCATGAAATTTCAGTACATGCTCAGCGGCGTCACCGCCGGGCACGGCGGCATGGCGGTACACGCCGTCAATGTTCCGGTCTCTGTAGGCGGGATGGACGTCGCGCCGGGCGAAATCGTCCACATGGACGAAAACGGCGCGTGCAAGTTCCCCTCCGACAAACTGGAAGCCGTTCTCAACAACGTCCGTGCACTGCAAGAGGAGGAGGAAGAAAGAATGGGGGCGCTGCTTAGCGCCTCTTCAGCCGCCGAAGTCCGGGCAATCCTGGGCGGCCATACCTACGCCGGCGAGGAAGAAGAAAACTGACCCGCCGATTACCGTCTATCAAGACCCTGGCGTACCGTGCGAGTCATTGCAAATCGGGTCGCGGACATCGCACATCCGGGAGAAGCGTGGATGGTTCGCCGGAGTGAATCTCACAGATTCGGGGATTAACGAGGGCTACGCCACAATTCTGACCTGATCACCGACGGCCGTTGAAAACACGTCGAATGGTTCGCCGATAACCTCCGAAAAATCAAACGCCTCCTCCACGACAAAGGTCGTGCGCCCTCTCATTTTGCGAATGGTAAACACGCGATCCCCGATCCGGAGCCGGCATCCCGGATACGCCCCTTCTTTCGGGTGGTCCACGTTGCTGTCGAACCTGGATCGCTTCCCGGATGCCACCTCGCCTCTACCCCTGACGAATCGGGGCATATCGGCGAGATAAACGCGGCTGCCATCGTCTTCCCGCTCGATTCGCTTCACCAGATACACCGTCTCCAGCCCCGATGGATGACGGACGTAGATTACCTTTCCGTCCAGCGATCCATCCTCCGGCAACGGAATATCCACTTCCAATTCACTGCGCCCCGGTTCGCCCGACATATCTCCCGCCAGCCCCGTTATCGTCCCTTCGTAGTCGCGAATCTGTTCGATTGTCGCCTCGCCCACCCGTAACAGCGACCCGTCGATCACGTCGAGATCAATTTCCGTGGAGGATTCGCTCATCACGCCGGCGCGCCCCCTGAGTTCAAAACGCCTTCCATCCGGCAGGTTTGTGGCCAACCCGACTCCCTCGGGATCTATCGCGATTGTCCGAACCCGGCCGCGTTCCGTCACCCGCAGGACAACCCCGGCGCGATCCTGCGCCACCAGCTTCGCATCTTGAATAACGCTTCGGCCCCGGTGTGCTTCGATCACCGACACAAACCGGCTCGCGCCGTTTCGGTTTCGCAAACAGACTACCGGAAACCAGAAATCGTCCAATTTGCCGTCATCCTCCTGCGTCCGGCGGATGGACGGTGCGTCGCTGACCAGCAATCGACCCGCCTGAACGCCGAGGAACCTGACATCCACCAGCGTCCCCTTGCCTTCGAACCGCACCTCCAATTCTCCGGACACATCCGCCCCGCGCGTTCGTTTCAAATAACCGTAAAGCGCCCCGTCTGTCCCCTCTCCGCTCAGAATCATCTCCTCGTCCGCAGGCTGGAGTTCCACATCCACTGAAAGCGCCTGGTCGAAATCCGCCGATCCGTGCAGGAGATAATCGTGCACGTCGCCGCCCTTCACTTCAAACAGATCCACCACGTACCCGCTATCGGTGCCCGTTGGGACGAGCATCATCGTTCGGCGATACACCGTCGCATTCCTAAAAGCCCCCGGGGCCTCCGCGCAGACCAGTCCCACGCGCGTGCCAGAAGCAGGGTGATAGCACCTCAGCCGCCCACTGTCTCTTGTCTGCTCCTGCCCGTCTACAACCACGGTATTGTGGCTGCCGACCGTCGTCGCCCACTCCCGGTAACGGGTATGCGTATATCCGATGTCCGAGAGAAGTTCCTGCCCGAACACATCCATTCCCATTGCGAGCGTATCGTAATGGTGGTGCCCGCCCCATGGACCATAACACAACGTCCCCCGCACGGCTTCCTTCGATAGTCCCACGCCCAGGATCACATCGCCCGCACCCGGCAGAAGATAGTTGGAAGGCGCCAGCGCCAGCAAATCGTCCTCCGTGACGCGCCGGCCCGCTTCCGAAGACCGCCGGAAGAGTGCATACTCGACGTCGGCAACGGGAATCCTGGATGTACCTGCGATCTCGTCGGCTGCTTCCACGAATCGGGCCATGGATCCAATTCGACTTGACACACGGGCGACACCGGTACTCAACGCCCACGTATCGTTCGCCATCAGCGTGCGCCCGTCCGGCATAAACAACCCCAATGGCGCCGTATAGATCCGCTCTAGAAATGGCATCTCTCCGTAGACATCTATTCCTCCCGGGCCACTGATTACATCCGGCACACGGAGCGTGCCCCCGGTAATCATATTGAAATAGTTTAGCGTATCCTCGTGCCAGTACCCGTCGTAAAAATAACAGTTATCGATCAATGTCCGATACAGCATGTACGCATTGGCAACGAAATCCGGTTCATCGAGAACCCGCCCCGCGAGGGCCAGCCCGTTGATCCTTCCCCCGTCGTAATTGGTGGAGCCGTGCGGGGTCTCCAGCGTGTGCCGGATCGCCTCGTACAGCAGGTCCCGTTCAATTGCCCTGCGCACGTCCCGACCCTCGGCTTCGGACAGTTTTTCGATGGCGCCGCTTTCGGAGATCAGGTCGTACACCTGGGCCAGGCGGAACGCATTGTTCGCGTCTGAAAACGGGCTGGCGTGAAAATTGCCCATCCTTGCGGACACGAAGGGAAAGGGCGGGGCCTTGTAGAAATGGTTCTCGTAGAATCCCCTCCGATCTGCGTGGAGATATGCCACGCCCAGTCCGTGCACGGGATAGTTCCTGTAGACTTCCGAAAGCCGATCCAGTATCACCGCCGCCTTCTGCGCATACGCTATCTCGCCGGTTAGTGCGTAGGCAATCGACAGGGGATCCGCCATCCGGATCACGTGGTACTGGGTGTAGTTCAACAACATATTTTCGAAAAAGTACCGCATCCCCTCCTCATCCTCCCAATAACGGTATCGGACCACCCCGCCGGCCGGACCCACCACCTCGATCTCTCCCACCGGCCGGTGGTCCGGCCCCGGAAACACGCTCCCGCAGATTTCGCACCGGACATGGTCCGGATCCTCCGGCGACCATTTCCAGAAATGGATCCGCCAACTCCGCTTTCGCCGGTCAACCGGACAGCGCGGAAGAGGAAAGTTAACCTGCTCTGAAATACCAGCGCGTATGGTCTCGTCCGGCATCTCCAGGATTTTTCGGCGGGCGATCCAACGCAACTGCCCGTCTCGAAACCGCTTCGCCCAGTCATGCGATTCCACCCGCCTCCTGGCGCGCTCGATCTGGTCAGGCGTATAGAACAGCGGATGCGCCACGCCTCTTGGAAACGGCCGTTCACCTTCCCAGTACCTTGTTTCCCTTGAACAATCTATCCGTTCGATCCCCATATCGCTCCTCCACAAAGCCGGATCGCATCCGGCCGCTAGAGCCATGGTGCCCAGACCGGCCCCTTGAAGAAACTCCCGTCTCGTGAGATCCTTATCAGACATTGGAAGCATTCCAGAAAGCGGTCGACGGGACCACACAGAAGAAAACCGACAGAATATCCTGCGCCTGCCACACGAATTCACCGGGGCACACGATCGGTGCCGGATTGCGCAATATACGACGCCCACCCATTGAAGTCCAGACACTCCTGAAACTCGATTCCAGTCTCGGTCGTCGATACCGCGTAAGCGGGAAGTAGACGCCAGCGAAGAAATAGAGAAAGGATTGCGGAGTCGGCTCACGCTTCGATTCTACCTGCGGACGCGGGAAATTCCCGGTTTTCCTTACGGTAATTGTTCAGCAATTCCAGAAAAAATAAAATCCCCACTTGACAGTTCCTAATGAATTCGTCATATTACTAATATATTAGTAATATAATTCGGACAAATCACTGGAAAGGCAGCGGAGAACCCCTCTTCGACGAAGGTATGCCTGCAACAGCAGGTATGCTGCTGGTAGGGGCGCCTCTTGTGGGCGCCCCACGGCGAGACAGGCGCCAACCTGCACAACAGGGCAACCACGAGGGTTGCGCCCACGCGGGGTAGAGCGATCCAATCGTGGGCATGGCGGGCGCATTGAAATCGTCTAAGACATCAGAATATACGCCGAGTGTCCGGCATATGTACCGGCCACACAGATAAAATCGTTTTATTACTGAAAATTGAGTCATAAGACGAGCGCAAAGGAGATGATTATGGCGAAGAAAAGACGACTGGCCGAAGTCGAGTGGGAGGTGATGGACGGCGTCTGGAAATTCAACCGCCGGGTCACGGTTCGCAACGTTCTGGATTACGTCTATCCCAATGGCGAGAAGGCCTATACGACCGTACAGACGATCATGAATATTCTGGCTGAAAAGGGCGTGTTGGATCGTGAGAAAATCGGTCCCGTTAATGTGTACAGGCCAACCGTGTCGAGGGAAGAGGTCGCGCGGGCAGAAACGCGAACCCTCGTGTCCCGTATGTTCGAAGGATCCTTCGGGTCGCTGGCAACGTATCTCGTGGATTCGGGCGAACTTTCCCAGAAAGAACTGGATGAATTGCGCGCGCTGATTGAAGCAAGGGAGAAAGCAAAGAAAGGAGGCCCGGAATGAATACGTTGATCACCCTGGCCGAAGCGTGGTGGCCGCTTTACGCGGTGCACATGATCGAAGTGTCGCTGTTCATATTGCTGGTGTGGGCCGTGGATCGATGGTTGGCGCTGGAAACGCGAATGAGATATGCGCTCTATCTGCTGGGACTGGCGAAGGTGTTTGTCCCGCCCGTTTTAGCCATCCCAATACCCGCGTTTCTGATTTTATCGACAAATGTCGCGGTAGATGATCCCTTTTATTCCGGCGTGGTCTCTGATGCCATTTCATTTTCCACAGTGGCCGTGACGACCCTTCCTCCGGCGTTCTACCTGTTCTGCCTGTGGATTCTTTCAGTCCTGGTCTGGGCAGGTGTGGCTCTGTGGAAAAACGCGGCCTTTCATCGTATGTTGAAATCGGCAATCCCGGTTGAACTGGCGCCCAAGATTGCATCACTGATCGGAACCCGGAACCTGAAAGTATATTCCAAATCCAGCCTGCCTTCTCCCACTCTGGTGGGCTTAGAAAGGCCGCGATTGTACCTGCCGTCGAACTGGTCGTCCTGGTCGCCCGACGAGCTACGGGGCGTTGTCAGGCACGAGTTGGCGCATTTTGAAAGACGAGATATCTACGTGCTGACACTGCAGGCCATGGCAACGGCTCTTTTCGGCGCAAACCCCCTGATCTGGCTGTTGAACCGCAAGTTGATGTACCTCCGCGAATTGCGCTGCGACGAAGCGGTTTTGCGCGAAACGAACCTGACGCCTGCCGAATACGGGCGCCTGCTCCTGGACTTTGTAGACAGGCGACCTGCGCCGAGTGCCTTGACCCTGTATTTAATCGAGCGCGAAACGACGCTGAAAGCACGATTCGAGCACTTACTCAATTACAAGGAGGGCGAAATGAAACGGTCGAAGTGGCAGTTGGCGATTCCCGTTCTCATCGGACTCATGATCGCGCCGTTCTCGATCCGAGAAGCATATACGCAGAATGAACGTGGACTGGAGGTGTCGAAGTCTGCTACAGACGACAGGACCGTCGAAAATACACAACCCCGGGAGGTCGGTGCTGTATCTGGTCATGTTGACGGCAACGACGTTTTGTACGTCGTCTACGACATAAAAGAGGTCGACGTCAAACCCCATCCCGTGAAGATTCTCCCACCCGAATATCCTGAAGAAGCGCCAGAAAACAAAATAGATGGTGTTGTGCATCTAAAGATTATCGTCAATGTCGACGGTTCGGTAAGCGACGTGACCGTATTGAAGGGACCGGAGATATTTCACAATGCCGCGACAGATGCTGTGTTGCAATGGCGTTTCAAGCCCGCTGAGTACAACGGAAAAGTCGTGCCCGTTACCTTGTTGACACCAATTCGTTTTTCATCTAAACCAGACAATGTCTTAGAATTCTGGTCAGTCGACGTTAAACCGGTTCTCACAAATCCCGTTGGACCAGTTTATCCGGATAAGGCGCGAAAAGCTGGTTTAGTGGGAAACGTGTTCTTGCGTTTTGTAGTAAACGTAAATGGAACGGTAAGCCACATCAACGTCCTAAAAGGAAAGGCGATTTTTCACAAACCTGCGATCGATGCCATTTCGCAATGTCGGTTCACGCCTGCCGAGCACGAAGGCAAGCCTGTCCCCGTGTGGATGACGCAGCGAATCAGTTTTCAGCTACCCAAACCAAAGTCCGTGCCGCCACCCGAAAAGGGTGACGCTGAAGCCGAAAAGGCCTTCGAGATATGGGAGGTTGACGAAAAACCGGTCCTCACGCATTCTGTTCCGCCAATTTACCCGGATTTAGCGCTAAGAGCAGGGTTAAAAGGCAACGTATTCCTAAGGCTCAAGGTCAACGCGGACGGTACTGTCAGCGACATTAAAGTCTTGAAAGGGCAAGCAATCTTCCGGAAGCCGGCGACCGATGCCCTATCGCAATTTCGGTTCAAGCCTGCTGAACTTGGTGGCAAACCGGTCCCGGCGTGGATGGCCCAGCGCATTGCGTTCGCGCTTCCCGAAAATCAGGACGAAGCGGCTGCCGACAGTAGCGGTATTGACGGCAATGAGGTCTTCGAGATTTCGGAGGTTCACGTAATGCCCGTCCATCTGAACCCGAATAATGTTCGGCCAGATTACCCTGGCGTAGCGCGAAAAGCTGGATTGACAGGCAGAGTGAAATTGAAGTTCAAGGTCAATGTGAATGGCTCCGTTAGCGACGTACACGTACTGGAAGGCGATGAGATATTTCGTAATCCAGCGATTGATGTAGTTACACAATTCAGGTACAAACCGGCTGAACGTGACGGCAATACCGTACCCGTCTGGATAACGCTGCCATTCAAATTTGTACTTCCCGAACTTCAGGTCGAGACAGTTTCCGAAACTGGCGAGCCCGGCGTCGGGAATTAATGTTCTATGACCTGTTTCATTTTCGACGTTGACGCCGGTTTCCAGGGGAAGGCTTTGAAGACCTTAAGAAAAAGGCAGCGCAACCCGTGCGTCTTCGGACTGGTCGAAAAAACGAGTAGCACTATCAGACATCCCAGTTTGCCACCCTGTGCCGGCAGCTGGGGAGGACGAATTGTAACCCATTGAGTTACGGTAATGCCTATGTACTATTTCCGAATACACAGCCGCAGGTATCTCGACAGACTTACCGGCATATTCGAGGCTCCTTCCTGGAGGATTGCAGTGGTCCAAATCTTATTGATTTGCACCACTGTTCTGGACGCAGCGCCCAATGATTCATCACGAGTTGCAACTGCCATTGAATTGCTCAGAATCAACTCCTCAGATCGTGAAGTCGCCGCCGCTGCTCTTGTCCTTAGCCAGGTTGATGGAGATGCGATAGGAACTGAGAAAGCCGTACGGCTGCTCAGGATGAGACTTGATCGGCCAATTGGAGATGGGCTGGAGTTGTTGGGTGAGGCTTATAGGTACCTTTTTTGGAGAGCAATCTACCAAGAAGATTTCCCGACGTCTGAGCTGCTCTATCTGTTCAAGCAACTGATCCAGCGTGAACGAAACAACCCCATTGAAACTTTCGCCGATGCACCTATCGCGTTGGCCCTATATACGACATTCCTTGAAGAAGCTAAAACTGCAGTCCTGAAGGGTATAAATGGTAGGCACAATGCGCATGATCAGGCCTTCCGACTATACGCTGCTTTGGGGAGAATTTCGTTCATTCAGGGACGAAAACAAGAATCCCTGGAGGCTTTTAAGAGTGCAGAGGTGTTCTTACCCAAGGAACGTGATGTTCAATTGATAATGTACGGGCGCGATAGGAAGACATTGGATTATTTCATCAATTGCGGCGATGCCAATCTTGCGATTATGGATACGATTAAGGCTATGACACTATGGAAGAAAGCGCTCTCCATCAGAGTACAAAATGGAGAATCTGTTCTACCATCAGATCCTTTAGTTGGACGCCTCGTTACTATTTCTGGATCGCAAAACAGAAAGAAAAGCGATTATCTGGCCGATTTCTTAAAGGTTGAAGAACGGACCATCAGACGATCCGATATCCTGGCATCGAAGATTAATGATTCGCTTCCTTGCCCCGGTTTTTCCTTAAGAAATCTCAACGGAGACACCGTATTTTTCAGAGATCTCAAGGGAAAAGTCCTTGTCATCAACTACTGGGCGACCTGGTGTGGACCTTGTGTTCGTGAACTACCGGAAATCCAGGAACTCTTCGACAAATACAAGAATGACGGCGAAGTCGAAGTCATCACAATCACTGCCGATGCTGATCCGATCAAGATCGTACAATGGCTTGAAGACAAGAATATCCACGTCCCCGTCTTGTTCGACGACCAACATCAAGAGCTTGATCTTCTCAGAGGGCTACCGATTACGACGTTTGTAGACCAAAATGGCCAGATTAGGTTTCGGGTCATCGGTTTTCGACATCACTTGGTTGAGGAATTCAGTTGGCGAATCGAGGCAATGAAGGGCTCAGAGAGATTATAGTATTTGATCAACCAGGCTTGTAGCTTAGAGATCATGACACCTACGATTGGAGTTCGCCGTCTGGCTCTGAAGTTTTGCAGCAGCGTGATCCTTAGCCGGACACTTGGACCGATCGAAGTGTTTATTTTGCGCCTTGAATCGGACGAGCAACGTCCTGGAAAGGGCGGCTGATGGATGGCGGGCTGACAATGCACCGCATTCTAAATATCGGCTTGTTTTTGTGTGCGGCCCTCTCGCTCTCCAATTGCGATTCCAGTGTTAAAAAGGACATTCGGAATCTTGGACATAAGCGTGCTGGTGTTCGACTTCACGCAATCGAGTCGCTTTCCCGGAACAGAGACCAGCGTTCAATTGAAGCACTGAACAGGGCGCTCAATGATCCCGACACGAGGGTCCGTCTCAAGGCGATCGATGTCCTTGGGACGATTCAGGATCCCAGTTCCGTGGACCCGCTACTGTCTAAAATCGACGACCGTGAACGGATTGTCGGGCTGGCCGCAATTGAGGCCCTCGGCGCACTGAAGGACTCACGGGCAACGGGTCCTATATCAAAATTGCTAACGAAAACGGATCCTAACCTTCGAATGACCGCGGTCTCTGCATTGGGAGATATTGGAAGTGTCGGTTGTGTTGAGATTCTCTCCGGATGTTTGAACGACGAAAACAGGTTCGTCCGCGCTGCAGCAATACTTGCACTAAAAAACGTCGGTGATCCGAGTGCGATTGATCCGCTTACACAGGCTCTTGTCAGGGAAGTCCAAGACAGTGCGTTAGGTTCTCTAATCGCCTATGCATTGGAAAACCTGGACCCGGATTGGGAGGAAAGTGAAGACACGGATCGAGCACTATCGCATCTAATCTCCAGATTCAAAGACGAGAAACTCGCCGAGACAAAACGCCGAAGCATTGCCGCGACGTTTGCAAGAATCAACCGACACTGGACGGATGAAGAGTGGGCAGAATCACTGAAGGACGAGCTTCTTGAACTCATGAACGACGAGAATCCGCTTGTCAGAGAAGCTGCAGCCGAAGGTCTCGGTGAAATGAGAGATGCAAGCATACTGGGGTCCCTGACCAGTGCGTTGGCGAATGAACCTGACTGGAGCGTCCGCACCGATTTGTTGTACGCCTTAGGCGAAATGGGAGATGCGCGCGCGCTTGAACCCTTGCGTCAAGCGCTCGAAGATTCAATTCGATCCGTTCGATTTGCCGCGGCGGCCGCATTGGGTAAGATTGGAGATACAACCGCAGTCAACGCACTCATTGCGGCTCTGGATGACGCCACAGTATCCGATGTTGGCCCATTTTCTGAAATCGTCATTGAGAGTCCACGGGATGTCCGCATCGCGATCGCACAGGCATTGGGAGAACTTAAGGACGCCAGGTCCGCAAATGCCCTCGTAAGACTCATGAGCAGTCGAAGCTCCTTTGTTCGTCGTGCTGGTACAGCGGCACTACGTAGAATCGGTGATCGAGGTTCCTTGGAGCCATTGATTGCCGCCTTGAATGACCCTTCTATTGATGTTCGACGGGAAGCGGCAATGGCATTGGGAAAAATCGGCGATAAACGTGCGTTTCAGGCTATGCTGGATGCTGTAAGGTCGAAACGGCTGAGAGTAACGGACGTATCTCGTTCATTGGATATGCTTGATCCAAATTGGAGAGATACTGAATCGACCGGGAATCTCGTAGAAGACATTCTAAGACAGTTCCACGATATGGATCTCGGGACCCGTATCCGTGCAGCGGAAGACCTGGCTGAAATTGCGAATGATCAAGCGTCCGAGGCATTAATCAATGAGTTGAGAAAGCGAAATCTGCCCATTGTCGCTGGCGCCCATCGGTTCTATATTAAGAGAAATATCAGAGGCTATGAGCCTGTTCTTATCGACGCTCTTCGGTTCTACGGCGACAAAAATGTGGCCACAATTTTCCTAAAATCGCGTAACGACCGTCTCGCTGAGGCAGCCAGGAATTGGGCGAGAAGCAGAAACCTCAGTTTTCTATCCTGGCCAATCAAAGAGGGCTTGATCCAATGACTTCGGCATCTTTTATGGATGACCGATAGCCAACTCAGCTTTCTCGCCAAATAAGAAAGGCGTTGCCTGTTCACCTACCCGCTAACGGCCCCTTTCTGATTAAAAGAAGAGTTCCTGGACTTCAACGGGAAACAACAGTTTTGGGCAATGGCCTTCGACATTTGTCATCGCGAACCCTCAGAAGCCACCGTTTGGGAATTCTGTTCAACGTTTTTGCGCCTTCCGGTCGCTGGAAGACGGACCATGATCGATCGGTCGATCGATCTAACGTCATCATCCGGAATTCTTCTATTGTTGTTCGCATGAAATTTGCCTATTTTTAAGTAATGATGAGAAATTGACGTAAAAGGCAAAATGGAGTTGGTTCGGTCAATCGGCGTGTGGGCTGTTGACGATCCAGAGCAGCCAACCACCAGCATCCGCCACGCGCCTGCCAGTGGCAATTCGTCGTAAACTGTGCCACAAATGGCTTGGCCGACCTTGAGATAATGGACAACAAAGCAACATGTGAGCAATTACTATTCGCAAAGCCTTCGATCCTTCCCAATGTGAGTGGAACGTGAGCGACAAGGGCCTACAAGCGAGTTCATTCGAAAGTCACCAGCTTGCGCTTTTTGGGCATTCCGTACAACCGTGTTCACACGTAGGGAACGCATCGCAAGAACCACACATTCGAGTTGACACGCTGAGCAGACCGCCATTCCAGGCTATTACTCGCCCAATGGTGATTTGCGGCGATGCCACGCAAGCTCTGAAGCTTCTCCCTGAAAAGTCCATTCAGACCGTTGTCACGTCACCGCCCTATTGGTCACTGCGCGATTACGGGGTTGCGGAACAGATTGGGCGGGACGACAGCCTGCGCGGCTACGTCAAGAGCATTGTTTGCACCTTCGAGCAGATAAGGCGTGTCTTGCGCGACGATGGCACTGTCTGGCTGAACGTTGGTGATTCCTACACATCCGGCAACCGGAAATATCGGGCGCCAGATCGAAAAAACCGTGCACGCGCTATGGCAGTGCGACCGCCGACGCCGGAAGGACTTAAGCCAAAGGACTTGATAGGTGTTCCCTGGAGATTGGCGTTCGCTCTACAGGATGCGGGTTGGTGGGTTCGTAGTGAAGTCATTTGGCACAAGCCGAACGCCCATCCTGAGTCCGTTCAAGACCGGCCAACCAAAGCTCACGAGACTGTTTTCCTCTTGTCAAAAGACAAGGACTATTACTACGACCACGAAATCGTCAAGGGGCCGCGTGACCGTCGCCTTCGAACGGTTTGGGAGATTCCCACTGAACCGGTGAAGCGCGTAAATGGGAAGGCGGATGACCATCCTGCGATGATGCCTCTATCGGTTGCTCGATGCTGCGTAGCCATCACAAGCAGAGACGACAGTATCGTACTCGACCCGTATGCGGGTTCGGGAACAACTCTACTGGCGGCACGTGAACTTGGGCGAAGGTGGGTTGGGATTGAACTCAAGCCCGGTTTCGTGGACCTGATTGAACGGCGGTTGTGCGTATCATGACGCTTGATGAACTCAAGGCAACTCTCGATGCATTCTCACCGGTCAAGATCGAATTCGTTGCAAGGGTTATGGAATCCTTGGCGAAACCTCCGAGTGCCAACATTCGATCTAGAGGAACATGGCTGACGGGTGAGCCAGACTGGATTGAATACTTCGGGCTTGCTTTATCGGTTCACCATGGAGCTACTACCGAGCCGTTGGGGCTCTCGTCGTTTGAGACTGTGTTCAGAAACGCCTGTGAACACCTTAACTGGTCAGTTGATCCTCCTGGCTCCCGAACTCAGCGATTTGTTGATATGGTCGTTCGTCCTAAGTCAGGTAACCGTCGGCGATTGTCTCTAAAATCCACTGCAGCCAAGAACTTAACCAAGACTGCATTGCACATTTCCAAACTGACGGAGGCCGCGTGGATTCAGGACGTACGCACCGCCAGAGATCGACGAGACCGTACACTTGAATTGTTCAGGCAGTACCAGAGGGCCGTTACTCAGATCGTCATGCTCAGAGCGTTTCGGGAAGACATTGGCAAGATCCCGCACAAGTATCAGCTTGTTGAGGTTCCGATCAGCATCTTTAACTCCATTCAGCAGACGCCCCTAAAGGTCTTCGAACGGGATGCGCCAGTGATCGAATGTACCGTTGGAGATCGCGTGGCGGCAGTGGTGGCGATCGACCGGTCCGATGCAAAGATAACGGTCAGACGAGTTCAACTTTCGGCCTGCACTGTTCATGCGGAATGGGATAAGGCGTAGGCGCGGATGCAGGATGGGCGATGTCAACCGCAATTTGGATGGTTGGCAACGCATAGGGTGCTATATTCGAATCCACAACGCGACCCGGGTTCACTGTCAGGAGGAATGGAGCGGGAAGCTCGGAACTCGGTAAGACGCGGAAAAGAAAGAAATCCATTCCGTCTATAGATACGTCGGCTCCTGTGTCAGAAAGTATTGTGATGAGTGGGATGATCGTAAATCCAGCGACAATCAGAGAAGGCATGGTGTCAGCTTCCAGGAAGCAAAGACGGTTTTTAACGATCCCCTTGCCATTACAATTTATGATCCGGATCATTCAATAGTCGAAGATCGGTTTATCGATCCGGGCCTTTCCGCAGACGGAAGATTCCTGGTTGTCTGCTATACAGAAAGACGGTCAACAATCCGGTTTATCAGTAGCAGGGGGGCAACCCGAAGGGAGCGACGCATTTATGAAGGACGAGAGAGATAAGGCAATGCGATCTGAATATGATTTCTCCGAGGGGGTTCGGGGAAGGCATTTTAAGGCTTATCGTGAAGGACATACGGTAAAGATAAGGAAACAGGACGGATCGATCGAAACCCACCGCTTCAACCAGGATGACGGTCTATCATGTTAGATCCCGATGTAAAACAACATTTCCCCGATTCCGAATCTGTGAACAAAGCGCTCCGAACATTAATCACGGAATCGTGATCTCTTACATAAATGAATTCCATACGAAAAAAGGATTTGTCTCTCGACGACCTTTCGAAACAACGAGAGTGTCCCTGCCAAAACAAATTTGCGGGTAAAAACAGCTACCAATCTCAGAAAAGGAAAACCTGGCAATAAATCCGATATAGCCAATTTATTCTAAAAAATGCATTGGCACCTTGCTCATCATCAGGTTGTGGTACACGTCAACGCCTGAATTCAACTGCCCGAGATCGATCCACTCGCCTGCCGTGTGTGCCTGTGCGATGTCCCCCGGCCCAAGAACAACCGCCGGGATACCCACACGGCTGAAGCTGCTGGCATCCGTCCCGTAGCCGACGCCGGTCAGGCCGTCCGGCAGACCCGTCGATTTCAGCACAGAGGCCACGAATGCGCCGAACTCTCTGCCTCCTGTCGGGTCCAGCGGGCTATCCAACATGTCGGGCGCTTCCTGAACGACCGTCAAATTCGGATTGCCCGCCCGAAGTTCATCCAGAATGCGTTCCACCGCCGGTATGACCGTGTCCGGATCCTCGCCTGGCACCAGGCGCCTGTCCACATGAATCTCGCAGTGTTCCGGGATAATGTTGATTTGGGTCCCGCCCCTGATGAGATTGATGCTGCATTGCGCCTTGCCTGTCAGAGGATGTTCAGCCGTCAGACGGGGAATATAGCGTTCCTCGAGCGCCCCGATCACCTCCGTTATCATGCCAATGGCGGACCGTCCTCTGCCGGGATTCGAAGAGTGGGCGGCCACGCCCTGCGTCCGAATTCGCCAGCGCACCACGCCGTTGTGAGCAACCACGGCCCGAAGTTTTGTGGGCTCACCCACGACCACACCCACCGGCCGCCAGCCCAGGTCCGGTAACTGCGACGCCACAAAGGTGCGTACGCCCGTCTTTCCGATCTCCTCGTCCAGGGTAAACAGGATCGCCACGTTGTTCCGGCCCCCGCGCTGACGGTATCGAAAAAGCGCCCAAAACATTGCCGCGCCCGTACCCTTCGTATCGCACGCGCCCCGACCATACAGTCTCCCGCCCAGAATCCGTCCCTCGAACGGATCCACCGTCATCCCGTCAACGCTCACCGTATCAAGGTGGCTTTCAAACAGCAGCCACGGCGCCTGTCGATCCACCTGGTGAGTGACCAACAGATTGAACCCGTCCCCTGTCACCGGCAATCGGCGCGTATCGAGCCCCATTGCCTCAGCCTGCCCCTCCATATACACCGAAAGCGCCCGCTCCGCATCCGGCTTCCCGGAAATCGCCGAATTGACGGTGTCGAATCCGACCATCGCCTGAAGCAGGGATTCGCAGGAATCATGGGGCTCTGCCACCGGTGTCTCCCTTCTCATCGCCAGCGATCCTCAAAAACCGAAATCGCTGTACGAGCCGCCAGCATGGACGTTTCCACTCGCTCCTGGTAACCGCCCTTCATCGTCATCCCCGTTTCTATCGTGAACGAGGGTCCGTACCTGTTCGCCCCGTAATCGGCCAGATTCAACCCTTCGCCGCGTTCCGCCGCAATCAGCCAGAGCACGCCGCGTTCACCCGTCTCGAAGAACGCACCGGGCGCATAGCCTTGAGGCGCAAGCTGCGCCCCGGAACCGGCGACAGCCCGAATCATCGCATCGGCCATTCGCTTTTCCCACAATTCGTCATCTTCATTTTGCTGATGCCGCGCCGAGAACCAGAAACCGTCTCCTCCATACTCGTGGAGGTCCAGCGTAAGTCCCGGCCGGATCCTCGCCATCAGATTGCGCACGCAGCGGGATTCAACCGGCGCCCACGGCGTATCGTGAAACCGGTTGATGTGCAACACCTCGCCTTCCGGGCTGACAATCAGTGTATAGGCTCTCTGGCATTGCGCCGTGCCTTCGATGCCCTCCTCGCTCGAAGGATAGAAGATCCGTCTGCCAAAAAGGGGTTGCAGAAAATCGGCCCCCACCTCGAAACGACCGAGAAGACCCGTCGTCGAATACCCGTACTCACCTATAATCGCAAGAACCGTCCCGTCCTGTTCGTAAAGCACCTCGCCCCGCGCCTTCAGGAATGCCCGAACATCCTCAACCGAACCCAGTTCCGGCTCCTCGCCCAGGCTCAAGCTCAGCGCGTACCCGTACCCATTCATCCCCATGGGATCGCGACTGGGAATCACATAGACCTGATGCTCGGTCTCCAATTCGTCCAGGAGCCCGGCGGCCGCCCCTACGCCCGCCTGTTCCGTCGAATGGCTGCCGGCGCTGATGAATATCGCCGGCATCTTCTCGCCTCCTGTTCTGAGACACACCACCGGCGCTCCGTCCGGCGCACATCCAAGGTTGGTCGGCTTGAATCCTCTTGTTTCCGTCCATCTCACGAGATCTGCGTATCGATCGAAAATCTGCATGAAATCCCTCCCCAATGCATCCCGGCAAAAGGCCTGCGAGCCTGAATGAATCGGCCCGTGTTTCAACCTTGCGTATCTGCCCAACCGGAATTCAAAATTGTTATCGTCTCGGTTGGAATCGCAGGATAGTCTCTGACCGTAATCGCGTTTTCCGTGGCAGATTCAATCTCGAAACCCGTTTGGGGCTCCCCACCGGCCAGTAAATAGGAGCCGACGACACCCTGCGGGTCCGGCAACGGGTCGGCAAGGTGGAACGTCCGGTCCTCCACCGACTGCACCTTCAAAGTCGTGTTTGGCTCCCCACGCGAAATCTGTAAGTCGCCGCACTTCAGTGTCGTGCCGTTCAGCAGATAGCCCTGAAGGGCTGCCCCCCGATCGTCCACCGACACAAAGGCAAACTGTCCGGCTACAGTCACCGGGCCCACCTTGCGCTCGATCTGATCCAGTGTTGAGATGATATAATCGGTCCGCCCAGCCAGCTTTACCTCAGCCGCAAGAACGCCGGAATCCGGATCATCTTCCAGCAACCTCGCCCCAACCACCGGTGACCCTCCGGATTTGTAGGGCGCGACCACGGCGGCATACCGGCTGGCAAGATCCGCATTGCCAACCCCGGCCCTGTTCTCCGCGAAAATCTGCCTGATCGCTGGTTTCTTCAACTCATCAGTCGTCGAAACCCGCCATCCCGGAGCATCGCCGATCACGATCCGTTCCGGTGTATTGAGGAGTGTCAAATCCAGATTCACATCCCTGAATTGCCAGGTAAATGTGGTCGGTTCTTCCGGCGACGTCCCGTGCGTATTCTCGAGCCACGTACCCCATGCATCCGACACCTCGGTGGGCTGCGGGGCAGGCTCCGCCGGCCGGAATTCGATCGGCGAACCGTTGCAGTGGAAGTTGTACTGGTGGGTCCGCCCTCCTTTAACCCTGAAGAGATCCAAAATATAGACCTGTCCCTCAGGTGTGGTCACCATCACGCACGTGCGTCGATACTCCTCGCACTGGGGGTACACGTTCACACCCGATGCCTGCACGACTTCGATGCCGGGCGCCTGACCGAACAGCTCCAGATTGGTGCCACACGCCCGTGTCGCCTGTTCCTCTTCATCCACGACCACCAGGTTATGCGAAAAACTGCTCTTCGTCCAGACCTGACCGCTTCGACCGTCTGGCAAGAGCTGGCGGCTTCCGGAGAAGTAGCCCCGGTCCGATGCCAGTTCCTCTCCATAGGCATAGATGCTCAAGCTCAGTACATCCTGCTGTCGGTGACCGGTCTGCACGGTCCACTGATGTTCATTGCCATTCAGGAACAGGGCCGTGTCTTGTGCCTTCCGAGCGCCTCGCAGCACGCCCACGTGCCAGCCCGGGAACCACTCGGAGCGCAGCGGCAGCACCGCCAATTCGGCTTTAAGACCGTACGGCCGGTACCACAGCGCGTATTCGGTGCCCTTTTCGGAGAGTTTCCCGCCCTGGACACTTTCCAGCAGTCCGGCATAGGCACCACCCAAACGGGCGGCAAGCATGTCAACCGAAAGAAGATCCGCTCCGGTATCGTAACGTGTGTCCCCGATCACCGGCATCCGATTACCTGGGGCCAACATCCGCACCTGAGACAGCAGGGAGAGATGGAAGCGGCCGCTGGAAAACAGATCCAGACGTGTGATCCGCTCACCATCGCCCGGACGATATCCGGGCGGGTCGCTGTATCCCTGCAGCAGATCGGTGAGCTCGTACATGTTCGCAAGATTGTGGGCCCCGTATGAGGGCGACTCCGCGTAGAACCCGTCGTGGTGGTAGCGTTCTTCCAGCATTCGGTGAAAACCGTCCAGCGCACGCCGGACTCTCTCAGGCTGTTCCAGAAGCATCCCCACCGCGGCGATCAACGCAAAGACTGCCGTCCCCTTGTTGCTGAGAGAATTCCAATGTTCCATATCCACACACCCGGCCAGAATAAGATCCTCCAGAATCCGGCGTTCCGGCTCTTCACCGAGCAGCGGACGACCGTCCGGGTGTTCCGCGCCGCGAATCAAATCAAAGGCAACCGTCAATGCAATCAACGCCCCGGCGTCGCTTCCCTTCCCATGTACGCTCATCCGGCCGGCGCCCCAGAACCCATTGTTCATCGTAGAATAATCTTTAAACTGGTGCAACCCGTACGCATGGCGAATCGCGCCCCTCGGGAAACGTCCCCCGTGAGGTCCACCCGCCTCCTCCGCTCTGCCCATATTGGCAGCCACCTCCGCAGGCGGTAGATCCGCAATGCTGCCGTCGTAAGAATGATAGAGATAGTTCGGGAACACACGGGCAATCCGATCCAGAATCCATGCCGCCCGCTGTGCGTATCCGATCTCCCCCGTGACGGCGTAGAGCTTTGCCAGCGTCAACGCCTGGGCCGTGGCCCAGCCCACCTTGCAGTCTCGAATATGACCGCTGAAACTCGTCATCGTGGGTCGGTCCCCAAGCCACTTTAGAGCATGCTCCGCCCGATTCTCCGGATCGGCCACTTCCTCCGGCGTCCGGTAGTAAGTAAACCGCTGACCCATGCGCGGGCATTCGAGAACGCCGGTTTCCGCATACCGCGCGTTCGGATACACCGTCCCGCAGGAGCTGCAGGTGATTTCGTCCGGACTGTCAATCTTCCAGGTAAAATGCCCGCCGCCCATCAGCGACCGCGTACCCACACAGTGGGGGCAGTTCTGACCGTAGTGGGTCCCGGGAGTCAACTCCGGAATCAGCGCATGGAAAAACGCCCGATCCTGCCGCATCGCCAACGCAACGTCCCGCTCCCATCCCTCCACGATTTCCTTCGCCCAGCCGTAGCGCGCCAGGTTCCGTCGAGCATTTTCGATATCCCGCGGTTTGTACATCGTGCGCGGTCCAGCCTGGGCGCTCTTGAACCCCGCCAGCAGAAAAACCACGAGGGACAACAAAAACACATACGTTTCGATTCTCGAAGACCCCATGTCGAACGTCGACGATGGTACGCCGAGTATCGCCACACCAACCACTCCTGCCACGGACCCCAGACCCGCGATATTTGTCCGTTTCATTTCGGTTTCTCCTTGACTCAGTGGCCGTAGAGCGAATCCGCTGTCTTACCTAAGATCCATGCTTTGTCATCATCCGACAGAAAATCCATCGCTTCCTCAACGACACGGAAACCAACAGCCTCGCCACGCTGAGGATCCTCCGGAAATCCCGTACACCCCAGCATCCGCCGGGACCCGAACGCCTCGTACACGGCCTTGACATAGGGATAAACGTCCTCGTGCGGCCAAGGCTTCGCCGATATCCCGTCGATCCGCGTGGCTTTCACGAAGAGATTCGGGTATTTCGCCGCCTCCAGCAGGAGCCGGAAACTCCCGTCCAACCCCTCTGAAAGAAATGGCTCGCCGAGGTGATCCACGATCACATTCACCTCTGGAAAGCGCTGCAACATCGGTTCCAGCAACGGAATCTGATGGCAGCGGCCAAACCATGTGAAAGGAACCCGCAGCCTTCGGGCCGTCACCCATAGCGTTGTCTGATCGTCACGAGACAACCAGGACGCATCCTTATCCTTTACCGGATACAACCGCATCCCCTGTACCCCATGTTCGCTGTGCAGGCGTTCCAGCTTCTCAGCCGCGCCCGCTTTCAAGGGATCGATCAACGCCACCCCGTGCAGACGGTCCGGAAATCGTCGCATAGAGTCACACATATAACTATTGTCATATCCGTGATACATGCACTGAATGAGTACGGTGCGGTCGATGCCGTTCAGATCCATAAACCTGATGAGATCCTCGACCAGACCCGGATATTCCGGCCGCTGGGTTGCCATTTCGTCGTTGTGGGTGAACGGCGGCGACCCCATGGTCCACACGTGCACGTGAGAATCGATTCGCATGGTCTCCTCCCTTTCGAAAAAGCGTCCAATCTTTACCTTCAGGCCGGAATATCAGGATCTGGCTCAAGCCCCGTGCGCCAGGACGCGATCACACAGGGCATCCAGCGTGACCCCGACGGCGCGCATCTCCATCTGTTTGCAGATATCCCGAATGGATCTGATTATAACCTCCAGGTTTCGCCGTGCGGGATGCTCGGGATCGGAATAGTCCTGATCGTTGTGGCTATCCGCCACAATGGTGCCAAACCGCGGCAACTCGGTCGAAAAACGATCCAGCACATCCCGGATTACTTCCCCGTGGGGGTACTTATGCGGCACATAGGGCCATTCATAGCCCCGCTCGCCTGCATGGCCCCTTTTAACTGGCCTGCCAAAAGCACCGGACACAGGCACGTTGACAAACTCGCTGGTCCCTCGCGTCAAACGACATTCCAGATCCGCCCGATGGGGGTAGGGCTCCGCGCCGGCCCATACGCTATGGTGCCCTGGCAGGACCCGCCCTGGGTTTGAGAGGCTGCCGCCTGCAAACCCCAACTCGTTCAGCACACGAAACGTCTCGTTATTGGCCGAAAAGTAGCCCGCCCTGAAGTAACGAGGCGGGCTACGCAGCGCGGATTCCCACACCTGCATCGCCTCGCTGACGATCCGTGACTGTTCTCCGGCGGAATACGCCCCAAGGTCATATTTATATTTACCGCCTTTAAACTTGTACGGATGCAGATGCAACCCCAGACACGCGCCTTGCTCCCGCAGTTCGAGAAGCAGTTCCGTATTCTCCGACGCGACTTCCGGATGCGCGAAGAGCGTCACCGGAAACCCATTCGAGGCTGCCGTTTCGACATAGGCGCGGATCGACCGTCCGCTTTCTCGATAGTCAACCGGGCCGCTGGCCGACATCCGGATTGCGTAGGGCGTCAGGTCTGATCTGGCGGTCTCGCAGTCCATCGTCAGCAGCACGTAGACCGTCCTCAAATCACACCTCTGCCCAATCCGGCATTAAACAGGAAAATTCTGAGCAACAATGCCGGTTGAGCGTTATCCGCGCCAATCGATGTCGATACTGGTATAGTCATGCGTATATTTCTGTAAATGGCCCGGCAGATTCTCCAGAAACCATCTACCCGACTGCGGGATCTTCCACGGTACCTCAATTCTGTGCTTGCGGTCTCTGAACCCGATGGCACACGACAGTCTTACCTCCTCCAGCCGGTTGGGAAACGCGCCATGGTACGTCCGGTGAGCAAATACAATCATATCCCCGCCCTGTGTAAACAGCGGCATAAGCCCGGGAATTTCAAACCCGGCATAAGGTCGCTCTTCCTCGCCCTCGGGGTAAAACGACCGCCTGTCCGCCGTCATTCTGAACCCCTCCGGCCCTTCCCAATCTTCCACATGGGAATCCTCAATGACACACAATCCGCCATGAACCGGACGCGATCCCGTCAGATAAAACCACTTGCCCGACGGCCAGAGGCCGCGATTCAAAATATCACCCGAATTCTTGATCTCCGTCGAATATCCGCACCAATCCGTATGCCATGCCACAGACTGAGACCCCGGAATCCGGATTATAGCGGCCGATCGATGCACGGTCAGCTCATCCGTACCGATCAAATGCCGATGAATATCCATGAACGGCTCATGCTCCAGAAGCGTCCATGCTCCCGGCCCGGACTCGATCCACGCATGGCGTGTACGGCTCTGACCCGGCGCCAGCGTGCTCTCCGGATCGGTGCCGTCATACACCGCCTGCTTGAGCTTCTCAACCCGTTCCGGAGGCAGCACATCCTTGATGATTGCAAACCCATGCACCTCCAGACATTCGCTCATTGCGTCCAGATTCTCAATGCCAAACTCGTACCGATATCCGAGATCAGGCTTCTCAACGTGTGAATAATCTTCCATCGCTCTCGCTCCATGTCTTTTGCTGCCAGCCCTTTTTACGACCCACGACTCACACCGTCGCAGGGGTTCGAGACAACGTGCACCTTTCGCTCCGCCGCGCGGTCTCCACGCGTCGGGAGACGTGACAAGAAATCCTCTCAGTCCCCGACAGCAGTGCGCATCGTTGGATCCCCCGAACTCAGGTAATGGTCCACGGTATTCCGAGTTGCCGGCCGGGTACGAAAATCGGCAATCCACGGTTCACGAAAATAGGCTTGCTTCTCTCGCGGCAGGCCGTCCAGCACTTCCGGAGGCACACGCAGCCGGTGCCAGTGTGTTGCCAGGTGCGAATAGGCGTGCAGGACGGCAATACGTGGTGTATCGCGGGTCCACTCGGGCCCAACGTGGCACACATTTTCGGTAAAAAATACGGCGCTGCCGGCCGGGCACCCATATCCCATCAAGAAGGGGCTTCTCTCACCCGGCTCCATCGAGAGGTGATCAGGATGCATTTCAAAATTCGCCTTATGGCTGCCGACGATGAAATGCGTGGCCCCATCTTCCGGTTGCACATCCGTCAACTCGAAAACCACGCGCACCATCCCCGCGTGAATCCGCCCGTTCTGGCAACGGTACCCAAATATCGGATCAATCTGGCTGGGCCCGCCTCCATGAAGCCCCCCGCCGTGGGACTCCCCTTTATTACGCCATGCGCAGTAACAACCTTCCATTCGAATCTCGGGACCAATAATCTCGTGCAAGACCTCCACGACTTTCGGGTGATCGATCAACACGCTAGACGGCCCCCCTGGAACCGTTCGATGTTCGGGCGGCAGTGAGTCCGGATCGTGTACGATGCGATCAATCTGCTCGACAATGGATTCAATTTCATCCTGATTCAGAATGGCAGGACGCACCAGAAAGCCCGTCAGATCAAACCGAAACTTCTCTTCATCCGTCATGCCCATCTCGATTCCTCCGGAGTATGGTTCGCTATTGGCCCAACCTACCGGAATATATACAAACATCCTTCACGTGCAAAATCCCTTCGAAGGGTCCCGACCCAAGACCGAAAAAACCTTTCAGAGAGGCACGCGAATGTTATCTTGTTTCCGAATGGGAAAGCCGGAAAAGGCGTTTGAGAACAAAGGAGGTGGCAGGATGGATGACGTCGATACGCAGCAATGGATACATCCGGCCGGATTCGTGGATGTGGCAACCCTGGAAGAGGCCAGGCAGAAGATTCGATCCCATGACTGGGCGAAAAAGGCCGTGGACGAGTTGACGGAGAGTGTGCAGCCCTGGCTGGCGCAATCCCTCGACCGGATCGAGTCGCTGATGCCGAAGCGGAAGATGCAGGTATACTGGCTGCTGATGTGTCCTGTGTGCCAGGAAAGGCTCAGGTTTGATCCATTCAACGATCGCGAAGTCATGTGCCAGCGGTGCGACGAAGCCCACGCGCTAAGTCAGCAATCCAAGGCGGTACATCTGACCGGCAAATACGCAGGGACCCTATACGAAGGCTGGGGCTGCTACTACATCCAGGCGATGGCAACCGCGGCACAAAACCTTGCGCTGTTGTACGCTCTCGATATGGATCGCACATACGCCGAAAGAAGCGCCGGGATCCTGAAGCTATTCGCGAAACATATCAAATCCCTGCCTGTGCAAGGAAGCGGCACCCAGCATGTGATCTGGACCTATAACATGGAGGGCGATTGCGTCATCGTCCTTGCATTGGCGGAAGCCTACGAACTGCTGAGATCCACGGACGGCCTCTTTACGCCCAGGGAACACCGGCAGATCCGGCGGAATCTGCTCCAACACTGGGCGGACGGGGTGTTCCGGGTTGAGGAGGACAGCAGCCCTCGGCACAACGGCATGTACGCCTATCTCAGTTCGGTAGCGATGGTCGGCTGCGCCATCGAAAGCGCGGACTACGTGGATTGGGCTTTCGGGCACCGGAATTACGCTTCCGAACGGCGCCCCAACCACTGCGGCATGCGTTGGCTCACCCTGAACAACTATCTGGCAGACGGGGGATTCTGGGGTCTATGCAGCGCCTACCATCTGTATGCGCTCGGTCCGAACTGCCGCGCACTTGTACTCGGCCACAGGCTGTCGCGCCAGATGCCGGACCTGTTCCCGCCGCAGATCTATGACGGTTTGGACCCCGGAAACTCCAGTTACCGTGCCGTGCGGCGCGCCATCAAATGGTTCACGGCCCAGGCATTTCCGGACCTGACTGTAGCGCCAACAGGAGATATGGGAGGGCGCGCGAGTCTTGCCAGCTATCCGCTTACGGCCGAAATCGGATATCGCTACCTGAACGTTGATGAAGCGGGCTCGTACCGCGAACTTCGGGAGGGTGACAGAGGATTGACCGGACTCCTGTTCGGCGCAGACACCATTGAGAAGAAACCTGTACCCTACCGGAGCGCCAACCTCTCCAGCGGGTACGTGGCATTGAAACGGGAAGCCGACGGCAACCGCCTCTACGCCGGCCTGAACGCGCTCCTGCCGGGATCGGGACACGCCCACGCGGATCGACTGAATCTCATCACCTACTCGCACGACCGGATGCTGACCGGCGAGAAACGCACCCGCTACGAAGATCCCGACCAGCGTATATACAGTGGGGCGTCATACGCCCATAATACCGTAACCGTCGATGAAACGTCCCAGGTTCACGGGGACCAACTCAAGAATGAACAGATTCCGTACATCCATTCATTCGTCGATCTTCCGGCAGGCCAGGTAGCCGAGGCCCACGGAGACGGTATTTATGAGCAGACGGAGTTCTACAGGCGGATCGTTTGCCAGTTCGACAGGTATCTACTGGATATCTTCCGCGTCCAGGGAGGGAAAAAACACGACTGGTTTTACCACGGTATCGGAGAGACGCCAGAGATCCGGCTCGCTATGAACGACCGAACCGCATTCGACCCGGCGCTTTATGTGATGCGGGGCGAACAGGAATACAAGGAAGGTCTGGCGGAGGAGGCTTTTGCCGCAACGTGGCGTATACCGGGCGAACCCGAATCCTCTCACCACGGCAGACGAAGAAGCTTGTTTTCCAGGGTTACGGTGTCGGGTTCGCCGGGGCAGATCGCATTCCTTCTGGACACGTATCCGGACCCCGGCAGACACAGCCTCATGGTTCGCCATCAATGCACGGATGCGCCCTTTGTTGCGGTTCACGAGGCCTACGTCGACAAACCCCTGGCTACCGACATCCGGACTCTCCCGGGCGAGGCCGCAACCATCATCCAAATCGCGCACGCGGACGGTGGTAAGCGCCATGCGATCTACGGTTCCGGTTCAGGGCCCGAAGGTCTTTTGCTGGATGGGCGCTTCGCCTCAATTTCCCGCGATCCTGCCGGGCGGCCGCGGAGCGTTATACTGGTCCACGCGACGGAATTCAGTGCCGGCGGACTCCGCATCAGGTCGGGGCGGCCCGTAACACTGTCGGCCGTCTTCAAGGACGAATCGATCCAACTGGTAACCTGTCCACCGGTGGCCTACGAAACTCTGGGAGGCCAGCCTGTATACAGAACGGGCCGCGATACCGAAATATGTATCGACATCCCGCAGGACGGATCGCGATCGGGGGATCGCATACAGACCCGGCTGCCGGGACAGACAGACAGCGGGCCTGTGTGCATCGAGGTATCGCGATAACACGGGTCCGCTCACGACAATCCCATCGTCAGAGGCCCGACCAGAGTACATCAGATACGGGACGATCCACACCGCGCCGGCATAGGCCTACACGCTGCGGGTGGATGAATTGTCCCTATCTGGAAAACCGGGGCACCCCAAAAGCGACATCGCTCCAAACGAATAAACCCTTCACTTCCTGCTGCCGCCGGCGTCCGCAATTTTGGGGCTGCCCGGTCCGACGGTATTTCGAACCGCGAAATAGTCTTCGCGTGACAATTGCTTCCCTCCCGCCCCCACAGCCTCGGCGATCTGATCGGGTGTCTTGATGCCACAGATCGCCACGTGAATCGCCGGATGCATCAGCGTGGCTGACAGCACCAACTGGTATATCGTGAGGCCGTTTCGCTCGGCAATCGGCTTCAGGGCCTGCACCTTCGCACACAATTCATTAAACCGGTCTCCCTGAAAATCGGGATGATTGATCCGGAAGTCGTCAAACGTCTCTCCTCCGGTGTACTTCCCGCTGAGCAGTCCCTTGTGCATGGGCGAATAGATCATCACCCCGATATTCTCCGATTGGCAATAGGGTAACAGATCGCTCTCTCCGGCCGGCTCGATCAGGCTGTACGGAGGCTGAACAACGGCGTACGCACCGAAGCGGCGCTGGGCCCGGCATTGTTCGACAGAATGGTTGCTCAGCCCGTAACATCGAATCTTCCCCTGGTCGCGAAGTCTTTCAAGGGTTCCCGCGATATCGGCAAGCGGTGTCAACGGATCGTACATATGCAACAGGTACAGATCAATCGTCTCGATGCCCATCCTGTTGAGCGACACGTCGCAACGGGCTGAAATGTGTTCGGGCGAAAGATCCGGATACCGGGAGCCGTCGGGATTGAAATGGTTAAACACCTTGGTCGCCAGCACAAGTTCGTCCCTCGGCAGATCCCTTACGACCTCACCCAGTACCCTTTCGGCATAACCGTCCCCGTATGCCTCTGCGGTATCGAAAAAGTTGATTCCGCGGTCGAACGCGAACTTCATCGCAGCCATCGCGTCATCCTTCGACTGCGGCCCCCAAAATCGGGGACTCAGCTGCCACGTGCCGACGGAAATCGGCGATACCGACAGGCCACTTTCCCCAAGCACGACACGATCCATATGCCATTCCTCCCGTAGTCGACGTGTGTTTTGGCTCTTCGCAACGTTTCCCTGGCGAACCCCGATGGATCCGCTAACCGGCTGCGCGGACCCCCGCTTCTTCCATTGTACCGAGACCCAGACCCCTCAGGTCAGCCACAGCGTCTGTTTCCTCCGCCTCGTACAGTTTCCAGATTACCTTGAGTCCCTCAAGGCTGGATACGGGATCGGTCAACGGCTTTTGGCCGGACTCGATACAATCGATAAAATGTGCCATCTCTACTTCCGTGGGTTTGGCGTGGTTTTCCTCCAGCAACACGATCTCCCGCTGCCCGGGATCGTGCTCGCCGGGCACGTGTTTTTCAACATCACCCAGGTACACGACTCGGCCCGTGCGCAGATTCAGTTCGACCATCCCCTTCTCGCAGTGTGCGTGAAAGGAATATCCGAGCCGGGTGCCCCGGGCCCCCCAGGTGCCGAAATGATATCCAAGGACGCCGCCCTCGAACTCGATGCACACGTTACTCGTTCCCTCTCTCTCCATCCACGGCGTACATCGATTGGTTCCCATATGCACGCCCTTTACCGGCCTGCCCAGCATCCACAACATCAAATCGACATAGTGACAGCCGTGGCTAAAGAACTGCCCGCCGCCAAGAGTACCCGCCCTGCAGTGCCAACTCTCCGGGTCCCGCTGGGTATGCTGCTCGGTCCAGATCGATAACTGGAAGACCTCGCCAAATGTCCTGTTGTCCAGCACTTCCTTGAACTTCAGAACCAGAGGATGGAAACGCATGCAGTAGGCCACCATCAGGACACGGTCGTTCCTTTGTGCGGCCTCGATCATCCGGAGGCATTCCCGCTCACTGTTGGCCATCGGCTTTTCCACCAGCACGTGCTTCCCGGCATCCAGACAACGGACCGCTACCGGATGGTGAAGATGATGCGGCAGCACCACAAGTACGGCGTCCACGTGATCCAGAATCTCTTCATATTCCGTCGCAACCACTGGCTCATTGGGGAAAACCTCCGCAACCGCCTGCGCCCGCGCCGGATCAATATCCGCCACGGCAGAAATCTCCACGCGGTGCAGGACCTCACTCATCCGGCTGGCATGGCCCCGTGCCATGCCACCACATCCGACAATTCCCACCCTTGTTCTCCGTGCCATTTCCCTTACCCTCCGTTTCTCCTCGATCGGATTTATGACCCTTCTCCGTCTTCCCATTCGAAAATCACTTTACCCGTCTCTCCGCTATCGAAGGTTGCGAATGCTTCCCTCGCCTGCCCAATGTGAAAGCGATGGGTCACGATTTCGTCCAGCGGCACGCGGTGCGTCTGCAAGAACGCGACGGCATCGAAATAAGCACCCATCGAATACACGGAATTGCCTCTGAGCGTCAGTTCTTTTCGAAGGATATCCTTAAAATCGATTTCAAGCGACTCAGCGCCGGCGCCCACGTAGACCACCGTCCCGTGCAACCTCGCAACCGCTGCCGCCTGTGTGCGGGCAGTGCCACTCCCCGAGCACTCCACAACCCCGGCCGCACCATGTCCACCTGTCAGATCGCTGATCGCCTGAACCGGATCGGTCTGTTTTGCGTTTATTACAACCCCGCCGCCGATACGCTCCGCCAGATCTATCCTGTAAGGGTTGATGTCCACGCCGAACATCCGATATCCCATCGCCTTACCCATCAATAGTGTTGTCAGACCCACCGGCCCCAATCCGAACACCACAAGTGGATCGCCATGACGCTTTGATACCTTGTTCACTGCCGAGAATGCCGTCCCTGCCGTACAAGCCAATTGCGTTCCAACGGCAAACGAAAAATTGTCCGGCAATGGCATGCAGTACCGGGCGTCCGTGACCATGTAATCCGCGTGGGCGCCGTCGCGGGTCCGGCCAAACGCCCCCTGGTCCGGACAGAACACGGGCGTGCCGGATAGACAGACCGCACAGTGACCGCACCCCACGGTGTGGTAGACACAGACCCTGTCGCCCACCGACACATTCTCAACATCCGCAGCCACATCGGCGACAACCCCGGCCGGTTCGTGGCCGGAAATCATGCCCTTCCTATCGCTCGCCCACTCCCGGCTGCTATGGTACTTGTGCAGATCGCTCCCGCACAACCCCGCCACCCTCATTTCGATAACCACATGTCCCGGGCCCGGTTCGGGCCTGTCGAAATCCTGAACTTCCACTTCACTTTCGCCAAGATACACGACACCTTTCATGCTCTATCTCCCAACGATCGGTTTTCTCAGTGAATTAAACGCGCCTTTCGCAGGCAATCGACTTTTCCGGCTCGTTTCTGCGTTCCCCATTTCCATACGGGGTCGCAGTCTGCAATTGAATTCTACGGTTCGATTGCCTATCTTTGCTCGTCAAGGCGCAGAATAAATGCAAAAACCGCCGCTTCGGATTTCGGATGCGCTTCATTGCAGCCACGCCCCGGAAGTACGCCATGATACTTCCAACCCGGATCCGATGCAAGGAGACATTGCACGGGAATACCGAACGTGCAGCTGTGCCCCACGGGCCGCAGGATCCTCTCAACGACGCGCCCGTCGAATGGGCTTTTTCCCGTCGTATCCGGTGATTTAGATTGAAATAACCCTGCGAAAGGAGTAACCCATGCCCAACACGGGTCTGTCCGAGCCACGTTACGAAACAATGGTAGAACGCAATATCCCTATAAGGATGCGTGACGGAACCGTGCTTCGCGCCGACGTCTACCGTCCGGCACCCGAAGGTAGATATCCCGTCATCGTTGAACGGGTCGCCTACGAGCTGGTCGGCCGGTGTACGTCCAACGGTCAGTTCCTCGCCAGCAGGGGGTACGTATTCGTGGGCCAGAACGTGCGCGGCACCTTTGCCTCCGAAGGCGATTGGCAGCCTTTCCGCGATGACGGCTGGGGGGCCAATCGCGATGGTTACGATACCATCGAATGGGCCGGTAAACAGGCCTGGTCCAACGGCAACGTGGGCATGGCCGACGGCTCCTATTCCGGTTTTTCGCAGTACATGGTTGCCCCGACCCGGCCCCCGCACCTGAAAGCGCTTTTCGTTCGGGAAGGCGGCGGTGATTTTTACAGCGGCTTCTGGTACCGGTACGGCGCCTATTCGCTGCCTTTTCAGAAATGGGCGATGCAGACCCTTCTCTCCCAACTGGAACACGAGAGCGCCCCACCGGGTCTGGCGGCCGAGACCGCGCGTCTGGCAGCCGCACTCGATGAATACGAGGACTGGCAGCACCACCTGCCGCTCAAATCCTTCCCGCCCCTGGATGGCCTGCTCGATTGGTACTTTGAAGACCTGGACCACCCCGAAGACGGCCCCTACTGGTGGTCCACCAACATTTCCTCCAGGTACGGCGACATCGACACGCCGATGCTTCACTTCGGCGCATGGTTCGACGTCTTCCTTGACGGGACGCTGGAATGCTTCAGGGGAATTCGGCAACGCGGGCGCACCAGGGCCTGTCGGGAGGGCCAACGCCTGTTGATCGGTCCATGGATCCATGGACCGGGCAACGCGGCCAAACAGGTCGTTGGCGACCTTGACTTCGGCCCTGAGGCGGCATTCGATATGAACGCCCACCGCCTTCGGTGGTACGACTACTGGCTAAAGGGAATGGACAACGGTATTATGGACGGCCCGCCGGTGCGTATCTTCCTGATGGGTGCCAACCGATGGTTGGATCTGGAAGACTGGCCCCCACCCGGCATTACCTACCGGACGGCGTATCTCCGGGAAGGATCCGGAAGAGATCCGGACTCGTTGAACAACGGTGGTCTGACCTTCGATCCGCCCCATACGGCCGAACATGCGGATAGTTTCGCATACGACCCGAACGATCCCATGCCCGGTCTCCGCTTTTATCCCACACTCGGCCCCGTGGACCATCGGCATCTGGAAGGACGGATGCTTACGTATACCTCCGCCGAACTGAAACAGGACCTGACCATCATCGGCCCCGTAAAGGCCATCCTTCACGGCCTGTCTTCAGCCCCCGATACGGACTGGGTGGTCAGACTATGCGACGTCTGCCCGGACGGCCGTTCCATGCCCGTCTGCGACGGCATCCTGAGGGCGCGATTCCGAAACTCCCTGCAGCGCCCCGAACTGATGACGCCGGGCAGGATCTACAGGTTTGAAATAGACATGTCGGCCACCGCCCAGGTGTTCCTGTCAGGTCACCGCCTGCGTATCGAAGTCACCAGCAGCGATTTCCCCCGGTACGACCGAAATTTGAACACTGGAGGTGCATTCGGCGAAGAAGCCATTGGACAGATCGCGGTCAACACCGTTTTCCACGACGCAAACCGGCCATCGCATGTCGTCCTGCCCGTCATGGAAGACTGATCTGCCGTTTCAACAGCCGGGCCGCGAGATCACCCGGATCGCTGGTGCAACTTCCGAAAAAAGATCGCCCTGCTCGGGAACGCAGCATCCATATGAAACAGCCTCCGAGCAGGGCCTGCGCATCCGACCTCCCGTTCCGCGCGATCTCCCGCGGCTCATTCTTCCGGAAATACGTTACAACCCGGAGGCGCCCGCCAGAAATCCGCCAGATCGTGTTCCACGGCGCCGGCCCACTCCCGCAGAACCCGCCTCCCCTCCGTCCGGCGTTGGAGCCTGGGCCGAATCGTTCCCCCGTTCCAGCCATCCCGGACACGCGCCAGCAGCGCTTCTCTCACCTCCGCGCAAACCGGATCCCGCGCCCGGTCATCAAATTCGAGTGGATCCTCATCCAGGTTGAACAACTGCGGTTCATCGTAACCGTGATAGTAATTCAATTTCCATGGGCCCTGGCGCACCATCCTTCCCGGCGGCTCGTCGGCGCCGCTGTAATTCTCCGAAAAAGTCTCATTTGACCACGCCGGCGCCCGTCCGTCACCCTCCAGGAAACATCTCAGACTCCGACCTGCAGCCTCCGGCAGGGAATCTCCGCCTGCCAGGTCGATCAACGTAGGCCCTACGTCCAGCAGACTCGTCACCGCATCCACACGCCGCCCTTCTCCGAATCGCCCCGGAAAAGACGCAATCATCGGCACGCCAGCGGATCCCTCGTAAAAGCTGCTCTTCCACCACATCCCGTGTTCGCCGGCCATCTCCCCGTGATCCGAGAGATATATCACCGCCGTATTCTCTCCGTACGACGTTGACGCCAGGGTCTCCAGCAACCGTCCAATCAGACCATCCATAAACGTGACAAGTCCGTAGTAGGCCGCGCGCGCGCGGCGCACCGCGTCTTCGTTCAGTCCGTTTACGCCGCGCTTCTCGCGCCAAAGCCGGATCGCCGGATGCAGCCGGTCCAGGTAGCCCTCCGGCACGGTAGGAATTTCCACCCGATGGTAATATTCTTCGTATAGGTCCCTGGGACAGATGAAGGGGCAATGCGGCAGCACATACCCCGTTACCAGGCAAAAGGGTCGCTCAGCGCCAGTCCGGTCACGGCGCGCGAGAAATTCACGACAGGCCTCGGTCACCGCCACGTCGTAAGCCTGGTAGGATGTGCGCCCCGGTCCGGAAATTTCGACAGACCGACGGGATTGGCCCGTCGTCCCCGTTGGAATATGCCCCATGTCGGGACCGGGGCCACCGGGAAACGGTCCCGACACATCTCCCATGATGCGCTGTTCGAAGCCGTGCCGCTGGTCCGGCCCCACAAAGTGCATCCGGCCGCCCAACACCGTCTCGTATCCCGCCAACCCGAGACCGTGCGCGAAAGTGGGAATATCCGACCTCAGAAAACAGGCATTGGACCACACCTCGATGTCAGAAGAATGCCGACCCGTGAGAAAAGTCATCCGCGACGGCACGCAAAGCGGCGACCCACAATAGGTATTCTCGAACAGCACGCCGCGTTCCGCCAGGGCGTCGAGATGTGGCGTACGGACGATCCGATCCCCGCCACAACCCATATACCGCCGGTTGTGCTGGTCCGACACAATCACCAGAAAATTGGGCTGGTCCGGCAAGACAAGCCCCCCTTCAGGTCCTCTGACCCGTATATTGACGACGTACCAATGCGTCAGGGAGTTCCCGAACTAGTGTTCTGTCCCAGAAATATGTTACCATTCATCCGTCGATTCATCCCGTCTCGCTGCGTTCCCTTCGCTCGACGGCCGAATTCAGGCAATCTATTTCAGGGACAGAACATTTGCCAACGTGACAAGCCTGATACGATGGTTGAACGTATCCGCAATATAGAGGTATCCGTTTGCTTCATCAAATGCGACCCCCGCCGGCCGGTTCAACGCGGCTGACGTGGCGGGTCCGCCGTCTCCGCTGAACCCCGGCTGCCCGTTTCCGGCCACCGTCGTGATCGTCCCGGAAGCCAGGTCGATCGCCCGGATGCGATGGTTCATCTCATCGGCAACGTACAACCTCCCATCCGGGCCGAACTGAAGATCGCGCGGGTTGTTCAAACTCGCCTGTATGGCAGGACCGCCGTCACCACTGAATCCCGCGGCGCCCGTGCCCGCCACGGTATCGATCCGATCCCTTTCAAAGTCCACACGTCGAATCCGCTGATTGTGCGTATCGGAAATAAAGAGCTTGCCATCCGGCGCCAGGGCCAATCCGCCAGCCGGCGGGGGATTGTTGCCTGCAGGGAAATTCAGTTGCGCCATATGGGGAGGACCGCCGTCGCCACTGAATCCGGCCGCGCCCGTTCCCACAACCGTGGTAATGACGCCATTGGGATCGATCTTTCGCACCCGCAAGTTGCGCTGATCCAGAACATAGAGCGTATTGCCGGGCGCAAGCACCGTCTGCGAAGGATAGTTCAGATGCGCATCCTCCGCGGGACCGCCGTCGCCCGAAAAATCCGGCGTATCTCCCAGGAATACCCTCACCCGGCCACTGACGGGATCGAAAAGCCGCAGTTTGTGGTTTCGCCAGGCCGTCAGCAGAAACGCCCCGCCCGAAAGCTGGATGAGGTGCGTCGGATGACTCAGATTGACGGACTTTCCCGACGCCCCCGGCGGGATACGCTCGGACTGCCCGTAGGATCCGTCGCCCATGAAGCCGCTGCCGATGGCCGTCTCCAACGTGCTATCGCCTATGGCCGCCCGACGCACCCGATGGTTGTTCCAATCCAGAACATAAACCCGGCCCTCAGGCGTGACCATCACATCCACGGGCCAGTAGAACGTGGACAGTAACAGCACGCTGCCGTCTCCGTCCCAACCCGCATCTCCGGTTCCCGCCCAGGTACAGATCGTCCCGGGGGTATCCGAACAGAGCGACGGCGGCGCAATGGGTTCGTCGTCGTCGTCGGAATCAATCGGGTTGTCATCACCGCAAGCCGCCAGAAAACAGGCCAGCAGCCCGATACAGAGCCAGATCCTACCCCGCCGTAGTTTATCCGTATCAGGTCGCATCTGCGCTTCCCGTCACACCTTGTCCAATCTGACCGGCCGGTAGAGCCGGATGCCAGGACCGTCAGAAATCACTCGCGCACCGGAATCCAATCTGGTCATCTGTCGCAAACGGCGCATCGAACCACCGTGTGGTCGTGTCGGCAAGATCCCGGAACCTCCATGAGCCGCCCCGCATCACACGGTTAAATCCGACTTCCGGCCCTTTGGGATTTTCTTTCGGAGAAACCTCATAGTAATCGGGGTTAAACCAGTCCTCGCACCACTCCCAGGCATTGCCGGACATATCGTGCACCCCATAGGGGCTCAACCCCTTCGGGTGGCTGCCGACATCCACCGTGCGGCCCACACGATCGGCGATATTCGCATGCTCCGGGGTGGGCGTCGCGGTACCCCAGGGGTAGGGCCGCTTGTCCGTACCACGGGCCCCCTTTTCCCACTCCGCTTCCGTGGCGAGGCGCATTCCGGCCCATTCGCAGTAGGCCATGGCGCCAAACCAGGTCACGTTCGTCACCGCCCGGTTGGCGAGATAAAACGCCTTCAGCACGTACTCATCCTTGATGGTACGCCCCAGGTCCTCGCTCTCCTCATCATCGTCCCCTTCGATCCCGGCGAGTACGTCTATTGAAATCCGGATATCGGCCTCTCTGGAATCCAGATTGTAGAGCACATTGTCTTCTGAGTCCAGGTTCCGATTCGCCGCATTCTGGTATGCGATATCCTCGTCGGTTTGCCATGGGGCCGTACGGCCGACCGTTTTGGTGCCCCGGTTCCTGTCGTTCAGGAACGCGATAAACTGAACGTTGTTCACCTCGTACTTGTCAATCCGGAACCCGTCCAGGTAGACGACATGCTCCGGCCCGTCCGGAGGCAGCCCCCGGTCGGTACCCATAATGAAATCTCCGGCCGGAACGTCGATGAGTTCGTGCTTGAGTATCGGCACCACGGGTCCGTCGACAACTTTCTGTCCGAAAAATGATGCGAAAATCTCAAAGTCGGGTTCGTCGACCGTGCGGCTGCCGTCCAAATCGTATATCGCGTCTTCCGTTTGATAGGCCCGTGCAAAAAGGACAAAATCGGTCAGATCGATGATTCCATTCCCGTCAAAGTCCACATCCTCAATGGTGATCCTGTCGGCCCACACGCGCGCCGGGCAAAGTGCGAGTAAGACAGACAGGGCAAAACACAGAAGCACCTGCGCCATGTGCGAATTCTCCTTCACCGGCGTTCTCTCCCGAACATTAGCAGCCCGTTGAAAAAGTCCATCCGGTCTGCGGCCGGCTCTTGTGACCGAATTACTGCGTTGCGCTCCCTCTCCGAATCCCCCGATTCGACTCGGTCGCGCGCCTCGTCTTCGGTCACAATGTCTCGGCCTCGCCTGCAGAGCAACTTTTCCAACGGACTGTTAGACGACCTCCTTGGCGTTTTTTTTCGCGCGTCGGATGACAGCGCGAAGTATCTTCGCGTCGGTCCGCGCGCCACGACATCACATCAAATTGAACCGACGGATTCCCACCCACCGGAGGGAGTTCGGTTTACCGAAAGACGTATCCCGGGCGGTTTCGGTGGATACACGAGTGGAACCAATTGGCGCCTTTCAGACGTGTTTTCGAAACGGCTCATTTTTGCACCACAAACGTGGTTTCCTTCACAAAGGACTTTCCGCTGTTTAAATCCGTTACCTCCACCGTCAGGTAGTGTCGCCCCGATCGCGCCTCACCCAATTCGAGTTCCGTATACGCGACTTCCGAATCCTGGAAGCCAAGTTGCTCATACCCGACCGCAACCTTCCCTTTGTTCGACCGTCCCCTGAGCGTTTGCGCCAGCCTCGAAAGCACGCCGCCGGACTTCGGTCCCATCGTGTACTCCACCCGGTATTGGGTTTGTCCGAAATCGTCCTTTTTCAGGTTGTAGATCTCGTAATAGACAAACACGTTCTGACCCGACCCATAAGTTCGAGAGGGCATCGGTACCACGTTCAACCCATGTTTTCCAAATTTGCCGGGTTTGGCGGCGGCCTCGCCTACACTGTATGCCAACTCCAGGTCGCTCACGCGAAGACCCTCTCTATGGTAAGACTCCACGACCACCTGCTGCCGGTATATACCCAGCCGCCCCGTCATCCGGTCCCGGGCCTTCACCTCCAGCCTGTAGACGCCCGGCGGCACTTCCAGCCTGACCACGTCCGGGAGGACCACGTCCGGGCCCGTACGATTGCCCGGCCGTTTGTAAAACACCTCGGCCGTTTTCCGGTAAACCTTGCCCGAGAGGGACGAGAGCAGCGCCAGTTGCCGCCGGACTGCCACCTGTGTGACGTTGTGTTCGGCCAGGTAGTTTGTCGCCGCGCACGGAATGCCGTAGTAGATCTCCAGCAGACTCTTTCCATCAGAACCTTTGAAGTCGGCCAACGTGTAGTGAAAATCGTAGGGGGTCTGGCGGTATTCCGGCGCGTAGAAGTCCGGGGCCAGAGCAACCGCCTGATGGAAGACCTTTTCGGGTGAAAAACGTCGAAACCGCGTAATCTGCTCGATGTTCAAATCGGGCGCATTCGGAACCGGCGTAAAATCAAAAATCCTGGAGTTGAACTCGTCGGTGAACGAGATTTCGATGCCCCCGTCGATGTTCAGGTAGATCCAGGACGCCCACGGCGTGGACCCCAGATCCGCGCCGGCGGCAAGTACCGGATTGAAACCCGAACCCGCGAAAATGTCCGTGTTGATACGGGACGGCGCAGGACCGAAGCCCAGGTTTTCGGGGGCACTCTGTCCGATATCTCCGGCCGCGCCGATTGTCGCCCCGGCGCTTGCTCGTTCCGGGTCGCTCCGATCCCTAGAGGAACCCCCGTCCCGGCTTCCCTCCGTCGTTGTCATCTGCCGCAGATTCGAATCGGCGCCGTCCGGATCACCCCCGGTGAACGCGTCGCGCTCACCCTCAATACCGAAATCCGATGCGTCGCTCTCGAAACCCAGAATATCGCGCTGCAGCGAGAAGTTGCGAACGGGGAACACGGGCCCCATAAAGGAAGCGCCGATCGCCTGCGTTCCGTAGAGCTGGGTGGCGAGCCGCTCCTTTACGCGCAGCACGGAAAGGTCCTGTCTGGCATTCAGGTTGTGCGAACTGGTCACGTGGTCCGGCTCTCCAAACCGTATGTACACCTCACCGCGCCGATCCCACGGATCTTTGCCTTCGGAGAACTCCATATGCGCGTACCAGACTCGACGGTAGTGTTCCAGCAGCCGTTCGTTTACAGGCGTGCCGATATCCGGATCGCGCACGTTCCAGAACCGTTCCAGAAACGCTTTCCGCGCCGCGCCCGACGTCTGTTCGTATTCGGCCAATTCCTCGGGCGACGCAATGAGTCCGACGTCGTAATAAAGCGACTGCTGTTCCTGCTTCAGCCGGGAGATGTAGGTAGAGAAAAACCCCATCGCCATATCGTACTTGCTGCGCTTGGCGCAGGCCTGAGCCACGATCGGCATCAGCTCGATGGCATCGGGATACTCCCGTGTAAACGCCTGAACCTTGTCCAGAATCCGATCATAATCTTTAACTTTAAGGTACGCGTACCCCAGCCGCCTGCCCACTTTCTGATCGGTCGGCCGCATCGCGAGGTACCGGGTGTACCAGACAATGGCTTCCTCGTAATCCTCCATGAAATTGGCGTACCAATCTCCCATCAACAGATAGGCATCCGCATATTCCGGATCGATCTTGAGCACCCGATCGAGTTCGGGTTTCACGTCGTGCTCGTTAAGCATGTACCGCACGAGAGCGATCTTATACCGGGCATCCACGAAATCCCGATCCCGGATAAGCGCCTTCCTGAAATAGGTAATCGCCTGGTAGCGTTCGTTGTGGAGTTCCATCAACACGAGGCCCAGACCGTAATAGGGCTCGGGGTCGTTGCGCGTGAGTGCTGCAGCCTTCTTGAATGCCCATCTTGCTCCCCTGTAGTATTTATCCTCGAGAAATGCATATCCCAGCTTAAGAAGCGCATCTTTATCGCGGGGGCGCTGATGCGCTGCAACACGGAGTGGAAATATCGACCCTTCCACGTTTTTGCTATCCAGCCGGGCAACTCCAAGGTTGAAGAGTGAATCCACCCCGGCGCGCGGCATATTCCGCGCCTCCACGGCGTATCCGCCGGGACCTCCGATCAGATACTGCACCCGTCCCCGGTGCCAGTAGCAGGTCAACACGGGACCGCCGGCCGGTACAATTGGATGAAAATAATATCCAATTTCAGGCATATGCGGCTCGTCGGTTGCCGGACATTGAAAAAGACGCCGAATCAACGCGACATCGCGCTTTATTGCTGACGCATCCAACTGCCGCATTTCCAATTCACCAGACGCCCATGACAAAAGCCCGCTCAGGCCTGCTCTTATTCCCTGGTCGCGTGTGGAATTGAACTCTGAAATCAGGTCACCCACAACCAGCAGGCGCTCCGAGCAAACCGCTTCCCTCAGGGCTTCGTCGTTACTGATACGGCTTCGAATCCCATCGATGTAGCCCTGGCAGCTTCCCCGGGACAGCCCCACTGGAGCATACGTCTTTTGTATATCCTTGAAACTGCTGACGGATTCTCTGTAGGCATCCCTGGCGCCGCGGTACTCCCCCCTGTGCATGGCGTGATGACCCCGCACCCACCAGTTCAGCGCCTGGTGAACCAACAGCATTGCCGCGTCAATCTCTGGCTCCGGATCCCGAACCGGGGGCGTTGCGCCGCCCGTCGTACGCAGAGGGCGCCAGGCTGCCGCATCGCCACCGTCCATTCCCACGAAAGACAATTTACCGTTCACCACAGCGGACACGGCATCCGCGCTTGCCGACCACTCTAAGGGGCCTCGCACGTGTCCGCGCACAAGCAACCTGGCATGTCCGACTGCATCAACGGTCCACAAACCGTGGTGATCCGTAACAGCCAGCCGGCCACCGTCCGGCGCAACCGCCATATTGACAGGATCCATTCCGTCGGGCAATGGCCAGAGGGTCTCCCCGGATGCTTCGATTCGCCAGATCCGGTTGCGGACCAGGGGCAGGCGCCGCTGCTTGCGCGTGTCGGACGTCAGCCTGCCCAGAGGTGTGGTGCCAAACGCGACGTGATCCAGCCCCCGCTCCAGATAGACCAGTCCATCTCCAGGCAGAAAGCCCACGTCTCCAGGCGGGCCCAGGTAAATTCCCGTCCTGGCGGGCATCCCCCCGCCGGACCCCCCGTGCCAGACCTGGGTTAGCAGGACCATCGGCTTCCCGGACGGCACCAGCCAGACGGCCCGCTGGCCGTCTGGCGAGTAAATCGCGGGCGGAACTCCATAGGCGCTGGTTGCAAGACCCAGCAAGGCGACAAAAACGGCGCAATTTCTCAACAAACGTCCCTCCAGACCTCTAAATCTCCGGACAACAGAACACAAGGTGTGGCGCGAACGCATACTAATAAGATAAGAAAGTTATCCCCCTTCAAACAACCCCTCATTTGCGATCACTTCCAACGCCTCGCCCATCGCACGGACGGCCTCGTCAATATCCGCCTCGGTGTGCGAGAAATTGGTATAGCAGACCGAATAGACGATGATCCCCCGCTTCAGCACTTCCTCGTTGAACCTGAGAAACAGCCGGGCCGCGTCCGGATGATCGAATACCAGTTGCCCGACGGGAGACGCCCCCACGAAGCGCGCCGGCAGGCCCAATCTCTCACTGTGCGCATTGAAGCCTTCGTGAAGCTGTTTACCCCGCTTCCACAGCGTGCCGATCACGTCCTCCCGTTCATACACGTCCAGCACGGCCCGTGCCGCGGCCAGCCCGAGCGTGTCCCCTCCAAAGGTGGACGACACGACGCAATCCTTCACCGTCTCCATCACCGCCGCATTCCCCACAAAACAGGAAAGCGGCACTCCATTCGACAGTCCCTTGGCAAACACCGCCAGGTCGGGAATCACGCCGAAATACTCCTGCGCCCCGGCGCGACGCAGGCGGAACCCTGTAACGATTTCATCGAAAATGAGGACTGCCCCGTGCTTCTCCGTCAACGTACGCAATTCCCTCAGAAAAGAACGCCCCTGTTCAATTCCCGCATATGCGCAAGCCGCGCTTACGGCCGCAATCTCACCCGGTGCAGCTTCGAACGCCGCTGCATACGGCTCTATGTTACCCCACGGCAACGCCTTATAGGTTTTCCGTGTCGCCTCCGGCACGCCGCCACGAGCCATCGTGTTGACCCAACCATGATACCCGCAGGTCAGGACGAGTTCCCGTTCCGTAAACGCCCTCGAAAGCCGATGCGCGGCCGCCATCGCCTCGCCGCCTGTCTTCAGAAATCGAACCCGCTGGGCGCACGGCAACACGTCGACCAGCCGCTGTGCGACCTCGACCTCCAGGGGGTGGGGATAGCTGAACACGATGCCACTTTCCAGTTGCGCCCTGACGGCATCATCCACCGCCGAAAAACGGTACCCCAGGGTTATGGGACCCAGCCCATTCCTGAAATCGATATATTCGTTGCCATCGGCATCCCACACCCGGCATCCGTCACCTCGAACCAGGTAACACGGCTCCACGCCGCGCAGCGCCTCCCTCGGCGCCTTGGAATGGGTCTGCGTACCCAGCGGGATAACCGCCTGTGCCATGTCGTAAAGCTCCCACGATCGGGCAACCGACCGCTCAACCATCGTTGCCATGATTTACCTCCCGAACGAACCTTTCCACGCGCGTCGGACGACAGAATATTCGGGCTACTCGATGTGCCCGCACGCCGCGGGTCAATACCCGTGGATCGAATGCCCGCCACCCGGAAACCAGATCATATCCACAATCAGCGAAACACCCACGCCCATGGAATAGCCCACGAGCACACCCAGGAAAAAAGGCACGTAACGGCGGTAGAGCGCCGCCCCGCCGATTCGCAATATCAGAAACTTGATAGCCCAGGCCAGAAAGACCGAAAACACGGTATACCGCACGGACGTCCCCGTACCGGCCAGCGCGAATCCAACGGGGTGGAATGGCCACCACGGAAACCGGTACTTCAGAAACGTCAACAACGACATCACCGCCGCACCGATACCAAACAGGCTCAGCTGCAAACGATGGGGCGGCTCCGGGTTGTTCATCTGGGTCAGCACACGTCCAAAACCGGATTTGCTGTACCTCGTGAACGGCCAATCGTTGAAATTATAGGCCCCGTACGTATATCCCAAATACAACGTAAACACAACCGAGAATATACACCCCAAACCGAAGGCCAGCAGTAGAGCAGCCAGCACACGCCGCCGCCCGTCTCGGGGGCAAACATCCGCCAATTTAGTGCCGTGGATTACCGACGGCATGAACAAACCCTTCCCGTAGGACGCGATGCCGTTCGTGAATGCCAGCGTGGTAAGGCTGGATCCAGACAGATTCCGCGATCCGAACAACGACGTGACAAACCGTTGCGGCCCGACCGGCATGCTGATGAACACCAGCCCCAGGTCGGATACGATGCGCGAAACGCCTACATAGAGGATGAACGCGGCCGGAACGAAGGCACATGCAGGGCCAAGACTCATCCCCGCCTGCCACCACCAGAAAACGGCGAACAACAGGCTCACAATCAGCCCGAACACCGCCGTCCTGAAAGACATCATCTCATCCTTCTCATCCAGCGGGGCGGATCTCCCAAATGCCTTCATGAAAACCAGCCTCAGGTGGTTCCGCGACGTCCAGAATCCCCATCCCACCATCGCGAAAAACGCGCCCAGAGGAAGCCATTGGTAATCACCCGAGGCATGGGACCACGAACTGGCATTGTATCCCAGCCGGTTCAGAATTCCACTGCGAATGATGAACAACAGATCGAAAAACCAGAGGCTGAACAGAGCGTCGATATTGGCAAAATAACAGAAGGAAATGGTAAACATATTGATCCGCGTCCACAGACCCGGAAAATACCGTTCGAACCTGATCCATGGACCCCATCGGATATTCGGAATCTGCGGAAAGCCGGGAACGAAGTAGTTGATCATATTCCAGGCCAGAATGCCGAACGCGACTGCAAAACCAATCCAGAAAAGCCTGGGGAAATCCGACGTCTCCGTACGTTCCGTTAACTCCGTGACCGGTCGCAGAATCGGAAAAGACAGGCGTTCGCTTTCCACCCACTGCTTGCGCAGAATCACCGCGAGGCAGACGGAACCAAAAAAAAGTGCAGCAATCAACCCCATCCAGCAGACAACCGGCACGAACCAGACGCTCCAGGGAATCGAGCCGCCGGGCGGCAATCCTTCGAACAGGTGATTCAGCGTGCCGTTTGTGTTTCTGGGGGCCAGCCAGTGCGGAATATAGGGATGGAAGAACTCTCCCCACTGATTCTCCGGCGTCGCAAAATAAAACGGGGCGGCGATCGCCCCCAGAAAATACCCCGTGAGACCCACCGAAGGAATGGCGCCTCCGACGAGACCTCCCGCCAGCACAACCAGCAGTTCTGTTGACGATAAAGCATATCGACGCGCGAGTAACCGGCACAGCGGATTCAGCCCCAGGGCAAGCAGGAGGTAGAGCAACAGAGTACCCATTGGAAAATGACTCAACGTCAATCGCGACGCATGGACAACGTACTCCACGTAGTTCACCACGAGGTTCACCCCGACCGCCAATCCACCGGCCAAAAAAACGCTGCGTAGCGTTACCCCCTGCCGGTCAATCTGCGACACGGAGTCTGTGGTCGGGACAACCTCTGACGCCTGGGCCACAACGCGCTTCCTTCCGTTTTTACGTTCCCACGTGGGCGAACACGCCATCCCGGGGTCCATCCCCGCTCGCCAGAACCAGCTCACCACAAATATAAGACTTGCAGCCAGCCCCAGCAACGCCGACCGACAGGGTGTCATCTCCACCTACCCGAACACGACCTGTCTAAACGCCAGCCGTCCACGTGTTCCCGCCCGCCCGCACTTTCCCCTCCAGCTTTAGATATTCCGCACAATGCGCGCCTCCCGCAACGCCACCAACCACGTCCAATTCGTGCCCCATCTCAAGCAGCCCATCTTGAATGGCCTCGTCCAGCGACCTCGTTACCATCAGGGGCTCCTCCATCTGGACGTGCATCCGGGGGCCGGACACCGCCTCCCAGGAAGTTGCGCCGAAATCCACGATTTTCTGCGCGATCCGCGCATTCACACTCACAAGCCGGCGCCCTCCGGGCAACCCCGCCGCGACGTCGCGGTCCGGAAGGCGAATCATCAGCGGGGCCGTATTGTTCAGCGGCCGTTTTCCCGGCGCCACTGAATTCTTGCGTCCGGGCCGCGGATCCAGCCGGCACATTCCGTGCCCCAGAATCAACCCCGTACCGGGCACCGTGACCAGGGACCCGAATGCGCCGCCCTGCGATATCGTCACGGACGCCACGTTGCCTTCCACGTCCGCCGCCGAAACATGGAGCGTCCCAGCCCTCGAATCCCCTTCGGGCCTCGGGGACCGCCGATCTACGAGACCGGGAGACTGCCGAACCGACTCCACGCGACCTGCCGCGTAGTCCTTGCTCAACAGCCGTTCGACCGGAACCTCCACGTGATCCGGATCTCCCAGATACAGCAGCCGATCGCGCCAGGCCAATTTCAACACTTCGGCCAGCCGGTGCCAGTACGTTACCGTATTGCCCGGAACGGGCTCGAAGCATTCCAGCATATTCAGAACCTGGAGGGCCGTCAGCCCTCCGTTCGGCAATATCGCCGCATAGACGGTCGCATCGCGGTAACTGGTCTCGTAAGGCGCGGTCACCCGCGGCATATAGCCCGCCATATCCTCCCTGGTAAGCGCACCGCCGGTAAGGCTGACGTGGTCCGCGATCTTCCGCCCGATCTCCCCATCGTAGAAGTCGCGCCACCCCGCCTCACACGCACGCGTCAACGACTTCTCCATGTCCCGCCTGTGCCAGACGTCGTCCGGCGCGGGCAAACGCCCTTCCGGCATCAAATGCTCTTGTGTTGCTTCAAACCGGCGAATGACCGCTTGCAGATTCCGAATCGCGCCCGAGGTGGAGCCAAAAGGAAATCCATTCTCCAGCAACGTCAGGGACGGCGCCACGATTTCCGACCACTTCAACCTTCCCCAGCGCTCCCACAATACCCCCATCCCGGCCATCATTCCGGGCGGACCCACCGCCAGCGGTCCGTGCACATTGGCGTTGTCCCGTACGGAACAGAGAAATTCGTTCTCGTTGATTCCCTTCGGCCCGTCCTGCATCGGCATCACATAGTACATCGTCTCACTCGCCGACGCGGGCGCGATCGAGTTCGCATCCAGAGACCACACCTTCCCGGACCGCCCGTCCAGCACCAGGGCGCACAGCACGTACCCCATCACGCCCGTGGACTGCGGCTGCAGCATACAGCAGGCCATACTGGTCGCCGCCGCCGCGTCCATCGCGTTTCCACCCTGCTCGATTATCCGCGCCCCCACCCGGGCGGCTTCCGCGGGGCCGGCCGCGACGGCGCCTCTGGGCGTGAGGATTTCCTTTCCTTCAATCATCCGTTTCCTCCATTCGCAGGCCGGCCACTTATTGACCGGTATGCGTTGCAACATTCCACGCGGGCACCCACAAGGGTTGCCCCTACCCGTTCGTTATCGCGGGAAAATTGCAAACCGACAACTCGGACGTCGTGGGCGGGTTACAACGCCAGTTGCAACCGGGCAACCACAAGGGTTGCCCCTACAGAATATATGACCCGGTGGAAATGGAAGCCGAATATTGTACGGCATGCACATCCCAAAATTGATACCAGGCAGCAACAGGAGTTGTGCATACGGGACGTCGTTACAGCATCGCCGCGACTTTGTTGATTGCGGACGCGATGTCCCGGATGTCCGACTCGTCCATATGTTCGTGGATGCCTCGGACTGCGACCGTCCGCAAACCAGCCACGGCCTGGGGGGTTGTATCGGGTCCATAGTGGTACTCGCGGTCCGTCACCCCGCAGGTGAATGGGCATCCGCTATTTCCGTAGGTGATCTTCTCAGTCAGATATTTCCCGCGCATGAATATCGGGTCACCAATATAGTGCGCTCCTACCCCGACGCCCTCGGCGGACACCGCCTTGCAGAACCGATCGGGATCGTGACCCGTCACGTGAAATATGAAATTCCACCACGACACCTCCCGATCCGCCTCCCCGGGCACGGGTTCGATTCCCGGCGCAACCGCAATCAACTCACACAACAGCCGCCCCAGGTGGATCCGGCGCTCGACGACGGCCCGTACCTTGTCGAGTTGCGCCAGGCCCACGGCCCCCTGCATCTCTGTCATGCGGTACGTCGGCGCCAGGAAGCCGTGGTCCCGCTCTCCCATGTATCGGTAGTCCCAACCCTTATCCGAAAACAGTTTCAGGCGAACAAACGTCTCCTCGTCGTTGGTAACGGTCATCCCGCCGTCGCCCGTCGTCATGTGTTTGGACTGCTGCAGGCTGAAACATCCCATATGCCCGAAGGTACCGACGTACCGACCCTTGAATCTGGTGGCATGAGCCTGGCTGCAATCCTCGATAAGAACCAGGTTGTGTCTATTCGCAATATCCACCACCGCGTCCACGTCGCAGGGCCTGCCGAACAGATGCACCAGGATAATCGCCCGGGTCCGGTCCGTAATGGCCGCTTCGATGGACCGGGGGGTCATGTTCAATGTCCTCGGATCCACGTCGGCAAATACCGGCACCGCATTCTGCTGCAGGATAGGCATCACGCTGCCGGGATCGGTAACGGGCGCGGTGATGATCTCGTCGCCCGGCTCCGGGTTCACGGCCCCCACGGCAAGGTGGATGGCCGCCGATCCACCCGTGGAACTCTGCGCGTATCTGACGCCGTAGAGGTCGGCAAAAGCCTCCTCGAATTCCCTTACGAACCTGCCGCTCTTGCCGAATAGATTCTGGCTTCGTACCGCTGCGATCAACAGTTCCTCTTCCCGTTGCCCGAACGGCGCCCTTTCGGGAAACGGGCTGGTTCGGACCTTCGGGCCTCCATGGATTGCAAGCTTCTCCATTTTCGCTCCAACAAAAGAAGAATCCAGAAGCTGGAAATCAGAATCCGGAAGGAAACCCGGGTTTTCTTCCAAATCCTGACTCTCGACTCCTGGATTCCACAAAGGCGAACCGCCGCATCATCCTCGGTCGCGATCCCTTACTACCGCTCCAGCCGGAACAAGACCTCCTTCTCCGCCTCCGCGTTGCCGTTCTGATCCACAACGCGCACCGTCAACCGGTTTACACCGGATTTGGCATTCCCGAGATCCATCTCGAAATACTCCTGGAGATCCACTTCCTCCCGCACCTGCTCCGTGGATACCGAAACCTCGGGGTTTCGTTCGCCCCTGCGGAAGAGAGCGCCCGCGCCCGCCCAGAGACGTCCGAACGTACCGCCCTTCTCCGGCATCGAGTGGATTGTATAATGCAACGTAAACCGGCTCTGACCGAACGCGTCCGGCTTCAACCCGTAGGCTTCGTAATATACAAACGGATGCTGGTTCATCCGATAGGTCTTGGTTGTCATCGGAATCACCCAGACGCCGCCGCCCTTGTCGTATTTCTCCAGGCCGCCCTCCGTAGATACCTGAAACCCCAGTTCCAGTCCGCTCAGCTTCAACGTATCCAGGGAATAATCCTCGACTTCGAGCCTTTCCTTGTAGATGCCCGAATGGCCTGAAAGCAGGTCCTTGACCTGTACCCGCATTTCGTACGTGCCCGGGCTCGCGTCCAGCGCAAGCTGATTCGGAATAAAGGTTCCTTTCCCCGTATAGAGTTCCTTCGACGTACGCAATACCAGTTCTTCGCTGTCCAGCAGTGTATGTCCGGTTTCCGTATCGAACAGGGCCACCGCGCAGCCCAACTGGAACACGGGCTGCTCTTCAGATTCAGTCTCGCGCAGACTTCGGGGTGGAATTCCGTAATAAACCTCCACGCGCGTCTTTCCATTGGATCCTCGAAACGTCGCCCGATCGTAGAAAAAATCCAGAAATGCCTCCCGGCCGCCGGGCAGATAGTGCTCGGGCATTTGCCGGATGCTCCGGTTCATCACCATCGCGGGAGAGTACTTCACCATCCGGCTGGTGCGCCGCAACGCGCCGTCGTCGAATGCCGCCGCGGGCACGGGCGCAAAGTCGAACTTCCCGCCCCCCCATTCGTTGGTAAACACAACTTCGATCCCCCCGGCAACGCCGGTATACACCCATGACTCCCATCTTATGAAGGACATGAAGTCCCCACCGGCCGCCTGCGTGCGGTTCGGGGACAGGGTCACCTCATAGTTTTCGCTATTCAGAGCCGACATATCGGGCGGTGCGAGCGGATCGTCGATCAGCGCGGGCGCCCCCTCCTCAACCTCCAGGGGGTCCGGCGCTTCGCCCTGGTCGGATCCCGGCGGCATTTCGGCGGGGAAATCCAGGCCCACCTCGTGCATCCTGCGAATCGGGAACACCGGTCCCCGTCCCACCTCCGCCATACCCAGGGGTCCGTAGATATCGTGGGCGACACGCTCCTTGATCCGCTCCACGGAAACCGGCATTGGCGGCGCCATACTGCTCGAAGTCGACCGAAAATCCGGAGTACCGTACCGGATATAGACCTCGCCCCGCCGGTCCCAGGGGTGCGCCCTTTCCGAGAATCCGGTCCTGGAATACCACACCCGGCGATAGTGCTCCAGCTTGCGCTCGTTCACGGCCGTCATCAGGTCCGGGTCCCTCACCGACCAGAACCTCACCAGAAACTCTCGCCGCGCCGCCGGATCATCCGCGGTCGCCCGATAGGCGACAAGCTCCTCCCGGGAGGCGATCAGGTTCACGTCCTGGTACAACCGGCGTTCCTCGGGCGGCATCCTGGAAAACCCCCGGCCGTAGTACTGCATAGCCAGATCCAGGGCCTTTCGGCTCGCGCATGCCTGCGCGACCACGGGCAACAACAACCCCTCGTCCTTCGTTACCTCGAGTGAATCCAGCGTCTGCGAGGGTAAGTCCTCTAAAACGCCCGTCCGAATATAGGCTGTGACCACGGCCTGGAGCACCGCGGGCGCCCGCGTCGGCTCCACCGATAGAGAGCGCACATAGGCATCCACCGACTTGTCATAGTCCTCGATATCGGAATAAAGCCGCCCCAGAAGCCGGTGGGCCAATTCGAACTCTGGCGAAAGCGCGGCCGCCTGGGACGCATGGTAGATCGTCTGCTCGGAAAACCTTCCTTTTTCTCCCTCCGCCGTCCCCGACCGATAGGATGCCAGCGCCATGCCGAAGTGGGCTGGCGCAAATCCGTCGTTCTGCGAAAGGGCCGACTGGAACGCCTCCCTGGCGCCGGACAAATCCGCTTTCAGCAACCGGGCGTATCCGATCCGGGTATTGTGGCCGGCCGGATCCCCCGCCAATTGCGGCCAGTACACCCGCACGGCGCGCTGCACCTCCCAGTCGGGGCCAGGGACAGCGGTTGAGTCCCCGTCCGATTCCGGCGTTCCTTCTTGCGCGCGGGCTGGCAGACCTCCCGTCAGAATAAGGGTCAATGCCGCGAGCCCGAGAACCATCCTCCGTGATCGAATCCGGTACATCGTTTTCTTCCTCGTTTCAGGTTGGCATCAATACGTCAGGCCGAACGCGTCGTCTCCCCGGCGCAGCAGCGGAAACCGTGTTCCCGCTCCCCGTAACATCTATGATGCCCATAGTCGTATTTGGTTGCAGAAAATCCAGACGTCCGCAACGGACTCCCGCGATATTCAAACAGGAAACGGATTTCGGATGGGAGCGAGGGCATCTTGCCCTCGTCGCGCCCCCTTCTGGTCCTGCCGCTTCACGGCGCTGAAGTCAAATGATTGGGTCTTTGATTCAAGCTGACTGCTGAAAACTGATTGCTGAGTGCTTCTTTGTTTCACCTATAACAAGAAAGGAGGACGATCCCGCGGGACCGCCCCCCTTTATGTTTAGCGCGCGTCACGCCCTTAGAACGTCCCGCCCACGGACAGACGCAACGGAGGATCGAAAATACCCAGATCCGGGTTATGGTAGGAGAGATCCACGGTGATCAGCTGACCGCCCGCCAGTTCGTGCTTCAGGCCGGCGCCGACGCTCCAGCTTTCGAGAGCCGTATGCGTCCGGTAACCCGCGCGAAGCGCCAACGTGTTTTCCAGCCAGAGTTCCCCGCCCACGCGGGTAATCGGCCGGAAGTCCGTCACGAACTCGTGCTCGAGCGAAAGCGTGAAGTATCCGGGATCGCCCTTCTGACCGAAAATCTCCATGGCTCCGCCAAGGGAGTAGGTGGTGGGCATGGCGGCCGTGAAACCGCCCTCCGTCGCCTTGACGTTCGGACCCAGGTTCCGGAAACTCATGGCAATCCGGCTGCTGCGATACCCGGTGTAAAAGTGGGTGCCGATGCTGTAGTCGAGCGTGGACACCTTCTCCAGGTAGAGATCTTCCTGCATCCAGCGGATCTGACCGCCCAGCATGAATTTATCGGTCATCTTTTTGGCAAAAACAGCGCCAAGGGCAATATCCCCCACCTGCGCCATCGTGCCGGTACCCCAGGGGGCCGTGGGCGTGGTGACTTCGAACTCTTCCGGCGCGAAACTGGTGAACGTAAACCCGATGATTCCGAACCCGGCATTGAAGGCCAGCGCGCCGGAAACCACTGATGAATTGGCCAGCCAGCGGGTGTAATTGAGGGTATAGGCCACGTTTTCGATGTGCCCCAGACCCGCGGCGTTCCAGAACGCGGACGAGATATCGTCCGCAATGGCCGTGTAAGCCCCGCCCATGGCCTCGGCGCGGGCGCCCTGGCCGATCTTCAGGAAGGGGAATTCCGAAAGCCCAACCCGTTCGGCCCACAGACCCCAGGCCTTGTCTACGTTCTCCATCTTCGGATCGATCAACGCCCCTTTGCGCGTCTCGGCTCCGGGCGCCGGCTGCTCAACGGCCAGCGCCGGCTTCACGGAAAGGAGAGCGACGGTCACGAGGACCAACCCCAAGATGATCCATCCTTTTTTCATAGCGATTCTCCTTAAACGTCGAGAGGTTCGTTAACGGATCACCACAAATGTGCCGGTCTTGATCTTTCCGGCGCCTGCCGAACCTTCCACGCCGTGCACGGCATAGAAATAGATTCCCGGGCCGACAATCGCCCGGATGGTCGAATAAGGACGGCCGTTCCACCTGGTCTCACTGGACCGGTTACCCTTCTGGCGCAATACCTGGATCAGCTGCCCGGCGGTGTTGAAGATATAAATGTACGAGTTGGAAGGCACGTTTACAAACCGGATACTCAGACCGCCGCCGTACTCGTTGGTGCCGTTGGCCATGTACGGGTTCGGGACCACCACGATATCGCGTTCCAATGCGTCCGCGGCAGCCACGAACGGCAACTGCGGGGACCCCCGGTTCACCTGGAGGAAGTTGGAATACGGCCCCTCCTGCCCATTCTGGAGAAACTTCTGCGCCCTGGGCGGGAGATCCGCGAAGGTCTTGGTGCCGTCGTTGTTCACCCAGTCATCATGCGGCTTCTGGTAGGCCCGCACGCTGTAGTAATAGAAGAATCCGGCATTGGAACTCGCGTCGGACCAGCCGTACATTCCCGGTCGGCCCGCCCGCCGCCCCTGGCTGGCCTGAATAGCCAGGCTTCCAGCCGAGACGTCGTCGCCCTCGGCTGCAGCTACCGGCCAATCCGCGCCGGCATCGTACGTGACACCCGCCGGCAGCGGCCCACCCACCGGCAGGTCGGCGACCAGCGAGAACGGCCCCGTGGCCGTGAGCGTTCCCCGCAGCCCGCGATAGACGCGGAATCCGGCCACGTCGGCCGCATCGTAGTCGGGATGAATGGCGCCCTGGGCCTCGGCGGCCCAGAACAGCTTCACCTTGGCGTTTTCGTCGCTCTTCGCGTAGACGTCGATGTCGGGAGGACCATCCGGGATATCAAAACCGCTCTGATAGGCGAATATCGCGTGCTCCAGGTGTTCTACAATCGCCTGCTCGCCCTGAAAAAAGCTGGCCTTGTCGGCCGTGACCGACCACTGCCAGATGTCTATTGGCGACTTGCCAGGGCCGGCATACTCCGCGCCGGAGCCGGCCACGTACGCCACCACGACCTTCGCCTTTTCGCCAGGACCCAATGCCCAGGGACCGTACACCTGCGCGTTCGTGAAACCGCCCACGTCGGTGGGGTTGTCCTGCGCGGAGGTTGCGGTCAGCTTGGCGAACGCCTCTGCTGGGGTCTCGCCCTCGAGGACCGGCTCGTCGTAGTCGGCGGTGGTGCGTACGTTCCACCAGCCCTGGTAGACCGGCTGGTCCCCTTCGGGTTGCACGTACTGACCGGCATCGTGCATATTGAACGAGTGTCTCGGGTCTGCAGCGTTGTCGGCGAAGGCGATCGGCGCCATGCCCACAAAGGAATGCGAAGCCAGTTTGCCGTCGGGGAAGGCCATCTCCTTGAGGTCGGAGGTTTCGATATCCTTGATCCACGGGTCGCCGGTGTCTTCCCAGGCCCTGAACGGGCTGTCGCCGTCGAACTGATAGCTCAGCTTGAGACCCTGCACGCGGGCCGCGCTGATGGACACCGGGCCGCCGGGGCCGCCGTCCACGTAGTTGCCGGCCTCGGTGTAGCGAAAGTGATCGTCGAGAGATTGGTCCAACCACCGCCACCAGCGGCCGCCGCCCTGGTTGTTGTCCGCCGTCTCGTTGACTTTCCAGGTGGCCACCAGCGGCAGGTACACCTCGTTGTGACGGGTGCTGCCGATATTTTCGAGCGTGTATTCCACGATGACAAAATCGTCGAACATCTGGTGAGCCCAGTTGTGGACCTTCCGGGTTATCGTGATGTCGAACCTGTTGTTCCACTTGGTAATCAGAATCTCTTCGGCAAACGCATCGTCCGGCGTGTATTCACCGGGCGAGAAGTTATGGATGAGTCTGGGCGGCGCGCTGGTGTCCATCTCATCCGGCACGTCCACGCCCGGCCAGTAGTTGCTGGACGGCGAGAACGCCCCGTAACGCCCCTGCTCCCACTCCGTTGCCGCGCCGAGACCCACCTCGGGCCCGCTGGACGGATCGTACACCAGCGGGGTGATACCGACGCTTTTGCCCCTGGGACCGGTCCATGCCGCATCCACGCCCCCGGGCCCCACCACCATGATCCAGGTGCCGAAACCAACGGCGTTGCCGCCCCGGCGGGTATAGTTGGAACTCGCGTTGCTCGCGGGGATGTTGGCCCAGCCGGGGTACCAGAACATATCCGGCTCGCCCGTCTGCCCGCTTCCCAAGTTCCACCCGCCCATGGTTCCATCCGTGTTCCAGCTGACCTGGACGTGCCCCCGGCTGGTCGACAGCCTCGGGGTGTCGCTCTGGTCTACAGCCCAGGCGCCCACTGGCAGGAGCAAGCCGCAGACAAGCGCCATAAGCTTGATGCCTGGTTTCATACTTGCTTCTCCCTTTCTAAAAAGGGGGCGGGAAAAACCGCCCGCCCCCGAATGGTTTGCCATACTCAGAAGTTGATTCTCAGACCCACGCCAAACTCGCGCGGCTTTCCGTAGTACCGGGTCAACTCGTTGTAGTCGCCGTACGTCAGGTAGTCCCCGTCGTTTGGCCTGGGGACGTTCAGACCCCACCGCACGAAGTCAGGATAGGAACCGGCTACCGGGCTGTCCTGCTGGTTGAACAGGTTGAACACCTCGACGTAGAAAATAGCGTTCCGGTGCCCGCCTTCCACGAGCGTCTTCTCAACCTGCAGGTCTGTCCAGGTCCGGATAGGCCTGTGGCGCAACTCCGGCTGCTTGCCAGGCGGCGTGTACCACTGGGGACGGCCGCTCTGGATACGCCAGACCATATTCGCGCGCAGGCCGCCCGCCACGTGGAACTGGCGCAGCCCCGGACCGAAGTCCGTGGGCGTGTCCAGATACAGCGAGAGACTCGACTGGATACGAAGGTCGGAACTCTTCGGGTTGAACAGCCGGCCGCCGCCGTAGGTGGGCTGCCACACGCCGTTCATATTTGCAGGCGCGTCGTAGGCCTTCTGGATATCCATGAACTCGAAGACAACGTATTGATAGCCGTTGATCATGGCGTTGGAGCGGCCCCGCCAGTTCCTGGCCGCCCTTCCGGCGAATTCCATCCGCTCTTCCAGCGTATAGTCTTTGCGCGCGTACGAGGAACCGTTCCACTCCCAGGTGTGATACTGATCGGAATTCATCACATACGAGGAATCGGGATAGAACATGGTGGCGTTGGAACCCACGCGCGCGGAGGACGCCCAACCGAAGTTGATCGCCGCGTTGAAAGAGAAGTAGTGGCTGAAGCCCTTGCGCACGTGCAGCTCAAACCCTCTCATGTCCTGGAAACCGCTGGGCTTGCGGCCCCAGACCCACGTTGTCCGCTGCGGCTCGTACCAGTACCGGCTTCCGGAGTTGATCTTGCCCAGGGCGCTCTTGTAGTAGGCCGCCATACCCGCCGTATAGTCGGCCACGAAGTTCCAGTCGGCGCCCGCCTCGTAAGCCCGGGTACGCGTGAGGGAAACGTAGGGGTTCGCCATCCGGACCTGCCCGTGCAGACCCCGGAACGCATCCCAGGCCACATTAGCGTCGGGGCCGTTGGCCCGCCACTGTTCGCGGAAGAACTCCAGCAGGTCGGGCACCTTCGAGTACAGTCCGGCCGTAAAGTGGAAGGCCGACCGGTGCGTGATGGGATGGGAGATCCCGAAACGCGGGCTGAACTGTGTCGCCCACTGCGGGTCGACCGTGATCATATCCACGTGCTTGATGAGCCAGCGGTTCTGCGGCGTTTGAAGCTGCGATACATTGTAGAAATCGTGGTTCGTGTACAGCGCGTCGAACCGGATACCCGCGTTCATCACCATGCCCTCGAACTCCATCTTGTCCTGCAGATAGAATCCGATCTGAATGGGATTGATGGGGGCTTTCGCGTCGGGCAGATTGCCGGAGTGGGTGATGAAGTCGACGATCCGCTGGCTAGGGTTGGGCGCATTGTAGTTCAGGTAGTAGATGCTGTATCGGGTCAGATCCATACCCGCCTTGACGAAGTGCCCTTTGGTGACCTGCGAAGACACGTCCAGCTTGAGGTTCAGCCGGGTCCGGTCCGCGATGGTATAGTTCGCGACATAGTTGGGCTTCACGTTGAACCAGCCGTCGAGGTCCTTCTCGCCGAATACCGTTAAGGGGAACCCGAACTGGTCCTTCGGCCAGTTGGTATTTTGGGTATCTTCCGCTGTGGCATAGAACGACACCCTGGCTTCGTAAAACGTCTTCGGGGATACCGTGTGGGTCAGCGACGCATAGGTGACCTGGTCGGTAATTCTGCGCCCGCCCGCGCCGGACCCCTCCGGCAGGAAGACGTTCTGACCGTTTGAAGCCCTGTCGCGCTGGGTGTTCGTTGCCCTATTGTAAACTTCCGCAACGGAGTTGATGTGCCCGATACTCACCTTCGCGTCGGCGCCCGGGCGGAACGTCAGCTTTACATTTCCGCGGAAATCCAGCGGAGTACTCAGCGTGGGGAACCCGCCCGACATCACGCTGTTGAGGCTGGTGGCGCCAAGGCTCGGGTCGACCGTGGCAGTCCGAGTGGCGGTATTCAGCACGTCGGTGGGCTGCCGGGTCCACCGGGCGCTCGCGAAGAAGCTGGCCTGGTCGCCCAGCGGGCCAGAAACGCCGCCCTCGATGTAGGAGCCCTTGACGTCGGTATAGTCCACGGCGTTGTGCGCCAGACCCACGTCGTCGTCGGGTGTTCCCGGAACGCCATCGTCTCCGTCGCTAATGATCACCGTTTCCGCGCGCCACTCCCTGTTGTCCCACTTGAGCCTGTCACGGTGATACGCGCTTTCGTAGAGATTGGAACCCCAGTGCTTCTGCCCCGGGGGCGTATAGCGAAAGTCGCCCCAGCCGCGGAAGTCGCGTCCGCCGTCCTTCGTGATGATCGAAACCGCGCCCGACTCCAGGTTGCCGTACTCGGCACTCGCGCCTCCTGAAATCACCGTGATTTCCTGCACCGCGGTCTTGGAGACGCCGGTGAACTGCCGGCCGTATCCGTCGTTGTTCGGCAGCACCACGCCGTCCACCATCAGGATACCGTCCCTGGAGTCGCCGCCGCGGATGACGGTGGCGTTGGTCAGGTTCACGCCCGGATTCAACGCGACCAGATCCGTGACCGATCGCGCCATGGGAAGCGACTCGAGTTGCTCCGCGCCCATCACGTAATGACTGGTGGTCTTGTCGGGCTCCACCGGCGGGCGCTCCGCGATGACCACGAGTTCCTCGGCTTCCAGCGCGGTCTCTTTCAACTGGAAATCGACGGTTGAGGTGAAGTCGGCGTGTATCAGCACGTCTGTCTGCGAAACCGCGTTGTAGCCCACCATCGACGCCACCAGCGTGATGTTGCCGGGATCGACCGAGAGGACAAGATAGAATCCGTCCACATCCGTCTGGGCGCCCCTGCGCGTACCTTCAATAACGACATTCACGCCCGGCAGCGGCTCGCCGGACGCCGCATCCATGACGCGTCCGGTCAGTTTACCGGTAGTTCCAGCGAATGCGCCGGCGGTGAAACCCACCAGCACAAAGAGCGCGACCGGCAAAGCCACAAACAACTTCCATCGATTCATCTGAAGACCTCCTTCGAAAAGATTCCGCGGCTATTTCCCGCTGAAGTAGAATTTAACCCCGGCTCCGAGGTCCAGCATCTGCAGGGGGAACGTTTCGGAAAGCTCCCAGTCTTCCAGGCCCCGAAGGTCCCCGATCATCATATTGTAACGCGCGCGAAGGTCCACGGCCACGTTATCGATTATGAACGCCTCGACACCCAGACCGGCGTTGATCCCGAGCGCAAACCGCTGGTCGGTGAACGGATCCATTTCGATGACCAGATCTCCCGTCTGCCCGGGCCACAACAACCCGCTGACGTCGTTCTTGTACCGGTAAAAGCCGCCGCCCACCGCGATGTACGAGGCAAAACTGCTGGCGGCGAACGGCTGCCCGATCTGCCGCAGGCGGACGAGCGCGTTCACCAGCAGACTGTTCAGGCTCATATTGCTTGCCGCGTTCGGGCTGGTGTAATCGTTGCCGTCGGTCCAGGTGAACGTGCGGGTCAGCAGGCTCCCGTCGTTGAAATTACCATGGTGAAACTCCATTTCCACCGTAACGTTCGACGCAAGCACGTAGGCCGCGTTCAATCCGAACTTGGAGTCGTTGTCGTACCAGTCTCCCAGACCGAAGACCGGCACGTTGTAATTCGCAAACACGCCGACTCCCCAATTCCCTTCCTGGGCAACTGCGGGCCAAGTTGAAACCGTGAACACAAGAATCAACAGGCCAACAACCCTGAACACCTTCATAAACACCTCCTTACACTTGGACGATGACTTGACCCCGCCTCCCTGCACATCCTTATACGGTCTGCCCCAAAAAAAACTCTCGCAGCTTGCTCGATTTCCCACCCCCTTTTAACCACAAAAAAGGGCGCACCTGCCAGCAAACCGGCAACGCCCCCAAAAGGAACTTCTGTTTCAAGCGTACGGAATTTATGATAATCGACTACGCGGTAGCAATTTAGCATACACCAACCATTTGAGCTTAGATATTGAATTCGCAAGCAATACAGCAGGTTAATCGAGAGAAGATATAGAACATTATCTCAATTGTCAACCCTTTTTATCCAGCAATCTTCGTCGGCCAAGGATTCAAGCGGAACGCGCACAACGCTCCCCGCCCGTCCCCCTCAAGTTGCCGCCCGATTCTGGAGTCAACCGGATTGAGCGGATGTCTGACCCGGGCCGGCCGCCAGAACCTCCAGCACGGTTTCGCCGATGTCGGCCGGGCTTTTGCAGACCCGGATTCCCGCGGCTTCGAGGGCGGCGACCTTTTCTTCCGCCGTGCCCTGCCCGCCGGAAATGATGGCTCCGGCGTGACCCATGCGCCTGCCGGGAGGCGCCGTCTGGCCCGCGATAAACCCGACGACGGGCTTGTGGAAGGAACTCTTTACATAGTGCGCCGCATGTTCTTCGGCGGCGCCGCCAATCTCACCGATAATGACAACGCATTCGGTGTCCGGATCCTTCTCGAACGCTTCGAGACAGTCGATAAAGCTGGTTCCGATAATTGGGTCTCCCCCTATACCCACGCACGTGGACTGGCCGAGGCCCAGGGCGGTCAGTTGTGCAACGGCTTCGTAGGTCAATGTCCCGCTGCGGGAAATGACGCCGACGTTCCCGCTCCGGTGAATCTCGGCCGGCATGATGCCGATTTTACTTTTGCCGGGAGCGATGATTCCCGGACAGTTGGGACCGATGAGCCGGGTGGAACGACAACTCAGGTAGTGTTTTACTTTTATCATGTCCAGGACCGGGATGCCCTCGCTGATGCACACAACCAGGCCCAGGCCCGCATCTGCCGCTTCAATAATCGCGTCCGCCGAAAACGCGGCCGGAACAAACACGATCGAAACGTCGGCGCCGGTGGCGTCGACCGCGTCCGACACGGTATTGAAAACCGGTACGCCGTCGACGCGATTGCCGGCCTTACCCGGCGTGACGCCGGCTACGATCCGGGTGCCGTAGTCCAGCATCTGACGCGTGTGAAACGAGCCCTCGTTTCCGGTAATCGCCTGCACAACCACGCGGGTTTCGCTATCGACAAAAATGCTCACTGAGTATCCCTTTAGGTCAGGAGAATTCACAAACATTGGTAGGGGCGCCCCTTGTGGGCGCCCGACCCCACTGCGACGACACAGGCACCGCCACGTAAACCTGGGCAACCACGAGGGTTGCCCCTACCGGGGAAGGCGGATCCGATGGGGGACACGGTTGGCGCATTAAAATCGTCGACAACATTGAATTAAGCGCGCTGTTTCCATTATATGTATTGGTCACTTATGTATAACATTAAATGGTAAACGTGCGAAGAACGCGCGGGCGGCGGCTACAACGGCCGGAGTCTGGCGCGTTCTTCGAGGGTGCCGTCGGCTTTGCCGATGACGATGTGGTGGGCAAGGCCGATAAAGAGTCCGGATTCAACGACGCCGCAGATCGCCGCAATACGTCGTTCAAGGTCGGCGGGGTCCTCGATGGCGCCAAAGGCGCAGTCCATGATGTGGTTGCCATTGTCCGTAACGAAAGCCGTGTTTTGGAGGACACGGAGACTGGCGCGGCACCCCAGGGCTTCTATTTGCAACCGAACAAACTGCCAGCCGAAGGGCACCACTTCCACCGGCAGCGGGAATCCGCCGAGTCGATCCTTGAGTTTGGATTCGTCGGCAACGATGATCTCCCGGAGGCTGGCCGTGGCCACAAGTTTTTCACGAAGCAACGCCCCGCCACCGCCCTTTATAAGGTTGAAGGCGGGATCGATCTCGTCCGCGCCGTCGATAGTCAGGTCGATCCGGGTGGTATCGGCGAAATCGATAAGGGGAATACCTTCGCGTTCCGCCTGTATCCGGGACTGTTCGGACGTGGGAATACCACGTATCCGGAGGCCCTCCCGGACGCGCTCGCCCAGCTTTCGAATGGCGAAGAACGCGGTCGATCCGGTCCCCAGACCAACGATCATCCCGTCTTCCACCAAATCGGCGGCGCGTTCGCCTGCGAGTTGTTTAGGGCTGGCAGCCACTGTTTTATCTGGCATCGTTACACGATCTTCCATTCTCTTTCCGGAAGGCTTCCAGGCCTGATCCGATTCGCCGGGAATTTATGGATTGGCGACCCGAAATGCAACGAGAAATGTGGGTGACATCACCCCCGCTGCGCCGTTGGTCCCTGGCCTTAGCAGCCCGTTGAAAAAGTCCATCCGGGCTGCGGCCGGCTCTTGTGGCCGCATTACTGCGTTGCGCTCCCTCCCCGAATGCACCGATTCGACTCGGTCGCGCGCCTTGTCTTCGGTCACAATGGCTCGGCCTCGCCTGCAGAGCAACTTTATCAACGGACTGTTAGGGCCGAAATTAATTGACATTTTCGTTTGTATATATCATAATACTGGCATGGTCCTGAAAGCGACCATGCCAATTGCGAATGACCTTCGAACGGAGGAGGACACGTGGCATACACGACGCTCGAGGATTTTTTCGGAGATATTGTCGGAAAGGCCAGGCGGGGGCGGGGTCTTTCGGAAAAGGCGCTTGCAGAAGCGGCGGGACTGACCTCCGAGGAAGTCGGACTGATTGAAGCCTACGAACTCACGCCGGAAGATGGCCGTATTCGGGCGCTCGCCGGCGCGCTGCATCTGGATGGGGAAAAGCTGCTCGGGATTGCGAAGGGATGGGTGCCGGACCGGGGAAACGCGCCTCACGACGACGCGCGACTGTCCGTTGAGCGAACGATTCTGGACGTGGGTATGGAAGTGAACGCCTATGCGTTGAAGTGCAAGGCTTCAGGTGAAGGCGCGATTGTCGACGCGGGAGGCCAGACCGAGCGGATTTTTGAAATGGCGGAGCGAATGAGTCTGAAGGTGACCCACGTGCTGCTTACCCACGGACATGCGGATCACGTGGGCGCACTTGCTGAAATCGCGGAGACAACCGGTGCCCGGGTGTGTTGTTGCGAACGTGATTTCGGTCTTCTTGGAAGTCTGAAAGGACTCGTGACCGACCTGGTGGACGACGGCTGGCGCACGAACGTGGGGCGTATCGCCATCGATGCGGTAAGCCTCCCCGGGCATACGGCGGGCGGAATCGGTTATGGAGGAGACGGAATGTTCTTTTCGGGCGACGCGCTTTTTGCAGGATCCATGGGCGGCGCGCTGGGACCGGCTTATGCCGGTCAGATCACGGCGGTAGTGGAAAAGGTCCTGTGTCGAAATGAGAAAACCCGCGTTTTTCCGGGGCATGGACCCATCACGTCGGTTGCTGAGGAACTGGAGCACAACCCGTTTTTTTCATGCTGAGCCTCAGCGTGAACCCCGAACGCGGCGACATCAAAAGCCAACAAGCGGCTGTATAATACCGAAGACGTGACGCTTCCGGTTTAATTCCAATGCAAAACGGTATCCGAAGGGCATGTTGACAAACTAAGGAGCCTGGATATGTCCCGGTGGTCCCTTCTATTTGGCATCACCTTGTTCACGTATGGTATTGCGGGCGGTCAGGAGTATTTCGGCAAGAACAAGGTGACGTATGACGATTACGACTGGCACTATCTGGAGACGGAGCATTTCAAGATCTATTTCGACAGGGCGTCGCAGCCTGCGGCGGAGTTTGCGGCGAAGGAGGCGGAGCGCTCGCTGGTGCGTCTGGAGAAGGATCTGAAGTATACTTTGAAGGACCGATATCCGATAGTAATCTACAACTCGCACAACGGTTTTTCAGTGACGAACATCGCGCCGACGGAGCAGTCGGAGTTTACGGGCGGATTTACGGAGTTTGCGCAGGGTCGTGTGGTGATACCGTATACGGGATCTTATGGCGATTTCCGTCACGTGATACATCACGAGTTGGCGCACGTGGTGACATTGGAGATGTGGACGGGCGGCGGGTGGCTGGGAGCGATGATGACGCAGGCGGCGACGTTGCCGCCATTGTGGATTGCGGAGGGTGTGGCGGAGTATTTATCGCAGGGAGGCTGGGACCGTGAGGGCGACAATTTCATGCGTCACGCGACGATCACGGGTTATGTGCCTGGTATGATGGCGTTGAGCGGCGCGTTTGCGTATAAGGGTGGTCAGTCTGTATTCGTGATGATCGAAGAGGAGTATGGCAAGGACAAGGTGGCGGAGTTTATCTCGTCGTTTCGGTCGGCGCGGTCTGTGGACAAGGCGCTGAAGGCATCGGTGGGCGAGGGTGTGGAGGAGCTGGACGAGAAGTGGCAGTTGTGGTTGAAGCGTCAGTATTGGAACGAGATCAACCTGCACCACGTGTCGGAGGAGGTGGCGAAGCAGTTGACGGAAGCGTCTGTGGGTCGTGGTTTTTACAATATCGCGCCGTCGTTTTCGCCGCAGGGCGACAAGATCGCGTATGTGACGGAGCGTCAGGGCACGTTCGACATCTATCTGATGTCGGCGATCGACGGTCAGGACCTGGGCCGGTTGGTGGAGGGCGAGCGATCGTCGGACTTCGAGGGATTGTTCGTACTGCGTCCCGGCATCACGTGGTCGCCCGACGGCAAGCAGGTCGCGTTTGCGGCGAAGTCGCGTAACAAGAACACGCTGTATACGCTGGACGTGAGGAAGCGGCGCGTGACGAAGCGCTTCAAGTTCGATCTGGACGGATTGTTCGAGCCCACGTGGTCGCCCGACGGGAAAGAGATCGCGATCGTGGGGTTGAAGGACGGGTGGTCGGACGTGTATGTCGTGAACGTGGAGGACGAGTCGCTGCGGCGCATGACGCGGGATCCGTATGACGAGAAGCACCTGGACTGGTCGCCGGACGGGGAGTGGATCGCCATCAGTTCGGACCGACCGTCGGCGGCCCTGACGTATGACGGGTCGAAGGATTTCGTCTTCGGCACGTATGACGTGTTCGTGATCCGCCGTGACGGTTCGGAGATCCGTCGCGTGGTGGAAAGCGAGGTGAACGACAGCCATCCCACGTGGGGGCCGGACTCGCAGACGCTGGCGTTCGTGTCGGACAGGACGGGCGTGGGCAACATCTACATCGCGCACGTGGACGGCTCACAGGTGTATCCCATCAGCAATCTGTTGTCGGGGGCGCGGTATATCGACTGGTCGGCCGACGGCAAGAAGCTGGCGTTTACGACGTTTCACAGGGGCGGTTATGACATCTTCGTAATGAAGGACCCGCTAAAGAAGAAGCGGGGGACCGAAGATCTGCCGCTGACGCGGTATGCGAAGCGTCTGGCGGGTATCGAAGACCGGCCGTTCGTGGAACTGCAGCGTGAGCGCAGGGAGGAGCAGGCGACGGCAAGCGCGGCGGCCGACAGCGCGGACAGCGGCGCACAACAGGATACGGTGGTGGCGGCGGCGACGGACAGGAAGGTGGAGACGTGGATGTCGGATCAGATGGCGCTGGCGGCCGCCGAGGCGCGCGGCGACGACGACGAGGGCGCCGGGGCCGACACCCTGGAGACGGACGGCGACAGGGAACTGACGCTGCGCGACTGGAACAGGGAGTTCACGGTGAACAAATACCGTGTGAAACTCAAACCGGAATTCTTCGGAGCCAACGCCGGCTTCGACACCTTCTACGGTGTGAGCAGCCTGGTCCAGTTGTCGCTGACGGACGTGATGGGCGACCATCGCGTCATCATACAGTCAGGGTTGAGCTTCTCCCTGAAAGACAGCGATCTCTTCCTCGGATACCAGAACCTCAAACACCAGACCAACTACTACCTCAGCGCCATCCATACGCGTCTGTTCTTCTTCGACAGCGGTCAGTTGAATGCCGATCGCTATCTCGGCGCCGAAGCAAGCCTGATTCGGCCGTTCAGCCGATTCAGCAGGATGGAACTGGGCACACGGGGCATCAGAATTACCCGCGAACGCCTGGAACGGGAACGATACGACGATCGGTGGGTACGACGTGGATTTACCGGAAGAAACCTGCGCGGGCTTTCTGGCACTGAAGTCGATTCCCGTGGAGCCGCCGTTTCCTACCTGGCGCTTGTGGACGACAACTCGCTGATGAGCCGTTTCGGAGCCGTGGACGGACGCCGGATGCGCCTTGGCATTGAAGGAAGTTGGGCGGGAATGCGTTTTGCGGCGTTCAATGTGGATCTGCGCCAGTATCTGCTCGCGCTGGGCGAATACACGTTTGCCTTTCGTCTCTCCGGGGGCAGCAGCTTCGGCCCCAACAAGAGAGTCTATTTCGTAGGTGGCGTCAACAATCCCGTGAATCCTAATTTCAATACGTTTGCCAACGTGGACCAGGATCGGATATTCTTTTCCAGTTTTGTATGGCCGCTGCGGGGCGTGGAATTGTTCGAACTGGCCGGCGATTCGTATGTGCTGGCCAATGCGGCGTTCCGTTTTCCCCTCATCCGGGAACTGATCATGGGCTGGCCGCTGCCGCTCTTCTTCCAGAACGTCCAGGGTGAATTGTTCCTGGACATTGGCGGCGCCTTTGAAAGATCCAAATGGAGAGACGGCTGGGTCGCCCGCGACGGCGGCTTTGAGCTCAATGTGCCGCAGCACTTCCGGGGCGGGGAATCCAGACACGGATTCGAGAAACCGCAGATGGCAGCGGGGTACGGATTCGGCGTGCGTGTGAATCTGGGGTACTTCCTGTTCCGATACGATCTGGCCTGGCCCACGGATTTCGCACGGACCTACCATCCTCACCAGTATTTCTCAATTGACATGACAGGACATTTTTAGGATCGCCAAACCACCCCCGATGGCATCGAACTCCGTACCATGCCACCAGAAACCGGTGCGGAACCGGTCGGGGCGCGTTGGCGGTGTCTGAATTCAGGGTTTCGGGAGTACGCGCAAATGGCGGCTAAAAATCACTATCGGGAAGGATTAAAGCAGATTTCCACCGGCAACCTGGACGGGGCTTTCGAGATGTTTCGCAGGGCGCTGGAAGAAGATTCGGATTTTTACATGGGGCACCTGGGTCTGGCGCAGGTGCTGGACAGGCAGGGCAAGGTCGATGAAGCGATTCTGCACGCGCGGGAAGCGATTCGAATCGCGCCGGAAGAACCGCTTGCCCATACGAGTCTTTCGAGGCTGTACCAGCAGAAGGGCCTTATCGACGAAGCGGAGGAGGCGATGGAAATGTCCCGGCGGCTGCAGTCCTGATCGTGACGTGAAACGGCTGGTTCCAGCAGGGCGCGAACATATCGTTCGCGTCCTTTTTATTTCCTTCTCTGGAAACCGGTCGTATCCACGGTGCCCAACCGGCGGGTAAGCAAAAGTCGGATCAACCCCGGGCCGCCCGCGATCAGATAAGTGATGAAGGCGAGACCATGCATCACAGTCGCGTAAGCCAGAGCATCCGCAATCGGCACGTCGAATACCGCGTTGAGGGCCTGGCTGCAAAAATAATGGTAGGTGCCGGTTCCTCCCGGGGTGGGAATGATCACGCCTATGGTCGAAATTACCAGGACCACGACGGCGTCGAAAAAACCGAGGTCGTACCGGGAAGGAAAATCGAAGGCGAAGAATGCGGCATAAGACGTCAGAATGTAAATCAGGTTGAGAAGGATGCTGGACGCAAGGATGCCGACATAGCCAGAAGTCGCGTGAACGCCGCCCAGACCCTGAAACAGCGACCGGAGAATTCCAATGAGCCGGTCCGCCACCGATTGGGAGACCCAGCGGACAGGCAGACGCATGATATTCAATGCGCGATCACCGTAGACGGACAGAAGCACGAAGAGAACGAGAAAACCCACGGTGGCCGCCAGTGCGAGGAGTGCGACCCCCTCCATCCATGGGAACGCGGTGACGATTTTTTCTCGGGAAAAATAGAGGACGCCTCCCAGGAAGGTAAGGAGGGCCAGCATGTCGATCGCCCGTTCTACCAGAATGGTGGCGAGAATGCCGCTCAACGGCAGGCGCTCGTATTTTTGTAGCGCGACCCCACGGGCGATCTCCCCGGCACGGGAAACGACGTTGGTGGCAGCATAACCCACGAGAATGGCATGGCTGGCTCTCTGAAATGAAATCCGATGACTGACGGGTTTCAAAAGGATCTGCCAACGCCAGGCACGAGGGAGAATCGACAGAAAGAGCAGAAAAATACTTAAGACAAGCCAGTGAACCCTGGCTTGTCTTACCGCAGACCACATTTCAGCTGGCGCGACACCATGAAAGGCCAACCATAGAAACCCTGCGGAAAGCGCAACGCCGATGACAAATTTGAGCAGCGTCTTTATAGCGTGAGGCACAATGGCTCTCGTTGGAATTCACGTTCAGTAGCCGAACCCGCGCAGGGCCTGTTCTTTCTTCCGCCAATTCTGGTGAACTTTCACACGCAGATCCAGATAGATCGGGGCGTTCAGGAAGGCCTCAATCTTACCCCTTGCATTTTTGCCGATGGATTTGAGGGTTTTTCCATTTCCGCCGATGACGATTCCCTTTTGGGACTTTCGTTCGACGACAATGCTGGCCCGGATATAGGTTCTGGGTTTGCCTTCGCGGAACGCCTCCACTTTGATCGCCGTCGCGTAGGGCAACTCCTGCCGGAGTTGCAGGAAAATCTCCTCCCGGATGAGTTCGGCCACAAAAAACCGCTCCGGGCGCTCGGTGAGCATGTCTTCGGGGTAGTATGCGGGACCTGAAGGCAGCGCCTGCTCAAGACTGGCCTGGAGCAATTCGACATTGAAACCGGTTTGGGCGGAAACCGGCAGAACTTCCTGAACTGCGGCTTCTTTCCTGACGGTATCGACGCACCGCTGTGCCTGGGCGGCGGAAACCAGGTCGGATTTGTTTACCGCGACAATGCGCGGGCGCCTGACCCTGCGCAGGATTTCGCGTACTTCGTGGTCGAAGGTGGCTTTGAAGTCGGAGGCGTCGATCACACCGAGAAAAACATCCGCGTCGCTGATGGAACGCCTTATCTGATCGGACATACGCTCGTGCAGACCGTAGCCGGGCTGAAGCATTCCCGGCGTATCCAGGAAAATCATCTGGGATGTTCGGGACGTGAGGATGCCCAATACCCGATGCCGCGTGGTCTGAGGTTTGGCGGTCACAATGGACAGGCGTTCGCCGACGAGCAGGTTAAACAGCGTGGATTTTCCCACGTTGGCTTTGCCGGCGATGACGATATATCCGGATCTGAAATCGGTCGCGCTTCGCATGAATGTGTTCAGGATTCAGAAATAGAAGGAACCCGAGATGCGGTAGGTGTTATCCAATTCGCCGTGTTCCAGAAAGGCGAGGTCGAAGGCAACGCGTCCGCGGAGTCGGACGCCCGCACCTGCGGTAAAGTGATTTCCCCGTGCGCCGAGGCGAAAGGCCAGCTTTTTCCGGTAGAGGTATTCTACGCCAATCCGGACACCCTGTAGGTTTTCTGCGGCAGATTTTTCCTCACCGATGCTGACACTCCCGCTACATGTGATCAGTCCGTCAAACGCCGCGACCGGCCGCGCAAACGCAAGACCAATGACAAGGACAGGCGGGACCCGTTCCGACGAACCCGAGTCGAAGGTGATCTTCATGGGTATGAGATTGCGAATCATCAGGCCCGCCGTCAGGTCCGGCCGCGGCATATAGAGCATGCCAAAATCAACACCAAATCCCGATCCCGTACCGGTGCCGAGCCTGCGGGATACGAGCTTCACCCCGGTACCCGCGAACAGATTCGACCTCAGGCCGCGGCCAAAGGCAAGGTGGAGGTGGTATTCGGTTGTACCCACGATACGACGTACGACGGGGCGATTGTCCGGACCCGGCGAAAGCGTCGGGTTCTCAAGGGTAGTGATCTTGACGCCGTCCACCCCCAGGCGCGTGAGACCGACGCCAAAGCCGCCGAGCGGAGAAGGGCCGCCAAGGGTAAAGACGTCATGGTTGACCGTGCCGCCGAACTGCTCGGCATGTTGAATCTGCAATTCTCTTCGCCGCAGCCGCTGAAGGCCTGCCGGGTTCCAATAGATGGCGGTGGCATCGTCACTGACGGCCACAAAAGCGCTTCCCATCCCCAGAGGTCTTGCGCCTGCGCCGAGCAGCAGAGGGTCTTCCGAATAACGGGTCTCGGATTGCGCCGGAACTGGTACGGGGTGCGACAGGGCAAGCGTCAGAATGGTTAGGAGGAGCTGCTTCACGGGAATAGCTCTCCGGGTATGCGGTCGACGATTGGTATGAGTATGGCGGTGCTACCCGGGTGAAGAGCAGAATCAAGCGCTTTGACGTCGGACGAGTCAAGGACGATGCCGCCAGTCCTGGCGGGCAAGGAAAATTCGTGCGGCTGGATGAGCAGGGCAGGAGAAAAATACAACCTGGATCGACCACGGGGACCCTCAATCAGCCGACCGCTGAAATCGAGCGGCAAACGGCGGCCGCGAAGCCTGAGTCCGGTATTTCCGGGTTCGGCGCTGACCGGGTCGAGCCGGGCGATCATCCGGAGTTGCGAAGACGACCGGCTCAACGCTCCCGTAAGTCGGTATTTCTGAATTGCGCAGGACCTTAAGATGTGCGCACCGGTTTTGAGATAAACCTTGCGGGACGGCAGATCGATTACGAGGTAGTAGGCGTCGGGGTTCTTTCTTGCAAACCGAACTTCAAGCTCCAGCGCCTGTTTCCTGTTACTGAGCGCTTGTTCGAGCGAGTCCGGCACGCTCTGGGCGCATGCCTCGGGAGACGGCATGAACAAGACGAAGGGGATGGTAATAGTGAGGATCAATAGATGTAGACACGGCTTCCTATTTGCGCCCGGACGAACGCGGCCTCGAGGTCGGCGTCGTTCAGTCGAATGCACCCGTGCGTAATGTTTCGCCCGATGAGATTCGGGTAGAGGTTGCCGTGAATTTCGTATCCGTCGCCCAACTCCAGGGCATATTTGCCCAGCGTGACGGGATCCAGACGCCCGAAATCCCACGGCAGTACCGGAGCCTTCCGTCCCGCCTCCACAAAGGCCCATTCAGGCTTCTTCCATATCGGATTCACCACTTTTCGTTGGATTTCGAATCGCCCTTTCGGTGTGATGAACCGCCATGACTTTCGCTTGTCGCCCAACAGAATCTTTCCGCTTCCGGTTGCGCAGACCGCGTCCTCCAACAGACGGTTTCGATGCCAGACCTGCAGGTGGTTGTGAACCGTGTCGATTACAATATGTGGCTTTTCATCCATCAATCCGATAAGGGCGGCCTCCAGCCTTTCTATATCCGCCGCAAGACGTTCTGCCGTGGAGGATGGGGCGGACGTATCCGCTGGACCGGAAGCCCGGCTACGGGCGTCCGGAGGTCGAGTCCGGCAAGCGGCGGCGACCACCAAAGGCAGAATCAGAATAACAGAAAACCGGCGCATGCAAACCATACCTAAAACTGGAAAACCGAGAAGTGAGCAGGCTTCTCGGTTTTCCAGTTTAAACTAAGAAAAGAAAATGACAAAATGGCAATGGGCTAACGCAGATACCAGGCTTTGTTTTCCTCTTTCCAATCTTCGATTTTCTGCATTGCCGTTTTTGCTGCGTCCTGTACCCCGCCCAACTTGCTTTCCGCGGCCTGAGCCTGGGCCAAGGCATCCTTGAACATGCCGTTTTCCAGGCTGCCCCTTGCGCTATTCAGCGACACTTCGGCCTCGCCAAGATCTGCATCGAGCTGGTCCAAATCTCCATCTGCGCCCTTGCCACGGGGGGCGGCGCTAAGCGCTTCTCGTGCCTCCGCCACGCTGGGAGACGTCGAATCGATGATTGCCTGAGCGTCGTCGCGTGTTTTGACCTTGTTTGTTTCCGCCTGAGACACGGACTGGTTTGCGCGTTCCTCCGCCTCAATGGCGGCGGCTCTGGCCTCTTTATATTCGCCTTGTTCTACTTTGTCTTTGGCGTCTTTCAGGGTATTCGTGGCCGAACGGAAAATCTCCTCGGCGTAGACGTCGGCCTCGGCGGCCTTGGCTTTACTGAGGGCGCCTTCGGCGGCTTTGATTTCCTCTTCGGGAGGTTGTTCGCAAGCCACAAAGGCCGCGGCAAAACAGACAACAAGGCCGATTCTCAGGACAGATCGCATCTCCCCTCCTTGGTTGATAGGACCTCAAATGTTGGCAACAAGTCAAACAGAAATAACCATTTCCGAAACAACTCACAGTTAGCGCACTGATACGACAAGAAGATACATCTTAAGTTCATCAAAGTCAAGCGATTTCTCTAGAAATTTCGTCACTGCAGGCGGTGAATGGATTCTCCATACAAAGGGCTATACGAAGGAAGTCTCCCTGGGTCCGGCGAGGCCGGATTCGACCTGAATTACGCCCGAAATGCAGACATCAAAGGGTGTGTTGCCAGGGGACGATCGTCGAGAACCAAAAACGGATCACGTTACGACAAACCGCGCCCGCAAAGCCGGGTGAGGTCGGTTCCTCGACTTCAGCAAGCCACCCTTTGCGGTTGCGTGCCCTGGGTGCAAGCGGTATATTGCGGGCACTCCGGAATTCACCGGTAGGTCGGGCGCGTGCAGCAGTTTGTGCGCGGCACAGATTCGTTTCTCGCATGGGGGTTCCGATGTGGAAGCCCGCCGGTTCCGCACATCACATTCTTTGCTATTCAACAATTTCATAGGTCCAAAAAAATCATACATATATCGGTTGTGCGCATTGCCAGAGCCTACTGGAGAAATCCATGGGTTTAGAAAACCAACTGGGTGTTGCCGCGCTTTCGGTTCTGGGGGCGCTGCTATTTCGATGGATTGGGGTTCCCAAACGCTGGACGCCGGTGACGCCGTTGGTTCTGTCGGTCCTGATGGTCGCGTTTTTCGGAGAACTTGAGACGGTCGGGGAGGTATTCAAGAACGGTCTGGTCAGCGGGCTATTCGCCAATGGATTCCTATTCCTTTTTCTGGGTACCCGGAATGGATGATCTTATTCTAAGGCGATTCAGGTCATCCAGAAGTTGCTTGGCGTCGAATACAACGGAATTCTTCGAAATGCGTTTCTCCTTACGTACGTAGGTTTCAAGCGCTTCGCGGGCGCTATCGTGGCGACCGTCTCTAAAGCAGGCCAAACCCAGGTAGAAGTAGGCGTCTACCTGTAGGGAATCGATCTTTACCGCGTTTTGCAGATGCGTGATGGCATTGTCGTAATTGCGAACGTTGAAGTAGGATACCCCCAATTTGAGATAGACCGAAGCGTCGTCGGCACCGGCGGCAATCGCCTTTCGGTAGGTGTCGACGGCGGCCTTGAAGTCCCTGCGGTTGAATGCCAGGTTGCCGAGGCTTACATACGCTTCGCCGTATTGGGGATCGATCTCCAGAGCCTTCAGGTAGGCGGACCGTGCTTTCCTGAGATTTCCTTCCTGAGCATAGGCCATTCCCAGGTTTCTGTAAATGTACCGGCGTTCCGTGGCTTCCGACTGGAATCGAAGCGCCTGTTCATAGATTTCTATCGCTTTGTCCGTCTTCCCCGTGTAGATATAGGTAAGGCCCAGATTGAGATAAGCATCCGTGTACTTGTCGTTGAGCTTGACCGCCCGTCTGTATTCCGCAATCGCCTGGTCGGCGTATCCTTTATGGTAATAGGCCAGGCCCATCAGATTTCGCACAAATGCCGACTTTGGTCTGAGTTCCAGGGCGGCTTTATAGTGCGCCAGGGCCGAGTCATAATTCCCTTTGTGGTAGAATGTCCTGCCCAGATCGACCCGCGCCTGAAAGATTTCGGGATTGGCACTTATCGACCGTTTCAGATAGGCAAGTCGCTCATCCGGACGGGTTAGCAGGCGCGCATACAGGTAGAGACCCACGGCCGATCCGGGTCTGGCCTGCAGGCGCCTCAGATATTCGACAAGCAACTCCCGGCTGCGGTCCGACTTGAGCATCAGGTCCTGGTAGTGAATGTTCGCCTGGATGTCCTCAGGCCGGACTCTGACAAGGCGCCGAAAATGAGCCAGTTCAGCTTCATTCTCCCCGCCTTCAGCGCCCTGCACCGGGCTTCCGAACCAGCCGATGCCAAGAGGTATAATAAAGATCAGAAAGTTTAACACTGGCACTCCGGGGGACGATCGTCGAAGGAAGGATGTCGTCGACACGGGCCCTGTTCGCGGTACCGGCCGTTGACGCCGGGAGCCGCGGACCCGACCACGAAAAGGGGGGGATAGCATCGTCTCTATCGCCCCTTTTTTAAAATGAAGACTGTTTTCAAGCCACAACGCCATGCAACAGGAAGGCAATTGACGACTTATGTCGAATCACATCGGCCGCGGCAGGACAGAAATTACGAAACCGGGGTGAGTGCCTATATTCCCGATCGCGGCGCCAGGATCGGCTTTATTGGCGTGTCGCGTCGGAGAATCGAATCGCCACCCGGCACCTATCTGTCTTTTTTCAGGAGTACATTCAATGGTCGTTTGGGCTTGAATAGATAGATTACGTCGGCCGGGTCGAGCATGGTATTGAAAACGGCGATTTCGTCGATCTTACCGGAATAGGCGGTCTTGTAATTGTTGAATCGAATGGCCATATCGTCCATGTTCCAGGTAATGTCGCGCCGGGTATTCTTCTTCCGGCCTATTTCTTCTCCGTCGACGAAGAGTGCGTACTCGGCATCGGCGTTGCCGCTGTTGATATTGGACCACGTGACGACAATATGGTGCCATTGGTCGGATTTCCAGTTGAGCTTCTCATACCGGATCGTCCACTGTTTTACCAGTTCTTCGGCGACTGCCCGCGTTTTATCGGGATAACAGCCGAAGCGAAGGGCGCTGGGAGGGCGATCCTTCTGGCTCTTTTCGAAGTCTACGAATATGACCGCGTCGTCCCACTTCTTTCCGATGGAAAAGGGCTCGGGGAACTTCTCCGTGAAGTCGCTGTTTGGATCTACGCTCAACCAGAAAGAGACCCCTCCGGACCATGGGCTATTCACACCGTACGGAAAGTTTCCTTTGGCCTGATAGCTGAGATAGGTTGCGCCGTTTGCGAATGAAACGAAGCCATCCTCTTTGCCCCCGGTAAACTCATGTCGGGGCGGGCTGCTCGTCTCCATCGCAGCGACCGTGCCCTTCTTTATCGTAAGCGCCTCGAAACGGGATCTGTCGTCAAAGTTAGCAAAAAAGAGGACATTCGCTGCGAGCTTTTCCTCGATTTTTTTTTCAGGACCCCCGCAGGAAGAAAGACCGAGTGCGGCAACGGGAATTGTGATCAGGTGCAAGAGCCGGGGAGGGCACCATGTCATAAGGTACTTCTCCTTTCGGGAGAGGGTAGGATCGATGAACCCGTTTTAACTGGCCAGTACAGCGGATCACCAATATAAAAAAAGCGTGTTCGGACGCAAGCGTTTTTCTTGTTTCCGGTCGGTGGACACGGATGGCATGAGCCACGAAGGCCAGAAAAATCAGATGATTAGAGCAATAGAAAATGCCTTGACAACGGTATTCTTATTTGTTATATCAAAATTTCGTTGATTCCCGCGACGGCCTGCATTTCGGAATTGACCATCGGCTACCGCAGGGGCGGGTTCCGCGACCATCCGCAATGCGCTTGGTGATCTTCCGCAACTGAGATCGCGCCAATGCGTCGGAATACCATTCGGGCAACCCCGGGACGCCTGTCGGGTCCTTTGTCGTAATGCGCCGAACAGGGCGGCCAAAACGAAAACTGAGTTTCTCAAGATTCAGGAGTTGACTATGCTGCGTAAACTCGGCGGCGCGATTCTGTGGCTGATCGCGATTTTCATGCTTTCGTCGGTTACCGTGTTCAACCCGGGACAGGTAACCGACTTTTTTATTCGTGTTTTCAATATCAAGCCCAGCGTTCCTCAGGTGCGTGTGGAGAAGCCCTCCCACAGAGACGAACGCATTCAGGATTTCGCCGATCAGATCTCAGAGGCGAGTCTCCAGGAAACGGTATCCGCTCTGGCCGGGATGGGATCCCGGGTACCGGGGTATCCGGGGCACAGGAAGGCCTTCGAATACGTCAAAGACCGTTTCGAGGCGCTGGGTCTGGAGGATATCACGGTAGAGGAACACCACGTCACCGTGCCCATCGACAAGGGGGCGACACTGGATGTTCTGGAAACCGGAGACACGATCCGGCTGTACGGGCTTTGGCCCAATCACGTGCAAACGCCTTCCCTGCCGGACGGCGGCGTTACGGGCGCGCTGATCGACGCAGGTGATGGATCTTTCCGGGCATTGAATTCGAAGCCGGTGGCGAACAGCATCGCGTTGATGGAATTCGATTGCGGTCAGAACTATCTCAACCCACGCATGTTGGGCGCACAGGCCATCATTTTCTACGATAACGGCGGCGTGAGCAGAGGACAAGCCCAGGAGAAACTCCTTCAGGTACCGGTGGATGTGCCCAGGTTCTGGGTGGAGAAAGCCGACGCGGCCCGTCTCGCGGCACTCGCAGAGTCCAACGCCACGCTCGTGAGAATGACGTCCAAAATGGACTGGGAAAAGGTTCCCACGTGGAACATATACGCCACCCTGCCTGGCTCCGACGCCTTTGTCACGGAGCGTGAAGAACGGAAATGGAAGGACGAGATGGTTGTCCTGAGTTCGTTTTACGACGCCATTTCCGTGGTGCCGGCATTGGCTCCGGGTGCGGAGAATGCGACCGGGTTGGCCGCCCTTCTGGATGTCGCGGCGGCGTTGAAAGACAAATCGTGGCTAGACGCCTCGGGACGACTGTCGCGGCTGCCGCGGTACACGGTAAAATTCCTGGTAACAGGCGCCCACTTCCAGGGGTTGTCCGGCGTCAACGACTTCCTTTTCAGGCATTCCCGGGAAAGCGACCACTTCCGGGAGAAGATTCCGGACGGACAGAAGATCGATTTCCGGCTATTCGTCGGGTTCGACCTGTCGAGCGAAACGGACGAGATCGCCAGTTTCTCACACGGTACGTTTATCAACCCGAACTGGTCAACGAACAACTACGAAAACAACCTGCTGGCGCCGTACGCGAAGAAATTCAACAAATACCTGGCCAAAATCTATCCTGGCGAAGAACGTCACGTCGACGCCGTTGCGCCACCGAAACGAACGTGGAAGAACTACATGCCCGTCCGTTTGGGATTCGACAGCGAGGCGGTCAAATTCGTTGGCAAGGAAGGGATTACGCTGGCCACCCCGTCCACAACGCGTGAAAAGGTGGATACGCCCGCCGACCGGGTGGAATTCGTCAACTTCGCCAACCTGGCCCGGCAAACCCGTACGGCGACCGGCATGCTGCTGAAGGCGTTGGAAGATCCCGAGTTCTTCCGGGTGTCCAAACTCAAGTTGCAGGACCTTGGCCACAGTATGAAGGGACGCATTCTGTGGTTTGAACGAGATGCCGATTTTGCGATTCCACGCGTGCCCGTGCCTGGGGCCATCGTCACATATCAACAGCCCGGGCCGGTTGCCAGCTGCGGTGGGGTACGTACCTTGATTGTGGACAAAACCACGGAAGGCCCCAAATACGTGAGCGACCGATCCACAGGGCCCATATTCGGCACAAAAGAGGAAGTGGAGGCCACTGGCCGATTCCATTTCAACATCATGCGCAACCGGTTTACAAATCAAATATTGGCATATGAAATCGACGACCATGGCCGAATCATATCGGCGCCGGATCTGGGTACGGAAGGCGAGGAGAAGTTTCCCGCCCGGCAGGGCTACGGATGGTGGGAGAACGAGATGCTGGCGGTCCTCTTCAAGTGCAGGTCTCTCAGTGTGTTTGAAATAATCGATTCCAGTTACCTTTCGGCGCTGGATTTTATGACCGTGTTGAATGCCGGCGATTCCCAGCCGCTGGAATACGGTTACTACTATATTGAGAACCAGAGCATCAAAGAGGGCGACGTAACGCGGGCGGCGGTGGCGTTTACCGCGATAAACCCCACAACCGGCAGTCCCGATCCCATCAAGATTCTGATGAGCACGGGCCTGTTCGGGGTGAAATACCTGCTGACAAACGCCCCGGAGGAGTTTCTGGAAAACCCCGTGGGCAAGTGGGACGTGGACGATGAATTGTTGGAGCAGTCTCGCGGCGCAGGTTATCCTCCCGGCGTGATCCTCTACCCGTCATACAAGGCCGCCAAGGATATGTGGGTGATAGACGACATCCGGATGAAGCAGCTTGCCCAGTACGGAATAACGAATGCCCGGTTGGAAAAGCTGCACACGCACGCGGCCGACGCGCTAAAACGGGCGCGTGAGGACCTGGCCCGCCACGACTACGAAGGGTTTATCGCCGCGTCCAGGGAGGCCTGGGGGCTGGAAGCCCGCGGATACCCTGAAGTGATGTCCACGGCAAACGACACGGTACGTGGGATTATCTTTTATTTCATTCTCCTGCTGCCGTTTTCCTTTTTCTGCGAGCGGCTGCTTTTCGGATTTCCGGATATCACCCGGCGCCTGAGCGGCTTTGCGGGAATCTTCGTGCTGTTTTTCATTGTCCTTCGTTACGTCCATCCGGCCTTCAAGCTGAGCAGCACGCCCTACATCATCTTTCTGGCTTTCGTGATCATGGCGCTTGGCGGCATTGCGATGTTCATTGTCGTTTCCAAGTTCGGCGAAGAGGTACGGAAAATGAAGCAGGCCTCGGCAGGAACGTACGAGGCGGACGTGGGGAGGTTGAGCGCGACGGCTGCTTCAATAATTCTGGGCATTTCCAATTTGCGAAAACGTCCTCTCCGTACCGGACTGACGGCCATCACCCTCACATTGCTGACGTTTACGGCGCTATCATTTACGTCGGTACAGACTTCAATCAAATTTTATCGATTGCCGAGGGACAACCAACCCCCGTATCAGGGAGGCCTGGTCCGGGATCGTTCCTGGAGAGGATTGCAGGAATCCGTTCTCCAGTACCTGACCAGTGCATTTAAGGGCCGTGCGACCATTGTTCCCCGCGCATGGTACCTTTCTCAGGTTCGCGGGGAACGGGCATACGTCAACTTCTCTCGGACCACCGAGCAGACCTCCTACCTTGGCTCGAGAGATACCTATGTCGATTTTGACGTGGGTATCACCACGGGAAAAGACAGTTTTGTGAATGGGTTGCTGGGCCTCACGGCGGAGGAGCCGGAAATTACCGGTATCGACCGATATCTGATGAGCGGGCGGTGGTTTAATCCAGGAGAGACGGATGTATGTATTCTGCCGAACGACCTGGCGGAATTGGTGGGTATTTTTCCCGAAGACGCCGGTACCGCAAAGATAGAGATGCTGGGCGGTGTTTTCACGGTTATCGGAATTATGGACTCGGAGGATTTCAATAAATACAAGGATATGGACGACGAGAAGCTTACGCCCGTGGATACGGTAAAGGAGAAGGACGACCTGGCTGATGCTCAGGACCAGGACCCGCGGGTTGTCGCAGCGGCACCAATTGAGACGTTTACGCATCTGGAATCGACCAACGTGATGATCGTACCTTATGATTACGTGCGGAATATTGGAGGTACCCTGAATTCCGTCGCGGTAGCGAATTTTGTGGACTCACAGGGCAACGCCAAGACGAACTTCCTGCCGGATGTCGAAGAGTTCATGACCCGGGTGTCCCTGACCATGTTCGTGGGCCACGAGGAAAAAGTCACGGTTTACAGTTCCATCGGATCCACGTCTCTTTCCGGTCTGGGCACACTGTTTATTCCGATCCTGATTGCCGCGTTGATCGTGTTGAATACAATGATGGGCGCGGTGTACGAACGGTTCAACGAAATTGGCATCTACTCGGCCGTCGGGCTGGCGCCAAACCACATTGCGGCGCTGTTTCTCGCGGAGGCGACAGTATTCGCCACGGTTGGCGCCGTCTTTGGGTATTTAATAGGACAAGTGCTGGTTCTTGTGCTGTTTACTCAGGCGCAGGCACAGGGACAACTGCTCAGCCTGGAGTTGAACTATTCTTCTTTGTCGGCCATTTCCTCCACCTTGATTGTCATGGCAACGGTGTTCCTCTCTACGCTGTACCCTGCGAAGAAGGCCGCCGATATGGCCGTGCCGGATGTGACGCGAAAATGGGAGTTTCCGGAGCCCGACGGCGACAGATGGGTGTTCGATTTTCCGTTTACGGTCGGCGGCGCGGAAGTATTGGGAATGTACACTTATCTGACGCGGGTTTTTGAATCCTACGGCGAAGGGTCCGTCGGCGACTTTGTGGCCGATTACGTCCGTTTTACCTCGCAGGACATTCAGGGTGAACCGCAGTATGAAATCAACCTGACCTGCTGGCTTGCGCCCTACGACCTGGGCATCAGCCAGGAGGTGGAGTTGAGGGCGATACCAACCAGAGAATACAATATTTATAAAATTGAGGTTGTTATCAACCGACTCAGCGGTGACGTCGCCTCCTGGAAGCGGATCAACCGAGGATTCCTGAACGTGCTCAGGAAAAGATTCCTGGTCTGGCGGACCATTCCACCCGAATTGAAACACCAGTACGCGGACGAGGGCAGTCGGATTCTGTCAAACACAGTGGAAGAGGCAAGGGTATAAGAAGCGTTGTGCCGCGATTCGTGGACAGCCGGTAGCTTGACACCCGCAACCCGTGACTCGCTGCTCCCAATGAGGAGGGGTGGTTTTGGCAATCGAACCCGAAGACAATAGAGAAGATCAGGAACAGTACGAAAACATCATGCCGGTGGATGCGCCGTTTGAAGATGGTTTCAATATGAAGACCATGTGGGCGACGCTATTTGTGGGCCTGGTGATGTTGCCGGGGGCAATCTACCTCGGGTTGGTCACCGGACAGAACATGGCGGGCGCGTCCGAATGGGTGACCATCATCCTCTTCCTGGAAATCGCCAAACGGTCCTTCGTGCGGCTGAAGACGCAGGAGGTCCTGGTAATCTACTGGGTGGCGGGTGGATTGCTGGGGGTGGGGGTGAGACTGGGCAGCGCGGCGCTCGTGTATGGGGGCCCGTTCGGCGGATTAATCTGGGATCAATACTTGATCCAATCCCCGGCGGCCAGGGGGCTCGCGGATTTCTTCCCGGACTGGGTGGTTCCCAGGATCAGCGAACATCCGGAGATCTACGCCGAACGTACGTTTTTGCACGCTGCGTGGTTGAAGCCGATCGGCATCCTCGTTGCATTAACACTGTTAAGCAATACCGCGAGACTATCGCTTGGGTACGTGATGTTTCGCATTACGAGCGATATCGAACGGTTGCCGTTTCCGCTGGCGCCCGTACAGGCGCGCGGAGCCACCGCGCTGGCCGAGACGTCGGCCAAGCAGGAGGGCTGGAGATGGCGGGTATTCAGTACCGGCGCGTGCATCGGACTGGTCTGGGGCCTGCTCTACATTGTTGTCCCCACGCTTTCCAGCATATTCCTGACCGATACGGTCCAGATTCTGCCCATTCCCTGGATCGATTTTACGGAGCAGATCAAAACCATCTTACCTGCGGCGCTGTTCGGAATTGCAACCGACCTGGGCCACCTGATTGTCGGATTCGTGTTGCCGTTCTGGGTGGTTATCGGGTCGTTTGCCGGCGCCGTCCTGGGAAACCTGGTTGTCAACCCGTTTCTTTACAAATATGAAATCCTGGACCGCTGGTCTGCGGGCATGACGGCGATCCCGACTTCGATCTCCAACCAGTTCGACTTCTGGTTGAGTTTTGGTATCGGCACTTCGTTTATAATCGCGTTCACCGGATTCTACCAGGTGTTTCGAGTGCTTATGGAACAACGTCGTCAGAAACAGGAAACCGGGCATCATACATCGGGTATCGACCTCGAGGACCTGCCGGAAGGTCGCTCGGACATGAAAATGATTTACCCGATTCTGTTCTGGGGCGCCGCCACACTCGGCTTTATAGTGCTATGTCAGATGCTGGTTCCGGAATTCCACTGGGGCTGGGTTGTGTTCTTCGGGCTCATCTACACGCCGATTTCGTCTTATATAGGCGCCCGAATGATCGGCCTGACGGGAAGCCCGTACGGGGCGAGCATTCCCTATTTGCGGGAAGCGGGGATTCTTCTGTCCGGATACAAGGGCGTGGCGGTCTGGTTTGCGCCACTTCCCCTGCACGACCACGGCCTTGCCGTGCCTACATATAAACAGATGGAGTTGACGAAGACGAAATTTGTCAGTTACGTGAAATTGACTGCGGTGACCATGGTCGTAATTTTCATTTTCAGCTTTATTTTCTGGGAATTCATCTGGCGACTGGGGCCCATTCCCTCGTCCAGCTATTACTATGTGCAGACGTTCTGGCCATACGACGCCACAATGACCACGATGTGGTTGAAGTCGACGATGCCGGAACTCGAAGGCCAGGGAACCGTCGGCGTCGAACTCCTTAAGGATATCATCAAGCCGGAAATCATCGGGGCCGGGTTTGCCGTGGGCGGCCTCATGTATCTGATTCTGGCCGCGTTGAAGGCGCCGACGCTGTTCTTTTTCGGTTTTGTGGGCTCACTCGCCACGTGGCCACATTTTGTGATTCTGCAGTTTGCCGGCGCGCTTCTTGGACGTTTCTACTTCGCCAGACGTTTCGGCGAGACCAAATGGAGGGCATACGCGCCCATTCTCCTGGCCGGATACTACTGTGGTATGGGGCTCATCGGGATGACTTCGGTTTCTGTTGTGTTGATATCAAAGGCCGTTTCCCAGGTTGTCTTCTAGTCCGGAAAACTGCATTCCATTATGGAACGCCGCCCGGATTCCGACTGTCTAAGGAAGTTACCAAAGAAGCCGAATCCGGGCGATTTTACGTCCGCCTGAACCGACAGGCATGTTTCAACAAGAAGGAGGCACCGATGAAACGGGGTGAAAGGTTCACAGGACTTACGCTCGTTGCGTGTATTGTATTGGCGTTTGCCGTGGAGGCGGCAGCACAACCGGAGGGCAGGGGCGGGCGCGGACGCGGAAGGCGCGGTGGCGCAGCCCGGATCAGAATGATGTTGCCTGTAGAGCAAACGCTGAGTTTTCTGGCGTTTGACGGCAAGATCGCGTTGAAAGACAATCAAATGCTTGAGATCCGAAGCGCACTCATGGAGATACACGGCAAGCGGGCCGAACTGGTAAAAGAAATGCAGGATGGAGCGGACCGGCAGCAAGTTATGGAGAAGCTCGGCGGGCTTCGGAACACAATGTTCGATAAGGTCAAATCGGTGCTGGACGACAGACAGGATAAGGTTCTGGATGGTTATCTGGAGAGGATGCGACGAGGGTTTCAACGTGGACGCGGCGGCGGGCGGCGGGGCGGCGGTCCGCCGAGTGGCGGCGTATGAACAAGGAAAGCGTACAAATGAATCTGCAGGAGGCCGGCGACCGCATCGACAAACCGTTCACTTTTGCCGTGGTGGGCGACACGCACTTTTTGCACCCAAAGTTCGGGCGACAAACAGGTGAACCCGGTGGTTCGTTTCGACCCTTGCAGGTTGACCAGTACCTCGAGAGCGTTCACTATGTTCTTATGCCGATGATGGCTTCGCTAAAAGAAGTCTCGCCTGCTTTTCTGGTCATCACCGGAGATCTCGTTGAGGGGCACCAGGACGTCGAACTCTCCATTGATGAGATCAAGGAAGGGCTGGGATTTTTCGAAGGATATGGGATTCCGCTGCTGTTCGCATGTGGAAACAGGGACCGCGTCGAGGCCTTCGACGGCGTCGTTCGACCCTACCTTTCCCGTTGGCTCGGCAGCACGCCCCGAGAGCGGTTTTTCTTTCTGGATATTGCCGGCTGCCGGCTGGTTTTCCTCGACACGCCCACGTGGAAAAGGCAGGGCGCACAAAGGAAGTGGCTGGAATTCGCGTTAAATGGGCGGGAGGCTGCGGGAATCGAACGTACGTTTCTGTTTGGGCACCATCCGGTCTGGCCAATGGCAAGGGCCTTTTTTACGAACATCGATTTTCATCTCGATATGCCGGAAATACTGCGGGAACAACCCGTAGACGCCTTTTTTTGTGGGCATACCCACAACCAGAGCGTGTTGCTTCACCGTACGGATGGACGACCCGTTCTGCAATGCATGTGTGCTTCCATCGGCCTTTCCAGCGAGATGCCAACGCCGCTGGACCGTGTGCAAAACCTGTTACCGTATCCCCAGGACGTGCTGACCTGCTGGCCGGGCTATCTTGAGAATACGGCGCCCGGATGGTTTATCGTCCATGTCGGCCAGACTTCGGTCGAAACGGCATGGCATCATTTGAATAGAGGTGTGGAGACCCGACTTGCCTGGCATCGACCCGGAGATCTTTCGGCATTCGAAAAAATGGAGCACCCGCCCGATGCCCGTTTGATTTATGACGACTTGAACCATATTCGGCGTGCTTCCTTGCGGTTCTGCGGATGGCATGCCTTGCGCACTGATAAGCAGGTTTTCCTCAATGACGAGTGGGTTGGCAACCTGCCTCCCGCAAACGAATATGCGCCGATCCGGATGGAGTTGCCCGCGAAATGCCTTGAACATCTGCGGATGGAGAATCGTATCGAGATCCGGGTTCCCCGGAATGAGGCGTGTACACTGGGCAATTTCGTACTCGAAGCGGTCTTGCCCGGTGGGAGATTTGTTCGAACGCGGCCAACAGGCGAGATTTTTACCTGGTCCGACCGGTGGGGCGAGTGGAATTCGACCCGGCTGCTGAAAATGTACCCTGGACGGCCCGCCACGACTTTGTTGTGCTTTCAATGAATCCAGCCATTTCCTGCCTGCGCCAGGGCTTGCGGCGTCGATAGGCCGTCGCCAGCCGGCTGAATCACCGATCGGGTCGAACCGACATTGCCCGCAACTCGCGGGATTACCCGTCGCGACCCACCCGCCCGCTGCAGGTAGACCGTGTCATTACGCACGGAAGCTCACCCACGGACTCAATCAGCATCAATGCGATTAAGACTCGGGAACCATCGATGAAAAAGCCGCGTTTTACAAATCGGTTGTTACATGAAACGAGCCCTTATCTGTTGCAACACGCGCATAACCCGGTGGACTGGTTTCCGTGGGGCGACGAAGCTTTTAAACAGGCGAAAAAATCGGACCGCCCCATTTTCCTGAGTATCGGTTATTCGGCCTGCCACTGGTGCCATGTGATGGAAAGGGAGTCGTTTGAGAATGAGACCATTGCAACCGTGATGAATCATTTCTTCGTAAACGTAAAGGTAGACCGCGAAGAACGTCCGGATGTGGACGAAATCTATATGAATGCGGTTCAGATGATGACCGGCGCCGGAGGGTGGCCGATGAGCGTGTTTCTCACGCCCGATGGAACACCGTTCTACGGCGGCACCTATTTCCCTCCCGACAGCAGATACGGTCGACCGGGATTTCCCGACGTGCTGCGCTCCGTGGCCAGGCATTACCGCGAGAACAGGGACAAAGTGGGAGAAGCGGCCGAACGGCTGATGGCCGGTTTAAAACGGCTGACCGACTTGCGAAACCTGGACGGAGAGTTGACCGGTGGGTTGTTTTCTAACGGATTTGCGCAGATCGCCCGCAATTTTGATTCAGAAAACGGAGGGTTCGGATCGCAGCCGAAGTTTCCAAGTACCATGAACCTATCGGTTTTTCTGCGAGAATTCGAGAGAACCGGAAATCGCAACGCACTGGATATGGTACTGCTGACGCTGCGGAAAATGGCGCACGGCGGGATATACGATCACCTGGGTGGCGGATTCCATCGGTACTCGGTTGACCATCAATGGCTGGTCCCACACTTCGAGAAAATGCTTTACGATAATGCCCTGCTGACCGGGCTCTATCTGGAAGCTTTTCAACTTACCCGAGAGCCGCTGTTCCGAAAGATTGCACAGGAAACGCTGTCGTATGTCATGCGCGAGATGACCGATCCGCAGGGAGGATTCTATTCCACCCAGGACGCGGACAGCGAAGGGGAGGAGGGGAAATTTTTCGTCTGGGATCAGGAGGAGGTGCACACATTGCTGGAGGAAGAAGACGGGCGGCTGTTTTGCCGGCATTACGATGTACGGTCGGAGGGCAATTTTGAACACGGCAAGAGTATTCTGAATATACCTGTGGCGGCGCAAGAGTTAACCCGGTTCCTGGACGTGGACCTGGCGCGCCTGGAAGCCGCGACGCGGCGCGGGCGGGAGGTACTGGCAGCCGTTCGCGAGGGCAGGATCAAGCCGGAACGGGATGATAAAATCCAGGTGAGCTGGAACGGTCTCATGATCTCGGCTTTTGCGCGTGCCTATCAGGTTCTCGGAAAACAAGAGTATCTCGAAACGGCACAAAACGCGGCCGGATTCATCCTCCAACACATGCTGACGGAATCCGGACGTCTGTTGCACACGTACAAGGCCGGACGGGCCCGGTTCGTGGGATACCAGGACGATTACGCCTTTTTCTGCTGTGGACTTCTCGACCTTTACGAGGCCTCCTTCGATCCGGCCTGGCTGGATGCGGCGGAGACGCTCACGGAGACGATGCTCGATGAGTTCTGGGACCCGGCGGAGGGTGGTTTCTTTTTTTCCGGAAAGTCGAACGAGGAACTGATTGTCCGTTCCAAGAATCCTTACGACAACGCGACCCCATCCGGAAATTCGATGGCCGTTATGTCCTTAATGCGTCTGGGTACGATTCTCGACCGGCCGGATCTGTGGAAGAGGGCAGAGCAAACCCTGAAGCTGTTCGAACCGATGCTCCGAGAGATGCCGTCCGGTTTCGGTCAGATGCTCTGCGGTCTCGATTTCTTCTCCCGGCGTCCGGTCGAGGTCGTATTGGTGGGCGAACCGGAGGACGCAGACACGAAAAAGCTCTTGGCGGCCGCATACAGACGCCTGCTTTCCAACCGGGTGATTGTGCGTACGGATCCAGAGAAAAGTGAGGATCTGTCACGACGTATTCCACTTCTTGCCGGCAAGACGACAGTGGACGGAAAACCCACCGCGTACGTGTGCAGAGATTCCGTCTGTTCCGCGCCGGTAACGACAGAAGCCCAACTGGACGCGTTGTTACAGGATTCGTCGTGAGAAACACGAGAGTGCCAACCGAGGAAACAAACGATACTTAACAGCCCGTTAAAAAAGTCCATCCGGGCTGCGGCCGGCTCTTGTGCCCGAATTACTGCGTTGCGCTCCCTTCCCGAATCCCCAGATTCGACTCGGTCGCGCGCCTTGTCTTCGGTCACAATGGCTCGGCCTCGCCTGCAGAGCGACTTTATCAACTGACTGTTAAGCCCTGACAGGAGGATATAATGGCATCGGTATTGGTGGTAGGAGATGGTCCAGGTGGCCTGAGCGCGGCCCTGTTTCTGGCCAAGAACGGCATGGATGTGGCGGTATTCGGGCAGGATACAACGCCCATGCATAAGGCAATGCTCTACAATTACCTGGGTATTCCAGAGTTGACAGGGAGCGAATTTCAACGGATCTCGCGGGATCAGGTGAAGGCGCAGGGTACTCGCATCGAAAATGTACAGGTAGCCGGCGTCGAAAAAACCCAAACCGGATTCACGGTGACCACGGAGGGCGGGGCCACACACGCAGGAAACTATCTGATTCTGGCGGCAGGAACCAATGTGAAACTGGGCGTGAATGTCGGGTTGGAGAGAGGCCCCGACGGGCTGGTATGCGACAGGGACGGACGCACGACCGTTGAAGGACTGTACGTAGTGGGTTGGAGTACGCGACTGCGGAAGACACAGGCGATTATTTCCGCCGGCCAGGGAGCATCCGCCGCGCTCGATATTCTATCGACCGAGGCAGGAGAGGATGTACACGATTTCGATGTGGTGTCGTGATACAACCAGGAAGAAACTATCGCCGGAATTTGACCCATAAGAGGCGCGGAGTCCCGTTGGTTGGAGTTTGAAATGGCCCGGTGCGAAGTAGGGCATTCTCCGCCGGTCGATCAAAAGTATCTGGGTGTCTTGCGGGGCGCCGCCGGATTCGGAGGCGCCTCTTTTTCGGGGATTCCGTGGCTTTCAAGAATGTCGCGTACCACGTGAACCGGAAGGCCCATTCGGACGGCCAGCGCCAATGAATCGCTTGGGCGAGCGTCCATTTTGAAGGTTGTTCCATCCGGACTCTGCAGGGTCAGAACGGCAAAATACGTACTCCTCAGACCCCCCTCTTTCAGTGGGCGAAGTTCGTCTATCACGATGGATCGAAGACGAACCCCGGCCTCCTCCATGACGTTGTGGAATAAATCGTGGGTGAACGGACGGGGAAACGTCTCGTTGTTCAGTTTTCGCCAGATTGCCATCGCTTCGCAGGGACCGATCCAGATGGGCAGAAGTCGTCCGGTCTCGCTGTTCCGCAGAAAAACGATATATTGATCTTCCGAGTCCCGCCCGACCTGATGAACCTCGGTCTTGACCAGATCCTTTTCCGCTGGATATGCCCGCGGCGCGAGGGCATGGCTGAGACACAGCCATAAGGTGCAAAAAGACAACACCGCAAAACGGCATCTATCGTGCATGCCTGGTTCCTTTCAGTGCGTGTGAGACTGGCGCTGCCCGACATGAGTTCGGTGGTTTTCCGGAATGTACGCCGGCGCCACTCATGGGGCAATTCGAATTTTCGACAACGGCGCCGCGGTTTGCCGGTTGACAAACGCCCTTGAATGTGCTATCTTTATAAGTTTCATTTTTACACCCTTTGTGCGGCGTAGTGACGGGAGAACGTATGGTTGTCAGCATGACGGGTTTCGGGAGGGGAGAAGCCGAAACTGACGGGTATCGCGCCACGGTGGAGGTGAAGTCGGTCAACGGGCGATACGGCGAGGTATCCGTCCATCTGCCCGGGCAACTATCGGCCCTGGAACCCCAAATCAAGGAACTCGCGCTTTCTGTTTTCTCGCGGGGCCACGTCCGGTTCTCGCTGAACCTGAGCGGTAAAGCGCTTGAACAGGGCATTCCGGTTCTAAACGAGCGGATCTTTGAGGGATATCGCAACGGGCTTGCGCGGCTTCAACAGCGCCTGGGTCTTTCGGATGCACCCGATCCCATACAGTTGGCGCTGATGCCAAATGTATTCGAATTCGAATCCACGGCGCCGGACTTTGAAGCCGTCTGGAAGGTGGTCGCGCCGGCCTGCGAACAGGCGGTGGCCCAGTGCCAATCGATGCGAGCCAGAGAGGGCAAACGGCTGTCAGAAGATTTCGTCCAGCGCGTTCATCACCTTGAGGATCTGATCATTCAGGTCCAGAAGTTGGCGCCCAACCAGGTCGAATCCGCGCACAAGAAACTCAATGAGAAACTCCGGGAACTGATCGCCCCGGAACAGGTTGACCAGAACCGCCTTATCACGGAAATCGCCGTGCTCGCCGAGCGAATGGACATTACCGAGGAAACGGTCCGCTTCCACAGCCACAACGAGCAATTTCTAAAAACACTCGATCGAAACGAGCCAATCGGCCGGCGTCTGAATTTTCTGCTCCAGGAGATGCTCCGGGAAGCGAATACAATCGGCTCCAAAGCCGGCGACGTGGACATTGCGCATCTGGTGGTCGGGATCAAGGAAGAGATCGAGAAGCTCAAAGAGCAGGTGCAGAACATAGAATAGCGTGATCGGTTCCACAGATGGAAAAATCGTTCGGAATTGAGACCCTTCGAAGGCGACTCGATCGCGATCCCACTTCGTTCGCCGTCGTGCTGTCCGGTCCTGCGGGGGCAGGTAAGACATCAATCAGCCGGGGACTCCTGGCACGTGACGACGCGCTGCGGAGATGCGTAACCACCACCACCCGCGCGAAGCGTCACGACGAGACGGAAGGAGTGGATTACCATTTCGTTTCGGAGGAGGCGTTTCGTTCCAGGTTGAAACAGGGGTATTTTCTCGAATGGGCGGAGGTGTACGGCTTTCTTTATGGCACGACTTTTGAGGCGATTTCGCGGGCACTTGGTAACGGCGGGGTCTTGCTGCTCGTGGTAGACGTACAGGGCACGGCGGCGTGGAAGCGTCTGCTCAAGGAACGGTGCATAAGCGTGTTCATACTGCCGCCATCGGTCAACGTGCTTGAAAAGCGCTTGGGGGGGCGTCAGACCGAAGAGGTCGCCGCCTTGAAGCGCAGGTTGAAAAACGCACGAATGGAACTTGCCAGAGCCATAGAGTTCGATTATCTCATCGTCAATACAGATTTGGATCAAGCCATCACCGAGGTTCAGGAACTGATTCGCGTCGAGCGACGCAGGCCATGGCGAACGCCCGATCTCCTCGTTGAATTCGGGCAGGGGAATGCGCCTTGACGCAGCATTGCACAGGGGCGTCATATCGTCCTAAACAGGTGCACGAAAGGAAATTCTACGTCGACCACGGACAGCCACGCCCCACAAATGGAGGATTAGGTCCATATGCCACGGATTTTCTTTCTGGAAGAGATCAGCAACGACGAAACAAACCCATACGAGGCGGTCAGCGCCGCTTCGAAAGAGTCCCGCCGGATCAACCAGGCCCGGATGGCGAGAGACGTTTCAGGAGAGGCGGAAAAACCCACAACGCTGTCGCTTGATCGACTGTCGACGGGCAAAGTACAGGCTTCGTACGACGGCGATGAGGAAGCGGAAGATGGCAACGCCGTCGAAAATGAGGATCCTTCTCGGAATTAGCGGTGGGATTGCCGCCTACAAGGGCGTTGAAGTGCTTCGCGGCCTGCAGCGGGAGGGCGCCGAAGTGCGCGTGATGATGACAGCCGCGGCACAGAAATTCATACGTCCATTAACGTTTGAAGCGATCTCCGGCCACCGTGTCTACACCCGGCTTTTTCCTGAGACGGGTGATCCGGAAGTTATCCACGTCACGTTGGGTGAATGGCCCGACCTGATTCTTATCGCTCCGGCAACGGCCAATGTGATCGGCAAAATGGCAAACGGCCTGGCGGACGATTTGTTGACGTGCACGGTGCTTTCCAGTGAGTCATCGGTGATGTTGGCTCCCGCCATGGAAACGGCAATGTACCGGCATCCTGCGTCACAGCGCAATCTTCAGCGACTTGCCAATATGGGATATCGTGTGATTGGACCCGACGAGGGAGCTCTCGCATCGGGCCGAAGTGGAAAAGGGCGCCTTGCAGATCCGGAGCGAATCGTTTCGGAGGCCGTATCCACGGTCGAGACACGCGGCGACCTTTCGGGCCGCAGGATTGTCGTGACGGGTGGACGGACGGAAGAAGATATCGACCCGGTCCGCTTTATCACAAATCGGTCCACGGGAAAGATGGGGTATGCGGTGGCGCGCCGCGCGCGGCAGCGTGGCGCCGAGGTGGTGCTGGTAAGCGGCCCCGGCATTCTGGATCCGCCCGTAGGCGTGGACCTGATTCGAGTAAGAACGGTATCTGAAATGCGCGCGGCGACCGAATCGGCATTTGAAGGGGCGGATGCCCTGGTAATGACGGCGGCCGTGTTGGATTTCAAACCTCGCGTCGTCTCTGACAGAAAAATCAAAAAAAGCGCCAACGGGCTGACTCTGGATCTGGTCGCGAACGAGGATTTCCTGGTGGAACTTGGAGCCCGAAAAGAAGACCGGGTTGTGGTCGGATTTGCGATGGAAACGGAAAATGGCCTGTCTAACGCGCGAAAGAAACTCGAAGAGAAACACCTGGATCTGATTGTCCTGAACGATTTGAATGTGGCGGGCGCCGGATTCGGCGTCGACACCAATGTGGTCACGCTGATCGACGCGGGTGGTGAGGCAGAATCCTTGCCGAAAATGTCCAAGCTCGAGGTTGCGGAACGGATTCTGGATTGGGTAAGAGACCGGTGGACTTAGACGTCGAGGCGAGAGAGACGCTGGAAGCGGTGCGGACGTTCGTTCAGACCCAGGCGGAATATGGTCTGACCGAATTCAGACTCATGCGCACGGATGCAGGCACACGGCTTGCCGATTTCCACGAATCGGTCCGTGACTGCCGGAAGTGCGGGCTTTCGGAGGGTCGGCGCACCGTTGTCTTTGGCAGCGGCAGCCCGAATGCAGGCGTGATGTTTATCGGGGAGGCGCCCGGAGCGGACGAAGACAGGACGGGGTTGCCGTTCGTCGGGCCAGCCGGCGCATTGCTGACCCGCATGATCGAGGCCATCGGGTTTCAACGCGAAGAGGTCTATATCGCCAATGTAATCAAATGCCGGCCTCCGGGAAACCGAGACCCGCAGCCGGAAGAAGTGAATACATGCAAGCCCTATCTCGAACGGCAGATTGAACACATACAGCCAGTCGTAATCTGCGCGCTGGGTCGATTCGCCGCGCAGACACTGTTGGATACGGACGAACCGCTGGGCACGCTGCGGGGTCGGCTTTTTACTTACCGAGGCATTCATCTGATTCCCACCTATCATCCGGCCGCACTGCTGCGAAACCAGCAATGGAAGCGCCCCGCCTGGCAGGATTTGCAGCTTCTCAGACGAGTGTACGACGGCGCGGCCGGTTAAGGACGCCCGTTTGTCCTAGCGCGGCTTCGCTTTGCTCAGCCGCAACCAAATAGGTGGTAGTCAAGAGCAGATTGTTTTTGGGTATGCAAAACGGCGTTCATCCCCTATGATGGTGGTACCCACCGCCATCAATGGAAGGAGGAACGCCGTGAAAGACTTCGTGGACCAATGTAGTGAAAAAATCACCGGAGTGGTATCCTGTTTTGATCGGGTTCTGTTCAAAGGGTACCTGCCGCTGGGATTTGGAACTGCGATGGAGCGGTTCATCAGCAATCAGGGTTTGTTGTTGAAGGACTTCAAGCGTTTTGTGATGACGCATTCCGATACGATCAAAGCCCACGCGGAGGCGATGGCAAACAAGCACGAGCGCCCGTTCATCTATCTGCAACGCAACACCATCAGGAAAGAGGACGAAGCGCGACGGTTGGCAAAACGCGATGGGATCACGCAAGGCCTGGTCTGTGTGTTTCGGGCCCTGGAAGGCTGCCAGAGTTTCAAGCTGGTGCCAGGGGAAGGAAGGCCTCGCCTGATCAACGCACAACGGAAATGCCTGTGCTACTACTTCTACTGGATTGACCGGGAGTTTGGACTGATGCATATCCGCATCCAGTCCTGGTTCCCGCTGGTGGTACAGATCTGTCTCAATGGCCACGAGTTCTTGGCGCGCAAGCTCGACAAACACGGCATCGCCTATGAAAAATTGGACAACGCGTTTGTCTGGATTGCCGATGTGGACCGGGCGCAACGCTTTGCCGATCGTTTTGTGGGCAAGAATTGGCCGCGCATTCTCTCTGCGTTCGCCCGCAAGGTCAACCCCCTGCTCAACGACCTGCTTTTGGGCATGGACTACTACTGGGTCGTTGACCAGGCCGAGTTCGCCACCGACGTGATGTTCCAAAACCCCCACGCCCTGAAGGCGCTGTATGAAAACCTGCTCAGACACACGGTGCTGTGCTTCTCTCCCCAGGACATCTTGACCTTCCTGGGCCGCAAACTCCACGGCAACTTTCAGGGTGAAGTCCTCACGGACTTCAAAAACAAACGCCACAAAGGCGCAAGAGTCAAACACCGGATGTGTGAGAACTGGATTAAAATGTACGACAAACACGGGTGCGTACTACGCGTCGAAACAGTGATCAACCATCCAAGGCAGTTCAAGGTTCGCCGCTGGGGCATACGGCGAGGACAACGCGTGATGGGCTGGTATCCCATGGCCAAAGGCGTGGCCAACCTCTACCGCTATCGGGAAATCTCGTTGACGGCCAACCAACGCTACTTTCAGGCGCTGTCCGCAGCCCCTGACGCCGCTACCGGACATCAAAGCCTCACCACACTGGCGCGGCCACGCAGGCACAAGGGACGTACCTATCGGGGCTTTAACCCCGCCGACCTTTACGACCTCGACCTGTTTACCGCTGTGTTGAAAGGCGAACACGCCCTTATGGGCTTCCGCAACCAGGACATCCGAACACACCTCTTCCAACAACCCGCATCCCTTCTGCAACGCACTCGGCACGCCAATGCCACCAGCCGCCTCCTCAAACGTCTACACGTCCGCGGCCTGATTGCAAAAATCCCACGGTCCAGACGATGGCGCGTCACACCCGCGGGGCACAAAACACTCGCCTTGTCTTTGACCCTTTACCATCAACACCCTACCACTAAACAAGCAGCATGAATAATTATCTACGCATTTTGCGTAGAAGTCACACTGTAAGACTCTAATCCCCGGGACAGAACGCCGGGTCCAATTTGATTGTGTAACCCTATGGCTTCCCAACCAACGACGGCACCGACATCCGCAGATCGTCCGCAGCCCCAGGCGCTGGAGGTCGAACGGGCAGTTCTGGGCGCCATGTTCATTGACAACACGGCCGTCAGTCGGGTAATTGAGGTCCTGGGCGACGAGACGGCTTTCTACCATACTGCAAACCGCAGGGTCTATGCGGCCGTCCTGGCGTTATCCGAACGCGGGCTGCCGGTGGACGAGGTGACGGTCGTAGAGGAGTTGAAGCGCCGCGGGCAATTTGAAGACGTGGGCGGATATGCCTATGTTGCCGGGCTGGGCGGCGAAATGGCGACCAGCGCGAACGCGGAATACCATGCCAGAATCGTGCTCGAGCGCGCCCAGCGCCGCAGGTTGATCGACGCTTCCACACAGACGATGACTGAGTGCTTTGACGACGCGGAAGATGTTAAGGAAGTGATAGACCGTGCGGAGCAACGGGTATTCCGGATCGCCGAGGGCGAACTCGGACAGGGCGTGGTGTCGCTCAAGTCCAAACTGCACGAGACACTTGATCTGATCGAAAAAGCCCAAAGGGAGGCCGGCGCCTTGTTGGGCGTTACCACGGGGTATCCCGATCTCAACAAAATAACCGCCGGGCTGCAGCCATCGGACTTGATTATCATTGCCTCACGTCCGTCGATGGGCAAGACTGCGTTGACGCTCTGCATGGCTCGCAATGCCGCTGTCGACGAGGAGAAAAAAACGCCGGTGCTCTATTTCTCCCTTGAAATGAGTATGCAGCAGTTGGCATTACGGATGCTTTGCGCCGAAGCCAGCGTGCCTTCACACGAATTGCGTAATAGGAAACTATCAGGCGATGAGTGGCAAAGGCTGGCCGCACAGGCTGAAAAGCTATCAGACTTGCCTATTTTCATTGACGACACACCTGACATCTCCATTCTGGAATTGCGGGCCAAGGCCCGGCGCGTAAAGTTGGAGCACGACATCGGCCTTATCGTGGTTGATTATCTCCAACTGATGACCACCTCGCAGCGAACAGACAACCGGGAACAGGAAATCGCACACATTTCTCGCTCGCTCAAAGCTTTGGCCAAAGAGCTGGATCTGCCCGTGGTCGCCTGTGCGCAGTTGTCGCGCGCCGTTGAGTCCAGGACGGACAAACGGCCGCAGCTTTCCGATTTGCGCGAAAGCGGCAGCATCGAGCAGGACGCGGACGTGGTCGCGTTTCTCTATCGGCCGGGGGTGTACGGCATAGTAGACGACGAGGACCAGCCAATTGCGCCGGGGAAGGCTGAGATCATCATCGGCAAGCATCGCAACGGCCCGACGGGCAGCGTGTTTCTAACGTTTTTGCCCGAGACTTTACGATTTGCAAGTTACACACCGGGCGATCCATTCTAACGCAACGCACGCAGTAAGCCGTATCGGGCAGGCAAGCGGCCGGCCTTCCCGGCGGCGACCGGCAACGATAACGGGTCGAATCAATCGAAATGTCTTTCCGAGGAATAGATATGGAAGGTAACCGATCTCCCGTAAGGGTATCCAAGCTGCTGACCCTAATGCTTCGGCATCGGCCGGAAGAGTTTGGCGTTGAGGTCGACAGATACGGCTATGCGGATTTCGACGCGGTGTTATCTGCATTGAAGAAACAGGATGCAGATATCGAATCCGGAGATGTGGAAGCACTGGTTTACAAAGCCGAGAAGAAACGGTTTGAGATTGTCGAAGGGCGAATTCGAGCGCGCTACGGGCATAGCTTTTCCATGGAACTTGGAGCCGATCACATGGAACCTCCTGAACACCTCTACAAGGGTTCAAGTGTATCGGAAGTGCAAGAAATTCTGAGATCGGGCTTGAAGCCCGTAGACAGGCAGTATGTACACCTCTCGTTCGAAGCGGCCGTCGCGCGAAGGTTGGCAGGACACAGGCAGGAGCCCGGGGCTGTGATACGGGTGGAGGCGGGCCGGGCGGCCGCGGACGGTATCCAGTTTTTCGACTGTGGACCCACGATCCTGGCACGTGAGATTCCGCCTGAATTCCTCTCCATCGAAGAGACACCGGGAGCGAGGTCGGATGGCGGCGTGACGAAGGAACAAAGCGAGGGACCAGTGACGTACGGAAGAAAACGCAGATTTAGGTCCCGACGATAGTACCCACACCCGGCTGCCCTGCAAACACTGGTCAGAAATAGGGCTGTTTCCGATCAGTTCGGCGATCTTTCCAATACCTCTCCCCCTCTTTTTATCCTCGACGGGAGATGGACATCCGATGGCAAGAGAAGAACGGGCTCGAGCCCACGCGTTGTTGAAAACCGCCGCGAGACTCTCCGGCGAGATTGGAGCCGATCTCGTGTTGCTCTTGGCGGATTCCGGCGTGAACCGGACCGCAGTGCAAACCCTGAATGAGGTCTGTCCGGTGCTGCTGGTCACCCGACACAATCGGTTTCTTCAAGGCATCGACGGCGTGGGCATCCGCAGGTTGAGGTTCGATTTTGACCTTGACGACGTATCCTATTTCGAACGGGTACGACAGGGCATTGCGCTGGGCATGGAGGGCGGCCACATTAAAAAGGGCAGCCGGCTGATCTGCCTTACTAATGTCATGGGACACGGCGGCGTGGATACGCTGATGACTGTGGACACCCGCTGGGAGTTCGAGGATTTCGATCCGGAAAGTCTGGCGATGCTGGCCGGCGATCTGCCCATTGAAGTTGTCAAATCGGTGCTGGATATCGCCCTCGACATCGGACGGGAGGGCCGCGAAGGAGAACAGGTTGGCACCCTCTTCGTCCTTGGTGATTCGGACCGCGTCCTGGCTAATTCCCGCGTAATGACGTATGATCCGTTCCGCGGGTATTCAAAACGGGAGCGGAATATCTGCGACCCCGACAACCGGGAAGGCGTGAAGGAGGTTGCCTTGATGGACGGCGCCTTCATCGTCCAGGAGGACGGCGTTATACGCTCAGGTTGTCGTTATATCACTTCCTACGTGAGAGGTCTAACCCTACCCAAGGGGTTGGGTGCACGGCACGTTGCGGCAGCGGCGATAACCAAAAACACCAACGCCATCGCGGTGGCGGTTTCGGAATCTACCGGAACGGTACGCGCTTTTAAGTGCGGAGAGATTGTGCTCCGGCGGGACCCGAACCGCCGCACCGCACGTTAAGCGGTGGGTGCGGGTTGCTGTACACGGGGTGAGAAAAGGCTGGTAAGGGAAAGTAAACGATACGGGGATCTGGGGGAACCATTACCACTTCCGACGGGACCCGTGGGAAGAACCTCGATGAAAATTCGGTTGGTGCGGTGCAAAAACGGAATAAGGGCCGAGATTGGAGAAAATGTACACACGGTGGCCCGCGTCGCCAAGGCGTTCCCCAGAAGCAACCCTGACCACTTCGTGGGGCTATTGGGAGAAGACGGCCATGAGATTTGCCTGATTGACGATCCCGGCACACTGGACAGGAGCTCCCAGGAAGTACTGGATGACGCGTTGAAGGACGCGTACTTTATTCCCCGGATTCGGGAAATTCTCTCGATGACACCTCGTGGAACGGGCGGTGTATGGACCGTTGTTTCGGTAGATGGAGAATTGGTGTTCCGAACGCAGGACCGTGAGGCGCTGGATGGTTCGGAACCGCCGTCGATCACGGTAACGGACGAGAACGGCAGGCGTTATCTGATCGAGGATTACTGGACAATGGACCGGGATAGTCGAAATACGATCCGCGATCTCGTCCCGGATGAGGTAACGCGGCGCCGGGCAAGGATTGTTTCTGTCCGGCGTTAGTGTTCTGCCCCAAAAATAGATTGCCGAAATTCGGCCGACCAGAAGCAGCAAAAACAGCTATCAGCCCTCAGCCGTCAGCTTGAATCAAAAACCCAATCAGTTGATATCAGCGCCGTGACCTCTCCCCCCGGCCCCCTCTCCTAAAGGAAAGGGGGAGGACCTCACCCCCCAACCCCCTCTCCCGGGGGGAGAGGGGGAGCAGAACCGGGTGTCGCGCGATCACAATATGACGCCTGGATTTATTCATCGATCAATCTGCATTCAACCGACGACAGTTCCCCCTTCCTTCAGGAAGGGGGTTAGGGGGTAGGTCTAGCGCTCCGCTGCGCAATTCGCTTCTCGTTTCGCACAACGAGTGTCCTTTTACGGACGAGTGATACGGGAAAGTAACTAACACGGCTTACCTCTTCCGTCTCACCGCCTTTTAACAACGCAGCGAGAGAGGATGGAACGGCGGGAGAATGGTGACATATATTTCCGGGACAGAACACAAGGAGCACGCCCGTAAAAGGGGGGTGCAGGTATGGAGGAAAGGCAGAACAGGTTTTGGATATTCGGAATATTGATCGGACTGTGTGCAATAGGCATGCTGGCACTGGGCGATTTTCGGTACCAGGTGCCGCTTTTTTTTGTACTGTTCGGCCTGTGGATGATTTTCTACATGGCGGCTGTCTGGCAATGTACGACAGCCTCGCTCAAGACTGTCGTGCTTTTCGGTGTATTGTTCCGGGTCATTTTACTCTTTTCCCCACCCGGCCTTTCGGATGACGTGTATCGGTACCTCTGGGACGGGCGCGTCCAGGCTGCGGGGATCAACCCATACGCGTATCCACCGGCTTCTGAGGAGCTCGCATTTCTGAGAGACGATGCGGTTTTCCCCCAGGTAAACCATCCCGATGTACCAACCATTTATCCGCCGCTGGCTCAGATATTCTTCAGAATATGTTATTTCGTATATCCGTCGATCTTGACCCTAAAGACGGCTCTGGTCCTCTTCGATCTGCTAACGGCGTGGTTTCTCCTGGGCTTGATCCGGCTTTACGATCAGCATCCGGGACAACTGCTCATCTATCTCTGGCATCCCCTGTTGTTGGTAGAGGTGGCGGGCAACGGCCATATAGACGCGATGGGCGTCGCCTTCATGGTATTTGCTTTCCTGTATCTTCAAGTAGGGGGTTACGCGAGGGCGTTCGCCGCGCTGGCCCTCTCCTGTTTGGGCAAGTTCTTTGCGATCTGCCTGGTTCCGGTCTTTTGGCGGTGGATCTGCGGGAGAACCGCCCGAACAACCGAAGGGCGGCTCCCGGCCGGCTTCAGGCCGCAAACCGTCTGGCCGGTCGTTATCTTCGCGGCGATAATGGCCGTTGGATACCTGCCATATCGCGAAGCGGGAGAAAACCTGTTTTCAGGGTTGCTCGTATACGCCGAACACTGGAGCTTCAACGCACCTGTTTTTTACATCCTGAGCCATCTATTGGAAAGTCCGTTTTGGGCTCGCGCGGTCATCGCTGTTGTATTTGCCGGGGCGGTGATTCTGTTCACGTTCAGCCGGATGCCGCCGATCCAGGCTGGGTTTTTCCTCGTTGGCGCCTTCCTGTTGCTTACACCGACATTGCACCCCTGGTATGCCATCTGGATTATACCCTTCATGGTATTTTACAGACAACCGGCGTGGCTCGTCTTTACCGGCCTTATCGCAATCTCGTATCAGATCCTGATAAAATATGCGAGCGAAGGGATATGGGAGGAGGCGGTATGGGTAAAGTGTGTGCTATTCGGCGGATTCGCCCTTGTCTGGGCATTCCAAAGAATAGAGCGACGACGCGTTAAGAACTGATATTATCCAGGAAACGCCGTTCGAATTGAACGGCGTTTCTTTATTTCAATGACGACACAGCCGATAATGGTGCGAGGCAGCGAAAGGCAAGGGCGTTCAATGCTACGCCTTCATCCTATGCCGCACTGCCGAACAAGAGGGCAAATCGCCAGAAGTCCGAGAAAGCGACTTTGCCATCGTCGTCCAGATCGAACCGGGAATCGGTGGAACCGAAAGCGAGGGCAAAGAGCAGAAAGTCCGGAAAGTCGACCCGGCCGTTATTGTCAAAATCCGCCCGGCCTGCGGCGGTGAAAGCGCTCTCGCCGGTTGCAAAAGTGATGCTGGTGTGTCCGGGCGCAAGGGGGACGCCTGACGTGTCCGCCGCCGTGGAGAGGGTAAGGCTGTAGGCGCGACCGGCTTCAAAGGGTTTCGAAAACGACAACAGGCATCGTCGGCTCGTCCGGTCCAGAATCGCAGACGTCGGCCGTCCGAGGACGGGGGCTACCGTATAACCGTGAGGATCGGCCGTCCCGGCTGACATCGGTTCATTGAATGTCAGTGAGAGGCTGTTCTCCCGAAGGACTTCGACGCGGTCGAGTTCCGGAGCCTTGTTGGGGCGAAGGGTGTACGTCTCGGAGCGAATTTCATCGCCGTCGGTCAAAATGGCCGCCACAACGTAACGATAGACCCGGTTTTCAGTGAGGCCCGTGTCCGTGTGGGTATTGGCTGTCAGGTTGTCTATAAGGAGGGTCGGCGTTTCTCCGCCAATGCCGCGCAGGATGCGATAGGTGGCAGCGCCTTCCAAATGCGTCCACGTGAGCCGGGCGCTGTCTGGTCCCAACGGGTGGGCGCGAAGAACCTGAAGGCTACTACCGATGGGACGTTCAGTTCGTTCCATCAGACGCACGGCGCCGTCCCGGTTGTAGAGAAGCTCGACGTAACCGTCTTTGTCCAAATCCGCAATGAGAGGACGGTGCGTGACCGAAACGGTTTCGTGCCAGAAAGGCTCGTAGGAATTCGGCCCCGTGGCACGGATGAGGTAGAGATCCGGCCGCAGACAGACGGCCAGGTCGGGTATGCCGTTGCCGTCCACATCGCCCGTTGCTATGCCGTTACCCGTTGAAATCACGCCCGAGACACGAATCGACCACTCCAGAGCGTAGGAGGAGCGGCCGTCCCGGCTGTAGATCTCGAGGGTCCAGCGACCGTTGAGCGCGTCGTTGCGGTCTTCCTCCGCACGGGCGACGACGAATTCCACGTCGCCGTCATTGTCAATATCGGCCCCGCCGCCTATCCATTGGGTGTTGGTGCTGTCACTGCCTGCTATTTTCCAGATCTCCTCGAAGCCGCCGCCCTGCCGAGCTTCGTAGATCCAGAGGTCGCCGTCGTCGTCGCCGGAGAGGATTTCTTTCCGGCCATTGTCGTTCAAATCCGCAATGACAAACCGTGGACCCGGCCAGTTGAAGCCTTCGGTCGGGTTCGGGAGCATGGCGGTTTCCACGAAAGCGCCCTCCCGCGTACTCTTCAGGATCCGAATGCCCGGCGTAAGAGCCGACCGGGCCACGATCTCGTTTCTGCCATCGCCGTCGATATCGGCGATTTCCCCGCCCTCGGCTTGAGCCAGGTCCAGAAGGGTTTCGGAAGGGAAGGGAGTCCCGACAAAGAGCCGGAGGCGCGCGATGTTGGTGCGGGGAAAGTTGATGCCGAGAAGGTCGGTTCGGCCGTCGTTGTTTGCATCACCCACAGACCAGGGAAGGAACGACTCAGTGGTCTGGAAGACGGTTGTGAAGCTTCCATTGTCGTCACGTTCCATGATCCGGTTCATGTTGTAAGGACGGCCGCTAACGTAGGGCATCAGTACGATTTCCAATCGTCCGTCCATGTCGAAGTCGGCGGGCGCGTTGGCAAGAAACCCGTCGGGCAACGTGTCGACCTGGACAAAACCACGGGCGGAGATACGCAGCGGATTTACCGTAAATGTCATCGGTTCGGAGAACGCGGCCTGACCGGCGGCGTCCCGCGCCATAATCCGGTATACCAGAGGTCCCGGTGCGATGTCCGGGGGCAGGGTGACGCTGTGACGGGTGTAGACAATGTCCGAAAAGAGGCTGTCTTCTCGCGTCGCCGCAGACGAACGGTAGATCAGAGCGCCCCGCGTGGGGTGCCGGGTGTGCCAGACGGCCTGGTAAGTCTGGCGGTTTCCTATGAGTATAGGCGCGAAAGACGCCTTTGATATAACCGGTGAAGCACGCCGGATGCCAATTCTAACGCGATCTTCCAGGATTGTGCCGCCGGTCAGTCGAGCCGTCAGCCGCAGGATGGCGGTTGTGTCGGTCGGCGTACCTGGTGTCCAGGTGCGCCGGATGACCGGATTTGACGTTCCACCGGAGAGGCGGATCCAGGTTTGAGGATCTTCACCCAGGCCCCAGGAAAGTTCGTAGGTGGCAACATCCGGACCATCGGCCCGAGCGACGATGTCAAAGCTCTGCCTGGCGCTGCCGTCCGTCTGGGGATGGTCAATGCGCACGACGGGGGGATTGGCCCATCGTGTGAGATTTTCGAGCAGAATCGCCGCATCGATACGGCCGGCGCCGGCGCTGCTGTCCCAACCCTTCGGTCCGAGGTCGATCACGGACGCGGCGAGCAGCGAACGAACCTGTTCGACAGCGAGTTCAGGACGACGGGAGAGAATAAGCGCGGCCAGGCCCGAAATATGGGGCGCCGCGAAGGACGTGCCGGAGGCGTGCCGGTATGCATCCCGTGGCATCGTTGTGAGTGTGCCGGCACCTGGTGCGACCAGGTCCAGCGGGACTCCCCTGCTGCTGAAACCGGCAATTCGGTCCTGGGGCGCCGTGGCCCCCACGGCAATGGTTTCGTCCATGGCTGCGGGGTAGGACAGACCGAATTCACCGCTATTTCCAGCGGAACTGACGAGGACAAGCCCACTCGCAGCCGCATAGCGCACCGCGTCGTGGATAAGGAACGCACTTTCCGGTCCACCCCAACTCATATTGATGATATGTGCTCCGTTTTCCACGGCATAGAGAATGGCCGCCGCCAGGTCGTCTTCCTCAAGAAAGGTGAGATCGGATTGCAGGGTAACCCCGGCGCGTAAGGCCATCATCCTGGCGTCCGGCGCAACGCCGGCGATGCCCACGCCATTATTTGTCACAGCCGCGGCAATGCCCGCAACACGCGTGCCATGGCTGGATTCGTCCATCGGATCGTTATCGGGGGCAAGGTAGTCGCCTTTTGCCGGAAGTGTCGGGGTGTGAGTGAAGTCCCAGCCGCGAATGTCGTCCACGTACCCGTTGTTGTCGTCGTCAACGCCTGGACGGCCCGTTGCTTCGACCTGGTTACTCCAGATATTGCCGGCGAGGTCTTCGTGGGTATAGTCCACGCCGGAATCGATGATGGCGATGACGACGTTCTGCTTACCCGGCGGGAGCCCGTCGCGCAAGGCCTGCCATCTGATCTGCTCCAGGCCGTACTGCTCGGGCAGGCGGGGGTCGTCCGGCGCGTCGTGATGGAAAAAGAGGTGGATGGGCTGGGCATAGACGACGTCCGGGTGCTCGGAATATGCGGCGGCGGCTTCCGCCGGATTTACGTCGGGGTCCAGACCGAGGCGGTAAACCTGCTCGAATCCGCGCGCCCGTTTGGACAGAACCGCACCCCGCGGAAACACGGGTTCGGGGGTGCCCGCACCAAATCGTGCATGCAGGCTTGCCAGGTCTCCGGTAGCGGTTTTGGCCGCCACTGTTTTGAACTTGACGAGAATTTGTCCGGGTGAGTAGGCGGGTTGGGCCGTAGCGGAACGGAAAGCAAGAACTAATACCAGGAGTTGAAATATGACAGGTGTCACGTGCTTTCCGATGGTTCGATTCAATGTCCGGCTCCCGGATTATAATATATCGATACCGTACGAATTTGATCCACCGTTTCTCACCGGCCTTTTCACTATGGACGGGGTATCCACCCCAAGGTTCCGTTTATGTCGTTTGGCGATCGGAAGCTGCTACGGCGTTTTCCCGGTGGGGCGGGTCGGGCAGGGCCGCGACAAGCGCGGCGGAGGGAAGTAGAATGAGAGAGACGCACGCCAGAGCAAAACCGATGGACGTGATGTCTGCAAGGAGTCCGATCCCGGGAAGGAGCAGACCCGAGACACCCCACGCAAATCCCATCACCAGACCGGTGGCCATACTGGCGTGTTGCGGCAGGATACGCTGCGCCAACACAATGTTGGTGGTGGCGCCGAGGTCGAAAATGAACCCGGCGAACAGAAAACAAACCAGAGAAACGGGTCCGGAAGTGAAGCAAAAGACAACGTAGAAAACGGTAGAGAACGCACAGGACCACCCCAGAAGCTTGCGGGGAGCCACGCGGTCGCCGAGATATCCGCCGGCCAGGCGGCCCAGCGTGGCCGCGATCAGGTAGGCGGACAACACCCAGCCGATTTTGGAGATGTCCCACGTCCTGTCGAAACCTACGATGGATATGAAGCTGACACAGGCAGCGTGTACCAGTGATCGACATACCGCGATTGCATAGAGGATCCACAGCGGCCGCATCGCCGCCGCCCTCAAGAGAGCGAAGTTGATACGGACGGAAGGTTTCGCCCTTTCTTCCGAGGTTGTTGTCTTCGACAGGCGGGATAGCACAGCGGCGGCCACGAGACATGGAAAAACAACGATCCAGAGGGTATCCAGTCCGTATCGTGCAACAATCTGCGTCCCGGTTACGGGAGCGATGGCCATGCCCAGAGGACCGCCAGTGAGGAAGACGGCCATTGCGAAGTTGGTGCGCCTGGGCAACGAAGTCGTCACGAGGCCCCCGGCAGTCGGATGAAAAAGGGATGAACCGAGCGAGGCCAGAACCAGAAAGACGGCCAGCACGCCTGCCGAGGGTAACACGCCGATTACGGATACGAAAAGACCGCACGCCAGCACGCCGAGCGAGGCCAGGCGCATTCGATTGGTCCGGTCGGCAAGGTAGCCCATAAACGGTTGTGGAATGTTACCGAAAAGAGAAACGACCATGGGAAGGAGGGAGGCCTCCACCAGCGAAAGCCCGTAGAGGTTTTTAAACAGGGCGAGCAACGGTGGGAACAGGGTCATGTAGAAATCCACCGTCGTGTGTGCACAGGTGATCAGACAAACCCTGAGCATGGGACGTTGCGTTACGGGCATCGGAGTACCTGGCGGCCGTAAGGCGGCGTTGATGGCAGCGGGCTGCCGCAAGGAGACCTCACGACCTGGCATACCTATTCAAGTCCGGCACGTTCGATGACGACCTCACCGATTTTGTCGTGGATACCCAGGGGGCCGGTGACCCGGAACCTGACGCCCGGAAAACGGACCGCGGTTTGTGTAACCATATCCGGGATGTCGTGAGCGGCGTGGCGGCCGGGCGAGAGCATGTAGGGGTGAACGATGACCTCGGCTGCACCGTCGCGAACGCAGGCTTCAACGCCTTCTTCCAGGGTGGGGTGGGCGAGTTCCATATGGGCGATATGTACGATCAGCCCGGGACGTTTTCGCCGCACGACGTCCGCAACGTCTTCCAGCATTCGATTGGCTTCGTCCCGGGTGGAGCCATGATCTACAATGAGAAGGGCTTGAGACATAAAAATCAGAATTTTAAGTGAAAATCTGCGGATCTTACCACAGGCAACGTAAACTCAACAATTCGTGGTGTTTCCGCCATTATAACGTACGGGACGAAATTTCGGGACGAAATCAGAAGAAAAATTCGGCGCCAGTTGCAGGTTCTTGATTCTCATTCAATTTTACCAGCGTTCAAATGCGGTGTGGACAACTTTAAACGCGTCACCCGATTCAAAGTCGTAGCGGAATCCTTTTGTGTCATCCAGGTCGTCCACCATTCCGCGGATGAAATTTTCATCGCCGACGTGGATGAGGGTCTTATTGTTTTTGCGCTCGACGCTCCGGATCCGATAGCAGGCATCGCGTTCGTTATCGTTCCGGATGGAGATGTAAGCGCCTGCAAGGGGTCGGTTGGGTGGTGGACCGGCTGCGTGGATGACCCCGGGCTCGTGGGTGGAGACGATGCCGGTCCAGGCGGCTTCCGCTTTCCGGATGGCGTGAGATTCGGTACCTAAGATAGTCCCGCCGACGAGCGTGGCCCATTGCGGACCGTTTTTCGATTCGGCAAAGATTCCGAAAATGCCGTCGAAGCGAATGCGGCCGTCTATGTTAATGGAGGTGTGCCCGTCGCCGAAAATGACTGTGTGGGTATATTCGTCCGGCAGGCGGACTCTTAGCGCACGGAGAACGGGTCCGCCAGGGAGGTCGATTTCTTCAATTTGCACAATATTCCGGTTTTTTCTGAAAGCTTCGATGAGGCTCAAATAGCCGGAATTGAGGGGCGTTTTACCCTCATGGGCGACAATGCCGTAGGTCAAACACCGGGGGTTACCGGGTTTGTTGAGGGGTGGATCGCCGTGACAGAGGGCAATCTCGCCAGGTGCGTTCATCAAATTCCATCGCAGGTGGATGTCGGTTGGAGCGCCGGGCCTGGGTGATGCGGGGAGCACCTGCCACGTATCGGTAATGGTCCAGTCGACGGAGACCGTGCCGACCGGGGCCGCACACCGCTTTACGTCGTAGAGGTACTGGAAGCCGCTGCCACTATAGTTGCGAACTTCGCCATCGTAAAATTCTCCGAACTTGACGTCTTCGCCTGCGTAGGTGCCTTTATCCTGCGGCGTTAGGTCGAGACCCTCAGTCCGGACGATCCCTTCGGCTGCATGGAAGAGAAAGTGGTGGGAATTACCGCCGGAGACCTGGAAAAGGTCTGCCACATAGAAGTCCGTATCGGAGATGCGCACAAGCGCGCTGGTGCGACGGTAGATCGAGCACTGTGGGTAGACGTCGGTCGATGAAACGGAGACCACCTGAGCTTCCTCCGTGGTTGCATAGAGGTCGACCTTTCCGGAATAATCGCCAATCTGCTTGCTTCGGTCAACCAGGACCGTGTTGTGGGAGACGGTATGGCTTGTCCAGCCTGAGCGTTTGGGCCATACGCGCGCGTGTTCGGGATAGCCCAGGTCAGGCAACAGGTCCAAGCCGAAGGCGTAGAGACCCAGATTTAATCGGTCCGCATGCCCATGGCCGGTGTTGCGGCCGTAGTAGAGCCAGAGGGTGCGTTCGGTTTCATCCGTGCCGTCTCTGAGCAGGGCCAGACCGTACCCCGCCATCACGTCAGAATCGAGGCGGAAGGGTCCGTGTTGCGCTACGGTCTCTGTCACGCGACGCCGGATGGCTTCCGGATCCTCGTCGAAGATGCTGCCGTGAATCCGTGTCAGATCTCCGCCAACGAGGTGGTGAGCGGCCCTGGCGAAAATGGGATCGCCGAACAGCTCAAGGCCCTCCAGACATTGCTCGGCGGTGAGACCGCAAAGGTTGGGGCTGCCCGTGTGGCCCGTGTCGCCAATGTTGGGGATGTATTTCCCCAGGCAGATCATGCGAATGTGGCCCAGAAACATCTGCTTGTACCGGAAATATCCGCGGACGTTGTGACGGGTGTACGAGCGCCGGCATCTGAGTACACGGTCCAGATCGTTCATACCCTGGGATTTGTGGAGCCAGCCCAAGCTGTAGGAAGGCGCGGCTTCGGAGCCGATACCGTCCCGGTCGATTTCTCCCGCGAAGAGTTTCGGGATGTGACCGCCGTTCGGTTTTTGACCGCGCAGTTTGCCGGCTTTGAAGACCCAGTCCAGCCAGTGATCGGTATCTTCCGCATCCAGGGCAACGGAGAGGACGGCCATCGTGACCTGATCGCCGGGTTCGTTTCGGGCGACGTCGCCCGCGAGGATGGCGGCAATGCCCTCGCGGATGATACGATCTTCAATATGGCGGCACAGTTCGTCCACGTTGTTCCGGGAAAACAAACCGTGGACGTTTTGTTTACGTGAGAGGAAAGTGAAGAGTGGGTCGTCATCCCGCCACGCCGTTCGGACGGCGTCATAACATTCCGTGAAGGTGATGAGCAGGCCCGGCTCCCAGATGCGGCCGTAGATACGACCCCGTCCGCTCAATCCGTCCGAGTTGAAGAATCCGAGTCTCGCCCAGTAGGACCAGTGCATGTCGGGATAGACGTCGGCGATTCTGGCCAGCAGGATGCCGGCTTTGTGGGCGTACATGGGGTCGCCCGTGAGCAGGTATGCCCGCTTCAACCCCTGGCAGGCGGACCGTATTTCGTTCCAGATGCCATGGTGTCCATAGACGCCAACGAGTTTGAATGATTCTCCGGTGTCGTCGGTCCAGCCAGTACCGTCGTCCACGCACCACGCGTAAAGGGGGTCGTTGCTATCAGGATGTTGGGTATTGAAGAGCAGGCTACGGTCGGCTTTCTCGGGATGAAAGAGTCCGTCGGGGCCTTTGCCGCTCTTGTAAAAAGCGGCAAAGTCGTTGCTGGGGAAACGGCCGCTGCAGTTGGGGCAGATGATCTTCCAGGGGTCGCGGAGAACGTCCACTTTGAAGGCACCCCCATAGCGATTGATGCCGTCGCCGCATTGCGGACACCCTTTGGAGACGCTCGCGTTGGTGCTGCGACCGGTGGTTTGCCCGGCAACCAGTGTCCACAGGGCGTCATCGTCCAGGTCAAGCCAGCGTCGGGCACAATCGACGGCAGCGTCCCGTTCGGCGGCAGCCCAGGGCATTTGTTCAATGTTGCGACGCGCGTTGGCGATCCGTTCGGAGGCGATGAAATGTTCGCCAGGCATGGGGCACCCTAAAAGAAGGGGACGTGAGGGTGATACTTGAGATAGCGCTCGATCGGCGGCATGACGCGCGACGTCCCTCTCCCAGTGGGTGAGAAAGGGACCAACGGGCGACCCTTCGGTCCGGTGGATTCGAGCATCATGCCAGATCCTTGAGGATTTCCTGCGCGGCATTGTGGCCTGGAATACCACTCACTTCGCCGCCGGGATGCTGTCCCGCGCCGCAGAGGTACAGGCCTTTTTGCGGCGCTCGATACTGCGAGAGTTCCGGAAGGGGCCGGTTCCAGAAGAGATGCTCGCCGGCGTGTTGTACATGCCAGATACACCCGTCCGTCAGGCCGTTTTCCCGTTCGATGTCCTGGGGCGTTCGGAAGATGTAGTTTCGTATGGAGGACCTGAAGTTGGGCGCAAACTCGGTGATCTGGTCTATGATCCCTTCCGCGACCTCTTCCCGGACGTCGTCCCACTTGCCGGAGCGCAGGCTTGCGGGCGCCGGATAGATCCACACGGAGGCGGTGTGATAGCCCGGTCGGCTGAGGGCGGGGTCTGCGAACGACGGCATCGAAAAACTGATAACGGGTTTGCGCACGGGCAGACCGGCTTCCAACTCGTCATAGGCCGCGTCGATTTCCGCCCTTGAGGCGTGAAGGGTGATCGCCCCCCGGTAGGGTTGTTCCGGGTCCCCGTCCCAATACTTCCACTGCGGCGCTTCGCTGATAACGGCGAGGAGTTTGTAACAGCTTACGTGGGTAATCAGGCCTTCAAGACGCCTGCGCAACCGGGCGTCCACCCATTCGGACGGCATGAGTCTGAGGAAGGTGTGCTTGGGGTCCAGGTTGGAAACGGTGATGCGGCTGCGGACCTCCTCCCCGTTTTCCAGGCGGACACCGATAACGGCATTGTCTTCCACGAGGAATCCCTCGACGCCTGCATCGAGGTGGATGGCCGCGCCCGTCTCTCGCGCTGCCTCGGCAATTGCATCGCTGACGGCGCCCATTCCGCCTGAAACGTAGCCATAAGGATGGGCTTCCCCGGTTTCGGTGTCGGGGCGGTTGATGGAACCGTAGGCAAAGTGCAGCCCAAGGGGATTCCGGCCGACGGAGGCACCCTCCGAGGCGTGGAGATCCTTCAGGTGGTCGGTAGAGAGGAACTCGTCCTGAAGTTCCCGGATTCGGGTGGAAATGGCTCTCTCGAGCACGCCGGCCGCTGGAGTACCGGCTATCCGGGAACGTACTTCGTCCAGGGGTGGGGGCGCCTGGAATCTATAAGGGGTGACGATATCAGAGAGAATGCGCTTGAACTCACCGTACCGACGTGAGTCCGCGCGTTCGGTATTGGTGAGGCGGCTCCCGTGGGTTCGATTTCTGGGAGAGTCGTGATCTGAGGGTCCATGATAGGTGCCGTCGGCGCGGAGGCGGATGTACCCCTCGCGCGGCAGCATCTTCATACCACGTTCGTAGAGTTCGAGATCCCGTATTATTTTCGGGGGCAGGCCATGGATCATGTGGGCGCAGGTTGAGAAATGGAACCCCGGCCAGAGTTCTTCTGTGATGGAGGCGCCGCCGACAAAGGACCGGCGTTCAAACACCCGGACGTTTAGCCCGGATTTTGCGAGATAGGCAGCGGCGGTGAGGCCATTGTGGCCGGCGCCAACGACGACGACATCCGAGTCCATAGAGATGGTTCCCTTCGTTTCGAACCGATGATTACATTACGCTTCAGGTACGACTCCGTTCGATGCTTCGACGTATGCGTTCAGGTGCGCCACGGCGCGGCGGCTGTCAATAGCGCCCTTTGCGCGTTCGATTGCCGCGGATGGATCGACATCAAATCCGAGTAAATTGTCTTTAATTGCGGCGTTGAGCACGATCTGGTCGTAGACCCAGCCTCTTTGTCCGGAAAGCGCGGCATAGCCCGCTTTTGCGAAGGCTTCCGCACATACGGTTTCGGGGCGCGGATGCCGGTTATAACAGAATCCTGCGGCAGCCGGGTCAATGTCGCGATCGTAGGATTCGAGTCTCGCTGCGCTGGTTTTGAAGCCCCGTATATTGTTGATGGCCTTTCGTTCGCCGTCGGAGGGTTTGCCCAGTCGGAGGCCGAAGGAACCGGCGCCTTCGATACCCTTCACGACAAGGCCGGAGTTGAGACCGCGATCCTTTGCCAGTTGAAGAAACATATCTTCGTAGCCCGGATGGTAGTAGCCGACGACCATGTGGTTCTTGCCTGGACACGTGAAAAGCTGCTGGGCTTTCTCCGTTGCCGCCCAGGGAGGCCGTTTTCCAATATGCGCACGGAGTTCCCTGGCAGCGTAAGCCTCTGGTGAGAAAATGCGCTGGCTGACGTAGGCAAAACCCACATTTGGGTTCTCAATCAGACGCCCGGCCTGTTGCAGAGTGAGATCTACGCTTGCCCCCAGCGCCTTCAGGATCTGTTCGTCGGTGACCCCCCATTTCGGCGGCATTCCGTCTACGCCGTGCAGAACCGTCGGTCGACCCAGCGCCGCCCTGACCGCCGCGACGAAGAGGGTCGGGCGGAAATATTTGCTCGATCCGTCGTACGGTTCACCGAAATGGGTCAGCGAGCCAACGTTCAGTTCCACGACGCCAGACGGGTCAAACGCGGCGTCCAGGTATCCGCGCGCCTCGTCGTATGTTTCGCGATTCATCCTCTGGCCGATGAGCGCCGCGCCCTTGAGAGCGGCTCGCACATGCCCGCTCAGGATGGCCTCGCACATCCGGCGGGTCCCGCCGTAGCTGAGATGCTCCCCGGCGAGGATTTTACCGAGAGCGGAAATGAGAACCGCTTCCTGTTCGTTTTGCGCTTCCGGTTTCGTGCGCGTGTCCAGCAGATAGAGGATTTCGGACGGCAGGTCTTGACGGAGGGCCGAACGACATTTTTCAAAAGCTCCCGTTTCGGCGCAACTCCACCCTGTCCTGGACGGAAAGTGGCGTCGCAGGGCCATGGCCACGAAGAACGCGCCCATCTGAACGGGCGATACCCGCAGCCTATCGGGCAATTCACCCCTGGCCGAACAAAGAATCAGATCCAGAATACGGCCGGGGTGGGGGTCTGCGGGCTTCAGACCCAGCGGGCGGGATTGATGGGGTCCGGTGCAGACCCGGGATTGGGCTTCCAGCACTTCGGGGTTCGGACCCGGGTTGACGTCAATCGTCATGGCATTGGTTTCCTTCAGTGAAATGAAGTTGGCGATAGTATACATGAAATCGGGTGTGCTATCAAGTGGGGCGGGTGGTGCCTCTGATCTTTCAGGATGCGCACCAGGCCAATGCCGGAGCCATTCCGGGGCGATTCGGCATAGAAAAAGTGATTTGCACGGAAGGTGTTTTTTTGTTAAATAAGACGTGACTGACGCAACGGAAATTCAGGCTGTCCTTGAGATCGAAAATGACGGTATTCCGGTTGGCATGGTGTCTTGTCCTATTGGTTTGGATGAATTCACGGCTTCAGGCTGAATCCGTCCGGGTGTATGCCGCGGTCAGCTTGATCGGTTCAATGAAGCGGATTGAAAGAATATTCGAGAAGGAGAACGAGGTAGATATCCGGTTTTCATTCGCGGCGTCTTCGACACTGGCCAGGCAGATCGAGCGGGGGGCGCCGGCCGAGGTTTACATCTCCGCGAATCCGGCGTGGATGGATTATCTGGAGTTACGGGGGTTGATTCACCCGTACACCCGGACCGACCTGCTTGGCAACGCGCTGGTGGTGGTGGCTCCCAGGGGAAAGGGGTTTGACGTTGTATGCGAGAAGGAATTTGATTTCGCCGCGGCGTTCGAAGGGCCGCTGGCTGTAGCGGATCCCGATCTCGTTCCTGCAGGGATATACGCGAAGCAGGCGCTCGTCAGCCTTGGATGGTGGGCGGATCTGAGCAGCCGCCTGGCCGCCGGTCAGGACGTGCGTTCTGCGCTTGCATTTGTGGAACAGGGCGCCTGCGCGGCAGGCGTTGTGTATGCGACCGACGCGGCCTCCAGCGATCGGGTGGAAGCGCTGGCCGTGTTTCCAGCCGAGACGCATGAAACGATTGTTTATGTCGTTGCGATCGTGATGGGACGGGATGACGCAAATACTCGGCGGTTTATGGACTTCCTGAAGTCGGGGCCGGCTCTCGACGTATTCATAGGGGATGGCTTCCGGGTTCCGGCCTCCCGGCGAAAGATCGAGCGACCGGGGCGGAACTGACGCATCACGCGCGACATCCGTTTGTTTGCGACGCCTTGATGGCGGCTGCCTGCCAATGGACTTTCGATCTTTCGGTGGCGGTCCCGGACCTTTCTGCGGGTCGCCGACATCGAGGATTCATTCGCATTCCAACCCGACAGGGGAAGACGAGATGGCCATTCTGGAGAGGTTGAATGTCGGCGTTGCCGGCGCGGCGGGAAGAGGCGGAGGTTTTAGGGCGGCTTTTGACGCGCATCCCATCGCCCGGCTGCATGCCGTCTGCGATATCCGGGAGGAGATGCTGGATGCGGCGGCCGAAAAGCTGGGCGCCTCGGAGACCTATGCAGACTACGAGGTAATGCTGGAAAAATCCGACCTGGATGCCGTGGTTATCGGCACGCCAATGCAGTTCCACGCTCCGCAGGCGATCGCGGCCCTGGAGTCGGGCGTCCATGTACTGAGCGAGGTGACAGCGTCGGTTTCAGTCGACGAGTGCAAACGTCTCGTAGTCGCCGCCACTGCCAGCCACGCAATATACATGATGGCCGAAAATTTCACGTATATGAAACCCAATGTGCTCGTGAAAGAGCTCACGCGGCGCGGGCTGTTCGGGGAGGTTTATTATGCGGAGGGGGAGTATATCCACGAGTTGAAGGGGTTGAATGAGAAGACCACGTGGCGGCGGAAATGGCAGACCGGGATCGACGGCGTAACCTATGGCACGCACAGCTTGGGACCGATTCTTCAATGGATGGCGGGCGACCGGGTGGCGCGGGTCTGTTGCGAGGGCAGCGGACATCATTACGAAGATCCCCGAGGGAATCAATATGAGAATCAGGATTCCTGCGTGATGCTGTGCAAAACCGCCCGGGGCGGGTTGATCAAGATTCGGGTCGATATGCTGTCGGAGCGACCCCATTCAATGACGAACTATTCCCTTCAAGGCACCACCGGGTGTTATGAGTCCGCACGTGCGAAAGGGGAGGCGCACCGTATCTGGCTGGCGGATTTGTGCCAGGACAGGAATTCCTGGATGGATCTGTCGGATTTGGAAGAAGAATATATACCGGAGATGTGGCGAAACCCTTCCGAAGATGCGCTAAAGGCGGGCCACGGCGGAGGGGATTATTTCGAGATTCTTGATTTTGTGAACGCCATCGCGGGAACGGCACCCTGCCCAATTGGGATCCACGAGGCCATGGATATGACACTTCCCGGTCTGATCAGCCAGGCATCCATCGCAGATGACGGCGCATGGCTGGATGTGCCCGATTCGAGGGCCTGGGTGTAGCAATAGGCCGCCGGGAACCCCGAGACGGCGCCCGATCCACCTTTTTGAAGCCTCATACGGTTTTCGGCGACAATGCATCTGTTCCAAAAATGACCGGAAAAGCGTCGCCGCGAGCAGATTTCGTTGCCGCGTGCATGTAACAGGCGCTGAATGCCCTGCGCGGAACGTCGGTATGGTTCGTACCGGAGCTGTGCAACAGCCAGTTGTGTAAGAGTACGACCTCGCCCGCGCCGAGTTCCAGGTAGACGTGCCCGACCCTTCTCGTCCGTTCGTCGATCTGCTCAGGAACGAGAAACCCACTTGGGTTTTCGGGGTTGACCAGGCCCCGTTTGTGAGACCCGGGGATGATTTTGACGCAGCCGTTTTCGATGGTGGCATCGTCTAAAGCCGTCCAGACGGTAACGAGTGGATCCCGGTCGAGGTCGGTCCAGCGGTCCTGGTGCCAGGTGAGGTCGTGTCCTTTTCCGGCCGGTTTGTTCATAAACATGGCACGGAAGCAGGCCACCGCCGCATCCCTCCCGTAGACGCGGGCACAAATGCTGCGAAAAAGCGGTTTCTGCATGTAGGCGAGGAAGAGGTTGTCGAACTCCAGATCCTGAATTTTCCGGTAGTTCAGGGTGGCGCCCTTGTGCCCCCTGGTCTGTGGTCCCGGGCCGTCCCGGCCTTCGACGACGTCCAGCTGCATCAGCATGCGGCCGTAGTCCAGCGGGGCCGTGCCCAGCATGATATCGTCAATACGACACTTGAGGGTTTCCACCGCGGCCGCGTCTGCAACCCTGCCGAGGTGAAGATAACCCCTGGCGTCAAACCGTTCCCACTGTTCGTCTGTCAGACTGTTCATTGGTGTCATTCGGCGGTGAACCCGCGAACCCGGCGTCCGCCATCCGGGTTCGGTGAGAGGGGGATACTCGGCGGAAGATAACCAAGTCGGGATCGTACATCAAGTTTTCCTCGAGGAGCCGCCAATGTCGGATACGGTATTGTATCTCTCGAGAAGCGACGTGGAAACGGTGAATCTGTCGATGGCAGAAATCATCGACGGGCTGGACCGGATGTTTGTGGAAAAAGGAGAAGGGAAAGTGGAAATGCCACCCAAGCCGGGCATCCATACGCAGCCGGATGCGTTTATCCACGCGATGCCGGCGTATATACCCAGCCTTGAATCGGCGGGGATGAAGTGGGTATCCGGGTACCCGGCAAACCAGGAGAAGGGGTTGCCGTACATTACCGGGCTGTTGATTCTGAACGATCCTGAAACCGGCATTCCCACGTGCGTTATGGATTGCACATGGATCACGGCGATGCGGACGGGAGCGGCAACGGCGGTTGCCGCGAAGTATCTGGCACGCAAGGATAGCTCGACGGTTGGCATTGTCGCCTGTGGCGTTCAGGGTCGCGGCAATCTCGAAGCGCTGTCGTGTGTTTTCGACATCAGGGAAGTTAAGGCGTACGATCTTTATCCTGAGCTTGCGGATCGATTCGCCGCGGAAATGGGACCCCGACTGGGGGTGCGGATCGAGCCGGTTCGCGAGGTTTCACAGGCCGTCAAGGGACTGGACCTTGTGGTGACCAGCGGACCCGTCAGGCAACGACCGGCGCCAGTCGTGGACGCCGGCTGGCTGGCGGAGGGGTCATTCGCATGCCCTCTGGATTTCGATTCCTGCTTTCGGGCCGAAGCATTCCGCGAAGCGGACAAGCTGGCAAGCGACGATACCGATCAGTTGAATTATTACCGGCAGACCGGTTATTTCAGCGATACACCTGAACCGTATGCCGATCTTGGTGAAATCGCGGCCGGGCTGAAACCCGGACGGGAGTCGGACACGGAGCGCACGATTGCGATCAATCTGGGCCTGGGCCTGGAAGACATGGCCACAGCGATACTGGTTTATCGCCGTGCTATGGAGCGGGAAATCGGGATGGTGTTACCTTTGTAATTCAACTCCTTACCCGGCAGGCGTTCGGGTGAACAAACGTCGTTGAAGTTGAATCAGCCGGCGCGTTTTCGACAGACGAGACGGTGGTGATGGTGGTTACCAGTACGGGGTTCAAGTCCACTCGCGAAGTCCTGGAGCAAATTACGGCCGAACGATAAATACGCGCGGGAGGCGTTATGATTCGACAGACCGAAAACCCGGAAGAGATCGGGTTATCCGGGGAAGCCATCCAAACGGCTTGCGGGATCCTGGAGGAGGCGGTGGTGCGGGGAGAGCTAATGGGCGCGGCACTGCAGGTATCCCGGGGCGGAGTCGCCCTTCCACCTGCGTGTTTCGGGCGCCGCAAGCTGGATCCCGACGGGCCGCCGGTTGAGCCGGATACGGTTTTTCTGATTGCATCCATTACCAAGCCGATCGTGGCCGCGGCGGTCATGCTGCTCGTGGAGCGCGGCGAGGTCTGCCTGGACGACCTGGTGGCGGAACTTGTACCGGAGTTCGGCCAGGCGGGCAAGGAAGGTGTGCAGGTGCGGCATCTCCTGACCCACACATCCGGACTGCCGGACATGCTGCCGGAGAATCTGGCATTGCGGGCCGAACACGCATCGCTGGATGTTTTTATACAGCAAATCTGCAAGGTGAAGTTGCTATTTGAACCCGGCACACGGATATCTTACCAGAGCTGTGGAATCGCAATGCTGGGCGAAATCGTTCAGCGGGTTGAGGCGACGCCGATACGGGAATTCTTGAGACGGGGGTTTTTTGAACCGCTGGGTCTCGAGGATACGTCACTGGGTCTTCGGAAGCGGAACACGCGGGAGTCCGACGTGAAGATACACAGCGGCGAGTACGGCGGAGCGGACGCCGAGTCGTGGAATTGGAATTCGGATTACTGGAGAGGGTTCGGCGCTCCCTGGGGAGGGCTGTTGACGACCACGGCGGAGATGACGGCGCTCTGTCAGACCTTTCTGTACGGCGGTGCGCCGAACGGAATCAGCATTCTGAAGCCTGCAACGGTTGCCGCAATGACGGCGGATCAGACGTCGGCGATGCCGGATCTGACCCGGGGTGACAGACTCCGACAGCGTTGGGGGTTGGGATGGCGCCTGCGCGACCGGGTGAGCTCAATCTTCGGTGATCTGACTTCGGACGCCACCTTCGGGCACGAGGGGGCGACGGGCACGGTGGCCTGGGTGGATCCCGAAACGGAGACGACGTGCGTGCTGTTTACCAACGACCCGAACGGTGCGGCGTCTCTACGTCCGCGGGTGGGCAATGCGGTTGCAGCTGCTGTGATGTAAGGCGCCCACCCTTCTACATCCCGAACGTAACACAGCTGGTATTTCTTTCCAATTTTCGAGATGCTCCCGCCAACGCCACCCCGTTGTGACCCGGGACTTTATCCTTCGACCTGAACGTCTCCGAACAGGGTGCTGACGGATTCGTCGTTGTGGATGCGACGGATGGCTTCCGACAGAATGGAGGCCACCGAGAGTACCTTTATCTTTCCATTCTGAACCTTTTCCGGCACGGGGATGGAGTTTGACACCACCAATTCGGTGAGAACGGAGTTCTCCACGCGCTCGATTGCGGGCCCGGCCAGCACCGGATGTACAATTACGGCGCTGATGTCGAGAGCGCCGTGTTCTCTCAGCGCAGCAGCGGCTTCAACAAGAGACCCGCCGGTGGAAATAAGATCGTCGATGATCACGACGTTCTTTCCTTCGACGTCGCCGATAATGTTCAGAACTTCGGTTTGCGTGCCGCTCGAGCGTCGTTTGTCTACAATGGCCAGGGGAGCGTGCAACAGTTCGGAATAGGCCCGGGTCATCTTGATGTTGCCCACGTCTGGCGTGACCGTAACCAGGTTTTCCATGCCCTTTTCCATCAGGTAGTTTGCGAAGACATTGATGGAGTAGAGGTGGTCCATGGGAATGTCGAAGAATCCCTGGATCTGGTTGGAATGTAGATCCAGCGATAGGACCCGCCTGGCGCCGGCGGTAACGATGAGGTTCCCGATCAGTTTGGCGGTGATTGGCACCCGCGGCCTGTCTTTGCGGTCCTGCCGGGCATAGCCGTAATAGGGCAGTACGGCGGTGATTCGCCGAGCGGAGGCCCGACGGGCGGCGTCAATGAGGATAAGGATTTCCATCAGGGCGTCGTTGGGCGTGTGTATCCCGTTGCCGCAGATGGGCTGAACGATGTAGACGTCGTTTCCACGCACGTTCTCGCGGATCTGAACGCCGGTTTCTCCTCCCGGAAAACTGGTGACTTCGGCCTCACCCAGGTTGATATCGAGGTGTTGACAGATCTCCTCAGCGAGGGGTCTGTTGATGTTGCCGGTGAAAACTTGAAAGTCGTAACCCAAAACGTCAGCCTCCTTAGGGGAGTTCGAACCGCGGGTTTGAAGAATTGTCTCGGGAAAGAACGTGTGAAATATATAACCCGTCTGACGGAGGAGCAATTGAATTTGACAATGGGAAGCGCTTTGGATTGCGTTCAACCCGTCGGCACGAACATCACGGGTCGCCCGCACCACCACTTTCGTAACGCAGTCCCCGAAACGGCCCGCGCGCCGGGGCCCGCCCAAGAAATCGTGGCTTTCGAAAATAGAGTACTATGTTAAAAATCCTCTACCAGGACGACCACTACGTTGCCCTTGACAAACCGAGCGGCATCTTCGTACACCCCACCCGACTCGGTCCCCGGGAACCGAACTGCATGTCCAGGCTGGGCAGGCAACTCGGTCGTTCCGTTTACACCATTCACAGGCTGGATCGCGCCACCTCAGGTGTGTTGCTCTTCGCCCTGAGTTCCGAGGCGGCCCGGAAAATGTGCCTCCTGTTCGAAAACCGCCTCATCCAAAAGGAATACCTGGCCGTGGTACGCGGATTCACGCCTGAATCCGGAAGGATAGATCACCCCCTGCGTGAACACAAGAAAAAAGCAGCAGTGGAAGCGGTCACCGACTTCATTCGCATGCGAACGGTCGAACTTCAGGAACCCGTGGGTGTACACGACACCGCGCGTTTCTCACTTGTACGCGCCGTTCCTCAGACCGGCCGCATGCACCAGATCCGAAAACACATGGCCCATGTTTCCCATCCTGTTGTGGGTGACACCACGTACGGCGACGGCGCGCACACCCGGTTCGTTCGTACCAGGTTTGGTTTGTGCCGTCTGGCGCTCATGGCCGCCCGGCTGGCATTTTTGCATCCATATACCGGGGAAGGGGTTGCCGTGGTCGCGGATCCTACGGAAGATCTCCAGGCGACGTTTATCGGGTTAGGCTGGAACGAAACGTAGCCGGCACCTACCGGCCCTTGATGCACCACCCCGAACGGAAGACGAATGTAAAATAACCGAAACGCGGTCTCATTCGTATGCCCGTCAGCCCGGAACAAATCACGCTTGTCCGAAGCGGCGCCATCGGAGATTTCGTACTTACACTCCCTGCGGTGTACGCCCTGCGTATGGCTTACCCACGCTCCAGCCTGCGTCTTGTCGGCAACCCCACAATGATGCGCCTCGCGCCCGTAAACGGCCTTTTCGACATCAACAGCGCCGCCATTGCCGGACTATATAATCCCGCAGGTCCGGTTCCCGAACGCACCCGCGCTCTCTTCTCCAATGTCGATTTGCTTCTGGCCTACGCCGTCGACCCGGAGAAAAACCTTCAATCCCGTCTGACGGAATTGGTCAGAGGCCGCGCAATCGTACACGACCCCCGCCCGAAAGGGGGCATCCACATCATAGAACACCTCCTGGCGCCGCTGAGAAGGCTGTGTATTGCCACGTCCGACCCGAACCCCCGGATCCGTTTACACCAGGACGAATTGGCTCGCGCTGACGACACCCTTAAAGAGCACCGTTTGCCCTCCCCTTTGGTGGCCATTCACCCGGGAAGCGGCGGCCGGGGAAAATGCTGGTCGCTATCCTCCTTTTTGAAGCTTGCCCACAGACTCCAAATCCGCGGCGCAGGCGTCGTAGCCCTGTGCGGACCCGTGGAACGGGACATCGTCGATGAGCTGCAGGGTCACCTTCCCTGCCTGATTCCTCCCGACCTTCGTCGCCTTGCCGGCCTGCTACACCGAGCCGACCTGTTCATTGGAAACGACTCCGGCCCGGGACACGTTGCCGCAGCAGTGGGCACCCCTACGCTCACCCTGTTCGGGCCCACGGACGCTGGAACGTGGGCGCCTCGGCATCCGCTCTCCCGTGTTCTGAAAGCCCCGGACGGACACCTTCCTTCCCTTTCGGTCGAATCCGCCCTGCAGGCCGCGCTCGAACAGCTTGCGACGGTAACATCCCCGCCACCGGATACGCACCGTCCGTAATCCGGTACCGACGTGACGCTTCTACCGGTTCACCGCATTGAATTTGACAGCATGAAACGAAAGTGGCATATTACGACCCGGCGTCGAAAGCGTATTGACTTCGTCTTCCCGGTTCACGGGCACCGAAAACAAGGAGATTCGTATGAACGCCCTGCTTGACCTGACCTTTCGCGGGAATCCGCTGGTCGGATCCGTCAGTGACGCCGGCGAGTTGCGGCGTTCGGACGACCTGTCGCATGATCCGGTCTCGCTCCACGCCCGCATGGCCGAAGACGGGTACCTCTACCTGCCAGGACTCCTCGACCCCGAAGAAACGCTGGCGGCGCGCCTGGGAGTGATGAAGCGTCTTGCCAGGCTGGGCTCAGTGGATGAAACCCGTCCCCTGCTCGACGGAAAATACAAACCCGGCGGCGGGCTGGGCACCATGTTCGACTTCACACTCGATAATCCGGCACTGATGAAAGTACTCTACGACGGGCCCATGATCCGGTTCTACGAACGATTCCTGGGGGGTCCCGTCACCCATTTCGACTATACATGGTTTCGGGTCAAAGCCCCGGGTGCCGCGTCACCCACCCAGCCCCACTACGACATGGTCTACATGGGCCGCGGCACCCCCAACCTCTACTCTTCCTGGACCCCGCTCGGCGACGTACCGTTTGAAATGGGCGGTCTGATTATCCTGGAGAATTCACACAAGAGCGAACGCCTTCGGCACACCTACGCACGTACCGATGTAGACAAATACTGCGAGAACGAAAATCAGGCCAGGCGGATCGTTGAAACCGCCAGGGTGCAAGCGCGCGATCTCACCGGCGAGGAGCAGTCCCGAATCCGCTGGAATTCCACAGGTTCGTTTGCGCCCGACGCCATTCAGGCTCGAAACGATCTGGGCGGCCGCTGGCTGACGGCGGACTACAAACTGGGCGACGTGCTCGTCTTCTCCATGCACACGTTGCACGCCAGCTCCGACAACCACACCGACCGTATCCGCATCTCCTCAGACTCCCGCTATCAACTCGCCTCCGAACCGCAGGACGAACGCTGGATCGGGACCCGCCCACCGGCTCACGGAATACGCGCGAAACAGGGCATGATCTGTTGAACCTTGCTTGTTCACGGCCTGAATTCCCCCGCCATGCACCCTGCACGTGCATGGTCTGGACTTCAACGGACACGCCCGTCTTTTCAAACCCCGTCGTTCGCGCCACGTTCGCGCATCTGCCGCACAAACGCGTTTCCCGAAAAGTCGCCGCGCACGGCCCTGAAATCCGCCTCCACCTCGTCCTCGCCGCCGTCGGCGCCATAACCGATTGCGGCGGCGGCGCCAAATTCCTTTTCCGCATCCGCCAGCACCTTTTTCGTAGACGAGGCATGCGCTTTCCGGTGCGTTGCTTTCAATTTCTCGATGTCCTCCGCCGCCAGCGCTTCCACGCCGGTGCCGTTTCGGGTCCGGAACGCCCGCCGCACCCACGCCCACTCATCCCTTTCGTACATCCGGTTGGCCGACTCGAATGCCGCATTGAAAGCCGCCACCGCGTCAATTCTTCCGGACACGATATCCCTTTCAATTTGGGCCAACCGTGCCCCGGCAAGCAATAGACCGCCCACGTCCGCCCAACGCTTGTCGTATACTTCGCCTTCATCCGGGCCCAGCGCCTTTCCCTCCGCCAATCGCTGTAGAATCTTGCCAATGAGGTACATGTCGATCGCCGCCGCGTAATTCCTGATGCCGTGGCGCAACACCAGCCGCCGTATCCTCACCCCGTTGTGACGCACGTGGACCACCTCACGCGGCGTTTCGTCGTACAGCGCTGTCAGCAGCGCCTCTCCCCGCATCATCCGCTCGACCGTGTAGGGACTGAATACCTCGTACCGGACCTGGTCACGCTTTAGGGAAGCCGTGCGCCGGTCCCGGTTTGGCCACTTCTCCCCATCGCGAACCGTTCCGACTGTGTGCAGGTTCATCGCAGGCGTAAGAAAACTCGCTCCGTTTTCTTCAACGACGTAGGAAAACGGCAGATCCCGAATATCGAAATTCGTCATATGTTTGCCGATGACGACAGTAAACGGCCCCACGGCGCTCGGCAAAAGCATATAGGAAGACGATCCCGTCTTGCTGCCGCGTTCCAGCACACCCTGGTGCACCGGACCGAGCTTATACATATGGTTACTCTGGTTGGTCCCGCTACCGGCGTTATAGAACGAAAACAACCCCGCGATCAGCAGCGTGCTCTTGTGGTGCGTCACTGTGTAGGGGCCGCCGAACACCGCACAGGCTTCGCCGTTAAAGCACTCCGAATTGGCGAAGAAGAGGGAATTCTCGGCCGAAAACTGCTTCCCGACCTCTACTCCCTGTCCGATAAAGCACCGGTTAATAATAGCGCCACTCTCCACGCGGGAGCCCTCGGAAATAATGAAATCTTCGGCCACAACGGATGCGCCAATACGCGTCTGCGCATCCGCCTCGCTCAGGACGGTGCCGTTTTTCAGCATGGCCGCCCCGGTGACCACCGCGCGGGGACCGATATTTACATCCTCAATCTCATTCACATGCGCGACGACGGCGCGGTCGCCAACCACGCCCACATCCGACGTTATCCCAGCGACGAATGCGTCTGCCATTGCCAGGAGACAGGCCGTCATCTCGGTTCGATACCGGTGCATACTCATCAGGTAGGCGAACTGGCTGGACATCTCATTGAACATCGGCACCTCCCGCCCACCCCCCTCGTTAACCGGTTCCACGACCACGCCATTTCCGAATGTCGCACCGGCGCCGGTCGTCATCTGCCCCACATCGATTACGACCGCCCCTTCGCCAACCCGGTAATTCGCGAGATGACTATGCACCCGTGTCACCCGCACGTTATCCCCCAGTTCGCAGTTTATCAACGTGGCGTGCGAAATTTCAGCGGGTAAATCCACGCCAGCGAAAGACACCGTGCCCTCCAGAGCACCGATCTTTACCCTTCCGCAAAAAACGACATACTTCACCCGATCCGGATTGAATCCGCGCTTCACAACCACCTTCGACCAATCCGCAGCCGCGCACCCGTTCCGTTCCAGAACCGCGATCTCAGCCGCGGAAAGCGCACGATAGCCAGCCATATGTGACTCAACCTCCTTCTATGGTTCGATTCAGTGGCTCGTATCTCACTAAAAAACCGGTCATTACCGATTCGGGAGACGGGAAAGATATTCAGGACCGTGTCCGACGGCAAGCGTTTTCCAACGCTTTCCCGGCGCATTCAGTCACTCCATGTCTCCGGGCAAAATCCTTTACATCAATCTGACCTTTTGGTATATTGGCGTTCCTTTATAATCCCTCGCCATTTCTCGAAATGGCGGTTTGCGGTCAGGGACCCTGGTGTCCGGAAATGAAAGGGCTACAATGGCCGGCAGCATCAAGCTCAAAGTATGCGAGACCAGCGCCGAGGTGGCGTCAGAAGCGTCGGAAATCATCGCAAATCTGATTGGCGTCAGGCCGGATGCGGTGATCGGACTGGCCACCGGATCCACACCCGAACAGACCTATACCAGACTCGCGGAGTTGCATCGTAACGAGGGTCTCGGATTCGCCAGGGTTACCGCTTTCAATCTTGACGAATACTGGGGCCTGGATGGCGATCACGACCAGAGCTACCGCTATTTCATGAACGATCGCTTATTTCGGAAGATCGACATTCGCCCGTGGAATACCCACGTCCTGAACGGTACGGCCGCCAATCCCGAGTTCGAATGCAGGTCCTTCGAAACCAAAATCCTCGCTGCGGGCGGCATCGACCTGTGGCTGCTCGGTATTGGCACCAACGGTCATATCGCCTTCAACGAACCCGGCAGCCCCGTGGATAGCCGCACGCGCCTCGTCAACCTCGCTGCGAGCACAATCGAAGCGAACAGCGACGGCCGTTTCTTCAAAGATGCCGGCAGCGTCCCCCGATTCGCCCTCTCGGCGGGAATCGGCACTATCCGAGAGGCACGGCGTATTCTGCTGCTGGCCACCGGTTCCCAGAAGGCCGGCGCCATTGCACAGGCTCTGGAGGGGCCGCCCTCAACAGACTGCCCGGCCAGCCTGCTACAGAGCCACCCGGACTGCACATTTGTTGTGGACCGCAACGCGGCTTCAAGACTTGAATCCAGTGTGGTCTGAACCAAGAGACCACCGTTCCCCGGCCCCACGATGGGGAATGCACTCAATTTCCTCGAATTTTCACGGAGTTTCAAATGGATCGCGAAGAGATTAAGGCAGGCGTGTACCGGGTCATATCCCGTGTTCTCGGAATCGACACTGCGGAGGTCGGAGACAATCAGAGCTTCACCGCCGATCTGGGCGCTGAATCCGTACAATCCGTAGAACTCATGGCCGGCTTTGAAGAGGAATTCGATATAGAAATGGACGAAGATGAAGCTCTGGCCGTACAAACCGTGGGTGGCGCCATCGACTTCATCGCACAGTACGTAAGCGGTTGAAACCGGCAACCATGTCCCCGATCATGCCAGGAGTGTATCCCGTGAGAACAGGAGACCTGATCGAAGTCGGCGAGCCGAACCTCCTCGACGAGCAGTTCGACTACAACCTGCCGCCCAAAATTCTGTTTGACGGCCCCCTCTACGAAGAAATCGGAGACCGGCTCGTCAGATTCGATCCGGAGGAAGCCCTCGCCCGCGACCTCGTCATCACCGATACGACCTTTCGCGACGGACAGCAGGCCCGCCCGCCGTATTCCGTGGAACAGCAGGTCAAACTCTTCGATATGATGGCCAGACTCGGCGGGCCGAACGGCATTATCCGCCAGACCGAGTTCTTCCTCTACACCAAAAATGATCGGCGCACCCTGGAAGAATGCCGTACGCTCGGACACCGTTTTCCCGAAATTACCTCCTGGATCCGTGCCGACAAGGGCGACTTTCGCCTGGTCAGGGAAGCCGGCGTTAAAGAAACCGGGATGCTCACGCCCAGTTCCGACTATCACATCTTTTACAAACTCAAAAAAGACCGCAGGAAGGCATTCAACGACTACCTGGAGGTCGTCGAAGCCGCCTGGGAATCCGGCATACGGCCGCGGTGCCACCTGGAGGACGTCACCCGGGCGGACATCGACGGCTACGTGTTGCCATTTGTCCAGGAACTGATGCGCCGTTCCGAGCAGGTGCCGCCGGAACTCCACGCCAAGATCCGGCTCTGCGACACCATGGGTTTCGGGATCAGCTATCCCGGCGCAAGCCTCCCGCGCTCGATTCCCAAGCTCATCTACCGGATGACCAACGACGGCGGGGTTCCGCACGATTGCCTGGAATGGCATGGGCACAACGACTTCCACAAAGTTCATGTAAACGGGGCTACCGCATGGCTCTACGGCTGCAATGCCCTCAACACCACGTTGTTCGGATTCGGCGAACGCACCGGCAACCCTCCCCTCGAAGGTGCGATACTCGAATACATCGGCCTGCGCGGAAGCCTTTGCGGCATCGATACCCTGATGATCCAGGAAATGGCCGACTACATGCGTTCCATCGGCGTTGACATCGCTCCAAACTACCCGTTTGTTGGCAGGGACTTCAACACCACGCGGGCCGGTATCCACGCGGGCGGCCTGCGTTCCGATGAACGCATCTACAACATTTTCGATACCACCGCCCTGTTCGGACGACCACCTCGGGTGGCGATAACGGACAAAACCGGTGTCGACGGGGTTGCCCTCTGGGTCAATGAGTTCCTGGGTCTCAAGGGCAACGCCCGGCTCAGCAAAATCAAAGTGCACAAAATCGCCCGGTGGGTTATGGATCAGTACGAAATTCATGGTCGAATGAGCGCAATTACGGACGAGGAACTGGAAGAACAGGTCAAAATCAACCTGCCGGACCGGTACGCAACCTACCAGGCCGGCCGCAAAGCCAGCTGATCCGCCCTTTTCGCCGCATATTGCCGGCCTTTGGCGACATATCGTGACGACCCGAACCGTCTCCCACACCGCACTCAACGCCTTTTGCGTTGACCTCCTCAACGCGGCGGGTGTACCTGAATCCGACGCCCGGATCACGGCCCGCATCCAGGTTGAAGCAGACCTCCGCGGCGTACATTCCCACGGCGCGCGCGGCATTGCGGGCTATATCCGCCAGATCCTCAGAGGCGAAATCAACCCGAACGCGCATCCCCGGATCCTGAGAGAGGGCGACGCGTACGTCCATATCGACGCGGATAACGCCCTCGGGCAGGTGGCGGCATATAACGCTATGAAGCGCGCCATCCAAAAAGCCGAAGGGTCGGGCATCGGCATGGCCGCCGTTCGAAATACCAATCACTATGGCGCCGCGGCCTACTATGCCAACATGGCGGCTGAGGCCGGTATGGTGGGCTTCAACACCACCGGTGGACGTAAAAACTACGGGAACATGGCGCCGTACGGCAGCATCGAACCCGCCATCGGGAACGCGCCCTTCGCTTACGGCATCCCTGCCGGCCGTGAACGCCCCATCATCCTCGACATGGCCACCGGGGTGGTTGCCGCCGGCAAAATCGGCGTCGCCGGGGACCGCGGCGAGAAAATCCCCCTGGGCTGGGCACTGGATGCGGCTGGCCAGCCAACGGACGACCCCCGGGAAGCGCGTATTGTGGTACCCCTCGGGCCGAAGGGATCGGGCCTCGCCATCGTGATGCAATGTATCGGAGGCATCCTGGCCGGCGCCGCCTTTCCGGACGTCGAAAAGTTCGGCTATCTGTTCATCGCGATCAATGTATCCACCTTCGCTGATCCGGAATCCTTCACAACGGAAGTTGACGCCCGTATTCAGACCATCCGCGAGGCCAGGCCCGCATCCGGCGTAGACCGCGTCTACTACCCGGGAGAACCCGAATGGATCACTCGCGAGCGCAACCTCGAAAACGGCATCCCCATGCTTCTTCCTCATGTGACCGACCTGGAATCCGTTGCTGCCCAACTCGGCGTCTCCAAGCGGTTGGGATGACACTCCCGCGGCAGATCCGAAAATGACAGATGGACATCCTCGTCCTGACAGCCACCGCTTTCGAGCAGGAAACGCTCCGCAGGAGCATTCCGCATCCGACGACGCGGACCTTCGCCTACCGCGCACGCACGGAGGGCAAACTGGGCACCCGCCGCGTCGACCTGATCGAAACCGGTATCGGCGCCGTCAATACGGCCCAGGCGCTGACCGCCGCTCTGGAAACCGGTCGACCCGACTTCGTTCTGCAAGCCGGCGTCGGTGGGGCCTACGCCGGCTCGCAACTGAACGTGGGCGACCTTGCCGTGGCCACCGAAGAGAACGACGGGGAACTTGGGGTCCTCGCCCCGGACGGCTGGCTGCCGGCCGATACCATCGGCATCCCCGTCCTCAGCAAGAACCTGAACCACTACAATACCTTTCCGCTTGACAAGGTCCTGGCCCGACGCGCGGCGGCTCAGATCCTCAACGCCGCATGGCCGGGTGGAACTCCGGCCGTGCGCTCCGGTCCTTTTGTCACCGTGCAACAATGCAGCGGCCTCGCCGCCAGAGGCAGTGAACTCGCCGCGCGGTTCAACGCCATCTGCGAGAATATGGAAGGCGCCGCCGCCGCGCAACTCTGCACGCTGTACGAGGTTCCTTTTGTCGAACTGCGAGGCATCAGCAACCTCGTTGAAGACCGGAACCCCGGCGCCTGGAATCTCCCATTGGCCTCCCGGAACGCGCAACGGGCTGCCCGTGTACTGATAGAAGATCTGGTGCCCTGAACCATAAAGCGTATCACGAGAAACCTATGGCTCGCGTTTCTCTCGGCTACTCTCCCAGCCCGAACGACACCTACATTTTCTACGGCATCACCCATGGAAAAATCCCCGGCGCGCCCCAGTTTGAGACCATTCTCGAAGACATAGAAACCCTCAACCGGTTGGCCATGGACGGCCTGTTGGACGCAACCAAGGTCTCCTTTCACGCCCTGGGCCATCTGCGGGACCGGTACTGCCTCCTCCAATCCGGCGGCGCGCTGGGCCGCGGATGCGGTCCGCTGGTTGTTGCCGCCACACCCCTTCACCCGTCGGATCTGACCGGAGGAAAAATCGCGATCCCCGGAAAACTGACCACCGCGGCCCTGTTGCTGCGCCTGTTCGATCCGTCACTCGACGAACTCGTGGTTCTGCCGTATCACCGCATTATGGACGCCGTGCGGATCGGCGAAGTCCGCGCCGGGCTCATCATTCACGAAAGCCGATTTACCTTTCCCGATTTCGGACTGCACGAAATAATCGACCTGGGCGAATGGTGGGAACACACCACCGGCCACCCCATTCCGCTGGGAGGCATCCTTGCCCGCCGGGACCTGGGCGCCGACCGGGTCCGGGCTATTGATAGAGCTATACGAAAAAGCGTGGAATACGCCCACACGCATGCGGGCCGGGTCCGAAACGACATCCGCCGGCACGCCCCGGAAATCGATGCATCCGTCGCACAACACCACATTGACCTCTACGTAAACGCCTACACCCGGGACTACGGCCCAGACGGTGAGGCCGCCATCACCGATCTCTTCGCCCGCGCCGAAACCGCCGGTATTGTTCCCGCATCGGACAAATCTCTCTTTATCGACAGGTAGTTGAAAGGAGCTGCTTCAATGTCAAAACCCACGATCGGATTCGTCGGACTCGGGATTATGGGAAAACCCATGTCCAAGCACCTGCTTCATGCCGGTTACGATCTCGTTGTACACAACCGCAGCCGGGAACCCGTAGCCGAGCTGGTTGACGCCGGTGCCCGGGAAGCCCATTCACCCGGAGAGGTAGCCGAAAACAGCGCCATCGTCATCACCATGTTGCCCGACTCGCCGGACGTGGAGGAAGTCGCTCTCGGATCCGGCGGCATCATCGAAGGCGCTGGCCGTGGCGACATCTACATCGACATGAGCACGATCGCGCCGAGCGTTGCCCTGAGCGTAGGCAAGGCAATGGCCGAAAAAGGCGTCCACTGCCTGGATGCGCCGGTAAGCGGAGGAGATGTCGGAGCGCGGAATGCCACCCTTTCCATCATGGTGGGCGGCGAAGAGGATGTATTCAACACAGTACAACCCATCTTCGGGGCGATGGGTCAGAATATCGTGCTCTGCGGACCCCTCGGCGCCGGACAGACCGTGAAAGCATGCAACCAGGTTCTGGTTGCCGTCACCATCGCCGGGGTGTCAGAGGCATTGACACTCGGCGCCAAGGCGGGCGTCGACCCGGCAAACATCGTAAAGGTCCTGAGTGGGGGCCTTGCCCGATGCGGCGTACTCGAGAACCGGGGCGAACGTATGGTTAACGGAGACTTCGACCCCGGCTTCCGCATCCGGCTTCACTACAAGGATCTCAACATTATCATGAAAACCGGCAGCGACTACAAGGTGCCGCTGCCGGTTACAAGCATCGTTCATGAACTGTTCAATCTGGCTCTGGCCAAAGACCGGGGCGAACTGGATCACTCCGGCCTTCTGACCGTCATTGAAGACCTGGCCGGTATCCGGGCCCGGACCGCCCGACCGCGCTGACGCGCCCTCACGCCGACCAGCGCATCACGTCACCTAACGGTTTTCGCCTGGGCGAGGGAATCTCCCGCGGATATCCCATATAGAAAAATCCGATGATATACTCCCGGGCCTGATCCGCGCCGAGCAACTCGTACGTTTCCTTCTGCATTGTAATGGGTCCCGTGCTCCACTGCACACCCACCCCCAGTTCCCAGGCTGCGAGCTGTACGTTCTGCATTGCGCAACACGCAGCCGCATAGTCCTCCCGCCGCCGCTGTTCATCTCCCTCCTGCAGGCAGGATACCGCGACAATTGTGGGTTTGGACATAAACTTGTCGTAACCCGCCTGCCAGAGTTTTTTTCGGTTCTCCCTGGCGACATGGCCGGGCGCCTTGCCCTCCTGGATTTCTGCATATCGCCGCCCCAGCGTCTCTTTCGTCCGTTCCCCGAGAACGACAAAACGCCACGGCTCCGTTACATGGTGATTCGGCGCCCACAGGCCGAACTCGAAAATGCGCGTCAGTGTCTCGTGAGGCACGGGCCTGGAACTGAATTTGAAGATCGTCCGCCGTGCCTTCAGCACATCGAGAACATCCATCCAAACCCTCCACAAAATGGACAAACACAGAGCCCCCGCGGATGCCGTTCATCCATGGGCTCGTGATGACCGCATCGTCATACCCGTTGTCCCAACAACGCCTCTGTGACCTTCCGAACCGCCCGGGCCGCGGCGTTCGCCTCGCCCACGGTATTGTGCTGGGTCATCCTGACCGCACAGACGCGTTCTCCGCAGGTTCTGGCATTCGGACACGCCTCAAGCGGATACGCGCCCTTGTCGAGCCGGCCGGGCCTGTAGCTGTTGAACACCGCCGGATCCTTGTGCAGCCTCCGGAAAACCTGCCATTTGAGCACGTACTGCTGAGGACTCGCGAATGCCGGAATGCCTTCCGCCGCGACCATCCGACAGAAATCCACCGCATTCACCCCGAGCACCTCCGGGTCTACGGAAAACAACGCCCACCAGTAACTGGGCTTCGCCCCTGCCGGCTGCGGATGTGGTTTGACGCCCGGCAGCCCCGAAATCCCCTGATCAAACGCCTCGCCAAACGCCTGGCGCCTGGCAATCCACCCCGGTACCCGCTTTAGTTGCACCGATGCCAATGCGGCGTTAACGTCGCTCAGCCGCACATTCAACGCCGGAAAGGCAGGTGTCGCCGGCGCTCCCGGGAACCTCGGATAGCATTTATCGGAAAACAGATCCGCCGTTTCAGCCAATTTTCGGCGTCGGGTCAGAACAAACCCGCCCTCACCCGACTTCATGTGTTTGCTCTCGTTTGTACTCCACGCGCCAAGTTGTCCGAACGTGCCGAGATACCTGCCCTTGATGGACGCGAGATGCGCCTGTGCGCAATCCTCGATGACGATCAGTCGATGGCTGCGGGCAACCCTCATGACCGCGGGCATATCCACCGCGTACCCCCCGTTGTGAATCGGCATTATAGCCCGGGTAAACGGCGTGATTGACGCTTCCATCGCCCCAACGTCCATCAACAACCCGTCCGGCTGCACATCGGCAAATACCGGAATCGCGTTCAACTGAAATATCCCCATAATGCTGCCATAGTCGGTCAGCGGGCCCAATATGACCTCGTCTCCAGCGCCGATACCCGCCGCGGCCAACGCCACGTGGATGGCTGCGCTCCCCGAACTCGTCGGTACGGCATATGGCAAGCCATATAGCTTCTGCAACCCCTCGCGATAAGCCATGACGGCCTTGCCCCGAGCCAGCGGCAGCGCCGGACCGGCAAGCAGCTTCTCCAGCGCAGCCAGTTCCTCCCTGAAGTGGAACGCTCCCGAACGCCACGGCTTGCGGTATACCGGTCTGCCGCCGTGAATCGCCAGATCGGACTTCCTCGAACCCTTTGCCAAACCACCCTCCTCTGGTATTCTGTCCCAAATATATCTCACCATTCGGCCGACGATTCATCCCGTCTCGCTACGTTGCCCTCGCTCGCCGACCTTGCGCAGGTCGCCTGCGCTCAGGCGCCTTGCGAGCCGTGCGACTCGTCGGCCGAATTCAGGCAACCTATTTCCGGGACAGAACACTAGTGTTCTGTCCCGGAAACCGCGTATTCCTCCAGCACCTCTCTGTCAATCTCGATTCCCAGACCCGGTTGCTGTATCACCGGCACGTACCCGTCCACGGCCTGGATTGGCTCTCTGGAGAGTTCAGTACGCAGCCGGTTCTCGGTCATGTCGAATTCAAATAACGATGGAAACGGATTCAACGTATCGGGCGCATCCGGCAGGGTTGCCTGCCAGTGTATCGTGGCGGCCAGACGAATACTGGTTCCCCACATGTGGGGCAGCACCCGCACGTGGTTGGCGCTTGCCAGCGCGGCAACTTTCCGGCACTCCGTAAATCCGCCGGCATCGCTGATGTCCGGCTGCACGATATCCAGCCCCCGTTCCTGGATGAGGCTGCGAAACGCCCACCGGCCCTGGAGCGCCTCGCCACCCGCGACGCGCACGCCTAACGCCTGACGGATCTCGCGGTAGCCGGCCACGTCGTCGGTTGAAATCGGTTCCTCGAACCACAATAGATCGTTCTCCAGGAGCCGCCGCCCGACGGCAATCGCCGTGCCGGTATCGTAACCGCAATTGGCGTCCACCGCAAGTTGAACCGAATCACCGATCGCTCCGCGCACGGCGGCGACGTTTTTTGCATCGTAGTCCGCGCCGAATCCGATCTTCATCTTTACGGCCGGAAACCCCAGATCCACGTACGACCCCGCCTCGTCGATTAACGACAGGGTCATATCGGCCTTCCGTTGCTTGAACAATCCGCTGGCATAAGCCGGAATCCGCTCCCGGAACGCGCCACCCAGAAGCCGGTATATGGGCATCTCGAGGGCTCTGCCCACAATATCCCACAGCGCGATGTCCACGGCGCTCAACTCCGAAAAACCGACCCCGCCCCGCAGATACAGATCGTTCCAGACAACTTCAATATCGAACGGATCGCGGCCCACGAGCCGCGCCCGCAGCGCCTTCTCGTTCAGACCCGCGACCCCTTCGCCCCAACCTGTCACACCCGCGTCCGTGATGACTTCGATCACACCGGCCGTCCGTGCCGTATTCCAGGCAATCGAATTCGCAAACGGCTCTTCCAGCGGATACCGGAGATTGTAGACCCTGATATCGGTTATCTTCATTTCGAATCGCCGACCTTCTTCAACCTGAAGCCCTCCGTCGGTTGTACGCAGCCGCCTCCGGAAACCGACCTTTCAGATGGTCCAGTGTTTCGTTGATTCCGCATTCGCAACTTGAAGCCGCGTACGGCAATGTCCCGGCGCCGCGAAACCGTTCGCCGTTCTTGACGTGAAAATCGCCGCGCCGGTCCATGAACTGGCCCCAGTGCCCCATTGTAAAGCCGATATGGGGATTCAAAACCTCGCTCTCCACCCAGCGAGGCGGAAAAAGGGACCGGAATCTCGGCGTTGAATTCATCCAGCTGGAGCAACGCACCCTTGTGATTTCAGGGCGCCGGGCGAGTGAATCCAGCAGCATGCGGATCAAGGACGCGGCGAAAGGCGTGAACATTTCGCTCAGGGGCGATGCGGGCTGGTACACGTTGTCGATGTGAATATTCAGACGACCCGACCCGGTATAGTCGCAAGACCAGCATTCGTAGGGCCGATCCCCGGCAGGACCGTCGCCGCCTTTCTTCAGGCGCGCCTCGAGCCAGGGCCACAGCAGGTTGAGCCCGTCCTCTTCAAAGCCGTCTGTTGCCGTGTCCTCCTTATACATGGAGTACATGGCCGCCAGCCGGTCGACCTCGGCCGCCCACTCCGAACCGACATTGTCCCTGGATGGATGGTGTTTCCCGTCGTAGAAAGAGGTGTTCCGATAAATGTTCACCCGCTTATTCACCACGTCGGCAAAGGGTTCCGCCCCTGTTCTCGCCACGCGCCACACGTACCAGAGGGAAAGCCTCGTGAACCCCTTCACATAGCGATAACGAATCGGATCCATACCGGGTGCCGAAAGGGCAGCTTCAATGACAGGACGCGCGCAAAAAGGGGGCTATCCTCGCCCTGGAAACGTCAACTCGGCAACGCCCGACTTATCCAGTTCGCCCTTGCCGATTTCAATCATGCGGTCGAACTGCTTCTTGGTCGCATCCGCAAGCGGCAGATTCAGCCCTGCATCACGAGCAAGATCAAGGGCGATGCCGGAGTCCTTGGATGCGTGTGCAGACGAGAAATAACATTCATGATCCCGGGCAACCATGTCCTCACCATCCGTTTCCAGAACCCGTGAATTTGCGCCCGTCTGCGAAAACACCTGTTGAAGCATCTCCAGATCGAGGCCAAGAGCCGACCCAAGCCCCAGCCCTTCCGCGAGGCCTGCCGTATTGATATTCATCACCATATTCACGAGCGCCTTGACCTGCGCCGCGCTTCCGGCCCCTCCGATGTAATTCAGATCCGTACTCATCGAATCCAGAATTGGCCGCACGTCGTCGAATACTTCCTTCTTGCCGCCGCACATCAGATAAAGCGTGCCTTCACGAGCCTGGGTGATACTGCTTGCCATACACCCCTCCAGGCTTCTGGCGCCCGCCTCCTCCGCCAGCGCCTCGACGTCGACGTGCACCTGGGGGGTGATGGTCGCGCAATTGATGAAGACCATTCCGTCCGCACCGTGCAGCAGACTATCGCCCTCGGTCGAAAAAACCGCACGCATCGCGTCGTCGTCGGTGACGACCGTAATGATCTGATCCGCCGCTGCGGTCACACCCGCCAGCGTCCCGGATGCCTCGCACCCGAGTTCCCGCGCCAGTTCGGCCGCGGCATCGGTTCGGACATCGTACACTGAAGTCACGGAAAAACCGTCATCCTTCAGATGCCATGCTATATTCGCGCCCATTCGCCCGACACCCACCACACCAATTCTGAAATCAGAAGTCGCCATCTTTACCTCCGGCATACAAAGAGCGTTCAACCACCGGCGCCTTTACCAATGCAGCCAACGGCCGAACGCTCCGGTCGGAACATTCTACAGGCTGTTGTGGAATTCCGTCCAATCGTCGAGATTGTTCAGGTTCACCGCGTCCGGAATCGACCCGTCATCCTCCACGCCGGCTGCCGACAGGATCGACCCCCGCGTGTCGTCGTCGTGGTGATACCCGCGTATGGCCGCATTCGAAGCCTCAATCTCCTCCTGAGGTATGCTGCCGCCGCGCTGATTTACGACCCAGTTCTCAAACCCGATATACGTCGGCAGGTTGCTCTTCACGTAATTCACCGCCGCATCTCGATCGACTTGCAATCCGTCCAGCACCATCTGGTCGTAACCGGCGCCGCACTCGGGATAGTCGTCAGCCAGCTGTCCCTTTGCGGAAAGCGTCAACTTCAACCACAACCTGGGGAGGTGGATGGCGCCGAGAGGCCCCGCAACACCGGAACTGATAAGGGGAATCGTGCCTGCCATCGTGTGTCTCCTTCTGAAATTGGGGAGTTAGATGGAAACCGCGTTATGGACACCGCAGCCAATGCACCCCGTTCATCGGCCGCAAGCACAATAGTATTCCATAGATGTACAGGATGAACCCCATGTCAACATGAAAAACGCCGGACTCTTGCCTTGGCCCGATCCGGGTGGGCGGCAACACGACCGAACCCGGCCCGCGCCAGATAAAATTCGCGTAATGGATGTCGTACACAAAACAAGCGGATGAGAACGACTCTCATCCGCTTGTTTTGTGTCGGGATATCTCATTCTTCCCGGCTGTTTTTCAACCGGTCTATTTCGTCTCGCAGCCGCCCGGCCTCTTCGTAACGCTCCTGCCGGCTGGCCTGTTCCATTTTTCGTCGGAGATCGTTGATCCGTACCTCGAGAGGGTCTCCCGAATCGGCTGTCCCGCTCTTGGGAACTTCTGCCACCGTCATCAGGGCTTCTTCCTTGTCCCCCGCAAGTTTGGGCGGCGCCCAGGCTTCGATAGCCTCCGGTTCCTCGGCGTCGACTCCGGGCCCGTCTTCGTGTCTGGCTTCGGTGAGAACGGCCTCCGATACGTAGATGGGTGCTTCGTAACGCAACGCCAGGGCAACGCAATCGCTGGGACGGGCGTCGACCCGCCAGCGCTTCTCGCCGCGCGCGAGCGCCAGTTCCGCGTAAAAGATGCCTTCTTTCAACGCCACAATGTAAACCCCTTCGATTGTGGTCTCGAGTTGCCCCAGTATGGACCGGACCAGATCGTGTGTAAGCGGGCGCGGCGGGCGTTCGTTCGCCAGTTCGGCGTAGATGGCGCTGGCCTCCATAAGCCCGATCACAATCGGCAGCAACACGTCGTTCTCGCAGCCGCGAAGCCAGATCATACGCGGTTGGGAAACCTGGACTGGTCGTAGCGCGTTCAGCGTGCGTTCAGTGTCGATTTTGACTTCAACCATCGGATTCCTCCGATTTCTCTTCGCCCAAAACACGGTCCGAAAAATATACGAAAGTCAGGTTCGACGGCAAGATTAATTTACGCCCTTCTTAGACGCATTGCGACGCGAACCGTTCCATCAAGCGAGCACACACCGCCTCGAGCCGTTCCGCACTCCCCGGCGCAACCCGTGACCAGGGTCCGGCCACGACCTCGTATCCACCCTCCGCGTAAGCTCTGTGGATGGGGAAATATCCGATCCATCCATTCGCATTACCCGTTACGAACCAGGCGCCCGCCTGTTTGATTGCAAGCCCGGTCTCGACGAATACTTCCCCCGGAAGCGCCACCCAACGCAGCCGGCCCAGAGCCATGGCCTGTACCTCGACCTCGAGCGGCCCTTCCGCGAGTTTGCGCGCGAGCCGAAATGCCAGCCGGTTGCCGGAGGAAGGATTCTGCGCCGCCGTTTTCTCCGCCTCGTTCAGCGGCGGACAGGGCCTCGCATCCAGTTCCAGGTGGTCCGTAACGTATGCCACTTCGGCCGATCGGAGCGGAGCGCCCTTTTTCAGCCGGGCAATCTCATCCAGCGCCGCCCGACCCAGCGCTCGCCCGATCCAGGACACGTCCTCGAAATGGGTCGTCACGCATATCGAGTTCACATTACCACACGCGCCGTTGACGAAAAGACATGTCGCGCCATCCAGGCCTTGTTCCACGCAGGCCGACAGGGCACCGGGATAATCCGCCGACACCGGCGGCAGCAACATGGCCACGACCGGATGTGCGGCATAGTTCACCATAACCGCAGTGGGCTCTCCGGTCTTGGCTTCCAGGTACAGCACGGAAAGCGCCTCATCCACGGCCCACGGTGCGTCGGCCTGCTCTCGTGAAGGCAGCGCTCCGCCCCGGTTCAATGTGCCGTCTTTCAAGAGAATTCGCCGATGGCGGGCCACACCCGGCACCTGCGTCACCCCGGCGTAAGCCCGGACCGCGGCACGTCTTTCCCACGCCTCGGTGACCGTGGCCGCCAGTGACTCCAGGTGCGCCTCCAGCCAGCCCTGAATCCCTTCCGTTTCCCGGAACGGTGTCAATCCCAGCATTTCGGGCGTGGAGTGGGAGTGGGTGGCCGAAAGCATCACGCCTTCTTCGGATAAGCCCGTCCGTTCGGAAATCCGCGAACGCAACTCCTTCGTGAAATTTCGTCCCGGTCCCAGAATCGCGTTATCGTATCCTACCGAGTCCACCGCCAAAACTGCAATCGACTTGCGACCGTCGTCGAGTACCAGGGCCCTGGCGTACAGTTCGTCGTGGACGCCCTCGAACGGTTCGCACGTGCCGCCCCCGGAAGACGTCAGATACGGCACCCACGTGGGAGGGGTCACGCATGTTTTCGCCGCGCCGGCCATCAACATTTTCAGCATTCCTCCATATAGCAGCGGGTACGCGACTCATCGCCGCGTCATACGCTCGATTACCCGCGTGCGATCCATTCACGGGTTGACATGCACCGGTTCAACGGATAAATTACACGCACATCCGTCAGAAGAGGAAAACCCATGGAACTCTCGCTTTCCGTGCGTGTTGCCGAAAGCTTCAGCAACAAACGGGTGGTGGACATACCTTTGCCCACCCTAGCGGGCATCGCAAGAAAGGCCGGATACGGCGCACTATGCATGCGCGCCTCGGTTGTCGGGGTCCGGAGCACTCCGGAAACCGTGGAATCCGCCCGCACACTGCTGAGCCGGGAACGCCTTGCGGTCTCAATGGTCACCGGCGACTTTGCCGTTCCCGAAAACGGCGACCAGGGCCCGGGTTGCCTCCGGAACATCACCCCGCACCTCGATCTGGCGCAGGCTCTGGGATGCGATCTCATTCGCGTCTGCATCAAAACCGAAGCCGATATCCCGTTCGCGCGAAGATCCGCTGACGAAGCCGCCGATCGGAATATCCGCCTTGCCCACCAGAGCCATACGCTCAGCCTGTTCGAAACCGTTCAAGGCTCCCTGGATGTCCTCGGGAGAATTGGCAGATCCAACTTCGGACTGATCTACGAACCCGCCAACCTCGCCCTCTGCGGCGAAGATTACGGCCCGGACACGCTGCGCAGATTTCGGCCGTACCTGTTCAATGTCTACCTGCAGAACCACGCACCCCACCCCGATGGCGACCGGCCGATGACCACCTGGGCAAACGGCACCGTGATGTCCATCCTGCATCCCCTGGATGCTGCCGAAGGTATCGACTTCGGCAGGACTTTCGACGGGCTGCACGCCATCTCCTACAGTGGCTACGTCACCGTTCACCAGGCATTCGGCGGCCGCCTGACGCCGGACGAAGCCGCCACCCGATCCGCAGACTATCTCAAGTCGTTCATTGCTCGGTAGAATGGTTGCGACGATTGGACAGGAACCTCACCGCGCAGGCGTCCTAAGCGTTTCGATCCTGGTCGTATTCCGCGGTGATTTCGTGTCCGATCCCGCCCCTGACGTTGAACCGGCCAACCACCACCATTTCCACGGGCGCACATACAAGAACCAGATCGTCCAGAATCCGGTTTGTCACGTCTTCAAAGAAAACGCCACGGTCGCGAAACGATCTGAAATAGTGCTTGAGCGACTTGAGTTCCACGCACCGATCGCCCGGAACGTACCGGACGATGATCGTGGCGAAGTCAGGCTGCCCTGTAAGGGGGCACAGCGACGTAAACTCCCGACACGTAAATTCGATCGTGTACCGCCGACACGGACGCGGATTCTCGAAGACCTCCAGAATTTCGCTCGCCTGGCCCTGCAATCTGGCGCCCCTCATCAGAAAGCGTCTATACCCCGGCCTCTCCCGTATCCACGGTTACCGTTACCGCAATTCCTCCTCGAACCGTGAACTCGCCAACCACCACCATATTCGCCGGGTGACACGCCGCGACCAGATCATCGAGTATCCGGTTGACGGCTGCCTCGTAAGACAACGCCTGGTTCCGGTACGAACCCAGATACTGCTTTAACGACACGGTTTCGATACACCTGGCGCCCGGCACGTACCGAATCGTGACCGTCGCAAAAACCGGTTCATTCGTCACCGGATAGACGGCCGTGAATTCCGGAAAGGCAAACTCGATCGTGTACGGCCTACCCGGCTTAGGGTTTTCCACCGTCTCCAGACCCACCTCGACACTCCGTGCTTGATCTGTCGGACCGGATATCCGCCTGCGAAATCACAACCTGGGCACCGCCACGGGCTTACCCGAGCGCACCGATTCAAAAAGCGCCACGCAGATTCCCGCCGTACGGACGGACTGCTCCAGGTTCACCTGTGGCTCCGTGTCGTTTTCTATAGCCTGAAGCAAGTCTTCTATCAACTTCCGCCGGCTGTCGCGGGCATCGTCCGCCACCGCCATGGGCGCCCACTTTCGGCCTTGCAGATCCGAGACCAGGCGGGCGGGAGGCGCCTGGGCGGTCAGAAATGTCTTCCGCGTGCCGTATATCTGCACATTGCGAAAACCGGGCCGGGCCGAACCCATCGTTGTAAACGTCTTCGCCACGCATCCGTTCTCGAAGCGGATGATACCCACCACGCAATCGGTCACATCCAGGCCGTGCGATCCGGCGGATATGCCGTTTCCGTAAGCCGCGACTTCCGCCGCCGGCGAGTCGATAATCCACTGAATCACATCCACGGGGTGAATGCTGCCGCCGGCCGCCGCGTTATAGCGGGGACCCAGCCTGCCGCGCCATCCCTCCCGGAACAGATTCAGGTGATTCGAAATATAATCCGCTTCGGCGTAAAACAGCCGGCCGAACGCCTGTGCCTCGACCTGGCGTTTCAGCTCCTGAAATGTCTCGTCGAACCGGATCTGACATCCGTGCGACACCTTGCGTCCCGTACGGCGGGACGTCTGCACGATTCTTTCGATATCCTCGAAGGACGTGGCCAGCGGCTTCTCCACGAGCACGTGCTTCCCGGAGTCCATCATCTCAACGGCCGGGTCGGCGTGCAGATGGTCGGGCGTGCAGATCGACACCACGTCGATGTCGTCCCGCTCGGCCATTTCGCGAAAATCCGTATACCGGCGCCGCACCCCATGCGCCTCCCCTACCTTTTCCAGTAGTTCCTCGTTTACGTCGCAGATTGCCGTGACCGCCGCACCGGCTTCCCGGTATGCTCCGATATGCCCGGTACCCACACCCAGTCCGATCACTGCCGCGTTCAATGCCACTCGCCAGACCTCCTCTGACACGATTCTCGTGCACATCTTCAATGGGGAATGGGGTATCTCAAGTACCGATACGCGGCACGACTCCCCGAAGCCCAATGAACCGAGCCGCCCTCAACTTCGCCCCGGCACAATCGGAACCAGGCTCGCACCGGACGGCCTGGGCGCGCGGGGTCGGATCGGCGGTCGTTCGTACGACCGGTACCGGACATCGAGATGGGGCGTCTCCACCCTCAAATGCCCCCGGAAACGCGAATCCATCAGCGCATCCAGCGCCCCGCTCACCAGCAACGTACGTTCCACGGGGTACGGCGGCTTACCTGTAAGGTATAGCTCATGGATGTTCCGGCTGAGATAGCTGAAATGAGCGTGCGGATCGCCAGGCAGGAACACCTCCATCCCCCGGACACGGCCAGAAACGCGGCCGCCATATCCGAACCCTTCCGTGTACCCGTTCAACATCAGGGTCGCCGCCCTCAGTCCGTCCGCATATTCCAGCAGAAAGACCGCCGGGTCGGGGCAGTGAGCCTCCATCTCGCCCTGGGCGCTCGCCTCGATATGTTCACGGGCAGCGTCTGCGAGCGCGCGGGACCACCGGCCCTCGTCGCCGGCGCGCCACACGGCATCCCCTTCCAGGCACTGCACCGCGACGATCCCCGTCTCGCCGCCTCGCCGGCGTTCCACCATACATTGTAAGAGTTCAAGTGCGTGGAACCCATAGGAGTCCAGGCCCGAATACCCGATTGACAACGCTTCTTCCAGCGGCGCGTCCAGCTCGTACTCCAGAAAAGGACTTCGCCATGCCAGCGGCACCGAAGATCCGGCCAAAAACGGTACCTTCAGCATCTGCGCCCGGTCGTACATCCACTTTGAATTCGTCCAGTCATATGCCAGGTGTTTGTCGCTGAACACGGGCACGGACCGGCCGGACGCGGCAAACACCCCGCACACCTGCTCGAAGAAGAACCGGCGCGGATACATATGCTGCTGTTTTTCGTTCCTTGCGTAGTCGCCGTGCTCTCCGATAATCAACACGCCGTCTACCGCCAGTTGCCCTCCGCCGAGCGTCAATGCCTTCGGAATACTGTTGTAGACGGGCACCCCGTGTTCCTTTGCCAGTTCGACGCCCACGTCATTCTCGTGAACCTGGTCCATATACATGGACGCGATTTCCACCTGAGGCGGTATCAACCCGTCATCGGACGGAAATCCCTTCAGAAACTTCGTCATGATGACGTCCGCGTGGGAACGTGCATAGTAGGTTGTCACGATCGCCGCGATCTTCCTGATTTCGGACACTGGAAACCACCTTTCGACATAACAGGGGAACACGAGGTTCGCCTTTACAGGGGCAAATAGTGTCCCGTCCCGGAAATATGTTACCATTCATCCGCCTGTCTGCGTGCGTGAGACAGCACGCACAGGCAGGTCGATCCATCCCGCCTCGCTACGTTGCCATCGCTCGGCGGCCGGATTTCGATAATCTATTTCCGGGACAGAACACAAGCGACAGGGCGCGTTGCACCGCCACGGGAACGTAGATCGGGTCGAATTTAACCGGATCCATCGCCCAATCCGCGAGGTAAATATGGTAATCGCCCAAATCGATGTCAAGGTGAAATGAACTTCCCGGATATGGGACAACGCCCGGTATATCCGGCTTGATTTCCGAACATGGATCTTCTATTTTGGAGGCCGGAAGACAGGACAACGCGCAATGAACAACAGGGGCGCCCGACATGGCCTATACAGGCATGAAGACATGGTTGCAGAAAGAAATCCAATCCATCCGGGAGAACGGATTCTACAAGACGGAAAAAGCGATCGCCACACCCCAGCACACGCGGATCGAAACCGCGGAGGGAGAAGCGATCAACTTCTGCGCCAATAACTATCTGGGGCTGGCCAACCATCCGGAGATCGTGGAAGCCGCCGCGGAAGGTTTGGGCGCATACGGATACGGCCTGGCGTCCGTACGCTTTATCTGCGGAACCCAGGATCTGCACAAAGCCCTGGAACGCCGTATCTCCCGGTTTCTCGACACCGACGACACCATACTCTACACGTCCTGTTTCGACGCCAACACCGGGCTGTTTGAGACACTGCTCGGCCCTGAAGATGCCGTGATCAGCGATGCGCTCAACCACGCCAGCATAATTGACGGTATCCGGCTCTGCAAGGCACGGCGCAGCATTTATCCTCATGCTGACATGTCGCATCTCGAAACCCTGCTCAAGGACGCCGTGGACGCCCGCTTCCGCATGATAGCCACGGACGGTGTGTTTTCCATGCACGGCGCCGTGGCGCCCCTGAACGAGATCTGTAGCCTTGCGGACGCCTACGACGCGCTCGTAATGGTGGACGACTCCCACGCGACCGGCTTTCTGGGCGCCAACGGCCGCGGCACCCCCGAATTGTGCGGCGTTGAAGACCGGGTCGATATCCTCACCAGTACGCTCGGCAAGGCCCTGGGAGGCGCCTCCGGCGGATTCACAACGGGCCGGAGGGAGATCATCGAGTACCTGCGGCAGCGGTCCCGCCCCTACCTTTTCTCCAACACCCTGGCGCCGCCCATTGCAGCGGGCGGATTAAAAGCGCTGGATCTCGTACAGACGCGGCCGGAATATCGACGGTCCCTGATGCAGAACACCGGGTACTTCAGGAAGTCAATGAGCGAACGCGGCTTCCTCATCCCCGAGGGCATCCACCCTATTGTGCCCATTATGCTCGGCGACGAACAGCAGACCGTGCGAATGGCCCAAGCCATGAATCAGCGCGGCATCTTCGTCGTCGGATTCAGCTATCCGGTGGTCCCCAGGGGCGAGGCCCGCATCCGCGTTCAGATTTCCGCGGCCCACACCCGAAATCAGCTGGACCGCGCCATCGACACCTTTGTAGAAGTCGGCAAAGGCCTCGGCGTCGTACAATAATGACCTTCACGCTCGATCCGACAACGGAAGCCGGTGCGGGCGCTCACGCGGCCGCCCGCGATTAATTATTAAGAGGACGCGCAAATGGAAATGGCCCAACAGCAACCCCTCCGGGACCGCATCGCCATCGTGACCGGTGCGGGGCAGGGCATCGGCCGGGCGGTTGCCCGGACCCTGGCGGGACACGGTGCCCGCCTCGTCGTTAACGACCTTGACGAGTCCAACGCTGAAGGTACAGCCGAAGAGCTGAGTTCGTCGTTCACCAGGGCTTTTCACTTTCAGGCCGATGTCACCGATGCCCCCGGGGTTCAGGCCATGGTCGACTGGACGGCGGATACCTTTGGCGCCGTCCACATCCTGGTCAACAACGCCGGCATCCTCTTTCCCACCAGCGTCATCGACATCGACGAAGACGAATGGGATCGAGTGATCGACGTCAATCTCAAAGGCGCCTTTCTCTGCTCGAAGGCTGTCCTCCCCCATATGCGGGAAGCTGGCTGGGGCCGCATCGTCAATTTCTCATCCACTGCCGGCAAGAACATCAGTACCGTGGGCGGCGCACATTACACCGCCGCCAAGGCCGGCGTACTGGGATTCACCCGCCACCTTGCCAGGGAGGTCGCGCCCTACAACATAACCGTAAATGCCGTGTGTCCCGGCCTGATCGATACCGAGATGGTTCGCGGTACCATCGACGAAGATCGTACGCGCGCCTATGCCAGGAGCTTTCCCATCCCCCGCCTGGGCAGACCCGAGGAAGTGGCCGACCTGGTGGCCTTCCTCGCCTCCGACCAGGCAGCCTACATTACCGGCGCGTCGCTGGACATCAACGGCGGAGATCTGATGATTTAGGCGGGTAACGCGATTGGGTATTTCGTACGGCGTCAGGAGAATTCACCGAATGCGGATCGAAGGCGTAAAAGCCGTTCTTGTTCATCCGGGCAGCGCGAAGAACTGGCTCTTTGTCAAACTGGAAACCGACGCAGGCATCCACGGATGGGGCGAGGCCTACACCCAGCACGACAGGGATCGGAGCATCCAGGTTCACGTGGAAGAACTGGGGCGCTACCTGATCGGACGGTCTCCGTTCGATATCAAGCACTTCACGTACGTGGCGTATACGGACTTCGCGAGCAAGAGAGGCGCGATGGATCTCTACGCCGCCATCAGCGCTATAGAACAGGCCATGTGGGATATAGTGGGCAAATTTCTGAACCAACCCGTCTACAACCTGCTCGGCGGCGCCTGCAGGACCAGGATCAAGGTCTACGCCAATGGCTGGGGAAGCTGGTACGATCCCGGAAAGGGTCCGGAGCAACTTGCCGAACGGGCCGCCTCGGTGGTTTCGCGTGGGTTCACGGCGCTCAAGTTCGACCCTTTTCCGGGTCCCTGGCGCAGCATCATTGACAAAAAGGACGAGCAAACCGCCGTGGACCGGGTCCGGGCTGTACGCCAGGCCGTTGGCCCGGACGTGGATATCCTGGTCGAAGTGCACCGCAGGCTCTCGCCCGCACACGGAATCCGGGTCGCGCGTCTCATGGAACCCTTCGATCCATTCTGGTACGAGGAACCCGTTTCCTCCCGCGACCTTTGCGGCCTGGCGGAAGCCAAACGGAACATCAGCATCCCGGTTGTCACCGGCGAGGAACTCTACACAAAGACCGAATTCCGCGACGTCTTCGAGCAACGCGCAGCCGACATCATCAACCCGGACGTCTGCAACTGCGGCGGCATTCTGGAACTCCGTGAAATCGCGGCCATGGCCGAACCCTGCCACATCGCGGTCTCGCCCCACAACTACAACAGCACCACGGTGGGGCTGGCCGCCACAATGCAGGCCGCAGCCGGCATGCCCAACTTTCTGATTACCGAATACTTCGTGAATTTCGAACCCGCGGGAAATGAAATCGCCGTCGATCCGTTCGTCGTCAATGACGGTTACATCACGCTTCCCACCTCCCCCGGCCTGGGCATCGACCTGAACGAAGACGCGCTCGCCGAACGTCCCTTCCGGCGGTTCCCCAACCGCAACCTCCGGCATCCGCGGGACGAAGGGCCGTAGTCTTTGCATGACGCGACAGGATAGTCTCACCCAGTTCACTTATTCACGTGACGGAGGTAACAAATGACTCATGACGATGTACGACAAAAACTGGAGGCGCTGGAAGATAAGTTACGCTGGCAGAAGCGGGCGATTGCAGGGTTGCTCGTTGTATTCCTTTTCAACGCGTCGCCCGCTTTGACCCAGGCATCAAAGTGGTTTAACCGGATGCTTCCGGCAAAGCTGGCCTCGCTCAGCCTACGACACGGCACGACCCCTGGCGACGTGCGGTTCGGCGATCTTTCGCCGAACCGGGCCGACCTCCCGTTACCGGAGGCCGGTAACGATGGGCTGAGCAAGATTGCCCCCGAGCAAATCATCGATGCCGGTGACACCTTGCGTGTGGGTACGCTTCACATTGTAAATGCAAGCGGGGCGGTCGTCGCAGCCATCGGGTCGGAAGAGTCGGGAGACGGTTCGCTGGTGATAGGGAACAGAAACGGCGCCGTGGTTTCCGTTGTGGGCGTTGACGGAAACGGACATGGGACCCTGGGAGTCCTCAATGCGGCCGGCCAGGTCGCGGCCGCCATGGGCGCTGATCCGTCAGAACAGGCCAATGGATGGATCGACGCGAGGAGCGCAACGGGTTCGGCGGCCGCGCTCGCCTTTGATGCTGCCGGAGACGCGGCGATTGCGGTGTTCAACACGGATGACAAGCTGGTTTCCGGATTCGGTATTGACAACAATGGTAACGGCGCCCTTCGGATCTCGAATGCAGCCGGCGGAATCGTTGCCGCGATTGGCGCGGATGAGACGGAGGACGCCAACGGATGGATGGATGTCAGGAATAAATCAGGACCGGCGGCGGGCTTCTCCGTCGACACGGACGGAGACGGCCTGGTCATCTCGGGCAACCGGAACGGCGATGCGGTTTCAATAATGGGCGCGAATGAGAACGGACACGGTATCATCGGGTTCAAGAATGCGTCCGGGCGGGTTGTGGTCGGCATGGGGGCCGATTCGACGGGCGTTGGGGTGCTGAGTATTGAAGGGGGCAGGTTCAGGGCCTTTGTCGATGCGAACCGCAACGGAGTCGCAGAAACCCTGGGGAACGATGGGAATCTCCGCTGGTCTTCCGATGCGGCACCCGTTGGGGACACTGGCACGTCAACCGGGCTGATTGGGGATTTCGACGGGGACGGCGACGTGGATTTCAATGACTTTCTGACATTCGCCAGGAACTTTGGAAGGACGAGCGGGTAGCGGAAACGCGCTTCGACAGGCTTACTTCGACAAGCTCGCCCCGGATGGCGACCCCTCCCCGGCACGGGGAGAGAGGTATTATAGTGTACGTCGACGGCTAAGAGTCAGGATGATGTTGAAGGATTGTGCCGGTCTGCCTGCTTGCGTGCAACGTGCAGGCAGGCTGGAGCAACGGTGTTCGGGGGTCTTGCACCCACTTAAATTCCGCGCCTTTTCACGGCGCACTGAATGAGTCAGACTATATAATAACCCTAAAATACTTCCGCACTTCGTCACTGAATTCCCGGTCCGCTCCGAAGTGTTCCATTGAAGTCAGCTGAATCGTCCATGTCCCAGCGATCCGAACGACCCTCCGAAACCCCACCCCGATTTCACGGCGCCCTCGCGCCGCTGAACAACCCCGATTATCGCCGGTTGCTGACCAGTAACGCCCTCTGGTGGCAGTTCATGTGGATGGAAATCATCGTGGCCGGCTGGCTGGTCCTGGAACTGACCAACTCGGCCTGGCAGGTGTCGCTTATCGGTTTCTACCGCATGGCCCCGCTGCTGTTGGTCGGCTTTGTATCCGGACCCCTCACGGACCGGTTCGGCCGCCGGAAGATTATTATCTTCTCCCAGGCCGTCAACCTTGCCGTATCCCTTCTGATCGCCCTGATTATCCTCGCCGACCGCCTGGCCGTGTGGCATCTGGCCGTCGGGGCGCTGGTCATGGGTACGACCTGGGCGGCGGATTGGACCGCCCGGAGGTCGTTGCTGCCGGACCTGGTCGGCAAAGCCCGAACCATGGACGCCATGCTCCTTGAAGGAATCTTCCAGAACATCACCCGGGTTGCCGGGCCCTTTTCCAGCGGCGCCCTTTACGCAACCCTGGAACCCCTTGGCTGTTATTTGATTCTGACCGGGATCGCCCTGGCTTCTCTACTGATCCTTGTGCGGCTCTCCAGACAACCCGTTCTCGAAAGAACGCCGACGGACGCATCTCACTGGACCCGAATGTTGGAAGGGCTGCGCTATATCCGCCGCAATCCGGTGATTCTGGGTGTTACGCTCATTACCATTACAATGAACTTCCTGGTCTTTCCCTACCAGACCCTGTTGCCGGTGTTTGCACGGGATATCCTGGATCAGGGCCCTGTCGGCTTCGGCGTGCTGGCTTCCGCCAACGGAGTCGGCGCGTTCGCCGGCCTCTGGATTGTGAGCAGGCTCCGCCGCTATGTCAGTATAAGCTGGCTCTACGCGGCCGGCTCGTTTCTGATGGCCGCCGCCGTGGTTGTATTTTCAATGTCCGCCGACTTCTATCTTTCCTTTGGCCTTCTCATCCTGTCAGGCATCGGCCACGCGGCCTTCGGTCTTCTTCAGAGTACCATCGTACTGCTCTCCGCCCAGGACGATATGCGCAGCCGCGCCATGGGCGGCATCGTGCTCGCCATCGGCACGGGTCCCCCGGGCCGCCTGAGCGCGGGCGCGCTGGCGGAACGCTTCGGCGCGCCATTCGCCGTTGGGCTAACGTGCGCCACCGCCGTCCTTTGCGTGATTGTGATCACGCTTGCTATCAGCGGTTTTCGCAACGCTTCCGTGGCACGGGAAGCGCGCCCATAGAAAACAGCCCCGGCGAGGCGGTCTTCTCACAGTCTCCGCTCTTATCGACAGGGCAGGAAACTCTTGGACGCGCGGGACGACCCACGCGTCTATATTACCAGAATCTGCTCAATCTCCTCCCTGAGAGACACTTCCAGCCTCGGGCCGTACTGCGCCACCACGCGCATCGACGCGTAATTCGCCAGTTTTGCCGATCGGGACGCGTCGAAACCATGGGTGATTCCGAACAAATAGGCCCCAGCGAACATATCCCCCGCGCCGTTGGTATCCACCGCGTCTACGCTGAATCCCTGCGAGCGGAACCGTTCGCCTCCGTCCCACACAATGGCGCCATCGGCCCCGCAGGTGACCGCGTACCCGCCCACCATTGTTTCCAGAACGCAGCAGGCATCATCGGTTTCATCTGCTCCTGTAAATGCCCGCGCTTCGTCTTCATTGCAGAACAGTATATCTACCCCGCCGGCCACCAGCGTCCGCATCCGTTCCCCGAACGCGGCCACAATGAGCGGGTCGCTCAGCGACAGCGACACCCGGGTTCCCCGCTCGCGTGCGTTGGCCTGGGCAGCCTGCGCCGCGTCGAACCCCTCATCGGACGCCACCAGATACCCTTCGACATATAGATAGTCGCTCTGCCCGATCACCTCAGGCTCGAGTTGTTCCGCGCCGAAGGTTCCGGTTATGCCCAGGTACGTATTCATCGTGCGATCGGCGTCGGTCGTGATCATGACAAGGCACTTGCCTGTAATTCCCTCGCCCTGAAACCGGTTGGAAGCCACTCCAGCCGCCGCCAGATCCCGCAGATAAAAATCCCCGTACGTATCCTTCGCCACCTTACAGGCATAATATGCCTTTCCCCCCAGATTTGCCACGCCGATCATGGTATTCGCAGCCGACCCGCCGGATGAACGCTTCAAAACGTCATCGCCCAGACGTTCAAGGAGTTCGTGATGCCGGTCCTCTCCGATCAACGTCATCACGCCCTTCTCAACACCGGCCGTCGCGAGAAAATCGGGCGTTACCCTAAACTGAATATCCACCAGCGCATTGCCGATGCCGTACACACTAAACGCCCTGCCCATACGCGCTCCTTGCATAATCGGTTGGATTCCTTATCATAATGCCATTCACAGAGTATCTTTACACACTTGGCCGGTCTTGCCAGTATTCGCAAAGGATTCGGATTTGAGCACAACCATTACCTGCAACGTGCGGGAACAAGCCATCCTCATCGACGTTGAAGCAGACGGTGGGAGCGAAGGCTCGCGCAACCACGAACTCTGGCGGGCGAATACGTTCAATGAGAAAGAGCCCGATACACTGGACTGGATCGACACCAGTTTCCGGCCCGGCGAGACGATCTACGACATTGGCGCGAATATCGGCCAATACGCCCTTTATGCGGCTCGCAAACTGGAGGGCCGGGCTCGGATCCTCGCCTTTGAACCTGAAGCCCTGAACCAGGCCAAATTGAACAGGAACATCCTGCTCAACGACCTTGGAGAGGTTGTCACGGCCTATCCCATCGCCGTATCGGATCTCACGGCCATCCAGCACTTCTACTCCAAGACCTTCGCCCCGGGAGCCGCGCTCCATGCGCTGGGCGAACCCGTTACGCAGGGCGCCGTGCGCTTCGCGCCGCAGAACCGCCAGGGGACGGTGGCCGTGTCGCTGGACGATCTCACCGGTCGATTCGGCCTGCCGTTTCCCAACCACGTGAAAATCGACGTCGACGGCATCGAAGACAGGATCGTCGCCGGCGCATCCCGAACGCTTGAAGATACCAGGCTGAAAACCGTGCTTATCGAAGTCTACATGTTCGATGACATGGCCCGAAAAATCGAAACGGCCTTCTTCAAACGGGGATTCACACTCGCCAACGCCAGCCCGGTCGACTACACGGAAGGCATCGTTCAGAACCTGATCTTCAAACGCGAATCCGCATCCGCGAATGTGAACTGAGAAAATATCATGACCGTTTTTGAAAACGACGTGCTGGAACCCCGGCGGCTGCGCGCTTCCCGCGCCTTCGGAAACGAACCGCCGATCGTGCTCTTCGGAGCCGGGAATCCCGTTCAAATTCCCGGGGGGCAGGACCAGACCTATCCGTTCATCCCCTATCCCGAATACTACTGGCTCACCGGTTCGAGACGTTGGGGCGGCGTGCTCGTCTACGATCCACAGGATGGCTGGAAACACTTCGTGCGTCCGGTTTCACAGAACGAACGACTGTGGGAAGGCGGCGTCGAAACGGTCGAAGGCGAGGACGTCGCCAAACTCCCGGGCTGGCTGGAACAACGCTCAGGCCGCCCCGTCGCGGTTATTGGCGCCGCGGTGGACAATGTAGAAAGCGATCTCCAACGGGCGGCGACGCTACAGACGTCCCTCGACGAAACCCGCCGCCGCAAGGACGGCGCCGAAATCGACCTGATCAAACGCGCGGCCGCAGCAACCGCGGCCGGCCACGCGAGAGCCCGCGAAACCATCCGTCCGGGCGTCAGCGAACGCCGCATCCGCGTTGAACTCGAAGCCGAAATGTACCGGCACGGCGCCGACGACGTCGCCTTCGACACCATCGTCGGGGCGGGAACCCACGCGGCCGTGCTCCACTTCGAACCCGGCGCCCGGATTGTGGAACCTGACGACCTGGTACTCATCGACGCTGGCGCGGCCATCTCAGGCTATGCGGCCGACGTCACCCGCACCTATCCCGCCGGAGACCGTTTCACGCCCAGACAGCAAGCCATCTACGACCTTGTCCTTGCCGCTCAACTGGAGGCCATTTCCGCGTGCCGGGAAGGCGTCGAGTGGCACGAAGTACACTGTGCCGCGGCCGGTGTGATCGCCCTGGGTCTCCGGGACCTGGGCATTCTGGGAGGAAATCCGGACGACCTCCTCGACAGCGGCGCCATTTCTCTCTTCCTGCCCCACGGCGTCGGCCACATGGTCGGCCTTGGCGTCCGGGATGTCGGCGGCCTGGCGCCCGGGCGCGAGGTCGGCGTCTATTGCGGTATCCGGATGCGCGTGGACCTGCCCCTGGAGGCAAAATTCCTGATGACCGTCGAGCCCGGCATTTACTTCGTGCCCGCCTTGCTCGACGACCCCGAGCGACGCGAACGCTTTGACGAAATGGTCAACTGGGACGCACTGGAGGCATGGCGGGCCGTCGGCGGCGTCCGCATTGAGGACAACGTGCTCATCACCGCCGCGAACCCCCGTATTCTGACGTCCGGAATTCCCAAGTGATCCCGGTGGACACAGGGGATGGGCAGGATCGAAGACCGGTACCCCGCCAGAGCAGCTTGCACGAGGGTCGAATAGATCATGCGTGATCCGACCGCCGTCAGGACACACGCCCCCGGGCCACGCGGGCTCCCGCTTCTGGGCTGCGTCCTTCCGTTCCGTAAGGATCCGATCGGGTACCTGATGGACGCCTGGTCCAGGTACGGCGACGTCGTCCGGCTCGACATCAGGGGCAAGACGGTGCACCTCGTCACCCGGCCGGAGCACGTCGAACACGTGCTCGTGCGCAGGAGGCGCACCTATTTCAAAGGCTATGGTTACGAAGACCAGAAGCTCCTGCTGGGCGAGGGTCTGATAACGAGCGAGGGAGAACTCTGGGAGCGCCAGCACCGGATCATGCAGCCGTTCTTCACGCCCAGGGGCACAATGCGGTTCATGAACGTGATGGTGAACGCGATCCGCGACATGCTTGCGCGATGGGAGCCTCTCGCGGATTGCGGACGCGTGATTCAGGTCGACGAGGAGATGGCGCGCCTCACGGGGAACATCATCGTTCGTCTCCTGTTCAGCAGGGACCTGAACGAAGAGACGTTGCGGATCGACGAGGCGTTCCAGTACTGCGTCGGGTTCATCGACCGGCGTTCCGCCGATTTGATTGCGCTGCCAATGTTCGTTCCCACGCCCGCGAATCGCCGGTTCAAGCAATGCCTGAACGCCATCCACCGGTACATCGACGAGCGAATCGACGAGCGTCGCGGCCATCCTGAGGAGGAGGATCTGCTCTCGGTACTGTTGTGCGCCCGCGACGAGGAAACGGGCGAACGCATGGACCGGCGGCAACTGCGGGACGAACTGGTAACGCTCTTCGTTGCGGGATATCAGACAACAATGCACGCGCTCACCTGGACGTGGTACCTGCTGGATCAACATCGGCAGGTGGCAGAAAGGCTGTGGGAGGAGCAACATTCGGTACTGAATGGACAACCGCCTGATCTTTCGACTGTCCAACAGCTTAGCTACGCCGGAATGGTGTTCCAGGAAACGATGCGCCTCTACCCCCCGATTAAAGTGATCGTGCGTGAGGCCGCTGCCGACGACGAGATCGACGGTTACCGGATCCTCGCAGGGTCGCTCGTGCTCGTAAGTCCCTATATCACGCAACGCCACCCGGCGCTGTGGGAGCATCCGGAGACGTTTGACCCCGAACGATTCACCCCGGAGCAGACGGAACGACGCTCCCGCTACGCGTACCTGCCCTTCAGCGCGGGACCCCGGATCTGCCTGGGCGCCAATTTCGCGATGCTCGAAGCCGCGCTGGTTCTGGCGATGGTGACCCGGCAGTATCGGCTTCAGCTTGTTCCAGGCCACCCCGTTGAACCATCCATGGACGTGAAGACGTGGCCGCTCCACGGGATGCCGATGACCGTGCACCGGCGCAAGTAGAAGTCAGCCGGCCACGACGCACGCGCCCGCCCTTCCTGGATCACCTTCGTGTAGCCGCTGGCGAAAGTATCGTGTCGCCAGCGTGGCGCCCCGCTGAAACGTACCCCTCCCGCGCTACCTCTTTTCGTCCGCCTCGAGCGTGTACAGGATCGCGCCGGCGTCCTCCCCGGTGGGTTCGGCGCATAGGATCCGCCACTTGTACTGAATATCCCGCTTTCCTGCGCCCGCTGCGCGCAGAACCTCGTCTTCCGCCCAACCCGGACGCATCAGATGCAGACAAGGCGGCGCCAGCCTTCGGGAGCGTCGCTTCTCGGCATACTCCACGTTGACCCCTGCCAGCGCGCGATCCAGATGGGGAATCACTTCGTCTCTGAGCAGGTCCCGCGCAACCTCCCCCTTGAACTCCGCATAGATTTCGTACCGGCGCGCCTGCACATTCGCCACCACCCGGAACTGTTCGACCACCGAAACGTCATATCGGCGGCGGACCTCCTCCAACGCGAGGAGAAGATGGTTCACATGCATCTTCTCTCCCGTGATGCTCGTCATGTCGCGGCCCTTGCGGATGAAGGCCAGCAACGGGGCGTTCCGGTAGAACCCGGTCACCTGGACGATGTCGTGAATATCGTATCGGTAAAGACCGCCGGGGGTGGTCAGTAGAATCGCGTAGTTCACGCCGGACTCCAGTTGGTGGCTGGACAGTACCGGTGGATTCGGGTCATCCAGCGATGCCTCGGGGAGAAATTCGTAGTAATTTCCGTTCAGCGAGAGAATGCCCGAGGCGGTGTGGTCCCGGTTCGGAAGGGTGAAATGTCCTTCGCTGGCCAGAAAGCCCAGGTCGCGCATGGGTGCGTCGCCGTAATATTCCGGCAGCCGCCGGGCCTGAACGCCGACGCTGCCTCCCAGCCAACATCCGATGAGTTTCAATTCCGGCCAGCAATCCGCGGGAAGTAGCGTCCCCGTCCGTTTCACCACGTCCGCGAGGACCCCTGCGCGGCCCGGCTCCGGTTTCAGGAGGGCGGACAGTTGTCCCGCAAGTTCGGGCTGGTCCGGCAGATCGATGCCGGGCGTGCCGTCGTGAACCGCGCGAACAATGGCCTCCTCGTTTTTGATTGCGGTTTCCGCCAGGCGGATGAGCGTACTGGGATTGGGTGTCGCAATGTACGAAACCCGCCTGGCAAGCGCCAGTCGCGCGGCTACGAAATAGCGGCGATCGTAGTCCTTAATCTCTGAAACGGCGTATGGAATGGCATAGGTGCTGCGGATTGGCCCGGGGATTTGCTGGTATAGCATCCCGGACGCGCTGCCGTATGGAAGTCCGGAGGAGGTGCGGCCCTCGATTGCCCGGCTGACAATGCCGACAAATGCGCCATCCAGGAAGGCGGGATGGTCCTGAAGCGCACGATAGATCCACTCCAGGGAGAAACTGGACGCCCGCCGCATGGATTCGGGCGTGACCGGGATGTACTTGGGTTCGCCCGTGGTCCCGCTCGTCATGTTCAGCATACCGGGGGCGGCCGAGGTCAGAACCGCCTGCTCGCCGGCGATGATCCGGTTGACGTAGGGACGCAGCCCTTCGTAGTCCCGGATTGGGACCTGGCGTCGGAAGTCGGCTTCCGTTCGGATCGTGGCGAAACCATGGTCCTTTCCAAACACCGTGTTGGCGTTGGCTTTTATCAGGCGGAGCAGAAAGGTGTTCTGCGCGGCCTGCGGACGTTCGGCCGCGCGGTCGAGTTTCCGGGCCAACCCGTATCCCTTCATCCGAATGAGCGTCTTGACGAGCTTTCCCATGGTCTATCCCTCACCAAGAATCGTCGTGGCCTCCGCATGGGCGCGCAGGGCGCCTTCCCGCACGTCGACACCGAGACCCGGACCCAGAAGCAGCGGCGCCTTGCCCCCGTGGCCGAACGTAACCGGCTCTTCGGACACGTCTTCAACCAGCAACATGCTTCCGTAGGATCCTTCCACGAACGCCACGCGGTCCAGATGAGCGGCCACGTGCCTCCCCGCAGCCGAGAGGATCGCGGATTCCCCCACCTGACAACCCAGTTGCAGGCGAAGTCCGGCAAGCACGGCCATTCGGGCGATCTCCAGCGTGCGGACCACCCCACCGCACTTGGAGACGCGAAGATTAAAGAAATCGCATGCCCGCGCCGCGATCAGCGCCTCCGCGTCGGCCACGGTCACGAGCGATTCGTCGGCCATGATCGGAATCGGAGAGCGTGACCGGACGTGCGCCAGCGCCGCCGGAGCGCCCCGGGGAATGGGTTGCTCGGCACAGGCAATGTCATACGGCGCCAGGGCTGCAAGCGTTGCGACGGCTTCGTCAGGCGTGTAGGCGCAGTTCGCGTCGACTCTGAGTGAGACGGACGGTCCCACCGCCTTCCGGACGGCCGCCACCCGCGCGCACGCGTCTTGACCGTCGATCTTGATCTTGATGGCCTGAAGCCCGTATTCCGTGCAGACCCGCGCGAGCCGCACCGCGTTGTCGACAGAGCCCCCGGAAATCACGCCGCTGTAGGTAACGGCGCCCCGCTTCGGACGCAGGATCTCTCCCAGAGACAGTTTCTGATGCTGCAACAGGACGTCGATCAGGGCGAGTTCGCAGGCCGCCCTCGCGGCGTGCCACGCGACGACGCCGTTGGCTTCGCCATCGGTCAATGCCCGGTCCACCGGGGCCAGGACGCGGATGGAATCCGGGCCGGGTGTCAGCGCCGGAAAATCGAATTGCGCGATGGCTGGCCATAGGCACTTCGCGATATGATCGACGCAGGTCTCGACGGTCTCGCCCGTCACGTATGGACGCGGCAGGCCTTCGCCGTAGCCCACCGTGCCGTCGTCGGCCGTCAGGCGCACGACGACTGAGTCCGAGCGGGACCGGACGGAAGCACTGTGGCCGAAGGCCTCGACGAAAGGAATCCTGAGGGCGAAGCAGGTTGCGCCGATGATCTTCATACCGGCCCTCGAATCGTGGCGCCGGGGCTGTGGTGCGGTCGCCCTATCTGCCGGACGTCCGAGAGTCCCTGGATTGACGGGATGGTGACATCGGGTATCTCCTCGGGGCGCCGGGGCGCCTGAAACCGCGAAAAACCCTGCAACACGCGAATCGTCCTCCACCCCTGAGATTTCGCGGGCCCGATATCGTTATCGAGCCGGTCGCCAACCATCAATGCGCGCTCCGGGGCGCACCCGGCCAGGGAGATGGCCCTCCGGAAGACCGCAGGATCGGGCTTCGAAAGGCCAAACTCGGCGGACGCGAAGACAAGAGAGAAAGGGTCCCGGATGCGCCATCGCGCGAGTCGCTTTTCGGTACCCTCGGATTGGTTGGCGATGATGCCGAGCTTGAATCGGCGGGATAGCGACGCGAGAAGTTCCGGGACACCGGGATACAGGACTTCGTTTTCGTGCTCGTAACGTACGGAACTGTCAACGCCACGAATCTGATCACCGGTCAGATTCAGCCGCGACAGCATGCCGCGAAACGGGCTTGGGGCGAAATCCGTCGCCGCCTGCTCACACAACCGCATGAGTTCGTCGACGGTATATTGGAGGCCGAACCCCGCGATGTGTTCACGCACACCCTTGATACGCGCCCGGTGCGCCCGGGTTTCATCCACGAGCGTCCAGCCCAGGTCCAGAAAGATCCATTCGATGTTGTTCATGGAAATGTACGCTTGATGTGTCTGTGACAATGGCGGACGCTTTCGTCCGCCTTCTTCATTGCTGACGTGTGATCGCGGTTGACCGATCGTGCGCCACGACCCGCCTGCTTTTGTTCCTGCCCATTGCCCTCGTTCGATATTGCGAACATCGTCCATCTGACGGACGGTACGCGATTATCGATCCACGCCGTATTTCTTCAGCCAATTCGTAAACGTCTGGTAGCTGGGGAGACCTACGAGCCGGGCCGCCCGCGACTTGTTTCCCTGTGTCTCATCCAGTGCCCGCGCAAGGTAGTGCCGCGCCACCGAAGCCATCAGTTCCGGCAGGCTAAGGTCATCGCCGAGCGGGCGTTCGAGGATCTTCGATTCCACGGGACTCACCGTGGGCAGCAACGCCTCCCGCACGTCTTCGCTCCTGATGGTTGACCCGGAGGTCCACAGCGCTGCCCGGTGAAGCGTGTTCAGGAGTTCTCGGACGTTGCCGGGCCAGGGATGCGCGAGAATAAGATTTCTTGCGCCTGGAGAAATTTTCTTGGGCTCAAACCCCGGCTGATTCGCGTGTTCCCCGTTGACCTGTTCCAGCAGTCGTTCCACTAGAAGGCTCAGGTCGCCCTCACGTTCTCGCAGTGCCGGCAGCTTCAGGTCCGCCACGGCCAGACGGTAGAACAGATCCTCCCTGAACCGGCCCTCCGCGACCTCTCCCGCCAGACTCCGATTCGTTGCTGCGATGATTCTAACGTCCACGTCGCGATGCGACCTCGAACCCACGGCCAGGACCTTTCCGTCCTGGAGAATCCGGAGAAATTTGACTTGGGCGAGCATGGAAAGTTCGCCGACTTCGTCGAGGAAAAGCGAGCCACCATCGGCGGCCTCGAAATAGCCGACCCTCGCCCGATCCGCGCCCGTGAACGCGCCTTTTTCGTGCCCGAACAGTTCGGATTCCACCAGTTCCGCGGGTATCGCGCCACAGTTGACCGCGAGGAAGGACCGATCCCGCCGTGGACTTGCCCGGTGGATCGCCCGTGCCAGCAATTCCTTTCCGGTGCCGGACTCGCCCTGGATGAGAACCGGCACCGATCGCGGCGCCACGCGTCGCGCCCTGGCGATGACGTGGACCATGGCCGCGCTTCGGTGAATGATATCGGCGAATTCCGGCGCCTCCGGCGGGAGTCCGGCCGTCGCTTTTTCGAGACGCTTGTCCGGGCCCCGGAGGAGGTCGGGGATGAACTCGGCCGAGATGTCGAACGGCACAGACGCCGTTCGCACGCCGTCCTCCGGCGAAGACTCGATCAGTTCGGCGGGAAAACGCGTTTTGGCCAGGATGATCCAGATTGCCGCCATGGCTGGGGTGCCGGGACTGAGATGGAAGGTCAGTTTCGCTTCCGTCCCATGACTCGCCCGCGCCCCGGTCACAACCCGAACGGCGGCCTCGTAAATCTCGCCGAATTCGGTGGGGCCTGAAAGCGGCTCGTGGCGAACCGCAACCGTGGCCCGGGTCCACGGCCGGAGCCATTCGAGAAACGGCGCCGACACGTTTTCAGCGTAGTCGCTTATCAACACAACAGCGTCGAATTCGCGCACGCCGAGCGCCTGCGCGACCGGCCCATTGCCGACGACCGGATCTTCCGTGGGCGCTCGAAGATCGGCCCGGCCGATCCAGCTGATCAGGATTCTGGTCATAGCAGTCAATATACAAAAAATCTTTTGGTATCACAATATTTCTTGTGTTCATTGGAAACCGAACAGATATCTTGCTCCGGCAAGCAATGTTGCTTTATCGCGCAGACGTCCCAACGAGCGTGCCTCGACCGGTGGTTGACAGACAGGTACGATTGCAATATACTGATGTGTTTCCAGTTCTCAAGCCATCTTCCGGAGCGCGCTATGGTATGGATTCTCGTTTTTCTCGCCCTGCTATCGACAGCCGAAGGGAAACCGCGGATGTACGCCAGGCATGTGGCAACCGTGGTTTCCGTCTACGATGGCGATACGTTCACCGTTGACGTGGCCCTCTGGCCGGGCCTGACCTGGCGGGGCAAGGTACGCGTGCGGGGCGTGGATACGCCGGAGATTCAGACGAAGAGCAAGAGGGAAAAGAAACGCGCGTTGCTTGCCCGCGATTTTGTCCGGTCACGGATCGGCAAAACCGTTTTCCTCGAAAACGTGAAGCAGGGCAACTTCTCCGGGCGCGTCGTGGCGACCGTCCGGCTGCAGGATGGATCCGACCTCGCGAAGGTCCTGATACGGGAAGGGCACGGGAAGGTTTACAAAAGGCGGCGATGAACGGCCGAAGGCCGGGAATATCGAAGATAGACGAATGATGGGTCTCGCGCCGCTGGCGGCCACACCGCCGGGCGGTTCGCGAACCGCCCCTACAAGAACCGACGACCACGATTTTCGGCGTTTATGCAGACAGGGCGACCCATGGGTCGCCCCTACAAATCCAACATGGACGCGGGCTGTTCTTCTTGCGTCTTACCTCACACGACGTTGGTGATATTTTATTTCAGAGATATGATCTCGCGTTGGGACGGGCTGAGGCGGTCGGCGAAGCCGGGGCTGAAACGCAGATGCTGTCCGCCCCAATCCGGCATATAGCCGATGCTGTAGCAGTAGTAGAGGCTGCGGCGTGGACGTCCGGACACGTTTACCGTGGACCCGTGGGTAAGCGCTTCCGTAAACAGAATGACGTCGCCGGCGCGGGCCGGAACGGCCCGTAACGGGGGAATCTCATTCGGATGACTGCCCCATGGCCTCACGAAATTGCTCTTGTGCGCCCCCGGGATCACCGCGAAGCAGCCGTCTTCGGGCCCGCAATCGAGCATCGGGAACACCGCCTTGGTGAGCGTTGACACCATCTGGCCGTTGCGGCAGTGGTACTGGCATTTCGGGATGATCGGCGTACCGTGCATGTGCATCCCGGTATAGCCGCCACCCCACCGATAGATGGTGTAGGTGTGGTTGAGGCGATACGGACCGCCGGTGACGCATGCGACGGCGCCCAGCAATTCGGGCAGATCCATCAACGGAACCAACGCGTCGTCGCCCTCGATGACGTTCGAAATGTAGAGGTTTTCGGGCGAACGCTCCTGGCCGAGGACCAGCGGCGGGGGGTAATCCGAGGGGTTCATCGTCTCGAACCGGTCCAGTGCGGCGTTGCAGGCCGCCACCAGCGCCGGTGGTACGACCTGCTCCATGACAACGTAGCCCTGCAGGTCGAAGAGATATTTCTGTTCCGGGGTCATCTCGCCTCCTCATTTACCGGTTTAGCCAACCATTCGTCCGGAGGAATCCAATGTCCAATCCGAACGTTCAACCGCTCGCCCAGGATTTCGTCATTGCGGCGCGCGTGCCCGATCCGGCGCGGTATTTCTTCCACGACCCCGACCTGGCCCGCCTGGACGACGGCACGCTGCTGCTGGCCGCGCCGCAATGGCACCGCCCGGGTTGGGATTATTGCCGCCGTCTGCGGCTCCTCCGGAGCGAAGACGGGGGCCGTACCTGGGAGGAACTGCCCGGACTGCCCTACGAAGAGGCCACACCCTTCGTACTGGACGGGCAACTCCTCATGTTCGTCCAGGAAAAATGCCACAAAGACTTCCTCGTTGTGGCCAGCGACGACAGAGGCGGAAGCTGGACCGATCCCGTAACGGTCATTGAAGGTCCCATCTGGAACATCTCCACGTCCCGTGTTCTTCGCCCAGAGGCCCTCTACTGGGCCATGGACTACGACCTGCCCAACCAGGGGCACGGCGGAAAGACAATGCTCCGCCTGGATCGGAGCATGTCGCCCCTCGATCCGGGAGCATGGAAGCTCTCCAATATTGTACACCAGCCGGAGATCCCCGCCACGATGACCCGCAATCTCTTTCCAGACGGCGAACGCCCCCAGCTTTCTGGCGGGTGGAGAGACCCGCTCGTGTGGCTGGAACCCAACACGGTAGAAGTCAACGGCCGTATCCGCGCCTTCTGCCGGTGTGTATTCGACGAATACGCCGCCGCCCATATTGCCGCCGTATTCGACTACGATCCGGAGGCGCACCGCCTGAGCTTTGCGCAATTTGCGGCCTGGCCGGGCGCGCAGTGCAAGTTCTACGTCATCCACGATCGATCAGAATCCATGTACTGGATGCTGAGCAACCTCATCACCAACTCCCAGGACATTCTGGGCTGGGGTGAACGCATGCGCGAATCCGGCTATCACGGAGGCCCGGGCAACGAACGGCGGTGGCTCTATCTGCACTACGGCATCGACTGCCTCAACTGGTTCCCGGCCGGTTGCGTGGCCCGCTGGCCGGACAACGTCTACCGCAGCTTCATGTATCCCAGCGCCGTCGTGGACGGGGACGACATCGTTGTGCTCTCGCGGACCAGCCGGGACTCGGGAGACCAGCACGACGCCGACCTCTGCACGATTCACCGCATTCGAGACTACCGCAGCCTGGCCATGGACCTGCACGCGGGCGGTCTTCACTGAGCCCGGTCACGTCTTCGCAAGGACATCCAGATACGCTTTCACCGTGTTCGCCAACCCCATCTCCAGCGCTTCGCCGATCAGCGCGTGGCCGATCGATACTTCCAGGACGCCGGGGATTGAACAGAATCTGCCCAGGTTTGCCAGGTTCAGATCGTGCCCCGCGTTGACGCCCAGTCCCGCATCCTGAGCGAACCGGGCCGCGTTTGCGTAACCCTCAAAGACGGCCTCCGGATCCTTATCCTCTCGAAACGCATCCGCAAACGGCTCCGTGTACAGCTCGATTCGGTCCGCCCCCACCTGAGCGGCTCTCGGGATCTCGTCCGAGTCGTAGTCCATAAACAGGCTCACGCGGCTGCCCAGCGCCTTCAACTCCTGAATAACGGGCTGCAGGCGGTCCCCCTCTCCGGAGAGATTCCAGCCGTGATCCGACGTAAACGCGTCCGGCGAATCCGGCACCAGCGTGCACTGTGTGGGTCTTATATTCCGTACAATGTCCAGGTACCCTTCCTCGAAGGGGTTCCCCTCGATGTTGAACTCCACGTCCGTAACGAGCGCGTTCAATTCGTACACGTCCGAGGGCCGGATGTGCCGCTGGTCGGGCCGGGGATGAACGGTAATACCGTACGCTCCGGCTTCGATGCAGATCTGAGCGGCCCGGGTCACGCTCGGGATGCCGATCGTCCGGGTATTCCGGAGCAGCGCCACCTTGTTAACGTTCACGCTGAGTCGGGTCATCTCAGTTGCCTTTCCTGGATTCCAATTTCAGGTTGTGTCCGCCAGATGCGGGTATCGTGATTCACTTGAAATATAGCCTCTCTGAAATCCGTTTACAAGGCACAATCACCCGCTTCCGCCAGTAGTACACGAGACAGGGGCCATCAGATAAACCGTCCGCAGGAAACGAGCGCATCCCTCAGGCAAAAGCCTTGCAAAATGGCAATTCGCTCCGTTATATTGAGACCCGCGCTCGCGTGGAAGGCGAACCAAGGGCGACCTTTCCCATCTGACTATCCCTGTGACGGCTATGTCGAGTCCGCAGCTTGTCGTTATTGGAGGACCCAATGGCGCCGGCAAGAGCACGGCCGCGCCACAGCTATTGCGAGATGCGCTGGATGTAGCGGAATTTGTCAACGCTGACGCCATTGCATCGGGACTTTCGGGCTTCCACCCGGAGTCGGCCGCACTTCAGGCAGGCCGTGTCATGTTGAAACGGGTCCGCCGTCTGGCTTCGAACCGAGCTGATTTTGCGTTTGAGTCAACGCTAGCAAGCCGCGGTTTTGCTCCATGGATTGACCGCCTCAAACAGAGCGGATATGTCTTCCGATTGGCATTTTTGTGGTTGCCTAATCCGGACGTGGCTATCGCGCGAGTCGCGGCGCGGGTACGAGCAGGAGGTCACGACATTCCTGACTCAACGATTCGACGGCGGTACTACTCCGGGCTTCGTAACTTTTTCAGACTGTACCGTCCGATTGCGAATGATTGGCGTTTTTACGATAGTACTGCAACCTCGGGGCCCCGTTTGATCTCAATGGGAGAAAGCACTGCTGATATCGAAGTCCGGGACGTCAATCTGTGGACACGCATTAAGGAAGGTGTACAAGACTGTGAGAAGGTCATCCAAAAAAGACATCGGTAAAATCTTCAAGGAAGGCACATTGATAGACAATGCCTTGAAGGAAGCTGTCCGAGAGGCGCTTTTGCATCACAAACGCAACGGGAATTCCGTCGTTACCTGGAAAGACGGAAAGGTCGTGTGGATCCCCGCCGACCAAATTGAGGTCAACGAGGAACCCGACGGATGAACCCGGCCAATCTGCTGTTCATCCTCTCCGACCAGCACACGCGGGACATCACGGGTTGCTACGGGCACCCGGTCGTCCGGACGCCCAACATCGACAGCCTGGCCGGGCGCGGAACCCGCTTCGCCAGCGCCTACACGAACTGTCCCATCTGCGTGCCCGCCCGCGCCTCCCTTGCGACGGGGCGATACGTCCACCAGACCGGAAACTGGGACAACGCCTTTGCCTACGATGGCGGCGTACCCAGTTGGGGCCACCGCCTCAGGGAGCAGGGATTTCAGGTCGCTTCCATCGGTAAACTGCACTTCCGCTCCGGGGAGGACGATAACGGTTTTTCACAGGAAATCGATCCGCTTCACGTTGTGGACGGCGTTGGGGACATCCTGAGTTGCATCCGGGATCGCCCCCCGTTCCGCGACAAGCGCACCGGTATTCTCAACGCCGGCCCCGGAGACTCCACCTATCTGCAATACGACGTTTCAAACGCCGACCGAGCGTGCGCCTGGCTGTCCGAGCGCAAGGACAACGACAGGCCGTGGGTCCTGTTTCTCTCCTTTGTCTGTCCACATCCCCCCTACGTCGCACCCCGCGATCTCTTCGAGATGTATCCGCCGGAGCAGCTTCCCCTACCCGCCCAGTGGCGTCACGAGGACTGGCCAGACCATCCGGCCATACGCCGCTTCCGCCGTTTCTTCAACTACGACCGGCCCTTTACCGAACCCCAATTACACAACCTGACCGCCGCCTACTACGGGACGTGCACGCACCTGGACCGTCAGATCGGCCGTGTCCTGAACGCGCTCGAAGTCCACAACCTGGCCGACACGACCCGAATCCTCTACACCTCCGACCACGGCGAATCGCTGGGCGCGCGGGGCCTCTTCGGCAAATTCACCATGTACGAGGAAGCCGCCTCCGTCCCGCTCATCCTCGCCGGTCCGGACGTTCCATCGGGCCGCGTGGTGGGCACGCCCGTATCCCTTGTGGATAGCTTTCCCACGGTTCTCGAGTGCGCGGCCGCCGCGCCTGAGCCCGATCCCCTTCCCGGCCGGTCCCTTTGGCAGATCGCTCGGAACGCCGACGAGAATCGAACCGTTTTCAGCGAATACCACGCCGTCGGCTCCCGCAATGCCACATATATGCTCCGGGATCGTACGTGGAAGTACATACACTACGTGAACGAACCCCCGCAGCTCTTCAACCTAAAAGACGACCCGAAAGAAACAACGGATCTCTCGTCTTCCCCGGACCATCAGACCACCCTGAAATCCCTCGAACGGCGGCTCCGCGAACTTCTGGATCCCGAAGCCGAGGACGCCCGCGCGAAGTCAGCCCAGCAGGCACGGATCAACCGCTTCGGCGGCGAAGAAACCGTTCGCAACCGGGGGGCCTTCGACAACTCGCCGGTTCCGGGCGAGTCGCCGGCCTTTCGGGTCCACTGAGGCGCGCGACCGGACACGCCACTCGTCACTTTTCCGGACTCAGTTAACGAGAATAGGAGCCGCAACCGTGACCGACGAAGAAAAATTCAGTTTCGACCTGGAGGGCTACCTGGTTGTCAGGAACGTCCTCACCGCCGACGATCTGAAAAGGTTGAACGCAGTTGCGGACGGGATCCTATCAGAAGGCGCCGAGTCCGGGGCGAGCATCGTCGATCGGGTCTCCTGCTGGGGACCCGAATTTCAGGCACTGATGGATCACCACGAGATAGTGCCGTACCTGCTCGAGTTGCTGGGCCCGAAATTCCGCATCGACCACGACTACTGCATCTTTATGAAGAAAGGTTCGACGCGCGGAGGGCTGCACGGCGGCGAAACCGACCTCGAGGGGGACCACTGGTACAAATATCGAGACGGCGTGATGCGCAACGGCCTCACCGTCGTCACCTATTTTCTCTCGCCCGCCAGGGCCGGTGACGGCGGGTTCGTCTGCGTCCCTGGCAGCCATAAATCCAACTTTATCAACAGCCTGCCCCGGGACGTCCGGCGCTTCGAACGCGACGCCCATTACGTGGTACAACCCGAAGTGGAAGTGGGTGACGCGCTCATCTTCACGGAAGCCCTCATCCACGGAACAAAACCCTGGACGGCTGATTACGATCGCCGCGCCCTGCTCTACAAATACAGCCCAGGGCACTCGGCCTGGTCACAGGGATATTACGACCCCGAGGAATACCCGGACCTCACGGAACAGCAGCGGCGTCTCATGGCGCCTCCCTCCGTCGGAAAACGCCCGGATACGGTTGAGGTCACCGTAGCGTAGCCGCAGTCCTGCCCGCTTCCATCGCCTGTTTGCCTGGCCGGGAACACACACGATCCTCCGGAGATCCCTTCAGCATCCTCGGTGCGGCGTTTTTTAGACGGTTTCGCAATCTATAGGAGACCCTGCAATGCACGTGCTCGAACCCTGTCCACTATTCATCAACGGGGAATGGATCGTCTCAACCGGGACTGATACCGAACCGGTCTACAACCCCTCGGAAGGTACACAGATCTCCGCCACGCCGATGGGCGGCGCCGATGAAATTGACAGCGCCGTCAGCGCCGCAAGCGGGGCCTTTCCAGCCTGGGCCGAAACCCCGGCCGTCGAACGCGCCCGGCTCATGTTCCGTTTCAAGGAGCTTCTGGAGAGACATTTCGAGGATCTTTCCCGGATTGTCACCCGCGAACACGGAAAAACCCTGGACGAATCCAGGGGCTCCGTCCGGCGCGGCATCGAAGTCGTGGAGTTCGCCTGCGGCGCGCCATCCCTCCTGATGGGACAGGCCCTGGAGAACATCGCGGCCGATATCGACTGCGACACGATCCGGCAACCCCTGGGCGTGTGCGCGGCCATCACCCCGTTCAACTTTCCCGTTATGGTACCGCTCTGGACCCTGCCGGTAGCGCTCGTCTGCGGGAATACCTTTGTGTTCAAGCCGTCCGAGAAGGTACCCCTGAGCGCCATCCGTCTGGTGGAACTCCTTGCCGAAGCGGGCCTGCCTCCCGGCGTTCTGAATCTCGTTCACGGCGGACGTGAAGCCGTGGATGCCCTGCTCGACCATCCGGACGTACGCACGGTGTCTTTCGTCGGCTCCACCCCCGTGGCCAGATACATCTACGAAACCGCCACGCGCAACGGGAAACGCGTACAATCCGCAGGGGGCGCCAAGAACTATATGGTCGTCCTGCCAGACGCCGAACCGGACGCTACCATAAACGCCATTATGGGTTCTGCGTACGGCTGCGCCGGAGAGCGGTGCATGGCGGGCAGCGTTCTTGTGTGCGCCCACGACGCCGCCGAACGCTTTCTGCCGCTCCTCAGCGACGCCGCGCGCGGCCTCCGCGTTGGACCTACCGACCGGGATGCCGATGCCGAAATGGGTCCGCTGGTTACCCCCCGGCACCTGGAAAACGTGCGCGCTTCCATCCGGACCGGCCTCGCCGAAGGCGCCGATCTGATTGTCGACGGGCGCGACGTGGCCGTGGATGCCTGCCCCAACGGCTTTTATCTGGGCCCGACCGTCTTCGATCGTGTGCAACCCCAAATGCAGATCGCCCGGGACGAAATTTTCGGCCCCGTACTGTCGGTGATGCACACGGATGATCTGGATGCCGCTATCGAGACCTGTAACAGCAGCGGTTACGGCAACGCCGCCGTGCTCTTTACCGAAAGCGGAGGCGCCGCCCGCGAGTTCCGCCACCGTATCAACGCCGGCATGGTGGGCATCAACACCGGCGTTCCGGCGCCCATGGCCTTCTTTCCGTTCTCCGGATGGAACAACTCCTTCTTCGGCGACCTGCATGTTCAGGGTCACGAAGGCGTCTCCTTCTTCACTCGTCAAAAAGTTACCATCAGCCGCTGGGGATGAGCCGTGAACAGACGCCTCCAAAAAATCTTCTGCGACGTCCTCTCTCTGCCCACGGCGCCCTTCCATGAAAGCGCCGTCGCGGCATACGTAAATGCCTTTGCCCGGCGACGGCGGATCCCGGTGAAAACAGACCGGTACGGCAACCTCGTCCTTCGGTACACAAATGGCGATCAGGCGGAACCGGTCGCGCTTACGGCCCACATGGACCACCCCGGCTGTGAGATCCTCAACGCCGACGGACGGAATCTCACCGCACGCTGGTTGGGGGCATGCGACGAGCGCCATTTCCCGGGCGGCCGCCTCACCCTCGTATCCAATGGGGACGAGATTCCCGGCAGGGCGACCTCGTCGTTGAGCGACGACAAGACCTTTACCGCCCGCGCCGCGCGCACGCTGCCACAACTCGAAGGCGCCTTCGGCTACTGGGGCCTCAGACCGGCCGTGTTCGACAGCGATCTCATCCGGACCAAGGGCGCGGACAACCTGGCGAGCTGCGCCGCTATCCTGGCCACGATGGACCGGCTCAATCGAACGAAAGCCGCCGCAGACCTGTGGGGGGTCTTCACACGCGCCGAAGAGGTGGGTCTTCTCGGGGCCGGTGGAATCGTACGCGCCCGAACCGTCCCCCGGAGGGTGCCCATTATCGTACTCGAGACCAGCAAAGCCCTTCCCGGCGCCGAGATCGGCGGCGGACCCGTTATCCGTGTGGGTGACGCGATGAGCGTATTCGACCCGCGAGTCGAATACGCCATACACAGCACCGCGCGTGACCTGAAAAAGAAAGAGCGCAATTTCAACTATCAGCGTCAACTGATGAGCGGCGGCGTCTGCGAAGCCACGCTGTACGTCCTCTACGGCATGACGGTGGGCGCCCTGGCATTCCCCCTGGGCAACTACCACAACATGGGCAAACGCTGGCCGGCGGAAGAGGTCATTTCCGCATCCGATGCCGTCAACATGGTCGACCTTTGCGTCGAACTGGCGCTGAACCCGCCCGTGGGAGAAACCCGCGGCCCCATGAAAAAACGCTTTGCGGCCGCCTTCAAATCCAGGGGGAAACGCCTGTTGGCGTAGGAGACCGGATTTGTCCCCCGATGGCCAACCCCCTGGAGTCCTTGCCGCCGGGCTCGGGTCCGGTATTCTAAGCCTATGGAATCCTACCTGGATATCCTGCGCCTGTTCAACCGCGACGTCCGGCTGTATCTCGCTGCGACGATCCTCTTCGGCTTCAGCCTATTCGGCGGCATTACCTCCCTGTTGCTCAACCTCTATATCCTGAGGCTGGGATACGGCCCCACGTTTGTCGGGTGGGTAAACGCCACCGGCGCGCTGTCCTTTGCAATTTTCAGCCTGCCGGCCGGGCTCATGGGAGCCCGCTGGGATCCGCGTCGTGTCATGATCGCGGGTATCGGTATCGCCATTATCGGCAATGGCCTTCTTTCACAGGCTGAACTCGTCGTCTCCGGCGCCCCCAGGGACGTGTTTGTTCTGGCCACCAACGCGCTGGGGCTGCTGGGTGTGGCCCTCTACATCGTCAACGGCGCCCCGTATCTGATGGGCATTGCCGGAGCGCGGGAGCGGAACCACGTTTTCTCCATGCAGGGCGCCCTCTTCCCGCTGGCCGGCTTTTTCGGAAGCCTTGTCGGCGGCTTTCTGCCCGGCCGAATCGCCTGGTTGATGAACGTCGCCCCGGACCACCCCGCACCTTTCCGGTTCACACTGCTCGCCGCCTCCGCCCTGCTAATACCGGCCCTTTTCATCCTCATGGCCACGCGGAAACCCCAGGTCAGGCAACGACAGGTACACGTGGAGGATTCAGACGCGCCGTTCCCGCTGGGGGTCATCGCGCTGATCGCTTTGGCCTCGTTACTGCACGTTGCCGGAGAGGGCGCTGTCCGGACCTTCTTCAATGTCTACCTGGATGACGGCCTGCACGTACCCACCTCCCTCATCGGCACACTGATGGCCGCCGGACAACTTCTGGCGGTGCCGGCCGCCCTGACGGTGCCGCTTTTCACGGGCCGCTTCGGCAATCACCGCACGGTCGTGTTGAGCGCCATCTGCACGCCCGCCATGCTGATCCCCATGGCCTTTTTGCCGCACTGGATTCCGGCGGGGTTCTGCTTTATGAACATCGTGGCCCTCGCTTCCATACGGCGCCCCGCCTTCGTCGTCTACAACCAGGAGATTGTTTCCCCGCGATGGCGGGCGACCATGTCCGGCGCTTCTTCCATGATGGCGGGCATCGGTTATTCGGTCATTGCCATGGGCGGCGGCTACATCATCTCCACCGTCGGATACCATGCCCTCTTCCTGACCAGCGCCGCATTTACCGCGCTCGGCACCTTGATTTTCTGGGCCTATTTCCGTACCCCGCGGGGCGAGTTCGCCCCGGCGTCAATCAGCAACACATCCTGAAGGAGACCCGACATGGAATATCGAAATCTGGGTAAAACCGGTCTGCGCGTTTCGGAAATCGGCTACGGCGCAGCGCAGATCGGCAACATTAACCTGCCCGAAAGCCAGGCGGATCGGGCCCTCAACGCGGTCCTGGACGCCGGCATCAATTTCATTGATACGGCCGCCATGTACGGACAGAGCGAAGCCCGGATCGGCAAGTTCATTTCCCATAGACGTGAGGAATTCGTCCTGGCCACGAAATGCGGAGACTACGTTGCGGAATCCAACGGTAAACGAGGAATCGTGCGTGACTACAGCCGGGACGGCATCCTGCGTACAATCGACGACAGCCGAAAAAAGCTGGACATGGACGTGATCGATATCGTCCAGTTTCACGGATTGCCCGAGCCGGCCGACGATGAACAGGTGGCCTTCGAGGCGCTTCTGGATGCCAGGGAAAAAGGCTGGACACGTTTTATCGGCGTTTCGGCAGACGGTCCTTCCGCTGCTGCCGCCGCCCGCCGCTGGGACCTGGACACCCAGGAATTCACCTACAACATCCTGTACCAGGAATCGGCCGAAAATCTCATGCCCACCCTGAGATCACTGGGTATGGGCACCATAATCAAGCGCCCCATCTCCAATGCCGTGTGGCAGCAGAGCGAACGTCCCGATGGCGACTACATGGGCGGACCCTGGGACCGGGCGCAAACCATCCCCCTTGCAGAATTGGCGGGCGAGATGCCCATTCTCGAATTCGTCCTGCGTTTCACGCTCTCGCATCCGGACGTCTGCACCGCCATCATCGGCTCCACGGATCCCGATCACATCCGCGCCAACGTCGGGATCTCCGACGGCCGGCCTCTCTCCGATGACATCGTGCAAAGTGCACGGGCGGCGTATCGGTCGCGATTCGCCAGTTGAATCGGTTAGAGGCAAGAGGTAAGAGGCCAACCGTAGGAAAAAACAGATGGGGAAAACCGAATGATGGGTTCGGATGGATTGGCGCGGATATCGCTGATTGCCATCGCGTTTCCGTATCGCCAACGCTACGACGCGAGGAATCTGTAGGGGCGACCGGCCGGTCGCCCCTACAAGAACCAGGCATCCGCGAATTGACATCGCTGTAGCCATTTCGGGTTGTTCACGGGGCCGACACCGCGTCGAGCGGTCAAATTGAGTCACACTGATATCTGAACGCCCGGTATTGAAATACCGGGCGTTTAATTTTAACATACTGATTTATAGATATTTATTCTTCACGAATCGACTACCCAAGAGCTCAAACCAATCGTACTTTATCCAGGCAGGTGACTTTATCGCCACCGTCACCTATTACTATCAGCTACACAAATTGGGGAAATTATCTTTCCCGAGCAGGTTTCCCAAATCAGTCAACTCGGCCAGGATCGAAGTATGGATGAATACTCTGTTCCCAATCCTCAATACACATGCTTCTTACTCCGATAAATTTGGCGTTGTGTGCTATCCCAAATAGGAATCGCCCCCGGTTTTACCCGGGGGCGATTCTCACCACCTAGGCACATTCGCGCTTTCAGTGATTCGATAAAATTTAGTGTTAATCGACGATCATGTCAAGCCAAAAGGGTGGCAATTGTGGCGATTGACGCGATTTTCGAGCGTCACGCAATGGGTTGTATTGAGCTATTGATTGACTGCACAATCGTGGCTGCTGGTATTAAAATCCCCCATGCCGCATTAGCCGACGCCGGTCGGCGCGGCTTCTGCGACCTAACCTCAACGAGAGAGCGACTGGACCGTCAAACGGGCAACCGCGTTCACTTCCACCGAATTCCTTGCATCTGCGCAAAGCAAAGTAGCGTCAGGTCAGAATGTGGTTCGACTCATTGTAGAAAAGGTTTACGCCAATTTGACGTAAACCTTTGTTTTTAGTGGTCGGGGAGGCGGGATTCGAACCCGCGACCCCCTGCTCCCAAAGCAGGTGCTCTGCCGGACTGAGCCACTCCCCGATGCATCACGCCAGGATAAATCCTCATTTCGGAATATCAACAAAACAGCTGCTTCGATCAAGAAAAAACGTGAAACAGCCACACAAGCCACGGTCATCAAGTACGAATCTTCCGACATCCCCCTTGGATCCATACGCATCACCGTTCCATCACAATCGAATACCCTGACGCAAAACCCATCGCGTCGTGTGTTTCCAGGCTCCATCGATTTCATTTGCCCGGGCCAACCGGGCAACGTAATTTGGCGTGCGGTTAGCATCGAGCCGTTTCGCATTCCATTTTCAACAATTCCTTCCCTTATGCCCGACAAACCGGTACTCATCATAGACGGCCACCTGGACATGGCCTTCAACGCCCTCTTCTACCGGCGCGACCTCACCCGGCCGGTGCATGTCCTGCGGGAGCGGGAAGACGTCGTTCGGGCAGACCTTTCGATCCACAAAGACTCTCTGGAAAGACGTGCCGGCCTTAAGGACAAACGCTACACGGTGACCGTAACCCTGCCGGAGATGCGCGAGGGCCACGTCGGCATCATGCTCTCTACCGTCATGGCCCGCGTCCAGGCCCCTTCCATCGATTCCCACAACTCCGTTCGGGCCCAATCGGTAGCATATGCCAGGGGCCAGAGCCACCTCCACTATTACAACGCCCTCGCCCGCAGGGGCGAGATCACGTTCATCAAAAACGCCGTCGACCTGGATACATGTGTCTCATCCTGGCAGAACCCGACGGACACCACCCCGATCGGCCTGATTCTGACCGCCGAGAGCGCCGACCCCATCCTGGGTCCCGACCAGGTGGGAGACTGGTGGGACGCCGGCCTGCGCTCGGTGTCTCTCACCCACTTCGGCGCCAATACCTACGGCCACGGCACCGGCACAGTCGGCGGACTCTATCCGCCCGCATACCCCTTGATGGACGCCTTCAAAGACGTCGGCATGGTAATCGACCTTACCCATGCGTCGGACCTCACCTTCTGGCAGATCCTGGATTATTGGGACGGCCCGGTTCACGCCAGCCACTGCAACTGCCGCGCGCTGATTCCCGGCCAGCGACACCTCAGCGACGAAATGATCCAGGCCATTGTGGAACGCGACGGCGTCATCGGAATGGTCTTTGCCGAACAGATGCTCAGCCCCACCTGGGACTGGGACGATCCTTTGACCCACTACGCCACTGCCACGCGGCCCATGAAAGCCGTTGTCGAACACATCGACCACGTCTGCCAACTCACGGGCAACAGCCGCCACGTGGCGATCGGGACGGACCTCGACGGCGGATTCGGGCTGGAACTCTCACCCACGGACTACAACACCATCGCCGACCTCCAGCGATTCCCAGGCATCATGGAAGCACACGGATACACTTCCGAAGACGTCGACGACATCTGTCACGGCAACCTCATCCGGTTCTTCAAGAACGCGTGGACCTGATCCGATCTGAATTCGCAGTCACCTGTCTCTCCGAACAGATGGGCATTTTCCGTTGAGGGCAGAGAATGTCAGACCGTCCGTATCTTATCGCAGACAGCCACCTGGACCTGGGGTTCAGCGCCATACAGGTCAACCGGGACCTCACGCAACCGGCAGCGACGGTCCGCGTCCACGACGCCGAACCCGTAATGCGCAGCTTCGGAAGTTGTACCGTAACCTTTCCTGAACTTCGCCGGGGACACGTCGGCATCATATTCGGAACGATGATGTCCCGTACCGACCCCAACGACCGCTGGACCCGGACGGGCATGTACTGCCAGGACCAGTGCCACGGCGTGGGCCGGGGCCACCTGGCCTATTATCAGGCGATGGAACGCGAAGGCGTAATTCGTTTCATCCGTAATTCGCGGGACATGGACGAAACCGTCGCCGCCTGGGAAAACCCCGCCCCCGACACGCCCATCGGCCTGGTGGTGGCAATGGAAAGCGCCGACCCGATCCTTGACCCCTCCCAGGTTCCCGAATGGTACGATCTGGGGCTCCGCATTGTCAGTATTTCCCACTACGGCGTCAGTTCCTACTGCCACGGCACGGGCACCGAGGGCGGCCTGCTGGAACGCGGCAAACCCCTTCTCGACGCCCTGAAGGAAGCAGGGATTATCGTCGACCTCACCCACACCACGGACCAGGCCTTCTGGGAAATCCTGGAAGTCTACGACGGCCCCGTGGCCGCCTCTCACCACAACTGCCGCGCCCTCACGCCCGGCCAGCGCCAGCTCACCGACGGGATGATCGAGGCGATTGTCGAACGAGGCGGCGTGATCGGCGCCGCATTCGATGCCTGGATGCTGGATCCCGACTGGAAACGTGACATCCCATGCTGGGCCCAGAGCACAAAAGCCACGCTCGAGACCGTTGCGAACCATATCGATCACGTCTGCCAACTCGCCGGCAACGCAAGGCATGCCGGCATTGGCACCGATCTGGACGGCGGTTTCGGACAGGAACAATCCCCGCGCGACCTCAACACCATCGCCGATCTTCAGAACATGGTCGGCATCCTCCAGCGCCGCGGCTACGCCGAACCCGACATTCGCAACATCCTCTCCGGCAATTGGGTCCGATTCCTTAAGGAAGTCTGGGGGTAGCCGACCGGTTAACCGGAACGATCCCATATGCGTCCAAGACCGAACCTTCTCCTGATCACAACCGACCAGCAGCGCGGCGACTGCCTCGGATGCGACGGCCACCCGGTACTCGAAACCCCCTACCTGGATGAACTGGCCGAGGGCGGCGTGCGTTTCAACCACGCCTACACCTCCGTCCCCTCCTGCACCCCCGCCCGTGCGGGTATCCTCACAGGCATGGATCAGTGGAACCATGGCCGTCTCACGATGACCGGCGCCGACCCGCTCGAGTACCCGTCCACGTTGCCCGGCGAACTCGCCAATGCGGGCTATCACACCCAGGCCGTGGGCAAAATGCACTTCCACCCCCAACGCAAACTCTATGGCTTCCACCATATGGTCCTGGACGAGAGCGGACGACGTTTGGGGAAATTCATCAGTGATTACCACGTTTTCTTTGAGAAACACAAAGAGGGCGAATACGGCTACCGCGACCACAGTATCGATTGGAACTCCTGGATGGCCCGCCCGTCCCACCTGCCCGAACACCTGCATCCCACGCACTGGACCGCTTCCGAGGGCGTCAGGTTTCTTCAGCAACGCGATCCGACCAGACCCTTTTTCCTCTGGCTCTCGTTCGCGCGCCCCCATTCTCCATATGATCCTCCGCAAACCTATTACGATATGTACGTCGACAATCCGGACGTTCCCAAAGCGGCAATGGGCCCGTGGTCCGCCCGATACGACCGGCGAATCGCCGAAGTGAACGCTCCGCGCTCCCGTCGAACCGACGCCGAGACGCACCGGGCGCGAGCGGCATATTACGGCAACATCACGTTCATCGACCATCAGATCGGACGCGTCCTCTACGAACTGCGCCAGCACGACCCGAAAGCCTTGGCCAACACCCTCGTCCTCTTCACCTCGGACCACGGCGACATGATGGGCGACCACCACCACTGGCGAAAAACCTACGCCTACGAGGGCTCCGCCCGAATCCCGTTCATTCTCAAATACCCGGACACCTGGGATTTTACCCGCAACCGGACGCTGGCTCAGCCGGTCGAGCTACGAGACATCATGCCCACCTTTCTCGACGCCGCGGGCGTTCCCATCCCTGAATCCGTAGACGGCCTCAGCCTGCTTAATCTCTCCCGGGGCAGGACCGACGGCTGGCGGGCGTTCGTACAGGGTGAACACACCACCTGTTACGACAAAGAACACGGAATGCAATACGTTACCGACGGCCGCGAAAAGTACATCTGGTTCCACCATACCGGCGTCGAGCAATTCTTCGACCTGGAGACCGACCCTCTCGAATGCAACGACCTCTCGGCGGACCCCGACCGGCAACCGCACATAGACATCTGGCGCAGACGCCTGGCCCGGATCAACGAGGAACGCGGCGATCCCCGGGGCCGGAACGGCAAACTCGTGCCGCAGCCGGACGGCGCCCTGGCGCTGTCTCCCAACTACGAAAAATGGAAACAACGCGCCAATGCGCAGGTTGATTAATAAAACAAAGCCGTACCGGAGCGCGCCCCGACCCTGCGGCCATCTCTATTTCGGCGATACGAGGCACGGCCATGTCAAGAAAAACCAACTTCAGTTTCTCTCCGTCGGTGCATCACGGGCATATGATGGATACACTCGAACCGTCGATGACGTACCGGGACGACGACCTCAAACCCTGGCAGCAGGAGCTCCGCCGCAAGGTACGCCAGCTTGTCGGGGACATGCCGGAAGAACGTGTCTCCCTGAACGTACGCACCGTCTGGAAACGGGATCACGCGCTGGGAGGCATCGAAAAGATCGTATTCACCAGCGAGCCGTACTCGGACGTTCCCGCCTATGTTTGCCTGCCGAAGAGCCAGGAACCCCCGTACACCTTCTTCATCTGCGTACAGGGCCACTCCACGGGCATGCACAACTCCATCGCCGTCGCCAGGGACGATAACGCCGCGCCCATTGAGGTACCCGGAGACAGGGACTTCGGCATCGGGTGCATGAAGCGTGGTATTGGCGCACTCTGCATCGAACAGCGCTCTTTCGGCGAACGGCGGGAGCGCGTCCAGCAGAAAACGTCCTCCCATGGATGTCACGACGCCACAATGCACGCGCTCATGCTCGGTCGCACCCTGCTGGGCGAGCGCGTTTATGACGTAGACAGAGGGATCGACTACCTGCTCTCCCGGGGCGACGCCCATCCCGGGCGCATCGGCGTTATGGGCAACTCCGGCGGCGGGACCGTCAGCCTCTTTGCCTCGGCTTTACTGCCGCGCATCTCGTACGCGATGCCCTCCTGTTATTTCTGCACGTTCCGGGACTCCATCATGTCCATATATCACTGTGCGGACAACTATGTACCCGGATTGCTCAAGTACGCCGAAATGGCCGACGTAATGGGACTCTTTGCTCCCAGACCGGTCGTTATCGTGGCCGGAAAAGAAGACGGTATATTTCCCGTCGCCGGCGTTCGGAAAGCCTTTCGCCATCTCAAGGAAATCTACACCGTCGCGGGCGCATCCCAACGCTGCCACCTGGTTGTCGGCAACGGAGGCCACCGGTTTTACGCCGAGGAAGCCTGGCCGGTAATGCTCGAGGAAATCGCGAAAGACGCCTGATACGGATGAAAAAAGGGTGCGGGTCCCGCCACGCCCCAACGGTAAGAGAAGAAGCCATGCCGAAGAAATACTGGCTGATGAAGTGCGAACTCAGCGAATGCAGCTTCGACGACCTGAAGAACAACCGCCCCGATAGTACCGGAAAATGGCGCGGCGTGCGCAACTATCAGGCCCGAAATTTCATCCGCGACGACATGCGGACGGGGGACGTCGTCCTCTTCTACCAGTCGAACTGCGACGAACCCGGTATTGCCGGCCTGGCGGAAATTGTGCGTGCGGCCTATCCCGACCCCACTGCCTTCGACCCCGGGAGCAACTATTACGATGCCAAATCCACCCCGGACGATCCCCGATGGTTCTCCGTAGACGTCAAATGGAAAAAGGCCTTCGAGACCTACGTGCGTCTCAAAGACCTGAAAGCGAATCCTGAACTGAAAGAGATGCTGGTTGTCCGGAGGGGACAGCGCCTCTCCATCCAGCCCGTCAAGCAAAGGGAATTTGAAATCGTCTGTGAAATGGGAGGGATCTGAAGTTCTCCCTTCCACTATTGCCATACCCCGGTGTTCTGTCGGACACCTCGCATACGCGTCCCACTCCGATTACGGCGCCTCCGGAACTTCCACCGGCAGATCCAGCCGGTCGCCCCATTCCTTCCACGACCCGATGTAGTTGCGCACATTTCTATAGCCCAGCAGGCGCAACGCCAGGTACGAATGGGAGGAACGGTACCCGCCCTGTCAGTAACATGCCACCGTCTGCTCCGGCGTCACACCCGCCCTCTCGTACAATGCGCGCAACTCCGCCGCCGGTTTGAAAGCGCCCGACTCATCCAGGTTGTTCAGATATTCGATATGCACGGCATCGGGGATGGCCCCGCCCCGGGCCGAACGCGCCACCCGCCCGTAATACTCGTCTTCGCTCCGCGTATCCAGCGGCACAAAATCCGCACGTCCCAGCGAATCCCGAATCTCCTCGAAACCGATGTTGCGTTCCGCCACCGGCGCGATATCGAACGTGGTCTGTTCGGGAATCGGGACCTCAACCGCGGTCTCGTATCCCGCCGCCGTCCAGGCCTGAAGCCCGCCGTCCAGAACATGAACGTCGCGGTGACCCAGATATTCACAGATCCAGAAGCCGCGCGCCGCCCGCATCCCGGAGTCGTTTTCGTAAAACACCACCGTTACATCGGAGCCTATTCCCCGGCTTCCCATCAAGTAGGCCAGGGTCCACGTAAACGCTTCAAACGCCTCCCTTCCGGTGTTGTTCAGGCTGATTCCGTACAGATCCAGGTGCAGAGCCCCCGGAATATGCCCCCCCACGTATTCGTGCGTGGGCCGGACGTCCACGATGCACATCGTTGCTTCGTGGATGCGACCGTGCAACTGACCGGGCGTCATCAACAAATCCGGATTCGCATATCCTTTCGTGTCCATCGTCAATCCCCCTGCTCGCAATACGTTCTGACGTCCAGACATCGCCCGCCCTGCCGGGCCGAATCCCATCCCGCCAGGATTGGCGCCAGAGAATAGAGACCATCGTGGTAGTCGTTCAGAATTCCGCTACGATCGCCCGAACGCACGGCCTCAACAAAAATCCGGTCCTGCTCGAACCACGGATCGAAATCCCCTGATCGATAGACCGTCTCCCCGTCCAAATCGATGCGTTCGTAATTGAAAATCTCAAGCCGTCCCCCATCGAAAAAAAACGTGAACCACGGCTGCGGCGTACCCGACGGGTCCGCGCGTACAAACGTCATGGTCATTGTGGCGCCGTTATTCAATAAGAAATGGAAAGAAGAGGAAAAAGGTTCGCAGAACACCTCCGGCTGCTCACAATAGAACGCCTGGACTTTTTCCACGTCCAATCCTGTCATAAACCGGGTGTAGTCCACGGCATGTACGCCCCAATCCAGGGCGGGCCCGCCGGATATGTCCATCTTGTGCCACCAGGAGGTTCCCTCCATCCGCGACCTGAGCCGCGGCGGACCGCCCACGGATCGAAAAATCGCGTGCAGGATCCGCTTCCCGTTCAGCAACCGCCTGGCCTCCTGGAACAGCGGTCGATACCGTTCTCGAAAGCACACCGTACTCAACACGCCGGCGTTCCGAACCGCCCGGTCGATATCGAGCGCCACGGCCATCCGAAGCGCCTGCGGTTTTTCGCTGAATAGATGTATGCCCCGTTCCACGGCTCTGATCTCGACGTCCGTGCGCGCAAAGGCGGGCACCACCGAAAAGAGCACGTCGAACCACTCTTTCTCGACCATCTCGTGCCCATTGGCATAGACCGCCGGAATGTCGAATCGGTCCGCCGTGCGACCCAGGGCCGCGGCATCCACGTCGCAAGCCGCCACAACGTCGACGCCAAGCTTCTTCAGGTTTGGAATATGGGTCTGGTTCGCCCATGACCCGGTACCGTAAATCGCCGCGCGGACGGTACGCCCGGACCTGTCCGCCGAATCCGAACGGAAATCACTTTCTTCCCGTTTCCTTCCCACCTGCCTACCCCCGCGCCAGGGACTCCGCTGTCGCTACTATGGTTTGCTCCTCCCCCTGGAACCTGGCGGGTTCGCCGTAATAGGGGTATGCGTTGGGCTCGTACCCGCCCTCTTCGTACTGCCGATCGGTACATAGATATCCGATCTCGTCGTTCGCGTATCCAACAGGCCACACGTCATCCGCGTCAATCATCCCCCGCAGACGTTTCTCAATCGCGTGTCCGATCTCCTGGACCGGTTCCCCGGGTATGGTAACGCACGTCAGTGGCCCCAGCGCCATCAACTGCATCTCTGTCGCACGGCTTTCCGGGATTCCACCGCTCTCGATCATCTCCAACACCTGGTTTGCCCACGGCCCGATCAACAGACGGCCCCTTGCGCTCTCGTCGGACGCTATCGCACGAAGTTTCTCCACCGGATCGTGCGCGCCGAATGAAATACGCACATCGGCACGCCGCGCTTCCAACTGCGAGGATCGCCGTGTCTTCAGACTTTCGGCGACGCGCGCCACCTCGCGGCCCAACTCCTCGCCGCAGGCATCCAGTTCGGCCTTGCTTGCCGACTTGAAGCGTCCTGTTTCGGGGTCCACGACGGCCGGTCGGATATTGCCGAAGCAGCCCGCCAGAAACAACGCCTTACAGCCAATGGCCTCTTCAATCACCCTCCGGGCAATGCCCGCGTAATCCGGCGACATATAGCCGTCGGACCCGCTCTTGGTCGTGGTATGGCATGAATAGTGAAACAGAACCGCCAGCGGCGTTCCGTCCTCAGCCTCCACGCGAAGTACCCGCGCGCGCCGGTCCACAATACCGCCGAAATTCAGCATCATGCCGGCCTTGCCCGGCAGCGGCCTGCGGCAGATATTGAAATGCGCCGAACCACAGCCCACCCCGAACCGGACCGGCCTTAAATCCGCGGCCGCCCGCGCGATGCTTTGTGCGGTTTCGGTCTCGATCTTCTCCATCCACCCTTCCGGCGGTTCCATCCCCAGCGCCGGTAGCGTCGGCGGCGCGGAATGGGTATGGCTGCAGGCCACCATTACGTGATCACCGGGGATACCACATGCCGCGGTCACCCGCGCCCGGATCCTATCGGTTGTTTCTTTCGTCACGCCGATTACATCAAGGGTAGCTATCGCCGTCCTGACGTCGCCCTCTTCGAATACGATCGCCCGCACCTCCAGCGGGTACAGGACGGAATGCGATGGGTTCGTACTCCAGTGTCCCTGTAAAACGGGGCCCGGTTCTGGCGTGATATCGGCCATAGCAACGCCGCTTTTCATGGTTTCCTCCTTTGTCGTTTTGGGAGACGGGGCTCCAGACGCCTCGGCGGCCAACGCACCTATCGACGAGAAATCTCACGTATCCGCGACCGCAATGGCGTCCAGTGAATCTCTGGCGATGACCGCGTGCGCATAGGCAGCACAGGCGTGAATGTCATCCGGTTCGAGTTCGGGGTAATCGTCCAAAATCGCATCAATCGTTACGCCCTTTGCCATTAGACCCAGGACAATCTCGACCGAAATTCTCATATCGCGAATAATCGGTTTTCCGCCAAAGACATCCGGGCGAGCGGTGATTCGGCTGAGCAGTTCTGAATTGCTGGTCATATCACCTCCGATGGTTCGACGGCATAACGGCAGGCGCATTTCTTTCTGGAATATAACATACACGTACGAAAAAGAAAAGCCCGAGCGGCCGCGATTCTTCGCGTCTAAGCCTCCCCCGGGCGAGTGTTCGAACCGGCAGAATTCACGGTCAGTCCAACTTCCGGCAGGCCCGCGCTACATCTTTTCCTCAAGAGGCATACCCAGTGCCCCGTCCCGGAAAATGTCACCATTCATCCGCCTGCCTCGCTTCGGCAAGCGCAGCCGCCGCACTCGCAGCGCTGCGTGCGCTCGTGAACGCAATAAATGCGATTTAGTCGTCGGGTAGAGCCACCGGCGTATTTCACCCAAAACGACGCCGGGACGATTTTACTCGTCCCGACGCCGTCTCAAAGGCGTCTCTACGCCGGTTAGAAACCAGGATGCGACCGATAAACAGCCGATCGTGCGCTGCTAATAGGCAAAACCCACACTGACGCCGCCCCAGACCTGGTTTTGCTCGTCCCTGCCTTCGTTGATGTCTTCGATCCAGCGAATGATCCCGATGGTCGCCGAGGCTGAGAAGAGGCTGTGGCTTGCACTCAGTGAAACCGACGCGCCGACGTGGTTGAATTCGAACTTTTCGGTGGTGTCACTGTATCCTATATCGCCGGAAACACCGAGGGACACGTTGCCCTCCGGGGTCAGTTGGACTTCATGACCGATACTGCCGTTGAGATACCAGTAATCGAAAAGGCCGAAGTCTCTGTAAAGCGTGACGGACGGGGATGCTGGAACATCCAGGCTAAGGCCTGCGAAGAGTTCCCCGGAGATTCTTTCGCGTTTTTTTGCACTCGGGAAGGTGTATTGGATATATCCCGCCGTAAACCCAACGTTTTCGTACTGTTCTCCCAGATTGCCGTCGTACGTCAACGTGAAGTCGAGTTCATCGCCCGCGTCCTGAATGCTCCGTTGTTTAAGAGAGGCGGAACCCCAGATGTTGAAAGAGACGCCGGATTCCCCGAAGCCGACGGTGAGAGAGGGCTGCGCGGTGGGCTTGTCCGTGGTGACGACGCCCCGGAAGATATAATGGGAGACAAGATCCACGCCGCCCTCAACGGAGACATTTCCTATCTGGGCAAAAGCGGGACCGGCAAGCAGGCTCAGCGTAAGGACGATAACGAACGTGCGAGTTGCCATGTTCTTCATTCCTCCATTCTATTCCGGTGAATTCCGATATGGATCTCACCGGGACCGGAAGTTGACGATACTTTCGTGAATTCCTGCTGAGAGGATAGGCTGACAGGGACGGGATTCGGCCGTCCGAACGTGGCGAGTTGCCAGCCAATGGCTTCCTGCGGCCGGCGCTCCCCTCCGACCGACTGCAAAGGCGTAAGTCGCAAAAGAAATGCGGTTTTCGCGCCGGTCTCCAGTTTTCACCCGGATTACGACGGGAAGGACACGTTTACTGAAAGCTCATAGCCTACAAGCCGGCCCGCCACGGGGCCCGTTTCCTGCCCCACCCCCGTCTCTAAATGGTGTAGCCGGTTTCGCCGTGATCGCTGACGTCGAGGCCGGTGTCCTCCCCTTCATCGTCGATGCGCAGCCCGACGATGGCGTCGACAATCTTCAGTAGAATGAAAGAAACCGCAATGGAATAGATGCCGACGACGACGGCGGCAAAGATCTGGACCTTCAACTGGTTCGCGATGTCCAGGCCAACTACCGATCCGCCAAACATGGAAGACGCAAGGATTCCCACCAGGATCACGCCGGTGAGACCGCCGACGCCATGGACGCCCACGACGTCCAGGCTATCATCGTAGCCGACTTTTGACTTGAATACGGTAGAGGCATAATAGCAGAGTGCCCCGGCGGTTATGCCGATGACCAAAGCGCCGATCGGACCCACGGTCCCGGATGCCGGCGTAATCGCGGCAAGACCGGCGATCGCGCCGGTTGCAAACCCGACGGCAGTGGGTTTGCCGTATCGAATCCACTCGATGGCGATCCAGGTGAGAGCCGCGAGAGAGGGTGAGATCTGGGTGACCAGCAGCGCCATCGTGGCCTGGCCGTTGGCGGCGAGCGCGCTGCCGCCGTTGAAGCCGAACCAGCCCACCCAGAGTATGGCCTTTCCGGTCAGGACCATGGGAATATTGTGAGGCGGCGCAGTCTGACCCGGATGCATTTTGCGCTTGCCGACGACAATACACGCTATCAGGGCTGAAAATCCTGCGGTCATGTGCACGACGATGCCACCGGCGAAGTCGAAAACCCCCATGTCGCCGAAGAAGGAGCCCTCACCTCCCCAGACCATGTGGGCGATGGGGAAATAGACCACCGTCACCCACAGTCCGGTAAACCACAACGCGGCCGAAAACTTCATGCGTTCGGCGAAGGCGCCGACCATCAGGGCCGGGGTGATGATGGCAAAGGTAAGCTGAAATGCGACGAAAATCGGCTCCGGAATGGTGCCCGTCAGGGCATCGGGGGTCACGCCGATGAGGAATGCCTTGCCCAATCCGCCAAAAAATGCGTGCAATCCGCGTTCCCCTGCGACCATGCCGGTCGAATCAAAAACAATGCTGTAACCGTAGATGATCCACAGCACAGTGACCAGGGCGGTGATCCCGAAACACTGCATGAACATGGATAGCACGTTTTTCGACGGAACCAGGCCCGCGTAAAACATGGCGAGACCGGGAAGGGTCATGAATAACACGAGCGCCGTTGCCGTGATGACCCAGGCCGTGTCTCCGGCGTTTGGCTGACCGGCGAAAGCCGCTTCGGGCAAGGCCAGCAAGGCCAATAAGAGCGTGCCTCCAACCAGCAACCCGTATTTTCGACAGTTCATGATACCCTCCTTTGAATTCACCGGCAAATAGGTTGAGAATTAAAAATGACCCGAATGTTCCGAGTCATACTTAAGTGTCGAAATGGTTCAATGTCAAGCGGAATTTTCGAAGCATGAACTCGGGAAAGGGCTACCCGATCCAGGTTTGCTGGACGGGCAAGGGCCGACACGCCACCCATCCGACGGATAACCCGGCCCGCCGGCGGACCGTCCCGAATACAAGGACAGCCAGTTGATATTTGAGCCGGGGACTAATCAGGCTGCTCATCCAGTCGGGTATGTTTAGACCGGATATCCAGAAGCACGTTTCCCGTGCCGTCTTTCAAAACCAGCGTCGTTTCAAATTCTCCGACGCCGGTAAACCGATTCACAATCTCTCCTTCGATGCCCAAACCGAAGTCCATGTATTTCCACGTCATGGTACCGGTTTTTTCGTCCCACGTACCCACCCGGAAACTGTGTCCCCCGTCAGAATCGAACGCCCACTTGTGATACTGGCCGCTCTTCGCGTCAAAGCGGTGTATCTCGCGTGTCTCCTGTTCGCCGTTCCGGCTGGATACCTGTTGATAATGTGCGTTCAGAATCCATTCGACCCTGGATCTACCTGAAAGCTCGGTACCGATGAGCGACCAGGCCGCGGGCCTGACAACGGTGTGATGCTTCCAGACCCCAAGCCACTTATCGAGGACCCTCGCATCCGCCGATTCCTTCGCGAAACCCGGTCCCGTTGCCAAAACCATTGTCAATACCATCGCGGCCGTCGTTACGAATATCGGGTTCAATATCAATCCTTTCCGCCGTCACCGAATCGGGAAAACGGCTACTCGAACCAGTATGAAAACAGGTCCGCCTGCCTGAGGTAGAACTTCAACCTGATTTCCTTTCCCTTCAGCGGGTTCATATCCGCCCGCTCCAGCCAGGTCAGCTGGTGGGCTATCGCGTCGCCGTCGAGCCTGGCGCACCGGACCATGGCGTATTCAGGCGCGTGATACCCATCCTGTTCGATCACGGACGCCGAAAGCTCTCCGCCCACGGCATCCGCGTTCACATAAAGGCGTCCGCCGGGGCAGACGAACGGCGCCGTCACCACCCACCCGGCCTGCTCCCCGGCGCGCAGACTCACAAATCCGTCTCGCCTCAGCCGGGCGAGGCCCGGTAGCTTGACGTATGACAACCCGTGGCCGTGCACACTCATCCCGTAATAGAACCAGAGTTCGTCTCCCACGGACACCGGCGAGTTGGAGGGCCAGACAATCCCGGAGTCCAGCCCGCCGGGAGTCGTATCCAGAAACGGCACGCGCCCCTCCGACCGGTTCCAGCGAATCCCGTCCCGGCTCGTCACCAGTTCGATATAGCACCGGCCCAGCATCGCGGAGTGCGCCGGCCAATTCGGCAGCCGGTACGGAAACCGCTTCGGGCGCTCTTCGGCGTACCCTTCGTGTACACACAGCAGTCCCACGTACATCCCTTCGTATTGGAAAACCCCGATGGTCTGAAATTCCGTGCCCTCGGGGTCCTCGCCGTCCGGCGCCAGAACCGTCTCGAGTTCCGTCCACTCCCTGAGATCCTCGCTTTCACTGCGGGCAATCAATCGAATCGCGGTACCTTCCGGATCGATCTCCTCCCCCGGACGGGCTATCTGCGGGCGAAAATAGGCCGCGTATCGCCCGATATCCGCATCCCATCCGGCCAGGCAGTTCAACCCGTCGGAATGCCCGATCCGGCTGGGCACGCGCAAATTCTCCACGTCGGACCACGACACGCCGTCGGGCGAAAAGCTGACGTTGTGGGGATAATACAGCATCTTGTACCTGCGCGCGTCGTCTGCTTCGTTGTCGTCGATCACGACGCATGGCAGCGACCCGGGGGGCTCGAATAAGACGTTGTTCTCCCTGCTTCCGTTGATCTCGACCCGATTCAGCGCCGGAAGCCGCCAGTGAATCCCGTTGTGCGACTCCGCGTATGCCACCACCGGCGTCCCGCCTCCGTACCCGAGGTCCCTGATCCCCGGCGGCTTCGTCTGATAATACATCTGAAACAACCCGGAGGGGGCGCGAACCACCGACGTGGGCGTCAGGTTACCGTTCAGTTTCTCAACACCGCCCTCCCGTGGTACCCGGTCCTCTTCGTACCGAACCCCTTCCCGCGCGTCGTGAAACGCGTTTCCCACCAGCAGGGGATTCCCAACGTATTTGACCGGGGAGTGGTAATGCCGCGAAACACGGAAGGTCTCCCCTACCCCTTCGTCATCCAGAAACAACTGCCGAATTCCGTTGACCAGCATGGGGGAATCCTCCGGAAATGGAAAACACGAAACAAAACGGCCGACACGGTCTTTGCCTGGTCGCCCGCAGGAGGTGCAATTACGACGAACTCCAGAATAATACGCTTGCACGGTGTTCAATTTTGGGCACTGCGCCCTCAAGGCGCTCTCAATACCAAACCGGTCTAAGTATAATCGCAAAGACACAATGGCTTCATCTACTGTCTGAGTTGTAGCGGGTGAGACCTTGTTTCGACTTCGCTAGGGGATGTTGCAGAAAGTGCTGGTCTAAGGCATCTCCGATAGTCCTGAGTCTGCGTTGCGCCGCGATCTTCCGTACGGCGACACCATCCCTCCAGACAATCGGCCTTTTTTTTCGTAGACTGCGTTCATGGGCCAGTTTTTCGAGCGCGTCGTCCTCGAAGATGCCGCTGGTCCAAAACTCGTAGGTCTGTTGGTATTCGCGTAAATTTTCCTGCACGGCCACGTAGTCCTGCATGACCGGAAGCTTATTAAGCCATTTATTCACCTCTTGGAGCGATACGTACCCACCTGGAACCTTGCCCTTGCACTCGATTACATGTACTGAATCGTAATCCTCAACGCAAACCACATCTAGATCGGCTTTTTCGCCAGTTTCACGATGAATGTGGTAGACGCCAAGATCAATTCTTCCGCCGAATTCACGCGTAGCAATATAACCTGAGATCAGTTCAAACAGTATACCCCGAAGATTTCCGCCCCTACCTTCTATTTCAGTAAGGCGTTCGAGCAGACTGTATAAATCTCTATCGCTGACTGAAGCAATAGTCGAGACGTTTGTTAAGGTAGACATCAAGTCAGTGAGGGCCTGCCCTACCAGAGATCCAAAAAGGCTCTTCGGTGTCGATAACATCAGTCCAAACTTGTGGCCCTCGGTCATAGCATCACCTGTATAGCTCTTGGCCATTAAGATCGGGAAAAGTGGACCACTGTTCGAGGTTTTCTGGTAGGTCTTCACTTTCCGAATGAAATACTGGATTTGTGGAACATCCAATTCGCCATCGGCGAACACATCGGCTACAACAAAGCCGTGCCGAGTGTTTTCGCGCCTTAGGGAAGTCAGATAGCTCGGTCCGTTCAGATCCCATTTGAACTGGCCCACCATGCGGTGCTGGGTTTCACCTCGGATAGTTATGGTGTTGCGGCTGCCAATCCCATTCTTCCACGCCCATTCGCGAAGGCCGTCCAGTAGGACACCTTCGGTAAGCCGACGTGCCATTATGTGGACCGTCTTCAGTCTCCGAATCAACGCATTGGGTTTGGCGACGTAACAGTCACCTAGGTGGACGATTTCTTGATTTTGGATTACACCAAGTTCGACAAGCCGTTCGGCCACGCGGCTTGCGGATATCTGCTTCTTTAATGCAATTGGCGCGCCGCTCACCACGGCGAATTCATCCGTTGGTACAACGCCGCCTCGCGCGTCGAGCCCGTCGATAGCGCAGGCATATATGCTTCCCGTTTCACGGAGATCACATATGAGGTTTTTCCAAAAATACTCAGTATTGATTTGGTCATCCAGATAGAAGAAGGCTTCACGTCTTGGCAAGAGTCTTTGCATACGTGCAACTGGAGCCCGTGCCCTTGACAGGCGTTGGCGGGCTGCTGCTGTAGAGATACCCATCGATTGGGTCAGGTTCTCTACAAGACGTTCTGTACGAGAGGGACCAACTTCGGTAAGCGCATTAATGATTGGTTCCATAAGAATGTCACAGTGCTTTATTTATTAAACGTCTACGTCTCTATCGACTGCACGCGTAAGTTTATAATTAAAAAAATCAATCATTTAAATCAGGAATTACGCAATGTTATTTAGGGTGTCGAGAGACACAACAAAACTTCAACATTTCGCAATCAACTAAGAAGCTCGCTCCTATCCATTTTCTGGCAAGTGAATGACCTGATCCGATCTCGTTTATCTGGAGTTGTATTGGCTTACTGGATGTTCAACCAAAGATATCTCAACAACGCGAAACCAAGGACCCGCAGTGTTTGTTGCAAGACCAATAGACACAAGGAGTCTTCGTCGCGATGACGTCTCAAGCAGACGCGATAAACAAGCTGTGCGACTACGAGACCTCGCTCAGGCTGTAGAACGAAACTTGATCCCGCAGGCCGCGGACACTTTTGCGAGTGTATCGAGCCGTGGATTTCGTCGACCAGACAGAGCTCGGGAAAGGGCCACTCGATCCAACTTGGCCTGGCGTGCAAGCTCGGACACACCACCCCGCGCCTCGGCAACGTTACGAAACGCATTCATAAGCAAGCGTGGATCGTCGCCCATTTCCTCAATCGCCGCATTCAGATAGGCGGCGGCGTCCTCTGGTGTTTTTAGGTAGTCGCTGGCCTTATGTTCTGTTACGGGCATTTCGTTGCTCCGGGTTGTTAGACTCCAGACAGGACTACCGCCCCTCCCCCACAACTCGGCGCGAACGATGATCAAGCCCTGATGTGGATAGAATGGGAAACCGTTCAGGTCGCAATTCCACCGCTTGGCGATAGACCTCCTCCCGATCTCTGCTGTGCCAGAGAACCGTCCCGCACTGCACTTCAAGGGCCTTATTGGGCTGTGGGGATTCGATGAGGACCCATTCAGATGCAAACTGCGTGTATATTTGGGCTATCGTCAGAACAGCGTCCATTTCTCAGATCCTTTAACTGGATGGAGTAAAACTCAACCCAACAAATTTCACTAAATTCTTGACGTTGTTCCGATTCATATATAAATGACGGTATTTCTTCTTCATCTTAGGGTAGAAATTCTCGCTGCTAAGATAGATGCCTAACCGTATTAAACTTCGCCTTGATTGCTATATGCCACGACAGCCGATAAACGGATTTTGTTCTTCGCCAGAGACAATTACGTAGAGGGTATCAACCATCCCTGAGAGGAAAGATTAGCGTGTAGAATCCGTCGCAATCCATTGTTTTTGAGCGTCGGAATAGGCCCGCGCAGCGCGGATATGATGCGGCGTCAAGTCCGGGAAATCGTCCAAAAGATCATCCTCGGTCATTTCACCAGCCAGGTATTCCAGGACATCATAGATGGTTATACGGGTACCCTTAAAGCAGGGCTTACCGGCACGTACACCCGGTCGGATTTCAATGTATTCTTCAAAGCGCATGAGCAGTGCCTTTTTCCAAGAATCGCACAAACGCTTCCCCGAGTTCGGTTACCTCCAGGAATTGAAGTGGACCAAGGTCTCCACGGCCTGCCCTATGAGTATACAAGAGTGACCTGGCAAGTAAATCTTGGACCAGGAACCGGTAATTCGAATCCGAAATCTCATAGTAGCCCGGTTGGCGATGCTCTCTGCTCGCCTCAGAGATTCCCTTGTTCGATTCGTCTCGTCTTTCGGCAGCGCGAAGATGCTCATCCAAAATGCGGATCTGCATCTCGGTCAACGATATCAACAGATCCAGGAAGCGATCGTCGAAGGGCGTACCTTCTCCATCCTGAATTCGGGCGGCGAGCACTGCCGCGAGTTTTTCCCGCTTTTCATCCGCTCTGATTTTCGTGGCTCGAATTAGCACGTCTTCAAGAAAATCGACGAACTCTTCGCTGTGAATATAACCGGTATCGATTTTTTCTGTTTCAAGAGAATGTACATTTTTCGCCAGATCCTCTATGAATCTTTCGAGACGCTCATGCTTGAGCCGGGCACGCAGGTCGAAAAATGCCTCGTTCAGTGTCGTGCCGAACAATGGGACTGTCCCCAATATCGAGCGAACTAACGACTCGGTCTCCTTCATCACGTAGGTCTTTACGGGCAGCGGAGAATTCGTGACCACGAGATTGTGGTGGTTTTTTTCGCCAGCTTTCACGCGGTCCAACAACCGGTCGAGATCGCCGCTGCACCCATTCAAGAGTTTCTGCCTGGTCCGATGAACTTCCTCAACTACGGGATCACGATTCATAATTCACCTCCGGGCTTCCACGGGTCTTGATTGCTACACCGCATTGCGGCCTACGCCGAGAAACGCATCTTGATACCGCAAGCGGCGGAGACTTTTGCGAGCGTATCGAGTCGTGGATTTCGTTGACCGGAAAGAGCTCGAGAAAGGGCTACGCGATCCAGCTTTGCCCGGCGCGTAAGCTCGGACACGCCACCCGGCGTCTCAGCAACGTTCCGAAACGCCTTCATGAGCAAGCGTGGATCATCGCCCATTTCCTCTATCGCCGCGTTCAGATAAGCGGCGGCGTCCTCGGGCGTCTTGAGATGATCGCTGGCCTTATGTTCTCTCACGGGCAATTCGCTTCTCCTGTCCGTTGGCTTTCCAGCAGGTTTGAGCCGCCGCAATGTGCCATGCTTGATGCTTCATCGTCCCCTCGCCAGGCAAATTCAACATTGCAAGGGAGATCAATTGACACATACTAACGATCCCGTCTGAGATCCAAAATTTACCGTATTCCACCGGTGTCAATAGGGCTATCAGGGGAGGCGCCCTTGTTCACATCATTAACGGAATAACGGAAACTGGCAATCGTGCGTGTTTAAATGCCCAAAACTGCTTTCGGACCCTTTCCAACTGTCGCTTCGATGCGGTAACAGAGTCGTTCGGCAAGCTCCGCAGTTTCTTGCCAATCAATGGTATTGTACTGTCGAATGTCGAAGTGTAGGCCATTCAGGTCATTCTTCCTGCAAGTCCATATAGCGGTAGGTTTAGACTAAGGGCGAATCCTGCCTCGAAGTAAACTCCGCCTCGATGCTTGGTGAAATCCGCGACAACGAAAGACGCCGCCCTAATCTGTGCGATAATCTCATCATCAATGCGATTCACATGCTCTAACCGGTCCACTCGAACAGGGTCATAACCCGCGTTCAGGATGCCGACTTGGAACCCCTTTTCGTATGCAGGCCTTAAATCTTGGTCAATCGACATGGCAACGAACCCTTTATCGGATTGCACACCTCTACGTGACAATTCGTCCGCGGCAATGTGCCCACGCGGAAGGATTCGGTAAACGCCGTCAACAGTAACCGTCTCCGCCAAACGTTCGCCCTCTAACATTTCCAACAAAAAACCAATGTCAGCGAGGTTGTGGGAGTATGTGGCTGCGAGAAACCGCGGATCTTCAATGTGGAATCCAGCACCCATTAGTTCCTGACCACGCAACGCTTCAAGCAACAGGCGATTCGCACGTTCGGCAAAAGTCGGCAGGGAACGAGCCGATACGTTCTCTAGCACATCACTTGAAATTGTTGGGATCGTCTCGGACCTGTTCTGATCGTACACCCAGCCCGCAATCTTTGCCCGTACCACCGCATCAAGTCCCGTAAGGAGCGAGCGGGAAGTTCTTGTCAGCTTAAATTCCCCACAACCCTCACTCTACTGATGAATTCCGTCAAATCCAAGCGACGTTAGCGTCTTTGCGGCTCTCATGCAGATTTCACAGCGGGCTCGGTCAGACATGGAATGCTCTACTTGCGAGTAGATGCTCTGAACTCCGAGTATCGTCGAGTTTGAGTCAATAGGGCTTTTACATTTTCTCAACCATTTTGTGCATAAATGAAAGCCGCCAATTTCATGTGCGTAGACTACGATGGAACTGTGAGCGGGTCAGGTAAGCGCTATCTGTCCATTTCGAAAATCAATTGTCAAGCTCAACCGGCGAATGAAGTCTAGCCTCTAATTAAGCGGGTTTTTTGAGATTTTTATGTACAAAAGTACCGGAAAGACTTATCTTAGTTGGAGTTAGAAGTATCAGACAGTCTGTTGATACACCAACGAAGGGGGTCTTTCCGGTGAAGAGAATATCGGTAAAAGAAAGCCGCAGGAACAGTGTTAATTGTGGGCGCAAGGTACGTACTCGGCAAAAGCTTGGCGGTCGTTTTTGTGCACAAGGCAAGCCGATGTTTGGCAGCACCTATGTGCATTACGAGGTCAGCGCGCAAGCAGCAGCGATGAGCTGCGGTGGCATTGCGGCCGTGCATCGTCTGGTGACCAAATTGGGATTGGTCGAAGAGATAGACGAGAAGTTGAAGTTGTTGAAGGTTCATCTGCCGTATCATGAGTCGGATCACGTGTTGAACCTTGCCTACAACGTGATGTGCGGTGGCACGCGTCTGGAAGACATCGAGCGTTTGCGGCACGACGAGGCCTACATGAATGCGTTGAACGCGAAGCTGATCCCGGACCCGACGACTGCGGGCGACTTTACGCGTCGCTTCACGGAAGCTGACGTGATCGGGCTGATGGACTGCATTAACGCGGTACGGTCTAAGTTGTGGCGCACGCGGGCCGCCAGTTTGCTTTCTTCGGTAGCGTACATCGACGTGGATGGCACAAGCGCCCCAACGTATGGGGAGAAGAAGGGCGGCATGGACATCTCCTACAAGGGCGTGTGGGGGTATGCGCCCCTGATCGTATCGTTGGCCAATACCAAAGAGGTGCTGTATATCGTCAACCGTCCGGGCAACGCGTCTTCTCACCAGGGGGCCGCCCCCTGGATCGATGCGTCCATCCGGGTGGTGAAGCCCCACGCCAAGCGCGTGTGCCTACGCGGCGACACGGACTTTTCGCTTACGGCTCACCTCGATCGCTGGGCAAAGGACGTCGATTTCATCTTCGGGATGGACTGCAATGACGCCTTACGAACACGGGCCAAGGCCCTTGACGAAGCCAACTGGCAGCGCCTGCACCGACCTCACGCGCCCCAGAAAAGGCAGCGGCGCGACAATGAGAAGCAGCGTATCGTCAAGGCGCGGGGCTACCTCAAGCTGGCGCTGAACTTCGAAGACGTGGCCGAGTTTGACTACCAGCCCGGCAAGTGCAAACGCCCCTACCGCGTTGTGGCGCTGCGAAAAAACATCAGTAAGGCCAAAGGTGAGCAGACCCTCTTCGACGAAATCCGCTATTTCTTCTACATCACCACGCGCGACGACCTGACGCCCGCCGAGGTCGTCTTTGCTGCCAACAAACGATGCGACCAGGAAAACGTCATCGAACAGCTCAAGAACGGCGTCAATGCCCTGCGCGTGCCCTTGTATGACTTGATCAGCAACTGGGCCTACATGGTCATCGCCGCGCTGGCCTGGAACATCAAGGCGTGGTTTGCCTTGATGATGCATCGAAAAAAACACCGCCGACACTATATCCGTATGGACTTCCGGACCTTCCTCTCACACATCATCCTTTTTCCCTGTCGTGTCGTGCGACACGCCCGAAGCACCACCGTGCGCATCATCGGCTATCAGCCGTCACTGAATAGACTCTTGAGCGCCTGGGCTACCATCGAACGCACCGGCTTCACATGACACCCGCACGAACCGTCATCACATACCACGGGATCCACGACGCCCACGGCGACGTAACGGACAAATACGCCTACACCACAACCAGACACCAACAACACACCCCTAACGCTGCGCTTTACCACACCAACTTACACTCCACAAACCTCAAAACGACCTCCCGCGCACCTCAATAGACAACACACATACGTCATTCAACCACAACGTCGCACAAATCTGCAATTCTGTTCACCAAACACCAATACTCGCTTATTTTAGGTCTAGCCCAAGAAGACCGTCGACGCCAGCACTCGGCGGCAAGGTATGACCCAATACTGGAAAATTAGCAGTCTTCCTTCCCAGGGCTCTGATCCCGTCCAATATGACGAGGGGAACGAATTCGACCCCGCTGCCTGTCGTCACCTGAACACGATCCGGGGCCATTGCCGGATCGTAACCGAGTGCAACGAGCATCCCTACATTCACTAACGTACCGGTCGCGCCGGTGTCGAGCGCAAGGCGTAGAACCGCACTACCACTGGGCCCCCACAACTCGGCGGACACGATGATCAAGCCCCGGTTTGGATAGAACGGGAAACTCATAGAACGATCGCCGTGTCCTCAGGCATCTTGCCGGTGTACAAAATGGCAAACCGTGCAGGCCGCAACGTCACTGCCTTGCGATAGACTTCCTCCCGATCCTTGCTGTGCCAGCGAACCCTGCCACCTTGCACTTCCAGGGCATCGTTGGTCTGCGGGGCTTCGATGAGGACCCACTCTGAGGAAAACTTCGTGTGTATCTGGGCAACAGTCAGGACTTCGTCCATCCGTCGCATCCTCCATTTGATTTATCGCTGTGCTCGTCAAACCGCCATCGAGCATCTTACGCAGAAAACTGCGGCGTGATGCCCTAAATGAGTTGCTCACCGGGGTAACTGCAAGAGCCCTGTTTCTTCGCCCATTTCGGCAGATATTGTTTGCGAGAAAGAAACCTTTCAGGTTCCATGACATTAATCCCCAACTGGCTTTTCAGTTCATCGGAAAAATCAAGAATCCCTTTATCCCATGTAAGAAAGTAATCTCTCCCGTATCTAAAGTGAGTGTGCAGGTGATCCCAGTCACGCCAGTCTGGTCGTCTTTTTTCGTTCATTTTTTCAAGCTTATTGACAATGGCGGGTGAGTAACGAAAATTCTCAAACTCTTGTGTTCCTGCAACGTCTCGACCTGCTTTCCAGTGGGAAAAGCGAATTACAGATCCAATCTCGTCAATGGTTAAATTCGAAAGGTCGTTTATCTTGCCAGCCAAGGGTTGGAGAGGAACATCATCCCGGATCCTGCCTGTGACTGCAAGATCGATCTTGAGACTGTTGCTGAGTTCCAGTAGCTTTTCCACGAGGTCAACTTTACCTCTGCAATCCCACCATTCTCTTACCACATTTGTGTCAAGTGTAACGGTCGGCAGTTCTATGACTTCGTCTGCGATGACGCTGCCGAGTGACTCGGCATAAACGAATATTCGTGCTCCACTGTTGGCAGGAACGTAGATGCAAATCTGAATGTTCGGACGCATTGTTTGCGCCATGGGGATATTCTTGTAAATACGGTTAAGGAGGCCACGCCGTACCACGTCAACGACCTTAGCTCTGTCAACCAGTTGATCAAGCCTTTCGATCTCACACAAGGGTAAGGCAAGGACGCTGTCTATTTCGCCAATACTGATTGGTCGACCTGTGCTCTCCTCCACATGGGAACAAATCTCGCTACAAATGCGCGTTCGTTCTTCCTGAAGATATTTCAGCAGAACCCCCTCAACCGGTGAGTCCCCAAATACCATGTTTACTCTAATCTCGTGAATTGCCTCGACCTTTAGATCCATAAGTTGTGGATTTCGTTCTTCGATTTTTTCCAGGAGCACTCGAGATAACTCTTGAGCAGAGGCTTCACGCTGGGCAAGGTCCCTGTCGAGTTCCGTCTGCAATTCCCGAATCACCAATGATTTTTCCATAGAATACACCTGTTAACGCCGCGCCGTCACACGATAAAATCTGAAACGTTCTGTTACAAGCACATGGCTTTTGTTGTTTGGGTTGTGCCTTCTCCGTCACTCAATCGATATTGTTTTGCTATTCTGCGTTACGCCGAGAAACGGAGCTTGATGCCGCAAGCCGCGGACACTTTCGCGAGGGTATCGAGACGCGGATTTCGTTGACCGGAAAGTGCTCGAGAAAGAGCCACGCGATCGAGTTTGGCCCGACGCGCAAGCGCGGACACGCCACCCCGCGCCTCAGCAACGTTCCGAAACGCCTTCATGAGCAAGCGTGGATCGTCGCCCATTTCCTCTATCGCCGCGTTCAGATAAGCGGCGGCGTCCTCGGGCGTCTTGAGATAGTCGCTGGCCTTATGTTCTCTCACGGGCATTTCGTTTCTCCTGTTTGTGCGCTTTCCAACGAATGCTGGCGTTTGCAATGTCCCGGGTTTGACGCTTCTTCGTCCGGCCGCCGCATAAAATCACGAGTTCGTCACCATCGCGGCCATAATAAACCCTAAACCCAGGCCCAAAGTCGAAACGTAGCTCGAATACTCCGCTTCCCACGCCTCCATGATCACCGAAATTTCCCAATTCCACTCGATCGATGCGAGTTTGGACCCTAGCGCGGGTCTCGGGACTTTGTTTACGAAACCACGCATCGAAATAATCAATACCGCTTTCCGAAACGTAATGTAGAACCCTAATCATTAAATGTTATTGTAGTCAATTGACTACAAGTTGTCAAGGGCTTTCAATTCGGTTATCCAGTCGTCCAGATGAATTGTGGCGAACCGACTCGTCAACTTTACACTCCTCTAATGTGTATCCAAATATCGACGGATCGAAAAGTTGAAACGCGGTGGACACCCGCTCAGAGTGTGGGTTTGCCCACCGCGTCGTGCTTCCATATACAAGGTCGCGTTAATGTGTCAGGTTTCTTTTCTCGTCATTCCGCCGGGATCGACACCAGATCCTTTTCTACTTCGGGATACAGATCGTCAAGTTGCTCTTGTATCCGTATCGTATGGCCAATTGCCGTCACGATCCGGCAGTATGTCTGGATATCTTCAAGTTTAAGCCGTCGTTCTTTGCGATCCTTCAGCCACTTGTCGCAAACCTGGTAGCCGCCAATGCGGTATCGGTAAATTTCCTCGGAGATAGGGCCGAAAAACTGTGTTTTGTTGATGTACATGCGTTGTGTGTTGGGATCATAGCGAAAACCCTGCGCCTTCGTTTTAGCTACGTTCATTTCCCCTTGTACTGGAAACCGACAGGTCGGAGCGTCGAGTTCGGGCGAAGTAAGAAGATGCAGTTCGGTCAAACGTGCCCCAAGGCTCGCGATCTCGTCAAACAACTCCCGGTCACTTGTGAACGGAACGCGCGGAAACTCCCTCCGCAGAAACTCGGCGTATTTTTCGCGGTAAACTGGTGCATACAGAATGGCGTAGATATAGTGGAAAATATCTTCAGGCGTTAGCGTTTCCCCATGTGCATCTTTCAGTACGCTTTGTATCCTTGAGTCTATGTTTGCCCGTCTCTCTTGGTAGGCGCGTGGGTCGTCGCTGTCGTCGATAAGACTTAGGTAGAGAGGATGCGCATATCCGCGCTCCCTGGTCCTGTTGGAAACGTAACAATCATCAGTGATCCCGTTGGTTACCAAGCAATGTTCCCACTTTTCGCTGACTATTTGCCGGCAAGTATGAAGTGCTAGATTTTTTCCGTTCAGCATGTGTCGCATTACCTCCCTGCGTGGCATACAGAGGAATCCCCGTGACTGACCGGTGTAATACGTGTACCGGACGTCAAATGGCCGGTAGAGAATCGGGAAGATATCGTCCTGAGTTAGCCCGCGTTCCCGCAAGTCAACTTGCGCCAATTTCACCTGCCAGTCCCTCGCATCCTTGCCGAGTTCGTAGGCTTCTCTGGCCAATTCAGGTTCCATTCCGGAAAATGTACGGACGGTACTCCATACCTCCTGATCCGACCAGCGAATCGTCAGGTGGTCACGCGCTGTTACGATGCCGACACTTTTTATTGGGAATATTTCAGGAATACCACTGAAGACGCGATAACCGGCTTCCAGACTTTCATCGCGGGGCACGAACAGATAGTGCGGCGACACGGGATTGACTACTTGCCATTCAGTGGTACCGTTGTCGTGGCCGTCCAGCCAGTCGTACTTAGACTCACGGGCGCCATATAGATCGGCGTGATGAATCTGGCCATCGCGTCCTTGTTCCTCGCCACGCTTGATAAAAAAGGCAATGGCCACGCCCTGCCGGATATCGAAGACGTTCTTGTCAGGGCTACCGTCCGGGCAGGTCTCCTTCTTCAGCGAATTGCCATGCAGGTCGAGGATATATATGTCGTCAAAGGTGTCCATCAGGCTCTTGCGCATGCCTCGGAAAGTGGGATTATCCAGGTAACCGTGGTTGGTGATCATACCGACAATGCCGCGCCCTCCCTGTTCGATCTTCCATTGGGCAAACCGGAGGAACTTGACATAGTCGTCCTGAAGCCACTTCGGATTTGCCTCACCCAGGGGTATTCCGTCGACCTTCTTGTACTCGTCGATCAACTTACGTATCCAGTCACCCTTGTTGCTCGAATGGCCGGAGTAAGGCGGATTTCCAAGAATGAGAAGGATCGGTCTCTGCCTCTTGACATCGCCGGCCAGGCGAGATTCTTCTGCCAAGGCCGAGAGGCCAGGGAGACGACTCTGTTCCAGTTTCTCCCAGTCGAGGGTATTGGTGAGATAGAAAGGCATGCGTTCGTCGTCGGCGAGTCGATGGCCGAGCTCTTCCAGCAGGAAACTCATCTTCAGGTGACCCACCGCATAGGGCGCCATCATCAGTTCGAAAGCGAAAAAATTCTTCAAGATACGAGTACGTATGAAGTCCTCCGATCCCCCACTACCATACTTGGACTCGAATTCGGCGACAGCCTGTTTGGCGGCTTGAGCCACAAAGGTCATGGTGCCTGCGGCCGGGTCGAGCAGGGTGACGCGGCCAGAGGCCAGACCGTCGCCCATGCCAAACTCAGTCTTCAGAAGTCCGTGGAGCGATCGAACTATGTAACCGACCACCGGTTCCGGCGTGTAATACACCCCGCGGCGTTCGCGCACCTCGGGATCATATTTCGCCAGAAAGGTCTCGTAGAAATGCACAATCGGATCGCTGCCTCTGCCCTCTCGGTAATATTCATTGAGAATACCGGGCGCATCAGCCACGGCAAGGACTTCGGCGAGATCGTCTACACACCACGCGAGCTGATCAGGCAAATCGCCAAGTGAAATATAGCGAAAAAGGTCCCGCAAGACGCCGATGGTGTGGGGTATACTATCGAACGCGGCGCGCCGGTTGAAACCGTCCAAAGCACGGATGCGAGCAGCGAATAGGCCGTACGTGATTGTCTGGGCGAACAGATCGGCGAATTGTCCGGGCGTCAAAGAACCAATTAAATGGGTCCGAAATGCCTCGAAGAAGCCAGCAAGCATACCACCTGTATCCTCTTCGAACTGGTCCCCGATGACACTTCGGAGGTGGCGTGTCCGATTGGCGAGTTCATCGGCGAGGATTTCGGCTGTAAACGTGCGGGGCAGCGCGAAATCGAGGAATCGATTCAGGAGGTCGTAAAGATCGTGTTCATTCTCAAGCGGAGGCGCGACGCCCACCCTGTTAAGCATCAAGGGTCGGCCCACGCTCACGCTATCTACTACGGGTTTGCCATTGCGGTACAATCGAAATTCCAGGAAGTTGGTGAGAATGAGATTCGGAAACGTATTGAGATAACGTTGAAGTTGCTCAGTTTCTTCAACATCTTTCAGCCGTTCTTCGGTCGGCTTCTTGGCCTCGATATAACCGATGATTCGGTCCGTACCGTTCCAAAGGCGGAAATCCGGGTTCCCACCCTCCGTGGGCTTGGGAAGCGTGGTGACATGTACGTGCTTTTTGCCGGTCGCAACGGCTATTCCGCTTAACATTTCCTCAAGCGCAGGGTAGAAACTCTCCTCCCGCGCGTCGCCGTGGCCGGCAACCGATGCTAGGTCCTTCAAGTATTTTTTAAATATGGATTTGGGGATCATGGAATTGTCCCTTGCTTCTTTCTACGCACCCTATCGCTCTTGTGCATTGTCGTTTACTTTGGGGAAAACAAGCTTCGCGTTAAGGTCTGTGCCCGAAAGCCTGAGTCCTGCTTTATCGAGCGTTTCATGCATATACTCGTAGACGGATTCAGGGTTGGATGCGATTCCGGCATAAGCGATATGTGAGCGCACAATGAGTTCAAGGAACGCACGATAGTGCTCCTCCTCCTTCGGTTTTCCCGAATAGCATTGCCACAGCCTAAATGCGGGCCAGAACAGCTCATCAAGCACGTCACGTTGATTGCTTTCTCCATTTCTATCAATATAACTGAAAGCCGGCCAGAGCAATTCCCACGCGTCTCCCGCTTGCCTGAGATATCTTTTGGTTTGGCAGGTTAATTCATCGACGAATTCACCGTCACAGAGGATCCGAGGGCCTTTCAAACCTCCTTGCTCAAGCTGAACTGCCCGAACCACTCCAGGTCCAATTACATTGGGAACCGTGATCTCCTCCCCTTCGTACACCGCCGGATTTTGAACTGCCTTTGCTTTTGCGTAAGAAATCCCGCCTCGAAATAGAACCGGATACCAATTTTCTTTGTATTCTCTAACTCTCGGTTTGCCTTGTCGATCTATTACCAATTCCTTGCCACATTGTTCATGCACATTGCGAGGATTTGAATTGCCAAATGCCCACCCGCGATGACAAAAGCACCCTATAAGAAAATTCGACATCGCTCATGGGAATGAAGCAATTGAAGCTCTCTACCGAAGTTAGCTGAGGTGCTGGATTCCCCAATCCTTGCGGCGCGCAGAGTGGGTTCTCCATTCGGCCAATCTGCCGCCACATCGAGCGTACCGAGTTGAAGTCTTCAAGCATTCCCAATGCAGCGTCGGGATCCTTGCCTGTGAAACACTTAAAGCCGAGTAGATCCAGAAAAATCACAACGCATTTTTTCATAATTTGCCTCAGGAGACGAATTGTGACAATACCGGTGAGGAAATCCGCCCTTTGAAAACCAAACGACAATTGATAACGCGAAGTCACGCCGAACGATGATGAAGGCATCGCTATCCACGCTTGGACAAAGCGGGATTAATGGGTCCGTGACATGCAGCTGTTTTTACGTATCAATAACGGCGTACCTTCGAAGGTCTGTCCATGTCGACAGTTCAACAGTGAAGATAGATCGACGACGCAATCCGGAAGAGAACCTTGTCGATCAACGGTCGCTGCCGACGTGGCCTTTATGAAGTACTATAATCATCTCACAGGTAATGTCAAGAAAAAGGCCGGATTCACCAGTTGAATCCAGCCCTTGACGTGTCGAGATGCTTGCATGCGGTATGGGGTCGAAATTCCCCCACCGCATCAGCCGTCGCCGGCCGTTCGACATTTCGACAAGCTCAATGCAGGAAAGCTCAGGGACCCGGCTCGGCTTCTGCGACTCCCCCTCAAGGGGGGAGTGATAGTGATGTACTTGCTGTCCGGCCGCGGCGAATGACATACAGCTCGGTCACCGTCCGACGCGAGCAGGAGATGCTTCGTCAGCCTGGCACCTGCCTGTGCCGGGCACGCCATACAGGGCTTCCTCAGCAGGACAGCAGGGATGATTCCGATGGACGCGTCGTCAGCGTATCGCGAACGGCAAAGTCCGCGGCTAAGAGAACTCCTCGACCCTTCTGCCGACGTAGGTGCGGTGAATCCAATCGAGGGATCCCAATTCCAAATCTGGATGTTCTATCTTGCCCTGAGCAAATCCTCAACAGTAATGTCAATGTCTCTTGCGATTCGCCGAAGCAATATCGGCGAAATATCTCTTCCTTTGTGAAACGGTACAGTTGTCGCTCTTCCATCCGAATGGCGAAACTGCTTGTGCGATCCTCTTTGACGCACTTCGCGAAATTGCAGCGATTCAAGTATTCGAGTCACTTCCCGAGGCTTAAGTACTGGTATTTTAGACATTTGAGGTTACAATCTGCTGCGTTCCCACAAACTCGGACTCGAGAATCGGTTCGCCGTCCTCAACAAGCATCTCGATCACTTCCGTCAGGTTTGTGTTTAATTCATCCAAAGTCTCGCCCTGAGAATGCGCGCCAGCAAAGCCGGGCACGTAACCGACATAAAACCCGGTTTCCTTACAGTGTTCCACTACGGCCGTAAAACGCATTTTTCGCCTCACCTAATGGTTTGTTCCATTGGAGTCTTACAATAAGTCCGCTACGCGAGATCATCGGTGCATGTTCATTCGCACTGCTTGGTTACGGTACGGCGTTGATTTCCCCCACCGCATCAGCCGTCGCCAGCCCTTCGACAGGCTCAGGGGACCGGCTCGGCTTCTGCCTGCCTGTCCTGCGGACGCAGGCAGGCGACTTCCCCGCAAGGGGGGAGTGATCGGGCCGTCAAACGGGATTTTGCGTCGTGGGTATCTCGTCGCGACGTTTGTCCGTACTCGACGATTTCTTTTCTATCCCCCCGCTGACATCCCAAAGACCGCGGCGAAGAGGATAAAATCCGCAAAGCTGACCTGTTCGTCTCCGTTCAGATCCAGATTCGCATCGAAATTCGGATCGCCGGAACTGGTGCCGAAACCGCGGGCAAAGAGCACGAAATCCCCGAAACCCACGCTGCCGTCGCGGTCGAAGTCGGCGCGTTTCGGATCGGTAATCGGGGTATCCTCGTAGACCGGCTGCCCTCGCACGGCGATGCCCCTGGGCCCGTCTTCCAGCGTGAGTGTTTTGCGTATGAATCCTGTCGCTGCATCGATAAACAACAGTTCGTTCGAATCCTGGTTGGCCGCGTAAACCGTCTTTCCATCGGCGGAGACGGCCACGTCGCGGGTTTCGCGCCCGCGTGATGCCCACTTCAGAATAACGCGATTCAGTTCAGTATTGATAACCAGCACCTTGGCGTTGGTCCGGTCTGTCGCATACAGGCGTTTCCCGTCCGGGGAGAGGGCGAGCCGGAAGATGCTCGCGGACGGCTGGTCAATTTCGCTTACTACTTCGAAGGACTTAGTATCAATGACCGAAATGCCAGCGCCGCTACCGCTTCGTCCGAACCTGGATACGTAGAGCCGGTCTCCGGACGGGGTAAGCAGAAGGGACCGCGGTGAGACCGGCACGTCGATCCGCTGGGTCACCTGGCCGGCTTCAATATCCACCACCATCACCTGATCCCCGTCGATGTCCGCTGCGTATAACCACTTTTCCTCGGGCCCCACGGCAATGCCGAACGGACCGCGTGTCTCTTCCCCTTCACCGGAAACGGGCGTGGAAATGCGCCGCCTTTCCCGCAGACTGCCCACGTCCACCACCGATACGGTCTGGTCCGCGGCATTGCTCACGTACACGCGTGACCCGTTTCGAGACATCGCCAGATCCAGCGGCTCGCGCCCCACCCGGGTCACCAGGACTTCGTGCGTGGACGTGTCGATCGCCATCAGCTTGTTTTCCGCGCCATCCGCATCGGCGCCGTTGTTGGCCACGTACACAAATCGCTCGTCGGGTGTCAACAACACGCTCAAGGGGTCGCCACCCAGCGGTATGCGGGCCACTTCGCGGTCCAGGCCCGTATCAAACACCGCCAACTGCCGCGATCGACGCAGCGCCACGTACACGACCGGCTCACCGGAAAGCGCAAGCACTTCAAACCGGAGTTCCGGCAGTTCCTCGGCGGGATAGACCGTCTCATTGCCCTGGCTGTCCTGCGCCCGGAAACGATAGGTAAACACCGTTCCGCGCTTCCGTCCGGGAAACTCGGCGGAATAAAACCGTCCGTGGTCCGGCTGCAACATCATTGTCCGGACGGACCCGCCGTCGATCCGGTAGTCCACCTCGACGGAAGCAATGGGGTCCTCGTCCAGAATGCGGACCTGTAGTCGATACGGCCCTGCCGGGCTGGGCGTGTTGTTCGGAAGAACGGACGGTTGAACGTCCGGAAAGCCCGGTAGCGCCGTACCCAGCGTAAAGTTGACCTCCGCGACGCTTCTGCCCGCGGCGACTCGAACCACGTCGGCAACGCCCCGAATCGCCCGGTTGTCGTAATACTCCTCAGGGAAGCCGGCCTCGAACCGGGTGTAAATGCCGCTGAAATTCCGCGTGGTCACCGACCCGCCCACCGGTTCGATGCCCACGTGATATTCACCCGGTGGCAGGCCCTTGATTTCATAGGCCCCATCTCCGCCGATCCCCCGGTTCTCACCTGTCGTTCCGGACAGGACGCCCGCGGCGAACGCGCCGCTTTCCGCGTGGTATGCCACCACGTGCACGCCGAATACGCCTTCGCCGTCCCGGTTTGTCACCTCGCCGGAAATCGCGCCGGTGGATATTCTCGCCTCTGCCGATGGGTACAGCGCCGCGACCCCCGCACGGTCGTCGGTTGTAAGGGTCCTTTCCTCGCCGAAGTAAAAGGGATACATGGACGGACGAACTGTTGGCTCACCCGCCAGCGGTGAATGGGCAAGGCCCAGCAGGTGGCCGACCTCGTGGGTCAGCACGTCCTGCATATCCACCAGACTGCTCTCCGCGTTGGGATTTCCCACGGAATAGGAATAGTCTCGCCCGTTGAAGACGATATCCACGTCGGTAATGTGTCCCTGAACGTCCCAATTCATCCGCGCGAACGCGATCACACCACCACCGCCGCGTTCGGGAAAATTCCGGGCGCTCCGGTCAAAGGTAATGACGTTCTTCCCGTCTGTCGCTGACACTTCCAGATCGGCCACGCCGCGGCTCCTGAACGCCGCGAATGAAATCGGCACGTCCTCCCACGCGACGAAACCGTCGCGTACCAGGCGTTTCACATGGTTGGCAAAATAGGGAAACTGGTCGATCTCAAGCCAGAATTCGATCGCGCGGGCTTTTCCGGCCGGCCAGCGCACCGTGACGATCTGGCCCTGGTTGTTCCGGTGCATCTGGAACACATAGGAAAACACGGGAGCCGCCAAAAAACAGCCCGCCAGAGCGGGCACGACAAGCCACGCGCATAACCGACGCGTCCTGATTCCGATATTGTGTCTCACGACTCAGTCCTGTTGAAAAAGCGCGGGCGCGGGCGTCTCCTGATCGACGTACCACACTTCATGCCGGCCGTCTCCGTCCAGATCCGCCCTTGCTTCCGCAACGAATGTCGACCCTTCCACCGTTACCCGGTAACGGAATCTGCCCGGAACCTCGTTCAATTTGAGGATTCCGCCGTTTTTTTCACGGTCTATGGGCAGATAAGTTCCGAATTCCTTCAGGTGGGCGCTCTCCAGCCGGTAGATCAACTCCAGGTGCATTCGGGCGCGGGTGCGTTCGCCGTCCTGTGGCGACTGCGCTGTTAGCCGGTAGACAATCAGCGCGCAGAACAGGACCAGCAGCAGGGCCGGCGTAAAATGCTTCCCGACGGAAAGGCCACGTTCCGATGCTTTGGGCACGGCTATTTCTCCCTGGTAAGTCCTGACTCCACCCAGGCCTGAATGTGGAGCCGCTCCTCGGCGGCGGTCTCCCATCGGGGGGCGACCTCTATCGTATCATGAAGCGAGGACATGGGTTCGGCGGGAGCGAAGGGTCTGGCCACGCCCGGCGTCCACGTACGGTTGCCGTCAATGTCTCCGAAGGCCAGCACCCGGTAGCGTCCGGGCGGCAATGCATCCAGAAAATAGGTAGAATCACCGGGCGCAACCCTGACTGCGTGCGTGCGTTCAGGGCCTGAAAGTGATTGCGCCTGGACCATGATCGGCGTGTCGGAGGAGACAACCGCACCACTCACGGCGCCCTGATCCCTGGGAGACGCAACCGTAAACCGGAAAACGATCTCGCCCTCGCCCGGGTTTCCGGAAACGTCGGAAAGCTTACTGGCCGGCGCCTTTAGAACGTAGTTCTCACCGGCGACCCATGCCTCGTCGGGCCGAAACGCAAGCCGGTTGAGCCGCGGCCACGAAAACCGTCCCTCCGGGACGTCCGTACTGTCGGAAGCCACCCAAAACTCAGGATCCGTCGAAGGGTCCATGGCCTCGTTGAAATCGATCCGCAACTCCGCGTTTTGCGAAATATGCCTTGCTCCCACGTCCGGATCAACACGAACCGGATCGGGCGCACGTCGGTCGGGCTGTCCCTCGCCACGCACCGTTGCCACTTCGCCCGGCGCAATCGCATTGCCGAACCGGTCGGCAATTCCGCCCAATTCAACACGGTATTCCATTTCGGCCTTCTGCGGACTTGTAACCAGCCACACCCGGCTGGGATCCCTTGCGTCGGGGTAGACCGCCTCCACCTCGAGGAACCCGTCGGAATCGGAAATGCGAGGCGGCGAGGGTAAATCCACGGGTTCGTCGAACCGCAGGGACAGCCGTCGCCGATCGGGTGTCCGCGCCGCAACAAAACGTGGCGGTACGCTGTCACGCACCGCCATCTTCAGCAGGCCCAATTGCACACGGCTATCGCCCGAACGGAGCGAGATATCCCCCGGCGGTACCGCAAGCGGTTCGCCGTGAGTATACGCCTGGTCGCGGTCCCCGTCGCGGAATGCGAATATCCGGTACCGCCCCGCGCCCAATCGGACAAAACGGTACGTTCCATCGTCGCCGGGCTGTGTCACATAAGCAGGGGAGGCGGCTGCAGGATCGGGGTCGCCAACTCCCGCCAGATCGTACGCCCATACGTAGACCTGACCCCGCTTTCCGTCACGCACGAGGACGCGTCCGTGGATTTCACCGCCACTCAACCGGTGACCCGTGGAGAACGCGAAACTGTAGGACGCCTCCATACGATTAAACGACTCGTCGGAACTCGCGGCGCCCACCGCCACCACGTAGGTCCGGTCCTCGCGGAGGCCTTCGCGCGGACGAATTTCAAGTTCCCGCCCGCGCCACCTGAAATCCGGATCCGTGGAAAAGCGGGGCGAAACGAAAATCGCACGCGTCACCGAACGGCGGTCCATGGATTCGCTGAACCGGATGTGGATGCGAGTCTGCGTTCCCACGCCCACGGAATCGGCCACCGGCGTCGTGTGGACAACCCGCGGCGGGATCACGTCCGGTGGTCCGCCAGGCGGAGGCCTGGGGTTGGCGCAGGCTCCCGCGAGAAGCGGCAAGAGGCCAATAAGAACACGCGTCGCCTTTTCCGACAGGGAAATAGGAAAGCGTACCCGATTAAGTGTTCTCACGTCGCTACGCCCGTGGATGCGCCTGCCGATAGGCCTTTTTCAGTCGTTCCACGCTCACGTGGGTATAAACCTGCGTCGTGGACAGGCTCGCATGCCCAAGCATCTCTTTGACCGCATTCAGATCGGCGCCCGCGTCCAACAGATGGGTGGCAAACGTGTGCCGCAGGGTATGCGGCCCCAACCGCCTTCTGCCGGTCGCCTTTTCGAGATGCCCCACGACCCGATCCTGAACCCCGCTTGCGCTCAGCGCCCTACCCGAACGGCTAAGGAAAAAACGCCGCCGGTCAACCTCGCGCGCATCGGCCGGCAATAGTTCGGATCGGCGGATCAGATACCGGCGCAGGGCTTCTCTAGCCGGCCTTCCGACGGGCACGAGTCGCTCCTTACCGCCCTTGCCCGTCACCCGGACGGTACCGCTGTCCAGGTCCAGGTTATCCAAACTGATTTCCGCCAGTTCGCGCAACCGGATACCGGAACTGTAAAACAGCTCGAGAATCGCCCGGTCTCGCAAACCCAATGCCGTATCCGGCGACGGATTCTCCAGCACCCGCCGCACCTCCCCGTGGTCCAGATGTACCGGTAAGTTCTTCTCCTGCCTGGGCGGACGGACCTGCAGCGCCGGATTCTTCTCCTGATGGCCCAGCCTGCAGAGATAGGCAAAAAACGTGCGCAACGACGCCAGCTTCCGCGCGATTGAACGCCTGCCGAATCCGGCGCCGTTCAGATGCCCCAGGAACGCCCGGACGTCCTCTCGAGCGACCCCGCTCACATCCGGGTGTTCCGCGCCCGATCGGACTTGCAAGAAAGACAGGAACCGTTCCAGGTCCGTCCGGTAGGCCCGACAGGTATGCGGCGACAATCGACGCTCGTTAGTGAGATGGCGTAGAAATTCGACGATAAGCTCCTTCATACAAAAAGATACCTCCAATGTAGCCCGTGTCTTTGCATTGAAGCGGCGTGGCGAGGACGTATCGACATGGCTTACGTCGGTATCCGGCGCAAAACAGCAGTTACGGGCGCGGCAGTGACGATCGGCTCAGGTTTTTTCTGCTTCCTGGGCGGGGGTCGTATGCCTGCATTTCAGGCACCGCAGGGACGTCTGACCGTTTCGACCGGTATGTTCGGCCAGAAACGGTCCTTCGCACACCGGGCATGGCCGGTTTAACGGGCGGTCCCAACTCGCGTAAGTGCACTTCGGGAAGTTGCCGCAACTGAAGAACGTCCTGCCCCGCCGGCTGCTCCGTTCCTTGAGCTGGCCGTCGCAGTCCTTCTGAGGACAGGGCACTCCCGTCGAAATTGACCGCGTGTTTTTACACTTCGGGTACCCCGAGCAGGCCAGAAAACGTCCGTTCCGCCCGGTACGGATCGCCATTTCCGAGCCACATTTCTCGCACACCTCGCCCGATGGTTCCGGCTCGGACGCCTCGAGTGGATGTGTATTGCGACACTCCGGAAATCCGGAACAGGCCAGGAAACGCCCATTTCGGCCCCACTTGATTACGAAGACATTGCCGCACTTCTCGCAGATTCTGTCCGTCTCCTCCTGTAGCGCTGCCTTCATCTGTTTTCGCTGTCCTTCAGCCCGGTCCAGATCCCTGCAAAACGGTCCGTAGAAATCCTCGACAACCTTCACCCACACCACCTCGCCGTTTTCGACCTGGTCGAGTTCGTCCTCCATACGGGCCGTGAAATCCACGTTGAAAACGTCGGGAAACGCCTGTACCAGAATACCGTTTACGGTGCGGCCAAGGTCCGATGGCGAGAACCGTCCGCTGTTTATTTCCGTATAGTCCCGATCCTGGAGCGTGCTGATAATCTGCGCATATGTACTGGGGCGTCCTATTTCACGCGACTCCAACTCCTTGACGAGGGTCGCCTCGGAGAACCGCGGAGGAGGCTTTGTGAAATGCTGCTCAGGTAACAGTGCCATCATCATCAGGGCATCGTCCTTCTTCAGACCATCCGGCAGCCGTGCCTCGGCTTCCTCGTTCTCATCGTCCGTGCCCTCGGTATAGAGCGCCGTAAAGCCGTCAAATTCCAGCACGGATCCGGTTACTCGAAGCTCATAGTCGCCCGCGTGGATGTCCACCGTCGTCCGATTATATACCGCCGACGCCATCTGGCACGCGATAAACCGATCCCAGATCAGGCGATACAGTTTCGCCTGATCCGCAGTCAGATATTTCTCGATGGCCTGCGGTGGATATTCGATACCAGTGGGGCGGATCGCCTCATGGGCATCCTGGGCGCCCTGCCCCTTTCGATAGGCCTTGGCTTTGGCCGGGAGATAGGCCTTTCCGAAACGCTGCCGGATATAGTCCCTTGCCGCGGATACGGCCTCTCCTGCCAGCCGGGTGGAGTCGGTTCGCATATAGGTAATCAAACCGGTTGTTTCGCTCGCATCGGTCGTGGCGCCCCGGACCTCAACGCCTTCATAGAGCTGTTGGGCCACCTGCATCGTCTTACGAGCCGAATACCGCAGCCTTCGGGACGCCTCCTGCTGAAGCGTACTGGTAATAAAGGGAGGAGACGGGTTGCGCCGCTGCTTCCGCCTTTTAACGTCTGCGATCCGATATCCGCCAGGGGTGGGTGTATCCAACACTCCGACGTCGGCGAGCCGGGGTGTTGGATCCGTCGCCAGCTCCCGAAGGTCCGACAAAATTGCGTCCACTTCATTCCGATTCTTTACTTCCAGCTTCTCACCCTTCAACCTGTACAGCCGCGCTTTGAACGGGACGGTATCCTCTCGCTTCAACTTCACGTCTATGGTCCAGTATTCTTTCGGAACAAACGCAACAATCGCCGCCTCCCGCTCGCAGATCAGGCGAAGTGCAACCGATTGCACCCGCCCCGCGCTCAGACCTCCATGAATCGTTTTCCACAGAAGCGGGCTGACCTTGTACCCCACCAGGCGGTCCAGAACCCTGCGGGCCTGCTGCGCGTCTACCTTCCTGGAGTCGATCCTGGAAGGGTTGGCCACCGCCTCCCTCACCGCCCGTTCCGTAATCTCGTTGAACATCACCCTCTGGGCATCGCCTCCCCGCTTGAGAGCCTCGGCCACGTGCCAGGCAATGGCTTCCCCCTCACGGTCCGGGTCCGTCGCCAGAATCAACCGATCGGCCGACCGGGAGGCCGACCGAAGCGCCTTGACGAATTTATCCCGTCCGCGAATGGTCCGGTACGTGGGTTTGAACCCGTTTTCGACATCAATTCCCAGTTCCTTCGGTGGCAGATCCCGCACATGGCCCATACTGGCCATAACCTTGAATCTTTTGCCGAGGAATTTGTTAATCGTTTTCGCCTTGGCAGGCGACTCGACCACCACCAGTGCATCCGGCATATTTTCTCCCAAAAGAACGAGCCACATCGAAAGACATCATCGAGTGACTCACCACGGTTCAGACACGTTGTTAAGCACACAGAGAAGGGTTCACATCGCTCTCAATGCATCGCCTGACGATCTCTCCGGAATTACCGGGTGACGCACGCAACGCGTCCGATTCAAAAATACGAGCACCCCTCTAAAAAGTCAAGACTAAACTAATAAATTACTGTAAAAACATATATTTATTCCTTACGGTGGCAGACACAGGCTTAGATCCGCCGTTAAATCGTGAGCCATGGGACCGGCCGGCGGCTGGTCGCCGCGACAATCGTCGAAATGAACCCCGGCGGGCCGCTGCGAGGAGTTTCTCAGAAGCTCTTTTCAAATTCCTGGCACGTTCCCGAGCGCGAGCGAAAAGGTGTCGGTCTGCAGCGCGGTGCGCCGCGCAGGCAGGCGCGAAGACCTCTGGGGGTTTTGCGACAGCTTCTCAGACAGGTGGTCGAGTCTCCGTCTGAACCCGCCTGCCCTGTCTTTCCGATCGCACGACGATGGCCTCCCCAATCATCAACATCAGCGCCAGCCCCAGAGCAAGCCGCCAGAGTTCCCGTCCCCCACGTGCTTCCCGGACCGCGCCTGCCGGGGAGGCCTTCGGTTCCACAATTTGCAGACGGGCGCCTGCGAATATCTTTTTCAGCCGCTCTGCTGAAGCAGGCGTCGGGTCCCCTTCCTCGGCATTGATACGAACGGCGAATCGGTCCGCCAGGCGGTCCCGTGCGTAAATCTCCCAGAATCCGGGGATATCCACCTCGCCGACAGGCCACACCGAATGTACGCCGCGCTGTTCGGGCCATATGGTTCGCGTCTCCCCCGAGGGAGGTTTCAGCAGGGCCTCACGGGCCTGAACATCAGATCGGTTCCGATACACCGTGTCGCCCACAGAATAATCGGACTGACCGGGAGAACCTGCGGCCAGATAGCGGCTCAGTCGATGTATGAACGGAACGAAAAACCCCGACAGAGGCAGGTCGGTCCAACGCAGATCGGTTTTCAATCCCGCGGCAAACAACGCCACACGACCGGCGCCAACGCTGGTTTCGGCCAGGGCGGGGTCGCCGTTGCGGAAAAGGAGAACAGGCTGCGACGTATCGCCCAGCCGTATCCGGCAGTACGCGTAAAACCGCGGACTTCGCAGCCCTTCCGCCGAAGCGACGCCCCGGAAAATCGCGTGATCGGGCACCTGCTCACGCAGCCTGTGATAGGTGTTGACCTGTCCTGGAGAACCCTCAATGCCCACCAGCGAAGCCGGAAACAAGCCCGGGAGCACAGCGGCATTGTAAAAACGGAAATCCACCCGATCCCCCAGACTGATCATCAGGCCCATTCCGCTCTGCACCCGATATTTCAGGACCTTCAAGGCGCCGATGGGCAGCCGCGACACGTTAAACAACAAGGCCGCGTCCGTCTGCTGCAAAAGATCCGCGTTCAATTCATCCGGCCGAACCGACCGAACCGATACCGCCTGCCTGGACGCCGCGGCAAGGGCCCTTGAGACGAAATAGCTCTCGTCTTCGGTCTCGGCCACCAGCAGCACCCGGACGCGCTCCGGGATATTCAGAACCGATGTGTAGACGTTATCCGCCACCAGGTCGTCGTCTCCAAGCTCCACGCGCAGGGGAACCTGTCCCCCCCTCTCCGGAACGAATCGGAAGTGGAGACGCGGAGAGGTACCTGCCTCCGTACGTATCACTTGCTGACCGATCCGGCGTCCGTCAAGATAAATCTGTACCGGCGCACGCAACCGGACGGGGCCGCCGTAATCCGTCAACGACACCCTGAGCGTCGAAGCGCTCCCTGCGGCAAGAATCCCTTCGACGGGGGACGCGCGGCGGATGCCCATATTGTTCAGTTCGGACGGCCGTACCGGAATGCAAAACACGGTGATATCCCGTCCTTTAAAAAGCGTATCGGGTACTTCCGACCAACCGTTTCGGGCAAAATCCGAAACGACGTAGAGCTCTCTGTTCGGTATCTCCGTTTGAGAGGCACGCGCCAGGGCTGCCTCCAACGCGGGACGAAAATCCGTTCCCCTGTGTGTGTACCGCATGACCTCGAGCCGGGCCGCGAGGCGGTCGGGACGCCCTGGCCCAATCTCCCCCACCCGGTCATCCACCTGAAACAGATGTACATCGTCCTGGGCATCGAACAGATGCAGAACCTCTTTCGCCCGGTTTCGAGCGCGGTCAAACAGGGTTCCTTCAGGCACCCTGTAACTCATGCTCAGAGATCGATCCAGCAGAAGCGACGCCGACGTTCGCACGGAGCCCTTGCCCTCAAGCCCTTTCAACGTCGGCCGGGCAAAAGCAAGCACGAGGAACAAGATGACCAGTGTGCGCAGAATCAGCACAAGGACCTGTTTCAACCTGACGCGGCGCATTCGATCCTGTTGAAGCGTCTGCAAGAGCGCCACGTTGCTGAATGCAACGGTCACGGCCCGTCTTCGGTTAAACAGGTGAATCGCCAGCGGCAACAGAGCGGCCCACAACCCGTGCAGCATGGCCGGTGATGAAAAGGATAGACCAAACATGCCGATCCAACATGCAAATGCAGATTCATGCGTTCGAGTTACCACATCTGTGGTGGCGCAGAGGAGAATAGAGCGTCGATTTCGACCCTGCCGACGAGACCTCCGCCGGAACCCTCCCGTCAACGTCGGGGGTCCGTCCAGGCACCATAAACGTGTCCCACGCCGAACCCGTAATTCCACTCCGCATACAAAAAAAACCTGCTACTCAATCTATCGCAGGCTGTCGCACTTCGGGGCCCGTTCTTTATGAATCAGGAATGTAGTTTCTCCTCTTCTTCGATACAGGCAATCAGGGACTCGCGGTCCTCCGATTCAACGAGATGCCGGCGAAACGCCTCGCCTTTGAGCAGGCGGGAGATGCGCGCCAACGCCTTAATATGCGGCCCGGAAACATCCATCGGCGAAACCAGCAAGAAGAAGATGAACGTTGGCTGTTCGTCCAGCGCGTCGAAGTCAACGCCATTCCGCTTAATGCCCAGAACGCCGCCCAGTTCGCTCACATATTCGGATTTGCCGTGCGGAATGGCGATACCGTGTCCGATGCCGGTACTCATGATTTCCTCGCGTAGAAGCACGGCTTCCAGGACCTTCCCTCGATCGGTAATTTTGTCACCGTCTACGGCATCGACCAGCTCCTCGAGTATTTCCCGTTTGTTCCGGCCCCTCAACCCGGCGATTACCGACCTACCTGAAAGAATCTCCATCAGGGTCATGAAAACCTCTCCCGCAAACACCCCGAAACCACCGTCAATATCCGATGCCGGCACAGCCCGGCCGGGCGAAGCGCCAAAATAACCCATCCCTTGTTCGTAGTCAAGGGAAAAGGCACAAAAAAACAGGGGGATACGCCAATATCATGCCCGGGAATACCTGCATGGGGAATCGGCGACTTCTTTGTGCGACCGGACACGGTCCGGCGCGACCGTGGGTGAGAGCTATCCCGCCTCCCGGCCTCGAATCAGGAGTTCCCGTTCATAACTGCGCAGCAGGTCAGATCGAGTGATGATCCCTTCCAGTACTTCGCGCGAATCGGAACGAAATACCGGCAGGGTATCCGCATCCGTCTTCGAAAACTGAACCAGCGCATCGGCCAGTGATCTGGAGGACTCGAGGGTGGGCGGTGGTTTTCCCATCACGTCTTCGGCGATCAGCAGGGCATGCATATCGTACTCCAGCATCACTTCCCGTATGTCGTGAAACCAGATCATGCCCTTGAACCCACCCTTGTCATCCATAAGTGGGAAGTCGTGCAAATTACTGCGGCCGATCAGGTCGACTATCTCGCGCAATGGGGTGTATTCTCTGATGAAGTCGAAGTCCGCGCGTACGATCCGCGAGACCGGTAGTTTTTCCAATACCGACAGATCCCGCCCCTGGTGTATATTCAACCCCCGGCGTCTCAGCTTGAGCGAATAGATGGACTCGCGCTCGATTACACGCGCCATCACCACCGCCAGAACCGTCGCGAACATCAACGGCAGAATGAGGCGGTAGTTTCCCGTCATCTCCACAATAATCAGCGAGGATGTCAGGGGGGCGTGTGTCGTTGCGGCGACGAAGGCGCTCATGCCAACCACCGCGTACGCGCCCGGGGGGCTGATGAGGCCGGGCAACCAGGCCTCGGCGAGGCGGCCGAAAGCGCCGCCGATCTGGATAATCGCCGCCCTCGAGACGTGCTAAGCAGTTTCAACCCCAACAACAGACCCAGCACGTGAATGCAGACGCAAACGCCTTGGCAACCATCACCCGCGCGCGAATAACGCCACGCCTGGTGATGATTGCGTTCATCACTTCCGCAACGCCGGGGCCTCGCGCCTCGGCCTCATAGAAGCAGGCGATCAACCCGGCGGCCAGACCGCCCAGGGCAGGAATGAGGGGAAACAGGAAGGGGTTGCCCAGAAGTGCCGGTGCATCTACAAGCAGCAGCCTGTGCGTCACATCCAGCAACCACTGAAACAGCACCGAACCCGCACCACAGCCGACCCCGACCAGAATGGCCAGACTGATCAATAAGGTCTGTTCACTGAGGTTCAACCGGGGGAAGAACCGAGCGATCCGGTTTCGGAAGCGGTTTGCCGCGTTGGGGGAAGTCAATATCGTTGGCGCGGGATCAACATCCATCGTTAAATCCCTTTTTTGCAAATACCGGTCGCCGTGGAAGAAACTGATTTCGACAAGTGAGTATACCCTTCGCCACCCGCACTGTCAAGCGGAAAGCGGATATTGCAAGGCACGCAAAAACTTGAAACATTTCGGCTGAATCGGCGTAAAATGAGGGGAAATCCACGACCACCTCCGGCAGACTGCCCGATGCGTCGATCCGGCTCCGGTTCGTTCGAAACCGAAAGGAAATCCATGCGCCCTGTTGGACCCATTCCGATATTTGTCGCCAGGATGTGCATCGCCATTCTGTTGGCGCCATCCTCCGTTTTCTCGCTGTCGCCCACGACCGTCGACTCCCTTTACGCTCATGGTCAAACCACGGAACGCATGGAAGACGTGCGCGAAATCGTCTCCGAACTCAACGCCGCACTGCCCGAAGCCATCCATCCGGCGAGTATGCTGATCCGTATAGGCAACCTGTACGTGCGGCTGCAGGAGGCGGACAGCGCGGACGTCGCCTTCCAGGGGGCCGTTGACCGGGACACCACACTGGCGGGAGCCTATCTCGGCATGGGCGAGGTCCTGCTCGAACTCCGCAACAGACCCCGAGCCGCCCTCGTTCCTCTGCAGAGGGCCGTCGATCTGGATTCCACGTACGTGGAAGCCCATTTCATGATGGCCCGCGCTTACCTGCGTTCCAGAAAAACCACCGCCGCAAGGCGAGCGGCGGACAAAGGTATACAGGTGGATCCGAACTACGCAGCGCCATACCTGTTTCTGGCAAAACTCTACCAGAGGGAAAACAACAATCGGGCCGCCCACACGTTTTACAAAAAGTATCTCGAACAACGCCCGAACGACCAGGCCGCAGCCTACGAATTCGCCGTTGAACTGCTCAAACAGAAAGAACTCGACAGGGCCCGGGAGATCGCGGAGCGGCTCGGGGGTTCGCGCGGCATGCCCATCGTCGCCCAGGCGCTCATGGCCGACCGGAACTTTGAAGGTGCGCTCGAGGCCTTCTTTCAGTATATCGACAGCCTCACCCCTGAGGAACAGGCCCTCTTTGAAGATATTTCGCTGGTAGGCCTTTCACGCGAAGTGAATGCCTATCGTACGACGACACCTGAAACCCGCGAGGCATTCCTGCGAAACTTCTGGCTCAGAAAAGATCCCTTCAAATCGTCGGCCGGCGCGATGCGGCGGGCCGAACACTACCGACGGGTGTGGTATGCCCGCACGTTTTTTGGAGAGAAAAAGTTCCCGTATGACCGGCGGGGGGAGATATATATTCGCTACGGAGAGCCGGACTTCCGTTCCAGTTGGCGTGAACTCAATGCCCAGATGCCGCTGAAGGTCCAGCGCGTCCAGGAACGCATGGCGCATCAGCTTTACGGAAACAAAGCCCTGGCCCTCACATTCGTGGGTCCGGTCTACCCCATTCGCTCCGCGCAGGCCGCCGAAAATACATGGCGCAACTCGGAGGTCCGTTCAAGCTCGCAACCCGGTCAGTCAATCGACGAAACCGCGGTCGGCCTGGAACGATACAAACCCATAACGTCCAGCGGCGACTGGTCCGCCGTTCCATGGGCCGTCTGGATCTACGCCGATATCGACGGAGGCATTGAAATCGCCTTCACCGACGAGTTCAACACGGGCAACTTCAACTACGCGCCGGAACCCGTCCTCGGCCCGGGAGATATTAATGAATACAACATGCAAAGCCGGGGCGGACCGTTCCGCAACATGGTAAACCGGCTTAACACGCTTTCTCCCGCGGCGCGGATGTCCAGGGTTGCCAGTAAAGAACCGGAACGATTCGCCTTTGAAGCGCTGGATCCCCTGGACTACTATTACGAAGCCCTTTCCTTTCGCGGGCAGGACGGCAAAACCGAACTGCAACTCAACATAGGGCTGCCCATTGACAATGTAGCCCGGCCCGATGACATCGACACGACCATCGTTGTCAATCGCCGCGTCGCGCTTGTCGACAGCCGCAGAGGCCGACTCCACAAACGCAGCGACGACCTCGCCGTGCCGGTCACGGACGCCAACCTGGGCCGGAGCCTGCTGGCACTCGACCGCGTTGACATGACCGCCGCACCGGGCGTGTACCAGCTTGCGGTGGAGGCCTGGCGAAAGAAAACGGACATGCTCCAGGTCTACCAGCAGACCCTGGAACTGCCCGACTATCGCGGCGACGAACTCATGATGAGCGACATCCAGATCGCCCAGAACGTGGAGGAGGCCAGAGAAGGATCCAATCCGAAATTCGTGCGTCATGGTTGGGATATTCTTCCGGCGCCGTCCCGTACCTTCTACGTTGGCAACTCCGTCTTTGTCTACTTCGAAGTCTATAACCTGGAAAAAGATGCCTTCGGAAACACCCGTTACGAAGTGACGTTCGAGGTCATCTCCAAGTCCACAAGCGACAAATCTCCCAGAACCTTCCTGCCCAGAATCCGGAAAGACGGCGAAGCCATCGAGGTTCGATACGAGCAGGTCGGCGCCGAAATCTGGGTCTCGGACTTTGTGGAACTGGATCTGGGACACGCGGATCCGGGTCGCTATTCGCTCCACATGACGGTCAAGGACCTGAATGCCGACCGGATCATTAAGCGGGACAGCATTTTCCGGATTGCATCGCTCCCACGCCGGCAATAGAGGCACCGCGCGGGACGAAGTACCTGGAGCCGGCCCGATCCCAGAGCCGTTTTTGCGTTTCCCACCTCACGTTCCCGATCGATCGGAGGGAAGACCGTTCCTTCGGCCGACCGCACGATTCTGAGATCCGGCCGATTATCCCAAAGCCATCACCAGGGTGCCGGCCGCACGATCGTGCAGCGCCTGCCGGTCCGGATGACGGCGCGTGATCCAGACGAGTACAAAGCCCAGCAGCCAGCCCGAATAAAAGACGATCGACCAGACATGCAGGCTTCCGGCATCGAAATTCTCCGGCGGCGTCAGGACACGTTCGGCGCCCAAAGCCACCTGATGAGGTTCTGCAAACGGGTTCAGTGCCGACAGGACAATTAAAATTACGAAAATAGGCGTCCATTTCACGGTGGAACGGACAAAAGCCCGGACCCGGCCTATCGCGCCGCCATCCACGGAAATAACCCTCAGACTCATCATAATCTTACCCGGAGTCTGTCCCCTGCGCGCAAGAAAAATGGTACAATAGACCAGCGTTATTCCGTACTCCAGAACCAGCGCCGCAATTGGCGAGGTCGTGACCTCTCTCAGTGCGCGGGAAAGCGGCAGATCCAGCAGCTTCAGCATCAGTATGTCAATCACCAACGCGAGAAAACGCTTCCCAAGCCCGGCCATCTCGTCCTGCATCAGCATCGTCCTAGACCTCTGCTTCCGACCTCGGCGTGTGAAGCTCGATCGGCAAATATTCGCTGAAACGACAAAAATCGCCGTCCGTGGTCAGAATCGGCATCTCGTACCGATGGGATACCGCACAGATCAGGAAGTCCGTATTCGATCCGTGAACGCCCCGGCGCCGGCTCTGATTGAAAAAATCGGCCGCGCATTCATAGTCCGGAACTTCAAGTGGCAGGTCCGGAAACGCCCGCAGACGACTTCGAAGTCCCTCGAATTGAACGTGCGAACGAATTCCGGAAAGGATCTCCTGGCGGACCGGTCCGATCAGTTGAACCCGAACTTCCCGGACCAATTCTCCCAATTCCTCGACGACACGATGTTCGGAAACGACTTTGCGCCGTAACGACAGGGACCAAACGCAGGTATCGACCAATACCTTCATTTCCGATTCCGCTGCATCTTGTAGTCGAAATCCGGATCGTAGTCGATCGTATTGAACAGACCGAGTATCTGCAGCTGTCTGCGGCGCTGGACATACTCTTCCAGGGCCTCGGTGACAACAGCCTTTTTCGTTCTGTGCCCACCGATTCGCCGGGCTTCTTCGATCAATGCGTCGTCAAGTGCAAGATTGGTCGCCATTGCAAACCTCCGTGTTTACACAAAAATTTACACAATATTATGTGTAAAAACAAGCGGCAAATGTGGAAATCAGCGAAAGGCTTGCCTCGAACGAACGCCATTTCGCGCATCCCTTAGATCACCAGGGAGGTGTAATCCTTGAGACTCCTGCAATTCCGCGATCCATCCGCACCGGGCCCATCGCGTCTCGGCCTCGTCGAAAGCGATATGGTCCTGGACCTCACGGCGTGCGAGCCGTATCCTGCCTCATTATTCGACCTCTACTTTACCCACGGTGGCGACACACTGGGGTTGGATCGGGTTGTCTCGGACATCGACACTTCCAAAGCACGTTCCTACAGCCTGGCCGACCTTATGGATAATGGACCATCCGTGGGGCGGCCGCACCTGATCGCTCCCGTCACCCCGCCGCCCGCACAGCCCCACCGACTGCGGATCTGGCTGGCCGGTGTCACCCACGCCGACAGCGCCAGGCTTCGGGAAGCCGAAGCGAAAGAGGCCACCGGCGGAGCCGTCAACGTGTACGATCAGAAATACCGCGAATGCGCGCGCGGAGGCATACCCGAACTCTTCGCGAAGACCGACGTGGACGCGCTGGCCGGACATCGCGGGCACATCGCCCGTCCGGACAACACCCGCCGCCTCGTGCCCGAAACCGAACTGGTCACCCTTTACGGACTGGACACCCGAGGTCAGATCGAGCGCCTGGGCTTTACCGGCGGCAACGACTACACCGACAACGGTATTGAAGCCGAAAATCCGCTGAATCTTCCCCAGGCCAAGAACTGGCACGGCGGTTGCGCCAGCCTGGGGCCGGTTCTGGTCACGGATTCCGAATACGACGACACCAGCGTCGCCGTATCCTGCGAAATCCTGAGAGACAACGAACGCATCGCCCGCAAGGCGGGCCACACCGGTCAGAGCCATCTCAATATGCCTGACCGGCTTTTCCACCTGGAGCGGTCTCTTTTCAGTCGTTTGCCCTTGCGAGAGAGGACCCTGCAGCTGCTGTACTGGGGCACACCCATTGTTTTTTCGGAAGCCGACCTGCCCAACGGCCTCCAGGTTAACGACACCGTCCTGATGTCCTTCGGCGGCATCGGCGACCTGCGGAATTCGATCGCGCCCTTCCCTGATAACCGCCAATTGGCATGGCTGGAAGCCAACCGCCATTAAGTCGCCTACAACACCCGATCGTGTCCCCAGGGGTCCTGTTTGACAATCTCGAATTCCTTGACCGGACTTCGGCCGCGAGGCGCGTCGTGCAGCGTTGACGGATTGTAGGAAGCCCCGGCCAGCTTCAGCAGCGATTCCAGTTGGGGCTGACCCAACGTAAGTCCTTCCAGAAACATCTCTTCGCCGTTAATATCCTTTACGGTCGCACCCTCCGGCCCCACAAACACCCTTCGCAACGCCCGCATATCCGCGCGGTGTTCCCGGGAAAACGCAAGCGCCCGGACGGGATCTCCGCCGTCGTACCTGAGTTCAGGCATCGTTTGCCTCCGTGTTTCGTTCGCTCCCGTGATCTTTGAAGAGACTCTTTAATCACGTTAAATATGGAGGGCCCATGCAAATCGGGCAAGTGGATTCAACGACCGTCCACTGCACGCGTCGTTCCATTCATTTAATCATTTGAAGGACCACGTCAACACAACGCTTGCAGACAGGTCGCGAATGCGTTTTTCTGTGAAATATAGTTTATCTTATTAATTATATTATCGAAAGCGCACCAAGGCCGGTCGTGGATCGGGCTGACAGACAGGCGTCAGGTTCCGCTACGCCGTGTGTCTACTGAAAAGGAGAAGCGCCATGGCGGAAAGCGCCAAAATACAGATTGCCGGACGGCCAGGTGAATTTCCGTTTCCCGGTTTTCCCGACGTGGGCGACGGCGGCGATGCCGCAATCTGGGTAGAAAAACACATCAGCCAGGGCGCCTGCACTTTTCCCATCACGTCTTCCTCGATTCTGGGCGAGAAATACAGCGCGGTGGTGTCAAACGGCGGGGTCAACCTGTGGGGCGATACCCTGGTCTTCATAGAGCCCGAGTCCGAACACAGTTCGGCTTCTGCGTCCGAAGGCTTTGCCGTGGCCGGCGGCCGGGTCACCAACTTCACCTCGGGTCAGGGTCTGGTTCTGGTTCTGATGAAAGAGGTGCTCTACACGATCTTGGGCAAATGCCTTCCCGCCGTCTTTCATACTCGGTGCGCGCGCGCTCACGGCCGTCGACTGGCTTCGGGAGACCGAGGGGCTGAAAGTTGGCGCCCTTCACGTCACGTCGTTCCGCCCGTTCCCGGGCGTCGAAATTGTGCAGGCCCTCAAGGGTACAAAGGCCATTTCCATTGTGGAACGAATGGACAACCCGCTTGCGCAGTCCAATCCCCTTACCGCCGAAATCAAGGCCGCCTCCGCCGATGCCGCCGGCGTTGTCGACGGCGGCATGGTCTTCATCCAGAGCCCCCACACCGAGGCGGAGAAGGTATGGGACAACATTCCAGGTTGGGCCAAGAGGACGTTCCGAACCAGACGAATCAAGCCTCTCGCCCTGAATGCCGTTAAAATTGCCCTGGAAGAAGCGCCGTCGCCGGATCTGATGCAGCGTTTCCAGGGTATTGTTCTTCTGGGGATCTTTCTGAGACACACCCCCTTCCAGAAGGAACTGAATCTCACGGAAGACGAGTTGTTTGTGAATGTCGAAAACGCCGTCAACAAATACTGGGGCAAGAAGGGCGAGGGCGTCGTGGAAGCCAACATAAACGCCATCATGAGAGGTTACCGGGAAGTATTCGAAGTCCCGCGGGAACTGGTCGAAAGCACAATCGACCAGGAAACGGGCGAACTTCCGGCGGGCCTGGTCTCGATCGGGTGCTGATCCGGCATGGATATCAACGTCCTGGTCCTGGACACCCAGGTCTACTCCAACACCGGCGGCCAGGCGTCCACCTCGAGTTACATGGGCCAGAACACAAAAATGTCCGTCCACGGCTCTGCCGTTCCCGGAAAAACCGAACGCCGCAAAGAACTCGGTCAGATCTGTATGATGCATCCGGACACCTTCGTAGCCCAGACCATCTGCAGCCTGCCCAACCACTTCTACCCCGCCATTGCCGCGGCCAACGAATTCGACGGCCCGGCCGTGATCAACGTCTTCACCACCTGCCAGCCCGAACACGGGGTGGGAGACCACCTGGCCGGGCACCAGGCCAAACTGGCCATGGAATCGCGGGCCTTCCCCATCTTCATCTACGATCCACGCAACGGGGAACGTATCAAGGAACGGCTGGACCTCAAGGGCAACCCAGCCGTCAAGGACGACTGGTATACCATCCGCAAAACGGGCGAAACCATCGATTTTGTTACTTTCACCCGGACGGAAGGTCGTTTCGCCAAGCAATTCGACAGAGACGGAAATCCTTCCGAAACCCTTATGGCCGCCCAGGAAGATCGCCTGCAGAACTGGCGCATGCTCCAGGAGATGGCCGGCATCATCTGAAAACACGCCGTAAACATCGTTATGGGTCGTTGCACAAAAAGCCTCTGGAGGAGTGCCTCCCGGGGCCTTTTGTCTGCAGAGGCCCGCTAAAGCGGCGTAAAAGGGCATCATGGTTGACTTTTCAGCCGTCTACCGGTAAATTCAGAGGCCGATGGGGCATCGATCAATCCGTCAGCAACAAGCCCGCGCACGGTAAATCACAACGAGGCCGTTAATGTCTGATAAAGTCGTCCGAACCCCTTCCCGGGACGTCGACCCCGCCGAAACCCAGGACTGGATCGAATCGCTCGACTATGCCCTGGAAAACTACGGACCGAACCGGGTGCGCTTCCTGTTCAAGAAAATTGAAGAATGGGCGCACCGGGCGGACGTCGTCATCCCCTTCAGCGCAAATACGCCCTACGTCAACACCATTCCGGTGGATCAGCAGCACCCGTACCCGGGCAACCGCGAAATCGAACGCCGTATCAAGAGCATCATTCGCTGGAACGCCATGGCCATGGTGGTACGCGCCAACCGCGAATACGACGGCATTGGCGGCCACATTTCCACCTACGCGTCCGCGGCCACGCTGCTCGAGGTGGGTTTCGACCACTTCTTTCACGGCAGGGGCAACGGCTTCGTGGGCGACCAGGTGTATTTCCAGGGGCACGCCGCGCCGGGCGTCTACGCCCGGGCTTTCCTCGAAGGCAGGCTCGACGAACAGTTTCTGGAGAACTTCCGCCGAGACCTCCGACGTCCCGGCGGGCTGTCCTCATACCCGCACCCCTGGCTGATGCCCGACTTCTGGGAATACCCCACGGTGTCCATGGGCCTGGCGCCTATTATGGGCATCTATCACGCGCGTTTCAACCGCTACCTGGAGGATCGAGGCCTCAAAGACACCTCCGGTACCCACGTCTGGGTCTTCATGGGCGACGGCGAAACCGACGAGCCCGAATCTCTTGGTGCAATCACGCTGGCCTCCAGGGAAAAGCTGGACAACCTCATCTTCGTGATTAACTGTAATCTCCAGCGGCTGGACGGCCCGGTACGCGGTAACGGCAAGGTGATTCAGGAATTGGAAGCCGCATTCCGCGGCGCCGGTTGGAACGTCATCAAAGTGGTTTGGGGCGACGACTGGGACCCGTTGCTGGCCCGGGACCACGAGGGGATACTCGTCCAGCGCATGAACGAAGTGGTGGACGGCCAATACCAGAAATATACAGTTGAATCCGGCGACTACATCCGCAAAGATTTCTTTGGTAACCATCCCAAATTGCTCGGAATGGTCGACCACCTTTCCGACGAACAGCTGCAGAAAATGCGCCGCGGCGGGCACGACCCCGAAAAAGTCTACGCCGCCTACAAGTCGGCCGTGGAGCACCGGGGCTCGCCCACCGTAATCCTCGCAAAAACGATCAAGGGCTACGGGATAGGCGAATCCGGCGAAGGCCGGAACGTCACTCACCAACAGAAGAAGCTGAACGAAGACGAACTGCGGGAATTCCGATCTCGCTTCGGCATCCCCATCTCGGACGACGAAGTCGCCGCCGCACCGTTTTACCGGCCTCCGGAAGGCAGCCCGGAAATTGAATACATGAAACGACGCCGGGAGGAACTGGGCGGCTATCTGCCCAGCCGGCAGGTTCATACAAGACCACTCGCCGTTCCCCCCCTGGACGATTTCGACGAATTCCTGAAGGGCACGCAGGGTCGGCAGGCCTCCACAACCATGGCCTTCGTCCGGATGTTCTCCAAGCTCCTTCGCGATCCCGAAATCGGCAAACTCATCGTGCCCATCATTCCGGACGAAGCCCGCACGTTCGGCATGGAACCGCTCTTTCGACAATGGGGAATCTACTCCCGCGTCGGCCAGCTCTACGAACCCGTAGACGCCGATACGCTGCTGTACTACCGGGAAGTCAGGGAAGGTCAAATCCTGGAAGAAGGCATCAACGAAGCCGGTTCCATGTGCTCCTTCATTGCCGCGGGCACCGCCTATGCCACCTGTGGTGTGAACACCATCCCGTTTTTCATCTACTACTCCATGTTCGGCTTTCAGCGCATCGGCGACCTGATCTGGGCCGCCGCGGATATGCGGTGCAAGGGTTTCCTCCTGGGGGGTACGGCCGGCCGAACGACGTTGAACGGAGAAGGCCTTCAACACCAGGACGGTCACAGCCACGTGCTGGCCAGCACCGTCCCCAATCTGCTCACTTACGACCCCGCCTATGCTTACGAAATCGCGGTCATCATTCAGGACGGTATCCGGCGCATGTACGGGGAGCAGGAAGATATCTTTTATTATCTGACGCTGGGAAACGAGCCCTACGACATGCCGGCCATGCCGGAGGGCGTCGAGGAAGGAATTATCCGAGGTATCTATAGACTCAAGCCGGGCTCCCTGGAAAACGCAACGCATCACGTTCAACTTTTGGGCAGCGGCGCCATCCTCAGGGAGGCCCTCCGCGCCCGGGAAATTCTGGCTGAGAAATACGGCATCTCCGCGCAGGTCTGGAGCGTCACCAGCTACAAGGAACTGCGCAAAGACGCCCTCGAAACCGAACGCTGGAACCGGCTGCACCCCTCAAAACCGGCACGTAAGCCATACATAACCGACGTACTCAATGACGCCCGGGGTCCTGTCGTGGCCGCCTCCGACTATATGAAAATCCTGCCCGACATGATCCGACCCTGGGTGCCACAGGATCTGGTTGCCCTGGGTACCGACGGCTTTGGAAGGAGCGATACCAGGGAGGCGCTTCGCAGACACTTTGAAGTCGATGCCGAATCCATCGCCGTCGCTGCGCTCCACGCCCTCTCAAACCAGGGCGGGATCGGGAGAGACCAGGTTGAAAATGCCATTGAGGACCTCGGCGTCGACCCCGATAAAGCCAACCCGGTCGCGGCCGGTCCAACGTTGAGTTACGGAAAATAGCGCTCGAGGCACCCGCAAAGGAGGAACCGTGGCCGAGGAATTCAGACTTCCGGACCTTGGCGAAGGCATCGATCAGGGCGACGTGGTGCGTATCATGGTCTCGGAAGGTGATTCAATCGAGGTCGATCAGCCCGTCATCGAACTGGAAACCGACAAAGCGCTGGTTGAAGTCCCGTCTTCTATTGCCGGAACGGTCGTTTCGGTCAACGTCAAGAACGGCGACAGCATCTCGCCCGGAACCGTACTTATCGCCGTCGATGCATCACAAGCGTCGGACGCGCGGGTAGCCGTGCAGGAATCGCGCGCGTCCGATGAAGAGGTCCAGCCGCCACCGACGGATCCGCCGGCGGAACTGCAGGCGCCGCCCGGTCCGGTGAACGCGGACACGACCGACGAGACGCCCAAGGCCCCCGAAACTGCGCAGGTCACGGTGCCGGCCGCACCCTCCGTGCGACGATTCGCGCGTGAACTCGGCGTCGATTTGCGCCAGATTCCGGGCAGCGGCGCCGGCGGCCGGATTACCCGTGACGACGTGAAGAGCTACGTGCAGTCCTCCCTGAACGAAGCGGCATCCGTCGGACCTGTCGTCGCGCCCGACCTGCCGGACTTCACCCGATGGGGCCGTGTCGAACGACAGCCCCTCCCCGGGGTCCGTAGAACCATTGCACAGAACGTCGGCACGGCCTGGGCGCAGGTCCCGCACGTCACGCAGTTCGATCGGGCCGACGTGACCGACCTGGAAGCTTTCCGACGGCGGCACAAGGCCGGCACCGAAGCCCGGGGCGGCAAGCTCACACCGACGCCATTTGTCCTGAAAGCCTGCGTCAGCGCGCTGAAAGCCTTTCCGCAGTTCAACGCCAGCCTGGACCTGGCCGCCGGACAGCTCATTCTCAAGCACTACTACCACATCGGCGTGGCCGTTGATACGGAGAGGGGCCTGATCGTGCCGGTTATCCGCGACGTCGACCGCAAAGACATCTTCGAACTTGCCGTTCAGCTCGACGAACTCGCCCACCGTACGCGGGAGGGCAGGGCCGACCTCCAAGAGCTTCAGGGCGGCACCTTTACCGTCACCAATCTGGGCAGCATTGGCGGTACTTCCTTCACCCCCATCGTCAACTTCCCCGAAGTCGCCATACTCGGCATGGGGCGGTCCCGACGGGAACCGGTCGTGCACGATGGGCGCATCGAACCCCGTCTCATCATGCCAATCTGCCTATCGTACGACCACCGCGTCGTGGATGGCGCCGACGGCGCACGATTTACCAGGCATCTGGTTGAGTCCCTCGAAGACCCGGAACGCATGCTCCTCGGGGGATAGCCGGCGATCGAAGATCTAACAGCCCGTTGAAAAAGTCCATCCGGGCTGCGGCCTTGCATGTTTTCCAATCCGGAGCGACCATGCCGGAAAACACCCACAAGACCGACCTCGTCGTTATCGGCGGGGGGCCGGGCGGTTACGCCGCCGCTTTCAGATCAGCGGACCTCGGCATCCCCGTCACTCTGGTAGAAGCCGACGACCGCCTCGGAGGCACATGCCTGCTCCGGGGTTGCATCCCCTCCAAAGCCCTGCTTCACGTTGCAAGCCTGATTTCGGAATCCCGTGAAGCTGCGGCGTGTGGATTGACGTTCTCCGAACCGGAAATCGATCTCGAGAAAATGCGAAATTGGAAAGACGGTATCCTCGCGAAGCTCTCACGCGGCCTCGACGCACTTTGCCGTCGCCGTCGAGTCACGCGGATCCGCGGCCGCGCCGTCTTCGAATCGTCCGATCGGGTCCGTATCTCGGGGGGTGACGACGTCGCTCAAATCGACTTCGTCCATGCCATCGTCGCCACCGGGGCCCGTCCCGCAGTGCCCCCGGTTTTCGACATCGACAGCCCGAATATCCTGGATTCGAATAAGGCGCTTGAACTGGAGAATATCCCCAATCGCCTGTTGGCCGTAGGCGGCGGCATCATCGGTCTGGAACTGAGTACCGTCTACGCCCAACTCGGAAGCCAGGTGACGCTCGTCGAGATCACCGGCGGCCTCTTACCCGGGGTGGACCGAGATCTGGTCAAACCCCTGCAAAAACACCTGGAAGGCATCTTCGACGGCATCCACGTCAACACCGCCGTCGCCGCCCTGGAAGAAAATCTGAATGGGGTATCCGCGCGTTTCGAAGGCGATTACAAGGGGGCGCCACAGACCTACGACAAAATTCTGCTCTCGGCGGGCCGGATACCCAACACCGAAAACCTGGGGCTGGAGAATACACGGGCAGGTCTCTCGGATCCCGGCTTCATCGTCGTCGATGGACACATGCGTACGGCCGACAGCCGCATCTTTGCCGTTGGCGACGTGGTCGATGGCCCCGGGCTCGCCCACAAAGCCGCCCACCAGGGGAAAGTTGCCGCCGAAGTCATCGCCGGGCAACCCGCGGCCTTCGACAGCATCGTCCCCTCCGTGGTATACACGGATCCTGAAATTGCCTGGTGCGGCCTTACCGAAACCCAGGCGCGGGAGCAGGATCGCCCTGTCAAAATCGCCCGCTATCCATGGGCCGCCTCGGGCCGGGCCGCAACCCTGGGACGTACCGAGGGACTCACGAAACTGATTTTTGACCCTCAGACCAGCCGAATCCTGGGGACGGGCATCGTCGGCCCCAATGCCGGCGAACTCATCGCCGAAGCCGTCCTTGGCGTCGAAATGGCCGCTGTCGCCGAAGACCTGGCGCACACGATCCACCCTCACCCTTCCCTCTCCGAATCCCTGGGCATCGCCGCTGAAATCCACCTGGGTACCGCTACCGACCTCTACATCCCGAAAAAGAGATAGCGTTTCAGCGGGATGCTCCCGACACACTCAGACGATACGGCGGGCGAACTCCGGTCGGTCCGAATCCGGGATCGATGCTCCGTGAGGTCGTCAGCTGTCAGGACGGGACATCATTTCAAGAGTACCATCTTCTTTACCGCCGTAAACTTGCCGTCACCCACGACCAGACGGCTGCAGTAGACGCCGCTGGACACTTCCCTCCCCGAGTCATCTCTCCCGTCCCAGGCGACCTGGTAATATCCGACCTGCCGGTTTCCTTCCGCCAGCACGCGGACCCGTTGCCCCAGCAGATTGTAGACGATCAGCGAGATTTCACCGGCTTCGGGCAGCTGGTAAGCGATCTGGCACTCAATATTGAAGGGGTTGGGGAAATTCTGATGCAGCGCATATTCCCCTGGCTCGGCCGGTGCATCCCACATGAAGCTGCCGCCGATCTTCCATCCCGTCACTTCGCCCCTGTCGGTCCCTACCACCACGCCGTCTCCCAGTCTCAGAATATGGGTCGGCTTCCCCGAGACCTTTCCCAGACCCCGGACCTCCCCGGATCCGTCCAATACGACGACGCTGCCGTCCTCGCAGCCGGTCACGACCCAGGACGCGTCATAGGCGCGTAAGAACGCCAGCACGGTGGGCGGGCTGGGAAGCCGGCGGGACCACACCCGGTTGCAACGCGCGTCCAGCGCGACCACAAGTCCCTTCGACGTCGCCGCCAGAATCTCCTTCTTCCCGTCTCCGTCCAGATCGCCGATATCCAGGTCGCGCATATTCTGTGCGGGTATCGGATCCCCCGGGCCGAAGTTCGCGTTGTAGAGGGCGGCCCCGTTCTCACCCCACACGGTCACCCGGTTCCACGTGCCGTTGATCTCGCTGACCACCTCTTTCGTCCCGTCAGCATCCAGATCTTCGTTGAAAATGTGTTTCCTGCTCATCGAGGCCCATCCGCCAATATACGTGTGGCCTGCCGGAACTCCGGCAAACCTGCCGCGAATCACGTCGCTCGTCCGGCTGTTTACAAGCGAGAGCGCGTGCGAATCCGTCGGCTGGCGCGCGATCAGGAGATCGACGCCGGCCCTGGGACTCTCGATCAGTGCGAACCGGGTTCCGGGCCCCCAGAACACCGGCAGCCGCTCCTCGAGCTGACCTTTTTCGTTCAGGATTTCCAGCGTACACGCGCTTCCCACGAATGCCTGGCTCTGTCCGTTTCGAAAGATCCCGGTATGCAGTCCGTGGATTCCCTCGTGCCCCGACGCGGTCTTGAACCAGTAGGTCTTCCCGGCCTGGTAGACCGCCGGGTGCATTTCGGACACAAACGTCCACCGGCGTCTTCCTTCCAGGTCGAACGCAATAACCTGTTCGTCCCTGCATCCGACAAGCAGCAACTGGAAGGCGTCCCACCAGCGAAGCACCCGGACCGGCCCGTCCGTACCGAAAAACCGACCCTCCCGCCCGTCCGAAGTCAGCAGATGTACCCCTCTGTCCTCGGCGACTCCGACCCAGTTCCTACCATCGGCTTCGAAGGAAATCATGTCCGCCACCGCACCGCCGATCCGCGTTTTCAGAAATAGAGGCGCGGGTGGACCGTCCGGCGCTGCTGGCGTGACATGAATCTCCGCATCCCGCCGGCGCGCCGTGAGGGCCTGCGACAAAAGCTCCCTGAGGCCGTCGACCGTTCCGGCGAGCACATCCGGATCCGGTGCCGCGCCTGTCAATATATGCCGACCCTTCGCCACCTGGAACACGGCGCCGCTATCGGAAACGGCACGGAGCGGCAACGGAACGCCATCGATCCGGACGTCCGACGGTTCAGCAAACGCTGCGCTGATGCTTGTCTCGTATCTTGTTGTGAGCACCATGGATGCGGTGGAAAAATCCCAGTCCAGATCAACCGGCGCATCCGATGTAAAAAGAACCGCCTCCATCCCCGCGGATTTCAGATCTTTCCCGAAGAGGTGGTCGCTGGCCAGCAGAACGATGTCGCCCTGAATGCGGGCGTACTCTCCACCGACGGCAATCGCAGGTTCGGGAAGGCCCAGTGCCGCCGCCTGCGCGCCGAGCCGCACACAGGCAACCGGCGCTTCAGCCGTGCCGTTTCCGGCAATCAGCGAATAGAACGCGCGCTCCTCACCTGACGATACGGAACCCGTCCACACCAGGGATGCCGTTCTGCCATTGAGCACAATCTCAACCGGGTCGGAGGCGCGGATCCCGAAACGAGTAGCGCCGCTTTCGATGTACGACTCGCCGCCCGCTGAGATCGAACGCCATCGTCCCGGCCCCGTCCATTCGGTCCTCACTTCGAGATTCGCGCTGTCCACACGGAATTTCAGTCGATCCACAAACAACGCATACTTCCCCACGCGTTGCACCAGGGCGCGGCGCCAACTACAGAACGACGCATCGGGCACCCCGGCGACGGCGACGGCTGTCCGGCCCAACACGTCCCGATATCGAAGCGCCGCGTCCATCGGGCTGTGCGGCTCCACCAGCCCGTCGGCCACCGTCAGCACCTGATTTCCGTACCCCTCGAGTACAGTTTCCCCGTCCAGGCGGAGTTCCAGAACCGCGAACGAGTGGTAGGGATTTCGGGACGCTCCGTTCAGTCCGTCGATCAGGATAAAATCGCCCGCCGCGTCGGTTGTACTTCGAAAGCTCCCGAATTGAAACGAGTCCGACAGCGGCAACCCACTCCCACGTCGTTCCCAAAATGGCTCCGGTACCTCGAGGATACTCCATTTTTGGGTAAGATCGGTGGGTTGTTCCGGGACAAGGCCAGGCTCCGGCCAGAACGATTGGCCCAGCCGGAAACCATCCATGGCCACCCCGGTCCGGCGGGCGTATTCCACAAACCGGCCGTCACCCGTGAGATACGCTGCCTTGTGCAGGTAACCTAAAGAGGCATAGCGAAGGGCCCAGTCCGGCTCCCGTCCGGATATGAGCATCTCCTGCCCGCGCAGCAGCGTCACCAGAACGCCGTTCCGTAGCGGCGCCCGATCCCCCGAAATCAGCAGATACGTGAAAATCGGGGCAATGCCGGTACTGTACCAATATAGATTATCGGCTTCGCCCATCACCCATGCGTGGTGACGCAATGGAGAGAATTGCCATTCAGCCGCCCACATGCAGTGCTGCCAGAGCGGGTTCGGGTAGTCCTTCTGGAAGTACCGGCCGAGGCAGTAGAGCGCTATGGCAGCCCACTGGTGATGCCGGGTACCTACTCCGGAGGGCGGCGTGTCATATGCCTCTCTGCCCATATCCAGGTTTCGTACGATCATAGCCGTCCTGCTCTGGCCATAGGGATCGTGCTCAAATTGCTTCGCAAACGCGTTGGTGATCCTCAATCGTTGTTCGTCCGTGAAGACCGGGCTTTCCTCGATCAGATCCCAGTACAGGATCATCATATGCGCGGTGTAATGGTACGGGCCGCTGAGGGGCGCATCCTTGTTCTCGATCCTTTCGCCGTCGATCGCCGCAATCCGGGCCCTTGCCTCCGCGTCGGGAAAGGCAAGCCGCAGAAACTCTTGCGCGTGGTGTTCTTCACCGGTCATATAATACATCGCCATATGCTTGCTGATGCTGTTCCACCCGAAATATCCCACGGACCGGTAACCCGCGGATGCCTCCCAGGTCTCAAAATCCTGAAGCGCCTCCGGTACCTGCATCCCGTTTCCAAGACGGATTTCCGCCAGCCACCCGACCGACAGGCCGGCGCCACTGCCGGGATCTCCGGCGAGCTTTCGAATAAACACATCTGTCGCCTTGGCCACGCCGGCGGCATCGCTCCCACCGACTGCAATCACATTGCGCCCGTTCCCGAAGGGATTGTGGAGAGACCGCACGACGTGGCCGTCAGGTCCGGGATATTTCAGGTCCAGCAGTATGTAATAGCGGTCGTACAGCCCCGCAATGGTGCGATTCGTGGACCTGTTGCCGAGCACAATCAGGTTTTCCGCAATCGGCACGGACCCGGCAGGTGAATCGTCCCGCGCCACCGGTACCTCCACCCCGGTCCGGGCGAGAATCGCCCGCTGGATTCGCACCGCGTCTGCGTCGTAGATTCCGCTTGAGGGAACCACGATAATGGCGGCTGCCCGCCCGTTCTCCACCAGTACGGTGGTCAGGTACAGATTCTTAAGGGCGCTGTATACGGGTGGGGTTGACGCGGAGTTTGCGTACGGGGGCGTTGCTGAGAGTACGAAGAGAAGGAGAAGGGCAAGCACGCGAGGGTACATTTCCACGATCCTTTGTCGAGCCGCTGCGCCGGCCGGCGCAGGTGCTGTCGATGAGCCGCGAAAACGCAGATCTATGGGAATATACCCTGTTTGAGGTCAAATGTATAGTCGTACCCTGTCAGCCGTGGCATCTACAGGGCACGCGAGCGCCTACGCACGGTCAATGCATGGACCCCCGACATCTTGCGTGACCGGCTTCGTTCGGCTATCTTTTGGGCATAAGTACTTCAATCAGGAGGGAACATGGAATACCGTCCGTTCGGCAATACGGGCATCCGGGTCAGCGAGGTCAGTCTGGGCGGCGCATACATCGGCGGATCGAATCCCGAACGCGCGCGGGAAAACGCGGTCGAGATCGTGCGTCGCGCGGAAGAGCTGGGAATCAACTATATCGACACCGCGCCGCTATACGGAAATAGCGAAGCGCTATTCGGCTACGCCCTCGAAGCCGCGCAATCGCGGATGCACGTCGCCACGAAGGTTGGATTTGATCCCGAAGATTTCGACTATCGCCGGGATAGCGTGCTTCGAAGCGTCGAACGCAGTCTTCGTCGCCTTCGTCTTTCGAAGCTCTTCTCCGTCCAGATCCATCAGGTGAGCGCGGCGGGATGGGAGCGCATCATGGAACGGGGCGGGACCCTCGAGGGGTTGCGAGACGCGCAAACACGCGGCCTGTGCGACCGTATCGGCATAACGGACCGGGCCATCCCCCTGCTGGCGCGTGTTGCCCGTACGGGGGAGTTCGATTCCCTGCTCGTCTTCCACGATTACCACCCCTGTTCGCAAGAGGCCGCCGAAGAGGTCATACCGGCAGCCGCCGAAAGTGGGATGGGCATTGTCGTTGCTACCGTGCTCGCCGGCGGGCTATTTGCCGATGCCCCCCGTCGCAGGGCAGCGCTTGAAAATCTGGAAGGTCACGGGGAACGCGCCAGAGCCGAAGGGATCATCCGACGTCTCCGGGACGAACCCGGGACCGTACCGCGGAATGCATTCCGGTATGTCCTCGCCGACTCCAGAGTCAGCACGATCTCGAGCGGAGCGGCGACCGCGGCCGAACTGGTAGACGTGTCACGCGCCTCGGAAATGGGTCCGCTTGCGTGGCGCTGATCCGGCGTTGGCGTGCCACAGCGTTTCCGTGGGGAGGGTTGGAAGATGAAATACGTTCTGGTTTTCGCCGTTGTTATCGGCCTGGGCACGGCCAGGGATACCCACGCCGCGTCGACCGATTCCCTTCAGAACCCGGTTGACGCGCATTACAGCGAGGGCATGCAGCTTTTCGAGGCGAAAGATATGGACGCCGCGCTGATGAAATTCAGGAAAGCGCTGCGTATCAATAAGAAACATGCACCCTCGCTGGTGGGCATGGGCCACGTGTATTTGAAACGAGGCGACCTGGATGCGGCCGAAGACGCGTTTATGGATGCCAGGCGCAGGAAACGGAAATTCGCGCCCGCCCACAATGGGTTGGGGCTGGTGTATATGCGGAAGGAAAAGGGGTTGCTATGGGCAATCAGGTACTTCCAGGACGCGATTTCGGTGGATCGATCCTTTGCCGAGGCCTACTACAATCTGGCCCGTGCGTATCGACGCATCGGAGACACCAAGGAGTTGACGGCCTACAGGCGGCTCGCAAGGATCGTTCCGGACCATCCGGACGTGTGGTTCCAGATCGGGCGAATTCACAAGAATGGTGAAGCAGGAGAATATGTCCGGCATGAAAAGGCGGAGGCAGCGCTACGGAGACAACTGGAGGTGAATCCGGATCATCAGGAATCGCGTCTGAACCTGGGGGAGGTATTGACGGAACTGGAAAGAACTGAAGAGGCCGTGCCGCTTCTGATACCACTTGTGGAATCGCCCAATCCTTATCAGCAGCGGTCGCTGTTGGCGCTTGCCGAAGTCTACATGAAGCAACGCGAATACGACCGGGCCGACGTCCTGTTCGACCGGCATCTGGAAGGCCTGGAGCCGGATACGCAGGCCGTATATTACGACTTGCGCAAAGTGGCGGAGGAGGAGCGCGAAAGGTTCGATGCGGCGCCAGCGACGGAGTGGAAAGCGCTTTCCGAGCAGTACTGGGCGGGCCGAGACCCTGCCCCCGCGACGGCCGCGAATGAGCGCAAACTGGAGCATTACCGGCGTGTGGCCTACTCGTTGGAGCATTTCGGAAAGGATCGGTTCCCCTGGGACGTGCGCGGCGGCGTCTATGTCCGGTACGGCCAACCCGCCCACGTAAGCAGTTCCGACAATATCCGATTCGAAACGGATCCGAAGGCGATCAGAATCAAGGAGCGGATCGCCCTTCAGGCCGGCGATGCGGTATCCCAGATGCTCAGGGTCCGAAACAGCGAAACGACTTCCTTCGGTGGAAGGGAGGGAGGGATCGGCCAGGCGGATGTTTTAGGACCCGTCAGCGAGACTCTGCGCGAGACGGAGGCGGCGGGCGTCACCCGGACGGCGGATGGCGGCTACAGGGCGGTCCCGTTGAGCGACGGCTCGGGGGATCTCTCCGGCAAGTTACGGATGGCGTCCAGCATTCTGGGCTGGCCGGTGTATCCCGTTTACGGGAAGGTGTGGGAATACTGGATTTATACGGACGTGGGGCCCGGGATGGAGATTACGTTCACGCGCACGTTGGGACAGACGGCTTTCAAATTCGCCGATATGCCGAGCGGGAAGGGCGGGCACTCCCGCCACCTCTATACGTGGCAGCGTTTGAATCCAAAATTGCTGCTGGACCAGGTGGGGCGTCGCGTGCCCGTACTCTACCGGCCCACGTTCGCCTCTGGGCCGCTGGCGTATTTTTTTGACTCGGCGGGCTTCAAGGGGGCGCAGGACGCCTCAAATCTCGAGGTGTACTATGGAATTCCGCTATGGGAGCTTTCCTTCTCGCCGGGGTCCGACAGAAAACCCACGGCCAAACTGAAAAAGGGCGTGGCGCTATACAACGAGTCGAATGAGCGGGTGCTTCGGAGAGACGGGGAGTTTGAGCTTTTCGCCGATGCGCCGTCGGATACGGCGCGAAAAGCCTACGTTCCGGAGATGTTCCGGGTTTCGGCGCCGCCCGGCAGATACCGGATGTCCGTCCAGGTTCTGGAGATCGGTACGGGCAGATCGCAGGTCTACCAGCAGCAGGTCGTGTTGCCGCCGTATCCCAAGGGGTATCTGAGGATGAGCGGCATTCAAATGGCCGCGTCGATCCGTCCGGCGGACGGTGATCGATTCCGCAAGGGAGACATCCAGGTCATTCCCAATCCCACGCGGGCGTATGAACGAGGGCAATCGGTTTTTATTTACTATGAAGTCTACAATCTGAAGCGGGACGAGTTCGGAGCGACGCGGTTCCGGGTGTCCTACGAAATGCGGTCGGCGCTGAGCGAATCGGTGGGTGCCCGTATTCTGAGCGGAATCGGCAAGCTGCTGGACGTTCGGCAACACAATCAGGCGTCGATTTCAATCGAGTACGCCCATATTGGCCGTCGTATAGACGACCAGGGATACGTGGAGTTGGACATGTCGGCTTCCGATCCGGGAGAAAAGTACCTGACAGTGACCGTAACGGACCAGGTGTCAGGACAGAAGACATCGGGAACCACGAGATTGAGTATCAGGTAGGCGGCTCCGGGCATTGAAAGCCGGGGACAAAGGCGAATCCGGAGAACCCGGTGAGGGCCGCGGATTCCGGCACGTCAACATCGTTTGTCGGGGAGCGATCCATGAAAAGAAACCTGCCAGCCTGGCTCGCACTGACATTGGTTCTGTCGGCTTGTGCGGGAGAAGAGCCCGTGGTTACCCTGTCCGGCGCCGTGGAGCGTCCAGGTCCGTACATCCACCGGCCGGAATGGACCGTGGGCGATTACGTGGAAGCCGCGGGCGGATATACGGGGGAAGCTGTCGTTTCCGAAGGAAAGTTGATCCGGGTGGGGCGGGACAGCGCGACCAACGAGGAGACGAACCGGTCGTGGTGGCCTCTGGTTTCGTCGCCCCGGGTCGTCGCACGGGATCTGATCCTCGTGCCGTTTCGGAATTACGCGGTGCGGATGGATACGGTATGGTCCATAGAAAACCTGACCGTCCGGTGGCAGGACAGGGAATATCGGGTTTCGACAGGATGGCTGTCCGAAGGCCGGACCATCGCGGGGGTGATGGTTGCCGTCGTGATTGGAGACGGCACGGTGGTCGGCAACGGCGATACGCTGGGCAGATTTCAGTATTTGTATCTGCACCTGCATCCCGCCGTATATAACGAACTGGCTTTGCCTGGCGGAAGTCCGGTTGAAAACCGGCTGCTTCTGGAGGATGTCCTGGGTATCCATCAGAGTCTGTTTCCCAGAGTCCGGCACCGGTCTGGCGAACGCGCCGAGATGCCTCCGGAGGGGTATCTGCGGGTACTGGCAGGCGTGTGGCCAAAACCCAGAAGCAAGACGATGCCCGGTTCGGGCCTGCGCAAGCGAAAATACAGAGACGGTCGCGAGTGGACCACGTTTCCGGATGGCAGGCAACGAATGGTTTTCCCCGACGGACGCGTGGAAGTGACATTGCCCGACGGGGCACGAGAAAAATACTATGCCGACGGCAGGATCGAGATGACCGACGTGAGGGGCAATGTGCAGGTGACGCATCCCGACGGAAGAATCGCCGCCGCGTTTGCGGACGGAAATCGGGAAGAGCGGTTTGCCGACGGGCGGATCGTCCAACGCTTCAAGACCGGAACAAAGCGGACGATTTTTCCGGATGGCACGGAGAAGACGCGGTTTGCGGACGGCACCCTTCACGTTAAACGCAAGAATGGAACCGTGGAGATGACCCTTCCCGAGGGAATGAGGGAAACGCGGCATGCGGACGGGCGAAGGGTGGCCGTAACCAGCGAAGGCCACCGCGTGACGGTATTCCCGAATGGCCGTCGGCTGACCGTCTCCGCGGACGGGACCGTACTCGAGGAATTCGCGGACGGGCGGCGCGTGCAACGGGGCCCGGACGGCGAGCGGGTGGAGTTCTTTATTGACGGGACCCGGCGAACGGTTTTGAAGGATGGTTCCACGGTGATCCGGAAGCCGGACGGCACCCGCGTGGAACACCACGCAGACGGACTGGTCGTGGAGATATTTCCCGACGGGCGTGAGGCGCAAACCGGCGCGGACGGCGTCCGTCTGGAGGTGTTTCCGGATGGCCGGGAGGTACAGACCGACGCTCAGGGCAACCGGCTGGAGATGTTTCCGGATGGCCGGCGTTCTCAGAGCGACGCCGAAGGCAACCAGGTTGAGGCGTTTCCGGATGGGACGCAGATCAAGACGTTCGTCAACGCCTACAGGTACTGGGGTTCCATAAAAGCTGATCTTGCCGAAATCGATGAGACGCCCGGACGGCTGGAGCCGGAGGATCGCCTCACGGTGGCTGGCGCCGTACATTCCGACGTCGAACACCTTCGGGTGGCGGTTTTCCGGTTGCCCGATGGGGATGTTTTTGAAATTCCCGTCGAACGTGAGAAAGAACGCTTTCACGGCGTGTTTCCGGAAAGTGTTTTTGCAACATCCGGTCATTACCGGGTGCAGGTCCTGGCGCAACTCACCCTCGGATCCGTCGTGGTCGAAGACCGGCCGCTGGTCGTAGGGGATCCGCCACCGCTTGGAAAGATGGTCCTTGCGGTCATTCCGTTTCGGGACGCGGATGATGCCCGAGACCGGCTTGCACAGATGATCCATGCGGCGCGCAGCCGTCTGGAATTGCCGATCCTCGAGTCGCATCCGCGGCTGATGGAGTTCGCCCGGGCAAAAATATGGGACGTACTTTCGTCCGACGCCTTCACGCCCGATCGGACGCAAGGGGGCGCGGAGAGTTTCGCCCGGGGTCCTTCCGTCGAGGAGGTATATACATTTATGATGCTGAGCGCGGCACACAGAAGGGGAATTCTGGGTAAGGAATGGACACACTGGGGTGTGGCCGTCCAGCAGGACGGAGGGGACATCCTCGTGGTGATGGTTTTTGACACCACTTAAGATATGCGGAGTGGAGAACGCAGATACAGAAAGGGCCGCCTGGCATTTGGCGGCCCTTTCTGGTTGAATTAACGACTACCCCTGTCGCACACCGGTGTGGATCCTCTATTTCCGTCCGTATTGAAGAATGAAATCTTCCACCAGTTCCCGAGCCTCATCGTCGCTGAACTGTTCGGGCGGGGTCTTCATAAAGTAGGAGGAGGGACCCGGCAATGGTCCCTTAAGCCCGTGCTCGAGGCCCAGCTTGCAGCAACGAACCGCGTCGATAACCACGCCGGCGGAGTTGGGCGAGTCCCAGACTTCCAGCTTCAGTTCCAGGTTGAGCGGTACGCCGCCAAACGTCTCACCCTCCATCCGAATGTGGCACCATTTCCTGTCTTCCAGCCACGGCACATGATCGCTCGGACCGACGTGCACATTCTCCTCTCCCATGTTGTAGTCCAGCTGAGAGGTAACGGCGTTGGTTTTGCTGATCTTCTTGGATTCGAGTCGGGAACGTTCCAGCATGTTGTAGAAATCGGTATTCCCGCCGAAGTTCAGCTGGTAGGTGCGCATAAGCTTTACGCCTCGTTCACGGAAGAGCCGGGTGAGTACCCGGTGGGCGATGGTGGCGCCGACCTGTGACTTGATATCGTCTCCGATGATGGGAAGGCCGCGCTTTTCAAAGCGTTCGGGCCAGTGCCCCGCGCTCGCAATAAAGACGGGCACGCAGTTGACAAAACCGCAGCCGGCTTGAAGAACCTGCTCGACGTACCACTTCGTGGCTTCTTCGCTGCCTACCGGGAGATAGTTGACAACCACGTCGGTTCCCGTGACTTTCAGGACCTCCGCCACATCCACGGTACTGCCGTCCGCCTTCTTTATGACCTGGCTGAGATACCGACCCAGGCCGTCGTGGGTCATGCCGCGCTGAACGGGCACGTCGAGGTGAGGAACATCCGCAAATTTGACGGTATTATTGGGGTCGGTGAAGATCGCCTCGCTGAGGTCTTTGCCGACCTTGTTCCTGTCGATGTCGAACGCTGCGGAGAATTCGATATCGCTGACGTGATAGCCACCCAGTTCGGGATGCATCAGGCCAGGTATAAAGCTTTCTTTGTCAGCATCCCTATAATAGTGGACGCCCTGAACGAGAGAAGATGCGCAGTTGCCCACGCCGACGATGGCAACCCGGACTTTTCCGGCCATTGAGAAACTCCTGAAATGGGTGAAAATCTGCCGTCATGAACATAAACAGGGGTAAAAGATAGGAATTTTTATATATTTGACAAATGAATAATTACTATATTATTTATAGACATTTTCTATAGATCTCTCGGTCCGAGGGGGTGTTTATGAACCTGCAGCACCTGAAATATTTCCTGGCCGTAGCCCGCGCGAACAGCTTCAGCCGGGCTGCGCGAGAACTGCACGTAACGCAGCCCACCGTCAGCAGCGGGGTGGCCGACCTGGAGCGCTCGCTGGGGGTCCGCCTTTTCAACCGGGACAGCCGCCACGTCGGGTTGACAATGGAGGGGAGAACGCTGGCGAATTACGGAATACAGATCCAGGATCTGGTGGAATCGACTGAAGATCGGCTGAAACGCCGAGACGTCCTGCCGGGCGAAGGATTTCAGTTCGGGGCGATCGACGCGGCCGTGACCTACCTGCTGCCGGAAATCCTGAAGGCGTATATACGGGATTGGACCGACCTGGCGCTTTCCGTACAGGTGGCGCCTTCCAGGTACCTGGTTGAGGATCTGCTTCTGAACCGTTCTGAATTCGCGGTAATTTCGCTGCCGTTCATCCATCCGAAATTGAACACGGTATCCATTTATCGAGACTCAATGCCCCTGGTTGTCGGAGCGTCGCATCGATTTTCCCGGCGTTCTTCCGTTGGCCTGCAGGAGGTGTCGGAGGAACCCCTGATTCTGTTTCACGCCGACTCGGTGTCACGTAAAATTGTGGACGAACGGTTCGCCGAGGCCGGAGTATCGGCCGGCGTGGTAATGGAAATGCGAAGCCCCGAGGCCATGCGGAAACTGGTTGAGGTGGGCGTGGGTATTTCTTTCCTGCCACACCTGACCGTGCGGGATTCCCTGACGTCGGGGGGGCTGGTGACCGTACCGGTGAGGGGTGTACAATTCAGCCGCGAAATCGGCGTGGCGTGGCGCCAGGGCCGTTATTTCGGCCCTGCAATCTCGCACCTGCTGGACGCCATTTTTGATCAGTTCGGGATCGCAGTGGGCGGGAGGTGCGGCGACCCGTCGGATATCTAGTACTTTACTGTCATCACGTCCGTCGCCTTCAGTGCCTGTTCGATCAGCGGGGGCAGGTCGAGTTTCGGTTCGATCTCGTGAACCGTCTTCAGGTTGGCGCGGGTTTCAGGATGTTTGGGCACAAAGACCGTACAACAGTCTTCATAGGGCTCTATTGAAATATCGTAGGTCCCGATGCGCCTGGCGAGATCGATAATTTCCTCTTTGTTGTCCCCCGAAAGCGGGCGCAGAAGGGGGAGCGGCGTCACCTCCTCGATGGCGCGAATGTTGGACAGGGTTTGCGAGGCGACCTGACCGATACTTTCGCCCGTGACGAGGGCCTGCGCGCCTTCTCGCTCGGCAATGGTTTCGGCAATGCGCAACATGGCCCTGCGGTAGAAAATCACCCGGTAACCGGGAGGCGAATGGGTCATCACGCGGCGCTGGATTTCAACGAACGGGACCAGATACAGCGTCGATTGGTACTGGTACCGCGTCAGCACGCGGACGAGTTCCTCCGTATTGCGCTGGGAGCTTCGGTTGGTATACGGCTGGCTGTGAAAGTGTACGAACGAGAGCCGCACACCGCGTTTCATTGTCTTGTATGACGCAACCGGCGAGTCAATCCCCGAGGACAGCAGACTGACGGCACGCTCGTTGGCGCCGACGGGCAGACCTCCGGGCCCGGAAATTTTTCCGGTATAGATGAAGGCGCCCTGGTACGAAACTTCGATGAAACAGGTCACGTCCGGGTCATCCAGCTTGACCCGTGCCCGGGAGAGTGTCTGGACATGGGCGCCGACGTCGCGGTTGATCTCCTCGGAAGTGAGCGGGAATTTCTTGTCGCCGCGACGTGCTGCAATCTTGAAAGAGCCGAAGTCCACGTTCCGAACGACGTCCCACGCCCCTTCCCGTATGCGTTCGATGGCGTTGGGCACGTGAACGGCATCGGAAAAATTAGCAATCCCGAACACGTCGGCCAAGCGTTCCCGGATGGCGCCGAAATCCGCGTCTGGTGCGAGTTCCAGGATAATGCGACCGGAAAGACGGCGAACGGCGCCGCGCGGCAGGCCTTTCAACGCACGTGAAATATTGGTGAGCAGTTGCTGTTCGAAGCGGCCGCGGTTCTTGCCCTTCAGGCCGATTTCGTGGTAGTGGATGAGGACAACGCGTTCGGGCACGGCGTCCATAGCGTCTTTCCGGAAAGTCATGCGCGGCGAAGCAGGCCGGTTGACCATGCCTGCGGTTAGGCGGTACAGGTCCGGTGCTACTTTCGGCTGTCCGCTACATCCCCTTTAGAATGTGATAGAGATTGTGCAGAAAGATCCGGTTGTCGCTGTCGACGTATACCATTTCTCCTCCCATTCGGCTGAATGACTTGCAAAATCTGAGATAGTACGCCGGATTTTCTTTCGGCGGTTCGCCCCTGGACCAATCCCAGGTCATCGGCGAAAGGTCGTTGACAACAATGAACGGGCGCACAACCCGCATGTTTCCCTGTATTCGAAGATTGTTGGCCAGCGAAAGGGCTTTTTCAAAGACCTGCGGCGCCATGACGGCCGAACCTATTGAAAGAAACACGCCTCCATCCAGATCAACGACACCCCGCGTGAACACCCGAAAGTCGATATCCGCGCCTCGACCGATGGCCGCGCCGTTGGCGAGGTGGTGGTTGTGGATGATGTCGTAACCGATGCCCGGATGTACTGTAAGCGCAACTCCGAGACGGTATGCCTGGGCCGTAAGGGAAGTCTCCTTAAACGGGTGTTCTACCCGGCAGCGGCCGGAAGGAATGTCAAATCGTGAGACGACGTGAAGCAGTTCGGCGTACGCCGGCATGGACGGCGAATCCGTGGGGGCGTGGGCCCACCGGCGCAGGGCGGATGCCAGGTCGCTTCGGGCGGGGATGTCGCAACCGTTGTCGGAGATGAATTTTCCGAGGGATTCTCCGTAACCCATGCCCGTCAACGCGCCGGTGAGAACGGCCAGATGAATGTAGCGACCCGTTTCCTCCCAGGTTCCGAAACACCCCTCTGCGACGTTTGCCCGAACGTCTTCTTCAGAGCGCCCCTGAAAGGCGTATTCCCAGTCGTGAATCGTGCCGGCTCCGTTGGTGGCCAGATGGGTGATCCAACCTGCCTCCATCATGCGGACCACAACGGGTCCCAGGCCGTTTTTGACCAGATGCGCGCCGTAGGCCAGCATAACGGAAGCACCCCGCCGCCTGGCACGGTGAATTTCCTCAGCAACGCGCCTGAGCCTGTCCGCCGACAATCCGGGGTCGGGAGCGGGCGTGTCCGGGTCGACCATGATCTCGTCGACCGAGAATTTGCTTTGTCGGTCCGCCAGGGGTCTGAGGACGACATGGCGGTGGTCGATCTGTTGGTAGGGCATACAAGCGGTTTCCCTATTCAGCCACCCAGACCCGTCTCAGCGCGACGTCGGGAGATTCGCAGACGCCGCCGTAGATTGTCACGGCGGTAATCTTGTCGTTGCGAAACCGGCACAGGTGCACTTCGGTCGCTTCGAGCCGTTTGCCATATAACGCTTCGGGCAGTCCGGGAAGGGGTTGGTTTACAATACCCTTATGGCGAAACTCCACAGCGACCATGTCGCCGTCGGCGACAACGTTGAGAATCTCGAGCCGCAGGCCCCGCTCTTCCTCGTGGCAGCCCCGCCAGAGCGCCACCATGTTATCTGCGCCGCGGATGTCAAGTCCGCCGCCAACCATGGTCGCGTCGTCGGCGTAAGTTTCCCGAAGGCGTTTCCAGTCCGAGGCAAATGCGGCTTCGAGGGACTCCCGGGCAATTCGCGCGTTTTTCCTGGATGACATTGGGACCACCTCCGGAATTTCAAATCACGTTTTATTTCTATTCAACGCTGGCGTCAGTCCGGTATTGTTCGAGATTTCCCCGGTATTCCAGGCCGAGTATTTCTCGGGACCGTGCGACGTTGCAGGTTCTGTCGGCCCCCGGCGTTCCCACGATATGGAAAACGTCGAAATCAATGGATTGGGATTCCAGGCTCAGGCGACAGGCTTCCGCAAGGTCGTGGCGGCACACCCAGCCCTGGCGGTAGGGCCGATCTTCCGTACCAAGTTTTTCCTTGTACCGACCGATACCGAGTCGGCTGTCAACAATGTAGTCCGGCCGCAGCACAATAATGCGGAGGCCGAACGCGTCGTGGAACTGCCGGCACATTTCTTCCTGAAGGCGTTTCGTGACGCCGTAAAGGCCGCCGTCGGGCCGCCTGACGTCGGCCGTGAAGAAGATGCCCCTGGGATGGGCGGTCTGACAGGAGCCGAGATGCACGATCCTCCCGATGCCGTGGCGGCGGGCGGATTCCAGTACGTTCCAGAGGCCCTTGACGTTGACGAGGAAGGGTTTAACGTCGTCTACGCCGTGGGCGCCCGGATCGTTCGAGTGGTACACCGCCATGTGCAGAACGGCGTCCATACCCTCCGTGGCACGGTGTACGGCTTCAAAATCCACGATATCTCCGTGGACGACGTCGCCGCCCGTCCATTCACCTTCGGTGTCCTGCCAGGCGCGCCACGCCTTCGGGCCGAAGTCGAACGCCCGGATCCGATGGTTTTTCTCCAAAGCGGCCAGCGCCGCCCGTCCGAGCCAGCCAGCCGCGCCGAATACGACAATATTCATCTTCCGGTCTCCTAATATGAAGAACGCGTGTCAGGACCTTTCTTTGGCAAGTCCGAACTTTCGGTAAAAGTGACGAAACTGATCGTAGCTCAAACTGAGCGATTCGGCCGCCTTGCGCTGGTTCCAGTTCGTTCGGCTCAGCGCGCTCCTTAGCAATCCGAGTTCAAAGGCCGTGACCTGAGCGTCGAAACCGTCTCCCGATGCCGCCGGAGCCCCGCTGGAGATTTCGGGCGGCAGGTCCCGGGTTTCGATGGATGCGCCCGTTGCCATGCACGTGGCGCGTTCGGCGGCGAATTTGAGCTCGCGCACGTTTCCCGGCCACGGGTAGCCCAACAGGTGGCGGAGGGCGCTTTCCGAAAACGGACGGACCTTGAGTCCCGGGACCTCCCGGACGATCTGTTCAACGAAAAATCCGGCAAGCGGCTGGATATCTTCACGCCGGTCGCGAAGAGGGGGAACGCGGATAATTTCAAAGCGCAGGCGGTCGAAGAGGTCCTGACGAAAACGCCCGTCGATGATCTCACGTTCAAGATCGGCATTCGTGGCGGCAATGATTCGTACGTCCACGCGGGTGGGCGTGGCTCCGCCCACCCGTTGAATCTCCTGGTATTCGATGGCACGCAGGACGTTCTGCTGGAATTCCGGTGTGGTGTTGCCAATTTCGTCGAGTAACAGCGTACCGCCGTTGGCCGCTTCAAAACGACCGGGTCGGGCTTCGGTAGCTCCGGTGAAGGCCCCTTTTTCGTAGCCGAAAAGTTCGCTTTCGAGCAGGTTGGCGGAGAGGGCGGCGCAGTTGACTTTAACGAAAGGACGATCTCTCCGTACCCCGCCGTAGTGGATCGCAGCGGCCACGAGTTCCTTTCCGGTGCCGGGTTCGCCGAGAACAAGAACCGGCCGGGGGATGGAAGCGATACGCTCGGCCTGCTGCATAATCCGCAGCATCTGGGGGCTGGCGTTGATCGGCCTGTACTTTTTCCCGAACTCGTCCCGGTAGAAACGATTCTCGCGGTCCAGATCCTTTACCCGGGCATGAAGCCGGGCATTCTCCTTAAGGACGGCAAGTACCCGGTCGAGTTTTTCCAGGCTGAGTTCGAGCCGGTCCTCAATATAGAAATCTTTTTCGATAAAGTCGGAGGCACCCATGCGCAGGGCGGCTACTGCGTTCTCCACGGTGCCCTTGCCCGTAAGGATGATAACGGGCAAGGCGGGCACAAGGGCGCGAATCTGCCGCAGGATTTTCAGACCGTCCGGCTCGGCCGGGCCGAAATCGATATCCAGAATGGCCATGTCAACGTCCGAAATGTGCTCTCGCAGGTATGCAAAGGCCTTCTTTCCCGTCGGAAAGGCCCTCACGATCCGGCCATCCACCTGCAGGCTTCGCGTGAGCATGTCCAGAATTTCGGGCTGGTCATCCGCAATAACGATCTGGGCACTCATAAGGTTACTCGATGAATTCTTCGGCCAGCGGCAGCCGCGAGGTAGATATCGGATCGCCACTCCAGCCGATACTTTCGGGTCCGGAGGCAAGTTCGAAGTCCACCGGAAGGTCGATGCGGAACACGGCGCCGGCGCCCGGACGGCTGATCATGCGCAGGCTTCCCCTATGGGCGGATACAATGCGGGAACAGATGCTGAGGCCGAAGCCATTGCCTTTTTCCTTGGTGGAAAATCCGGGATCGAAGATCCTGGCCTGAATGGCTTCGGATATGCCGGGTCCGTTGTCTTCCACTTCGATGAAGACCGACGCCCGCTTGTTGTCGTAGCCTGCCTGAACCGTGACCGCTCCATCCTCATCTACGGCGTCAAGCGCGTTGAGAATCAGATTGGTGACGGCTTCACGCAGCATGCCGGGATCGACCTTGACCTGGGGAACCTGCGGTTCAGATGCAAAGCGGAGCGCTGCGCCGCCGGTCCGGGTCGAGATCGTCTCCTTGATTTTGCCCACGAGTTGCGGAATATCCACCAGAGAGGGGTTCAGCGGATCCTGTTTCATGCTGCGCAGATAGGCGACCCATTGGTCGTAAATGTGTTCCTGGTCGCGGGCGATGTTTCTCAGATCGTCGAGAACGGTGTCTTTCTGCGGGACCCTTCGAATAAGCCGGCGCGTACGGCTCCCGACCAGACCCATCAGGTTCTTGATCTGGTGACCCCGCGTATACAGGCTCTCTCCCACCTGCACACGTCCCAGGTCGATGAGTTCAAGGGATAAGCGTGCCAGGACCGAGGCTGCCTTTGCGCCGAATTCCTCAATAATGGAAGTGTATTCCTGTTCCATCTGTGCCGAATTCTTGTGATCAAAAAGAAGGTGCGCCAGGTTTCTGTAGGGTAGCTCATAGTCCGGCTCGAGCTGGATGGCTATCTTGAATGCGCCAAGGGCCTGGAGGGTCTGACCCGTTTCCATGAGCAGAACGCCAAGGTTGTTATGGCCTGGGGCGAACAGCGGATTCGCTTCCAACCCTCGGCGATAGACCAGGATGGCTTCATCGATGTTGTCCGGAAGGTCGTCGAGAAAGCTGGCGAGCAAGAAGCAGGTACCGTCTACATTGGCGAATGGCACGCCCCGGTCCACGGCCTCGAGAATGTAGCGAAGCGCTTCAACGGCTCGTTGCCGGCCGTTCGATCCCGAATCCACGCCTTCGGCCTGCAAAAGCGCCAACTGAAATTGCGCCTCAAGATGGTCCGGATTACCTGCGGTGGCGGCTTCAAAGGCCTGCAAAGCTCCGTTAACGCCCCCTTTTAGCCGGCAGAGGCCTACATTGAAATACAAGCCCGCACCGTGTTCCGGCGCACGAGCAAGGCAGCGCGTAAAGCAGGTCAGCGCGTCCCGCCAGTTGCCCTGCCTGTAGTAGACAACACCCAGATTGTGGCGCGCCCGCATATTCTCGACGTCGGCGGATAACGCCGCCCGGTAGGCGGCCTCGGCTTTCGCCAGGTCGCCGGTTTCCATCGAGGTATCGCCGTCGCGGCAGCACCGCCGGGCTTCGGCATGCTCGGATTCAGGCAGGGACTGAGCGATACCGATGTGGTTGGCAGCGTCCGGCCCGTTGTCCGGTATTGCGGGTCTTTTCAATCCGTGACTCCTGATGAAGCGTGACTATTCCGATGGCGTTTCCGGTTTGTCTACAGCGGCGCTCGTCGGATCGGTCTGGCCGGCCAAGCGGCCCAAAAACTCCGGCAGTTCCAGGCCCGCCAACTTTGCCAGTTCGTGCATCGGAGGAATGGCGCCCATCAGCCGCTGGCCGAGGTTGGACATACCACCCTGTCCGTTGCCACCATCCCACACCATGATCTTCTCCAGGGGCAGATTCTTGATGGCTTCGGCCTGGATACCTGCGACCTCGGTCAGCCGTTCCACGATGAGGAAGGCTGCGGCAGCCTGGTCGTTTCCTCCGCATGCGGCCACCAACTCCTTGTAGCCCTCCGCCTTGGCGTCCAGGATGGCCTGAGTGCCCTCGGCTTCGGCTTGCTTCTGTGCCAAAATGGCAGCAGCTTCCCCCTGCGCCACAAGTGTCCTCTGCTCCTTCTCGGCCTCCGCCTGTACGACCAGCTTCTGCTTTTGCGCATCGGCCTGTACGACGATTTCCGCTCTCAGTCGCGCTACTTCGCGCAGCGCCCGGGCATCCTCGGCTTCTTTCTCAGCCCGTTCCTGGGCAACCCGGATGGCGCCGTCCGCTGCCTTCGCCGCCTCCTGCCCCTTTTGCCGCGCGACCTCCTCGGACACCGTCTGCTGTGCCATATAACCGGCCTTTTTTGCCTCGGCCCCGGCCTCGGCCTGGACCGCTTCCGCTTCCAGAGTAGAGACCATCTGGCGTTTGTTTCTCGTGGCCTCGGCCTCGCCGATCTGGGCTTCGGATTCGAGGGCGGCAACCCTTTGGCGCCGGTCCCTGGCGGCTTCGGCCTCGCCGATGTCGGCGGCCGCATGCGCAGCAGCCACGTCGGTGCGCTGGTCCCGTTCCCGCTCGGCCACACCCACCTTGCCCGTCTTCTCCTGCTCGGCCACGTCGATGGTCGCCTGGTTGATAGCTTCGGCCGCGGCCTTTTGCCCGAGAGCCTTGATATAACCGCTTTCGTCTTCAATATCCTTGATGTTCACGTTAATCACGGCCAGGCCGATTTTCTCCATTTCGGTGGAGACTGCTTCATTAACCTTGAACATGAAAGCCTGCCGGTCCCGGTTGATTTCTTCGATTTCCATGGTGGCTATCACCGCCCGCATCTGACCGAGGATGATGTCCTGCGCCTGACTCTCGATTTGTTCGCGTGAAAGACCCAGGAGACGAACTGCCGCATTCTGCATCACGCCCGCCTGATTTGAAACCGCCGCCGTGACGGTTGTCGGAACGGACACGCGGATGTTCTCCTGTGAAAGGGCGTTGTCCAGGTCTATGGGAACGACAAACGGCTCCAGGTCCAGATACTCATAGTCCTGAAGGAGCGGAAGAACGAAGGCAGCGCCCCCGTGAACGCATTTTGCCGCCCCCTGTCCGGTCTTGCCGTAGACGACCAGTATCTTGTTGGATGGACACCGCCTGTACCTGGAAATAAACGTCACGAAGAGCAGAAATACCACTAACAGCATTATAATTGTCAGTATCGTCTCAGTTGCCATTGCAATCCCTCCTCAATTGGATATTTCACCTCTGATTGAGATCTATCCCGGAGCGAATCCCGTGCGGGTTGAAAACCCTTCCTGTCTCATCCATCGGCGCAATCAGACAATTAGGAAATACTGGAAACATAGACATTTGAACCAAAATCCACTCAGGACACCAACGGCTCGACCTCAAGCGTGGTTGGATCGAGCACACGTAGAATGCGGACCGGCGTATTGGTTGAGATGGGCATGCCATTTTTTCCGCGGGCAGATACGTAGGCGACGGCGCCGCTCTCCATCACCCGGACCTGTCCGGTGCCGCCTTCCGGGATATCCAAATATACCTCGCCCGACGTACCAACGCATGTATCCAGGCTGGCGTTTCCAGTCTCTGTAAGCTGCCGGATTCCGCGGAAAAAATAGGCCACGACCGCCATGCCCGCACTGCCCCAGACAAGCGCGTAAAGTAGGGCGGTCTGAATATCCAACCCTTTCTCCAGATACAGGGCGCCCGCCCACCCGAACAGCATGCCGAAGGCGATCAGGGACCTGACGGATAGCAGTTTGAAAGAAGCAACCGTACCGTCTTCCAGTCCGTCGTTAAGTTCCGGGCCGGCGTCGCCGAGGTTTGTATCTCCGGAAACGCCTGCATCCGAACCGTCTCCAAGACCAAGTAGAACCACCAGGAGTTGCCAGACGAAAAACGCACTGAAAAAAATCGCCACGACGTAGAAAATCTGGTTGAGCGTGGTCAGATCCGTCCACCAGGCATCCAAATATGGCTCCATTCTGCGGGTCTGCTTGATTTTGCACGTACCACACGGTAAGTGGGAAAGAGGCAGGCGCATGCCAGGCATGCGCGCCGCGCTGCGAAATGTGATATAGAATATTCTTTACGTCAACACAAAATTGCGATGGGTTTCGCCGATGACGACGGGCGCCGGGTCGTTCCCTACCTGCGAAGTCGCCCGCGAGCCTGGCGTGAGCTCAACCGCCGAACCGACCCGGCCCTCAACTCTACGCGTCCGGAACCCCGCGGCGCGCCATCTCAGAAGGGGTCCAACCCCCGTTTTCTGAATTCGCCCTTCAATTGGTACCTTCCACGGTTGAGCCAGGTCTTGACCGTACCCATTGGAAGCTGCAACTCCCGGGTAATCTCCTTGTATGTCCAGTCCCGGACGTAACGCATCCAGACGACCTTGCGATATCTGGCCGGCAATGCGCGAATACTCTTCCTGACGAGTTCGCGGTGCTGGTTTCGCTGGGTCGAAATCTCAGGATTTTCGCCGCAAGCGGGCAGGCGCGTAGCTTCGGCAAGGGCCGCGGGGTCTTCGGATACCTTTATCCACCTCCGGCGCACCTGCTGTTTGCGGAAGTGGGATCTATGTACGTTCAGCGCGATTTGCGTAAGCCAGGTGGCAAACGCAGCCTCTCCCCGGTAGGAACCCATGGCGGTATATGCCCTTAAAAAGGCGGTTTGCACGAGATCCTGCGCGGTTTCAGGATCGCTGGTTCGTCGCACCATCGTGGCGTAGATCTGTTCATGGCAGGCCTTATAAAGTATGCCGAAGGCAGCCGCGTCACCTTTGACGGCCCTCCGGACCAGATGCCGTTCGTTTTCCATCAATGGGATATCCTCTCGAAAGGAGGGTCAATTACCTGGAGTCACTCGCAAGCAGCCGATAACCCACGTAAATAAGGACGAACGAAACCAGCAGTTTCAGGAGCAGAAACAGGACTTCCAGGGACACGCCGATCAGCTTGATCGCTTCGAAAATACCGAGGTATGCGCCGATGGCAATGAGTATGATACCGAGAATCTTTGCGAGCATGGCTCTGTCCTTTCTGTTTTTCGGGTGTTTTATTTAATGAAAGATCCTATCCTGAGTTTCACGAGAGACCAGGAACCCTCGTCAACGCTGGATTGCACCGGCGTTAACCGGTCCCAATGCTGATCAACCTGCGACTTTGTTTCCCTTCAACCGGTTCAGCCTGTCGTCAATGGATATCAGGACGTCCTGGAATTCATTTAAACGCTGATCCACTGTGTCGAGCCGCGTTTCCATTCGTCTCGCCCGGTCGGGACTCATCCCTTTGCCCTCCCTCTTTTTCCTGAGGTGTATATAGCTCACGAGGCCCCCGGCAAAAATTATCAGACAGATTCCGATGCCAATTTCCATTGCGATACCCAGACCCGTTCCAGATTGAGCCAGTTCGAGCCTGTTCGCGATGCCTTCGAGTTTTTTGGCAGCGGATTCCAATCGCCGTTGATTGTCCAGGAATAGCTTCAAGCCTTCGCCCGACATGCCGCCGGCACTGCCGGCTTCGGTCAGTTCAGGAATATTATCAGTACCTGGAAGCAAGTTCCACCGTTCAGACGTTAAGGCCCAGATTACGAACCCCACGGCCGCCACAGCCAGGAAAATCCCCACCGTGGATCCGCTCGGCTTTTTGTTACCGGGAGTCATCAGATAGACTGAAAACCCACCCGCAATCATCAACAGGCATAAGGCTAACGCCATTTCCAATATCCAGCTCATTCCGTTCCCTCCTCCGGATTCCCCGCGTTTCGAAAATCAAGCAGTGGATTTCCTATACACTGAAGTCTCAAGCCACCTTTTTAACAGTTCTGTGGTCTGCGTCCGGCGGACCGGTTCCCGCATAGGCAATCTTGAATAAGCGTGAGAGTCTCGTTACCGCGAGGACTCTCTCGATCCGACCCGAAACGCCGCTCAGCTTCAGGTCCCCGCCTACGTCTCTTATGGTGGTCAGACCCCTGATCAACTCCCCCAGCAAGGCGGCGCCGAGTCGATTCACCCTTGAAAGGTCGACCACGACCGTCCTGGCGCCGTCGTTGACCAGGTTTCGTATTTTGCGTCGCAGGGGCGCTACATCCGGCCGTGCAATGGGATCGCCACTCACGGAGACGATAACCGCTCCATCCTGAATCCGCTCACCGACGTGAATCCGCTTTTTGTTCATGGTTCAACGCCTCTTGTTGTTGAGTAGGCTTGATCCGGGCGCAGTTGCTCGATCCGGTTTCTCTCGGATCCCCAATGCCCGCGCGTTCGCCGATCACGAGGTCCCTCGCGAGCCCGGCCGAGTCAGCTTTTCGTCGATCGCGATCATGATTTCCTGGATATCCGTCAGTCTTCGGTCAAGGTCGTCCAGCCGGACATTCAGGCGCTCTTCCACTTTGCCGGGCATGAAGCCTTTGGTTTGCCGATCTACATATTTGTGGACCGCCGCCGCGAGAACAATTAGCGCAATTCCAATGCCAACTTCAAACATGACATCCCTCCGTCCGTGTTCTGTCCCAGAAATAGGTTGCCAGAATTCGGCAGTCGAGTCGCCCGGCTCGCATCCTTCGACCGGCTCAGGAACCAGCGCCAGAGTGCAGGCGACCTGCGTAAGGTCGGCGAGCGAAGGCAACGCCGCGAGACGGGATGAATCGGCGGCCGAATGGTGAGAAATTTATGGGACAGAACACTGTTTAAGATATCAAAGGTCATCCACCGGTTTCGCCCGGTATTTTTCGGCCCCGCGTTCAACTTCAGGAAAGTGATAGACAACAAGACCGGACTCGGAAACGCGCACCTCGGCGCTGCCGCCGACGGCCAAATCGCCCAGGATTTCAGCCGCTTTTTCGACGGTCATGCTGCCGTCGGTAGCAGCCTCCAGAACCGTGAGGCTTCCGCCTTTCTCGCGAGCGAGTCTGAGCAGCCGATGTTGATACTGCGCGTACCGCTTGTGCTCGGCCGACGCGTGGACCCTGCACCCGGCCAGCCAGAAGACCAGCGCGATGGCGACAACCACAAGCCCCATGCTGAAATCGAGCGGGGCCAGGCGGAAGCCGGACGGCTGGAAACCGGAGAACACGGGGCCCATCAGGCCGCCGAGTCCAAACAAAATCGCTGTGGCTTTCAGAACGAACGCGAGGGCGTATCGCATGGCGCAGCTCCCGTCAGTGGCCAGATCGGAGAATCGGAAAGACGAGCGACCCGATCGTGGGTGACGAACCGTTCGCGGTCCTTGCCGAATGGGTCGGGTGTTCCGGACGTCACGCCAGGCCTCTTTTGTGTTGCGCACCGCCTTTTCAATTTCGTAAGCGATTTCGTCCAGGATATTTCGCAATTCACGCATCGGATTTACGCAGTTTGTTTTTCAGGGCCTCAAGTTCCTCTTCCACGGTGTTCCGGCGTTCCAGTTTTTCGAACGAGTCTTCAAGCGAGGAATCCTCACCCGCAATTTCGGCGTGAGCAGACGCCTCTGCTTCTTCGTTTTCGACCCGGCTGCGGAAGCGTTCGAAGCTGGAAAATGCGTCATCGCCGATGCCCGAAAGGCCCTGGGCGATCTGCTTTCTCGCCTGCGCGGCGCGACGGCGCGCGATGAGGGCGCCCTGGCTGGTGCGTGCTTCGTCCAGTTTGGACTTGAGCTGCGTCAGCTGTTTCTTGAGCTGATCCGAGGTCTTGTGGCTCTCGTCGAAAGCGATTTCCAGGTCGCGGGCGGCCTTTTCGAGGGCGGCCTTTCGTTCCAGCGCGCGCCTGGCAAGGTCGTCCTCGCCGGATTCCACGGCCAGTTCGGCCTTTTTCTGCCAGGCTTCGATCTGGTCGGTTTTTTCCAATAACTGACGCTCCAGGCGTTTTTCGTTGGCAACGGCGGTCCCGACGGACGCAGTCGCCTTGTTGACGGCCTCTTCCATTTCGAGAATCATCTGCCGAATCATCTTTTCCGGATCTTCGGCGCGATTCAGAAGATCGTTGATGTTGGCTTTGATAATGTCCGCCATTCTGGAGAAAACCCCTTTGGCCATGGTCGTACTCCCTTCTAAGGTGGGCATCTGAACGCCACCATGTTAAGAAAATCCGATTTCCGGTTCTCCTCCACCGTTCTGCCGACCACACGAGGCAAGAACCGTACCCGTATGACAAAAAAACCACACTTTGATTATGTATCTGTATTTACTGAATTTATTCCGTACAACGAGACAGGGCTGTCATCGACTGTTGGTGAATAACACCATACGTGAGGCGAAAACAACCGGATCGGGCCGTCGTTGCCCCCTCGTTCCCGGGCGGAGGCGACTTGTCTTTTGCAGACAAATAGCGTAATATCTGAAGTGCTCTCTCAGGAGGGCGTGACAGGTGTGGTCGCCGATCTATTGGTGCTTCCGCGTAGAACGATAATTATGGAAAACTATCGACATTTGCGCCTGCTGACTGCCGGGCTTTGCCTGGTCATGCTGTTCGCAAGTCCCCTTGCCGCGCTCTCGCCGGACTACGAGGTCCGGAAGGGCGACACTCTGTATTCCATAGCCCGGCAGTTCCAGACAAGCATCCGGGAGATCAAGCGAATCAACAAGCTACGCACAAATAACATCTATCCGGGGCAGGTGCTGCGGCTGGGTCCAAGAATTGTCAAATATGAGGCGCAGAACGGTCCGTACTACTGGCGAAAGCCAACCGCGGCCAGGCAAAGGCACCGGAACTATTCGGAGGCCTCGCGTTCCACCCCGAGTCTGGACTATCGGCGCGCTCAGATCCTGTTGCGCGCCTTTGACAACGAGATTCTCTCCCGGGCCCACAGGAAGAGACGGCAGCCGCTCAAGGGCTGGCGTATTGTGCTCGACCCCGGGCACGGGGGGATCGATCCGGGAGCGATCGTTTCCAATATAACGGGCCAGAACAAGCGGGTTTACGTCGTCGAAGATGAATATGTCTACGATATTGCACTGCGAATGTACAGGAAACTTCGACTTCTGGGCGCGGAAGTGGCATTGACGGTGATTAGCCCCAATCATCTGATTCGGGATAACGTGGAGGCCAAGGTTACGTTCGTCCACGAAAAGAACGAAGTCTATAACGATGAACGTTACAACCGGAGAAATTCCGATCGGGTGCGACCCAGGAGCGCCAATCTCTCGCAGCGCGTTCGGGTTGCGAACCGGTTCTTCAAAAGGGCGCGCAGGGGCAGGCGTCTGTTTGTCTCACTGCATGCGGACAACAACCCCGGGCGTTCCAGGGGTCCCTTGGCGATCTATCTGAAACGGCGGGGCAAGGTTGACAGCCGTTCCAGAACTTTCGCCCGCATCATGCGTTCGGCTCTGAACCATCCGGACGTGCCCGCGCGGGTTCAGGGGCGGAGCCTGTGGGTACTTCGGAATAATTCGGCCCACGCCGAGATTCTGGTTGAGATCCACAACGTCCACGATAAAGACGACGCGTATCAGATTCGGTATCATAAGGACAGGGAGCGCAACGCGGAGCGGCTCGTTAACGGAATACTGGCGTATACCAGGAAACGGCGATGAATGCCCGGGTATGGAGCGAGTCCGACGCCTTCGACGGACTGCTATCGCATGAATCCCCTGATCCGGAGTGAATTCGAGATTACCGAGACGGAACTCAGGGCCATCGCGCCGGCTGCCACCATGGGCCCGCCGATCGGGTTGAGCAGGCCGAGAGCGGCTACGGGAATCAGCAGAACGTTGTAGACAAACGCCCAGAACAAGTTCTGGCGGATCGTGCGCATGGTCCGGCCCGACAGGCGGATCGCGGTTTCTATTCCGGACAGGCTGCCGGACATGAGGGTGATGTCCGCGCTTTCCATGGCGACGGCCGTGCCGGTGCCCACGGCAATGCCAACGTCGGCGGTCGCCAGGGCAGGCGCGTCGTTGACGCCATCCCCGACCATGGCCACAAGATGCTCGGTTTGCAGTGCTGCGATACGGGCGGCTTTCTCTTCGGGCATGACCTCGGCAATGACCTGCCCGATGCCCGCCTCTTCCGCGATGGCCCCGGCGGTTCTTGCGTTGTCTCCCGTGAGGAGGAGGACTTCCATATCCAGTGACTTGAGATCGGAGACGGCGCGGAAGACGTCCGGCTTCAGGATGTCGGCGACGCCGATGAAACCTTCTACCTGATTGTCTACGGCGACAAAAAGGACCGTTTTGCCGCCGGCTTCCAGGCGCGCCGCCCGCGCCTCCAGGTCGTTCGGTACTATAGCCCGGTTTTCCATCAACCGCCGGTTGCCCAGAAGAATGGTGCGACCGGCCTTTTTTGCGCGTACGCCCAGCCCCGGCAGGGCTTCAAATTCCAGGGAATCTTCAATACGCAGCCCCCGTTCCCGCGCCGCGTTTCGGATGGCCTCTCCGACGGGGTGTTCGGAACCCTGTTCGACGGCCGCGGCCAACTGGAGTAGGTCCGTTTTCGTGCATGTACCGGCGGTGACGAGATCGGTAACGGCGGGGCGGCCGGTTGTGAGGGTGCCGGTTTTGTCCAGGACAATCGTGTCGAGCCGGTGGGCGGTTTCGAGGACGGCGCCGCCCTTGATAAGCACCCCCAGTTCCGCCGCCCGGCCGGTGCCGACCAGAATGGCCGTGGGTGTGGCCAGACCGAGCGCGCACGGACATGCGATAATGAGGACCGCTACGGCGTTGAGCAACGCGTTGGGGGTGCCGGATTCAGACCCGGTGATCCACCAGAGGGCGAACGTAAGAAGGGCAACCCCGAAGACCACGGGTACAAAGATACCGGCAACGCGGTCTACAATGCGCTGAACGGGCGCGCGCGAGCCCTGGGCCTCGCGCACCATCCGAACGATTCGGGCATGCACCGTCTCGGCGCCAACCTGCGAGGCTCTAAACGTGAAACTCCCGGTCTTGTTGAGGGTTGCCCCCAGAACCCGGCTCAGGATCCCCTTTTCAACGGGCATGCTCTCACCGGTAATTATGGATTCGTCGACGTTCGAATGCCCCTCCTGCACAACGCCGTCCACCGGAATTCTGTCACCCGGCCGGATGCGAATAAGGTCGCCGACGGCGACGTCGTCCACGGGAACCGGCGACTCTTCACCATCTCGAATGACACATGCGGTCTGCGGACGAAGATCCATCAGTCTGCGAATGGCTTCGGTGGTGCGGCCTCTGGACCGGATTTCCAGCAGTCGGCCCAGAAGGATGAGGGTGACGATCATCGCGGAGGTGTCGAAGTAGACGCTGGCGGGCTGGCCCGCGCCGTAGACGGAACCGGGAGCGAACACGCCGGCGACGCTGTATCCATAAGCCGCCAGCGTGCCCACGGCAATAAGGCTGTTCATGTCGGCAGTCCTGTGACGCAGGCCACTCCAGAACCCCCTGAGAAATCGCCAGCCGCACCAGAATTGCACGGGTGTTGCCAGGAGGAAGAGTAGAAGGTGAACCTCCTGGATGGGGTACGCCGCGCCGCGGATTTTGAGCAGCATGCCCACGCTCATGATGAGCGTTGACAGTACGGCCGCAACGATGAAACGAATGCGCACCGAACGGCGTTCCGAGCGTTCTTCCGCCTCTAAACCGTCTTCCTCAATCGCGTCTTTTTCGACGACCGTCGCGCCGTACCCGGCATCGGTCACTGCCCGTGTCAGGATGGAGGCCGGCACCTTGAAATGGCGCACGGCGGCCTGACGGGTCGCGAGGTTGACCTCGCCATCGAGGACACCGGGAACGCCGGCCAATGCGTTTTCAATCCGGGAGACGCAGGCGGCACAGCTCATGTTGCGAATGGCAAGCTTCGTTTCTTCTGTGCGTATACCATAGCCCAGACTCTCGATTCTCCGAACAAGCTGTTGTACGCCGGCCGGATCACACCTGAGCAGCACGGTGGCCTCTGCCGTAGCGTAGTTGACGACCGCTTCGCTTACGCCGTGGATCTTTCTCAATTCCTCCTGGATCCGGGCGGCACAGGCGGCACAACTCATCCCGGTGACGGGCATGGTCAGGCGGTCTGTACGATTCGATTCGAGAATTCGGGACATGGCTTACCGGTCCTGGTCCTTCCGAATTGGTGCGATTCGACTATGGTGTCCTGTCCCGGGGATATGACACCATTCGGCAATCTATCTCCGGGACAGAATACAAGGCGTTTTCAGAGAATCGTTCCACGGGCATGGGAACCTGAAAAATGGTCGAAACCGCGCGCCTCCAGCTTCGTCCTCGCACCCTCCGCGTTTTCGAGATAAATGCGCCCGTCTCCCGTTTCGATCCGCCCGATGCGGCAAATCCGCGACTCGCCGGCGAGCGCCTCGATGTCATTGCTTCCCCCGGGCGCCACGGTAAACAGCAATTCATAGTCCTCTCCGCCTGAAATCGCCAGGCTCCGGGTTCCGACATTCGAAAGCTCGCAGAATCGCCGAAACGCAGGTGAAACGGGAATCATCGTTTCACCTATCACCGCGGAAACCCGGCTCTGCCTGCAAATATGCCGCAAATCCGAAGCCATCCCGTCCGAGAGATCCAACATCGCGGTCACGGCGCCCGATGCCGCCAGCGCCTGCCCCAGCGCCAACCGGGGCTCCGGCCGGTGGTGCCTCCCCAACAGAAAATCACGGTCCTCCTCCGAAACCCCAGCTTCATCTCCCAACGCCAGCTTCAAGCCTGCCGCGGAATCCCCCAGGGTGCCGGACACGTAGATCAGATCACCTGGGCGTGCGCCCGAGCGGTAGCACACCCGGTCCTGATCCATCTCGCCGGTCAGCGTCAGATTCATGACCAGCGGCCCTGTATTCCGCGTTGTGTCACCCCCCACGACGTTCACGCCAAAACGGGCCGCGGATGCGCGCAATCCATCGTATACGCGTTCCATATAGCCGACGTCGAAATTGGGAGGAACCGCCACGGAAACCAGCGCCTCACGAGGCTCCCCGCCCATCGCCGCGATATCCGACAGGTTCACTGCCAGCAGCTTGTGACCCAGCCAACATGCAACGGAAGCCTCAACCACGAAATGCACGCCTTCCACCATCAGATCGGACGTTATGAGGCGGACCCTTTCGTTGCCGCGCCCCAATACGGCGCAATCATCCCCGATACCACATCGCACGTCATCGGGCCGCACCAATCCGGCCGCTGCGATCCGCTCGATAAATTCAATCTCACCTATCTCCCCAAATGTCGTCACCGGGTTCTCCACGGGAAATGGCAGCCGGCCTGACGCGGTAGACGGGGCAAGGACATCCGGACGACCGGTGGGCGGCCTCACGCCGGCCGCTCGCGTCGTCGCTGCCAGGCCACCACCTCCGCATAGGACACGTCGCCACCGAATATATCCAATGCGCTGCCGATTGTCAGCCCCACGCGCCCCCTCCCCAGTTTCTCGACGCGGTCCAGATCTTCAAGGCGCCGCACGCCCCCCGCGTACGTCACGTCTATCGGCGATTCGGCGCCCAGCAATTCCACCAGCGCATCTTCAATCCCCGTCCGTCTACCCTCGACGTCCACGCCGTGCACGAGGAAGCCGTCGCAAAATTCCGAAAGCCAGGTCAACGTTGGCCCGTGCACCTGGACGCTTGTAAATCTCTGCCACAAATCGGTCACCACCAGATACGCGCCGCCTCGCCTTCGGCAACTCAGATCCAGCACCAGGCGGTCCCGGCCGACAGCACGTACCATCCTGTCCAGCCGATCGGTTTCCACCCGTCCCTCCCGGAACACATACGACGTTACAATCACGTGGCTGGCCCCGGCATCCAGATATCGGTGCGCGTTTTCCGGCCGGATGCCGCCTCCCACCCGGAGCCCGCCGGGATACGCGGACAACGCGGACAGCGCGGCCGTCTCGTTGTCCGGTCCCAGCAGGATGACGTGACCTCCCGGCAGGTTGTCCGCCCTGTACATCTTCGCGTAGTCGGCCGCCAGACGGTCTGTCTCGAAGTTCGTCGCCGGCGTGGCGGCGCAGCACAGAGACCCTCCCACAATTTGCACCACGCGCCCGCCGCGCAGATCGATACACGGCCTGAAATTCACGGATACTCCCTTTAATGGCCAGAGAATACAGTGTCCCGTTCCAGAAATACCCAACCCAATATAACGTACAACTCCAACCACTTCAACCCTGGTGCATCCGCGACATGGACAAGAAAAGGCCGGAGGGCCGCGCCTCCGGCGTTGACATCATCCAGGAAAAGCCACTTCAACGACCACCCGCGGAACGGTCCAATCCCTCGCCGCTCCGCGCCAATCAATCGTCCGCCGATTGATCGTAGGCGGCCTGCCGGTAGAACGCGGCTCTTACAATCCTCTGCAGAAACGTCCGCAGATCGTCCAGCAACGTATAGAATATCGGCACAAGCAGCAGGGTCAGAAACGTGGAAACAAACAACCCGCCCATCAGGGTTCGACCGAGCGGCGAATAGGGAATCCCGATCAAATTGGTATTGCCCAGGGCCATTGGCACCAGGCCGAACACCGTGGTAAACGTGGTCATCAGAATGGGCCTGAAACGATTGTGCCCGGCCTCCAGAATCGCCTCTGTCCGGTTCATCCCGTCCAGGCGCATCCGGTTGATCATATCCACCAGCACGATCGCGTTGTTTACCACCACCCCGATCAGCACAATCATGCCGATATTGGCCATCATGTCCATCGGCGTGCCGGTCAGATAGAGCGTCCAGTACACCCCCAGGAATGAGAACGGAATGGAAAACAGCACCGAGAACGGAAGAACCACGGACTCGAACAACACCCCCATCAGCAGAAAGACACAGGTAACCGCCATCACCACCGCAAATATCGTCTCGTTGTCGGACTCCCGGAACCTGGCGAAACGCTCACCCTTGTTCCACGAATAGCCCCTTGGCATCTCAAAGCCAGCCATCGCACGATCGATTTCCGCGTAGAGACTCTTTAAATCGTCCTTGGTCGTAAACGCCCTCACCGCCAGGCGCGTCTTTCCGTCTTCCCGTCGAATTCTCCCGCGCCCGGGCGTTACCTTGAAGCTGGCCAGTTCGGAAAGGGGAATTTCCTCGCCCGACGCCGACCTGAACATAAAACTCTTGAGATGGTGCAGCGTCTGCCGGTCCGCCTCTTCCAGGTACAGTCGCGTATCCACCTCACGCTCGCCGGACTGGAACCGGGGCAGGCTCACCCCCTGCATGGAAATGGCAAGCGTTCGCGCCACGACCCGTGGAGAAATCCCGTAGCGCCTCGCCCGCTCCCGATCGATATGGACCTGCGCCTCGTCGGTGGACCGTTCCAGGTCCGAATCCACGTTTACCACCGAGGGTATCGCCCGGAGCCGGCGCTCCACTTCCGTTACGAGAGGGGCCAGCACCTCGGTGTCGTCTCCGTAGAGATACACCGAAACCGAAGGATCGCCGCCGCCTCTGCCGCGGCTCTCCACGCCGATCCGCACGCCCACGTACTTGGGCATGTTCTGTTTCAGATCCTTAATGACCTCGGTGCGGGCTATCGTTTTATCCACCGGAACGCCCAGACCCGACCTCAGGTTCTTGTACGCGACGTACCACCAGGCTTCGTTGGGATTGGAGTCGAGGTAGATCTCGAAATTTCCCCGGGTCTTGCGGAACCAGGACCGGATGGTCCTGACACCGTATGCCTCCCGCTTGGAGTTAAGAAAATCCTCCACCTCGTTCATCAATTCAAAGGTCTCATTCGTTGAGAAATCACGGGGCGTGCGAATATAGATATCGATATCGTTGATGTTTCCCCGGGAGGCATCCGAGCGTTTCATTTTGTCTGCCGGAATCGAAATGGTTGCAAATACCGCCAGCAGGATCAATATTGCGTCCCGACGGTGGCTCAACGCCCATTTCAGCACGCCGCCATAACGCATCCGGGCCCACCCGATCGACCTGGAATCCGGCTTCACCCGGCTGCCGCCGAACCGCACCGAGGCCAGCGGGATAATCAGGAGCGCCACGAACAACGACCCCACCAGCATCACGATAACGGGGACACCCATTCGAGACAGATAAAACGTCATCCCCACATTGCCGGTCATCAACATCAGCGGCAGAAAAACCACGACCGTGGTCAGCGTCGCCATGGTGATCGCCATGGCGACTTCGCTGGCGCCCACGACGGCCGCCTGCTTCGGCGACTCGCCCTTCTCCCGCCGCCGATAGATGTTCTCCAGAATCACAACCGCATTGTCCACAACCATCCCCACACCCACCATCAGACCCATCATTGACATGAGATTCAGAGACCATCCCGAAAAATAAAGCACCGTTACGGTTATCATTGCGCACAGCGGAATCGACAGCGTAATAATGGCCGTCATACGGATGACCCGCAGGAAGAACAGCAGGACCAGCGCGGCAAACAACCCGCCCCAGAGGCCCGTATTTCTCAAGTTGGAAACGGAAGCCCGGATGAACTCGCCCTGATTGTAAAACACGTTGAATTGCACTTTACCGGCCGCACCGGACGCGGTCTCGATCTGCCGTAGGGCCGATGCCACACGGTCACACACCGTTGTGATGTCGGCTCCCGATTCGGCCTTGATCCCGACGGATGAGGCCGGCTGGCCGTCGATTCGCTGATACCAGCTTCGAGCCGGGACATCGTAGACCACGTCGGCCACCTCCCGCAGCCTGACGCCACCCTCACGGGAATCGATCGGGATATTGCCGATCTCTTCCAGACTGCGGTATCGCGCCAGAGACCGGACGTAGAATTTCTTCGTTCCCTCGTTCACGTATCCGCTCTTGAGCGCGAAATTGTCGTTCTGCAGGGTCTGAACCATCTGGTAGACGCTTACGCCCCGCGCCATCAGTTGCTCGCGGTCGATCTCGATCATCACCTCTTTGGGGTCCGCACCCCAAAGTTGCACTCTGGCCACCCCGTCTATCCGCTCCAACGGCCGTTGCACCTGTGTTTCCAGGAAATGGTACGGATCGACAATTGTGGAGTCCATGGCCGCGCCCACCCACATGATGCTCCGGTCGTCGTCGTTGTACTTCCACACGAAAATCCGATCTCGCACCTCGTCCGGAAGTTCCGGTTTGAGGCGGTCCAACTGATCCCGCAATTGGTTGTACGCCAGGGTCATGTCGGCATCCTGCTGAAACCGGAGGGGGGCGCCGACGCCCCGGCTGTCGGTGTACGTCCGGACCTTTTCGATTCCTTTGATGGTCCGAAGCCGCTCCTCCAGGGGGCGCGTGATCTGCTGCTCGACCTCCTGAGGCGTGGCGTTTGAGCCTGGATACCGGACGCTTAACCACAAAAAGGGCGGATCGAACCCGGAGGGCATCATTTTTACCGCGATCCGGGAATATGCCACCGCGCCCATTACGAGCAGGGCTACCAGACATACCGTTATCGTCACGGGTCGATTGACGGAAATGCGTGACAAAAGGGAAGATCGGTCGTTCATAGAAAAGGCACTCGGTTGACCTCTTGAGTCCCGTCCCGGACATAGATTGCCGGGCGCTTCATATGTTAAGGGCCGATACAAGCCATAAACATAAGACGCACGAACCTTCGATTTGATTCAGTCCTGCCGTCGAATATGCCGAAATATCGGTAGGCGGTGTGCGCAACGACCAGGGATCCGGCGGACGCAGAATAGCACGGGACGTGGAGGTTGGCCCGACCCCTCGGTCGAAGGGCTACAAATGCGACCTGTCCACGATGCGGCGAAGTGATTTCTTGCGCGACAAACGGCGTTTATGTTCCAGGCGTCGTGCCCTGGACGCGCGCGAGGGTCTGGTGGGTACGCGGGGTTTGGCCGTGTGGTTCAATCCGATGAGTTTCCGCCGGAGACGCTGGAGGGCAAGGTCCCTGTTGCGCCCCTGGAGGCGATGTTCGGACGCAACGACCGTGATTCCTGTGGGAATGTGTACAAGCCTGACTGCGCTTTCAACCTTGTTTCTGTGCTGGCCGCCCGGACCCCCACCGCGAAAGGGATGGAATTGCACTTCCCTGAGGAGGATTTCAGGATCGGTGTTATAGAGGGGCATGCCGGTATCTCAGGCCGTTCTCGGCCGCCCGGATGACGGATCCTGAGACCCGCTTCTATAGCAATCCGGCCCGGCGGAGGGCGTCGGCCATGACGCTTTCAGATTTGTTGTCGGACGTGTTTTCCTTGATCTTGAACGCTTTGATTTCCTTGACTTCAACCGCTTTCTTTTCTTCTTCCTGCACGTCGCGTATGGAAAGGGAGATGCGTTTCTTTTCCCGGTCGATTTTCCGGACTCGGGCGCGAACTTCCTGCCCCACCGAAACGGCGTCGGCGGGCCGCGCCACGCGGCTTCGCGCGAGTTGGGAGACGTGAACCAAGCCCTCCACACCCGGAGCGACCTCGACAAAGGCGCCGAATTGCTGAATCGAGACGACTTTTCCGGTGATAACCTCCCCCTCTTTATATTTCTCGATCGCACCGTCCCAAGGGTCGGGCAGGAGCGCCTTTATGGAGAGCGAGATCCGTTCCTTGTCTCCTCCGAGGCCCTTGAGTTCCAGAATCTTCACGTTGACTTCGTCTCCGGACCGGAGCACGTCTTTCGGATGCCCGACCCGGTTGTGCGCAATTTCCGAAATGTGGACCAGCCCCTCCACGCCGCCGAGGTCGACAAAGACACCGAACCGTTCAAGCCGGGTGATCTTTCCCGTGACTTCCGCGCCCTCTTTGAGTTTTTCACGCAATTCGTCCGCGCGGCGGGCGGCCTCGGCTTCGAGATGGGCGCGGCGCGACAGTACGATGTTGCGGCCCCGACCTCGGAATTCAACAATTTTAAACGTATGGGTCTGGCCGGCATAAGAGGCCAGATCTTTGCTGTAACCCGTATCGATCTGGGAAACCGGACAGAAGGCCCGCCGGCCGCTGAGGTTGACGACCAGACCGCCGGAGTTGAACCCGGTAACCCGTCCGTCGACCGGTATGTTGTTTTCGTAGGCCTGACGCAGTATCTGGACGTTGCCCGAACGCCGGGACAGGGTCAATCGGACTTCGTTCTCCACCGAAGCGACAAAGGCTTCAATGTTATCGCCAACCTGGCAGGAGACCTCACCGTGTTCGTCTCTCAGTTCCTGGATGTCGACAACGGCCTCGCTCCGGCCTCCATAGTTTACAAACACCGAGGATTCATCGATGGTCTGGATACGTCCCGAGAGCCGCTGGCCCACCGAAAGTATCGGCTCCGGCGCCCGATCCGGTTCTCCTTCGAGCATTGCTGCGAATTCGTCGCTGGAACGGTCGGCAACGTATTTTTCGTCCATTTCATGGACATTTCGCGGTTCGTTCATGCGGGTTCTCTCATGCCCCTCTTCCGGCGATGTTCGGTCAAACCCCCGCACTCTCGCCCGGCGCGCACGGCACGGGGATCTTCAGGCCTGCTCCCATCATGAGGCCCTCGGATCTAGACATATAAATGTATGAGAAAATTCGAAAGACGCAAGGACTTTCTGGGTAATCCACTGCGACTGCGACGGCCGCGCCACCGCAGGATCCCGGTTTTCACTGGATCCCGTCTCCCGGGTTTTTGAAATCTCATCGTTGATCGCGTGCGGACGTTATCGTATATTTTCTCGGGATCGGTAATTCGGCGGCCAACGAGGCATTCACGGACAGGGGACGCGAGATGATTGAAAAAATCGAAGAGGCGCGGCAGGTTGCGCTTCAGATATTGAAGCCGCGAAAGAATGAGTTGGAACACGGGTTGGCCTTGCACGCGGAATCAATCGTGTGCGACACGTACGGATTCGCACCCAGGGCCGCTATCGATGGAGACGCGATGGCGGCTGCCGTCGAAGCCGGTGCGTCGGAGGCGGAGTTGAACGACATGAATGAGGACATGTCAATGACCCGGTGCGCAACCGATCCGGGCGAGCGGACGGAGTTTCAGGAGGCATGGCGGTCGGGCGGCGTGACCTGTATCGTGCAGAATGCCGGCGAGGAGGGGCAGGCGCCTTTACGATTGATTAAACGTCTCGCCCGGTTTACCTATGTGGCCGACGTCATGCGGGATTTCCTGCTGCGGGCAACCACGCCGGCGGATATCGAGGCAGCCAAGGCACAGGGCAAACGGTGTTTTTATATGAGCGGGAACGGCGTACCCCTTTCACAGGACTGGGTGACCGTGGAAGAGGAGCTGAGATATATTCGAATCTTTTTTCAACTGGGGATTCGGATCATGCACCTGACGTACAACCGGCGGAATATGCTGGGAGACGGGTGCGCGGAGCCGGCCAACGCGGGCTTGAGCGACCTCGGCAGATCGGTCGTGGCCGAGATGAATCGCGTGGGCGTGATCGTGGACGTGGCGCACGCTGGCTGGCAGACCAGCCTGGAAGCGGCCAGGGCGTCTTCGGTTCCGATGGTGGCCAGCCATTCGGGCTGCTGTACGGTAAACGAACACATCCGGTGCAAACCGGACAACGTAATCCGGACGATTGTGGATACGGGCGGTTACGTGGGCATCTGCTGCATTCCGGCCTTCCTGGGGCGAAGTGGAGACATACGGGCGCTACTGGATCACGTCGATTATATGGTAAGAACGTACGGCGCCGATCATGTCACGATCGGGACGGATACGGCCTACGCCTCACGCGCGTCCAGCGAGGAAAGGAGGAAGGCGCCGCGTTCGCGCAGGCGTCCGCGCTGGGCGGCGTTCTGGCCGCCGGATGCGTTCAACGCCCACTGGCGGCAGGATCACATGGTGAAGAGTCTCGCGTGGACCAACTGGCCGCTCTTTACGGTGGGTATGGTCCAGCGCGGTTATTCGGATGCAGATATCCAAAAAATCCTGGGTGGCAACATGCTCCGGGTGGCGCGGGCGGCCCTGGCCGGATGATGGCGAATCCGGGCGCCCGTTCGCGAAATTCCGAGAAGGCCTGAGTGCCTTCAGAAAAGGATGCTCCATGACTGGGAATCTCAACCGGTTGCTGCTTTTCGTTTTTTTCTTCTCTGCTTCCGTCTATCCGGCGCAAGGGCAGATTCCAAAGTTGACCTGGCAGCCCGAAGGACCCGTAACGCTCAGGTCGGAGGGTCCGCTCGAGGCGGATTTTGACGACGACGGCGTTGTCGGATTCTCGGATTTCCTGTTGTTCGCGCGGAGCTTCAGCGCCCGGGAAGGCGAAGCGGCGTACGACGCCAGGATGGATCTGAATGGCGACGGCGCCATCGATTTTTCCGATTTTGTCTCTTTCGGCGCCGCGTACGGGGTCCGTTCTGACGCCGCTACATCCACCCGCTACGCCGTTTACGTGCTCGACCCGTTGCTGGGGGGGGCGGCAATCTTCGATTCGGAATCTTATTTGCTTTCGGATTATCTGAGGTTTCGGGGACCGACCGGTATCGCGGTCTCGGCGGACGAACAGACAATTTTCGTTTCGGAAGGATTCGGGCTCTTCGCCATTAATGCGAATCACGAAGCGCTGTTTTCGATACCGACGGAATCACAGGGGCGGATTGTCCTGAGCCCCGACGAGCGGTTCGCATACGTGACGGAAGAACGCCACGACCGGCTGGTGGTGTTGGACCTGGTGGCGCGGGTCCCCGTCGATACGATCTCCGTCGGACAGAGACCGATCGACGTGGCGATTCTGCCGAATGGGAAGAAGCTCTACGTGGCGAATGCCGACAGTCGTGACATTTCGGTCATCGACGTGGATCGAAGAGAAAACGTGGGCGGCATCATTATCGGCGCCGTCCCCGGTGAGATCGGCATAACGACGGACGGCGGACGGGCATATGTGACCAACATTAACCGCGGTATCGTTTCGGTTCTGGATCTGAATTCGGATCAGGTCGCAGGGGGCATTCAGCTGAGTGGAGATTCCGCAAGGGGACTGGCGTTTTCACCGGATGGCCAGACGCTTTACGTGGCTTCGAGCGAGACCCGAACGGGCGGATTCCTGGTGGCCATTGACGTACGGCGCAATCTTATATCCAGGCGTCTCCGTGTCGGCGATGCCGCGTCCACGATTGGCGTTTCTCCGGATGGCTCGCGCCTCTACATCGGCACGCTGGTGCTGGACGGCGGCGGCCCGGGACTGAGCGCCGTCGACCTGAACGACTGGCGGGTGATGGGTCGGTTGCTGGGTATCGACTTCATCGCTCAGTTCGCTTTCCGAGCCCTCTCGCAACGGGAATCCAGCCGCGGGCGTTGACCGCCCGCCTCGTTACGCTCGCGGTATTGCAGTATCCTCAATCGATGGCCTTGACAATTCGGATTTTGACCCGGGCAACGCCCTCTTCAACCATGTCCAGACGACGGGCCGCACCCAGGGAAAGGTCGAGAATCCGGCCTTTAACAAAGGGTCCCCGGTCGTTGACCTTCACCTGAACGCTTCGTCCGTTGCCGAGATGGGTTACGTGGATGACGGTACCGAGTGGAAGTTCCCGATGCGCGGCGGTGAGGCCGTACATATTGAATATTTCACCGCTGGCGGTGGGACGGCCGTGAAACTTGTGCGCATAAAAAGAGGCAACGCCAACCTGAAAGGCGTCTTCGGTCGAAATCACGGGAGAATCGACCGTTGTTTTTTCGGAGTTGTCCCTGGGCGGCGAGGAGCGATACCTGGGTCGCGAGAAACAGCCTGAAGTGAGGCCGATTGCAAGTATCAGGAGGATGTGAATTGCGACGCGGTCAGTTCCACGGCCCGGTTTCAAACGAACCCACGAGGTCTGATATGCGACCGATCCGGTGGCTGCGGCAGTAATCGGCGATCCCATCGACAATCTCCAGGGCAGCCCAGGGGTTGATAAAGGTGGTGGTTCCAACCTGAACGGCGGATGCGCCAACGATGAGAAACTCGATTGCGTCTTGAGCCGTAGCAATGCCGCCCATGCCGACAATCGGGATCGTGACGGTGTTTGCGACCTTCCACACCATCGCCAGCGCAACCGGCTTGATGGCAGGTCCGGAAAGACCGCCGGTGATATTGCCCAAGACGGGGCGCCGGGAGCCGATGTCCACGGCCAGCCCCAGCAGGGTGTTGATAAGCGCGATGCCGTCTGCGCCGCCTTCTTCCACGGCTGCAGCCACGGCGGCAATGTCGGTTACGTTGGGCGTCAGCTTGACGATGACGGGAATCCTTGAGACTGCCTTTACGGCTGCCGTGACGTCATGTGCGGCCTGCTCTCGACATCCGAAGAGTTGGCCGCCGTCTTTCATATTGGGCGACGAGATATTCAATTCAAGGGCGTCGACGTCCGGTACGTCATTGAACCGGCGCGTCATTTCGGCGAATTCATCGTTTGAAGTGCCGGCGATGCTGACAACCCGCGCTGTCGGTAGGGCCTGTAAGGCCGGGATCTTTTCCACAATGAAGCCGTCAAGTCCGGGGTTCGTCAGGCCGATGGAATTCAGCATCCCCGACGGGGTTTCCGCGGTGCGGGGGGCGCTGTTGCCGGCGCGGGGGTGATAGGTTATGGTTTTGGTGACCACGCCGCCGACCCGCGCGAAGTCGAACATCCCCGCGTACTCGGCGCCGTGCCCGATGGTGCCCGAGGCCATCATCACGGGGTTCCTGATGGTAAGACCGCCGCCGATGTGTGTGGAAAGGTCCATGGAATTCGAGCGTTGTATATTCGAACCGGAAACCGTCTCTCGCCGCACGGATTCTCCGTGTGCCAGGCCGAACGGGCACCGTTTTACCAGACGATCGCGTGGGCATCCAGCACGGGGCCTTCAATGCAGACCCGCCGGTATCGATGGTCTTCCCGGCCCGCGGTCCGGTATTCCACAACACAGCCGACACAGGCGCCGAACCCGCAAGCCATGTGGTTTTCCAGAGACGCAAAGCAGGGCAGATGGTGTGCGGCCGCGATCTCGGCGACCCGCGCCATCATGGCGTGGGGGCCACAGGTGAGGACCTGAGTTCCGTCCCGCAGTACATGCTCCGAAATCAGGTCCGTCACAGGGCCTGTGTGCCCCACGCTGCCGTCGTCCGTAGCCAGCCGTCGACACAGATCGGCGGGAATCACACGATCCATGTCAGGCATGCGCGTTTTGCTGGCGGCCCCCATCAGAAAGACCATTTCAGCTCGACGTTCCCTATGGAACCAGGCCATAAAGGCAAGGGGTACCAGGCCCACCCCTCCGGCAACGAGCAGAATCAGGTGGGCTTCGGGAGGGACAAAGGGTCGACCGAGAGGCCCGAGCAGGTCCAGGCGATGACCGGCCACGGCCACGGCCATCCGGCGGGTGCCTTCCCCGATGGCGTCGTAGACGATCTCCATCCATCCCGCCTCGGGGTCCACGCGGAGCGCGCTGAACGGTCGACGCAAATAAGGCGCCTGGCATGCGTGGGTCAGAACCTGAACAAACTGGGCGGGGCGGCATGCCCGGGCAATTCGCGGCGCGCTCAGGCGCATCAGGTAGACGTTTCGAGCAATCTGCTCGTTGACGAGGACTTCGGCGTTTTCATGGAAAAATTGTGGAATCATTGGGCGAAGGCGTCACGCGGACATACAGATTCAGACGGAAGAACGGGTGGCTCGTCCCGTCGACTATTTCTTCTGCGCGCTTTCGGAATCCCGCTGGCGTGTTTCGTCTCCCCGGTCGGCTGGCGTCGTTCCGTCGGTTCCGCCGGCGGATTGCGCTTCCGGATCGGACTGCGCGATGGCATTCAGAAACTTGCCCTTCAGGCTTTCCGACGCGATTTCCGCAAATTCGGTTAGAGGATAGCTGTCCGCGAGCCGCTGGTAATAGACCCGGGCGGTATCGGGGTTCTCCAGGCGGTTCGCATAGGTCCAGGCGATTGTATAAAGGGCTTTGGCCGCAAAGGGGCTGTCGGGGAATTCCAATGGCAGTTGTTTGAGGATCTCCAGATAGCCGGATGGCGTCGCCCCCCCGTTTATCAGCGATTCGGCCTCGCGAAACCGGGCTTCCGCCCCGGCGTCGTCCTCGCGGGTTTGCGTCAGGCGTTGGCGGGCATTCACGGCGTAGGGGTTGACCGGATACGCGTCGATCAGTTGCCTGAAGGTTCGTTCGGCCGCCTCCTGGTTTTTCAGGCTGTCCGCGTAGATGAGGCCAATGGAATAGAGGGCTTTGGGCGCCAGTTCGGTATCCAGGCTATCGGCGATTTCGTAAGCTCTGCGATACGTGGCGAGCGCGGAATCCGGTTCAGAGAAATTAAACAGATACATCTCGGCCACGTTGAAAAGGGCTTTCAGGCCCTTTTTTTTGCCTTTGGCCGCCGCCTTCTGGAAGCGCGCCAGTTTGCCCAGGTCCCTTTCCCGGTCTCTCGCCGCCCTGCCCGCGTCGGATCCGGGATTTTCTTTTCGGGCGCTGGCGAAAAGCTCTTGCGCCTCTTCCATATTTCCGTGGGTCTTCTGCGCCACCATCGCCAGGCGGTAGTAGGCCTTCGCGCTGTACTCGGTCCTCGGATTGCGCTCGATGACTTCATTGTAGATCTGATCGGTGATATCCTGTTTACCCATGAGATGATACACGTTCGCCCGTCTGAGTTGGACGTCGGGCCCATAGGACTTCAGGCTCTTGATCTTCAAAATACGTTTGTATTCTTCAAGGACTTCGTCCAACTTTCCCTGGCGCTCCAGAATCCGGCCGATCTGAAGGCGGGTCTCGTAGTTGATCTTGTTTTTCGGTTTTGATTTCAGAACACGTCGATAGGCCAGCAGGGCTTCCTCGTATTGTTCCAGTTGAAACCTGGCGTTCCCGATGCCCACCCATATTTTCGTGGCGAGTCCCCTGGGCTTGCTCTTCAGCAGCTGTTGATACGCAACTATGGCTGCGGCGTGATCGCCGGCTTCGGCTTCCAATTCGGCCAGCGCGAGCCGTGCTTTCCCGGAAAATTGCGGATCAGCACTCTCGCCGACGTTCGCCAATACCGGCCGCGCTTCTTCGGCTCTTCCGGCCGCCCAGAGCGTAAGCCCCTTCCAGTACATCGCTTCTGTAAGCAGCAGGCTTTGAGGGAAGTTTTCCTGGAGTTCCTGGAATTTGACCAGGGCGTCCCCGTAGCTGTCACGCCAGTAGAACGCCTTGCCGATGAGCAACAGGCTGTCGTCCACCCACTTGCTCTCGGGATGCCGGTCGAGGACGATGGACGCCTTGCGTATGACCCGCATGTAGAAATCGCGGTACCGGAACACCATCTGTCGGCTCCTCTGGCCGCTGGCGGCCACGTTCTCGGCCTCCTCTCGTTTTCGTTCCGCCTCCCGGTACTGTTTTCGGGCGTTATAAAACGTGTTGTAATAGACGCACCCAGAGACCAGTGTTCCCGCAAGAAGGACGATCCAGGGGACGAGGATTTTCCAGTTCGATTTCATACGTTGTCACGCGCCTCCTCCCCGTGGAATTCCTGGAGAGAACGAATCCGGACCAAGCCGTTTCTTTTCAGGGATTCGATGCCGGACACCGCGGCCGAGGCGCCCGCCAGCGTGGTCGTGTACGGGATGCCGTATTGCAGCGTTGCCTGACGAATCTTGTGATCGTCGGCCTGCGCGGCCTCCCCCGCCGGGGTGTTGACCATTAATACGATCGCCCTGTTTTTTATGGCGTCCAAAATATTCGGGCGTCCCTGCTGGATTTTGAGAATGGACTCGGCGGGAATATTGTGCGCCTTGAGCCGGGCGTGGGTGCCACGGGTCGCGACAATCCGAAAACCAAGCTCCGACAGACGCCTGGCAACGGGTATCACGGCATCTTTGTCCCGGTCGTTGACCGAGATGAAAACGGCGCCGGACGTGGGCAGCCGCACCCCGGCGCCGAACTGCGCCTTGTGGAAGCTCAGTCCGAAGTCGGTGTCGATGCCCATCACTTCACCCGTGGACTTCATTTCGGGACCCAGCAGGGTATCCACGCCCGGGAACTTGGCGAAAGGTAAGACGGCCTCCTTGACGGCAATGTGATCGAAGGAGACTTCGCCTGTCAGACCCTGTTCCCTCAAGGATCGGCCGACCATGGCCCGCGCGGCCACTTTGGCCAGGGGAACGCCGATCGTCTTTGAGACAAACGGCACCGTTCGGCTGGCCCGCGGGTTGACTTCGATAATGTAGACCTGATTGTCCTGAAGGGCGAACTGCGCGTTCATCAACCCCACCACGTTCAGGGCGCCGGCCAGCGCATGGGTGTGGGAACGGAGTTCATCGAGGTGTTCCGCGGAGATATCGTATGGCGGCAGCACGCAGGCGCTGTCGCCCGAATGCACGCCGGCGCTTTCGATATGCTGCATGATGCCGCCGATCACCACCGTGGTATCGTCCGCCACGGCGTCCACGTCGAACTCATGAGCATCTTCGAGAAAACGGTCGATGAGGATGGGATGCTCGGGCGAGGCCTGGATAGCCTTCTCCATATAGCTGAGAAGCGCATTCCGTTCGTAGACGATCACCATGGCGCGTCCGCCGAGGACGTACGAGGGCCGGACAAGCACCGGATATCCGATGGCGTCGGCCACCGCCACGGCTTCGTCCACGCTGGTGGCGGTTCCGTTTTCGGGCTGGGAAATGCCGAGTTGCCTGATGAGCGCGCCGAAGCGCTTGCGGTCTTCGGCCAGGTCGATGCTGTCCGTAGAGGTCCCGATGATGGTGACGCCGCCTCGCTCCAGGTCGCGTGCGAGGTTCAGCGGGGTTTGCCCGCCAAGCTGCACGATGACGCCATCGGGCTGTTCGAGATGCGCGATGTTGAGTACGTCTTCGGCCGTGAGCGGCTCGAAATAGAGTTTGTCGGAGGTGTCGTAATCGGTGCTGACGGTTTCCGGGTTCGAGTTGACCATAATGGTCTCATAACCGTCTTCCTTGAGCGCGAAAGCCGCGTGCACACAGCAGTAGTCGAACTCGATGCCCTGCCCGATGCGGTTCGGGCCGCCGCCCAGGATCATGATTTTAGATCGATCCGAGCGGACGGCCTCGTTTTCGTCTTCGTAGGTCGAATAGTGGTACGGCGTATACGCTTCGAACTCGGCGGCGCACGTATCGATGGTTTTGTAAACCGCCTGAACATTCAGTTCTTTTCGGAGGGCCCGGACGGTCCATTCACTGGTTTTCCACAGGTGGGCAAGCTGCCGGTCGCTGAAGCCGTATCGTTTGGCCTTGATAAGATCTCGACGGCCAATACGGGCTCGCAGCTCGTCGAGCGTGTGTTGTCTCTTGTACATAGCGCCTACCGGACTCGTCCGGACTCCTGTCATCACGCGATGAGGCCCGCGAGTTCCTTTTCGAATTCGGTGATCTGTCGCAGGTTCTCGAGGAACCAGGGGTCGATTCCAGTCAGGTCGAAAAGTTCGGATATGGGCCAACCCATTTCCAGAGCGGCCTTGAGATAGAAGATCCGCTGGGAATTGGGCACTCGCAACCGGTGTTCAACGACGGCGCGGTCCAGTGCCCGGATTGCCAGGTCCTTCCCGTCGGCCCCGAAGCCGGCACGGCCGATTTCGAGGGAACGCAGTCCCTTCTGAAAGGCCTCTTTAAACGTCCGCCCGATTGCCATGGTTTCACCCACGGACTTCATCTGAGTACCCAGCAGGTCTTCTGTCTGCGGGAACTTTTCGAAAGTCCACCGTGGAATCTTGACCACGCAGTAGTCGATGGTCGGCTCGAATGAGGCGGGCGTTTCCCGGGTGATGTCGTTCCGGATTTCATCCAGTGTGTATCCCACGGCGAGTTTGGCGGCGATCTTCGCAATGGGGAATCCGGTTGCTTTCGAGGCCAGTGCGGAACTCCGGGATACCCGGGGGTTCATTTCGATGATGACGATGCGTCCATCCCGCGGATTCAGCGCGAACTGAATATTGGAACCGCCCGTTTCCACGCCGATCTCCCGGATAACCGCTATGGACGCGTCCCGCATCGCCTGGTACTCTTTGTCGGTAAGAGTCTGCGCCGGCGCCACCGTAATGGAGTCGCCGGTATGGATTCCCATGGGATCGAAGTTTTCGATGGAACAGATAATGACGACGTTGTCCTTCAGATCGCGCATGACCTCCAGTTCGAACTCTTTCCATCCGATGATGGACTCTTCGACAAGGATTTCGGTGGTGGGCGAGAGTTCCAGCCCCCGAACCGCGAGGTGTTCGTATTCTTCCGCGTTATAGGCGGTGCCCCCGCCGGTACCTCCGAGCGTGTAAGACGGGCGAATGATGGCGGGATAGCCTATTTCGGCAATCACTTCCCGTGCTTCTTCCGCGTTGTGCGCGAATCTGCCATTCGGGAATTCAACGCCGATCCTTGCCATTGCCGCCTGGAAGCGTTCCCTGTTTTCGGCCTTCTCGATGGCTTCGGCCTTTGCGCCGATCATCTCCACGTTGAATTTCTCGAGAACCCCGCTGTTGTAGAGATCCATGGCCACGTTCAGGCCCGTCTGTCCACCAAGCGTGGGAAGAAGCGCGTCGGGACGCTCCCGTTCGATGATGGCGGCGCATACTTCCGGCGCAACGGGTTCCACGTAGGTCCGGTCAGCCATTTCCGGATCGGTCATAATCGTAGCCGGATTGCTGTTCAACAATACAACCGTATATCCCTCTTCCTTGAGCGCCTTGCAGGCCTGCGCGCCGGAGTAGTCGAACTCACAGGCCTGGCCGATGACGATCGGCCCGGAACCGATGAGCATGATTTTCTGGATGTCGTTACGCCGGGGCATAATTTAAACCGGGGTCGCCGACTATATAGAGGATGAGGATATCATTCGCCGGCCCAGGTATCACGGGGCTGGACTCCATTTAAAAAAACGCCTGCGGCTGTCCTTGAGAAAGGAGGATGATCGCAGGCAGTGTGGAACCGTATGGCGGTCTAGTGTCCTGTTCCGGAAATAAGTTGCCGAAATTCGGCCGCCGAGTCGCCCGGCTCGCAGGCGCCTCCGACCTGCGCAAGGTCGGCGAGCGAGGGCAACGCAGCGAGACGGGATGAATCGACTGACGAATGGTGAGGTATTTTTGGGACAGGACACAAGGTTCAAACATTTTGCAGCAGAACCAGGTAGACCAGCAGGAGGATGAAGAGCAGCGTGACGGCAAAACAGGTTTTCAGGAAGAGATCCCTTACCCCCTTCCGGGGTGTGTTGCCGTCAATGGGTAGAGACGGGGCGGAAGGTTCCGGGATCGAACCCGAAAACCGCTCCTGTTCGATGAGTTGCTCCAGTTTTGGATCGCACTCCCTGATGACCCGGAGTATGAGACGCTTGTTGCGGGCCGCCTTTTCGGCGTAACGCCCCCGGGGCGACGTGCGCGTTTCCGCGTCGGGGATGAGAAGGTCCGAGTCGTCCCTGGATCCGGAAGCGTCTTCAACCAGGCTCAGCGCCCTCGCTCTGGCCAGTTGTTCGGTGAGTCTGCGGGTCTGTTTCTTGTCGTGGACATTCTCCCGGATAACCCTGCCGCAGATGCTTACGAAGCGTTCCATATCCGCCCTGATTTCACCTTCAGTGAGACCGACGAGATAGGACTCCTCGATCATCTCGTCGATGCTTTCGCGAATATCCGGCATGGTTCCGGTTCTCAATTTAACGTATGGAATCGAATGTATCGGTCTCGATCCGCGCCTGTCTCGATAACGCGGCGCGCGCGCGGGAGCGCCGCCGCGATGTCCCCCGCGATCAGCCCGGCCTCGCAGCTGCGTTCCGCGCACAGGTCCCCGGCGAGGCCGTGCATGTAGACACCCAGGCAGGCCGCCGTTTCGGGGTCCATGCCCTGCCCCAGGAGGGCGGCGAGGATCCCCGTGAGAACGTCTCCGGAGCCGCCCGAGGCCATGCCGGCGTTGCCGCTGGGATTGACGTACGTGCGGCCGCCGGGTACGGCCACAACGGTAGGCGCACCTTTGAGGATCACGATGACGTCAGCCTCCCCGGCCAGCGTCTGCGCCGAACCGATTGGATCGGAACGAATGGCCTCGTGACCGAGACCGGTGAGACGGGCGAATTCCCCCGGGTGCGGCGTGACAACGGTTGGCGCGGCCCGCATTTTCAGGTTGTCCGCCGCTCCGGCGAGGGCGTTGATGCCATCGGCGTCCAGAACGAGCGGTGCCTGGATATCGTGAACGATCCGTCGGACCAATTGCACGGTTTCCCTGTGCGTTCCCAGGCCCGGCCCGAGAGCGACGCAGTCGGCGTCGGCAACCAGTCTCTGAATTTCACCGCGGGCGCGTAGGGCCAGGCAGCGGGGTTTTCGGACCTCCGGAAGCGGATGGGTCATCGCCTCCGTGAGCTTGACCTCCAGAATATCGTTCAGGCTTTCCGGCACGCCGACCCGAACCAGGCCGGCGCCGGATCTGAGCGCCCCCTGCGCCGAGAGCGCCGCCGCGCCCGTGAAACCCATTGAGCCGGCGAGAATGACCACCCGGCCGCAATCCCCCTTGTGGGCGTCGGGCGGTCTTCGGGGCAGAAGTGGCGCGCCCCCGTGCGCGGCAATAAGCTGCACATTGACGTTCTCGGCGTCGACGGCTGCCTGTGGCAGACCGATGTCCACGCAATACAGGGTTCCGCAAAGTGCGCGGCCGGGATAAAAAAACTGGCCGACTTTGGGCTGTCCGAACGTAACGGTACATGTCGCCCCCGCACACGGCCCATCCGTCCGGCCGGTGTCGGCATCCAGACCGGAGGGGACGTCTACGGCCAGGATGGGACAGGAAACATCCCGAAGCGTTTCGATTGCACCTGCTACAAGCCCGCGGGGGCCGCCACGCATTCCGGTTCCGAGGAGGGCATCTACCGCCGCGGATGCACCGGAAAGTGCGCGGCTGATGCGTCCCAGATCATTGAAATCCCGAATTTCCGCGATCTCGAGGCCGTTTTTCCGGGCGCGGTCCAGGTGGTGGCGTGCATCGCCCCTTACCTGGTCTTCCGATGCCAACAGAAAAGCCGAGACGGAAGCGCCCGCGGACGCGGCGAGATCTGCAATAACGAATCCGTCGCCGCCGTTGTTGGCCTTGCCGCAGAGAACGACGATGCGTTTTCCCGGGAATTCATTAACAAGATCGCCAAGCACCCGGGCACCGCCACGCCCCGCACATTCCATTAGTTGGACGCCGGAAACCCCACGCTCGATGGCTCCGCGGTCGATGCGTGCCATCTGCGCGCCGGTTACGAGCCTGGCATGGACATGGGGCACCGGGCCTCCTTGAGAATCTGTCTTAAAACCCACCGCAGTCTTCGCGCCTGCCTGCTGCCGCAGGCAAGGCAGGCGGCTGCAAAAGCGTGCGGAATCCGTGCCACACGAGAACGCCTCAAACTTGCCTAATAATACAGAAATCGCCAGGGCGGCGCAACCCCAATTTTGAACCGGCGAGACCGGAAAAAAAAGACGATCCGCAATGCCGAAACCGTCGAGTCCGGATGGCCGCGCGTCAGCCGTTTCGAGAGACAAAGGTCTTGACAGAGAACGCCCGTTTTCTGTAATTTTCCCGTAGGATCGCCGCAGATGTCAGGCCTGTATCGGTTGTGACGGTGGGGTGACGGAGAGGTCGAACGTGGCGGTCTTGAAAACCGTTGATCCTAACCGGATCCGTGGGTTCGAATCCCACCCCCACCGCCAGAATTCTGGTAGGACCCGTGTGTCGTCTATCGGCAAGCCCTCCCGGAAAATGAAACGCCGGCGTTCCCGCGGGTCGGCGCAACCGGCCTCGAGTCACAGGTTTTTCCTTGATTTTGCCTGCACGTTTTGGTAGTATAGTAGGTTACTGAATTTATAATTCGGAGAGGTGCTGGAGCTGGCTGAACAGGGCGGCCTGCTAAGCCGTTGTAGGGTTCATTCTCTACCGAGGGTTCGAATCCCTCCCTCTCCGCCATTTTTTAGAATGCAGTGAGAGGCAAGAGGCGAGAAGGCCACTCCACCCCGGACTTGCGTTGGCTCACGTGGTCGATTCGCTGATTTCGCCGCGACTGATACACCAACTGCGCTGACATTCACGGTGTTCTCGCCTCGATTCTTACTTCTTACCTCTAACTTCCAGTCGTTTTTTTCCATGTCCAACACGATCTTGCGATTTGCGCCTTCGCCCACGGGCGGGTTTCACGTAGGGAACGCCCGAACGGCGCTGTTCAACTATCTGTACGCGCGGCGCTATGGCGGCAGGCTGCATCTTCGCGTTGAAGATACCGACAGGGAACGGTCTACCGAAGCCTCTCTGAATACGATCCTGGACAGTCTGGAATGGCTGGGCATTGCGTTCGACGGCGAGGCGATAATTCAATCCCGCAACGCCAGGGCGCACCGTGAGGCGGTAGACAGGCTTCTGGACACCGGACACGCGTATTACGCGTACGAAACCCCTGAAGAGGTCCGCGCCATGCAGCAACAGGCGCAGGCTGCGGGGCGGCGAGTCCGATACAACCGGGACATTGCGCGCGGGCAGCGTGAGGCTTTTGAAGCCGAAGGCCGGCCCACGACGGTGCGCTTCAAGGTTCCTGACGGCGAAACGCTCTGGCAGGATCCGATCCGCGGCGTCCAGCGATGGAACAACCGTGAGGTTGAGGACTTCATCATCCTGCGGGCGGACGGATCGCCCATTTACCACCTGGCGGTGGTCGTCGACGATCACGATCTGGGTGTGACTCTGGTCATTCGAGGGGCAGAGCACCTTTCCAATACGCCCAAGCAGGTGATGCTCTTTCAGGCTCTGGGATGGACCGCACCCGCGTACGCGCACACGACGTTGCTTATGGGGCCCGATGGCAGGAAGCTGAGCAAACGCCAGGGCGCAACGACCGTCACGGAATACCGGCAGCAGGGATATCTGCCCGAAGCGTTGTTCAATTTTCTGGCGCTTCAGGGCTGGGCACCGAAAAACGGCCGGGAGGTGTTTACACGCGAGGAACTGATCCAGGCGTTTTCCGTTGAGGGGATGCTCAAGAAGAATGCGGAGTTCGACGAGCGCAAGCTGGAATGGCTGAACGGGGAACACCTGCGGGCGAAACCGGCTTCCGAACTCCTGGAGATGGCTGTAAATCAATGGATCGATGCCGGCTGGATATCGGCCGAAGATGCGAAAACCCGGAAGGCGAGTCTGCTCAAGGCCGTGGAACTGATGCAGCCGCGCATTCATACCGTGCGCGACTTTTTGAATTACGGATACTTTTTCTACGATCCGGACGTATACGAAGAAAGAGCCCGAAAAAAACACTGGAAGATCGATACGCCTTCGCGGCTTGAGGAATTGATCGCGAGGCTGGAGGCGCTAACCGATTTCGGCGAACGGGAGATTGAAGGCGCCACGCGCACGCTCTCAGGGCAACTGGGAATTTCTGCCGGGAAACTGATCCACCCCACACGCCTCGTGCTCAGCGGTACCAACATGGGTCCGGGCTTGTTCGAAATGATGTCGGTTCTGGGTCGTGAAACCTGCATCCGGCGAATGAAAACCGGCCTGGAAAGGCTGGGACAAAAGGAGACCGTTTCCCAATAGACTGACAATGCGTACAACCGATGCGGCTGCCCCCTCGTCTAATGGCAAGACATGCGGCTCTGGACCGTAGTATCGGGGTTCGAATCCCTGGGGGGCAGCCAAATATCTTTCAACAGGCCGTAGGCTCTTGCCGAAACTCAGCGAGACTTACGGCCTCTTGAGTTTTGCAATCCAGGAACAAGGCCGTAGTCACGACGTGGTGCTGAGACGCGATCCGGCGGGTCCTGAGCCGCCAACTGTTGACCATTGACCACCTGTCGGACCTTTCGCTGAACTGCGGTCTTGTCCATGACCAGCGCGGGACCTCTGTCAGTGCAATCCTGCAGGCGACAGAGTGCAGCGATTTTTCTTATGCTCGGCCGTGAAATAAGTATATTTCTGAATAGGTAATCGTCTTTTAAGGGATCGGTGGTACCTCACTGGCAATGATCAGACTACGTCGCGTTGGACTCGTAGATGATACCAGCAGAAATATGGGATTCGAGACCTTCAATCCGGTTTTGGAGTAACCGGACGTGCGGATATATCGCGAGACAACTCTCCAACCGAGAATGGATTCATATGTCAGAGGGGTGTAATAATGTGGTGGATGGGGAATTGCATCCATATGCCAATCGGATCAGTGAGAGCATCCGTTGCGCAGTCGGTTTTCCGTCAAACGGATTTGACGCCCTGACTCCGATGGCGGAAGCTACGCACGATAAGAGACGAGAATGACGAAACCGTTCGCGCGGGCGCTCGACGAAGGAGATTTGTCATCCATTCAGCGAGCGCCGAAAGCCGAATTCCACCGCCACGCGTACTTCGGAACGCGGATCGAGAACGTGGAGCGATGGCTCGGGCGCCCGCTGGAACGGCCGGTCGTCCCGATGCGCGGGCTCAAGGGAATGGAGGACTACGCGGGCAGAGCGCTGTACCCCTATCTCAACTCCCGGAAAGCGTGCGAATTCACTGCCCGAGCGGCGGTGGAAGAAGCGATAGAAGACGGCGTCCGGCGCCTTGAGATGAGTTTCGACGTGCGGTCGGCCGGGCACTTCGAGACCGGCCTGGCAGGGTTTGCGTCGTTCATCCAGGACCTGGTGGAGCGAAATCGCGACCGGATTGATCTCAGGCCGGAACTGGGTATCCCGCGGGAGATCGTCGGCGATAGTGTGATGGCAAATCGCGCGCGCGCGGGCATCGAATCGGGCATGTTCCGGTCGATCGACCTCTACGGAGACGAACACGCGTGTTCTCTCGACGACGTGCTTCCGCTCTACAGACATGCGCGATCGGCAGGGATGAAACTGAAGGCGCACGTGGGTGAATTTGGCGGGGCTGAGCGGGTGAGGGGGACCGCGGAAGCACTCGGGCTGCACGAAGTACAACACGGAATCGCCGCAGCGGAATCCCCGAGCGTCACGCGCTGGTTGTCAGACAACCGGATTCGCCTGCACGTCTGCCCGTCCGGCAACGTCATGCTGGGCGCCGTGGACTCGCTTTCGACACATCCCATCCGCGCACTCTTCGATCAAGGTGTGGAAGTGACCGTCAATACGGACGATCCGATGATCTTCGGGCAGAGCGTGTCGCAAGAATATCTGAACCTGTTCGAAGCCGGAGTTTTCAGCGCGGAGGAGCTTGACGGCATTCGGATCGCGTCGATGCAATCCTGACGGTCACCCCGATTTGCAGAATCGGAAGTTTGTTTACGCCGACACATTCAGTTGGACCTCTTGAGAGAGGATCTGCATTGAGCGTGAAGCCTTGAAACGGAGTCCAACCCATGCGTGATATCGTGATGTTCGGCGGCACGGCGCACCCTGAACTGGCCGATAGCATCTGCGAAAACCTGGGCGTTGCGCGCAGCCGAACCACGGTGAACCGGTTCAGCAACGGCTGTATCCAGGTGCAACTCGATGCCAACTGCCGGGAAGCCGATGTCTTTCTCATACAGCCGCTCGTGATGCCCGTTCACGATCACCTGATGGAATTGTTGCAGATGCTGGACGCGGCAAGGGGCGCATCGGCCGCCCGCACGACGGCCGTGATCCCCTATTTCGGCTATGCCCGTTCGGACAAGAAGGACGCGCCTCGGATCTCCATTGCCGCGCGGCTGGTCGCGGATCTACTCGTCACGGCCGGCGCCGGCCGTGTGCTCACGATGACGCTCCACGCGTCCCAGGTGCATGGCTTCTTCAGTGTGCCCGTGGACCACCTCAACGCGTTGCACATACTGGCAGGCCACTTTCATGGCCGAAACCTCGAGAACACGGTGGTGGTTTCGCCCGACCTGGGAAGGGCGAAAGAGGCGGCGCAGTTCGCCAGGATGCTGGGATTGCCGGTGGCCGCGGGCAGCAAGCGCCGGATCAGCGACCGGAAGGTCGTCATCGACGCGATAGTGGGCGACGTCAGCGGAAAACGAGTGATCGTCCTGGACGATGAGATCGCCACCGGCGGCACGATTGTCGAATTGATCCGCCGGCTCCGGGATCAGAAGGTCAACGACATATCCATCACCTGCACCCACGGCCTCTTTACGGGCGATGCCCTCGAGCGCTTCTGCACATTCGACGAAGTGCGGGAGGTGGTGACATCGGATACGGTGCCCCGGCCCGCGGCGATTCAGTCGCACCCGAAACTGGCGACGTTGTCGGTGGCGCCCCTGCTCGCGGAAGCCATTCGCAGAATTCACAACGGAGAGTCGGTCAGCAGCCTGTTCGTGGAGCCGGAATGGATCACGGAAGAGGAGAACGGGAGCCGCGGGGGGGATCGATGAAGGGACCTCAACGGATTCGGCATCGCAACGGATTTGGATCAATTCAATGAAACACATGAATTCCGGCAGACAGGAATGTCTGCCCCACCTTCTCAGACGCTTCCTCCGCGGCTCGACAAGCCATTGCGCGGGGGAAGAGCTGCTTTATTGGCTATCAAACCGCTTAGATTCTCCTGTTTGAGGTGTTTGCGATGAACAAAACTGACGCTGGCCGTGCTGCCGTTGAAGACGAAACCCCTTCGGATTTCATCCGTGACGCCATTCGACAGGACCTGGCGGCCGGCCGGTACGAGGGTGTGATGACCCGCTTTCCACCCGAGCCGAATGGGCATCTGCACATCGGCCACGCCAAGGCGATCTGTCTCAATTTTTGGGTTGCCGAGGAATTCGGCGGCGTCTGCAATCTCCGCTTTGATGACACCGACCCCACCAAGGAAGAGGCCAGCTATGTCGACGGTATCCAGCGGGATATCCGATGGCTGGGGTTTGACTGGGAGGACCGCCTCTATTTTGCCTCCGACTATTTCGAACAACTCTACGAATTCGCCGTCAAATTGATCAAAAAGCGCAAAGCCTACGTGTGCGATTTGAGCACGGCTGCGACCCGGACATACCGGGGGTCGGTGACCTCGCCGGGAAGAGAAAGCCCGTATCGAAACCGGTCCATCGACGAGAACCTGGATCTGTTTGCGCGGATGAGGGCCGGTGAATTTCCAGATGGTACGCGAACCCTGAGGGCGAAGATCGATATGGCGTCGCCCAACATGAACATGCGTGATCCAGTGATGTTTCGCATCCTCCGGGCGTCTCATTACCGCCGGGGAAATACATGGTGCATCTATCCGATGTACGATTTTACCCACGGGCAGTCGGACGCGATCGAGGGGATTTCGCATTCCCTGTGTTCCCAGGAATTCGAAGACCACCGCCCCCTTTATGACTGGTATATCCGAGAGCTCGGGATTTTCCCTTCGCGGCAGATCGAATTTCCCAAGCTGTTCGTCACGCATACGTTGGTGGGAAAACGACATCTGCGGCCATTGATCGAAAACGGTCTGCTTGCCGGATGGGACGATCCCAGGCTGATCACGCTCTCGGGACTTCGGCGCAGGGGCGTGCCCCCCGAGGCGATTCGGAATTTCATCCGCCGCGTGGGAATGTCCAAACGAGATACAACTGCGGAGATCGACCTCCTGGAGTTTCATATCCGGGCCTATCTGAATCGGCATGCGCCCCGCGTGATGGGGGTGATTAGTCCGTTGAAGGTGGTGATCGAAAACTACCCCGAGGGCAAGGAGGAAGCGTTCCAGGCGCAGGTGAATCCCGAAGATCCATCCGCTGGTACTCGCAGCGTGCCGCTTTCGAGGGTAGTCTACATCGAACAGGGCGATTTCATGGAGGATCCTCCAGGGAAATTCCGCCGGCTGGCCCCGGGGAGGGAGGTCAGGCTCCGCGCGGCCTGTTATATCACCTGCCAAGACGTGATGAAGGACCAAAACGGAGAGATCGTGGAACTGCGGTGTACGTTTGACCCTGAAAGCCGGGGCGGGTCGACACCGGACGGCCGAAAAGTCCGAGGTACCATCCACTGGGTTTCTGCCGCGCACGCGGTTGAGGCGGAGGTTCGCCTGTACGATCGGCTGTTCAATGCCAAGAATCCGATGGAGGTTGCCGAAGGCGGGGACATCAGCGAAACGGTGAACCCGAAATCCCTGGAGGTGCGGCGGAGCTGTTTTGTGGAGTCCACGGTCAAGGGCGCGGAGCCGGGCACGCAATTTCAATTCGAACGATTGGGATATTTCTGCGTGGACCCGGATTCGACCCCCGAAAAGCTCGTATTCAACCGCACGATTACGTTGCGCGATACCTGGGCAAGGATGCAGAAAAGAGGGAAACCGCCAAGGGCCAGGCGTGGTGGTTGAGGCGCCTTCGGATAGAACCAGCGATTCGCTGAACGGTTGAATCGATGGATGTTGTGGACGGAAACAACCATGCCCGTGCGGAAGACCGCACGGGCATGGTTGGCGAAAGGCAGATATGCAGGGACCTTATTGGGGGGGAGGCTCACCGTTTCTGTTGAAAGGGGGAGGTGTCTGAAATCGTGTCCCCCTTGCCGTCTCCTCAGCAATCCATTCTTCGACCTGTTGTTGCATTTCCCGACGACCCTTTTCCAGGCCCTTTTGCAAATTTCTTGCCTTTACCCATTCCGTTATTGCGCCCATTGCGTCTATTGCCTCCACAACAAAATACACCTTCGTACCCGGTAATACGTTCGGGCATCTTGCTTTCGTCTGATCTACCCCGCCTGGATTGCTTTTTCCAGTCTATTGTTCCACCTGACTCAGGAATCCTTCAATGAATTAATGATATCCAACGAGGCTTCACCTTTCAAGTAATTTTTCTGATCGATCCGTTGATTTTTTCAATTCGGCATCCGGAGGACCGGAGCGAATATAGACGTCAAATACAGGCTAATAGGCGAACCTCAGGCCAATGGCGACGGTCAACGTTGCGAAGGCCATTGGAACCGGGTCAGGGTCGTCGTCGAAGTGGCCGACATTTAAGCGCAACTCCGCGAAAACTCCCGTTTGGCATCGCCCCAGGTCCGCTTCGATACCGACTGCGCCCTGCACCAAGAGTCCTTTTTGCTGTCTCAAATACGCCTCCCGAGAGCTCTCTTGGAGACCATAGATCCCCATACCGACCCCAAGATAGGGCCATACGGGCGAATCGGTAACAGGACGGCATCGGATGAATACGAAAGCCGATCGGAAGACCCTTTCGAATTCGGCTGATTTGACGTTTTCCATTCGCGCTTCAGGAGAGAGTAACGCGCCGGATATACGGCCGCTGGAAAAGCTCAATAAGCCGATACCGATGTCACCCTCTTCGAATCTGGCGAAAAAATCCCCTCCGATAACCAGGCCCCCCTGCGCACCGTGAAAATCGGTGCTGATCGAATATCCCCTGTCGTAGAGTGAAAGAATGTCCCACTCGTAGTGGTAGTCAGTTTGCCGCAGAAGAATTCGGCTGTCACCAGGTACGGAGTAACCGCCAAAGACACTCGCACCCAACTCCTGTGCATTTGACATCCCCGGCGCCAGCAGCACAATGAACGCGAAACCGATTGCAAGCCGCATCTGGTCCCTCCGCACGATGAATTTCAGGCAATAGGAATAGATATCAAGATGTGTGCCAGCAGAGACGGCGTTCGCTTTATTTTTTTTCGTGGCGGGTGTAATTTCGCAATCATGCGTATATTTATTTTAATATCAATTATTTATATTTGTTCTTAATCTGCTTCTCGCCCGTCGACCGTGCCGTTCATGGTCCGTGGGGTTTTTTCTTTTCCTGCCGGCGTGTGAATCCGGAGCACGCTTGTGGCGAGCCATCGACAGTCGCTGCGGTCGAATAATGGATTGGAAATCCCGCGTGAGTCGCTTATTGTAAAACGCCGATACCAGCGGACTGCCTCGGCGTCATAGGGTTGAAGGGAGAACGATGTCCGATAGACAATTGAAGTTGAAAGTCATGTGTTCGCAATTGCCCGGACTTCGTTTTGAAGACCCTCACAAACATGAACCCAGGGTCAAGGAGCCCGTCTATCTGGGCATCCAGCGCGGGACCGAGGTAATCGAACAGATCCCCGCTGACCGGCATCGAGTGGAGTTTCATCCTGAATTCCGGATCGGGAAGCAACGGGACGGTTCCCCCAATTTCTTGGGCCCGTACGCACAGGGCAGACCCAGGGACCGGTTCTTCTATCTGTCCTGGGGGGTGAAGCAGTCCGATCGATTCGACATGTTCCGGCGACTGAAGATCCGCCTTACACACCTGGAATGGCCACAGGTCGAACAGACGCTTGAACTGAATGAACCGATCGTCCTAAGACTGAAATTAACCGACGACCGTGGCGGCCCGCTGTGCGGCACGCCGGACGAATCGCGGATTACGTGGGAGCGCTAATCACTTTCCGGACACTCGAATATAGCGATCCATTCCCCTCTGGAGACAATCTACTATGAAGACGAAGAAGACGTTTGATTGTGTTGAAATGAAACGCCGCGGCGCTGAACGAATCCATAGTCTGACCGCAGGCATGACGATCAAAGAACAGTCGGCTTTCTGGATGGAACGTACGGAATTGTTGCAGAAGTTCCAGGACGCGGTGAGAATGAGACGCAAGACATCTGCGAATTGAGCCGGACGCATTGGCGATCATGATCCATCTGGATGGGTGGGAGCGCCGTATTGCAAACTAACCGTTTGCTGTACGGTCTGTACGCAGATCGCGGAAAATGACGGTTTACAATGCGGTTTCAGAGTCCGCAATCGCGGTGTATCAGGAAGGGAACAAAATGGACGTTGAACCCGTCGCGTTGAAATTTCTGGTGACAGAGGAGAAGGGCGAGGTGTCGGCGCTTTACGCTCGGCCGGGCGGGGCAGTGGCGCTACTGGTGTTGGGCCATGGAGCGGGCACCAATATGCGTCACCCGTTTATCCAGAATTTGAGCGATGCGTTGAACGACGCGGGCGTGGCCACGTTTCGTTTCAACTATCCCTATTCCGAGAAGGGCGGCGGCATGGACGGCGAGAAGGTGCGCCTGGCAACCGTGCGCGCCGCGATTGCAGCGGCGATTAAGGACGCGAAGGGTCTGCCGGTGTTCGCGGGGGGACATTCCATGAGCGGGCGCATGTTCTCCATGGCCTGTGCCCGGGAACCGATAGAGGGATTGAAGGGCATCGTGTTTTTCGCCTTCCCCCTTCACGCGGGCAAGCCGAATACGGAGCGCGCGGCGCATCTGGAGGATGTAACGGTACCCATGCTGTTTCTGTCGGGCCAACGCGACAAGATGGCGGATATGACACTGCTGGAGCCGGTTGTAGGGGGGCTGGACCGCGCCACGCTGCACGTGGTGGATACGGCGGATCACGGATTCAAGGTGCTGAAACGAAGGAATACCGACGAACCCGTGCTCGAGGAATTGGCACGTGTTGCGAACGGTTGGATGCAGGGAATTTGAAGAATCCAGATTATCGCTCGCCGACGAACGACGATTCGGAGAGACAGCAACATGATCGAAAAAGTCAATACATCGGACATCGAAGAGATATCCCGCCATTCACCCAAACGGAAATTCCAGGTTTCGCGGAAGGACGTCTCCGGCGCATTGAAGACTGAGGGGCAGCCGTTCGAGGTCGATTGGGTGCGGTTGCAGCCGGGCATGACCAACTTCCCATACCATGCCCACCAGGTCCAGTGGGAGTTCTACATCGTGGTCAGCGGACGGGGCATCGTGCGGCGGAACGACCGCACGTTCGAGGTGGACGCAGGCGACGTGTTCGTTCAACCGCCCGGCACGGCGCACCATATCCGCAATCCCAACGCGGATGAGGACCTGATCTACTATGTGATTGCCGACAATCCCGTGTGCGATCCGTGCTATTATCCCGATTCGGACAAATGGGCGATCCGTCCGCCGGGCAAACTGGGCCGCATCACAGACGCGGAATACTACGATGGAGAAGAGTAAAGAAATGGCATGCGGACTTCGGTTCGCACGGTCTCATCGCGTGTTCAGACGGGCGCTGCTTTGCCGGCGCCTTTTTTTTTCAAATACCCCAATCTTGACAACGCCGTTGGAATGCCGTATATTTTTTGAAAATTTATACGTCATACCTATCGAGAGGTCTTCATGCAGACCAAGCTCACCCTTCGGATGGACGAGGAACTCATCCGCCTCGCCAAAGATTTCGCGAGGTCCAACGGGAAATCCGTCTCCAGGATCGTAGCCGACTATTTCGCACTCCTGGGACGTGGACGGGATGGACTTGATATCAGTCCCGCGGTCCGATCCATGAAAGGCTCCCTTCGAGGCGCCGACGTGGACGATTACCGGAGGTATCTCGAGGACAAGTACTTGTGAAGATCCTCTTCGATACCAACGTGGTACTGGATCTTCTGCTGGATCGCAAGCCGTTCTCAGATACCGCCGCGCGGCTTTTTTCAAGGGTCGAAACCGGCGGTTTGTCGGGATCAATATGTGCGACGACCGTGACGACGGTCCACTATCTCGCGCGCAGGACGGTGGGCGACCGGCGGGCGCGTCGCGAGATTGGAAAATTGATGGATCTTCTGGAGGTCGCGGCCGTGGACGGTAGTGTGCTGGAAGGCGTTCTGGAGTCGAAATTCAGGGACTTCGAGGACGCGGTATTGCATCAGGCGGCCATGAGCGCCAACGCCGACGGGATCGTCACCCGAAACGCGGGCGATTTCAAACAGGCGATGATCCCCGTGTATGCGCCTGAAGAACTGGATCGTCTGGTACAGCTGACGGGGGCGAGTATTTTCTACGGTTGACATAGCAGTTGCATTTAATCAGCGGCAACTACGTCTTGGAAGTCGTGATCGAGCTTGAGGTGATTGCGTCGGGCAACGCGGACAGCGCTTGGAATCCGGTGAAACTCCTTGCTGAGCATTCTGTCCTTATTATTACTCTGACGGAAAACGGATTGTGTCAGAGGTCTTATACGGTTATACTTCGATTGTCGTATGCTCTGCGATTGGTTGCTTTATCTTTCAGCAGGAGAGTCGGGTGTGGGAGACCTCTTGGAAAAGAAAATTGTATTTCGTTTGCATATGTACGATGATGAGGAGTTAATCGACTTAGTTGAAGAGTACACTTTAACCGCGCTTGGTGATATCCCCAAAACTGGTGATTATATCATTAGTCCTTGGGTTTTGCCTAGTCTTGATCGAAAAGACTTTAAGAACCGAACGATATATGAGGTAGTTTCACGTTACTTTCTGCCCAAGAATGGAAAAGAAGAAGAAGATTGGGTATATATTGCTCTTGTCGTAAAAGAAAGAACAATGAACAAGGCCGAGTCTACGCTACTTGAAGCTTCTCCATAATTCGCAAAGGATGAGTTTATGGGTATTGCCGTTATGGGAGTGCCGGTTGCGCGAAAGATGGGAACTTATATTTTTCATTCAGCTGAACAAAGTAAGGCACTGATACAACAACACGAAGAACAAACGGCAGAAGAAGAAGCTTTTCGTAACTTGGAGGAGACTAATGCTGTCGTATTGGCAACTACAGCTGAATGGTATGAATTCCTGGAGTTGCTCGAGCAAGAGCCTGAAAATTATGTTAAAATGTGCCCAAATGGAGATGTAGAACGCACGATTAGAGGTTTGGAGCAATTTGGACGAACCGTACGAAAACCCAATTGGATTGGTCTAGGTGAAGACGCTAAACGGAATTATCCTGAATTACATGAAAAATTCAAAATAGTGGATGATAATCTTATAGCTTTTGAAGCACTCTTACGTGAGGTAAGTTGGAGTTTATCAATATTGCATAAGGCAGATAATCTTGATGAAACACAGTTTATACTGGTAGAGTAGTTTCTAACAGTCCGTTGATAAAGTCGCTCTGCAGGCGAGGCCGAGGTCATTGTGGCCGAAGACAAGGCGCGCGACCGCGTCGAATCGGGGGATTCGGGGAGGGAGCGCAACGCGGTAATTCGGCCACAAGGGCCGGACGCAGCCCAGATGGACTTTTTCAACGGGCTGCTAAGGGGAGGAGGTGACGGTGGGTAGCAGTGAAACTGCATTTCTACCAGTCGTAAAAAAGATATATTTCTTTGACTCTAATGTAAAAAAAGAGGTAGAGAAATTCACTAAACCTACGCGAACTCGATATGTCGAATTCTTAGCTGATTTACGTCTTGGAAAGATCCCCCTGACAGGAAAAAATATCGCGCGACAAGGCGGCGTCTTAAAATACCGATTAAACGATAGTATTCGAATTGCATTTATTGTTCAAGGTGATAAAGAGAAGAGGGTGGTTATTTTAGGTATTGGTGACCATCCTAAAATGGAAAGAATCATGCCTAGATTGGAAGACATGATGAAGCAATACGGGAGAGAGCGGTTGTAGGACGACGGCCACACAAAGACATTCATCAAAAAGCCCCGGAGAATCGATTCCCCGGGGCTTTGTTTTGTCGTAAACGCGGACGGCTCATGGAATTGACGCAACCAGGTATTCCGCGGCGGACTCGTCGCGACGGACGACCGCGAAGTCGCGCCCCGCTGGAATCAGAAAGGTGTCGCCTTTCCTGGCGCGGAAAGATTCGTTGGCGCCGAGGACATCGGCGTCCCCTTCGATAAACGTGACCGCTGCGACGGAAGCGCAGGGCGGATGTTCGGTCCTGCTATCAGAGGGACTGAAACGCTCCAGGCGGAAGTGTTCGGATTCAACCAGCAGGGTCTGCCCAGGGCGTGAGCCGAACAGCCCGGACGAGGCGACGGGCTTCGGGTGGGGTCCTTCAAAAGCGATGACTGTCAGGGCGTCTTCAATGTGCAATTCCCTGGGTTTTCCGTCGGCCCCCGGCCGGTTGTAGTCGTAAATGCGGAAGGTAATGTCGCTGGATTGCTGGACCTCGTACACGATGACTCCGGCACAGAGGGCGTGAACGGTGCCTGGAGGGATGAAGACGACGTCGCCGGGCCGTGCGTCGAAGAATTCGACGGCGTCCGAGACGCGGTTGTTGTTGATGGCATCTACAAATGCGGGCTTGTCAACGCCGGGTTTCAGACCGCAGGCGATCCGCCCGTTTTCGGACTGAAGCACGTACCAGGCCTCCATTTTTCCGAAATTCCCTAGTCGTTTCAACCGGGCGTATGCATCGTCCGGGTGGACCTGGATGGAAAGATCCTGGTGCGCGTCGAGCAGTTTGACCAGCAATGGAAATTCGCCGCCGTAACGGTCGAAAACGGATGCGCCAAGCAACTCGCGGCCGTACGTTCCGACCAGACCGCGAAGTGACCGGCCTGAGAGTGGGCCGGCGGCAACAACGCTCTCCATCCCCGGATAAGCGGAAACTTCCCACGATTCGCCGAAATTCCGGCCGCGCGGCAGGGCTTTGTCGTACCGATCCTGCAACCTGCGGCCGCCCCAGATCATCTCTCTGAGATAGGGCTTGAGAGGAAGCACGCAGGGGAGCATGGCGGATCCCTTGTCAGATGGTTCGGAAAATCCGGAAATGATCGCTTCGTTCAAGATATCGGGTACGAATTGCTTTGTCAAATGAGGTTCAGACAGAGACAACCTGCACGGTTGGGGCCAGGTTGTTCGCGGTACAGAACGCGACGCTCGCCATCAGCCTCGAATGCCGGAACCAGGCGCCTCCTGCACGCGGACCTCTCCCCCCTTCCCCCTCTCCTGAAGGGAAGGGGGAGAAAGGCAAAAAAAACCGGCCTCACACGGAGACACGAAGACACAGCGGGACAACGAACAGGGGATAAGGAGGCAGTGCATGGTTCCACCCGAGACGCAGTTCCGAAAAGCTGAAAAATTGTGACGGATTTCGCTGAGGCGGCATCACGTCTCAGTATCATTGCTGTCCAAGAACCGTCGGAACTTGAGACATCCGGGTCGAAAAACGGTTTGAATCGGCGAATTTGTACGGCTTTGACTCGGATAATGCAACCCAGGTTGCCGTAGCCTGAGTATGCTGTCCAAGAATCAGAGCCGTAATTTGAGTTGCACAGGGACGGGGTGTTGCGGCGGCGTATGAACCTGGATCAGCTTGCCCACACAACACGAAAGCCCATCGCAGATCTCACGTAACGAGTGCGCTTGCGCCAACTGGCAGAACAGCATCGCCACAAACTGTTCCCAGCGCGTGAACCCTTTCACGTATCGTTCCGCCTGGCGCGCTTTCACCGCATTCTGAAACCGATTGCGAGAGAACAAATCTAACAGTTGACTGAACACACTGGCTGTACGTACCATGAAAGGTATCTTCCGGGCTGTGGTTCCTGGATTCCTGAGTCCACTTCGAAAAGTGAGATTCGCGTAATTTTCTTCCAACTTGGATCAGGAACGGCCATTTTTCAATAAGAGCTATATTTCCATAAATCATTATATATAAGAGTGATATATCAAGTATAATTTCGGTTTTCTTCTGAATGAAACACCACCTTGGACCTCTTTAGAGTAGATTTTGACTTTTCGTAGGGGACTCATGGTTGCAAATATATAAAATTCCGTGTGGCCTAACGGATCTCACCAATCCCATTGCAAAGGAGAAAGATATGACCGGTTGTAATTCTGTGCTGCGGATCTTCTTGGCCTCCCTCTGGCTGGGGATGGCCCTTCTTCTCTGCCAGTGTCAGGGCCGTATGTCGTCATTGCGTCGGACGTCGCCCGATGCGGAGGTCATCATCGCCGAGACCTTTCTCACCGAGCGCAGGAGAGTGGACAACGTTGACTCTCCGGCGGTTTGGCACGGCCCCGGAGGCCGCCACTGGCTTGTTTCCACCGCCAAGTCGGCGCACCAATTGCTCGTTCACGACGCGGCCAACGGAAAGCTGATCCGCCGGGTCGGCAATCCGGGTACCCAGGCGGGCCAGTTCGGGCGACCCAACGGCATCGTCGTGATCGGCAACTTCGTCGTCGTTGTCGAGCGCGAGAACCATCGCCTGCAGGCCCTGTCGCTGCCGGACTTCGAGCCGGTCGCCCTTCTCGGGGCCGAAGTGCTGCGGCAGCCGTACGGAATCGCCGCGGTCCCCGGTAGAGGCGGCTGGGACGTCTGGGTCACCGACAACTACGAACCGAACTCTTCCTCGGCACCAGCCTCGGAGATGGGAGAGCGTCTGCGCCGATTCCGCCTGCAAGTGTCGGATATCCAGTTGACCGGAGAGTACGTCGGCGCCTTTGGTGACACCACGGAGGCCAGCTACCTGAGGAAGGTTGAGTCGGTCGCGATAGACCCCCTTCACGGCAGGATGCTGGTTGCTGATGAGACGGAAGGGGTACTCAAGGTCTATGACCTCGAGGGGCAGTTCACCGGCCAACTCGTGGGGAACGGGGTCTTCTACCACAAACCGGAAGGCATGGTACTGCTAGAATGCGCAGAAGGCCGCGGCTACTGGCTCGCCACCGACCAGGATCATGTGAAAAACCGTTTCCTGGTTTTCGACAGGGAGAATCTCGCCATCCGGGGCACCTTCTCAGGAGCCGTCACCACTAATACCGACGGGGTCGCTCTTACCGGCCTTAACTTCGGCCCTTTCAGCCGGGGTGCCTTCTACGCCGTGCACAACGACGGCAACGTCGCCGCCTTCGACCTGGCGAAGATCGTCGCGGACCTCGGACTCGACTGCGGATCCCGGTAACGGCTGTTTCCCGCCCCTATCTTTCGGCTACCCGCGGTCGAATGTGTTTACAGCGTAGCCATGACTGGCGGTGCGCAGACGCGACGGCTGTTCTACCTCAGGTAGCGCCGCGAACGGTTGGGTACGAAGCGTTTGCCTGAGAACCCGTCCGGAAATACCTGAAAAGCCTTGAGTACGAGGCTTGCGGGGTTTTCAGACGGGTTCTTTTTTGATGGGCGTGGCAACAGGAGTGACCACAAACCCACTGCTGTCCAAGATAATTCGGAAAAGACGATTTTGGACGCGTAAGTACCTGTTTTTCATGAAAGTCGTTTCGTAGTGCCAATCCAGGTTACCTTCTTTGGGTCAATACTGTCCAAGAACAAAGTAACTTTTCCAGCGGCTATAATTGTGCTGGTCCGGTCCCATTGAGCCCCTGAAACAGGCAGTCTGTGAAACTCAGGCAACGTTAGGCGAGGCGCTGCTTCGCGGAAGCGAACCGGATGCTGTCCAATAGCGGTTTGTTTGCTCCGAGGATATCTATTCCGCTTGCGGCGTCTGGGCTCAGGCATTAGGTTAACAGTCCGTTGATAAAGTCGCTCTGCAGGCGAGGCCGAGCTATCGTGACCGAAGACAAGGCGCGCGACCGAGTAGACTCGGCGGATTCGGCGAGGGAGCGCAACGCAGTAAATCGGCTACGAGAGCCGGCCGTAGCCCGGATGGGCTTTTTCAACGGGCTGTTAAGGGCCCGTTTGCTGATCTGCCGGATCCGGAAAGACGCCGGCGCAATGAGCAGGTGCATCGGACGTTGACGGGATCGACGTTTGACCATTGCTAACCTTGATTCGTAATTTTTCGGGGACGTTAATTCGAATATATGCAAGTGAATAAAGGCGATTTGACGTCGGATTTCCAGGATACTTCAGGTCACTGGACGTGAACGGAAAAAATGTCCTTCCGGACGACCTTTTCGGCCCGTTTCGGAAGGTTTCGTCGCGGCACCGCGTTGCTGTTTTTGTCGCATTAAGGCTAAAGGCTGGATATGTCGGGCGATAGAATCGTAGAACTGGAGCAGCAAATAGGCGAATTGATGGCGGAACTCCACGCCCTTCAAAAAGCCAGCCCGGGAACGCCGGTGCGCAATTACACTTTTGACACCCTGTCGGGAACGACGACGCTGCGCGACCTCTTCGGCGACGGTGACAGACTGCTGGCTATCCACAACATGGGACAGGGCTGCCGTTATTGCACGCTCTGGGCGGACGGATTCAACGGCCTGGTCCCCCATCTGGAGTCCGTCCTCTCCGTGGTACTGCTTTCGAAAGACACTCCGGAAACCCAGCGCCGCTTCGCAAACGCCCGCGGGTGGCGGTTTCAACTGGCCTCCCACGGCGGTGGAAACTACATCCGGGAGCAGTCCGTGATGGACGGGGACGACAACTTCCCCGGCGCCGTGGTGTACCAGCGCGATGGCGACGCCATTCTCCGCAAGAACGCGTGCGCATTCGGGCCCGGAGACATCTACTGCGCGATGTGGACGCTGCTGGGCCTGGCGGGCCTCGGCGAAGAGGAATGGACGCCCCAGTTCAACTATTGGCGGCGTCCCAATAGCCTCGACGACGGCGGCCAGAACGTTCTCGACTGAACGCCCAAGAAAGCCTGACGTGCGCCGGGTGCCGTCCGCCAGGCGCCTTTTCTCTTCTCTCCTCACGAGTCGTACTGAGGTTTCGGTGAATCTGATTGTACTGTGCAGCGACACGTTCCGAGTGGATCATCTGAGTTGTTACCGGGATGACTCGCCGGTCAAGACGCCCAATATCGACCGCCTGGCGGCAGAGGGCGTGCGGTTCAATTCGGCGTTCGGCGAGGGCACGCCCACGCTGCCCGCGCGCCGGGTGCTCTATACCGGGCGGCCTATTTTCCCCTTTCTGTGGGCGCCGCAGAAGGGGGACCGCGTGCAGCTTCCCGGATGGCATCCGCTGTTCTACGAGGACGTGACGCTGGCGGAGTGGCTGGTCGAACGCGGTTACGTCACGGGGTTGATCAGCGATCTGCCGCACCAGTTCAAACCCGGCAAGAACTTCCACCGGGGGTTCGTTCAGTTCAACTGGGAACGCGGCCAGGAAATGGACTACCTGGTGGCAGGGCCGCGAAGCGCCGTGCCCGTTGAAAGGTTCGATCCCACGGGACGGGCCACTCCGGTGCTGACGCAGTTTCTGATGAACAGCCGGGATTGGAAAGACGAGACCGATTGGTGCAGCGTGCGGGTGCTTCGGAAGGGCATCGATTTCTTAAGAGAGAATGCCGGCCAGCAGCCGTTCATGCTCTGGCTGGAGTGCTTCTTTCCGCACGAACCGTGGTTTGCGCCGCCCGAACTGGTGGAACAGCATTACGAGGGGGACGACCACGACGGCGTGGAGTGGATATTTCCTCCGGCCATCACCGACGGGATGAGCGAGAACCAGGTGCATCGGGTGCGGGCGCACTACCGGGGTCTGTGCGCGTTGATCGACCGGTGGTTCGGCCGGCTGATGGAGACCGCGGAGAAACTCGGGCTACTGGACAATTCAATCATCGTCTTCCTCTCCGATCACGGCACGATGATGGGAGAACAGGGACAACTCCATAAGGGTCCCGACCGGCTCCGCTGGCAATGCACCCAGGTGCCTCTCATCATCCGGCATCCGAACGTGGACGCCTTTGGCGGAAGCGTCGTGGATGCCTTCGTGCAACACCAGGACCTGATGCCCACGCTTCTGGGGCTGATTGACATCGATTCGCCGGATCGCTGCCTGGGAGAGGATCTCTGGTCGTACGTGAGGGGTGATAAGGACGACGGGCGGGGACACGTGATTACCGCATTCGGAAACTACGCCGGCATACGCGGCCGGAACTGGAATTATCAGACGCCCTGGGTGAAAAACGACCCCAGGGCGGCGGACGGAAATCAGCCGGCGCTGTCGCCGCCGGAGCTGTACGATCTGAACTCGGATCCCAAGGAATTGAACAACGTGGTGAAAGACCATCCGGACGTGGCGTCGGCATACCACGACCTGCTGATGGCGTATATTGAGAAGAACAGACCGGTGACGGGAGGTTCACTGGAAGTGGGCGACGCGGCGTTGTCCCACGTACCGCTATTCGATCAGTCACGGTTGTAGTCGAAATGCCGGGTCGCGGGTAACTCCAAAAAGATGCCCGGTTACCCGCCGCTCAATAAACACTCCAAGGAGGTTTGAAATGGCCGATAAACTGGGGGTTCTGGTTCATGGCGCGGGCTGGGTTTCCACGCAGCACGTCATGGCCTATACCAAGAATCCGCATACAGAGGTGGTGGCGGTATCCAGCCGGAAACTGTCGAGCGCTCGAGCGCGGGCCGAAGAGGCCGGCCTGGAGAACGTCGGGCTGTACGACAACTATGAGCAGGCCCTGTCGCACGACGGGGTGGACATCGTGTGCGTATGCACCCCACAGCGCTTTCACGCCGGGAATACCATCGCCGCCGCGGAGGCCGGGAAACACATCGTCATCGAGAAGCCGATTGCCAACAGTCCGGACGAGATGAGGGCGATGCGCGAGGCCGTGCACAAGGTAGGCGTGCGGACGGTGGTGAGTTTCGTGCTGCGCTGGAATCCGCTGTTCGAAACGGTCAAGGCCATGGTTGCCGACGATGCCCTGGGAGACGTCTTCTACGTGGAGACGGACTACCAGCACGATATCGCAAGCTGGTGGACGGGCTGGGACGAGGCCAGAAAAACAAGCACGGGCGTAAGCGCCTTCCTGACCGGCGGCTGCCACGCGATCGACTCGCTGCGCTGGTTCGCCGCCCGGGGTGAGTTCGAGGCGGCCGAACCCGTGGAGGTCTTTGCGTATTCGGGTGGCTATCGGAAGGGACTCAAGAAGGAATTCGACTACCTGGCCAACAAGTGGGTCGACGGGCTGCCCCTGGAATACGACGACCTGGAAGTTGCCCTGGTGAAGTTCTCCAACGGCGCCGTCGGAAAAGTCTCCGTGAACTACGGGTGCATCATGCCGTATACGTTCCCCTTGGAGATTTTCGGCAGCAAAGGGACGGTAAAGGACAACAAGGTCTGGTCACACAAGTATCCGGGACAGAACGACTGGGTGGAAATCCCCGCTATTCTGCCGGATAGCGCGGATGTGTCCCACCACCCGTTCCAGGGACAGATGGATCATTTCGTGGAATGCATACAGTCAGACACCGAATCGCACTGCAACCTGGACGATGCGATTGTAACGCATGAGATCGCGTTTGCGGCACTGCAGTGTTACGAAACCGGACAGCCGGTGAAACTCCCTCTGGCGAATGGATGAGTCCTCGCAGGGCGACGGGACCGGGGGATTACCCTATCCCCATGGCCCGTTCTTCGCAGAAACGGAAAGGGTTCCAGGACCGTGAGAAAATGCAATCTGTTGTTTTTCGGCGTTGACAGCCTGTGGGCGGCCCATATGAGCTGTTACGGTTACGAACGGCTGACAACCCCCTACGCGGATAGGCTGGCCGCGCAGGGGGTGTTGTTCGAGAAAAATTACAGCCCGCATATTCCAACAACGTCGGCCTATGCATCGATGCTGACGGGCCTGGATTGTTTTTCAACCCAGGTCGTGGCGCTACGCCACCAGGGCGGCTTGAGGCCGGAGGTGGCCAGTCTGCCCGAGATTCTGCGGGACGCGGGTTACGATACCACCTGTGTCGGTTTCACGGGCAACCCCAGTTCTCGGGGGTTCGACAGATACCTGAACTACGAGGCGTGGGGGTCCTGGGACCAGCGACCCCTGCGCAAAGCCGAGTGGCTGAACGACGTTGCGATTCCGGAACTGGAGCGCCTTGCGGCGGCTGACGAGCCCTTCTTCCTGTTTCTGCGGCACATGGATCCCCACGCGCCGTACCTGCCGCCGTCGCCGTACGATACGATGTTCTACAGCCGCGACCCGTGCGACCCGACCAGAACTTCAATGGATCCGGTGCGGAATTTCAAACCGTTTCGGGACTTTCATCTCAGCTGGATGCCGCCAGGCATCACCGACGCGGACTATGTAATCGCACAGTACGACGGCGAAGTCGCGTATATGGATGCCTGCATCCAGCGCATCCTCACGCGCCTGGAGGAACTGGGTCTGGCCGAAGATACACTGGTCGTATTCAACGGAGACCACGGAGAGACGCTGGCCGATCACGATTGTTATTTCGATCATCACGGGATGTACGATTGCATCCTGCACGTGCCGCTGATTCTACGCCTGCCCGGCGTGTTGCCTGAAGGGCTGCGGGTTCCGGGATATACCAGCCACCCCGATCTCGTTCCAACCCTATTGGAGTTTCTGGGGATGGAATCAAAGATCGCGTTTGACGGGGCGAGCATGTTGCCGCTGATTCAGGGAACGCGGGCATCGAACCGGTCCGAATTCTACATTACGGAAGCCACCTGGATGCGCAAGCACGGGTGGCGCACCCCCGAATGGAAGTTGATTGTGGCCCTGGAGCCCGATTTCCACGGGAAACCCGAGGTGGAACTGTACAACCTGGTGGAGGACCCGGACGAGAACGTGAATCTTGCAGAAAAGGAACCCGGGGTGGCGCGGATGCTGCGAAACCGCATGGACGCGTGGATTGCGAAACGAGAGGCGGAAACGGGCCTGACGAATCCGATGTATACCAATTTGCAGTGGCACGGCACCCGGCACGAAGGGCCATTTCCCAGTTCCGAAGCGGCCTCCAACGCCCTCTACATCGGTTCGTCGAAAACGGCAAAGAAACTGCAGGCGCGGGATGCAGGGGAAAACAAGGAAACATCGGTAGGTCAGTCTTGAGTCAGTCGCCGCATATCCACCGCCGTCCGCACGATGAAGGAGAAAAACAATGAACGACGGATTTCCGCTCCTCGAGGTATCGGGATCGCCCGTGAATCGCGGGCAGGCGCACGGAGAGGCGTTCCGGGAGAAGATATGTGCGCTGCTGCCGGTCTATTTCGCATATTTGGAGCGCCTGAGCCGCGAACATCTCGTACCTGTGTTGAGCAAAACAAGGGTACTTGAGATCACCCGGACCTACGCGAAGCCCGCGGAAGCGTACGCTACGGACCTGGTGGACGAAGCAAGGGGAATTGCAATGGGGGCAGGCGTTCCTTACGAGGAAATCCTGGCGCTGAACGGGTTCCTGGACATATTCGACTACCTGTCTCCGACCTTCGCGGAGGCGGGTTGTACGACGTTGATGGTACCGGACAGTGGGGGTGGAGTGAGGGCCGCCATCGGGCAGAATTACGACCTGGCGGAAATTTTCCAGGCGTCGGCGGCGCTATTGAAAATCACCGGTGAGGGCCCGGACGCGCTGATTTACACGACGGCGGGGATGCTGGGGTGCGCCGGCATGAACAGCGAAGGCATCGGCGTGGTGATCAACAACCTCGTCCCCACAGACGCCGGCCCAGGCGTCCCGTACCCATTCGTCATTCGACGGATCCTGTCCGCCGTACAGATCGGAGACGCAATTGACGCGGTGGTCTCCTCCCGACGTGCATCCGGGATGAATTATGTCCTGTGCGACCGGAATGGTGAAATTTACAACCTGGAAACCACGGCAGCGGACTACGAGGCCACCTGTCCGTTCGACGGGCCGATGGCTCACTCGAATCACTATCTGGCCGACCGCCTCAAGCCGCTGGAAGCTCGGGCTTACGATCAGCGAGGACAGAGCCTCGCGCGATGGGGCCGGGCCACGCGGCTCCTGCGGGGATCGGCAGACCCCGATGCGGAGACGATCAAGTCCGCGCTGAGAGACCACGTCAACAGTCCCGTCTCGATCTGCAGGCACAGCGTGGCCGGATGCGGGCAGACAATATGCGGCATTGTGCTGGAACCGTCGAATGGGCGTGTGTGGTTTTCCCGGGGGCCTTGCTGCGAGCACGCGTGGGTGGAGTACCGGCTGTTCGAGGCCGTAGGACGGCGAGTCGCGTGATGGCGATCCTTGGGTGCCCGCCGGGGCCGTCGTGCTTGCGGGACCGGCGCCGCCCGGTGGAATGCGCAAACTATCGGACGCCTGCTCGGCCAAGGCGCACGTGGGAGAGACATTTGCCATGGGAATGAAAATCGAACGCTGGTTCAGAGCGCCATACGCTATGCCGAACGGGGTGCAGGTAACCGACGACGGCATCTGGGTAGTCGACCAGGTAACGGATCGCGCCGCGTTATTGGAGGTATCGGGGGAGGACGAGTACGGGATGCTGCGGATGCGGTCTGAAGTGTCGACCGAGTCGTCCAACACGAGCGGGCTCGCCTGGGGCGACGGATCGCTCTGGCTGGCGGCCAACGGTCCGGCGGAGAAGTGGCGTACGGCTCGTGACGCCGATGCGGCGTCGGGCGAGATCCTGCGCGTGGATCCCGAGACCGGAAAAACCCGGGGACGATGGCCGTTGCCGGGCGGCGGCGGAACGCACGGGCTGGAATACGATTCGTATGAAACGGGAACGATGTGGCTGACCACGTTGAAGGACCAGACGCTGACCCAGGTGCGGATCTCGGACTGGTCCGTTCAGCGGGTGATTCCCCTCCCGTACGGACGGGCGCATGGCGTCGTGCGCGTGGAGGACGGGGTGTGGGTTGTACACACGTCGGAGCGGACCATCGTGAAACTCGACGTGGAAACCGGATCCATAATGGATCGGATCGACGTTCCCCCCACAGACCCGGAGCCGCACGGGCTTTCCTCATTCCAGGCGGGATTTCTCTATTGCGACGCGACGTCGGGATGGGTGACAAGAATCGACGTGGACGCGTAAGGCGTGAGACGATCGGGAATGATGAAACACAAGGTACTCTCCATAACGGGTTCAACGCGGGGAACCGCGTACACGATGAGCAACAAGATCCTGACCCACGCGGGAAAGACCCACGTTGCGTGGCTTGATCAGATCTGCAAGATCTACGTGCGGACCTACCATCACCGGTCCGGGCGCTGGGGCAGACCGGTCTACGTCGGAACCGGGGACGACAACCACGCCGGGGCGGCGTTTGCGATGGATTCCCGGGGATACCTGCATCTGGTATTCGGTCCTCATCACAATCCGATCCGGCACGTGGTGAGCAGACGCCCCAATACCGCAACCTCGTGGGTGGAACAACCCTCGTTCGGAGGGCAAACGGCCACCTATCCGAGCCTGGTGTGCGACGAGGACGATACGTTGCACGCCTGTTACCGGGGGTCTCACACCGAAGAACGGCCGTGGTCGCTGGTATATCAGAAAAAGGCAAAAGACGGCCAATGGACGGATCCGGCCAGGCTCGTGGATCCGGAAGGACCGCCTGCGTATACCCAATTCGAAAACGCGATTCACATCGACAAGAGCGGAACGCTGGTTCTGGCCTATCATATCGTACGGGCCACGGAAGCGGATTACAGCGAAACAAGAGGCAGGGGCTTCGGCGTGATGCGTTCCCGCGACGGAGGCGGGAATTGGGAAACCATGGACGGGAATGCGTTGTGCCTGCCCGCGACGCCGGCCTCCCCATGCGTTATCGAGTTCGACGAAGGCCTGGACGTCCGTATGGGCAACGTGGTATCCAAAAGCCGGGGAGCACCCTGCTTTACGCTGAATCGCCGGGAGGGCGACGCGGCGGAGACGTATTTTTACGCCTGGGGCAAGAGTGGCTGGAGGGTCGTTTCGCTGATGCCCGAGGCAGAGCGGCTCTATGGCCCCTGCGAAATGTCCGATGTTTGCGCGCTCAGCATTGCCGACGACGGCGTCATCTACGCAGCCGGCGTCGTCTGTCAACAAGGCGGCGGTTGGGCGGATTCCAGTAACGAGATCGCGCTGTTTACGTCGCGCGACGACGGGGAGACGTTTACCGGCTACCGGGTATCTTCGAACGAGCCGGACGTATCGAACTGGTTGCCCAGCCTGGAACGGCAAACGGGACACAACCGGGTTGACGTTCCGCGTCTTGTCTATACCCATGGACATATCGGCGAGGGGTGCAGCCCGGATATCGATACGGAGATTCGACACGTATCGCTGGTCGATATCGCGGACGTGGAAGCAAGTGTCGTAGACGCACGGATCGAGGGGTCGGAACGGCTCAGCGGAATCCGATTTACCGAAGAGCAGCGCGGGAAAATGCGGCGGGACGTCGAGCAATATCGACTCCGGTACCGGGAACTTCGCGAGGTCGACGTGGGCTACGACGTGTCCCCGGCGTCGATATTCCTGCCCGGCGTAAAACCGCCCCCGTCCGGACAACAGCGGGCGTTCCGGCTACATGCCTCCGAGGTCGAACGGCCCCCATCCACGGACGATCTGGCTTTCCTCCCGGTGAGCGCCCTGGCCCGCCTTGTGGAAACCCGGGACGTATCGCCCGTTGAACTCACCCGGCTCTACCTGGACCGTCTGGAAGCCTTCGGCGAGAAATTGCATTGCGTGGTTTCGCTCACCGAAGAACTGGCAATAGCGCAGGCGAAGGCCGCGGAGGCGGAGATCATGGCCGGGAATTACCGTGGGCCGCTGCACGGAATCCCCTGGGGCGCCAAGGACCTGCTGGCTACAAAGGGAATCCGGACCACGTGGGGCGCCACCCCCTTCAAGAAACAGACCGGTGAAACCGACGCGGCCGTAGTGGAACGGCTTCGGGAAGCGGGCGCGGTCCTGGTGGCCAAGCTCTCAACCGGAGCGCTTGCGATGGGGGCGCACTGGTTCGGCGGAATGACACGGAATCCATGGGATGTTGAGACTCAGTCCAGCGGGTCATCGGCCGGCCCGGGCGCCGCGACCGCCGCCGGCCTCGTGGGGTTCAGCATCGGCTCGGAGACCCAGGGATCCATCGTTTCGCCGAGCCATACCTGCGGGGTGGCGGGGCTGCGGCCGACGTACGGCCGCGTGAGCCGATACGGCGCGATGGCGCTGGCCTGGACCATGGACAAACTGGGTCCGATGTGCCGCGGCGTTGAAGATTGCGCGGCCGTGTTCAGCGCCATCCACGGGCCGGACGGGAGAGACCGTTCCGTGGTGGACGCGCCGTTCAACTGGCCCGCGATCCCGGATATGAAGGCCTTACGAATCGGCTTTATACGGCCGGAATTCGATGCGCTGCACGATGCCAGGGAGCGGGCGGTCTACGAAGCCGCGTTTCGGAAGTTTGCGGATCTCGGACTGCCGGTGGAGCCGGTGACGTTACCGGAGTGCCCCCACGGCGCGGTCTCGATGATGCTGTGCGTGGAAGCGGCCGCCGCGTTCGACAGCGCGACGCGGGCGGGCGAACTGGATTCAATGACCGCTGCGGACAGCAGTTCCTGGCCCACGGTTTTCCGAAGCGGCCGGATGGTCCCCGCCGTGGAATATCTGCGCGCGCAACAGGTGCGTTCCCTGATGATTCGGGATCTCGAGGAATTGATGACGAATTGGGACGTGTTGCTCGCACCGGGCAAAGCCGGCGCCAGTCTGAGCATTACCAATCTGACGGGCCATCCGGCGCTGACATTGAAGTGCGGATTCGTAGACGGGATGCCCAGGGGACTGACGCTGATCGGAAACCTCTACGACGAAGCGACCCTGCTGAGTGTCGGCCGGGCGTACGAGCAGGCCTCGGATTGGCACAATCAGCATCCGAATATGGGGGAACATTAGCGGTTTCGGTTCGGCCCGATCGGGAAATGTCGGCCCGGGCTTCAACATACAGGCGCACTGCGAAAGGACCCGTGACCCGGCGGGTACCTCTGGTTTTTCGTCGGACGCGACGTTCGACGTGTCTTGTACCGACATCATCAACTATTGGAGGTCTGCCATATGGGAGAGGAATTCAGAGGGATGCCGTGCCGTCGGGTCGGAAACTCCGGTCTGTTCGTGTCCGCTGTGGGGCTGGGAATGTGGAAATGGGGCGATCCGGTATACGACGGATCCCGCATAGGGGATCACGAGGGGTTCGAGGTCCTGGACCGGGCCCTGGAATTGGGGGTCTTTCACTGGGACACGGCATGTTCCTACAACCTGGGATCGGGAAATTCAGAACGCCTGCTGGGGCGTTATTTCGCCGCTCGTCCGCGGTCTGTCAGAGAGCAGGTCGTCATGGCCACCAAGATTCACAACCCGGTGCGCGCCGAGCACGCCATGCAGGCCGACTTCACGCCGAATCAACTCGGCGCCTCCAGGACGTATATTCATTTTGGCGTGGACAAGTGCCTGGAGCGGCTGCAGACGGATTACATCGACCTGCTCTATCTTCACCAGAACGGCACCGACGACGAGGGGAACTACCGGGTTCCAATTGAGGAAACCTGGGGCGCGTTCGACGATCTGGTCTCGCAGGGAAAAGTACGTTACCTGGCGGTATCCAATCACTCGGCGAAGCAGATGGCCAACGTGGTCGCGGCCCTGGATAAGGTGAGCAAGGACGTGTCCCGGCGGATCGTGGCCGTGCAGAACCGGTACAATCTTGTACAGCAGGATGCGCTGGCGGTCGAGGAAGGCGGCAGGGCGTCGGATGTCCTGAAGGCGGCGGCCAAGGCGGGCGTGGGGGTGATTCCCTATTACCCGCTCGCGAGCGGTCTCCTCACAGGCCGGTACCGCAAGGGAAAGCTGCAGGAGGCCAGTGGACGGATCATTGACGACGGCGACGAAGCCGAGTTTCTGACCGAACCCTACCTGGAGGCCGTCGAAGGGCTGCTCTCAGTTGCGGAGTCAAAGGGCATTTCGCTGGCCCAACTCGCCATCGCCTGGCTGCTGGCCAACGAGCAGGTGCCGTCCGTGATCGCCGGCGTAACGAAAATGGGGCACCTGGAGGACAACGTGAATGCGGCCGGCGTGGAATTGACGGACGACGACGTGGCGCGAATCGATGAAATCGTGGAAGCCGCGCCGCGCTAGCAGTCCGTTGATAAAGTCGCTCTGCAGGCGAGGCCGAGCCATTGTGACCGAAGACAAGACGTGCGACCGAGTCGAATCGGGGGATTCGGGAAGGGAGCGCAACGCAGTAATTCGGCCACAAGAGCCGGCCGCAGACCGGATGGACTTTTTTAACGGGCTGCCAGGAGCGTGACTAGAAATCCAATCCGAAGCGGTCAGATTTCCGCGCTTGTTCTCCCGCAGCCCTGGTACGTCAGACGCACCGCGCGATTGTAGCCGGTCCGGACGCACGGACAGGGCCGCGATGGCACATTCTTTTTTCTTGTTGCTATGTTTCGGTCAGGTCCGACACGCCATGTTCGTTGAACGGATTGTAACCTACGGGCGAATGATTAAGTTTTCGCACAGCGTCTTCGCCCTTCCGTTCGCTTTCAGTGGCGCGGCACTGGCGGCGCTGGCGGTGGACATAAGGCTGTCGCAGGTGTTCTGGATCGCCGTGGCGATGGTCGGCGCCAGGAGCGCCGCAATGGGGTTCAACCGGCTGGTAGACCGCGACGTGGACGCGGCGAATCCCAGAACGGCGGCACGCGAGTTGCCGCGTGGCCTGATCTCACCGGGCGCCGTGCGCGTGTTGATCGCGATTTCTTCCGCGGCGCTGGTTCTGGCGGCCTGGCGACTGAACCCGCTGTGTTTCGCGCTATCGCCGGTGGCCCTGGGTATTGTATTCCTCTATTCGTACACCAAGCGGTTTACGTGGGCCACACAGTTATTTCTCGGACTCGCGCTGTCGGTTGCGCCCATTGGCGCATGGATCGCGATTACCGGACGTCTGGATGCGGAGATCCTGCTCCTGGCCGGGGCGGTATTGGCCTGGGTTTCCGGATTCGATATCATCTATGCCTCCCAGGACGTGGCGTTCGACCGCGCCCACGGGATTTATTCGATACCGCAACGCTTCGGCGTGCGTCGGGGGCTGGCCATCGCACGAATTTTGCACGCCGTTTCCTTTCTGCTGATGGCCGCGGTGGGTGTGAGTTTCGGGTTGGGGACCATCTACACGGCAGGACTGGTCGTGGTGGCGGGGTTGATGGTGTACGAGCATTCACTGGTAAAGCCGGATGACCTTTCAAAACTGGGCGTGGCGTTCATGAACGCGAATGCCGCGATCAGCGCCGTCTTTTTTGCCTTTACGCTGGGAGACGTGCTGTGGCGGTGAACCGGATTGCGGTTGCGATTACCGGCGCCAGCGGGGCGATCTACGCCCTGCGCACCCTGCGCGCGCTGCTGATGAACGGGGACGAGGTGCATCTCATCGTCTCCGGGTTCGGCTGGATGCTTCTGCGCGAGGAGGGCGGTTTCGAGGGAAAGCAATCCAAATTTCAGGAATTCCTTTCCAATCGGTACGGAGCGGAAATTGCGAACGGGCACGTGGTCGTTCACCCGATTGGCAATATGGCGGCGCCTGTCGCGAGTGGGTCCGTGGGCTTGCGCGGCATGGTGGTTGTGCCGTGTTCGATGAAATACCTGTCGAATATCGCACATGGCGCGTCGGGAAACCTGATCGAACGGGCGGCGGACGTCACGCTCAAGGAACGCCGGCCTCTGATTCTGGTCCCCAGGGAAACGCCGATGAACCGGATCCACCTTCGCAACATGACCGCCGCGGCCGAGGCGGGGGCCGCAATCCTGCCGGCCATGCCGGCATTTTACCAGAAGCCCGAGACCTTTGACGACCTGGCGGATTTCATCGCCGGACGCATCCTGAATCTGCTGGGCATCGAGCACGAACTCTTTCCGCCCTGGACCGGTACGTAACATCGAGTCGGCCGCAGCGCGGGGTCGGCACGGGGGACGAACGGATGAACACTGACCTGATCCATCATATACAGGAAACCGCTCTTGTCGACACGCACGAGCATTTACGCAAGGAACCGGATTGGTTGAACGACGGCCCCGACATTCTGCAGGATCTGTTCGGAAACTACGTCCCGGCCGATCTTCATACGGCCGGCGCTTCCCCTGCCGCCATGAAGCGGTTGATGGATGGCTCCGACGCCGACGTCGCGGGGCGCTTCGAGGGCATACGGGAGGCATGGGAAGCAACGCAGTTCACGGGGTACGGTGAGGCTGTGCGTCTCATTGCCAGGCATGTGTATGGCCTCGACACATTGTCCGGGGAAGCCCTCACGGGCGCCCAGGAAAAGACCCATTCACTGCGGCGCCCCGGCGAACGATTACGCCTGCTGCGCGACGCGGCCAGACTGGATCACGTTCAGACGGACGATTTCCAATGGGCATGTCTGCCCGATGATTCAGGACTCGATTTTTTCCTCTACGATCTCTCCTGGGCGGGATTCTGCAACGGACAGGTCAATCCGGGCCAAATACACGCCGAGACGGACGTAGAGGTGGCCGGTCTGGATACCCTCAGGCAGGCGATGGAAGGGCTCTTCTCGAAATATGCCGGATGCGCCATCGCGGTGAAGGCACAGCATGCCTACAGTCGCACTTTGAACTGGAAGGAACGGAACAACTCGGAGGCGGCCGCCGCACTGGAGGAAATATTGGCGGGGCCGGATGAGGACGTCCCTGTGCAGGCGCGCCTGTGCCTGGGGGACTGGTGCTGGGCGCGCGGGGTGGAACTCTCAATCGCGCACAATCTACCGTTCAAAATCCACACGGGATACTACGCGGGCAACGACAGGATGCCGGTGAGTCGTATTGCCGCCGGAAATATGTGCGCCCTATTCGCGCGCTATCCGGACGCCCGGTTTGTCCTGATGCATATCGCCTATCCGTATAACAACGAACTGGTGGCGCTTGCCAAGCACTACCGCAATATCTGGGTGGATCTCTGCTGGGCATGGAGCATCGATCCATACAGTTCCAGGGACTTTTTGCGCCGCTTTCTGCATGCGGTCCCGTCCAACAAGCTGTTTGCATTCGGGGGTGACACGGGTTGGCCGACGGGCGCGCTCGCGTACTCCATCCAGGCGCGAAATGAAATTCGCCGCGGGCTCGAAGCGGAGATTGCGGAAGGATATATGACGGAAAAACAGGCGATGGACGTGGCGACGCGCATTATGCGGAAGAACCAGTACGCCTGCTTCGATATACGCGGAACCCGAGCGAATATTCTCGCGGCTGCCGGTGTGTAACCCAGATTGCCGATGTACGTGCGTCTATCCAGGCCACCACCAAAAAACAACCGCCGGTTGATCGCAACCGGCGGTATTATACTGTGCCTCGCTCGGATGTGGAGCGAGTCCGTCCTACCGATACGGGTCCGCGTCGAAATTCACACGCATCGAAACCAGTGCGCGTACTGTACGCACCCTGTCTTCGCGATTGCCTTCCGTCTGTCGATACCCGCCAAACACAGCCGCCAGATCCACCGCAAAATACCGATCCAATTCAGCGCCGATCCCAAGCGTCCACGCATCGCGGTCCGCCTCGATTCGCACCTCGGGTACGGGGCCGCCTCCCACGTACCGAACCGGATCGCGATAGTATCCGCCCCTCAGGGCGACGCCTCGGCCCGGAATGCCGTATTCACCGCCCAGATGGAACCGCACCGCGCTTCGGTATTGCTGGCGGAAATCGTCGACGTGCGGCGTAATGTTCCGAGCCAGGACGCTGTAGGTTACTTCCTGTAAATCTCCGTAATGCACGTCGCCGCTCAAGGTCAATCCGGCCGAGGACCATCCAAGACCGAATCCCAGCGAGAGCGGCTGGCGTATCTCGTACCTGTCCGCGTAGGCGTCGCGCGGATAGATATCCGTCCGATCGTCAAACGTATCTTCGAATTCGTCCGCCAGATCAGCCGACACCCGAATGGGAGTCGCCGCGGAAACCGTAATGCCAAGCCGGAAATTGGACGGATGCCAGTATCGGATGCCGCCCTGAACGCCCAACGCGGAGAAGTGGTCGTCGGATTCGAAACGCTGGAAAATACGAACCGTATCCACGTGGACCTGCCGGACGTCTTCAAGCGTCAATTCCTGCATGAAGCGATTGGTTCCCCGCCATTTGAACAGAGTTACCCCCGCCGACAGACGCGGCGCCAGGTCGACTGCAACGCCCATGGTCCACGCGCCGAAGGTACCCCTGTCTTCCGAAAAACCCGACTTTTCAAAATTGGCGATTTCATCGTACGCGTCGATCCGCAATCCGCCGTCGAAGTGCCGGTTGCGCCCGAACCCTCCCGCAAAAACCAGGCTGCCCCGATAGACCTGAGCCGGGTATACGATGCCCACCGACGCGACGCGCGTACTGTTCAATTCATAGGCCGAAGCACCGCTGAAAAAACGCGAATCGTTTCGAAAACGATCGTGCGACATCCCCCACGAGATAGACCCGCGTTGGACCCTGGCCAAACCCGCCGGGTTCCAGAAAAGACCGGAGAAATCATCCGATACCGTAATATACGCGCCACCCATTCCCATGGCGCGCGCGCCGATGCCGGAAAATCCATCCAGTGCGACCTCCTGCGCGTTGAGGGCCGCCGCCCAGGCGCAGAACGCCAGCATCGGAACCATTGGGCGGACCCGCCTCATCTCATCCCCCCTCTCCGCCGCTGGCCTTCACGCTTCTCCTCGCGCTTTTCCTCCTGCTTTTTCTCTTCCTTCTTCGAAGATGAACTACCGCCGCCCGAATCGCGCGGTTTCGAGGCGGTTCTCGTTGCGGTCCCCGACCTCTCAGGTTTCGGATTTGGGCGGATCGCGCCGGCTGCCGGCCCACGGCGCCTTCGCGTCGTCTTTGTTACTCCGCCTCCCTTACGGACCGTACCGGCGGATGCGGGCTCGCCACCCCGCAATCCGGTATGTCTGATGCGCAGACGCGGTTCGTGAAGATCGATCGGGTAAGGTTCGGCCGAGCGATACCTGAACGTGGGAACGGATAACCGTCCGCGCGCGAGAATCCGCCGCATCCACCCCCGCCACCACGGTCCGTATGCGGCCGTCCAGTAGGAATTTCTCCATCTGAAACCCCGTCTGGCCCAAGAGGGATATCCCGGATAATAAGGGTCGAAATACGGCGCCACCTCCCAATTGTACGGATCGAAATAGTTGTACACATACTGTTTGTATACGACAACAGACGCCGTATCCGCGGACGCCCCGGGTCCGACCCGACCATCCGTTTCAAATTCCGGCGGCCGTATCTGGGTATAACAACCGGCTAATGCAATTAGACCTGACACCACGAGGCAGATACGGTACACCATGGCAGCCTCCCTGGATGTGAGTATCGGAGAGTCCATCCGGGCCATCCCTCCCCTGCACCACCCTCAAACAAAATAGCCAATATTCGACGTCGGCACAATACCCCCACACCAACTCGGGCTTGCAATGGTTTGGACCTGTTCATGTTTTCCCCGGTATCGGACGACGCGACTGAAACCGGCGTGTTAACCGGCTTTCCGCAGAAGCATCGCGAAGAGGGATCTGAACCCCTTTCGTCTCCGTTGGGCAGGCTCTGCTTCCTGACAGCAGGATTCTGAACGAGAAACGCTGTCTCCTTTTCGTGCGGCGAGGCGGGATTCGATCTCCACGTGTTCAGGGAACCGACCCTCTTTCAATTTTGAGAAAATCGGTTCCCCGTCCACAGTGAGTTCAAATCGTCCCCTTCCCGAGGGAACCAGGGTGAAGCGTGAGATATCCGTCTTATATTTTTTCAGCAGATGGCGCGCCAAACTGACGGCCTGGTCTTCATACCCTCACATGGAGCAGTATACGAGTTCGATATCCATTTTCGTTCTCCTTATGGTTTCTGTAATTACCGATAAATTGTAGACGCGTGAATCACGATGCCGGGCTTAATCTGTCGGTCCAGATGGGGAATTTCGTGCCATAATCGACATGGGAACGAATAGATTCTCCCCCACCCCTAACGTCCCCTATTCCCTTGCCCTTTTTCTTGCTTCGCCCAAGAAAAAGGGCGAAAAAGAAGGGCGCCGCTCAAACGCCGCGGGGCCGGTTTTTCCGCGAATCGCCTCAGAGACATAAATGGGAATTGGATGCCCTACGTGCCCGTCAGATGTACCAGTACTAAAATGCTGGACGGAATTACGCGGCAAAACCCCCCACGCAACCACCGGGTGGCCGAGGTACAAATTTAAGGGGCCACACGGCGGGCGGTTCGCGAACCGCCCCTACAAAAATCCGGACTCTCCTGTCTCGTGCGATCAGTGCGGAAGACCGTATGTACTGTGATACCATTTGGGATGTACTATTGATGCGTCGCGTCTTATCTCTGCCTTTACGCCCACAATTTGTGTATCCAGGCGACGAGACATAGCACAATAGCGCAAACGGATATCCCATCTCGCTTGCCTGGTGAACAACGGCTCCAGACGTTGCCAAACCAGGTTGGTAACAGTGCTATCCAAACCGCCAGTCCGACAATTATTAAAGAGAATGGGTGGTACCGCCACGCGTCTGCGATATGTCCATGCGTCAGGCTGAGGCATGCCCGCATCATCCCACACCCGGGACACGGAATATCTGTCACGAAAAAAAATACGCAAGGGATCGATGCAACCTCTGACAGTGACACATCAGACAATGCAACGCAAAGGCCCGCCACACCCAACCCAATTAAAAAAAAGCGCGCGACCGCCGTAACGCTAACCATTGTAAGCTCGCCCGTAGAGTCTGTTGATCTGGTACTGCTGAACAGCAAGCGAGGCGATACCGATACCGAAAATCGCTAACAGGACACAGATGACCGGTAGATTGGAGTCGTATTCCAGATCATTGTCGGCCTGGACTTCATTGATACCCGTTGCCATCTTATACTCATAGTAGATGCCGAAAATACCGCAGGTGATAATCGAGAGAAAGAACCAGAGCCAAAAGGAATACTCATTTCTCCCAAGCCAGGCGTTGAGCGTCGCCATCTGCTTATATTGCCAATAGAGTCCATAGATGCCGAAGGTGACAAGAGACAATAAGATTCCGGCCACAATACTCCTCTTGGCCTGGGACTCCGGATAGGGATCTCCGTTAGGCATGAAGGTCTCCGTTTTGTTTTGACGGTACGAACGTAACCTGCAAAGAAATTTCGTCTTTAGACCGGACCATTTTGATTGGGTGATGCGGTAACGCAAACGCGGGATTGATTCGACCTCAAGAGGTAAACGATCGCACCTTGAAATCGTTCTCCGGCGTGTCGAAACATGCTTCTCTCCCGATATGAATATACGAAAGGAGGGCGCGGGATTCAAACCGTTCCCCGTTATATTCGGAAGTCAGTGAGATGCAATCCGGACATCATCAGGGTCGTTCTGGCAGTTCTGGCGTAGGGGACCGGCCGGTCGCCCCTACGCTAAAATGATGGGTTCCGGCCTTCCGCTACGACAGGATTCTCCGGGTCTTCCGGCCATCTGACCGGACTGTCCGCGATGTATTGCCGGATCGGACTTAACGTCGGCTCGTTTCTTATATCGTGGTCGTAGTCGTTGCGTTGCCAGACCGGTATACTCGCCAGGGACGTTATGTACTTGGGCTTACAACGCCGCCGGCCTTGTCCCAATCCGTCTCGATTAACGATCCAAAAACCCAAGGCATGCCGCTCGGAAAATTTCACTGATTCTTGGGGATATTTGTCTCATTTAGTTTGACACATTCCGCCGAATGTCATATAATCTCGGAAATTGCGCATGCCACACCCTGGCAACTGACGCAGCAAACGATCAGGCATACCGAATTAGGGGTTGTCCGGGAACTCGCTGAAAGTGTTCGGGTTGATCTTGCGCTAACGGAACAGACGGATCTCAAGCGTCGTTTTGAATCGGAAACCATCCGGAATTACGGCGGACACCTCATTACGGACCGCAAGCGTATGTTGGATGGTCCATTCCCGCGTCCCGGTCCATTGTGGACTGTGGCTGGCTGTGACGTGAACTAAACATATTGGAGGGATATGATGCGTTTTTTTGTGGTATTCTTGTCTATGCTTGTTGCCTCTATTCAAACCGCACAGGCACAGACAGCAGATGTTGCAAGTCATGTTGCGGCGCTTAAAGGCGAGACGTTCTGGATCAAAATTGACTTTGTAGAGGTAAATGACGGGATTCGAGGCGTTGATGCCGCGAACGTCCTGGAAAATGGAGAGGTTTCATATCGCGCTACCATAGGCGGTTTTCGTCAGTCTCAATCTCAGTCGGCTGAGGATTTCGCCGAAGAGGTCCGGAATATCATTACGAGAGATGCGCTCTCGGGGTGGAGCGTGCGGGTTATTCAAAGGGGCGCGAAAGTCGAAATCCGAAAAGCCGAGGCAAGGGAGAAAGAGGTATATATTGAACTCGACAAACTGTCAGGTGCCCGCCATGCCGTTCGCCTCAAAGTCAATAGAGAAGAGTACACAATCCCGGAAGTTGAACGCCTTTTCAACGTCGCCTTTGCAGCAAGCGAACCGGAGTTAGCAGGTCCCGAGGAAACCGTTTTGCTTAAATTGAACATGTCCATTGAAGAAGTGATTGCCCGGAAAGGCAAACCCAGGACGCGCGTTGAACTCGGCGACAAGACCATTCTCGCTTATGACGACTTGAGGTTGATATTCAAGGACGGAAAGCTGGTGGATGCTGAGTAACATCGGACAAGGAGAACGAACGTGGACGCAAAATTCATTCAATCCGATCCCTCCGTAATGATGGGGAAGCCCGTTGTTGCGGGTACCCGCATCACCGTTGAATTGATTCTTGATAAACTCTCTACTGGCGACACGATCGAGGAGGTCGTTGAAGCGCATCCCCGTCTCACGAGAGAAAACGTTCTGGCAGCTTTGAGTTTTGCAGCACGGGCGCTTCGAGCCGACGTTGTTTATCCGGTAGCTGAGCAAATTACATGAATTCGCTGGCCGACGAAAACGTGGACAAAGACTTCGGTGACTGCTTACGCTCAGACGGCCGCACCGTGTTGTATATCGCGGAAATGGACCCGGGTATAGACGACGATGCGGTGTTGTTTCGAACAAAACAGATCGGCGCCCTGCTTATCACTGCGGACATGCCGCCCGGCGGCTCACGATCGGATCCGTCCAGCGCCATGTTCGGGAACGCAAAGCGCCGGATCCACACCCCCCGCCATCGTTCCGATCGCCACTCGGGCGGGTAAGCGTCGACACCCCCGGAGAAACGCCAGCCGCGGATCACGCCGGGACTGGTCTCGTCTTCGTACCCATCCGAACCGATATGCACGCCGCCCTGCCGGTCCGAGCGTTTGCCAACGTATCGCAGCAGCGTCGTCTTGCCGGCGCCCGCAGACCCGATTATCGCGACAATCTCCCCCGACCGTACAAAAAGCGTCAGCCCGTCGAGGACGGGCGTCTTTGCGCCTCTGTATCGAAAGGTGATATTGTCGAGGAAAACGAACATCGAGGATCATCCATCCGGGTGAATATATGTCCATGTTGTCGCAATCTCTGCGACAGGAGAAGAAAGCTTGCAGCAATCAGTCGACAGCTGTCGGCCAAGAACGAAAAGGCGATCCATTGACGTCAGCGCATCTAGAGAATCTGTAGGGGCAACCCTTGTGGTTGGCCAGGTCGCGGGTGACTGCATGCAGCGGACAGCGACATTGGGTCTTGTAGGGGCGACCGGCCGGTCGCCCTCGTTTCGGTCGAGCAGCCGGAAGTATTCGACTACAAAATGCGCTCAAGGTGTCCGGCGACCCGCGCGGCCTCAATCGGCATTGGTCTCCACCTCGATGATCAGTCGACAGTGGTCGCTTGGTCCCCATTCATCGATCTCGTTCATCGCACGCACCGACACCCTCTTGTGGAAGCCTCGCGACGCGAATGCGTAGTCCAGTTGATTCGCCGCCGCTTCCGGCCCATCTCCTTTCTTGTATTTCTTGTAGTACGTCGGCACATTTTTCGTGTCGCACGGCACGTCGTCCGGCGCTGTTCCCGCTTCCCGACCGTGAGGAGCCTGCGGTCCCAGGAATTCCAGCCCGAGCGCCTCCATACGATTCCAGACCGTGCGCTCACGCTCCGGAAGTGACAGCTTCGTCCCGGTCGCCCCGTAGAACATATTCAGATCGCCCGCCGCCAGAATCCTGTGTTTGGACGGGTCGGTGTGACCAATGAAAGCCGACAGGTCCGAGATGATTCGATGTGCCGAAGCATCAGCGTAGATCCATTTGCTATTGGTAGACGGATGAGGCTTCAGCCATCGCCCGTACATAGAAATAGCGACGAATGCTTCTTCCTTGCTGTCGACCGGGATCACCTTCGCTGCGGCGATGGTACCGATACCGCTCACGCCAATATCATCTTTCCCAAGTTCGCTGATCGGCGGCACCTGCACGTAAGGCTCTACTTTGATTTGATCGGACAGCTTCACGACCAATGGCCAGCGGTCGTACAAGTGCCGGTTCCATAATACGGCGTCCTCGTAGTCGAGCAGATGTACCAGGTCTCCGGGTGGACTTCCCGCTTCCTGCAGAAGCGCCAGGTCGGCCTTTTTGTCCTTCGCCATCCGCACCAGTTCGCCCCACGGCTTAACCTGTTTATCGATGTTCCAGCTCACCACCTTAATCATCCAAACCCCTCCTCATTTCTCATTCCAATTTGAACCCTTGTTTTGATGGAAGATTCTCACCGGGCCGCGGCGCTCTTATTCGTCCCCTCGGATCCTGGCCAGCGCCTCGCTCGCAGCGTCTGCCATGAAATCCAGAGAGTCCCTAAGATTCTCGCGTATCCATTCGAGATACCTGACCGCCCGTTGCTCTCGAAATTCACCGAATTGCCGGATGATCGTCTCCCCCAGACCTGTGCCCAAAGGATATCGGTCTCTGGCCATGTGCTCGAATACGCTCTCGAGCAAATTCAGCAGGTGTTGGCGAATCTCCTCCGAATCCGGTGAGGGTCTCCAGACGTAACGCGGGTTTTCCCAGGACACCCACTCGTCGGGTCGACCGGCTTGCACGCGCCGTTCCTGTTCCCAGCCGCCATGGCGCATCACCGGTCCGATGGGGATGCGATCGCGATCGGGCCGGCGACGTGGATGGTTCGCACAATAGGTGTAGAATGGATCCTCTATCGCGATGTCCCTGATCTCGCAATAGGGCGGTATGTTCTCGCCTGCGTGCCGCTGCCAGTCGCGCTCGCCCCGGTTCGTTCTATTGAACCAGCAGGTTCCGCAACAGTCAGATCCTCCGTTGGGCATCGCTCAGCCCTCCTCCCGGTTGTAACTCCGCAACTGCTCCCGCAACCGGTCATGCAGTAGCGCTCGCACCGTCACATCGTTCGGTCCAATCATGGTCCCGGCCGCGACCAGCGCGTTGATGATTGCTTCATCGGCCGCCTCGGCCGGGCGCAACGATGTCCCGCTCTCGCCGTTGACGTGGTGGCAGATCCTCCCGGTTCCGCCGCCTACGTTCCCCCCGGCAACCGGCACGGTCTGGCCCGAGTCCATCGCCACCAGAGCATCCCGTTTCAATCCTTTTTCTGATGGGAGATTCTCACCGGGCTCCGCAGCGTGCTCACGGTCGGCCCTGGCCCACAGGGCCAACTGGGACAGGGTGGGGACACGCAGTCCGGACTCATTGTAGTCAACAGGTGCGAACGGCGTGCCGTCCTCGTGCCAGGCCCGGCCGGTGAAGGTGTCGGTCATCTTGTTCGGTTTGTTGGGCATATCGATAGTCATCGTTCAGCTCTCCCATAGAGTCCCACCGGATATCGCCAACGTGGTCCCCCGGCAGGTTTTCGCGAAAAGCCTGAATGGACCGCTCGCCACCCGGCAACTTCCGGGCTTCGGGTTTCAATCCTTGTTCTGGTGGATCTACATTTGCGGGCGCTCCGGACCACCACCACTGTCCCGCTCTGGACAATAACCGCCTTGCAGCACCGCGATCCGGTCCGCGACCGCCAGGGCGTCGCTGACGTCTCGCGCGGCGTACGTCACCGTACGGCGCTGCAGTTTTGTACGTCGTGCGAAGAGATCACGCGGATAAATATAAACACCTGTTGTCGCAATTACCGCGACAAAGAAAGCAGGCTTCAGCCGACAGCAGTCAGCCAAAAACTAAAAAGGCGATCTTTTGACGTCAGCGCATCCGGAGTATCTCGAGGGGCACAACCCCTGTGGCTGCCCAAATCGTGGGGGACAGCAGGCTGTGGGCTGCGTTATGGCTAAGCGATGACGTGACCGAAACGGCGTTCGGCAGGAGCGACCGGCCTGTCGCCCCTGCTCATTGAAACGGACGTGCGAAATGCCTGCACACGGTTATCCGACGGGCGGCGGATTCTCCAGCGTCGCCCGTTCGAATAGGTCGATAATTTCGCGCATTTGAATAACCGCATCTTCGATGACTCGATCCTTGTCGACGGTACATGCCAGCCGAATCGGAAAACACAGATGATTTGCATACTCTCGATGGTCCTGGCGCATCCTTTTCACGCTTGACCAGTGTCCGACGAGCCCGCCCCATTCCGTTTTGTGTACTTCAAGCCATATGGGAGTTATACCCCAATCGCGCCACGCGAATATGTCAACGCCCAACCACACGCCAAACTTGAAACCTTTCCCTACAGAAAAGTAGCGTCCCTTCTTTTCATACCGATTCGTAGGTTTCACGCCCTTAAAGCTCGCAATTCCCTTGTTCTTAAGTACTTGTGCGATTCCTTCGGATAAATCAGCATAGTTAATCATGCGGCGGGGTACATTCACGTCGGTGGTTTCATCCTCGCGCAAGGGCGGAAGGGCTTCTACATCCATTCGATCCGAGAGTCCGCGAAGCTGAACGATATCCTGCATTTCAGAAGTGTCTCCAATTTCACTTGCAGTTCTTTGCAACGTATCCAAAATGGATCCCCAACTTGAGATAAGCATGTTACGGCCCGAACCAATGGGAACCCGCTTCATTTCGTCTTTTGTCGTCTCCGTTCCGACCTTAAGCTCCTGTTTAACGCACCGTTCCTTCAACTCCTGCCAGATGCTGACGATGCGGGCTTCGGGCACAACGAAAAGTAACGCGGATTCGGGTTCTTCGGGGAAGGAGTTGAGGTATTCAACCGGCTGCGACGCCGTCAGTCCTGCCCAGAACTTATTCTCGACATGTGTACGGGGCAGAGAGGCCGCGTCATATATCGTGATATCCGGGCGGCCGCCTGTTTCGACCTCAGTCTCGCTTTCAATAGACTCGACCTTGAATGGCTCGAACCCGGCGCGGCTTGCCACCCTATCAACTAACGCCTGGCACACTCCCGGCGATGCGTTGAGGATATATCGTAGTGATTCCGTCGCGATGGTTTCCGGTGCCGGAGCAAGCCGTCCTGCCAGGTGCGCCAACAGACTCTTGTTCATACTCCCTTATCTCCACGCCTAACGATGAAATCCCGTCTGTCACGGTATAGTCGAGCCCGGTTCAGGACGAAATCCTGTTCGGTCGAATAAAGGTCAATCTTCATGCAGGGTGTGTAGGTCCAATACTTGAACTCGCCAATGAAGAGATACGTGAACGACCTGTCGAAGAATCTGCCTTCGACGCCCTCCCCGTTTCTGATGCGAGTGCAAAAGGCCTTAAGTAAAGTCTGCTGCTTATCCTCTTTTACGAGCACGTATTCGTGAGGCCAACTGTTGCGGTATGTCGTCGCCTCACGCCACCGCGCCTTTTCGATTAATTCTGGAAAATTCGGCACGAAACCCTCTACTTACTGACGGAACCGACGACGTGCGATCGTTTTTATTCGACGTGGACTGACTTCATCCAGGAAATCGACTCTGCATGCTCGGGGACTGGTTCTTTGGTTCACCCCCAAGTGGTCACACCGGGACGTGTGTAGGTACACCGTGGGAAGAACCGATCATTGCACGTAACGAGCAATCGGGACGTATCGCCACGTGGCCCCCTTCCCCGGTTCCACGTGCGAAACCAGCCAAAGAACAGAAAGAGGTCGCCCGGCGGGCGACTGACGGCACCTTCGATGGACAGTCGGCACATACGCTCCGAGAGACGCGCAAGGTGATGACTATCCGTGCTCAGGAGGAGGCGCGCGCACATCGACGCGGGGACCCACTGTCCCCGGTTAGGCCAGGTTGGCGACGCGGCGCTCGGCGGCGGCGACGGCGGCGGCGCCGTCGAGTACGGTGATCTCCAGGTGGAACTCGCGTGTGGCGCCGGGTTCCAGGTACTCCAGGAAGTCGTGCCTGCGGTTCCAGGCGCGCCCGAGAGGCGAGCAGTTGCCCGGCTCCACGCCGGTCACGTAGCCGCCGGCGGCGAAGTGCTGCCACTGGGTGACCAGCGGCAGCTCGGCAGCCGGCATGCGCCACTGCAGGCCGTACGCAAGCCGGTCGTTGATCAACGCAACGGTCACGTTGCCGTTGGCGTCCGGTACCGGCCGGTGCACGTATACATCGTCGCCGGCGCCCGGCTCCGGGGCGCGCGCCCGCTCGTACACTGCGGCAACGACCGGGCGGTCCTGCAGCCACTCGGTACTGAGCTGGCTGTTGACCAGGAACCGGGTACCCTCGTCGAGCAGGGGGAAGCCGGGATTGGTGTGGTACAGCAGCATCAACGGCGAGCGCAACCCGCCGAGGTTCTCCACGCGGTCGTGGATGCTGATGCGGCGCTCGCCCAGCGTAGTGGTGATTTCGCGGCGTAGCTCAAGCGTCGTGCCAAGTGCCACCGCTTCGCGCATGGTGCCGGCGATGCGCAGGCGGTATTGGTCTCCATGCCAGCTTCCGCCGGCACTCACCTCGCGCGCCGGGATGGCGGACAGCCGCCCGTGCAGGCCCAGTTCCTCGCCTTCCTCCTCCGGGTCGGTTTCGGGATGGCCGACGAAGGTCAGGCCGCAACTGATCAGCAGGCCGCCGAAGAAACTGCGCATCCAGCCGTAACCGGCGGGCTCGAAGAATGCCGGTCCGACGTCGCCGGTGGCGCTGCGGAAACACAGCGACCGCCCCTGGTAGGTGGCGGCGGCGACGTCCAGCGCCCGTCCGGGCAGCACCGAGAAGCTCAGTCCGGAGGCGTTGCTCACCTCGATTAATCCGGCGCCGCGCTCGTTGCCCTCGGTCAGCTCGGCGCGGCGAACGGCGGCGAGCTGGCTCATATCGCCGACCAACCGCAGCAGCTCCGCCTTCGTGTAGTCGCGTCCAAACAGATGCGCCATGCTCTCTCCTCTCGTGGACGGGGCGGCGCCCCGTCAGCGGTCGTACAGTGTAGTCGACCTCTGCTTCGCCGCCGGCGCCGTTTCAATCCACGTTCTGATGGAAGGTTTTCAACGGGGCGTATCGCTTCTTCAGCATATCGAAACCTTCACCCATCGTTGCCTCAATCAATAGAGTTCCGACTTGCAGCACCACGATCCGGTCTGAGACCGCCAGGGCATCTCCGGCGTCGCGCGTGGCGTAAATCACCGTTCGGTGCTGCGGCATCTTGCGCAGGGCGTGCAGGTCATGGATGAAGGCGCGCCGGTCCGAGCGCTTGCCAACGTATCGTAGCAGCGTCGTCTTGCCGACCCCCGCAGACCCGATTATCCCGACAATCTCCCGCTATCACACGAAGAGCGTAAGCCCGTTGAGGACGGACGTCTGCGCGCCTCTGTATAGAAACGTGATATTGTCCAGGAAGACGTACATTTCGGCGCATCCCGATTATGGTTTTGATACGGAACGTAGATCAATCGACCGTTGATAGCGGATCAAAGCTGCCGGCCGCGACATTAAGCCAGTGATCCGGAAAGAGCTCAAGCAAGGGTTCAAGGGCGAAAACGGACACGCGCCGCACAACTTACGGTTCGTTCCAATGCGGATCACGCAACAGGGTGAATATACATTCAAGGTGTCGCAATGACTGCGACGGAGTGCGATAAAATCATCCGCGGGCAACGATCAGCGATCAGATGGAAGCGGACATCCAACCAGTCGACACCAGCGCCGTCGTTGCATTTGCCGGGGCAAACCATGGGTCGCATGCCTGAACAGTTGGCACGGCAGAAAGGCCAGGGCGGCATCACGGCGCATCCCCTTACGGTTGTCGAAACGGGTGAAACGTGCCGATCCGGATCTATGGAAGTCGCAATTCTTCCCCTGACAGCAGGAGGTTTCCCTCCGCCACCATCTTTTTTGCGACCCTTTCAATGCGATTCCGAAGATCCGCTCGGAGCGACTTGTAGCCGAGCATTCGCGAAACTTCTTTCGCACATTCGACGGGACTGATTCCGATGTTCCGTTTCACAGCCAGCCGGATACCTTCCCCAATCTCCACCAGGGACAGCATTTCAACGTTGCGCAGAGTTAGTGATTTGACGTCGCTCCTGTCCCGGACGAGCACCCTCCCGGTTCGATGACAGACATCGAGAAACCCACCAGCCTCACCCTCAGCGCGGCGGATGCGTTTCCCCCGAACGGCTCGGTCCGCGGCATACTTCACGACATTCTGGATTCGTGATCCGGCCCGCTGATATCCCCACAGTCGGCTCAGGCGCCGGCCCACCTCGTCTACGTGCACGGGGCCTTCGGATTCCACAACGCGGGTGACATACCCGACGATAAGACCGGTATCGGCCTCGTGCAATTCCACGGCTTCACAACCTGGAATCAGGAAGTCCGCTTCAACGTACTGCGGTCCCTGCGGCGCCTCCGGCTCGACCGGAACCATGCGTTTGACTTCAGTAGCTTTGGGAAGGTCCCTGGGCTCATTGTGGATGTCTCTGTTTGACCTGGCTCGTTCGATAGTGTCCAGAACCTTCCGCAACTCCGTATCCCGGTCATAGAACCAGTCCGTGCTCCAGATCCGGTGGAACGTCCAGCCCTTCTGTTCCAGAACGACCTGGCGCAGCCTGTCACGCTCACGGGCCCAGCTGGACGAGTGGTACCGTGCTCCATCGCATTCGACCGCCAGAAGAAACCGGCCCTCGTCGTCCGGATCGTAAACGGCGAGGTCGATCCGGAAACCCGACGATCCGACCTGCCCCTCAACACGGTAACCATGGCTCTGCAGCGCATTCGCGACCGCTTCCTCGAACGGACTGTCCATTCCCCGGCCGGTGATCACCGGAATATCCAACTCTCCGGTTTCCGCGAACTTCAGGTACCGTTTCAAGACCCTCGGGCCAGCCTGCCTGGTCGCGTCGACCCTTATTTCAGAGTGCCGAATCGAAGAGAACACACGACACCGCTTCCTGGCTCGCGTAAAGAGCACATTGAGCCGGCGGTCCCCGCCTTCGCTGGAAACCGGCCCGAAATTTTGCGACATGTATCCGCCGGCGTCCTTCCCGTATCCGATCGAAATGAATATGACGTCACGTTCGTCGCCCTGCACGTTTTCGAGGTTCTTGACAAAGAACGCATCGTCCTTGCCTTCCTTGCAGAAGGCATCCAGTTCCGGGTACTCGGCTCGCATGAATTCGAGCCTGTTCCGAATTGTGTCTCGCTGAGCGACCGAGAGAGCGACCACGCCTAGCGTTTCGTCGGGGTGTTCCCGGGCGTGCGTGAGCACCTGTTCGGCGACCTCCTGCGCTTCGGGAGGGTTGTTTCGCCTCTTGCCTCGCTCGTAGATGCCTTCAACGTGGACAAAACTCAGACCGGTTTGCGTGCCGGCCCTGTCCGGGCTAGGCGGGCAGACCAGCCCGTTTTCATAGAACTCGTGGTTCGAGACGGCAATGAGGGAAGGGTGCCTGGAACGGTAGTGCCAGCGAAGCATACCGCCCGCCATCGCCCTCGATTCGCACAGCGACAGGATACTCTCCATGTCGCCGACTTGGCCCCCCTTGATCTCTTCGTCGTCATCCGATTCAACCTCATCCTCTTCGGAACCGATCTGCCGGTCGAAAAAGGAGGTCGGCGGCAACTGCTTCTGGTCTCCAACTACGACGACCTGGCGGCATCGCATGATCGCGCCAAGCGCGTCGGCCGGCGGGACCTGGCTGGCCTCGTCAATCAGGAGCAGATCGAAAGTCAGACCTCCGGGCTTGAGGTATTGGGCTACCGAGAGCGGGCTCATCAGAAAGACCGGTTTGACTGCCTGGACAGCCTCACCGGCTTTGTCGAGCAATTGGCGTATCCGCATGTGACGCGTCTTCTTGGCGACTTCGCCCCGCACGATCCCGACCTGACCGGCCGAACCCGCGGGCAGCGAACTGAAATGCCGTAGCGCGACTTCCTGTGAGGCAAGTCCCTGAAGCTGACTGTCCAGATCCTTGAATTCTTCGATCCTTTTGCTTCTTTCCACGCCATCGATCGACTCAAGGCGCGGCTCCTCGGATCGCATGCGGTTCCATATGGCTTCGGCGCGGACGAATTCGAGTGTGGCCTGCGCATGATCGGTACTCAGGCGTCCATCCGCGAGCCGGTTCCTGATCTCGTCCAGGCCATGCTCGGAAACAATCCGGGCCGCCCCGACGAGCCGGTGCCATCCCTCCATGGCGTTGCTCTCAGAACTCCAGGAGGCAAGGCGAGCCCTCAATTCGGCGAAGCCCACATCCCCGATCCGATCAACGCCGAACGCGACTTCCATATCGAGATCGACGAGCCCCGCGATCTCGTTCCAGACGCCCGCCCAGGCCGCGCAGGTTTGGCGCAGGCCCTCCGCCATTGCACCCCTGTCTCATGTCGCGGGGAACCGATTCAACCTGCCGCTTCACCGCCGCGGCAGAGCCCAGCTTGCCCGTTTGGATTGCGATCCATCGCGCGGCCGATAGTGCATCACCGAGGTCGGTCTCTTCCTCTCTCCAGGCAACGCCCAGGACTTCCCTTCCCACGTGTGTGTCCTTTGCGGTTCTGCGTACCCGATTGCGGTACTCGATGAGCCGGTCGAGCATTGCGAGCCGCTCGTCGACGTGTTTCGGCAGTTCGCGCCTCTGGACCGACCTCATACGTTCCACCGCCCTGCGGTAGCTTCCGATCAACCACCGGAACCATGACCGACCGCGGCGGGCGATCTCAATCCTCACGTCGATCCATTCGTGATCGAGCGCGTCTTCTACAACCTTAGACGCGAGACTCGATCGAAGCGCCTGTGCGGCCGCAACCGTCTCAAACAGTTCCAGCACGAGCGCCGGATGCGCGAGAACAGTGTCCGTATCGAGAAGGGCGGGTACCGGCTCCGGCATCACGTCCAGGGCATCGAGATGTTCCTCCACCTCCTCCGCCGCCAGTGTACCAGCGCCCGCGACACCGGAGGCCCTAGCAGCTTCCTGGAGCGCGACCCGAAGTGTGTCCAGGCGGGCGAGCCCGCCTCGCAATAGCTCGACCAGTCTGCGGCGGTCCAACTGGGTCAGGCGCTTCCGCGCGCCGCGCCAAACGTGCTCCCACTCGCTCCCGTACTCCGCCGTCAGGTCTGCCAGCGCCCTGACGGCGCTCGCCCGCTCTTCAAAGGCGGCGTCGTTCCATGTATCGGCGCCGGGGACGTGAAAGTCCGCCCGCGGGCAGGCCCCCTCGTCCAGTTCGGCGATCTTTCCGATCACAACGTAGGGCGTCTCCCCCGATGCCTCGTCGACCCCGTGGATCACCTCGGACATCTCGTTCAACTCGTCTCGCACCGCGCGCACCCGTTCGTAATGCGCTTCGTTGACGGACCTGGGTTCGCCGAGCTGCAGTGTGCGCTTGAGTTCAGTGTAGATGTGCTTCCGGCTGGCCTTGTGTGAATGCAGTTCGAGACAAAGCGGACCCAGGCCGCATTTTTCAAGCCGGTCATGGACCACATCCAGAGCGGCGCGCTTTTCGGCAATGAAAAGCACATTCTTCCCTTGGGTGGCGGCGCCCGCGATCATGTTGGCAATCGTCTGGGACTTTCCGGTACCGGGGGGGCCCTGCACGACAAGATTCCTGCCCTCGCGAGCGGCGGCTATCACCTGGGTCTGGGAGGTGTCGGCATCCAGGATGTGCCCGAGATCCCGGGGGTCGGGAAACCGAACGTCCAGGTTTTCGTCGGTGGCGAAGACGTCGGTGCCCGGCTCGAAACCACCAACCAGGACACGCTCGAGGAGTTCATTTCCGCCCTCTCCTCCCCGCAGACTGTCCGGCGCCAGATCCTTCCACATAAGAAACTTGGCGAAGGAGAAGAAGCTGAGTTCGATGGTGTTCGGTCGGACTCGCCAGCGCGTCCGCGACGACGCTGCCGACTGGACGCGCGCGAAATAGTCTGACGGCGTCCAGTCGTGGCCTTCGGGGAAATCCGGCAGCGTCAGGCCAAAGTCCCCGGACACCATAGCCCTGAGTGACAGGTTCGGCTCCAGATCCTGGTCCCGGACGACGAGCCTGAACCGTCCGCGGGCGCTGTCGCGCTCGAGATCGACCGGAAGCAGGATCAGCGGAGAGAACCTTTCGACTTGCGAGGATTCACTCTCGTACCACCGGAGAAAACCCAAGGCCAGAAACATAACGCTGATTCCCTGCTCCTCCTCGAGCGTCTGGGCGTCCCGGTACAACGTAAGCAGCTTTTTCTGGAGGCGGTCTGCCGTGAGCCGGGTCTGGAGCTTTTTGTCGCTGTGCCGGGCTGCGACCGTCGCATCATGACCGATGTCTGCAGTTGGAAGAAAAACCGACTCATCGCCCTCGTTATCCGAGCCTTCGGAGATGTCGTCCTGCGCCGGCTGAAAGGTCATACTCTTGCCCTGGAGGTACAGAATCCTGAAAACCTCGTCGGACAGTTCGTCCTCTATGGTGATCTGCTTAGCCCGTTCTTTCCCGATCGGCGCGTTGATGAGCTTGTTGCGTTTCCCGACGTCGAGGAGTTGACGCCGGACGCTGTCTACGGCTTTGGCCATACCGGGAGACAGAATGGGTTCCGCGGGCGCACCCTTCTCGGTTGTAGGATGGTTCATAGCTCCTCTTCAACTATTGTAGTGAGGCCGTGATCGCCTCGACTTGCTCGCGTTTTGCCTTGATGGCGGCTCTTTCAAATATCAAACCTTTCCCTGTCGGGACATTCTTGATTGTAAGATCGCTGCGCATCGGCCGTTAGGCGAGCTCAATGGTTGCCGCTCAGCCGGCAAATACGGCTATGCCGCTCACCAGGACCGTTAGCATCCTGTCGCCCTGGCCCACGACTTCGTATCCAGGTCGATACCGGCATCGGTGGTGGCACCCTGCTGGCGGATGCAGCTACTGTCATAAAAAAGAAGCATCCCTACCCGGAGGGCAGGGATTTGAGCAAACCGGTTTACGGGGCGATACGAAACCCTCTACCTAAATTCGAACGTAGAGGCGTCCATTTACGCGGCACATTCCGACCTATGATAGCTTAATATTCTTGTCTGAACCACGCCTTAAAAAATCGTACCCGCGTAGATTGGCCGTCTTCTTTACGATTTTTTCAATTATCGATAGACGGGTTGCCTTGGATGGCACATCGAGTCCCAGTTCTGCGCCAATCTGTCTCAACATTGGAATATTGAACTCTTTGCTGTTCGCCAACTTACGTTCGACATCCGGGGGTGACAACCCTTTTAACTCCTCCGCTATTGCCTTTGCGTGCTTGCGTTTCTGTACCGTATACGCGTTGCGCGGAGGCTTCCTCGTCGCTTTACTGTCCGACGAAAGACCGAGAACAGTGGAAAGCACAGGGTCGGACTCCGCCACCCGTACACAATCTTTTATCGTCTCTATCGTTGATGTGACGCCCTGTACGTCTTCTCCCACCGGAAGCGACCTTAACCTGATCTGGAAGTCTTGTAGAAACCTAATTAGTGCTTCCAATTCTCGATCAAGTCGGTGTTTTGTTTCCTCTGTAGGCAACGCATCAACCAACTCAGACAGCTTGCTAAGGAAGCTGTCCAATTTCCTTCCTGTCAACTTTACTGAATTGCTCATTCTTAGAACTTCCTCAACAGTTCGTCGACGATCATTGGATACTCCTGCTTTTCCGAAGCCCGTCTGGCATTTTCAGAATCATGCAACCATATGGGTAGACTGTTTTCGGCGGCTTCAGTGTACCCGATCAACTCGGTTGTATGAGTCTCGAAGCATTTGCCGACATCTAGGGACGATCGAACCTCGTCCATTTTATTGGCATGTGCGGTTGTTAGCATTGCACCTCCGATTCGTACCCGCACGAATAGAACGGCACCCAACTCTGCAACCCGCTGGCGATCTGCCTGTCGACCGGCCAGGACTGTTGCGGAAGTCACAAGCTCCCCGATTCTCTTGACTTTTCCGATAAGGATGTTCAAACCAATAGTAGAAAGATGGTCTGGTATCGCAGTGACAATATAGTAACCACCAGCTACAAGCGCATTCTGTGTCATCAAATAAAGGTTTGGCGGACAATCAATTAGGATATAGTCGTAATTGTCTCGCACTTCATTGATGGCCTTCAAAAGGAACTCTCGTTCACGCATAAACTGCTTCGCGTTCGTCATTAGCGCTTCCAAACTTGGGTATGCGCCGGCGATTTGGCCGCCGCCAATATCCTCACCGATCAAATCTATATCGCATGGGATCAAATCAACTCGTGGATGGCGGCGACCATCCCTTAAGCGAATGGGGGTTTTCCACAGATATTTCTTGACATCTATCGGTTTGCCATCCAAATATCTCTTATACATGGTGGCAATCGTACCTACTCTCGACTTTCGCCTATCCCAGTCGTCGATTGACGCGCACAGAAAGGTGAGGTTCGTCTGTGGATCAATATCGATCAGCAAGACTCTCTTGTTTTTTATACCAGCCAACCAACACCCAACGTGGTAGGCTGATGTTGTTTTTGCAACGCCACCTTTGTAGTTGATAAAGGCGAAAACTTTCGCTGCCACTATTATATCCTCAACGTAGACAGCCGCACAGTGTCAATTTCGGCGAAAATCAGGACATAAAATCGAAGCTACACGCCGGATAATTGTGATAGCATGCCAGACACCCGGGTATAAAGGACAAACCGTAGGAAAACAACGCTTTAGATGCGATTAATTTCGAGGCCAAGGGCAAGCAAGACAAGAACCTTATCCGTAGGAAATCTCGATTAATGCACGAAACACCAATTCGTGTTTAAAACCCAAGAATCTCTGTTAACAGACTTGACACGACTGTCCTACAAATATATGTCATTTAATGGGCGGAAAGCAACTGCATTTCCGTTTCTATCACGTACTCTGATCAATGGCTGCCAATTGAACTGTCGAACAGGCTGCGCAGCCAGGATTCTGCCTCGGGAATACCGTCGGCATCGAACACGAACTCCTGCCCCCGGCCGACCGTGTTTACGTATGCCCACGGTTTTCGGCGACGCCAAAGTTTCCTATTGTAATGGTAGCTGAGTATTGGACGACTGCCTGGGGGATAAAACCACGACGGCAGCCGCCATCTGCTGCGTTTCGCCGATCGCGGTGCCGTCAACGTGAGACGTTCTCCGCTCCCACCAAAAAGACCGGCGCCGGTTCGAGAGGTTAGTCCCGTGATGTTGAGCTTCTCACTCGCAATATAGACGGTGTTGTTGTCCCAATGCCGATTCAGGTGCGGATGCTTGGATAGCCATGGACGCTCGGAGCGGGCGCGCGTCAGATTCCCCTCGACGGGCACGACCTCGGAAACCAGGAGCCAACCGAACAACCTGTGCACGCCAGGTGCGTTTGGGACGTAGCGCCACATGGATCCATTCTCCGGTTCCACGGCGCGGAACCACCCGAAGAACAGAAAGAGGTCGCCGAGCCCAACACCCTGGTTTTCCAGATGGCTCTGAGCTTTTTCCACCTGCCCGAACGCCGGCCGCCAACCGGGCAAGCGCTCAAGGGCATCGGCGTTCAGATCCGGATCCAGATGGCATCGTTCCCCTCCCTTTACACGACGGTTGGACAAATTCTCCACGATCGGACCGAGAGACTCACCACGCCATTGTACGTCCCTGAAGCGCGTCGGGCTTCTCTTATACGGAATGGGTAGAGACAAGGCGGTACCGTCCGGAAAAATAGGACTGGGCACGCCGCCGTTCGCCGAGTCGAATCCCTTGCGACTGAATATGACCTTCAATTCTTCACCTCCTATAATCCATTCGTCGGGATACAGGGCTGACGAGGCGAGACTTCGCATTTACGCCTACGAATGCGAGGCCCGCAGTTGAGCCAGTTCAGAACCGTTCACGGGTGGCCCTGGCCTTGATCAGGTGTTGGGCGATGGCGATGGGGCCGGGCACCGACAGCACTTTGCACTTGCCGTCGAGGGCCAGCAGCACTTCGCGAAGCTCGATCCAGCCTTCGTCCCGGCGTTCCCGTTCGCCTCGGTCGAGAGGATTGCCGGCGAATGGATGTGGGGCTCTCATCGGTTGAGGTTACCTTAGAAGGATTGCGCCAAGCGCCGTGTATCTGACGAAGATGGGGGCGAAGTTCCTGTGAGCCCCGGCCATGGCGTACCACTGCCTGCTCACCTGAACAGTCCCGAGTACTTAAAGGTCATAATGTAGTCCTGCGAACCCTGCTTCCTGGCCAAGGGTCGATTGTCGTAAATGTCCCACCCGAAGCCGAAGAGAAACTGATCCTTGTAAAAAGAAACGGCCGCGCCCAGAGAAATGGCTAGCGATTTTTCGGTTGAAAGGCCTTCGAGGACGTTGCCGATAACGGTCAGATGGATGCCGGAAATTGACGGGTTATCGACGTTGTGCCAGCCGGCAAAAGCGAGTCCGGGCAGGCCAAGCAGGCGCTCAGTTCTGCCTTGGACCGCGTTGCCATCGGCGTCTGTATAGTCGCGCCCAGGACGAATCGTCAAAAAGGAAAACAGCGGCTTGGCCTCAAACTCCCACTTCCAGCCCCCTGCTTCCAGAATCTGCGATACGCTCTGAGACTCCGCACCCGGGTAACTTCGGGTTGTGATTCTGAGTCGCACTCGGCGATTGTCGTCTTCTGACAGCTGCAAATTGAGATCCTCGGCTAAGACCCGCCCGCCGCTCGATTCGTTGATTCTAACCTTCAGCTTTTGGTTACTGCTATTGCCTTTGGGGGCGTAGTTTTCGTCGAGCCGCGTCCACTCGACGACCATCTCGCGACCGATTAGCGCCCGCCGCAGCGAGTCGGGAATCGCAAAGGACACATCCACTTTGGTGCCGTCTTTTTGCACAACGGGGACATTGTTCCAACCAACGGCCAAGGGTTGGGTCTTATCGCCGCGGGTGACCCGGACCTCGACAATCTGCGCCAAGTCGATGTCTGCGAGTACCCCGTGCCCCTTGTATTCGAGCGGACGGGCACGATCCTTGACGTTGTTGCTGACCAATAAAACGCGCCCTCGGCGATCGCCTAAAGCATCGGGCGCAAAAAAGAGCGTGACGTCCGCTGACTTGCCCGCGGCCAGCGCGAATTGCGCCGGTGCAATATGGGCTTCGTTGTTTAGGGGATGCGCCTCAACTCGCAGCACGGTATCGCCGACGTTCGTGACCACGAAGGTCCTTTCCGCCTGCTCTCCCAAGACCGCATAGCCAAAATCAACGATGCCCTCCGGATTCAACTCGATTTCCGCGGCCACGCCGTGGCCCTTGAGCAACAAGTTTTGAGCCATTATCTCTTTCGCGCCCAAACCGTCCAACCGCAAGTTCCCCGAAATCGCTCCGCGCGCCGACGGGATGAAGGTCACTTCCAGCGGCAAAGTGCGCTGACTGTTGGGCGGCAGCAGGAACCTCCTGTTGAAGTCGATTTGGGTGGGAACGGTAAATTCGGTGCTCGTCGAGCGAATCTGGTGGATCTCAAAGTCGGCGTTGCCGACATTGGCTATTTCGACGACTCGGCTGCTGCTTTCGCCGACGGCGACGCGACCGAAGTCCACGGTCGCCGGTTTGAGGGCAATAAACTGGCCTACGCCCTGCAAGCGCACAATCTGGCGCTCGGCTTCGGCCTCGACGTGAAGGGTAGCTTGGCGAGAGCCGACTTCCTTGGGCGAAAAACTCAAAGCTACTTGGGCGCTGGCCCTAGGCTGGACGAGAACCGAGGTCTGTTCGAGACCAAATTCAACACCCTCACCTGCAGTCACGGCGACCTCCACCACACCGGGCCGGCCACCCTTGTTCCACAATAGCAAATGGCTGCGCTCGCTCTCGCCGATAGGCACGCTGCCGAAGTCAATGTCGCCATTAATAATCTCGATGCGCGGCGGGCTGATTTGGCCGCGACCCGCGAGGGGGATGGCAACGTTTGCAGCTTGCGGATCGTTGGTGTACAGGCGCATGATACCGCTTTGGTCGCCTTCGCTCTGCGGCACAAACGCTGCGCTCAGATTATGTCGCCCCGTGGGAGCAATGGTCGCCGATGAGTTCCCTATTCCAAGGGTAAATGCTGCACCCTCGATGGCGACGTTTTCAACTTGCAACTCGGCTTGCCCCTGATTTAGAACAGTCACGTCGCGCGTTAATCGCCGACCCACTTCGACGGTGCCAAAATCAAGGCCTACTACCGGGAGGGGAGAAAAAACCGCTTCCGGCACCAAACCGCTCCCCTGCAGGGGAATGGACCAATCCCCAAAGTCGGGTGCGGTGACGACGAACTCAGTCGCGACTAGCCCCGCGCCCGTCGGTGCAAACGCAACGTTTATCCCCGTTTCACCGCCGGGAGCTGGCCAAGGGCCGACATCGCCCTCAACGCTAAAGGGGCCTTGTAGGTCGGCAACTTCCATCTGTCCAGCCGCCACCGGCACGGTTCCAGTATTTCTGACTATAACAACCGCCAGCGCCACTTGCCCGACGGGCACCGCGCCAAAATCCAGCCCCTCCGCTGGTAGAAGCACGAAGGTTGGAACGACGGCTGCCGCTTGGAGCGGCACGACTAAGCGCTGGTCTATGAATAAGGAGGCAACTTGCATCGTCAGTTCGCCCGAATACTCCCCGGCCGCAGTGGCGCTAAAGCTCACTTCGACGATGCTGACGCCCATGCCGTCCAAGCGTAGCGTATCTGATAACGCTCTAAAGCCGTCGCCGCTAATGCCGACGATCACCTCAAGCGCGTCGTCTTTCAGGTTTTCTATCGAAACGGACGCTCGCGTCTCCACGCCGACGCCAACTACACCCAAGTCGAGCGCATTTGGGTCAATGGCGATGGGTTGCGCGCGCAGAAACGGTGGCACGCACAGGAGGGCGATCAGAAGAAAAAAAGAAAAGCGAACAACCCGCCAGAATTTCGAATTCCATGGTTGTCGGAGATTCACGTCGCAGAGGTGCCGAAGATGACCCCTGACGTATTCTTTGCGCCGATTCATGTGACCCTCGTTTCGTCCATACATACGTCCAAATTACCCACCGTGTATTGTGTAGAAGATCAGTTACAAGGACCAGACGAGCCGAGGATAGCGGTTCGTACTATGACCAGCAGATACGTTTTGGCCAAAGAGGAGTTCCGCAAACCGCTATTCGGCACGTCGACACGCACCTCCGCGTCGAGATGAATATACAGAAGAAAACGCGGGATTCAATCCCGATCTGGAATATTCACTGTTGTTGAACATGAAAAATAAATGACGGGAGACAAAAAAAACCGGCCGGTAACAGCGCGACACCAGCCTGTTTCAATCCGCTTCCCCCGCTTGCAGCATGCAGGCCACCGAAGTGAGGGGAGATGTAATACGAAATCAGCGTCGGACGCTTGACGAACAACGTTTCAATCCGCTCCCCCCACCGAAGTGAGGGGAGATGGATCGCCTGGTTCTTTTCTGCATCGGTGATATTGTTTCAATCCGCTCCCGCACGGGGGGCGACCTGACCCATACTCCAACTCTGGATCTATGATAAGCTGTTTCAATCCTTGTTCTGATGGAAGATTCCCGACGGTGTGTGGAGCGCACGCGAGGCACTGCTGTTCTGTGGGGTGCGTCTCGTGTACGGTTAAGGCGCGGGGACGCACTATCCGCGGTCAAGCCAGGTTGGCGACGCGGCGCTCTGCGGCGGCGACGTCGGCGGCGCCGTCGAGCACGGTGATCTCCAGGTGGAACTCGCGTGTGGCGCCGGGTTCCAGGTACTCCAGGGAGTCGTGCCTGCGGTTCCAGGCGCGCCCGAGGGGCGAGCAGTTGCCCGGCTCCACGCCGGTCACATAGCCGGCGGCGGCGAAGTGCTGCCACTGGGTGACCAGCGGTAGCTCGGCAGCCGGCATGCGCCACTGCAGGCCGTACGCAAGCCGGTCGTTGATCAACGCAACGGTCACGTTGCCGTTGGCGTCCGGTACCGGCCGGTGCACGTATACGTCGTCGCCGGCGCCCGGCTCCGGGGCGCGCGCCCGCTCGTACTCCGCGGCATCGACCGGGCGATCGTGCAGCCACTCGGTGCTGAGCTGGCTGTTGACCAGGAACCGGGTACCCTCGTCGAGCAGCGGGAAGCCGGGATTGGTGTGGTACAGCAGCATCAACGGCGAGCGCAACCCGCCGAGGTTCTCCACGCGGTCGTGGATGCTGATGCGGCGCTCGCCCAGCGTCGTTGTGATTTCGCGGCGTAGCTCGAGGGTGGTGCCAAGTGCCACCGCTTCGCGCATGGTGCCGGCGATGCGCAGGCGGTATTGGTCTCCCTGCCAGCTTCCGCCGGCGCTCACCTCGCGCGCCGGGATGGCGGACAGCCGCCCGTGCAGGCCCAGTTCCTCGCCTTCCTCCTCCGTGTCGGTCTCGGGATGGCCGACGAAGGTCAGGCCGCAACTGATCAGCAGGCCGCCGAAGAAACTGCGCATCCAGCCGTAACCGGCGGGCTCGAAGAATGCCGGTCCGACGTCGCCGGTGGCGCTGCGGAAACACAGCGACCGCCCCTGGTAGGTGGCGGCGGCGATGTCCAGCGCCCGTCCGGGCAGCACCGAGAAGCTCAGTCCGGAGGCGTTGCTCACCTCGATCAATCCGGCGCCGCGCTCGTTGCCCTCGGTCAGCTCCGCGCGGCGAACGGCGGCGAGCTGGCTCATATCGCCGACCAACCGCAGCAGCTCCGCCTTCGTGTAGTCGCGTCCAAACAGGTGCGCCATGCTCGCTCTCTCCTCTCGTGGACGGGGCGGCGCCCGGCCAGCAGGCTTACGGCGTCGTCGACCTCTGCTTTGCCGCCGGCGCCGTTTCAAATCTTGTTCTGATGGAAGATTCTCACGGGAAGGGCTGTAGGTCAGATTCAAACCCTCGTAGACGCAGTTTCAATCCGCTTTATCGCGCAGCGTCTTGTCGATCATGTTGGAAAACACCCGTTGAAACTGCTCGCGGCGTTCGGATTGCGCGAGGTTTTGCAACGGAAAGCTCGGTCGCCCGTTCAGACGCTTGTCCAAGGTCACGCCTTCAATCCGGCACAAATCAGACCATAGTTCTTCGCGAGCATTCATTGTATCGAATGCGGGGGCCATGTATTGGAATTGGACGACCACGCGGCCGTCAGCCTTGATACTGAAGGTCCACTGCAACAATCCCTTACCGTCTGCCAATGGCAATCTGTCGAGTTGGAACCAGATCTCCGGCGGATCGGTATTGCGCGTCGGCATTCGATTGAAATACGCGACCCTGCGGCCCGATCCTTCGAGTTCGACGTGTTTCCGGTGCGCCCACGCAATCAGTTCTTCGGCAATTCGAGTACACTTGCAGCCGGCACGGACCCCCAACTCCTGCACAAATGAGTCCGGATCGACAACCATGCCGCCCTTGAGTGGGGGGACTTTAAACTCGGCAATGAGAGGCGCGTGGTCACTCCGGGTGCCCATGACGTTGTGATCGACTCGCAGCCGCGTGCACCGATGCGCGAGTTCCTTCGTGGCATACAGCCAATCCAGCTGTGTGCCCGGATTGTCGCCGAACGTTCGCACGTGGCGGCAGTCGACGGTGCCGCATGGACAACCCGGCATGGGGTCTGGACGATCCTTTGCCGTCGTAACGAGATTGACGAGCCCGAGTGATTCAATGGCAACGAACAGGGCGCGGTATCGAGGCAGTTCGAGCGTATCCGGACCTGCCGCAGTTGTAACGTTGAAGTCGCCTCCCAGAATGACGCGCCTGCCGTCATCCGAGTCAAACAGCGGAATCAGGTCGGCGATAACACGAAACATCCTTGTTTGCGCATAGCCGTCATCCATCGCGCCATACACACTCACACAGGTGATTGGGCCCACTTCAGGCACGTGGATTCGAGCAACAATCACGGAACCCGGAAGGCTTCCCAGCATACTGAACCTCGTTGGGCCGTAGCGTGTACCCACGGCATCGATCTCCTCTGTTTCCAGGTCATCGGCGAACGCCACAACCGACGAGCCCCAGGGCCGCCGGCCAGCGATCTCGCGGTGTACGAATCGGTTGCGGGGGATGTCAGACGGAGCAACGCTTTCCTGGAGCAGCATAACGTCAGCCTTGTTCTCCGTTTGAAGGTAACGCCATGCGTCCTGGCGCTGCTGCGAGGTCCGCTTCCAGTGATCCATGTTCCAGGTGCCGATAGACACGCTTCGTTCAACTGGCGTCGGACCAGTCTCCTGGTCGGCTGCTATCATTGAATTCCTCCACTTCGGTCGAGGCTCTCTGGAATAGACAAGGCTATCTTTCGGAGCCTCAGGTGCCGGTTTCCGGCGTACGCGTGTCGGGTATTGTCTCGCTCTTTGTGCAGTTGGTGTCGGTCGGAAGCAGCGCGTTGGCCAGGCCGGGAACCCAGATTACTACGAGTCGCCGCGTCGAATTGACTCGGCGTAAAGTGTCCCCGGATTCAGGTGCGAACAGCACCGGTCGTTTGCCAATCAAGAATGCCGGCGCTCGCCGAAGAACTCGAAGGCGCTTCGATGGCAGCAAAGCCACGTCTCGACCTTTTGATCCGGTACGATCTCGGCATACTGGTGGCGAGACCAGGCCAGCACCATCACGAAGATCCACGTCGCGATGGACTGGTGTGTTAAGACGTCCTTTATGGTTGGACCACGCCCAAAGTCCACCTGCGCCACGTCGCCGGGATCGAAGTCCAACTCGGTGGTGACATCGGGATGAGCGCCTTTGAGCCCCTGGAGAAAACGCCGGATGGAAGAATACGAGCTGGCATAGCCGCAGGTGTCCACCAACGCCTGGTGGATGACCGTACCTCGGATACACTGACGCCACCAGGCCGTGACCTTGTCCTGGTAGAGCAAAACCGACGCCGCCGACTGAGGACGCGAGGAAGGGTGCTGTAGAACCTGCGCGAGCGCCGCATCATCGGGCATCACGCTGGAAGCCTCCAGCCATCCCTCACGGCCGGCCACCTCACGAAGCGCCTGCCTGTGCGCCTGCCCGCGCGTTGCGCGCAGGCGCACAGACAAGCGCTGCCCTTCTGGCGTCCTATCAACCCTGAACGGGCGATCGCACGATCCGACTCGCCCAACCGCATACGCGCCAATACCTGGCGATACTCATACATCTCGAACCTCCGGTTTGCCATGTTCTTCCCTCCTGAATGTCGGGGAGACACTCAGAAGGTAGAATCGTTGACGGAAAGTCCGAAACCTCAATCGCATCCCAGGTGGCCTGATTAGGCCGATCCCGCATTGGCCGCATATGGGCGATCATTGACATTCTGATGGAAGATTCTCACCAGGCACATCGGTCAGGCCGATACTCAGATCCTTGCGGTAGGACCAGAAACATGTGGCGTTGTACTTGCGATACGCCCGCCGGGCCTCGCGGACGCGGACCATGGCCCTGGCGGTCTCCGGGTCCAGAGTGCGACGACTCTTCCTGCCGCCTCTCCGACCGATTTCGGCGAGATAACTTCGGATTGTGTTGTCCATGTCAATAACATAAGCTGCTTATGTTAAGTCGTCCAGCGTCGGACGCAAGCGACATGTACAACAAACACGACATTCTGTAAGGTCTGTCTTACATTTTGGCCCACCAAGCGATCCCTTACAACCCCCACCGCTCCTGCAACACCGCCACTGAAGCCAGCATCAACAGCAGCGAATCCACCGACCCGCGCTCCCGCTCACCCACCTGCGGCAGCCCGTCCAGCACGCCCCCCACCGCCGCCGCATCCACGAACGGCACGGCCCGCAGCCCCTCCCCCCGCAACGTGTCCTGCAGAAAATCGTGCAGCGGCCCGTCCACCCCAACCGCCGATGGCGCCATGAACGGTCGCTTCACCGCCCCGTACACCGAGTCCGGGATGTGGGGGCGCATGGCCTCGCGCAGGAGGTGCTTTTCGCGGGGATGGTCGGTGAGGAGGGCGAGCGGGAGGCGGTTCAGGTGCTCGAAGAGGTGGTGGTCGAGGAAGGGGAGGCGGACTTCGACGCCGTGCGCCATGTCGAGCCGGTCGGCGGCCATGTGGTAGTTGGCGAAGATCGAGTGCAGCCAGAGGTAGAGGAGCTGCCGGGCCGGTTCGCGCCGGGAGATGGCGGCGGCCTCCTTGCAGCGGAGGTAATAGGTGCGGTAGGGGTCGTAGCCGTCGAAGCGGTGCAGGAAGTCGCGTGAGCAGACCGACTGGATGAGGCCGAGTCCACCCGAGAGCCGCGTAAAGAGCGAGGGGGCCGCCGGGAGGAGGAGGGCGAGGCGGGCGAGCCAGGGGGAGACGGCGGCCAGGGTAGGGTGGTGGCGCCGGGGGGAGCGCAGGAATCCCGACAGGATGCGCAGCAGCTTGCGCGGACCGAATCCGCCGCGGGATGCACCAGCCGCCGCGAGCAGGAACTCGTAGCCGAAGAAGGCCTCGTCGGCGCCCTCGCCTGCGAGGACCGAGCGGTAGCCTGCGTCGCGCACGCCCCGGCTCAGCAGGTAGCGCGCCGCGCCGTGGGTGTTGAACTGAAGCGTCTCGGCGTGCCACACGGCGTCGGCGAAGTGATCGGCCAGGTCGGCGTCGCTGAGCGTGACGACGGTGTGGTCGGCGTTGGCGGCGGCGGCCGCTTCCCGTGCCCCCGGGCTCTCGTCGAATTCGCGCCGCTCGAACCCGACCGTGAAGGCGGCGACCGGGCGGTCCGTGCAGGTGGCCGCCACGGCCAGGACGGAAGAGGAATCGAGGCCGCCGCTGATCAGGCAGCCGACGGGGACCCCGGCTACCATGCGCAGCCGGATCGCCTCCTCGGTGAGTTCGCGGGCGTGCTCGACGGCGCGGGGGAAGTCGGGGGCATCTCGCCCCCCCGGCGGCGACGCCGGCAGGTCCCAGTAGCCCTGCAGCCGCACTGATCCGTTACTGGCCCTCATCAAGTGCCCGGGCGGCACCTGCCGGATCCCGTCGAAGAGCGACCGCCGCTCATCCGGGCAGGCGAGCAGCCAGTGATACACGCCCTGGGTGTCCCACGCGCGGGGCACCCCCGCCGCGAAGAGTGCCTTCGCCTCGGACGCGAGGTAGAGCGCACCGTCGTGTTCGGTGTAGAAGAGCGGCTTGAGGCCGAAGCGGTCGCGCGCCGCGAAGAGGTTGCCGGTCTCCTCGTCCCAGACCACGAAGGCAAACTGGCCGCGCAGGTGCTCCAGGCACGCTGCGCCGTGGTCCTCGTAGAGGTGCAGCGCGATCTCGCTGTCGGAGCGGGTGCGGAAACGGTGCCCCCGGGCTTCGAGTGACGTACGGATGCGCGCGAAGTCGTAGAACTGGCCGTTGACGACGATGTGCAGCCGCCCGTCCTCGCTCGCGATCGGCTGGTGGCCCTCGGGGTCGTTGATCACGAGGAGCCGGTGACCCAGCCCGATCCTGCCGCTCGGAGAAACCCAGGTACGCTCCGCGTCCGGCCCACGATGCCGCAAGGCCCCGGTGGCGCGGCGGAGGGCTCCCGCGTCGACGGGCCCGTTGCGGGACAGGATCGCTGCAATGCCGCACATGGCCGCCCCCTATTCCTCTCGTGGATGATGCATGACGGCGCTGCCCCCCCGGCAGGTGAAGCGCATCATGGGCCGCCGCTCCCCGCGGGTGAGCTCGAGGTTCTCGTCGGTGACCCGCTGCACGATCGCGACCGCTTCGATCGTGCCCGCGTCAGGGTGCGTGCGGGCGTAGCGGCGGGCGTGCCGGATGAGGATCGAGCGGCGGACCTGCTCGAGTTGGTCGGGGCTCATCCGCATCCAGATGTTGCCGACAAGGTACGACTGGAGAAGGAGGTGACGCATGGTCTGGGGGAAGATGGCGTCGGGATTGAGGGGGGTGCCCGGCCCCACCCGCGTGACCTCGAAGCGCACGTGATGGTTGCGTTCGTCGACCCAGTCGAAGAGGCGGTAGCTCTGGAAGATGCCGGCCATCCAGAGGAGGGCGCGGACCGGGTTGTCCCAGCCGCTCGACGAATAGCGGGGGCGGAGCCGGCGACCGGTGTTGACGGCCTCCCAGACGACCTGGATCACGATCAGCGCAACGAGGGTGAGGGCGATCCAGCCGGCGGGGCCGGGGCCGTCGTTAGCGGCGGCGGCATTGCCGGCCGTCACGACAGCCCCCTCCAGCGGCGGCGGCCCCAGCCAGCCCTGCATGATCTCGGGCGCGAGGGCGAGCGGGATTGCGGCGAGCATCGCCGAGTTGGAGTACGGGATCTTGAGCGTAAACGCGATCCCGAGGTGGAAGACGATGGCCCCCGCGACCAGCAGCCACTTGAGCGCCGAGCCTGGCGGCAGCACGAAGATGAGCGCTAAGAGGGGCTCCAGGATCAGCGCGGCCCAGGTTACCAGACGGAGCGGGGTGCGCCACCGCAACGTCCAGAAGTCTGGCGCGTGCGCGATTGGCATGCGGAGCGCGGAGTGCATCGCGGAGCCGTCGCGCCACATCGGGCTTGTGAACTTGTATAGTCCGGCGACGATATAGATGAGCGCCATGTTGGCGATGAAGGCGCGGGGGGCGGCCCCGGGGACGGTCGCTGAGATCCAGGTGTCGGTGGTTGCGCTTCCCCAACCCCCCGCGATCAGATCCGGCACGTTCAGCGTACTCCCCACCGGCAGCAGCACGATCCACAGGCAGAAGATGTGGATCATGGCGTCGTCGAGGTAGCTGGCCAGCACGTTCCAGCGCAGGGCGGACAACGCCGACAGGAAGAGGAACGCTCCGGCTGCGCGCGGATGGAAGCCCGCGACCACCATGAGCGCCGCCCCGCACGCGCAGACGAAGACGCCGCGGAACAGCACCCCCGGCATCCCCGGCTGAAAGAGGCTCACGCGGGTGGGAGGGAAGAGCCGGCACACCAGGCAGTGGTCGATCAAGCCGTCGGGATCGCTGAAGTCGGGCGCCTGCCTGAGCGTGTTGAGGAAGTAGACAAACAGGACCCCGCCGACGATGATCCGCCCGATGTCGAGCGGCAGCGCCTGGATGTCTGCTGTGAGGCGTTCCATCGCGCCCATCGGGTTCGGGCTCCTGGGCTGGGGTGGGTGTGGCCGCGCGGGACGCGGAGTGGTGGAGTTTCAATCCTTGTTCCGATGGAAGATTCTCACCGGGCTCGGCAGCATGACAGGCAGCGAGACCGCGCTACGGTTTCAATCCTTGTTCTGATGGGAGTATTCCGCGGGGTCGTTGGCGACTTTCTCGAACTGCGCGAGAGGTGCGAGTTTCAATTCACGCTCCCTCACGGAGAGCGACCTCAAACTTGATGGGACGTGGCTACCGCCCGGTTTCAATCCGCTCCCCCCACCGGAGTGAGGGGAGATCTGTCTTCTTGGCCATCTCGGCATAATCGGTCTTCCACGTTTCAATCCGCTCCCCCCACCGGAGTGAGGGGAGATCGAAGAATAATCACGGTTTGCGGCATTGTAAGTCAGTTTCAATCCGCTCCCCCCACCGGAGTGAGGGGAGATGCACGTGGTGCAGTCAGCCTGCGGAAAAGCGAAAGTGTTTCAATCCGCTCCCCCCACCGGAGTGAGGGGAGATGCAGGGATTTTCGGCCTTCTGCGTCGCTCTTTGTCTGTTTCAATCCGCTCCCCCCACCGGAGTGAGGGGAGATTCTTGACCGTTTTCTGAATCTCGATCGCAGCGCCGTTTCAATCCGCTCCCCCCACCGGAGTGAGGGGAGATCGGCATTTGAAGGTCTGACAGCCTTACGCTCCGGGTTTCAATCCGCTCCCCCCACCGGAGTGAGGGGAGATCCAGAGCCGACATAGACGGGATCAGCCAATTCCTGATGTTTCAATCCGCTCCCCCCACCGGAGTGAGGGGAGATCGAGTTCCGGCGAAATGCCTGGCCCATACGTCGGATGTTTCAATCCGCTCCCCCCACCGGAGTGAGGGGAGATCGCTGAATAATCACGCGAAGTTCGCCATCTTCGAGGTTTCAATCCGCTCCCCCCACCGGAGTGAGGGGAGATCGGCCAGGCGGTAAATGAAACGCCCGTGGACTTGAAGGCGTTTCAATCCGCTCCCCCCACCGGAGTGAGGGGAGATTGCGCCACCCCTTTTCCGGGACGGCGTCCGGGCGAACGTTTCAATCCGCTCCCCCCACCGGAGTGAGGGGAGATACGGCGGGCTATCAACTGTCAGCACGTGGGATTTTAGTTTCAATCCGCTCCCCCCACCGGAGTGAGGGGAGATGCTGGTTGCTACAACCAGCACAAAGACAACAGTTTATACAACCGAATGCGCGATTCTATCAAAAAGACGAGTAGAATTGCTGACCCACCCGTCGATAAACTCGACAACCTGTTGTCAGACAAACGGTTTCCCTTTGCGCGAACAGACCAGCAGATTTCCGTCACTTGACGTTCGCGCAAGCTACAGGACAAGCGGACCGGACAGGTCCACTGGTTCGCTGATTCCGTGATGCTCGGTCTCCTTTCCGGTGTCTTCATCGAGGTGATAGATTCGAAGGGAGTCGTACTCATGGTCGATTTCCGTCAGTAGACGATCTCGAAGTACCGCCCATTCCGTTTTACCAACCTGGCATTCAAACAGCGATTTTTGTACACGAACTCCAAAATCCTTGCAGGCCCTCGCCACGCGGCGTAGTCGTTTTTGTCCCGCCCGGTCAATTGTCGAAACGTCGTACGCGATCAGTTTCAATCCGCTCTCCTCAAACAACAAAAAGTGGACACACTGCGTTACTTTGGTATATACGGAATATAGTCGGGAATATCGCCGCGAAGGTACCTCGCGAGCAACCGGGCTTGAATGCTGAACACCTGTCCCAGACGGACATTTTCCTTAAACAGGGCATGCTTTATCTCGGCCTGCTTGCGCCGCTGCCAGGCCTGAATCACTTCCTTCCTGCCACGGTCGGTAAATTCCACGGCGCCGCCTTCTCGTTCGCGAAAGTGCCCTGGCTCAATCTGTCGCCGATTGATCAGGGTCAACGCCAGACGCTCAGCCAAACAGGGCCGGAATTCTTCCATCAGATCCAATGCGCACGCCGGTCTTCCAGCCCGCGTGGCGTGGAGCCATCCGACGAATGGATCCAATCCGGCGGTCGTTAACGCCGCCAAACAGTCGTGGCGCACCAGTGCGTAAATGAAGGACAGCAGGCAGTTCACGCGGTCACGAGGAGGACGGCGAGAGCGATTCAAGAACCTGAAGTCGTCCCGCTGCTGTTTCAGCATATACTGGAACGCTGAGAAATATACCCTGGCGCCGAGACCCTCCATTCCTCTGATGGGGTCAATCGCTTCCCGAAGCCCAGAATCTTGGGGCAAAGGTTCGGCATTTCCCAGTTGCTGGATCAGCCGCGCCAGCTCACTCGCCGCTCTGGCCAATTCCGCGCGATCCGAATCCGTATCGGCCTCGCGGCCGGACCGCTGCAAATTGGTGCGCGAGTTCTGCAATTTCCCAGCAACGAACTGGCGGGCAATCCGGGATGCTTCCTCCGGATTGTCCGCCGCCGCGTACTGTGCTCGACGCAACAGATAGCGGGTGTCTCCGCTGCCCAGTACCTGCGCCAACAGGTACCCGTTTTCGGTATGAAAATGAACCGCCACCTGGTGTCGCCAGCATAAGGCCATTGCGGAAGGCGTAACGACGACCCTCCCGAATGCACAGATACTCTCCAGGTGGTGAATCGGCACAGTCAATCGGGTTTGTTTTTCGATCTCGACCCGAAGCGTCAGATGATCCCTGTGTACTACGGTGCCAGAGGTCGTCAGATAAAGGGTGTTCTGAATAATGGCCATGATTTGCGACTGAGCCCCTCGGCCCGCAACAGCCGGGCGAATTTAGCCTGTTGTGTCAAACACCTCCCGAGCCGCCTGCGCGAGAGTGGGCGGAACGCTGGTAATTTCAGGTAGACAATAGTCAAACAGCGAGCACTCTGTACATTGAGGTTTATAGACGGCCCGTGGGACTTCATTTTCCTCGATCAGCCGGTGTACCGCCTGAATTGCCTCTACCGTGAGCCGACGCAGGTCCCCTGTGAATTCAACCTCCCTCCGGCGCTTGCTCCGGGCGTGGAAGATAGCCCCTCGTGGGACCTCGAGCCCAAACATCTCTTCCAAGCACAAGGCTTGCGCGCACAGCTGCGCGTCGTCGTTATCAAATTTGCGACGTTTGCCCTTTTTATATTCTATTGGAACTAACGAACCATCGGGATGCCGCTCGACAATGTCGCATCTGCCACTGAGCCCGAGACGATCCGACCAGACGGGTAGGGCGCGCAATAGTGTCACGCCCTTGACGGTCTCGTAACTGGAATCGTCAGCCCGCTGGTGGACGCTGTCGCCGACCACGGTATGCTCGTTGGTCCCGCGCCACCCCTCAATCGCCTTCAGTGCCGCCCGGCGCTGGCAATATAGGAAGTCGTTGAGGAGTGAGAGAGGGATGGGGTCGGGAGGACTCACAGTTTGAGCCTTGCAGTTTTGATCTGGTGTCACAAGACGATTCCTCCATCATGCTGCGCTTTTAACAGGGGAAGCAATCCTCGCATGTAACCCAGGAAGCCGTTGTAGCAGTTGGGTTGGATGCCAACTAATTCAAAATCCAGTAGTTGGGTGACTGGTAGTTCGTTCAGTTTATTTTGCCACACCTGCACACTATAATTCATGACTTCGCGGGGCGACGGAAATTGTTTAGGATCTCTTGTTTGAAACCGATTAATCAATTCCTGACTGACAAGCACCGTGCACGTGTCCGCTGTGATAATCCGGCAGTCTTGGGCAACTTGGGGATAATCTTCACTTTTCTCAGCGGCAACGATTTGCCGAGCCATGTTCTCTGTTTTCCCAAAACCTGAATTGACTTCTCGACGTAAGGCTTCGGTGCAGTGCTGAGGGCCAAGATCCTCACCGTACTCTTCGAATAGGTCAGCAAATACCCTACGCGAACTTTTGTAGTTGGGATGCAAATTCAGAAAACCAGATTCGTCATGTCGAAAATCCCACACCTCAGCTTTAGAATATTCGCCACTGCGACTGACCCGTCCGGCTATTTGGAGAAGGCTCGTCAAGCTGCAGCGTTCACGAAAGGCGGTGCGAAACGAGAAATCTACTCCTGCCTCAACGCAACTGGTGGCGACTAAAGTCCAGTCGTTATCCCATCTGTTTCGGAGACGCTGTTTAATTCGGGAGATAATCACTGCACGATGTGCGGGACAAATTGCCGTTGAGATGTGCTCTACTCTTGAGTCCGTCTCGCCTGCCCAGCCACAACCGGGATAGAATTGATCCCATAGGTGTTTGGCTAGGATAGCGGCGGATTGCACGGTGTTCAGGATTACCAATCGAGGTCCCGGTTTTTCAACGATAAAATCCGCCAATGCTGTCAGACCCAACAGATCATCCCGGCTCTTGAGATAAATCCGTCTGGCTTCGAAGGCGTGGGCTTGCTCATTCAATTTCCCAGTAAGGAGTTCAGGAACGGGACTCTGTTGCTCAACTGGAACGAAGTCCTCCAATGCCCAGAAACGCGACAGTGAACCACTGGCGAAAACGAGGTGGGAATTCCAGTCATCGCAAAGTTCCTTCAACCAGCGCCAGTGCTGAGGCCACAGCGGTGCCGGCATGGCCGCGTGTGCTTCGTCTACGAAGATGGCTGAGCCCGGCACTTGATGGAGTTTTCGGAGTCCGATCGTCCGATTAGAGGCCAGCGTCTCGAAAAACTGCACTGCTGTAGTCACTACGACAGGTGCTTCCCAGCGCTGAGCCAGTTGCCGCAAATCTCTCCATTTCTCACCACTAAACTCAACACGGTGATGGTGAGCGGCGACCACCGCTTCAGGATCTTCACCAGGCAGCACCAATGCTCTACGATAAGTTTCAACGGACTGATCAATGATATTGGTGAATGGAAGAACTACGAACACTCGGCGCAGACCGCGTTCGGAAGCGACGCGCAGCAGATGAGCCATTACGGCGGTGGTCTTGCCGGTACCTACCGGACTATCACAGGCGACAAATCGTTCAGTGGATTCAAGTGTCCTGTTACGGCACGCCTTATAAATGCTCTGACGCAAACGAAGCCGATCCTTTTCTCTTTGGGACTTGTTGGTCTGATCACTCTTGAGGTTTTCTACGTAGCGGTCCAAGGCCTGCAAACGATCAGCGGCCTTAAGTGGAAGGCCGTCCAGTTCACGTTCTTCTTGGTAGTGCTGCGCGGTATCACTATGGTCTCCATCCACCAGACACGATAAAGCCAGGCGGCGGACTAAGCCGGTGAACTTGACAGAAACACCGGCTGACTGCGGATCAAAAAGGGAGTGGTGTTGGGCGAGATAGCCATCGAGCAGTTCGTCTGTCCGTTCCCAAGACCGAACCCCGATGACGTTTAACTCTTTTTCGTCACGCAAAAACAGCCGTCCGTCACCCCTCGCTTTCTCTTTCGGCAGGGACGGCAGGCCAATGTGGTGGGCAAAACAGCACAGCGCCGCCTCGCCCTGCTTTAGCTTCTTGAGATACGCCGTGCCTGCTTCGACGTGATTGAAGCCTTCGTTATTGGGGCGGTTGCGGTGCAGAATGTCTTGGAAGATCTCGTCCAACTTACCAAGGTCGTGATAAGTGGCTACTAACTCCACCACAGCTTGAAAGAGTTCCCGACAGCCTTCCGAATATGCCGCCGCTTCGCGAGCAAACTTGGTTGCGAAGCGGCGCACATTGGTCACATGGTCATGGTAGCTCTGCTCTGGCGAGCCCCTTCGGGCGCTGTGGGCCAGAGGTGACAGGTTGGCAAGCGACATGTTTACTCGCTATCAAGTGTGTAGTCGCGGTAAGTTCCGCAATCCGAAAATGTTTTCTTGGCTCCGGCCCGAATAGGTTTCTCTTTGATCTCATCCCAAGTCGGAATCTCGTACTCGCCCAGTGAGTTTGACGGCTTGTCCAGGTCCGATGTCTTGCGGGGCGTGAGCGCATCCAGTAGAGCGAAATCCGACAGCGAACCGAGCGGCTTATTATGGGTGAAAACGTGAGCGTGAACTACCTCGACCATTGTTCGAACAACCGAGCGGGTATGCGCGTATGCCAGTGGTAGAAGCTCAAGCATCAGGTCAATGTCGAGTTTCGTACATCCCGTCTTGTGGGCCAAACTGGGATTGACGAAAAAAGGTGCAGCATAAACGCCATGTTTTAGGACGCGAAATCCCATTGGGGCCATGCCGCGATCTTTGCCCTCTTGAACACCAGCCATGTTCGTCCACGTTGAAAACTCGATTTCTATCGGTGCCACAGAAACGCCGACGCCGAAATGTGCCACCCCGGCACGGATCGTATCCCCACCGCCTTCTTCGAGGAACGTATTCCCAAACAGGCGTCCGTCCCAGTAGGCATCTTTGAACGCTTGGGAGAGTTGGCCCTTCGGAGTTTCCATGAGTTTTCTGATTTCGTCGCGGTTTCTCCCGCGATACTCGAGAATCTGGAACTGCTGGTCACTCTGAATTTCCAGTTTGCCCTTGAGCTCCTGCCAGACCACGCCCTCTTTTTCCAAGACCAGATCACGGAGCTTGCGTTTGATGGACACCGGCGAGATCTCGCCTTTGGCGTCTGGGCGCTGGCGCGGCGAACTTTCGCGTTCAGGGTCGCCGTTGGGGTTGGATTTGCGGACTTCAATGACAAGCAGCCCAGTGATTCGAGGAACCCGGGTGGTGTCTCTTTGTTCTTTAGCATTCATATACGTTAATCCTCCATTTCAGTCTTCGGATGATCGGCCAAGTAGCCGAGAAGGAGTTGCGCTTTGTGAATGTCTTCCATGCGATTGGGAAGATCGGTAGCATCAAACTGGCGTTCGCATTCGCCCATTTGGCGAACAAACCAGTGAACCAATCCTGCGTCCTCACCCGAGTAGGTATCTGCCCAGCCCTTGTACGGCCGAATACGCTCGGCGAGACGGGCGAGTGCCGCTACCGGGTCTTCGAGGGCGAAGTTGAAAAGTGAGTTGCCGAGCAATTCGGAAGGCGCATCCACCTCGCCGTTCTTGCGCTTGCCGTCCGAGGTGCGGACCCACTTACAGTATTGAAAATGCAGGCTGTCGGCCAGAGCCAGCAGCCGCCCGATTTGATAGATTGAGTCTTTCATAAATTGATCCTTTCGATGTTCGAGTTGATGAAGGAGAATGCCGATGAGTGAAATCGCCTTCCTGCATTGCCAGCGAATTGTCTCACTCAAGTTTTTCCAATTACGGCTGGTCTTGACTCCACCGAGGCGAACAAGGACCGGAGACATCCGATGCAAAAGAAGAGAAAAGCAAGAGCGCGTCTTACTCTCGGATATTGGTCCGTCAGCAAAGAATACGTCGTAAGCGTCCGACGTCATGACAGCTCGCTGGAATTTGAATTTAAAGCCGGACTTGGGGTCGGAATTCCAGACGCGATTTATGACCGATGTCAGGTCAAGTGGGTGAGGTACAACATGAGGTTTCCATACAGCTTTCTTTTCCTTCTTGTCATAGAACCAGATGGAAACAGGCGGCGTGTTGGCGGCTCCGGTCTTCCACCCACAAGCCGCCTGAACGACGTCCTGCACACGGAACTGGCGATGCAGGCTGATCTGCTTGCGTGCCTTGTCGAGTGAACAGAGCGCCAGAAGTCGAACTTTCAGGTTCGGCTCCGTCTTTAACTTGGCATCTAATACCTGTAGCACGGGCTGCGTACGTGCCGCGAAATCGTCATCACCAAAGGACGGTGCCTCGCCACCGAATAGATCGGCCAGTTCTTCCTGAAATTCCGGTGCTTCCTCCAGATAGGCGATCAACAAGTCGTTTTTGTTTTTACCCTTTCTGTCCACAAGGTTACCCGGGACTGGCTTCCAAGTAACGCCCTCTTCTCTTCCTTCATCACCCAAGTAGAGCAGAACGTCGCTCATCTTCTGTACGACCTGAGTGGATGCTGGGAACTGCTTGGATCCCTTCAGTCCATAGCGATTCAATGCTGAAATTTCGTTCGTATTCACTGAAAAAAGCTTCATATCACCGAGTTTTGCGATCTTTGGCGTTGGATACTTGTCCTGCAATGAACCTCGACTTCCAAAGGCGTCAACCACACTTTGATCAGTCTGATCTTCCGCATTGGATTGCTGGACCAGAATTTTGTTTATCGCTTTACTCGTATCCTGATGAGCGACGGGCTTGAATCTGTGATCCATATTTGCTACATCCAGATAAATAGGTTGATTGGCGTTTTTATCTCGCTTTGCCTTTTCTTCTTCGTATTCGACTGTTCCCAAATCGGCACTGCGCTTTTTCCAATCAAGCACACCGAATAAGACTCCCTGAATTGAGGAGAGGGTCTTGCGGTCTGTTGTCTTCGCCGTCCGAAGCAAGGCGTTCGTTAGGTTCTGGACGAACCGCTCTAAGTCGAGTTCGGCTCGTCCGACCACATCCAAAAGTCGTTTGAAGCTGGTCAGTTCCGGCCCGGCCTTGCAGAACGTGCCTTGAAGCTCCTGAACCAACTCGATGACCGAGCGCTTGAACTGCTTGCATTGACTGCCGGTGAATGGGTACCCACAAGACAATTGAGCGAGTTCCTTCATGGCATCGTGAATCTGCTCTGTAGATGAATCCTTTTTTTTCCAAAGGTCACTGAGCCGCTGCAAAACAGGTTTCAAGTCAGTGGATACCTGAGTGAGGTCTCGAAGTGGCGTGGGGAGATTGAACCCGGGGAAGCTGGAACCCGCCGAACCGTGCTCAACCCGATAAAGATTGGCTGCCACTGCTCCTGAAACGAACTCCATGTCGGACAGTTCCGCATCGTCATTCAGCCGCACGATCAACAATTCCCTATTCTTTCCCATCGGGCTGATGCGCGAATCTCGCGATGGGAAATTGATGCCCACGCGCTCCAGACTCTGCGAGACCTGATACAGTTCATTAAGCATAGACCAGGACTCCTTTCTCAACTTTCATTCCCTGGCTGAAGCTTGGCTTGATGCAACCTTGCTGCGGGCGGTCAAATACCATGCGCAACATGGAGGGCAATTCGTGACTTTCGCTTTCGCACACGCATGTCTCTGGACGAAACGGCCCCATATAATCCGGGGCGAACTCCTTCCACCCGAGGCAGGGCGTATAAAACCACTGGCCGTTCACCAACCGACGGTTGAAGGCATCCTGAAAAGCATGAGGTGAACATTGACCATCAGGTGCCTGCGCCCGTTCCCCGTTTGGCCCGCGATTCCAGTCCACCTCAGCGTAGAGCCGGTAGCAAACGTTCACCAGCACCATCGCAAATAACTGGAATGATGCGCCTTTCCTTATTGCGTCAGATGCACGCAATGGCCCGCCGTAGTTGGTGACGTAACGATGAAACTGGACTGGCCGGCATATTTCCACTTTCACCGGGCGCACATTTGCGGATTTCCAACGAAGGACAGACTCAAAGATTCCTTTCACTGCACTGAAGGTAGGTGCCACATAAGACACCGGTGACGATCCGGTGTCCGGCCGAGTCCACATGGCCGTAGGACCGGCAATTTCGAGTTGCACTGTATAGGATTTCATCCAGTTCCTCCAGAGTTATACCCCTACGTGAGTCGGGTCCAAGGCCACCGCACGCAGATGTTCTACCAAAGACTGGCCTTCGTGTGCGTAGTATTCCATAGTTGTGATCTTGATGTGCTGGGTATGATGTGCTACGACCATCAATTTGTACGTTAGAAATATAGTGAAAATATGTTCACTATGCAAGACAACTACCCACATCCCGTCAACAGAATCCCCCTCAACTGCTTCAATTCTTCGTTTCGCGGGCCGACCTCGAATCCGCCTGGTTCCAGTGCCGTAACGCCGAGCGGGGGTCGGGCGCCTTCATCCCAGAAACGATGGTTCCACCCCCAACTTCACCCTCAAACTCGATTTCCGCGATAGTTATGTCCATGGCGACGGGTTTTCCGTCCTCAATTACGTACTCGCGGCGTCCTACTCAGTGTAAGTCTGATCGATTCGAGTTGCGCCCCGTCACGAACGAGTCGAACGCGCCGGCATCGACGAGGAATTTGCCTGTCCAACTTCGTTCCGGATCCGCAGGATTGCGGATGGTTACGTCAACGTAGGTTGCACCCACACGCGGTTCTCCGTGCGAATGGATTATACCGTCATTTCCTGCAATCATAGTGAATTCACGTACCCATTGCAAGCCGTTGACGAAGCTGCGGACCACTTTACCGGCCCTCATCCAGGCGCCAGTGCAAGTTTGGGCCGGCTGCCCGTGCGGTTTGCAACGACGGCGCGGTAAAAACAGCGTCGGGGATGCAGCGGGCAGCGAGCAGCCAGAGACAAAAAGCCAAGAGGCAAGACGGAAAAAGCAAGAGGGCAATCGGGCACACCAAACCTCGCGCCCGCGTTGCTTATGTAGGGGCGACCGGCCGGTCGCCCCTACGGATACCACGCATGGATCAGCCAATGGCGCCGACGTCATGTGAACGTTATCCTCGCCGCTACAAACGCGACACCGGTGCGAGAAAACAGGCGTTCGGGCAAGCGTTACGCCCGTGATCAAGAGTGTCGCAAAATGCAACAGAGGGGCCAAGAACCCGGCGGACGGCAAAAAGGCCAATCAGTTCACGCCTGCGCCGTGACGTAGCAGGACCAGAAAGAGCGCGTCGAGGGCAAGATGCCCTCGCTCCCGGGTGTTGCAAAATGCGACAGCGGCGGGAAGAACCCGGCAGGCAGCGTGCGGCAGACGGCCTGGTGGCGGAGGATCTTAGTTGCCATGATATCTGTTATAACGTACATTAGATACCTGATGGGGTTCACGGTTGAAATATACGTCGCTCGAAACGGCAGACAGCCCTTTACTGAATGGTTCGGCGCGCTTCGGGATATCCGGACACAGGCTCGCATAGAAGCCCGTCTCCGCCGTTTGAGTCTGGGCCTTCTGGGCGACCACCGGCCCATCGGTGGCGGTGTCATTGAGATGCGCGTGGACTTCGGTCCGGGTTTTCGAATCTATTTCACGCGTGTCGCTACAGACAGCCTACTCCTGCTGTGTGGCGGAGACAAGAGTACGCAGCAGAGAGATATCGAGCGAGCGATAGCTTACCTGGCTGACTACAAGGAGCGTTTCCGATGAAGCCTTCCATCCCGTTTGAAAAGCACCATTTCGAATTCCTCAGTGATCCAGAACGCGCTCGCGCCTACCTCGAGGTCGCCCTGGAAGATTACGCCAGAGACAAGGACAGATCGATCCTTCTGCTTGCACTCAAGGACGTAGCCACGATACAGGGCGGGATGGGACGATTGGCCAGGCAGGCGAACCTGAACCGAGCCCACGTATACAAGGCGCTTTCCGAAAAGGGCAATCCTCGTCTGGACACAATGGAGAAAATCCTGAACAGCCTCGGCTTCAGGCTATCTATCGAACCGCTGGCGAAGCAGTAACAAGACGCAGGCAGCGGTCAGTAAAAGCCAATCGGGTGATGTCAGCGCCGCGACGTTGCGGGCAAGATCCCCCCGCGCTCCCGGGTGTTGCAAAATGCAACACCCGTGGGAGACGCAAGAGCACTACCCAACATCCGTCTCGTTTCGCGCAATGCCATGCGTTTCATCCGACAAGATAAATCTCTCTGTAGCGGACGTTTTGGGGGAGATTCCTGCTTTACGACCTTTTGCGATAGACCTCCCCCGCCGCAATCATATCTTCCGCAATCGTCCGTCTCAGGTCCTCCGGCGCCAGTACCTCGCACTCCGGCCCCCATCCTCGAATCCACGGTTTCATCTCCAGCGTATGCTTCACCGTGAGCCGCATTCTGCAGCCGCCGTCCGGCTCGTCCGCCACCTCCACCACGCCAGGCCAGTCCGATTCACGCACGCGGTACGCTACCTTCGCTGAAAACCGAAGCACGACATCCACAACCTCGTCCCCACCCATAATGCCCCACGAATGCTGCAGGAAATCGTACGGGTCGAATCCTTCCCTCGTTTCGTACATCGCCTCCAACAGCGTCGCCCGCTGGATGCGCTCCACCTTGAACTCTCGAATATCCCGCCGCAAATGGTCATATCCGATAACATAGCTTGCGTATCCCACGGGTGACGGCTCGATAAAGTAGGGATCTATCGTGCGCCCGGTGGTTTCGCCGGTTTGCGGGTTGTGGTAGATCAGACGCACCTGCCTGCGTTCGGACCAGGCGCGCGTGAGCGTTTCCAGAACGCGGATATGATCGGGATCGGGTCTGCGTTTGTCGGCGACCGCCGCGGTCCGATTGATGTGTTCGCCAATGGACTCGGGTATTGCGCTTGAGAGTTTCTCGAGGGCGGACACCACGTGGGGATTGTGTTCGTCGCTGTGCGCGGAGAGCAGGCGCGCGGCCAGGTAGAGCGCGAGCGCCTCGTGCAGATTCACCCGGACGGTGGTCAGATACTTGTCCTTCAGCACGCCGAACCGCCCGTTATCCTCCCAAATCGGTGAACCCGCCTCCCCCAGCGACTGAATGTCCCGGTACACCGTACTTCGATGCACGCCGAATCGCGCGGCGATATCGGTCGCTCTCCTTCCGCCCGCGGATCGATAGAGAAAGGTTTCGATCGCCTTGAGCCGCGCGGCGCGGCTCATCGTTCGTTCCATTTGGAATCCTCCGCGAAAACGTAACTACGGATTGTCGCAACTATTGCGACATGAAATAAAGGAAATTGTCACGTAACCTCTTTAATTCGTGAACCGCAACCGTCGCCCGCCGCTGCCCGGGGCCGTGGAATCCAGGGACGGCATTCTGACTCGAATCTACGGACGGTACCGCGCGAGGGTGACTCAGCGGCTCGATGGTAAACAAATGTGTTGCAAATTGCGTCGGTGTACACGGCAAATTAACACATATTTGTTGAATTATCACTGAAATGCAGGCTGTTTGTGATGAATTCTTGGTGAATTCTTGTGTTTTTTCGCCCAATGAGACACGGATTCGCGATAGCGATTCGAATCGCATGCCGTTTTTCTTTTTTCGACGTCGCTATGGGAAACAACAGAGAACCGACGCCGCAAGAAGGGGCGGACGTGCCGCCTCTCAGGTTTCGACACCGGCAACTCGTGCGGGAATGGTCCCATGCCGCAGTAGATCCTTCGTCAGCCTGCCTGCCAATGATTCTCCGGCAGGCAGGGCGGCCTCCTCAGGATGACAGTGGGAGGGGGATCGCAATTCAGGCAGGATGGCATAACAAAGCCTGCCAATAGGTTATACTGGCAGGTGGGATGTTGGCGGGATTGTCGGGCGGATGGTTTTACTCTTTGGCGTTTATTTTTGCTTCGTTCGCGGCAATGCGCTCCCCGAAGGAATCCAAACGTGAATCAATCGCGTCAAACCTTGTTTCCATTTTATTTTCTAATTTGCCTATGCTTTGAGTCAGTCGATCTTCGAGTCTATCTATTCTTTGGTTGATTCCAGATGAGAAACTCCATAGAGATCCCCATAAGGCCAGTAGAAAAATGGCGAATCGAAGATTGTCTTCATTGAAGATCTTACCGTTCATGTGATACCCCGGAGGATGGATTTGCCGTGTGCTCAGTTTAAGTAGAAATCTTACGTATCCGGGGGTCTTGTCAAGCCGAAATATGACAAGAGAGATTGCTATGAGTTCTACGCCGGCTCCTCCACGTCATTTCAACAGAACCGCCGGCAGCCGCTTTAATTCTTCATTGCGAGGGTCGACTTCGAATCCGCCTGATTCCAGAGCAGTTACGCCGAGTAGAGGTTCGGCGCCCACATCCCCATAGACAATGGTTCCGCCCACGACTTCACCCTCAAACTCAAGTTCCGCTATCGTGATGTCCATGGCGACGGATTTTCCGTCTGCAAGCACGTACTCGCGGCTGCCTCTCGGTGTGAGCCCGATCGCATCGAGTTGCACCCGTGGCACGAGCGAATCGAACGCGCCTGTATCGACGAGGAAACTGCCTGTCCAGCTGCGTCCCGGATCCGCGGGGTTGCGGATGGTTACGTCAACATAGGTCGCGCCCATTGGCCGTTCTCCTAGTGAACAGGTTTCACTATTGAATTCTTTGAATCATAGCGAATTTCAGTAACCTGTGCAAGACGCGTTCGGCGTTTAACCAACAGCCGGAAGCGTGTATGTAGGGGCGACCCTTGTGGTTGCCCGCTTCGCGCCGGTCAGTCGATCAATACCGCCGTTCCGCTGACCGAGACCATCAGCATGCTGCCGCCTCCCACGACTTCGTAATCCAGGTCGATGCCCACAACGGCGTTGCCGCCCTGCTGGCGGGCCGCTTCCTCCATCTCACCAAGCGCGATCTCGCGGGCTCGCTTCAGTTCCTTTTCATAAGCGGCCGAACGCCCGCCCACGATGTCCCGGATTCCTGCGAAAAAGTCCTTGAAAATATTCGCGCCGAGAATCGCCTCCCCGGTGACGATGCCCCTGTAGTCGCGGATGGTTTTGCCTTCGATACCGGGTGTGGTGGTCATTATCATGGGTGTGCCTCCTCAGATTGGTTGGACGTTTGAGCCTTCCGCCGGCGCACGGCGCCGGTCTGCCCTCGTGCAGCCTATTTGTAGCTGTCGTAGACGATCGCGAGCCAGCGGTCGGTGCTCATCCAGCCCTGGCCCCAGGATTGCCACTTCTCCGGCACCCCTGCGGCCTGGACTTCCTCACGCGTCTTGCCGGCCCCGATGGCCTCCTGAACGAGGTTCGCGCACGTTTCCAGCATCTCCAGCGCCGCACGCAGGTCGGCCGGCTCTGCGAGCGGTCCGTGACCGGGGATTATACGCGCATCCGGAGGGATTTGTTTCAGGAGGGACCGGACGGCCCCGATATAGCCCTGAACGTCTCCACCGCCGCGGAGGTCGACGTATGGAAATCTGCCGTTGAAAAAGAGGTCCCCGGTGTGGACGACGTTGGAGTCGGTAAAAAACACGGCGCCGTCGCCGTCGGTGTGGGCATTCGGAAAGTGTACGACGCGCAATTCCTCGCCGTTGAAGTGAATCGACAGTCCTTCGTCGAAGGTGATTTCCGGGAGGGCGGCTGAAGGCAGGGGTTTGTCGTCGACACGCCTGGCTGCAAGGCGGTTTCGGACGTTCCGGTGCGCGACAATGACGCCTTTCCCACCGAAATGCGCATTTCCGCCCGTGTGATCGCCGTGAAAGTGTGTGTTGAGAATAAAGGTCGGATCGCCGCCGCCCAGTTCGCCGATGGCGGCCCGGATCTTCCCGGCCAGCGGCGCGAACTGATCGTCGACAATCAGGACGCCGTCCGCGCCCACGGACACGCCGATGTTGCCGCCGCTCCCCTCAAGCATGTAGACGCGATCCGTGAGCCTGGTGGCTTTAATCTCAACCGCGGAATAGTCCCTCTGTGCGAATGCCGTGCCGGAAAATGCCAGCAACGCGGCTATCGGTATCCATCCGGACATAGCAAAGATCCTCCAAAAACACGTAACCGGTTCGTAGGGGCAACCCTTGTGGTTGCCCGCTTCTAACTGCTTACCGCATCAAAAAGGCCCCGGAGCCAAACTCCCGGGCCTTTTGAAACCATCTTCGCCAGCGACTCCACGCGGGATCCGGATCGCCCGCCCATGGTCTCTCGCGGCTTCGACTATGCCGTCCGTCCGTCGATGGTGCCCACCTCGATCTTCAGCTCACTCCGGTTTACGACCCGATCCACGCGCCCGTCGCGCACCCACACCACCCTATCGGAAACGTTCAGCATCTTATGGTCGTGCGTCGCCGATACCACGGTTACACCAGAATCCTTGTTCATCTGCCGAAGCAGTTCGATAATTTCCGTACCGGTACGCAGATCCAGGTTTCCGGTGGGTTCGTCGGCCAGAATCAGCGCCGGATCGTTTGCGAACGCCCGGGCTACCGCCACGCGCTGTTGCTGTCCGCCCGAAAGTTCGAACGGCTTATGCGACACACGGTCGCCCAATCCAACCTTTCCCAATAGCACCACCCCTTTGTCGCGCGCCTCGTCGCTGGTCAGCCCCGCGAAAACCATGGGCAGCGTCACGTTCTCCAATGCCGTCATCACCGGAATCAGATTGAACGTCTGGAAAATATACCCGATTTTCCGGCAACGCAACCATGCCAGTTCATAAGCGTCGAGTTGCGCAACGTCCACGTCATCGATGTACACCTTGCCTTCGCTGGGTTTATCCAGCCCGCCGACCATATTGAACAGGGTAGTTTTCCCGGAGCCCGAAGGTCCCATAATGGAAATGTACTCGCCCTGCTCAATTTCGATATCCACGCCCTTGAGCGCGGCTACCTGCACGTCGCCCATGACGTAGACCTTTTTCACTCCCTGCGTTCGTACGACGGCCATCGTCGCCCTCCAGGCAAGTTGATTCGTTACAAAGTGGTTATCGCCCCGGGATGGTTGGCCTCACGACTAGACTTCCAGCCGCATGGCGTCTACAGGCTCCATTTTCGCCGCTCTATAGGCGGGCAAGATACCGCCCATCAGTGAGAGGAAGGAACCCAGCGCAATCGCCCACACCACACGCTGCAGAATGCTGGGCCACGGTACGTAATCGATGACGGTGTTGCCATAACCGATCCAGGACATCAGAATGGATAGCAGAAGGCCCACGGCCGCGCCCATAACCGTGCCGGCCATACCCATAAACGAGGACTCCAGAATAAACAGTTTGACGATAAACCCATCCAGCGCTCCCATGCACTTCATGGTGCCGATCTCGCGGAAGCGCTCGGTGACGGACATCAGCATCGCGTTTGTGATCCCCACCAGGCACACCAGCAGAGAAAGCACAACCAGCCAGGTGTTCTTGGCCTCCTCCTGTCGGTTGGCTTCGCTCTCCTGACTGATGTCGATCCCTTTTTGCTGGAGAATCAGGTTCATTTTGGGATCGTTGGCGGCCCGCAGGCTGTTGACAATGGAACTGGTTGTCCAGATGGACATGAGGAAGGCGATGGCCAGAACAATGCTGCTCACCGTAATCAACGACCGCCCGAACCGGATCTTCACGCTGTTGAAACTGATCTCGACGGCCTTTCTGATTGGCAGTTTGACCTGCGTGCCGATTTCCCGGCGGGCAGACGAAGAATAACTTTGCGCCATAAACTCCTCCCACAACGAACTGAACAACCATCGCGGCGCGGATCCCGGTTGCCGCCGATGCGGCGCCCGGCTTTACCTTACTTCCGCGTCGCGCATCACGGGGACGTGGGTGCGCCCCTGGCGTCTCGAATAGTACGCCCGATCCGCCAACAGCTTTCTCGCCCGGTCGAACAATGCCAGAGTCTGAACGACTTCCGGATCCTGACTCACGGCGACCCGGCCCGCCTCCCGGTCTCCCCAACGGAATTTCGCGAAATATCGCTTCATCTGCCGCTTAATCAGATCGATGCCCGATTCGAAATCTCCATCTGTAAACGTCAGATCGGTATCCCACGCCTTGAGGAAAGTCTTGAATTCCGATATCTCGCGACTGCCGGGCGTATATTGTTGAAGGTAGACCCCAAAATCCGAAAATACGCGGGTGAACTCCGACCCGCGACGGCTGGCGAATTCAAAAAAGTGCCGTGGGGTCAACCGCCGTTCAAAATCGCCTGGGCGCTCCGATGCCAACTCCACGTCGGGTGTGATCCCGCCGCTGCCGTACACCTTCCGGTGCAATATCTGCGTAAAATAGACCGGTTGTGAGAGCACGCTGTCCGCATCAGCATTGGGATCGTAGCCGTCGTGGGCCTCTTGCAGGTAGGCCCGCCTGTCACTGGAATACGGACGCTGGATCGGCCGCTCGCTGGGCGTGAAATAGCGTGCCACGGTGAGCAGAACCGCGCCGCCGTTTTTAAGGGAATACTGCTTTTGAACCAGCCCCTTGCCAAACGTGGTCCGACCTACGATGAGCCCGCGATCGTAGTCCTGAACAGCACCCGCCACAATCTCTGAAGCGCTGGCGCTGTAGTTGTCGACGAGCACCATCAGGGGCATATCGAGGGGCATAACAGGGTCGCGATCCGCGAAGTGATCTTCACGGGAACCCCTTCTGCGACCCTCGGTATACACCAGGAGGCGGTCTTTCTCGAGGAATTGATCCGCCACGGCCACAGCCTGCTCCAGGTACCCGCCGCTGTTGCCGCGCAAATCAAGAATCAGCTTTTTGGCGCCCTGGTCAATCAGGCCGTCGAGCGCGACCCGCAACTCTCGGGACGTTCGACTCGCGAACCGGTTGACCTTCACATAGCCAACGTCAGTATTCAGTTTGAATACATACGGTACGCTGGGCACTTCGATTTTGTCTCGGGTAATCTCAAACTTGAGGGGGTCCGTCACCCCGGGCCGGTGAACCAGGACGTTCACCGTGCTGCCCTTCGGACCCTTAAGCCGCTTTTTCACGTCATCGGTCTTCCGCACGCCAACCACCGGCACCCCGTCGATTTTTACAATCCGGTCGCCGGCTTGAAGGCCGGCCTTATAGGCCGGGGATCCGACAATTGGAGAAAGGACCGTCAGTTGGCCCGCGATGATTTCGAAATAAATTCCGATACCCTCAAACGAGCCCTGCATCCGTTCCTGGGTGTCCTGGAGTTCTTCCGGCGAAATATACGTTGAATGGGGGTCCAGCCGCGAAAGATAGCCTTCGATGGCGCCGTGATACAACTCGACCGGATCGGTGGTCTGATAGTACTGTCGCCGTACCAGGTCTGCCAGCTGATCCAGCGTATGCGCCTGCATCGCCGTATTCACGCGCGGCGCGGGCTCCGCGCCTGCCGTGCCTGAACGACCCGCTACCCACACCAGGATCAGTATGGGAACAACCCGACGTATGACCGACATGCAACCCTTTCGGAAGTCGCGCGACATCGATTCAGATCGCCAAAAAAAGCGATTCAACATAACGACCGCGGCCGGAGATGTCAAGCATAAACCGCATCCACCGCGGCTCGATCAGCCCAGGGAGCCGGTGGCCTTGTTTTTCGACTTACGCATCGAAAAGACCAGAAGCTGTTTGGAAAACAGGTAATACTCCCTGAAATTCAGTTTGCTGGTGCTGTGCTGCCGGTTGCGGAACACGTACGGCACCTCGAGAAATGTGGAATAGGTTCCCTTGACCAGAATCTCCAGCAAAATCTTGTAACCCGGAGACGTCAGCGTCACACCATGCAGCACCCTGCGATGAAGAAAAAAATATCCGCTGAGCGGGTCCTGTACTCCGGTCAACTGCCTCGCAGCGAGCACGCCGGCCTGGGAGATCAACTTTCGATACCACGGCCACCTTTCCACGCGGCTCTCGGGATTATAGCGGCTGCCCAGCGCAAGATCGTATTCCCGCAACCCGAGAATCAGCAGGGGCAGTACCGTCGGATCGTGGCTCAGATCCGCGTCGATCACGCCCAGATAGTCTCGGTTCGATTTTTGAAACCCCTCCATCACCGCGCTGCCCAGACCAAGCTTGCCGGGCCGGTGTACCACCTGAACGGGATATCGGTCTCTAAGTGCCTCCGCCGCCTCCCCGGTGCCATCCGGTGAATCATCGTCTACCACAATCAATTCCAGGTCGATTTCAGGGAACTGTCCGACCACCGAAAAAACCTCGTCCGCCAGAAGTGAGATGTTCGGGCGTTCGTTGTAGGTCGGCGTAACCAGCGATACGCGTAACGGGGTTTCACCCATGCCAATCACCTGAGTAAATGGGACCGAGCGGTTTGACAACGTCGATGGCGCCGCAGGCGGGTATCGGAGACAAACGAGCCCTGTGCGATAGGTGCAGATTACCGGCCGGCGACACCCATATCCCTGCCAATCCGCTCCAGATTATCGGAAAAAGACCGTAGTACCGGATTGAACAGCCTGCGTGCGCGGTCCAGCTTAAGGCCCGCCCCGGGGGGTCTGGGAGCGATTTGCCCCAATTTTTCGGAAGTTACCGGCACAACCAGATCGGCGTCGAGATCGAAACAGCGGCAAATTCGCTCAGCCATTTCATACCTGCTCAGAAATTCAGGCCCCGCAAAGTGGACCAGCCCCCGGAATTCCCGGCCGCACAGCCCAAGGAGAAACAAGGCAAGTTCATCCACAAAGGTCGGATTTGCCCATTCGTCGGTAACGACCCGGATGGTCTCGCCCCGAAGCATGGATTCCAGAGCCCAGGTCACGAAATTGGGCCGGCAACCCGCACGATACCCGTATAGTACCGCCGTCCGGACCACGATTCCCTGACACGGTGACGTCAGTACGCCCGCCTCTGCTTCCAACTTGGTCCGGCCGTAAACGTTAATTGGATTGGTGGGATCGGTCTCAGCGTAAGGACCAGCCAGACCGTCGAATACATAGTTCGTCGAAACGGTCACCAATCCACTGCCTGCGTTTTCACACGCCCGGACCAGGTTCCGGGTTCCGTACACGTTGACGCGGTGCGCCAGGTCCGGATCACGCTCACACCGGTCCACACCGGCCTCCGCGGCCGCATTGATTACCCAGTCCGGCCGCACCCGTGCAACCGCATCGTCAACCGCCTCCGCATCCGTGACGTCCATCCGCAGACAGTCCGATCCCAAAAACGGCGGACCCGGCGCGCGCACCGCGGGAAGCCGGCGCAGACCCTCAAACGGCACGTCACAAAGCGCCCGCCCCAGAAATCCTGAAGCCCCCACGATCAATACGGTTTTTAATGACCCATCACCCATTGGCACCACCAGGATACGTTACGGACGCCCAGGTTCCTTTTCGCGTTGTTGCGGTTCGGACGGCGCCGCCTGCCCCGTCCCCAGGCGCAGGTACATAGCCATTCCTCTATATAGCGCGCCCGCGTTGGCAGCGCGCTCGAGATGGGTGCTCGCCAGTGCCGAAAGTATCCGTCCGGCCCCTTCCCGATAGGGCGAATGCCCTGTCAGCGCGTACAACCTCGAAAGCACCTGAACGGCCACCCCGTTACCCGATGGAACCAAGCGGTCCACCGCGTGGGTAACGGCCGCGCCCGGCTCTGGCCATCGGTCGCGCAGCGCGCCCGATCCGTCTCGAAATCGCTCCAGCATCACGTCGGTGAGTTCCGAGGCAAACCGCAGAAAACCTTCGTCGCCACCCGCGCGGTAGAGGTCCAGCGCGGCGCGTGCGACCAGGGCCTGGTCGGCAAGCAGAAAATGCGGCTTTCCCGGCGGGTCCCATGCGTGCCGCATGCCACCGTCCGGATGGGTAAGTCGCGTGCGGAGGGTCGCCATGACGCCACGCGCCAGATCCAGGTAGACTGCGCTTCCGGAAGCCTGATAGAGCGCGACAAAGCCGGTAACGGCCATGGCGTTCCACGAGGCGTAAACAGCCGGGTCTCTGAAGGTCCTTTGACCCGCGTCCAGCAGGACCGCGTTTCCGGACTCCTCGGAAAATCCCGCGATGCCGGCTGCAAACATGCCCTTTCGAGACTCGTAAAGGCCGGCCAGCAGCGCCTCCCCGAGATCAACCGCCGCCGGGGTGTCTACCCCCGCCAGAACCGTCAGCCAGCCCGCATTCGCAGCCAGCGTCTTCTCCCGGTCGAGCACGACTCCGTCCGGCGTGAGCCGGCGCTGGAAGAAAGTCCCGTCGGAATCGCGCAGCGGGCTCGAGACGATCGTTTTCAACCGCTCCAGCGCCAGGGTCCGGGCCGCGGGGCAATGGGCATCGAGTAGCGCAAGAAGGGCCTCCGCGCCAGGAACCTCTCCTCGTTCCAGCGCAGCCCCGGTGCTGTCCGTAAACTGGTGGAACAGGCTTGACGACGACGCACGCGGGAGACGCGGCGCTTCTCTTGCCGCCCACCGCGCCAGGTTCCGCCGCGCACGTTCAAAATCCGCCCATCGCTTCGGGTTGTTGAAATAGACCCACACCCGGCGCAACAGTTCCCGCAAATCTTCCGGATCCAGATAAGTGGACCCGGTCATCCAGTCGCCGTCCGGGGTAAGGATCGCCGTTGAAGGCCAACCGCCCAGGCCGTATCGCTCCGCCAGGTCGGGGCGCCCGTCCACGTCCACCCGGACCGGCCACGTGCCCTGTCCGATCGCCCGCGCCAACTCAGGGTCTTCGAAACAGCGTCTGACCATTTCCCGGCACCAGTAGGACCGGTTGGAATAAAGATACAGAAACAGCGGCCGATTGAGAACGCGCGCGGAATCCCGCGCTGACCACGTCCGCCAGTTCACCCGTCCGGGCGGCGGCGCGGACAGGTCGGCAATCGCAGATGTTTCCGGAACCCGTTCGCATGCGGTGAACCCGGAACTCAGAGTCGCGCACAGGTACGCCAGATACAGCCGCCGGAACGCGACTTTTCTGATTGTGCATTCCATGTCCGCTCAGCGGAGACCTCCCGTCCCGCACGACGGTCGGCGATCCGTGTGTCGACAATTGTGAGCCAATTGGAAAGGCCGTCTATCTTCCCGGTACCGCAACACCGGCCGGGAAAAATGTGACGGCCGAACGGAAAAGTCGGGAACCACGATGCGCCAGGTGCGTCTATATCTTGAAATCCACGAAAAGACTTGACATTTTAACGGCGATTAACGTAATTTTTCCGCTTGGCGAGAACTCAGGTCTCCGATCCGCGGATGCCGATCGGAATGGCCCCCGGCGACCCAGACTTATGGTTCTGCAACGGCTTTAGAATCCCGCTCCAATGGAGGACGCCTTCGAATCCTCACCGGATCTTCGCAAGCGGTATCGCCTCTTCGACAAGCATAATGGGGATATTGTCTTCAATCGGATACAGGTAAGCGCCGTCCTCGCGAACGAGACCTCCGTCAACGGGGTTCTCGACGGGGGTTCCCCCCCGGTTGCAAACCTCGCCCTTCTCGATAAGTTCGTTAATTCTTTCAATCAATTCCCTCCCTGCCAGACTGACGGATGTCTTGTTTTCCGGGCAGGCCAGAATATCGAGCAGTTCCTTGTCGATCACCCCCTGGCCCCTTTCAGATACGGAAGCGTGAATTACGAATTTCGTCCTATCCAACTCTAAGGTTGAGAGAAAATATAAAACAAGCGGTTGTCGAACAAGCTTTTTTCCGGCAGGAGCGCCTATTCTGAACATTCGCTGACGTGTTTTGCCCGTTGTTCCGCAATTTCGTTCCACAATAGAAACCATCAATCAGGGTTGGCAAAGCCCGCTTTCCGGGCGTACGCCGCGTTGTGGACGTGTTGTCAAAACCTATGGCGAGTGGAGTGCCCGTGCCGTTACAGAGATCACCCGGGTCGCCGGATAAGAAAAGGGGCGCACACCGTTCAACCCCTCTCCGCACCCGGTTTTTTGTGCCCTGTCGCCTGGAGAATTTCCGTCGGGTCCAATCGCACAATTAAACCTCAAGGAGCCGAACCCCATGAAAAGCAACCCGTTGTGCGTGTGCCTGACCGGCATCTTCCTCTCCGTTGCGTTCGCATGTCCCGGCCCGTCGTGGGCGACGCCGGAGAGCCAGGCCGCCGCGCCCTTTCTTCTGTTTCAGCCCAGCGCGCGTTCCGCCGGAATGGGTGAAGCCTATATTGCGATTGCCGACGGCGCCAACGCCACTTATTACAATCCAGCCGCCCTGGCCGACGACACGAACAGGCACATGAGCACCACGATGTACAAGCCCGTTCCCTCTCTGGCCAACGACATTTTCACCTCGTTCGGCGCCTACACGCAGCCGGTCGAGGGCGTGGGCAACCTGGGCTTCAGCCTGATCTACACCTCCCTCGGAACCCAGCACCGCACCGACTCTCAGGGGCAGGACCTGGGCGAATTCACAAGCTTTGGCCTGGCCGTGGCGGTTTCTTATGGCACCTTTATCGTGAAAAACGTCTCTGTGGGCACTACGATGAAGTTCATTCACGAGAAACTGGCCAGTCAGGGCGCCGGCATCGAAAAGGGCAAGGGCGCCGGCACGTCCTTCGCCGGCGACCTGGGATTTATGTGGAAAGCCTCCGATCGGTTCACCCTGGCCTGGGTGTTGCGAAACGTGGGGCCGAACATTACGTTCATCGACGCGGATCAGGCCGATCCGTTGCCGCAAAATTTCACCATCGGCATCGCCCATACGGCGTTCCAGCGCGGGAACTCAACGCTGCTCTTCGCGGCGGACATCTATAAACCCCTGGCCGACAGAGGCTTTTTCTCCTTTGCCACGGGCTGGAACGACCGAAACGGGAGCGAGGAAGTCAAGGATATCGACTACCATACCGGCATCGAATGGAAATACAACCTTTCCGAAGAATCCGCCTTCGCCCTGCGGACGGGATATTTCTACGATCAGGATGGCGGCCGGAAAAGCCCCACCTTCGGTCTGGGCCTTAAATACAACTGGGCGTCGTTCGATCTCTCCTACTTCGCCGAAAGAGACTCCGCCCTCACAAACGTCTTTCGCTTCACGGGCGGGTTCTCTTTCTAGATCGATAGGAATGGCATTTCCTTCTGCCGTTTTTCGTTTGACTTTTCTAAGGGTCGAAAACCATCGTGTGGTTGCGGCGGGTTGAACCCATTCGCAGTCTACAAATAGCGACGAAGCAAACGACATCCACGTTTTTTCTCGCCGTTTGCTTTTTTTATCTTGTTATTCCTCCGCTAGTCGTTCAGGGCGCCGAGGAAACCTGGCGCATCCTGGCTGTACGGGTCTCCTTTTCAGAGGAAGATCCCGACGACGGGACCACCAGCGGAAACGGCGCCTTCGATCTCCGGACTTTCGACGAGGCCCGCGATGGCTATATCTTCCCCTTCGACGCCCCCCCGCACGACAGATCCTATTTTACAGCGCACCTTCAGGCCCTGCGCAACTATTATCTGGAAGTTTCCGACGGGCAACTTGATATCGAATACACCGTGTTTCCGGAGGATACGGACGGCAGCTACGTCATAGACAGGCCCCTGAAGGAATACGGCAACGGACGCACCCGCGACGAGATCGCCCAGCGCATCACGCAGCTTTTTCACGATGGCATCGCGGCCGCCGACACCGCCGAAGGTGAAAACCTGGATTTTTCCGGTTTCCAGGCCTTCGTGGTCTTTCACGCCGGGCTTGGCGCGGAAGCCGGCGGGCAGGCCGTCAACGATATTCCGTCCGCCTTTGTTTCCCGTAACGATCTTGACCGGTTCGCGAACGGGCCAATCGGGGTGGACGACGGTGGGGCAGTCGTTCAAAACGGCATGTTGCTTCCCGAAGCCGTCAGTACGGACGGGAGGGGCGGTCTGAACGGCACTCTGGTTCGTTTTTTCGCTCATCAGCTCGGCCTGCCCGGGCTGTCCAATTTTGAAGATGAACTCCCCGCGGTGGGAGACTGGAGCCCGCTGGATACCGGCGGTCCCGGCGCCGTGGCCTCCGCCGCCCGCCTGAACCTTCAGCCGCTGACCGGCGAACCACGGGACAGCCTGCTCATCGGTTTCGTCCCGAGCCGCCTGCTCGCGTGGTCGCGCATCCGGCTCGGATGGCTGGAGCCGACGGTTGTCACGCGGAACGACACCCTGCGGCTGGTTGCGCCGCACGTTGTCGGCTCCGACCTGCACCGTGCCGTGAAAGTCCCTGTCAGCGCCACCGAGTACTTTCTCCTGGAAAACCGCATCTCCCGGCTCGAAGTATACGGGCGGACGCCGAAAATCGAATTCTCGCCCGGAGAACGCGTTTGGCTCTCGGTGGACGACTACGACGCCTTCATTCCGGGTTCCGGCATTCTGATCTGGCACGTCGACGACGCCGTCATCCGGGCCAGCGGTGAGGGCATTGCCGTCAACAGCAATCCGCAGTATCTCATCGCCCCGGGGCAATATCGGCGCGGCATCTCGCTGGAGGAAGCGGACGGCCTGGAAGATATCGGCAACAACGCCGCGGACCGTATCGTGCAGGCCGGCATCATCAGCCTGGATGCCATTGAAGGCGGCGCTCGGGATCCGTTCTACGCAGGCAACGCCACCGTCTTAGGGCCGGATACGGTGCCCGGTACCAACAGCAACCTGAACCATCCCACCGGTATCACGATTCAGGTCGTCGGTTCTCCCGCCGATACCATGGACGTGGCAATCACGTTTGACTACCAGCAGGACGCATGGCCGGCAACCGGGCTGGCGCACGTGGGTCTGCAGGCCCCCCGGGCGATCGACCTGGACGGCGACGGCGTTAAGGAAATCCTCCGCAGCGGCGGCGACATCGGTTCCGGACCGGCCGGGACGGGGCCCGCGGGCCCGAACGCCCTGCCGCTGTCCCTATCCGGAAATCCTGCCGCACTCGCGCCGGACGCCACGTTTCCGTTCTTCAGCTCCTTTACCCCCGCCGTGGGGGATATCGACGGGGACGGCGAAGACGACTTCGTCTACTCGCTGGGACCCACGCCGGTCCTCTGGAGCCGAAAAAACACCGCCGCTCCGTCGGCAGTCACGACACCCGGTCCGGAGCCCGACATCTCCTGTCCGCCCCTTGTCGCGAGATTTCCGGATCGGACCGTGGATATCTGGGGCTGGACGAACGGCGCCGTCACCTGGGGAAACCTGGAAGGAAAGAATACGGGTATCACGCAAATGGGCAGCGGACCCGTCACCAGCCTGGCGGCGGGGAACGTGGACGACGATCCGGCCAACGAGCTTGTCGCCCTGTCCGGCCCGGGCGAGCTCTTCGTTGCTGAAGCGGATGGACGGGTATTTCAACTGGCGACCCTTGCCGAACCCGTTCTTGGAGGCCCCGTAATGGGCGACCTGGATCGGGACGGCCGGGATGAGATCGTGACGCTGGACGCGCACGGTGTGGTATCGATTTTTTCCAGTGGGAGAATGACGGCGCAAAGCGATCCCGTACCCGGGGGCGCGGGATCGGCGCCGGTCCTGGGCGACCTGGACGAAGACGGGTACATCGAGGTGGTCTTCGGCGGCGAGGGACGCCTGTGGGTGGTACGCTTCAACGGGGTGCACCAGACCGATACGCCGCTCGCGTTTCCTCTCAAGGACGAAACCGGTCTGATATCAGCGCCACCCGCCCTTGCCGACGTCAACCTGGACGGCGACCTGGACATCTTCGCGGCCACACAGGGCGGTCTGGTGTACGGTCTTGGCGCCGACGGCTCGAGCCTTGCGTCCTTTCCCCTGCCCCTCTCAGGCCCGGTTCATACCTCCCCCCTGGTTGACGACCTGGACGGCGACGGCACCCTCGAACTGGTCGTGTTCACGGTGGACGGTGGGGCGCATCTCTGGCACCTGGAAACCTTCGACGCCCACTTTACGGGCAATCATCTGGTCTGGAGCCAGGCAGGAGGCGGGCCGGGAAACGCGAGTCGTCTTCTCACGCTGCCCAGCGATCCGCCATCGGAAACCACGTCGCTGCTCCTGCCGCCGGACCAGATCTACTGCTATCCCAACCCCGTACGAGGGACGTCGGCAACCATTCGGTTTTTCCTGGGGAACGACGCCCGTATCCAGGTGGCCGTGCTCAACGCGATGGGAGAAATCGTGGACCGGATGGCCATGGAAAATCCGACGCCCCGTACGGACAATGAACTCCGCTGGAACACCGGCGACTATGCCAGCGGTTTCTACGTATGCCGCGTGGAAGCCATCTCGGAAGAACGATCCGAAGTCCGGTTCGTAAAAACCGCGATCATCAAATAAACGTCTGATGGTTACGATGGATATACAATGCAGACCGCAGGCGTACAATAACGGCCAAACGCGTTGTTCATCGGGCACGATCTTCAGGATTTGCCTTGCCCTGATGTTGTCGGCGTCACTGCCGGCAGGCGCCCAGTTCGACGCCAACCATCCCGAATTGCGCTGGGAGGTCCTGGAGACCGCGCACTTCAAAATATACTACCATCAGGGCCTCACCGACTTTGCCCGTCGCGCCGCAACGGCCGCCGAAGCCGTGTACGGACCTGTTACGAAGTTTTACAAGTTCACACCGGACGAAAAAATCCGCCTGATTGTAAAGGACACCGACGACTACGCCAATGGCGCGGCCTTCTATTACCACAACACCATGGAAATCTGGGCATCCAACCTGGATTTCGAACTGCGCGGCGACACCGACTGGCTCCGGAACGTGATCGCCCATGAATTCACCCACATCATCGCCCTGCAGACGGCCCGCAAGGGTCCACGGCGTCTGCCTGCCGTTTACTTCCACTATCTGGGCTACCAGAACGAAGAGCGGCGCGACGATATTCTCACGGGTTATCCGGATGTCTTTGCATCTTACGCCATCCCCCTCACCATCGTACCGCCATGGTTCGCCGAAGGTACCGCCCAATACATGGCCCCGGACGTCCATTTCGACCGATGGGACTCCCACCGTGACATGATCCTGCGCATGGCCACCTTGAACGACCGACTGCTCACCTACGATGAAATGGGGGTATTCGGCTCCAAGACCGGTCTGGGACTTGAAAAAGTGTACGACCACGGCTACGCCCTCACCCTGTTTATCGTCAACACCTTCGGTGAAGACAAATTACCGGGGATCTATCGCAATATGACCACGCTCTGGCGGACGGACTTCGAATCAGCGGTCCGTGGCGCAATCGGTATTTCCGGGCGCGAACTCCACCGGCGCTGGGTTACCGCCCTGGAAGAGCGGTACGAAGTCCAGAAGGCCGAACTGGAGGGACGGCTTGTCGACGGCGAAATCCTGCACGGCAAGGGGTACTTCAACCTCCACCCCCGCTGGTCGGCGGATGGGAAACAACTGGCTTATCTGTCCAACCAGGGCAACGACTTCGGCCGTACCGCCCTGGTTGTACATACCCTTTCCGACAGTACGTCCGAGACGCTCGCCGGCGGCGCCGACACGGCGCCGGACTGGTCACCGAACGGCTCCCGCCTGATTTATGCGCGCCGCAGCCCACCCGACAGACACGGTTCCCGGTTCCGGGATCTTTACACCGTCGACCCGACCGCGTCTCGGGGAAGGGGCCTGTTTCAAAAAACCAGGGCGACACTCGGTCTATCTCTCGAATTGCCACCCAATCAGAATCGTCTGACCCGGGGCCTCCGGGCCAGCTATCCGGCCTATTCGCCCGATGGAAAACAGATCGCTTTCGTCGTTAACGGCCGCGGCTCGACCAACCTGGCCGTGATGGAAGTCGACGGTGAAAACGTCCGCCGGCTCACGTCGTTCGACGACGGTTCACAGGTTTACACGCCGCGCTGGTCGCCCGACGGTTCGCAAATCGCCTGTTCGGTCTTCCGTCCGAAGGATACCAGGAATATCGCCATCATACCCGCGGATGGCGGACGGTTGAGCACCGTCATCGCCTCCGCGGGCACCGACCGCGATCCCTCCTGGACTCCCGATGGGGCAGGTCTGGTTTTTTCGTCTGATCAGGACGGCATCTTCAATCTCTACCATTTTGGCCTGGTCGACGGGGCCGTTCACCGCGTTACCCGCGTTCTGGGCGGCGCCCTGCAACCGCACGTCAATCCGGAAGACCATCGGATTGCCTTCTCCCATTACGGGGCAACCGGATATGAGATCCGAATCCTATCCGGAAAAGGCGCGTGGGAGCCGGTACCTTCCACCATCTTCCAGCCCGGGGACGGGCAGCCGCCCGCCGCCGCTGCGGGTGATGAAGCCGGTCCGGAAGGCCGGTCCTACGGCAACGAATTCTCCACGTGCTCGATCTACCCCCGCATTGCCGTGGACGCGGGAAAGGTGAAGCTGGGTATCTTCGCCGGTTCCAACGACATTCTCAACAAACAGTCCCTCCTTGTGGGCGCCATGGCCGCCCGTGACAGGGACCTGGATCTCTTCGCCGTCTACGAATATCGCCGTTGGCGTCCCACGGTCTTTCTGGAAGCCTATCGAGCCGTCCGTCACGAAGAAGAAGACGTACTCAACCGGGACGAAAACTTCCGCATCTTCAGCCAGACATTCACGCTCTCCGGCGTGGAACTTGGAGCCTGGCGCAGGCTTGGCACCGGCAGCCGCCTGGACGCCCGATTCATCTACAACCTGTCGTCCACAGGCCAGGACGTGGCCCGTTTCAACGGCATGGACGAAGTAAGCGTGGGCGCCACCACCCAACATGGCTTCAATTTTGCGTTCACGTATTCGATGCGCAACATCCGCCGTACCAGAGACCGGGAAATCAACCCGCGAGCCGGCCGGGAGATGAGGTTCCGCTACGACCGTCAGTTTAATTTCTTCATCAGCGGGTTTAAAGAAAATTCGTCCCTTCTGATCGAAACGTTCGACCGCTACTTTTACAACCGGTTTACACTGAGCTGGAACGAATACCTGCCGGTGGGTCCCGGACGCGGCACCCTGGGGCTGCGTTTCTACGGCGGGCTGATCGACAGAGAAGTGGATGACTACTTCGATTATTTTCTGGGTGGCTTGCCTTACATGAAAGGTTATACGTTTTATAGCCTGGAAGGGCGGAGGGTCGCCATGTTTCGCGCCGCGTACCGTTTCCCGATCCGGACAGGAATGGATCGGCAGACCGGCCCCATTTACTCCGACCAGCTCTTCGGATCCATCTTCGCCGGCATCGGCCGCGCCTGGGACGGAAACGATATGGACAAGGTGCTCAACCGCGGCTGGAAGAGAGATCTCGGTGTCCAGATCCGTTACGACGCCACCTCCTTTTACATCTTTCCGACCCGCGCCAGCCTCGACGTCGCCTACGGCATGGACACGTTGCCGCGTGTTGTCCCCGGCGAGGTATTGGAAAAAAGCGGTTTCAAAATCTACTTCACCCTGCTTTTCGGATACCTGCAAAGCGTCGGAGGAAGGTAGACGTAAAACGGGAGACCCTCACCCCCCGGCCCCCTCTCCCAGGGGGAGAGGGGGAGCGAAACCAGGCGTCCATCAAGCGATGACAGTTTCCCCCTTCCTTGAGGAAGAGGGATTGGGGGTAGGTCTCGTGCGGGGAGAGGCGAGATGAAAATCGGTAGACGACCCCAGCACCCGACCGGTTTTTCGATTGCCCGTCTGTCCCAGCACAAAATACACGTCTTGCTCGTCGCAAAAGTCGTGCGAAGCGGTCGGATAAGGGATCGCAGAACCTGCGCCCGCAATGTGGGCGATTCGCGAGTTGCCCCTACTAAGACAACAACGGTGCTGACGTTTACGTTTTGCTGTTCGGTTCTTGGTTTTTGCTTTAAGCTGACCGCTGATGGCTGAAAGCTGACAGCTTTTTTTAAACAGGAGTCTCACGTGCGCTGCGTCATTCCATTCCTGATCCTGCTGGCCGCTCTCCCGGTCCATGCCGCGGACCTGCTCGACCACGGCCCATCCCGCGCGAATCGATGGCTGCAGGATGACGAACCCCTGCAGACCGGCGGCAAATCGCCCAAACTGGCCTTTGTGATGTCTCTCATGGTTCCGGGTTTGGGCGAACTCTACGCGGGGGAGCCGAAACGGGCGGCTGTTTTCCTCGGGATCGAAGCGTTCACGTGGTTCAACTACCTCCGCTGGCGGAGCAAGGGCAACGACCTCAAGGCGGAATTTCGCGCCTTTGCGGACCAAAATTGGGACGAAACACGGTATCGCGCCTGGCAGCAATCCAACCGGTCCAAGGGTTCGCCCTATATTGAAACCGAGACTCTGCCCTGTAAACGCGCCCTGGAGGGATGCCACACTGTGGACACTCAGCAGTATTACGAAATGATCGGCAAGTACAACCAGTTTGTATTCGGCTGGAGCGACGTCCGCGACGTGGGCTTCGAAACCGGAAACGGCGACGTCGCCTCCAACCAGCGCGTCGACTACGAGGACCGGCGCAACGAGAGCAACAAACTGCTCAAACGCGCCTCGGTCATTGTCGGCCTGACCGTTGTCAACCGCATCGCGAGTTCCATACATGCCGCGACACGGGCACGGTCGATGCGAATCTCCATATCGCCCGGGCCGGACCGGACCGAAGTGGCAATCCACCTCCCGTTCTGATCGCCTGGCAATGCGTTTTTCCGAAACAACCTGCATGGCAAACCCTTTTTCAAAAGCCCTTGTCTTTCTCGCGGTCCTGTCCCTCCTCCTGATCTGCGCGCCCGCCGCCGGACACGCGAAGGGTAAGTCTCCGGCCAAAGCCGCGGTGCTATCGCTCGTTCTGCCCGGTCTGGGCGAGTTCTACGCCGGCGGCCGCCGATCCGCACGCTTCTTTCTGGCTACGGAGGGTATCTGCTGGACCGGCATGGCCACGTTCCGTGTCCTGGAGTCCTACCGTATCGATACGTATCGCGCCTATGCCGCCGCCCATGCCGGTATTCATCTGGAGAACCTGCCCGAGTCCTTCATCAAGGAAGTGGGAAACTTCGACAGCATCTACAACCGAAACCAGCGCGAACGCTTCCTCGCCGGCGAACATGCGAATCTTCGGGCCGAAACCCCCGACCGGATCTGGGAATGGGATGCCAAAGCCTCCCGCATCAAGTTTCAGGATCTACGCAGCAAGGCCACTTCCGCTGAACAGAAAGCTTTCCTCTTTGTCGGCGGCCTCATATTCAATCGCTTCGCCAGCGCTCTCAATGCGGCTTCCATCGCACGCAAGACCCGTACACGGGGCGCCGGCGTCAAGCTTCACGTGGACCCTCGCGGCGGCCTGTACGCAAGCCTCGGACACGGTTTCTGAGTTCTAACGCTCAATGATCGCCCGTACGATCCCCTCACAGCCGTGAAAGGGCGGAAACGGCTTGACTTCGACCGTCTCTAATCCGGCGGCTTGCGCCTGGCTTCCTGCCTCAGCAGGGATGGTGTTCTGCCTGCTGCTCAATTCCGCCGTGTTCGCCGACCCGGACGCCCGCTGCGGTACTCCCTACCTGTCCGTGCGTCCACATCCCGGCGCCGCGGCAAAAAAAACGGCCGCCGAGACGTTTGACGTCGGCGACCCCCTGACCGTTCGTGCGTATAATTTCGGCGCGGTTGCGGGTTCCGATCCGTTCTATCTGACCACAACCACGTGCCGTTTTAAGGGCGAACACTGCTATATCTTCGTGGAGGACGATATCTGGAACGGACCCCGCGTGAATCCCGCCGCTGTCGCAACCCTCGCCCTGGCCTTCGACCGGTCCACCCCCCGGTATCGCGAACGCGGCATTTTCTCCATCGATACCGAGATCTTCGGCCCCCCGCCCGACGCGGACGGCGATCCACGGGTCCTGATCGTTATACTGGATATTATGGACAGCAGTCTGGGCGGCACGTTCGTGGGGTATTACGATACCGCGAACCAGGCGGCGCCGGTCGGCAGGGAAATCCTCTACATCGACAGCAATCCCCTGGACCTCGACAGCGACCTGGCGCGGGCCACCCTTGCCCACGAGTTCCAGCACATGCTGCACTGGAACGCCGATCCCGACGAACACAGATGGGTGGACGAGGGCTGTTCAGAATACGCCGAACTGGCCTGCGGTTACAAGGACACGACCGGCGCGGCCGCGCGGAACTTCCTCCGTGTTCCCAACCTGCTCAAATCGTCGGACTCCGCCGTCTCTGTACCACCCAATACCGGCCTGACGGATGCCGACAGCTGGTCCAAAGGCGGCTACCTGCCTTTCCTCTTCGACCAGACCTTTCTGCTGATGACCTACTTCGCCCAGCGCTACGGCAATTCGGCCGTCACCCGACTGGTCGCCGAACCGGCAAACAGTATTGAAGGGTTCAACCTTGCCCTGGAATCGCTCGACGCGGGCGAGCGCTTCGAGCAATTCTGGGCCAACTGGGCGGCGGCCGTGTTCGTGAACGACGAGGGCGAACCCGGATACCGGGGTCTCACCCTCAGACCGGTCAGAAGAGATACCGTAGCGGTTCCGGCCGACGACCTCGGCGGCGCCCTCCAGCTCTGGGGCATCGACTATTTCGTGCCTCGAACGTCGGGTTTCGCGGGCCTCTCGCTCGATGTCAGAAGCGACAGCGACCTGCTGGTGACACTGGTGTCCGAACGGGACGGCACACTCGACGTCGCCGCCGTACCCGTCCCTCACACCGCCCGCCGCCGCATCGGTCTCTACGGCGGCACGCCAAAAGTATTGGCCGTCACACGCACGTCCGCCGGCCCTCAGACCTACACCCTCTCTCTCACCGCGCGCGAAGGACGAACTCCGGGAGCCGCGGACTTCGACGCCAGCGGTACGGTCGATTTTCCGGATTTCATCGCATTTGCCGCGGGCTTTGGCAAATCTGCGGGCCAACCCGGCTTCGACCCCTCCTTCGACCTTGATGCCGACCGGATCGTCTCTTTCGGGGACTTCATTGTGTTCGCGCGGAATTTCGGAAAGACGCCGTGAATCGGCGCGGGGTAGTTTCCAACCTGCCAGTTACCCCGTCGGGTAGAACCGTCACGCTACTCCACAAGCGTGGCCCGACGCCAATAACCGGCAAAGTGACGCTTCAGCCACGTTCGCGGGGCCCGCAGCAACACGTTGTATCCACCCCACGTCCATCGGGTAACGCGCTTCAGTCCGGACACGGACGTCAGCTCGGCCGCACGCGCCTCGTCCAGCGGCGACGCCTCGCGGCCGAGCGCCAGCAATTCCCTCTCGTAGGTGAAGCGAACCATGTTTTGAGCATGGGCGGCCAGCTTTTCAGGAGCCGGGATGCGGGTATGGGGGCAGACCGTATGGCGTTCCGTAAACAAAAAGGACGAGATCCAATGCGACGAGATCTGCCCACGGGCGCCGCGTGCGGTCTCCTCCACCGCTTCCCGGCTCAATACCCCGTAGGTACGGCAGACCAGCGGACGAACGGGATAGATTGAACATCCCCCAGCGCCGGTCAGAAACGGGCATCGCGTCGGCCGCTCCTCCGTCACACCCAGCACCCGGTCACGCGCTGCGGGTTCGAAGTGAGCCTTTACGTAATCCACGATGTTGAGATATTCAACCGAATACAGGGGATACATGGTGGCGAAATCCGCTTCCATCTCCTCCCGGGTAAGTTCGCAACACTGTCCCAACCGGTCGCAGTGGCACGAAACGGCCGGCACCTGGTCGTAAACCGCCTGGAGGCGGCGACGTTCCCGTTCCGAAAGCCATCGCTGCTCCTCCGCAGGCGCGATCTGTAACAGAGGTGTTGTCACAATGCAGCCACCTGCTCGGTGGTCGGGTTAATATTGTAGAACGCTTCCCGTCCCGGATACACGGCAGACTCGCCCAGTTCCTCTTCAATTCGCAACAACTGATTGTATTTGGCGATCCGGTCGGAGCGCGAGGCCGACCCCGTTTTGATCTGTCCCGCGCCGGTTCCAACGGCGAGATCCGCAATGGTCGCATCCTCGGTCTCGCCGGAGCGATGGGAGATAACGGCCGTGTATCCCGCCTTGCGGGCCGTTTCGATCGCTTCCAGCGTCTCGCTGAGCGTACCGATCTGGTTCACCTTGATAAGGATCGAGTTGCCGACGTTGGAACGAATACCCCGACTGAGACGCTCCGTATTGGTAACGAACAGATCGTCTCCCACCAGCTGCACCCGGTCACCCAGCCTGGCCGTCAGGCGCGCCCACCCGTCCCAATCGTCCTCGCCCAATCCATCTTCAATGGAAACAATGGGATACCTCCGGGTCCAGTCCTCCCAGAAATCAACCATCTGCTCGGAGGTCCGTTCCGACCCGTCGGATTTGTGAAACACATACTTACCCTCGTTGTAGAACTCCGTTGAGGCCGGGTCCAGGGCCAGCAGTATATCTTGGCCCGGCACGTATCCCGCCCTGCGAATGGCTTCCGCCACAACCTCCAGTGCCTCTTCGTTCGATCCCAGGCTGGGCGCGAATCCGCCCTCGTCGCCCACACCGGTGCTATGGCCCGCTGCCATAAGCACCTCCCGAAGCGCATGGAAAATCTCCGCGCCTGCCCGCAGCCCCTCGCGGAAACTGACCGCGCCCACGGGCATCACCATGAACTCCTGCAGATCCACGCTGCTGTCCGCGTGCGATCCGCCATTCAGGATATTCATCATGGGAACAGGCAACCGGCAGGCAGACGCGCCGCCGATATAGCGATAAAGCGGCACTCCATAGGCGGCTGCCGCGGCTTTGGCCACCGCCAGAGAGACGCCAAGAATGCCGTTGGCCCCCAGATTGCCTTTGTTGGGGGTCCCGTCCAACGCGTTCAGCCGCCGATCAATCGCCGCCTGGTCGGATGGATCCATTCCCGCCACCGCCGGCGCGATTTTCGAATTGACGTTCCGGACCGCACCCAAAACGCCCTTGCCCAGGTACCGGGTTTTGTCGCCGTCGCGGAGTTCAACCGCCTCGTGCTGGCCGGTGGACGCGCCCGAAGGCACCGCCGCCCTTCCGGAAATGCCGGAAGTCAGCCCCACTTCCACCTCCACCGTCGGGTTTCCCCTCGAATCCAGAATCTCTCTTGCATGCACGCGTTCTATCCGTGTATTCAACCCTTCATCCTCCGTGAAATATCTGCATACCTGTATGATCCGCCAGCCGCCAGCCTTCAGTGCGCTGCGTACCGCCCCGGTCGACCCTCCCGCCGAACGCAGCCATGAATTTATCCAGTTGACTCTGCAGGTGATCCTTCAAGCCGGGGTCTTTTGGCTGTAACGATATCGCGTGCCGGATCACTTCTATCGCCCGTTCGTATTGGGACGTCCGATAATAGATCTCCGCAAGCGTGTCCAGGTAGGTGGGTGAATCGGGCACCTTCTGAAGGGACCGCCACGAGAGACGCTGGGCTTCTTTAAGCCGTATCCCCTGGATGGCATACAGCCATGCCAGGTTGTTATAACTGCTGTGATCGTCCGGATTGAGGGAAATGGCGCGGCGGTACGCATCGGCGGCATCCTCATACTTCTCCTGCTCGTAGAGCACATTGCCCAGAAGCGCATGGGCTTCCGCAATTCCGGATTCGATTTCCAGTACCGTTGAGAGCGCTGCCTCGGCCCTGTCGAAAAGTTCGAGTTGCCTGTAGAGTTGCGCCAGCCGGAAATGCGCCCAAAGCGCATTGGGCCAGCGCTCGACAGTAGCCTCCAGGATGCTCATGGCCTCGTCGGGCCGGTCCTGCGACAACAGCAGGTCAACCAGGTCGCGGTGGAGCGGTTCGTAATCCGGCACCTGCCTCGTGCCTCGCTCCAGCCAGGCAATAGCGGCCGATTTCATCTCCTGTGCTTCGAATACGGCCGCCAGATCCCGAAAGACTTCCGCATAATGGGGTTCCAGTTCCAGCGCCCGCTCCAGCGAAGCCGTGGCTTCGGCGTGCATTCCCCGCCTCAGATAGGCAAGACCCAGTCGACGCTGGTAAAACGCATCGCCCGGAACCGTCGAAGCGGCGGCCTGAAAGGATTCCAGAGCAGCGCCGAGTTCGCCGCGGGACTCTTGCACACGGGCGGTCTGCAGGTATTGAGACGCCGTCCGATCCGCGCATCCCCCGGCCAGAACCAGCAGACTATACAGGTAAGGGCGCACGGCCGTGCGCCCCCGTAGACACAGTTCTTTGAAATCCATCGCCACAATGTCTCCCAGCGTTCCGCCCCCGGAATTATGTTACCATTCGGCGATCTATTTCCGGGACAGAACAATAGCAGTGGCTGAATTATAGAAATCCGTTGGCGCCCTGTCAAGCGCCAATTCAGTGGGAGCCGGCGTTTTTCGCTTGACGGGTTCCCGGCACCTGCTTATTTAGGTGGCCGCAGTCCAGTGCCGCGTGTTGCGTCCTCGAACCCCGAACCCGGATTCCGTGTGCGTTTCAGACCCGCTCTCATTCTTCCCGGCATTCTCATGGCCGCCACCGGCGTGGGCGCGGGAGACCTGCTCACGGCCAGCCTGGCCGGCTCGAAAATAGGCGTTGGCATCGTCTGGGCGGCCGTGGTCGGCGCGCTGCTCAAATGGACCCTGAACGAGGGTATCGCCCGTTGGCAGATGGCCACCGGGACCACGATGCTGGAAGGTTGGGTGCACCGGCTCGGCGCCTGGGTGCAGTGGGTCTTCATTGTCTACCTTATCATCTGGAGCTTCTCCGTGGGCGGCGCGCTGGTAACGGCCTGCGGCGTAGCGGGCACCGGTCTGCTTCCCATCGGCGATCCGGCGACGTCCAAGATCGTGTGGGGCGTTGTCCATGCCCTGGCCGGTCTGGCCCTGGTATGGATGGGCGGCTTTCGCGTTTTTGAAGTTCTCATGTCGGCGTGCATCGGATTGATGTTCGTTACCGTGTTGCTCACGGCCCTGTTGTTGGGTCCGGATTGGAACGCCCTGGCCAAAGGCCTGTTCTTTCCCGCCATCCCGCCCGGCGGCGTGGGATGGACCCTCGGCGTGATGGGAGGCGTCGGCGGGACGGTCACGCTGCTTTCTTACGGTTACTGGATACGGGAAACGGGCAGGCAAGGGCGGGAGGGCGTGAAAGCCTGTCGCATTGATCTGGCCGTGGGGTACACCGTCACCGCGCTGTTCGGCGTCGCCATGGTTATCATCGGATCGCGCGTCGCGCTGGACGGGAAGGGTGCATCGCTGGCCCTCATCCTGTCAAGCCAACTCGAACAGGCGCTGGGGGCGCCGGGCAAGTGGGCCTTCCTGCTGGGCTTCTGGGGCGCGGTCTTCTCCAGCCTGCTCGGCGTCTGGCAGAGCGATCCCTACATGTTCGCGAATTTCCTCGCCCTGCGTAAAGGGGTCTCTCCTGAAGCCTTTCAGAAATCGGACATCACGCGATCCACGGCCTACCGCGCCTACCTGGTCGGTCTCGCTACAGTGCCCCTCGTCCTGTTGTGGGGTTCGGTGGCGGAGGTCCAACTCACCTATGCCGTCCTGGGTTCGTTCTTCCTGCCCCTGGTAGCGCTCACGCTTCTGATGATGAATAACAGGTTGGACTGGGTGGGACCCGGCTTCAAGAGCAGCCCTGTCGTCAACGCCATCCTCGTCGCCACCCTTCTTTTCTTCGGCTACACCGGCGGGCAGAAAGTTATCGACACGCTCGGGCGACTCCTGGGCGGCTGATCGCCTGGCATACCGGCGATCAGCGACAGATGCAGGCGCGAAAACAGATCGTGCGACCAGACGATCCGGTCGCACGATGGTTACGTGGATATTGCCAACTATAAAAGGTTACTGTCTATTCTCCGATGGGAAAGCCGACGCCGACCTGAAGAATAAGGTCCCGGTTCTTGATGTCGTCGTCGCCGGTCTTGTCAACCGAGAGCAGACCCAGTGTGTAGCGTAGATCTACAGAAAGGCTCATCTTTTCGGAAACCGCCATCACCGCGCCAATCCCTCCCGTAATTCCCAGATCGATACCCCGGACGTCGTCGCCGCAGGACTCTGAGCCCGAGGTACTTTCACCGCCAAGGCTTACGGTGGCAGACCCTTCACACTTCGTATTAAACGCCAACGACGGTCCTGCGAACGCATATACCGAAGCCGGACTTCCGGAGGGTGTAAGTTTGACAGCTCCCAGGCCCGAGAGCTCGATGTAATCGAGATAGAGGTTTGCTTCTAACCCGGTGGCTTCGGCACTGTAGCCCTTCTGGACGTAGCCGCCATCGAGTCGAAGGCTGAAGTTGTCCTGAATAGGGATGGTCGCGGACGCACCCAGTGAAAGGCCGGTGCGCGCTTTCAATGCAGATTCGCCCAGGTCCTCGATTCCGCTCATCGTCGCACGGCTCAAGCCGCCCCGGATGGCGAGTGTGGTCTGGCCCGGAACAGGTGCGGGGAAATTTACGGTTGTCAGCGCGATGACGCTGGCAATGATGTATTTGGGCAGGTGTATCACGTCAGCTTCTCCCTAGTAAAATGACTCCGTTCACAGCAATCCCGGCTGGTGAAAACAACCTGTACCGCTGATGTTACATCCGGCTTTTTCCCCTCCTTTCTTTGACTGCGGGTATATCCACTCTCATAGTCTGAATAATTCATAAAAAAGGTAGTTTCCGTACTCAAGTCATTGTATTATAGTTACACAAATAACGTTATAACAATGACTTGGGAGGAAACTTCTGTGGAGGTTCAAGATAATCATGACAGGGTCTCTCTTGCAAGTCGATGCGGAAAGAAGATGGAAGGCGCCTTCGACGGGGGCGTCCTGACCAGCCTGCCTGTGCGTCGCCACAGGCCTGCCTGCGTCCGCAGGACAGGCAGGCACACAGGTGACAGTGGCACCTTGCTGCTTCGGGAAGTGGAAGCAAGCACAGGCGTTTTGTCTCGGATGGTTGACGCGCTCAAGCGATACCTCGAACAAAAGCTTGAAAGGGTTCACATCCACTTCCTGAACGGCTCGACAAGCCATTGTGCGGAGGCGAAAATGATTGATTCGTGAATAATGCAGCTCAAATGCGGATACATTCAATCTTGTTTCGAATTTCACCCTTCTCTTCCAAAGGCTTGGGCAAAGATCAGAAAATCGCTGAACCCGATGGCGCCGTTTTCGTCAAGATCGTAACGCGCGTCGTAACCCTCGTCACCCTGACTCAACCCAAACTGCGCCGCAAACCGCACGAAGTCGGCGAAACCGACGGTCCCGTCGCCATCGAAGTCGGATGCGGCCCTGGCGGTGGCGGTGAAGGTCACCGGCTCGAGGTCCTTTACCGATGCGACGACGGTGTTCGTACCGGGTTGGCTTCCAAGCGTCAGGGTCGTGGCAGCGCGGCCGTTCTCATCCGTGGTGGCAGTCTCTACGGACAGCGTTCCCCCGCCAGCGGTGACGGCAAACGTGACCTGTGCACCCGCGACAGGTTCCCCGTTCTGATCCAGCACCAAGACGACAAAGGGGTCGGCTAAATCGCCGCCGGCCGGCCCTTGATGCTCCAGGCCGGAGACCGGCCTCAGGGAATGGGGTCGGGATTCCAGACGCTGCAAATCCCACAGCAGCATCGTGCCGTCCGATGCCCCGGAGACCAGGGTGGCGCCATCACGAAAAAACGCCACTGAATGGACCGAACCCGTGTGCCCTCCTTGCAGGGCGCCTATCTGTTCTCGTGTCTCCACGTCCCACAGCTTGACCGTTCGATCCCATGACCCGGAGGCCAGGACGGCGCCGTCAGACGAGAATGCCAACGAATACACGGAACTCCGATTGTCCAGAGAGGAGATGGGGGTTCTTGTCGCTGCGTCCGACAGCCGCACCGTTCCATCTGACGACCCGGAAGCGAGGGTCTTCCCATCGGGCGAAAACACCACCGAATTCACTGAACCCGTGTGATCTTCCAGCGAAGCGATGAGTTCTCGCGTGGCGACGTTCCAGAGCTTGACCGTCTTGTCTTCATAGCCCCCTGCCGAGGCCAGGAGAGCGCCGTCGGGAGAAAACGCCACCGAGCGGACATCATTCGTATGCCCTTCGAGGGTGCCGATCGGCTCGCGAGTCCCCACGTCCCACAGCCAGACCGTGGCATCATTCCACCCCCCTGCCGAAGCTAGCAGGGCGCCATCGGGCGAAAACGAAACCGAAGTGACCGGACCCGTGTGCCCCTCCAGGCTGGCGATCAGTTCTCGTTTCCCAACGTCCCACAGCTTGACCGTTTGATTCAATGACCCGGAGGCCAGGACGGCGCCGTCAAAAGAAAACGACACGGAACCGACCCTGGTCCTATGTCCTTCAAGAGTGGTATTTCGTGCTCTTGTGGCCGCGTCCCACAGCCGGACCGTGCCATCCTGAGACCCGGAAGCCAGGAGCGTGCCATCGGGCGACAACGCCATCGTGGTCAAAGACCCGTGACCGGACAGACCGTCGGCATTGCCCGTCTCCACGTCCCGCAGCAGCACCGTGCCGTCCGCGGCGCCCGAGACGAGGGTGCCCCCATCGCGCGAGAACGTCACCGAAGTGACCGGACCCATATGCTCTTCAAACGTGGCCAGCTCCTCGTGTGTGGCCACGTCCCACAGCCGGACCGTGTGGTCCCACGACCCCGAAGCCAGGGTGGCGCCGTCGGCCGGAGAAAACGCTACCGAATAGACCTCCCTGGTATGCCCTCTCAGCGTGGCGACCTGTGCTTGTGTGGCCACGTCCCACAGCCGGACCGTGCGATCATCCCAGTCCCCGGCCGAAGCCAGGAGCCCACCATCCGGCGAGAACGACACCGAAATGACCCGGTCCGTGTGCCCTTTCAGCGTGGCCACCTCCGTCTGGGTCTCGACGTCCCACAGCCGGACCGTGCGGTCCTGAAACCCCGAAGCCAGCGTCGACCCATCCGGCGAAAAGGCCACAGAAATGGGCAAAAGAGCGTTAAACTCCCACGGCACCTCCCAGGTGCCCACCTCGCGCCTGGTCTCTACATCCCACAGCTTGATGACCTGGTCCCACGAACCGGACGCCAGGCCAGTTCCATCCGCCGAAAATACGACCGAGGTGATCCTGCCCCGATCCGCATGCCTCAGCGTGGCGATTCGCTCCCCCGTCTCCACTTCCCATAGCGCGACCTGGCCGTTGTCCAAGCCCGAAGCGAGGGTGCCGTCGAGGGAGAAAGCCACTGAATGGACCGGATTCTCACTCGGCAGGAGCGCCAGGGCGCGGGATGTGGCTGCCTCGTACAACCACACGCCGATGCCGCTGGACACGGCCAGGCAGCGGCCGTCCGGCGAAAGTGCGAGGGCCCGGTCGCCTTCGCCCATGGCGCCCTTTCCCAGGCGCACCGTCGCCGCCCTGGGCAGATGCCAGGTCCGGTAGTCTCCCTCCAGCTCCGCCACCGCCGTGCCCACGCCCTCGGCTGTAAACGTCGCCAGTTCGCGGCCGCCGAGGGACACCCCCACGGTGTTCGGGCCCGGGAGGCCCAGGGTAAGGTTCAGCTCCGCCCGGCCGTTGGCATCGGTGGTCGCGTGCTGCACCGTGAAACGGCCGCTGAGCTTGCCATCACCGGCCGTGATGGTAAAGGTGACGGCTGCATCGGGCAGGGGATCGCCGTACTGGTCCCGCACTTCCACGACCATGGGCTGGGCAAGCGGCGTTCCAGGCGCGCCCTGCTGGCCGTCGCCCGAGAATATCTCCAGCGCCGAAGGACGAGGCCGTGTCCGCGCAGACATATCCCACAGTGCGATCGTGCCATCCCCCGAGCCGGAAGCAAGGATTCCGCCGTCGGGGGCAAACGCCACCGACTGGACGCCACCCCTGTGCGCGAAACGGGCAATCCGCTCTTGGGTCGCCGCGTTCCACAACATTATCACTCCACGAGCGTCACCCGAAACGAGCGTCCCGTCCGGTGAAAACGAAACAGCCTCCACGCTGTACGTATGCTCTTCAATAGTGGCGGTGTTCTGTCTTGTTGCCACGTCCCACAGCCGAACCGTGCGATCCCCGGAGCCGGAAACAAGCAATGACCCATCCCTTGAGAAAGCCACCGAACCGACCCCTCCTGTATGACCTTCCAGTGTGGCGATTTGATACTTAGTCCCCACATCCCACAGCAACAGTCGCCCATCATGAGACCCGGAAGCCAGCAGCGTCCCATCCTGCGAAAACGCAACCGAACGCACCCAACTCGAATGCCCTTCCAGAGTGGCGATCTGTTCTCGGGTCGCCACATTCCACAGCTCGACCGCACCATTCCACAAGCCTAAAGCGAGCGTACCGTCAGGTGAAAATGCCGCTGAGTAGGGTTGTCCCTCTCCTCGGAGAGTGGCGATCCGTCGCTCTGTCACAACGTCCCACAAATCAGTACTCCATGAAACGGCAGCGAGGATATTCCCTTCCGGTGAAAATGCCACTGAAACGACTCTGGCATCGTGAGGAAACGTCGTGATCTGTTTTCGTGTCTCTGTGTTCCACAGTTTGGCCGTGCCATCCCACGAACCGGAGGCGAGTGTGCCGTCGGACGAAAACGCCACGGAACGGACCCGATCCGTATGTCCCTCCAGCGTGGCGATTAGGTATGGAGACATTTCGGCGAGGCCGAAAGGCTGCTGGTGTACATTCCCATCTGTGTCAACGGCTTCGACAATGATCGGATGTGATATCGGGTTGGAAAGGCTTGTACCTATTTCCGATGGAATCACGCCGTCATACTCAAATTGGACGACGGCATCTTTTTTGGCTAGCACGCCACGACACGCCCTAAGTTCGATTGCGCCGCCAAGTGATGATGCAACAAATAGAATCACCTGATGAATCCCCGACGGATCGCTGACTTTGAGTTGGACGGAGATGCTCTCTGAGCCGGCTGGATATCCTAGAGGAGAAATGAACTCGATGGTGGGCGGCCGCCCTTCTTCAATTGAGGTATTCGGATTGAAGTAGGGATGCACGGCCAGAAATTCAGCAGCGCACGCGGATAACCGACCTCCTTGGCCATACGACATGGTGTACGTACCATCGCGGAAGTCGTGTTCCAAGCCGAAGGCGTGCCCAATTTCATGGGCCGTTGTACCCGCATACCCGCCATGTGCCCCGGCCCCAATATATCCGCTGGTTAGCCACGCAGATCCACCGATTTTTCCATCCCGCCCGCCACCACCTCCACGGCCCTGAAATGATGCATGATGAGTGTCGATGATTATGGAGTAAATATTCACGTTAAAATCAAACACCTGCCAAAGCTCGTCAACCATAGCACCACCAAATGTGTTGTAATAGTGACTCTCGGGATGACTTCCATCCACTAGGTGGACTATCGGTTCGTCCCGGGTATCGCTTTCAAGGCGGAAGGTTTTTCTACCATAGCCGTGCACCTCCATCTGCGCGGCATAAAAGGTCTGAACCCTGCGAATCACAACTTTCATCGAATCGACCACCTCCTGCCGGAAGGGTCGGTCATTCGGAAGGAAGTAGATCATTCGCACAGTGCGCGGTTCGCCCACGTTCAGAACCGCCAGCCGCTTGCCGGCCGGCTGGGGGTGATCGCGCCGCCACTGTTCGTAATCGAACGGCACGCAGAAATGCACGCTGTCAGGCGACGAAGACGAAGCATGAACCAGAGCCGGCGGTGAGATAAGCAGGCCGACCAACACGAACATTGCGAGCTCAGGAGCAGGAGTTTTCATAGTATTATCAGGCAATTTTGAAGCGGTCACGGCACCCTCTCTGTCGACGGTGACTGGGGTAGCGTGGCATTTTCGCCTTTCCGACAAATTACATACCTGGGCTCAATGGGTCTCAATGGACACCCTTGATTCCAAACTCGACAGATCGTCAGCTTGAAGAGATGTTTTTCCCGAAGGCGCCGGCAAAGATCAGAAAATCACCGAATCCGATGGTGCCGTTCCCATCAAGATCGTAACGCGCTTCAAAACCTTCGTCGGCCTGATTCTGGCCGAAGTGTGCAGCAAACTGCACGAAATCGCCGAACCCCACCGTACCATCGCCGTCGAAGTCGGCTAGACCCAAGGCTTCCGCCACGAAGGTCTGATACTCATCAATACCTGAGACTTTAACGGTCACGGTGTTGGCACCAGGTTTGCCACCAAGCGTCAGTGTGCTCGAAGCCAGACCGGTCGAGTCCGTCATCGTGGATTCTAAAGAGAGCTTTCCACCACCTGCTGTGACAGCAAACGAGACCGGTACACCTTCAAACGGCGTCTTGTTCTGATCCGACACCGTTACGACGAACGGTTCCTTCAATTGAGTGTCGGTCTGTCCCTTTTGACCGTCACCGGAGGATTTCTCCAACCCCTTCGGTACTCGTGTGTCGAACTCTACGGTTACTCCGCGGCTCCGGAGGGCGGGGATGTGCTCATTTATGGAGGAGTAACTGAGGGGATTGTCCAGAGTATTCAGGAATCCCAGGTGGTTCAACTCCGCCAGAGGAGATATATCTGAGATCCGGTTGCCGAAAAGCTCTAATCTTACAAGGTAGATCAACTTCGCGAGTGGAGTGATTTCTCTGATCCGATTGTAGGCAAGTTCCAGACTTGAGATATTGATTAACCCCGCCAAGGGCGAGAGGTCCCTCACCGAGTTTCCCGCAATATGCAACCGAGACAGATTGGTCATCTTAGCCAACGATGAGATATCCGAGATATTGTTTCCGTAGAGCTGTAATGACTCCAGGATGGTTAATCCTACCAGAGGGGTGATATCGCTGATCTGGTTGGCGGCAAGCTCTAATTTTACAAGGTTGGTGAACTTAGCGAGGGGCGACAGATCCGAGATGTTGTTGTCGTTAAGCTCTAATTTTACAAGGTTGGTGAACTTAGCGAGGGGCGACAGATCCGAGATGTTGTTGTCGTTAAGCCCCAGTGCTGTCAGGTTGGTCAACCCCGCCAAGGGCGACAGATCCGAGATGTTGTTAAGCCACAGTTCTTTCAGTTTGGTCAACTTAGCGAGGGGCGACAGATCCGAGACCGAGTTGTTTTCAAACCCCAGTGCTGTCAGGTTGGTCAACTTAGCGAGGGGCGACAGATCCGAGATGTTGTTGTCGTTAAGCTCTAATTTTACAAGGTTGGTGAACTTAGCGAGGGGCGACAGATCCGAGATGTTGTTGCTTCTAAGATCCAAGGATTCGAGGATGGTCGATCCCGCCAGGGGTGTGATGTCGCGAATCTGATTCTCGCCAAGGGATAACCCCTTTAGATTAACTGCATGCTCAAGCCCAGTAAGGTCAGTTATCTGGCGACGGGAGGCTTCAAGTTCACCCAATCTCAACATATCCAGTTGGCTGATAGCATCTGCCGGTGTCAAGTCGAGGGCTTCCCGCACCACCGCGGCTAAATTCGCATCGGGTATCGACACGACTTTGGGCGGATGCAGTGACGTAATGTCGATTGAAAACCGTTTCTCCGTTACATTTCCATACACATCGACGACCCTGAGGCCCACATGATTCCTTGGTGCTTCCGACACTGCGGAAGTGGTAAATTCAACGGAGCCACTTTTCCCGTCCAGGCCAAACCCTTGACAATCAATTGCGTCACCGGTGCTGTTGTGCAACTGCGCTTGATGGAGTCCATCAGGATCGGTTACCTCAAAGCGGAGGCGGATCGCGTACGGTGGAACTGCGAGGGGTGGAAGCATCTGAATTGTGGTTTGTTGGTCTTCTTTGGGATAACTTTGGCCTATGTTGAAGTAGCGGTGGGCATCCAGCCATTCGGCGGCACAGAATGACGTAACCATCCAGTCGGTGTGATACGAAGATGGGCTTCGAGAGGCATTTATGAAGAGATCGTGCGCCAGTCCAAAGGCGTGTCCGAGTTCATGGGCAGAAACGGCAACATTGAAACAACTCCAGCCGCGTTCGCGTTGGCGGGCACTGTTGGGAGCGGGTATAAGTGTGGCTCCGCCTTCGGGTCCGTGGGGTGCGCCTTGCCCGCAAGCGAAGCCGTCGATGTTCGCGGTACTTACATCCAGCACGATGAAGTAGATATTCGCTGACAAGTCAAACTGTTCAGCCGTTTCTTGCCAGACGACCTTGGAGTAAGTGTCCGTATGATAATACTCATCGTTGAACTTCCCTCTAACATGGTGCACCACAGCCTTTCCATCGCCGTCGGTTTCAAGCCTGAAGGTTTTTCTGCCGAACCCGTGGTATTCCATCACCTCCGCGTAAGATAGCTGTACGTTCTTCATCACCTCATCCATCTTTGCGTCTATATCTTGCTGGGGGGAGCGATCGCTGGGTAGAAAGTAGATCATCCGCACGGTAAGGGGTTCGCCGACGTTCAGACCCGCGAGCCGCTTGGCCGCGGGGAGGGGGTGATCACGCCGCCACTGCTCGTAATCAATCGGCGCGCAGAAATTTGCGCTATCGGGCGGCGCGGAGGATGCATGAGCGACCTGCGGCGGCGAAAGTAGGAGGCAGATCAATAGGGCAAGGGTGTAGTAGAGAACTGAGGGTCGCATCGTGGTTTCCTCCTTTTGAGAGAATACTTCCCCATCCTTTCAATTTGTACAATTCACGGGAGTCAGTACACGACGCCGTCGAGGGCAGGTTTCATGCAAGTGGGCTCAAAACGACTCGTAGAGCGGGTGCACCTCCGAACTATATTTGCCGGACGGCGGACGACGGACAGCACCGATATACTGGAGCGAGCAGAAGGCGCCGTCCTCGTCACGTCCGCCGCCGTCGCTGGCAAATCCTTGCCCCGAAACCCATCTGAAAAGATCGGATAATCACCAGATCCGATGGTGCAACGACGTCTGACTCCGTTTCGCGGGCTATAACGCCAGCCTATTCCCGCTCAATCTGTTTCCAGACGCCACTTCAGCTTTGCGCCGTCCAGGTTGACCTTCACTCCTTTCACGTCCAGTTCATCCAGCTTCGCCTGCAGATTTCCGCGCAGGAGAAAACCTTGATCTTCATAAGGACCGATGAGGGAATCTTCCTTGTTGTCCAGTTTGATCTTTCGTCCGGCTGCAGTCGTAAAGACGATGTCTTTGAACTTGCGGGGTTTGCCAATGTCGGCAGTGGCATAGGCTTTGCCCAGGACCTGTGTCGGATCCAGAGAAAAACGGCTGGCGACAGCCGGTGTTGTCCAGCGCTGGCACGACATTTCAAGGGTCACGACCTCATCCCCGCGGTTGTTGCGCCCCACCACGCGCACCGGTTTGTCGAACACCTTGACCCTGGAGCTTGTAAAGGCCGCGATGCGATCATCCAGCAAAGGGTGCGAGCGAAACGCCCGCATATTCTTTTGGTCGGCCCCGACGTAATCCGTGTAATACCGCAACTTCCTCAATACACGGGTCATTTCAGCAAGCCCTTCACTACCGTATTGCCGCTCCAGATACAAGGCCGCCATGGCGTCGGCCTCTTCTTCCATCGACCGCGGATATCCTTCAAAAAACACGTCTGTCGCGGCCTTGGCCAGGTTGTATGCCAATCCACCGAAGATAACTGCCGTTTTCACTTTGTCTTTCTTTGATTTCTTACCGGCCAGTACGCCCACAAGCACGCCCGCGGCTGACGATATCAGCTGTTTCTTTTTCTCATTTCGATAGATTCGATAGCTGTGCCGGCGCTCGACGTGGGCGATTTCGTGGGCAATCACACCCTCGATTTCCAATTCGCTCTCCGTTGCCTCCAGGAGACCCCGATTGACAAAGACGAATCCCGTGGGCAGGGCATAGGCATTGACTTCGTCGTCTTCCATCACCGAAAACCGATATTTGTATCCCTGCAGGGGAACCGGCCAGTTGTCCAGCACCCGCTGCCCGATCTCTCTCGCGCGCAACTGCAACGCGTCATCCGTCGCCAACTGTCCCATGCTTTGAATCTGCTGAGACGCATAGAGCGCCAATGTACGCTCGGTCGTATAGTCGCTCACCAGCGGCATTCGCATGAAACACAGCTTACACGCGCGCATGCCCGCGGTTTCCGCTTCCGCGTGTGTGTGAAAGGCCTGCCGTTTGTCCGCATCCGGCAAATGATTGGACGACGCCACGTGAAACACGTTACTGCTCGTATTGCCGATCAGGGACGGCAAAACCTCTGTCTCTTCTCCTGTCTTGAAACATAGCGCAAATCCCGCGTCGAAAGCCGCTCGATTCACGGGTGGCGAATGCAATGGCGCGGAAAACGACACCAACCCTTTCCCCAGCCTTGCGCTCCTGAGTTCGACTTCGACCGCATCGTCCCGCACTTTGACCGACCGAATCTGCACCGGTTCGTCTTTTTCGATGCGAAACAGGACCGGATACCTCCGGGAATGCGCGTAATAGTACACGTTGCCATCAAGCTCGTAGTACGTCATTGGATTCTGATGGATGCTGCCCCGCAGTATCAGGTTGCGCCCCTTCAATGCCTTGTCCAGTTGCTTGCCCAGACGCCCCGAGACCTTGTTGCCTAAAACGTCGCTGCTCGAACAAAAACACAAAGCAACACACAGGAAACGGATGAAATGGATCATTGCCGGACTCCTTTCTACGATGTGGTGGATGATTTGAGGTGTTATGGAACGGTTTAAATCAACTGCAATGATGGCATAGGGCAGTTCAAGTCGATGTACCTTCCAGGCCGAATGCACCGGCGAAAACGGCACGGAATTTACCCTCTCTCCGTACAGCCCTTGAAGTGGGCGGTTTCGGTTCCGGAACAGGAATGCGGGCGGCACCGACATGAACCCGGCACAAATACATACAACCCAGATCACTGTTTGGAATGCGTTGCGAGCCGGCGGGCGCGCGGCCACCGGGGTAAGTCGTGAATACTTACGATGCGCACCGGGCACGATCACGACGCGCACTTCACGTCCACCTAAGTGCCAAACGCATCCACAAACCTGAAGAAGTCCGCGAAATCGACCCTGCCGTTGCCGTCGAGGTCAAAGCGGGCGTCCGTGCCGCCGTACGCATCGGCAAACAGGAAAAAATCCACGAAATCGGTCCGGCCGTCGCCGTTGAAATCGGCGGTAGCCAGTGCCTCTACCGTAAAGGTCACCGGCGAAAGTCCACCCGACGTCACCTCGACCGTGTTGGCTCCCGGATGGGCCCCCAGCGTCAGGGTCACAAAGGACCGACCCGTGGCATCGGTGGTAGCGATGGTAGTCGACAGACTCCCTCCCCCTCCCGTGACGTCGAAGAAGACCGTGGCGCCTGCAAGCACGTTCCCGTTCTGATCCCGCACTTCAACCGTCAACGGGACCTCAAGCACCGTGCCTGCTCCTGCTTCTTGTCCATCGCCGAATACCTTCGCCAGAGCCTGAGGACGCGGGCTTTGCAGGTCAAAATGCTCGGGATCGGGCATCAACATCCCATTACGGACGACGCTCCACTCAAAGAAATCTTTGTTGTCAGCCTGGTGTACAATGACCTTGCTGAATTGCTCTATCACTGCCGGCGCAGCTCCATTATCATTCAGATACTGGCGCAAGTCATCGAAAATGCCATATTCGGCTCCCGCCGCACCGATAAATGGTTTGAAGACATGCGCAAACGACCGCAATTCGGCGCACGAGTAGAGGTAATTTGCCTGAGCGACTTGATTCGTGATCATGTTGTTTCTGGAATATTCGTACCTCGTCCTCTTCAGGTCGACTCGATCCTTCAGTGTCTCTTCCAGGCTTGAATTGGAGAAAAACAGGTTGTGATATTGGGTTTCAGGATTGGTTTCATTGTGTTTTTCAGATGTCCAGCGATCCATTGTGTATCCACCATTGGCCAGATCCGAAGCCACGTAATATCTGGCGGATTCACAGAAATTATCCAGGTCCGAGAAACTTCCCTTCGTGCACGGCCCTCCCATATCGATGACGCCAAGTGGTCTCCTCAGTGACTGGCTCCAGTGTTTCAAGAGTTCGTTCGCATCGTCTCGATATAAATTTCCGGCGAAGAGCTTGCCTCCCGGGCCGCCATGGCCGCTATACATCAGATGATGCTCTGAATTGGGGTGCTCGTTCACCAAATGGGATACGATATCCATAAATGTCGACTTCAAGAAGGCGCTTCTTTCCGCTGTGTAGGCGCCCGGCATATCCGTAAACTGGCTTATCAGGTATTGCTCCCTGTATGCGATCTTCTCCTCGTCACTAACGCTGCCCCTGTTTCCATACCGGTCATCGTAGTCGTTAGGGAATGCGTAAAAATGTACCGCTGAAGTCTCTTCCCAGATGGCCGCTTCATAAAACCGCAGAATTTCACTTTCCTTTTGAGGAACGGCAGCAGTCCAACCACCGGTGGATGCGTAGGGCATCCAACTCGGCGTCACGCGTACGACCCTCAAAATTACATTGTGAATCACCGGGGCCGTCTGGGACAATGAATCCGGAGTTCCGCCTTGAGCACCCACTGGTCGATTGAACGCCAACAACGAGAAAACGAGATTGAGGGATGTGAACACAACCGAAATCGGAGCATGAATTTTCATAAATAAGTCCGTTTCATGATGTTTTTCCGAACGCGCCCGCGAAGATCAGAAAATCACCGAACCCGATGACGCCATCCTCATCCAGATCGTAGCGCGCATCATAACCAGCATCACCCTGACTTTGCCCGAACGCGGCGGCGAACAGCAGAAAGTCGCCGAAACCGACGGTCCCGTCGCCGTCGAAATCGGGAGTAGGAGGCGAAGATGGAATCGGAGGCTGAATTGTGATGTACGGCGACATGTCCCACAGCAGAATCGTGCCATCCCACGAACCTGAAGCCAGCCGGGTTCCGTAGTCGGAAAACGCCACCGAAATGACGCTCCCCGTGTGTCCTTCGAGCGTAGCGATCGGCTCACCGCCGGTCACGTCCCACAACTTGATGCTCCCATCGCTTGATCCGGACGCGAGTACTCTTCCATCGGGCGAAAACGCCACCGAATAGACCCAATCGGTATGGTCTTCCAGGGATGCGATTTGGCCTCCGCTGGACACGTCCCACAGCTTCACCGTTTTATCTCCTGCCCCAGACGCGAGCATCTTTCCGTCAGGCGAAAACGCCACCGAATAGACCCCATTGGAATGGCCTTCAAGGCTGGCGATATTCGCATTTTCCGCCACGTCCCACAACTTCACCGTACTATCAAAATATCCGCCTCCGGACGCGAGCATTTTACCATCGGTCGAAAACGCCACCGAAGCGACTCTATCCTCAAACCCTTCGAGCGTGGCGATCAGTTCACCGCCGGCCGCATCCCATAACCGCACCGTATAGCCACTCGAGAACCCAGATCCGGTTGCCAGTACCTTTCCATCGGGAGAAAACGCCGACAGGATGTCTCCCTCATGGCCTTCGAGAGAGGCGATCCGATCTCCGCTGGCCACGTCCCAGAGCAGAATCGCTCCATCCCATGACAGGGTAGCCCGGCGCGTTCCGTCGGGCGAAAGCACAAAGCCTTCAAGGGAGGTCATCTGGTCTCCACTGGCCGCGTCCCAAAGCATGATTGTGTTACCAGACCCTGAAGCCAGGCGTCTGCCATCGGATAAGTACGCCACCGAATGGACCACCTGCGTATGACCTTCCAGAGAAGCGGTCTGGTTTCCGCTGGCCACGTCCCAAAGCCGCACGGTGTAATCACTGAGCATCCGCGCCCCAGCCACGATCGTTTTTCCATCGGGGGGTGAAAACGCCACTGAATGGACCGTCTCCGTCCGGCCTTCTGGAGAGATGATCAGATCTCCGCTCGTCACGTCCCACAGTTTCACCGTATTTTCACTTAACTCGAGAAAAAATATCGGAAAAAACGCGTCTCCTACGCCGGCCGCGAGGATTGCTCCGTCGGGTGAAAACGCCACCGAAGCGACCCCATCCGTATGGCCTTCCAGCGTGGCGATACTCTCCTTCGTTGCCACGTCCCACAACTTCACCGTCTCATCAAAAGTCCTCGCTCCTGACGCGAGGATTGTTCCGTCTGGCGAAAACGCCACCGAAGCGACCCCATCTGTATGGCCTTCCAGCGTGGCGATACTCTCCTTCGTTGCCACGTCCCACAATTTCACCGTCTCGTCGTTTGATCCGGATACCAGAATCTTTCCATCCGGCGAAAACGCCACAGAAGCCACCATCCCCTTATGCCCCTCGAGCGTAGCGATAATTGCGTTCGTTGCCACGTCCCACAACTTGATCGTATTATCCGCTGGAAAGTGAACGGTCGGATCTCCTGCCCCGGACGCGAGCATTTTTCCATCATGCGAAAACGCCACCGCCCTGACCCCATCGGAATGGCCTTCAAGTCTGGCGATATTCGTATTGGTTGGCATGTCCCACAACTGTACCGTATTATCCAGCGCTCCGGAAGCCAGCAGCGCGCCATCGGTCGAAAATGCCACCGAAGTGACACTCCCTCCCGGAAGCAAATTGACTTCGGCGCCGGTCCGGACGTCGTAAAGCCAGATGCCTATTGTACTGGCCACCGCCAGCCGGGTCCCATCGGGGGAGTAACCCAATGCCCGGTCCCCACGACCGATAGCTCCTTTACCCAGACGCATTATTGCACCTTCCGGAAGACGCCATGTTCGATAGTCGCCATCCAACGACCCGGTAGATAAGATATTCCCAGTAGACGAAAACACCTTTGAGTTGCCGGGATCCGAATGCCCTTCCAGGATGGTCTGGGCGAAGTTTTCCTGCACGAAGAGGACTGTGACCAACAGAAACGCGAGATCAAACGATCGGTTCTTTTTCATCCGGACGATCTCCTTTTGCGTGCAGGCTGATTGGCGCCTGATTTGTCTCCACGTTCACGCCTGATGGCCTTTGCCTTTACGGTTTCGCGACATGATGCGGCCTTCAGGTTGCGACCGGTTTAGACGCTTACGGTAAGACTACTTCGCAAAATGCGTTCATGTTTCTTCGTGCTGCATGCCCAGGGTAAGGCGTTGGAATCCCCCCACCGCATCAGCCGTCGCCGGCCCTTCGACCCTTCGACGGGCTCAGGGAACCGGCTCGGCTTCTGCGACTCCCCCTCAAGGGGGGAGTGATTGGACCGTCAAACAGGCTCTCGCCTTCAATGCGACCAGTCTGTTTGCGGCTGAACAACGCGAAGCGGCGATAGGTACGTAATTCGACAACCGCGTTTCCTCGGGCAATCAACTCGCGTGGCGGTCCATTGCCGCTTGCTTTTTTCGGGCCTACGAGCCGAATGCGTCGACAAACTTGAAGAAGTCGGCGAAGTCCACCGTGCCGTTTCCGTCCAGGTCAAAACGAGGGTCCGTACCGCCGTACGCATCGGCGAACAGAAAGAAATCGACGAAATCGGTGCGGCCGTCGCCGTTGAAATCGGTTGCTGCCGAGGTGGTGCCGGTTTCACTACTGCTGAATATCTCCAATGGCAGGTCGGCGGATTTGACGAGCGTATAGCCGTAATGACCTGAGGGGATGCTGGGCAATGTGCCAATATTTACCGTGACCGGAGCCGTCGTGCCCGGGGTTGGAGTCACGGTGAGCGGTTGGCTTTCTACGCTACCCTTGGCAATCGTGATAGTCGTCGCGCCTCCGCTGATGCTGCCGTTGGTGACGGTGAGGGGAAGGACAATATTAAACGGCGCACCGGCGGGCGCCACCGCGTTGAATTGACCCGTTCCAACTTTCTCGAGCGACACGGCAAAGGGTAGGGGACTAACTGCATTGCCCTCTAAATAGAGCGTTGTCAGTCCTGTCAGTCCTTCAAAGAGTCCTGCGGGGAGGCTACTGAGTCGGATGTTTCGTAGATAGAGCGTTGTCAGTGCGGGCAATCCGTCAAAGATGTCCCCGGGCAATGAACTTATTTGATTACCACGGAGTCGGAGATCTGTTAAACCGGTAAGTCCAGCGAAATCACCAGACTTTAGGGATGTGATATTTCTACCACCCAGATATAAGGCAGTAATTGCCGCAAGGTGGCTGTCGGTGATGTCTGCGAAACTGGAGACACTCGGATCGTTTTGACGGACCGCACTAAGAATCGCCTCTGCTACCTGTGGCGTACGATCAGTGGGCGACGCGGGTGCGGATACCGACCCTTCGCCAAGTTCGTTCACTGCCCGGACCTCAAAGATGTGTTCCTGCGGATTGTTCACGCCAGTAAGCGTATAACTCGCTACATTCACACCTCCCGCACCACTGTTAGGGATGGGTATCCACGAACCGAATTCGCTATTTCTATTTTTCTGCCGGTATTCGTGACGGTTGATGTCAATGCCACCATCACACGGAGTCTCCCAGGACAGCGTTACTTGGTTCCCTTCGTAAATGGCGGTTACGACGGGGACATCTGGCACTGTTGGGTGAAAGGTTATTGAATAAGACCGTTGCTGCCCAATAGGCCAAACAACCAATGGTCGTCCAGACCAACGATAGGAAGAAGGATCGCCCAACGAACCGCGCGACGCATCAGCCAAATGAAAACCTCCAAAACTTAAAAGCTTTCTATCGCATGCTGGAAGTCCTGGACTAATTTCTAGTGTGTATGTTTGCGTTCGATGGTGGCCAAGTTTGGCAAATCCAAAACCATGGATAGTGTATGTTGTTCCTCTGTAGGTGAAAGTTGCGTTTGAAATTGAACCAGCATTATGGCGACGACTGTAACCAAAAGCAGTGTAAGTGCCATTCCGCCATGATCCAACTGTAATGGTTCCTGACCAGATTACGGGCCCGTCGGCGAGCCCTTTGATAACCTCCAACGGCAGGTTATCGGATTTGACAAGGGAATAGCCGGAATGATTCGCTGGCAGTCCCGGCACCGCGCCGATATCCACGGTGACTGACCATACATTACCGGATGTGCGGGTAACGGTAAGCACTTCACTTTCTACACTGCCAGCAGGAATTGTGATACTCGTCGCGCCACCCGTGATACTCCCATTCGTGACGCGAATCGGCAGCACCATCTCAAACGGCGCGCCCGCGGGTGCCACTGCCTTGAATTGATCATCACCAACCTTCTCCAATGAAATGGTAAGGGGAAGCGGATTAACAGTGTTTCCACCTAAACTGAGACTTGCCAGTTCTGTTAATCCTACAAACACACCATCTGGCAGGCTACTCAAGTCGTTGGAGGACAAATAGAGACTTGCCAGTGCGGTGAGTCCGTCAAACACGTCTTCGGGAAGGCTACGCAAATCGTTGTAGGCCAGATCAAGCGTTGTCAGTGCGGTGAGTCCATCAAACACGTCTTCGGGAAGGCTACTCAGATCGTTGCCGCCCAGATAAAGTCCACTGAGTGCGGTGAGTCCATCAAACACGTCTTCGGGAAGGCTACTTAAATCGTTGTCGCCCAGATTGAGCGTTGTCAGTGCGGTGAGTCCATCAAACGCGTCTTCGGGAAGGCTACTCAAATCGTTGCCGCCCAGAGAGAGTTCACCAAGCGCGGTGAGTCCGTCAAACACACCTTCGGGCAAACTGCTCAAATCGTTGAAACCCAAGTCGATCTTTGTCAGTGCGGTGAGACCGTCAAAGACGTCCGCTGGCAGTGTGGTTAACTGGTTGCCGTTCAGACGGAGTTCGGTCAAACTGGTGAGCCCATCAAAATCGCCGGCTTGCAGGGCGGTAACGCTCTGATCATTCAGGAACAGACTCGTAATCCCGGTGGCCAAGTGCGCCTCCGTTACCTCGCCGCATGTGCCAGGACTTGGGTTCTGTAACTGTAGCACACCTAAAATTGCGGTTTGCACCTGCGGCGTGCGGTCGCAGACGGTGGTCTGGGAAGCCGTCCACTCGGACACGTCCCAGAATTTGACTTTCCCAGTGGAAACAAGTTGAGTCCCGTCGGGGGAAAACAACAGTTCTCCCACCCCGCCCGGTCCCCCTGAGATGGAGGCCAAGAATTCGCTTGTCAGGACGTCCCATATTTCAATCAAGCCATTGGCCGATACGGCAAGGATTGTACCGTCGGGTGAAAAGGCCAAGGTAGCCCAAGGGTAATCACGCATATGGTTCAGGGAGCCGGTCTGTGTTCCTGTCTCCAGGTCCCATAGCTTTATCGCGTAACGAGACCTTGATGCAAGGAATGGCCCATTGGGCGAAAACGCGACACCCCTTCCAATATTCGCATCAGTGTCAAAGGTGGAAATCTGGGATTGTGTTGTCACGTCCCACAGCTTGACAGTGCCTCCATTGGACTTGGATGCGAGCGTCCCATCAGATAAGAAGGAGACCGATAAAACCGCATCCGTATGTCCCTCAAGCGTAGCGCTCTGTGCTCCCGTTGCCACGTTCCACAGCTTGACCGAGTTGTCCGAAGCTCCGGAAGCGAGCAACATTCCATCTGCTGAAAAGTCCACGGACCAGATCCGATCAGTATGTCCCTCAAGTGTGGAAACCTCTTCTCTTGTTGCCACGTTCCATGTTTTGATAGTGCCATCCTCTGATCCGGAAGCGAGCAGTGTCCCATCTGGGGAAAAGGCTACTGAGTAAACCTCGTTATAGATAGAATGGCTGAGGAAGGCGAGATGTTCTCTTGTGGAAGCTTGCAACAGTTCTATATGGCCGTGGCCCCCGAGCGCCAGGATGTTGCCATCAGGTGAAAACGCCGCGCTTTGGATTGTACGATATCGGTCCAGCGTGGCGATATGCTGCGGCGAATGCCCTGCCTCAAGCGTAAAGGAAATAGGGCTTGCAGTGCTGGTACGATTCCCGTCCGTATCAACAGCCACGACGTGGATTGGATGCCGGACCGTGTTTGCAAGCGTCGTATGAGCCTCAGGGCTGGTGCCGACGTTGTCGGATGGAAGCCTTCCGTCGAAGTTGAACTCAACAACAGTATCGGTTTCACCCGACAATCCGTCACACGCTTTCACTTCGGGCGTACTTCCCAGAAAGGGGTTTCTAGGACGAACGAACAGGATGACCTGGTGTAGGCCATCATCATCTCGAACTCTTAGTTGGACGGTGGTACTCACTGACCCGAACGGAAATTCCGATGCAACAAGCTCAACGGTGGGTGGCGATTCGTTTTCGAGCGGGACATCGGAGTCGAAGTACGGATGCGCAGACAGGAAATCTGCAGCACACGCGGATAGTTGGGCAGCGGAACGATTGGCGCGGCCATAGGACATTATATACGTATCATCGCGGAAATCGTGATGCAACCCGAAGGCATGCCCCAGTTCGTGCGCGGCGGCAAACCAGTTCCATTCGCCGTAAATCATCGCCCATCCGCTACTCTTCGATCCTGTACCGCGTCCATGCGCAGTTCTGGCACTGACGTCCATGACAATCAGCATGATGTTTTTCGAGTTGTCGAACGCTCGTTTAATCTCGCCTTCCGTGTATCCCCGGCTGCTGTAGTGGCTGTCGGTGTAATCCCCATCCACACGATGAACGACCGGATCGCCCTGGTCATCGGTTTCAATCTGGAAAGTCGTGTTTCCGTGTCCGTGCGCCTCCATCTGCTCGCCAAAGAACGTCTGAAGATCGAGAATTCCCGTTTTCATCGAGTCGACGACCTCGGTGCGATACGGCCGGTCGTTCGGCAGGAAGTAGAAGAGCCGCACGGTGCGGGGTTCGCCCACGTCCAGATCCGTCGCCCACTTGCCCGCGGAAAGAGGATCATTGCGCTGCCGCTGTTCCGGATCGACGGGCAGGCAGAAATGCACGCTGTCCGCAGCCGTGGACGATGCATGGACGGAGGCCAGGGGCGTGAACAGGACGGCCAAAATGGCAACATGCGAAATTGGCTTCATTTCGCAATCCTCCTTTACTTCCTCTCACTTCTACGGAAAGGCTGTGGTCGTGCGCGGCGCATGCAACTCACTTTGCCTCATTCTCCGACGGTACCAATGACGCGCCCGTTCTCATCAACCACGTAGACCGGACCCTCCGAGATACACTCACCCCAGTCCAGGGCATGTTCGGCAACCGGCTTCGCGCTTGCCGGGACGGGCAGCCTGTACTCGTCGGCATGGCGAACGTCGACCTCGTAACCGTGATCCGCCAGCGACTGGATCGTAATCGCGCTTAAAGGCAGGGTCCCGTCGAGATCCGGCCTGACGCTCGCGGTCATCAGTTCGTCGCCAAACACGGATCCCCTCCAATGGCCGCTGTCGTTCTCTACGGGTACCTTCGGGCCGTCGTAGTTCCGGCCGCCCGCATCGTCAAAGGCTCGAATTGCCAGTGGCCCGGTGAAGTACATATCACTGACGCCGCGGACCAGGTTCAGTGTTTCCCAGAACGTCCCGAACCCGAGAACGTGCGCTATCTCATGGAGAATAACCTCGAACAGAAAGGTCTCGGACATCCACTCCAGGTCGGCGGCATCAATTGCTATCGTTCCGATCTTTGTAACGAGGGCGCCTGATTGTCTGTTTCTTCGAGCGATGAGCGTTCCGCCTCTCCCAAGGGTGCCTTTGGCGCCGTCAATGTCTCCTATGCCCACAAATATCCGCAAATCGTCCACATAGTCGTTGACGCGAATCCGTTTTTCCAAATCGTCGTCCCACTCGTCGACCGGATTATCCGAGAAGTCGCTATCCGGAATGTCTCCGTCAATGATTGACATCCAACGTACGGCAGCCCTGTGGAACAACGCCTTCTGGGACGCGTTGAATCCGTCATCTGAAGAGCTTTCGAGGAAGACGATCTCGATACGGAAGGGAGACGCCGCGCCACCCACGGCCACACCCGAGGGATCGACCAGACCGTCGGCGCCCGTAAGGAGGTCTTCGACGTTCGAACCGTCGAGGTTGGCGCGCTGAATCTTGTTCGTACCGGCGTCCGCCCAGTACATCTTGCCGCCGGATACGTCCAGATCCAGGCCATTGGGTTTTTCCAGGCCGCCGGACACCAGGTCCTCCACGTGCGAGCCATCAAGGTTCGCCCGCTGGATCCTGTCCGTGCGACGGTCTGTCCAGTACATCTTCCCTCCGGACACGTCAACGGCCAGCCCGGTGGGACTGCCAAGGCCGCTGGTAACGAGATCCTCCACCTGCGAACCATCAAGGTTGGCACGCTGGATCTCTTGGGATCCGGGGTTCGTCCAGTACATCTTCCCACCTTGCACGTCCAGGACCAATTCCCCGGGAAACACAAGGCCGCTGGTGATCAGATCTTCGACGTCGGTACCATCGAGGTCGGACCGCTGAATCCTGCTGGACTGCCGATCCGTCCAGTACATCTTGCCGCCGGATACATCCAGATCGAGGCCGTATGGTATTCCCAAGCCGGTGACCAGAATTTCAACACTGGAGCCATCAAGGTTTGCCCGCTGGATCCTGGACGCGCCCGCGTCCGTCCAGTACATCTTCCCGCCGGCCACGTCCAGAGCCAGCCCGTCCGGACCATCCAGTCCACCGCCCACGACCAGATCCTCGATCCCCGAGCCATCAAGGTTGGCCCGCTGAATCTTGTCCGTGCCCCAGTCCGTCCAGTATAGTTTCGACGCTCCTGCGGTTAATGTCCCAGAAGTGACTGTAACGGCCACTGCACCGGAACAGTTGTTGTCCGTAGCTGTTTCTCCGGAAACCGGCTCGACGCAAGCGCCGTAGTAGTAGATTCCGGCGCTCGATGGAGACGTCAAGCCGATCGAGCGATCGACGACCCCGGAAGCCGTAAGGCTCCCTATAACGTCCGTGCCCACCGGCGCGTCATTCCTGGTGATGGTCGCGTCCGACGAGCGGTAATAGCGCAGCGTTGTCGAGGCCGCCTGACCGTTGCCCCGGTTGCGCACGGTCACGCTCAGCGTGAAGGACTGGCCATGTGTCAGGGCGTTGTCGCTCACGGTAGGCCTGTCGACGACCAGGTCCGGGTCTCGGGCGGCGGGAGACGAGACCTTCTTGCCGAAGTTCTGTGCGAAGATCAGAAAATCTGAAAATCCAATCACCCCGTCGGAATCCAGATCAAAACGGGCTTCAAACCCCGCGTCGCCCCTCTGTGTACCGAATCTTTGCACGAATTGCAGGAAGTCGGGAAAACCAACCGTCCCGTCGCCGTCAAAGTCGGGAGAAAGCGCCGCATTGAACGTGACCGCATTCGCTGATGTAATCACGTCGCTCGACGTGACGTTCTCTGCAAGCGTAACCCTATCAATGCCGATGGCAAACTCCCTGCCCGTGACGTCCGCAACCGTTTCAAACTCGGCGCGCGCCAGAAAACCGGAAGGGGCCAACGTGACCGGCGTACGGCTTGCGAAGTTGGCGCCCACGGAACCTGCCGGAAGTGTAAGGGGAAACGCGCTGTTCTCGGCTTTGACGAAGGCCAGTAGCGAAGCATCGAAGTCGAATTTGAGGACCATGCCGATCAGAGACGTTCCCACGCCCGCCGCGAACACCTCGATGGCGATAGTCTGACCACTTCCAGCAACGATGCCCGACATGACGCCATCGTCGATCCGGTTGCCCGCCCCGCCGTCTACTACGAGGTCGAGCGATAGGACATCGCTGCCAGCAGAGTCGGAAGACGGCGCGGCATTAAACGTAATCACGTTGTTTGTCGAAAGCCCGTCGCTCGACGTGATGCTCTCGGCAAGCGTGACCATCTCAATGCCGATGGAAAACTCCCGGCCGGTTACATCGGCAACCGTTACAAACTCGGCGCGCGCCAGAAAACCTGAAGGCGCGAGCGTAACCGGCGTACGGGTTGCGAGGTTGGTACCCAGGGAACCTTCAGGAAGCGTGAGGGGAAACGCGCTGTTCTCAGCTTTGACAAAGGCCAGAAGTGAAGCGTCAAACTCGAATTTGAGGACCACGCCGACCAGAGACGTCCTCACGCCCGCGGCGAAGACCTCGATGGCGATGGTCTGTCCGTCTCCGGAAACCGTACCGGTGATGACGCCGTCGTCCGTTCGGTTGCCCGCCCCGCCGTCGGTAATTAGATCAAGAGAGAGTACCGCGTTCGCATTTGAGCCGGCGGAGGCGTGACCGGTAAATATCAGCGACGCGAAAACCAGGAAATACATCGGAACCGGTCTTAGAGGCATGAATAACACTCCTGTCCAGCTTGATGGTGGTCTGATTTGCGCGTTGCCGTGAGACGTCAACGCGAGATGCGTGCATACAAGAAGGTGTTGAAATCCCCCCACCGCATCAGCCGTCGCCTGCCCCTTCGACAGGCTCAGGGGACCGGCTCGGCTTCTGCGACTCCCCCTCAAGGGGGGAGTGATTGGACTTTTAGCGGGCTCGCCGGATCACTGTCACCTGTATGGTTGCCGGTGAGTGACGCGATGCCGCGAAAGGCGTGTTACGTCCCTAAACGAAGACACACGGTCGAGCCGTAAAACGTCGCGGCGGCCTACGCGCCGAAGGCATCCACAAACTTGAAGAAGTCCGCGAAGTCCACGACCCCGTTCCCATCCAGGTCAAAGCGCGGGTCCGTTCCGCCGTACGCATCCGCAAAGAGGAAGAAATCGACAAAATCGGTCCGCCCGTCGCCATTAAAATCGGTTGCAGCGTGCCCTTGCGTCACAGGGGTTGAGGCGCCGACGGCCGACCAGGGGCTTTCGCGGGAACCGGTAACAGCCCGCACCTGCACCTCGTACTCCGTACCGCCTATCAGGCCGGTCAATTCGTGGCTCAACGATACGGATCCCGTCGTCCACACGTCCTCCACGACGGTCCAGTTCGCGTCGGCCTTGTCCGGGGCGTCGCTGCGGATGTAGCGCAGGTCGTAGGCTGTGACGGTGGCGTCGCCGGCGGGGGCGGCCCAGGCCACCGTGACAGAGCCCGGTCCCGGCATCACGGAACGGATAACCGGCGCACCTAGGGTCGGCGTGCCCACGGAAGCGGAACCGGTCTGCATTTCGTAGGCGTAGAGCTTAACGTCGTCGAAGTCGGCCACCCACATGGTCATCCCGTCCGACCAGATGCCTCGAGGCTCAGTGTTTCCGGCGCCAACCAGTGTTTCAATGTCTTTGACCGCGTCATGTGCCTTCGACGTCGCATCGTAGGCGTACAGCTTCTCATCGTACCAATCCACGACCCACATTGCAGTCCCGTCCGACCAGATGCCGATCGGTCTGGCATTTCCGGCACTACCGAGCGTGATGAACTCCCGCGCGGGATCCCGGGCCCTGGAAATCATGTCGTATGCATACAATTTCCCGTCGGAAAAGTCTGCCACCCACATCGTCGTACCATCCGACCAGATGCCCGCTGGATCGTCGTTTCCTGACCGATCCAGCGTGTCAAAGTCCCTGGAAGGGTCGCGGGTACGTGAGGCCACGTCGTAGGCGTACAGTTTCCTGTCACGGTTGTCCACCACCCACATTGTCACCCCGTCCGACCAGATGCCCGCGGGCGAATCGTTTCCGGCCGGGTCCAGCGCGTCAAAGTCCCTGGAACGGTCACGGTCCCTGGAGGTCATATCGTACGCGTACAGCTTTTCGTCATGCTGGTCAGCCACCCACATCGTCGTTCCGTCAGACCAGATGCCCGCGGGGGACGTGTTTCGGGCCGGGCGAAGGCTGGCGAAATCATTTGCAGGGTCCCGCGTGAATCGAACGCCAACGGACGTGAGCTCCCATTTTCGCACGTCTCCGTCGTCGGCGCCGGTGACGAGAAAGCGGCCATCCGGACTGAAGGACACACTGCGGACGGGAGATTCATGTCCAAGCGTCGCCTTGACTTTCCACGTGAGCGGGTCCCACAGCCGCGCTACCCCATCGGCGCCCCCACTGGCGAAGAGGCTGTCGCCCGCGGCGAACGCCACACTGAGGACAGGCGAATTGTGATTGAGCGTCCCCAGATGTTCACCGTCCTCGGACTTCCACACCCGCACGGTGCCGTCCGTGCTCCCACTGGCAATTACACTGCCGTCGAAACTGAATGCCAGGCTCGTAATGGTCCCCGTATGCCCGCTCAAAGTGCGCTGGTGGGCGCCCGTTTCCGCATCCCATAACCTGATGGTCCCGTCCGCGCTGCCGCTGGCAAGCACTTCGCCGTCCAGACGGAACGCGAGACTCGAGACGCTGTCCGTATGCCCTTCCAGGGTCCTGGTGTGCAGGCCGGTCTCCGTATTCCATAGCCGAACAGTCCAATCGGCGCTCCCGCTGGCGAGGACGTGATGATCGACCGGGCTGAATGCCGTGCCAAGGACAGCGCCGGTATGCCCGGTGAGGGTTGTCTTGAGTTCCCCGGTTTCCGGGATCCACAGATTCAGCAGTCCATTTTCCGTTCCGCTGGCCAGCACACAGCCGTCGACGGCGCAAAACGCCAGACTCAATACCGCGGATACGTGTCGCAGAGTAAGAATGATCCCGCCGGTGAAGATATCCCACAGGAGTACGTCATAGTCGCAACCGCCGCTTGCCAGCGTCGCCCCGTACGGGTCGAAGGCGGTGGCCAGCACGCAACCCGTATGCCCCACTAACGTCAACGCGAGGCTGACCGTGAGATCGACGACCCCGACCGCGACCTCCACGACCCCGACGGCGACGTCCACAACTGCGACCGCGACGTCTACGACGGTCGTGGCGACAGTGGCGATGGTCTCGACAACGTCTCCGATAACACCGAAGAGATCATCGAAGAAGCCATGACCGGCACCGGGTACCGCGCATATCACCAGCAACACAGTGAGAATGGAAACCGTGAGTTTTCGATTGAGCATTGTGTTTTTCATTGAGAAGTCCCTTTAATGGATTCTGTTTTCGTCCATGCAACCTGTCCAGGGGTTTATGCAAATGATAAAGGATCAAGGGTAGGGCGTGGCGTCCTTGGACCGCGTGCCGTGCCAGGACCGCGTAAGGATCTCACAGGTCTGATGGTCCGGCCGAGCAGTTATTCGGTACAAGGACAGCGAGGCGGGCAGACAAGAATGTCTGCCCCACCTTCCCACACACTCCCCACGTGTGGGCCGAAACCCGCCGCAACTTGATCCCATGAGTACATTTTTCTACCTGCCGCCAAGCCTGGCGCCAAGTCCGATCAGGAACGAGAAGTCATTGACTTCGTCGTCAAACCAGCGCCGATACTGTCCTTCCGCGCGAGCGACGAAAGCAGGTCCCAGGTACACCTGATAACCCACGCCGCCGCCAGCGGAAAAATCGGCCTCAGCCTCCCGCTCGTCCACGTCGAGAACCAGAACCGCGCCGTTGCACAGCAGATACGGCCCGGAGACGGCATTGTTTTGCAGGGTGAACAAGCCGCGCCCCCCAAGATTGAGGGACGTGGTCCCAACCGCGCTGCCGGAACTCCGCCCGACGTTGATTTCGGGTCCGACGGACAAATTGGCGCCCGGAAACCAGGAGACGTAGAGCGATGGATTTCCAAGCACCCCGGACGTGGGGGAACCCGGCACGGCCATCATGACGATACTGTCGTCGTCGGAGGAGATACGCGAAATCCCGAATCGCGTTCCTATTTCGTATTCGGCGGCGGCGTCATTCCTTTCATCATCGCGAGGGCCTGCCCTTGCGCCCAATCCGACGAGGAGCGAGAAGTCGTTGACGCCGTCATCGAACCATCGCCGATAGCGTCCCTCCGCACGGAATACGAAAGCCGGTCCCAGGCGCCATCGATATCCCAGACCCCCGCCTGCCGCAAAGTCAGTCACTGAAGGGCGTTCACGAAGATCAAAATGCCGCAGGGCGCCATGGCACAGCACGTAGAGACCGGATCTTGAAAGTCCCAGCGGAAAGATTGTGCCTCGCCCCCCAAAGTAAAGCGATGTGATTCCATATCTGTCTCCGGCGGTCCGCCCGATACTGAACTCCGAACCGACCGACACGTTTGCAACCGGAAACCACGATACGTAGAGCGAAGGGATACCCGGGATGCCTAACGTCGGAGAACTTGGCAGGCCAATCACCGTGGACCCTTCGCCGTCGGCGGAATGATGGGTGAGTCCGAATAGCGTTCCAATCTCAAAACCGCGAACCGATTCCGTTTCCTGTGCGGAAACGGGTGCGGTCAATACACACGCGGCCAGGAACGCGACCACCATTGAGCGCAGCATATTTTCCTCCGGAGAGTGACTCAGATTCTTTTCAATGAATAACGGGCAGTGTGGCGGCTTTTTCAGCAGACCATTGTACGCGCACGTGTGTGGGACGCATTTTGGCTAGCTCAATAACGGCGTTTCGACAAGCTCAGGGAACGGGCTCGGCTTCCGCGACTCCCCCTCAAGGGGGGAGTGATTAAACCGTCGAGTGGACGCCTGACTCTCCGCGGATGCCGCCGCCTTAGCGCTTGTCGTGAGCCTGGCAAAGGGCTGTGTGGTGCATTTACGTTCCGAACGCGTCGACAAACCTGAAGAAGTCGGCGAAATCCACCCTGCCGTTGCCGTCGAGGTCGAAGCGGGCATCGGTACCGCCGAAGGCGTCGGCGAAGAGGAAGAAATCGATAAAGTCGGTCTGCCCATCGCCATTGAAATCCGTCGACGCTGGACCTTGAACCAGGGTCATTACGGTTCGCACCGCCGACCACGGGCTTTCACTGGCGCCGCTGACCGAACGCACCTGCACGTCGTATCGCTCGCCGCCGTCGAGGCCGGTCAACGCGTGGCTCAGCGAACCGGAACCGGTCGTCCAGACGTCCTCCATCACGGTCCAATTCGCGTCGGCCTTGTCGGGGGCGTCGCTGCGGATGTAGCGCAGATCGTAGGCGGTGACGGCAGAGCCGCCCGTGCTCGATGGCGCCGTCCACGTTATGGTGAACGAGCGAGTTCCGGCCGTCAACGAGAGAATGGCGGGCGCGGCCGGCGTGGCGGTATTTCGGGCCGGCATATCGTAGGCATAGAGTTTGTGATCAAAGTCGTCTGCCACCCACATCGTCGTCCCGTCCGACCAGATGCCCGTCGGGGATCCGTTTCCGGCGTCGGCCAGCGTGTCGATTTCTTTGTCGCGGTCCCGGGCCCCGGAGGTCATGCCGTAGGCGTAGATTTTTGCGTCAACGTTGTCCGCCACCCACATCGTTGTTCCGTCCGACCAGATGCCCGTCGGCTCGTCGTTTCCAACGTCATCCAGCGAATTGATGTCTTTGCCGGAAACCCGAGCCCCGTTAGCCATAGTGTACGCGTAAATCTTCTCGTCAGACATGTCCGCGACCCACATTGTCGTCCCATCGGACCAGATCCCCTCCGGGTTGTCGTTTCCGGCATATTCCAGCGAATTGATGTCCTTGTCGGGGTCCCGGGCTTTCGTCGCCAGCGTATACGCATAAATCTTCTCGCCAAACCACGGGTCGTCCGCCACCCACATCGTCGTCCCGTCCGACCAGATCCCCTCCGGCTCCCCGTTTCCGGCATCATCCAGCGTATTGAAGTCTTCGTCCGGATCCCGAGCCCCGGTCGCCCTGGCGTACGCATAAATCTTCTCGTCGCCCCCGAACTGGTCGTCCGCCACCCACATCGTGGTCCCATTGGACCAGATCCCCTCCGGCTCATCGTTTCCGGCATCGCCGAGTGTATTGAAGTCTTTGCCGGAGTTCCGGTCGCAGCACGCGGCCAGGGTCATCTTCTGCAACTCGCGCACGTTTCCATCCTCGCCACCGCTGCCCTCAGCCAAATAGGCGATTGTTCCCAACATCATGGCGAGAGTCAGAACGATATTTCGTCGCTGGCGGACAATTTCCTTCATCGCTGGACACCAAAGATCATTTGTCATTCCCTCCGACGAATCTACCTGTAATCACGACCCGAACGCATCCACAAACTTGAAGAAGTCAGCAAAGTCCACACGGCCATTGCCATCAAGATCGAAACTTGCGTCTGTACCACCGAAGGCGTCGGCAAAGAGGAAGAAGTCGACGAAATCCGTCTTCCCGTCGCCGTTGAAATCGGTGGCTTGTGTCGGTGCGGCGCCGGACGGCATGTTGTAGGCATAGATCTTGGAACTGTAGTGTCTGATGCGTTCATTCGCATCATTGAAAGCACGGCGCTCATAGTTCGCCACCCACAATGTAGTTCCGTCCGACCAGACACCGCTGGGTTCTTCGTTTCCGGCAGCAGTCAAACCCGAGAAGTCCTTCGTCGAATCACGAACCTTTGTGGCCATGTCATAAGCGTAAATCTTGTCGTCGCTGGCGACATGCACGCCCCGGTCGACGACGACCCACATCGTGGCGCCGTCCGACCAGAGGCCATTGAGCGTGCGGTTGCCGCCGCTCGAGGTGCTCAAACTGTTGAAGTCCTTGTTGGTGTCACGCGCCTTCGTTGTCACGCTATAGGCAAAGATCTTGTCGTCCTGTGTATCCGCCACCCACATCGTCGTACCATCAGACCAAATTCCCGTGGGGTATTCGTTTCCCGCGGCGCCCAACCCGCCAAAGTCCTTCGCAGCATCTCGCGCCGCTGTCGACAGGTTGTAGGCATATAGCTTGTCGTCCGTCGGATCCGCCACCCACATCGTCGTCCCGTCCGACCAGACGCCACGGGGACTGGTGTTGCCCGCCGCGTCCAGCACGTTGATTTCCTTTGCGTCGTCCGGCGCATTCGTTTCCAGGTTATAGGCGTAAATCTTATCATCGTCTGTGTCGACCACCCACATTGTCGTCCCATCAGACCACAGGCCGGTGGGGTAGTCATTGTCTGCGGCGTTCAACGTGTTGAAGTCTTGCACCCCGTTCCACCCGAAGTCGGTGCTGACGCTCCGTCCAACGGTAACTGTATATTCCTGGGTCGTCCGTCCATCATCGGCCGTCACTGTGATGGTGACGTCATTTCGCCCCTCTGAGAGTGAGACCGAATGCGCGGAGCCGCTGACGACGCTGCTCCCGTCAAGGTCGATTGTGCCACCTGACAGGTTAAGAGTCGGCATGACCCAGACCTGAGTCACGTCGTTGCCGACGCCCACGTGATAAGCCGTGACATCAGGGGAAAATCCCGTGATGCTGTCAGGAATGACCGTAAGCCCGCGCAGGGTGGCATCCGTTCGGTTGGGCATGTTGTAGGAGAATATCCTATCCCAATAATCGGCTACCCACATCGTCTCGCCGTCAGACCAAATGCCCCAAGGCCTTTTATTGCCCGCGGTACTCAGAGTATTGAAGTCTTTCGATGGAACGCGAGCCTTGGAGCTCCTGTCGTAGGCATATAGCTTTGCGTCCTGACTATCAGCGACCCACATGGTCGTGCCGTCCGTCCATATGCCGGTCGGGTCGTTATTCCCCGCGGCGGCGAGTGTGTTGAAATCCGCATCGGGGATTCGCCTTAGGGTGTGCCGGTTGTAGGCGTATAATTTATCATTGGTATCGTCGGCGACCCAGAACCCGCCCAAGACGGGTTCTACGGCTATGCCTCTCGGCTTGGTAATTCCTGCGAGAGCCAGACCGTTGATTTCTTTGGACAGATTCCTTGAGTAGTTGGACATCCGGTAGGCGTATATCTTGCCATCGTAGTGATCTACAACCCACATGGTTGTTCCATCTGATGCAATGCCCAGGGGATCGTCGTTTCCCCAGGTCTTCAAAGTATGGAAGGATACCCCTTGCTCCTTCGTGGACATTCCATATGCTTGAAGCGTCGTATAATTCGAATGCTCGCCTGGATCCCTGAAAAATAGCGATGTGTGCATCACCCACATGGTCGTGCCGTTTGACCAGATACCGTAGGGCTCTGTAAACGAGAGACGCGCCTGAAAGTCATCAGTGACCTTCCAGCCGAACGCGGCGTCGGATCCCCTGTCCGCAGTGATGGTGTACTCTCTTGTCGTCGTGCCGTCTCGCGCGGTAACCGTGATGGTGATCTCGTTACTCCCTTCCGCGAGCGAAACGGCATGGCCCGATCCGCTGGAGACCGAGCTTCCATTGATGTCAATGGTTGCCCCGTCGTCATTCGAGTAAGGCGTAACCGTGACCTGGCTGACTTCGTTGCCTACGCCTATGTGATAGGAAAGGACATCGGCGGAAAACCCCTCGATGTCCACAGGACTGACACCCAGCGCCTTCAGCGTCGCATCATCTGGAGAACCGCCGTCGGTCGGCGTGGCGGCGTCTGGCCGCTGCTCTCCGAATTCCTGCCACGTGGCTGTCCCGTCGCCGTTGAAGTCCGCCTGGAGCGCCGGGTACTGCTGGGCGGTCCCGAAGTCCCAGGGGTCGTCACCGCCGGTGGTCGCATTTCGGTCACCGTCCGCGTTGTCCAGATCCAGGTCCCAACTCGCGTAGATGCCGGCGTACCCGCTCGGCGCTTGAAGTTCCGCAGTCGTCTTGCCCTCCCCCGCGGCGCTCGATACCCGCCCGGAGGTCGTGGTATTCCAATAGCTGTTGCTGACGCCGCTGCCCTGGTTCCGGCCCACCAGCCCGCCGACGTTGCTTCCGGTCCCCGTCACCCATCCCGTCGCATAGCCGGCCCGGATGTAGCCCGATTGGTTATACCCCACCAACCCGCCGACATAGTCATTACCGGTTACCGATCCCGTCGCAAAGCTGGCCCATATGCTGACGTCGTTCTGCCCCACAAGCCCGCCAACGATGCTGTTCCCGTTCACCGACCCCGTCGCATAGCAGACCCGGATGCTGCCGCCGTTGTGCAGCCCCACAAGCCCGCCGACATACGACTGGTTGCCCGTACCAGTCACCGTACCAGACGCGTAGCTGGCACGGATGCTGCCGTAGTTATACCCCGCCAACCCGCCGACACGGCTGCGGAAGCTTGAACCCGGACCCGTCACCGTCGCAGCCGCATAGCTGGCGACGATGCTCCCGTTGTTCCGCCCCGCCAGTCCCCCAACTTCGTCGCTACCGTCCCCCGTGCTTGTTACCGAACCCGTTACGTGGCTCCCGGTGATGATGCCGGCGTTCTTCCCCGCCAGCCCACCGACAATGCCTCCCCGGCTCGAGCCTTTCACATCGACGTCTACAACCCCAAGGTCCCTTATGCGCCCGCCGTTTCCAACAACCCCGAACAGTCCGATCCGACTGGAGGATCGACTGATGTACAAATGGGAGATCGTGTGAACATTCCCGTCGAACGTAGCGATGAATTCGTTGTCGAAACTCCCGATGGGTTCCCAGCCCCTGCTTCTGTTCCAGTAGGCGTCGGTCGCATCCACGTCGCCATCGCCGTCGGTATCGAAGTCCAGGTCGGCATTCAACTCATACCCCGTACAGACGGGTACGTCGGGTGTAGCGGAATGCCCGTCGTGGTCGGCTAGGGCGCAACCCATGCTCGACGCTGCATCGGAGAAAGCGGTGGTGTAGGCGACTCTGTTCGTGCCATTGTCCACGGCGCCGTCGCCGTCCAGGTCCCAACGGATGGCGTTCAACTGCGCCAGGGTGCTGATCTCGATCAGGCCGTCTCCGTCGGTGTCGTAGGAAACTGTAGAGACCGGAATCGAGGCCGGAGGCGAGGAGATCAGCCGTTGCGGGTCTACGTCGTCCGCGTCAACGTCTCCATCGCCGTCGAAGTCCACTCGCACCACGGGGTACTCGGAGGCAGTCCCGAAATCCCAGGGATCGTCGGCCGTGCCGTCACCGTCCAGATCCCTGTTCCAGTTGGCAAAGATGCCAGAGTACCCGGTGGGCGTCTGCAGCTCCACGGTCGTCTTGCCGATGGCGTCGCCGCCGCTCGATGCCTGCCCGGAGGTCTCGGTATTCCAATAGCTGTCGACGATGGTGCCTCGGCTGCTGTCCCTGCATCTGCTGAGGCTGCCGCCGCCGTTGAACCCCACCAGCCCGCCCACGTCGCTGTTGGTGCCCGGGGCCGCCACCGAACCGGTCGCATAGCTGGAGACGATGCTGCCTATGCTGCAGCCGGAACCGCCGTTGAACCCCACCAGCCCGCCCACGTCGCTGTTGGTGCCCGGGGCCGTCACCGAACCGGTCGCATAGCTGGAGACGATGCTGCCGCGGGAGTCCCCAGAGCCGCCGTTGAACCCCACCAGCCCGCCCACGTCGCTGTTGGTGCCCGGGGCCGTCACCGCACCGGTCGCATAGCTGGAGACGATGCTGCCGCGGGAGTCCCCAGAGCCGCCGTTGAACCCCACCAGCCCACCGGCGGACCGGCTTTCGCCCAAGGCCGTCACCGCACCGGTCGCGTAGCTGGAGACGATGCTGCCGCGGGAGTCCCCAGAGCCGCCGTTGAACCCCACCAGCCCACCCGCGGACCGGCTTTCGCCCGAGGCCGTCACCATAGTGGTCGTATAGCTGGAGACGATGCTGCCTGTGCTGCGGTGGCGGCCATTGTGCCCCACCAGTCCCCCGACCGACCCACCGCCCCAGCTCCTCACGGAACCGGTCGCATAGCTCGAGACAATGCTGCCCTGATTGAGTCCCACCAGACCGCCGACCGCCCAGCTTTCACCGGAGCCCGTCACAGCCAGATCGCGAACCCCCACGTTCCGTACCTGCCCGCCGGCGCTGACGCTCCCGAACAACCCGATGCTGCCAGAGGAACGATTGATGTACAGGTTGGCGATGGTGTGCACGTTGCCCTCGAACGCGGCCGCGTAGCCCCCGATGGGCGCCCAGCCAACGCCGCTGTTCCAGTATTCGTCTGCCACATCCACGTCGCCATCCCCGTCCGTGTCGAAGTCCAGATTCCCGGCCAACTCGTACCCGGTGCAGTCATTATCGTCGGCATCGTCCGTCGTGGTGGGACAGCCCATGCCCGCTACGGCGTTGGGAAAGGCGGAGGAATAGACGACCGCGTTTGCGTTGTTGTCCACGGCGCCGTCGCCGTCCAGGTCCCAGCGGACGGCGTTCAATTGCGCCAGGGTGCTGATCTCGATCAGGCCGTCCCCATCGCTGTCGTAGGAAACCGTGGATGCCACGGCCTCGGGCGCCACAAACAGAAGGACGGCCCAGAAAGCCAGCAAACATGGAACCAGTCGTGGGATCTTGTGACTCACTGCTGGCGACTCCATTATTGAGCTACCCGTCCCTGGTAGATGGCGGGGAAAAAAGCCGGTATTGCTCCAGGGGCGGGCTGACCAATCACTTCACCTGATACACTCGTCCACAGTAACCCGCACCTAAGATCCGAACGCGTCCACAAACTTGAAGAAGTCCGCGAAGTCCACCGTACCGTTGCCATCGAGATCAAACTTCGGGTCGGTGCCGCCGTACGCATCGGCAAAGAGGAAGAAATCCACGAAGTCGGTCTGCCCATCGCCGTTGAAATCTGACGCGGCCTGCGTCTGCGTTGGCGTTTCACCGCAGTAGGGCAGACCGACCTGGTCCAGGTCGTTGTTCGCCACGTCTTGCAGGCCCGCCGGTATACACCCGGTCAACTGGTTGCCTGAGAGGTACAGGTGCGTGAGGTTCGTCAGGTTTTCCAGTGCAACAGGTACGGACCCTGTCAACTGGTTATTTGAAAGCCACAGGCTCGTCAGATTGGTCAGATTGCCCAACTCCGCGGGAATGGGTCCGGTTAACTGGTTACTGGAGAGACTCAGACGCGTCAGTTCGGTCAGGTCGCCCAACTCTGCCGGTATCGTCCCGGTCAACTGGTTACTGGAGAGACTCAGGCTTTTAAGGTTCGTTAGCTTGCCGAGTTCGGAGGGTATCCGTCCGCTAAATTGGTTATAGTGGAGCGACAGTTTCTCCAGTTCGGGCAGGCTGCCCAGTTCGGAGGGGAGCTGTCCACTCAATTGGTTAAGATAGAGTTCCAGGTATCTGAGGCTGGAGAGGTTCCCTATTTCGGAAGGGACCTCCCCGCTCAACTGATTGCTATGGAGAGACAACCACGACAGGAAGGTGAGGTTGCCCAACTCAGCCGGGATCGTCCCGCTCAGTCGATTACAACAGAGCGTAAGATCGTAGACGCGACCGAGGTTCGTTCCCACGCCCTTCCATTCGCCGATGGACGTGTCGCTGAGCCAGTTCGTCTTGCCTTGCCAGTTCGCGCCGTTTGTGGAATTGTAAAGCGCAACCAGCGCGACGCTGTCGGGGTGGGCGGGAACGGTGGTGGGTGGAGATATTCCCGTCCACTCGGACGCGTTCCACAGTTCGATTCCGTTCAGACTTACCGTGGCGAGCAGGGATCCGTTGGGAGAGAACAACCCGTTGACGCCGAAACCCCAGGTGTCCTCCTGGTGGTCCGGATGCCCGAGCCTGGCGATATTTTCCCTGGTCGCCACGTTCCACAGAAGGACCTCCCCCAGGCCGGCGCCGGTGACCAGGACCGTTCCGTCGGACGAGAACGACGGCTCTCCGTGCCCCTGCAGGGTTCCGATCGTGTCCCGCGCCGCCACGTCCCACAGCAGCATGGCGCCGTCCGTGCTGGATGCGAGAATGGTCCCGTCGGGGGAAAACGCCACGTCGAGGACGCGGCCGGTATTCCCCTCCAGGGTTGCGGTATTGGTTTGCGACGCTACGTCCCACATCTTGATCGTTCCGTCGCGCGAACCGGACGCGAGCGTACCATCGGATGAGAATGCAACGGAAAAGACATGGCTGGTATGCCCGGTGAGGGTAGCGATGAGCGTCCGGCTGGATACGTCCCACAGCTTGATCGACTTGTCCCCCGAGCCTGAGGCGAGGGTGTCCCCGCTGGGGGAGAACGCCACCGAATGGACGCCCGTGGGGCCGCCCGTATGCCCCGGCAGCGTGGCGATGAGGGTCTGGTTCGCCACGTTCCACAGCTTGATATTGGCCTCGTTAGCTCTGGTCGACCCGGATGCAAGGGTGGCGCCGTCTGGCGAAAACGCCAGCGTAGAACTGCTCCCGCTGAGCCAGGCGACAAGTGCCCGCGTCGTTGTGTCCCATAGCTGGACCCCCGCGGACGAAATCGCAGCGAGGATCGTCCCGTCCGGTGAAAACTTTGCGCCATAGATCTCCGGGGACGTATCTCGCGTATATCTGAATAACGTGGCGAGGTGCTGTTCCGACGCTTCGGCAAATACGAAATGAGTATCACGAAAGGGGCCGGTATTCGCGTTCCCCTCGGTATCGACGGCGAGGACCGCCACGTAGTGCGCAACGGAGGCGGATAGACTCGGAACGCCTTCCGAGGGAATGACGCCGTCGTAGTTGAACGTGGCGACAGCCTCATTTTCACCCGAAAACACCTGGCAGGTTTTCACTTCCTGTGATCCCGCGGCCGGGTGGGGCGATTTCGTCTTGAGCAGGAACACCAACTGGTGAAGGCCCCTGCTGCCGCGAGCCGTAACTCTGAACTGAACGGAAAAGCTCGTTGCGCCGGCAGGATATCTGAGGGGGGAAATAAGCTCGATGCTCGGCGAATTGTAGTCCCCCATGTCGTATCCATACTGAACTCCCTTGACCGAGATTGCAGGATTGAAATAGGGATGCACCGACAGCAGGCCGGCGCTGCACGTCGACAGGCGGTTCCATCCCGGTCCATACGACATAATGTTCGCGCCGTCGTTGAAATCGTGCTGCAGGCCGAAGGCATGGCCCAGTTCGTGCGCGGCCGTCTCAACGATGAAGCTGGCGGGAAGCAGCGCGTAGCCGCTGTTATCCGCCCACCGGCCCCCAAAACCCGCCACGTTGCCCCAGCCCAGGTTGTTGTAGGTACTGTGGTCAACGACGATGAAGAAGATGTCCTTACCGGTATCAAAGGTCGGTCTCAGATCCCTGAACACGTTGCCAATGCCGACCATGCGGTAAGAACGGAGATAGCTGGCGTCGGAGTAAGGTGCGTCCACCCGGTGAACCAATGGTTCGCCCTGTTCGTCGGTTTCATACTCGAAGGTCTTGCTGCCATTGCCGTTCGACTGCATCTGGTCGCGAAAAAAAGTCTGAATTCTCGGAACCCTTGCCTTGATCGTGTCAACCACGTCCGGGTTGAACGTCCGATCGTTCGGCAGGAAATAGATCAGGCGCAACGTGCGCGTCTGGCCGGAGTCCGACACCGCCGGCCGCTTGGCGGCCGGACCGGCAGCCAGTTCGTGCCCTAACTGCTCATGGTCCGACGCCTGGCAGGAATGCGCCCAGTCGATTTCGGTGGAAGAGGCATAGACAGCGGCCGGGAGCGAGAGCAGAAATACGAGCGCTGACAAAAGGGCGGAATGAAGGACGGAGATCCTGAGGGGCATTCTTACCTCCAATTTAAACCAAGTTCCGGCCGGGTGATCTTGTGGCCCTGCAGCGTCAATCGTTCTCAATCCAGCGTAATGAGCAGGAAGGATGTCACCTGCCTCGTGACGAGAAGCAGCGTCTTTGTCGCAAAATGCGACAGTTTTGCAGAATGAATCGGTACCCACCACAGCCTTAACAGCCCGTTGAAAAAGTCCATCCGGGCTGCGTCCGGCCCTTGTGGCCGAATTACTGCGTTGCACTCCCTCCCCGAATCCCCCGATTCGACGCGGTCGCGCGCCTTGTCTTCGGCCACAATGACTCGGCCTCGCCTGCAGAGCGACTTCTTCAACGGACTGATAAAGCTGGAAAAATCGACATTCCCCGCGGTCACATAGCGCGGTGATGACGTTTGAACTCGCGTATCGTCCCCGTTTACCGTCGATGGAGAGCTCCATGACCAGTCTGTAATCGCCCGATGTGGTAGGCGTGTAGCCGCACATTCGACGGACCCTTCTCGTGCCCGGGACGTCGGTCCAGGGACGCGTAGAACCGTCTCTTCTCTGCCAGTGAGAAAAGTGAATCCTGTACGTGACGCCATTAACGGTTGCCTCCGTCCAGCCGAGGCACCTGAAGGGAAGGGAGGCGACGGGCCTCCACACGATCCTGCCCGGAGAGACGCTGATCCATTCCAGCGGTTCATAGGGTCCGGTCATTGGGGGGCCGGGCGCCTCAACGTACACCCGGAAACGCCGGGTGGCGCTCAATCCACCCGGGTCCGTGGCCGTCACCGTCACCGCGGCGCTGCCCGACGATACGGGTTTGACGGTCACGGTCGAACCGGTTGTCACAACAGCCGCTACCGATGTGTCACTAGACACCGCTTTGAACGTCAACTCGTCTCCATCCCCGTCCCGGAAGTACGGGGACACGTCCACCACAGCGTCACCCTCCCCCTGGATCATGTCCACGTCGGCGATGTTTTCCACCGCCCTCGGCGCCTGATTCGGCTCGTCCGCCTCATTCGGCCCGACCCCCTTATTACCGTTTCCACAGGCTCCGCTCAAAAGCAGAGCGAGAAGGGCAATGCGCTTCGATCCAATCGTGTTTTCCATTCAATGCCCCTCGACTGTGCTGACACGATCCGCAAATTGGGTATGCTGCAGCCCGCGTCGACGATGACGTCCAGGTACGGTACGAACCGCCGTGAATCCGCTTCTTGATTCGGGTCTACGGGGAAATTGGAAAGAAGACGTCGATGAGTCCCACGCGAGATGGTAATTCAGTCGATCGAGTTTGCGGTGAGAAACATGGAATTCGCCAGGGACGCGAAGAAATTCTGGTAAATTATGGGATCTCTGACAGGTTGACCGTAATACGCGTTCATACGCACCAGCACTTGCGTTTTGCCTTTTCGGCGGACAGTTACCGTCAAACGCAATGAGTATCTGTCGATTCTCCTGGCAGTGATCGTCCCGAGTTCTTCATCTGCTTTCTTGATGACGAAGCCGAAATCCTGAAGTGTGGCAATTATCGCTCTTAACGTCCGGTTCTCATCCGTAGTGTCGAAAGCACGGGTTTGCAAGCTTCGGATCTTCAATGGACTTTCAACCAGCTCTAACTTTATCGTTTTTTTTGCATGAGACAAAGTCACGCCGCCCGAAAACCCGATGAATGCGACAATCAATGTTGCCAATATCCTAAAATTCCTCATAATTCTATACCCGCGGCATTTCGTACAGTGTCGTTATGGCTGGACGATCACGTTCGTTCAATCGACCTCGTGAGCGGTCAGAAACATCGATTTTTCCAGATGAGAGAAGAACTTTACATACGCGGACGGATCTTCGACTCCCTTACGATTGTATTCCAAGTTCGCGCGCACCACGACCTGTGTTTCACCCTTTGGACGTACCGTTACCGTCATTTGCGCCCAATCGGTCCTTCTTGTGGCGCTAACCAGTCCAAGGACTCTATTTGCTTCATCTATAAGGAAGTCGAAATCCTGAAGTGTGGATATTACACTCCGGAGCGCCCTTTTTTCGTCCGTGGTGTCAAATGCACGGGTCTGCATGCTCCGCAGGTTAAGTTGACTTGTGTCCATTTTCATCAATTGCCTTTTGGGAGCTACACATCCTGACAGCCCGACAAATATCGTCGTGATAATTGCGGCCGACGCTATCCTGGAAATTCCCATATTTTCGTTTCCCGGATAAATTCCGTTTGAATCAGTACGGCGTGGACCATGCGGACATAGCGACCACTCAGTCAACCTCGTGAGCGGTCAGGAAGATCGATTTTTCCAAAACGTTGAAGAAATTCTGATATACCAATGGGTTTTTTACAGCTTTCTGATTGAACTCCGCGTTCGCCCGTACCAATAATTGAGTTTCGCCCCTTGGACGAACCGTAACGGTTATCAGAAGAGGGAGTTTTTTCTTTTCGAACAACTCATACTTTATGTCAGTTGTTCGTGCGCTAACCGTTCCGAGCACTTCATTCGCTTCATTCACGATATAGCCCAGGTCCTGAAGCGTGGATATTACAGTTCTGAGCATGCTTTCCTTATCCGTGGTGTCGAATGAACGGGTCTGCATGCTTCTCAGCTTGACCTGGCTTTCATCCATCTTCAAAAGATGCTCTTTTGATGACGTGCACGCGGAATACGCGAATAATGCGCCAATCGCGAACGCCATTTTCCAGGATACTTTCATATTTCCTGCCCTTCCAACAGAACTGATTTTGAAAGAAGATTGAAGAACTTCTGATACATCTCGGGATTATCCAGGCTTTGGAGCCGGGCGATTTCGTCGTCCGTATTCCAGACAATCCGCTGAAACGTCACCCTGACAACGTGTATCTTGTCCTTATCTTCCGACGTCGGGCGGATAACAATGGAAGCCCACAGCTTCTGATAGTCGTCAACAGCGGGAACATAGAAAATATCATCAAACACATCTTCGTCCCGTGAGGCAACCGCAGCGATCACACCAAGCAGGAATGTAGTCGCCCCGATAAGTACCTGTCCTGCACGCTGCGCTGCGTCAGGATCCGCATCTCTGTTTTTTGAGCCAACGATAAGTCCGAGATTTGTCTCGCTCTCATCGATGATGAATCCCAGGTCCTGAATCACGCCAGTCGACGCCGAAAGAAGATCGGCTTCCGAAATCCCGTCGTATTTTCTTGTCTGTAAAGCCCGGTTTTGCAGTGATTCCGGCGTCAGTTTCAGGACGTGCGCGGGCAGACCACCCCTGGCGCAGCCTGTCAAAATGAGTACAATTATGGTAAGTCGTGAAAAGAGACAATTCCCCTTAAGGATCATCCTGTGACCTCCATTGTTTGGGCGGTTTCACAACCGACGCTTCGATACAGGGTTTGTACGTTTCAGAACCGCGACGTGTGATATGCGAAGTCTCTCACCTTTTTGTTTTCATCGAATTTTATGATCACGGTGAGCGTTCTCTGTGACGTCGATTCGGCTCCGGATTTCCCTGACATCATCTTGCCACCTCCTACCAAAACATCGACCAGGCCCACAAGAATGAGAGAAGGAATACCGGCCGTGCTGGACGAGTATGCCTTTTCGGTCGAGATCTTGTCATAAATCCAGACTTCACGCCGCTCGTCGTCTGTCGAGACGATATTCGGCGATCCCAGAACCTGCGCGACGTCGGCGCCACTCATGCCAACTCTGATTTCCTTCTGGACGGTTCCAACTGTCATCCGGTCGCCTTCATCATCCCTCACGGAACTTCGGTGGTGCTGTGCCACCATGCAGCCCGACAGGGTCAGTACGGCGATTGCCGATACCAGATATGCCTTCATTTTTTCCTCCTGATTGGATTAACCGGAATTCTTGTTTCTTCAGTTGCATGCCGTGCGCAGCCGCAACCGAAACTGCAAGACGCCGGAATCGGACGCGGAATTTTCCTTGAGATTCCTCTGTAACACCTGCTCTCGCACTGTCTTCCTGTGGCGGGCGCCAGCCCGACGATGCATCTCCTGCTCGCGAACGATACTCACGAGCGCTTGTCTGTGTGTATGGCCTACCGGGCGGCACATCCCGAACCCGCATAACGCGGCGGCATTCACCGATGGACCCCTACAGCCTGGTGCGCACCCTGCGCTTGTCGAAGGTTTGGCAGAGGATTTGCGTGATGCGGGCATTTCGACAAGCTCAATGACCACGCTTCGGCAGGATGTTCGATTTCGCTAAGTATGGCCGGCCGGACAGTCATCAGGTCCCATTAATCCCTTCATCGATTCGTGGCGCCGCGGCTGCCGATCGCATGAACGGCCCCGCCTATCCCGACGTCCCGAATGCATCCACGAAGTCGAAGAAATCGGCGAAGTCCACCGTGCCGCTGCCGTCGAGGTCAAATTTGGCGTCCGTCGTGCCGAATGCGTCCACGAAGTCGAAGAAGTCGGCGAAGTTCACGATGCCGTCGCCGTTGAAGTCGGCTGTGACCTGTCCTTGCGACCCGGTACAGTCTGGCAAATTAAGCTTGTCCAGGTCGTTGCTGGAGACGTCCCGCAGGACCACCGGGATGCACCCTGTCAGGGTGTTGCCGGCGAGGTACAATAATGTCAACTTTGTCAGACTGCTGAACGATGAGGGTATGGACCCCGTCAGCTGGTTATCGTCTAGGCGCACTTCCTGCAGCAGATTCAGGTTACCAAGTTCCGCCGGGATCGTACCGGTCAACTGATTACCGAAGATGAGCAACTGCCACAATTCGGACAGGCGACCGAGTTCCGCCGGAATCGGCCCGGTCATCCGGTTGCCCTGCAGGTTCAGTATGCGCAATTGGGGCAGGCTACCCAACCACGCGGGGATCGTACCGGTCAACTGGTTGTTCTGAAGGGCAAACTGCCGCAGGTCGGTCAGGTTTCGCAGTTCTGCTGGGATTTGCCCGGTCAACCGGTTATTCATCAGGCCCAGGTGCGTCAGGCCGGTCATCGTGCCCAACTCCGCCGGTATGGTCCCTGTCAACTGGTTGAACGCGAGGTATAGCGCTTTCAGGCCGGTCAGGCGGCTCAACTCAGCCGGTATCGTTCCATTCAAGCTCTCGTTCCAAAGTCTCAAATTCGTTACGCGTTGCGGCGTCCCGCTGAGCGTAACGCCGTCCCAGGTGGATATAAGTGTGTTTTCCGACCAGTTCAGCGTCGCCGTGCCTGCCAGGGTATCCCGGGCATCGAGCAGGGCATTGCAGTCGGATACCAGCCACGGGTTGGCAGCCGGGTTCGGCACCGCGCTCCCGGTTGCGCACGGTCCCTGCGGCGCCGGCGGCGTGGGGGCGGCGGCAACCGCCAGGGCCAGGCCGGATGGATCTTCCAGTCCGTCGGCGCGGGTGACGAGGTCTTCGACGTTCGAGCCGTCCAGGTTGGCGCGCTGGATCTTGTCGGTGTCGAGGTCGGTCCAGTACATCTTGCCCGCGGCCAGATCCAGGTCCACCTCGTAGGGCTTGTTCAGACCACGTGTGATAACGTCTTCGATATTGGCGCCACTCAGGTCCGCACGCCGGATCTCGCCCCTTTCGCGATCCGTCCAGTACATCTTGCCGCTCGCCACGTCCAGCGCCAGCCCACTGGGACTGCCAAGACCGCTGGTAATCAGGTCTTCAACGTTCGAACCGTCCAGGTTGGCGCGCTGGATCTTGTCCTCGGACGAGTCCGTCCAGTACATTTTCCCGCCGGGCACGTCCAGAACCAGGCCTGCCGGACTGTTCAGACCCGTCGTAACCAGGTCTTCGACGTTCGAACCGTCCAGGTCCGCACGCCGGATCCTGTCCCTACCCCAGTCCGTCCAGTATATCTTGCCGCCGGGCACGTCCAGCGCCAGCCAGACGGGGGCGCGCCCGCTGGTGATGAGGTCTTCGGCGCCGGACCCGTCCAGGTTGGCGCGCCGAATCTTGTTTCTTTCCCATTCCGTCCAGTACATCTTGCCGGCGGCAACGTCCAGCGCCAGACCGACGGGGCCGTCCAAACCGCTGGTGATCAGGTCTTCGACGTTCGAGCCGTCCAGATCGGCGCGCTGGATCCTGTCTTCGGACAAGTCCGTCCAATAGAGCTCCGGATTCGGCTGCGGTTCGCTCACGTCGGTCAGGTTGACGGTCACGTCTATCGTGGTACTGCCACCCTGGCCGTCGGACACCCGCACCGTAACCTCATAGCGGTTCTTCACCTCGTAGTCGTAGGTGACGCCCGCTTTCGTCTGTAGCTGACCGCTGGTTGAAACGAGCGTGAAACTCGCCGCGTTCGTGCCCTCAAGGCTGTAGGTCAGTGTTCCGCCGTCGCTATCCGTCGCACCCACCGGGCTGCCTATGTTCTGTCCAGCGCCCGTGTTTTCGGCGAAGCTGCGCGTGGCGTGTGAGCCGGCACTGAACGTGGGTACCTGATTGGTTCCGCCGCCGGCCTCGGCGGTCACGGGCAATGACGCAACGAGTGGTTCGCCGCTGTAGTTCGCGATCGCCCCGGCGCCCACCGTGAACGTCAACCTGCCGTCGTTGTCGATGTTGCCGCTAAACGACAGCTCGACCGTTACCTTCGTATCGCTTATACGGTCCACGTTCTGCTCGCCAACGCTCACGCCCGCAATCCCCGATACCGACACCCCGTCACGCACGTCGTGAGTGGAAGACACGTATGCGCATCCAGAAAGCGTCAATGTCACCACGCTCCCGTTCAACGTCGCTTCCGTCAATAACTGTGGCACTGTGGCAATAACGGTTTCCTCAAGCGCTGTTACAGACACGTGGTCGGTCAACGAGGGGCCGCTGTAATTTGCGATTGCCCCCGCGCCCACGGTGAACGTCAGCGAACCGTCCGCGTCGATATCGCCGCTAAACGACAGTTCGACCGTTACCTTCGTATCGCTTATACGGTCCACGCCGTTCCACTCCACGCTCACGTCCGTAATCCCCGATACCGACACGCCTCGCCGCACGACGTGAATGGAACTCTCGTACGCACCGCCAGAAAGCGTCAATGTCACCACGCTCCCGTTCAACGTCGCTTCCGTCAACGGTGACACCGTCGTCGCCGTCACCGACTCCATCCCCGCGCTCACCGGCAACTGCGCCGTCAGCGCGGCGCCGCTGTAGCTCGCGATTGCCCCCGCGCCCACGGTGAACGTCAGCGTACCGTCCGCGTCGATATCGCCGTTGAACGTGAGCTCGACCGTTACCTTCGTGTCGCTCACGCGTTGAATGCCGAACGTGCCAACGCTCACGCCCGTTATACCCGATACCGACACGCCGCGCCGCACGACGTGAATGGAACTCTCGTACGCACCGCCAGTCAACGTCAGCGTCACCACGCTCCCGTTCAACGTCGCTTCCGTCAACGGTGACACCGTCGTCGCCGTCACCGACTCCATCCCCGCGCTCACCGGCAACTGCGCCGTCAGCGCGGCGCCGCTGTAATTCGAGATCGCACCAGCGCCCACGGTGAACGTCAACGTGCCGTCCGCGTCGATGTCACCGTTGTACGTGAGCGTTACCGTCACTTTTGTGTCGCTGGCGCGCTGGATCCCGAATGTCCCCACGCTTACGCCCATGATTCCTGAGACGGTCACGGCTCTCCGAACGTCGAAGATGGAACTCGCGTACGAACGACCGGAAAGCGTCAACGTCACCACGCTCCCGTTCAACGTTGCCTCCGTCAACGACTGCGGCGTTGTCGCAACAACCGTTTCCTCCAGCGCAGTTACAGACACCTGGTCCGTGAGCGCGGGGCCGCTGTAGTTCGCGAGCGCGTCGGCGCCTACCGTGAACGTCAGCGTGCCGTTCGAGTCGATATCGCCGTTGAACGTCAGTTCAACCGTCACCTTCGTATCGCTCACGCGCTGCACGCCGAACGTGCCCACGCTCACGCCCGCAACGCCCGATACCGACACCCCGTCACGGACGTCGAACGTAGACCTCGCGTATTTGGCGCCCGACAGCGTTAACGTCACCACGCTCCCGTCCAGCGTCCCTTCCGTCAACGGCGACGTCGTCGTCGCCGTCACCGATTCCATGCTCGCCGTGACAGGCAGTTGGTCCGTGAGCGCGGGGCCGCTGTAGTTCGCGAGCGCGTCGGCGCCTACCGTAAACGTCAGCGTACCGTTCGAGTCGATATCGCCGTTGAAGTCGAGCTCAACCGTCACCTTCGTATCGCTCACGCGCTGCACGCCGAACGTGCCCACGCTCACGCCCGCAACGCCCGATACCGACACCCCGTCACGGACGTCGAAGATGGAACTCGCGTATCTGGCGCCCGACAGCGTCAACGTCACCACGCTCCCGTCCAGCGTCCCTTCCGTCAACGGTGACACCGTCGTCGCCGTCACCGATTCCATGCTCGCCGTGACAGGCAGTTGGTCCGTGAGCGCGGGGCCGCTGTAGTTCGCGAGCGCGTCGGCGCCTACCGTGAACGTCAGCGTGCCGTTCGAGTCGATATCGCCGTTGAACGTCAGTTCAACCGTCACCTTCGTATCGCTCACGCGCCGCACGCCGAACGTGCCCACGCTCACGCCCGCAACGCCCGATACCGACACCCCGTCACGGACGTCGAAGATGGAACTCGCGTACCTGCCGCCAGAAAGCGTCAACGTCACCACGCTCCCATTCAGCGTCCCTTCCGTCAACGGTGACACCGTCGTCGCCGTCACCGATTCCATGCTCGCCGTGACAGGCAGTTGGTCCGTGAGCGCGGGGCCGCTGTAGTTCGCGAGCGCGTCGGCGCCTACCGTGAACGTCAGCGTGCCGTTCGAGTCGATATCGCCGTTGAACGTCAGTTCAACCCTCACCTTCGTATCGCTCAAGCGCGTTACGCCGAACGTACCCACGCTCACGCCCGCAACGCCCGATACCGACACCCCGTCACGGACGTCGAAGATGGAACTCGCGTATCTGGCGCCCGACAGCGTCAACGTCACCACGCTCCCGTTCAGCGTCCCTTCCGTCAACGGTGACACCGTCGTCGCCGTCACCGATTCCATGCTCGCCGTGACAGGCAGTTGGTCCGTGAGCGCGGGGCCGCTGTAGTTCGCGATCGCGTCGGCGCCTACCGTGAACGTCAGCGTGCCGTTCGAGTCGATATCGCCGTTGAACGTCAGTTCAACCCTCACCTTCGTATCGCTCAAGCGCGTTACGCCGAACGTACCCACGCTCACGCCCGCAACGCCCGATACCGACACCCCGTCACGGACGTCGAAGATGGAACTTGCGTACCTGCCGCCAGAAAGCGTCAACGTCACCACGCTCCCGTTCAGCGTCCCTTCCGTCAACGGTGACGCCGTCGTCGCCGTCACCGATTCCATGCTCGCCGTGACAGGCAGTTGGTCCGTGAGCGCGGGGCCGCTGTAGTTCGCGATCGCGTCGGCGCCTACCGTGAACGTCAGCGTACCGTTCGAGTCGATATCGCCGTTGAAGTCGAGCTCAACCGTCACCTTCGTATCGCTCACGCGCTGCACGCCGAACGTACCCACGCTCACGCCCGCAATGCCCGATACCGACACCCCATCCCGGACGTCGAAGATGGAACTCGCGTACCTGCCGCCAGAAAGCGTCAGCGTCACCACGCTGCCATGCAGCGTCGACTCCGTCAACGGCGACGTCGTCGACGCCGTCACCGATTCCATACCCGCGCTGACCGACAACTCCGCGGTCAGGGCTGCGCCGTTGTAGTCCGCGATCGCGTCGGCGCCGACGGTAAACGTCAACGTTCCGTCACTGTCGATATCTCCGTTGAAGTCGAGTTCAACCGTCACCTTGGTGTCGCTCAAGCGCGTTACGCCGAACGTACCCACGCTCACGCCCGCAATGCCCGATACCGACACCCCGTCACGAACGTCGAAGATGGAACTCGCGTAAGCGCGTCCGGCCAGCGTCAACGTCACCACGCTCCCGTCAAGCGTTGCCTCGGTCAACGGGGAGGTTGTTGACGCAGTCACCGATTCTATAGCCGCGCTGACCGACAACTCCGCGGTCAGGGCCGCGCCGCTGTAGTTCGCTATGGCCCCCGCGCCCACCGTGAACGTCAACGTCTCGTCTTCGTCGAAGTCACCGTTGAAGTCCAGTTCTATCGTCAATTTCGTATCGTTAACGCGGGTTATCCCGAACGTACCCACGCTCACGCCCGGAATGCCCGATACCGACACACCTCGCCGAACGTCGAAGATGGAACTCGCGTAGGCGCCGCCCGATAGCGTCAGCGTTACCACGCTGCCATCCAGCGACCCTTCCGTTAACGGCGACGCTGTCGAAGCCGTCACCGACGGGCTGTTTCCCTGGGCGTAACCCAAACCCGGCATGGCAAATGCCATCAAGACGACAACCAGTGACATCAAGACGAATTGCCGATTCGTAATTGGCCATTTCATAAGTCAGCTACCCCTATTCAAAGGCGCCCCTGGTGACGCGTCCGCCCTCGATGCTGCATCCGGCGGCGGCGACACAGGTATAACGGGTTCCATCCTGAAGCTCGATCAGGCCGCCATTCTGAAAGCTGAGTACCGCGCGCCCGCCGCTTATTGTAAGGTTTGCATTCCGAAGAAGCCGTGGAACAAAGAAGCCGGTTGGGAAATTCGGGAGTGCGTCACCAACGCCATAGGTTCCCCCGCTGCTGTTGCTGACGGCGCCTACAGCGAGACCCGAAGGATCGACCAGTCCGTCGGCGCTGGTGAGGAGGTCTTCGACGTTGGATCCATTGAGATCCGCGCGCTGGACCTTGTTTGCGTCGACGTCCGTCCAGTACATCTTGCCACCGGACACGTCCAGGTCCAACCCGTTGGGGGTTGTAAGGCCGCTGGTGACCAGGTCTTCGACGCTGGAACCGTCGAGACCGGCGCGCTGAATCTTGTGTGTACCGCGGTCCGTCCAATACATCTTGTCATTTGCCACGTCCAGAGCCAGACCCGTGGGGCTGCTCAGACCTGTGGTAACCAGGTCTTCAATGTTGGAGCCGTCCAGATCCGCGCGCTGGATCTTGTCCGACCCCGGGTTCGTCCAGTACATCTTGCCTCCGGACACGTCCAGCGCGATTTCACCTGGAAATGCCAGGCCGGCCAGGGTGAGGAGGTCTTCAACATTGGAACCATCCAGATCGGCGCGCTGGATCTTTCCGTTCTGCCGATCTGTCCAGTACATCTTGTCGCCTGACACGTCAAGGGCCAGTCCGTACGGTACGCTCAGTCCGCTGGTAACCAGGTCTTCAACGTTGGAGCCGTCCAGATCCGACCGCTGGATCTTTGCCGTACCCGCGTCCGTCCAGTACATCTTGCCGCCCGCCATATCCAGGGCCAACCCGTCGGGTCCATCGAGTCCCGCGCTGCTCACCAGGTCTTCGACGTTCGAGCCATCCAGATCGCCGCGCTGGATCTTGTCGGTACCCCAGTCCGTCCAGTAAAGCTTTGAGGCTACCGTGGGCGGCGGCGGCTGGGACGCGACTGTGACGCTCACAGCGGAGGAGCAGTTGTTTCTTGTGTCCGACTCGCCCGACACCGCATCCACACAGGCCCCGTAATAGTAGGTTCCGGGATTCGATGGAGCCGTCAGGTCAATCGACTCGGCGCTGGCGCCGGAAGCCGCAAGTCCGCCAACGGCGTCCGTTCCGACTGCGGTGTCACCCGCAGATATCGTCGCGTCCGAAGAGCGGTAATAGCGCAACGTCGATGCCGCGGACGAGCCATTGCCCTGGTTGCGGACCGTCGCACTCAGCGTAAACGACGCCCCGGCGGCAGGACTGTTGTTGTCAACCGAAGGGGATACAACGACCAGGTCAGCGGCAGGGGCCGCGCCAACGGTTACTGTAACCGCAGCGGAGCAGTTGTTTCCGGTATCGGATTCACCCGACACTGCGTCCACACAGGCGCCGTAGTAGTAGGTCCCGGCACCCGATGGAGCCGTCAATCCAATCGACTCGGCGCTGACGCCGGAAGCCACAAGCCCGCCAACGGCGTCCGTTCCCACTTCAGTGTCACCCGCAGATATCGTCGTGTTCGAAGAGCGGTAGTATCGTAACGTCGATGCCGCGGACGGGCCATTGCCGCCGTTGCGGACCGTCGCACTCAAAGTAAACGACGACCCGGCGGCAGGACTGTTGTTGTCAACCGAAGGGGATACGACGACCAGGTCAGCGGCAGGGGCCGCGCCAACGGTTACCGTAACCGCAGCGGAGCAGTTGTTTCCGGTATCGGATTCACCCGAGACCGCGTCCACACAGGCGCCGTAGTAGTAGGTCCCGGTACCCGATGGCGCCGTCAGCCCGATCGACTCGGCGCTGGTGCCGGAAGCCGCAAGTCCGCTCACCGCGTCCGTTCCGACTTCAGTGTCACCCGCAGATATCGTCGCGTTCGAAGAGCGGTAGTATCGTAACGTCGATGCCGCGGACGAGCCATTGCCCTGGTTGCGGACCGTCGCACTCAAAGTAAACGACGCCCCGGCGGCAGGACTGTTGTTGTCAACCGAAGGGGATACGACGACCAGGTCAGCGGCAGGGGCCGCGCCAACGGTTACCGTAACCGCAGCGGAGCAGTTGTTTCCGGTATCGGATTCACCCGACACTGCGTCCACACAGGCCCCGTAGTAGTAGGTCCCGGCACCCGATGGCGCCGTCAGCCCGATCGACTCGGCGCTGGCGCCGGAAGCCGCAAGTCCGCTCACCGCGTCCGTTCCGACTTCAGTGTCACTCGCAGATATCGTCGCGTTCGAAGAGCGGTAGTATCGTAACGTCGATGCCGCGGACGAGCCATTGCCCCTGTTGCGGACCGTCGCACTCAAAGTAAACGACGACCCGGCGGCAGGACTGTTGTTGTCAACCGAAGGGGATACGACGACCAGGTCAGCGGCAGGGGCCGCGCCAACCGTTACTGTAACCGCAGCGGAGCAGTTGTTTCCGGTATCGGATTCACCCGACACCGCGTCCACACAGGCCCCGTAGTAGTAGGTCCCGGTACCCGATGGCGCCGTCAGGTCAATCGACTCGGCGCTGGCGCCGGAAGCCGCAAGTCTGCCAACGGCGTCGGTGCCGACCTCCGTGTCACGCCAGGAAATCGTCGCGTTCGAAGAGCGGTAGTATCGTAACGTCGATGCCGCGGACGAGCCATTGCCCGTGTTGCGGACCGTCGCACTCAGCGTAAACGACGACCCGGCGGCAGGTCTGTTGTTGTTAACCGAGGGCGTTTCTACAGTCAGGTCCGCGGAGGCGCCGCCGCCGTTTCCACCTCCGCCGCTGCCGGAACCGCCTCCACCTGTTGCCGACGCCCCCACCGCCACCCCCGACGGATCGACCAGGCCGTTGGCTCCCGTAACCAGGTCTTCCACGTTTGAGCCGTCCAGGTTGGCGCGCTGCACCTTGTTCGTACCCGCGTCGGCCCAGTACATCTTGGCGGCAGATACGTCCAGAGCCAGTCCGTTCGGGCTGTGCAGGCCGCTGGTGACCAGGTCTTCGACTCCGGAACCGTTCAGGTTGGACCGCTGGATCTTGTCCGAGCGCCGGTCCGTCCAGTACATCTTGCCGCCGGACACGTCCAGCGCAAGGCCGGTGGGACTGCTGACGCCGCTGGTCACGAGATCTTCGACACTCGAGCCATCCAGGTTGGACCGCTGAATCTTGTTCACGCCCGGGTTCGTCCAGTACATCTTGCCGGCCGATACGTCCAGCGCCAGTCCGCCCGGGAACATCAGGCCGCTGGTGACGAGGTCTTCAACATTGGCGCCGCCGAGATCGGCACGCTGGATCTTGTTCGTCTGCCGGCTCGTCCAGTACATCTTGCCGCCGGATACGTCCAGGGCCAGGCCGTACGGGATTCCCAGGCCGGTGACCAGGTCTTCGACGTTTGAGCCATTGAGATCGGCTCGCTGGATCTTGTTGGCGCCCGCGTCCGTCCAGTACAACTTGCCGCCCGCCATATCCAGCGCCAATCCGTCAGGCCCGTCCAGCCCGCCGCCCGAGACCAGGTCTTCGACCCCGGAGCCGTCCAGGTTGGCGCGTTGAATCTTGTCCGTGCCCCAGTCCGTCCAGTAGAGCTTCGACGCTCCCGCCGGCGGCGGAGGCTGCGTCGTTACGGTTACGGCGACGGAAGCCGAACAGTTGTTTCCGGAATTGGCTTCCCCTGCCACTGCGTCGACGCAAGCCCCGTAGTAGTGGGTGCCGGAATCCGTCGGAGCGATCAAACTAAACGACATGGCGCTTCCGGCGGCAGCCGCAAGCCCTCGCACCGCATCCGTACCAACCTGAGTGTCACTCGTGGTAATCGTCGCGTCCGTCGAGCGGTAGTAGCGTAACGTTGTGGCGGCGGACGCGGCACTGCCCAGGTTGCGTACCGTCGCGCTCAGTGCAAAGGGACCACCCGCAGCCACGCGTGTGCTGCTTACCGAAGGCGACTGAACAACGAGATCCGGGTTGCCGCCGCCACCGCCGCCACCGCCGCCCGTTGACGGCGGCGGACCTCCAAAGCTCTGCGCGAAAATCAGAAAGTCGGTAAAGTCAACGGAACCATCGGTATTCAGGTCTTGTGCGGCATTGTACCTCCCGTCCCCTTGCCGCGACCCGAACGCGCTCGCGAAAACAAGAAAGTCAGAGAATCCAACAAAATCATCACCGTCGAAATCGGGGGAGGGCGCGGAATTGAACGTGATCTCACTGTTTGTTCTGAGTACGTCGCTCGAGGTCGGACTCTCGGCGAGTGTAACCGACTCGATGCCCATGGAAAACTGCCGGCCCGTAACGTCGGCAACGGTTGAAAACTCCGCGCGCGCCAGAAACCCCGAAGACGCCAATGCCACGGGACTCTGCGCCGCCAGATGGGTGCCAACGGAACCTTCCGGAAGCGTGAGGGCGAACGCGCTGTTTTCGGCCTTTTCATACGACAGTAACGAAGGGTCAAAGTCAAATTTGATGATCATCCCGGCCAGAGACGTCCTCACGCCTGTCGCGAAAACCTCAACAGCGATGGTTGTGCCCCGGCCAGAAACCGTCCCCGACGTTATCCCATCATCCGTCCGGTTGCCGGCGCCCGCACCGGGAATCAGGTCAAGCGACAAAACGGCATTTGCATTGGCGCCGGCAAATGCCTGCCCTGCAAAGGCGACGACGACGATCGCGGTGATCAACAACAGAGTCCGTTTGGGAAGCATCCGGGTACACTCCTTTGATTCGACGACGATTTCGGTCCGGTACGTTGTCCGAGCGTACAATTCGACACTTGCGTTCGCGACGTTTCGAGACACCCGCCGCCACCTGCCCCGTCGCCCGGCGGACGGGCGTTACGAACACCTGGCTAGACGCCGTGACGTCCCTTCGGTCGGGGTCATCAAGACGGTTTGGCGCTTACTTCAATAACAGCATTCTTTTGGTCGCCGAGAAACTGCCCGCCTGTATCCGATACAGATAGATGCCGCTGGCGACACGCCTGCCCAACGCGTCCGCCCCGTCCCACGTTGCCGAAAACGATCCGGCATCCCTCCGTTCATTCACCAGAACGCGCACTTCCTGGCCCAGCAGATTATATATCGCCAGCCTGACCAGCCCCGCCTCCGGTAGATTGTAGCCGATCACGGTGGAGGGGTTGAACGGGTTCGGCATATTCTGATCCAGATTAAATCGATCCGGCAATGGCTTCAGATTGCCGATTTCAGCATGGTTCAGCATGTCGACGGCGCCATCCAGGCCCACCAGCACGCTTTCCGATACCTGAAAGTCGGACGACACCGGAGTGCCGCTCGTCCTGAACACAAGCTCAACGAGCGTGCCGCCGCCATTGGCGCCATGGCCGTCGATTTTCACCGCGCCGATATCCACCTGGCCCGGCGTCCGGTTCGACGAAAGGAACAGCGTCTCCTGGCCGGAACCGGATTTCAGCAGGTTTCCTTCCAATTCCGTGGCATTCACGAACTCGTACTTCACCGGATCGTATTGCAGCGAAAACCCGTATCCTTTCAGGTCATCGGTCTGCCCCAGGGAGACCTGCATTTTCAGAATCCCTTCTTCGGCGTCGGCGTCATTTACGCGCTCCAGCTTGAGCGTTGCATAGGCGTTCCGGCCGCCGGTAACGGTCAATCCGCGGGTCATGTCGCCAGCCAATGCCGTTCCTGTCAACAAAAACGCCGCACAAACGGATGAAATCAAACGAGTCCACATAGCTACCTCCTTCTTTGACGTCACGTGTATGGTGACGCGGTGAATACTGCCGGCAGGCGCGATACCCGATTCTGCTTCCGATTTTCCCTCCGGATGTCGGCGAGCAACCGGTTATCGGGCCGATTCACTGCCTGCGTGGTCAATGCGGTCTGCCTCCATAGGATACTCTTCAGGTTACACGCTTTCGTTGTCGTACATCTTTCGTTGTGGTCCATATTTATGGTTAGCATGAAGCGACTCTTGTAGCCTGGGATTTCGTCACTTCCCAACTCCGGTCAACGGGCGCAGCTTTCGGCTGAAAACCTCCTTCCTGTCCTCAATGCCTGCAGGATACGTGAAACCCCCGGCTTCCGCCCCTGTACCCGTGAATCTCCACGTAATCGCACGGTGCAGATCCCGTTTCTTCTTGCTTACCGCCAACTTGGACGCGCCAAACGAGACGTATACGCCTCTGCTCTCAAGGGCCGGGATATGCACGTTGATCGACGTGGCGCTCAGGGGGTTGTTTTCAACGTCAACCCGATCCCCTTCACCCAATCCCGTATTTGCAACCAGCGGCGCGAGGTCTGATATGCTGTTTTCGGAAAGCTCCAGCCATGCCAGATTGGTCAGGTTGGATAGCGACGTCGCATCCGATATGCTGTTTTCGGAAAGCTCCAGCCATGCCAGATTGGTCAGGTTGGATAGCGGCGTCACGTCCGATATGCTGTTTTCGGAAAGACCCAGCCATGCCAGGTTGGTCAGGTTGGATAGCGGCGTCACATTTGATATGCTGTTTTCGGAAAGCTCCAGCCATGCCAGATTGGTCAGGTTGGATAGCGGCGTCACGTCCGATATGCTGTTTTCGGAAAGACCCAGCTGTGCCAGGTTGGTCAGGTTGGATAGCGGCGTCGCATCCGATATGCTGTTTTCGGAAAGCTCCAGGATTCTCAACCTGGTTAGATTAGATAGCGGCGTCACGTCCGATATGCTGTTTTCGGAAAGACCCAGCTGTGCCAGGTTGGTCAGGTTGGATAGCGGCGTCGCATCCGATATGCCGTTGTAGGATAGAACCAGGACTTCCAGATTGGTCAGGTTGGATAGCGGCGTCACGTCCGGTATGGGGTTGTAGGATAGATTCAGCCATGCCAGATTGGTCAGGTTGGATAGCGGCGTCACGTCCGATATGCTGTTTTCGGAAAGACCCAGAACTCTTAACATGGTCAGGTTGGATAGCGGCGTCACGTCCGATATGCTGTTTTCGGAAAGTTCCAGCCATGCCAGATTGGTCAGGTTGGTCAGGTTGGATAGCGGCGTCGCATTCGATATGAGGTTGTCGGAAAGATCCAGAAATTCCAGACGGGTCAGGTTGGATAGCGGCGTCACGTCCGATATGAGGTTGTCGGAAAGAACCAGGATTCTCAACCTGGTTAGATTAGATAGCGGCGTCGCATCCGATATGCCGTTGTAGGATAGAACCAGGACTTCCAGATTGGTCAGGTTGGATAGCGGCGTCACGTCCGATATGAGGTTGTAGGATAGATTCAGGACTTCCAGATTGGTCAGGTTGGATAGCGGCGTCACGTCCGATATGCGGTTGTAGGATAGATTCAGGACTTCCAGATTGGTCAGGTTGGATAGCGGCGTCACGTCCGATATGCGGTTGACAGAAGAGTCGAAGGAAAGAGAGTTAAGAACGTTAAGCAATAGTTCTATTAAATCGTTTACGTGTTGCGAGTAATTGTCTAATATCTCGAATATCTCCTCGAATATCTCATTGATGTCCACCTCCCACAATTCCTCTTCCGTTACACCAAGGTCCAACTCTGTCAGGTTGACTGCGTACTCAAGCCCGGTCAGATCATGGATGTTCTTGTTCGATGCATCGAGACGAGTTAAGGACGCCATCTCTGCCTGGGTGATCGACACACCTAACGCCTTGCCGAGACTGTCCGCAATGACCGCACGCAGGTTCGCATCCCGAATGTCAACCACTGTTTCGCCATCCCCCCCGCCCGATGACGGCGGGGCGCCGCCGAAGCTCTGCGCAAAGATCAGAAAGTCCGGAAACCCGATCCCTCCGTCGCTGTTGAGGTCATACCTGGCATCGTAATTTCCATCGCCCTGGCGCGAGCCGAACACGCTCGCGAACGCCAGAAAATCGCTGAAACCGACCGTACCGTCACCATCGAAGTCGGGCGACGGGGCGGTGTTATGCGAAATATTACCTTCCAATGGAAGTTTGGCCGCGGCAATGGTTGTGTCCTCCGGCGAACCTACGCTCGTCGAGGCTTCGCCACTCGTCCCGCCACCCAATGTGACGCCGGCATCGAGCTCCAGAATCCTTTCGGCGTACGCATTTGCGCCGGCGGATACCGGAACTGCAGGGGCCAGGACTGCAATGGATGTAATTAACAAGCACATTATCGATGACATAACCGAATCACTCCAAAACAAGACTCGCAATTCCGTTCAGTTACGCGAACAGAGAAAGCAAGCGGGTGAACAGGAGCCCCTGAGTCCCACCGGTACGCGTCCGCGGCAACCATCGGTAATCGGCCCGCGCACAGTCGTTTCGTTTCGTGCGAATTGGACAGTTCGATCGTTTTTGCCCTCAACCAGATCCGGAGCAAGTGACAGGCTGTCGAACTTTGATGGAAGAGACCATGGGAAAACGTGGAAGGGCGGCCCCGGCGTTTCTGTCACGCCGAGAGAGAGAAACGGGAAGGAAGGCGGGAGTGGGAAATCTACGTTGAGAGGCTTGGTGCGATTTTCCTCGGTCGCGTGTCGCGTCTGTCCACTCGACGCGGTCTCCGGGGCAGATGCCGAAGTCAGCACCGGCCTCGTGGCCATTTGCAAGAGTACCATGTCGTTTCCCTCCCATTCGCCTGCGACAACCAGCGCGAAACCCATGGACAAACGCCAGTATTTGCTATCCGCCCCGGCGCGCCAAACGTGAGCGAACGAGAGGAGAATAGCGGTATCCATATTTGGATTCCGGTTTCAGCGATGTCTCAAGATGAAGACAGAGCGGCTTCAGCCGTCCAATGACTCAAAGTCGTGAAACATAGTATGGTTGACCTGGTACTTAATCTCCTTTCTCTCGAATTCTTCAAACCGAATCATGTCCCGACCGGCTTGAATTCACTGAAGCGATCAGCCAACGACGAAAAGAGGTGAAAACTGTAATCAGCCTGAACGGTGTCTGAAGGGCAACTTGCCTAATATTGACGATTCGTCCGTAGAATAACGCGTGTATCCAGGGTGGTGTCAAGCAAGAAGGTTTGTCCGGACGTTCTAAACTTGTCCCAGTTTCCAGTTTCTGCGATATTTGGTCGGGCTGTTTCCATACTTCTCTTTGAAAACCTTGCTGAAGGTCGATAATGATCCGAAGCCACACAGATAAGCGATTTCCGAAATGGAAGCAGTGGTGTTCTTCAGTGCTTCTTCAGCCTTCACCACGCGGACGTTCCGCAGACTCCGGCTGAATGATTCGCCCAGATGCTTCTGGAACAAGGCATACCCGTAGGACTTGGAGAAGCTGAAATAACGAACGACGTCTTCAAATTTCAGGTTGGGATTGCTGTGGTTGTCTTCAAGAAACAACTCCAGGCGGCGCTTCCACATGTCCTGTAATGGCATATATTTTCTGATGTTTGCCAGGAATACATCTCTATCAATCGGCTTGTCAAATACGCTCATGGTGAACGGCTTGTGCACAATTTCTCCCAGTTCAAGGGTTCCCAGGCTTGTTACCAGCAGCACTGACGCCTGGATTTCCTCTGCCTTCACGCCCTCCAGAAGCGTTATCCCATCCTGATCCTCTACGCATACCTCGACCACGGCCAGGTCGATCTTTTCTCTTCTGAGCATTTCAAGTGCCTTCGGTCCGTCTCCCGCAGTGACAATTTCATAAGGTTCGTCTTTCAGGAATCCGGCGAGTTCCGACGTTACCTCCGGGTCACGGTCTACGATTAATATTTTCCGATTTTCCATTACGTTAGATCCCCCTCACCGATCAGAGTTGCCCGTCTTTACGCCATACGAAAATTCCACGCACAAGCCCTGGGGAATCTCCGGACTATGGCGCTCCGGAGCGGGTCATTGCGGTGCACACTAAGAATATCTGTGACGGAAATACGATGTCAAGAACGCAAGTTTGTTCTGGAGTACTAAATTTGTCCCAGTTTCCAATTTCTGCGATACGTGGTGGGATTTATTCCGAATTTCGCCTTGAATACCTTGCTGAACGTCGACAAAGATACGAACCCGCACTGGTAAGCGACTTCGGATATGGAAGCTGAGGTGTGCTTCAGTGCTTCCTCCGCCTTTGCCAGACGAACGTTGCGGAGCCGAACGCCGAATGACTCACCCAGATGTCTCTTGAACAACCGGTACCCATAGGTCCTGGAGAACCTGAAGTGGCGCTGGACATCCACAAATTTCAGCTCCGGATTATCGTAGTTGTTTTCCAGAAACGACTCCATGCGATGCTTCCACGTGTCTCGCAGCGGCATTTTTCTCCTTATATTCGCCAGGAATGCCTCTCTTTCTATCGGTTTATCAACTGCGCCCATGGCATAGGCTTTGTGCGGGGTCTTGCCTGACTCCAGCGTACCCAGGCTTGTCACGAGCAGCATTTCGATCCGGATTTTCTCTGCCTTCACGCCCTCCAGCAATGTTGCCCCATCCTCGTCCTTCACACACGCTTCGACCACGGCAAGGTCGATCTCTCCCTCTCCCAACATTTCGAGACCTCTATTTCCGTTTTCCGCCGTAACGATCTCAAAGGGTTCGTCTTGCAGGAATCCGACGAGTTCCGAAGTCTTAACCGGCTCACTGTCTACAATCAATATCTTACGATTATCCATAACGTCAGGTCCCCCATGAACAGCCAGAGTAGCCCGCATTCACGGCACACGGATATATCACGCACACGCCGAAGGGTATCTCCGGACTAGAGCGCCACGGAGAAAACCATTGCGAAGCATGCCTCGAATTTCTTTGGCGAAACAGAGTTTGGAAGATACGTGTCGGGAGGATGTGGCTTGATCAGCTGCGGAACTACATGGAGCCGAGGAGAATCGACCGATCTGCGAGAGTAGCGACCGGGAGGAAATTGAGAACACCGGGCCCGGCACACTGGCGACGCCGAGCGCGAAGAGATTTGATTCGAGAGAAAACGCCATGGCAAACCTTGTGAACAGTTTTGCAGATTGCGTGTTTACCTGTCGGTCCCAGGCAATCTGAAAGGATTGGTGCCAATCACTTATAGATCCGAAAGCCGATTTGCTTATCTATTTGGCTTATACAACCAACAAACTGTTCACACTTTTGTTTGCGGCGGTTTCCTCCCAAAAGGATTCAAGATACGTTCGTGCCGATGACCTGGTGAGGCACGACGCGGCAAGGCGTGTCAGTCAACCCCGGTCAAAATCCATTCCTGCGGACGATTGCGCTTCACACGCTCTTGCTCTGCCTAAAGTTCCAAAAACATCCGATCGAACGATAAGTGTTTTAATGATTGAAACTTATATTCTTCGACCAATCGAGTGCGGCACGTCCGCAGAAAGGGATGAGGCAGCATCTGTCACAGCCACCCATCATTCTACTGTTCAGAAAGAAGCTTGACTAATTCAAAGAGACGAAGTCTTAATACGATGTCCAGACCGAAAAATTGTCCGTTCGTTCCAACATTTGTCACCACCTTCATTATCATTCGATATTTGGTAGTGTCTTTCAAGAATCCTCCGAACTCCGACGTTACAACCGGGTCAACGTTACACGATCGATATTCTGCGGTTACCCACTTCGTCAGATCCCCCTGTACAGTCAGAGTTGCCCGTATTTACGGCAGACGGACATGCGACTCACGTACCCTGGGATTTCGCCGGACCAGAGTGTCCTGGAGCAGGCCGTTGCGATGCATGCCTCGAATTTCTGTGGCGAAACGGAGTTTGGAAAGTACGAGTCGAAAGGATGTGGCTTTATCGCCTGCGGAATTACTCGGAGGGGAAGAGAGATGATCTATCTGCGGAGAGTCCGACCGCAAAGATATCGTGAACATCAGGCCTGAAACACTGGTGGCGGCAGGCGCGAGGGAACGGAATTTGTGAGAAAATGCCATAGTCAATTGTGCGAACAGTTCAGTAAATTGGGGTGACTGCCGATGTCGTGTCGTTCGCAAGGATTCGTCCCGAAAACCTTGGAATTCGACGTCCAATTTATATTATTGATTGTTTTTACACCACTTAAAATCAGTTCGCGTTATTGCTATGGACGATCTCCTCTTGGAACAATTCGAAATGAGTCAGTGTCGACGACCTCTTGAGGCAGGGCGCTGCGAGGCGCGTCAGCCAACCCGGGTCATCAATGATCTCTGTCGACTGTTGGGCTTCCCACGCTCTTACCTCGCGTAAAGTTCCAAAAAAAAATTGGGCTGAGCGATAAGTGTTTAAATTATCGAAACTTATAAATTTCGATCAGTCGAGAAACAATCATTAACCGTCCGAAACATTAATTGCACAAAATGGGTCCCAAATGCAACAGGCGCCCCGTGAAGCGCCTATGTACTCTGAACTAACCGGATCGCCAACACCCGCGAACGCGATTAGTCAACCGACTGGTGGTTCTGTCTCATCGGTACACGATCAACCGCTCCTTCTCCCGCACGCGTTTCTGCCCGTCGTCCGCAGTAACTGTATAGAGATAAACACCATTGGCCAGCAGATGCCCGTCGGCATCCCGGCCGTCCCATCGAACCTGATTGTAACCGGCCCGGCCCGGCACGCCTTCGAGGATCCGTATCAGTCGCCCCGAAACGGTATAAATGCGAATGATCACTTCCGCCGGGCGGGACAGAATGTACGTAAAGTCCGTCGCCTCGGGGGTCGGATTGGGAACGTTCAGCACCCGCTCGATCGCGAGGTCCGACGAAACCTTAAATGCCACGGACTTTTGTGCGGGGCCGTTGCCCAGCTGGTCGGTCCCTGAAACCGAGAGTCTATAGCGTCCGTCTTCCAGCCGCGGAGACCAGGTGAATCGCAAAGACGTCCGGTCCTCTTCCCGATCCGCCACCCGATCCGAGGACAGTTCATCGGAGATATCATCTTCGGACCCCGTCAGGACGAGCCGCACCGATCCGCCGTCGATACCGCTCGAATCTCGAAACACCACGGAGAACTTCGGCGCGGATGGCAGAAAGTCATCCGCCCGGACCTCGCCCGCGGCGTCCAGAGCGACAAGTTCCAGCTCAGGCCCCACCTGATCATCGCTTGGATGGATCTCAACGGCCTCGTCGGCGGTCGTCTCTCTCACGTAAAAGCTCCGATTTCCCGAGAGATCCTCCAGCCGGGCCGTAACAACATTCGTCCCGGAAAATCTTGCGGTATTCCAGACGAGGGACACCGACGCCGTTTCACCGACAGGGGTCCCTTCGGGAACTGACGCACGTCCGATCAGGCGGCCGTCTTCCGGCGCACCGCTGTAAAATGCCACGACAGCGCCAGGAACCAGATCCAGAGGTCCCATGTTCCGGACCTGAACCGTCAGCCGCACGGGTTCCAGTTCATCAACTTCAAGGGGGGACGCCCGCAGACCGGAGAGGACAAGATCGGACTGGGGCCGGTACCGCACCTGCCAACCCGCCAATCCGGCGGACGGTCCCAGTTCGTCTCCGGCCAAACGAACCCGAATCCGGATACGATCTGCCTTCAAGTCGCTGAGGTCGATCTCACCGTCGGGCGCCAGACCGGTCCATTCCGCGAGCGGCGAAAACCCGCCGGACGGAGCCGCACCGAGAATATCCACTTCCGCGCGCCCGCCGTTCGCCTCTTGAACGTCGAGCGTCAGGCCGTGCCAGGCGCCGGCCGGACCGATCGGCTCCGTCGTCAAAGTCCCATACGGCGGCAGCGTTTTCCCCGCGTACCGGTAGATCATAGGGCCGTTGAGTTGACCCAGCCAGACTTTGTTATTGATCCAATCGTACTGGCCGGTCAAAATACCGGTCTCGGATTGATCGCTTTCATATTCTTCGACAAATTCCCCAGTCAGGGCGTCCGCGACCCGAACCCGATGGGTTAACCCGGTACCGAATTCAATCAGATAGAGATACCTTCCGTCCGCAATCACGCCATCGGTAAAGAGATAGGCGAAACCGGACGCCGTCGGCGCCACGGTAAACTCGCGTACCACGCGCCATCCGTCCGACGGATCGAACACACGAACGGACCAACCCGCGCGCTGTACGCCATCCACCGCCGCCGCCAAATTGTAAATGTAGGTGCCATCCGACGTTAACAGCGAGTGGCCGTCGAATACAAACCCGGTACGGAACTCCATCAGCCCGTCCGGCACCCGAACGCGATCCACAACCCCCGTTGCGGGCGCAATCCGCACCAGGTCGCGTCCTCGCCCATCATCTGCGTATATAAACCCATCGCCGTGATAGGTTGCCGAAACACCAGGAACGGGGGTCTCCGAAAGCGCGCCGTGATTCTGTCCCGTCCTTGTGCCCCCAAGCCCAGTCCCGATTCGCTCGAATACATCGGTCCCCGGGTAAACCGCAGGTGGGGAATAGAACCGGCTGACATAGAGGTAGGTACCATCCGTACACAACACGCCCGTGCCACGGACGCCCTCGGCCTCAAACGCCTCTTCCCGCGTGTCCTCGTTTATTCGCAGCGGCGGCGGATCGACGACCCGCGAAATCGCGCCGTCAGCCAGGCGCACGTCCGTGGCGGCACCCCATCGGAGTGCGTTGACGGCGCCCTGGTGCCACAGGACCTCGCGCGCAGGCGCGGTGGACCGCGCCGTGAATTCCATGGTGGTTGACCACACCCCGAACTCCTCACCATCTCGCAATCGCGACCGCCAGAAGTACGTTCCGGGCGCCAACTCCGCCAGCTTCCACAACACGAGCCCGGCGCGCCCCGCGATGGGTCCGGAACGGATCACACCCGGCCCGGCAAACGAGGGCGAACCACTCACCTCAAACTCGCCCTGCACTTCCTGGGCGCCGGTGCCCGGGCGCACCGCCAACCGAACACTCGAAGCGGGCACCACCTGGCTCTGCCGTGGCATCGAGGGCGCGGCCGACAGACTCCCGACCACGTCCAACTCGATCTCCACGTGGTTGTTGGCTTCGTCCAACTCCGGTATCTCATCGTCGGGATCCACCGTGAGCGCCAGCAGGTGCCTGCCTGCCCTGCCCGCCAACCGCCACATCACCGCGGTGCTGTCCGACTGTCCAAAGGCGGGGAAAACGCCCGTAAACAGTGTATCTGCGCCGCCTCGATCCAGATTCCGATCCACCAGAACAACCGAGGGGCCCACACGAGGTGTGATCCCGATATTCTCGATCCGGATCGCGATCCGCACCGAATCTTCGACGGTCAGCTGACCGGTGCGCTCGACTTTCAAGCTTCCCGAGTCCAGGGAGAAATCCGGGTTGGGCAATATGGCCAACTCCTGGGCGGGGTCTCCAATCAACTGCATGCCAAGGGTAAGCGTTTCCAGATCGGGGAACCGCGTATCCAGCGCCGCCTTGGCCACGGCCAGACCGGCGCCAAATTTGCGGACGCCGTCTCTGAAGAACGCGGCAAACAAACGGTCGTTAAGGAAATCGTTGATTATAACGGCCGCGAGCGTTGAAGCCGATATATACGCGATCGCGCCGCCATCCGGCTTCTTGGTCATTTCCTCCGCAAGGCACGCGAACCTCGGATCCGAGAATTGCCCGTTGAGGCAGGACAAAGCCACCACAATCGGCAATCGGTCCGCATTGACGATCTGACCCATATAGTGATAGTTGCGCTGTTGATATGTCCCCCTCAAGAAACCGGCCATGCTTGAAACGCTTCCGTGTCCGAGGAAATTCACCAGCAGCCGACCCTCGTTGATCTGCCGGATCACCTCGCCCGTATCCTCGTTGGGTTCAACCCCGATATCCCTATCGTTGTAGACCCGGAACGATTCGAGCCCCAGCGGCTCGGTATAGTTCGTTAACAGCCGGTCGCTGGGGGTCGTAAAGATCGAAAACGGATCGTAGTTGGCCATAAACAGCACACGGTCCCGCCATCGCGCACGGGGGGCCTGGTCGTATGACACGATCTTCCGGACCACTGCGGCGGCCTCACGGCGGCTGACCACCGATATCCGTCCCACGAAAATATCCTGAAACAGATCCTCGTCCGGACCGGCCACGGCCCCGTAAAAATGGTCCGTATACGCCAGTCCCCTTACTACAGATTGGAAGGGAAGCGCGGGCACATCGGCGCGCCGCCCCAAATCGGCCTGATCGAAGTGGTCCCGGTAGTCGAAGCTGTCCCGCCCGAACAACAGAAGATAGGTCGGTCGCCGCGCCCAGTTTTCGAACGCATATCGTGTGAATCGGCGGATCGCTTGCGGCTCGAACTGCCCGAAAGAGAACGCGTCGTAGATCCCGATGACATCCACGACCTGTACCCGCAGCCCCTGCCCACGCCGGTGTTCCGCCAGGCGCTCCGCCGCTTCGCGAAACCCCGGATGCACGACAATCACATAGTCGGCCCCCTCCTGCCCGAACTCGGGTACCTCGGCCGTCTCACCCGCGGGCGTCCTCCGGATGGCTTCGGAATCCATCGCGACATAACGCCCGACAACGGACGACACTTCGAATCGGGCTTGAAATCCCGAATCCCCCGGCGTCATCTGAACGTGCTGGAACTTCCGGCCACCGTCGACGTCGTAGATGAACACGTCGTCCGTGCGAAAACCCGTGATCGAGAAGCTCCGACCGTCGTCGGTTTCATCCGGCTCGAATTTCAGCTTGCCTTCCACGCATTCAAACCGCCGGGGATAAGCGATTTCCACCCAGTTGAGCAACACGTGCTCGACATAGTCAGCAGGGAAATCCGGCGCGCCCGGCGTCGCAAGGGTCACCCGGCTCGTATCGCCCAGTTCCGACAGGGGCACTGTCCCTTCGGCGATGAACGCACGCTTTCCATCCCACCGGTCGTCCGCGACAACCGTACCGTTGGACAGCCGCACAACCGTGCGGTGGTCGGGTTCGAACAGGCGTCTGAAGGTCAGCGCGTGCATACCCACGCGAATATACGCCGCTGTCGCCGCGGCGTTGTCCAGGCCGGGCAGGGGAACGGGAACGGTCACCGAATAGCCGCGCAAACCCTGAAGAACAGTACCCGGCCTGCCCGGCGACCCGGTTCGCCCCCAGTACCAGTGGTCCCTAATTGCGTCAGGCGCGTCTCCAAGCGGATCGTAAAGTGAATCGACTTCGGCGTGCGCCCTGTGCGTGAACCGAATGACCGGTGGGTATCCGTTCCGCGGCGAACCGTCCACCCCCTCAAATCGCCGACCGGGTCTGCCGTCCAGTGAGAGCCAGTAAACCTGTTCCCGTCCCAGTTCGTTCTCGAAATCCCGATCCGGCGCGCGTCTATACTCGCCATAGAAAATCGCACCCTCGCCCTCGTCCAACACGCCATCTCCGTTGTCCTGCACGTCGACGGGCACCTCCTGACCGTTCAGGAAGACCTTCAAACGCTCCAGATCGCCCGCCTGAAGGGCAATGCCCGCATCGGCAAACCACCTCGCGTCAAGCCGATACAGGCCGTCCTCCCGTATCCGGATCTTGTAGTAATCGGCCGCCGGATCCAGACCCTCAGCAATCTGAATCTTCCGCAACGCACGGTCGCCGGGCAATTCAGCCCGGCCCCGCCATGCCCGCGCCTGTTCCGCATTCAACAACGCGGTTCGGTAGAGGTCCTCGAATCCACCGCCCGTGCCCTCATCCGTCGACCGGACCCTGATGGACGGCTCGTCGCGCACAAACCGCACGCGCACCCGCAGCCTGCGCGCAATGCGCAACTGCTGCAGAGCCGGATTGTACTGGATGGGCCTCAAAGATATTCCGGCCACCCGCTGATCCCGCATAACGCCGGTCCCCGTCACCTCGGCCTGTTGCGCAGGATACAGTCCGTCGTAGGCGTAAAAATCCGCATCCGGCTCGTAGGCCTCCACCTCCCTCGGGTATGCGCCCCGTCCCACCGGCCGGGACCGCGGCACCGGCAGCAGCAGCACCCCGGAAATCTCGTCGTAGTCTGCCTCCACCACGGTAACCGCCACCCGCGTTCCGTAAGGCACGCCCAGGAGCGCACCTCGCACCGGCACGGCAGGGCGGCCGGGTTCGGGCAACCCCATGCCTCCAGGTAACAGAATCTGAGTGTAGGCTACACCCTCAAGATTAACCGTACGTCGCTGATAGTCCGATCCGTCGACCTCAATCTCGACGCCATCCTCTCCCGCCCACACGAGTCGCGGCTCACCACCGGAAGCTTCTGGCGCCCCTACCGGGATCATCAGCATCAGAGCACAAACTGCAATGACCTGCGTAAAACGCACGACCATATACCCGACTCCTACTCGTTTTCGAGGTTCAATTCCCTGATTCCGCCCCTGTTGAAAATCACCACGCGGCTTCCACGCACCGGCTCGAGTACAACCTCAGCCTGTCTGGGACCGTGAATCCGCGCTTCGCCCCACTTCCTCTTCATGGTTCCGGGAAGTAACCGCTTTCCGTCCGGCGCATAAAACGTCCTGGCATCAACCTGCCGATGCACGGAAAAAAAACCGCCATTTTTTATGTCGATCCGCCAGTGCATCGGACCCAGCCGATTCACGTCGCTCTCAAAACCGTCGGGCTCCGTAAGCCAGCAGTGATTCACGGCAACTGCCGACGTTTCAACCCCGGCTCGGACCGCCAACGCACTGCTCAGCCCATATGCGAACAGTGGTATTTCTCCGAGGCTGCCCGCGGGGCTCAGGGCAGAAGGCACGTTCAACACGTAAACCGTTCCGCTGCTTTCTTTCGTAAGCGGCGCCACCGAATCCAGGACGTTTTCGCTCAGGACCGAAGCCTCCCGCCAGAACAATCCCTCACGGGCAAGCACCACGCCATAATAGCCGATCAGCATTGCCAGCAGGAGGTTTCTGCACCACAGGACCACCCGTCGATCCGGCTGCCAGGTCGCCCAGACATTCGCAACCGCAACGCAGAAGAATACGGAAGGCAGATAGAGGTACCACCGGTGAACCCTTCCGAGAACGGGCACCAGGCTGACCACGGTCATTCCACCCAGATACAACGTGTCCCGCAGCACCTCGCGCGGCCGGCCCGACAACCAGAACACGCCGGCGGTCGCCACCAGCAGAACGGCGCCGAAAAACCGGTAATCGGTCATCCCCATCTTCGCCCCGGACTTGAGAACGTCCAGGCCGAGCCCCGTCGCCGTGAGGTCCCGATCCGGAATCCCCGTTAATACCCCGCCCAATACGATCCAACGGACGCACAGGTAGACTCCCACGGTGGCGACACAGCACGCCAGGGCCCGCCGCGCCGCCGCAGAGCGGAATGTCCCGCCATGCAATAAGAGGATCAGGAGCACGCCCGGCAGAGACAGCGCCATCTCTTTCGAAAAAAGCGCCAGCAAGAAGCAAAGGCTTCCACCGGCCAGCAAACCCGGAGACGGGCGATCCTGGTAGACCAGAAAGAAGAGCAATGCAGACAGGTAGAACAACGTACAGGCGGAATCCGTACGGCCGACGATCCAGAATATGGTATCCGTGTGGACGGGCAGCACATGAAAAAGAAGGAGCGCCGTCCAGGCGGCCAATGACCCGGCCAGCAGCCGCCGCGCCAGTAAACATACCAGAATGCCGCAAAAACAGTGAATCAACACGTTGCCAACGTGATGGAACACGGGATCGTATTCCACGAACAGAAAGGTCGCGTAGAGCGTCAGGGTGACAACCGGACGATAATATCCCCCGGCACCCGCGAGCCCTGTCCAACTGGTGTTTAGAATGGTTTGAATACCCTCCGCGCACAAACGGAGGTGACCCCAGTCGTCGTCGAGCAATGACACACCGGAAGATAGCAGGAGAAGCAGAACGGCGAACGAACCGAACACAATACAACCCGTGCAGATCCAGCCGATCGAACGGTGGTCCCGCAAAACGACCCCGCAATAAAAAAAACCGGCGCACGGCCAGCCCCGTCCTTTCAAGCAAGAGGATTCGGACGGTCCAACGCCAGTTGAATAACATTCATATATTGGAACGCGGATCGTGCGCCGGTGAGTTCGCTCCGACCTTCACGACGACCCGCGCGTACGAGCGCCCGGATTGACGTTCGCTCTGTTACGACTCGAAATAACCGATAATGCGCCGCAGGGTGTTATCGAGGCTCATTTTCGGCTCGTAGTCCACGAACGACCTGAGTTTGGAGAGATCCGGCACCCGGTAGTTGAGGTCTTCGTACGATCCCTTTGCAAATGCCTTGTCGTAAGGCACGAATTCAATCGGCGCGTCACTTTCCGTCAGCGTCTTGACCTTATGCGCCAGATTGATGATGCTGGTTTCGTTGGTCTCGACGTTACCGCCCAAATTGAAAATCTCACCTGGCGTGTGGGGATGTTCGGCCAGTGCAACCAGGCCGTCAAGCGCATCTTCGACGTCGGTAAAACAGCGCCGTTGTTCTCCATTGCCGTACACCGTAATCGGGTGCCCCAGGAGCGCCTGTTTGACCATTCGGGGAACGACCATGCCGTAGTCGCCGGTCTGCCTCGGGCCGATGACGTTGAAAAACCGCACAATCAGCATGGGCAGCTTCTTCTCACGCCAATAGGACAGACCCAGCATCTCGTCCACCGCCTTTGTTGTGGAATAGATCCAGCGGTCGACGGTAATGGGCCCGAGCAGCCGATCGTCGTTTTCCTGGAAGGACACCTTGCCGTTCTTCTTGCCGTACACCTCCGAAGTCGACGCAAGCATCACGCGCTTCTTGTCTTTATTGGCGAGTTCCAGAACAATTTCGGTGCCCCGGATATTGGTCGTCAGGGAATGCAGCGGATTGTCAATGATGTAATTCACGCCCACCGCAGCGGCCAGGTGATAAATCATATCGCACCACTCCACCAGAGGACGCAGCGTTTCCGACTCCAGAATCGTGCCAACCTTTATGTTGAACCGGGGGTTGGACTCCAGGTGGTGGATATTGTTGTAATCTCCGGTGGATAGATCGTCGAGAACGGAAACCTCGTCGCCTCGTCTCAAATGCCGTTCGGCCAAATGTGATCCTATGAACCCCGCCCCGCCGGTAATCAACACCTTCATGCGTACGTCCCTTCCCAGCAGTCGCCTGGAGAACCGCCCCCGGCCCGCTTGTTTTCGGATAGCTTACGATAGAGGTGGCTGAAATCTTTCGCCAAACGTGTCAACCCGTATGATTTAACAACGCTTCGCCGCTCTTCAGCGGAAATACCCCGCCGCTCCCGTAACACCCGCAGAATCCCGCCAGCAAGCGCTGCGGGATCGCCAGGCGCGACCATCAGGCCAATCCGTTCGCTCCAAAGTAAATCGGGCACGCCTCCCACCCGAGACGCAACCACGTAACATCCGGATGCAACCGCCTCCAGCAATGCAACCGGCAACCCCTCGTGATACGACGAAAGTACGGACAGATCGAGCGCACCGTAGATTCGCGCCATATCCGTTCGGAAGCCTGTAAACCGCACCCGGTCTTCGAACTTTCGTGCACGTACAATTGCTTCAAGCTCGGTCCGCAGTTCCCCGTCGCCGATCACGACAAACCGGACATCCGGCAGGGCCCTGGCCACCTGTTCGGCGGCGGCCAGGAAAATGTCGACACCCTTAATTGGCACCAGCCGCGCCACGATTCCGACAAGCCGCGTCGAGGTGTCGAACCCCAGTTCATCGCGGAAACCCACGTCGCCGCGCCGCTGGTTCAGAAACGGATCCAGATCCACGCCCAGCGGAACCGTGCGAATGCGTGAAGGCGCCGCGATACGATCGGCCAACAATTCAACCCGCTGCCGGTCCGAGACGGCAACCAGGACATCGGTGCGGCGGGCAAGAAGCCTCTCAACAAGCACAATCAGGCAGGTCTTCCAGTCTGAAAAATATCCCTTGAAGACCAGACCGTGAAACGTATGCAGCGTAATCGGCACGCCGGCCAGCCAAGCCGCTATACGACCAAGCACACCTGCTTTCGACTTGTGCGTGTGGACAATCTCGGGGCGCACGCGTCTTAACAACCGGTATATCGCAACGAGAGCCCTGAAATCCTGAATCGGTACAATCGCCCGGCTGAACCCGTGCACCTCAAAGGGTTGAATTCCCGAGCGGCTGATAACGTCTTCCATCTCGGCTTCGCCGGGCGCCACCTGGCCTTTGACCACAAGCGAGCGACAACCCCGGGACTCCAACGTCTTGGAGAGGAAAAGCAGATAGGGCGTTGGTCCACCAACGTTCAAACGATCGATAATTTGAACCAGGTGAATCGGCGTTTGCGCGTCAGAAGGATCCGCAGGCAAACCGGCTCCGCAGGTGGAATCACCACGATCGGGTTGGATAAACAGGCTCCGACGCCGGAATCGGCGTTTCAAATATAAACACCCAGGGGTAAACCGGCAACGTAAAAGTTATTATGTAAGTATAAGTGAATCGTATAGATATGCTCGCGTGACTCAACGGTTATTGTCGAGAAGGCGCCTTGACCCGCAGAAGGAAGAACCCGTTTCGCCCTCTCCATCGACCACATCCGCCCGTACCGGCGAAGGCCGGTTCAACCACCTCCGGAGCGCGCCGCTTCCGTTGGGCACACTCGAAATCGAACCCGGATCGACGAGGCACGCTCAGGCCTCCGCCCGGGCGACCGAACTCAGGATCCGCAACAGTCGCTGGCTGCTCCGTTCCAGCGAATAACACGCTTCCATTTTTGCGCGTCCGGCTTCGCCCATCCGATGCCGAAGCGCCCGATCCAGAATCAGCCGTTCGAGACAGGATACCCACTCGCCGTGCGACCGTGCGCAGAAACCGTTGACGCCGTCTTCCACGATTTCGCGGTTTATGCCCACCGGGCTGCTCACAGCCGGAATTCCCATCGAGAGGTATTGAAGAAGCTTGTAGCCTCCCTTTCCCCGGGTCCACGGATCGTCGGGCAACGGCATCAGGCCGATATCGAAGCTGCGCAGGTCCCGGACCTCGGTTTCCATAGACCAGGGGCGCCATTCAAGGGGCACAGCGTCCGTATCAAATCCGCCCTCGCCGATCAGACAAAGCCGGAGATGGTGGTGTCGGGCACCCAGTTCGGCCAGAGGCTCCCGGATCAGTTCCAGATAGGGGGCGGACGTGTAGCTGCCGATCCAGCCCAGAACCACGTCGCCGCATCCATCGACCTCTCCGCCGGGGGCATACCGACCCGTGTCGATCGGCCCCGTGATGATCGACACCTCCGGGCAGTACCGTTCGGCATACGCGGCTGTGTACGTATTTTCGACGATAACCCTGGATGCCGCCCGGAGCATCTTTGCCAGCCCACGCGAGTGGTGCCACGTTCGGAGCCGCCCCATCCAGTTTTCATCGGGTGCCTCGGTGGTAAAGATAGCGTCGTCGAAATCGAAGATGACCTTCCGTGAAATTTTTCGCAACAGCCTGGCAATCGGTGCGCAGAAAAAGGTCCGCTGCACAAACACGACGTGGTATCCGGGCGCAAAACGGAGGGTGCGCAACCCCAGCCGGAGCGAGCGCCACCACACCCAGATATAGTGGATCAGACGCCCGAACCCTCTCCGCGAGTATGTCCAGGTGGACATCCGATCGGGCAATACAACTGCCACGTCGGCCTGCACGCCATTGGCTTTAAGGAAGGGCAGATAATCAAACACACGTGTACGGCTGGCGGCAAACCGGGGCCCGGTGAGCGCGACAAAAAAAACCCTCAAGGCAGGAAAGCTCCTTCAATATAAACACGAGATTCCGGGGAATCAATGGAAAACGGCGCATTTGGGGGGAACCCGCCATCAGGTTGCAAGCCACGATACCGGAGATTCACGCCCGAGAAGATCGAACAACTTTCGATTTTCTTCGCGGTAAAGCCCGTGCAAGTGTTGGAGCACGGATTCGCTGGGAAGATAATCGCTCTCCGGCAAGAGGCGTCCGAGTACGCTTGTCAAAGGGGACAAGACCGGGAAATAATACCGGGCGACCAGGTGTAATTTGCAGCTGTCGAATCGATTGACCCGCTGCGCTATCCCCGAAAAACGAACGGAATCGTCGATTTCCAGAAAGGCACAGATCTTTTTCAGGCCCTCTTGCGGGCGCTGCACGATATCTTCTTCAAAAAAAAGGACCAGAATCTGATCCCGCCTGAAGAGATCCAGATAGGCGGTGAGCAACGTAGAGAACCGACCCACCTCGAAGACTCCGAACCCTTCCAGCAAGGCGGATTTTCCGCCCGCCAGCAAATCGTCCATTCGATGCAGCGGAGATATCCGACGGGTCCGTATCAGGTGCTTTACCGCGGAGACCGCCCGATCCACCGGATTCTTGAGCGTAACGATCAGTTTGGCGTCGGGCAGATGTCTGTGGATATGCCGGTGTACATCCGGCATATGTCCTTCACCGCCTCGCCCGCCTGCCCAGAAATAGTCTGGCGTTTTCTCACCCACTCGTCTTCTGTTTTCCGCCCCCGCGAAATGTCTGGCATACCATTCGATGCCCTTTTCGTAATTCCCGGCCTTATCGAAGAAGTGTACCTCCTGTTCGGGCATATACACGTCGGGATGCTGGCGAAGCATGGCCACGAGCCACGTCGTTCCGCATTTCTGGGCGCCGATAATCAGGAAATTCGGCAATCGAGCCATACGCGTATCCTGAGAAGCTGTTTTAAAATTCCCGGTGAGTTCCCGAGCGCGAGCGAAAAGGTGTCGGTGAAGGCGGGAGAACCCGCCCCTATCTTTGGGATACGGGTGGGTTTGACCAACGCCGACCGACGCTTTTGCAGCCGCGCGAAGACCGCAGGGGGTTTTAAGACAGCTTCCTAACGCCGGATCAATCCGGCAAGACGCATTGCCTCCACGGCGGTCTCCTTTGCAAAAAAACGGAAAACAAGCGGATAAACGAACACACCCGCAACCACGCAGGAGGCAATCAACACAGAATCGGGCAGTACGCCAACCACCAGCCACTTGTATCCGGCGACCACGCCCATCATCAATCCACTGCTCAGCGCAGCGGGATACAACGCTTTGAAGTATTCTTCAAATGTTATCCGGGCAAGCCGGTTCACGATACCCTGCGAGACCACGGTCAGGACCGCCACGCCAAGGCTTACCGCCAGCGCGGCGCCCGTGATCCCCCCGGCAATACCGAACCATAAAACCACCAGCATAAAGATGGCGCCGCCGATATTCCAGATAAGCGCCAGGCCGGTGCGGCCCAGGGCGGAAAAGACCAACCCGGCGGGAGACGCGATAGACCGTAGCGCCCCGGCCGGACAGAGCACCTGAAGGACGACCGCCGCGGGCGCCATCTCCGGCTCAAAAAGCAATGCCACACCGGGATGCGCCAACAGGTAAAATCCCGCCATAATCGGAAACACAAGCACGGCGACGTATTTCACAGTGGCTATATACGCCCGTCCAAGCCGGACGACATCATCCTGCAGGGCGGAAAAGGCCGGAAAGGTGACCTTTGCAATGGCCTGAACCACGCGGGTTTGCGGAAATGCAATAAGCCGGTAAGCCAACCCGTAGTAGCCCAGCGCCTCGATCCCCAGAAACCTGCCGATAAGAAGATAGTCCAGGTTCTGCTGGACATAGCCCACCAACCTTGAACCAGTCCATTTACCGCCGAATCCGAGCAATACCCTTGCATCGGCAATTTTAAAGGTACGGTTCGCATTTACGGGGCAGAATATCCAGGGACCTAAGCCAAGAACCGCATGGCGGACCACGTAAGCCCAGACGAGACTCCACACCTCGTATCCCCACACGGCCAGAAGGGCCATCGTGAATCCGCTGGAAAACGCCGCGCAAACATCCAGAATCGCCAACTGCCCGAAGCGGAACGTACGTTCCATCTCCGCCCGGGGAACGGTCCCCAGGCCGGCGAAGACCAGCCCCCAGGCCATTGGCGGCAGAACAGAGGAAACCTGAGGGTCATCAAAAAAAAGTCCGCCCCAGAACCGGGCGGTCAGATAGAGAAGGGCGGCCAACGAACAGGAAATGCAGAGGCCCATCCAGAACGCTGCAGCCAGATGCGCCCCGTGCGCATCCCGCTTCTGAATAAGGGCTCGCCCCAAGCCCATTTCCGCGGACAGTATGCCCACCCCCACAATCGTGGCTGCGGCAACCTCTGTTCCGAACGCCCGGGACGGTTCGCTCAGATGCCGCACCGCCACCCCCAGCGCACCCACCTGAATCAGATAACCGGAACCCTGCGCCAGACCGGTCCACGAGAAACCGCGGACGGTTGTGCGACGCAGGTCGGTCATCCGGCCTCTCCTTATCAGCCCGTTGAAAAAGTCCATCCGGTCTGCCTGCCTGTGCGTACGCACGCAGACAGGCGGCCGGCATCGCCTGCAGAGCAACTTTTTCAACGGACTGTTATACGGTCTCCACACGGGCCAACCGCACGCCGGTCCATACCGCCGTTCCGATCACAGAAACCAGGATTATAACGCAAACCGCGGCCGGCACCACGGCCGCCAGGATTCCGCAAAGGGCCAGAAGCGCACCCGCAAGATGAATGCGCCGAACCGCGCCCCCCACGGAATATCCCATTCTGACCAGCCGCTGTGCCACGTGATCACGGCTGGCCCTCATCACGGGCAAGCCCTTTTTCTTCCTCACGACACAAAGAAACAGGGCTTCGAAACAGGGCACGCCCAGCACCAGGATCGCGCAGAGTTCACCCTGCACCCCGGGCATCGCCCTGGAAACCTGAACGGACATGGCGCCGAGCACAAATCCCGCAAAAAGACTGCCGGCGTCGCCCATATAGACCCGGGCCGGATGGGCATTGTACACCAGAAATCCCAAAAAGCCTCCCGCCAGGCTGGCACCCAGAATCACAACCGGCGCGGCGCCGCCGACCAACCCCAGGCCGGCCAGGCCAATCGAAGCGATGGCGCCCGCGCCCGCGGACAAGCCATCCATCATGTCGAGCACGTTGAACGCGTTGCACATCCATACCAGCCACACTCCGGTAAGCACGGCGTCGAACACGGTACTGCCCGTTGTGTTGAACCGCAGCCCGCTCCCGACTGTAATGGCGACCGTAAAGATTTGAAACGCAAGCTTTTGAAAAGGCGATAGCGGCCACTTATCGTCGACGAATCCAATGGCGCCCATGCCAAGCGCGCCGATCCACAGGCCAACGGGAAACGACAAGGGCGCAAAGGGTAGCAGCAGCAGGGTGGCGATTGCTATGGCCACGCCGCCTATGGGAGGAACCGACTGCGATCCGTTGGCGCCGCCCGATTTCAACCACGATGCGCGTAGCGCAACGGCCCGAAGCAGCGGTGTCAATAACAGAGCGCTTCCGAAACCGAATGCGAGAAAGAGAGCGGAGGACAACACGGTGTACTTTCTGCTTGCGAGCGGTAATCACGAATCGGGTTGAATTTCCCGACAGTTGGGTTGAAAGCTCCGTACAGCCTCGATAACCTGGGCCAGGTCTCCGTCGGTCATGCCGGGATAGAGGGGCAGCGTCACCATTTCTCGCCACACCGACTCCGTCACCGGCAATGAACAACGATAGGGCTCGTGGATCGGATAAAGATGATTCGGATAATAATGCACGCTGGAATCGACATCCCGCCCGTGCAGATGGGCAACCAGATTGTCCCTGTCCGCCACGCGCGGAACATAGGCATGGAAGGCGCTGCGCGCGTACGGCGCGATCCTGGGGGGCCGAAGCCATGTCAGATCGGCAAACGCCTTATTGTACTGAAGAACGATTTCCTGCCGCTGGGCATTGGCCGACTCCAGCCTCGCCAGTTGAACCAACCCGATGGCCGCATTCAAATCGTTCATATAGAACTTGTGCCCCACTTCGGTCACTTCGTACATCCAGCGCTTCTGTTTCGGCCCTGCTGTAAACCGGTCCCACGTACCCTGGGGGATACCCATCCAGCTCAGCCGCTTGAGGCGCTCTGCCAGTTGCACGTCGTTGGTAGTCAGCATACCGCCATCGCAGGTCGTCAGGTTCTTCTGCGCCTGGAAACTGAAACATCCGATCGTTCCCAACCCACCCACCATCCGGCCTTTGTACCGGGCGCCGCAGGCATGGGCGGCATCCTCCACAACCGGGATGTTCCGGGATGCGGCAATTTCCAGTATCGGGTCCATATCGCAGGGTTGGCCGCTGTGATGCACAACCATAATTGCAGCCGTTTTTTCCGAAACCCGTTCGGCCACGCAATCCGGATTCAGGTTCAACGTGACGGGATCGATGTCGCAGAAAACGGGAACGGCTCCGTTCTGAAGGATCGCGTGGTTGGTGGCGACAAAGGTCATGGAAGTGGTAATGACCTCGCGGCCCTCCACTCCCAGTACCTTAAGCGCCAGCAGCAGCGCCGATGAACAGGAATTCACACTCACCGCGGATGACGTCCCGATATACTCGGCAAACCGTTTTTCAAAGGCCGCGGCCTTCGTGCCTGCCCCCACCCACCCGGATAGCATCACCTCCCGGACCGCCGACACCTCCTCTTCGTCGAAACAGGCCCGCCAGATCGGAATCATGAAATCTCCTTCGGGCCCGAACACCCGTGCGAAGAACCCAAGCAGGTCCTACCTTCAATGCCCTGCGCCAGGACCCGTCGATACGCCCTCAGCCTTGCCCTGGCCTCCGGCCGGAATCCGGGCAATAAAAACAGACCTCCCCAGAGCAGCGTTCTCAAAACCATCTCCGGAAACGTCAGTATCGCCAGCAGGCGGCCCGCATGATCTCCCAGGTGTTTTTTTATCACATAAAGATGACTCGCCATGCCCTCCACCAGCATCCGTTCCAGCGCCTTTCTTGAACTCTTACCCCCTGCATGGAATGCGCTGGCCTCCGGCAGATAGGCCACGGTCCATCCGGCCCCACCAAGCCTGAGGCAGAGATCGACGTCTTCATAATACATAAATATGGCGTTATCCATGCCGCCAACCGCACCGAAAGCGCTGCGACGCACAAGGAAACAAGCACCCGTCACCCAGTCGACCGACGTTGGCCCACCGGAGACCCGGCAGCCGAATTTAAGAAATGGAAAAACAAGATGCAACAGGAATTTACGGCAAATTTCGCCAGCCAGTCGAGGCGCCTTACCGCAGGATGGTTGCGCTCGACCACGCCGGTCCAAAAGCCGTGGCCCCACCACGCCGACGTGGCCATTGGCTTCAAGGTAATCCAACAGGCGCTCAATCGAATCCGGCCCTACGGCCACATCCGGATTCATGGCCAGAATATAGGGACCGGTGGAGACTTCCACGCCCCGGTTAACGCCTCGGCCGAACCCGAAGTTCCCCCCCGTCTCAACCAGCCTCACCCGGTCGCCAAACGGTTCCAGCGCGTCCGGACTGCCGTCCGAAGACGCGTTGTCCACCACCACCACGTCGAGCGGCAGCCGCTCCTGTACTTCGAGAAGTGACGCGACGCACCGGAAAAGGTCCTTACCCGCGTTCCAGTTCACCACCACCGCCGTCACCGCCGGTTTCATGTCCCTCTCCATCCATACGGGCAAGAATGCCGAGAAAACATGCATGCCAGAAAATCAGCCGGTTGCCCATCATTGTATTGTCGGTCATAATATACACCAGCAGTGCCGCGTACACCGCAAGAAACGCAACGCAAAACCCCTTTACGTGCGGATCGTCGGTGCGGCGAAACATGCCGTAGGCGATTCGCAGCCCCCTGACAAATATCCACAAGAAGGCGATCACGCCCAGAATCCCCATACGCATCATAATCGTCAAATAGGTATTGTCCACGCCTCCGGACGTAAATACGTAGGGCTGCGAATACTCGTCGACCCTCAGATAGGAAATCGTGGCGCCGTGTCCTCCTCCCAGCACGGGCCGCTGCCATATCTTCTCCAGGGCCAGCGCATAGGCCAGCAGACGCCCCTGAATTTCCAGGTCTCCCTCCGCTACGGTGCGCCGCAGGCGATGGGCCGCCATGTCCTCAACGCCTGCGCCCGTGAACTGCTGGAAATAATAGCCCAGGCCAACGAGCAGTACGGGAATCAGTATCAATATCAGAAGCCGCCGTCCACGATGCCTCCTCCGATCCAGCAATACCAGACCGCCCACGCAGAACAGCCCGAACAACAGGCTGCCCCACATTGCGCGTCCCATCGTGACCACCAGCGCAAGACCGATGGGAACCATAAGAAGACCACCTAACATGCGCCGAACCGGCGACGTGTCGTACAAAAATGCCGCCGCGAGAACCAGAACACCCATCGGCAGCAGCAGCCCCTCCCGACGGGCCACGCGGTAGAATGCACCGGCAAAGGAGAGATCGATAGCCTGGACGAATTCAATCAGGTATTCCACGCCCACGACGGCCGCCGAAATCACCAGTACCATCAGAAACGCCCTGCGCCTGCGCAGGTCGAAAAATCCTGTTGCGACGAAAAACAGCACGTAGTAAAGCGGATATCGTACATCCCGCAGCATTTGCCGGACGTCCTGCCCGTAAAACAGACCCAGCGCCATCGATGCCACAACCAGCCCCAGAAAAACCAGCACCGGACGGTCCAGACGGGTGCGTCGCCAGTTCAACCTCCGTTCCTGCAGCCAGGCGACAAATGCCACGCCCCATACCACCAGAAACAGCGCCTCGCAGAAATGCAGATTCTGGGGCAGCATGAGATGCTCTTCATAAAACTCGGAGGAGATTACGGAAGCGATGAAACAGATGTACAGGAGCGCGGATGTGACCGACGACATCAGCGCGACCGCTGAAACCACAACCAGGCTCACCGTGACAACCGGTATGACCTCGCCGAAACGCCAGGCGGGAAGCGCGATCAGCGCGAGTTGCGCGAGGCATACGGCCGGAATCAGCCACCGTCCGTACAATCGGGCCGTCGAGACGCCCGTTTCCGCAGCCATCTGTCCCCTGTTCCGTTCAGAAAAAATTGAGGTCCAGCGTCACGCGCCAGTCGTGGGTGCTTCCACCCTCACGATTTCCGCCCCGCTTGCTCGCACGCGTCAGCCGGTAGTTTGCGGAGAGTACCAGATCACGGACCGGCTCGAAGACGAGGTCCGCACCAATGCGGGTCCGTTTCTCCACCGTACCGCTCATGAATTTCCGCACCGCAGGATCCGCGGGACGCCGTCCCTGTCGCGCATCGCCCCCCACGTTCGTCACCGTGCCATCGGTATTCTCGACATTCTCGCCCTCACGCGTCCTTTCCAGGCTCAGCGAAGCCGAAACCGAGGGCGACAGCCGGTGCGTCAACCGGGTCCAGACCCGATCCGAATTCGGCCCGGTCGGATAACCGAGGAGCGCGTCGAAATGTGTGAACGCGTTGATGTTGAACCTGTGAGAATACACGAAGGGCTCGATATGTACGAACTCGGCTCGAAAATCCGTGTCCCGCAACCCGAACGGATCGACCCAGAACACGCCGGTCTGGATCGCGAGCTTATTGGAAAAATCGCCCGGGCTGAATTTCCTTAAATCATCCATAAATAACGCGAGGTACGTCTGTACGCCTCGAACAGGACGAAACGAGAGATCCAGGCCCACAGCCAGGTTGTCCCTGTCTCCCACCGCCATCTGGGCGGCGGTAAGCACCGATACGGGAGGCGCATACAGAAACTCGAAATCTCGATCTCCGTATATCACCGCCTCCTGGAATCCCAGACGGATGCGGGGAGAGAGATCGGCCTCCACGCGGTGGGCGGCAATTGCTTTGGCCCGGGAAAACGTACGGCGGTGACCGTTGTCTACCAGCGTCCGTGAAGGGTCGAGCAGGCCCGCATCGGCCTCCAGAAATCCCAGAATGTGACTGAAACGCACCCGCCCGTACGTCGTCCGGAGCCGCACCATCCCGAACGACGGTGCGACAGGAGTCAGAAACAGATTGCCCGTCCTTCCCGGCCCCCAATCCAGACTGCCCTTTACGGCATCCACGTCGAACCAGCGCGTCGCCCACACGAGCTGATAGGTGGCTTCCCGAAAGTCCGCGGCCTTCTCCTTTAATTGCACCAGTTCGATCGGCCGGGCCAGCACATCAGCCCGGGTCAGACGGGACCGGGTGCTCCATTCCCGGGCTTCGAAGTGCCGCGCGCGAAAACCGAGGCGGTCTCCAAGGGTGCCACGGACAACCGCGCCAATATGCGTCTGCGAAACGTTTTCAGTATCCCGGAGCTCACCCCGAATCAGAATCAACCGCTGCCGGAAAACCGCTTCGAGTACGACAGATGCAGCCGTATCCTGCCAGGAAAAAAGCGTACCAGCCAGCCGCTCGAGGGTGCCGCTTCCGGCCCGCGCCGGCGCGTGGCGCAACCGCGCGACCTCCGGGCGGAACTCCGCCAGATGTCTCTGGAGGATACCCCGCTCGGTGTCCGACATGCCGCCATGCGCTTCTATCCCCCGCAGGACCTGAAGCAGGAGCCGGGCGACCTTCAGACGGGTGTACGGTCTGATCTGCGACGCGGCGACGTCCAGCCAGCCGCTGGCGTCGTACCGGTCGAGTGTCCGATAAACCCCGTGGTTAAGTGGGACATCGGGGGTATTGTCATCCGCCTGGACAGTCCGGGACAGGGATAGAACCGCCAGCAACAGGAATACGGATCTCACAACGTCTTGTCCGGGAAAAACAGATCTCTGCAGCAAATTGACCTTCGGAAGGGTTCACACCGGTCGTGACCACAACCGGCAGACACCGCGATCACGCCGACCGACCGGAAGAAGAAGCACCAGCACCCTGTTTATCCGGACCGGACGGAAAACCGCCCAATTATACCATAACCCCGCGAATTGTCAAGCGTACGGCCTCTCGCGTGCGGGCAGTCGCACGAGTCCCCGAAATCCCTTGACTTTGCGATTTCAACCTGCTATTTTTCCGATCTTGAGTCTGGACTCACACCCATTGTCCGTACTAAAAACGCCGACGTAACAGGCGCCGCGACCCGATGTTACAGACATTCAAACCTGCTTCCGAATGCGCGGACTGTAAGCTGTGCAATCGAGGGCAGCAGGCCGCACCCGGCAACGGGTCGCCGGATATCGCCCGCGTCGTCCGGGAAGTGATCGGGAGGATTCGGAACGGAGAAGACGGCCTCCTCGAAATTCCGGTCGGCGTCTCCGCAAGGCACTGTCATCTGAACCGCGATGCCATGGATATCCTGTTCGGTGCCGGTTCGGAACTCACGCCTTTCAGAGAACTCTATCAACCAGGCGGGTACGCGGCCGAAGAATGCGTTTCAGTGATCGGACCCCGCTTGCGCGCCATCGAGCGTGTCCGGATTCTGGGACCCGCCCGGGACTACAATCAGGTCGAATTGGCCCGTACCGACGCCATCTTTCTCGGTCTCGATCCCCCTGTGCGGGACTCCGGCGACCTGCGAGGCGCCCAGCGGGTCACTTTTGTGGGCCCTCAAGGATCTCTTACCGTACCTGCCGCCATCCGCGCCGCCAGGCACCTCCACCTTCGGCCCATCGACGTTGCTGAAATGGGGCTTGCCGGGCGTAGCGCCGTTCGTGCCCGCGTGAGCGGCGAAAAGGGACTCACCTTCGAGAATGTCAGGCTGAAAATCGACGCCGGTTATTTGCCCGAACTCCACCTGGACACCGACGACGCCAACGCCGCCGACCTTGTCTGCGGAGGCAAGGCTTTTATCGAATCCTGAGCCGCTTGTCCCGGAGGCCGCGTAAGGCGCCACATTCGTAAAAGCAACCCGTTTCTTGTGTTCTGACCCAGAAATAGGTTGCCGGAATTCCGGTGACATATTTCCGGGAGGGGACACATAGGTCCGATGCGATGCAATTATGCTTCATCGCCATGTATCGGAGCGATCCAGCCGGTCGGGTGAATCATACGCTACCGGGTCGGACTTGAATGACTCGCGTTGACGCACAGGCGTCTCTATGGATTATTCAGGCTATTAAGGCCGTACCGATTCGTTCCATCCGTTCGACCAACGCCCGGATCTTCATCCTGGTCGTGCTCCTGACGCCCCCGGCGGTTGCATGTTTCCACCGGGTGCAGATGGACGATCCGTATATCACCTACCGATATGCGAAAAACCTCGCGGAAGGGCGGGGGTTCATCTATAATCCCGGCGAACGGGTGCTCGGAACGACGGCGCCGCTTTATGCCTTGCTCCTCGCTCTGCCGGGTCGGATTGCCGGAGACTATCCGCTGATCAGTACCCTTCTCAGCGGCGCCGCGCTGGGGGCGCTGGGCTTGCTGATCGGACGCATCCTCGTACGCTTTAACGAAAACACGGCCGGTATCGTTGCCGCGGTTCTCGTGGTCCTGAATCCGTACCTGGGCGATGTACTCGGCTTCGAATTAAATCTGTTCCAGGCACTGATATTCGGCGCCTACGCCGCCTACTTTTCGAACCGGACGAATCTGGCGGCTCTGCTGCTCGCGTTGGGCACACTCACACGCGGTGACGGACTCGTACCAGCCGGACTGATCCTGGGCCACCACCTGTGGATTCACAGGCGACACGCCTGGCGCCCGCTTCTTGTCTTCGCCATCGTTGTCGGCGGGTGGTCGATCTACGCGGCCTGGACCTTCGGATCGCCCTTTCCAAATACGCTAGAGGCAAAGCGGGCGATGGGCGCAAGTGGACTCTGGAGATCGCTGTGGCACGGCGTCCTTTATACCGGCCGGGGATACCTGGAATGGTCACCGTTTTTTCTCTGGTTTGCGCTACCGGCAATCGCGGGCGCCAGAAGGATATTCCGTGCGGACAGGCGAATTCTGCTTATCGCGGGCTGGCCGGTATTCATCTTTCTCGGGTACTGGGCGATGGGCGTGCCGGCGGCGTACAACTATTACGCCGGGCTCGTGCCGCTCCTGATGATCCTCACCGCCCTGGGTACGGTCTCGATGACCCGGTGGGTCGTGGGCCGGTGGCCGGTCTGGCGCGGTTATGAAGTCCGGATAACCTCGCTGCTGTGTATCCCGCTTCTGATTGCCGTGCTCACCCCCACCGTCAAACAGTTGGGGCGGGAACCCCAGCCGAGGTACCCGATCTACAAGATGGCGGGCGAGTGGCTTGCCGCAAATACGCCGGCAACGGCTTCTGTCGGAATGGTCGAAATCGGCATCGTGGGTTTTTACAGTAATCGGTATATTGTGGACGTCTGTGGTCTGGTCACCCCCTCGGTCGGTCCTCACCTGGCAGCGGGCGACGTTGCCTGGCCCGTCCGAACGTACCGGCCTGATTATATGCTGTTGCACGATCCCTTGTGGGCCTCACTGGAAAACCCGATCGCGACGGCGCCCTGGTTCAGGGAATCCTACGAACCCATCAGGACCTTCGACGGCCCCCGGCCCTACCGGCTGGCTGTCTATGGGAAGAAATGAATTCGGCTCTCGTTGAAGAAACAGGCGGGCGCCATACCCGCCGGGCTTTGGTCGAAAACTCTAAACAGGAGGAATCGCAACATGGGTGAAGCCCTTGGATTGATCGAAACCAGAGGTCTGGTCGCGATGATTGAGGCGACCGACGCCATGGTGAAAGCGGCGAATGTAAATCTGGTCAACTGGGAAAAAATCGGGGCTGGCTACGTGACCGCCATGGTCCGGGGTGACGTGGCCGCCGTCAAAGCCGCCACCGAGGCGGGCGCCGCCGCCGCCGGCAAGATTGGCGAACTCATTTCCGTCCATGTGATTCCGCGTCCCCACGGCAGCCTGGAAGAGGTGCTGCCCATTGGCAAATCGTCCTGAAGCGCTGAGCATATACGATGATTTTAGGTAAAGTGGTGGGGACGGTTGTCGCCACCCAGAAAGACAGGGGCCTCGAGGGTTTCAAGCTCCAGGTCGTGCAGACGCTGGACATTCGGACCCTGGAGGCCGGAGGTCGTTTCCTGGTTGCCGTCGACGCCGTCGGCGCGGGAGCCAATGAAGTCGTCCTGTGCACAAGCGGCAGTTCCGCGCGGATGACCGGTTCAACAGAAGACCGTCCGGTCGACGCGGTCGTCGTTGCCATCGTCGATTCCGTCGAAATGGAAGGTGAGACGACCTACCGTAAACACCCCTGAAATATAGCCGCTCATGGCCACGGCGTCCCGGGGACCTGGCGGTTCGGCTTCTCTCGCGATCCCGAATTCCACGGTAATGATGGCGTACTGAAACCGGTTTTCTTCTACCTCTCGAAACCATGAACTTCAGCGAAGCACAAATCAGATCCGTAGTTGAGGAAGTCGTACGTACCCTTGCGCCGGAAGGGCAGGCCCCCGCGGTCGTCTCGTCTCCGCCCCGATCGGCTGGCAACGGGGACGATGGCATCTTCGAACGCCTCGACAGTGCGGTCGACGCGGCTGGCCGGGCTCAGCGCGAACTGGAAGCCCTGTCGCTCGAAGCAAGGCGTAAAATCATCGAGGCCATTCGACAGGCGGCGCTGGACCACGCCAAGGGCCTCGCGCAGATGACCATCGACGAAACCGGCATGGGCAGAATTGCCCACAAGATCCGGAAGTTTGACGTGGTCGCCCGGCTCACCCCGGGCGTTGAAGACCTGAAGCCGGTTGCCTGGACTGGAGACCGCGGGCTGACCGTTGTCGAACTGGCGCCCTTTGGCGTCGTTGCCGCCGTCACACCCTCCACACATCCGGTTCCCACGACCGTGAACAATGCCATCAGCCTCATCGCCGCAGGAAACAGCGCCGTATTTGCGCCGCACCCCGGGGCCAAAAAAGTCTCCCAGTTGGGCATTCAGATCCTCAATCGGGCCATCGTCGACGCGGGCGGACCCGCAAACCTGTTAACCGCCGTCCACGAACCAAGTATCCGGACCGCTCAGGACCTTTTCGTACATCCGAAGATCGACCTGATCCTGGTCACGGGCGGGGGCGGCGTTGTCAAAGCCGCCATGCAGGCGCCGAAACGCGCCATTGCCGCGGGTCCCGGAAATCCGCCGGTGCTGGTCGACGAAACCGCTGACCTCGACACGGCAGCGGAAGGAATCGTGGAAGGCGGCGCCTTCGACAATAATATTCTCTGTATAGGCGAAAAGGAAATTTTCGTTGTCGAATCGGTTGCCGACGAACTCAAGCGTTCTCTGCTGTCCAGGGGATGCGTGGAACTGGACCGTGGCCAAATCGAGAGCCTGACGAGGCATGCATTTACTGAAGACGACAGAGGCGAACGAAACGTCAACCGCGAATTCGTGGGCCGCAACCCGCATGTACTGGCCGAGAGCATTGGCCTGAACGTACCGCCGGAAACCGAGTTGCTGATCGGAGAGGTGGAAGCCGAGCACCCCTTCACGCAGAACGAACAGATGATGCCCTTCATTCCGTTCGTCCGGGTACCCGACGTCAACACCGGGATCGAATGGGCCGTGAAGGCCGAACGTGGTTATCGCCACACAACTGTCATGCACTCCAAGAACGTCGAAAACATGACCAACATGGCGCGGGCCTGCCGCTGCAGTCTCTTTATCAAGAACGGCCCGTCCACCGCAGGCGTGGGCGCCGGCGGCGAAGGGTACACCTCGTTCTCCATCGCCACACCCACCGGCGAAGGTTGCACCTCGGCCAGAACTTTCACGCGGCAGCGCCGCTGCACGCTGGTCGACTATTTCAGGATCGTCTGAACGCCGGCGACCGCCGGATTGGCAAGCCCCTTTCTTACGATTCACTTTCAACGACCCGGATCCCATGCAACTCGGTCTCGTCATCGGAAAAATCGTAGCCACAGCGAAAGACCCGTCGCTGACCGGCATCCGGCTGCTCGTTCTCCAGCCCATGGACCACCGTCGGAACGATCTCGGCGATACGCTGGTGGCCGCCGACGTCGTCAGCGCAGGCCAGGGTGAGACCGTCTATTGGGTCTGCGCGAGGGAAGCGCCCAATGCCCTGCCGGAAAAATACGGACCTGTAGACGCCGCCATCGTCGGCATCGCCGACCGGATCGATATCCGGAACGAATAAAGCCCGAAACCGGATGCAGTTCTCCGGTTCATCTCCAATTCCCGGTTCTCATGATTCTAGCCCGCGTGCTCGGCAGCGTTGTTTCCACACTGAAACATCCGGCCTACCAAGCCGCTAAACTTATGGTGGTTCAACCTGTTCAGCCAGACGGCAACGCCGGCGGCGACACCTTGCTTGCCATCGACACCGCCGGCGCGGGCGCCGGCGAAACCGTCCTCGTTCTCCGCCAGGGCGTTGCGGCTGCGCAGGTACTGGGGGTGGATCGGCCGCCCATCCGCTCCGTTATCGTAGGCATCGTGGATCAGGTCGTCTGTGAGCCGCAGACGTAAAACTGGGCGGGCATCCACCACTGTCCCCCTTGAGGATCACTTCCAGGTCACCTCATCATGACACTCCATCAGGCAAAACTGGATATCGTGGAAGCCGGACGCAGGCTCTACGACAAAGGATATATCGTCTCGAGCGACGGCAACATCTCCGCCCGTTTCGATGAAGGCCGGCTGATTGTAACACCCAGCGGCCTATGCAAAGGGACCCTATCCGTCGAGGATCTGTGCGTCTGCGATATGGAAGGCAGGAAGATAAGCGGCCGCCTGAGCCCTTCCTCCGAAATTGGCATGCATCTGTTTCTCTACAGGGAGAGGCCCGACGTCAAGGCGGTTGTCCATGCGCATCCGCCCACGGCCACTGGATTCTCCGTTGCCGGAATGCCGCTCACCGATTGCGTACTGCCCGAAGTCGTGATCACACTCGGATCGATCCCCACCGCGGACTACGGCACGCCAGGGGGGCCGGAAATTTCCGAACCGATTCGAAAATACGTCACGGACTACGACGCCTATCTGCTTGAGAATCACGGCGCTACCACCGTGGGTTCCGACGTGATGAATGCATATTTCAAAATGGAAACCCTGGAACATTTCGCGCGAATTCTGTTTGTCGCGCGTCAGTTGGGCGGCGCAAATGTACTGAACCAGGACCAGGTTGACAAACTCCTCCAGATCCGCAAACGCCTGGGCATCCGGGGCCCGGATCCCGCGTGCGTCGTCGGAGAGGCGCCGTCCAGGCCCGTCGCTGCCAATTCGCAAATCCCCACCCTTCGCACGCGCAGCGCCTCGACCCCTTCCGGTGACATCCCGCCGCCGGATGACGATCTGGTCACCGAAATCACCCGCAAGGTGATGCACGAACTCCACAAAGAAAATAACGATTAGTTTCCTGTCCCACAATTATGTCACCATTCGGCAATCTATTTCCGGGACAGAACGCCAGACCGCGACACCCGACTCCCGCCGCCTATGAAAATCCTCGTCGCCAACGTAGGCAGTACGTCCTTCAAGTACAAACTCTTCGATATGACGGACGAGACGGTGCTCGCCGAGGGACGCCTCGAGCGTATCGGCGGCGCACAGTGTCCGGTTGAACATCGCGTCGGCCGGTCGGAAACCCGATCCACCTGCGCGCTGCCCGATTACCCCTCTGCGATCCGGAACGTAATGGATGCCCTCAACGGGGCGGGCGGCCACCGGGGGGCCTCCGACCTGGATGCCGTGGGGTTCAAGACCGTACACCTCCGTGGAGAACCCGGGATCTACATGCTGGACGACGGGATTCTCGAGCGCATGGCCGACTACAACGAACTCGCGCCTGCCCACAACCCGCCGTACATCCAGGCCATCCGGATCTTCCATGCATTGTACCCGGGTCTTCCGCTGGTCGGTCTGTTCGAGCCTGCCTTCCACACCACCATTCCCGATTATGCGTATACCTACAGCGTACCCTTCGCCTGGTACGAAACCTACGGCGTGCGTAAATACGGCTTCCACGGCGCCTCCCACCGTTACATCTCCGAAAGGGCGCCCCGGCTCCTCGACCGGCCGGCCGAGGGGTTAAACCTGATCTCCTGCCACCTTGGCGGCAGCGCATCTCTGTGCGCCATAAAGGACGGGCGGTCCATCGACACGACGATGGGATTTTCCGCCCAGGACGGTATTATCAACGGCAGCCGGAACGGCGCCATAGACCCTTTCATCATTCCATTTATCATGGACCGCGAAAACCTCTCAACGGACGACATCCGGCGCATTCTCACCACGGAAAGCGGCCTGCTCGGCATATCCGGCGTCAGCGGCGACGTACGCGACCTGGAAGCGGCCGCCACCGCCGGCAATCGACGGGCAAAACTGGCCGTCGAGACTTTCTGTTACGGTGTGAAGACAGCAATTGGCGCAATGGCTGCGGCGCTTGGCGGGGTCGACGCGCTTGCCTTTGCGGGAGGCATCGGCGAACGTGGTGTTCACATTCGGCGGCGCATCTGCCACGGTCTGGAATTTCTGGGCATTCAACTGGACCCCGAAAAGAACCGCTCAGGGCATCCGGAACGGCTGATCTCCGCGTCCGAAAGCGCCGTAAAAACCCTGATTGTGACCACCAACGAAGAAATCATCGTCGCCCGGGAAACCGCGGCCTTCCTCAGAAGTCTGTCGTAGCGCACAGATCCTCGAACCCATGATATCCCTTTTCAGCACGCTGCTGCTCCTGCTCTCCGAACCCCTTCCCGCTTTCGATCGGGAACTCTGGACCGCCTTTCCCAACATGAACTCGGTTACGTCTCTGGCCGAAGGCAGCCAGTATATCTACGTGGGCACCCGGAACGGCATCCGGCGTTACGATATTTACGGCGAACGCTGGCACAGGCCGCTAACCGTCCTGGACGGCCTGCCCGACCACCGCATTCGCGCCATGGCCTACGATGCCAATACCGGCGAACTCTGGCTGGACACGCCGTCCGGCGCCGCCCGCTGGCTCACCCGGCTCGAAACCGTTACTTTTTTCGGCGACGACCCACCCCCGCGTCGTCCGCCAGCGCCAATTCCGCCCATCTATTTGCCGTTTGGCCACTTCCTGGTTGACGGCTGGATTCGGGGTCCGCGAAGGAGCTATCCCATAACGGACACGCTGATGGACACGTGGCAGACCCTGTGGATCGGAATCGCCGGGCTGGGCGTCGGCAAGGCGAATATGACAGACCGGCAACTCGAATTCCACGCATTCGGTCCTCTCGACGAAAATATAACCGCCATGGCCAGAGACGGAGATAGCATCTGGTTTGGGGGCAGAGGCGTCTATGGCATACGGGAACAGGGAATAACGCGGTACCATCTTTCAACCCAGACGTGGGAATACTTCAAACCGGAGGACATAATGGGTCTGGACGAGGCCCGCGTTACCGCCATTCTGCCGGACAGCACGGCGGTCTGGTTCGGCGCCTGGAACGGCCTTATCCGATATGTACGTCACACAGGTCAGTGGATGACGTATCGCTTGCCCCACCGACGTCAGGTCACCGCCATGGTCAGAGCGGATACCCGGCTCTGGATTGGCACACCGGCGGGACTGGCCGTGTTCGATACGATGGCCGACACCATTCGATGGGTCGACGGCAGTGAGGGATTTTCCATTCAAGCCATGGCCGCGGGCACCGACCATATCTGGGCAGGCACCCATATGGGCCTCTTTCGCTGTCACATCGACGACGTGACCTGGACGCCCGTCCGAAGCCCCGGCGGACTCACGTCCCGTCCCATCAACGGGCTGGCCACCTGCGAAAATGAAGTTTGGGCGACCGTTGAATCGCCGTCGACGCTCATTCATCTGGCCGCACCCGACACGGTATGGCAACGATTCGCGCTTGCCGAGGTACACGGAAACCGGCACGTTGCGATTGCGGCCGATACCAGCCGCGTATGGCTGGGTACCGACCTGGGCGCGTTTCGTTTCGAGATTTCCACCGGACTCTGGAATCGCTACACGCAAGCGAACGGTCTGATCGACGACCGCACGCAGGCCGTACTCCTCCAGGACGATTACGTCTGGTTTGGCACGGAAAAAGGTGCGAGCCGGTATAATTGGTCGCAGGACTTTTTTAGATAACACCCTGTAATTTATTGCTTTAATTTCTACAAAGCCTCGTCGTAGCTTAAAAAATACGTGACACAAACGGACAATTTCCTTATCTTTATTGTTGGTATAAAATGCAACCAAGGCGCTTGCCCGTTTCTATACCGAATGGTCCTGATGAACATCCCCCTACTTCATCTGCTAAGTTGATCGAAGGCGGCCACTCCGAGTGCATCAGTGCAACTGGAATGGCCGTTTTAATGTTTGCACATTCCATACTCCGGGTCCCACGATGGCAAAAAACGCGTTAGGTCTAATCGAAACTCGCGGATTCACGGGCGTCGTTGAAGCGGCGGACGCAGCCGTGAAGGCAGCCGCCGTCGAACTCGCGGGTGTCGAAAAGATAGAGGGCGGCCTGGTTTCCATTCGAATCCTGGGCGACGTCGGTGCCGTTCAGGCCGCCGTACAGGCGGGCGCTCAGGCCGCAGAACAGGTCGGCCAGCTCGTATCCAGACACGTCATTCCAAACCCTCACGACGATCTGGTAGACGTGTTCGAATTAAACGGCTCGAAACCCGAGTCCCCTGAAAATCCGGACCTCGGCGGTCTCTCGGTTGTACAGCTCCGACGCCTGGCGAGACAAACACCCGGCCTGTCCATCAGGGGTCGCGAGATTTCCCGAGCCACACGGGAACAATTAATCCAGGCGATCCACAGTGCGGATGCCAACGCCGACGAGTAGCGTCGAAGGAGACAGGGATGAATACCGACACGCTTTGGGAACGCATTAAGAAAGGGATCATCGACAGCGCCGCAACGGCCGCCCACAAGGCCGAATACCTCGGGAGAATCGGTCGCGCCAGGCTCGATATCGCCGGAGCCCGCCATGCCATACACGAAGCGTTTACCGAACTGGGTGGCGCGGTCTATGCCCACGTGTCCGAAGGTAACGAAGGTGGCGTCGCCCAAACAGACGACGTACAGGATCTGGTGCGTAGAATCAACGAACTGGAAAATCTGCTACAGGAGCGGGAGGCCCATCTGAAGAATCTGAAAGCCGGCAACAACCAGGAAGAGGAGAAGGCCGCAGAGGCGGAAACTTGACCTCATCGGCCTTATCGGCATGACATCCCAACCGAATCGGGTTCGCCAGGCTGTCTTCTGCGCAGTCCTTTTCCTGTTGCGCGTCCAGACAGCCTGGACTGCCAGTCCCGATCGGTCATTTGCCGATGTTGCCAGACTCGTACGGCCCGTGGTTGTCAGCATCTCCGCCAACAGTGCTTACGGCAGGGAGATCTCCCGTACAGGGCTGCGCCAGGGCCCTTCGGCGTTGCGTTACGGATCCGGCTTTGTCCTCGACGCCACCGGACATATCCTGACCAGCAACCACGTCATAGAGGGTGCCATAGGTATTCAAGTCGGTTTTTCCGACGGCACGGAATATGCCGCCGAAATTGTCGGACAGGATCCCGACACCGACCTGGCGCTTATACGGCTGCTTTCAGAAACACCGATCGATCGTACGCGTATTGCCCGTCTGGGCACATCCGATTCAGTACATATCGGCGACTGGGTGATGGCCGTCGGCAGTCCTTTTGGCTTTCATCATACCGTCAGCGTCGGTGTAATCAGCGCCAAGGGACGTCAACTGAAACGAATCCAGGGCGATATTCCGGCGCCGCCGATTCAGGATTTTTTGCAGACGGACGCGTCCATCAATCCCGGCAACAGCGGCGGTCCCCTGGTGAATAGCGCCGGGCGGGTTGTGGGCGTAAACACCGCGTACAATCCCGCAGGATCCGGCATCGGGTTCGCCATTCCAATCGACGTAGCCGGAAGGGTCGCGGCGCAACTGCGCCAACACGGCGAGGTTGTCCGTGGATATCTGGGAATCCATCCCCAGGATCTCACGCCCGATCTTGCCGACGCGCTTGAACTGGACTCAGCTTCGGGCATACTGATCGGGGAAGTTCAGGCAGACAGCCCGGCGGAGAGGGGCGGCCTTGAGAGGGGGGACATCATCTGGACGCTCGACGCCGAGGCCGTCATCGATGCCGAAGATTTTCTGAACAGGATTACAACATACCGTCCAGGGGAATCCGTTGCGTTTTCCATCCTTCGTGCCGGGAAACCTTTAAAGATCTCCTGCGCACTCGGCCGGCGGCAGACGCGGCCTCGTCCTCCGGACGGATTCCGATCCAACAGTACAAATTGGCCCGGGCTTGAGGTCAAGAATCGCTCAGATTGGGAAAGCGGCCGCCTTCAGGCGTCCAGAACCGGACCCGGCGTTGTGGTACATTACGTCGCGCCCGGAAGTCCGGCGGAAAAAAAAGAAATCGAACGCGGCGATGCGATCCTTGAAATCGACGGTGTTGCCGTCTCAAGCGTCCGAGACTATCGCAAGATGGTTGAAAGGCTCAAGGGAGCCGTCAGGCCCGGCCTCTTCCTGATCTTGAAAAAGGACGATGGCAACACGCGATTCGTTGCCCTCCGACCGGGACATTGATTCCTCTTCAGTCATCTGCTGAAGTTCATCCGATCGTCTGAAAGGAGGCCGATCTTATGTAGCCCACTCCTGTCTTCGGTATCCACATCATGATCAGCAAGGTTCACTACGACAGTCTTAATCCCCTTCGAGAAACTCAGGCGCTTCTCCCGAACTGATTTCTCGGCTCACAGTCCGGCTCCGAAACCCCGGCCAACTGAACCGACCTCCCCGGTGCAAAGAAAGGCTGACGAGTGTCTAAGCTAGCCAAAAGGCCCTACGCGCGCGAAGATGAATCCTTAGATCAGTACCTTCAAGAGATCGGCGAAGTAGATCTTCTCACGGCAGACGAAGAAGTCGCCCTCGCTAAAAGAATCAAGAAGGGCGACCAGGATGCCCTCGAAAAATTGACCAAAGCCAATCTGAGATTTGTTGTCAGCGTGGCCAAGCAATACCAGAACCAGGGTCTCTCAATGGGAGACCTGATCAACGAGGGAAATCTGGGCCTGATAAAAGCAGCCAAACGCTTTGACGAAACAAAGGGCTTCAAGTTTATTTCCTATGCCGTCTGGTGGATCAGGCAGGCCATTCTCCAGGCCCTTGCCGAGCAATCCAGAATTGTACGGTTGCCCCTGAACAGGGTGGGCGCCCTGCACAAAATCGGCAAAGCATCCAGCGGGCTGGAGCAGGAATACGGACGAGAGCCCAGCCCCAGTGAAATTGCCGACGAACTTGAAATGAGCGACTATGAGGTGATGGATACGCTCAAAATCTCCAGCCGGCACCTTTCGCTTGACGCCCCGTTCAGCGAAAGCGAAGACAACAGTTTGCTGGATATTCTCGAAGATCAGTTGCAACCGCCGCCCGATGAATCGCTCATTGACGATTCGCTTCACCGTGAAGTGGAAAAAGCGCTGGCAACCCTCACCCCCCGGGAAGCCGAAGTGATCAGCCTTTACTTTGGCATCAACCGGGAGCACCCGCTCACCCTGGAGGAAATCGGCGAACGTTTCGGATTGACCCGCGAGCGGGTACGCCAGATCAAGGAAAAAGCCATTCACAGACTACGTCACAACTCCAGAAGCCGCCCCCTCAAGGCATATCTTCACTGAAAGCGCCATCCCGACAGAGCCACAGCCAGCGTACCCCGATGGCTGTGGCCTTTTTTGTTCGGGCGGATGAGACGGTCCCGCCCGCCGGCGCTTGACGGAACCACGCAAAACATATACATTTGGAAACCCTGTGACGCTCTACAAACCGTTCAACAACCTCATTCACCGAAAGGATTCAGACCCATGTCGAACAGTAAATCGATAAAGTCGCTGCTGGTTGTTGTCGCGTTCCTGCTGATTGCCAACCTGATCCGGCCGCTCTGGTCCCCGGGCACGGCCCACGCCCAGAGTGAGGGTGCAGCCCCCCCTGTCGCCATCACCGGCGCGGGCAACAGCGCCTGGATTGTTAAGGACAGTTACCTCTACTACGCAGTCTACGAAAAGCAGTACGAATCCATCCGCATTTACGGTCCCGAAGAACTGCCGGAAGAGTGATCACCGCCATGGGTCGTCATTCGGTATCACCGAAGAGCCGGTATTGTCGCCCCCGAATCTCCTCCGATCCACATAGCCTGAGGCATCCATGAGGACCTTCCGGGAACAGAACCGGCTCATCGGCACTCTGGTTTTTCTGATCACGTGCTTCGTCTACATCCGAACCGTTGCGCCCACGGTCACCTTCTGGGACACCGGCGAATTCATCGCCGCCTCGTACATCCTCGGCGTTCCCCATCCTCCCGGCGCGCCTTTTCATACCCTGCTGGGCCGTATTTTCACGCTTTTCGCGACTCCCGATAACGTCGCCTTCAGCGTGAACCTGATTTCGGTTATTGCGGGCGCCACCACGGCCCTCCTGCTCTACCTCTGCAGCGTTCGCCTGCTCACCCGCTGGCTCAGGCCCGGCCGTATTTCCGACCGCATCGCCATCCTGACCGGCGGCGCGGTTGCCGCCCTTTCCGCGGCGTTCTCCACCTCCTTCTGGGCAAATGCCACCGAGGCCGAAGTCTACGCGCTGTCCATGCTATTCACCGTCCTGGCGTTCTACCTTGCCCTGCGCTGGGACGGCGCACCCGAGGACAGATATCGCGACCGCCTGCTCATATTCATCGTCTACCTGTTCTTTCTGGGCGCCGGCGTGCATCTGCAGTGCCTGCTCACCGTGCCCGGAATCCTCATCCTGGTCTTCTCCGACCTGCTCAGGGATCGCTCCACTTCCGTACAGGCAACCGTCGTAATCGGGCTTACGGTATTTCCCTTTCTGTGCATCATCTCTCCTTTATCGGTCACCGTCGTCCTGGTACTGGCCGTACTTGCAGGACTCCTGATACTGCGTCCGGCCTGGCGTCATCCGGCTTTCTGGCTTTGCGCCGCGGGGATGATCGTCCTCGGATATTCCACGTACGTCATGCTTTACATCCGCTCGGGCCTGGATCCCTTCGTGGATATGAACAATCCCGAGACCCTCGAAAATTTCAAAGCCTTCCTGACCCGCCAGCAATACGGCGTCCATTCCATTTTTCCCCGCCGGGGTGATTTCTGGGACTTTCAGTTCAACATCCACGTCAAATATTTCCTACAGCAATTCCCGTTTTACGATCAGGGGCTTGTCGGCCGCTTCTTCTCGGAAACACTGCCTGCGTTCACGGAACGTTTTTCCGTTGGCGCGATGCTGTCCGGGACGTTCCGCAGGGCGGTGTCCACAATGGGCGACAGCCGGGAAACCATCGCGTATTCAGTTGTTCCCATTCTCCTGGGTATCGGTGGAGCGGTCAGTCACTTCCGCAGAGACTGGAAGCGCTTTGCCAGCATCTTCGCCATGTTTCTGCTGATGGGACTGGGACTGGTCTTATACCTGAACATGCCGGATCCGGAACCCCGCGAACGGGAATACATCTTTCTCGGCGCCTATACGTTATTCGGCCTATGGATCGGCAACGGCGCGGCGGCGCTCATCAGCGCGGTTGCCCGCGGTCAAACCGCGGTTCCCGCGGCCGCCCTCGCCGCGGCCCTGTGCCTATGCGTGCCATTAGGTCTCCTGCATCACAACTACCACGAACGAGACCGCAGCGGTGACCTGATCGCGCACGACTACGCGTGGAACATTCTAAGTTCCTGCGAGCCCGACGCCATCCTCTTTACCAACGGAGACAACGACACCTATCCGTTGTGGTTTCTCCAATACGTCAAGGGCTTCCGCCGGGATGTCCGGGTGGTCAACCTCAGCCTGCTTAAGACCCCATGGTACGTCAAACAACTGCGCGACCTGGATCCCAGACTCCCCATTCCCATGACGGACGCACGAATTGACTCCGACGTTGTCGCCCGACGCTGGACGAATGATACCGACATTCCCCTTGCCGGCGGTAGCATTGTCGTCAAGGCCGAAGACATCCCCGTCACCGATATACCGGTGGGTAACCGGCGTGTGACCATTCTGGAATCTCACACCTATATGATCTGGTACCTCGTCCAGGAAATCAACTGGCAGCGCCCCATTTATTTCGCGGTTACCGTTCCCGAACGCAACATGGGCGGCCTTCGGTCCTATCTCTCAATGGAAGGCATGGTGTACCGTCTCGTCAGGCAGCACGCACCCGGACAATTCGACGCCGGATTGACCTCCCGGCATCTGCTTGAAAACTATCGCTATTCGGGAATCTCGGACAGTACCATTTACAAGGACCCGGTGGCCCAGCGCCTCATCAGCAATTACCTGGTTATCTTCGAAGGCCTGGTGCGTGCGTTGCATCTCCAGGAACGTCCGTCCGAAGCCCTTCGAATCATCCGGGTTGCGGAGAGTACCATCTCTCCGGAATCCGTCGGACAGGAGGTATGGTACTCGCTGATGCACGACAGTTACCGGCAGCTTGCGGTCAGCTTTCTCCGCGCAGGAAAAAGAGACAGCGCCATCCTCTGCCTCGAAGAACTGATTCGCATCACTCCCCACGAGGAAGAACGAAAGCGCCTTCGTTCGGATATTCGGTCCCTGAAGACCCCTTCCGAAACGGAAACGGGGGCCGACGCGCCGGGCAAATAGACGGACAGGACGCTAGACTCGACTGAATCGACGACTGTGCCGGCGCATCACGACGTAACCCGCAATAAACCCGCCGATGTGAGCATACCACGCCACGCCACCGCCCACGCCGCCCGAATCGGCCGACGCGTTCACCAGCTGGATGATAAACCAGACGCCCAGAACCAGCAACGCGGGCACACGCACGATCTGGATAAAGAACAGCAGAAAAACGAAAACATGCACCCGGGCGCCCGGAAAGCGGGCCATATAGGCCCCGAGGATGCCTGCAATCGCTCCACTGGCGCCCACCATGGGTATTGTCGAGTCAGGATCCGAGAGAACATGGCCGAGCGCAGCCGCCACGCCACAGAAAACGTAGAACAGCAGGAATCGCAACCGCCCCAGCGTATCTTCGACGTTTTTCCCGAAAATCCAGAGATAGAGCATGTTTCCGCCCAGATGCATCCACCCACCGTGCATGAACATCGCCGTCAAGAACGTGAGATAGAGCGGGATCGGCGTTGGCGATATGGCATCCACGCCATGGGTGACTTCAAAGGGAATCAGACCCATCCGCAGCGTAAATACGTCGAATCCGATGGATCCCAGGGCAATGGAATATAAAAAAACGCCCACGTTCAGCAGCAGGATGCCCACCGTCAACACCGGGGCGCGGCGTGTCGGATTGTCATCTTTAATTGGGAGAATCATCCCTGTTTCAACTCGTGTTTGAAATTCACTTCCAGTGTCCCGCCCCCTGAATTCGTCACCGTTCCTCCGCCCGTCTGGCTGCGTTGCGTTCGTTCCCCGCGTTGCCTTCGCTGCTTGCGTTGAGCTTGTCGAAACGGCGTGTCTAAGCGAGCTTGCCCAAAGGAGCTTGCCGACCGGCCGTCGACCCTACACGCTCCCGATGGGCGACGATCGCTTATCGTACCGTGAACGCACGCGCCGCCCGGGCCCGGTTGCCGCAGGCATCCGTCACCGTTACTTCCAACGTGTGGCTTCCGGCCGGGAGCGGCTGCCTGGGCCGGGCGTTCACCTGGCCCGCGTCGGGGTCGTATTCGGCGATCAACCGTTTTCCGTCCAGCCGCACGAGAATATCCTGCTCTCGACGGATGCCAGAACCCCAATCGCTAATCCTGGCGACAAGTACCAGCCGTCTCTCTGCAACCTTCGCGCCGGACTCCGGACGCAGAATTCTCACCCGGGGAGGGGTCTCGTCCAACAACAGCGCATAGGTGGAAAAACTCGGGACATCCGCAGCCACGGCGAGGCGCCCGGGAGCGGCGCGGTTGCCCACAAATACCCAGGTTCCCGCCTTGGTTAACCGATAGATGCCCAATCGCTCCGGCCGGCTGAAGTCCGCCGGGTATCGGAGGAAGATTTCGGCCTTGCGACGGAACGGCACATCCTCCGGCGTAAACCGGTAACGCGATCCAACCAGCGCCAGACGTTTCGCCCCTTTGCCGGGCGTGGGCGCGATTCGGGCGAAGAATGGCCGGTAGACTTCGTTGGCGTCGAAGCGGGCCTCCGCCATGCCGTCCGACGAACGCACGACCCCGCCCGACCGGCGCACCGGCGTCTGCACCAGGCGAACCTCCCGGCGTCCCGTCTTGCCCTTCAGATCGACCGCGGACAGGACTGCCCCGACCTCACCGTCCACGGCCGGATCGAAGCGTACCACGGTCTCGTATCGGTACAGGCTCCGCTGAAAAACCTCCGGCGTCGTTTCGCTATTGGTGGGCCAACGCATGGTCACCCGCGGCGCCGTCGACAGCAGGCGTTTGGAAACCATCTTCAATACGGCGAAGTCCGGATAGTAACGCACGGTGCATGCCAGCAGGTCTCCCCGGGTTTCGCTCTCCGACGCCGGAAGAGGCGCACAGATCTGAAAGCTCTCCGACTCAAATCGGTCCCGGCCTCGCACCCTGTAGACGGCATTGGGTGTTTCGGTGAATTCCACGTCAACCCGGCCGGACGCATCGACGTCGACGCCGCGTACGACACGCCAGGATCGGCCGCCGTTCAGAGACCGTTCCACAACAACACTTTGTAAATTCTCGTCCCGTACCCTCGCCTGGACCCGTACCGACCGACCATTCAATTCCGCGCGGGCGTCCAGTACGCGAGGAACGGCATTGACGATGACTTCGAAATCCGCGCGGGATCGGTTGCCGGCCACGTCTTCAACCACCACCCGGATGCGATTCCTGCCGGGGTCCAGACCCACGCCACGATCCGAGGGCGGAATCCCCGCGTGCAGGACACCGTCTCCCACCTTATACTTCCCGTACATTGGAAGCTGATTTCCGGCAGACCGGTATAAGTTGTGATAGATGCCGGCGCCTCGTCTTTTCAGAACGAAATTGCGATCCAGTTCGACCTGGTTGACCTGGTCGTACCCGAAGATTGTATATTGGGTCTCGAAAACTTCCCGATCGTTGACGAACAGCCTCAAACGGTACGGAGCGAGCCGGTTGCTGAGCACGGTGGCATCGGCCTGGTCGTACGTTTTGACACTCACGCCGATGCGCCCGGCGATCATCGGCACGCTCCGTGCAACGTAGCGCTTCTGCTTTGGTCGCCATTGCACGGCCAACGTCACGGGATCCACCCCATCCGAAACCCGCGATTCCGCGTTCATCGGGATCAGAGCCAGGGACTGTATGGTGGGCGCAACGGTATCCTTCACCTCGAATCCGTGAAGCAGCCCGTTGATCGGCCGCTGATTTCTGTCGCGAATCTCAAAATGCAGATGCGGCACGCCACTGCCGGTACTGCCGGAAAATCCGACTGTCTGCCCGCGTTCAACCTGAATCTGGTTTGGCTTAAAGAAAAGATTGACGCTATAATATCCCCGTCGTGCCTGTTCCGCCTCGACAACGGACTGAACCGCGGGCGCAAACCCGGAGAGATGCGCATAGACCGCCGTTCGGCCGTCTTGCAGCCTGATGTAGACCACCTTCCCATATCCCCAGGGCGAGGTCCGCACGCGCCAGACGTACCCGTCGTCCACCGCCAGCACCGGGTAACCTTCCTTCCCCCACGTCTTGAGATCCAGCCCCGCGTGGAAACGCCGCGGCCGGTATTCTCCAAAGGAAGAGTTAAGCGCGGGAGGCGCCGCCATTGGCCAATGGTAATCCCCGGCTACCGCGATGCCGGAATCCATAACGCAAAGAAACCATATCAACATGATCGCGCGCATGATTGTCAGACCTCCCCGGCCGACGATGTGAACAGTTTTTTCTTCCGGATCAGATGCGATTCAGTATAGGTATTTTGTCCCCCGGGGTCAAGCACGCACCGGCTTTTTCCCACCAGACAAAAAATACTTGCTTGCAAACCCGCCTTCCTATAATTTAATGTGTCGTTATGTAGTTATTTGAAAAAATCCAGGGCGGGATTTTCACATCCGGCCAATGGCCCAGGACGGCCGGCGCCCGTAACGACTGCCTACTTTCCATCCACCGGAGGGTGCTCATCCCATGCTCAACAGCCTGCGCAATGTGGTCCTGATCAAAGCCATGATGTGGATCGTGGCTATTTCCTTTGTGGCGCTGATGGTTTTCGACTGGGGCGCCGGCGGAATGACCTGCGCCGGGCCAGGAGACACCGTGGGTGTAATCAACGGTCAGGAGATCAGCCACCAGCAATTCGTCGAAGCCCTCCGTGACGCCTCACGCCAGGCCAAAGCCCGAAACAATGCCGAACCGGAGGAGAGCCAGCTCATCCGCCAGATCTGGGACCAGATGGTCGCCCAGATCCTGTACGCCCAGCAGATTGAAGAACACGATATCGCGGTCTCCGATACGGAGGTCAACTTTATAAACCGGAATCAGCCCGTTGAATGGGTGCGGAGCCAGGAAGTCTTTCAGACCGATGGCAATTTCGATCCCGAGAAATATGGCAGGTTTCTGGACGATCCCGGCACGTACGCAAGCCCCGAAAGAAAGCAGTTCGTACTCAGCGCCGAATATGCCGTCCGACAGGCCGTGCTTATCAGCAAGCTGCAGGAAATGGTCGCCGGCGGGGTGAGGGTCACGTCGGCGGAGGTCCGGGAAGCATACGTACGGCAGAATGAGAAAGCCCGCGTTGCCTACGCCGTGATCGAGGCGTATTCGATCGGCGACTCGATGGTTTCCGTTTCGGACGACCGGATTCGGGCCTATTACGACGGCCACCCGGACGAATTTCACCGGGACGCGGCCGTCAATGCTTCCTTTGTCGCCTTCGAAAAGAAACCTTCCGTGGCCGATGAAGCCAGTGCCGAAGCCGAAGTCCGCGACCTGCTCGCGGAGATCCGCGCCGGCAGGGACTTCGCCGTGCTGGCCGAAAACAATTCGGATGATCCCGGCAGTGCGAAGCGGGGTGGAGATCTGGGGTTCTTCGGGCGCGGAAGGATGGTCAAGCCCTTTGAGGACGCGGCCTTTTCTCTCGACCCGGGTGAGATCTCAGAGCCCGTGCGGACCCAGTTCGGATGGCATATTCTCAAGGTCGAAGAACGCAAAGGCGAGGGAGACGGGCTGCAGGTCCGCGCCCGGCACATCCTGCTGAATATCCGGCCGGGAAGGGACACGCTGGACAGCCTCCGTCTCGAAGCCGAACGCTTCCAGGAGCGCGCGGTAGAATCGGATTTCCTGACGGCGGTGGCCGACCAGGCCCTGCAGGCTAAAGACACCGATTTTATCACCGCCGGCGGCTTCTTCCCCGTGTTGGGCAATCGGACGTCCGGGCTGGTCAATGCCTTCCTCAACGCTTCTCCTGGTAAGGTGTCACAAACTTACGAAACCGAAAAGGGCATCTATGTCTTTGCCCTTTTGGCCAAGCGCGAAGCCGGCCCACAACCAATGGACGAGGTCTACGATCGCGTTACGACCAAACTCAAGACAATGGAAAAAGTCAACATTGCATCTGCGCGTGTTGCCCCCTTGCTCACAGACGTCCGGTCGGGAAAAAGCCTTCAAGACGCGGCACGCAATCGCAATATTCGCTTCGCCGAGTCCAAACCATTCAACCGAGACGACTTCGTACAGGGCGTTGGCCGCAGAAACGCATTTACCGGCGCCGCCTTCCGCCTTACACAGGGAACAACCAGCGACGTGGTCACCACGGACCGGGGCGCATTCGTACTGCAGTTGTTGGAAAAAGAGCCGATTGACGAAGTCGAATTCAAGTCGGAAGCGCCAAAGCTGGTTCAGCGCCTGCGGGCGGAAAAACAGAACGAAGTCCTGGCGGCCTGGTTCAGCGATCTCAAAGAACAAGCGGAAATCATCGACAATCGGCATCTCTTCTACCCGAACTTTTAGAAGCTGTTTTAAAATCCCCAGCGGTCTTCGCGCGGCTGCAAAAGCGCCGGTCGGCGTTGGTCAAACCCACCTTGACCGCCGCATCTTCGCTCGCGCTCTGGAACTCACCAGGAATTTTAAAACAGCTTCTTGAGCGGTGTCCGGGCGAGCCCGCGCGCTCCTGATCCGTCGCCCGACCGCACAGGATGACTCGCGTGGCCGTTATAACCGTCTCACGCCAGCTCGGCAGTATTGGAGATCTGGTCGCCCGTCGGGCATCGGAAATTCTCAGCTGCGACTTCGTGGACAAAGACCTCATCACGGAAGTCGCGAGAGAAGCCAATGTGCCCGAATCGGAAGTCGAAAAATTCGACGAGCAAACGCATAGCGCGGTCAAACGATTCATCCACAGCCTGATCGTGCCGTCGCGGTCGGTTCCGACGCCCCCCGCCATGCTGTGGGGGCTGGAGTTTCCCTACGAAGTATCGGCCGCGCTTCTGGCCAACGACGCGACGATCAGCGAGGAAAAACATCTTCTGGACCAGCGGGACTATCTCAGATTTCTTCAAGCCACCATCGATCGACTCCGGAAACGGGACAGGGTAATCATCGTAGGCCGAGGGGGCCAGGCCATCCTTCGGGATGTCCCCGATACGCTGCATGTCCGCACCGTGGCTCCCATGGAGAAACGCATCCAGGTCGTCCTGGAACGGCACAACCTGCGTACCCGTAAAGAGGCCATAGAACTGATTCAGAAAAGTGACAGACGCCGGGCCGCCTACCTCAGAAACAACTACCACATCAACTGGGACGATCCGGTACTGTATCATATCGTTGTGAATACCGGCCGAACATGCCTCGAATCCGCCGCCCGCATCATCCAACATTCCGTAAGCGCTCTGGGCCATGCCTGAAAGCGCAAACGGATGCCCCCGCTCCTCCTTCTGCCTTGAAATGATTCAGCCGAACCGGGAAAGACTCCAATAACGGCCTCCGCGAGGCATCGGAAGCCCGTTTTCTTTTTGCCGGCCACCGGTATTGCCCGCGCTTTGTCCTTGACTTGGCCTCGCCGATCGTACATTCCTACCGCAAGCGCATTAAGCCAAGAACTTGAGTTCACCCCTTCCATCTCCATCGAGAACGTGGAGATCCCGAGGTTTCGACCCATGCCACCAAAAATCAGCCGCTCAAAAATGCGTTCCATCTCCAACAAAGACCTCTTTGCGGCGATTGACCTCAAGGAGACACAGCTGAAACCCGTCCTCAAGGCCGTGAAAGCCGGAAAGTGGAAAAAATCGGCCGCTGCCTGGGGGGATTACTTTTCCGCGCGGAAAGAACCCCTCAATATGGTCGAACCTACCGGCGACAGACCCGACCCGAAATGCATTCAGGAAGCCGAACGCGTCGTCGCACACGAGATCAAGGGGTGGCACGACCTGACGTACAAATTCGGAAAAACGGTCGACTTCAACGCAAAGTGGGGACGCTCGGGCATCTACGGCACCCACTACTGGGGCTGGTCCGAATGCCTGCGGGTCGCATTTGGGCAAACCGGGGATTCCCGATACGTGGAATGCTTTGACGATTTGTTCAACCAGTGGTACGCACAACGAAACAGTATAGACAATCCCGGCAACCACGACGTCATCTTTTACGAACTCGGGCTGGGTGGGCGCACACCCCGGTTTATCGACCACTACTTTGCATATCGGTCCACCGGCATCCTGCGGCCGATCACCCATCTGCGGCTGTTAAAATCCATTCTGGGGGCCTGTCGCTGGCTCTATCTTCTCGAAAAAGACGATGGCTATCGCAGCGGGAACTGGCAGATGTGCGGCTCGTGGGCCCTGGTCTACGCGGGGGGCCTCTTCCCGGAATTCAAAGAAGCCGGAAGCTGGGTCAAAATGGGCGTACAACGCCTTCTGGAACACGTTGAGAGAGACTTTTACGCCGATGGCTGCCACCACGAACGCGCCTCCGGTTATGGCGCCTGGTGCGCCCGCATGAGCGAGGATCTTCTGACATTCTCGGAGCGGATTCCTTCGATCAGTATCGAAACCGACCTGCGCGATCGCATCGTTGGGATGTACGACTGGTTTTTGTCCACCACCACCCCACTGGGGGAATCGCAGGGTTTCAACGACGGCGGTTTCGGACGACAGGACGGTATTTTCAAACGAGGCTCCGAATTTACCGGAGATGGCAGGTATTTATGGCCAGTACGCAACCGCGTCCAGGCCGATTCGCACATCCGACCGAAGAAACCCGGATACACGTCAATAGACACGCGCCCCTCGGGCTTTGCCGTAATGCGTTCCGACTGGCGTGCGGATGCCCGTTACCTGATCGTCAACTACGGGCCCTGGGGCGGCGGCCATACCCACAACGACCTGCTCGATTTCGCTCTCTACGGCTTCGGAAAACCGCTGGCCGTAGAGGCCAACCGCTGGGGTCCCTACGACAACCCGCTCGACCAGTATTTTCGTTCTGCCCAGGCGCACAACCAGGTTGTCGTCAACGACGCGCCGATGGACCGCGTTCATCACCGGGCCGAGGACGTCGCCTGGGCGACTGGAAGGACTCTGGATTATTTTTCCGCGACCCACCGGGCCTACGAGAAGCAATACGGCACCCGTATCGAACGCCGCGTCACGTTTCTCAAACCCGATACCTTTCTGGTTTCGGATGCTGTCTTCGAAGGTCCCCAACACCACGCCTACACCTGGTACCTCCACGCACCGACCAGGTGGAAAGGAAGCCGGGCCCGCGCGGTCACCTCCGGCCGCCCCGGACTCCAGGTTGTGGCCGCAAAGCCCTCGGAGATTCATCACCTCCGTCGAGGCACCTCGTACGAAGCCAAAGACGGTGCGCCAGGCAGCCATCCCAATCGATACTGGATAGGTCTTCAGAAATGGATCAGGGGGGAAGACGCCAACGCCGTTGTGTTTGATATTGCCCTCGTCCCCTTCAAAACCGAGCCGGAAAACGTCAAAGTTACGCGGCGCTCAACCAATCTCGGCGGGGAAATATGCCGCCCCGAAGTTGCACGAGGCGTCCAAATCCGTCGCGGCGACCGAATCGATCTCGTCGTTTACGGCAGGGAGGGCGTGGCCGTTGAGTGCGACGGCCTGTCCTTCAGCGGAAGGGTCTGCGTTCTATCCTTTCAGGATAAACGACCGGTCCATGTCGCGGTACTTGACGGCGGCAACGTCTCGTACAACGGGTTGCCTCTGATTGGTACGAACCTTGCGGGTCTCACCGAGCGCGAATTGTAACCACCATCCGGAACCGAAGTGCGATCCGGAAACGGATGGCGACGGACGTGAAACGACACCGGGACTCCCATGTTCAGATTGGTACAGCTGATCCATCCCGAAGCAGGGCGGCGCATTGCCGCGGTCGACAGCGACCATTGCCGGCTGATTGACGGATACACGTCAATTCACGGCATGGCGAGCCTCGTTCTGCAATCCGGTAACGCCCTGCACACGGAAATTGAAACAAAGCTCGGAAGCGACTTTCAGGACTACGACGCCATCTACCACGGACGGTCCGAATGGAAGCTTCTGCCCGCGTACGATCACCCGGGTGAACCCACCCGCTGCCTGGTGGCAGGCACCGGGCTGACGCACCGGGCCAGCGTTGACAACCGCCAGGCCATGCACGAACAGGACGCGCCCGGCGAAACACAAATCACCGACAGCATGCGAATGTACCGATGGGGTCTGCAAGGTGGCAGACCGGAGTCCGGAAACGTCGGCGTACCGCCCGAGTGGTTCTATAAAGGAACCGGCACCATCCTTCGTGCGCATGGTGAACCCCTGGACGTGCCGGCCTTCGCGGGCGACGGTGGCGAAGAACCCGAAATCGCGGGGGCCTATATTATCGATACGGAAGGCAACCCCAGGCGCATCGGCCTCGCCATCGGCAACGAATTCTCCGACCACGTCACCGAAAAGAAAAACTATCTCTATCTGGCGCCCTCAAAGCTGCGAACCTGCTCGCTCGGCCCTGAACTCATCCTCGATCCCGATTTCGAGAATGTCAACGGAGTGGTCTCAGTTGAACGAAACGGGAGCGCCATCTGGTCCCGATCCGTAGCAACCGGCCAGGCCAATATGGCTCACAGCCTGGCCAACCTGGAGCACCACCACTTCAAGTACCCGCAGCACCGCCGCCCGGACGATGCACACATCTACTTTCTGGGCGCGGACGCCTTCAGTTTCGGGGCCGGCATCGAACTGGAAGACGGAGACGTGATGGTGGTCTCCTGGAACGGCTTCGGCAGACCGTTGAAGAACCCGCTACGAATCGAGAGCGACGAAGAAACCCTGATCAGGGCCGATTCGATTTGAACGACGGCGGTCGAGCGTGACACTTACGACAACCGCGGGATCACGGACGGTATCCGTACGCGGCTCCCGATCCGAAGGTCAGTACCTATGATTATCGACGTGCACGCCCACGTTTTCCGGTATCCCCAACACTTCACCGAGCAGTTCCAACGTCAGGCCACGCGGGCCCGGGGCGACGCGGAAATTGACCTCTCAGCCAGCTATGAAAGCTACCGGAAACAGGCGGGCGAACAGGTACGCACGATCGTATTCGGCGGCAAGGCCAAACTGAGCGGAATGTGGATAGACGATCGCTACGTGGCGGACCGCGTGGCTGAAAACCCGGATACGCTTATCGGCTTCCTGTCGGTCGACCCCACCCAGGAGGCCTGGCAGGACGAACTGAGAGAAGGCCACCGGGACCTCGGCCTCAAAGGGATAAAGCTGCTCTCCATGTACGCCGGCTTCAGACCGGACGACCCATCGCTGGATCCGCTCTGGCGTTACGCTCAGGAACACGACCTGCCTGTACTTCTTCACACCGGCACCACCTTTGTCGCTCAGGCGCCCCTGGAATGTACGCTTCCCCGCCACCTGGATCCGGTCGCCATTCGTTTTCCCGACGTCAAGATCATCCTGGCGCATCTGGGGCATCCTTACGAAGGCGAATGCGTTGCCGTAGTTCGAAAACATCCCAACGTCTACGCCGACGTCAGCGCCCTTCACTATCGTCCCTTCCAGCTTTACCACAGCCTGATGCTGGTGCAGGAATACGGTGTCTGGGACAAACTGCTCTTTGGCACCGACTATCCCTTTACAACCATTGACGCCTCGCTTTCCGGCCTTCGAAATTTAAACACCATGCTTGAAGGCACCGCACTGCCACGCCTGGACGCGGACGAAATCGAATCGGTGATCTATCGGGACAGCCTCTCAATCCTGAACCTGGAGTAAGCCAATTCGCATCGACGCTCACATGCACGTCAACTACACGTGGATGGATGCCGCGGGTCTCGTCGCCGAGATGGACGCCTATGGCATCGACGTCACGTGGCTGCTCACCTGGTACCTTCCGCCAGGACCGGAAGCACAGCGTTTCGGCGGCGGATTCAGCCCGCTCAACTACAGACCGGACGGCACCCACGCCGGCGCGACTCTCGATCATATTCTCGCGGCGCGCGACAGGTATCCCGGCCGTTTCCTCGCCGGTTACTGCCCCTGTCCCTACGAGGGCCAGGCCGCCGATCTGTTTGAAACCGCCTGGCGGATGCATGGCGTTAGGGTCTGCGGCGAATGGAGCTATCGCCTCCTGCTCGACGACCCTCGCAGCATCCAACTGTTCCGTCGCGCCGGTGAACTCGGCGCTCCCGTAGTGCTCCACATGGATGTGCCTTACCTGCCGGACAAAAAGGGCGTCCCAACGTATCAGGAAAGATGGTACGGAGGCGACATCCGGAACCTGGAACGCGCGCTGGAGGCGTGTCACGACACCGTCTTTATCGGCCACGCCCCCGGCTTCTGGCGATACATCAGCGGCGACGCTGCGACCTCGACGGAATCCTATCCGCCGGGCCCGGTAGCCCCCGGCGGCGAACTCCATGTTCTGTTTGACAACTATCCCAACCTCTACGCGGACCTTTCCTCCGGATCCGGCCTGAACGCCCTTCGCCGCGACCCGGAGCACGCCCGCGACTTCCTCATTCATCGGGCCGATCGTTTGCTTTACGGCCGCGACGGCAAGGGCAACGACCTCCAGGAATTCCTGCCCGCTCTGGACCTGCCGGAAGACGTCCTTGAAAAGATCTATTACAAGAACGCCGCAACCCTGGTGCCCAACGACTCCCTCCGCAATTAAAACGGCCGCCCGTTGGTTGTGGGCGGCCTTTCCCGTGTCCTAATGTACCTGTCGCCGGGTATCCCCAGGTGAAGGTGTACAGGCGGCGCCCTGCCGGGCCGCGCGCTCACGTCCAGGCCGCGCGTCCGCTGACGTCCAGATGCAGCCGGTTTCCGCGTTCGGGCAAAGACACCCGGGTCCGGTAGGTCCTGGCGATCTCCGCTGCCGTTGCGGGAACGAATGCGCAGCCCTGCCGTTCACAGATTTCCCGCACGGACGAAACCACCCCCAGCATTGTCTCCCGCCGAAAATCTCGCGTATCGCTGTAATCGAAAATATTGTGCGTCAGTGCTTTCAGATACTTCACCGGAACCTCACTTCCCGCCTCAACCTGCCGTTTGACATTTTTGTGAATGGTATACCAGTGATTCTTCGCGTCCACCAATTCAATGCGCAGGTCCTGAGGGTGCGCCCCGCCCCACATCCGCGACTCGACGTCCACCGTGGGCGGTATATCCACGAAATCCACGTCTCCCGCCAGGGACCGATTATACCGGTGCGGGTAGTGGATATCCAGCGGCGAACCGCCCCACACGCAAGCGCATTGCGGCAGGTTCCGTGTTGGCATCGACACGGTGCCGTGCGTGAAACCCAGTGCCTCCAGCGCGGGAAACGTATGGTCGTTGGCAGAGAAATAACCGGGCGTGAATACGGCCGGCGGCCGTCCCATGGCATCGGCGAACAGATCCACGCCTTCCTTCAGAATTGCCACCTGTTCCTCGAATCCGTACACGCCCAGGAACTCTTCGTACCCCTGTTCCGCCGGATGGACATGCAAGCCCACCTCGTGGCCTTGAGCTTCGAGTTCGCGGTACGCCACGGCGTGCACCCTCATGTCCGAGGGGATTACCACAAACGTCCCCCTCACGCCAGTCTCTGAAAAGATATCTCCCAGTCCCCGAATCGACCGCTCGCCCAGCGCGGGGTCGTTAATCGTGCGTTGCGTGGATTCGCAATCGATCTGAACGTTGAAGAAAATCTCTGTCACGGCTCTCCGACTCCTTGTCTATGGATGGCTTACGCGAAAATCACCCGACCTCCGCTCGTCCCTCGAACGCGTCAACTTCCTGGTATTCGCGTTCGACTGAATCGCCCACGTTACGAAATACGGAAAGGCGCAGCTGCGCAGACGTCCTGCCTGCCAGCGTTCTCCGTAGCGCGCTCCCTCCCACCGAGACTTCCTCCAGCCATACGCCGTCTTTTCCCTGCAGATAATGGCCGATCTCGTCGTGGCTCGCATAGACCTTCTCAAACCCGTCCGTCAACGCATCGGTTCGACTCAGAATCCGGTCCCATTGGTCCATGGTAACGGCGTCGAATTTCTGCTCGTGCGTCACGATCTCCGCGTAGAATCCGGCACGCAACCCGTGGCGAATCTGCCGGGCGGCGTTTCCCGCCGCCTTTTCGACGTCGGTCCTTTCATTCTCGCGCAAATAGGGGGTGCATCCCGTCAGAAAATCCTCCTGGTGACGGGCCAGCATGGCCGCAAACGCGAAAAAGTCGTGATCGTCCGGCAGATAATCGTAGTAGCACGTCTGCAATCCGTACGGCCAGAAACCGTCCTGCATGCACATATCGGCCTTGTGCAGCCCCGTCTGCAGGGCCGGGCAGAAAAACCGGTGGCCTCGCGCCTTCAGATAGGGCAGCGCCCTCACCCCGTACTCCCCCCAGTGGAATCGCAGCGTCGCACCCGGATAGACCCCTACACGCTTCCAGAATGCGTCCACAAAGGCGAAGTTCGACTCCAGTTCCTCCTGCGAGCACTCGCCCTTCCCGAAATTGTAAATCAGCAGTTGATAGTAGTCCAGCGCGTGGCTGTTGTAGTGAATTTCTCCGCTCTGGATTCCGGCCCTGATTTTGGGAAACAGTCGTTCCGGCACGTTCCTGATAAACAGGGAGGGCATCGGTTTGTACCCATAGCGACTCGCGATTTCGGCGTACGTGAAATCGTGACGCCCTTCGCAGTCGTCCCAGGACATGGTCACAAACGGCGGAATCATATTGGCGGCGAACGGCTTGCGGGCCGTCCATACGATAGACCGCCAGAACAGGTCGTCCATCCCGCGGGCGTGGCCGAAAAACGCGTTCCGCCATACCCGGGAATTCAACGTGAACTGTACCGCCCGACCCGCTCCCCATTCCGTTGCAAACACCAGGGGATAGTTGCGCGGTTCGAACGCGCTCCACGGCGCCAGGTGCCGGATATAGATCAACTGCTCTTTTCCCAGTATCCCGTCGGCCAGCGTCATAACCGAATCGCCCCACTTTTCGGCGGCAATTGCCGTCACCATCCGGTCGAACGTGTGTAATTCACCAGGGGATTGCAGTTGCGTGATATAGTGCTCCCCATCTGCAATTCGCACCGTATCGGTGGCGTACGGATGCGGGTTGATCCGGTCGAACCCGAAAATCTCCAGCAGGGGTCCCTTATATGCCCTCAGATCGTAATCGAAATTGACCAGCCCGGCGCCGTTGCGAACCGCGTCGGCAACCAACGCTGTCTCCGCTTCGCTCAGACACGCGCCCAGTCCGTTCTGCGCAATGATGATGCCCGCGCACTGGCTCAAGGCTTCCGGCGTCGGCCGTTCCTGGGCCAGATCCAGCAACCGATAGGGCATCCCGAAATGCGCCAGCGCCAACAGAACCGTCTCGTCCACAATCATCCGCTCCCAGTACGGCCCGCCGCTGTCGATAACCACCAGCAATGCCCCGTTGCCGGAAGTGGTACGCCGCTCCCGCTGCACCCGTCCGTTGCCTGTAACCATTGTTGTCTCCATCGTGATGTATCAATTATTGCCGATAAAGTGTCTTGTTTCCGTAAAGACGATGCTCATCCTGAATCAGGACGATATCGATTTCCCTTTTTCCATCCAGTTTATATATTAAACAAAATCGGGAGAGACTATTCCAGGGTAATTTCACCAGAGAACGTATGGCACTATAACAAAACCCGCATGATTGACCGATCCCGCGCCTCAGCATATGCAGATTCGTGAGCGCATTCCCATTCCGAAAGGAGCAGAGCGATGTCATTCCAATTACGAGAAGACCAGGCTTCGTCCATTTTCCAAGCCAAGGACGCGCAAGGCGAGTCGACCAAAGGCGCTGAATCAACAGATAGCGCGACGTCACGCGGAAGCGCCTTGAAATGGGACCGGCTCCTTAGCTCCCTGTTCGTGCCTTTGCTGATTTCTGCCGCATCGCTTTTCGGGCTGGCGCGGCCGGTTGCGGCCGAGGTTGTGGATTCCGTTGGGGCGCATCTCGGTTTTCTCTCTGAGAAGCCGAAGTCGCTGCCGTTGGACCTGCCGGTACTGCCCACGGGTCGCGTTGACGGGACAACGTCCTATACCGTCTCCGCCCCATACAGCGCCACGGGCGTCACGTTGGTCCTTTATTACCAGAGTCGGTCGAAAGTCAAGGTGAAACGGCGTAAGACGTCGGACGGCAAGAAGCTTGAACACAATGCCTGGTCCGGCATGAGGCGTTCAAAGCGGTGGACCATCCTGTCCTTCGGCGGACTTGGACCGGGCGGAAACGCGATTCAGTTTGAGGTGGAGCAGGGACGGAGGAAAGCGAAGACTACCGTGACCTACGACGTTTCGGTCACACGAGCAACAACGCCTGGAAGCGACGCCGCGCTGACTGCGCTGGCGCTCTCGAAGAGCGACCTCACACCGACGTTTGAGCCGAATACGAAGACCTACCAGGCAGCCGTCCCGTACGCGACAACCGGTTTCGAGGTAACCGTCAGGAGGAAAGAACCGGCGACGATGGTCCGGCTACGGGGAACTGCGGCGGACGGATCCTCCCTGGTGGTGGACAGGATGAACGTCTCCGGCCTTACCGTGGGTCGGAATACCCTGGAGATTGCGGCCACTGCCGAAGATGGAAAGGCGACGGAGCGATACAACGTCACACTGACCCGAATTGCGCCGAGCCGAGACACCAAACTCACGGGCCTGGCGCTGGCGGAGGGTAAGGCCGGCTTTTTCGGGGTGACGGCGGAAAAGTCCATAATGCGCCCGGCCTTTGACCGAAACACGAGCTCGTACCAGGCAACTGTCGCAGCGACTGCCGCAACGGTTACAATCACCATTTCCAATCCATCCAGCATGACACACAAACAAAGCGGTACTGCCCCGGACGGGACACCACTATTGGTTGGAAACACCGGGATGAGCCTCACGATGGATGGCACGACGCGCAGGTCGGTGACATTCGACGGGCTGCAGGCCGGCAGGAACAGGTTGGCAATCCGCGTGACGGCTGAGGACGGGGTCACAACGGGCACCTACGAAGTGACGGTAACGCGCAAGGGCGGTCCTTAATCCGGCAGGGTCGCCGCTGTCATCGATCGCGGCCCCCATTCTGGACGCGCCGTGTTTGTGGAAACCCGAATCGAGGAGGCATGTCAAGTTGATGTCGCTTCTTTGCCAAACGCGTTGGCAAAGATCAGAAAATCGCCAAACCCGATGGTCCCATCCTCGTCCAGATCGTATAGCGGATCGAATCCCGAATCGCCATGACTTAGCCCAAATGCGGCGGCAAACGCCACAAAATCGGCAAAATCAACGGTTCCATTTCCGTCAAAATCGGGACCAGCGGTTTGAGGAGCGGTATAGGGCAACGTATCCCACAGCAGAATCGTGCCATCTCCGGATCCGGAAGCGAGAACCGACAACTCTGGCGAGTATGACACCGAAGTGACCCCCGACGTGTGCCCGTCAAGGTTGGCGATCATTGCTCCATTGGCGAGGTCAAACAGCCGTAACGTCCCGTCACCTGACCCGGCAGCGAGGATGTTTTCGTCCCCGACAAAAGCAAGGGAAGAGATTGAGCCGCGTTGACTTTCGATTGTAGCGATCCTGGCTCCCGTGGCCACGTCCCATGAACGCACCGTGCCAATCCCGGAGCCAGACGCAATAGCAGTCCCGTCCGGCGAAAACGATACTGCGGTGACAACCTCTCCCTGCACTTCAAGGATGGCCGTCGTTTCGCCAGTGGAGACATCCCACAAACGCACCGAACTGTCATAGGATCCGGAAGCCAGGGTCTTCCCGTCCGGCGAAAACGACGCCGATCTGATATACGCGATATGTCCTTCCAGTATGGCTGTGGTGGCGCCCGTGGATACGTCCCACAATCTTACGGTACCGTCGAAGGCGCCGGAAGCCAGGGTCTTCCCGTCCGGCGAAAACAACACACAAGATACTTCGTGTTTATGCCCTTCAAGAATGGCGGTCACATCACCCGTGGTTACGTCCCATAGGCGTACATTGCTGTCCCACGCTCCGGAAGCCAGAGTCTTCCCGTCTTGAGAAAGCGACACGGCAAGGACTCCACGGCTGTGCCCTTGCAATATCGAATTTGCGGTTCCCGTGTCGACGTCCCACAGACGCACCGTGCCATCCGTGGCGCCGGAAGCGACAACCCCTCCATCCGGCGAAAACGACACCGAAAGGACATATCCCCTGTGCCCCCAAAGACGTGCGGTGTCTGTTTCCAAGGCTACGTCCCACAAAACCACGCTGCCATCCAGGGCGCCGGAAGCGACAGTGCCCCCGTCCGGCGAAAACGACACCGAAAGGACATATCCCCTGTGCCCCCGAAGTGTGGCGGTGTTTGTTCCCGCAGCTACGTCCCACAAACGCACTGACCTGTCACGAGACCCGGTGGCGAGCGTGGTCCCGTCCGGGGAAAACGAAACCGAATGGACCCGACTCGTGTGCCCCAGGAGAATGGCGGTGTTTTCTCCCGTGGACACATCCCACAAACGCACCGTCCTGTCTATGGAACCGGAAGCAATTGCGGACCCATCCGGCGAGAATGACACCGAAAGGACCTCGTCCGCGTGGCCCTGGAAGATGGCGATGTTTGCACCCGTGGACACGTCCCACAGTCTCACGGTCTTATCCCGGGATCCGGTGGCGAGTGTGGTTCCGTCAGGCGAAAACGACACCGAATAAACTGTTCCCGTATGTCCGCGCAGAATGGTGGTGGTCGTCTCAGCGGATACATCCCACAAACGGACCGTCCCATCAGAGTAACTGGAAGCCAGGGTGGCGCCATCCGGCGAAAACGATACCGAAATGACCCAGCCACCCCCGCGGAACAGGGCAGTTTCGGTACCTGTGCGGGCATTATAAAGCCAGATACCGGCACTGCTGCCCACAGCTAAACGTGTTCCATCGGGTGAAAACACGACTGACCGCTCGCCAGGAGCGTTGGCTCCTTTTCCCAGGCGAGCGATTGCGCCATCGGGCAAACTCCATCGAATATAGTCCTGCGCAACGCTGTCCTGCACGAATAAAACGCAGGCCACACACAAACCCATATCTATAAAACGGCGCTTTTTCATGAGGGAATCGAGTTTGGGTAAAGGGAACCTGGGGCAATCGAGCGCAAGCATGCGCACACATATCCGTAATGACAGGCAGTCAATTTGATGACGGTTCGCTTCCGAAAGCATCGGCAAATAACAAAAAATCTCCAAAGCCGATCGTGCCGTCTCCGTCCAGGTCGAACCGAGTGTCGTATCCTGCATCGCCCTGACTGAATCCGAACGTTGCAGCAAACTGCACGAAATCGCCAAATCCGACCACGCCATCGCCATTGAAATCGGGGTTGGGTGGTGGAGGCGAGATGTACTGCGACATATCCCAAAGCAGTATCGTGCCATCCGCTGAACCGGAAGCAAAAGTTTTCCCATCGGGCGAAAACGTCACCGAAGTAACATGCCAAGTATGCCCTCCAAGAATAGCGATGAGCTCACCATTGGTTATGTTCCACAAACGCACCGTGTTATCACCAGATCCGGAAGCAAGAGTCTTAGCATCGGGCGAAAACGACACCGAAGCGACGCCACCCGCATGCCCTTCGAACTCTGCCAACATACTGCCAGCGGCTACGTCCCACAGACGCACCGTCTTATCGTTACACCCAACAGCAAGCAAGCTCCCTTCCGGCGAAAACGTCACGGAATTCACTCCGCCGATATGCCCTTCAAGGATTCCGGCAGTTACTCTGTTGGCTGCGTCCCACAATCGTACCGTCTTATCCTCAGACCCGGAAGCCAGGACGGTTCCGTCCGGCGAAAACGCCACCGCATGGACATTACCCGTATGACCCTCAAGTACGCCGATATTTGAATTGTTGGATACGTCCCACACACGCACCGTACCATCATTGGATCCGGAAGCCAACACGGTCCCCTCCGGCGAATACGCTACCGCCCTGACCCTGGCCTTGTGACCTTTGAGAATGGCGATATTTTCTCCTGTGCCTGCATCCCAGATCTGCACCGTACCATTCTCCGCCAATCCGCATGCGAAGTTTCTCCCATCCGGCGAATATGCCAGAGATGTGACGGATCGTACATAGGCTCCAAGCGTCCTGGGATCTGTTCCTGTCACAACGTCCCAGATACGCACCCTTCCATCAATATACCCGGATGCCAGCGCGGTACCATCCGGCGAATACGCCAGAGTAGTGACCCACGGAAAATGTCCTCCGCGAATGCTGATTCTTGCTCCTGTCGCTATGTGCCAGATCCTCACCGTACCGTCCCCGGACCCGGCAGCGACGGTAGTCCCATCTGGTGAATAGGCTAAAGAACGGACGTGCCCATCTGTATACCCCAATGTCCGGCTGGCGAGAAATCCGCGAATCGCGGAGTCCCAGATCGCCACTCTGTACCCCACCCCGTAAGCGATCTTCGTACCATCAGGCGAATACGTCACAGTCGTAACGGGAGATAACCAACCAAAGGTCGCTGAAATAGACTTTGTGTTCAGGTCCCACACACGTACCGCTCCTTCCCTGGATCCCGCAGCGACGGTTGTACCATCAGGTGAATACGCTACCGAAGTGATCCTACTCAGATGCCCTTCAAGTGTGGCGGCATTCACTCCAGTCTCTATATCCCAGGTCCGCACCACTCCATCCCAAGAACCCGTTGCGATGGCGGTTCCATTTGGCGAATATGCCACCGAAGTGATCCGACCTGCGTGTCCACCAAAGATGGCGGTGTTTTCTCCAGTGTCTACGTCCCAGACTCGCGCCGTGTTATCAGCCGATCCGGATGCGATATTGGTTCCATCCGGCGAATATGACACCGAAGTGACCCAATACTCATGACCTTCATATACAGCGGTAATTTCTCCTGTCACCACGTCCCAGGTAAGCACGGAATAATCGCCATCCGTAGCAACCGAGGTTCCGTCGGGCGAATATGAAAGAGAACTGATCCAATGCCCATGGTCCGAAAAAAGGGTGTCTTCGGTTCCTGTACGAGCGTCGTAAAGCCAGATTCCGGCGCTACTACCCACGGCAAGGCGCGTGCCATCGGGTGAATACGACACCGCTCTGTCACCGCCACCAACGCTTCCTTTTCCCAAGCGGGCGATTGCGCCATCGGGCAAACTCCATCGAATATAGTCCTGCGCAAAACTGGCTTGCGCGAACGCGACACAGGCAAATAACAGTGCGATGTTAAACAAGCTGAGCTTTTTCATTTTAGATTCGAGATTTGGTAGGGTGCCATTCGTTGTTATAACAGCTGTCGGATCTGGTCGGTTACTGATGCGTCCGAAGGTGTCGATCGAGTTTCAGTTCCCTTTATCTTTCCGGCTGGGTGTACGATCCACGGATCAACCGGACGAAGCTTCTTTGCCAAACGCGTTGGCAAAGATCAGAAAATCGCCAAACCCGATGGTCCCATCCTCGTCCAGATCGAACAGTACATCGTACCCAACGGTGCCCCAATTCAGGCCGAACACGCTGACAAAATTCAAAAAGTCAGCAAAGCCGACGTTTCCGTCACCATCAAAGTCGGGCGAAGGCAACGCTCTTACGACAAAGGTCAGGGAATGTTGCGTTCCTGCAACGGTTACCTCAATGCTGGTCGCGCCCAGTTCTCGTCCTACCGTCAGCCTGCTCGTTGCACGGCCTTCCGATCCTGTCAACGTGTGCTCAACAGCAAGGGTGCCACTTCCTGAGATAACTGTAAACCTGACCTGTGCTCGAGACAACGGATCTCCAAATTGATCTCGTACTATAACGACAAACGGATTCTCCAATTCCGAACCCATCGGTCCTTTCTGTTTGTCGCCCGAAATTTTGACCAACTCGTAGGGCCTCCGCTGGGATTTTGTCAGATCCCACAGCAGAACCGTGCCATCCAGAGACCCCGAAGCGAGGATCGTGCCGTCAGGAGAAACTGCAACCGATGAGACCTGCCTTGTATGCCCGAAGAATGTGGCTATCTCTTTTCTTGTCGTCGTGTTCCACAGCCTGACGGTACCTCCACCTGAACCGGAAGCAAGAACAGCGCCATTCGGCGAAAACGCGACGGTCGGGCTCTGGATCGGTCCGGACTCGCGGGGTCCAGTATGCACAAATCTAGCAATCTGTTCTCCCGTTGCCACATCCCATAGCCTGACCGTTCTATCGCGTGACGCGGAAGCGAGGATGTTCCCATCGGGCGAGAACGACACCGAAAGGACCAGGGAAGTATGCGCGTCGAGCGTGGTGATCTGCTTTTTTTCCGCCACGTCCCACAGCTTGACCGTCTCATCGTCTGACGCGGAAGCGACGATCGCCCCATCAGGCGAGAACGACACCGAATTGACGGTTCTTGTATGCCATTCAAAGCTGGCGATCTGCCCTCCTGTTTCCACGTCCCACAGCTTGACCGTTTTGTCGTCTGATCCGGTAGCTAAGACATCCCCGTCGGGCGAAAAGGACACCGAATTAATGAATCCGTTGTGTCCCACAAAGGAGGTAACGTGTTCATTTGTCGCCACGTCCCAGAGCTTGACCGCCAGCTCCTCTGACCCCGAAGCCAGTGTCGTCCCATCTGGCGAAAAAGACACGGATTGGACGGATCTCAGATGCGGCTCAATGGTGTCAGTACTCCCTGTCTTTGCATTCCACAGCCGGACCTTGCCATCACTCGATCCCATGGCGAGAGTAGACCCGTCCGGAGAAAACGACACGGACTGACCCACCCGCACGTGCCCGTCAATGGTCTCGAATTCTCCCGTCCCGACGTCCCAGAGCCTGACCGTGCCATCGGAAGTTCCCGATGCAAGGCTGGACCCGTCGGGAGAAAACAAAACCGCGTTGAACAGGAACGACGGTACTGTGGTCAGATGCTCAAGCGTGTCGATTTCGCTCCCTGACGCAACGTCCCAAAGAACGACGTTGCTGCTATATGTGCCTGCAGCAAGTGTCAATCCATCGGGAGAAAACGACGCATAGGCGACCGCTGACGAGTTTCCAAGGGTGCCGGTCTGTTGCCCTGTCGCCACGTCCCACAGCCTGATCTTCGAATCGTACCCAACCGTGGCCACGATCGCGCCATCGGGAGAAAACGACACCGAAGTGACAGCTCGCGGATGCTCGAGAGTGGCTTTCTGCTTTCCAGTCGCCACATCCCACAGCCTCACAGTAAAGTACTCCCTTGTCGCGAGAATTGTCCCAACGGGAGAATACAACACCGAATTGACCAGGCTCGGATGCTCAAACGAAGCGATCTGTTTCCCGCTCGCTACGTCCCATATTTTCGCGGTTACGTCCACCGCCGACGCGAAGGTCAACCAATCGGGCGAAAACGACACCGAAGCAACCGGGACCAGATGCACGTAGGAGGCGAAATGATCTCCTGTCGCCACGTCCCAAATCTTGACGGTTCTGCCCTCCCCGGCAGCAACGGCCGTTCCGTCCGGAGCGATAGACACAGATTCTGCTTTGAACGCAGTGGGTAACAGGGCACGAGGACGAAAGGTCGTTACATCGTAGAGCCAGATGCCGATGCTGCTTGCCACTGCGAGGATCCGGCCGTCCGTTGAAAAGGCAAACGGGTTCTTGCGTAACGGAAGGTGTCCTTTTCCCAGGCGGATCATTGCGCCGCCGGGCAGTTGCCATTTTCGAAGATCAGGACCCATGTTCGGCGGGAATGGGGTCTGGTTTTGCTGCGCGTACGCGTCGCCAGGACAGGGGACGTACAAAAACGCGGCAATACAGCCAATCAACCCCGGAATACCAGCCATTAAAGAGAATCTATGGTTCATTAGGTTAGCTTCCATTTAAGCAACGGACATTTTACTCAGAAAACCGCTGGTGCGTGAACTTCCCCGACTCGGTGCGATCGTCGGCCATGTTGCCGACAAATCGCAGCCCTTTCGTCAGACACGTCAGATTGATGTTGCTTCTTTACCGAATGCTTTGGCAAAGATCACGAAATCTCCAAATCCGATTCTCCCGTCCTCATCCAGATCGTACCGTGGGTCGAATCCTGCTTCGTCCTGACCTATTCCAAACAACGGTGCGAATTGCACGAAATCGCCAAATCCGACCACGCCGTCGCCATCGAAGTCGGGCGAAGGCAATGCCTTTACGACATAGGTGAGGAAATGTTCGAATCCTGCGACGGTTACCTCAACCGTGATTTCGCCCGGTTCCCGTCCTAACGTCAACCTGCTGGCTGCCCGTCCATCCGAGCCCGTCAATGTACGCTCGACGGCCAGAGTCCCTGTTCCCGAGACAACGACGAACCTGACTTGTGCGTTCGGCAACGGATCTCCGAATTGATCCCGTACGATCACGACAAACGGCTTCGTCAACCGCGAACCAACCACACCTTCCTGTTTCTTGCCTGAGACCTTCACGAATGTATATGGCCTGCGTGGGGAACTCTGCAGATCCCACACCAGAACGGTGCCGTCGTAAGATCCTGAAGCGAGGATGTTCCCGTTGGGCGAAAATGACAAAGACGTGACTTGCCTCGTGTGCCCCGAGAAGGCGGCGATCTCTTTTCTTGTCGACGTGTTCCACAGAGATACTGTTCCACCACTTGACCCGGAAGCAAGTGTTGCACCATTTGGGGAAAATACTACCGTCGGGCTCTCGATTGGCCCGGACTCCAGCGGTCCGGAAAGCGCAAGGGTAGCGATGTGTCTTCTCTTCGCTACATCCCATATCCTGACCGTCCTATCGGCCGACGCGGAAGCGATAGTCGCCCCGTCGGGCGAAAATGCCACGGAGAGGACAAGTGAAGAATGGGCATCGAACGTGGCGACCTGTTCTCTGGTCGCCACGTCCCACAGCTTGACCGTTTCATCTCCGGATGCAGAAGCGACGAACGCCCCATCTGGAGAAAAAGAAACAGAGTTTACCGTTCTCGTATGCCATTCAAAAGAGGCGATCTGCATTCTTGTTTCAACGTCCCACAGCCTGACCGTTTTATCAGCTGAACCGGACGCCAACATAGTTGCGTCGGATGAATATGAAACCGAATTAACCGGTCCTGTATGCCCCACAAAGGTTGCGACGTGTTCTCTTGTGGCCAGATCCCATTGCTTGATGGTCTTATCGCTTGACCCGGAAACAAGCGAAGCCCCATCGGGCGAAAACGACACGGAACGTACTCCCCGGGCATGTCCTTGAATCGTAACAACAGTTCCTTTATCTACGTCCCACAGTTTGATCTTGCCGTCTCTTAGCCCCATTACGAGGGTCGAACCGTCAGGAGAAAATGAAACGGACCGGCCCGCTTTTACATGCCCCTCAATCGTAGCCGCATTTCTCGCCTCGACATCCCAGAGCCTTAATGTGCCATCAAGAGATCCCGTAGCCAGGGTCGAGCCGTCGGGAGAAAACAGCACTTCCGTATACAACAACGAAGACACCGTTCCCAGGTGCTCCAGGGTGGCGGTATGGTTCCTCGTCGCCACGTCCCAGAGCTTAACCTTCTTATTGTATGCGCCCGCAGCGAGGGTCGAACCATCGGGAGAATAAGATACCGAAGTGACCGAACTCTCATGCCTGAAAATACCGATCTGTTGTTCTGTGGCCACGTCCCACAACCTGATCTTCGAATCATCTGAACCCGAAACCAGGGTCGAGCCACCGGGCGAAAATGAAATCGCAGTGACCCATTTCGGATGTTTAAATGTGGCGATCTGTTCTCTGGTAGCCAAATCCCACATGTTCACGTCTCTACCCTGACTGGTCGCGAGAATCGTCCCGATGGGAGAACAAAGAACCGCTGTGACGCGTTTTTGGTGCGCAAGCGAGGCGACCTGTTTACCCGTCTCTACCTCCCAAATTATGACGTCTCTGTACACCGCGGACGCCAGAAACGTGCCGTCGGACGAAAATGATATGGAAGAGACCGTTTTCAGATGCTCGAGGGACCTGATGTGGCTCCTTGCCGTCACGTCCCACAGTTTGACGGTTCTGCTTTCCCCGGACGCGAGGGTCATCCCGTCAGGCGAAAACGAGACGGCCTGGACTCTATGTTCAGTGGGTAACAGCGCAAGAGCACGAGTGGTGGCTACATCGTAAAGCCAGATGCCTATACTACTCGCCACGGCAAGAGTTCGACCATCCGCTGAGTAGGCAAATGGCGTGTTTCGTTGAGCAAGGTGACCTTTTCCCAGGCGGACCATTGCGCCGCCGGGCAATTGCCAATTTCGATAGTCATCATCAGGAGTTACGTGGACACGCGCCTGTGTCTTCTGACCGAAGGCGTCGCCTGGAATCAAAGCGAATGGAAACGCAATTTGGCAGGCGATGAACCATTCCAGCGCGGTGGTAAAAAGTGCTCGGCGGTTCATTACGATGCCCTGTGTAATATAGACCGGATTTCACTCATCCTGCCAATGGTCAGGCGCAAGGCCCGGATCACTGGTAGACCCATCCTTTCAGATTCCGGCCAATCTCGGTTGAAGGATTCACTCGCTTTATACACAACGCCGACTCTACGACCGTTTTCTGCCGAAGGCGTTGGCGAAGATCAGAAAATCACCAAACCCGATGGTCCCATCGCCATCTAAATCGAACCGTGCGTCGAATCCGGTGTCGCCCTTTTCAAACCCGAACACGGACGCAAACGCGACAAAATCGCCAAAACCAACGGCGCCGTCCCGATCAAAATCGGGGCCAGCGGTTTGAGGTGCGATGTAGAGCGACATATCCCACAGCAGAATCGTGCCGTCGCCGGAACCGGAAGCGAGGGTTGTTCCGTCCCGCGAAAACGACACGGAGGTAACCCTATGTGAATGGCCCTTAAGAATATCGGTGGTCGCTCCCGTTGCTACATCCCACAAACGCACGTCGTTGTCGTTCGAACCGGATGCAAGGGTGGTACCGTCCGGCGAGAATGAAACCGAAATGACAGGCTCCGTATGGCCTCCAAGGATGGCGGTGGTTGTTCCCGTTTCCACGTCCCACAAACGCACCGTCTTGTCCGAGGAGCCGGATGCGACAGTCCTTCCATCCGGTGAAAACGACACCGAAAACACATATCCCTTATGTCCTTCAAGAATGGCATCGGCTTCTCCCGTAGCGACGTCCCACAAACGCACGGTCTCATCCCATGAGCCGGATGCGACAGTCTTCCCATCCGGTGAAAACGAAACTGACTCAACATACCAACTATGCCCTTCAAGAACGTCAATTGTCGCTCCGGTTGCTACCTCCCACAGGTGCACGTTGCCACCTTCCGATCCGGAAGCAAGAATCTTACCATCCGGAGAAAACGACACAGATTTGAATGTGCTGCGTCTGCCCATGGCAACAAGAATGGCGGTCGTCGATTCGGTCGCCACGTCCCACAACCGCACCGTCGCATCCCGTGACGCGAAAGCGAGAGTTCTCCCATCCGGTGAAAACAACACTGAATAAACCGAATAGACATGCCGGTCGACGATCGCGGTTGTTTCTCGTGTGGCTACGTCCCACAAGCGCACCTTGCCATCCCTTGGGCCGGACGCTAGAGTCGTCCCATCCGGTGAAAACGACACCGACCAGACCCAATACATATGACCTTCAAGGACAATCCTGGTTGCTCCCGTAGCCACGTCCAGCAAACGCACCGTATCGTCCCTTTCACCAGTGGCCGCGGCGGCAAGTGTGGTTCCGTCCGGCGAAAACACAACCGAAATGACTTCATACGTATACCACAATACGCCCCTGACCCCGCCGCTCGCTGCGTCCCACAATACCACTTTGCCATCCCTGGACCCGGTAGCAAGCTTCTTACCATCCGGCGAAAACGATACCGACCTGACCCAAGACGTTAGCCCTTCAATGATGACGTTGGTTGCACCCGTCGATACGTCCCACAAACGCACCGTCTTGTCATAGGATCCGGAAGCGAGAGTCCTCCCGTCCGGTGAAAACGATACAGAATGGACCGTCTCCTCGTGTCCTTCAAAGATGGCAATCGTCCTTCCCGTGGAAATGTCCCACATCCGCACCGTTTTATCCCGAGAACCGGAAACGAGGGTCTTCCCATCCGGCGAAAACGATACCGACCACACCGGACCTGCATGGCCCACAAGAACGGCGGCGATCGTTCCCGTGGAGACGTCCCACAATCGCACCGTTCCATCAACCGAACCTGAAGCGAGAGTCCTCCCATTCGGCGAAAACGACACAGTCCAGACCCAAGACGCATGCCCCTCGAGGATGGCGGCTGTTATACGTGCGGAGACGTCCCACAAACGTACCGTACCGTCCGCTAATCCCGAAGCGAGGGTCTTCCCATCCGGCGAAAATGACACCGAAGTGACCCAGCCACCCTCCGTAAACAGGGCAACTTCGGCACCGGTGTGGGTTTCGTATAGCCAGACACCGATGGTACTGCCTACCGCCAGACGCGCCCCATCCGGTGAGAAAGCTACTGAACGGTCGCCGAAGAAAGTATATCCCTTACCCAGGCGAGCGATTGCGCCTTCGGGCAAATTCCATCGGGTGTATCCCCGCGAATCGCTGGCTTGCGCAAATAAAACGCCGGCCAAAACCATAGCGTGGGTAAACAAGCTGACCTTTTTCATCTGAAATACGGGATTGTGTGACGTGCCATTTGCGGTTAAATGGTGCCTCGTCCGGTGGCTTATCAGAGCTTATTCAAGTGTTGGTCGGATCCTCGCTCCGGCCATCTTTCCCGCCGCGTGTCCGATCCTTGTTTCAATTAATCGTCGGTTCTTTACCAAATGCCCTGACAATCATCAAAAAATCCCCGAAGCCGATGGACCCATCCTCGTCCAAATCGTACAGCGGGTCAAAGCCCTGGTCGGTCTGATTCAGTCCGAATACGGAAGCAAACGCCAGAAAGTCGGAAAAATCTACGGCGCCGTCGAGATTAAAGTCGGGCGAAGGTACGGCTCTGATGACGAAGGTCTTGGACTGTTCCATCCCTACGACGGTCACCTCGACAGTGATCGTACCCAGTTCCCGTCCAACCCTTAACGTGCTTGAAGACCGGCCACTCCAATTCGTCACCGCGTTCTCTTCGGCAAGTGTTCCACTCCCGGAGACAACAGCAAATCTGACCCGAGCTCCCTCAAGGGGAGCACCATACTGATCCCTTACCAGAACAGCAAGCGGCTGCGCCACCTGCAAACCCAGCAACGCTTCCTGATCATCGCCCGAGACAATCTCCAATGCATGTGGCCAGGGCAGGAAAACCCGCATATCCCAGAGCAGCACGGTACCGTCCCAGGAGAGAGAAGCCAGGGTCGCTCCGTCGTTCAAGAACACAACGGAGTTGACCGAACCGTTGCGACCGCCCAGATTGGCAATCCTTTCTCCCACAGTCGTGTCCCAAAGCTGAATCGCCCCTCCAACCTCGCTGGCAGCCAGCGTAGACCCGTCAGACGAAAACGCCACTGAACGGATCTCTTGCCCATGCCCCTCAAGCGCGGAGATCTCTTCTCCGGCCTCGACGTCCCACAGCAGGATTTTATTGTCAGATGCACCGGAAGCCAGGATAGACCCGTCAGGCGAAATTGCCAAGGAACGGACAAAGCCGGTGTGCCGGTCCAGAATGGCGATTCGCTCTCTCGCCGCCACGTCCCACAACTGAACCGTCTCATCATACGAGCCGGAAGCCAGGGTGTACCCTTCCGGCGAAAAAACGACCGACGTAACCCTGTCAGCGTGTCCATCCAGGGTCGCAATATCAATTCGCTTCGCCAGATCCCATAGCTTGACCGTTCTGTCAATTGAACCGGAAGCCAACAGGGCTCCGTCGGGCGAGAAAGCCAGCGACAGGATAAATGACTCATGTCCCTTCAATGTGGTGATCCTTTTGCCGGTCGCTACGTCCCACAGCTGGATCGTCAGGTCATGGGCCCCAACCGCCAACCGTGCCCCGTCGGGCGAAAAAGCCAGCGAATGTACCAGTCCAGGTTGTCCGCGCAATCTGGCGATCTCATCATGGGTTGCCACGTCCCAAAGCTGGATCTCGCCCCCCGCCTCACCGGCAGCAAGCGTAAGCCCATCCGGGGAAATCGCCATTGAGAAGGCATTATTGTGACCGGCGATCGTCTCTGTGTTTCCCGTCTCAATGTTCCGCACCCAAACCGCACCGTCGGTTGCCACGGAAACAAGCGTGCCCCCGTCTGGTGAAAACGCCACCGACCCAACCCAAACGCCAGGCTCCGCCATCCTGGCGATCTTTTTGCGGGTCGCCAGATCCCAAATCACGATTGTGCCGTCAAAAGACCCGGATGCCAGAGTGCCGTCGGGGGACAATGCGATTGAATTCACAGAACGACTGTGACCCGACAGCCGCGTTATCCTCTTTCGGGCAGCGACGTCCCATAAGACAACCGTCTTATCCCAGGAACCTGAAGCGAGTGTGGATCCGTCCCGCGAAAACGCCACCGAATTTATCCCGTCCGTGTGGCCCAAAAACGTGTAGACCTCCTCCCGCGACGCTACATCCCAAAGCTTGACGCGCTTGTCCACGGATCCGGAAGCCAGAATCGAACCGTCTGGCGAAAATGCCAACGAGCGTACCGGATCCTTATGCCCATCCAGCGTCCCAAACCCTGTTCGCGTGGATACTTCCCACAGATAAATATCGTTGCCCTCTGTCCCGGCAGCCAGGGTGCGTCCGTCGGGAGAAAACGCCAACGAATTGACTTTGATCCAACTCGGTCCTTGAATGGTGGCAATCCGCGTACCCGTCTCGACTTCCCATAACTCAATCATGCCGCTGTATAATCCGGAAGCGAGCGTCGATCCATCCGGGGAAAACGCCACTGAATATGCATTCTCCTCTGACGGAAGGAGCGCGATGAGGCGAGAGGGCTCCACCTCGTACAACCACACACCGACAGACCCGACGAGGGCGAAGTACCGGCCATTCGGCGCGAAGGCCAGCGTACGATCGCTTTCACTGACGTGTCCCTTGCCCAGGCGGGCAAGGGCGCCATCCGGCAGGTGCCAGGTACTGAAGTCACCAGCCATAACTGGCGGGATTGTCGACCCGGTCTGCTGAGCACAGACATCGCGCGTATGTATAGAGGAAAGCAAAGTGAGAACGCAGGCAAACAGAGTGGCTGGACCTGCGAACACACGGATCCCGGTGTTCATTGGACTATCCTCCGCTTAAGACCAGACGCCAGACTCCTGCAATCACAGGTACGAAAACATCCCATTCCAACGCCTTCAAAACCGGGGACCCGTTGGCGACAGTCAATAATTCTCGCACGAGGCAGACGGGTCAGGTTGAAGAATTATGCGTACCGAAAGCGTTGGCAAAAAGCAGAAAATCACCAAAACCAATCGTCCCGTCCTCGTCCAGATCGTACCATGCGTCGCAATCTGCGACGACCCTGCTTCGCAGGTGCCGCAGTGCGCGTGTCTCGTAACGACTGACCGATGCGGAAAACGCGGCCGCTTCGCGCTGGGTCCACCCTTTCGATTCGATGTACTTTCTCAGGTCCAGCATCAGATCAGGCCGCACACTTAAGTTCGCCGCTTCTGCGCGATCAAAACCGATATCTTTGAATACGTTATCGTTGCCCGGGATCAGTTCCATCGCGTTTCTCCCCTTTTGGCTGATCTCCCACAGATATCCGGTGCACTGGGGGCTGTCGTTTTCGCCCGCGTTGATCGTCCGGTCCGGAGTCTCAGCCACCGGAAGCCTTCAGGCCCCATCACCGTCCTTCTTGGGATGTTTATTCATCGGATAGACGCATGCGTTGAACCGATGCCGCGCACTCTCTTCGCAGCACGGGAACATCCCGTTCAATGATCGCCCAGACGATACCGTCATCCACGCTTGGATACTGATGTGTCAGTTGATTGCGAAAGTCCACGATTCGTCGAGCCCGTGTTATGCTGCCGAAGATCTCCTTCGACAACCTGTTGACAGCTGCGAGAGCTTCGCCGATGATGATGATGAATTCACGTTCGACGGAGGAACGCACGAGCCGGTTGCCTTCGTAGCTTCGCAAATCGAGCCCACGGACAGCGCTAGTGATTGCGTCGCAGGCCTCGATTACATCAGACAGGTATGCTCTCGCGTCACGGGACATACAGTAACTCTTTTGTCTGCTCGATTTCACTTGCGATATAGCAGTTCTTCACGGCTCCTGAAACCACCAGGTCCACTTGCTCCCCCAATATCGATCTCAGCGCTTCCAGCAGGCCGAAGTAGGCATCGACTCGAGCATAAGGTTCCATGGGGCCAAGTTCTACCAGGAGATCCACGTCGCTCTGCACGTGCTGGAAGTCTCCGCGCAGAGCCGATCCAAAGGCATCAAGCCGAGTGGCGCCATGGCGTTTGCACGCTTTCGCGATCGCGTCGAGCTTGCTTTCGAGCATCTCCATCATCGGCACCTCCATTGCAATCGGGCTGCGACCTCAAAGACCGGACGGTCGAACGCATCGCCGAATCGTCGCAGGCGCTGGACAACATCCCAGTTCCTGAAACCGATGAGCCGAAGGGCCATTCCTCTGCTGTCGTTGCTTCTTTCTTCCCCCGTCACATCCCCCACACCGTGACTTTCGTATCCCCTATGTCCTCCTCGCGGCGGAATAGCTTTTCGTCCCACGACTTGCCGACCGTGCGGTCAAAGACGATGAGATGCCCTTCGGTCGCGTCACAGCGATCCATGTAGGCGCGCGTCTGTTCGAGGCCCTCGTGCACGGTCTGTTCCAGACTCCTGTAGAGCAACTTGCATTCGACCACCGCCTTCCGAACCGCTTGACCGGGCAGGGCGCCGCCGGGCGCAGGCCACAGGATCAGCAGATCGGTACGCATCCGCCCCAAGCCATACTCCCGCTCGATCCGCCCACCTGTATTGACGATGCGCTGGAGAAACGCCTGCAACAGCAACTGGGGACCGGCTTCTTTATACTGGAACCGCTCGACCCAGTGTTCTGAATGTTCGCGAAAAAACCCCTGGAACGCGCTCAGCAGGTCGGCAAGACGCAGCTTGCCCTCTGCATCTACGTACCAGGCTGTGTCTTGAACGAGGTATTCCTGCGTGGTATAGGTCAGGTCGCGGGGGATGACCTCCTGATAGATCGGATTGGCGATGGCAACAGGGCGTTGACGGCTCACAAGGCCCAAATCGCGCACGTATTCCAGATCGTCTTGAGGAATCGCCTCATCCGATGCAGCACCGCTCAACAGGGGTTCGACCACGCGGCGCACGCGCTCCTCCTGTAATTTGTCGGTGAGTTGGTCGAGGTGCGTTTCTCTGCGCAGGATGAGTTGCTCCCTCGCATCGCATATCGCGTTGACAGTGATGGGTTGGCTGCGATCTCGTCCGGCCTTGTTCTTAAAGCAGGCTTCGTAAGATAGGGCGTTGACGAGCCACGGTTGTCCCTGCGTCAGTTCCCAGATCGCGTTTTGGGCATCCTCTGCGAATATTTGTCCGGTGGTCTCGGTGTGTTGCGCCAGGAGCATCCGCACTTCGTCCAGTGAGAAATCGCCCAGCCGCAGGGACTCAGCGCGAACGTTGAACGCGCTGCCTCCTGCGATGATGGCGTTCTCCGCCGTGGATTGGATGCGGTAGTCGCGCACGTCGCGCACCCCGCACAGGATCACCGTCTGCGGAAATTGGCGAGGCCGATCAGGATAGCCCGCGCGGAGTTGCCGAAGCACGGACAGGAGCGTGTCGCCGATCAGCGCGTCAATCTCGTCGATCATCAGCACCAGCGGCCTAACGTCTGCCGCGGCCCAGCGGCTGAGCACCTCCTGTAGCGCGCCGTGGGGGCCCGAGTCCTCAAGCGCCCTGCGCCAGACCTCCTCCACGATCCGCTCACCCAGGATGCGCTCCGCTCTCAAAGCCAATTGACTCAGTATCGCCCGCATGGCCGCCCCCACGTCTTCGCGTGCGGACTGGCCGATCTCGACGTTCACGTACATGCAGCGATACCGCCCCCTTCCATTCAGTTCATCCATCAGGGCCAGCAGCACAGACGTCTTGCCCGTCTGCCGGGGCGCGTGCATCACGAAGTACCTCTGCTGCTCGATCAGCATCAGCACCTCGTCCAGGTCAACCCGTTCCAACGGCGGGACATCATAGTGAATATCAGGCTTGATGGGACCGGCCGTGTTGAAAAAACGCATGGATTCCCCCCAAGCTAAGAAAAGGGACGCGGGTCAGTAATATACTCATCTTGCGCACGTGAGCGACCAGTCCGAGTATGACGCCAGACTTCGTGACTGCCGGGACCCGGGCGATCGAACACAAAGCCGAAATAACGCAGGCGTTTGACAACGTCTCGGTATTTGAACCCGGAAAGCCGTCCCATTACGGCACACTTACGGGTACCAGTAATTCAGTGGACGCGTTGCCATCCGCAAGCGTTGCCAATGCACTGGGAAGCGGATCGCCGTGTTCTATGCACGACTCGGCGATTTTGCGCACGAGACCTTGTGCAATCTCCGCGGCCTCGGTGACGCTGCGTCCTTCCGAAACCAGGCCCGGGACATCGGGACTCGTGGCCAGAAAACCACCGTCGTCCAATGGCTCAATATGAAGCCGGATTGTCGATTCGTTCATCAGTTTCGTCTCCCATAGGCTTTCGCTACTCATGCCTCGAAGCAAATATAGACCTGCATCCCCCGTACGCGTCAACTTATCGATCAGTCTTTCCACGCAAAAACGACCGATTTTTCGTTTCGTTGATTTACCGATGCGTGGCTGGAACTCTAAAAAACTTGCAGCCTGGCGTTGTGTCCACCCGCCGTCTTCGATATACATTCTCTGGACGGCTGTTCGGGTCAGATCTTGATCTCCCACAGATATCCGCTGCGGTAGGGGCTGTCGTTCTCCCCGGCGTAGATTGTCCCGTCGGGTGTGACGGCCACGTCGTGGACCTGCCAGCAGTGAGCGTCTCCGTCGGATACCGGTCCCAGCAGATCCCATGATTCCGCATCCGCGTCGAATCGGATCACCTCGCACTTTCCGTCCCGTCCGGTCACCCCGTAGGCGGCCCCGTCGGGGCCGGGCTGCAGCGTTGTGAGCCTGCTGCGCCGGTCCGCAACGGGCGTGCCGAGATACGTGCCCGCCCCGGTCTCCGTATCGATCCGGTAAATCGACCCGTTGGCGCCGCTGGCGAACATACGGCCTTCTCCCAGATTGAAGATGCCCTCCACCCTCTCATACCCGTAGGCGCCGTCCGGTTTGGGGAGACCCGCGTCGTAATACTCGATTCTGTCGGTTTCAGGGTTGAACTTGCAAAGCCGGTTGCGGTCCACGCCTGCGAAATTCTGCCACGCCCGCGTCACGCTCCAGCCGCACCAGACGCATCCTTCGTCGTCCAGTTCGACGTTCTCGCCCTGGGCCATTTCCATTCCGCTGCTGATCGGCCCCAGGTCGTCCGATCGCCCGTCAACGAGGTTGAAACGGAACATCCGCTCGGGCGTAAACGTCATTCCGTAGATCGCGCCGCGTTCCTGGTCCAGGCAGATGGACTGGATGTACATATGCGGCATGGGAACCCCGATCTTCTGGAGTTCGCCTGTAGCAGGATCGTATTTTACTATCGCTCCGCCGGGCGCCTCCCAGTACCGATCGATATCGTGCAGGAGCGCGATTGCGCCGTACAGACAACCGTCTTTCTCCCACCTGACCAGCGACCTGTGAAACTTGGCGTCGAACGGATTGGCGACTTTTGCGTACCCCAGATCCACGAACTCGCCGGTCGCGCGATCGTAGGCGCGGAATATGTCGGCATTGAAAGAAGTAATTCCCAGGTAAACGCGGTCGTCATCCGCGTTGTGATACACACTGTCCATGCTGATCCAGCCCTCGCGCCAGGCCGAATCGGCCCGGAAATCGTTATATTCCCAGCGATCCTCGATCTCCTCGTCCCATTGGCCGCCGTAGTCCACGTCCTGTAACCTGAGCGCCTTGACCTGCATCTGATTCTCCTTTCATGTTCAAGTTAGCGTTTCAACGACGTCGTGCCACATACTTATCGCGCTTATACGGCCTCGCTGATCTTGTTCAACGCACTGAAAAATTCGTCAAATACCTCCACAATGGCTGCGGCGATCTCGTGCTCCTTACCCTCTTCCCATGCATCCGGCGTCAATCGGGCAAACGCCTTTGTGCCCTCCACCTCCGACGGAGATAACGGGTCTCCCTTCAGTTCCTCCAGGATCGTCACGGGATCCTCAACCGTCTCCCCGGTCCTGATCTTCCAGAACGTGCGGAAGGGCATACGGAAGAAACTGTTGCCGATCCGCCCCAGTTCGTTCTGAATCAGCCACGTGGTATCGAAATGGGCCGGCGCGTGTCCGTAAAAGTGGAGGCGGCCCTTCATCAGGCGTGAAAACTTGGCATTGTCGAAAATCACCAGCGCCGGATCCACCGGCACCTCCTGAAGCGCCGCCTTCCATGCGCCCATATCCGTGCCCGCCTCCCCGGAAATCAGGGTTACCGCATCCCTCAACCGGGCGAGTATGGCACCCAACGCCTCTTCCAGCACATCCTCCAGTTGCGTCAGGTGGGGCTCCTCGTACCACTTCGGAATCTCGTATTGCGCGTGCAGAATCTCCCTGATCAGGTCCCAGCAGCGCAGCTCCGGAAAATGCCGCTCGGCGATTTCGTATGCATCCAGCTTTCCGCAGATATTCCGCTTCTCCAGAATGCAGACGGCCGAATGGACCGGCGGATTGAAATAATGCATAATCCGGCTGTGCAGCGGGTACTTGTTTTCGTGAACGCCCAAATTGATCGCCGGATCGATCGTGCGGTTGTAGCGCCCGTAATACAGGCAGAACTTTTTCAGATGAAAGTACTCGTCCTTTTCATCCCACCGCCTCCGCGCAAGCGTGTCCAGGGCCGCGCCCAATCTATTCTGATCTTCGGTGAGATAATACGTCCACTGATGGTATTCCGGATAGTAGTTCCGCTCCGACGTCAGTTCCGACCAGGTCAGATTTACCCCCGGAAGGTGTTCGAAGTTGCGCGCCCAGCATGGGTATTGCTCACAGAGCCTCAGGTGCGTCTGCCCCATCACCGTGGACAATTGGCACCAGTCGTCCACCGTCATACTGTCGTTTACGATGAACCGCGTGTCGAAATCGCTCATGCCGGGCAGCAGGTCACGGAACATCCACTTGCCGGCGATCGCCTCGATCTTGTCACAGTGGTAACGGCACGCTTCGTAGTACGTCCGGATATAATCCGCAAAGTCATTCTCCGGCCGGGGTGCGAACTTCATCGTTCCTCCTTCATGGTGTCCCGTCCCGAAAATATGTCACCATTCATCCGCCTGTCTGCGTGCGTGAGACAGCACGCACAGGCAGGCGGGGCCGGTTTTTCCGTGAATTACCTCACGGGCACAATGGCAATTAGCTGCCCTACGAGCCCTTTGGATGTACCAATACGAATGATGCTGGACGGGATAACACGGAAAAACCCCCATCCCTACGACCGTGCGCTTGTTGGGACGAGACCTACCACCCTTCCTGAAGGAAGGGGGAACTCTCATTGGTTGAAGACATCTCGATGAGTTAAAATGTCCAAGTGAATTGTCTTGACGAGCCATCGCGCGTTTTTTCTCCCCCTTTCCTTTAGGAGAGGGGGCCGGGCGGAGAGGTTACTGCGCTGACGTCAACTGATTGGTTTTTGATTCAAGCTGACGGCTGAAAGCTGATAGCTTTTTTTTCTGCTTCTGGTCGGCCGAATTCAGGCAACCTATTTCCGGGACAGAACACTGGCATAGTGATCCAGAACTGATTCCGGTACGTCCCGGTTAAGCACACCGCAGGAAAACAGATATTGACTCAGATACTGCGCGGGGACGCCCAAATACGCCTTTTCACCGGTAATCAGGTTCTCCCGTTCTCTGAACCCGCCGCTCCGCTCGTCGAACATCCCCGCCGTCCAGTCCAGATGGGTCCTGAATTCAGCGGTATTCGTATACGCTTTGGAACCGGTATGATGGTCATACAGCGCCATAATCCCCGCCATGGAGGTTCGCGCACGGACATCGGCGTACCGGATTCCGTTCTCGGTATAGTAGGCCTCGATCACCTTGAAATACCTACGGTTGCCCTCGATGGAAGATCGTATCCGATCCGCGTACCGGGTTCCGCGAGTCTCAAATAGCACCCACATCATATCCAGATCCAGCGTGGGATGCGGTACTGTCTGCAGATCGACCCCCTTGCTCACCTCGAAGCCAGCCTTCCAGAATCGCTCGTCCTCGTTCCAGACCTGCCCGTCCACCACGTACTCCGTCGCCGGGCCGACAAGGGCGCTTGCGTCGGTCCGCTCCTCGGCCCAGAGGTGAAGCGCATAGAGCGGATACACATCGTGCCCGCTTAATTTGGTTGCGTTTGACTCGTCCCGAAAGCCGTTTTGGGGGGTGAACACACCAACCATATAGTCCAGGCACCGCTCCGCCGTCGCCCGATGCGGACCCGGATCCGCCAATTCGCCGAAAATCTTCACCACCGCGGCCACGACGCCGGTCGTGAAAACAGACCTCCTGTCTCCCATACATTGCAGCGGCAGTGACCCATCCGGCAACTGGCACCGCCCGAACAGAGCGAGGCGACGATCCACGCACGCAAGGTATCTGGCAAGTAGCGTCTGGTTCCTTCTGACCATGAACGCAGCCTGAAGAACCGTGAACATCCCCTTTGCGTCGTAAATCTCGTTGTAACCCGCCCGCGAACCGGGGGGCCGGAAGTCTCCCCGATCCGTCTGATGCGCGACGAGGAAATCCGCCGCCGCCATGATCCACCGATGATGTTGGAATGCGGCAAATCCCACTGGATTCTCTCAGACGTTAATTCCCACGCTCGGGCCGAACCCGCGGGTCGCCCCTATCAAGCCAGAAACGCCAGTTCCGCTTCCTGGTTCCGGTTCAGGGACAACACGACGGCGGAACATCGTCGCCCCTCCACTTCAAGCGTCTTGAGGGACTGTTCGCGGCCGTCCAGAAGCACGCGCGTGACCTCCCCGGGTCCTTCGGCGATCATCGTCAACCCTTCGATCGGCTCAACGGCCCTGAGCCTGGCAACCGTCCGTTCCGGCCCGGAACTCAGCAGTTCAACCTCCAACGCGTCTCGCGCCTGTACGAAGCGGGACCACTCCTGCAGGCTGCCGGTTTCGATGCCCATCGCCGCCAGCGATGCGTATACAATATTGGCCGCCTCGAACGTGCGGCGCGGATCCCCTTTGGGCCGGATCAGATAACATGGGTGGAACGTTCCGAGTTGAGGCACGTGCCAGCGGTCGCGGGACTCCACGACCCAACGGACAGCCGCTTCCGCGTACTCTACCTGGCTGAGCCCCAGCGTGCCGACGCCAGGCTCGGTAATGCTCTGCGAATCGTCGAACGTGCAGGGCTGCAGAAACAGGTCCAGCAGCCCCGCCTCCGGGTCGAAATAACGCATTGGCATGGCCGATGCCAGCGAGAACGGACCGAAGTCGTACCGGTTCATCCGCGGATCGTGCCCGCAGAAATGAAACGGCATCCGCCAGCCGTGGTCCACCAGAATCGAAGCGGTCCGGGCCCCCGTCCACTGGCAACCGTGGATCACGATATCGGTCACCGCGAGTCCCGTTTCATCGGTAAACCGCCTCGCCTGCGCCTCCATCTCCTGGCGCATGCGTTCGTGCACCCCTTCGTCCAGTTCTTTCAGGAGGCGGTTGTACGTGAGCGGAAAGATATCCACCTCGATCGACATGAAGTGGCCCCGATCCTGCCACTCCCGTATCAGCTTCCCTTCGTACCGGCTCACGGGCGCCCGGAAGAAATTGTGCTTGTGCCCGTAGTGCTCCGCCAGTTCCATCCCCACCGGAGCGCCCTCCTCCCCGCACCCGTCCGACTTGAAAAACACCGCCACTCGCCGCGCGTCGGGCATGTGCCAGACGCGTGGCACAATGCCGCCGTCGTGCAGGTCCAGCAACAACTCCCGAAAAAGGTCCTGGTGAATATCGGCCAGCGGGTGCTGCCGCGAGTGCCGCTCGGCGATCCCGATCAGCCCGAAGATATGCCTCGGGCCTCGCAATGGCAGCATCTGCGCCTGCTGCTCCAACGCCCATGTGCCGTGCCTCAGCCGCAGGACCGCGCCCACGACGTCGTAGGCCAACACACACGCCCGGCCCAGTGCGACGCGCTTTCGGACAATGGCCGGGCCGCTGCGCTTGCCCAGGTCATCGATCAGCGCGGCCAGTTCTTCGCCCCGGCAACTGATACCGCGCGCCGTGTCTTGCGGGCAGTACAACGGCTCTGGCGGTTCCGTGAGTCCGGCAGCCGCATGGACTACCACGCGTCCATCCGTTACGACCTCCGGCTCATCTACCAGGGACCCCGCGGCGGCCGCTTTGTTGGGATCCACTTTCTGGGTCGACACCACAACCCGGCGCTCCACACCCAGCCTGGCCGCCAGGTCTCCGCCCGGCATCACCGCAAGCAGCCGCCCGCCTTCTCGCAGGTAGTCGATAAGGATTCCGGCCGCGCGCTTTCCAAACGCCCCCCGAAGCGTCAACACCACGGCCGCATTCTTCAGGCGAGACGGCGCCACCTCGTTCTGTGTGAGGACCTCGAAATGAAACAGACCTTCAGCCTTGAGGATCTCCGGCGCGAAATCGTGCTCGAGGTTGTCATCCGGCTTGACGACAAGGATCGATTTCATGTGCTCTTTCAAGGACATGGCGGTGAAGAGGATATGGGTTCAGAGTCTTACAGTACTGTTTCTGCGCGAAACGGATTCAAGTTCAATCATGCCATTTGTTCAGGGATTCGTACTAATGATATAGTGTCAAGGGTAGGGCGCGACCCCTCCCCGCGGTCCCGCCGACCCCGGCACGGAGAGGGGAGGGAATAAATTAAAACGTCCTCAAGCCAACACAACCTCCCGATTCTCCGCGGCGGACTGATAGATCGCATCCAGCAGCGCATTGGTCTTTGCAGCTTCCTCAAGCGGACAGACGGGCTGGCGTCCCTCCCGCACGGCCGCAACGAAATCCTGGACGACCGGACCGTGGACGTTGCCGGCGGGCGTCAGGTCCAGCGTATCGACCTGCCGGCCGACGGTCTTGACCACCTCGCCGGAATCGTAAGGATGCCAGAATACCTTGGCCTCGGTCCCCACGATCTCAAACTCATGCCGCCAGGTTTTTGAACTCCAGCTGAACGACGCCGTGGCCAACGCCCCGCTGCCCAGCTTCATCACGATACCCGCGCAGTCCTCCACGTCCCACTTCTGCACGAGGTTTTCACATTTGGCGTACACGGACACCGGCATCCCCAAAAGCCCGATCATCACGTCGAACATATGCGTGCCCATATCACTGATGGGGCCGCCTCCTGACCTCTCGCGGAAGACACGCCAGCGTTTGGGATCGTCCGCGGCCGGGCTGAACCAGGAAAAGTAGACGATACGCACAAGAACGACCTGGCCGAATTCGCCGTTCCGAATCATCTCCTGCGCCTGGCGGTAGGCGGGGAAAAGCCGCCGAAAATAGGAACATCCGGCCACCCTTGTACTTCTCTCGGCCGCTGCAATAGCTCGTACACATTCCTGGCCGGTCACGCCCAGGGGCTTTTCCACCAGCACGTGCTTATCCGCATCCATGGCCTGAACCGCATGTTGCACGTGCAGCCACACGGGCGTCGCCACGTAGACCGCGTCCGCCGATGTCTTCTCCAGCGCCTCGTCCAGATCGGAGAAAACCTCGGTCAGGTGGTATTCGGTCGCCAACGCCCGGGCATTCTCCTCGACCATGTCGCAGACCGCCACCAATTCCGAATCCGTGGCGCCTGCCAGGGCCGAGGCCACCCGCTTTCGGGCGATATCCCCGGCGCCGACCAGGAGCCATTTCACGTTAGCCATCTTCCCTCCTGAGCGTCATTTCAAGGCGCCCCGGAAATCCCCTTACCGCCACGCGGGCCCCCCGTTGCGTTCTGTTTGGATCTTCCCGCTAGCGCAGTTCCGATATCGTCTGCTTGATCGCCCACGCAATATAAACCAGTTCTTCCCCGGTCGTCCCCGGGAACACCGGCGTACTCACAACCTGTTCGCATGCCCTGGCCGCGATCGGACATCCGTCTCCGTTGTACCCCAGTTCCTGAAGGGCATCCCAGGACCACAGCGGCGGATAGTGCTTTGCCGTGGCCACCCGGTATCGATCTTTCAGGTGGACGACGAACGCTTCCGTGGCGAACCCCGCCGCATCGGCGTCCAGCCGAATCACGTGCAGATGGCTTCCGTGATCGGGGCCGTGACCGGCGGGAAGGATAACCTCCTCCACGTCGGCCAGCAGCGCGTTGAGACGGAGCATCCGTTGCCGTCGATCCTGAATCACACGGTCTATTTTGGCCAACTGGGTGAGTCCGACCGCATATTGGGGTTTGGTCATCCGGTAGTTGAACCCGACCCGCACCACCCGTGTCCCGTTTCCTCCATATACGTATCCGAATGTCTTCAACTGCCGGACCTGCTCCGCGAATTCCTCGTCATCCGTTGTCACGGCGCCGCCCTCGCCGAGACACGTCATGTTCTTGTTGCTTTGAAAACTGTAACACGAGGCCCTTCCCCGGCCGCCAACCGGGCTGCCCCGGAACCTGGTGCCCACCGCATGCGCCGCATCGTAAATTACCGGCACGCCCGTTTCCACCGAAATCCGGTCAAATGCGTCGGCGTCGCAGGCGAGTCCGGCGAAGTGCACCGGAATGATCGCACGGGTGCGCTCCGTAATTTTTTCTCTTGCCTTCTGTGGGTCCAGATTCAGACTCACAGGATCGATATCGGCAAGGACGACCCTGGCGCCCCTGGCAATTGCGGTCCCGGCCGTGCAGACAAAGGTGAGAGGGGTCGTGATCACCTCGTCTCCCTCACCGATGCCCAGCGCCATCATGCAGCAGTCCAGGCCCGTACCGCAGGAATTGACGGCAATCGCTTTTCGGGCGCCCTCGTGCGCGGCGAACGCATTCTGAAAATCGTTCTCTTCGGGAAGCGGGAAAAACGTCCCGTTCTCCTCAGCGATATCCGCGAGCAGCCGGCTGACCGCCTCGACGTCGTCCTGCTCGTAAACCCCTCCCATCGACCCGAAGGGCACGTCTCGAATTTCCATAGAATCGGGCGCAGGCCCCCCTTCCGGCGGAAGAAAAATGCGCCCTGCCTCCTTTCTGAACTGTCGAATTTCCGCGCTGCAACGGTGTCCCACCGCATTCAGGCGCCTTTTTCAATATAGGATCCGGTAAACCTATGTCAAGCGCAACGGAACAGGATATATTTCATAACTCTATGAAACTTTTAATATTATGGCAGTACTGATAACTTTTCACTGGGCACCAATGGCAGATTTGAGGGGCGTCTTGCAGTTGTACAATCGTCCTTTGGAGAGGAGAAAGGAGGACGGCGTCGCACGTGCATGAACAAGGCCCCGGAAGTGGACCCCATCGTCAAGACCAACTTGAGGCGAATTCATAGGTTCGAGTCGGCGACAATTCGGAGTTGGAATTTACCGCGGAAGGCCTCACTCCTGCCCGCCAAGAACCTGCCTGCCGAACCAGGCCAGGCAGAGAACTCGGCCGGTCGGCCTGCTTCGCCGTCAGACAGGCAGGCCGAATTTGCCAGCAAAGATCAGAAAATCACCAAACCCAATGGTCCCATCCCCATCCAGATCGTACCGCGCTTCATACCCCGCATCCCCTTGACTTAATCCGAACTGTGCTGCAAACTGCAAAAAGTCGGCAAAGCCAACGGTACCGTCGCCATCGAAGTCGGGTGTAGCCAGAGCTTCCGCCAAAAAGGTCTCAGACCGATCGGACCCTGAGACTGTTACCGCTACAGTGTTCGTGCCTGGGCTACTCCCAAGCGTCAGCGTGCTCGCTGCTCTACCGCTCGAATCCGTCATCGTCGTTGCAACAGAGAGTTGCCCGCCACCAGACGCGACGGCAAACCTGACCTGAATACCTTCAAGTACAGTACCATTCTGATTCCGCACTTCAACGACCAGGTGATCGGCCAACGCGGTACCGGGCGCACCCTGCTGATTATCGCCGGAGACCTTTTTCAAGGTCTGGGGAAGTCGAAGATCCGCAATGACCGGATACATGGCATCGTCGAATGATTGAGCGTCAAAGTAAGCTATCCGATTCGGAATCGTCTCCAATATCGCCTGCTCATAAGATGGCGAGATGCGAGCTGATCGATATCGGACAGCCAGGTACGACAGAAACGACTCAGCTATGTCTTCTCTTTGAGGATGGTCGCGGGCGTAATTGGAAACATAGTTGCCATCATCCTTTTGGGCAGCGAGCCAGCCGGGAGCGTTCGAATGTCTTGAATCCAGTGACGTATGCGCTCCCTCGTGAACCAATTCCTCTTCCAAAAATCCCCTCTCGTTTGAGTTTTCGGCGCGATCTACGTGGATGAGAATATTGTTATTTCCACCTCCAAGAGGATTTTTTCCCATATGAATCCAGACAGTTGCGGCATCGCTTCGAAGAACGGCCGGTAATCGGCCGATTATTCGCCCGTACTTGTCCGCCTCCGCCATCGCGGCGGATACACTGCCGAACTCTGGATTGACCTGAATCTCGGTGGACAGCCCATCATCAAACTGTACGTTGAACAGAAATGCATTGACCGTGATCCTGCCATTAACTCGCCTGTCGTACATCGTCCGCTCTCCCCTTCCTCCTGGCGTTATATGCTGGAACGCGGTCGGATCGGACGAAGTGATGATGTTCGGGTCAATCCAGACCGTGCCGTTATACGGGGGGTCTGCGGCATGAGCAAAGCCGCCTTCGTCAGATATGTCTAACAACCTTTGAACTGCGCCTATTGCGGCCGGCAGGTTCAGCTTTCCAAATCCCCAAGCCGGATTCGGTGTCGTACCGGTTGCCGTATCCGACACGGCCGTATCTCTTAAAATGGCCCTGACCTGTTCCGCAGTCAGGTTCGGCTTCAGTTCGAGCATCAACGCGACCGCACCCACGACAATGGGTGCTGCGCCACTGGTAGCACCGCCGCGGACATACCAGCCACCACCGTCCTGAACCATGTTGCCGCGCAGGGTCGCCCAGTAGGAGTTTTGTGCTAAAGCTGCGAACGTATTGTGACCGGCTGCCGTGATGTCAACCCCGGGTAGCCGCCCATCCCTGGTCGGTCCACCGGAAGACTGGAAATATAGATCCCCCGTTAGTCCCTCCGAGGAAAGATTTCGTGGAATCCCATCAATGTCCGTGTACTGGTGGCGCACTACGTGGGCACCCACGACGATCGCCGAAGTCGTTGACGAGTAGTCGTTCAATCGTCCGGAAACGATGTGATCGTGAAACGTCAAGGTCGAAGTGAGATTCGCGCCACCTTGGTCGCCATAGAGATCAAAGTGCCCCGAACCTGGCTCGACACCGCGGACTCGAACAGATCCTGGACCCTCATGACCTTGAACGCGAATCCAAACCGCTCGGTCCCCCCCGGTGGATTGCCATGGATAGAACTCCTGCCCCGGCTCGTACTGAATGATCGTGATTCCCGACTCATCCAGAAATTCGCCGGAACCAACCGGCCCGACTCTGGTACCTTCAGCGAATTCAACCGTAACCTCCGCGCCCAAAGTTCCCGTGTACCAAATGTACAGATACGACGGCTCAGATCCGCTCTTCTTGGTCAGTGATACGACTGTGTCGCCAGTGTTGTCGTAGTCGGCTCTGGAATGATTTGGCAAACCACCCTCATCCCCCGCGGGCGATACATATACCCGTCCGGGCCTATTCGAGCCGAAGATTTCATCGATCTTGCGGCTGACCGCTGACGTCCCGTCGATCGGGCCGAATTGGGTTCCACTGTTGATCAACGCTACGGCTGGCTGTCCAAGCAGGTTCATCTTTGTTCCCAGCCAGTCCAGGGCGATGTTGATGCATCCGTTGAAAGGTGCTTCCGCCGGTTCGCCGTCATGGGCCGGGGCCCCTTCCGACGTTATCTTCACGACGATCAGATCGGCTTCAGGTGCGAGACCGGCGTACTTACCCTCTGCAAAAGCGCTCCCATTGCCTGCGGCAATTCCAGCAGTGACCGTACCGTGGCCGACAGCATCTCGAGAATCGATCTCCGCACCAACTGTAAGCGCATCGTTGATTTGACTCGCGGAGTACTCGACTGGCAACGGATTGTTCGGGTCGCACCCATTCTGCCCTGTCATATCCAGTAGCCAGCGAATCCGAGTCGTGCCATCAGGTCTGATAAAGTCTGGATGGGACCAGTCGATGCCTCGATCGAGAATTGCAATCGTGACACCACGACCCGTCAGGCCGTGGTCCTCGCCGAGAAGCCGAGCCTGGGCGTCGGACAATATCGAGGTGGACACTTGTGGGTCCTGTTGCCCACTGGAGTCAGCCATCAAGAAACGGTGTGCAGGCATAAAGATCAAGAGAGCGAACAGCGAACAAAGCGCCGAACATCCGGCGATGGATTTGCTCGAATTCCTCTTCACGTGCGATTTTGCCATACGACTCTTCTCGACGGGAGTGGCCGAAAGCATCTGTGGCTCGCCGGTCAAAGACCAGATGGAGATCAGCTGCACCCAGATATTTGCCGAAACGTTATTTCCCAAGCGGCAGCTTCTTAACGGCCAACAACTACCGCGGCGATTCGTTATCCGCTTTCCGCGATTAAAGCAACCCAACCGGCCCGGCAATCAATACCACTTGTGGACGACGTGCCCCCGATTCGGAAACCAGATCGCGTCCACCAGCATCCCCGCCATCACGGCGATGATGTACCCGACCAGCATGCCCAGGAAAAAGGGCATCGACCGCCGGTAGAACGCCACCCCGCCCGCCCTTAGCATGATCAGCTTCGTCAGCCACGCCACCAGAAGCGTGGATCCCATGCGCCGTGCCGCCGGGAGGCCGGACAGCGCAAACCCGATCGGGTGAACCGGCCACCTGGCGAACCGGTAGCGCATCAGATTCACGATCACCATCGTTCCGGCGCCGATCAGCAGAAACCAGTAGTCAATCGCCTCCATCCTCGCCGGGTTCAGTATCTCGTTTACGGTCATCCCGTACTGCCACTCGCCTTCGTAGATGATCAGCCAGTTGGGTTGAAAATTGTACGCGCCCATATGGTATCCCAGCCAGATCGTGTACAACGTGGAACCGACCACCCCGACGACAAATGCCGCGAACACCCCCCAGAAAAGTCGGCGCTTGTCCCTTCCGACAAAATCGCCCAGGCGATTGATCTGCGCGACCAGCGGCATGGTAAAGCTCCTCGGGTGGCTGATTGTGAATGACAGCAGGCCGTAGGTTGCGCGCGTGGAGGCATTCAGGGCCTTTGCGCCACCCACCAGCGCACCCGAAAGCTCCCAGGCGGAAGCGGGCGGCTGGATATAGATGATTCCCGAATCGGCCACAACCTTGGCCACGAAGAGATAGGCAATGAACATCGTGGGAATCAGCAGCGCGACCATCCGGGCCTCCACCCCAACCCGCCCGAGAAATGCCGCGACGTATACGCAACTGGCCAGGAGGCCGATCAGCGCGGCGCGGTAGGAGAGCAACTCCCGCCCGTCGTCCACGGAGGACCGGTTGGGGTGAAGCGCCTTTTGCAGGACCTGTTGAAGGTGCCGCCGGGAGATCCAGAGCCACCAGAGGACAAGAGATACAAAGGCTCCGGCCGTCTGCCACTTGTAGGTCGTTGTGGTATAGGGGCCGGCGCCGTAGTGGGGGGACGTGGCGGAGATCCCGATGCGATTCAACGCGCCCGCTTCGATCATATACACGAAATCGAAGAACCAGATGCTGAAGAGCACATCGAGGCTGGCAAAATAGGAAAAGCAGATGACGGGCGTGCTCAGAAAGACGAAAAAGGGCGGATATTCTTTGGGAAGGAGATCCCAGATAAAGCGTCCGGTTGCCGTGGGAAAGCTGGGGACCATCGGGTAGAACCAGGCGATCATATTCCACCAGAAGACGATTGACGTCAGCGCGAATCCCGCCCAGAACACCTTGCCCTCCATAAACTCCGGCAGCCACCTCCTCCCGGTCCCCGCCCGCGACGTCATTTCCAGTACCGGAGCCAGCGCCGGATACACCAGTTTTTCATGGTCCGCCCACTGGCGGTGCAGGAGAACCGAAAGACAGATACAGGCGAAGCCCAGAACAAAAACAAAAGAGAGCCACCAGATCAGCGGCAGGCCCCAGACATCCCATGGGACGGATGTCCGACCCGGCAGCCCCTCATAGAACCAGGACATCGCCCTGTTATCGTTCGTGGGGATCAGCCACCCTGGCAGGTGCGGATGGAGATACTCCGCCCAACGATTCTCCGGCGTCGCGAAATAATACGGGGAAGCCATCATACCCACCAGGTACCCGCTGACCCCGTAATTGGGCCCGATGGCGCTGATGACCCCCATGCTGAAAACCGTGATCCATTCCGATGGCGCCAATACGAAGGCAGCCCCGAACCTCCGGGCAAGGACGGCGCAGGCCAGAATCGATACCAGGCTAAGCAGCAGCACGCCCATGGGAATCTGGGCGACCATCATGTACGACCCTTTCTGAATGTAGCGGGCCGTACACGCCAGCAGGCTCATGGCCATCGCGATACACAATCCGATCACGATCGACCGAAGCGTCACCCGCCCTTCCGGCTGTGTCCCGTCGTTCACGATTCGCCGCTCTTTAACGTCCTTCGCGGGCTGCCCGGGTCCCATCAGTCGCCGGACACGGGCACGAACGGATTGATCCAGACGACCGCCCGTGTCCCCCAGTCTGTGGACATGACATCGTCGTAACCGTCACCGTCGAAATCCGCGAGACGGACGATATTCGGCCAGTTGAGGCCCGCGCCGTCGCCAAGACGGGTGGCCTCCCACAACGTTCCGTCTCCCCTCGCGTTCCGGAACACGTAGACCCCCTCCCCGCCGTCGGAAGGTACCACGATATCCAGCCGCCCGTCCCGGTCCACGTCGCCCGTGTCGAAGGAATAGGCGTGACCCAGACCGCCCGCGATCTCATGAAATTTCCATCCCTTCCGCGGCCCGATCTGCTCTCGCCAGGCCAAATATCCGTTTCTGAGACTGGTTTCAACGCAATCGAGGTCGCCATCCGCGTCCACGTCCGCGAATCGCGCGTGGACCTGGGAAACGGGTTTGTCGGAAAAGCGGGCGACCCATTGACGCACCGAATCGGGTGATTCCACGCGAATGGAATCACGCTTCCATTCGATCCCCTTGCCGTCGGCGTTGATCAGCAGAAACGGCCTGGACGCATGTTCGGAGGCGCAGACAAGGTCCATGTCTCCGTCCTTGTCCACGTCCCCTGCGTCGACGCCGATCAGGGGAGGCAGGTCGACGCGCATCGGCACTTCCTCCCAGGAGGCCGATCCGTGGGCATTTTGACGAAACCACCCCACTTTGTCGCCTGATTCCGATATCGAGGTGACCACGATGTCGTCGAGATCGTCTCCGTCGATGTCCGCAACCACGGCCCTAACCGGAAGCTCGAGCGCTTTGGACCGGAGGCTGAGCTTTCTCCAATTGCCGCCGTCCGAAGTCTCGTATATGACCGTCTCGCCCGACAGATAGCCGGGGATCACAACGCCCGTTCTGCCACTGGCGGTGCGACGTACCACAACGGCGTCCTTCGGCGTGACCTGCCGGTCGTCCAGCAGGTGGATACGAAAGACCAATTCTGCGGCCGGTGGGGCAGTCACGTTCTCCAGCCAGTAGACCATGCCGTATTCACGATCCTCACCCGGTATCTTGTCCCCGCCCGACTGAAAGGCGACCACGAGGTCCAGGTCGGCATCCGCGTCGAAGTCGGCCGCGTGGATGCCGTAGGAATTGGTCCCGGAAAGCGTTCCGCTTTCGGCCTCCCGGAGGTCGATAACCCGCCACCTCGCGGCCGCATCGGCGCCCAATCCCCGGATGTTGGGACTGAGGGCCAATATTTCTGCAGGAACCTGGGCGGCGGCGGGTTTGGCGGCGGCGAAGGCAAGGGCCGCGACCATTCCCACGCAAAAGGCCCGGAAGTCGAAGTACGACATCACCGCCTCCCGGGCATCTTGGTATTGTGGATGCGCCCGCCGATCCCGCCCAAATCTGCCGGCATCTGTCCGGAGGGCCGATCCGCGCCCGGTCGGAAGTCAGGAACCGTCACGACCCTGCCGCATTCCTCGATCGAATCCACGGCCAGCACCGCCGGAGCCATCGAATTCATCACTCTGTAAACGTCGAACGCGAGTGTCTTGCCTCCCAGGATCGCGTCCCGAAAATGCATGTGCACATAGTAGTCGGCATCGCCGTGGCCGCTGTCCCGCGCCTCCGGGGGCGCGTCCGTCCGACGGTACTGCCAGTCGACTTCCATCCAGTCGTTCATCTGTGTGTCCGCCAGCCACAATTTCGGCTTCTCTTTTCCGGACCGCCGCCACTCCACGCTTCCCTTCGTCCCGATCATCTGCCACCAGTGGTGGTCTCCGCTCGGCCTGGGCTGGTTGAACCCGTTCAGCATCCGGATCAGCGTATCTTTCTCCGTCTTCATCAGCGCCACCTGGATATCGGCGTTGAGCATTTCCGGGGTCGTATAGCTCGGCGGCGTGGTGCTCATTGCCGTCACCTCAATCACGCGGTCGTCGAGGATTTTCAACAGGATGCTCAGGTCGTACGAAGCCGAGATAATGTAGGGCAGATAATTCGGGCTTGCGGGTTCGGCCTCCGGGTGGTCGGAAAGCGCCTCAACCGGATACTGTTTGCCCGTGTTGAAATCCTGAAACCACTGATGGGTGCCGTAGTAACCCAGATACTGACCCTCGGCGTAGGTGATCCTTCCCAGCATCCCGTCGTCCACCAGTGTCTTCCAACCGTCCACGAACCCCCAGAACCGCGTCTGCTCCGCCAGGCTGTAGACCAGCCCGGTCCGCTCCACGTTTGTGACGATGCGCCAGCATTCCTCCATCGTATAGGCCGCCGGCACCTCGCTGTTGACGTGCTTACCTGCCTCCAGCGCCTCGGCGGCCATGGTTCCCTGCTCCAGTTGCCTCACCACCAGCCCCACCGCGTCCATGCCCTCGTACGCCAGAAAATCGTAATAGTTGCCGAATACCCTGACGTCTTCCCGATAGGCGATCTCGGCCAGGGCCCGCTCCTGCAGCGGCTCGATCCAGTCGTAGATCGCCGTAATCCGGTAGCCCGGTACTTTCTGCAGCAACCGTATCCAGTGCAGCCCGCGGTGGCCCAGTCCGGCAACGCCAATTCTGATCTCATCCATGGATTCCTCCAATTGTTTTGAGGTTACCGCCCGTTCAAGTGTGCAAATTTCGAAAGACTACGGACACGCGCCGCTTCCATCATCAGATATCGCGGGAGCAAGGCGAATTCGTCTCCAGCCTCCGTCCAGTTGGCCCTCTGGACGCAATGGCCATCGCCGGCTTCTCTATCACACCGGAAAGCGCTCGCAGCCCAGCGCTTGCGCCATTGCCCGGATGTGCGACGGGCCCGCGCCGCAGCACGCGCCGATAAAGTTGATTCCCTCCGCCTTCGCCTTCAGGGCATATCCCGCCATCTCGCTGCCGGACACGATCATTGACTCACGGATCACCGAATTGTTGGGGCCGGCATTGCGATAACCCTGTGGCTGATACGCGATGGGGATATCCACGGCCTGCCGCATCGCCAGAACGCCCGGCCACATGGTCATTGAATCGCCAGCGCAGACCAAACCCACGATATCCGCGCCCTCGTCCGCCAGGACCTTCGCACACTCCGCCGGCGTGGCGCCGTCGTGCGTCCGGCTGCTCGAACCCATCAGTACCATCGCGGGGACGTCCGTCTTCTTGCATCGCGACAGGCACAGCCGGGCTTCGTCCAGCCGCGCGAACGTTTCCGGCACGAGAAGCCCGGCGCCCGCGTCCACCATCCAGGAAATGTGCTCATCCCACTCCGCGCATGCCCGCTCGCGCGCCCGTGCGTTGTCGGGCCTGAAAATGTATGGCCCCGTCCACGAGCCCGCAGCCGTCTGGTTCAGGCACCCGGCGACCAGGGCTTCGCCACCCGAAGCCTCCAGCGCCAGCCGGATTGCCGTGCGGGAAATCTCCTCCAGGCGGGCCGCCTGCCCGCTGGGCCCGTCGCCCGGTTTATAACGGCGTTCGAGTTGCGACCGGCTGGTCCACCAGGTCTGCGCCTGGAGCACGTGGGATCCGGCCCTGAAGAAATCCTGATGGATCTGACGCAGCGCATCCGGATCTTCCAGAATCATAGCGGGCGTATCGTACCCCCGCCACCTCGCTTCGATAATCATCCCCCCGTCGCTGAGAACAACGCCCTCCTCCAGCATTTTCAATATGTCCCTGCCCATCCTGATCCTCCTGTGCAAGAATCACCCGGGAGTTCCGATCTATCGCCCGGCGCTAACGATGTGTTCTCGTCTTCTTCCTCCTGTTGCCCTTAACGCGCCACCCGCCGACATTCCTCGTTATTCGTTATCGCGGCCGGAGTTCGATGTGCGTCCGCTCGCAGTCCAATGCCTGGGCCATCGAGCGAAGGAGTCGTACCACAACCCCGTCCGACCCGCCCAGAAAGCGAATATCGTGCGCAATCGCCTTCAACGCGTACTGTCCCAGTTCCATCCCGTAGACGTGCATGGCCTCCCGCATCCCCTTCCAGTGTGGCCGGCACGTCCGATACCCATTCGGCAAAAAGGCAATCGGGGTGTCCACCGCGTTCCGCATTTCCAGCACAACGGGCCACAGGTCTTCCGGCTCCCGCGTGCCGCCCCCGCCCACGACGTCGGCGCCGTCGCCGGCCAGGACACGTGCGCACTCGGCAGGCGCGACACCATCGGCGGTGACGTCATCCTCTTGAAGCAGGTGATTGTTCAACCGACCCTCCGGCAATGCGACGTCCACCGATACGACGACCGGCAGCGCGCTCCGCTTGCAGCACGCCAGCGCCAGGCGCGCCTCGTCAAGCCGCCCGAACGACTCACAGACAAGCACGTCCACACCCGCGTCGGCCAATATCCCGACCTGTTCCTCCCACTCCGCCCGGGCACGGTCCGCAGATCCCGCGTCATCGGCCTGAAAGGCCCCCGTGGGAGCCAGCGTGCCCGCCACCTGCGCCTCCCCGCGCGCCGCACCCTTCGCCAGCGCCACGGCCCTCCGGTTCAACGCGTCGACCTGATCGACCCCACCCGCTTTCCCCCGCTCGCCAAGCCCGGTTCGGGTACACAAACCCGTCAGGGCTCTGATCACGCCGGCGCCTGCCCGGAAAAAATCCTGGTGGACCAGCCGCACCGCGTCGGGGAAGTCTTCCAGCACCCACGGCGCTGGATATCCCCGCAGCCTCATTTCCTCCACGTTTCCACCGTCTCCCAGCACGAACCCATCTTCAAGGGATTTCAAAACGGACTCAGGCATAATACCGCTCCTCTCCTTTAATCATCTCACAACAGACGACACAGGGGGCCAAATTGCAGTCCCGAAAAGCGGACAACCCACACAAGAACTGCTCTCCTGCAGAAGACAGGCCTTACCGCATCAATCACCTTTCCTTTTCATCTTCCCCACCCTTAACGTCCCCTATTCCCTTGCCCTTTTTCGAAAGGCCGGGAGACGGAAGACGCAAGACGGGAGAGATTGCCTGCCCTGTGAGGTTCCAGTTCAGACCGGAGGAATTGAGGAAGATCAGATCGGGCAAGGATTTCTTCTACCGTCTACCGTTTCACGTCTTCCCGCCTTTTGCCTTTCCCTTTGTGTCCTTTCGTGTCTTTGTGTCTCCGTGTGAGGCCGGTTTTCCTGGTTTTGCACCCCCTTTCCTTTAGGAGAGGGGGCCGGGGGGAGAGGTCTGCGCCCTTCGCGGTCGTCCGCATAAGAACGCAGACGTCAACTGATTCGGCTTTTTTCTTTTAGCTGACAGCTGACGGCTGATAGCTGATGGCTCCGTCAGAGGGGGCCGGGGGGAGAGGTCTGCGCCCTTCTCGGTCGCCCACATAATGGCGTTGACGTAACCAGGTTCGTTATTGCTTTTAGCTGACGGCTGACGGCTGATAGCTGCCTTTTGCTGCTTTTTTGCGGCCGGGGGGAGAGGTGCTCGACGGGACATCAATGCCAGCTGTGTACCCTGTGTCCGGAATGCGGGAACCAGATGGCGTCCACGACCGTACCCGCGATCACCGCCAGGATGTATCCGGTCAGGATCCCGATAAAAAAGGGCAACGATCGCCGGTAGAATGCCGTGCCGCCAATCCTGAGCATAAGGAATTTAATCAGCCACGCGACCAGAAGCGTGAGGCTTTCCAATCTGGCGAATATCGTACCCGAAAGCGCGAACCCCACCGGGTGAAGCCGCCATCTGGGAAGCCGGTATCGCATCAGGTTCAGGGCTGTCATCACAACAGTTCCCGCGAGAAACAGCCAGTATTCCACCGCCAGGATCGGGCGGGGGTTGCGCAGCGCGTCCACCGCCAGACCGTAGTGCCATTCACCCTCGTGAAGAATCAACCAGTTCGGTTGAAAATTGTACCCCCCCATGGTGTAGCCCAGCCAGACTGTTTGGAGTGTCGAAACCACCGTGCCGAGTATGAAGGCCCCGAACACCCCCCAGAAAAAACGTCGCTTGCCTTCGGGGATAAAATCACCCAGGCGGTTCACCTGCGCAATCATCGGCAGCGCGAAACTCCTGGGGTGGTTGACCGTGAACGGCAGGAGGCTGGAAGCGGCGTTTGTGGAAGGACCCAGCCTGTGCGCCCCGCCCAGCGCGAACAGCGCGTAATCCCAGGCCACCGCCGGCGGATCGACGTAGACCAGCCCCGAGTCGGCGACCACCTTCGCCACGCCCACGTACGCGATAAACATGGCCGGCGTCAAAACCAGGATCATCCCCGGCTCGATTCCGATCTGCGCGAGCCAGGCTACAATGTACACGCAGCAGACGACCAGCCCGATGACGGCGGCACGATAGGATATCCACTCCCTGCTGTCATCCAGGGTGGAACGATCCGGACGGACGGCCTTCCGGAAAACCTCGCGCAGGTGCCCCCTGGAGATCCAGAGCCACCAGATGACCAGCGCCGCGAAGGCGCCGGCCGTCTGGAACTTGTAGCTCGTCAGGTTGTACGGGCCGGAGCCGTAGTGCGGGGACGTCGCCACCACGCCCAGTCGATTCAGAAGGCCGGCTTCAATCATATAAAGGATGTCGAAGAACCAGATGCTGAAGAGTACTTCCAGGTTGGCAAAATATGAAAAGCATATGACGAATACGCTCAGGTAGATGCAGAAAGGGGGATACTGTTTGGGCAGGAGATCCCACACGTAGTTCATGCGGGTGTTCATCACCTTCGGAAATGCAGGATAGAACCAGTGCACCATATTCAACCAGAAAACCCCGGACGTCAACCCGAACCCCGCCCAGAACGCCTTTCCCTTCATGAATTCCGGAAGGACCCGAGACCCGGATCCACCCCGGTTCGCCATCTCCAAGACCGGTGTCAACGCGGGGTAGACCAGCTTTTCGTGGTCCGCCCACTGGCGATGCAGAATGACCGACACGCAGACGCAGGCGAACCCCAGAACGGCGATGAAGCAAAACCACCACAACAGCGGCCCCCACCAGTCGTGCCAGGGAATGGACATCCCGTTCGGGAGCCCTTCGAAAAACATGGTGATGGACTGCCGTTCGTCCGTTGAGATCAGCCAGCCGGGAAGATGCGGGTGCAGATATTCCGACCACCGGTTCTCGGGCGTGGCGAAGTAGTAGGGAGCCACCAGCTGGCTGACGAGGTATCCACTGATACCGTAGGTGGGGCCCATGGCGCTTATCAGGCCCATGCCGAAAATCGTGATCCATTCCGCCGGAGCAAACACGAAACGCCGGCCGAACCATCGGGCAAGCGCGGCGCAGATCAGAATCGACAGCAGAAAGAGCAGAAGGTCGCCCATCGGGATCAGGCTGATGGCCATGTACGACCCATGCTGGACATACCGCATCGTATTGGCGAGCAGATTGACGGCTACCGACAACCCGAGCCCGAATACGACCGCGCGGGTCGTTACGCCCGGGCTCGCGGGCCGCCGGTTCCGCGGTTCTGCCGTGCCGCCGTCGGCCATGAGTCCCCCATGCGGTCACACTCAGCGCAAGCCCACGCCGCCCAGGTCCGTCGGAACCTGCCCCGCAGCCCGATCCCGGTTCGGGCGAAAATCGGGAACCCGCATCAACCGGCTCCCCTCCTGTATCGAGTCAATCGCCCGTACCGCCGCGGCAACCGTATCCATGGCCCTGTACACGTCAAAAGCCAGCGGCTTCCCCTTGAGGACCGCGTCGCGAAAGTGCATATGCACGTAGGAGTCCGCGTCGCCGTGGCCGCTTCCCCGCGCCTCCTGCGGCGCATCCGTGCGTTCAAAACGCCAGTCCACCTCCGTCCAGTCGTTCATCTGCGCGTCCGCGAACCAGACTTTCGGCATTTCGCGGTGCGAACGCCGCCACTCCAGGCTCCCCTTTGTGCCAATCATCTGCCACCAGTGGTGATCTCCATGCGGACGCGGCTGGGTATGGCCATCCAACATGCGAATCAACGTATCCTTTTCGGTCTTCATCAGCGCAACCTGCACGTCGGGCTTTCCGATCTGCGGATGCGCGTAGCTTGGCCTTTTTGTGCTCATCGCCGTTACTTCCGTCACGCGGTCGTCCAGGATCTTCAAAAGGATGCTCAGATCGTACGAAGCGGCAATGATGGGCGGGGTGTCGTGGGGAAACGTGGGCCTGGCTTCGGGATGGTCGGACAACTCCTCGATGGAATACTGCTTCCCCGTGCCGTAGTCCTGAAAAAATTGATGGGTGCCGTAATACCCGACGTATTGACCCTCGGCGTAGGTGATTTTGCCCAACCTGCCGTCGTCTACAAGACGCTTCCATCCGTCCACGAACCCCCAGAAACGCGTCTGCTCGGCGAGGCCGTAGACCAACCCCGTACGCTCCACGTTGGTTACGATGCGCCAGCACTCCGCCATCGTGTACGCGCCCGGCACCTCGCTGTTCACGTGCTTGCCCGCCTCCAGCGCCTCCGCTGCCATGCGCCCCACCTCGCGCTGCCTCACCACAAGACCCACCGCGTCCATCTGATCGTATGCCAGGAAATCCTCGTAGTTGCCGAACGCCGCCACGTCGTCCCGATAGGAGATTTCAGCAAGTGCCCGCTCCTGTAGCGGTTCGATCCAATCGTAGACCGCCGTGATCCGGTAGCCGGGAATTTTCTGCAGCAGCCTTATCCAGTGCAGCCCCCGGCCACCCAGGCCTGCGATCCCGATGCGAATTTCGTCCATTTGCGTCCCTCCGTTGGCGGCTTGCAAACTTTAGAAGCTGTTTTAAAATCCCAAGTGAATTCCCGAGCGCGAGCGAAAAGGTGTCGGTCCAGGCGGGCGGATCCGACCGTATCTAATGTATCGAGGCTGCGCGCCCCTCGCCTCTCTTGGGTGGATTTGACCAACGCCGGCCGACGCCTTTGCAGCCGCGCGAAGACCGCTGGGGGTTTTAAAGCAGCTTCCTAGTCGAGTTGAAAACGGATATAGATAAACATCCGCACCTCAACCGCCTCGCGATTCTGGTACCCCGGGAGATACCGGAAACCCGCCAGGGCGTCCAGCGATGCTTTATGAAACTGCTCATGCCCCTTGAGCACCACGCCATCTTTGACCCGGCCGTCCTTTCCCACGGTAAATTCCATCAGGACGACACCCTCCAGGCCGACCCGCCGCGCCTCTTCCGGATACGCCGGATCCACCTTTTCGAGGAGCTTGGGCTTCCGTTCCACGAACCGAGCCGGGTAGACCTCCTCCCCATCCACTTCCTCGTCCTTAAAGGGAGCCGAGACAAGCGTGTCCGAAGGCGTAGAAAGGCGTATGGACACCGCGTCGAAATCGAGATCCGCGGTGGCGGCAACGGTCATCTCTTCGGGCAGCAGGTCGCGGCTGTCCGTTTCAAGGGGCACCGTCGGCCGTGCCAGGGTCGGTAGCCTCACGCCCTGTCGGGTCTCCGGTACCCCGGTAACCTGGATGAGAATCGGATGTTTCGCTGAGGCTGGCGTGCGGAGCCTGAAGGCTGGGAAAGTAAAGGCAACGGCCGCGTGGAGGGCGAGCGAAATCCCGACGCACAGGGGGAGGACCTTCCGATACTGCGCCTTCAAGTCCGCTTCGGGACGACTGGTGCGGATGATGTTTCCGGTTATCCAGGGTCTGGGAGGCAGCTGTTGTGGCATTGTACCCTCCGCGCTGCCTGCACGGCCGGCGTACATGCGTTCAACGCGCGTTTGCAGGGTACTACGATCCGTCCGACCAGCCACATGCGACGACTCGGAGAAACCCGGCTCAGGCCGCGTCGGGCGTGCGTCCCAATGCCCGCGCCATCGCCCTGATGGTGTTCGGGCCCGACCCGCAGCAGGCGCCGATGAGATTGATCCCTTCGGCCTTCGCCTTTACCGCACAATCGGCCATCACGTCCAGCGGAACGCGTGTATCCTTTCCGCCAGATCCAAAACCATTGGGCTGCCAGCCAACGGGCACGTCCACCGCCTCACGCATCTCCACTGCGAGATTCAACATCCCTTCGGGCGTTCCGTTGCATACCAGACCCACCACGTCGGCACCCTGCCCGGCCAGAACGCGAGCGCACGCCGCCGCCGTGGCGCCGTCCTGCGTCGCGCGGCCCATGCCCATGAATACCATGGTCGGAACACTCGTCTTCTTGCAACATTCCAGGCACACCAGCACCTCGTCAAGGCGGTGAAACGTCTCCGGAACCAGGAAATCCGCACCCGCCTCCACCAGAATGGCGATCTGTTCGTCCCACTCCGCCTTCGCCCGGTCTCTGGAGGACGGGACTTCCGGATCGAAAATCGGATCGCCCTCCCACGACCCGGTCCTGGTGGATACCAGGCATCCCCCCACCGGCGCCTCGCCACCGGACGCCTCCTTTGCCAGTCGCACACCCGTCCGGTTTACTTCGCCCAGCCTCTGGCTCCAACCAAAACTCCGATCCAACTGGGAACGGGAGGTAAACCACGTCACTGCTTCAAGCACCTGAGAGCCGGCATTGAAGAAATCCCTGTGGATCTGCCGGATGGCGTCCGGATGCTCCACAATCGCACTGGGGGTGTCGTACCCGCGCCACCTTGCTTCCAGAATCATACCTCCGTCGCAAAGGACAACGTCCTCGCGCAACATTTTCATCACATCCTCAGGCATCTCGCTACCTTCCTCCTTCAGGCTGGAGACGATATCCGTCAGATCCGGACCCTCACGCGCCCCTGGATATCATTGCCAATTATTGGCTTGCCTCCCTCACCCAGAACAGGCCTTCCCTGGTCGCCTGCTGCCCGCTGTCCAGGTCCTTCACGGTCATCCGGACCCTGCGGCGCCCCGGGGCGGCCTCCCCGATGTCCAGCGCCACGTAGTCAGAAACCGACGCCTCGGTGCCGGTCTGTTCGTACCGTACCGTTACCGCCGATTCCGACCGACCCAGAACCCTCGTCTTCACGCGGGAAAGGCTGGTCCCGGATTCGTCGGTGCTGTAAACCTCGTAGGCCACCTCGTAGCGCGTGGCCCCGAACTCGTCCTGCGAGAGGTTGTAGATTTCGAAAAAGATAAACACGTGCTGCCCCGTGTTAAATACATGCGAAGGCAACGGTGTGATATTCCATTTCCCGCGGACGAACCTGGGGTCGGACCCGGGCATTGCCACCTCCACCTGCCGGGCGACGAACAGATCGCTCAGCTTCAGCCGTTCCCCTGAGTAGTCTTCCACGGACAGCTTCTGCGAGTAAGCCTGGAGACGATTCGTGTTGTGGCGCTGAACCTGCACGGCCAGTTCGTATGCTCCCGGCAGAACATCCAGGAGATCCACCCGGTCCAGGAGCGCACGGTCACGCCGCCGCCCCGAGACCGGCACTTCCAGATCCTGCTGTAAGGACAACACCTTTGTGTACCGGCCGTCCATCAGCGCCACCTTCCGATTGACCAGTACGTCGGCGTCCGTATCCCCGGGCATGGCGACGTGCTCGATGGGAATGCCCACGTTTACCTGGACCTCGGTACCGGCCTTCTTTCCGCGGAACGTGACCACGTCGTAGCTGAAGTCGAGCGGCTCGAAACCCGTCAGGCTAAAGCGCTCTGGTTCCTCCCTCGCCACCGACGCAACCCGGGTTGAAGGGGCGAGTTCCGTGAGCCGCTGCATCAGGCGCAGGTAGGCCATCTGTCCCACGTGGGGGTCTCTATCCAGGTTCTTGAGATCCTGGCTGTTCACGCCCGGCACCGGCGCAAAATCGTACATGCCGGAATTCTGTTCATCCGTGAACGCCACCTCCAGACCTTTTCCCACGCCGGCATACACCCATACCTCCCATGGCACGGACGCCCAATTGTGCCCCGTCGTGACCGGCTTCCATCCGCTCAGGCCAATGGCGAATTCCGGATCCAGATCAATACCCGCCTGGATGGGAGATTCTTCCAGATCCACCAGTTCCCGCGGCGCTGCAGCGGGATTTCCCGCGGCGCCCGCGGCGGCCTGTTCCGGCGGCAATACGGCCAGGTTGAGTTCTTCGATCGCCGCCATCTGCATGTCGCGCCGGAGGTCTTCGCTGGGCTCCAGAAAAAAACCCAGATCCGTGCGGATTGGGAAAACGGGCCCCACAAAGCTGATGCCCACCCCCTGGGCGCCATAAAGCTGGTAGGCCATATTGTCCTGTACGCTTTCGACCGCGGGAGGCACGTTTGGATTCGGCTCCAGCGAAGAGGACCGGTAGTCCGGTTCGCCGTACCGGATGTACACCTCCCCGCGGCGGTCCCAGGGCCACTTCAGCTCACCATACTTCGTTCGGGCGTGCCACACCCGCCGGTGGTGCTCGGCGCGACGCATCGCGCCGCGTGAGGCCTTGAACGGGTCGTGGCGGAGCCAGAAGCGCTGCAGAAACACGCCCCTCTTGTCAGGGGGGGTTGCGCGATACGCTTCGATTTCGTGCGGCAGACCCACCAATGACACATCCCGGTAGAGTGCCTGTTCTTCCGGATCCAGGCTTTCGATGTAGATCTTGAACGCCCGGAGCGCGCCTTCGTAGTTGCCTCGCGCCATCAGCGCCTGCGCCAGCAGCGGCAGCGCGAGGTCATTTGTCATGAGTGAGGTGAGGGTCTCGACCTCTTTGAATTTCTCTTTTTTCAGCAATTCACGTGCAAAGGCCAACGCCGCCGTCTGTTCCGCCGGCTTCAGTTCCAGGTATTTCTCAAAGTAGACCATCGCGGCCTGCAGGTTGCCCTCCTCGTGATGCGACTCGGCCAGCAGCAGGTGGGCCGGTGCAATCCGGGAGTCGTATTGAAGCGCCCGGTCCGCGGCCTGCCTCGCCCCGGGGCGCCCGGTTTCCAGGCAGACGCGGGCAAGGAAATAGTGCGCCTGCGCATAGGTGGAGTCGGCCCGCAGCGCCGCCTCCAGATGGGGCAGGGCGCCCGCAGCGTCTCCCTCCAGTTCGAGGGCGACCCTGCCCAGACCACAATGCGCCGCGGCCAGCCCGGGATCGAATTCAACCGCGCGTACAAACACGGCCCGGGCGCTGTCAGCGGCACCTGCTTTCAGGTGCGCCCGGCCGATTTGCTCGAGTGCCCGGGGCATATAGGTGTACGTCCAGGAATACGTGGAGTCGGCTCGCAGCGCCGCTTCCAGATGCGGCAGCGCCCCGGCCGCGTCTCCCTCCAGTTCGAGGGCCACCCTGCCCAGGCCGCAATGCGCCGTGGCCAGTTTCGGGTCGAATCCGACCGCACGTTGAAACGCCGAGCGCGCGTCGCGCGCCCACCCCACCCGCAGATAGAGCATACCGACCCGGTTCAGCAGAAATCCGGCATGGTCCGAATGGTCGATCAGTGCGCTCTCCAACGCCTTCGCCGCCGCCACCACGGTTGGCACGTCCCGGGCCTTCAGGCCTCGCGCGTACACGGCATCCAATTCGGACAGGGGCTTCCCGGCAGCCCCGGCTGTATCCGGCCAGGGACCGGCGACGATCAGCGCGCCGCCCAACAGAAGGCGCACAAGCAGCCGCTCTGGGTGCTTCATTTGCCCTCATATCCTCCGTAAACAGTTAGGCGGCCCTGTCGCTCTCAGAAGCCGCCTAACGGGTTCCATCCAATTGCGCTTCCCCGAAATCAGAACGATCCTGTCACCGAGAACCGCAGGGTCGTACCGTTGTCGGGAAATTTGTCGAACTTAACGAAGGCGAAGTCCGCCTGCACGTGGTGTATGCCCCGCTGCAGCCGTACCCCCGCCCCGGCTGTAAAGTCCTGAGCGTCGTACCCCAGCTTGTACCCGGCCCGAAGCGCAACGATGTTCCGCAGCCAGAGTTCGGCACCCGCGTGCACCCGCCGCTCGACGCTCACGCTGTAGAGTGCTTCGAGCGCTCCGGTGAGCGAGACGTCCTCGCCGCGTTCTCCGTACACCTCCGCAGCCGTCGCCAGGCTGAAGAAGACGGGCATCTTACCCTTGATGGCCTCGTCCGTCAGGAGCACAAGGTCCTTTCCGAAGTTGCGCAACGACATGCCGATACGCAGGCTTCGGTAGCCGGTATGGTAGAAGGTCCCGACCGCCAGGTCGAAAACGCGGTAGTCGTAGCCCCTGTCGAGCTTTTCCTCGATCACCCGCGCCTGAAACCCCACGGAGAAACGCTCTGTAAACTGCTTGGCATAGAGTCCGCCCAGGGCCCAGCTTCCGGTGTCCAGAATCCGGCCCGTTCCCTCGGGATCGAATATGGTCGTCTCCTCGATATCGCCGGTGTTGAATGCAACCAGACTCAGTGCCAGGGCGCCGTAATCGGTATTGACCCCTACCGCTACGGAGTTCAATTGGGAATCCAGGAGCCACTTCGTGTTGGTGAAGGCGAATTGAAACCGGTTGCGCGCCATGGCCGTGAGCCCGGCCGGATTCCAGAACGCTGCATTGATGTCGTCTGCCACGGCCACGTAGGCGTCTCCCATCCCGGCGGCGCGTGCGCTTTGGGAGATCTCCAGGAAGGCTGCGTAGGTCTCGCCCACCGGGGTCTGGTTCGAGATTTCGGCCAACGCCGGGACGCCGAGAACGAGGACGCCGAAGAGCGCCGTAAATCCGATCTTATAAATGCGCCTCATGGCGACCTCCTTAACGAATGATGACCAGCTTGGCGCCCTTCACCTGGCCCTCGGTCCCCGGCAACAGGGACTCGACGGTGACAAAGTAGACGCCGAAGGTCAACTGCGTGATATGCGTTCTGTTGAACTGGAAGAAGGCGGCCTCACCCTCTGTCTGCGAATCGTGGTCCACCTCGCCCACCAGGTCGCCGGCCACGGAGAAGATTCTGATCTTCGCCTTCCTCGGAACGTTCAGGATGCGGATCTTGGTTGAGCCCTCGTAGCTGTGCGGCGCCTTGGGGATGTAGGGATTCGGCACAATGAGGATGTCCTTTTCCAGCCGGTCCGCGCTTGCCGTGGGCACCTGCACCGGGCTGTCTGGCGCCGACCCCGAGGGGGGCAGATAGTAGGTGGAAACGTCTCCGATGCCCGACTCGTAGGCCCCGACCCCTCCCTCCACCGTGGCGCCGGTTACGCGGCTGGCGAATCCGGTGTTACCGCTGCCCTGGTAGGAACGCACGGCGTAGTAGTACTGAAATCCGGCGAGCGATTCCGTATCCTCATACGCGTAGTCCTGCGCGCCTGTAGCCGATACGTCCTCGATGAGCTTCCAGATCCCGGGCTGCGTCTCGGACTGGTACACCCGGTAGCCCGCCACGTCGGACTGGCCGGTATCCGGATTGATCGACTTCTCGGGATCGCCGCTCCAGGTGATGAGGTTTCGCGCGTTCTCCGAGGAAGTCACCATAGCGTCCACGTCGGGAGGCTGATTGGGCAGGTCGTAACCCAGCGCGTAGGCCTCCTTGGCCTTATTCAGGTGGTTGAGCAGGTTGGTGAACGCGACCCCATTCTCTTCCTTCTTGAGTTCGCTGCTGTCTCCCGACTTCTGGAAAGCCCGGAAATTCTCCGTAACGGGAGCCGCCGCGACGTAGGCGAACACGAACTTCACCTTCTGGCCAGGCGCCAGATCGTAGGGGCCGTAGGTTTCCACGGGGGTGTAGGCCGCGGCGATCCCGTGCCGCCCCTCCCACTCCCACGCGGGGATCGGCATATACGGCATGGGGCCTACCGGGACGTCCGGAACCGGCAGCAGCGGCACGCCCAGGTTGGGGTTGCCGGACCCCCGGCTCGGACGCTCCAGAAGCGGCTGGTCGAAATACGACGGTTCCGGCGTACTGACGAGCATCTGGTAAAGCGTTTCATGGTTCATCTCGTTCGGGTTCGGTTCGTCCGTAAGGAACCCGACGGCATCCGACGCACTGGACGGATATCGGTACAGGAAATGGAAGAAATTGTACGAGAATGGCTGTTCCGCCACCTTCGGCGCCTCGTAGACCTCAGGATCGCCCACGAACCCGTCCGTCGGATCCACGTCGATGGGGGCCTTGCCGATCCAGGCGGGGGACGTCAGGTCCCCAACGCCGGTCAGGCTCGGGAAGGTGCACTGGGCGCACCTGTGTTCGGAGCGATACGGGTCGCCGATATCGTCGGACAGCGGCCCGGTAAGGCAGAAATTGTCCCAGTCGTACTGGTAGGTCAGCCGCAGGCCGCGGGCAGAGGCCGGACCGTCGTAATTCGGTGCTTCGGTATACTTGATCTTGTCGTCCTGGGAATTGTCCAGGGGTCCGAAATTGCTGCTGCAACCGTCTCCCGTGCCGTAGTCGGAATAATAAGCCCTGTAGCTCGTCCGGGAGACGCCCGCGGAAGACGTCATGAAGCGGTGGTGGAACGAAAAATAGACGTTGCTGAGATTGTGCCCGCCGCCCGCAAGGTCAGCCGCCCGGTCGCCGTCGGTATCGCCGGTATTTTCGAACACCCACTCGGTGATCACGAAATCGTCGTAGTCCGGGTGGTTCCACGCAAAGGCCGCTTTTTCTCCGGTGATGCCCAGCCCGGTGGTCCACTTGCTCAGAACAATGTCTTCCGGAAAGTTGTCAACAGAAACGTCGTTGTACTGGCCGATGCGGTAGTTCAGAATTTCCCTGGGTTCCAGCGCATCCAGTTCGACCCCGGTACCGGGCCACCAGTTGGCCATCGAACGCCCCGAATTAGGGCTGACCACGTCGTTGCCCAGCCCCGCGTACCGGCCCTTGAAGTCCACGCCGGGATCCACCGCCATCGCCACCACGTCTTCGCTTTCCTCCATCGCCGCGATGAGGGGATCGGCCCAACTCACCTCGGCCTGGCCGTTCACCTTCGTGGCGATCCACCACCCATGGCCGCGGCCGTTGTGCGACGTGAGGTCGACGTGCATGCTCCCGGCGCTACGCTGATCCCCGTAATAGGAGGAAAAGTCGTTCGTTCCGCCGCCGCCCCAACTGATCAGCGCGAACCCGGGATAGGCCAGATCCAGGTAGAGGCCGGCATAGTTCCCTTCCACCGGCCGAGCCCCTTCGGCGCCCGTGCTTAGAAAGCTGTGCCAGAGGGTGCCGCGCGCGAGGTGCCGGGGCGTCAGCGATTCACCGGCCGCGTTGGTGAAGGTCGCGCGCTGACCCTCGGCCGGAATCCAGAACACGCCTGCGATCAGGAGCGCGCCTGTGAACGAGTATATGCGTCTCATTGAATTTCTCCCCGCCAGTTTGTGCCGTGGCGGCCGCGCCGCCACGGCATCGTAGCCATCTCTAGAAGCCGATCCGCAACCCCATGTTCACGTACCGCGGCGTGCCGCCTCGTCTGAAGTTCGAGTCGCCGTACTTCAGATAGTTGGTGTCGTTCGGCGTGGGATTCTTCAAACCCCATCGGACGTAACTGGAGCCGGAGGAGGGGTCATAGAAGGTGTTGAAGAGGTTGAATACCTCCACGTACATCGTGGGGGTGGTTGTACCAATCCGGAACGACTTCTGGAAGTTCAGGTCCGTCCGAACGAAAACCGGCCGGTTCCGCGCCGTCTGCACGCTCGTTCCCGGCAGGGTGATCTGGAACTGCCGGCCGTTGTCCAGCCGCCAGACCACGTTGGCCTGGATGCCGCCCAGGATCCTGGCGCCGCCAACGTCTCCGCCCGGCCCCCAGTCCATCGGCGTGGACCAGAGGAACTGGAAGGAGGCATTCGTGGTCGGCGGCTGCCCGCGGAACGCGTCCACCTGGCGCCAGACGTCCGCGAACCAGAGGTTCTGCATGTCCTGCTTCTCGGATTCGCTGAGGCCGGGATATTCATACCAGGGACGTATCGCATCGATCCGGTTTGTTCCCCACGCCCCGACGAACGTCGTCCCCTCTTGTCGCTTTTTCCGGAGCACTTCGTTCGCCCTGTGGCCGATCGTCCGGATTTCGTCGTCCGTCAGACGAACAATTTCGTCATTCGCATCGACCGTGAAGTAATTCGAACTGGCGATGTAGTTGGAGTCGGGGTACGTCCAGACCTGAAGCTGGGATCCACCCGACCAGTTGAAGAGCGCCCAACTCACGTCGAGACCCACCCGGAAGGAGAAATTATGAGAAAAGGCCTTGGTAAACCCCATCTCGATTCCCTTGGTTTCGAGGCGGGCGTTCGGACCCCGGTGGCCCACGTAGGTAAGTGTCTGCACGGGGTCCTGGAAGCGGTGCACCCCGCCCGAACCTACCCTCTCCGTCCGGCGATAGTAGGTGGACAACTCCACGACGAAATCGCTGATGAAATTCCACTCGCCGGTGACCTCGAACTCGGCCGTATTCGGCAGACCTCCCGGATCCTGGTAACCGCCGTCCAGTCGCCACTGCCCGCCCCCGATCCAGTTCAGATCGAACCAGACGTCGTCCAGTTCGGGGTGGTTCTCGGCGTCGGAAGTCGCCCAGGGCTCCAACCACAGGAGGGAAAAGTGCGGCGGCTTGTAGTACACCCCGTACGAATACCGCACGGTGGACCGGTCCGTGATCGGGTGGGACAGACCGATCCGCGGCGACAGGCTGGTCATCGGCCGGGTTTGCGCCAGCGGCACCCGCCCGGTGCGCCAGGCCTTATAGGTTCTCCACCCCGGCAATGCCTTCATAAAGCCGGACAACGTCCGCTCGGGACCGCCCCAGAAACTGTCGAAACGCAGGCCTGCGTGCACCACCAGGCCCTGGAATTCCAGTTTTTCGTCGATGTACGCCGCCAGTCGGTTCACCATGTATCGCTTGCCGGGCTCGCTGTTCCCTGCCATGATCTTGATCGTGGCGTTGGTCGCGCTGGACCGGTTGTAGTCCCAGTTGAGGTTGTTCATGTTCTGAAAGACAAAACCGGCCTTGAACAGATTCCGCCGGGTGAGTTGCCCGGTGAAGTCGTAGCGGAAGTTGTACCGGCGGTTGTCTTCCACCACGATGCGCCGGCGGTCCCGGTCTAAATTGAACTGACCCAGTTTGTCCCGTCGCCAGGACGTTGTGGTGGAAGGTACGACTTCGCCCGGATCGGTCTTGGTACCATAGAAACCCACCTGGAATTCGTGGAACATTCTGGGATTGATACTCTGCGTGCCCGTCACGTAGAAAATCCGGTTGACCCGGTTCTGCTGGTAACCCGTCGTGCCGTTGATCAGGAAGAGGTTGCCCCCGACCGACCGGTTGGCGTCGCCGAAGAACGTCGGCTCGTTGGATTGGTTGAACCCTACTTTGACTTTGAGGTTGGGCGACGGGGTGAAGCTGATTTTTCCGAAGATGCTGTGTTGGCGCAGCCCCGTCAGCGTAGGCGCGGGCAGATTCTGTTTGGCGCGGCTGGTTTTCCCGCTCACCACAAAGGTGGCGTTTTCGCCCAGAGGCCCGGTGACCCATCCCTCCACGAGGTGTCCGACTGAACTCTCGTAGTCCTGCTTGACATGGATCAACTGTCCGGTGTCAGGATCTTTCTCGTTCACCCATTCAGAATTATTCCACTGCAGCCTGTCGCGCCAGTACCCGTTCGCCCCGCCTCGCTGCCCGGGGGTGGCGTCGTACACGTTGGATCCGCGGTGCCGCTTCCCGGGCATTTCCACCCTGAGGTCGACGCCGCCGCGGTAAATCCGCGTGCCCTCCCTGCTGATGATGTTCACCACACCCGCGGGCGACGAGGCCTGCGAGGCGTCGGCCCCGCCCCTGACCAGCCCCATCTCCCCGACGGCGGTCACCGGCAGGTTCGTGTATTGCCGGGGGGCCGTCTGCTGGGACGTATCCAGGTTCATCAATTCAATGCCGTCGAAAGTCCAGGTCTGCGCCGCACGCATCGAATAATAGCTCATATGACGGATGCGCACGCCGTTGCCCGGGCTGTCGTTCACATTCGTTCCCACGGCGTACTGCAGGTGCTCCTTTACTCCCCTGATAATCGGGACCTGCGCAATTTCCTGCGAGGAGATCTTCGCCTCGCTGGAGGTCCGGTCCACCTCCACCAGGGGTCGCTCGGCCCTCACCACAATCTCGGCGGCCTCGAGCGCCGATTCCCGGAGCGTGAAATCGGACACGGTGGTCAGGCCCGCCGCCACCCGTGCCCGCTCCCGGACGACCGTCTCGTATCCAACCATCGATGCCTTCAGGGTGTATAACCCGGGCTCGACGCCGATAATGATGTAATACCCCTCGTTGTCGGACGTCGCTCCGAAGCGCGTCCCTTCGACCACCACGTTGGCTCCCGGCAAGGCACCGCCGTCCGCGTCGGTCACCTGTCCGGTAATCTTTCCGTAGAAGGTCTGGGACCGCGCCTGCCCGACCAGCAGGCTTAGCACCGCGATTGTGCCCAAAACCACTAATTCACGCCTCATACGCCAACTCCTTTGCTGAAGAACCTATCGTCCATCCGGCCGATCAACGCCCGAAGCCGGGCATTGCCAGCGTCGGATATGCGAATGGAACGCTCAGTTTAGTTTAAGTTCTAACCGCCCCAATCCCTCGATCTGTGGTCCTATCCATAGGCAGTCCTCCACGTCGGCAAACGGGTCTGAGTTAATTCATGCTCCCGCTCCAAAATCCCCGGCGAATTGAATAAAGTCCTCGAAATTGACCGCTCCATCACCGTTCAGGTCGAAAATCGGATTGAAATCGGCATCGCCCTGGCTCCTGCCGAATGCCGCCGCGAAGTTTGAGAAGTCCGCAAAATCGACCTTCCCGTCTGCGTTGAAGTCGGACCGGTGACGCGAATGCACCGGAACGCTGTTGAAAAGCCCTGGATTGCTGAGCGACAACCACCGGCCCGGCGCCGGGTCGCCAGGAAGCCAGTTGCCCGCCGGATCGCCAAGTTCGTTTCCGTTCGTGAATCCGTCCCGGTCCGAGTCTAGCTTCGCCAGGCTTGGCCCCCACATTACGTTTCCGGAATATCCGGCCTCGGACAGAAACCTCTTCTTTATCGTAACGCCGAAGGCATTAAGCGGACCGCCCCCGCCCGTGTAGGTGTGACAACTGGCACAGATGGCGTCCCCTTCGTTAGTGGCTTCATGCGTCGTCTCGGAAAGCGGAATATCGAGCCGGGTCGTTGTTATGCCCCGGTCGACGTGGCAGGTGCGGCATTGCGCGGCGCTGGCGTTGGGAACCTGAAAGACCCGTTTCGGCCGCGCCTCGCCCTCCCTGCCCCAACCAGCCGCGAAAACGATGAGAAAAATAAACGATCCGGCCCGTGTGTTCATTTATCGCATGAAATACTTGATTCCGACCATGAGGTTGAAACTGAAAATCGGAAACGTCTTCTTCAGGTCCCAGTCCTCGTAGGGCCTGAGTTCGCCCATCGATACGTTCCACCGGATCCGAAAATCCACCAGGAATTTATCGGACGTGCGGCGGTAGAAACCCAACCCGGTGTTGATCGACAGCGCCACGTCTTCGTCAACCGTGGTTTCCACCGTGCTCTGTGAATCCGTCCGGATCTGCTCACCCACCTGTCCCGGCCAGATCAGGCCCGACACCTCGTGGGTATACTTGAGAAAGCCGATACCGGCCGCGATGTAGGGAACACTGCGGCCCGGCTCGTCCGGCTGGAACGTCCGGAGACCGTTGACCACGATGCCTCCCATCCACATACTGGCCTCGGCGCCCGGGCTTTTTACCGAGGAACCGTTTGCCGCGCCCAGGCCGTTGTGCCAGGTGAACGACCGGCCGGACAATCCGGCGTCTGAGAGTGGCGAGTACGTCACTTCGACTTCCGTCATCGTTCTGTCGGAAACCTGATACGTCAAATGCCCGACAAACGCCGGCGAGGTATTGTACCAGCCCTTGAGCGGCCCCGCCGGGCGCAGCACCGACCCGTGGACGCCAAGCGCGTAGCGCAACTCCTGCGCCTGCGAGGCGGGCGCCAGGCCGAGTCCGAACAGATAATACACGCCCAGGACCGATCCAAGCGCCAATCTGAGAATGCCGGTTGCTCTCATAACAGCGGACCTCCTTTTCCGACTGCGGCCATGTGATGACCCGTCTGATGCGTCGTCACGACAGATCCTGTAACCGATAAACCCCTTCAGGATTCCTTGTCGGACATCCTGAATGCATCCTAGTTATAAAACAAATATAAGATCGGTTAAACAAAAAACAAGCAAAAAAACGAGGGTTCATAGAGTCCATCGTCGTTGGCAGAAAGACCTCGATGGTTGGCTGTTTTTCAGTTGCGCCGTTTCGGAGTCCGGAAGTATCTTTCACGCGGACGGATCCAGGCAGGCCCGATGTGCATGAATCGCAGGAAAGGATGGTCCCCATGGACAGGACGGGCGGCCGCGCCCGGAGGGCGGCTCTCATCCTGGCGGTTTTCTGCGCCGCCACACTGTGCTTCGACCTTACGGGTGCGGCAACGGCAATGCCGCCCGCCGCGCGGGAGGCGCTCGAAGCCGGTCTCAGGCATGCCGGTGCGGGCCGGCTGGATGAAGCTTCAAGGAAAATGGCTCGGGCCGCGGAACTGGCGCCGGAATCTTCGCAGGTGTGGCACAACTTCGGCATCCTTACCGCGCAGATGGGCCGGCTGGACGAAGCGGCCCGGATGCTGGAACGTGCCGCACGCCTGGAACCGGATTACCGGCACACCCACGTCGTGCTGGGGGCCGTCTACCAGCGGAACGGAAAACTGGCCGATGCGGAACGGGCGTATCGGCGTGCCGTGGATCTGGCCCCCGGCCTGCCCGACGCACACCGGGCGCTTGGCCTTCTCGCGGTGGCCCGAAACGACCTCGCAGCGGCGGCGGCGGCGTTCAATCGGGCGGTCGACCTGGCGCCCGGCAGCGCCGAGCTCCGTTACCGCCTCGGCGCCGTTGAACTGAAGAGGGACGACGTGAAGGCTGGCGTAGCCGCCTTGAAACGGGCGGTATCGTTGGACCCCGGCCTTCTGCCGGCCTGGCTGGAACTGGCCGCCTGCTACAAACGCCAACGCTACCTGGAACTGGCGCTGGAGGCATACGCCCGCGCCGCTGCCGTGGACCCCGGTTCCTCGACCGCCTGGCAGGGACTGGGAGACGTGGAAGCCGCTCGGGGAAACTCATCGCGGGCCGCAGACGCGTTCCGGAGGTCCGAGCGGGCTGACGCTTCGAACGTGGACGCGCCGTTTCTGCTGGGCCGGGCGCTGCTCCTTCTCGGACGGACGAAGGAGGCCGTTCCCGCGTTCGGCCGGGCAATCCGGCTGGCGCCGGACTTCGCCGACGCGCGGTCGGCGCTTGCGGAGGCATACGCCGTTCTTGGGCAGGATCTGAAAGCCGTAGATTCGTACCGTGAGGCCGTCCGGTACGCGCCGGCGCATACGGACGCCCATTTCGGCATTGGCGACGTTCTGCTGAGGCTGGGCCGCCTGTCCGAAGCCGAAGCGGCATTCCGGCGTGCAATTGCGCTGGATGCGGATCACGCCAGGGCCCGCTACGGCCTGGGACGCGCCTGCATCCTTCAGGGACGTACCGAAGAAGGAAGGCGGGAACTGGATGAATTCGAGCGGCTGTCCGGAGAAGGGCACAAGCTGGACGTTCTGGAGCGGGCCGTTCTCCGTCGCCCTGAAGACCCCGAATTACACGATCGCCTCGGGCGGATCTACGCCGCGCGGGGGCGCGCCAGAGAAGCCGCAGACGCGTTTGCCAGAGCCGTCGGGCGGGACAGCACGTTCACCGGCGCGTACGTCCGGCTGGCCATGGCGGCAGCGGAAATCGGCGACATGGGAACCGCCGAGCGGGCGCTGAAACGGGCGATACGGCTCTCGCCGTCGCCGGGCCACTTTCTGGCCCTGGGCGCGGTCCACGAGCGCCAGCGGCGGTGGCGGGAGGCTGCGGCCGCGTTCGAGCAGGCGATTCGACGGGACACCCGCATTGTCGCGGCGCACCGGTCGCTGGCCGCGCTGTACGAACGGGCCGGACGGATCGATGCGGCCCGGCAGGCGTTAAAGCGCGTTCTGGCGCTCGACCCTGCCGACGAGGAAGCCCGTGCGGCCCTCAACCGCCTCGGCGAGAAATGATCGACGGGGCGGACCTTTACCGGCGCCCGCCCTCACCGAACGATGGCGTCATTCGTCCCGCGGCCCCGGCGTCAGCCGCCCATAATACACCTCGTTGCTGTTCTCCTGGGACGCCCCGGTCCAATAGCAGTCCACAAAGGGCGACCGGGCGCCGCCCGCGCGCGTCGTGTTCGTAAAGAAGTGCCACAGCCGAGACGGCAGGTCCAGTTGCACGGGTTCACTGATCCGGTCCCAACCTCCGTCTTCTCCAGCTGCGTACCAGACACCTTCCGCGTTGCCCCGCCCCCCGCGGGTGAGGAAATAGTGAAACCGGCCGTCCGGACCCTGGTAGACCCTGCCACCGTTGAAGTTGCCCAAACAGAAGTGTTTGAACGGTCCGCCGGGACCACCCACCGCGTGGTAGAGCAGGCTGTTTTCCGGATCCTGACCCCGCCCCGCCCATACGGTGGCGGCCGGCTGCCGGTTTTCGTAGTACGTCAGGTGAACCCGCCCCCTCATATCCATCATCAAATCCTGATGATCGGTCGTCCCCCTGGCCCGGCCGTCGAACGTATCGGACACGTCGCTGATTACCGTCAGTCGCCAGTCTTCCGGGGTTCCGAACACATCCGGACAGTAGTAATAGTAAGCCTTCAGAACAGGGTAGATGCCGCGGGGGGTCTCTACGGACCTGATCTCGCCGGTCTCCTGGTCCCTCAGCTTCACCGTCTGGTTGGGATACTGTTCGCCCTCCAGGAAATAGTCGTCGCTCGAAATCGCATGCGCCTCGGATCCGTTGAGGATCACGAAGTTGTATCCCCGGTTGCGTTCGTGTCGCACGCTCCCTGAGGCCATTGGACGATAGCCGGTTTCCGGGTCCAGCACGTACCAGGCCATGGTTGCCAGCCCGCCGGCGACGAAGATCCGACCGGCGGCGTCGATCGACGCGCCGAAGCGGCTGTCGGCCGAGGCGTATTCCTGAATTGTGAACCTTTCAACCTGCCCGGGCGGATCGAAGACGGCGTGGTAGCTCGCGTTTGCGCCCGCAATCACGTGCAGCCGCCCGGCGCCGTCCACGAGCAGGTTGCCGTTCTGCGGCACGGGAGGCAGCGGAGGGCTGGACTCCCACCTCCCGTGGCCCGCGCGCCGGAACACCACCAGCGTCATATCGTCCCGCCAGCTGAGCGCATAGACGTCCTCGCCCGCCCGGACGACGTTGGACTGATTGTACCCCCAGCAACTCGCGCCGCTGCCGCCGGTTTGGAGGTACCCTGCTGCGTCCGTAATCATCTCCACCTCGAAACGCGGCGTCTGCCGCGGCCCGTAGGTCACATGGACCCGTTCCGGTTTCATCCGATCCCTCCTTTCGTCGAATTCCCGCCCTGCGGTAGATCCGCGACGGATTCTCCCAGAGAATCTTGCGCTTGAGTTCGTCGCTGATATCCGCATAGAGCACCCGGCCGAGCTGATAGGGAAAATCCATAATGGGAAAGTCCGAGCCATACAAAATCTGCTCTGGGGGCATCCGCGCAACCAGCCGCGCGAAACCGCCCCGAAGAACGGTTGAGCCGGTGGTGTCGTAGTAAAGATTGGAAAACTCCCCGGCGATTTCCAGATAGGGTTCGTGGGCTTCCGGCGGGCTCGCGGCAAAATGGGCTGCTATATAAGTCAGGTGCGGCATTTCCGCCAGCAACCCCCGGAGCATGTCGGGGGGCAGCACGCCGTGGGTCAGGATCGGCAGGCGCCGCTCGTTTGCAACCTCGAACGCGGGGCGGTATTTCGGCGAATCGGGAGGCGTATTGTGAAGCTGGCAGTGGAACTTGATGCCCACGACGCCGGGCTCGTCGAAAAGACGGTCGAAGGACCCGATGTTGTTCGCGTATTTGCCGGGTGCGTAGCCGGCGTACGCGAAGAGACGGCCGGGGTATTCCGCGGTCGCCTCGATCGCCCGGGCATTCCCCGAGTCCGGGTCGTTTTCGATTGCGCGGATATCGCTGATGACAAAGCGTTCCACGCCCACCTCATCCATACGCCGGACCGTGTCCCCCGCATTGTAAACCGGGTAGGGAATCTTGTACCACGGTCCCAGGTGTCCGTGGATGTCCCACACCCGCATCCCGTCCGCCGCGACCGGCCATTCGCGGTCCGTCGCTTCCCGGGGGGCCTCGAGGCGCAGCAGCCGCCGCGCGTTGTTCCCCGCGATCGCCGCGCGCTGCCCGCCCGTCAGCCTGCTTCCCGCGACCGTCAGCCTGCTTCCCGCGACCGTCGCAATCGGCCCGCCCGCGTCGTACGCCGGCATGCCGCTTCCGAACAAGATCCGCCCGCTTCCAAATCGTTCGCAGATTTCCTCGAGGCAGTTTGCACTCTGGATATAGGAGGTCTCGAGGTAGAGATTCGGAAACTCATCCCAGAGATGATACATCACCCTGGGGGCGTCTCCACCCTCCCGAAGCAGGATCACGGGCAGGCGGGGGTACGCCTCGCACAGATCGAATATTTCGTCCCAGGGAGACATGTCGGACCAGTGGCGCCTTTCCAGATCCAGAATCAGAGGAATCGCGGCCTCCGCCAGCGCCGCCAGTAAGGGGCCCAGGATACGGCGGCTCACCGGAAAGAGATGCTGCCCTGGCAGCAGCCGGGCGGCGTGGACGCCGTGCTCCCGCATCTGGCGGACGATTTCATCCGGAGCGGGCAACTCGGGGGTACCCGGCGGCAGCAGCAGCCAGCAGGGATGCAACCGGTCGCGGTGGCCGCCGAGTTGCTCGAACAGCCGCCAGTTTCCCTCCCGTGGATGACCGTACCGGGCGTGGCTGGAGTATACGAGCGCCTCGGCGATCTGCAGCCGATCCAATTCCCGAAGCAGATCGTCGGCATTCCGGAATTGGGGTTCGGCGGCGTCGGACGTGGGCCCGAGCATCACATTGATGTCCAGCAGGTCCATTTTCCTCTCCGATCGGTTACTGCAATGCTGATGGCGGGCCGCGGCAGAAGGCTACGCCCCCTCGGTGAGAAAACAAGCGGCTTGATGTCCCGGCTCGATCTGCTTCAACTCCGGTGACTCCTCGCTGCACCGGTCCATCCGGTACGGGCACCGCGGATGGAACGCGCATCCCGAAGGGGGATCGATGGGACTGGGTACCTCCCCCTCGAGGATGATCCGCTCCGTACGCGCATCAGGGTCGAGCCGTGGAGCCGAAGCCAGCAGAATCTGGGTATAGGGGTGGCGCGGCCGCCCATACAGCAACCCGGTGGGACCCACCTCGACCAGCTTTCCCAGGTACATCACACCCACCACGTCCGACAGGTGCTCCACGACTTTCAAATCGTGCGAAATGAAGAGGTAGGCCAGGCCGAAGCGATCCTGCAGGGATTCCAGCAGATTCAGGATCTGTGCCTGGATGGACAGATCCAGCGAGGAGACGGGCTCGTCGCAGACCACGAATTGCGGTTTCAACGCCAGGGCCCGGGCGATTGCCACGCGCTGCTGCTGCCCGCCGGAGAACTCGTGGGGAAACGCGTCCGCGAACCGTCGTCCCACGCCCACCAGGTCCAGCAGCCGACCCACCTCCTCCTCTCGCTCCCGCCTAGTCCCGACCCTGTGTATCGTCAGGGCGTCCCCCACAATGGCGCCCACGCTCATCATCGGGTTCAGCGACGACAGCGGGTCCTGAAAGACAATCTGCATTTTCCGCCGGAGAGCGCGCATTTCCCGGCCGGAGAGCGCACACACGTCACGTCCTTCGAAATGCACCCGTCCGGCCGTGGGCTCGTGCAGCCGGAGGATTGCGCGGGCGAGGGTCGACTTGCCGCTGCCACTCTCTCCGACCAGGCCGAAGGTCTGGTTCCGGTGGATCTGAAACGTCACTCCGTCTACGGCCTTCACCACGTCCCGGCCCGGATAGAAATGCATTTTCAGGTCCACAACCCGCAACAACGGTTCTGACATACCTGCACCCTTGAATGCATCTTCGTTCAACGACAACGATCCTGAAAAGGTGTTGAAACCCAAATGGGCGCAACGTATATTGGATCTGCAACGTCGTGCGTTCTGATTTGTTCCCGGCATCCTCGGCACGACGTCGAAAAGTAGGCCCGGGTACCCCCGCGCGCAAGCACAATCAGGGCTTGCGAACGGCACGAACGGCCCGGGGGATTACGTTTTATTCGACCTATTATATCGGTGCGTTCACTCTCGTGCTAAACCCTTCCCTAGCCTGCTTGGGCGGCGAATTTTGTAGTATTTGAGTCAAGTTTCATGCTAAGAGCGCTCAACGGGGGCCTATTTTATGCACGCCACGACAGTTATGCAACAACACGTTTTGGCGGTCTGAGGCAACGCCTCGCTACAACTTAACGCGAATGGACTCCCTGGGCAGTTCAGCTTGGGGTTTTCCTCTTTGATGCTATATTCAACCAAGGAGGGATCCATGCGCTTCCTACTTGCCCTACTCTTGAGCATTGTCCCCCTTTCAGCCGGCAATCGCATCGGTCGACTTCGACAATAGCCGTCATGTCGATTTCTCAGACTTTGTGATCTTTGTAGACTCATTCGGGAGTATAAATGCCGCAATGGATCTGGACGGTGACGGGGATGTTGGCTTTTTCGATTTCTGGCTATTTGCCGCCGCGTTCGGTGCGCCTTGTGTGGTTGAACACACAGTTAGGTTCCAGAGTTCTTTCTCGGCCGGTCGCCTCTAGCGATTGGTAAAATCTCTTACATTACAGGTGAGGATGAAGTACCTGGCGCCGAATCGACGAGAACAGATATAGGCAGTGGTTAATCCAAGTCTATTGCGTCGAATGCGCCAATTGAGTATTGATTTGGATTCAAGTATATCGTGGACTCCGTTGGGTGATTGTTTGCGCAAGATTGGGGCGAAACGGGAATCTATATCGAATAGATATTGATGGTACTGATTTGACGCGACTTGCCGAAAATAACGGTTGGGAGATACATTCGGCATGTTCACCCAATCGTGAGCGATAGCTTTCACGGCAGGTCGGGACGGCGACTCGGACAGATATCTAATTGACCAGGACGGTTCAGACGAGGTCCGTATTACGGAATCTACGGGGATTCAATGACTTTCCTTTTATTGCGGAAAGTTCGGGAAAGGTAGGGAGTAGCGAGTAATGCATCTGGCATGCGCTCAGAGATCACAGGCCGGATACTTCAATTTCGGAGGGACCAATTGTATTATATTCACTGGTTAATCGGCTTATTGTTTTTGTGGACAGATAAGGCTATATCAAATTCAGAAGGAGTACTGTACAATGACCATATTACAGTACCTACGGGAATACACCTTGCTGAAAGTGATACTATAACGGGTTGGGTTTTTGCAGATGTAAATGGAGATGGGCATCACGATTTATGTATACGAGTATCGCATTGGGGAAGATCTGAACTCCGTTTTTATGATCTTAGAACCCGTCAATTATTAACTGAAGCGCCTGTCCGTGGCAATGATAATTACTTTTTTCCGGCGGATCTAGAAGGTGACGGTATTGAAGAAATAGTGTATTCTCGTATTAAAAAGTCTTCTGCATGGGGAAGTGGACCAGGTGTAGAGATATTTCGGTGGCAACAGGGTAAAATGATACGAACCGAATATACTGATTTTCGCGGAATGTGTTCACGAATTGGAGACTTCGAAGGTGATGGTAGCGATGAAATCATATTATGTGATTTATACCAAGGGTATAATCTGGGCGGAATCGGTCCCATTCGTATTCGCGTATTGTCTTGGAATGGAACGACTCTTGAGTCTATTGCCCAATTGACTCTTCCTACAGCCTATTTTCGCATATATGTGGGAGATCTGGATGATAGTGGACGAGATGAACTTGCTGTATTAAGATCGGGATATTGGGAAGGTTCACCATTTCCAGGAACACCAATATTAGGGGTTTATGCTTTCACCGGTCCAGACACTTTAACGCTCTTAGATGAAATGACATTTCGTATTCCATATACCGATAATATACCAGGCATTTGGGGAATACCTTTGTTGGACAATAAACAACGGATTGCAGTGCGCGTACCGTCGCAATATGGCTATGAGCCTACGAGTATTTCTTTTCGGTTTAAAGATCAGAAATTAACACGAGAATATAATGTACTCAATCTTGATAAAGAGTTCTATGGATCGAACTACCATATCACGTTTTACCGTCCTGATTTTAATAGAATAGATATTGATGGGGACAATTGGCCAGAAACTTTGCGTATTTTTAAAATGGAAACTTCCAATGAGTTTCACTATATAAAAACTCCTCGCCCACAGATCGAGATTACTTCATTTCCTTCAGAACAACAGCTTCAACATTGGACAGAAAGACTTTTAAGAGCGTCAAATGAAATTGATCCTCGATCAGAATATTGTGATATACTTGATCAGCTCACCAGCTTTAATTTACCTGAAATACCTTGGCCGAGTGAAATGCAAGATTTCTTGTTTACATTATTGAAAAGAACGGCGGCAAGTGATACGATAGGGGATGAAATAGTAAAGGGAGAATGTCTGGCATTTATGCTGCGAATGGCCTCCCATCAACTAAATCCGAATTTTAAGCCCATATTAATCCAGCATCTGGACCTAAGTGAATGGGCGACAAAAGGACTGACTGGTCTTGGTCCTGAGGTATTTCCAGAAGTTATGCAGATTATAGAACAAGATACATCCTCACGGCATTATCATGCAGTAGAGACGATCAAATTGATGTTTATGCGTTATTCTTCCTTATATGATAATCAGGAGACTCGAGAACGGGCTGCACAAGGATTGATGGGTTTGATTCGCACAGGAGACAGTATCATTCGAAGAATAGCCATTGAGACATTCGGATACATAGAACATGATGGTGCGGCAGCTTTGTTGGATTCTATAATTCAAGTGGATACGAGTGAAGAAATACGTAACGAAGCACGTAGTACTAAAGAAATAATGCGACGATGGCGTTCGGGAGACTAATCTGATAAATGATGAAACCCCTGGATTAAATCGCCCAGGGATCGGAAAGCACGGCAGGTTATGGCTCTATTCTGAATCATCGAGCGAATCACCTTTGACGTAGAAGAATATAGAGTACCCTGGTGGAATAAGAAGTGTGTGTTGTGGTATTAACCGCCGTTGTTTAAGGCAGATATCGACGGGAGTAGTAGATGGTTGACATTGTGCCGGCCCCGCTTCCCGCGCGTATGATAAAAACCAGAACGAGCTCCCTCCCTGCTATGAAAGGATCGTCTTATGGCCGTAGATATCACGCTGGCGAATGAAATCCGGGTACCGCGCCGTGGAGAGTGGCTGTGCAGGGGACTCCCGTTCCCGGAGGGATCTCTGACGGATTCCGAGAGGCTGACCCTGAAAGACGAGACCGGCCAGGTCCTGCCTCTCGCTTCGGAAGTACTGGGCCGCTGGGCCGATGGGTCGGTAAAGTGGGCGCTGCTTCAGTTTCCGGCGGACTTTGACCACAACGGAAGGAAGACCTATTCGCTGAACTGGACGGAGGAGAAGCCGGAACCCGACGCCGGTCCCCGGATTACGACGTCGAAGACCGCTGCCGGATTGGAGGTGGACAACGGCGTCCTGCGCTTCCTCCTGCCCGGTTCGGGGCAGGCGTTCCTGGCCGGGTGCGGCAGGGGAAACCGGGAGTGCATCCGGTCGGTCAGCGCCGAGATCGAGGACGAGACGGGCGTAGCATATGCAAGCCGCCTCGAGGGAGAGGCCCGCATCGAGCGATTCACCGGGAAAATGCTGGTGGTGAGCCGGCGCGGCGTCCATCGGGACGAAGCCGGGCGCAAGCTGTTTTCGCTTGTCTTTCGGGTCACGGTATTTGCCGGCGCCGATGACCTGGAGGTGGAGTACCAATTTATCCACGATGAGCCCTATCGGGAGGTCCCGGAACGGCTGAAACGAGCCCACGGCATTGGCACGCCCAGCGTGGACCTGGAAAGTCCCAGGCTGCAACAACTGCGGGCCGTTCGTTTGATTGTCGCACACGCCATAAACGGGGCTGACGAGTATGCGACCTGTCCCTTCGCCACGGTGGGGAACCGGGGTCTGATCACTTCGGTGCAACCGATTCGGGGCCTGCTGACCGAAGCCCCCCGGACGGCCCTGTACGACGCCATGATCGACGCCGAGGTAGACGACGGCGAGACCCCGGTCGGCCGGTCGCACGGATGGGTCTCCGCGGGGAACGGCGAAGGCGGGGTCGCCGCGTCGGTCCGCAAGTTCGTCCAGCAGTGGCCCAAGGGCTTTTCCGCGGACGCCGGCAGTATCGTCCTGGACCTCTGGCCCGAGGCGGCGGGGCCGCTGGCGATTTTCCAGGGACAGGCCAAGTCGCATCAGGTCAAGCTGCGGGCGTACGCCGGCAGCGCGGCCGAGGCGCGGCTTCCGGACTGGCACTTTGGGTATCAGTTTCCCATCGTTTTCTCTTCTCCGGACTGGTTTATCAACTCCGGCGGGTTAGGGCCCGTGTTCCGCTATCAGCCCGGAAAATACATGGGTATCGAGCAGAAGTTCCGCCTGGAGTTCGAGCAGTTTCTGGGATACGACAGGCGACTGGGGATGATGGACTACGGGGACTACGAGCAACTGATGAGCGCATCCTGGGGTCGCGTGGATTTTATGGCCAACTGCGAGCACGATTTCGGCCAGACCGTGTACCTCCAGTTCGTTCGCACCGGCAGTTACCTCTATCTCGACGCCTTTGAGGCTGCGATCCGCCACGTCATGGATCTGGACGTCATCCACTTCGACGATCACTTCGACGAACGGGGAGGTTGGACCGCCCACGGCGCCTACCACGTTGGTGCGGACGGGAAGCCCAACTGCCACCTTTCCCATATGTGGGCGGAGGGCTTTCTCTCTTACTACTATTATTCGGGATACGCGCCGGCACTGGAATCCGCGCGCGGCGTGGCGGACCTGATCTGCCGGAAGGTGGCGGGAGGCGACGGACGGCGGGGCGCGCGGGACCGGGGTTGGCCGTTGATCGCGCTGTGCAGCGTTTATCGGGCCACCGGGGAAACGCGGTACGCAGAGGCCGCGGAGAGGATTGCGGCTTCTTTTTCAGAGGGACCGGATCCGCTGGAACCCAACGGCGGCTGCAGCGGCGGATGGGGCCCGATCCCGTACCAGCAGGCGGTGATGGGCAGCATTGCCGCGACCGGGCTGGCATACCATTTTCAGACCTTCGGGAACTCCCTCAGCAGGGACTCGTTCCTGAAATTGTGCGACTTTCTGGCAAGCGAAGACGTTCGCACGCCGGAAGGGCTCTATCTGTCCATGCCCGGCAATGAGACGCCGATGAGTTACATTGGTTTCTCCGCCCTCCGGGAAAGCATCGGCTACGCATGGGAACTCACCGGCGACGAGAAGTACGTTCACGCCGGCCTGCGGGACATCGAAATGAACATGATATCCAACTTCCCGGCCGTCGGGCATTTCGACAAGACGAGATTCGGTTACGAGGTCATCCGCGCCACTGGCGATTCCATCAGCGTCATCTGGCGCGATCTGCTTCGATTTTTCGACTACGCGGACCGGGCGGGGCTGCTGAAGGACTTTTAAAAACAGTTGTCATGCCCCTTCGGGGCACCCACAAAGATGAAAATCGTTGCATTGCCAGGCTGACGTGCAACATTGTGGTTTTGCGCCTCTTGTGGCAATTGATCTCAGCCACGGATTTTTCTTTTTTTTCGCGTGTTTCGTAGTTTCTAATGTTATTTTCCAAGTCGCTTCTTAAGCTTCGAGGTGCCAGCAGAAGACGGTGTGATCGTCCGACAACCGGGTCATTTCGGGGTCCTCTTCCCGGCACAGGTCCGTCGCGCGGGGACAGCGCGGGTGGAAGCGGCATCCCGACGGCGGACGGGTCATGTCGGGGGGCTGCCCAGGGATGGTATCCAGCCGCCCGCGGACCATCTTTGCGTTTTCCAGTAACCCGATGGAGTACGGGTGCCGCGGGGCATTCAGGAAGACGCGCGTGGGCGCAATTTCGGCCACTCTTCCCGCGTACATCACGACGATGCGGTCGCTGAACTCCATGGCCAGACCGAAATCGTGGGTGATCAGCACGGTGGACATGCCGTACGCGGCCTTCATCCGGTTCATCAGATCCATGATCTGCGCCTGAGTCGTAACGTCCAGCGCCGTCGTGGGCTCGTCGGCGATCATCAGCTTCGGCTCGCAGCTCAACGCCATCGCAATCATCACCCGCTGCTTCATCCCCCCCGACAGTTCGAAAGGGTAGTTCCGGTAACGAGACAACGGCGCGGGAATACCCACCTCTTCCAGCAGCGAGACCGCGCGCTCGAAGGCCCGCTTTCGGTCGGCGCGGCCGTGCCACAGAATAGGTTCCGCAATCTGTGGGCCGCTGCGCATCGTGGGGTTGAGGGAAGTCTGGGGGTTCTGAAAAATAAACCCGATGTCGTTACCCCGCACTTCCTGAAGTGCCTTTTCGTCCAGTTCCAAAAGGTTCCGACCCTCGAAGAACACCCGCCCGGCTTCGATCTTTCCACGCCCCCCGACGAGTTTTACAACGGACAGCATGCTCACGCTCTTGCCGCAGCCGCTTTCCCCCACAATTCCCACGCTCTCCCGCTTCCGGACCACGTACGAGATCCCGTCCACCGCTCGCACCACACCATCCCGGCGGTAGAAATATGTCGTGAGATTCCGGATATCGAGGAGAATGGACAAGGGTGATCCTCGCAAAGTCTGAGAAGCTTATTCCTTTGGATTGAACGCGTCGTTCAAACCGTCGCCCAGATACGTGAAGGAAAGCAGCGCAACCGCAAACGTGGCGGCCGGCCATGTCAGCTGGTAGGGAAACGCCCTGAAATTCAGGCTCCCCACCTGGATCAGGACGCCCCAGCTCGGCCTGGGGGGCATCACGCCCAGTCCCAGCAGGCTCAACGCCGACTCGGTCATCATCAACCCGGGAACCATGAACGCGATGGCGACAATGAGCGGGCCGAAGGAATTCGGCAGAACGTAACGCCGGATCACGTATGGATGGGTTGCTCCGAGAGCCCGCGCCGACTCCACGTATTCAAGGTTTTTAATGGATAACACCTGCGCGCGCATCAGCCGGGCGAACCCCACCCAGCCGGTGGCCGCGATGGCGATGAAAATCGTAAAGATGCCCCTGCCGAGGACCGACACCAGGATGATGCTGAACAGAAACCCGGGGAACGCGTACATCACGTCCGTAAACCGCATCAGGGCATTGTCGACGGCGCCGCCCGCGTACCCCGCGACGGCGCCGATCAGGCCTCCGATAGCCAATGAAATCACCGTAGCGCCGAATGCAACAGCCAGCGCCGTCTGAAGGCTGAAAATCAGGCGGCTGAAGATATCCCGCCCCACCTCGTCGGTCCCCGCGATGTGCCGCCAGGATGGGGGCTGGTACGTTTTGTCCAGGTCGATCTGGTTATACCCGTACGGTGCGATGTACCCGGCCAGGACCGCGACCAGAAACATCAGAATAACGAATCCCAGGCTCAGCAGGGCAAGCCGATTCGCTGCGAATCGTTGCCAGACGGCGCCCCAATACGAGATGCTCGCCGGTTGGCGCGACGGCGCTTCCGCTCCGATTTGCGCAGGCCGGTCAGGATCCGGCGCAGCCACGCCCTGTCTCCTTTCCACAACGTCATCCCCTTTTTTGACGGTAATTCGTGTCCTGTCCCGAAAATATCTCACCATTCATCCGCCGATTCATCCCGTCTCGCTACGTTGCCTTCACTCGCCGACCTTGCGCAGGTCGTCTGCGCTCAGGCGCCTTGCGAACCGGGCGACTCGTCGTCCGAATTAAGGCAACCTATTTTCGGGTCAGAACACCCGCCCGGATTCTGGGATCGATCAGCGTATACCCGATATCCACCAGCAGATTCATCAGCATAATCAGAAATCCGAAAAAGAGTGTGGATGTGATGATCATCGGGTAGTCCCGGGTCCCCGCGGCGGCCACGAACAGCTTGCCCAGGCCTGGAATATTGAAAATCTCCTCGATAAACGCGGTGCTCACCATCAGGTTGGCGAACTGCGGACCGGTAATGGTCAGCAGGGGGATGAGTGAGTTCCGCAATGCATGGAGAAACACCGCCTTGTTCCGGTCGCCCCCTTTGGAGAAGACAGTACGGACGTAGTCTTCGCCCATTTCCTTGATCAGACTCACCCTGACGTACCGGGCGATGCCCGCAACGGGCTGAAAAACCATCGCCAACACAGGAAGCACCGCGTACTCCCATGTCCCCCATCCCGACGTTGGAAACAACTGAAGCGTCACGGCGAAGAAAACGATCACCAGCAGGGCGATGACGTAGGACGGTATGCAGATGCCCAGCATGGAAACGAACATGGTGGCGCGGTCGATCCACGTATTTCGGTACAGCGCCGCCCCGATGCCCATGGGAATGCCGATCAGGAGGGCCAGGAGCATTGGGGAGAAGGCCAGGACGAACGTCCGCGGGAAGGCCCGTGTCATCATCTCCTCGATGGTGGTATCCGGGTAGCGGAACGACGGTCCGAAGTCCAGGGCGGCCGCGTGTCGCAGATAGATGAGAATTTGCTTCCACACGGGCGTATTCTCCCCGTAGCGCTCCTCCCACAACATGAGCGTCTGGCTTTTCTCCTCGAACTGACTCAGCCGGCTGCCCGTTACCTGCTGGTTCATCAGCCGTTCGATATTGAAAAAATCGCCTGGCGCGGCGTGCATCAGATAGAACGTGATGACGAGAATCGCAATCAGACTCGCGACGATTTGACCGATGCGGCGAAAAACGAACATCACCATAGCGACTCTCCGACCCGGGACTGCGTCCGATTACGACGGTACCGTCAGATGCCGATCGAACCACGCGCGGGCATCCCGCTGAATGTCCGCGTCGTCGGGCGGACCACGAAGTGTACTCAGTCGCCGACGGAACGCCTCGCCGTTTTCGGTCCGTTGTCGTCGTCGATGTTGATCCACTTCAGGTACATGGGATTGGCCCACCAGTAGGCGCAGAATTTCAGCCCCTTCACGTAGGGCCTGACCAGAGCCGTGGCATTGGCGACGTGGAGCGGGAAATCCCAGCTGAATGCCTGCACCAGGCGGTGCACTTCGCGGTTGATCTCAGCCTGCCGGGACGGGTCCCGCGCGTGGTGCGCTTCCTGGCGCATCTCCTCCAGACGCCAGCGAAGATCGCTGGCGTGCGACCACTGAAAATGATATTGCCTGGCCTGGAGGAGCGTGACATTGAGAGCCTTCCAACACCAATCCGCATCCGCATCCGGTTCGTGGGCCGTCCGCAGGATCTCGTCCGCCGACTGCTGCCAACCGCTCATCGCCTCCGCTGCCTGCCGCCGCAGGTGCGGGCCGTGTCTTCCGTTTGCGAAAAGCGCCATCACCGAGTCCGCGTACGCCCCGACCCGCCCGTGCATCGGCTGGAAGCCCTCGACATTCTTTGCCCGATTGAGCTGAGTCATACCCGATCGGATCTGCACGATTCGGCGTTGCCCCGCCCACCAGGCGCCGTAGACTTCGGGATTGTCCGTCCACTGGACGTTTTCGATCCATTGCGTGCCGTAGATGGGGTTGGGCCACGGCGCCCCGGACGCCGCAAAGCACATCCCCGCATACCCGGACGGGTTCAGGGAAACCCGTTTGTCGGCGTACACCCCCAGTTCCTGATTGTCGATCTTGAACCGAATGCCCAGGTTCTCTTCCAGCATGGCGGCAATCGCCACGAACTGCGAAACCATCTCGGGCGCCAGGTACGATGGGATCAGAATCACCGATTCGGGAATGCCCCTGCCACCCGGATACCCCGCCTCAGACAGCAGCCGCCGGGCTTCGTCCAGGTCGAATCCCATCCCCAGTTCAGGATCCCAATCCGGCATAGCAGGCGTGGACAGCATATTCATCGGCGTCTCCCGCCCGAGAAAAATCGCCTCCACAATCCGGCGCTTGTCGAATCCGAGGGCGATCGCCCGCCGCACCCGGGCGTCCCAGTAAACCGGATTTTCGGAAAACAGGAATCTAACGTAGGAAAGCCCGCTCGTGGGCGTCCAGACCAGTTCACCGCTCAGCGCCGGATGGTGTTTGGCGTAGTAGATATCGGCGATCGATTGCAGGAGTGCGAAGTCGATCTCGCCGCTCTGATACCCCTCGAGGGGTCTGCCCGCGAATCGGCTGTAGATCCGCTCGAGATTGCCTCGCCGCAAGTTGTATTGCGGATTCGGTTCGAGGATGACATGGGAATTGAGTTCCCACTCCACGATCCTGTACGGTCCGTTGCCCTGGTAGTTGGGCAGCTTGTGCCACGCGTCTCCGTTTTTTTCCAGGGAGCCACGGTGGATCGGAAACATGCTTCCGGTGACCATTGCGTTCAGGAACGCGGGGTACGGCCTCGCCAGGCGGAACCGCAGGGTGTAGTCGTCCAGCACGTCCACACCCACCTCCTCCTCTCGAGCGGCGCCGTTCCTGAAGTCCAGGGCCTTGATCACGTACTGCAACGGCGTGTCCCAGATCCACTTGCTCTCGCGACCCGGTTCCATCTGATAGATGAACGCGGCCCTGTAGTCCCGTGCGGTCACTGTCGTGCCGTCGTACCAGCGGTTGTCCCGCCGCAGAACGAACGTATAGGACAGCCTGTCTTCGGATACCTCCCAGCGCTCGGCCTGGGCCGGAATCAGCCCTCCCTCCGGGCCCAGTTGAACCAGGCCCTCTTTCGTGCCCAGCGTGATCTGCGCGTACATCCCCCCCGTATACAGATAGCTGTTCAACGTGCTCAACGGCGGCCCGATGTACCGGATTTCCCTCGCGCGGTTGGCCAGCGCCGGCGGATCGGAAAGCGCCCCGAAAAGCATCCCGCACAGGACAGCGGCGCGCCAGACCATGCTCCCAGGATTCATCGATCCGACTCTCCTTCCCTTACGATGATCTCCCGATCGACCGCAGAGCTCCCGAGCCGATCCACCGTGCCACCGGGCCATCGAACCTTGACAGAATCGACCGTTGCGTACTGACCGAGCCCGAAGTGGAGACGGAAGTCGTTCTGGGACAGATAGCTTGATCCGCTTTGAACCTCTCGGATCTGCTGGCGGCCACCGGCCCATACCGTCACGCGCGCACCGATACCGTTGCGGTTGGACAGACGCGTGACGCCTTTTGAATGCTTCGGATGCTCCCGAGCGGCTCCGATCAGCTTCACCCTCAGCCAGCGGTTCCGGTTGCGGACCTCGTTTCTCAGGAGCCGGGCGGCGCCGTTCACCGTAAGAATGAAAACGTCCACGTCCCCGTCGTTGTCGTAATCCCCCAAGGCGGCGCCCCGGCTGGCGCCAGGCCTGGACAGATCGTCCTTCACTTCGCGGGTCACGTCGACGAACCGCCCGTCTCCCGTGTTGCGGAACAGGATGGCGGGCTGTCGGTAGACGCTTCCCACGCGGTCTGCGTTGTCGAGCACGTGGCCGTGTACCATCAGAAGGTCGGACCAACCGTCGTTGTCGTAGTCCAGAAACCCGAGACCCCAGCCCACGTGGGGAATCGTGGGGGTCCTGATCCCGGATATCGAAGAAATGTCCGTAAAGAGTCCGACCCCCTCGTTTCGGAAGAGCCCGGCGCCCTCAAGCCGGAAATTGGTTACGGCCAGATCCATGCGGCCGTCCCGGTTGAAATCGCCGAAGTCCGCGCCCATACTGGACTGCAGGTCGCCCGATCCGCTGTAGGCCACCCCAGACAGAAGACCCCTCTCCACAAAACTTCCGTCGCCTCGATTCAGGTAGAGAAAATTGGGCGTCATATCGTTGGCTACGAAGATATCCACGGTTCCGTCGCCGTCGACGTCGCCGCACGACATCCCCATCCCCTTGCCCGCGGGATTAAAGACGCCCGCCCGGTCCGTCACGTCCGTAAACGTCCCGTCCCCGTTGTTGCGATACAGACGATCGGCCGCCCCCTCGAAGTTGTCGGGGTGGGGATAAAACCTGGCATCCACCGATGGACTCGCGGAACGGGCAGCGTAGGGCCTTAACCCGGTTTCCGGGGAGGAGATCGAGTAGGCGACGTAGTTGGCCACGTACAGATCCAGAAATCCATCCGCGTCGTAATCCAGGAAGGCGCATCCCACGCTCCAGGCGGAATCCCCGGAGACACCGGCCCGGTCCGCCACGCCCGTAAACGTCCCGTCTCCGTTGTTTTGGAACAGGCTGTTCGGCCCGTAGCACGTCACGTAGAGGTCGTCGTGCGCGTCGTTGTCGAAGTCGCCCACGCAGACGCCCATGCCGTAGGCCGTTTCTCCCACTCCCGCGAACCCCGTCACGTCGGAGAAGGCGCCCGCGCCGGCGTTCCGGTACAGCCGGTTCCTCGGGGGCGGTCCGGCATAGCCGGGCAACGCCCCTCCGTTGACGGCGAATACGTCCAGCCGGCCGTCGTTGTTGTAGTCCAGAAACGCGACCCCTGACCCCATCGTCTCCACGAAATACTTCTTGCCCGTCCCCCCGTGGACGTGCCGGAAGTCGATGCCCGATGACGCCGTAACGTCAACGAATCGCGGCGAATCCGCGTACAACGCTGGGCCCCGAAGGATCAGGAGAAGCAAGATGCCGTAAACTGCGTGGGTCGAATGGACCATGCGGAAGGATTGTTCGTTGAAATATGTGAGGGGCGACATGACTCCAGCGCGATGCGAGAGTTGGAATCTCCACCACCCCCTAACGTCCCCTATTCCCTTGCCCTCAGATAGGCATTCGGTTGTCGAACGCGAGGTTCCTGGCGAGCACTCCCAGAGCAGAGCGCGCTGTTCCGTTGCGCAACGAATTGCGGTATCCACCTTCGCTTGCAGGGCAGCACATCATGTGCGTCCCGTGAGGTTATTCGCGCTGTGCATATGGCAGGCCCCGCGCCCAGCGGCGACTTTTGGTTCCTTTTGGTCGCTTCAAAAGGAACACGCCGTAGGCAGGGAAATTGGGGAGATGTGGATGTTGAATTTGGTTTTTCCCTTTTTTTTCATCCCCCGCCGGAGGCGAGTAGCCGGGGGAGAGGTCATGGCACTGACGCCAACTGATTGGGTTATTGATTCAAGCTGACGGCTGTGAGCTGATAGCTGTTTCTGCTGCTTCCGGTCGGACGAATCTCGGCAATCCGGTTCCGGTACAGAACGACACGTTTTCCTAAGGAAACTGCGGAACCTGAACCCGCGCGCCCTGGGCAGCCGCCTGCTCGCCGCAGATCGCCGGCGCGCACGACCGCGCGGCCTGGACCGCGTCGATGAGTGGGCGGCGGTCGCGGACGATCGCGTCGAAGAAATCCAGCATCATATCGAATTCCGCCCCCTGATGACCGGGTCCGGATCCCGTTACAAGAGGCAGTTCCATCCAGCCATCGCCCGATTCCACGGTATTCAGGAACCGGTGGGGAAGGTGAACGTATCCGGATCCGGCCTCGTTGCGCCGCTCGCCTTCGTAACATCCCAACGTGCCGTAAAGGGCGAGATAATTCAGGTGGGGGCGGCGGAATCCGTAGCTCTGCAGCGCTTTGATGATCACCCCGCTCTCGCTCTTCATCAGCGCCACCGCGCTGTCGAAGCCATCGCCGGTTTTCGCGCCAAAGCCCAGCTCCGGGGTGCCTTCGGCGAAGCTCGTGCCGCGCATCCCGAAGGCTTCCACTTCGACAATCTGCTCGTCACCCAGCAGCCAGCGCGACGTGTCGAACGTGGTATGCACCGCCGCGTTAAGCGGCGGCTCGATTCCCCCTGCGCATCCCCGGTCGGCCGGCATGCCCACCTCGCGCTCACGGTTCACCCAGAACCGCTTCCGCCACCGGTAGTCGCAGTTGTACTCCGCCTCCACGTACTGGATCTTGCCGAACTCCTCTTCCATGCACAGTTTCTTGAGGGACTCGTACCGGTTGTACCACCGCAACTGATTGCCCATCTGCACCTTCAGGCCGGTGACCTCGCTCAAATCGACGATCGCCCTGCATTCCTCCAGTGTAACGGCAACGGGCATTTCCACAAAGACGTGCTTGCCTGCCTGCAGCGCCTGGATCGCGTGCTCACCATGCCTGTCCGTGCCCGTTTCCACGACAACCACCCGGACCTCGTCGTCCCTTAGCATTTCTTCGAAATCCACGTACGACTTCGGAACGTCCTGTTCTTCAGCGACGTATTCCGCCAGGTCCGCGACTTCGTCGCATACGGCCACCGTTCGACTCTGGTCCATCAGGTTGCATAAGCTTGCCATGAACCGGCCTCGTCCCAGGCCGACCACCCCCACGTTCAAGACACCGGCGCCCCTGTCGGGCCCGGCAACCCGCATGGGCGGTCTCTCCTGGCGGCCCATCCAATCCAGGTATCGCTCCAACTTAACCTGTCTCGCCTTTTCCGAATACCAGTCTCGAGACAGGTACCTCTCAAGAACGTCGCGTCTGTTCGGGTCCATGCCGGACTCCTTAGCGTACGTGTTTTCCACTCCGCATTGCCCGCCTCACCGGTAACTCAGCAGGGTATGGACCGCCCGTTTGAACACGTGGATCGCACGCCTGGCGGAACCGTGCGGACCCGCCGTGGCGACGTTTGTCTCGTAGAATACGCTGGGAATGCCAAGCCTGCGGGCCATCTGATAGCACATTGTATTGTCACGATGTACGTTGGCCTTGCCGTGGGTGGACAAGCCGTCGGTCTCCAGGCGCATCGTATCGCAGAGCGCCTGGTACAGCCGAGCGCGATCGGGATCCCGGAAGACGGGATCGACCACCTCGTACCATCCGTCGAAAGGGTATTCTCCGTTTTCTCTCCAGCCCACGAAGGCATGGATATTCATCCATAGCGCCGGCCGGTCCTTAACGAGCCTGTCCCACAGCAGGCGACTCTCGCGGGCTTCGGGCGCCGCCGCTTCCGGGTCTTCGCCGAATGCCCGGTACATGTCCAATCCCTCGGCGTTGAACGCGTTTTTGCCCATCACGTTTCCATCGGGATTCACCGCCGGCAGCACCTCCACCTGAATCTGTTCTCTAAGAGCGACGGCATCCGGCACGAGGGAGGTGATGAAATCCGCGACGCCCAGCATGCCCCACGTGCCCGAGAATTCGACCGCGTGCTGGCCGGCCGCGCACAGAATCCTGGGCTTACCGGGCGCGCCGGCCCGGATGCCGGTGATGTCCCGGCCGTGCACCGAGGCGCCGACGGTGAAAGTCTCGCACCGGTCCCCGCGTTCATCCGCCAGCCTTCGGATCGTGTCCTGCGTATCGCTGTAGGGCGCGGGCCACGCGTTCGTGACCCGAATCGTCTCGTTCGCCTTCAGATTCAGGCGGATCAGCAGCGGTTCCTCCGAGTTCCGCACCCGTTCACGGTCGAGCGGCTTGAATCGACCCTCGCACGCGACCCACACCGTGGTGGGCAGGCTGGCCACGAATCCCTCCGGACCAAATCGCGAGTCCGGCCACACTTCAACGGTCACTACCGATGCGGGTCCGTCGTTCCGGACGTCAAAGCAGAAGTAGTAACAGTACGTGGCCTTGTCCCCGACCACCTCCAGCCTAAACCGGTCGATTGCGATCTGCCGGATATGTTTCGCGTTTCCGCATTCGAAATCAGCCGCGATTGAAATCATCCCGATTCTCCCCGGTAGGCGCATTGACGACATGCACGCGCGTCATTAATGTAATCAGTAATACCCGGTTCCCCCAGGCGGCCGGGCGTACGCCACCTCGATCCGGCTGGGAACCCCTGTGCGTTTCATCGAATTCACGCCCCTGCATGCCAACGACTGGACCCCCTCCCGCATCGGCCAGTCGAAACGCTCCCCGCACCGCTGCCAGGCCCCGTCGTCAACGCGGATTTCGTAGTGATCGAAAAACGGCATGCAGTGTGAAAGCGTTACCGCCAGGCTGGCTCCCTTCTCGTCCCATGAAGGCCGGGTGGACATGCGCACCAGATTCACGGTCCAGTACACATCCGGGAGACTGGAGGTCCATTGAATGGGGCCAAGCGGTCTGAAATTGCTCACGAACGTCGGCAGGCATCTGCGGTCCACCCATTCCCGGGTCTGGCGATCCGTCAGTACCCGAACCCGGGCATAATAATCCATCACCCTGTTTCGCAGGAACCTCGCGAACAACTGGGCGTTTACCTCCGCGTCATAATCCTTCCGGCAGGTGGGGTCCCGGAGCGCGAGCCGGACGTGCGTGGCGTCGGGAATGACGAATTCCGGCTGATCCTGCACCATTGCGACCTCATCCGCGGTCCCGTCCAGCCACGCCTCCCGGATTTCCAGCGCGTTCAACGGCAACCCGTCCCGCTCGTAGTGGACGTTGATGTCCGGGTCCATCATCACCCACTTCCGGTGTTCGTTGGACCAGACCTCCGCAACCGCGTGTCCCACGTTCCACATACTGTAGTCACGCGGCGCCTCGCAATCCTCGATGGAGACCGCCACCCTCCGCGCAGGCCAGCCCAACGCGGTTGCCGAATCCACGAAGAGCCGGGCGTAGGAACCGCAGAAGAACCGCTCTCCCCTGCTCACGGCCTCCAGAATCCCCAGGCCGTCGTCAACCTCGGGGCGGTTGTACCAGAGCCCGTGGTCCCATTGGCTGCGGACCCATCGCTTCAGGGCCAGAAACCCCTCGAATTCCGTCTCGCAGCCCGATACGACGCCTTCCAGCCCGTACGCTTCCCTGAGGCGCGCAATTCTGGGAGCATGCGGATCACCGTAATCGTGGCACGTGTAGTCACCGGCGAAATCCTGGACCTCGAATGCGACAACGCGGAACTCTCCTGGACTGCTCTGGCTCATGGGATCCTCTGAAGTCATGTTCCCGATCCTGCGCTTTATGTGGTTCGCACCGGCTTCCCGAGCGCCTCGGCCATCGCACGGACGTGGGACGGACCGGCGCCGCAACAGCAACCCACGAAGTTGATCCCTTCCGCCCTGGCCTTCAGCGCGAACGCCGCCATATCGTCGGGGGTGACGCCATTGCGATGCCGGCGGACGGCATAGCCGACGTTTTCGGTATCCTCCATCTGCCTGAATCCCTTCGGCTGGCAGGCGATCGGTACATCCACCGCTTCCCGCATCTCGAGCGCCGTCGGCAGCATCTGTTCCGGGTCCCCGATACAGACGGTCCCCACGATGTCCGCGCCGTCGTCCACGAGGGCGCGGGCGCACTCCGCCGCGGTGGCGCCGTCCCGTGTCGCCTTATTGCTGCCGATGCCCACGAGCGCCATCGTCGGCAGGCCGGTTTTCTTACAGCTTTCCACGCACAGCCGCATCTCGTCCAGACGGGAGAACGTCTCCGGGATCAGGAAGTCGGCGCCGGCGTCGACGAGAATTGCGATCTGTTCTTCCCATTCGGCCTGCGCGCGTGCGCCCGACGAAGGATCCTCCGGATTGTAAACCTGGTCTCCCAGACGGGAACCGGTCATCGTGGATACGAGACAGCCGCCTACCGGCGTCTCCCAGTCCGATCCCTCCTTGGCCGCCCGAATCCCGGTCCTGTTGATCTCGTCCACGCGGTCTCCCCATCCGTATTTCTCCTCCAGCTGAGCACCCGAGGTAAACCACGTCAGCGCCTGGAGCACCTCGGCACCCGAATTGTAGAAGTCCCGGTGGATCTGCTGAAGCACATCCGGGTGGGAGCCGATGATGCCGGGCACATCGTAACCTCTCCAGTTCGCCTCCAGGAACATCCCCCCGTCACCCAGGACGATCCCCTCGTTCAACATCTCCATCAGATTCCGCGCCATATCTCGTTTCTCCTCCATAGTTACGATACTCAATGTTGAATTAACCGACCACCAAACCTCCCTTATTCCCTTGATGTGGGGAGAGGTGAGACGGTAGACGGTAGATGAAACACCTGAAAGCGGTAAGAGGGTAGAGGGGAGACGGTAGAAGACGTCCTTGCCTGGTTGGTTCTTCCTTTATGCCTCCGGAAAGAAATGAAGACGCACACGGCAGGCAATCTCTCACGTCTTACGTCTACCCGTTCTTTAGGCACTCACTTCATCTCACCTCTCACGTCTTACGTCTCCCCGCCGTTACAGAAGCTGATACGGACCGGGCTGATCCGGCATTGACGTCGGTTTCCCGATCGCCTCGGCCATCGCTCGAATGTGGTACGGCAGGGCCCCGCAGCAGGCCCCGATGAAATCGACGCCCATATCCCAGGCGTCCCGCGCGTAGTCGGCCATCTCACGCCGGGGTTGGTGCCGGAGTTCGAAATGAACGCTCGAGCCCGAGGCGATCTCCCGCGTATACTCCGCGCCGTTTTCCAGCACGTACGCCAGGGGTTGAGCGCATATGGGCGCGGACACCGCACCCATCATCTTGCGAAGAATATCCCGGTACATATACCACGGCCGGCCACAATTCACGCCCACCACGTCGGCGCCGTGGTCCACGAGCCGTTTCACGGCCTCGTCCGGCAGATACCGGTCGGCGGTATACTCGCCCGATTTGTACTCAAGCGTCACCACGGCGGGCACACCGGCGCTCTTTATGTAGGGCAGCCCCAGCGAAGCCTCCTCTACGGAATAAAACGTCTCTACGATGAACAGGTCCACACCCGCCGCGATCTGCTGTCCCACCCGCCGCTCGAAAAACGCCTGCGCCTCGCGCCTTTCCTTAACGGTAATTGGCGATCGCCTCTGGTACTTTCCGATGCCGAAGGGGCTGAGCGTACCCGCCACAAACCGGTGTGGGCCGGCAGCCTGCCTCGCAAGCTCGACGGCCGTACGGTGGAGTTCCTCATCCCGATCCAACTTGCCCACGCCCCAGGCCATGGCCTGCAGCACTTCGGCGCCGGCAAGCGCGAATTCCCGGTGCAATTCGAGCAGACCCTCGGGGTGATCCAGTACGGCCCAGGGGACGCCTTTGGCGAAACTGCCCAGACATCGCCGTTCAAGCTCAAGGTAGTAGCCGCCGTCGCCAAGCACCGGCCCGTCCTTCAGGCGATCCAGAAAACCTGATGCCATCGTAACGCCTCCTGTTGGGGGTTTTTATTTCCGTATCCTGAAAGTTACGGGCGCTATCGGTCCGAACTCCGCCTCCGCTCCCACGCGGGCAGACCCGGTGCGGGTTCATTCTGGTAATGCACCGGCCTTTCGCTTCTCCGAGGGTCTGAAATCCGGAACGTTCAGACACGCGCTTCCCTGCTCCACAGACTGAACGGCAACGATGGCCGGCGCCGTCAGTTCCGCCGACCGGTATACGTTCAAGGGTGGATCCGAATCATTCAGGATCGCGTCCAGAAAAGACGACAACGCAAAATAGTCCATATTTCCATGCCCGCTTCCCCGGGCCTCCTCGGGAAGTTCGTCCGGGGAATAGGTCCATTCCATCGCCCGCATATCCTCTTCTCCGGAACTCTCCAGCCACATCTTCGGCGTATCCACGCCCCGAGATCCGCCGTAGATCTCCGCGGACCGGGCGGTCTCCACCTTCCCTGTGGTCCCCTCCAGGTGCCACCAGTGGTGATCACGGGGGGTTGTCGCATACGTAAAACCGGCCGCCATCCGGATAATCGTATCCTTTTCCGTGTGCATCAACGCCACCTGGATATCCGACGCGGGAATCCCTTCGTAATAGTAGCTGTGGGGCCGCGTCCCCATGCATGTCACCCGCGTCACCCGGTCCTCCAGAACCGTCAGGATGGGGCCCAGGTCGGTTGCCATGTAGAGGATCGGGTGGGGATACCAGTTCCACATCCTGCTCTTCATGGCTCTCGGATGAGTGGGGGCTTCGTCCAGATGGATCCGCTCGCCCGTCTCGGAATCCACCCAGAACCGGTCCGGCGTCATGCCATGAAGATACTGTCCCTCGGCAAAGATGACATGACCGAGTTTACCCTTCACAACCAGTTTCCGCCATGCATTTACAAATGCGTGGTACATCACCTGCTCGGCCATCTGGAACTTCAGCCCGCTGCGCTCCACCGCCACCACGACCCGCCACAAATCCTCCATATTGTACGTCAGCGACACCTCGCACGTCGCATGTTTGCCCGCCTCCATCGCCCGGCAGATCAGATCCGGCTGATCGTGCGGCGCGGTCACGATGGCCACGGCGTCGACGTCCGCCTTCGCCAGCATCTCTTCATAGTCCGTGTAGCACGCGATGTCCGGATCGCCGGCCTCTCGATACGCCTGCCCCACCAGGGCCTCGACTCTGTCGCAGAGCGCCGTCACGCGGCACGTCTTTATCCGCAGCAGGTTCTTCATCCACGATAGCCTCCCGCGCGGCCCCAGTCCCACAATTCCGATCCTTACCTGTTTTTGTTTGGGCATAAATTGCCTCATTTCCGTTTCATTGCCCTTTTTGCTTACCTCGCCCGTCCTGCCGTCTCACGTCTTCCTGCCTTTTGAAGAACGGCGCCGCTCAGACGCCGCAAGCGGAACGGAAGGACAGGCTGGTCCTCCTGCGTTTTGCCCATAGCGTCCTGACAGGTCGCCTGCCGGCGGACAAACATCCTTTGGAACTAACCTCCGGTAGGACAAGAGCTTAACCTCTCCCACCAACTTTCATTTTCTCTTCGTCCTTTTTCTTGTACGCCCAAGAAAAAGGACCAAAAAGAACGGCGCCGTTCGGCACGGGGCCGGTTTTTCCGTGAACCACCTCAATGGCACAAATGGGACTTGGGCGCCCTACGATCCCTTCTGCAGTACCCGGCCCGCGGTGATATACGGATTAACACGGAAAAACCCCCCACACCTCAACCGGGCGGCAAGGAGATACACCGGTAAGGACAGCCGCACGGATTTACGGTTCTGCCGCTGATCACTGACTCTGACGACCCCTGGGATCGAGGGCATCTTGCCATCGTTGCGCCCCTTCCGGTCCTGCTTCGCGGCGCTGACGTCAACGGTTTGTGTTTTTGGTTCAAGCTGAATGCTGAGAGCTGACAGCTTCCTTTGCTGCTTCTCGTGACAACTGGGGACGCGTGGTCTTTGACGTCCGATGTTGATGGTGAGCGGCGCGGGTAGAATTTCGACGGTTTGCCGCCCGCGGAATAGCTCTCCAGATCCACGCCAGGAGAAACCGAAAGAGAAACGGCAGCCGGATTTCAGGCTGCCACTTCTGTGTGTTACGATCCAAGGATCAAAAGTGATCGTGCTTGTAGGAGACATGGGGATCGGGATCTTTACTTGCTCCGACGAACTGGAGGATGTCACCGGCATATTGCAGTCCCTGATCGCTTTGCAGCGGTCCGTAGTGTTCGTAGGCCGGCCCTTCCGGATGCCAGTTTGGGCAGCGTGTAGGTACGTAATAGTTGTCGAGCACCCGCCTTTTTTCGACTAAATGTTCCGGCGGCGCTTCCGGGAGTTCCGACAGGAGGCGGGCGACAACGTGGCCCCTTGCCCTCTTTCCTGTAAGAACGTGGAGCGCTTTCACTGCCTTCTCGGAGGCTTGGTGCGCCGCGAAGCAAGCCCAGTCGTGACGCCCGTCATTCCGTGATGCGGCGGCCTGCTGCAAATCGTGCTTCGCCTAGGCTAGCCAATCCCTCCATCGCTGAGCCATCCTGTTACTCCTACCCTGTCTAATTCTGAACACCCATTCCACAGGATCCGGTGGTCAATTCGCCCCGAATTCCGGTACTTTCGTTGACCCACGTTGGGGAAAAGTTAAAATATCCCTAATTCCTAACTTAAGCAAGGGGAAATGGCGGCGTGGGCAGCGTTTGCGGAAGTCGGAATGTGCATTGACGCTACCCGCTCTCTGGCGCTCATCGACACATAAAGCATTGACGGTTGTTAGACAGATATTTAACTTTAACCTTGATGCCACGTTTTCCCGGTGTGTTTGCTCGGATATGATCAGGAAGGACCCGATTCATGAACAGAGATGAAACCCTCAAGCTGCTTCGAGCGCACAAGGCGATCCTTGCGGAACGCTTTGGCGTTGTGGACCTCGCCCTGTTCGGGTCAATCGTCCGCAACCAAGCCACCGGCAGCAGCGACGTGGACGTCCTGGTAAGTTTCGACTCGCCCGCGACTTCAAAGCGGTATTTCGGCGTTCAGTTTTACATCGAAGACCTGCTCGGGCGTCCGGTTGATCTGGTAACGGACAAAGCGTTGCGGAAGGAGATGCGTCCCTATATAGAGCGGGAGATGATCAATGTCTGACGTCAATCGGGGTAGATCATGAAGTCGTTCGAAAGGATCACCATCGATCCCTTCGTCATGGGTGGCAAGGCCTGCATTCGTGGTCTGCGCGTCACGGTTGGTACCGTCGTTGGACTGCTGGCGGCCGGACGCTCGCGTGACCAAATCCTCAGAGCATATCCCTACCTTGAACAAGAGGACATCGACCAATCCCTGGCCTACGCCGCGTGGAGGCTGACGGAACGGGAAGTCCCTCTCCCCCCATCATAAACCCGTTGCTGCTGCTTGACATGAACCTTTCACCAGCGTGGGTGGAGGTGCTGAGAAAGCGTCCACCGCGACTCGACGTAATACCTGATGATCGAGCGCGACATCCTGAGAGTGTTCAAGCAGTCCATGTCGGTCTTCATTCTACATAGCCGAACGAGGTGCCCAATCTATGGAACAGATTACGCTCGGGAACTTCCGCTGCTTCCGTGAAAAGCAGACCGCCCGCCTTGCGCCGCTGACGCTGCTTGTTGGCGACAATAGCACGGGCAAGACTTCTTTCATGGCGATGATTCGGGCACTGTGGGACGTCGCCTACGGGCAACGGGCGCCGGATTTCAAAGAAGAACCATACGATCTGGGCAGTTTCGACGAGATCGCCCACTACCGGGGAGGCAGGGGCGCCCAGGCGGACACCTTCGAAGCGGGGTTCAAAGTCGTCCCGAATGCCATCGGGAAACGACGACCCGCAGGCGCCAACGGCCAACCTTACGAATTCGACGTGGTTTTCGGTAAAATGGGGACTGTGCCCAATCCGGTTAAAATACGGCTTTCCAATGAGGACGTTTGGTGCGAGTTGCGTCTCGAAGACCAGTCCTGGCACGCCCTCTACGGAACCTCGACCGGGGCGCGGAGTTCTTTCGATGCCTTCACAAACCTCTATAACGGCGAACTCAACCCGAATTTTCTGTTTGATTACCATTCACAGCGCCGGAAGATGACTGAAGTTCGAGAAAGCGGGCCAGAGACTACTATATTTCAACGCTCTGAGCCGCCTGACGACAGGGATTGGGAGCGAATTGATCGACTTGTCGAGACACACAGACGGGGAAGCCTGAATTATCTCGGACGGCGGCCATACGCCGGTGCGCCGGTCCGCTCCAGGCCGCGCAGAACCTATGATCCTGCTCGCTGGTCACCGGATTCCGAGGGCGAATACGTTCCCATGTATCTCGCCGGTCTGTACTTCCGGGACAAGCGCAACTGGACGAGACTGAAAGAAAAATTGGAAAGCGTCGGGCAAGCCTCCGGTCTCTTCGATGAAATTTCCATTAAACCGCTTGGAAGAAGGGACAGTGAGCCTTTTCAGGTGCAGGTCAGGAAATACAGTGGCCGACTGAAGGGTCCGAAGCGTAACCTGATTGACGCAGGCTATGGCGTCAGCCAGGTGCTGCCCATAATAACCGAGTTGTTACGCCCCAATGGACCGTCCATGTTCCTGTTACAGCAACCGGAGGTGCATCTCCATCCCAGTGCCCAGGCGGCTGTTGGAAGCTTATTCTGTCAGGTCGCCGCGCCGGATCGGCAATTGATAGTCGAGATGCATAGCGACCACCTGCTCGACCGGGTGCGGATGGACGTCCGAGACGGCAAGACACCATTGAATCCTGAGGATGTTTCCATCCTGTACTTTGAACGCGGCGACCTGGACGTACATATTCACTCACTCGAAATAGACGAAGAGGGAAATATCCTGGGGGCGCCTGACGGCTACCGAGACTTTTTCCTGGAAGAAACGGCCAGATCTCTATGGAAAAGACAGGATACAGGGACCTGAAAAATGTGTGCAATTATTGACACCAACGCCGTATCTGAGGTATTCGGTTCCAACCTCCCGCCAGCAGGAGAGAGATTCTTTGATTGGCTCAACAAAGGAAGTGGCCGACTGGTGGTTGGAGGCAAGCTGCTTGACGAGCTTGAGAAGAGTTCGACGGACTTCAGACGATGGGGACAAGAGGCCCAGCTTGCTGGAAAAATGAGAATCGTAAACAAAAGTGGAGTTGACGCAAGAACAGAGCAACTCCAGAGCGAGGGCGCAATCACGTCCGATGATCCACATGTCATTGCACTGGCTCAGGTCAGCGGCGCACGACTGCTATACACGAACGATCGCAGGCTGCAGGAGGACTTCAAAAACAAGAGATTGATAGACGATCCGCGAGGAAGAGTTTATTCTACGAGTGGGGCCGGGAACTTCCAGCGCAGGCACGACAGGCTGTTAAGAAACCGAAACTTGTGCGGCCCTTGATTTTGGGACCAAAGCACGTACGCCGCCAGGATCGAGAAAATACTCGCTGATTCCAGACGTTAAAGACGGAAGACACTTAAAAAAATCACGACCAACGTCTCGGTGACCCGATCGGCGGACGTTGTGGCCGAAAATGTCGAGCATCTGAAGGCCGTGTTTCGGGAGGTTTTCACCGAGGGTAGGATTGATTTCGACGTATTCAAGCAACTTCTCAGCGGCGAGACAGAAGAGCGTGAGGAAAAGTACGGGCTCAACTGACATGGCAAGGGCCGGGCGAGGCAGCTCGCCCTTGCGCGTTCAGCCAGCCCCCTTCGCTTCGTTCCTGCCCCGAGAACATCGACCAATCCATGGCCTATGCCCCGTGGGGGCAGGAGGAGCAGGAGGTCCCTCTCCCCCCATCATGAGACCGTTGCTGCTGCTTGACATGAAGACATTACACCGTTCGGATTTACGGTCGTTACGCCAACCGCTGTTTGATTTAGCCCGCGCCGTCATCGAATTCGTAGGGGCAACCCTTGTGGTTGCCCTCGTCGTGGCGCGCATATCGACGATTGGCTTCGCCAGGACGTATCGTTATCCGATTTCAGCTGACTGCCGAGTGTTGCTCGTGCTGCCAGACACAAGACCCCGATGAACGTCTCGTCGGGGCTCTTTTTTTCTAAACGATGCACCTTAGCTGTCGCAAAATGCGTCACATTGTGATCTGGGTTGGATTGACCACCAATTGCGATTCTTGTATATTGCGTGCTCTATGATAACCTATATAGATCGGTTGAATGGCGCGAGTTTACGAAATGGGACGTTCGCAGTGACTGACATTTACCGCACTCCGGAACAAAAGGCGCGCGACAAAATCAACGCGGCTGGAAGGTACAGTCAAGAAACAAGCTCGTCGATAGCACGGGCGGGTTGGGGCAGATGTACAAGCTATTTGGTGACCGGATGGAAGATGTTATCGATGAGTTGAATGAGGCTTTGGCCGCGTGAAGGCAGAAGGTAGAAAGAAAAAGGATAATGCCGGCGACTGACCACGCGTTGATTTTTTTCAAATTTCCTCCTTCTGCCTTTTGCCTTCTACCTTCCTCCTTTTTCCTTGTCGCGACAGTGCCGCACCATCACCTCGTTCGATCTGGATTGCGAGGATCTGGACATAGCACCGTTCGATAGCAGGGGCGGAATGGGGCAGATGTACAAGTTATTCGGCGACCGGATGGAAGACGTAATTGACGAAGGGAACAACCTGTTCTTGGCCAACGCGAAAAGTATGCCACCCATACTTGACTTTCAATCATTTTGATATATAGTTAAAGCAGATGATGTTGATGATCTGAGTCTGTCGATCGAGTCCTGGGTGCCACCCTGGCACCGAACCCAGTTTGACAAGGAGGATCGCCATGGAAAGGCGAAAATCCAAGGGATGGGATCGCGACAGACTCGTGATCATCATCCTTGTGGCAAGTCGCGAGTGCGAAAAGATAGTGGAATCTATCTTGGACGCATTCGTTAGATAGACAAGATTCAAAGCCCTGGGTTCGGATACCAGGGCTTTATTTTGTTTCAATTGCGTTAAATCGGCAGGAAATTTGGCTAAAAAGGGGAAATTTTCGAAAAAAGTTCCCGGAAGTTTGGCAGAGATCGGGCTTTAAGGGGATAACAACAGTCAAACCCGCAATCCCACACGTGCCCTGCCAGGCACAAACCACAAAGGATTCTGCCAGGAATCACTTCCAGAAAGCCCGAAATCTGCCATGTCTTTGTATCAGAGTATCAGATTTTCGAACGTTTTCCGGATCAAAAGTCGTGTCTTGAATATTTGGAAGAACTCCGCTTCGGCGGAGGACCGTTCTGCCCTCTCTGTGGTTGCAACGACGTTGGACGCAAGAGGGTCTATTAATGAGGTTGTTAACGACCTTTTTAGCCGTTTTTCTGCCGGAATTTGCAACTTTCTTCTTGATCATTTACCTACTCCCTAGCGCGGCTTCGCTTTGCTCAGCCGCAACCAAATAGGTGGTAGTCAAGAGCAGATTGTTTTTGGGTATGCAAAACGGCGTTCATCCCCTATGATGGTGGTACCCACCGCCATCAATGGAAGGAGGAACGCCGTGAAAGACTTCGTGGACCAATGTAGTGAAAAAATCACCGGAGTGGTATCCTGTTTTGATCGGGTTCTGTTCAAAGGGTACCTGCCGCTGGGATTTGGAACTGCGATGGAGCGGTTCATCAGCAATCAGGGTTTGTTGTTGAAGGACTTCAAGCGTTTTGTGATGACGCATTCCGATACGATCAAAGCCCACGCGGAGGCGATGGCAAACAAGCACGAGCGCCCGTTCATCTATCTGCAACGCAACACCATCAGGAAAGAGGACGAAGCGCGACGGTTGGCAAAACGCGATGGGATCACGCAAGGCCTGGTCTGTGTGTTTCGGGCCCTGGAAGGCTGCCAGAGTTTCAAGCTGGTGCCAGGGGAAGGAAGGCCTCGCCTGATCAACGCACAACGGAAATGCCTGTGCTACTACTTCTACTGGATTGACCGGGAGTTTGGACTGATGCATATCCGCATCCAGTCCTGGTTCCCGCTGGTGGTACAGATCTGTCTCAATGGCCACGAGTTCTTGGCGCGCAAGCTCGACAAACACGGCATCGCCTATGAAAAATTGGACAACGCGTTTGTCTGGATTGCCGATGTGGACCGGGCGCAACGCTTTGCCGATCGTTTTGTGGGCAAGAATTGGCCGCGCATTCTCTCTGCGTTCGCCCGCAAGGTCAACCCCCTGCTCAACGACCTGCTTTTGGGCATGGACTACTACTGGGTCGTTGACCAGGCCGAGTTCGCCACCGACGTGATGTTCCAAAACCCCCACGCCCTGAAGGCGCTGTATGAAAACCTGCTCAGACACACGGTGCTGTGCTTCTCTCCCCAGGACATCTTGACCTTCCTGGGCCGCAAACTCCACGGCAACTTTCAGGGTGAAGTCCTCACGGACTTCAAAAACAAACGCCACAAAGGCGCAAGAGTCAAACACCGGATGTGTGAGAACTGGATTAAAATGTACGACAAACACGGGTGCGTACTACGCGTCGAAACAGTGATCAACCATCCAAGGCAGTTCAAGGTTCGCCGCTGGGGCATACGGCGAGGACAACGCGTGATGGGCTGGTATCCCATGGCCAAAGGCGTGGCCAACCTCTACCGCTATCGGGAAATCTCGTTGACGGCCAACCAACGCTACTTTCAGGCGCTGTCCGCAGCCCCTGACGCCGCTACCGGACATCAAAGCCTCACCACACTGGCGCGGCCACGCAGGCACAAGGGACGTACCTATCGGGGCTTTAACCCCGCCGACCTTTACGACCTCGACCTGTTTACCGCTGTGTTGAAAGGCGAACACGCCCTTATGGGCTTCCGCAACCAGGACATCCGAACACACCTCTTCCAACAACCCGCATCCCTTCTGCAACGCACTCGGCACGCCAATGCCACCAGCCGCCTCCTCAAACGTCTACACGTCCGCGGCCTGATTGCAAAAATCCCACGGTCCAGACGATGGCGCGTCACACCCGCGGGGCACAAAACACTCGCCTTGTCTTTGACCCTTTACCATCAACACCCTACCACTAAACAAGCAGCATGAATAATTATCTACGCATTTTGCGTAGAAGTCACACTGTAAGACTCTAATAAATTTCGTTGAGAGCAGATCAACCGATGCACTTCTACGAAAGTAACTTTATATCGGGAGAAAGAGAATGGACATAAATAAGCAACTTGCATGGGATGAATTAAACAATTCTCTATGGAGAATAATAAATCGGCAAGATATGAAAGATCGCGAGATACGTTTCAAAGCTGCTTTGTTGTTATATGAATTGCACTTTAAGCCCGCAGACACAGAAGACTCTATAAGTCAAGAAATCTCTGCTCACGTTCTTGCGAATCAGCTGGTGTTAAATCTATTCTTCCAACACATGGATATAAAAGATGAACAGGGATTGAAGGAAAAGGTTCAGAATCTAATCGCTTCTTTCGAAGCTTCCGAATCCAATCAAGAAGATCAAGACTTAATTGCTCGCAATCGTCTGATAGCCGAATATCTTCGAAGCATTTTCGAAGGAACCCTTCAAGATCACAATGAGAAGCGTGTCGGATTTTAGGTCTCATCTGACACGTCATTTGCGTTGGCCAAGAACGCGTTGTTCCCTTGACGAATTGAATGAGGCGTTGGCGGCGTAAGTCTGCCTCTCTGCTCAGGTTTTTTACATTCTGATAATTTTCTTTGTATTTTTCAGTAAGTAAAGTAATTCGTATGAAATTCTGACGTGATCACCATCATGGGAGAAGATCGTGCCCAAAGTCAGCGCCAAGCGACAGATAACGCTTCCGGCTGATCAGTGCCGTTTAGCCGGCATCGAGCCAGGCGACGAGTGCCGGAGTTTCGTGGCCGATGGCCGCATTACCATCGTCCGCCAGAAGCCCGGCAGCGCCTGGGGATGCCTGGCGTATCTTGAAGGAGATCCGACGGTTTCGGACGAGGAGTCGCGCCAGGACGCCATGGAAAGAAAGCGGGACCAAACGCCTTGATCGCAATCGACGCCAATGTCCTGCTGCGCTATCTCTTGAGAGACGACGAAGCGCAGGCTGAACGGGCGCGGCGCATAATTGAATGCGGTGAGCGCGTTCTCATTACGGATGTGGTACTGGCGGAAACGACGTGGACGTTAGCTGGCCGCCGGTATCGCGCGACCCGGGCCGACCTGATCGACTTGGTCAATAACCTGCTGCAAGATTCCAACGTGCGCTTCGAGGACGATGAGGTGGTCTGGAGCGCCTTGCAGGCATTTCGCAGGACGGAGGCGGACTTCGCCGACGCCCTGATCGTATGCAAGGCCAGAAAGACGGCAGCCGACGGAGACGAGTTGAGCGCTTTTTACACCTTCGATGACGCCGCCTTGCAGTTGCCTGACACCGCGGAGCCGTAGAAGGAGAAAGGAAGAAGGAGGAAGGAGGAAGGAGGAAGGAAAAACGAAGAAGGAAGAAGGAAAAAGTGGCGGATCTTCGGACGCGGACGAAGGAGTTTGCACTGCGGATCATTCGCCTCTATTCAGGTCCTCCCAGGCGGACCGAGGCTCAAGTAATAGGCAGGCATTCGCAAACAGCTTGACCGCCGGCAGACCACGTGTTTATCCTGCTTATATTTCTTCCTTCTGCCTTCCTCCTTTTTCCTTTTGCTTTTTCGGTGCGGACCGCTCCATCCGTATGGATGACTTCAAGAAGGGGCAGGCCGTGAGCAGGCGCTACCGTAACCGGCGTATTCGTGAGTTTCTGAAAGAGATCGAACTCGCCGAGGCCCGCTTAACCGGGGTGCCGAAGATTTTCCGGTCCATGCGGCAGAACGGCTCACCGGAACCCATGTTCGAAAGCGACGAGGATCGGACCTGGTTTCTGGTGCGATTGCCAGTGCATGAACGGGCTTCTCTTGCGGAGACCGAACAAGATACCGGACAAGATAAGCCATTGATAAATAAGAAGAATGGTCAGGACACCCCACAAGATACCCCACAAGATGTCGGACAGGTCTCCGATCATGTCGAGCAACTCGTGGTTGTACTCACCAGAGCGATGAGCCGCGCCCGTATCCAGGCAGCATTGGAATTCAAAGACCGGCACCACTTCCTCGCGTCGTACCTAAAGCCCGCCCTCAAGGCGGGGCTGATTGAAATGACCCTCCCGGACAAGCCCACCAGTCGCCACCAACGCTATCGCCGAACGGCTCAAGGCGAGGCGCCCGCAGAGCAGATTAAAAGAAAGATTGGCCCCGCATGAACAACGCCCCCACGCCGTCGTTGGCCTTTGTAGGGGCAACCCTTGTGGTTGCCCTCGTCCTTGCGCACATGTCGAAGATTGACTTTGCCTGGACGTAGTGCAATCCGGTTTAGCTGACTGCCGAGTGTTGCTCGTGCTGCCAGACACAAGACCCCGATGAACGTCTCGTCGGGTCTTTTTTTGTGCCTTACAACGTGCCGTAACTGTCGAAAAATGCGACACATTGGGCTCAGGGTTGGATTGACCACCAACGTCGATTTTCATATATTGGTTCTCCGGCTAATAGACTCCGTCCAAGATAGTTTGGCTGAAATTTACCATTATTTGCGCCATGAGGATTATTTCCAACATAGGTACGGACCGCATCGTCTATCTCATCCGGCTCTGGCTATCGCCCGGGCCAGTGTTTCAGGGGGAGTAAAGAATGACCGACGGCTTTCAGCGCGCGCTGGACCATATCCGATCGATAGCGGACTCGGAAGCAGCGAAGGGACGGCTCTTCGAGCGGCTGATGAAGGCGTACTTTCTTCAGGATCCGCTGTACCGAGACCGGTTTTCCGATGTCTGGCTGTGGTCCGATTGGGCATTTATGCGACCCGGCTTCGATGGCACGGACACGGGTATCGATCTGGTCGCGGAAGAGCGGGATGGCGGATATTGCGCTATCCAGTGCAAGTGCTATAAACCGAGCACTACCATTTCGAAACGGCATCTCGATTCGTTCGTTTCTGCTTCGGCGCGCGAGCCCTTCACCACACTCCTCGTCGTCGATACAGGAGCGGAATGGGGACCCAACGCCCGAAAACTCGTTGAGAAGTTGAGTCTTCCCTGCACCGTGCTGCGTTTCGGCGACCTGGCGAACCGGCCCATCGATTGGCCGGACCTCCTTCGTGATGCGCCTGAAAAGCTCTCCCTGCGGCGAGAGCCATTCCGTCTCCGGCCGCACCAGCAAGCGGCGCTGGGCGACGTTATGAAAGGATTCGAGGAACATGATCGCGGCAAGTTGATCATGGCGTGCGGTACGGGCAAAACCTTTGCGGCGCTACGCATTGCCGAGACCATCGCAGGTGTTGGTGGTCGTGTACTGTATTTAGTGCCTTCCATCTCGTTATTCCAGCAGACGATGCGCGAATGGGCGGAGCAGCGCGCGGTGCCCCACCGATATATCGGCATCTGCTCCGATACTCGCGCTGGACGCACGGACGAAGATGCATCGCTTCAGGAACTGGAAATCCCCGTTACCACCGACCCCGAGGCAATTTCAATTGCACTTTGGAAGGAAACCGCGAATGCGATAACGATCGTTTTCTGCACTTACCACTCGCTCGGTCTTGTACAACAGGCACAGGACGGCGGTGCTCCTCCATTCGATCTCATTATCTGCGACGAAGCGCACCGAACAACGGGTGTCGAGCGGCCAGGCGATAAGACCTCGCCGTTCGTTCTGGTGCACGTTGCGGAGAAAATACGTGCAAAAAAGCGCCTGTATATGACGGCTACACCACGCCTCTATACAGAAGGCGCGAAGGCCAAAGCGGCGAATCACGACGTTGAAGTGTTCTCGATGGACGATCCCGCAACGTACGGTCCGGAATTCCACCGCCTTCCCTTCTCCCGAGCCGTGGAGCAGGATTTACTCTCGGACTACAAGGTCGTGGTGCTCGCCATGTCCGAGCAACACGTCGATGCCACCTTACAGGCTCACCTGGCATCGAGTGGAAGCGAAATCAACCTCACCGACGCGGCGAAAATCGTTGGATGCTGGCGCGCACTGCAGAATCCCGAGAACAAGCGAACCGGCGACGGGCCGATCCGACCACTGGGTCGCGCGATCGCGTTCACCAACACCATTTTGTCCTCCAGGCGGCTTGAAACCCACTGGGACGACATCGTTGGGCACGCGATTGAGACATTGCCCGAGACGGACCAACCGGGCGCCTTCCGATGCGAGACGCGCCACGTCGATGGGAAACATCACGCGCTGGACCGCAAGGTCCGGATTGAGTGGTTGAAGGGGGATTCCAACGGCGCATGTCGCATTCTCTCGAACGCCAGGTGCCTTTCGGAAGGCATCGACGTGCCGGCGCTCGACGCCGTGCTGTTCATGAGCCCACGTAATTCTCATGTCGATATCGTGCAAGCGGTTGGCCGCGCAATGCGAAAGGCGGCCGGTAAAGAGTACGGTTACATCATCCTTCCGATCGCCGTTCCTGCGGGTGTCGATCCGTCGGCGGCGCTGGACGATAACGAGCGGTTTGCCGCCGTCTGGAGCGTACTGCGCGCGTTGCGATCCCACGACGACAGGTTCGACGCCGAGATCAACAAGATAGACCTCAATGACATTCCGACCGACCGGATCATCTTCAGCGACGGGATCGATGGAGAGGCGCTGGAAGACGCGCCGGAGTTGGCATTTCCACCTCTCGACCTGCCGCCGGGCGCCATCTACGCCAAGATTGTCGAGAAGTGCGGTGACCGGAAATACTGGGAAACGTGGGCGAAGGACGTCGCTGACATCTTCTCAAGGATTGTAACGCGAATCGAACGATTGCTCGCTCAGCCAGGCAACGAGACCCTGCGCGAATGGTTCGAGGCATTTCACGAGGAACTCAAGGTCTCGATCAACGAGTCGATTACCACCGACAGCGCCATCGACATGATGGCTCAACACATCCTGACACGGCCTGTCTTTGAGGCTTTGTTTGAGCACTACGATTTTGCGTCGGGCAACCCGGTGGCGCAGGCGCTGGATTCCTTAAGGGCGGACTTCGGTGAGTTCGGCCTCGAAAATGAAACCCGGGATCTGGTACGCTTTTACGATAGCGTCCGTATGCGCGCCCGTGGCTTAGACAACAGCGAAGCTCGCCAACGCGTGCTGATGGAACTCTACGAAAGGTTCTTCGCCACGGCGCTCAAGAAAGACGCGGACCGCCTCGGCATTGTCTACACGCCGGTCGAGATCGTGGATTTCATCCTGAACAGCGCAGATTATGTATTACGCAAGCAATTCGGTCGTTCGCTAAGCGATGAGGGTGTACACGTCCTGGATCCATTCACGGGCACAGGAATCTTTTTGGTTCGGTTATTACAGTCAGCACTGATCCGTGATTCCGACCTCTCAAGGAAGTACCACAGTGAACTCCACGCCAACGAAATCGTCGTTCTCGCCTATTACATCGCCGCGATTCATATCGAAGAGGCGTTTCACGGCCGGCGCGGACCCGAAAGTTCCTATGAGCCCTTCGACGGCATCGTGCTGACCGATACATTCAATCTGCATACGGACAGGACAGGCTTTCCAAGGGTTTGGCTGCCCGACAACAGCGAGCGCGTGGAACGCCAGCAGAACACTCCGATCCAGGTCATCGTCGGCAATCCGCCATGGTCGGCGGGACAAAGAAGCTCGGCGGACGACAACCCCAACGTGGACTATCCAGAGATAGAACAACGGGTATCAGATACCTATGCTGTACGTTCCAGGGCGACGTTAAAAAACAGCCTATACGACACCTACAAAATGGCGATCCGGTGGGCATCGGACCGAATCGGCGATCAGGGCGTCGTCGCCTTTGTGACCAACGGTTCGTATATCGACGGAAACGTGGATTCGGGCGTCCGCGCTTGCCTGACAGAGGAGTTCAGTTCGGTTTACGTGGTGAACCTGCGTGGGAACCAGCGGACACAAGGCGAGCGATCGCGCCAGGAGGGCGGAAAGGTATTCGGGCAGGGATCCCGAGCGCCTGTGGCCATAACGATACTGATTCGGAACCCAGGTGCCGGACCTGAAGGGTGTCGTATCCTCTACCGCGACATTGGTAACTATCTCAGCCGTGAAGAGAAGTTGGCTAACCTGCGGGATGCGGGTTCGATCGCGGGAATCCAAGATTGGCAAGAGATCACACCAGACCGACATCACGACTGGATCGGCCAGCGCGACGAGGCGTTTCAGAAGCTCTATCCAATGGGTACAAAGGATGCAAAGGCGGGAAAGGTTGGAGCCGAAGCGATCTTCAAGCTATTCAGCAACGGCTACAAGACTGGGCGTGACGCCTATGTCTACAACTTTGCATTCGATGGGTGCATTGAGAATGCCCGTTCAATGGTCCGCAACTATCAGGATGCGATTCTGGTCTGTGAAGAGCGCCCCAATTATACGATTGATGAAATCGTGAGGCTCTGTTCCTCAAATCTGCATTGGGACGAGAGGCTAAAGGGACGACTATATCGGAATTCACCAGCAAAATTCTCAAAAAGCTACGTTCGTGGAGTCGCTTTTCGACCGTTCGTTAAACAGCATCTCTACGCCGACACGGCGTTCGCTCAACGTCCAGCGCTGACGGGGGAAATATTCCCGACAGCTGACGATCGGAACCGTGCAATCTGCGTTCCTGGCGTGGGCTCGACCAAGCCGTTCTCAACCCTGGTCGTCGATATGATGCCGGACCTTGAACTGATATCGAAGGGGCAGTGCTTCCCTCGTTTCCGGTATGCGAGCACAGATGGCGGCCTTCAATACAATCGCCAGGGTGTTGAGCACATTGACAATATTGCTGATACAGCGCTCGACGCATTTCGTGTGCATTATAAAGACGGATTCATCAGCAAGGATGCAATTTTCGACTACGTATACGGCATACTCCATCATTCGGGCTACCGCGAGCAATTCGAGAACGATCTGGCAAAGGAACTGCCGCGTATTCCCTTCGCTCCCGACTTTCATGCATTTTCGGAGGCAGGGCGCAGGCTAACGGAATTACATCTCAATTATGAAACATGCGAAGAATATCCGCTCGACATCGTGTTTTCTCAACCCGGCGAGCCGCGAACACAGCATCTCCGTTTGGGCGAGCGAGCGATGAAATTCGAAGATGATGAAAAGACGGTTCTGCGTATCAACGAGCATGTGAGCCTGCGCGGCATTCCAGCGGAGCCGCATCGATACCAGGTCAACGGGCGGACACCTCTCGAGTGGTTAATCGACCGCTACCGGATAAAGCGCGACGCGACAAGCGGCATCGTCAACGACCCCAATGGCTGGTTCGACGATCCGCGAGACCTGGTTGCAGCCGTTCGCAGGATCGTGCACGTTAGCGTCGAGACCGTGCACATAGTTGAGGGGTTGCCGGAGGCGTTTCAAGCGAGTTCAAATGAGGCCACCGCATGATTCGATTCGGATGGCTGCAACATTTCATTAAACCAGCTTCGGCAAAGTGGTGGATCGTAGCGTGGACGTTATTGCTGCTCGCTGCAGGAATCACCATCTGGGTTTTGTTTCCGTGTTGGCTGTCCGGTAGCGAATCAGCTAGCGCGACCCTCCGTAATCTGGGTCTAGTCATTGCCGCAGCGGTTGCTCTTCCGCTTGGAATCTGGCGCAGTATCATTGCTGAGCGCCAAGCCGACGCTGCGCAGCGCCAGTCCGAATTAGCGCTTCAAAATATGTTGAACGAGCGCTTCCACAAGGGCGCTGAAATGCTTGGCCATCCCGAAATCCGGTCGGTTCGCCTCGGCGGAATTTACGCGCTGGGACGTCTTGCCAGGGAATATCGGGAGGTCTTTCATCTGCAAGTCATCCAACTTTTCTCGGCGTTCGTGGTGGACCAGACGACTACCGGTGAGGCGCCGGAAAAATGCGACGCTTTAGTGGATTCGGGAGCAGGAAGAAACGAGAATACGGACCAATCGGCATCATTAAAGACAAAGGAAGAGAGTCGCGATATTGCCGAGAATCCCGCGCAGCAATCTTCGTACGATTTTTACCTGGCGGTCAATGGGACGATTCCGCGTCCGCCCAGGCTGGCAAAGGACGTGGAAGAGGTTATGAGGTTAATCGCCGAACGGAGCGAAGAACAAATAGCTCTGGAGATAGAATACGATTTTAGGCTGAATCTGGCTGATGTCTCACTGGGTGGACTTACTCTTCAACATGTGAACTTCTCAAATATAGACTTCACCAAAGCCAATCTGTGTCGGATAAGGCTTTGGAGCGCCCAGTTCTCAAATGTATCAATGCCGGGGGTTGATTTGAGCGCTGCATATTTGCCCGGTGTGGATCTCCGCAAAGCGGATATGAGACGCGTGAACTTAAGCGGTGCAAACCTGACGGGTGCAGATTTGCGCAACGCCGAACTGGGGCCGGTCGATTTGGCTAGCCAAAACCTGTGGGGTACGAAGCTGTTCACCTCGAAATTGGTAGGGGTTCTTTTGGAGGGAGCGGACCTGAGAGGAGCAAACATGGTTGGGGCGGACCTTACAGGGGCGCAACTGGCTGCGGCTAAGCTAATTCAGGTGAAACTCACAAATGCGAATCTAAGCAGGGCAGATCTGAGGGCCGCGAATTTGAGTGCTGCAGAGCTGAGTGGTGCAAATCTATCGGGCGCAAATTTGGAACGGGCAAACCTTAGTGGTGCAGATTTTTCCAAGGGATCCTCTATCAGATCCGAAACAGCCTTGACTCAGGACCAACTTGACCAGGCGCAAGCCGACCCCGTACGCCCGCCGCACCTTGAGGGGACCCGCGACTCCGTTAGCGGCAAGCCTCTCTCCTGGCGTGGTCAGCCTCTTGACCCTGACTGGTACAACTTCAGGTAGACTGAATTATAACTGGGCAATGATATTACGAAACTGGCATCGATACGACATAAGGTAGAAGATCAATGTTTAACGTAATTTCCAAACCTGCCGATCAAATTGGCATGAATGACATCAAGGCGCTCATCGAAACGCAAGTTCCGGAGGGCGAGCAGATTGAATTCAAAGAAAGCTTGCGAAGGAGGAAAAATTCACCGGATCCGTGGATCCTCGGGAAGAATGAGGTCGGTGAAGGAGCCAGAGACGAGGTACTTGAGGAGGCCGTCGCGTTTGCAAATGCTCATGGTGGCGCTCTATTGATCGGTATCAGAGAGTCCGAATCCAAACCTCCAGTCGCGGCTGAAATAACGCCGGTCCCGCGATGCTTCGAGTTGGTCGAACGCTTCAAACTGAAGTTTCGAGATTGTGTGGAACCGCAAATTCCGAATCTGGAAGTGTTCGCAATTCCAACTGACAGCGAAAGCGGTGTCGTTATAATTCGCGTTGGGCGATCAAGGCTCGCGCCACATCGTGTTAAGGGAACTCTCAAATGTACAGTTCGCCAAGGAGATCGATGTGAAAGTATGACGATGCGGGAGATCCAGGATATGACACTGAATGTATCAAGGGGAATGGAACGCTTTGATAAACGACTTAAGGAACGATCTGAGCGCTTTAGGCGTGAATTTGATTTGTTGGCAACCCCCGGCGATGCGTTCGGATTGCGGTTTACTGCCCTTCCAGTCGGAGAGGAACTCCGGTTCGATCGCGTCTATCGACAAGGTAAGATAATCGATGATCTGTGGTCACAGTGGCGCACAGTATCCGAAGTTGGATCCAGTCGCCGCCTTAAGAGCCTAGACGGATTTCCGCCTACGAATTGGAGGCCGATTCTTCGTGGTGCCAGAGCCGATATTCAACTGTCTGGAAATGAGCATGCGCACATAGGATATCAGGAACTTCATTGTGACGGTCTGCTTGAATTAGGTTTTGCGGCATGCAGTCAGGTATCGCTTCTCGGTCCAGATCTACCCCTCGTTCTGTTCGCCAATACCTTAGCTTGGGCGAACCATATCCGAAGCCAGTCAACGGCACCTATGGCGGAATTCGGTCTAGACGTGGAGATTTGCGCAGTAGGGAAACCAGGTCGGGTTGGGTACCCCAATAATCGAAATTTAGAGGCGATGATTACAATGGCAGAAGCTCACCGAGATTATAGGGAGGTAGATAAGCTCGCCCCGAAGATATCGAATATAAAATTCCCGAGATATGCTTTGGATGTCGAAGAGATACCCTCAAGACTTTTGTCGATATTCAATCAAGATTTCTGGAACTGGTTGGGGAAGGACTTTGAGGGGGAAGAATTCTTTATAAGCGATTGACAATACTAAATTTAACCAGTTTACAGGGTCTGTTCGATCTGGACCATTATTGCTGTCTTGGAATATAGAACTTTGGTGGCGTCGACGCCCAAACAGTTTTCTGACACACGTCAACTGACTGATGCGTTTTCCGTGCCGGCGGAGTCATTGATTTCGATGAGGAAGCATGATGGCGTTTCGCGGCGGTTTTGCAAATAAACTGGGAAACGAATACGAACGCAAGTGGACGGTTCGCAAGTTTCTCAATGTGATTGATGGCAAGGCGAACGCGATCCGATACGAGGGTGTACCAGGAGAATTTCGCGGGTTCGAGTTCGCCCTCCATCGACCGGACCTCGTGGAGTGGCATCAGACCAAAATTAACGCCCCGAGAGGTAACTGGACGCCGACCGCCCTCTACAGAGAGGGTTTGATCGAGGCATTCAAGAGTCGCCTTTCATCCGATGCCACTGCCAAATGTATATTCGTCTCTCAAGACCCTGCCCGACAATTGCGGGAACTCTGCAACAAGGCGAGGATGGCGAATGATCTACACGAGTTTCGGGGAGCAATCGCGAAAGAGGAAGGTAAGGCTTTCGATGATCTGTTGCAGATGTGGGATGTCGACGATAAGGTTGGCTTCGGATGGCTGCGCCGATGCGAGTTCCGAACGGAGTCCGAACAATCGATAGCGGAAGCAATCGAATGGTACGGTCGGCACTTGCTCAAGGGCAATGCAGATATCTTTGCCTCTCTTTCGAATTATCTGGTCAACAACCTGAATGTTCCGATCAGAACCGAAGTCGCTCGCAAATGGATCAGCACAAGTAGCCCGTTCACGTTTCGTCCCGGCTCCCTCGATCCTACACTTCGCGAAGACGTTGACGCAGCAAACCACCGATATCTAAATAGCTACACGCCATTCGGCGTAGCGGGCGGACAAATTCCGAGAGCCGAAGCCAAAGACGTTCTTGTCGAATTGCAGTCACCAGACGGTCCGTCACTGATCCTCGTGACGGGGGAGGCTGGCTGCGGCAAGTCCGGTGTCGTGCGGGAAGTCGTGGCCGGCTTGACGGACAGCGCGGTCCCTCACCTTGCGTTCAGGATTGATCGTCACCTTTCCTGTCAGTCAATCAAGGAACTTAGTACTGCCGTTCTGAACCGTGACGAGAGCCCTGTAAGTGCGTTGGAAAACCTCTCTGAGGGGAAGACTTCCGTCCTGATTATTGACCAGATTGATGCTGTCAGCGAAGTTTCCGGAAGAACGAGCGCTATAAAGGACATCCTTTTCGAACTGTTTCGGGAGACCCGGCAATACGGAGACGTCCGGTGCCTTCTGGTGTGTCGCAGCTTCGATCTCGAAAACGACCCGCAATATCGCGAGTTAGAACAGGAAGGCCAGTCTAAACGGGTGGAAGTTAAGCCCCTCTCGTGGGACGATGATGTTGCGCCAATTCTTACACATAACGGAGTTTCAGCCGAACGCTTCACAAGAAGCGAGAGACGATTGTTATGTCTGCCTCTACATTTGGCCGTATTTCTTGAAATTGGCGATCCGACATTGGGTTTCACGACCGGTACCGCACTGATGCGAGGGCTGCTCGAAAAGAAAACTCGCGATCTCAGAAGAGACCGAAATATCGCCTGGAACGTCCAGGCTCCGTTATGTGCGATGGCTGAATGGATGAGCGAAAAGCAGGAGTTGAGTTGCCCCGACGCTGTCCTCAATGAATTCGACGGCGCAAAAGACTTGCTGTCCTCGGAAGGGTTAATCGTCACCGAGCAACATCGGCTGGCGTTTTTTCATGAGAGCTTTTTTGATTTCATTTTTGCACGCTCCTTCGTACGCTCCAATCAGGATATCATTGAATTCCTAACTTCCACGGAGCAGCATCTCTTCCGGCGCACCCAGGTGCGTCAGATCCTGAACTCTATGCGTGACACTGATAGGCCTCGCTACCTAAGAACTCTTGCCGAAGTCTTGACCAATTGCAAAGTCCGACTTCACGTCAAACTTGCCGTATCGTACTGGCTTACTACCGTCAATGATGCGACACTTGACGAGTTGAATATCATCCAGTCGCTTGACGACGACGCTGAAGAGTTCCCCATCCTGATACGCAGGGCTCTGTTCGTTTCAGACGCGTGGTTTGATCTTCTAGACGAAGGCGGCCAACTGTCTCGCATACTGGAGGGAGCGTCGAGTCCAAGGCGCCATTGTATGCTCGGGTGGCTGTCTGATATCTCCCGCGACCGTCCAGGTGCGGTCGCATTGGTCTTAAGGCGATGGTGGCGCGATGACCCAGCGCGAACTGGTGAGCTTACGGTATGGTTCCAACGATGGCGCCGGATTCCAAAGGATCCGACGCTCACTGCTCTGCTGTGCGACGTGATCTGTTCCCGATCCGATAGAGGTTCCCAGCAAGACGATCTAATGGGCCGCATGAGCCTTCTGCGTCCCCTTTGGGAAACCGAACCTGAGATGGCAATGGGAGTCGTCAAGCAACTCTTCGCCCAATGGTTCAAGGAGAACCCTGGCAGCCATCCGTTCAAATACGTGTCAAGACCGGTAGGCAACGTTAGCGGAATGTCGAAAGTGGTCAATATTACGCCAGCGGTCTTTCTGGATGCGATGATTCCAATGCTCGTAGAGTCCGCTGAGATTGATTCGAACGATGATTCATACAGCAGCCGTATCCGAATTCGCCACGATCCTGACGCCGAGGGTGGACCCGACGCTTTGTTGTCGCTTTATCGGAAAGCTTTCTGCAATCTCGCTGCTACGTCTCCCAACGAGGCGGAAGTTCGTCTCGGTAAAATTGACCCGAAACTCCACAAGGTAATGACGCATTTACACCTCGAGACCATAAGAGCTAATCCAGACGGCTTGGGACATCGCTTTGAGGGTTTACTCGACGTGCCACATCTCTTCAAGGCAGGCTATGAGCATGCCGAATGGAATTCATTCGCCACCGCAGCCCGATCCGTGGTCAGGGTGAACCGCGATTCCATTCAAATCGTGGAGGAACGCATTCTGAATCATCACCCCGAGTTGGAGGAAGCGACCCAGATTATGGGTATGATCCGGTCGAACGGCGAGGACAAATCCTGTTTCGTAACAAAATGCAACGCATTGAAATCGCTCGGACGTTCCGGACAAGAACAATGGCACATATTGGAGACTATTGGGAGTGACCTGCTTTCCTCTCTCGGCGCGAAGCGATTGGCAGAATTGCAGCGGAAGTTTTCTTCAGTAAGGGTTCCGAAATCAGATAAGAAAAGCAGTGACGCTATCGAGTCGCCGGTCCCACAGTCAGCGGTGACAAAGATGTCAGACGACCAATGGCTTGCTGCAATCAAAAAATATCACCGACATAACGCTCATATAGAGCCGGAAAACGAAACAATCGTCGGCGGGACTTTTGAACTCGCTCGAGAATTGGGAGTCGTTACCAGGGCCGACCCAGGGCGGTTCGCCCGGCTCTTTCTCCGGTTGCCCCGATGTGCCAATCCTATAAATGGCCAGCATCTACTTCAAGGACTTGCAGCGGCGGAACAGGTGGATGAGGGCGCCACAATGGCGGCCCTCCAGGTCGCTCACGCCTATCCGGAACAGCGATTCGGAATGCAGATCGTCCACATTATCGAACGCCACCCTTCTTGCGCGCGAGATGATAACGTCTTCCAAGCGTTGCTCTGGTACGCGACGCACGGAGATGTATGTGATGAATTCACGCGAAACGAAAACGAAGATCCCTGCGAATTCGCCTTAATCGATGATCTGGTTCAAGCAAATAGACATATTTACCAAAACGGGATCGATTCCGTTCGCGGTGTGGCGTGGCAAGTATTGGGGCAAGTTGTGGCCCACCAAGCTGATCGCGCGGCCGATTTATGGACTCTCGTCGAGTGCCAGTCAGCCGCAGAGATCTCGACGTCGGTGCGGACGATGATGCTGTACGCTCTCATTCCACTATACCGCCATGATCGGGATCGGTTCTGGGTATGCCTTAAGCGTCTCACAAAACCGATAGCCGGCATTCGTGACGAGATTACTGCTCTCCAGCCACTTGCAACAAACGCAGGCGTCGAACTCTTTTATGTCATAGAACGTGATTTACCGGACCTCGCTCTGGAGTTGATGGAAAGGTTGATTGGCTCACCGGATCGCACGTTGCATCTGGTCGGAGTATGGTGGGCGCTTGCAGAACGACTGAGGCAGGGCAACACCAAAAACCGGTTCCAAGGCATTGACCGGCGGTCGCCCGCCCACTCAAAACTGTGGGCTTCGATCCTCTGTGAGAATGTTGCGGATACGGAAAATCGCACTATGGCAATATCAGAACTCAGTCAGCTTTTCTCACACGATGTCCTGGAGGTCCGGAACGCTGCCGCAGAGGTATTCCGGGGGATACCTGAGAATGAAATTGCGGCTTTCTCAGACTTGGCGGAAGCTTTCATCCGATCGGCAGCGTTCACGGACGACGCGGACAACGCCGATGAGATCATCAGATACCTGGAAAAGACTTCGCACGACGTAACGGAGCTTGTGCTGGAAGCGAGCGAAGTCATTGCGCGGAATTGCGGAGATGCAGATCGAGATTCCTACTACGGCATAGAGAAGCTTTTAATTCGGGAGTACAGAAACTCCGAGGACCTACCGGATCTACGCGAGAGGATCCTCGACGTGATTGACAAGATGGCTGAGAAGAACATCCTGGGCGCAGATGATCTGTTGCGACTGGAAGACCGATAATTATGAACATAAGAAAAAGGCGACCGGCTTGAAAATTCCGTGACCACGAAATGGACGGCACAATTGTACCTAGACCGTTGGCACGCTGCCCGTCACACAGGATCCACGACGTTGATAACACGGTAGCGACAGCCGGTCGTGTCGAGCGTGTTCTCGAGTGTAGCAGGATTCCTTACGCCGAGAGGCTTTACCTTGAGTTCCGACATCCTGATATTTACAAATCGAGCTATCGCTGGCACGAATCACATCTTTTCAGACCAATCCAGATGGGAACGGAGGAAGTATGAAGATTTCTGAGCTTGCCGATGAACTAAATCGCCACGCTATCGATGATGATTTCGAGATTGGAAGTCTTCAAATGATACGGAAACGTCTACGTGGACTAAAGCGTGCGCCCCGCAGAGGTATATTCGGGAAAAAGAGTATCAGAGTGAATAAGGACGGGCATTGGTACGCATTTCATCTGGGCGGTAGAGATGAAATACAGTTCAACATCGGGCAAGAACTGATCCATGATGTCGAAATGATTCGATACGGTATTGCATTTTCACTTGAGTTGAGCCAGAGGCTTCCGAAGATTGATCCGTTGTTCCCTAAGATTCGACGATTCAACAGTTATGTGAATGAACATCACGAGGATTTCGCCGGTTTTTCAATGTGGCACTACAAAAAGACAAAGGGAAATAAGGGACCACGAAGCGAGGATCGACCAGTTGGTTCAATTGGGGATGAATTGATAAAACCGGGTATTTTCATCATGTTAGGCAGAAGAGTTGCACAGGATCGGGTGAATGTCGGCGACATTCTTTCTGCGTTTGACCGTTTACTTCCACTATATCTGCATGTTGAAGGAGCAGACCATAGAACGCGGTACATGATCCAGCCGGATTTCACTCCGGGGTGCCCGGCCTTCATAGAGAGAACTGCCGCTCGCCAAACTGGACAGACGGTAGATGTGGCGTTGCGGCATAACACACTCCAGTTGGCGTTGTATAAGCACCTGTGCCGGGAAGCGGGTGACAAAAACGTCCGGATGGAGCGTCCTCTCGAGTTGGGGGTCAGAGTCGATGGCGTCGTCCGACGCAACGGCAAAGAGACATTCTATGAAGTGAAGGTTGCCTCCACCGTTCGGTCGTGCGTACGTGCCGCGTTGGGCTAACTTATCGAATACTGCCACTGGCCTTCGGATGACCGCGCAAGCGAAATGATCGTGGTCGGCGAAGCGGAATTGGATTCGGACAGTAGAGCTTACCTGCGCCTTCTTCGTGATCAATTCGGCTTTCCGCTCTGGTATCGCCGCATCGACACAGAATACAATGTTCTTGATCCAAAAGCATGAGGCCATGTCTGAGGACACCCCTCGTGACCGATGCGTGAGACGTCATTCCCAAACGCCCTGTTCGTCCACACGGCATTCTATGTGGTGTCGATTGGAGAGTGTCTGGATATCCCGGGCAGGATACCGTTCGCGCGACTCGTCATTTGAAATGTGTCGACAGGTTGAATGTAGACTATCTGACAACCATCAACTTCCTATCAGGTAATGGAATCGAACGGTCAGAAATATTGGCGTCGGTCGAATGGGGTTTTGATCATTCGGAAACCTGCGAGCGTCTTGGAGCAATTTAACGACGCGAACAGAGAGATCACGCGCCGGGTGACGGGCGTTCGACGTTTTACATCTCCGACGCCGGAGATTGCCGACGGCTTCACTGTTTTCGATGCCGAACGAAAGCAATGTCATATGATCTACGTCTACCGAGTGGACTATCGCACGGGATTCCAGTCACGCGTCGGGAAGGTGGTGAAATTCTCGAAATATCGCGATAGGCCGTGTCGAGCGAAGGAGCTCTGGCTTAGCACGCCCTCGTACTATCGAGATCATGAGAAGCTACCGAAGGGAATCGCAGATCCATATGACAGCACACTCACAAGAGACGCCGGACCCTGGATGCGCAGTCGTTTCCCAGGTGGCAGCATCAAGGCGGAGGCTGTCTTCTCGTCATCCAGCGAACCCTGGGTGTATTGCACTTCTCATGTCCAATCTCATCGCGTTCATAGACAGCTCAGATCCAAGTTTGCGGACGAATTTGACTACGACGCGGCTACCGAGATCAAGGATGTAGATGGTTTCGCGATGTGGTTGGGTGTCGACTTTGCTTTGCAGGTCGACAAGGGCGAACACTTCAAGCTGCGGACTCCCGACATTCTGGGTTACGCCAGATCCAATTACAGTACCAACTTGTGGAAACAAGAAGGAGTTCGAAACATCGACACGGTTGTGCAGGTTTATCACGGCCCAGTTAACTACGAGGACGAATCGGGCGTGATAGAGACGCAAGACGATTGGGTGGACATCCACGGCGCTTCAAGAGCCTGGTTTACCAAACGAACGGAGTTCGCTTATCAAAGCGAATATCGCTTCGCGATATCCACGCCTGGAGATCCGACCATTGACGTTTTCAAGATGGAGGTGTCCGACGATCTTCGGCAACTCACACTGGACATGTGAGACTATTGCTCTCCTCACCAATGCGTCAGGGACGGGGAATCCAGCGAAATCTTAAGGCAAAGGCGGGTTAAATTCACGTCGGTGCGTAAGTGCCGCGAACACGGAGTGGCAGAGCCGGTGGTCGAAGTGTCAGACTCGTGGGTGACGACAACGTTCCAAAGGCCAACCTCACAGGTGGGAACCCGCACCGGGCTAAAGCAAGAGTCAAGGCAGAAATCGAGGGCAAAGGGCATAGAGCAACGAATACTATCGATACTCCGACACACTCCCAGGTCCAGATCCGAGATTTCGAACGGTTTGGGCCACAAATCCGTATCGGGCCGGCTCAACGAGGCGATTCGCCTCTTGATGGATGACAAGCTGATCGAATACACAATTCCAGAAAAACCCAACAGTCGGTTGCAGAAATACAGACTCACCGAAACCGGCAAGAGTCGACTGGCAGAATCGGAAGAAGGGCGATCATGAAACCAATCACCTCACACCTATCCAAAAGCGGATTTGATTCACTACGAAAGTCGTGAAAGTGCGCGAAATATACGGATGGAAAAATCGTCCGCAGCCATTGGCGAAATGTATCCTTCACACTGTAGCCCGAATGTTATGCAGAGGAGGCCGAAAGGCTGGCCAAGCGTCCGCGCACAGATTCGTCTTCAAAGGGCATGTGCTACACGTCCAATCGAGAAGACGGGAGATTCTTCGACTCCGCTCAGAATGACATGCGTTGCGATAACCATTGCCGAACCCGTGAGCCCACACCTTCGGCGAAACTGTCATCCAGAGGAGGCCGCCAGGCCGACGAAGGATCTACTGCAGCATCGGATCATCCCCGTGCGATTTGCACGTTTCGAGACCTGAGCGGCAGCACGTCAACGGCAGCCGAATAACCCTCCCTGCCGATGAGATCCTTGAAGACTTCGGCGATGTCCAGCCTGGAGTTTGGGCCGGTACGGAAGGTCGACTACAGGCGAAGAACGATAAGTGGAATCGTAAATGACGCCCGGTCCTAATCCGACCTCTTCTGCCACACTTACAGGTTTCGTTGCTCCATGTGAGACTCCGAAACGCGATCTTTTCGGGGTCTGTTGCAATTCCAGGGGCGACATCACAAGCAACCGGGATCTGTGCCGCGAACACGGAGTGGCTGAACCGCTGATCGAAGTGTCCGAGTCGTGGGTGACGACGACCTTCAGGCGTCCGGTAACCGAGTCCGAGGAGGAAGCTGGGGACAGGTCGGCACTAAGTCGACACCAGGTCACCGCACAAGTGGACAGAAATCTGCAAGAATACCCTAACACCCTTTCGAACAATATGTTACAGATACTTTTGGGCTGCCTGGAGGACTTGACCGCACAAGTTACCGCACAAGTTATCGCTCAGGTTGTCTGGCATTGCAGGCTACCCCGCTTTGCGAATGAGATTATGGAGTTCCTTGGATTGAAACACCGGAAGACCTTCCGGGTAAACTACCTCCAGCCGCTAATGGAAGCGGGATGGCTGGAAATGACCATTCCAGACAAACCGACCAGCAGCAAGCAGAAATACAGGCTGACGGACAAGGGACAGCAGCTTCTGGCGGAGTTGGGAGAGGACGATGTCTGAAGTCGGTACGTGGAACGAGACGCTGGTTGATGCAAAGGTGACCTATCACATTGAATTGGATGGGCGGCTCTTACTCGTTGAAAACGTCCCGGCTCGACTCAACTTCGAGACAGGCGAGAAGTACTTCTCACCGGAGACCGTTGAGCGCTTGCAGCGAGTGGTGCCTGTCTGCCATCTGCACAGGCAGGTGGGAGCAATGCCGTCCCGTTCGCACTATAGAGACTCAGGTTTATGAGTATGCCTCCCTCGCCTGAAGGTTTCGGCATCCGGCGTATCCGGGACCTGTGCCGCGAACACGGAGTACCAGAACCGTTGATCAAGGTCTCAGCGTCGTGGGTTACGACAACGTTCCAAAGGCCAACGTCACAGGTGGGAACCCGCACCGGGCTAAAGCAAGAGTCAGGCAAGAGTCAAGGCAAGAGTCAAGGCAGAAATCGAGGGCAAAGGGCATAGAACAACGAATACTATCGATACTCCGACACACTCCCAGGTCCAGATCCGAGATTTCGAACGGTTTGGGCCACAAATCCGTATCGGGCCGGCTCAACGAGGCGATTCGCCTCTTGATGGATGACAAGCTGATCGAATACACAATTCCAGAAAAACCCAACAGTCGGTTGCAGAAGTACAGACTCACCGAAAACGGCAAGAGTCGACTGGCAGAATCGGAAGAAGGGCGATCATGAAACCAATCACCTCACACCTATCCAAAAGCGGATTTGATTCACTACGAAAGTCGCGAAATATACGGATGGAAAAATCGTCCACAGCCATCGGCGAAATGTATCCTTCACACTGTAGCCCGAATGTTATGCAGAGGAGGCCGAAAGGCTGGCCAAGCGTCCGCGCACAGGTTCGTCTTCAAAGGGCATGTGCTACACGTCCAATCGAGAAGACGGGAGATTCTTCGACTCCGCTCAGAATGACATGCGTTGCGATAACCATTGGCGAACCGCTGAGCCCACACCTTCGGCGAAACTGTCATCTAAAGAAGGCCGACAGGCCGACGAAAGATCTACTGCGGCATCGGATCATCCCCGTGCGATTTGCACGTTTCGATACCCGAGCGCCAGCACGTCAACGGCAGCCGAATAACCCTCCCTGCCGATGAGATCCTTGAAGACTTCGGCGATGTCCAGCCTGGAGTTTGGGCCGGTACGGAAGGTCGACTACAGGCGAAGAACGATAAGTGGAATCGTAAATGACGCCCGGTCCTAATCCGAACTCTTCTGCCACACTTACAGGTTTCGTTGCTCAAAGCGAGACTCCGAAACGAGATCTTTTCGGGGTCTCTTGTAATTCAAGTGGCGAAATAGCAGGCATACGCGACGTGGCTTGCATACGGCCAGCGACGGAAATCCCCCCACCGCATCAGCCGTCGCCTGCCCCTTCGACAGGCTCAGGGACCACAAGCTCAGGGGCCGGCTCGGCTGATGCGACTCCCCCTCAAGGGGGGAGTGATTGCGACGTGAGTATGTGACGGCCGGTGTCGAATGCCTCCACCGGGTGGAGTGATCGCGAGGCGTCGTTGGACGGCTCGTTCACAGCACTGCTCGGCCCGGCTGATCGACACGTTTCTTGATTGCGGGGACCAAATCTTGTAGATTGCACGTCGCAGATATTCAACACATGGACGGTATTCTAACCGACAATTAGACGCTCTATTAATCGACAATTGGACGCTCACCGTTCCGCGGGCTGCAAAGCCGTCGATTACATGATATTGAAGGCTTGATGTTCGCTTAGTACGTTTGAAGCGACGGTCCAGCGACCGTACCGCGAACTATCAGTTCGCGGTACCGGATCGAGCAAGGGCGGTTCGCGAACCGCCCTACAACAACGACCGTGCGTCATTCCGGGCGATGACGGTGTTCGACGGATCAGCGCGGAGAATCCACTTCTGGCTGCCTTTCCTGCCTGCCTGTTGCAGACAGGCGGACGCCCGCAGGCGACTCCCCCTCAAGGGGGGAGTGATTGCGACGTGAGTGCGCGACGGCCGGTGCCGAATGCCTCCACAGGGTGGCGTGATTTCGAGGTGTCGCTAACGGGCTGAACGTCGATCGCTACGCCAACGGAGACATCGTAGGCCTCGACGTCGACGCTTCCAGGCGTCTTGACCTTTCGACACTTGAGTCCACTCCGAAAAGTCGCGTTTACTTGGCCAGGAAAAAGCGCTAAATTCGAGGTGTGAAGAGGTTGCAAAGTTGGATTGATGATTGATCACAAAGAAACGAGGGAGCTATGTTTGGAAGGAGTGCCCCTTCAAGTCAGCCGGATCTGTTTTCCAGCTTCGAGTTGCATTTCAAGAGACGGAAGCAGGATCAGTTAAATGATCCGAAGTCGTGGCACAATCTGTTTTACGAGCACGTCACGTCAATGGTCGATGAGGATCTGTTCTCGGTGTTGCACGATGCCAACCAGGACCGGCCCGGTGCGCCGATTCGACAACTGGTGTCGATGGTGATCTTGAAGGACGGTTTTGGATGGAGCGATGCGCAACTGTTCGAGCATTGTCGATTCAATATCCTGGTGATGCGCGCATTGGGGATGATGAATCTATGCGATGAAGCGCCTGTTGAGTCCACGTATTATCGGTTCAAGCATGCTTTGTATGAGTATCAGTTGAAGACCGGTCGCGAACTGATTGGCGAGACGCTCTCGAGCTTAACCAGGACGCAGGCCGCCGCCTTTGGTGTGTTGGGTCAGCACGTCCGCATGGACAGTAAGTTGATCGGCTCGAACATTGTGCTTTGTTGTCGGTTGCAGCTGGTGGCGCGATGCATACGAGCGTTCTGGGAGTCGCTGGACAAGGACCAAAAGCGACGTTTTTCAACGAAAAAACAGGTTTTGGACGGATTGCTCAAGGCGAAGCCCTATCAGGTTGTCTATGGTCTCACCCGCGTTGAAAAGGGTAAGAAGCTGCAGGAATTCGGGCAGTTATTGCGCAGGCTTCAAGCGACCTATACCGAGAGAGACAGCGATCTATATGGTCTGATCGTGCGTGTTATGGTGGACCAATATAACGTCTTATCGTCCTCCAATCAGGTGATTCCGAAGCATCCTGAAGAGATCTCCCCTTTCTCCTTGCAGTCTGCCGATGTTGAAACGGCGGCCTCAATTTGATCACGTGGGACAAATGTACAAGATCTTCGGCGTCCGGATGGGTAGCGTGATTGATGAATTAAGTAAACTCTGATGAACGAAAAGAACCTCTCTAACCTGACCGCTCTTGGCGAAGGCTATACCATCGAGTTCAAGCGCTCGGGCACTTCTGCACCGCATGGAGGCGGTCGAGAGGATCGGTTCCGGCATCCGGCGTATCCGGGACCTGTGCCGCGAACACGGAGTACCAGAACCGTTGATCGAGGTCTCAGCGACGTGTGTAACGACAACGTTCCACAGGCCGACCTCAGAGGTGTGGACCCGCACCGGAATAAAGCAAGAGTCAGGCAAGAGTCAAGGCAGAAATCGAGGGCAAAGGGCATAGAACAACGAATACTATCGATACTCCGACACACTCCCAGGTCCAGATCCGAGATTTCGAACGGTTTGGGCCACAAATCCGTATCGGGCCGGCTCAACGAGGTGATTCGCCTCTTGATGGATGACAAGCTGATCGAATACACAATTCCAGAAAAACCCAACAGTCGGTTGCAGAAATACAGACTTACCGAAAACGGCAAGAGTAGACTGGCAGAATCGGAAGAAGGGCGATCATGAAACCAATCACCTGCACTGGGGGAAGCTCCTAATGGTCGCCGACGTAAATCATCTCTCATTCGTTCCTCGGGTGAGCGGATGCACGCAAATCGAGGGCAGGAAATCTGCCGATCCGACTTCACGGTTACGCGGGAAGCGGTCGGATCTCAGTAGCGTCTCGCTTTTGACAAGAATGGCATCGGCATCGGCAACTGGCTGACCCTTCATCAGAATGAGATCCTGGGAGACTTCCGCGATTTCCGGTTTCGCCCTTGGGCCGGTACCGATGGTGGCCACCAGTCGAAGAATGACCAATGAAGTCGCTGATGAGGCCCGGCCCGAACCCAACAACCTTTCGCGCATATTCAGTTTCTTCCTCAGAAAGCGAGACTCCGAAACGCGATCCCATCGGGGTCTCTTGTAATTCCAGTGGCGAAATCATAAGCATACGTGACCAGGCTTTCATACGGCCAGCGACGGAAATCCCTCCACCGCATCAGCCGTCGCCGACCCTTCGACATTTCGACAAGCTCAATGCAGGCAAGCTCAGGGACCGGCTCGAGCAGGGGCGGTTCGGGAACCGCCCCTACAACAAAAACCGCGTGTTGTTCCTGGCGATGATGGTGTTCGACGGATCAGCGCGGAGAATCCACTTCTGGCTGCCTGTCCTGCGGACGCATGCAGGCGACTCCCCCTCAAGGGGGGAGTGATTGCGACGTGACTGCGCGACAGCCGGTGTCGAATGCCTCCGCTTTCGGCACTGCCGACCCGGGTGATGCGCGTGCTCAGCCTGAGAATACAACTGTGGGCTGACCTTGAAAGATGTGGCGGGATTGTTTATCAAAGTGCTGGCGAGCGCGGTATATGGGGTGGTGCAATATGCCACTTTTAAAACTTCGATCAGAGTACTCGACGAGAACGGATCGCAAGTACCTCGAAACGTCGCTGAACCTATAAGGCTGGGCATTCTCGGCGATCAGCACAACAAGCCGTTCAACGGCGCCGTGAACAAATGGCGAAAGCTCCTCTTGTCCAATTCAAATGAAAAATGCACGTAGGGAAGTATCCTCGCCCCTGCAAGATAAAGTTAGGTGAAGCCCAGGGGTCCTCTCTGGGCTTTATTCTTGACTCACTCTCCCTCGCTCACTATTCTGTGATCGCTACCAATCACGAATTGACAAAGAGCGGAGGATCATTATGTTTGGACGTAAGAAAGACCGGCAGTTTCGCGCCCAGGCGACACCGGAGGAGATTGCGTTCGCCTCATTTTTAACAATTTACGATTTACTCAGTATCGTCGATAAGGAGACGGCCAAGAAAGTAGCTCAGAGGATACGCCGGCAGACTATGGCGATTGAGTCAATAAAAGGGACGGAGAGTATAACGGCGGCAGGGGTGGAATCAGTTCGGAGGTTATTTGTGGAGGCGTGTAGGTGACAAATTCAACATTCGCGGACCATTTGTTGGAGACTAAAACCAACAATATCCCGTTTTGAATTGGCAAATGCCTCATAAGTCGTTGGCGAAAATAAACTGATATGATAGACCACCTTATTACTCTACCCGTTGAACTCTCACTGCGCTGCCGAATTGCTCCGGACCTACCGCTACAAACTGGCCATTATGGCGAATTTCCTCCATAAATATCCGCCGTATGTGGCCTTCCTTAAACTTGATCCCGTGCCGTTCCTCCAATAATCCCTGCACAGTTGCACTGTCCGAGGGTCCTTGCTCAGCTAGAATCTCGTGGATTAGAATAAGCAACCTCGCCCTGGGCACACGTGGGCTGCGAGTGTGTTTCGTATTCAGGGCCTCCGCGGATCTTAGATGTTCTATGTGCCGCTCAACAATCGCTAACTGAGCGACCAAGCATTTACGCAATACCTCATAATCTTCTACCAAGGATACCGACATAAGAACCTCCACACATTGTTGATGATTGGTTGCATCAGCAATATAGGGAGACCATTAACCAGTGTCAATATTAAGGTAGAATCAGAAGTAGACTAAGTGTCAGAATCGGTTCCATTTCATTTCGGAGGACGACGATCGCGAATGGAGTCGGCAAAGGCTCGAGCAGATGCGTGCGCTCCACAGCCAGCGTGCCCTATTTGAAGACAATGGGCGATTGATCCACCTCTCGTTCACTTTCAGGCGTTGATACTCAAAGCGAGACTCCGAAAAGCGATCTTTTCGGGGTCTCTTGTGATTCCAGTGGCAAAATAACAAGCGTCCGATCACCGCGTTTTTCGACCCGGCTGACAGAATCGTCTCTTGATCTTTGCGTCCCGATCCCTTAGATTGTCACTTCGCAGTCATTCGACAAATGGACGCTCCTTTAACCGTCAATTGGCCGCTAACGTATCCGACAAATGGACGCTATCCGTTCCCTGTTTCCACGCTCGCTGGAACACGTAATCAGGGAGGCTTTGGCCGACACGCCGGTGGTCTGTCTTCTCGGACCACGGCAAAGCGGGAAAACGACGCTCGTGCAGCAACTCGCGCCCGACCGTGCATACGTCAGCCTGGACGAGTATAACTACCATCAGACTGCCCTGGCGGATCCGGACGGATTCGTCGCCAGCTTGCCGGAAGCAGTGACCCTGCAACAGCATTGTATGGCACACCGGTCCAAAATCGGTTTCTGTCTTGGACAGCATCTGGTTCACTTCCGCGACGCAGCGCCTCGACCAAGGTCGTCTGAGTTTCACAAACTGCCTATTTCACGGGCTCAATGAGACGGAAACAGCACAATTATGGCCGTTGGAATAGTCACTTTGTTCTTGGACAGCATTGCGCAGACGATGGCAACCTGGTTTTTGTTAACCGGGTCAAACCCGTACAAAATCGCCAATTGAAGCCACTTTTCAAATCTCATCTCTGAGAATCCCACGGTTCTTGGACAGCAGTGATTGTATGGGAAATGTACGGAGCATTTGACGTCGTTAGGCGTTCAAATTTCAACTATGAGTTGAAATCCTTTTCGCGGAGAGAATCCGATGAACCAACGACGTCGCTACAGGAATCCACCTATCGAGGAAGCGCTCTGTGAGTTTCGCTACCCGCCGGGTCAGGAGTGGGATCTCACCATTCCCTGCAAATTCTATCTCAGACTCGGCGATGAATAGCGCGGCAAACCGCAGGAGCAGAAGGTCGTTGACATCACGTTAAATACCGAGGGGGACAACCGCCAAAATTGAGCTATGGTGCAGAGCGAGCTGGTTATGGTCCAGCTCGTTACGTTTGAAGCCGCAATTACTAATAAAGCGCGGAAGCTACTCGATGCGAACTGAAACTCACTCGACTGCCCGCGCCTCGGCATCGTTCGTTTATGTCGACAGCTTGTGCACAACTGATCAATCGGGCTCGTTCCCCTATGCTCGGTGGTTAGGCACGTGGGGAAATGCATCGCACGCGACATCCCTCGAAGCGGAATCGCTCCGGATGTCGACAATGGTGACTATGTTTTGACTGTACCAGGGGGGAAGTGCAATTCGAGATGACGCACCGTTAACTGAAAGCAGGTTTTCAGTGCTCGTGGATGCAGCCAGATACGAATGGACAACTGTGGAACGTGATCCTCATTTGGTTGAAAAACAGAATAAGCTTGCAATTTCGCTGTACTCAGCCTTTGACGCCGAGCCCTTTGAGGACGGAATGGACCATCCAGCTGATCAGATAATCGAAAATGCGCTACGTTCCACCAGCGACGAACGCATTCTTGAGCAGTTTGGCGCTTTGTGCCTGGACATTGAGCGTCCGAGTTTCGCGTCATCGATTCTCCGTTGTCTTGGGCGTCAAACTGATATAGGTAATGCTGCCTGGCGCGCCGGAGTCGTACGCAACGCGCTGGCAACGGCCGATATTGAAATCAGGGACGCGGCGGTTCATGCGGCTGAATCCTGGGGCGGGGCGAAAATTGTGGATGTTCTGATGTCTCATAATGAGCCGGAGCCCTGGCTGCGAGACTACGTCCGAGAAGTCATTGACGATTTAGTCGAGTAGGTGATCTTCTAGGCGCGGAAGGTCACGCACGCCAAGTGGAGACGCAAGGAAGGGTTTGCTGTAGCAACATCCACTTTCCCCTCCGAACCGGGTATCCGATTTCATCTCTATTGCGCTGGGCAGATCAGGACCAATTCCAATGGCACACGTGCCAGTACGACAACCAAATGAAGTAAGTTTGCCGCGTCTCTACAGCCGCCAGCGCCTTTTACTCGGGTTGCCCGACGCGATCGGCGGGGACGTAAGTAATACGGACTTTCAGAAGCTTCTATTCCTCTATTGTAAGGAGCTTTCGTCACACCAGGCAACTGAAACACGTCGAGGGCCTTACGACTTTGTGCCCTACCGTTTTGGCGCGTTCTCGTTCACCAGCTATGCCGACCGACGCCGCCTGGTGGAATGGGGGCTGATTGCGGATGACGACCAACAGTGGGTTCTCACAGAGAACGGAAGGCAAATCGCGCGAGAATCCGGAAACAGTTCGATTCGTTCGTTCGCGCATCGATATCGAAGCGTGCGAGGGGATGCGCTAATTGCAGATACCTATCGGCGGTATCCGTTTTATGCAATACGCAGTGAAATCGCAGACCAGGTCCTCCAGGACGATCGGCGGACACTTGATCGGATTGAATCGACTCGTCCCAAAACAACACTGTCGCGGCTATTCACGATCGGCTACGAAGGGCGGTCCATTGAAGTATACCTGAATCTGCTCATCCGTGGAGGCGTGACCCTACTGTGTGACGTGAGACGGAATGCAATCAGCCGCAAGTACGGTTTCTCAAAGACCACACTTGAACGGGCTTGCTCAGGAGTAGGTATTCGTTATGAACATCTTCCGGAACTCGGAATTGAATCCTGGCGCCGCCGAGGTCTTAAGACGGAAGCGGATTTCAAAGGCCTGTTCAAAACCTATGAACGGACGATCCTGCCGAATCAAGGCGATTCCCTGGAAATAATCCGCACCTGGGTGAAGTCAGGCGAGTCCGTAGCGCTCACCTGTTTCGAACTTAAGGCCGGTCAGTGCCATCGGCATTGCGTCGCAAATGCGCTCGAAAAGATCACCGATCAGAACCACCCTGCAAATGGAGACGCTCGACCCTTCCACCCCCTCGGCGTAAGACACCTTTGACCGACGCAATCAAACAACGAGTCCTGGTTACCGTAAAAACCTACCCGACGCTTTCTAGGAAATAAGGCGAAACTGTCTGCATTTGTCGGCTTTGTGGCGTGATGAACCTCTTGTCTTCTCATCAAAATAACAAGAAGATGAGTGTCCACCAAATCGGGGTAACTCTAAATCTGCACTGGGCATGTTGTTCTTGACGGGTGGGAGAGGGGGTTTTCGTATTGATGGGATACTGGCCGAACAGTAAATGTCAAAGGCATTCCCATTCGTTTTTTTTCTGAAACTGGCACAAAATTGAACTCCAAGAAGTCATCCGAAAGCCCCGGGAAAATTGGCCGGGGACTTGCTATTTCGACCGCCAAAGGAAGATTTGCTATTGCCCGGTTTTTCATTATTGAATATATTCCTGATGTGAAATGAATCTCCGATACACTCGGAAATATCGGCCAACAATTGGGGTATTTTATCAATGACAATATTTCCACCGAAATTTAATTCCGACAAGACTTGTGTGGTGGCTGCTTATCTGGTTCAACTGGCGGGCGGCAAATTGGATATGTATACATTGATTAAGTTGCTTTACATAATGGACAGAGAAGCCTATAAAAGATGGTGTCACGCAGTGACGTTTGATTCATATGTTTCGATGCCTTTTGGTCCTGTTGTGAGTAAGACTTATGATATATTGAAAGGCGAAATAGAAGATCCACTCTGGACTGAATATTTCCACGAGCGCAAGAATAACACCATTTTTCTTAAAAAGGAAAAGCCAGATTTCGGTCTAATGTCGAGGGCGGAAGAGGAACTTGCCCAAGAGCTCTATGAGATTTACGGAAAATTGGATTTTGATCATCTCTGCGAAATCACACATAAATTCACAGAGTATGAAGATCCAAACGGTAGTTCTTTACCCATTTCAATCAATAGTATCCTAAATGCCGTAATGGATGATGAAGAACAAATCAAATCAGCAGTTGAAGAACTACATACCCAAGTTTGCCATGAGAGGATATTCGGCTAGGCAATATGTGCCTGAAACCAGGCAGTGCGGCAATTTTACATGACACATTTTACAGTAACAAACCCCATTTATTTATTGTAATTTCTGAACCTTTGGGCGACAAGAAAAATGTCATAGTTGTCAACGTCAATTCTTGGAACTCTCATTGCGATGAGACAACAATTCTATGTGTTGGCGACCATCCTTTTATCAATCATAAATCATATATTAACTACAGACTCGCCGAAAGTCGTGAATACTGTAAAGTAGCTTTGGCATTTCGAAGGGGGAAAACACAGGACGCCGTACAACCTGAAGTTCTTGAACGTATTCAATTGGGTCTCATTAATTCGCCAAAAACACCGAGATATCTTATTGAACTCTACAATCAAGCGTAAAGGTCCAAGTACTCAATCGGGATAGGGGGGAGCCTCACGGCTCCGCCCCTCCCACACCACCGTGCGTACGGGTCCGTACACGGCGGTTCGACGGATTTAAGCGGTCAAGTCGGGCAGCAAGGAAGGGAGCCCGAGCTTGTTGAAGAAGGCGTTGGTCAGGGCGATGGACAGCGCGGGGCTGTTGCTGAGCCGCCAGGGTCCGTGGGGGCTGCCGGCGGTCTGCGCCGCCAGGTCCTTACCGACGCCGTGGCGGCGCAACGCTGCAAAGCGAGTGCGCCCGCGTTTCCACTGCCGCCAGACGAAGGCGCGAAGCCGACGTCTGATCCATTGGTCGAGGCGGCGCAAGACCGAAGGGGTCTCGCAGAAGCCGAAGTAGCCCCGCCACCCGACAAGGTAGCGGGACAACGCCGTGGTCAGGCGGGAAAGACCGACGCTGTTCGTGCCCCGCGTCAGCTCCCGGACCCGAGCCTTGAACCGGGCCACCGCCTGTCCAGCGATGCGCCGCCGGGGTGTTTGTCCCCCGGTAAAGCTGAAGCCCAGAAAGGATCGCGCCACCGGGCGGTCGACCGCGCTCTTGGCCACGTTGACCGTCAGCTTCAGGTGCCGGGCCAGGAAGTGGGTCACGCTGGCCTCTACCCGCGCGCCCGCACGCCGGGACCGCACATAGATGTTACAATCGTCGGCATAGCGGACGAAGCGGTGGCCACGCGTCTCCAGTTCCTTGTCCAGGACATCCAGCATCAGGTTCGACAGCAATGGCGACAGCGGGCCGCCCTGCGGCGTCCCTTCCGTCGCCGGGCTCACCAGGCCGCCGTCCAGCACGCCCGCGGTCAGAAAACCACGGACCAGCTTGAGCAGAGGCTTGTCGGCCACGCGCTTGGCCAACAGACCCATCAGGATGTCGTGGTTGACCCGGTCAAAGAATTTTTCCAGGTCAAGATCCACCACGATTGCGAACCCCGCGCTGATATGCTCCTGCGCGCGCTGCACCGCCTGATGCGCCGAGCGGCCAGGCCTGAACCCGTAGCTCGCCTCCGAAAAACGCTCGTCCCACGCCTCCTGTAACACCTGCATCGCCGCCTGCTGGATGAAGCGGTCCAACACCGTCGGCACGCCCAGCAATCGAACGCCGCCAGACGCCTTCGGTATCTCCACGCGCCGCACCGGCTGCGGGATGTAGCTGCCGTCAAGGAGGCGTGACCTGATCTCTCTCCAGTGGTCCTTCAGGTGGCCCACCAGCGCCTCGACACGCATCCCGTCCACGCCAGGCGCTCCCTTGTTGCGCCGTACACGCTTCAGTGCCTTCCACAAATTTCCGGGCTCGACCACCGCCTCCATCGACACGGCCAGCCCGGCCGCAGGGCGTTCGGGGGCGGCACGCGCCACGCACACTTCGGTCCCTTCAGCAACGGCGGCCCGGGCTTCACCCTTCGCCACCGGCGCCAAGGCCAGTTCCAACTGGATTTTCTGCCGCATAGTACGCATGAGCGTGCCGTCCTACTTGTCCTGTCCATCGTTCGGGCCTTCGCCGGTCCCCCGGCTACTATGCCCTCTGCTGACTTCTGCGCCGCGATCACGGCCCTTACGAACCGCTCAGTCCGGGCTTTCCGGACACGACGCAGACCTCCCGAGGTAAGATCGACCGCCTTCAGCGCACACCCGCCGGATTTACCACCCCGGCACTTGATGGCTGTGGACTTCGCGATCATTGGCTCGCTCGTCCCGCCGGGTAGGCCTCTTATCCGGTTCTTGTCCATCGGGTCGCGCCTTTGCTACGCGCTTCCTTCAGACGACGCCTCGCAACGACGCCCTTGCGCTTCGCTAACCCTTCGCCGCCATCAGGCTGGGTAGAGGACTTCCACCTCCAAGCTGTCGATCATGCTCGGCACACCAAAAACACCCTCCTTTCCAGGAGGGTGTTTCTATTTCACCGATTGAATTTGTTCGAATTTCGAGGTATTTTGCCACGAGCAAATAAACCTCTTGGGCGATGTCTTACGAAATCGCGTGGAACGAGACACAGGTTGCATTCGGTAAGGCGTTTGAATCCCCCCTCCGCATCAGCCAGCGCCTGCCATTCGACATTTCGACACCCTTCGACAAGCTCAGGGACCGCAACCTCAGAGACCGGATCGAGCAAGGGCGGTTCGCGAACCGCCCGTACAACAAAAACCGTGCGTCAATCCCGGCGATGACGGTGTTCGACGGATCAGCGCGGAGAATCCACTTCTGGCTGCCTGTTCTGCGGACGCAGGCAGGCGACTCCGCCTTGCGGAGAGTATTTCGAATGTCAATCGGGCTCGCGGGCTTGCTTCTACCTCTTTGATTACGCCTCCCTGCCGAGCACCTCACAGGACAGGAAGGGCCGAACAACGCGAAACTGCTATAGGATATGGATTCAAACGGTCAGGAATATTGGCGTCGGTCAAATGGGGTTTTGATCATTCGGGAACCTGCGGACGTCTTGGAGCGAATTGACGACGCGAACAGGGAAATCACGCGCCGAGCAACGGGCAATCGATGTTCTGCATTTCCGGCTCCAAAGATCGCCGACGCCTTCGCTGTTTTGGATGTCGAACGAAAGCAATATCACATTATCTACGTCTACCGTGTGGACTATCGCACAGGATTCCAGCGAAACGTCGAGAAGGTGGTGAAATTATCGAATCGGTGTCACGCACCGTGTCGTTCCAAGGAAATCTGGCTGGCCACGCCCTCCTACTATCGTGATCAAGAGAGGCTACCGAAAGGAATCGCAGATCCGTATGACAGCACACTCACAAGAAACATCGGACCCCTGATAAGCAATCGTATCGGACACGGCAGCATTGAGGGGAGCGCTGTGTTTTCGTCAGACAGCGAACCGTGGGTATATTGTACTTCACATCTCCAATCCGATCGCGAGTATAGACAACTCAGATCCACGTTTTCAGACGAATATGACTACGACGCGGCTACCGAGATTAAGGATGTAGATGGTTTCGCAATGTGGTTGGGTGTTGACTTTGCTTTGCAGATCGACAAGGGCAAACACCTCAAGCTGGACGCTCTTGACATTCTGACTTACGCCAGATCCAATTACAGTAACAACTTGTGGAAACAAGAAGGAGTTCAGAACATCGACACGTTTGTGCGGGTCTATCACGGCCCCGTTCACTACGAGGACGAATCTGGAGTAATTGAGACACAAGACGATTGGGTGGACATCCACGGTGCCCCGAGAGCCTGGTTCACGAAGCGAACGGAGTTCGCATATCAGAGTGAATATCGCTTCGCGATTTCCACACCTGGAAATCCGACCGTTGACGTTTTAAAGATGGAGGTGTCCGACGATCTTCGGCAACTCACACTGGCGACGTGAGACAATCGCACACCTCGCCGATGGGGTAGGCACGCGGGATCCAGTCGAAGCCATTGAGGAAACGCGCGTCATTGGAAATTGGTACAGTTCGTGCCGCGAACACGGAGTACCAGAACCGTTGATCAAGGTCTCAGCGTCGTGGGTAACGACAACGTTCCAAAGGCCAACGTCACAGGTGGGAACCCGCACCGGGCTAAAGCAAGAGTCAGGCAAGAGTCAAGGCAAGAGTCAAGGCAAGAGTCAAGGCAAGAGTCAAGGCAGAAATCGAGGGCAAAGGGCATAGAACAACGAATACTATCGATACTCCGACACACTCCCAGGTCCAGATCCGAGATTTCGAACGGTTTGGGCCACAAATCCGTATCGGGCCGGCTCAACGAGGCGATTCGCCTCTTGATGGATGACAAGCTGATCGAATACACAATTCCAGAAAAACCCAACAGTCGGTTGCAGAAATACAGACTCACCGAAACCGGCAAGAGTCGACTGGCAGAATCGGAAGAAGGGCGATCATGAAACCAATCACCTCACACCTAACCAAAAGCGGATTTGATTCACTACGAAAGTCGCGAAAGTGCGCGAAATATACGGATGGAAAAATCGTCCACAGCCATTGGCGAAATGTATCCTTCACACTGTAGCCCGAATGTTATGCAGAGGAGGCCGAAAGGCTGGCCAAGCGTCCGCGCACAGGTTCGTCTTCAAAGGGCATGTGCTACACGTCGAATCGAGAAGACGGCAGATTCTTCGACTCCGCTCAGAATGACATGCGTTGCGATAACCATTGGCGAACCGCTGAGCCCACACCTTCGGCGAAACTGTCATCCAGAGGAGGCCGCCAGGCCGACGAAGGATCTACTGCAGCATCGGATCATCCCCGTGCGATTTGCACGTTTCGATACCTGAGCGGCAGCACGTCAACGGCAGCCGAATAACCCACCCTGCCGATGAGATCCTTGAAGACCTCCGCGATACCCGGCCTGGAGTTCGTGCTGGTATGGGAGGTCGCCTCAAGGCGAAAAACGATAAGTGTAATCGTTGATGACGCCAGGCCCGAATCCAACCACCTCTCGTTCAATTCAAGGCATTGATACTCAAAACGAGGCTCCGAAACGCGATCCTTTCGGGGTCTCTTTTGATTCCAGTGGCACAATAACAAGCGTCTGCTCGCAGCATTGTTCGACGCGGCTGACAGACTCTTCTCTTGACCTTTGCGTTCCGATCCTTTAGATTGTCACGTCGCTCTCATTCGACAAATGGACGCTTTTTTAACCGTCAATTGGCCGCTAATGTATCCGACAAATGGACGCTAACCGTTCCTTGTTTCCCCGCTAGCTGGAACCCGTAATCCGGGAGGCTTTGGCCGACAGCAACAAACAGAGAAACCGGCTGGTTGGGCATGAAACGGTTCGCCCGGTATCTGTTCGAACGCGGAGCAGACCCCACCGTGACGACCGAGTGGGGGTTCGACGCGCCAGGCACCATCGCCGACCACGGTCACGTCGATCCCATGGAAATGTTCGCTGAGGCGGACATCCCGATGAAGCCCCGGCATCTCGTTCAGACGCAGATGGCCGAACGTCTGGATGCGCTGGAGGACGCGGATCTGCATGCGAGATGCGATATCGGCCACTTTGACGGCGAGCAGGGCACGTTGATGCGGTTGTCAGGAAGAGAGGGAAGCCCATGGATATCGCGGGGATTCGCGGCCAAATGCCGGGCCTGAAACACGGCGTTTACCTTAACACCGGTGGAATCGGTCAGTCACCGGTCAGCGTGAACAAGGCCGTCGCCGAGGGCTATCAGCAGTTGCGCAGCGGCAGCATCAGTACGAACGACTGGTACATCGCAATGGCCGAGGCCGAAGCCGAATTGCCGGCCAAAATCGCCGGCTTCTTTGGTGCCGATGCAGGGGAAATCGCGTTGACGATGAGCACCGGCGAAGGGTACGGTATGGTACTCGGCGGGCTGCGGTGGCAACCGGGAGACGAGGTTCTCATTACCAATGAGGAACATCCGGTACCCCTTCAGGCCGCCCAGGGTCTGGCGGACCGGGAAGGGGCGATCGTCAAGGTGGTCGAGATCGACCAGGATAGAGACCTTTTTCTGGGCCGACTGGAGCAAACGATCACCCCTCGTACCCGGCTGATCTGTTTCAGCCATGTCACGACGGATTGGGGGACCCGGTTGCCCGCCCGCGAGATCTGCGAGCTGGCGCGGTCCCGCGGCATTCTCACGCTCTGGGATGGTTGCCAGGCCGTCGGGCAGTTTCCGGTGGACCTGCATAAAATAGGCTGCGACTTCTACGCCACCAATTGCTACAAGTGGATGCTTTCGCCGATGGGTACTGGATTTCTCTATGTCAGGAAAGGCGCGCAGCAAGTTTTAAAGCCGCTGCGGCGACCGCACGCTCCCGATGGTACGGCCCGGCAGTACGAGACGGGAACGCCGGCGAGTGCGCTCTACCCGGGTCTCGGCGCGGGTCTCGATTTTCTGGCTGGCATCGGCGGGCCGCGGGCCATCGCCATGGAGGCGGGACGAAAAGCGGAATCGCTGCGCGAACGCTTCGACGCCATTCCCGGCGTGCGGGTCATCGGATCACGCCGCGTCGAAACCCGGACCGGCATCGTCGCTTTCGCTGTCGAGGGCATGGAAGGGAACGAAGTTTCTGACGCACTCCGGAACCGCTGGCAAATCGCCCAACGGGCTACCAACATCAACGAACCATCCGGTGTGCGGATTTCGGTGGCGTTCTACACCAGCAATTCGGAGTTGGATACGCTGGTCGAAGCGGTCACGATCCTGGCGGGCGAGAATGGGAATCGGTAACAGGTAAAACGCTGATTCCTTTCACCTCCGGGGTAAACGAGTTATGTCGGCACGCCGCGTCGTGGTCAGCCGGAGGAGCCGGAGACGGTCTTGTATTGTGCTTCCTCTTTTCCACGTCACAACAACCCCAATGATGAAACCACGGATTCCAATTTCCCAGTGTTCGGTCCCGAAAATAAGTTGCCTGAATTCGGCCGTCGAGTCGCCCGGCTCGCAAGGCGCCAGAGCGCTGGCGACCTGGCCAGGTCGGCGAGCGAAGGCAACGCTGCGAGACGGGATGAATCGGCGGTAGAATGGTGAGGTATTTTTGGGACAGGACACTTGTCCCATCCATCCGACACCCTGGTCGCACGTTGCTTCACGAGTTCCAGGTTCATGTTCGCGGCATTGTTCGACCCGACTGACAGAATCGTCTCTTGATCTTTGCGTTCCAATCCTGTAGATTGTCACGTCGCTCTCATTCGACAAATGGACGCTCTGTTAACCGTCAATTGGCCGCTATCGAACCCGACAAATGGACGCTAACCGTTCCCTGTTTCCCCGCTCGCTGGAACCCGTAATCCGGGAGGCCCTGGCCGACACGCCGGTGGTCTGTCTGCTCGGACCGCGGCAGTGCGGGAAGACAACGCTCGTGCAGCAACTCGCGCCAGACCGTGCATACGTCAGCCTGGACGAGCAAAACTACCGTCAGACTGCCCTGGCCGATCCGGCCGGTTTCGTCGCCAGCCTGCCGGAGGCGGTGACTCTGGACGAGGTGCAACGGGCGCCTGAACTGCTCCCCGCCATCAAGCGCGCCGTGGATCAGGACCGCCGTCCCGGTCGTTTCGTGCTGACCGGCTCGGCCAATCTGTTGCTGGTACCGACCGTAACTGAATCCCTGGCCGGCCGGATGGAAATGGCGCAGTTGCACCCATTGACGGAATCCGAAAAAGCGCGCGCGCCGGGTCACTTCCTCAGCGACCTGCTGAACGGCGCGATCGAGCCGGACATCCGGCCCGATGCGACGCCCGAAGGGCCGTCGCTGCCGGACAGACTGGTCGCCGGCGGGTACCCCGAGCCGCTGACCCGCACGCCCGTCCGCTCCCGGCAATGGCACAGGCAGTATCTACGCAGCATCATCGATCGGGACGTGCAGGACGTGGCACGGGTGAGAGATGCGCACGAACTCGCTCGCTTGTTGGAGCTGTTGGCCCTTCGTAGCGCCGGATTATTGAACACCAGCAATCTGGCCAATACCCTGGGCCTGCACCGGTCGACGGTAGATCACTACGTCGCCGTGCTCGAGCGGCTCTTTCTGGTGCGACGCCTTCCCGCGTGGCGCCGCAACCCGGCCAAACGGCTCATCAGAACACCCAAGGTCCATCTCCTCGATACCGGGCTGGCTGCAACCCTCGCGAACCTGACCGCGTACGACTGGCTCGGCAGGAGGGACCGCATGGGACGTCTGTTGGCGTCCTTTGTGGTGCAGCAACTCATTGCCCAGGCCACCTGGACGGAACCGGATCTGCGTTTCTGGCACTATCGCGACAAGGATAGGGTGGAAGTCGACGTAGTCATTACCCGGGGCCAGAAGACATGGGGTATTGAAGTCAAAGCCGCCCGTGGGATCACCTCCGGAGACGGGAAAGGGCTTGTTCGGCTCGCAGATCGTTGCGGCGAGGATTTCGAGTCCGGCGTGCTGCTCTACGCCGGCCGCGACCGTCTCCCGCTTGCCGACAAACGCATTCTCGCCGTGCCGCTGAGCGAATTGTGGGAGCGGTAGGGACGCCCCGCTCGCAGCATTGATCGACCTTGCTGACGGTCTCGCCTCGTGATTGCGGGGACCAAATCTTGTAGATTACACGTCGCAGATATTCAACACATGGACGGTATTCTAACCGACAATTAGACGCTCTATTAATCGACAATTGGACGCTCGGCGTTCCGCGGGCTGCGAAAGCTGACGATTGCCCGTTATTGAAGGCTCGATGTTCGCTTCATACGTTTGAGGCGACGGTCCAGCGACTATTCCGCAAACTACCAGTTCGCGGTACCGGATCAAGCACCTTCAGTGCTGAACCACTCATGGCCGCCTTGTAGGGGCATCCCTTGTGGGCCTGCCTGCAGCGCGGGGGAAGACCTCCAACTGCTAATGTAGGGCGGGTATTTGGAGATGACCGACTCGGCAAAGCTGACCAGCATCAAGCGGAGATGCCGACTGACGCATATGTGAAAACAACCTTTGGCGGAGTTGGGCGAAGGGCGATGACGAAATGGAAATTCTCGATGAAATACTTCACAAAATCAAGACCGGGCAAGTCGAGTTCTCGCAACATGCCGTTGATCAAAGCATTATTCGCGGGATCAGCATGCAGGATTTCCGAGAAGCCATTGAGCGGAGTGAAGTCGTTGAAGACTATCCGCACGACAAATATGGTCCCAGTTGCCTGGTTCTCGGCTTCACGTTGTCCGATAGGCCAATTCATTTCCATTGCAGCTATCCTGTCAGGCCCATAATCAAAATCATTACCCTGTATGAACCTGATCCCTCAAAATGGATCAACTTCAAGACAAGGAGACAGGACGATGTCTGAAGACACCGCATGGAACGAGACGCTGGTAGAAAAAAAGGTGACGTATCACATTGAACTAGATGGGCGGCTCTTCCTGATTGAAAACGTCCCGGCGCGAGTCAACGTGGAGACAGGTGAGAAGCACTTCTCACCGGAGACCGTCGAACGCCTGCAGCAAGTGGTGTGGGAACAATGCCGACCCGTTCGCACTATCGAGACTCAGGTCTATGAATACGCGGCTCTCTCTTGAAGGAACAGCCCGGATTGCAGCAACGCGTTCCTTGATCGCGGATTTCGAAAGGAAGGGCCATGAAACTCCATTACTATCCCGAAACCGATAGCCTGTACGTTGAGTTCAAATCAGGTCCGGGCACAGAAACGCGAGAGGTCGCTAACGGGCTGAATGTCGATCTCGACGCCAACGGAGACATCGTAGGCTTCGACATCGACGCGGCTTCCAGAGCCGGTGTCGAATGCCTCCACAGGGTGGCGTGATCGCAAGGTGTCGTTGGACCGTTCAACCCGCCTGACCGATTCGTCTATTGATCTTTGAGTCAACTCCGAAAAGTCGCGTTTACCTAGCCGGGTAAAAGCGCTAAATTCCAGGTGTGAAGAGGTTGCAAAGCTGGATTGATGATTGATCGCAAAGAAGGGAGGGATCTATGTTTGGAAGGAGTGCCCCTTCAAGTCAGCCGGATCTGTTTGCCAGCTTCGAGTCGCATTTCAAGAGTCGGAAGCAGGATCAGTTGAATGATCCGAAGTCGTGGCATAATCTGTTTTACGAGCACGTCACGTCAAAGGTCGATGAGGATCTGTTCTCGGTGTTGCACGATGCCAACCGGGACCGCCCCGGTGCGCCGATTCGACAACTGGTGTCGATGGTGATCTTGAGGGAGGGTTTTGGATGGAGCGATGCGCAACTGTTCGAGCATTGTCGATTCAATATCCTGGTGATGCGGGCATTGGGGATGATGAATCTATGCGATGAGGCGCCTGTTGAGTCCACGTATTATCTGTTCAAGCATGCTTTGTATGAGTATCAACTGAAGACTGGTCGCGAACTGATTGGCGAGACGCTCTCGAGCTTAACCAGGACGCAGGCCAACGCCTTTGGTGTGTTGGGTCAGCACGTCCGCATGGACAGTAAGTTGATCGGCTCGAACATTGTGCTTTGTTGTCGGTTGCAGCTGGTGGCGCGATGCATACGAGCGTTCTGGGGATCGCTGGACAAGGACCAAAAGCGACGTTTTTCAACGAAAAAACAGGTTTTGGACGGATTGCTCAAGGTGAAGCCCTATCAGGTTGTCTATGGTCTCACCCGCGTTGAAAAGGGTGAGAAGGTGCAGGAATCCGGGCAGTTATTGCGCAGGCTTCAAGCGACCTATACCGAGAGAGACAGCGATCTGTATGGTCTGATCGTGCGTGTTATGGGGGATCAGTATACCGTCTTATCGTCCTCCAAACAGGTGCTTCCGAAGCTTCCTCAAGAGATCTCCCCATTCTCCCTGCAGTCTGCCGAAGTTGAAACGGCGGCCTCAATTTGATCAAGGACGTTGACGTCGATCCCGCGATGGCAAACCCCGATACGTCAAATAACAGCACATAGTCAATGACCTCAAACGCAAACAGATAGAAGCCCGGGCAGACCCCATCAGAAACCGACCTGCCTGCGCCGAGTTCCCTGGCTCGCCGCCACCCGTTATCCGGGACGTCTCTTCAGTAGCGCAATCCTTATGGAGCATTCTATGACAAATGTCTTTGATCGTCGTCGAGACACCTTCATTCTGATAGGCGCTGTCCTATGTTTGTCTGCCGTACCCTGCGGCGCGAATCCGACGGACGGACCCCGGATGACCCTGGAGGCGTGTCTGCGGCAGGCCCTGTCCGGCAACCGCCAGCTACAGGCGGCGAGGTTCGCCGCGGAAAAGGCGAACTGGGATCGTCGGAACGCGTGGTCGCAGTTCGCTCCAAGGGTCAGCTTCAACACGGAAATTACCCGGATTGACGAACAGACGCTGGCCGAGCGGGATTTTTCGCGGTACTTCCCACCCGAAATCCCCGTGCCAAAGGTAGCGTTCCGCACGTCATATTATTCGTCATTTGAGGCGCACCTCCCAATCTTCGACGCGGAACTGATTAACGGCCTTTCGGTCGCGAGGACGGGACAGGCCGCAGCCGAACGGACGCGAGAGGCCATCCGGGATCGAATCCTGTACCATGTCATTTCCGGCTACCTCGAAGTGTTGAAACGCGGCGCGATGCTTGAGCTTCAGCGTGAGTTCCTCGTCCTGACCGGCCTGAACGTCCGGAAGGCCGAAAGGATGCACCGCGCGGGGAGATATTCGAAGCTGGATCTGCTACGGTGGCAGGTGGAACACCAGCAGCAGAAAAGCGGCGTGGCCACCGGGAAGGCTGGGTTGCGCGATGCGACGGTTCGTCTGCGCCGGCTGCTTGGCCTTCGTATGCTGCACTCCGGTGCGCTGGTGGACCGCATCCCGCCCCGACTCGACGTGGAGGTGACCCGGGTGGCGAGTCTGTCTGAAGAAGAAATTCGGGCGCTCGTGGGCGTCGACAACCAGACGTTGGTTGACGGAAACGCCATGCTGGCTGCCGCCGCACGGGACCGCGAACGCAGTCGCCTTGTCTACCGGGGGCAATATTCGAGCTACCTGCCCGACGTCTCTCTCAGCTATTCCACCGCATGGCGCAGAAACGATACGCTGGCGTTGGACGACTACAGACCCTCAATGATCATGCTCAATATGTCGGTTCCGCTGTTCACCGGATTCCGCAACCTTTCGCGCCTGAAATCGGCGCTCTTCAGTTACCGGGCGCAGGATACACGCTTCTCCGATCTGGTGGACGAAACCCGACAGACGCTCGGCGAGACGGTAAATCGGATCGTCAATCTGAAAAACCAGCGCGAACTGATCAGGACCAGCCTGGACTTCAACGAGAACAACTACCGGATCGTCTCCCGGGAAAAAGAACTGGGGCGGGCATCGAACCTGGACGTCATCGACGCCAAGCTGAATCTGCAGAACGCCCGATTGATGGAGATCACGACCCGGTTCGACCTTACCTCAGCGGTAATCGAGTTGAGCTACCTGATGGGCAGCCTCGACGATCTGGTCGAGGAAATGGTGGAGTCAAAATGAAGAATAAAGACGCAATAACATACGCCCTGGTCGCTCTGTGCTGCTGCCTGCCTTCGTGTGGGCCGCAGGAGGACTCCGATGCCGGCGGATCGGCCGAGCCGGGCGCGGAAACCCTGCGGGCGGTCCCGGTCGAGGCCAGGGTTGTGCGGCTTGAAAACGTGGAGGAGGCCGTTGAGGTCACGGGCGTTATCGTCCCGCACCGGGCGGTGGACGTGGTCGCTGAAACCGGCGGGAGACTCACGCAGGTCAGGGCCCAGGTCGGGGGCCGTGTGCGGTCCGGAGACACCCTCGCGGTGATCGACGACCGCGTGGCCAGGGCCCGGCTGGAACACGCGATGGCGCAGGTCCTCTCCGCCGAGAACAAACTGGAGATCGCGCGGCTGAATTTCGAGAGTGACCGTCAACTGTTCGAACACGAGGACATTTCCAGGCTGTCCTTCGAGAATTCCCGGCTTGCTGTTAAGGCTGCAGAGGCCGATCTGAAGTCGAACCAGGCTGATCTGAGTCGTGCCCGTAAGGGATTTGAGGACACGCGGCTGACCAGCCCGATCGACGGATGGATATCCAGAAAGCACGTCGAGTTGGGCGCGATGACATCGACCGGAGCGACGACGTATCGGGTGGTGAATCTGGACACGATGAAAGTCATGCTCGGTATCCCGCAGACCGCCATCGGCCGCGTACAGGAAGGCGGGCCCGTACGCATCACCGTTGCCGCGCTGGGAGACCGGACCTTCGATGGTTACGTCCGCTACATCTCCCCTCAGGCCGAGGAGACGACCGGCGCGTTTCCCGTTGAGGTCCACCTGGAAAATGCGCCCGACATGTCCATTCGCGCGGGATTGGCAGCCCGGTGCCGCGTGATATTGGGCGGTTCAAGTCTCCAGTTCGTTGTACCGGGCAACGCGGTCGTCGCCAGGGACGGCAGGGAGCATGTCTATCGGATCCGGGATGGGATCGCACGGCTTACCGAGGTGAAAACGCGGGTAACGTTCGGCTCCCAGGTCGCCGTGGAATCGGGTCTTGCGGAGGGGGATACGATTGTCGTGGCGGGCATGAACCGCCTGGGGGCTGCAACGCACGTGGTGATTCGCGCCCTACGTTGAATCGAAGGGACCCTGAAACGTTCTGGTACGTGAGGCATTCCTGATATGTCGATAGCGAAATTCTCGGTCCGAAACCCGGTATTTGTGAACCTGGTCATGGCGGGACTGATCTGCTTCGGCGCCATCTGTCTCTTTAACATGCCGCAGGAATTGAATCCGCAGATTGACTTCAACTGGGTGATTATCGCGATCCCCTACCCGGGCGCGAGTCCGGAAGAGGTGGAGAGCCTGATTGTGGACCCGATCGAGGCGGAGATCCACGATCTGGACAAGATCGATGAGTTGAATTCCAAAGCAGGCGAGGGGCTGGCCACGGTCCTCGTCAAGTTCGAAGACATGCCGGAGTCCGAGTTCAGGGAGATTTACACCGATCTCAAGGGTCGTATCGACCGGGTGGCGCTTCCGGAAGAGGCTGAAGATCCGGTAGTGGACGACTTCGACAGCGGCGATTTTCTCCCGATACTCACGGTCAACATGGCATTTACGATCCCCGAGGAGAATGCTCAGATTGTCGCGGACGATCTCGAGGAGGACCTGAAGAATATCTCGGGCGTTGCCAAGGTTCAGGTTGCCGGCCTGCCTGAGCGTGAAATATGGGTCGAGGTCGATCCGTCCATGCTGGCTGCCCGCGGTCTTACGATCCTGGACGTGGTTCGGGCGATGAAGGCGAGAAATCTGAACGTACCTGGCGGAGTCCTCACGCACGGCGCCAGGGAATACGTGATCCGCTCCCTCGCTGAGTTCCGGAACGTGGAGGAGATCCGCGAGACAATCATCCGGGCTGCACCGGGCGGGGACGCCGTGAGAATCGGTGACGTCGCAAGGGTCCGGGATCGCCGCGAAGAGCCTGAAGTCCTCTCTCGATTGAACGGCAACCCGTCCATCACGTTTTCTCTGTCGAAGAAAACCGACGCGAACACAATCGACGTGATTCTCGCGGTCAAGGAAACCGTCGGCCACTATGAAGGCCGGGTACCCGACGGGATCAGCTTCAGCTATACCGACGACAACTCCGTCTACATCAACCGGGTAATCAACGCGCTCCGGAACAACGCGATCACCGGGATGATACTTATCTCGCTCGTGCTCTGGCTGTTCCTGGGATCCTGGAACGCCTTTCTGGCCACGCTTGGAATACCCATCTCATTCTTCATTACGTTCATCCTGCTGAGCGTATTCGGCTACACAATAAACGGAAGCACGCTGTTCGCAATGGTGATGGTGTTGGGCATCATCGTGGATGACGCCATCATCGTGATCGAGAATTGTCACCGGTACCGGCTGCAGGGCCGCAGCGCCGGCGAATCCGCGATCCTCGGGACGGGCGAAGTGACAACCCCGATCCTCAGTTCGGTCGGCACCAACATCGCGGCCTTCCTCCCGTTGATCCTCCTGCCGGGCGTCATGGGCAAATTCATGCGCATCATCCCGCTGACCTTCGCCCTGGCGCTGGCCGCATCCGTGGTCGAGGCTTTCGTTCTGCTGCCTTCCCACTACGCGGAATGGACCGGGCGTTCCAATGCCCACAAACGGGGTGAACAGCCGTTCTTCAAGAGACTTCGAAGGATCTACGGGCGTCTGCTGATACGCACGCTGCGTCGACGCTACTGGGTCATCGGATGTCTTGTCGTTGTGCTGGTCGGCGCCGTGATGATCATCCGCCTGCTCCCTGTCGATTTTTATTCCGACGAGGAATTCGACGCCTTCAAGGTGCTCATCAAGTTCCCGGAAGGGACGAGCCTGTACGAATCGGATCGCGTCACCCGCGCCTACGAGGCCGAGGCGCGCCGGCTTTCAGACGAGGATATCGAGGCCGTGGTCACGAACGTGGGCCTCCTTCAGAGCAACAACGAGTGGCTGACCCGGAAGAGCGTCTCCCAGGTCCTCGTGCAACTGAAGCCCAGGGAGGAACGAGTGAGAATGTCGGAAGAGCTGATCGCCATGCTCCGGGAGCGCACGGAGCACATCGCCGGAGCCACATCGGTCAACTTCGAAAAATTTACCGGCGGCCCGCCAGTGGGCAAACCGATCTCGGTAAAGGCCCAGGGCCGTTATCTCGATCGGGTGAAGGAAGCGGCGCTTGTGCTGCAGGACTCGTTGCGCCGGATCCCGGGCGCGCTGGAGGTGACCGACGACTTCCCGCCGGGCAAGGACGCGATCCGGATCGAAGTGGACGAAGTGCGCGCGGCCCTTTACGGATTCTCGGCGCAGGAGGTGGCTCTGAACGTTCGATACGCGTTCGACGGCGTCGAGGCGACGAAGTTCCGGGACGGAGACGAAGAGGTGGGCGTCATCGTGCAGTACGACCAGGCCAAACGGTCGACCGTGGACGACGTATTGAACGTGCAGGTAACGAACGCAGGCGGGAGCACGGTCGCGCTGCGGGACATGGTCTCCTTCTCCATCGGTCCCGGACACACGGAGATTAACCGCTTCGACCGGAAGCGGACCATCATGGTCACCGGGGAGATCGACGAAGAAACGACGACGGTGGATCAGATCAACGACAGACTGCTTGAGATCTTTCCGTCGATCGAAGCTCGGTATTCCGGCGTAAGCTTCGAGATCGGGGGCGAGTTTACGGATTTCATGGAAGCGTTCGAAGATATCGCGTCACTGTTCGCCGTCAGCCTGATTCTGATGTTTGTGATCCTCGGAACGCAGTTCAACTCGTACGCTCAGCCGCTGGTCATCCTGACCGCCGTGCCGTTCGCAATCATTGGCGCGTCGCTCGGCCTGCTGATTTCAGGGAATCCGTTCAGCTTGATCTCGCTCTTCGGTTTCGTCGCCCTGGCGGGAATCGTCGTCAACGACGCCATTGTGATGGTCGCTTTCATTAACAGACGGAGACAGGCCGGCGGGTCCGTGACGAACATCTGGCGGAGCATCGTGAACGCGGGACGTTTGCGACTGCGACCGATCATTCTGACTTCGGTAACAACGATATCCGGCCTGATGCCGATGGCTGTCGGCATCGGAGGAAAGTCGGCCCTCTGGTCGCCGCTTGCGAACGTGATCCTTTTTGGATTGCTCGTTTCGACAGTACTGACGTTATTTGTCATTCCGTGTTTCATGGCGGTCCTGGATGATATCAAACGGGAGCGGAAAAAGGCGCGAGGACGGACTTTCACACAGCTGCCGAACCAACGAGAGCCGGCTGCCAATTGAGTCTCGACGGCCGCGCTACTTCCGGCTCGGATAACATAAAACCTCGTGTCTTGGCGAGAACACAGGCGGCTCATATACGACAACTGGCCGCGCCGTTAGCCTCACCCAAAGGAGGGTTGAATGCCACTCACGGAAGCGGAATTGAAACAATACGAGGAACAGGGCGCCGTCGTTGTCGACAGCCCCCTCACAACCGCGGAACTGGACCGCGCAGAAGCCGCGTGGGACCGGCTGACGGCGAGCGGCCGGCCGCCCTACGAAGACCCTGCGTATATGGACGTCTTCCAGCATCCCTACTTCGAGGAAATGGCCATGGAAGTATTGCGGGCGGATGCTGTACATCTGTGGTGGGGGCTTTCTCCCCACGGCCGTTTTCCGACCAAAGCGCCCTTCGCGAGCCCGCGCGACCAATGGGCCGGCGGATGCCACACCGACATTCAGGCCACGTGGGAGGACTTCCAGGCGACGCCCCGCAGGATGCGCGCGGAACTCTGGTTCTGGCTCAACGACGTGCCGGAGCACCGCGGGGCCATGCGCATACTACCCGGAAGTCACCGCCCGATTATGGAATACTGGAGCCGCGTCCTGACGCCGGAACACAAGGCAATGCTGCCCCGCGTGCATGGGGTGCGCCCGGATCCGCCTGAAAGCGCGCCGGCCTATCCGGAGCACGTTCCCAACCTGGCGGATTCACCCTGGCTCGAGCAGAATCCGGTACCCATGGTAGCCCGCCGGGGGCAGATGCTGATCCTGTGCAGTTCCGGCCTGCACTCGGCCTGGCAGAACGAGGACACGGTGCCCCGCAAGGCGATGCTTTCGGCCTGGGCCGCCTCCGGCGTTACATGCGGACTCCCGAAAGGCCAGCGCGACGGGTTGATGGAGTTCTTCCCCCGGCTGCGCCGGAAACTACGCCCGGAGCGGGCGCATATCGTGCCGGAGGACTTTGACTGGCTTTTCGAGAGCAACTACGAACCAAAGTGGCCCGAGACGTTTGTCGGGACATAGTCCAGGCCGTCGGGCCATTGCCACGGAGCGCAAACTGTATACGATTTGGAGGAAGCATGATGCATCCGGTGGATCGGGATCGATTCCTCGAAGAAGGCTACATGGTCGTAAGAGAGGCCGTACCCCGAACGAAACTTATGCAAGTTCGCCAGGCTTACGAAACGCTCGTGAACCAGCAGCGCGAACATTGGAGGTCCATGAGAAACGAGGGCGACCCGCCAGGAGGCGAGTGGGAGACGAGTCCGCAACCCCGTTTGATGCTCCAGCGACCGCCGCTGGTCAGCCGGATCAATGAGGAAACGGCGCCGGCGGTGGAGGTGTGGCTGGAACCGAACATTCAGGGAATCAGCTCTCAGCTGCTTGGCGTGACTGACGCCGCGGTAACCGAGATGATGATGATGTGCAATCCGGTTCGTGACCGCGGCCCCGCGAAGTGGCATCGAGACCACCACCCCATCGACACCGCCCCCCTTCAGGGCTATATCGACGACATCCTCGAAGGAGGACCGCGTTACGTGCAATGGAACATACCCCTTTACGACGACAACGTTTTGTGGGTAGTACCGGGCAGCCACGTCCGTTACAACACGGAAGAGGAAAACGAGCTGATGCTGGCGGACCCCTGCCAGCCTCTGCCGAACGGCGTTCAAACGCACCTTGAATCCGGTGACGGCGTCGTCTACATTCTCCCGATCCTCCACTGGGGCAGTAACTACAGCCCCAGATTTAGACGAACCATTCACGGCGGATTCTGTACTCACACCGCCATAGACGATCCCTCGTTTCTGAAACACCTTTCCACCGGAACCGCGGCCGCGTTCGAACGCTGGAATGACCGCAGCAACGAAATGAAGGGGCATACGGAGGATGCTTTGAGAGCGGTTATCCGACTCGACGGCGCGGCTTACAGAGAGGCGCTGAACCGGCTTCATCCGGACAGAGGCGAAAAGGGAGAGCTACTCTCCACCGTCTTCCTGTGCAAGGCCGCGTTGGCGATCCGGCTCGCGAAGCTTCCCCCTTATCCCGACGTTCCGGAAGACCTCTCCCGGCGACTTCGGGGCGGGAAACACCCGATCACGCTGAACTGGGGCTCCGATTTCGCCGGCCGGTTCACGGCGAACGAGGCGGAGACGCTGTGGAGGCGATTCGAACCGCTGGACAAACTGCTCCAGTCGGGAGCGGAGCATTTCGTGCCCGGGTTCCAATCCGGACCGATGACTTACCACTTCAACGAGATGCCTGTAGATTACGCGACGTCGGATTTTATCGCGGGATGGGCTTCGTAACGGGGGGCGGGGATGGACTGCTTGCGCTGCCAGGGATCGCTAAGGGGAAACTTTCCCGCCTGAAGATCGTCCTACGTGTCATTCTGAGCCAAGTCACAATGCGCCAACCGGAACGTGGTCATTGAGCTTGTCGAAATGCCCGTATTTCGGGACCCCTGCGACACACGCGCCGCCTCGGCCTGACCTTGTGGGCGCTAACGTTCCGCCTGTTCGGCTCGTGACACGTACAAATCGCGCTGGTGTGTACCGATGCCGCAGGAGATCCTTCGTCAGCCGGCCTGCCAATGATTCTCTGGCAGGCCGGGCGGCTTCCTCAGGATGACAGATTAGACGCACGTCGGCAGACAGGAATGTCTGCCCCACCTTCACAACGGCTTCCTTAGCATGACAGATGTGGGCACACGTGTGAACGACACGTTTCGCGAATGACGATCTGCCGCACCGGCTAGAATACAAAAATGTCCTCAAGACCGACCTCGCTGACGGTACCGTATTTCTCCAGCGCATCGAGGTCGATCTTGTTTTTGTCGCCGACGATGGAGATCAGTTTGACCCTGTTTTTCAGGTTCTTGCCGTAGAACCCGAGCATGTCATCCATTTCGGCGACCTGGATTTTCTCGAACCGGGACTTCCGGGGATCTACGGGAACGCCCAGACGTTCCCAGGAGCGTACGGAACCCAGTACCCGTCGAAAGCTGATTTTGTTGGTGCGATACCTGTTTAGAATGGAGGCGCGGGCTTCTTCGAAACGCTCGGGCGAAACCGGGATGTTGTCCATCAGATCCATGAATGCCGCGACGGCTTCCACGGTTTTGTCGGGCTGGCAGGCGACCGAGCCCACCATGCGGTTCTGGTCTCCCTTCCGATCGCCGTTGAAGTATCGCGCCCAGGCCGAGTAGGCCAGCGCGCGGGCTTCGCGCAATTCCTGGAAGACGATACCGCTCATCCCGCCACCGAAGTAGCTATTGTAGAGTTCGGTTGCGGGGACGGAAGCCTCGTTGTAATCTACATCGCCGAACTCAACGTAGACAAGCGCCTGTGCGAGCGATTTGTCAAAAAAGCGGATTTCGGTCTTTTCGGGAGTCCGCGCCTTGTAGAACCGATATGGCGGGGGGTCCTCAAGTGCGCCGGAGATCTGATGGTGTTTTTTCAAGGTCGTAAGGACCTGTTGAAGGGGCAGGGAACCGGTATACGCGATCGTGTGTTTGTATCTCAAGAGGCGCCGGACCAGCGCATGAAGTTCCTCTACGGTAAGTTCCCCCAACGCTTCGTTCGGCAGCATGCGCAGATAGCGGGACTCCTTGCCGTATCTGTTGAACAGAACAACGCCGCCCTGAATGGTGCGGTGATTTTTTTTCGTGTCTTCACGCTCTGCAAGTATGATTTTGGCGAGTTCGTCAAGGGTTGCGTCGTTCGCCGTCGGGTTGTTGACAAGTTCCTCCATCAGGCCAAGCGATGCATCGAGGTTCTCATCGAGGCCGGAGATGGTCACGGTCGTTTCGTTGTTGCCCGCAGACAGGGAGAATTCAGTACCGAGTTTGTACCACTCTTTCTTGAGGGCTTCGGAGGTGTGACTTACAGTACCGGACTTGTCGAGCAACCGGGCGGCAATCCCCATCTTGTTGTTCTGGTTGTTGCCCAGTTCAACCGTGATGCTCAGCGAGAATAGGTCATTTATGGGGTTCCGGGAATAGTAGAGTCGGACGCCGTCGTGAAATTCGACGATCCGGTAGTCTTTGACAGGATCCACAAATGTCGGTTCAATTTCCTCCGCGGGAAGGGCCAGTGCCTTGCCGGCAAAAACGGACTGCCGGGTGGCGTCGATGTCGATTTTGTCGATCTGGGGTTTCTGAATCTTGGGAAGTTCGTGCTGTTCATCGATCCTGTAGCCAGCAACGAAATTGTCCGAGAAGTATTTCCGTGCGACCCGGATCACATCGTCTTTTGTGATCCGTTCCAGGCGAGCGATCTCACCCGCGGTATGGCTCCAGTCCTGATACGAAAGGAACGAATTCCGCATTCGGCGCACACGGGCGTTGTCCGATTCCATTTCCCTCTTTTCGTTCTTTTTGAAGTCGGTGACGATTGCCGGAAGAATCCATTCTTCGAACCTGCCGGCCTTGACAATACCAAGCTGTTCGAGCAGCAACTTTTCCAGTTCTTCCAGTGTCTGATCTTTTTTCGGAATACCCCAGAGATACTGAGCGCCATGGTCGTTGTACAAAGTGGGGTACGCACCGGACCGCCGGACCTTCTGTTTCTGGTTGAGGTTGAGGTTGATCAGGCCGGCGGTGGCGTTGTCCAGGATCATATCCACGAGTCTGAGCGCGTCCGCGTCCTCGTGATTCCTGGACGCGGTCCGGAAGGCCAGAAGGACGAATTCTTCACCCTGATATTTGACCATCGCCCGTTCGACGCCATTCAGGGGAGCTTCCTTCCAATCGGGCAATTGAGGCAGAGAGCCGGGCTGCCATGCCGAGAAATGTTCGTCGATCAGCTTTATAGTTTCGTCGATCCGGATGTCGCCTGAAATTGCGATCGCCATATTGTTCGGGACGTAATAGGTATTGTAAAACCGGTACATGTTTTCAAGCGATGGGTTCTTCAGGTGTTCCACCTTTCCGATCGTGGTCTGCTGACCGTAGGGATGTTTCTTGTAAAGCAGATCGGCAACGGCGTAACGGATTACCCGGTCTTTGTTGTCCATTGACCGGTTTTTTTCTTCGTAGACCGTCTCGAGTTCGGGCTGAAAGAGCCGGAAGACGGCGTTCCGGAAGCGCTCGGATTCGATTACGGCCCAGTGCCGCAGCCGGTTGGCGGGCAGATTGATCCTGTACACGGTCTCTTCGTGCCAGGTGTGCGCGTTGAGGCCGGTGCCACCCATGGCCTTGTAGAGTTTGTCGATTTCGTTGGGTATGGCGTATTTCGACGCGAACTGGGACTCTTTGTTGATCTCGGCGTAGATGGCTTTCCGCTTCTCGGGATCGGTTTCGCTGAAATGCTCTTCATAGAGACTGGTTATACGGTCCAGATGCGCCTTTTCCTTTTCGTAGTCCATGGAGCCGATGTTCTTCGTGCCCTTGAAGAGCATGTGTTCCAGATAGTGCGCCAGGCCGGTGGATTCGGCGGGATCGTGTTTGCTTCCCGCACGCACGACTATCTCGGCGTAGAAGCGCGGTGTCTGATGATTCTCGGTGAGATAGACGGTGAGGCCATTGTCCAGCCGGAAAATGTGCACGGCCATGGGATCGCCGGAACCCGGTTCGTGAATACGTGTGTGCCCACCGTCCGCGCTGGAGACGAACGTGCAGAGAACGGCGACGAGGAGAAGGGCGGACGACGAGGATCGCAACTGATGCATGAAAGAATCTCCCTGTTGTGAATTGGATTGCACGGTTGGAAGTCGGTGGGAACGGGCCGTGAAAACAGCACGGCCGCCGAAATAGCAATATAACAAGAGTGGCGGACAAATTCAATCCCCCGCAACCTCTTCCGGCCTGGACTCGTTCCCGGCGACCGGCTTCGCCCGCTGCGGAAGGCGGGTCGTTCCGTTTATATAGAAAGACGGCCGACGTTTTGTCGGCCGTCCAGTGCTGATTCCGTTGGCGGTCGGGTGCGAAGAACCCTGCACTCCATCAGGACCCGCAACCCGTCGCTACTGAAGTTCTCCCGCCTGCGCCACGACTTTCCGGAATGCCTCCGCATGTTCCCTTATTATTTCCGGGCGATAATGTTTGAACCATGGGATGGAATAGAGACGCTCCGACATCCGCTCCGTCTGCGGCAGGCTGCCCTCGCCCTGGCGAACGTCCGAGTCGGAATGCGCGACTCGCGTGGGTTCGCCGTGCCCGTAGACGTCGGCCTCGTTCAAAACGGGATGCAGATGCATCAGCAGGTTGGCGCCCGCTCCGCAGGAAGTCCCTTCAGCCCGCACCGCCTCGCAGAACTTCCGCAAGGGCAGCCCGCCGAGTTCCTCCGGAACGTAAATCCCATGCGCGGCATACCATCCACCCATTGAACTGCCGGAGCCCTTCGCCGGCCTGTGGGGGCGAATTCCGGGCGCGCCTTCAAGCAGATCCCAGAAATGGTTCATTGCCATGTCGATCGCTTCCATCCGTTCCCTGTAATGCTTGAGTTGAACCCGCCCCACGGCCGACGAAAGCTGGTGCATCCTGTATTTGAATCCGCCCAGAGGCATGCCTGCGAATTTCTTCAATTCGGGATCTTCGATCTGTCCGGTACGTTCGTAATGGCCGAACGCAACCGCGCGCTCATAGATTTCTTTGTCGTCGGTGACCAGCATTCCCGCCTCGCCGATGGCCAGCGACTTGCCAGCCATGCACGACATTGCGCCCACATGGCCGATCCCGCCGGTCAATCGTCCCCTGTACTGTGCGCCGTGTGCGTGGGAGACGTCTTCGATCACCTTGATTCCGCGGGCATTGGCAATCTCCAAAATTGCATCCATATCGGTCGGATGGCCGAAATAGTGGACCGCCACAATCGCCTTGGTTCTGCCCGTAATCTTTCGTTCCACGTCTGCCGGATCCAGTGTGATCGTATCCGGATCGATATCCGCGTAAACAATGGTTGCGCCAAGATTCATTGCCTGCAGGACCGATGCCCAGAACGTCATGCTCTGGCAGATGATTTCATCTCCCACGCCCACGCCGCAACCGAACATCGCCGTATGGATGGACGACGTACCCGTATTGTGTGCAAGCGCGTACTTCGTGCCGAACCAGTCTGCATATTCCTTTTCAAACTGCACCGTTACGTCCGTGCCGGACATGGCCCCGCGCCGCAATACCTCCAACACGGCCTCCTCGTCCTCCTCAGTGATAATCGGCCAGGTGAACATATCTCCCGGATCGGTCTTCACCGCCCTCGATCCACCCAGAATTGCCAGCTTGTCCATCGTCGAACCTCCTCAGGAGCGTTCCACGCCCACGTTCAAGTTAATCGACGGAAAACCCTGCAGATGAAAACACCGCAACAACGGTTTTATAGCAAAAAAAAACGGAATCCGCAAGCAAAATCTCCGGCAATCAACCTTGCGCGTTTCCCCTTGATTTTTCGGCGTAAATTCGGTAACTAACCTCAATGTGAAATAAATCAGGCGGCTTTCTGGAGCGCGTTGCAGATTTTACGGTATTGTTTTTCGGTGTGCTTGTTGCGTTGGAGGCGCAGGGTTAGACGCCCTTCGGGTCGCACGAGGTGTCCGGCTCGGTTGATGAGCTCGAACCGGAGAGTACGTATGGATTTGAGCGGCCATCGGTTGGTATTTTTCAAGGTGCGATTGCGTTTTGTGAGTCCGGTTTCGATTTGGAAGTTGACCAGGAGGTTGTGCGCGAGAATGACGAACTGTTGCCAGGCACTATTGGCGTGGTAATGGTGCGTGGGGATGGTATCGAAGCTAAGTCCGGTCTTGAGTTCGCCAATGGCTTTTTCGTGGGCACCACGGCCTGCCATGAAGCGCCAGAGCGCGCGCAACTTGAAGGGTAGATTGGTAGCCACCGCACTGTATTCGAAGGTGCCATCATCGGGATCGAACAGGTCCAACTGGTAGTTCTTTCGGGTTTGATGCATCACGCGTTTTCGAAAGATGGCAATGTTGAGGGTGCGTTTCCATTTTTTGACCGTCAGCGTTGACGTGAAGCCGTCGACGCCCTTCTCGATGCGCTGCCAGTTGCTGCATTGACGGATTTTGTGCTGTAAGTCCAGGCCTTTCCAGAAGGGTACCTTGATGGCATACGAGGCCTTGTTCTTGATGAGCGTGTTCACCACATCCTCTTTGAAAAAGGCGCCATCCATGCGGAATCGCAGAGTGTAGGCGTGTCCCAAGGTCTCTTTGATCTGGGAAAACACGTCCTTTAGAAACAGGATGGAGGCGCTGCCATCATTGACGTTGCCTGCCCGGTTGTGCACGCCCAGAAAATGACCACTGTCGGCCAGGTAGGCGGTGATCGGATAGTAACTGGGGACTTTGCGATGATGCGGATTATACCCGCGGCGGGCACCGCCGACGCGTTTTCCGGTGCACAAGACGGTGCCGTCCACGTCGATCGTCAATTTTCGGGCGCGCAACAGGTTGATCTTATGGGCAACCACGTCGGCGTTGAGGGCTTTCAGGGCGTTGAGACCCTTGTCGGAAAACCGTCTCAGAAACGTACTCACGCTGCGGGGGGTCGGTAGATCCGTCAGACCGCAAAACCGCTGCAGCAGGGGATCTCCTTTCAAGAAATCCAGATGCCGCAACCGACGGCCGCCTACCCACAGCAAACCCAACAGAACACGGCACAGGCTCACCACACCGAAATCGCCGCCAAAGCCCACACTGCCCAGGTGACGGCGCAACTGCCTGTTCCAATCCACGTTTCGCAAATATCGCATCAACAGTTCCAAACCCGCATACGAGGTGAGGCCTTCACCGGTGAATTCCATCTTCAAATTGTCGTTGACACGCGCGTGCAAATCCGCTTTCTTTCGTCTCACTGTACGTGGCCTTTCGTTTTGGGTTAAATGGGTCGTTTGTCGCTTCCCAATATACCAAAATGGAAGGCCTTTTCCTATTGAAAAATATAGACTTATTCGCATTCTCGCTTAGTCTTCAATACCCCGAAATTCATCAACATTATTTTCGCATTGAGGCTAATGTCCCGTCACGAAAAAATCTCACCGTTCATCCGCCTGCCTGCGCAGTGCCCTGCGCTTCAGGCAGGCCGATTCATCTCGTATCGCTGCGTTGTTTACATCTAGCCTGTCAAAGTGCATGTGCATGTGTTGCCTGTGCTGCTTGCACTGAGCTTGTCGAAGTGGTTTGTAGTAGCAACCGCATCTCGCCACCGAGGTATTGTCAAATGTTGTGGATGGCGGCGAACGCATTTACCTCATTGCGGAACAATGCGGCTTCAAGAATCAAAGTCGATTTTCCGAAGCCTTTCGCCGACAGGAGGGAATGACCCCCGGAGATTATCGGGAAATTTCACGGTTCTATTCGTGGAGATTATGAGCTGATTCTTGCCGGAACCCCGAAGTTACAGAACTGCTTCGAGTCATCGGAAACGGAATCGGACGCCGTACGAGGTGATGGCGGTTTCGGATGTGCGGGCATTCGAATGGACTCTGATCGCCGGTTGACCGTGTCAACGGGTCTCGCGCGTACGTTTCGATCGCGAGTAACGGGGGCCGAGAGCCGAGTATCGACAGTGTGACTGGATATCGCACCCGGCGCCGTCTCTCCGGGTGCCGGCCCCGTCATATGTCCTCAATGAAAGCATGAAAGGAAAGCCTGATATGAAGCCAATGATTTTCGCTCTGTTTTTATGTGCGCTGATACCGTCGGTGGGTCGGGCGGCGTCTCCGCCGCCCGAGGGTTCTCATTTCTGTCAACCGGTGGATGCGGCCAGGTTTGAGCATTTTCGTCAAAATGCAGCGGGCAAGTCGGCGCATTCAAACCCGGGTGCGCCCCGCACCGTGCGGATGATCTACTATGTGGTGCAGGGCAGTACGTTCAGGCAGGAAACGGTTGACGCGATGGAAGACGCGATCCGGAAGGTGCAAACCCTGTTTGCCGAGCAGATACAGGCGCACGGTTTCGGAGAAAATACCTTCCGCTATGAAACCGATGCTCAGGGCAACCCGGTGGTTCATGTCGTCTATGGATCCCGGAGCTATTACAACCATTGGGACACGCTGGAAGAGATCGTATTCGACCGGGGATTCGATATCGATGCCAATGTCTACCTCATCGTCGAAGGCAATGACGATGACCTTGCCCTGCGAAACGTACTGGCACGGGGACTTCAGAGATCAAGAGTTGGCGGGTGGGCGATGCTGACTCAATACATCGATAGCGACGCGAGATTCGTTTCCAGGGCGGCCCATGAACTGGGGCATGCTTTCGGACTGTGGCACAATTTCACTGATGGCGGGTACGTGATGTCGTACGGTCCCGGGCAAAGCCGGCTATCGGAGTTCAGTGCGGGGCAACTGGCCGTACATCCCCACTTCAATCCCGACAGTCCCATGGAAGGGTCCGAGCCGCCGATAAGCTACGTCACGTCTGGGCGTTCCTATTCCGACGGTGAAACCGGCGTCCCTGTCCAACTCGAGGTCAGCAGTCCGTACGGACTTCAGCAAGTCTCCTACTTCGTTACCACACAGCCGCCGCACTTTTCGGCCGGTGCTCCTGAATTGAAGGGAGGTCGCATATTAGGGGGTGTGCAGAATACCATTGTCGACTTCGTGTACGACGGCCTTATTCCGTCCGACGATGAGGGGCTTACGAATTTCTCCAGCCTGCGCACGCACAGGATAAATGTCGAGGTTGTCGATGTGCGCGGGAACGTGGGCAAATCAGGTCTTGTGCTGCTTCATGAATCGACACACAAACTGATCATCCCCCTGGACAAGCGGCCGGCCACGAGGAACGGGGCCTATTGGGTCGCCTTTTCCCCCGATGGCAAGGTCCTTGCCTCCGCGACAGAATCCTCGCGGTCCGAGACTCATTCGGTCAGACTGTGGGACGCGGAGACCGGCGACCATATTGCCACACTGGCGGGTTACGATCCTCGGGGATGGTTCCGGCGGGTATATTCCGTGGCCTTTTCACCCGATGGCACAGTCCTTGCCTCGGGAACGTGGGATGGCATTGTCAAGCTATGGGACGTGGCACGCCGGACCGAGATCGCCACCTTCGAGCAGGGCGGCAGGAATGGCCGGATTAATGGTTTGGCCTTTTCGCCTGATGGCAGGATTCTCGCCTCTGCGGTGGGCAATGATCGTCCTCGGGAGTACACGATCAAGTTGTGGGACATGGCGACAAGAACCCATGTTGGCACCTTGAATGGGCATACAGCGTCTGTTCACGGGTTGGCTATTTCGCCCGATGGAAAGACCATTGCTTCAGGTGGTTTCGACGGCACAATCAGGTTATGGGACGTGGAGACCAGAACCGAGATTGTCGGCGCAAGCATCCCGAGTGTCGTCACTTGGGTGTCATTTTCGCCCGATGGGAAAACCCTCATCTCAGGTGGTTTTGACAACACGGTCGGATTTTGGGACGTATCGGAAGAAGGACAGTTGAAGAGTATCGCCCGGCACAGAGTAACAGGTCATGATATTCTCCGCTATGTGTCATTCTCACCCGATGGTGAAACCTATGTTACCATTACACAGGGGGGAGATATCGAGATCTGGGATGTCCCGGATCTAGGAGCCATCGATCCCACCAGGCCGGTAGAAGACATCGTGCTTCGGGAGAAGATTCAGGGCCACTCACCCTGGGTCTTTTCCGGGTCATTTTCTCCTGACGGCACAATCTTCGCCACCGCGTCAGGCAACTATGGAGAAGGGGATTATGCGATTGTCCTGTGGGATTTTTCTCGGCACGTAACGCCCGTGGTACGTATCGCCGACGTCAACCTCAAGGCGGCTATTCGAGAAGCGCTGGGCAAGCCGGGGTACGGGCCTGTCACCCGTGCGGAAATGGGGCGCCTGACTACGCTTGACGTGGGCAACAGCGATATCCGCGATCTCCTCGGGCTCGAGTTCGCAACCGGATTGACGCAAATAAACCTCAATGGCAATCCATTGAATGCATCCGCCCTCAACACGCACGTTCCCGCGCTGGAGGCCAGGGGTGTCGAGGTCTTGTTTGACAGGCCTGCGACGGTGGCTACGCCTGACTTTGACGGGAATGGGACCGTGGACTTTGCCGATTTTCTGCAGTTCGCAAGCCGGTTCGGATCCAGTCTCGGAGACGAGGGGTATGGCGCACGGTATGATCTGGATGGAAACGGCACGATCGGGTTCGGCGATTTTCTGATGTTTGTCAGTCAATTCGGTAAAAGCGTTTGATCTTGAACCACGTTAGGATTCGGCATTTCAAGTCGTATCCGTCGGAACAGGACAACACGCGAAATGAGTGCATTGTCCTGCTTGCACTTTTCAGTCGAAGGGTATTCAGGGAATGGAAGTCAGTCGAAGCAATTTCAGACCTCTCGCACGAGGGAGAAACCCGCGAAATCAAGGGAAAAGGATTGAAAAGGTGGAGCAGATATTCTTGTCTGCTCATAGACATCAAACCGAAACCCCAAAATCGCCACTTCTAACTGGCGCCATTACGGCGATCAGTGACGGGCCATGGCGCGACCGCTGCCAGTACTGTCGCAAAATGCGACCAATGTCGCGTTCAGCGACGATTCCTCTGCTCTTTCGACCGCTTTCTCCCGAGTCCAGTTCCTCGTCGATGCGCTTCGATGAGAGTAACGGGCGAATTTGGCATCAGATACTGAGGAAGGCGCACACCCATTCTGCCCCCGGCGTTCTCGTGAGGTGGGACAGGCTGCGGCCCTCGTTTTGGAATACAGAGATCCCACGATGTCATGTCAAAGGTTTCACCATCAATTGAGGGGTCTACATCGTGGGTTATTGAACATGCTGCGTGGAACTCGAACCTGTAAGAACCGCAGTCACCGTTGCCACCCGTGAGTTAGAATCTTCGCCACCGTCGAACGTCCCCTATTTCCTTTCCTGTAGGAAGGGGGGAACTGTCATGGGTTGAAGACATTTCGATGGATGAAAATGTCCAGGTGAATTGTCTTGACGAGCCAACGCCCGTTTTTCCTCCCCCTTTCCTTTAGGAGAGGGGGCCGGGGGGAGAGGTCACGGCGCTGACGTCAACTGATTGGGTTTTTGATTCAAGCTGACGGCTGAGAGCTGAGAGCTGATAGCTGTTTTTGCTGCTTCTGGACGGCCGAATTCAGGCAATCTATTTCCGGGTCAGAACACTTGGGTTCATTGAACTTCACCATCGGCTTCCATGTCTATTCTCATCACGGGCATTACGGGAAGAATCGGCGCCAACCTTGCCGCAGCTCTGGTTAAACAGGGGCATTCCGTCCGCGGCCTGGTCTGGCCTCGAGACCCCCGCATCGACAAACTGGACGGCCTGAACGTGGAGCTTGTCTCCGGCAGCCTTACGGATCCCGGAGACGCACAGAGGGCCATTAGGGGCGTCAGTGCGGTTTACCACCTGGGCGCGGCCTTTCAGGGTGGCGGACCCTTTTCCGAATCCGACTATTTCGAAATCAACGTGCGCGGCACCTTCAACATGCTCGAAGCCGCCAGGGCACAGGACCCACCGCCAAGGTTCATCTACGCGGGCACCGACGCCATTTACGAAAAGTACGTCCCGGGGGGCCTGGCGGACCCGATCCTGGAAGATCTGACACCCCGGCGTTGCCGTGGATGGTACGCCCTTTCCAAATCGCTTGGCGAGGAACTCTGTACCGGATATTGGCTCACCTACGAACTGCCCGTGGTCGTCCTTCGTTTCTGCATGGTCTTTGGCGCGGGCGAGATTCTGGACTTTCCGCATTTCCACCTGAGCGGATTGAAAGGGCGTTCCGAATTCAAGGGTATGTGGCAGGGAACAGACTGCCTGGTGGTACTCAAAGACCAGGAGGGCAGACCCTATAAGAAACACATCGCCGACGTGCGGGACATCGTCCAGGGCTGCCAGCTGGCATTGTGTGCCGAGGAGGTTTCAGGCGAAATCATCCAACTCGCCGGTCCCGCGCCATTCGCCTGGGATGAAGCCGTTCCGTATCTTTCGGAACGTCTGGGCGTCCCGTGTATCGAAGCTGTCCTGCAGGGCGACCCCACGTTCTATGAATTCGACCTGTCCAAGGCCCGGAGGCTGCTGTGTTTCAATCCCAGGTACAATTTCCGGCGGATGATCGATGACGCCCTCGCCTACCGACGCGGGGATGACATCGGCGTACTGCCGACGGATTAGAGCCGCTCGGACCCAATGACTGAAATCGAACCTGGTGTCCCCTCCCGGAAATATGTCACCATTCTTCCACCTCGTAAAATGGGGAAGTCATGTCCTCAGACCGCTCATTCTGGCCTGACGACCTCCAGGGCGCCGTAAGTCTCACTTTCGACGACGGCCTCGATACGCAATTGGACAATGCGATTCCCTGCCTGGACGACTGTGACCTGAAAGGGACGTTTTACGTCAACCCGGGCCGGTCCAAAGCCTGGGAGTTGCAGGTTCCCCGCTGGCAACATGCCAGTAAGAACGGCCATGAACTCGGCAATCACACCTCCATGCATCCCTGCTCCTGCAACTTTGGATTTCGCAACGATGGCTTCTGCCTGGAAAACCTGGGGCGGGATGACATTGAGCGGACCATCGACGAAGCCACTGAAGACCTGAATCGCCTGTTTCCCGAACAACAGGGCGACCGGACTTTCTGTTATCCCTGTTACCAGACGTACGTGGGGGCCGGCGAGAACCGGCAGTCCTACGTGCCACTCGTCGCTCGCCGCTTCAAGGCCGCCCGGGGCTGGGGCGAACGCGCCAACCATCCGCAACGGATCGACCTGGCCTACACATGGTCGTTGGCCGTAGACGGCCACACGGGAAAAGAGATAGTCGCGTACATCGATAACGCCGTCAACGACGGCCTGTGGGCTATCATTTGCATACATGGCGTCGGCGGGCAGCATCTCTCGATTGAGACAGCGGCCTTAAGGGAAGTCGCACGTCATCTGGATTGCAACCGAAACCGGATCTGGACCGCCACGATGATCGACGTTGCCAACTACATCATCCGGTATCGTCGCTGACGGAGCGGATATAGGGACCCTCCGCTTTGCGGACACCCCGTTGCCGAAAAACCCGAAACACGAGGATTCCACATGATCGTACAGACACATCTCATCGGCTGTCGCAAAGGCGACCTGGACACGCCGGCGCTCCTTGTGGACCTGCCCACGCTCGAACGCAACACCCGGAAGATGGCAGATACCATCATCCGCAACGCGGGCGTCCAGTGGCGGCCCCACACCAAGGGCATGAAGACCCCGGCGCTCGCCCACAGGCTGCTCGACGCGGGCGCCATCGGGATAACCTGCGCCAAACTCGGCGAGGCCGAAGTGATGGCCGCGGGCGGCGTCAAAGACATCCTCATTGCCAACCAGATCGTGGGTCCCCGAAAGATCGCCCGCCTGGTCAACCTTCGCAAACAGGCCGACGTTATGGTCTGCGTGGACGATGAAAGCAACATTCGCCAACTCGACCTCGCCGCCGTGGAAAAAGGCGTCCGCGTCCGGATACTGATTGAAGTCGACGTGGGCATGAACCGTGCGGGAGCCGCGCCTGGCGAACCCGTTCTATCGCTTGCGCAGACCATCGCCGCCTGCCCGGGCCTGCAATTTTCGGGCCTGATGACGTGGGAAGCGCACACTCTGGCCATTGAAGACGCCGGCGAAAAGCAGCGTGTCATCACGGAATCCCTCTCGAGACTCACGGCCAGCGCGGACCTGTGCCGTCGCAACGGCCTCTGCGTAGACATCGTCAGTTGCGGCGGCACCGGCACGTACTGGATCAGCGCCTTTCATCCCGGCATCACCGAAATCGAAGCCGGCGGCGGCATCTTCGGCGACGTCCGGTATCGCACGGTTTTCGGTGTGGATCACGAATACGCCCTTACGGTCCTTTCCACCGTAACCAGCCGCCCCACGCCCACCCGCATCATCTGTGACGCGGGGAAGAAAACCATGAGCAGCGACGCCGCCGTTCCGGAGCCGATCGGCATCCCCAACGTCACATTCGTGGGCCTGTCAGCCGAACACGGCAAGATTGAACTGAAAGCGCCCGCGGAGACCCCGAGAGTTGGCGAAACCATTGAATTCGTGGCGGGTTACTCCGATACGACGGTTGTGCTTCACGACGAACTCTACGGAATCCGCGACGGCGTCGTTGAAGCTGTCTGGCCGCTTCCGGCTCGCGGCCGCCTGCAGTGACAATGCCCGATAACCGGGCCTGAATCCCTGTGTGCGCAACCGACATGCGCAGGCGCCGGCTTCAGCGCGAAGACGCTGGCGGCGGTTGGCCACTGAACCGGTGAATCCCGAATTCACAACCGGCCGGACCCTGTTGCGAAGAGACCGGAATCTGTCGATTCGATCCTCCCGACCCATCGCCTTAGACACCTCGAAATACGCCCAGTTTTGTATTGACGCATTCTGCATAAATCGTTATAATAGGTGCAGTTTGCGAAGGAACCGAACGCCTTCCACCTGCGCCTGTAAGGGTCTTAAATGGACATTCCGATTCACGACGTGCTTCTTGTAGGGGGCGGCGCGGCGGGCTTGCGTGCTGCCATCGCGGCGGCGGAAACCGATTCCAATCTGAACGTTGCCGTCGTCTCCAAAGTCTACCCCATGCGCAGCCACACCGTCTCGGCCGAGGGCGGCGCGGCGGCCGTCATGCGCGAGTACGACAATCTGGATCTCCACTCCTTCGACACAATAAGAGGCAGTGATTATCTGGCCGACCAGGACGTCGTCGAAGCCTTTGTAAAAGAAGCACAGGACGAAGCCATACAACTGGAACACTGGGGCTGCCCCTGGAGTCGAGACGCGGACGGTCGCGTCAGTGTGCGCGCTTTTGGCGGCATGAGCGTAAAGCGCACGCTTTACGCGGCGGACAAAACCGGCTTCCACATGTTGCACGCCCTGTTTCAGACCTCCCTGAAATACAATGCGGTTACCCGTTACGACGAGTGGTTTGTCACATCTCTTCTTGTAGACGACGGAAGGGTCTGCGGCGTAGCCGCCCTGAACATGCGCTCGGGCGCCATCCAGGCCATTGGCGCGAAATCCGTTATCATCTGCACCGGGGGGGGCGGCAAAATCTTTCCGTTTACCACCAATGCCGCCATCAAGAACGGCGACGGTATGGCCCTGGCATACCGCATTGGGTGTCCATTGAAAGACATGGAGTTCGTCCAGTACCATCCCACCGGCCTTCCCGGTACGGGAATCCTGATGACGGAAGCCTCGCGAGGGGAAGGCGGCTATCTGACAAACAACAAGGGCGAGCGCTACCTGAGCGAATACATACCCGGCAAAATGGAACTGGGCCCGCGCGATATCCTGTCCCGGGCTTTTGTCTATGAAATGCGAGCAGGCCGGGTCTTCGACGGACCCTACGGCAACTACGTCCATCTGGACCTGAGACACCTGGGTGAGAAAGTCATCGACGAAAAGTTGCCTTTTGTCCGGGAACTCACCAGGAACTACGTGGGGCTCGATCCGGTCCGGGACCCCATTCCCGTCCGTCCCGTCGTCCACTACATGATGGGTGGCGTCCATACCGATATCAATGGCGCAACGCCCATTCCGGGCCTTTACGCCGCCGGCGAAGCCGCCTGCGTCAGTCTCAACGGCGCCAATCGCCTGGGCTCCAATTCCCTGACGGAATGCCTGGTGTTCGGCGCGCGCGCGGGCAAAGTCGCTGTGGATTACGCCAACGAACAGGCGGCCCCCGCGTCCGACACGCTCGAAAACCTCACCCGTGACGAACGGCGGCGCATCGAACGGACGTATCTGCAGCCACGCAACGGCAAGGAACGCGTCGCGACCATTCGTACCGAGATGCAGCTGGCAATGGAACGCGGCGCCGGTATCTTCCGCGATGAAGAAACATTAAGAGAAACCTGCGAAGCCCTGATGCGACTCCAGGAACGCTTCCGAAACGTGGGCCTGGATGACACCTCCAGTGTGTTCAACACCGAACTCACCGCGGCACTGGAACTGGGATTCATGCTGGATGCGGCTGAAGCGCTTGCGCACGCCGCCCTGCAACGCAAGGAATCCAGGGGCTCTCATTCCCGCACGGACTTCGAAACCCGAGACGATGAGAAATATCTAACACACTCGTTGACCTACAAGACGGAAGCCGGCCCCCACACCGACTACCTTCCCGTGACCATCACCCGCTGGCAGCCCGAAGAACGCAAATACTGAAACCTGGATTCAAGAGCGTGAGATCCAACACCCGGATTTCGAATCCTCCGCAAGGGGAATTTCATGAGTAATGGCAAGAAGATCACCATAACCGTTACCCGCTACCGTCCCGAGCAGGAAGAAGAGCCCGTCGAACAGTCTTACGATATCGACTTTCAAGAAGACTGGGTGGTATTGGATGCGCTCAATCATATAAAGGACCATATTGACGGATCGCTCTCCTTCCGCTGGTCATGCCGGATGGGCGTCTGCGGAAGTTGCGGCATGATGGTCAACGGTGAGCCCAAGCTCTCGTGCGCCGCCTTTTTGCGCGACTATTACCCAGGTGAAGTCCGGGTGGAACCTCTGCAAAACTTCCCCATCGTCCGAGACCTGATCATCGATATGGACGATTTCATGGACAAACTCAAGGCGGTGCAGCCCTGGATCATCCGGGACGAAGAAAAGCCGGTATCGGAAGGGGAGCACCTGCAGACGCCCGAGCAACTGAAGGAATACAAGCAGTTCAGCATGTGCATCAACTGCATGCTCTGTTATGCCGCGTGTCCCGTATACGGGCTTGAAACCGAGTTCATCGGCCCTGCCGCTATTGCCCTGGGGCATCGGTACAACCTGGACTCCCGCGACGAGGGCCAGGAGCGGCGTCAACATGTAATTGCAAGCAGCGAAGGCATCTGGGAATGCACCTATATTGGCGAGTGCTCCGTGGTCTGTCCCAAAGACGTGGATCCCGCGGTTGCCATCCAACGGAATAAGGTGGCCGCGACAGGCGGCTGGTTCAAATCCGTACTCCTGCCCTGGGGGAAGAAGTGAGATGATGCGCGAACACGAAACCGAACACAAGGCCTATGTGCGTCCTGTACCGATCACCTGGTGGTTGCATAACCGCCGGTACTTCCTGTTCATGATCAGGGAATCAACCAGTGTGTTCATCGCCTTGTTCGTTCTGCTATACCTGTACCAGCTTTTCCTGATCTCCAAAGGCGCGGAAGTTCACGATTTGTTTCAGGAATCGCTCCGATCCGTACCCGTAGTCGTTTTTTATGCCATTGTCCTGCTGTTCGCGCTTTACCACAGCATCACATGGCTGGGTCTGGTGTCCAAAATCCAGATCGTTCGGGTCGGACGCCTGACGGTACCACCCTTTCTCGTGGGACTGGGCGCCTATCTTTCATGGATTGTCGCGTCGGCCGTCGTCGCCTACCTGTTTCTGACCTTAACAGTCCGATGATAAAGTAGGGGGAATCCGTGTACAAAGAAGATAGGACCGAACCCTTCTGGTGGGGCATGTTCTCCTTGGGCGGCGTGATTGCCGCGCTGCTGATACCCGTCCATATCTTTTTAGTCGGGCTGGCCGTACCGCTCGGCCTGATTGACAAGAGCCTGCTCGAATTTAACCGGATGAAATCCCTGCTTGCGAATCCCCTGGTCAAAGTCTACGTCTTCGCTCTTGTGGTCCTTCCGCTTTTTCACGCCGCCCACCGCATTCGTTTCTCGCTCCACGAAATGGGCATCCGCAAATTGTTGTTCTCCCTGGATATCCTCTGCTATGGCGGCGCCCTCCTCGGTACGGCGGTTACACTGTACGTTCTGTGGGTTATTTAAATCTCCGTTCGAAGACAACCTGATCTTCCAGGCCGGGGAAGCCGGACGTATCGAATATCGAGATCGCCTATGAAACCGGCATCGCTCAACCCGTCATCCGCCGCCGTATGGAAGATATTGCTCTGGTGCATCGTGCTTTCGGTTCTGTCGCCAACCGCCCATGCGGCGGGTAACGCTTCGGAGACGGTCTACCGGCAAGTGCGCCCTTCCGTTGTCGTTCTGGACGTCGAAAAAAGAGACGGTTCCCGGGTACGGGGAATGGGCTTTCTCGCCATCGACAGCCGAATTGCGGTTACAACCTGGGATCTTGTGGAAGACGCGGTCCAGGTTGTCGCCAGGTTCGAATCCGGCGAGGAGTTCGGGGTTTCGGGCCTGATCGACAAAGACGAAAAACGAAACGTGGCGCTGGTCCGGGTCAAAGTCTTCGGCAGGCCGCTGCTTGAACTGGCCGCCCGGGACCCGGTCCACGTCAAAAAGGCCTATTTTTTCGAGGCGGTTGAGGGGGAAGCATTCGAACTCGTCGGCGGCAAGATGAATCCGGTCGAAATCGTCGACGGTGTACGTGTCTATACCCTGGTCGACGCCGTGTCCGTTGGAAGCAGCGGAGGACCGCTGGTCGACGAGTCCGGTCGCGCCATCGGCATCGTATCGATTCAATCACGCGAGGGGCGAGTTTCAGGCCGCACCATCCCGTCGGTATATGCTCTGGGCCTCGATCACACGTTGCCCACCCGGCCCTGGGAGGAGGCCCTCCCCGTCCCCGCCCGCCCCGTATCGTCGGAGCCCGAGCCCGCCGCCGGGCCGCAACCGGACCCGAGCGCCATCCGGTTTCGCTTCTACCGGGCCGACGAACAGCGTTTCAGCGATGTCAACCGCAATCTGTGGACGGAGTCCATTCTTTGGTGGGTGGACAATATCCAGGAAAAATGCGGCGGCAACCCACCCATTGGCGCTACAGAAGACATGGGCGTTGACGTCGTTGCGATTCCCTCTTCGAAAGCGCGATTCACAACCCGGACTACGGGTTGGATTTCCTGGGTCCTGGGCATAGACAGTTTGAAGACGTATATCGCCAAGACCGAACGTAACCGGGACTTTCACATCGGCGTTTTTCAGGAAGTCAGGCAAAAACCCTCGCCGGAGGAGAAGTCGGTCGCGGTTGCGGGGGTCCACGCCCCTCCCAACGTCCTTGCGCTTTATTTCAAAGCCACCCGGATCAAGGTAGATGAACGCGTTCACTTCATCGGCTACCTTTTTGGCCTGGACGGCAGCGACGGAGGGGTCATGTCCTCAAGATATCCCCGTGGTCCCGGCTCGCCCCCAACCTACGGCAACATGACCGAATGGCCGTCCCGCTGGTGCCGGAAAATCGCGGGACATCTCGATCAATAGTCCTCGTATTCATGAAAACAAGAAAAGCCCGGCAGGCATTCTGCCGGGCTTTTCTTATGAACTCAAACTGACATCCGATAGCGCCGGATAAAGAGGACACGACATCCGTTGGCCGTTATCCGCCCGGCCCCGTCATCCTCTCCGGCCGGACTGCTTCATCGAACGCCTCCCCGTTCATCATTCCGAGCGCCACCGCCGATTCCCGAAGCGTCAGATCCTCGTCGAACGCTTTCTTGGCCACCTTTGCCGCATTGTCGTATCCAATCTGAGAATTCAGCGCCGTGACGAGCATAAGCGACCGCTCCAGGTGGTTCCGGATATTCTCCCGGTTCGGCTCAATGCCCACCGCGCAGTGATCGTTGAACGCCGCACAGGCATCGGCCAACAGCCGCACCGACTGCAGCAGATTGTAAACGATCAGTGGTTTGAACACGTTCAGTTCGAAATTTCCCGAGGAACCGCCCACCGCAATCGCCATATCGTTCCCGATCACCTGCGCGGCCACCATCGTCATCGCTTCGCACTGGGTGGGGTTCACCTTGCCAGGCATGATTGAACTGCCCGGCTCGTTGGCGGGGAGCGTCAACTCGCCAACGCCGCAGCGCGGCCCCGAAGCCAGCCACCGCGTGTCGTTGGCTATTTTCATCAGCGAACAAGCCAACGTTTTCAGAGCACCACTGGTTTCCACCATCGCGTCGTGCGCCGCCAGGGACTCGAACTTGTTGCCCGCCGAAACAAACGGATGGCCGGCCAGTTCAGCAATCCTCGCGGCAACCCGATCTGCAAATTCCGGATGCGTATTCAGCCCCGTACCAACGGCCGTGCCGCCAAGCGCGAGTTCATTGAGATTCGACAGGCATCGCTCAACCCGCTCCAGGCCCTTCGTCAATTGAGTCACGTATCCCGAAAACTCCTGGCTGAGCGTCAGTGGAACGGCGTCCATCAGATGAGTGCGTCCGATTTTGATGATATCCTCAAAATCGTCTGCCTTAACGGCCAGCGTATCCCGCAGCTTTCTGACCATTGGAATCAACCGCCTGTGAATCTCGCTTACGGCCGCTATATGCATTGCCGAGGGAAACGTGTCGTTTGAAGACTGCGCCATATTGACATGGTCGTTTGGATGAATCGGATCTTTGCTGCCCAACCGTCCACCGGCAATCCGGATCGCCCGGTTGGATATCACTTCGTTGGCGTTCATGTTCGTCTGCGTGCCACTTCCCGTCTGCCAGATCCGTAGCGGAAAATGGTCGTTCAGCTTACCCTCGATGACTTCGTCGGACGCCTGCACGATAAGATCGGCCTTTTCCGACGACAGTTTTCCCAGTTCCCGATTCACAAGCGCGGCCGCTTTTTTCAGAATGCCAAACGCTCTGATCAACTCCCGGGGCATGCGTTCCTCGCCAATATCGAAATGAATCAGCGCCCGTGCCGTCTGAGCGCCGTAATACCGGTCGTCCGGAACCTGAATTTCTCCCATACTGTCCGTTTCAATCCTGTATCCCTCCATCTCTCCTTCTCCTCTCAAATGGCGCGTCGATACGAGTCTGGTGTCGGATATTTCAAGATACAAAAACGGAACATTCCCGACAACCATATCCGGTACTTCAGGGGCCGACATCAATAAATATAATGGTGCATATTATTATCTTGCTTTTAAAATTAATTTTTCTTATCTTAAAAACTCATTGACCACCGCATCCGGAAGGGTGTTCTACACCGCGACAACCCCCTCTGTCGGCTTCTCGTTCCGAACGATGTTTCAGCGTGAAGAAACGCCCGATAGAACATATCCGAAGGAGGCGCTTACGTGTTGATCCAGAGCCTGAAAATCTTCTGTGACCTCATCGATACCCAGAGTTTTTCAAAAACGGCCGTCCTGAATGGCGTTACGCAATCGGCTGTCAGCCAGCAAATCAAGAGTATTGAAAATCGCCAGGGCAAACCGCTGCTGGAGCGCCATAAGCGCAAGATCGGCCTAACCAAAGAGGGGGAGGTGTTTTACAAGGGCGCCGGCGATATTGTAAGGCGCTATGACGAGATGTTACAGCGCGTCGAGGCTCTTGACGGCGTCGTTTCGGGCACGGTTCGCCTTTCCGCCATTTACAGCGTGGGCATGCGTGAACTCGGACCGTATCTCAAGACCTATCTCAAAGCCTACCCCAGGGTCAACTTCAGGCTGGACTACAACCACACCCCCCGGATTTACGACGACGTCGCCAGCGGCGAGATCGACTTCGGCGTGGTCGCCTTCCCCAGACCTCACCGCAATATCAAATCAGTCCCGTTTTCTGAAGACAACATGGTTGTGGCATGCCCGCCCTCGAATCCGCTTGCAGCGCGTAAATACATGCCTGTCAACGAGATTGGCGATCATCCACTGATCCTTTTCTCCCAGGAAACCCACACCCGCCACGCGCTCGACCAATTCTTCCGCAAGCATCGTATCCAACCCAACATTGTCATGGAATTCGATCATATCGATACCATAAAGGACGCCGTGGAAGTGGACCTCGGCATCTCGATCCTTCCCGAACACTCGGTTGACCTGGAAAACAGGGAAGGCAGCTTGAAAGTGCTGCCCATCAAGGGCGACGTCCTCACGAGACCCCTGGGCATATTGCGCAAACGCGGCCGCAGCCTTTCGGTCGCCGCCCGGAAACTCCTCGACGTGCTCACCAACGGGAAAGACCCAGCCGGCGAGCCGCAGACACTCACCTCAGGATAGGCCTCGGATTTCGACGAGAGGCCGTCGAACGCGCCCGAAAATCGGGCCGATTCCTGATTTTCCATACCGATAACGATGACCATGTGCGGCTGATCTTCCCCAACGAACCACGTTCCGAAACGTCATTCTACACGGCCGTTGCCGGCGGCCATCTCTTGAATCAGGTATCGAAGAAACCGGACTCCCGTGCGGAACGACGGCGCCTTCGATTCCCCTCCTACCCGGTTTCCCTCCCACGTCTGAATCTCCTCGATTCGCATCCGTTGCTTCATCGCCTGAATCGTCATCTCGTATTCGATCGTATACCCCATCGATCCGGGATTGAGCTTCAGAAATGCTCGCCGCGTTATTCCTCGAAACCCGTTGATTGTATCCGTCACGTATGATCCCCGATTCCAAAGTTGATTGGCGATCCACGTAAACGTCTGGTTCGTCCATTTTCTCAGCGGCAGAGATTCGTCGTCCTCCTCGTTCCGTGAGCCCGACAGGAACCGGGATGCAATCGCCATATCGGCGCCGTTTTCGATGGCAGCGAAAAGCCGGGGGATATCGTTCGGATCTTCATTCCCGTCGGGGCTGAAAAAAACCAGGCCCTCTCCGCTCGACGCACGAACCGCTGACCGAAACGCCTCGCCCCGCCCGGGTCGTTGCTGGTCCACCAACCGTATGTGATGGGATGCCAGAACCTCCCTGGTACCGTCCGTTGACCCGCCGTCGACGGCGAGGACTTCGTCGGCCATTCCGGACAGATTCGGCCCGGTTGAGAACAGCCATCGAACGCCCTCGACCTCGTTCAGCGTCAGCAGAACAATAGTACGTGTGACCATAGTGTACCCCCGCGGCTACACCTGCCCACCCCTGAAGAAACGCCCGAAGAGTTCCACGATACGATCCAGGTCGGTTAACGTAAGGTCCTGGTGGCAACCGATATAGAACCCGCTTCTGTTGATCCATCCGGCAACGGGATAATCCGCCTCGCTGATATCCAGCAGGCGCTGGAAGAGAGGCTGATTGGTCAGTGGGAGCATCTCCCGCGTCTCAACCCGGTTCTGTTCCAGGAAATTCACAAGTGCGTCCTTTTCCCGATCCCTCAGGACAATCGGATACATCATGAACGAGTGTTCACATTCCGCGCGAACTCGCGGAAGCTGCAGATTCGCTTCGTATTCGGACAACGTTCGGGTCAGATAGGCGGCGTTTTTCCGCCTGCTGGCGATCATGTCAGTTGCGACCTCAAGCTGCGCAAGCCCCAGAGCGGCCTCCATTTCGGTTAATCGGAAACTATAGCCGAGATTTACGAAAGAAAACCGCCGGGCCACGATTCTTCGAAGTTCTTCCGGCGATTTCCGGTCGTCGTCATCTATATTCAGATACGTCGAATCCCGCCCGTGGTTGATCAGCGACCTCAGCTTGTTCGCATAATCGGGATGGCCGGTCGTATTCAATCCGCCCACTCCAGTGGTCAGCAGGTGCGCCGCATAGGTGGAAAAACACCCGATTTCGCCGAGACTTCCGACGCTGCGACCCTTGTATCTGGCGAACATGGTCTCGGCCGAATCTTCAATGACCTTGAGACCGTACCTCCGGGCAAGCTCAGCAATAGGATCCATGTCGCACGGCTGTCCGAATACATGCACGGGAATGATCGCCCGTGTACGAGACGTGACCGCGGCCTCGACTTTTACCGGGTCCAACTCGTAGTGGATTGGATCGACGTCCGCCAGCACCGGACGCATCCGTCCATGGAAGACGACATTTGCCGTTCCCGCAAACGTCACCGCTGGCAGAATGACTTCGTCGCCATCGTCCCATCCGTGCAATTCCTTCAGCGCGACCAAAGCGACCAGCAGGGCGCTCGTCCCGCTGTTGCTCATCACACCGAACCGACAGTCGTGCGCGTGGGCGAATTCGGCCTCAAACGCCTGCGTTTTCGGACCGTAAGACAGCCGGTTGCTGTCGAGGACCTCGTTTACCAGCGCCCTGGCGCGGGGACTGATGTTCAACGTTCCGACGCCGATTGCCGGCGCCCGGGTTTCACGATTCTCGAACACGTCGAGCCCGCCTCCAAACAGTGGCTTAGTCTCTCTTATTTACGCACCCCTACGTCCTGCGCGGCTGCTTCTCGTACCACGAAATCATGCGCCGAAGCCCTTCATCCAGAGATGTTGAGGCTTCAAATCCAAAATGCCGCTTCGCCCGCGTTACATCCACGCATCGCCTCGGCTGTCCGTTCGGCTTGTTCGGATCCCAACGAACCTGGCCGACGAATCCCGCAAGGTCCCGGATTTTCCCGGCGAGCTCCCGGATTGAGATCTCCTCTCCTGATCCCAGGTTGATCGGCTCTGACAGATCATACAATTCCGAAGCGAGCAATATGCCTTCTGCCGCGTCCTCCACGTACAGAAACTCGCGCGTCGGCGAGCCGTCTCCCCAGAGGATGACGTGGTCGTGTCCCAGATTCCGGGCGTCCACGAACTTTCGCACCATGGACGCGAGTCCATGGGATGTCTCCGGATCGAGGTTTTCTCCGGGTCCGTAGAGGTTGGACATCAGCAGATGAATCGCGTTGTAGCCGTATTCCGCGCGATAGGCCTGGCTTTGCACCAGCATCATCTTTTTGGCAAGACCATAGGGCGCGTTTGTCTCTTCCGGATACCCATCCCAGAGGTCTTCCTCCTTGAAGGGTACCGGCGTGGACATCGGATAGGCGCACACCGTTCCGATTCCCACGAATTTGGGCACCTCGAACCTGCGGGCCTGTTCGAGCAGATGGGCGCCCATCACCAGATTATCGTAAAAAAAACGGCCTGGATACCGCTGGTTGGCGCCAATGCCGCCAACGGAACCGGCCAGGTGAATGATCAGGTGGGGCCGCGCGATCTCGTACATGCGCCGTACGGCTTCCTGCTCACGCAAGTCGTGGTCCCGGCTGCGCGGTGCGAATACCTGAAGGCAACCCCGTTCGCGCAGCTTCCGCACCACAAACCGGCCCAGGAAACCGGCGCCGCCGGTAACCGCGACCCGTTTATTGGTCCAGAACCCCATTCGTCGGTCCTCACGTTTCGAGTCTCAAACACACCGTCCCGCAAAGGCCCTCTGACAAAACCCGGAACGCCACACACTCTATGGCTGGGAAATTAGCGGGTGTTGGGCCTTTGGAGCCATTGCGATGGTCCACTCAGTCTAAGACTGCATCCATCACCTGTTGCTGTTGGCGATTACGTTCTGTGCGGGGTCGTTTCGTCAAACAGATGAGCTTGCTTTGCCCGGCGTGGCCTGGCCGACTCGGGAAACAGCTCGGCGATAGCGTCCGCAGGGACGTTTGCCAACTCCATTGGCTCCAGCTTATACAGTCCGCCTCCGTAGACGCGACCCTCCCCGAGCATCACCTGCGGAGAGATTTCGTTAAGGAACTCCCAGACCTGCCGCTTCAGTAGGGGCTTTTTCTGGATGACGCGATTTACAGGTTCCTTCGGGTACAACATCAAATACACGTTTGCGGCCGTTGCCTTCGAATTATTCAATATGAAACGGAACGGCCTTCCGCTCTTCCTGTCGCTTCGGCCCATATAGGTACAGACGAACGGAGCTGGCGGCCGGAATTCCTGCCTGTACCACAGCGCCCGGTGCCGACAGATATAGCGATCAGTAACGCCCTCCGCCTTGCCTTCTTCCAGATATGCCCAAAGATTTGGATAGCGTTTCTTGATTTCGCTCTCCGTCCACGGCGGATCGAGCAGGAACAATCGCAGTTTGAGAAGGGGATTGCCCATTCGATCGCCCTCGACTTCGTCTTCGGGCACATATCGCGGGCTCGGCAGGATTGGCTTGAATGCATCCATCGGCAGCTGGCGCCGACGGATCTGCTCGGCTGACAGGATGAAATAGCTGTTGTTACCCGTAGCCAAACCCCGTTTTATCTTGAAGAAGTCACCCAGCACCGGTCCATCGGCTGCTTCATGGGTCTGATTCTTAGGAAAACGTGTCCATTTTGGCTCACGGCGCAATGTTTCGAGGGGAACCAACCGATCCAACACTGGTTGTTCAAGTGTTCCGCCATAGGTGAACCGAACTTGATGTTGTGGTCGAGGAGGTTCGTTCCGGAACCACACGACAGCCGACGACACAAGCGCATTGCAAAATTGCACGTTATTCGGATCGAAGCGGTGAATGTGATGTAGCGTCACCTTCTCGAGCAGGTAGCGTTTCACCCCTATCCCATACTTTACGTCCATGAATTCGCTGGGGATCAACCATCCGGCCAAGCCGCCGGCGGTCAACCACATATGGCTTATGCACAGGAAATAGCAGTATAGCCCGGCCAGACCGTTAATTCTCACGCCGGAAGAGGCTTGCGCGCGAGACCTCAACCGCTGTTTCTCCCCACTGTCAATATGGTGATGCCGCACATAGGGCGGATTACATATGAGCAGGTTGAACCGATCGGAAGCCTCTGGCGCGGCGGACCACGTAAAGTCCTCCAGTATAATTTCCAGACCCGTCTTGCCCCACAGCTTCGCTGCCGGCCTGCCGTAATGCGGGTCTATCTCATATCCAATGGCAGCGTCGATACGGGCTTGGGAAAACTCGTGCAGCAGCGCCGAGTAGAAGGCACCAGTCCCGATCGCCGGGTCGATGAAACGCAATCTCTCGTTCTTGCCGAGACGCGCCTTCGCGTAACGCTGAATGTCGACAGCGAGGCTGGTTGGTGTAGCGAACTGCCCCATTCTGTTTCGTACGGCTGCGTCTCTTCTCGCATCCAGTTCTTCCTGAAGTGCCAGCCGCCGCGTCTCCAATCCTGTAACCGCCTTTTCCATAATTTACAATCCAAGCTCGCCGAGATCGTTGATACGATGTTCCCAGACCCAGTCAATGCCTTCCGCCGCCTCATAGCCGAGATAGCTACTATCAAAATACCCGCACAGAAACAGGATGTAGCGAACGTTGTTCCCGTAGGTCCGGCGCAATTGGTTCATCTTAGTCGCTTCTTCTTTCCGTCGCTTGTTGACATTCGTGAAATCACCCGCCGACTTTGCTTCAATCAGTACAGGCAAGTCGCCTGTCTTCGCTGCTTTGGGCATCACAACCGCGTCCACAGGAATATTGATCGTATCTCCGGTCGCTTCCTGCTCTACCGGCACGTTGAGCCGGAACGAGTACGTTCCCGGCCGCAGGGCGTCATACTTCGTGCCGCTACCAGCCGGCAGATTCTCGTATTCCAGATCCTTTAACCACTTGTCAATCGCGGCGAGCTGACGTTTTTCCTGCGCGTTTCGGATGATTGGATTGGCAATGGCCCCGCACAAGCGATCAGCCACGATCGTCGTCGCCCGGTAGAATTCCTGTTCGGACGGATTGTCCCTACGCTCCAACCAAACAAAGACATCCGGGTCAGCCATCTTCTCTAAGACCTTTGCAATCTTCTCAAGGTCGCTGTTCAGCTTCCGATCCGGCATTCGCGGCGGGAGTCTGTTATCTTTATCCATCGACCTGACCAAGTTTTTGGAGACGCCGGCAAGGCCGATCAGTCGGTCCACGGCCAGAGGCGGGCAAGTCGACATGCGCAATGACGGCAACACCGATGGTTTCGATCTCAGCAGTTCCACTCCGACATACGTTAAGTTTTTGGTCGCATCGAGGGTCGCCTCGACGTCCTTTGCGGTTTGCGTCCGCGTCGAACGGTAAGCCTCCGGTGCAAAGCGCATAAACCAGTCGTTGAACATGTCCACCGACCGCGCAATGTCCTTTTTCCACCGGTCCGGTTTATCTCTGTTGATTGCCATCAATCGTGCTACCTTATCTGAATTTCCAGCCTTGCCTGCCGGTGATGTTCCATCGTCTCATCACAAAGCACCATCTGGTACGCGTTTCGGCTTACGAATCACTTCTGATCGCGACCGCAGTCTGCTCCGGCAGCCTCATTTTGTGTCCTGCGCGGACATTCGACCCGCCAAGTTCGGGCGTCCAGGCCGATCCAGTCCGTTGAGGACTCACATTTCGCACATCAACCTCTCGAAGGCGTTATACGGATCGTCGTCCCCCACGCGGACCCTTGCCGCGGCGCGATCCAGGCATTCCCGCGCCAGCGCGGCATCCATTCTTAGAGCCAGCCGCGCCTCCACCCGCTCCTGTAATTCACGCCGGATCTGTCGTTCGCGCAAAGCTGCCAACCTATGCTCCGTTTTCAGATGGCGCGAGCGCGCCTGAAGCGTCTCGAAGAGCTCTTGAACGCCCCTGCCGTCCGTGCCGACCGTACGAACAAGCCGCCCTTCCCAGCCGTCGACTTCGCCACGCGCATGAAGGGTTTCCCTGAGTTCTCCCACCAATCTGTCCGCCCCGGGACGGTCGGATTTATTCAGCGCTATCACGTCTGCAATTTCCATCACGCCCGCTTTCAGCACCTGGATCTCATCACCCGACTCGGGCACAAGGGTCAGCACAACGGCATCTACGCAATAGGCCACATCCACGTCGGTCTGCCCGACCCCCGCAGTCTCCACGAGCACCAGGTCCTTTCCCATGGCTTCCATCACCCGCACCGCGTCCCGCGCGGCCCGGCACAGCCCACCCGGCAGACCCTCGTTCCCCATACTTCGAATAAACACCGCCGGGTCGCTCGACAGTCCCTGCATCCTGATCCGATCTCCCAGCAGGGCGCCGCCGGAAAACGGGCTGGCGATATCCACGGCCAGAATACCCACCGCCCTTCCGGCGTCCCGAAAGCCCGTCGCGAGACGACCCGCGAGCGTACTCTTGCCCGCTCCGGGCGGACCGGTTATGCCGATCCGGTAGGCGCCGCCCGTTGAAGGATACAGGGCGGAAAGCAGGGGCGCCGAATCGGTCTCCCGCCGCTCAATGAGCGAAATGGCACGCGCGGCGGCACGGATATCGCCCGCGAGGATTCGGGCGGCCAGATCTCTCATTTCACGGCTTCCCGGAGTCGCGCGACAATGTCGCCCGTATGCGTTCCCGGGCCCCAGAAGAACGCCAGTCCTCCGGCCTTGAGAGCCTCCTGGTCGGCCGGCGTAATGATGCCGCCGCCCACCAGCAGAATGTCATCCGCACCCCGCGCCCGAAGGAGATCCATCACCTTGGGAAAGATCGTCAGATGGGCTCCCGAAAGAGAACTGATGCCCAACACATCCACGTCTTCCTGGATCGCGGTGTTTACCACCTCGTCCGCCGTGCGGTGCAGGCCAGTATAAATGACTTCCATCCCCGCATCCCGCAGCGCGCGCGCCACGACCTTGGCGCCCCGGTCGTGCCCGTCCAGACCTAACTTTGCAATCAGAACGCGTATTTTGCGACCGGACATTTCTGACTCCTGGAGCAAGACCTTCTTCCTTGTATTACCCGCCGCCGTCGCCCAAATAAAAAACATCCAAATCTCAACATCGTCGGCCAACCGACATGCTTGCTCAATCCGAAAACGCAGCTGAGGCGGGTTTCCCTCACACCGATCAGTAAAATTCGACGCGGAAGCACTGTGCAGCCCACTGCTGCAATCTCGGTCAACCGAAATATCACTCCGAAATGGGAGAAAGAATATCCGTGTCTTTTTCCCTGACGCCGTTAACCCTCACAGCGACAAGGTGTCTCACGCAGGAACCAGCAAGTGGTTCGCGCCAGACGTCGAGCCGATCTGAATCGATGATTGCAGACTGCTGGCGTTGGTTGTCCACATGCCTTGGGGAGGCCAGCGTCTTGATAATCGTGAAGGAGCCGATATTGTTCATGCGGGACGAAATCGGCGGGGTGGGAAACTGGGAAGGCGAACACGACGGCGTGGAACACCGTTTGGGGACCTTGCGCGCTCAAGAGACGCGGATGGCTGATGTGGCCACGTTAGATGTCCTTGTCGCGCACACTTAAGGCGGAAATCTCTCGCATAGTTAGCGCCACCGCGATCAGCCCCTACTACAGACGTCTACATCGTCTCTCCTCCCGTTTCTGCGTGTCCACGGTCCTTCCCAAAGCCGAACGACAAAGCGATCGTCGTCCTCTTCCAGATCCGGTTCTGTGCCATTGTGGCGCCGCATTGGCTCGATTATCCGATTGCGAACGCCCATACCTTGATGCTCGATATAGCGGTAGTCTCGGAGAATCTCCTTGAGCAACTCGTTACGGGCTACCCGCACTACGCCCTCTCTCATCTTGTCAACGGTGACGCCATTCGGAAGCCGTCCAGGCGAAATGACTTCGAGTCGATCCGCGTACAGAGAGACTTCGATGTCGGTACCCTCCCGCGCGTAGTCACGATGCGCCACTGCGTTCACCACCGCTTCCCGTACCGCTTCGAGCGGGAAAGCCCCCTTGCGGCGGCGACGGGCGTCTTCGAGCCACGCTTTGCTACCCATGTTGCGTTTCACGAAATCCACCGTGCGGTCGATCACACCTTTTTCGACCGCCGCACTACGTTTGGAGATGATCGAGACAAGCGGTCCGCGAATCCGCTCTTCGTCAATCATGTTGTAGTCCTTCTCTACGCCCGGGAACGCCGCTGCCGTCACGCCAGCCTGCGGCAGACGGCGGTTCGGGTTCTCGCCGAACAGTAAGAGGCCCGCAACTGACGCGTTTTCACCGTCTCCGGCAGCAACCAGCAAGTCAGAGTTGAGTAGAAGTCGCCGCCAGCTCTCAACGTCGGCGGGACCTGGGGCGGATCGGTTCAGGATCTCACTAAAGTAGTTCTCAATCCGATCAAAGTCGAGACACTCCAGTCCCATATCCGGTACCGGCTTTATCTCGTATCGAACCAGACGGGCGGCCTGATAGAGTCTGGCTTCCTCCTCTCGTGTGGCCCTGTTCGATTCACTGCCGACACGCGTGAACGAGACCCACGCCCCCCCTCGCCTTGCCTTGTGAGGTTTGCCGGGACTGTCGGCGGGAAGCTCTACTACGCCCACAATGCTGCCGTCTTCCATCGTTATCGAAGTCCATACCGGCGTTGTTGGCGGTTGAAGGTTGTTTCGAGCGGTATTCATCACCCACTCCTCCGCCGTCTCGCGGTTCCGGGTCAGTCCAGTGATTCGCTGGTCCTTCTCCACGCCAAGCAGGATGACGCCGCCCTCAAGATTCAACAGCGCGGACATTTCCTTGGTGACGTCATCCGGATGGCAGTCGTCTCGCTTGAATTCTACGCGGGAGTTCTCCCCATTGGCGACGAGTTCGAGCATCTCCGTTCTGTTCATCGGTCAGAATCCGTACTTTCGGCGCCGCGTCTCGAACGCCTCGCGACCGCCCTCAAGGATCTCCTCCACGAGTTCACGAACGGTTCGAGAATCGATCGAACCCACATGCTCGGACGCGACACGTGGCCGACCATCTTTCGCCTCACCGGCGGCCGAGAGTCCGAGGATCAACTCGGCGTCGCCGAGCACAGGAATGTTTGCGTTGTGCGTCGAGAAGATAAACTGCCGCCGTTGCTTCTCCTCGCGCATGCGCGGCACGACGCCCTCAGTGATGAAGCGGTTGTCAAGATCATCCTCCGGCTGGTCCACGATCAGTGGAGTACCCGACTCAAGAAGAAGAAGAAGAACAGCGGTTGCCTTCTGTCCCGTAGATAGATCGTCGAGGTGTTTCCATGCGGGTGCCTCCCCCGCCGGCGCGGTGTTGAGTCGGATCGCAGTCGTCGGCGCAAGCTCCAGTTCCTCGATTTTCATAAACACTTCCCGCTCCCCGGCGGCGAAACGTTCCGCCTGGCCAGGCGTGATGCCGTACCTATTGCGCAACGCCTCGGCGCCGGATCGGCACGCTTCGACGAATTGCGTAAGCGAAAGCTCGGGAGCCCTGCGAAGACTCTCAACGGCCTCCGACATGCGACCTCCGATCTCGTCGCGCAGCATCTGAAAAAGCGGCTCACGGTTTCCCGCGCCCGTCACCTCCACCTGTACGCGGTTGCGAAGTTTGTTGCTGACCTTCCCGGCGGCCTCGTCCAGGGTGCGGAACTCTGAGGCCTTGATGTCTTCCCACTCCGCAAGCAACGTGCGACGTTGGTCGGCGTGTTCCTTCGCCAATCTCCGCAGAACTACAAGCCGCTCTTGAAGCGGCCTCAGTTCCTCGATCTGGCGCCGAAGGCGGATGAATTCCTCTCCGTCCACTCGCGATTTCTGAAGTTCGCGCAGGATGCGTTCGTACTCGGCCTGAACCTGCTGCCTGCGCACGTCCCAGGTGGTCCGCACCTGGTCGATGCCGTGATCAGCGCCCTCCAAAGCCTGCTCCAGGCTATCTGCAATACGGCCAACTTCCTCCCCGAGATCGGTAAGTGCCTTGTTCGCCTGGGAAAGAATATCCCTGCCAGGCAGTTCCTCAAGCGCTCGCTCCGACAGAAATGTCAAATCTATCGGCAGATCTCTACGCAAGATATCCAGTGCCTCCCGGAACGGCGCCAGACGTTGAGGAACGGAACCAATCACGCGTTCCTCTCGCACGAGCAAGCTTTGCTCTCGCAGACGCTCTTCAAGTCCCACTTCCTGAAATCGTTCAAGCGTTTCCTTCAGTCAGGGAAGCGCGGCAAGGCGCTCTTCAGCCGATTCAATCTCACTACGGGTGTCGCACAATGCGCCGCGATTCTTCGCGAGCCCAGTAAGCAGCGACGTCTTGCGACGCGAAAGTGATTCGTCACGCTCGACGAAGCGATCAAGCAAGCGCGTGAGCTTATCGGGGCTTCTTGCAAGTTCCGAAATCTCGTGCTGACCATAGGCTTCGACTCGCGGAAGAATGTCCGCTGGCGCACGGTTCAGCACCTCGCCGCTCGCTTCCCGGACCAATGGCGGATTGGGTATGGTCCGCTCGATCCGATATTCGCGAACCCCGGGACGCTGGACGCGGACTCGAAGTGATATCTTCGTCCCGTTGCGTAGCACCTGGCGCATGATTCCGTCATGGGCCTTGCGCGCCTCGTCGCCGATAGGATCAAGTCCAAGTGCGCTGCGGATGCTTTCGACAACGGTAGATTTCCCCGTGCCGCGCCCGCCAATGAGCACGTTCAGATTAGGATTGAGATGCATGGTCACCCCGTCCAGAAATCCGCCTTCCCAAGCCACAGTGACTATCTCCATGTGCTCGTCGGGCTGAAACTCTCCTTTCCTGGGGTTCAGACGAATGCGCGATCCAGGATCCAGGAAGGCTTGGCGCAATCCGTCGATAGTGACTTCCTGCATCTTGATCCAACAAGTAGCCGACCGACCATCGAGTTGTTCCGGTTTCACGATGTCTTTCGCATTGACGACAGCGATCGATAGGCCGTCTTCGGGTGAGTGAGGGCGGCGATAGTCGGTGTTCCGGTTCTCCACGATTGGGCGAATGTCCTGCGGTAGATCCTGGATCAGGCCCGAAATCTGGATTGCGAGAAGGTTTTCGTCCTGCCAGGCGCGAACTCTTGCCTGCCCGGATAAAACCCTGAAGAGGCCACCATCGTTCAAAACGTGCGCTGCGATGGAAATCCCCCCCTGGCTACGTACGACCTCCAACACCTCCGTAAACGTCTGATTGGCTAAATCGGAGGATGGACTCGTACCGCGAATGCCGAACTCACCGAGATAACGACCGAGCTGGATATCGTCGGCGTCAGGAGGATAAAGGCACAAGAGATGCACGCCCTCACTGGAAATTAGCTCAAAACCAGGGAAGACATGAATCGAGCGATTCCCGGCGGCGGCCCGAAAGGCTGCGATCCCACTCACGTCATTGTGATCCGTGATTGCTAGTACTTCGATGCCGAGTTCGACAGCCTTATCGACAATGGCCTGTGCGTGGCTAATCGCGTCACCGTCCGTGGGCTGCCCCCGGAAGGTACCGCCGTAGTGGTGCGGGTTCACTTGAAGCGCACACCTGTAGAATCGTGCTCCCGCAGGTGCGCCAGCATCTAAGTTGGGACGCGTCGTGATATTCACTTGTGTCTTGCTCCGGATTGCGTCGTTGTCGAGTTGATCTACTTAATCACGTTCCGCGCAGTCAGACTCTTGGACCAAGTGTCGAATGTGGCGTTTCGTCCCGTTAGATGGGACGGCGACGTACTTTGCAAACCAAGGTCGTCCGGCACCACTTTCGCGGGTTGCTCTTCGGGCAACTCCAGGCGTAATTGTCGGCGCGATAAACAACGCTCATCGTCTATGGTCGTGCGTACGAGCCAGACGCGCGTTGGCGTTGCGAAATTGCTGTCTGCAATCGTCGCCAATTTTGCAAAGGTTGGCCGTGCATTCGAGTAAAATACAACCGAACATGGTTACGGGAGCAAGACTGTCGGCCGAGTCTGACAGACCGATATTATACCGGTGGGAACAGCTTAAAATAGGCTAAATTGTGCATACGTGTCAATCGGATTCTCCACGTTACAGCAGAAATCGCTGATTGGAAAAGACCCCGCCAACGTCTCTCTCTTACTCAAACGCTTCTAAACTTTGCGGAGCAAAAAATGCCTCCCGATAAGATCAAGGCGGAAACCCCGCTCGGCTCCACAATTCCCGCAAAGCGGGTTCCCGGACTATTCCGTTGCCTTTGGTATTCTCCCGTCCGCACACGTACTCGCACATCGCCGGTTGCGAATCCGCGACTCAATCCTTATATTCACCCTATTCACGTGAAATCGTACCTCACGCCTATTCTCCGTTCATGAAAGGACTCGATCATGCTCACCCGGGAACAGATCGAAGCTTACCATGCCGACGGTTTTCTTGGCGTGGAAGGGGTGTTTACGACAGAGGAGGTTGACGACCTCAGGCGGATCACGGATGACTTTGTCGAAAAATCCCGGCAGGTGGCCCATAGCGACGATGTATTCGACCTGGAACCCGGGCACTGCACCGAAACACCTCGCCTCAGACGGATCAAGGAACCCACGAACCAGCACGAGGTCTATGCCCGAGCCCGATCCGACAAGAGATTAATGGAGATCGTTTCGCGGCTCATTGGCCCCAATATCCGTTGCAACGGACAAAAACTCAACATGAAATCCGCGGAATTCGGCAGCCCCGTCGAGTGGCACCAGGACTGGGCCTTTTACCCCCACACCAACGACGACCTCCTGGCCGTGGGAATCGCCATCGACGCCATGACCTTGGAGAACGGCTGTCTTATGGCCATTCCCGGATCGCACAGAGGACGCGTCTACAACCACCACCAGGACGGACATTTCGCGGGCGCCGTAACCGAAGCCGACTTTAACGCCGAGGGTGCCGTACCCATCGAAGTCGGGGCCGGAGGTGTTTCGATCCACCACGTTCGCGCGCTGCACGGCTCAGTACCCAACACGTCAAGCCGACCCCGCCGTCTGCTGCTGTTTGCGTACGCCGCCGTGGACGCCTTGCCCCTTGTGCCCCCGGTAACGGACTGGGAGGCATTCAATGCGAAGATCGTCGCCGGAAGACCCACGTACGAACCCCGTCTTACGGATGTTCCCGTCCGGGTACCCTATCCACCGGCACCAAGGGGCGGCTCCATCTACGAGATTCAAACCACCCTTAGAAGCTGTTTTAAAATTACCGGTGAGTTCCCGAGCGCGAGCGAAAAAGTGACGGTCAAGGCGGGAAAATCCGCCCATATCTAAGGATACGGGTGGATTTGACCAACGCCGAACGGCGCTTTTGCAGCCGCGCGAAGACCGTTGGGGATTTTAAGACAGCTTCTTTAAAACCCCTTGTATGGCAGAAAGGCCGGATAATGGAGGCACCTGTATACCTCGATCCCAACAACGTTTCCGATTTCCACCGGAACGGCTACGTCCTGGTCGAAGACCTCTTCAGCGAAGAAGAAGTCCGCATTCTGCTTCACGCCGTTGAAACGGGCGCGCGGGTGGCGGAGAACACCCGCGCCATTTCCGACGCGTCAGGAATGACGTCCAGGCTGGCAATCTGGCATGAACTGGGCAACGACATCTGGACCGCGGTGTCCACGTGTCCTCGCATTGTCAACAATATCCGTATCCTTCTGGGTGAAGAGGTCGCCTTTTTCCACGGCAAAGTGATGTTCAAAGATGCCCACGAAGGCGGGGCGTGGGAATGGCACCAGGACTACGGATACTGGTATAATCAAGGATTCGTCTTTCCCCGCATGGTCAGCGCATTTATCGCCCTGGACGAATGCAAGCGGGAAAACGGCTGCCTGCAGGTTCTGCGCGGTTCCCATCTCCTGGGGCGGCTGGATCACGTCAGAGTCGGCACTCAGACCGGCACCGACCCCGTCAGAATCGCGGGTATCGAACCCCTGTTGGATTGCGTCTCCTGCGAGATGCCGCCCGGCTCGGTCCTCTTCTTTCACTGCAATCTGCTGCATTCCTCAACGCCCAATACGTCCAGCCGCCACCGGCGGTCATTCATCATCTGTTACAACGCTCTGGGCAACCCACAACTCATTGAGAAGAAGACCGCCGACCCATACCCCTGTCCGGTGGGGCCGGACGACGCCATTTCCAGGTACGGACCGGTCCCTGGATGACCCTGAACAGGGTTGCCGCCATCGTGCCTGCGCCCTTAGCAGCCCGTTGAAAAAGTCCATCCGGACTGTTAGGGAGCATCCCTACCCGCTCAATACCTCATGTTCACGGTCCCGTCCCGTCAGGGGCAACTCGACCCATGCGGCGTTCCTGGCGTGGGAGACGTGGATGCCCACAATGGCTTCCAGCGTCCGGACGGCTTCCGATGCCGCGTACGGAAAGGGGGCTCCACCGTCCAGCCAAACCACAATCTCACCCACCGCCCGATCCATTGAAGAGGAACCCTGCGGAGCCGGCCAGGCATCCCGCCGCCCGTCCCAGAACTCCAGGGTCACGTCCCTGCCGTCAAGACCGGCGCAGCCCTCCGTCCCGTGGATCGAAATCCGCGGCGGCACCATCGCATAATCCGCCGCGTCTATCGTACAGATCAGTCCGCGCTCCAGGCGCAGCATGCCCCAGCCGCCGGGGTCGCGGAACTGTTCGCCTCGGCAATCCGGCTTCCCGGCCGGATCCAGTGTTCCCGACACCGCCTCTACAGCCCGCCCCGCCAACATCTGGATCGTATCGATCATATGGGTACCCACGTTGCCCAGCCGCCCTGAGCCCCATTGCAGGGTTGCGGAGGTCAGCTCTCCCAATGCGCCGTCGGCCACGAGGTCGCGCAGACGCCTGGCGTTAGGCTGAAACCGCCGGTTGTGGTTCGCGACGAGCAGGGTACCGGCGTCTTCACAGGCCTTCCGCATCCGCTCGGCGTCTGACACCCGGGTCGCGATGGGTTTCTCGCAATAGACGGCGCGCACACCCTGCCTCGCGCATGCGACCGTGATGTCGACATGAAAGGGCGCATAAGTCGCCACGCTTACAATATCGAGTGCCTCCCCAGCCAGCATCTCACGCCAATCGGCGTAGGTCGGCGCGCCCGTGCGGGCCTGAAAACGCTCCCGACGTCCCTCGTCCCGGCTGGACCCGGAGGAGATAACGACACGGGGATGCCCGCTCAACGCATCGGCATGGGTTCCGTCCAGATCGCTCACCGATTGTCCTACTGCGTCGCCGGATACCTGGTCTGCGCCGCCGATAAAGCCCAGGCCCACAATTCCGGCACGGTAGGTTTTGCCAGTCATGAAATCTCCTCTTCCGGTTCAATTTTCGGCGATTCGACGTTCCGGTCCATCTCCCCTGTCACAATGCACAGCCGGACTTCATTCGCCCGGTCGGGTTCCGTCGGCTCCGGATTCCTCATCCATCCAGTTCCACGGCCCGCCAGAGATACCAGCTTGCCACCGACCGGTATGGACGCCAACGTTCACCGTGTTCCAACAGGCCTGCAGCATCGGGCAGCCCGCTCAACCCGTAGGTGAGCATAAACCCCTTTCTTACCCCCAGGTCTTTAACCGGCAGCACGTCCGCCCGGCCCAGATCGAATATCAACATCATCTGCACGGTCCATTCCCCCACCCCCCGGACGCGGGTGAAGCGCCGGATGATCTCGTCGTCGGACATCCCATTCAGCCGCCGCCCCGATGGAACCGCGCCCTCGAGCGTCTTTTCGGCAAGGTCTTTCACGGCCGCCACCTTGGCCCGGGACATCCCCGCACCGCGGAACGCGTCGTCGGGTACAGCCAATATCTGTTCCGGCTCAGGATGTGTTTCTTGAGGAAACAAACCCAGAACGCGGCCGTAGATCGCCCCGGCTGCCTTTCCCGAAAGCTGCTGGTGGATTATCGAGCGCGTCAACGCCCTGAACGGATGGTGCGGCGTCCGCGCCTCCAGCAGGCAGGGGCCGGCGCGTTCCATCAAACCTCCCAGCGCGGGGTCCACCCTTGAAAGCGCCGCAACCGCTTCTTCAGGATCGTACGTCAATCCCCCTTCGATTTCCGGCACTGCGTCGCGACTCATGAGATTATCTTTGGGTAATCGACGTCTCGTTTGGCCCGCCCTCAGCGCGCAAGCAGACGCGAGGCGCAACCCCGCTAGGGCACGAGCTCGTTTTTACGCCTCAACGTCGCGGCCAGAGCAACTGCGCCCAACAGGCCCGAATTGCCTTTCAGCCGGGCGGGAAGAATTCTCAGGTGGGGCCGGTGCACGGGCATCAGGAACCGATCCGCCTGTTCGCGCAGCGGCTCCAGCAGCACGTTGCCGGCTTTGGCCACGCTGCCGCCGATCACAATGGCTTCGGGCGCAAGCGCATTCATGGCGGCCGCCATTCCCATGCCCAGATATCGGCACGTCTCATTCACCAGTTCCAGCGCCAGCCCGTTTCCGGTCCGCGCGGCATCGAAGACCGCTTTGGACGTAATCGGACCTCCCGCCGCCTTCCGGATCCCGCGGCCCCTTTGAGGCTGCCTGCTCACCGCCTCTTCCCCGCGGCGGCCGATGGCCGAGCCTGAACAAAGGGCTTCGAGACACCCCCGATTTCCGCAATCGCAAAGGGGGCCATCGACAAGAACCGGCACGTGCCCGAGTTCGCCCGCGTTGCCGTTGGCGCCGCGGTAAATCTCCTTTTCGATGATGATTCCGGCGCCAATACCCGTGCCGATATTGTAATAGATCAGGTGTCGGCAGCCCCTGCCCGCTCCGAACGTGAATTCGCCCAGCGCGCCAACGTTGGCATCGTTATCCACAATTGCCGGCACCCCGAGACCCCGTTGAATCGCCTCCGGAATCGCCAGGTTGTCCCAACCCGACACGTGCGTGGAATTGACGATCCGCTGGGCGTCGAAATCCACGGGGCCACCAAAACTGATTCCGCACGCCGATACTTCTCCCGGGAACGACGCAAGCAACCGGCGCCCCTCTTTGAGAATTCGCTCGATCATCCATTGGGCGCCGCCGGAGCGATCGGTGGAACGGGTGATCCGTTTTAGAATACGACCGTCGGACGTTCCCAATGCCAGACTGAAATTGGTGCCGCCGATATCCACCGCAAGAATCATGGAAGCCGCCTCAGTCCGCCAGCCCGCGGGCGCGAAGGTAGTCCAGCGACTGCTCGATCCTTCGTTCCACGTCCTTCCGCGTCAGCGATTCGCCCCTGATCCCCTCCAGTTCGAGCGTGTAGGGCCCGTTGCGTCCCTGGCTGGCAAATATCTCAAAAATTGAGGGAAAATCCACAATCCCCTCTCCAAGTGCGGGAAAATGCCAGGTCTGAAAGGCGCCGTTCGTTTCCTTCAAATGCACGGCGGCCACTGCGTGGGACACCCTTCGAAACTGCTCGACCGCATCCACGCCTTCATTGTAGTAATGGACGTTGGCCGTATCGAAATTTATCCGGATATTGGGATGATTCACGCACCGCATCGTCTCCAGCGCCACGTCGGCATTCGTAACCAGGTCCGGATGGGTTTCCATGGCAACGACAATCCCGCGTTCAGCGGCGGCATCGCCGATGTCCTGCAATCTTCCGTAGACAAAATCCCGGTCTATACCTCCGGTCTTTACACTGGTGAACACCAGGGCTACACCCATCTCAGCGACGGTATTCAGGGAGTGCACGAATCGCTGGACCGCGTCGTCGGCGTGCATCTGACAGCGAATGATGAGACTTGACGGACACAGTCCGAAACGGTTCAGTTCAAGCTGCGCCGCACCCGCTTCCCCGGGCTCGGGGCATGGAATCTCCACGTTGGTCAGACCGATCCGCGAAAGATGCTCGTACGCCCCGTCCCGATACTGTCGATAGCTGTTCAGGTTGCACGCAATCAGGTTTGACATTGTTCCTCCTTAGCAGCCCGTTGAAAAAGTCCATCCGCCGATTCATCCCGTCTCTCTACGTTGCCAGCCGGTGGACTCGACGGCCGAATTTCGGCAATCTATTTCCGGGACAGAACGCTAACCATACCGAATCCACCGGATCATCTCCGAAAGGGTCGCCCGTTTGCCCCGCATCAGGATCCCGATCCGGTAGATCCGCGCGGCGGCCCACATCACGCCGGCAATGGTTGCGATCAGAATCAAAACCGACGCCGCGATTTCAATCCACGGAGGCGTGTGGACGTTGATCCGCACAATCATGATCATGGGAGAAAAAAACGGAATCAGCGACATCACCACGGATGGGGTGGCGTTGGGCTGCCGGGTGATAAACGTCATTACAAGCAGCGAAAGGATCATTGGCACAATGACGAGGATTTGCAGGTGCTGTGCATCCTGTTCGGTGTCGCAAATAGCGCCGATAATTGCATAGAGTGTGGCGTACAGAAAATAACCCAGGACAAAATAGACACCGAAGTAAACCATCATGCCCGATTCGATCGCAAACGGCAGGTTCGGCCCGTACGCCATCCTGCCGTATGCGGAGGCCAGCAGACCCACACCGATCCAGACCGTGACCTGAACCAGACTGGCGGCACCAATGCCCAGAATCTTGCCGGCCATCATCTGCAAGGGATCGACCGACGAAAGCATCACCTCCACCATGCGGGTGGACTTCTCCTCCAGGACGCCGCGCATGACCATGATTCCATATACGATGGTTACCAGATACAGCAACATGGCGAAAGCAAACGATGAGAAATATTCCCTGGCAAAGCCGCTTTTCTTCTCCTTTCCCTTTACAATTTTCACCGTCTTCATCTGCACCCGCCGGGTCCATTTTCTCACCGCTTCGGGGTCCAGCCCCCGCTCTGCAAGCCGGTGGGCAACCACGACATGTGTCAACGCGCTCCGCAATCGCCCGACCTTGCGGATATCGCTCACATTTTTACCGTAAAATCCGGCCGCGCCCTTCTCAAAAACGTCTGGCGGCACCACCAGGTAGGCGTCCAGCCTGTTGCCATTGATCTCATCAGTCAGTTGCCGCCGTGTGGTTTCCAGGTCAGGGCCGGGCGACACTTCCTGCAGCAGATATTCCAACCGGCCATCCTGAAGTCTTTCGTCAAGGCGCGACTCGAGTGGCCGGTACAGGATTCCAGTCTGGTCGACCACGGCCACACGCTTTTGTTTGTCGACGTCGACCTGCGCCAGAAAGACAGGAACCAGGATGCTCGCCACGACAAAAACCGGCACCAGAAACAGCCCGATCAGGAAACTCTTCTTGCGTACAATCTCGATAAATTCCCGCCGGACGATCGTCAGTGTCTTATTCATTCTGGCCGTCCCCGGATTCTTCGCCGCGTACAGCCATCACGAAAATATCTCTTAGAGACGGCTCCGAGACTTCGAACCGGTGGATCCGAGCACCGGACAGTGCATTTCGAAGCAGGTCGGCAGAGTCGGCGCCGGTTTGGAGTTCGATCTCCACGTGATTCCCCCGATGCTCTGCGCGCCGAACCAGCTTCGTGTTCTTGAGAAAATCGTCACTCCCCTGAAAAGCAATACGCAACCGGTTTCTTGTATATAGGGACTTCAATTCCGGTACGGTGCCGTCCAGTACCTTTTTCCCATGGTTGATCAGGCAGATCCGGTCGCAAAGCGCTTCCGCATCCTCCATCTGATGAGTGGAGAAAATGAGGATCTTGCCGTCACGCTTCAAGGTCTGCAAATTCTCCTTCAGGACCGCCGCATTGATCGGGTCCAGCCCGCTGAAGGGCTCGTCAAGAATCAGTATGTCGGGATCGTGAAGTATAGTCGCGATAAATTGCAGCTTCTGTTGCATACCCTTGGACAACTGATCCACGGGTCGGTTGGACCATTCCGCCAGGTCCAACCGTTCCAGCCATTCTCCCGCGCGGGCGGCCGCTTCCGTCCGGGAGAGCGACTTCATCTCCCCAAGAAACACCAGCAGATCCATGACCCGCATTTTGGGATACAGCCCTCGCTCCTCGGGAAGATATCCCACCCTGTCCTTCGAGAGTCCCGTTCCGCCGTTGCCATAATCGATCTTACCCGAATCCGGCGCATAAATCCCCAGGATCGTACGAATCGTCGTGGTCTTGCCGGCGCCGTTAGGACCCAGCAAACCGAAAATCTCGCCGGCCGCGATGTCGAGATCCAACCCATCCACCGCCCGGACGCCTTCGAAGGTTTTCGTGACCTGCTGGAGCACAATCCTGCGCATATGATTCTCCCGGACTGATCCGAAGAGTTGCGGAAAGTGCGGGCTATTATATGTTACCGAAGGCTGAGAACCCACACCTTGAAAGGGCATAAAATACGAGCACGGGGAAGGGCGCGCAACAGGACTTTCCCGGCGGTTGAATGAAACCGGGGCGGCGAGATGCGGTTGTATCGGGTGCCAGGTCTCTTATGAAAGCAAAAAGACGCCGGCCGTACGGGGTACGATCGGCGTCTTTCGGGAGGGATGCAGCATGGTTGTATCCGCTTAGACGCGCTCCGGGCGGGAAGGTTTCAGATTTTCGCGCGTATAAATCAATTTGCCTATGCGGTCATAACCCTTTTTTCCAGGCCTGCCTGTCGGGCATAGCGCCTCTCGGCCAACAGGCAAGCGACGCAGGCAGGGATTCAGCGTTGTGGTACCACAAATCCACAACCTGCGGAAAAAACATCAATGATGGGCTTGACACCCAAGCTTAAAACCGACGGATAAACAGGGGTATCTACAATCTATCGAACGCCTGTGAAGTAAAATTGAATACAAATGCCGGTGGGACCTGCGGCTGGGGTTGCCGTATTGTTGGAATTGACATTTTGTGAATTACAGTTTACAATTGTATTGTGGAGATCAAGATCTATCAAAGTCCCAATGGCATTGAGCCTTTTGCAGAATGGCTTTCTCCTATCAAGGACAAAGTGACGGTTGCCAGAATCCGAAGTCGTCTGAGGCGAGTTGAAGAGACTGGGAATTTAGGTGATTATCGCTCAGTGGGAGATGGTGTCTTTGAATTTCGGCTTCAGTTTGGAGCAGGATACCGGGTTTATTTTGGCAGAATAACAGACGATGCCATTTTGCTATTGCGAGGAGGTGAAAAAGGTTCGCAAAGTCGGGATATTGGAAAGGCAAAAGCAGACTGGAAAGAGCATAGTTCAAGGGAGCAAGAATGAGTGACTATAGAAACTTCAAAGACTATCATATTGAGCAGCTACGCGATCCGGAGGACGCGAAGGTATATCTTTCCGTTGCGCTTGACGATTATGAGATAACCGGGGATATGGAAGCGTTCTTACTGGCAGTTAGAGACGTTGCAGAGGCGCAGGGCGGTATGTCTAAGTTGGCCGAGCGGGTCAGCCTGACTCGTGAGGGACTTTACAAAGCCCTTTCCAAGAATGGGAATCCGCGGCTCAACACGATGGGCGAAATTCTGCATGGATTGGGATTCAGGCTTTCGATAGAAGCGCGAGAAAACTGAGTACAACTCCACATCGAAATCTTCGAACTTGCATTCAATGCGGCCACGCCGATGTGCCGCTTTTTCCTCCGGTTGGGAACGTCATGCTGATGGAAGGAACCTGGCACGGCGCTTGGCTGACATCGGCTTCGTGTGAGTATCGGCTATAATCCCCGAAAAAGAAGGCACCCGCATTCGCAGGTGCCCATTTTATTCTGGTGCCGAAGGTGGGACTCGAACCCACACGGGCTTGCGCCCACTGGATTTTGAGTCCAGCGCGTCTACCAGTTCCACCACTTCGGCGACCTTGAACTCAGGATCAATAAATATCCCCATACCCGCCGAGCGTGTCAAGAGAAAACAGGCGCTTTATTTGCCGCCTTTGTTGAGGGTATCGAAAATGGCAGGCGGGACGGAAGTGCGGAGCGCTACCGCATCCGATCCGCCACGGGCGGCCCCAGAATCTCCTGGTAGATAATCGCCTTGCGGACCGTTTGCGGCTTGAAATCAAGATCGATCTTTCGCCGGCCGGTTCGGCGGCGGGAAACCGGAGACGATGGGAGGACTTCCTGCGCGCCGCCCTTTTCGTCTTCCGCCGCAGATTCAGCCCCGGCGCCGGGTCGATCAACCGGTGCGCTTTCGCTTATCATCCCACCGTAGCGCTCTTCGTCCGGCCGGACGATATCCACCTCCCGGAATTCCTCCCCTTTGTACGCTTCACTCACGGGGCGCGCGCCTCTTACTTCCCGAAACTCGTCTCCCGTGGGCGCCTCGCTCACCCGGCGCGTACCCCTTACCTCTCGAAATTCGCCGCCCGATTGAGGCTCCCGGAATACATCCTCCTCCGGTGAATCGACGTCCCCCGCAACGGGTACCGTGTCCACGCCATGCCTGCCAACCGGCGAAAACCCGCGGTCTTCTTCATCGAGCTCCCGGCGGCGACGCGCTTCCAGGACTTTATTGATCAGCGCGGAAATCACACTGATGACCACCAGCAGAATAATGGTGAGTTCGAAACCCATGGCTTACGACTCTCCCCGGTCCTGTTCGGATTCAGGACTCTCCGGAGTGTCGGCGATTCCCTCGCGCATCGAGGTATCCGCCTGGATATTCTGCATCCGATAATAATCCATCACGCCCATATTGCCGCTTCGGAACGCCTCGGCCATCGCCCGTGGCACCTCGGCCTCGGCCTCCACCACCCTGGCCCGCATCTCCACCACCCGCGCGCTCATCTCCTGCTCGTGGGCGACGGCCATCGCACGCCGTTCTTCTGCCTTCGCCCGTGCGATCTTCAGATCGGCCTCCGCCTGGTCTGTCTGGAGTTTCGCGCCGATATTGTCTCCCACGTCGACGTCGGCGATATCAATAGAAAGGATCTCATACGCCGTACCCGAATCCAACCCTTTCCCCAACACTGTCTTTGAAATCAGATCCGGATTCTCCAGCACGGCCTTGTGTGTTACCGAGGAACCGATTGTTGTCACGATCCCTTCGCCGACCCGCGCGACTATCGTCTCCTCACCGGCGCCGCCGACCAACCGATCGATGTTGGCGCGCACGGTGACCCTGGACGTTGCCTTGACCTGGATGCCATCTTTGGCCACGGCCGTGACCATTGGGGTGGAAATCACTTTGGGATTGACGCTGACCTGTACGGCCTCGAGCACGTTACGGCCGGCAAGGTCGATGGCCGCGGCACGCTCCGTGGTAAGGTTGATCCCGGCTTTGTCCGCCGCGATCAGGGCAGTGATCACGTTCTCCACGTGCCCTCCCGACAGAAAATGCGCTTCCAGGAAGGAAGTCGGGATCGTCAGCCCGGCCTTGGTTGCGCTGATCTGAGCTCCCAGGATAAGTCGCGGGGAAACGCGGCGCAGCCGCATCCCCACCAGTTCGCCGATACCGATCCGGACGCGGGCCGCAAGGGCCGAGATCCACAGCCCGAACGGAATAAAATAAAAGAACAGAAACAGTGCGACGATTACTGCGACAACAATGATCAAAAGCAAAACTGCATCGACCATATCAAGACTCCCCTTTTATCTTCAGCCGATTGAACCGGTCCGGCTCAACCGAGGTCGCGTCCTACCGGCGTCCTCCGCTTTACAAACCACAATCCGGTTGCCTTCAACCTCGATCACCCTGATCGGGCTATCCTTTTCGATAAACTCGCCGTCGGCGGCCACGTTGACCCGGCGCCCGTCGATCAGGCCGGTGCCCGAGGGCCGCAGCGGTGTATGGGCCACACCCTCTTTGCCCACAAGCGCGTCGTGTTTTCCTGTGGCTATGTAACCTGCTTCGGTCCGCTCGTCTGCAATAAGCACAAACCATTTCCACAACAGAACCGCGACCGCGACGACAAACACGATCAGAATCGCAATTCCTTCGACCATTATCCCGTCTCCTCGGTCTTGCGAACCACAATCCGGTTGCCTTCGACCTCGACCACCGTGATCGGGCTATCCTTTTCGATAAATTCGCCATCGGCCGCCACGTTGACCCGGCGCCCGTCGATCAGGCCCGTACCGGAGGGCCGTAGCTGAGTAAAAGCCACGCCCTCCTTGCCCACGAGTGCATCGTGTTGTCCGGTGGCTATATAACCCGCCTCGCTACGTTCTTCTTCATGGAGTACAAGCCAGTTCCATGCAGACGTGCGCGGCAGCATTTTCAACATCACACAGGCGATCACAACGGTGGTTATAAGCGCCAGCAACAGGGGCCGGGCTCCACTGCCCACGGACTGCCAGGTCCACAGTTCCGGGCGCCCCATCAGACTCAGAAACATACCGGCGAACATCAAGACCGCTCCCGGGATGGCCAGCACACCGAATCCGGCAACGAAAAACAGGTCGGTGAGCAAAAGGATCAACCCGACAAGAAAAAGCAGCACTTCCGTCCAGTCCGCCAGCTTCACCAGCAAATGGCTGCCAAAAAACAGACCCAGACAGATCAACCCCAGGGTGCCGCCGACGCCCCAACCCGGGCTCTGGATCTCAAAAATCAACCCCAGAAATCCGAGAGACATGAGCAGCGACGCCACATAGGGGTGCGTCAGCCATCGTACGACCTGCTCCGACCAGTTCACCGACTGGTGCGTTATGCGTGTCCCGTTCAAATCATAATATGACAGCAGGGCCTGAAGTTTTTCACTCTCGCCTGTTTCCGAAATCCGGAATTCCGCGATCTTTTTTTCAACCGCCTCGGATGTGGTGAGCGTGAGCAGCTTTCCTTTAGGCGCGAGATCCGCAATATCCACGTCTTCGTCGACCATCGCCTCGGCCAGTTCAGGGGGGCGGCCCGTCTTCTCGGCCGTTGCCTTCATCTCGTTGCGAAAATACGAAATTACCTTTTCACTTGCCTTCTTGCCCTGCATATCCACGGCCGTAGCCGCACCGATGGTTCCACCGTCGACCATGACGATATGCCGGGTGGCCAGTGAAATCAACGCGCCGGCCGAAATTGCCCGGGGATTGATGAAGGCAATGGTTTTCACGTCGCTGTAAAGAATCGCGTCCCGGATGACCAGGGCCGCGTCCAGCGCGCCGCCAGGGGTGTCAATTTCAAAGATCACCGCTGACACGCCCTCTGCCTCCGCGTCATCCATCACACGCGAAACAAATGCGGCGAGCCCTCGCTCAATGGTACCCTCAATCGGCACGACGTAGACCGAACCTTCTGCCCGGCACAGGGCCGGCAGAAGCAGAACGAGCGCCAGAACCCGAAGAGAAACGCGCATGTCGGAGAACTCCCTCAGCCGTTGGGATTTGAGCCGCCGCATCCTCTATGTCAGTGTACCGTATTCCAGGAAAATTGTCAATGGGTTTCAAACCAACCGCCGGGGTACAGGGACCGCGTTCAACGTTGCTTTCCGGCTTGACATCAACGCCGGATCCTTGTATTTTTGACTCGGAAAATCAGGTGGCGGCGTAGCTCAGTTGGCAGAGCAGTGGAATCATAATCCATGGGTCGGGGGTTCAAGTCCCTCCGCCGCTACCAAATTATCAGCCGCCGGTCCTGGCGGCTTCGTCATTTAACGCAAGCCCCCGTGGTCAAATCCCCGGGGGCTTGTTCCCACCGGCTTTTTTTGTGCCTCAGCAAGATCGCGCTGTCCGGGACACCGAACTATCCGTCGGAGACTTCGTGACGGATGAAGGGATGTGAGCAGGGATATCCCTCCGTCGCCCACATCGCCCGTTCGCCCGGGCACAGAATCAACCCGCTGTCGGTATGCAACCCGGCCTGGCCGTGCTGGCAGATACCCACCGGGTCGGCGTGGGTACGGTACATCCGGACCAGACCCTGGAAGCTTCGCGCCACCGCTTTCTCCATCTGGCTCACCAAATCAATTCGAGCCCGGCTGTTTTGCAGCAGCGGCGATTCCGGGTCGTCCTTTCCAACCAGTTCTTTTCCAAGACAGTGGTTGGTCTCCCACACGGCTTCTCCGGGCTCTGACGGACGCCTGATGGACTGACCCGCCACATGTTTTTCCAGAATCGCCACGTCTCCGGTGGCGTCGCCCATCAACACGCTCATTCCATGCATTGGAATTTCGAACTCGGCACACAACGCCGCGGCGTCTTCCACGGAACGGCACTGTTCCGCCATCAACGGCAATAGAAACAGTACGGGCACACCGCCCTGGCGGCGTTCGCAACCGGTCAATCCCGTCATGCCGAACCCGAATCCGGCCTCGTTTACGGCCGCCGACGTCCAGACCGTGCCTACGAAGTGTATCTGTACGGAACTCAGTTTACCCGCTGGCGCGGCGTGATGGATCGCGTTGGCCCCCAGTTCTTTCTTTCCGAGGTCGTCGGATTTTCCCAGCCACACCCGCCCGTCTTTGTCGGCGAATCCGAATACGCTGCACGCGGGAGATGAGCACTCATCCAGATCATAGACGAGATTCAGCTCGAGCACGTCGTCGAACGGCAAACCGGCGCCTACCGCAATCCCCTCTATTTCGCGTACGATGTCGGGGAACAATCTGTCGATCTGCTTCGTCCAGAGGTCCACCTTTCGCTTCCGCACATCCGGCGCCAACCCCGGCCGCCAGCCGCCCTCCCCATCGGCAAACTCCTCCCGGTATCGATCGATCAACCCGGCGATCCGATCCGATGCCCCGCGACCGTGAGCGATACCCCTTGCCATCGCGTCGCCTTCCGTCTGCAAATAGTACATAGACGCCCCGTTGCCCATTAAGAGGTCCCTGCAGCCGCCCGGCCGTCCGACCGACACCCTGGCGAACCGGGCGAGTCCGGCGCCGGAACCGTCGTAATCGAAACCCTGCGATCGTGTTCGTTGGGAACCGGCTCCCGGGTATCTCTCTATCTTCCCATCGCCTTCGCCATTGCGCGCACATGTTCCGGTCCGGCGCCGCAGCAGGATCCCAGGTACCGGATATCCCCCGCCACCGCATCCCTGGCGAACCGGGCGAATTGCGTCACCGTGGACGCGGGCCGATCCCACCAGGAATGCCAGGCCGACGGCTGGCAACAAACCGGGACGCCCACCGCCCGTCGCATCCGGGCTGCAAACTCAAGCATATCCGACGGCGGACAGATGCAGTTCAGGCCCACCACGTCGGCGCCGGCATCAGCCAGTTGTCTGGCGCATTCCGCCGGCGAAAACCCGTCCAGCGTCTTTGCGTATCCTTCTCCCTCCATGCTCACCGTAACCACCAGCGGGAGTCCCGATCCTCTGGCCAGGTCCAGCGCCAGGAGGGCCTCGTCCAGCCACGAGAATGTCTCCAGAATCAGGAAATCAACGCCCCCGTCGCAGATCCAGGGCAGTTGCTCGTCCAGCCACGCGCGCGTTCGGTCCCGTTTTGCACCATCGGAGGGATCGTAATCCATAAGTGAAATGGTCGGGCTGTTCAGGTTACCCGCAACCAGCGCATCGTCGCCGGCCACGTCTCTCGCGATCCGGCAGGCCGTGGTGTTGATCTCCTTCGCGCGATCCCCGAAACCCGCCGGCTTCAGCATGTTGGACGTGCCGAAAAACGTGAGTGTCTGCAGAACCTCGGCGCCCGCGTCCTTGAATTGCTGCGTCAGCCTGCGTACCTCCTCCGGGTGTGTCGCCACCACCTGCGGCGTCATGGCGCCCATTCTCACGAAACCCCTGAGCCGCAGCCCCATCAGATACCCCCCATCACCCAGCACAAAACCCTTTTCCAGACGCTTCAATAATCCTTCAGCCATAGGACAACACGCTCAACTTTCTGAATTAACCCGCGCTTCCCGCAACAACGCGATCGCTCCTTCACAGATTTGCGCCTCGGATTCCATCTCGAGAGGCGCGAACAAGACCTCGCCATCTCCCTCCATGCGCGCGTGCGCCGTTGGCAGATACCCGACCTCGGGGCACGGGTTGCACAAGAGCAAAACCCTGTCGAACGCGGCGGCCTCTCGAATCGCAGACGCGGTCTCCACAAACGGCTCGCCAGGAAAATGGATCAACGCGCTGTTGCCGAGTACGATCGCACGAAAGTCAAACGCACAGGAGGTTTGATCCTGGTAAGTCTGCGCCAGCCAGTATTCGTATCGCGCGAGCCCCTCCGCCGCCGCGGGATTCGCCTGCCATTCCTTCCGGGCCGCCTCGACTTCCGCCACGGGCTGCCGTTCGATCCGTTCGGTACGTTTGAATAGGCCCAGTTCCACGTCCGCCCGTGGGGTGAGCTCGGTGCAGATGTCCAGGACCGTTTTCGCGAGCGATCTACCGATGCGCCCGCAGGGATCATCCGATTCACGTACAGGATGCACATTGCCCAGCGCGCCCTGTATGAAAAGGCCGTCGATTCCCCGTTCGGCAAGTTCCCCGCACACCACACCGGGGTAATCCGCCGAGATGTTGCCTCGCAAGTCCCACAGAGCAAGCGCATGACAACCGAAATTCGTGAGCACAATCGGCCGTTTGCCGTCCCGGTCGAAGCGCACGACGCCCACCTGTCGATCCACCGCATCGTATTCCAGCGTGTCCGGCGGCGTCTCGAACTCGGTGAGCGAAACCATTCGCAGATTGCCCTTTTTATCGTGCGCGCGCCGGTTGTATTGCAATCCCGGCTCCGCCAGCCCCGTCCCGACCGCCACGCTCGCCGGCGAGACGTCGGCCCGGGCCATTCGCACCGCCTCGGCCGCCGCCCGGGCGTAACGGGCCTCGTTTCCGAATTCCTTCAGAGCCTCCGTGGGCTGATTCACATAAAACTGGAACAGCGTCGGCCCTGTGCCCATATGGCTGGCGCCAGCGAGGATCCAGGAGGGGTCCACGTCTGTCTCCGCCAGATCCGCGGCCATCATGTCGAAACAGATATCGTCGAACAGGAACATATCCGCCGCCAGAAACGTCACCTGCCGGTCGCCCTGCCGCACGTGCAGCGCCCTGAAAAAGATGGGATCGTAGATTTCGAACGACTCGTGCGGCGCAGGCGTAACGTCTACCTTGCCAAAACCCGCCAACGTCTGCCGGCTTGCGTTCGATTCGTACATTCAAGCCTTCCTCTCACCTGAAAACGCTCGCTTCTTTGTACCACGTCCACGGCCGGCATCCGGACCTGAACTCCCGGCGGGCAAACCGCGGTAGACGTTCCATCATAATACCAGCATCCTTGACTGTCAAGTCGGGAACGGTAGGGCTCGTCTTCCGGGCCTGCTGCCTGGGATTAAGTGCTTGACATCGGAGCCTGGCGGGGGCTATTTATCTGAAAAAAGGGTCGCGGAACGGCAAGGCGCTTTTCCGGGTCGGCCGGAGGCAGCCGGGTTCCGGGTTCAGTTGACCCGGTATACAGATGTTATACGAGGTTGAGATGAGGCTGCACTTTTTGGGCGGCGCCGACGAGGTCGGCGCATCGTGTACGCTGGTGGAAATCGAGGGACGACGTATACTTGTGGACGCGGGTATTCGAATGGGTGTATCGCCGGGGGCGCAATTGCCGAATCTTGCGGTTCTGGACGAGGTCGGAAAACCGGAAGCCGTGGTTTTGACACACGCCCATACGGATCATAGCGGAGCGCTCCCGGTCTTGATTGGCGGGCTGCCGGCGAACGTGCCAATTCATTGTACGGGGGCGACGCGGGCGATTGCGCGCGTATTGCTGGGCGACGCGGTTAAGATTATGCAGCAGCGCGGCGAGCACGATGGAGAGTTGCCCCTGTACCCGCCCGAGGCCGCCGATGCGTGTGTGGGGCGGATGGCCCCTGTCTCTTATCTGTCTACAGTGCCGATTTGCGGTGGGGCAATCAGGGCGACGTGGGTACCGGCCGGACATATTCTGGGCGCGGCCTCCATCTATATTGAAGGGGAGCGGGAGAGTCTTCTGATGACCGGAGACGTGTCGGTGGCCAATCAGCAGACCATCCCGGGCATGGTGGTGCCGCAGTGCAAACCTGACGTCGTGGTTATGGAATCGACGTACGGCAACCGCCAGCACGCGGATCGCGCGCAGCAGGAAACCGCACTGGCTCTGCGGGTTGCCGAGGTTGTTGCCGCGGGTGGTAAAGTGCTGGTACCGGCTTTTGCGGTAGGCCGGGCTCAGGAAGTGATTCTCGTGCTGTCCCGGGCGATGCGCAAACGGCAGATTCCCGTTTTTCCCGTGTTCGTCGACGGAATGGTGCGTTCCGTGAACGCGGTTTACGCGGCATTTCCGGACGATTTGGCGCCCGCTGTGCGGCGTCGGGTGTTGAGAGGGGCCGATCCGTTCTACTCGGAGGATATCGTGCCGGTGGCCGCGCCCGCGGATCGGGACCGGGTCTTGAATGGCCCGCCATGTTGTATTGTGGCCAGTTCCGGGATGCTGGTGGGTGGCGCGTCGAGCTATTATGCGGCGCGGATGGCGGGCAATTCGGAGAATCTGATTGCGATTACGGGTTATCAGGACGAAGAATCCCCCGGGCAGGCGCTCCTGAATCTGGCGAAGGGCGCGTCCGACGACTCGACCGAACCGGCGTTGGACGCGAATGAACGGGTGCTGACGTTGAACGGACAACGAGTGCATGTCGGCTGCCGGGTGGAGACCTATTCACTGTCTGCGCACGCGGACGGCGGCGAACTGGCGTCTCTCGTGCGTCGATTGGCGCCTCAATCGGTCTATCTGGTCCACGGAAATGCGGATGCGCGCAGCTCGCTGGCGTCCGATCTGGATGTCTATTTGCCGGAAGGAGCGCATTTGCCTGAAAATGGCGGCACGTACGCGGTACAGGTTGTAAATAAGCGCCGCCGCCGCTACGGGCGGCTCGTCCGGATGCGCGGTCTTTCGGGAGGGCGCATTGCGGATCGGGACGCGCTCACCGAGGTGAGGGCTTATGTGTTGAAGACGGGAATGAAGGGACCGTTCAGGGCGCAGGATCTTGCGGAAGTCTGGTACGGATCGGAGCGGATGGATCTGGCGAAGCTCGAGGCATTCAAGGCGATGCTGGATGGCGAGCAACCCTCCTTCGAGATTGAGTACCGCCGGCCCTATCTCTACCACGCTGCGGGCGATGAGGACGCCGAGGCGGCGTCCGGTCCGATGGAGGTGAACGAGGCCAGGGCCCGCATGTTATCGTCGTTTCCGCCAGAGGCGGGGCTTTTCAAGTGCAGCGCCTATCCGGAAGCCGGGCTTTACGAACTGGCCTTTAATTTTCCGGATGTGATTGCGGCGCGTTACGGCGATCGAATCCGCGGGTTGGAGTTGGAAACAAAGTGGAAGATACGCCTTCGGGAAACGCCCCACCAGGGTCGCCTCGCAGAAACAGCCGTCGACCTTCTCCCCAGTGGTGTAACGGCCCTTAAGGCGCCGGCGTTGAGAATGGAGAAAAAGGAGGTGACAGTTGAAGTGGCGGCGCCGGAATGTATGGAAACGAATTGGGACGCGCTCGCCGAAGAGGCGGCAAAACGGTTTGCAGTTGAAACTGGATATGTGCTGACGCTGGTCCGAAAGGACAGGGAAATCGTAAGGAAGACGAGGAAGGGGCCGCCGGAAGCATGGGAGATCAACCGGGCTTACGCCGAGATTCGGCGGATATTCGAGAATCGGCCGCACGTTCCCTATAAAGTGGGGCTGAAGTCGGACGCGTCGGGCTTATATATAGAAGCGGCGTTCATATCGGCCGGCGTTGGTGAACGTTATCTGGAAGTGCTGAATGGCATCTCGAAAGAAATCGGCTGGCCGATCCGGATCCGCCAATCGGCGAACCAGGAGCAGGTTGCGCAGGAGGTGCGAAGGGTAACGCCGGAAGCGTGCGGAGTCCGCGGAAGTTCGAAATTCCATCTCGCCCAGAACCGTGTCGTGGTGCCCGTTGTCAGGGCGCCGGTTGAAGCGGAACAGGAGGTTCTGCGGCACACATTTCAGCAGGCTACTGGCTTTGACATTACATGGCAGCAGAATAGCGACGCCTGAAACATCCTGCGACACATTCCAGTACCGGGTCAACATGCCGGTTTTCGCGTCACCCACCACGGCGGAACCTCCCGCCGCCTGTTCGTGCCCGACACCCGTCCGACACAAACAGAACGTAGAGACTGCATTCCAATGATTGATCTCTTGTTTACCGCTTCTCCGGCGCTGGTGCTTACAGCCATCATCTTCCTTGTTTTGCTGTTCGGATTGGCTCAACCGGGCTATGCGTCCGGTGCGCGCGCCTACTATACCGATGCACGGATGGACGTGGTTCGGTACAATCTGGCGCACTACGACTGGGCTCGGGAGCAGAGATCGGAAATAATGAGACGGGCGGAGCATTGGGCCGGCTACGAAGACGCGAAGCTGCGCACGCTGGTTTCACCGCCTCAGGTACCGCGGGGATATCAGGTGCACAACGATGGGTGTCCGGTACACGGCGTCAAAGTCCATGAACTGGGACTATACAGGTGGATCATTGACTTTGAGAGGCCCTATAAAGTGACGTGTCCCGTGGGCGGAGAGACGTATCCATCCAGCGATTTCGAGGCATTTCTGGCCACGGGCATGGAAGACAGGTCCCTGCTGACCGGTCCTTACGCCGACGATGGATGGGGGTGGCATCGTCCCGGAGACCAGGTGCCGGCCAACTACTGGTTTGTGGCATATTACGCGCACTGGAGCATGATGCGATTCCTGATGGAGGCGATCGAAGTCCTGGGACAGTCGACAGTGCTTGCGGATGATGATGTTGGGGCGCGACGGTACGCGCATAAATGTGCGCTTCTGCTGTGGCAGCTGGCGGAGTATTACCCCGACTACGAATACGAACGGCAGTCCAGGGAAACGAAGGAACACAACCCCAACTATACGGGGAAGTTGTTCAATATGATCTGGGCAACGCGACCCCCGCATACGTGCGCGATCGCGTACGACGCAGTGCGCCCCTATCTGAACGACGACGTGGAACTCCAGTGTCTTGCGGGCAAGACGGGCCCGGAGATTGACTCCACGATCCGGGAGCGGTTGCTTCTCGAGGCGGCCAGGTGCATTATGGACGCGCCGGGCGGGCGGATCAGGGGCAACTACGGAATGCATCAGAAGGCGCTGCTGACACTTGCGCGGGTACTGGCGACCACCGACGGTCGTCCGCGCAGCGGCGAGATGGTTCAGTACGTTCTGGCGAACCCGAGTCCCGTACGGGACACCGATATGGGTTTGCGGGACGCCCTTGAGAACCTGGTGTACCGCGACGGCATGCCGCACGAGTCGCTCGGATACAACGGGATCTGGGTGCACGATTTGACGGAACTGGCGGCCTTGATGGTGGATACGGGCATCAACCTGTTCGAACACCCGCGGTACGAGAAGCTGGTAACCTGGGCGTTTGACGTTTGCATTGCCGGGAAGTTTACCCCTTCCACCGGGGATTCGGGGGACATGTTCGCACACGGGGGCGCCTGGCAGCCTGCCGTATGCCAACTCGCGCTACCGTACGTGAAGGACGCCCGCCTGGCGTGGGTTCTGAAGACGCAGCCGGGCGTTCGACAGGACCTGTTCAGCAAACCGGTTGAGGCGCAGCTTACGGAACTGCCGAAAGGCGAAGACCCTGACATCGGCACGCGGTCGTTCCATTTTCCGGCATACGGGATGGCCAATCTGCAATGCGGAGATGAAACGAACCGGTCGGCCGTTTCGTTCTTTTACGGCGACCACCAGGCCCACCGGCACTATGACCAATTGAACATCCTGTTTTTCTCCCACGACAACGCGCTGTTGACCGATATCGGGTACCCGGAACAGACGGACGCCTTCAACCACCGGCTCGCGGGTTTTTTCACCAATACCGTGGCGCACAATACGGTGGTGGTTGACGAATTGAGACAAGGGCGAGGGCCGGGACGGCTGCACGGACTGGTGAAGGAGGGTTTCGCGCAGGCCGTCGATGCGTCCTGCGAGGGCGCCTACGCGGGGAGGGTTGATCTCTACCGGCGGGCGAATATGCTGGTTGAGGCGGCGCCCGGACATCACTACCTGTTTGACGTATTTTACGTGAACGGGGGCCGCCGGCACGACTACGTGCTTCACGGCACTCAGGCGGAGTTCGACTGTCGGCCCGCCCTGGGGCCGGTACGGGAGTCGGGGACGCTGGCGGGCGAGGACGTGCCCTACGAGCAGTTCTACGACGATCCTGAGTTGAAGGATAAGCGATTGTCCAGCGTGCCGTATACGGGGTACCGGGGTAGCGGGTACCAGTTTCTGTACAACGTGCAGAACGGACATTTGAATGCGGAGGCGATTGCCGAGTGGCGCCTTACGGAGCCCATTGACGGCCAGCCGGAACGCCCGTGGCGCGGCCTCGGGCTTCGAGCGCATCTGATTGGAAAAGAAGAGGAACTGTTCGCATGCGACGGGCCGGTGCAGAAATACAAACACCTGCCCGAGAGCGTGAAATTCCTGGTGCGCCGGCGAACCGGCCCGGATCTTTCCAGCAGGTTTGCCACGGTGTTCGAACCCTATAAAGACAGGGCATGGATCCGGCGTTCGACACCGGTCGAATTGACACCGGACGGGTTTGGGGCGGCCGCGGTCCGGGTGGAAATGGAAGACGGGAGCATCCACTATCTGTTTCACGCCCTGGATGGGGACCGGGAGCATACGATGGAGAGCGGCATCAGGGTGGCGGGGCAGATGGCCTTTCTGTCGCTTGATAAACACGGGCGTCCGGAGCGAGGGATGTTATTCAACGGCAGGGTGCTCGCGGTGGACGATTTTCAGATGACGGGAACGGGAATGCAACGGACCCGGATTTCGGCCGTGGACTACACCGAGGGGACAATTGAGCTTGCCGACGCCGCAATTGGAGATGAACTGCCGCCCGGGCAGGCGATTCCGGTGACGTCGGATGGTTTCTCCGGCAGTCTGACGCTGGCGAAGGTCATCGACCGGCGACGTTTTTCAATTGGGGACGAAGACGTGCGGGTGGCAGGCGGACCGGTGCTGGACGTACATCCGGACCGGATTTCCACAAGCGCGTCCAATCCACACGCCCTGGTGGGAATGACGCTGTTGAACAGCCGGGGCGAGCCGCAGGGACGGCTGGCCGGAAAGGTGGACGGCGGGTGGCGGATCGACCGCGGGGGTAGAGGGCCGATGGCATGGGAAGACTTCCCTGTGGCCCGGGGCGATGCCGGACCCCGGTATTCGGTGGCAATGGTCGGAGCCGGCGATTGGGTCGAGCTTCCGAACGTGGTAATTTTCCCGGGCTGCGATGGCATGTGAACGTCGCGGGCGACGGTCGAAACGCCACGCAGCGTTTTATGCACGGGCTGACAGTGTCCAGGCGGTTCACTCGCGGCATGAAAGGACGGCTGGATTTGAAACACGTTCTTGCCGACACGCGCGATCGCGGATCGGCCGCCCTGTCCGCAGGGCTGGGTTGGGTTTTTCGATGACCGGACGACGGAAGTTAATGGGTGCGCTCGACGAGGTCCGTCGGAAGGGCGTGGCATGGTTGATGAGGCATCTGAATGCGGATGGCTCCCTGGGAGATCCGACCGAAGGTTTTCATATTTACCGGGCGCCGTGGACGTTTTCGATTGTCGGCGAATCCGGGGCGGCGGCCGCGGTCTGCAATTGGATCCGGCGGGAGATGTTGACCGCGGAGGGTAGGATCGAGGGGCCGTATCGCGTGTTCGACGATGCCTACGCCTACCGGAACGCCACACTGATTATCGGCGCGCATCTCGCGCGGCAGTATGATCTGAGCTATGGGTTGATGCCGGATCTGCTGTCATGGCAGGATCGTGCATCGGGCGGTTTTCGCAACGACCGCATGGCAGACGGCGGCATGAGCGACCGCATGGATATTCCGTACGCGTGCGGTCCCGGGTTGGCGTGCCTTGCAACCGGTCAACTGGATATCGCGGGTTCGGTTTATCGTTTTTTGCAGCGAATGTATTCAGCGCAGACGGAATTACCCGATCGGTTCTACTATGCCTGGTCGTGTAAAGACGGCGGCGTGATCACCGACTTTACGGATGATAAGGCCTTCTTGCACGTGGTGCACAACCCTGCGGACCGTCCGCAACGCTGGACCGTCGGCGGCATCGCGGCCGGGTTTCTGTGTCGACTTTACCTGGCGGAGCCTCGCCCCGAATACCTGGCGCTGGCGCGACGTTACCAGGCCTTTTCAATGGCAGCGACGGATGCACAGTTCAAGTACGCGCAGGTCTGCAAAAGCAGTTGGGGAGCTTCGCTTCTGTATCAACTAACCGGCGAACGCGCTTATCTGGACTGGGCAGGCCGCATGGGCCACTGGTACATTCAGACCCGGCAGCCGGAGGGGTGCTGGCACTGGACCGGATACGAGACATTGGGATCGCGCATCGAACTGACGCTGGAATTTGTCATGCATGTGGACACGTTGATCGGCGGTCTCGGTTCCCGGTCTTAAGGAGGATGCATCGTGCGTGCACTTGTAACCGGGGCGACGGGCCGAATCGGACAACACCTGGTACGTGCGCTGGCCGGGGCAGGGCATACCGTCCGGGCGCTGGCAATGCCTCGGGACCATCGGGCGGCGGATCTGGCATCGGACGTGGAGGTCGTTTTCGGACGGCTCGAAGAACCTGCCTCGCTTGAACCCGCGGTGGAGGGTGTGGATGCAGTTTTTCACCTGGCCGGTGCATTGACGTCTCGAGGCTGCCGGGAGGAGGAATTCGTGCGGGTGAATCTCCAGGGTACATTTCATCTGCTGAAGGCCGTGCGCGACCGGGCGCCCGCGCTGGCACACTTTGTTTACGCCAGCAGCGATGCCGTCTATTTCGAAAGGCCGGATTCGGACCCCCGCTATCTGCCGGTGGATGAAGACCATCCCCGGCTGGCGGGTTCGGTGTATGGCGCAAGCAAGATTGGCGCGGAGGAACTCTGTCTGAGTTTCCGTCGCGGTTTTGGCTTACCGGTAACGATATTACGATTTGGCGCAACGGCGGACGCCGCGGAACTCATCGATCCGAATAGCGTATTCGCGCGCTGGTTGTTTCTGAGCGCGTCGATTGAGCACTTCAGGGTAACGACTGCGGCGAATGGCGCGCCGTCGAAGACGCTCACGATCCTGGAAGCGTTGTATTCCGGTGTCGAGCAACTCGTCGTCTATGCTGATTGCAACGGGAGCGCCGAGGTTCGGCAGTGGGCGGATGCGCGCGATATCGCAGCGGGATGTATCCGCGTGCTGGGGACGACGGCGGCGGTGGGACAGGTATTCAATCTGGGGGGACGCGAACCACACTGCGCGGAGGCGTTCGTTTCGTTCCTGGCTGCGCGTTTGAAATTGCCGCATGCAAAGGCCTGTATTCCAACCGCCCGACGGCCCTGGTATATCACCAGTGACAAGGCGAAACGTATGCTGGGCTACGAAGCCAGGTACACGGTGTATGATATGGTGGAAGACGCGATTCGGATGCGGGAGACGCCAGGATGAATCTTGCGTGTTGCGTATGGGCCATCGGGGGTTCCGAAAACGGGATTCCGGCGCGGGCGGCCGCGCTGGGATTTGAGTGGATCGACGTAAGGCCGTTCGCTTTTTCTTCGGACAAGGCGCGGCTGAAAATCCGGGAACACGGACTCTCGGTTTCCTGTATTGCGGCATCGTTCGGATTGCCGGAAGGCGCAAGCCTGAGCAGTTCCGACCGGGACTCCGGATCGAGGGCCGCATCCTATTACGATCGGACGCTGGCCTATGGAGCCGGTCTGGGAGCGTCCGCGGCCTACGTCGTTCCGGAGGAAGACCCGGCGTCTCTGGATAGATACGCGGGGGAATTGAAGAGGGTGGCCGAACGCGCCGACGAATTGGGTATGCGGTTGTGCGTGGAACACTTCCCGGGTTCCGCGCTGCCCACAGCCTCCGGAACGATTGCCTTCTTGCGGGACGTGGGACATCCTAACCTGTTCCTGCTGCTGGATATCGGCCACGCGCAGATGTCCGGCGAAGACCCGGCCTCGGTGATTTCGGACGCGGGAGCCCTGCTGGGTTACGTCCATCTGGACGACAATGACGGATCGCGTGATTTGCACCTGGGTCTGACGGACGGAATGCTCACCGAAGCGGTGCTGACCGATAGCCTTGCCGCCTTGAGGGATATCGGCTACCGCGGCGGTCTGAGTCTGGAGTTACACCCCGGTCTGCCGGATCCTCCGGATGCACTCAGACGCAGCAGGGAAATTGTACTGCGTGCGATACGATGAAGAATGGACATTGGCTGAAAACGGCCGGATGACGGCAACGGCGCGTCAATCGTACCCGCATTTGATCCGCGACGGCGTGGCATCAAAAGATACGGAATGACTGATTCAAACGGTGTGTTTGGGAGGTCGAGCCGGAACACCTGCCAACAGCCCCTGAGCGCTTATATCTTCATCAACGTCAGGCCAGCGAACCCCGATTCCATCGCCAATAATTTCGTGGTTGGCGCGTTCCTCCGGCGTGGCCTCCGACAGCCGCCACGACCAGACAAGAGGAACACTGATTGTACGACCATCAACAAAGTCGGCTGTAATGAAGTCATCAGTAACCCGGAGAATCTGAATTCTCGGTTCCGGACTACCCGCAATGTTCATCCCAGTTCTCCAAAATAAGAATTAGATTGGCTTGAATTACTCGGCGAATTCGATTGAGTTCATGAGAAGAAAAACCCGAATTTTTGCACAGACAAATGGGTTCGAGCCAGAATTTGCAGATCCGTTTTTCACGCTGAACGTGTATATGTTTCGGTTCATTGCAGTCGAAGCTAAAGAAGAAAAATCGATAGGGACCGGCAATGTCTCTGATAGTTGGCATTTTTAAAAGGCATCTGGCGTACAATCAAAAGATTAGTAAAAATTCGGTATGGCGGCCACAGCTCAGTGTTGAGTCGGTTTTCCATCACCTGAGACAACCGGGCAGTATATGACGTGTGTAATCGTGTGAATATATGCTGATGTGTTTTTAAAATCAAGAGCGTTCAAAGTGCCCCGATACGCACCTGCTGTATGGGTGTCAGCCGATATGCTATAGGTGAGGTCGAGGGGAGTTGAATCAAGCGAATGGATTGACGCCGTGACGTTTGCGGTCGAATTCCGGCGCAACGGAAGCAGGGCAATCGAGCCCTGCGCGAGGAGGCCAGGATGCGGATAGACGGCGATAAAGTCTACTTGTTTCGAGCCGAAATAACCGAAAACGAAGCGCCTTTCGAGGCATACCGGGACCTTGCCCATGAGGCATTGAGGAACGTGGACCTGGCGCTTCCCGAGGCAGGCACGGTACTGCTCAAGCCGAATGCGACGGTTCTGTTTCCCGCACAGAAACGAATTGTAACCCACCCGGGCTTTCTGGCGGGTATGGCCGACGCGCTCGTGGAGAAAGGAGCCGACGCGAGCAGACTGGTGGTCGCGGACGGACAATCCGGCGAACAGCCGGACAGTGGGAATACGTGGAAGGGCGCGGGGTACACGAAGATGGCGGTCGGCGGAAAGCTGACGCTGACCGCATTGAACGACCGGCCCAGCAGGCGGGTCCCGGTGCCCGGCGGGGTGGTATTCGAATCCTATCCGATCTATCGGGACGTGACGGACTGCGCGTTTTTTTTCAATGTGCCGCTGGCGAAATGCCACAACCTGGGATGTACGACCCTGGCCATCAAGAACCTGATGGGAATCCTGGCGCGGCCGGAGCGACACCTGTGTCATATACAGGATGTCGACCGGCCGTACGAAAGCGGAATCTGGCGGCTGACCGAGAGCGGGTTGAGCCTCTTCGAAGACCGGTTTTACCACAAATTGTGCGACCTGGTTGCCGCCCTGCGTTCACTGAAAATCCCCCGGCTTTGTATGGTCGACGGGTTGGTCGGAAGGGATGGCACCGCGTTTAACGAAGGTGAGAACCATCCGCTGGGTTGGACGCTTATAGGGGAGAACGAGGTACACGTGGACGCGGTTGCGACGTATCTGATGGGGCTGGATCCGGAAACGACGCCCTATTTGAGATTTGCGGCCCTGCGCGGCCTGGGCAGCAACAGGCTGGATGAGATCGAGGTGGTGGACCTGGCCGGCGGCGGGACGATGGACCGGCAGACGCTGACTGACGTCCGTTCGGGGAAGACATTGATGCCGATCGCCCGTTACGAGGGCGGCTACTATAATAGGTATCGGGCGGACGGTTCCGTGGTGCCCTGGCGGATTGACGACGTGAACGAGCAGCGGCTCGCGGACGGATTGGAGGCAATCGCGTTGTAGGCCGGCGCTCGCCGGCAATACGGGCTATTTCCCGGCTTGCTTGTTGACATAACCGGAGAGTGGGATGGACCAGACGACTATAGCGCCCGAATACCGGTTGCCGCCGGGCGAGATTGCGGCGATTCTGGACGCGCCAACATCACCGGATATCAGCGTTGACCCCGGTGGGCGGTGGATGCTCGTGCTCACGAAGCCGAGCCTGCCGCCCATCTCTGAATTGGCCCGGCCGGAGTTGCGCCTGGCGGGCCTGCGTATCGACCCCGGCGCCAACGGGCTGAGCCGGTCGGGGTACTATACGGGACTGACGCTGGTACGGATTTCCGATGGATTGCAGCGCCCTGTGACGGGTCTGCCGCCGGAGACCCGGATTGCATGGCCGCGATGGGCGCCGGACGGTGGTTCTTTCGCCTTTGGGGTCCGCGACGGCTGCGGGATCAGGCTGTGGCTGGCCAACGTGGATTCCGGGGTGTCGCGGCGGGTATCGGACATCCGTTTAAACGGGGTCTTCGGCGCGCCGTTCGCCTGGATACCCTCCGGACAGGGAAGGGGGGACGTCGGTTCGCTGATCGTCCGGGCGGTGTTGGAAGACCCGGGTGAAATTCCCGTGGCGCCTGCGTTTCCCGTCGGGCCGGAGATACGGGAGAATGCGGGGCAGTTGGCGCCGTCGCGGACCTATCAGGATCTGTTGAAAGGGGCGCACGACGAAGCGCTCTTCGAAACCTATGCGGCGTCCCGGCTCGTTGTAATCACTTCGGATGGAACCGAACGGGAGGTGGGCGCGCCGGGAACCATTCGCCGGGCCGAGCCGGCGCCGGGAGGCGCCTTTCTACTGGTGGAGACCCTCCACCGGCCGTTTTCCTATCTGGTGCCGCACTATCGGTTTCCCGTTCGGGTTGAAGTCCGGGATAGGGTTGGCCGGGTCGTTCGCGAACTGGTCGATGCCCCCCTGGCGGAAAATGTACCCGTCGCGTTTGACGCCGTACCCGAGGGCCCGCGCTCGTTCCGGTGGCGCGATGACGCGGAGGCGACGGTGTGCTGGGTGGAGGCGCAGGATGGCGGCGACCCGTCCGTAGCGACCGACGTGAGGGATCGCGTGTACGCGCTATCCGAGCCTTTTGAGGGCGCACCGGCGTTGTTGCAGTCTCTTGAATTTCGGTACGCCGGGTTGACCTGGGGAGACGGCGCGACGGCGCTGGTAACCGAGCGGTGGTGGAAGACCCGCCGGACGAGGACCTGGCGGTTTGCACCCGATGCGGAAACCACTGACCGTGAGTTGCTTTTCGACCGGTCGTGGGAAGACAGGTACGGAGATCCGGGTACGCCGCTGTTGAAGTCAAATCCCGAAGGGCGGCGTGTGTTGTTGACGGGTGATGGCGGCGGGCATCTTTTCCTGGCGGGCGGCGGGGCATCTCCGGACGGGGATTTCCCATTCATGGACCGGCTCGACCTGAACACGAAAGCGACAAAGCGGTTGTGGCAATGCGAACCGCCGTATTACGAACGCCCCGTCAAGTTGATAAATGAAACCGATTGTCTGTTGTTGACGTTGCGTGAGTCGGCCGAAAGCCCGCCAAACGTGTTTTTGCGGGCGCTGAAATCCGGTGGCGTCCGACAGCTGACGGCGTTTCCCCACCCGGCGCCACGGCTTTCGAAGGTTCGGAAGGAGATCATTCATTACCGGCGGGCGGACGGGATTGGCATGAACGGCACCCTTTATTTGCCGCCGGGGTATTCCGATGGGCAGGGTCCGTTGCCCTTGCTGATGTGGGCGTATCCGCGTGAGTTCAAGAGCGCCGATGCCGCCGGGCAGGTGACGGGGTCTCCGTACCGATTCACCCCTGTGACCTGGACGTCGCCCCTGCCATGGTTGACACAGGGATATGCGGTCCTGGACGGCCCCACCATGCCGATTGTGGGACAAGACGGCCAGGAAGCCAACGATTCGTACGTAACCCAGCTGGTATCCAGCGCTGAGGCGGCGGTGGAGGAAGTCGTGCGTAGGGGCGTTGCAGACCGTAACCGCATCGCGATCGGGGGCCATTCCTATGGCGGGTTTATGACTGCCAATCTACTTGCGCATTGCGATCTGTTCCGGGCGGGCATTGCCCGGAGCGGCGCGTACAACCGTACGCTGACGCCGTTCGGTTTCCAGTCGGAAGAGCGCACGTTCTGGCAGGCGCCAGAGGTCTATTTTGCCATGTCCGCATTCATGCACGCCGATAAAATCAGGGCGCCGCTGTTGTTGATCCATGGCCACGCCGACGACAATTCCGGGACGTTTCCCATGCAGAGCGAGCGGCTCTACAACGCGCTGAAGGGTCACGGCGCGACAACCCGCCTGGTGATGCTGCCCCACGAGAGCCACGGCTACAGAGCGCGGGAATCGGTAATGCATGTATTCTGGGAGATGACGGAATGGCTGGCCCGCTACCTGAAGAATCGTGAAGGCGGCTCGATAGAAGGTTGATAAGAATGACGAACGAAGGACGGACGGCGAGGGGATCTTCGGATCCAAACCAGGCAGGTGTCATCGGGGAACTCCGATTGATGCTGGGCGATCGGATGCATACGGACGAGGAAATCCGGGAAGCCCACGCCCGGGACGCTTCGTACCATACGCCCAGGTTGCCGGATGCGGTGGTCTTTCCCGTCTGCAATGAAGAAGTGTCGCAGATTGTGAGGCTTTGCGCGCAACACCGGACACCGATGGTGCCGTATGGGACAGGGACCGCAGTGGAAGGCGGCATCGTCGCCGTCCAGGGTGGCGTATGTATCGATATGAGCCGCATGAATCGTATCTTGAGGGTAGGCAAAGCAGACCTGGACGCAACGGTGGAGTCCGGGGTGACCAGGAAGCAGCTTAACCGGCATTTGTCGGACACGCGGACGGGACTGACCTTCCCTGTGGATCCTGGAGCGGATGCATCGCTCGGTGGAATGGCTGCCACACGAGCGTCGGGCAGTTCGGCGGTGAGCTACGGAACGATGCGGGAGAATGTCCTGGGACTGAAGGTCATACTGGCTGACGGGCGTGTCATTCACGCCGGCGGACGCGCAAGGAAATCGTCCGCGGGGTACGATCTGGCGCATCTGTTCGTCGGATCTGAGGGCACCCTGGGCGTCATAACGGAGGTGACTCTGAAGCTGGCAAGGGTTCCTGAGGCCGTATCCGCGGCAGTCTGTGCGTTTCCGGACATTTCGGCGGCAGTGAATACCGTGATTGAAATCATGTCAGCGGGAATATCCATGGCCCGGATCGAGCTTCTGGACGAGATCCAGATGGGTGCCATCAACGTTTATTCCGGTTTTGACTACAGGGTGGCGCCAACCCTGTTTTTCGAGTTCCACGGTTCCGAAACGTCCGTTGCCGAGCGCGTGGCGGCGGCCAGGCGGGTCGCCGGCAGGTACGGCAGTGAAGACTTCCGATGGGCGACCGGTCAAAAAGAACGCGACCGGCTCTGGCAGGCGCGGTACGACGCCTATTACGCGTCGCGGACCATGCGGCCGGGTTCGGTGGGATATGTGACGGACGTGTGCGTTCCGGTTTCAAGACTGGCTGATTGTATCTTGAAAACCAAAGAAGAACTGAGGGCTTCAGAACTGATTGCGCCCCTGTTCGGACACGTAGGCGACGGGAATTTCCACGTCGTTTTTCTGATCGACCCGAACCGCCCCGAAGAGCTTGCCGAAGCCCGTGAATTCGGCGAACGGATCGTAGATCTGGCCCTGGAGATGGGTGGAACCTGTACGGGTGAACACGGGATCGGAATGGGTAAACTGGCAGCGCTGGAGGATGAACATGGCGAAGGGGTAAAGGTGATGCGGGCGATTAAGAAAGCACTGGACCCGCACAATATTATGAATCCGGGAAAGGTCGTGAAGATTTGAGTTCGAAAAAAAACAACAGAGAATTCGCAATATTGCATATTTATTCTTGACTTCTGGTTAATTTTTGGGTATTATTGGAATAATAATCCGATATTATGGAATAATATTCCATGCGTGAAAAACAGGAACGGCAGCGGCGGATTCTCGACTTCATCGCATCCCGGGCAATCGGGACCCAACGGGCGTTAAGCGACGCGCTCAGAGCAGCGGGAATATCGACCACACAATCCACGCTCTCGAAAGATTTGAAACAACTGGGCATTGTAAAGTCGCCGGACGGCGCGGGTGGTTTTCGCTATCGGGCGCCGGTCGAAGATGCTCAACCGTATGGCAGTCGGTCGGATCTGCTCGCGAGAGAGTTGAGGGATTTCGTCGTCGAATCGGGCGGGGCGGGACATACACTCGTACTCAAGACGATAACCGGACACGCTCAGGGCGTGTGCGAAGCTATTGACCGGGCCGGATGGACCGAGGTCGTCGGTACGATCGCTGGAGAGAATACGATCTTCATCCTGTGCCAATCCGTGGAGAAACGAGAGGAATTGTGGCAGCGGATTCAGGCGGTTTCGGGATGATCGGATCCGGAGAGTGAATCGCATGCCGAACGATGCAGCAAGCCGCGTCTCGACTGTGTCGGCGAGAAGGGGAACGAAGCGAGAGGAATGGCGTCCCTCACGGTTTTCCGAACCAACGACACAAGATGGCGTACATGGATCTGCGGGAGGATCCGCGTGGTATTGAGAGTTGGCATTTACGGCGATACGGGGATGGTCGGCCAGGAGATAGAACGGGTACTGGCACACCACGACCGTGCGGAGATCGGTTTCCGACAGAATTCAAGGCGTCGGCAGGGGGCCCTGGACGAGTGCGAACTGGTTTTTCTGGCTACCAAAGACCCGGAGTCGATGCAATTCGCGCCGCAGGCGTTGGACGCGGGCGCGAGAGTGATCGATATGAGCGGTGCATTCCGGTTGCCGAGACGGCTGTTCGAAGCCGGCTACGGTTGGACCACCGGGCGCCGGCGCTTCTTGAAGAGGCGGTTTACGGGATGCCTGCGCTGTTCGCCGACCGGATTGCCGGCGCGCGATTGGTGGGCAATCCGGGCTGTTATCCAACCAGCGTCATTCTGGCTCTGAAACCATTGGAAGGAATGGTGCAGGGGGAGGCAACGGTTGTGGCCACGTCGGGAAACTCGGGCGCCCGCAGGGAGGTGCAACAGGAACCTGACGAGGTAACCTACAGTTTCGGCCGGCGGCACAAACATGTGCCGGAAATGGAGTTTTACTCCGGGTTTCGGGTGAACTTCACGCCTGTTGTCCTGCGGTCGGTATTCGCGGGTATCAATGCCAATATACGAATCGAACTGGCCGACAGATTAAAGGCGTTTCCCCCGCCTGAGGCAAGCAGGCAATTGATCGAGGCGATCGCATCTGCGTACACTGACGAGGACCTCGTCTGTCCCGTGGAGGATTCGGCGGACAGACAGTGGGGCACGCGCGACGTCGTCGGTACGCATAAATTGGCGATCAAGGTGGGCGTAGACGAAGGGTTTGCCTACATCTGCTCAATGGAAGATAATCTGGGCAAGGGCGCAGCCAGCCAGGCGGTCGAGAATTTGAACCTGATGTTCGGGCTGCCCAGACTATACGGTATTGACGGGGTTTACAGCACGAACTGAGCCATTGTGGCCGAAGACAAGGCGCCTGCCTGTGCGGTGCACGCAGACAGGCACGACCGAGTCGAATCGGGGGATTCGGGGACGGAGCGCAACGCAGTAATTCGGCCAGAAGGGCCGGCCGCCTGTCTGCGTGCGTACGCACAGGCAGGCAGCCCAGATGGACTTTTTCAACGGGCTGCTAACCGCGCGGTATCTTGCCGGATACGGGTTCTGGCGCCGGGTAATTGATGTAAGGATTGTACGATGGAGCAATTCATCCAGAAAGCAGCGACGCTGGTAGAGGCGTTTCCCTATATCCGTTCGTTTCGAGACAAAATCGTCGTTGTGAAATACGGGGGCAGTACACAGCCGGACGACGGCGGGTCGGAGACGATTCTGGCGGATCTGGTCTTCATGGAAACGGTGGGTATGCGGCCGGTGGTCGTGCATGGCGGCGGCAAGGAAATCAGCAGACGCCTGCAGGACGCCGGGTTGGAGTCGAAGTGGATAAACGGATTGCGCGTTACGGACGCGGCGTCGATGCATGTGGTCGAAGACACGCTGTTCGGGGTGGTGAACAGACGGATTGTCGAGGGAATCCAGGCACTTGACGGTTGCGCACTCGGGATGTCGGCGAAGGAAGCCGGCGTTATGCACGTCCGTAAACACTATGCGCAGTTGGCGTCCGACGGAAAGCAGGATATCGGGTTTGTGGGCGATGTGCACAGGGTGGACCCGGAACCGGTTCGAAGCGCGTGCGAGAATGAGACGATTCCGGTGATCGCGCCAATCGGCCTGGGCGCCGATGGCAGGAGTTACAACGTGAACGCGGATACGGCCGCAGGGGAGATTGCGCGGACGCTTCAGGCGGAGAAGCTGGTTTTTTTGACGGACGTAAATGGCATTTTGAGAGATAGCGCCGATCCGGATTCCAGGATTTCAACATTGCACGTAAACGACGTGGAGAGCCTGATCCATGACGGTACGGCAAAGGGAGGGATGATTCCGAAGCTTCAGGCTTGTGTGCGTTCGGTGAGAGGGGGCGTGAATAAGACCCACATTATAGACGGACGAGTTCCACACGCGCTGCTTCTCGAAGTCTTCACGCGTGAGGGGATCGGTACCGAGATTGTTCAATGAAGCGGATACGCGGACTGTGTAGATTATAGGGAACCCAACCAACCGGGGAGTGGATGATGGATACGAAGGCGATAATCGATCTGGAGCAAAGCTACATTCTGCAGACCTATGCACGGCCCGACTTTGTACTGGAACGTGGAGACGGGGTACATCTGTTCGACACCGACGGGAAACAGTATCTGGATTTCGTGAGCGGCTTGTCCGTGAATGCACTGGGATACAACAACCCGACCATTGGCGACGCGATGTCGGCGCAGGCGCGGAAGCTGATCCACGTCTCGAACCTGTACCATACGATTCCCGCGCCTCAGTTGGCGAGAATGCTTTGTGAACGTTCATTCGCGGATCGCGTATTCTTCTGCAATAGCGGAACGGAGTCCTGGGAAGCCGCGCTGAAATTTTCGCGGAAGTGGGGGTACAGGAATTTCGAGGACCGCGCGAAGTACAAGTTCATTGCGATGAACAACTCGTTTCACGGACGCACGATGGGGTCGGTTGCCACCACGGGTCAGCCGAAGTACCACAAGGGATTCGGACCCATGTTGCCCGGAATCTCGTTCGCGGATTTCAACGATCTCGAATCCGTGGAGCGGCTGGTTGACGCGGAGACGGTGGCGGTGATTCTGGAGCCCCTCCAGGCCGAGGGCGGTATTCATTCGGCAGACCCATCGTTCCTCGAAGGGCTGCGACAGTTGTGCGATGAGATGAAGATGCTACTGGTGTTCGACGAGATCCAGTCCGGACTCTGCCGGACCGGATCCCTGTTTTGTTACGAGCACTACGGCGTGACGCCGGATATCATGACACTGGCCAAACCCCTGGCCGGCGGGCTGCCGATCGGCGCAACATTGATGAGCCAGGCCGTCGCCGACGCCGTGGAGCCGAGTGACCACGCGGCCACGTTCGGCGCGCACCCGGTTTGCTGCGCCGTTGGCATCGAGGTCTTCGGGCAACTCTCCGAACCGGAATTTATCGCGGGTGTCAGGGCGAAGGGCGACCATCTTAGGTGCCGGCTGAACGCGCTGAAAGATCGTTATCCGGAGAAAATCACGGAGGTTCGTGGCATGGGGTTGATCGCCGGCGCCGTATTGGCCGACGTCCCGGCCGCGGACGTGATGGGCGCATTTCGGGAGCGGGAAATACTGGTGTGTACCGCCGGTCCCGATGTGGTGCGATTTCTGCCGCCTCTGGTCATTGAGCCGGGGAATATCGACCACGTCATGGAGGTATTTGACGAAATCTTGAAAGGCTAGCTGGCGGCCGATGGAAAAGGAGCGTGTGTAATGACGGTGGAAGGTATTCGGGGAAAGCGGATTGCGCTGGCGGCCTCCGGCGGGCTTGACAGCTGCACGGTCGCGCGCTGGCTGGCCGACCAGGGGGTCGAGGTGGTGAGCATGACTGCGGATATCGGGCAGCCGGACGAGGACGATATCGAGGATATCGGGCGGCGGATGTTGGCCTGCGGGGCCGTGGAATCGGTTATCCTGGACCTGAAGGCGGATCTGGCCGGGGAGGCGATCACAATGCTTCTTGCCAACGCCGTATATGAGGGCGGGTACTGGAATACCACCGGTCTTGCCCGCCACGTGACCACGCAGGGGATCCTTAAGGAGATGCAGCCGCGCGATATCGACGTGCTTGCGCATGGGGCCACGGGCCGCGGAAACGATCAGGTGCGTTTCCAGCTTGTCGCCAACATGCTTTCGCCCGCCGTTAAGGTTTACGCGCCCTGGCGCGACGACGCGTTCCTGGAGCATTTCGGCGGACGGCGGGAGATGATCGCCTACTGCCAGGCACGAAAACTCCCGATTACGGCCACGCAGGATAAGCCGTATTCGACGGATGCGAATCTTTTGGGCCTGACCCATGAGGCCGGCAAACTCGAATATCTGGACGTGGCAGCAGACTTTATCGAGCCCGGCATGGGCGTTTTTCCGCGGAACGGACCCGACCGCCCGGAGACGTTTTCCGTGACGTTGGAGGCGGGTCTTCCGGTACTCATGAACGGGGAGCCCGTGGACGCCGTGTCCGCGATCGCCACGGCCAACGAGGTTGCCGGGCGTCACGGAGTGGGCATCGGGATCCACACGGTCGAAAACCGTTTCGTGGGGATCAAGTCCCGCGGCGTGTACGAAAGCCCGGGGCTCGCCTTGCTGGGAGCCTGCTATCAGTTCCTGTTGCAGCAGGTGCTGGACCGGCGGGCGCGGCGATTCTACGATACGCTTTCATTGGCACTCGCAGAGCAGATTTATCAGGGGTACTATTTCGACCTGTCGTCGCAGATGATGCGCGGCGCCCTGGCTCCGGTGCGGACGTTGGCGGCGGGATCGGTGACGGTGTCGGTCTACAAGGGAACGGTTACCTATCAATCCTCCTCGGCCGTGGCGCATTCGCTGTATTCGTCCGAATTGTCCTCGATGGAAGCGATCGGCGATTACGACCATCGGGATTCGGAGGGGTTTCTGAATGTGCTGAGTGTCAGCGCCAGGGCCCTGAGTGCTTCGGGACAGGTGGATGAAGGGCGGCAGGGTAACTGAGAAATCCGGAGACGGTTTATTGTTGCGGAGATTTCGATGAAAGGATCTGTAGAAAAACCCTGGTCGGGGCGGTTTGATAAGCCGTCGGACAGACTCATGGAGCAATTCAACGCGTCCATCGGGTTCGACCGGCGGCTCTACAGGGTGGATATCGCCGGGAGCAGGGCGCAAGCGAAAGCGCTGGCGAAGATTGGCGTCTTGAACTCGCAGGAATTGGATTGTGTCCTTAAGGGGCTGGACCGGGTGGAAGTGGAAGCTGCCGAAGGGCGCCTTTCGATGGGCGAACACCTGGAAGACATACATATGGCGGTGGAGGCGCGGCTGATCCAGATTGTGGGCGAGGTGGGCGGCAAGCTGCATACGGGGCGCAGCCGGAACGATCAGGTGGCGCTGGATGAGCGCCTGTACCTGCGGGAGGCGGCACGGGATACCGTTGGCGGAATCGACCGGTTGCAGGCCGTTCTCGTGGACTTCGCGGATCGGCACATCGACGCTTTAATGCCGGGATATACACATCTGCAACAGGCGCAGCCCGTGCGCCTGTCACACTATACGATGGCATTGTTCTGGATGCTGGATCGGGACCGGGGACGATTCATGGCATGCTCCGATAGGGCGGATGCCATGCCGCTAGGGTCGGGGGCATTCGCCGGCAGCGCGTATCCGGTCGACCGGAAATTTCTGGCGTCGGAGCTGGGTTTCTCGCGGATCACCGAAAACAGCATCGACGCGGTGAGCGACAGGGATTATCTGCTGGAGTATATGTCCGCCGCGGCAATTCTGATGGGACACCTGAGCCGGTTTTGTGAGGATCTGATCGTGTGGTCATCGTCCGAGTTTCAGTTCGTCGAACTCGACGACGGGTACAGCACGGGATCGAGCATGATGCCGCAGAAAAAGAACCCGGATTCTCTGGAACTTATCCGGGGAAAGACAGGACGGGTGTACGGCAATCTGATGTCGCTTTTGACGGTGATGAAGGGATTGCCCCTCACCTATTCGAAGGATCTTCAGGAGGACAAAGAGGCCTTCTTTGATACGGTCGATACGATCAATCAGGTGCTGGCGGTGTTTGCCGGCGCGTGGGAGACAATGACGGTCCTGACCGGGCGAATGCGCGAAGCTCTCGACGGCACCGTTGTGGCGACGGATCTGGCGGATTACCTGGTGCGGAAAGGGTTGCCCTTTCGGGAAACTCACAGGATCGTGGGCAGACTGGTCCGGAAGGCCGTGTCGGAGGGTCGGCGCCTGGACGAAACTGACCTGCCGACGCTCCGATCGGAGTGCGATTTGATTGAGGCTGATGTCGGGGAGTCGCTTCGCGCCGAGGACAGTGTCAACCGGCGGGGTCTGGACGGTGGGACGGGTTACCAGGCCGTGCTGGCCCAGATCCGCACCGGGAGGCAGACGTTGAACCGGAGATCACGGGGAGCGGAAGGTTGAAGTCCTTCAGCGAGCGCGACGTACGGCGACACCACGACCTCCTGCAACACAGTCCGGAACTTGGCCTCACGCAACTGAAAGCCATGGACGGAGACCATGTCATCGGCATCGGGCTGTTCGATAACGAGGCCGACTTCGTTTCAGAGTGCCGGCGGTACAATGGCCTGGGCACGCTATGCGTGGGTGTGAACCCGAGGTCTAATCGCCTGCTGCATGACTATGGCGGGTTAAAAAACCGTATGCGCACGCTGTTCATGGACGTGGTTGCGGAAGGAGACATCGACTTTATAACCGGCATGGCCGTCTTCGATCCGGAACGGCTCGTGCGGCCTGCGCGGCAATACCTGCGCGACGCGTCGGTGCTTGCGGATCGGGAGGTTTTGCTTGCACTCGATAAAGCGATGCCGGTAACCCGGGAATCGCAGCGAGAAGTCCGGCGGCGGCTGGGAATATGGCTTTACGGAAAATGTGATTCAGACAGCATCGATTTAATGCAATTCGTACGGGTGGCGGGAACGGCGATGCCGGATGGTGGATGGTTCAAGCGTCGAGCGGTGTTTAAGAAGTATCGACCCTACATCATGGACGGCATTACGGCTGAGATCGAGGATATAGAGCACGAACCGGATTAGCCACGCCCGCGACGGAACTTTGGGTCGGATGGGGCGTTTACGAGGCAGTGTTGTGCGCCGACTAAGGTCGGGTGCGCGGGTCGACGACCCGTTTTTTTGTTTGCGTGGTCGGCTCGGGCGCGTGACCATCCGAAATATCCGCCTTACATTGAAGTCGTGCCGGGAGACCACCTCACATCCAGGGAGAAGGTTATGTTTCGAAAATCAATCGCTATGCTTTGCGCCTGTTGTCTGCTGTGGGCCAGCCTGGTTGGAGCGGGTCAGACGTGGGCGGCGGAATCCACCGGTGAAATGGCGGAGACGGTAGAAGAGAATGGCGAAGAACGCCCCAAAACCACCCGGACGATCGAAGCCCTGGAAGACGAAGGCTGGTCCATCGTCGACATCAGACAGATTAAAGGGAAGCTGGTAGTACTCAGCCCACTCGTGGGACCGGAAATCGACCTGGAGGAGAGCAACCGGTACTCTCTCTTCCACGGGCGCAGCGTCTATAACGAGAGGGTTCCACTGCGGTTTTTAGACGTGGCTGTTCCGGGTCTCCAGACAGCCACTTTTCTGAAACTTGGCGAGCGCGTGATGGTGAGGATCCGGTACCGGTCGGGCTCGGAGATCGCGGACAGGACGATGCCGGTAAAGGACGAGGATGCGCTCCGACGGCTACGTGAATACGTCGAGCATTTCGACGAGGTCCGGAAGGGCGAATATAAGATTGGATTCGAATCCAAATTGCCCGAAGATGCGGAGTATCCCAAGTATACCGATCGGGAAATTTCCTTCGTAGAACGACGCACGCGCGCCGGGATAACGCGCCGTCTTCCAGGCGGGGTCGTTTTGAAGGACGGAGAGCGGATACAGGGGCAATTGTTGCCGGAATTCGACGACGGAACCATACTGGTCCAATCCGGAATCGATGCCCGGCGGGTTCCGGTTGATGATATCGAACGTGTCCTGTTCCTTCGGGGGAAGCGTTCGACAAAGCTTGGCACCGCTATCCGGATGGGCGTAGGGGGCGCCGTGTCCGGCGCCATTCTGGGTACACTTGCCGCCTGGCAGTCGGACTCTCCCGTCAAAGAGACAGCCATTCTGTTCGCATCGATATCGGGAGGAATCGGATTTCTCACCGGTCTGTTCCGATCGCGAGGCGGTCCTGGAAAACGTGAGTTTGTGCTGGGTCCCGTAAGCGACAAACGGGATCGTAAATCCGACGGCGAACTGGAAGAGGGGAAACGTGAGTTCGGGGGCGAATAGGCTGATTTTCCAATCCCGCCCCGCATTGCACCCGTGATATCCTCGAAGACGTTGAGTGTGGATGGCTGGAAGCCAATTGCCGATTGCCTCGATATCGGGAGGATATATTGAGAATCTTGCAGTATCAGGATGCAACGCCGGCAATTGACGACTCGGCATTTCTGGCTGAAGGTGCGATACTTGTTGGAAGGGTGTGGATCGCGGCCGAAGCGGGCGTCTGGTTCAATGCCGTGTTGCGAGGCGACGAGGAACCGATCCGGATCGGCATAGGGTCCAATATCCAGGACGGAGCGGTCCTGCATACCGATCCCGGGTGCCCCTGCACCGTGGGTGATTACGTAACAGTTGGCCACAACGCGATTCTGCACGGTTGTGAGGTGGCTCGGGGGGCAACCATCGGGATGGGCGCAACGGTTTTGAATCGCGCACGGGTCGGCGAGGAATCGCTCGTGGCGGCCGGTGCGCTTGTGTTGGAGGGCATGGAGATACCGGCCCGGACGCTGGCGGCGGGCGTGCCAGCCAGGGTACGGCGGGAACTGACGGATGATGAGATCGCGCGCTTCAGGAAGAATACCGATGGATACATAAGACGGAGGGAAGTCTACAAGGGCTTGAAATCGAAGGATTAGCGTCGAAAACTGCGACAGGCGGGCTCTGTATGACTTGGAGCCCGCCATTATTATTGGTTCACCGTACCGCTGGAGCCATAGGAAGCCTGTATGGTGGAACCCACACCTGATATTACCGAGAGGTTCGAACGAGGCGTCCGGGAGTTCAATTCCGGCGACTTTTATGCATCTCACGACACGTGGGAGGACGTCTGGATGGATGTGAGGGGCCCTGAAAAACCTTTTTTTCAGGGGATGATTCAGGTGGCCGTGGGCTATTATCATCTGACGTGCGAGAATTACGCGGGCGCGGAACACCTGTTGACACGGGGGATTCGAAAGCTGGAGGCATTCCCCACCGGCCACAGGGGACTCGATATGGGGGACGTGGTTCAAACCGCGCAGGCGGCTCTGGCGGAGGTCCTCGATATTCGGGCGGGCAGGCGGAGGATGTACTGCTCGGAGATTGCGCCGAGGATTCGACGCGCCTGATCCTGTGGCTGAGGACGGAAACGAAAACGGCCAGGTATACCACACCCTCCGGTCGTGCGCAGCCTCCCGGGCTGTACCCGCCGACACCAGCACCATATCCCGTTTCTTCCAGAAGGCCCGAAGCCATTCCTCCTTTTTCTTGCCCGACTTGGCCGTCAAGGTCTCAAGCGACAGATCCTCGTACTAATGAATGCGCGCGCGCTGACTGGCAGCACCGTCGCAGACCGGTAGAAAAACTGGAATCAGCAGGGCCAACATCGTCGACCCATGTAATTTTGGACGCATTGCTCTACCTTCCTATCGGATAACGCCTTTCTGACTGCCTGACTATGGGTCAGGATCGAGAAATGTTAAAAATCGTGAAATCTGGTGAGCGTCCCGGGATCGACGCTCCAACGCGTAAAGACACCAATTTGCTAATACCGGTTCAGCAAAATTTGGACGTGATTGGAAATCACCGTCGAATCGACGCAAGACACTGTTTTCATTCATCAACATTCGAGGTGTATATTTGATTCCGGCCGCTTTCGGCGTGTCTTACGAAGTCTGAACTCGGGCACTGTTCGTTGACATGTACCAGCGGCTGTTGTATATTGGTTCAAGGCCGTAAGATGTTATTATTTGGCAACGTAGTCGATGGCTAAGGGCAATTTCGACGATGCGACGCCAGAGGAGTTTTCGATGCGGTTAGATGGAAAGGTCGCCTGGATTACGGGCGGCGGCGCAGGTATCGGCAGGGCCGCGTCAATGCGGTTCGCGAAGGAAGGCGCAAAGGTGGTTGTACTGGAACTGGACCAGGCGCGCGGAGAGGCCATCGTTGAGTCGATCCACCGGGCGGACGGCGCGGCGACGCTGGTGGTTGGCAGCGCCACCGATGAGGCGGATGTAAAACGCGCGCTCGAAATGGCCATGAAAAGGTATGGCGGCCTTGATATTCTGGTGAACAATGCCTATTATTGCCATGGGACTCATGTCCTGGAGATCGAGCCGGAATTATGGGACCGGAATATCGAGGGATGCCTGAAGAGCGCCTACCTGTGCAGCCGGGCGGCGCTTCCCCGGATGATCCATCGCGGCGGCGGATCGATCGTGAATATTTCGTCCGTCAACGCGATTATGTCGTTTGGAGAGAGCGCGTACAGCGCGGCAAAGGCGGGCGTCATTTCACTCACGAAAACAATGGCGGTGGATTACGGCCCGGAGGGGGTGCGGGTGAATGCAATCTGCCCGGGAACCATTGACACGGAAGGGTGGCAGCCCGTACTGGAAAAGGATCCGGAAATATTCGAACGCATTGCGCAGGTCTATCCCCTCAAGCGCGTCGGAAAACCCGAGGAAATCGCCAACGTCGCGCTCTTTCTGGCCTCGGACGAGGCATCGTTCGTTACCGGTGCGGTTGTTGTTGCCGATGGGGGCGTGACATCGGGAAATCCGGCTTTTCTGGATCATGTGGAAGGCAAACTCACGTGAACACAACGCTTCGTCTGCGGGATGGGTCCCTTTCAATTCAGGGTCTCGTGGACTTGATGGCGCGTTGTGCCGAGGGGGGCGGAGATCTGACGCCGCCGACCCTGGAAAACCTCGAAAATCTGCGTAGTGACCAGATTGTGCTGGCGTTCGATGGTGCGACGCCCGTGGGTGTCTGCATTCTGAGGTCAACAGGCGAAGACCGTGCCGCGGTGCTAAGATTTCTGGGGGTACTTCCCGAACACCGCCGCGCGGGTGTGGGTCGGCATCTACTGGCGAACGTGGAAGTGGTTGCCGGCAGAAACGGGTACGAATCTTTGCGGACGGGCACGAACATTGCCAGCGACGACGTTGCGGCGGTTCGACTGCTCGAACGGACAGGCTGGAAACCCATGTTCGGCGCGGGGTTGCGAATGTGGCGTGAACTGACTGATCTTCCCGAGGCGAAACCGCCGGCGGGGTACCGAATCAGGACTTACGAAACGGGCGACGATTCGGCATTCGTTCGGATCAAGAATGCCGCTTTCTTGAGTGAAGGCGGCGGCCGGGCGTGGACGGAAGTGGACTTCCGGAAAGAATATCTCGACTCACCGTATTTCGAGCCGGCGCGGGTCCTGTTTGCTATTTGCAACGGTGAACCCGTGGGCACGACCACGGCCTGGACAGCCATGAATCGGGGTAAGGAAGTCGGTCTGATTCACTGGGTGGCGGTTGTACCGGAACATCGGAGAAAAGGTTTGGGGTGGGTGCTGAACGTCCGGGCGGTGCATAAATTGAAGGAACTGGGGTACGGGGAAGCGATCCTGAACACCAGTGAAACGCTGGAATCGGCCGTTCGCCTGTACCACCGGCTGGGCTTTGAGGTGGTTCTCCGGCGCGCGGTGTACGAGAAGCGGTTGGGTGGAAGTCGCAAGCCGTCCTTCATTTCACAGGATTGAACGCTACAACGTGGAATCTGGCCGGGTGAGAGGTCGACGGAAATGAAGCGTTGGCTGGGAATACTATTGATCTTCTGCCTGGGCTGCGGATCGTCGGATCCCGTAGGGGTGGTTGAGCCGACACCCGACACCACGGCTGTGATGTTGTCGGTTGCTGTATCGGATCTGAATGCGTACCTGGTAAACGTCTCGCGGACCTACGAGACAGTGAATCTGATGAATGCCGAATTCGCGTCCATCTCCCAGGGATGGTCGGGCGGCGTGGTTTCAAGGTACTGGACACGGCAGTTCATGTCGAATATGATCGTCCGCCTGGAGGCATTGCAGGAGCGGGTCAGGAACATAAGGCCGGATGACGCTGAATTGAGCCGGATTCACGACCGGTACGAGCAGGGGCTGGCCACCTTCCACGAGGCTTTTGCCGCCTTTGTCGACCAGATCGACTTCCCGACGCCTGAAGGGATCGAAGGCGTGAACCTGCTGATATACAGAGGCAATTTGCGAATAGACGAGTTTCAGCTAATGTTGAGCAATCTTGCAGGAAGGCAAATTCTGTTTTAGCGAATTTGCAGGATTTTTGAGGCCCGGATTCTACCCAGATCCGGTGTGTTGGCGGGGAACTCGCGAATAATCCCCTATTCGATCCTGTCGACATTCTCTCCCCGTCTTACGTTTCATCGCTATACTATTTCATCAACGTGTGGAATGATCGGGCACGTGGGCATCCCAACGCCGTCTGCCGCCCTGGTATGACGCAGGCCGATCGTGCCATTCCCTCAAAGACAGGAATACTCGTGAAATATCGTCCAGGCTCCATTCTTCGACCAAACTCAGGCGGCACTGTGCCAAGAGACTTTATGCGCGCGGCAGTCCTGGCCGTGATCGCCCTCTGCATCCTTGGCGCGGCGGCGCCTGATGCCGACCGACCTCGACCAAACCATCAACTTCAAAGCAGGGATGGATTCCCAACTTAACAGTCCGTTGAAAAAGTCGCTCTGCAGGCGAGGCCGAGTCATTGTGGCCGAAGACAAGGCGCGCGACCGCGTCGAATCGGGGATTCGGGGAGGGAGCGCAACGCAGTAATTCGGACACAAGGGCCGGACGCAGCCCGGATGGACTTTTTCAACGGGCTGTTAAGGTTGCCAATATGAGAAACTCTATCGGGACTGCTTTCCTTTTGGTGGTCGTTGTATTCATTCCACTGGTTTCACCTGCAGCTGAATCGGATTCGCTAAAGGCACTTGAGGCCACAACACATGCTGATCCGAAGGACGGGCGCGCATGGGTGCGCCTCGGGCACGCCTATCTTGCCGCGGGTGACTTCAAGCGGGCAAAAGGGGCGTTCAGGAAGGGCATTCGAAGCAACAACAGGGCCGATGGATACAACGGTCTGGGGCTGGCTTACATGCTTGATCCGAGCTCCAGGGCGGTGAACAGGAAGGCTTTCGAGTACTTCAGACGGGCACTGGCGGCAGATCCCGACTATGCCGAGGCCAGAATGAATATCGCCCGCCTGCAGAAACAGTTGGGGCAACTGGACGCTGAGAAGGCCCTGAAGGACGTCATCAAGCACCATCCGGGCTACGCGCCCGCGTACTTCACCCTTGCGGAATGGCTTTCGGATGGATACGAAGACCGGAGGGTGGTCCTGTATGAGCGGTACCTGGAGTTGCGGCCGGACGACCTGGACGGACACTTCGGTCTGGCAATGGCATATACCGGGCAACAGCGATATGTTCTGGTACTAGCAATCACGAACCGGGTACTCGAGAAACATCCCGGGTCCAGCCGTTTCCTGCCGCTGGCTGCGCAGGCATACGCCGCACGAGGAGACGCTGATAAAGCTCTGCACCTGTTTGAAGCCTATTTAGGACTCATTTCCGAGACAGAGCGGAAGCTCTACAAGGATATTTCACTGATTGCTTCTCCCGAGGAGTTGAAAGCGTACACCTCGACACATTCCGGAACGGCGGCACACTCGTTGAAGCCGTTCTGGCGCCAGCGGGATCCAACCCTGGTATCCGGGGGAGCGCACCGCCAGGCGGAACACTACCGGCGTATCTGGTACGCGCGCACCTATTTTTCCGACAAAATGCATCCCTGGGATCGACGGGGGGAGGTTTACATCCGCTACGGTGAGCCCGACTATCGTTCCAGGTCGGACCGGACAAACCAACCGGCCAGTCTGGACGTACAGTCAGTGAAGGAATTGATCCATTTCCATTTGTATGGGGTGGAGACCTTTGACGTGGGAAAATACGAACAGGCGATCACCGAGCCCATCTATCCTGTAAAGAGTTTTCGTCTCGGCGGAAACCGGGTCGCCTGGGAGTCATGGGTTTACACCGGCGTCGGGGGAGGGATTGAATTTGTGTTCACGGATGAGGTCGGAAATGGAAATTGGGATTTCGCGCCGCCGCCGAAAATTGGGTTTAACACCGACATCGGGAAATTCAGCCGATTCATGAAGTACAATCCTGCGGTCGTTTTTAAAGACGTGGCCTCCAGGACGCCGGATTATTTCGACCTGCCCCCCGGTGTCGAAGCCCTGGAGTTCTACTATGATCTTGCCACCTTCTATGGAGGGGTTGACCGCACGAAGTTGGAGGTCTATTTCGGCATCCCCGTGGAACACGTTGTAAGCAGAGAAATCGAAGATCGCCTTCTGTCCCAGGTTGAATATACGGTTGCCGTGGTTGACGAAAAAGGCGACGTGATCCACAGGGTACGGGACCGGCTCGCGTTTACAGGACAGCAGAACGCGAAACCCGGCACGTTCGTGCCTCAGACAATGACGGTACGGCTGCCGCCGGGGGCCTATCGGCTCGCCGTTCAGTTGACGGACCTCTATTCGGACAAGTGGGGGCTGTATCATCAGGATCTGGATGTGCCTGCATATGGAGATTCTCTCAAGCTGAGCGACCTGGAACTGGCGTGGGGAATATCGAAGACCCGCGGAGCCGCCAAATTCCAGAAAGGCGATGTCTCGGTGGTTCCCATGCCCAGCCGGAGTTATGGGAGAGGCCAGAGCGTATTCATTTACTATGAGGTGTATCGCTTACTGAAGGATGAGTTCGGTCAAACCCGTTACCGGGTATCTTACACGCTACGGCAAAACATCAGGCGGGGATTCAACCCGTTCGGCGCCCTGGCGGCGAAAATACGCCAGTTTGTCCGCAAAACGGAACCGGAGTTGGTGGTAAGCTATGAGCGAGCGGGTACGGATTCCTCCGAGCCCATCTACTTTGAGCTGGATATGAAAAAGGTAAAACCGGGTCTTCATCAGATAGAAGTCACGGTGGCAGATCTGAATTCGAGTACTTCGGCTTCCAGGAACGCCGTATTCCGGTTGGATGGATAGTCACGGACCGCTCCTATCGCTCGACTGTATTCGACCGGTCCCGATCCTGGTCGAATCACGAATTTGAAACTGAAATGGTTTGATATTTCCGTCACTTGCATCCAGAGAGGGAAGGGAGGGCCTACCGGCCCTTTTTTTTGGGGCTTATATACTTAGCTTGACAAACTAATTATCAGCACATTTTTGAATTGGTTTTCATCTAATCTACCACATATCCCCTCTTCTTATTTTCCCGCCTTAATCCCGACAATGTATAAACATGGCTTTTCAGTCTGTTACATGGGCCACAGAGTAAGACACGGTTGGAAATATGGTTCCAACCTCCGTCAGCTCTGGGTGTGTTGTGATCCAGTTCCAAATACCTGTCGTCATCAAATGAGCGGTTGCAACCTTGACAGACACAGCCATGCTGTTTAAGTAGGAACGCCCGCCGTTGGGCGTTTGTCGAATATTTATCTTTCGGTTCTTTTACCACTTCCCGAACACGTAGAAAAGGGGCAACATCAATACCACTGTCCGTCCTCTCAGGTGGCTTTTTTGTGTACGTGATATCCCCAAAGGCCAGCTTGCCTCCTGTATCGCCGTCCGGTCCTGCCAGTCCTTCCCTTTTGAGTCGTTCTATGACGAGGTCGTGGGCTTTATTCCATATGTCCATGCCTACCCATTGTCTACCCAGGCGTTCGGCTGCAATTAGTGTTGTTGCGCAACCGCAAAATGGATCAAGGACGATATTACCTTCATTGCTGCTGGCTTTTATGATTCGTTCGTACAAGGCGATTGGTTTCTGGGTTGGATAGCCTACGCGCTCAGTTTTATTTGATGTAGCGATCATAGGAATTTCCCACCAATCTTTAGTATTAACCAGGTTAGAACTGTATTATTATAATAATTCGATAGACATAGACCGTAAACCATTACCTGAGCTTGATGTTGTTGATTCAGTATACACCAATTGGCAATCGTCTGAGATACACGGAACTTGCAATCAGGACTTAGATAAACTTCAGATTTGGGAAGCAGATCCAACCAGTTCTGATGATAATGTTGCTTTCTGGCAGGATATTCGTCTGCATCGAGGTAGTTATCAAACACTTAGACGAAATGAAGCGGATAGCGACGAAAAAGATGCTCAAGTAAAAATTATTGAAACAAACACACATTGGTAGGTGATTATGAAAATCGGAATTTTGGGTCTGTTAGCCGGGAGCTTCTTGTTTGTCAGTGGGCTCAGGGGTATAGATGATAACTATACGGTTGAGTATTGGCCGGAGCGCACACAACAAATTTATTTTAGTGCTGATGAAGATGTTCCTGAGAGTATGGCATTTCTTCGAGGAATAGCAGGTTCATCGCTCATCACCCTTTCGGTTAAGCATCTCTGGGATCAACGTAAGCCCAAGGTTCGTCAAGAACCAGTGAAGAAATTTCGTGAAGCATTACAGATATTCCTTGGAGTGGGTCTTATGGCTGCTGGATTTGAATTAAAGGATCTGGGTCCACGGTACGATCAAACTGTATTGTTTCGCGGAAATAAGACACTGACTGACCCGGCAGTTGACCACCAGAAAGAATACTATGGCTTTATGGTTGGGGCTGTAGGAGCGGCAATGACCACCTATTCGACGAAGGTGCTGTGGGAAGGCAGAAAGGCAAATCTCGATCAAGCATATGCAGAGTTTCGTCAGCACTTAGAAGGGAGTAGCTTTTCTCGAAGATAGCCCAGGAAGCGCTCCTGGGTGTTGTGTAAAGCACAAAGATCCCCGACCTTGGAAGAGGTGTGTCGGGGATTTTCTGTTTGGGCTTCTCTGAGGCGCTCTACAAGATATCTATATGAACCGTTTTGGATCTCGTTTGTTTATCTTTGAGGAAGAAGTCCCCGAACCATTTTTTGGAAGTGGTTAATCAGGACAGTCTTAAAACTTCTCAAGGGAATCCGTCGTCTTATTCAATCTTCGGATGCACCCTGCCCCTCCCTGCTTTCAATGGGCTCCATAAACCCCCAGCCTTTTGTCAAGCACTTCACCTTGACTTAGGTAGAAAAAAGGAGGATTCTCTGTGGACATCAAAGGCATTATACTCCGAGATCTCGAACTCCGCATACTGGCCATCGAGAACGTCGTCGAAGTTACTCTTCGGACTTTACCAGATTCCCAAAAACATAGCCTTCGATTAGACCTTCAAAACCGCGCTGACTGCCTTTCGAAACTTCCTCTCTTGAAGGAAGCATACGCCGAAACCGAACTTCAAAAAGTCGCTGACAGTGTTCGCAAGTCTCTTCCTGATGACGACGAACCAAACCCATAAAACCACTCCTTTCAAACCCCAGCCTTTTGTCAAGTTAAGTATGTAAGGCCCTTTTTTTTGTGTAAGGATGGAGAATTATCCCGGATTTTATCGAACCCGGGCTCGAGAACGAGTGTCTTACAATGTGAAGGGGCTGAATCCGCCAACCCAGTTGCAAACCCTTGCGCCAGGTTGTCTTTCCAGACAGTGAATCCAATCACGAATGGCGGGCGAGATCCTGCCGCTTAAGGGATGCAAGGAGCCACGAAAATGGTTCACCTTTCATTAGCTGTCTGCCTGTTGGTTTTGAGTACCATCCGTGTCGATGCCAAACGGTCCGATCCCGTAAGGATGGACTCGCTACTGGCCGTTGCGGCGGATACGCTGCTTCATCAGGACCGTCGTGAAGCCCTGATGAAGGATGCGCTGAGCCATGACCGGTCCGGAAAGGCAATGCACGCGCTGGCGAGGTTTTACATAGCGAAGGGCACGCCGGTATCCCGTCAGACAGCGGGCAAATGGCTGCTGCGCGCACTGATGCGGGAGCGGGAAAACCCGGACTATCTGGCAACTTACGCTGAGTTGTTTTGGCGGACTTTACAGCGTCCGAATTCTTTCCGAAAAGCGATCGAGGCTCTGGCGCTGGATCCGGATCATGTAGAGGCGTTATTCTGGGCGGGGCGCTTTGTGGTCTGGTCCTGGGAGATGACCTATTTCACCGATATGCCTGATGACGATGCCAAAGCGGGAGTGGGAAGACATTCAATCGTCGGTAGAAAAACGCTCACGTACGTCGAGTATCCGGATCTGGAAATAGACCGCGGAATCGCGTACCTGACCCACGCCATCGGCGTGGATCCGGTCCACTGGCCGTCTCACCAGTACCTCGGCCTATCCTTCTACGCGGCCGGAATGCCCGAGCCCCTGATCGACCTCTTCGAAGCCTATCGAAAGCGCCGGCCGGAGAATTGGAACGCCCACTTTTTCGCGGGCCTGGGCTATCAGATGAAGGGGGATCTGGATGCTGCCCATCGGGCCTATGTGGATGGACTGAACCGGATGACTGAAACGGCCCGCAGGTTCATGCAGTCGGTCTTCCTGATTCGAGACCCCGGTCAGGATAAACCGGGTGAGCCGGTCCCGAGCGAAGAGGAGATCCGCAAGTTCTGGTTCGGAAAGGACCCGATGTATCTGACATCGGTCAATGAACGCCTGCTGGAACAGTGCCGGCGCGTGGCGTACGCGAACCTGCGGTTCTCCGATCCAATAAACGGGTGGGATGGTTGGCAGACCGACCGGGGGCAGGTCTATATCCGATACGGAGATCCGCGCGTCCGCTTCATGAAAGATCCCGCCAGGGGACGGAAGGAAATATGGGACTATGGTTCGTTTACAGTGGTGTTCTCCAATACGGTTTCCTGGGACTCCTGGCTATTCGGAATGGCCAGACTGGGGAACAAACGCCTGACTCTTGAGCAACTGGTTAAGGCGGTACCCGACATCTATAAACATCCCCTGCAGTATGACGCACCTTACCAGACTGCGCAGTTCCGGCATGACAACGGCAATACGCGCGTCGAAGTGTATTACGCGCTTCTGGATGAACACCTGCGGCATGCACGATCGGAGGGCAGCGGGAACGCCGCAGTGGACGTCAGACAGGCGCTTTTTCTATTCGATTCCGATTGGGATACCGTGAGTCACAACGTCGTTAGCGTGGCGCAGATGCCGCGGGTCGCGTATGAATCCACGGAAGAGGGCTTCCTGTTGGCGGCGGAACGCGTAGTCCTTGCGCCGGGGCCGTATTTTCTCGCGGGCGAAGCCGAAGACCGGCAGACGAAGCGGGTGGGCACGTTTCGGGAGCGGCTGCGTGTAAGATCATTCGGGCAGGACACACTGGAGGTCAGCAGCCTGTTGATGGCAAGACGCATTAAGATGCGGGAGGACGCCCCATACGGCCGTGGGCAGTTTGCCGTGCTGCCGAATCCATTGCAGGTTTGCCGCCGACAGGGACAGGCGTGGTTCTACTTTGAGATCTACAATCTTTCGCGTGACGACTACGGCGTCACCCACTACCGCATCAGCTATCAGATACAATCGCTGCCGGAACGGGCGGGCGACAGTTCCACGGCCGACTGGACCACGGCAGTTTCTTACTCGTACCGGGGCGCCCGGGATTGGGAGCCGCGCCACCTGCGCGTGGATATGGACGGCGCATCGACGGGACTGAGGTCGTTTAGAGTCGTGGTGGAGGATCTGCACACAGGTCGAAAAGCATTGGCGGAAACGCGCTTCAGAGTAAGGTGGTAACGGGTGTCCCGTCCCGGAAATAGCTTGCCGAAATTTGGCCGCCCGAGGGCATGGACCACGCATATAAGAGAGGGCCGAAGCATCTGCTTCGACCCTCTTTCTGCTGTTACGACGAACCCCTCGTCGTCGTTTGGCAGGGCTATTTCAGGATTGCGATCGCCCCTGGCGGGATCTGCGTTTCGGCGCCATTGTGCGTCACCTGCGCCGGCGCCGTGCCCGTGTTTCTGGCCCACACCACGCCGGTCTCGGCGGCGTTGATTTCCAGCGCGCCCTCCGCGGCGATGTTCAGGATCGCTTCCTGCAAACGGGCTTCGCCTGAACCGAGGCTTCGCGGATAGGCGACGCTGTCTCCGTCGACACAGGTAACGCCTCCGAAGATGGGAATCTCAGAGAGGTCCGAGCGATTCGCCGTGAAGGTAAACGCACCGGCTTTTTCGCCGAAGTTCGCCACGGCCAGGTGATCGTCCGCGAGAAGGCCGATGGCGGGTCGTTCTGTTTGCATGATTACGAACTCGATGCCGCCCGTTTTGCTATGGGTGCGATCGGCGGCCACCAGCGCAGTGAGTTCGGAGATCGTATTGCCCGACGTTACCTGAACCGGTTCGTCGAGGCGGCTGAGGATGAGGTCATCCGCCACGGCGCGCCAGACCTGGTAATAGTGCCGGTTGTGGTAGACAGTCTTTCCAGTACCCGTGTAGACAATGCCCAGACGATTGTCGACGTTGAGCCATGCCGGATGATCGTAGGTCTCGACGTCGTCGCTGTTGGGATCCCTCGATACGAGACTCTTGAAGCGAACCGAACCGCCCGGCGTGTGGACGGTACGGTAACCGTTGCAGTTTCCTTTCAGGGCGTCGAAGTCTTCGTTGACGATGCGAAGGAAACCCTGGTCGACACTATTGACGGTAATATTCTCTCTGGCCGTCAGCCGCTCGCAGGAAAGTGAGATGCCGGAGGGCAGGCCCGCAAAGAGCACTTCCTGGCGTACCGATCGCTGGGCGCGGTTCAGGATCAGCGCGGCGGCAAAACCTTCCTGATGTTCGTCCACTCGAACGGAGATCAGGTCGTGGCTGTCGGGCCTGTCCTGAACATCGATGCTGGCCAGAAACGAATTTGACGCCGGCGCGACCGTGTAGAGGCCGTCCTTGTTCAACGGCAGCGCCATGATGTCGTTTCGCCACGAGAGTGAAGTTTGACCGGTGCGATGTCTCTGAAAGACGAAACCGGATTGGGGATAGACCTTTACGCCCCTCAGGCTGCGTTCGACGTGCGACGAGGGTGCAGGATCCGGTCCGTCGCCGAAGATCCTGTGGAAGAAATAGGTGTGGGCGGGATTGACGATGTTGTGTTCCCGGATGATAAGCGGATCCTGGGGTCCATGCACAATTTCGGCGATCTGTTGATCGTGCACGCGCCCGCCGGCGCTCTCAGCGCGCTGTTCCAGGGTCTCAAGCGCCTGGCGTTCGAAATACGCGGCGTCCGGGTCGTTCAGGAACAAGGCGGCCGTCGCATGGGTGAGCGTGCCCGGGTCGGGCGAGAGATACGGCCAGTCCATGCCCTGCACGGGATGCATCGAGCCGGTCCGGTCCGTGGTACGTTTGAGCTGGTCGTAGATTTCCTGCCGGTTGAATAGGCCATGTTCCGGAACATCCGCGCCGAACGTCCCGTAGATGATGCCGAGCCGCCCCAGGAACAGGACCGAACTGCCGGTGTAGCTTGGGTGCACCATGCCGTGGTTTTCGGCCATGTAGTCCGGCAGCGCGGTGAAAGTCTGGCCGGTGAGTTCCCGTACGGTCTGACCGTCTGAAAACGGCGCAAGGTTCTTCGTGTCCTGCTGGGTTGTGGCCGTGGAGAACATCCAGCGACGGGCTGTTTCGGCCCAGGATTTGACGTGGGGCGAGTTGCTCAGGAAACATTCAACCGAAGCCAGGCCGCACGACGTCCAGCCGTTCTCTTCCATCTGCGTGTTGGTGAAGACGCCGCTCTTGGGCGCCATGGCTCCGAACCGCTCGGCGTAGTCCTCGTGCATGCGTGCAATCATCGTCCACGTCTCGTCGTCTACAATGTCGCCCAGCAAGAGGGCGACCAGGCCGACGTCGGAAAGGTTCGTGCCGCATTGGCTCTCGGGGAAAAACCCCCGGCCGCGTTCGCCCCACTTGGTGCCCCAGGTAGCGGGATTGCCAAGGCTCTTTTCGGGTCGAATACAGTCAGCCGGACCCGTGTCGTGGGTATAGCAGAGGTAGCGGATGCCCTTGAGTGCCATCTCCCGAAGCTCCTTTTTAGAGCAACCGGTCCGTTGCGCGTCGTATTCGGGGGAATTCGCAAGCGCGGCAAAGACGAAGGCCGGTCCGGCCGTGTCGCTGCCGTACCAGTGGGCCCCGCCGAAAAAATGCCCGCAGTTGGGACGCTCCGGCCAATCTTCGAAATAGTTCAGGCCTATTGGCACCCAGTTTTCCAGGATGCGTTTATAACGCCTGCTCAGCGGGGTTTCCACGGCAGGCACCGACGTCCGCCGGCGGTTGGTCAATATTTCGGGTCGCATGGAGTCTCCTTTTTGCGATCAATAACGGAATGATAGGGAGTCTAGACTCCTCGTGGTTCTCGTACGAACTGAAAACGCTGGGAGCGGTTTCGACTGCGGTAACGCGGCGGCTGAACGCATCTCATGCTCTCCTCTCCGCCCTCAAGACTACACTAAACTCGGATGGGGAGTTGTCTCACTATATATTGGCACGTAGGGCCCTACTCGATAAACGTCTGGCGCAGCCTACTTCGGATTCAGTCCAAGGGCATGGTTACATTGACTATTTAACGAGGCGGCGCCCAATGGATAACCTTAATTCGACAAACCAAGCGATCGAAAGCTCTGCCAAGCCGCGAGAAATGTGGAATTAATTCCGCCCAGATACGCTGTTTATCTGTTCACATCCGGTGAGCTTAAGAATCACGGAATTGTGACATCAGATCACCTGTATACTTCTGGGATAATCCAAGCTTGTGGCGCCGAAATATGACGAATTGAGGTCAGGCATTCCGAGGCCAGTCTGGCGGGACAAGCTTAAGACCCTGCCGCCATCGTTCAGTGACGGCTTCTTGGAACCAGTCTTGGTTGATGTCAGCATGTTCAGTAATTACAACTTGGAACTGTGGCGCGACTTCCTGAACAATCTTGAACACGAATCGAAACATTCGCGATACGGCCTCCCGATCATTCTCGCTAACCGATGAAATTAACTCGTCAACGTCCATATCCGTCTCTGGCGGGAAGTAAATCTGCGAGGGCTGATCCAAGAACAAGAACCTCGGAACCGGCCGACCTCGGTCTACAAACCATCTGTGGAGGGCTAGGTGGCCGATGAGATGATAGCCGACCCAGTTTTCGCCGCTCCCCATGCGATCCATCGGCACGGGTCCGTCGGCTGTATCCGCAACGATCGTTAGTTTCTTGAGATCTAGCCGCAGCGGAGATCCAGAGTGTTCTAAATCCAAAGTGCGTGCCCAACCACTCATTTGTTGGCTTAGAATTGAAGTGATTGAATCAATACGTTCCTTAACTCGTCCCTCGCTTAACTCGTCCTCAAGGCTTTCACATTGCTCTCGCAATCGTTCAGCCTCTCGCTCAAGGGCTTGGCTGTCTGGCAATTCGGGCAGACTCTCAAGATATAGGCTAATGCGCCCCATGGTGTGCGCGCGACGTGAAGCCTCATCTCTTAGTTGCTGAACTCGGTCACTTTCGGTTCGTACTGCTTCCATCTCCGAACGGTTTCTCACTAGGTTCGCTTGAACGCTTTGCAGCTTTGATTCGAGCTCAGCAATCGCCCGCTCGATCTGAGGAGATGCACGAGAAACTGTGTCAAGGCGCGATGAAATTTCCGTTAGTGCTTCTCTTAGCTCACTCATCTCTGGGAGATCTGTTGCTTCACGCAGGTCCTGAGCGCAAAACGGACAGGCATGACTTTGTTCCGTCCCCTCAAAGATCCCGATCGACATCAGCCGGGCGCGTTGTTCGGATGCCTCACGCGAAAAACCGGACGTATCGTGTTCGAAGGCTTTAGCCGCGGCAATTTCATCTTGAAGTCTACGCAACTGGCTGCGAAGTCGATTTCGTTCGTCGCTGAGCCGATGGTACTCTGCTTCGTCTGATATCTCAATATCAATGGAAGTTCCGGGAGTCTCTGCGACTTCACGAAGTGCGGGTACCGCTTCCTCCCAAGTGCTTGCCAATGACGCAGACAGGCCGACATTACGTGCCTCAGCCAAAAGAGTCAATGCTTTCGTAACGCCTTCGCCCCTTAAAGACGAGAGTTCATTAAGCTGCCTTTCAGATTGACGTAGCCGCCTGCGGAGCCGCCTAAGCTGCTCGCGTTTGTTAATGTATTCGTCGTCCACAGCACCTAACAGATAAGGCAGTGTATCCCTCAGAGCTTGTGCGATGAAATTGTCCGCTGCTCCGTGAAATAGCTGTTGACGCCTGATAATCTCATCTTGCGGCTGAAAACAGAGCGCGAGGGCATGGCGAATAGTCACCGTTAGGGGTGGTCTGCTTTGACCTTGCGCGGGCTCATGGATATAATCTTTGATGCCACCCCAACCTGTGAGCAGCGCACCGAGTCCTCTCGTATTCGTCGTTTGTCGAAGACCACTGTATTCAGGGATAACAACCTGGCCGCCGACGTCTACAAAACAATCCTCGCTCGAAGCGGCCGCAGGACCGGGACATCGACGAGCGATGAATGCTTCACCGCTGTCCAGTTCAAACCTGAGTCCAAACCATGATACAGAGCGTCGAATCGGTCCTTCAGGAACTCGGCACTCGCCAGCACCAAAACAGTAGTCGACTATATCGACGAGCGCAGATTTTCCTGTTTTGGATGCGCCGGTAATGATGTTGACCTGACCCGGTTTGAGCGACAGTACGCGCTGTCGACCATCGTGGCTGTACACAACTATATCAAGAATCTGCATGGTTATGGACGCACCCCTATCAATGCGAAGACCGTTGATCCGCTACCAGTTTGCCCGAACCACTTGCCGACAAATTCTGCCCTGCGAGTACAAAGGCGTACCTCATCACTCGCTCCTTGCAACGTACGATTGAGAGTTAGCCGCAAGTCTTCATTGGCGCGGAGTTTACCTTCGTCAATGCTGATCAGGCCATGGGTTCCGCCAAAGAACATGCCTTCTTTAGTATATTCGACCAGTAGTTTCGCTCTAGTCGCAATCTTTCCTTGAGCGAGGGGATTGTTATTGATCCATACAGCCAAAGACGTGCGAGTATCGCGTGGAAGCGCTTCCCTAGTTGTGCGGTGAAGTACCATCGGCAAGACCAGGAATGCTTCCTCGAAGGATAAGCCACGCAGGTTGATACTGGCATACCCGCGTGCAGCGCACCAGAGCAAGAGAGAACAGAACGCCGGGTTTAGGAGCGTTTGTTCCTCACGCGAGCGTTCATGCCATCGGGTCATGACGTCCCCATATTCGCGCCTAGTAGACGAGCGAGATGGTATTGAAAATCAATGTGCCAACCGACCCGTAGGTCATCGGATAGCATGTGCAAGGAGCCGCGACTGACGAAAGGCTCGGTTACGTTGGGGCGGATTGGAAATAGCGTTTGTTCGGCCCATGCGAGAAGATTTCGGGCCGCGCCTTCTTTTGCGGTCTCGATCGCAGCCTCGCCGAGTTCATCACACATTGCATCGAATACGAGCTCCCACTCTTCTACAAGGCGCTTCTCATACTTGTGCAAATCCATATCGACCACTAGATCGTCACGGAACCAACGAGATCGTTGTTCGAATGCTCGGTAGTAGTCTCGAATGGCAGCTGCTATTCGGCGCCTTCCAGCTTTCGTAAGCTCGATCTGCCGGACAAATATGTAATCCTCATGTGCTTCTCTCGTTGCCTCATCAAGCGAGAATTCTAAAAGATCATCATCTATAGGTAAAGCTTCTTGCTTAAACTGCTCACGAAGGTCCGACATCTGTGCTTCCAGTTCAATTGATCCGACACGGTCGGATGAAGCGTTCGCAAGTTGATGCAAAATTCGGTGGAACCACCAACCTTCCAGTCGCTGGAGAAATGCGAAATGGTGTTCCCTTCCCGCGGCCCAATAAACTTCTTGTTTAAGCTCGTTATCCAAATCTATGACGTTGGGAGCCGCATCAAACACCGTCACTCTACTCAAGATATCGATTTGTACGGATTGGTCGGAATCAAGAAAGACTTGGTAAGCCTTGGCATTCGCATTGTTCGTAGAAGCTGTTGCTGTTGCTGTGAGTGTCTGCCGTGCGGCAGACACATCTCGCGGTCTAGCACGAAGATTCCAGGCCGCGCTTCCATCCGGCGCAGAAGAGGTGGTGACCAGATATAGATTACTGCTCCCGGGAATTTGTCCTGACCGGTGACCCTCAAACCAGATGCGCAAGGTCTTCCATATATCTGGACTGGCGTCGGTCAATGAGCCGACGCCGTTCTTGTGGTGTTTGGTCTGAAGCAGCTCGGTAGGTTTGCCGCCCGTGGTTTCAAAGGTAACATCGTCGAGCGTCTCGATGCCAATCAAGAACCCGGGGTCCGTTTTTAGCCGTCTAAGCGTCCAGAACAATGCCAATCGAACTTGATAGAGATAACCAAGCGTGGAATCGACGGCGGAAAAATCGGATGTGCGTTTATCAGTCACTGGAGTCTCTTAGTCTGAATAATTCACAAAAAAGGTAGTTTCCTTACCCAAGTCATTGTATTATATTATGGTTACGCGAATAACCTAATAACAATGAACCGGGAGGAAACTACCGTGGCAGGTCAAGATAAACAACATAGGATGTCTTTCGCAAGTGTTTCTGGCAAACGGGTAGAAGCCACCTTCGACGGGGGCATCCTGACCAGCGACACCGGGGCGATGCTGCTTCGAGAGGTGGAGTCCAAAATCGGCATTTTGTGTCGGATCGTTGCGGCGATAACAGATCGTCGGCATCCAAGTTACGTGGATCACCCGACGATGGACCTGCTGACTCAGCGTGTCTTTCAGATGGCGTGTGGGTATGAGGATGCGAACGACTGCAATGCGTTGCGTAGCGACCCCGGCTTCAAGGCGGCCTGCGATCGGTTGCCGGTCACCGGTGCCAACCTGGCCAGTCAACCCACGATGAGTCGGTTCGAGAACCGGATCACCAGAGGTGATTTATATCGGATCGCGAAGGCCTTTGCCGATGCGTTTATCGCCTCGTATAAGCACCCCCCCGAAGCCATCCTGTTGGATATCGATGACACGGAAGACAAGGTGTATGGATCCCAGCAGTTGTCGTTATTCAATGCGTATTTCAAGGGCTATTGCTACCAACCCCTGCATATCTATGAAGGGCAAACCGGCAAGTTGATCACGACGGTCTTGCGTCCGGGCCGCCGACCCACGGGCAAAGAGATCGTGTCGATTCTCAAACGGGTGATCGCCTACCTGCGTCACGCATGGCCCGATGTCAAGATCCTGTTGCGTGGCGATTCACATTTTTCGTGTCCGGAAGTGCACACGATGTGTGACGAAAACGATGTGTTTTTTATCCTCGGACAAGGCGGAAACGCTCTGCTGCTGCCGCTGGCACAGCCCTTGATGGACCAAGCCAAAGCGCTGTATGCCGATGGGGGAAAACCTGTGCGCCTGTATCGCTCGTGGGACTATCAGGCCGGCAGCTGGTCTTCCCCACGCCGCATCATCTGCAAGGCAGAAGTCACCCCGCAAGGTCACAATATCCGATTCGTGGTCACCAACCTGAACGGCGCACAACCGTCATTCATCTACAAAACCGCTTATTGCTCACGCGGCAGGATGGAAAACTTCATCAAGAATCACAAGACCTTTCTGCATTCCGATCGCACCTCTTGCCACACCTTCCAGGCCAATCACTTCCGGCTCTTTCTCCACAGCGCCGCCTATGTGTTGGTGCACGCCCTGGCCCATATCGGGTTGCGCGGCACTACGTGGACGAACGCCCAGTTTAATACGCTGCAAAACCGCATCTTGAAAGTCGCCGGGCGCGTTTGTGAACTGAAAACCAAAATCACGTTCCATCTGCCAACGGCGTTTCCACTCAAACACCTTTACGGCAAGATCCTCTATAATCTGGCAACGGATGTTCCATAACCCATTGACGTGCTGACCCCGACTTCACGTTTGGACCGACACGACCAACAGCCATGGAGACGTCTGTGCTCTTGACAGCGGAATTCAGGGAAAACTCACGCCACGGAGCAAACGTGCTGCCAGCAGGCGCCGCCCACACGGCTTGAACACGCCATATCCGTCACAGCCCGTGCGCTTTCGTTTCTCGTCTTACTCGCAAGCTCTTTCTGCTTCATTGAAATACACTCCTTGACGATTCATGAATTAATCGGGTTAGGTTTTTCGGTCTATACCGCAAATGCCACTAAGAAACTTGAAGCAATAACGTCTGGGGTCTTACTATAGAATTCAAACATTAATGCCTCATTTTGATTCTCTGTCAAGGGATTTAGTACAAGCACCGTTCGGGCGATGTCCCCAACGGCCGCATGTGCGGCCGGAAGGCTGCAGACAGCGTCCGATGCTTGCTGAGATCGACTCGTGGTCCGACAGATTCAGCTGGGATGTCTTCCACAATGATGCGTTAGCTTCACAGACGTTCTGTGCGGAAGAATCTTAATCACGATGCCTTGGTGCCGTCCGTGCTGGGGTGATGGGGCTCTCAGGAGACGCTACATAAAGATCCGGTCGCGGGTTTCCGTTTTCGGTTCTCGATCAGGTCTCCGCGTTCCTTCCGAAGATCTTGTGGAAAATTGACCTCCGCGAAAGTCGTTCCACGGCTTTTCGAGTGTTGCGGATATCCGACGAAAGCTCGTCTACGACGCCGAGCTTTTCATTGATTCGAGCGAGCGCTTCCTCAATCGCCGTGAGCCTTTCGTCGACCTGCAACGGTTCGGTGCGTTGCAAGAGTTCAACGGCATTCTGGAACGCTGAAAGGGCACTATTCAGCGAATCAATCGCGTCTCTCGCCACAGAGGCGAGATCCGAAACGATGACATTGGCTTCACCGAGCCCTCTGCCTGCGTTGGCAAGAGAATTTTGGAGCGCATCGAACTTTTCGAGACGCTGCACCACGTCCGTGGCCCGACGCTCGGTTTCATTGAGCCGTTCCTGTAGTTCTTCCAATATATCCATCTCACGCTCCCAAAGCTTTCGCAACGCCAGGCGCCTCAAACTGGCCCGTCACCCGGTCAGCCGCTCGCTTCAACTGACCGACGAGACGGCCAAGCCGCCGCGTTGCAATTACTGCGCTGATGCGAGGATCATCGAGTTCAACCGCACGCTGAAATCCTCTTTTTTCCACGTATTCAAAACCCGGCGCCGCATCGGCGAGATCGAGCAGCGCAACGGTGAGCGACGGACCGAGATCAGCCGCGCGAGTTGAAGCGAGGTCGTACATCTCGTCGACAGCCGCCTCGATATCCGTCCGCGAAATCCCATATTTCTCAACGCCGGACCGGATCGCGGCGCCGATTCCCCGGGAGCTCACGGTTTCATCATGATCCGTGCACATGGACTCGGAAAGCGCGCGGGCGAACAGAAGCCCCGGGTGGTCCGGGTAGGACTCGAGCGCGCGAATACATAGACCACGAAGCTCGCCCGCGTCCATCACCGACTGCACTTTGGAAACAAGATCCCACCATGCGGCCAACTCCACGTCCTCGTTCTGTAGCAGTCCTTCGATGTGCTCGGCGCCAAAGCCTTCCTGAAGGTAGTGGAGCAGCCTTACGCGAATCTCCGCGTCGTCTCGCGCCTGACGGGCGAGGAGCAGGGCTTCCCGGATCATCCCCCGCCGCGAACGTTCGACGAGGTCGTACGTAAACTCGATCAGAATCGTCGCGAGCGCAAGCGCCGCTTCCCGCGGCTGGCCGGTATCGACCCCATTGACCCTTCGAACGAGAGGCCTGGTCCTCCCCGGTTGGGCCGAGCGGACGAATTCAAGCAGTCTGCCTTTACAGCGATCGAAATCGAACGCATCCACGTGAAGCACAAAGCGGCGGGATCCGAACTCGACTTCATAGTCGTCAATCACGCCGAGCCTGATTAGCCTGTAGATAGCTTTCTCTTGTCTGATTCGGTTGTCACCGTCTGCATAGGGTCGTTCAATACGTTGCCTGGCAGAGAGATCTCCCAGCGCATTCAGCAGATCGGTTACATCGTCGATTTCGCGCGCCGCCCCACCGAACGCCTGCAGGTGGAACCACAACGCGCGGGAAAGGTCATCCGCTGTTTGGCGATTCCCTTCAATCTCTTCAAACCTGCCGCGAAGGGACTCGAGATCAAGGTCGGGATCAATCAGTTCCCCGGAGCGACCCGGGTCGTATTCCGAAAACACGACCGTCGCGCGCGCGAGTTTTCGGTCTCGCCCCGCGCGGCCGGCCTCCTGGTAGAAGCTCTCGAGGGACATGGGCATTCCGAAATGCACGGTATATCGGATATTCGGTTTGTCGATCCCCATCCCGAACGCCTTTGTGGCAACGAGCACGGGCACACGATTGGCTTTGAAGTCGGCCGCGTTCTCGCGTTTCTGCGCATGCCATTTGTCGGCATCCAGGGACGAGGGCGGGTTGCCGGAGTATATGGTGACGTCCGCACCCGTTGCCTGTTGCACAATACGGCGTGCATCCTGCACCCCGTAGGTACGAGCCTTGACCGTGGGAACGAATACGATACCCGAAGCCGTTTCGGCGCCAGACGACCGGTAGAACTCCGCCCGTGGCAACCCGAATTTACCGGGCAATGCGTTCAGTACGCCCCGCAGTGCCGCCGAGGGTTCCTGGACCGGGGAGGTGCGTACGATTTCAAAGCGAATTTCGGAACGGTCGAACGACTCGGGGCGGATCAACGCGTCCGAGCGGTTCCTGTCGATACCTAAATCGGCAAGCATATCCCTAAGGACCGCGCGCGAGGCGGTTCCGGTCAGGGCCAGGAGCGGCGGCGGACGAAATTCACGGTCCGCGCCGAGCCTCCTCAGGTTGTTCGCGAGATTCAGATACGCTGGCCGGAAGTCGTGCCCCCACTCCGATACGCAGTGCGCTTCATCGATGACGGCCAGGTTGACAAACGTGCACTCCACCAGCGCGCGGAGCGACGTCCGGAATTGGGGCGACTGCAGCCGTTCAGGCGCATGCAGCACGAACAGGTACTCGCCCCGTTCGACCCTGCGGAGCAGACGCTCGCGCTCTTCCCGGGAGGCAAGATAGCTGGTAATTGAAGCCGCCCGATCGATTCCGTAGGACCTTAGACCCTCGACCTGGTCTTCAATTAACGCGGTTATGGGATCGACCACCAGTGTTACGCCGGGCATCAGGAGCCCGGCGAGCTGATAGATTATACTCTTGCCCCCGCCGGTCTGAAGCAGCACGACGCTGTCGTTTTGTCGAAGCACATTGAAGATGGCCTGCCCCTGCATGGGGCGGAAATCCCGTTTGCGAAATATGTTCCGGAGGAACATCCTGAGCGGCGCGCGGGCCTCTTCGTAGGTCGACACCGCCGTTGCTCGCCGGCGCAGATCGAACGACTGCCCGGCCGCGATCAATGCCGGGACGTACACCGGGCGAATGACGAAATCCAGCCCTTCGCCACTGACGCGATGGAACGGGCTCGTTGTGGACTCGACGGCAATGGCCAACCGGTCCACGGGTGCGTCGAAAACAGTGGTCGTCACCCACCGCCCGCCGCCCTCCCGCATCCAGGTCCTGACGAACCCGTTATCCGCGCGTACAGTACATCCGGTTGGGACCGAACAGCCGCCATACAGAATATCGATGCCTGCCAGTAACCGAAGCGCGTCCAGCACGCCGGACGCGGCCGGCGATCCGGCCCCACGGATATCGATCTCCCAGCTTTCGCCCGGCGTCAGCCATCCATACGCCAGGGCGCGGGCGACGACGAACTGCACCCTGGCCGCGTTGGCGCACTCAACGGCGAGTGACGCGACAGCCCTCTCCTCGCCTGTGGCCCGGGCGAATGCGGTGAGTACCCGTTGGCATCGACCGCGAATCTTTTCTAGCATCGCTCCACGGCCATTCTGCACTTCCGCGTTGGTGATGCGTAGAACGTCAATCCCGATGGAACGCAATGATTCATCGCGCGCTTTGTCCACCTCGACCGATCCCTCGTGTTCCGGACCATCGATCTCCATGGCGAAAGGCGATCCACCGGGGTGGCTGAAGAGAAAGTCAACACGACGGGCGCCGCTCCCGTATTCCCCTGCGGATTCAACCAACCTGTCCAATGGCGCCTGCGGGGTGAACCAGTGGCCGGACGCGGGCCCGAGCGCCGTGGGCACCCATTGATTGAGGAACCAGGCTTCGGCCTGGCTCTGCAGCAGCGATTCGTCCGAACCGGTATCGAAGTCGAAAGCAGGGTCGAGAATAAAAGGGACTTTTTCAGTTACCCCGGCAAGGACGGCTTCGGCTGTCAAACGCAGCAACGCGCCGGGCTGTGGCGCCCAACCGACATCCGTCCCATCTTCGTCGATTTCGCTTACCCTATTCAAAAGGCCGCGGGAACGCAGTCCCTCGCGTTCGACATCCAACGTCGCCAGGGGCGTATGGCCGCGACGCAGCAACTTGAGAAGCAGCGCGGTTGCGAAGCGGACGTGCTCGACCCCTTCCCCGCGTTCGCGGCTTCTGCGCGAGAGCAGCACGCACTGGCTGAGGGCCCGTGTCAAACGCGCGTCGTCGCCGAGCCGATCCTGAAGGATTCCGGGCACTGCTCCCACGGACACGTACTCGGGGATGAAGTCCGCGCGCCGCACGCCTTCGATCCATTCGACCGGAAGCAGGGCGTCCGGCGACAACCGGCTCTTGCGGGAGGGTTCAGCCGGCTCCGATTCATCCCTGACATTCCGCGTACCTCGACACCTGGGGAATTTTGTACAGCCCCAGAACTGCTCTCCGGGGTTTCGTCCCTTCTTCGCCGTGCGAAGCGCCATTGAGGCACCGCAGGACGGACACCGTGGTGATTCAGACTGGGAGATCGGTTTATTCATGTCTGTTTTCGTGCGGAGGCAACGGAATAGGCCGGTGGATCAATATCCGGGGACGTGTGTTTTCTCGCCGATCCAATCGATCATGGCGCCGAATGTTGGACAATGCTCCGCGATGTCGTGAAGGTCTGCGTTTCTCAGGATGGCATCGCTATCCGTAATTTCTCGATAGGACCGCTTGAGATGTCTCTTGAAGAGTTCTTCGACGACTCTCTTCGGTGGTCTTTCTTGATTCTGTTTTTCGGGCGGTCGTTGCCAGCTTCCGGGTTCGTTCGACATGTTTAGGCGGGACCGAAGTTGACTCGTCGCCGCGAGGAGCAGCACTTCCATGTCATGTTTCATCGCGCTTGCGTAAAAACGGTCTATATGGCTGTCAACATCAGCCCTTCTGATGCCCCGCTTTTCCAAATCCTGCCTGACAAGCCGGTTTTGCACGTCTCGTAGATCCTCCAAATTCCTGTGCTTGTATTCCGCAGCAATGCCCTTATTCGGATAGAGATCTGGTAGGCCCACGACCAGGTCGAGTCGATCGTCTACCAATTTCCCGGTCGCTTGTGCGCCGATTTTTCTAAGATATTTGTGCTTATTTTCGAGAGATATGAATTGAATCCCCCAACCTCTTTCACCAAGTTTCCGCCTCCACCCGTCCCACAACGCCTTTAATGCCCCAATGTCAGACCTCCCCTCCACAAACACCCAGACCTTCATGCGCCGGCCTCCAGTTCGCCGGAGCGATGTAGGTCGCCAAGCGTGTCGCCGGCAACATTCTCCAGCATTTCCACGAGCGTCTTACGGTTCGCCGGACGATGCCATACGACCTTTGCATTATCCGAATCACGAGCCATCACAGCCACATCGGCTATATCGAAACAGTTGAGCAGATCCGGGCTGTGTGTCGTGACCAGAACCTGGGCGCGCTCAGCAGCTGTCTTGATCATTTCGGCGACAACGGGCAAAAGCCCAGGGTGCAAGCCCAATTCGGGTTCATCAATTGCTACCGTCATGCGAGGCACTGGATTCAATAGAGCCGTCGCCAGGCAGAGGAATCGTAGCATACCGTCCGAAAGTTCCCAGAGATTCATGGACCTGCGCATGCCCTTCTCGCGCACGCCCACGAGCACCTGCGGCGGCGTTCCATAGGTAGTGTCGCAATGAATTTCCTCAAATGCCGGGTAAGCTACGCGCAGAAATTCGCGCAATTCCTCTGCAGATGACCGGTAGTCATATCTAGTCAGAATTTCGTGCAGCACCGTACCGAGATTGTCGCCATTGCCCGATAATGTCGTAACTGGCGAAATGTCGGCGGCCTTCGTGCGAAGCGAGGATGAACGTGTTACATCGAAGCCCGGATAGAACGCCATATGTGCCAACAAAATCCGCACCAAAGAAGGAATGGGAAACTCGTTGAAAAACCTAATCTGCGAAAGCAGCAAGGCCACTTCTTGTTGCGCGGTCTGTGCCGGAACGCTCGGGTGGGCAGTCTCTCCGGAATTGGACTCACGTACAATTTCAGTTGACGATTGCGCTTCATCAAACGTTGTGAACTTTCCCTGTCTTCTGTCGAATATCTGCTGCCGGTATGGGGTCGCCTCCAAGAACTTGAAGGGTTCCTTATGACCAGGTGCTGGCACTTGATTTTTGAGAACTTCGTATCGGGAATACATTTGGTTCTGAGTATCTGGCACCAATACGACCTCGTATATCAGCGATTTTTCTGCATCTAAGTGCAATATGTCCGATAGGGTGGGGTGATGAAAAGTGATGTTCCATGTCAACTGTCTGTTAACATTGCCCGAAGAAAGCATCGACGCTGCCCCGTGATGCCAACCCATTGCCGTATTTAGCGGGACCTCGCAACACTCCCCTATCAGTTGCAGACAATCAATAAGCGTACTCTTGCCAACCGCGTTCGCACCAATCACCACCGTGGTCGGCGTGAGGTCCGCCTTGAATTCGTCTAGAAGCCGGTAGCCCCCGATCTCAATCTCAGTAATCATGAGAAAATACCTTTCGATTCAATTCTCGACGTCGTTACAGTGTGCGTTTCCGGCAGTCGAGTACCTCTCGGGAGAATGCGGGATCCGCGTCGCGACTGAAGTCGCGCGCTTAATGCAAGAAATCGAAGTACAATTTCCTACAATAAATGCCCCTTTTCCAATGCGCTGTCAAGGAGCATAACACAGGCAACGATCGTGCCATCATGGTAAAGTTCAATACAGATCTGCTGTAGAGGCTCGCATCAGGGAAGCGGCCAGTGACGGCATCGTCACCCTGCGGCAAACCGCAGGACTTGAATGTCGCAAGAACACCTCCGATATTGTAGCTATAATGTAGCTAAAACCCTACTCAACTGCGAAAAGCCGGTTGCGCGCCGGGAGGCTGACGATCTTCGAGAAGTGGTGGACTTGTAGATCGGGATGGCGGGCATCGACGGGGGTTGGCGCTTCGACCACGAAATCGGCGAAGTGGGAGGCGTTGAAGGCAACGAAGGCGAGCGAGAGGCAGTCGACAAGCCGTTCAGGCCTCGTGGAGAGATCGGGAAAGGCGAGCGGACCGGTGTCGACCTGGTAGCGGTCGTCCTCGCGGCGGGTGTTCATGGTCTTCACCGGACATTCGATCAGGGCCCTCAGCCCGGTTTCTTCGTTGCGGATTTCGGTCTGCGAGACCAGCGGCGCGAAGCGATACGTTTCCTCGCGGATGGACGCGTTCGACGGCAACTCCCGAATGCGCTCGCCCTCGACGAGGTGGAGGTCGTAGCCGCCGAACATCTCCTCGTACGGCCGCGTTTCCCGGTAGCGGGCGCTGAGACAGGCGGGACGCCGGAAGATGAGTCCGTACCCGGCGCTGAAGATCGGCAGATAATCGTAGTTGTCACGTTGAAATAAATCCCTTTTATGAAACGTGTTCTCGCTCTTGCAGGAGGCGGTCTGGTAGAAATCCTCGCTGATCCCCTCCCTTTCGTCGATAACGCGGGTGCGCGACTCGATCCAGAAGCGTACCTCATTTGTTCGCCCCTTCCCAATCAGGAACGAGCGCCCGTAGTCGAGCGGGTTCACGGTCAAAAGAGCAACGTCATTCATCGTAAATCCTCCAGACGCGAAGACAAAAAAGCCGTCGCACACTCGACGGTTACCGATCCAAAACACAAAAACCCCGCACCTCAAACGCTCCCGCAGGGTATCCCGAGGTTTAACCCCAATCCCTTGAAACTTCCTCTGTGGCTGCGATACTTTCGGGTAACCTGACAGCCGGTTCCAGCGGGCAATCTAAGTCACAGAAAGTGGGAACTTCTCATTGATCAGCATAAGCGTTTTCTGCTTCGCAATGACCCGGTAGGAGCGACTGATGAACTTCCCGCCTTCAAGGTGCGCGACGGCACCCGGCAGACCGCTCAATGACTCCATACCGCACCAGAGCAGTTCGCGCCGACTCTCCAGACCGATTCGCCGCAGGAGCCCGCCCAATCCCTCCCTGTCGGACGCCAACCCATCCAGAATGGATTTCGGCAGACGATGCGGCACGATCAACGAGTCTGCGTACACATGAATGGTCGATGGAGAGCCGTCGGGCGTGTGGACTCGAATCACCGACTGCCTTGAGATCACCTTCGCCCCGATGGGTAACTCCAACCACGGATGTCCGCCGGAGAGCGTCCGTTCCGACTGCTGGAGGCGGAAAACCTCCACCGGCGCCATTGTATACGCTTCGATGAACCGTGTCACGGTCCCGTCCGTAACCAGCATCCCCCTCTGAAACGGAGTGAGACGGGACAGGTTGATTTCTCCCAACGCAGAAGGCTTGTCGTGTTGCGCCACAAAGAGTTCTTTCATGCGTGCTCCGAGGACGGCGTCCGATTCTTCAGCGGTGTCAGGTTTCATGGTCCAGGTTCGCTTTCACCTGCGAGGAACGCGCATTGGCCGTGAAGAATCATTCGGCGCGGTGACAGACAACCCACACGAATCAATCTACGAGGGGCAGCTTGATCGCTTCGCCGGTCCGGGAGGACTGGTAAGCGGCCAGGGCGATCTCCACGGCCGCCCGGCCGTCTTCCCCGGTGACCGGGGGTGGCGTGTCGTTGACGATACAGCCGATGAAGTCCCGAACTTCATCCGCAAATGCTTTCTGCCGCGGGTCCTCTACCGCGGCGATGTCGTAAACCGTATCCCATTCCGTCGCGCCTTCACGCGCGACTTTGACAGTATTGTAAGGGTCGACTTCCATCAGGCCCTTGTCGCCGACGAGTTCAGCGCCGCAACTGAAGCCCTTCCAGCCCGGCGGAGGCAGGGCTTCGGAGTAGATGAGGTGGGCGCTGCCGCCGTCCCGGAATGCAATCATCACCATGTTGGACGTGAGATCGCCGGGAACCTCGGTACGAAGGGCATAGGACCGGGCGAAAACAAAGTCGGCTTCGCTTTCGAACCACCAGCGCAGACGGTCGATATTGTGGACGCCCCACGCGATGAGGCCGCCCCGACCGTAGAGATCCGGGTCCGTGAACCATGCACGATCGGGATTGGGTCTGCGGTAGCCGGGCGTGGCGAGGGTATCCCTGCACATAAGCAGCCGACCGATTGCGCCCTCATCAAGAAGGCGTTTGGATACGGCGTCGCCCTCCCAGTACCGGTGGCTCTGCGCGACCATGAGTTTGCGTTTCATTCGATCCGCGCTCTGAATAATCGCGTCGCACTTGTCCAACGTAAGCTCCAGGGGTTTCTCCACGAGCACATGTTTGCCTGCCTCGAGTGCGGCAATGGCGTGTTCGGCGTGCAGGGCGTGGGGCGTGGTCACGATGACGGCGTGGATATCGTCCCTGGCAACAAGCGATTCCAGGCTATTCTCGTAGTCCAGGCCGTACTGACCGGCAAGGCCGGGGCCGACTCCCGGAAGGTTGGCGGGATCGTTCACGGCAACGGCTTCGCCCTGCGTCACGTCTCTGAGGGCGTCGATATGCGTACGCCCCATTTTCCCCGCGCCGACGATACCCACGCGCACACGATCCATGGGATCCTCACAAGTGTCGAAAAAGGTAAGCAGACGAACGATTTACGTCACATCAGGCGTTTGCGCTTTGCCAGATAATTGAACAGCACGGTATCGAACGGCATTGCGGTGTCCAGCAGAACGTAGTCGATGAGGCTTTCACGGCATTCACGGGCTAATCGCCCGGTAAGGGCGTCCATATGGTCCCTGTAATCGGAGGCGACGTGCCAGGGTTCGGTGGTTACGGAAGCGCCGGATTCGAGATCGACGAATCGGGTTTCGCGACCGAATTCGAGATCGCGTTCCCTGGGGTCCTGTATGTGGAACACAATGACTTCGTGTTTTCGGTGGCGGAAGTGTTTCAGGCCGGAAAGCAGAGCGCGCGGATCGTCCATCAAATCGGACAGGACCACGATGAGGCCGCGGCGCACAATGCGCTCGGCAAGGCTGTGGAAGGTGGTGGCAAGGTCGGTGTCTTCGCCCTCGGGGTCGGTATTCTGCAGCGTTTCAAGCAGAGCGTGAAGATGGGTCCCCGCGGATTTGGGCGGCAGGTAGGATCGGATGCCGCGGTCGAAGGATACCAGGCCCACGGCGTCGCGCTGGCGCAGCATCAGGTAGGAGAGCGCGGCAGCGGTATAGGCAGCGTACTGAAATTTGGTGAGGCCATTCGAGCCGTAGGCCATTGACGCGCTGGCGTCCAGGAGGATGTAGGCCTTGAGGTTGGTTTCTTCTTCGTATTGTTTTACATACAGTCTGTCGGTTTTGCCGTAAACCTTCCAGTCGACGTTGCGGAGCGGGTCGCCCGGTATATATTGACGATATTCGGAGAATTCAACCGAGAATCCGTGGTAGGGACTCTGGTGCAAGCCCGTGATAAAGCCCTCAACCACGAGGCGGGCAACCAGGTCGAGGCGGGACAGGCGGGCGACAACTTCGGGCTGGAGGTAGGTGCGGTAATCGGGCATCTGGCGCCAGGAATTGAGGATTCAGGTGGTTTCTTCCAGAAGGCGTTGCACGAGTTCAAGCGCCGTGACGCCTTCGGCCTCGGCGTTAAAGCTGGTGACGATGCGATGGCGAAGAACCGGGACGGCGACGGATTTGACGTCGTCAATCGAGGCTGCGTACCGTCCTTCGAGGATGGCACGGGCTTTGGCGCCCAGGATGAGGAATTGGGAGGCCCGCGGACCTGCGCCCCAGTTGACCATGCGGGAGACGAAATCCGGCGCGCCGTCGTTTCCCGGCCGGGTCTTGCGGGCGAGGCCCACGGCGTAGTCAATCACATAGTCGGCCACCGGTACCTTTCGAATGAGATGCTGGAGTTCGACGATTTCCCGTGCGTCGAATACCGGTTCGATTTCCGCGGTGTAGGCGCTGGTTGTGGTGCGAACGATCTGTTTCTCTTCCTCTTCGGTTGGATAGTCTATCCAGAGGTTAAATATGAACCGGTCCAACTGCGCTTCAGGCAGCGGATACGTGCCTTCCTGTTCGATCGGGTTCTGTGTGGCCAGCACAAAAAACGGTTCTTCCAAACGAAACGTGTCGCCGCCGGCGGTAACCTCGTGTTCCTGCATGGCCTGGAGCAGGGCGGCCTGGGTCTTGGGGGGAGTGCGGTTGACCTCGTCCGCAAGAATGATGTTCGCAAAGAGGGGACCCTTGACGAAACGGAAGGTCTTGTGGCCGGTGCGCTGGTCTTCTTCGAGAACTTCCGTGCCGGTGATATCCGAGGGCATCAGGTCCGGCGTGAACTGAATGCGGCTGAAGCTGAGGTTGAGCGTTCTGGCAAGCGTGCTGATAAGGAGCGTTTTGGCCAGGCCGGGAACCCCGACAAGCAGGCAGTGGCCGCCGCACAGGAGTGCGATGAGCAATTGGTCCACAATCTTCTTCTGCCCCACGATTATCTTGCCAATTCCCTCCGTGATACGGGTGTGGGCGGTTTTCAGTCTTTCGACGGCTTCGAGGTCGTCTGCGGGTCGTTCAGGCATGGTTGGACAATCCTTCGAGGGGCGGAAGGTACCGTTTTCGGCGATTCTCCGGGATGCCGGCCGCTGGCCGCCGGAATCGCGTTCAGGTTTTCCGTTTCTGCTTTTTGGCAGCCGGGAAAAGGATGTTGTTTAAAATGAGGCGATACCCTGGCGAGTTCCGACGCAGGGCGAGTTGCGTGGGCGGGTCGCCCACGAAGTGGCGATAATCTTCCGGGTCGTGGCCGGCGTAAAATGTAAACGTACCCCGGCCCACGTTTCCGTGTATGTATTTGACCTGGTCCGTTCCGCTGACCTCGCCCATTATGGTGACGGACTTCTTGATTCGACTCTTTCGAAATGCGGTGGTCTGCCCCAGAAACCCGCGGACAACAGGCACGTGGTTCTGGGTGAGCATGGTGGGCACCGGATCGAATTTGGCCGAGAATTCAAACAGGGTGAATGCGTCCGCGTCGGGACCTCGCAGCTGCGCGCCGGTGGTGGGCGAGACGTCGATGTCCGCGTGTTCATATTCCATAGGGTCCGTGACAAGGGAAAAGTTCTCAAAGGCGATGGTTCTTGAAAAGTCCAGCCTGGCCTGCGCATCAGGGTGAGGCGGGTCCCCGTCGTAGACGGTATCCACAATGTCGAAACCGGTCGCAGCCAGCGCAATGTCAAAGGTGTCCGTCGCGGAACACATGGCAAACACGAACCCGCCATCGGAAATGTATTTCAGAATGGCCCGGGCAACGGCGCCCTTTTCCCCGGAGACCTTTTTGAAACCGAGGCGACTGGCAAGGCTTTCGAACTGGGCCTGCTGGCGGCGGTACCAGAGTTCATGGCCGTGGCTGCGAAAAAATTTCCCATACTGACCGGTGAAATCTTCGTGATGCAGATGCAGCCAGTCGTACTCCGCGAGTTTCCCCGCAAGCACTTCTTCGTCCCAGAGGATGTCGTATGGGATTTCGGCGTAGGACAGGGCCAGGGTGACGGCGTCGTCCCAGGGTTGTTTGTTGGGTGGGGTATACACCGCGATCTTCGGCGCCTTCTCCATCCGAACCGGATTCATGTTTCCGTGCTCGATCTCCGCGTAGATTCGAGCGGCATCGGCACCGGCGATACGCTCGAAAACAACGTCGCGCAGACGCGCCTCCCCGGCCGCCGTATCCACGTAGTCCAACATGAAAGCGCCGCCCCGGTAGTTGAGCAGCCACTCCACGTCGATACGCTGTTGCAGCGCCCAGTACGCCAGCCCATAGGCCTTGAGATGATTCGTCTGCCCAAGATCCATGGGGATGAGCAGTTTATCGGCGCGCGCATTCGAAGCGGCCCCGAGCAGACACAGACTCAGGGCCAGGACGCTGAAAAAAAGGCGGGGAGACGTACGCGGAGGGTACTCGAGGCACATGTCCCCGCGTGGACCCGCGACAGGCGTTTTTCGGTTCATCCGGCCGTAAGTTTTCACCTATCCGGGCTCCTTGCGGATGGTTTCAAGTGCTCTTATTTTCTCTCGAAGCGCCCGTACCTGTTCCCGGGCGACATCCGCTTCCAGGCTGTGCGGATATGCTGCCAGCACAGATTCATACGTGTGCAGTGCGTCGTGGTACTGGCCCAGTTTCTGATCGTAGATCCTGCCGATGGTGACCATCGCCTCGGGGCAGAGCGGGCTCCACGGGACGCTCGAAAGCAGGCGCCGCGAGGTCTGAATGGCCTCGTTGTACCTGCCGAGTCTGTCCAGAAGCGCAATCTGAGTTGCCAGGGCACGATCCAGAAGCCGCGACCCCGGATGGGTTTCCACAAACGTCCGGAACGCGCTCAGAGCCGCATCCGGTTTCTGCCGGCGAACGAGCCTGGACGCGGCCGCATAGGTTTGAAGCACGCGGACATCTTCGTGGTCTGCCTGCTCGAGCAGGACCGAGAGAGCCAGCGCATCATTGAACGTGAATCGATTTGACGAGCCCGACAGCAGGCTGTCGATGATGGCGCGGGCGGCGTCGATGTCACCCTTGAAAAAACGACACTCCGCAATGCCGAAACGAGCCCGGACAGCGTCTTCCTTGCCCTGCTGTTCACGTGCGACACGTCCGTAAACCGATTCGGCTTCGGCAAGCCGGTCCGCAATAACCATCATATCCGCGATTTCGAAAAGGGCGTGATAACGCCAGGATGAACGCCGCTTCGCCGCGGCGACCGCGCGGAATGCATCTAGTGCGGCCGCGGTATCCCGATGGGCCTGGCGCAAGAGACGACCCAGCCGATAACCGGCCTCAAGAGCATACAAGGCTCCGGGATATTTGCCAATCAGGCTCCGGTACAGGGCCGCAGCCGTGTCGACCTGCGCCAATCCTTCGCTTGCCCTCCCCAAACCCAACAGTGCGCCGGGCAGCCTGGCGGTGGCGTCGGAGCCGTCTAGGAGCATTCGATAGGCGGCGGCCGCCGCCGCGAACCCGCCGGCGTTGAAGGCGTGTTTGGCGACACGTAACAGATGCAATTTTTGCATTGGATTGAGGCGTGAGAACGTCGCAAAGACCCGCAGCGCCGCCTCCTCGCGTCGGGCCGCGAGGGCGTATTCCGTGAACAGCCGCAGGGAAATCCCGTCTCCTGGATGGGCCCGGACCTCCTGGCCGAGTGTGGCAAGAATCCGTTCCTGCTGATCGCCCTCCCGGGCGAATTTCCTGAAGCGGGTTTCCACGAACCCGAGAGACTGCGGCTGTTGCCGAACAAAAACCAGGTATTCGGCGACGGCGTCGGGATAACGCGCGAGCCGGTCGGCGATTTCAGCCATTTTCCTGGCGAAGAGCCGTGGATTTTTCAGGGTTTTTCGTCCCTGCCGGCAAACGGAAAGCGCCCGCGACGGAAGGTTGTGTTTCAGGAGGCGTTGCGCAACCCGCTCAAACGTTCCCTCATCGGCGGCTTCCTTGACGATTCGGTTCCAGTTTGCAATTGCCCCATCCAGGTTGCCCGTTTCGGACTGGACGTCCGCCAGGCGGAAACGGACCGACCTCTCCCGCGGTCTCTTTTGAAGATGGGATTCCAGGAGGCGAATGCCTTCGCTTCGGCGCCCCGTGCGGAAGAGAAGGGATTCCATACGGAGGAGAATGTCTGCGCGGTTCGGATACCGTTTCAAGAGCTTCCTGTAAAGGTGCAACGCGCCCTTCAGGTCGCCGGATGCTTTCTTCGCATCGGCCTGTTTCAGGGTCTCGCGGACAGTGCCGGCGGGGAGACTCACCGGCAAGAGTACGACAAGGGCCGCAAAAACCGTGAAAGCACAGGATGAAGTCCGCATCTTCATCGGGAATCTTCTCGTTTCAGCGCGTCCTGCATCAATGCTTCGAAGTAGCGCCGGATGAGTCGCTGGTATTCGGTGGCAAAGCCCGCATCGAGCGCTTCCCTGAGACGGTCTCGGAGCGGGTTGTCGGCTTCGCCGAGATTCGGGGGCAACGAACCCGGACCCTGGTACGCGAGGTCCGATCCCCGCCGGGCGTGCCGCTCTTTGCTTCGGCCGCGTTCCTGAATCGATCGCTGGGCATCCAACAGACGCGCGAGAATCCTGCGTAGGCGCTCCATCGTTCGGCTGCCTGCGTTCCGGTTCTTCATCTCCTGAATGACGGCCTCCATTTCAGAAGCGATATTATCCAGATCGCCGAGCAGCGCCTGTCTACGGCTACCCATCTGCTGGCGGATTTCCCGTAGTGCCTGCTGGATGGCTCTCTGCCGGGCGGCCATGCGAGCAAGGGTCAATTGCTGACCGTTGCCCTCCTCCGACGGGCGCCGGGAGTTGAACATGGATTCACTCCGGGCGTTCAGGCCCGCCTGCTGGTCGGCCAGTTCCTGCATGCGCTGAAGCATTTCTTCAAAACCGACCGAAGAAGCGGCAGCGGCGATGTCCTTGACAACCCTCCGGAGCGCCAACGCGGCGTCGTTCAAGGCGCCCATGGCGTCCTGGCCGGAACCGGTTGCCCGGGAAACGGCGCCGGCCAGGATATGACCGGCAGTCTCTCGGATCCTGTCGAGCGCCCGACCCAGCGCGGCGCCGGTTTCAGGCGTCACAAAATAGGTCCTGTGAGCGGCTTCCATCAGGTGGTTCGCCAGACGCGTTGCGCCGGCCAGAATACGGGCTTGTTCGATCGCCAGCGCCGTTGGATCGCTGTCCCGCGAAATTTCCCCCGCCTTGCGCACGGTCTGTTCCTGCGCGGCAGAAAGGCCCAGCAGGTTGTGCGTCAATTGATCGAGTTGGCGCGTCAGCGCCTCTTTCCGGCGGCCGACGAAGGCCTGCCTGGCCGCCTTGAGTTCCTTCGCGAACCTGTCGAGATCTCCGGTTATCCTTGCGCCGCGGGTTCGAGCGGACCTTGCTGCTCCCTTGCGCAGATCGCGACTGACAAGCCGCATTCGCTCGGAGATCCGCTGCTCTTCAAATCGGTCCGCCAGGCGTCCCAGTTCGTTCGCCGCTTTGGGATACCCCGTCATTTTCTCGGCGGTCAGCGCAAGTTCGTCCTCGAATGAATCGGCCCGCCTCTCAATCGCGTCCTGCTGCCCTGCCAGAGACGAAGGAGCGCGTTCATCGCCGATGTTGTCAACCACGCGACGCTGGTCTTCGGACAGCGCTTCCAGAGCTCGGACCAACGCCTCAAGGGCCTGCTCCTTGCGAAGTTGCTGCAGCAGGGCGATCGTCCGTTCCAGCGACTGTTGAAACCCTTCCTGTTCGGCGCGGAACGCCTTCAGGGCATCCTCCACGGCTTCAGGATCGACGCGCTGCATGGCGCCGCGGAGTTCCTCCATAGCTTCTTTCAACCCGGGCGTCTCAATTTCGGAGAGCAGTTCCTGAATCTGGTTCAGCTTTTGAAGGGTTTCATCCCCCAGAAGTCCGCTCTGTTGCAGCCTGTCCAGCGTTTCTTCGAGTTTCTCGCTCACTTTCTCGAGCTGTTCCGCGGCGGTGGCCTGGTCATCGATCGCGGTTTCCAGTTCCTTGCCGTGCTGCCATTGCATCTGTCGTTCTTTCAACACTCGATGCGCAATCTCCTCAAGGCGTTCCCGCACCGCCTCCCCCCCTTCCTGGATGGCTGCCATCCGTTCCAGGCCCTCTTCCTGGGCCCTTTGCGCCTGCCGATGGATTTCCAGTAGAGAAGGAAAGCGAATGGTGAAGTCCGGAGTTTCCGATTTGCCGGGGCCGGACAGGGTGTTGTTGTCATACGCGCGTAGTCGGAAGACGACCCGATCGCCCGGCAGCAAGTCCAGGCCTGAGAGATCCCAGACATAGGTCTGGGTGAGTTCTCCGTCGCCCATGGCGTCCAGGGGAAAAGGAAGGGCCTCTGCCGCCTCGTCATCGTTCAGGCGGTAACGAATTTCGATCCGGGCAACTCCGAAATCGTCTCGGGCTTCAACGAACAGAGGAACCCGCATGTTTTCCCCGAGCTCGGTGTCTTTGCCCGGGCGGAGAAGGCGAATTTCAGGAGGATGGTCCTGAAGGGCCACAACGCGGTATTCTACAGGATTCGTGCTGGTTATTCCGTGTGTTTCGCGGAGAACGATTGTATATCGCCTGTTCTGTTTGACGATCAGATTCACAAGAGCGAAACTTCCGTCTATCCGTGCCGTGGAAGCGGTGCTGTCGTCGAAGACGATTTCCGCCGTGCTCAACGGAAGGCTGGATTCGACATGAAGGGCGGTGGAAGTTCCGGCAATGGCCACAATGTCGCCCCCGTCTATGTCACGGACTTCCTCCAGCCGGGTATAGGCCGGATAGCGGTTGTCGTGGCGAAGCCGCACAACCATCGGCCGGGGTTTCGCGGTGACCGTGTAAACCGGCGTTACCGCGTCGTTCGCACGAAGACGGTACTGGAACGACCGTGTTACTGCGGGCATCCTGTGCGCGATCCGCCCGTTGCGGACCGAAAGCTCAAGAGGTGTCCACGCGTCGTTTTCCCGTAAGAAGATATGGGCATCGAGTGGCACGAGACCGGTGAGGGTTGCCGTAATCGCAAAGGGTTCGCCGGCGATGATTTCAGCGCTCCCGGGATGGAGGGCAATAAACGTCTGGGGCGGGCGGACATAGACCGTCGAGGGATGAGCAAGCCGGCGGGCGGCCGCGGTAAGCGGACCGGGCAGAACCGCGAATGCGACGAGAATGACCAGGCCGAGCGCGCCGCAAAGGGCAGCCATTCGCAGGGGTTGGGTGCGGGCGACCAGGGGATTCAGGTTAAGCTTCGCGAGGGTTTCATCCGCCTGAATTACGGCGGCTTCGACCATCCGGGACGAATAGTCGGTGTCCCTGCCAGGACCCCAGAGTTGCATTGCACTGATCAGGCGTTGCTGCAGGCCTCCGAACGCGTGTTCGACCTCCAATGCGACGTCTTCGGGTGAAGGCGGAAACAACAGCGGGCGAAAGCAGTACAATACCGCAAGACCGCCCAGAACAAGCGCCACGGCCCCCTCCGCTGCCAACTTCACGGCGGGCGAAAGATACAGGCCGGTTTCCAGGAGAAGCAAAATGAGAAAGCACCCCAGCCCACAGCAGAGGGTCAAACCAACGCCGTACAGGCTGCGGGCGGCAATTTGCCTTCTGCGTAGCGCGAACAGCCTGCGCAGCAGGTTCCGGTGTGCGGAATTTGCGAAGGGTCTGGACATAAGTGAGCGGGGCGCAAGGACGGAGGCGAGTGTTGCCGGCATGAACGAGGCACGGGAGGCGACGTTACGGATCCACCTTTTCATCCCGGGCCGGTCGGGCGACTAATGCGTGAGCGCCCAGACAATGACGTTTGTCCCCATTTTCAAGGCGGCATCCCGCTTTTCCGGCGGATCTTCGTGAACGGCGGCATCGTTCCAACCATCCCCGAGGTCGCATTCGTAATTGTAAAAGACCACAAGCCGATCTTCGTGAAAGATGCCGAAGGCCTGTGGCCGCTTACCGTCGTGCTCGTGGATCTTGGGCAGGCCGTCCGGAAATGGGAATGGGTGTTGAAAGATGCCGAACGAAGGCGGCAACTCCACCAGTTCCTTGTCGGGGAAGGTTCGTTGGATTTCACGGCGAAACGCTTTGTCGAGTCCGTAGTCGTCGTTGGCAAACAGGAAGCCGCCGTGTTCAAGGTACGTGCGGAGGCGCCTGACTTCATCTTCGGTAAATCGGATATTTCCGTGCCCTGTGAGATAGAGAACAGGAAAGGCAAAAAGATTTTCGTCCATGATTTCGACCCGGGCTTCCTGCTTTGCCGCATCGATCGTCGTTCGGCTTCGGATAAAGGCCAGAAGGTTGGGTATCTCGGTGGGCCCGTTGTACCAGTCTCCGCCGCCCCCGAATTTGAGCCTCGCCATTGTGAACGACGCCGGTGGACCTGACAGCTGCGCCTCGCATCTGGCGGCGCCCACCGTCAGAAGGCAGAAAACGGCGCATGTTACACCCCATCGTACGGGTAATCCCGCGGCGTTGTTCTGCTGTTCTTTCCGGTTCATCACTCTCGAGAATATCCCTTCAGTTCAGTGAAACCGGGGCCGGACAAGGGAAAGCGGGGCCCCGCTTTCCGGCGCCCAACCCCGGTTTAGACGTGGTGCAAGAGTGGAAGTTTCAGGGCTCCGGTCAATCGGAGTCGATCTGAAGCAGTGGTTTCGCCGGGTCCGGTTCCAGGAGTGGATTCTTCTGGAAACTGAACGTACAATCAAATTCCACGTCGGCCAGACAACGCTCGTCGATCGGAAACGCGCTGCACTGGCGTGGCCGGTCTTCGTAGATGCTGCAGGCGGAAAACCCATCGTCCTGTTTGATTACGAACGGGCATTTGAAAAGAATTTCACAGCAGTTGCCGCACCGGTTGCATTCGCCCACCAGGAGGGTTGCCTGCTCGGCGACATAGGGTTTTCGGAAGTAAACAAAGAAAAAACGGCGAACTTTCCCCGCAGCCTGTCGCGCCTTTAGCGGCAATTTCATGTATGCTCCGTATTTCCCTCTGTCGCAGAGACGCGATCAGGGGACTTCGGTTCTGTCCCCAGAGGATCCACCTGTTTCTACGCCTGCCGGCTTCGGTAGCCGGAACAGTTGACGGATATCCTGCCACTCTCCGGTTTCAAGGAAGTTCCAGCCCCACAGGATGAGCGGATAGGCCAGCAACAGAATGCACCGGGACGCGATTCCCGACGGGCTCGCATCGGGAACAAATCCGGATACAACAAGAAAAACGATTCCGCCGGCGGCCGCGACCTTCGCAAGCCGGGCGTACTCGTAGGCGACCGGGTAAAACCGTCGCGTGTAGAGATAAAGGAAAAGAACCATTACCCCGTAGGCGGCCAGTGTACTCCAGGCCGCGCCGAGCACGCCCAGACGCGGGATGAGCAGAAGGTTGAATCCCACATTGACGCTCGCGCCCAGGCCCACAACGAGGGGCAGCATGCGTGAACGGCCCTCCGCGTAAACTCCAGCTGTCAATATAATGTATATTCCGGAAAACAGGAAAGCAAGGGTTACAATGGGGATGACCCCCTGCGCGGGCAGATATTCGGAGGCCTTGCTCCCACATCCCAGCAGTATGAGATCCCGGGCGAAGGTGGAAAGTGCCAGCAGTAGCAGGGTTGCTCCCGCCGAAAAGTAGGTGGTCGTTCGAGCCACAACGGTGCGGGCTTCGGTTGCGTCCGGAATGGCCAGGATGCCCGGCGCCCACGCGGTGCGGAATACGCGCGTAAGCATCTGCATGGGAAGGCAGAACCGGAAGAGGATCTGAAGGATCCCGACGGGATCCTTTCCAAGGAAGAAATTCAACAGCAACCGGTCCGAAAGGTTAATCAGAAGAAGGGCCGCGGCGGAGGGAACAAAGGGCAGACCAAAGCGCAGAAGCTCGCGCAGGATCGATGGCGAATAGACGGGCCGGAGTACACGGAACCCGATTGGGCACAGCGCCAGAAAGGCAAAAATGGAGCTGACCAGATTGCTCCAGAAAATGGCACGTACCCCTTGCCCTTCCCACACGATCAGGTAAACGGTGAGACCAAGCTGCAGAGTGTGCTGGACGAACCGCACAAACGCGTAGATTCCGGATCGCTGCCGCACCCTGCACAACGTGAAAAAGGGCTCGGACAGGGTGTCCAGCAGTAGAATGACCGCGACTATCTGGAAAATGTCGGTGTAGGAAGCGGTGTTGAGAAAAACGACGGCCAGGCGTGCCGCAGAGTTCCAAACCAGGCAGGAAAGAAGGACGCCAACAGCCAGAAGCGTCCAGTATGACGTGCTGAACTTGAGGCGCATGCCTGCGGCATCGCGCTCGACCGCAAGGTGGCGGACGAGCGCATGGTTCAGACCCAGGGCGTACAGGAGAACAGTGAAGCTGACAAAAGCGTACGCGAGGGCCATGTCGCCGTTTTCGGATGGCGAAAGGAGGCGGGCGTAGACCGGCAACAGAAAGATGCCCGTGGCCTTTCCGAGCATGTCGCCCATTCCGTAAACGACAGTGTGTCTTGCTAGCGATTTGACGTGTCGGAAGCGCATGGATAATACGGGGCCATCCACCTTTGCCGGCGTTGGAAACGACAACCGACGGTCCCGCACGTTATAAGACCTGAATAACGCATGTCGTATTCCGGTTCCCGACCAGGGAGTCGGATGGCTGGAAAGTTTACAACATTGAAACAGGGTCGATGTCCACGTCCAGGGTCACGGCGGCGCGGCGATTTCGGCCGAATTCGCGCATAGCCCGGCGGGCGAGGACGTTCAGGTTTCTGGATGAGGGCGTCTTGAGCACGACCTGCCACCGGTAGCTCCTGCGAATACGGGCAAGCGGCGCCTGTGCGGGTCCCATGACGTCAACGTCCGGCACCGCCATTGCGCGCAGAGCCTCGGCGCACAACCCGGCGGTACGGGCGACATCATGTTCATGCCGGCCCTTGAAGAGAAGCAGGGCCATACGGCCGAACGGCGGATAGAGCACGCTTCGTCGTCCCTCGAGTTCAAGTTCAGCAAATTTCTGAAAATCGTGTTTCCGTGCGCACCGCATGGCTTCGCCCTCCGGCAGGTGAGTCTGTATCACGACCTCGCCCGGAGAATGACCGCGCCCGGCCCGGCCGCTCACCTGCGTAAGCAACTGGAACGTACGTTCTCCGGCTCTGAAGTCCGGTAAATGAATGCCGGTATCGGCCGAAATGACGCCGACCAGGGTAACGCCGGGAAAATCCAGGCCTTTGGCCACCATCTGCGTGCCCAGCAGAACATCCGCCTGACCCAACCTGAAGGATTCGAGGATACGGTCGTGCGCCCCTTTTCTACGGGTCGTATCGACGTCCATGCGGAGAAGGCGTACGTCTGGGAATTGTTCCTTGAGAGCTTCTTCCACCCTCTGCGTACCCACACCGGACAGCCGGAGGTTCGTTCCCTCGCAGGAGCGGCATACGGACGGCGCCGAGGTATCGAAGGCGCAGTAGTGGCACACCATCCGTCGGCCCGGGGCATGGTAGGTGAGCGTGACCTGGCAATTCGGGCATTGTAACCCCTCGCCACAATCCAGACATTGTACGAAGGGAGCGTATCCTCTGCGGTTTTGCAGCAGGATGATTCGCTCCTTTTTTGTTAGGCGGTCCCTGAGTTTTTCCCGCAAAATCCGTGAAAAGAGGCCGCCGCTTTCCTTCCTCATATCCACCAGGGTGACTTCGGGCAGGGGGCGGGAATCGATCCGTTCCGGCAGTGAAAGCAGATGGAATTTGTCGGTTTCGACGTTGTGAAAAGACTCGAGCGCGGGCGTTGCCGAGCCCAGGATGACGGGGATGTTTTCCATTTTAGCCCGCATCACCGCGACATCGCGAGCGTTGTAACGGGGTGCCGGATCCGACTGTTTGTAGGCGCTATCGTGCTCCTCGTCCACAACGATCAGGCCCAGGTTCGATACCGGCGCAAAGACGGCGGAACGAGCACCGATGACAATGGTCCGTCGGCCCTCGCGGACGTCCCGCCAGGCGTCGTAGCGTTCGCTCTCCGACAGGGCGCTGTGGATGGCGGCGACCCGGTTGCCGAAATGGGATCTGAAGCGGCGTACCGTTTGAGGGGTGAGCGAGATCTCGGGTACAAGAATCATTGCGCCCTGCCCGGATTTCAGAATACGGTCGGCGGCCTGTATGTAGACCAGCGTTTTGCCGCTCCCGGTGATCCCGTGCAGGAGAAAGGGACGGAATTTTGTGGGATTGAACGAACACTCGATTTCCTCTAAGGCTTTCTGCTGATGCGCGGTGAGTGTTTGCCGCTCCGGGGGAGTGGGTTCCACTTCGGCGTATGGGTCCCTCCGGACTTCGCGCTGGAATATCCGTACCAGTCTGCGGTCCGCCAGCGCTTTGAGGATACCGGATCCAATCCCCGTGCGGCTAAGCGTTGCGGTCGGCATCGCGCCCCCACAAGCCCTGAGGCGCCTGAGACATTCCGCCTGTCTGGGCGCCCTGCGCTCCAGTGCGGGCCATTCGAGTTCGAACCACCGCGCATCGGGCACCAGTTGAACCATGCGCTCCTGCATGGGCCTGACTCGGGGGTCTTCAATGGTCTGATAGGTCGTCAGCATGCCCCTTCGAATCAGTCCGTAGACGGCACTGCGGATCTCGTTGCCGCGCAGGCGACGCTGCAGTTGGCGAAGGCTGGCCGGGCCCCGCGATTGTAATTGGTCGAGCACCTCTCGCTGAAAGGCGGTAATCGGCCCTCGACCAGCGCCGTTGAGGTCGTTAACAGCGATGCGCTGTCCGCTATGGGTGTGGATGCCGGCGGGAAGCGCGGCCGTGAGGACTTCGGACAGGGTGCAGACATAATAGCCCGCCATCCAGCGACATAGGTCGAGGAGGTCTGGTGAGACAACCGGATAGGAGTCGAGCAGGATACCGATCGACTTGACATTGTCCAGTTCGGTCCGGTCTTGAAAACCGACGACAATGCCGGTCGTCCACCTGGGCCCCAGAGGAACGAGCGCTCTGCTTCCGACGTTAATTTGCTGCTTGATGTCGTCCGGAACCAGATAGGTCATTTCCCGGTCGATTGGCGTGGCGAGGGGGACAATTTGCGCGTAGTTGAAATCCATTGCGGATCAACGCGCGGGTGCCGGCACCACAGATTCGATCTCTTCAACCCAAATATTGGATCGGGAGATGAAGAGGCGGTGTTTCCGGCCGTGTTTTGTAGGGAGGGATACAGGCCTGTCCTGCAGGGAAAGGGTGACGGCAGCGGGGTCTTCAATTTCCACGCGGAACCGTTCACGGGCGGTCCACTGCCGCTGGGTGCCGGAAAGCAGCCGGTTTTCAAAGGTTGAATCGCCGTCGCTGAAAATACGTACCCGGGTATCCACCAGTACACGTACGGACAGGACTAACTCGTCTTCCCAGATACCTGAGTACTTCTGTGGAAGCGAATAGGATGACACAACCCGCTCGCGCGGCGGCAAATTCCCGGCGTTTTCTGGTTCCGGGAGGGCGGTATGGAGGGATTCGGAGGTCGCTGCTGCGGCCTGGCCTTCGGGCGCAGCGGGGGGAATCTCGGGTTCCGGCGGTGTAGAAGTCTCCCCGCCGGATGGCGTCGATCGGCTTCCGTTTCCAGACATCGGCGCCTCCGTCTCTACGGGTGCCGAAGACGTCGAATCACGCCGGAGCGTTATGGCAGCGATGACAACGCCGAGTGCAAGTACACAAAGAATCGCCAGGATGGGACCCTGCGACAGGGAACGGTCTGGCTCCCGGCGCACAACGATCTGGGGCGATTTCGAGTGGGGTCTGGTTTTGTCATATTTGTCCAGGGTCTCCTCGACGTCGAGGCCGACTTCCTGCGCGTACTTTTTCAGAAAGAGGCGAATATAGATTTCCGGAAGGACGTCGTAGTTGCCGGTTTCGATGGCGCGGAGATACTCCGGATTGATCCGCGTACGCTCGAACAGTTCTTCCAGGGACATGCCGATGGCTTCACGATGTGCTCGCAATTCTGATGCAAATTTTCGCATTAACGGCTCCCAAATCAATCTTTCCAATGCCCAGAGGCAAACAGCAAGGGCGACTTGCCCACCATGCGTTCGAGAAGCGCGCAGAAGAGCGAGAGCGGCAACCCCACAACGTTGTAAAAACAACCGGATATGGAGTGGACGTACGCGGCTGCCCTTCCCTGAACCGCGTACGCGCCCGCTTTGTCCATGGGTTCTCCCGTCTTCACGTAGAGTAGAATTTCCTCCGGCGTGAGCGGTCTCATCGCGACATCCGTCACAGCCACGTCCCGTAGAGAACGACCGGACTCCGAATCGATCAGCGTAAGGCCGGTATACACGCGATGCGTCTTCCCCGAGAGTCTGCTCAGCATTCGAATTGCCTCGTCTTCCCCGGCCGGCTTTTCGAGAATGTCGCCTTCCAGAACGACCACGGTATCTGCGCCCAGAACAATCTCCTTGTGGAAGTTGGCGGCGACCTTCCGTGCCTTGCGTGAAGAGATTTCACGGACGTAGTCGGCCGGTGGAATCGATCTATCCAGGGTTTCCGAAACATGGCTGGGCACGACCTCAAAAGACATACCGAGAAGGCGCAGAAGGTCGGACCGCCTCGGTGATGCGGAGGCCAGGATGAGTTTTTTCATGGTGGGAATAGTGATGCCTGTTACGGCGGCGCGGCGGCGAAGTCCCGCATCCCGCGCCTGGGAGTCTGTCCCGGATACAGGTTGCCGAAATTCGGCCGACGGGTCGCCCGGCTCGCATCCTTCGACCGGCTGATGAGTGGTGACATATTTCCGGGAAAGGACATTATATCTCAACCATCAGGGTAACGGGGCCGTCGTTTTGTATTTCAACGTGCATGTTGGCGCCGAACTGCCCCGTATGTACGGATACACCCTGGTTGCGCAGCACATCCACGAATTCGTTATAATACGCCTCGGCCACGTCGGGGGGCGCCGCACTGGAATAGCCGGGACGGCGGCCCTTCCGGGTATCGCCGTAGAGCGTGAACTGTGAGACAACCAGGGCCTGCCCTCCGATGTCAACGAGGGAACGATTCATCTTGCCCTGCTCGTCTGCAAAAATCCGAAGGTGGATGCATTTGCCGGCCACGTACTGGATATTTTCGGGGGTATCCTGCCGGCCTACGCCCAGAAGAATCAGCATCCCCCGGCCGATTTCGGCCGTGAGGCGCCCGTCGATGAACACCGCGGAACGGCTGACCCGTTGTACTAGCGCGCGCACCCTGGTTCCTGGAATTCAATGAACGCCACCAAAAGGTGGGTTGCGATGGAAATATAGTGGTACGAGGCGCAAAGCGTCATACCAGCATGTAATTTAGCCGATTCGCAAGGGCGAAGCAAGGGAAAGAACGTGCCGGGAGATCGAGAACCGGACTCGGGGACGGAAAGGCCGGGGTCCCGTTTTTCGTTGCCGTTTTCAAAGCCCGAAACCGCCCCGGCGATGTTCCAGTTTGATCTGTGGGAATTCCTTGATACTGACCTTGAAATGGAAACCCTTGTTGAATCCGGTGGGATACCAGTTGAACGTGGCCTGCCAGCAGTGCAGGTCCCTGTAGACGTAGAAGGACTGGGAGATAAACCGGGTGTTTAACAGGTCGAAGTTGACGGAGTAGTTGAAGCGCCAGGCGCGCGTGGGATTCAATGCCAGATCGGCCTTCACCCAGGAACGCCTGGTCGATCCTGAACCTGTGGTGAAAGCCTCCCGATGGCTGAAATAGTGTCCGAGATTGAAGTGCCAGGGCTGCGTGGCGTCGCCGAAGTCACGGTAAATGTCGTCTTCAAAGTTAAAGCCGGTACCGGCGGCGGGGAGCATGGACCCGCGGTATTGGCGCCGATCGGATCGGCCTTCGCTGCGGCCCCTGAAGCGGAGGCTGGTGTTGACCGTGAGGCTGCGCAGATGAGGACGATACAGATACAGGCGGTCCAGCGCGTCGTAGAACGTGTGGGTCATGTTGAGACGAACGTCTATCCGGCGGGCCGGCTTTATCGAGGCTGAAGTCCGCAAGTCGCGCCATTTGCGCGTCGGATCGTTGTCGAAGTCGTATCCGGTAGAGAAACTTGCGGTGGCGAAATTGGATCGCCGTACTTTGCCGTCTACCTCGGTTTTGATTTCAATCGTGTTGTTGAGCCGCATATTGAGGGTGCGCCTGGGGTCGTTCCAGTCTCGGCGGCCGTGGAAGCCCAGGGTGGCGCCATCGACCGATGCATTCTGGTAATACCTGAAGTCTACCTGCGGCTGAAACCGGTGGCGGATTCCCCTGAGCCGGCCGACCTGAGGCTGAAAGATGCCATAGAGCGCGGTTCCGGCGGCGAGACTGGCGTTGTAGGATTCCCGGCGCGTGCGCGCGTCCCGGCTCAGGCGTGAGGAGGTCTGACTGATGTTGAATCTGTGGGTGAGATCCAGCCAGCCGAAGGGGCGGTGCTGGCTACTGACGCCCAAGCGGGAGTTAAGGTTCAGATTGTGCGTGTTGTCGGCCCGATCCTCGTTGCGTGTGAAAGCGTTCGACAAGCCGCCGGAAACGTCGTAATAGAACGCGTGGTACCAGAGCGCTTCCCGGTTCGATTCGGGTTGACCCAAAATGCGTCGTCTGCCCTGGCGGAACGAGAGGCGGGGGAATCCCTGGAACCGGTTCTGATTCTGATCGAGGTCCCGGTAGTAGTTGAGATTGAGATCCATGCTTCGCCGGGCTTCCGTCCAGCGCTTGTCAATGGAAAAAGATGACCGGAGTTGCCGGTTCAGGTATCGATAGAGGTTGTTGGCATTGTGAAGGTCGAAGCTGGAACTGTTCGTGAAATCTCCCCTGGCCCTCATGTTGAGCGTGGGGTTCAGCCGATGCTGATGGTGGAAGTTCAAACGCCAGTCGCGGCGGGAATCGCCCGAAGGCTGTCGCCCACGTTCATGGGAGAGATTCATATACCCGCTGAGTCGTTTGCGCACGGCGTAGTCGATGCCTGCGTCAACGAGAAAACCATTACGTTCCCGCAGGGCTGTCCTGAGCGTGGCATCCCAGTAGTCGCTGGGCGCCCAATAGTATCCGATGTTGCTTACGTTAACGCCGTCGCGGCTATTGCTGCCGATTCGGGGGGTCAGAATGCCGGAGCGCCTGCCCTGCGTGAGTGGAAAAACGTAAAACGGGAGCCACATCAGCGGGACCGGACCGACGCGAAACGTCACGGAGCGGGCGATGGCCTTGTCGTTCTCCACGACCTTTAGCGCCTGGCATAGAAAGTCGTAGTGGGTGTGGTCCCTGTCACAGGAGGACATGGAAATCGTACGGGCGTGAAGTTCACGTTGTTGATCGAGGAGGATCTGCTCGCCCCTGTAATATCGCCTCCGGTGACGCGCCCGGCCACCCCGCACCCGGCCGCGGCCGGTTTCGAGGTTGTAGACCATTGACGATCCGGTAAACCGCTCTGCGCCGCGGATAAACTCAGGCATACCAATGGTTTTCCTGCCGGTGGAGTCCGGAAGCGCCTCGGCCTCCAGACGCAGCACCTCCCGGTGAAGAACGATGCGTCCCGCGCGCAGTTCCACATCTTGATATTTGAGGACGACGTTTCCCGTGAAGACGACGCGCCCTGTAGCGATATCGTCCACGACCCGGTCGGCCTCATATTCATAAAGCATGGAGTCCATCGCCGTAGACGCCTGACGGACGGGAAGCGGGCCGGGTTCCATTTGCGCGAAAGCCGCATTGACCAGAAATGACACCAGAAAGAAAAGCGCGCCGGAGGCGCGGTGGATCGCCTTCCATTGAGCAGTCGCGGGTTTCACCTGTAGCATGTTCATATCTTTGCGGTGTCGGCGTTCTCGTCTCCTGGCGCGCCGCACAGGGACAACCCCATGTTCATGAGAAGCCAATAGCAGTTGACTTTTTTATGTTTTTCGCGTTATTATAGGCGGTGTCTCTGCCGCACTGCATGGGTTGGAAATGCTGTGCAGATTGAAAGCTGGTAAAATCTTAACTCATTGTAATTAATGCGGAAGTGGTGGAATTGGCAGACACGTCAGATTTAGGATCTGGTGGGCTTCGCCCGTGGGGGTTCGAGTCCCCCCTTCCGCACCAACGTTGAAGCCGGACGGCGGGCTCCGAAAATTCCGGCCGTGCGCTGCCTTTTTTCTGGCGCACGGCTTTCGTCTTGTACAGACGATCATAGGCGAATCCGCCAGTCGGCGCAGTGCGCCCCCGCTCGCCTCATGAACCGAACTTTTACACGCGCGCTCGGGAACGCGCCAGGCATTTTAAGGCAACTTCTAATGAATATTCCGTTTTTCGGCAAGTGAGTCAAGCCGAATTCTGGTAAAATGTACCCCGGGGAGCGACGATGGAGCAGCTTGCGTTCTTGACCGAAGAAAAAATCCGTGAGATCAGGCGCCGTTTTGGCACGCCAGTCTTCGTCTATGACCAGGAGACATTGGAAGCTCGCGCCAGGGACGTGTTGGATTTTCCGCACGCGTATGGATTGACCGCCCGGTACGCGATGAAGGCGTTACCCACGGCGGCCGTTGTGCGAATTCTGAATCAGGCGGGGCTGCACATCGACGCCAGCAGCGGATACGAAGTGGAGCGGGCCATGCGGGCCGGCGTGCCTCCGGAACAGATCCAGCTCACGGCGCAGCGAACGCCCCGAAATCTGGAGAACCTGGTGAGACAGGGAGTCATATTCAATGCCTGTTCGCTGCAGCAACTGCGGACCTATGGCGAACTGTTTCCGGGTCGTTCCCTGACCGTACGAATCAACCCCGGTCTCGGGTCGGGTCACAGCAAAAGGACCAACGTGGGTGGACCATCCGCCAGTTTCGGGATCTGGCACGAATATCTGGATGAGGTGCTGGCCATTGCAAAGGCTTGCAATTTAAAGATTTCGAGTATGCATACCCACATCGGTTCGGGCAGCGATCCTGAGGTCTGGGAACACTGCGCGTTGATTTCGCTGCGCATGGCGGCCCGGCTGCCCGAGGTGAAGGTGCTCAGCCTGGGAGGCGGGTTTAAAGTGGGGCGTATGGCGGGGGAGACGTCTACCGACCTGAAGCGGATCGGACTGCACGTGCAGGAAGCGTTCCAAGCCTTTGGGAGCGAACATGGGCGCAGACTTCGGCTGGAGGTGGAACCGGGCACGTTTCTGGTGGCCAATGCGGGGGTGATGATTTGTTCGGTGATCGATTGTGTCGATACCGGCAAGGACGGCTACGATTTCCTGAAAGCAGACGCCGGTATGACGGAGGTATTACGCATCAGCCTTTACGGTGCGCAGCACCCGATTGTGGCCGTGCCCGCACACCCGGGGACGCGGCGATTGAGGGAATATCTGATTGCCGGCCACTGTTGTGAGAGCGGGGACGTGCTGACACCGGCGCCGGGCGATCCGGAGGGATTGCGGCCCCGGCTGCTCGCCGAGGCGAGGACTGACGATCTGCTGGCTGTGGGGGGATCCGGCGCGTATTGTTCCAGCATGACCTCCAAGAATTACAATTCGTTTCCCGAGGCCGCCGAGGTTCTGCAGGCCTCGGACGGCACACTGCACCTGATAAGGAAACGACAAACGCTGGAACAGATTACGGTAAACGAGGTGATGCCGGATTTTTTGGATTCCGGGTAAAGCAGGCGCTGTCGTGGCAGCGTGGATGGACTGAATGTCGCGATTTTCATGTGCTTCGCGCTCCTCTGAGAAGACGCCGCTCCCTTTCCTCGTCCAACCTCCGTTTGGACAATCTACCTCCAAAACAGCTGCATAGCCCCATTGACTCTTGCCCCGAACGGATGGAACCTGCTGTCCGCGTTTCGTATTATTCGGAAACCCGGTAGCTGTAGAGATGGGATCCGCTGCCGAAGTAGATATGGCCGTTGAGGATGTCTCCTCCCGGACCGATAGATACGGGCGATTCCGCCAGCATCCGTATGGCGTATGTATCGGGTTCCACAATGGCGATGCCCTTTGTGAAGAGCATGTAAATGGCGCCGTCCGGCGCAGTGACAAACACCCTCGGGCCCTGTTGCGATGTCGTGGGACCGAACTCGGATTCGAGATCGTGCTGGTGGACCACCCTTCTGCCGCCGGGATCGAAGACGAAAAAGCGCCTGCGGTCGGCAATGCCGTAGACGACACCCTGCGGACCCGAACACATGTCGGTATACCCCTGCACGCCAGGGAAGACGACCCCGTGCCAATCGAGTTGTCTCGTGGCCATGTCCATGATATAAAGCTCCGCCTCTTCGGCCTTCTGTTCACCGCCGGTGCCGGGGCTTGTCGTGGTGCCACCCAGAAGCCTGTTGTCGGGCAGGGGAACCAGGCTCATGGTGGATTGATCTGGCAGGATATCGGTGTGTTCGAGCAGCGTGTGCTCACGGGTCTGTCTGTCCCAGAATAGCATGCCGCCCCCGGTAAGCCCGTACCCGGGGGTGCCGGCGAGGACGACGGTTCTTCCATCGGGATGGGCAAGCAGCATGTGGGGGCGGTTGATGACCTCGTGGCATTCGTATAGCAGTTCCGGGTTGCAACCGGCTTTGTCTCGCTCGGTGTGTACCCATGGTTTGGCGGGGTCCCATTCTTCCAGCAGGCCGTGCGTGTATGCGCCGACAAAGAACATGTCGCCCTCTCTGGCAACGGTATTCCATTGCCCCAGGGCCGGGCGGTTGATCCAGCTGTCGGTATCCGGATTGAAGCTGAAAAAATGCATGGGGAAGGCGGTGCCGCCGCAGATGGTGTTGTCCGGAGCCGTGGCCACGCCCATCATGTGAGCGCCTTCGCTTGTGTAGTCGAAGGAAACTTCGCGGGTTGCGCCGGTTCGGGGATCCTCGACGGCCAGTCTGCGGTCGACCAGGCTGCAGGCCACCATGCGTTTCCCATCCGGAAAATCGGTGTGGAACAGGCCCTGGCTGCCGGCAATAATGGGTTTTTCGCGCCTGTTTTCAATCTTGCCGACGTTCGTTCGCACACCGCGGTACAGTTCCATCCATCCATCCTCGGAACCGCCGTTTGTGTGACCGTAGACCTTCCCGTTCAGGTCGCGGTACACAGGCGCGTGGGCCTGGGTTCGTTCGTCTTCGGCCAGGAGGGGTTCCGCTTTGCCGGTTTCCGGGTCCAGGGAGATAATCTGACTGGCAGTGCTGCCGATACCGAAATACACCCAGCCGGTATCGTCAGCGGCGATAGCCCGGGGATACTGCCGCCAGTTCTGGTCATAGAGGTTCCCATAGTCGCGGAATTCCCCGGTGAGGGGGTTGTAGGAAGCCACCGCGCTGTTCGGATACGTGCCAGACCAGATGCGGCCGTCGTCGTCCTCGGTCATGCTCATGGCCATCTGCGGCACGGTTTGGTGGTGGAAGGTGAATGCGCGCTTTTCGGGGTCGAATTCCACAAAGTGGCTGTTGAAGTGGGTGTAATATCTGTTTCGGCTGGACAGGATGGCCGCAAACGGACCGTCGCCGCCCGGCGGATAGGGCATGGGGAATTCTTCGCTGTTACCGGTTTCCGCATCGATCATCAGGAGGGCGTACCCGCCCCGGTTGTCATAAAGCCAGATAAGGACAACGTTGCGGCCCGTACCGTCCACGGTAACGGCGGTGCCCCGATGGTTGCTGATGGGTGTCGCTACGCCGTGGTGGAAAAAGCCGTTGCCCATCGCTTCGGTATTGGAACCAGACATGGGATTGCCTCCGTTGGGTTTCCGTCAGGGATTCGGGAGCGGGTTGATCGATCGGAACTAATATAATATCTGGATACCGACAGAAAAACTAATTTTGCACGACGATCACTGAAGTCCTGAAAAACAGGTCCAGGCGCCGCTTCCGGATTCAGGGGTCGGGCTACCTGGGGGGCATGAGGAGTGAGAGCGGCTCGGAGATCTCGTAGACGCTGTCGAGCGGCATGTTACACCTGCTGAGGTTCCCGTCCGGTGGCTCGGATTTGTGTGAGCGCGAGCGTAAGCGCGGCTTCAGGATCGGCCGCCGCCAGGAGCCCGCAGGCGTAAAGGACGTGATTCCGGTCCTGCAGCAACCGTGGCTTACAGGGTTTCAGCGAGAATGGATCGCCTGATTCCGCGAGGGCCATCTCCAGGATTTCATCCGCCTGTCCGGACGCGGCCAGCACCCCGCCCGTACCCACGACGGCACTGACGTCTGTCAGGTCTTTGCCGCGCTGGACGACGACCGGTCCGCTAGCCGTATGGACGGTTTCGACCGTACCGGCATGCCGGCTCACGGCAATGCGTACCGCGGCACGGGCAAGGGCACGGTCGACCATCTGGTCCTCGATATCACCCGGCAACCGTGAGACGCACTTGTTAACGGCTCGGACGATTGATTCCACCCGGATGGCCGGCAGCCTGGCGTCGCAGGCGACGGCTTCCAGACCCGCGGCTTCCAGCACCGATAACGCACTGTAACGCATTCCCAGGTCGCCCTCGACCGTACGCTTGGCGTGGGGCTCAGGAAGGAGGTCCGCCGAAATGCTGCCCAGGGTGGACTCCCCCGAACAAATGGAATGGACATCGGTCGTCGCGCCTCCGACGTCGACCGCCACCAGTGTACCCAGCCCCGGGCGCTGGCCGTCGCCGTCCGCGAGCAGCCGGGCGCCTTCCAGGACGGCGGCCGGCGTGGGCATCAGAACCAGATCGAACATTCCCTTGGCGCGATCGATTCCTTTTGCATGAACGATGCGCTTGATGAAAATTCGTCGGATTTCATCGCGGGCGGGCTCTATATTCAGTACGCCGTACGACGGCATTACGTTTTCGGTTAACGCAACGGGCGTACCGGCGGCTGTAAACACGTCGTTTATGCCGGCGGCGGCGGACCGGTTTCCCGCGACTACCACCGGGCATCGAATCGGAAGATTCGCCAGTGTCCGTGCATTGGCGACGATGACCTCGCCGTTGCCGCCGTCAGTGCCGCCGACCAGCAGGATGATGTCCGGCTCGAGGCGGGCGATTTTATCGGCATCTTCGCGGGTCAATTCATGCGCGAACGCCTCGATCAATTTCGCGCCCGCCCCCAGTGCTGCCTGGCGCGCCGCCTCGGCGGTCAACTCGCGTACCAGGCCCACCGTCACCAGGCGGAGACCGCCGGCCGCGCTGCTGCAGGCCAACCTGTAGCGGAAACGCGGCGGTTTGCTCATGTGCCGTTCCAGAACCTTGAGGGCCTCGGTGAATCCCTCTGTTACGTCGGTCTCGACCGTGGAGGGCGCCTGGCCGGATCCCAGGAGTCGGCCGTTGCTCAAATCGACGGCTCTCAGCTTGGTATAGGTACTTCCGAAATCGATGAGCAGTGCCACCGCCTCGCTCATGGATGGTCCTTGAGATATCCGCCGGCGGGTGCCTCAAAGTCGCGTTCGAGCGCGGATATCACTTCATTCGTACGCGTTCCGGGAGGGAAAGCCCGGTCGAAGCCCATGTCCAGAAACCGGCTTTCCACGTCGCGCCAGTCCTGTTTGCCGACAACCAGGTTGCCGCCGACGTAAATCAGAATCTCTCCGATACCAGCCTCGATACAGATTTCGCGGAAACCGCGGCAGTCGAGTTCGCCCTGCCCGTACAACGAAGAAACCATGATGGCGTCGGCATCTGTTTCCACGGCCGCGTTGACGAACTCAACCGGCGGCGTGAGAACCCCAAGCGACACGACGTTGAATCCCGCCTTCTCCAGGGCCATGCTGAGAATACGGGTGCCCACGATTTGGCAATCCGATCCAATCACGCCTGTAATCAATGTTCTCGATTCACTGGACTGCATCGCGCATTCAGTCTCTCTCCAGGAAGTCAGGTTGGCGCTAAGACGGGTGCTTCACCCATGCTGCTGCGCCCATCGGCGCACGACGCGGCTCAACTGCTGAAGGCGAACCCGCCCTGCCTGCGGATACACCGGAAGGAACAGCAGTTGCCGTTGCAGGACGTCCACGCAGAGTGGCAACTTGCCCGGCAGATCCCGATCGGGCCGAACCACGCAAAGCGACGGCGGCCACAGATGTCCGTCCAGGCCGGCATCCCAGAGCCGCCTGCACAGGTCCGCGGCATTGCCCACACGGACGACGAAGAGCCAATAGGTGTGTTCCGCCCCGTTGCCCGGGTAGCAGAGGTCCGGAACGCTGCGGTGAAACGCCATGGCCTCAGGCCGGCTGCCGGTCCGCTCCAGAGCGTTGGAGCGCAGACGCCTCGACAATAAGGACAGAAGGGCGCCGCAGGGCTGACGGCGGATTTTTTCGAGCAGTTCCACTCCCCGGAAACCGCGTATGGCGCGGTAACTCACCGTATCGTGGGACCTGCCCAACAGGCGGCACGCGGCGCACAGAAGGGTATAGGGTCCAGGCCTGTTGAGCAGGAGAACGACGCCGTATTTCGCCAGGCGCACGAAGAACCGGCCTTTGCTCTGTACCGGATAGTCGTTATGCAGCCGCCGAACTCTGTCTCGCAGGACGGGATCGCCCACAAAAAGAAGGCCGCCACCCAAAGCGGTATTGTACTTGATAGGGCCGAAACTGAACATCCGCACGTGACTGCCCGGGTGGCCTGTAAAGCCGTCACCCCAGAACGCCTGGGCGCAGTCTTCCAACAGCACCAGGCCGTGACGCCTTGCGAAGCTTACGAGGGGATCCATGGGGATGCGGGCGCCGAACAAATGGGTCGCCAGCAGCGCAACGGCCCTGGGCGTGACCCCGCTTTCCAGGCTCTCCGGATCGGGCGCAAGCGTGAGTGGATCCAGATCGACCGGTACGGGCACCAGGCCATGGCTCCGGATGATCTCGAGCATGTCGGGAATGGTGATGGCGGACACCAGAATGTGCGACCCGCTCGGAAATCGGGCGGCCTGGAGATAGGCATCGAAGCCGCTGCGAAGCGAGAGAAAAAACAGAGCATCGTCGGGATCGCCGGTGCTCTCCCGGCACGCAGTATGGGCTTCCGCGCGTCTGTCCCGCGCCAGGCATTGGTTCATGCCGAAAAGGAGATCGCGCCAGCCGATATCCAGTCTTTTTCGAGGAATCATGGGCGATTCACTCATTCGCCGGCGCAGGCGGGTACGATGGGGCGCTAAGGGGGAACCCACTCCGCATGGGGCAAACGCCTTGTCGGGTTGTGCCTGATCTTCCTGCCGCGGGAAATCTACATCCTCGATGTGTGCGAATTTACATCCGGATTCCCTCCATAATACCCATATCCTGTTGCAAACTGCAACACATTAATTGACTTCGATATTGCGATGTTGGGGTGCCGAAGGGCGCCATTGCCGAACCAGATGCCTGGCGCGCAGACGCGCATCGCTATTCCGTCCTCTTCCGCTTCGGGAGGGCCATTGGAGACGGTGTTCCCGACGAGTCCACTCATTCGGGTTGCACCATCAGACAGGATCCCGATCAGCGGGCGCTTCGACCGGCGCATGGTTGGTCGACATTTCTACCTGCGTCTTGCCGCGGTTTACCATCTGGTTGAACCACCACAAACCGACTACTGCGAGGATGATGCCGCACACGTTCAGCCACCACGGAAGGCATGCCAGATTATTGAAATCATCCAAAGGCCCGAATATTTCGTAGCGCGCAACCATTGAGGAAAAGGAAATTATTCAGCGCATGGCCCGCAATCGCGGGCAGCAGCGAACCGGTCTGAATGACCCACCAGGCAAATACAATTCCCAATACAAGGGCGGCGGGAATCTGCCACGGATTCAAATGAAATAGAGCGAACAGGAATGCCGACCAGAAAATAGCCCGTTTCCGGGTCTGGTGGGCCAGCAAGCCAATCAGAATGACACCCCTGAATAGCACTTCTTCCGTAAACGGCGGCTGGACCGCAAGGTTATAAAAAGCGTAAGCATAGGGCGTTTCTTTCGACACCAGATCTCGAAATATCTTGACTATCATTTCGGGCATCGGAATCAGGTAATGTACCCCGTCTTCCACGATGGAGATTGCGATCGACAGTCCAACAATAGAAACCGCAAGGGGCAGGTACAATCCCCAGGGTACCGTTCTGAATAGCAGGATATCGGGCCAGGTCCGGTCGGTCCGCCGCCGGGCGTACACAATCACCAGGAAGAAACTGACCAATGTCACGAAGGTATTGACATAGGGATTCGAGATCAAATCCTGGTCAAGAATCCCGCTCAGGAGGACAAGGGGCAAAAACAGTCCTAACATAATCAGGTACAACAGGACCACCAACAGGACGGATTGCTTCAGATTCGGATACGCCATGTATGGCCTCCCATTTAAACGATCAGCTGTCCGTACATCAATCGATCCGGATCCCCGGCGAGGGTCGTTTGAGGGGTTCCGCCATCAGACATGCTCCCGGTCTGCTAGCGTTTCGACCTGCTCGCCTTTGCTTTTTGCCATCTCATTGAACCACCACAATCCGATCAGAGCCAGGATAACGCCACATACGTGCAGCCACCCGGGAAGCAACATCACGGCATTGACATTATCCATGGGACCGAAAATTTCCAGATGCGCAACCGTCACTATCAGAAAATTGTTCAGCGCGTGTCCCACGATCGCGGGCAGCAGAGAGCCAGTTTGGACGACCCACCATGCGAATACGAGTCCCAATATCAAGGCCGTGGGAAATTGCCATGGGTTCATATGAAATACAGCGAACAGCAACGCCGACCAGACAATGGCCTGATTCCGCGTTCGGTGGGCCAACAAGCCACCCAGTATAACGCTTCTGAAGAGGACTTCCTTAATCAATGGCGCCTGAACCACCATGACATAAAATGTGAACGGGTAGGACTTCTCCTTCCCTGCCAGATCCCCGAATACGTTGAGCATTATTTCGGGCACCGGTATCAGGTGCCGCAACAGGTTTCCCAGGTCCGAGCCAACGATTGCCAGTCCAACAATGGACACGCCGAGCGGCATGTAGAATTGCCACGAAACCCGCTCAAAAAGCAGGATCTCGCGCCAGGTCCGATCTGCTCTACGCTTTGCGTAGATTACCGTCAAAACGAAACCGGCCAATGTCAAGAGCTGGATTTCGTGTGGGCTGTGATGTAAAGACCGGTCGAAGATGAGACCCAGGATTGCGATCGGCACCCCCAGTACCACGCTGATCAGGAAACACAATATCAGGAGCCACACGGATTGCTTCAGGTTCGGATACGCCATGTATTTCCTCCCATTTGACAGATGTCAGCACATCCAACGACCGCAAACCAGTGGGGACGCGGCTCAGTCTGAGTACCGTTTCTTAATTATGTGTACACACCACCTGCAACTGCTGACCGCACACGTGATATTATAGACCGCGCCGCCGCATCGGTTGACCGTACGTGCCGAAAAGGGCACAAAAAAATCCCGCTCCATCCCCTCGCCATTCAGTGATGAACTTTCCGGCGGCACCCCGATTAAAGGGTGCCGGGCAGTGTCACCACTCACGCAGCTTTGAGGATGCGGGAAGGTCCTACGTATTCGCCGGGGACATGGGAGCTACCCTTGCCCCTGAAAGTCGGCTATTGTATTCGGTAGGCTACCCGACATACGGGTACTGCCTGAGTGGTGACAACCGAAATATAGTTTCCGCGAATGAGAATGACAAGTGCTAATTCAGATTAAGTATGATAAAGGCGATCAGTCAGCAGCGAGGGCGTATGCTTACCTGAAGCCAGCCGCTGCGTTGACGGTTCGCTATGATTGAGCCCAACCACCGGTAAACCGAAGGTATACCTCGAGGTCTATTTTGCTGCCATCGGTGAAGCACGCAGTCACCGGCCTCTGCCGGGCATTTATTGCCGCTCCTGCTTCCCGGCCTCCCAGATCGGATAGCGTATGTCCGCCCGTTGCAACTCCCTTTGAAGCCACTGGTTGAACAATGTGTCGCGAATCTCGCCTGTGACGCGGTCGTCAAGCGTTGCAGGATGGTTCTGCTGAAGCATAAACAGCGCGAACCCGCCCGACGCCTTTTCGGGTCCGAAGATTTCCCCCGGCGAGGCGGCGAAAACCCGCGCCGCGATTCCCTTCGGCAACAGCTTGCGCCGCACGCGCCCCATAAACCCGCCTGCCGGGCGCGTCCGCTCATCTTGCGAAAATCCGCGGGCCATCGCGCAAAAATCGGTGCCGTCTTCCCGCGTCTGAAGCGCAATCTCCTCGATGGTACCTCTGTCCGGGTGGAAGACCCAGCAGACCTCCGCCTCGTCGAAATCCAGCGTGTTTTGCGCGAAATAGCGTTCGATTTCTCCTTCCGCTATTTTTTCACACAGCAGGCGCTCCAACAGCCTGTCTTCGGCTTCCGCCGCAACGTCTCCGAGAGTAATGCCTCGCGATACCAGCCAGGCTTCCGTGTCTTCCACCCTTTCCAGGCGATGTCGGTAACGCCAATCGTCCACGTCGCGCTGGATGTCTTCGGACGTCGTGTGAATACCTTCCCGGACGGCAAGCTGCCGGACCAGTTCCCTGCGTGCGAATTCACCGAAAAAATCGAGTTTGTCGGCAACGCCCAGCTGACATGCGACCTGATTCAGCGACACATCGATGCCATTGACCTGAACCAGCGTTATTTCAAGGGCCGAGGCTACGGTTTCGTCTTCCGCCGGACGCCGCATTACGAATCCCCCTGCCGCGCAATTGACGTTTCCGCGGCATCGTACGTTGCGGACTCGTACAGCTTTCTCAAAGGACTGAGTAACATCAGCAAGACCGATTGGCGGTCCGTCATGATTTCCGCCGTCCCCTTCATTCCGAACAGCAGCGGCTTTTGCTGTCCCTTCACGGCCATGGTGGTTTTTTCCAATTCAACAACGGCCCTGAAGATCGGCCCGACACTCTCGTCGATGACGGCATCGGGGGAGAGTTGTTTGAGCCAGCCGCGTTTGATGCCAAAGTCCTGAAATGCAAACGCGTCGTATTTCAGTTTGACTATCTGTCCGGGTTTAAGCAGGCCCACGTCCCTGTTCAATACCGTGAGTTCGGCAACCATGGGAGCAGAGGCCGGCGCCACCGAAACCAGCGCCTGACCCTTGCTGATCACCTGTCCCAGGGTGTTCACCATCACCTGCGTTACGATGCCCGGCTCCGGCGCCAGAATCAGGTCCGATTCGGCTTCCAACTGTCGATCGACGCGTTTACGCGCCTGTTCCAATCTCAATCGCGCGGTTTCATACGCGTGTTTCATCTGCGAGGCCTCACGCCCGTGGGCGATGCGAGCCTCGAGAATCTGCCGTTGGAGATCCTGGACAGCCGTTTCGTTCTTGTAGATTTCCGACATGCGTCCCGGAAGCGCCGCCAGGGCGCTGAGGTACCGAACGCGCGCGCGGTTAATTTCCACGCGGCTGATCAGCTTGCGCTCAAACAGCAATTTCTGCTGCAGGTAATCCTGTTTCAAATGGTCGATCTCAGCCTGGCGAAAGCCGATTTGTGCCTGCAACTCAGCGTCCGAAGCGCTCCTTCCCGCGACCGCGTCGTCACCCACGTCCGCGTGGTAATCCTGCAAGGCGTTCTGATGGGCCACCATGAACCGCTCCAGAACAGACAGTCTTTTTTCCATTGACGCGATGGTTTTCCGGTTCAATTCCGTCCTCTGGGGCAATACCCGTTGAAGATCGTACTCGGCCTTTTGAAACGCCATTTCCGCCTGTTCCAGTTCTCGAAGGTCTCCCCAGGTTTCCCATGACTTCAGTTTGAACAGCAATTGGCCTTCTTCGATCCGATCGCCTTCGCTGACGCCGATATGCTCGATTTCTCCGCCTCGACGGGCCTGAAGCGTCTTCACCTTGCCCAGAGGCACCAATCGGAAGGGCGCCGATGCCACCACGTCCACCTTGCCCCACCACGCCCAAGCCACCGCGATTCCTACAAAGAGCAGAACGAGATAGAGCAACGCTCGACCCCAGAACGGCCTCAGAGACCCCACGAACGCCTGCATCTCTTCCGTACCGTCGTACCGTCCCGGGAGAATGACCGGCGTCGCTGCTGCCGACGGCTTTGTTAGTCCGGGTTCCGCCATCAGATCGGCTCCTGGTCTGCCGGAGGTTCAGACCACCTGCAACTGCTGGCTGCACATGTGATAGTAGAGACCGCGACGAACCATCAGTTCTTCGTGCGTGCCCATGTCGACGATATGGCCCTTTTCCAGTACAACAATCGTGTCGGCATCCCTCACGGTGCTCAACCGATGGGCGATGACGAGAGCCGTACGATTCTCAAGGAATAGCTCCAGATTGGACTGAATCGCACCTTCCGAGTCCGTATCAAGCGCATTTGTCGCCTCGTCGAAAATCAGTATCTTCGGATCGCGATACAGCGCCCGGGCGATCGCGATCCGTTGCCGCTGCCCGCCGGACAATCCAATTCCCTGTTCGCCCACCTTGGTCTCGTATCCCAAAGGCATATCGTTTACGAAATCCTGGACGCAGGCCAATCTTGCAACTTCCAGGAGACGGTCCATATCCGCGTCAGATTCTCCGACCGCGATGTTCTCCGCAATGGTGCCGCTGAACAGAAACGAGTCCTGCATAACCATGCCCACCTGGCGGCGCAGCCAGTGAGGGTCGAAATCGCGCACATCCATCCCGTCCACGAGCACACGCCCTTCCGAGGGATCGAACAGACGGGGCACCAGCTTTACGAGCGTGGTCTTTCCCGCGCCGCTACGGCCGACAATGGCGACCTTTCGACCCGGTTCCAGTTCCAGCTCGATGTTGTTCAACACGTAGGGCTCGTCGGAACCGACGCCGTACCTGAAAAACACACCTTCAAACACCAGGCGGCCCTCGACCCGCTTCAGTCTCAGGCCGTGTCCGCGTTGGCGCGCATCCTCCATCTTCGATTCGTAGACGTCATTCAGCCTGTCCAACGCGACCCGGGCTTCCTGGACCTCCGGCCACACGCCGATCAGTCCCATAATGGGTCCCATTACATTGCCGATGAGGGCGTTGAAAGCCATCAACTGGCCCACCGACAACTCCCCGTCGATAACCAGGGAGGCGCCATACCACAATATCACCGTGGAACTCAAGAGATTAATCATACTTCCGCCCGCGCCGAACAGCATCTCCATTTTCAGTCGTCGAAACCCGATCTGAACTTCCCTCGTAAACTTGCCCTCCCACTGCCATCTCGTAACCCGCTCGACGGCTTCGGCTTTCACCACGTCAATGCCATGCAGCGAGTCGATCAGGACGGACGACTGTTCCGCGCGGGCAAGAAATGCGCGCTGGCTGAAGGACTTCAGAATCGGGGTATAGATCAGCGTCAAACCCACGGACAGCGGCACGAATATCAACATCACGAGCGTCAATTCCCAGTTGTAGTAGAACATCAGCCCCAGATAGACGAACAACATGATAAAGTCGAGTATCGCCGAGATGGTCGTGTCGGTAAAGAGACGCTGAATCGTGGCATTTTCCTTGAACCGCGTGGTCAGATCGCCGGTGCGGCGAAGCGCAAAAAACCGCATGGACAGGCCCAGCAGATGCCGGTAGAAGCGGGACAGCATGGTCAGACTCAACCGGGCGCTCATATACCCTATTAAATACGCGCGCAACGTCGAGGTACCCATTTGAAACAGTGCCACGACCACCATGCCCGCCAGCATCAGGTTCAGGAGATCCTTATCGTGATGAACCAGCACCTGGTCGACGATTGTCTGTGTGAAAATAGGCGAGGCAAGGCCCAATAAACTGAGCACGAGGGACGCCAGCAGCACCTCGATCAGAATTGCCGTATAGGGCCTTATCAATGGCAAGAAACGTTTGAAGGAGGACCTGGAGGGTTCATTCTCGGCCACCTGATCCGTGTACTCCAGCAGCAACGCCATGTTGGTCCAGCTTTTCTCGAATTCCGGTCGCTTCAACCTGCGAAGGCCCAAACCGGGATCCGCGATTTTCACATCCTTTTTGGTGATCTCATACAACACCACGAAATGGTTGCCCTCCCAGTGCAGAATCGCCGGCAGTCCGGTCCGCATCAGCTCTTCATAGCCCGTACGCACGCCCCGCGTAACAAACCCCAGCGTCTCCGCCGCCTCGGCCACTGCCGCCATCGACGTGCCGTCCTTCGACACGTTGCACATATCGCGCAACCTGTTCAACCCCAACGGCAACTTGTAGTACTTGCAGATCATCCCCAGACACGCGGCGCCGCAATCGGACTGGTCGTGCTGCTTCAGGAATGGAAAACGAAACGACGTGGGCGCGCCTTGTCCACCCCCATCCGTATCGCTATCCCCGGTACTGGATGCCGGTCCATTCATCTCCGCGTCGTTGTTCCCGTCCGTCCCTCCCGCCGGCACACGAAATCCCCCCGGTTGCGGCTCGGGAGACAGCGACCCGTCCGTTCCCTGATCCAGGTGTAATCGCCGGGCTATCTCCGGTAAGGACGCTAATTCAGGAATTGCATAGTTGAGGCTATCGAGTTCGTGTTTATCCAAATAATAGATAACGCAATCTTGCTGGCTGCGGATCGTCCGTTGCTCGCCATCTGAAGAATCCGTATCCTCGAAAAAATCGCCCGCGACTAAATTCAGCGCACTGCCATCCTCTGAGATCACTTCCAACCCGCCGATGCCCACCAGGCAGAACCGCCCGCGCGAACGACCGGGTTCCGAAACTGTCGTTCCCTCCGCGACCTCTTCGCGCGTCAATCGCCGGAACAGTTCCCGGATCGCCTCACCTTGGACATTACCCTTTAGATACCGGGTGAAATCCCGGTATGCGATATCCGCAACCTGGTCCTGAAGATGGGCTTCGATTTCCGGTTCTTTCTTCAACACCCTGAAGAATTCATCCCGCGGTACCCGCAACACCAGGGAATCCTCAACCGCTCGCACCGTTGCCCGATGCCCGCGCCCCGTCAACAGCGCCCCTTCGCCAAAATGATCGCCGGCGTACAAATATCCCAGCGTCTCCGAACGGGCGTCCGCAGCCTGTTTGATGACCCGCAACCGACCGGATTGAACGACGTAAAATGCGGCGCCAGTTCCGCCTTGATCAAAGATGACCGCCCCGAAGGGAAACCGGACGGATTCTGACTGAATCTCATGTTGGGAAAAGAGGGACAAGACGTCCATTGTTTCCTTCCCGTAAATGGCAGAACTATTCGAACGTCCGGATGTATACCGATGTCCGGTGGGACGCGGCTCGTTGGTTGCGGACTAGACTTCCGGCTGGATACCCGGGACTTGCCGTCGCTGACGAGAGATCCTGCACGCGGCTCTCAATTTTAATTTGCGGAGATTTGAAGTCGACCCATTCTCTCCAGGATATATTATATATAATATGTGTAACAACGACCGATTGCGTCCCCGGAGAGCGCCCAGTAGCCGATGTGGGTACTAACGAAACCAGGAACGCCCTGTCAGTCCCTAACCTGTATTTGTCTCGGCATTTGCAGGAAGAACATGGTCGTGGGAACCGGGCTGAACGGGTTTCGAAACCCGTGAAAACCACCATAGTCCGAGAGCGGCCAACGCCGCCCCGGAAACAATCCACCACCAAGGATTGAAAACCACAACATTAAGGTCATCCGAAACCGCCAGATATGGAATTTCAAAGTGCAGAGATGCAACGCCGATAATATTGTTCAACACGTGCCCGAACAGAGCGGGCAACAAAGACCCCGTTCGGATAACCCACCAGGCAAGTAACAATCCCCCGAGGAACGCGCCGGGGATTTGCCACGGAATCAGATGAAACACGCCAAACAGAACTGCTGACCAGACAAACGCATTAATCGCGTTATAGTTTGCCAGAAGACCACTCAATATTATCCTTCTATGAAGCACCTCTTCGACCAAAGGTCCGACAATAACTGCATAGAGTAAGGCAGACGAGAAAGATGTTTCGCGCCCGAACGCCGAATGAAGGGTATCCTGTACCCACTCTGGCATAGGCATTATACGGACCAAGGCTTTGTCCAATTCGAAAAGAACCATCGCCATACCGACAATGGATATTGTGACGCAGGGCCAAACCCGCCAATCAAAATCCACGTTGAAACTCCGGGATATATCCTCCCACGTCAGATCTGCGCGGTAGTGCACATAAAGCAGAATGACAATGAAACTCACAACTAACAGAATGACCGACAAGAATTCACTCTCGAACAGCCACCGGCCTGCAGCGGCCGCAAGCACGACCAGAATGACTTGAATGAGTGCAAATAAAACCAACAACCAAATGGCCTGCTTCAGATTCGGATACGTCATTGAGATACCTTCATATGTGGTGGATAGAGAAATGGGGTCGTGCGGTTTTCGTATTCGGGATTCGTCGCCTCAGGTTATCGTTATTCCCCTTCAGGCAAAATGCGAAAGCCGATATCCGACGGGTGATCCTTTACCCATCTGTCATTGTCAAGTCGGCGGACTTGGAAATAAACCATGACATCTCCGGCGCACCCGGCAACTGTCCCACTGAAGAGCAAGAGCGACCAGATCGCAGGGTCCAACCACAATACCAGGGCCGCAGCCGGTGTTGTCACAATTATGGGCAAGAGCACGAATGCCCGGTAAGCGCTTACCGTCATCGGTCTGTCGGCATGACAGTACAGGGCCATCAATCGCCTGTTGATACCAAAGTGCAGTGATTGAAATGGAATCTTTGCCCAGGCTATCGCGGCAATACCGTGAAGTGCTTCGTGAAAAACATAAACAACGATGAGGTATCCTGCGAATTTAAACAAACCCCCGAACGATAGACGTAAATCGACTTCCCACGAAAGCGAGAATCTGACGATCACGACAATCATCGCGGAGAGCCAGAACATCAATGCGGACAATTGGTACACTTCATCTTTGTCAATAGCTACTTGACCGGATTTTCGGTCTTCGACGCCTTTTATTTCTTCGGGACTCGACTTAATCAGCCCGCAGACTGCGCGCAGCATTCGCTCAGCAGACGCAGAGAGCGTTCTTCGCAGGATTATAAACGAAAATGCCTGACCAACGAAAACAGCTAACAGTATAGAATTGTCCAGATTAAGGACATACTTAACAAATAGAACGGCCGGCGCAACGGACAAACACGCATACAAAAAGGCCGTGAGAAAAAAACGTCTCCACGTTCCCCCGAGTAGGGCGTCCTTCATCCAAAACCTCCACTCTTGTGTCAATCGACCTTTTCTGGGATAGGTGCAGAAGCCCTGAACTGCACCTATCCCAGAAATAAACAAACAGACTATCTGTGCATACTACTCACTTTTTGCAGCAACAGCTTCCACCCCCGTTATTGGACGTTAACTCAGCGACAATGTATCCAGCAACGATACCACTCGCAGTACCCAATATCCAGGGTGCGGCAGCTTGGGCAGCCGCGACCAGGGCTGGTATAAAAATGAACCCACCATGTGTTTCTCCCATCTGTCCAGTGTCGAGTAATTCTTCCCGCCACCGAAGTGGATTACAGGCTACAACCTTGTGACCGGCATCGGTCGCCATCGGATTAGCCAACGCGTGAGTCATGATGTCCTCCTGAAGATTTGTTTAGGATTAGTGTCTACGATTACGATGCTGCGTCTCGCAGTGACCACGGTGTCTTCAGCAACCCGCCGATCAGCTGGATTGCGGACGATATCCTGAGGGTTTGGTTCCGTCATCGGCGATGCCACAAAAAAAAACGCGCATATTGAAAATTCAACTCGAACTGTCGCCTGTGGAGGTCGCCAGGAATTACGGCCTTCCACGTGACCGGACACAAGATTAACTCCCGTCGTCGAAGTAATCGTCAATGACCTCTGCAATTCTCTCCGCAATAAACCGGACCATAAAGATCGGACCTGTAGGTAGCCAGATACCTCCCGATGAATTCAACATCTCACGATGCGCCAGTTCGATCTCACGGCCAGGGAGCTGAGCGCAGGTCACGGTGGCCTGGGTTGGCACTGTAAGGATTCGATCGGTCATTTCGTCACCTCCTTCCTCTTTGGGTCTCAGCGATACTCAGATGTATCCGTTTGCGCCGATATAATGAGTCCATATACCTCTGCGCGAATGAATAGACGGACACATTTGGACCATCAAAGGCCACTTCCGGATGCGGTATTACTTGATGGCTACAATGTTATGGACGGAACCTCTGGTGCAGGTAATCTCACGCCAAAAATCTCAGCGACTAATTCTCTGATGAGGCGTCCAAACCCGGCGTCGCCACCGGAGATGCCTGCAATCTGCCCGTGGGTCAAGTCCTCCGTCCGGATGGGAAGCCGAGCCGGAATTCCGGACGAGTCCACAGGGCTTGATACAGTTCGCCTGTTCATGTCTATCACCTCCTTTCGTCAACATCCCCGCGATATCCTGACAATCTCCTCTGTTGTAAATCAGGGAGCCGGATGCGCATCGCTGAGATGCCATGATTTCCGAAGCGTTTTGTATGCCTTTTTTCCGATCTCGGCACACGCCCCGCCGGGGCGGCTTCGGCTGCGAATCAACCGTGATAACCTGTCACCCGACACCCGTTGCCGGTGACTCCGTCGACGCATTGGACTCGCAAGGATTGTGCCACTCTCAATACCCAGGGGCATAACTGTCTGGCTTGCATATGCGACTTTATTTTTGAACGGTCCGGAGGTCGCCGTACCACGGCCGGTACTTGAAAAACGTGTTCCATTCTGCCTCACTCGGATGAAACGTTGTTGCATCTTACGCCGCGCCGAACGCACAGGGAATCGTTGTAACAAGAAAACACCGGTGACAAGAGCCACCGATGTTCGATCCAACAAGAAACTTCAGATGGGTAATTTCAGCCCGCGCTCGGCGGGCAAACACGCGAAGGGTATTTGGTCAACAAAGCTGCTTTATACGCGAATCAATCATCTTCCCCGCGCACAATGGCTTGTCGAGCCCTTGAGGAATCGTGAAGGTGGGGCAGACATTCCTGTCTGCCCTTCTCATTGTCCTTTTGCCGGAATGCAGACAGAAGAAAGGCTTGCGCCGCCACTATAGAACCAATACTCGGGATGGCGCTTGAGCCACACCTTACGCGCTTCTTGGAAGGCACGGCGTTTGTCCATGGGGGATCGCGTCAGCCAGGCGAAAGGTGATCCAATAGACAGCGCCGTCCTTCTTCCAGTGGGGAAGACGGCGGCGAGTTTTGGCGTTCCCGGACACAGCATTCTGAGATTTCGGTTTGCTGTATATGAGCAGACAAGAATGTCTTCTCCACCTTTTCAAGCTTTTGTTCGAAGTATCGCTTGAGCGCATCAACCGTCCGAGACAAAACACCCTGTACTTGCTTCCCCCTCCCGAAACAGCAAGGCGCCACTGTCTCATGTGTGCGTGCGGTGACGCAAAGGCAGACCGGTCGTCACCGTCAAATGCGAGCGGGAAACCGCTGGCATCCGCGAAGCGACGGCGCCTGGCTCTATCGTTCCGATAACGCCATCGAATGCCGCCGCTCGCGCGGACATAGTTCCACGAAAGACGTCCCGTTACAGTTGCCGAGGTTCCGAGATATCGTTAAACTTGGTAACGTCGTCGTTGAACGTTCCGCGGAACGCCAATGGAATGAGGTTAACAAAGCGATAGGGCCCCGTAGCGTAAGACGGGACCGCGTCCATCCACCACCCGCAATCACTCGATATCCATGCAACGAAACAGAAAATTACCGTCTCCGACATTCGTCAAATTCGTGCTGACCGGTCTCTCCGGAGTATTCGTCAATCTCGGTTCGTTTCAGCTGTTGCTCGGTCTAGGCGTGCACGAATTGCTGGCGTCGCCGATTGCGATTGAGCTGTCGATTGTCTCGAATTTTCTGCTCAACAACTACTGGACCTTCAGCGACCGTACCCTGTCCGGAAAGAGGCGGATTCGGGGGTTGAAGTATCACCTCGTTTCGTTTGTGACGCTGATGCTGAGTTACGGAACTTTCGTGCTGCTTTCCTTTCTATTCCCGGCTGTGGCATTGGTGATTTGGCAGGGCTGCGCGATTGCCCCGGCCGGTTTATTCAACTATTCCGTCAATTCCCTATGGACGTTTCGCGACGGGACCCTCGATCGGGCGGGAAACAGCGAGGACGGCGCCCAATGAATCGCGCGCACGCCATGAATGAAGCGTTTGAACCGGCCCGCGACGTGGCCGCATTGGCTGCGTCCGTTGTGGCCCCGCTCGTGCTCTATGTGTTGACGATGCCGCGCACCGTTGTCCTGGAAGACGATGGGTTGTTTCTGATGGCCGGGGCGCACCTGGGCGTGGCCCATCCGCCGGGATATCCGCTCTATACGTTCATTGTATATCTCTTCACGCAATTGCCCTTTGGCAGCGCCGCCTTCCTCGGCCATTTGTCCAGCGCGGTACTGGGCGCGCTCGCGTGCGGTTGCGTTTATTTGTGCGGACGCCTGATCGGGGCCTCGTCGATTCCGGCTCTGACCGCCGCCTGGCTGTTCGCCGCCTCCGAGCATTTCTGGTCCCAGGCCATTGTCACCGAGGTCTATACCCTCAATGCGCTGTTTTTCTTCGGCCTATACACACTGCTCTTGTTCGGCATCCGCCAGCCTCACCGTACCGGTATCTGGATAGTCGCCGCTGCGGCCTACGGATTGAGCCTCGCCAATCACCTTCCCCTGACAGTGCTGTCAACGCCGGGATTGGTGGTACTGGCCTTTACCGTTCGGCGCACAGTATATAGGAAACTCCCTCTGCTCCTGGCCATTCTCGGGTGCTGCGCGGCTTTTCCTTATATCTGGATGATCTGGAGGTCGCACCAGGAAATACTGATTAATTTCTACGGCCCTATCGACACACTTAAGGAAGTCTGGTTCTACGTCAGCCGGCAGGGATATGTCGACGTCGATCTCAGCCCCAGCGCGGGATGGGTCGACCGGTTCAAGTTCATGCGGTGGCTTGGCAACGAGTTTTTGTGGCAATTGACGCTGCCGGGATTTGCGCTGGCGGTCTTCGGCCTGGTCATCCTGTTTCGGAGGCGGCAGGTCGCAATCGCCTGGTCCGGAGTCTTGGTCTTTCTCGCGAACAGCATTGTGCTTATTGTCCTGCTGCGCTTCGATTTTGACGATTTCCAGGTGGCGGTTTTTCGGCCCTATTCCCTGACGTGTTACGGCATTCAGGCATTGTGGCTGGGAATTGGTTTGCAGGTTGTCTATAGCTGGCTGGCAAGGAGCTTCTCCTCCAGGACGGTCCGGCAACCGAAAGTCAGAATCGGTGCGGCAGCGCTGGCCGGCCTCGCCTTAGCCTGTTGGTCCGTGAATTCGCACTGGCAGGCAAACGATAGGGCCGATAACGACTTTGCCGAGCGTTACAATGAAATGGTGTTGGACCTTGTGCTGGAAGATGGGGTCCTGTTCGTATTCGGAGATCCAACCGGCCACATCGGCTACGATCGATTTGTCGAAAACCGACGTCCCGATGTCACGCTGTACAATCTGCAGGGACTCGTATTTGGCACGCGCCTCGTCAGTCCGTTTATGTCCGCTGCGGCACGGAAAGAGACCCTGGAAAAATTCGTCGACTCGACCGAACGCGCACTCTTTTTCCCACTTGACGTCGATATCTATCCCGAACGCCAAAAGTGGATCTACGGCTTCCTGCTACAGACCGCACGAGACGGCAAGCCGGGGACGATAAAGCTGAAGCGCCACCCACGCGGCGAGGAGTTCTTCGTATACCTCATCAACTGGAAGCCCATCGATCGCTGGGAACGCGTCCGGCGTAACGAACTGCTGTTTCAATATGGTCAATACCTGGGATTGATCCATTTTACGGGCCACCCACTACGCGATCACGTACAGCAACTGTTCCAACTCGCACATGGAAGTTATGCAAGCCTGCTTGGTATGGCCACAGTCTTACTGGATAATGGTAACAGTTCAAACTGGGAACAGGTCGCGTCGTGGTTGACCAGGGCTGAGACCCTCAAGCATGAAGCACTTAAAAAGAAAACCCTCGCGGACCTATACTACCACAAGGGCAGGCTTCTACAGAATCTGGGCAAGGCGAACGCCGCCGTCGTGTCATTGAGAAAGTCCCGGGATATATATCCTCATCCCCATAACAAGGCGCTCAAAGCCCTCGACCAATACAGGATCGACTTCAAACGCGTCAATCCGCCTGGTCCAAAGAGCCCCAGATCCGGCTTACCGCTCCCCCAGTAGATACCCACCCTTGTTGCCCCCTCTCCCGCCAGCCGTAAACGGATTTTCTCCCGGACATATGGACAGAAGCCTGGCGATTCCGTGCAGATCTAACGCTCAAACGGATGTGTATTCGCCAAAACCGGATTGTGAGTTTCCGTCGAAAAAACCCCATAGGTTGCGATGGCCCCCCTGATGGCTTGCGCATGTTGCCGGACCGACGTATTCAGGGGCGCCAGGATACGCTCAAGCCGAGCATGGATTGACTATGCATCCGCGAAACCGGGTTTTTGGATTGCGGAGACGAAAAAGACAGCAGGGTAGGCGACTTCGAATCGTGACGAGGGGATGCCGTGAGGTGTGACAGCGGAGGCTGGATCAATCAGGATGGCGAGGTTTACAAAACTACACAGTGTGTAACGGCTCCCTGGGGTGGCGCCCGACGCACAGCGGATTTATCAGCCATGTATTCCATCCAACTCTGGCAGTAGCCGGACGCTCTCCTGCTCGTTGGGGTCCGTGCGGGCGATGACGACGGTGCAGGTTTCGGTCTCGCTGGGATTGTAGGGAAGGTGGGGCACGCCGGGTGGGATATAGACGAAATCGCCGCTGTCGACGCACATGTGCTCCTCCAGGCTGTCACCGTACCACATTCCGGACCTGCCGCTGATGACGTAGACGGCGGTCTCGTGGCCTTCGTGCAGATGCGCCCTGGCGCGTTCGCCCGGAGGTATTTTCAGCAGGTGCATGCAGATCCCGCGCGCGCCCGTGTTTTCGGCCGCGACGCCGGTTCGATACGTAAAGGCCTGCTTGCCGGTGTAGACTGCCTGGGAGCGAATTAACTTGCACGCTTGAGTAGTTGGCGACGACATCGTTCCTCTCTTCCGGATTTGGCGACAAGGTCGAATCAATACACGGCGGGCCCCGCGTTATCGCGGGTTTCAGATCTTCACGACTCTACAACAGAAAACCGGCCAGTAGAACTCGAAATCGTGTTCGCCCAGGCGTCGTATCCCGAACTCGCTTCTGACATCCTGAGATGCCACCTCAAAGTCCCGATACACGCTTTCCGAGGCCGCCTCAGGTGTACCCGACCTTTTGACCCAATCCCAGAACGTCATGTCCACCTGCGTCGCGGCAGTATGGGTTATTTCGAAACCGGTGTCCGTCACGTACCTGCGCCACTTAGACGGTGTCGGCGCCGATGCATGCGAAGGATCTCGCGCCACTTCCACCTGATGATGCCACGCCGCGATGACGGGGTCTTCCGACGTCGTGGTGTCGCACAGCAGAAAGACGCCCCCGGGCCTCAACACGCGGTGGACTTCTGAAAGAAACTTCCCGATGTCCTGAAAATGGTGCGGGGCTGTACGACAGGTGACCAGGTCAATGGATGCGTCCGGATACGGAATATCGCTCGCATCGATTATTTCGAAACGGACGTTTGCGATGCCCCGCCTGGCGGCAATTTTGCGGGCCTGGTCCAGCATGCCTTGCGCGATGTCAGAAGCCACGATTGTGTCGCAGAACTCCGCAATCGCGAACGCCGTAAAGCCGGGACCGGTGGCCATATCCAGACCCAACGGGTAGCGTTCGAGGGATGCCCACTCAGTGAGGATGCGCAAACTCTCTCCGGACGAATGCGCTTCGCTCACCGCATACTTCGCCGCCTGGCGGTCGAACTGCTCCCCGGCTTCACTCGATGCCATGCTCGAATTTGTACCCTCATCGTGAAATCAAACGTCCGATCCATTGAAAAGCGCTTCCCTTACGGCCCTCCCGACAAGTCACCGCACGCTACGCGCCCAAAACCGCCCTCAAGCGCCCGCTAACCACGCCCAGGTCCTCATCCGTCAACGTGGGCACCGACACATGGAGCGCGTTCCCGCTTTCCCCCAGCACGATACTCGGCCGGCCCTCCTGCAATTCGGCCAGGATCTGCGATAGGGATTTTCCCAGGGCCTCTTCGTCGAACCGGATCAGCAGCCCGTTGCTGAGCCCCCGTTTTTCCGTTACATGTTCCACCTCGACGTGAGGGACTCCCTCCAGCGCGCGCAGGATCTCGTCGGCCTTGCGCCGGTGGTCGGCAAACCGCGCGTCGTGGTCCATTTCGAACCATTCCTTCAACGCGGCCGTAACGGCAATCACCTCCTGGCGGTCCACCTTCAAGGGGCGGCCCACCGTGCGCGGTTCCTCGGTTTCAAATCCGATAAAACCGTGCACGAAAGCCGCATCCACCAGGTCTTTCCGTCCGCACATAATCCCGGTTGAGTTGCACGCGCCGAAATATTTCGCGCCGTACCCCACCAGGTCCGCGCCCATCCTGGGGTACCGACACATGGCGTCCAGCGGAAACACCTGGGAAGCCGCATCCACGATCACCGGAACGCCACGGTCCCTCGCAATGACCATGGCATCCTCCAGCGGGACAACGCCCGCTCCGCCACCGGGCGCGACATAGAGCAACCCGGCCGTGCGCTCGGTCATCGCCGCATCGAGTTGCCGCGCCGTCGTGCCCTTCGCGTCTCCCACTTCCACCAGTTTTCCGCCAAAAATCGTTACGCAGCGTTCGTACTTGTAACGCTGACCGGCCTGAATCAGAAACTCGTCCCGCATCCCCGTGGTGTCGGGCAACCGCTCCATCTTGCCGGGATCGTCTCCCGTCATGCACGCTGCCGATCCGAGCGCCAGCACCGAGGCGCAACCGGGCGTGACCAGCGCCGCCTCCGCCCCCAGCATCCCGGCAATCACCTCGCCCGAACGCTTCAGCAGTTCTTTCATATCCACAAAGTACCGGTTCGCATCCTGCATGGCCTGCCGCACCCCGGGAGACAGGCGCGAACCCCCCAGAACGGTCTGGCTTCCCATCGCATTGATCACAGGGTTCACCCCCAGGTCTTCGTAGATCCGGCGTCCTCTTCCGCTGTCCATACACACCTCTTATTTGGCGAATGATTCGTGCGGAAACTGAAAAATCGGCGGCTCCCTTCGCCGCTGATGACGCCGACAAGATAGCTTTCTTGTATCTGCCGATCAATTCCTTTCTGTTCACGGGTAAAACGAAAGCGGGCGACCACAAGGGCCGCCCCTACAATCATTGCATAACCGCAGGATGGCTTTGCCAGAAAGGATCGCGAGACCCATTAAACCTTTACTATTTCGCAAATCAACACGCGTGCCGGGTACGTTAGCCCCAGCAAGGAATTTTCCACTGTCGTCGATACCGCTCAATTGGTTCGACCAAAAGCCGGAAAACCGGATTCGAAAAGATACGCAAGTTTCGCGAACACAGCCCGCTTACCTGGTCGGCTATCCACAAATACGAAGAAGAAGTGGCTTTCAGGAGTGAATTCGCAGTCGAAGATCGCATTGAAACTATGGAGCGTTTCGTGTCCCAGCCGTTCATCGACGCGTTCGACAAAAACGCGCCATCCGACCTTTCGGGAGAATTGATAGTTGCTGCGGAGCCGGAATATCAGCGTGTTGCGATGTGAACGCCAGTAAAGGTAGCCGAGATCGACATCCGCAGTAAGTTTGCCCAGGAGGTTGAGACCCGCGGAAAAGTTCGTATATCGGCTGATTTCAACGCGACGAAGTCCGAAACGACTAAAGGCGTTCAGGTGCCAGTGTTGTGCTTCGTAATTTATCTCGGAGCCAACAAACCTGGTATCGAAGAGTTGACCGACTTCGCGCAGGACCCCGAGGCCGCCGAAGGCGGAAATATCAATCCGGCCAATTTCGATATCGGACCGGAACTCGCTCCGCCGTTCCCGTAACAATTGGTGTGCGTCGGTCTGGTATAAGTGGTGCATCTCAACCCCCAACGAATGCCCGAGACTCGTCTCGGGCAACCCGTAACTGTACCTCGTGCGAACACGCGTGCGGCGGAATGCATCATCTTCAAGTCCCATCTCGTTCGGCCGAAAGCCGTCTTGAATCTCTTCAACCCCGATTTGGGCCAGCCAACCCTCGTGAAGCCATTCAAGCGCGTTATGGTACGCCCAATGCGTTTGACCCTCAACGGAATTAATCGCATACTGCGACGTTGCAGTCCAGTCTCTATGAAATCCGAATCGACCGTTGAGAGATAGAGGCGCCACATCCCTATCCGCCTGGTGTTTCTGGACTCCCATAAAGCCGATGACTGTACGCTCACCAATGTCGAAGTTAATACGCCCCGCCAGGAGATTCGCCTGCTTTTTCCGATCCCCATCGTATCGATCGATCATCTTGCCGTAAGTGTTGATCACCGAAAAATTGGCGCCGCGAAATTTACCCGCCACTTTTGTTCCGATATCGATTTCCTGTACGCGACGGGTATAGAACAGGTTCAGGGGCAACTTGAACAGTTCGGCGCCCTCCCGGAAAAATGGCCGCTTCTCCGGGAGAGACAACTCCCGGTCGCTTATTATGTTGATTTGGGTCGGGTCACTTTCCAACTGCGAGAAATCCGGATTGAATGTCACATTCGAGGTAAGATGCGTCGAGATCGGTACAATGAAGTCCAACCCTCCGTTAAAATCATCCGGACGGTCGTCTATTGCACGATAGGTCCCGTAGGGGAGTATGCCGATCTTCGGCTCCATACGGATCTCTCCAAGATTCAATCCGGTCAGATCGCCGAACTCGGACACACGGCCGAAAAATGCAGTCCGCGCCCAGGAATAAGATTGACCATTTATCGGATGGGTCCTCCAAAAATTGATTCCCCACGTCGTATTGCGCGGATTAAAACGGAGGACTCGAAACGGAATCGCGAATTCGGCTGTCCAGCCATGACGATGTTTACTTACACTTGATTCCCATCCGGCATCCCAACTCATATCGAAAACGCTCTCGTTACTTATTCGTTCGTCCATCTGTGTGCCAAGTGTATTGGTTGCAAAAACGTAGCAGTTGCGACGGTCGCGATAGGTATCCAGCAGAACCTCTATACAGTCATTGTGCCAGACGTGGGAATCACGGCGCGTTTTTGTTTCACGCAGACGATTCATATCCGGTTCTTCACAGTACACGCCGATATAGAGCGCGTTCTCATCGTACAATATCCTGACTTCGGTATTGAGACGCGCCGGACGGATGTTCCCCTCCTTTGCGCGGAAGAAATCGGTCGCGATCCGGGCCTGTTGCCAAACGGCGTCCGATAGGTCGCCATCTATAACCGGTGGGGTATCTACTTTCACGGCTTGGACGACCCGGATCCGGTCCTGAGCATCTGCCCACGTCGTTACCGGCATCAGCAACGTCAGAACGAGGCCCCAAAAGTTTACCCACGGATTCAGCCTGCGAACCAACTCAATCAAATTTGCCCTCCATTCGACGAATGAATAAAACCTCATCCCCTTTCTGACGCACCCAAATCCCCTTGCCACAACCTCTGCATCTCGTCGCAGCCTTCCAGAAGCGCGTCCAATGTGCCCTCCGCGTCCATTCTTCCATCCTTAAGTACGATTATATTGTCGGCGCGCCGCAAGGCGGCTCGACGATGCGATACCACGAGATACGTGTTGACGTTCCGACCCGACCGGGTCATCTCCGGTTGTTCAAATACACGATCCCACAATATCCGCTCCGTATCTACATCAAGGGCGCTGGAAAGATCATCGAACACGACCAATTCAGGCTCACGCACAAACATCCGCGCCGCTGCTGTCCGTAGTACCTGCCCGCCTGAGAGTCTTGCGCCCCTCGGACCGATCAACGTATCCAGTCCGTTTTCCAGCGTCTCCAGATCGTCTTCCATTACCGCTTTCCGAATCGCCGCATTGAGGTCGACGCGTTCTTCCGGTAGACCCAGGAGGATATTGTCTCGCACCGTGTCGCTGAAGAGTCGCGGGACCTGAGGCGTATATGCGCAGCGCGGTGGCACGAGGAACGATGCCGCATCCGGCACGTTTTTGCCGTTCCAGTAAACTTCCCCGGCATCCCTGGGCAGGTGCCCCAACAGGGTATCCAGAAACGTCGTCTTGCCGGAACCAATCCGACCGGTGATCACGGTTACGGTCCCGGCAGCCAGATGAAGGTCTATCCCGTCAATTCCCCGTCCGGTCTCCGAATGACGATAGCTCAAGCCTTCCGCTCGAAGGTGTCGTAGACAATGGGTGCTCTTTTTTTTGATGAATGGCACGGAAGGAAAATCACCCCGCAGGTAAACCGGACGGCGACGGACTATCGCTTCTTGAGCGATGCTTGGCAAAAGTTCACCGAGTCGCTCTATGGAAACGTCTGCCTGCTTGAGCGCGGCCATCAAACCTCCCAAACGATCCGCAAATGCCAATACGGTAAATTCGCCCAGGGCGATGTAACTGACAAACAGCGCGAAGTCGCCCACACTAAAGTCCCCGCGTCTCATCAGTTCCGCGGCAAATATCAAAATTACGCCGGTCGCCAGATTGATTGTCGTCGAATTCATCGAAGCCAGCAACCGGTTGAAGAGGCGGTCCCTGATAACCGCTTTGCGCCTCGCCTCGTTGAGTCTATCGAAATGGAGGACGGTGTCTGCCTCGCTGTTTGCAACCTTGACTGCCTGGGCCGCCCCGAAGAGGTCGCCAAGGAAACCGGTGACGCGGCCCGTGGTTTCCCGGCTCGCCTGCCGAAAAGTTTGAATGCGCCTGCCCATTCCGTTTGCAAGAAGTACTATTGCTATCATCGGTATGAATGCCAGAAGCGTGATATAAGGGTTGACATTCACCAGCACAGCTAACGCAAAGACGGCAGCCATTGCTTGCCCGATCAGGGCGAGGAAAATCGTTATGGGGGCAATCGCTCCATCGATATCGTCATCCAGGCGGTTGGCGATCTCGCCCGCCACCAGAGCAACAGGGACATCAACGCCATGCAGGAGACACTTGAACAGATTTCCGCGGATAAGTGTCTTCAGTTTGCCTTCGAAATATGCGTAGGTCGCGGCGTATCCCTGCTCGGCTCCCTGTATGGTCAATCTTGTGGCCAGAAAGAGAATCACCAACGTCCCGATGCCAAAGCGGATTTCCGTCTCGCCTGTTAAGGTGTCCAGGAAGGCGCGCAAGATTAGCCCAACGATCAGCGGGAACCCGTAATAACCCAAAGAAAGGATGACGCCGAGGAAAAACAACAAGGGGCTAAATCGCATCAGCGCCCGGAAACATCGCCATTTTCCCCCTGTCTTTTGGGCAATGGATGTCAAGACAATCCACCCTCCAACCCGGTTCGCAACAGACCGGAAAAGACGGAATCGGGGTTCTCCGCTAATTTCGCGTATGTCCCATATTCTTTTATCCGTCCTGCTTCGAGAATCATGATTTCATCTGCACGATGCACGGTTGAAAGACGGTGTGCGATGATAATCGCGGTACGATTCCGGAGGAGTACGTCCATTGCCCGTTCAAGGCGTCTCTCAGTCGCCGCGTCCAGACGCGACGAGGCTTCGTCCAGAATCAGCAATCCGGGATCCTTCAGAAAAGCCCTCGCAAACGCCACCAGTTGCGCCTCGCCAGCCGAAAGTCCACCCCCGCCCGGCGGCATTTGCGTATCGAGACCCGCAGGAAGCGATTCGAACCAGACATCCAACCCCAAAGCGTGAAGCCCGGCCAGAACGCGATCATCGTGGATGGATGGATCGAACAAGGTCAAGTTATCCCGAACGGTTGCCTGAAACAGCTGTACGTCCTGTGTGACCAATCCAACGTGCGCCCGTAGATCAGACAGCCGCGGTTTGCGAATGTCTGTGCCGCTCAGGCAAATCGAACCATCATCGGCGTCGTAGAGGCGGAAGAGAAGACGGGAAAGGGTGGTCTTTCCGCTCCCGGTCCGTCCCAGCAAACCGAGCACTTTGCCCGAATCCAGTTGAAACGTGAGATCTTGCAGTACCGTTTGTTCCGGCTGGTAGGAAAAGCAGACGTTTCGGCACGCCACAGAAAGCGGGCCCGACGGAAGGACCGCTCCATGGCCGTCAGGAATTTCCGGTTCGGTCATCCTGAGTTCTCCAACGCGCTGGATGCCAACCCGGATGCTCTGAAAGACTTCTACCTGTCTTTGAATTCTGTTCAGCGGCGTATGTAGCATCTGAAGATAATGGAGCACGAGATAGACGGTCCCGATGGTAACGGCATTGACCTGGAACAGGTATGCACCATACGCCATTGCTACCGCAAAGCCTGTCGCGAACACGATGTTCGATATTGTCCAACCCACGTCGGTGATCAGGTCGGCTTTGAACGCCGTTGCGAACGCCCGCCTCGCAACCTCGTGGAAGCGCCGCATCATATAGGCGATTGCGCCGTTTGCCCGGATGTCCCGGAGACCGGACAGACGCTCCTCCAGAAAACCGGACAGCTCAGCACTGGCCTGCCGTTCGGCATGCCAGAATGACACGGACATGGTTTGAGCGCGAATGTGAACCGTCAGATAGACCGCCACAAAGGCGGCAAGTATTGCGCCCAGTCGCCAATCTTCGCACAGCAGGACGAACAGGACACCAAGCGTCAGCAGGACGCCGCCAATCAGTTCAATCACAAAATCCGAGAAAAAGGCGGCAAGTCGACCCACGTCGCCGTCAACGCGTTCAATCAGTTCACCAGGGGTGCGCCGGTTGTGAAAAGCCATATCCAGGCTCAGGATATGACCCGTCAAATCAGACCGAAGACGGTTTGTTGCGCGCCAACTCACATCGCTGCTAACGTAGCTTGCGAAGGCAGACACAGTCTGATGAACCATCCCAACACCCATGAACAACAAGCCCGCCAGGGTAAGTTGCTGTAGTGATCCACCCTCCCTTGCGGTATCGATGAAATAACGCATGATCAACGGGTTGAAAAGCTGCAGGCCGATACCTCCCAACAACAGCAGCGCCATCCACAGTACCCTCGGCCACTGCGGTTGGAGGTAGCGGACAAGTATGCTCCGATATTGGCTGCCTGGCTTTTTCATCACTCTTCTTCGTCATCCATCGTTAAATTCAACTGTTTCGGGGATTGCGCGCGCATTCGATTTATCCTCCGCACTTACACCGTTCAGGATGCACTCTGAAAGGACTTTTGACGTCTATTCCCATATTCGCCGGTTCGATTTTTCTCAACCCGACGCGGATTCACCCTAATCCGGCTTGCGGGCCTAGCGAAAAACGAAAGCGGGCGACCACAAGGGCCGCCCTTGCACTTCATTGGAAACCGGTCAGGCGATTCCGCGCAAACGGACTCCCCGGCAGCCCCGGGGCGACGTCATCTCTCGTTAACGGGTTTCCATCGCCGGCCCGTCGCACCAACGTATTCCGCCCGCGGCCGAATGATCCGGTCATCCGCCTTTTGCTCAAAACCGTGAGCGGTCCACCCTGCGACGCGTCCCACGGCAAACGTGGGCGTGAACAACTCGGCCGGCAGACCCAGCCCGTGCAGCAGCAGCGCCGTATAGAACTCCACGTTCGTGTCCAGATTGCGCCCCGGTTTGTATTCGGCCAGCAGGCGCACGGCGGTCCGCTCCACCTCGCGGGCGAGGTCGTACAGCTGCCGATCGCCGTCGGCCCCAAAGAAACGGGCCGCCTCGGCCGCGAGCACGGACGCGCGCGGATCCCGCACCCGGTAGACCGCGTGGCCGAACCCCATCAGCCGTTCCCCGCGCTCCAGCTTCGCCCGCAGATACGGCTCGACGTTTTCGATGCTCCCGATCTCGAACACCATATCCAGCGCCGGACCGGGCGCACCCCCGTGAAGCGGTCCCTTCAAAGCGCCCAGAGCGCCCGTCACCGCCGAGATCATGTCCGATCGCGTGGAGACGATGACCCGCGCCGTGAACGTGGATGCGTTCAGCCCGTGATCCATTACCGTATTCAGATACGTCTCCATCGCCCTGGTTCGCGCATGGCCGGATTCCTCGCCGGTCAGCATGTAGAGATAATTCGCCGCATGCCCCAGGTCGTCGCGCGGCGCAACCGGCTTTGCGGCATTCAACATCCGCCAGTACGCCGCGACCAGCGTGGGAAACCGCGCCACAACAGTCAACGCGTCCGTCCGTTCGTCCGGCGACGCCACGGACCCGAGGCTCAACGAGGCCACGCCCATTCGCAACGCGTCGATCACCAGCGCACCCTCCGCCGCCGCTGCCCGGAGCAACGCCACAGTCGCCTCGGGAAGCCCACGGCGCATTGCCAGCGCCTCCGTTATCGCCTTCAACTGCGCCGCATCCGGGAGCCGATCGTGCCATAACAGGTAGAGCATCTCTTCAAACGACGCGTTGTGCGCCAGCGATTCCAATGGAAACCCCCCAACGATCAACTCGCCCGCTTCGCCATCGATCCTGCTCAGGCAGGTCCGCGCGGCGACGACGCCCTTCAGGCCGGGCGCAAAACCCTTTTTCGCCATCTGCACTCCTCCTGGATTTGAAATTCGGTCCCTTACGGGCCGGATTTATTCCTCCGGATCGTCATCGGTGTACACTTGTCGATTTATGGAATTCTATACAAAGAAAAATATATTGTCAATCTTGATTCTAAAATCAATATATCATAAATTGACTCATGATTGCGGAAAGAGGGACCTCTCCCCCCGGCACCCTCTCCTGCGAGGAGAGGGGGAGTAGAGCGAAGCGTTGCGTAAACACTATCTCGCATAAACTCTGAATAAGCAGTTCCCCCTTTCCTCTCAGGAAGGGGGTTAGGGGGTAGGTCTCGCAGGTGATGCCAGAGCTGTTTTTATATTTGTCATCTGATCCCGCATACTCGGAGGAGTTATTCTATTGCGCTTCACATCCTTTCTTGGACAGGTCTGATATATTATATTGTATCGCGACTTCAGAATGGAGGGGCGCCATGAAACACGCTCGATATCTCACAGCCAGGGAGGCTGCCGGCGAGTTGAACATCGCCGTGGAGAGCCTTTATGCCTACGTGAGCCGCGGTCTGATCCGCTCCGAGGCGGTGGGACACAACCGCCGCGCACGCCGGTACTACGCCGCCGACGTCAGGAAACTCCAGGCGCGGAAAAAAGGCCGACGGGATCCGGAGACGATCGCGGAAGACGCCCTGCGTGCGGGGGCGCCTGTGCTCGAATCGGCAATCACGCTCATTACCGACGACTGTGTCTACTACCGGGGCCGCAACGCCCTGGACCTTGCCAGGCATCGCAGCATCGAGCAGGTGGCGGCGCTTATCTGGACAGGGAATCCCGAAATGGAAATTCCCGCGCTTGTTTCTCCGGATGGCGAGGCCGTCTCCGTAAGACTTCAACGCAGATTGCATCACCTGGAGGACCTGAAACCCGTCGAAGCCTTCCAGGTTCTGTTACCCCTGGCCGCAACCGAAGACCTCGCCGCTCATGACCTGCAAACACAGTCCACGGTCCGGACCGGGAGCCGCATTCTCCGCCTGCTCTCGGCCCTCGCGGCCGGCGGGGCGAACCCGGTCGACGGCATCGCCCGGACGCTCCAGCGGGCATGGGCCCCGGAAGACGATCACGCCGCGTTCCTCATCAATGCAGCGCTCATTCTGTGCGCCGATCACGAACTCAACGCGTCGGCTTTCACAGCGCGATGCGTGGCATCCACCGGCGCGACGCTCTATGCCGTGGTGACGGCCGCCCTCAGTGCCGTTCAGGGCTACAAGCACGGCGGGGCCAGCGAACAGGTCGAGGCCTTCTTTCGCGAGATGGAGAGCCAAGCCGACATCCGGCAGGCCATGCTGGACAGGCTCAAGCGGGGCGAGGGCCTCCCGGGGTTCGGTCACGTTATCTACCGGGACGACGACCCCAGGGGCAAACTGCTGCTCCGGCTGCTCCAGGAATCCCGCGGGGAGCACCCCGACGTGCGCCTCGCGCTCGCGACGATCCAGGCCGCGGCCGAGGTCACCAGCCTCCCGTATAATGTCGACCTGGCGCTGGCCACGCTCGCCCGCGTCCTCAACCTGCCGCCAGGGGGCGCAATGACGCTGTTCGCCCTGGGCAGGACCGTGGGCTGGATCGGCCACGCCATCGAACAGTACCGGATCGGACGGATCATCCGCCCGCGCGCGCGGTACGTTGGCGAACTCCCGGAGGAAACGACGTCAATTCGGTAAGGCATGTAAAATGGGGATCCCGTTCCGAACCATTCGGAGGAATCCCCAGGTTGTTCGCGTTTTCAATTGTCGAAACTCTATATCCCCGGCCGGCTGCCCGTCCCGTACCCCACGAGTTCCACGTATCCCCGCCCCATCGGCTTACCATCCAGGCCGGTGATTTCCACGGCGCCCTCCCAGTAAAACAGTGATTTCATCAACGCGCTGCGATTCTCCTGGTCCGCCATCACGGGCCGGACCAGCATCCGCAACCCGTCGCCCGGCAACGCGACTTCCCAGCGCGAGGGATAGACCGCATCCGTCTCCGGACTCCTCCAGGTATCCGTGGACCGAACAGAAAAATCCTCAGGCGCCAGATAGCGCGCCTCCCCAGAAGCCGCGACCATCGTCCCCCGGGAAAAGTCCACGGCGCCCGTGGAATCCCGCAGCACGTACAGCATCGCTTCGCGTCCGTCGTCAAGCTGCAGGCTGAACCAGTCCCAACCGACCTGGTGGGCTTCGAGTTGGTTCGACCCGAACTCCTTGTCCATCCAGCTCTGGCCCGTTACGGCCACCCGCTCGTCGCCCAGCCTGATCTCGCCGGATGTCGCAAGCCGAGTAAAGCTGTAGTACTGGCTGGCCGCCGCCTCGCCCTTCCCTTTCCTGCTGTAACCCCCCGGCCCCTGAAACACCAAAGGCTTCGCCGGTCGGGACGACAGTGAGAATCCCATTTGATGTCGGCTGTCTGTCATCGAAAAATTGAATCCGGAGCCGTTCCAGCGCAGCGTCCACAGACCGTCCGTGCCTGCCGGTGACCGGCTCCAGGCGATCGACGTATCGGGGTACTCGCCAAACCCGCCCAGCAGCGGCGTCACGCGGTAGATCACCTCGCTGAAAAGGTGTCGCCCCGAACCCGGATCGCTGATGGCCGCGTGGCCCATGATCAGATTACCGGTCGCCCATTCCGACGCCAGCGAGGGGCGCTGCGGCAACAGGCCGACCCTGAAGAAGGTGAACTGGTACCCGAAACGCCGGCCGTCCTCCGCCGTCAGATGCCCGGTAAAGTACCACCACTCCGTTTTGTACCCGTCCCGCGCCCAATGATCGCGCGGGAACGACCACACGTAATCCGGTCGCGCGGTCTTCCACTCCTCTGCGTGGATCCCAGGGGCGATAGCGAGAAGGCAAAAAGCAAGCGCAACCCTTATGCTGTCATGACACAATGGGCCGCGCTTCAATTTCGCGATAGATTTCACGATTCGAGTGATCGGTCCTCCTACGGTTCTTCGAGATTTGTCCGGACGACGACCGTTCCCGCGATAAAGTCGTGGATGGCCCGGCGTTTGTCGTTGGTGAGAATGGAGACGACTTCGGTCGCCCTACATTCGGGAAGTATAGATTGAATCCACGGTCTAAAGGTAAAATCGTTGGAAACAGGGGCTGGGACGACCATTTGCCACAGCCCCCTTTCAATCGGTCTCAACTGTCTCCAACAACCTGTTGAGCCGGTTGTCGAGCCCCGTAATAGCGGCCTGAATCGCATTGACCTCGCGCTCCTCGAAGTATGCCTCACCGCATTGGTCGCAGACCCTGGCAGGGACTGTGTCGAGTACAAGGTGATACCCGTTGCGGTCAACGTGGAAAGGCGCTTTCGAGCGTTGCATCTTCCCACGACAGTGGATACAGTTCATTTTGATCTTTCCCTTACCAGCCCCGCGAAGCCTTCTCTCCCGCGGCGGAAGAGCTCCCTGACGTCGTCGCGCTGCCGGTCGGTGTTGTAACGGCCCCACGTGTCGATCCACTTCAGCGAATCCTCGATTCCGTTCAGGAAATAACGGGCGGATTCGTCCCTTTCGGCGGGAGGGCGTCCGCACGAAAAATAAACCGGGCTGCTGTGGGCGTAGATGGACTGGTCGAAGCTGTCGCGCCTGTCGCCCCAAAGCCGCGCGGCGATCCAGCCATCGCGGTCGACCTCCACCCGGTGACGGATGGCGCCTTCGCGTTTGCCTTCGGCATCGCCCTCGCTGTGAATCACGCGGCCGTTCATCACGATTTCCGCGCGGTGAACGGGATAGAAGGAGGTGAACCTGGATTCGATATCGAGCGATCCCCCGCTGGGCAATTGAACCGTTGATCCCATCGGCTGATCGTTGACGCTCAGATCGATGGCGGGACCATTGGTGATGAAGGTATTGCCCGCCTTCATGCCGGCGATCCAGTTTTCGTAGGAGAACGTGTCACTGGTGTTCACGTACACGCGGTTGTTTGAGCAGACGAACCAATCCGTGCCGGTGGATGCGGGGAGGGCGATACCGCAATTGAGCAGCTTGTACCAGAGATCGTACTCGGGGTCCATCCAGAAGGGATCGAAGAGATTGAAGGCGTCCAGTTTCCCCAGCACCGCGGCAACCGGGGCCTCCATCCCGCGGCCGTTGTGGCACCAGATGACAATGCCGCCCTGGTCGCGGGCTTCGTCGCAACAGAAGCACAGGGGTGGATAGTCCGGGTCGAACTGCGCGGTGAGGATGTGGCCGCGGCTGACGGGCTGGACCAGGTTGCGGATGTTGAGAAACATTACGTGTCCATATCCGAAACCCCAGGGCGAGTTCTCGCCGTAGTGGCGGTTCTCTTCGCCGATGTCCAGAACGTGATGCGCGGTGGTGAACTCGTTCATCACACCAATGGGATATTTGTTGCTGGCGTACGGAAGTTGTCTTCTGTCCAGAACGCTGACTACGGTTACGTTGTAGCCTTCCACGCTGCAGTCGATGGCCAGCCGGTCGTCGGGGCGCGTTTCCTTTTCGTCGTAGTGAATGTGGGTGTTGCCCGGATACCAGTTGTTTTCCTGCGGTACGTACCATCGGTTGAGCGTAATTTCGACGTCTCTGCTGCCGTGTTCGGGCATGTCCACCACCGTCCGCAGGGGCTCGTATTCCGTACCGCGCTCCACCAGAACGTCGGTGCGTCCACGACCGCCGCGAACCTCGAACATTCCGTCGCTGAAGAAAAACGGCGTGCCGGGGCCCCGCTTGAGCACGGCCTCGCGTGGGTGTGTAAAACGTCCGTCCGACGACAGGACGTGAACCTTGGCGCTGATCTGCTCGCCGGTCGCGCCGTCGATTATATGCCCTCGCAAGATGCCCATAGAGAACTCCGGGTGGTGGTATGTGGTTGATCTCAGAGTGATTTTTCTCGTGTCAGGCGATACGCCGGATGGTTACGTCACGAGACAAGATAGGCCAAACTTCCGTATTGACGTATGACGGATTTCCTCCCCTTCAAGCAATTCGCACACAAATGGAGTCAATTGTCTTCGCGAAAATTGCGATGCAGCCGTCGTCCGCCGAGAAATGCGTACCTGGTTGAGTTTGTTTCCCGCATGCCCGCCTAACCGCCGAAGGCCCTGGCAAAGATCAGAAAATCGCCGAATCCAATGGCGCCATCCCCGTCCAGATCAAACGCCGTATCATACCCCGCATCGCCGTGATTCAACCCGAAGCTCGCGGCAAACTCCAAAAAGTCGGCGAAGTCAACGGTGCCATTGCCATCGAAGTCCGCATTGGCGGTTTGTGGTGTAATGTACGGTGACATATCCCACAGCAGAATCGTGGCGTCGTCACTCCCACTGGCCAGAATCCTCCCGTTCTGCGAGAACTGAACGGTACGGACAGGCGCCAAATGCCCTTGCAATGTAGCCTTCTCCTGACCGCTTTCCACGTCCCACAATCGAACCGTATGGTCTTCACCTCCGCTGGCGAGAATACTCCCATCCGGTGAGAACGACACGGAAAGTATAGCACCCGAATACCTTCGGAACGTGGCTTTTTGTTGGCCGCTTTCCACATCCCACAATCGAACCGTAGCATCATGGCCCCCGCTTGCGAGAGTGCCCCCGTCCGGCGAGAACGACAACGAACTGATGGATCTGCCACTGGGCGCATGCCATCTCGCCTTCTGCAGACCGCTGGCCACGTCCCACAAGATGATGTCAACCATGTAACCGATGAGAATTCTGCCGTCCGGCGAGAACGACAAGCAGAAAGCAGGCCACATATTACCCTGAAGCGCCGCCTTCTCCTGTCCGCTGGACACATCCCACAGTCGAAGGTCAGAACTCCCACTGGCGAGAGTACTCCCATTCGGCGAGAACGCGACGGAATTGACATGCCACGTATGCGCCGTGAACCTGATCTTCTCCAGACCGCTTTCCACGTCCCACAATCGAACCGTAGCGTCATAGCTCCCACTGGCCAGGGTTCTCCCATCCGGTGAGAACGCAACGGAACGGACCCGCCACGTATGCCCGGTGAGTATGGCCCTCTCCCGGCCGCTGGACACATCCCACAACCGAATCGTCGCGTCGATACTCCCGCTGGCCAAGGTCCTTCCGTCCGGCGAAAACGACACGGATAATACACCCCCCGCATGCCCACGCAGTGTAGTGCCGCCTTCGGGAAAACTGACGGGGTTATTGTCTTGAGCGACGCTGTTCTGCACCAACAGGACACAAACAAACGAGAGGGTAAAATGAAACGTATAGCGTTTTTTCATCGGACACCTCGTTCATTCGCTGAATGTGGACCCATCGGCTTACCAGCCTGATTAATACATAAATCGTCACCGTTGGCTGCTTTTTTCGCGAATCAATCAACGCCATCCCCGCACTGTGGCTTATCGAGCCGGAAAGTCCCGGAAGCGCCCGTGAGTTTGGGAAGATGGCGGCGATTCGCGGCGTGCCCGGACGCAGGATTCTGATGTTTCGATTTGATGTCTTTGAGCAGACAGGAATGTCTGCTCCACCTTTTCAAGATTGTGGACGAGGTATTCCTTGAGCATGGTCTCGCGTGGATGCGTAAGACGGCCATCGGATGTCAGGACGTGGGTCCTGGCGTCGATCTGCTCGCCCGCCCCGCCGTCAACAATAGGCCCTCGCAAGATGACCATAAAGAACCCCGGGCGGCTGTGCGCACACGTTCGGAATGACTACTTGGTGAGAGGGGCGGTTCAAGTTGTGGAATAGACCACACTTGGCTTGAAATATACATACATATTCCAATTCAAGAAACTCGAACAAATCCGATTTTTCAAGCTAAGTTTCAAGGCGGCCTAATATCCGAACGAACCGTACATATGCCGTTGACAAATCGATCAACGGCGAATATATTAGCAGAGGCCGTGACGAATAAATCATATTTCGGTGCGAATTTTATTAACGAAGGGAAAAAATGGAATTTGGCGAATACATGCGTTCGCTTAGAATGAAGAATAATATAAGCTTACGTTCACTCTCATCTGCTGTAGGAGTTGATCCTGCTCACTTCTCACGAATCGAGGCAGGAAAAATCCTGCCATCTGAATCGTTAATCGTACGGCTGACCCGGGTTTTGGAATGCGATCCTGACGAACTGTTGCTTCGTTCGGGTAGGCTAACGAAAGCGATGAAGGCGTTTATAAGAAAGGATCCTGAATATGCCACATCCGTCCTGCATCGTGTATCTACCATGTCCGTTGCAGAGACGGTCGCACCCTATGGTTTGCCGGACTTAGTAGATTTCAGTCTTAAGATGGGCGAAAACACGCTATCAGAAAGGCCTGAAGCATACCGAAAGCGAAACGGACAATTCCTTACGCCCGATCTGGTCGGCCGTTTTATGGCCAGGCAACTCGGACCGGTGCGAAACGGGGAACGGTTGCTCGATCCATCCATTGGTTCCGGCGTTCTCGCATGTGCCCTTATTGAGCGCACCATAATTGAAGGACGCCCAATAGAGCTATGGATCGACGGATATGAAATCGACAAAGACTTAGTTGAAGTAGCTCGCGAGGCACTTGAAAAGGCAACAAGACGTGCTCAAGAAAAGGGCATTACGGTTCACGCACAGGTACATAATCGCGATTTCATCTTCGATTGCATCCCTTCTTCTCAGCCTTCACTCTTCGAAGCTGACAAAACCGGTGAACCGAGAAAACGATTACTATACGACAAGATTATCGCGAATCCACCCTATTTCAAACTCAATAGCGACGACCCTCGCGTGAAAGCAGTGGCCGGCCAAATTAAAGGACATTCGAATATCTACACCCTGTTCATGGCACTCTCAGCAAGAATGCTTGCGCCCCTGGGGTGCGCATGTTTTATCGTCCCACGAAGCTTCTGTTCCGGCGCTTACTTTTCCTCATTCAGGCGGGAGTTTATCAGCCAAACGCTCCCTCTGTCACTTCACTTATTTGAGTCGCGCCACGAGACGTTTAGTAAAGATTCTGTCCTTCAGGAAAATGTTATTATTACTTACCGAAGATTGCAGGACAGGAAGTTACCCGAACCTATATTTATTAAGATATCATCATCCAAAAATGCGCTGGATTTAGGCGAAACAAAATCCCGTATGGTATCGATGAAGCATTTCATTCGGGAGTACAAGAACAAGCTGAACTTCAGATTACCGACGAGCGAATTTGACGAACAGGTCATTGATATCGTGGATAGCTGGCCAGCCACGTTGCAGGAATACGGTCTGGAAGTCTCAACAGGTCCGGTCGTTGCCTTCCGCGCTCGACAATATCTCGCGGATGAAGGTGCAGTTGAACAGAACGAAGCAATCCCGCTTCTATGGATGCGCAACATCCGACACCGAAAAGTTGAATGGCCGGCGACGAAAGGTAACAAGCCGCAGAGCATCCGTCTCGGTGAAGCCACTCACGATCTGTCCGTTCCGGTTTCCAACTACGTCCTGCTTCGCAGGTTTAGCGCAAAGGAAGAACCGCGTCGTCTAATTGCCGCGCCCTTTCTGAGAGACCAATTTACACACAAAAGGATTGGGCTGGAGAATCATCTCAATTACATTTACAAAAAGAACGAGGAACTCGATGATGAGGAGACGCTTGGACTATCAGCTATCTTCAACAGTGCGCTATTGGATCGGTACTTCCGCATTTCAAATGGAAATACCCAGGTAAACGCAATGGAATTACGCGCATTGCCACTTCCGCCTCGAACAGTCATCAGGCGAATTGGAGAACAGGTTCGGTCAACTGATATATCAGAAACAGGCGTGGATATAGACCGCCTGGTTTTTCCCACCTTGAGAGAAACTGGATGTATTCCGAGAGATTTCCCGACAATAAAGGAAACCCGCATGGCGAACGGAAAAATACAGGAGGCTCAGGAGGTATTGAAATCTTTAGGTCTACCTCCCGCACAACAAAACGAAATAGCGGCTCTGACATTGCTTGTGTTGGCACAACTTTCTGAAGAAACGCCCTGGACTGACGCGAAATGCCATAGTTTGCGCATACACGATATATTAGAAAACATCAAGGACAGATACAATCGCGAATATGCGGAGAATACCCGAGAGACGATTCGTCGTCAGGTCATTCATCAATTTGAACAGGCAGGCCTTGTCGTTCGAAACCCTGATGACCCTACCCTACCGACAAACAGTCCGCGCACCCATTATGCGTTATCTGAATCCGCGATCCGGACTATTATAGCGTATCGTACCGAAATGTGGCAACAAGCGATTGCATCATTCAATGAAGCAAAGGGCTCACTATTCGAGATTTATCAGAAACGTCGAGATCAGCACCGGGTGCCTTTGCAATTGCCAAGCGGCGAAGCGTTTCATCTATCGCCCGGTCCACACAACGAATTACAAGCTGCCGTTGTTGAGGAATTCGGACCACGATTCGCCCCGGGAGCCCAACTTCTCTACCTTGGCGATGCAGAGGATAAGGCGTTGATTGTAAATCAGGAGACCTTCGAGGAGCTTGGTTTACCTATTCCAAGCCACGACAAGCTACCAGATATAGTTTTATTTGAAGAAAAGCGGAACCGGCTGTATTTAATTGAAGCCGTCACTTCTCACGGTCCAGTGTCTCCAAAACGCCATATCGAATTGGAGGAGACGTTCAAAACTTGCACTGCGAAGCGAGTATACGTCAGTGCGTTTCCTGACTTCACGGTATTCAAGAATTTCATCGTCGAAATTGCATGGGAGACGGAAGTTTGGCTATCAGAAATACCGGACCATCTAATTCATTTCAACGGAGACCGATATCTCGCGCCTCAGTAAACGCCGAAGATGCCCTCAGGAGGGTCGATCCAGTCCACAGGCTTCCAGAGAAAAATTCGAAAAAATGTTCCACGCGGCCGGGTGCCATATATGTTATTCTCAGACTGGTAGAGTTCCTTTCACTGACTGGATGGATATTTCTGCGACGGCACGCCGCCCGCTTTGACAGATTCTGAACAGGGCCTAACCCGATCCTGTTCCCTGTCGATTCCTCCAAGTCCAAAGTCTACCGTCTACTAATGTCTCCGATTTCTATTCTCGCCGGCGTCTACTGCTTCTCTCGTCACACTCTCGCTCTCCGGTCAGGAACTCACCCCTCGACACTGAACCAGTACCTGAAACAGAACGATGGGACGGATGTACTCGACGTCATCCCGCGCCTTTTTTGACAACGCGGCGCGGGCGGCTACGGCCCCGTTTTCCAACATCTCCAGGCCCGTTGAGGTCCGTCGCACGGCAGAGAAATGCGGTTCCATTTCCTCGTTGTGCGCGTAGACCTTGCGTCCCTCGGTGCTCTTCACCCTCAGCGTCTGGATCGTGCCAATAACAATGCAGCACTGATCGCGGATATCGTGCGGTCGGATGTGCGTGAAATCCGCAATGTCAAATATACGCACCCTACCTTCAAAGGCCTCGTCCAACACCTGTCGATAAGCATGGCGGGGGCTTTTCAGCGCGTCGACCGTCTGCCTCCGAATGGTATTCGTCGGTACCAGCCAAAGCACCAGTGGATAGTCCTTCTCAACCCACGCATTGCGCACAACGGATACGGCATGAGCGGCGAGGATCGTCTTGCCCCCGCCGGTGGGCAGGCGCAGGCAGACGTAGGGAACCTCCGGCAATTCTATTAACGGCACATAAGCTCCGGCGTAGCCCCCAAGCCGCCCGGCCTGTTCCGGTTCTCTTGTTATCGCCTCGTAGGCGTTCTTGGGTCCGGCGACTCGCGCCTCCTCAAAAAATCGGCGCAGAACGGAGAGCGTGTCGGCTTGATATCGTTTCAGCTGCATGGATCAGGTCCGTTAACTCCCTTTATGACAACGGCGAGTCTGAAAGCGTGGCGTCTTCTTCGAGGCCGAGGTCGCGCAGCAGAGCCCTGGCTTTGTCGATCCGTCCACCCGTCGCTTTGAGAGGCTTGCGCATTTTCAACTCTTCGATGGCCCGTTCAGCGTATCCCTCTCTCCTCAGATAGACAATGGCAGCCGCGAGCTCCAAAACGGTATCCGATGCCTCCGCCATCTTCTGTAATCGTTCACGGGCATCGGCAGCCGACAGCTCACCCAGGTTGTCCGGATCGTCATCAGACTCTTTCTGTTTAAAACTCAAATACGAGACATCGTACCGGCCGAGCTTTTCCTCGACTTCAATCCGACCTTCGGCCTTTGCGTCCTCCCATCCATTGGCAAGCTCAAAGGAGTAAGGACCGCTATAGTGATACGCAAACGAGAGCTCAAATTTCGCCCCGCAACGATCCAGAAGGTAGGCTTCTCTCTGCAGCCGTGTCTGGCCGTTCAGTTCCCGTCCGTTCAGTTTAACCAAATTGACCACGACGTCTCTGGCATTCATGGATTGACCTCCTTCAAAATCTGACTGATTTCCTCTATCTGGCTTTGATCCGGTGCGTAAACCCGCTGAATACGCTCCGCGTCACGAAGCGCAGGGACGATGGGGGACACATTGGCAATGTCCTTCGGTTCTTGATCCTCGGCGCGTGTTTTCACCAAAACTTTATTGAGTGCCGACGAATCGTCAAAATCGTACCATCTGTAGAACACGACCTCCGCGTCGTCTAATAGAAGGCTGTCATATTCCTTGTAATCAGCTCTCAATTTACGCCGGGAGCGAGTGTACAGATCGCCCTGTGGCTTGTCCCGAATGCCGATATCGAAACACTTGTAAAGCCGTCGGTCACGCAGACGGCTTGCCAACTCAGCAATGTTAGTTTGAGATGAAGAAGCAAGAGCCGCCACGGTGGCCCAAACTGAGGCATCGTCGAGCTTGAGATACGAACTCAACGAAGACGATTCGGACATAAAAAAATTCAACACTGGATCCTGTTGCACCCATTTATCCTCTCTTAGATCCTTCATGCAGATCCTCAGCAAAGCCTCGAACATTTTCTCAGCGCCCCTCGTAGTCTTGTGCATATAGACCGCCTTGTAGAGGCGGAAACGGGCTTGCAAGTACTCCTCCGCGACCTGCACACCCTTGAAATTGAGATACAGACACTCCACTTCGACCGGTCCATCCATTTCAATAGTAACCGGTCCGGCCTCAAGGCAATCAAGCAACCAGCTACAATCGAGATGCGCGAACTCGACTCCAGTCATCAGGCGATCCCGCTGCAGGTAGTCGAGCCGGTCGGCGTCGAACTGACTGGAGACAATGGTGGCGTAGATGTCCTTCGGCTCTTCCTCCTTAATTAGCGCGCTGATGTCCCCCGGCAGCACCGTGTCCACCTCTTGCAATATGCTCTTGACCTCCGTATCGCCCAGGAGGATCTCCGCACTCCAATCCTCATGGCGTTTACTCAAGCCCGTGGCCTGAGCCGCATGTTCGAAGACGTGACTCAAAGGCCCATGCCCGATATCGTGCAGTAGTGCGGCCAACAGCGCCACCCTTGTTCTGTTCTCGTCAAACTCCTGGTTCTTTAGACGGCGTCTGATTACGTCAACGATTCGACGCGCAGTGTGATAGACGCCGACAGCGTGTGCAAAACGGCTATGTGTCGCGCCGGGATATACCAGGTCGGAGAAACCCAAATGACGGATTCGGCGCAGGCGTTGGAACTCGGGTGTATTGAGCAAACGCCACGCGATCTGGTCCGTCTCATTTTGGGCTTTGTCGTTTCCATCCCCGAACACAATCAGCCCATGGACCGGGTCGCGGATGCGCCATGTATTTCTATCGTTCATGAAGCCTCCGCTTGAACGCTCTCATATTTTCGACGGTATGACGACGATTATGAACCACGCCCAAGCACATGATCCCCACTTAGTTCCTTGTCTTCACGTCGTAGGGTGCCTGCTTGAAGACGATGCCCTCACGGTCGAGTGTTGACGGCGCGACTGCTCGCCCGTCGCGCCGTCAACAATATGCCCTCGCAGGCTGCCCATAGATAGCAATCTCCCGGCGAGGATGTCCAAATGCTCAGACATCTTATTCGGGATCAAACATTCCGTAGGATGCAGTCGGAAATTCTATGCTGACACGTTTACCTGGCAAGCGCGCGAACGACAGCTTCCGGTTCGCAGTCGATGACAGTCAGCAGGACGCGGGCTGCCCGATCCGGAACGCGACGACCTTGTTCCCAATCCTGCACTGCGCGCACGTCTAAACCGAATCGCTTTGCGAACTTCTCACGGCTTAACTTCATGCCGTGGCGAAGGGCGCGAATCCTCTCCGCAGTAGGGTCATCCACGATTCGGCACGGAAGATCCATTTCGCCGCGCACGTGGGCGAGTACTTCCCCAAGTGCGGTCTCGATTTCCTGGCCTAATTGAGTTCGTTCTACGGTCATTGTGCTTTCTCCTGTTCCTTGATTGCTGCAACCTGACTCTTGAGCGCTTTCTTGTCTGCCGGACTCAGGTCATTGCGTGCAGCCTTTGCATAGGCTGTTAACAAATAGATGGCAACTGACTCTGTGTTAAGGAAGTAAATGGTCCGAATGCCGCCCCGTTTGCCCCGCCCGAACCCGCGCCAGCGCATCTTTCGAATGCCACCGGTACCCGGAATGACCGACGCTCCCGTGGGGTCGGCTGCAATAGCAGCTTCCATCTCCATGCGGCTTTCATCTGAAAGCAACCTGCGGATAGCCCGGTCGTAGGTCCGGGTTGCGAATATTCGCATGAAATAAATATGCGGCATTGCCGCACGTAATTCAAATGGTTTTTCGGTAAAATTGCCTGTTATCGACCTGTTGCTGCCGGCGAGAAATTTGAATCAACGCCAAATCATCGTTCATCCATCCAGGCGTTCGCGGTTGTGAGCAGCCGCCTAATCTCCCTACATGAGGAGTCCGTCTGAAGCCAACGACCTCCCTGTCAGGCTCGTTCAGCGACGACACCGCCTCCGGCCTGCCAACCAGTCTGTTTTCGGCCTTAGCCGTCTTCCTCTCCCACCCCCGACATGGCTTCCTCGTATTCCGCGATCCATTTTTCGGCCTCTTCGTCGGTGTAGGTTCCGATGACCGCGCCGCTGTGTTCCGGAAGTTCGTAGGACGTCCTCTTGCCGATGTGCGGCGTCAACTTTTCTCGTAACACGGTTGCCATTTCGTGGTACATTCCATCCAGAACGGACTCCACTTCCTCCAGCGTCAATCCGCCCGCGAAGATCGCCCCGCTCAAGTCGCTCTCTTCCCCGATTGACTGCGTCACGCGCTGGGCGAAGGAATCGGGGTAATCCACGTAACTCCTCACGCCGTGAAGCTGCGCCTCGGTGAGGTCCGCGCCCTGCAGATTCGCTCCAACAATAAAAGCACCTTGCAGATGCGTTCGGGAAAGTGCGGCGCCGCGCAACATCGAACGGGCAAGATCTGCCCCCTGAAGATTCGCCCTGGAAATGCTCGCGGCATCGAGCCGCGCGCCGACAAGATCGGCGCCCTGCAGCCGCGCCCATGAAAGACCGGCCACCTGCAGGTGCGCCCAGGACATGTCGGTCCCCTGGAGTTGCGCCCCGACAAGATCCGCGCCTTGCAGCTTCGCCTCCGCAAGATTGGCGCCGCACAGGTACGCGGCACATAGCGTGGCCCCATTCAACCAGCTTCCCTGCAAATCGATGCGTAGGCCCTTGCAGATCCCGTGTGGCGAGGTGAACAGCAGGTTCAGCAGGCTCTGGACTTCTTCGGACGGTTTCGACCTGTGCCTTCTCCGATACGTGTCCTGCCCCGTGGTGCGGCGGATATGCGCGCAGAGAATGTCCAGCACCGGCTGGCGCAACGCTTCGGTATCCTGCGCAAGGTGGAAGAGTTCGTAGGCTCCGCCCAGGCGCACGGCCACCGAGTCGTGTCCAAGGTGTTCAACGCCGTTATGCAGGCGTTCATGCCGCCGCCCCAGTTCGGCGTCGCGGCTGGCTCGCGCCTGCTCGCCCGCCGCGTCGGCCTGCGCTTTCGCAACCCGCTCCATTTCTCTGGCGCGCTTGTAGGACATCAGGGCGTTCAGGGCAACCAGGATACCGGCAGCGCCGATTCCGAGGAATTTAATTGCTTCGGATTTCTGGGATAGACCCAGAAGCGCGGATATATTCAGCCCGGCGACCGAGACAAACAGGAGGGCGAGGAACGCCAGGACGAGCAGGGCGATAAGTACAGTCTGCAAGATCAAGAAGAGATTCATCGGGTCCTCCGGTCTTGGTGTCAATAATTGCAACCAGAATTCAATGGTCTTCCAGCGCAGTCATTATTCGGGCAGGCGGGGCAGCGCGTCGGCTGGAACGTACAGGCTGAAATATCCCGCCCCATCTTGCCTTTGGCAACAAAATTCGCGCCACCGGGCTTCCCCGGCCCGCGACGTGTGATTTCACGCCAACAGGTCGTCCCTGCCCAACTCCGTCGCCGGTGTCCGGCTGGCTCGCGCCGCCGGATAGAGACTTGCCAACACGGCCGCGGCCAGGATCGCGGCCACCTGCTGAAGGACCGGTCCCCATGGCCAGTGGACCTGTATGGTCCATCCGAAATACGCCCGGTTGATCTCGAAAACCAGGATGCCCGCCAGCAGCACGCCCCCAACGAGTCCCAAGCCCAGGCCCAGCAATCCGAAACCCATGCCCTGACCCAAAAACACCCAGAAGACCTGCCTGCGCCTGGCGCCGACGGCGCGATACAGCGCCAATTCGGAAACCTGCTCCCGCACGAGAACCAGAAGCATCAACATGATCCCGCATACCGCAATCAGCAGACTCATCCCCTGCAGAATCCGTGTTACCAGAAATGTCTGATCGAAAATCCGGAACACCTCGTCTCTGAGCCGGCGATTGCTGCGTATTAGAAGGGGGGCGTCCGAAAACCGCGCCTTCAAACTGTCTATGACCGTGTCTCCGTCCCAACCCGGCTTCAAAAAAAGCGCCGCGCCGTTGACCGGTCCCGGGCCGAAGAAGGTCTCCAGCGTTTTCAGATCCATGACGACCGCGCCGCCGCCGGTATGGTAGTCGTAGTACACGCCTGCCACGGGAAACCGCATCTCCCCGTCCGGCCCGGAAACCGCGATTTCATCACCGGTCCATTTGTCAACCGCGCGGGCCAGCGTTTCTCCGACAAAGACCGCGCCCTCCTCCCGCACCATCCGATACGCCTCATCCACGTCCCCATCCAGCAGTGGAAAGCGCGCCTCGCCACCGGGAAGCGCCATGTCCACGCCCGCCAGTCCGATCTGGCGGTCGCCGGACCAGGCGGGGAAACCTCGGAGGCGGTCCACTGCCGCCACGCCCGGATGACCTGACAGCGCCTCGACCAGATCATCCTCCAGAATGCCCTCGGTTCCACGCCCCCGCCATGACGCGGGCGAGATATACACGTCCGCCCGGATCGACGCGTTGACCCACACCTCCAGCGTCCGCCGGAAACTTCCGATCATCAGCGTGATGCCCACCAGCATGCTGACGGCAATTGCCAACGACGCCACCGCGAACGACGTCGTCCGGATCCGAACGCCCAGACCCTTCAAACTGTACCCCAGTCCAAACCCACTCACACGCACCCGTCCGCAAACCTGGCGGATTGTGAACGGCGCGCATAACGGCAGCCCGATCAAAAGCGCCACGCAAAGCACGAACCCCGCGTGTTTCCATTCCCTACCCCACCCGAGGTACCAGATGCCCGCCGCCGCAAGAATGCCCGTACCCGCTGAAAAGAGCCGCAACACCAGCGAACCCGTCCGCTCCTGAAGCGGAAATGCCGAAAGCAGTGCGCGCGTATCCCGCCGGCTCATATCCAGCGCGGGCGCCAGCGCGCCCGCCAGGGCGCCGCCCATCCCGATCGCCACACCCAGCCCGTACAACCATCGCGGCAGCGACAGGGATGAAATCTCCTCCAGCAGGTAGAGATTCGTGAGCGTTGCGCTCACGACCTCGAGGTTCGCCTCAGCGGCCCAGTACCCTAACGGCAGCCCAAGCAGCACGCCCAGCACGCCCAGAAGCGCCACCTCCCCCAGTATCAACGCGAGGACCTGGGCCCGCGTGGCGCCCAGAGAGCGCAGGAGTCCGAACTCCGCCCGCCGCCGAACCAGCCCCGCCTGCGTGCTGCTGTAGACCAGGAAGAGCCCCACGAACAGGCTGATGAGGCTCATCGCCGTCAGATTCAGCCGGAACGCCGAAAGCAGCCCCTCCGCCTGCTCGGACCGCTGCCCCGGCGTCGCCACGCGCACTCGGGGCCCGAGCCGTGCTTGCAGTCGACTCCGGACCCCGTCTGCGTCCGCGCCGCCGGCCGTACGTACGTCAATCTGGTGAAGCTCACCCCTCCGCCCCAGCAACGCCTGCGCCTGCGCGATGTCCATCACCACCAGTTTCCGGCTGGCCAGCGGGCTTAACTCCTGGAAGTCCACCAGCGCCCCGACGCGCAACCGTACCCGTCGAACCCCGCTGTGGACTTCGAACGTATCGCCCACGGCCCAACCGAACCGCGCCGCCAGAGCCGGCGTGACCGCGCTCCATCCGTCTCCCTTAAGCGCCGCCGAAACATCCCCTGGGTCGCCCCGCCACGGGATCCGCATCGGCGTGAAAAAGTCGACCCCCAACACCTCCAGAAAAAACCGGTCCCGATCTGCCAGCGCCACGTCCACCCGATAGAGGGGCCAGGCCGCCGCCACCCCCTCTACGGCCAACACGTCGGCATACAAATGCTCCGGGAACGCCGGCGTTCTTCCCAGCACGCTTAAATCCGCCTCCCCGCTCACCGCCCGCACCGTCCCCTCGAACGCGGCCAGCGCGTTGTAATTGACAATCTGAATGGAGAGTACCGACGCAACGCCCAGCGCCACGCCGAATACCGTCAGAAAATAAAGGCTGCCCCCCGCGCGAAGTTGGGCGCCCAGCGAATTTGCGAAGTAGCGGACCAAAAGACCTGCCCCGATCTCCTGTGGAAAAAAATGGCCGCCGTACCCGACTCCCGCGGCCCGGAGCGGGTCACGCGCGGGCGTCAGGCACGGGCGGAAGGCTCATCTCTCCGCTGTGCAGTTCCCAGACCTCGTCGGCCAACGAGGCGAATTCCCGGCTGTGGGTCACATATACCAGCGTCGCCCCCTCATTCTCAACCAGGTCCATCATCAGGTTCATCACCCGCCGCCCGTTCTCGTCGTCCAGGTTACCCGTCGGTTCATCCGCCAGCAACAAACCGGGCCGGCGCAATAGCGCCCGGCATATTGCCACCCGCTGCTGTTCGCCGCCCGACAGCTTCTGCACCGGATCCCCCGCACGATCGGCCAGTTCCACGCGCTCCAGCAACTCCCGGACCCGCGGGCGATAAATCCGCGGCTTCTCCCCCGCGATCATCGCCGGCAGCGCGACGTTATCCGCAACCGGCAGGTGCGGCATCAGATAGAAAAATTGAAAAATGAGCCCGACCTCGTCCCGTCTCAGCATCGTTCGCGCTTCTTCCGACAGCGCGCCCAGGTCCCGTTGGCCCACCCTCACCACCCCGGCGGTGGGGACGTCGATGCCCGCCGCCAGATGCAACAGGGTGGACTTTCCGCTTCCGCTGCGCCCCACCACCGCCACCCTTCGGCCCGCGTCGACGACAAAAGACACGTCGCGCAGTGCATATCGCACGCCGCTGCCTGCATCGTAAGCTTTGGTAACCCTTTCAAACGAGAGCCCAGGCGCCATGTCGAATTCACCGTTCATCAAGACCGAACCTCGGAAAAGCGCGAAGAATCGCCGGCGCCGATGGATTGGGGTTGCGATCGGGGTCGTTTTCCCGTATCTATTTCAGCACCGAGCGAGATGCGCGTCAACTTCAGGAGGCGTCCCGTTGTTCTCTTTCTTCAGAAAAAAACATACCCTCACGGGCCTGGCGCGGACCTGCGGGTGAGCGGCCAAAGTCAGTCCGGTCGGACTCAAGAAACTCCTGGACCGCCTGCCTAAAAACGTCGATCCGAACCTGATGGTGGGATTTCAGTCCAGCGACGACGCCGGCGTCTACAGAATGGACGATGAGACCGCCCTCGTACTCACGGCGGACTTCATCACGCCGCCGGTGGACGATCCGTACGTCTTCGGTCAAATTGGCGCGGCCAACGCCCTCAGCGACGTCTACGCCATGGGCGGACGGCCCATCGCGTGCCTGAACCTTATCGGATTTCCATCCCGGCAGCTCGGATCGGAGGTCCTGGAGGGCATCGTCGAAGGCGCCCTTAACAAAATCACTGAGGCCGGGGCCGTCCTGGCGGGCGGGCACACCACCGACGACGAGGAACCCAAATTCGGCCTGTCCGTAACCGGGGTCGTGCACCCCGAAAAATACTGGCACAACGCCGGGGCCCGTCCGGGCGATCTGCTCATCCTGACCAAACCCATCGGCAGCGGCGTGCTGTTCAACGCCAACCTCAAAGGATGGGTCTCGGACGCGGCGCTGGAGGAGTGCCTGAACACCACAGCCGCCCTCAACAAAAACGCGGCAGACGTCATGGCCGGGTTTGACATACACGCCGCCACCGACGTCACCGGCTTCGGCCTGGCAGGCCACGCCCTGGAAATCGCCAGGGCTTCCGGCTGCACCCTGGAGATCTCCTGCGCCGACGTCCCCGTGATGTCAGAGGCCCTGGACATGTACGAAAGAGGGGTGGGCACCGGCGTCAATGCCGCCAACCGGGAACTCATTCGAGACGCAGCCCGTTTCGACGCGGCCCTGCCTGAACGACACGAAGAGATATTCGTCGATCCCCAGACCAGCGGCGGCCTCCTGGTCTCGGTCCCTCCCGATCAGGGCCACAGTCTTCTGGCCGCGCTGCACGACACCGGCGAGGGCCGCGCGCGCATTATCGGATCCGTGAGCCCGCTGGATGACAACGCGCAAATCATCTTTGCATAGGCGAAGCGTCTCGCCGGCGCGCCCGCAGGCCGCGAACACCGATGTGCCCGCCGGCGCGGCGCCTATCGACCCACTGCGCTTTCCGCCACGTGGAGCCCGGGACACTGCGCCAGGACCATCTGTCCCACCCTTCCCACCGCCTGCTTCACCCCCCATGTGGGCCGCGGCTGCCCGATAGGAGACAATTTTACCAGCACCCGGTTTCCTGGTCGGGCCAGGACCAGAACGCCAAAGTGCTGGGAGAATGCGCCCTCCTTCACCATCGTTTCCACCAGATAGTCCCCGTTTCGGTCGGTGTACATGTCCACGAGCTTGATCACCACCGTCACCCCGCGGTGGTCCGTCCGCCACGAAAAGGGCTCAAAACCCGCAGTCATTCGAGTGCGGTCGTACTTCCCTTCCAGCAACATATTCGGCATCGGTCCGACCTTTTCAACGGGTTTCGGGAGGGAGACGCGGAGATCCCGTCGCCAGACGAAATAACGGACGGGCACGCCGGCGTCCAGTGCCTTCCGTTCGTACTTGGTGGGCTTCCGCCCGGGCAACCCCGGCACCGACGCGGACGTGAAGCCGGATCGCAGAAGCGGCTGTGCTTCCAGCACATCTGAAATCCACGACGCGTATCCCCCGTGGTCCGTCGCCACGGTCACCGTGCCGCCCGGCGCCAGCCGCTCGGCCAGCGCCCCGACGAATTCCGGCTGGATCAGCCGCCTGCCGCGATGCCGCTCCTTGGGCCAGGGATCCGGAAAGTTGATATAAACCTGTGCGACGCTATCCACCGAAAAGAGGCGCTCGAACACAAAATCCGCCCCGCCATGAACCACCCGCACGTTCGTTGGACCGCCCCGGCCCAACCGCCTGAACAGCCTCTGAACGGACACCCATGATCGTTCGACGCCTACGAAATTCATGTCCGGATTCGCACGGGCCCGATCCACCAGAAACTCGCCGGTGCCGAAGCCGATTTCCACGACAAGGAGACCGGAGCGGCCGAAGATCGCCCCCCAATCCGGCGGCCAGTCCGCCGTGGTCCAGGAGACCATGTGGTTCAGGATGGATTCGCTAAGCGGCACGGCGGCCATAACGCCGCTCCAATTGGGGAAGAGAACCGGCGTCGACAAAACGCGTGAGACAGTCGGTCACCTGTTCTCTCTCGTATAGCGCGATGCGCGCCTGCGTTCCCCGAAGGGCCGCCGAGGCGTGCCAATCCTGAATCTCGCCGTCGTCGTGGCGTCGGGTTCCACTGAACGCCAGGTTGCGGACGCGGCCGGAAGTCGAATCGCGCAAAGGGCTGTCGGGTTTCCTGCGCCGGGGAGCGGAAGCGCCGCCCCGTAGAATTTAGTGGATAAGAGAACCCGAATCAAGAGGCGCGTTCCGCCGCGCCCGACGCCGCGAAAAACCGTTGACTTCGTTCCTCCCGGGCCGCATGTTTGGTTCCGCCCTGCGGAAGCAGGTTTGAAGATGAATAAAATCAATTAGATAAGGAATTCGACAAGTTCCGTTGACGGTGAACGCCACGAGGCGTGGGTGCACAGTCGCGATGGCGCGGCGGCCGCCCGCGGCGATCCGATCAAGAACCGCCGTCGAAGGCCGGAGACGACGGAAACCTTAACGTACGACCGGCGCCACCGGATAAAAGACGGGGCCGCACGCGGCCACGGTATTCGAAGGGCAACGGTTTTCCAGAGGAGGCATTGCGATGAACGTGTTGATCCTGTCGGGTGCGAATCACGGATTTGATCAGAGCGCCGGGATGATCCGCGGGTTTCTGGACGCACAGCCCGATCTGTCGGTGAACCTGAGCGCGGACAAGGACCTGCTGGCGTCGGGGATGAACCATTATGATGTTTGCGTTTTCGGAACGGGGTTCACCCGCACCGTAAAACGGGAGGACGGTTCGATTGCCCGTGAATCGGACCTGACGCGCGCCCAGGAGGATGGCCTCTTCGGGTTCGTAACGGGAGGCAAAGGCCTGGTGGGGGTTCACGGATCGGGATGGTGGATCGGCGGCCGGGCGGTGGACATGCTGGGCGGGCATGCCAATTGGCACCCGCCCGGGCTGACGTTCACCGTAAAGGTGGAAGATGCGGGCCACCCCGTGATGGAAGGCATCGAGGACTTTGAGGTGGACGACGAAATCTATATTTCGGCGTACGAACCTCAATTGCGGATTCTCGCGTCCGCGCAATGGCATGGTGGGACGTTTCCGGTTGCGTGGGTGAAAGCGTACGGATCGGGACGGGTATTCTACACGGCGCTTGGCCACGGCCCGGGGACGTTCGCCAGGCCGCCGGTGCAGGCGATGCTCTGCCAGGGCGTGCGCTGGGCCGCAGGTTGATAGTCAGGGGCTGAAAACATCACCAGGGGAGACGCGGAAAGCCCGTTTGACGTCGTATGGGCTCGACCACGATTGCGTCCTGTCTCCGAAGGCAAGGTCGGCGAGCGAGGGGAACGTAGCGAGACGGGATGAACCGGCCTGCCTGCTGAAGCATGCGAGGCAGGCGGAAGAATGGTGACATATTTCCGGGACGGTACACAAGGAGGGACTGAAATGCTGGAGTTGAATCTGTCGGGGAAGGTGGCGCTGGTGACAGGGGGCAGCGAGGGCATTGGAAACGGGATCGCCCGGAAGTTGGCCGCGGAGGGGTGCAGGGTTGCGATGTGCGCGCGGCGGCAGGACGTTCTGGCAGACGCGGCGGAAGCCATCAGCTCGGAAGCGGGCGCCCGGGTGCTTGCGGTGGCGGCCGACGTCACGCTCGCCGCGGACGTGGAGCGGTTCGTGAACGAAGCGGTGTCCGAATTCGGCGGTATTGATATTCTGGTGAACAACGCGGGTCGTTCCGCGGCCCATTACTTCGAGAATGCGACTGAAGCCATGTGGCAGGAGGATTTCGATTTGAAATTCTGGGCCGCGGTTCGGGGTTCAAGGATGGCTGTTCCCCATATGAAGGCCCGGGGCGGGGGCAGCATTGTGAATATCACGCACCCGGGCGGCAAGGCGCCGGGACCGGATTCGGTGCCCACGTCGGTGAGCCGGGCCGCGGGTATCGCGCTGAGCAAGGCGATGTCCAAGGATCTGGCTCAGCACCGGATTCGGGTGAACACGGTCTGTCTGACCAATATCAGGTCCGCGCAGGCGGAGCGGGCGTGGAAGGCGTCCGGCAGGGATCTGGATTACGAAGCCTGGTGCGATGAACTCGGTAAGGACGTCCCGCTGGGGCGGATGGGCGAACCCGGTGAGGTGGCCGATCTGGTCGCGTTTCTGGTCTCCGACCGGGGCGCGTTCATCACGGGCGCGGCAATTAATCTGGACGGTGGTTCCGGGGAGACGGTTTAGGCAGCTTATATGGCCAGTTGATGCGCCCGCGTGAAGCATCGGCGGCGGACGACGTGTACGACGACGATGGAGCCAATGGCGGTGGCGGCGACAATCATCAGCATCACGATAATCTGATATTTGATAGCGGTCATCGGATCCGAGCCGGCCAGAATCTGTCCGGTCATCATACCGGGAAGAGAGACGAGGCCAACGGTCATGAGGGCGTTGATGGATGGAATCATACCGGCTTTCACCACGTCGCGCAGAATGATGGCGGTGGCCTCCTGGTAGGTGGCGCCCAGGCACAGGGCGAGTTCGATCTGGTCTCGCTGTTTGCGCAGGTCGGCGAAGAGTCGTTCCAGGGCGATTGTGACGGCGTTCATGGAATTGCCGATAATCATTCCGCCCAGGGGAATGAAATACTGCGGGGTGTACCAGGGTTTGACCTGGACGACTACGGCGGTGACCAGGATGGACACTATGGTGTAACTGGCGACCATGGAAATGAACGTGGGTAGGAAGTAGGCGACCTTCTTTTCCTTTACCCGGCCGCGGATGGCGTGGGCGGCCCAGAAGACCATCCAGATGAAGAGGATGAGAATCAGGTACGGGTTGTTGATCTGGAAGATGTACTTCAGAACGTAGCCGACCAGGAAGAGTTGCGCGAAGGTGCGCACCGTGCCCCACGCGAGGTCCTTTTCCAGTTTGAGGCGGAAGATAACCGAGCCGGTGCCCGCGATAAGGACAAAGACGAGACACAGGAGCAACTGAAGGGGAGAGATCTCGATCAGGTTCAAGCGGAGACCTCCTGAAGATCGCCGTCGAGCCGGTAGCGCCGGGGGCTGACCCGATCTGGCGTGAAGTCCCCATGCGTGACCTGGACAATGCCGATGTTCTGTTCCAGCGCGAGGCGTTCCAGCCAGGTTTCGACGACGGATTTGGACTCGGGATCGAGGGCGGAGGTGGGTTCGTCGCAGAGGAGGAAGCGGGGTTCGGACAGCAGCGTACGGATGAGGGCTATCCGCTGTTTCTGGCCCACGGAAAGGGTTTCCGCGTCGTCGTCGAGGTCCATGTCCTGAAGCAGGAAATCGTCCAGAAGGACTCGGAGCCGGTCATCGTCCGGCAATTGCCTGTCCCGTCCGGCTTTGAACGCGAACGACAGGGTCAGGTTGTTACGCACGGCCCCGCCGACCATTGCTGGCGTTTGCTGGACGTAACCGACCGTTCTCCGCAGTTCGGTGACGTTATGGAGCGCCACCGGTATGCCGTCCAGGATGATGTCGCCCGAGGACGGTTCCTGTAGCCGGTTGGGCAGCCGGAGAAGGCTGGATTTGCCGCTTCCCGACGGGCCGTGGATAAGGATGAAATCACCGCTGTCAACGGTAAGGTCCACCCGTTGAAACAGCGGTTTTTTTGTGCCGTACCGGAGTGAAAGTTTTTTGATCTCGAGGCGCATGGCTACCTGAAACACACGGACGGTTACGCGTTTTCGAAGACTTCGAGCACGTCGATGATGCTCAGACCGGTGTGGTATCCGGGATCGGCATCCGCGGTGGCGGGAATGACCGGTATGACCCGCCCGGTCTCAGCGCGGGTCTGATACGCCATCAAATGGAGGTCCGGGCGGACAAAGTGCCGTGTAAAAGCGTTGTGGCAGGCGCTGAATATGCCAAGGGCTTTCTGCCGGTGTGCGGCGGAACGGGCTATCGAAACGCAATACGCGGCGGCGCGTAACGTCTCGGGGAGGTTCCACCACGGCATGTCGGTATTGGAGGGCGTGCGGGAGACCAGGTCGAATACCTTGCAGATGCCGCCGGGGCCGGGTTGGAAACCCCCGGCAAAGGTATGTTCGAGCAGAGCGGGCATATGGGCTTCGACGCCGGCGATTTCCTTCCGTTGTTCGGTACCTGCCAGCGCTTTTTCCCTGACGGCCGAGATGAATTTCAGCGTCAGGCCGATAAATTCGAGGACGTGGCCCGGATCGGAGAGAATATTTCCGTTCTCCTCGTAGGGCCGGCCGTCGTCGTCCACGGCTTCCCAGAAGTCGTACTCCGGGAGTCCGGACACCCGCCCGTTCAGGTTGACGTAGGTCTCCAATTCGTGACGGATGAGGCGCAGACCCATCTCCACGCTTTCGGGAATGCCGTATTCTGCCAACAGGGCCGCGGCGCCGATCTGAATCATGAATGCTCCATGGGGGTGGCGGCCCGGTCGGGGTCCCGCGGGATTCCTGGGATCCAGCGAAATCTGGTCGGTGGTGAAACGGCCCTCGTGAATGGCTGCGTCCACGCGGCGGCAGTAGTCCATGGCTTCGGTTTCGGCATCCCGCAACGCAAGGTATCGTGCCGCCGCAACCATGCCCTTGGCGCTGAACAGGTCGCTGAATCCGTAGCTCGATTTCTTCGTGAGCGTCAACGGCCGGGTCTTGCCTTCCTCGTCAAGTGTGAACGGGTTCCCCTGCGGGGACATGAAAAAGGCAAGGCGGCCGGCGTTTCGGGCGCGGATTTCAAGCAGCTTCGCGAGCACGTCGGCCGCGATGCGTTCCAGGCGGCGCCGGAGATCCGCCTCCAGGTTGTGGCGACGCATCCAGAGGCAGTGACCGGCCAGGGATTCGAGACCGCGCCCCTGAATCCAGCCATAGACCGCGTTCGGGCCCTTCAGGGGATCGTCCGCGGCGAAGTCCTCTCCGGTAATGAGATCCAGCTTGGTGTCGATGAAGGGGTAGTCGGGATTGCGATCGTACCGATCGGCGATGGCGGCCATCACCGCGAGCAGCATGGCGCGGTAGTCGGGCAGGACGGACCGGACGTCGTCGAGCGCAGGAAGTTCAGGCAGGAGCGTTCCCTGGTACACGGATTCCGGCATGTCGGCGACTCCTGGGATCCGACCTCGGTTTCGTATCAGGCAACAGCGAGTGGACGCGACAGAGCACTACGACCAGACGTAGACCTCGCCGTCATCTTCGGAATAGCCGATGAAGACGGCCAGCACGATTCTGGGGTCGGTTCCCTCGACCGCGTGGACCTCGTGGATGCAGCGGGTGTTGAAGAAGTAGAGGTCGCCCGGCTCGAGGTCGACGCGGTAGTTTTCAATGTGGTTCTGCCGGGCGTATTCGTGAAAGGCATTTGCGGCGACGTGGGATTCGACGTCTTCCGTCCACAGGCAGCGATGCAGGATGGCCTGGGTTGCGGGGCCGGCCTGGGCCGCGTTCTGAAAGCAGAGCACGCCGGCGAACTGGTGCTCGAACCGGGAGACCGCGTAATTGAACCGCTTTTCACGCAAGCTGACGTGGTCAATGTGCGGCTGGTAGGTGTGATGGGTGTAGTGGATGCGGAAGATGGCGGGTCCGTAGACGCGCCCGTCCGGTTCGCGCGCCGTGACGACCCGTTTGCGCCCGGCGAGGGCAGCGAGGCTGTCATAAATGACATCGACGGGGTTGTCGAAACCGTCGAAGAGATGTCCAAAAAGGTCCCGTGTCAGGGCGGCGTGTTGAAGAAAATCTTCCTGGTCGTTGCCCCGGTTGCCCAGGCTGGTGCCGATGTCGATACGGGTGCGCGTGTCGTCGGATTCCGTGTCCGCCGGATCCCGCATCAGGCCCCGATCTATGAAACGGCGGATGAGGCCCGCGCAGTGGTCAGGGTTGTAGGCCTGCTGCAGAAGAATGGCCGGTATCTCGGCCCTTGACAGGGCGCTGAGCGGATTGCCGTACCTTGAGGTGACGGTTTTAAGGTCCGATCCCTCGGGCAGCCAGGTTTCGCCGGCGGTCATAACGGATTCCTTTCAGGCCAGGTCTCTGAATTCGATGTGCAGGTGTTCGCGGTACCCGGTGAGTTGGCGGTAGTCCACGCCGGCGCTGTTGAACATGCGTTTGGAGGCTCGGACGGCGTCGGTCTCGGCGTATTTGTCCGCCAGGTAGATGACTTCCCGTATGCCCGATTGAATGATGACTTTGGCGCATTCGTTGCAGGGAAAGTGGGTGACGTAGATCGTGCAGTTGTAGAGGTTCGTGTCGATCTTGTTCAGGATCGCGTTGAGTTCGGCGTGGCAGATGTACGGGTACTTGGTATTGAGAAAGTCGCCCTCTCTTGCCCACGGATACTCGTCGTCCGAGCAACCGATGGGCAGGCCGTTGTAGCCGATGCCCACGATTTTCTTTTTTTCGTTGATGATGCACGCGCCCACGCGGGTGTTGGGGTCCTTGCTTCTCAGGGCGGAAAGCAGCGCAACGCCCATGAAATACTCGTCCCACGAGAGATAGTCTTCGCGTTTGTTCATGTAATTTTCCGGTGACGTGGAAACGGACGCGGCGGAGGCGGGCCGCCTGTTCCCGGGCCGGAGAGAATCCGGGGTCCCGGTCCTCGAATTGTTTCGCGGCGCCGCGCGAACGTCGTTAATATGCCGTTCGAGAATTGAGATTGCAACGCTTTCCTGGGCCGCGGCAGTATGGGTTCATTGGCTGCGCAACCACAATGGAAAAGGCATCCGCCAGACTCACGGATGCCTTCTTCAAATTCGTTTTCAAAAACGGGCTGTCACTGTCCGAGGGTATAGGTTACCGCCAGCTTTAGACGCCGTCCCTTGGGATCGTGGGTGAAGCCGTCGTAGGCCTGCTCGATGTTCACGAGTGGAGGCATTGTGTCGAGCAGATTCATCCCGGAAAACGCGATGTTCATCCCGTTGGGCATGTTCCACAGGAAAGTCACGTCCCAGGTGACAAACGATTCAATGGTACCGAACAGACTCTTGATCTGCGAATTATCGGAGCCCATCGAACCCCGGTCCTCGTATGACGATATGTAGTTCAGATAGCTCGCGACACTGTAGTCCTGCCAGTAATAGGTGCCCGATATCCGGGCTTTGAACTTGGGAAGCGACGTCGCGATCGGATTTCCGAAGTTCAGGTAGCCGGCGACGTCCGCCTCCTCCTGGAGCACCAGGCTGCCGTGCATCAGGGCCTTTGTCTCGTACGCCAGCGTATAGGTGCCGTCCAGGCTCGCCGCAAATTTCCCCGTTCCCGCCTGCGTCCGCGTGCCCAGATGCAAATCGAGCCCCGAGGTCTTGACCCCCGGCCAATTGACGACGTCGACTTGCACCCGCTCGAGTTCCGAGGCCGCGCACGTGCCGGTACCTATTCCGTCCGGGCAGACGATGAATTGCTTCAGGGCGTTCTTGTTCGCTTCATCGGCGTACAAGGCGGTAATGGCGCCGTGGGGCATGGAACCGATCACATCGCTGAAATTGTAACTCCAGTAGTCGAGTGTCGCTTCAAATCCCGCCTCCGTGATCAGGGCGAGGCCCGCGTTATAGGTAAACGCCCGTTCGGGTTTGAGATCCTTGCTCCCGATTCTGTCCACCGTCTGGTAGGCGCCCGTCTCATTGATCCACTCGAGCGTCGAAAGCGGGCTTTCATTCACGTCGTCAAGTGCCGGCGTGCGGAACGTCGTCTGTACCGAACCGCGCAGGAACAGGGACTGGGCCGGGGATTCCACCAGCTGATAGCGCCACCCGAACTTGGGATCGAAACTGCTCGCCACGTCGTGGAACTCGTAGTTGGCGGCGAGTTGCACGTCAAAACGCTCTTGCAGGCTCAGGGGAATCTCGGCAAAGAGGCGATGCACCGTCTGAGATTCATCATAAGGCCGATTCACGTTGGTGAACGCGTAGGGCCCGAACCTGTCCTCTGCTGAACAGTTATTGTCGCCCACAACCGGACAGGGGTTGATGGTCACGTCACCGGCGTCGTTCGGATCGCCGCTGGCATTGAACTGACGGAACTGGTAGCCCGCCGCGTAACTGACGACGTCCTCGACCCAGGTTCCGGTCAGCGTCGCGTCGGCGACCAGCAGGTCGGCTGCGCTTTGCAGATCGACTTCCTGGTTGAGCCACTGCCGCAATTCGGGGCTGTTGGCAAGGGCGGCGCGGTAGTCGGGATTCGCCTGCGTTGTATATTGCGAACCATGTTGATCCGCGAACTCGATGGCGTTGCCGAAGGGATTGTAGTACTGGCAGTCACCCTGACCCGCCACCTGGCCGCTGAGCGAGCCCAGCCGCATCCCGGCGAGGGAACTGCGATCCGCCTCCACGCCGACGCCGCAACGCGGCCCCCCGAAGCCCCGGAAGCCGAGGAAAAGCCGCTCGATGTACACACCCGGCAGGTTGTAGTTGCCCTCGGTGCGGGAATAGGTCAGGCCCACGTCGAATTGCGCGTCCCGCCCGCCGAATGCCTCGAAGTCGCCATTCGCGGAGACCGCCAATCGCAACGTGCGGGAGTCGCGGTCCAGTGTGCGCCCGGGGCCCGAGTTTCCGAACGGACGACCGTTGAAATACCAGTTCTCGCCGCCCTGGCACGCCTCGTAGTATGGGTCGGACGGATCGGCGCCGTAGTCGTGGCAGAATGCCCCCCGGCCCGGGTGGTCGGGCGCGACTTCCTGGATACTCGTGTCCGTCAGGGGGAACGGGGGATAGGAGGGCGTGGTGTACCAATCGGCAATTTCGGCCATGGCCCACAGGCCCTCGATGTGATACTCCGTACCATTGTCCAGCGAACCGTTGATCTCGGCGAAAGCGCGGGTATGGCTCATGTCCTCGATCAGATTCTCATACTGCTGATAGCGGAAACGGCACGTCCAGGACTCCCGGAAGCCCCCGAATTCCTCGCAGCGCGGCGCGTGGATCGCGGCGGTCCACGGGGCGGGAGCCCCGATGGCGAAGGTACCGGGATTCCCCAGGCTCGACCATCCCAGGCGCTGCCCGCCGCCGTGCCACGGCTGCAGCAGGTAGTCCCTTTCGGAGGCCGGCAACGCTTGCCGTCCACGCCATTCCGCGGAAACAACCGCATGGGCTTCGCCGAGTTTCCCACCCCATATCGCACCGCCGTTGGTATCGCCGGCGCCCGGGAAATATTCGTGCGCGGCGGAGACTTCAAAGCCCTCGAAGTCGCTGCGCGTAAGGAAATTGGCCACGCCGGCCACCGCATCCGACCCGTAAATGGCGGAGGCCCCCTCCTTGAGCACTTCGACCCGGTCAATGGCGATGGAGGGGATCACATTGACATCCACAAAGCGACCGCCGATCAGGCGCGCGGGGACGTAGGTCTGGCGGCGGCTGTTGATCAGCACCAGGGTGCGCGAAGCCCCGAGCCCCCGCAGGTTGACGTTAGCGATGCTCTCCGTAAGGGTGGCGGCCTGGCCGGCGTTGTACCAGCTGCTCCGCTCGCCGATCACGCCGTGGCTCGCGCCCAGGTTTTTGAAAAAATCCACGGCCTGCGGAGAGCCCTGCTCGGCCATTTTTACCCGCCCGACCACGGCAACCGCGTAGGGCAGGTTGATGGGGGATTCCTTGAAGGCCGTGCCGGTCACCACCAGTTCGTCCATGTAGAGCATGGTAAGTTCCATCTGCAACGTGACGGTCAGCGTCGCTCCGGCGGTCACGGTGATCGCGCGCGTTACCGGCGGGTAGCCGATCAGGTCCACCCTAAGTTCGTGGGCGCCGGGCGGCACGTTGAGGATGGTAAACCGGCCCTGCGCGTCCGACGCGGTGCCGAGGTTCAGGATTGCGATAGAAACGTTTGCGCCTTCCAACGGGTCCCCGCTCTCCATGTCGACCACGGTGCCCGCAACGGTACCCTTCGTCTGTCCCACTACCGTATGCGCGTGGAGAAGCGTTGCCGCGCATATCAGAAACGAAATGTACGTACCTCGGAAACTCATAGGATTTTCTCCTTTGTCGATTCAGGCGCACCTTGATATCGGCCTGTTTCTCTTACCTCGGGCACGGCATTCACATCCGCCCATTGGCGATTTTTTCTCGGTGCGTTTCGTCCCGGAGTCCTTTCCAGAGGCAGACCGCCATTGCCACCAGGACAATGGCGAACGGCAAACCGGTTGCCAGGGAGGCGGCCTGCAACGCCTCCAATCCTCCGCCAAGCAGGAGCGCGATCGCCACCAACCCCTCGATTGTACACCAGAAAACGCGCTGTGCCACCGGCGCGTCAACCCGGCCGCCGGCCGCAATGGTGTCGATAATGAGCGACCCGGAGTCCGACGACGTCACGAAAAAGACGATGGTCAGAAGTATCGCGACGGACGAAAGCAGCGTCGACATCGGCAATTTGTCAAGCATTTTAAACAGTGCGATTTCGAGCTTCCATGCCTCGACATTCCCGGTGACACCCTCATATCCATCTACAATGTGCTGGTGGAACGCGGTACCGCCAAAGGCGCCGAACCACAACAGACACAGCAGTGTGGGCACAAGCAACACGACGACAACGAATTCGCGAACCGTGCGCCCCTTTGAAACGCGGGCGATAAACGTTCCCACGAACGGCGCCCATGCAAACCACCACGCAAAATAGAAGGTGGTCCAGTCCTGAACGAAACCGGTATCCTCGCGCCCGATCCAGTTGCTGAGGGGGCCTAAGTTCACCACGTAGCTGCCAAGTCCGGCAACGATACAGCGGAATGTGTAACCGGTCGGGCCAAGCAGAATCACGGCCAGCAGCAACAGAAGCGCGAGAATGACGTTGAACTGGCTCAGACGCTTGATACCCACGTCGATACCGGTCAGCACCGATGTCAGCGCGATGGACGTGATGACGACGATCAAGACCACCATGGTCGTGTTGTTCGCGGGAATATCGAACAGATAGTTGAACCCTGACGTTACCTGCCGAACCCCCAGGCCGAGGGAGGTGGCAAGCCCGAACAACCCCGCAAATATGGCAAAGGTGTCGATGACGTGTCCCGGCCAGCCCCAGACGCGGTCGCCCAAAAGGGGATAGAAAGCCGAGCGGATCGTGAACGGCAACCCGCGGTTGTACGCGAAGTAGCCGAGCGCGAGTCCCACGACGCCGTAGATCGCCCAGCCGTGGAGGCCCCAGTGAAACGCCGTGGCGGCGATACCGGTGATGGCGGCCTCGTCTGTTCCCGGAGCGATGCCCAGCGGAGGGTTCTTGAAGTAGTAGACCGGCTCCGCCACCCCGAAAAACAACAGTCCGATGCCCACGCCCGCCGCGAAGAGCATGGCAAGCCAGGTCGAATTCGAGTATTCCGGTTTCGCGTGAGCCCCTCCCAGACGCACCCTTCCAAGCATATGGCGACATAGAGGCAGAACAACAGGATGAGGTTGGCGGAGATAATGAAAAACCAATCCAGACTCGTGGTAAGCCATACGCGGGCCGCCTTGAAAACTTCCGTCGCGGCTTCCTGGAAAACAAGAGCCACGAAAACAAAGGCGACAATGGTAATACTGGAAATCACAAACACTGGCGTCAGATAGATTTCCAGCCCGAACAGCCTGCGGTATTGCCGGACATCCGCCGGCGGCTGCTGTTTTCCCTCTTCAGACATGCGGTAATTTTCCTTCCATTTCCTTACAGCGCTAATTTTCTCCGGGAGATGCCTTTCCGGAAAAATCGCGCCAATTCGTCGCGAAAGCCTTCATTATTTTAACATCAACCATTATACGTCAATGTAAACCATTACGGGAGTACGGCAAGTTAAATGATGAGGAATTATCTAACGTTGGAAATGGTTAGTCGGTCCCGCGCGGTGTAAGGCTGGTCTCACAACGGGAACCCGCGCACTCCGGCTCTCGCCAGTGATGGCGAGCAGCGTTGTCGAACATCATTGATGATCAGATTTCACGGGTCTCACCGGCGCGGGTCAGCGCCTGTTTCATCGCGATGGGGCCGATCATCTGATTCACGGCGATAACCGCGACGATCACGGTCACGAAAGCCTCTCCCCAGCCCGGAAAGCGCCGGGTGACCTCCAGGGCCAGTCCCAGGCTGACGCCGGCCTGCGTCAGATAGGCCATACCCGCAATACGGTTGAAGCGCGGCGGGGCGCCGCCGAGGCGCCCGCCGGCGTACGCGCTCACGTAGATGGCGGCGGCTCTGACGCCGACGAGCAGAAGCGCGATGGTCCAGGTCTGCATCAGCGCGTCCAGGTTCAGGCCCGCTCCCGCCAGCGTGAAAAAGAGCACGTACACGGGAAGGCTCACGGACTCGATCGCTTCTATGAAATGAGGACCCTGTCGGGAGACGTTCTGCACGGTGAAGCCCGCGGTAACGCAGATCAGCAGGGGTTCCAGGTGAATCGTGAGGTTAAAAGACTCTTTCAGATATGCGGGAACGCCGTGGGAGATGCTGGTTACCATCAGGGCCGTGCCCAGCAGCAGAAGCGGGAGATTCGCCCGCACCCGATCAATATAATAACCCAGCGCCAGGCCCACGACCACGCCCGCACCGATACCCAGGAGGACTTCGACACTCAGGCCGGCGATGAATCCGGGATCCAGGGCGGCCGCGGGAGTCATCACGACCTCACAGAAGGAAATCGCTGCGCCAAAGAGTACGATCACGAGGACATCCAGCGCCACGGTGACGCCGAGTGCGGTCTCCGTGAAGGGACCCAGTGCCCGGGTTTCGTTGATAATGGCGATAGCGCTGGACGGCGACCGCGCTACGGCAAGTACCCCGAAGAGCATGCCCACCGCCAGCACCTGGAGACTCGAAAAGGCGGCGGTGAACGGAAGCAGTGATCGCGTAAACCAAACGAACACGGTGACAATGGAAAAGACGATGGCTGTGAGCGAAAGTATCGTAAGGAGGATGACTTTCATCCGGTCCTTCAGATCGGCAACCCGCAGTTCGCCGCCTGCCGCCAGTGCGATGAAGGTAACCGCCAGTTCGTTCAGAAAGCCGAGTTGGCCGACGGCTTCTCTCGTGAGGAAACCCAAAAGATACGGTCCCGTGAGCATGCCCACGCAGAGGTATCCGGTGATCCGTGGCAGGCGCAGCCTGGAAAGGACATGGCCAGCCACATGGCCAGAGAGCAGAAGCAGCCCCACAACAAGGGTAGTGTAAGCCCCGGGAGCGTCGCCGGAAGGGGTTGCTCCGGCCCAAGCCATGAGCAAACTCAGGGCCGCAAAAACGAGAATTAGCCTCACGAGATTTTTTCCAGCAGGCGGCGGGTCGAGGCCGGAGCGATGAGTTCGCTGACGAGGATGCCCGGCAGCACGACTGAAATCACGGCATCGGTAAGCTCAGAGCGGTGGATCTGGTGCAGATTGACCACGATGGCCACGGCCATTCCACCGTGAGACAGCAGGCCGAGGCCCAATCCGCTCACCGCTCGCGACTCCCGCAGAAAGAGGCGAACGGAAACGAAGCCGCCAAGGGTCTTGCCAAGGGTTCGGACGAGGACGTAGACGGGCACCAGTGCCAGAAGCCAGACCGAGTCGATGAGCCATCCCGCGCCCACCAGGATGAGAAAGAGGATGTAGATGGAGTGTTCGCCCCTCAAGAGCACGTTGCGAATGCCGGCTCTCGCACGGCCCCTTGCCATGTTCGCGACAATGACGCCGGCGATGAGGTTGACGAGGAGAGGAGATAGGCTGAGATACAGTGCCAGCCCCCCGGAGAAGGTTATGGCGCCCATGACGACCAGAAGCATCTCCTCGTCCTTGAGGCGATAGGTGGTGAGGACGACGACCAGCAGACCAACGGTGAGTCCGAGCCCCACGGAGATGCCGATCCAGATGACGGTGGATGTGCCGGGATGCAGAACGGCCAGACAGGATATGAGACCGAAGGCGGTGAGGCCCACCAGATCGTCGATATTCGAGACGTTCTTGAGAAGCCGCATCAGGGGCCGCGCGGAAGACCGTGTGTTTCGGGCAAATAGCGCCAGACCGCTGGATGCCGTACCCGATGCCGCGGCGGCCAAGGTGACGGCGCCGACCAGCAACAGTTCCGTTTCGTGCGAAAAGAGGAGGCGGAAAATCAGGAAAAAGGGAACAACGACAACGAAGATGGTGATCAGGCTCTGGACGAGCGCAATGCCGAATACCCGTGGGGGAATATGGCTCAGCCGTCGAAACTCCCACTGAATGCCGAAGAGCATACCGATCCATGAGAGACCCATGCCCATAAATGGATAGAGGCCGTCGAGGGTCGGTGCATCGAGCAGATCGAGCGCGGCGCCACCGAGGAGAAGGCCGACCAGGAGGTATTCAATGCCTGTTAGAAAGAGATTCCTGATGCCCAGCGGCAGACGGATATGGACGAAGCTGAGCCGGGAACCGACAAAGGCGATAACGACGATCAGAATGGCGGCGGAGACCAGTTTCATGGAGTTTCTTCGCCGGCCGGGCCGAGGTAAAAATCAACGGGCAACAGAAAGAGTCTGCCGACGCCCGGTTGTGTGAAGTCGACACCCGTTTCTCGTAAGAGACGGATGAGCGGATCGAGCGCGGAGCGATCCTCAACGGATGCGATAATAGCGCTCGTACGGCCGGGTCCGGCCTGCAACAACCCGGCGAAAATGGGCACATCCTCGGCCAGGATGCGCTCCATGGCGTTTCCATCCAGAACCGTGGCACCCGTGATTTCCATTTCCACGAGACCGGAAAGGACCTCGTCAAGGAGGTCTTCGCGATGGAGTAGGATGAGAAACAGAAACATTGCGATAGCCGGTAAGCCACGGGATGGAGAAGCCGGGATCCGGAAGGGAAACGGCATACCTTTCCTTCCGTATCCCGAATTCCCGTTCCCGGTCCCTAAAACGGCTCCTGTGTACGGATGAGCTGGATAATTTCTGCGGGAGAGGCAGCCAGGAGGACCCTTCGACGGATGTCCTCGTGGTCGAAAATGCGGGCGGTGCGGCTCAGTACGCTCATGTATGCCGCTAGGGATGCCTCGGAAGAAAGAATGAGGAAAATCAGGTGTACGGGCTGCCCGTCCAGGCTCTGAAAGTCGATGCCATTCCTGGATATGCCCAACACCACGACCACACCCTCGATGTCGTCCGACCGGGCGTGCGGTATCGCCACGTCCTGGTCCACACCGCTGGTCTTGATGGCCTCTTGTTCCAGGATGAGACCAAGCAGCGCGTCGGGATCGGGAAGATTGACCGACCGGCCCATAGTTTCGATCATCTCGCGGATGGCCCCGTCCCGATCGGGACTGGCAAGGTTGAGTTCGATACGGTCTGGGGCCAGTGCGTCGCAGAGTTTCATAGTGTTGGTTTCCGTTTTACCGGATCTCTACGGTGGTCGTGCGACGTTGCGGATCGACGGCGACGTAGGTTGCGCCGTTCTCCCGGTAGAAGGTCTGGCTTTCGAAGGCGGCCCTGGTGTGCGCGCGGGCAAGCGGCCTGCCGTCTACGGACACGGACCTGATCTCCCGTTCAGTGAAGCATAGCGTCAGTTCCGGCATGCGTACGGGCAGATCGAGCGTGACGGTGTTGCCTTCAACTGTGAGTTCGGCCATCTCCCTCATGATGGCGTAGGTAGTAATCTCGCTGCATTTGCGCCACCGGGTGCGTTCATTCGCCGGATCGCGTTCCCTCAGCCGGCGGACGACGGTTTTAAAGGCGTTAAAGCCCCGGCGGTCTGCGTCGTGGAGTCCGTAAAAGCCCTGCCAGTGGCTGATGAGTACCGCAGGATCACCGGCATCGATAACAGCCGGTAAACGCCCGCCCTGAAGGTCGGCGGTGATATATTTGTCGGGATTGACTTCGCCGTACCCCGTCCAGGATCCGGTCCAATCCCCGGTACATGCGATAATCTCGCCCATCGCCGTTCCGGCGTTGCGGTCGGGGTACCACACCGGAGTCTCCACCGCGCCGTTGGACACGCGTTTAAACAGGTAGGGCGTGGGGTTGCCCGTGACACGCCGGCAGGCGGCTTCGGCGCATCTGGCGTAGAAGTCGAGCGGATTCCCGAACCCGCCGGGCGACGTGACGCCATCGGGCGTCAGGCCGACGTTGTGGAGAATTTCACAGGCGAGCGCGATGTAGTCCGTTACCAGTTCCTCCCTATCGGTCGGAAGCTGGTGCCATCCCCACTGTTCCCAGAGGTTGGGGTCCACCGGCCGCAACGTCTCCAGGTCCACCACAAATGTGTGGGTAATCATTTCGGGTGTGATGTCGTAGTTGGGCACGATGAATTCGCGGCACATATCCAGCCAGCTTTCCTGCTGGGCTTTGCTGAAAAGCGGCAGACCGTGGTCGATGCGCCCCAGCGCCGCGGGACAGGGTACGACGCTGAACTTCCCCTTTACGCCCTCGTCGAGGCAGTATTCGGCGAATTCCCGGGTGAAGGACTCGGGGTGGACGACGGGTACGTCCTCCCAGCGGCGGTGCTGGCCGTCGATAGGGTTTCTGTCCCTCATGAAGAAGTAATTGAGGTTGACCAGCAACGTGGAGTCGTCGAAGATGATCGAGAGGGGCACGCGGTCAAGGGCGTGACGGGCGATTTCGACGCGCATCAGGGGCTCCGTGGGGCTATGACTCCGTGAGATTCCATGTGCGGGGTCTATACAGACCTGATTGAAATTCTAGTCTGGCAGCGCGGTTTCCAGAACCTGTTTCAGGCGGCGGGCGACAATGACATCCTCGCCGTATTCCATCATGTAGGGCATGACTTCCACGCCACTCCCGGTGTGGAAAAGCTCGATGCGCGGGTCGGCGTCGGAGAGTTGCCGCCTGGCTTCTTCCGGCGTGATGCGGATGGTTCCCGGATCCCAGTTGATGGCCAGCACAGGGGCGACGTTGGACCGGCCGGGTTGACGGATGCCCGTCGTCAGGGTCGGTAGTTGTGCAACCGAGTCTGCAATCGTGTCGAGGCGGCGCTCCCATTCCTTCCACTCAGCGGCGTGGTCTCGTCTGGCCCACTGTTCCACGGCCGTGAGGAGGCCCATCACTTCCTCTTTTCCCGCCTTCATCGGTCGGGCGAGCGAATGGTGGGGGGCGCCATTCATGAATGCGGCGTGGAGAATGTCCTTCCGGCCCAGAACCAGACCGGACGCCTGGGGACCCCGAAGGCACTTGCCGCCGCTGTAGGCGACCACGTCCACCCCTTCTGACAGATAGGGATTCGGCACGTCCGGACGTTCCGCGGCTGCGTCGACGAAGGTGGGGACGTTGTGTTTCCGGGAAATGGAGACCATGTCCGTCACGGAGACGGTGCCCCGATCGGCCGCGTCGCCGAAAATGGCGATCATGGCGGTCGATTCGTCGATGGCAGCCTCCATTTCGTGAGGAGTTTCGACCTCGACGATTTCCACGCCGACCATGCGGATGGCGTGGTCATACACGTGCCGGTGGGAGGGCTGCGTGATGACCCGGTTTCTCATGCCCGACGTATCGGGCAGGCGTTTCATGCTTTCGGGATCCAGGCCCGCCACGCAGGCGGCGGTGACCTGGCATAGCGCTGCGGCGCAACCGCTGGTGACGATGCCCCATTCGCATTCCATAAGTTCCGCGACCCGGGCGCCGACCTTTTCCATCAGTTCGTCCAGATGCACGTACGCTCTCGATGCCTCCTGTACCGCCTGGCGGACTTCCGGCAGCATCAGAGAGCCTGAGATGATGGTGTAGGTTCCCATACAGTTGATCAGTGGACGAACGCCTATGGACTCGTACGTGGCGCAGGCAGGAGACGACGTTGACATGGACAGTTTCCCGCGGGAGAAGGATTGAGAAAATTCGCCGTGTTCGTTCCGGTTCGGGTCAGTCCCGACGGGCTGCGGTCGGGCCGCGCGACGGATATCAAGAGTCTACAACATGCCAGTCGGGATTGCAAGTCCCATGTTGCCGGGATTTCCTATACCAGGCGCAGCACGGTTCCGTGGGGTTGGGTGGTCGTGGGGTCGATGGTGAGGGTCAACAGACCGGCTGTCTCGTGCGTCTCCAATTCGGTCCGCCCGCCGTCTCCGCTTTCGAGGAAAGCCCGCCGGTACGGTGTCCGAATCGAGAGCCGGGCCGGCGTTGTGGTTCGGACGCGGTACGTATCGTCCGAGGCCTGTTCGATCCGGAACAGCGACGGGATATGATAGGTGGTACCTGCGTTGAAGGGAAATTCGTCCACGGCGATTCGGCTGGCGGTAGCGGACCTGATGCGGTAAGCCGTCCAGCAGCCCTGATCGGGATCACGGACCCGGACGAAGTGATCCACCAGGGCGTCGGGATGCGGGAGGGTATTGCCGGTCCGGAAGCCCCTGCGGTTCCGGTCGACGATGTCACCCTCGATCGCGGCAACCTCGAGGGCAACGGTCAGGCCAGGCGAGGCGAAACGGGTGCCTTCCGTCAGAAAGAGCGATTGCCGGGCATCCTCGCATCGGGTGTAAACGGCGGCGCGACCGGCAAACGTGACGTTGTCGTAGGTGCGTTCGACCTGATCCAGGGTCTGGATAACCGTTTCGGCGCCGGTTCGGCGACCGATGCGGAGCGCGACAGGTCCGCTGGCGTCGCCGGGAAGACAAACAGGTTGAACTTCGCAGATGTCAGGGTCTTTCCGGAAATGGTCGATTACGGCGACAAACGTGTTCCCGGGGCCGGCTTCGGCTTTGCGGGCGAAGAGATAGTCGTGGCGGGCGCCGATTTCAGCATGGTCCCGCTGGCCGGGGCCTTCGCCCAGGATGATCTCGTCAACCGGCGATACAAGCCGCGCGCGCATGGTCATGCCGCAATCGGTCCAGGAGACGGCCCATGGGTCCGCTGGCTTGCCCACGCGGAGTTTCTCGATGTCTCTTCCGAGTACGCCGGGACGTTCCTCCAGCGGAATCGGGCGGTCATCGGCGGGCGGCGCGCTGACGCGGCCTTCGCCGTGGATGGCGTAGTCGTGGACGGCGCCGCCCCTGACGCGGAACACGTCGACCAGGTAGGCGGGGCCCGTGCCGGTGTGAATCATGACGCAACAACGGCGGTACGTTTCGGCCTGCTCATAGGCTCTGCAGTCGGCTTCGATAATCTTTGTGGCCGGCGACGTCGCAAGGAGCCGGAGGTTGCCGGGAGGTCGGCGGTCCCGCAGGAGTTGTTCCTGTTCGTCCACAACCACCAGGTTATGCTTGAGGGTGCTTCGGATACTTGCGTTCAGGGGATGGTCGCCTACGTATCCCAGGTCCGAAAGGACCTCCACCCCTTCCGCTGTCATGGCGATGTTGAGGGCGTCCGGGTGGTCATGACCTTCCGGTTTGTAAAAGTTCATCAGGAAGGTGGCCGTTCCGGTGAGGTCGGGCTGGAACATGCCATCGTAGCCGGTGTTGAAGATTGCCAGCAGCCAGCCGGGGAAGAACCGGTCGCGCACGGGCGGCGGCGGCGTGGCTTCGAGTTCCGCGGGCCGGTTGAAGAGGGCGAATGCGTCGCCCGTGTCCATGCGGACGAAAGGGGCGAAATCGTCGCCCAAACGCACGAGACCCAGGTTGTGAATCCACGCGGGATAGGGCCAGTCCGACGGACCCTCGCGCGCGTCGGCGGCGTGGGGCAGGCGACCGTCGGGCAACGTCATCAGGGTTCGTGCGCGGAGTACGGTGTGGTAGGGGCCGCCGCGGGCATACAGGTTGAGATCGTCGTAGCGGTCTCTGCCGCGGTACGTGGGAGGGTCGGAATACCCGTGGGCGACTTCGGGAAGGTTTCGCACGTTGGCCACGGCGTAGAGGTAATAGCTGGAGCCCTCGGCGGTGCTGCCGTCGAATTTGAAGAACCCCTTCAGGTAGGGTTTAAAACCCTCGACGCCCCGATGGACGTCGTCCGGGGCGCCCAGAAAGCGGCCGAGAACGACTTCGCCCTCGCGGCAACCCGCGACCTTGTTGTTCACGCCCTCCCAGTGCGTGAACGTGAAGAGGCCCTCCACCAGCAGGTCTTTGACGATGCGTTCGCGTTCCTGTTCGGTCAGGTAGAGGTGTCCATGGCCGTCCTTTTCGTCCCAGAGCAGATCCAGGGCTTCCGCGAGCATAGAGATGAAATGGGCTTCGGACTGCACGCCGCCGCCCGAAAGGCGCCCGCAACCCCAGAACGTTTGAATGAGTCTTCCGCTCTCCATCGGAGAGCGGGCGTTCTGGTCCGGACATGGGTTGACTTCGTACCGGGCGATACCCGTGTCCCGCGCCATGAGTTCGCAGGCGTACAGGGGATCGCAGTCCATGTAAGTGTTCCAGTAATCGCGGAAGAGATAGGTGGGGTACACGGCGGCAAAGCGTTTCAGGATGGCCGCCGCAGCGCGGGCATAGCGGTCCTCGCCTTCCATGCGATAGAGAATGGCCAGATTGCGCGCCACAGCGGGCATGCGGTGGGTTTTCTGCTGCCGGACGGCGCCGCTATATGACGAGTGGACGCGGCGCCCGGCCCAGCTGTAAGCACTGCGGCCCGTGGTGAATTCAGGGTCGTTTCTTTCTTCGGGACGGATGTAATAGGTGAGGGTCTGTCCGGAGCGCGGCAGTTCGAGGCGACCCTCTTCGGGAAAGGCCTCGTCGGTCATGATGGCGTCGCAATGGAAACAGATCAGTTTGTCGGGGTCGCGATCGATCCATCGCATGCGATAGGTGTTGTCCGCGCCGCAGGCGGGGCAGAATGTCCCGTAGATCTGCGCAGGGGTCAGCCCCGGGAGCATGTGGGCAATCCAGGCATCGGAGCGATGCGCATAGTAATCCCCCAGTTCGAGCAGATCCTCGTAGTGCTTTTTTGCCCAATCGTGTCGGCGGATATTGGCGCGGGCGATACTGAGGTTGTCGTCCCTTATACTGAGGCAAGGGTGTTCGACGTCCCCGGCGCTGCGATAGTATCTCGCCTTCTGTTCTTCCAGTCGACGCCTGCATTCTCTCTCTTCATCGCTGTTCCAGGCCGGCATGGGACCTCCTTAAGGGGAATAGCAGTCCGTTGGTAAAGTTGCTCTGCAGACGAGGCCCAGTGTCCCGTCCCGGATGTCCGGGTGAAACCCGGTTGAAACGCCTGTGGCAATGTAAAAAACCAAAATGGCGAAGGCGTCCGCGTCTGTCAAGAGGAAAGAACGATCCGGACGAATTCGGGGATCTCAACGATGTCCGGCCTGGAATCCGATCCCGAGATCCGAAAATGGACATTCATATCTCATTGAAAACAAATAACCTGAAAAGATTCTTCGCGGAGCGGGGCCGCACAGGACTTAACGGTCCGGTTGTCCCTGGACAGAATGGAAAACTCGTACCGAAAAACGGACCAAAAAAGGTTGACAATTGAACAAAAAAGAATTATTATGCATCTACTGGAAGAATGGAGTAGAAGGATGAAGTTTCTGTCTCCTTTGCAGTCCAGTTGTACGTCTGGCAAGGATCAGAAGTTCCGGTCCTTGCCCGTTTTGGTTTCGTCGATTTCTAACGCTGAAAGGTGGTGAAGTACTGTGCCAGAAGGTCGCGTGAAGTGGTTCAACGACGCCAAAGGTTACGGCTTTATCGAAAGGGATGAGGGCGAGGATATCTTTGTGCATTTCTCGGCTATCCAGGGCGATGGATTCAAATCGTTGGCCGAAGGTGAGGTCGTATCCTTTGAAGTCGTGCAGGGCCCCAAGGGCTACCAGGCCGCAGACGTCGCAAAGGTGGAGCAGAGCTAGCCGTTAACCGCGGTCCATTTTCTCCGCACGTGAATCCTCAATGGGTGCATTCGACGGGCGTCGGTTCAAGAATCGACGCCTTTTTTATTGATTTTGACAGGGTCCCATGGAGGCTGACGGAGTACAGCGCGCGGCAGGCAGGCCGTAAACGCCACGTCCTGCCCTTGACCCTTTATCACTAACACGAATCCCTGAACACGCAGCATGATCAAACATGTATCTATTTTGCGTAGAACCCCCGCTGCAAGACTATAAAGATCCAAAGAAAACTTGATCTTACGTGCAACAATCCTTTATTTTTAACGGTGGTTCCGGGAGGTAGCGGGCAGCCCCGGATGGGTCAAAACGGGGTCAGTGTCGCCGGTCGGCAGGCGGCGGGATAGCGTTTTTTCGTGACGCAATGAACAGAGTCGCGTGATATGGAAAATCACTTTGACGTGATCGTAATCGGGAGCGGACCGGGTGGAGAGGGCGCGGCCATGAAGGCGACCAAGGAGGGGAAGCGGGTCGCCGTGGTGGATAACCGGCCCTCGGTGGGCGGAAGTTGCACCCATCAGACCACCATTCCCAGCAAGGCGTTGAGGCACGCCATCCAGAAGCTCGTAGATACCGGTCAGTACAACGACTCCCGGTTTCAGGATCTTTTGCAGACGGCGGAGGGCGTGATTCGTCAGCAGGTCGACCTGCGCCAGGGATTCTACACCAGGAATTTTGTGGATGTGATCCACGGGCGCGCCGCGTTCGAGGACAGTCATGGAATTCAGGTCCTTCTGCAAAACGGGGGTGTGCGGCGTTACCGCGCGGACGGATTCGTCATTGCCACCGGTGCACGGCCATACCACCCGCCGGACGTGGATTTCTCGCATCCGCGCATTGTGGACAGCGATTCGATAGTGGCGTTTCAGGAACATCCCAGGTCGGTGACAATCTACGGAGCGGGAGTGATCGGCTGCGAGTATGCATCCATTTTCAGAGGTCTGCAGATCAAGGTGAACCTGATTAACAGCCTGGACCGTCTGCTGGCCTTCCTGGACGACGAGATCGTGGATGCGCTGAGCTATCACCTGCGTGAACAGGGGGTGCTAATCAGACACAACGAGGAGTACGAAGGGGTTGTGGCGGACGATCACGGCGTGCGCCTGCACCTCAAATCCAATAAGGAAATCCTCAGCGACTGCCTGTTCTGGGCGCAGGGCCGAACGGGAAATTCGGATGGGATGGGTCTGGAGGAGATCGGCATCCAGTGTGACTACAGGGGCAATGTAGTCGTGAATGAATACTACCAGACGGCTCAGAGCCACATCTACGCGGTGGGCGACGTGGTGGGGTATCCCAACCTGGCCAGCGCGGCATACGACCAGGGGCGGTTCGCGTCCACTCATCTGATATTCGGGGAATGCGAGGCGCATCTGGTCAAAGACATCCCGACGGGGATCTACACGCTTCCGGAAATCAGTTCGGTGGGGCTGACGGAGCAGGAATTGACGTCGAAAAAGATTCCCTATGAGGTTGGACACGCGTCGTTCAGACACCTTGCCCGGGCGCAGATCACGGGTCGGACCACCGGGATGTTGAAAATACTGTTTCATCGGGAGACGTTGGAGATTCTGGGCATTCATTGTTTCGGATCCGAGGCATCGGAAATTGTCCACATCGGCCAGGCGATTATGGCCCAGAAAGGCGGCGGCAATACGCTGATGTACTTCATCAACACAACGTTCAACTATCCGACAATGGCCGAAGCATACCGCGTGGCGGCGCTCAACGGGCTGAACAGAGTGCGATAGAAAGACTGCCGGGACCAAACCTAACGAGAGTTCCGTATTCCCCCGGAAGGGGGACCACAACAGCACAGGATGTTGGCGCCTATGCGGTCGAATGCGGATTCAACCGCCCCGAATCTCGACGTCATCTATATCGACAACCACCTGCTGGTGGTCCGGAAACCCGCGGGAATGCTTGCACAGGGAGACCGCACGGGCGACCGGTCGCTGCTGGAATACGGCAAGGCGTACGTGAAGGCGGCGTTCAACAAACCGGGCGATGCCTTTCTGGGGCTGGTGCATCGGCTGGACCGGCCGACATCCGGGGTCATGGTCTTTGCCCGGACGTCCAAGGCGGCTGCCAGGCTTTCGGAACAGTTTCGAGCCCGTCGGATTGGAAAGATCTACTGGGCGCTGGTGGAGGGGAAAACGCCCCGTGAGGGCCGCATGGTGGATACGCTGTTGCGCGCCGGACCTTCGAGTACGGTGTCCGAAAGGGGGCAGGAGGCGGTGCTCGGGTTCCGTCGATTGCGGTTCGAACGGGGAATATCGTGGGTGGAGGTCCGGCCGAAAACGGGCAGACATCATCAGATCCGGGTACAGTTCGCGCACCGCGGGCATCCCGTTGTCGGCGATTTCCGGTACGGCGCGAGAATCGGGTTTCCGGAAAAGAGCCTGGCGCTCCATGCGCGTGCCCTCACGCTGTCGCATCCGACCCGGAAGGAGGAGATGACGTTCACGGCGGCGCCTGAGGTGTTCTGGCCGGCGAAATTCCGGTGAGACGAGCGCCGGAGGGGGTTCCTGAGGACGTTGCCAGTCACGTGGAATCCGGGTGACGCCGAACCCTTGTCCTTTACTCGGAAGTACGGCACAGCAGATGGATACGAATTCATTAAGCTGAAAGGAGATTGTGCGTGAACCGGAACGAGCAGCAGCCGTTGAGCGACATACAGGTTGATCGGAACAACCTGTATCGGGAAGAGAACTATACTGACCTGAAGGTGGCGTCCATCCGCAGATTGGTTCCGGTGAAGCCGGATGGAACGCCCGATGGGACCCGGCGTCAGGTGTTTGTCGGACAGACCCATCTGATGTCCCAGATGGGTCCGCTCCCCGTGCAATGCAACATTGAGGCCGCAGATCTGGAAGAGGCGCTCCGGAAGTTTCCGCAGGCGCTGGCGCGAGCCGTGGAAGATATGATGGAGGAGGCCAAGGAAAAGCGGCGCCAGGAGTCCTCCCGGATTGTGGCGCCGGGCGCGGGCGGACTGCCGGGCGCGCCTCCGCCGGGTGGAACCATCAATCTCACTTAGCTGTCGGACGTCGAGGACGGCTGGCTGGAATCACCCAGCGTAGTGGTTGGAATCAGGGCGCATCTTGATGCACCCTGATTTATGTCAGCAGCGGCTTCATGGCGTCTCTGAGTTCCGCCATTTCGGCTTCCGTGAGCGGCTGTACGGGCTTGCGGCAGGGACCCACGCGTCTGCCGGAGAGGTTGGTGGCGGCTTTTACAGAGGCGTTGTAAACGTGGGTCCAGAAAAAGCGGTTGGCGGGAAACATGCGACGCCAGAGGTCCCGGGCTTCCGTGAGTTCTCCCGCAGCGACCAGGTTGTAGAGATTGACGGCCTCTTTCGGCATGGCGTTGACCGCACCCCATACGCAACCCGGGCATCCTGCAACCAGGCTGAAGAAGGCGATGGGGTCCCCTCCGTTGAAGACCTCGGCGCCGATGGCGAGCAGTTCCTGGATACGTAGAATGTCCGCCGTGCTGTCCTTGATATATCGAATGTTCTCGATTTCCATGAGGCGTTTGAAGAAGGCCGGGGAAATATCGATGCCCGTGTGGACGGGGATGTTGTAAACCATAATCGGCGTGCTGACGGATTCGGAGATTTCCCCATAGTGCGCGTACACGCCTTCCATGTCGGGACCTTCAAAATAGGGCGGTAGCACAAGCAGGCAGTCGGCACCCACGCCCTCGGCGTGTTTGGCGTATTCTATCGTCTCCGACGTGCTGACCGCCGAGGCCATGGCCACAAAGTCGGCCCTGCCATCGAGGTGTTCGGCAGCGAGTTCGGCGAGTCGCCTGCGTTCCTGAGGTCGCAGACAGGCGAACTCACCCGTGCCGCCGTTGATGAGGATACTGTGGACGCCGGCTTCCAGCATGGAGTCGATATGTATTCTCAGCGCGTTTTCGTCGATCTGTTCGCCGTCACCGGTAAAGGGGGTGCATAGAGCCGCGCAGATACCCCGGAGCTCTTTCATAACGGTCTCCTGTTCGATAAATCACGACACCTCAGTGCACCGAACGCAGACCCGGCCATTATTCCACGGCGGGCGGTCCCAACTGCGTTCTGCGAAGGTACGGCGAAATCTGAATTTCTCCAACAACGCAACGTCGAGGGTGAATTGAGTGGGGGATCAGGGGTTGAGAAGGGTCTTGACACGGTCCGGGGAAAAATCAATATTGGCGGAAATCAGGAACGACCGGGGCGCACGAATTTTTGCCCGGATGACTTTGTCTGGCGATTCCGTGTGATATCCCGGTTGATCTCGAAGTCTCTGCGGTTCGCGATACCGCACCCTGGTTCCATGGCCCGGGCGTCAGGTTGAGAGTCGTCCATGGGCTAGAATTGTCGGACTTTCGGAGGAGGTTGACATGTCGCAGGTGAGGGAGGTTGGTATTCCGGTTCGCGCGGTAAACCGCGCGCAGTTGTTTGCGGGGCGAAACGGTGCCGGTGAACCGTGTCTGTATGCGACGATGTCGCAGCAGGCCGCGAATCTTTTCGTATTGCAGATCGATCCGGAAACGGGGCGGTTGCGTCAGTTCTGGCCGGACGTTCCCGACTCGAACTACACCACCGCCGTCTATCAGGCACGTAACGGACGGCTCTATATCGGGGCGGCGCACTCGGGGCAGCTGTACTGTTTTGATCCCGAGCAGGACGATCTGGTGAATTTCGGCACCATTAATGAAAAGGCGGCTATCTTTCCGTGCAGCATCGACGAGGACTCACGGGGACTCATTTGGATTTCCAGCTATGGCACCGCGGATCTGACGAGCTTTAATCCGGACAACGGGGAGTTTACCCGGTACGGACGGCTGGACGAAGTGGATATGTACGCCTACTGCTACGTGAATACCGGCGATACGGTCGCGTCGATGATCATGCAGACCCGGCCGCACGTTGTGGTCCTGGATCCGAAGACGGGTGAAAAACGGACGGTGGGGCCGGTCGTGACTCGCGGCGAAGGGACGCTGACCCTTCACCGGGGGGAGGATGGCAACCTGTACATCGAGTCGAGCGAAGGGAATTTCCGCCTGGAGGGCATGGATGCCGTCCCGGTGGATGAGACCGTCCCCGCGGAAGGCGTCAGGCCCACCCTGCCGGACGGCAGTACCTTCCGGTTCGTGGACGCGGTGGAGCAGACGTGTCGAATTCTCGAGGTAACGGGCCCCGACGGGGCGGCGAAGACCTTCAACATCGAATTTGAGGCGGCCGGTACCGATATCTTCTGTTTGCACGGCGGTCCGGATGGCTGCGTGTACGGATCCAGCGTCCTGCCGGAGCGGCTGTTCCAATACGATCCCGGTAAGGATGACCTGACGGACCTGGGCATCTGTTCGACCGCCACCGGCGAGGCGTATTCGATGGCGAATCTGGACGGAAAAATCTACATCTCGTCATACCCGGGTGCGAGAATCTCCATTTACGATCCGTCTCAGCCGTACCATTTCGGCGAAAGCCGCGGCAGCAATCCATGGGACATAGGGCGGGTGGACAACATATCGTACCGGCCGCGTTCGACGCTGGGGGGCCCAGGCGGAAAGGTCTGGCTGGCATCGATTCCGGACTACGGGAGGTGGGGCGGGCCGCTTTCATACTACCACCCGGAAACAGAGGAGAAAAAGGCGTTCTATCGGATTGTGGGGGACGGAAGCTGCTATACCCTGGCGCATCTGGAGGCGGAAGCACTGATCGCCGTCGGCACGACCATCAGCGCAGGGAGCGGGACGCAGCCCCGGGTGGACGAGGCGGTGCTTTTCCTCTTCGACTACGAAGAAGAAGAGAAAGTCTGGGAGGGTACGCCGGATCCGCCGGTGAAGATCTTCAATGCACTCGTTGCCGTTCCGGACGGGCGGCTTTTCGGGACGTTCAGTGGTGAAGAACGCGGCCCGGAGATTTTCGTGTTCGATCCGAGGGAGCGGGCGTTCACGGATCGGATATCTGCCCCCGAGGGCGGCCCGGTGGACAACGGGTTGCAACTGGGACCCGACGGACAGATTTACGGTTTGACCCATACCCTGATCTACCGGTTGGATCCCGATTCGCTCTCCGTAGACGTCATCGTGAAATTTGACGAGAGCTTGGGAGGGCACGGGGCGGCCGGACCGATCGTGGGGAATGACATATATTTCTCTTCCGGACACCGGTTGATGGCTGCCCAGATATTGTAACCGCGCAGGAACGCGGGCGACGCACACCCCGGAAGGCCGGGAGTTCCCATGCATTCAACGCGCGTTTCGGAGATCGACTGGACCACGTGGACGGCCGTGGACCCGGCCACGCTCATCTTCGTGATCCGCGGTGGCCAAATTTTGTTGATCCACAAGAAACGCGGGCTGGGCGGACGCCTCGAGCCGGGGGAAGCGCCGGAGGCCGCCGCGATGCGCGAACTGCGCGAAGAACTCGGCGTCACCGCGGTGAATCCCGTTCGCGTGGGGGAGCATCGCTTCCAGTTTGTGGACGGGTACTCTACATACGTCCACGTCTACCGCGCCTCGGGTTTGCACGGGACCCCGGTTGAGACAGATGAAGCGGTCCCGCTGTGGGTCGATCTGGATGCCATCCCGTTCGACCGGATGTGGGAGGACGACCGCCTGTGGCTGCCGCTGCTGGTGGCCGGGCAGCGGTTCTCCGGCTACTGGATCTTCGACGGCGACCGCATGATGGACTACCGCCTGGACGTGCTGGAGGAGTCCTTTGCCACCGGTTCCTGAACGTCGTCCGACCCAGAGGGTGGTAAGCCCCGCATGGGGTTGCCTATCTTGAACTTGACCGCGAAAGGCATGAAAGAAATGGCAAACCTGTGGAAAATCGAGCCTGAAATGTCGGAGGCGTTGCTGGATGCGGTGACCGGAATTCTCGCGGATCAACGGAAAGATGGACGATTTGGCACGGAGCCCTGGACCTGCCTGGACCAGCATCTGATCTTGCCGCTGGCCGCGGCCTGGACGCTTGATAATAGTCCTTATAAAGGGAATGAGGAGGTCCTGGCGGCAATTGTGCGCGGCGGCGATGCGCTGATTGAGGCCCAGGACGAGGCCGGGATGTGGACGTTTTTGAAGAAGGACTATTCGGAGTGGGGGCAAATTTACATGCCCTGGACGTACAGCCGTTGGATTCACGCGTATCAGCTGGTTCGGGAGGGGATGGACGGCCAGGCGCGCGCCCGATGGAACGAGGCATTGATGCTGGGATTCGAGGGTGTTTCGCAGACGTGCCTGCATCGGATTCACAATATTCCCACCCACCACGCAATGTCGCTCTATTGCGCCGGGATGGTGTTTGAGCGCCAGGATTGGAAGACGCAGGCGCAGGAATTCATCCACGAGGTCGTGGCGGCGCAGTCCTCGTACGGGTGGTGGACCGAAAACGTGGGGCCGGTCGTGTCCTACAACTACGTGTATTCGGATGCAATGGGCATTTATTACAAGATGTCGGGGGATGGACGCGTGCTGGAGGCGCTTGAGAAAGCGGCGCGGTTTCATTCCAATTACATTTATCCGGACGGGAGCGTGGTGGAGACGGTGGACGAGCGCAATGTGTACAAAGACGGCGTTCGCCTGGGCAATCCGGGGTTCAGCCACACCGCTCCGGGAAGAGGATATCTGGCCCGTCAACATCGGTTGTTTCTGGAGAACGGCGGGACGTTCGACGTTGACTATGCCTCCCACATGCTGCTTTACGGGGGCGAAGGGGAAATTGAGGAGACTGCGGCCGACCGGGAGCGGCATACGTACGCGATGGGTGGCGATTCGCTGATCGTCTCGCGCAAGCCGTGGTTCCTGAGTCTGTCGGCCTATTGTTGTCCGCTTAATGAGAATCGGTTCCGGCAGGACCGGCAGAATTTCGTCAGTTTATTCCACGAGAAAACCGGGTTGATTGCCGGGGGCGGCAATACCAAGCTGCAGCCGCTGTGGAGTACGTTCGCCGTGGGGGATACATCGCTGATGCGACATACGCCTGGGGATATCGAACCGGACTTCGGCCCGTTTGACGGGCTGGCGCATATCCCGGACAGGGCGGAAATCCTCAAAGACGATGAGCGCCCGGGGGTTGAACTGCACTATGGAGAGAATGTGGGAACCGTGACGCTTGCGCCGCAGGGGGAGATGCAACTGCTTCTGGTCTACGAGGTGGCAGGCAACTCCGGAATGAGCATGCAAGGGCACGTGACGCTACTCCCGCATCTGGAAGAAGAACTTCGGTCGTCGTCGGGCGAATGCGTTGAATTGGGGGCGGATGCCGTGGAATGGAACGGTGCGGATGGCGCCTGGTTCGAACACGCGGGCTGGCGACTGTCACTCCCGTCGGGCGCGAGGCTTGTTTGGCCGGCGCTGCCGCACAACCCCTATACCAAGGCGGGAGAGGCACAGATTGGAGAGGCGCGGCTGGCGCTGGTGCTGCCATTTTCAGAGGGCATGGATCGGTATGAATTGACGCTGGAGATCGCCTAGCAACGCGGAACCGAAAAACGCAGGACCGGAACGAAAGGAACTGTGCGGGCCCTGGCAGGGAAGCCGTGGCACCCACAATACCAAGGAGGCCGGCGTGGCTGAGAAAATGGAAAAGACCGACGAGGAGTGGCGGGAAAAGCTGTCGCCCGAACAGTATCAGGTGACAAGAAGGGGCGGAACTGAACGGGCGTTTACGGGCGAATACCACGACTTCAAGGGGAAAGGGATTTATCTTTGTGTGTGCTGCGGAAACGAGCTGTTTCGTTCCGACGCCAAATACGATTCCTGCACGGGCTGGCCCAGCTTCTGGGCCCCGAAGGATGCCGCGAACGTGGAAACGGAAACGGATTTGGCCTACGGCATGGCGCGCACGGAGGTAAAATGCAGCCGGTGCGACGCGCATCTCGGACACGTGTTCGACGATGGACCCCAACCGACGGGGTTGCGGTACTGCATGAACTCCGCGGCGCTGGACTTTGAGGAGAAAGATACGAAAGAAAAGGATTGAACGGCCAGCCGCCAGGGTTGGCGCAAAACTGGCCGCCTCACTGCATGCGGACGGTTTGAATTCCGACCGGAAGATGCCCCGTCAATGGAGGATCCATCAATGAGTTTGAATTTCGCCACCCGGGAAATCGTGTCGCAGCCTATCGTGGGCATACGCACCACAACCAGTATGGAGGAGATCGCCCAAGCCATCGGCGCCCTTTTCGGCGAGGTAATGGACTATCTCAACCGGAACGGTCTTGCGCCGGCGGGGATGCCCTTCACAATCTACCACGAGATGGATCGCGACCGCCTCGATATGGAATGCGGGATGCCGGTGGCTTCGGCCGTAGAGGGTACTGAGCGCGTTCGATCAGGCGAACTTCCCGCAGGGAAAATGGTGACGGTGACGCACATGGGCCCCTACGAGCAGTTGGGGCAGACGTGGTCGGCTTTGAAGGATTGGATGGAGAAACAGGGGCTGCAGGCGGCGGGAGCGCCCTGGGAGGTCTACATGACGGATCCGGGCGCGGAGCCGGACCAGTCAAAATGGCGTACCGACATCTTCTTCCCCGTGCACTGAACGGCGGCGCGGGTACAGGAGTTTCGGTGGAATCCGGATGGGCCGTTGGCGAGCAGGCATCGGCCCTAATTCGCGTAAGCCCGAAGAGATTCATGGCTTAAGGAGTATAGAATGAAATATCGATTTGCCGAAATGATATGGTATGAAATCAAGGAGGCCGCGGAACAGGACCGGGTGGCGGTCCTTCCAGTGGCGACATACGAGGATCACGGCCCTCACCTTCCGGTGGATACCGACGTCGTACTCTGTACCGAGATCTGCGAACGGGCCGTGGCGCGGATCCCGTCGGAAGCCGTTCTGGCCCCGCCGGTTCCGCACGGGTACAGCCCCCATCACATGGATTTTCACGGGACCCTGACGATCACATGGGATACGTTCATCAAGTACGTCAAGGATGTCTGCTGCAGCCTCGCCCACCACGGCTTCAAGCGGATTCTGGTGGTAAACGGCCACGGAAGCAATGCGCCCCCGCTGGACCTGGCGACCCGGCTGTCGGTGATCGAATACGAGGGCAGGATTCTGTGCGGTTCGGTGAACCACTGGGGGCTCCGGAAGGTGAAAGAGGTGGGCCGCGAACTGAGGGAATCCGACTACGGCGGGACCTCCCACGGAGGAGAGTTTGAGACATCGCTATACCTGGCATTGAAGCCGGATCTGGTGGACATGAGCAAGGCGGTCGACGAACGGTCGCCCCTGTCGAGCAGTTTCCAGTCCGATCTGCTCGCAGGCGGCCACCCGGAGGGGTCCAGTGCGAATTTCACGCCGTACTGGAGCACGAAAACGGCCAGCGGCGTGATGGGGGACGCGACAAAGGCCAGCCGGGAGAAAGGGGAGCAATTCCTGGAGGCCGCCATAGGGGGACTGATCGAACTGGTTCGGGAACTGCGGGCCACGGAAATCATGGACCGGCGTGACCAGCATTAGTGTTCCGGCCCGGAACACCAGATCTGCCGCAAGGCCGGACGAAAGGGTGTATACGTGAAGACGAATGTTTTCACCAGCGGCCAGGATGGGTACCACACCTACCGGATTCCGGCGGTTCTTGTTGCACCCGGCGGATCCCTGCTGGCCCTTTGCGAAGGCCGGCGTAACAATCAGTGGGATCACGGAGATATCGACCTCCTGATGAAGCGTTCGGAAGACGGGGGACGTTCTTGGTCGGCGCAGCAGGTGGTGTACAGCGAAGAGGGTGAGATCACGATCGGCAATCCCTGTCCGGTGGTGGACGCGGAGACGGGCACAATCCGGATGTTGTTCTGCAGAGACAACATGGATGTACTGGTCACACACAGTACCGACGACGGCTGGCACTGGTCGGATCCGACGGACATTACCGAGGGCGTCAAGAAGCGCGAGTGGGCCTGGTATGCGACGGGTCCCGGGGTGGGCATTCAACTCCGGAACGGAGCGGGAAGAGGGCGGCTGCTGATTCCCTGCGACCATCGGAACCCGCATGCGTACGACTGCGGTTCACATTCGATTTACAGTGACGACGGAGGAATTTCCTGGCGGTTGGGAGGCACGGTCCGGCCGGGAGCCAACGAGTGCCAGTTCGGTGAACTTGCGGACGGAAGCGTCGTCATGAACACCCGGATGCAGACGCACAGCGAAGGGTATCGCGGAACTGCGCTGAGCCGGGACGGCGGGGAGTCCTGGCAGGCGTTCCGGCACGACCGGAACCTGCCCTGTCCCAAATGCCAGGCCAGCCTCGTGGAAGGCAAAGGCAGGAACGACCTGCTGTTTTCGAATCCCGCAGCTCCCGGGCCGGCAAATCCCGGTGGAGGAGAGCGGGTAAACATGACCGTCCGACTGAGCAACGACGGGGGTATGACCTGGCCCGCGGCGAAATTGCTGCACGAGGGCCCGGCGGCGTATTCCTGCCTTGTGGTGCTTCCGGAGGACACGTTCGGTTGTTTATACGAAGCGGGATCGGCCTCGGCGTACGAGCACATTGTTTTCGAGCGTTTCCGGTTGGATTGAGAAATCACCATGGATGAGACATCGGTTGGACGCGGACCCTCGGTGGAGGAACGATATCGGGTGGGCAGCCCACGTTCCGAAGCGGCTTTCGAACAGGCCAGGGCGGTGATGCCGGGAGGCGTGAAAGGGGCGTACTTCTACAAGCCCTATCCGCTGACCATCGAACGGGGTGAAGGGTGTTACCTGTACGACCTGGATGGCCGCAAACTGGTGGACTTCAACAACCACCATACGGCGCAGATTCTGGGCCACAATCATCCCGCAGTGGTGGCGGCGGTGCAGGCGCAGGTCTCGAGGGGGATCGCGTTGAGCGCGCCCGCGGGCGTGGAGACGGGACTGGCCGAGGAGATGTGCAGGCGCGTAAAGTCCGTTGAGAAGATACGGTTCTGCAATTCCGGCACCGAAGCGACCCTGCACGCCATTCGCCTGGCGCGTGGGGTCAGCGGAAGGACGAAGATCGCCAAGTTCGAGGGCGGATATCATGGGAGCCACGACGTGGTGGAGGTGAGTGTGGCCCCGCCCCTTGATAAGGCCGGGCCCGCGTCGGCCCCGCGTTCGGTATCCACGGCGGGCGGCGCTTCACCGAACGCCGCGGGCGAGGTGGTGGTGCTGCCGTATAATGATGAGAACGCCGCGGAGCGATTGCTCGCGCGGCATCGTCGCGAACTGGCCTGCGTGATATTCGATCCCCGGGCGGGCATATTATCCCAGCGCGCGGAGTTCGCGCAGTTTGTATGTGACATGGCGCGTCGGAATAATGTACTGTCGATTTTCGATGAGATCGTCGGATTCCGGGTCGGTACCGGGGGGCTGCAGGAACGCTACGGAATCACGCCGGATCTGACGACGTATGGAAAGGTAATCGGCGGCGGTTTTCCGGTGGGCGCCTTCGGAGGCCGGGCGGACCTGATGGATCGATTCGATTCGTCGCAGGGGCCGACCGGTTTTTTTCAGAGCGGCACGTTCAGCGGGCATCCCGTGGTAATGGCTGCGGGCCTGGCCACGCTGGAGCAGTTGACGCCGGATGTGTTTGTGCACCTGGACCGCCTGGGAGAACGCCTCCGGGACGGGTTGAACAGGTTGTTTGCAGACAGAAACGTGGATGCGACTGCGGTGGGTGTGGGATCGCTGTTCAGCATTCATTTTTCTGGTGAGACGATGGTGAATTACCGCCATCTGGCCCGAACGGATAAGGCGGCGGCGCACCGTCTGCTACTCGGTCTGATCGAACAGGGATATTTCCTGGGCAACGGTCTGTTGATGAACGCCGTCTCGGCGCCGATGGATGAAGGCCACGTGGACGGGTTGATCGCGGCGGTGGGCAGGGCGATGTAAAATTCTTCACGGGTTTTCTCGAAACCAGTTCCATTTGTCGCTGACCCCTCACTACCGCGCAAGCGTTCTTGGTTCTTCTGTTCACACGTTCGTCCTCGGACGGACGCATGTGTGCTTTTGATTCCGGAGGATATTGAAATGCGATACATCGACACGCACGCCCACCTGGGGCCGTGGTTTGATGAGATCACGACGTTCACGGCCGAGGGCTTTGTGGCGTTGCAGGAGCGGGCGGGAATCGAGCGGACCGTGGTGACGTCCGGGTCGGCGCTGTTTACGGAGTTGACGTACGGCAACGAGTGGACCATACAACAGGCGGAGAAGCTGGAACATCTGCTTGTATGGCTGGTATTGAATCCGTTGAAGATGAGCGAGTCGCTGGAGTTGCTGGACCGGTTCAAGGACCATCCCAAGGTCGCGGGATTCAAAATCCATCCGGTGCAGCACAAGTATCCGGCGGACATCAAACCCTCTTTCCGGTTATTGGAAAAGCTGGAACCCATCGGTTTGCCGGTGCTGTCCCACGGAGAGAACGAATCGTACGCAGCCCCGGCCCGGTTGCGGCGGCTGGCCGAAGCCTTTCCGTCTCTGACGTTGATCACGGCGCATTTCGGCGCGGGACAACCCGGACAGACATACGAGGCAATCGATGCGCTGCAGGACTGCAAGACGGGCAATCTCTACACGGACATGGGAACGGCGCGGGCGATTCGCACAGGCATCATCGGATTGGTCGTACGTGAGGTGGGAGCGGACAGGGTGTTGTTCGGCACGGATTCGCCGCTCTACGAACCGATGGCGTTCCCTGCGTTGCTTGCGGCGGCGGATATAACGGAAGCAGAACGGGAACAGATCGCTTACAGGAATGCGGAGCGGCTCGTGCTGGCGCCGAAGGGGCTGGCATAGTGTCCAGTCGATGGCGTTGAGGTAAGGCGTATGGAGGAATAGCCCGATGAAACTGGATCGGCGTCAGCGCCGATTGCTGGAACGGACGTTTCTGGATTATCAGCAGACGTCCGCTTTTATGGAACATCCGTTTCTCGTGAAAAGGGCGCATGGCCTCTACTACTGGGATATTGAGGGCAAGCGCTATTTCGACGGCATCGGCGGCATCTTTGTGGCTTCCCTGGGTCACGGCCACCCCCGCGTGCTGGAGGCCATGCGAAAGCAGGCGGAGACGCTCTCTTTTTCGCCGCCGATGCACGGGCTTTCGGACGTGGCGCTGGATTTCGTGGAAAAGCTGGGTGGCGTCACACCGGGGAATCTGAATTTCATCAAATCCTACAGCGGCGGTTCCGAAGCCGTCGAATCCTCACTGAAGTTCACCCGGCAGTACTTCAAACAGAGCGGCAACCCGGGCAAGTACAAATTCATCAGTCGTTACTTCGGGTATCATGGCGCTACTTTTGGCGCGATGGCGGCCAGCGGGACGGGGAAGCGCAAGACACCGTTCGAGCCTCAGATGGGCGGCTTCCTGAAGGTCTTTCCGCCTACGTATTACAGAGACCGTTTTGATTCCTGGGAGGAATGCAACCGCTTCTGCGCGCAAATGTTCGAGGACGTGATCGTCAATGAAGATCCGGATACGGTGGCGGGTGTCATTCTGGAACCGATCGGAAATACCGGAGGGATTATTACGCCCACCGAGGCGTATTTTCAGATTATCCGCGACGTCTGCGACCGTTACAATGTGGTGTTGATCTACGATGAGATCATTACCGGCTTCGGCAAAACCGGCTCGATGTTCGCCGCTCAGACGTTCGGGGTCACTCCGGACATTATCTGCGCGGGCAAGGGGATCTCGAGCGGGGCATACCCGGTGGGGGCCATGATGGCGCGGGAGGAAATGGGAGACGTCTTTCTCGGACCTGTAGAAGCGGATGTCAACTTTGCGCACGGGCATACGTTCGCGGCCAATCCCGTTGCCTGCGCCGTGGGTATGGCCGTAATCGACGAAATCGTGGAGCAGGAGCTGGATCGGAAGGCCGGGGAACTCGGTCAGTATCTGGCATCGAAGCTGGAAGGGTTGAAGGACCTGGGCGTGGTACGCGAAGTGCGGGGCAGAGGGCTGTTGCAGGGCGTTGAACTCGTGAGGGATACAACGTCAATGGCGCCGTTTCCGGAACTGGGGCAGGCGCTGAAACGGACCTCCCTTGCGAACGGTCTGCTGATTCGGATCGACCCGACCTGGTTTGCCGTGAGCCCGGCGTTGATCGTACAGCGGCAGGACATCGACGTGCTGTGCGATCTGGTGCGGAAGAGCCTGGTCGACGCGCTGGAACAGGTCGGATCGGGAAGACCTTAAAACGAGGCGCAAATGACGACAATGAGAACGACGCTACTTTTGTGTTTCCTGCTGCTGGCAACGCCGGAGATGATATGTGCCGGCCAGGTGGAAAGGCGATCCCGCATTGAACTCAGGATGGGACTGCGGAATCACGGTGGAACGACCGGCGCGGCAACACAAATTGGCCCGATAGGCATAGAAACGACCGCTGGAGCGGACGACCTGTTTTTCTCGATAGGCTATTCATACAGGATGCGGGAGGACGTCGCCGGCTACGCCACGCTCGGGGTTCTGGCCGTCGAGGCGAGCTCACGTGTCGGGCCTTTGGGCGTCTCCCAGCAGGCGGCGGTCATCTGTCCCATGATCGTCGGTATGAGATACTATCCGCGCAAGCTGTCGCTCGACACCACGTTCAGGCCCTTTCTGACTGCAGGCATAGGGCTCATCACCGGGATTCAATCCAGAAGCGAAGTCGGTTTACAGGTGGTCCAGAAGTCCGCCGCCATGACGACGTTTGGAAGCCAAGCAGGAGTGGGGTTTGACCTGAGGATGGGTCGATCATTTGTGGCGATTGCAGACCTCGGTTATATCCTGATGGCGGATTTTGCGGAGGCGGTTGGCGACCGACGCGATTACAGCGGACTCGAATTCGGCGTAGGAATCGGCTGGCTGTTTGGCAAGAACGCTGAAAACTAACCTAAATTCGTCAATAATCCGTTTCCGATGAGCCGAAAAATGCTGCGGAGAACCCCTACCGCCGCCAGAGGCTGGGCGCCCACAAGGGACGCCCCTACAAGGCGACGGAGAGGGATTAATTGATCAGAACGCTTGATCAGGTAGAGCAAACTGGTCAAGGCTAAGCTCAATGCAAGTAAGCCCGTATAGAGTATCGGATTGCGTATTCAGTACGATTAGACACTGCGGAAATGCGGTGGTACGGGTGATGTCGCGTGGTCTGCGGGCGTACGGATCCATCGCCATAGCCCGGAAAGATGAGCATTTATCCTGCTTTGGGTTTTTATCCTGTCCATCCTGTCTATCCATGTAAGTTTGGGCTTTTGAATTCAAGAGGTTCAAGGAGGTCCTGATGGCGAAATATCGCGTGGCGATCATTGGCACGGGTCGCGTGGGATACCAGTTCAGTTTCGGCGATCTGCCGGACAACCACGCCGATACATTGCGGCAACATGCACACTGCGAACTCGTGGCGGGTGTGAACCGGGGGCGCGAAAAGCTGGAGATCTTCGGACAGCGATACGGGATCGACGCGCTCTATCACGACTACCGGCGGATGCTGGACGAGATCAGGCCGGACATCTGCATCGTGGCCACCCATCCTGAATTGCATTGCGAAATGGTGGAAACATGCGCCGCTGCGCCCGCGACAAAGGCGATCATCTGCGAAAAGCCGATGGCTCTGTCCCTGGAGGAATGCGACCGCATGATCGACGCCTGCGACAACGCGGGCATCCCGCTGCAGATCAACCACAACCGGCGGTGGTCTCCGGAATGGAACCTGGGACTGCAGCTGTTGCGGGACGGCGCGATCGGAGACCTGAATCACGTCTATTGTTATATGGATGGCGGCAAACCGGCCCCGTGGTGGCGAAGCGAGAACGAGGGGCCGCTTCTGCACGACTTTACCCATTACTTCGACCTGATGGATATGTACGCCGGCGAGGTGGCATGGTTGTGCGGCATGGCGGAGCAGCGGATGCGGCCGTGGGCGGTTGAAGACTTCGGCGCGGCAATGATGAAGTTCGAGAACGGGGCTACAGGATTGGTACACGGCGCGGAACTGACAGCCTATACGGACAATGCGTTTGAACTGCGAGGAACGGAGGGCGTGATCCGTTTTCTGGGAGAACGGGTCCATCTCTACCGGGCGGTTGAGGACGATTACGAACCGGATAGCGGATTTCAGTGGAGCTCCTTGAAGCTGGCGCAGGTCGAACATCCGCCGCCCGCGTCAACGTATGTCCTCGCGCTGAACGAGTTGGTAAGTGCGCTGGAGGATCATGGTGAATTGCGGAGCGATGGGCGGGTGGGCCTGCGGTCCCTGGAAATGGTGATGGCAATCTACCAGTCCCAGCTTGGGGGCAATCGTCCCGTCCAATTCCCGCTCGAAGCGCGCGGCTCGGGTGTAGAGGCTCTGCGTGAAGCGGGAGCGTTCGTAGAGCGGAAATGAGCAATAAAAGATAAAAAAGGGGATTGCGATGGCGGAATCCGAGGCGCGCGGCTCGTGGATCGAGTACGATGTGATCGTCCGAAAAAACGTGATGGTGCCCATGCGAGACGGTGTAAGCTTGGCGACGGATCTGTATTTTCCGGCGAAGCAGGGCGGCATTGTGCCGGGCGAATTTCCAGCGGTTATCGAGCGTACTCCGTACGATAAGGAATCGAAATTCAGCGAGGGCCGCTATTTCGCGCGGAGAGGGTACGTGGCCGTACGGCAGGATGTCCGTGGGCGATTCGAATCCGAGGGCGTGTGGCATCCGTTTGCAAAGGAGGCGCCCGACGGCTACGATACCGTTGAATGGGTTGCCGCGCAGCCCTGGTGCGACGGTCACGTAGGCACGATGGGCGGGTCTTACTGCGGAAGCGATCAGAGTGCTCTGGCCACCCTGAATCCGCAGCATCTGAACGCAATGGTTGTCGCGGTGGGCACGTCGAACTATCACACCAGTTCGATGCGGCAGAACGGCGCGCTGGAGTTGCGGTTCATGATCTATGCGTTCAGGATGGCAACGACGAGCAAAGAGGCGCTGGCCGATGCAACGCTGAAGGCCGCATTGGACGCGGATTTTGCACGGATAGGAGAATGGATGACGCGGACGCCCTACCGAAAGGGATCGTCGGCCCTGCGTCTTCTGCCCACCTATGAGCAGTGGGTGCTGGATCTTCTGGGCGAAGGGGATTTCAACGATTATTGGAAGCAGCGGGGATACGCAATCGACCACTACTACGACGAGCACGCGGACGTACCCACGATTTATCTGGGCGGGTGGTATGATTCATACACCCGGGGAACCACTGCCAACTACGTGGCGCTGTCGAAGAGGATGAAGTCGCCACAGCACCTGCTGATGGGACCGTGGACGCATGGCGGTTGGGGCAACTCGTTCGCGGGAGACGTGGATTTCGGGTCGGAATCCGTGCTGGACGATTACGATGGATATCGTCTGCGCTGGTTCGACAGGTGGCTGAAGGGAATTGACAACGGGGTCGACCGGGAAAAGCCGGTACGCATATTCGTGATGGGCGGCGGCGACGGCCGCGGGAACCGGGAAGGGCGCCTCTCCTTTATGGGCGCCTGGCGGAACGTAGAGGATTGGCCGCTGCCCGAAACGCGGTTTACGCCGTACTACCTGTGTTCGGACGGCACAATCGGCCAGGAGCTGCCGGAACCTTCCGGGCCGAGTCGGTACACGTTCGATCCCAGGGATCCGGTACCCACAATCGGCGGCAATCTGTCCGCAGGGGATCCGGTTCTCGTTGCCGGCGTGTACGATCAGCGAGGGGATACGCGCTTTTACGGATGCAGGGACAACCTGCCGCTGTCGGCGCGCAGCGACGTTCTCGTCTTCCAGACCCCCGAACTGGACGAGGCCGTAGAGGTGACGGGACCGTTAACGATGATATTGTGGGCGTCTTCGTCCGCACCGGATACGGATTTCACCGTCAAACTGATCGACGTACATCCACCGGAGGCGGACTATCCCGACGGTTTCGCTCAGAATATAACGGACAGCATCATCCGGGGGCGCTATCGGAACTCGCGGGATAAACCGGAGTCGATGGTGCCAGGTGAGATTTATGAACTGGAAATCGTAATGTATCCGACCTCAACCGTATTCGGGGTGGGGCATCGGATCCGGCTGGATGTCTCCAGCAGCAATTTTCCCAGGTTCGATATCAATCCGAATACGGGTGGCGCATTGGGGCGGGACCGTCGGGTTGTCCTGGCGGAAAACGCGTTATATCACGATCCGGATCATCCTTCGCACATTGTTTTGCCCATTATTCCGGGGTGTCGACAGGCAGATGGGTGACGATTCCGAGATTACGTATCGGGACCGCAGGTCCGGAAGAATGGTAACGGAGCCGCTGTCTCATGCATGCTTCCAGCGGTGGTTCGATTCGTCATTCTTCCTCGGGCTTTTCCACCTCTTGCTGAATAATTCGGTCTTTTGCCGGTTATACGGCTGGATGCAGGCGCGTCCCGGAAGTGGCCGGAAGATTTTCCGTTTTGTCAGAACATACGGCATTGACGTCGAAGAGATCGAATTTCCCCTGGATCGATACCGCAGTTTCAACGCGTTTTTCACCCGCCGGTTGAAACCCGATGCCAGGCCGTTTGACCTGGCGCCCGACACATTCTCCTGTCCCGCGGACGGTAAGGTTCTCGCCTATCAGCAACTCGTGGATGGCGCCCGGATCCCGGTCAAAGGGGCATCGGTTCCACTGCAACTCCTGCTGGATTCCGAGGAGGAGGCGCGTCCGTATCTCGACGGTTCGGCGCTGGTCGTTCGGCTCGCGCCTTACGACTATCACCGGTTCCACTTTCCGGATTCCGGAAAGACCGGACCGGCGCGCGTCGTCGCCGGGCGGTACTTTATTGTCAATCCGTTGGGCCTTGCCAGGGTGCCCGGCGTATTCTGGCGGAACAAACGCGCGATTACCGAATTTACTTCACGGCAATTCGGACGGATCGCGTACCTCGAGATTGGCGGGTTTGCCGTCGGAAGCATCGTTCAGACCTACAGACCCGGATCGGTCGACAGGGGACAGGAGAAGGGGTATTTTCAGTTCGGAGGGTCCACGCTGGTATTGCTGTTCGAACCGGGTATGATCGCGTTTGACGACGACCTTGTCGAAGACTCCAGGCGCGGCATTGAAGTGCACGTACGGGCGGGCAGCGGTATCGGCAGACGGATCTAGTGTTCTGTACCGGAAACCCAATCAGGGCGACGCGCCTCAGCGTTTCGCCCTATCTTTCTTCCGGTCCCATGCGGACGAATTCCGTCGGATTCGCAAGGTTCTGATAGGTGACGTCGATCCACTGATCGGATCGGGCGGTACTCGAGATACGGACTTCCTCGATTTCACCTTGAAACGGCGCCCCGCCGCCTGCGAGGCGGCCGATCTCGATTGGTGTCTGACTGGACCGGATGGGACCCGACGCTTCGGTCGAAGCCACTGGCGCACCGTCAATGAACAGGGTCGCCCGTTCACCGTCGTATACGCCCGACAGGTGATGCCTGCCGGGTGGGAGCGTCCTGTTGGCGCGTACGCTCCGGGTGCCGCTTTGTGTGTTAATGGTGAAGGTCGGACCCGGCAGAGAGGCGCAGAGGCCGCCATTGTGGCCGCATTCGACGTATTTGAGCATAAAGGAAGCGTCGCCAGCGGTGTCGTAGCGAAGCACCTTTCCGTGGGGCGTGTATTCCCGAGCGTCGTTTTCATCCGGATCTTCGCGCCATGGCGCGAAGTACACGTAGCGTCCGTCGAACGCGCCCCCATTGAACCCGCCGGGATTAGGCGGATGGGTGAATACGCCTCCGTCTGCGGCATCCCAGGCGGCCCTGTCGGTGAAGTTCATGCAGGTGTTGTAACGCAGGACGCGACAGTGGAAGCCTCGCTGGGGTTCGTCGCCTTCGTAGAACGGAATGTAATAAATGTACTGACCGTCGAAGGCCGCGCCGTCGTAACCGCGGGTGTGCAGGCCGGACGTTCGGTCGGCGTCGTAGGCTTCCCAGCTTTCAGGGTCCATGAAGTCGCACCGCGTGTCGTACCGTACGGCGTTACTGTGGGCGTACGGTACGTAATATATGTAGCGTCCGTCGAAAATGGCGCCCACGCACATCCCCATGCCCTGACCACTGGCATCCAGGGCCTGCCAGGCCGCCGGATCGTCAAACTCGCCCTTGCTATCGTGTCTTAGCACGATGCCGCGGTCGTTGAGCGGCGCAAAATAGACGTAACGTCCATCGAAGGTGGCGCCGTCGTAATTTCTCGACTCCAGTCCGCCGGTATTACCGGCATCGTAGATGACATAGCTGGCTGGATCCTTGAAATCACCCCGCGTATCGTACCGGACGGCTCGGCCGGTTTCGGACCCGTCTACCTCGTATCCGGGCACGAGGTAGATGTAACGTCCGTCATAGGCGGCGCTCTGGTGGGAAATGTTATTGCCGATATCGTATGCCTGCCAACTTCCGGGATCGTGGAATTCCCCGCGCCGGTCGTAACGCAGAATCCGGCTGTGATGCGCACGCCCGTCGGTACGCGGGACAAAATAGATATGGTTCCCGGCGTGCACGACGCCGTAGTACCCTTTCGTGTTGAGTCCGTCCGTACACCCGGCGTCGTATCCTTGCCAGCTTTCAGGATCGTTGAAACCACCCCAGGAATCGTATCGAAGAACCTGGCCGTGGCGTTCCTGGGAACCATTGCATTGCGGCGCAAAGTACACGAATCGTCCGTCAGAGACGGCGCCGAAATAGCCCCTGGTGTCCAGACCGTCGGTGTCCCCGGCATCATAGGACTCGAACGTATCCATGACCGGCCGCAGCGACCACTTGGACACGAGGGCCTGGAAGGCGTCCGAATTGGTCTGGTCGCTTTGGACCCAGGCTTCGACAGTCAGGGTTTGTGCGTGTTCGAATGCTTCGGAGCGTACCGATTCGCTTCGACAGCTGACCAGTTTGTAGTGGGTATCCCAAACGGGGTCCGGGCACGAAACCGGTCCAGCGCCATAGCACAGGTATAGATTTGTGGCCGCGGAGAGTGAGGGGATTCTGACTCTTGCCCTGAGGGCGCCGTTTGCGGGATCGTAGGACTCGATACGGTACGCCAGCGCATCGCCCTGGCTTGAAACGAAGTGAATGTCGCTCCCGTCTTCACTGAGAACATGACCGCCCCTGTCAACAGGTTTCAGGTCGTTGTCCCGCAGGACCACGAGAAGAGGAAAGTCCTGAAGGTCCGGCACGACCCCCTCGGGGTTGATGCTTAGTCTTCGGCGGATGGGTTTCCCGGTTTCTTCCATTGTATCCTCTCCTGGTCAACGCTGAATCTGTGTTTTGCTCATCAGACTACGGTCCCCAGTCTATCGGCCAGATCCACAGCCTCAATTTTGGGACCTGCAAGCTCGCGCAATCGAATCCCCTCGTTACAAAAACAACCCCTACATCAATAGAGAACTTATATCTCGAAAAAGATATGCAATACATTAGGCATAAAAGTTCGCACTTATAGATTCAGCGTGTGCCGGAGAGCCCCATCAACTTTGGTCATTGGAAGCGAACCAATGACGCGGTCAATTGCCGATTCCACGATTGTGGCAAGATTGTCAGCCATTACTACAGAATCTGTAAGTAGCCCCGATTGTTGTCCTTCGAGAGTAGAAAGTAAAATAGTAACACGGCTCGAATGATTGGCGCGAAACATCTTGCTAGTAATCATCGCTACGACCATACGACCACTTGCGATAAACCGGTTTGAAGATTGTCAGATTGAACGATTAATCCCGGACGTGGCTTGGCTGTAAGCAAGTTAGAATCCGGAAAAAGCACTAAAATGACGTCACCGCGTTTACAGGTTGGATTTGGCTGCGTCATAGTTGTCATAAATACTCATTTCCGGGCTTTCCCAGTCTTCGGCAAAGGTCGTCAGGCGTTCACGCAAATCTGCTGCCTGTGCTTTGTCAATACCGCGTTTTTGTAAATCGATAGAATGTGTTGGCAGAAATGTGACAATGACGGGCGTATCTTCATGAATATCGCAGGGTAATTCCGGAAGTTCAATTTTACCGCCGCGATACATTCCTTCAATCGATGTGAGCATGGGGATCACTCCTTCTCAATCAATGGTCTGTCAATCGTTCATTCTTAATTCCCAATGAACTGGTCTGCGACTAGTTATACACCGTTCCCTGATTTTTTTACGCCCGTGGATGCACTGGTCGATAGGCTTTTTCAACCGTTCAACACTCACATCGGACAATCGCCGCTCACGCGACAGATGGTTGAGAAATTGGGTGATGGATGTTTTCCTGTACGAAGGAGGCTTTTCCGGTGAAAAGAATATCTGCCAAAGAAAGCCTCAGGAACAGTGTTAATTGTCGGTGGCCGGGCTGTCCGGGTGGTAGAAGTTTCCTGGACCGTTCGCGCTTCGTCCGGTCACGGCTGGAGCATGACTTTGATTGATCGGTCGCCGGCGGCGACGAGATCCATGCCGTCCTGAAATCTCTCAAGAGGCAGGCGATGGGTCACGATACGATCCATTGGCAATAGGCCCTTTTGGATCATGTCGATAGCGATGGGGTAACAACCGGGTCCCAGGTGGGCGCCGTGGATGTTGAGTTCCTTGGTATCGCCGATGATTGTCCAGTCCGTCGTCACCGGATCTCGAAGCACGCTGAATTCCACAAAGGTGCCGAGTTTACAGATCATGTGCAGACCCTGTTCCACGGCGTCGGGATGCCCGGTCGCTTCGATGTACACGTCACAACCATACCCGTCGGTGAGATGGCGCACTTCGCGGATGACGTCTGTCTTTCGGGGGTTGAAGACCAGGTCCGCGCCGCAGGCGCGGGCGACCTCCAGGCGGTGGTCGTTGAGGTCCAGGGCAATAAGCAGGCGGGGGTTTTTGAGCCGGGCGGCGGCAACCATCCCCAGGCCCAGCGGTCCCGCGCCGGCGATGACCACGGCGTGGTCCAGTTCGATACCGCCCCGTTGCACGGCGTGAATGGCGCACGCAAGCGGCTCGATGTACACGGCGTGTTCGGGCGGAATGCACGCGGGAACCTTGTAGTTGAGAGCGTCGGCTGGGAAACGCATGTATCGGGCCATCGCACCGAAGGTATTCTGCCGGAAGCCGTAGATATCGTGCCGCATGCACATCCAGTACTGGCCGCGCCTGCAGTAGCGGCATGCGTGGCACGGGACGATCTGTTCGGAGATCGCCATGTCGCCGATAGCGAGTCCGTATTTCTCACCGGCGCGGGAACCGAGGAGAACGACTTCGCCAATGAATTCATGGCCGGGGATAACGGGGGCCTGGCAGTATCCCTCGCGGTGTTCATCTCCCCAGAAGAGCGGGGCGCCCAGATAACATTTGAGATCGCTGGCGCAGATCCCCGCGGATTTGACGCGGACCACGACCTCCTCCGGTCCCGGACGCGGCACGGGGCGTTCTTCCAGGCGGTAGTCTTCGGGTCCGTGGCAGACGACAGCCGGCATGGTTTCGGGAAGTGCGGTATGCGTCGTCAATGCCACTCTCCTTTGAAGCCCACGTTCGGCGGGTCCGACATTCCCCGCAGACAGACGTCCGCAGGTTCCTCTACAACATGAATCAATCGGATCCGTTCTTCCGTTACAATCCGGGGATTCCCCGCGACCTCAAGATAGAACGAAAGAAAGTCGATGGCAACCGATTCGGAAGCACCGGTCACCCGGGTTTTTTCTTGTGCCCGCCGTTCCCGTCTCTTTACATTACGGGTGATAATTCCCGGACCTGGACAGGCCTGATTGAGAGGAGTGGATGATGGACCGTCGTGATGCGATGTGGCTGTTGGTTTTCCTGGTACTGGGTGTGGGCGGGCTGGCGGTATTTCTGAATTTCTACACCCAGGCGATTCCGTCCGCGTCGCTGGACTTCAAGTTGAGCCGCGAGGAGGTACTCCGAAAGGCACAGGCCTATCTGGAGGACCTCGGATACGATCTTGCGGACTATGAGAGCGCCCAGATTTTCTCCAGCAGCCAGATGCAGCAGATTTTCCTGGAGCAGACGCTGGGCCTGGAGGAGACCAACCGGCTTGCGAGGCAGTGGTTGTCGATCTGGTCCTGGAGCGTGCGGTGGTTCAAGCCGCTGCAGAAGGAGGAACTTCGGGTGGGGCTGGATCCGGGAGGGCGAATTGTCGGATATTCACACCGCATCCTGGAATCGGACGAAGGCACAAGCATTGCACAGGACGCGGCGCTGGCGATTGCATCTGATTTCCTGCGGGATACCCAGGGGTACGACCTGGACGCCTACGAGTTGATCGACCGGTCCAGCACGGAACGCAAGGCCCGGGTCGATCACCGGTTCGCCTACCGAAAGAAGGACTTCACGGTGGGCGACGACGGGCATTACCGGCTGGACGTCGTGGTCCATGGGAACCGTGTGGGGCGGTTCAGCGAGTACCTGAAAGTACCGGACAGCTTCTCCCGGAACTACCGGGAGGTGCGTTCGCGGGCGAATCTGCTGACGCAGGTTTTTTTGCCGTTCTGGCTCGCGTTGGGCGTCGCCATGCTGGTGATTCTGGTCAAGTCCTATCGCCGCAGGGCGTTGCGCTGGCAGGCCGGCCTGGTGGTGGGAACACTCGTAGCCATCGCCTGGCTTGCGGCGAACGTGAACGCCCTGCCTCTTGCCCTGTATAGTTTCGATACAACGGTCTCCTACGGCGCCTTTCTGGTGACTGCTTTGTTCAGTGCTGTTCTGGTCGCGGCGCTCTACGGCGGAATCGTCTGCCTGGCCGGGACGGCGGGCGGGGCTCTCGGACGCGACGTGCTGTTCGAGGGACGCATGAGCCCGCTCGGACGCCTGTCGCTTAGAGGGTTGTTTTCAGCCGGATTCCTTCGGTCCACTGTCGTGGGTTATGGCGTCGCCGGGGCCGTGCTGGGATACGTCGCTCTGTTCTATCTACTGGGTGGGCGGTATTTCGATGTCTGGGTGCCGGCGGACGTCAGCGAGTACGACAATGCTTTCAGCACGGCCATCCCCTGGATTTACCCGTTGCTGGTGGGATTGTCCGCCGCGGCGCTGGAGGAGTTTTTCTTCCGTCTGCTGGCGATTACTCTGCTGATCCGATGGTTGAAACGGCGGTGGCTGGCCGTGTTGTTGCCGGCGGTGGTGTGGGCGTTTTTGCATTCCAACTATCCCCATGAGCCCATATATATACGCGGCATTGAAATAACCGTCATCGGAATCGTCTTCGGCATTGTGTTTTTGCGTTTCGGGATATGGGCTTCCATCATCGCCCATTATGCAATTAATGCATTTATAGTCGCGTTGCCGATGGTGAAATCTTCCAGTCTCTACTTCCAGGTTTCCGGTGTACTCGTCATCGGTATTTTGTTGCTGCCGGCGATCCCCTCGGCGCTCGCGATTCTGACCGGGAGGTCCCGGCCAAGGGAAGTCGACGACGGAGTCGATGAGGAGGCGCCTGAAGAACGGGTCGAAACCGGGGAACCGGCGACCGGGCCCGTCCGTACGGCCGCGATCGAAAAGGACCCCGATGCCTATTTGCCGGATCGAAAGCGGTGGCTTGTCGGCGGCCTTTGCGCCCTGGCGGGTCTCACGTTGATGATCGGATTCCGCGTGGAGCGGTTCGGCTCCCGTACGTTGAAGCTCGAAGTGACCCGGAGCCAGGCGGTGGGTGTCGCGGAGGCCTTCTGCAAGGAGTTGGGACTGAATGTGTCGGATTACCGCAGGTCGGTGCAGTTTCGCAGTGGGGTCGGTTCCTCCCATTATACACACCTGATCCGGAACGCCGGTGTCGGACGCGCGGACACCCTGATGGCGGAAAACACCACACCGTGGTATTGGCACGTGCGCTGGTTCAAGCCGATGGAGAAGGAGGAGATCCAGGTCCGCGTGGACGCGGCCGGGCGGGTTGCGGGTATTAACCACATCATTCCGGAGACGCGCGCCGGACCCGAATTGGAGACGGACCCGGCAAGGAGCCGGGCGGAAGCGTTTATTGAGGAACACTTTCACGGGTCGGTAACGGACACAACCCGATTCAAGCTTCTGGAAGCGCGTTCGGAAAAAGAAAAGGAAAGGAAAGACCACCATTTTGTGTGGGAGCGGATTGACCGGAAGGTGGAGGATGGAGAGTTCCGTTTAAATGCACGGGTCCAGGGCGACGAGGTCGGATACTTCGGTACCCAATATAAGGCGCCGGAGACATTCCTGCGGGCGCTCCGACAACAGGGCGCCGGGCAGGTCTTGGCCTCGACCGTGCCGGTTCTATTGGCTCTGGCAACCCTGATACTGGCGGGGATCTATTTCTTCCGGCTTTACCGGGCAAAGGAGATTTCCTGGGGACTCCCAATCAAAACAGGCATTGCGGTTGTGGCGCTGATGGCACTGAATTGGATCAATTCGTTACCGACCTTTTTCCACGGATACGATACAAGCCAGGCGATGACGACCTATATGGGTATTCAGGGGGTCGGTTTGCTGATCGGCACACCCCTGATGGGACTGGCGATCGCGGTCATGATAGCGTTGATGGCTGCGCTTTGCGGATCTCTCTATCCCGAAGAGATGGGGGCGGGCAGGTGGCTGGGGCTATTACGGATGCGAGAAGGCGGCGCGCGCTTCTGGGCAGGTACGCTGGCTCTGGCGGCGGCATTTTTGCTGCTTCGTACAGGAACGGGCAGTGTCGGTATATTTGTGAAATATCACGGGTTGACGGAGTTTCTAAAGGCGGATGGGTTCAACTTGCCGGGAATAAACACCTATCTTCCCTTCATCAACGCCGCCGGTGACGCAGCCCTGGAGTTATTCGAACCCTTTGCCATGCTGGCGATTCTGCTGATTTGGAAAGCCGGAGTGAAACAACCATGGCTGATTGTGGCCGGAATCGCGGTTGTAATGTTGTCCTCGGAGGCGATCGCGCCGGCCAGGAGTTTCTATCACTTCGCCGTTCTGGCCGGCCTGGCGCTCGTGAATCTGGGTGTGCTGGTTTTCCTGGTCGCGTGGCTGGTCCGGTTCAACCTGATGGCCTATTTTGTCGCGATATGGTCCGGCAAGCTCATCCTGGGCCCTGGAATCGCAATGATTCAACGGACAACGGAATCCGTTTATCAGTGGCACGGCGTTGCCATGCTCGCGCTCGGCCTGGCGCCGCTGCTCTTCCTGCTGGCTGCCTGTCTGCGTGAGCGGCGACAGCGGACGGAAGGATGAGCCGCTGCCCGTTGCGCCACGTTTTTCGATCCGCTAAGCCGACGGCTGAAATGACAACCCCCCTCCGAATGACATCGGAGGGGGGTCTTTTATGGGGGACTATATCGAAAAGTGCCAAACACGTCAGACTGTCGCTTGACATTCCCGCGCCGCTTTCCGGTAGGAATTTACGACGGGAACGTGGAATTGCCCAGTGACGCCTGGCCCTCGCTGGATCAAATCCACCCCAAGTCTTGCCGTTTCCCGCTATGTCCTGTCGTACGCACCTTGCCGATGGTCCATATCTACCACATATATCCGTCCCGAAAACCGTTTGTAGAAAATCCGATACGGCCTTTTTTCGATTCTGAACATGGGGTCATTGGCAGGACGCCCCTGTATCTTTTTCGATCCCCTCCTGTTAAGCGGATCTTTAAGCGATTCGATCTTTTCAACAGCAGAACGTCTCACCTTTGGTTGCAAAGTATCCAAGAACTCCCGAACAACATCCCGGATTACAATCTCTTGCTCTACGGGTTCACGTTGCCCTGTATTTTCTGGCGGGTTTTGCGCTTTCCTGGATCCTCCACGTGCTTCATTCACCGACTTTCCCTCTTCACCTTTTCAAAATATCGCCGCGTCTCCTCAGCCGAAAGCATCCTGCTCTTTCCCGTCCGAAGCTCCTCGTCAATCTCTAAAGACCGGGCCAGAAACGGGTCTTCCTCTTGCTCCGCAATAACGTCCTTCGGACGCTCTCCACGCTTGACGCGTTCTATCCACCCCAATACGACATCAGCAACGCCCATTACGACCCCCTTTCGTTATCCTTACTCAGAAACCGCTCTATTCCCTCACCCAAGCCCCCAGAATCGTCGTTCATGCCCTCGCCCGTGTTCTGTGTGACCCGCAATAACCGCCTCGGCGTCCTCACCCGCCCTCGCGCGCTCGACCATCTCCAGTTTATTGTTCATAATATAACCTCCAACGATAGATTTCCAAAAATTCTCGCATCTTGTCAAGTGTGAATGTTAAATTGCCTTCCGCCGCGCTGCCAGGTATAGGACATATCGTCTTCGACAGGCATGGGTTCTCTGAGGCGCAATGGATCGTGCTCGTCCATCTGCGCGCCGAACCACATCCCATGCATATCGCAGCGAATAATCCCCGCGCGGATCTTTTCTGACACGGAAAGGAAGCCTTTCGTTCAAAAAGCTCAAATCAGCGTGTTCTATTCGCGAATCAATCATCTCCACACTGGCACAATGGCTTGTCGAGCCGTTGAAAAACCTATGTGAAGGTGGGGCAGACATTCCTGTCTGCCCATCTCATTGTTCTCTTGTCGGAATACTGCCGGAAGAAACGTCTGCACCACCACGTCAAGCTCTTGTTCGACGTATCGCCTGTATAAGTTTTTCAGACTATAGTTCCAGCGCGTCGGCCGTGCGAATGACGAAATATTTCCTTACCGGCTGCATGACGTGCCAATGGGTCTTGAGTCCCGCCGGAAAGTGGACGGAATCGCCCGGCCCGAGTGAGTAACGTTCGCCTCCGTCTTCTTCGATGGTAACGCTGCCCTCGAAGACGTGGGCGAATTCATCCCATCCGAACGTCCATTCGAACTTGCCTTCGCTGCATTGCCAGTAGCCGCAGGACACCTTCTTGTCCTCGCTCTGGGAAACGATTGTGCCGTGGGCCGTGGGATCGCCTTCGCGGATCCAGTCGGGATCGATGGGCATCGCGGGCAGATCTTCCGGCATGGCGGCGGTCTTCATTTTGAACTCGTCCATTTTGCGCTCCTCTCCTTAATACCGCGACGCCGGCAATCCATCATGCCAGCGCACGCGTCCTCGTTGCGTGAAGGTGGATGTGTACAATGATCGATACGGTGATCCTGGCAGTCAACCCGATCTTCTCTCAATTCGGCGACGTGAGGATTGCGATCGCAGCCAACCGCCGGATATCGCGATGCGCCTACAATGCCAGGATTTCCCGCCAGCAGTCCGCTTCGACCGGGATGCCCAACTCGAGATTCTCCTCTCGGGTCCGGAACATCCGCTCGCCGGGATACGACACGGGCTCGCCGCCTTCGAGAGATTCGGCGGCGTGAAAGTCGGCGAGCGTCTGATCCACCAATTCGCGCATCCTGTCTCCGGCGACAGCGGCGGCGTGGATGGCTATGAAGACCTGGGAGACGCCGTATTCGGCCTCCTCCTGAGCGATCTGATACGTGGAACGGCCGCCCGACAGCAGCGAGGCAACCAGATCCAGCGACATCGCGAGGCCGATCCCTTTCCAGTGACCGATGGGCAGCGGACGGTGGGCGGCCTGGATGGCGCCGGCGTCGCATGAGAGGTTTCCGCTGTTGTCGTACCCCCCGGGGACCGGAAGTCGCCGGTTCGCTTCGCGATATACGTCGAGCTTGCCGTGGGAGTACTGGCTCATCGCCATATCCAGAAGAAAATGACGCCCTTCCGGGCGGGGTATGGAGAAGACCAGGGGATTGTTGCCCACCTTGCGGTCGGCGGAACCGAAAGGGGGAATAAGCTGCGTGGTATTGGTCCAGCAGATGCCGATACAGCCCGCGTCCGCGGCCCTCAGGCCGTAAGTTCCCGCCCGCATCCAGTGGTTGGTGTTTCTGAGGGCCACGCAGCCCATTCCGTGTTCTTCCGCGACTTCAACGGCGCTGTCCATGCTCACACAGGCGTTGAGGATGCCGGGACCGAGCTTTCCATCCCACTGCTCAAGCACACCGAATGTACCGGCTTTTTCGGGTTCGGCGCGGACGTCCATGCCCTCGCCGGAACGGGCGTGCCTGACAAACGGCGGGAAGCGGTTGACGCCGTGGGAATAGACGCCGTCGCGGGTGGTTTCGGTAAAAATTCTCGCCATGCGTTCGGCACGTTCGGTCGTGAAGCCGATATTGAGCAGAACGCGATTCAGTTCCGCCACCATCGCGTCAAACTGGATACGGTGCATTTCCATCTTGCTTCCAGTGTTCTGTCCCTGAAATAGATTGCCTAAATTCGGCCGCCGAGGCGCCCGGCTCGCAAGGCGCCTGAGCGAGGCGACCTGCGCAAGGTCGGCGAGTGAAGGCAACGCAGCGAGACGTGATGAACCGGCGGATGAATGGTGACATATTTCTGGGACGGGACACTAGTCCTTTTCGGTGTAACCCAGGACAACGAGCAGGCACGGACCGCCGGAGACGACCGCGATGCCGGCGTCTTGAGCATCTTCAACGGCTTTTTGGCTCTCGGCGCCGGGCTGCATCCAGATGTACCCAATACCTGCGTCCGCTGCTTGCGTGACGATCTCTTCCGTAACTTCGGGCGGTGTGATAACGGAAATACGCGCCACCGGTTCGGGCAGCGCGGCGAGATTGGGATAAGCTTTAAGACCTTCGATTTCCGCAGAACCCGGATTGATCGGAAAGACTTTGAGTTCGTGCTGCAGATAACATCTCAGAACCTTGTTGCCGTATTTTGAGCGGTCGGTTGAAGCGCCAACGACTGCATAGGGACCGGTCTGCAGAAAGGCGTCGATCTTTTCATCGAGTGTCACGGGTATTCTCCCCTACGGCAAAGATTCGTGAATGGTTACAGATCTTCATATCGTGGTAGACTGCGCAGGAATCGGTAGCTGCGTTCCTTTCGGTCGAGGGTGTAGCAGTAGTGCGTTATGCCATTGGTCACAACCAGATAATTCGTTCCGACAGACGTGTTGTAGCGGGCGATCTGATCGAACACGTCCTGTTTGATTTTCACGTCGGGCGCCTTGCATTCGGCCATGAGAACGGGTTCTCCCCTTCTGTTGTAGGCGATAACGTCGGCGCGGTGCTGTATACCCCCATACGCAAAACCCGATTCGACCGCGGTTCGGCCTGCCGGAAAACCCAGATCCTGAACGAGGTGCTGTACCAGGTTCTGACGCACCCATTCCTCGGGCGTCAGTCGCACATGTTTCCGGCGAAGCGGATCAAAAATGGTCCTTCTTTCGCCGCTGGCGCGAATATCGAAGTCGTACTGACGGGGAAAATTCAGAAGTTGCATAAGAATGGAATGCAAAGCACGGAGCCACGGCGGTGAAAGTCCGAAAAACGAGCCTCCGATCGATTCGCCTCGAATCCGGCAGGTTCACCCGCGGGCGCCATTGTGCTCCGTTAGCGGGCGTGCCAGAGTGCGGGTTGTTCCACGTGGCGGCGGATCGTGTCCAGGAATCGGGCGGCCGGTCCTCCGTCTGCCACGCGGTGGTCGAAGGTAAGGCTCAGGGCGACCATATCCCGGGGCACGACCCGGCCCTGGTATACTGCCGGTTTGGAGGCAATCCGGCCCACACCCAGAATGGCGCACTGCGGCAGGTTGATGATGGGCGTAAAGACGTCGATCCCGTACGCGCCCAGGTTCGTAATCGTAAACGTACCCCCTTGAAGATGCTCGGGTTCGAGGTTGCCCTGCCTGGCTTTCTGAACGAGGTCCGCGGTTTCGCTGGCGAGATCAGGCAGGTCTTTGGCGCCGGCGTTGGAGATGACGGGGACGAGAAGTCCGGCATGGGTATCCACGGCAATACCGATGTGGATCTCCTCGTGCCTGTGGACGGTTCCGTCCTGCCATGAGGCGTTCATGTCCGGATGGTCGGCCAGGGCCAGGGCCGTCAGCTTCAGAAAAAGATCGTTGAACGTGAGGAAGGGGATGTCGAGTTCCGCACGCAACGCAGCGAAGTCCGTTGCATCGGCTTCGGTGGAAAGCGTCACGGGCGCGGTCTCGTTGTGACTTTCGGTCAGACGCCGCGCGATGGTCCGGCGGATGGTACGTTCGGCCCTGTCCCGGGACGGGGCCGAGGTCGCGGCCCGGACGTCACGTTCGACAATACGGCCGTTTCGACCGCTGCCTTGAAGCGTATTCCAGTCGACACCCAGTTCCTTTGCCAGGCGGAGCGCCCGCGGGCTGATCGGGGGTCGATTTTTCCTGGCTTGGGTTCGATCGGCGCGAGGTCGGGACGGGGTGGATTGTTGCGGTCCGGATTCCGCTTCCTGTTCGCCTGCCGGCGAGGCGGGTGTCACCACGGGAGGCTGCTCGTCCGGTCCCAGAAGGAAGGCCAGCAATGTCCCTATGGGTACGGTATCGCCCGGCTGGGGCGCGTCGGGCGGTATATACAGGGTACCGCTGTCGAAGGACTCGATTTCATTTATCGCTTTGTCGCTTTCAACCGTAAAGATGATTTCTCCCGATTCAATCGTTTCCCCGTTCCGCTTGAGCCACTCGACGAGGGTGCCCTCCTCCATGGTCCATCCCAGGCGGGGCATGACGATTTCAATGGGCATGGGAATCGACCTTCCGAAGACGTTAAGGAAACGAGCGGCAACAAGCTGAATCTCGCCTCGTCGCCTTCCTCGCCGCCGCGACTATTCCTCCATCAGGTCGCGGATGGCCTGCGAAATGGTTTCCGGTTGAGGTGTGCAGGCCGCCTCCAGCGGGGCGCTGTACGGCGTGGGGGCATGCGCGCCGTTGAGCCGGCGCACCGGCGCGTCCAGATCGTCGAACGCAAGACTCTGAATCTGAGCGGCGATTTCGGCGCCGATGCCGCAGGGACCGAAGGCCTCGTCCACGATGAGCAGACGACCGGTTTTGTGTACCGATTCCAGTATGGTATCGATGTCCAGCGGCGCCACGGTGCGCGGGTCGATGAGTTCAACCGAGATGCCGTCCGCGGCGAGTGCGTCGCAGAGTTTCCACGTAACGGGAACCATGTTGGCAAACGCGACAACAGTGAGGTCCCTGCCCTCGCGACGGACCTCGGCCTTCCCGAACGGAATGGCGTACGGTGTTTCAGGTACGGGACCCCTGTGGTTGAGGATGGACTTGTGTTCCAGGAAGAGGACGGGGTCCTGGCCTTCCAGGGCGGTCTTGAACAGGCCCTTGGCATCGTACGGCGTGGCGGGCAGGGCCACGCGAAAACCGGGCAGATGAGCGAAAACGGGATAGTAGTTTCCGGAATGGTGGGTGGCGGCGGCGCCTCCGATGCCGACGCAGCCTCGCAGAACAACGGGCATGGAAAGGCGGCCGCTGCTCATGTATTGCATTTTGGCGACCTGGTTGACCATCTCGCCGAAACCGTCCAGGATGAAGTCGATAAACATGAAATCGACCACGGGCCGCGCGCCGGCCATGGCCGCGCCCGTGCAAAGACCGATAAAACCCCGCTCGCAAATCGGGGTATCACGCACGCGCATGGGACCGTAAAGGTCGTAGAGTCCGGTGGTCGTATTGAAGTTGCCGCCGCGTTCGCCCGCGCCTTCGCCGACGACGAAAATGGTCGGGTCGGCCGCCATGGCTTCGGACAGGGCTTCGCGGGCGGCTTCCGTAAACGTGATTTCACGCATGGGTTCGCTTCCTATCCACTGAAGACGTGGTCCGTTACCGTGGAGGGATCCGGCCACGGACTCGTTCTGGCGAACTCAACGCCCTCTTCAACGGCGGTCCGGATCTCCTGTTCGATCCGGTCGAGCGATTCCCGGTCGGCGAAGGCGCCATCTATCAGTCTCCCGGCCAGCATTTCGATGGGATCTCTGGCCCTCCACGCGTCGAGTTCTTCCCGCGTGCGGTAACCGGTGTCTCGCATCCCCTCGGCGTGAGGACGGGTTCGGTAGGTTTTGCAGTCCAGCAGTGTCGGTCCGCCTCCCTCCCTCGCGCGAACCACGGCCTCGCCCGCTTTCTTGTAGACGTCGATGACGTCATTGCCGTCAACTGCAACGCCGGTTACGCCATAGCCCTCCGCGCGCTGGGCGATATTCGTATTTCGGGTGGCGTACTCAAAGGCGATTTCAGTGGCGTACCGGTTGTCTTCCAGGACGAAGATGACGGGCAGTTGCCAGATGGCGGCCATGTTCAGGCCTTCATGAAAGGCGCCGTTGCTTACGCCCCCGTCGCCGAAAAAGGCTACGCTGACCCGATCGGTTTCGAGCAACTTGAACGTGTACGCGGCCCCCGCTGCCTGCAGGATGCTGGGGCCCACGATGCCGCTGGTGCCCATCAGGCCGATTTCAGGCGAGAAAAGGTGCATGCTGCCACCCCGCCCCCGGGCGCAACCCGTGGATTTGCCGAAGAGTTCGGCGATAAGTTCCCCTATGGGCACGCCCTTGGCGAGCGCGTGGCCGTGGCCCCGATGGGTGCTGAAGATCGTGTCGTCCCTGCGCAGATGGGCGCAGACACCCGCAGCGATGGCCTCCTCGCCGACGTAGGTGTGGCAGGCGCCGGGGATGAGTCCGGCCTGATATGACCTGGCAATCTGCTCCTCGGTGCGACGGATTGTGAGCATCTGCCTGTAAAGGGTGAGGCGTTGTTCGGTTCTGAGGTCGCCTGACATGGGGTTCCCCTGCTTGTTCTATGGGCGTGACAGTGATGGAATCTGGCTATCCACTGGCGATCGGGCCCCCGGGATAGGTGCCGCCCGCGTTCATCGCCAGGTTGCCGCCGTCCATTGGCAACAACACGCCGGTGATCCACGCGGACGCATCGGAGGCGAGGAAGATGGAGACGCCCACGATATCCTGCGGCTCCCCGAACCGGCCGGCGGGTATACCGCCCAGCCAGGTGTCGGCCATTCTGGGTTCGGCCCGCAGGCGTTTTTCCAGGAAGTCGTTCATGACCTGCGCGGGCAGGATGGCGTTCACACGCACGCCCCTGCCGCTCCATTCCGTGCTGAGTTCCCGCGTCATCTGGGCCACGGCGCCCATGCCAACGCTATACGCGATATGGCCGCGGCCCATAGCGGAGACGCTGGCCAGGGAGCCGATATTGATGATGCTGCCCTTGCCGGCGGCGAGCATGCGCCTGCCCCCTTCCTGGCAACAGCAGAAGCGGCCGATGACCAGGGATTGCAGGCTCTGTTGAAGCTCGTCAAGGGTGAGATCCTCCGGTTTTTTCACCATGGTTCCACCGGCGACGTTACCCAGGACGTGAATGCGGCCGAATTCCTTGTCAAGGCGTTCGAACATAGCGCGGACCTGGTCGGTATCGGAAACGTCACACCGCACGGGAATGGCGCGCCGTCCCAGTGATTCAATCTGGTGGGCGGTTTCCTGCGCCCCCGGGCCATTGATGTCGGCCAGCATAAGGTCCGCGCCGGCTTCCGCAAAGCCGATGGCCATGGCTTTGCCCATACCCTTTGCCGCGCCCGAAACGAGGGCGACACGGTCGGTCAGGTCGAAGATTGGATGCGACATGGTCATTCTCCCGATAGATGCCGTAAGACGCGCCTGCCACCCCAACCCCGAACGGGACTCTCTATCTGCCCAGGTAGGCGATTGCGTCGATTTCGACGAGGATGCCTTTATACATGTCGCCCGCTCCGACCAGACGCCGTGTGGGCATCATGTTCCTGTTTTTGAAATATCGCATATAGGTGCGATTGAATCCGTCACGGTCGTCCATGTCCAGGAGAAAGACGTTGACGCGGACGACGTCGTCGAAGGAGGCGCCCTCCCTTTCCAGGACATCCTTCATGTTGTCCATCGTGAAGATGGTCTGTTCCTGGATATTTCCGACGACGACCTCTCCGCCTTCGACAGGGCCGAAGCCGGAGAGGTATAGCATATCTCCGGCGCGGCGGGCCATGGAATAGAAGGGTTCGGGACTTTCCTTATCGGCCATGGAAATGATCTCCTGGAGTTATGAATTCAAAGCCGAAGAAATGGACTGAGGCGTAAAGGATGTTCGGTCACGCGGGGTGTTCGGGTTTGAATATCCGCCCTTTCAATTCTGCGTGAAAAGCGCCGCATTCCTTCTATGGTCAAACAGCGAGGGATCGTGTTCCTTCAGCGGCAGGCGCGGGCGAACGTCCGTGTTGACAATGTGGTCGGGATGGGGCCGGCGCCCGCTGAGTACCGAGACGAGGTTCTCCACACCCGTGGTCGCCACCTCCTGGCTGGCCTGGACGGACAGACCGGAGATATGCGGGGTGAGAATGACGTTATCAAGCCTCGTCAGCGCATGGTCCGGCGGAGATTCCTGTTCTCCGAAGATTTCAATGTCGTCGAAGGTGTCCAGGGCGGCGCCGGCCAGGTGCCCGCTTCCGAGCAGACCGGCGAGCGCGCCTTCGTCCGTGATGGCGCCGCGGCAGGTATTGATGAAATAGGAACCGGGTTTCATTTTTTTCAGGTTGGACTCATCCAACAGGCGGTAGGTGTCCGGTGTGAGCGGCAGGTGCAGAGAGACAAAGTCCGACGTTCTCAATAGCGTGTCAAGGTCCACCATTCGGACACCCAGGGCGTCGGCCTCGTCCCGCGGCGCGCGCAGGTTTTTCCGGGTGGCCAGGATATTGAGGCCAAAGGGTCTTGCGCGTTTTACAACGGCCTTTGCGGAGGCGCCGAATCCGATCAGTCCCAGCGTGAGGCCCGATATGCGCCTGAGCCGGAGACCCTCGTCACGAGCCTGCTGGTACGCGCCAGCGTAGAAATGCCGCGACATTCCTGGAATCTGCCGGGCGAGGCCGAGCAGGGAGGCCATTACGTGATCGGCCATTTCTTCGTTGCAAAAGGAAGGGACATTTGAGACGAGAATGCCCTCTTCGGTGGCGGTTTTGACGTCGATCTTGTCCGTGCCGTTGCCCAACCGGGAGATGATCCGGCATTTGGACAGGCTCTTGATAACCGGCTCAGGAAGCGACGCTGAGACAACGGCAAGCGCGTCGCAATCCGCAACGCGGGCGACGATGTCGTCCGGTTCATAGGCGTCCACCGGTATGGGCGCGATACCGTAGTGCCTGTAGAGCGCTGCCTCGGTCGGATTTATCCGTATAACGTCGGCATTGAGGCGGGCGAAACGGACATCTGGGAAACCGGTCCCGGGCATTGGGTAAATTGACGACATTGAAAAGCAATCAGCCCTCATTGGAAAAAATCAGGCGGCATTTCGCAGGACGACGCCGATATTCCGGAGTTGTTTTCGGTGTGTTAGTTTTGTTGCATTCGCAGCGTAAGACGCCATTCGGGGCGCACGAGAAGGCCGACGCCTGTCTGCGCGCATGGCGAGCGAGTAGATATTGGTATCGATCAAGAATTCGTTCACTGCCAAAGTTCCGAATCAATGCGTCGCTCGGAGTCAATCTTCTGTTGGATTCGAGCAAACTCATTTTCGTCCCAACGTCCGAACAGGTGATCCAGGTCGTTATGGATCGCGGTGAACCGACGTGATTTGTTTAGTCCGAACTGTTTTCGCAATGCATCCAGTGCCGTCTGGTTCATGCTCTTGCCTTCCCGCTCGGCCACCTCCCTCAACTTGGCGGCAAGCTGGGGGTCCAGCCCACGCAGGGTCATGCTCTTCAGAACATCCGCCAAGGCGCACTCCCTTCTTGAAATACAATCAATATATGATGGCAAAATGATCTCATTATACGTGATCATTCTCCGCAGTTCAAGCATCATCCGTATGCCCCCTTTGAAGCAACGGACGTCGAGGGGATTCGGCGGACGATTTCGTTCCGCTCCAATCTTTAGCCTCTTCCAAAAAAGTGGCGTAGAGGCAAAGCCTGATCAGCGGATTTTTCCGCGCGCATGTACCGGCCAGGTCGCTTCGACCTTTCCGTTTCGCGTGGCAACCATTTCGTCGTGTTCGTTGACGCAGGGACAGGGGTGAACCGGAAGCACCTGCACGCGCTCGCCGATTTCCGGTTTGACCGCGCATCCGGATATGTCCACGTGGCCGTGCTCCTCGGAGGCGATTCCGATCAGGGCATCCGGGTATTCGACAATATGACCCATGCAGTCGCCCCGGTCCGTCTTGTAGATAGACGCGCTCAGCGCTTTGCTTCCGGCGTCCAGGAACATACGGTCTTCGGTGGGCCTGCTCACAACGGTCGTGATCACGCGGAGCGCGCACTGCGCCAGGGTGTGGCGGCCGTCGGCCAGGTGCATGGCGCCGCCCACGGTGTATTCGCCCGCGCGGTACTCCGTGAGTTCAGGGATTTTGTGCGCCTCCATGGCGTGGGGCGTTCCACCGCCGCTTACGACGGCGCGGGGCAGGCCGGCCCTGTCGAACAGGTCTATGGTCTCCTGAATGAGCGGTCTTGATTCGGGTGGCGTGGGAAAACCCATGAATCCCCGGAGTTCCAGACCGGGGAGGTCGTGGACGAGTTTCGCCAGTTCCGTGGCCTGACGGGGAGTGGGAACGCCCGTGCGTTCAAATCCCATTTCGACTTCGATCAGAATGCCGATGGAAACGCCCTCAGGGTCGGCCGCTCCGGAGAGTCCCCGCACGGTGAATTCAGAGTCCGGTGCAACGGTAATCGGCAGTCGTTTCACCAGGGCCGTCAGCCGGTCCAGCTTCTGTCTGCCCAGAATATTGTATGGAACAAGCAGGTCGGTGTGGATGCCACCCGCTGCCAGGACTTCGGCTTCGCCGAGCTTCTGACACGTAAGGCCGATGGCGCCATATTTCAACTGCAGTTGGGCGACGGCAAGGGTCTTGTGGGTCTTGATATGAGGACGGAAGCCGATGCCGTGTTCTCTGAAATAGCCGTGGTATCGATCCAGGTTTTCTTCCAGGGCGTCCAGATTGATGACAAGGACAGGCGTGTCCAATTCGTCGATGCGCATGCAGGGCTCCTTCGCCGGGAGTCGTCGGGTTGACCGCAGTGCCATTAAATAGCTTGGACAGCGGCGAAGGTCAAGGAATTTCGCAACCGGAGTCCGTGGGATAGCTTTTTGCTTGACATGCGGCGTTTGCGGCCCAAAGTTAGTGTTATAAATGATCCTTACAGGGTTGTGGATCGCGCTGAAAGCACCGTAGCCATTGCCGTCGAGACACAGGGTCGATGGACCATGGTTCTCGACCCCTTGGGCAAAATCGCGAGCGCGTCACCGGGTGTTGCGTGTTTCGACTGGCTCAAAACACTCTGGCTGCATGCTGACCCGCCAGAAGACCGCCGCCCTTTCGGGCGGCCGCTGATTCTTGACCGGAGGTGGCGGGTTGGTTAGTTTTCCATGAAATCTCCCGTGCGGCTGAAGCGATGCGCAAACGAACGGATGACCGGTTCCCGGAGGAAAACTATGAAAAACGACATCTATCGCCGCAGCCCATACCGTCCGGTCCGCCTGTGTTTCCTGATGTGGCTTCTGGCGCTATCGGTGGTGTCGGAATCGCCCGCGAGGGAGCAGGCAGGTCCCACCGTTAACCCGGCCGATCGAGATTCCCTGGTTTCAACGGCCGAACAACAGTTGCGTTCCGGTGCTTATCAAGAGGCGGCCGAAATTCTGGGTCGGCTTGTCGAAGCATTTCCGGACGACGCCGACCTCCTGACCCGGCAGGGGAACGCCCTATTGAAAACGGGAGATTTCGAATCCGCCATAAATTCTTTCGAATCGGCCAGTAAACTCGATCCCGACCGTCCGGACACCTACGTGGGGCTCGGGCTGGCCAGATTAAGGAACTCGGGAAGGGGAATGGAAGCGTTTTTCAACTTTCGCCAGGCCGTCGGCAAAGCCAGATCCGCCATCGAGATCAACGCCGCTTACGGGCCGGCCTACCGGCTCCTGGGGGAGGCCTACGGACGATTTGAAGAAGACCACGAAAAGGCCATGGGCTACTATATGACGTACATCGAGTTGGAACCCGATAACCCCGATGGACGCTACGAATTCGGGCTTTCGTGTATTCAACTCGGGCAGTACGAGAAAATCGACACCTATATCACCCCCTTTGTCGAGAAGCACCCGTCTGAGACCCAACTGCTTCCACTGGCCGCGCAGGCGCATTTCTTCCTGGAACGTTTCGGACGGGCGATGGAACGCTTCGAGCGATACCTGCAGACGCTGGACCACGCGGAGCGCGGTCTATATTCCGACATCTCCCTGATTGCCTCGCAAGAGGAACTCCAGGAATACCGGGCCGCCACCGGCGAGGAACAGGCGGCCTACCTGAAGAGGTTCTGGTTGAAAAGAGATTCCGATATCCTGACCGCGATTAACGAGAGGATAATCGAGCACTACCGCCGCGTCTGGTACGCCCGGACTTTCTTCGCCATCGGCGCCCACCCGTGGGACAGGCGAGGGGAGGTTTATATACGTTACGGGGAGCCCGATTACCGATCCCGGTCCACGCACAGGCAATTTGTGCAGAATCCAAAGGTTCAGGCCGTACGAGACAGGATGGCAGTCGCCCTCTACGGCGACGAGGCCGCCCTCCTGACCTTTACCGGCCCCGTGTTTCCGGTACGAGCGAATCGCAGTCACCTGGCGGCCACGCTCTTCGACAGGGAGGAGACGCAGGATGTATCCGGCTCGACAACGGCTGACGACGAACTCGAAGTCGACGCCTCCCAGGTTTCGGCGCTGGCGGAGGGCGAAACGGACCCACTCGAGACACTTCGCGAAGGCAGCCGCTTCGACGGGTTCGGGAATCTGAATACACGGCTCAATTTCGGCGGGTACGCCCCGATCACACTGGACAACGAGGGCGGAACCGTGCCCTGGGAAACCTGGACGTACACGCGTATCGGAAACGGCATGGAAATCACGTTTACGGACGAAACGGGCACCGGAGCGTTCGACTTCGCGCCCATCCCTCCTCCGTCTCTGGATACGGACCTTTCCCGGCTCTCCCGATTCACCGAGTACGCCCCGGGCGTTGTTTTTCGCAACGCGGTTGCCCGCATGCCCGATGTCTACCGTCCCAGGTTTCACCATCCCCCGCTGGACTTTTACTTCGACTTGGCCAGTTTCCGGGCGACGGAGGGCCAGACCACACTGGAGGTCTACTATGGGATACCGGCCGCACAGGTGAAAGTCGGGTACAGACGCAATGTGTCGTATATTCAAGTCAAGTGCGCACTGGCACTGGCCCCCGTGGATTACAGCATTATCCATCGTACGGCATCAAGCCGCGCCTATCGCGTCGCGAGCGATTACAGAGGATCGCAGAAAGCATTCATGCCGGAGTTGCTCAAACTCCAGGTTCCACCCGGAAAATACGACCTTCAGGTCCAGATCAAGGATCTGATTTCCGGGCACACCGGTATATACAGGCAGTCGGTGGAGGTGGAGGAATATCCCGAAGACCGGCTTCGTATCAGCGATATTCAACTTGCTGCCTCAATCGGCGAAACGAAAGTGCAAGATCGTTTCAAGAAAGGAGACGTGTGGGTCGTACCCATGCCAACCCGGAACTACCGGGGGGCCCAGCAGGTATACGCCTATTACGAGATCTACAATCTAAAGAAAGATCGATTCGGCCAGACGCGTTACAAGGTAAAGTACGTTGTGCGTTACGTTTCGAAACCCATCCATGGGGCGCTCGGATCGGTCGCGTCCGGTCTCCGCTCGCTTTTCAGAAGCAAGAGACCCCAGGTCTCGATTTCGTACGAACACGAGGGGATCGACCCGAACGAACAGGGTTACCTGGAGATCGATCTGGGAAAGGTCAAACACGGGGTGAATGTCCTCGAGGTAAAAATAGAGGACCTTGTCAGCGGCAAGAGCGAGGACCGCGAAATTCGTTTTCAGTACGGAGGTTGACGGAGCGCCTGCCCGTGTTTCAAAAGTTCAAGGCGCTCGGCCGCGTTTACCTGGTGCTGAAAGACGTGTAGGAATTTAACACACTGTCTCGTTTCTCGACTTGGCCGTGACCCACTTCGGCGGCCATCCCTACACCACCCGCCCGGGTTGACGGCCGTCCTGCCATCCTTCACAAAATCGAACGATTATGTAAATCTGTTTCTGGGCCAACACACGGTGTGCATCACCGATATTTCGTGGACCAAAATGCGGCGTTTAATTCTATTGTATGATTTAAGTGTATTCGGTACAACACTTTATACATGTCCCAAATGCACAGCATGACAGCATCATCCTGTTGCGTCAATAATATAAAGTCGCTAACTCAATACGTCGCAAACGTTCCAATGCGGCGCCACCACCATCCGGACCAAGACCCACCCCGAATTCGTAGTGCACGTTAACGGGAAGATTTGTTCCCCTTGACGCTTGGTGTTATATTTGCCATCATATCCCATGAGAAGCAGAGATACCCGGCCGATCTCTTGGATCAGGGCGGCCCGCAAAGCTTTCGACAGCTTTGCCCAAGGGCCGCAGAACGCGATCATGCGGGCGCTGACGGTCGCGGACGAAGGCCGTAAGGCCGACATCGCCAAGCCTATGAAGGGTTTCGGTTTCGGCTCCGGCATATTTGAGGTGGCACTCAAGCACCGCACCGATGCGTATCGGGCAGTCTACGCTCTGCAACTTGAGGAGCGGGTATGGGTTGCACGCCTTCAAGAAAAAGGCGAGACAGGGCATCAAGACCCCAAAGAAGGATATCGATCTGATCCGCGAGCGGCTAAAGCGATTGAAGAAGGAGTTACAGCAATGAGTAAAACAGAAGACGATTTTGAGTTGGTGCATGGTAGCGGCAATGTCTTCCGCGACTTCGGCCGCGCTGACGCCGACGTACAGCAGACCAGGGCACTTCTGGCCGCCCGCATCATCGGCATTCTTGACGACGAAGGGCTTTCGACGCGCAAGGCCGAGAGCCGCACCGGTGTAAACCATGCGGACTTTACTCGCATTCGCAACGTTCAGCTTGACCGCTTCACCATTGACCGTCTGATGAGCGTGCTCAATAAGCTCGGCCAGCAGGTAGACGTGCAGATCAACGTTCATCCGCGTGTGGCCGCTGAAGAAGTGCCGGCGCATCGTTGAGAGCCTTGTCATGTTCAGCTTGAGCTGTCCTGTCCCAAAAATATCTCACCGTTCGGCCACCGATTCATCCCGACTCGACGGCCGAATTTAAACCACCTGTTTCCGGGTCAGAACACTGAGGGTGACGACTGTGTGCCAGAGATACAAATCGGCGTTGTTGTCCTTTGTGGCCCTTATCAGCCCGTTGAAAAAGTCCATCCGGGCTGCCTGCCTGTGCGTATGCACAGGCAGGCAGCTTGTCTTCGGCCACAATGACTCGGCCTCGCCTGCAGAGCGACTTTTTCAACGGACTGTTAGGGACGGATCCCGCTTCCCCGGCAAGTTGCCGTCTCGGGAGGTTTTCTTACGGGTAACCGATGAGAATGGAGATGAATCGTCGCGTTGGATCCGCCTTTCTCGCAGCGATTGGCTTCCTGGCGCTATTCGCAGGTCGGGAAACGCGGGCACAGACCGCAGGCTTCGATCCGGAGACCCTGGCAAAGCGATTCGTGGGCTTCGACGTCTCTCGAAACGCGGGAAAGGCATATTCCGAGAGTGCGAGTTCCGCCACGCTGGCGTGGGGCGAGAGTTACTACCTGAACGCCTACGTCAAGATGTACCGGGTGACCCGGTATACTCGGTGGCTGGACAAGGTCGTGGACCACTTCGACCGGATGGTCGCCAATATAAGCGACCACGACGGCGACGGTATCCCCGGGTGGCACACGGACCGGTATTCCGTGTCCCGGATGCGGGCCCGGGCGCTGCACAACCGGGGGACGGCGTCGATCAGACCCGAAGAGGCCACGGTCACGAATATAGAGCAGGCTCATGAAGCGATCGACGCGGAGTACATCTTCGAACGGATCGGACCCGATCGGTACGTGGTGCGGAACCTCACCGGCCCGGAGGTGGTCTACGACGGACCGTATTCTCTGGGCCAGGATATCCCCGGCATCGCGGGGTTCAAATTGCGCCTGGACAGGGTTCCGGAGATCGGAGACAAGTTCCGGGTGGAGACGTGGGCGGTGCGCCCCCTGGAATACGCCGTGCACGAGGGGATGATCCTGTACCCCATCGCGCAGTTTATCGAACTGGCCCTGCGGAACGAGAGCCTGAAGGGGCGCTACGAGGAAAAAGCGCGGTCCTACCTCAGTCTGATCGAGGAGCACGTTCTGAGAAAGCAGGAGCGTTACTGGGTGCAGATGGCGCCTGGTATGGGAGCCTACCGGTTCACCGAATCATCGGCCGAACGATTTCCCAACCGGATCCTCCCGCACAACCAGTACCTCGCGCTCGGCCGGGTCTTCCTGGTACTGAAAGACGTGTCGGACCATCCTTTGTTCAAAGAGCGCGCCAACCAGATGGCCTCGTTTTTCAAGAACTCGCTGAAGGAAACCGGGGGTGCGTATACCTGGGCCTACTGGGACTGGGTCGAGGCGGGCAGGCCCGACCAGAGCCGCACGGAGGATACGAGCCACGGGCATATCGACGTGGAATTCGCCGTCGAGGCCTACCGGCGGGGCGTGGTCTTCACGCGGGCGGACATGCTCAGGTTTGCGCGGACGCTTACGGATCAGATGTGGAACGGTTCGCTCCCGAATCCGAAGATCGGCGCCCGCGTGGACGGGCGGGACGGAGACGCAACGATAATCCGGGGTTGGATCGAACTGTGCCGGTGGGATCCACGGATCTGGGATATTTACTGGGCGCTGTTCAACCGCCTCGACGGACCCGGGCTGGAAATTCCGCACATCCTCCACACCAGGGCAGTCCTTGACGGCCCCCCCGAGCTCAAGTCCTCGGACTTCAACGGCGACAGGCAGGTGGATTTCCAGGATTTCATCGCATTTGCGCGCAATTTCGGTTCGACGTCCGGGTCCGATTCGTTCGACGAAAAATTCGATCTGGACGGCAACGGCCACGTCAACTTCGCGGACTTCATCGCTTTTGCCAGCGCATTCGGTTCATGAAGAAAGCGAGATAAAATCACACCCCGTATTCGGACGTCGGCAACGACGAGATACGGCTCACACGGAGACGCGAAGACACAAAGGTAAAGACAGCAATCAGTGTTCTGTGTTAGCCAAAACCGCGAAACCATGCGGCGGGCCTTGCCGGATTACTTCACGTGGAACTGGTGGTGTGGGGGGTTTTTCCGTGTCAATCCGTCCAGCACCGTTGTATTGGTACACTTCAGGGGCTCGAAGGGCACCGAATTCCCATTTGTGCCTCTGAAGTGATTCACGGAAAAACCGGCCCCGCGCCGAGCGGCGCCCTTCTTTTTCGCCCTTTTTCTTGGGCGAAGCAAGAAAAAGGGCAAGGGAATAGGGGACGTTTGGGGGTGGTGAAGCACGGCCAAGGAATGTGACGTAGCGAGACGGGATGAATGGTGAGAAATTTTCGGGGTAGAAAATAAGAAGCCGGCAATTCAGGAGATATCGGCATTGCCAATTTTTGAACTTCCCGAGAGTCGGCTGTCGCTTCGGACCGTTGGCCGCCTGGCCTGGCTCTGCATTCGGATAGCAGCAGGCGTCTCGATCATTGTCGTGCCGTTCGGCTACGCGATCACCGGCGTACACAAGGACGTCCTTATGGGCGCGGGTTCCGGGCTCGCGTTCGGCGTCGGCCTGGGCCTCCGCGTGGGACAGCGTGCCGGTCTGTCTACCGGCATCCTGATCGGTTCGGTGGCCGGGCTTATCACGGCGCTTCTTGCCGGCATCATACCCCAGGATGGCACACTGTTCATCGTTCCGCCGGTCGTTGCGCTCGCCGTCGGTCTGGTCGACGGGATCTCTCCGGGGGCTCAGCGCGGATATCGGCGCGCCGTCCTCGAGTCCCTTACGATGTCCGTCCTGCTCGGATTGGGTCTGCTGCCCGGACTCGGTGTCCACGGGCTGATATCTTCACTAATGGTGATAGCGCCGACCGCCCTTATTGCCGGCTCGTACGGACAGATCGCCGCCAGGCGCACTTTTCGTCCCCCCGTTTTGCTGATACTCGGGTCCCTGGCGATGTGGGCCTCTGTCGTATTACTGGCAGCGGGGGAGTTCGAGAGGCGGACCGTCCACATAAACGACGTTCCGATCAGCGCCGTTCTGATCGCGACTGTATATATCATCGTGTGTATGATTGTCGTACCGATCGCCACGTTCCTGGTAGGGCGGGCGGCCGCGGTGTGGATTCAGCCCCGGCTCCGCGTTTACGCGCAACTCACCGGATACCTGAAGGTGATGTGGGTCCCCATCGGAAGCTTTGCGATTGGCTACCTGACGCTAATTGTCCTGTTCGCCGGCTTCTACGGCATGCTGGGACGTTTCAGCCAGGATGCGTTCACGGGCGACGGGAATGCGTCCGGTATCGTCGACTGGATGTCATTTTCCTTCTTTACGGCGCTGGCCAGGGACTACATGGATATTATCCCCGTATCGGTGGCCGCCAGGGCATTGGTCGGGGGGCACCTGATCCTCTCGATCGGGTGGGGCCTGGTCGTGTTCGCCGCCGTGATGTCGTACATCCAACCGCAGATCGAGCGGATTTCCCTGCGGGAGAAAACAGCCAGCGACGACCAGGGGTCCCCCTGACGCGCGCGTGAAGGCTGACACGGAGGGCAGCAATGTTGAAACTACAGGTTTTGCAGGTTGCGGTGAACCAGGTGCGGTTGGGGGTGGGACTGGCAGGCGCCACCGGTGCCCGCATATACAGGTCTCGCAAGGCGACCGGGCCCTACGAAGAGGTGGGGCTGGCGTTTGATGAGACGTATGACGATACGGTGTACCTGGAACCGGGAAAGACCTATTTCTACCTTGCGGTGGAATGGCGGGCGCCCAGTCTGTATCCGGAAACGAGCAGCCTCGGGGAAGGAAGTCCGCTTCGGGTTGCCGTGCCCCGGGCGCAGAAGGAGCGGCGTTTCGTGCTGACGGGGAATCACGAGGAATTCACGATTTCCATGGGGGGGTACCTGGATGAATCCAATACGGTGACTGTGGGCCCGGAGGTCTACTGTCCCGGTCCCAATTCGAGTATGCCGCCGTACGACCAGGCCTTCGAGCCCAACCGGTACGTCGCCATCGAGAACGTTGGAGAGACGGACGTGGAGAACCCATGGGTGGTGGCAAACGGGCAGCGGGACTGGTGGTCGGCGGAGACGATGGCGAAAGAGATCTCCGGCATCGCCGGCGGAGGACGGCTGAGCGACCGGGACAAGATGATGGCGATCTGGAAATTCGTGGTCGACGAGCTTTACGACAGCCGGATCGGTATGTCCTGGTTCGACCAGACCAGCGACCCCGTCAGACTCTTCAACGTGTACGGGTTCGAGGGCTGTGTGGCCAACGCCATCACGAGCCGGCGCATCGCTGAGGCGATGGGCGTGGAGGGCCGGGAAATCTGGCTTGGAGGCACCATCGACGGATACGGCCGCGGGCGCAGTTGCGGGCACGATATCTTCGAGGCGTATACGGACGGGGCATGGCATTTTCTGGATACGGATCTCATGGTGTTTTTTCTTAAACGGGACAACAGGACCGTTGCCGGTTCCGAGGACCTGGCCAGGGATATCGACCTGCTGCGCCGCTCCCACCGCAACCTGGGCCTGTGCGGGCGCGACCTGCCCGAGAAGGACTATTACTACACGCCCTTCCGGGAAGGCCAGTTCGTATATCCTCCCAACAAGGGCGGCGCCTGGATGGACGCCGCGGGAAAGATCAAACAGACGCCGGGGGAATTCCCGCCCGCACGGACAATGGCGCTGCGGCTGCGCCCTGGCGAGAAACTCGTCCGCTACTGGGACAACGTGGGAAAGAACGTGATCCGGGGGAAGCGGCTTTACCCGACCGTACGGTATTCCAACGGCAAACTGGCCTACCGGCCCGACCTGCGCAACCCGCTTGCTTTGAGGGGGGCCGAACACGCGAAAAACGTCGTACAGGAGACTTCAGGGAGGCGGGTTGCGCTGCATCCTGAAAAGAAAGGGGAGGTGTCGGAGGTGGTGTGGCGTGTGACGTCGCCCTACGCGATTGCCGGGGCGCAAGTGGGTATCAGATGTCGATGTGACACGCAGGAAGACGGTCTGGAAGTGCTGTTTTCCAAAGACGGCGAAGACTGGCGGTCTTTGTGGGTCGCCATCGGGCGGCGGCTGGACGCCCGTGTGGAACTGGACTGGTACCTCAACCCGGCGCTGAACGATTGGCGCGGGGAGACGGATCTGGGTTGGCGGATGGGCCCAGGTTACGAATACTACGTCAAAGTGGCCATGTGGGCGGGATCCCGGCCCGACGCTGTGGGTCTGGACGCGATCCGTTTCGATACGGATATCCAATGCGCCACGCGGTCTCTGCCTTCGCTATTCTGCGGCGAGAATACGATTGCCTACCGGGATGACAGCCCCGGAAACCGGAAGGTGCAGGTCACGTATGGCTGGCAGGAGGAACGATCCATCCGTCCACCGGGAGCCCCCGGGCTGGTGTACCCTGAACAAGGCGCCGACGCGAACAGGCTGGATTTCGAATTCCGCTGGAAGCGCGCGCGGGGGGGCAGCGGAAAGGTGGAAGATTACCACATACAGGTCAGCCGGTATGCGGACTTCAGGTGGTGCGTATGCCCCGCGTTCGACCGGTACGTTGGAAGAACCGCCTACGCGGGCGGGACGAAGTGGCAGGCGGAGTTTCCCAATCTGCTGAATCCGGACGAAACGTATTACTGGCGTGTCCGGGCGCGGAACGAAAAGGGGGTGTGGGGGGATTGGAGCGAAGTGCGTTCATTCGTGCCCCACGGCCCGCGTCTTCCGGTGGGCCTGAGATTGGAGGGCAGGGGCAGAAAACGAACGCTGGTATGGTCCGCGAACGACGAAGGGAACCGTGCGAAACGCTATCTTGTTCACGGCTGCCGGGAGCCCGGCGGGTTTTCCGCGACGGATGGGAATTTGCTGGGCGCTGTCGATCAAAACAGTTGGCCGTTGAACGACGTTGAGAAGGGGATGTCCTATCGGGTCGTGGCGGTGGATGCCGGTGGCGTCCCGAGCACACCGTCGGACTATGTAACGGTGTGAGCGCACGCCGACTTCTCGCTGCAGGCCGTCTTGATTTTCTTATGGGGGTGACAAATGTCCGGAGGTGAATACCGCGCGGTTATCGTAGGGCTGACGGGAATCGGGGCCAAACGGCCGGTGGAAGAAGAAAATCTGCCGGTATATGGCGCGATGCCGATGTCGCACGCCTCGGCCTATTACCGGTGTCCTCAGACACGGCTGACCGGTGTGTGCGACCTGCGTGAGGAGGCGCTGGACGGATTCAGGGCGAACTGGAACGACGTGTGGCCCGATATGCGCTATTACGTCGATTATCGGGAGATGCTGGAGACTGAGAGCCCCGACCTGGTGAGCGTCGCGACGTCCGACCACTTCCACGCCGATATCGTTGTGGCCGCTGCTGAACGCGGTACGCCCGCGATACTTTGTGAGAAACCCCTGGCGACAACGCTCGAAGACGCCGACCGGATGATTGCCGCGGCCGAAGCGAGCGGGACCATTCTTTCAGTGGATCACTCCCGCAGGTGGTACCCACAGTACCTCAAGGCGCGTGAGATTGTCCGAAGCGGCCGGATCGGACCGCTGCGCACCATCGGGTGCGAGATGTTCGGTCTGCGGTCGATGTTGTTTCGCAATGGAACCCATGCCCTGGATACGGTCTGCTTTTTTGCCGACGGGGACCCTCAGTGGCTGGTGGCGGACCTGCAGGACGGGTTCGAACACTTCACCGAGTATCAGGGAGGGGGAGGAAAGGATTCCGCAAGCGATCCATATGCCTCGGCCTACATCCGGTTCGGGAATGGCGTAAGGGCCTTTTTCAACTCCTTCAAGACGGGGTTTTCCGGGTGGCGGTTCGTTCTGACGTGCGAGGACGGGCGGGTGGAAGCGACCGATACGTCCGCCAGGCTGATCCGCGGCGCCTCGTTCGAGACTTCCGAGATCGTTCCGGAGCATTACATGCTCCATTCCAAGGGCGCCATGGTGGCGGAATTGGTACACTTGCTTGAGCACGGAGGAGAACCGGTTTCTCCCGCTCGTGAGGCGAGGAAGTCGCTGGAGGTCATTCTGGGCATTCTGAAGTCGCATCACGCGGGAAACGCCCGGGTCGACTTTCCACTATCCTGAGGAGAACGCTAAATGAAGATTGTGGATCCCGTTGCGGTCTGGGACGTGCGCCCGTGGGGGTGTCCGGCTTTCACCATCCGGGACTTTAACGGTGATGGGAAGAACGAAGTTCTGTTCGTACAAAGCGCGGGTGCGCATGCCAACGAGGCGTTCGATCCGCGATTTTCCGACGTACAGGGGTATAAGACCGGTGTGGAAGACCAGGAGCTCTTTTGTCTGACCCTTACGGATGGGGCGGGTCAGATTCTCTGGCAGGTTGGCGAGCCCTGGGCGCTCGAGCGGCCCTTTTCCTGGAACGGAAGCAATTTCTGCGAGGTGGTGGACCTGGATGGAGACGGACAGATTGAGATTATGATCATCCACAAAGCCGGGTTGATGGTGTACAAAGGGGCCACGGGTGCGCTGTGCAGCCGGCATGAGTTGCCCCATTCGGGGTTTTATTTCTCCCGCGCGGTTCGAACCGATCACTCCGGAAAGTATCACATCTTTACAAAAAGCGTAACGTCTTCCGCCACGCATGGCTACGGAAATCCCAGCCTGCTTCTGGACCACAACTTCAATGTGGTCTGGGAAAAAGAGGTGGACGGCGCCGGGCATGGGGGCAACTACGCCGACGTGGATGGAGACGGGCTGGACGAACTCCTGATCGGCTTCAGCCTGTTCGACCACGACGGCAGCCCCCTGTGGTCCCATCCGCCGATGTCGGAAAACGACCACCTGGACGATTCGGTGATAGCGGATATCGACGGCGACGGACGGTTCGAATTTGCCCTTGCCCACGATGGGCACGACGCGGTTGTTCACAACACCGATGGAACGGAGCGGTTCACCGTTCCGATGCATCACTGCCAGAACATCCTGCCCGGAAGATTCTTCGACGCTGAAACCGGGCTTCAGTTGGCCTTTGTCGACAAGGCGATGGGGCGTGCGGAAGAACGGGAAGCCGCCGTCGTAAACGCCCATGGCCGGGAGTTGTCTCGCCACCGCACAATGGGCTATTACGCTGTTGTCGACTGGCCCACCGACCTGGGCCAGAACAGCCTGATCCGCCGGGAATGGCCGGCCGAGACCAACGCCGACCACCGCGTACTCTGGGTGGACCCCTCGGGCAGGGAACTGGCGCGGCTGAACGTGCGGAAGAATTTCTACGACAGGTTTCAGAAGTTCGGTCTCGAGTCCTTTCCCGCCGGAGGCCGTTATTTCGGCACGAGCCATACCGAGGCCATTGGAGATCTTGACGGGGATGGCAGTGAGGAGGTGCTGGTTTCGGATCGCGAGAAGGTATGGATCTTCAAGAAGCCATGACCCCTGATGCGATACTGAAAAAGGTCTGCGATTCGATCGACGTGCTGATTGAGTCCGGGAAGGCCTATGGCGGTTTGTTTCCCTCCCTGCTGGACCTGGAAACTCACCGGATGTTGACGGAACTGCCCCCGCCGATTCCGGGGCAGCGGATGGGTGACCGCGCCTTTCTGGGAAGCAATCTGATGCACGACCAGCAAGTGCTCAAGATCATGTACGCGCTGGACCGCGACGGGTATCCGGAAGCGGCGGACAGGTATCTGCGCCGTTTTGCGAGCCATTGCACGGATACGGTTACCGGTCTGTTCCCGTGGGGCGAGCACGCGTACTGGCACCTGGAAGAGAACCGGGTGGGCGACAGCCACCGGCTGGCCGTTCCCGAAAAGGAGCCCGGGACCACGTTACACGACCATCTGCGGCAGGCGCCCGTCTGGCTGTGGGAGAAGCTGTATGGATTCAACGCCCGGTGTGTCGAGCGATTTGCCGAAGGGCTGGATTACCACTACAAGGACGGGGAACCGCGGGAATATATTCGTCACGCCCACGTCGAACGCAAAGAGCGTCTCGAGCGCGGACCGGAGTCGACGGATTTCCCGCGTCACGGGGGGTTTTACATTCTGGACTGGTCGTTCGCCCACGCGAAGACGAAACGTGAGGATTTTCTGAGACAGATCCGGGTCATGCTGGACTACTGGTGGCCCCACCGGGATCCGAACGGCCTGTTGCTGTCCAAGACGAAGTGTCCTCAAGCGTCGGCGCGAATGCACAACGCGAACACCCCGCCGCAGACGGTTTCGCTGGCGGCCAGCCTGCTGGAGGCCGCTGAACTACTGGACGGAAGTGGACGAGGACCGATCGAACTGATGCGGAAGCGCGCCGGTGTGTATATCGAAGGCTTTCTGTCGGCCCCCCACGATATGGACGCGGGTATTTTTGTGTCTGCATGCCGGCGTCAGACGAATGAGGTCCTGAGCACGACCCCGGTTTGGGGAAGCGTATACGGAAATTGGCCGCTTGCTTACGTGGCTCTGATCGCCCTGTGCATCTATCGACTGACGGAGGATGAACGGCTGCTGAACTGGGCGGACAATGCCGGGCGCTGGTATTTGAAATCCCCCTTCCCCGAAGGCGAACCGGTCCCGGCGATGGATGCCGGGCTGGCAGTCGAGTTGCTGGCGGACCTCTACGATCTCACCGGCGACACGGACTGGCTGGAACAGGGATTTGAAATGGCCCGGACGATGATCTCCATTTATATGAACGGTGATCTTCTGAGGGGTGCGGCGGGCATCGAATGGTACGAGTCCCAGATGGTTCCGGGGGACCTGCTGCACGGCCTTGCGAGGCTGGCATTGCTCGCCATGCACGGGGATGCGTGTCCCCTGGCAACGAACTATACCGCGAAGTGAGGCGGAAAGTGAGTGAAAGGACGTTCAAGCTCTGGGCGGGCGGCGATGCGCACGTGGGCACGGATCTGGCGGCGGGCAATCGCCGCAGCCTGGCCGAGGCGATCTTGCAGGCCGAAAAGGGCGGCGCGGAAGGCGGGCCGCCGTTCGAGTGGGACATTAATCTGGATATTGGAGACCTGTCGGGATCACAGACGCCGCCGGACGACGAGGAAGGAAAAGAGGTCGTCAGTCAGTACAGCGTGTCGACCCTTCATGCCCGCGAAGACTTCTACAATATCGTTGGCAACCACGACGCGAGCGGCCCGGGCGAGCCGTGCCAGTGGTGGTTCCGGAAATGGGTGGACCCCACGGGTGAAAATACCGGATATTCCAACGTTCACGCCGGCAGGCGGCCGTACCCGATCGAGGGGACCTGGGAGCGGTACTCGTTTCAGGTGGGGAATATCCTGTTTCTCGCGATGGGAGACCGCAACGACGGCGGTCCGCCGGTTGGGCGGGCCGATAGAGGTGGGTTCCCTGCCGGCGCGGTGACCCGGGAAACGTTCGAATGGTGGACAGAGAACGTAGTGGCGAATCAGGACAAGATCATCGTGACGGCGCACCACCATATGTTGAAAGACACGACGGTGGCGTCCGGACCCTGGGAAGGTGTGGACGGAGGATATCACGGCCGGTTTGAAGAAGGCGCCCCGGTTGGCGCATCGTACCTCTATTTCGTCGGGAGAAAACCGGATGCAGGGGCATTCGAGTCGTACCTGGAGACGAATCCTGGTGCAATCGACCTCTGGCTCGGGGGCCATACCCATACGAATCCGGACGACACCCACGGCGGACGGTCGCACCTGGAGCGGAAATGGGGCGTGACCTTCCTCAATGTGGCGGCTATTTCGAGATATCACGGAAAAAAGAACATTTCCATGAGCAGGCTGCTGACGTTTTCGGAAGGGGCATCGGACGTCAACATCAAATGCTACCTCCATATGAGCGATTACGCGCCACAGGGTTGGTACCACAGGGCGGAGCGGTCGGCGCCGCTACGGAAGGCATTTGCTTTCTGATGTACGACTGACGCTATAACCTGCCTGAAGACGTCCTCTGGCAACCGGTCAACGTCGATGGCTTCACAATCCAACAGCAGGCAGGTCAAGGCGTTGTTGGCGAAGCGCGGAGCAACGGATGACGAAATTTGAGATCGAAGGACGCGACAAGAAGGGACCGATCCGGCTGAGGATTGAGGTCGACAACCCGTTCGAAGGCGGCGGCCGCTGGCTTCGGGGCGGCCTGCATTCCCACGTGGCGCAGATGGGCGAGTCCCGCGAAGTTTGCGAGCACTACAGGAACCTGGGGTTCGATTTTCTTGCGACAACCGACTATCTCAGTATCACGCCAATGCCGGAAGCAACGGAAGCCTTCGTGACCGTGCCTGGAGCAGAGGTTTTCTGCCCCGAAGGGAACGATCTGACCCACATTATCTGTCTGGGCCTCACGCACCTGCCCCGGCCGCTGGACGGCACCGTTGAGGATGTCTCCCGCCTGGTTCGGGACACCGAGGCGCAAGGCGGTCTGGCCGTGCTGGCGCACCCCGCCTGGAGCGACTATTCCTGGGAGAAAGCGTATGCACTGGCGCGGTCCGGGGTCGTCGGGCTGGAGGTGAGCAACCGGCTGACCTGGCAGATCAACGGCAAGGAGTGTTCCGAGGAACTCTGGCAGATGCTCATTAACGCCGGCGTCCGCCTGGCCGCAATCGGCGTGGACGATGCGATTGTGCTGAAAGACGCGGACGTGACGGGACGGACCTGGACCGGTGTGCTTGTGCGCCGACCGGGGGTCGAGGGTATTCTGGACGGGATTCGCGCGCACCGTACGTACGCCAGCGAGGGGCCTCAAATTCACGATATCCGCATCGAGACACGTGGCGCGATTGTCGTGGAATGCAGCCCCTGCACGGCGTGTCACTTCCGGTCGAAGGGGTTCGGCGTCCGCAGCGTCCAGGCTGCGGCGCCTTCGAAACGGTTCGAGGTGGACCTGACCGTGGACGGTTACCGCATGCGGGACTGGGTATTCGCTTGTGTGGAGGACGAATACGGGCGCCGGGCCTGGACCAGCGCCATTCCCGTCCGTGTTGAAAAGACAACCCTTTAATAATACGGAAAGGGGCAGGATGAAAAGGACCATTCGAAGGACCGCGATGCTGCACTTTGAAGAGGCCAGCTATTCCCGCGACTACGTTAAATGGGTCAGCGAGGAGGGTTTTACGGACATCGGATTGGGGCTGAAACCCGACGACGACAAATTCACCGGACAGGGGTACGTCTGGGAGAAGGTGTGCCGGCTGGCAGAATGGGCCGAGGAATTCGGCCTGGGTGTCATCGTGTTTACGGGATACATGAAATACCGGGAGACGTTCCTGCGGACCCACCCGGAACGCAGCCTGGTGTGCATCGGCGGAAGCGGTACGGCCCTTGACAGCGACAAACTCGTGATGACCAGATGGCTGTGCCCGTTCCAGCCCAAGAACAAGGCCGAATACGTGGATCTGATTCACAGAGTGATCCGGCTGCCGGCGCTGCGGGAAATCCATCTCAACGACGAGGCCGAGATCGGGTTCTCGAACGGAGACGTGGGCTGCTATTGCGACCACTGTGTCGCCGAATACGAACGCGATTCCGGCGAGCCGCCGCCCAGGGAGGTCGACTGGGCCTCCCCGTCCTGGTGGCGGTGGGCACAGCACCGGATGGAGGCCTGGACCGCGGTTCACGCCTATTTTCGCGAGGAAATCAAGAAGGTGCGCCCCGACGTGGTCGTGGGCATCCAGCATTCGCCGAAAGTGGTGACCTTCAACGACAACCCGTGGCTGTCCGGCATCGACCTGTCTCGCGACGCGGAGGCCATGGACGTACTGTGCACCGACCCGTACCACCACATTCACTATTCCCATTTTACCTATCGTCCCATGCGCCGCATTCAGGCGGAGGCGACGCGCGCGCTGGCCGGAGCGACCGTCGGGCGTTCCCTGTTCATCTATCCCCAGGGTTTCATGCCGCCGTCCGGAAGCCTGGAGCTGACGCGCCGGGACGGGTTCATGGCCGGGGCGGTTCCATTCGCGCTGGGCGCGGAGAATATCTCGCCCTATACGTTCGATCTTTGCCAGATCATTCCGGGGTACTACGACGGGCTGAAGGAGGCCTCGCGGCTGATCCCGTATTTTGAAAAGACCCGCCCCTATAGCGCCGCCACGTTGATCAAGCCTTCCCAGACGGAAATCTACGGGTATCCCGAAAAACACTGGGGGCGGGAGGTCCTGGCGATTTGGCCGGACGTGATGAACCAGGTCGGGCTGCCCTGGCGATGGGTTTTCGACCGGCGGCTTCCGGATGCGGACGGGGCGTTGAGCGGCCCGGTGATTCTGCCGGAGACCCACTGTCTCACGCGGGAACAGCGCGCCGTTCTGGACGTGCGCGCGAGGCGGGGCGACGGGCTGCTCTGGGTGGGACGTATGCCGGCCGGCGACTGGTCCGGCGAAGGCGCGTATCCACCCCCGCCCGGCGATGCGGCCGGGCTTTCAGAGTTGAAGCCGGTCGTTTCCGGTCACCCGGTTCTGGAGGGCATCGACGCGCCCATCATGCTGGGTTCGGCGTTTATGGAACCCGGTCTCGAAGGAGAGACAATCGCCCAAGTGGACGGACGCCCGGCGCTTGTAGCGAGCGAGTCCGCCGGTCGACGCGAGATCTGGATGGCGGGTACGCCGCTATTCAACTACGTGGAACCCGGCGATCACGGCGCGGTCCGCACCCCAACCGGTGGGATGACGCTTCTGCGGAACGCGCTGGCCTGGTTGTCCGAAGAAGCGCCCGCGGCCAGGCTGTGGCCGTATCCTCCAAAAAACGATTATGGAGACCTGCGCCCCTGGGACCGCCGCGACGTGCCGACGATGGAACTGTTCCCTATGGTGGGAGACGGTTGTCTCGTCTGTCTTCTATTCAACTATCTGGGGTTGGCTTACGAGACCAACCTGGTAATGCGGGTTCCGGAAGGGGCGGCAGCCACGACACTTGTGGATATATATTCAGGAACGGATCTGATGACCTCCGCGGAAGTCGACGGGCAGATCGTGAGGCTGCCGGTCACGATGCCCGGCGACCGGGACTTCCTGGCCGTTGAACTGCTCTGGGAGTAATGGTACGAGAAACGCCGCGGTCGGGCGCCCACGTTGTAGCGGGCGAATCGCGGATTAACTTCGCCAGGCCACATCGCTCGCTCTCAGATAGCCATTCAGTTGTCTAACGAGATGCCATTCCAGAGCACTGACAGAGCAGGGCGCGTTGTTCCGTCCCGCACGAATTTACGGTATCCTCCGGGGTTGGCAGGACAGCGGATCAGGTGAGTCCCGCAAGGGTATTCGCGCCATGCATATGGCAGGCCCCGCGCCCAGCGGCGACTTTTGGTTCCTTTTGGTCGCTTCAAAAGGAACACGCCGTAGGCAGGGAATTTGGGGAGATGTGGACGTTGAGTTTGATTCTTGGTTTTGATTCTAACTGACGGCTGTGTGCTGATCGCTGCTTTTCGATTGCCGCGGGGAGAGGTCAGAGCCGTTTCCGGGCTTACCGCTCCACCGCGCTGACGTTAACGGATTTGGATCTTGATTCAAGCTGACGGCTGACCACTGATTGCTGATAGCTGTATTTATCCAGTCCATCCTGTTCATCCATGTCAGTTTCGGCTTATGACTTAAGGTGTTCCAAAAACGGAGGGATCGAACAATGTCCGAACGAGCCGACGCGCATATTCATCTGTTTGAGGGAGGCTTCCAGGATTCCTTTATGAAGCGGCTGGGCCGGCCCATCGATGAAGCCGTTGTTTACGCATCGCTGGCGAACGACCACGGGGTGAAGGCCGCGCTGATTGTAGGGTACGCGGACGTTCCGTGGGCGGCGGAGAATACGCGTTTTCTTACGGAAATGGTGGCCGAGTACGACTGGGTGCATCCCGCGGCCTATTTCGATGCCGCCGAACCGCCCACAACAGACGAGTTGACGCGATTGCAGGCACACGGATTCGTGGGGTTGAGTTTCTATATTTTCGGGCAGGAACGAGTGGACGCGCTCCTGCGCATATCGGATGACGTCTGGGCCTGGCTGGCGTCCAGGCGTTGGCTCGTGAGTGTGAATTCAAAGGGCGACGACTGGAACGCCTGGCAGGAGGTCCTCCGGCGGCATCCGGGGTTGCGCCTCGTCGTGTCCCACCTGGGCCTGCCGCCAAAACAGGCCCGCGCGCCCGACCCCGAGGAGGCGCAATCCGCGATGGCCAGCGTGCTGGCGCTTGCCGGGTTTCCCCAGACGCGGGTGAAGCTGAGCGGATTTTACGCGTTGACCGATCCGGGCCACGACTACCCGCACCGCGCGGCCTGGCCGTACGTGGAGGCGCTGCTGGACGCCTTCGGCGTTGGTCGCTTGCTCTGGGCGTCGGATTATTCGCCTTGCCTGGATTCGCTGACGTTTCCACAGACGTACGACCTGTTTTCGAAGATGCCCTTCCTGACGGACGGGGATCGGGAGCGGATCGAAGGGGCCAATCTCCTGGCATTGCTGAGCGAAGTCGAAGGGTAAGCCGGGTGTCGAATGGTGCGGGGAACAGACGCGGCAGAATCGCGATCGGATTACGTAAGCTGCCGAGGAGGGCTTGCAATGGAAAAACTGGGCGTAGGGATTGTGGGCATCGGACACGCGGGACGGGAACATTTCACGGCATTCGAGGAGAATCCCCACGCTGCAGTTCGGGCGGTCTGGGCGCCCAGCCGAAGCAGACTCGACCTCTTTCCGGGTCCGGAAGCTCTGTTTGCCTCGAGCTACGAATCGATGCTGGAACGCGACGACATCGATATCGTTTCCCTGTGCAGTCCCAACGACGCGCACGCCGAACAGGCGGTGGCGGCGCTCGAAGCCGATAAACACGTGATCTGCGAGAAACCCCTGGCGACCACGCTGGAAGACTGCGAGCGGATCGTGCAGACGGCCGATACAAAACCCTCGCTCAAATTCATGGTGGGTCAGAGCGCGCGGTTCAATCCGATTTGCAAGACCATTAAACGCCTGTACGACGAGGGAGAACTGGGAGAGGCCTTCTACGCCGAGGCGGACTACCTGCACAACGTCGGGAAACGTATCAAGGACTGGTGGGCCGACGACAAGAATCCGCACTTCGGACTGATGGGCGGCGGCGTGCACCCCATCGATCTCCTTCGATGGATCGTGGGAGATATCGATGAAGTATTCGCGATTTCCAACCATAAGGTGCTCGCCGACTTCCCCCACGACGACGCTTTCCTGATGAATTTCAGGTTTGAGAACGGATGCCTGGGAAAGATGGCCGCGTTTCTGGGATGTCAGCGGCCCTACGAGTTGAATCTTGCGATTTACGGAACCAGAGGCACCGCGATCAACGACAGGTTGTATCTCAGCAAAGTCGAGGAACTCGAGGATTTTATCCGGTTGCCGATAACGATTCTTGCCGAGCACCCCACGTTCGGGGAAGAGATGGCGCATTTCGTGGATTGTATTCTGAACGACAAAAGGCCGATGATCGACGTGCGGGACGGCGCGAAATCCGCGGCGACGTGCATCGCCGGAGGGGAATCCATCGAGACCGGCAAACCCGTCCGCGTGAGAAACACGTTTTGATTTCCGTTCATTTCAGGAGGATCCGATGAAGCTTTCGCTGTCCGGTCGACTGATTGAAATGACGAAACAATCCTATGCGATGACGGTGGACGAATTCCTGCAGCTTACCGTGGAAGCGGGCTATCAGGGGGTGCATTTGCGGGACGGGCAGATCGATCACCTCTTCAGGGAGGAACGCTTCGATGAACTGGAAGCCCTCTTTGTCGAAAACGGGCTGGGCTGCAGTATGCTCTGGGGACGGCTGGACTCCGCGTCGTTCGACGCGGATCTGACCGGAAAGAAACTGGCATTCCTGCGGCGGGTCGAACTGGACCAGCTGATGATCGGATATCCGACGGATATCGAACTGATCCGCGAATGGTGCGACCTGGCCGCGCGGCAGGAAATCACGCTTGTTATCGCGTGCCACGTTAATAGCCAGTTTGAGAATATTCTTCGCGCCCGCGACTTCATAAGGAAGGTTGACCGCCCGAATCTCGGACTGAATATCGATCCCCTGAATATCCATATGGCGGAACAGGACTACGGCCTGGCCACCCTTGAACAGGTAAAAGACCTGCTTTGCATTGTCAACGTACAGGGCGGCGTGCTGCACCAGGGCGATCAGACCATCCGCAGGTACTACAGAAAGTCCACGCCGACGTTCCGCAGGGTGTACCTGTGCGACGAGGATCATCTGGACATCCCGCAATTCATTTCGGATCTGAAGATCATTGGATATATGGGTTACGTCAACGTCCTCGAGCCGTATTCCAGGGACGATGACCTCTCTCACGTGGCGTCGGAAACGGCGCGCTTGCTGAAGGGATATATCGACGGTTAGCGACATCAGACTCATTTTCGTTATCGTTCCGGGGTCGTAACGTGGAATTTTTCTTTATGGCCCGGCTGAAAATCACTTGACAAAGCCAATGTCATTGATAAATTGCTCTCATTATGCCAGAAGTGAAACCGTCTGTCAATATGGACGAATTGAAACCGGTCTCCAGGGAAACCCTGGCAGATCAGGTTGTCACAATTCTCAGACGATTCATTTTTGTTGAAAAGCTCGAAAAAGGCGATCGGCTGCCGCCCGAACGGATCCTGGCAGCCAATCTGGGCGTCAGCTATCGGGTCGTTCGCGAGGCTCTGGCGGTTCTTGTCGGTGAAGGCGTCGTTACAAGGCAGCAGGGGCGCGGCACATTTGTCAGAACCGTGGACATCAGCCCTCTCGAAAACGGCCATCTCGATGTTTTCCCGTCCATCTCCAACCGCACGGACATTTATGCGCTGCGCATTTCCGTCGAGATGGCGGCGGCCGGCATGGCGGCCGAAAATGCGACGGAAGAAGACCTGGCGGATCTGAGTGAGATTGCCGACTTCAAGGCGCTGGACTTCGATCAGGGTATGATGGCGTACGAAATTCGCTTTCATCGCGCCGTGTTGCGGGCAACGCACAACCCGGTGCTGCAACGATGTGCAGACCTCATTACGGAGGCGTTGCGACTGAAAGCCTACGACATAGACATTCCGGTATTCGGCGAGCGACTGTCTGCTCGAGATTCCGGAAGGATTGCCATCTCGGAACATCGCGCCATTGTCAACGCGATTACCGACCGCGACGGCGCGAAGGCAACGGCAATCATGTACAGCCAGATGGCCAGCGTCCGCGCGCTGATCCTCGCTCTGGAGGGAAAAAACGGTCACGCAGGCCATCCATGAAAGCCAGGCGCCTGAGCGAGGCGAGCTGCGCAAGGTCGGCGAACGAGGGCACTTCGACAGGCTCAGTGTAAACAACGCATCGAGACCTGCCTGCCGCGCGTTGTTTGGCGCAGACAGGCGGATGAATGGTAACATATTTCTGGGGCGGGACACTGCGAGGAGGTGATGGTCCGACGAGATTGGACGAATGATTAACGAGGAGGAACCGCGGGGCCGGATGTCACTTGAGGCATCCGAATAATAAGGAGGTTGTATATGCGTAACGGTGTGCTGGTATGTATGGCAGCGGCTTTGCTGCTGCTCTCGGCGGGAACGGTCTACGGCGGCGGTGTGGCCGGCAGTTGGGGCCTCGGGACGTTCCTGGATTATAACCGGTCGATCTTCAAGCTGAAAGACTGGTACGAAACCGGCCGTGGCGAGGTCGGGGTCGTGTTCACCTACGTTATGAGCCAGAGGACCAGCGTGGAGATGGAGTTTCACCGGTCCAAATTCGACAATGGAGCACTCGAGAACCGCCCGTTTACCTGGCCCGTGGACCAGAAGGACTATATGTCCCCCAATGCGGTGAGCGAGATGCGGATCAGCAGCTTCCTCGTGAATGCCGTGGTCCGGCGGGGAGGCAAGGGAATCCTGGCCAAAGAGAACTATTCCACGTACGTAACCGTCGGCGCCGGGTTTTACGACTACAAGACGGATGTGCGCGGCCTGATCTTTCCCGGCCAGCGCGAGGCGCCAATAAACAAGGAGCTGGTGATAGACCCTTTCAGCGATTCGCGCACGGCGCTGGGGGCGAACGTGGGCGTGGGTGTCGAGGCGTTTGTGTTCGACAACATTTCGCTGGATGTACGCGCCCGATACAATCTCCTGCTGGGCGAGTTAAGGCCTATGGAGGCGTGGGACCTCGACGGCCAGACCTTTCCCATGCAGTTCCTGAATGCGCGCGGAGGCATCCGGTTTTATTTCAGGAAATAGCAATGCAGGCGTAACCGGTAATTGGCAGGCCGTTGGATCTCAGTTGGAGAATCTCGCAAGCGAAATGAGTGCTGTGTAAAGGAGGAACCATGAGAAGGCAAAGGTTTATGACGGGCGCTGTGGCCGTGTTGTGGTCCGTGTTTTTTGTCGCCAGCGTGGTAACGGCCGCGACAACCGGTAAAATTGTGGGCCGGGTGACCGACGAGCAAGGAGAGCCCCTGCCGGGGGCCAGCGTGGCGATCGAAGAGACCCGGCTGGGGGGAACGACCGACGTGGATGGATTCTACGTCATCGTTTCCGTAACGCCGGGGCAGTACAAATTGACGGCTTCAATGGTGGGGTATCACTCCGTGGTCAAAGAAAAGGTGGCTATCCGGGTGGACTTCACCACGACCGTAGACTTCCAGCTTCGTGAATCCGAACTGGAACTCGAGGAGATGGTGGTCGTGGCGGAAAGGCCGGCGGTCGACCCCGACAAGACGGACAGCCGTTACGTCGTAACCGCCGAGGAGATCCAGCGAACGCCCATTCTAAGGAACGTCACCGAGGTTCTGGAATTGGAGCCGGGTTATGCCGTTGACGGCAGCGGCGCCATCCGGGGTTGGGTTGCCAGCCACAACGTGGTCTACGTCGACGGCGTCCCCGTATCCGGTAGAGACGGACGCGGCATCGGCGGTGGATGGGGCGACGGCGGCGAAAGGCAATGGTACGGCGTCAACCTCAAGGCGGTGCAGGAGGTCTCGGTCATCACCGGCGGAATGAACGCCGAGTACGGCAACGCGCAGGCGGGCGTCATCCAGATTGTAACGCGCGACGGCGGCGCCGACTACCACGGCGAGGGGGAGTACCGTCTCACTCCTGGCGGCAAGAAGCACTGGGGGGCGGACGTCTACGAGGCGCCGGAGTTGCGGGGGAACGCGAAGTGGAACGATCCAGCTTGGACTTCCGAGGTGGACCCCGAGACCGGAAATCTGGTGCACCAGCGAACCAATTATACAGACTGGAGAGGCCACTACCTCGACGGGTTTCTGAGCGGCCCGCTATTCGGGCAGGCTTCGTTCTTCGCCAGCGCCCGTCACCTTCGCGACGCCGCCGTTCTCCCCGGTCCGTGGCGCACCCGCCCGCCGAACATCCGGACCACGGCGAAGCTGACGGTCCCCGCCGGGCTGAACATGAAACTGCGGATCGGATGGATGTACGACTGGTCGGAGGGAATCAACAACGGACGGCTGTCCAGGTACAGCTTCCCGAACATCCTCCGAGGAACCGGGCGGGATCTCTTCATTCCCGAGGGGTCGGTCGCCGGGACGGAATCCCAGTTGGACAACATGGTCTACGGCGTTCTCACCCATACCGTCAACCCCAGGACGTTCTACGAGGTGAGTGTGTCGCGCTACCGCAGCAGGACCGACACGAGCGGCGTGGGGAATGCAACTACGGCCGTCAGGACGGACAGCGACGGGTTTTTCTACATCGGCCGAGACGACGTTTGGGCCTTCAAGGTCGGTGAACAGAACCGATACAGCGTGAAGGCCGATCTGTCCAGCCAGGCGACTCGCGGACACTTTGCCAAGACCGGCTTTGAGTTCATGACGTTCGAGAACTGGTGGACGTGGACCGGCATGACGCCCGGCGATGCGAAGCGGGATATCCGTTACATCGGACAGCCCGAACCCGGCGAGGCCGTGACGCCCAGGCAGTTCAGTGTCTACGTCCAGGACAAGATGGAGTTTGAGGGGTTGATCGTCAACGTCGGACTGCGCTACGACCGCATGTGGGGTCAGGACGTTCAGTTGCTGCCGACGTTCACGTCGGGATGGTACAACGCGTTGGATACCTTCATCCAGGCGCCCACGGGTCCCATGCGGCCCATATCCGGATGGAGCCCCAGGCTGGGAATCTCGCACCCCATCACGGCCAGGTCCAGTATGCACTTCTTCTACGGCCGGTATATGATGCTCCCCTCCTTCCGGCACCAGTTCGGCAGCCACTGGGAGACGGCCTCGGGTCCCGTGGGGATTCCGGGTGTACCATACAGTCAGTTCAATGCCAAGGACGAAAGCTACGGCGCGAACGCTGTCAGCCCGGTCTGGGACCGGGGGCATCCGACCAACAGCTTTGAGGTGGGCACCGACTGGAACTTCGTGAGCGACTACGTGCTCTCGCTGGCCGCCTTTTACAAGAGTGGCCAGTCCCAGAGCACGGGGATTTGGCACGACGCCGTCGACCCGGTGACCGGCAGGACAGGCGCCATAGGCGGCACGTATGGCTCCGAGCGCACGGAGGACGTCAAGGGCTTCGAGTTCAGCATGAGGAAGGGATTCAGCAACCTTTTCTCGTTCCGGGCCGCATTGAACCTGGAGTGGCTGGAGGCCATCCACTGGCTGGGCTCTCCCGAATCCGTCGCGAGCATCCTGGTCTATCCCGATTCCAGCTTCATCGCCAGCGGGAAGTACCATAAGGAATGGCGGGTATCAGGCAGCCGGAGGGAGCCGGTGCCGCTCACGACCGATGAGATCCGGGAGCTTGGCCATAAGGCCAACGAGAACCTGAGAAAGGTCAGGAACGACCGGCTTGCCTTCAATAATAGGGGTGCCGTGCCCGACATTCTGCCAGCGTGGGAAGCTTCGGGGGTGCCGGACGAGGCGAAGGATTACCTGCAGGGCATCTGGTATCAGAAGTTCTGGTTCAGTGGTGGAAACATCTTCACGCGGGGGCGCCGGAGCCAGGGCAGCCTGCAGATGTTCTTCTCCTCCCCGCTGGACTTCGGGCCGGGTAGAAAAATGGGCGGAGCCACGCTCCTGGGCGGCATCAACATCAACCTGATCTACCGGATCTACACGGGCGGCAAGTTCAATTACCTCAACCTGGAAGGGAAGAACACACCGGCGAGGGGGCCCCTGCACACGGAAGCCGATTTGAACGTGCAGAAGCATTTCCGCCTGGGGGGCGTGAATACCGACGTATTTGTGGAAATGTTCAACGTGTTCAACCAGAGGGACGCGGGTAGCGTCACCCGGACGGACTACATGTGGTGGGGCCTGCAGCAGCCCAGGCCCGACGATGCGAACTACCTGAATTACGGGGACTTATCTGACCGCTCGCGCTACATCGGCAATCCCCGGATTACCCACGTGGGGATCAGGTTGAATTTCTGACGCGGTTGAACCCCTCCGGTAACGGAGGGCCCAACCCTGTTGGACATCTTTGAGGAGGTCTAGGTGATGAAAAAGATTATGGTATGCGGGATGGTGTTCCTGGTTCTGGGCCTGCTGCTCTGGAGCGATGTCCCGGCGCAGGAGCTCCGGATCCAGTCCCGCGCGAAGGTGTGGGATATTTACTGGAACGTGGGCACCCAGGGGGTGCGGGCGGCCACACCGATGAGTTGGTACCGTCCCGTTGGCATGCAGTATCCCGGCTATCTGTGGACGCAGTACCCGAAGGAGTTTATCGACTACTGGAGTCAACGGAATTGGGGGCCGGGATCTCAGTGGAGGCGCTGGAACGGCGAAATGTGTGGCACGATGCCGGGTTGGAACCAGTTCATCGCCACGCAGGTGGGAGGCGAGTTCCACGTCTCCGAGTCGAAAGCGACCCTGGAGTCGGAGGACGTGGTTGCAATGGGCTACGATCCTTCCCAGGGGCCTGAGATGAATATCGGCTACCGGAAGGTATCGCCCCTGGGTCCGGTCATGGCCAACTGGTGGCCGGGGCAGGCCCCTCCGGGCCCCAACGAGCCGGTGGAGATCCACAACTACCGGTACGGCGAGTATATGGAAGCGGACAAGGACCATTTCCCGGAGAGCATCATCGTCAGCAAATGGACCACCAGGAACGGCATTACCGTTACCAAGAAGGCGTATGTGTGGAGCTATCCGGACTACGACGATTTTGAGATCCTGGAATACACGTTCGAAAATACCGGTGACTCCGATGGGGACGGTGCGGCCGATCTGGGCGGTGGAGGGCTGCAGCTCAACGACACGTTCTTCATCTTCTCGACCCGCTTCTACGTCTCCGGGTGCGGCCAGGGAAATTATACGGGGAACTCCTACTTCAGGGCCACGGAACCGATAGCTCTGGACGACTGGTACAAGTACACGGAGGCGGCCAACTTCGACGGTCCGGGCGCGGCCATGGGGTTGAAGATGTGGTACTCCTTTGATGGGGAAAATCCGGATCTACCCGGGGAGGACATCGGCAAGCCCTACAGCGCGAACCGGGCCTACGAGTCCTGGCACAGCTGCTGCCTCAGGCACACGAAGGTGGAGGGGGAAATGGGGTCCTACCAGTACGTGGGCGCTGCACCGCTCGCGTACACGCCCGGGTCGGTGAACGATCCGTCAACCTTCACCTACGACACCGGAGGCGAGGCGAGCTTCGTGGCGCCACGGGTCGCGGACCAGCCCCACACCGTAAAGTGGTGGGACTATCGGGACCGAACCGATTTCTCTGAACCCGGTTCGGAGAGCAGGAGTTCCGAGCAGATCTATACCGAACTGACGAGTCCTGCGCCATTCATAAAGGACAATCCCACCACGATAGACGGGCTCACCGCTTCGTTCGCCTATGGCCCGTACGACCTGGCCCCCGGCGACAAGGTGAGAATCGTCTACGCCCTGGTGGCGGCCGCCCCGGTGGAGGAGAACATGTGGGGTTGGGCCAAGCAGGGCAGACAGGAGGACATGTACACGGATAAGGCGATGGACAACCTGCTCAAACACCACAACGCGGCCAGCGACGCCTTCCGGTGGGGCTATGACCTGCCCGATCCTCCGCCGGACGTAAAGGTGGAGGCGACCGCCTCGGTCGACGGGTTCAACCTGGCGAAATGGACCGACGCGGGCGACGATGCGACCGATCCGGACTACTCGGGCGCCGAGGCCCAGGACATCGTGGGCTACCGGGTCTACCGGTCGGACTTCAAGGTTGACGACTGGAAACTCGTGGCCGAAGTCCCCCTGAAGGATTCCCAATACTATAAGGGGGGCGGCTATGAATATGAGGACAGAAAGTCGGTGGCGGGATTCGAATATTACTACCGCGTTGCGGCCTATGACTCGGGCCACGACGACTGGAACGGGACCGGGATGGCCATTCCCTCCTTAGAGGGTGGGAACAGCTCGCCCGAGCAGTGGGCAAACGGCGTGCTGACCAATATTCCGTTTGTGCCGGCCAACGCGGCGGCGGACCAGATGCAGCGGGACGTGATCGTTGTACCCAACCCGCACAAGGCGGACGGCGCTCACAACTACCCCACGGCGGGGTTGATGCGGTTTACCAACGTCCCCCAAAAGTGCATTATCCGGATCTATACGGTGGCCGGAGAGCTTGCCGCCGTGATCAGACACAACGATCCCAGCAGAGGCGAGGCCTCCTGGAACCAGATCCCCGACTCGCGCGGAGGGGGTGTGCCCGCGGGGGTTTATTACTGGGTGCTGGAATCGCAGATGTCGGGAAGCCAGGGCCAGACACAGTCGGGCACGTTGATGATCATCAAATAGGGGCAGATCTCTATTTCTGCACGGCTCAGGTCCATACTGAAACTTAAGGAGAGTACACGATGAAACGGACGTTGTGGATCGGACTGACAGCGGTGGTGATCTGCGCCCTGCTCTATCCACGGGGAGCAGATGCCCAGGATCAGAGGCGGCTCTCGCGGATGGTCCTTCCCGTACTGAAGATCGATCATGGAGCGCGTATGGCCGGTATGGGAGGTTCGTTTGTGGCCGTATCGGACAATATCGATGCCATCTTTTCAAATGTGGCCGGGTTGACGCATATCGAGGGGTCCGCGTTCACGCTCGGATACACCCGATGGCTGATGAACGACCACATTCTGAACGGCGGCCTGGCCTTCAAGACCGGGTACGGGGTTGTGGGTTTGAGCGTGGTCACATTCAGACCCAAGGGGTTCGAGGAGACAACCATTTTTCAGCCCACGGGCACGGGCCGGGAACCGGATATGGGCGATCTGTCCCTGGGCGTGGCCTACGCGAAAAAGCTGACGGACAAACTTTCGGTGGGCTCCTTGTTCCGCTGGACGCAGGAAACGCTGGACACGGACCGGTTGACTGCGTTCGACGTGTCGATTTCCACGCTGTTTTACACCGGTTTCAAGAGCCTTCGCCTGGGGATGACGTTCGAGAACCTGGGCAGAGACGTCAAGGTGCTCGAGTCGGTCGCGCATATGCCGGTGTCCTTCAGCACCGCGGCGGCAATGGAGATTTTCGGTTCCAGAGGCGACCCGGGGTATCTGACGTTGACGGGCGAGAACTACTACGCGACGGATTTCGCGGAGGTTCAGTACCGGGTGGGCACGGAGTTCTGGATCCAGAACTCGGTCGCGCTGCGTGGAGGATATAAGATCAACTTCGACGAAGAGTCCTGGACGCTCGGGGCCGGTTTGAAATTCACGATGGCGGACGGCCGTGTGGTGCAGGCGGATATCGCCTATGGCGATTTCGGCGCGTACCTGAATGCCCCATTGAGGTTCACGCTGAGCGGGGCGTTCTGAGTTTTCCGGAACAATCGTGGTTAAAGGAAATGGCGGTCCTCAGGGATTGCCATTTCTTTTTAGCGTTCTTTCCCAGAAATAGGTTGCCTAAATTCGGCCGTCGAGTCGCCCGGCTCGCAAGGCGCCACCGACCTGCGTAAGTTCGGCCCAACGCCGCGAGACGGGATGAATCGGCGGGAGAATGGTTAGATATTTTTGGGACAGGACATTAGGTGGTGGATTCCATATATTCTACCACTATCCGGATCTCGTGACCAACGCGCCTATCGGGGGCTGTCGTGGGTCGATTTCATAAGATTTGCCTTCAGTGCGATGCACAACAACAGGACGCCGCGGCCTTGAACTGTGGTCTCTGCGGCGGGCCGCTGGGGTTCCGATACAGCTATGACGAGGTTACATGGGACGACCGCTTCGAGGGGACCATGTGGCGTTACTGGCCCCTGCTTCCGGTCGACGCTCCCGATGGGGCCGTTACCCTGGGTGAAGGCGGCACGCCCCTTCTGCCCGCACAAAGCTTCAACGGACGCCAGGTCTATCTGAAGGACGAAACCCGCAATCCCACCGGGTCCCATAAGGACCGTTCTCTCTCGGTCGCGATCACACACGGAAAGTCCATTGGCGCGGATGTTTCCGTTATTGTGTCAACGGGAAGCGCCGGCATCTCCAACGCCGCCCTCGCAGCACGCGCCGGAATGCGCAGCGTGGTCGTCATGACCGAGGGAACGCCGCCCGAACGGCTCTACCCGATGTTCGGCCTGGGCGCAACGCTTCTCGAGGTGAGTGCACAGATCGACCCGATCGTGGAAGGGGTTATTGCCGTCTGCCGCAGCCAGGGACTCTATCTGAGCACCACCAGCCGGAACTCCAATCCGTACCAGTCCGAAGGGAACAAGACCATCGCCTACGAGATCGTGGAGGAACTTGGCAGGGCGCCGGACTGGGTGGTGGTTCCCGTGGGTGGCGGCGGTACGGTTTCGGGTGTCTGGCGGGGGTTCCGGGATTGCCACGCGCTCGGGCTTATTGACTCCCTTCCCAGAATGATTGGCGTGGTTCCTCGTGACTACAACGCACTCGAGTTAGCCTTCGAACGCGGGCTGGAACAATGGAAAGAGGTACTGGCGCTGCCCTATGACAACCCGCCGCCCTCAATTCTTGTGAAGCTTGCCCACAGCTATCCCCCCGACGGAATGGAAGCCCTCCGGACCCTACGTGCGTCGAGGGGAAATTTCATTTCCGTCACGGACGAGGAGGCCCTGACGGCCCAGGAATTTTGCGGGCGGCAGGAAGGGCTGTTCGTGGAGCCGTCCACGGGTGCCTGCCTGGCCGGCACAGCCCGGCTGTTGGATTCGGGACGTGTGGATCCGGGGGATCTCGTGGTTGCCGTCGTGAGCGGTTCCGGGTATCGCGAGACTGCCTGCACCATGGCCTCGCGCCCCCTGAAGAAGCAGGCAATATCGATCGAGGAACTGTCCGGCACCCTTGCGGGCTTTGCCGGACCCGGGTGAACGGCCCGGGCTTCCCATCATCAATTGACCGAGTCGCCAGAATGGAACACCGGACAGGCATGAGCGGCGGCGAACGTGTTTAATCTGGACAATTCACAAAAAAAGTAGTTTCCTTACTCAAGTCAATGAGAAGGGCAGACAGAAGTGTCTGCCCCACATTCACACACGCTTCCTCAACGGCTCCACAAGCCATTGTGCGGAGCTGAGATGATTGATTCGCGAATAAGGCAGTAAATCCGTCGTGCCGGGAAGTGGCGCGGCTCGACGCTGGCGAAGGGACTGAATACATGTCCATGCATCTTGCGAAATGGCAGCGACGGGAAGAGCCGGTTCTGTCTGCCCTGACCACCCGGCAGGACTGGTGCCGGGTTGAACTCTACAATCCGACGGTGGTCCGCGTGGCGGACAGGTACATGATGTGGTACATCGCTCAAAGTACCGCCACCCGTACAGACGATTCGGTCGTGGGCTTCGCCGAGTCGGACGACGGAATCCACTGGAACGAGCACCCGGACAACCCCATCCTCACCCGCGACGATCTGCCCGCCTGCGACGCCTGGCAGACGCCCCATGTGATCTTCGACGCGGACGAGGGCCTGTACAAAATGTGGTTCATTATGTCGACCGTTGTCCGGGGCGGTCCAACCTGGCTCGTGAGCTTCGAGCAGCAACTGGGTTATGCCACCAGCCGCGACGGGCTGAAATGGGACGTTCATCCCGAGCCGATCTATCACAGCGGACGACGTCCGTGCGTGATCAAGGACGGTCCCGGCGCCTACCGGATGTGGATGAACTCATCGCCGACGCCGGATGGAAGCTTCGACGATCTGGTCCGGCACATCTATCGATTCGAGTCCTCCGACGGCATCGAGTGGACGCGGGACCCCGAACCCGCCGTAAGCTTCAACGAGAAGCTCAGGGGCACAATCTATCCTTTCGTTATGCGGGACGGTGACGGATATATCATGTGGTACGGGGCCTGGCCTGCCGAAGGCGAAGTGCTGATTGACGCGGGTGCCGACACCCCCCTGGTTCGCCCCGTATTCGAGATATATTGTTCGACGTCCGCCGATGGCCTGAACTGGACCCACCACCAGGACACGCCCGCCCTGCCGGCGACGCGTAATCCCGTCGACTACGACGGGCGGTATACCTCCACGCCGTGTGTCGTCGACGGCGGGGACCGCTACCTGATGTACTATTCCGCCAGGGACTGGGGTACCCTCTATAGAACCGGAGCGGACACGCTGGGCATCGATAAAGCTGGAATCTACCGCCACATCGGCGTGGCCGTGTGCCCCAGGACTTGATATGTCGTCCATAACAGTCCGTTGAAAAAGGGGAGAACGAGTGGAAGGCTCTCAAGCCCGAAGCCTGTGGAATCGGGCCGACCCACAACAACACGCGTCTTCGGAGAATCATCTCGCGTCTTCACGGGACGGTCTGACGTTGCGGGCTTTCCTGATCGGGCTCCTCCTCTGCGTGTTCCTTGGTGTCGCGCTGACGCACAACCGTATGGTCGTCCAGGGGCCCTTCATGGGCAGCTACTTTATGGACCGGGGCGTGCTGTTCGTTTTCTTCGTCCTTGTTCTGGCCGTAAACCCACTGGCGGCGGCCCTGAAGCGCCGATATGCGCTGGGGCGGGGCGAGTTGTTGGCCATCTACGTCATGTTGCTGTTTCTGATGCCGTCGTGGAAAATCACCAAGGCCCTGCTGGGCTTTATGACGGGCGTCACCTACTATGCCTCGCCGGAAATGCGGCACCTGGAAGCCGTGTTGCCCAATGCCCTTCCCTGGCTGTCGAACCTGGATACGCAAGCGGTAACGGGGCTGTACGACGGTCTTCCCGCCGGCGACCCGGTGCCCTGGTGGACGTGGGTGGTTCCCCTGTGGAGTTGGGGGTCGTTCCTGGTCGTACTCTACATCGTGCTCGTCTGCCTGGCGGTCCTGATGAGGAAGCAGTGGGAAGAGCACGAACGGTTTGCGTTTCCCATCATGCAGGTGCCGCTGGAGATGAGCGAGGCGGGCCCGCGAAAGGTGGGGCCCCTGTTCCGCAACAGGATGATGTGGGGGGGATTCGCGGTTCCGTTTCTGATCGGATTGTTGAACGGGCTTCAGAGGTACTACTACTCCCTGCCCCGGATTCCGCTGAGAACGGTGATCTGGATCTTCCGCCGCGCGATTCCCTTGCATATCGGCCTTCATTTCGCGATCCTTGGGTACTCGTATTTCGTGAATACGGACGTGAGTCTGAGCATCTGGCTGTTCAACGTGATCGCCAAGTGCGTCAGCGGAATTCTGGCCATAGTGGGGGCGGAAACATACGGCGTTTCCGGGGTGGTGGGCCGGCACAGTTCCCAGGGATCCGAATTCCTGGCGATGATGGGCATGGGCTATATGCTCGCCCTGGCGGGGTACAGTCTGTGGATCGCCAGGGCGCACCTTCGCGAGGTGTGGGCCAGGGCGATGGGCCGCCCGTCACGCCTGGACGATTCGGACGAGGTGATCCCCTACCGCTCCGCGGTGGCCGGGATCGTTGCGGGGACCCTGTATCTCGGATGCTGGCTCTACCAGGCGGGCATCTCTCCCCATCTCGTCCTGCTGCTGGGCTTTTTCTGTTTTGTCGTCTTTCTGGTTCTCGCCCGAATCGTGAGCGAGACCGGTTATTCGGTGACCTACGCCCCGCTGAACCCGTCAGAGTTCGTGGTGTGCGCGGTGGGTTCCGCGGCGTTCAGCCCAACGGGGCTGACATCTCTTGGCGTCAGCTTCGCCTGGACGATGACCCGGCTGAATACGCTGATGCCACGGGCCTCGGGCGCACTCAGACTCGCACGGGAGATCGGACGCAAGCGGGGGCTGGTCCTGGCGATGGGCGCCGCGCTTGCGGCGGGCCTCGCCACCGCAAGCTATACGACGCTTCAATTGGGATACGAGCACGGCGGCCGCAACCTGGATTACTGGTTCAGGGACGTAAACGATTGCGCGCTGCCGTTCGACGAATACATCGGGCGCCGGTTGCTCTCACCGACTCCGATCTTCTACCCCGGATTTCTTTACACGGCGCTGGGGGCCGCCGTTGTCGTCGTTCTGATGTCGCTCCGGTCGCGCCTCCCGTGGTGGCCGCTGCACCCGGTGGCGCTGCCGGTGAGTACGATCGCCTTTACGCATAATTACTTTTTCAGCGTGTTTCTCGCCTGGGGAATCAAGGCGCTCGTGCTGCGGTTCGGAGGAGCCAATCTCTACAGAATGACCAGACCGTTTTTCATGGGAATTATCCTGGGTGAGGCGGTGTGCCTGGGGATGTGGATCGTCATCGACAGCATCACCGGAAAAGTGGGCGGGATCTGGATCCTGCAACCCTGAGCGGGTGCGCGGCGGCTTGAGTGCCGTCACACTTATCGAAGAGGGTACCTATATGGATTCAGGAGCATGTGCGGTCGATCAAATGAAGAGCGAACTGAATCAGATGCGCGTCAACGGCTGGTGTGTCGTCAGGAACGTCGTCCCCCAGGACCGGGTCGCGGCGGTGAGCGCGCGCGTTATGGATGCCGTGCATCGGCACGCGAATGCCGAAACTCTCGATGACAAAGGCATCGGGCACGTCTCCGGATTCGTGGCCCGCGAGCAGTCGTTCGCGCCCTATGTGGCGGATTCCCGGGTCATGGGTGTCGTCAAGGGCATGTTAGGCGACCACGCCCGGATCTCTTTCACGACCGCAACGGTGAATTTCCCGGAAAATCCGCGCGGCGTGTGGCACGCCGACTGGCCCTTCAACCAGAACAACGCCGGGCACCTACCCGCGCCTTATCCCGATGTGGTGATGCACCTCACCACGCTATGGATGCTCTCCCCCTTCAGTGCGGAAAACGGCGGAACGCTCATTCTCCCCGGCAGCCACCGTTCGAACAACAATCCAAGCGGGGAGAACGGATTCGACCCGCTCGGCACGATTCCCGGGGAGTGCAACGCGCAAGGCGACGCGGGAAGCGTGCTGATGCTGGACAGCCGGCTCTGGCACGCCACGGCGCCCAACCGCTCCGACACGCCGCGTGTGTCGGTTGTGATCCGGTACGCGCCCTGGTGGCTCGCCACCGATGTCCTGATGCCCGGGTCCGAAGAGCGGGCCCGGATGTTGGAAGCAACCGGGTTGAATGCGCCCGAGGTCCCGCCCGTACCGCTGGAAGTCTATGATACCATGCATGAAAAGGTGAAACCCCTGTTCCGGCATTGGGTCCGATCGTAGGGACGGGCACGCTCATACCCCTAACTTCCTGACGAGTCATGTCACTGGAGGTGCATAAAAATGGCGGAGACAGCAACAAAAACCGAGTATACAGCGCCGAATCCCGGATTCGGGTTCTCGGACGTCCCGCAGACCGAACCCGACTATCCATACCCGGCCCTGACGCTGGAACAGCGGATGCGGTTCGAGTTGTTCGGGTACACTATCGTCGAGGATCTGTTTACCGAACGGGAGTTGCAGTCCATAGAGGCTTCAGCCAACAAGATGAAGGCGGAAATCCTGGACGCAGTAGGCGACAAGGAGATCACGCCGCCGCCGCCGCCCAAAAAATACGAGGACTTCAGGGACGGGGCGATCTGGCGGGCGAACCGGAGAAGGACGGCTTCGGGCGGCCTTCACGTCGAACGTCTGGAGATCGAGAACGTGCTGGGGCTGGACCCCATCTACCTGTCCGTACTGACCAGGCCGCGCGTCCTGGGGATCGCAACCGAACTGCTGGGCGGGACCTTCCGCTTCCACCAGGTCGCCGTCCGCTTCAACCGGCGTTCCGAAACCCCCGTTCTGGGCTGGCACGGCGGGGTGACGCGGCACAAGGACCGGGCAGTTCGAAAAAATGGCTGGTTCCATACGCAGATCCTCGGCATGATTCTCTACCTTACGGACGTGGGGCCCGGTGACGGCGGTACCGGGATCTTTGCGGGGAGCCACAGACTCGACCTCTCATACGACGATTTGAAGCAGTACATCACGGACCATCCGGATTCCGAGTTCTTCCATCAGACCACGGCAAAGCGGGGGTCTGCGCTGCTGTTCGCCGACGGGCCCCTCATGCACCGAACCATCAACATCGAAACGGACAAGGAACGGCTCATCATGCTCTCGCGGCTGGTCCATTCAGACTACGAGTTCGGCGGCATGGAGTCACTCGGGCGGACCGACCACGTACCGTATGAGCTTATGCCGCTGTTCTATGGACGGGCGTTCACGCCCAGATATCGACCCCGCGGGGAATAGCACACGGAGGTAATACGGGTGGCAGCGAGTGTTCTCGAAGGGCCGAAGTGGTATTTGCCCCGAATCTGTGGGATCAATCCGACCGGTCCGCGGATTTCAGTCAAGGCCGGAGGCGCTGTGGACCTGCGTCTCGATGTCGAGCCCTGTCAATGCCTCCCGACAGGGCAGGTGTGGCGGCGTCAGTCCGAGCCCATCCTGTCGGCAGCGACGACCCGTCAGGACTGGTGCCGCGTGCTCCTCTACATGCCCTGCGTGCTGAGACTGGACGGCATCTACAAGATGTGGTACGTGGGCAGTTCCGACCACGCTCGCGGTCCTTCGTACATCCACCTCGGGTACGCCGTGTCGAGTGATGGATTGAACTGGGAGGCATATCCCGACAATCCGATCGTGACCGACCATGCGATTCCCTGGGGCTGGCGTTTCCAGTCGCCCTGTGTGCTTTACGATCTACAGGATAAGATATACAAGATGTGGTTTACGGCGGTGGATGAGAGCGACCGGGAGGGCAGTCCGTGGTTGAACCAGCGGGTGGGATACGGCGAGAGTCCCGACGGGATTTCATGGACGTTCCACCCGGAGCCGGTGCTGCGTACTGGGCGGCGTCCATGCGTGATGAAACAGGATGATGGGACGTACAGAATGTGGGTCAACGCCCCGTCTGTGGACACCCCGGATCTGAAGATGACCGAAAACATCATTTCGGCCCGGTCCGAGGACGGTCTGCATTGGGACACGGTGGGAGACGCGGTTCGGTACGGCGGGATCTATCGCTCGTGCGTGTATCCTTTCGTAGTGCGCGATCGGGACGAACTGGCGATGTGGTTCGGCGGTCACCGGGCGGGCGGCGCCTTCGACATTTCGTTCGGGCGCACCCGCGACGGCAGCACCTGGTACTACCAGAACGACGTGCCGACGTTTCCCCCGAACTCGCGCAGGGATGCGTTCGACGGCAGGTACACGTCCACCCCGCACGTATTGAAATTGCCGGGCAGATACCTGATGTACTATTCCGCGCGGGACCTGGACGACGGTTGGATCGCCCCGGACGGCTCGCGCCAGCGGGACGGCGACGGGGTGTATCGCCACGTCGGGTGCGCCGAATTACCTGTCGACGAAGCTGAAGATCCCGGACTCCGGTTTTCGTGGACATCGGACGGCAGGACGATGCCCGGAAACGGCAGGTCGCTGCGGTTTGAGGCAGACAGGGCGGGCAGACATTCGGTCACCTGCCGCGTGGAGAACGACAACGGCGCCGCGGCTTACACGTGGGAAGTCGAGGTAGAAGATGGATAAATCGGTCATTCTGGCTGCGAACCGCCGCGCGCGATGCGCGGTGGAGGTGCCGGCGCAACCCGAACCCGCCGAATTGATGGCCGGGGAAGAATTGGCGCGCTACCTGGGCAAGCTGGCCGGGTCGCCCATCGAGCTGCTTCAGGGGAAGAAAAGCCACGCGCCCGTAAGGATCCTGGTGGGGGCCAAAGCCAGGGAGGAGGCTTGCGACCTGCCGGTGGATGAGGTGCGGGACGACGGGTTTGTGCTGTGCGTATCGCCGGAAAGGGTCGCGCTGTCAGGCGCGAACGACCGGGGCACGCTGTTTGCGGCGTATGAGCTGATCGAGCGGTTGGGTGTCCGGTGGTACGGCCCGAACCCTGAGGATGAGCACGTGCCCGCCGCGGGGGACCTGGCGCTTCCCGTTGGGACGGCGGTGATCAACCCGTCGTTCCGGTTCCGGTTCCTCCGGTGCCTCTTCTCGGCGATGGTCGGACTGGGCGAGTCCGGACTGTGGCAGCCCTTTTCGTCGCCCCGGCAGGAACAGTTGCTGGACTGGGGCGTGAAGAACCGGCTGAACGCCGGCTTCTGGCCCTTCGACGATCCGGACGTCACGTCCTTCTTCGGCAGGCGCGGCGGCGTGGCGTGCGTGGACCACGCTCACGCCCTGCCTTATATGGTGCCGCCTGACCAATACTGGGATTCGCACCCGGAATACTTCGCCGTCGACGAACAGGGCGAGTTGTTCGAGAGGAGGGCGAACGAATACGGGATACACATCTGCAGGTCAAATCCCGATGTCCTGGACCTGGTGGTCCGGAAGGCCCTTGAGACGATGGAACGCAACCCGGATGCGGGCTTCGTGAGCATTTCCCAGGCGGATGGCCAGTTCCACTGCCGGTGCCCGGCTTGCCTGTCGAAGTGTAACCAGGGATCTCTGGTATTTCTTGGCGAGGATCAGATCATCCGGACCGATTGTATGGTGGACTTCGCCAACCGGGTGGCGGAACGGTTCTGCGAGCGCTGGCCGGACCGGAACTTGATGATCCTGGGACACCATCAGACGATTCCGCCGCCGACGATTGCCGTGCATCCGAACGTGATGGTCAAGCTGGCCTGTTCGCCGCACGGGTTCGTGTCGTTTAACCGGCCCCTCGAAGATCCCGCGGGGAACCACTTTATCTTCCAGAGGGCCGTGGAGGGATGGGCCGCCACGGGTACGCCGCTGGCCTATTACGGTTATAACCCCCACAGTTCGTTTGCCCATGCCCCCTTTTCGGCGGGGCAGAGGTTTCACAGCGATATCAGGTGGCTGCACCGGCACGGGTTTGTGGGCGCCGAATTCCAGGGCGAGGGGACGCTGTGGGGATTCTATGGTCTGAACCACGTCGTGCAAGCCCGGACGATGTGGGACGTCGACGTGGATTTCGACGGACTTCAGAAGGACTATTTCCGGAAAATGTTCGGCCCCGCGGCCGAACCCGTACAAACGCTGCACGAGGCGTTCGAGCGGGCGGTCGTGGAACACGAACCCATGTCGAAGGGCCTGGGCGCATTCCTTTCGCCCGAGTTGATCGCCAGAGGCAAAGACCTGATCCGTGAGGCATACGACGCGGAGACGTCCGATGACGTCCAGGGCCGACTGAATGTCCTGGCCGCCCAGGTTGAATATGGGGGCCGGCTGATGGGCGCCAGACGGACCGCGGAATCGTACCACCGGACGCGGGATCAGGACCACTTGAAGCGGCTGGTCCGGGAACGGGACGCGATTGCAAGCTACATCGAAGCGAATCCCGTGGACGGCGCCTATCACCTGGGCGGCATCGGAGGGCAACGAGGGAATATCAATAACTACCTGCTGGGGCACCTCTGGGGAATCGACAGGATTTGAGGCACGGGACTGGATTGTCCTGTTTAGCGCGCTTAAACGCCTTTCGCCGACCCTTCGACACCCTTCGACAGGCTCAGGGCGAGCGCTCAGGGAGCGGCTCAGGTCGCAGGCGCACTGATAGCCGCGCACTTACGAGCCGGTTCAGGCTCACGCCCTGTTCCGCCGCTTCGATAACCAGGGCACGATGCGATTCAGGCGGTAGACGCACTAAGAATTTCCCGCTATACGTACGGTCAGCCAATGGCGCAGGTACGGGTTCGCCGGCGGCGCGCATGTCCCATACACACTCGCGTACCAGCCGCTGAATGCCGGACAGTGCCTCGTCGGGTGACGGCGCCAGCCAGCTCAGCGATGGGAATTCTGCGCAAAGACCCACATGTTCGTTGTCTTCGGCGGACCACGTGATGCGGTAGGTGTAATGGTCATTCATTCTGTCGCCTCCAATTTTTCGATTGCCTTGATCACCTGGCGGACCTGATATGGCTTCGCCATGCCCTTGTCATTCTGTATGTTCACGCGTGGATCGCCTGGCCACGGCGTTCGGTAAACCCGATGACTGGTGCCCTTCTGGCGCGGTTCCCCGAAATAGGCGTCGCAGATTTTCACGAGGTCGGCGAACCGGGCTCCCGCGGGGTTGTTGCGGAGCGCTTTAAGAATTTCCGCTGTGCTTGTCATGAATTATAATATCAATAATGATACTATACGTCAAGTGGAAGTTTCTCGTGCTTTGAATTACGTTCGATGCGCAACCCACTCCCGATCTGCACAAAGTGACACGCGCAATCACGTGATTGGGCTGCGAGTGGGCAAAGGTCGCCTGCGTTCATTTCCTCCTGCAAAAAAGGTACCTGCATGGAACAGCCGATACTGATTCTGCGCACGGGCGGCGATCCGTCGGAAGGCCTCTGCGCCGAGGTGCTCCGGTGCGAGGGATTTCCCTGGCTTGAAGAGCGGCCGGCCAACGCGTTCAGCGGTATATCGCCAGGCGTGAGCGTGGTGATTCTGGCTGGCTCGGGCGTCAGCCGAAACACCGCCGAGCGGCTGGCAGGGGCTGTTTCCGAGGGTGTGTCGCTGATCGCGACGGCGCCTGACCCGGCCCTCGCGGCCGCGTTCGACGTCGCTGTCTCCATCGCTGTTCCCGACGCTCACCTTTCTGTAGAATCCCTTTATGGCTGGGAGCACGGGGAGGTGCCGCTACTTTGTCCCGACGATACCGCGCGTCCCCTTCATGGGGGACAGGAAGTGGCGGCGCTGCGGACGGTTGACGGCGAGCGATGCGGATCGGGAATCGTATCCACCCGTCTGGGTGAAGGTACGGCCTGGATCTACGGATATGACCTCTGCCGAACCGTCGCCACGCTGCGTCACGGCACGGGAGACGTGCGCGAAAGGCCGGCGAAGGATATGGGCCCGCTCACGGGGCCCCGGCATATTTACGGTTTCTTCGACCTTTCCGACAAGCTGCCCCGGGACGTGCCGGTATGCGACCTTCACCAGGATAGTCTCCGGACGCTTGTCCTGTCCGCGCTCTCCGATACCGTTCTTCCACGACTGTGGCACTTTCCGGACGGCGCCCCGGCGCTCTGGTTCGTGAAAGGGGACGGATGCGGAGAGTCCGGTGCCGACGTTGAGGTGGAAGTCGTGGAGGAATACGGCGCCTATCTGACCTTCAACAGGCCGCCCGTGAGCCAGTACAGCGGGGGCCTCATGAGAGATTGGCACGAACGCGGACACGGCATCACCATAGAAGCGAGCCTGGACGACGTCACCCGGCCCACCGTCGAGCACTCGGGCAAGATGCTCAGGCGGTCACGCACCGCGGAGGACCTGAACGAAAACGCACTGCCCGATATTCGCGCCAACCTCGAGGCGCATCGTGACAGCTTTGTACGCGACACCGGCCTGGATATGGACACGATTTGCATCCACGGATGCCAGTGGTCAGGACATCCGATGGCGGAGATGGTGGTCGACCTGGGCTGGTATACACCCACCCATTTCATCTCGCACGATCCACGCATGCGCCACGATGAGCGCTACGGGCCTTATATGATCTCCACCGCCCTGCCCCTCCGCTACTTCCAGCACGGCGTGGGCGTTCTCGACCTGTGGCATATGCCGGCGCAGTGGGACGAGAGTCAGACGCTTGGGGAACGGGATCCCGCGGATCCCAAATCGACGGGCAGGGTGGGCCTCTCGGCGGAGGCGTACGGCGAGGAACTCACCCGGTTCGCCGAAGACGCGGCGCGGCGCTGGCACGGCTGCCAGATCGCCAATTTCCACCCGAGCTACGTCGCCATGCCCCAGGACCATCCACGGGCGTCCCGCTTGGCGCTGGAAATAGGTCTCGAGGGCGCCCGGTCGGCGGGATGCCGGTTCGAGAACCAGGAGCGGTGGTCGCGGTTCTCCAGGGCCCGGGCGGACGTGCGGCTCACGGAACTGTGGGAAGATGGCCAGGCCGTTTTTCTGACGTTGGTCTCCCCTGGAGACCTCCATGAACTCACGCTGTTGCTGCCCGATCGCGTTACCGGGGTCCGCGTTGCCGGGACGGGCGAGACCATGGACATCAGCGAGGTTGTACTGGAGGGGCGGCGCCAGCGGGCCGTGTCCCTGGATCTGTTCGCTGAAACGCCGCGTACCCTTCGAATGGAGACCGCGACCTGATGTGACGGTCTCAAACCGGGAGATGGCGAAATGGTGAAATTACAAATGTCGGACCCCGCGCATGAAGAGGCCCGTAGAAAGCTCGGCGCCATCGTCTTCTCGGATCATCCATACCAAAAAGGAGACCAGGACTTTCCATTTCCAGCCCTGACGCTGGAGGAAAGACTCCGGTTCGAGTTATTCGGCTATATGATCGTGGACGATCTGTTTACAGAAGGTGAGCTTGGATCGATCGAGGCCGTGGCGAAAACAGCCAGAGAAGAAATCCTCGCGTCCCTTGGCGACCGCCCTTTCCAGCGCCCGCCTCCCCCGAAGAAATACAACGACTTCAAAGAGGGTGCAATCTGGTGGGGGCATCGGACGGTATCGGAGTCGGGCGAACTTTATCTCCATCGCCTGCTCATCGAGAACGTGCTTGGACTGGACCCGGTTTTTCTGACCGTCCTGTCGAAGCCCCGCTTACTTGGAATAGCTACGGAGTTGCTCGGAGGGACGTTCCGCGCCCACTCGCTCTCGGTGCGCTTCAACAGGCGTTCAGACCACCCCGATCTCGGCTGGCACGGCGGCGTTGAGCACGTGCCGCCGGAACTCATCTCGATGTTCTACGGACGCGCCTTCATGCCGAGGTATAGACCCGCCGGGCGATAGGGAGAGAGGCGAAACGGCGTGATCAGGTCAGATTCCCGGAGGAGTCAGAAAAATAGTCCCTGCTGCAGAGACCTGCATCACGATATCCGAGCTGACTTGGGAATTGAAGTTGACATTTATACATAAAAACCATAATATATTTATGGGATTTATAATATATTATCAACTTGTCCGGATAGGCGATTCGGGAGATCAATCGATAAGTCCAAAAAAACCCCGGGAAATTCGATAGAAAGTCAAGTATGGCCGTCGTAAAACACGAAGTGTTTCTTCGCCTGCATCCGGTCTTCACCGGAGAGACGCTGGCCAGGCATCTCACATGCCGAGGGGGGGGCGGGGCAAGAGGAAAGGAAGCGTTTCTGGCCTATTACCGGAAGACCGGTCGAGTCGTTCGAGTGCGGCGCGGTCTGTATGCGGTTATACCGCCGGGCGCTAACCCCGATTCCTACCCGGTCGATCCGTACCTGATTGCCGGTAAACTGACGCGGGATGCGGTCCTGTCACATCACACTGCGCTTGAGTTTCACGGGCGGGCGTATTCGGTTTGGCGCCACATGATTTATTCCGCGTCCCGTCCGGTGGAAACGCTTGTGTTTCGGTCTCAAGTCTACCGGGGCGTCAAGTTTCCAGGGGCGCTTCTCCGCCTTGGCGCGGAGCACTTTGGCGTGCTGAACCCGGAACGTTCGGGTGTTCCGATGCGTGCCACGAGCCTGGAGCGGACACTCGTGGACGTGCTGCATCGTCCGGACCTGTCGGGGGGCTGGGAGGAAATCTGGCGGTCGTTGGAATCGGTGGAATTCTTCGACGTCGACCAGGTCGTGGAGTATGCGCTCCTGATTGGGAATGCGACGACAATCGCGAAGGTGGGCTTCTTCCTGGAACAGCATCGTGACGCCTTAATGATCGACGATCGTCATCTAAGGCCACTTCGTGACCGGCGCCCCCTTCAGCCCCATTACCTGGACCGCGCCAGACGTAAACCCGGATGCCTCGTGGCGAACTGGAACCTGGTGGTACCGGATGACGTATTGGAACGGTCGTGGACGGAGGTCCTTTGAGAATCTCCCCCGAGAAGCTGGCCGCCGAAGCCGAAGCGACGGGATTCAGAGCCGACATGCTGGAAAAGGCGGTCCGACTGCTCGAACTGCTTGAGGTCTTACACAGTCACCCCTTCCTCAAGGGTAAGCTGGTCCTTAAGGGCGGGACGGCTTTGAACCTCTTCGTCTTCGACGTCCCCAGACTATCAATCGACATAGATTTGAACTATATGGGGACTCAGCAACGGGACGCCATGCTGGAAGAGCGTCCCAGGATCGAAAAAGCGGTACAGGACGTATTCCGTCGAGAGGATTTCGCAGTCAGGCGGATGCCTGAAGAACACGCTGGCGGGAAATGGTTGCTCCGCTATCAGAGCGCATCCGGGCCGAGCGGCAATCTCGACGTGGATATCAATTTCATGTACCGCGTTCCCTTGTGGCCAGTCACCAGCCTGGACTCCGGCTTGCTTGGCAGCTGGCAGGCCACGGATATCCCCGTGATGGACATTCATGAACTTGCGGCAGGGAAGCTCTCTGCGCTGGTGGCGCGCCGCAGGGCGAGGGATCTTTTCGACAGCCGTCTGATCTTCTCCATGGAGGATCTCGACCGCGATAGACTCAGAATCGCTTTCGTCGTCTATGGCGCCATGGATCGCAGAGACTGGCGCAGAATTTCGGTCACGGACGTGGATCTGGACGTTGCAGAGTTGGCCAGCCAGCTTGTGCCGTCGCTCCACGTAGGTGCGATACAAGGGGCCCGGGAGGCGACAACCTATGGAGAGATGCTGGTCAAAGAATGCCGGCAAGGGATTTCAGCGGTGCTGCCCTTTACTTGCGCCGAACGCGCATTCCTCGACCTTCTGCTGGAAAATGGCGAGATCGATGCGTCGATATTAACCAACGATACATCCCTGCAGAAACGCATCCAATCCCAGCCGCTTCTTGAATGGAAGGCTCTTAACGTGCGGCGCCACAAGGGATTATCCTAATTGGCGTTGTAAATTTTCGGATGCGACCGAATCCGGAGTCGTAGGATTCGTCTCGAGATTAACGTGATCAGGCGCGGTCGCCGGAGGTGTGCCAAATGATCGTAATCGACCGGGGTTTCGAGGAAATCGAATGAAACGGAAAATACGCCGCACGGCCCTTCTGAACATTCAGAAAGTGAGTTATTCGCGCGATCACGTGGCGCGGGTCAGCCGAGAGGGGTTTACGGATATCGGCGTCTCCCTGAAAACGGGGAAAAGGAAATTCACCGGCCAGGGATTCGACTCGGAACAGGTGTGTCAATTTGGCGCGTGGGCCGAGGAATTCGGGCTGGGGATGACCGTATTCACCGGATATATGAAGTACCGGGAGACTTTTCTTCGGGACCATCCGGAACGGGCTATGGTGTGCGTCGGCGGCTCGGGGACCTCCCTGGACAGCGACAACCTCGTGCGAACGAAGTGGCTGTGCCCGTTTCAGCCGGAGAACAAGGCGGAATACCTCGATCTCTTGAGGAAAGTAATCGGGCTGCCGGCACTGCGGGAGATCCATCTGAACGACGAGGCCGCCATCGGATTCGCTAACGGCGACATCGGTTGCTACTGCGACTATTGCGTTTCCGAATACGTACGGGAATACGGGACACCGCCCCCTGCTGACTTCGACTGGGAATCGAAGGCGTGGTGGGCCTGGATACAGCGCAGAATGGCGCGGTGGACCGAGGTCCATGCCTGGTTCCGCGCGCAAATCAAGAACGAGCGCCCCGACGTCATGGTCGGCATTCAATATTCGCCGGTGGTCGTGTCCTTTAACGATAATATCTGGCGGGCGGGGATCGATCTCTCGCAGGACGCCCTGGCTCAGGACGTGCTGTGTACGGATCCCTATCACCATAACCATACTTCGCATTTCACCTACCGGCCCGCGCGCCGGATCCTGACCGAGGCGACCCGGACACTCGCCGGCGCCACGGTCGGGCGTTCGATGAACATCTATCCGCAGGCATTCAGACCGCCCCTGGGCGGTCCGGAACTGACCCGCCGCGACGGATTCATGGCCGGCGCCGTTCCCTACGCGCTCGGCGCGGACAATATCACGCCGTATTCCAATGATCTGGCCCGTATCATACCCGGTTTTCTGGACGGATTCCACGAGGCGGGGAAACTCATTCCCTATCTCGAGAAGACAAAACCCTATGCGTACGCCACCGTAATCAACCCCACTCAGACGGAAATATACGGGAATCCGGAAACCGGATGGGGCCGGAAAGCGCTGGCGATCTGGCCCGACGTCATGAACCACGTCGGACTGCCGTGGCGCTGGCACTTCGACGGGCGACTCGCTGACGCCGGGGCGGCGCTGGAAGGGCCGGCGATCCTGCCGGATACCCACTGCCTGACCGGCGAACAGAGGGCCGTACTGCAGGCGCATGCCGATTCGGGCAAGGGTCTGCTCTGGGTGGGGCGGACCCCGAGCCGGGATTGGCCGGGAGAGGGGTCGTGTCTGCCGCCTGAAGGCGAAACCACCGACAGCGCCGAGATGCGCCTCGTGCGAACGGACCACCCTTTTCTGGAGGACATTTCACTGCCTGTAATGCTGCAATCGGTGTTTTCCGAGCCGGGCATCGACGGGGAGACGGTCGGCGAAATCGACGGGAAGCCGGCGCTGGTCGTGAACGAGGAAAACGGCGGCAGACAGGTCTGGCTGGCGGGGGTCCCGGAGTTCAGCTACGTGACACCCGGAGACCACGGCGGCGTCCGGACGCCTACGGACGGTATACCGCTGCTGCGGAATATCCTGAAATGGCTGGCGCAAGATGAGCCGGTTGCCCGCCTCTGGCCCTATCCGCCGGAGAACGCGTACCGGGACCTGCGGCCGTGGGACCGCCGCGACGTGCCGACCATGGAGTTGTTTCCGATGATCGGCGACGGCTGCCTGGTCTGTCTGATCTTCAACTACGTGGGCCTGGAGTACCGGACGAATCTGGTGATGCATGCGCCGGAGGGGGCGGAGGTCGCGTCCCTGGTCGATGTTTACGCGGGTACCGACGAGCTACCCTCTTCTCTGGTCCGCGGCCGGGAGGTCACGCTGCCAATCAGAATGTCGAATGAAACGGAGTTCCTGGCGGTAGAGATGACGTGGCGATAGCCTCCCTGGTCCGCGAAGCGCAGCGAGGATTGCCCGCGGCGCCACGAGGTAATTTGCAGCGTATTTTTTAACGGAGTCGCGGTTTAATGATCGAGGTCGTTGACAGCGGCATCCTTTCATGGCGGCGCGGGATGGGGGCGTACATGCCGGCCATCACCCCGTTGTCTGACGGGAGCATGATCGCCTGCCAGCACGTGGGCGAGAGTCTGGGTTCCCCTGACAACCATATCGAAGTCCTTCGCTCCACCGATGGGGCCGCGACATGGGTGAACGAGGGCAGCATCCACGGCGGCGGACCCCCGGAAGATGGATGGACCTACAGGAGTCCCCACGTCAGCGAGGCGCCCGGCAACCGGCTGGTGATGACCGCGACGCGTTTCGAAATGCGGTCCGGCAAGCTGTTCGATCCGAACTCGGAGGTGCTGCAGCGACCGGAGATGCTGCTGTTCCGGTCGGATGACGCGGGGCGCACCTGGTCGGCGCCCCAGGCCGTCCACGTGGACCTGCCTCCCGAGAAATACACGTGTAACGGCGCCGGCGTGCTTCTTCAGCTCGCTCCCGACCGGTGGATGTATCCCCTGGAGACCTGGAAGCCGGAGGGGTATGCGGGTCCGCCCGATCAGAAGGCGGCGGCGGTATTTTCGTCGGACCAGGGACGAACGTGGGGGGCGTTTACCGTGGTTGCCGACGACCCTTCGGGGGCGTTGCTCTGGTGGGACCAGATGTGTACGTTGCTGCCGGACGGTCGAATCTATGCGATGCTCTGGACGCACCGTTACGGGACGTCGGAGGACCTTCCCAACCACTGGACCGTCTCCGATGACGGCGGGCGCACGTGGTCGAACCCCCGGCCCACGAATCTGCACGGGCAGGTCTGCGCGCCCATCGCGCTGGCTGACGGACGGGTGGCGGCCATCTATAATTTCCGCCGCGATCCGCAGGGTATCCGCGTGGCCCTGAGCGACGACCTGGAAACATTTGACGTGGAGGATCAGGTCGTGGTTTTCGACGCGGGGGCCGAGGCAACCCTCGGAGAGCCGGAGACGGATAATTTCCTGGCCGAACATATGCAGATCGCTTTCGGCAAACCCGGCGGAATCCGCCTCGCCGACGGGGATCTGATGACGTATTTCTGGTGTACGGTCGGAGGCGTCACGCACACGCGCTGGGCACGGCTCCGGGTGAACTAGAGACAGACATATCACGTATTTGGCACACTTCCCCCATGGCTTGTATGTCGCGGGGAGCACTTTAAAGTTTACATCATTATCCTCTGTAGTCCCGTTCTTGCCGAAACGTGGTCATTGAGCTTGTCGAAATGCCCGCGTTTCGCTACCCTTCGCCGACCCTTCGACAAGCTCAGGGAGCGGCTTGGGAAGCGGCTCGGGATCCTGGCAATAATTCCACGCGAAATCCGCGCTTGAGACAACTGAATACGGGAGATTGAGAATATGGATGGCGTCAAAGAGGCTGAAACCCGTATGGATGCCGGCGTGCTGGAAACATTCGTGCGCAACCTGTTCCTGGCTGCCGGCGTGCCCGGCGGGGATGCGGAAACGATTGCCCGAGCGATTCTCAGCCAGGAAATCCGCGGCAATACAACCCACGGGCTCCGGCTTGTCCCTTTCAATCTTCGGGGGCTGGACGATGGTACGATCCGCGCCAATCCGGATCAGCCGGTCCTGAGCGATCGGGGCATGACCGCGGTCATCGAGGGAGACCACGGCGTTGGCATTGTCGGTTGTATGAAGGCGATGCGGCTGGCGATCCGGAAGGCCCGGGAGGGTGGCATCGGGATCGCTCTGATCGTACGTAACAACCATTTTCTCGCTGCGGTACCGTATTGCCTGGAAGCGGCCAACGCCGGCATGATCGGCATTGCGTTCTCGAACACCAAGGGTTCCATGGGATATCCGGGCGCCCGCGGCTCGGTCATCGGCAACACGCCAATGGGGTTCGGCATACCCACTGCCGGCGGTTTTCCGATCCTGTTCGACGCATGCATGACCGCCTCCGGGGGCAGGATGAGGCAGTGGATTCGAGAGGGCAGACGGATTCCGCGGGATATACGGGGGTTCGACCGGGACGGCAGGCCCACCGACGATCCACAGGCCGTAATCGGCGGTGGTACAACACTGCCCATTGGTGTCCACAAGGGCGCGGGTCTGGCCATTCTCGTGGAGGTGCTGACGGGCGTGCTGGGCGGCGCCGCTTTTCTGAGTGATATCACGCCCCGCGATCAGGCGGACAGAACGGACAAGACCCACGCGGTCAGCCACTGTTGCATCGCCATCGACATTGAGGCGTTCATGCCCGTGGCGGAGTTCGAAGCGCGTATGGCGGACTTCATTGCCGATCTCAAGGACAATCCCCTGGACGGTGAGTCCGATGAGATCAGGTTGCCCGGCGAACGAATGGAGCGAACCCGGCGGGAATGCGAGATTCACGGAGTCCCCCTGGAACCGGATGTGCATGACGAACTGGAGGCGTGGGCAGAACGACTGGGCGTGCGTTTTCCGGATACATTATAGCACGCAGCCGAGACGATGCGAGGGGATATGGACGACAGATACCGGATTCGCGCCGCAACCGGAGATGATCTGGACCGGATTGGGGAAATCATCCGCCAGGCGTGGGAGCCGATTTTCGGACTGCACGAAGAGAAATGGGGCGAGGAACTGTTCGAAGTGCTCTATGCGAACTGGCCCGAGAACATCAAGGCCAGCGTGGGACGCCACCTGACGGAACACCCGGACTGGGCGTTCGTCGTGGCGTCGCGCGAGACCGGCGAGGTGGTTGCGTTCATCACCTATCTGCTGGATACGAAGAAGGGGATTGGAATCGTCGGCCTTAACGCCGTGGCAGCCGGATTGCAGGGGCAGGGAATCGGGACGAAGATGTACGACTTCGTCATGAATCGGTTCCGGGAGGCGGGGCTGAAATACGCCCAGGTGCGAACCGGTCTGAACGACGCCCAGGCCGGCGCCCGGAGGGCCTACGAGAAGGCAGGGTTCAACATCGAGCGCAAAGAGATCATCTATTACGCGTATTTGTAGAACGCCGACCGAACGGGAGCCAGCATGTCAAATGCCAAGATCCCGGAACAATTCGTCGGCGCTGCTGAATCGCTTGCCCTTACCCTTTTCCAGTTCCTTCATCGCCTTGACGGTGGTAGGATTCGGGACCTGCAGAGCGAACGGCAGCCGCTTCTCTTCGGCTACCCGCAAGAGCAGCAGGCGGATTGCATCGGACACTGAGAGGCCCATAGCATGAAGCGCTTCGGTGGCCCGCGCCTTTGTATCGCTGTCGATCCGGGCACGTACGATGGTATCGTTGCCCATATTTTCAACCTCCGGAAATTTGTAGTTACAATGTAGCCACAATACCAAAAATTGTCAAGTAGGAATCCGATCTGCTTTGTCTCGGAGCGATTTTAGAAAAGGGGCGCGGTTTTGGAAAAATACACCTTCAGGGGAGGTCCGGCCGAAGCGGGACGGGCACAGGGTGCGCTCAATCCCGAATATGCCCAGCGGGAGTTGGCGCGAAGGTTGAAACAGCCCCAGAACTTCGAGGAGAGCTACTTCCGTGAGAACATGTCCTTCATGCGGCGGGAATTCCCGGAACTGGTGGCGCAGATGGAGGCGTACGGCGAGGCGGCGGGGATTGAAAGCTTCGATCATACGTATCTGCTGCATGTCTACTTTACCGCCGCCGACCTGGACGGATGCTCGGCGCTGGGCATCATGCTTAAGGACGACGGTCCGGCAATGGTGAGGACCTACGATACGAGTTCGGTCAGCAGGGTTGAGGATTTCGTGAAGGATAAAATCCTGATGAGCCTTCCAGACAGCAGGCCGCGCGGGCTGGTCGGCATCGGAGAACGGTTCGGCACCACCGTGGGCACGGCGATCAACGACGCCGGGTTACTGGTGGGCTGCGCGTCGGGCCACCGGAAATTCAACCCGGGCGCCAACCCGGAACACGTCAATCTCTATTTCACCACTCACCTGCTCGTCCAGTATTGCTCCGACTGCGACGACGTGCGGCACTTCCTCCGTCAGTACCGGATCTCGGGCATCAAGGGACTCACGGGAGCGGCCGTTGACGCGTCGGGCGATATGGTCGGGTTCGAACTGGAATCGGAGAATATTGCCCTTAGGGAACCTGAAAACGGGATGGTTGTCGAGACCAACCACTGGCAGGACCCGGACCTTCAGCGCCCGTCCCGAGAGGCCGATCCGGACTGGTGGGCGAGCACCTCGTATTACAACTCCCAGAACCGGATCCAGTACGTGGCCTGTCACCTCGACCCGTTCCAATCGATGCGCACCGTGGACGAACTGGTGGATTTCTCGTTCGACGTGCACGCGCCGGGAAGGCTCCTGCAGGCGCCGGAAACCAATATCGGAAACTGGTTTACCACCCACGGGATCTTTATGACGTCGAGAGACCGGAAGCTGCGCGTCCACCGGTATCCGCTGGACAAGGAACAATTCACTGAAGTGACGTACGCCCAGTGAAACGGGTGTAAGGCACTCAATAAAAGCACTCGTCACGTTTGGTTGCGGCCTGCTGGTTCGATTGGCAAACAGACGTGGCTAACCGGGAGGAAAAACGAATATGGGGAGAATACGCAAATGGCGGATAATCCGGACAGGATGAACACGGACCCGGACAGCGCGGACGGTTTCCTGCTCATGGACGGAATCGAGGACGTTTATCACGTGGCGCAGGCCGTGTGCGAGGCCGAAAAGCATCCCCTCAATCCCGTGCTCCCGGTGGGCGACTCGCACGAGTGGGATTCCACGCACTGCGCGCCGTGGTCGTCGCCCACGGTGATCTACGACGACGAGGACAAACTCTTCAAGGCCTGGTACGCGGGTTCGGACATCGCGACTTCCAGGTGGTGGGCAATGGGGTACGCGGTGAGCGAGGACGGGGTCAACTGGCACAAACCCGAGCTGGGCCTTTACGAATACAACGGGAGCAAGAAAAACAACATCGTCCTCGACGGGCGAGGGCCGATCATCAAAGACGACACCGAGCCGGACCCGAACAAGCGATTCAAGGGGATCAAGCGCAGCTTCGGCGGACAGGCGGTCTACGCCGGCAAGGGCGCCCGGGCCAACTACTCGCCAGACGGGATTCACTGGTCCGAGGGTCCGAATATCGACCTGCCCGAATGGTTTCGTGGCCCGCCCGATATCGGCGTGCTCGTCCGCGACGACCAGGACCCCGACCCCTCGCGGCGGTACAAGACCGTTTTCCAGGAGATGGTGCCTTTCGACAAGCCGGATATCAAACGCCACGCCGAACGGTACCGCGGCCTCGGACGGGCCAAAATTCTGGCGTACGGCCCGGACATCGAGCACTTTCGACGAGCGGAAGAGAACCCTCTGCTCTCCCCCGCCGACGGCCTTGAGTACGAGGACCATCACATCATGATGTCGCCGTACGGGGGCGCGTGGATCATCTGCTACGAGTACGGATGGTACGTGCCGAGCCGCTACGGCTTCTACGGGATGTACGCCGCGGACATACGCCTGGCGGCCAGCGGAGACGGGCTCAATTTCCACCGCGTGAATCCTCACCAGAAGGTCATCAGCCGCGGGGCCCACGGCGAGTGGGACGGGGGGCTGCTCATTATTACGGATAAGCCGGCTGTCAAGGACGGGACCATCTACATGTTCTATGGCGGATCGGGCGAAGAATTCACGAGTTGGCCGCCGGAGAACGAGGTCCCCGAGTTCATTCATGAAATGGGGAGCGGAAGCGCGCGCATGGCGCGGATGGGCCTGGCCACGCTTCGCGAAGACGGGTTCACCTGCCTGGAGACCCCGGACCGCGAGACGCCCGGACACGCGACGACCACGCCGCTGGCGCTGACTGATCGATCGACCGCGCTGACGGTCAACGTGGGAGACGTTCGACAGAACCGCAACTGGATAGAGGTCGAGGTCCTCGATGCGGATTCCGGCGAGCCGATTCCGGGATATGGATGCGAGGACTGCGACGATATTTACGTCGACGGACTGCGGCGCCCCGTGAAATGGGGCGGCAAATGCCTTGCCGACGTCGGTCGGGACCGGTTCAAGTTGCGCTTTTGGCTCTATGGCGCGGCACGGCTCTATGGATACAAATTCGTCTGAGGGTTACCGCCGACGGTGTAAGGATTCTCATGGATGAGCAACCGAGGTGCGACGTGATTGTGGCCAGGGACGTGATGGTCCCCATGCGGGACGGCGTGCGGCTGGCCACGGATATCTACTTCCCCGGCAAGGTTGCGCGCGAACGAACCGGGACCTTTCCGGCCGTACTGGACAGGACGCCGTACAACAAGACCGGCGGTGCGGACACGGCGGGTTTTCTTGCGCGTCACGGATATATGTCCGTGGTGCAGGACTGCCGGGGACGCTATGGTTCAGAGGGCGTGTTCTTTCCGTTCATAGACGATCCGGAGGACGGGTACGACACCATACAGTGGATCGCCGATCACCCTTCGTGCAACGGGAAGGTGGGAATGTACGGGTGTTCCTACGATGCGTGGGTGCAGTTCCACGCGGCCACGCAGAACCCCCCGTCCCTGGCGACGATGATCCCGTTTGAAGGACCCATCAACGCCTGGCACTATAGCATGCGCGAGGGCGGCGCCCTGCACCTGGGGCTTCTGAACTGGGCGGTCCGGATGTCGACCACGGGCCAGGAGGCGCGGGCGAACCCGGCCATCGCCGAGGCCATACGGACGATGTCCGCCGACGGGCGGCAATTCCTGGAATGGGCTTCCCGCATCCCCTGGCGGCGCGGGCAGACGCCGCTGGCGATGGTGCCCCAGTACGAGGACGTCGTTTTCCAGCTTTATTTTGAAAATAACGATTATTCGGAATTCTGGCGGCAGCCCGGACTCGCCATGGACGAATATTTCGATTCGTTTCCCGACATGCCCATCCTCTGGATGGTGGGCTGGTTCGACTGGTATCCGAGGACGATTATTGACGGATTCCAGAAGATGGTAAGGATGAAGCGGAAGCACCAGCACCTGCTCGTGGGACCCTGGACCCACGGCAACTGTAAACCCACCTGCGGCGACGTGCACTTCGGTCCAGAGGGCGGCCTCCATTTCCACCAGGATTTTCGCCAACTCTACCTTCAGTGGTTCAACCGGTGGCTCAAGGAGGATGCGACGGTGGACGTGGGCAGCGCGGTAAGGATGTTCCTGATGGGCGGCGGTGACGGCAGCCGCGACAGGGATGGTCTCCTGCAACACGGCGGGAAGTGGTTCAGCGTGGACGGCTGGCCGCCGGAGGGCTCCCGTGAGACGCCTTATTATATCCACAAAGACGGGACCCTGTCAGCCGAGGCGCCCTCCGCGGAAAATGCATCCACGACGTATACCTACGACCCGCGCGATACCGTGTCCAGCAACGGCCGCTGTATCATCCCCTACGGTCCGATGAAGGAGGGGTGGTTCAAGGGGATGGGACCCCGCGACCAGATCGAGATCGAGACCCTTCCCGGCCATGGTATTCCGGGCATGCCCATCGCCTCACGGCCCGACGTGCTGGTTTTTCAATCCGCCCCGTCGAATGCGGATGTTTCCATCGCTGGTAATATCAGGGGGATCCTCTGGATATCCTCGGACGCACCGGATACGGACTTCTTTTTGAAGCTGCTCGACGTACATCCGCCCAGCCTTGATTACCCGAACGGATACGCCTTGCCGGTATCGGAGGGCATCCTTCGTGTGCGCTACCGCGACAGCTGGGAGCATCCGACTCCGATGGAACCGGGAACGGTGTATCGCATCGAAATCGACATGCAGCCGTCCGCGAACCGCTTCAAGGCCGGCCACCGCATCCGGCTGGATATCTGCAGCAGCAACTTTCCCAACTACGACATCAACCGGAATACGGGCGATCCCGACGACAGGAACTGGCGCATCGCGCAAAACACGGTCTATCACGAGGCCGGCCGGGCCTCGTTCGTTCAACTGCCCATCTGGACGGCGTGATAGGATCATACATGCCGTGAATGCCCAAGTACGCGGCAACCATCCCATCGTTTCGCAGGATTTCAAGAAGAATCAAGTTGCAAGGAGGCTTATATGGAAACGCGTATTTTTCGCGGCAGTCCCGCGGAGATCGGAAAGGTCCAGGGCTCGATGGACCCGGAGGCGGCCCAGGACTATCTGAAGTTCTGGCAGGCTCGTCCGCACGATTTCCAGAATTCCTACTTCCGGCAGAATCTGGCTTTCATGCGGCGGGAATTCCCCGATATGATCGAGCAGATCGAGGCGTTCGGTGAGGCGGCTGGAATGGCCTCTTTCGAGCACGCGTACTTTGGCCATATACTCTGGACGGGCCCCATCGGGGATGCCTGCTCCACCCTGGGAATCGTGCTGGAAGACGACGGCCCCGCCATGTTGTCTACCAACGACGGAGGCACGGATACGGTGCCAGGAACGGTCTCCAATTCCGTTGTGTCGTTTTTCCCGGACACGAAACCTCATGGAATGATGGGGTTCGGCACCAGGCGGCAGGTCACGCTGGGGATGGCTGTGAACGACTCCGGACTGGCAGTCGGAGCGAATTCCGGGCATCGGAAGTTCAATTTCGTCTCCAATCCAGAATACCTGAACCTCTACTTCGTGGTTCACCTGCTGGCGCAGCATTGCGGCGACTGCGATGACGTCCGCCATTTCGTGGACCAGTACCGCCTTTCCGGGCAGAAGGGGATGAACCTGGTCACGGTCGACGCCGAGGGGAATATGCTGGGCCTGGAACTGGAGTCGGAAAATGTCGCCATTTCAGAGGCGCAGGACGGTATGCTCCTGGAGGTCAACCACTGGCGGCATCCCAGGCTCCGGAATCCTTCGCGCGAGGCGGACCCCGATTTCTGGGACGGGCCATACTATTACAACTCCCAGGCCCGCGTCATGTATTTCGAGCACTATCGAAACGTGTTCGCGCGGATGAAGACAATGCAGGAACTTGTGGACTTTTCGTTTGACGTCCACGCGCCGGGACGTATTCTGCAGTTGCACGGGCTGAATGTGGGCGATCTGATCTCCTGCCAGGTGATGTTCGCGACCACGAGAGATCGACGCATGCGGCTCTACCTCCATCCGATCGAAAAAGACGATTACGAGGAGTTCGAATTTCCGAACTGACCACGCGGTAGGAACGAAGTCGCGAACAACGGCATCCATGGGCTTCCGTGGACTGAGGTGTCGCATTATGCGACAGAAAATGCTGCTCCGAATAAAGATGCTTATTGCGATTCGAACGCGAATATTGTAGACTTTAGGGTCAATCCGTCGATTCACCGATGTCAGGCCAATGGCAGGGAATCGCAAGCCGCCTTCAGGCGCGGTTTTTCGCAAACTTGTCCTTTTGGTTTGCCCGACACGGTCCGGCAAACCGGGGGACGTATCGAAAAGGAGCATGATTTGAGCCACGAAAAAATATTTCCGTACACGTACGTGCAGATTGCGAACCTGAAGTTTTTCTCGCGAATGGTCCCCGTTTTCATCATCGCCCTCGGTATCCTTGCGCCCAGGGCCGCCTTTGCGGGCGCGTGGACGTTGGAAAAGGGCCAGGTATGGAGCAAGATTACCGGCCTGCACCAGGCCACCAGCAAACACTACAGCCAGGATGGAGACGCGAGCAAGTTCCCCGCCGATTACACCGCTCAAGAGGTGTATTTCGACGTGTTCTACGGCGTGACGAAGCGCTTCGACGTCGGCGTGCAGTTCGCCGCCATAAACAGGAAGTTTGAGAATTTCACCGCGGACAGGCACAGAAGCATGTTCGGATATCGCGCCAAGGAGTCAGGTCTGGGCGATATTCGCGCCTTCGCCAAGATCAACCTCGTGCACGAACCTGTCGTGGGCACCCTGAAGCTTGGAATCAAGACCCCATCCGGCGAATTCCGCGCCGCACCTGAGGCCATGTCCGCCAGCGACGGTCAGTGGGATTTCGAAGTGATCGCCCAGATTGGCCGTTCTTATTGGCCCACCCCAATATACGCCAATATCGATCTGGGTTATCGCCTCCGGGCGACCAACGATACCATCCACCACAATCCTGACGACGAGTTGATCTACAACGCCGAGGTCGGCGGCAGTCCCACCGAGATGCTGAACGTCGCTCTCAAACTGGAAGGTATCTCCGGCGCCGGCAGGCGCGTCACCTATGCGATACCCACGGTCCTGGTGAGTCTTCCTCAAGGCCTGAGCGTCGAAGCCGCGGCGCGTGTGACCGTCCTCGGACGCGCCGACCCGTCGGTGGGTCCTCCGCCACATACTTATTTCGCCGGCTCCACGTGGATGCTGGGTATCTCCTATACCGGAAACCTGATGATGCGCTAGCCGCTCCATTGTGGGAACCCGCCGTCGTCTATGTAGCGACAAGAAGAAAACGAAACAGAGGGGAAGGGGCGATTGCCCCTTCCCCTGTTTTCAATTCTCGAATTCAAGCCGCAACAAACGAAGCCGGATTAAACGAGAATCCGGAACTGTTAAGCCTTGATTCGTCAAAGACGCCGGCCCGCCGACCTTTAAGTCTTCACTTCGCCATCATTAACCCACCGGGGGCGTCGCCGCCTCCGATCGGAGACTTCTGTAGCCTTAACGCCAGTGTCTGCATCCTGTGCATTCTAGAACGTGCGGCCTTAACGTCCCCGGGCTTTCAGACAAAGGGATCGACGAGTTCTACACCGCTGGCTTCGAAATCGCGACGATTTCGGGTCGCCAGGGGTAATCCGTGAGTCAGGGCGGTGGCGGCAATGAGGCTGTCTTTGATCGGCATCGGCTTTCCGAGAAAACGGAGATGCGCCAGCAGGTCGGCCCAGCGCAATCCCGTCTCGGCATCCCACGGGACACAGTGAATGCGACGGGCGACGTCGTCGAACCAACGATCGAGCGCGCGACGCCGACGCCCCGGTGGCAGCAGAAGGATCCCGAAGCGGATTTCTCCCAGGATCACAGGATCGACGGCCAGGTCGCGTTCGGTCCGCGCCAACCATTCGATCACCTTCGGATCCGGCCTCGGCTGGGTCGCTTCGTACAGTACGTTGGCATCCACGAGATACATCACGGCGGCCATCCAAGGGAGTCGGTAGACTCCGATTCGATCGGAACGAACCAGCCTTTTTCAGGACACGCCAGGAGTGTGTTCAACAGCCCGTGGTTCTTTGGGGGGTCGGCAACGACCAGACGATATTCGCCTTTGTCCACCCGTTCTATTGCAAACGATTGGCCCGGTTCGAGCTTGTCCTGATGGCGAAACTCGGCCGGAATGACTATCTGACCCTTGGATGAGAGGACTGTCTTCATAGGAAGTAAGATATCGTCTTACTTCAAAACTGTCAATGCCCGACTTGCGTGGTCTGTCCTGGCAGTCTGATGCGCCATATCGGACAACCGTGATTCCGATAACCACACGTATAATCGGTGAATCTACGAATAGATCTGCCTATCGGGCCCTTTGCTCGACCGGGAAGGTGCTTTATTGAAAATATAACGCCCCGATCCTCAACCGAATGGCCCGGCAACGGAAGGGTTCGCCCTTTACATTATCCGGTATCCACGGTATTTTCTCTTCGCGGAAAGTGGATGGCAGAGCCGTGCACCGGATAGAGAAAGGTACGGATTGGCTGGAGAAGGCGCAGGGTTGATGCAGATGCGGCGAGCGATTGGACTTTGCGGGCTGGTTCTTGCAAGCGTAGCGGTCCAGGCCGAGGCCCAGACCCTGGCTTCAGAGGTGTCGCCTTTGACGGAAAGACATCGCGGGGTCTGTTTCGTGGCCGGGCCGGGCCGCCCCGCGGAGGAGGCCTTCGACCGTCTGGCTGCGATGAACGTGAACTGGATTTCCCAGACGCCGTTCGGGTGGCAGCGGAGCATCGACGCCCCGGAGGTGATCATGGCGACTTCCGGACGGGTCTGGTGGGGGGAATCGGACGAGGGTCTGGCGGAGACGGCCCGGCGGGCGCGGCGGCGGGGTATACGGACGGTGCTGAAACCTCACGTGTGGATCCGGGACCGGAGCGATGGAAGGTGGCGCGGTAATATTGATTTTGCGACCCAGGCGGAATGGGATACGTGGTGGGCGAGCTATCGGAGGTTCATCCTCCATTACGCCCAATTGGCGGAGACATGCGGGATGGAGGCGCTGTGTATCGGGACGGAACTGCGTAGCGCCGTGTTGAACCGCCCCGACGCATGGCGCAGGCTGATAGCGGACGTGCGGGCGGTGTACGGGGGCGAACTGACCTATTCGGCGAACTGGTACCGGGAGTTCGAGGAGGTGCCTTTCTGGGACGCGCTCGACTATATTGGTATCCAGGTCTATTTCCCGCTGGCGGACAGCACCGGCAGCAGGTTGACGCTCGACGATCTAAAAGCAGCGTGGGCGCCCCACGTCAAGCGGATTGAGGCGGTGCAGCAGCGGGTGGGAAAGCCGGTGCTCTTTACGGAGGTGGGCTACCGGAGCACCGCGGATTCGGCCGTGGAGCCATGGATCTGGAGGTCGGACGCGCCGGTGAACAATGAACTGCAGGCGACCCTTTACGAGGCGATGTTCCAGACTTTCTGGCACCGCCCCTGGTTTGCAGGCACCCACATCTGGAAGTGGTTCCCCGAGGGAAGCATGCGATTTGGTGGACGGCGCGCACTTCGGCGGGAACGGGGATTCACGCCACAGGGAAAGCCGGCGCAGGAGGTGCTTGCCCGATGGTACAGCGGGGGCGGGGATGAGTGAAGCAGGGCAGCATACATATCGGCAAATCTGTCGTGAATCGGGAAGTGGAAGCAGAGACAGGCGTTTTATCCCCGATGGTTGATGCGCTCCAGCGATACCTACAACAATTGGTTGAAAAGGTGGAGCAGGCATTCTTGTCTGCTCACATAAATCAAACCGAAATCACGGAATCCCGTGTCCGGGAACGCCACGACTCGCCGCCGTCTCCCCCACTCGAAAAGGGACGGCGCTGTTTATTGAATCACCACTCGGCCGGTGAGGCGTTTTACAACGCCTCACCCTTCAGACTCCGCGATCTGACCTCCCGAGCCAGACAGCAGCAGTTGACGGCTGACTTCGAGGCGTACCTCGACGGCTTCTCGCCAAATGTGCTGGAAGTCCTTGAGAGGTTCAAGTTTCGCAATCAGATTCCTGAGTTGGCGGAGAACGATTTGCTCGGGTTTCTTCTTGAGAAATTCCTTGACCCTTCGATCAACCTCAGCCCCAAACCCGTGTTGAACGCTGACGGATCCGTGCGTTTGGAGGCCCTCGACAACCACGGTATGGGCACTGTGTTCGAAGAACTGATCCGCCGATTCAACGAGGAAAACAACGAGGAGGCCGGCGAGCACTTCACGCCTCGCGACGTCGTACAGCTCATGGCACGGCTGATTTTCATACCGGTTGCCGACGAGGTCAAATCTGGCACCTATCTGGTGTACGACGGCGCCTGCGGCACGGGCGGGATGCTGACCGTCGCCGAGGAGACGCTCACCCGACTCGTCGCCGAACGCGTGGCGGCGGTACTGGGCGCTGGGCCTCACCCCGATTTCAATCAGTTTCTGGATGTCATCGCAGAGTACGCATCTGAGTACAGCGTTAAACTGACAGCCGGACGCAAAAAGCTTATTCAGACTGCCCTGGCATTCCGCGACCCGGCCGCCGAGCCCGTCATAAAGAGGATCCATCGTTCGGGAAACGTCGAACCCGACCCGATCCGCGATCGGGTTGAAACCACCATGGACGGCAGGCATTGCATCGTCGAGTACGAACACGACTCCGAATTGCGCGACACCGAGCAGGTGCCTCTGCTCGAAGACGGCGGCATCGAAAGCTTCCTGCGCCGAGAGGTGCTGCTCTATGCATCTGATGCGTGGTACGACCAATCCAGTGTCAAGGTAGGCTACGAAATCAGCTTCACGCGCTACTTCTACAAACCCCAGCCGATGCGCACATTGGAAGAAATAAGGGCCGACATTCTGGCGCTGGAGCGGGAAACTGAGGGACTGTTGGGGGAAATTCTAGGCGAGTAACGCTAAGTGGTACCCTTATTGAACGTAGGGCTTTACATGAAAACGGTTGTTTCCCATATTAAACCCAGCCTACAATAAGGCCGCGGTCATGCGCTATAGTGAACGTAGCCTTTACTATAGGTCGGATAAACGCTTATACGATGGGGCTGCTTTACGCATCGGACGGATGGTTCGATCTGCCGAGCAACGGACGTCGAGTCTTGGAATGTCTCCACGAACGCCCGATGTTTTCGCTCGGCGACATTCAGGAGTTGACCGGGAGGACGTACACGGCAGCCAACAATCTCGTCAACCGATTGACTGGCTTCGACATCTTGCACGAATTTACCGGCCAGGCGCGAAACCGCAGATTCATATGCGCCAACTACAAACGACGAATCTGGATCCAATGGTAATGAAAAAATCCTTCCTCCGAACGTGTCTTGACTGAAGTCGGCACCTCGCCCCCTGAATCGAATTTGGACTCTATATTCAGCAAACCCAGGCAATACGAATATCAGAAAGAATTCCGTTTCGCTATAGATACGGGCACACTCGGAAGTGACGCGATTACTCTGAATATAGGAGATGTCAGCGATATTGCATTCCGGATGGATACTCCGGACATAAATCGACTACTTAGCGTAAGAATTCGGCGGCAATCGTGATGGATGTGGGAATTCACAATACTCTTACGGCGAATTGGTAGTTCGTGTGTAATGAACGGGATAGGGTAAATGATCACTCATTTAAGTGAAGGAAGTCTTGAGCAATCCGGTCTGCCAAATGGTTCGGAAACGCTCGACTCGATTGATAAATTCTCCAATACGGAGTTAGTTGATGATCACGCTGATTGAAGCGCTGAATTACCGCTGTTTAAAGTACGTGCAGAGACCACTGAACCCGTTTCACGTCCTGGTCGGCCCGAATGCGTCGGGCAAAACGACTTTTCTGGACGTTATCGGCTTTCTGAGAGACCTGGTATCGAAGGGGCTGGACTTTGCGCTGCCAGAGGGTACTCCGAATCCGCAAGAGCTTCTTTTTCGTCGACAGGGCGACAGGTTTGAATTGGCGATAGAGGCCCGATACCCCGCAGTTCATCCCTGTACCAGCAAATTGCAGAAAAGGTATCTCTGCGACGATGTGAGGATGAATCGCTTCTGAGATTCAAAGACACTCTTGTGAGTTGGTTCCAGCGAGTATCCCAATTTTGATGGACGCGGTCGAAATGTCGCAGTTGCGAGGGCGGCTTGCCGGTATGTCGGCAGAGCTTCTTGTGGAATTGTGCCAGAAAACGAGAAATAGACCCAAAAGCATAAACTTGGCACAAGTTCGGCATAAATAATTTTATAAGTATCTGTTTTTTTGTGCTTTATTACTACATTTTTTCTTGACAAAGCATAAATCTGCAAGTAAAAAAAGTCTTAATTCATGTGTTCGGTGGGTAGATCCTCCGGGGACGATGAGAAACGCGCTCGTTGTAGTCCAACCGCGATTGCCGCGCCACCTGACATGCGGCCCGATCTCGGAGGTTGTCAGGCGCCGGAGCCTGAATTTCCATTGGCCGCTAATTGATCGAGAATCGTCGGAACGACACCCTAATTCTATAACCCATTGATTTTATTGCATTTGTTTAATTGACGGGTAATTGACTGGAAACGCCTCATGACTACTGGCGTCCACGCGCTATTCACCTCGGATGTGTTTACCAGAAAGATACACACGTGAGCGAGGCGGTGGCTAATCTGCCACAGGAGACCGATCAGCTGGAGTCCTGCGTCCTGCGGAAGCCGTGACCGACGGTGAGGCGAAGATCGTAAATGGCTTCGACACGACGTAAGAGGTCATAACATGGCAACCAATAGAAACCATGACTACCTTGTCGGCCTGGTACGGGAGTTGCACAACCTGCCACATGAGACCGAATGGGTCGAATTCAAGGTCAATCACCGCAAGCCGCAGACCATCGGGCAGTACGTCTCAGCGTTATCCAACGCGGCAGCCCTGCACGACAAGGTACACGCATATATTATGTGGGGCGTGGAAAATGAAACTCACGACATTGTTGGCACAGACTTTTCTCCCGCTGTTGCGAAGAAGGGCAACGAACCGCTGGAGACTTGGTTACTCCGGTTATTGAAGCCACGCATAGACTTCCGTTTCCACGAAGTAACGATCGACGGGAAGCGGGTCGTAATCATGGAGATTGATCATACCTCCCGGCACCCAGTCGCCTTCGCGGGCGTCGAGTTTATCCGTATTGGCAGCACAAAGAGAAAACTCAAAGACTATCAGGAAAAGGAACGAGCACTCTGGCGCGTTTTCGACCGGGTGCGCTTCGAAGATGGCATCGCCACCGAACGAGTAAGTGACAGTGATGTTCTGTCAATGATCGACTACCCGTCGTACTTCGACTTGCTTGAATTGCCGCTTCCCGATGGTCGTGAAGCGATCCTTTATGCATTGCAGCGTGACCGACTCATCGCCCCCGGCGAAGCGGGCGGCTTCGACATAACGAACGTGGGCGCCATTCTTTTCGCCAGGGACCTCGGCGACTTCCCGAATCTGAAGCGCAAAGCCATGCGCGTCATACAGTACCGGGGTAAGGGCCGGATAGACACATTGAGAGAGCAGGAAGGCGTTCGCGGCTATGCGGTTGGATTCAAAGGAATTATCGACTACATCATGGCGCTCGTGCCCTCGAACGAAGTAATCCAACAGGCCTTGCGAAGGACGTTGCCGATGTTCCCCGACCTGGCCATTCGAGAACTCGTTGCCAACGCGCTCATCCATCAGGACTTTCTCGTCACCGGTGCGGGACCGATGGTAGAGATCTTCGATGATCGCATAGAGATTACGAATCCCGGCGAGCCCCTCGTGGATACGCAACGTTTCCTGGACACACCTCCAAAGTCCCGCAACGAGACCCTGGCCTCACTGATGCGCCAGGTTCGCATCTGCGAGGAACGGGGCAGCGGGATCGACAAGGTTGTCCTTGAAATTGAGTCATACCATTTGCCGGCGCCGCTTTTCGAGGTTCCACCCGGTTCTACTCGTGCGGTCCTCTTTGCCCACAAGACCCTGGCTGACATGGACGGAGAGGAGCGTGTGAGAGCCTGCTACCTGCATGCATGCCTCAAGTATGTAATGCGAGATTTCCTGACCAATGCATCACTTCGAGAAAGGTTCGGCATCAAGCCAAACAACAAGGCTGTCGCGTCTCGCCGCATTCGCGAGGCCATGGACGCCGGCATGATCAAGCCGTATGACGAGAATGCCTCCCGAAGAATGATGAAATACGTCCCATACTGGGCCTGACCTCGATTGGCCGGGATTGAGCGACGGCCCGACGTCTCGGAAACCGCCCGGAATTGTATCAATTGATGGATAAATGATCGAACGATCCCAAAAAAGGTTGAATGGGCCAACATATTATTCTTTTTCAGTAAGTTACGCCACAGAAGCGCAATAGACGGCCAATTGATCAGGGAACACCCGACAGCCGTTGAAATTCTATAACCCATTGATTTTATTGTATTTGTTTAATTGACGGGTAATTGACTGGAGACCTCCTTCTTGACCACCGACACCTCCGAACGCGGTCTTGAAAGCCTCATTTGCAGGTCGTTGGCCGGCGACCCGAACATTGGGTCACGACCAGGCGATTCGGGTGACAGGCCCGCCACCTATAGTGCGGGGTGGCTTCCTGGGATCCTCACGACTATGACCGCGAATATTGTGTCGACCTGAATCACCTTTCGACGTTTCTGGGTCTGACCCAACCCGTCGTTGCACAGGCGTTGGACCTCGGGCAGGACAGCCCGACGCGGCCTGCCTGCGCCGCAGCCGCGGCAGGCAGGCGCAAGTTTCTGGCTCGCCTGCAGGACGAGATAGCCAAGCGCGGCACCATTGATGTCCTGCGCAGGGGGATCAAGTATGGACGCCACCAGATCGACTCGTTCTACGGCGCACCTTCGCCGGGCAACGAAAAAGCCAGGGCTCGGTACGAGCATAACCGCTTCAGCGTCACCCGGCAACTGCAATACAGCCGTGACAATACGCGGCTTGCTCTCGATTTGTGCCTGTTCATCAACGGCCTGTCGGTTGCCACGTTCGAACTAAAGAACAGCCTCACCAAACAGACAGTAGAGGATGCGATTGAGTAGTACAAACGCGACCGAGGCCCCGCCGAAAAGCTGTTCGAGTTCGGTCCCGTGCCGACCGGCGTGGGAACTGGAAAGCCCGATCCCGAGATTGACCGTCTGAGCAACATACTGAGGATGTTCAACGAACTGTTCGGAAATATCGATTGGAAGGACGGTGACAAGATCGGTAGGGGCATCGCCGAAGAGTTGCCCGCGAAGGTCGCAGCTGATAAGGCGTACCGGAACGCGATGGAAAACTCGGACAGGCAGAACGCACGGATCGAGCACGACAAGGCGCTCGAAAGGGCCGTGACGGAACTGCTGTCCGACCACGCCGAGCTATTCAAGCAGTTCAGCGACAACGAGTCGTTCCGGAAATGGCTATCGGAGACCAACTTTCGTACTACCTACCGTCAAACAGCCAACGTTTGAAGGACCCACTGCCATTGGGCTGTGTACTATTCCGAGGCGCTGATGAGCCCTGAACGCCATACCGATGATGATCGGTCGATTCGCAGAATCGGTTCTATTGTGACGGCCCCTTTTCGCAACTGGGAACGGGCTCGTTTCTTGTTCCTCACGCAGGATTTCAGGCGGGTTGATTAATGACAATACAGGTCGAAGGCAGTGTTCGGGAAATGGCATCGGACCGCAGGCTGGTGAACGTCTCCGTTTCCAACGGGGAGCACGTGGTGCGGACGGATGCCGACGGGCGCTATGCCCTGGAGATCTCGCCGGGCGGGCATCGGTTCATTTTCGTGACGGTTCCCGGCGGTTACCGGCTCGGGGAGGAGTTCTACCGGTCAACGCTCGGATGGTCCGGCGACCAACGCGGGGTGGATTTCGAACTCAAGCCGCTGCCGGATCGGGATCAGCGAACCTTCTCGATGGCGCACATTAGCGATACCCATGTCGTGATGGACGCAGACCGGACCCACGGCAAGCTATTGTCGCAGGATCTGCGACAGCTCGTACGGGAAGCAGCGCCGGATCTGCTCGTTGCGAGCGGGGACCTGACGGATTGGGGGACGCTGGAGGAACTCGAACAGTTTCGCCACGCCATCAATTCCGTTTCGACGCCGGTATTGCCCATGTTCGGCGGTCACGACGGAAATCACGAGCGCTTTGGCGATCTGACTGTCGACGAGCTTGTCGCATTGAAACACAGGAGGGAATACGCGAAGATCGAGGAGATCCTGAAGCAGCGCGACGGTGAAACCTTCACGCGCAACTACGAACAGGTACTCGGTCCGCCATATTACAGTTTCGATCGTGGGCGCTGGCATTTTGTCCTCTATCCGAACGAGGAGAATTTCTTCTCACCGCAGGACCGGAAGCGGAAGGAGGAATGGCTGCGGGCGGACCTGGCGCAGCAGCCCCGTGACCGTGGAATCGTCGTGTTCCTTCACAAGCCACCGTCCATTCCTTTCCTGAATTCGTTGCGCCGGTACCGGGTAAAGCTCGCTATGCATGGGCATTGGCACTCCAGCAAGGTGTTCACCCGGGACGGGGTTATCGTCGCTACCGCGCCGCCGCTCTGTTTCGGTGGTCTGGATACACGGCCGCGGGGTTATCGTATCGTGGAATTTCGAGAGGAGGACTTCGCGTTCAGGCTCAGGTCTCTCACACGGACTGCGAGCCCATCGCCACGCGAGGATAATGAGTCGATTTCGCTCGATAAGACCGGCAGAGGCCTGCGGCAGCTCTGGACGCATCATCTTCCCGTGGGGCTGCACCGGGCCTCACCCGTCTGTTCCGGCAACCGGATCCTCGTGAGCCTGGCGGACGAAGGATATCCCGCCCAAAACGGCGTCGCGTGTATCGACGCTCGAAGCGGCGCGCGTGTATGGCGCGTATCTACGGATACAGCTGTAAAGAACAGCGCGGCAATTACGACCGCGTCAGACTCTCCTAACGATGGGACCGATCTATGCGCGGCCGTGTCCGTTGCCGGGAGACTATATGTCATTGAAACGGGCTCAGGTCACCTTCGCTGGCAGGCCGACCTGCCCGGTTTTCCGGAACGGTGGATCTATGCCTCTCCGGTGATTGACGGCGAGACGGTGTACGCCGGCGGCAAGGCCGGTATCGGCGCTTACGACCTCAATACCGGGGCCCAAAAGTGGTACGCTGAAATCGAAGGCGGCGACGGCTGGCCCTGCTACGCGAGCCCACAGGTCTGCGGCGACCTGCTCATTGTGCTCGTTCAGCGCCGGGGGTTGTTGGCGTTGGACAAGCGCAACGGGACGGTGGTCTGGGAGCGCACCCTGGGCGTCGAAAATCCCTATGCTCGGCCGGCGGTGGACGGAGGACTGCTGGTCACCGGCAGCGACGCCCCCAGTCTGCACTGGTTTGAAGGGGACCCGGCGCACCTGGCCGTCCTGGGAGTCAATTCGGGAGACGTGGTCTGGCACCGTCCGGTTCTTCCGTCGAGGTATCCCACCGGGCTCGTAATAGGGGGCGACCGGTTGTACGCGACAACGCCGGACGGCGAGGCATTGTGTTTCGACGTCCCATCGGGTGCGTTGCTGTGGCGCTTCCAGTCGGGCAACGATCTAATGGACATGGTTCCTGCGCGCCGCGGGGTTCGATCCATCCTTGCGGCGCCGGTCATTTATAACGACTGTCTGCTCATCTGTGGTGGAGACGGTTGCCTTTACGTACTGAATGCGCGGACCGGCGCATGCATCAGCCGTACGCCTTTCGGCTCCCCGATCACGGCCGCGCCGTGTCTGACCGAAGACGGGTTCTGCGTGGGCGACTATGACGGGCGGCTATATTGTTTCGCTGAACCTGAGGACTGAGCAAAAGGGGGCACGCACCTCAATTACAAACTATTTTGGACTGGCCTGACAACAATTGCAGAACAGTTTCTTGTTGCACTATTCCGTATTTCGGTATACTTTACGGTACGGTATCTGGTGATGGGAGACCGGCGTGCGGCGTTTCACCGATGAGCGTGGAAACGAGGTTCGGCTTACCGACGAGCGGCTCCGGCACCTGCTGCGAAGGCACCCTGAAATGGCCTTTCAGATGCACCGGATCGAAGAAACACTCGCCAGGCCCGATGCGGTCAGGTCCTCCAGGTCCAGCCCGACGGTCCAGCTCTACTACCGGCTATACCCGGACCTGCGGGGCAGGAACCGCTATATTTGCCTCGTAGTGAAGAGGGGGACGAGCTACTCCTTCATCCTCACCGCCTATCTCGCCCGGAGAATCAAAGGAGATTGAAGATGGCCAGTAAGACGGTGTCTGTCTGGTACGACGACGACGGGGACATGCTAGAGGTCTTGTGGGCGTTCAGGGAGGGGTACTTCAGCCCCACCAACGACGAGCGCATCCTCAAGCGGCTGAGCGACGACGGAGAGGTGATCGGGTTCCTGATCCACGACATCAGCACGCTCAAGCAGCCGAGCCCCGTTGAGTTCGAGTTGGCGTCCGAGACCCCCGCCGATGATGTCGCCAACGTCACGGTCCGGCAGGCTGCCATTCGGTTGGGCGTCTCGGAACGCCGAGTGCGGAAGCTTGCCCGCGATGGCCGTGTGAGGGGGGCGACAAAGGCCGGAGGGGAGTGGCTGATTCCCACTCCTGTAGAGGTGATTGCCGGCAGGCGTGGCCCGGCCGGCGTCGCCGCGCGTATGGGTGTGATCGAGGACTGACTGATCCGGATTCGTCTCATCAATGTAGCGGCAGACACACTCCCGGATCCGCACCAGGGTACACGATTACAGAATTCGGGTAAAAGTTCACGGCACGACCACCCATTCATGGAACAGGTGCAGCTAATTTCGGAAGTGTTTGTTTCGGATTTCTAGTTGGGTTTCGGGGCGAGGCTTCGGCTCGGGAATCGAAACGCTAGTTTCCACGCGAAACCTGGGAGGTACTATGACGGCACCATTACAATCACAACCGTGGGCGAGACCGGATTCACCCATTTTCAGCAATTCGCCCCCGCCGCAGCCGTGGATGAAATGTAACATCTATTGTCCGCGTGTCATCTACGCCGAGGGTAAGTACCGGATGTGGTTTTCCGGTTCGGAGGTGCGTCCGACGCTGTACAGAACGTGTATCGGATACGCCGAATCGGACGACGGCCTCGCATGGACGCTCCACCCCGACAATCCGATTCTGACGGCCGACAGTCTTACATGGGGTCAGAGCCTGCATACCCCCAGAGTGCTGTACGACGAGGACGAGCAACATTACAAGATGTGGTTCCTGAGCACGACCCACGTGGAGTATCGAGACGACGGCATCCTCGCGAAGGATATCCGGAGCGACCTGGGTTACGCGACCAGCAGGGACGGAATCCGCTGGGATTTCTGGCCCGAGCCTCTGATCCGGGAATGCCGGGCGCCGTGCGTTCACAAGGAAGACGGCCGCTATCGTATGTGGCTCAACGCCAGACCCAACCCCGATGACTCGTGGGAAACGGCCTATGCGTACGTCTACGAATACGCGTCGGAGGATGGGATTGCATGGACGCGGCGTGAACACCCTTCCGTTCAGGCAACGGGCAACACGAAGTCGTGCGTCTATCCGGAAGTTCATAAGATCAATGGGACGTATTACATGTGGCATATCGGACATCTGAAGAAGAAGGACGGTCCGATGAATATGGTCTACCACGAGATCTTCTGCGATACGTCGACAGATGGAATTAACTGGACGCTGAATCACGAGACCCCCGCGTTTGCCGCCTCGCGGGATCTGAACCGGTTCGACTGGAAGACGGTATCGACGCCGTGCGTGGTGGATATCGGCGACACGTTGCGGCTGTATTACGCGGGGTGCAATCTGAAGACAAATTTCAATCTGTTCGAGGGTGGCGACAACGGCGAGGGGATGCATATCGCCGTGGCGACAATGGCCAAAGATCAATTGTAGAGCCCATGGGGGTATGTCATATACCAGAGTGGAATACCAGGCGGTGAAACAGGAGCCGGTATGCCGCGTGCAATCGATTTGACATTGGAGGTTCTGAAGGCCGACGATATCTTTCCCATACCGGACCGGAAGAGCCGGATGAAGTGGAACGGACCCTGGTGGCATATGGCGGCGCTGTACGAGATGGGGGAATCCGCGCGTGTTCCGGAATCGGCCGTCGTCAAGGCGCTGGAACTGCTGAAGAATGGCGCCTGGCCCAGGTTCGTCATCGCACGCGAGGATGCGCCGCGACGCGATTCCGACCGGGCTAAAATGGACTGTTGCCACTGCGAGTTAGGCGTATTTTACATGATACTGGCATCGCGTGGATGCGACGTGGATGCCGAACTGCCCTGGATGCGAGACTGGTTTTTGCGACACCAATTGCCGGACGGCGGCTTGAATTGCTCGCCGGCGGCCTATCGCGAGTCAGGAAAAAGCTCCATCGTATCTACGCTGCCTCCGCTGGAAGCCATTCTGTTCTTCACCAATCGAAGATACACTGATGCTGAAATGAAATTCCTGGATGAGGGTGCGCGGTACCTCATCGAACATCGCCTGGTTTATTCAAAGATAGACGGCCGTGTCATCAACCCCGCGTGGTTGAAGCCGCTCTTTCCCCGCTTCTTCGAATATGACATCCTGAGGGGGATATACTTTCTGGTGGCGTGGTCCCGAAAGACCGGGGGGTCGCTCCCCGTTGACGTAATCAAGGATGGCCTTGACCGGCTCCGTTGCCATATCGGCCCATCCGGGGTGGTCATCGGAAGACATGTGAACGATAAAAATGGCGGGTGGCACGGGAGCACGTTCCCGCTTCTTGAGTCGGTCGGCGCCGTTGGGACGGTATCGCCATTCCTTACGAGCCAGTTGAACACGGTGCTCCGGGCGGTTCACAAGAAGCTATAAGTTAACAGCTTTCAGCAGTCAGCTTTAACCCGTTCGAGATACGGCCCGGCGATATCAATTCAAGGATTTCAGTGCCATAATCTGGGCAACCACAAGGGTTGCCCCTACAAATACATAATTGGCGCGTATCGCGGTGAAATCAGATATAACCATTTCTGGTTGTTGTAGGGGCGACCGGCCGGTCGCCCCTACAGATAACATGTCGCGCCCATCGGGTGGTGGCGTGGGGGGTTTTTCCACGCTAATCCGTTCAGCACAAGCGACGCATCGAGAGAGAATGAGCTGGCGGAATTCACCTCTACGCCGCAATCGCCGTTGATTCAAAACCGAAAGCGCATTCCATGAGAGCGGCGCGATATATCTTCTTTACGGACAACGTCGAACGCATGGTTTCGTTCTACCGCGACGTGATGAAGATGACGGTCCTGATGCCTCCGGAAGCGACGGACCACGACCCCGAAGGCTGGGTCCGATTGGTCAGCGGCGGGGTTGAGGTTGCCATCCACCGCGCCGGAAAACCCGGTTGCGCGGGGCGGAACAGGAACAAACTCGTCTTCATTGTCAAAGACGTCGGCGAAACCCGCGAGGAACTTCGGAAAGCTGGAGTTCGTATGGGTAAGCACCACATCCTCTCGAAGTTTGAATGCTGCGACTTCAAGGATCCAGACGGAAACGCGCTGCAGATATCGAATCGGTGATGTCGCGGACCGTTTCAATCTCGAAAAAAGAGGAGAATCCCGTGGATGTCAGTGAGGTCGTCCCCTTTTTCGCGGTGAAAGATATGGAGAAGTCATTGGCGTTCTACGTCAAAGGGCTTGGTTTCAGGATGGAGGGCAAGTGGGTAGACGAAGGCGTTATCAGGTGGTGCATGGTGCGCATCGGTAAGGCCGCGGTGATGCTCCAGGAATTCAGGACCGAAGGCCCACGATTCACGGCAATTCGGCGAGAACAGGGGCGAAGGTGTTTCGCTCTTCTTTTTCTGCGACGACGCCGTTGGATACTACCGGGACATCAAGTCTCGTGGCGTAGACGCCTCTGAACCGCAAGTCGGCAACAGGATGTGGGTCACGTCCGTTTCGGATCCCGACGGGTACAATTTATCCTTCGAAAGCGCTACGGACGTTCCGGAGGAGACGAAATTATCGGATGTCGAATGAAAGTTGAGGGGTTTCCGATCGAATTGTGTGGTCGGAGCTGTCCCGAACGGAGCGAGAACCCGGGCAGCAGAGGAGGCACTGCATGACTGACGCGGAACTGGAAGCAAAAGCCAACCGAATTCAGGCCGTGGTGGAGGACAACGTGCTGCAGGCGCACGGGATGATTCCCATGCTGGTGCGCGCCGACGATTTCCAGTTGCCGTCAGCGGAGGACTACCGCGGCGCATACCGCCATCGGCATCTCATGGGCAAGACGGAAGCGGAGATCGGGATGGCGCCAATGCACGTCTGGCGGGCATGGGAGAATACGCCTACCGACAGCGCGTGGTATCTCGGAGCGATGAGCTACCGGTATCGGTGCACCGGGGGTTCGGACGTCCTTGACATCTGCCGGCGCACATTCGGGGCGCTCAAGTATATTCATCGGCTTGGGGTCGAAAACGGCGAACGAGGGTACATGTGCAAACCGTATGGCGGCGTGTACAGCAACCAGTCATCCGGCGACCAGGTGCAGTGCATTCTGGTCGGTCTGGCCGCATACAGGCCCATCGCGCCACCCGAAGACCTCGCCGTTATAGACGAAATCCTCGTGGACATGGCCGAGTTCGACATCAAATGGGAGTACGTCTCCCCCCACGGCTATTTCGGCTATACCTATGAATCGCTGGTGAAATCCATTCTGGGTGAGAACTGGACCCATGCCACGTGGTCCTACGCCATCATACACACACCCCTGCTTTACCTGGCCTGGCAGGCCACGGGCGATCCGAAATATCTCCGGGAAATCGAGCGATGGTACGAGGCCTGCGATACGGGCGTCAGGTTCGAACGTCCCACGGGAAAGCTGACCGGCGGCATCGGCTGGCGCGCGCTTTACCTGCCTGCGCTATTGATGTCTTTCGACCCGGCGAACCACGAATTGTGGCGAAGCCTGATGCTGCAGACATACGACATGCTTCGAACCGGCGTGCTGGACAACGGGACATCGCCCTACCAGTGGACCTGTGACATGGAAAGCGGTGAACGCGAAATCCTGCCGGCGACACTGTGGGGGGCCGGCCCCGCCACGACCGGCAGGTCGGGCATCTTCGCCAGGGCATGCGTCGCCGCACAGCCGTGGTTTCGCGATGAGGATATGGCGTCCACGGCCCGGCACATTCTGAAAAACCTGGATCTGGATACGTTTCGGTTTGTCATGCCGATGGAAGAAAACCAGCCGGTACCGTCGGAGTGGAAGGTCGAGACCCGGTTGCTGGACATGGACAGTCTTACAGGATGGTTGTGGGGTTATTGGGAAGGACGGTGGCGCGGTTACTGGTAAACGACGGGCGGGCAACCTGAAATCAGACCGGTCCCTAAGCCGACCAACCTGCAACGCAAGGATAAGTGAGGCCCAGCCAGCCGGTTTGCGGGAGTCGCATCGTCAGGACACATACGGGAGGATCTCATGAAACAGCGGAAGATACAGCGGATCGCATTCCTTCAGGACTACCGGAACCGGCCGGAATCCCTTGTGGACGAGATTCCGGAGGTAGCCGGCCTGGGTTACCACGAGGTGACGGTATCGGCCCGGATCGGGCACGAAGAGGCCGTAAAGGCGGTAGCCGGGAAGGCAGAGAAATACGGCCTAGAGGTCTCGACGTTTACCGGATTCATGAAATACGCTTATGAGCACCTGGCCGAGCATCCCGAGCAGAAGACCGTATTCAGCAAAGATGCGGACCACGAGGAGTTGGGAAACCTGCCGGCCGTGTGGGGATGTCCGTATAACGAGGTGTTTCAGAAGCGGTACCTCGATTTTCTGGAAAACCTGGGTGGGATTCCGAATCTCACTGAAGTCTGGGTGAACGACGAAGCGTATTTCGGCAGGGACGTGGATCTGCTGGCGTGTTACTGCCGGACCTGCCAGGCAGACTGGGAAAGGGAATTCGGCGGGCGGATCCCCATGCCGCCGTTCAAGGATCTGGACGAGAAAGCGCGGCTGGTCACCTGGCGATTCCGCCGGTGGAACGACGTGCACGGAAGAATGAAAACAGCGCTGAACCATGATCACCGGGTCCGGGCGGTATTTCAGAGCGGCCCGCAACCCTTCTGGGACATCAATCCATGGGTGTGCGGCATGGACATCGACGGCATGGTCGAGGCCATAGACGGCCTGGCCGTGGATGCCTACTACACCTGCGTGCTGCCCGCGGTGGGCAGCGGGTTGTTTACGCCGCCCGAGATATTTCTGAGCGAGTGCTGTCGTTTCATCCAGGGGATGACGCTGGGAGAGGACAAGGTGAGCGTGATGCTGGCGCAGGGCATGTCTCATCCCGAATTCCACCGGCCGCTGGACGAACGTGACGGATGGTGGCAGGCCGTGGTTCCGCCCGCCCTTGGCGTGGATCGCGTGACGACGTATACGTACCGGCTCCAGCGTGTGTCGCCGATGCACCGGACCTTCCAGGACGCGTTTCGGCTGGACCCCTACTTCGAACGCACCGAACCCGTGGTCTCCGTTGCGGTGGTAGACAGCCTGGAAACGCAGTGTTACGACGAGTCGTTACCCGCCAGGGGCCGCGAGAACTGGCGCATGAGCCGGATGTTCTCCATCGGACAGATGGCCTCACATAACGGTCTGTCCCACGGGTACCTGCCCTCGTCGAAGCTGGCTCCGGAACATCTCGAACGGTATCCGGCGGTGGTGCTGCCCAATGTCTCCTGCCTGTCCTCCAGCCAGCGGGATGAGCTCCTGGCGTACGTGCGGGATGGCGGCACGCTGGTGGCGGCGGGGGAAACGGCCACGAGAGACGAGATGGGACGCCCGTCGAACGGATCGTTTCTCAGGGAGGCATTCGGGATTACGTCGTATACACCCGCGGGGGGTTCCGGCATCTTCGAGGCTACCAGCGACCACGAGGCGTTCGAGAACCTTCCATGGCCGGACGAGAGAACGGCGTGGGACCCCTGGAAGGGCAATAACCACCCTGTCCTCGGGCTGGACCTGGCGGTCGAAGCGGAGGCGGACGGCACGGCCGACGTGCTGGCGGTCTTCGAGGAAGCAGGGCCCCTGGGACCGCGTCCGGCGATCACATTGAAGCGACTTGGGGCCGGCTGGGGCGTATTCGTGGCGGGCATCCCGTCCCGGTGGATGGACCTGAGGCCTGCGGGTACCAATGTCCTGAGCTATTCGCGCCAGGTGGTGGCGCAGTTAATCCTGTCGCTCGTAGACGATCGGCTGCCCGTCAGGTTAAAGGGATTTCCGCCGAGGGTGCCTTTGCAGGAGGTGAGGCCGCTGGATATCCGCTGGAAGCCGACCGTGGAGATCATGCCCTCTGTGGGCGAGGACCTGATCCTGGTCACGGTGCCGTCGTATTTCAGAGAGCCCGGCGCGTTTCAGGTCGAAGCCAGGCTGCCGGAGGGCAGGCGATGCGGCGAGGTGCGGGAACTGGTGTCGGATCAGCCCGTTACCGAGACCAGACAGAATGAGGGTACCGTGGAGATCGATGTCAATCTGACCACCGAGGATTTCCTGAAAGTGTATGCATTCGCTTTGATTTAGTAGCGGCGAAGAGAGTCATACGTAGTGTGAATGGAGAAGCGTTTGACGTGTTTTAGAACGATTGCATCATCGAACAGAGATAAAGATGTAATTGTCGCGTACAGCGTGGCATGTGACCGAGCCGGTGCACATATTTCACCGACCTGTCATCTGGAATCCACAGGAAATGCTGACTGACGGCATTTGGTCGCAAAATCTGGAGTAGAGGAAACATGATCCATAGTGACAAGAACGCAATTAGCAGGAGCGGCCTCACCATTTACGATCGAATTCCCGCAGAAAGGCCCGATCTGTATATAGCTAGAAAAGAGCTTGAAGAAATACTCAAAGATGGTCTCATCGGAATTTCTCTCAGTGGTCTTGCGTTACGGACCAGATCAAAAGTCGTTAAGACTGAAGTATGCAAAGCAATAGGTTATCCAGTACCAGGATCCTTCAAAAAGACGCAGCCGAGGTTTCCTGGGCAAAACTTCGATGTATACATTCAGAAGTCGAATAACCTGCAGGTTTGGAACGAAGAACTGGACGCATCTCGCAGGTATGTAATTGTGCGGGTAGATGAGGACGATCGGGTACGAAACGTCAGGGTAATTTCCGGTGCAGAACTCGCTAAATTGGACAGAACAGGCGCAATGACTCAAAAATACCAAGCTGCTCTTGATGTTGGAACGGAGGCATGTGAGTTGGTTTCGAAGGACGATGCGATACCGGCAGAACTCATTGAGCAAGGGTCGGCGGCGGCTTTAATCGATCCAACTGAAGATCCTTCATTGAGTTCGCTTATCCCTATTCAAAGCCTATTCGAAATCCTCAAATGCACGATTGGGATGGAAATCGACTATTTGGGAATGGATCAAGAGAGGAATCGCGGATCAGCACTTCACGAGACGATCACAAATCTATTGGGCTACTCTGTATTCGCGGACAAGGGCACATTCCCGGACATTCCACACCAACTTTTGGAAATTAAACTCCAGACCTCGCGGACCATTGACTTGGGTCTTGTGACGCCCGACAGCATACAGGCCCTTGACTATCCAGCCATGGATGGAAGTATTGTTCTACGGCATTGCGATGTCAGATATGCACTGTTCTATGGTGAAATGATCGGAAATTTAATAAAAATATCGAATTTTTACCTAACCACTGGAAGAGATTTCTTTTCAAAATTCAGGCGCTTTGAGGGCAGAGTTCTAAACAAAAAACTTCAAATACCCCTACCTTCTGGTTTTTTCACCTGAAAAACCAAATGCTTTCCAGACCAATTTGTCAACCGTGTGCATGAGTTCGATCTTTTCGTCGGAGGTGCACTCAAAAACCTGTTTTGCCATTTTGACAAGTTGGACTGCTGAACCTGAAGCTGGATTTGGGAGTGGGAACTGCTCAACATATTGAGTGTTGAATCGTCTTCTTCCAGCATATAGTTTATTGTTAAAGCTTCGGTCGTAGAAGCCCTCTACAAAAGAAGAGTTGGCTACGGCAAGGGCCAGCCAGGTAAGCTCATTTTCTTCAGAGCATGAAATCCAATAGCAGTCTCCGTTTACGACTGTGCCATCCAGATCCAGCCAAAATGTCGGATGTTCTGATATATCCCGAAAGACGATTTTGGGTTTTTTCCAGGCTTTCGGATCCTGGGGTACCCATATTTCGTACCATTCTCTTCCCGCTTCAATTACATACTTCCTCCCCTCAAGTTGACTTCTATGTTTTTCAAGATACGCTTTCGATCTTGGATAACTCGCTAGATCAACGGCATAACGCTTACCTTCAAACGTTGTGTGAGGATAAAGAATCTTGCTTCTTGGTGTCTTCGACCTGTACGGCTTTCCAATGTGATGGGTTGTCAAATTCTCCAGCAACTCCGGTCGCTCTTCCAAAGGCATGCTATCCCAATCTGATCTGATGAATACGCGATCAGCAGTCGTCTTAACCCCCACTCTGACATTGCCAAGATCCTTGAAGGTGGCGGCGGTGTTCCTGCTGACTTTACTTAACCACTCTCTACTTTCCTTTGTCGCTATTCGCCAAACGTCCTGTGGCTTTCGCCCTGAATCCAACTCTCCCTTTTGAACCCTGAAGTACCCGTTAGATATTGTCTTGACATAACCGTCATGCCGAACGGCATCGATTGGACTCCCACAACTGTGAGCTTTTTTCACAGGAGAAGTAGTATAAATCGAAGTGAATTTGGCAGTGATCGGAGCCTTTCGATAAGTCTTTGGTTTCAGGATCAGAACCGCCGGTAGCACTGCCGCCTCGAAAAGCTTCGTGTCGCCAAGATCCCAAATATGGGCAATCTCGTACAACTCTTTAATCCTTGCCCTTACGGTCTCCCCGGATCTTGTCGTCATAAAGCGATTGGAAACTATTATTCCAAGTATGCCATTCGGGTGGATATATTGTGCAATCGCGACAATAAATGCAAAGTAGAGGTCGACCCTTCCTTTTAATCCGAATCGGCGAGCTATGTCTTGGGATCTCTTGGAACCCAACACTTGAGTCCTCACGTATGGCGGATTTGAGATCACGAGATCAAATTGCTTGTGTTGTCGGCCTTGGAAAAGGCTGGGCTGGGAGAAACAGCCCACTGATTGAGCGAGAAAATCCTGATTATTGAACTCCATAGCAACCTTGGGAAACCGATCCCTTATTCTAGCCTCTGCAGAAAGCATCTCGCTTTGGTTCGTTTCGTATCCGCTTACGAAGGGATTTGCATCCATTTCTTGCAGATTTTTTAAAACGGCAAGCAATAATTCACCGTCACCGAGCGCGGGATCGAATACACTTATGGCGCGCGCGTCAATTGGCGGCTTCCATAATTTCAACATTTCTTCTGCGACGAATTCTGCCAGAATACGCGGCGTGTAATGCGATCCTGTTGACTTCTTTTCTAATTTAGATCTCATCCTTGTTTCCTTACCCCGCGTGCAAATCTTCGATATCTAATCCCAAATTACTGAACCTTTGAGCATCTGTCAATGTCAGAATTGATACAAAAACACCACTCTCGCGCTATGTCTCCAATTTGGATCACTACCGATTGAGCAAGTGGTGCCGCCAGTACAAATCGCCCAAAGTCGATAGCTGTACGCGCTTTCCCCGCAAAATCACGAACGCGAAAACCGCGACCGGATGCAGGCGTCCACGCCGTATTTTCCCGAGCCGACCAGCAGAAACATCACCGCGATGGCCAGGTACAGAAGCGCCATCTCCTTTATGCCGAACGGATCAGCCGCGTGTACACCGAATGCGGCGACCATCATTGTAAATCCCATTAAAGCCGTGCCCGGCCGGGTCAGCAGTCCCAGCGCCAGCAACAGCCCGCCGCCAAACTCCCCGAAGGCGGCCGCCCACGCAAAAAACTCGGGTAAGGGAAATCCCAGTTTTGCAGTACCGGCCACGAGCCCGTCGGAAGGCGGAATCTTTCCGATGCCGTGTCCGAATGCAATACTCAATCCCGAAATCACCCTCAGGATCACCAATCCCAGATTTGCCTTATCGGAATCGATATCCGCACCGCCGAATAACAGTTCCCTGTACATACGTCTTCTCCCTGTTGTGGAATGGATCAATACGTGAACGTACCAGTTCCTTACAATGATCTATAGATCTGAGCCACAGCGACAATCACGTCTCAAATGCCGGGCCGTACGGACTTTAGAGTCGCTTCCTACTCGACGAGTGGAACAAAGTCCTTACTCGTCATCGGTTTGTGCTTTTTCCAACGAGCCTTCATCTCGATCAGAACGCGCTGTTTCGATGGCGCAGGTAACGGATTCACGCGAACCACCTTGGCACGATAGTCTCCGGGCGACTCAGCCATCGCCTTGACCAAATCGTTCACTAGGTAACGTGGCGTCCATCCGATCATATAGTAGTCATCAGCGGTCTGGATTTGCACAGCCAGACCGGTCTTCGGATTGGTCAACTCAAGCGTAACGTAAAGCTGGTCGCCGGCTTCAAGGCGCTCGATCCGCTTCTGCGCGGATTCATTGACGTGCCGCCAGCCATGGAGAAAGAACCGGCAGACAAAACTCCCGTCTTCGTCTTTTTCGAGTTTTGGAAAAACCTCGTACGCATCTGTCACCCGGGAACCGCCGCTTGCCGACAGAATCTCAATGGGATCGGCTCCCACATGCAGGTCGAGATAACTGAGATAATCGGCGAAATCCGGCCGCGCCCGGTTGATCACCCGATTCTGAAAGAGCGGAAAGAGTCTCGGTGAATCGTATCTTTCTTCCAGGTCTGGGAACTCGATAAGTGGCGGAAATCCTGCCTCAACCTTAGCGCGTTTCGCCCCTTCAATGTATCGGAATTGATAGAGCGGGCGTTCGATATCGGCATCCAGTCGGCCCACCGGGAACCACTGTCTGCTCGGTTCTTTTTTGTGCTGCCACGCAAGAAAAAGGGTTCTAACGCTCATTAATTAAGCCCTCCTAATTGCTCAATACTATAGTGCATTTGCGCAATGGCGAACTTCCTGGCTGATGGTGACATCCAATTGCGGGGCACACGATCGAAAAGTTCAACTAAGGATCCTTGGTCCAGGCTTTTGAGATTCTCTATTGCAGGGCGGATGAAATCCGGATAGCTGCGAGCCGCGCGTCGCACGAGTTCAAGCGGGCTAGGGCCGCGCTCGTCCTCCTCCGACCAGTAAATCGCCCCGCGCCCTCTTTCGACATAGTCGCCTACCCTATTCTCAGCCAAAAACCTGTCGCGCCGCTCGTCCTGAAGCTCACGGCCCAACGAAGAAGCGTGGTCGTAAGAGGGTGCTATATTTCCCATCCAGCCGTTGTCGTGACCCCTACGTAGAATTATGCCCCAATTCTCGTGATGGCGATCGGTATTGCCAATCAGCGCATCCAGAACAAGGTACTCTGCAACGCACAACTTCCCTTGAATTTTAGCTTCCGATTCTACAATAACCCCGTCCATTGCTTGCCAAATATTCTCCAGGGTATGACTCGACTGACCGTATTTCCTTCCTGCTTGGTAACCGTGAACAAACCACTCCAACATTTGGTTGCCATGGACGAGTTCCTGTCCATCATGTACGAACGATACCGTTGCAGATCCTCGCACATCTTCAAAAATCGCCAACTCTACCGTCGCGTGTGGGATATTCAACAACTCGGCGATCTCAGCAGCGATTTTCTCAGCCCAGTGCTCTCCTGTGCCCTCTCGAGGGTATTTGAAGAGCCACTCGTTTTCATCTTCACCTGGTCGTCGATACCAGAACTTCCTCTTGCTTCCCATTTCCTCGGGATCAAGGAGCCATTCCGGTTTTACTTCATCTTCTTGGAAGCGAGGCGCGGATTTACTCATCTGACAATTGGATCTGCCTACACATTTGAGCACAGTACGACGGAATCGAATGTCGTGATTACGAACGCCGAAGTCAATGTACAGTATTTCTGACGCCGGTAATCAAACACAGGTTGCAGCGAATCGTCAATGGCTGTTCGGTTTGTTTTAGTCGATGTCGCGAACTCTTACAACGAGACTGACAGGTTCAATCGCCTCGTAATTGCGATCCCTTGACTAAATTACACTCGCTGAATCATTGAAACTTCCGGATGCTCGGACTGGTATAAATGGGGTTTACCGCGCCAAGCTCACTCTTGTTCTATTGTGCAGTCGAATCGGACAGTCATGACCGCACCATCCCAGACAAAATCAATAGCGGTGCGCGTTGTCAATCGTGTTGCTCTTTGGACGCCATAAGATTACCTTACGCCTGACAAAATCTCCCCAATGCACCCCGGTGTCAGACGGTCCAATCACATTTTGAGAAGCCACTCTACCTAACGTCCAAAATCCCGATAGCCAGCACCGCGAACCACAAAGATCGGTGTCGCGAGTTTCCTGCATGTTTTCTGACTGTGACACAACATCCCGCCCGTTTCAAGTATAGTCTATTGCACGTTGAAATGCAAGGTTCGTCCAATCCCATGCTCTTGTTGGGCGCGGGCGGCCGCCATTTGGCGATAGGCAGCGATGAAAGGAGAAAGGCGCATGAAAATAACCGACGTGAAGGTCCTGCCAATCGATCGGTATCTCTTTGTCCAGGTCCATACCGACGAGGGAATCGTGGGCCTGGGTGAATCGGGCGCGTGGGGATACCTGGAGGCCTCGGGAGAGGTGGTGAAGAGCTTCAGGGAATATCTGATCGGGCAGGACCCTCTGCGCATCGAACACCACTGGCAGGTTCTGTACCGGTGCACGCATTTTCGCGGTGCGGCGATAATGGGAGCGTTGAGCGCAATTGATATCGCCCTCTGGGATATCGCGGGCAAGTTTTTCGGCGTGCCTGCCTACCAGCTATTGGGCGGCAAGTGCCGGGATAAAGCCCGCGTCTACGGGCACGTGATCGGGAGCACAAAGGAGGAGTTGCTGAGGGGCTGTGTGCAGGCTAAGGAGGACGGATTTACGGCCGTGGGACACCTGACGCCATTTCTGGATGAGTCGCGAAACGTCCCGTATTTCAAAACCCACGCGGACAAGATTCAGGATGCGATTCAGACAGTGGCGGCCTACCGCGAGGCGGTCGGTGACGACGTGGACCTGTGTATCGAGATACACCGTCGGCTGGACCCGGCCGAGGCGATTGTCCTGGGCAGGGGTATTGAACCCTATCACCCGTTTTTCTTTGAGGATCCAATCCGTCCCGACAATCTTGACGCCATGGCCGAAGTGGCGCAGAAGATCGCGGTCCCGATTGCCACGGGGGAACGAATTCACACGATCTACGAATTCGAAATGCTCCTGACGCGGAACGCGGTACAGTACGTGAGGCCTGATGTCTGCATGGCTGGCGGGATCACGCATTGCAAGAAGATCGCGGCCCTCGCCGAGGCGCACTACGTGGACGTGGTGCCGCATAATCCGCTCAGCCCGGTGAGCACGGCCGCCTGCGTTCAGCTTGCGGCGTGCATTCCCAATTTCGCATTGCAGGAGTACCCCAGGGGTGAAGGCGATCCACCCAAGAGCGAAATCGTGTCCGGGGTTCTCACGCTTGAGGACGGATTTCTGATCATCCCGGATGCGCCCGGCATCGGCGTGGAACTCGTGGAAGACGCAATGGAGAAATACCCGTTCCTCTCGCACCGGCCCCTGCTGGACGAAGGAATGATGGTCACCAGACTCCACGTGGACGGATCGGTTGTGGATCAGTAGAAAACAGGATGCCGGCCAATCGACAAACGGGTTGATCCCCGTCCCAAACGCTTGATTTCTGTACCACAGGAGGACTCGGTATGCCTGCGTATATCAGTGACGAACAGTGGGCGCGGTTCGAGAAAGAAGGGTATGTTCGCCTTGGAATGGTGATGGACGATGACGAACTCGTGGGCTTACAACAGCGCATCGACGACATCATGCTGGGCAACGTGAAAGTGTACGATCAGATGTACATGCAACTGGACAGCCAGACGGGCGACTACTCGGAGAAGCGGATCACAACGAAAGGGCACCAGGTCTCAACGTTGAACTATCGGAAGATCCAGGACCTGGAGTTCGATCCGCTGTTCCTGTCCTACATGCAGAAACCCCTGTTTCGTGAGATCTGCGCGAGGGCGTACGGTCCCGAGACGCCGATTTCGTGCTATCGGGCGATGTTTATGAACAAGCCGGCGGGGAAGGGTACAAACCTTCCCTGGCACCAGGACCGGTTCAGCCTCCTCGACACCGATCCGATCGCGACCGTGTGGACGGCGCTGGATCGGGTGTCGGTTGAAAACGGCTGCGTCGGGATCGTGCCCGGATCCCACCGGGGCACCTTCGACCAGGACGATTCCGCCAGCTTCGCCTTTCTGACCGACGAGCAGGCCACTGCCGTTCTGGAAAGGGAAGCGCATGAATACCTGGAAATGGAGGCGGGGGAAGCTGCCTTGTTACATAACTGGCTGCTCCACGGTTCGGGCGTGAACCGGACCGACGCCTCCCGACGTGGGTTCAGCGTATGTTACATGGACGCCGCCACAAAATCCGACAGGGGGAACGCGTATTCCATCATTTTCGGAGAGGGCGCCATGAGTCCAGCGAGTACATAAATCATAACGCCGATTCTTCTTCCGTAGAGGATTTCACCATTGGGTACCGCACCGGCGAGAGAGCGGAAACCTCCGATTCCGGCGCCTGGCAACGAAACTGCCGCGCGAGACGGTCTGACGCCCCGAGCGTTCGGAATCGGCCTCGTTCTGTGCGGTCTGATGTGCCTGGGCCTGACCTACAACCGGATGATCACCCAGGGTTCCTTTCTGGGCGGCGGGTATTACATGGACCGAGGCGCGCTGTTCGTCTTGTTCCTCCTGGTCGTGGCCGCAAATCCGTTGCTGGGCGTGATCAAAAAGCGGTTTGTCCTCTCGCGCGGCGAACTACTTGCCATTTACACCATGTTTCTCATTCTCCTGCCCGCCTGGGTGATGACCAAGCCGGTGATTCTCTATACGACCGGCACGATCTACCACGCGACGCCTGAGTTGCGTCATATCGAGGCCGTGCCTCCTCACCTGCTCCCGTGGCTGGTGCCGCAGGGGGAAGGGACAGTCAAGGATCTCTACGAAGGCCTGCCGAAGGGGGGTTCGATTCCGTGGCTGGGTTGGGTTCTTCCGCTGTGGAGCTGGGGCTCGTTCCTGATCGTACTCTTCGTCGTACTGGTTTGCATCGGCGTGCTGATGCGGAGGCAATGGGAGGAGCACGAGCGGTTTGCGTTTCCCCTGATGCAGGTCCCGCTTGCGATGCTGGAGCCCGGAAAGGGCCGGCTTGCGCCTGTGTTCCGCAGCCGGTTGCTGGCCGCCGGGTTCGGGATTCCGGCTCTGGTCGGCGTGCTCCGGGGGCTGCGGTATTACTTTCCCAATATTCCAATTATCAACCTGGGAACACACGTTCGGATCTTCCGGCGCACGATGGTTCTGCCTTTCAAAATCCATTTCCTCGTGCTCGGGTATTCCTATTTCATCAATTTGGACGTAAGTTTCAGCCTGTGGGTCATCAACCTGATTACCAAGGTTGTACGGGGAGCGCTGGCGATGGTTGGCGCGGGCCAGACCTGGGGGGTGTCGGGGGTCGTGGGACGTTACAGTTCTCAAGGGTCCGAGTTCCTGGCGATGATGGGGATGGGGTATATCCTGGCCCTGGCAGCGTACAGCCTTTACGTTGCCAGGGGCCACCTGCGGCACGTGTGGACAAAGATCCGCGGCGGATCGTCGCACCTGAAGGACTCGGATGAGATCATCCCGTACCGGACGGCGGTGCTGGGCATCGTTCTGGGCGTGAGCTACCTCGGATTGTGGCTCTACCAGTCGGGGATTGCGCCGCCGCTGGTTGTGTTTCTGCTTGTTTCCAGCCTCACTGTCTTTTTCGTGATGGCCCGGATTGTGAGTGAGACGGGTTTTGTTGCGACGTATTCACCCATCAATCCGTCTGAGTTCGTGGTGTGCGCGGTGGGATCCTCGGCGTTCAGTCCGGCGGGCCTGGCGACCCTGGGAATCAGCTACATTTGGACGATGACGCGCAGAAACACACTGATGCCGCACGCTCTGGGCGCCCTGCGGCTGGCGCGTGAAATCGGAAGGAAGCGGGGACTGGTCTGGGCAATGGGGGCGGCGCTGGCCCTGGGGTTGGTGGCAACGGGATTCACGACGTTGAATCTTGGGTACACGCACGGGGGCGTGAACATCGACTACCCATGGTTCAGCAACGTCAACGACGCCGCGTCTCCATTCGACGAGTTTATCGGACGGCGCCTTCTCGAACCCAGCCCCGTCTTCAAAATGGGTTTTCTCTATACGGCGTTGGGCACCGCGGTTGCCGCTGTCCTGATTCTGCTTCGGATGCGCCTGCCCTGGTGGCCGTTTCATCCGGCCGCGCTTCCGCTGAGCACGGTATGGTACATGGACTGGTTCGGATTCAGCGTGTTTCTGGCGTGGGGGATCAAGGCGGTTATCCTGAGGGTGGGCGGGGCGGACCTCTACCGGAAGGCGCGTCCGTTTTTTATCGGGATGATTCTCGGCGAAGTCATGTGCTCGGGGGGATGGTCGGTGGTGAGCGCCTTTACGGGGCGACTCAAAACCTGGCCGTTTATGGGCTACTGGAATTCATCGTGAGTTGCCCCCGGGATGGACGCTGATTAAGCAAGACAAGGGCCGATGGTTCATCATCAAGGTATACAGGAGAGGGAGAACGTAATGCCAGACCAGAACCGAACGCTCCGCCGGTCGGCACTGCTGCTTTTTCCGGATGCCGTGCTGAACGAGGCGACGCTCGACCGGATTGTCGATGAAGGGTTCACCGACGTGGGCGCAGGCGTTGCGGTCACGCCGGCGATAAAACAACAGGGCTTTTCGTTGGAGCAGTCGGAGAGGCTTGCCCGGATGTGCGAGGAACGGGGCCTGGGCATGATCGCCTTTACCGGGTATATGAAGTATAACGAACACCTCGTGGCGGAAGAACCCCACCGGCTGATGCAAATGGTCGGCGATGGAGAAGTACTGGATCTGGACGGATTGCGGGTCCGGTGGATGTGCCCTTTTCGCCCCGAGAACAAAACCCACTACCTGTCCCTGCTGATGGAGATATGCAAGTGGCGGGCGACGCGGGAGATCCACCTCAACGACGAGGCGTGTCTTGGATTCCGAGACGGAACAATCGGCTGTTACTGCGAATTCTGCCAGGCTGGATTCCGGGAGCGCACGGGATCCGATCCGCCGAGGTCGGCGGATTGGGACGACCCTCTGTGGTACGCGTGGCTGGAATTCCGGTTCGACAATTGGGAGGCGGTACACTCGGAATTTCGGCGGGCAATCAAGGATGTCCGGCCGGACGTCGCCGTGGGGATACAGCACAGTCCCGCCAGGCCTGAGCGGACTTACAATGCCTGGCAGACGGCCGTCTGCCTTGCCCGGGATGCCCGTTCACAGGATGTTATCGCCACGGATCCCTATCATTTCAATCACGACGACCTCATCCTGCACCGGCCTCACCGCAGGATCCTTTCGGAGACGACGAGAAGCCTGATGGGCGCATGCATGGATCGGCAGGTGGATATCTATCCACAGGGCTTCATGCCGCCAGCCCAGGCCGTGCCGATGGGCAGGCAGGACGGTCTGCTTGCCGGCGTGGTGCCGTTTGCGCTCGGAGCAGACCTGGTGATGCCGTTTACGTACGAGCAGATGAAGATCATCCCGGGTTTTTTCGAGGCGTTCGATGAGTCCCGGCGACTCCTTCCGATGTTCGCGTCCCACCGACCTTACAGCTTCGCCACAATGATGATGCCCCAGCAATCCGAGATCACCGGCCACTACGATTCGAACTGGGGGCATCAAGGCTTGGTTCCGATGGTCGATATGGTCTACCGGACCGGCCTGCCGTGGCGTTGGTTCTGGGATCAGCGCCTGGACGACGTGGGCGACCAGCTGAAGGGACCGGTGATCCTGCCCGAGGTGCATTGCCTCACGCAATTCCAACTCGATTGTGTCAACGCGGTTGCCGAACGCGGAGAAGGGCTCCTCTGGATCGGCAACAGGCCGGCCACCCCGTGGGCAGGCAGCGGCCCATGCAAGCTGCCTTGCGCGATTGAGTCGGGGGTCTTTGAACTCGACCTTCAGGGCGATCATCCACTGACAGACGGCCTGGAGCACCCGGTGATCCTCAGTACCCGCGTAAATGGTCCTTGTCCGGACGGACAGGTGTTGGGGACGGTGGATGGCCGGCCGGCACTCGTGCTCACGGAGGATGGGGAGCGGCGGGAGGCCTGGCTTGCGGGCATGCCGGCTGTAAACTACACGGGGACCGTACCCGGCAAGTCTTCGCTCGAGGAGACGTCCAACGTGGAACTGCTGCGCAGGCTGATCCTCTGGATCGCGGGCCGCAGGCCGTTGGCGCGGCTGGACCCCTTCCCTCCCGTGGACGACTACCGAACGTTGCGGCCGTCAGACCGGCGCGCCGTGCCCACCATCGAACTGTTGCCCATGGTCGGGGACACCGGTTCCCTGCTGGCGGTCCTTTTCCCGTATACGCCGGTGAGATGCCGGACGTCCCTGGAAATCAGCCTTCCGGAAGGGCAGACCGTGCGGAACGTCCGCGAACTCTGGTCCGGTGAGGACTGGAGCGACCGCCTGACGTTGGCCGAAGAAGACGCGATGCGCATTCCGCTGGACATTCCGGGGGATTGTGATCTCCTGGCAATTCATATGCAAATCGAGAGTTGAGCGCTTACCCAACACAATCCGGAGATGTCGAACGAATGGCTCAGACAGCCGGACTGGACATGTCGGATAGCCGGATGAAGGCCAGAGACGGGCTATCGCTCCGGGCGTTCCTGATCGGACTCGGGCTGTGCGCCTTTCTGGGGGTCTGGCTGACCTACAACCGGATGGTGGTCCAGGGGCCGTTTATGGGCTGGTACTTCCTGGACCGGGGCGTGCTGTTCCTCTTTTTCTGTGTGGTTGTACTTCTCAATCCCTTGTTGGGCCTGCTGAAACGCCGTTACGCCCTGGGCCGGGGCGAGTTGCTGGCCATCTATGCAATGATGCTGCTCCTGATGCCGGCGTGGGCCATGTCCAAGGCGTTGCTTGGATTCATGACCGGCGTGACCTACTACGCTTCGCCGGAAATGCGGCACCTGGAGGCGGTACTCCCCTATTCACATCCGTGGCTGGCGGTCCTGGACGTCGAGGCGGTGAGAGGGCTGTACGAAGGATTGCCGAAAGGAGGATCGGTTCCCTGGTGGGCGTGGGTGGTTCCCCTGTGGAGTTGGGGGTCTTTTCTGGTCGCGCTGTTTCTGGTACTGGGTTGCCTGGCGGTGGTGCTCAGAAAACAATGGGAGGAACACGAGCGATTCGCCTTTCCGATCATCCAGGTACCCATGGCGATGGGCGAACGCGGAGAAGGTGTGATAGGACCGCTGTTCCGCGGCCGTATGATGTGGTCGGGATTTGCGATACCGTTTTCCGTCGGTTCGATAAATGCGCTTCACAGCCGCTTCCACACACTTCCCCGGATGAGCTTGCGGGCGGTGATCTGGATTTTCAGACGGGCGATTCCACTGTCAATACGCCTTAACTTCGCCCTCTTCGGATATGCCTATTTCGTGAATCTGGACGTGAGTCTCAGCATCTGGCTCCTGAATGTAATTGCGAAGTGCATAAACGGCGCGATGGCAATGCTGGGGGCGGATCGATACGGCGTATCGGGGATGGTGGGACGGCACAGCTCGCAGGGGTCGGAATTCCTGGCGTTTATGGGCATGGGATATATGATAGCCCTGGCCGGGTACAGCCTGTGGATTGCACGGAGCCATTTGAAGGCTGTTTGGGCAAAGACTATGGGCCGCGCGTCGGGTCTGGACGATTCGGAGGAGGTGGTCCCCTACCGGACTGCGGTGGCGTGCGTGCTGTTGGGCGCGCTGTATCTGGGATGCTGGCTCTACCAGGCGGGCCTGTCGCCGCCTGTCATCGCATTCCTGTTTGTCGCCTGCTTTGTCGTATTTCTCGTCCTCGCACGGATCGTGAGCGAGACAGGCTATGCCGCAACCTACTCTCCGCTGAATCCGTCGGAGTTCGTGGTCTGTGCGGTCGGTTCTTCAGCGTTCGGTCCCACGGGTCTGGTTACCACGGGGCTCAGTTACTTCTGGACGATGACCCGGCTGAATACGATCATGCCCCGTGCTTCCGCGGCGCTCAGGTTGGCTCGGGAAATGGGAAGGACGCGGGGCCTGATCTGGGCGATGGGGGCGGCCCTGGCCGTGGGCCTGGTTGTCGCCAGCCATACGACTCTGGATCTCGGGTACGCGCACGGGGGACGAAACCTCGACTACTGGTTCCGCGACGTAAATGACGCCGCCCTGCCGTTCGACGAATACGTGGGACGCCGTCTGCTGGATCCGAGCCCGATCTTCTATAGAGGATTTCTATATACCGGATTGGGTCTGGGCGTTGCCGCCCTTCTGATGGTCCTCCGAATGCGGCTGCCCTGGTGGCCCCTTCACCCGGTAGCCCTGCCGGTCTGTACGATCTGGATGACCGAGCACTATTATTTCAGCGTTTTTCTGGCGTGGGGGATCAAGGCGCTGGTGATGAAGTTCGGCGGGGCGGCTTTGTACAGGAGAACCAGGCCGTTCTTCATCGGGATCATCCTGGGTGAGGCGGTCTGTCTGGGCACGTGGAGCCTGATCGACTTTGCCACCGGAAAGGTGGGAAACATGTCCCTGCTGTAATGCACGACAACTTGCCTGATAATCAACGGATCACTTCATTCAAAAGGAGTCCTAATCATGCTGACTCAGAAACAGATCGACTTCTACCGGGCCAACGGCTATCTGGGACTTGAGAACGTTCTCTCACAAGCGGAGATCGGAGAACTTCGCCGGGTCACGGACGCGTTCGTTGACGCGTCTCGACAGGTCACCAGAACCGACGCCGTATTCGACCTGGAACCGGGCCATACGCCTGAAAACCCGCAGTTGCGCCGTCTCATCGACCCGTCCAGGCAGCACGACGTGTACGCCCGGGGCCTGCGCCACGAAAAGATCCTCGACATCACCGCGCAACTCATCGGACCGGACATCCGGACAAACGGGGATAAGCTCAATATGAAATCCGCCGAGGTGGGCAGCCCGGTGGAATGGCATCAGGACTGGGCGTTCTACCCCCACACCAACGACGATCTTCTCGCCGTTGGCGTCGCCATAGACGACATGACCAGGGAAAACGGCTGCCTGTTGGTCATTCCCGGATCTCACAGGGGGCGCATCTACGACCACCACCTCAACGGCCACTTTGCCGGCGCGGTCACCGAACCGGATTTCACCGGCGAACGCGCCGTACCGATCGAACTCAATGCCGGCGGCATCTCCATCCACCACGTCCGAATGCTGCATGGCTCCGCCCCGAATACGTCCGGCAAGCCTCGCCGTCTCCTCCTCTGTATGTATTGTGCGGTAGATGCCTGGCCGCTGGTTCAGCCCATAAATAGCTGGGAGGAGTTCAACGGCAAAATTCTCCGCGGTGAACCGACCCGCGAACCCCGACTGGTCGACGTTCCCGTCCGGGTACCGCTACCCCCTGCCGAGCGTCGTGGGTCCATTTATGAAATTCAGACCGTCCTCGAGTCGAGTAAGGTTACTCCCGGCGATGTGGGAACTCCGAGTAAAGTCTCCTCGGTTCTTTCAGGAGAAGACAAAGTTGCGTGATTTTCCGTCAAAAGATAAGGTCACCATCTGTTTTGCCGGTACCTATCAGATGGCGGCCAGGTTTGAGAATCGTGAATCCGGTATCAGCCACTACCAGGCGTGGACGCCGGATGAGGTAACCGAGCGAATCGGAGAGGTTGTCGTGTTCGTGGGTTACGGATTCTGGCGCAACGGTCTGCTCGACCTCGCGCCGCGGCTCCGGTTGATCCAATCAATCGGCGCGGGGTACGACGTGTTTCCATTGGATGAGTTGAGGACACGGGGCATCCGGCTTACCAGTTCTCAGGGCGTGAACACGAATGCCGTGAGTGAGCACGCGATGGCGCTTATTCTGGCGTTTGCCCGACACATCCACACCGGACGGGACAACCAGCGCCGGCGCCATTGGCGCGGGATGATCTCGGACCTGTCGCGGCGAGAGGACGAACTGGGTGGAAAGACGATGCTGATCGTGGGGATGGGAGGTATCGGCTCCAGGCTGGCAGCGCTGGCCAAGGCATTTGATATGCGTGTCCTCGCCACGAAGCGCAACCCGGCGACCGCCCTGGGACCGGCGGACGAAGTGCATACGCCGGACCGGCTGCGGGACCTGCTGCCGCAGGCGGACTACGTCGTCTTGACCTGTCCGCTGACGCCGGAGACGGAGAAAATTATCGACGCGGAGGCCCTGTCTGCGATGAAGAGCTCTTCGTGTCTGATCAATGTGGCTCGGGGCAGGTGCGTTGATGAGCCGGCGCTGCTGGAAGCGGTGCGCAGCGGGTCGATTGAGGGCGCCGGGATCGACGTTTTGTGGGACGAGCCGCTGCCGGAGGACTCGCCATTTTGGGACCTGGAGAATGTGGTGATCACGCCCCACACCGCGGGCCAGACCCGGATGTACGAGGAGAATACAATCGATATTCTGTTGGAGAACCTGGAACGGCTTTGGCGTGGTGAGGCGGAACTGCGTAACCAGATTCTGTAGACCGCGGGTGCCGGGATGGCGGCAAGGCGATGGGAGTGTGGCGGTTGAGGCGCGCGGGGTACCGAGTACGCCTTCGGATTACGTCGAAATCTAATAAAGAGGACGTAAGGGATGGCCGACGTCCGGGCGGAAGGTCTGCGAGGTCGAACCCCTGGCGAACGCAGGATGTCAGGGGAGGATGTGCGGGACGGACTGACGGGTCGGGCATTCCTGATCGGGCTTGCCCTTTGCCTCTTTCTGGCAGTGGCGATCCCGTACAACCGCATGGTGATCCAGGGCACGTCTCTCCATTTCTATTTTGTGGATCGAGGCGTCCTGTTTGTTTTTCTGTGTCTGATCCTTCTTGTAAACGTCGTCCTGAAGCCAGAGCACACACTCAAGCGGGGAGAACTCCTGTGCATCTTTTCGATGCTTCTTGTGTCGATGCCCACCCTGTGGATGGTCAAATGGCTGATCGCCTTTCTGACCGGCATGACCTACTACGCTTCTCCGGAGCGTCCCGATCTGGAGGCGGTGCTGCCCCATGTTCTCCCGTGGACGGCCCCCCGGAACGCCGAGGCCGTGCGGGGGTTCTACGAGGGTATTCCGCGGAATGTTCCCCTGCCCTGGCTGGACTGGCTGGCCCCTCTGGCGAGTTGGGGTTCGTTTTTCCTGGTATTGTTCGGGGTGCTGATATGCATCGCCGTGATTTTTCGAAGGCAGTGGGAGGAACACGAGCGGTTTGCATTCCCGATTCTGCAGGTTCCGTTGGAGATGGCGGAAACGGGAAGTGGGCGGTTGGGTCCCCTGTTCAGGAACCGGCTGACGTGGGCGGGGTTTTCGATTCCCTTCCTGATCGGTATGTTCAATGGGCTGAATCACTATTTCCATACGTTGCCCAGAATCCGGATGGGGACGATGCTCCGGATCTTTCAGGGAACGACCTCATTGCCCCTCCGGCTGCACTTTGCCATTCTCGGGTATTCATACTTTGTGAATCTGGACGTTAGCCTGAGCATCTGGCTGTTCAACGTGATCTCCAAGGTCATCCGGGGGATGTTGGCGGTCGTGGGCGCTGAGTATTCGGATGTATCCGGGATGGTGGGTCGGTTCAGTTCCCGGGGCTCGTCGTTTCTGGCATTGACGGGGATGGGGTATATGCTGGTGCTGGCCGCCTACAGCGCGTGGACCGCAAGGGGCCACCTGCGGGGGGTTTTCGCCAGTGCGCTGGGAAGGCCGTCGAATGCCGACGATTCCGATGAAGTCATTTCCTACCGGGCGGCTGTTCTCGGGGCCCTGGCGGGGCTGGTGTATCTCGGGTGCTGGCTGAACCAGGCGGGAATTTCAGTCGCTCTGATTCTGTTTCTGTTTTTTTCCTGTATCGTGGTGTTTTTTGTACTGGCCCGGATTGTGAGCGAGACGGGATTCGTGGCCACGTATTCGCCGATCAACCCCGCGGAGTTTGTGGTCTGCGCGACGGGTTCCTCTGCGTTCAGCCCGGCGGGGCTCGTGACGCTCGGGTTCAGCTACGCCTGGACAATGACGCGGGTCAGCAATGTGATGCCCCGCGCTCTGGGGGCTCTGTGGCTGTCGAGTGAGATGAGGCGCAAACGCGGCATGATCTGGGCGATGGGCGCGGCGATGGCGGTTGGGCTGATTACGGCAAGCGCGATAACGCTGGACCTGGGCTATGCGCGCGGCGGCCTGAACCTGGACCGGCACTTCCGCGATTATTCGCGCATCCCTTTCGATGCCTTTGTGGGGACGCGCATGCTGGAGCCGAGTCCCGTATTCACGAAAGGGCTGCTTTATACCGGACTCGGCATGGGGGTTGCGGGTCTGTTAACCCTGCTGAGAATGCGCCTTAGATGGTGGCCTCTACACCCGGTGGCGCTGCCTTTGAGTACGATCTGGTACACGGATACCTATTTTTTCAGTGTATTCCTGGCCTGGGGGATGAAGGCGACCGTGTTGAAATTCGGAGGGGCGAGGCTTTACCGTAGAACCCGGCCGTTTTTCATGGGGATTATTCTGGGAGAGGCGACAGGTGCGGGTGTGTGGGCCATCGTGGACTATTTCACTGGAACCATTGCGAACAGGGTTTTCGTATAAGCGACGATCACATAAACGGGAGATGGGATGGATATTTTCGACATGAACAGTATGCTGGGGCCGACACGTACAGACCGCGAGCCGTGCTTTCGGACACCCGCGGCGCTGCTGGCCGAGATGGATCGGCTGGGCATCTCGGAAGCCCTGGTCCACGCGAGCCACGCGGCAATGGGACATCCGGCGGACGCGAACGCATGGGTGGTGGAGGCCACGCGTTCCCACCCGCGCCTGCACCCGTGCTGGGCGGTGCTGCCGCCAGGAACAGGGGAACTGCCGGAGCCGGAAAAGCTGGTGGCGCAGATGCGCGCCCAGGGGGTGCGGGCGGCCAGGATATTTCCGGGCGTACACGGTTTTCCGTTGCTGGAACGAATTCTGCGGCCGCTGTTGAAAGCGCTCGCCGAAGCGGGAATTCCTTTGCTTCTGGACGAGGGACGCACGAGCTGGAGCCAGCTCACAGACTGGCGATCGGTCTTTGAAATCTCAGAGGCGCACCCCGCGCTGCCGCTCGTGCTGATACGGGAAGGAGGCACCACGGCGAGGGCGCTGTTCGGGGTTTGGGATACGTTTCCCAACCTCTATATCGAGGCGTCCTACATCCAGGAGTCACGGATTGTGGAAGAGATTTCAGAGCGGTTCGGACACCGGCGGTTGTTGTTCGGAACGGGGATGCCCGCCTGGGACCCGGGAGGGCCGCTGGGTCTTCTGGAAGGCGCGCGGATATCCCGGAATCAGCGAGCCGATATTGCAGGAAACAGCCTCAGGCGCCTGCTGGGTCTTCCTGAGCGCGAGGCAGGTGCGGCGCGGGTCTGGCCCTGCGGCGCGGACGGTTTCCGCGTGTTTGACGTTCACGGCCACCTGGGTCGATTTCATTCGAAATACCACCTGGACTGGTCGGCGGAACAGATGGTGTCGCGAATGGACGAAGTGGGAGTGGAGCGGTTTGCGGTCAGCCATTTTCTGGCCATCGGAGCCGACTACCGGACGGGCAACGACCGGATCGGGGCAGGCGTGGCGGCCTTTCCGGATAGGCTCGCGGGATACGTGGTCTACAATCCGAACTACGAATCGGAGATGGCCGATGAGATGGCGCGCGGGTTCGACGAACTCGGCTGCAGTGGTATCAAGCTCCACTGCGGGCTTCACGACACGTCAACCGAGGACCCACGCTACCGTCTGGCGTTTCAGACGGCGCACGAGCGGAACTGTCCCATGCTTTGCCACGTCAACCACGGACCGTCTCCCGCTTTTTTAATGGATACGCTTGCGGCGTTCCCCAATGCGAAGTTCATCTATGCCCACCTCGGTGGAGGAAGCCGCGAGGGACTGAAGCCCTTTCTCGATGTAGCCCACGCGCGGCCGAATCTGTTTTTCGATCTGGGTTACTCGAAAATGGCTCGTGGCACCCTCGCCTGGCTGGTCGAGCAGGCGCCGCCTACACAGATCCTGTACGGATCGGACCATCCCGTAAACGGGTTTACGTACCAACTCGGACGGGTGCTTTACGCTGACATTCCAGAGGCGTTGAAGCGCATAATTCTATGGGACAATGCGGCCAGAATATTCGGCGTACAATAGTAGATTCTCAATAAACCGCGGAGGTCTTCATCCATGCAAATCGGCATTCTGTCGCACCCGCCCGATCTTTCGGACTATATCGCGGAGATTTTCAATACCTGGGGACTTGTCGCCCAAAAACGGGTCCGGGCCGGCCAGGTTGACGCACTGGATCCGGAATCGACCCCGGTGCTGGTCTGTCCGGCATCGGAAGGTGACGGAGAGGTCCATGAGCGCTTGATCGATTTCGCCAGGCGCGGAGGCACGGTGGTGACGTTCTTGCCCAGGGATGCGCTAGCCGACGCCGCCGGACTGGTCTACGAAGGGGCCAAGCCCGCGCCCCTTCGCCTGCGTCCCGTTCGTTATCCGGCGGCGGGCGTTTCAGGTGAGGACTTCCCGGTCGTAGGGGAGGCAGGTCATTACGTTGCGCGACCCGGCGCGGGATCGGGTGTGGCCTATCTGTACCACCCGGACGGATTTGAGGGAGAGTCCGTCGGAGTCATCGAAACGCCAGCCGGAAAGGGTCGTATCGTCGCCTTCGCTTTCGACCTTCCCAGGTGCGTGTTCACCCTGCGGCAGGGTGATCCGGATCAGGTCGAGCGGGCGGTGGACGGCAATGTACGGGCGGATTCCATAGGAATCGACCTGGGTCCGGCGGACAGCGGCCTGATGCCATTTGCCGATCTGCTGGCGCGGTGGCTGGTGGAACTGGTCTGCCGGTTTGTTCCGGCGCCCATGCCCGTGCTGTGGCATCTGCCGGGAGAGGCGGCCGCCCTTGTGCTTTACTCCGGCGACGAGGATGGGGCGGAGATTTCGGCGGTAGAGCAGGAATTCCGGGAAGTAACGGCGTTCGGGGCGCGCATGAATCTCTATATCATTCCTATCGGTACGGATTCGACGGCCGCGGACGTGCAGCGGTATCGTCAGAACCACGACGTGGGACCGCATCCGAACCTCCGGTCCCTGGACGGAACACCGATACCGGAGCGCGTCGCGGAATTCGAGCGACAGATTCTGCTCTTCGAAAAAATGTACGGGTTCAAGCCCACGAGCGTCCGCAACCACTGCCTGTCCTGGGCGGGATACCTCGAACTGGTGGAAGCGGAGGCGCGGCTGGGTATCCGGATGGATGCGAACTATCTGTGCTCCGCGTATATGCGGGACCGGTGCAGTGGTCCGTACCATCTCAGGGGCGCGGCGATGCCGATGCGATTCTGCCACCCGGACGGCCGCCTGGTCGACGTGCTCCAGCAGCACACCCACCTGTCCGACGACGTCTGGTTCCAGGAGAGCGCGCCCAAATCCTTCCATTATTCGCCAGAGATGTACGGCGTACTCGTGGACCGCATCCTGGACGACAGCGCCACGCGATTCCACGTGCCGTACGGCGTGATCCTGCACCCGGGAAACTGGGTGAGATATTCGAGGGCGCACGGGCTGGTTCTGCTGAAGAAGGCCGCGGAACGGAACGTTCCCGTCTGGTCCTACGATCAGTGGTGCGATTTCTGGCTTCTTCGGGACCGTTGGCGCGTGGAAAGTCTGTCCTGGCGCGACGGTACGCTGAGGTTCAAAGCCACGGGCGCGCCTGACGACGGAAATCTTCGCTGGCTGATTCCCGAGAAGTTCGGTGATAGGGGGCTGAGCGCATTGTCGGTGGACGGCCAGTCTGCGCCGTACAATATCGTCTCCCGGTATGGCCGGAGCGTGGCGCTGGTGCCATTGGGCTGTGGCAGGGCAACGTGCGAGATAGAGGCTGTTTACTGCTGAAGGCGCGGGAATCGCCGTTTGAGAGCGCACCGGATAGAGCGGCTCGACCGATACACAACAACCGAACGATGAAGGAGGCGGCGCATGCAGAAACTGGTCTTCCTGGGCATCGGATCCAACAACTCGGACATTCTGGACGCCGTCGTGGAAATCAATGCCTTGAAGCCGACCTACGATGTGCTCGGATATGTAACTAGAGACGGCAACCCCATAGAGAAAGGCGGGCTGAAACACCTGGGTGACTTTGAGTCGGTAGGCGCCCTTCCGGAGGATGTGCAGATTACCGGCTTTGCCTTCGGTCCAGGCAGCTATCAGACCTGGCCGGATACGGTGGCCGGGCTGGGCCTGCCGCGGGAACGGTTCGCCACAATCGTCCATCCCCGCGCGTTTGTTTCCGCGCAAAGCACGGTGGGACGGGGGTCGGTTGTTCTGGCGGGCACAACGGTGGGCGCATTTGTAACCATTGGCGACCACGTGATTGTCCTGCAGAACGTGGGACTCTCCCACGACGACGTGATCGAAGACTACTCATGCCTTGCGGTGGGGGTGAGCTTTTCGGGAAGCGTACGGGTGGGAAGGAGCTGTTTTCTGGGAACGAACTCAACGATCATCGGCGCCGCAATCGGCGAGGGAAGCATGGTGGGCGCCGGCGCGCTGATCCGGCACGACGTGCCCGCTGGGGAGGTTTGGGTGGGCAATCCCGGGAAGTTTCTAAGAAAGGTCTGAGCGCACCGACAGCAACCGGTACCTGGTTTCCCGGTGCCGCCTCACCACGGCCAGCCGCGCCGCGCCCTGTCCCGACTTACGGTGTCTCGCCGATCACAATATCAAATTTCGCCGTTAACTCACCGATTTCCGATCCGGGCAGCGGCTTGAACGGTACCGACAACAGATCGTGGGAAGCGCGGCCGGACCTCCGAAATATGGAATCCCTCTTATTGTCCGGGTTGCCCTTTACGTACAGCTGCGTGGTCAAAACCCGGCGTCCGTTCTTGTTGACCGCGAAATGAATATGTGCGGCACGGGCGCCGGAATACCTGACGGGCTTTATGGTCCGAAAACGGTAGTTACCCGTAGATCCCGTTTCGAAACGCCCGAAGCCCTGGAAGTTTTCGTCTCGTCTGTTCCTCCGCGGGGCCTCAGTATGGATGTAGACGCCGTTGCTGTCGACCTGCCAGATCTCCACCTCGGCATTTTTGACGGGCCTGCCGCTCACATCGGTAACGCGCCCGGTCAGATGGGTGATTTCTCCCACAGCCGGCGTCATCGCGTCGTTGATGATCAGAAGATCGTTGTCGACATCCAGCGGCATCCTGTCCGGATAAAAGGGTCCCTCGGTCTGCCACGGCGTTCGCACCGTCTGTTCAGCGAAGGCCCCCGGCGTCACAAACACCGCCGCGCCCAATGTCGCGGCACGACAGAGAAAGCGTCTTCGATCCATTGACATAGCGGCCTCCCCACGGAATGAATTCCCGTCCAATTAGAGATCTCAATGATTGTAAATCAGGTTCAATTCGATGAAACTGTCGCGACGGGTCGGGTAGGATAAATCCGTGTTGTCAACGTCGAGAAGGGCGATCGCCTCCAGATGCACGGACCAACTGTCCGAAATGCGCCGGTTGAATTCAAAGGTTAACACGCGTGTGGTCGTGTCGATATCGTTCATCATGCTGGCGAGCATTTCGGTACTTCGGACGTCGTTGAACGCAAAACGCGCGGCGAGAAAGAGATCGTTCTGAAAGATATTCGTCGGATTTCGCCAGCAGGTTCCTTATTCGAGTATGGACGAAGCGTATTCGCGTGGACAGCTTCCATCCGTCGCCGTGTCTCTGCAAGCCGCCGGGGAAAAAGATATCCATCATGTGGCGGTTATTCTGTTGGAGGCGCCTTTTGGTCGTCGAGACTCGCCCGGTAATATTGAAAGACTTGGCAATAAGCGTGGAGAATCCTTCCACCAGCACGCCGGTAACGAAGGCCACGAGCATGAGGTTTACGTTTGCGTGGAAGGCGCGAATCCCCGGCCGAAAGTCCTCGTAGTTGAGCCATGGAGGTTCTTCAAGACTTTCGAAGAAATCGCGCAGGGCCTGTGGCGCATGGCACAGAACCTCATCGCGCCCCTCTATCCCAGCCCCGACAAACCGGTGCAGATCGTGAGGAGGCATCGAGGAGAGTTCCTCCATAATCGGGTCCAGCGCGGGATCGCCTGTGGTGGTATGCTTGACGTAGTTGTCGGCCATTTCCTGGTCGTGGCGGCGAGCCTTCGCATACCCCTCAACGTACGCAGACGGTGGATGTGTCATCCTTCAATCTCCTTACGTTTTGGCCGACGAGTCCCCGGAATGTACTCAAACGCATCATCGTTCGGCAGATCGAATTTCAGGACCGACCTGGAACTTTTCATCAAAAAAATGGGGTATACCAATGCCGGGAGAGTGCCGTCTGACGTCCCCCATCCGCCATTCCGGACCTCTCGGAACCCTTTCTGTCTGGGACACAATAACTTAATCTAATACTGAAGCGAATAAATATAGCGGCGAACAGAAAGAACGTCAATAGTATTAACCTGTACAGTTCGCATCGTCTGGTCCGCTTACTGCTCATTCATCTGATGATCGGAGTACGCCGGCAAGACAGCATTGAGTTCTTTTTTGTCCCGTATATGGAATACGGAAAACCTGGTCGAAGTCCAAAGGGAATCTCCGGTTACCAGGCGAGAAAGGGATCCCGTTTACCGAGGATTGAGATGGGCTTAAGGACATCATATACGCGATAACCCGGATGAAAAGCCCGTTCATCGCGGTCGACTCCCTCAAGTTTCTGCTTGAGCATGACGAAGAAAAACATATATCGTACAGTCCGAAAAGCTAATATTGGTCAAGACCGGCGGACCCAATTGCAACGGCAGGCCGATTTTAGGCTATTTCAAAGTTAAATATTGACATAGCCTGATTTTTCTGCTATTTTTCGGTATGATCACACGTGACCTGACGCCAAAACTCAAGAAGGCCGCGCGCACGTTTCCGTCCATTACGCTTACCGGTCCCCGGCAAAGCGGCAAGACGACTCTTTGCAGGGCCATATTCCACGAGCATCGGTACACAACGCTTGAGTCTCCGGACATTCGCGCATTTGCAACGGAAGATCCACGGGGTTTTCTGGCTCAGTTTCCCCGCGGTGCAATCATCGACGAGGTGCAGCGCGCGCCAGACCTGCTCTCCTACCTGCAGGGCATTATCGACGATGATCCGGTGCCTGGTCGCTGGATCCTGACGGGCTCGCAAAACCTTTCCCTGCTCGAGTCGGTCAGCCAGTCGTTGGCCGGAAGGACCGCGGTTTATTACCTGTTGCCGCTTACTCGAGCGGAAGTCGAGCGATTCCCCCGGTTCCCCGAGAGTCTTGAAGAAACTCTTTTCGCGGGCTCCTATCCTCGAATATTCGACTCTGATATGGATCCATCCGACTGGATCCGTTCGTATGTCGCCACCTATATCGAACGCGACGTGCGCACAATAAGCAATGTAGGTGATCTCGCCACGTTTCAACGTTTTGTCGAATTGTGCGCCGGCCGTACGGCGCAGTTGCTTAACTTCTCGTCACTGGCCGGCGACTGCGGGATTTCTCAGCCAAGCGCAAGAGCCTGGTTCAGCATACTTGAGACCGGTTTTCTCACCTTCCGGCTGCCGGCATTTCACTCAAACCTTCGTAAGCGCCTCGTGAAGATGCCCAAGCTGCACTTCTACGACACGGGTCTTGTCTGCTGGCTGCTCGGTATCCGCACACCTGAACAACTACGGAATCATCCACTTCGCGGCCCGATTTTCGAGACCTGGGTTGTCTCGGAAATTGCAAAATTCCGAACCAACCAAGGTGAAACGGGCGGTCTGTCGTTTTACCGCGACCGTAACGGGGCCGAGGCCGACCTCATCATCGAGCATCCCTCCCACATCGAGCTTGTCGAGGCCAAGTCCGCCGATACGCCTTCGTCGAGCCTGTTCGATGGCATAAACCGCGTCCGGAGGCACTTCACCAATTTACCCCTGCCATGTTCCGCCTTCGTCGCCTATGGCGGCAGTCAACTCCAGCGCCGATCGCGGGGGAGTCTGATCCCATGGCACAGCCTCCACGAAGCGACATCCCAGGTCAACCATGTGGACGACGAGAATGGGAAGAGTCGGTGACGGACATTACGGTTTTGCCAAATCAACGTGAACGACGTATCGTTGAGGTTGCCTCCCGGTGCTTCGATCTCGGCACGGTGTGTCGTGCGGCCCGCCTGACAGGCGGCGTGCTCAATGAAGTGTACCTCGCGGAAACGTCGCGAGACCGTTTTGTCATACGGGTGAATCGCGTCAGAAGATCGGTTGCCGAGATCGAACGTCTTTCGTCCTTTCTCGCTTCCGTGGGCCGCCTGGGGATACCCGTGGACGGGTTGGTTCCGGCGGCCGACGGGCGGGTCGCCGCGGAGATCGATGGCGAGTTGCTTTCTGTCCACCGATACATCCCGGGTACGGTATACCCTTCTCCATCTGACCTGACCAATGCGCAGACTGCCAATATGATGACGTTTCTGGCGGACTACCATTCCGCGGCCGCGGATTTTCGGATCTCCGGGAGACTCGCCGCCAGGGATGAAATGCTGCCGGTCAGGTACACAGAAGATCCGGACCGCCTGAGAGAACGGTTCGAGAGCCACCCGAAAACGACCCGGGTCGTGAAGTCAATCGTTAATGGAGCTATTGACCGGCTGGCCTCGTTTTTTTCCACCAGGCTATACAGGGAACTCGGACGAACATGGATCCACGGCGACTATAGATCCTGCAACGTGGCGTTCGATGGAAACAGCGTGAACGGGTTGTTCGACTGGGATTTGCTCTACAACGGCCCTCGGCTGTGGGATGTCGTGGTTGCATCCAGCGATCTGTCCAGGATGGTCGGGGGTCCCCTGTCCCGCCACCCCCGGGCGTGGCGGGAAAACTTCGCGCGCCATCTCGCAAACTACGGGAAGGAAGCAAGACGTCTCGGAATGGACATTACCGAGACTGAGGTCAGGTCCATTCCCTGCCTGTTGGTCGCTGACACGATTCTCAGCGGCGTTCTCTTTGCGTTGCACCTGAGAAAGCTGCCACTAAAACCCGGTGAATCGGCAGGCCGGCGCCGCCAACGGTCGGACAGGCTCCTGTCGGATTCTGTAGACGACCTGATAACAATTGACAGACAGATAGCCAACGGGACTGCGATGATTTCCGTGGATACGTGAGAAATGGCCGAACTTGAAATCGCGTCTTGGCACAGGGGCCATGGCGCGCGGTCCAATTGCAACGGCCACGACCGGGGCGCCACAGGCAGCCACGCCACGCCCCAGATATCCGATTGTGCTGAATGAGTACAGGAAAGGCAGACATGGATCTGAACCGTGTGGTCCTGGACCTGGGAATCGAGAAAAGCCGGGCGGCCCTTGAGTCGGAGTGGGAGGTCTCACAGAGCGCGATGCCGGAAGGGGAGATCCGTTTTCTCTCGCACGATTTCGTGAGCGAGGCCTGCAGGGGCATCTATCTGCCGGAAGAAATCGTTCAGGCTGCCGTTGACACGGCGGCCCGGGTTGCAGAGAGCCCCGCGATGCGCGCGTTGGCCTGGCACTGCCACTGGTGCCTCTATCGAGTCGAGGGTTATTCCAGCCGCTTCGCGGATAATTGGCCGTGTATGACGGGCTCGCCCGGGGAAACGGCAGGCCTGTTCTACCTGCTGGTGCTGCTGTCGTGGTTTCCCAAAATGCGAGCGGTACACCGAGCGCACGGGCTTCCGGAACGGGTCCTGCGCGATAGCATGGAGCAGATCTACCTGAGGGGCGTAACCTGTAGCGCTATTTTCGGCCGATGGGGCCTGGATGGACACGCGGCCCGCTGGCTGGCCAATTTCCTCCGTGGGGAGATCTACGCCCTGGGCCGGCTTGAACATCAGTTTAACGTGATGAACGACCCGTTTCGCGTCTATCGCCACAGGGACTCGTCAATGGTCATCGCGCTGAGCGAGGACGGCGTTTCCTATCGCGCGGACGGTCAACGACACAGGGGCGGAGATACGCAGCCCGCGTGGACCTCCCGGCTCCAGGTCACAAAGGAGAAGATCGCCGGGCACCCCATCCTCCCGACGGGCCGTGCCGTTGAAGAGACGGTAGCGCTTGCCGCAGCCGACTGGGTTCCTGTCCTCGGCCCAGGGGACCCCGTCCTCTATTTCCATATTCCGGGCGGAATCCCGCTGGACCACGCCGCGTGCGGGGATTCCTTCCGGGCCGCAATGGACTTCTTCCCTCGCCATTTTCCCGAACGCCCCTTCAAGGCGTTCTTCTGTGGTTCCTGGTTGCTGGACACCCAGTTGGAAGATTGGCTGTCGTCCGGGTCGAATCTGGTGCGTTTCCTGCAGGAGTTCTACCTGCTGCCGGGCGGCATTTCGGAACGGTCGATTTTACAGACGGTGTTCGGAAATGCGTCAACTGACCTGGGCGATGCGCCCATGGACACGTCGCTTCAGCGGGCAATACGGGACCATGTATCCATGGGCGGACGGATCGATCCCCGCGCCGGCAAATGCTTTTTGTTCCCTGAAGATCTGGACTGGGGTCGCCGGGTTTATCGAACAACGAAGTTTCCGTGGCATCTGGTAAGTGATTGACTTGAAATGCGCGGCCGATACGCCCTGTTACACTTATGAACGCACCGCGCGAATGGAAACTAAGGAGGTTGGCATGGAGCGGTTCGGACAGCTTGAGATGGACTACCTTGCGAAGGTCATCGCCAGCGGGACGCTGAATAGCAAGACAGGAAAATTCACGTCGCAATTGGAGGAGCGGTACGCAAAGTGGGTCGGGGCCGAATACGCCGTGGCGATGAACAGCGCAATGAGCGTGCTGCACGCGTCCGTGGCGGCCGTGGGCGTTGGGCCGGGCGTTGAGGTGGTCTGCGACCCGGTGGTCCACTTCGGCGGCGCCGCCGTGATGTATCACAATGGGGTACCGGTATTCTGCGATATCGATGAGGATAGCTGGAATATGGATCCCGATTCGCTGGAGGCGTGTATCACGGAATACACGGGGGCGATCATCTGCACGCCGATGTGGGGAAACCCACCGGATTACGACGGGATTCTCCGGGTGGCGGACAGGTACGGGCTGCCCGTGATTGAAGACGTGGCGCATGGTGTCGGGGGTTCGTACAAAGGCCGGCCGCTGGGAACACTCGGGGCGATCGGATCCTACAGCTTCCAGGAGGCCAAGCACCTCACCAGCGGCGACGGCGGAATGGCGGTGACCGATCGGGCTGAAGTGTTCGAGAAAATGCTGGAGATGAGGATCCTTAAGACAACCCTGGGCTGGAATTATCGCATGACGGAATTGCAGGCGGGGGTGATGCTGGCGCAGATGGAAAGGGCCGAAGGGATTATCGCGGCGCACCACAGGGCAGGGGCGCTCTACTGCGACGCCGGGAAGGAGACGCCGTGGCTCGTGCCGCAACGCGTCGCGGAAGGGTGCGTGCATGCCTATCACGGCGTCGCGTTCCGGTTCGAAGGAGACCGCGAGGGGATCTCTGTGGAACGCTTTCAGGAGACCATGACCGAACACGGATGTCGGGTCTCGATCGGGTACAAGAGACGCTCCGCGGCCGAAGATCCGATTTTCACCGAGGTCCTGGCCTACGGCAGCGGGTGCCCCATCCGGTGCCCCCATTACAAGGGCGAAGCGCGCTATGGAAAAGGGGTGACGCCCGTGGCCGACCGCGCGGTGCCCCGCATGGTCGTGATGCCGATGGACGTCTATACGCCCGGGAAGACCGAGGAATATGCGGAAAAGATCCACGCGGGTCTGAAGGCGCTCGGGTAAGAAGAGGATCGTGGACGGGGACATTGGACCGCTTCGCCTTGTCGCAAGACGCGGCCCGGTTCAAATGGAGTCAACATCTGTATGAGACGAGTGCGCATCGGCGTCGCAGGCCTCGGGAAATTTGGGGAGGTGCACGTCCGGGCGATAAGCCGGATTCCGGAGTTTGAGTTGGTTTCCGTCTGTTCGCGTTCCGAGGAACGCGCGAAGCAGATCGCCCAGACGTATGGCGTCAGCCGCTGGTATACCGATCTACAATCCTTCGCGGCGGATCCTGAGATTGAGGCGGTAGACGTCGTGAACGAAGTGGGCAGGCACGCGGAGGCGGCGCGGCTCGCGCTCAACGCGGGAAAGGACGTGCTGGTGGAGAAGCCGCTGAGCGCGCGGATGGATGAGGTCGAGTCCGTGCTTCAGTTGGCCGAAGAAAACGGGCGTATCGTGATGGTGGGATACATCGAGCGGTACGATCCGAGGCGGGCGGCGATGCGCGAGCAGATTGCGTCGGGGGAACTGGGCGATGTCGTGTCGCTGTACGGGCGCCGCAATTGCGGCCGCCATTTTTTAAGCATGCCCCGTTTTCAGCTATGGCCCCTCATTATCGAGCCGGGCATTCACACGGTGGATATGCTGCTGTGGCTGGCGGGGTCGCGTGTGGAAAGAGTCAGCGCGGTCGGACGCAGCCACAATGAATGGGACACGATCGACACCTGGTGGGCGACGTTGGAGTTCAGGTCAGGAGCCGTGGGTGTGATTGAGCAGATCTGGCACATCCCGAAGGGGGCGCCGGCCTCCTGGCTTCACGACAATTGCCTCGAAGTCATCGGCACGGAAGGGTCCGTCCAAATGCGCGATCCGCACGATGCTTTCTGGTCGTGGACTCCCGAAGGTACTTGCAGCCAGGACTACTACCTCAACATCGAGGTGGCCGGGCAGGCCGCAGGCGCGATGGCGAACGAACTGCGGTACTTTGCGCGCTGTGTCTCGAACGGAGAACAGCCCACGCTCGGGACGCCCGACGAGATCCGGCACGCCACGGAGGTCGCGCTGGCAATCGTGGCGTCCGCCCGGACGGAGTGCCCGGTTGAGCTGAATCGATCCGAAATGTAGATACAGAGAAAGAGAACGGCGGGATTCAATGCCCGTGCAGCGCTTCCGTTCCATGAACGGCGGCCGATTCAACGAAGTAGAGGGTGTAGGCAAGACCGATTCCCACGAGAAGGGATGCGATGAGCTTGCCGCGGTCGTGGCTATGGAAATGGATCTCAGGCAGCAGATCGCTCAGAGCGATGCACAGAAACGCGCCGGCGGCAAAAGCCAGCACATAGCCGACCACCGAACCGTCGTCCAGGCCGAACAACCCCACGCCCCAGAAACTGGCAAGAGCGACCAGAGGGCACAGCAAGGCAAACCCGACGTTGGCCGTCGCGCGCGCGCGCGCGCCATGACCTGCGAACTTCATCATTCCTATGATGGAATACGCATCCAGCGGCTTGTGAAGCAGGATGGCGAGGAATACCCCGAGTGCGGGCAACGCCCCTCCGTCTTCATTCGTCGAACTCACCTGCATGCTGGTGCCCAGGGCGACGCCTTCGGTTACCGTATGCACCCCCAGGCCCATGGCGACCCCTATCAGGCTGCGCGAATGTACGCCGGAATCGCCGTGGTCGTGATGATCGTAGAGACCGCCGGCTTCCGTACTGAAGTCGTGCTGATGAAAATGGAAAATACGCAGCAGGAAGATCATCAGGACCATCCCGGCCACCACCCACGCCACGGCTCTTTCGACAACCTCGGAGCCGGTGATGCGTTCGAGGCTGTGAGGGAAGAGATGAAACATGGCGATGCCGAGGATAAAGCCGGCCACAAGACTCATCAGAATCTGAATCCTCGTGTGGGTCATGGATCCCAGAACCGCCAGTTTCCCGCCAACTAAGGAAACGGCAAAGATGCCGACTGAGTATCCCGCAACGATGAGCAGAGTGTCTGAATCCACGATGAACTGACCTCAAGTTGGCTTGAGAAGCCGTCCTGCCCTTTCCGGCGCCTGCGCACGGCCCCGGAACAGATTCAGCAATAGTGACGAACTTTCGGCGGAATACAAATTCGGACCTGTGTTCGTGAAATGGCAGGGCCGCCGCAGAAGGCGTTAGTCCTCTGGAACTTTTCGGGGGCAACCCTCGATCCGTGCCCCGGGTTGCCCCCTTTTGCAATCAATGCCGCCTGCTGCCGATCCTCCCCGGCCGCGAGGGCGCGATGGAAGTTCCGTACCACCTGCATGCTGGTGTCGTTGGCATTGGGCATCACCTCGGAGACCAGAATCCTGTCGTTCGGCGCGTCGATCCTCTTCTTCAACTCGTAGGACAGGACGAACGACAGATTGGCCATTATGTATCTGTCGCCCAGGGAATGCGCCAGATTGATGATTTCAGCATTGGCGGCATAGGCGCCCACGATCAGGATGGACTTCACCTCCCGTACCGGCCACTTGTCGACCTTTACGAAGGGCCGGGGGGCGAGATAGTGCAGGCCCGGCTGCAGGTCCCGCCAGTAAACCTCGCCGAAAAGGCGACCGTAGCCGATCGAATTGGGTGGTACGGTTGTGAAACCGCTGCCCAGGAAAAGGCCGAGCAGCAATGCCCGGAGCATCAGGCCCATCGGCGCGGCCGGAGAAATGATGCCCACAATGAAACGACTACGGGTCAGGCGGCCCTATACCTTTCGCCACAGTCCGGAGAGCGGTCGGATATTCAGAACCAAGTCCTCCCAACCGCTGCGGAGCGCGCCCGCCCGGAAACGCCAGACGATTAAAACGACGAGAATTACCGCGCCCGCCCATTGCAGGAACTGTATGGCCGGCGAATGAGACCCGCCAAGGTTTACGGGAACCATTATGCCCGTGGCCAGAAGCAGCGCGTCGACAATAATGCCGAGTGCAACCGTAACGGCGATGACAGTCGAGACATAAATGGACGCGAAACGCCCGCCGAACTGGCTGACGATGATTGCGATCGTACCGGAATTGGTAGCCGGCCCGGTCATGAGAAAAATCAGCGCCGCCCCGGGGCTGAATCCCTTGGCGACGAGGGCCGCGGCGATCGGCGTACTCGCGGATGCGCAGATATAGAGAGGAACGCCGATCAGCACCATTACGGGATAGGAGACCCAGCGGGCGTATTCGTTCGACATCAGATCGCTCGGAATCACCAGGAAGAGCACCCCGCCCAGGGCGACACCAACCAGCAGCGCGAAGAGAATGTCGTCCGCAATCTCCACGAAACCGTAGCGAAAGACGTGCTTCACCAGCTTTTTGAAGTCGAGCGAGTGATCGTCGGAGGACTTGTCGCTCGAAGTAGCCTTTCCGGCCTCGGACGCCTGCAGTTCGTCGCGATAGAAGGCCGGCGTCACCCAGGCGAGGGACTTCCAGCGGCCGGCCGCCGAAGCGACGCCCTTCAGCCATTGCACGAAAAGGCCTTTCAGCCGCGAAAAGCTGACGTAACAGTCGTCATGTTCGGGAATGAGCGGCTCGTGCGAACCGTGATCGTGGTCGTGGTGATGATCGCAACAGTGGTCATGGCGGTCGTCATGTTCGCTATGGCCCGACCCGCCTTCATCGTGGCCGTTTCGTATAAGGCCGATACAAAAGATCCCGGCGACGACTGCCGTGACGAAGCTGATAACCGGACGGACGACCGCGGCGACAAATCCGAAGAAGGCGTTTGTAACCAGGATTGAGTCCGCCCCAGTCTCCGGCGCAGTGATCAGGAAAGACATGCAGGACGAACGGGACGCACCCTTCCTCCGCATCTCGGCAACCACAGGTACAACCGAACAACTGCACAAAGGTACGGGCACGCCGACGGCCGAACTCACGGCCACGGATTTCAGACTGTCGTCCTTGAGCCAGCGGAGAATGGCCTCCCGCGAGATGAACACATGGATCAGACCGGAGAGGAACAACCCCAGCAACAGCATGGGCGCCAACAGCATGAAGGACATCCAGAGAAAGTCAAAAAAACTGGCGAACGTCTGCAGAATCACTCAATTGCCTCCTGTGCAACGGCAGAAGCGAGCCGACGCTTGGAAGAAGTTTCAGAAACCGTGGGCTGAAGGTGGGAACCACGGCTTGACTTCGGCACGGAATCCGTTCCGGGGATCGGAAGGCTCAGGGTCGGAGTCGCCTAGTGTCTCGTCCCAGAAATAGATTGCCTGAATTCGGCCGTCGAGTCGCCCGGCTCGCATCCTTCGACAGGCTCAGAAACGAGCGCCTTCGACCTGCGCAAGGTCGGCCAGCGAGGGCACTTCGACAAGCTCAGCGCAAGCAACGCAGCGAGACGGGTTGAACCGCCGGACGAATGGTGACACATTTCTGGGACGGGACATTAAGCTGTGCTCCGGACATAACGCGGGCGGTTGTGCATCGGGCGGAACCCGATCCTTTTGTAGACCCTTTCGGCTGCACTGTCAGCCGCGACTTCAAGCACGGTCCAGCGATTGCCCATCGCCTGCGAGTCCGCAACTGCGCGCGCGGTCAATGAAGAGGCCACGCCTTTGCGGCGGTGTTGCGGCAGGGTGCCGACGAAGTCCACGCAGCCCATGCCGTATCTGGAGTACAGCAATGCGGTTCCCGCCGCCTCGCCTTCCACGTTTGCGAGATAGAGCCGTACTTCGGGAATGTCGAGGACCTTCCGGCCCAGGGCGCCCACGTCATCGGGAAAGTCGAAGCTGCGACACATGGTGTTTGCCCAGATCCCGTACCGGCCGGGATCCGGTTCTTCAATCTCAACGGATCCGGGTGCGACGGGTTGTGCGGCCCGGTCGCATGCCATCGCCACTGCCTGTAAAGCCAACGTGAAACCACGTCGTTTCAACCTGCCCGGCAGATCAGCGGGTCGGTCCATGGGCGATAGGGTAAACGCGCAGTCGAAGTCCCTGGCCCTGAAATAGCCGAGGGCGCGGTCGATCATCGTGTCCACTCCAGTGTCGGACACGTCTATCTGTACGACGCGGTGCAGCAGGGAGACCTTGACGTACTTGTGGCTGAATGCCAGGGCCCCGCCCAGGTCGTGGCTGTCGCACCAGCGGGCGCGGAAACCGACCCAGAGTTTTTCGAAAGTTGCCGAGAATTGACCGGACATAGGGTGTGATGACAGGCGAGCTTCCGCTCCGCTTCGCGTTGCTACGGAAACCCTTCCGCTTCCCATTCAAGCTGTCAATTGCGCAGATCGGTTGAATCCATTGGATCCGTTCCAAAAGGATTATGGGGCGATTCCGGACCGACATCCATTGCCAAAATGTGCCATATTGGTATATTGTCTTCTCTGCGGAATAAGATCGACCTTATGAGATTCGCGGGGGCTCGGTCCATGTTTGAAGCCGGCTGGGAGATAACGTCAGAAGGCCGTTGAGAAGGGTGGATCAATGAGTCATTTCATTGTATGCAGAAATCGGGGAATCGCACTATGAGATTCATTGTAACGGGCAGCAACGGCTTCATCGGCCAGAATACATGCCGTCGCCTGACCGAACTCGGACACGACGTCATTGGAGTGGACGATCTGTCTTCCGGAACGCCCGCCAACGGCGTTGGCGGCGTTCAATACCACACCCACAGCGTTGTGGATGCGGATTGGCTCGAACGACTGCTCAAAAACACGGGTCCGGACGCGGTCCTTCACCTGGCGGCAAAGCCGCGTGTTCCGTACTCGGTGCAGAATCCGCTGCGCAGCGCGGAGGCAAACGTAATGGGAACCCTGTCCGTGCTTAACGCGATTCTGAAGTCCCGGTTGATGGGGAGAACCCGCCTGGTCTTCGCCAGCAGTAGCGCGGTATGCGGCGACGCGTCGGTCCTTCCCACGCCGGAGGCATACCCCTCCAACCCGCAATCGCCCTATGCGCTGGCGAAGCTGCACGGTGAGCAGTGGTGCGACATCTTTCATCGATTGTACGGGCTGGATGTGGTAAGCCTTCGATATTTCAACGTATTCGGACCTGGCGGCCTTTTTGGCGGCGCCTACTCCACCGTGTTGTCCGCATGGTCCTATCACCTGTTCGTGGATCCGTCGTACCAACCCTTCCTTGAAGGGGACGGTACCCAGACTCGGGATTTTTGCTTTGTCGATAACGTCGTGCAGGCGAATATCGCAGCTTTAACCCGGGAACGCGGCTTCGCGGCAGACGTGCTGAACGTGGGCCAGGGCGAAGCCCACTCCATGCTCGAGGTGAAGGAGGTTCTCGAGCAGGTTGCTGGCAGGAACCTCCCGCTTGAACGCCGTCCGCCCCGCGTCGGAGATGTCGCTCATACCCTGGCCGACATCTCCCGGGCCCGCGCGGAACTCGGGTTCGAGCCGTCGACCGACTTTTACACCCAGGTCGAACGCACGGCGATATGGCACCGCGATTGTTATCCCCAACGGTTGTCAGAGCGGTAGGGCAAGAAGGAGAGAAACCGGGCGGGCACGGGGAGAGGATCATTTTGCCCCAATCGTCCGGAGGCGGTACCCTGACGATCGGGCTGGAAAATTGGTGGGCGATACTGGATTCGAACCAGTGACCTCCTGCTTGTAAGGCAGGCGCTCTAACCAGCTGAGCTAACCGCCCACGGACTTTTCGGACGTCTCGTCGGTCGGTATTCTTGATTCGCCCAGAAGCAGGCCGAGTGGGATCAGCACACAGTACCCGATCACCAGCAGAATAGGCGCGAGCGTGAGCGACAGGAAACCGTCAACCGGCGGTTGGGACAGGCACAAGTAACCAATCAGGATCGTACCCAAGCCCGCACCCAGAAAGGTCCAGTTCCTGCGAGAATAGCGCAGTGGATTCCGAGCAGGCTCCCGCCGCTGTGTCTGCGCCCTGCGCGCGGTGCGGCCGCGAGGGCGTCTTCCTGGATTGCGCGTCGCCATACGGTGAACCGATTCCCTTCGACTAAGCGGTCCGTTTTTCCGCAATCCTTGCGGCTTTGCCCTGCAGCGCCCGTAGATACTTAATACGTGTACGGCGCACCTTGCCGCTTCGAATCCGTTCGACCTTCGCCACGCGCGGTGAGTGGAGCGGAAATATCCGCTCGACGCCCACGCCGCCCACCACCATCTTTCGTACCGTGAAGGTCTCGTGGATACCGTATCCCCGACGCTGGATCACCACGCCTTCGAACAACTGCGTGCGCTCTTTCTCGCCTTCAACCACCCGTACATGCACTCGCACGGTGTCCCCGGCGCCAAATACGGGCACATCGGACTTGATTTGATCCTCCGTTAAGGATCTCAACAACGCGTCCATGGTGACACTCCTGAAACGATGTAAAACACCTGACAAAAAACTGCTGTTATCCTGCGGTTGAATGCACGGCGAAAATCAGACAACCGCCGGCCATCACTTCCCGTACCCGCCAACATTGTCGTTTTCTGAGGCGGCCCTTTCTCCGACCCCTTTTCTGTTGAACAGATCCGGACGCCGTTCCCGGGTCCGTTGCACCGCCGTGTCGTACCGCCACCCTGCAATCCTCTGATGGTCGCCACTCAACAGAACATCGGGAACCCGCAAGCCCTCAAACTCTCTGGGCTTCGTATACCACGGACAATCCAGAAGCCCGTTCTGAAACGAATCCTCCAGGGCGGATTCCGCATCTCCGATCGCCCCGGGGATCAATCGCACGATCGCGTCCAGCAACACCAGCGCGGGCAATTCGCCGCCACTCAACACGTAATCGCCCACCGAAATTTCTTCGGTAACGTACAATTCGCGAACACGTTCGTCAATTCCCCGGTACCGTCCGCACAGAAACACCAGATTCGGCGCAACGGAAAGTCGGTTCACCGTCTTCTGATCCAGACGCTTCCCCTCCGGCGTCAGGAAAATCACGTGCTCCAGCGGCCGCCCGGCGTCTTGAATAGCGGCCAGCGCCCGGGCAATCGGTCCTGGCTTGAACACCATTCCCGCTCCGCCGCCGTAGGGTGTATCGTCCACCGTACGGTGAACGTCATCGGTGAAATCCCGCAAATCGTGAGCAATGACGTCAACCAGGCCCGCCCGAACCGCACGCCCCGAAATGCCATACGCAGCCACATCTCGAATCAGATCCGGAAATATGGTGAGGAAGTCGATATACATAGGCTCTGCCCAGTCGCAAAGCAGCGTTTCCCGGCTACTAATCCAGGAGTCCCTCCACGTTCTTCACGACCAGACGCCCGCCCGACAGGTCGATCCGAACCAGATCCCTTGCGGCGGGTACCAACACTTCCCTCCCGTCCTCTCTGTTGACCGCGTACAGGTCATTTCCGGGATGGGAAATTACATCGACCACATGCCCAACTTCCACACCTGCTTCCGTCTCCACCTTCAGTCCCACGATCTCAAATACATAATACGTATCTTCAGGAAGCCGGTACACTTCGTCAGGGGAGACCAGCAACTCGCTTCCCCTAAACGGAGCAACTGCGGCGGGCGTATCGATATCGAGGAATTTAATGGCCATCCGCCGACCGCAATGCCGCACCCGGTCGATCCCCAGTGTCACCCGGTTCCCGTCTGGCTTTTCGACCAGAGCTTCTTTGAGATCCTGAAACCGTTCAGGGAAATCCGTAAGAGGATGCAGAAACGCCTCGCCCCGGAGGCCTCTGGGTTTCAGAACTCTGCCAATGGCGACGTATCGTTCCCGATCTGCCGGATTTCGGGACAAGGACTATTCCTCGGCTTCAGGGTCCGTTTCGTCCGTATCTCCTGCGGAAATACTGGCCGGTCTCAGAATTCCCTGCTGCCGAAGCAGACTCTTCACCGTTCCTGACGGCACAGCGCCCGAATCCAGCCAGTGGCGCGTCCGTTCAGCGTTCAACCGCACAACCTGCGGATTCTCGGTTGGATCGTAGTACCCCAGATTTTCAATGAACCGACCGTCCCTGGGGAACCGGCCATCTGCGACCACGACCCTGTAAAACGGCGCGTTCCTGGCGCCCTTTCGGGTCAATCGAATCCTTACCAAAATCCATCCTCCTGTTTAGATGCCATACATCTCGACGATTTCAACATCGGGTTCAGCGATTCGAAATTTCAGAACGCGAATGTCGGATGCCAACCGCATTGCCAGTCGGCGGGCCGTCGCTGTGCCGACAAAAAATCCGCCTCAACCCGAAAACGGCACACCCACGCCGCGGCCCTGCTTCTCCATCCGCGACATCCGTTTCATCATCTTGCGCATCATCCCGAACTGCTTGATCAGCCTGTTGACCTCCTGGATGTTACACCCGCTGCCTTTCGCAATGCGGCGGCGCCTGCTGCCATTCAGGATCTGGGGGCTGGCCCGCTCCTGCCGTGTCATCGACAGGATGATCGCTTCAGTATGCACAAACGCATCTTCATCCACCTGCAGGCCCTTCATTGCCTTCCCCGCCCCGGGGATCAGGTCCATTAACTGGTTCAATGGCCCCATCTTGCGAACCTGTTCCAACTGCTGCAGAAAGTCATCGAATGTAAATGCGGCGCTTCGCAGCTTCTTCTCCAGCTTCTGCGCCTGCTTCACATCCACTGCGTCCTGTGCCCGCTCCACCAGCGTCACGACATCGCCCATACCCAGAATCCGGGAGGCCATCCGATCCGGATGAAAAGGCTCGATTCCATCCACCTTTTCGCTGACGCCCGCGAATTTGATGGGTACACCCGTGACTTCACGGATCGATAGCGCCGCGCCACCCCGCGTATCGCTATCTAGACGCGTAAGTACCACTCCCGTAAAGTTGAGTTGCTCGTAAAACGCCGTCGCCGCTGAAACCGCATCCTGCCCGGTCATCCCGTCCGCGACAAACAGAATCTCACCCGGCGAAACCGCGTCACGTATCCGCTCCAACTCCCCCATCCGCTCATCATCCACGTGTAACCGGCCGGCCGTATCCAGAATCACCGGGTCCATCCCGTCCGTCTGCGCCGCGTCCACGGCCTCGGCGCAAATCACCACCGGATCGGTCCCTTCCGCCGCCCGGTGAACCGGCACGTCTATTGACGCGCCGAGTACGCAAAGCTGGTCGACAGCTGCCGGTCGGTAAATATCAGCCGCTACAAGGAGGGGCCGCCGGCCCTTCCCTTTCTGGAGTCGCGCCAGCTTGGCGCACAGCGTTGTCTTGCCCGACCCCTGGAGACCGACAACCATCACCACGTTCGGCGCCGGTCCGGGCAGATTCAACTCCTGGTGCTCGTCTCCCATGAGGTGGATCAACTCGTCATGAACCACCTTGACTACCTGCTGACCGGGCGTGATGCTTCGCAACACCCCCCGCCCGATTGCCCTCTCCTTTACACGGGCAACAAACGACCGCGCCACTTTATAATTGACGTCCGCCTCCAGAAGCGCACGGCGCACGTCTCTCAGCGCTTCATCAATATTGGCTTCGGCCAACCTGCCGCGGCTACGAAGCTTCTTGAAAACCCCTTCCAACTTTTGGGTGAGATGATCGAACATGGGGCCGTCCTGCCGTTGATCCTGAAAAGGGACACAGACCACTAATAATACGGGACGATAGAACTTTACGCAACAAAAAACTCCAAAACCAGGCGCCTTCGGGAGGAGGGCGCATGCTATCGAATCAGCACGCGGCAGCGAGCCATCGTGAGCCCGGGGGTAGATATCAATAAAGGGCGTGAGGCAGGCGACAGTTCGTCCATTCGATGATCGCTTGACCGCAGGACCCGTTATGTATCTAGGCCTTAAACAAGCGTGACCAGTGAAATTTTTCTGGTCCAAGAGACCGGAAAGGCCTACCGTTGTTGGAGATAGATGGATTGTGCTAGAAATCATCACGCCAACGCAGGAGACCTTTCCGGTGAAAAGAATATCGGTTGATGACAGCCGCAGGAATCGTGCTCGTCGCAAACGCAAAGTGGCCGCCCGCCACGGTCGAGCGGGGCATTGGCAGGCCCAGCGCCGGCCCATGTTCAGTCCTGGCAAAGTGCACTACGAGGTAGGCGCCTACACCGACGCGATGAGTTACGGAGGCATCGGCGCCGTGCATCGCCTGGTCACCAAGCTGGGTCTGCCCAAGCGCATCGACGCGTCACTGTCCTTGTTGAAGGTGCATCTGCCCTATCATGAGTCGGACCACGTACTAAACATCACATACAACGTGTTATGCGGCGGCACGCGCCTGGAGGATATCGAGCGTTTGCGAAGTGACGGGGCCTACATGAATGCCCTGGGCGCCAAGTTGATTCCCGATCCGACCACGGCGGGTGACTTTTGCCGACGCTTCTCGGAACGGGACATCGTCGAACTGATGGCGTGCATCAACGCGGTGCGATCCTCCTTGTGGGCATCGCGTGGCCGCAAATTGCTTGGTGACATCACCTATATCGATGTGGACGGCACAAACGTGCCCACGTATGGCAAGCGCAAGAGGGGTATGGACATCTCTTACCAGGGCATCTGGGGCTACCATCCGCTGGTGATCTCACTTTCCAACACGAAGGAAGTGCTCTTCCTGGTCAACCGACCGGGGAATGTGCCCAGCCACACCGGTGCGGCACAGTGGATCGACGCGGCCATCGACCTGGTGCAGCCCCACGCCAAGCGCATCTGTGTGCGTGGCGACACCGACTTTTTCTTGACTCGACATCTTGATCGCTGGGCCAAAAGCGTCGACTTCATCTTCGGGATGGACGCCAACGCGGCGATGCGTTCCCGTGCCGAGGCCCTCGACGAGGCACAATGGCAGCCCCTGCAACGCAAACCCCGTTATCACACCGTGACCGACCAGAAGCGGAAGCGCAATCAGCCCCACGAGAAACAGCGCATCGTCCACAAGCGGGCCTACGCCAACCTGGTGCTGAACCACGAACACGTGGCCGAGTTCAACTACCAACCCACGCGCTGTAAACGTGGGTATCGCGTCGTGGTCCTGCGCAAGAACATCAGCAAAATGAAGGGCGACCTTGTCCTGTTCGACGAATGCCGTTATTTCTTCTATATCACGACACGCACGGACGTGACCCCCCAAGAGATCGTCGCCTGCGCCAACCAACGCTGCGATCAGGAGAACGTCATCGAGCAACTCAAAAACGGCGTCAACGCCTTGCGCGTGCCCCTGTATGACCTGGTCAGCAACTGGGCCTATATGGTCATCGCCGCCCTGGCCTGGAACCTCAAATCCTGGTTTGCCATGATGATGCACAGACACCGTGATCGACAGCAGTACGTCTGCATGGAATTCCGGCGCTTCATCCACAGCATTATCTTGATTCCCTGCCACGTCATCCAACGCGCGCGCACCACCACGTTACGGCTCATCGGCTATCAACCCACCCTCGATCGCCTCTTCAGCACCTGGCGTATCATTGAACGCACCGGATTTGGATAACACCAATGCAGCACCACCGATGACACACAAACGCGGCGCCATCCCCACACCCCTCAACGGACCGGTGTGTCCACCACGCGTCTCAACGCCACTTCGGATACTCAATTTACCATAGCGACCACGACAAACACGGCCCTAAAAACCATCCAAAACGCCAATTCCATATAAATCGACACCAACGCCTCAACACAAACACAAATCACTGTGGCGCACACGATACTCGCTTATTTTAGGGCTAGTAGGGCACCGAATTCCCATTTGTGCCCCTGAGGTGATTCACGGAAAAACCGGCCCCGCGCCGAGCGGCGCCCTTCTTTTTCGCCCTTTTTCTTGGGCGAAGCAAGAAAAAGGGCAAGGAAATAGGGAAGTTTGGGGGTGGTGAGACACGGTTGCTTCGACGTGTGCCAGGACTCAGTCCTGCATCAGAGTTCGATTTCCTGGGTCGGCGCACCTGAGATGGCGATTTCTCTGCCATTCACCGTCAGGTGTCTCCCGCCGTGAACGAAGGCATTCACGGGACGGCCGTTCCGGTATTCGATAGCGGCTGTATGTCCCGAGAAGGAAATGTCGTTAACGGCGACGGTGACGCCGGGGGTGCCGTGAAACACGAGATGGTGATGTTCCCCGGCGGTAACTTGCAGCGCGCGAGGCAGAATGGGAGATTCGGCGCTGCCATCGACCTGACACTCGAGCGCCGTGACCGTGGCCTCAGGGCGCGCGCCTTTATATGGCATAAGGAGAATGTCGAATGGGGTGATAGGCTGCTCGACACCCCAACCTCGAAGGGCGATGAAATAACGGTCCGGCCACGGCGTGGAGGACGCATCGCCGGAATATACAGGGATTTCCCGCACCATTTCCTCCAGGTAGTCGATGCCATTGAACGCATATTTGAGCTGCCTGGGGTTCGCGGGCGCAACGAGGAGGCCGGCATCGTCGCCTTCGGCAACGGCGGCGGTACCGTTTATGGCGAAGGGAAAGACGCTGTGGAGATACCAGAGCGCGCTTCTCCGACGATGGGTACACGCGACGGCGTCCGAGACGAGAAAGCCCCATGGTTTGAAAAACAGAATTCTGCGTTCGATCACGACCCCCGCGCTGGCTTCGTACGCGCGGTGCCGGCCGGAGAAAAAGTCCCAGGATGCGGTGCTGCCGAACTGTATGTGTTCGCCGCGTATCTCAGGCCGGGCGGAAGGGGCCCCTTCGATGACGACGTGGTTGTGCGCCTGTTCGGAACGGAAATACATATCCCAGGGGGCATCGTAGGGCCCGAAACGGGAGACTTCGGCGACAAGGGGGATACCGCGGGCGTAGAGGTTGATGTCCAGAATGCCCATATGACTGTGCCCGCCGGGCCATTGTCCGTGGTTGACGAGCATGAAGGTGTCCTCCGGCTCCCAACCGGAGCGCATCACGCAGAATTCGCTGGATTCCAGTCGCAGGCTCTCAAAATCGGGTTTGCGGGGTGCGGGATCGATCGCGTCCCGTTTGTGGCGAATGGGCCACAGATACGCGGCGTCTCCGGTGAAGCCGCCGGCCTGTTTCAGGAGTTCCGTCCCGTCCATGAAGCCGCCGTCGTTTATTCCAGGCAGTTCGCCCCCTGGTCCGGCCATCTTGAGGAACCACGCGTAGGCATTTGAGGTTCGCTCCCGCCAATCCAGGGTCTGAGGCGGGAGGAGGTCCGGGTTGGCCTCGGCCAGGAGGGTGGCCTCTTCCAGGTGGCGCAGGCAGCCGCTTCCGTAGGAATAGCAACGTTCGCTGTGGCCGCCGTCCGCGTAATAATCATTCTCCATGTGCTGCTCGAGGTAGTGCGCGCCGACGGTACGGAAGGCGTCGGATTCACGGAATTCAGGTAGAAGAAAACCAATGAGGAGCATAGCCGAAATGCCATGCACCTGCCAGTTTCCGGTCCGGTAGCCTGTTGCGTTCTGTTCCAGCGTCAGCCAGCGGCCCGCGCCCAGAAGTGACTTGAAGAACAGGCGGATATGGTCCGGGGAAAGCAGGTGGCCCATTTCCAAAAGCTTGACGGCGTAAAGGAAATTCACGAATCGGTGGCTTCTTACGGAGAGTCCCCGTTCGTAGAAGACCGGATGCATCCGACGGGCGCCTTTGATTTCGTGTCGGACGGCGTACCATTGTCCGATGATTTCCAGGTAGGCCTCGATGTACCGCGCATCGCCCGTGTCCAGGGCGGCCCTCGTCAGGCAATCCATCCAGCCGAGGTAGTGGAAGCCGTATTTGGACTGGTCGCCGAACCAGGCGTTAAACGCAATCGGCCCGGCGAAGTCGATTTCGACCTGGCCGAATTGCCGGCGTCCTCCGCTGAGGATGGTGTCGGCCAGGTCCCGGTTTACCGCGACTCTCGGCCTGAGTTCGTCCAGGGAATGCGCGTGAGGATTGACCGGTTTCGTACGGGACAGAAAATACCGCCACCAGGCGTCGAATGCCTCGTCGTAACGTCTCGGATCCGCGCCAATCCGGACCCCATCGAGCCCGGGGAGGTCCGGAACCAGGGCTTCGAAGAAAGACGCATCCGAGATGTGAACGATTTTGTCGGGGAATTCGTCGTGATGGAACATGAGGTCTCCTCTGGTAGACGAAAACGCGCCATCTGCCGGGGCGCGAGCATACCGTATGACGATATGATACCCACGGTGGTGGCAACCGGAAGTACCCGCCGGTCTACGGCTGGAAAGGTCGGCCGGTTCTTTTCAGGTCTTTCGTGATGCCGATCTGGCAGGTGACGTAGGCGTTTTCTCTACGGAAACCCTGCGTGTTCAGTTGCCCGGCGGCGTACCCCGGCCGCGCGTCGCCAATGGTACCCACGATGAGGTTGGCGTGTTCCACGGTGGTGTCGTAACGGTCGGCGATAAGGCCGACCATGTCGCTCCAGGCGATTTTCAGCGCCTCTTCCCAGTTTGCGCCCATGCCGCTGGTGAGGATTTCGTCGGGGGTTTCCACAACGGGACCGCCGGTGGGAAAGCCGGGGGACCGGTCGAAGCGCAGCGTGAGCGCGGAGTCGATTTCAACGCCGGTGGCGGTGAGTTCGCCGTCGCCCATGCGGGCGTGGACGTCGCCCACGTAGAAGTGACCGCCGTATCGCTGAGACCGGATATGTACGGTGCTGCCTGGACAGATGGTGTTGTAGTCCATATTGCCGCCGTGGTTCCACGGTCCCGTGTGTTCGGAGACCGGCGCCAGTTGGATGACGCCGATCATGGGGCGGACGGGGACCACGAAGTCCGGGGGGAAGTGCAGGAGGCCGTCTTTGACCGGAGCGACGGAACGCAGGCTGCCTCGAAACGGTCCGCCGTTGTTGTAATAGCCGTAGGGACCCACCTCAATATCGATAACTTCAATGGAAACCCAGTCGCCGGGTTCGATGCCGTCGATCAGAAACGGACCTCCCTGGCGTGAGCCGCGCGGTGTTGTGGTTTCCGGAATCACGCCCGGCTTGAGGTCGCCGTCGGCGCCGCCGGGCGTCTCGATGACGAGCGTTTCGCCGAGTTCAATCGTGCCTCGAACCTGGCCTCGTTCGGAGGTTTCGGACCCTGTCAAATAAGGTTCTCGGGTAAAACGGCGCATGAGGAATCTCCTGTTCTGGCGCGCGGAGGCGCATTTGCAACCGCCATGCCGCACCCGCGTCCGGGTGTTCCGGGGTTGCATCCCCGGCAATCATGTTATCTCGGTTGAAACTGTAAACGCGTCGAATCCACTTGATAAACCAATCCTAGAGAGGCATTATAGGTATTGAAAATCGGAGCGTCAAGGTTTTGGAGCAGGGACTTCTGAATAGGAGCGGTGGACATGCGGATCGACGCGCATATGCACGTCGCCGGTAATCTGGCGTCCGTGGGCTGGCGGGGCAAATGGAACGACGACCGGGTGGTGATCGAGGCGGCCGATCGGCTGGAGATCGACCAGCTTTGCTGTTCGATACCGATTCAGGGTTTGAATACCGCCCGGACGGACGGAATGCGCGAGGTGAACGATAGCGTCCTGTACGCCATGCGGAGGTTTCCCGGGCGTATTCTGGGATATGTGTTTCTGGACCCCCGGTTTCCAACTGAGGCCCTGGTCGAAATCGATCGGTGTATTCTGAACCACGGAATGATGGGCGTGAAGCTCTACAATCAATCCAAGTGCTGGGATCCCCTGGTGTTGCCAATTGTGGAACGGTGCATCGATCTGGGGGTGCCAATTCTGCACCACGGGGGAAAACAGGCGCCGGTGGCCGGCAGGCCGTGGCAGACGAATCGTTCCGACAGCGGGGATTTTGCGCGGCTCGCGCGACTGTACCCGGAAGCCACCATCATAGAGGGGCATCCGATCGTGGGAGACTGGGAGTGGGCGATCAAGACGCTTCGGAAGGTCTCCAACGTGTACGTGGATACGAGCGGGAGCCTGAACGACGACGGATTTGTCGAGATGGCGGTGCGCCAACTGGGAGCGGATCGCGTGCTGTTTGCGACGGACGTGGCAATGGAGGCCGGGGTGGGCAAGGTGCTGGGCGCCGAGATTACGGCGCGGGAGCGTACGAGGATTTTCGGAGAAAACATGAAACGAATTCTGCAACAACGAGTGTAACAAGCGAACAGGAAGCGCTTGACGGTCCCTCGTTTTTGTTTATATTCCTTACTGTCTCACTCCTGAAGAGGTTTATTAATTCGCTGTTCCGGCGTAAACTTACGTTCCATAGTGCGGCAATCGGGTCGTTGTGGCATATAAATGAAGGGATCTGCAGATGAGTTTTCGTGACCGCGTCGTTTCAGGGGCTGCCAACGTCGCCTGGAATGTCTTCCAGAGCGTGAATACAAGCCTCCCCGAGGGTCAGCCATTCCAACCTGCCTGGGCCTCGGCGCCCCTGCTGAAGAGTTATCAGCGATCGATGCCGACACTGGGTTTTCCACGCGAAACCGATTCGCTATGCCCGGATTGCGTGAAGGAGGTCCGGACCGCCATTATTGAAGGCAGGCGGGATATAGGAGAACTGGTACACGGCAATCCCGGAGAGATCAGGGCACAGATCCTCGAGGAAAACGGATGTATTCTGATGCGTAAGACATGCTCGATCCACGGCCCCTACGAAGACGTGTTGTCAATCGATCCTGAGTTCACGCGTCTTATCGAGGGCCGTTTTCCCGGGCGCGATTACAGCACCTGGGGAGACGCGCACGTGCACCGGCACGGTACGTCCAGCATAAAGTACGGGCGGGGGGCCGTGCTCACGATCGACCTGACCAACCGCTGCAATATGATGTGCAATCCCTGTTTTATGGACGCGAACCAGGTGGGTTATGTCCATGAATTGACAATGGACGACGTGAAACGGATCCTGGATGCATCGATTTCCTTTAAACCACGCCGTCAGATGTCGGTACAATTCTCGGGCGGAGAACCCACGATTTCGCCGCATTTTCTCGATGCGTGCCGGTATGCCAAGGCGGTCGGCTATTGGTGTGTGCAGGCCGCGACCAACGGGCTGCGCTTTGCCGAAGAACCGGATTTTGCGTTCGAGGCGAAGGCGGCGGGTCTCGACATGGCCTATCTGCAGTTCGACGGCGTAACGAATGCGGCCAACCAGCATCGGCACATTTCCAATCTGTTCGACGCCAAGTTGCTGGCAATGGAAAACCTCTCCCGCGCCGGAATCGATATTACACCGGTCACGACGGTTCTGAACACCATCAACAACGACCAGGTGGGGCCGATTCTCCAATTCTGCATCGATAACAGCGACAAGGTCGGTTCAATTTCCTTTCAGCCCGTGTCGTTTACCGGGCGGGACGAGGAAATCACCGACGAGATGCGCCACCGGCAGCGTTACACCATTTCCCATCTCGCTTACGATCTGCAGACATGGTCCGAGGGGAAAATCGACGTCCACCGGGATTGGTATCCGCTGGGATCGGGGACGCTGTTTACCACGCTTGCCGACCACTTGCGGGGGCAGGACGTCGAGTTCGGCGGTCAGACCTGCTCCTGTCACCCCAACTGTGGTTCCGCGGCCCATATTATCGTGAATGAGAAGACCAAGCAGTGGGCGCCCATCACCGAGTTCTTCAACCAGGAACAGTTTATGAAGGACATCGAAGTGATGACCGATACCGCGCGGGACCCCAAATGGATCAAGTTGCAGGTCGGCATGTCGCTGCTTCGGAATTTCGACGACAGGAAGGCGCCGGCCGGGTTTGGCCTTCAGGATCTTGCGCGGATTCTGGACCGCAGGGTGGGTGGTTCCATCAGCGGCGGTCCGAGGCCCGCCGACAGGCAGTGGCGCATTATGTGGGTAGGCGGGATGTGGTTCCAGGACCTGTGGACCTACGATTTCCGACGAACGGAAATGTGCGTGATCCCGTACGGCACCCAGGAAGGCGAGATCTCCTTCTGCGCGTATAACACGGGGGTCGGCTGGCGTCAGATTATAGAGAATATGCATGTGACCGCCTCAACGGCCGATTGGTTCAAAACCAGAGGCCGGCACCCCATCTACGCGGGCAACCGCGACATGCCGCTGCCGGAGGCGGACCATACGCTGCGAGTCCGGGAGGCGGAAAACGGCGAACTCGAGCTTCCTGTCATAGACGACAGCCAGAAGGGTAACGGGTGCTGCGGTTCGGAAGAGGATACCATTCGAAAGATCATTGCCGCACCCGAAGCGCGGGAGCCGGTGGCCTCCTGACAATACCGCCCACAGACGTCGAACCGATCCGGGCAGGAGTTGTGTCCGGATTTTTTTTAGGGCCAGCGTCAATTCGCGTCGTGAACAGGGCCGTACATCTCACCACGGTAAGTTTCGGATCCGGGAGAGCATGTTCTTCACTGCGCCACACCGGAGTTGCGGCAAACGGATTGACAATTCCGCTGCATTTATGTATCATTTGCGCTTGGATCGTTCAGAGAGTTACTTTGAAAACATCGACGCATTGGAAGGATGCCGAACGTCATGAAGGTAACCGTTTCAGAGCCGGATACGTGGCGCAGGACGCTCGAGGTCGAGGTACCCGGCGAAGATGTGCGCGCACGAATCGAGACTGCCTATAAGAATTACAGTAAATCGTTGAATTTACCCGGTTTTCGCAAAGGAAAAATCCCTGTGAATCTGGTCAAAAAGCGGTTTGGCAAGATGATTCAGGGCGAGGTTCTGCAGGAGGCGATGCAGGAGTACTACCGGGAGGCCAGCAAAGCCGAGGGGTTGACGCCGATCGCGGAAGCCGCCATCGAAGACGTCAGCTACGAGGAAGGGCAGCCGCTGAAGTTCAAGGCTTCCGTGGATGTAAAGCCGGAGATCCAGGTGCAGGACTACAAGGGCGTGAAAACAACTCGCCCCGTATTCGAAGTCGCCGACGCCGATGTAGAGGAGCAACTCCAGCGTGTGCGGGAACAGAACGCCACGGAGCAGAAAGTCGACCGGCCTGCCGAATCGGGCGATGTTGTCGTTGCGGATCTTCAGGAACTGGATGAGAACGGGCTGCCGATTATCGGTCGCAAACAGGAAGAACGCCCGATTCATATTGGTGGCAGGAATGCCAATCACGACCTCGACAACCAGCTGGTGGGCATTTCCACGGGCGAAACCCGGCAGATTCGGCTGACTCATACGGAGGAAGTCGAACCCGGCGCTCACGCTCACGGTTTACAACATCAGGAGGGCGGGGAGATTCGCATGATGTTTTCCGCCAGGGAGGTCCGGGAACGCAAGCTGCCGGAATTGGACGATGAATTCGCCAGGGACCAGGGTCAGTTCGCGTCGCTGGACGAACTCAGGGCTCGAATTCGGACGGATCTCCAGGAGCAGGCCGATTTCGGCTCCCGGCGCTACCTTGAAGGCCACATTGTGGACGAACTGATTCGAAGCAACGATTTTGATCTGCCTGAGATTATGGTCGAGAACGCTCTGGGCACGTTGCTGGAAGACCACAAGAAGGAACACGAAGGACACGATCACGATATCGATGAAGAGGCGTTTCGCCGGGAAAGCCGGGAGGGCACCATTCGCGGGTTGAAGCGTCATTTACTATTGGAGGCGATTCACAAGCAGGAAGGCCTGGTGGTGGAAGAGGCGGAGATGGACCGTCACCTCGACGGCATGGCGCGTCGATACAATACCGAACGCGAGCAACTCCGCCAGATACTGAAGCGGTCGGATCAGGTCGAGAGAATCGAATCGAACCTGCTGACTGAAAAGACGTTCGATTTTCTGATTCAACATGCTGAAATTGAAGACGTGGAGGCAAAATCGGATGGCCCATGACATGGATCCGGGATCGGAAAGTGAGGGAGAATAGACGCTTATGGCACTCGTACCCATGGTATTGGAGCAGACGGGGCGCGGCGAACGGTCCTACGATATTTTCTCGCGTCTTCTCGCGGACAATATTATTTTTATAGGGTTTCCCATTAACGACACCATCGCGAACCTGGTGATTGCGCAGATGCTGTTCTGCAGTTCGGACTCACCCGACAAGTCGATTCGGCTGTACATCAATTCGCCCGGTGGCAGCATTACGGCGGGACTGGCCATTTACGATACCATGCAATACGTGCCCAACGAAGTCGAAACGGTGTGCGTGGGACAGGCGTTCAGCATCGCGGCCGTGTTGCTCGCGGGAGGCACCCGGGGACAGCGGTACGCGTTGCCGAATTCCCGTATTCTGGTCCATCAGCCAATCGGCGGCGCGGGTGGACAGGCTTCGGACGTGGAACGCCACGCCAAGGAGATTCTCCAATGGCGGGACCGGCTCAACGAGATTCTGGCGGAGCAGACCGGACAACCGATCGAACGAGTCGCGAAAGATGCCGACCGGGACTTCTTTATGTCGGCCGATGAAGCACGTGAGTACGGTCTGATCGATGAGATGCTGGTGCCCAGCAAAGAAGATAGTCTCGTGATTGAGGACGACGCGTAAACCGCGCAGGGGCGGCGACGAAGTCGTCGGAAATCAGCCGCCGCGGAATCATGGGTGACATATGAAACGACGAATTTCCAAGGCCGAGGTCCGGTGCTCCTTTTGCGACAAGGGCAACGACCAGGTCGATAAGATCATTACGGGAACTTCGGTACACATTTGCAGCGATTGCGTCAAGCTGTGCAACGAAGTGCTGCAGGAGGATGCCAGGCAAAAGCCGGTTTCATCCCAGCAGAAGCTGCCCAAACCGACAACGATCAAGGCCAGCCTCGACGACTACGTGATCGGGCAGGAGGCGGCCAAACGCACGCTTGCCGTTGCCGTATACAATCACTATAAACGGATCCGGTCCGGGATTATTACGGACGACGTCGAACTCGAAAAGAGCAATATACTGCTTGTCGGGCCCACAGGCACCGGGAAGACCCTGCTGGCCCAGACGCTCGCGCGCATCCTGGATGTTCCGTTTTCCATTGCAGACGCGACGATTCTCACGGAGGCGGGATACGTGGGCGAAGACGTGGAGAATATCCTGGTTCGTCTGTTGCAGGCGGCCGATTACGACGTGGCGCAGGCGGAGACGGGCATTCTCTACCTGGACGAGGTGGATAAGGTCTCCAGAAAGTCGGCCAACCCATCAATTACGCGCGACGTATCCGGGGAAGGCGTGCAGCAGGCCCTGCTGAAGATTCTGGAGGGAACCGTCGCCAGCATACCGCCGAAGGGCGGACGGAAACATCCCGAACAGCCCCTGATCCAGATGAATACGCGGAATATACTGTTTATCTGCGGCGGGGCATTCAACGGCCTGGAAGAGATCATCAGCAACCGGATCGGAAAAAAGACGATCGGTTTTGGCGCAAAGGACGGTCCCAATGAAAAACGGAACGCGGGCGCGTTGTTCGCCGAGGTGGAACCGGAGGATCTCATCAAGTACGGCCTCATTCCCGAACTGGTCGGGCGCCTGCCCATCACCAGTTCACTCAACAATCTCGACGAGCGGGCGTTGTACAAGATTCTGACAGAGCCGAAGAATGCGATTACCAAACAGTACCAGAAACTCTTCGAAATGGATGGCGTCGACCTGGAATTCGAAGATGAGGCCCTGAACGAGGTGGTACGGCGAACCGTGCAGAAGGGAACGGGCGCCAGGGGGCTGCGATCCGTTCTGGAGGATATCATGATCGATCTGATGTACGACATTCCCTCCAATCCGGACCCAAAGCGGGTTGTGGTCACAAAGGAGATGGTTGCCGGCCGATCCAAACCCCAGCTTCACATCGAAGAGAAAAAGAGCGCATAGTCGCAGTTTCACACTTAGTGCGCCTTCGGAACCGGGGTCCATAGCCCCGGTTTTCTATGTGTTTGCGGTTAACCCCGGTTGCCCGTTATGCAAATCCGTTCCGCCGATTTTGTCACCAGCGTCGCCCATCCGGACCATCTTCCGGTGGAAGGACTGCCGGAAATTGCGTTTGCCGGCCGCTCGAACGTGGGGAAATCCTCCCTGCTGAACCGGCTGTTGAACCGCAGAAAACTGGCCCTCACCAGCAAAACGCCCGGAAAGACGCGTACCCTGAACTACTACAGGGTCAACGAGACATTGCATTTCGTCGATCTGCCCGGATATGGTTACGCGAAACGAGGGCAACAGGAACGCCGGCAGTGGGCCGATCTGGTCAACCGGTATCTGGAGACACGGACGTCGTTGCGAGGCATCTTGCATCTCATGGATGCCCGCCACGATCCGACGGCGCGCGACGTCGAGATGGCCCTCTGGCTCATGCAGTTCGGTCGGCCGTTTCTGGTGGTAGCCACAAAGGCCGATAAGCTCACGGGAAGTCGGCAAAAGTCCCGGCTGGACCGGACGCGGAACCTGCTTTCCCAACTGGGCGAATTCGATTTCGTATCTTTTTCGGCAGTGTCGGGCCAGGGTCGGCAGGATGTCTGGAAGTGGATTCGGGATGTTATCGAAGAATAGACCCGCCAGTGTCAAACAAAACGGTTCTTCTCACGGGCATTGAGATGAGGCGGCAACGGCTTTTTACACCGGGTCCCACACCTATTCCCGACAGCGTGCAGGCTGCAATGGCCGGAACGCCGGTCTACCACCGGGGACCGGACTTTCCCGCGCTATTGAGGGATGCGGTCGAAGGGCTTAAGGAGGTCTTTCCCACGTCTTTCGACGTGTTCGTCCTGGCCTGCTCGGGCACCGGCGTGATGGAGGCCGCGGTAGCCAATACCCTCTGTGCCGAAGACCGCGCCCTGGTTGTGCAGGCGGGACAGTTCGGCGCACGGTGGACGGACCTCTGCCGGGCCTACGGGGTAGAGGTGGTCGAACGGAGATTCCCGTGGGGCGATGCGGTGGACCCGCGGGTCGTGGCCGAGGTCCTCCGGGACGATCCGGGGATACGGGTCGTGTTCGCCACACACAGCGAGACGTCCACCGGGGTATTGCACGACATAGCCGCGATCGGCGAGATCGTGAGGGAAACGGACGCGCTGCTCGTCGTCGACGGGGTCTCCAGTGTGGCGGCACACCCTCTGCCGCTCGAGGCCTGGAACGTGGATCTGGCGGTAACAGCTTCCCAGAAGGGGCTGATGCTGCCTCCCGGGATGGGGTTCGCGGCGGTGGGGCCACGAGTCTGGAAAGCACGCGGGCGGTGCCGGCTTCCGATGTACTACTGGGATCTGGAACGATACAGGACGTCGCTGGCCCAGGGTCGGGCGCCGGCCACGCTGCCGGTTACGCTCCTCGCGGGGCTTCGGGCGGCTCTTCAGATGCTCAGGGAGGAGGGCATCCCGCAGGTCTGGGCGCGGCATGCCCGGCATGCGATGGCGGTGCGGCGATCGGCGGCGGCGCTTGGACTGACCTGTTTCGCGCGGCGGCCTTCGAACGCGCTGACCGCGATTGTCCTGCCCGAAAATGTGGATGGCCTCGCGTTAATGGAATGCATGCGGCGAGAATTCGGCGTCGTGGTCGGCGGCGGGCTGGGAGATTACAGGGGCCGTATGGTGCGGATATCCAATCTGGGACACGTGGACGATGCAGGTATTCTGGAGGCTGTGTCGGCGTTTGAATCCGGTCTGCAGAAGACCGGATGGATTTTTGACGCGGGTGCGGGTGTAAAGGCCGCGCAAAGCGTACTTAACGCAAATGAGTAAACATGCCCACGGGACACCGTAAAGAAATAAAATTGCGGCCCTGACAGACGTGCAAACCTTTATGCGATAAATGCTTGGCATTCAACGGTCAGTCCATTCCGCCGGAGCTTTGACTGGTTGAGGGATGGGTGGTCTGACCGCTGAAAGCTGATTGCTGACAGCTTCTTTTCAGACAGAGAATCATGAAGCGGGTTCTGATCGCAGATACGTTGTCTCGTGGCTGGCAAAACGTGTTCGAGGATGCCCCGGATGTCCGGGTGGACGTCCGGACAGGGCTTTCGCCGGAAGCGCTGGCGCGAATAATCGGCCCCTATGACGGGCTGATTATTCGAAGTGAAACCCAGGTGAACCGGGAGTTGCTGGCTGTGGCGCACCGGCTGCGCGTGGTGGGCCGCGCGGGAGTCGGTGTGGACAACATCGACATCGGCGTCGCGACGGAGCGGGGCGTGGTGGTGGTGCATTCGCCCGGAGGAAATACGATTGCCACGGCCGAGCATACGGTGGGGATGTTGCTGGCGCTGAGCCGCAACATTCCTCAGGCGACCGCTTCGCTGAAGCGTGGGGCGTGGGAACGGAAGTCCTATACCGGTGTGGAGTTGAACGGGAAGGTGCTGGGAATTATCGGCGTGGGGCGGGTGGGACAGCATGTCGCCCGCCTGGCCACGGCTCTGGGGATGACGACCCTGGGTTACGATCCCTTTCTCTCCGACGAGATGGCGTCCAGATTCCAGGTGAGGCTGACGACTCTGGAAGAGATATACGCGGCGTCGGACTATATTACGCTCCATACGCCGTTGATGGAGGCCACGCGGCATCTGATTTCGGCGGCGTCACTGGAGAAATGTAAGCCCGGCGTACGCATTCTCAACTGCGCGCGGGGCGGGCTGGTCGATGAGGCGGCGCTCCTGAACGCGATCGGAACGGGCAGGGTGGTCGGAGCGGCGCTGGACGTATACGAGCAGGAGCCTCCGCCGAAGGATCATCCGCTCCTTCGGCGGCGCGAGGTGATCTGCACGCCGCATCTGGCCGCTTCAACCCTGGAGGCGCAGGAGCGCGTGGCGCGCCAGATCGCGCAGGATGTCCTGGAGGTCCTGATGGACAGGCCTGCCCAGCGTGCGGTGAATATGCCTACGGTGGATCCGTCGCTTTACGAGGACGTCCGCCCGTATCTGCTGCTGGCCGAGAAGGTGGGTGCGTTGCAGGCTCAGTTGAGCCGGGGCAGTCTCCGTCGAATCGCTATCGAGTATCACGGAGATATGTTGAAATTTGCAACGTCACCCATGACGGCTGCGGTCCTGAAGGGGGCCATTACCAATCTGACGGATGAACTCGTGACGTACGTGAACGCCCCTCTATTCGCGCAAAAACGCGGGGTGAAGATAGACGAGACACGGAGCAGCGCCCACAAGGACTACACCAATCTGATGACGGTGGATTACGAAACGTCGGCGGGAAGAACCTCGATATCGGCCACCGTATTCGGCAGTAGCGACGCGCGGGTCGTGCGAATCGACCGGTTCGAGGTGAAGGCCAAACTGGAAGGCGACATGCTGTTCTGCTGCAACCGGGACGTCCCCGGCGTGGTGGGCTGGATCGGTTCGCTGCTGGCCGAGGAGGAACTCAATATCGCCGATATGGCGCTGGGGCGAGACAACCGGGGCGGGCAGGCCATCATGGTAATCAGCCTGGATTTGCCGGCATCGGATGCCGTGCTGAACCGTATTGCGGAGTCACCCCGGTTTCTGTGGGTAAGGAAGGCGAAGTTTTAGAAAACGAAGCGGCATAGAATCTCCCCCTTACAACAACGTCCCCTTTTCCAATGTCCTTTTTCTTGCTTCGCCCAAGAAAAAGGACGAAAAAGAAGGGCGCCGCTCAGACGCCGCGGGGCTGCTTTTCCGCGAATCGCCTCAAGCGAACCAAACGACGCCGTTGCCCTGAGGCCATTGGAGCGATTCCGTACCAAGTTGCTGCATGGATGAGCGCGGAAAAGCCCCCACACGACCGGACGGGCGTGTGGTTGACCTTGACGGTTCACCCCACGGATTTGCGGTTGTACCGCCAATCGCCGCATTTGATTTTGTTGCGGCAACCCTTGTGGTTGCCCGCGTCCGGGCGCGGATATGGCGAACGGACATCGCCACGCCGTATCGTTAACCTGGTTTAGCTGACGGCTGATGGCTGACGGCTGACAGCTGTTTTTGAGGAGATAGATCATGTCCGTGCGCATTGTGCTGGGCGCACAGTGGGGAGATGAAGGCAAAGCCAAGGTGGTGGATTACATGACGGCGGACTCGGACGTCGTGGTGAGGTACCAGGGGGGCGCCAATGCGGGGCATACCATCAAGGCGGGCGATCTGGAATTCGTGTTTCACCTCATTCCCGCCGGGATTGTTCATCCCGATAAGACCTGTGTGATCGGCAACGGGGTGGTGCTGGATCCTGAGGCGCTCTTCCAGGAGGTGGAAGAACTGGAGTCGAAGGGCGTTTCCATCGCGAACCGGCTGTTTGTGAGTCCGAATACCCACCTGGTCATGCCGTATCACAAACGCGTCGAACAGGCCAGCGAGGCAAGGCTAGGGGCGGACGCGATCGGAACCACGCTGCGGGGCATCGGACCGTGCTACCAGGACAAGGTCAATCGGTCTTCCGGCATTCGCGTGGGAGACCTGTTCGATGCTGACGCGCTCCCTGGCAAGGTACGGGAAAACGTGCGGCAGAAGAATGAGATACTAAAAAACGTGTACGGGCGGGACGGGCTGGATGCGACGCCGATCATCGAGGCTTATATGGCGTTCGGCGAGCGTCTGGCGCCCTTCGTGACGGATACGTCCGTTTACCTCAACGATATGATCGACGCGGGCAAGGACGTCCTGTTTGAAGGATCTCAGGGCACGTTGCTGGATATCGATCATGGGACGTATCCATTTGTGACGTCTTCGAATACGACGGCAGGCGGCGCGTGCACGGGCGCCGGTATCGGGCCCACCCGGATTTCCGAGGTCGTCGGGGTCGTGAAGGCGTATACGACGCGAGTGGGCAATGGAGCATTTCCCACCGAACTGACCGGCGCTATGGGAGATCGGATTCGGGAAATCGGACACGAGTACGGGGCGACCACGGGCCGTCCGAGGCGGTGCGGCTGGCTGGATGCCGTGATCCTGAGGTTCGCCGCGCGGGTGAACGGACTGTCCGGAATCGCGGTGACCAGGCTGGACATACTGGATCCCCTGGAAGAGATCCGGATCTGCACGCACTATATTTACCGTGGAACGCGGTTGGAACATTTCCCGAGCGACGTGAAGGTGCTGGCGGAATGTCAGCCGGTGTACGAAACGATGCCGGGTTGGCGAGCCCCCACCAGCGACGTGCGGCGATGGGAGAACCTGCCGGAGAACGCTAAAAGGTACCTGGACAGAATTCAGGAGTTGAGCCACACCCCCATTGCCATGGTATCCGTGGGACCGGACCGCAAGGAGACGATCGTCGTGGATTGATCGCGTATCGAAATTGCGGGGCCTTGCAGCCCGGTGTGCGCGTGTGCCGTATGGGACAGTCGGTTCGGAGAGGGCTTGCCATGCAGGACGGTCCGGAGGTCTCCAATTTCAGACTCCGGTGATATGGGTTGACCCCCGTGGGAAGTTTGGTATATTTCGACAAGAATCGCTGCTGAATGGATTAGCACGAAAAAGGCTCCCACGCCACCGATGTCGCAAAACGCGACACTTGGGCGACTCACGAGTCGCCCCTACGAGAATTGACATCGCTTGTTTAAAACGTTAACGGATTCTTACCGGCCACTGATCACTGTCCACTGACCACATGCATAGAGGGGTAACGGATGGGCGCCGCGTTCCACGACAGGGAAGCGTTGATAGCCAGGGCGAAAACAACCGGGGATCTGTCGGGAGAAGATCTGACGGGGGTTGCTTTTGAAGGAGAGGATCTCTCCGGCGTCGATTTTTCAGACGCGAAGCTGGACAACGCCAGTTTCAGAGACGCAACACTCCTGGAGACGAGGTTTCACAACGCGAGCATGAAGGGAGCGGACCTCAGTGGAGCGAAAATGAACGGGGCGTATCTGGTCTCCGCGGATCTGCTGGGCGCGAACCTTGCGGGCGCTATGATGGACGACGCGTTTCTTTCGGGAGCGGTACTCGGAGGCGCGAATTTCACGCGCGCGAGTCTGAAGCGCGTTCGCCTGGGTGTGGTGCATGCATCGTTCCCGAATCCCTCTGGGCGGCCGACGACTTTCAAGAACGCCGACCTGGAAGCGGCGGTGGTGGGCGCGACGGATTTCAGGGGAACGGATTTGCGGGGCGCCAATTTGAATGGCGCATTCCTGTACGAGGCGTACCTGCGCGGGGCAATTGTGGATAAGATGCAGTTTGAGACAGCCGTTACGCGGGCCGAATCGTTTTAGATGGCGGAAGTGGTTTTCGTTATGGCGGACGTTGCGACTGACAGATTGGGCAGACCGCTAAGGGATCTCCGGATTTCGGTGACGGATCGGTGCAACTTCCGGTGTCCGTATTGTATGCCGGCCGAGGTCTTTGGGGAAAACTACACGTTCCTGCCCCGAGCGGAAATATTGACGTTCGAGGAAATTGAACGGCTGGCGCGGCTTTTTGTGGGTCTCGGCGTGCGCAAGGTCCGGATCACTGGCGGAGAGCCCCTGCTCCGGCGGGAAATCGAAGCGCTGATCAGTCGGCTGGCGGTGGTTGACGGGATCGAAGATCTCACGCTCACGACCAACGGTTACCTGTTGCCGCGGAAGGCGGGAGAGCTCAAAGAAGCGGGGTTGCACAGAATTACGGTAAGTCTGGATTCCCTGGATGACGACGTATTCAAGTTGTTGAATGGCAGGGGTTATCACGTATCGCAGGTGCTCGAGGGAATCCGGGCGGCTGAAGAGGCGGGGTTTTCTCCGCTGAAGATCAACGCGGTGATTCAGCGCGGGGTGAACGACCACACCGTCGTGGATCTCGCCAGGCATTTTCATGGCACGGGGCATATCGTCCGGTTTATCGAGTATATGGACGTGGGCAACCGAAATGGTTGGCGCCTGGATCAGGTAGTTCCCGCAGCGGAGATCGTGCAGCGTATCCACGATGAAATGCCGGTAACTGCCGTGACGCCGAATTATCCGGGTGAGGTCGCCCGGCGGTTCCGATATCTGGACGGGAGCGGGGAGATCGGCGTCATTGCCTCCGTCACGCAGCCGTTCTGCGGCGACTGTACCAGGGCGAGGCTGTCCACGGACGGAAAGGTATATACCTGTTTATTTGCCGGAACCGGCGTGGATCTCAGAGAACCCTTGCGAGACGGGGCGAGCGACGACGGAATTATGGCGACGATCTCTGAAATGTGGGATGGGCGCCAGGATCGGTACTCGGAGATGCGGACGGCCGAGACGGCCGAATTGCCGTCATTTTCCAAGGTGGAAATGTACCAGATCGGAGGATAGCGGACACGTCTGAACGCTATGTGCGTGTGCCGGTCTGTCAAACCGCGATCAGCGGAGTTTGATGTCTGAGGCGGAGAGAGACGTTTGTCTCTCTCTTTTTATTGACAGCGCTTCCTCTCACCGTATATTTAGCAATCCTATTTAATATTATCTTGATCATAATACTCAACAATTGGACTCGCCTCGCAAAAACCACTGAAGGAAACTTGAACCATGAAGGGCAAAATAAGCATTATCGTTCTATCGGGACGGCCTTGGTTTCCTGATTATTTCGTTGACTTCACAGGGTGAGTTCAATAGATTACCCGCCTGATTGATGCCGTCGCCTTTGTCATCCGGAACCAGGAGGCGTTGCCATGTCTGAATCTACAACCTGGAAAGAAGCTCTCGCGGATCGCATACCCGACGAACTGGGCCGGGAAGTGGATATATTCGCCACGCAGATCGAGCTGCGGAAACAGGGCAAAATCGAAGATACCGTTTTTGCCGAAACCCGGTTGCGCCGGGGGGTTTACGGGCAGCGTTACGATAACGGCAAACGGTTCGACGGGAGCAATACGCAGGTTCTGGAATTCCCCAGCGAGGACCTGGTGAAGGGGCCGGATACCGTGTGGGATGCGCCGGGGATGCAGCGGATCAAGATTCCGTTCGGGGGCCTGACCGCGGATCAATTGGATATGCTGGCCGACGTGGCGGAGGAGTATTCGGATGCGATCCTGCACATTACCACGCGTCAGGACGTCCAGTTGCATTACGTGCACATCGACGATACGCCGGATATGATGTACCGCCTGGCGTCGGTGGGTATCACAACCCGCGAAGCCTGCGGCAATACGGTGCGGAACGTGACGGCCTGCCCCCTTTCCGGGGTGTGCCGGACGGAGACATTCGACGTGACGCCCTATGCCCGGGCGTGCTCCAATTTCCTGCTGGGGCACAAAGACGCGCAGGACTTCGGTCGGAAGTTCAAGATCGCCTTTTCCGGATGCGAACACGAGGCCTGCGGGCTTGCGAATATGCACGATATCGGCGCCATCGCGGTGACGAGGACTGTGGACGGAAGGACGAAACGCGGGTTCAGGTTCTACGTGGGCGGGGGGTTGGGCGCCGTACCGCACCAGGCCAGGCTGTTTGAGGAATTCCTGCCCGAAGAGGAGCTTCTGCCCGTGTCGCAGGCGATCTCTCGCGTGTTCGCCCGCCTCGGCCAGAAGCGGAATCGGGCACGCGCACGGCTTAAATTCCTGATCGCCAAATTGGGCCTGGAGGAGTTCAAACGCCTCGTGGAGGACGAACGGAAGGTCATGCCCGACGAACCCGAGTGGACGGCGTTTCTTTCGGACCTGCACGCATTCGACGAAAAACCGTTGAAAATTGCGCAACCGATGAATGGCGCCGCCGTTGCCGATGGCTTCGAAGCGTGGGCGCGAACCAACGTATATCAGCAGCGTCAGGACGGCTACGCGGTTGTTACGGTAACCCTGCCGCTGGGCGACCTCACGTCCAATCAGACGCGAGCCCTCGCCGGTATATCCCGGCGTTTCGTGAACGATACGGTCCGGGCCACGGTGGAACAGAATATCGTGTTCCGGTGGGTGAGCAAGCAGGATCTTCCCGAACTCTACAACGCGCTCGCCAAGATCGGATTGAATGAACCCGGCGCCGGAACGATTGTGGACGTAACGGCATGCCCCGGAACGGATACGTGTAAGCTGGGCATTGCGTCGTCCCGCGGCCTGGCCGGTGAACTGCGCACGCGCCTGGCCGAGAAGGGCCTGGAAATGGATGCCGCCGTGGAAGGGCTCCGAATCAAAATCAGCGGTTGCTTCAACTCGTGCGGGCAGCATCACGTCGCGGATCTGGGATTCTATGGGATCAGTCGCAAGGTGAGCGGCTACACGGTGCCGCATTTTCAGGTGGTCCTCGGCGGCCAGTGGACCGGCAATGCCGCGACCTTCGGACTGGCAATGGGGGCGGTGCCTTCCAAGCGCATCCCCGACGTGGTGGCGCGAATCACCCAGAGCTACATTCAGGGGCGAACCAGGGACGAAAGTTTCCAGGAATACGTGCGCCGGATAGGCAAGGTCCAGGTGAAACGCATGCTGGACGACCTCACCGACGTGCCGCCCTACGAGATCGACTCCTCGTACTATATGGATTGGGGAGACAGCCGGGTGTTCACAACCGGAGACATGGGGAAGGGCGAGTGCGCCGGCGAGGTGGTGCCACTGGTCCAGTTCGAACTTTCCAGTTGCGAGCGAGAGGCCTTCGAGGCCCAGGTGCTGTTGGATAACGGCCAATATGAAACGGCTTATAAACAGGCATACAGCGCAATGGTTCACGCCGCCAAGGCCCTGGTAAAATCGCAATTCCTGGATGTTCCGGAAGATCCGGAAACGATCGTGTCGGAATTTCGCACCCGTATCGTCGATACGGGTTTGTTGCACGACAATCCTGTCACCCGTGGCAAGTTCGCCAATTATCTCTTTCTCGCCCAGAGGCGAAACGTGGAATCCTACAGTGAAGACCTGGCGCACCGGTTCATTGAGGAAACGCAGCTTTTTATCGAAGCCGCGTATGCCTGCTACGGGCGAATGAACGTCGTCACCAATTAGTCTCCCGACACCAGCCTGGCCTGCCACCGGAACAGGATTACCTGATTTACGTTTCCGACCTATGAACGCGTTTAGAATTCAGATCAAATTCTACCTCGAGACCGGTCAGGATGTGGCCCCGGAAACCTGGTTCCGGGTGTTCAACACCTGGATACCCGAGACCAGAGACGAGGTACTCGTGGATGTGGCGGATTATAGCCACGTGCACCGGGGCCCGGTAACGCTGCTGGTCGGACACGCGGCGAATTATAGTATCGACCGCACAGATGGAAAAACGGGTCTCCTGTACGACCGCAAGCAGCCGTCCAGCGGAAACTTCGCCGACCGGCTGCGGAAGGCTTTCGTTTCGGCGCTAACGGCCTGCGAGAAGCTCGAACGGGATTCCATACTGGCCGGAAGCGCGAAATTCAGGACGGATGAAGTTCTCATTGCATTGAACGACCGGTTGTTGGCCCCCAATTCAGAGGAAACGCATGCCTCGGTAAGGGCGGACCTGAACCACGTGCTGAAAAGACTATTTGATGGCGCCGACATTGCCATCGAGCGCGATTCGAACCCCGGAAAGCGATTCACCCTCAAAATCAATTCAGGCGGCCGGGAAAGCGTCGCTGATTTGCTGCGGCATCTCAATGGGGATTGTTAGCTTTTTGTAGCTTGACAAACGGAAAGAAAGTTCTATATTTCGGATGAGATTAACGCGGAATGGCGTTGCAGAGAGGTGGACTTCGCGAGAATATCCGATATCTGCCCTATCGAATGGATTCGATCTCGTGAACCTGTGTTCTAATGTTCCAAGATGAGGGACGTGTAGGCCGACTCAAGGAAAGGGGTGAGAAGAATGACGTACATTATCGCCGAACCATGCTTGGACGTGATGGATAGGGCATGTGTCGAGGTCTGCCCGGTCGACTGTATCTACGAGCCCGAAGCAACGACTCTGCCAGAGGACGAGCAACGTCAAATGCTGTACATCCATCCGGATGAGTGCATCGACTGCGGGGCCTGCGAACCCGAATGTCCGGTTGAGGCGATTTTTGAGGAAGAGGATACACCTGAAGAATGGAAGGATTACATCGAAATTAATGCAAAAGCGTTCGAGTAAGGCGTTCCGATCTCTTCGCTCGTTCAAACGACGTGAAGAAAATGCCAGGATCCAACCGATCCTGGCATTTTGAATTTGGAACCGCGGGCTCCCCCTCTCCCCCCGGCCCCCTCTCCCGCGGGGAGAGGGGGAGCGGAACCCTGGGCTGACCCATTACAATCATTTCGCCCGGCCTCAAACTCAGCTATCGTTAAACCGAATTCTACATTTCTCACGGAAGGACGAAGGCGGTGATGCAAGTAACCTCCAGAACCGGGCTGTACCGACCGGAATTCGAGCACGATGCATGCGGCGTTGGTTTTGTTGCGGATATCAGAGGCAACCGTAACGATAAAATCATGCGCCACGCCGTGCTTGGGCTGGCCAATTTGACCCATCGGGGCGCAATGGACGCGGATGCGAAAACCGGCGACGGGGCGGGGGTACTCACCCAGATCCCCGGGCGGTTGATCGTGCGGGAGGCGGAACGTCTGGGATACAGGGCGCCCCGTGCGGAGGACCTGGCCATCGGCATGCTGTTCCTGTCTCAGGACACGGTGACGAACGACCGGTATCGGATCATCGTCGATGAAGCAACGGATCATTACGGGCTTGTACTCATTGGATGGCGGACGGTGCCGGTGGACCGGACCGTCCTCGGCGACCGGGCAGCGGAGTTGATGCCCGATATTCAACAGGTACTTATCGCCCGGGGAGAGCGGATGTCCGATGCGGAGTTCGACCGGGCGCTGTACCTGGTTCGACGGCAGGTGGAGAGATCTGTGCGGCGGCACGGAATAGAGGGTTGCTATATTTGCTCGCTGTCCAACCGAACCATCGTTTACAAAGGGATGATGGTGGCCGCGCAGCTTGCCCGGTTCTACAGGGATCTTCAGAATCCCGACTACGAAACCGCGCTGGCTGTCTTTCACCAGCGATACAGCACCAACACACTGCCCGACTGGTTTCTGGCGCAGCCGTTCCGATTTCTCGCCCACAACGGCGAAATCAACACCTTGCAGGGCAATGTAAACTGGATGCGGGCGCGCGAGGCGGAACTCAAATCCAGGGCCTGGGGGCGGTATCTGGATCGAATCAAGCCCATTATCGACTCGACCCGAAGCGATTCGGCGATGCTCGACAATGTCTTTGAAACGCTGGTCGTGGCCGGTCGGAATCCGATGCACGCGATGATGATGCTGATTCCCGAGGCGTACCGGGAAATACCGGACATGCCGGAGGATCTGCGTGGTTTTTATGAATATAACGATTGTCTGATGGAACCCTGGGACGGTCCCGCCGCTGTAGCCTTCAGCGACGGCACGGTCGTGGGCGCAACATTGGACCGGAACGGGTTGCGGCCGGCGCGGTACAAAATTACGGATAGCGGTCTGATCGTTATGGGTTCCGAAGTCGGAATGCTGGAGATTGACGACCGCCATGTCGTGGAGAAGGGGCGCCTGGGGCCGGGACAGATGATTGCGGTGGATACGCGCAGGGGCGTGTTGTTGAAAAACGACGAGATCAAATCCCATTTTGCGGTCCGCCGGCCCTACCGGCGATGGGTGAGGGACAACCTGTTCTGTTTCGAACAGTCGGATACCCGGAACGAGCCGATGCCGGTTGGAGAGCGGACGGAACTGGCGCGGAGGCAGGTTGCATTCGGATACACCGCCGACGAAACCGAGTATGTCCTGGTACCCATGGCGAACGACGGCAAGGAACCGGTGGGATCCATGGGGGACGATACGCCGATGGCCATGTTGTCCGAGCGGCCTCAGCTTCTATACAATTTTTTTACGCAGCGGTTCGCGCAGGTCACGAATCCGCCCATCGATCCCCTGCGGGAAGAATTGGTGATGTCGCTGGACGTACTTCTGGGACGCCGAAGGAACATCTTCACAGAGAAGGCGCCGCACGCACGCCTGATCCGCATCCCCTCTCCAGTGCTGCTGGATTCTGAATTACGGCGGCTTTCCGGCTCCGGGTTGCCAGGGTTCGAAGCCGAAAAGCTGCCCGCGTTATTCGTTCCATCGGAGGGCGTCGAGGGCCTGCGAAGTGCGCTGGACAGAATGTGTCTACAGGCGGTGCGCGCGGTCGAGTCCGGCAAGACCCTGTTGATCTTGTGCGACCGCGGCGTGGATTCGAACCAGGCGCCCATCCCCATGCTGCTGGCCGTGGGCGCCGTACATCATCATCTTATCCGGGAAGGGAAGCGGATGCAGGCGAGCCTGATCGTGGAATCGGGCGAGCCCAGGGAAGTGCATCACATCGCCGCCCTGATCGGGTACGGCGCCAGCGCCGTGAATCCTTATCTGGTATACGAAAATCTGTACGAACTGATCCGGACCGGCAGGCTGGAAGGCGAGATCACCTGCGCGAAAGCGCTGCACAACTACCGGCGCGCGTTGGAGGCGGGTATCCTGAAGGTGATTTGCAAGATGGGCATTTCCACGCTGAGCAGCTATTGCGGGGCGCAGATTTTCGACGCCATCGGCCTGCATTCGGACGTGGTGGACCGGTATTTCTCGGGTACGGTATCCCAGGTTGGCGGGATCGGACTGGCGGAAATTGCCGAGGATGCGGTCGAAAGACACCTGCTGGCGTTCCAGCCCGAGGGGTCTCCCGCGATGACAGACGCGGGCATCTATCGGTTCCGGCGGGACGGCGAGTACCATGCCTTCAACCCCCCGGTTTTCAAGGCCATCCACAGTGTGGCCAAAACCGGAAATTATGAGGATTTTACGGCTTATTCCCGGCTGGTGGAGGGTCGGCCCGCGGCTTCGCTACGGGATCTGATGGCATTTCGAGAGGGACACGCCGTCCCGCTTGATGAAGTCGAGCCGGTTGGCGCCATCTGCCGGCGCTTTGTATCCTCGGCGATGTCGCACGGGGCGCTTTCACGCGAGGCGCACGAAACGCTGGCCATTGCGTTGAATCGCATTAGCGCCAAGAGCAATAGCGGGGAGGGCGGGGAAGATCCGGCCCGGTATCGACGGCTGCCCAACGGGGACTGGCCCAACAGCGCCATCAAACAGGTGGCTTCCGGCAGGTTTGGCGTCACACCCGAGTACCTGGCGTCGGCCAAGGAACTGGAAATCAAGATGGCGCAGGGATCCAAACCTGGCGAGGGCGGGCAGTTGCCGGGGCACAAGGTTTCCGCGGAAATCGCGCTGATCCGGCATTCCGTTCCCGGCGTTACGCTGATTTCACCGCCCCCTCATCACGACATTTACAGTATCGAAGACATTGCACAATTAATTTACGATCTGAAACGGGTGAACCCCCGGGCAAAAGTGTGCGTCAAACTGGTCTCTGTGGCGGGCATCGGCACAATCGCGGCGGGCGTGGTCAAAGGGTACGCGGACGTGGTACACATCAGCGGGCACGACGGCGGTACCGGCGCTTCGCCCCTGGGCGCCATCAAACATTCGGGCGGACCCTGGGAACTGGGTTTGGCGGAGGTCCAGCAGACGCTGGTGATGAACGACCTGCGCGGGCGAGTTGTGCTCCGCGTGGACGGCGGATTGAAAACAGCCAGAGACGTGGTGGTCGCGGCGGTAATGGGGGCCGAGGAGTACGGATTCGGTACGGCGGCCCTGGTGGCCATGGGTTGCGTGATGGCCCGGCAGTGTCACCTGAATACCTGTCCCGTTGGTGTGGCCACGCAGAAGCCGGAATTGCGGGAAAAATTCAACGGCTCGCCGGAGAATGTGATCCGCTATTTTACCAACCTGGCGGGTGAGGTCCGGGAGGTCATCGCGGGGCTGGGATATCGGTCGCTGGAAAGCCTGATTGGCCGGACAGAGATTCTGGAAGCCAGGGTCGACCCGAAGAAACACCGGTGGCGCGGAATCGACTTGAGCGATCTGTTGGCCGATCCGGATCCGGCCGGCACCCGGCCGAGGCTGCATACCCGGGAGCGTAACGACCGGCCCGATGCGTCAATTGACGACTTGCTGCTACAAGATGCAATGGATGCGATCAAGGAGAACAGCTCGATTACGCTGAGTTACGATATTCAGAACACGAGGCGCGCGGTTGGCGCCAAGCTGGCCGGAGAGATCGCGTTTCATTATGGAGACCGCGGCCTTGACAGTACGGTCGAATGCCGCTTCCGCGGCAGTGCGGGTCAGAGCTTCGGGGCTTTCTGCATACGTGGGCTGCGGCTGGTCCTGACCGGTGAGGCCAACGACTACGTCGGTAAAGGCATGCACGGTGGAGAACTCATTGTGCGGCAGCCGGGCAACGCCGGGTTTCCGAGCCACAGGAATGCCATCGTTGGCAATACGGTAATGTACGGCGCCACCGGAGGCGTGCTCTACGCTGCGGGATGTGCGGGTGAGAGATTCTGCGTGCGTAACAGCGGCGGTCACGCCGTGGTGGAGGGTGTGGGAGACCATGGGTGTGAGTACATGACCGACGGAGTGGTGGTTGTGCTGGGAAGCACCGGACGGAACTTCGGCGCCGGAATGACGGGCGGAACCGCGTATGTGCTGGACGAGGAGGGGTCGTTTGAGAATCGATACAACCCGCAACTCGTCGCCATCCGGCGTGTGGACCAGCCGGGCGACGTCAGCCTGCTGAAAAAGATGATCGGACGGCACCTTGAAAAAACCAACAGCCGGCGAGCAAGCGCCATTATCACCCGGTGGGACAGGTTTCTGCCCAAATTCTGGAGGGTTACGCCCCATGCGCCGGACCACGGAGACGAATTGGTAATTCCGGATCGGTATAGCGAAACACATCGGGAAACCCGGCGTCAGAAAGCACAGGACCAGCGGGCAAAGCGGACCGAGGGAATCACTTACGCCGAATCCGTACATGCGCGCGAGGGGGCAACCGGCCGTTCGAGCTAGTGTTCTGTCCCAGAATAATTCACCATTCGGCAATCTATTTCCGAGACAGAACACGAGGGATAGTGCCGTCTTTCCTCCGGATCCCATACTCCCGGCACGATAGAACAGGAAGCATCCTTATGGTTGATATGACAGGTAAGGTGGCATTGATAACCGGGTCTTCCAGGGGCATCGGACGCGGATGCGCGGTGGAGATGGCCCGTGCCGGAGCCGATATTGTGGTGAACTACCATTCGCATCCCGAAGACGCGGAGACCGTCGCGAACGAGGTCCGCGCACTGGGTCGGGAAGCGCTGGTCGAGCAGGCTGACGTGTCGGATCGGGCGGCGGTGAATCGGATGGTTGACGCAACCGTAAGCCGTTTCGGACGGCTGGATATTGTTGTGTGCAATGCCTACTACAGCAAACGTGAGCCCTTTCTGGAACTGTCCACGCAGGCTGTCCGGCGGACGTGGGAGGTCTGTCTGTGGGGCAGCTTCCATACGGCCCAGGCCGGCGCCCGGCAGATGGTGGACCAGGGCGGAGGCGGCAGCATCCTGTTCATCAGTTCCGTGCTGGCGGAGGTCCCGATGCAGACGTCGTTGCCGTACAATACGGCCAAGGCCGGCATCAACCAGATGTGCCGGACCATAGCGGCCGAACTGGCGCCGCATCGGATCCGCGCGAACGTGATCGAACCCGGATATACCGACACGCCCGGCGAACGGCAATTCGCCACCGACGAGCAGATCAGGGAGGCGGCCGAAGGACTGCCCTGGGGCAGGCTGGCCACCATTGAAGACCTGGGAAAAGCGGCCACGTTCCTGTGTTCTGACGCAGCAGATTACATCACGGGTACGATTCTGAAGGTAGACGGCGGGTTCTGCCTGAAATAGTCGCCTCGGACCTCTCCATTCGGGGTGTACGGGATGGGATGAGGCAGCGGTTCACGCGACGACGATTCACGCCACGATAGTTTGGAGGAACGGCATGCGCTTCTTCCGGAATGCGATCTTTCTGTTCGTTCTCCTGCGGGGGGTGTCGATTCCGGCGGCCGACGTGGTTGTGGAGATGCACCAGGAGGAATTGGAGACTGAATTGCGGTACCGTGTCGGCGTGATCGACGCGGAGTCAGAGACGGTCGACTGGGGTGAGGTGGGCGCGCACGACGACGGCCAGTTTCCGTCCGTTGCAGTGGACGGCGCGCTTGTCATTGAGATTCACCAGTCTCATCAGGGTACGAATCTGTGGTACAAAGTTGGCAAGGTCGACGCGAACACAAAGGCGATCCGGTGGGGCGCGGGGAGGAAGTTCGACGCGGGCCAGTACCCGGTGGTGGCGCTGGACGGCCGGGTGGTGGTGGAAGTACACCAGTCGCATGTCGGCACAAACCTGTGGTACCACGTGGGCATCGTGGATACCGCGGCCGATTCGATCGTATGGGGCGACGCTCAGAAATTCGACGCGGGTCGGTTCCCATCGGTAGCGCTTTCGGACGGGATGGTCGTGGAAGTCCACCAGTCCGAAGAGGGTGAGCGATTGTGGTATAGTGTGGGGACCGTGGATACCACGACGAAGTCCATTGAGTGGGGCGACGCTCAGGAATACGATGGCGGCCAGACGCCCTCCGTGGATATGGACGATGGCGTGGTCATGGAGATGCATGAGTCGATCAACGGAGGGCGTCTGTGGTATCACGTGGGCGCTCTGGATGTGGAGGGCAGGATCGTCGAGTGGGGTGATAAGGCGATGGAATTCGATCGCGGTACGGCTCCCAACGTGGCGCTGGATAACGGTATTGTAATGGAGGTACACGAGGGGTACAACAGTTTGGATTTGTGGTATCACGTGGGCTCGGTGGATGCGGAGGCGAAGACGGTGTCCTGGGGGACGGGGTGGAATTACGGAGAAGGCTTGCTGCCTTTTGTGAGCGTTAGTGTCCGGGAAAGATCCGCGGATTTCGACGGCAGCGGCCAGATTGATTTCGGTGACTTTCTGATTTTCGCAAAGGCGTTCGGTTCCCAGGTAGGGGATGTGGATTACGAGACTCGATTGGACCTGGACGGAGACGGACGCATCGGGTTTGGCGATTTTATCCGATTCGCACGGGAATTTGGTACGTAACACAGTAGTTGATATTTTGCGGCGGCGTCCGCGCTGATCCAACCCATTCCCGCCCCTGCGCCGGCACTTTCCATAATTCAATTGGCGTTGCGACCGTTGTATGATGGGGAAGGGTATGGTCACCGTCACAGAAACGAGTTCTGTGACGGTATCTTTATGCCTGTACCCTGAGCCGCTCCCTGAGCTTGCGGTCCCTGAGCCTGTCGAAGGGTCGAAGGGTCGCGGAACCCGGTCGTTCCGGGCTTTTTTGTACACCATGAAGAGTCTATTTCCTATATTTCCTGAACACGCAGTGAGCTATAACCGGGTCGTCCGGAACCCTTGCAAATCTCTTGCGGATTTCCCGGTTCAGCGGCGTTTCGTGAAGTCAAATTTACCCAATCACCTATGAGACGAATCCATAAAATCATCGTCGGGATTCTGATCGGATCGTCGGCGTACGCGGGCGATCCGCCGCCGAATTTCTATACGCCTTCGGGAGATTCCATTCTCATTCTGGAACGATTCGAGTACCCCGAACAACTCGGGCGGTTTCCCGGGAACTGGGAAGGAAGGGTGGGCTGGCGCCAGAAGAAAACAAAGAAGAAAGAGGATCTGTATTACACGATCCAGGCAGAGGGCGGCGATCACTTTCTGAGAGCCGAAACCGTCGGCAGGGCCACGAATGCGGGCCGCCCCGTAAGAATCAACCTGCGTGTCTTTAAAATGCTCAGGTGGCGGTGGCGGGTGCACAGCCTTCCGGCAGACGGCAATGAAACCCACAAGAACACAAACGACAGCGCGGCGGCGGTGAGGCTGGTATTCAAGGGCCGATATATCCCCAAGACGCTAAAGTATGTGTGGAGCTCGACGCTGCCGGTGGGTGCCGAGATGGAAAGCCCGGCCAGCAAGGATACAAAAGTGATCGTCCTGCAATCCGGACGGGGAAGGATGGGCAAATGGATCTGGGAGGAAGTCAACGCCTATGAAGACTACAAACGCCTTTTCGGTAGCGACCCCCGGCTCGTTGGAGCCGTTGCCGTGCTTACGGATTCTGACAACACGAAAGCGCACGTGAAGGCCGATTACGACGACATTTCTTTCTTGATGGAGCGATCCGATTCACCGGATATGGATTCCGAGGCCGATGCCTCAGACCAGGACAGGGGGACCGAGCGATGACAGGAAACACAGGAGCAAGGCGAGATCAGATACTGAAGGTGATCGTGGACCGGGCGACGCGTTTCGGCCACGGTTTCGCACCAGAGTGCAATATGAGACTGCCGTATCGGAAGCGAAGGACAATGCCGGGGCGGTCTTCATGTTTTCCGGTGGGATACGTTCGTTTCCTGTTCCGGATGCTGTTGGTGAGTCCGGCGTCGATCAGCGTGTTCGCGGTTTCGAACGTATCGGCGCAGAACGTATCGATCACCGATTACGTGGTGCCCGTCAGCCGGGCGCATAACCTGCGCGTCGACGCGCTCAGCTTCAACTACACAACCCAGGGTGACGAGACCGTAATTCAGAATGGTAACGTGATCGTTGTCTACAAAAAGTTCTACGAGTCGCTTCCGTACGCCTACTCCGTTGACGCAATCGGCGAGGGCCTGTTCAGGATCATAAACAAGGAAATGGAGAGCGACGCCCTGACCCAATTGAAGACAAATCTGAAGAAATACCACCGGCATGAAGGCAGCTTCTTCTATTCGTGGGGCACGGACTCGGACTACGATACCACATACGATCGACCCAACATCGAGATGACGCTGGGCTTCGGCCATGGCCGGTTTATTGACGCGACCGCGCTTCGAAAAGCCGTGCGGATCGAGGATTTTTTCCTGGAGGAGGGCATCATCGGCGATCATTTCTCCAAGGAAACGATGATTGAACTGGCGCATATCATCGATAGGGAAAGAGAGTACAAGGAACTGCATGGAGACCGGTACGAAAACTACTGGTTCGAAGACATGCTGGCCGAGATCAGGAAGTCTCGCAGGGTTCTGGGAGACGAGATCGGATTCGGCCTGGTGCGGATACAGGAAGTGTTGACGCAGGAGCAGATCAGCAAGAGATTCTATGGCTGGGACATCACCACGGGCGTGCAGTTTCAGATGTTGAATCCCTACGATGACCAGGACCGGCGGCCGCCCGGTCTGCTGATCAATTTTCGATACTCCCACCCGATCAGCTGGAGTACGCAGATCAACACCGACCTCAGCTACGATACGCCGTTTTCCAAGGCCTTCGGAAGGGGGTACAACCTGCGCCTGAGGACGGATTTCATCTATGAAGTGACGAACAGGATCCGGTTCGCGGCACTGAAAATAATCCGTGCGCAGAAGCGGGAAAAAGAAGAAGCCAAATTAAGTACGAATATTTCCTTTGCGCTCAGCTTTTTCATTGAAAACAAATTCAACATGACGCTATCCGAATCCTTTCGCGTTGTTCGAGGCGAAGATTCCCGGCAGAGTTTCAATATGGGTCTGAGTTACCGGATCTTTTAGCCGTGGGAAAGGACGTATTGCGGGTAGCGGATCGAAGCGGAATGACCGCGCGTGTCGCGAGAAGTCTGTCGCGAGCGATGAACAACGCGATATCAGGTCCGTGATTACCCCCGACGGCGTTGTAGAATACGCGCCCGCCAATCTTTGGGCGTCCCTCGAATCGCCCTGCCTCCAGTTCCGCCCACCCCGCCAGTTGCATATCCTCCGCAGTTGAAAACACTATAGCCCTTCAACCGCGTCGACCAGCGCATCGGTGGTGATGCCGAAGTGCGCCCAGGTTTCCATATGCCCGTCGGACGGAGCGATTTTTGGATCGGTCAGGCCAACGTGCGCATGGGCAATGCCACGGGACGAAGCCGCGGTGGCCACCAGGCCCGCAAACCCCCTGAGACCGGTATCGGGGGTGCCGATCTTACCGTCTTCGATCGTGACGACACCCTCCGCGTATCGCGAAATCAACGATTCGACGCGTCCACTCGGCACCGGCAGGCCGTTGACGATGTATACGTCGACGCCTACGTCCCGTTGATTCAGCCGGTCCGCGGCCTCCGCAGCCAGGAAGGCCGGCGCGCCGAACGCCAGGATCGCGCGCCTGGCGCCGGCAAATGACCGGCAGGATGTGACGGGTTGCCATTCCTCGTCCGGCTCCCAGAGGGGGCCGGATCCGTCCTGTTTTTCGAGGACGGGCAGGTTGTCCCGCGGAATACCGATGATGTGCCCGCCATAGTTGGCGGCCAGATCGATCACGGCAAGAAAGGCCGACCGGGCGTCGCACGGGGCGTAGAACCGGTGCAGGTACGGAAGGTAGTTGAGGCCCACGTTGATCCAGTCCAGGCCCCAGCCGGAGAAGTGGTCTCGGCCCGTACACGCGCCCACGTGAGAGAGATGAAAGGCCACGTTCAGGCCTTCGTTTACGCCCGTCAGGTTACGCTGGTACTGCCACATGTCGAAGCCTTCGCGGGCAATGCCTTCAAAGAACGCCGCGAAGGTGGACACCACGTTCAGTTGGGGGTTCGGTGTACTGGTGGCCAGGCCGTTGGCGATGAGGGTCGCGGCCTGTTCTTCGATACTGATTTCGAACTGGTGATTTTTGGTAAGGTGGCTTCGGGCTTTGGCCAGTTTGGTGGAAGCGTCCAGGTCGCAACTGACCACGAAGACCTTTTCGGGAAAGGTTTCCGCAACGAGCGCGTAGCCCGCTTCCGAGCCGTCGCGGGCGCTCTTCATTTCACCCGGACCGGGCAAAGAGACGCTCTCCAGCGCGCCTTCAGGCAGAACCAGGTTCGGGCTTCCGGGCGCGGGTCGAGCGTGGGTTGTTTCCGTGTGCGCCGGCTGCGATTTCAGATTCTCGAGCGCTTCCGCCTGGCCGGGCGTCGCCCGGAACATGGGATTGGCGAGCACGTCCGCTTCGTTTCGGCCCTTCATGCCCCCGTCGTGGTGGCCGGCGCCGCCGGGGAGCTCGTTCACCAGGAACAGGCACTCCAGCATGGGTTCCACGTCCCTGTAACTCATCAGCGATCCGGGAACCCAGATCTCATGGTCCAGAGGCACATCGTGCCGTGCGGCGAAGACTTCGACCTCTTCGAGAATACCGTGGTACTCGCCGAAATGCGACAGGTCGATCCGTCTGCCGTGCCGGGACCGGAAGCCGACGGGATAAATCAGACTGGGGCGGCCTTCCTGCGCGAGAACGTACGCGTCGCGGTACGCCCTGTAAAGGCCGGCGGGATCGTGGAGCGTGGGAATTTCGAGGATTTCGACGCCCATGGCGCCGATGACGGACCGGGGATCCCGGTCAAGAATACTCCGGGTGCTGCCGGAAAGCTGGATGCCGTTCCGGTCCATCACAAACGTGACGGGCGCGCCGTGAACCTGCGCGGCGTTGAAGCCGTTGAGGGCCTGGCCCGAGATCCAGCCGGCGTCTCCGCAGTGGGCAACCACCCAGCATCCGCCGCCTAAGGCGCCGCGTTTACCCAGCGCGTTGCCGACCGCAACGGGAATCATCACACCCAGGCGGCCGCCGTTCATCTGCGTGCCCCCCGACAGCCATGAAACGTGGCCTGGAAGATCCAGGCCGCGGCGAAAGTCGGAAACGACGTGTTCGGGTTCGACAAATCCCAACGCGGAAAGCGCGGCATAATATCCGACGCTGGTATGGGCGTGTTCGATGGTATACTCGATGCGTTCAAAGTCGACCACCGCGAGGGTGAGCAGCAATGGGGGAATCAGTCCGATGCCGCCGCCCAGGTGATCCGCTTCGCCGATTTCGGCCAGGCAAGCCAGCGAACGCACGGCCGTGCGGGCAGCATCGATCTGAAGGGCAGTGAAAATGTTGACCTGTGTCTCCGTCAATGTCTCGGTATGCCGGATGTCGATACGTAGTGGCAGAACTTCGGACGTAACGGTTTCGGACAGATATCGCGAACCGTCCAGCAGCGTCCGGTTGCGGTGCTCCTGCTGCGTTGTCGCGTGTTGCAATTCGGACATAAACGGGCTCCTCTGAGAGGGAAGCGGGTTCGGTTGAAACAGGGGGGATCGTGCAATACGGGGGAGGGATTGGGGAGCGGAAACTACGAACTAAAAATACAGTGATTTCGGAAAAAAACCAGTCAAAAATGGTTCCGGCTGTCGCAGAGCGGCTTGCGGCCTCTTCTGGGAAAACTTAGCTTGGATGTTCGGCGATCCTGTGGTATTTTGTACGTGAAATCAAGCGTGTACAGGATGTATTGGCGATTGTGGAAAGGAGCCGAAGATGGCCGGTACGGTATTGGCTGCGCAGATGTATACGGTGCGTGAATTCACTAAAACACCCGCGGACGTCGCGGTCAGCCTGAAAAAGGTGAAGGCGCTGGGATACGACGCCATGCAGGTGTCGGCATTTGGAGAGATCAGCCCCCTGGAACTCAAGAACCTGGCGGATGGCGAAGGCCTCGATATCTGCGCCACCCACACAAGTTACGAACGCATGAGGGATGAAACGCAGGCTGTCATCGACGAACATCTGTTGTGGGGATGCAGATACCCCGCGATCGGTGGGCTTCCCCAGAACTATCGCGAAGGGGGTGGAGACGGTTACAGACGGTTCGCCCGCGAGGCATCCGAAGTAGCGAGAAAGCTGGCGGCGGCCGGGCTCACGTTCGGGTATCACAACCACAGTTTTGAACTGGAGAGATTCGGCGATCGCACGGGGCTGCAGATCCTGTTTGAAGAGAGCGATCCGGAGGTATTCCAGCTCGAGATCGACACCTACTGGATACAGCACGGAGGCGGGGATTCGGCCGCGTGGATTCGCAAGGCCGCGGGCCGGGCGGACCTTGTTCACGTGAAAGATATGGCCATGCGCGGCCGGGAGCAGCTCTACGCCGAGGTGGGTGAGGGCAACCTGAACTGGCCGGCCATCCTGGATGCCGGCACGGCGGCGGGCACGCGGTGGTACATCGTGGAACAGGACACGTGCCAGCGAGACCCGTTCGAAAGCCTGGGCATCAGTCTGCGTAATTTGCGGGCGATGGGGTTGGAATGAACACCCCGAAGCCCAACACCAGGGGCCTGTGAATCAGGGAAGACGAGATCGCTTCTATCCCGGAATCGCGGGCCTGTCAACAGCAGACCCGATTCAGGTGTTCGTGCCAGTGTGAGGAGTCGTATGCCGGCGGTAAACATCCCATCCTGTGACGCAATCCTGCAGTCCGACGACGAATCAATCTACGAGGTTCGTACGCGGGCGCCGGGGCCCGAGGGGCGTTTGACTTCCCTGACGGAAGCGCACGTCATCGAATCGCCCAGCGGAGATATCTTCGGCTATAGCCAGAACGCGGGTATGGGGTGGAATCCGGCGGAACTGGGGCGGCCCGAGTTCCTGATCTTAAGCACGATGGGCGGAATACGTGGACCGGAGGGACAACCGGTCGCGCTGGGATATCATACGGGACACTGGGAGGTCGGGCTGCTGATGCAGGAGGCCGCCGAGGAGATTCAACGTCTGGGCGGCATTCCGTTTGCTGGTTATTGCTCCGACCCCTGCGACGGGCGTACGCAGGGCACCACGGGCATGATGGACAGTCTCGCCTATCGCAACGACGCGGCAATGGTGCTCCGTCGGCTGATCCGGTCGCTTCCCACCCGAAAAGGGGTGATTGGCGTTGCAACCTGCGACAAGGGATTGCCCGCGATGATGATCGCCCTGGCGGCGATGCATTCGCTGCCCACGGCGATCGTTCCGGGGGGCGTGACGCTTCCACCCGAAATTGGAGAAGACGCCGGCAAGATACAGTCGGTTGGCGTCAGGCTGGCGCACGGGGAGATGACGATTTCCGACGTACAGGACCTGGGATGCCGGGCCTGTGCCTCGCCCGGCGGCGGTTGCCAATTCCTGGGCACCGCGGCGACTTCACAGGTGGTGGCCGAAGCGCTCGGATTTGCGCTGACCCATTCGGCCCTGGCGCCGTCGGGCCAGAAGGTCTGGCTGGATATGGCGCTCCGGTCCGCCCGTGCGGTGTTCGCGATGCAGGCATCGGGATTCACCACGGCCGACGTGATTACGGACGCCGCGGTTCACAATGCGATGGCAACGCATGCCGCGTTCGGTGGATCGACCAACCTGCTGTTGCATATTCCGGCGGTGGCGTATGCGGCCGGGCTCACGCGGCCGACCGTGGCCGACTGGAACCACGTGAACCGCCAGGTCCCGCGCCTGGTCGACGTACTGCCCAACGGTCCTGAGTTCCATCCGACGATCCGGGCGTTTCTGGCGGGCGGCGTGCCGGAAGTCATGCTGCACCTGCGAAAGCTCGGGTTGCTCGAAGTTGGCGCGCTCACGATTTCCGGAAGGACACTCGGTGAGAATCTGGACTGGTGGGAGGGGTCCGAACGACGATCCAGGTTAAGGGAGGCGTTGCGTGTTCAGGACGGAATTGATCCGGACCATGTGATTATGGATACCGACCGCGCGCGGGCAAGAGGGTTGACCAGCACGGTCTGTTTTCCCACCGGGAATATCGCGCCCGAAGGGTCCGTGGTAAAAAGCACGGCGATCGACCCTTCGGTCGTCGACGCGGATGGCATCTACCGGATGACCGGTCCGGTGAAGGTGTTCATCACCGAGCGCGCCGCCGCCGCCGCACTTAAGGATTCCGGACCGAAGGGCGTGAAACCGGGCGACGTGATGGTGTTGATCGGGCGCGGTCCCATGGGTGCGGGGATGGAGGAAATTGCACAGATCACGACCGCGCTCAAGTACCTGGACTTCGGCAAACACGTGGCCGTGCTCACGGACGCTCGGTTTTCGGGGTTCTCCACCGGAGCGTGCATTGGCCATATCGGTCCGGAGGCGCTGGCTGGCGGCCCGATCGGCAAGTTGAAGGACGGAGACATCGTGGAAATCGTGATCGACCGGAAGGAACTCTCGGGAAGCATCCACTTTGTCGGCGTGGGCGAGACCCGTTTTGGACCTGAAGAAGGCCGTCGGATTCTGGCCGACCGAGCCACGCGTTCCGATTTGGCGCCCGACCCGGATCTTCCTGACGATACCCGGCTATGGGCGGCCCTTCAGAACGTGGGCGGCGGAACCTGGGGGGGATGCGTCTACGACGTGGAGGCGATTGTGAATCGGTTGAACGGCGGTACACCCCCGTGAGTCATTTCAACCGGTCTGCATCCGAAATCTGGCTTCAGCCGCCTGAACATCCGGTGGCATCGGACGACGAGATTCAGGTCTGGCGCATGAATCTGGACCGGCCGGCACCAGAGATTCAAGAGATGCAGCACGTGCTTTCCGAAGACGAGCACGCGCGCGCCGCCCGGTTTGTCTTTGACAGACACCGGGCGCGTTTTATTGCGGGCCGGGCGTCCCTCAGGAGGATTCTGGGTCGGTACGTGGGCCTGGCACCGGACCGGCTGGAATTCGGCTACGAATCCCGGGGTAAGCCGTTTTTGAAGAGGGGTTCGGACGGGGACGCCGTGCGCTTCAACCTCTCCCATACCGGCGAACTCGCCCTCCTGGCGGTGGTCCGGGCCTGGGAAATCGGCGTGGACGTGGAACGCATCCGTGCGGTGAAAGAGCACCTCCGTCTGGCGGGGCGTTATTTTGCTCCCGGTGAAGTCGCCGCGATCCGGGCGCTGCCCCGGGAGGTCCAATACGAGGCGTTCTTCAACTGCTGGACCCGTAAAGAGGCGTATATCAAGGCCCTGGGAACGGGGCTTGCATGTCCGCTGGATGGATTCGAAGTTTCGCTGGCGCCCGGATCACCCGCGGCGCTGCTGCGTATCAACGACAATCCGGTGGCTTCATCAGAGTGGTTTTTGAAGGCGCTGGAGCCCGGGAACGGCTTTGTCGGGGCCGTGGCGTTGAAGGGACAGGGTTACCGGGTGACCTGCTGGGAGTGGCGGGCCGGTTGAACCCGCCAGGCCGGGCTTTAACGTATCATCGCGTTCTGTTCATCTCCCCGGGAGCACTGCCGGATGGCTCCCGGATTTCTTTGTACGCTTCCGTGGCCGACTGGGGTTGCTGGTAGTCCGCGGCCCACTCGCGCTCTTCAGCGGGCATTTTGCCGATGGCGCGCGCCATCTGGCGGATATGGGAACCCTCGCATCCGCAGCATCCGCCGATATAATTCACGCCTCGGTCCAGGGCTGCTTTGGCGAAATCGCCCATTTCATAGCGGGTGATCTTGGAGGGGTCGAGTTTGTCCGGAAAGCCGGGCTGCCCGGTGAAAAACGGCACTTCGGGCGTGCATCGATAGGCGACCGGCTGGGCGGCCACGTGACAGGTTACCGCCTCCCGCATCTGTTCGATGGCGGGGAGCATAAAGGCGGGATCCTGCCAGCAATTGGCGCCCACAACGTCGGCGCCCGCGCCTTCCAGCATCCGCGCGGCCTCTCCCGGGGTTTTTCCGTCGCGTGTGTCCGGGCCTTCGAAGGCCATCGTGATCATCGACGGAAGGCCGGTTTTTTTTGCCCGTTCGAGAGCGATGAGGGCTTCGCCCACGTGGAGGAACGTCTCGCCGATGATGAAGTCGACGCCCTCGGCCATCTGGTAGCCAATCTGGTCATCGAAGAGGCGCCGGCATTCGTCCTCCCGTTCCGGGTACTTCCAGGTCAGGCAGATATTCCCGGCAACCAGCGCCCTGTCGCCGGCGGCCTCCCGCGCGATTCTGACGGCCGCGCGGTTGATTTCTTCCAGCCTGCCGGCGTAGCCGATTTGCGCCAGCTTGTTTTCGCTGGCGTAAAACGTGAGCACCTGCAGGACTTCGGCCCCGGCGTGCAGGAATTCCTCGTGCAGGGCCAGAAGCGCGTTGGGGTTTTCAATCGTCACTTCCGGCGTGAACGGACCGGCCTGGACGTAGCCTCGATTCTCCAAGGTGAGCAGGTACCCCCCGTCGCCCAGCACCGCCCCCTCATCCAGTAGTTTCAGAATCGACTCGGGCATCGGATCTCCTCCGTTTTTCTAAAAAGATAATCGGAAGGCCGGGCACCCGCAAGGGGCGCCCCTGTAATTTCGATGGTTCATCCGATCTGGTTGGAAATTGCATACCCCGTACCGTGTAGGGGTAACCCTTGTGGTTGCTTTGGTTTATGTTCAGACACGCATTGCTTCGCCGAAACGCCGGGCGCCCACAAGGGACGCCCCTACAATTTCGATCATTCATTGCACCCGGTTGTAAATTGTATTCCCCGTACCGTGTAGGGGCAACCCTTGTGGTTGCCCTGGTTTCTATGGTCGTGGCATTTCCGACTGAGGCAGGCGGGCGCCCACAAGGGGCGCCCCTACAATTTCGATCATTCATCCGATCTGGTTGGAAATTGTATACCCTGTACCGCGTAGGGGCAACCCTTGTGGTTGCCCTCGTCTGTGCGTATTGAGGTGATGGCCGGGATATCGTTGGCTATAGCGAGTGCGACCTGGGACTTACGGCCATCGGGTTCTCACGGTCAAATGGCCATTGCACCGGATTGTCAACTATATACTTGCGATATTGCTGCAATGACACGTCGGTCCGAACGATATGTTCATAGAAATTCCGCTGCCACAACCGTCCCTGAAACGGCGGCCAGTTCTTGTCGCGCACACCACGCGTATATTCCAATGTTGTCAATGATTTAAATGCACCTACCACATCCCCCAGTCTCGTGCGCCCATCCGATGTAGAGGCAACCCCTGTGGTTGCATTTTTTCTTGTACCGATGTCCGATCGATCGTTAGGTGTTGGGGCGCCCGCAATGCCCGCACCTGCCAGGATGATGATTCCATGAACGTGGTTTGGCATGGCGATAAATTCGTCCATAATGATAGGTGGGAATCGATTGGGCATTTCCATCCATATTCGTTGGACCATTTCTCCGGCCGGGTTCAACTGCATCCGACCCTTAACCACATCGCCGAAATGCGTCATCCGTCCATGTGCGACAACGGTAACAAGGTACGCCCCTGCCTGCGAATAGTCGTATCCCTTCAGTCTCATCGACCGGCGATGATGGATTTCCGGATCGTACACGCCGTTCACCTGTCGGATCAACCCCCGTGGTTGTTTTGGATTATGTTAAGGCACGCATCGCTTCTCTTTAACCCCGGGCGCCCACAAGGGACGCCCCTACAAATGGAATAATTCCGCGCATGTGGTGAAGCATTGAGACGAATGTTTTCAATTCATCGGATGAAAATCCGTTCGGCATTTTGCCCGAATTCGCCGCCGCCACTCCACCTCATTAACCCACGACCGACCGTGATGTTGTAGGGGCAACCCTTGTGGTTGCCCGCGTATTCGTTGCGGCGACCATTGCGTCTTGGATGGCCGGGCGCCCACGGGACGCGCCTGCAATTTCAATCATCAGGTGGACTTGATTGTGCATTGCAACAAATATGCCAACTGTGCTGGTTCGATGCCAGTTGGGCAACTCACTCCAAATCGAATACCCGTACCCCCTTGGGGCAATCCACGCGGCGGCCCGCGGGTCTGCGACGGTGACCGTCGTGTCGCGGCGAGGCAGGGCACCCACAAGGGGCGCCCCTACAATTGTGTTGATGCCATACATAGGGCTGGGCATTGCGATAAATATGACAAATACGATGAATCGATAGTCGAAGCGCATCTCACGCCCAGCGGAATACCCTGTACCGCGTAGGGGCAACCCTTGTGGTTGCCCTTGTTTGCGTGGCGGTGGCCTTCGTTTATGCAGACGGCGCGGCAGTTCCGTGGCATTTGGACGCAAATTCAACGAATTACTCAATGCATTGAGTAAAAATACTCAACGTATTGAGTAAATTGTCGCTTTGCATATGAGGCGACACGTTCACATGATTGACCGGATTGACAGTAGTTGAAGGTCCTGATACTTTTTGCGAAGGTGGTCGTACCAATTGTCTTTAGGGCGCAGGTTCCAACTTCTGGATCCGCTCCGCGAAGACTCGATGGAAACTCTCGAGTTGCTCCAGAAGCCAAGTGTACTGCTCATTGCGGGCATCCGGATCGTATAGTTCCACGTCTTTGCGAGAGTAAATTCTACAGGCATTCGAATCCTCCGGATTGTACCAGTTCAACTCTCCGCCCATCTCCCGTTCGATCTCGGACTTTTCGGATTGGAGAAAGTCGTGAAATCGGCCCGAGAGTTCTCCCCGGCTGATGCTTAGTTCCGCCCTTAGTTCCTGACCGTTCCATCCCCTGGTTTCGGAATACGTCGAGGCCACAGCGGCGAGGAGGAAACCCGTACGCCCCAAGCCCCCTGCGGCCATACTGGTTTTCGCTTTCGGACTCGCAGAGAGTTTGATCTGCTGTCCATGCCGGGAAACGTGGTCTTGGAATCCTTTCCAGAATTCAAGCTGAACTCGCTGCGTCTCCGTCAAACTGGCGGCAGTTGATCTACCTCCCTTCGTCCAGTTGTTCGGTTTGGCCACCATATTGAATTTCGGCGCGAACGCGGACTCACCGATTCGCCAGACCTCAATTTCCAACGCAAAGAACTGAGTCCCCTCGGCCGAGGTCTCATTCAGCCAGTCAACGGCCGCTCGGTGTTGTTCGGTAAATGTCTTTGCGACCCAGACCACGGTTGACACTTTGAAATGCGCCGCATACGTGAGAAGTTTCCCGAGGTGGTCGTGGTCCGTTTCCTCAAGCTGGTTTTCGATAACAACGTAACTATCATCATCAATGTCTCGGCACAATATATCCGCCGAATATGGACCAACAGCTTCCTCAAACGCCTGAAACTCTATCTGCATACCGAGCGTTTCACCGAGATCGTCCAGGTTCCTTTGCGTCCCCAACCATGGCGTAAAATTGTCAGCTTCGTTCCGCCATACTTCACGAAGGTCAACTGATTCCAGTTTTCCCAAGTTTTCAGGTGTCATTGAAATAACTTCTCCCTTGATCGGTCAGACACCGAAATCAATGGAGATTCCGCATTGGGGCGAGATCGCAAACCAAAGGGGCCTGCAATCGCACCGACCAGGCGATCATCCAACCGATGCTCACAAATCACCGAATGCAGCCTTGACATCAAAGGAGATCGGAATACGACGCCTCTTTACCGAATCTCTCCAGATACCAACATTCCGGAACGGGTTCGCAAGTCTCGTTGCCGAGTTTTGCCAACTTGCGAATCAAGTCGAGAGTTATCTCCCATCCTGTGGGAATCTTCGCCGACCGTGATACCCCTGAGCCCACAAGGATAGCATACACGCCAGGATTTGCTTGAATCGAAAACGCCAGGGAATGGATTGGATCGATTGACCTCATTCTCCCTCTTCCTGCATATCCTCTTGCGGAATGACGGCAACAACGCGCGGATTCAACAAGCGCCACCGTTGACCAATGCGGTCAAGGTCGCCGGCCACAATGACCGGTGCCTTTTGTTGATGAGCTTCAATGGCTCTCTCGTAATCGGACTGGGTGAGGGCGGCTACGACTGACTGAATTTGCCCGTCAACGTATACTCGCAAAGTGATTGTTCCGTACGTCTCATCCTGGCGCCTCTTGACCCGTTGAACAGAACCGAATAGCAGCACATCCGGTTTCGGTCCGCGATCACGGAACAGCCGCGCGGCCTCACGGAGGATGGGCGCATCACCCTTGCCAAAATGAACGACCTCACGCGCCGTATTCATCGGATGCGTGCGGGCCCAGGTCAAACTGACTTCCAGCGCCGTGGATGCTTCGATCAATCTCACAAGCGCTTCGCACAGATTGGCGCTTACACCGTTGTCCACGGCCTGCAAGAAAGCGTCGACTTTTCCTCCCATTGTTTGTTCCGTTGCATGCCGGGCGGCTCGCAGTGCGGAAGCCAGACGCCTTGTCATCTTGCGCTCAATCGGGTCTTCGTTGTGCTCCGAATCCTGAATGAAGGACTGTTGTATGGGTGGCGACACGACAGGGGTCAGCAGGGTTACAACAAGGCATTCTTGCTCGGATTGCCCCATTCGTAATTTGCGGACAAAGTTCATGGCCTCCTTGTCAGCGGCAGCGCGATAGACCGACCGCGGATCATGCAGCGAACAGGCGGCTGCCAGTACCATACCACGTGCGCTGCCTGCAAGTTTAATCCTTTCATTTGCGGATGCGGCCCCATCGCCGCCTTCGTCGCCCCGAACGCGAATGACGTCTCGGTCGGAGGAAACCAGGTCGCGGTAGAGAGAAAGTTCGTCGGTACCTGCCACGTCGGCGAAGATATCGATAAGTTGCGACACCACGTTAGCATAATCTCCCAGTTGTTGGGTGCGCGGCACGATAATCTCCGGCAATCCGTCCGATTCATAAACGTCTGAAGAGTCCCCGTAGCTGTCCGTCCGTGTCCAGCCCGCTGCACGAGCATAGGCCGACAGGGCGGCAGGCGAGACCTCGCTCAAGCGCCCCTTGTCTCGAATGCTGACCCTCATCGGATTCTCCCTTCTCTCGATCGATCCACGCGATTCAATCCGCAAATCAATGCTGTCCCGGTCCAGATCATAAGCAGTAGCGACAAGCCTCCCAGTCTCCTGATCGAATTTCAAGTTCTATGTTGTTCCTCTACTTTCCTCGAGTCTGCGTTTTATCCTACGCATGCAGAGGTCTGGAGCCTTTGCCAGACGACACTCCCAAATACGTATGACTTTCCATCCCAACTGGCGAAGCAGACGGTTGTTCCGTCGGTCCCGGGCTTGGGTTCGTGCAATTTTGTCATGCCACGCCTTCTGGTTTGTCTTTGACGTTAGGTTTCTGCAATTGTGCCCGTGCCAAAAACAGCCGTCCACAAAGACGAGGGTCTTTTCTTTCGAAAAAACGAAATCCGGTCGACCTGGAAGCGATTGGTTTCGTCTCCATCCAGTTAAACGCCACTCGCGAAAGAGACGTACAAGGCGCTTTTCAGTTGTCTCATTGCCCTTGCTACGCACGCGAGCCATCAGTTCCCCGCGAACCAAACCACCAAACGTCGTACGTTCTTGCCGAGCGTCGCCGGGCCATCGACTCATGGTCGCATTTCACCTTGTTCGTCCGGATTCTTGCGAATTGCAGAAAGGACTTCCGTAGCGGCCAGTTTTGCATATAGAGGTGGGACCGCGTTGCCTATAAGGTCACATACGGTGTCCATCTTATCCGTAGCAAATCTGTAATCTTCGGGGAACGTCTGAAGTAAGGCAGCTTCTCGTACGGAGATTGTATATCTGGATTTATCCGGGTGCCCGAACCGGCCTTTGGATGCCGTCGTACACCCACCAGTTATAGTAGGAGAGACCTGGTCCCAAGCCATTCTTCCATACGTATTTGTAAAGCCCCTGTAGCCGCTTCGATGACATTTAGGACGCACCGACTCATCAATTGCCAACCATGTCTCCCCTGGTTCCGCAGCTTCCAGTCGTTTCTTGACCTGTGGTTGAAGATCTCGGACCACATGCCAGTCATTAGATTCCGGGCTATCATTGCGCCAGGCTGCCTTTAACGTGATCGGCGCATCTATGTGGCCAATGGCTTGCCTTACCGTGTTCCATGGTTGCAGACCGCATATTTCGCCCTTGGCACGGGCATGGGTTGGTTCAGGAAAGGGAACCTCGAATCCAAGTCCGGCTATGAGAACCAACCGACGACGTGATTGAGGTACACCAAAGTCGGCCATCTGCTCAATACGCCAATTGTACTGGTATCCAAGTTTGGAGATAACTTCAATGAATTTATCGAAAATTGCCTTTCCCCGGCCTAAGACGCCGGGGACGTTCTCCATAATTACTGTACGGGGAAGAATCTCTCCGATAATCTTGGCCATAACAAGGAGAAGTTCGTTTCGAGGGTCTGGCTTGTCGTACTTGCTCGTCAGAGAACAGAATCCCTGGCAGGGAGCGCAACCGGCTAGAAGCGAAATATGCTCGTTGCCGGTTTCCCGTTTGAGATCCGAAGCGGACACTTCACGGATGTCTTTTCTCAGCAGGCGCGTTCGTGGGTGGTTCCATCGGTAGGTCCGCGCCGCATCGAAATCAACCTCAACGGCTGCTGAGACGTTGAACCCAGCATCGCGAATACCTTTTGTCAATCCGCCGCACCCGGCGAACAGATCAATCGCAATTCGTCTTTCTTTGTTCATTGTTCATCCCTGATCTTCGTTTGAATCGATCGGTGCATTGATTGATTCGTCCAACAAGCTCCTCATTCTAGGATCATCTGACGGAACGCGTGTTCTAACCACATTTAGGAATTCTTCATGCAATGTTTCCGTTGTGGTTAGCAGATTATCCCAGGTGCGAATATCGAATGTTCCGGCCTGTTGGTGCGTCTGTGCGTGAATCTCATCTTCGGGTCGAATGCGATCGGCTATTAACAGACCTCGCACTGTCGTTCTTCGGTTTTCTTCGTCAGCCTCATGTTGGAGCTTTCTTTGAAGAAACAAAACATAATCACGAAGTTGATCGCATTCCTGTCGTCCAACTATTTCTCCAGGTCGCTTTGTCTCTACAACGTGCGCTGTCTTATACCTATCCCCAAGGCAGAAGAAATCAAGTCGCCTCCTGCCTTCGTTGCCATCTGACGTTTTGATTCCGAATTCATCTGCAATTAACCTGTCGAGTGTTTTCTCGTGCGCAAGAGCGGTCCATTTCGGATCGATTAGCCATGGATGGTCACGTACGTAGTTCTGCATGTCCGGTTTTTCAGGAACTCTATCGTCGATCATTTGTTTGAATTTTCGGATGATTTCGACCCGACCCTTAACGAGGTGCGCCGTATTTACAAGCTCGATGATATCCCAATCGGAAAGCACTTCACTGAATCTGTCCATTTCATTTGGAGATGCTGCGTTCAACCGTCGTATTGCATCAAGAAAACTCAGATTTGTCAATGCGTTGTAGGCAAACTCCACAAGTTCATCGGCTATATCCCTGCCCTCTTGGTCTTTATCGAGTTGAGGTATAGCGCAAATACGGTCAACCACTTTTGCAAAAATCTGACGTTCTCTTTCAGGTAGTTTCTCCGCTTGGGACAGAAACTCCATCACTTTGGGACTCTTGAGTTTCGCTTCGCGTCTTTTCTTCGACCAAGTCTCGAGTAACTCCCTGATCTTTTTTCGCCCCCAATCCTTCAAAGGTACGGCCGCGGGATCCTCCCACCGAACTGTACCCCTGTCCGTGGCAATCAAATCCACACTGTCATCAAGAAAATCTGCCTTGATCTCGCCCGTGAAATATTGCATGCCATGTTGTCCCCAAACGCCACCACTAAGGTCGAAAAACCAAGGCGTTTGTGCCAACTTCCCTCGCACGTAAACAACAAAGCCGCGTTGTTCTTCATCCGGTATCGTACCATCGCAGAAACCCGCCCACCAGTGAAATTGTTGGCCATTTGAAAGTTCATCGGTCTGCCAAGCGCCGGCACTTTTCGGAAATCTGAATTGAAATGGAATCTCTTGTCTCGACACTTGTGTATCGTTTACATGCACGGTAAAGGACTCGTCAATGACCAGAAGTCGCCTGGCAATGCTCTTTTTGAATTGTTCTTCGTTAATCGATCGACTGAGCTTAAGCCGCGATAGTCTAACCGTTGTGCCAGCCGGATCGTCGGTTTGTCTACCGTCATCTGGCAATGATTTGGGTGCGTATCCTTCCGTATCGGCGAAATTCGAGCTTCTTGTTAATTCGTCATAATCCATTCGAAAATGCGCTATTTTCTCACTCTTAATTGTTCGGACGTCAATCAAATTTGCTATCCCGAAACCAGCAAGTTTGCCAATGCCCTTTCTTCCCTGAACTTTCCGGGAACTCAAATCACGGTACTCCTTTGTCCATTCATCGTGCTTTATTCGTCGGTCTCTCCCTACCGACAAGTAGCGAGAGTTACATTCGTCAAAACTCATGCCATGTCCATCGTCCCTCACTACAATCTCGTCACTTGACGTGATGGACGTGTGAGTCGGAAGTTCAATCCATACGTTTCTCGCCATGGCGTCGTATGCGTTTGAGATTAGTTCTGAAATTGCAGGTACTGCCCCAGAGTACATCTGCAAACCCAGATGTTTGAACAACTGGCCAGCAACCGTCATCTTGTATTTACGTTCAGACCTTGAAGTCGGGGTATTTTGTAGTTTCATAACAAAATGTCCGTCCGTAACGACTCGGGGTTTGTTCTTCCCCTTCAGGAACCTTGAATATAACGGGGGAAGATTGTCGAATCTTAAATTACAAAAACCAAATATTCCGAATGTGTTGCGACATCCGGTGTCTTACGGAAAACGTTAGCATTAGAATACCAATCTCCGTTGGTAGCCCTCGTGTAGGAAGGAATCTCAAATGTATATGCTATTGTAGTCTTGATTCTTTATCCGGTCAAGGCTCGTGAGCTGAATTTTACTCCATATATTTCCACACTATTCCTTTCCATCCCTTCGTCGCCGCCGCCGTCGCTTCGGCTTGGCCATGGCCGTCACCGGAGCGACCACTTTCTCGTAAAGACCCAATAGATGTTCCACACGATCGCGCTCGGAGGCGAAGCCGCTCCGTCGGTACAGCTTATCGACGGCGCGGTCCAGGACCTGATGTGCTTTGCGAAGGTCGGTAGGCATGAGGTCGGGGTCGTACAGGTCCGCCAACGTCTCCTTTGGATGGTTAGCGCGAGCACTGAGGACGGCTTCCGCATGGGGCTCGAGGCGTTGCATCCGTTCCGGCGGGGCTGGCGGCAGAGGAAAGGTGTTGTATACAAGGCCGATCGAATAGCGGTAACGGCTCTCCAAACGTCCGCCGATGTGACGCAGCCAGCTAAAATGCATAGCGGAGGTGAGCAACGCGAACAATGGCTTTGTCGCGTCGTTCAGAACGAAGACAAGATCGCTTGGGATCGTCGGCGGCTCCAGCCAACCGATCGGCACATACTCGCGCCGTTCGGAACTCACCTTTGGCACGGCCAAGAACGGCTCAGTTGGAATGACGTTTACGTGGTATTGCTTCGGCGTCATGGCGAGTGCCTGGGTCGGCTTGCTCTTACTTGCCAGCCTATATTCCCGGACGGCCGCTATGCGCTCCCGTACTTTCGGTAGCGTCTTGAGCACGTGCGGCGGCGCTTCCGCCAGATGCAATATCCAACGTTCTCCGCCCTGCAAAAACTCGCGGCTTCCCACGAAAGGTCGGAGATAAGGCTCAGCGCCCGGCTCTTCGCGAAGGAAAGTGGCGCGTTCATCGACCTTAAAGATATAATGGCCGCCATCGATGGGCTTGGAGCCGATGATGAGCCTTGGTAGTCCATTGATCGGTAGATGTGCCCCCCTTACGACAACTCCCGAATCGGTCAAACCACTTGCATCGAACAAATAGGGTGAGAGGGCGGTGTGTTGGCTCTGCTGCGGATCGCTTTTCGGGCTATCGTATGAAAACAACCGCTTCTGTCGCAGTGCATCGTCCCGTTTGGCCAATCCAATAATCACCACGTGAACGTGCGCCATACCACGCGCGTCCGATCCCCAGGCAAACGTACGGTGTGCAAAGGCGATATCCAGTTTATGGCGTTCGAATAGGATTGGCCAGAGTTGTGCAACCTGTTCGCCCTGCGTGATGGAATTAGTCGCCACGAAACCGATCCGCGCCGCGCTATCCTGAACGTATTTCCCAGCCTTGATGAACCACGCGGTAACGTAGTCGAGCGTGCCGCCGCTCTTGCCTAGGGCAGCGATGGCGCGCACTTGTTCGCGCTGCTCGGTCGATTGAAACTTCGCGCCCACAAATGGGGGATTGCCGAGCACGTAGGAACATTCCTCCGGCGGCAGTAATTCGCTCCAATCAAACTCGAGCGCGTCGCCATGCCGGATGTGCGGGGATTTCTCCAGCGGAATGCGCACGTACGTCTGGCCGAACTCCAGGCTCAGCCGGTTGTTCATAATGTGGTCCATCATCCACAATGCGACCTCTGCGATGTGCGCCGGAAACTCCCCCAAATCAATCCCGTAAAACTGATCGACATCTACGACCGAAAGCAACTCTGCAAAGGCGTCGACCTGGCGTTTCGGGCGAATTTCCTTTAGTACCTCGATTTCCAGTGCCCGCAACTCGCGGTAGGCAATGATGAGGAAATTCCCGCAGCCGCAGGCCGGATCAAAGAGGCGCAACGTCCCTAACCGCTGCTGGAAGGCGATCAGTTCGGGAATGCGACGCGTGTCGCGGCGCGACTTCAGGCGTTGGAACTCCTCGCGCAGATCGTCGAGGAACAGGGGTTCGATAACCTTGAGGATGTTCTGTTCGGTCGTATAGTGCGCGCCCTTAGCGCGGCGTTCGTCCTCGTCCATCACAGACTGGAATAGCGAGCCGAAGATGGCCGGAGAGATAGCCGACCAATTGAAATGGCAAGCATCAATCAGCCTCTGGCGCATTTGGGCATCGAACGACGGGATGCGCAATGTCTCGCGAAACAGGTCCCCGTCAACGTAGGGGAAGCGGGCAAGATCTTCGTCGAGGGTGTTGACGCGCTGGTCGTCAGGCGTGTCGAGCACCTGGAACAATTGCGCCAGCCAGCCACCCAGGTCTGAGCCGTCTTCGTTCGTCCTATTTTCCAACAGGTCAAGGAAGATGTCGCGCGGCTCGAAGATACCGGTGTCGTCGGCAAAGAAGCAGAAGACGATCCGAACGAGGAATTGCTCCAGGTCGTGGCCGGTGTAGCCGGAAGCCGCCAGCGCGTCGTGGAGAAGGCCCACACGCTCGGCCGCCTGAATGTTTACCGGGTCTTGATCCTTGAAGGTGCGCTTCTGGAGGCCGAGAATAAAGCCGAACTTTTCAATGTTATCAGGTAGATCGGCCAGGGCGAAGGCGACGCTTTCGTCTTCGTCGAGGTCGTATAGCTCAAACGTTGCGAAGTCGCTCAGCAGAATGTAGCGTGGAAGGTCGACGTCCTTGAGTCCCGGGAAGTAGGAGAGGGCCTGGGTCTTGGCCGCAACGAGGTCGCGGCCTGCGCTTTTCTGCTCGACGAGCAGGACGCCTTTCCAGAACAGGTCGATAAAGCCACGCTTGTCGCCGAGTAGTTTGACGGGTTGCTCGAATGCAGCCACCCGGCGAACAGGCATCCCGAATATGTTAAAGAACTCGCTATAGAAGAGCTGTGTCTCGCCCTTCTCGTAGCCCCTGTCCATCCAGTCTTGCGCAAACTTGGCGGCGCGGGCGCGGATTTCATTCCACGATAGTCGCATATTTATCGGTTCTCTATTTCAAGGAAACCAGTTTAACGGTGCGATTTATCCACCTGTTACCCGCTCGAAGGATCCTTATCCGCCGCAGTTCCACTTCCTGAAAACTTGAAGAGTGTTTCGATAAATCGTTTCGCATGGGGCGACGCACTCGTCACTTTTGAAGGGTCTATTGTCGCCAGGATCTCGAAACTGTGGGATCCCTTGTCATAACGGCCTTTTGTGGTACTGTCGGTAGCCCGGCGAATGCCGTGGAGGACGTCACCTTTGGGAACTTGCTCAATCTGCGGATTCGAAGGGAGCGCGGTTTCCTGAAAGCCCTGGCCATAGTATTCCTCAAGGGCCGAACGGTCCGCCAGAAACCATGATTCCATTGCTTGCACCATAAGGTGGCACTGGTCGTCCGTTGCGCTGTCGGGGCGGTCCCAGCCATCACTGTCCTTGAGGTGTTGCCACGGCCCCGTTTCCCCTACCGCCCTTTCAGCGTCCACCAGAAGCAGCGCGCCTTCATTTTTGTCGTATTACGATGTCTCGTCTTAAAGTCCTCGTACGCGTTCCCGCGGCTGCCGGAGGCTACAATTTCGGGCATCCGTACTTTCAACCCCGACTTCTCAATGAATATGCGAAAACCCCTGCGGCACGCCCTTTTGAGCGCCTTGCTACCACCTCCTCCTTCGGCATAAAGCTTGATCTTCACCACCGATTCCCTCCAATTTCCCCTTTTACCCAGAGCTCGCCAAGTTGGTATTTTTTGAGCCACGGTTTGAGTTCGTCGGCGTCAAGACGGCGAAGTTGCGTCGCACCGTCCGATTTCTCGCAAACAACCACGGCCTCCGGAGTATCCGTGAGCGCGTCAATGAGAATGTCAGAGTGTGTTGTGACGAATATTTGGCTATGGGAAGACGCTTTCACCAGAAGCGCCGCAACTTCCGGGATCACGTCCGGGTGCAGGCCGATCTCCGGCTCCTCGATACAGACAACAGGCGGCGGATCGGGATTACAGAGCACGACGAGAAGACATAGAAAGCGCAGGGATCCGTCAGAGAGGCGAGTGGCCGGCACAGGATGATACAAGCCTTCTTCGTGGAGGAATAACTGAACTGTACCGCTGTTGAATGTGGCAAGAATATCCTCGACCGAAGGATGAAAGATTCTCAATTGTTCCAGTATCTGGCGTTTGACAGGCGGTTGATTTAACAAACTGCTTAGCACAAAGCCGAGATTAGAGGCGTCCTCAAGCAGGCTGTCCTGCGGGAGGTCGGCCTGCTGCGGAAGGCGCGGCGGTCCAGAGCGCCCGAGATTCCACTCACGATAAAAGCGCATACGCTCGAATCTGCTAGCCAAGTACGTCAATTCCGGATAGGAGTCGGGATCTCGTCGCTGAGACAGTATCGACTGCTCGGCATGCACGTCTTCACGTGTGAGGCGCCGATTAAACCGGGACTCCTCCTGTGTGAAGACGTTGAGCACCGGCCTGCCCTCCTGGTATCGATAGAAGATATACGGGTCTTCGTTGCCTGGCGTAGGTCTTTCGCTCTCGACCGCCTCATCCTTGAGTTCGAAACGCGCCGCGCTTTCCGTGAACGATAGCCTGTACCTGAGCGGTTGTTCACCATGGTACTCAATGGTAACGTCCAAGGTCGCCGTGGATAGTCGGGTGGCGCCCTTCCATAACCAATCGCGAACGCCTCCCCCTTCCCGAATTGGTGCCTGTAGATCCCTGGTAGGCGCTGCTGCGAGAAGCGAGAGCGCTTCGATCAAGTTCGACTTTCCGGAAGCGTTAGGGCCGATAAGGACGTTTAAGGGCTCTAGATCGAACTCTCGTTCCCAGGAACCATAGGATAATAAGTTGTCTAGCCGAATCGACCGAATGAACCTCTTGCCTTCCATAGAGCACTCTCCTCAGTTCCCTTTTGTGTTCCAGCTACAAATAGAATCTTTTTCTTACGTCAGGATCTCCACTGAATCGGCGAAATCATCTGTGCTTCAATTCCAATCCCTGATTTCCGGACTGATTCATTAAATTGCCCCGGGGATCTCTACCACTTTCTACATCCCCCCTCTACAGATCCCACGGAATCGAGGGTCGTTGTCGGACAGCCATTGCCATCAACGCATTTTGTTGGCCATTTTCTCTCAATATTGACCGACAAGGGATATTGTGGGACATAAGTGGCCGTCAAAGCACTTTTCTGCCTTCCGCAACGTTTACGCGAATCCCAAAATCGAGTCCACCCATCCCCCGCAGGGGCCTGCCTGTCCTGCCTGCTGAAGCAGACGAGGCAGGCGGCAGACAGGCAACCCTTGTGGTTGCCCTGGTTTATATTCAGGCGCGCACCGTGTCGCTGGAAGGCCGGGCGCCCACAAGAGGCGCCCCTACACGGAAAATGAACCTGCGAATGTGGTGGAGAAAGGCGAAAAATGTATCCAAAGAGATAGATGGGAATCGGTTGAGACCGCAGCCGTCGCCTTAGTAATCGCCATTTGCCGCAAATTTCAGAGAAGACACGGCGCAGTTGTGCCACTTCGACGCACAGTGCCTGATCTTCTCTCCGCCGCCGTACGAGATATTCCGCCTCCAAACCGGGGTCGTTTCAGGTTCGATTCTATAGCCGTCGTCAGAGCACCCGGCAGAATCGACGGTTGACGGTCAGTCATTGCCATCAACGTATTTTGTCGGCCATTTTTCGTCGATATTGGCCTACAACTGACGTTGTGTGACACAAGTGGCCGTCAAGACATCGTTCTGTCTTCCACAGTTCGCGACCGGAACCGCTTTCCCGGTACATCTCCGTCACTCGGTGGAGCAGATGGCATTTCGCCCGGGAAATCCGGACATCAATCCAGGCCATCGGCGACCGTCGCGTTGAGATCCTTCCAGTCCTCATTATCGGCAGCGATGGCTCGGTAGGTTTCCTTCCAGGATAGCTTATTTCGTTCTTTGCCGCGTAGCACCATGCCATGTTCAGTCTCTTCCAGGACCAGCGAGTCGCCCCAGCCGTATTTCTTTAGTAGCGCTTCGGGAAGACGAATTCCTCTGGCGTTGCCGATAGCGATCAGTTTGACATCCCACGTTGCCATTCAGTCGACCTTTCTTGGATTCCGTCTGTTACAGAAGTCATATAGTTACTTTATCGGATGATGTCAAGCCTTTGGTGGGACAAAAAAGGCAGGGCGCCCACAAGGGGCGCCCCTACAAATCGAAAAATCACGCACAATTTCGGTCAGGCATTGCGAAAAATGCCTCTATGTCAATGCAGGCAGGCAGTTCGGCGTAACGCCCAAGTCCGCCAGTACAACACATTCACCCGCGCCCAAACATGGCGTCGTAGGGGCAACCCTTGTGGTTGCCCTGGTTTTCCGTTGCGGCTGCCCTCACTTTCCCGGTCACCGCGGTTCCCAGGGATTGGTGACGTTGACGTCCAGGCCATTGAAATCCGCAACATTCCAGGTTGCAACCGACAGATCATGAGCCCGGGCAGTTCCGGCAACGAGCGCATCCCCCAGGTCCAGCACCCGTCCGGATCGACGCGCCTGTGCACGAAAGTAGGCCGCCCACTTTGCTCCCATTCTGTCCACAGGCAGGATGCGGTCCTGGTAATCCGTGACGAACCCTGACAGCACCGAGTGCAATACGTCGCGACGTTGCCCGTGAGGCAATAGTTGCAAACCAAATTCCAACTCATGCACTACCATCGCCGACAGCCATAAGTCGTCCTGCTCAGCCAGGAATGCCATAACCTGCGAGTCCGGCACGCTCCTGGTCAGTTCGGAGACCACGTTGGTGTCGAGGAGAAAACCGCTCACCCCGTTCCTCCGTCGTCGAACGGAATCTCCCGCCGGGACGTTCTATCGCCAGGGATTTTGAGATTCACGCCGCGCGGCATGTTGTCGATCAACCACTGGCCAAGCGGTTTGCGGGGTGAAGACTGAGCCTCCCACACCCGCTCGGGCACCACAACGAAAGCCTTCCGCGCCCCAATGCGCTGCGGGCCTTCCGCTTCGGCAAGACGAAGGATTTCAGATAACCGTGCCTTGGCCTCTGCGACCGTCCAGACGCGGCGTGGTTTGGGATATTGCGTGATCATCTGTCCTCCTCTCAACAGATATAGTCCAATATAGTCTATATTCTCATTGAAATCAAGGGAACTTACGCTGGCAATTTACAGAAACAGCCGATCCTCGATCAATGAGGACCGGCCAATCCAGTCGAAGAATCGTCCAAGCCAATATACTTACGAGATATGTTGCGGAATACACAGGCCTTTTTACTCAGGAGAACCCATGTCTCAGTCCGGGCAACCGCACTTACTGCACCAGCTGAATCTACATCTTACCATGTTTTTCGCTATTCCCCATACATCTCGGTGATAAGGCGGCGGAGCTGCGCCGCGTCGTCGCCGAACAGGTTGTCAATTCGGCGCTTTAGTCGCTGTTTGCTAATGGTGCGAATCTGGTCCGCAGCAATTTCAGCCTCTTTGCCCGCGCATTGGATCTGCATTCTACCCCGCCAATGAGGATGCAGAGATGTGGTAAGCGGACACACGACAACCGTATCCAGAAACTGATTCATCACATCCAGACTGACCACTACAACCGGGCGAACCTTTTGAATCTCTCCACCTACGGCGGGATTGAGGTCGGCCAAATATATCGTATATCGGCGGGGATATGCGGACATCAGTCCAGGCCATCAGCGACCGTTGCGTCGAGGTCGCTCCAATCTTCATTCTCAGCGGCCATCTCGCGGTATGTTTCCTTCCAGGTCAGCTTATTCCGATCTTTCCCATACAGCAGAACCCCTCGTTCAGTCTCTTCCATTACGAGCGAGTCCCCCCATCCATATTTTTGCAGCAGCGCTTTCGGTAGTCGAATACCCCTGGAGTTGCCTATCGCGATAAGTTTGACATCCCTGATTGCCATATTGCTGACCTCTGATTGGATGAAAATCGTGAAGGTAGTTATGCAATTATAGTAATTACTTTTGGGAACAGTGTCAAGCCATCATGCGAGGAAAAAACAGATCGGGCGCCCACAAAGGGGCGCCCATACAATTATAATGTCTTCACCGACGTGGCATGGCATCACCTATGAAAATAACAACGGTTGGGTATTCCTTCCAAATCCGCCCCAACACTTCCCCGCGCCAGACCGCGAACACCGCAGGGGCAACCCTTGTGGTTGCACTGATTCCCGTGACGCCTGGTTTAGCCCGTCAGGATTTCAGTTTCTCGCCGCGGGGGTCGTAGAGGGGTTCGCGCGAAACCGTGGCGCGATGGCATCTGCCGAAATATTCGATTTCGACGGAGGTTCCCGGCTTCGCGTGCTCCAGCGGCACGTAGCCATAGGCGATGAATCCGCCAACGGTGTACCCGTGGTTGGCGCTGGTGACGTACCCGATTACGCGGCTGCCGTCCAGTATGGGTTCTTTCCCCATCACAACGGCGTATGGATCGTCCAGGGTGAGGCAGCAGAGTTTCCGTGTGATCCCCCGGTTCCGGATTTTGATCAGGGCGTCCCGCCCCACGAAGTCGCCCTTGTCGAGTCTGACGGCCCAGCCGATGCCGGCCTCGTAGGGGTTGTACTCCGTGTGGATATCCGCGCCCCAAAGGCGGTATCCCTTTTCAAGACGGAGCGAGTCGAACGCGCCGCCGCCCAGCGCGACAAGGCCGTGGGCGCGACCGGCCTCCCAGAGCGTGTCCCACAGGCGAAGCCCGAATTCGGAGGGCGCGTAGATTTCCCATCCCAGTTCTCCTACGTAGGATACGCGCAGCGCAAGCGCGGGAACGGGACCGATCCGGATCTGCCGTGCGGAAAAATACGGGAATGCCCGGTTGGTCAGATCGTCGTTACAGACCCTTTGAAGGATCCTGCGGGCTTTGGGCCCCCACAGGCCCACGCAGCAATAGGAGGAGGTCACGTCGGCAATGTGAACGGCGCGTTCTTCCCGGGCCTGGAGGGAAATCCAGGCCAGGTCCCGGGCTCCTGCCGCGCCCGTGAGGACCAGAAAACGGTCCTCGGCCAGCCGTGTGACGGTCAGGTCGCAGGCGATGCCTCCGCTGGAATTGAGCAGGGCCGTATAGATGACCGTGCCGACCGGGCGGCCGATCCGGTTGGCGGCGATACGCTGCAGAAAATCCAGTGCGTCCTCACCGGCAATTTCGATTTTCGTGAAGCACGTGAGGTCGCACAGCACCGCGCGGCTCCGGGTGGCCCGGTGTTCGACGCCCTGAATGGGAGACCAGTACCGCGCCTCCCAGCCGGTCCGCGATGGGAGATCGCCGTCTTCCAACAGGCGTCCGTTGGCTTCAAACCACTGCGGGCGTTCCCAGCCCGCGCCTTCGAAGAACACGGCATCCAGTTCTTTCAGGCGCTGATGAAAAGGGCTGACGCGCAGGTCGCGCGGATAATCCATCTGTTCCAGCGGATGGATGATATCGTAGACTTCGCGGTACTGCCGGGCGCCCCGGGCTTCGACATATTCCCTGGTATGGACGTGCGGTCCGAAGCGGTTGACATCGGCATCCCGGAGATCGATTTCGGGCGCGCCGGTTTCCATCCATTCTGCCACGGCCTGCCCGACGCCGCCGCCGTGCGTGATCCACACCGCTTCGGCAACCCAGAGCCCGCGGACGTCGACGGACTCCCCGAGAAGGGGCAACCCATCCGGCGTGAAGGAGAAGAGGCCGTTGATCCTGTAGTCGAGACCCGCGTGTTTCAAGGCGGGCAGAAGCTCGTCCGCCGCCTCTCTCGCCACCCTGAAGTGTCCAGGCGTAAAATCCATTATGGAGGGTGAGACCCTTGCTTCATCCGGGCTGACCAGGTCGTCCGGACTCACCAGTAGCGGTTCGTGTTTGTAGGAACCGATGCCATACCGGTCGGCCTGCTGCCGGAAATACATGGCGTAGTCCTGGTGGCGCAGGATGGGATGGACGACCTCCCGGGTTTCTCCCGCCAGGCCCGGAAGCGGCGCGGTGAGCGCATATAGGTGTTGTACGGGGACGAGCGGAATGGAAATCCCCGCCATTCGCCCGAGGCGCGGCCCCCAGATTCCCGCGCAGATCAATACCTGATCCGCGGCGACCCGACCCCGGTCGGTGTCAACCCCCCTGATCCGGCCGTTGGCGACCTCGATGCCCGTGACCGTGGTACTGCCGCGAAACGTCGCGCCGGGTTCCGAGGCGCGGGCCATGGCTTCGCAGGCGCGTACGGCTTTGGCAATGCCATCGGACGGCACATAGTACGCGCCATGGATTCGATCCGCATCCAGGAGGGGGAGTCTGGCTCTGGCCTCTTCCGGCGAAATGAGATGGGCTTCCAGGTCCCAGGCTTTGGCGGCGCCCAGCTTGCGCTTCAGGTCTTCCAGCCGTTCGCCCGTGTACGCGACTTCGAAGCTGCCGACAGGATAGAAGCATGGCTGGCCGTCCAGGTTCAGCGCGTTGTAGAGCGCAACCGTGTCCCTCGACAGATCGGTCATCGTTTTCGAGAAGTTGGTCTGGAAAACCAGTCCGGGAGCATGGGAAGTCGACCCGCCGGTATCGAACAGCGGCCCCTGGTCCAGAACCACAATGTCCTTCCAGCCCAGCCGGGTGAGATGGTACACGATGCTGCAACCGACGATGCCGGCGCCGATGACAACCAGGCGCGCGTGGGATTGCATGGTGGCCTCTCCGGTTATGCCGGGCAACGGAATCGCCCGCGCACCAGGGCGACTGAGATGCGCCCGGATTCGAATAAATCGCTTGACATTGATATAACAGTTACTTTCTTTATAATCCTGCTTCGATACCTGGTTGCTGTACCCTAAAACGCGTTGGAAGGGTTTCGGTTACCGGAATTTTCCGGTGCGCCGGAGCATCTCAACGAATCACAAGAATAAGGAGGTTTGCCATGCCATTGCGATTGGGGGACAACGCGCCCGATTTTACCGCGCAGACGACAGAAGGTACGGTCCGCTTTCACGAATGGCTGGGAGACGGCTGGGGCATCCTGTTCTCGCATCCGGCCGATTTTACGCCGGTTTGTACCACCGAACTGGGCGTTGTGGCCAAGCTGAAGGCGGAGTTTACGAAGCGAAACGTAAAGGTGATCGGGGTGAGCGTGGACCCGCTGGATTCCCATAACGGCTGGGTCAGCGACATCAACGAGACCCAGAATACCACCGTGAACTTCCCGCTCATTGCGGATCCGGACAAGACCGTGGCCAGCATGTACGATATGATTCATCCGAACGAAGACGACAAGGCAACGGTACGGTCCGTATTCGTAATCGGGCCGGACAAGAAGGTCAAACTCACATTGACCTATCCGGCTTCTACCGGACGAAATTTCGCCGAAATTCTGCGGGCAATCGATTCGCTGCAGCTCACGGCCTATCACCAGGTGGCCACACCGGCCAACTGGGAGGACGGCGAGGATTGTATCATCGTTCCAGCGGTGACCGACGAAGAGGCAACCGAAAAATTCCCCAGGGGGTTTACGACTGTGAAGCCGTATTTGAGGTACACTCCGCAGCCGAACAAATAGCCAGAATCTTACCCGTCAGCCTGCAATGCGCCTCATCAGGAGATGCGTTGCAGGCTGTTTTTTTGTTGGGTGCAGCGCATCTTCGGGTCAGCTGTCGAAGAGCGCCGCGTTTGGCGAGCCGGTTGTGGACGCCGCCAATCCAGGGGCTTCTCCGGAAGCCGGAACATCCATCCGGGTCGCCAGGACTTATGAGACGAGTCCGCTTATGTCTTGCAGGCTGGATATTTCGTAGTGAGGCTCTGGAATGCGCGGTTTGAGTGCTTCACCGTTACGGTTCAGCCAGGCGACCCTGATGCCCGCCCGCCGCGCGCCGACAATGTCGTCGTCCTGGGAATCGCCCACGTAGAGGGTTTCCTCGGGGCGGCTGCCGATCAGGCGCAGGCCTTCGTGAAAGATTTCCGGCGCCGGCTTGTAGGAACGGGCGGACTCGGAACTGACGATCACGGGAAACGCCAGGTTGTTCCTCCTGAGTGCACGGTTCAGATGGTCGTCATCCGCATTGGATACCACGCCCGTTCTGAACGAACCGAGTCCGGCCAGCGCGGGCTCGACGTCTTCGAAGATGGGCACGTTGGCAAATGCGGCGAACAGGCCGTCGGTGTAGTGTTCGAAGGAAACTCGTCTGCCGAGGTTCTCGAACGTCTGTCCAAGGCTGATGAGATGCGCCTGCCGCATGGTGTAAAATGTATCGCCCTGAATGAGCGGGAAAAACGACCGGTCCCAGGTTTCAAAGAAGTCCTGTCCGGACATGCCGACGTCCTGTTCACTGACGATGCGGCCACACAGGGCATGGAGTTTTTCCATGGCGCCCGCAAGGAGGGTTTCGTAAGCGTCAAATAATATGGTGGTGATACCGTTCGACATAAACGGAGACCCTTCCCGGCAGCGGGAATTCTACAACCGCAGATGTCCGTTCCGTGCACACAACCGGTCACGTCGGGGACTTGTGAGTGAGGGCAGGGCGCTATTTCCCGTCACGCTTTGCGGATACGCTACGGCCCTTTGAGGCGACAGGGCCGGCGGGTGCTTCATTGCTGTATAGGGCGCCGCCCCGCTCGTAGGAAACCGAAACCTGCCCGTTTTCGACTTCCAGGCGGGGGACGTTCTGGTTGAAGACGTCCCGGTCCGGCCCGCGCATAACGGCCAACTGGACGTCAGTCATGTCGGCTACGAGGTCACCCCACCGGTTCTCGGGGTGGGCCATCTCGCCGCCGCTGCGGTTGAAGTTACGGGAGGAATACTTGATGAGGATCGCCCGGCGGTCGTTTTCGTTTTTCCATGCCAACGCGCCATGCGTCTGTCCCCCGTCCATAAAGAAAAGCACGTCGCCGGCTTTCATTTCGGGCTGGACGACCAGGCCCATGTCGTCGTCGCAGGATCGCACGCCGGGCGGCAGGCGGTACTGGGCTTTATGGCTGCCGGGCACGCAGGCGAATCCGCCCATGCCGGCGGGCACGTCTCGCAACTGCCAGGTGACCGTCACGGCCTCGCAATAGCTCCGGCCGTTCTGGTAAACATATCCCCGGCCCGGGTTGAGCGGCTCGTTGGCGTCGTGCAGGGAGTGTCCGGAACCGCCCTTGACGGAGCAGAAGGCCGTGGCGTCGCCCAACCGTCCGCCGCTGGCGCCCATCCAGTTCAGGCGGTGCTCCACGACGGGGTGCGCGACCATGCGCCGGAAGGGATTGCAGTAGGGTTCCGGAAGTTGTAGAAGGTTGGACAGCAGCGGCCTGCCGGTTCCAGCCAGAGTTTTCGATCCTCTGGAGAGTTCCCTGCCCACTTCGATCCGGTCTTCGTATCTGTCGATGGCGTCGTTGGCCTGTTCCAGCCACGCTTCGTCCATCACGTTGCGGAGGATGAGGTGACCGCACAGATCCAAGAAGTAGAACTCTTTCTCGTCGATCCCGGATTTCGGATTCCTGACGTAAATGGACGGATGATAGACCTCACGGGATTCGTCGAGGCGCACCGACTCTCCGTCCGTGAGGATGGTGGGCGGCGGCGTGGTGCTTTCGTAGCCGGGTCGCCAGATGGAGGCCTTCTGTTCGGCGGTAATGGCGGACATCCATTCGGGCGTGGGGTCTTCTCCGGTTTTGGGGCCGCTTCCGGCGGAGCGGATGACGCCCCGGCCCGCGAACTCGTAAGAGAGAAGTCGCTGGGGACCGCTCCCCGCCCACGGTCGCATGCCGTGCAGCAGGGCGCCTGCAACCAGCAGAAGGTCGCCCGCTTTGAGCGCGGGCTGTAGCGTGAGCCCCATGTCGTCCGTACCGGTGAGCACGTCGTCGGGGGTCTCCACGTTGGATTTGTGAGAACATGGTACTATAACGAAACCGCCCGCGCCCGCCTCCGCATCCGCAAGGGCCCACGCGGCGCGAACCGTTTCACTGAAGCGGCGCCCGTTCTGGTAATAGTAGGCCCGGGTGGGGTCGCGCGGTTCGTTGCCGCCCTCAAGAGGCGCATCCGGTTCGCACGTGGCGTCGCAGAGCAATTCCGGTTCGGTCTCAAGACGGAAGCCCTGCCCGACAATCTGATTGAGATACCAGACGAGTTGGGGATGGACCAGAAGGTCGCGAAACGGTTTGCGCAGGGGGTGAGGCCACCCCAACATGCCCTGCGACGTCCCGCCGGCATCGATCGCCGAATTCAGGCCGGCAATTTCTCCCCTTGTCAGTACACCTCTGACAATAAGGTATCCGCCGATGTCGAAGCAGTAGTTTTCTTCGTTGCTCATAGAGTCGCGGTCCATAGCTCTTTCTCCCTGAAATGGGGTTTGTTGATCAGGAACGTTCCGCCCATTTTTTTCGTTCCCATTGCTTCTGTCCAATCCTTTCCACGTAGGACTCGCCCTTGTGCTTCAGAAGCCATCCCTTGAGCGGGACGTCGGCATCCGTCGGCTGCCACCATCCTTTGACATCCACCCCGTCTCCCAGGAGTTGGCGTCGGATCGGATCGCATTTTTCGAGAATTTCGTCCGGAATCAGGTTGTAGTCCAATCCTCTGAGCCATCGATAGCTGTATCCCAGGAATAACACTTTTCGCGTGGTATCGGACGTATTCAACCCCCGCGCATGCCATAAACGCCTGTCGAAGAGGACCGCTGTTCCTGCTTTTACCCGGACCTGCATCATGTCTTCGAAGCCTGACGCGCTGGATGATCCGTTTCCGGCGGGCCAGCGATCCGGCGGGATGTCGCGTTTGTGGCTGCCCGGAACGATGCGAATCCCGCCCCTTTCGGGCGCGCGGGTGTCAGATAGCCAGAATGCGACCTTCAGCGATAGCCGGGGGTGTGGACGCTCCATCTCCGGTACGGGACGGCCGCCATCCTGATGCCAGCCGCCGGTCTTCCGATCGGCTGTGGCTCGCGGCTCCGGCGGGTAACATACCAGGTGCGAAATATAGTGCTGGACATTCCAGCCCAGTATGTCCCAGATGAGCGGGAATGTCCGAGGCAGATCCAGCAGATCCAGAAAGGCGTCGTCTTCGACAATGGTCCGGAATTTGTTCATCAATTGACCGGGCCCGAGCCCCTGTTTTTCGCGTTCACGCGCATCCACGCGGTCGCAGGCGTCCAGCAGCCGGCCCAGCATTCGCGAATCCAGTGCATTTTCGACGATCAGAAAGCCTTTCTGATCGAAGTGTTCCCGCTGTTTGTCCGTCATACAATGGTCAAGACAAATGGTCTCCATTGTGTTTCTCCCATTGTGTTATCCATGTACCTTGTTTCTCCTTGCAGGAGTAGATTGTCCCGGAATGCGTTGATTGAGGGTTCAAAAACGCTTCGACAACGCACTAGAATATCGGCCAGAACCGGGGGAAGGCAAGGACAAAAAACGGGGGCGCAGGGTATTCGCGTTGATTTTTTCAGCCGGGCACATTAGATTACGGCACCCCTGCGCCCGTACCTATCTTCTTCACCCGGGAAACAGGGCGCACGCGGATGTAAATCTTCGAGAAAGCGAGCGTATATTGGCTTCCCGGAAGACAAACGTCGTGTTTATTTTAACGGATGACCAGGGTGTATGGGCCGCGGGGTGTTACGGCAATGCTGAAATCCGCACGCCCAATATCGACCGGATCGCGGACACCGGCGTGCGGTTCGAGAACTTTTTCGTGGCATCGCCGGTCTGTTCGCCCAGCCGTGCGTCGTTCTTGACGGGACGCATGCCTTCACAGCATGGCGTCCACGATTGGATCAGAAATGGAAACGTGGGGCCGGATGCGGCTTCCTACCTGGCGGGAGAGGTGGCATACACGGATGTGCTGGCGGAACACGGATGGACGTGCGGTATCAGCGGCAAGTGGCATCTGGGCAATAGCCAGATCTCGCAACATGGGTTCGAGCACTGGTTCGTGCACCAACAAGGCGGCGGAAAATACAACGATGCGCCGATGGTGCGGGACGGCAGGCTGATTGCGGCGCCAGGATATGTGACCAACGTGATTACGGACGACGCGCTGGCGTTCATCGACCGGCATGAGAACAACGATGATCCGTTCTACCTCGGCGTGCACTACACCGCGCCGCACAGTCCGTGGACGGGGCATCCGCGGAAGGTGGTGGATTCCTACGACGATTGCGCGTTCGAGTCCTGTCCGCAGGAAGCCCGGCATCCGTGGGCCATCGGACTGACGGATCAATGCCTGGGCAACCGGGAAATGTTGAAGGGATATTTCGCCGCCGTGACGGCAATGGACGCCGACGTGGGAAGGATTCTGGACAGGCTGGAGGCGCACGGCATTCGGGAACAGACACTGGTCGTCTTCGTAAGCGATAACGGGTTCAGCTGCGGGCACCACGGATTCTGGGGCAAAGGGAACGGCACGCGTCCCCTGAACATGTACGAGAATTCCGTCAAGGTTCCGGCCGTGATGAGCCATCCGGGACGAATTCCGGGAGGGTTCGTACAGCCCGCGATGGTGAGCGCGTATGACTTTATGCCGACGCTTCTGGATTACCTGGACCTCCCGCTTCCGGAGGGACGGAATCTGCCGGGAAGGAGTTTCCTTCCCGCGTTGCTCGGCCTTGGAGACTCCGGCCGCGAATCCGTGGTGATTTACGACGAATACGGCCCCACCAGAATGGTCAGGACGGGGGAATGGAAGTTTATTCACCGCTACGCGGAGGGACCGAACGAACTCTACGACCTGGTGAACGATCCTGATGAACGCGAGAATCTCGTGAACGATGCTCATCAGACCTCGCGTATAATGGCGATGCGGGCGATGCTTGAGGATTGGTTTTCGACCTGGGCGGACCCGGAAAAGGACGGGCGCGAACGGGCCGTTACGGGCGGCGGGCAACTGCGGCCGGTCGGAGGAGCTTGGGAGGATGGCGGCGATGCTTTTCATGGAAAGATGCCATAGGGTTCCGTTCCGGAAACAGGTCGCCTGAATTCGGCCGTCGAGAAGCAGCAAAAACAGCTAACAGCCATCAGCAGTCAGCTTGAATCAAAAACCGATCAATTGACGTCAGCGCCGCAAAGCGGCAGGAGCAGAAGGGGCGCAGCGAGGGCAAGATGCCCTCGCTCCCGGGGACCTCTCCCCCCGGCCCCCTCTCCTAAAGGAAAGGGGGAGGAAAACCAGGTTTTTTCAATCACGCGAACGGTTCTTTCAAAGGCGGTTAGACGTAAGAGGGGAGAGGCAAGAAGTCCACACCGTACACCACCGGTCTCACGCTCCCATCCGCAATCCACTTCTCGTTAAACACAACGTGAGTCCATTCCGGGGCGTCCGGAATAGTTGCCAACACTTCTTACGTCTTCCGTCTCCCCTCTACCCGATTCTTAGCGAAAGAGTACGAAGAAGAAAAAAACGGTGCCGGTTCTATCGTTAATAAATGTAACAGTGAGGAGATACTTATGAACGTTGCAGACGTGGTGGCCCATATCATGAAAGCAGAGGGCGTGGAATATTTATTCGCTTATCCGGTGAATCCGCTCATCGAGGCCGCGGCGAAGGTGGACATCCGGCCGATTCTCGTCCGCCAGGAACGGATTGGCCTTCATATGGCCGACGCGTTGAGCCGGATGACGTCCGGGAAGCAGATCGGCGTCTTCTGTATGCAGAGCGGTCCGGGGTCGGAGAACGCATTTGGCGGAGTCGCCCAGGCATATGGGGATTCGGCGCCGATCCTGGTGCTACCGATGGGTTATTCCAGGAAGCTGACCAATGTGCAGCCGAATTTCAACTCCGCGCTGAATTACCGGCATGTAACAAAGCTTTCAGAGCAAGTCATCCTTCCGGAGACCGTTCCGGAGGTCATGCGGCGGGCAATTACGCAGGTTCGAAACGGACGCCCCCTTCCTGTGCTGGTAGAGTTTCCAACCGACGTTTTCGACGAGGAGGTCCCCGGACCGTTCGACTACCGTCCCGTTCCTGCATTGAGAGCCGGTCCCGATCCGGACGCGGTTACCGTGGCGGCAACGATGTTGCTGAACGCGCAGAGGCCCGTAATTTACGCGGGGCAGGGTGTCCACTACGCCGAGGCGTGGGCGTCCCTTCGGGATCTCGCGGAACTTCTGGAAGCGCCGGTGACCACCAGCCTCGGCGGGAAGAGCGCGTTCCCGGAGAACCATCCGCTTTCTCTGGGCTCCGGCGGCAGGTCCATTCCTAAGTCTGTACACCACTTCCTGCAGGAGACGGATCTGATTTTCGGGATCGGATGCAGTTTTTCGCGCACCCATTTCGGGGTATCAATCCCCGAGGGTAAGGCGGTTGTCCATGCGACACTGGATGCGGGAGACATCAATAAGGACGTGGAGGTCGAGCACGCCCTGCTGGGGGATGCAAAGCTCATCCTGGAAGCCGTGACGGCGGAGATTCGAGAACGGCTGGGCGGCCGGCCACGAGGCCGGTCGGAACAGGTGGCGCGGGAGATTGCCGCAGTCAAATGCGAGTGGCTTGAGCAATGGATGCCGAAACTGACGCTGAACGAGGCGCCGCTATCGCCTTACCGGGTAATTCGGGATCTGATGCGGACGGTGGACGTACCCAATACGATCATCACCCACGATGCCGGCAGCCCGCGGGACCAGCTTTCTCCGTTCTGGGAATCTCAAACCCCGCTTTCCTACATCGGCTGGGGAAAGACGACCCAACTCGGTTACGGGCTGGGCCTTGCGATGGGCGCCAAGCTCGCCAGACCGGACAAGCTCTGTATAAACGTATGGGGCGACGCCGCCATCGGGTTTACAGGAATGGATTTTGAAACGGCCGTCCGTGAGCGGATACCGATTCTATCAGTGCTCTTCAACAATTTCAGTATGGCCATCGAACTACCCGTGATGCCCGTCTCCACGGAAAAATACCGCAGCACGGATATTTCCGGGCACTATGCGGACATGGCGAAGGCATTCGGCGGTTACGGAGAACGGGTGGAATCCCCGGACGACATCGTGCCCGCTATCAAGCGGGGAATCCGGAAGACGGAGGAAGGCGTGCCGGCGCTGCTGGAATTCATCACGGCGAAGGAAATCGAGTTTTCGCTTTTCTGATGGCGTCAACTGAATCGACTACTCCTTCTCCGGCGAAGCGCAAATCCGTAGCGCCTCGCAACGTCGGTTACACAGTCAGACAGGAGTATTTTGTGGGACGTACAGGAATTTTGGGCCTGGCGGTCTTTGTTGGTTTCGTGATATCCTGTGGTGACGACAAACCCACGGAGCCGGTCCACGAACTGGTTGGATCCTGGGTTTACCAGAGATCCGAATTCAGTGCCACGGCAGCCAGAAACCTGCAGAGTTACATGGTGAATCAGGGCCTGGACCTGACGGCCGCGGTGCGCCTGGTCACAGAATTCAGGAATGAGGTGGACAGCGGCTTCCGGGATACGGGCCTGGAGATCGTGCGATTAAATCAGGACCGAACCTACGAAGATAATTCCGGCAATTCGGGAGTCTGGTCCGTACAGGGCAACGTCCTCACGATGGCCGGGGAAGACGGGTTTACGATTCAATGCCAGTACTTTGTGGACGGCGAAGACCTGACGCTCATTCTGAACAAGGAGCGGTACCTGAACATCGTCAGGCAGTCCGGGGGTTCGGTTGAGATCGACCCGGAGACAGCGACGCTTCTCGACATTTTGTTCGGCGACGGGGACTCACTACGACTCTTCTATAGGACCGGATAGCGGGCGGAAATTATTGTGCGCCTGGCAAGTGCGGGCGCGAATCCGTTGCGCCTTTCAATGTCGGTTACACAATCAGACAGGAAATTCTTAATGGGACATAAAGGAATTTTCGGCTTGGCGGTCCTTATTGGTTTCGTGATGTCCTGTGGTGACGACAAACCCACGGAGCCGGTCCACGAACTGGTTGGGTCGTGGACTTACCAGGGCTTCGAATATGGTTCGACGGTAGCGACAAACCTGCAGAATTACATGGTGGGCCAGGGCCTGGACCTGACGGCCGCGCAAACCATGGTCGCTGAATACAGGAATGAATTGGATAGAGGCTTCCGCGATAACGGCCTGGCGATCGTGCGATTTAATCAAGACCGAACCTACGAAGACAATTCCGGCAGTTCGGGAGTCTGGTCGGTACAGGGCGACATCCTCACGATCGTCGGCGAAGATGGGTTAACCATTCAGTGGCAGTACTTTGTGGACGGCGAAGACCTGACGATCATCCTGAACAAGGAGGGGTACCTGAACATTTACAGGCAGAGGGAGGGTACGGGCGAGATCGACCCGGAGACAGCGGCGCTTCTCGACATTTTGTTTGGCGATGGGGACTTAATTAGACTCTTCTATAAGGCCGGATAAAGACCCTGACTCGTTTCAGCCTGGATATTCTCGAACTCCCGAATTCATGGACAATTCAGCACGATCGAATCATTGCGCCTTTGGATGCAGAAAATCCAAAGGCGCAGGCTTTTACCTCGATTCGCCAATAACAACCAATCGGCAGTTGCCTCCGCCGACGAATATTGGCGAATCATAGCTGATGTTCATTCCCGGGATTGACTCTCCCTGACCCTGCGGAGATTCAGGATGATGGGCTCGGACTTATCGGGTCCGACCTCCGGGTGCTCGATCACACAGTTGAGCGGAATCTGCCCTTCAGGTCCTATCGCGATCTTTGAAGTGGACGGCAGGGTGTAGGCGTCGGCCTGGGTGACGTCCACGGTGTAGCCCAGGTCGGCCATCGACTGGATGGTGATCGCGCTCAGCGGACCGGGGTCGGAAAACCCTGGCGTCATCAGTTCGCTTTGCATGACGGATTGCCGCCAGTGGCTGTCCAGGCTGGGTCGGTACCGCGTGCTGGAGCCGTTCTCCACAGGCACCCTGGCGCCGGTATGGCCCGACCCGCCCGCCGCGTCGAAGGCGGCAACCGCCTTCGCGCCCGAGAAGTAGGTGTCGGGAGAGGGAGTGATGATGGTTGAGAATGGTCCTCGGGAGGGGTCCTTCAACAGGTTGTGAGCTGTCCACGGATAGGTTCCGAATCCCAGCGCGTGGCCTATCTCGTGCAGAGCGACGAGGTAATTGATCACGTTGCTGGTGCCGAGTACTATTTCGGATGCGAACGGCAGGGAGGAGGGAGTCCGGTGCGACAAGGACGTAGCCGCTGCGAGCCCCAACACGTAACCGGTTCTCACGTAGATCACGATATCGTCCACGACCTCGGGGGCGGTAGTACCTGGATAACCCCGGTTCAGGTACTCGCGATTCCTGCTGGTTAACTGATGGTTGGGAAGATCACCGGTGATGATCTCCTCCCAGCGCTCGGCGGCGTCTTCGATATGGGACCGGTTTGTCGACGAGATGCTGCCGACGAAAACCAGGTCGATATCGAAGGATGCCGTCCCGGACGTGGTCACCTCGCCGGTCGCCGACCGCGAACCCGTCAGGCTGCCGTCGCAGTCCGCCCCCAGGTATCCGTAGTCCGCCTCATACGTGGTGCCCGGTTCGAAGAAATCGGAGACCGCGTCCTCCAGCGATACCGAAATGGACTGCTGGGAATCCTCGTCATTGGTCTCGGTATGGCACCCTGTCGCCCAGGGTCCATGATTCGTCTTCTGGCGGATGCGTACATGGTAGGCCCGGGTTTCCTCGGCCGCGAAGTCATCCGTGAATGACAGCGTGAAGAGGTTGCCGGTGATGGTCAGTGTGGGCGCCGAAAGAGTCGGCGTCTGCACCGTAACGTCGAACGTCTCCGAGTCGGACGCGCCGTATGGATCGCTCGCGGTCACGGTGATGGTCGCGCTGCCGGCCGACCCGGGATCCACGAGGACCTTGGTACCGATCAGCTGAACGGTAGCGGCAGCCGTATTGCCGGACGACGCCGAATACGTCAGCAGGTCGCCGTCCTGGCTGCTGAAGACCCCGTCTGCGGACACGATCTCGACGGCGCCTCCCACCGCCAGCGTGAGGTCGTCGAAGGAGCTGACGGCGACCGGCGGCTGGTTGGGGATCTCGATCTCCGCCGAGGGTGACCACTCGCTGTCCCCTTCGTCGTTCTTCGCCTGCACCCGCACCTCGTAGGTAACGCCTTTGGTCAGATTCTCGATCCGCGCATCCAAGGTCGAGGAGGTGTGCGTGGAGGTGATGAAGTCGCCGCTGTCCTTCTCGCGGTATCCTATTCCCCAGCCACTGATGTCCGGTCCGGTATTCACCGGCGGGATCCGGCCTCCCATGCTCACCCCGATGGTGGGAGAGCCGCCGGGGAGACTCAATCCGGGCGCGGCCGGCCGGCCCGGAGGCTCGTCCACATCGGAGACATTGATGGCGATCTGCTGCTGCCCGGTCCGTTCCCGGGTGCCCATGCCGCTGGTGACGGAGACTACGATCTCATTCCGGTTGCTGTTTCCGGCCGGGCGTTCGTAGTCCGGTACATCGGCGAAGGAAAGTTCGCCCCGTCCGCCCCGGGTGGAGATCTCGAACAACGCCCGGTCGCGGCCTCCGGTGATCTCGTACCCGGTGATGTAGTCCCTGTCATCCGGATCCGTTCCCACTATGGAAATGGTCCCGGTGAAGTTCTCATCCACGGTCAGGGAATTGTGGAAGATGGACGGCGGGCTGTTGGCGGTTACCGCGGTCTCGGTGACGTTCACCGTCACGTCATCGGCGGTGACTCCCTGGTAGCCGCCGCCGCTCACCGTGTGGCTCAGGTTGACCTCGTCGTCGTCGCTGTCGGCGCTGGTACTCACCGTCACGGTCTGCGGCGTATCCCAGTTGTCGGTCGTGAAGGTCAGCGGCGACGAGTTCGCCGTGACATCGGCGCCCGACGGCACGGTCACCGTGATCGTCACGTCGGCGGTGGGCTGCATGGTCAGCACCACCGTGTAGGTGTCGTTGTCGTCCTCCGCCATGGTCAGTTCCGTGGGATAGATCTCCACCCCGGATTCGGCGTCGATGACCACCAGCGGCAGGTCATCGGACCGCACCAACTCGTACCCGTTGTCGCTCGCCGGGACGGCCGGCAGCACCCCGATATCGACAGTGACCGCCGCCCTGGTTCCGGCCGTGCGGGAGACGGAGAGGGCCCCGCTCTCGACACTGCCCTGGGGAATGGTGATGCTCCCTTCGCCGCCGTCGATCTCACCGTTGGAAAGCCGCAGCGGCAGGACTATATCGAAGGGCGCTCCGGTGTGCGCTTTAGCCACGAACTGGCCCGTCCCTGTCGATTCCAGTGAAACGGTAATCGGCAGCGGGTCCACCGGATTCCACTGGAGCTGGAGTTTGGTCAGTTCAGTCAGACCGGAAAAAACGCTGTCTCCCAGTGTTGAGAAGTCCATTTGTCTCAGGTCCAGCGATCTTAGTTCCGTCAGCCCGGAAAGAAGACCCTTCGGCAAGGTGGAGATGTCGTTGGTTCTCAGGCTCAGCGTTCCGAGTTTCGTCTGATCGGAAAAAACGGTGACCGGCAGTTCGGTGAGGTGGTTGTTATTATAGCTCAGGTCGAGGAACTCGAGCTCGGTCAGCCCTGAGAAGAGGTCGCCGTGCACGGAGGTGAGATCGATGCTGGAAATGTCGAGATAGGTCAGCGCCGTCAGTTCGGAGAAGAGGCCGGCGTCGAGACTGGGGAGATCGTTGCGTTTCACGTTGAGGTGTTCGAGTGACGACAACCCGGAGAACACGGTCGCCGGAAGGCTGGTGAGCCGGGCATACTCCAGGTCGAGGTGCTTGAGCCCCGACAAGTTGGAGAAGACGTCCGCCGGAAAACTGGTGATTCGGGTATTGCTCAGGTCGAGGTATTCGAGCGTCGACAACCCGGAGAACTCGTCGGCGGCGAGGTCGCCCAGGAGGTTGTACTGAAGGATGAGGGTGTCCAGCGCCGTCAACGCGGAGAAGCCGTTCGCCGGCAGGCTGTTGATGCGGGCACTCAGCAGATCGAGATGGGTCAGGGACGTCAGCCCGGAGAACAGGTTGGCGTCGAAACTGCCCAGATGGCTGAAGGAAAGATCGAGAGATGACAGCGCGGTCAGTCCGGAGAACGTGTTCGCTCCGAGGTTGGAGAGGTTGTTCTGCCTGAGGCTGAGGTCTTCCAGCGCCGACAGGCCGGAGAAGATACCCGCCGACAGGCTGCTGATACTGTTGTCTGACAGGTAGAGTTCTTCCAGGGACGTCAGCCCGGCGAAGTCGCCGGCTTTCAGCGTGGAGATGCTTTCGTCAATCAGGGAGAGGCTGGTGATCGCGGCAAGATGGTCCGCGGTTACGTCGCCGCACGCGCTGACCCCGGCTTCATCCATGATCTCGTCGCGCACCTGCGCGGTGCGGTTGCAGACGTTTCTGAGGTTGTCCACCGCCAGGTTGCTGAGGGCGCCGGCGGGGTTCCAGGCCCGGTCGCGGATCGGGTTGGTCCCCGGCGTGTAGGCAAGCGCCACCGTCTCCCCCGTGTTTACGGCCGAGGCCAGGGTGAGTGTCACCTTGGTGTTGCTGACGGCCACCGCGGTAACGCTTCGCGTCTCGCTGTCCACGGTCACGGCGAAATCGCTGTTGGCCGGCTTTGGATTGCTGACGAGCGTTTCGCCGTACGTCAGGGTCAGCTTGGTTCCATCCACTTCCGCTTTGGTGGGGGTTGGGGCGACGCCGTCGACCTTGTGGCGGGACTGGTTGGCGACGGCCGAGTGGGCCAGGTCGGCGTTGACGGTGACGCTGTTCTTGAGCAGGAAGATGCGGCCGCTGTTGAGCTTGAGGCCGTTCTCGTTGATGGCGGCGCCGTTATCGTCTTCGTCGGCAACCTGCACCGCGTACTCAAACAGGAGCTGGGTCGTGGTCGAGCCGCTTTCGTAGTCGGCCTGGCGCGGAGTGGAGCCGATGGTCAGGTCGACCTGCGGCGCGCCGGTGGCGGTCACCGCCTCGCTGAAGGTGACGGTCACGTCGAGGGTGTCCTTGAGCTTGTAGGTGTTGTTCTGTCCTGAGGCTGGCGTCGAGGTGAACGCGACACTGGAGACCGTCGGGGCGGTGAGGGTGGTTCCGCTGCCCGTATTAGACCACGGTCCCTTGCCTTCGTCGTTCTTCGCCTGCACCTGGAACTGGTAGGACCTTCCCGCGCGGAGGCTCGAGATTGTGCGGGTACGTGTCGAGGTGCTGTCGGAAGAGATGGTGAACGCGCCGCTGTCGCGGTACTGCAGAAAATAGTTCGTGATGTCGGGACCGTCGTTGTCCGGTTCGTCCCATCTCACCGTCAGGCTGCTCTCGGTGGTGTCGCTCACCACGGGCGGGTCGGGCTTGCCCGGCGGCTCGTCCTCGTCGTCAATGGCGACGGTGATGGTCTGCGTGGCCGCCAGCGCCCGGGTGTCCGCCCCGCCCGTCACCTCCACCTGGACCGTGTACTCGTTGTCGCCTCCCGCGTCCGCCGGCCGTTCGAAGTCTGGATCATCCCTGAAGTGCAGCTCGCTGGTGTTTTTGATTTCGAAGTCGTCGCTGTCCGCGCCGCCGCTGACGGCATATCCCGTGATGCCGTCGTCCCTGTCCACGTCCTGCGCCGCCAGCCGCCCTGCCCTCAGGACGTTTTCCACAACCATGAACGTATCCACGCTGGTGAAGTGGGGGGGTTCGTTCTCGTCCGTGACATTGACGGTCACCGTCTGCGCGGCGGTCAGCGCGCGACCGCCCGACCCACCTGTGACGGTGACCTCCACGACGTAGCTGTTGTTGCTTCCCGCGTCCACGGGACTCTCGAAGTCGGGGTCGTCCCTGAAGGTCAGCGCGCCGGTGTTGCTGATTTCGAGCCTGCCGCGGTCGCTGCCGCCGGTCAGGGTGTAGTCCGTGATGGCATCGCCCTGGTCGAAGTCGTCGGCACTGACACTGCCGGCGAAGGACTGGTTCTCCGCCGCCTCCAGCGTGGGCTCGCCGGTAAACACGGGCGCCTCGTTCAGATCCGTCAGGTCGATGGACACCGGGATGCTGCCCTCGCCGCCGTGGCCGTCGGTGGCCTTCACGTTCACCGAATAGCGGGACAGGGCCTCAAAGTCGTAGGTCCTGCCCGATCGGGTCTTGAGCTGGCCGCTGCGGGTGTCGATGGAGAAGGAGTCCGCGTGCGTGCCTTCCAGCGCGTACGTCAGCGTGGTCATCTCGGCGTCGGTCGCACTGACCGGATCCCCGATATTTTGTGTACCGGTTGTGTTCTCCGCCAGGGTGCGCGTGGCGCTGGACCCGTCGGCAAATGTTGGCAGTTGATTGGAGTCGGTGCTTCCCGTGCCGGATTCCGACCATTCGCTCGTGCCTTCGGGAGAGCGCGCCAGCACCTGCACCTGGTAGGAGGAGTCCGGAACCAGCGCCGTGATCGTGGCACTGCTCTCGGCGCTGTTGTGCGTCCACGAACGGAAGCCGCCCCTGTCGCCTTGCCGGTACTGCACGTCGTAGTCGTTGATGGCCGGACCGGTGTTTGCGGGCTCGTCCCAGGTCACCTCCAGGCTGGTGGACGAGGCCGCCGTGACGTCCGGCGCATCCGGCGTGCCGGGTTTTTCCTGCTGGTCCGTCAGGTTGATCCTGACCGCAATGGTGTTGCTGCCGCCCTGCCCGTCTTCGACGCGCACGATGACGTCATAGCGGGGCTTGGCCTCAAAGTCATAGGTCTCACCTGAAAGCGTCTGAAGCTGGGCGCCATCCAGCGCGAAGGAGGCCCGGTCCGTGCCCTCGAGGCCGTAGCTGAGTGTGCCTCCGTCGGTATCCCGCGCGGTGAGCGGATTGCCGAGATCGTTTGTGCCCGTCGAGTTCTCTGCCAGAGAGCGCGTGGTGCTCGTGCCCTCGTTGAACGTCGGCGCGCTGTTGGCCACGGTCCTGGCGTCTGCAGACTCCGACCAGGAGCTTTCGCCTTCGGGAGAGCGTGCCAGCACCTGCACTCGGTAGGGCGTGTCGGCCGTCAGGGAGGTAATGGTCGTGGTCGTCCCCGGCCCCGTGTGCGGCCAGTCGGTGAAGGCGCCGCCGTCCTCGCTGTACTGCACGTCGTAGTCGTTGACGGCGGGGCCGGTGTTAGCGGGCGCCGTCCATCGGATGGACAGGCTGCTCAGCGTCTGTCCCGTGACCGTGGGCTTGTCGGGCGTCTCCGGTTCCTCGGTGTCGTCGTCGATCACGTTTATGGTCACGGTGATGGTCGCGCTTCCGTCCTGCTCGTCCCTCCCTTCCACCGTCACCGAGTAGCGATTTTTCGTTTCGAAGTCGTAGTCAACGCCCGTTGCGGTCCGCAGTTGACCGGTGTTGGTGTCGACGCCAAAACTCTCCGTGTCCCCGCGAGTGAGGCTGTACGTCACCGTGGTGTTCTCCGGGTCGTCTGCCCGCAGCGGGACGCCGAGGTCGGTTGTCCCGGTCGCGTTCTCTGCCACCTCGCGCGTAGTGCTCCTTCCTTCGTCGAAAACCGGCGGCAGATTGCTACTGGTGGACCCGAAGCCCGACCGGGACCATAACGTCGTCCCTTCGTCGTTGGCTGCACGCACCTGCACCTCGTAGCGTGTGTTGATGTCGAGTTCGATGATGGTTGCGCTCGTACCCGGCCCATCGTGGGTATGAGGGAGGAAGCTGCCGCTCTGCCGATATTGCAGGTCGTAGTCGGTGATGTCCGGACCCGTGTTGTCCGGTGCTTCCCACGTGACCGTCAGGCTGGTCGTCGACGCCGGCTGTACCACAGGCGCGACGGGAATCGCCGGCGGCTCGTTCACGTCGGCCACGTGGATGGTGACCCCGATCGTGGTGGATTCGCCGTAGGGGTCGCTGGCATCCAGTTCCACGGAATAGCGGTCGTTATCCTCGAAGTCGTACGTGATGCCCGACAGCGTGCGCAACTGCCCGCTGCCCGTGTCAACGGCGAAGCTGGCGGAGCCCGGGCCCGAGAGATTGTACGTCACGCGGTGTCCGTCCGGGTCGGTGGCGTTGACCGGATGCTGGATGGGACGGCGCGCGGGCGTGTTCTCAGCCACGGTGCGCGACGTGTTTGATCCGTCGTCGAAGGTAGGCGGCCGGTTGTTTTGCGGCGGTGGAGGTGGCGGGGGCGGCTGAGGCGGCCGCGATGGCCCGCCTGGCCCCGTGGGCACAGGAGGCGGCCGGGGAGGCGGTGGGGAACCCGAGGTCACGACAACGTTAAAGGTCGTCTGCGCCGCGTTGCCCCACAGGTCGCTGGCGGTCGCAGTGATGGTCACGCGCCCGCCGGCCGCGGGGCGCAGCGTCGCGATGGAATCCGACACGCTCACCGCGGCGATCGTGCTGTCGGACGATGCCGCACCGTAGATCAGCGGCCTCCTGCCCGGCCGGGTGAAGGCCACGGACAGGTTCACGCGACGGTTACCCCCGTCCGTGTAGAGACTCTGGTCGGGGATGCCGCGCGCCACCTTCGGCCCCGCCGTGGGCGCGCCCGCAACGGGTTGTGACCATGGGCCTGTCCCCTCGTCGTTGAAACTGCGCACGCGCACCTGATGGGTCCGTTCGTTGTTCAGGCGCGTCAACGTCACGCTGGTATCCGCGCTGCTGTCCAGCATCAGCGCTTCCTGCCAGTCGCCGGTATCGCCGCGCCGGTGCGTCACCTCGTAACCGCTCACCGGGGGCTTGCCCGCCTCGTCGGGCGGCGTGTTCCAGCTTACCAACAGGGCGCTGTTGCGCGGCGTGACCGCCACGCCCGGGGGCGGCGTGTTCCAGCTTACCAACAGGGCGCTGTTGCGCGGCGTGACCGCCACGCCCGGGGGCGGCGCGCCGGGGGGTTCGTCCACGTCGGTCACGGCGACGTCCACCCCGACGGTGGCGCGGCCCCCCTTGCCGTCACTGGCCCGGACGGTTACAGAATAGGTGTCGCTGGCTTCGTGGTCGTAGGCAATGCCTTCCTTTGTCAGCAACTGCCCTGTGCCGGCGCCTATGGAAAAACGGTTCGCGTGCACGCCGCGCAGGCCATAGGTGAGAGAATCGTCATCGGCATCCGTGGCAAGGACGGGGTCGCCGATGGGCTGGCCTGCGGGCGTGTTCTCCGCCAGCGCGCGCGTCACGGGTGGCGCAACCCCGAACACCGGCGCGCGGTTGACCGCATCGCCGAAGCTCTCGGCGAAGATCAGCAGGTCATCGAAGCCGATGCTGCCGTCGTTGTTCAGATCGTACTTTGCCACATACTTGCCGTCGCCCCGTTGTGCCCCGAAAGCGCCGGCAAAGGCTACAAAGTCGGAGAAGCCTACCAGGCCGTTGCCGTCGAAGTCCGGAGAAGGCGGTGCGGCCACCTGCAGCGCCACGCCAATGGCAGAAGAGATCGTCTCGGTCTGCCCGCCACGGGCAAGTTCCGCGTCGACAAGCCAGATCTCTGTATCAGAGAATGCAGCCGTCGTACGCAATCGCACCGTGCCGACCAGGTCCAGCGAGACGGAAAATCCGCTCGGCTGCGTGGACGGCGACCACGGGAGCGCGAACACAAACAGGCAGATCAGGCCGACGGCGCCGAGGGTGAAAGACCCAATGCTTATTCGCGAACGACAAAGTACACCGATCACATGAAAGGAAGCGGCGGCCGTATTTCCGGACAACGCCGTATACGTCAGCAGGTCCATTTCTGGCTGCTGAACACGCCGCCTGCGGCCACGATCTCGACGGCACCGTCCCACCGTCCTCGAACACCTGACTAAAGCTCGTTCACGACAATTTCATTGTCCGTGCCGCCAATAACCTCGTACTTCATCGGCGCATTCAATGCTCCACTTGCGTTCAGGGTGATCTTCCCCTGCCCCGAGGTTTGCACGCGGATTCCGATCCTGGCGGCCGTGATACTCCCGGTGTGGGTAATCGTGATATCCCCACCCTGGCTCACCACGTCGATACCTATGCTGGGAGCTTCGGTGATGCCCTCAGGGGCGCCGATGTCGCCGCTGTTCCAGACCACGACGTCGCCTATACGGTAGACGTTCTTACAAACGATGTCCGGGTCCACCGGATCGCCTGCCGCCGTCTCACATCCCGGTCCAGGAACATCCCCACCCATCCCAGCAATTGATATTCCCGCCGAGTACGAAGATTCCGCATTCGTCGAGTACTTGCTCGTCGCCAAGATATTCCCGGTGTTGAATACCTTGATCTCGCCGCCGCGGTAATGCTCGGCGCGAATACCGTGGGCCGCCTCGCCGTCCGTGCTGATCGTACCGGTATTTTCCACATGAACGCCATCGTGCTCCGATGTGTCCGGGTAGTCTGGAATGTCGGGGTACGAAGTGTCATCGAGATCTCTGTCGTTATCGTATCCGTAAGCATATATGCCGTGGCTCCATTTTCCCTCCGTATCGATCGTCCCCTGGTTGATCGCGAAGACCCGGCCGGACATCGAACTCCTGGCGATGATTCCATATCCGTGGCGGTGTCTCCGTCTGTCGTCCGTGCGTGTCGTCGCCCTCGTGGTGATGGAGGCGTCACTGTAGTTCCTCGCGTAGACATCGCCCGGCACGTTGCTGGTCCGGTCGGGGACGATCTCATCCAGGTTCCCGTGGCAACCGTTGTTCTCGAACGGCCACGGCGCGCAGTTCCCCGCCCACAAGCCGATCGCGTACAGACCGTTGATTTCGATTGAGCCGAAGTTGAGACCCTGTGACGCTCCCCAGAGACTCTGAGCCGAGATCCCGCGCGCGCCCTCTCCTTCAATCCGGATCTGGCCTTCCGCATAGTTGACCAGTCGTGTGAGATGTCCGCTTCCAGTCTCGCACTTAAGACCGTCAACTCGCTTGTTGTAGGGACCGGTAGCAATGAGTTGGCCGCCGGGCATGTTGAACAACTCGACCTTGTGGCTGTAGTTCGAGAAGTCATGGGGCTCCGCCGCCTTGTTGAGGCCCCCGACCACAAGACGATGGTTGGATTGAGCCAAGTCCGGCGCGGTGGTGAGGCCGTTCAGTGTGATTTCTCCGTCGTTCACGAGGAGTATGTTGGCGGGGGAGGCCTTCATCACCGCGCGGATGCCGATGCCCGCGCTATCGAGAGTTACGGAGCCTTGGTTCAGGATCCAAAGGTTCCCGGTGTTGCCTTCCGTTGTGATGTTGGCCGCGACGCTTCCTCTTGCAGTTACCTCGGCGCTGTCGCCGATCGTGATCGCGTGGTACTCGGAACCCGCGTTCTTGTTGGTGATGTTGATCCCTGCAGTACCGGTTGCCGGCTCGAGCGTTCCGTCGTCGTACTCGACGTGGGTGCGGTTATGATCGCCGGGATCGAGCGTACTGGTGTGGTCGCCACTATAGGCGTGAGTCACCGGTTGACCGAAGCGATGGTCCTCATCCGGAGCCGCCGTGAAGACCGGAGTCGAGGAAGGAACAATCGACGCGGGGAGGATCGTGCCGTAGACCTGATCGGACCATGGGCCCTTCCCTTCGTCGTTCTCCGCCTGCACCTGAATCCGGCAGATCCTGCCCGAGCTCAAGCCGGTGATCGTGCGAGACCGGGTGGGACCGGTCTCGTGCCAATTGCTGAAGGCGCCGCTGGCGCCTTCCCTGTACTGCACGTAATAGTTCGTGATGTCGGGACCTTGGTTTTCTGGCGCATCCCAGCTCACGGTCAGGCTGCTCTCCGTCTCGCCGCTCACCGTGGGCGGGTCGGGCTTGCCCGGCGGTTCGACGTCATCCTTCACGAGGACGACGACCGTCTTGGTGCCCGGCATTTCGCGGGTGCCGCTGCCGCCGGTCGCCTCCACCACCACGCTGTAGTCGTTGTTGCTCCCTGCATCCGCGGGAGTCTCAAAGTCGGGATCCTCCTTAAAACGCAGCTGGTTCGTGCTCGCGATCTCGAACAGGTCCCCGTCTGCGGCGCCGGTGACAGCGTATCCGGTAATGGCATCACCGGCATCGACGTCCTGGGCCACCATTAGTCCGGCGAACCGGGTGTTCTCGGTGACCTCGAAGGTGTCTTCAATGGTGAAAACCGGCGGCTCGTTCTCGTCCGTGACATTGACGGTAACGGTCTGCGCGGCGGTTAGTGCGCGACCGCCGGAACCGCCGGTGGCGGTGACCTCCACGACGTAGCTGTTGTTGCTTCCCGCGTCCACGGGACGCTCGAAGTCGGGGTCATCCCTGAACGTCAGCGCGCCGGTGTTGCTGATTTCGAGCCTGCTGCGGTCGCTGCCGCCGGTCAGGGTGTAGTCTGTGATGGCATCGCCCTGGTCCAGGTCGTCGGCACTGACCCTGCCGGCGAAGGACTGGTTCTCCGTCGCCTCGAGCGTCGGCTCGCCGGTAAACACGGGCGCCTCGTTCAGATCGGTCAGGTCGATGGACACGGGGATGCTGCCCTCGCCGCCGTGGCCGTCGGTGGCTTTGACATTGACCGAATAGCGCGACAAGGCCTCAAAGTCGTAGGTCCTGCCTGATCTGGTTTTAAGCTGACCGCTACGCGTGTCTATCGAGAAGGAGTCCGCGTGCGTGCCTTCAAGGGCGTACGTCAGCGGGGTCATCTCGGGGTCCGTGGCGCCCACCGGATCGCCTATGTCCTTCACGCCCTTGGTGTTCTCCGCCAGGGTGCGTGTCGCGCCGAGCCCGTCAGTGAATGTTGGCAACTGATTGGGATCGGTGCTTCCCGTGCCCGATTCCGACCAGACGCTCGTGCCTTCAGGAGACTTCGCCAGCACCTGCACCTGGTAGCTCGTGCCCGGGGTGCGGCCCGTGATGGTTGCGGTGCGTTCCGCGCTGTTGTGCGTCCACGCGCTGAAGCCGCCGCTGTCCCCTTCCCGGTATTGCACGTCGTAGTCGTTGATGTCGGGGCCGGTGTTTGCCGGCTCGTCCCACGTGACCTCCAGGCTGGTGGACGACGACGCCGAGACGGAGGGCGCGTCGGGGGTGCCGGGTCTTTCCTGCTGGTCCGTCAGGTTGATCCTGACCGCAATGGTGTTGCTGCCGCCCTGCCCGTCTTCGACGCGCACGACGACGTCATAGCGGGGCTTCGCCTCGAAGTCGTATGTCTGTCCCGACCGGGTTTGCAGCTGGTTGCCGTCAAGGGCGAAGGCGGCCTGGTCCGTGCCTTCCAGGTCGTAGGTGAGCGTGCCGCCGTCATTGTCCCTCGCCGTGACCGGGTTGCCGATGTCGTTTGTACCCGTGGTGTTCTCTGCCAGAGAGCGCGTGGTGCTCGTGCCCTCGTTGAACGTCGGCCCGCTGTTGGCCACGGTCCTGGCGTCTGCAGACTCCGACCAGGAGCTTTCGCCTTCGGGAGAGCGTGCCAGCACCTGCACCCGGTAGGGCGTGTCGGCCGTCAGGGAGGTAATGGTCGTGGTCGTCCCCGGCCCCGTGTGCGGCCAGTCGGTGAAGGCGCCGCCGTCCTCGCTGAACTGCACGTCGTAGTCGTTGATAGCAGGACCGGTGTTGGCCGGGGCCGTCCAGCGTATGGACAGGCTGTTCAGCGTCTGCGCCGTGAACGTGGGCTTGTCAGGCGCCTCCGGCGCTTCGCTGTCGTCGTCGGTCACGTCTATGGTCACGGCAATGGTCGCCCGCCCGCCGTGCTCGTCCTGCGCTTCCACCGTCACGGAGTAGCGGTCCTTCGTCTCGAAGTCGTAGGTGGCGTCCGCCGATGTTCGCAGTTGACCCGTATTCTCATCGACGTAAAAACTCTCCGTGTCGCCGCGGGTGAGGCTGTACGTCACCGCGGTGTTCTCCGGGTCGTCCGCCCGCAGCGGGACGCCCAGGTTCTGCACACCGGTCGTATTCTCGGCCACCTCGCGCGTGGTACTCCGTCCCTCGTCGAACACCGGCGAAAGGTTGGAACTGGTCGTCCCGAAGCCTGATCCAGACCACCCGCCCTCGCCTTCGTCGTTGGTTGCCCGCACCTGCACCTCGTAGCGGGTGTTGACGTCAAGGTCGATGATGGTCGCACTCGTGCCCGGTCCGTCGTGTGTATGGGGGAGGAAGTTGCCGCTCTTCCGGTATTGCACGTCGTAGTCGTTGATAGCAGGACCCGTGTTGTCCGGCGCGTCCCACGTGACCGTCAGGCTGGTCGTCGACGCCGGTTGTACCAGCGGCGCTGCGGGAATCTCCGGCGGCTCGTCCACGTCGTCCACGTGGATGGTCACGCCGATCGTGGCCGATTCGCCGTAGGGGTCGCTGCCTACCAGGTCGACGGAATACCTGTCGTTATCCTCGAAGTCGTACGTGATGCCCGACAACGTGCGCAGTTGGCCACTCCCGGTGGCCACCGAAAAGCTGGCGGAGTCCGGCCCCGAGAGTCTGTACGTCACCCGGTGTCCGTCCGGATCCGTGGCGTTGACCGGATGCTGAATGGGACGGTGCGCGGGCGTGTTCTCCGCCAGGGTGCGCGACGTGCTGCGCCCGTCGTCGAAGGTCGGCGGCCGGTTGTTCTGTGGCGGCGGAGGCGGTGGCAATGCTGTCGTTACGTCGACGGCAAAGGTCGTCTGTGCGCTTTTGCCCTGTACATCGCTGGCAGTGGCGGTGATGGTCGCGCGCCCCGCGGCCACGCCGCGCACCGTCGCCATCGTATCCGCCACGGTCACCGTGGCAACCCCCTCGTCGGACGACGTCGCATCATACGTCAGCGCCCCAAGTGCCGGCCGCGTGAACAGGCTGGCCAGGTTCACGGGAAGGTCGCGGTCGACGAAGACCGTCAGGTCGCCGATCACGCCCAGGGGCCGCGGACCCACCGTGGGCGCGCCGGCAACGGTCTCCGACCAGGGGCTCGCGCCCTCCTCGTTCATTGTGCGCACACGTACGTGGTACGGCTGTTCGTTGGTCAGGCCTGCTAACGTGACGCTCGTATCCGTGCGGCCTTCCACCAGCAGCCCCTCCGGCCATGTCTCAGCCTCTGCCTGCTTATGCCCCACCTCGTACCCGCTCACCGGAGGCTTGCCCGCCTCGTCCATCGCCGCCAGCCACGTCACGGCAAGCGCGCTGTCGCGCGGGGCCACTGCCACGCTGTCGGGCGCCGCGGAAGGGGGTTCGTCCACGTCCGTGACGGAGATGCCCACCACGACCGTGGCGCGGCCCCCCTGCCCGTCGCTGGCGCGTACCGTCACGGAATAGGTGTCCCTGGCCTCGTGGTCGTACGCAGTTCCTTCCCTTGTGAGAAGCTGACCCGTGCCCGGTTCAATCGCAAAGCTGTCCGAGTGCACGCCCCGCAGGCCGTAGGACAGGGAATTGCCGTCGGCGTCCTTGGCCGTGACGGGGGCCCCGATGGGCTGTCCAAATGGCGTGTTTTCTTCCATGGTACGCGTCAACGGAGGTGTGGCGTCGAAAGCGGGAGCGCGATTGGGATTTTTGCCGAAGTTGCTGGCGAAGACCAGAAAATCGTCGAAGCCGATGCCGCCGTCCTGGGTCAGATCGTACGCCGCCACGTACTTCCCGTCTCCGCGCTGCGACCCGAAGACGCCGGCGAACGCCACAAAGTCGAAGAAGTCCACCACGCCGTCGCCGTCGAAGTCCGGAGAAGGCGGCGCGGCAACCTGCAGCGCCACGCCGGCCGCGGGCGAGATCGTCTCGGTCTGCCCGCCCCGCGTAAGCTCGGCGTGCTCCAGCCACACCTCCGTGTCCGAAAACGATGGCGTGGTGCGCAATCGCAGCGTGCCCACAAGCCCGGTGTTCACCGATGCGGAGCCGCTCGACCACGACACACCGATACGGACCGACGTGGTATCCGGCTGTGCAACGGCCTGCGCGTTCGGCAGCGCGTCGCCCGCATCGAAGCCCTCGTACGCGACCTGGGATGCGTCGATACGAAAGCGCGCGGAAATGCCGGTGGCGCCCTGAATATCTCTGCCGAAGATCTGGATGGAAAAAGGCTGATCGGGAAGGAGGTCGAGTGAGGAAACGGCCTGGTCGCCTGCAGCATCGTCCAGGTCCAGCGAGAGAGAAAATCCGCTCGGCTGCGTGGACGGCGACCACGGGAGCGCGAACACAAACAGGCAGATCAGGCCGACGACGCCGAGGGTGATAGAGCTGATCTTAATTCGTAAACCAGAAATTGCGCCGAAAAAGGCCACGAAATCCTCAATTGAACTGCAAAAATCCGAAATTTGTGTGTCTTTTTTGTGAGTGGGTTCGACATCGATATTTGCCGGGATAAATATACAAAATGAAATAATAAATATTTGGAAGTAATTTTACCAATGTATTTTCCGATCCAAGTGTCGGGTACCCGCCGAATACAACAGCCCATAGGACGTGTTTATCGGTGGTTCGTCGAAGCTCCCGAAAAGGAAAAACGCCACGAACATATCGTAGCGTTACAGATTGCGTTACCGTGGAGCACAGCGAAGCCGCTCTGGACACGGCATCAAATCTTCGTTCTGGCCTTGAAAATCCAAATGTCTGTTTTAGATATTCATGTATAATCGAATATCAATTTTAGATTTGTTCGGCGTTTCTGAGTGTTTTCTATGGGACCGCGCCCAACCGCAGATGGAATCCTGATCCTGCCGTGGCGGGATTTCCTGGAACGGCTCTGGAGCGGCGCGATCGTCCCGGCGGCATCGTCTTAAGTTCCGCGCGATCCCGTGTTTGCACTTTTTCCCGTTTCCCCTCTCCATATTTTTCCGCCGCGGCCTTTTCACTCTCCGATCAATCTCTCCCGCGTCTCTCGCCTGCCCTGCCGGTTGGGTGTATTCTATCCCACGATCGCATTGATGTTCTGCACAATAATGTCCGTCGCGCCAAGCGTGCGCAGGCGAATCAGGAGCCCGGCCGTTTGCGATTTGGGCACGACGGTTTCGATCGCGCTGGCGCAATCCGATAAAGGGCTGAGTGTCGGCGCGCGCCGGGCGGGCAACGCATCCAGGACTGCATTTCTCCGACAGTTGTCGACGTTTAATTTGATGAGTTGTTGATTTTCGGCCTCGAGCGCGCCGGCCAACAGGTCTCCCAGGGCGACGAATTCGGAAATTCGGCTGCGTGCAATGACAACAATAGGAGAAACCATGATTTCGTCTAAGATTTGCAGGCCGTTTTCCCGCAAACTGATGCCCGTTATCGTGACACCCACACCGTAGTCGAAAAGCTTCATTGCCACCTTGATCTCCGTGCTTCCGTGTGAGAAGTCGATATCCGCATTCGGATATCGGTTGCGGGTGATCGCCGGATATTCGGAACTGATCGTCACTGTTGCATTTTGCGACAACGGCGGGCTGTCCGGCCGTCCGAACAGGATAACCCGGGCAGAGTCGCGGGTATCCCGGCTTATTTTCAGTTCCGCGAGGCGTTGAATTCGGGTGTCGATTGGGGATTCTTGTGCAAGTTCGGTTTCGACCACGCAGTCCAATCCGCAGATACCGCAGTCGATCTGTCCTTTCACCAGGGCCAGCGGAATATCCTGCGGGCGCATATAGACGGCCTGGCTGAATAGGTCGAGACCGTCTATCGCAACCTGACCGTTGCGTCCGCTGGGGCGAACGTCCAGGCCGATGCGGGAGAGCAGGTCGCACAGCGGACCTTGCATGCTGCCATTGGGCAGACCGAGCGTGAAGTTCATGTGTCACTCCAGGATGGTTTTGGGATCTGTGAATCTGAGTTTTCCGTTGTCTATGCCGCGGTAATAACAGCCGTAGCGTGTCCGATCGTTTACCTTTGTGTGGCACGTTCCATCGCCCTTCAGGCGCACCAGATATAACAGTGAGTTCTGCTCGCAGTTGATGCGCACGTCGATCAGTTCGAGCATATCCCCTGACGTTGCCCCCTTGATCCAGAGTTCGTTGCGCGATGTACTCCAGAATGTCGCCACTCGATGTTCAAGCGCGTAGTCCAGCGCCTGTTCATTGGCGTAGCCGATCAGGAGTACCGCCTTGCTGTCCACGTCCTGTACGGCAACCGGGATGACGGAGTGGCCGGTTTCAGCAACCCTGGACAGCTTCTCGAAGTCGAGTTGGATCTCGGTGCCTTCTTCAATTGTGTGACTGGCAGCCATGGCGATATCCTTCATGCTTAGGATTGAGAACCGGTCAGGCTTTATCGATGATCGCGACGTATACGGTTCCCGTTTCAGGAACGAATTTCGAAATCCGCCAACCGGTGTCTTCCAGGATGAATGCCATCTCTTTTCGGGACACCATGAGGTAATCGAACCAGGCGCCGATATGTCGTTCGTACCGAATCCGGATTCTGAGCTGGCACGAGAACCTGCCGCGCCTCCGGTTCGATTCGTGATAATCCAGATGCGCTTTGCTCGTGGTGGTATAGGGGTCCCGGGATTCGGCGATAATCCTCCCGCCCGAAGACGTCATATTGCGCATTTTTCGCAACAGCCACCTGGCGCGTTTCAAATTGCCGAAAAGACCGAAATTGGCGCCCATCATGAGCAGGGTGTCGAACTGACCGAGCCGGGAGGAAATCTGCGTGACGTTCAGAGCGCTGGCCTTCTTCAGACCGCGCTCCCGGGCCACCTTGACCGCCAAGGGCGAGGCGTCGATGCCCAGAATGTCAAATCCCTTCTGTTGAAGGTGGATGGCATGCCGGCCGGGCCCGCAGCCAATATCCAGTACGCGTCCTGACACATAGTTCATCGACTCCTGCTGGTGAGGCGGCCAGTCGCAAAAGGGCTTGAAATAATCACTCGACTTGCCGGCAGAAATACATCCATCTTCACGTTCCACGATTTCCTGCGCGGGTATGCCGCGATGAAAGTCCCACATCATCCGTCCATATGCGTCGTCATTGTGTGCCATTTCTCAGTCACCTGTCGAAAATAAGCCAAACCAGTGAGATTGCCGTCATCGGCGAATCCGCTCATCGCCGCCACCCATTAAAAAAGCCCGCTGTCTCTCGACAGCGGGCTTTTGTTTCCTAAACTCAAATTTCAGGACTGGTCCACCGCCGAGCACGTTTCGCGAAGGGTCGCGGAACCGTTATGATGGGTATGGCGATGGGCCGTATGGGCGTAGGGAATCCCCGTTGGAATGTCGTTGGGTTTTTGGGGAATGGCCGCATTGTTTTTCAGTGGTTTCATAGCGTCATTAAAATAGAAAAAGTGGGTTTGCCAGTCAAGAATTTTCTTCCACTGCGCACCGTCGGGCCACGTCCTTTTGCGTTGTATCCGGGGTTCCGATTGCCTATTATACGGCGATTTGTCGAAAGGCAGCTATCAGCGGTCAGTTTTCAGCATTCAGCTTGAACAAAAAGACGAGATTCAAATTCAACATCCACATCTCCCCAGATTCCCTGCCTACGGCGTGTTCCTTTTGAAACGACCAAAAGGAACCAAAAGTCGCCGCTGGGCGCGGGGCCTGCCATATGCACAGCGCGAATACCCTCACTGGATGCACGTCGGACATTGCCCTACCAGCCTCGGCTGAACACCGATCGTCGCTGCTTAACGGAACCACGCGCTCTGCTCTGGAAGTGTTCTTGACAGGCATCGCGTTCGATAACCGAATGGCTATCTGGAGGCGAGCTATCAGCCAAAACCAAAAACCGAATCAGTTGACGTCAGCGCTATTATGTCGACGACCGCGAAGGGCGCAGACCTCTCCCCCCGGCCCCCTCTCGGACAGAGCGATCAGCTTTCAGCCGTAAGCTGTCAGCTAAAAACGAAAGGCAAAAGGCAGATCGCCGTACGGACTGGCGATGGCAATCTCACGACGGGCGCGGGAACCTCTCCCCCCGTCCCCCTCTCCTAAAGGAAAAGGGGAGGATCTCTCGCCATGTCCGGCGACGCGACACAGAAGGCTCACACGGAGACACAAAGGCACAAAGGGAAACAATCGAAAAACGGGCAACCACAAGGGTTGCCCCTACGAATACAATATGGACGCGGTGGGACGTGGATTGTTCGCGGCATGAAGCGCACCGCTCACCATCAGCCTCGAACGCCAAAACCAGGCGTCCCCTGTTGTCCCGAAGAATCGCCGGTACAACAGGTCATCCGCTACGCGGGTGGAGGCAGATACCGCGCTTGAAGGTACAACATCACTATTGAACAGTACATCGAGCAGTCCTATCGAGCGAACGGTGGTGGAGCTGGGGGTTTTTCCGTGCTATTCCGTCCGGCAAGATAGTTCGGGATGGGCTAGTCCGGTGAAAGGGCAACCCATTCCCATTTGGGCCCTCGAGGTGGTTCACGGAAAAACCGGCCCCGCGCCGAGCGGCGCCCTTCTTTTTCGCCCTTTTTCTTGGGCGAAGCAAGAAAAAGGGCAAGGGAATAGGGGACATTTGGGGGTGGTGGAAACTCCATGATTCAGCAATCAGACGTTTTGTTGATCGAAAGGAATGGCCATGTCCAAGGTGAATCCAAATGCGTTGACCGTGTCGATCGAGACGCCCATGCCGCCGCCGGAATGGGCGTTGCTCGAAAGGGCGTTAATCCGGTCGCAGACGCGCGCGTGCGAAGAATTCTTCAACCGGTACTTTGACTCGCGGGGTTATCTCCAGTGCGTACCCCGCTGGGGTGGTAACGACGGGCCGGACGACGCGATCGAGAATCTGACGGGTTGGCCGATTCTCCACGCGGCGGGTGCGCCGGATTGCATTCTGAACATGTACAAGCTGGGGTGGGAGGGACACCTGTTGCAATATACGGAGGCGAAAACCGTGGAGGTGCCGCTGGCCCGGGATGGGATGATATATAAGGAGTTTCCGGTCAGCCTGGACTGGTTCCACCACGGTGAAAGCCTGGCCGTCTTCAATTTACAGGGATTGTCGGATCCATACGATATCAGCTTTCAGCACCGTGCGCGCCGGTACGCGGGGCTCTATATGGATGAGGACCCGCAGGCCAGGAATTACGATCCGGAGCATAAGATCATCCGCAGTCTGTTTACCGGAAGCCGTGGGCCCCTGCTCCGGAAGGCGACGGCGCTGGACTGGGCGGGAGATCCAATCGAAGTGGAGGGACGATTCGACCCGGCGCATGGAGAGCGCAATTTCGAGGAGATGCTGGCGCATTTCGAGGATTACACGGACGTGGTTGGCGACCATCCCATCAATCTGGCGGCCACCACGCTGGGTCTGAACGCGTTTATGGTGGCTGGAGAGAAGAAATACAAGGAGTGGGTGGTGGACTATGTGGGTGCCTGGGCGGAAAGGGCGGCCGTGAACAACGGGATTCTTCCCAGCAATATCGGTTTGGACGGCACGATCGGTGGCGAGTGCGATGGAAAGTGGTATGGCGGGTGTTACGGCTGGGGGTTCACGGTGGTCGTGCCGCAAACGGGTGAGCTATCAAACCGGAACGCGACATACCGGGGTGTCGCGGGCTTCGGCAACGCGCTGTTGCTGACGGGCCAACGGAAATACGTGGACGTATGGCGCAGGATGCTCGCCACGGTAAATGCCAATTCCCGGACGGTGGATGGCAGAACCAGGTACCCGCACATGTATGGCGACGACGGCTGGTACGCCTATGAGGACTCGCCGTACAGCCAGGGTGCGCTGGACGTTTACTACTGGTCAATGGATCGGGACGATCTGAAATACGTTCCCGGGAACGCATGGCTGAAGTTTCTGGATGGGGAAAACGAGGGATTTGCGGAGGCCGCCTTGCGCCGGGAATTTGCCTCAATCCGTGAAAAGGTGAACGGCATGTGTCGGGATACCAGCACGCCCGATACCCGGATGTCGGACGATACGCTGCGGTACAACCCGGCCATCAATAGCTGTCTGACCCAGTTGATGCTGGGCGGATTGACCCCCCGATACGGCGAGGCGCTGCATTGCCGTTTGCGATATTTCGACCCCGTACGCCAGCGGGCGGGGATACCCGAGGACGTGGCGGCGCTCGTGGAGGGGATGACGGACGAGACGGTCACGGTGTCTCTGGTGAACGTGAATCCGGTGGATCATCGGACCGTCATCGTCCAGGCGGGGGCCTACGGCGAGCACCAGGTGACGGCGGTTCAGACCGACGACAGTACCCATTCCGTGGATTGTCCTTTCTTCACGTTACGTCTGGCGCCCGGAAGCGGCAGCCGTCTCGTTGTCACCGCAAAGCGATACGTGAATCAACCGACATTCGTATTCCCATGGGATAGGGAATAAAAAGCTGTCAGCTCTAAGCCGTCAGCCGTCAGCCGTCAGCTCCCCGCCCAACCCGTTCCAAAGGCGCAAAAAGCAACAGGCGAGACCTACCCCCGGTCCCCCTTCCTGAGAGGAAGGGGGAACTGTGATCGACTGATGGAGGTTTTGATTGACTGGAGCCGTTTCGATTGGTGAAGGAATCGTGGCGAAATATCGCGAACGCACAACATCAGGTGTTACTCCCCCTTTCCTTTAGGAGAGGGGGCCGGGGGGAGAGGTCTTCGGGGCTGGGAGGAGAGGTTGGACTTTGATCTTGCCTTTCGTTTTTAGCTGACAGCTGACGGCTGATAGCTGATAGCTTCATCTGAGAGGTCGGCCTTACAGGCGAGGCACTTTTATCGCTTTCAAACTTACGGAGGATGTGAAATGAGTCTGGATATCGAAAGGTGGCTCCGCCGGCCCAAGATCGACGTGCATTGCCACGTCTGGAATCTGGGGAACGAGGCGGAGGAGGCGACTTCCGCCGAGCGGCTGATCTCGACGGGAGAGATGCTGGGTATAACCGAATACTGGTGTTCGTCACCCATTACGGGTGGCCGGCTTGCCATTATTGAAGAAGTGCGCGCGGAGAACGACGCGGTGTTGCGGGCCATGAAACGCTTTCCCGATCATATCCGGGGCATGTGTTTTGTGATTCCGGGGCACTACCGGCAGGCGGTGGACGAGGTGGACCGGTGTCTCGACGCGGGGATGATCGGCGTCAAACTCTACAACCAGTACAGGATCAACGACCCGGCGGTGTTTCCGGTTATCGAACGGGTGATCGAGCGCGGGGTACCTCTCCTGGAGCACGCGGGCTTCGTGTGCGGCAGGGAATTCCTGGATCAACAGCCGCTGATTTCCGATGGACGTCATTTCGCGGAAATGAACCGGTTGTATCCGGAGGCGATGGTCATCCACGCCCACATCGGCGGCGGCGGCGACTGGGAAAACACGATTCGCGCGATGCGGGATACCTCGCCCAACCTGGTCTGCGACGTGAGCGGTAGCAATCTGGACGATGGACAGGTCGAACTTGCCGTGGCCGAAATGGGACCCGACCGGGTGTTGTTCGGCACGGACGGAACCATGACCGGCAGCGTGGGGAAGGTCATCGACGCGACGCTGACGGACGAGGAAAAGGACCTGATTTTCTGGGGCAACGCGGAGCGGATCCTGGCCGCTCAAGGCGCGGCGCCGATCTTGACGAAGAAGGAGGCGGTGGCATGAGGTACGTCGATATCAATGCGTGGTTGGGTTCCTGGCCTTTTCGGGGTTTGCGGGACAATACGCCTGAAACACTGATCCGTCGGCTGGACCGGGCCGGTATCGGGACGGCCGCCGTATCCCGGATCGAGGCGATATTGCACCGAAGCGTGCAACCGGCTAACGAACGCCTGGCGGAGGACCTGGAAGGGTTTACCGACCGATTGATTGCCATGGCGACAATCAATGCGGCCGATCCGAACTGGGAGGGCGATCTGCGCCGGTGCCACGAAGACCTGGGAATGCGAGGCGCGCGGCTGTTCCCGCAATATCACGATTTCGCCGTGGACGGACCCGAAGCCCGCAAGGTCGTTGCGGCATGCACCGAGCGGGGGCTTCCGGTGTTCATCCCGCATCGGATCGAAGACGTCAGACAGAGGCACTGGATGGACCCCGGGCGGATGGTGGATCTCAATGGCGTGGCGAATCTGATTGCCGCGGTCTCCGGGGCGACAATCGTGGTTCCGAATGCGCGAGGGCTTGCAAACACCCCCGTCTGGCAACGCACGGAGATTCGGGACCGCGACTGGTATTTCGACCTGTCCCTGGCGGAAGTACACTACACATTGAGTCGAAACGTGAATCAGATGGGCGATCTGTCGGATTTCATCGAACAGGGCGGCGCGGACCACCTCGTATTCGGCACACACGCTCCGTTCTCCTATCCTTCGGCGGCCAGGGTCAAGTGTGCGGTGTTGCCGGTGGATGACGAGACCCTTGAAGAAATCTGTTACAGGCGGGCGGAACGGATGTTGTAAGCCACGTTAATTGAATGTGGAGGGCGATGACGCATGGTCACCGTAGACATGATAACCAGACTGGAGGGTGCGTGCATACCCGCCGCCGAGACGCCGACGAGCCGGCGCTATCTGAGGATGGCACAGAAGTGGTTTCCGACCGCGCTGAGCTATTTTGAGGACTGGGGCGGGCGCCCCCGTTGCGGGCATTTTTTCGGCGGGGTCCATTGGTACGGCATTGAGACGGCGGTCCCGTTGCACGCCCTGGCCGCGGTGAGTACGTCGCCGGAATACGATGAGAGTACCGCGGGACTGTCGATCGACGAACTGCGGGAAGTTGTCGTCAAGGCGATCAGGTACCTGTGTTTCACACACGATACGGGTCTGGAGGAATGTCTGCGGCCGTCCACCGGTCTGGGAATGCCGAGGTCCTGGGGTACAAAGTGGGGCGAACAGGGCCGGGGGTTTTTCCCGGAAAGCCAGTGCGGCGGGACCATTGCGAATATGACCTCCGCGGCCCTGATGTTGATGCCGTACGTGGACGATGAAACGCGGATGATGCTGGCGGAAATTTGCCTGGATTATCTCGAACGGTTTGGAGAAATGGCGCCAAAGAGCGGGGTTTACGCCGATACGCAGATGGAGGAGAACGCGTGGACGGCGCACGGCCTGGCGGCCTGCTATCTGTTTCTGTCCGGACACGAGCGGGCAGAAGCGTGGGAAGCATGCGCCCGGCGTTGGATGTTTTCCGCCTGCTCCGCCCCGCAGGACCGGTTCGACGAAGGAGCGCTGGAAACCGGGTTGACGGCCGCAGCGCTCACAGGGAAGACATTCACCACGCTGCCGGACTACATGGCCGAGAACCACGGTATGGTCCACCCCGGTTACACCGCCTCCGGCGTGCAGTCGGTGGCCGGTCTGGGGTTGCTCTACCGCATGTACGGACGGACCGAACCGCAGGAGGCCTACTGGAACCGTCAGCGGGTCTACGATGCGATCAAGCTGCTGACGGATGAAACGGGATCGGCGATGCCGACACAGGGGATGGACCGCCTTTATCTCGGGGAACAACACGCGTTGCACGCTTCGGCATACCTGTTTCTGAAGGATCCGGATGCCGGGTACTTCGAGGAGGTATCGCTGGCGCTTCGAGAGAGAAAACAGGAAGGAAACGGAGGGCGGTTGATCGATCCCGACGTTGCGGCCACGTGCCACGAGGTGGAAGATCCCATGGAAATCAAGGAGTCGGAGATGATCGAAGGGATCGTGAAACCCTACCTTCTGCATCGGTTGATGGATGGAGAGGCGCCGGCGCCGACGCCCGAAGCGGAGATTGCAACAAAGTTCAACGGTGTCCGGTTGTTCCCGCATTCGGGATTTGTGCATCATCGACACCAGAAGGGGCAGACTTCCCTTTCCTGGCGAAACTACGTGATGGCGCTGCCGTTTACCCGCGACGGCGTGCATACGGTGGGACCCAGCCGGTGGAGTCTGCTGGCCAACGTAACGGTAAAGGATCGGCCCGGCAGCCACAATCTTCGTGTCATGTGGATCAATCGTAAGGACGACGGGTTCGCGGCGCTGATGGAAAACGACCGGGCCCAGGATACGATTCGCCAGCGCGTGCTGTGTTGCTCGCTTCCGGATGGACGCATGGTTTGCAGTGAACGACTCGAGGCGCTTCGGGATTGCACGGTGGAGAAATTGGATCAGGGATTCATCAGGGTCGTCAACGAAAACTTCCCGCTGGTTGGCGGGGTGTGCGATGGAAAGCGTATTCTCTATCATCCGCACGGAAAGGAGACGTTTCCCGGGTTTCCGAGCAATGACCCCGACGACGACGTCGTGTTTGATATGCGCGACCCGGGCTGGTTGAACGTGGACGATCAGCTGGGGATTGTGTTCCAGGGGACGGGCGGAACCCGCTATCTGAACCGTCACTATTTCCCGCCCTTTGCCTTCAGGGCGGTCGCCGACGATCTGTTCCTGAGCCTGGACGACACGGCGAAGGCATACCGCGCGGGCGAGCGGGTGGGCGCGCTCGCCTTGCTGATTTGTCCCGAGCAGCCGCACGAGGAAACGCCGGCCCAGTTCCTGACAATAGCCGAATCCCCGGAAGATACAGTCTGTCTGATTGTGGACGGATATCTGTGCGCCGGCAATTTCGGATCGAAGCGGAAGATATGCGCGTTTGAGACCGGAGTCGGGAATCCGGTACCGGTTTTTGGAAGCACAACGCGCGTTACAGGACAGCGCGTCGAGTATGCCATGCCCATCGAGGGCGGAGAGGCCGTCTACGCGAGGGAAGTGATGAAGGTCCGGACCGATGGGGATATTCGGATCGAAGCGGTCCCTGCCGGCGGCGCGTATATCACCAATGAAGCGGGACGAAGGGTGGAGGCGAGCGTTCTGAAAGACCGGAGAGTACGGATCTTGCAGATCGAAGCGGAACAGGTGGTGCGCATTTGACGTCAGGGATGGAATACCGGCAAGATGGTCGATGGTCCGTACCCACGGGTCAATGAATGGGAAATTGTGAAATGCGGCTGGCGATCTGCGGAATCAGGCATGAAACGAACACATTTTCGGCGTTACGGGCTGGAATCGAGGATTTTCACGTCTTGCGCGGGAACGAGATTCTGGCTGATAGACCCTGGCAGGCGTTTGACAACGTTGAATGGGCGCCGACGCTGGTTGCCAGGGCGCAGCCCCATGGGCTCGTTCTCCGGGACACGTACGAGTCGATGGCGGCCGAGTTGGTGGATCGCTTGCGTCGGGCATCGCCGGTGGACGGCGTGTACCTGGATTTGCACGGCGCAATGGAGGTGGAAGGCGTGGGCGACGGCGAACGCGACCTGGTTTGCCGTGTGCGCGAGACGGTAGGCGGCGATATTCCGATCGTCGCCAGTCTGGACCTGCACGCCAATCTCGCGCCCGAGGTCGTGGAGAAGACCGATGTGCTGACGGCGCTGAGGACCGCGCCCCACGTGGACCGAACCGAGACGCAAAGGCGGGCAATTGGACATCTCATCCGCTGTGTGAGAGAGAATCTCCGCCCCGTTAATGCCATTGTCAGACTGCCCATGCTGCTTCCGGGTGAACACGCGGCAACGGGAGTGGAACCCGCACGGTCCCTTTACAGCGGACTTCAGACGCTGGAAGCGCGGCCCGAGGTTATTGACGCGTCGATTATGATCGGGTGCGCGTGGACGGATTCGCCCTTTACGTCCGTGGCCACAATTGTGGTTTCGGAGAATCGGTCGGTAGCCGGGGAACACGCTGAACGCCTGGCGCTGGAAATCTGGCGAACGCGTGAGCGATTCGCGCCGGATGTGCGGACGATGCCGGTGGAAGATGTCATAAGGTGTGCCGTCCGCGAGACCCGGCACCCCGTGTTTGTTTCCGACTCGGGAGACAATGTGACGGCCGGCGCGGCGGGCGATGTCACCCTGGTCCTGAAGACGCTGCTTGAGGCCGGCGCCAGAGATGCGGTTGTGGCGGGGATCGCCGATGCCGAGTCCGTGGCGCGATGTATCGAAGCGGGAACAGGCGCCGAGCTGACCCTGACGGTGGGCGGCAAGCTCGACAGGGTCAACGGATTTCCTCTGGAGGTCACCGGCCGCGTAATCTCGATGAATCCGCCGCGGATTGTCGTGTTCCAGGTGGGTGGCGTAAGGGTGGTTCTAACGGCCGACCGCATGCCGTTCCTGGATCTGCGAAGCTTTGAAATGGCGAACGTGAATCCCTCGGAACACGAGATCGTGGTTGTGAAACACGGATATCTCGCACCCGAACTGCGGGAGATAGCAGGGACGGCCATAATGGCGATCAGCCCTGGGTGTACGACCCTCGCGCTGGAGACGTTGCCCTATGAACGGATCCGGCGGTCTGTGTTTCCACTGGACGAGGACGTCGTATTCCGGGCGTGATGGAGCGGGAAATGATATTGATCTGCGTGGTGTTGACTCTGGCGTTTCTGCTGTTTCTGATGCCGGACCGGCTTAACGCGGAACCGGTATTTCGGCCCCAGGTCGACCAGGGTCACGTTGCGGGCCTTGAGGAAAACCTGGCGTCCGTAATTGCGCTGTCCGAAGAAGAACTGGTACGACTGATTCCGAACCGGTCCGGTTTTCGGTTTGTGGACTGTCCGAATTGCGCGGGTGGCGCGGAAGAGAATCAACTGTCGTGGTCGATCGAGGAACCCGACCGGGTCTTCTGCCAGTTCTGCAACATGCGGTTTCCAAACGAGTTATACCCGGAAAACGGGGTGATGCGGGTGGCCAATCCGCGTGGCGAGGTCCAGGAGTATCCGTACTGGGAGGCGCCGTTCCCGCCGCCGGCGCAGTTGCCGGGACCGCTTTCTCATATCGAGCCCGACAAGAAGTACCGGCACTATTTCCGGGCGAAGGGATGGTACGTCGCCCGGATGTATTTTTCTGATGCGGCCCATCAACTCGGAAAGCTTTACTATCTGACCGGGAATCCGGCATTCGCACGCAGAGCTGCGCTGATTCTGGATCGCTTTGCTCAGGTTTATCCGGGGTATTGCGCCCGGTTCGACGCGCCCTTCCGGACCAAGGTGGTATTCGAGGGAGACCACACGTTTCCCTATCCGGTGTCTCCGTATCTGGCGGCGAAGTGGGATTACTGGGCGTACGGGGATATCCCGTCGAACCTGATCTTCGCCTACGATCTCGTTCGGGAAAGTGGCCAGATAGACGATGAGATGCAACGGCGGATCGAGGATGATCTGTTTCACGGCAGTGTCAGATTCGTACGGTCCTATCCGATTACACTCAGCAATATGGACCCGGCAATCTTGCGCGGGCTGATTTCGGCGGGACGCGTTCTGGGTGAGCCCGCGTACGTGCACGAGTCGGTACAATGGATTGGCGATCTGATCCGGAAGCAGTTTTTCGTGGATGGAATGTGGCGGGAAGGGGCCGTCTCCTATCATAATCAGACGGTGGAAGGCCTGGTGTCCGTCATGGACCTGTTGACGGGATACAGTGATCCAAAGGGTTACTCGAATCCTAAAAGCGGCGAGCGTTACGACAACCTGGATCTCCTGGACAGCTTCCCGTTTTTTGAAAGGGCCAGACGGATTCCGGATCTCTTGCGATATCCGAACGGGCGCCTTGTCGCGGTGCACGATACGTGGGCCTGGCAGGAAAGGGCGCCAACCACGGAGACCGCTCCACATCTGCTGGCCGGCGTCGGACATGCCTGGCTGGGGCGGGGCAACGGCGCGTATCAGATGCAGGCGCACCTGCATTTTTCGGGCGCTTACGGACACGCCCATGCCGATTTGTTGAGCATTTCCCTGTTTTCACACGGGCAGGAGCGTCTGTCAGATATCGGCTATACCTGGACCCACCAGCGGCAGTGGGCGTCGAGTACGCTATCACACAGCACCGTGGTCGTGAATGGCGAGGACCAGGCGCGGGGCAATGAAAACGACCCTTCCGATGGCAACTTGCTGCTGTTTGTGCCGGGAAACAGTTGGTTTCAGGCGGTGGCTGCACAGGGCAATCGGGCGTATCCCGGGGTCGTAAGGGATTACAGACGTTTGCTCGTGATGATCGGCGTCTCGGCGCAGGATGCGTACGTGGTGGATGTGTTTCGCGTTGACGGGGGAACGCGGCACGACTACGTGCTGGTGGGAGATGCGAATAACGATGGGTCTATCGAGACGGATCTGGATCGGTCGACCTATGGTGAGACACTGCTGCCGCCCGACGTGGAGGTCGTGTTTCCCAGCGGCGAGACCGTGCCGGGTTACGCGGAGGGACACAATTTCGTCTACGGTTACGTGCGGGACGTGAGCCGGGCTGAAATCTCCACGCCGTGGAACGTGGTCTTCGCCAGCGAGGGCGAGCCGAAGGGTCGTATTCGTACCCACGGGGTCTCAGAGCTGGATGGTGAACTGCTCTTCGGGAGCATGCCGTCCGTTCGGCGTGCGGAAGAGAGCGAAGGCAGACTTGATGATTGCACCATGCCGGCATTGATTCATCGGCGGGAGGGGAAGGATCTCTCCAGTGTATTCGTGAATGTGCTGGAGCCGATTGGCGAAGCACCTTTTATCCGCTCGGTGACGCGGCTGGGCACAGATTCCGACGGCCTGGCGCTGAAAATTTCAGGAGAGGGTTATACGGACTATCTGTTCTGTAACCCGGACGGTAAACGGATGGTTGTGGAAGACATGGCGCTGGATGGCCGGATCGGGTTTGTGCGTGAGCGCGACGGTGCCGTGGAGAGGATGACCCTGGTGGGCGGGAGGCTGCTGCAAAAGGGAAACGTCCACCTGTCGGGAGAGGGTATCATCAGGGGTAAGATCCTGGGCGTATTTCGGAAGGAAAACGGTGCCGATTTGGACGGTCTGGTGGTGGACGGAAACGTTCCCGAAGGGGAGGGGCTGAGGGGATTGACGGTTGTGGTTAAGGACGTGGCAGGGTTTACGCTTGGGCTCAGGTTATCGGATGTCGTAAGACGGGAAGGACGGACGATCCTGGTGCTGGCGGACGATCCCGGATTCGAAATGGGTCCGGACGGGACGAGCCGGCAAGTTTATTTCCCCCGACGATCCTGGGACGGAGAGAATCGATTTGAGATTATGGACGTAAGACATCGTGTTCTGTCCCGGAAATAGATTGCCGAAATTCGGCCGACCGGAAGCAGCAAAAACAGCTTTCAGCTATCAGCCATTAGCCGTCAGCTTGAATCAAAAACCCAATCAATTGACGTCAGCGCGGTGACCTCTCCCCCCGGCCCCCTCTCCTAAAGGAAAGGGGGTGGAAAACCTATATATCCAGCGGACGCCGGCAACGACGAGATTCGGCTCACACGGAGACACGAAGACACAGAGGGAAAGACAGCGAACAGTGTTCTGTTGTTAGCCAAAACCGCAAAACCAGGCGGCGGGCCTTGCCGGTTTACTTCACGTGGAACTGGTGGTGTGGGGGGTTTTTCCGTGTTATTCCGTTCATCTCCACAGGCCGGGCGTTCCTGTAAGGCTCGCAGGCCACTAAATTCCCATTTGTGCACCTGAGGTGGTTCACGGAAAAACCGGCCCCGCGCCGAGCGGCGCCCTTCTTTTTCGCCCTTTTTCTTGGGCGAAGCAAGAAAAAGGGCAAGGGAATAGGGGACGTTCGGGGGTGGGAAGATTCTTTGCCGCTCCGAATTAAATGAACGTCCCGGAACGCAGTTCAAAAAAGCTGCAAGAGGAAGGGGGTCGGGGGGAGAGGTCCCGCCTTTTGATTTTCGGTTTGAGCTGACCTCTTCCCTCTACCGGCTCTTCGCTCTTTGATTTTTCTACCCTCTTCCGTCTCCCGTCTTGCCACGGGTTGGGTTGGGCGGGTGATGTGACCGCTGATAGCTTATTTTCCGACCAGAACCAGGAGAACATGATATGACGCAGATGACAGACACTACGGAATTGAAGGCGCCGTTCTTGCCGGCGGAGGAGAATGAATTGAGCCGCCGCTACCTGCGGATGATCGAGAAATGGATTCCGGTGGGCATCGAGTATTTTCAGGAATGGCCGGACAGGCCGGATTGCGGGCATTTTTTCGGCGGGTGCCACTGGTACGGAAACGAGACGGCGCCGCCCGTGGAGACATTCGCCCTGGCCAGCGTCTCGCCGGAGTACGATGAGAAAGGGGTTGGCGTATCCCGGGACGACCTTCAGCGCATGGCCATTATGGGATTGCGCTATCTTTGTTTCACACACGACTCCGGGCCGGCGGATTGCGTGCGGCCCAGCGTGGGAATGGGCCGGCCGGAGATCTGCGGAACCAAGTGGGGGGAACGAGGGCTGGGGTTCTTCAAGGAAAGCCAGTGCGGCCACGGGATCTCGGCCATGGGGCGCGTCTGCCTGTTGCTGCGGGACCGGGTGGACGATGAAACCTGGATGATGATGGCTCGTGTCCACGCGGACTATGCCGGCAGGTTCGGGGATATGGCGCCGAAGAGCGGGATCTACGTCGACACGCAGATGGAAGAGAATGCCTGGACGTCCAACGGATTGACGTCGTGCTTCCTGTTTCTGGAACGCCACGAAAGTGCGGCTCAGTGGGAGGCCACGTGCAGGCGGTGGATGTATTCCACCTGTGCGGCGCCCCAGGACGCGAAGGACCGCGGAAAGTTGAACGGCGCCACGGCGGGGGCGCTTGCAGGAAAGACGTTTACGGCGCTGCCGGATTACTGGGCGGAAAACCACGGGATGGTGCATCCGAACTACACCGCGTCGGGCGTTCGGCCGCTCACCTCGGCGGGAGCACAATTGAAGCTGTGGGGACGGGAACTGCCGCCGGAGGTGTTCTGGAACCGCCGCAGGGTGTATGAGAACCTTAAGGCGATGACCGACGGGTCCGGATATGCCCAGGCCGTGCAGGGGATGGACTGGCACTATCTGCCGTCCACGGGAAGCGAGACCCCGCATTCCGCGGCGGCTGTATTTTTTGACGACCCGGACGCCGCCGCGCTGCTGCGCAGAGGACTCCGGAACACGGAACTGCGGCAGGATGGAAACGGGGGTCGGATGTACGACAGGGAATTCTCCATGAGGGCGCACGACCAGCAGGATCCGATGATTATGCGGGAAGTCACCATCGGCGCCATCGCGCACCAGTATCTTTTTCACCGCTTGTTCGGTCCCGGCCCGAAACCCACCCCGGAAGATGAACTGGAACGGCGATTGGCAGGCGTGCGGGAATACCCGCACGCGGGTTTCGTCCATCACCGGCATCCCAAAGGGCAGACTTCCTTTTCCTGGCGGAATTCCGTGATGGCGATGCCGCTCACGAGAGAGGGAATCTATACGATCGCGCCCTGTTCGGATAGCTGGCTGGGCAGGCCGGTGGTGAAGGGACGGCCGGACAGCCATCGACTGAAGCGGGTGCGGGTGACCGACTATGACGACGGATTCGCCGCCGCGATGGTCATGGACCGGTGCCAGGAGTCACTGCGGCAGCAGGTTTTGTTCGCCAGTCTGCCGGATGGACGGGCACTGTCCTTCGAGCGGTTCACCGCCATGGAAGATCTGACGGTGGAATCGCTCGACCAGGGGTTCCTGCGGATCACCAATGAACATTTCCCGTTACTCAAGCCGAACTGCAGAGGGGTCCGCACACTGTATCGCCCCGACGGGTCAACCGACTACAGAGGCTGGCTCGGCGATCGCGAGGAGGACGATATCGAGGATCGCATCGTCAAGCCCGATTGGCTGAATATTGACGACCGGCTGGGCATTGTATTTTCGGGAACGGGCGACGCGGTTTATCTCAATCGGCACTATTACAAACCGTATCGCGCCATCGCGGATGATCTCACGCTCTCGCGTCAGGGGAAAGAAAGGGCGTTGCGGGCGGGTGAGGAAGGCGGATCCCTGGCGGCGTTGCTGATTCCCGAGCAGGCCCACGACGACACGGCTTCAAGTCGCCTCAACGTCCTGACCGGACCGGAACAGAGCGCCTGCGTGGTTGCGGACGGCTACCTGGCTGCAGCCAATTTCGACACCGAGCGCAGGGTGTGTCAGTTTACGCATACCCGCCGGGAGGAAATCCACGTTTATGCCGGCGCCGCGGTGGATGCGACTGGAGACACTGTACGATATGACGTGCCGCTCAACAGTGAGAGCGCCTGCATGCTTGGAGTATCGCATACGCTGCGCGTAAAGGGCGACATACGGGTGGATGCCGTGCCCGATGGCGCAATCTATTTAACGAATAACGATACGGATAACCTGATGGTCGAATTCGCAAGCGGTGAAGATGAGGGCGAGGAGCGGGCGGTCGACGCCGGGCAGACCATACGACTCGGAAAGTGAATGACTGCAACCGTTCGTTGCCCTTAGAAAGTCCTTCGCCGACCCTTCGACACCCCTTTCGACAGGCTCAGGGTAAAAGCTCAGGGAGCGGCTCACGGGACGGTATAGGTGCCACAGTTCAGGATGCGGGCTCAATGACGTTCGTTGAGCTTGTCGAAACGCCGTCATTGAGCTTCTTAAAATGCACGCTGCCTGCGTTGCTCAGGGGGCCCAGGGACCACAGGGTTCCCCGTTGATAGACATATTGAGGAGGCATTTCCGTGACCGATCAGTGCATGCTACAAAACAGCGCCCTTTGTCTGAAATGGGAGGGTGGGGATCTGCAGGTGGAGAATCGGCTTTCGGGCACGCGCCGCTCGTTTGACTTTCCGGCATTCATGATCCGTCTGGGAGACGTGGAGATTCCTGCCGACCGCTTTATCCGGACCGGTATGCAGTCCGGTACGGATGAGGTGGGGTTCGACTATCGGCACGAAGCGACCGGCATTCGGGTCCGGGTGCGGTACTGGATCGATGGAGACAATCCCTGGTTCAGGAAGCAATTGAAGCTTCAGGCGCCGGACAGTCCAAGCGCGCCGACGCCGGACCGGCTCTGGGTGGACCTACAGGACCAACCTCCGCGGCCGATTCGGCGGGTCGGATACGGCGTCCGCGGCGGGCCCGACGCAGAAGAACAGACCGGGCTCGACTCGTACGCCCCCCCGGTACCGGGGTGCGGGTATCCGGTCTGGGCCGGTGACTGGTTCGCCGGTCTGGAGCATCCGGTGGGGTTTGCCGTTCCCGGAGAAAGGCTGGAACTCATCCACCACCCTGTATGGGACAAAGAGCGACGCATCGAGAGCTACACGGCGGTCTACGGCGCGGCAGAAAGTCACGAGACCGTGCGAGACGCGTTTATGGACTATCTGTGGCAGATCCGCCTGCCCCGGCTTTCAAAGCCTATTTTCCATCTTTCCGTCGGATGGTCCGTGCGGTATCTCGGAAACCGGGAGTATATCGACTCGTTCGAGATGAATCAGGCCTATGCAGAGGCGGTATCGGACCTAGGCCTGAAGCCGGATTCCCTGGCGTTTGACGCGGGGTGGTTCGACCGGAAGTCCATCTACCGGCATAAGGGAGACGACGAGAATGACTCACGGCTTATCGCGTTTTCCGAAGACCTGAAACAAAAGGGGTTCTCGCTGGCATTGTGGGTGACCCACAACGGCCCCGTGGGTTTTGACACCGATTGGATCCAGGAACAGGGATGGCGGGTCGGCGAGGGTCCCGGCTCCTATGGAAGCGGAACGTTCGTGGTCATGGCGCAGCCGTCCTTCGAAGAGGCCCTGGCTCAGCGCTGGGAGCGGCTGGTGAGAGACGTGGGAGCCGTGCACTTGAAAATCGATTGGGACAACGAGTGCGCCACCCATCCCGATTTCCGGGACCGTTTCCCCACACCCGAGCACATGCGTGAGGCTTCGGTAAACGCGTTCAATCGGATCGACCGCCGGCTGCGGGCGATCAATCCGGACCTGGTGACACGGAACGGGTGGTGGCCGAGCCCGTGGTGGTTGTGCCTGGCGAACCACACGTGGCTGGTGCATTCGGGAGATTGTGAGTATGCGTCGTGGCCGTCTCGCACCCAGCGCGACCGGGCCCTGACGCATCGGGACGCGGTTTACTATCAGATCATGCGCCGGGCGGAAACGCCCATCTTTTTCGACGCGTACGACAATCACGAATTCGTGCAGGCATTGACCAACGCGTTTGCAGACCCGGACCATACGTGGCTGGACAACCTCGTGTTGGCGGCCTGCCGTGGCACCACCTATATGCCGATGCCGATAAATCCCGAAAGTTTGAGGGCCGATCGCGCGGAACAGCTTCAGTCAATGATGGACTGGATGCGGTTCAACGCGGACCAACTGGGCACGAAGGGAACGCAAATGGTGCTGGGGAGTCCGGCCTTCGGCGAAGTCTATGGTTTCCTGCATCCGTCGGACGGAAGCGCGTGGCTCATGCTGCGAAATCCGTCCGTCGAGCCGCAGGCTGTGGACCTTCGCGTGGATTACGGGTTGGGATATGTGCCGGGCGCCATCCGACAGGTTTATCCTTTCTGGCAGGACCTGGAAGGGTCGGTGACGGTGTTGGGGAACGAAGTACGGCTGCTGAAGATCTTCGCCGACAAGCAGGAGGACGTCTCTCCGATACCCGGCGCGCCGTTCATGGCGCGGCTATGCGATGGCGGGTGTGAATACCGGTTTCCAGGGGACCGGCGACTCACGGACGACGTGGGGCCGGTGGTGCATCCGGATATGCAGATTCCCGGTCTCTCCGCCGAGGCAACGTGCGACGACCTGAACGACGGGATGCACAGGATGCAATGGTACGTTGCGGTTTCCCACCGGTTCGAGCACCCCGAACTGCAGGTTGTCCTGACCGGGCCGGAGAAGGTGCTGGACAGCGTGGACGTCCGCGCCGGCGGATCGCGGTACCGGGGTGTGCCCGCTCGTTACTCGTACGTGACCCAACGCATCCACCGGCAGGATCGCAGCGACCACGGCACGTCCAGGTTTCTGCCTCCCGTGGGTCCCAGAGAAAGAGATGACTATCTCTTCGCCATTCACGACAGCGGATGGTCGTCCGTAACGGTGGATATTACGGGCGACGACCTCGAAGAACTGACGGTAAAAGCCTGGATCACGGGATACGAGGCGCCCGCCAGGCAGACGATTGTCCAGGATAGACCGCCGATGCCGGGTGCGCTGTTACCGATGCATCCGTATGGGTTTTCGAGATGTCTTGAAATCAGGTGAGACGGCGGACGAAAGAAGATTGCGATTGCCCATCCAAACAGGAGGCTGAGAGATGGCGTTGAGACACGATGCCGAACGGGACGTGTGGCACTTTGAGACTGAGGAGATGACGGGACACATACAGCCGGACGGGGACCGGCATGGGATCAAGGCGTTGACCCATAAGCCCACCGGGGAGCAGGTGGTGCATCCGAAGTACGACCTCCTGAATCTGTTTTTCATGTTTTCACAGAATCACTGTATGGGGCAGGCTCGTGAGAACGAGCGCACCATTACATCCGACGGCAATGCGATCGACGTGCACTGGGCGCCAACGGACGATCACAAGGCGGAGATGACGGCCAGGTACGAAGTTGTGGAACCGAACGCGGTGGATCTGTCGATAACCGTGGCGTCCAACTGGCCGTACCCGGCTTATGAAGTGTTCCTGTCGAACTATTTCGATCTGTCGCTGCGGCCGTACGTGTACGTTCAGGGCAGTCCGTTCGATATCCCGGCAGACCAGGCGCGATGGATAGCGCCGGCAGTGAACGACGTATTTGTGGGAACGGGACTGGTATTCTCGAGGGATCAACACGCGGCCCGGCGGTCCACCGACGGGCGATGGGACCGAATCTGGGGCCTCTACCAGTGGAATCCGCAACGGTATTTTGAATTGCCGGTGATCATGAGCGCGAACCTGGAAAAGGGCATTGCGGGCGTACTGATGTCCAGGCCCCAGGATTGTTACGCGGTGATCAGCGGGTACGAGAGTGAGAACATGAAGGATCCGTTCAGGGATCAGAACCCCCTCTACCTCTCGCTGTTCGGGGACGATTTCCGCGTTGGCGATGAACGGACCGTGGAGGTAAGGTTCGCCGTCACCGAAATCGATGAATCGATGGCGCAGCCCCTGGCGTTGTACGAGGCGTTCATGGAAGCAAAGGGGTAGGTGCGGTCGCGCGCTGATGGCCGAGATCGGGATTCTGGCTAAATGGGAGTACGCCCAATATTCGACAACAAACTCTCACGGGAAGTCGTCTAATACTTAATTGACACGTAGGGTTGATCCGTCAGGTTGGGCGCTGCAAACCCTCAAGGCCGTGGTATGGTAAGTGAACATCTACATGGCTGATTTTCATCACCGGAAAAAATTGCTAAAAAGCAATTGACTTTCAAATGAGCAATGATTATATTTCTATTACAAACATACACCCATCTTCATAAGGAGAGAGAAATGACAGCTAAAGACGCTGTGGTAGAGGACATTCGCCTCAAGACCGTTACCATTGAAGTCAACGACCACAAGGTCGCGATGCCTGCCGGACCAGCGACGGGACTTGAGATTAAGGAGGCCGCCATCAAGCAGGATGTCAACATTCAGCTGAACTTCGTGCTGCAGGTCCAACTGCCGAACGGATCGAGCAAGGTGATCGGAAACGACGACAAAGTTCTGTTGACCGAACACCTAGCCTTCACCGCCATCGCTGCGGACGATAACAGCTGACCGTATCAGTTAGGACACACCGTGAAGCAGGATGCCGCTAGCGCGATCGAGGAACTGAAGCGGGCGTTTCCGACTTCGGATGTAAGCAGTCGGGAGGACGGGAGCGGGGGCGCATACGTTGTCGTCGAACCCGTCAACATTGGGGAACGATATAATCCTTCGTCCACATGGCTAGGGGGCCATATCTCGCCACTCTATCCATACGCCGACATTTACCCAATGTTCATCGGCGACAACGTGTGTCGCTTGGACGGCGTGGCCTTCGAGCCGCCCGTTACTGCCGGTGCCCAATTCTTCGACCGACCCGCCCTACAGGTTTCCAGGCGCAACAATCAAACTCAAAACTACCCTCAGACGGCGGTGGCCAAGTTCGTCAAAGTACTGCATTTCCTGGAGGAACTCCGATGACGCGGGAATCTTGCGACATCCTGGTGACTTCCGAGAATCACCAGCGAATCATGGAGCACCTATTTCCCGGCGACCGGGACGAGTACGGTGCAATCCTGCGCGCCGGCGTCGTGCGCAACGGGTCTTACATGCGCCTGTTGGTGCAGCATGTTCAGCCGGCGGAGTTTGGAACGGACTACGTCGCGGGCCAATACGGCTACCGAGCGCTGTCTCCAACCTTCATTCACCGCGAGATCCTCCAGTGCCGGGACTCGGGCTTAGCCTACCTTGCTGTCCACAATCACGGAAGCAGTCGGCGTGTCGATTTCAGCCGCGTCGATATTGAATCCCACGAGCGCGGTTATCCCGCGCTCCTCGACATTGGCCGCGGAGTCCCGATTGGCGCACTTGTGTATGGCCGACGCTCGGTCGCCGCCGATATCTGGCTGCCGGATGGCGGCCGTCGATCTCTCGGGACCTATCGTATCGTCGGAGACGAGATTACGAGGCTTTACACCAAACCCCGCCGAGCGCGTGGGTCGAACGGCGAGCATGATCGCCAAGTACGTATGTTCGGCGCGGCTGGACAGCAGATCCTGAAAGCGAGCAAGGTAGCTGTCATTGGGCTCGGCGGTGTTGGTTCATTAGTGGCGGAATACCTTGCGCGACTTGGGGTCGGGAACCTCGTACTCATCGATCCGGATGAGATTGAGAGCAGCAACCTTTCTCGTGTGGTTGGCGCGACCCGCGTTGACGTCGAAACGTGCCAACTCAAAACCCAGATCGCGATTCGTCACGCACGCGAGATGGCGATTGATGCTACGATGCATCCGGTCGCCGCCGACGTTTCGCGTCAGTCCGTCGCCCAGATTCTGCGCGATTGTGACTTCATCTTCCTGGCCGCAGACTCCATGCGAGCCCGGCTCGTCGTCAATGCTCTTGCCCACCAGTATCTCATTCCTACGATTCAAATGGGTGCAAAGATACGGCGAGGGTATCGCGGCAAGCTCGAAGATGCCATGTGTGCGGTGCGACATATCAGGCCAGGCACCGGCTGCCTTTGGTGCAACGGACTGATTGATCCGACGCAGCTGGCGATCGAGGCGAAGTCGGACAGGGAACGCAAGGAACAGGCCTACGGAGTTCAGGAAGCCAACCCTAGCGTGATTACCTTGAACGCTGTCGCTGCTGCACATGCGGTCAATGACTTCCTATTCGACTTCCTGGGGCTCCGAACCGGTGAAGTAGAAGCAGCCTATCAGCACTTCCATTTTCATCGCGGCAAGGCGCAACGCGTAATTCCGCGTCGTGATCCGGAATGTAGGGAATGCGTCCACAGATTGGCCATGGGTGACGCGCTCGAACTTCCGGTAGTGGAGGGATAACGTGGTATCCAAGGGGCTCCGTCAATCGTTCGGGGCTGGATCAATCGAGAGTGTGCCATCATCCGGCCTGCGACCATAAGGGAAACAGCCAATAATGACCCAGCGTCTGAACTTCGACTTTAAAGCTTTCTACAAGGCACTAAGCGCTACCGTGACGGCCCGTGATATCAGTTGGAAGGCGGTAAGCGAGCAGACAGGTGTCTCGCAGTCGACGTTGTCCAGGATGTCGAAGGGGCGGCAACCGGATGCCGCCAGCCTAACGGCGCTTTGCGCGTGGTCGGGCCTCAACCCCGTGGATTTCACGGCCGCACCGAAGAACGACGCTGAACCGGTTGCCATGGTGTCGAGGTTGCTCCGTGCAGACCCGAACCTCGATGAGCACGGCGCCGATGCGTTGGAGGCCATCATCACTACAGCGTACGAGAGGCTTAAGCGTCCGTCGTCAGATCCCTAATCCTGCTTGTCCTTGTCGGACTGAGACGGCTTTGATGCGGCAATTCGTAATTCGGCAGCCAATTCCTCACGCTCTCGGATGCTCTTAGCGATCTCCGGGACGGCTTGTTCCATCTCTTGGCGCAAGTCATCGAGCATGGTTTGGTCCTCTGTTGCCGGGCTGAATTTCCCCAAGTAGTCCTTGAGCTTTTGGTTCATTCGTCTCCTCCAGTTTCTGCGGCTCCTCCGCTCGTACTCGTGGATGCCGGTGATTCGTGGACCGGGCGCAGATTGAGCTCGATCCGTGGTAGAAGTCCGAGGTTAGTGCGACTGAGGCGGATGGACGTGGGGTTCATCTCTGCCGACGTCCGATCGAAGACGTGCGCCACTTCCTCATCATGTAGCAACCAGATCGGCACTTTGTCCGTTGGACTAGCGGTAGCGTCTACGATCGCCCTTGCGGCAACGTGCCCGGCTTGCCATTGCGCGACACTGCAGTACTCGACAACCCACACGAATTTAGCCGTGTCTAGATGCATCAATAGACCGACGAGGCCGTCGCCGAGATTCGTACGGTGGTTGCTTGCGTGCTCACGAAGATTGGAGACCGTCGTGATGAAATAACGCCGTAACTCGAGCGGCTCCTGGCTTGGTCCGCGCGCGCGCGCCAAGGATCCCTCGACCCGCTGGCTCAAGGCGTCTATAGCATCGGCGGGGTAGTAGATTTTGTCAGGCAGTGCAACGATAAACGCGTCGAACGAGTCGGCGGAATACGACGGCTGTCCGGCTTGAGTTCCGGGCGAGTACAGCGGAACGGTAGCGTAGGGAAGCAGGTTGTCGTCTACGGTCAGCAGTGTTTCAACTTGCGTCCAGACATGCGATGACGAAGCCTGCCGTGGTATTGCGGTTTGCTTCCAATTGTGGCCGACGATGACTACGGCGTGGGTCTCGCTGGGCATGGCAACGAACAACGGGAAACCCGATTCGAGATAGGCAAGCAACTGGGAGAAAAACGCCCCATCGGAAGAGGAATTACGCTTGCCGACGAGCACCGGGAAACAGCCAGCCGCCTGAAATACACGTTCAGCTTCCAAGACATTGAAGCCAAGTGACGGCACCAATCCGCCAGGGTCGAACGGGGCGACGAGCTTTGTTACGTCGTGGACGAGATACTCCCTATGTCGCGAATATGTCTCACTGTAATATCGGAGAATGGCCCAGCACGACACATGAGCGCAGACCGCGATGTCAACATGCTGAGCCATCGACGGGAAACCCCATACGGGGAGTCGATGACCAAGCAGGTTGACGTGGTGTAGGGACTGGATCGCTCTGCCGCGCGCGCCTAAACGAATGTCTGGAGAGAGCACGGATCGCCCCAAAGTGGCGACGATCGTTGGTCTCAACACGATGTATCCGTAGTAATGGTCTTGCAGACGGCCGTCGCTGCAGGTGATGTCAGTTTGGGTTTCCTTATATTGAACGAAACCGTCAAAGAAATGCAGTCGGACGCAATCGGTTCGGTACTGACGGCCCATCTTCGCATAGAAGTTATAGAACGTACTCCGATAGTCCTTGTCGACGTACCCGTGCTCCACAAGCACGCCTTTGGCAGCATCGGTGACTTGAGACCTGAGTCTCTCTGCAATTCCCTTCGGATCGAATTCCGGGTCAAGCACTTGGATGAGACGGTCGTAGCCTTCAATGGCCTCAAGGTCGATCCAATCGTATGATGCCAATGTGATTTTTCTCCTTCGGTTGATTCGTCCGAGAAAGAGACGTCACTTGGTGCTCGAAGGTACAATCCCAACGAAATCGGCGGTCTTGGCCGAAAACTCAAGATGGGCGCTCCCTTCACGGGACCGTCGTCGCCGCATAAGGATGCTATGCTGACGCAACACGCTCCACACGTAATGGACCAACACCGGCGGGTAGTTTCCGCCAGCAAGGCGCCGGCTGGGACACCAAGTCGATGAGGCGCCGCTCGCTTTCCACGACATACCGCCTGGGTGGACCCGGCCGCGTCCGCTGCGACAGCGTGGTGCGTTCTTCTTCCGTCAACTAGATTGGGCTCACGGGGAATGGAATGCCCCCATTATAGGTTTTGACAGGAAATAATGCAACTAAGCACTATACCGAGGCCGCTCCGGGACGTTCCCAGAAACATTGCACCTAGTCCATACGCCACCATCACGGCATCCAGATATTCCACTTGCCGTATTTTTCCCAGATGCGGCAGGTGTCGCAGGCGCACATCCACCGGAGGGCGAAACGCGGTTTGTTGCTTGTGTTGAGAGATCCGGCGTGCACCAAAAGATAATGAAAAAACAGTACGTCTCCCCGGGAAGGCGTCAGCTCAACAGGCTCTCCCAGATCGAACCTCTGCTGCGGGTTCTTTAAATCCGACAGCATTCGATACCGGCCAGGGTCACGCACCGCCGCCTCGCTGAGTTTCCGGTGGGCCCCTGGCCAGACCGCGGTACCACCGCCCTGCGCAACACCGGAATCGAGATAGGTCAGGGAAGATACGCGGAATGACCCGGGAAAGACATTGAAGGACCGATGTCCACCATCGGCATGCCCATTGTGATAGTCCCAGCCTTTCGAAACCGGAAATACACTGCGTGCCCACACGGCCTCAGGCTGTGGTTTCTGACAGTGAAATGCGCCTGCATTTTCCCGGGCCAGTTGGCTCTGCACATCGTAGAATGCGGGAGTACAACAAGCCAGCAACGCGGGATCCTGAACCCCGAAATGTTCAATCACCCCCTGGCTGACGGTTGTTGTCACCCCATCCGTATCGTCCGGCAACGGAGACCACGAAGCCGGATCGTCCCTGTCCATCCCGAGTACGGACCACATCGCAGCTTCCGCATTGGCGATTGTCTCTTCCGGAATTAAGCCCGACACCAGCACATACCCATCCCGGTCATACTGCGCCATTTGCTCCTGTGAAAGCATAGACGTCTCCTGGATAGATTGAATTATATTTTGGAAATCAAGCCGCCGACGCGGGATTTGGATTGATTTCCTGGCGGACCCCTGCTATTTGAAAGTTGCTACCTGATTGAGATTCTTGCTGGAAATTGAACCTTCCTCATAGCAAGAATACCAATCAGTAGCGTTTGGGATATTCACCATGTCTGCTTGTGCATCCTTCGCGTTGCCCTCTGATTCCCAGTAAACAATGTCGGTATAACCTCCATCACTATTCCGGTGAATCTCCCACTTTTTGAATCCTGACTGTTTGCTCATCCAATTCTCCAGAACATCACCGGCAACATTCAATAGATGTTCCTCCGAGATATTCTCTGCCAACTCGTAACTGATTATGTCTTTGTACATCTTCGTTACCCCTTAAATTGACGAGTTGCGTACAAGTCGTGGGTGCGGGACAGACAAACGAGGATTTCCTTTCCGCTCAAAACTGAAGACATCGGACCTCATGGCGTCAGCGAATCCAGGTGGACCAAGATTTCTTCCTGTTCGGCTAAATCAAACTGACTCGATCCGATGTACGTGTATGTGATTATGCCGCGTCTATCGATGATAAACGTCGCCGGACGGGAGTGAGGACGAGACCTACCCCTATCCCCCTTCCTGAAGGAAGGCTGAACTGTCAATGGTTGGCAACATTTCGATGGTTGAAAATATCCAGGTGAAATGTCTTGACAAGCCATCGCCCGTTTTCCCTCCCCCTTTCCTTTAGGAGAGGGGGCAGAGGGGAGAGGTCACGGCGCTGACGTCAACTGATTGGGTTTTTGATTCAAGCTGTCGGCTGAGAGCTGATAGCTGTTTTTGCTGCTTCTGGTCGGTCGATTTTCGACAATCTGTTTCCGTGACAGAACACGAGGAACATCCGCTATGGACAGTGAATTGTTGCAAAGGGGCTTCGTCCCCCAGTCGCTGACGCCCGCGCAATACAGCGCGCTGGACACCAACGGCTTCGTCATTCTGGAAGGCGTCATCGCGCCTGACTGGCTGGCCGGGTTGCGCCATGCCTTTGACGCGATCTTTGCCCTCGAGGGCGACAAAGCCGGTACTGAGGTCGCCCAGATGGACGGCGTGCGCCGCCTCGCCGACCTGGTCAACAAGGGGACGGTCTTCGACGCCGTGTACCTGCAACCAGCGCTGCTGACGGCGGTCTTTCACGTCTTGCAGCGGCCGTTCAAGCTGCACTCGCTCAACGGGCACGATCCACTGCCCGGCAGCGGGCTACAGGGCCTGCACGCGGATTGGGGACAGCCCACCGCGCCTGGCGGACCGTACCACGTCGTCAACTCCATGTGGATGCTCGACGATTTCACCCGGGTCAACGGCGCGACCCGCTGCGTCCCCGGCAGCCACCGCAAACCCGGCAGAATCGCCGACCACGTAGCCGATCCCCTGGCCGATCATCCGGATCAAGTACAACTAACTGGACGCGCCGGCTCGGTCGCCGTATTCAACGGCAGCCTCTTGCACAGCTCATATCGCAACCTCAGCGACGCCCCCCGCCGCACCCTGCACTGCGCCTTTATCGCCCGCGAGCACCCGCAGCAGACGAACCAGCGCCAGTACCTTCGGCCCGAAACCGCGCAACGGCTCTTGCCGCTGGCGCGCTACATCCTGGACGTGGAGTGAACTCCGAGGCATAACTCAACCTGGATTTTCTGGAGGATGGAATCTGCCGTGTCCGTCCAGAGGAAGGGCTTCGACGTCTTGGTGGATATGGTTGAGAAACTGCAAAAACTCCTGGTGGCGGCGCCTGCGCTTGCATTGCGTCAACACCTCGCCCGACCAGATCAAGGCCATTGAATGCGAACACGCGGATATCGAGCGCACGTTGGCGGCCCTCATGGAGGTGTGGGCGGCGGTCGAGGAAGCCATGGATAAAGGAGACCCATGAAACGAAAAAACATAGCTACCAGAGGCGCATTTGGCGCGGAATTCGGTTACTCGCGCGCCGTGCGCGTGGACCGCCACGTCCACGTCGCTGGCACCTGCGCCCAGCCGCCTGACGACCAGGGCGATGCCTACGAGCAGGCCAGGGGCGCATTGCAGATCATCGCCAAAGCTCTCGACGAGACCGGTGCCAGCCTCGAAGACGTGGTGCGGACGGTCGTGTACATCACGGATTTGGCACACGCTGATGGCGTCACCCGCGCTCACCGCGAGGTGTTTGGCAAGATTTTTCCGGCTTCGACCCTTGTTGTCATAGCCGCGCTGCTAAAGCCGCATCTGGTCGTCGAAATCGAAGCCTACGCCATTTTGCCCACCGAAAGTGCGTGAACAGAGACCGCCAAGTCCTGTCTATTGGCGTGTTGGGCTACGGCCCCAAATTGGGGCCGATGTGGAGGATGGAACCCAAACGATGCGGGCCATGGCCGCCATTGCCCGCTCGGTCACCAGCGGCGATTGAGTCCGCTTGGAGACCGTCACCGGAGGCGTATAGTACCTATGTCCTCGACCCGCCCTCGCTTATGGCCTCTCTATCTGCTCGGAGGCATCGTCGTCCTGGCGCTCCTGCTGATCTGGTTGCCCGAAGCCCCCCATCGCCAGCAACAGGTCATGCGCAGCATGGCCACCTTCATTCTCGCGATTTTCTTTGCATTGCTCTGGTTGCTCTTCGCGTCGCGGCTGGCCTGGGGACGGCGTCTGCGCTATTTCGGCGGTGCCGTCCTCGTCATTGCGCTTGGTATTGGACTTATTCGCATTAAGGGTATGAGCGGCGACTTCGTACCGGTCCTCGAATGGCGTTGGAGCACCAAAGGCGAAGCCACCGAGGTCGAAGGAGGAGACGCGACCGCGCTCGACGCCCGCGATTGGCCGCAATTTCTCGGCCCCGAGCGCAACAACCGCCTCCGCGGCGTCCACCTCGAGCGCGACTGGACCAGGCACCCGCCGCGCGAAATCTGGCGTCGCCCCGTTGGCGCAGCCTGGTCCTCGTTTGCCATTGTCGGCGGCCGGGCCGTAACCCAGGAGCAACACGGCTCCGAGGAGCAGGTCGTCTGCTACGACCTGGCAACGGGCCGCAAGCTCTGGCAACACGCCGATTCGACTCGCTACGAGACCGCCGTAGCCGGCGTCGGTCCGCGCGCTACGCCCACCATCGCTGGAGACCGGGTTTTCACGCTGGGCGCTACTGGCATCCTCAATTGCCTGGATCTGGCCAGCGGGGCGCTGATCTGGTCGCGGGACATTCTCGCCGACAACCAGGCTGAGGCCCATATATGGGGCATTAGCTGTTCGCCGTTGGTCCTCGACACCCTGGTCGTGGTCAGTGCCGGAGGCCCGGATGAGCGCTCGCTCGTGGCCTATCACCGCCAAAACGGCGCATTTGTCTGGGGTGGGGGCACAGACAAGGCCGGCTTCAGCTCGCCGCGTCTGGTCACGTTGGCTGGACGCGAGCAGATCCTGATCTTTAACAACCACAGCGTTGTCGCGCACGATCCGCAGAGCGGAGCTCCCCTCTGGCGTCAGCCATGGGATCGGACCGAATGCATTGCCAATCCCCTGCCCTTGCCCGGGGACCGGGTTCTGGTCTCCACCGGCTATGGCATTGGAGCCAGGCTGTATCAAGTGAATGCCGCGCCCAACGGCGGCTTGACGACCGATATCGTCTGGAAAAGCCCCCGGATCAAGGCCAAATTTGCCAACATGGTCTATCGCGACGGTTTTGTCTATGGCCTCGACGATGGGGTGCTGGTGTGCCTCGACCCGCAAGACGGCAAGCGTCGCTGGAAGCGCGGGCGCTACGGCCACGGCCAGCTCATCCTGATAGACGATGTCCTTCTGATAATGAGCGAATCGGGCGACGTGATACTGGTCGAGGCTCGCCCCGACCGCCACGTAGAACTAGCGCGCATGACGGCCTTCAACGGCAAAACCTGGAATCCCCCGGCCTTTGCCACACCCTATCTGTTGGTGCGCACGGACAGCGAGGCCGCCTGCTACGAACTGGCGCTTGCAAACGGGCGAGAGCCGCACGCGGCACGCCTGGATTGAGTCCGTCGAGCTTAAAGAAATCCCCTTGTTATTCCCCCTGGTTCTGTCCTTGAAGAACGGTCAGAGCATCCCACGTCGCCGGAAATCCGCCGAAAGCGCTCATCTGCAACATGACCTCCTCAATCTCCGTCCTTGTGGATCCACAACCAAGGGCTCGGTCGATGTGAACAGCAAGTTGTTCCGGCCTGCCGAGAACCGTCAAGGCCGCGATCGTGCACAGCAGACGGGTCTTGATGTCCAGCCCGTCCCGTCCGTACAGGTCATGCATCACGTGCTCCATCACGAGTCGCTCGAACTCGGGATGAAGTGTGCGCATCTTCTTGGCAGAGGCCTCTGCAGCGGCCTCTCCGAGCATCGTCGAGAGAACTCTGCGCCCTGCTTCGTAGCGTTCACTTTCACTCATACATCCTCCGCCCTTGGGTGTCGATTCAAATTTCGACCGTGCTGTCGCCGCAGTAGCAGGCCGCCTTCATCGCAGGTGCCAGTCTGCGTCTTCAAGCGCCTCGTAGACCACGCCGCCCCCCACCTGCTCGGGCATGGGGATGCCGAGCAAGTAGCACAGCGTCGGCGCGACATCCACCGCCCGCACCTGCCGACTGAGCGCCAGCAGCCCCTCAGCTCGATTCAGCCGCGGGTTCCGCTTGGATGTACCCCGGATCGTTCATACAAACAGCTCTTGTACCAGCGTCCGAGCCTGTTCGACCACGGTTTCGAGGCTGCCGGGGGCGAGCTTGGCCCAGTAGGTAACGTCTTCGTTGGCCTCGTGTCCGCCTCGGGCGTAGGCCGCCCTCGTCGGCAGGTAGCCGACATAGTGCGTCGTAAGGTGCGCCGGAAAGAGAAAGGGCGCCGCCGAGTTCGTTTTGAGTGCGAGTTGTCCTTCGACAAACGGTTCTCCGGGCAGGCCGATAACGCCCAGGTCGCCGATGCGGAAAGCCTGGATTTCATAGGGGAACTCGGCGTCCCGCTGCCGGCATAGTTCGACGCTGCGGGTCGAAGCGGCCCGAAACCAGTGCGGATCCACTTCGCCGTTTGCTCCGCGCGGCGGTTGTGGATTCTCAGTGAGAATCGCATTGACCTCGCGCAAGCGCTTGGCCGGAATCTCGCGGAAGGGCAGGCCTACCTTTTCGACGCTGCAAGCCAACGCAGCGTTGTTGGTAAACGCCATATTGTGAACAATTCGTTCGCTCATCTGCGCCAATTCGCGCCCCATTCGCCGGTGGTCCGGCCGGCAATCCGGGTCGAAAGGATGCCAGGGGTTGATGTTGCCGCAACAGCCGTTGACGACCAACGGCACCGCGTCGAAGCCGAACAGCTGCTGCATCTCCCGCGTCCAGGCGCCAGGCCAATCCGCCGACACCGTCCGGTAGGACTTGGGATTTCCGAACGCATTGACCGGGTGACAGGTGTAGTGCAGGAGAAAGGCCACCGGCCGCATATCCATGTCCTGGACGCAGCACACGCCGACTTCCGGGTCCATCGGCCCTTCGAGATAGCAGATATCCGCGTTCCCGAACGGCTGTTGTTCCCGGCCCAGCGGCTTGGGCATGGCGATGGCGCCGTCCCGGCGTATGCCGCGGCGATTGAAAGCCAGGTCCCCCAACACGCCGCGCCCCAAACCGATGCGCACGGGTTGCAGCTTGCCCACCGCTTCGACCGCAGCCTCCACTGCGGCGGCAGCAACCCGGTCGCCGTAGGCGCGCTCGCCTCCGCGCAGATACTCCGTCTCCGCGTGGGTCTCCAAAGGGAAATCCGGATCCAGCATAAAGTAGCCGAGGCTCGGGGCGGAGTGCGTCTGGGTCGCCTGGACCATGATCGCCTCCGGTGCGATGCCCGTATGCCCGCCGATAGCGGCGCGGATCTGGTCCGTGTAGTCCCAGGTGACAATGGTGAGATCCAGGATCACCATGCAGACGCGCCGCTGGCCGACTTCAAAGACGATGGCCTTGGCAAAAAGCGGATCCATCACGGTTTGGGCCGGGCGGTGCTCGCCAGCCCCGCTTCCCGCCAGATGCGTCCCCGGCGGTGGCGTGATGTCAATCATCGCCGCTCCGGCTCTCAGCAGATTGGTCTCATGCATGGTTTTTCCTTTCGACGCCGAGGGCGTCAAAGCGCACAAAAGGCTCGGCGTCGGTCAGCGCCTCTGGTGCATAGGCAGGATAAACGGAATTTTGGCTGATTTGGAAAGGATCCAGGCGGTCACGCGAACGTGTGCGTTGTTCGGCCTGAGGAAAAATAAGGTACCGATATTGGTAATATGCAGTTCGCCGAAAACGTACGCAAGGATCCAGCAGGGTCCCTCATGAATCGCCTGTCGTCCCACAGAATCGTTCGTGAATGCTCAGAGTACCGCGGTAAAGGATTTTGTCGCGTTTCAGGGATCGGCATGGCACTTGATGGCGCACTCCTCCGTACGGCTCACGCAGGGAGCGAATCGCGTAGGAGGCCAGGCGGCGAACTCGAACTGCGGCGGAGGGGGTAGGGAGACGATGCAATATTGGCAAAACGGAGGAAGCAGCTCGTTCTTCCTGAACCGTACTTCCAACGGGGCTATGGGTTGCTATACACCCAGCACATTGAACAGGCGCACTTGGGCTTTGATTTTGATTTCCTTTAGTTATACCTTTACTGTCGAATTATTGAAGGAGAAAAGCAGATGCGAACAGGCGGATATCGAGCGTACGTTGGCGGCCCTCTTGGAGGAGTGGGTGGAGGCAGAGGAAGCCATGGATAAAGGAGACCCATGAAACGCAAAAACATAGCTACCAGCAGCGCATTTGGCGCGGAATTCGGTTACTCGCGCGCCGTGCGCGTGGACCGGCACGTCCACGTCGCTGGCACCTGCGCCCAGCCGCCTGACGACCAGGGCGATGCCTACGAGCAGGCCAGGGGCGCGTTACAGATCATCGCCAAAGCGCTCGACGAAACCGGTGCCAGCCTCGACGACGTGGTGCGAACGGTCGTGTACATCACGGATGCGGCTCATGCTGCTGGCGTCACCCGCGCTCACCACGAGGTATTTGGCGAGATTTTGCCGGCTTCGACCCTGGTCATCATAGCTGCGCTGCTAAAGCCGCATCTGGTCGTCGAGATCGAAGCCTACGCCATTTTGCCCACCGAAAGTGCGTGAACAAAGACCGCCAAGTGTGGAGGATGGAACTCAAGCTATGCGGGCGATGGCCGCCATTGCCCGCTCGGTCGCAAGCGGCGATTGGGTCCGCTTGGAGACCGTCACCGGCGGCGTCTAACACAACGGATCAATGCCCATGTCCTCGGCTCGCCCTCGCTTATGGCCTCTCTATTTCCTCGGAGGCATCGTCGTCCTGGCGCTCCTGCTGATCTGGTTGCCCGAAGCCCCCCATCGCCAGCAACAGGTCATGCGCAGCATGGCCACCTTCATTCTCGCGATTTTCTTTGCTTTGCTCTGGTTGCTCTTCGCGTCGCGGCTGGCCTGGGGACGGCGTCTGCGCTATTTCGGCGGTGCCGTCCTCGTCATTGCGCTTGGTATTGGACTTATTCGCATTAAGGGTATGAGCGGCGACTTCGTACCGGTCCTCGAATGGCGTTGGAGCACCAAAGGGGAAGCCACCGAGGTCGAAGGAGGGGACGCCACCGCGCTCGACGCCCGCGATTGGCCGCAATTTCTCGGCCCCGAACGCAACAACCGCCTCCGCGGCGTCCACCTCGAGCCCGACTGGGCCAAGCACCCGCCGCGCGAAATCTGGCGTCGCCCCGTCGGCGCAGCCTGGTCCTCCTTTGCCATTGTCGGCGGCCGGGCCGTAACCCAGGAGCAACACGGCCCCGAGGAGCAGGTCGTCTGCTACGACTTGGCAACGGGCCGCAAGCTCTGGCAACACGCCGACTCGACTCGCTACGAGACCGCCGTAGCCGGCGTCGGCCCGCGCGCTACGCCCACCATCGCTGGAGACCGGGTTTTCACGCTGGGCGCTACTGGCATCCTCAACTGCCTGGATCTGGCCAGCGGGGCGCTGATTTGGTCGCGGGACATCCTCGCCGCCAACCAGGCTGAGGCCCATATGTGGGGCATTAGCTGTTCGCCGTTGGTCCTCGACACCTTGGTCGTGGTCAGTGCCGGAGGCTCGGATGAGCGCTCGCTCGTGGCCTATCACCGCCAAAACGGCGCATTTGTCTGGGGTGGGGGCACAGACAAGGCCGGCTTCAGTTCGCCGCGTCTGGTCACGTTGGCTGGACGCGAGCAGATCCTGATCTTCAACAACCACAGCGTTGTCGCGCACGATCCGCAGAGCGGAACTCCCCTTTGGCGTCAGCCCTGGGATCGGGTTGAATGCATTGCCAATCCCCTGCCCTTGCCCGGGAACCGGGTTCTGGTCTCCACCGGCTACGGCATTGGAGCCAAGCTGTATCAAGTGAATGCCGCGCCCAACGGCGAGTTGACGACCGATATCGTCTGGAAAAGCCCCCGGATCAAGGCCAAATTTGCCAACATGGTCTATTGCGATGGTTTTGTCTATGGCCTCGACGATGGGGTACTGGTCTGCCTCGACCCGCAAGACGGCAAGCGTCGCTGGAAGCGCGGGCGCTACGGCCACGGCCAGCTCATCCTGATAGACGATATCCTGCTGATAATGAGCGAATCGGGTGACGTGTTACTGGTCGAGGCTCGCCCCGACCGCCACGTAGAACTAGCGCGCATGACGGCCTTCGACGGCAAAACCTGGAATCCCCCGGCCTTTGCCACACCCTATCTGTTAGTGCGCACGGACAGCGAGGCTGCCTGCTACGAGCTGGCGCTTGCAAACGGTGCTCAGGCGCAGCGCTTCTAACAGGGCCATGTATTTTCCCGCTACCCCGCCAATCGCGACTCTAATAACCGGGCACTTGTATGGAGGAAAGTCATGGCAGACTATTCGCACATTCAAAAGCCGGACTTGGGCTACCGCCGGGTGCTTGCGAGGTGCTCGACTACGAGCCCTTCATGGTTATTAACCGGCACCTGATTGCCACCGACGAGTTGACGATCCACCGCTCAGCTGCCATCATCCGCCGGACTGGTTCGGCTCCCGTAGGGTGGCACACCGATTGGCGCGGCCATTCGGCCGAAATCAAGCACTCGGGCGACGTCCTCAATCGCGGACTGTGGCCGTCGGGCAAGTGGTTCTACCTGACCGGGTCGCGGCGACGAAATTACTCATTCGGACCTCACCGCGTCAGCGAATTCAAATGTTCGAGAATTTCTTCCTGTTCGGCCAAATCAAACTGATTCGAGCCGATGTACATATATCTGATAGTGCCGAAGCTATCGATGATGAACGTCGCCGGGCGGGCAATGCTGTTGCTGAGATTGTGATCCGCCAGGCCGATCCAGTTGTGTAAAGGATAGCCGAGATTGTCGATGATGAACGTCGTGGGGCGGACGATGTTGTAAGCGAGGTTGTGCATCGCCAGGCCGAACCCGTGATATACCCCATAACTCTTGATGATGCTCCAGTCTTCGTCCGGCAAAAGAGGATAGGTGATGCCACTGCGTTCGGCATATTCGCGCAGTTCGCAAAGCTGCCGCCCTGCGGCGATAGCAATAGATGTCGCGTTACGTTCGGCGTAAGCGTCTATATGTTCTTGCACAGTCGCCAACTGACGACGGCTTCTCCTTCACCAGGTCCCCCGAAAAAACGTCAGAACGACGTGTTCGTTTTCCCGATGGGATGCCAGCGACACGTGTCGTTGCTGATGCGAGGGGAGGGTAAATAAGGGGGTCGTATCGTCGACGCTGAGGACCCTGTTTTTGCGCGGCATTGTTTACTTTTTCCCGGTTATGAATCTGCGTTTTGTCTGTGGACAATTACATTTTCGACGTTCCACATCCTGGACGTAGCCCGATAAATCGTTCATACAAACAGGTCTTGTACCAGCGTCCGGGCCCGCTCAACCACGGTTTCAAGGCAGCCGGGGGCGAGTTTGGCCCAGTAGGTCACGTCTTTGTTGGCCTCGTGTCCGCCTCGGGCGTAGGCGGCCCGCGTCGGTGGCGTGATGTCAATCATCGCCGCTCCGGCTCTCAACTGGTTGGTCTTGTGCATGGGTTTTCCTTTCGGCCTGGGCTTACGCATTGCGAAACGCCTTCTCCAACTCGGCGATATCGAACTTGCTCATTTTCAGAAATGCCAGAGTTATATTCAATAGTTGTGGATGAGATAAAAAAAAGAGCGTATCCTATAGTATCACAATTAACCCGAGATCCCTCAGACGAGGGAGAAAGGATACGCTCGATGAGACAATATACAGCCTCCGAAGTTGAGACGATAGTCAAAGATGAAGTGTCGTTGAGCCTGGAAGCCCTGATTCGTGTTGGTGCCAGGCGGATGCTGCAAGCCGCGTTGGCGCGCTCGACCGCGGGCGTGAAGTTGACGCTTTCGATACTGCCGCCATGGAATTCGGCGGCGGCGGTCAACACCGCTGCCCCGGAACGGTAGTTCAGGAGGATATTTCAAGCAAAATATGGAGACAATCCGACCTCAAATCGAAAAAAGTGGAGGATGGGACAAATTCTCGAATTATTGGACAAACCTTAGGTGTTGACATCACTTGTCCGTGTGATTAATCTATTTTAATGATCACGTCTGATTCTCATGAATTGTCGACATGATCTTGAATCTCCCGACAACGATAGAAGCAGGTGCAAAACCTGTGCATCGTCCAGCCATTAAATTTGGGTTTGAGTTTCCAACTGAATGATGGACTAACTTTAACCATAGGAGGCCTCGACATGTCTATTGGTTCATTAGCTCGAGGGGTATCCGCCTTTTGTATCGTGATATTCTTGCTGGCGTTTGTCGGCTGTGCCACGACATTTAAACAAAATGCCTTGACTCGTTCTACGCAAAACAATGCCGAGGTTGTTTTGAGGAACTCTGAAGGCGTTGAAGTGTTTCGAGGTGTTACCCCGGCCACTGTCAGGATTCCACCCGGGGGTGACTTTTCCGTGTTATTTATCCTGCCAGGTTACAAAGAGCAGAATCCCTTTGTATTTAAAAAGGAGGAGGAAGAGAAAAAGGAGGAGAAGGAAAAGAAGAGAGATTCTGACTGGTCTTTCGACCTCTGCGACCCAAATGATTGTGACTCGAATGATTGCGGCTCGGATGATTGCGACTCGGATGATTGCGACTTAAGTGGTTGCGACTTACGTTGGATAGGCGGTGAGGGCTTCGGCGTAAACCGCCTCTTTAGCCCCGTGAGAGATCTTGGTGCGGGTCAGATTGCCATCAATCTGGTCACAGCGCTCTCAAATCAGAATATCAACGAGACTTATTTGGTATTCCACACTCGCCATCATGGCCATGTAAGAACTTTGACCGTGCCTTTCATCAGGCAGTAAGTCAATGGGAAAAGCAGCCACCTTTCTGATTGCATGTTTTTTTGTTTCCAGTACTGTGAGTGCCCAGGATGACTATATAGAAATATCGGCCTGGGAACCGGAAGATATCTCCCTGCCTGCTGCCCGTTTTTTTTCTCGTCCAGGTCTGGGAAGGCTGATAACTGACAGGATGATTCAGTTTTATCAAAAAAAAATAGGACCGAATTCCATAAGTCGCTGTCCGTTTCATATATCCTGCTCTAACTATGCCCGACAGGCAATAGATAAGTACGGGTTGATACTGGGTGTTTCGGTTTTCATTGACCGGTACTTCTATCGGGAGAACTCGAGCAGTTTTTGGCATTACGGTCTAAGAGAATCGAAAGATGGTGTGCTAAAGCTGGATGACAGTTTTTTCTTATATCCGGAAACTGATAAACCTCATCTTCAAACTCCCGGTTACCAGCAGCTGTCGACCAGCATCGTAGGCCCACCGGAAAATTCAAGACAATACTCGAGGCTCTGCATCGTCCAGTTCTCCCCCACCAAATAGGCCGGTCTGAACGGAGGTCGAATTGTATAGAAACAGAGTCCTCACGGTTGTCATTCTGATATTCGCGATTCACAGCACCATCCCGGCTCAAACGCAACTGGATTACGCCGACCATCTGTTCAAAGACAAGGACTTTTATAGGGCGATATCGGCTTACAAAGAAGCCTTGTACTATACGGGTAAGCGATCCCTTGAACAGTACTGCCTGGCGCAGATTGCCTTGTCCTACTACAATAGTCACCGCTACAAAGCTTCCATAACATTCCTTTCTCGTCTGCTGAACCATCCCAATATAGAAGAAAACTACCATTACAAGGCACTGATATTTCTGGGACTGAATTACTATCAAATGAAATTGCATTCCAAGGCTCGGAGTTACTGGAGGCAGGCAGCAGCGATAGACAGCAATGGCCTGGCCGCCTGTTATCTGGGGCTGCTGATCCTGGAGTCCGGCAACTGGCGCAGAGCCAGCCAGGATTTCAGCGAAATTGCCCTGACCCATCCACAGACTCTGGTCGGACAGATCGCCAGTGATGTTTCGCAGGATGCCTTGCAGGCAGGTAATCTGCCCCGGAGAAATCCGCATTTGGCAGCCACCATGTCGGCCTTTCTGCCTGGAAGCGGTCAGATTTACTCTAAACACTACTACGATGGACTACAGGCATTGGGTTTTGTCACGGCATTTGCCTTTTCTTCTTACGCAATGTACAAATTTAACCGGAGTGAGAAAAACAGTCACCTGACGACCTACTTTGCAATTTCCATAGCAGGACTTTTCCACCTGGGCAATATATACGGCGCACAACGGACGGCTGAGTATTTCAATCGTCGAGAGAAAAACAGATTCCTGGATGCAGTCCGGAGCAAATTACTACGCATCCAGATCCGCTGATTGGCACCTGCACTTTCCTCAATCAGGTCCTTCGATGAAGACCGTCACCGCACTCATCCGGCCCCTGGCCATTCGCACCTGCCTCGCCGGGGCCGGTCTTGCCTCGCGTCCACCACCCATCACACCTTAACGCTCCAACCTCAGACCGAATTCGAACACGCGGGCTAACCCGGCCTTTCCCTTGGCCGCCTTACGTGCGACCGGGGAGAATTGTGTCCTCGCGTGGCGTGAATGGCCACCTGCGCCGGCAGCCAGACCCACATCGCGGCAATTCGACGTATCCGACGCCCGGCATCCGGCAGCAGGCTGGTGCATGCTCCGCCACGCATCCCGGTAGCACCGCTCCTGCGGGGGCTGGACGCCCGAACCTGTCCCATTTCCCGCCAGATTCCCCTTGCCTGTGAACGAGAGAACGTCGTATTTTCTTCCTATACGCCAACAATACACCAGGCTTGCAACGGTTCCGTAGGGTTGCGCCATATCCAGAACATCTAACGGGAGGTAAGACATGACTACCAACCAGGAATGGTGGCCGGATCAGTTGAACCTGAAGATTCTCCGCCAGAATTCTCCCCTGTCCGATCCGATGGGCAAGGATTTCGACTATACTGAGGCGGTCAAGACGCTCGACGTCGACGCGCTGAAGGTGGACATCGAAGAGGTAATGACGACCTCGCAAGACTGGTGGCCGGCCGACTATGGCCACTATGGGCCTCTGTTCATCCGCATGACCTGGCACGCCGCGGGCACCTACCGCATCAGTGACGGTCGGGGTGGCGGGGGCTCCGGCCACCAGCGCTTTGCGCCTCTCAACAGCTGGCCCGACAACGGAAATCTGGACAAGTCGCGCCGTTTGCTCTGGCCAATCAAGCAGAAGTACGGCCGGAAGCTTTCATGGGCCGACCTGATCATCTTCGCCGGCGACTGCGCTCTGGAGTCCATGGGGTTCAAGACCTTTGGTTTCGCCTTCGGACGCCCGGACGTCTGGGAGGCTGATGAGACTGACTGGGGGCCTGAGACGACGTGGCTTGCAGACGAGCGCCACAGCGGCAACGGAGACCTCCAGGGACCCCTTGGCGCCGACCACATGGGCCTGATCTACGTGAACCCGGAGGGGCCGAACGGCAACCCGGACCCGGTCGCCGCAGCGGAGTATATTCGCCAGACGTTCAAACGCATGGCGATGAATGATGAGGAAACGGTTGCGCTCATTGCCGGCGGACACACATTCGGAAAAGCACACGGTGCTGCCCCTGAGGACAATGTCGGTCCCGAGCCGGAAGGGGCCGGCATTGAGGACCAAGGCCTCGGCTGGAAGAACAGCCACGGCAGCGGCAAAGGCGGCGATACGGTCACCAGCGGCCTGGAAGGCGCATGGACCAGTAACCCGGTGAAGTGGGACAACGAGTTCATGGAGAACCTGCACACACACGATTGGGAGCTGACGAAAAGTCCAGCCGGGAAATGTCAATATGCTCCCAGAAATGCCGCTGAAGCAGCCACCGTGCCGGACGCACACTGTCCCTCAAAGAAGCACGCCCCCATGATGCTCACCACGGACCTTTCACTGAGGATGGACCCGGAGTATGCGCCGATAGCAAAGCGCTTCCTCGAAAACCCGGCGGATCTCGAAGACGCCTTCGCCAGGGCGTGGTTCAAGCTGATCCACCGCGACATGGGGCCCCGCAGCCGGTATATCGGGCCACTGGTTCCCGCAGAGACGCTGTTGTGGCAGGACCCTGTGCCCGACGTGGATGACGAGTTGGTCGGGGAGCAGGATATCGCCGACCTCAAAGCGAAGGTCCTGGCCTCGGGACTGTCCGTTTCCCAACTCATCTCGACCGCCTGGGCGTCGGCGGCATCGTTCCGCGGTACCGACAAACGCGGCGGAGCGAACGGGGCGCGCATCCGCCTCGCCCCACAAAAGGACTGGGAAGTAAACAACCCGGCCGAACTCAACGAGGTGCTTCAGGCGCTGGAGCAGGTCCGGACGGAGTTCAACGGCTCGCAGACCGGCGGAAAAAGGGTCTCTCTCGCCGACCTGATCGTCCTGGCCGGGTGCGCAGGCGTCGAGCAGGCCGCCAGGAACGCCGGTCATGACGTGCAGGTCCCCTTTACACCGGGTCGCGCGGACGCGTCGCAGGAGTGGACCGACGTGGAGTCGTTTGCCGTGCTCGAACCCACCGCAGACGGGTTCCGCAACTACCTCCAGGCAGGGCAGGAAGGTACACCGGAAGACCTCATGGTGGAGCGAGCGTGCATGCTGACGCTTACCGCTCCCGAAATGGCGGTGCTCGTTGGCGGCATGCGCGTCTTGAATGCGAACACCGGGCAGTCCGGGCACGGCGTGTTCACCGATCGGCCGGGGACGTTGACCAATGACTTCTTCGTGAATCTGCTCGACATGAACACCGAGTGGAACGCATCCTCCACGTCGCAGGACGTGTTCGAGGGACGCGATTGCCGGACCGGTGAGCTCAAGTGGACCGGCACCAGGGTGGACCTCGTCTTCGGTTCAAACTCCGAACTTCGGGCCATCGCGGATGTCTACGGATGTGACGATGCGCAGCAAGTGTTCGTGCGTGACTTCGTGGACGCGTGGGACAAGGTGATGAATCTGGATCGTTTCGACCTGGCGTAGTCTCATCGGGTGCTCGCCACGGCGGCATCCGAGCATCCGAGGAGCCGAGATAGGCGCGGAATGCAGGGCATCAGTCGACAACGCGTCATTGACGTAGAGCAATTCGTCCCGAAGCCGCACTTCGGCCTGCAGCGCATATTCGTTGAAGGTAGTATAAGAAGGGACCACGATGGCAATCACGCTGGGGGCAGGCGACGTTGCCCCGGAATTCGCGCTCGCGGACCAGGACGGCAACATCCATTCGCTGGCCGGATACCGGGGCCGGACGGTCGTCCTCTACTTCTATCCGCGCGATGAGACCCCGGGTTGTACGACTCAGGCCTGCTCTTTTCGGGATCATCACGCCGAAATCCTGGCCGAGGGTGCAATCGTGCTCGGTGTTTCGAGAGACGATGCCGATTCGCACCGGGATTTCCGCGAACGCCAACGGCTGCCGTTTCCCCTGCTGGTAGATGACGAAGCAACCGTCGCCACGCGCTATGGCGCATGGGGTGAGAAAGTCCTCTATGGTCGTCGGTTCCAGGGAATGACGCGGTCGACTTTCATCATTGGCCCCGATGGAATACTGACCAGGGTTTGGAAACGGGCCCGGCCCGCCGAGCACGGCGCGGCGGTGCTAAGGGCGCTGCGCGAGTCCGGTTAAACACGGCCAAACTGCTCTTTGCGTTGGCCGGCGGCCCGCGAACTTACCACCGTCGACTCCCCTCCGGCAAGCTGATGGAGACTATCATCGAGAATGACCCCGTCACTGGAGGAAGGTGCATTCGACGATGATTGAATGGCTCGGTATTGGCCACCTTTTCGAACTTTCAGGGACGGAAGCGATTGCGGGGTATTTCACCCCGCTCGTGATCTTCGCCGTGTTTTTCCTGGCGCAGCTCATACGGCCTGGAAAACGGGTTCCCGGCTACGTCATCAATCCGGAGACCGGCGAGCCCCGCAACTAACCCTAAAATAAGCGAGTATTGGTGTTTGGTGAACAGAATTGCAGATTTGTGCGACGTTGTGGTTGAATGACGTATGTGTGTTGTCTATTGAGGTGCGCGGGAGGTCGTTTTGAGGTTTGTGGAGTGTAAGTTGGTGTGGTAAAGCGCAGCGTTAGGGGTGTGTTGTTGGTGTCTGGTTGTGGTGTAGGCGTATTTGTCCGTTACGTCGCCGTGGGCGTCGTGGATCCCGTGGTATGTGATGACGGTTCGTGCGGGTGTCATGTGAAGCCGGTGCGTTCGATGGTAGCCCAGGCGCTCAAGAGTCTATTCAGTGACGGCTGATAGCCGATGATGCGCACGGTGGTGCTTCGGGCGTGTCGCACGACACGACAGGGAAAAAGGATGATGTGTGAGAGGAAGGTCCGGAAGTCCATACGGATATAGTGTCGGCGGTGTTTTTTTCGATGCATCATCAAGGCAAACCACGCCTTGATGTTCCAGGCCAGCGCGGCGATGACCATGTAGGCCCAGTTGCTGATCAAGTCATACAAGGGCACGCGCAGGGCATTGACGCCGTTCTTGAGCTGTTCGATGACGTTTTCCTGGTCGCATCGTTTGTTGGCAGCAAAGACGACCTCGGCGGGCGTCAGGTCGTCGCGCGTGGTGATGTAGAAGAAATAGCGGATTTCGTCGAAGAGGGTCTGCTCACCTTTGGCCTTACTGATGTTTTTTCGCAGCGCCACAACGCGGTAGGGGCGTTTGCACTTGCCGGGCTGGTAGTCAAACTCGGCCACGTCTTCGAAGTTCAGCGCCAGCTTGAGGTAGCCCCGCGCCTTGACGATACGCTGCTTCTCATTGTCGCGCCGCTGCCTTTTCTGGGGCGCGTGAGGTCGGTGCAGGCGCTGCCAGTTGGCTTCGTCAAGGGCCTTGGCCCGTGTTCGTAAGGCGTCATTGCAGTCCATCCCGAAGATGAAATCGACGTCCTTTGCCCAGCGATCGAGGTGAGCCGTAAGCGAAAAGTCCGTGTCGCCGCGTAGGCACACGCGCTTGGCGTGGGGCTTCACCACCCGGATGGACGCATCGATCCAGGGGGCGGCCCCCTGGTGAGAAGACGCGTTGCCCGGACGGTTGACGATATACAGCACCTCTTTGGTATTGGCCAACGATACGATCAGGGGCGCATACCCCCACACGCCCTTGTAGGAGATGTCCATGCCGCCCTTCTTCTCCCCATACGTTGGGGCGCTTGTGCCATCCACGTCGATGTACGCTACCGAAGAAAGCAAACTGGCGGCCCGCGTGCGCCACAACTTAGACCGTACCGCGTTAATGCAGTCCATCAGCCCGATCACGTCAGCTTCCGTGAAGCGACGCGTAAAGTCGCCCGCAGTCGTCGGGTCCGGGATCAGCTTCGCGTTCAACGCATTCATGTAGGCCTCGTCGTGCCGCAAACGCTCGATGTCTTCCAGACGCGTGCCACCGCACATCACGTTGTAGGCAAGGTTCAACACGTGATCCGACTCATGATACGGCAGATGAACCTTCAACAACTTCAACTTCTCGTCTATCTCTTCGACCAATCCCAATTTGGTCACCAGACGATGCACGGCCGCAATGCCACCGCAGCTCATCGCTGCTGCTTGCGCGCTGACCTCGTAATGCACATAGGTGCTGCCAAACATCGGCTTGCCTTGTGCACAAAAACGACCGCCAAGCTTTTGCCGAGTACGTACCTTGCGCCCACAATTAACACTGTTCCTGCGGCTTTCTTTTACCGATATTCTCTTCACCGGAAAGACCCCCTTCGTTGGTGTATCAACAGACTGTCTGATACTTCTAACTCCAACTAAGATAAGTCTTTCCGGTACTTTTGTACATAAAAATCTCAAAAAACCCGCTTAATTAGAGACTAACGGCTGAACGGTATTCTGGTATTTACAATCGCGCTGATCGTGTGGGCGTTCGAGCTCACCGGGCTGACGCGCGACTGGTTCTACCGGTCATCGATCTATGCCGTGGCCGGCGGAACGGTTTTCACCACTATCTTTACAGTCGTAGCGGTGTTCAGCCAGCCGCAAGGCAGGATAAAGAATGCGCTCCTGGCGCTGTGGGCCATGGCCGCTTACCCGGACCCCGGATTCTCGCCGGCGTGGTCGAAGTTTTGGCTCATCGGAACGCCTGCGCTGTTTCTGGTCGGGTGGGGGATCTCGCGCGGCGCCAATATGCAGAAATACACGTTCAAGCGATGGCCGGAGCGCAAGTTTCTGGGTCTCATCGAGCCTGAATCTATTGAGGCCGGTGACCGCAAGATCCTGTGCAGCGTTCTATGGGGTGTCGCCCGCCACTTCAACTACCTGGGCGAGGGGTTTCTTTCCCTGTCAATCGCCCTGGTGTTCGGCCACTTCACCAATCTCTGGGCCTGGACCTACTTTGTCTTCATCGTCACGTTGTTCACCATACGTCAGGTTCAGGACGACAGGCGCTGTGCCGAGAAATACGGCCCCGAAAAGTGGGCGGAATATCAGGCGCGGGTGAAGTACCGGATTATTCCCGGCATTTATTGAGAGGGGCCCCGCGAAGTCCTTGCAGGGAGCCTGTGAATCGTTGACCGAGCCGACGAAAAGCACCCCAACGGCAGCACTCAGCCAACAGCCGTCAGCTAAACCTCCTCCCCTCGAAGCCCTCTCCTAAAGGAAAGGGAGAGCAGAGCAAAATGGCTTCCGTAGGATTACTGTGAGACTGGTAAGCCTGGAATTTATGACAGTAAGTAGCCGTGTCCGGAGAACCAATAGTCGAAGCCTCCCGTTTTCGGCGTTATCCTGCCGGTCTCTTTTAAACGCAGGGAATAGTGTGATGCGAATTGCCGTATTTGCTATTGTTATTGTGGGCCTCACGCCGCTGACGATACAAGCGGATGAACTTATATCCAAAGAACAGGTACATGAGTGGAGAACAGCATTGGGAGATGGAAACGCGAGCACGGTGTACGACGTACTATATCAAATGAGTATATATTTGCCACCCCTACCGGAGCATGCCAGGGTTTTTTTGCTGGAGACTTTAGAAAAATATAATGAAATACGTACCGCCTTGCAGAGGAATCCTAGCGAAGTAGATTGGGGAGAACGAGGAAGACCTGACTACGATACAAACATGGAGCTTGAATATGAGTTTGTAGCGTTAGCTGGGAGACAAGAAGATGCTCGTTTTGCGCCTTTTCTGGCAAGTTGGTTGCACCATGGTTCAAATAAAAGCATTGATGGTTTAGTCGCTATTGGTGCAGGTGCTGTTGAGGCTACTGCAAGAGCCTTGTATCACGACAATAATTGGCACTATCAATACTATGCCATAAATACCTTTAAAAAGATGTTCAAAGAAGGACCATTCCTATTAAAGGAAGGGAAAGAGTGGGAACAGATCAAGAAGGGATTGCTACACGTAGTTCGCAATGGAAGGGCTAAAGAAACAGCCTTGGAAGCTCTAAGTAATTTTTCAGACTCGGCTGACCGGCATATGTTCGCGATATTAGATTCGGTCAGTAGACATGCACCAAGATTACGTGAACGCAATAAGGCTTGGAATGTTATAAAAGTGATACCAGAAGCGTCAGAATGGTTTGCAGAGATTAAATACCCACGCTTACAACAACTGGAAGATTGGGAACGCGTGAGCGTACCGATGGACTTTTGGATCGCCTTTACCTTGATCGATAACTTGAACACCTTGCCGCAAGAACAGTGGCCGGAGCCATATCGACAATTATTATTGAAAATAACAAATCACTATATCGATTCAGCTAGATCCCACGACCTTCGCTATTCTGTTTTCAAATCCTCAGCGATTGATTCGGTACGAAGTAGGGCGCTTTACGCTATGATTGTTGATCAGGCAGACGAACGTTTTGTTACTTTTCTAGAGGAATTTGGTGTGTGGTTAGACCATTCTTCTGAGCAGGTGACTGAGAGTATCACAAAGATCCTCCTGCAACATCAGTTTCCTGATCGCCAACAAACCCTAGTTAAAATGCTTCGCACAGGGATAGTACACCATGGGTTGCTCGGGTCCCCTAGCGAGCAACGAAGAAATCAGATAAGAGAGGCATTGCTCCAGGCGGCTCGTTCTTCAAATAATGCTACCCGCGCGCAAATAGTCAGTTTGTTTATATATTACGGTGGTGAAGAAATAATGACTCTTTTAAAAGAACTGATTATGAATGATCCAGAATTAGCTGTTCGAGAAGCGGCCGTCCGTTCCTACCATTTTATTGAGCAGGGCTATTGTCCGTTTTGAAAGACACAATCACCGAATAGGTGTGGACTAAATGTATCGCCTGATCCTATTGCTGTTTCTAGTGATTTTTGCTGATCATCACGCATTGGCGAGTCTTCCTGATACACTTGATTCGGGTTGGACGATGACTCGGACACGTGCGCCTTTCGAAGAAGTAACTTTGTTGGAAAAACGGGGTGAGATTGGTTCTCGGTATCGATTTGACGCTAAGGATCAAGCAGATCCGCTTCATTGCACACTTCTTATCGCACCTACCTTCATTGTTATTGATTACCCATATGACCGTTTTGTTAATCCCAAACAGAAAAATGAATTCACTCAAGATGTCGTATTTCGGTTAAATACTAAGCATGGTTCGGAATTAATGGGGATATTCCCTTGTACCTTTACGGAATATTACAAAAATCGTAATCTTCTCTTGTTCTCGGCCCATGATTCGAAACCTATGCTCCGGCAATTAAAGACTGGTGAATTTCGTACACTCTATGTATTTCTACGGGAACTCCCTAAACGAAAACCGGGCCAGCACCCTTCAGAAGTAGTAAAACACCTGGATAAATGGACCTTCAAATTTGACCTCTCTGCCGTTGAAGGCGCCTTAATAAAGCAAGCCCGAATAGCGAGGGAGTAGGAGTTATGAAAAAATTCATCTTCCTCTTGGTATTCCTCCTTTCCTGGTCTCCCAGTACGGCTGTAGAAAATATGGATGAATCCTATGTGAAACCTGAACAATTTTCTCGGCGTGATTTTCTACTTAGTGTCGAACGATGTGAAAAATGGGTATCAGAGTTTGGCGACATTTTGGCCCTTTTTCGACGATATTCAGGACCCATAAAGTTATATACGGGTTTTCGCTATCCGAAAGACCTTGTACTTACTTTCAAAGTGCCGGCTGATTCTCTTTCTATAGCTCGTTATAAACTGCTCAGTTGGGAATACAGAAATCTTGACGTCCCCAATAACCTCATCCATATTAAGGGCTTTAGTCTTATGAATCAGACAGAACTTTTAAGATTGAAACTAGAAAATATGGAGATAAAAGGCGCTCCGGTAGACTCCATCGACACTATGAGATCCGAGTATCAAGAAGCAAAAAAGGAGTGGGAATGGTTCTTGAAGACAACTCGCTGGAGGGATTGATTTAGAGACATATTCACGCATTGTCCGCCCCTGGGTTATACTCCGGTCCAGGGCGTTCTTTTTTGTCCGCATATTGGTGACATAACCTTGTCACTGATCGCCCTAACGCGGCTTCGCTGTACTCAGCAGCAACCAAATAGGCGGCACATTGAACGCGCGAGCCCGTTAAGTGGTCTAATCACTCCCCGTTGAGGGGGAGTCGCCTGCCTGCGTCCGCAGACAGGCAGGCAGAAGCCGAGCCGGTCCGTGATCTTGATGTCCCTGAGGCTTGCCCTGAGCTTGTCGAAGCGTTGTCGAAGCACCGAAGGGCCTGCGACGGCTGATGCGGAGAGGACATTTCAACGCCTTTCGTTAGCTGGCAGCATGAAGAAACATGAAAGCATCTTGCCTGAAAGTCTGACTGTAAGGTCTAATCAGGCCACTTGGAAGTGGCGATTGTGGGGTTTCGGACGGGGTATGTAATTAGTGTTTTGGGTCTCCTTTCCAAGTGGTTCTTTGGTGTCTGTGGAAAGGGTTTGGGAGCGCGATAACTACCGCCGGACTGACTACACGCACCCATCACGATACCTAAAAAGAAGCACCACATGCCACCTTGATCATACCTCGCGCGCTATCAAGAGTGTTAATTTTAAAAACCGGTGGATCTGTCAAAAACAAAATCGGTGTTGGCAGACTAAGTCACGTTAGAGGTGTTGGTAACTCTGTCATACGAGGCGTCCGCGACAGGACTCTCGCAATATCTAAAGGGAAGAGAATTGCTTAGGGTAGCGTGTGCCCTGTGATGTGAAGCGTGGTGCTCTTGCGTCTACCCTCTTCCGTCTCCCCGCCTTTCGAAAAGGGCATTGGAATAGGGGACGTTAAGGGGTTGGGGGAGGATTTCAAATCACCGGAAGAATCGTGTGATACTTACAAAACAGAACTTTGGGACCGCCTTGATGTTGAGGCTTTTTTTTGTTGTCACTGTGGCATTGTCAAGCCTGTTTTCCTGCTCAGGAAATGACGACGTGCCACTCGATGCACCTGCTACAGCAGGATTATTTGCACAAACACTGTCCCATAACGGAATAACAAGAGAATATATCGTGTATGTGCCGGATTCTTATGATGGAGATGCTAGCGTCCCACTGATGCTCAACTTTCACGGATTTGGTCAGACCGCAGACAAATATTTGAATTTCGCAGATATGCGGTCATTGACGGATACAGGGAATTTTATTCTGGTTTATCCTCAAGGTACCTTGCTGAATGGAGACCCGCACTGGAATGCCGGCTTAAAGTCAGATGACAACAAAAGTGATGCGGATGACTTCGGCTTTGTGGAAGCGCTGATCAACGAAATCTCGTCCAATTACAAAATTGACCCGGCAAGCGTATATTCCTGTGGTTACTCAAATGGCGCCTTTTTTTCATATTCACTTGCCTGCTATCATAGTGATAAAATAGCGGCTATAGGATCCGTTGCAGGAACAATGATGGAGGAAACATATTACAACTGCAGTCCGTCACACCCCACGGCCATGATAAACATCCATGGTACATCGGACGCCTATGTCCCCTATGGTGGCGGGACTGAAGGATTAAAATCAATTGACGACGTGCTTGCATATTGGACAGGTTTCAATAATACCGGTGCGACTCCCACGGTAAATCGCGCGACTGATGGTGCAATAACAATCGAACGCTATTCCTATACAGATGGAGACGACAATACTTCTGTTGACCACTATAAGGTTATCGACGGAGGACACGTCTGGTTTGATATCAACTACGACGGCTCCAATACAAGCGCGCTGATATGGAACTTTGTTTCAAGATACGAAATCAATGGACTGAGGTAATCAGTCGGGGGCCAGGCGACTCAAGCAACGGGAGCTAAACTTCCACATGAAAGCTAAAATTTCACAAGAATCCCAAAGATTACTGGACTCTGTAAAGGAAAAGTACAACGATCCTGCAGAACTTGAAATCCGAAAAGAAGAACTAAAAATCGGTATCAGGGAGGAAGAACAAGCGTTTATTGGAAAGTACCCTGTAGACAGCCGCCTGTTAGACATCGGATGTGCGACAGGACGACTATGCTTCGCACTTGCGCGGCTTGGATATAGCGTCACCGGTATTGATGTCGCAAAAAAGCAGATTGAACAGGCACGGCGAAATGCTGCAAAGGAACCCATCGACGTGACATTCCTACAATATGAAATGCCGACGCTACCTTTTTCCAATACATCATTTGCAGCTGCATTTATGGGAAACGTATACTGTTATGTCCCCCACCGCGCATCAAGAATCGCTTTCTTGGAAGAGATCTCGCGTGTGTTATATCCAAATGGCGAAGTTTTAATGTCTCAGACAGTGCTGGATTCTGTACTGAAGAATTACGAGGAGGTATACGATGACAACCATCATCGATTTGCTCTCAACTATAACACCCTGGAAGAAGGGGACGGATTTGCATTTGGATCACCAAATTACCTGCATTTTTTCTTCGCTGAAGATCTCATAGCAGAACTGAAAGCATCTCCGTTTCAGGTTGTCAATTCAGTTTTGAACAAAGAGAAATTCACATGCGTTTTAAGGAAGCAAAACACCTGAGGTGTTCACATTTTTATCCATGCGATGCTGTGACAATTCGTACTGAACCAGTACGACGACTGTACTTTCACCAGGGCCCTTCCACGCATCGCGGTTGGGCTCCGTCGAACCGGTTGCTTAATAAGAGTATGGATATGCGGATCCCGCAGGTTCCATTGAGAGCCTCTATTGAGCATTCGTGGATTTCCTCAGTGCCTGTTAACGAGCAGTCTATCGGTTGCGGCGAGTAAATCTGAAACGAGTACAGCGAACGAAGCGGCAATCACATCCTGCTCGACGCTGGGGCGGGCGGCGCGGATCGCCATGCGTATTCCCACATCGTGTGGGCTACCGAACAACGACGTGAGCTGGGACATCGCTTCGGCTGTTACCTCCGTGGAGAACTTGTGGGCCGCAAGTAAAACCAAGCCTTGCGCGAGTGCTTCAGTATCTATGGCCTGCAGCAGACGCAGGATATCAAGCGCGTCCTTGTCCGTGATGCGATCACCGGCGCCCGTGCGCTCCGCGATCTTATGTATCTTGGAGACGAGAAGCGCCGCCGGCCCGGCGACAAGCATTGTGACTGATCGTTCGACGCCTGGCGTGAGTGATGTGATCACTGTTGGCTTCCGATCGACAAGCGCTGCCTCCAGGCCTTTGGCACGCCTTGCAACTCTCTTGCCGTGGGGTCCCAGGCGGGCTCCCCTTGAACCGGCTCCGGCCAGCACTACGGGGACCATGAGGTCAACGGAAATGCGGTCTGGGCTGAGCCAGGCGCCGGGATGCTCACCGGGCGAGAACCCGCGCGCGGTCAGCAGTTCATCCAGAAGAGGCGTGTCGTTCAGATGTTCTGGCGCTATGCAGAAGTCGGCGTCGGTCGTGTACGGAGCTGTGGCGACGAAATCCGCATCCCCTGTGTGGATATAGACGGCCTGAGCGCCGACGAGCACGACGGCATCGAGCTGTTCGGCCAGCGCCTCGGCGGCGTCGAGAAGCGCAGTGCGCGCGTACGTACAGAGGGTCAGAAGCGCCAGACATGTTCGTTCTTCTCCATCCACGTCAGTACGTGTTCACCCTGCGATGGTTCGCGACCCGGACCGGTCAGGAGGTCCGCGGCGAGCTGGCTGGGAGCGACGCAACGAAGGCCGTCACGGTCGACCGCCCGATCAAAGACGACGGGGTCGAGAGGCTCTAGAATCACCACGTTGGCGCCGGCTTCCGTCTCCCGAAGATCCAGTTGCTGGATGAACTCGATCGAGTCAGTGACGTAGATGGCCGCCAGTGCTGCCGGGGCAATCGGATCGAATCGCTGGGCGGCGAACGCGCCGGTGGCGACGTACGCGAGCTTCGTCGCGCGGAGTTTCTTCTCGAGAGCCGACATCCCCCGTGGCTCAAGAGCCATCGTAGACGTGTTCGAGTCCGTCTGGTCGTAATCCTCAGTCCACCGCCTGATCGCGCCTTTCCAATCGACGGCGGATACTCCTCCTCGTACGCGGGTCACGATGGCTTCCCGTTCGAGCAAGTCCAACACGCGCGACAGGGTCGGCGCCGACGCGCTGGTGGACTGGGCCAGCTCTCGGACACCGTACGGGGGAATTGTGTCGATGATGGCCCTCACTGCACGTGCAGCACCCCGGCCCCGCAGCGACTGTAGCTTGTGATCCCTTGGCCAGGGATCACGATCAACCCCGTCGGCAGAAATGAACAGCCCCGGCCTGGAAGCTTCGATGCGAACATTGCCCGTAGTGTCGATATAGCCGACATCTCGTTCACGAAGGAGAGTACGGGCGCGGGGGGAGAGGTAGGATGACGCTACCACAGGTACCGCCCGAGGCATCGCGCCGGCCGTGATCGCGGTGAGTTGCTCGATCGCATGGAGGACGCCGCGTGGTTCCAGAGTGCGCTTGACCTCAATGGCAAGGACCGCGGTAGCTCCGGCGGGTGACGCGATCTCTGCCAGCAGATCCACCTGGTAGCGACCAGCAGGCGCCCTGGTCCGAGCGGAAAGTGACCAGCCGGACGGAATTCGTTCAGCCAGAGCGCTTTCGACGTGGCGCGCGACCTGTGTTGCGGTCGGCGGCTGTTTGTCTGGGAGAGGCATGGATCTCCTACGCTATTAAAGTCGTTTCACTAAATATAATGTTTCGCTTCCTGGGAAACAAGCTATATTATGAAATAGACGCTTTTCCTCGCACCTGATCTTTCGGGATTTCTCTCAGTACCGTTGCGGAAAATATCGGCGCGTTTCAGGGATCAACCGGGCAGCGTAGGGTCTACTCCTCCCTACGGCTCGCGGGGCAGGGTGCGAATCGCGGAGGAGGTTAAGCGGCGAACTCGAATTGCGGCTGAGGCGGGGCCGTCTGAAGGGGCACCGCCGGCAGCCCTACACGAATCAGCGGAACGCGGTACAACTGGCAACCTTTCAGGGCAGTTCATCAACACACCGACCAGCCCCCGGACCCCGCTTCTCAATGCTTACGCGCCACGTGTCGATCTTCGTAACTTCCCTTTGGAAACCTTTCCGGATTGAGTTCCTCCGGCAGATAATGCCAGGCCGTACTGTAGCGCGTGCGATTGCTGTGGTTATCATAGGCGCCGTGCAAGAGATTGGCGGAAAACAGAACAACCGTGCCGGCGGGAATGACCAGATCCACGGACCGCGAATCATCGACCTCCGTCCAACTGCCATGCCTGCCTGGATTTTTGCGGTGCGTGACAATCTCGCCTGTCCGGTGGCTGCCGGGTACCACCCGCAGACACCCATTCTCCACGTCTGAATCTTCCAGATAAATTCCGCAACTGACAATGCGATCCGTATCGGTGCCAAAATAAAAATTGTCCTGATGCCAGCTCGTTGACGTGCCGCCGTTGGGCAACTTCGGAAAAAACTTGGTGCCAAACACATCGATATTTTCACCAATCAAACCTGCGACGCGGTCTAAAATCGCCGGTTCACGCGCCAGTTTCAACACGCGGGCATCGACCACGCAAACCCCCTGAACTTTGTGCAACAAACCTGCCCGGGGTTTACCGCGTTCGTCCAACTCGAGCGCCCAGTGCGGCGTCTCCCCGGTCATTTTACGCCCCTCTGCAACCAGTTCATCAAACACGCGCTTGTAACAGGCCAATCGTTCGCCTTGTATCAGGGCTTCAAAAACGAGATACCCATCTTCTCGAAACTGCCGGACCTGTTCGTCAGTTAACATTAAGACCTCCTCAAATTCGCTCGGCTACTTCGGTCGCGCAAACGCGACCAGGGGTGATTACGCCAACTTGTGTTCTGTCCGGAAGATAGTTTGCCAAAATCCGGCCGATCAGAAGCAGCAATAACAGCTCTCAGCTCTCAGCCGTCAGCTTGAAGCAAAAACCCAATCAGTTGACATCAGCGCCGTGACCTCTCCCCCCGGCCCCCTCTCCTAAAGGAAAGGGGGAGACGAGCGTTGACCCGTAACAATATGTCGCGTGGATTCTTTAACTGTCGTTATGTCGTCAACCAATGACAGTTCCCCCCTTCCTTCAGGAAGGGGGAAAGGGGGTAGGTCTTGCGCTCCGCTGCCCAATCCACTTCTCGTTTCGCACAACGAGTGTCCATTAGCGGACGAGTGGTACGGGAAAGTAACTAACACGGCTTACGTCTTCCGTCTCACCGTCTTTTAACAACGCCGCGAGACAAGATGAGTCGGCGGGAGAATGGTGAGATATCTTTGTGACAGGACACTTTTAGCAGACATCGGACCTTTCTTCGGCTATATTAGGCCGGGAATCTAGGGTAGAAGCGCTCGAACGCGCCCAGGCCCGGGACTTGCCCTATACGCTGACATTTCGGACGTTAACCGAGAGGTAAGATCAGAAAGGAGAAGACCTGTGTCAAGAATTGAACCCGCATCCCGCCTGACCCGCCTGAATGACGCCAGGATCGGACTTCTGGACCCGGGAAAGCGTACCGCGGGAGCCGTTCTCAATGCTGTTGGGGAGCGGCTCGCGGCAGAGTACAACGCGAATGTGGTGGGACCCTGGAAAAAGTCATCCCCCTACCGCGTCTGCACGAAGAAGCTTCTGGAGGCAATCGTTCCACGGTGCGACGGGCTTGTTATGGGCGTTGTGGATTGATGCGGCGCCAGTTCGTGCAGTTTGCACGATATGCTGGAGTTCGAGATGAGAGGCATACCAACCGCCTACATCACGGCCGCAGGAAGAGTACCAATGATCGAACGCGATGGTGATGGATTCAGCCTGTCGCATGCAACGGGAAACTATCTGGTTGAGGGATGGGAGGCCTCCGGACCGCAGTCAGACGACGTCCATCACAGGCTGATTCACTTCGGTGTACACCGCAGGATGAGGATGAGCGACGTGAAGGCGGGGGACCGGGTTCGCTACCGCGGCAAGGACCTGATATGGGAGTATCCTCGAAAGGAACTGGAAGCCGGAATCAGGCCTCGCGGAGCCGGCGCCTGGTCCAGTACTCTTGACGGCGTCGCGGGCTACCGGAATATCGAACTGCGTGCGCACGCTGCACCCATGGAAGGCGCTAAAGTGGATGAAAGCGTGGAAGAGGCAGTCCCTCAGGTGGTGTCAATTTTGACGGGTGGGAGGGCGTGAGTTCACGATCCGCCGTCGCAGACCCGTCCAGCATCGCCATCGAATAGACCCCGATGTCCATCTCCCCCATCTCCTCGTCCACATACTCCCAACCGAATAACCCGGCGTAGAACGCTTTCGCTCCAGCCAAATCAGTTGTCGCCAGATCAACCCAACACGGCGTTCCGTGTTGGTGCTTTTCAACCTTTCGCATCCTGTCTCCGGTTCCCTCGTGTTCTGTCCACGGATTAATTGCCTGGATTCGGCCCCGGCTGCGTGCGTGAGGCAGCACGCACAGGCAGAGCTTCTCTTCTTCCTACAACCCATTCTTCACGAAAGTGTCCACCTTTATACCGTTGCTACTGTTTAATTTAAAGCCGATTCTAACAGTTATCGCCTCAACGATCCGATACAAAATGCCGATCCTGGACGCCACCTTGCGAAGCAGCATCGCCCCGCTGTCGCTCGTCAAGATGCCTGCCTGCCGCGACGGTAGCGGCGCAGGCAGGACTGCTGGCGAAGGCGGCTTTTACCGGCTCGCCCGAAACACTTGCGCAAGACAGCCTTTGATGTCTATCTTGCCCTTCCACGGTAGTTTCTTCCAAGTTCATTGTTGTTTGGTTATTGGGCTAACCATAATATAATACAATGACTTGTGTAAGGAAACTACCTTTTTTTACTTGTAATTCAGACTATATTAATAGGTATCTGGTTTTCTACTAGGGAGCCATTTATGTTTTTCAGATCAGTTGTCCTCTTCGCGGTCCTGGTTATCACAGCCCCGGCTTCCGGTTGTCCAGGTGACTTCGACAACGACAGGCGGGTTGACTTCGCTGATTTTCTTGCCTTCGCCGTTGTATTTGGGGGTCAGCAGGGTGAAGCGGGTTATAACGCTGCAATGGATCTGGATACCAATGGCGCAATTAATCTGGCCGACTTTCTGGCCTTCGCGAGGTTGTTCGGTAAACCGTGTGTTGTCGAACTCACCCGTTTGACGAATAGCGAGACCATCGAATTACATCCCACGTGGTCACCGCCGGACGGCCGAAAGATTGCTTATCTCTCCGGTATTGAAGATCCGGAGTTGTGGGTGATGAATGCGGATGGTGGTGATTCAATAAGATTAGCCACTTCAATTGCAGTGGATACCGAATTATACACGACGCTAGCCTGGTCGCCGGACGGTGAGCACATCGCTTTTTCCTCTGCTCGGGACGGGAATGCAGAGATCTATAAGGTAGGTGCAAATGGTGAAGGTCTCACTCGCCTTACAAATAATGACGCAGAAGATATATACCCTTCCTGGTCACCTGACGGCGCCAGGATCGCCTTTTCTTCCAACCAGGACGGGAACTTTGAAATTTACGTGGCGGGTCCGGAAGGCGCAGATCTCACACGGCTAACGAACAGTACTGTCCAGGATTGGCTTCCGGTCTGGTCACCCGACAGTAAAAAGATCGCCTTTATGTCTATAGGTGTTGATTCCAATGAAAATAGGTTCGCCGTGATTTCTGTGGTGGATGTTGAGTCGGCAACGGTTACGCAACTCACCGCAGATACCGAAGGTAGCATTCTGCCTACGTGGTCGCCTGACGGAACAAGAATTACCTTCTGGTCAAGGCGCGACAATGCCCGCACAAACTATGGCGATATGTATGTGATGAATGCTGACGGTAGCGAGGTCACTCGCCTGACCTCTCAGGATATCTGGGATGATTTGTGGGTAGATGCCGCATGGTCGCCGGACGGCGCCAGAGTCGTTTACTCAGCTGAGGGAGACGGCCCACTCTTAGTAATGAACGCTGACGGTACGAATGTCAAACGATTAACGAATAGAGAAACTGCCGAGTACACTCCGGCCTGGTCGCCTGACGGCAGGAAAATCGCCTTTCTCTCCAGCCCCGAGAGGACTTTTGATATTTATGTTGTAGAGGTCCCGTCAGAGTAACTCAAATAACAAATCATATCACAGATGACTTGCGCGGGATTCTGGAATCGTCATGAAGGGGAATGTGCCGAGCCTTAGCAGTTGGAGCCGACAGGAGGTCGAAGCCACTGTTCGAGACTATTTCGATATGCTGGCTTCGGAACTTTCCGGTGGACCCTATAACAAAGCCGCCCGCAATAGGGCGCTCCGTGCGCGGCTGGATGACCGGTCACATGGCGCGGTAGAGCGCAAACATCAGAACATCAGCGCAGTCCTGATCGAGTTGGGGTTCCCGTACATCAACGGTTACAAACCGCTCCGTAACATCCAGCACATGCTGAGGGACGTGGTGCGCGAGCACCTTTCGTCGCTTGAGGACCTGGTCGTAGCCGATGTCACGGCACTCCAGGACCGTTTCACAGTGGTCGATGTGCTCGGTATCGGTGTCGATCCGCCTGTGCCTGCTTCTGGTTCGGTAGGTGAGGGATCGATTGATTACGTAGTTTCCAGCCAACCTGGCCCACCGATCAACTATCTCCAGATGGAAGCGCTGAATCGATCTCTCGGAGATGCCGGAGAAGCACTGGTCATGAAGTTTGAGCGCACCCGCCTGCTGCGTGAAGGCAAGGACCGCCTGGCCAGAAACGTCGAGCAGGTCTCCAAAACCGTGGGCGACCGTGCCGGCTTTGATATCCGGTCGTACGAAGTCAGCGGACGTGATCGATTCATCGAGGTCAAAACGACACGTTACGGCAAGCTAACGCCATTCTACATCAGCGCCGGCGAGGTCCGATTCTCCAAGGCGAACGCGAACGCATTCCATCTCTACCGGCTCTTTGAATTCCGCCAGAAACCCGGGCTTTTCCAGCTACCAGGGGACGTAAGACGTCACGTAAACTTGCAGGCAATCAACTACCGCGCGAACTTCTGAGCGTCGGGCCTGCCGCGGTTGACCTCGAAAACGAAATCAGACTGCAGGAAGCCAGTGAAGCCCTGGGACGAAATCGCGGGAGCTACGTCAGCATACACAGAAACATGCCACGAATCCTGTCCAAATTCACCAGGCATCTGATTCAGCTGTGCACCCGTCAACCGTCGGCGACGCCGGTCGATATGACGGACCGCCACGTGATCGTAACCGGGGCGTCGCCGAATTCCCTCGGGTTCGAAACCGCGAGGATCCTGGCAAGCTGGGGTGCGACGGTCGTGGCGACCTGCGTGCGCAATGTGCCTCTAATGGAATCGTCGCTGAAAGATGAACTTCGAAAGATCGGCGCCAGCGAGAACAACATCACGGCGCACAGGTTGGATCTCTGCGATCCGGACAGCGTCAATGGCTTCGCCACAAGGTATCGCGAAAAGCACCAGGATAAACTCCATGTGCTGGTAAACAACGCGGGCATTCACAGGAAGACCTTCACGCCGCGTAAGGAGCCCCCGTTAGCCGAAGATGGCCGCGAAATACACTGGCGGACCAATTATCTCGGCGCCTTTCACCTGACCTGGGCGCTGCTTCCACTCCTGCAACGAAGTGGACTCGAAAGCGGCGATGCACGGGTGGTCAACCTGTCCTCCGGCCTCCACGACCGGGTCGGGAACGAAAACCTTTTCACCGATATGGCGCTCTACCACTCCTGGGACGCGTACGGCCTGTCAAAACTGGCGATGATTCACATGGCCTGTGAAATCGAAAGACGTTTTGGTGAATCATGCAACCTGCACGCGGTGGCTGTACATCCGGGAGTCGTAATGACCAACCTGACCCTGCCGCAGGCGTTTCGGGGCCGGATGGGCAAGGCTGCGCATCGAATCAGTTCCGCGCTGACCTCACTGGTCCTGCTGACCCCGAATGCCGGCGCGCAAACCACCGTGATGTGTGCGAGCACGAGGGCATTGCAGGGCGGGAAATATTACGAGCGGTGTGGCATCGTGGAACCCACCGTGGACAGCCAGGACGAAGTCGCCGCTGAACGCCTGTGGGACCAGTCTGAAAGGTGGGTCCGAACACTCCCGAATACCGTGGAGGACGCGCATTGACAAATACAAGTTCCGTACCAATCTCATCCTGATGCAGGACGGCTGATATGACGGAGCCGGACATCTACCGCCTGCTGGTGTGGATCATATTCGGCTTGGCCGGCGGGACCTTCCTGTATTTGCTCAGGACGCCAGCGCCTTACGGCCGCCACTATCCGGGATACGGTTGGGGGCCGACCGTCTCCAGCACGGCGGGCTGGATCGGCATGGAATGTCCGGCGGTCTTCTTCTTCCTGTTCGTCTATCTGCAAGGGAGCTCGAGGTGCAGCCTCCTGTCGCTGGTTTTCCTGGCGATGTGGCAGAGCCATTACCTGAACCGGACGCTCATCTACCCGTTCCGGACCCGGACCGGGCGAAGAATGCCGCTTGTTGTCGTTGGATCGGGGTTCTTCATCAATGTGCTGAACGCTTACGTCAACGCCCGGTTTGTCTCCCACTTCGTCGAGTACGGTGTTTCGTGGTTAATCAACCCGTGTTTCCTTATAGGCGTGGCGGTTTTTATCGGCGGCATCGTTCTGAACTTACACAGCGACAATATCCTGCTCAGCCTGCGAAAACACGGGAAGACAGGTTATGTCGTCCCGGAACGCGGAGCCTTCCGATACGTCTCCTGCCCGAACTACCTCGGCGAGATTCTGGAATGGACGGGCTGGGCGTTCGCCACGTGGTCGCTCGCCGGGCTCGCGTTTTGCGTCTATACGGTCGCCAATCTGGCCCCCCGGGCACGCAGCAATCACCGCTGGTACCTGGAACGCTTCCCGGACTACCCGCCCAACCGCCATGCCCTCATCCCGGGTGTGTTCTGAGCAGATCGGGAACGCCGGCGTGGCGGGCAGCTCCGTCCAGACTTCGTTCGCCCGTGGGATTACCGATGGTATCGTGGGCAGGTACCCGGTCGAGTTCGATCGCAATTCTTGAAAGTCAATGCCCTTCGAAAGGAAAAACTGGTATGCCAGAAAGTCATCGCCCGTCGGTCCGCGGGAAACGGTACGTTGTCTCGTCGTTGCACTATCTCGCAACCATGGGCGGGGTCCGTATCCTCGAAAACGGCGGCAACGCTGCCGACGCCGGTGTCGCCGTCGGTATCTGTATCAACGTGCTTCAACCGGGATCCACCCATTTTGGCGGTGTTGCACCAATTATCTATTGCCCGGGTTCGGGCGCACCCGTTGAAACCATCAGCGGACTCGGACGCTGGCCCCAGGCGGCAAGCATCGACTACTTCCGAAAATATCACGGGAGCGACCTGCCCCCCGGAATCTTGCGAACCCTTACACCGGCATCGCCCGATGCGTGGTTGACGGCGTTGGCGCGGTTTGGCACCATGACCTTTGAACAGGTCATCCAGCCCGCGCTGGACCTCGTCGAAAACGGTCATCCGGTCGATGATCAGTTCCACGCCTTTGTCAGCGGGGAGCTGGGAGATCGGCCATCGACGGCTGCTGTTTTTAATCCCGGTGGACATATTCCACAAGTCGGGGAAATTTTTTTCCAGAAGGATCTGGCGAACACCTTCCAGCGGATGATCGACGCCGAACGAGGGGCAGGGGGGGATCGGGAAACGGGAATCAGAGCCGCGCGCGATCTGATTTACAGGGGTGAAATTGCCAGGGAAATTGCCGATTTCCATGCGCAGGAGGGGGGGCTGCTGACCTACGAAGATCTCGCTGCATTTTCGGTTCGGGTCGAACCACCGACGCACATCACCTACAAAGGCTATGATGTATATACCTGCGGACCCTGGTGTCAGGGGCCAACGTTGAACATGGCGCTGAAGATTCTCGAAGGGGTTGACTTGCAGAGGATGGGGCACGAATCCGCGGACTATCTCCACACAATTATCGAGGGACTCAAATTGGCGTTTGCCGATCGGGAGGCGTACTTCGGCGACCCCGATTTTGTGCAGGTGCCGATGGCGGGTCTGCTCGATGAGCGCTATGCCGCTGAAAGACGGGGCGCCATTGACCCCCAACGAGCTGCTCGTGACATGCCGCCCGCCGGTGATCCGTGGCCATTCCATCCGGAACCGCGTGGGAAAAACGGTCCCTTCCCGACCCTGGATCCGGATCGCCCGCAACCGGAGCGTATATCACATTGGGAGAGCGATACCAGTTACCTTTGCGCGGTGGACGAACAGGGCAACGCGTTTTCGGCAACCCCTTCGGACGTCGTTGGTTGGTCCCCGGTCGTTCCGGGCCTGGGTTTTCCCGTCTCGGGACGGGGTACGCAGACGTGGCTCGATCCGGCGCATCCCTCCTGTTTGCAGCCGTGGAAGCGTCCACGCCTCACCCCGAACCCTGCACTGGTACTTAAAGATGGAAAGCCGTTTATGCCCTTTGGTTGTCCCGGTGGTGATGCACAGGTCCAGGGGATGCTGCAGGTGTTCCTCAATATCATTGAATTCGGAATGGAACCGCAGGAAGCGATCGAGGCCCCCCGTGTCATCAGTCACAGTTTTCCGAATTCGTTCTGGCCCCACGGATCATTGCCCGGCGAGGTAACGGTTGAAGCCCGCATCTCCCCACCGGTGCGTGAGGCGTTGCGAGGTCGCGGGCACCTCGTTAAAGATGATGACGATTGGAGCGCAGGGGTCAGCCGGGTGTGTGCGATTACAGTTGATCCTGAGACGGGCACACGCGTCGGCGGTGCAGATCCACGTTCTACGTCGTATGCCATCGGTTGGTGAATGAACCCACCGAGGGTGGACCTACCATGAAACCGGTATTCTGAGTTGTTGTTTTTACAGGAAGGGGCTATGCTCACACTAACCGATTATGCCGTAATCGCGGTCTACGCCGCATTGATGGCCTGGATCGGAATTCTGGCAAAGCGGAAGTCCGGCAACGTGGAACAGTACTTCGCGGCGGGGCACGGGTTGCCCTGGTGGATGGCGGCCATCTCACACCATGTGTCGGGATATAGCGCGGTCGCGTTCGTGGGTTTTGCCGGACGTGCCGCGGTCACGGGGTTCAGCATGTGGACCCTGTTTTCGCTTGGCGTGTTCGTGGCGCTGGTGATCGGATGCCTCGCCTGGGCGCCGCGATGGTCGAGGTTGAAAGTCCTGACGCCAGTGGAATATCTGGAAGCGCGTTACGGCAATTCCGTGAGAGGTCTGATCGCGATTTCCGGAATTCTCATCAAGTTCATCGACCTCGGGATCAAGTTGTTCGCAATCTCAATTGTCGTCCATGTGGTTACCGGTTGGGCGGTAGTCCCTGTTATCGTCGTTTCGGGTCTGATTACCATCGCCTACGTGTTTATAGGCGGGTTGTGGGCGACTGTACTCACGGACCTGGTACAGTTCGTGGTACAACTCGTCATGAGTCTGGCCGTGCTGTTTATCGCGCTGGATATGGTGGGAGGCTGGAACGCGATGTGGGACAGCCTGCCCCGAGAGCGCGCCGGCTTTTTCAATGCTTCGGGTGGAATCAGCGTGAGCTTCTGGCTGGTTTATTTGGTTGTGATCATTTTCAGCTACAATGGGGGCACCTGGGGACTGGCGCAGCGATTCGTGTCGGTGGAAAAGCCGAGGGATGCCCAGAAGGCGGCGCTTCTGTCGGCGATTCTCTATCTGTTCTATCCCATCGTCATTTTCGTCCCCGCGTGGGCCGCGCCGCTGCTGATGCCCGAATACTTCGATCCGGTCACGCTCCAGCCGGTCGCCGGCTTCGATCTGGATCAGACATATATCCTTGTCACGCAGAAAATACTGTCGACGCTGGCGCCAGGGCTGATCGGACTGCTTGTATGTTCCATGTTTGCCGCGACCATGTCCATGATAGACAGCGATATCAACGCGCTTGCCGCGGTGTTCACCAAGGATTTCTACCAGCGCAATTTCAGGCCGGAGATCGATGACAGGGCGTTGTTCAGGGCGGGCATGACCATCACGGCAATTTTCGGCATCGCGGTTGTGGTGACGGCAATTGTGATCTCCCAGAGTCAGGGAATGAATAAGGTGTTTGCTCTCACCGTAAAACTGTTCGGCGGCCTCCTGTCGCCCATCGCGATCCCATTGATGTTCGGTATGATATGGAAACGCCCGACGGCGCGGGGTGCAATCCTGTCGTTTATCGGCGGTGTGATCACCTATTTCATCATGATTCAGTTCACCGACAGGTTCGAACTATACACGGGGGTGGAGATCCTGGTTGCACTGGTCATCTACTTCGGCGAGGGTTATATCAGCAAGCGCAGCGAGGAGAAGGAGGCGGAGGTCGAGGCCTTGTTCGAAAAAATCAGGAATTGATACATCGGCAGCCGGGGAAAAAAGCCGTCAGCTATCAGCCGTAAGCTGTCAGCCATCAGTTTTCAGCTGTCAGCGAAAAGCGGTAAAGGCATGGAACCTATCGGCAATCCTTGAAGAGGACCCTTCACGGCCGCCCGGTGGCGGTGTTGGGGGTTTTTCCACGCTAATCCGTCCACCACTGCAGTTCCGTGAAGCTATATGCGTACGCAGGGCACAATCGTTCGTTAACGCCGCTGGCCAGATTCGTGGAAAAACCGGCCCCGCGCCGAGCGGCGCCCTTCTTTTTCGCCCTTTTTCTTGGGCGAAGCAAGAAAAAGGGCAAGGAAATAGGGGAATTTAGAGGGCGGGGAAGAAGTAAAGAGAAAGCAAGAACGAAAAAAGAACAAAATACGAGATTCAACATCCACATTTCCCTAGGGCCCCTGCCTTCGGCGGACAAAACCGGCTTTTAAATTCGCCAGAATATTATTGATGGGAGAACCTCCATGCTGATCGTCGACGCCCACCTCGATATCGCCTACAACGCGCTCGAATGGGACCGGGACTTGCTCCAGCCCATCGCCAAAATACGCGAGGCCGAGGCCGGAATGGCGCAGAAGGGCCGCGGCCTGAACGTGGTGAATTTCGCCGAACTGCGGCGCGGCGGGATCGGCCTCTTCTTCGTCACCATGGGCTGTCGGCTTGCTTCGATGGGCAAGCGTTTTCCCGGGGTGCGCACCCAGGACATTGCCTACGCCAGGTGCAAGGGCGAGTTAGCCTACTACCGCCTGATGGAGGCCAAGGGAGTCTTGCGCCAGATACGCGATCGCGCTGAACTCGACGCCCATCTGGCCGAGTGGGACAACGATCCGCAGACGACCCCGCTGGGGTTTGTTCTCAGCATGGAAGGGGCGGACGGCATTGTGGCGCCCGAACAGGTAGCCGCGTGGTGGGATGAAGGCCTGCGGATCGTGAGCTTGTGTCACTACGGGGTCAGCTCCTACTCACACGGGACCCAGGCTCCCGGTGGCCTGACGGCCAGGGGCCGCCCCATGCTCGAAGCCCTGGAGGCGGCCAGGATAATCCTCGATGTGAGCCACCTGGCCGAGCAGGCATTCTGGGAAGCCCTGGAGATTTTCACCGGTCCCGCGCTGGCCACGCACAACTGCTGTCGGACCCTGTGCGACCACGACCGCCAGCTCGACGATCGACAGATCAAAATGCTGGCGCAGCGCGGCGGCGTCATTGGCACAGCCATGGACATCTGGATGATCTCCCCCTTGTGGGACCCGGCAGCCATGGACAACACGGGCATCACGCTGGAGACCGCGGTAGACCACATCGACCACGTCTGCCAGCTAACCGGGAGTTCCCGCCACGCCGCCATCGGCACCGACCTGGACGGCGGCTACGGCAAGGAGCAGTGCCCCTCCGATCTCGACACCATCGCCGACCTGCGGAAGATTCCCGCCATCCTCGAAAAACGCGGTTACTCGCAGACCGACGTTGCCGACATCATGCACGGAAACTGGGTCCGCTTGCTGCGCGCGGCGTGGAGATGACCAGGATCGAGTGTTCTGTCCCGGAAATAAGTTGCCAAAATTCGGCCGTCGAGTCGCCCGTCTCGCATCCTTCGACAGGCTCAGGACCCAGCGCCTGAACGCAGGCGACCTGCGTAAGGTCGGCCCAACGCCGCGGGACCTGCCTGCCGCGCGTTGCTTGGCGCAGGCAGGCGGCCGAATGGTGAGGTAGCTTTGGGACAGGACACTTGCCAGAGGAGTATTCAAATATGTCGATAGAGAGCAGTTTCAGTTTTGCGCTCGATGCCACGGCGCTCGAAGTACGAGGTCAGTTCGATCAACTCCGATACTGCGAGCTGAAAAAGGCTATCGTTCTCAATGATATGCTCCTGGTCGAAGACGATGCGCCAGCCATCGGCCGGCCCCAGGGCGCTGAGGACCGGTCGTGGTTTGAGAAATTGCAGGAAGGCGTGATGGCGCGCAAAGATCTGGTCCTGGATGATCCTCGCGCCATAGCCGCCTATCTGATCTTCAACGGACGGGAAATGGACGACAATGACCATGCACTCCACGTCTCCATCAATGGTCACCACTTGATCCGCCCTCCGAGCAAGATAGCCCACCCCTCTGCCCGCCACTACTACACCACCGACTGGGGAGGCTCGCACTTCGACAACTGGTTCGTGGTGGCCGTGCCGGTGGGCGCCCTGCGGCAGGGTACCAATGAGTTCGTCCTGTGGGCCGAATCGGAGGAGACCAGTTGGGAAATCATGGTGGCAGCCGATGGAGAATACAAGCGGGGCTCTGAAACGCGGCTCTGCCACCCTGACCGCAGCGCCAAGAGCCGGGACGGAGGCCGTACCTGGGATTTTGAGCACCTGGGCTGGAAAGATGAAATCGACGGGGAGTACACCATCCGCCTAAGTCTGGATCGCAGCGTACCGCAGGGCACCTTTGTCTCGCCGGTGATCGACCTGGCTACAGGAGAGGATACAAAAAGAATAGCGAAATTGCTCGACATCGAAGCGTGCCGGGTAGGATGGGAGGTGGATGTGCCCGAGGGAAGCCAGGTAGAAATAGAGGCGCGTCTGGGCGACAATCCAGTGCCTACAGCGGCCGCGTGGTCCCCTTTCGAGTCCGTAGCGAATTTCTCCAGGACATGGTGCGCTCCTGCTGGACGCTACTTGCAGTTCAAGATTGTCATGTACGCCCACAATCCGCTGGTGACGCCGGTATTCAAAGGTATTTCCGTTGAAGCGAAGTGCCGCGAGCACAAGCACCGCTCCAATAGACGTTACCACCTTCTCCGGTTCCGCAACGGTCGCGTCATCCGTCCATCCCTACCCTACGTCCACGAAGAATTCGCCCGCTTGAACGAACTGCGCCACCGCTTTGAACTGGACGCGATGGTCTCAGGCGCGGCGACTGAGTTCGAAGCCCAGCTGCAACTCATGCACTGGGCCTACAAAGTGCCGCTCGGTCGCCTGGATGCCTACCAATGGAATTACTTTGATCTGCCTCGACTCGATAGGGATGCAAGTGGACGCCCCGGTCTGCCGGGCGACGACCGGAAACGCCGACGCGATGGCCACTGCCTCTACTGTAACCTGACCTTAATCGCCGCCTGTCTGGCCATGGGCTTTCCGGCCCGCTGGGTCAACATCTCCACCAAGCACACGTACGGGCACGAAGTGGCCGAAGTATGGTCCAACGAGTTCGACAAGTGGATATTCCTGGATGCGACGCGCGATTACTACATTTACGATCCCGACACGGGCATTCCCCTGAGTCTGGTGGAAATCAGCGAACGCCTGGCCGAAATCATGCCGGGACCGGCGACCTGGGAATATCCCATCCAGTGGCGCCTGCCGGACCTCGAAATGCTCCGTGCCGCGCGCGTTGCCTATCGCCAGGGCGACAATGCTTTTTCGATTGACGACCTGAGCGGAGGGCCGGAGCACCTGATGCTCAAAGGACACTTGCAAATGGTGCGGCGCAACGACTTTGTCAGCCGGCCCTGGCCGCTACCGTGGCGACTCTCCAGCAACTGGGGAAGCGATCTCTTCTATTGCTTCTACAGCGATGTGTTCCCCCGCAAACGCGAATATCCCCAACACACCAGGCGCTGGCAGGATTTCAGTCCCCCGCTCAACCAGACGGAACTCTACTTGAGCGAAACCGCCGAGCCGGATGTCCTGCGCGTGGACGTGGATACCGAGACGCCTTGCTTTGACGCATTTCTGGTGCAGATCGACAGAGCCGAATGGAGCGAACAAACAGACCCCTCGCTGGAGTGGAGACTGCACGAAGGCCTGAACCAACTGCGGCTCAAGGCGCGCAACAGCGCGGGGGTTTGCGGCCCGGATAGCCATGCAGCGGTAGTGATGAATACTTGATTGGCTACAAGCGTGGGTCAATAAATGAACTAACAGTCCGTTGATAAAGTCCATCCGGGCTGCAGAGCGACTTTTTCAACGGACTGCTACCCCTTCAGCCGGTCAGAGAGTGCTTCGACTTCTCGCTCTTCAGTTGTCCTCCACCGACCCGTCCTCGTACCTGAGTTCCTCGCGGAGTTGCGGTTCGTAGGGATGCGCCCGGGCTACCTCCTCGTTCAGCTCGAGTCCGAGACCGGGGGTGTCGGGCAACGTCACGAAACCGTCCTCGATCCGGTACCGGTGCCCGTAGAACAGGTCGTCCCTCCAGTCGGTCGTCTCCCTGGTGGGGTCGTCCGCGTAGGAGGCCATCTCCTGGATGACGCTGTTGGGGCAGTTCAGGCCCATGTGGATCTCGGCGGTGACTCCAACCCTGCTGTAGGTGATGTGGGGAGAAACCTGGATGTACTGCGCCTCCGCCATGGCCGCGATCTTCTTGAACTCCGAGATGCCGCCGCAGTGGACGATATCCGGATTGAGGTAGCTCACCAGGCGCTTGGCGATGATGTCCTGGAAGCCCCACTTGGTGAAGTTCCGCTCGCCCATGCACAGGGGCACCGTCGTGCGGTCGCTCAGCCACTCGAGGGCGTCGTTCGATCCTTCCACCTGGATCGGTTCCTCCACCCAGAAGGGGCGGTAGGGCTCCACGGCCTTGCAATACTCCAGCGCCATAGTCGGCGTCAGCCGGCCGTGGGCGTCGATGAGGATGTCGAAGTCATCTCCCCCTTCGACCCGCATCTCCTCGATCTGCCGGGCTGCCCGTTTCAGGTCCCAGGGCATCGGCACGGTGAGAGGGTCGTCGACCCTGGTCACCGGCGGCCCCGTCTTGACGGCATTGCATCCCATGCTCCGGGCGCGCTGCACGCCCGACTTCCCGCTGCCGCCGGCGTAGATGCGGACCTTGTCCCGCGCGGCGCCTCCGAGGAGCTTGTAGATCGGCAGGCCCGCGATCTTTCCGAGGATATCCCACAGGGCGATATCGATGGCGCTGAGGGCGGTGCTGAAAAGCACGCCCACGTGCCAGCGGTTCCAGCGGTAGAGCCCCTGCCAAAGATACTCGATGTCCGTGGGATTCTTGCCGATGAGGTGGCCCTCCAGGTCTTTGATGCACTGGGCGATCGTGCCCACCTTGTTGTCGCTGATCGAGCCCTCGCCCAGTCCCGTGATCCCCTCGTTGGTACTGATCTTCACGAAACAGCAGTTGCCTTCCACCAGGAAGGTGTCCACGGCGGTGATCCTGATACCGGGATATTTCGCGCTGCCTTCATCGGCCATCGTCAGTGTCTCCTATGAAAGTCCTCTCGCAAGGCATTCCGAGCGTATTAGGATTGGTATCCCGTGAGCGAGGAGCTATAAGCTATCAGCAGTAAGCCGTCAGCCAAAGGCGAAACCCAAGTTCAACATCCACATCTCCCCAAATTCCCTGCCTCCGGCGGGTTCCTTTTGAAGCGACCAAAAGGAACCAAAAGTCGCCGCTGGGCGCGGGGCCTGCCATATGCATTGCGCGAATTGCCACACGGGATGCACATGATCATCAGCCCTGCCGGCCACAGAAAATCAACGATCCTGGGTGCTGAACGGAACCGCGCGCTCTGCTCTGGTATTGCTCCGTATAGGAATCGCGTGAGACAACCATATTGCTACCTGAGTAGCGAGCAGCAATTGGCCGTCAGCAGTCAGCTAACAACAAACAGCGGGAAAACCGCAAATCCACGCGGCGGTCCATTCCGGTCAAACTTGCTGCCGTCCGGTGGCGAAGTGGGGGGTTTGTTCGCGGCAAGAAACGCGCCGCTCACCATCAGCCTCGAACGCCAGAAACAGACGTCCCCTGTTGTCCCGTAGAATCACCGGAACAACAGGTCACCCGCTGCGCGGGCGGAGGCGGATTCTCCGTGCTATTCCGTCCAGCACCGGTGTATTGGTACACCTGAGGGGCTCTCAGGGCACCTGAATCCCATTTGTTCCCCTGATGTGGTTCACGGAAAAACCGGCCCCGCGCCGAGCGGCGTCCTTCTTTTTCGCCCTTTTTCTTGGGCGATGCAAGAAAAAGGGCAAGGGAATAGGGGACGTCATGGGGGTGGGGAAGATTCTTCCCCTTCACGGCTTTTCACACTCACACCGGATAGTTGACTTTCAGATCCTTAAACTGATCGTTGAGCTTGAAGGCCTTGCCTTCCGCACGGGCGCGCGCCTTGTCGATGTTGTTGGCCTCCTTGACGAAGGCGTTGCTGACGACGTCCTCGGCCTTGTAGTGGTTCTCGATCTGCCCAAGTTTGTGCACGGTGTCGATGTAGGCCTGCCAGGATTCCAGGTCGCTGTATCCGTATCCTTTGCCGACGCGGCCGCCGTCAAAGTACATGGTGCCCAACTCGAGCATGGAATCCATCGCAAGCTGGGGCGCCATCTGTTCGCGCAAGTCCGGAAAGCGGCCGTAGGTGATCTGACCTGCTGCGCGCGGATTGGCTCGTGTAAACTCGTAGGCCAGGCAATTGGCCTTGAAGAAGCGCGTCCAGACGTCGACGCGGATTTCGTCCTTCAGGTCGTCGCGGTGGATGGCATATCCGTTGGATGGATGATTGGAGAACTCCATCCCGACAAGGAACTTGAGCTTCATTCCAAGGGCCTTCCACTGGGCGGCCAGCCCTCGCCATGCAAGTCCCGCGTCCGCGCGGCCGAGAGCGACCATCTGCCCCCACTGCGGGCCGCCGTTGAGGTAGGTCACGGCCTTGGGATCGACACCGGCTTCCACCAGGATGGGGTCAATGATCACACGCCATCCTTCGGAGGCGACAGCAATGGTTTTGCCTTCCAGGTCCTGGACCTTCGCAATAGGACTGTCTTCGGGCAGGGCGAAGTCGAAGACCTGCTTCATCACCATTTCCCAGACGAGCACAACCGGGATACCCGCGTCGACACTGGACAGCAGAACGCCGGGAGACGGAAAACCGATGTCGGCCTGTTTCTGGCCCACGAGTTTGGTAACCGCCATGGCTTCCGTGGGACCGGGTTGCAACACGACGTCCAGGTTCATCTCCTTGAAGTAGCCCCTTTCGTGGGCGACCCACAGGTTGAAGTCGTCCATCACTTCCAGGTTCCCACGGGGCGAAACCCAGACGATTTTGTCGGCCTCGCCAGCGCTGAGTGGGTTTGCCGGAAGACAAAACAGGACGCCCATGGCGGATGAATAACCCAGAAACTGGCGGCGTGTGAGGGTGTCTTTGTTCATCTGAAGACCTCCTTGTTGATTCCTGGCGATTGGCGAAAGCGGGACCTCTCCCCCCGGCCCCCTCTCCTAAAGGAAAGGGGGAGGTAAACTAAGAGTCGCCTCGCCGATATATTGACCAATCATCGTTCCCCCTTCCTTCAGGAAGGGGGTTAGGGGTAGGTCCGGCCCCGCGCCGAGCGGCGCCCTTCGTGAAAAAGCGGGAAGACGTGAAACGGTAGACGGTAGAAGAAATCCTTGCCCGATCTGCCCTTCCTCTATGCCTCCGGTCTGAACTGAAACCTCACGGGGCAGGCAATCTCTCCCGTCTTGCGTCTCCCGGCCATTCGAAAAACGGCAAGGGAATAGGGGACGTTTGGGGTTGGAAGAATGGTTAGATATTTCCCGGACGGAACACTAATTCTCCCAATTCGCCCATTTCTTTCCGATCAGGTAAAAAGCGACGTAAAGCCCGATGCCGATCGCGGCAATCAGGATAATTACGGCGAAAAAGCTGGACATGCGTGCGAGGGAGGAATAGTACACCAGGCGATTGCCCAGGCCGGAACCGCCCCCCACCATCTCCGCGCCAATCGCGGTCAGCAGGCCGAAGATGCCTCCCACCATGAGTCCGACGATGATCATCGGCAGAGCGAGCGGAAAGCGGACCTTGTGGAAAATCTGAAATGTCGTGGCGCCGTACGAGCGTGCGAGGGCGATTTTTGCCAGGTCGGTTCTGCGGAAGCCCGTGGCGGCGTTGATCATCACCATCGGGCCGACCGCGAGAGCGACGGCGATAACCCGTGGCGTCTGGCCGAACCCGAACTTGAGGATCAGCAGGGGCACCAGGGCGAGCATGGGCGTGGTGACCAGAATGAGGATATACGGCGTAACGATTTTTTCCACAAAGGGAAACTGGGTGATGAGAGCGGCCAGAAGAATGCCGACGACAGCCCCGATAGCGTATCCCAGACCGAGTTCCTGAAGCGTGACCACGAGATGCGGCCAGATCAACGGGAAGGTCCGGTAGAGCGCGGATGCGATCTCACTCGGTAGCGGGAACACATAGGACGGGACGTCCCAGGCGCGGACCAGGAGTTCGGAAGCCGCCACGACGACCAGCGCCACACCGGCGATCGCGGCGATCTGAACGCCGGCGAAACTCACGGAGGTCAGGGCTGACCAGTTGAGGGGTTGCTTTTCGTCCTTAGAAGGCATGGAGCGAACCCGAGGCGAAGTGTTCTGTCCCGGAAATAGATTGCCGAAATTCGGCCGTCCAGAAGCAGCAAATACAGCTATCAGCTATAAGCCGTCAGCTTGAATCAAAAACCCAATCAGTTGACGTCAGCGCCGTGACCTCTCCCCCCGGCCCCCTCTCCTAAAGGAAAGGGGGCCGGGGGGAGAGGGGGAGCAGAACCGTAGTGTCGCGCGATCACAATATGTCGCGTGGTTCTTTATCGTTCAATCTGGCTTGAACCAATGACAGTTCTCCCCTTCCTTCAGGAAGGGGGAAAGGGGGTAGGTCTTGCGCTCCGCTGCACGTGGCCGGCTTTGGTCAGGCCGACGCGGTGTCGTTCTGTACGTCATGGAAAATGGTCTGTTTGATTTCCGCGACGATCTCGAAAAAATGAGTTTCGGCCGTAACGGATAACGGGCGGGGGCGTGGCAGATCGATGTCGTAGATCTTTGAGTTCCTGCCCGGACGGGGGGTCATCACGTAGATCCGGTCTGAGAGGTAGACGGCTTCGGGGATCTGATGGGTGACGAAGACGATGGTCTTACGGGACTGTTCCCAGATGTTGAGGAGCATCAGATTCATTTCATCCCGTGTGAACGCGTCCAAAGCGCCGAAGGGTTCGTCCATCAGCAGAACCCCGGGGTCGTACGCCAGCGCCCGGACGATGGAAGCCCGCTGCTGCATGCCGCCCGAGAGTTCGCGCGGATAGTGACGTTCAAAGCCCTTCAGTGCCGTGATCTCTATCAGTTCGTCGATGCGGTCCCGGTAGCGTTCGGGATCTTCCCGCATGATTTCAAATGGAAAACGGATATTCTGCAGCAGGTTCCGCCACGGCAGCAGGTTGGAGGTCTGGAAGACCATGCCGATCTCGCGCCGGGGTTCCAGGACCTCCCGGCCGTTAACGGTTATCCTTCCAGCCGTAAGCGGCCAGAGCGCGGCCATCGCCCACAGCAGGGTGCTCTTGCCGCAGCCGCTGGGACCTACAATGGAAACGAACTGGCCTTCCCGCACGGCCATATCGAAGCCGTCCAGGGCCTGCACCTCCCCGCGGTCTCCGGTAAAGGTCTTGCACGCATTCTCTACGGTAATTATGGGTGGGTTTTGCATCAGATAAGAAAACAGGAACGCCACGACACCACGCGGCATGAAGGCGAGGCACTCGAGCCTCACGCGACATGGGGCGGAATCGCAGCGGTAATGAGGCGGCGAAAGGGCGAACGGGAGTATATTCGATTTCGTCAGACGGAACAAGGGGTTTTTCGCACGGCGGGAAGCAGTGATCAGCGATGAGCTGACTGGAGTCAGGAAAAGCGAGACCTCTCCCCCCGGCCCCCTCTCCTAAAGGAAAGGGGGAGGAAAACCAGGGGATGAGCCACAAAATGTGTCACGTTTCAGGTTTTCGCCCGGGCGACCCATGGGTCGCCCGGGCTTCGGCTTCAGTCTGGGGCAGGCGCGCTTCCGGTCCGCTCCTGCCCGCCGTCATTTGTGCCGTACATGTAATCCAGGTAGAGTTTTTCGAGGTCTTCGTTTTCCAGTTCCTGGCGAGTGCGCTCAAAAATCAGACGCCCGGACTTCATAATGCCCACGCGGTCCGCCAGCGTCCGCGCCCGGAAAATGTCGTGGGTGGACATGAAGACCGACTTGCCTTCGCCTTTCAGTTCTTCCAGAAGATCCAGGAATCCCGCGCCCGCCTGCGGGTCCAGGCCGGCCGTGGGCTCGTCCATGATGACCGCGGGCGCGTCCCGAATTATGACAATGGCGATGCCCACCTTCTGGCGCATCCCCTTCGAGAATTCCTTGATCCGCTGCTCGAAGGCTCTTTCGGGCAAGCCCACCCGTCTCAGGATCCGGTAATAGCCATCCCGGTCCGTTTGTTTGTCGGCCAGCCCCGCAAAAAAGTCCAGGTTCTGCCGGGCAGTGAAGTTGCCGTACAACATGACGTTTTCCGAAAGGTAGGCCACGTACTTCTTGGCTTCCAGGGGTTCACGGGTGACATCGATGGCGTTGATTTTGGCCGTGCCCTCGGTTGGCTCGATAAAGTTGAGCATCAGGTTGATGGCGGTGGATTTTCCGGCGCCGTTGGCGCCCAGCAAGCAGAAGATTTCTCCCGGTGAGACCTTCAGGTTGAGGTGGTCCAGGGCCAGTATCCCGTCTTCGTACCGCTTCGTCAGATCGATGGCTTCAATCATGGGTGCCTCCTTTGTATTGAACCCGCGCCCGCCTCCTCCCTCCTTGGCGGGGAAAGGAATATAACCCGCCAATCAACAGAATTGCTGCCCGTCTTCTGGCAGGAGCGAAGGCTAGTGTTCTGTCCCGGAAAAAGATTGCCTAAATTCGGCCGCCGAGTCGCCCGGCTGGCATCCTTCGACAGGCTCAGGAACCAGCGCCTGAGTGAGGCGACCTACGCAAGGTCGGCGAGGGAAGGCAACGCCGCGAGACGGGATGAACCGACGGATGAATGGTGACAACTTTCTGGGACGGGACACCAGGGGTCAGGGCTTAACGTCTCGTCAGTTTGACTGAATACCAGACGATGCCAACGAGCACGCCGATAACGCACAAAACGAGGGACGCGCTCAACCAGAGGTTGGTCAGGGCGCTGATGTGGATGCGCACGGTTTTGTCCTGTGTTTCCACGGGACGGTTGTCCGCCAGCGCCTGCGTCTGGATCTGAATTTCGTAGTCGCCGACGTCGACGTTTTCGGGCGGCAGGAATTGGAGTTTGACGATGGATTCTTTGGCGGGCATCAGATCGGAGATGACGTCGGGTTGGATGTCTGACTGCCAGTTGGGCGGCATATTGGTGCGGATGCGAATGTTGTCCAGCCGCCTCGTGCCATCATTGAGGACGGTGATGTCCATGGAGACGTCTTCATCCGTTCGGATTTCATGGTACAGATTCAATGCTCGGACTTCGATGCGGCCGACGCCCCGCGGAATGAGTTCCAGTTTGACTTTACCGGCGTTGAGACCGTCGACCTCTTTTTCGGTGAACGACTTGCTGTCTAAAGTCTGCACGTCTCGCCAGACTTCCTGGGGCAGCACCAGCGCGTAGAACGTGATGGTTTTGTCGATTTCCACCTGAGCGTCCGACCGTTCCGGAAGGTAGGCTGTCAGCGCAAGCTGTTTGCTGGTGACGCCCTGGGTGAAGTTGACTTGAGAAAGTCGCTGGATCTGCACCGAGGTGGGGTCCAGGAAGTTGTACGTGATCTGGCGGGGCAGGTTGACCACGGCCAGACGGAAGACGTCGTTTTCGTTGGAGAAACGTTCCAGTTCAAGCGAGTAGGTGGCGCTTTCGCCCAGATAGGACTCCTGGGAGAAGTTGGGCGAGGAGACAATCACCCGGTTGGCACTGGCATCTTTTTGCAGGTAGATATGTTTCCGGTCGGTCGTGCCCGCATACGTCATGCTCACGATCACTTCCTCCACGTCCTTGAGCAGAAGAAAATCGACCCGGGCGGAATCTCCGAAGCGCAGGGTTTCAATCTTGTCTTCGTAAGGCTGGCTGATGATGGGACCGACGGCGCCGGCTTCCGTGCTCTCGTGCAGAGAGATAAACACGTTATTGATCTTGTCAGGCTGGAGCGCGGGATCGAACACGCTCTCATCGGTTTGCACCAGCTTTTCGTAATCGGCCACGCCGCCCGTGGTGTTTCTGAGGGTGAGCCGCACGCGCTTTTTGCCGTCTTCGGCCTGGTATTTGACCGCTTCTTCGATGAGGATATGGGGCTGATCGAAGATCACCCGCAGCATCGCCTGCTGGTAGCTGATCTCTTCGTTTATGTAGTTTGTTTTGATCCGTTCAAATTCGTTCAGCGCGATCAGATTTCTTTGTTTAAGTTCCACGGCCGCGATGTATTCGACCCTGGCGGCGTCGAAACGGGCTTTTTGCTTTTTCAGGGCGAGAATCAGATAGGTCTCGTCGTTGCGTTCAGTGAAATATTGACCGTAACCGGGAAGGGCAAAGGACAGGATCGAAAACATCGAGATGAGCAAGGGAAAGAGGATTTTTTTCATATGCTGCGGCTCGGCTGGATCCATTTTGATATCAAGACTCCCCGCGACGGCTCGCCGATTTTCATTCATTACTCAGAACAACCAACGGACTCTCTGTTCCTGCCACCTATCTCACATCGTATCTCATTAAAGCCGCATACGCCCCGGCAAAACCCACCAGTGCCAGGAGCACCAGGTTCAGAATATACAATGCGTTCCGAGAGATGCAATCCCCGAGTGTGTCTGTGTCCCGATAGGTAAACGGGGAAAAGTCCGTCAGGTCACGGATTTCAGAAGGTAGTGCCATCTTTTCCGGGATAAATGCTCCCAGATAAACCAGGTGTGGGCCTATCACCTCTATGATCCGCGCTTGCTGAATAGGTCCGGTGCGGGCCAGGTCCATCGAAGTGAAACTGATCGCGCCTAGTGGAGAGACAGACGACAGTACGGCAAGGAGAGCCTGCTGCCGTTGCATCTGGCTGTGCCGAACTGCTTGCATATCCGTCATTCTGCGATAGTATTGCAGGTTCCACTTTTCACGAATCGTCTTGAACGCTGTACGGCGCACAGTTTCAGCCTCTTCCTGCTGTGCACCTGTAAGAGCATCCCAGTTTTGGACACTTGTGCGTTCCCGGTAAGCGCGTAGCTCTTCCACTCTGCGTGTCCGAATTTCCCAGCGTATTGTGTCGATCTGTTTTTCCAGATCGTAGATACTTTCTACCGGAGACAGACGACGGGAAAAGCGTACCGCTATGTCCGGAACTACAAAATTCCAGATGGTCCACAGACCCAGAAGGCTCAGAAAGGCCGTCATTCGGCGGTGGGTTGAAGCAGATATCCAAAGCCCGAAGGCAATGTATACCATTAAATAGAGGACAAAGACACCCATCAGGGACACTATCCTCATCCAATCCTGCACCTTCAGGCTTATTCCTGGAGAGAGCGCCAACACGGCCGAGGCCAGCAAGAAGGCAAATGCAAGGGGAACGACTATCGCCAGCGTTGATCCGACAAGCTTAGCAAGAGCTAGCCGGGACCGCGATACGGAGAATGAGGCATAAAGCCTCAATGTCCCTGCTTCTTTCTCGCCACAGATCGCGTCGTAGGTTAACAACAGAACACACAAGCTAAGGACAACCTTTACAATAAAGTCCAGGTCGAGAACACCAAAGAGGCCATGAACGGGATCAGTCTCAAAAGAACTACCCTCGAACTCCACGGGTCTCTGGGCGTGAATGTTTACTTCCTGGCCTAGTTTTCCGGAGAGGCCATATACCAGCGGGCTGAGTACTTCGGGTCTCCGGTTCCAATTGTAACCAAACCACCATAAATTGTATATGTATCCTTTCTCCAGGGTGGTCTTTAGCCTGTTCTGGTTACTCTGAGAGACCGTCATATACTCCCGTAGCTGCTGGCGATATTTTTGGCCACCCACATAGACACTGAGGACCGAGAGCAACGCGCAGAGAACGAATATAGAAACGAAACGGAAATCGAGTATATAGTGGCGAAGTTCCTTCTGGATAAGGTGGCTGAACATCAGTGACTCCCTGAACCTGGCAGACATTAGACGGCGTATGGACCTCCTGGGGAACCCCACGCTAATGGAATTTGGAGGTTGGGCGGAGCGGCCCCTTTCACATTTCAGCCCCTTACCTCACATCATACCTCAGGATGGCGAAGAAGGCGCCGGCGAAGAATATGATGCACCACAGGGCGAGGATGCCAATGTCCACCAAAGCGGACCGCACGTCTTCACCGTGCCAGCGTTCTTGAAAGATGAACCGGGGCATGTCGGAGACGTCCCACTGATATGCCCCGTATTTCCCGGGGTGAGCGAGTCTAAGGCGGTCGCGGGTCTTCGTCCGGGCGAACCACGCGCGGTATTTCTTCCAGAACCGCTCGCCTGCCGCCTTGAACCTGTGCTGAGGCTCCCAGCCGACGCCGGCCAGCCGGACGGTTGCGTTGTTGAAGGCAAAGGTTGGCGAAAGCCGTGCCAGGTACATGGCCAAATCCAGCCGAGCGTTGTACCGGTTCTGAAAGGCTTCGTCCAGACGGTCCCACCGGTCGAAGGTGTGCGCCCGGGCTTCACGCCGCGTCTGCGCGAAAAAGAGTTGGTATGCCTCCCGGCCCTCCGGAGTCTCACGCCATTCAATGCCGTTGACTCGCTGATAGTCCTGCTGCCAATTGCGGTGACGTTTGTAACGCGCCTCCAGGTCGGCCATTGCAACGGCTGCCTTTTCTGTGATAAGATTGTAAAAGGAAGGTGCCGGGCTGACGCTATCCGCGACGATGAGACTCAAACGGGGTAGCACAACAACGGTGACCACCCAAAAGCTGAGCAGGACGACAAATGCGGTGGCTGAGCGTCCCACGAGACAGGAAGCAAAGATTCCCGCACCTGTGAAGGCGCAGAGGTAAATTCCAATGGTGAATAATATGAGCACCAGATGGGTAAGTTCCAAATCTGTGAACTTTACGTCGGGGGCCATCAGGACAGCAGCCAAACCAAGTAGCAAGGGCAGAAAAATGGCAGCGAGCGTTGGGATCAAAACCCCCAGGAACTTGCCCAGAAGTAATGATGCCTTCGACATTGGAAAGGCGTCGATTAAACGTAGTGTGCCATTTTCTTTTTCTCCACAGACGACGTCGTAGGTCAACAACAGAATAAACAGGCTTAGTACAATCTGGACAATAAGCCCCAGGTCCAGGAGAGGAAACACCCCAAGGGACGGTTCGACTGACTCGGGGCTACGGGCAGGCAATTGTTTTCCGCCTCCGGAAATGAGAACCGTTCGCCCGAGTGCCGGTTCCAATCCACGAACAAAAATGCTCATAGGTGTAGGCGGCTTGTGAATCTTGAATCCCATGGCGTCTAACTCCAACCAATCGTCACAATCCAACAATTGTCGGATGCGATTTTCGGTCGTCGCTTCTGCCAATCGGTAGTTCTCCAGGCTGGACTGATAGTACGTGTAGCCGCTATAGAGACTGAGCAAAATTACCAGCGCTCCGATCACTGACAGTATCAGAAACCGAAGGCTCAATATGTGATCCAGAATCTCTTTCCGTATGAGGCAACCGAGCATATATCACTCCATTGAGGCGTCATGCTTCAGGCAGAAATGGACTTCATCCGCCGTCTCAAGCGGCAATCGGATCGAAAGATCTATATTGATTATGGATCGACATCAGGTCCACTGCTCCCGGAAGACACGAAAGTGGATCGACAAACACGCGCCCAACATCCGGCTGATCTTCCTGGCGGCCTACAGCCCAGACCTTAATCCCGATAAGATGCTTAGCCAGGATGTGAAATCGAACGCCGTTCGCAAACGGCGTCCACTCACACTTCAGGACATGACCGACAACGTCCGATCCGACGTACGCAGTCGGCAACGAAGAACCGGGATGGGAAGCCGGGTTTGATTCATCAAGCTATCTGCGCTGTTTCAGGCCGACGCTTCGCGCTGCCTCCTTGATTCCTGACAATTGATTCAAACGGCTTCCGTTACCGCCCCGCGCATCTTCAAGATATACTTCGCCCGATCCAGCGGCGATATCCCTTTGTAGGGCCGCACGACGCCCTCGCCCGGCGGGCAGGGCTCATATCCGCCGTACTTGAAGGAGAACTTCGCCGTTCCGCCTGTCAACGAGTTCAGCCGGATCGGATAGTCCATCGAAGTCGCCAGGGGTAATCGTCCTGTAATCGATAACGCACCTCCGTCAGCCTCCACCGGATCGAAGGTACCGCGCGCATTTATGATATCCGACGTGATCTTTCCAATGTAGGTTTCGGGCACCGAGATTTTGAACGCCAGAATCGGTTCGAGCAGAATCGACCCGGTCTCGGTCAGCCCTTTCAACAAGGCGATATTCGTTGCCAGTCTGAAATTGCCCGCGCGGCTGTGCAACACGTGATCGCTCCCCTCCACCAGGGTGATCCTCAGATCCGTGACCTCCCATCCCTTGATTCCCTGCCTGAGCGCGTCCTCGATCGATCTTTCGATCTCCTTCTGATATCGGGCCTTGATGTCGTTGACGCCGACCCGTGACGAATAAACAACACCGCTTCCCGGCTCGCCCGGTTCCATCCGGTACTTCACGATGGCCCAACACGGCTTCGGCATCGTGTAGCGCTCAATGCCGTGTCCGACCGAAGCAGGTGTCTCCTTGTAAATGACCATCGGGTCATTGAACCGCGCTCTGATGCCAAAGCGCGCATCGAGCATCTCCTTCAGAATCTCCGCCTGAACCGCACCCATGATCTTCACGTGCAGTTCGCGTTCATCCTCGAACCACGTGAAGTTGAGGTGTGGGTCTTCGCTCGACAACTGCTGCAGCGCCCCGGCCAGTCGAGAGTGATCCGCCTCGTCTTCCGCGATAGCCTGTACCGACAGCAGAGGCTCTCCGAGCTCGTAGGACCCGGGGATGGGGCCCGGGTCGCCCAGGATGTCGCCGATCTTCGCCTCCGGCATCCCGCAGAAGAAACCGATGTCGCCGGCGGAGAGGACGCCTGTGTCCTCATATCGATTGAGAAAGGATTTCTTGATCTGCGTAATCTTCTCGTCGCGATCAGCCGTGACATTCCGGATGATATCTCTGTTTTGGAGTCGTCCCGCATAGAGACGAACGCCGGCGATCCGCCCAAGTTTCGGATCGTGGTCGAGCTTGAACACCACACCGGAGGCCGGACGTGAGTCGTCGGCATTCGCATCGGGGAACCAGGCCACGATCTTCCCCAGCAGTTCCTCCGTTCCGATCATGTTCTTGGCCACGCCACAGAGTATGGGAAACAGCTCTCTCTTTGCCGTGCAAGCCGCGATCACCTTCTCGATCTCCGCTCGTGAAATTGGCTCCTCGTTCAGGAATCGCTCCAGGTACACGTCGTCCTTCGCGGCGACGCTCTCTGTCAGGGCGGTCAGACCGTCCGGATCGAGATCGACGATTCCCGCGTCCGGTTCGCCTTCCTTCTCCGGCTGATTGACCGGAATCACGTCGGGTGAAAATCGGCGCTTCAGATCATCGACGACCCTGGCCGTATCCGCGCCCATCCGATCCAGCTTGTTCACGAACAGGATGACGGGTATGCTCAGCGCTTCCAGTGCGGCCCAGATCGATTCCGTCTGAGCCTGGATGCCTTCGACCGCGGAAAGAACGAGCACGGCGCAGTCGAGCACGCGCAGAGATCGCTCGACCTCGGCGGAAAAATCGACGTGCCCCGGCGTGTCGATCAGGTTGATCCTCACGCCGTCCCACTCGAATGACAGCGCCGATGCCCGGACCGAGATCCCTCGCCGCCTCTCCACGTCGAGCGCATCGGAGAGACTTGTCCCTTTGTCGACATTTCCAGGCGAGCGGATGGCGCCGCTGAGAAACAGCATATTCTCAGTTACGGTCGTCTTGCCGGCATCGACGTGCGCGAGGATACCAAGATTGCGAATTCTCGGGGGGTCTTCACGAGCCACAGGATTGTCGTCCAATAAGTGAGTGGCGGAAGGGCACGCAAACGACTTGTGCAGATACACACGTCATGATAAACAAAAGCCATCACGTCTGCGAGAAAGTCCTGCAGCGGCGCAGGCGTGTAGGTCGGTGACGACAGTCAGCTGTCAGCGTAGAGCATTCAGCAGACAGCCAAAACCGGTTAGCGATACGGCCAGGCGACGCCAATCAGCGATATGCTCGCCACAACGTGGGCGACTCTGAGAGTCGCCCCTACGAATTCAACAACGGCGCGAGAACGTGTGCGGCTTTTCACGTTGTCCTCTCGCCCGCCCGGTGGCGGAGAGGGGGCTTTTCCGCGCTTATCCGTTCAGCAACAAGGTTTGTGGACGCCACGATCCTGGCAGGCCATCGACGCAGGTCTTTGCCCCTGAGGCGATTCGCGGAAAAGCAGTCCCGCGGCGTCTGAGCGGCGCCCTTCTTTTTCGCCCTTTTTCTTGGGCGATGCAAGAAAAAGGGCAAGGGAATAGGGGACGTTAGTGGATGGGGGAGACTCTATGTCGCTCCGATTTCAATGACCATCCGCCCGGAACGCAGTTCCATGCGAAAATTGTACGCTGCCACTGCCCGTATACGGCTTCTTCCCTGTAATCCTTGCCTCGATCCATGCATTTTCTTAAAATAACAACCCCGCGCGTTTCGAACAGGAAGGTTGAAGGCGCGCTATTTCCGTTCGATCTTTGCCATTTCTGATTACAGGAGAACGCAATGCAGAAAGATTTCGCGTTTGAAATGGGGACTTCGAATTTGCGGTTCGGCCCGGGAGCCACGCGGGAAGTGGGAATGGATCTGTCCGAGTTGGGCGCCAGGCGGGTGATGCTGTTAACGGACCCCAACCTGGTGGAACTGCCCCCGGTGCGCACCGTGGTCGAGGCCCTCGCAAGCGAGCGAGTCGAATACGCGCTTTTCGATCGGGTCCGGGTAGAGCCGACAGACGTGTCTTTTCAGGAGGCGATTGACTTTGCATTGGATGGAAATTTCGATGCTTTTCTCGCGGTGGGCGGGGGCTCCTCAATCGATACGGCAAAAGCCGCGAACCTCTATTCCACCTATCCCGATGATTTCTACGCGTACGTGAACGCGCCGATCGGGAGCGGCAAGCCGGTACCCGGGGCACTCAAGCCGCTGATCGCGATTCCGACGACCGCGGGAACGGGCAGCGAGACCACGGGAGTCACGATATTCGATATCTCCGAAAAACACGTGAAAACCGGCATTGCGCACCGTCGCCTGAAACCCACGCTGGGCATTGTGGATCCCGAGAATACGCGGACAATGCCGCCGGTTGTGGCAGCGTCTACGGGACTGGACGTACTATGCCACGCCCTCGAGTCCTATACGGCGATTCCGTACGACCAGCGGCCCTTGCCCGAACGGCCGATCCTGCGGCCGGCATACCAGGGAACCAATCCGATCAGCGATATGTGGGCGGTCAGGGCCATCGAACTGGTCGCCGAAAATATCGTGCGCGCGGTTGCGGATCCGGAGGATGACGAGGCGCGGTCGAATATGATTCTGGCTTCGAGTATGGCGGGTATGGGCTTCGGCAACGCGGGCGTTCATCTGCCTCACGGGATGTCCTATCCCGTGTCGGGTATGGTGCGTGATTTCAAGCCCGAGGGGTTGGTGAGCGATCATCCCATCGTACCTCACGGGATGTCGGTTTTCCTGAACGCGCCGGCGGCCTTTCGATTTACGGGGCCGGCCTGCCCGGACCGACATCTCAAGGCCGCGGCATTGCTGGGCGCGGATATTTCAGAGGTGAGCGACCCCGAGGCGGAGGCGGGCGAGGTACTCGCGGATCGCATTGTGGCGCTGATGAAGCGGCTTGAAATGCCGAACGGACTTTCGGCGATCGGGTTTACGGAAACGGATGTGCCGGCGCTGGTGGAGGGCACGCTGCCCCAGCATCGCGTGACCAAGCTGTCGCCGAGGCCCGCCGGCGAAGCGGATCTGGCAGCGCTGTTCACGGAATCGCTGACAGCGTGGTAGCTGTAAAGCGGCGGACACAACGGCTGCTCGCTTGCGACTGTCACGGTCGGCTGCGTTCGGTCACTTACTCGTTGCGTAGCAGTGCCTTTATTCATACCTTGCCGGGCCTGTTCTTCACTATTTCTACATTTCCGCCGGAGGGACGGACGTTGTGGAAGCCAAACTGATCTGGTTGTTGATCTTTGTGGGCATTTACTGGGCCTATTGTCTTTTCTGGGGGTTCCGGGGGGCGCTGCGATCGCGTACCTCCGCGGACTATTTCGTGGCCGGTCGCAGTATCGGGGTCTGGGTTTTTGTGCTCGCCGCCACGGCCACCAGTTTTTCTGGCTGGACCTTTGTGGGTCATCCGGGCCTGATTCTGGAGGCGGGCCTGCCCTATGCGTTTGCTTCCTTTTATGCGTTGACGATCCCGCTAACGGGCGTGCTTTTTTTGAGACGGCAATGGCTGATCGGCAAGGCGTTTCAGCATATCACGCCCGGCGAGATGTATTCTCACTATTACGGGGGCGATACGATCCGTTTGCTGACCGTGCTCGTGGCGTTTCTTTTCAGCGTGCCTTATCTGGGCGTTCAGTTGCGGGCCTCGGGGTCGTTGTTCAACGTACTTTCCAATGATCTGATAAGCGTCGAAGTGGGGATGTTCGCCCTGTCCGCCATTGTGATGATCTATGTGGCTGCCGGCGGGCTGCGTTCCGTGGCGTACGTAGACTGCGCGCAGTGCATTCTTCTGGCGCTCGGGATCGTCACACTGGGTTTCGTCGCCGTTCATTTTGCCGGTGGATGGACCGCTTTCACCGAGGGTGTCGGGAATCTTGTTCGCCAGGACCTGGCTTCGGGAAAGGGACTGACGGCCGCGGGGCATTCACATTACGTGGCGCTTCCCGGCTCAATTCAAATTGTCTCCGCGGGGTCGAAAGCGGTCGGCGGCGTCTGGACCGGCATGATGTGCATGACTTATATGTTCGCATTGATGGGCATCCAGTCTTCGCCCGCGTTTTCGATGTGGGCCTTTTCCAACCGCAGCAGTAAACCGTTCCGTTGGCAGCAGGTGGTGGCTTCTTCGCTAATCATCGGGATCATCCTTTTTACCTTTACCATTTTTCAGGGGCTGGGCGGCAATGTGCTGCTGGCCAACGGGGTCTTCGACGAGGTGAGCCGGCCGAAATTGGTGCCCCAGTTGATCAACTTGCTTTCGGACAGTTACCCGTGGCTGGTGGGATTGCTGGCTGTGTGTGCGCTGGGGGCCATGCAGAGCACCGGGGCGGCGTATATGTCGACGTTCAGCGGGATGGTAACCCGGGATCTTTATCGGCGCTATATTTCGCCAGACGCGTCGGACAGTATGCAGAAACTCTACGGCCGCATTTTTGTGATTCTGGTAACGCTCGCGGCGCTTTTTGTCGCGGCCAAGTCGACACAGGCCATCGTGATGCTGGGCGGTCTGGCCGTGGCGTACGGGTTTCAGATGTATCCGGCCCTGATGGGGCTATGTTACTTCCGCTTTTTCACGCGGCGGGGTGTGGTGTGGGGGCTGGTGGCGGGACTCGTGGCTGTCACACTCACGGACCGCACGGTTGCGGAGATCCTGCCTGCGATTATGGGATTTATGCAGCTGTTCCTTCCGGAGCGCATTGCATCGTCGATCGGAGACGCGCCCTGGGGAGCGTACCCGTTGACGATTCACAGTGCCGGCTGGGGAATTTTCTTCAATCTGCTGGTCGCCGGGCTGGTTTCCTACCTGTGGCCGGAGACCGGCGAGGACCGGGAGAAAAAAGCAAACCACCACCGCTTCGTTCAGGCGGTTTCCGGAATTTCTCCGGAACGGCGCAGGCACGTTCCCGTGGCATGGCTGCTCACCGTGGTGTGGTTCCTCGTGGGTTTCGGACCCTTTGCCGTGGTGGGAAATTCGCTGTTCGGCGATCCCAACCAGCCCGCAACGTGGGGCCCGTTCGGCCTGCCTTCGCTGTGGGTATGGCAGTTGTTGATGCTTGTTTTCGGAATTTTCGTCATGTGGTACCTGGCATTTTATGTGGGGCTCTCCAGGCCGATTCCACCCGAGAAGGTCGAGGAGGCGCGGAAGGCGCATCTGACGGAGACGGATGATGCGACCTGATCCAGGCGACAGTCAATAACAAATGAGAGGCCTTCACAGACGGGCCCGCATCCACACATGAGAGTGTGGTTCAAGATCGAAGAGAAAAGGACGGATTCCGTTAACGGACCGTCCTTTTCGGTTTTTTGAAGACCTTCAGATGACCATATCACCGCAGCAATACCGGTCCCCGTTCGTCATCCCAGTCCATGCGCACGCGGTCCCGTCCACCGCCGGCATGGTCGATATTGACCGTCCAAACGTTCGCGCGTCGGATGGTTTTTGTCGTGATTCCGGCGGTGACGCGGTCTGCGCCAAACGGGTATATCACGTATCCTGTTCGGAACGGGAGTTGGGTCCGTCTCTTGTAGACGGCCACGGGCGCCGGCACGTCCTGCCCGCCGATGGCCAACCAGCCCTGCACCGGTTCGTTCCGGCCGCAAATCAACCGGGGCGTCATCCTGACCAGGGGAAGGAGTTCCAGGTTGGGCGCATTCATGCGCCCCGTACGGACGGCGCCGGTGTCGGGATCAACAAGAAGACGGAACGGCATAAAGTGGAAAAACGCCTCGTACGTATGCCTGCCCTCGCCGGTCAGCTCATCGAAAATGACGAAATAGTCCGGTTTGACAAAAAGCACGGCTCGGCGGTGCCGGACCGGCGTATCCAGGTCCGCGTAGGGTGCGTCATAGCTTGCCACGGCGACGTCGGAATGGTCATCCGAATGCCAGAACGTCGTATCGCGCGCGGATTCGGTCCACTGTTCGATGGTTTGATTGCGGCCCCGCGCCTGTGGCCGACCGTCCACAAGGACGGTATTGTGCGCCTGCGTTGTGGTATAGAACCGGGTCCACGGGTTGGTGTAATAAGACGTGATGCCGGGATCCACAATGTAGGGGGTGCCATGCGCGTAGACTTCGAAGCTGAGCTTGTCTTCGTGCTGGTGCCAGCGTCCGTAGGGGCCGCCCTCGAAGAAGAGATATCGGGCGTTCCGATCCCAGCCGCTTCGCATAATAAAGTAGCCCGAGTCCCGGAGGGCGATCGAACTGTAGGCGGGCGGGGCGCCCTCGCGACCATCGGTGCCCACCCATACCGCGGCCGGATTGTCGAAAATGCGGCCGGGGCGAACGAGGGAGTCTGCATATTTCGAATCCAGGCTTCCGGCGTCGGATACGGAGGGATGGGTGAAATCCGGTCGGGTGATGGCCACGCACCAGTCGAACATCGATCGAATGCCGGCCTCCAGTTTGGGGTCGAGCGGATGGTTGAATTTCCGCGCCACCTGCAACGACTCCAGGAACCAGGTGGCAATGCCCATCTGGTAACCCGGGGTGAGTTCGTACGATGCCCCGTCGGCCATCACCTGTATGCGCATGTCGTCCAGCAGCCTGCGATATCCCTCTTCCCGCCAGGATGCGGCGTCCCTGAACTCGGGAAAAGCGCAGCCCAGCGCGCCAATGGTGCGGGCTTCCGCAATGGTCTTGTTGGAGGGCGGATAGGACTGGAACTTTAACAGGTAGGCTTGGTGCTCGTAAATGGATTTGAGCATGTCAATTATCGAGGCGTCGTCGGTTTCCGGACATGCGCACAGGACGCGGAAGACGTCCACGAGCGTGCTGAAGGGACGAATGGCCACCACCAGCGAATGGCCCCAGGGGTATCCGCCGGCACGAACGCCGCAGGGTACCGGGCAGCGCCGCATCCAGTCCGCGATGTACCGTTCAATACCCTTTGCGTATTTCGCCTGTCCGGTTTCCCAAAACGCGTCGATTGCCGGCCTGAGGAACAGGAGATAGTGGATGGCAAGGGTCCATTCGATATAGCCGGTGGGATTGGCTTCCCAGTCGATTTCCGCGGACCAGTCCTGGCCCAGGACCCGGCCTTCCAGGATTCGATCGGCCTGATCGAGATCGGCCGTCGGCGTCTGTTCACTCCGAATCAGTTCCCGGTCGAAGTCGCCGGATCGGAAATATGCCGCGACTTCAGGCAAAACAGATCCGGCGGATGCCCCTTTTGCCGCTTCCAGGCCGGGGTGATTTAGATTCAGTTCCGCGATGAGTTGCTCATCCGTCAACCTGGGGCCAGACGTGACGTCGCGTTCCACCAGGCGAATGTTGCGAAACCGGCTTCCTTCAGGCCCGTTCACCGTTGCCGATCTCGTTTGCTTCCATCCAGAAGGCATCCCCTGCGTATAGAAACACCCGGCGGGGAACCGGAATTCCCGCCATCCCTCCCAGATGTTGCCGCCGCGCGGGGAGACGATGGCGTTGAACTGATAACCATCGTCCTCGCTCATGCCCTCCGTGCGATTGCCCGACGTCAACCGGCACCGGATCTGGCCGTCCGCGTTGGGCGGGAGAAGGACGTCGGCGCGAATTTCATTCACGCGGCGCCAATCCCCCGCGTCCACGGGTAGATCGACGTTCTCTTCGTGCACGGATTCGACAAGAAGCTGTTCCGAGATTACCGTGTCGTCCTGGAATCTAGCAAGGTCCATGGATGGCTCCCTTTTCGTGTGCGGGATCGAATCGCCCGCGCCGGCGATGGCTGAATGAATTGGATCTGTCCGAATTGGGATGAACGATGGCATGTATTGCCTTTGCATTCCACTGCATTTAACCTCAATTCGAAAAAAGATAACCGATAAATTGGCCACAAAACGCACAAAAGGCACAAAAGGTATCGGTGCGAAACGGCGTGTGTCGTAACTCCGTGATCCTGCAGTTATTTCGTTGTCTCTCGGCTATACGCCCTGCAACAGGATAGCTGTTTTTGTGCCTTTTGTGGCAATTAGCCTTAATTCCAAAAATCCAACAAGGCGACACCACGGCGAAAGCTGCAGAAACGGGGTATTGAGGTCGTCCAATTGGACGTTTTCTCCGTTCACGTCCAGTGACCTTAAACATCCTGGAACTCCGACGTCAAATCGCCTTTGTTCTTCTGTGTATATTCGATTTAAGGTCCCCAAAAAACGACGAATCAAGGTTAACAGTCCGTTGATAAAGTCGCTCTGTAGGCGAGGCCGAGTCATTGTGACCGAAGACAAGGCGCGCGACCGCGTCGAATCGGGGGATTCGGGAAGGGAGTGCAACGCAGTAATTCGGCCACAAGGGCCGGACGCAGCCCAGATGGACTTTTTCAACGGGCTGTTAAGCGTCGATTCCGGGATTCCTCGGCCCTTTGCTTGCTCGAAGCCGGTGCTACCTGTGCCGGCTTGCGCGACGATGTGAACCGTTCCATCGCCTCTTGTCCAATTTACGCGGAAACCTTCGCGTGCGACATGCAATAGATTGCAGACGACATGCTGTCATGTATGTGTATAAATACGGAAAAAGTAGATTAAAACGTAAATATATTAATATTTGCATTAAGAATGATTAATAGTTATATTTTTCGCGTTGTGTTTCGCACCTGGCACGAACACGCATTGTAATTCGTCGTTGAGGTACTATACCGCTACATAAAGAGACCGTCGGTTCCCTGACCGGCCAGAGTCGAAAACCGACGGTCCTCCAGGAAGGCGCACACCCTTTTTGTCCCCGGCGCTTTTGCGCTCTGAGACAGGATGCGGCCCTCGTTTTGAAATATAGAGGTCTCGTCCTGCAATGTCAATTGCATCGGTTCAGGGTCCTTTCCGGAACCTCCCGAGAAACGAATCCGAGTATCGCAATGCTCATGGCGGAAAACGACCTGGTCCCCGGATTGGACGAATATATCCGGTAGCGGCGCCACGACGACGAGATACACAAAGACGGGCCTGACGAACGGAACCACATACACCTTCCAGGTGCGCGCCGTCAACGCAGGCGTACTGTGGTGTGAAAATCGACTTCCCCCTTGCCTGGAAACATATAATTCAGTTTTTTTTAATTGCGGCGGATGGTTGGGCGTAGCGCCGCCGTTCAATCCACGAAGGACCCCGCCCGACCGTACGTTCGATGTAAGACTGTTAAAGACAGGAGCATCGGCCATGGCAGGAAAGGTCGCGACTCTGGTCACGCTGACGATACTCGCGGGTCTGTCCGGCACGGGATGCGACTATCCTTCCGGGTCCGATCCTGTTTTTCGACCTTACCTCATCAAGGTAGACAGTCTGACGGTTACGGCGCGTTATGGGGCGAATGACACCAGGGCGCCTCTGGCGGTGAGTGACACCATGTGGGTTCACTTTTTTGGCAGCATAGGCCCCCAGGGGAACTACGAGTTTTCTCCTTGCCACGAATTTTCTCATATTGACACGACCAGAATCGATCCGATCGGATACAGGGTGCGCGTATGGGGAAAGGAAGATATCCGTCCCAATAGAGGCTGTGCAGCCCCGGCCTTGAGGATGAGGGGAACCCTCGTCCTGAATTTTCTTCCGCCACTTAGGGTTGGCGCCTGGGTCTTCCTGGTGTCCCAGCCCAACGGTTCTGTGTTGAGAAAGGAGGCTGTGATCCGGTAATGGATACCCCGGACTCGCCTGACACTTTGCCGCTTCAAACCTGCTTTACCTCGTTTTTTCTTTTCCGTTCGGTCGGGAGTCTCCATCGCCAGGTCAGGAGAAAGTGGGCAAGTCCGACGCGGGGAATTTGCAGAAACTGAATCCTTACCGGTTCAGCCGAAAGGAAAGTCGGTCATGAAAGGAAGGACCGCGGCTTCAGTCTCCTTAACAATCGTGGTGAATCTGACCTGCCTGGCGTGCGACTACTACCCGCTGAAGTCGGATCGTGATTTTCGGTACTTTCAGATAAAGGTCGACAGCGTTTCAGTTGTGTCTCCCTTGAGGGTCGTCAGACCAGGTTATGGTGAAGTTACCTGGTGGCTGCCCTCGAAGTCTCCATTGACCGTCACAGATACCTTGAGAGTCCAGTTTCATGGTTGGATCGGTCCCAATGGTTGTCACCAATTTTCCCATTTTGACGTAACGAAAATCGATATGGCCGGGTACAAAGTGAGCGTTTGGGGTAAGGAACAGTCGGGTGTTGGCTGTTTCCAGTTACTTATAGTATTACGTCACGTCTTGGAGATTTATCCGCCCTTGAGGAAGGGCACCTGGATCTTACTGGTGTCCCAGCCCGATGGCTCTGTGTTGCGAAAGGAAGTTGTCGCGCGATGAAATCTGCTTCGAACATCCCGGTTCTCCTTTCCCTGCCATTCTGCATCGTCGTGCTGGGTCTTATTCTCGTATGGTATGCAGATCTATCCGCGTCCAACGACACGCAGCGTCCCTATGTGCCGCCGAGTGAGACCCCTGCGGCTCTGCTGTCGACACTCGAGGACGCCGCCCGGGAAGTACTGATCGCGGTCGCGCCCGGAATCATGGACTTTCCGGAAGGTAAGACCGTTGCGCAATGGCACGAATTCGAGAATGTCCATCCGGCTCTAAGGAATGCGCTCGACAGGCACGCGCCGGAGATTTTGATTAAAGTATTTCCTGACGCAGAATCCAGCAGAACATACAAGATAAGATTTCCCCATGGCGCGGACCGGGCAGCGATATCCGAAGAACTGCAACACCTTCCGGGAGTCGAATTCGCGGAACCCAATCAGATCGGCACCCTGGGATACTGTCCCGACTATGTCGATGACACTGGACCTGAAGGTGCCGTTGCATCGGATTTTGACGGCGATGGACGGGTAGGATTTGCAGATTTCATCGCCTTCGCCGGCGCGTTTGGTAGATCGTCTGGCGATGAGCAGTTTGATGCGGGATTTGATCTGGACGACGATGACACCGTTGGATTTGGCGATTTCGTAATCTTTGCGGGTAATTTCGGAAAGCTGGTAGGCGAGAGCAATGGCGCAATTTGCGGCCGGACGTCACAGGTGCGCCACGCCATCCTGAGAGCGCTATCGGACGTGGACAATTGCGCCCTCGTAACACGGGAGCACCTCGCGTCGATCCAGGGCCTGGTTCTGGTTTACGAGTGCATTAACGGCTTTCGGGAAGGTGATTTCGCCAACCTCTCTAATCTGAAGGGTCTGGAGCTTTCCAGCAATGATCTCACGACGCTTCCGGAAGGTACATTTGCAGGCCTGGACAGCCTGAAGATCCTGGAGCTTCGCTACAACAGACTGACGTCGCTGCCCGAAGGTGCGTTTTCAGGATTGTCCAATTTGAGGGGATTGGCGCTATCCGGAAACAATCTGGAAACGCTGCCTGAAGGCATCTTCAGCGATCTGGCCAGTCTACGAAGGCTCAGCCTGAAGAACAATTCTCTCAGTGCGCTGCCGGTAGGTATGTTTTCCGGATTGGACAGCCTGCGTACGCTGGTGTTCAAAAACAACAACCTGGAATCACTGCCGGTGGGTGTCTTTGCCGGCCTGTCTGCACTTCGCAGCCTGTTTCTTGATGCAAATGCTCTGGGCACGCTGCCTGCGGGTCTGTTTTCCGACCAAACCCGTCTGGAAAGACTGGAACTACGGAAAAATGTCCTGCACACACTGCCAGCGGGTGCGTTTGCCGGCCTTAACAGCGTGCGCACCCTGATGCTGGAAGATAACGAATTGGGTACACTGGTTGACGGTGTATTCAATGGGATGGGTAGGCTGGAAACGCTGTCGCTTTTTCGAAACGCTATAAGCACGGTACAAGGAGGCGCTTTTTCCGGCCTTTCCAATTTGCGAGTTCTGATGCTCAGCGAAAACGAACTGACGACGTTGCCTGAGGGCGTATTCTCGGGCCTGAAGAAGTTGCAAGCGGTCTGGCTATTTAACAACAGTCTGATAGCTCTGCCTGCGGCTGCGTTCTCGGGCCTTGACAGCCTGCGCGCACTTGTGCTTAGTGACAACAATTTGAGCACGCTACCCGAGGGCATGTTCTCTGGTCTGTACAACCTGGGGTTGTTATCGATTGGCAATAACCCGGGGGCTCCCTTTACGTTGACGATAGAGTTGGAGCGCACCGACAACCTGAACACATCCGCGCCAGGACCGGCGACGGTGGTCGCCCGGGTCGCGGAGGGCGCCCCTTTCGATATGACCGTCAATCTGGCGGTACAAGCAGGTAGCATTTCCGACTCGACGGCGACTATTCTGAAGGGGCACATCGAGAGCGAGTCCTTTGTCGTGACCCGGACCGGGAGCGAACCGACGACGGTGAGTCCGGGCGCTGCGCCCGAAATTCCAGTGCGAGATGATGGCTACACAAACTACCACGGTATCCTGACCGCCGTGGGTCCACCGATTGTTCTGTTCCCGAAGTCTACTGAATAGATCCTGGAGTCTTCTCCGGTAGCGGGCCCTGAATTGAAGCACCGAGGATCATTTAATGCCGGGCATCCCGATAATCCCGGCCGGTTGCCGGTTGGTGCAGACCAGGAAAGTAAGGAAAGCCAGTTGCTCCCGCAGCCGCTTACACGATACTCTGCGGCATAGCATATTGCCTCGAGCGACAAGCCCCGTCAGCCCGATCACGCGATGCCGGCGACAGCGCATAAGAAAAGGGACGAGAAAGGAGCGACCGGCGTGCAGAACCGATTTGTGGCCTTCATTTCCTTGACGATCCTCGTGGGTCTCGCCAGTCAGAATTGTGAAGACTACCCCCTAAAGTCGGAGCGCGACTATCGAGTGTTTCAAATCAGAGTCGACAGCGTTTCAGTTGTGTCACCCGTGAAAGTCCTCGTACCCGATAGCGGTGAACAAACGAGGCTGATGCCCACGACATCTCCATTCGCCGTCACCGATACCATGCGCGTGCGATTTCAGGGCTGGGTTGGTCACAATGGATGCCACGAATTCTCCCACTTTGACACAACCAGAATCGATCTGGTCGGGTACAAAATAAGCGTTTGGGGAAGGGTCTGGTCGTATGATTTCTGTACCGCCAACATGGTGGAATTACACCACACCTTCGAGATTTATCCGCCTTTGAGGGTTGGCGCCTGGATCTTCCTGGTGTCCCAGCCCAACGGTTCTGTGTTGAGAAAGGAAGTTGTCGTTCAACGATGATCGCATTTCATGCGACGATTTTTCATCGATTGGCATTGTGTTTAAGCCAGTCTTGTGTGGCCCCGTCAGGAAATTCCGGCGTCGTTGCTTCCGCCAACCGCTGATGCCGTTGATCTCTCCCGGATACGCAGGGGTTGACAACGGAACCTGGGAGGTTACATTCTGACTGTGCGTGGATCGTCATCGCGCGAGACAATTTCCACAATGTTCGACCTGGGCTGTCGGCGATGCCATTAGACGGGTCCCGAGGCCGCTGCTGCGAATCGAAGGGTGACACTATGGAACTGACCTATCGGCCCCGCCGGTTGAGACGCACGGAGCCCATTCGGACACTGGTCAGGGAAACCGTATTGAACGCAGGGGATCTGATCTATCCCATGTTTGTCACGGAAGGCGTTAACGTGCGGGAGCCGATTGACTCGATGCCGGGGCAGTTCCGGTTTTCGGTCGACGAACTCGTACGGGAATGCGAGACGGTGTTCGGCCTGGGAATCTGCGGCGTGAACCTGTTCGGCTATTCGGAGGAGAAGGACGAGCGCGCCACGATGGCGTACAAGCCGGACGGGTTGATCCAGAGGGCGGTCCGGGCGCTGAAGGCTGCGCTTCCCGACCTCTGCGTGCAGACCGACGTGGCGCTGGATCCGTATACCACGCACGGGCACGACGGGCTGCTGATCGACGGAGAGATCGCCAACGACGAGAGTGTCGGGGTGCTGTGCAGAATGTCGTTGTCCCACGCCGAAGCAGGTGTGGATTGGGTGACGCCGTCGGACATGATGGACGGCCGCGTTGGCGCCATCCGGGTGGCGCTGGACGACCTTGGGTTCCGCAACGTTGGCATTATGGCCTATTCCGCCAAATATGCATCCTGCTTCTACGGTCCCTTCAGAGGGGCGCTGAAGTCCGCGCCGGTGAAGGCCCGTGGCGTACCAAAGGACAAGAAGACGTATCAAATGGATCCGGCGAACGTTCGGGAAGCGATGAAAGAGATCGCACTGGATATCCAGGAAGGAGCCGACGTGGTGATGGTGAAACCGGCGCTGCCGTACCTCGACGTCATCGCAAGGGCGAAGGAGAGTTTCGACACGCCCATTGCGGCGTACAACGTGTCCGGCGAATACGGGATGGTCCTGGCGGCCGCACAGCGGGGATGGGTGGAAAAGGAGCGCGCCATGGTCGAAACGCTGACGTCCATCAAGCGGGCGGGCGCGGATATGATTCTGACCTACTTTGCCGTGGAAATGGCGCAACTGTTGAGGGACGGGACGTAGCCGTTGCGTCGGACGAATCGCACGTGGAGAAACCGGAAAAAGCAGAATTTGCTTGACAGGGGAATGAGAATTCGATATCGTTGACCGGTTCCTCACAATTCTGTCTAAAGGAAAAAGAGATGGCTGCGCACATTGAAATTTCCAGAAGCTGGTGGCGGTACGATACCCATCGTACCGACCGGCTGCCTGCGTGCTGAACAAAGGATTCAAAGTCAAGAGATGAGCGTCCCTGCCGGTCCACGGCGGGGATTTTTGTTTTGGAGGGAATCGCAATGGACGAACGGAAACGGATCCTGACGGGAGACCGGCCCACGGGGAGGATGCACCTGGGACATTACGTCGGCTCGTTGAAAAACCGGGTGCGGCTGCAGGACGAATACGAATGTTTCTTTTTGGTTGCGGACCTGCACATGCTCACGACCCGGCCGCAGAAGGAACATATCCATGCCCTGCGGGAGAACGTACGGGAGATGCTGCTGGACTACCTGGCGGTGGGCATCGATCCGTCCAGATCGACCATATACCTGCAGTCGGCGGTGCATGCGGTATACGAAATGAATCTGTTTTTCGAGATGCTGGTGACCCTGCCGCGAGTCGCGCGCCTGCCCAGCATCAAGGATATGGCCCGCGCCGCCAGGTTGGACGACGAGGCGATCCCGTTCGGGCTTGTCGGATACCCTATTTTGCAGGCGGCGGATATTATGACGCCCCGGGCGCACCTGGTTCCCGTGGGAAGGGATAACCTGGCGCACGTGGAGGTGACCCGGGAAATTGCCCGGCGGTTCAACAGCTACTACGGGGAGGTCTTCCCGATTCCGGACGCCCTGATCGGTGAGGTCCCGGTTCTTGTGGGTACCGATGGCCAGGCCAAAATGAGCAAGAGCCTGGACAATGCGATATTTCTGTCTGACGATGCACAGACGGTTAAGAAAAAGGTGCGAGGAATGTTCACCGATCCCAACCGGGTGCGGGCCGATATCCCCGGCAATGTGGAAGGGAATCCGGTGTTTGTCTACCACGACGCATTCAACCCGAATCGGGAGGAAGTGGCGGATCTCAAGGCAAGGTATCGCACGGGGAAAGTCGGCGACGTGGAGGTGAAGGAGAAGCTGACTCGGGCGCTGAACGATTTTCTGGACCCGATTCGGGAGCGAAGGGCGCGATACGCAGCGGATCCCGGGTACGTGGAGAAGGTTCTGTACGAGGGAACGCTACGGGTTCGAGAGGTCGCCGATGACACGTTGAAGGCAATGAAAAAAGCGATGGGGCTCACCGGTGTCTGGAACCGCATATCGAGGAAGGGCCGGGAGCGGATGCGGAAACAGGAGCAACAGATCCCATAATTATGAGGATACGCATGGTACGGCGGAACGTCATTCTGGATGGATTAATGGCAATTTCTATGCGGCGCTGGTGGTATTGCGCAACGGGAGCCGTGCGTCCGCCACCGGATGATCTGTGCCTGAATGTATGGCTATAGCCGCGGTTCACCTGGAGGTGGATCGCGGCTTTTTTTTTTCATGGCAAACTGCATTTCCCAACGCGGCGCCCGGGGCGCCGACCCGTTTTCCAATAAAAGAAATTTGAAGATAAGGAGTATTCAGAATGAGACGTTCTATTGTATTGGCTGGTGTCCGGCCAACGGAAAGAATGATCCTGGGGCACTTGATCGGATTCCTGAAAGACTTGATTGGTCGAGAGGCGGAAGCACGTTGTTTTTTCATGATCGCCGACTACCAGGCGTTGCGTATGGATCGGGAACATCCACGTAAGATGGAATCGAATGTTCGAAAACTGGTCACGGATCTTCTGGCTGCGGGTTTCGATCCGGAGCGAAGCGTCTGTTTTCTGCAGTCGCAGGTTCCGCAACTCGCGGAGTTGGCGATGATTCTTCATTATTCGATACCGCTGCCGGCCCATGCGGGCGATCCGGAAGCACGGCGGAAGCGGGATGCAGCGAGTCGCTCGCCGATCCCTGGGTTTGGCGGTTATCCGGTCTTTCAACCGGCCGCCGTGTTGCTATTCCGGCCTTCGATTGTGGCGGCGGGACCCGGTCAGCGGATGCGCTCGAATCTGTGCCGGGAAGTAGCACGTCGATTCAATCGCAAATTCGGGACCGTCTTTCCGTTGCCCGGGTTCGAGCAAAGCCTACAGATGAATGGAACCCGCGGAAATACCGGAATACGCATGAGTCACTCAAATACGGTTGGGCTTGCGGATGCCGACGGGAGTATTCGGACGAGGACGAATAGCGCGGCGCGGGCGCCGCGGACGGATGCGGAACCCTCGGGGATGGGTACCACACACATGGATCACAGCCTGCCGCCTGCAAGCTCGGAGCAGGCCGCGGGAGGCAAGTCGGATGCCAAACAGGAGCCGTTTCGGACCGCAGGGACACAGCTGGAAGGCAGTCGAAGCCTGGTCGGGGATGTTCTGCATCTGGGTGGGTCGGAGGCGAGGATCGAGGGCCAGCGAACCCTGGAGGTCGTGAAGAAAGCCGTGGGGTTGCGGTATGGAAGCCTAATGGGATAGTTTCTCACCCACCGGGCCGCTCCGCTCGCTGTTGGCGGCGTCGAACAGGCCGGCGGCGAGCGCTTCCAGGCGCCCGCGCCACGCCAGTTTGTCGAGCCACGCGGCGGGAGCGCCCGACACGCCCCACAGCGCGCCCGCAAGCTGACCGGTGACGGCGGCCACCGTATCGGCGTCATCGGCAAGATTGGCGGCCAGAATCAGGGCGTCCTCAACGGATTCCGATCTGTCCACGCACCACAGCGCCGCTTCGAACGTGTGCAGTACGTATCCCGACGACGCAATGGCGTCGCGCTCCCTGGCGCGCCACGACCCCGCGGCCACCCGGGCGATCTGGGCGTCGCCGCTCCAGTCTCTGGCGCGCAGGACAGTCTCCTTCGGCGCCCCGGCGATCGCCTCGACCAGCAGTTCGGCATAGAGCGCACAGGCCTCCACGGCCTGCGCGGCGCCGTGCGTGGTTCGGCTCTGCAAGCGGGCGGCCGCCGTTGCCCTCGCCCGGTCGCGCCACCAGCGGATCGCCACCGGCGAGAGCCGCATGAGCGAACCGTTGCCGGCGCTGCGCGGATCGGTGCTGCCGCTCAACGGATCCCCGGTTTCCCGAAAAGATCGGAGCGCGCCGGCGGTGGCATTGCCGATATCGAAACACACGCCGGTGACCGAGTTATGCCCTTCCTCGCGCCACCGGAGGAACCGTACCATCAGGTCCTTCACGTCGAGCCCGCCCCGTTCAAGCAACGACTCCGCGAGGCAGAGGGCCATGCTCGTATCGTCGGTCCACTCCCCTGCGGCGAGGCCGAACGGGCCTCCACCCACCAGGTCGGTAACCGGCGGCCTTGTGTCCCTCCCGGCGAATTCGAGCGTCGTGCCGAGCGCGTCGCCCAGCGCGAGCCCGACCAGCGCCCCCTTCGCGCGGTCCAGAGCCCCCGCCGCGTCGCGGTCAGGCACCCGGCCCATCACGCCGCTCTCCCGAATTCTCCGCTGATGGCCTGCTGCCAGACATGTGCATAGATCTCTTCCGCGGCTGCGTTCTTCTCCTCGACGGTAAATGGCGGCGTTGGCAGGCTGGTGAAAACCTCGTCTAGAATGAACACCTTGACATCCGCCTTGGTCTGCTCCTTTTCCCAGAAACGATCGAGCTTCGACAGACGCGCCTTAATGGACGCCAGCAGTTCGCGGCTGGCCTGTTTGACGCGCTCCCGTTCGGTCCTTGCCAGATTATCCTTCTTTAACAAGTCGAACAACGCGAGTTCGTCCTCAGTAAGTCCTTCCTCGACTGCGCGCTTCTGCTCCTCATCCAACTCTTCCATGAGTTCCGTCAAACGACGGAAGGTTTCTTCGATTGTGACGCGGTCTTTCTCCCGGTTGTAGGCGGTGACGATTTCCTCGTACTTCTGCTGAAAATCCATGCGCATAGGGTTGTGTGCCAGCAGTTCGGCAAGCTTCTGCTCAATGATCTCTCGGATGTCCTGAATCGCCGTCGCCTTGTGTCGGACGTTCTTCGCGAATTCGTCGCGTAGCTTTTTCATGTCGATCCGGCTGAGGTCGAAGGTCAGACCCTCAGCCCGATCATCTCCAGGCGCTTGCGTGCGGATTGCCTCGTTGACGATCCGATGCAACTCCTTTAGGAGTTCTGTAACGTCCGCTGTATCGCGCGCCTCGGTCAGCTTCTTGTAGATCGCCTCGATATTGTCGTGCCGCTCGGCAAAGGGATAGGCAGACGGCTCCATTAGCAATGCCTTGAAGCGGATGAACACCTGTCGGGCGAGAATCTCGAATCGGCGCTTGGCCTCGTCGCTGGAATAGACGGCCTCGACCGCATCTTTCAGCCCCGTTATGCGCTCGAAACCGCTTGATCCGACGAGCGTGGCAGGGTCGAAGCCGAGCCCGCGCAAATGCGCCTCCGTCGCCTCGATTGCCTCGATCAACGCCTGCACACGCTCCTCGATCGGTGCGACGACCTCCGCTTCACCGGTCCCGTCATCGCCCAGCGCATACTGCGCCAGCGCCTCCCGCAGACTCTTCAGCATGCCATTGTAGTCCACGATCAGGCCGAAATCCTTTCTGGGGTACACCCGGTTCGCACGCGCGATCGCCTGCATCAGCGTGTGCGCCTTCATCGGCTTATCGATGTAGAGCGTCGAAAGGCACTCGACATCAAACCCTGTCATCCACATCGCGCAGACGATGGCGACGCGGAAGGGATGCTCCGGGTCCTTGAACGCGGTTTCTACATCCACCCGCTGCCCGTCGGCGGTCTCGAAACCCTGTTTCATACGGGCGCGGTGAGGGATGATATTGAAGTCCCATTTCGCGAAGTCTTTGACCTCGTTCTGCGCCTCGCTGATGATGATCTCAATGATTGTATTCTCGAGCCAGATCGCTTGAGCTGCCAGCCGATGCGCCTCCTCGTCAAGCGCGGCGCGGCTGATCTCGTCGCTTGTGGCTTTCGCTTGGGCGCTTTTCCCATCGGCGGCGGACCGGACCTGTGCCGCCTTATCCTGCCATCGCGGAACGATCAACTGAAGCATGCGGGCACACGTGATTTTGTCGATGCAGACCAGCATCGACTTTCCCGCTTCCCACCGGACCGCGCAGTGATCCACGAAATCGGCCGCAATCTTGTCAAGCCGTTCATCTGCAGTGATGACCTCGTAGTCCTGACCGAGCAGTTTCTCGAGCAACGCTTCCTGGTCAGGATCGAACTCGGCCTGCTCGATCTTGGCCGCGATAAGGTCGTTAAGATCCGTCCGCGCCACACCCAACTTTTCTCCCCGGTTCTCGTAGATCAGCTTGACTGTCGCCCCGTCCTCCTCGGACCGCTTGAAATCGTAACGGGAGACATAATTGCCGAAGATGCGTTTGGTGATTTCGTCCTGCTTGAAGAGTGGCGTTCCGGTGAAGCCGATGAAGGAGGCGTTCGGCAGTGCAAGGTGCATATTTCGCGCCAGCCGCCCCGCCTGAGTGCGATGTGCCTCGTCCGAAATCACGATGATGTCGTCGCGTACGCTGTAGGGTTGTTTCGGGTCCACATCCTTGTTGAATTTGTGGATCAGACTGAAGACGTAGCGGTGATTCTCCTTTAACAGCCTTTCCAAATGGTCTCCGGACGCGGCTCGCGGTGTGTTGTCGTCGGCGATACCACAACCGACGAAAGTGGTGTAAATCTGACCGTCGAGGTCGTTTCGGTCGGTCATCAGCAGAAACGTGAAATTACCCTCCACTTTCCGACGCACTTTTTCGGAGAAGAACGCCATGGAATAGGACTTGCCGCTTCCCTGTGTGTGCCAGAATACCCCAAGGCGGCCCAATTCGGGATCCGCCCGCTCAATAATGTCGACCGGTCCCTTTGGGATGTAGGGTGACCTCGCCTCGGCGACCATCCTTGAGGACGGAGAGTACTGACGCGGCTCACGGTATTCCAGCGGCAATTCCATGACTCTATACGTCACGCGCTGTTCGGGTGGGAACTTGCGTTTCAGGTTTTCCTGACGCGACACGGACGCGACCGCCCGGTTGACGCCCAGTACCTGATGGTTTCGCGCGATCACCTTCCTCGTGGCGCCGGGCTTGCTCACGTCGAACAGAATGAAATTCTCAACGATGTCCAACAACCGACCTTGCGCCAGCATGCCGTTCAGCAGTAACTCGGCTTCCAGGCTGCCCTTGTCGCCCTCGTCGAGCCGCTTCCACTCGGCAAAATGCTCCCATTGGCTGGTGATCGAACCGTACCGTGCGCGGTCGCCGTTCGACACGATCAAGAAGGTGTTGTGGTGGAAGGCATGGGCTATGACGTTCTCGTCCATGTAGTCTGTGAGGTTGTTGTCGAAGCCCTCCCGGATGTTTTTGTAGACCGCCTTCAGTTCGATGAATACCAGGGGGAGGCCGTTAATGAAACAGACCAGATCGGCGCGGCGGTTGTAATTAGGCGTACGGATGCCGGTGAGCTTCAGTTCGCGCACGGCAAGAAAGCGGTTCGAGCCGGGTTTGTTGTCGAAATCGATCACCCGGGCGCGGGCAGATTTCGGGTGCCCGTGCGCGTCCCTGTAATTCACATGTACCCCGCTACGAATAAGCCGATAGAAATCTTGGTTGTGCTGCAACATCGAGCGGCTGGCGTCGTAAACTGTCAGGTCGCGGATGGCATCGTCGATGGCGGAGGGCGGAAGGGCGGGGTTCAGACGTTCCAGTGACGCGCGCAGGTCGCGGATGAGCACCGCTTCTTTGGTATCGGCACGGCCAAGGGTACCTTCGTGTCCGAAAGTCTCCTCGTTCCAGGCATAAATGCTATCCCAGCCCAGCCGCCGTTTCAGATACCCGGCAAACGTCGCTTGGACTAACCTGTCCTCACTGTTGATTCCCGTTACGGCCATACCAGTGCCCCACATGTGCCTTTTACGTCAATCCTGTCGTTCCCGAAAATACGCACCCACGCCTTCAAGTACTTCATCGATTGTTTTAAGGCAGTGTGTAATTAATTCGTCGCTCATGTAGAAAATCCAGGGTTTGTCGTCTCTTGTCGCCTTCCGAAACCACTCAGCAGGCCATTTCCCAGACCGGACGTGATTGTCAAACTTGATCCGCTCTTCGCGTGGCCACTCGAAACCAAGGTGAAACATCTTGTGACGATATTTAAATAGTGCCGACAGCATTTTGACGTAACCAGAGGGTAAATATTCCGACAGCCCGGTTGTACGCGCGAGTTGCTCGATACCGGCAACAATACCGCGACTGCGCCCTCCACGGTTGAATACAAAACGAGGGTCCCAGAATTCATTTTGGGAGGCAGCAATCCTGGGATCATCAGGTGAGGTATTGTTGCTGGCTAGTTTGTATTCTCTCCGCAGACCACTGAAGATAGAGGCGAAAAGCGATTCAACGAACGGCGCCAACATGCCCACGGCCGCCATACTGTGGGCCGCATCTTGAAAAACACTGTGATGCAGTGCATCTCCCCACCGATCTTCAAGATACATCTGGTACATTGCATTCCCACGTGCGTATGCGCGGACATCTTCATCCAGCTGCTTGATCTTCGCTGCGAGAGCCTCATCCTCCTGTTGGTTCCGGCAAAGCAAACTCGTGATCGCGAGCAATTGTGCTTCGAGATCGCGCTCACCGATCACATACATTGCTAGATCGCGATTGCTCACCTCGAGCTGTGAAGAATCCTGGTTCTTGTATTCTTTCCAGACATCCTCGTTCAAACCGTAATCTCCCCGTTCATCAGGCGCGGCAAGAGGAGGTCCCGTGCCTCAGCGGCCGTTGCGGATTGGTCAACAAGCTTCGTAATCATCTTACGCATAGGCGAGATATGCTCGACGAAGAGCTGCAGCAGGGTCTTTGACGGCATCAAAAAATGGTAATCAGTCAACAACTTTGCACTTGCGCTCTTCCTAGTAGAGCCCCCGCTTGAAGCCCCGATGAAGCTTTGATAACGATTATCCTGCAGCGTCATGAACATGTAAAGAGGCGGGACGTCACAGGGATTCAAGATCTTAAGTCGCACCAAATATGAAGCAAATATGGCGCGGACTCTCTTTTCAACAATAGCGGTCTTTCCGGGGTCAGCCATCCTAATCACGAGAATGTCACTAGGTTCGAGAGCGTACTTGTCAATATCGAGCCCTTGCTCTGAACAGTAAGGAACACTTGCCCAATCGATAAACGAGCGTTTATTTATGTCGGTTCCGCGTAGGAACTTAGGACCGACACTTTCGTCCGACGCCGATGTTGTGTAGCCATATTGTGTAGAAACAATGTTTCCAAGATATCGCTTTTCCCATCCCTCTGGAATACCGTCAACGATCCTTACATTTTCGTGGCCGGGAAAGCGAAAGTGGACGAACCACTCACGGTAGAGCAGCCGAGTAGCCTCTTCCAACATAGCAATCCGGCGACGATTGTTATTGATCAGGTCGTCATAGGTGGAGAGAATTGAGACTATGTCATCTTGGACGCTTCTTTCTGGAATGTAGATGGGCAGATTATGGATATGGTTCCTATTCAGTGTTGGGTTCGCTCCACCAACGTTGAAACACTCAAGCCCAAGGCATCTTAATGCATAGTAGACGTAGCGCGCACTGTTTCCCCGGAGCGACTTGCTCCAAAGCGTTGTGTCGTGCGGCCAGTAATCACCTTCGGAATAGTGCACTGAACCAAGAGTTCCCTTTCTACCGATGATGACGCCCGGCCCCTGTGCCCGAGCCTCATTATGCCAACTACTCAGTCCGCTAGAAGAAAAAACGGGTACATGTCCTATCTTCTGTTGTGCCTTGGTGATATCGAATCCACGCTGAAGGAACACGAGGTCCTGCAAAACCGCTGGCTTCCAATGCTTTGAGCCAAGATAGGTCGTCACGCCCCCAGCTCCTCGAAGTTCCGGGCGATTCGCGCCGCCAGTTGTGCCGCCTCATCATTGAGTTCCTGCAGACCGGTGTGGATCGACCGCAACGCCTCTTCGAAGTTGAAATCCTCGTCCTCCTCTTCGGGCGCTACGCCGACATAGCGGCCGGGTGTGAGGCTCCAGTCGTGTGTCTCGATCTCGTTACGATCGACCCGCTTTACCAGCCCTTCCACGTCCTGTAGTTCGGCATCGGGAAACCGTTCCTGTAGCCAGTCGGCCTGCTGCACGAAGTACCGTGCGCCGCGAAGCGCCGCGACTGCTTCGGCTCGCGCGCCATCTATCGTCTTGCGCGCTCGGTTCACCTCGGTGCTAGACCATAGGTCCGATTCCGGCGCCCCAAGTTCCTTCATCGCGACATCGACCGCCCGACCGGCCAACTTCGTCGCCAGATCGATCTGCTTGGTCAGGTCCCGGCAGCGTTCGAACACCCCGCGCAGGCCTTCACGCGCCGTATGAATGGCGGCATTGTCCCGCGTCTCGCCGCTCCCGCCTTCGTTCCAGTTTGCGGCTCGCTTGGTGACTTCGGCCGCAAACTCATTGATGTGTTCTGACAGATTCGACTGTACGGAGGTGAGCTCCTCCCAGGTCTCGACCAGCGGGTCGGCATCGTGCTTCTCGTTTGCAAATGGTTCGGCCAGATGGATCAGCTTACATAGAGCGTCCTCAAATTCCGCGAGCGGTTCGTCGGTAGCCTTTCCTTCCGCGATGGCTTGAGCGAGGTAACTCTCCACGAGCTTGAGGAAGCGATCCGAATGGCCGCGATAGAGCCAGACGATGGCGGCGATGTTCTTCTGCTGCTCGGGCGAGAAGTCGAAGATGGCACGCGAGACCTCCCGATAGATATTGCGCGCATCGAGCATCAGGACGCGATCGGCCCGATCGGGGTCTTGCTCCTTCGAGCGGTCGAAACACCAGAGCTGACAGGGCACGGTGCGGGTGTAGAAAAAGTTACCGCGGATATCGATCATCACGTCAACGGCGCCGGTCTCGACCAGCTTCTGGCGCACCTTGGCCTCGCCTCGTCCGGCGCTGGAGGCCTGCGACGACATGACGACCCCGGCCCGGCCGGTCTCGTTCAGGTAGCTGTAGAAATAAGAGATCCACAAGTAATTGGCGTTGGAAACCTTCTTCGCCTTGTTGACGCCGGGCAGGCCGAAGGGCAGGCGCTTGTCGCCCTTGACCTTCTCGGCGTCCACTTCGTCCACGTTGAAGGGAGGATTGGCCATGACGAAGTCGCATTTGCCGGCGAGTTCGTGTGGGTCCTTGTAGTAGGTGATGGCTTCGTTTCCGGCCCGGATGCTGCCCTGCAGCCCATGAACGGCGAGGTTGATCTGGGCTAATCTCGCGGTGGTCTCGTTTTTCTCGTGACCGTAAAACGTTACCCGCTTCATCGTGTCCTCGCCCTCGTCCTCGATGAAATGGCTCGATTGCACAAACATCCCAGCCGATCCGCAGGCGGGGTCGATGATGACGCCATGATCGGGCTCGATGACGTTGACGATGGTCTGGACGATCGATGGCGGGGTAAAGAACTCGCCGTTGTCGTGTGCGCCCTGCTTGGAGAACTCCGCGAGGAAGTATTCGTAGATACGGCCAAACACATCGCCCGAGGCAGTACGCAGCGCCTCCGAATGGAAGGTCCGCATCATCTCTTCCAGAACATCGTCCTCGAAGCGCTCGTAGTCCTTCGGAAGTTGGCCCGCGAGCGGCGGGAAATCGTCTTCAACGGCTTCCATGGCAGCGGTCACGGCGGTACCGAGTCTGCCGTCCTTTGTCATCTCGAGCAAAACGTCATAGCGAGCCACTTCGGGCAACATCAGTGCACGACGCCGTGTAAAATCGTCCTTGATCAGCGGGCGCTCCGGCATCCTGTCTGCAGCTATGTCCTGTTCGATCGCAGCCATCGCCTCGTAGTAACGGTTTGTCGCGTGCCGCAGAAAAATCAAGCCCAGTATGGGCATGAAATACTCATTCGAGGCGAGGTTTGAATTCGCCCGCAGGTTATCCGCGACTTTCCAGAGGTCCGCCTCGAACTGCTCTATGCCGGTGAGGTGATCCGCGATCATTGGCTTTCTGTCTTCCCTGCACTGCTGTCTTTTTAACAACGACTTTGCAGCGCGTTAGCCTGCATGCAACTTCCCATTATCTCAGCGCCAATTTCGGCCAATTTCGCCCAAAACGCAATGGATTTCAGATTCCTGTGGAATCCCAAGAAAGAATGCGGTCGCAGATAAGCCTTGCTTGGTTCGCTACCTTTCATACGGAGCGCAGGGACGGTGGAGAATAACAGAGAAAGTCCGCTGCCGCGTCGCGCTATTCTTCTAGCTGCTCATGTTCGCGTTTCGAATGGGTTACAGGGAAATTAACCATATAGACTGAATGTGAGGAACCAGTGGTCCCCGTCATACACATACCGAGAGTCTCTCCTGGGTCATCGTCAGAAAAGTCCTCCCTGAGGGCAACTTTTTGCAGTCCCTTTTTGATCACGGATTGAAAGCCGCGTTCGGGTTCCCATTCGGCTGTAATGGCAAGCTTCTTTCCTGACGTCAGCGGAAGCTCCCCCAGCACGAAGCCAGGGCATTTACCCTTCTTCTGGAGCTTAACCTTCTGCGTGACAATCCAGAACGCGACAATAGTAAGATATTCACGGTGTCCTTCGATAAATATGTCATTTTTCTTCCATTTTGATTTGAAACGATTTCGCTGGTCCGCATTTAGCTGGATTCCCCACCAAGGGAAGATTAGCCTAACGCGGCTTCGCTTTGCTCAGCCGCAACCAAATAGGTGGTAGTCAAGAGCAGATAGTTTTAGGGTATGCAAAACGGCGTTCATCCCCTATGATGGTGGTACCCACCGCCATCAATGGAAGGAGGAACGCCGTGAAAGACTTCGTGGACCAATGTAGTGAATAAATCACCGGAGTGGTATCCTGTTTTGATCGGGTTCTGTTCAAAGGGTACCTGCCGCTGGGATTTGGAACTGCGATGGAGCGGTTCATCAGCAATCAGGGTTTATTGTTGAAGGACTTCAAGCGTTTTGTGATGACGCATTCCGATACGATCAAAGCCCACGCGGAGGCGATGGCAAACAAGCACGAGCGCCCGTTCATCTATCTGCAACGCAACACCATCAGGAAAGAGGACGAAGCGCGACGGTTGGCAAAACACGATGGGATCACGCAAGGCCTGGTCTGTGTGTTTCGGGCCCTGGAAGGCTGCCAGAGTTTCAAGCTGGTTCCAGGGGAAGGAAGGCCTCGCCTGATCAACGCACAACGGAAATGCCTATGCTACTACTTTTACTGGATTGACCGGGAGTTCGGGTTGATGCATATCCGCATCCAGTCCTGGTTCCCGCTGGTGGTGCAGATCTGTCTCAATGGCCACGAGTTCTTGGCGCGCAAGCTCGAGCAACACGGCATCGCCTATGAAAAATCAGACAACGCTTTTCTATGGATTGCCGATGTGGACCGGGCGCAACGCTTTGCCGATCGTTTTGTGGGCAAGAATTGGCCGCGCATTCTCTCGGCGTTCGCCCGCAAGGTCAACCCCCTGCTCAACGACCTGCTTTCGGGCAAGGACTACTACTGGGTCGTTGACCAGGCCGAGTTCGCCACCGACGTGATGTTCCAAAGCCCCCACGCCCTGAAGGTGCTGTATGAAAACCTGCTCAGACACACGGTGCTGTGCTTCTCTCCCCAGGACATCTTGACCTTCCTGGGCCGCAAACTCCACGGCAATTTTCAGGGCGAAGTCCTCACGGACTTCAAAAACAAACGCCACAAAGGCGCAAGAGTCAAACACCGGATGTGCGAGAACTGGATTAAAATGTACGACAAACACGGGTGCGTACTACGCGTCGAAACAGTGATCAACCATCCAAGGCAGTTCAAGGTCCGCCGCTGGGGCATACGGCGAGGACAACGCGTGATGGGCTGGTATCCCATGGCCAAAGGCGTGGCCAACCTCTACCGCTATCGGGAAATCTCGTTGACGGCCAACCAACGCTACTTTCAGGCGCTGTCCGCAGCCCCTGACGCCGCTACCGGACATCAAAGCCTCACCACACTGGCGCGGCCACGCAGGCACAAGGGACGTACCTATCGGGGCTTCAACCCCGCCGACCCTGCCGACCTCGCCCTGTTTACCGCTGTGTTGAAAGGCGAACACGCCCTGATGGGCTTCCGCAACCAGGACATCCGAACACACCTCTTCCAACATCCAGCATCCCTGCTGCAACGCACTCGGCACGCCAATGCCACCAGCCGCCGCCTCAAACGCCTACACGTCCGCGGCCTTATTGCAAAAATCCCACGGTCCAGACGGTGGCGCGTCACACTCGAAGGGCACAAAATACTCGCCTTGTCTTTGACCCTTTACCATCAACACCCTACAACTAAACAAGCAGCATGAATAATTATCTACGCATTTTGCGTAGAAGTCACACTGTAAGACTCTAAAGGTCGCAATTCCTTCGTCTGGCTCGTGCCATTGATTCATAAATTGCTTTTCACTTAAGTCACCCGCACTTGGAGAATTGGGATCAATGGTGATGTGCTGCTTTCCAGAAGCGTGAAGACTGACGTGCTGGGCCTGCATGTTGTCCCGGCAATATACATAAGCGTCTCCCGCGGGCCGGACCTGCACTCCCCAAGCGTTTGATGTACACCCGTTGCGGTACAAAATTGCGAATCTGATCGGGTTTTGCTTTATCGGTAATTTAGCTGCCGCGCCGCCTTGAATGGTGAACATCGTGTGATCCTCGGGCGGCGGCAGTTGGTCCAGATCGGTGAGCCGGATCTTTCTACTTGTAATAGCCATTTAAAATGTGTTCCTAAAAGATGTATTGGTGATTGTTACGGGCTTAAATTCCTTCGTGGCCCCGCGGCCTCTTTCTCCCCGAGCAGTGGATCGCTTCGTCTTTATTTCCTGCAACAGAGAGGGGTGCGGCAAGTGCCGCACCCCTCTCTGTTGCAGGCTACCGCCTGCGCTCAGAAGCGCAGGCTGACCTGGCTGAAGACGAGGCGGCCCACCTCCGGGGCGCCGATGAACGATCGGTAGGGCGTATTCAGGACGTTGCTCCCGTCGACGTGGAAAACCAGATTTCTTTCGACGGGCAACCGATAGTTCAGCGTCAGGTCAAGAACCGTATAGGCATCCACGTCGCCCACGTACACCCCCGACTGCATGGGAAAGGAACCAGTGAAGCGCAACGCGCCGCCGACCCCCAGCCCCATCCGGGAGAAGTCGTACGACGACCCGAATTTGAACTTGTGCCGGGGCGCATTCAGCGCGATATCGCCGCTCCCCGGGACATGGGTGTATTTCAGGTTCTCAAAGAAATTTTCATTTACAAAGGAGTAGTTGCCAGTTAGCCTCCATTGCGATGTCGGATAGTAGGCCAGGCTCAGATCCAATCCGTGGATGGAGACATCTTCATAATTGCGGTATGTCAACACCATCGCGTAGGGATCGGACGCCTGCTCGGGCGTCACCGTGCCGTATGGAATCGCGGCCGCCCCGGCCACAAAGATGGCAGTAAGTTCGTCCACCGGTGAACCGTTCCTGTTGCCCTCCAGGAGACCTGGCACCTGCACCTCGTCCACTACCTGCAAGCCGGCGGCGATTAGCGCATTGGCCGGATCGGACAGCGTCTGTTCGAATCCCCGATTCAGAGCCGCGGCCAGACTCTCCGGTTCGAGAAAGACGTTGGGGGTTTCCACCGAAACCGAGCCCACGTAATTTTCGATTCTGGACTGATACAGATCCGCGGCCACGACGAGTTTGTCGGCCACGACGCCCTTGTAGCCGAATTCGATTGTCCTCGTAATGGCGGACTGGATGCGCGGAACGTCATAGGCCGTAACAGGCGTGGCGCCGTTCGACTCAACAAAGAAGAACGGCTGTCGATTTTCATCGGGCGCTTCACCGAGCGGCTCCGCCGCGATGTTCAACCGGCCCATGACATTGCGCAGACCTGTCAATCGCTCGGGTACGATACCGGGAAAGGCCTCAGCCAGTCCGTTCGCAATGGCCTGGGCTTCTTCGGCGCCCAGGCCCTGTTCGATCAGGATGTCGACGGCCATTTCTTTTATCGTGGGCAATAGTTGCGCCAGCACCGCCTCCCGGCCGACACCCCACATCACGTTGGTGAAGACCGGGTCGTCCAAACGCAGGTACTGATCGGCCGGCAGACCGGCCATAGCGGCAAAGGGCGAGCGGAAAAGCGGCCGGCCACCTTCCCGCCGGAACGTGAAGCCGTAAACGTTGTTCCGGTAGTTTCCCTGTGTCCGGAGGTCCATTGAATCGAACTCCAGGCCGCGTGCTGAAAACATCGGCGTGAAAATCTCGCTGAACCCGAAGGGGTCTCTGGTTGCCTGCAGATCGAGGTAAAGATTGATCGACGTGGGTGTGCTGAAAGCCCTGTTGTAGGTCAAACGCCACGTCTGGGTCGGCTTTGGCTTGAACACAAGTGCGGCACGGGGCGAAAATTCAGGATCCGCGAGGCGGCTATGGTAGTCGTAACGCAGGGCCAGTACCAGGTCCAGCAACCTGCCCAGAGCGGTCTCACTCTGCAAATAAAGGCCGAACTCGTTCAGGTCGTCGTCGTCCTCGTTCTTTCCCATGATGGTTCCGTCGGTAACCGGCCGCGTCATCAGCGCGTCCAGGCCGTACGTGAATCGCTGGCGGGCGCCCAGATTCGACGTATGTTGCGTCTGGAATACCGTGAGGGCGGATCTGTCGACCACGGGAGTGCCGGTACGCAACAGAAAGGTGCCGCCCGCATCGGTCCAGTTGCGGAAGGCCTGGATAAACCAGTCGCCGTACAGCACCCGCAGCTGGGCGTAGTTGTACTGCCAGTCGATTGTCTGCGAGGCGCCCACGCCAGTCAGCCCGACCAGGTCCGCCTTGTTGTGTCCCGCCGACAGGATGGCGGTGAAGTTGTCGGAGGCGCGCCAATCCAGACGCGCCTCCAGGCCGAGATTCTTGGTATCGGGATCGCGGGTCGGAAGAGGCGACAAGTTCAAATCGGCGGCGATCTCCTTCTCTCGTCGCTGCCTGGCTCTTACCTCTTCCGGGTCGGTATACTCCCACTCCCTCCCCGTGTAGTACCGGGCCGAAACCTTGTAGCCCACCCGGTCCCCGACCGCGCCTGCGTGCCGAATCGAGGCCTGGCGCAGGCTGCGCTCTCCATATCCGAAATGCGCGCTCGTACCCTGCGAGGTAAAGGGCGAATGGGTGATGATGTGCATGACCCCATCCGCGCTGTTGGGTCCGTACAGGGCCGATCCCGGTCCCAGAACAACCTCGATTCGTTCCACGTCGTCACTGGTAATGGGAATGAAATTCGGGGCGTTGACCCGCACGGAGGGCACCCGGGCGAAACGGTTGTCCGTCATCATGAGCAGCGTGCCCGTGAATACACTGTTGAAGCCACGCACCACAATGCTGCTGTTGGCCATTCCAGTCTTCGCAAAGTCCACCGCTGGCAGATTCTTAACGTGGTCGGCAATGTTCATCGACGGGTTGCTGCGGATGTCGGCGCCCTCAACCACCGCGACCGAAGCCGGGGCCTCCAGGACCTTTTCCTGCCGTCGTGAAGCGGAAACCACGCTCTGCTCCAGAAAAATGACCTGCTCCTTGAGGACCACATTCAGCGTGGTGGACCGGCCCGCCTGCACAAACACGTTTTCACGAATTTCGGGCTTGTAGCCTATAAATGTGATCTCGATCCGGTAATTCCCCGCCGGAACGGCAAAACGGAACCGCCCGTCGGTACCCGCCGCGGCCCCGGTTCTCTCCGGAAAATCCGTACCCTGAACGACGATATTCGCGCGGGACAGGGCCTCGCCGCTCTCTCCTGAAACCGTCCCTTCGAGATAGCCGCCGGGTTGGGCCCAAACAGTCCCGCACCCCAACATCAAACAGCAAATCAACAACGCGCGCACCGTGTTTTCCCCCTCGAACGTCCAGGGCCGGGCCCTGAATAGGCGGTTTGAGAACCAAACACTTCTAAAATGCGTCATTTATCCGATGGCTTGACGACGACTTTGGCCGTCACCCAGCGGCGTTACCGTCGAAAATCCGGTGTTCAAATGTCGTAGTCCGCCCGGTTTCCGAAATACCGGATGCATCGAATTATCCGGATAACTTGCGCCGGCCATTGTCCGAATTTCGATATTTTATTATATATTTAAAGTTATGTCGGAATACCCGGTCTTGTCAACTTTTGAATTACCGTCGGCATACCAGAGGTCCGTTGGTATGTGCCAATTTACTCAAAGCAACGATCTGTAGCGCATTTGTCACTTTTTTCTATCGTTATTATCGCCCAGAAAGGAAATATGCCTCGCTCCCAGCGCGACTCTTTTGGTGGGCTCGGTAAGAAGCGTTGGAATTGGCCGCTGTCGGGTTGCGGGGGTACCTCTTGGATTGACCTCTGTAAACCAATCTACTGCTCTTGTAAGAGGAGAATCGGATAGGCTCAAGAAAAAACAGAAGCGCCCTGACAAGGTCAATCCTCTCCTGTACCGTCGGGTTTCCGTACTCAAGCGATGAGGGTTCACGGTGTCGAAAGTAACGACACAATCGCTGGCTGACACGAGCACGTCGTGAGTTTTCTGAACGTGATCAGTCTGGCAAAAGCAAAAGGAGCGCACAATGACGGGTGATTTCGACGAATTTGTAAACCAACAGATTGCCAAGTCCGCGCCGACAATTGACTGGATCCTGAGACGCGATGACTGGATGAAGCATCTGGATGGATTTTACCAAATAGCCGAAGGGTTCCTTCGGAAATACATTGATCAGCAAAAGGTCCAAATTACGTGGGCAACAAAGGAAATCAACGAGAATTATATTGGAAGCTATGAAGTGAGATTGCTTGAGGTCAAAATTGGCCCCGTGGAAGTTCGTTTCGATCCAATCGGTACAAATTTAATCGGCGTCCGAGGGCGCGTGGACCTGAGAGGGCCGCATGGCGCCGTCAAGTTTGTTCTCGTCCGAAAAGCAGCTTCTACTCCTCCTATGATCAGTGTAATTGTTAGAGAGGCACCGATTGAAGTAGAGGATGAACCGGAACCTGGCGTGGAGGAGTGGGCATGGAAAATATCTACACGGCCACCCAACATCAAATTTATCGAACTTACAGAAGAGTCCTTTCTTTCCGCGATAATGGAAGTCGCGAATGCCTAGGTCTCGAAGAATCGGGTTTTCTGGTGAACACCTCCAACTTGCCCGGATCGCCCAATATTACAGTGACATCGAAGCATCCGTACGAAGCTACTTCTCTTCAGAAAACATGCGTTCAAGAGAGCGTTTCGTCGGTTATTCGAAATATGAAGTGGACCTGGAAATGGGTTCAACTCTTGAAGAACACGCACGAAGTACTTCGATGAGTATTTTGGCAGCTTTAGAAGCAGCTTTTCGAATTGACTATCTGCAGCGGTGCTACAAGAGGCTAAGAGATCCCTTGTCAAGGGCCTTTTGTAACGCACACCAGGAAAAGGGCGCACGTGTACCGCTAGAGGATATTTTTTCTATGTGGCAATTGCATTCGAATGTTTCTCCATCCGTCATTACGGACCTAGAGCGTGTCTTCAGATATCGTCAATGGCTTGCACACGGCCGTTACTGGACGCCAAAGATCGGTCGAGAGTGTGACTATGACGATATCTATGCACTTGCTGAATCGGTATATAACGGATTCCCTTTCGAGGTATGAACCAATGTGTACGAAGAATCCGTTGTTTTTCATCATACTGACCCTGGCATTTGCCGCATGTGACGATGCGGTCGGACCGCGTTATATTGAGATCATTGAAGTCACGGTGGGTCCGACCCTGGCCAGATGCTACGGTGTTGGCGAACGGACCTGCATGGTGGTTGATGGCTATTTGTTTTACGATGGGATCGATGGCTTCAACTTCGAACCCGGCTACACCTACCGCCTGCGCATCGGGAAATACGACCCCTGGAATGGAGAAGAACCGCCCCAGGATGCCAGCCAATACGCCTATCGCCTGTTGGAACAACTGGAAAAAACCCGTGCGCCATCCACGCCGGCGACGTTGTCCGTGGGGCCGACTCGGGTGAAATGCTTAAATACCGATGACTTCTGTCTGCTGGTTGACGGTGCGCCATACGACGATATCATCACGAACTTTGAATACGAGGCAGGATATCACTATACATTAAATGTAAACAAATATAGCGATGGCCGCTACCTGCTGAACGAAGTCGACACGAAGACCGAGGCAACGGGTACGGACGAGGAAGTCATCGTCGTGGGACCGAAACGGGTCAGATGCGACGATAACTATCCTGTATACTGCAACGTCGTCAATGGAGCCGCGTTCCGAAGTGAAATCGTGAATTTCCAGCCCGCGCACGACTACAGCTACCGCTTGCGGGTGGTACGATTCAGCATGTTTACCGGCGGAGTCGCCGCGTCGTCACCGGATGTTCCGACCTTCGGCTACCGCTGGTTGGAAACACTCGAACGAAGTCCTGGCAACTGAACTTCGGACGGGTCGCCTTCGCGCTGGGTCTGGAGGGGCCGGCGATGGCGTTGGACACCGCCTGCTCGTCATCGCTGGTTGCGATACACCAGGCGGCGTTGGGCCTGGATCGGGGCGAGGCGGATCTCGCACTCGCCGGAGGTGTTCACGTGATCGTGTCGGGACGGTTGTCGGAACTGCGCGGGAAGGCGGGAATGTTGGCGCCGCGACAGAACTCAGAGAAGGGCTTCGACGAATCGGCGTGCGGAAATGGCGGCCGGCAAGGGCTCATCCCAGTCGACGCCCGCAAGTTCAACCACGAGCGGGCCATCGTAACGGCAGTCCGCCAACAGTTTCAGCAACTCCGTAAACGGCAGTTCTCCCTCGCCGAAGGGCACGGGCTTGTCGCCCCGCTGGTCGCGCAGATGGACGAGACCGATGCGCCCGGCGAGGGCCTCGGCAAAGGGCATGATCGATTCGCCCGCCGAAAGCAGATGGCCGGTGTCTACGAGAACGCGCGCCCGTTCCGGCAACTCGGGCATCACCGTCTGGTAGTCGGCCAACCCCTGGAGGCGGTTCCCCGCCTGATTGCCCAGGTTGAGGACAATATCGGGAATGTTTGCCAGGAGCGTATTGACGCCGTCGATGAGATCGGCGAGCGCTTCTGATATGCGGTTGCCGCCACTCGTATTCAGGGTCTTCACGCCGAGGGCGCGGCCCAGGTGGATGTCCCATTCGAGTTGGCGCAGGTTGTAGGCGAGGTTTCGCTCGTCGGAGTCTGCCTTCCGGCCTGTGAGATTGCGAATATTCAAGCTGGCAAGCTGCATACCGGCGTCCGCGATGGCGGAACGGACCATCGGCACGGACCAGTCGCGGTGGACGGGGGTGCTCTGTGTGCAGGCGCGGAAGAGTTCCACGCGGGAGAATCCGGCCGCCCGGGCCAGATCCAGAACGTCGGGCAGGTGCAGGTCCGGACAGAGCGTCGGGCTGAAGACAAGGTGCATCAGCCGATCCCCTCCCAATGAGCCCATGGGTCTTCGCAGGTCTCAAAGCGGATATCGTTGGCGTCCTTGCGCGAGAAACGACCGATAAGTGCCATGCGGATATTGCGATTGACGTTTTTGGATCCCGTGTGAAAGAGTTGGCTGTGCCAGAAGATGGCATCGCCGGCCCTGCCGGTAAATTCGTGTCCTTCCGGAAACGTCCCCTCGGGATAAACATCGCTGAAAACGCCGCCGCGGACCGACAGCAGCGAGTGCGTCCTGAAGTACTCGTAGGACACATTGTGGCTGCCGGGCCAATAGGTGAAACACCCGCCCCGCGAGGCGACGTCCTCCACGTAGATCGTGACGTTGATCGTCATGTATCCGACCGTCCCTTCGGGCACGCCGTTGGTTGGGGTGTAGTACCCGTCGAGATGGCCGCGTTCCGGCAGCGACCATGTCTTGTCTCCGGATGGGTAAACCAGCGCGGGACCCGCGCTTCCGGGATTGAGGCGACCCTTGCCCACCATTTCCTCCATCATCGCGAAGAGCGGCGACCCGTGAACGGCGGCCCGGATGGCGGGATGGTGTGCGGGCACCGGGGTGCGCGGTCCGGCTTCGACCCAGGATTCAGGATCGTCGCGGTCGGCCTCGATGCCGCTCCAGAGGGCGTCCTGAATGGCGCGAACCTGAGCGGACGTGAGCGCGCCACGAACGATCAGACAGCCGTTCTCCTTAAAGAAACGCTTGTCTGCGTCGGAGAGATGAGGCATAGCGTGTACCTCTTGACCTGGTTTACGTCGTATGTATTGCGTGGTCTGAATGGCCAATATAGCCAAATGGCTGTCCGAAGAGACGGTTTTTCTTCCCGGCATTCTGACCGGGCGGAACGGTGGGGATCGTGTCGGAACACCGATTTGCTCACAATAACGGATTGACTTGACGCGAGACGATCGCTATCTTTCAACGGGCCGTGCCCGGATTCCTCGAGAGCAATTCGCTAATCTGACGTCACTTCGTTTTCCCTTCCCTCGCGTTACCCGTCGGTCCCGTTCGGGATCTTTCCTCCCGGAGTACAAAGTGCTGTCCTGGAGAAACATCAGGTACGACAACACGAGCGGTATGCCGTAAGATTCATCCATCGGATTGGATCATCCCCATGCGCCGACTCGACCATTGCCGATTCCGGACCTTTCTCTTATTAACCGTGGGACTGTCGATATGTCTCGGCGTCATCGCATTAGCGCCATCCTGTGCCCAGGCGCAGGCAGAAGGCGAGGATATCACCGGGCGCTGGCGCGAAACGCTCAAATTGATTCGCGCCAGATTTCCGGCAGTCGCGCATATCTCGACCGATACGCTGCAGTCATGGCTCAGTGAATCTCCGAAAGGTGAAAACCTCCTGCTGTTCGATGTACGAGAGCCCCAGGAATATGCGGTCAGCCATCTGCCCGGCGCCCTGCCGGTCCCTTCAAGAGACGAGGCGCTGAAGGCGCTTCAGAACGTATCACCGAACCTGCGCATCGTGTTGTACTGTTCCGTGGGGTACCGCTCGTCGGACCTTGCCGGGTTTCTGATGAAGCGAGGCTTTACGAAGGTCTACAACCTGGAGGGTTCGATATTCGCATGGGCTAACGAAGAGCGGCCTGTCTACCGGGGAAAGGAACGGGTGCGGGTCGTCCATCCGTATGACAATAACTGGGGCCGCCTGTTGAAAAAATCGCTACGCCTCGTGGATCAGGACGATTCCCGTGTGCCTCAGGCGACTTCGCAATGAGTTTCTGACCGAGAGTGCATGGTGAAACTGATCGTCTCGAACGACGACGGCATAGAAGCAGATGGCATAAATACGCTGGTTCGACTGGCGTCACAGTGGGGTGATGTCGTGGTTGTCGCACCCGCGGAGCCTCAGTCGGGTGTCGGACATAGATTGACAACCGATGAGCCCCTTCGGGTGGATAAACTGAAGGCAGAACGGTTCAGGGTCTGGGGTACGCCTGCCGACTGTACGCGTCTGGCCCTGAGTCGTCTGGCATCCGACGGCGACTGGGTACTCTCCGGGATCAATGACGGAGGCAATCTTGGGGTGGATATCTACGAATCCGGGACCGTAGCCGCAGCCCGGGAGGCGGCCATTCACGGGTGTAAGGCCATCGCCATGTCACACTATACAGTGAAGGACCGGTCGATCGACTGGCGCCTTGCGGCCGAACGGCTCCAACCGGTCCTGGACAGAGTACTGGGCGAGACGCTTGAAGTGGGCTGTTTTCTCAACGTGAATCTGCCCCATCCTGAACACGACAGGGTTCGCCTGGAAACAAGACAAACTCCCGTGGACACGAGTCCTCACCTGAACACGTTCACGCAAACCGGCGACGATTTTCTATACACTGGCATCTACCAGGAGCGTCCGCGACAACCCGGAAGCGACATTGACGCCTGTTTCAATGGCCATATTTCGCTTTCCAGGATCCCCATTTGAATCGATGGCGCCGTCAGCCCGGGTCTGCCCGGAAACCGACCTGACCGTGAATGCGTCCTCCACCGAACCCAATTCGGCAATCTATTTCCGGGACAGAACACAAGGAGGCCCTATGCCCCAACTTCCCAAAAACAGTATTGGAATCGAGAATCCCTGGTACCCGGAGGGAGGTCCAGGCCGGCATCTCAAAGCCCGGCTCAAGCGACGGGACGTGTTGATCGGCGCGACGCTGGAAGCGTATGCCCATCCTTCCCTCATCAAGTTGTTCCAGCACGCCGGTTTCGACTTCGTCTACATCGAGTACGAGCACAGCTTCTTCGACCTGCAGGACCTGGCCGACACTATCCTCTCCGCCCGCGACAACGGTTTGCCCGTCATCGCCAAGACGCCCCAACTGGAACGCCAGGAGGTCTCGAAGTTGCTGGAAGCAGGAGTGGTGGGAATTCAGCTTCCCAGAACGGAAACCCGGGAGCAGGTTCAGCGCCTGCTGAGCTACCTGAAATTTCCCCCGGCGGGATCCCGGGCCGTGGCGCCGGGTTGGGGAAACAGCGACTACAGGGCAGTCACGAACTGGAAGGGCTGGATGGACGAACAGGACCAGGAGACCACGCTGGTGGTACACCTGGAAACGGTGAGGGGCTACCGGAACGCTGAGGAGATTCTGAGCCTGCCCGGGGTCGACATGTGCTTCGTGGGACCCGGCGACACCTCTATTGAGTTCGGACACCCCGGCGACCCTGATCACCCTGAGGTACGGGGTCCGATGGATGCGGCTTTGAATCTCTGCGAAAAGTACGGCGTGGCCTTCGGCACCATGCCCTCGAGTGGCGCCGCCGCGGGCGCGTGGGCCCGGAAGGGAGCCACCTTCTTCGAAGCCGAATCGGAATTGGGGATCATCCGGGCGGGAGCCGCGGCTCTGTTGGAGGACTACAAGAGAAATCTGGATTCGCGAGGATAGGAAACCGCCCCTGGCTGAGACCGGCCGGGACCTTAAGAAACCAGACTCGTTCCACGGAGACGGGACAGCTGAGTACCGGCAGTCGTTCCCTTTCGGCCCGCCGCCCTATCGACAACCTCACTGAGCGCGTCTTCGGCCAGGCTGAATCGATGCCGCGTTTTCGCTCTCCGGTTGACAAATGCGAAACAATGACGCACGTGACGATACCCATAACTCCGTATTGACTCTTATAAAGGAATTTTGGGTAAGAACAACCCCGCATACATTAAAACCGTGTTCGAAGCGACGGCGCCCGGAGGATACGCTGTCTCAACCGAGCAGCCACTTTCATTACCGCCAGTCTGCGTGTGCCAGCGGCGCACGGTTGAGTTCATCCCGATAATAGCGCCACAATGGCATGAACCTGTCCATGAGCTTCCAGAAGCGATCGTTGTGACGGCGCTCGATCAAGTGGGCCATTTCATGTACAACGACGTATTCAAGACACGATGACGGCTTTTTCGCCAGTTCGAGATTCAGCCAGATTCGGCGGGCAACCGGGTTGCACGTTCCCCAGCGGGTCTTCATCTTTCTGATGCGAACTTCATTGACCCGCACACCCATTTCGGGCTCCCATTTCGCAACAAGCACCGGCAGCCGATCACGGAGATGACGTCGGTACCATCGGTCCAGTACGGCCTCTCTGATATTCCGGTCGGCGCCCGGTCGAACGCACATCGCCAGGGTAGAATTATTGAGGAGACGGACCGCAGGTGGACCGTCCCGTTCCGTCACGTCGAGCCGGTAGCGCCCGCCCTCGAAAAAGTGGCTTTCACCTGTCACGAATTCCCGCCGCGACTGCCGTTCCTGTTGCTGGAATTTCGCCCTCTGGCGTCGAATCCAGCCGAGGCGGGAAATGACAGCCATTCGCACCGCGTCATTATCAAGACGGAGCGGAGCGGCCACCCGTACCCGACCGTTCGGCGGGTAAACCCTTATGTAGAGGTTTTTAATGTTCTTGCGCACCACGTCTACCGCAGTGCCTCGTACCTCAATGCTGTAATTTTCCCGCCCATTATTCACTCTGCGCCTTTACAATTCTGTTATCACGCCAGTCCGCTTTCCTGACACTTCGGATGGCGTGATGAGCAAGTACTGTTTTTAGTTGAAATAGCAGAGGCATTCAGTCAGCGGCGTAAGCATCTTGCTGCCGCCGAGCGACGCTGCCTCGTCCAGTTCGCGTAATACCTTGTCTTTAACCCTGTCGCCCTGCCCATTGCGCTTCAGCCAGTCGGTGAGCAGCCCTTCCTCGATATTTACGTTTTCCGCACGATCATGACAGTTGCCGAGAGGAGTACCCAAGCGAATCCCGGAAAAAGGCGATCACCCGTCGCTGTGTAAGGATTTCCTTTTGGCCGACTCTGTTCATGTCTCCGTACTACCTGGTTTCAGATCCACAACTGCGTTCCAGGGGTTGATTACCTCAATTCCGCATTGCTCGAAGTGACCGACATTTCGAGTCGCAATGGCTGCCCCGCAACAACGGGCAATAGCTGCAATTTGGCAGTCCGCGTGGCTGATTGGCAGACCAGCGTCACGGCGACGTGCTCCAATTTCTGCGTAGGTGCGCGCCGCCTCACTATCAAAGGGCAGGATACGTTGCGCGAAGTCTTCCTGAAGCATATTTTCGACTTCGGCGGCGATCTCATACTGGCGCCGCCCCGCCGGCAGGATAGCGACGCCGTACCTCAACTCCGCCTCGGTGATCACCGAGATGAAAACATCCGCACTGGCTTGATTCGCGAGCCACGTAGTTACACCGGGATCAGGCTTGTGACGCATCAACTCCGATACAACATTCGTGTCGAGTAAGATCATCAAGTTTAGCTCAATCGAATGGGGGTGGATCGCGCATCGGTTCACGAGAAGGAATGTTCAATTCCACGCCACCCATTGGCGAGAATCGGTTATGTATAGCGCTAGCGAGATCGGTGGGTAGCGGGTACTCGGTAAGCGCTGTACGCAAGATCGCCCGCACTTCCTCCTCAATGGTGTGGCCGTGCTTTGCCGCCCGGATGCGCAGACGCTGCTCTATGTCATTACTGATGTCACGTATCATCACATTACCCATTTTCCTTACCTCCAGTTCGTAGCAAATGCGCAACTCGGTTCGACTGTGACACCTACACCCCTCTGTTTACATCCGCTTGTTAGCGCGTCTTATCGACTTTGCTCATTCTCGATTGCTCTTGCCAACTGCTCCTGGTTCCATGGTACAACCGGAATCTTGTTGTCCGCTATGGCTTTCGGAAGCCGTCGTGGCGGTGAGTTGCCTTTGTGCATGCCGACAACACCCTTTCCCATGGCAACGCTTTCTTGTATTTCCCAGTTCACCCATTCGCTACCGGCGGTGTTGTTTGACAAATACACGATGGTAGTGGAAGATTGACGAATACGCTCCCGGATACCCCGTTTAATGTAATTGGCTTCTTCACTATTGAACGGCTTTTTCAGTGACCAGTCGTTGAACTCAATGTTGCTGTTTTCGTTCTTGGCATTAGAAATCTCATCGCATGCTATACACACACCGCACGGCTCGTCACCTCCGGAATGGCAAGAATATGGATGTTCGATTCCTCGAACGCGCGCCATTACCATTACGTCTCGCTTCGAGAACTCAATTAACGGCATCAGAACAACAATCCGTCTGCCCATCGCCATCTCGATCATTCTCTCACATTCTGCAACGAATTCTTCGGTCTGGTCCGGGAATAAGTGGTCAGCGGGATTGAGTAAACCAATCGCGACACTATTTGCGCGAACCGTGACGGCGTGTGCAGCTCCTGCCAGTACAAAAAGCAAATTACGGCCCGGTAAGAAGGCGTCCTCGTTGACTCGCAGATTACTGTCGGTAAGTCCACTTGGGATAGTCTTCCCGAAACCGGACAAATCCATGTATGTCACCGGTGGCGATCGGAATTGTTCGTGAAGTCTCTGACAGGCGACCCATTCCTTGTTCGCTCCGAGTTGTCCGTAATCGATAAAGAGGGGGAATAGCGTCGCTCCCTCATCGTTCGGCGCTCCTTCGCCCTCTTCATGGTTGCTTAATTTATAAAGGGAAACTGTCTCACTAATATAGGCACAGAGGGTTTCTGTGCCTCTTGAGCCAATTCTTGATGACACAAAACGCACCGTGCGCCGCCCTCCGTAACGGGATAGTCTCGTCCTGGGTAGGCTGTTTGCGAATAATCGCGTGCCGCCTTCCATAGTGCGTTCCATGTTTCCGTCCCGATACCGTTGAGCTTGGCGCTATCTAATTGGGCGGCCTCAGTAGCAATCTTTCGTTTCTGATGTGCCTTTAAACAAGCATTCCGGAGGGCTTCCACCTGTTGCGTGCCAGCGACGATCGCGGCGTTTCTCATCTGCACTCCGAGTTGGTCGAGTTGCCACTTTGTGTTGCGCTTCAAATCCGCCAGCTTTGCCGGGTCGTCCGCACTGAGGCGTTCTGTCAATTTCTCGAGTTCCTCTTCGTTATCCTTCCCCCAGTCCGCTAGGCGCTGGATATCTTGCTCGCTGAGATCGGGGTTCAACGTGGTATAGACGTTTCCAGCCTCGGTGCCGTCATATCCTGGCGGCAGAGTGGGCAGTGTACTGACCAGACGATCCTTCTCTTCTTGAAGTGTCTTTTTGACCCGGTCGCATGCGTCCGCCAACGCCTTGAACAAGATGACCGCCGGAGGTGTGTAGGAGACTTCAGACTCTTTGCTGAGATAGAAGGAGGCGGCATCCACGTCAAAAATGTCAACAGCTCTGATGTCGTCGACCGGTGCGCCGTCCGGATGCCATGTAACCGTCTGGGCCTTTTCTGCCAGTGTGTACTTGATCCTGCACTGCCGTGTCGCTGGCGGAGCTTGAAATACGTTGGGCTTAAGATCCGACGCGCGGGGCTTTCCGCACGCTCGCTTGAGGATGCGGGTGTAACCGGATTTTCCCGAACCGTTGGGTCCATAGATCACGGCAAGATTTCCGGTTCCGAAGGTAAGGGGACTGTGCGGACATAGATTCTCAATGCCACAGATATCGCCGATTGACAGGAGGTGAACCTCGGCGGAGGATGCGGATGTATTTCCAATTCCGTCGAAAGTGCGATGGGTGGTTAACTGCTGCCCATCTGGGGTCTTGAGACGCTCGGCGATGGCCTGGATATCACTATCCGCCAAGCTACCCGACGCGAGCAGTTTCTCCACCGCTTCCTGTATCCAATCCTGTTGCTGGTGAAGCCAGCTACGGATATCCTGCTCTATGTTAGGCATCTTCGATACTTTCTGGCTCGACCAGCCTTACCCGGCCGGTGAGAAGCTGCTGCATCATGCCTTGCTTGACGGCACTGGTCTTGTCCCGGCACAGCTCCAGCACGGCGATGTCGTCAGTTTTTCCGAAGTTATGGTTTATCCAGGGACGCTCTCTTTCAGAAAGCGCATTATCCTCTCCTGGTTTGCAGTAAGACTGGAGAATTGCTTCTCGCAGACGTCGCTGAAGCGGGCCAACACCTTCCGATTGATCGACTCCTGGTCTTCGAAAACGGCAAGTGAACGAAACGGGATCTCCCACCGTTCGAATTGGAGAAGCGCGATTGTAGCGTCGCGGGTCCTGCCGTCACTAGAAAGTGCATGAACGAACAAGGGCCGGTGCAAACCGTTTACTCGACAATCCACGGTGTACATCCCTTGAGGATCATGTTCGGGATCGCTCCAGTCAAATCTCCTGCGCTCTTCCGGAACTGCCTCACTCATCACCGTACGAAAATCATCCATGAAGGTGGACCGTACGCGCTCCCGCGACAGATACGATACGTCTGATATTTTAAGTAACCCCTGAACGAACGAATACAGTGCATCACCGTAACGTTCCTCTGGCACGTCGAGTACTAACTCTCCATCGCGGTCCTCGATCTGAAACATGGACAATGCATTGGAGATGATCTTCTGACGCGTGCCGCCATGAAGATCCTTCTCATCGATATCGTAAGTCAGATGCATGTACGTATGCGCCTCATCGGAAAGCACCCAACGCGCTCCGTCCTTCCTTAGAACGATGCCCAGGTGATCACCATCGTCGAACTGAAATGGAGTGAACACGCGGAACCGTTCCATGCCCTCGGCTGCAAGCCGAATTTTCGACGAAACTTTCTTGTGAAAATCTCTCTCAATGGCCTGGACGGACATTGTTTATCCCTCCTCAAATAGATCCCCCTGCGGCTCCGGCGGTATCTCAAGATTCGCATCGTCAATCAGACAGCGAAGGGCGCCATGAAAGTCTCCGTAACGGTCTGTAGGCTCGGCGTAGGCATCCTCCCTGGTTCCGAATTCCTGATACCGCTCCGTCGCAACGTGAATATGAAAATCATAGAACTTCACGCCTTCGATGCGGTTCGAATGTTCCTGGCTTTTGCCGTTGTAGCGCCGGAGGCGAAAGAGTTGGCTTGATCCCGGAACTCTAACAGCCAGAATAACTGAGAAGTCGAGCGTCCGGGGCAAACTCTCGGACATAGACATTAAACGGGCATCTTGTACCAGATACACACTATGAGCCGCTTCACGATTCTCCAGATAGCCGGTTGCATCAAGAATTTCGGACAGACCCGCCGATCATCTACGCATCCACGCAGCAATGCAAATCCCATTGTGATGACTCCTTCTCTATTATAGTCACAATGGGCTTGACATTCAATACGATGTGCAATTTTGTGTATTTCCTGGCCAAATTGACAGTACTACGCTGCAACTAGAGATCTATCGTAAATCGTATCAAAAACGATATTTCGCACAAATGAAAATGAGACAAATAGCGGAAGACAAGCTACGCATCCTGGAAAAAGCCCAACACGCCTATCTAACGGCCAGCGAAGTGTGTCGTCGTTATCAGATCGATTCCAGTCTGTTTTGTGTCTGGGAGGCGCAGGCGAAGAGGGGTGCCCTGGACGCGTTGAGCGCCAAGTCCCGCAAGAGGAAGGCGGATCCAGATGCCTTGCTTCGTGCGGAACTGTAGAAATCACGGCGTGCGTTAGCCGAGTTGAAGATGGAGAATTTGAAGCAAAAAATCGGCTCTGGTCATAGAGTCAATTTCGAAAATTGACGATGAAGAGAGAGTGTCCTTTAGGATCACCAAGAAGACAATTAATCCGATCCGGTGGCAGCGAATCTGCTACGGACTCCTCGTGGTTATTGTACGCTATACAGCTTCCTCTTCCAAATGTACGCGGGTGGCTAAGCTTTAGCGTCTTCGTACCCAAACGTCTTCTCTGACAAAACTAACTTTGTGCAGTGTTCTGTCTGATATCTATTATTCGTGTCTTCGAGTCGTCGTCGTATCTCAATTACAGTCTCGTTCGGAGTTCGTTCCGTGTAGTACACACTCGTTACTGCCGTATTCGGTACGCGGAGTAGGTTTATTGGCTGATTGAGTTGATCCTTACGTCCGGTCCCGATTGTTTCGTCTAGCTCTACGATCAGTCGCCACTCCTTTTCATAGCTCCAGTGTTCGCTCTTGTATGACAATAGGGAGTTCATGTTCTCTTCATTCAACACAGGATAATCCAAAATAGGTATCGGCTTGCGACCATATCGGACAGGTTGCAGACATCCCTCTCTGCTTCCAAGCGTCCTAAGCTGTTCCACATCATACCCTATGGCAAATCCAGATCCGTCAGTAGTATAGTGAGACCACATTAGAGGGTGACGAGGATTAGTGGCAAGAGAAACGACGCCAAATCGTTGAGACAATTGTCTTGAAAGTAACTCGCAGAGATACAGGCTACCGTACCTGTCTCTCGCTTCAATGACATCGCACTCGCTCACCGGACTGGTGCCGTTGATGCAAGTGAGTACTCTGCATAGCTTTTTGTTACCATCGCTCTCGTTTTTTTCCACGAATCTTCTCGTTACAGCGCATTCAAACGGATCGTTTAAAGACGATGGCTGTGTTGCCCGCAATGTCCCGTTTCCTATATCAGGCAAACAGGTGAGAATACGTTCTGCGGAAACGTATTTGTAAAGCACGTTCATTGGAAATCACCGTTGAAGCGTTATGGAAATGGGGATTGCGTTTCGCCTATTTCAAAGTGAGACAATCGGTGTGGTTTTAGAAGTGCGAGGTTTGCGAGGTTGTGATTTCGGATTGTGTTTGCCAATATAAGCGGCGACGATCGGCGCCCTGAGCGAGTTTCTTTTCGCGTTGTGCGGTCCGAGATGCAGGTCGCAGTCAACCTTTGCGTAACATCACCCGCAGGTAGCCTGCCGCCAATTCAAACTCGACTATTCCTGGCACAATTCAGCTATCATCGCCGCATTTTCCCCAAGTTGATCGCTGAATTTCTGATACATCCCCACCAGAAGAATATCGTTGGTTTTGATATTTGCGAGAGTAAAGGCGAATTCTTCGCGAATTTGATTCTTGGAACCAATAGTGCGTCCGGCCGCGAGAACTTTGAAGGCAATACACGGCTTATCAGTACTGCGAATAATCCGGCACATACGGTCGCGATGTTCGCGGAGATAGATTTCACCAAGTGGCGGATAGCCGAATTTTCGCTCGAATTCCTCCCGTGCGCCCTGCAAATAATACAGCGCGGTCATGTAATAGTCGATATCCCAGTCTTCTTCTTCGGCAATATCGATGATACGGGGATTGTGAACCGACAACCCCACCATAACACCGGTGTTACGAATGCGCTTGAGAATATCTCGAAGATGTCCGAGGCGGTTTTCCTGAAAACACCGCCCGGCAACACCACTTCCGTGGGGCGCCATACCGATGGGATTGTGTTTGGCGGCTTCGTCGATCAGCGAGGGATCGTCATACCAGTATCCACCTCCGCTGAGACAAAAGTAATGAATCGTACCTCCCTCGTCGCGGTATCGCTGAAGATCGGCGGCCGATCGTTCGGTAAGGGAATTTTGCCAGGCGTTTATACCCACTTCTTCTGCGCGGCGCAGGGTCGCGATAACCTGATCGGATGTGTTGGCTTCCTTCTGATGTCCCGAGAGTAACTGGTTAAAATGTGAATATCCATAGATTGGATTGTCGCCCATGATGAGCCGGCTGATCTGATATTGCCCGAACGGAACGGTCGGAACACTTGTCGCATTTAATGCGGACATGTTGTCTCTCCTATTTCCTGCTTACAACGATAGCCCCATCTTCTTCAGGTGGCTCTCAACCCTGGCGCTGTATTCATCACAGCTTTGCCAGAGCGATGAATAGAGTTGGGATTTCTTCAAAGCCATTTTTCAGTCCTTACCGAGGGCGATGGGCGACTCATCAATTCGGGACCCATATATAGACACCTTTAGATACACACCATACACACTGCAAAGCCGTCTTCGTTGCGGAATCCGAACGAATCCCCATACGACCCGGTTCTCAGTCCGAACCGTATAAGGGACGCATTATCCGGCGATCCTCTCAGTCAAAAACCAGTACCGTTCGCGCGACTCTACCCTGGACCATATCTTCGAATGCCTCGTTGATCTCTTCCAGCGGGCGATAGCGGGAAATCAACTCGTCCAACTTGACCTTTCCCTGCCGATAAAGATCCAGAATCCAGAGGAAATCCACGCGGGCTCGGGCAGCCCCGTGCCACGACCCCATGACGGCGCGGTCCATTAACAGGCTGTCGCCGTCAACGGATATATCCTGGCCGGTCGGCTGTACCCCCACCACGACTGCGGTTCCACTGGTGCGGACCGATTCAAACGCCTGCCGGACCAGCGCTGGAAATCCAACGACCTCAAAGGCATAGTCCGCGCCGCCCCCTGTAATCTCCACAATTCGCCGAACGGGATCTTCGCTATCCGCATTGACAACGTGCGTGGCGCCGAACTGTTCCGCCAACTCCAATTTATACGGCACCTTGTCCACGGCGATTATCTTCCCTGCGGATGCGAGTACACCCCCCTGGATGACATTGAGGCCGACCCCGCCGCATCCGAAAACGGCCATTGTGGCGCCTGCTTCCACCTTTGCGCGATTCACCACGGCGCCGATGCCGGTAATCACGGCGCAACTGATAAGACACGCTTTGCGAAGATCCGTGTCATCCGGAACCTTAACACACGCATCCGCCAATACAATGGACTGCTCAGTATAGGTAGGCCTGTTGTGAAAATAGACCGTCCCGTTCCTGGAAATTCGGCTCGGTAACCCCCCCTGATGGGTTTCGCACAGCGCCGGGCTGCCCTGGCTGCAATTCCGGCAATGGCCGCACATCGCGTCGAGAGAGAGAATAATCTTGTCACCTTCGCGAACACTGCTCACGCCGGGGCCGACTTCACGGACAATCCCCGCGCCCTCGTGTCCCATGACCCAGGGGAGCGCGCGAGGCACAACGTGTCCGTCCACGTAGTGATAGTCGCTGTGACAAACGCCCGCTCCCACGATATCCAGAAGCACTTCTCCCGCGCGAGGAGATGCGATGTCGACGTCTTCAACGGAGACACGGGTCAGCGGTTTGTGGAGAATGGCTGCTTTCATTTCTGCCTCCTGTCGTCAAGGCGCGTCGGTATGGAGGGCACGCACGTGCCTTGACAGTTGCGCCGATGGGACGAGCGATCCCTGTCACGCTCCGCCGGTTTTGTTCTCTCACCCATGCTCGATGCCGAGTCGGATGAAGATGTCCGACCATCGTTTCGCGTGACTGTCGTGGGTATGAAGCGGCCGGAAACCGGCGGTGAGATAGCTCCTGACGGCCGCGAGTCGCCAATCGTCGGTGAGAAGGTGCGCCTGGCGATAGCCCAGGTCCTTGAGTCGGTTGAGTGCGGCCGCGTTGACCAGGTGCCCCAGTCCTTTTCCTCTGTGGCTTTCAAGCACGGCGACCATGTGCACTTCCCCCACGACGCGTTCGGTCAGATCCCGGCTCCAGGCGCATGCGGACCCGACCGGTCGGGAATCAATGGTGGCGAAAAAGAGGCTTTCCGGGAGGAAGCGGGGATCGTTAACGAGCTTTTCACGGCATGTTTCGGGAGTCCAATCCCGCCCCACGTTGCCCTCCATGATGGCGCACCACGCGGCTTCGTCGCCTGAGCGATAAGTACGCAGTCCATACCCGTCGGGGATGCGAATTGCGGGCAGGTTTTTCAGCGTGTCCCTCAGCATTTCCAGTTGAGGCATGGGCGGTGAAGGTGATTTGGCGTTCAATTTCGACAGAAGTCGGCGAAGCATGGCTTATTTCTCGTTCGTATCTCGAGACAGGCGCCGGCGGGATTGTCCCCTTTTCGCGGCCTGGCTGCGAATGTGTTGAATCTCTCCCGACACCCTGAATTTCCTCGCTTTGTCGATGGGCGACACCCGTGGGTCATCGCTGACGAATACGCGACTGAGAAATCCCGGTCCGATTATGACGCGCATTGATCGACAATATGAGCGACATCGGAGTCAGTGTCAACGGATAATCGCCCGTTCGAGTCGTGAAATACCGGCCCGATTTCGCGCCATGCGGGATTGAATATCGCTCCGGACCGGACCATAAAATCGCACGCTGAACGAGGCATATCAATTCTTCGGTAATGGCTTGACTTTTGATATTCCTTGTGATATACTATCACCGTCGAAAAGCGGGTCGTCCGTCGGAAGGAGTGCCGTTCCGGAGCTGCTTTTTATGCCCGTGGGGAGGTTCAGGGTCAGATGCTGGTCGACTATCTTCCGATCGTTATTCTGATGGCGTTAGCCGTTGGGTTTGCAGCCGTCAGTTTAATTTTAACGCATCTGTTCGGACCCCACCGTCCCAATCCGGTCAAATTATCGCCATACGAATCGGGTGTGCCTCCCGTTGGCGATGCCAGGCTGCGCTTTTCCGTCAAGTTTTACGTTGTGGCGATGCTGTTCATTGTCTTCGATATCGAAGTTGTGTTCTTATTCCCCTGGGCCGTTGTCTTTAAGGATTTGCTGGCCCAGGGGAGCTTTATTTTTACGGAAATGGTGGTGTTCCTTGGTGTTCTGGTTCTCGGGCTTGCGTACGTCTGGCGGAAGGGCGGGCTGGATTGGGACTGAGGACCGACGCCACGATACTCTCGGTCGGACGGGCGGCGCGTCCGAAGATTTGACTTTTAACGACTAACGATCGGGCGAACGCATGCCCCCAGAAAAGAAAAACGGGACACCGGTGGCTGACGTGGCGGTTGGGAATCTGACGTCCAGAAAGTTGGAGGAACGGTTCGGGGAAGACGTCCTCGAGGTTTCTGAATTCTGCGGCGACTGGACGGCCGTTTGCGAGGCAGACCGGGTTTCGGATATTCTGGCGTTCTTGCGGGACGAGCCGGAACTGGCCTACGACCGGCTGTCGGATGTAACGGCGGTCGACTATTCCGAGTACCCGGGACGGCAGCCGGGAGCCCGGTACAACGTGGTCTACCACCTGTACTCCCACCCGCACAACCACCGCTTCCGGATCCGGGCGAAGGTGGACGAAGAAAGGGGCGGCATCCCATCCGCGTGCGGGTTGTGGAAAGGTGCCGAATGGCCGGAGCGGGAAGTCTACGATATGTTCGGCATCCGGTTCGAGGGACATCCGGATTTGCGGCGCATATTGATGCCGGTGAATTTCAAGTATTACCCGTTGAGGAAGGATTACCCGCTGAACGGACGAGGAGAGCGGGATGTCATCGCGCCGGAAGATCCCGGGTTCGTGGGCAATCCTTTCGAGGACGACGATGTCCGGGACGACGATCCGCTGGCTTCGGAGCGGATGATCCTGAATCTGGGGCCTCAGCATCCGGCAACCCATGGAACCCTGCGGCTCACCCTCGAACTGGATGGCGAGCGCGTCTCCAGGTGTCTTCCGGACATAGGATACCTGCACACCGGCTTTGAAAAACTGGGGGAACACCACACGTATAACCAGTGGGTCACGGTGACCGACCGGATGAACTATCTGTCGCCGTTGTGCAACAACATCGGTTATTCGATGACGGTGGAAAAACTGATGGGCCTGGAGATCCCCCCTCGCGCCACAGTTATACGCGTCATTCTGTCAGAACTTTCACGCATTGCGGACCATATGGTATGGCTGGGCACGCACGCACTGGATATCGGCGCGATGACGGTGTTCCTGTACACCTTTGAACAACGTGAACGCCTGTACAATATTTTCGAGGCCATCACCGGCACCCGGCTCACCACGAGTTATACGCGGGTCGGCGGGTTGGGGTGGGATGTGCCGGACAACTTTCACGAACTGGTAACGGATTTCACCGCGCAATTCCCCAGGGCGGTCTGGGAGGTGGACAGGCTGCTGACCCGAAACAGGATCTGGATTGACCGCACCAAGGGAATCGGCGTGATTTCGGCCGAAGACGCGATTGCGTGGAATTTGACGGGTCCGATGGCGCGCGGGTCCGGCGTGAACTACGATTTGCGGAAGGCCGAACCCTATATGGGTTACGAGAATTTTGAGTTTGAGATTCCCGTGGGTGAAAAGGGCGATGTCTATGACCGGTACCTGGTCCGGATGGAGGAGCTGAGTCAGAGCATCCGGATTATCGAACAGGCGGTGAACAATCTGCCCCAGGGCACCGTAAAGGTCGATGACGCCAAGGTTATACTGCCGGAGAAGGACGACGTAGACACCGGCATGGAAGAGTTGATCCACCACTTCAAAGTAACGATGGACCACCATGGTATTGCGCCGCCCCCCGGAGAAATCTACCTGGCTACGGAGGGTCCCAACGGGGAATTGGGCTTTTATATAGTCAGCGACGGGAGCGGGTCGGCTTACCGGCTGAGGGTACGGCCCCCGTCGTTTATGAATTATCAGTGTTTTCCGCAATTGGCGCACGGACATATGTTGGCCGACGTGGTGTCCATTCTGGGAAGCATAAATGTAATTGCGGGCGAGTTGGATCGATAGGTGTCGTCATCGCACGGCCGTCGGCCATTTGCAGTCTCACGTACCAGGAAACCCGAAAATATGGCGACCGCGCTTTCTGAACAGACGCGAAAGAAGTGCGAGGAGATTCTCACGCACTACCCACCGGAATGGCGCAAGGCGGCAATCCTTCCGGTTCTGCATCTGGCTCAAAAAGAGTGGGGGTACATCTCGCTCGAAGGATTGAGGTACGTCGCGGACATGCTGGATATTCCGCCCGCCCATGCCGCGGGTGTGGTGAGTTTCTATCCGATGTTCCACAAAGCGCCCGTGGGCAAGTATGTCATCCATGTATGTGGTACGCTTTCCTGCGCGCTTTGCGGCGCCGGGGAAATCACGAAATACCTGAAGGAGAAATTGAATATCGACGTGGGCGAAACCACCGAGGACGGACGGTTCACACTGGCCAAGGTGGAGTGCATCGCCGCCTGCGAGGGCGCGCCGGCAGTTCTGATCAACGAGGAACTACACCGTTGCGTGACGCGTGAGAAGCTGGACCGGTTGCTGGACCGGTCCGCCTGAAATAAACCAATTGATCGGGTATGCCTGAAGAATATAAAATCATTACCGAACGCTTCGGCGTCGAAGGCCTCCGGAATATCGACGTCTACAGGGCCCATGGCGGATATACAGCCATTGAGAAGGCCTTTGGGACGTCGCAGGACGAGGTAATTGACGAAGTGAGGGAGGCGTCGCTGGCCGGCCGGGGAGGCGCCTGGTTCCCGGCCGGAGTGAAATGGGGGTTCATGCCGAAAGAACCCAGGGTGCCCAGTTATCTTTGTGTGAATGCCGACGAGAGCGAGCCGGGCACGTTCAAGGACCGGCATCTGATGGAGCAGAATCCGCATCAGCTTCTCGAGGGTACCATCATCGCGTCGTACGCGATGCGGGTGAGCGTGGCATACGTCTATATCCGTGGCGAAATGTTCGAGGCCAGAACGATCATGGAACGGGCGATTGCCGAGGCGCGGGCGGCAGGATACATCGGCCGGGACATTCTGGGATCGGGCTACGATCTGGAGGTCTATATCCATCCGGGCGCCGGGGCATATATCTGCGGTGAGGAAATGGGCCTGATCCAGTCCCTTAACGGCAACCGCGCCGAGCCACGCGCAAAACCGCCGTTTCCCGCCCAGCAGGGTGTTTTCGAACGGCCCACCACAGTGAACAACGTGCAGACGCTGTCTTATGTGCCCCATATCGTGAACCGGGGGGCAGACTGGTTCAAAGCAATCGGCAGCGAACGGTTTCCGGGTACGTTCATTTTCTGTGTCAGCGGGCATGTGAATAATCCGGGGATGTTCGAACTGGAAACCGGTTCCGTCACCATGCGCCAGATTGTGGAGGATCTCGCGGGCGGGGTGCGCGACGGGCATCAGTTGAAAGCGGTGATTCCGGGCGGGGCGTCAACGCCGCCGATGACACCCGACCAGATCGATATCGTGATGGATCCGTCTAATTTCCTGGCGCCGGGCGGGGGCGACTTCCAGGGGATGTTCGGCACGGGCGGGATCATCGTGATGGACGAAACAACGTGCATGGTAGATGCGTTGTTGAATTTTATGGTCTTTTTCGCTCACGAGTCCTGCGGTCAATGCACGCCGTGCCGTGAGGGATGCCCCTGGGCGCGGGATATTGTGTCGCGTATTGAGAATGGTCTGGCGAAACCGGACGACCTGGATACTTTGCTTGACGTCGCCCACAACGTCGGGCCGTTTTTGTGCCCGCCTTCAAGGCTGACAACCATATGCGGCTTCGGCGGAGCCTTTGCAAATCCGATCCACGGATTTGTACAAACGTTCCGCAGCGAGTTCGAGGCCCACGTCGAAGAGGGACGATGCCCCATTCACCAGGATAAATCCATACGGGTTCCGGGGTAATTAAAGATGCCGACATTTACTATCGATGGCAGTGAAATGGAGATCGTTCCTGGAAAGAACGTGCTCCAAACGGCGATCGACAACGGAGTATACGTCCCCCACTATTGCTACCACCCTGGGCTGAGTGCGCCGGCAAACTGCCGGATGTGCCTTGTAGAGATGGACGTAGGTGGGCGGCGCAGCCTGGGACCCTCCTGTTCGGCTATGCCGGCGGAAGGTATGGTTGTGGATACGCGGTCCGACGTCGTAAAGGATAACCAGCGTGCCGTGATGGAATTCCTGCTGGTAAATCATCCGCTGGACTGTCCGGTATGTGATCAGTCCGGTGAGTGCGAGCTGCAGGACTACAGCTATACGTATGGATCCGATAGAAGCCGATTCCACGAGAAGAAGCTGGTGCAGCCCAAAAAAGACATCGGCAACCACGTGTTGTTGTATTCGGACCGGTGCATCCGATGTACGCGCTGTATCCGGTTCTGCGACGAAATTTCGGGCACCGGCGAACTGGGGTATTTCAACCGGGGGGTCTATAACGAAATCGACGTGTTTCCCGGGGCCCGGATGGACAATCGCCTGTCGGGCAATACCGTGGATATCTGCCCGGTAGGCGCATTGCTGGATAAGTCGTTTCTTTTCAAGCAGCGGGTATGGTTCCTGAAGTCGGTCGACACGATCTGCCCGGGTTGCAGCACGGGGTGCAACATCAGGGCCGATTACAACAATGAACGGATCTACCGTCTGGTGCCGCGTCAGAATCCGGACGTGAACGAGTACTGGATGTGCGACGACGGTCGCCATGGGTGGGGTTATGTACACGGCGACGACCGCCTGCTGTTTCCCATGCTGGGACGTGGCGGGGAGCAGGAACTGGCATTGTGGGAGGTTGCGCTCGAGGCGACGAGGGAGGGATTCGAACGCGTTAGGGCGGAATACGGCGATGGCGCCGTGGCGGGGATTGCGTCGGCTCATCTGACCAACGAAGAGCATTATCTATTCGGGAGCCTCTTCAGTAGTGGGCTGTCGGGCGGTCCCGTTGCGGTTCGTACCAGAGTCAGCGACGAGGGCGACGTGGTGTTCAAGAGCGGCTTCACCATTCACGCGGATAAGTCTCCGAATGCGCGCGGCGCGCGGACCGTACTCGAGGGTTTGGGGTTGTCTCTGACGGAAACGTCGGAAATCTGGCGTGGCGTCGCGGAGGGACGGATCAAGGGTCTCTATCTCCTGGGCGGCGATCCTCTGGAGTCGTTATCGGACGCGGAACTCAAGGCCCTCGGAGCCCTGGATTTTCTGGTCGTTCAGGATGTCCTGACGCACCGTTGTATGGAGATGGCGGACGTGATCCTGCCTGGCGCGGCATTTATAGAAAAGGACGGCACGTTTACCAACGTCGACGGACGGGTGCAGCGTGTCCGCCGGGGGCTGGCGCCTGTAGGGGATGCCCGTGCGGATTGGGAGATCCTGCGAGACGTCATTCAGGCCATGGGCGGCGACGCCGCGCAGACGCGGGTTGAAGAGATCATGGCCGACATGGCGGGCACCGTTGCGGCTTTCGAGGGGATAAACGATGATGACGAGGGCGATCGGAGCAGACCGCTCCTTGGAATCCAGGCGGCCGAGGCGTAGGCGCACTTATGGATCATGCGATTGAGAGTGCCATCAAAATAGCGGTGGTGTTCGCCGGGATTCTGGGCGGGGTTGCGTATCTCGTACTGGCCGAGCGAAAGATCAGCGCGTATATCCAGAACCGTCTGGGTCCAAACCGGGTGGGACCGTGGGGGTTGCTTCAGCCGCTCGCCGACGGCCTCAAGTTCCTGTTCAAAGAAGATGTGATTCCCCGGCATGTGAACCGCTTCGTCTATCTGGCCGCGCCACCCGCGATTCTCGTCCCCGCGCTGATGGGTTTTGCCATCGTACCGTTCGGCGATACCATGACGCTTTGGGGCCGGGAGGTCCGCCTGCAGATCGCGGATCTGAACATTGGCATTCTTTACCTTCTCGCGCTGTCGTCTCTGGGTGTCTATGGCGTGGTGCTGGGTGGCTGGGCGTCCAACAACAAGTATGCCCTGCTGGGCGGGTTGCGTGCGTCCGCCCAGATGATCAGCTACGAGTTGGCGTTGGGGCTGTCGCTGGTTGGCGTACTGATGGCCGCGGGTACGCTGCAACTGGATGAAATCGTCAGACAGCAGTCGGAGCAGACCCTGTTCGGTTTTTTGCCGGGATGGAATGTATTTACGCAACCGCTCGGGTTCATGTTGTTTACCGTGGCTGCGTTCGCCGAGACCAACCGCCTTCCGTTTGATCTTCCGGAATCGGAACAGGAACTGGTGGCCGGATATCACGCCGAGTACAGCAGTATGAAGTTCGCCATGTTCTTCATGGCGGAGTACGCGCACATGATAACGGCGTCTGCCGTTATAGCCACATTGTTCTTCGGCGGCTGGCATATGCCCTGGCTCGTGGATCCCGAGAGTTCCTCGACCGGCGCCAGTCTGCTCAAAGTGTTCGCATTTCTGGTTAAGACCGGATTCTTCATGTTCTTGTTCTTGTGGGTGCGCTGGACCCTTCCGCGTTTTCGATACGATCAGGTGATGTGGTTGGGGTGGAAGGTGCTGCTGCCGCTGTCGCTTCTGAACGTCTTCTTAACCGGGCTGTTTTTGACGCTTGCGAGCTGAGTGTTCTGCCGGAGGTAGAATGGAGCAGACCTTCTTTTTTATTTTTGCCGCAATCGCCCTGGTTGCGGCGGTGCTCCTCGTTGCGTTTCGAAATCCGGTTTACAGCGCCCTGTCTCTTGTGGCTACGTTCTTTGCCCTGGCAGGGCTTTTTGTTTTATTGAATGCCTATTTCCTGGCGGCGGTTCAGATTATTGTGTATGCCGGCGCAATTATGGTACTCTTCCTGTTTGTGATTATGCTTCTGAACCTGGGCCATTCCGACGCGCTCGAGCGCGTCGCGGGAAAATACAGGCGGGCCGCCGTGGTGTTACTGGCGGCGGTACTGGTTGCGCAACTGGGCTTCATGGCAGGACGGCGTTGGGTCGGCACACCGGTATCCGGAGAGGCCCCGCTGTTTACAGACAACATCAATGCCATCGGCAAACTGTTATATACCCGGTTTCTGTTTCCGTTCGAGGTGGTTTCCATGATTCTGCTGGTGGCGCTGATCGGCGTGATGGCAATGGTGAAACGGGATCGTGAAGGCGAAGAAAACCAATCCCGTTAGTCTCTATAGTCATTCTGGGCGCAGGTTCCCGTCCGGGTTTCGTCCGGATGTCGAATTCTAAAACAGTTGTCATGCCCCTTTTGGGGCACCCATAATGATGAAAACCGTTGCATTGCCAGGCCGACCTGCAACATTGTGGTTTTGCGCCTCTTGTGGCAATTGATTTCAGCCACGGATTTTTCGTTTTTTTCGCGTGTTTCGTAGTTTCCAATGTTATTTTCTAAGTAGCTTCTTAACAGTGAGATCGAGATGGCCGTTCCGGTTTCATATTACCTGATACTGAGCGCGATGCTGTTCGCCATCGGCGTGACAGGCGTGCTGATTCGGCGCAATGCAATCGTGATCTTCATGTGTATCGAATTAATGCTGAACGCGGTTAATCTGTTGTTCGTAACAATGGCGCGGTATATGGGTTCGGGTTCCGGCCAGGTATTCGTGTTTTTCGTGATGGCTGTGTCCGCTGCTGAAGTGGCGGTCGGGCTGGCGATTATAATCGCGCTATACAGGAACAGACAGACATTGGACGTGGGCGAAGTGAATCTGCTGAAATGGTAGGCGCCGGGTGATCTCTTTACTGCAATCCCCTTCTATCTGTTTGAATTGAGTGGGCTTACAATGTTGACCGTAGTGATTCTGATCATTCTCTTTCCGCTCGCCGGTGCGGCCGTTAACGGACTGTTGGGGTATAGGCTGCGAGAGGCGTCAGGATATATCGGCTCCGCGGCGGTGGGGCTTTCGTGGGTGCTGTCGCTGCGGGTTCTGTTTTGGGTTATAGGCGGCGGAGAATTGAACGAAGACGTGTACGCGTGGATTGCGGCGGGGTCGTTCAAGGCCGCTGTCGGGTTCCAGGTCGATGAGCTGTCGACAATCATGATTGTCACGGTTACGACAATCTCATTCCTGATCCATGTGTATTCGATCGGATATATGCGCAACGACCCGGGTTTTGCCAGATTTTTTGCCTATCTCAACCTGTTTGTGTTTTCGATGCTGGTGCTGGTGCTCGCGAACAATTATCTGCTGATGTTTGTGGGGTGGGAAGGCGTGGGGTTATGTTCATATCTCCTCATCGGCTTTTGGTACGAGCGGAAGTCCGCTTCCGATGCCGGCAAGAAGGCGTTTATTGTGAACCGGATCGGGGATTTCGGTTTCCTGCTTGGCATTTTTCTGATGGTAAGTTACCTGGGCACGGTGCAGTACACCGAAGTATTCGAGAAGGCGCCCCTGATGTTGCCCGCGGGGGTCGCAACCGTGATTGCGCTTCTGCTTTTTGTGGGAGCCTGCGGCAAGTCGGCGCAGTTTCCGCTTTATGTCTGGCTACCCGATGCAATGGAAGGCCCAACGCCCGTGAGTTCATTGATTCATGCGGCTACGATGGTGACGGCGGGGGTCTATATGGTGGCGCGCTCGAATGTGCTCTATACGCTCGCGCCCACCGCTGGGGCCGTGGTGGCCTGGGTGGGCGTTGTCACGGCGTTACTGGCCGCGACCATCGCGCTGGTGAATACCGACATCAAACGGATACTGGCCTATTCAACGGTCAGCCAGCTGGGGTACATGTTCATTGGCGTGGGGGTTGGCGCATATACGGCTGGTATTTTCCACCTGTTCACACACGCATTTTTCAAGGGATTGATGTTTCTGGCCGCGGGCAGTGTGATGCACGCGATGCAGGATGAACTGGATATGCGGAAGATGGGCGGGCTGCTGGGCAAGATGCGGGTGACCGGCGTCACATTCTGGGTCGGCGCGCTGGCCATCGCGGGAATTCCGCCGCTGGCCGGATTCTGGAGTAAGGATGAAATCCTGGTGAGTGCGTACCGTTCCGGGAATGTGGCAATCTGGGCTTTGGGCGTTGCGGGGGCGGTCCTCACGGCTTTTTATATGTTCCGGCTGATCTTTATGACCTTCCATGGACGACCCCGGAATCAGCATCTGTACGACCATGCCCACGAGTCACCGTCGAACATGACCGCACCGCTTGTAGTACTGGCGCTGGGTTCGGCCGTGGTGGGTTTCGTGGGCGTTCCGCCGGGGCACGGTTGGATAGATGCGTTCCTGAGCGATACGGCTGGAGGGGGCCACCCTACGGTATCCGGCGGATTGTCCGGGGGCATGTTGGTGGGTATTTCCACCATCGCGGGCCTGTTGGGAATCGGATTCGCGTACCGGATGCACAGAGCGGGTCGGCTGGGAGCGGAGTCCTCGAATCCCCTTCATGGGTTGCTGACCCGCAAGTGGTACGTCGACGAGATTTACAACGCCCTTGTCGTGCGTCCGATTCATTTGCTTTCGCTTGCATTGTCGCGTGTTCTCGATGCGATTGTAGTGGACGGTCTCGCGAACGGGCTCGGGCTGCTGGTGAAAGGCGCGGGCTGGGTCGTTACCCGCTTTCAGTCGGGCAATGCGCCTACATATGCGCTTTGGATGGTGATTGGCGTGGTTGCGGTACTGTATTATGTGTCAGGGAATTGAGATTCGGAATCGCGAGAACGGGTTCTACGTCGCGGTCCCCGCGAAACCCTGAATACAACTTTTCAATGGGGCGACATAAGGAACGGAAACTATGCCCGGACTCCTTACAGGCCTGATCTTTATACCGCTGATTGGCGGCGTATTGGTTCTGCTTTTCGGTCGCGGCAGAGACGGGTTCAGCCGGGTGTTCGCTCTGGCGGTGGCATTGGTGAATTTGCTGCTGTCCATTTTGTTATATGCCAATTTCAAAGCGGGCGCCCCGGAGATGCAGTTTGTAGAAAGGACGGAGTGGGTGGGGTCGTTCGGCATCTCCTATTTCGTGGGAATCGACGGGATCAGTCTGTTGCTGGTAATGGTGACCACCCTGCTCACGTTTCTGGCGATTCTCGCTTCCTGGACGTCAATAACATCCCGGGTGCGGGAGTTTATGGCCTCGATGCTACTGCTGGAAACCGGGATGGTAGGGGTGTTCTGCGCCCTCGATCTGTTCCTCTTCTACGTGTTCTGGGAGGCCATGCTGATTCCGATGTATCTGTTGATCGGTGTCTGGGGCGGTGAACGCCGGATCTATGCTGCCGTGAAATTCGTGCTGTTTACCCTGGCCGGCAGTCTGTTGATGCTCGTGGCGATTGTCTATCTGGGCCTGCAGTTTGGCACCTTCGACCTCATGGTTCTTCAGAAGGTGACCTATCTCCACCCGGAACAGCACTGGCTCTTCCTGGCGTTTTTCCTGAGTTTCGCCATCAAGGTGCCGCTGTTTCCGTTTCATACCTGGTTGCCGGACGCGCATGTAGAGGCCCCAACGGCGGGCAGCGTGATCCTTGCGGGTGTTCTGCTGAAGATGGGTACCTACGGGTTGATTCGGTTCTGCCTGCCATTGTTCCCCATGGCCGCGTTGGATTTCACCCCTTATATCATGGTACTGTCCGTGATCGGCATCGTATACGGCGCCCTGGTGGCTATGGTACAGACCGATATCAAGAAACTGGTGGCTTACTCGAGCGTGAGCCACCTGGGTTTTGTGGTTCTGGGTATTTTTTCGATGAACATCCAGGGAATGCAGGGTGGCATTATTCAGATGGTGAACCACGGGCTGTCAACGGGGGCGCTGTTTTTGATTGTGGGGATGATATATGAGCGCCGGCATACGCGGCTGATTTCCGATTTTGGCGGATTGGCCAAAACCATTCCGGTATTCGCCACGTTCTTTTTGATTACGACGCTTTCTTCCATTGGACTTCCTGGGCTGAACGGGTTTGTGGGTGAATTTCTGATCCTTCTGGGAGCGTTCAAGGCGAGCAAGGTATTCGGCATCATTGCCGCTTCGGGTGTCGTCCTGGCGGCAGTGTATATGTTGTGGATGTTCCAGCGTGTGGTGTGGGGCGAGGTGAAAGATGAACGGAATCGAAAGCTGCCGGACCTGTCCATACGGGAATGGTTCATCCTGACGCCGCTGGTGGTCCTTATGTTCTGGATTGGCGTGTACCCGGGCGCGTTCTTGAAGAAAACCGAATTGTCGGCGAAAGTGGTGATAGAACAGGTGCGCATCCGGCAAATTGAAAGCTTGAAAGATACCTTCGCGACGGTTCGGTCACATGGGCAATTCAAGTAAATCGATTCGAACATCGGATGTGTTCGGCCATTGCCCGGCACGGAACGAAGGAGACGGTGTATGAGAATTCTCCTGAGTCTGGGCGTTGTGTTGTTAGGCGTATGGCTGCTCTGGTCGGGGCACTATTCCATCGACCACAGGCTGGTTCTCGTGCTTGGAATCGTCTCCTGCCTGGCGGTGGTCGCCATCGTCCGGCGTATGGGTATCGTCGATTCCGAGGGACATCCGATTCACCTGGCCGGCCGCGCACTCGGATACGTACCGTGGTTGCTGCTTGCCATTTTCCGGTCCAATATAGATGTGGCTTTACGAATATTGAATCCACGACTGCCCATCAGCCCCACCCTGATTCGTACCAGGGCAAGCCAGAAACATGCACTGGGGAAGGTTATTTACGCCAACTCCATTACACTGACTCCCGGTACGGTTTCGGTGGAGGTGGAAGACGACCTGATTCTTGTTCACGCGCTCTCGCGGAAAAGCGCCGGGGAACTCCAGGAAGGCGAGATGGATCGCCGCGTCACTGCAATCGAAGGAGCTTCCTGATGTTCGCGACGGCAATGGCGGCCATCCTGGTTACAATGGTTCTGGCTCTGATTCGAGCATTCGCGGGTCCAACGGTTTACGACCGCATCCTGGCCGCAAATATGATTGGCACCAAGATGATACTCCTGATTGCGGTGCTGGGTTTTCTGACCGGTCGGCCAGATTTTCTCGACCTGGCGTTAATCTACGTCCTGTTGAACTTCATCGGGACATTTGCTGTACTCAAGTACGTTCAATACGGCAGTTTTGGTTCGGCGGACGGCGAGAGCGGAGAAACCCCCAAATGATGGTTCACGATGTCGTGAGTTGGGCTTGTTTGCTCCTGGGGTCGTTCTTATGTATCGTGGGCGGCGTCGGGCTGATCAGATTTCCCGATTTTTACAGCCGGATGCACGGCGCCGGAATTTCGGATACGTTCGGCGCCGGGCTTGTGCTTGTGGGGCTGATGGTACAGGGCGGACTCAGCATGGTAACCGTCAAACTGTTTCTGATCCTCCTGCTTCTCTTTCTGACCAGTCCGGCATCGACCCACGCGGTCGCAAAGGCCGCTTTCACCTCCGGGTTGAAGCCACTGCTTCAGGAGGACAATCACCGGCAATGATCGAACTGATAGACGTTGTTTTGCTGGCTTTCATGGCGGCCACCGCCATCGCCGTCGTCCTGATCCGCAATCTGCTCGCCTCCGTGATCCTGGCCGGGATTTTCAGCTTGCTTTCCGCCGGGATGTTTACCGTGATGGACGCCGTCGACGTGGCCTTTACCGAGGCCGCCGTGGGCGCGGGCATCTCAACCGTGCTGCTGATCGGGACCCTGATGCTGACCACCAGCGAGGAAAAGAAGCCGTCCCGTCCGTCTCCGCTGCCCCTTCTGGTGGTTCTGGCGACCGGGGCGGTCCTGATCTACGGCACGTTGGACATGCCGCTCTTCGGCGACGCCGGGGCGCCGGTTCACACCCATATCGCCCCGGAATATCTCAAAGATACCGTGCCGCACGTCAGCGGCTCAGCGAAGGGAGTCGGCGTTGAGAATATTGTGACTTCGGTGCTTGCCAGCTACAGAGGATACGATACGCTTGGCGAAACCACGGTGATCCTTTGCGCGGGCATCGGCGTGTTGCTGTTGCTGAAGGGATCCAGGCCGGGCCGCGACCGGGAGGACGGGCGGTGAAGAATCAGATCATTCCGCGTGTCATTGCCAAGCTATTCATCCCGCTTATCCTTCTGTTTGCGCTCTACGTCCAGTTTCACGGCGATTTCGGGCCGGGGGGCGGGTTCCAGGCCGGTGTGATTTTTGCCGCGGGATTCGTGCTATACACGCTGATATACGGCCTGGATGAGGCGAAGCGGGTGGCCAGGCCCGACGTCGTAGAAATTGTCATTGCCCTCGGTCTGCTCTTGTATGCCGGCACCGGGGTCGTGGGGATGATAAAGGGTGGCCGCTTTCTGGACTACGGCGTGCTGGGAGCCGATCCGGTGCACGGTCAGCATTTGGGTATTCTTTTAATCGAACTCGGAGTGGGGATCACCGTGGCTTCGGTGATTATCGGGGTCTTCTTCGCCTTTGTCGGCAGGAAACGACCATGACGGCATTCCCGGGTTTATACAACTATTGGATCGCAATTGGCCTGATGATGATCGGGTTCTATGCGGTAATCACCAGCGGCAACCTGGTAAAGAAACTGATCGGCCTGAATATCTTTCAGACTTCGGTCTTCCTGTTCTACATCAGCATGGGCAGGGTCTCCGGCGGGAGCGCGCCGATTGTCGCAGAGGGGGTGCAGAGCTATTCGAACCCGCTGCCGCATGTGCTCATTCTGACGGCAATCGTCGTTGGTATCGCTACGACGTCTCTCGGGTTGGCGCTGGTGGTGCGGATTCAGGAAGCCTATGGCACAATAGAGGAAGAGGAAATCTACGGCCAGGGTGAGGAGTCGCCCTGATGGCCGTCCATTTGCCCATTCTGCAAATCGTGGTACCCCTCATATCCGCGCCGATCTGCCTGCTGCTTCGACGAAGGATGCTGGCCTGGGCCTTTGCCACGGCGGTCGGGTGGACCGTGCTGGGGATCGCCGTACTGCTGCTGATAAGGGTCCTGGATGCCGGTACGATCTCGTACGCGCTCGGGAGCTGGAGCGCCCCGTGGGGGATCGAGTATCGGATCGATACGGTCAATGCATACATATTGGTCCTGGTGGCGTTCATCGGCGCCGTCGTGCTTTTGTACGCGCCTCCCAGCGCGGCCCGTGAGATCTCACACGACCGCCACTATCTGTTCTACGCGGCATATCTCCTGTGCCTGACGGGCCTCCTCGGCATCGCCATCACCGGAGACGCGTTCAACCTGTTTGTCTTTCTCGAGATTTCCTCCCTTTCTACGTATGCGCTGATCAGCCTTGGAAGAGACCGCCGCGCCCTGACGGCCTCCTATCAGTACCTGGTCATGGGTACCATTGGGGCGACGTTCATTCTCATCGGCGTGGGGCTCCTTTATATGGCAACGGGGACCCTGAACATGGCGGACCTCGCGGTTCGTCTGGGTCCGGTCCTGGAAACCAGGACAGTGCTGTCGGCCTTCGCGTTCCTGGGCGTCGGCCTGTGTTTGAAACTGGCACTGTTTCCGCTCCACATGTGGCTGCCCAACGCGTATTGTTACGCGCCATCGATGGTGACGGCCTTACTTGCGGCAACGGCGACCAAGGTCTCCATCTATGTCTTCCTGCGGTTCGTCTTCACCATTTTCGGGCCCCGATTCGCATTTGATACGGTCGGGTTGCAAGTCGTGCTGTTGCCACTTTCTCTCCTCGGAATTTTCGCGGCCTCAACGGTCGCCATATTCCAGAAGAACATCAAGCGCATGCTCGCCTATTCCAGCGTTGCCCAGGTCGGCTACATCATGCTGGGGGTCGGCCTGGTGTCGGTGAGCGGCGCCGGACCGGACGTCCGGTACGGACCGGGGTCGTTGAATGGTCTCACCGCGGGAATCGTTCACCTTTTCAATCACGCCGTTATGAAAGGCGCACTGTTCCTGGGTATGGGTTGTATCGCCCTCCGCGTGGGCTCAGTGCAACTTGACGATATGCACGGTCTCGGACGTCGAATGCCGGTGACGATGGCCGCCGTTGTGCTTGGCGGACTCAGCCTGATCGGCGTCCCTCTCACGGTGGGCTTCATCAGCAAGTGGTACCTGGTCCTGGCGGCCCTGGAAAAGGGCTGGTGGCCGGTCGCGGTCCTGGTCCTGCTGGGTTCGCTGCTCGCGGTAATCTATATTTGGCGGGTGGTTGAGGTGGCCTATTTCCGGGAGCCCGCCAAGTCTTCAGGTGTGACCGAGGCGCCGCTGCTGATGCACATTCCGATGTGGATTCTGATCGCAGCCGCCCTCTATTTCGGGGTTTCGACCTCCCTCACCCTGGGCATTGCACGCCAGGCCGCCGGATGGCTGATGGGAATCGCGCCATGACCGCATCGCATGCCACGCTGCTCGCCGTTTTGCTGCCCCTGCTCGGCGCCCCGCTGATCGGTCTTCTTCGACAAAGGCCCAATCTGCGCGAGGCGGCGACACTGGCCACGGGAGGCGTGCTGTTTTTCGTGGTGCTCTCCCTGGTTCCGGAAGTTCTTTCAGGGGCGAGGCCGGGTATAGAAATTCTCGAGGTGATGCCAGGCCTGGCGCTGGCCTTTGAAGTTGAACCCCTGGGCATGCTCTTCGGGTTGATCGCCTCGGGGCTATGGATCCTGACGTCTCTGTATTCAATCGGGTACATGCGCGGTCACCACGAACCGAACCAGACCAGGTTTTACGTTTTCTTTGCCGTGGCTATTACGGGCGCCTTAGGCGTCGCATTCGCCCGCAATTTGTTCACGCTGTTTATCTTCTACGAGGTTCTGACCCTGTCGACCTATCCGCTGGTCACCCACCATCGGACGCAAGAGGCGCTCCGGTCCGGCAGGATCTACATGGGCATACTGCTCGGCACGTCGATCGGGTTGATGCTGCTGGCAGTGGTGTGGACCTGGAATCTGACGGGCACGCTGGAATTCGTACCCGGCGGGATCCTCGAGGGCAAAGCGAGTCCGGCCGTGGTGGGCATATTGCTGGCGCTCTACGCGTTTGGAACCGGCAAGGCCGCGCTGATGCCGTTCCACCGCTGGCTGCCGTCGGCAATGGTGGCGCCCACGCCGGTGAGTGCCCTGCTGCACGCGGTGGCCGTTGTAAAAGCAGGCGTGTTTACAGTGATGAAGATTGTGGTTTACATCTTTGGCATCGATCTGCTCAGCATCAGCGGCATGAGCGTGTGGTTGGCCTACGTGGCCGCCGCAACCCTGCTGTTTGCGTCCCTGGTGGCATTAACCAAAGATAATCTCAAGGCGCGTCTCGCCTATTCCACAATCAGCCAGTTGTCCTACGTGGTACTCGGCGCGGCCCTTGCCAACAACTGGGGGATCATTGGCGGCGCCATGCATATTGCGATGCACGCTTTCGGCAAGATCACGCTGTTCTTCTGTGCCGGCGCGATCATGGTAGCCGCGCACAAGACGGAAATCAGCGACATGGCCGGCATCGGCAAGACAATGCCAATTACCATGTTCGCCTTTTTTATCGGATCGCTGAGTGTGATCGGCCTGCCACCGCTTGGCGGTTCGTGGAGCAAGTGGTACCTGGTGCTCGGCGCGGCGGAGACGGACCGGTTCATTCTCGTGGCCGTGTTGATGATCAGTTCGCTCTTGAGCGTCGCGTACCTGATGCCGATCGTCGCCCGCGCATTTTTTGTGACGCCCGCCTCGGCGTCCTCCAATGCGACTCCGATTAAGGAAGCGCCGGCGTTCTGCGTGGTTCCCCTGTGTCTGACCGCCCTCGGGTGCCTGGTGCTCTTCTTCTATGCCGATGAGATTTACCGGTTGCTGGCGCCAATTGCCCGACTCTGAGGGATGGAGTCCATGGAAGACAAAAGGAAATACTGGCTGGACGAGCCCGGAAATGTAAGGAAGATTCGCTGGGCGCTGTACGTGATCTGTGCACTGCTGGTATCGATGGATCTGTTCTACCATGAGCAGGCACATTATCCTGTGGAGAAATGGTTTGGCTTTCATGGGTTTTACGGATTTGTAGCATGCGTCCTGCTGGTGCTGGCCGCCAAAGGGTTGCGCGTCATTCTGGGACGCAGGGAAGACTATTATGATTGATCAGTTTCCGCCTGCATTGATCCTGATTCTCGGTTCGTTGCTGATACCGTTTCTCCGCGGCCGATTCCAGGCGGTCTATATGCTGTTGCTTCCGGTTGTCGGATTCGTCCAACTGCTCGGCCTTTCCCAGGGCGAATACTGGCAGATTCCGATCTTCGATTATAGTCTTACGCTGGTTCGAATCGACAAGCTCAGCCTGGTCTTCGGCTATATTTTCCATATCGCTGCCTTTCTGAACGTCATCTATGCGCTCCATGTGAAGGACAACACGCAGCACGTCGCGGGCCTGATCTACGTGGGCAGCGCCATAGGCGCCGTCTTCGCGGGCGATCTGATTACCCTGTTCGTCTACTGGGAACTGACCGCGATTTCCTCCGTATTTCTGATCTGGAGCCGTCGGACCGAACGCGCCTATGCCGCCGGGATGCGCTACCTGATCGTACAGGTCGGATCGGGCGTGATTCTGCTTGCCGGTATTCTGATCCATCTGCGAGAGACCGGCTCGATTGCCTTTACCGGAATGGGGCTGAATGGCCTGGGAACGACCCTTATCTTTGTCGCGTTCGGGATCAAATGCGCCTTCCCGCTGCTCCACAACTGGCTGCAGGACGCCTATCCCGAGGCAACGGTGACCGGCGCCGTGTTCCTGAGCGCTTTCACGACCAAGCTGGCGGTATATGCCCTGGCACGGGGCTTTCCCGGCACGGAGATCCTGATCCCGATCGGGGCGGCGATGGCCGCGTTTCCAATTTTCTATGCGGTCATCGAAAATGACCTCCGGCGCGTGCTGGCCTATAGTCTGAATAACCAGTTGGGATTTATGGTGGTCGGCATAGGGATCGGAACGGAGATGTCCCTGAATGGAACCGCCGCCCACGCTTTCACGCATATTCTCTATAAGGCCCTGTTGTTCATGTCGATGGGTGCGGTGTTGTACCGAACCGGTACCGCCAATGGTTCGGAACTGGGCGGGTTGTACAAATCCATGCCTCTGACAACGGTTTTCTGCATCATTGGAGCGGCGTCGATTTCGGCCTTTCCATTCTTCAGTGGCTTCATCAGTAAATCGCTGGTGATTTTTGCAACCACCGACGGACACTACACCCTGACGTGGCTGGTGTTGCTGTTCGCATCAGCCGGTGTATTTCACCATTCGGGCATCAAGATCCCCTTTTTCGCCTTCTTTGCCCATGATTCAGGGATCCGCTGCAGGGAGGCGCCGCTGAATATGCTCGTTGCGATGGGAGGCGCCGCCGCCCTGTGCGTCCTGATAGGCGTCTTTCCCAGGCCGCTGTACGATATTCTGCCCTATGCCGTGAATTACGAGCCGTATACCGCGGCCCATATAATTTCCCAGTACCAGCTATTGTTTTTCTCCGCTCTGGCCTTCACCTTTCTGAAGCTTACCGGGATATACCCGCCCGAACTCAGGTCCGTAAATCTGGATACCGACTGGGCATATCGCAGGCTGCTGCCGGGTATGGTCCGGATTGGCGCGCGGGCGGGCGGGCCGGTACGGGATTCGGTGCTGCTCGGTGGCCAGGCTCTTCTTACGACAATCATTTCAGGCTTCCGTCATTACCTCGGCCCCCACGGCGTTCTTGGTCGAACCTGGCTTACCGGCAATGCCGTGCTGCTGGTGACAATCTTCCTTGCCGTGTTTTTGTTCGTTTGCTTCTGATATTCGCGACGGAGCTAATTTGCTTAAGAATCCGAAAAATAATTAGTTAAGTATACATTTTGCGTACAGAAACCATTGGGTCGTTCACCTGTTTGAATGCCTGCGTGCGATTGCCGAACTTTAGGCTTGACTTTTTTATCGCATCCCTGTTAATTAATGTTGCTAATAATTTTCACGGGGGATTTCTGCCTTGCCCGACCTGAGCTGGACTGTTCTCCTTCCCTCTCTGATTGTCACGGCGAGTGCGCTGTTGATTCTGTGTTTCGACATCGTCAGGCCCGGAAATCGTGGCGTCGGAGCGGCATATGCGGCCCTCGTCGGAACGGGACTGGCGGCGGTGGCCTCAGCCTGTCTGTGGGGCCGATCCGAACAGGCCTTTGGCGGCATGCTCGCGCTGGACAATTTCGCGCTCTTTTCCAACATCATATTTACGGTTGGCACGGGGCTGACCATTTTCGTTTCCACCGGTTATCTGAAGCGGGAACACAGCAGCAGCAGCGAGTACTATCTGCTGCTGCTGACGGCGACGCTGGGCATGATGCTCATGGCCGCGGGGACGGACCTGATTGTGATCTTCCTGGGTCTGGAACTGATGTCTCTATCGCTCTACATCCTGGTAGGATTCCTCAAGTCACGTTCCGAATCCAACGAGGCCTCGCTGAAATATCTGCTGCTGGGGGCGTTCGCAACCGGGTTTCTGCTTTATGGGATTGCCCTGATCTACGGATCGACCGGTACAACAAACCTCGAGCAGGTCGGCGGGATGCTTTCCCGACGTGTGGAAAGCGGCGGCCTGATGTTATACGCCGGCATGGTGTTGCTGGTTGTGGGCTTTGCCTTCAAGGTAGCGGCGGTTCCGTTTCACATGTGGGCTCCCGACGTCTACGAAGGCGCGCCCGCAGCGATTACAGCGTTTCTCTCCGCAGGCCCCAAGGCGGCCGCGTTTGTGGCTTTTTTGCGCGTATTGATGGTTTCGCTGGGATCGCTGAAAACGGAGTGGACCGCGATTCTATGGGTTCTGGCCGTGTTGACGATGACGGTAGGAAACCTGAGCGCGCTGTCCCAGAGAAGCCTCAAACGGATGCTGGCCTATTCCAGCGTCGCCCATGCCGGCTACGTGTTGATCGCGCTGACCTCGGCCAGCGCAAAGGGCATTTCCGCGGCGTTGTTTTATCTGTTTGCCTATACGTTTATGAATATTGGCGCCTTTGCGGTACTGATTCTCGTTGCGCGGAAAGGCGAAGAGAACCTGGATATTTCCGACTATGCGGGTTTGGGTTTCAAACATCCGGTTCTGGGGCTGTCCATGACGTTATTCATGCTCTCCCTGGCCGGACTGCCGCCCACAGCGGGTTTCTTCGGGAAATTCTACATATTCAGCGCGGCTGTCGACGCCGGTTTAATCTCACTGACCGTTATCGGCGTGCTCAACAGCCTGGTGTCGGTCTACTTCTACCTTGGTGTCGTTGTCAGCATGTATATGAGACAACCCGCGCATAAAGAGCCGGTGGTATCTTTTCCCGCGTTTGCACGAACCGCGCTGCTGGTGACGTCCCTGGCGACCCTCTATTTAGGCCTCGCCCCCGCACGGTTTCTCGAGTTGGCCAGGCAGACGGTGGTTAACCTCATAGGGAGTTAAGCATGCCGCGGCTTGCAATGTCCGGGGAAACTCCGGCCCCGACGCCCTTCCATCCTTAACGCATCACACGGATCGATGGCGGACGAAAAAACACAACCGGGCCTGGCGGCAGCCTATCGGAAAGCGGGCCCCTATCTGAACCTGGGTATTGAGTTTGCGGCTTCTATCTTGCTCTGTCTGTTTGCCGGGCGGTGGTTGGACGATAAACTTGGTACAAATCCTTTTCTGATGCTGGGTGGGTTGTTTCTGGGCATGACGGTCGGTTTTTTAAACCTGTACCGTACGGTGATGCGGCTCCAGGACCAGGAAGAGCAGAAGAAGAGGGAAGGGCGGTCCGGAGGTGGAGCGTGAAGACGGAGTTTGCCCGATTTCTTAAACAGGTCGGATGGGTCCTGGTCCTCGCAACAGTTCTGGGAGGGTACCCGCTTTTCGTCTACTATGGCGTTGAAATTGCCTGGGCGGCAGCCATAGGGTGCGGCATCAGCACTGTGAACGTGCTGATTGGAGCGCTATCGGCAATATGGTCGTTCGACAAGCCTCAGGCGGTGTTTTTAAAGACGTTGCTGGGTGGGATGGCCATTCGGATGGTCGTTATCTGTATCATTCTGGTCCTGTTGATTAAATTGACAACGCTTTCGGTTTACGGATTGGTTTTTTCTCTTTTTCTTTTCTACGTGCTTTTTCAGATTTTAGAGGTTCGACTCTTCGTAAGGCGCATTGAGGCGCGGCGGAGGTCAAGCGAGGGGGTTTGAGACGATGGCTTCAGAAGGGGCCGCTGAAGAAAAAAACGACTACATTATGGAACACCTGCTCGATTCTTCGGAACTCCATCTGCCCTGGGGGCATGTCGAACTGCCTCATTTTGAGTTGTTTGGAATTGACTTATCTATCACGCGGCATGTCGTCATGATGTGGGTTGCCGCACTGTTTCTCCTGGTTGTCTTTTTCTTGACAACCCGGCGGCGGGGACTCGTTCCGTCCGGACTGGCAAACCTGCTTGAGTCGGTCGTTGTATTTATCCGGGATGATGTTGCAGTTCCCAACATCGGGGTAAAAGAAGCCGGACGGTTTTTGCCCTTTTTGTTTACCGTTTTTTTCTTCATTCTGACCTGCAATCTGTTGGGCCTGGTACCCTATGGCGCTACCGCCACCGGCAATGTGAGCGTAACCGCCGGGCTGGCGCTCTCCGCCTTTCTGGTTATACAGATGGGTGGAATTCTTCACAACGGCTTGCTGGGTTACTTCAAGGGACTGGTGCCGCACGGACTGCCACTGCCAATCACGATCCTGATGATCCCGGTTGAGCTCATCGGTCTCCTTGCAAAACCGTTCGCGCTCTGCATCCGTCTCTTCGCGAATATGACCGCCGGACATGTGATTATCCTTGCGTTGCTCGGTTTGATCTTTTTGTTCAAGTCGTATGCTGTTGCACCTGTGTCCGTGCTTTTTGCGCTGGCGATCTATTTGCTGGAAATTTTCGTTTCATTGGTGCAGGCTTATATATTTACTTTGCTAACGGCCGTTTTTATCGGTATGGCCGTGCATCAGGATCATTGATGCGGAATGTGTGTTCAATTTTCCATTGTTATACCTTAACTTTTTAGCCGAGGAGGTGTGTTGTGGCAGACGTAACATCCGTGGCAGCTGAAGCATACGGTTATTTGTCCGCCGGCATTGGCGCCGGGTTGGTGACGATCGGGGCGGGTCTCGGGATCGGACGGTTGGCCGGAATGGCGATGGAGGGTACAGCACGCCAGCCGGAAGCGGCCGGCGATATCCGTACCTCTATGCTCATTACGGCGGCCTTTATAGAGGGTGTGGCCCTGTTCGGCCAGGTGATCTGTTTTCTTCTGGCAACACAGGGGGGATGAGGCTGCAATAACGTCCGCACGTTAATACTGGAGAAAAGGGTATCATATGTTGTTAAATATTGATGAAGGTTTGATAATCTGGACCATTATTACCTTCATCTTACTGCTGCTTGTTCTCAAGGCGGTTGCCTGGAAGCCGCTGCTGGCCATGCTGGACGAGCGTGAAAGGCGTATTCGGGAGTCTTTGAACCAGGCCGAAAAGGCCCGGGAGGAGGCTCAGAATGCGGCCGACGAAAACCGGCGCACTATGGCGCATGCCCAGGCCGAGGCCCGGCAGGCGGTTTCGGAAGGACGGGAGGCGGCCGAGCGCGCGGCGGCGGAAGTACGTGCGCGCGCGGCGGACGAAGCCCAGCAGATGCTGCAACAGGCCCGGCGAACGATTCGGCAGGAGAAGGAGCAGGCGATCCAGGAGTTGAGAACCCACGCCGCGGGTCTGGCCATCGAAGCCGCCGGTAAAGTGTTGGACGAAAACCTGGACAATGCCAGAAACCGGAAGCTGGTCGACGAGTTTATAGACAGCATTCCTGATACGAACCAAAATTGATTTCCGGAGCGGAGCTTGAACGAAACTCCCGTTGCAATGCGTTATGCCAGGGCGCTTATCCAGGCGGCCGAAGAGCGAGACGCGCTGGATCGAGTCCATGAGGATCTGGAAGGACTTCTGAACCTGATCCGGGAATCGGAAGACCTGCGCGCCTTTTTGAGCAATCCACTGATTTTTCCTGAACAGAAGCGGACGGCCGTCCGGAGGCTTTTTTCGGGTCGGATCGGGGATCTCACGCTGAACTTCCTGCTGCTCTTGTGCGACAAAAGACGGGAGCGGGGGCTCGACGGCATCATTCGAGCGTTCCTGATGCTCCTGGACGAGCGCCGGGGCCTGATTACCGCATATGTGCGTTCGGCGCAGGAACTCTCGAAGGATCAACGCGCGCGGCTTTCACAGCGGCTGTCGGCCTATTCGGGGAAGCAGGTCCGTCTCGACGTGGAAGTCGACGAGGGACTCAGAGCGGGCTTTGTGACCCGGATGGGCGACCACGTGTTCGACGCAACCCTTGAAGCACAGTTGAACCGGATGCGCCGGAGGCTGGTCTTGGGGTTACCATAACCGAGGTGTAGACACTTATGGCGATGAACTTACAGATTCGCCCCGATGAAGTCTCCGATATTCTCAAACAGCAGATTCTGGAGGCCGAACGGGATATCGACGTTTACGAAACCGGGACCGTGCTGCAGGTGGGCGATGGCGTGGCGCGCGTTCACGGGCTGGGCAACGCGCAGGCCAGTGAACTGGTGGCGTTCCCCAATAACATCATGGGCATGGCGTTCAACCTGGAAGAGGACAACGTGGGTTGCGTCCTCTTCGGGGACGACACGGCAATCAAGGAAGGCGACCAGGTCCGGCGGACCGGACGCGTCGTCGAAGTGCCCGTGGGAGACGAATTGCTGGGCCGGGTGGTTACGCCCCTGGGTGAGCCGCTGGATGGAAAGGGGCCGATTCACACCTCGATGACGTTGCCCGTAGAACGGATTGCACCGGGGGTGATCCAGCGCCAGCCGGTGGATGAAGCGTTACAGACGGGAGTCAAGGTGGTGGATGCCGCAACGCCGATCGGGCGCGGGCAACGGGAGTTGATTATCGGCGACCGGCAGACCGGGAAGACGGCCATCGCACTGGATGCAATCATCAACCAGAAAGACAGCGGCGTCAAATGTATCTATGTGGGCATTGGTCAGAAGGCGTCGTCGGTGGCCAAGGTCGTTGCCGAACTCGAGGCAAACGGCGCCCTGGCGTATACAATTGTGGTTTCGGCAACGGCCAGCGATCCGGCGCCGCTTCAGTTCCTGGCCCCCTATGCCGGATGTTCAATGGGCGAGTACTTCCGCGACAAGGGCGAACACGCACTGATTGTGTACGACGATCTCTCCAAGCAGGCATGGGCGTACAGGGAAATGGCCCTGGTCCTTCGCCGGCCCCCTGGGCGGGAAGCCTATCCCGGCGACGTGTTCTACCTGCACTCGCGTCTTCTTGAACGCGCCTGCAAATTGAGCGACGACAAGGGCGCGGGCTCTCTCACGGCACTGCCCATCATCGAGATTCTGGAGGGGGACGTATCCACGTTCGTGCCGACCAACGTGATTTCGATAACGGACGGGCAGATTCTGCTGAAACCGGAATTGTTCTATTCCGGCATCCGCCCGGCCATGGACGTCGGCGCTTCCGTTTCCAGGGTCAGTTCGGCCAAAACGCGGGCGATGAGGGCGGTTTCCGGCACCTTGAGCGGCGATATCGCGCGCTACAACGAGGTTCAGGCCTTTGCGCAATTCGGGGCCTCGGACCTGGACACGGCAACCCGCAACCTGCTGAACCGCGGCGAGAAACTTATCGAGATCCTCAAACAGGACCAGTACGCGCCGATGTCGCTCGGTGAACAGGTGGTGTCTCTTACCGTTGGTGCGGGCATCGACGAGCTGCCCACGGAGGACGTAAGACGATTTGAAGCCGAGGTGCTTGCGTATATGCGCGACCACCACAAGGATGTGGTGGATGCGATTACGAGCAGCGAAGCGTTAAGCGACGAGGCGCGGGGCGTCATCGACGCCGCCATTGAAAGCGTGAAACGCGGCTTTCAGGTTTCCGCGTAGGAGCATGGGGGAGTAGCCGGTGGCAACATTGCGTCAGCTCAGAAACCGTGTGACCGGCGTCACGAATATACAGAAGGTGACCCACGCCATGCAGCTGGTGGCCGCGGCCAGGGTGCGCAAAGCCCAGGACGCCATTCTGGCTGCCCGGCCCTATGCCGAACAACTGGACCGCATTCTTCAACGGCTTACCGCGAGCATCGACGCGGATCGGCATCCCCTGTTCCGCCAGGGGGAATCCGGGCGGATCACGGTCGCTGTGGTGACGTCAGACCGCGGTCTGTGCGGAGGCTTTAACGCCGGAATCTGCCGGAAGGTGCTCTCGGAACTGGATAACCATGACGAGGTCGAATTGGTCGCTATCGGCAGGAAGGGGCGGGATTTTTTTCGCAAACGCGAATATACGATCAGCCGGGAATATCTCGACGTGTTCGGCGACCTGAATCTAGGCCGGGCCGTCCACATCGCGCGTGACCTGACAGGTCGTTTTATGTCCGGCGACGTGGATCAGGTGTGGATTGCCAACAACGAGTTCGTCTCGCTGGGACGGCAGGAGCCCGTGATTAACCGGCTCTTGCCGATTGTACCCCAGGATGCCGACGAAGAGACCCCTGCCGGTGAGTATATTTTTGAACCTGAACCCGAGCAGTTGCTGGATTCGCTGGTGCCCCGGCATGTGAACTTCCAGGTCTGGCGTGCTCTGCTGGAGTCCAATGCAGGGGAGCAGGCTGCCCGTATGACGGCTATGGATAACGCGACGAAGAATGCTGGTGACCTGATTGAAGAATTGACGCGCGAAATGAACAAAGAGCGCCAGTCTTCAATTACGCTGGAGTTGATGGACATCATCGGTGGTGCAGAGGCGGTGGCGTAGCAGTCCGTCACGCCAACCGGTTCAAGCTGATCGCTGATAGCTGACCGCTGATAGCTGTTGTTGCTGACCGCTGACAGCTTTTTTGAGAGGTTTTTTATGAACGAAGGCGCAATCAAGGAAATTGTGGGTGTGGTTGTGGACGTGGATTTCAGCGGCGGAGATTTACCGGCCATATACAACGCTCTGGATGTGTCGCGCAACGGTGGTGGACGCCTCGTACTGGAAGTACAGCAGCATCTGGGCGAACATGTGGCGCGGTGTGTTGCAATGGATTCGACGGACGGTCTATCCAGGGGCACGAGGGTGACGGATACCGGGCATCCGATCCAGGTGCCGGTGGGTGAGAATGCCCTCGGACGCCTGTTCAACGTCATCGGAGAGCCGATCGACGGAAAGGGGCCGGTGCCGGAGGATACGCCGCTGCTGCCAATCCACAGAGATCCGCCTGCCCATGCAGATCAGGTCACAACGGACGAGGTGCTGGAGACAGGGATCAAGGTAATGGACCTGATCTGTCCGTTTGCCCGTGGCGGCAAACTGGGGTTGTTCGGCGGTGCGGGCGTCGGGAAGACAGTAATTCTGACGGAACTCATCAACAACGTCGCAAGCAGCCACGGGGGGTACTCGGTATTCGCAGGCGTGGGGGAACGCACACGGGAGGGGAATGACCTGCTGCACGAACTGTCGGACTCGGGCGTAATCAACCGAACCGCGATGGTATTCGGACAGATGAACGAACCGCCCGGCGCACGCCAGCGCATCGCGCTTACCGGACTGACCATTGCGGAACACTTCCGTGAGGAAGGCGGTCAGGACGTGCTTTTTTTCATTGACAATATTTTCCGTTTTATCCTCGCCGGCGCGGAGGTTTCCGCGCTCCTGGGCCGGATGCCCTCGGCGGTGGGATACCAGCCCACCCTGGCAACGGAAATGGGCGCCCTCCAGGAACGAATCACGACCACCCGCAACGGATCCATCACGTCGGTGCAGGCCATCTACGTGCCGGCGGACGACTATACGGACCCGGGCGTGGTGACCGCCTTCAGCCATCTTGACGGGCGTATCGTGCTGGAACGCGCGCTGGCGGATCAGGGGATGTATCCGGCCGTGGACCCTCTGGGCTCCAGTTCGCGAATTCTCGACCCCCGAGTGGTGGGCGAGGAACATTACGAGGTTGCCCGCCAGGTGCAGCAGATTCTGCAGCGTTATCGCGACCTGAGGGAAATTATCGCCATTCTGGGAATTGACGAACTGTCCGAAGAAGACAGGCTGGTGGTGGCGCGCGCTCGTAAGATCCAGGCCTTCCTGACCCAGTGTATGCACGTGGCCGAGGGCTTTACAGGCATCCCGGGCGAATATGTCAAAATAGAAGACACGGTGAAGGGGTTCAAGGGATTGGCCGAAGGCGAATACGACGATCTGCCCGAGCAGGCCTTCTATCTGGTGGGAACGATTGAACAGGCTATAGAGAAAGCAAAGACGCTCTAGCAGCCCGGATGGACTTCTTCAACGGGCTGTCAGGGTCCCAACTTCGTGCGGGAATACGATGCCGACGTATCAGCTTGATATTGTAACACCGGAAAAGACGGTTTATTCGGGCGAAGTGCAGAGCCTGCAGGCGCCGGGAACCGAAGGCGGTTTCGGCGTGCTGGCGGGGCACCATCCGATGCTGGCCGCCCTGGGCGTCGGACAGATAGTCTTTTCCGAACAGCAGCAGGGATCAAAAACTGTGGCGATCAGTGGCGGATTCGCGGAAGTCCAGCGAGACCGCGTGACCGTGCTGGCCGAGACGGCGGAATTCGTGCAGGAAATTGACGTGACTCGCGCTGAAGCCGCGAGAGACCGCGCGCGGCAAAGGCTGGCGCGAAAGCGGGATCAACAGGTCGACGAGACACGGGCGAGGCTGGCCCTGACGCGGGCGATCAACCGGCTTCGGATCGGGGACCAATAGAACGCCCCGGAAAACAAGGCGTCAGTGTCGTTACCGCATGGGTGGGTTCTGAAACCCGCCCTATTTTTTTAGCTTTAAGCAATCGGCGTTCAGGCGGGCAACCACAAGGGTTGCCCCTACGAATACGAAACACGACGGGCGGCGAGAGGTATGTGGTCCGCCCCACCCCGGTTTCGCGTTGTCTCCCGTCTCAGGTTTTGATTTTCGGTTGTTTGGGTCTTCGCTCTTGTTTCAAGCTGACTGCTGACGGCTGACAGCTGATAGCTGTTCTTATTCTCACCGCTTTTAAGAGGTTCAATATGTCCAATTCCACAATTGATCTCCTGCTATCGCACAGGAGTATCCGAAGTTTCGAGAATCGGCCGCTTCCCGATGGCGTCCTCGAAACACTGATCCGGTGTGGGCAGCAGGCGAGCACGTCCAGCAATCTGCAGGCTTACACCGTCATCCACGTGGCGGATCCACAGCGGAAAAAGAGACTGGCCGAACTGTGCGCCGATCAGGTGCAGATACACCAGAGCGCGGCGTTTCTGGCCTTTTGCGCGGATTTGCACCGGGACAGGATGGCCAACCGGATGCACGGGGCCGAGCGGTTCGACGGGAACTATGCGGAGGCGTTGATGATCGCGACCGTGGACGTGGCGCTGATGATGCAGAACGCGGCCATCGCCGCGGAGTCTCTGGGATTGGGAGTCTGCATGATCGGCGCGATGCGGAACAACCCGAAATCGGTGGGCAAATTGCTGGACCTGCCCCCGTATGTCGTTGCCGTGGCCGGCTTTTGCATTGGGTATCCGGCGCAGGCCCCGGAAGTCAAACCGCGTTTGCCCCTGGATGCGGTCTTGCATCGCGAACGGTATCTCTGCGACGAGACGCATCGATTGGCCATGGAGGAATACGACAGATCCATGGTCGACTTCTATACCTCGCAGGGGATGCACGAGGGAGACCAGCGATGGACAACGGTCATGGCGGACCGCACAGGGCAGTTTCACGCCCGAGCCGAACTGGATGAATTCCTTACGGCCCAGGGTTTCCAGGTCCGTCGCTGAGACCCCGTCCGATCCGCCTTCCCCTTGACGACCTCCACGTCATTGTGTATACATTGGGAAACCCTACTTACCGCGAGGGACGTCATCCATGAGCACATCGCTCGAAAAATTCCAGAATCTTCTGCGAGAGTTATTCCAATTCGACTGCGCAGAGCTGGACTTTGGTATCTACCGCATTATGAATCACAAGCGGGACGTTATCGAGCGATTTATTGCTGCGGACTTACCAAAATCCGTAGCTTCAGAGTTGGAACGGGATGCTCTGGCCACGCAATCACGCGCAATCGACGAATTGAACGAATGTCGGCAGCGAGTCGTTCAAGCCCTTGGTTCCAATGCCATCGACGCTGACGGAAATCTGTTGGAGGTACATCATTGTATCCCGCTCGGCAAAGAATACCTAGAACACCAAGCGAAAGCCTCAGGCGCACAGGGACGTGATGCGCTCGAAGCGGTGATCTTCAATCATCTTTACGCTTTCTTTAGCCGGTATTACCAGGACGGTGATTTCATCTCGAAACGCCGTTATTCGAAACGTCATCGTTACGCCATTCCGTACAACGGCGAAGAAGTACACCTCCATTGGGCGAACAGCGACCAATACTACGTGAAGACTGGCGAGCACTTCCAGAACTATGCCTTCAAGTCGCGAAGAGTCACGGTGGAATTCAGGCTGAAGGCTGCTGACGTCAAACAGGATAACGTCAAGAGTGACAAACGTTATTTTGTGCCGTGCAACGAGGCGCCAATTTGGGACGAACCGTCCGGGCGGTTAGCAATATCGCTTGAATACCGTCCGCTGACTTCTCAGGAAAAAATCACTTACGGCAAAACCAATCATCAGGAAAACATCATCAATAAAGCGGTGTCCGAAATTCCAGGTCGCCTGAACCACTCCAGCGAGGCGACCGCCGCACTAATGGCCGAAAGGCGAAAAAATAGTGATGGTAAGTCGGTCTCTTTCTTCGAACATCACCTTGTGCAGTACACGCGGCGCAATACTTCGGATTTCTTCATCCACAAAGACCTGAAGGGCTTCCTGACTCGTGAACTCGATTTCTACCTGAAGAACGAAGTGTTGAATCTTGACGAGATGGAAGCGTCAGGCGAGGAAAAGTCCGAGACCTGGTTCCAGACAATGCGGACAATCCGCTCAATCGGTGGCGAGATCATTTACTTCCTCGAGCAGATAGAAAACTTTCAAGAGATGCTCTGGGAGAAGCGTAAGTTCGTAACTGAGACACAGTATTGTATTTCGGTAAGATGCATAGATGAAGATTTCTTTAGGGAGATCGCCCTGTGCGACGCGCAGTGGGTCGAGTGGCGAGAATTGTTCGGCATTGACGAAGATCAAACCAACCTGTTCAACTCGGGCACGAATAAGACAAACAAGCGCGTTGCGTTCCTGAAAACACATCCCACGCTGGTCCTCGATACGAGACACTTCGACCAAGACTTCGTGGACCGGCTGCTGGGCAGTATTGACGATCTACATGGAATGACTGATGGTGTGCTAATTCATAGCGAAAATTGGCAAGCGCTAAATTTACTACAAGCCCGCTTTCGTGGTCAGGTTCAGTGCACGTACATAGATCCGCCATACAACACAGACGCTTCAGCGATTGTATATAAGAATAACTACAAGGATTCCTCGTGGCTGTCGCTAATGGAAAATAGGCTGTCACTTTGCTTGAATCTACAATCGAATGAGGGAATCTTGTGCTGCGCGATTGACGACGAGGAAGTATGCCAACTCCGCACAATAATGGCAGGACTCTTTGAAAGGACTTTAGGTATTGTTGCAGTTAGGTCAAATCCTGCCGGACGCAAATCAAAGGGGCAGTTTTCTCCCACTCATGAATATGCACTTTTTTTCGGTAACACAACCTCAGTTCCCGGAACTATCCATAAAACGCAGAACGAACTCGCACGATATCCGCATGTCGATAAAAAAGGCAGATTTGCATGGAATAATCTCATAAGGCACGGGTCAAATGATCGGCGACAGGATCGTCCGAAGATGCATTATCCGATTTACGTTGGTGATGACGATGAAATCCGTGTTCCTGAAATTAGATGGAATTCGGATAAGAGTGAATATGACGTATTAGAGGAGGTAGGTGAAAATGAGATTGCCGTTTGGCCGATCAGAATTCAGGGTGGGACGGTAATAGAAAAAAACTGGCACCGAGGTTTTAGCCTTGTAAAAAGCGATCCATCCGAGTACAGAGTTCGGAGGACCGGAAACGCTCGCGATAACAACAACGGAATTAACATCGATTTTAAGATACGAATCGACATGAGTTCAATGCCTAAGACATGGTGGGACAATAGCAAATACGCTTCAGCCAATCTTGGTGCAAAGGCCCTAAAAGACATTTTGGGAGAGAAGGAATTCGACTTCGCCAAGTCGATTGCCTTGGTAGAGGATTGCCTACGTGCGTCCCGTTGTGATTCGCAATCGGTCGTGCTTGATTTCTTTGCCGGCTCGGGTACAACCGGCCATGCCGTCATCAACCTCAACCGTGAAGACGATGGAAAGCGCAAGTTCATCCTCGTAGAGATGGGGGATTATTTCGACACTGTACTACTTCCACGGATCAAGAAAGTTACATTTGCGCCTGAATGGAATGGAGGTAAACCCAAGAACACCACACCACAAGACGTCCAGCGTAGCCCACGTATAGTCCAGTATATGCGTCTTGAGAGTTATGAGGACGCTCTGAATAACATCGACTTCGACGAGGGCTCCGCACAGCAGACATTGGCATTCCAAGACTACCTTATCAATTACATGTTACAATGGGAAACAAAACGTAGCCATACGTTGCTGAACGTAGAAAAGCTCTCGAAGCCGTTCTCCTACCAACTGAACATCCACTCCGACGGAGAGACGCGGCAGAACATGGCCGACATCCCTGAGACCTTCAACTACCTGATCGGCCTTAACGTGCAGACGAGGCGAGTTCATTACGACGACGACCGGCGATACCTTGTCTATCGTGGCCAGATCGACCAGGCGCGGGTTGCAGTGATCTGGCGAGAAACGGAGGATTGGCAGAAGCCGGACTTTGTACTCGATAGAGACTTTGTTGTCGAACAGAAGTTGACTGAAGGCGTAGACAATGTATACGTTAACGGCGACTCGCTGATACACGAGGCGAAAGCTCTGGAACCATTGTTCAAGCGGCGGATGTTCGCGGGAGTAGGAGAATGAAGGCAATCGCACGCGCTAGCGGCGAGCCGAATGGCCTCCTACGAGATACCGACCGTACCAGTGCGGACTCACGTGCAACTAAATAAACCCGTGAACGCATCCACATATTTTCTTGACATGGACGAATGATGAACATATGTTCAGTAATTCACCGAAGGCCATTTGCTTTTCGGCTGAGACAATACCATCGCGTTTGTCGAAGAAAAGGAGATTGTGATGCCAAACGAGCTTTCGCACCGTCAGAAGATGGTCCTAGCAGGTCTTTCCGCTGTGCCTGATTCCTCGTTTGAACCTGTTCAGGTCCAGAAGTTGCTCTTCCTCATGGATGAGAAGATCGCTGATGAAATGCATGGTAAGCAGTTTGCTTTTGAACCATATGACTACGGTCCATTTGATAAGGCGGTATATGCGGAACTTGAGGCGCTTCAGGAACGGGGACTCGTACAAATCACGGCACAGGGATCGAGCACGAGCATTACCGGTCGGTCCTACTCGCTAACCTATGCAGGTCAGGGACAGGGCGAAAGGGCGATCGCTAATCTGCCCACTTACGTGCAGAATTATCTGAAACAACTGTCAGAGTGGGTTCGGAGTTTGTCTTTTGCGGAACTCGTAGGCGCCATTTATAGAGCGTATCCGAATATGCGCGAAAACAGCATTTTTTAGGAATAGGCATGACTGCATTAATAGGTATTCGATGCAAGGACGGCGTGGTGATAGGTGCCGACGGTTCTGCAACATTTGTCCACGGGCAGCATCACACAATCGAGCAGCCGACCAAGAAGATAGAAATCATCGATAGTCATCTGATCGTTGCGGGATCCGGCTATGTTGGCCACGCTCAAAGATTCTGCCATGTTGTTCGGAAGCTGTGGAGAGGCCGAGCATTTAGAGGCAAAGACTCCATTGAAATAGGCAAGATGCTTTCTCAATCTGGGATCGCGGACTTTCAAGAAACTAAGGTTAGCAATCTTGATTTTTCAGCTTTGGTGGCCTATTCCGCCACCGATGGAATGTCCTTATGTGAACTGCCGTCAATTACCGGATTTCAGCCCGAAATCAAGATGCTAGAGAATAATTGGTGGGTAGCCGCTGGAAGTGGTCAGCCAATTCTCGATCCCCTGTTGGCTTTTTTTCGTTCTATTTTTTGGAAAGAAGAACCCCCAAACCTCCGCGGCGCGATATTCACCGCGCTTTGGGCTTTGATCCATGCCTGTGAAGTCAATCCTGGGGGAATAAATGAACCGATTAGTATTGCGATCTTGGAGGATGGCAAAAGTGGGAATTTGGCTCGTTTATTGCCAGAAGAAGAGTTGACGGAACACCGCAGCATGGTGAAAAATGCAACTGAGCACATGGCGTCCTTTCGAAGCCTTGTCTTGGGACATACGGTGTCTTCAGATGTGCCAACTGTGGAAAGACGGTAGTCAACACTTCTGTGAGAACAACGAGTTCAAGCCGCTCCTGTCAGCTGAAACGGTGCGATAAATGGCAAACGAGGGAACATTTGCAAAGGTCTGGGTATTTTAAAGAAATGGCTGGGTGGCGAACGCTCAGCCCCGGATGGCGTGGTGGATGCACCGCGCGGGGAATCTATGCATCCAGTCATACCCACGGAAAACACGGAACAGATAAGCCATCAGGAAACAAACCAACAGACTCTTGATCAGGTAGACAATCCAAGCATGTCAAATATCATTGATGAAATCGATCTGCTTAAAGCTGAATTGGACGCACTGCGGCCATTGCCATCGGACGTAGTGGGACGGATTGAACAGAAGCTAAGAATCGAGTCGAACTACCACTCCAACGCCATAGAAGGCAACAGCCTGACTCTTGGAGAAACGAGAAGCCTTATTCTGCACGGACTCACCGCGCACGGTAAACCAATGCGCGATCATCTGGACATTGAGGGTCACGACGAAGCAGTAAAGGCGATCGAGGATGCAATAAAACGAAACGAATCTCTCAACCAAGTCTTTATCCGAAATCTCCACAGGGTATTGTTGAAAGAACCCTATGAAATTGACGCAATTACACCGGATGGACAACCCACGAAGCGACTCATTACCATTGGACAATATAAAACCCAACCAAATAACGTCGAGACCTCGACCGGCGAGACATATTACTACACCCCACCCGATCAGGTAAAGCCGGAGATGACTGATCTTATCGACTGGTATAGGCGCGCCGAGAATGCGAGCGAGCATCCGATCTTCATCGCAGCGACGTTTCATTATCGCTTTGTCCGTATCCATCCGTTTGACGACGGGAACGGTCGCATGGCGCGGCTATTGATGAATATGATTCTCATCAAGCACGGCTACACGGTGGCTATTTTTCCAATTCAGGAAAGAAACCGATATATCGACTCGCTGGAGAAGGCCGACAAGTCAGAAGACCTTGCCGACTTTATCTCTTACGTTACCGGCTGCTGTGAATACACCCTCGGTCTCCATCTGCGAGCCGCTCGTGGAGAGGATATCGAAGACGTAGAGGACATAGACAAAGAAATCGCGCTTTTCAAAAGATCAATACAATCCGGCACAGGTGAGTTAATTCAAGCGAGAGAATATGCCGAGAGAGTGCTGTATCCGCTTTTTTGCTATTGCAATGCAAAGTGCGAGCCATTTTCTGACGTGTTCGAGAGTGTTGATGCAGATTATGGTGTTTGTTCTGTGCGAAATGTTGACGGTACAGTATCAAGTCTTGATCTCGGAGAGGATAAGGCAAGAGCCTGGCCGGATAAAGCGATCTTTGTCTCTACTAACATCGGAATCGACTTCGATCAATTTCAGGCGAAGCAAGATGCGAATTATAATTTCCGAATTGAGAATGAATTGAAATCAATGGGCTCCATCTGGCAGTTTACGTCCTATAAACTGGATTACGAAAAAGAATATGCGGGACAAGACCTGGAAGTGCTAAAGAGAATGGTTAACGAAATGATTAGACAACTTATGACAAGGCTCTCAGAGATTCCTGACGACCAGAAGGATGAGGGATAACGAAAAGAATGGACTATAACGCGCGAAATTTAGGCATTGGCCAACCATGAGGAAATACGAGAAGACCCACCCCTGGATCACCTTTCAAGTCGATCTCCGGGAAGTGCCCTATTTGCTATGGATGAAGCTCGGAGAATGCGCTTCCAAAATCGAGCACATCTCCAGGGTACCATTGGTTCATGACTCGGCTGAGGACCTCTATAAGATTTATTTGGCCAAGGGCGTCCATGCCACCACCGCAATCGAAGGTAATACACTCTCCGAAGAGGACGTTTTGCGGCATATAGAGGGCGAACTGGAACTGCCTCCCTCCCGTGAGTATCTGGCGCAGGAGGTCGACAACATTATTAAGGCCATCAACGCCACTATCGACGGAATGCGCGAAGGGTCGGTCGAACCCCTGGATATTGAGTGGATCAGGGAGATGAATGGGGCCGTTCTCGACAAGCTCAGTCAACAAGAGGGTTCCATACCGGGTACGATTCGCACCCACTCCGTGGGCGTGGGCGGGAGGTATCGAGGAGCACCCGCAGTGGATTGCGAATACCTGCTGGAGAGGCTATGTCAGTGGTTAAGAGACGGAGTTGACGTACCAAAAGGCGAGGAGATTACATTCGCAATCATTAAAGCAGTATTAGCTCATCTCTACGTCGCCTGGATCCATCCGTTCGGCGACGGAAACGGTCGCACAGCGAGACTCCTGGAACTCGCTATTTTGTTGCGCTCAGGTATACCGGTACCGGCCTGTCACCTGTTGAGTAGCCATTATAGTGCGACGCGTGCCGAATACGCGCGCCAACTCGCGCGGACCAGCCAATCCGGAGGAGAGATCGTACCCTTTCTCTATTATGCCGTGCAGGGATTCCTCGACGGGCTTCAAGGTCAATTGCAGATGATCTGGAGACAGCATCTGGACATTGTCTGGCAGCACCATGTTTATCAACATTTCCCGAGACAGGATACAGTCGCTGGCAAAAGGCGCCGCGATCTGCTGCTGAAAATATCAAGCAGCGATCGAGCAGTAGACGAATTAGCGCTTATTATGACAATTGAAAGTTTAGGACCGTCGTACAAGAAGAATCCATTCATCATCACGAAGGATCTCCAGTGGCTCACAGATAATGGTTGGATTTCAAGGGAAGGGAATAGCTACTTCGCCAATAAGGAAACAATGCTGAATCTCCGGCCGTTTAGGGTACCGACCAGGGCAACATAGCGGTAGCATTGAGCGCGACAAGGGTTGTTAAGATTGGAGATGAAGCTGGACACATCCACGGGAGTGATGAGTGTATTCGCACCCTCAAGGAGTAACCAGCGGGCACAGCGCGCGGTATATTGAGGAGAATTCCGGCCCAGCGGAGCACGTGTATGGGCAGATATGATGACCGAGCAAGCCTCGTAGATATGCGGAACCACGCAAGGGAAGCTGTTGTATTGCTCCGCGGTACAAGTCTTAACGAGTTAGCGGACAATCGGCTCCTGGAACTCGCGCTCCTGAAATTGGTCGAGATTGTCGGTGAGGCGGCCAGCCGTGTCTCATTTTCAACCCGACACCGGTACACGGAAATTCCCTGGCAACAAACTGTTGGGATGCGCAGTCGGCTCGTTCCGAAATGCGAAGAATTGAGCCTCGAAGGGTTGTGGGACAAAATAGACAACGACCTGCCGCCGCTGATAGAAAAACTCGAATTAATCGTCAAGGACGAGCGATAGAAATGCCACCCGTAGAAAACACCGGTCTGGACCAGCACCTCGTGTTGTTGGCGTGGCTAAACATGCAGTTCGGCTACCGAAGCAACCGCGAATTACTGGCCGACATGAAGGATGCGGAGGGGTTCACTGAGAGTCACAGTCATGTCTATAATCGACTGATAGGACGCGGCGACGCGGTGAATATCGCACAGGAAGTTCTTGTGCAATACGACGACAACGTACAAAACCACCTGAAGGCTATGAATGCCGATCGATCTAAACCGATCCATCTCCGATACTTCCAATACCTCGCGGCAATATACGCGGAATTGTTCCTGCATCGGTACTTCAACCAACGGGGCCGGATGCTTAGCTCCCTGAATGCGTTTTCCGCCGAGCGCAATAGGGGTGAAGAGTTCTGCGAATCCGACTTGAAGAAGCTGGCCTTCTGGATGGCGACCGGAAGCGGCAAGACCCTCATTATGCACCTCAACTATCGTCAATTCCTGCACTACAACAACCAGACCCTGGACAACGTCTTGCTGATTACGCCCAACGAGGGACTGAGTGAACAGCACATGAGCGAAATGGTGGCCTCGAACATCCGCTGCGGTCCGTTCGACATGAACGAGGGCGGCAAAAAAGACGATGTGAGGGTCATTGAAATCACCAAGCTGGTCGAGCAGAAGCAAGGCGGAGGCGTTAGCGTACCCGTTGAGGCATTCGAAGGCAACAACCTGATCTTCGTCGATGAAGGGCATAAGGGTTCTGGCGGCGACGTATGGCGACGTTACCGCGACGACCTCGGCAAGAGTGGCTTTACGTTTGAATACAGCGCCACTTTTGGCCAGGCATTGAGAGCGGTTTCCAATGACACGCTTACAATGGAATACGGAAAGGCCATTGCATTCGATTATTCGTATAGATATTTCCACGGCGATGGTTACGGCAAGGACTTCCGCGTACTCAATCTCGTCGACGAGACTACCGAGGAAAAGACGGATACGTTACTGCTCGGCAACTTGCTGTCCTTCTACGAGCAGCAATGTGTCTTCACTCAGTCGGCCGAAGAATTACGTCTATACAATCTGGAAAAGCCCCTATGGGTCTTCGTCGGCAGCACGGTAAATGCTGTGTACAGCAAGAACAGGAAGAAACGCAGTGACGTGCTGACCGTGGCGCGGTTCCTGCATCGCGTCTTAAGCCGGCGCGAATGGACTATCGGTGCGATTAATCGACTCGTTAAGGGCGACAGCGACCTGGTAACGCCGGACGGAAGAGACGTATTCGCTGGCAAGTTTACATATCTCCGGGAGTTTCAACGCCTCGCCAGGGAAATTTACGATGACATACTAAAAAAGGTATTCCATGCTCCGGCCGGTGGCGGGTTGCACCTCTGTGCAATCCGAGGCGTCGACGGCGAATTGGGCCTCAAAGCGAGCGGCGCCGATGACTATTTCGGCCTTATCTACATCGGGGACGTCAGCGCATTCAAGAAACTGGTAGAAAATGATGAGACTGGAATTACACTGGAAGAAGACGCTCTGTCCGGCTCACTATTCGAGAGTATCAATGATCCGCAGACTGGGATTCAGGTTCTCATTGGCGCAAAGAAATTTATGGAGGGATGGAACTCCTGGCGCGTGTCGAACATGGGACTCCTGAACATCGGTAGCAGCGAAGGTTCGGAGATTATCCAACTCTTTGGCCGCGGGGTGCGCTTGCGAGGCAGGGACGCAAGCCTCAAGCGGAGCGCGGCGGTGGATGGATCGCATCCGGAACGTATCGGCCTGCTGGAGACGCTCAATATCTTTGCGGTGCGTGCCAACTACATGGCCGAGTTCAGAAAGTACCTGGAGCGGGAGGGCGTGGATACAGAAGGGTACGATGAGCTACCTCTTTTTGTCCGCCCAGATAAGAAGCTGCTCGAAGCGGGGCTCGTCGTTCCACGGATACAAGACGGTGGCGAATTCGTCAAGACTCAAAGTCGTCTCCTGGAGCCGGATTCCGAATTAAGGAAAGTAAGGGTCGACTTGTCGCTAAAGGTTCAGTCGCTGGAAAGCAGCGAAGACGGAGTATTGACCTCCGACGCACACTTTGGAGACGAGCGGGTGCTGCCCCATGAGAGCCTGGACCTAGTAGATTGGCAACAGGCCTATCTCGACCTGATCGAATATAAGGAACAGAAGGGCCTAAGCAATTTGTGCATATTGCCTGACGCACCGCAACGGATTATGGTGGACGGCGAGCGCTACAGCCTGATTGCCGATGAGGCGGTCGTACGACCTCAGTCATTTACGGACGTGGAACGTCTTCAGAAAGCCGTAACTTCAATTCTGCAAAAATACGTTGATGCATTCTACCGCGTACACCGGGATCGCTGGGAGTCGAAACAGATGGTGTACAAGACCCTCGACGAGCGCGATCCGAATCTGAGCTTTGGCCGTGAGTCGGAGGACAAGGGCCAGTACGTTGTCAGTATCAAGCGCTCCAAGCGCGAATTAATGGAGAAGATCGAAGAGTTGATTTCCGACTGCGAGCGCCTCTACGAAAAGGAAACAGATGAGTTGCCGCGCCTCCACTTTGACCGGCATCTCTATCAGCCGCTACTCCTTGAGGCAGAGGATGAAAATCTCAAGACGACTCCTCCCGCATTGAATCATAGCGAGAAACGGTTTGTGAAGGATTTGAAGGACTACTGGATGGAGGAGAACGACGGCACACTGTCTGGACAGGAGGTATTTCTACTGCGAAATCAGAGCCGGGGTACCGGCGTCGGCTTTTTCGAGTCGAGCGGCTTCTATCCGGACTTCATCCTATGGATCAAAGAAGGAAAGAAACAACACATCGTCTTTGTCGAGCCGCACGGTATGCGCCACGCAAGCGCGTACCGACACGACGACAAAGCTACGCTTCACACAAGACTGCCGAAATTGGCCCAAGAGATTGGCGAGAGAAGCCAGCGGAAAGACGTTACGCTGGATTCGTACATTGTTTCGGCAACTGCCTATGACGACCTTTTCAAGATTTACGACGATGGTACCTGGGACCGCGAGCGCTTTTTCTCAAAGGCACATATTTTGTTTCAGGAAAGAAACAAGCAATATGACTACATAGAAAAAATAATCGAAAACCAATTGACGTAGTTGCTTAGAAAAACATCGCGGCCAGATGGTTGAATGTGCCCGGTATATCCGAGACCTCAACGATCTGGCCGCGTTTCGGTGGGTTTTTGACCCTTCGCCGACCCTTCGACACCCTTCGACAAGCTCAGGGAGCGGCTCAGGGCGCCGTTTCAATGATGTGTAATAACGTAAACTGTCGGTGCTCTATGTGATATAGGTACCCTGCCGTCACATGGTCGCAGCGGTCCGCGCGGCGGCGGCGGCAAGAACATAGAGAATCCAGAGTCCGAAAATGCCGATCCCCGCAAGCTTTGTCCGAATACCCGCAACGGCCCCCAGACCGACCGCAATCAATAAGTACTTCCAGACAGCGAAGACGGTGATCATGGACAGGAAGTGGTTTATGTAACTCCCTTCCATGGATCCCGGCACAAGCAGACCCAGGCCGACCTGGAACGTCGTCGAGCCCGTGGCCATGGTAAGCAGCACCGTAATAACCGCGGCGGGAATGGCCACCAGTGAGCTGTAGCTCACGACGGCCATTGTCTTTTTATAGGTACCGTCGCCACCGAATACGAAATTCGAAAGTGCGAGAAAAATTGCCGCCTGGACAACAATCGCCACGGCCGTACCGATGGACGGAAGGATAACGGCGCCTAAGCCCATCACCCTTTGTGCGCTTTCCAGGGCCATCGCCCGCTGTTCTTCCGTAAGGGATTCATCTTTCGCGAGTTGCTCCTGCACGGCCTCCATCCCGGCCGTCTGTGCGGTAGGCATCAGCAGGTAAGCGGAAAACATGCCGACGACTGCAATAAAGATCATGGGGAGATACCAGTCCCTGTGTTCGACATGCGCATTAACGGCGGCAAACGTCCGCCCGGGCGAAAACAAGGCACCGACCATGCGCCCGCCAATCCCCATTTCTTGACCGCTTTCAACGTTCCCTGGGTCTGTGGATTCGCTCATCGTGCTCTCCTCCGATTGTGTGCGTCGTGAATAAAGGCATGTCCTGGCGGCTGGCAACGCAGAAATCCCGCCTAATATAACCTCCACAGGGTATATTTCAACCCGTATACCGCGACCCGATACACGTCGAGCGGTCCGTCAAAGTGCGCGGGTAAAGGCGCTCCGGGCCTCTCTAAAAACAGGTTAGGCGTGGACGCGGCCTGAAATTCGACTTATTCTTGCGAACTGAAAGGGGTCAACGGCATGTCAAACGGGAAAAAGCGAAGCCGATTCGTCAGTGCAGCGATGCGGTCGAACGCGCAGGCAAATGCAGCGAAGCACGATTGGGCGCGGGAACAGCAGGAACGCGCGGTTGCGGCTGCCGAGGAGTGGGTGGGCCGCACGGACGATGCGTTGTGGGATATGGTAACCGCACAGGAGTTACCGCGGACAATCTACACCAACGAAGGCGTGACATACAAGGGCCAGAAGCCCTACTGTCCCGGCTGCGGGGAGGAGGCGCCTGCGAAATCGGGGCGCGAATGGTGGGAATTCGACGACGCCAGGCCGTGGAAGATCTGGTGCGAACACTGCAGGGAGGTCTATCCGAAAAACGACTTCGGGGCGTTCTACGGGACGGCCCTCGACGCGCAGGGGATGTTCCGGCGCGAGTTGGGGGACCGGTCGCTGCTTTTCAATGCAGATCATCCCGATCCGGCCGATCCGATGCACGAACTCTATGTAGACGACGGATATGGCATGTTCGACGACCAGGGAAACAGGCACGACATTATCGCATACTACAATTTCGAGGCGGTGTGGCGCCGGATCCAGCGAGGCGTTGCCGCGCTGGCGGATGCCTATGCCCTCACGGACGACAGGCGCTACGCCCACAAGGCGGGCGTGCTGCTGGACCGGATCGCAGACGTCTATCCCGAGATGGACTACCTTCCACTCCACGAACTCGGTTTTCAGCACAGCCAGGGCGGTTCGGGAAGGGGCCGCATCGAAGGTTGCATCTGGGAGACGTTCGTCGCGCAGGGCCTTGCCCGGAGCTACGATATCGTCTTCGACGGACTCCAGGGCGACGACGACCTGGTGTCCTTCTGCTCGGAACATGCCAAACAATACAACTTGGGGGACAAGAACAGCACCGCCGCGATCTGCGGGCATATTCACGATCACCTGTTGCTGGAAGCGCTCAAGTCTGTGAAGGACGGCCGGATCAGCGGCAACACGGGCATGAACCACTCCTCCCTCGCCACCGCTGCAATTGCATTGGACGACCCGGAATTGACGCCGGAGTGGCTGGACTGGCTGTTCCATCCCGGGTTTCCCGGAGACCACACGAATCAGAAGGATCCCGTACCGTGGGTGTTGACCGAGGGTCTCGACCGGGACGGCATGGGCGGAGAATGCGGCGGTTACGGTCTCATCTGGACCCGCCATATGCGGGAACTCGTACAGATTCTGTCGCACTATCCCAAATATACCAGACACAACCTGGTTGCGGATTACCCGAAGCTCAAACAGGCTTATCTCGTTGAATCCCGGATAAACGTGCTGGACGGGATGATGCCCAACACGGGAGACAGCGGCGCCGTGGGCGCGTGGGGCCGGCAAGGCGCGGCCGAGACCTATGTCCTGGCGTACAGACTGTACGGAGACCCGCGTTTCGCGGCCCTGGCGTGGCACGAGCACGGGGCTCATGGGTCATCCCTGCGCCTCGAAGGCGACATTTACCGTAAGGATCCGGACGCGTTGACCCGGGAAATACGAAAGATCGGACATACGGGTCCGGCCAGCCTGGAAAGCGAGCACTTCGGCAGGTACGGACAGGCGCACCTCCAGACCGAAAGAGCGGAGAATGGCCGGGCCGTGTTCATCCACTACGGACAGGGCAAGGGGCACTCGCACCACGATTGTCTCAACCTGGGATTGCTGGCGGAAAACGTCGCGATTTTTCCGGATCTGGGCTATCCCGAATATACCGGATCCTGGCCGAAGCGACATGCATGGACGGCCAACACGATCAGCCACAATACGCTGGTGGTGGGCGATACGGGGTCGGAGTACAGTCCGGGCGGGCAGATCGAATTCTTCGCCGTGGAACCCCCGTTGCGCGCCATACAGGTGGATGCGCACGACGCTTATGTGGGCCTGCAAACCTACCGGCGCACCGTTGCGCTCGTGGACGTGGACGAAAACAACAGCTACGTTCTGGATGTGTTCCGCGCGCGGGGCGGGAGGAACCACCGTCTTTCCTGGCACGGAGCGGCGGAAACGGCGCAGGTTACCGGCATTGAACTTGTCGGGCAGGAAGGCGGCACCTTCGCGGGCCCGGATGTTCCGTTCGCGACGTTGGAGGGCGAGAACGCTGAATTCTACAAGGAGAGCGGTTTCACCTACCTGTACGACGTGACGCGCTCCGCCGGGCCGGTTCAGCAGCCTTACACCGTCGACTGGAAGATCGAAGATATCCGCGGCCGAATTCCGGAAGGCCGCGAACCCCATCTTCGGCTGCACGCGCTAACGCCCTGTGACGAAGTCGCGCTGGCCACCGGGGACTCGCCCCGAAGGCTGCAGCGGCCCAGGTATCTCATCCAAAGCAGGCTGGGCGAGGCGTTGCAAAGCCAGTTTGTCAACGTGCTTGAGCCCTACGATACCAGGCCGTTCATCGTTGGGGTGCGCGAATTGGAGGTGAGACCCGATGGGGATGCGGTCGAGGCTGCCGCCGTGGCCGTGGAGATGGCCGGAGGGAGGACGGATATACTGATCAGCTGCGAGGAGGCGATGGAAGTCACGGTGGAAGGCGGGATCACGTTCAATGGCACATTCGGAATGATCCGCCTGGTCGGGGATGAAGTAAAGCTGATGCGAATGGTCGGCGGCACGTTACTCGCCTTCGGCACCGTTGAACTGACGGCGGAACGCGCCGCCTGGCGCGGGAAGGTGGCGCGGATCGACGCTTCCGACCCGGCGAACAATCTGATCGACCTCGATCCACCCCTGCCACGGAATCGCGACCTCGCCGGTCGAACCATCCATTTCATGAACGATTTGCCGATGGACACGAGCTACCGGATCGCGGCCGTCACAACCGGAGGCGTCTCAACGGGCGACATTACGATCGTCAGGGGTCTCAGGGAAGGTACCGATCTCGCCAGCGGCTACACCTACCTCGTCAATCCCGGCGACGAATACGTCGTACCGACGATTACCGGGACGGGGGAAGGAACCTGAAATCATCTCACACAAAGGGTAAATTCAGCAATCAGGAAAACCAGCGATCAGCGGTCAGCTATCAGCCAAAACCGGTTAGCGATTCGGCATTGTGATATCAATTCACGAACGCCTGGTTTTCGTAGGGGCGACCGGCCGGTCGCCCTCGTTGCTGGAAAAACAGCAGTCAGCCAACAGCGGTTAACGATACGGACTCACGATATCAATTCGCGTAAGAAAACCGGCGTAGATTAAAATTACGAAAGAAAACATACTCCAAATCCAGACCTCCCCAAATTCCCTGCCTCCGGCGGGTTCCTTTTGAAGCGACCAAAAGGAACCAAAAGTCGCCGCTAGGCGCGGGGCCTGCGATATGCACAGCGCGAATCTCCACGGCGCATCCACAAGGTCTACTGCCCTGCAAGTAATTTTGGAAATCGGTGTTCTGTGCTGAACGGAACCACGCGCTCTGCTCTGGTTGCCCTCACGAAAGGCCCTTCGACCGAATATTCATTGGCTTCCACTCGGCGAGAAGCAATCAGCGATCAGCCAACAGCGGTTAGCGATACGGCCTGACGATTCCAACCAGCGATATGCCCGCCACGAAGAGGGCAACCACAAGGGTTGCCCCTACAAGACCAATGACGGCGCGGGACCTCTCCCCCCGGCCCCCTCTCCTAAAGGAAAGGGGGAGACAAGCGTTGTCCCGTCACAATATGTCAGGTGGATTATATCATCGATAGAGGCGTGATCAACCGATGACAGTTACCCCCTTCCTTCAGGAAGGGGGATAGGGGGTAGGTCTCGCCCGCGCGGCCTTTCGCTTTCGCCCCTCGCCCTCACGGTGGTGGAGTGGGGAGTTTGTTCGCGGCTAGAAACGTGCCGCTCACCATCAGCCTCGAACGGCAGCGCGTTTTTCATGGCAGAGTTGGGCGACCTCGGCACCTGCGATGAAGACGATGGCTGAAAAGTAGATCCACAGGGCCACGGCCAACGGCAGCGTATAAGCCCCGTACAAATACCAGATGGAGGCGAAATGGCCCAGGTAATAGCCGAAGAGCCATTCGGCCAGTTTCAACAGCAGGGCGGCCCAAAAAGCGCCCATAGCCAGCACGTTTATCCGGGGTGCCTCATAAGGCACCAGCCAGTACAGGCCAAGGAATACGGCAAAGATCACCGCAAAGGAGGCGAGGTCGTAGAAGTAGGTCACATAGGAGTGCAGCGGCGACAGGACGGCGTTGAGGACCGCGGCCAAAATGGGCAGAGAGAGGATCAACAGCAAAAAAGCGTACATTACCAGGAGTACCATAGCGAGGTCTTTCAATTTGCCCACCGCTACCGGCAGGGTCATGCGCAAGAAATTCAACCGGAGACCTGAAGTACTCATATTCTTGAGTTTGTCCACCGCTTCCGGCCACTGCTTGAACAGTCTCGCCACCAGGTTATGCTCGTCCCCGGAGGCTCGGAAGACCGTGTTGAGGAGGGTTCTCATGCTGCTGAACAGGCTGCTGACACTCAGCAGCAGGATTGACAGGCCGGAAACGCCGTACGCCTCTTTAAATTCGACGACGTCGGGGATGCGCGAGGATAAAGCATCCTTCAGGTACGCGGCATGTTCTTCATAAGGGATGAACACCTCCACTGTCCTATTGACCTGGTCGGCTATGGAGGCCGCGTCCTGGACTGCTCCGAGCACAAAGAAAATGAGGAAGACCGAGGGCACAAGACATAGGAGGGTTGCAAAGGCAAGGCCGGCGGCGAACAGGAAGAGGTGGTTGTCGCTCATCCTGACAAACAGACCGCCCAGATAATAAGCCCAGAAGCCTTGTTTAGCTGTCTGTTTGTCTTTCAAGGCAGAAAGCTCCGGGGTCGCCTCGCCGGTCGAACCATCCATTTCATGAACGATTTGCCGATGGACACGAGTTACAGGATCGCGGCCGTCACAACCCGGGGCGTCTCAACGGGCGACATTACGATTGTCAAGGGGCTTATGAAGGGCGCCGGTCTCCCCAGCGGCTACACGTACCTCGTCAATCCCGACGACGAATACGTCGCACCCGCAATCGCTGGGATGGGGGAAGGAACCTGAAATCATCTCACACAAAGGGTAAAATCAGCAATCAGCGGTCAGGAACAACAGCTGTCAGCTTGAACCAGAAATGCGATCCGTTGACATCAGCCCGATGAATAGGCAGAACCAGAAGTGGCGCAACGAGGGCAAGATGCCCTCGCTCCCAGGACCTCTCCCCCGGCCCCCTCTCCTAAAGGAAAGGGGGAGACAAGCGTTGTCCCGTCACAATATGTCAGGTGGATTATATCATCGATAGAGGCGTGATCAACCGATGACAGTTTCCCCCTTCCTTCAGGAAGGGGGATAGGGGGTAGGTCTCGCCCGCGCGGCATTTCGCTTTAGCCCCTCATCCGCACGGTGGTGGAGTGGGGGGTTTTTCCACGCTATTCCGTTCAGCACCGAAGCGCCAGGGGTCCGGATGCGTACGTAGGGCACAACCGTCAGGTTTCGCCACTGACGAGATTCGTGGAAAAACCGGCCCCGTGCCGAACGGCGCCGTTCTTTTTGGCCCTTTTTCTTTGGCGAGAAAGAAAAAGGGCGTAAAAATATAAAAATAAAAAACTTACAAGAAATATATGGGCGTGCTTATAGCAAGACCCATCGCCCATCTTCCCAGGTTATTCCTGGTGTCTTCGTGTCTTTGTGTGAGAACGGGTTCTTCAATTACTGCGGCCGGTGGTTTCCTTACCTCAACCGCTCATAGACCTCCCTCGTAATCTCAAAATCCAGCACCTTTCCACCGTCCACGTCCCTCGCGACGACCAGGCCGAGCGACCGCCACAACCCCACTGACCGGACATTGTCGGCGGAAACGTCCATCGGACAGAACCGATCGATTCCCAAGTCCTCAAACGCATACGCCATCAGGCACCGCACCACTTCTTTTCCGTAACCCCTTCCCCACAAAGACTTGTCCCAGATTCCAATGGGCAGGCGCATCACCTTCTCGCCCATAATCTTACCGCGCTCCAAATTCATCCACTGAAGACACACTTCACCGATGGTGCGGCCGCTGGCCTTTTCAACGACCGCGAACAGGAAACCCTGTTCGGCCATGGCCCTGCCCGCGCCTTTGAGATAGTCGGAAGTCACAGGTGCGTCAGGCGGTTCGCCCTCCATCGCGGCGAGAAAATCGGGATCCCTGTAAAAGGGAACGGCCAGATCGAAATCCACCTCCTCAAATGGCCGCAGACTCAGGCGCGCCGTCTCCAGGTGAACGTTGTGACCCGCGAAGTTGCCCATTCTCCGGATTTCTTCTTTCTCTGTGTCGCGGTCTGTATCGGGTCTCAGCTCTAAGCCGAATACGCCAGTTCCATCCCGTCTTCAACGTCCACGGTAATGCGCAGAACGCCGGGGCGGACGAGGGAAGCGGGCATGGGTTGATTGCCGACGCGAACCCGGGGATACCGGCACCAGGCCGCGGGCACGTCGGCGTCCAGGGTTAGAGCACGACACGTGACCCGGTCGGACAACCCGTCAAGGTTCAGGCGGTAGCGCCTTTCGTCGGCGGTATCGTCGAGGGTTGTAACCTCGGTATGGCGCCGGGTGAGATGGTAGAAAATGGCTTCCTCGGGCACGGCGCACCATACATCTTCCCCGCCTTCGCTGAGGACCGCTTCAAAACGCCGCCGAAGCTGGTCGGCGGTACAGTCTTTGTTACGATGGACCACTTCATCCAGCGGGCAGTGGCAGTAGTCGATTATCCACCCGTTGTCGACTTGCGCATGGCGTATGTTCCTGTACGGATCGAATTCGCTGTAGAAGGGTTCGTAGAACTGGTCGTGCAGTGCCGTGCGGTTCAGCCAGAAGAGTTCGTCACCGGGCCGGTTGAGCGCGTCCGTCAGGCTCATCGCTCCGAGATAGCCGTATTCCCGGCAGGCTTCCAGTACGTGGTCCGCCATATTGGTATTGTTGCCGGGCGAGCAGTAGAGATCCACCGGACCGTCGATGGCCTCTTCCATTACCTCCTTGGCCTCTCGCAACTCCCGGTCCAGCATATCCGGCTGTATCACTTCGTGGCTCCATGAATGGTTTCCCACACCCCAGCCGCGGTCGACCATCTCCTTCATTTCCTCCCCGGTCATGTGCCGGAAGCCGTTGTAACTGGAGTTGCCGAGACGCCGTATTTCGCCGATGTGGCCGGCCACCGCTTCCATATGTCCAGGTATATTGAACGCTTCATGGATCGGCACGGCGCGTTCGTGCAATTCGATGAGCGCTTCGTCGTACGTGATGGAATAGACCCATTTCTTGCCGTGTTTCCAGTCACAAATTCCGATGGCCATTGATTTTCCTTTCTTTGACGCTTCGTCGGATGACTTTCAGGCCTATTGACCGGTCCCCGCCGCTTCCATGAACGCCTCGAACGTGGTGGTGTACCCGATCTTCCATTCGAAAATGTGGATGCCGTAGCGCGTGGCCAGGCGTTCGTCAAAGGTATCCGGACGTTCCACGCCTACCGTACCGTTTCGCATCAGTATACAGCGGTACCCGCGGGAGAGCATCGCCTGTCCGCCGCCTTCGGAGCCCAGAACGCACATATCGGCCGCGAATCCGGTGTAGATGAGGGTGTCGATGTTGTTGGCTTTCAGGTATGCGTCCATGGTGTCGGTGTAAAAGACCATGGGCTCATCGCCAATGGGAGACACGACTTCGGCCCGGCGCATCTTTGCAAGCGGGGAGTTTGTCATGTAATCGGGGCCGTGGGCGCGGTCCAGCATTTCCTTCTGGCGGCCGGTGGGTTTCCAGACGTTTGTTCTGTCCCGTCTGGAAGGAATGTGCGGGTATTGTTCGTCCATCCAGTCGGCCTCCACGTGTACTACGGGGAGACCGATCGTCCGTGCCGCGTCCATGGCCGGCCGCATCACCTCGCACATGATGCGGTAGCCTTCAGCCGTGGCCTCAGGCCAACCCAGGTCCACGCAGTAGTCCATGTTCAGGGGAGGGCCACCGGGACAGCCGATATTCCAGCAGTGCATGCCGACGAGGGCCGTCCGTGCGATGGGGAGTTCGAACGTGACCGATTCGTACCCGGGACTGTCGATGGGCAGGGCGCGGTAATAACGCGCGTTCAAATGGATGGTTGCGGAGTCGGACATTGCATACGCCTCTCGGGAACGACGACGAAACGAAAGGATCGGACCGGGCTGCGCCGTGTGTTCCGGATCTCAACGCATCGGCCCGCGGCCGTCCATAAGAATGTCTACGGGGTGGGAAAGCAGGATCAGGTCTTCGATGTCAAACTGCTCGAGCAGGCCGAAACAAAACGGAACGGGCTCTTTCGCGAAGTCGACGCTCCAGTCGATGAGCCGGCGGAGGGTGTCGGGCAGGTTGGCGCTCAGTGCGTCGACGCCCCGGGGGCGCAAGGCCGCCGCACAGATGGCAATCAGCCCGGTGGAGAGACCCTGGGTGGTTATGTTCAGGGAATGCATGCCGGTTGTCGACTCTATCCAGCGCCGGAGGGCGAGCAACTGGGCCGTGCAGATGCCCAGGGGGCGGTCCCCGGCCGCGGAGATGCATTCCATAAACAGGTAGTGGTAGGCGCCGTCCGCGATGATCTGTTCGCCAAACGCCAACAGGTCGGCCACAAAAACGCGCTTACCGGACTGGAGGGCGCTGTCTACCGCCCTCGCTGCGCCGGCCCGGCCGTTTTCCGGGAGGATAAGCAGGACATCGTTCGAACCGTTCGGGCGGAGTTCCGTGACGGGAATATTCCAGCGGTCCATCTCCAGGAGATGGTGCGAGATTTGTACTCCGTCCAGCGTTCGTGTCTTACGCACGGATCGCGCGTCGACGGTGTACGCAGACGGCAGCCGCAACACTCTGGTAAGGCGTCTTCGATCCTGTTGTTTTGTATCTGTGGTCGATCGTTTCTCGGGCAGCCGCCCGGCGAGTTCGGAGGCGATCGAGAGGAACGTGGGGTTGTCCGGCGGCAGCCCCACGTTGAGTTCCCACTCGGAGCGTATTTCGTCGTCGCACGGGATATCCCGGGTGGAGATGTCAAGGTCCCAGGCAGTCTTGAGGAATTGGTAGAGTTGCTCGCGGATATCTTTCTCGTAGTTGTGAGTGCCTGGATCCTTGTTGGCGTAAAAACCGATGCGGCCGGGTACGCCGAGCCGTTCGTATACCCTCCGGGCGGGTGTATACAGGGCCGGCCGCATGAATTCCGGTCGGAAAATACCGTCGTTGACGCTGTGTACAAGCAGCGCCGGACGGGGCGCGAACATCGCGGTGAGGGTGTCGTAGTCGGCCACGGTGCATTGATCGACGGGTGTCTGCTCCAGGTCGCCGTGGTCCTGCCATCGTTTGGTCGCCCGGTGCCAGATCGGGGAGTGTCCGGAAACGGGCACAGAGACGCCGATGCGTTCATCCATTGCGGTGAGCACGGCGGTTTGCCATCCGCCGCCCGAGAGACCGGTCATGGCCACCCGGTCGGGATCGGCATGTTCGTGGGCGAGCAGGACGTCCAGACCGCGTTTCATGGCCAGATACATGGCGCTGACGCCGGCTACACCGCACAGGTCGATGTGGGCCTGGTGCATGTGGTTGGCCGAGCCTTGAAGTTCACCCATGCCGATGAATTCGAAGTTGAGGGCGAGCATGCCGCGTTTGGCCAGGTTGATGCACCGCGCCTGCTTATAGTCCATGGCCTTGCCGCCGCGATGGTGGCCATTGGGGTTGAGCACGACCGGCGCCTTGTCCCTCAGATTCTCAGGCTCGTAAAGCAGCGCCGGGATCCTCATGCCCGGATACCCTTCGTAGTGGAGCTTCCGGATTCGGTAGCCGTTGCCCTCCAGGACGCCACGCCAGCGGACATCCGGCGGGCGATCGTTGACGCTCGGATCGAGTCCGGTCAGGTAGACCTTCTTCAGGAGGTCCCGACGGACCCTGGCGGTCAGCCTCTTCCATTGCGCAGGAGATCCAGGCGTTTCGAGACGCGGCAGTTTTTCCGTATAGTAATCCATCATGATACGGGTATGCCGGTTGCGCAGGAGTTTGCGCGATAGCGCGTACGCGATCTGGTTGGACGTGAGAGACATGGAGATGATTCCTGAAAGACCGGGTGGAAAGCGATGCGGCGCGCGTGCCGATCAGTTCAGCGCATAGGTCTCATACGGGTTCTGGCAGGGGTTGTTTCGGCTCACGTGCATGCGGCCGGCATCGGTTTCGATGATGACGGAGAACGCGGTCGCCCAGTACCCTGTCGTGGGGTCATCGTTGGGATGGCGACAGATGGAGGTGGGGTGGTTTTCATGATCGCTCAGCGCGGCCTTCATGCTCTCGATCGCAAAGGGACGTTCCATTTCATCGAAGAGTTTCCGGATTCGGATTTTCCGCCCGCCGGACTGGATGAGTTCGGGGAAGACGCTGTTGTTATGCACCAGTTCGGGATGCTCGCAGTGGTTGGTATGTGTTACCAGGCCCACGCCGTCGTCCCGGATCACATGCACGGTGTCCAGGGTGACCTCCAGGTCCGCCGGCCCCTGGGGCGTCGCAAGGATGATGTTGGCCGGGATGGCGCGCCTCGCCCGGCGCACCGCCTGCACGGCATCTTCCAGGGTGCCTGTTTCATAAATGCCCCGGACCGTGAAGTAGTGCGGCACGCCCACGGCCCGGCTGGGCGACGGAAGGGTATTCAGACATAGCCCGATACCCTCGCTGTTCACGCCGATGTAGGCGATGATCCCGGCCTGGGTAATGTTCAGGATGGCTGGCTTTCCCGTCGGGCGGCGCTTGAGGACAATGGTAAAGGGGTTGAGTGCCGGGTCGTTATCCCAGTTCTGACCCACAATGTTGGCCCCTCCGGCCGGCGCGGTGACTGAAAAGGACGTGCATCCGGCGTCGGCCTTCGCCTGAAGCTGATTTCGGACCTGGAGCATCATGAGATCGTCCATAGGGACGCCGGAGGACTCGGCCATGCCTCGCATCTCGTCGAGCATGTGGGGCGCGTATCCCTCCACGTACGGAATGCAGTCCCGGGCGACGGCCATTGCCCTTTCAACGGGGACCGTAACGCTCTTGTTCACCCGTTCGAGGGCGATATGCGCAAAGCCGCGGATTTCTTCACGGGCGGCCTCGCCGATCTGGCGCCCCATCTCAAACGGCGATCCGGCGACTTCGATCTCACGGTATCGTGTGTCTGACATCTGAACCTCCTCGGACCTGATGTCTCGTAATAAATTTACCACACCATCCTCGCACCGATTCATCCCATCTCGCTGCGTTGCTTGTGCTGACCCTGTCGAAGTGACTGTGTTTAGCTATCGCCGAGAAAATAACTCCCTCCCCCTAAACTTCCCTATTCCCTTGCCCTTTTTCTTGCTTCGCCAAGAAAAAGGGCGAAAAAGAAGGGCGCCGCTCGGCGCGGGGCCGGTTTTTCCACGAACCACCTCAGTGGCGTCGACGGGCGCCTTTGTGCGACGGGCAACGCCTCTACGCGCGATTGTGATCGGCCACTTCCCGGACGATCTGCTCGGCGAGTTCGCAGTGTTCGGGTTCATAGCGTTCGCAGAACGACGACCAGCGAACGAAGGATTCCAGGAAGGTCTGTGCATTGGGGCAGGTATCCCCGTTGTACGAATATTCCCTGGAAGCGGGGGGCGTTGAATAGGGATGCAGCTTCTTTTCCGCCTTTTCGGTAAGAAAGGGCAAGGCCGCGGGTAACAAGTAATAGCGACCCGTGCCCGCGCCCGGGATACCCCCATCCGCGACCTGTTGCGCAAACGCGTCCGGCGTGCAGACGAACGCGTCGGGGTCGATGCTGAAACCGGCCATCCAGCAGGAATAGACGTTCATGTAGTCCGGGATGGGAAGTGGAGTGATGCCGGGGATTTCCTCGAGTCTCTCCGTGAGCAGGCGGATCATCCCGTCGCGCTGTTGCACGTTGGGACGGATGATCTCGAGCTGCGCCAGGGAGACGGCAGCGGTGCATTGGGGCATGCGGTGGGCGAATCCGGGGACAACGTGCTGCCTCCCGAACCCTGCGAGCACCTGCCCGCCGCGGCTGTGGCCGATGAAGCGCATGCGCTCAGCCAGGTCGTCGTCGTCTGTCACCACACAGCCGCCAATGTCCGAACCCATGGTTTTCTCGGAGTCGAAGGAGAACGCGCCCGCTGTGGATAGAGACCCGGCCAGACGACCCTTGTATTCCCCGAAGACGGCCTGGCAGGCGTCTTCGTAAACGATGAGACCGTGTTCGTCCGCGAGTTCCACGATGGGATCCATATCGCAGATTGTCCCGGTCATATGCACGGCGAGAATGGCGCGCGTGCGGTCCGTGATGCAGGGTGCGATGGTTTCCGCGCTGATGGCCAGGGTACCCGCGTCCGTATCCGCGAAAACGGGGATATAGTTCTCTCTTATGAGACCCTGCACGGTGCCGTAGTCTGTCACCGAACTCACGATGATCTCATCCCCCGGATCGAAGTCCAGCGCGCAGGCCAGAACGGCCAGGGCGGGCGTACAACCGGGCGTGGCAATGCAGTGTTTTACGCCCATCTCTTCCGCGAATGTGTCTTCAAATCGCCCGATCATGTTGCACGTCAGACCGGAGTCGACCACCTCCCGGAGATAGGTCATCGCGTTGGGTCCGATGGTGCGGGGAAAGGGTTGGGGCAGCGTGCCCGCAAGCCCGGCGGCCGCATCCGCGCCGTATCTGGCCCGTTCTACGGTCATGGTTCATCCTTTCTGGCAGTTACGCTTCCCGGAGGCTATTTCTTCCCCTTCGCGGCGTACATTTCCTTCGAAAAGACATGGGGCTGCATTTCACGGTTTGCGGCTTCAATCATCCCCTCGAGGTATTCGACGGTTTTCTGAATCGCGGCTTCAACCAGAATCTTGCCCAGTTCTTCATTCGCTTTCAGAGGCTCCTGGGCTTCCTGTTCCTGCATTGCATCGTGGCGGATGTTCTCGGGACAGATGACCATGGCCATGGCGGTTTCGTACTCGCCGGCGTGACCGGGCACCCTGCTCGTGCAGTGTTGCTCGGCAATTTCGCGACTCAGGTTCCAGTAGGAGTGGAACTGCACGTTGGCCTCCGGCGCCGTCATCTGAAAGAAGAGTTGCCACTGCCGGAGGATGCCCATCATGGGGGCTTCGTTGCCACCGTGTCCGTTCAGGATGAGAACATTGTTGACGCCGTGGCGCACCAGGCTCTCCACGGCATCGAACAGCACCGACAGCCAACTGCCGGGTTTGGCGGTGACCGTACCCTTATGGACCATGTGATGTTCCGAGATGCCGACCGCCATGGGCACGTTCACGACAACCTGGGGGTAGAGCCTTTTGGCGGCCGCGGTGGCCACGTGGGTGGCCGCCCGGATATCGTATTCCATGGCCAGGTGCTCAAGGTGCTGTTCATTGCTCCCCGTTGGAATAATTGCGGTTCCGAACCGACCGGCTTCCAGGGCTTCCCGGAACTCCTTGCGGGTGAATTTGGCCAGCGTGACTTCCTGGTTGGACATGTTTGTTCTCCTTTTTTGGACCTGGCTAGTCTGTTGTCCAAGAAATATGTCACCATTCTTCGGCGGTCCATCCCTTCTCGCTGCGTTGTAATAAGGCGGGGAGACGAAAGAAGGAACAGGTAAGCCGTGTTAGTTACTTTTCCTTATCACTCGCCCGCAAATGGGCACTCGTTGTGCGAAACGGGAAGTGGATTGCGTAGCGGAGCGCGAGACCTACCCCCTAACCCCCTTCCTGAAGGAAGGGGGAAACTGTCGTCGGTTGAAGACAGATTGATCGATGAAAAAATCCAGGCGTCATATTGTGCAGGGTCAATGCTTGTCTCCCCCTTTCCTTTAGGAGAGGGGGCCGGGGGGAGAGGTCACGGCGCTGACGTCAACGGATTGGGTTCAAACGCCTGTCTTACGGCGGGCAAAACTGATGGTGTCGTCCAGTTCAATGAGGGCGAAGTACGTCGTGACGTCGGTGCGGGACGGATCCAGTTCGGCGATTACCCGGCGGTACCAGGCCTGACGCTTCCCATCTTTCGGTCCAATCGTGCTGATTTGACGGTTGAAATTGCTGATCTCAGCCTCGGATTTACTATTCTGTGTATCGAGCCAGGAAAGGACCTCTTCATCGGTGCGATGGGCTGCGAGTGCGTGGCTAAAGTCTCCTGCGGACACCCCCAGGAATTCCGCAATCTTACGGTCCACGCCGGAATCCTCGCCATACCAGTAGTCGCCCAGCGTCCGGTGAATCGCCGCCCTGCCTTTGTCGATCATCCGGGCGAGGCCGTAGATACCTACCGCGGAAGCGTCGAATGGGCTTCTTGGCGCGTGGCGCGACAGATCCACGACGTCGAAGGATGCTTCGTCGTCCAGGTCGAGCAGGTCGAACCAGGTGTAAACGTCGGTACGGTCCCGCGCGGCGTCATTCAGCGCCGATTGGAAGATCGTGCGTTCCTTTTCGTTCTCCGGACGCTTCCTGGAGATCCGATAGTTGAATTCGGAGATCTCACCGGACGTTGCGCCGGTGTGTTCCCGTACCCAATCCCCGAGTTCCAGATCGTTCGGATTGAGGTAGGCCGTTTCCCGGTAGTCCTCCGCTGCAAAACCGAGAAAGTCGGTAATCGCCTGGTCGATGGGGCAGTTGTAGATATATTCGCCCAGCAGCCCGGCCCTGTCCGCGCGGGCTTTGTCCGCCATCCGCGCGAGGCCGAAGATCCCGGCGACGTCCCGGCGGTACGGCGACCGCGGAGCTCGCTGCGTGAGGTCGGCGTCTCTGAAGCCCGCCCAGTCGTCCAGTTCGATGGACTGGAATACGGTGACGATATCCGTTCGCCCCGGGGCGTATTTTTCAAGGCGATCCTTGAGACGCTGTTTGCCGGCTTCGTCGTCCGGCTCGCGCTTGAGATGATGCTGATTGAATGCGTCGATCTCCTCGTCCGTCCGATCGGAAGCCTCCCGTACCCAGCGCCCGAGGTCCGAATCGCCATAGCGTCCGGCGGCGTCGGCAAAGCCGTCGTGTGAGACGCCCAGAAAATCCAGCAGGATCTTGTCCAGGCCCGAGTCGTCGCCGTACAAGAATTCACCCAGCGTCCGCGTGTTGTATGCGCGGGCTTTGTCCGCCATGCGCGCGAGGTTGACGATGCCGGCGATGGAAACATTGGACGGACGGCGAGGAGGTTGGCAAGTCAGATCCACAGAACTTCCTTTCTATTCAAGACAGGATTTCTTTAAAATATCGTCTTGGATAAATCGTTACACACTATGCGCAATGGCTTCTGCTTCGATCTCCGCACGGTCTACGTCGTAACCTGCCGACTTCACATCTGCGATTGCCGAGAGAATGGCAGCTTCAAGAGAATCTCCCTCACGGAAAAAATCAATTGAGAAAACCCCGTTGCACAATCCTGGCGATCCATCGTCGCAACCGGCCTTGTACAATTCGTCCGCGATCTCTTCGGTCAGTTCGAATTGAACCTTCAATATCAAGGCAAACTCGTACTTTGCCATGGTGTACATCCTTTCGAAGCTGCCGCCTATATCGCGTGGTGCGGGCACCGTTCAACGGACCGGCGGATTACTCTGGCATGGTCTTCAGGATTCCTCGGCTTTGAGTAAACAGCCCTGACACATCCGGTCCGATCCCTCAACAGACAAAACAACCGGACCGTGGCAGAGGATGTGCTTCTTCGTGCTCTACCAACTCTTCGGCATAAGCGAGCGCCGCTCTGAGATCTTCGTCTGTGATAGCATATTCCTTACAGACCTGGAACGGATCAGATCCACTCGCGAGACTCCCGATTACTCTATGTACAGGTACTCTCGTTCCCCTGATCACCGGTTTGCCATGACGAATTGACGGATCAATAACAATGCGATCATTCATTATAGGGCCTCCTCCACTTCCAAGAAATGTACGATATTCGCCCTGTTTTCCCGGCCCGGAAATTTGTCACCATTCTGCGGGCTGTTCATCCCGTCTCGCCGCGTTACATGCGCTGCTAGCGCTAAGCTTGTCGAGGCGAGCCGAACGAAACGTGGTCAATGCCTGTGCTGCTTGCGTTGAGCCTGTCGAAACGGCTTGTCGAAATGTCCGCGTTTCGTAACCTGTTTGTCGCTCTTCAACGCCCTTCGCCGACCCTTCGACAAGCTCAGGGAGCGGCTCAGGTCGCAGGCCCCCTGCCAGCCGGACCGGCGGAGCCCGTTCGACGGTTTAATCACTCCCCCCTTGAGGTGGAGTCGCAGAAGCCGAGCCCGTCCCCTGAGCCTGTCGAAGGGCCGGCGACGGCTGATGCGGTGGGGGGATGTCAACCCTCCTCAATGGGGGCGTAATGCGTGATGTCTTGGCGGGGTAGGTAGTATGAACAAACATGAACCCATTTTGCGTAGAAATTACACCGCAAGACCGCTATACCTGTTTGGATGATCTGACAAAAGTACGCAAACCCCCATGCAGTGTCAAGGAGTCCGGAAAGTCGTATTATGGGGATCTACCAGTTACGTGTTCATCCGGGTGAGCATATCCCGGTCGTTGAGATAGGGGACGGATGCATCCAGAAAGGCCTGGAGGAGGTCTTCCGGTGGCAGGTCGGACGTATCGATTTCAAATTTGCGCATGAACCAGCAGGCGCCGTACTCCGCCTGGAATTCATCCTGGATCTCCTGGATGTCCTCCCTGGGGACAATGTGATAGGTATGTCGGTCTTCCTCCATGCGTCTTTCAATGACATCGGCGCGGGCTTTGAGATGGACCAGGATGGTGTCCCGCGGCATTTCGGCTTCCCAGGCTCTGGGCGTTTCGGAAAGACGGCCGACGGCGGGGTAATAGTACCGGGGGCCGTAGATGTATTCCTCGATGTGAAACCCGCCCAGCAGAATGTGTTCGTATTTGTTGATCAGCCGAACGTGGTAGGCAAGCTGAAAGCGCTGGTAACGTTCCTTAATGGCTTCGGGCAGACCCAGCATGATTCGCTGGTCGCCTTCCGTTTTGAGCATCTGGCAGTCGGGAATGCTGAAGTGGTCGTCCAGGTGGTGGACGATGCCCCGGTCACGCCCCCACTGCATGAGACCGTCGAAAAGGGTCGTTTTTCCGGTGTATTCACAGCCAATGGCGATGATGCGCATGGTGAAATCTCCTCAATGAAGTGAATATTCGCGTTCGACTACGGACGGAAACCGGATAAACAAAACATGCCGGGAAGGACGAACCGTATCATCGGCCGGCGGCCTGTATGAAGGATTTGATGCGGTTGACATCGGTGAGTTCATGCGAGAATTCCGGGGGACGAAACTCGCCGCCCATAAAGGCGTTCGGATTACGGTAGGTCATACGGCTGGCGACGCTGCTCCGGGCGGCGACGTGGATTTCGCTGGCGCCGGTACCGGCCACGACTTTCGCGACGTTGCGCTCCGTAATCCCGCCGCCGGGCATGACCGCGATGCGGCCGTCGGCCCTCCTAATCAGATCCGAAATGAGGTCGACGCCTTCGAGCGCGGAATTCTCCCGGCCCGACGTCAACACCCTGTCAACGCCAAGCGCAATCAGATCTTCCAGCGCCCGGTGAGGGTCGGCGGCCATATCGAAGGCGCGGTGAAACGTGACCGGAAGCGGACGGATGCGTTCGATGAGAACACCAGTGCGCTCGGCGTCTATCGAACCGTCCGGATTCAGGAGGCCGATCACGATCCCGTCCGCACCCCATCCGGCGGCCAGTTCGACGTCCCTTAACATCGTTTCGAACTCCACCCCGGAATAGCAGAAGTCTCCCCCGCGCGGCCGAACGATGACGTTGAGTCCGATGTCGATATGCTTTCGGGCAACCTGAACGGCGCCCCCGCTGGGCGTGGTGCCGCCCTCGATCAGGTTGTCGCACAACTCCACGCGATTTGCGCCGGCCTCCTGCGCGGAAATGGCGCCCTGCGCGGATCCGACGCAGATTTCAAACAGTACTGGCGTATTCAAGTTATACCTCCGTCCGTGTCGTCGTCGATCCGCTGCAATCCGGACTGAAGCCCGTTCGCCGGGGCCGGCAGCGGCTAGTGTTCTGTCCCGGAAATAGGTTGCCTGAATTCGGCCGACGAGACGGGATGAATCGGCGGGAGAATGGTGAAATATTTCCGGGACAGGACACAAGGTCCTACGCGATATACCCGAATTCCATATCGTCCATCCACAGGACCTGATCGGGCTCTCCTCCTCGATCGAACGCGATGGAGACGGTTGTGTAGCCCGGTCGGACATCCAGTTCCGCCCGGTACCCGGTCCACGCCTCGCTGGGTTGGATCGGGACGACAAGATGGGTGTCCTGCTGGCCGGACACGGAAACGTGCGCATGGGTGGCGGAGCCCCTGGCTTTGAACCGCAGGTGGTAGCGTCCGGCGGTGCGAAGACGCATCGGGCGGCTTTTGAGTGAAATGGGGTCCCGGGGCCTCGTAAACTTGAGGCAGGCGCCGCCGCCCGCGGCGTCCTCAGTGCTCCATGCCGGCCAGCCGGGGTCGTGGGTACGGGGATGCTGTACGTTCCAGTAACGCGGCGGATAATCCACGATACCGGCTTCAAAGCCGCCATTGCAAAGCAGGTTGACGAGTCTGCCCTTGTGGCTCTCAACAAGGGTTGCCCGGAGACGCGGTCGTCCCGCACGAGGATATCGGACGAAGACTTCCGCGCCCTCCCTCAGACAAGCAGTGGCGCGGCCTGTCCCGTGCGCGCTCATGTCCGGGTCCCACCGGTCCTGCACGAGCAATTCCGCGTCACCGGCGGAGAGTTCATAGATGCCCGGCTCACGCGGCGCAATCTCGGCAAAGGCAATGACGTCCCCGTTATCCGCTATGGCTGTCTGCAGACCCACGGACTGGCGCCCTCCGCCGTCCGTAAGCGCCAGTTGAAGCCGTTCCGGGGCTGTCGAAAAATCTGCGACAGGGTCAATCCAAAGGACGGCCTCGCCTTCCCCGCTCAACTTGATTTCGACCTTCCCGTCATTCCATTTGAAATCGAGCGGTTTCGCGTTCCGAGGACGCTCCGGCGGCGAAATATGCACGGATTCTGGCGCACGGGGAAGGCGGATGGCGAGACGTACGGATGCCTGGTGCCGGACGTGGATCCGCGCACCTGCGCTGCGCGGGTTGTAGTTCGCGGCAGCGTCGCATTCCGCATCGGCGATCAACAGAATCTCGCCTTCCAGCCTGAGCCGCGTGCCCCCGTGCAGCAGCCAGCGTTGAAGTCGATCCCCGCTGCGGTTGACATTGACCATCCGGGCGTCGGTCTGAATACCCGCGCCTTCAATGGTGCCGCCCCGTCGGGTCCGGAAAAGCACGCATTCGGACCCGTTCCCGGACTGAAAACAGACGCCTTCGGCGCCGTCCGCATCGACCCGGCTGATGTCATAGACACCCGCCCCCGCCGTTTTTCCGAAAGTATTCATAACGGACAGGATTTGCGCACTGGCCCTTTTTTCTGTGGTGGCGCGGATGTTCCATTGCTGGGGGAAGGCTTCGGTGAAGCGGCACCAGTCACGCGTTTTCAACGGAAACGGCCGGTCGTTGTTCTGGGCGTATTTCAGGGGCCCGTCCGTCAGATGCCGAACCAGAAGGCGCTGGTCCCGTTGCCGGACGGTTATGGATTGACTGCTTTCATCTATGTCTGCGCGTTCGAACGTGTTGAGCGTCCAGGTGTATTCCCGAGGTTCGGGCGCCTTCAGATCGTCACAGATCACGAAGACGTCCGGTCGAATGAAGAGGACGTGGCGGCGGAACTTATCGAGCCGTTCCCCGTACGCGCCTGACGCGTCTCCGGTGAAGTAACAGGCGTCGGGTGTATTGAAAAAAGCCGTTATCTTTCCCTTGTGGGCAATGCCCCGGCACTGGCCTTCGCCATCGACGAGGACGGAATTGTGCGCCTGCGTGGTTCGGCTCCACTGGGAATGGTAGGTATCACCTGAATAGGTGTAATAACCCGCATCGCAACAGAGGATCTCACCGCCCGCGTGGATGACGAATCCGTTCTGGTCCTGGTGGGCGTGGCTGTGATCGCCCCACGGGCTGCTTCGGAAGAAAATGCGGCTGCTTCCGTGGTCGTAGAACCGGTCGTACGCGGCGAGTTGGCCGACGTCGGGAAACAGGCGGGCCTGCGCGATATCCACGGGCGGTCTGGATGAGACACCGCCGTCGGAGAGGTACTGGAGCGGGAGATGGACCGGGTTGCATACCCGCGTATCGCTCCACCACTTGACCGCGGGATCCCCGGTCATCGCGGCCAGGAACGCGGAAACGTAGGTGTCGGCATCGCTGCCGAAGTTGGGGTCGATCAGGGAATAGCAGTCCCCCCAGTGGTTCCACCAGTAATTGAGGGACATGCAGTACGACCAGAACGCGCCGGTATTCTGCCACCGGGGTTCGCGGAAGACATCCAGACCCGTTGCGGTCCTGAGGGCGGCCAGGGCTTCCAGAATGAACTGCACTTTGTGGCCGTATTTCTGGCCTTCGGTGTATCCACCGTCGCTGCTTCCCCACGCGACCCGATTGGCGTACTGGCGGATGAGGTAGTCGGCCCACTTCCGGGTCCGGACGGTCTCGGTGGCAACCGCCAGGACCGTGGTGAGCAGCGCATGCATGCACTGTTGACCGTGGGAATTCTGATAGTTCAGGTGAATCTGAAGTCCATCTCTGAGCCACCCGTAGGCGGCTTCGCAGTGGAATTCGATGTGGGCCAGCGCACTTGCGCGTTCTTCGGGATTCAGGAGGGCGTAAAGCCGATCGTAAGCGAGGGCCATCCCCTTCAGCCCGAATTCGTAGCAGTAGACAACGGTATCGTGCTGCCCACGGTCATCGAGGTGGATGTCGACGCGGAGATTGGAGAGGAACGCCATCCAGCGTCGCGCGGCCTCGGCGTATTCTTCGTCGCCCGAGATTTGATACGCGAACGAGAGCGCATTGACGTTATCGGCGCCTCGCTTGAGTTCGGCGATCTGGTATTCGGCCGGGAACGCAAGGCAGTCGTTCTTCAAATGAAAGACCAGACCGCGCTGTTCGCCCAGGTTGGCGGGCACGGATTGCAGGTTGAAGCCGGGTGGTTCGCTCCGGACCAGGGCGTCCGCCCGGTGCTTGAGGTGGCGCCATGCCTCGCGGCCGGGACCATGCCTGCGCGCGCGAAACCCATCCAGGGTCTCAGGGGTGACAAAGATGCGCGGGTGGTCCGGCATTGTGTCGAGAATGTGTTCTGTCGGGGGTACGGGAAGCGGGACCGATTCGGTTGTGACGCGAAAGCTGCGGACCGGTCCGGATCGGGATTCCTCGCCTTCGGAGGTGACCGCGAAGTATCGCCAGTACCACGTTCCGTAGGCCAGTTCGATCGACGGATTGTAAAATGGCATGTCGATTCCCGTGCAGCGGATGACCTCCTTCCGGAAGCCGGGATTCCTGCAGAACTCCACGATGTACGTGGTGGCCCTGTCATCTGCGCGCCAGATCAGGGAAGGGGGATTCTGGACCACGACGGCGCCGTCGGCGGGTGTAATCGGCGGGTGGCGGTCCGGCGGCGGCGACGTATCGACGGCAAAAGCCATGCGCTGGTTTCCAATGTAAGATCGACGTAAAAGGGTTCGGGACCTGCTCAGGCAGTACGCATCGGCCCCGGCGACGATCAACAGATGCATCCGCGCCTGGCGCGGATTCGCTCTGCTCAGCCGCAACCAAAACTGTAAAACGCAATGATGCGCGGCCGAAAGAAGGTGAAATCGTCCCGTACTGACGATGTGCTGGGCACAATATAGCATCCCCCGTGTGCTGCGGGCAAGCGCCTTGACATGCCGACGGCACAGGGGTATCTTTGCAAGAGAGACGAAAACGCGATATGCGCTCATCACGCCGGTGGTGTCCCGACCCCATCAACGGACTTCTGATATCTTTGAATATCCGTGTCTTGGTGCAAGACACGTTTCCCCAGACTTGCGTTTGAGGAGATGCTTATGAAACAGTTTCGATGGCCGGTAATCGTATTCACTGTACTCTGGATTGGGGGGTGCAGCGCGCGGGATCCCGTTAAGGAAATGCAGAAAAGCCTGGCAAACGCGCCCGAGTATATGATCATTCTGGAAGATATGAGAGAAGCGGGTACATTCTCCACGGACTATTACCATAAGTATACGGTGGTGCAGGGAGAGCGGCGGCGCACGACGGATTGGATCGAGGTACCCTACAAGGTTTATCGCCGGCACCAGGCGTTTCTTGGTATGGCCATTGTGGCCAAATCCGACAAAGGGGTGAACAATACGCCCCATCCGCCCGGATACCACTATGTCGGAAACCCGCATTACGGGCAGTGGAGTCACGGAAGCGGAGGGAGTTTCTGGGCGTTCTACGGTCAATACGCGATGATGCGGAGTTTAATGGGTGGGGGCTACGGGCAGCAAATATACCGGAACGACTACGCCGACTATCGCAACAACCGCGATCGGCGGCGTCCGTATTATGGGCGCAACCGCGAGTACGGTACCGAAGGGTCAGTCACCAAGAAGCAAAGGCCGGCGTTCTACCAGCGCCGGAAACAGGCGATGGCAAACAGGCAGCGGTCCTTCTCCCAGAGAGTCCGGGACCGGTCCGGTCGCAACAGGTCGGGCTTTGGCAGCCGCAGCAGAGGGAGGTTTGGAAAATGATGTGGGACAGTTTGCTGGAATCGGGGATTTATCTGGTCTGCGCGTATGTCTTGTTCTGGATTGGCAAGCTGGTATACGACTGGACCACGCCGAGCTACCGCGTGAAGGAAGAGCTTGTGGAGAAGGACAACACCGCCCTGTCCGTGGCAATGGTGGGGTACTTTTTCGGACTGGTGATGGCCATAGGAGGGGTGATTTCCGGGCCGTCGCATGGGCTGGAGCTTGACCTGATCGACGTGCTCATTTACGGCCCCTTGTCGATTGTGCTGATGAATCTGTCACGGATCATCAACGACCGGCTGATCCTGCACCAGTTCTCGATTCGGGATGAAATCATCCGGGATCAGAATGCCGGCACTGGAGCCGTTGTATGCGCCTCCTACATCGCCACCGGTCTGGTGATTTTCGGAGCCGTGTCGGGCGAACTGGGCGGCGTGGGCACAACGGTCGTGTTCTGGGTGTTGGGACAGGCGGCGCTGGTGCTGGCGGGCATCGCCTACAACTGGGTGACGCCTTACGATCTGCATACGGAAATCGAACGGGACAACGTGGCGGCGGGCGTGGCTTTTGCGGGCGCGCTGGTGGGTGTCGGCATTGTGGTGCGGCACGCGGTTGCCGGAGACTTTATTTCCTGGACGACGAGCCTGCAGGACTTCGCGCTTGAGGTGGTCATCGGGATCGTCCTGCTTCTCGTAGTGCGTCTTGCCACGGACAAGATCCTGTTGCCGGGTTTGAATCTGTCGGCGGAAATTTCGGATCCCGAGAAACCGCACCTGGGCGCCGGATGTATTGAAGCGTTTTCATACGTGGGTGCGTCGCTGCTGATCGTGTGGGCCTTGTAGAAAATGGGTACAATGGGAAATCGGCTGAAGGACAAGGTCGCGATCGTAACGGGGGCCGGTTCGGTCGGGCCCGGATGGGGTAACGGCAAGGCGACGTCCGTTCTCTTTGCGCGAGAAGGCGCCCGTGTATTCGCCGTCGACATCAATTCCGAGGCGGCGGAGGAGACCCGTGACATGACCGCGCGTGAGGGAGGGGAATGTGTGGCCCACACGGCGGATGTGTCGCGGTCGGAAGACGTGGAAGCAATGGTCGCGCGGTGCCTTCACACGTACGACCGAATTGACATTCTGCACAACAACGTCGGCATCCTGCAGGTGGGCGGTTGCGTTGAACTCAGCGAGGAAACCTGGGATCGCGTGGTTGACGTGAATCTCAAGAGTATGTTTCTGACCTGTAAGCACGTGCTTCCCCAGATGGAACGCCAGGGCGGAGGGGCGATTGTGAATATTTCTTCAATCACCTCGATCCGCTGGCTGGGCGTGCCCTATGTTTCCTACAGCGCAACCAAGGGTGGAGTGAATCAACTCACCCAGAGTATTGCCATGCAGTATGCAAGGAAGAATATCCGCGCCAACTCCATATTGCCCGGATTCATGAATACGCCCATGGTGGCGAAATCGCTGGCCGAATTCTACGCGAAGGGCGACGCGGAGAAGATGATTGAAATCCGCGACAGTCAGTGTCCCATGGGCCGGATGGGCGATGCCTGGGACGTGGCTTACGCCGCCTTGTATCTGGCTTCGGACGAGGCGAAATACGTCACCGGCGCCGAACTCGTCGTGGACGGCGGGTTGACGTGTAAGGCGGTATAGCGAGGGACAGAAGAAGAGGGTATGGCGGCAAAAAACAGCGTCCCCGAAGACCGTGGAGCCATCGAAGCGACCCATGCGGTAACGTCGGGCGGTTCGGGAAGAGGCCGGCTGTTGAAGGCGTGCCTGTTCGCGACCGGGCTGGCGGGTATCGTCGCGGAATTTGTGTTGTCCACGCTGGCCAGTTACCTGCTCGGAAACACGACGTTGCAGTGGACGCTGGTGATGTCGTTGATGTTTTTTACGATGGGGCTCGGAAGCCGGCTGAGCCGGCATCTGTCGGAGCGGTTGCTGGACCGGTTTATTGCAATAGAGTTCATTCTTTCGGCGCTGTGTGCAACGCCCGCCGCAGCGGCCTATTGGGGTACGGCGTTCGTCGGGGAGACGAGCGCCATTATTTATGGTTACGCGGGAGCCATAGGATTTCTGATTGGACTTGAGATTCCACTGGTAACGCGCATGAACAACGCCTATGAGGTGCTGCGAACCAATATCGCGTCCGTCATGGAGAAGGACTATTACGGCGCGCTGGCGGGTGGGTTGCTATTTGCGTTTTTCGCGTTGCCGAAGCTGGGACTGACCTATACGCCCATTGCGCTGGGAACGGTGAATTTCGCCGTTGCGTCAGCGCTGTTGTGGCGTTATCGAGGCCTGCTGGCGCGGCGCCGGGCGCTGATCGCCGCGTTCTGGGTCACCGCGGCCGGACTGGTCACCCTGGGCGCATACATGAAGCCGATTGTGCGGTTCGGCGAGCAGAGCCGACATCGAGACCGCGTGATATTTGAGACGCAAACCCCCTATCAGCGGATTGTGATGACGGAGTGGAAGGGGTATCACTGGCTGTACCTGAACGGCGGTATGCAATTCAGCACGTACGACGAAGAACGATACCACGAACCACTCGTGCATCCGGCAATGGGATTGGCGGCATCCAGGGAGCGGGTGCTGATTCTGGGTGGGGGCGATGGACTGGCACTCCGGGAAGTATTGAAATACGGCGACGTAAAACGGGTGACGCTGGTGGACCTGGACCCTGAAGTGATCCGGCTGGCGCGAACCCATCCTGTGTTCATGGATGCCAATGCAGGGGCATTGGACGATGAACGCGTCGAAGTCGTGAACCGGGACGCGGGACGGTTTCTGGCAGATGCCGAGGAAATTTACGATGTCATTCTGGTTGATTTGCCGGACCCCAAGGGGCCGGACCTCGCCCGGTTATATTCAAAGGAGTTCTATACGGCCTGCAAGCGGCATCTCTCCCGGTACGGAATTTTCGTGACGCAGAGTTCGAGCCCCCTCCACGCCAGACGGGCTTTTCTGTGCGTGTACCGGACCCTGAAGGCGGCAGGGTTCCACGTCGTGCCCTATCACAACGCGATTCCGACCATGGGAGATTGGGGATGGCATCTGAGCATGAAGGCAGAGGTAATTTCGGAACCGGATCTGAAACGCCGGGCGCTGGCGCTGCGTTTTTCGGACGTCGAAACGGTCTTCCTGAACCGCGAGGCAATGGCGGGCATGTTGCATTTCTGGAAGGGGATGTTCGATGGCGTTGCGGACGTGGACGTGAATACGGAATTGGCGCCGGTTGTGGATCGGTATTACCGGGAGGGAGAGTGGGGTTGGTAAACGCGAATTTCGGTGAGAGGGAAGACGAGGTCATCTGTTAATTGTTTTCGCCAGGCCATATCGCTAACCGGTTTTGGCTGACCGCTGATAGCTGTTTGTAAGACCAGGAAGGGGACACAGGATGAATTTCGACGAAATCAGGCAACGCCTCTCCCGCCTGGACGCCGCGTGTGTCTGCGATGGATACAAGGCGCTCGGTCGACCCGTCAGGGCCGTCGACCCCGCTGTCCGGTCCATCACACCCGGCCTCCGGCTGATCGGACGCGCGCATACGGTGACCTGCCGCGAGGACTTTCTGACCGTGATCCTGGCCCTGCGCGATGCCTTGCCCGGGGAGGTCCTGGTGATCGATTCCCAGGGGAGCCGGAAGGCGCTGACCGGGGGATTGTTTCCAACCGAGGCGAGGCGCAAGGGGCTGGCGGGGATTGTCAACGACGGACCGTGCAGGGATACGGCCGTAATTCGTCAGTTGGGATTTCCCTATTTCGCACGGTCGGTCAGCCCGGTTTCCGGCACAACGGATCGAGTCTTTGAGACGCAGATCCCCGTTTTATGCGGCGGCGTTCGCGTCCATCCGGGCGAAATCGTATTCGGAGACGACGACGGACTGATCGTGGCGGCTGACGAGGAGATAGCCGAGGTAATACCCATTGCGGAAGAGGTGCAGAGGAAAGAGGCGCACATGATTGCGGAAATGGAGAGAGGCGTGAGTCTGGTCGAGATGCTGAACCTCGACGATCACTGCGCAAAAATACGCGCCGGCCGGGAGAGCAGATTGCGGTTCCTGGTTTGACCGGAACGTGTGACGGCAAAACAGGGCAGACGACGGGATGTCGTCTGCCCTGTTTTGCTTATCCAAAAACGTCTATTCGATTGGCAGGATATCGCTGAATTGGTATTCCTCTACGATTTCGCCGATCGAGGCTTCAAAGTCGTCCTCGCCCCACTGTTCGATGGACAGGGTCTTTCGTTCGGAATCGTCCAGGTACTCCCATACGATCAATTCCCGCGGGGTCTCTGCGCCGTCTTTGTAAAACTCACCGGCGTCGGAGGATTCCGCGAAATAGGTGGTACCGTTGCAGGTTACCTCTTCAGGCGGGTCTTCGTGTTCGACGACGTGGGACTGCGGGTCGCCGTCAAGCCGGGAGACAGGCACCTTGCGTGAAAGGGTCCAGCAAAGGCCGTCGTCCTCCTCCCGTTCCAGGTACACGACATCATCGGCGCAGGTCAATTCCCATTCGTCCACGCGGTCTCCGTCGTAATCGTAATAATTCTGTGCGGTGACCTTCCAGGTCTTGAGGTCATAATCGACCACGTAGCCGGGCTTGAGGTCGGACAGTGTGAAGTCGACCACAGGGTCGGATTCGTCCCTTTTTTTCTTGAAGGGATTCCAGTTCATGGGATCACCACCCCCGCACCAGGTACCTGAATTCCCGGCGACGACGACGTGCCGGATTTACGCTTGAATTCCCATTTTACTTTTAAGTTCGGCCAGTTTGTCGGAGCCGGGGTTCTTTTCCTGTAACGCGGCGTCAATCTCTTCGTCCACGCTCTTGGAAGCGTCGGCCACCTCGCCGTAGGCCTGCGAAAGGGACTCGTCTTCTTCCACCCGCTCCTTCATGCGTTCGAGCATGGCAAGCGTGCCGTTAGAGTCCACTTTCGCGAGTTGCTTGTTGATTTTCTTTGTTGCCGCCGCCGTCCGGGCACGGGCGCGCAGTGTAACCAGCTCGTTTTCGTACCCGGCGATGGAGGACTTGAGTTTGTCCACCTGGGTCTGTAGCTGAGCGGCCATTTCCTCCTGCTGTTTGGCGTTCTGGCTCAGCGTGGCCGCCCGGTTCACGTTTTCCTCTTTACGAGCGAGCGCTTCGGCGGCCAGGCGGTCGGCTTCCGCGGAGTCGATATCGCTGTTCTGGGCTTTCTGGAGCAGCGCCATGGCTTTGCGTTCATAGTCCGCCGCGGCTTTCTTGCCGTCCGATGCCTGTTTACGCAGACGGATGCCCTGCCCCTTGACTTCGGCAAGACTGGTCATCGCGTTACTGAGATCGTTCTTGAGATCCCGGATGCCCTGTTCCGTCAGGCGAATCGGATCTTCGAGTTTGTCGATGGCTGAGTGTACTTCGGCCTTGCCCACGCGAAAGATGCGCTGAAAGACGCCCATGTCGTGCTCCTGTCTGAAATGAAATTCAGAGGCCGGGGATCGGAAAACGTAATGGATTGCATCTCCGTGAGTTCGATCCCCGCTCTCACTATTATTTGCTGTAACTCAAGAGTTCTTCGGCGTTCTCGCCCAGGGCCAGGCCCAGCGCGCTGATCGTGCCTTCGATTTCCGCCCGGTCCAGCGTATCGAGGCGAAGTGTATCACGGAACAGAACGGTTCCGGTTTCCTCGTCGAGGGCGAAGGCGCCGTGGATGAGTGTCCGGTTTAATTCCAGCAGACGCTTGTAGAGGTCGCCGGGGATTTTCGGGATAGGCATGATGGCCTGTTCCAGGATGAGAATGGGATCTTCACAATCGACAATAAGCCGGTGGATCCCCCGGTCTTCGTCGGTGACGACCACCAGTTCCTCGCCGGAATCTTCTTCTTCAATGACCAGCTCGAGGTCCTGAAGATAAGCCTTTACGGTATCAAAGTGCCGCGACATGAAAACTCCTTTGAAATTGCGCTGACAAGAACTGACCGCTCGTTCGTAAATATATGATTCTCAAGAGTGTATTTTGTTTCAAAAAAAGCTTCTCAGATATTCAGCATCTTCCCCACGCGGGCGGCGAGGGACTCGGGCGTTGCGGGCTTTTCCAGGATGTGCCCGTGTGAGATACCGAGACCGGCAAGTTCCTCCAGGCGATCCGGACCTGGGGTTTCTATGAGAACCAGCATTGGAAGACGGGCGAGCATTTTCCGAATGAAACGAATGCAATCAAGCCCGCTGATTTCCGGTAGATCGTATGCGAGAATGACAAGGGCGTACGCCCTGGGATTTTCGGCGAGGGTTTCCAGGGCGCTGCGACCGTCGGTGACCACGTCCAGTTCGACGTTTCGATGATCGAACAGACCAACGGCGAGGGTCATGGCTGTCGGACCATCTTCCGCGAGCAAAATTCTGGGCAAACCAGGGACCGTCTTTAATTCGGGTTGACTCCGGGTCATACATCCGGGTGACAAATATACGGAATTCGCTTGATGCGCCAACCATTTTCTTTTTCTGAAAGGCATTGTCATCCGGCCGCACCCGCCGGAGGCGGGGCAACAATGCAAACGGCGAAAAATGCTTATGCTCCGGGCCCGTGGGGCATTTTTCTCGCATCATCTTGTTTTTTCTTTTTTTACGTCCTTTTTCTTGTACGCAAGAAAAAGGACCAAAAAGAACGGCGCCGTTCGGCACGGGGCCGGTTTTTCCACGAATCGCTTCACAGGAGATTGCCAGCGTCGTTGCCCTGTGGCCCATTGGAGCGATCCCGTACCACATTGCTGAACGGACTAGCGCGGAAAAACCCCCAACGCCACCACCGTGCGCCGTCATTGGTCTTGTAGGGGCAACCCTTGTGGTTGCCCCCTAATGGCGCGGAAATTGCAAATTGCCATCACCGGGCCTTATCGCCAACCGGTTTTGGCTGAACGCTGACAGCTGATAGCTGATCGCTGACTCATAGTTGTGTTTTGTTTGCCGTGTAGAGTCATTATATTTCAGTCGCCGTTCCCATTTGAGAGCCAATCGCATACACGATGAGGCATCGATGCAAAAATACCCAATCTGGACGCTCAGGCATACGAGGGATTCAGATTCCAGCGCGGACGGTTCGGCCGAGCCGCTCGTGGACGTGGTGATGGCAAACCGCAGTTTGACGGCCGACGATATCGCGGATTCTCCCGAAAACCTTCAGGACCCGTTTTCCATGAAGGACATGGACTGCCTCACGGAGCGGATTGTGAAGGCGGTTCGCTCGGGCGAGCGCATCGTCGTATTTGGCGACTATGACGTGGACGGGGTGACGAGTACGGCCGTATTGATGGATTTTCTGGACAGGGTGGGAGCGGATGCCGTGGCCATCCTGCCGGACCGTTACCGGGACGGATACGGGATGAAACCACCTGGCGTCCAGCGAGCGATCGACGCGGGCGCGGGGCTGATCGTGACGGCGGACAACGGCATTTCCTCGTTTGAGGCGGTTGAGGCGGCGAATGCGGCCGGCATCGACGTGTTGGTCACCGATCATCACGAGCCTCAGGGTCGGCTGCCCGACGCGCTGGCCGTCGTCAATCCCAACCGCCCGGATTGCGGCTATGCGTTTAAGGGACTTGCGGCCGTGGGTGTGGCGTTCAAGGCGGTGCAGGCCCTTTCGGATACACTGGTCGAGGCATCGGAACGCAGGGCTTATCTGAATTCGCTGCTGGATCTGGTTGCTCTGGGAACGGTGGCGGACGTCGCGCCCATGCTGGGTGAGAACCGGTTGCTCACCCGCAGGGGACTGCAGATTCTGGATCGGACGCAGCGTCCGGGGCTCCAGGCCCTGAAAGCGGTAGCCGGCGCCGATACCCGGCCCGTGGATACAACGGCGATCGGATACTTCCTGGGGCCGCGCATCAACAGCGCCGGGCGGCTGGCCTCCGCGGACCTGGCGCTGGACCTGCTGCGCACCGCGGAGGCGAACGAGGCGGCCCGCCTGGCGGAGCGGTTGAACGCGCTCAACCGACAGCGGCGACAGCTCCAGCTTGCAGGCGTAAAACAGGCGGTGGAGCAGGTGGAATCGATGGGGCTGGGCCAAAACCGGATTCTGGTTGCTAAAGGCGAAAGCTGGCACCTGGGCGTGGTGGGGTTGATCGCGGGTCGCCTGGCGGAGCAGTACGGCAGGCCTGGCATCGCCTGTACAGAGGTTCGCGGGGATGGAAGTTTTACGGGGTCGGCGCGTTCCGCGGCAGGCTACAATATAGCGGAGGCTATCTTTCGCTGTGCTGACCTGCTGACCGAGTACGGCGGGCACGCCGATGCGGCCGGCTTTACCGGTCCCCTCGGGCATTATGAAGCGTTCAGGGTCCGGTTGGAGGCCGATGCGGCGGAGCGGATTTCGGATGGGGATATGAAAACCCGGCTGGAACTGGATGCCGCGCTTCGGCCAGTGGAAATTTCACTGGATATGGTCTCGGCGCTGTCTGCACTGTCGCCGTTCGGTCCCGGAAACGAGGCGCCGCTGTTTATGGTGCAAGACTGTACGATTGAACGCGCCATTGCGGTTGGGAAAGGGGCGCACCTTAAAATGAATTTGGACACGGGGTCGTCCGCCGCCCGGGCGGGCGACTCAACGCCGTCGAGCCCGCGGATATGTGACGCGGTCTGGTGGGGACAGGGCGAATTGGCCGGTCGGCTCCGCCGGGGCGATCGCATGGACGTTGCCTGCGCTCTGGAGGCCAACACCTGGAACGGACGGACGCAGGTGCAGCTTGTTCTGCAGGATATGCGCCCCACGGAGCGATAAGAGGGATTCCTCGAAAGGGAACCCGTTCCAAGGGTCGTTTATCACGTCATAATCGAAACTTCGACTCGCTTCCCGGTCCGGGCGGATTCGTGCGCGGCCGCGGCCGCGGCGACAACACGCCGTCCGTCCCTCCCGTCGGATTTCGGCGCTTCGCCCCTCTGAATACAACCGATGAAGTGAGCGATCTCGTCCGTCAGGCCGTTGTTCCGGGATACCTCTATGGCGATGGACTTCTCGCCGTGCCGGGCGAATAGGATGGGGCCGTCCGAGACGTTGAGCTTGAGCGCACCCCCCGTTCCGGCAACGCCGAGTTCGTAGCTGTTAACCGGGTAGACGCGGCTGCTGCTTAAAGAGCCGATGGCGCCCGAGGCGAATTCGATGCCGATGAAGATGCTTTCTTCAATTTCGTTTCGCGGGTCCTCTCCATATTTCATAACCGCATTGACGGCGCGGATTTCACCGGCAAGCCAGGCGAGTTGGTCCAGTTCGTGGCTGTACATGGAAAACATACCGCCGTAGTGTTCCTTCCGCGTCTGCCATCCGCCGACGCCGCCCGGCGCGCCAGTGCCAAGGCGTACGGCGTGCGCGAGGGTAATTTCACCCACGTCTCCCCGGTCCACCCGGCGTTTGAGTTCCCGGTAAGCGGCCTGAAACCGGCGCACATAGCCTATCATCAGGAAAACGTCCGACTGTTTTGCGGCGAGGATCATCGAATCGCAGTCTTCAACGGTCAGCGCCATTGGTTTTTCGCAGAACACATGGGCGCCCGCCAGCGCCGCGTCTGTACTGATGCGGCTGTGGGTGTGATTGGGCGTGACAACCAGCACGGCGTCCGGTTTCTCCGCCTCCAGCATAGCCCGATGATCCGCGTAGGGCTTCGGGCTGGAATCCATTTGCGCGGCAAGCTGCGCGGCCGATTCCGATACCACGTCGCAGACGGCGACAAGCCGCGCACCCTCCATTGCCTCTAGGTTTCTGGCGTGGGCGCGGCCCAACCCGCCGCATCCCGCGAGCGCGACTTTTAGAGGTTCTTCCGCCATTTTGGCCCCTTCATTGTAACCGAAAGGTTCATTTTCCGTTCGCCGCCGCGGCGGTTTCTCATTGCAACTGGATCGTTATGGAGCCGTTTTCGGCCGATTCTTCAGCGGCAAAACATGCGGCGTGGGTGTTGACGGCTACGGCGAGACTGTTGTGGGATTCGACGTCGTCGAGGATACATTCAACAAGGTGGTCGATCATTTCCTGGAAAGGATGGTGGGCAACGGCGCCGCTGTCGGGCATTACCGCGGGAAAACTACCGAAGGCGTCCTGGCCGGATAGCTGCCGGGTGTAGAACTGATTGTTTCGGATCACGCCCTCCGTGCCAAAGACCTCCAGGTTGAAGACATAGGGCATGAAAAAGGCCGTGGAACCCGAGATTTTTCCGGCGGCGCCCCCCGCGAATTCCACCGTTGCGACGGTTGTGGAGCGGTAGTCCTCCGAATGGGTGCGATGGCGCGGAGAAACGCCCGTTACCCGGGTGACCATGTCGTTGTTCAGGATGTAACGGGCGGCGTCCAGGGCATGGCAGCCGCCGTGCACAATGGCGCCGTTGACGAACGGGGCCCAGCCGGCGCGGCTGAATTTTTCGGGACGCGCGTTGGTGGGTCCGTGCCAGTAGTCCGCCTGAATATACAGAGGGACGCCGACCCAGCCCTTCTCGATAGCCCGTTTGACGGAAATGATGAGGGGGTTCCACCGAAGCACGAAGCCGACGACCGTTTTCACGCCTGCACTTTTGACGGCCCGGTGCATCGCATCCAGTTCGTCGGGGTTGGTGGCCACCGGTTTCTCGATCAGCAGGTGTTTGCCGGCACGGGCGGCGGCAATGGCTTCCCCGGCGTGGCGGTCCGGCGGGGTACAGATGGAAACGACGTCGACTTCCGGATGTTCGAGAAGCCTGTCGTAGTTATCGTACAGGTCGCATTCAAGGCCCAGTTCAACCGCTTTTTTTTGGGCGCTTTCCAGTGTCCGGCTTCCGACGGCGACCACCCGGGTGTCAGGGTTGTTCAGGTAGGCTCTTATGTGTTCGGTGGAGACGTTTCCCGCGCCCTGGATTGCAACGCCAAGCATGGCTTCTCCCTGTAGATGTAGAGGTTCCTGCGGCATAAGGTTCAAGGCTTATGGAGGACGACCTGAGAAGGCCTGTCCCTGATCCGCCGCACGTCGAACGTAAAGATACGAGCGCGTCGTGACGCCGTCAAGATGGATCCCGTACGTCCTTTGGAGTCATCGTTCAGGGCCGACGTGAAACCTGACGGTCGCCTGTACATGGTCGGAGACCACGGAAGGCGGCCCGGTGAACCGTTGATTTTTCAGGGAACCCGCTTTATTTTGGCGCGGTACGTTGAGTCTATCTCCTCATATGCGGGGTGCAACATGCCGAAACGGATCAACAAAGCGATCGAGCTGCTGGAACAGGGACAGCCGATTTACTATGTCGGCGTCTCCGAAGTGTCGTACGACGTGGGCCGGGAGATGGCCGGGACCTGGGCCGACTATATCAACGTCAGTATGGAGCACGGGGCGTTCGATATGCGCGGGCTCGCCGAGTTCATGCGCGGACTGGTCGACGGCGGTCCCGCGGCCAGCGGGCACCGGACGCCGGCCGTCATCGTGGATCTGCCGGTGGAGGGGTCGAGTGAAGCCGCGGTTCGCGCGAATGCCTGGATGTTCAAGCAGGCGCTGGCCCGAGGCGTGCACGGGATTCTCCTGTGCCATGCCGATGACCCGGAGGGCGTCCGGGCCTTTGTGGAGAGTTGCAGGTATCCGTTCCGGAAGCCGGCGGCGGGGCATGGTGATGGCCGGCGCGGCGCCGGGGGGCAGGGCTGGGCCGCGCAGTTATGGGGCTTACCAGTGAACGAGTACCTGGAGAAAGCCGATCCGTGGCCGCTGAATCCGGCCGGGGAGTTGATGCTCGGCGTGAAAATCGAGAACAAACGCGCGCTGGCCAACGCGGAGGCGACGGCGCAGGTGCAGGGGCTCGTCTTCGGCGAGTGGGGACCCGGGGATATGGGGATGTCGCTGGGACACGCCGACCGGCACGACCCGCCCTATCCGCCTGAAATGGGGGCTGCCCGCGCCCGCGTGATGGCTGCCTGCAAGGACGCCGGTCTGTTCTTTCTGAACGGTGCGAATACGGGAAACGTCACGGAGATGATTGACGAGGGCGTGATGATCTGCTCCGGAGGCGGGGAGGCTGTGGCGAAGGTGGGGCGGGCGTATACAGGCAGAAAATAAACGTACCTCAGGTCGAACGCTGGCGAACCATCGGATTTAATATATCGACTGGCGGATGTCCGTCGGAGAAAGGTGCGGAAACACGAACGAATACGGTTGCTCCTGGCGCTGCCCGCAGGATCTGGTGTTCTGTCCCGGAAATAGGTTGCCTAAATTCGGTCGACGAGACGGGATGAATCGGCCTGCCTGCTGAAGCATGCGAGGCAGGCGGCAGAATGGTGAGATATTTACGGGACGGGGCACTGGTTTGCAAGCGACGAAACCACGGTCGTCTGAATCGGCAGTGAACCGTCGATACGAGGAGGGAAGAGATGGCAAGTTCGAACATACGTACCGTAGTCGAGGTCCTGTTGGCGGCGGCGTGCGCGTACCTGGCGTACATCGCGTACATCGCGCCTATTAATGTCGCCATCAACTACGATGCCGAGAATTCCATTCAGATGCGGATCGAGGACAAAATGGTGGCGCACGACGCGGTCCTTGATTCGATCTGGAGCAAGGATTTCGCCAGAGAAGCGACGCTCGGATGGTTGAAAGAGAAGGACGTCTTTCACTACCGGGACAGCAGATTGGCCGGTCGCCTCGGCGATGCGATGCCGGACGCGACAACACATGGAAACGGCGAAACACTGGATGAGCGGAAAACCCGCCTGGAGGGCGCGATTGCGGAAAATCCTCTGATTGCCGATCTTCGCGGCCGGGTGCGTGAACTGCAACCTCCCTTTCAGTATATTGGCAAAGAGGTCCGCGTGGGCGTTCCCAGCGGAAACAGACCTCGAAGTAACGTGGCCTACGTCGCCTTCGGGAGTGAGTTCGACGGCAGGGTCGTTGAGATCTGGAATCCCATGAACGATAAGCGCCTGACCGTGTTTGCGCAGGGCGCATTCCTTCCCACGGCAGCGGTCACGGTCGACTTTCAGATGAACAGGCGACAGGCGGTTGACCTGTTCGATCGCGTCGAGCAGACCGCGGACGCCGTGGCGGTTATCCTTCCGCCGTCCACGCCGGCGCCGTAGACGCGTTGCGGATGCCTGTCGGTCGATTTATCGGCACACCCGATGCGACTCTGGTCACTGCATCCCCGCGATCCGATCCGGCAATTGTACGATCACCGGCGGCTCAGCGCTCCTGCATGGCGCGGCCGCCGGTTTGCTTAAGCAGCCCCCGCCATTCCGAATTCCATTCCTCGAATCATTTCTCCCACCGTCCATCTACCGCCCCAACAGTTGTTCGAGGGCCCATTCCAACTCCGTTCCGGTGTCCGGGCCGTAGCCCATTTGCATGAACCTGAGACGGCCCTTCCCGTCAATCAGGTAGGTGGTTGGAATGCTCCGGACTTCGTAGTCGGATTGAACGCCCGGATCGGCGAACAGTACCGGAAAGGTGTAACCGTTTTTCCTTACAAACGGTTTCACGCGCGCCCGATCGAAGTCCGTGCTGATGGCAAGTACGGTCAGGCCTTTATTGCGGTATCGTTCGTATAATTTCTGAACGTGGGGTAATTCGTACAGGCACGGCACGCACCAGGTGGCCCAGAAGTTGATCAGGACAACACGGCCCTTATTGTCGGACAGCCGGATGACCGAACCGTCCGGACTTTCAAGTGCAAAGTCGGGTGCGGCCGGGCCCATGGGCAGCGCGTTCTCCGGCTCCGGCGTCTCCACGAGAATCTGACCCAACGCGACGCCCGCCAGGACCACCGCGACCGCCATCAACACCCAGGACTTCCATCCAAACTTCAGTTGCATATCGTTATCCTTTTCCGTTTTGCAGACAGGTTCTCGCGCGCCATTCCTTCGATCTGACAATCGACCCCCATGTCATTCTGAGCGAAGTCGAAGAATCTCCCGTCTAATCGATTGTCCTGACGCAATAGCACAGTAAACAAATTTGCGCGGAGACATCGCCGCCAATTCGGCCTCCTCAGAAGGATACGCGAGGCGGGCAGACAGGAATGTCCGCCCCACCTTCACACCGGCTCCCTCAGATTTTCAGTGACGGCTCCTGTGTCTCTCTAAGGCGTGAATATATGGACCTGATCCGTAATCTCCTCCTTCAACGTGTGTCCACTGCCTGTATCCTTCGATCCGCCGGCAATCATCACGCGACCGTCTGCAAGCAGCGTTACCGTAGGCCGTGTCCGCCACCCTATGCTGTGTCCCGTGGGAGAGAACGCATGTGTTGCGGGATTGAATAGTACGATATCACCGTTATCCTGGCGGATGAGGAGCACGTCGCCGGTCGGCAGCAAACGCGCTGCCAGTGGTTCAATTGTCGAAACGCCGACTGGCGAAAACGAGTCTGATTCAGGGTCGTACATTTCCGCCGTCTGTACGGACGACCGAAAATCGGCATCGCTACCGCCCATGATCAGGACTCCGCCGTCCTGAAGGAGCACCGCTGTGTGATTTAGTCGGTCGAACTGCAGATCGCCTGCCTCTGAAAAAGCTCCGGTCGAGGGATCGTAAATCAGGTTCCGGCCAACCAATCCGCCGTCCCCTTTTACAAGCTTCCCTCCAACGATCAGCACCCTGCCGTCCTTCATCACAGTCGCCGTATGGCCAAATCGCGGATGATCCATCCAGATAATCGCGGAAATTGTGCCTGTAGCGGGGTCCAGGACACCGGCGAGTTCCGTGGTGGTCAAAAAGACCTTTCCGTTGGCCAGCAGCGAGGTAGTCCGGATCGAAATGCCCGGGTACAGTATTGTCACAAAATCGAATCTGGCGGAGTGAAAATCGTACATCTCAAAGGGGAAATGACCAAATGTGGGTACGAAAAGGACTCGGCCGTCGGGAAGCAATATTCCGTGGTCTGCGTAACGACTGACGGTCATGCTACCCGTTGGCGAAGATATTCCGGTTTCGGGGTCGAATATCTCCGCGCTGGCAAGTCGACCTGGGCGCTGGCCAAGGATGACGGGAACGCCGGGAGCGGGGTGCTCGCGTCCTGTAGGTAGTTCCGCGGTGCCGCCGGCGATCAGGATCTTGCCATTCCGCAATAATGTCGCGGCATGCCAATACCGGGGCTTGCTCAAATTACCGACCTCGTGAAGACCCCGTTCGAGTGCGGGTGGTTCCGGCGTCGTCACCGTATCGCCTCCGCATGCCCATAAGCTCGAGACGATAAACAGCGCCATTGCGATTTTGGCATTCATCTTTTTCTCCCGCGTCAAGGGTCTGTGAACGCGACAGCTACACGACAGGACCGGCCGGGCGGGCAAACAGGAATGCCCACCCCACGTTCACGTCGGCTTCCTCAAATTGATAGTTTTGCCACCTGTATCCCCCCTAAGGCGTGAAGATCAGGATCTGGTCCGTAATCTCCTCCTTGAACGTGTGTCCACTGCCTGTATTCTTCGATCCGCCGGCAATCATCACGCGGCCGTCGGCAAGCAGCGTTACCGTAGGCGTATCCCTCCACCCTATGCTGTGTCCTGTTGGAGAAAATGCGTGTGTGGCTGGATTATACAGTGTGATATCACCTTTCCATGATTGGATGAGGAGCACATCGCCGGACGGCAATAGCACGGCGGCGCTCGGGTCGATGTTGGAAACGCCGGCCGGCGAAAACGAGTCTGTTTCAGGGTCGTATATCTCCGCTGTCTGTCGAAACGTCCGCAAATCGGCATCGCCACCGCCTATGATCAGGACCCTTCCGTCCTGGAGAAGCACCGCTTTATGATTCCTGCGGTCGAACTGAAGCTTCGCGGCTTCCGAAAAGGCTTTGGACGAGGGGTCGTAAATCAGATTCCTCCCGGCCAGGTGCGTTTCCCTTCCGAAATGCACCCCTCCAACGATCAACACCCTGCCGTCCTTCAGCAAAGTCGCCGTGTGGCGCCATCGGGGACGATAATTCGCGAACGTGGCGGGAAATGTCCCCGTAATGGTGTCGAAGACACCGGCGTGTACCGTGCTGGTCAAAAAGACCTCTCCGTTTGGCAGCAGGGTGGCCGTCTCGATCCCCGCCTCCTGCATGAATGCCACTGCGTCGAATCTGCCGGAATCAGGATCGTACATCTCAATGGGGAAATAACGAAATCCGGGTATGATCAGAACTCGGCCGTCGGGAAGCAATATTCCGTGGTCCTCTCTGCGATTGACGGTCATGTCTCCCGTAGGCCTGGTGGTCCCGGTTTCAGGATCGAATATTTCGGCGCTGATATGACGCTCTGTCTGGGGCGTAATTGTATTCGGGGGAGGTCGTCCCTGATGCCTCTTAATCAACTCCGCATAGCCGCCGGCGATCAAGACCTTGCCATTCTGCAATAATGTCGCGGCATGCCAATACCGGGGTCGAGTCAGGTTTCCGACCTCGTGGAGACCCCTTTCAAGCGCCGGGGGCTCCGACGTCGTCACCGAGTCGCTTCCGCAAGCGCAGAAGCTCGTGACAACCAATAGCGCGAGTCCAATTCTGGTGGTCATCTTGTGTCTCCTTTTTGCCAGAACGATCGCGAGGCGGGCAGACAGGAATGTCTGCCCCACCTTCGCATCGGCTTCCTCAACACGACAACTTGTGCCGACGTGTGACCGACACATTTCGCTGATGGTTATTGGAAGGCATGGCATTCTGAGCGGAGTCGAAGAATCTCCCGTCTGTTCGGGTGTCCGTAAGCCGGAAACCCACGGTAACACATCTGCTCGGAGACATCCTCAGCCTCACGCCTTCCTTCAGCGTGTGGGCGCACGTGCGCATTCAAGGCGTGAATATCAGTACCTGATCCGTGATCTCCTCTTCGAACACATGTCCGCCGGCTGTGGAACTCTCCTTGTCCTTCGATCCACCGGCAACCATCACGCGGCCGTCTGTAAGCAGAGTTACCGTAGGCTGCGACCGCCACCCTATGCTGTGCCCTGTAGGAGAAAATTCATGTGCGGCCGGATCGTAAAGTACGATGTCGCCGTTAATCGAGCGGATAAGGAGCACTTTGCCGGACGGCAACAGCAGGGCGGCGCTCGGATCGATTGCAGAAACGCCGGCCGGCGAAAACGCGTTTGTTTCGGGATCGTACATCTCGGCTGTAGGTACGAAAGGCCCTTCACCGGCAATACCGCCGATGATCAGGACCCTGCCGTCCTGAAGGAGCACCGCCTTATGGAATAAGCGGTCGAACTGTAGATTCCCGGCTTCCGCAAAGGCCTTGGACGAGGGATCGTAAATCAGATTCCGTCCGACCATCCCGTCCTTGATTCCGCCGCGTATTCCTCCAACGATCAGCACTCGGCCGTCCTTCATCAGACTCGCCGTATGCAGTCTACGTCGATGGTCCATCGCGAATATGGAGGTAAATGCGCGCGCATCCGGGTCGAAGACACCCGTGTGTTCCATGGCAGTGACAAAGACCTTTCCACTGGGCAGCAGGGTCGCGGTCGAAATCATTGCATTTGAGGGTACGTGCGCCACGACATCGAATCTGCCGGAATGTGGATCGTACATCTCAATGGGGAGATGACCATATCCGGGCACAATCAGGACGCGACCGTCCGGAAGCAGGATGCCGTTATCAGAGTCACGACCGACGGTCATGTCTACCGTTGGCGAAGACGTCCCGGTTTCAGGATCGAATATTTCCGCGCTGATATGACGCTTCGGTTGGGGAAAGACGGTATTGGGCGGAGGGGGCTCTGTGAATGTGGGAAGCAATTCCGCGTAGCCTCCGGCGATCAGTACCCTGCCATTCAGCAATAACGTCGCGGCATGTTGATAACGGGGTTGGGTCATTATTCCGACCTCGTGGAGACCCCGTTCCAGCGCCGGCGGCTCCGACGTCGTCACCGATTCGCTTCCACAGCCCCATAAGCTGGAGACGACGAACAGCGCAAACAAGATTCTGGCTGTCATTATGTGTCCTCCGCGACAAGAAAAGAGCCGGCTGCCAAGAGTTGGACGTCGCGTCTGCGGCCTATTTACCGCGTCCTGGAACGCGACCCCTCCCCCGGCCCCTCCCCGGCACGGAGAGGGGAGCGGTTGTGCCGCCTGTCCGGTCGGACCGAATGCAAGACGCTTGGGCATGATCCGATGCCGCAGTAGATCCTTCGTCGGCCTGACGCCTGCCTGTGCCGAGCACGGCAGACAGGGCCTCCTCAGGATGACAATCATTTGCCGATACCTGACAGACAGAATTCGCTGATGGTTATTGCAAAGCATGTCATTCTGAGCGTAGTCGAAGAATCTCCCGTCTGATCGATTGTCCTGACGCAATAGCACAGTAAACAAATTTGCGCGGAGACATCGCAAGCCTCAAGGCAAGCTCAGAACGCTGGCGAAGCGGGCAGACAGGAATGTCTGCCCCACCTTCACACCGGCTTCCTCAGAGTGAGGGTGCCGAGATGGCGTTGTCCGAGCATTCACGGCGCGTATAAAACGTTGTTTACGCAACACTTCATTCGGCTCCCCCTCTCCTCGCAGGAGAGAGGGCTGGGGGGAGAGGTCCATTTTTTAATTTCACACTCAAGGCGTGAATATATGGACCTGATCCGTGATCTCCCGCTCTTGTCCATCGCCACTTTGTGTCGAGCTGTCCCTGTACTTCCAGCCTCCCGCAATCATTACCAGGCCGTCTTCAAGCAGCGTGACCGAAGCCTCGTCCCGCCATGGTCCTATGTTGTGCCCTGTGGGTGAAAATACATGTGTAGCGGGATTGTACAGTACGATATTGCCTGTAGGCCCGTGGATGAAAAACACTCTGCCGGACGGCAGCAGCAGGGCGGCGGCAGGCCAAATGGCAGAAGTTCCGGCCGGCCAGAACGTGTTTGTATCGGGGTCGTACATCTCGGCAAGGTTTGCATGCTCTGAACCGGTATGGCCGCCAACGATCAGAACCCTGCCGTCCGGAAGAAGCACCGTAGTATGGCCCCATCGGTCGACCTGCAGATCACCAGCTTCCGCAAAGGCATTTGACGAGGGTTCGTAAATCAGATTCCGTCCGGTCAACTCGTTGTCAATTCCCCCGCGTGTTCCTCCAACGATCAGCACGCGGCCGTCCTTCAGCAAAGTCGCCGAATGGTTTTTTCGTGTTTTCTCCAACGCGACTATTGGGGAGAAGGCGCTCGCAACAGGGTCGAAGACAGCAGTGTGCTGCTGGGTCGTCACGAATATCTTGCCGCTTTGAAGCAGATTTACGGTGGTAATGGGCGGATACCAGGGTATTTTCGCCACTGCGTTGAATCGAGCGGCGTGAGGATCGTATATTTCAATGGGGAAATCATGATATCTGGGTATAATCAGAACGAGACCGTCGGGAAGCAATATTCCGTGGTCCGTGGATCGACCGACGGTCATGTTTCCCGTTTGCGAAGAGGTCCCGGTTACCGGATCGAATATCTCCGCGCTGATGTGACGATTCGATACGTCGGTGAAGTTCGGGATCCCCTCCTTGTAGCCACCGGCGATCAGTACTTTGCCATCCGGCAATAACGTCGCGACGTGCTGATACCGGGGTCGAGTCAGATTTCCGACCTCCTGGAGACCCCTTTCAAGGGCGGGCGGCTCCGACGTCGTCACCGAATCTCCTCCGCAAGCCCAGAAGCTCGAGACGATCAACAGCACTATCGCGATTCTGGAAGTCATCTTCTGTCCTCTAAATCATGGTCGGAACGATTTACGCGTTGCGTCCAAGGCCTTCCTTATGATAAGTAAAGGCAGTTCACTTCTTTTCGCATTGCCTAAAGAACTTTCGTACCTGATATCTTGATCCTGCAATGTTCAGTCTAAAAGTCATTATATCAACCAACGGTGGAACTATTGCTTTAATTAATAGTTGAGCATAAACTCCGGACTTTAGTTTATGGATTATGAATTTAGTGCGTTTTTCAACAAGTCGTGCTTCCATTTTAATTGTGTGTTCGACAGATGATTCTTTTCTTAATGACGTTACCTTACTTTTCCAGTTTGGAAAAACGATATTTTTAGTTTCTCTACCAAAGCGCATAGCTATATGGTGTAATTGATTTTTGTCCGGATTAACTACGGATCTTGTTATAATATGTAAGCCAAGGAAAGTTCTGGTGTTTCCATCCCTGCCGCGACAGGTTAGTGTAAGAACGATACGATCATCACTATCCTCATAAATATTAGTTCCTGTGTTTGAAAGTTTAACAGTTATAGAATCAGTCATTGGATCAACCGATTTCTCGATCCTCCATCCTTTTTGTTGTGCCTCAGCTAATGCCGGCAAGAACGCCAACAGACAAAATATCCAAAAGCTATACATAAAAGGGCCCTGTCATTTTAAGCCGTTTTAGCCCCAATTATTCACAAAAAAGGTAGTTTCCTTACCCAAGTCATTGTATTATATTATGGTTAGGCGAATAACCATACAACAATGAACTGGGAGGAAACTACCGTGGAAGTTCAAGATAGTCAACTCGCACTTCCTTTCGCAAGTGTTTCGGGCAAACCGGTAGAAGCCGTCTTCGATGGCGGTGTGCTCACCAGCGATATCGGGTTGATGCTGCTCCGAGAGGTGGCGTCCAAAATCGGCATCCTGTCTCGGATCGTCGAGGCGTTAACGGACCGTCGGCATCCAAGTTATGTGGATCACACGATGATGGACCTGATCAGCCAGCGTGTCTTTCAGATCGCGTGCGCGTATGAAGATGCGAACGATTGCAATGCGTTGCGCGAGGACCCTGCGTTCAAGGCGGCCTGTGATCGGTTGCCGATATCAGGGGCGCCGTTGGCCAGCCAACCCACGATGAGTCGATTGGAAAACGGGATTCGTCGCAGGGACTTATATCGTATTGCCGAGGCCCTTGTGGACGGATTTATCGCGTCCTACGATAGGCCTCCCGACGCGGTCGTTCTGGATATCGATGACACCGATGACGAGGTTCACGGCAAGCAACAGTTGTCGTTGTTCAATGGCTATTACGATGAACGCTGTTACATGCCCTTGCACATTTATGAAGGCCGGACAGGAAGACTGATCACGACGCTGCTGCGTCCGGGCGCCCGTCCTACCGGCAAACAGATTGTCAGCATTCTTAAGCGACTGGTGAAAATCCTTCGTGAGGCGTGGCCGGACGTGCGACTCTTTTTGCGTGGCGATGGCCATTTTTCCTGTCCTGAGGTCCACGACTTTTGCGACGAGCAAGACGTGTATTTTGTGCTGGGACAGACGGGCAATGCCAGGCTTGCACAACGGGGACACGCGTTGATCGAGCAGGCAAAGGCCCAGTATCGGGAAACCGGACAGCCCGTGCAGTTATTTACCTGTTTCGCTTACCAGGCACATACCTGGGCCGTGCCAAGACGCATCATCTACAAAGCTGAAATCACCGCTTCCGGACAAGCCAATACACGCTTTGTCGTGACCAACCTGAAAAGTAGCCAGCCCTCATTCATCTACAAAACCGTCTATAGCGCGCGCGGCAGGATGGAAAACTTCATCAAGAATCACAAAACCTTCCTCCATTCCGATCGTACCTCCTGCCACACCTTCGAAGCCAATCACTTCCGTCTCTTCCTGCATAGTGCCGCTTATGTCTTGATGCATACCCTTACCGAAAAAGGACTCCGGGCTACCCAGTGGACGCACGCCCAGTTTAATACCATTCAGAATCGCATTCTCAAAGTCGCCGGGCGAGTGTCCGAACTCAAGACCAAAATCAAACTCCATTTGCCAACATCATTTCCCTTGAAACACCTTTATGACACCATCCTCTGTAATTTGGCAAAGGCATATCCATAACGCCGTTTCACGCCGGCCGATCCATCCCTTTCTCATCGCCACAAAGTAAGACCAAGGCATCCGTCTGTCCTTTCCAACCACAAATCAAAGAACTCGACACCCCTCAATGCTGACGGCACATCCAAAATTACTCATCATCGCGTCACCAACACGTCATTCGGATATTTTCCCTTCTACAGATCACTTTCTATTTCCAAAAACACTGTTCCGTTCAGTTTCATGAATTAGTCAGGTTAGAACCGCCCTCATTGTTTACCTACCGACCCTCAAACGTCGCCAGCCGCCCCCTGCCGGCCGAACAGCCACTAACGCCGTTAAAACCGGGGCCAGAGTAAGACTATCCGATCTCAGAAGCTAAAACTAAAACCCAGGCGGACAACTCGCCTGGGCTTGTGGTGATGGCGAGATTGTAGAAGGAAGTTTACTGAGACAATGCTCTTCGATTCTGGATTAATTCCAGGGCACTCAATGCTCACGCTCGAACTGGAAAACAACCTTTAGGGTAAAGGTATCGTTTCGGCTAATTGATTCCAAAAGGTTAATGACGGTTGGATCGTTGAAATATTTCAAGGTTTCAATTGCGTTTTGTCGGGTATATGATTCCCTTTCAGCCCAATACGAATAGGGGCGTGGTCATTGCCTGTGCTGACCTTGTCGACGTGCCTTCACTCGGCGGCCGAATTTCGGCAAGCCATTTCCGCACGGGTCGGGCTGGATTCGGACCTGCCGTTCTCTTCATTGACGTCGATTGGCGTGTATATTCTGAATCCTGTAGAGCCGTTATCTCGTCTCCTACGGTCCAACGTTTCGCTCCGACCCATCGGATCCACTGGTCTGCCGTTACCCGCCCTCGTCGTCTCTCCCGAATCCGGCGAGCCGTTGCGGCGCGCCCGAAGCCCCTCCAGGTTATCCATGAATAGATCCAGCATATTGAAGAGGAATTCTTCGTAAGGCTTCTTCGCGCTTTCGTCGGCGGCCCCTTCTTGCTTCACCCTTTCAGCCACTTCGTCGAGACCGCTCGTGATCTGGCGCGCCAGGCGTCCAATGGCGTCTGCGGTAGACGACTCCTGCGCGAAATCAATCGAAACTTGCATATTGAATGCCCGCGCGTAAATGGCCAGGTCGTCCAGTTTGAGCCGATCGTTCCTGCTGTTCTCGATTCTCGAGATTTTGCTCTGCGTGCAACCTGCCCGTTTCGCCAGTCCCTCCTGTGTCATATTCTGGGAACACCGCAGGGCGCATAGCGTCCGGGACACATTGTAATCTGCAAGATGACCGTCCAATTCGTCGTGGAAGGTTTTATCTGGCGCGGCGTCGCGTACCATTTCAGACACCGATGCATCATGTTTTTCCATTACGACGCTCCCTCCGAAGGCTGCCGACAAACGCTCGGCAGATACCGAGATCCTTTTTCTGATTTACCGAGAAACCGCAAGATGCTGTAACACAAACTGTTAGTTTGTGGACTCACGCCCCATGTCCAACTGCAGTCTGCGAACTAACGTCCGCGAAACCATCCGTTGCCACGCCCGATCAACAGCCTCTCGTAACACAAACCGTCGGTTCGCGTATTTCAGGTAGACGTACCACAGACTGTCAGTATGCGGACAGGTGCCAGCCGTATCGCAAACTGTCGGTCCGTGGTACCATTTTATGCATAATCACGATAATATATGCCTGTATGGGGATAATTTATGCAAATATAGGATAATTTCACGATGACGCAATCGGACTTTGGGGGGCAACATTGACGGACTTGGCTATATGGCCTGCCATTTGCTCATGAAATGCAGCAAAATAGAAATTAACTTGACAATATATGATCTTTAAGTCATATTTTTGAGACATGGACTGGGAAGTAAGGTTCCATCCGGCGTTCGACCGCGAATTCGACGCCTTGTCCAACGACGTGCAGGACGAGTTGCTTGCACAAGCCGCGCTTATTGAGACATTCGGGCCTTTTCTGGGGCGCCCGAGAGCGGACACGTTGAACGGTTCGCAACACGCCAATAAGAAGGAGCTTCGATTTACGGCTGGCGGCGGAGTTTGGCGGGTAGCATTTGCCTTTGACACCGAGCGAAAAGCTGTCTTGCTCGCTGCCGGTGACAAGTCGGGTATAGACGAACGCCGTTTCTACAAGCAGCTGATCAGGAAAGCGGACAGACGATTCAATATGGAAATGGAACAGCTGAAGATTAACAGGAGGTCAAGATGAAGACACTCACCGAGAGAATCGGCAAGCTGCCTGAGGCACGCAGGAAGAAAGTGGAAGAACGAGCCAGGGCGCTGATTGCCGAAGAGATGTCGCTGCAGGATCTGCGAAGGGCTCGAAAGTGGACGCAAGTACGCGTCGCGAAGGAACTCGGGATCAACCAGGAGAATGTATCCCGTATCGAAAAGCGTAGCGATCTGCTGCTTTCCACGCTCAGTGGCTACGTGGAAGCGATGGGAGGTACATTGCGCCTGGTGGCGGAATTCCCGGACCGACCGCCCATTGCGCTGACTGGCATCGCGGCCCTGGACAAGGAAGACCTTCCGACAAAGTCTTAAAGTTCCCGTGAAAGGAGTGGACCACTGCCGCCCACCCTATAGCGTAGAAACCGTCGCAGACGGGGGACCCTCATTCTGAGGTCGCCTGTAGTCCACGGCGGTGATCCGATAGAAAAAAGATCCGGATGCCGTACCCCGATCCACATACCGCGTGGTGTCCAGAGGGGCCTCGTTCAGCGGCGCGAACGGCCCTTCCGGCCCGGTGGCCCGGTACACAATGTACCCTTTAAGCCCTGTAAGCGCCGTGCCGTCGGCATCGGTTTCCGGACGGCGCCACGAAATCCGCGCGTCCGGTCCACTGCAAACGACTTCGAGGTGCAGCGGTGCGCCAGGCGCCCACCTGTCGTACGCCTGCATGGATATGCCCAGCATCGCGGCCGTTGCGGCAATATGGGCCGGTGCGTCGTGAACTGAAACCTCCTTTTCGAAGTACGCGGCCATCGATTCCCAGATCTGGTAGTTGTACCCGGCCAGATAGAGAAAACCCCACCCCCTCCAGCCCCGTTCCGCGTCGTGCTTACCTGGAGGGCCGCCTAAGTAGTACCTGAACTCCGGCTTCTCCAGGCTCCCGTTCCAGACATGGTGGACAAACGTGTTGGCCATCCTCTCGAGGTCCTTCGGGGCGAAACCCAGTCCGCTTTTCACGCCCTGCAACGCCACTTGAATATCGATAAAGGCATGCCCGACGTCCTCCATCAGTTCGGGCCAATGGCTCTTGGGACCGTATTTCCAGGTGTAAGCGTCCGCTTCCGGATCGTACAGCAGTTGATCGTGGAAGAACCGCATCATCTGCTCGCTCTGTTCAGCGTAAAACGGTACAAACCCTTTTTTGTACGGCTTGTAGTACGGCGACCTGGTCAGGCGACGGAGCGTTACCAGCGCATCCGTAAACGACAGAAACATATTCAGCGGTTGGTGCTTCCACCCGGACCATTCGTACACGTGGTATCCTGCGTCCTCGCCGTAGCGGCTGTTGTCCTCTACCGTCCACCCCGGGTCCGGCGCCCAGTTGGCGTACCACTTGGCAATCACGTCCTCTTCCACAACGCGCAGGAAATCATCCGCTTTGGCCCTGTAGGCTGCGTGTAAGGACGGATCCTCCCAGACCAGCTCCACAAATGCCAGGATCGGGCTGACAATCAACCCATCGTCGGAAAACCATTCGGTGTATTCGGGACTGTACTGGCGGTACCGGTTCTGCCCCCAGCCCCTGTATCCGTCCACGTATCGGGGATCGTAGACTTCATAGGGCGGCACGTCAGTGCGGGCGATCAGAATGCGATCGATGTGTCTTACCAGTTTGTCCAGCCAGACGGTTTCTTTGAATGTCCCGTAGAGGTTCAGGTACATCCTCTGCACGTAGGCCGAAGGACCCCAGGCGAACGACCCTCCATCGCGGCCGTCCAGATAATTGTCCCCGGATGTTTGATCCCACGTTAAAAAAACCGCGTACCAGTCGGTACTCGTGGGTCCTTCGAATGGTACGGCCGGCGGTTTCCTTTCAGACGCGACGGGGACGTCTTTCCACACGAACACAACGGGTAAAAACGCGCAGAGACAGAGACGTAGCGGAAAGACAATCGGGGTATGTCCGATGTTTACCATCGGACGATACCTCGCGCAATGTACATCGGTCGGTCGTCCTTCATAAGATGACCCGCCCGGATGGATAAAGCCTGTACATCGTGAATAATGACACTGCCCGCTTAACGTCAGTTTCGCGACGACCGCCCCGACGGCTACGGGCTGTATATGAGGATATGATCCGTTGCCTCGAGGTCCTTCAGGCCACCAACAATCAGCACACGGCCGTCGCGAAGGAGCGTTGTCGTATATAAGGCGCGGTTTTCACCTATGCTGTCTCCGGTAGGGCCAAACGCGCCAGTGGCCGGATCGTAGAGAACGACCTCGCCGCTATGTCCGATGATAAACACATTGCCCGATGGCAGCAGCGTGGCCGCGTAAACCGGTTCGATTCCGGGATCACCTTCTGATGAGAACGTCCCCGTCGCGGGGTCATATCGCTCGGCGGCCGTTACCGACGCTTCAGACTCCCCTTCGCCTGTGCTCCCGCCAATGATCAACACGCTGCCGTCCGGAAGTAGAATCGCTCTGTGTCCTCGCCGTTCGTATTTCAGGTCGCCTGTCCGGGTAAGGGTATTGGAGGATGGATCGTAGATTTCGGATTCCTTAACCATGCCCTCTGCATTGCCGCCGCCAACGATGAGTACACGCCCATCCCGCAGCCGGGTCGCCGTATTGCCTCCTCGAATAACGACCGTCCCCGGAAGTAAGGTGAAGTTCCCCGTGTTCGGGTCGAAGATGGCGACGCCCAATGAGTAATAGGTGAGGATCTTCCCATTGGGCAGTAACGTCATCGTGGAAATTCTCGCGAATGCGGGGTCATAAGGCGCAGGCGTGAATCGTCCGGTATTCGGATCGAAAAATTCCGGCGGGGCCTGCTGAGCGCCTCCAAATAGCACCCGGCCGTCCGGTAGCCGTATTCCCACGTCGCGGGTTCGAGCAGAGGACATGTTGCCCCCTCTGCTCGAGGTCCCCGTTGCCGGATCGAATATTTCCGTGCTGGCACGAAACATGGACGAAGGCGCATAACCCGGCCTCTCCGTTGCGGCGCCGCCCGTGATCAGAACCTTGCCGTCCTGCAACAATACCGACGCGTGCCAGAACCGCCTTTCCGTCAATTTTCCGGCGACTTCAAAACCCGTCATATCGCTCGAAACCTCAGGGGACGTCGGCACGCTTCCACCGCAACCCATAAGGCTCGAGACGATTAACAACGCGGATACCATTCGACCGGACATTTCGTATCCTTCCTGGGCGTCGTAACCTCTCCCCCCGGCCCCCTCAGACAGAGCTATCAGCAATTAGCCATCAGCTTGAATCAAAAACCGAATCAGTTGACGTCAGCGCTATTATGTGGACGACCGCTAAAGGCGGGACCTCTCCCCCCGGCCCCCTCTCCTAAAGGAAAGGGGGAGGAAAACCGGGCAATGGCCCGTCGAGATATTGCACGTGGATATTTTCATCCATCGAAATGTCTTCAACCGATGACAGTTCCCCCTTCCTTCAGGAAGGGGGTTAGGGGGTAGGTCCGCGACCTCTCCCCCCGGCCCCCTCAGACAGAGCTATCAGTGGTAAGCTGTCAGCTTGAATCAAAAACCGAATCAGTTGACGTCAGCGCCATTATATGGACGCCCGCGAACGGTGGAACCTCTCCCCCGGAAGAGGGGGAGCAGAACCACGCAAGTACCATATAGCGGAATCACGCCAGAACGCACTGTAGTCCTTTCCGGTCTACCTCACGCCCGCCCGGTGGCGGCGTGGGGGGTTTTTCCGTGTTAATCCGTCCAGCAACGTTGCTTTGGGCATATCGAGGGGCTCGAAGGCCACCCAATTCCCATTCGTGCCCGTGAGGTGATTCACGGAAAAACCGGCCCCGCGCCGAGCGGCGCCCTTCTTTTTCGCCCTTTTTCTTGGGCGAAGCAAGAAAAAGGGCAAGGGAATAGGGGACGTTGTAGGGGTGGTGAAGATTGGGGCTCGCGGATGTCCACAGCCCTATGGCGCAATAACGAATGTCACGTCTTTTTCGGCCGTGTCGCCGCTGTTTACGTCGTTGATGGAAACCCTTAGTGAATATCGACCCGGAATCTGTTCATCCAGCGCGAGTTCCACGTATTCGACCTCCTGTACGGCCGCGCCCTGCTGTTCGTACGTAACGGCCAGTTCCTCGCGTCTGCCGGTTCCCCACCGGAAAAGGCGAGAGATGTTCCCCGCCCGCCCGGGTGTGTCTTTTGACGTAATCGTATAGGATACGCTGTAGTTCGTCTGCCCGAATTCGTCCTTCCCCAGGTTGTAGATTTCGTAATAGACGAACACGCTCTGGCCCTTTATGTACGTTCGCGAAGGCATCGGGACGACGTTCAGGTCTCCCTTGGTAAACTTGCCGTCCGTCTTTTCCGCGCCAACCCGCCAGGCCAGTTCCAGGTCGCTGATCTGCAGTCGATCTTCGCCATAGGGCTCCACGACGACCTGCTGTTGATAGATGCCCATTCGTCCTCTCAGGCGGTCGTGCGATTTCACCTCCAGCCGGTAGGCGCCGGGCGGCAGGTCCAACTTCAGGACATCCGGCGCCATCAGGCCTTCTCCGGCCTGGTTTCCCCTGGCTTCGTAAGTCATTTCGTCCGTTTGCCGATAGACCGTGTCCAGCGTGGATGAAATGAGCGCCGCATGGTGCGTCAGAACCTGCCGCGTGACGTCCTCTTCCGGCAGATAGTGGGCCGGGAGGATGGGGACGCCGTAGTAGATTTCCAGGAGGCTGCGGTCGCCCTCGCCCCTGAAGTCGGCCAGAGAATAGTGGAAATCAAGAGGCGGCGCCTCATGTCTCGGCGTATAGAAATCCGGCGAAACCCGCGCCGCTCGCCGGTAGACCGAATGGGGCGCGTGCCGGCTTAAGGCGGCTGTCTCGCCTATGGAAATGTCGCCCTGGTTCGGCGGTATGGGGGCGTAATCGTACGCGCCGGAACCGATTTCGTCCGTAAAGGTGATTTCGATCCCGCCAGCCGCATCGGCATAGATCCACGTCTCCCAGGGCACGGTACTCAGATCTTCGCCTGACGTAACCGGGTGATAGTCGCCGAATCCGAGGCTTTCGTCCAGGGGTAAAATCCCTATCCGCGCAGTATCCATCCGCGCTGGCGGCGCAGTATCCGTACACTGAGTACAGCTCTCGCCTGTATGCTCGTGGTCGTCTCCTGCGGCCTCCCCAGTTTCAGGCCCGGTTGCGTTGGCGTTTCCAATTTCGATGTCTTTCAGTTCGTACCACGCGCCGTCGAGTTGTTTGAGGCTGCGTACGGGATACACGGGCCCCATAAACGTGTGCGCGCGGACGTCGCCCTTGTAGATGCTGTACGCGAGGCGTTCCTTGACCCGCTGGACTTTCAGGCTCTGTTTGAAGTTGGGTTCGTCCGACCTGGACCGGTGATCGGGTTCCCCGAATCGAATATAGACGTCTCCTCTCACGTCCCACGGCTGTCTGCCCTCCGAGAACCCCGTGAGCGCGTGCCAGACCCTCCTGTAGTGTTCCAGCAGGCGCTCGTTAACGGGCGTGGACAGGTCCGGGTCCTTCCGATTCCAGAAACGTTTCAGATCGGCCGCGCGATCCGGGCCCATGGCATCTCCATAGGTCCTGAGTTCCTCGCTGGAAGCGACCAGCGTTATATCTACGTACAAACGTCGTACATCGGGCGCGAGTTTGGAGATGTAATCCTCGAAGAACGCCATCGCCATATCCGGATTGTCCTGTTCCATGGCGGAAATGGCGACGATGGGCATCAATTCGATGGCTTCGGGGTGCTTTTTGACAAAGTCCAACAGGTGGCCCATAATTTTCGAATAGTCTCTCACTTTCAGGTACGCAACGCCCAGCCGCCGCTGAGCTTCCGCGTCTTCCGGGCGAAGCGCGAGATACCTCGTATACCACACGACGGCCTTCTCGAATTCCCACGAAAGATTCAGATAGTAGTCCGCAATCAGCAGATAGGCGCCCGCGTGGCCCGGGTCCATTTTCAGGACCCTTTTCAGTTCCAGTTCCGCGTCCCGCTGTTTCATCGCATAACGCACTCTGGCCATCTGAAATCGCGCATCCACAAAGTCCCGGTCCTTGACTAACGCCTCCGTGAAATGGTGAATCGCGAAATGGCGCTGCATGGGCCACGTCGTGTAAAGCATGCCCAGGCCATGGTGGGCCAAAGCCTTGCTGCCCAGGGTCAGCGCTCGATGAAACGCGTCTTTCGATTCCTCGAACCGTTTCAATTTCAGGAGAATGTGACCCAGGTGGATATATGCATCGGGCTCCTTCGGTCGTTGACGCGCAACGTTCCGGAAGATCAGGCGCGCCCGTTCCAATTCATCAGCCTCCATCGCCCGGCGGCCACTGGATGCCAGGCTGTCTACCTGCGCCGCGCGTATGCTTGATACTTCCGCGTGATCGCCGTCGCGACCGGCGACTCCATATATCTGCTCTCCACGGTGCCAGAAACAGACCAGGGCCGGCGCGCCGGACAACCCTTCATGCCTGTACAGATAATCGCTGAGGAACGTGTAATCCAAGTTTGCCGGGCAGGAGAAAAGTACGTCCAGGATTGCGATCCTGCCCTTTTGTTCGTTTCCATCTCGAGTATCTTCAATGATTCTCTTTGCCGTCCATTGATATAGATCGGGAAGATCCGCGGGTTCGCCGTCGTTCCGGACGCGCTTGAATTCCTGTATCAAACGGAGCATCCCGGTCAAGCGCTCCCGGCAGTTGTGTCTGTCGGTCATCCTGGTGTCTGCATCGATCCAGTCTTCGCAAACTTCGATATATCGTGCGCAACTCTTCCTTGAAAGTCCATGCTTTGCGGCCTGATCACAAAGTCTATTGAATGCGCGCCTGGCCTGTTCAAACAGTTTATCCGCGTTCGCTTCGTTCCCTCTGTGAAGCGCATTCCTGCCGCGTATGTACAGGTCCAGACCGGTACCGATCAGGCCCAGGGCTGTATCTGCATCGTCGGCGTTCCGCAGCGCGGCCATGAAAAGGGCTTTCGACGTGGCCTGCCGATCTCGATTCCCGTGCGTGGCCATGTCTTGCTTCAGATCTGTTTGGACGGTCTTCCCCGTGTCCGAGTGAATTCGGATCGATCTCTGCCCATCCTCAATACGGTATAAAACGACCTTTCCATCAGCAGACCAGTCCACCGGCCCGTTGACGTTGCCGGCAAAAAGAAGCCTGATACCGCCCCGCTCACCCGCGACCCAGAGACCGTGGTCTGATTTGGCGAAAGCGCTTCCCCGGTACCCGACAATCGCCAATGACTTTCCATCCGGAGAGGGTGACATTTCGAGAGGCTGAAAATCCCCGGGAAGCGGCCACTGTTCCTCGCTGCCGCCGTCCAGGCTCAACTTCCAGATTTTGTTGTTCGTAATCGGCAGGGAATGTCCGCCGTAGAAATACGACCCCCACGCTTCCCGTCGCAGGCTTCGTTCGAGATAGACTAAATCTTCCCCGTCAGGCGCAAAATGGAGGGTTCCCGGGGCGCCCGGATATGCCCTTAGCTTTCTGGGTTTATCGTCTTTCGCGGAGACGAGCCATATCTCAGACAACGAAATCGCCCCTTCACCACGCCGGACGACATAGGCCGGATGCCCGTCATTCGCCGACCTCACGGTGAGCGACTCCCCGCGCGCGGATACGACAATGCTCAGCAATGTCAGCAAGCAGAATGCGCCTATGAGCAGGTTTTTCATCCACTGCATCACAGTATCTCCCGAGTCGTCAATGACTCGAATTACGAACGAACACCACGGACGGACGTCCGCTCCCGCACCATTTCGTACCCTTCAAACAGATCCCGCGCCACCGTTCCCTGCGCCTGGCGAGGCGGCTCGGCCCCCAGGATCCGGCAGAAGGTCGGCACGACGTCGACGGCGTGGATGTATCCCAGTTTGTCCACCCGCCGTTCGTAGCCTCGCTTCACGCCCGGCCCGGCCAGCAACCACGAACCAAAGCTGGATGAGGCCTCACTTTGGGTCGGCAGAAAACCCCCGTGGTGCGCCCCGAACACATTGGGCGCTCCAACGCAACCCCCGCCCGCAATGCCCCGCCACTGTCCGTAGTACCCGCTCACGTACCCGTGGTCCCAGGCAAAGACCACGTCGCCGCATTGGTCTCCCCACTGTCCGAGGATGTACGCGTCCCGCCGAGGCAGGGCTACGGCCACTGGATTGCGACCCACTTCCCGGTCAACCCACGTGCGCAGGGCCAACAGCAACTCGGCCTCAATCCGGTCGAATTCCGGTCCCGGTTCGGCGTTGATGAAAATGTCGAACCCCTTGTCGTCCTTGAGATAGGCCCGGGTGCGTTCCCAGTCGATATCCTCCTCGCGCACCTGATCTCGCAACAAGGCCTCTTCCCCGCCGCCTTTGAGCGCCAGAAAGCCCTGCTCGTGCAAAAATTGCCGGATATTGGCCACCCGCACGTCGGGCGAGCACCCGTGGTCGGACACCACGCCCACGTACGTATGCTCATCCGCGTCCTCCCACAGCCGTCCCAAAATGCGGTCCCCCACCTGATAAGCCCGCCGAAAGTAGTCCACGTACTGCTCGGCGCGCTCAGCGTCGTACCCCGGGCATACAGGATCCACGTCCCCGAAGTGGATGTGGTTGAGGTAATCGTATAGATGCCAATGGCAGATAAAAAAGGAACAGCCCCGCTCGCGCAGCATGTAGCGGGCGACCTCGGCAAACCACGTCCCCTGGTACTCGCATTCTTCCAGGGCCGTGTCAAAATCGGCCATCCCTGTGGTATACGGCAACATGGAAGCGTGTTCCTGATACGGACCAAAGCGGTCCACCAGTTCCCCGGCCAACTCGTCGGGCAGAGTGAAGCCATCGGTATAAGTCACCTGGGTGCGGTAGAGCTTGAGCCGGCTGCCGTCCGCGGCCAGGTCCATCAGCTTGAAACGCAGCGATGCCGGGCGTTTGTTCCCGTCGATGGCAAAGTCCTCCACCGCCCACTCGCTCCATTCCCCCACGCCGGCAACAGCGATGCAACTGGCCCCGTCCCGGTCCCGGCACACCAGCACCCGGTCGTAGCCTCTTCCGGCACTGTCCACGACCAGCAAGTAGAACGCGGAGACATCCCCTCCCAACCGGGCGACCACCTCAAGGCAACTCTCCAGCGGCGGGGCCATGCTCCCGGGCAAGTGCCGCCAATCCTGAGCCGGTGTCAGCGGCGGAATCGGCTCGACGCTGCGCTGGGCTTGCCGCACCGCCGTGCCATCGTGGTCCATCTCGATGGCTTCCTCCAGCGCAGCGTCCGTGGTATAGGCCTGGCAGGTAGCCACTTCAAAATCCGTGCTGCGGTGTCCGGGGTGGCCAAAGCCGTCCACGACAAAGCCCGTCTCCACCCCGGAAGGATGGGCGGCCGGATAGTGTACGGCTACGCTCTGCATGCCCGCCCGCTCCAGCGCATTCCATATGCGCTCGGCATTGTTGGCCCGCCCGTCGAAACTGTCGATCCGCTGGCCCGGCGCGACTTCCACCCTCCAGCGCGTCACCCCGTGCGTGCCCGTGTGCGCCCCCGTTGAAAGGGTGGCCCAGTTCGTCGGGGTCCACACCGGGAAAGAGGGCAGGGTCTGGTTGACCGCACCCTCGCGCAGCAGGCGCTCGAAGTGAGGCAAGGCTCCTTCCGCGGCGAATCGCTTCATCATCGGGACGATAAAGCCGTCCATGCCAAAGGCGTAAATTTTGTGTTCCAAATCTTCTCGTCCGGCAAAGAGTTGTTGGTTGTTCAGACAGTTAGCGGGATTTCCCCTCAGACACCAGCCGGATCGCCGCCATCTCTTGCCGCGGGGTCATCCGTTTATTGACGGATCTCCGCACCCAGGATGGCATCGGGAAGACTTCAGGGCAAGACCCTACTGCGCGAGGATAAAACTGCCCTTTTTCTGGGCCATTTCACCGCTCTTCATATCGATAACGGTTACGTTCAGGGCGTACTTGCCTGCAGGGCGGTTCGCCAGTTTGAGTTCCACGTATTCCACTTCCTGGGTGTCCACGCCCTTCAGTTCGTAGGTAACTTCCAGTTCTTCCTGTTTCCCTCTCCTCCACCGGATCAGGCTGGAGATGATACCGAGTGGGCCGGGTTTGTCATCTGACGTGACGGTATAGGATACCTGGTAGTTCGTATGCCCGAATTCGTCCTGTGTCAGGTTGTAGATTTCGTAATAGACGAATACATTCTGGCCTACCCTGTAGGTGCGCGTAGGCATCGGTATGACCCACAGCTTGCCTTTGTTGAACTTATCCTCGTTCCTGCTCCTGGAAATTCGCCATGCCAGTTCCAGGTCGCTCACCTGCAGGCTCTTCCGGTCATAGGACTCGATCTCAACGTCCTGCCGATACCGCCCTTGCTGTACGGATAGATGATCCTTTATTTTAACTTCCATCCGATAGAGCCCCGGGGGCACGTCCATGCGGGCGAGGTCCGGCACGAACGCGCTCCGTTCCCCGGTCACGTCCCCTTTCGCCTCGAAATATACCTTATCCTCGCTCCGGTAGACCGCTCCGGTTGTCGGATTCCGCAGTGCCACGGTCCTGTCGACCTTTATCTCCGTCCGGTCGTCGTCGTTCAGATAGTGTCCCTGGTGACGCGGTATCCCCACGTAGACTTCCAGCGCCGTTGCGTAATCCCTTTCGCTCCTGAAATCGGCCGAGTTGAAATAGAATTCCATTGGCAACGTGTTTTTGGGCGGCACATAGTAGTTCGGCTGCGCCGCCACGGCCATGCCGTAGACGTTTTCGGGCATGTAGCGGGTAAACATAGCCAGCCGGCGGGCGGGAATACGGGCATCCAGCGGCGCAGGCGCATAGTTGAACGTGCCGTTGTGAAATTCATCCGTGAAGGTCATCTCGATGCCGCTGCCTACGTCGACGTAAGTCCACGTCTCCCACGGGACCATCGAGCCGTCGTACGTCGCGGTGACCGGTCTGTAGGACCCACCTCTTCCCCTGCCGCGCAGGCTGCGCACGGGGTAGACCGGACCTACGAACGTTGCGCTGGCGCCGCGCAGGCCGATACCGCGGCGCGGCGGGCGGGCGGCCCCGTAGAGCGCCCTTGAAAGGCGTTCCTTGACCCGCTGAACCGCGAGGGACTGCTGAAAGTTCAACTCTTTCGAGGTGGACCGGTGGTCGGGTTCGCCGAACCGGATATAGACTTCGCCCCGCTGGTCCCAGGGCTGCCTGCCTTCCGAGAAATTCTGCGTGGCGTACGACACGCGCCGATAATGCTCCAAAAGGCGTTCGTTGGCGGCGGTGGTCAGGTCCGGGTCCTGGTCCGCCCAGAACTTCTCCACAAACGCGAGTCTCTCTTCCGGCGGGGTCTGTTCAAAGGCCGCCAGGGTCTCCCGAGGCGCCACCAGCCGGATATCGAGGTAGTGCGCCTTCTCGGCATTGTCGGCCCCTTCGAGGTAGTCTCTGAAAAAGGCGGCCGCCCTGTCGTAAGCCTCCAGTTTCATGCAGGCCTGTGCGAGGATCGGCAAGACTTGGTCGTCATCCGGATTCTGCACGGCGTAATCCTCCAATACTTCCAGGATACGGCCGTAGTCCTTCGTTCTGAGGTAAATCGATCCCAGCCGCTTCCGCCCTTCCGGATCTCCCGGTCGCAAGCCCATATATTGAGCATAGTAGAGCGCGGCTTTTTCGTAGTCTTTCTCGAATTCCTCGACCCATTTCCCCATCAGCAGATAGGCGGGGGCGTAGCGGGGGTCTATTGCCAGCACTTTTTTGATTTCCCGCCGTACGTCGTGTTCATCCAGTTTGTACCGTATGTCGGCAATATTGAACCGGGCTTCCACGTGGTTCCGGTCGTACCGGAGGGCTTTCTGGAAGTAGCGGATGGCGTCGTACGACCCTCTGGGCCATTTGCGGAAGGTGAGACCCAGGCCGTAGTAGGCCTCGGCCAGTGTGTGGTCGCATTCGATCGCGCGTTCCAGGGCTTTAATGGCGCGGACGAGCCTCCCGACCTCCAGGTAGGCGAACCCCAGCCTGCTGTGCCCGCGGGCGTAATCCGGCGCGACACCGGCCAGGATTTCCAGTGTCGAGATTGCCCGGAGCGGCTCGAGCGGGGTGAGTTCAATACCGAGGGTGAGGAGGGAGTCGATCTGCGTCTTACCCACGCGCCGGTCGACGGTACGGTAGCCCGCGCCGCTGCGGACGGATTCAACCAGGTGACCGTCGTGGAAATAGCTGGTGACAACGGCTTCGCCGCCCTCGGCTTCCGGACGGTATCCGTGCGCGTAGCTGAACCGGCGGCCTTTTTCAGGATCCACCGCTGAGCGAAACAACGTTTTCATGACAATCGAGTCCGCCGGCGTCAGCGTATGGGTTTCAATCCAGTTTTTGAGTGTATCCAGGTCGGACGGCCGCTGGTTTTCATGGGCCCGTTCATAGGCGTGAAGGACGTCACCGATAACGGTCAGATGGTCCCGGCAGACCCAGCGGGCGCCGGATGTTGCTGCGGCTTTCCTGGCCGTTGCGGCCAGGGACCTTGCGTAGGACAGGACCGGCTGCTCGTAGAGCCCGTGCTTTTTGAATCGCACGGGCAGGGCCGCCCATGCCCGGGCGGCTTTACGGTAGCGGTCCACTGCCGATCGAAATTCCCAGCGGTGTACGGTGTTGTAAGCCAGGGCCGATGCGTTGTACGCGGTCGCGACGCTCCACAGCAACGCCTTGGCCGGCGGACTCGGGCGCGGCGCGCCTCCGGTCGCCGTATCCGACGGCGTTCCCGGTTCGACGTCGATGGTTTCGGACAATCGTGTGATGGATCCGTCGCGGATCGAGACTTCCCAGACAGTGGATAGAACCAGCGGTACGGATCGCTTCGGCACCATGGTAAGACAATGCACCGGGACTCTCAATGGGGTATCCCGATAGCGAAGTCGTTCCCCGCGCGCAACCCACGCCAGCCGCCCGGGGCGCCCTGGAAAGGTTCCGAGATGGCGAGGCGGGCTTCCCCCGGTCTCGACCCAGATTTCAGTAATGGCAGAGGAACCCGTTTCCAACCCGATAGCCCACGCGGTATGGCCGTCGCTGGAATTAGATATCGTGGTTTGACGAACTTCCGCATTGAGATCCTTGAGTGGATAGAATGCGGAAATAGTCGCGGCCAAAAACAGAATCAATGCCCGTTGTTTCACACGCGCAAATTCGCCACCTGGTCTCATGTCGTCAATCCTCTTCCGGCAAATAGCGATTGAACGCCGATTGTTGTTCCAGGCCGGGAAGACGTGTACCCTCGTATTCCGTCGTCTCACCGTACCTCCTTCGGATTGAGCAAGATATGCGATTTTGTGCGACGGTGCAATGGCTTTGCGGATCGTGTTCGGCCAATCTGTCATTCTGAGCGCGGTCGAGGAATCTCTCGCGGCTTGTGTTGTGCAGGAGGCAGACGTGCCGCCTGTCCGGCTCGGGTCACGTGCAGATCACGCTATTGTGAACCGATGCCGCAGTAGATCCTTCGTCGGCCTGGCGGCCTCCTCAGGATGACAGTATTGGCGCAGGTATGACCGAAACATTTCGCTTATGGCTATTGCAAAACATGTCATTCTGAGCGCAACCGAAGAATCTCCCGTCGCTTGTGTTCTACGCAGGGGCGGACGTGCTGCCTCTCAGGTATCCGCACGCGCAAATCGCGCGGGGATGGTCCAATGCCGCAGTAGATCCTTCGTCGGCCTGGCGGCCTCCTCAGGATGACAGTTTGTGCCGATACCTGGCAGACAGATTTCGCCAATGGTCATTGCAAAGCATGTCATTCTGAGCGGAGTCGAAGAATCTCCCGTCTGTTCGGTTGTCCTTAAGCCGGAAACCCACGGTAACACTTTTGCGCGGAGACATCCTCAGCCTTGCCGCTTCCTCCGAACGACCGCGTGGGGCGAACGATCCTAAGGCGAATAGATCAAGACTTCATCTGTCGATACCAGGTCCTTTAGACCGCCGAAAAACATAATCCGGCCGTCATTCAGTGGCGTAATGGTATATGCAAGTCGATTCTGACCGATGCTGTGTCCCGTTCGTGCGGCGGCGCCTGTGGCCGGATCGTAAATCGCCACGTCTCGGCCAGACAGAAGAAACACCTTTCCGCTGGACAACAGAAAAGCGGTATGGATGGATGTCAGTCCCGTGTCGCCCGTCGGCGAGAACATGCCTGTTGCGGGATCGAACATTTCGGCCGTCGCCACGTACTGTGCGTCTTCCGTGTTGATATCGCCCTTGCGCCCGCCGATGATTAACACCCTTCCGTTCTGGAGACGCATTGCCTCGTGCTGCCACCGTTTGTCGTTTAATTCGCCGGTTTCGGTAAAGGAATTGGACGAGGGGTCGTAGATTTCAGATCCTTTGACCAGGCCGCCTTCATTGAATCCTCCAGCGATGAGAACGCGGCCATCTCGAAGAAGGGTGGCCGTATGGGCGGATCGAGGCGTGATCATCTTGCCTGTGGACGTGAATCTCCAGGTTTCGGGATCGATAATGCCCGTGTTGCCCTGCGCATCGGTCGTAAAAATGTCTCCTGTCGAAAGAATCGTGAGCGCCACACCCCTCCTCAATTCGGGCGCGTCCGCCAGGACTGCGAACCTTTCGGATTGTGGGTCGTAGATCTCCGGGGGATAGAGTTGGGTACCCTTTACCAGGACGCGACCATCCTGCAGCAGGACTGCCGTGTCCTGTGTGCGGCCTTGCGACATGCTTCCCGTGGCTGTCGAGTTTCCGATTGCCGGATCGAACAACTCCGCCGTAGCGTGGCTGAACTCCGCGGATGAATGCCCAGGGCGGTCCGTTTCATATCCGCCCGTGATCAGCACCCGCCCGTCTTTCAGCAACGTAGACGTGTGAAAAAAGCGGGTCGTGGTCATGGTTCCGGCAAATTCAAAACCGTTCAGGTCGGCGGGCGGTTCCGAGGGTGTAGGCGGAATTCCGCCGCAGGCCCAGAAGCTTATGGCAAGAAAAAGCATAGTCACAGATTTGGCTGGCATGGTATGTTCTCCGGCTTATTCCGAACCGTGTAATCTATCGATCTTCTTTCAACAACCGCTTGTGGCGCTTCCCGCTGGTGCCTCCCTGTTCACTCGATCACGCGGAACAACGCGTGGCGTGAAACAACCTGATCGTTATGCACGTCCCTGACCCGCACCGATAGGCGGTGCACGCCGGCAGGCACGTGACTCAGGTCGATCTGCAGATACGTGAAATCATCCTCGCGGTCCCCCTCATACCGCGCCGTGATCGTCGTCTCCACCCCGTCTTTGTTCTTGCCCATCTTCTTGATCCGGCTGGCAAGTTCATCCTCATTCGGAAACACATACCTCACCCGGTACGTAACCACCTCTTCTCGTCCACGTTCGAAAAGGTCTGGGCTCACGTCTCGGCTGGTATTGAGGACGCCCGTCGAATCCTCATCATCATCTGCCGGCAGCCGTGCTCGCCGGCCCATTTCCCGGGCCCGTCTCCCTTGCTTGCGAGTCACCTCCAATTGCTTACCCCCTTCGGGCAACCGTTGCGCCACGAACAGGTGCGGATCGATCTTCTTCTGCTCCGGGCGGCCGATCCGATACGCGATCTCGTACTCCGTGCGTCCGAATTCGTCCCGCTCCAGGTTATACACTTCCAGGTAGATGAACGCGGGTTCGGACCGATGGTAGGTCCTCAGCGGATTCGCCACAATGTCCAGATCCGACCGACCCTCCGGAAATGGCGTCAGGGTTTCAATCCGCGCGGCCAGCAACAGATCGCTCATCGACAGCGAAGAATCCATCGCCGCGAATTCACGGTGCTGCCGAAACGTCCCGATTGATCCCTGCTTCCGGTCCCGCACCTCGCCCACCAGATGGTAGGCGCCGGGGGAAAGCCCGAACGCGAGTTGAAACACCAGATGACTATTCCGCAATCTGTCCACAACAGGATATCCGCTGGGCGTTATATCTGGCCACCTCAGTTTGAGATCCGACGTCTTCCGATACACCTCGTCCCAGTGCTCGTTGAACAGGAATACGCCGTTCTCCAGGGCAATGCTCTTGTCCGAATCAGATACGGTCACATTGTATTTGGGCAGCGCATACGCCAGTTCCACGCGGAGACTGTCCCCGTCCTTGAAGCTTGCGACCTGTTGTGGCACGCTGTATTTCTTCCGACCATAGGGATCGACATACCGCGGTCGATCCGGCAAACGAGTTGGAGAGAAGCCGTGGAATCCATCCGATATCTGAAAATCAACCCGAAATCCCTCATAAAACCATGTCTCCTTCTGCATCGTCAGATTCCATGGTATCCTCCCTCCTGGCAGAGATCTTCCGAAGGTGCTGGGCTTGTCTATCGGGATGGTCGATAATATTGTCGGCCGTTGCATCCGTCGGTCGAGATAACGTCCCAGTTTGATATAGGCTTTGCCCATATCCGTCCTCCAGCCCTCAATGCCCTTCGAGGGTCGGCTGAACCTTAAATTTGCATAAGCGACCCGGCCGTAATGCTCCATGCGGCGTTCGTTGAATTCCGTCAGAAACAGGGGATCCTTGCGCCGCCAGAACCGAACTCGCTCGACACTATCTACCCAGGGTTGATCCGTGCCTCCGACAGCCTCCGGTTCACGAGGAAGGTCGTCCAGCTTCGCACGCTCCACGTCCGGCATAATTGCCTCTACCGATTCCATCATTGCCCGCTCAGCCGGCGCCATTCTCTGAAGCGCCCGCGTATAGAATCCATGCGCCGATGTTTCGTCGCCTAAAGCCTGATATCCGAGTCCGCAGAAGAGCAGCGCATCCTTGTCCTCAGGGACGCGCTTTATCAGCAGGTTTGCCACCCGTATCAATTCGTCAGGCCGATTTGCTTCATAGCAGGCGAGCCCCAGTTGAAAGTACGCATCCTTGAACTGAGGGTCCGCCTCGATACACGCCTTCAGGTACCTGACGGCTTCATCCAGTTCCTCGATGCCAAAAAAGCTCCACGAGTGTCTGGTTCGTGTATGTTCTCTCCTGCTGAATCCCGATATCCCGTTCATCATGAACTTATCGTTATATTTCATGAAGTTCTTGATTCCATGGTGCCCGATCATGTAGGCCGCCTTTGCGTTTTTGGGATCGAGCTTCAGCACTTTCTTGTACTCGTTTACCGCATTGTACCAGGATCCCTGCGCCCACAAGATATCCGCCTTCATCAGTCGATAGCTCACATTGTCTCGATCCAGGAGAATGGCCTCTTTGACCGCCTTCATTGCGCTTTCTCGATCCATAGGCGTGTCAAGGGACAGATACAGCTTCGCGATTTCGTAATGGGCCGGCGCGTAGTTCCGGTCTGCCTTCAATACTCGCCGGAAGGCCCTTATACTATCCGCAACTGTAACACTTTCAATCCGCTCCATCGCCGTCTCATAGATCCTATCGGCAACGTGCTTCTTGCCGGCGGCAATCGGCGCCACGAGAAAGAATCCGAGACATAGGAAGGCAGAAGCCATTGAAGTCAACCTTGTGCGGCTTCTTCGCAAGTTGTTGACCACAGTAACTGGATTGCCCCAATCCCCCGACGATGTTCCGGTCAACAGCGATCCGTACATGGAGTATCGCCGTATTATACCTCGATCAGCCAACCGAAATATCTTCCCTTCCACTGCCAAAATATTCCTATGGTGAATTGTTCACGAAGACAGGTGGTTGTGTTGTATAACCAGTTGTATTCGATAAATTTAGCGAAGTCTTGTACGACAGCATCTAAAGAAATGCGCAATCTGATTGGTCAGTGTGATGTTGCGCGGGTCTAAGGAGGTGAGGATTCATCGCTTTGGCCCGGAAAAGTGAGTATTTGTCCTTCTTTTGGTTTTTATCCTGTCCATCCTGTCTATCCATGTAAGTTTGGGTATTTGAATAAAAGAGGCTATCGAATAGCAAACGATACCGCCGACGTTGCGCGGCTATCTGCAATCTCATCCGATACCTTGACAATCAACAACTGGTGCCCCGGATCCGTATTCGACATATCCAGTTCCAGGTATCCGTACTCGTCGGATCTGTCGCCTTCGTGCGCATATTCCACGGTCACAACCTCCGCCTTTTTATCGATTCCGACCAACCTCCCAAGCGCATTCAACGTCCTGACCGCTATATTCCCCCTATGCAACGAATGCAGTTCGTATGATACCCGGTACTTTGTCGCACCGTATTCATCCTTCACCAGATTATACAATTCGTAGTAAACGAACACCGGCTGCCCAGGCATATAGAACAGACTCGGATTAGGCACCACCTCGATCTTCCCTTTCGTGAATTTGCTGCCCCGGCTGGGACGGATCATTGCCGCCATTTCGATATCACTAATCCTCAGTGAGTCGTCACCAAATGGAGAGAGAACCACCTCGCGGTTGTAAACCTGGGACTTATCCGACGACGTGTCCAGAATTTGCACCGAAAGCCTATAGGTACCGGGCGCCGCAGAGAGACGGTCCATCTCCGGCACAAATGCGATCTGCGTGGTATCCACCGGTCCCGACGTGTATAGGCTCCATTTCCTCACTCGACCGATACACCGGCTTGTTGTCCTCGTCGTACAGCGCCACGCCACGCTTTAAATATGCTGTCAGCCTTCCGTCCGCTCCCTTTACGTAGTTCAGGTCCCGCGTGGGAATACCGTAATAGACCTCCAGATTGACCGAACGGTCGTCTGCCTTGAATCGGGCCGAGTCATAGTAGAAATCGAGGGGGGCCGTGGCGAAATCCTGCACATAGATCTCCGGGGTCTTGCGCGCCACGCGATGCATCACCAAACCGGGGTTCAAATGTTGCCAGGTCAAATTCGACCTGAACTGAATATCAGTCCGAGGCTTGTCACCCCCGAGTTCGTCGTGGGTGGGAAGTGCCCGGTTCTTAACGGGATTTCGGCCTGTGATCTCATCCACCCAGACATCGGCGCCCGCATGCGGCATCTCCGCGTACTTGTAAGGGCCTGGCGTGTATTCCTGTACGAACGTCACTTCCACGCCGCGACCGACATTCGTGTAAATCCAGTATTCCCAAACGCCTCGCACAGGGTATACCGGATAACCCAAAATCGTGGATAACGTCTGCTCGTCATCCATGCCCTTTTCTTTCCCAGAGCCATAAAAGTTAATCATACGCCTACTCAATAGAAGGTGTGGCAAGGCTTCACCCGCCTGGTTCATCAATCGGTCCTTCACAGCCAGAACCCCTGGATGCGTCTCGAATCGTATGTCTTCGGACGCACTGATGTGATCGGGCTTTCCATAGCGCACATATACCTCTCCACGCGCGTCCCAGGGGAACTCGTGCCCGCCGAAGTGCTCACGCGCATACGCCACACGGCGACAGTGCTCGATCCACCGTTCGTTGGCCACAGTCGCTGGGGCAGGGTCCCGCCCCGCCCAGAACGCCTCAGATAACGCCTTGCGCTCCTCCTCGGTCGCCTCCTGAAAACCTATCAGTTCCTCTGCGGTCGCCACCAGGCTCAAATCATAATACACCGCCTGTTCCTCAGGTTCCAGGCCCTCCACGTACGCGTGCAAAGGCGCGTCCGCGAGATCGTGATCCCTGGCGGTCTGATGCACCTCCGCCAGTTCCAGAAGTGCGCGCCGCTGATACGCATTCGGCGTACCTACAACGGTTTTGAGCATATCCAACGCTTCATCCGTCCGTCCGGATTCTTTCATTATCTGCCCGAGATACGTCCGTGCTCCGAAATGTTGTGGATTCACTTCGAGTTGCCGCCGGTACGCCGCCTCCGCCTTTCGAGCATTCCGGTAACGTCCGGCCTCCCCGTGCGTATAGATCCTACCAATCTGGAACCAGGCGTCCGAATGATCCGGGTCCACCTTAACCAGTTTCTTGTACGTATCCAGTTCCTTCGTATCGCCAATCTCACGATACGTTTGCGCGAGATTATAGTAGGCTTCCACGTAACCGCGATCAGCCTGGTAGGCACTTCGAAAATACTTGATTGCCCAATCCAGCATTTTGTCCGTATTCCGAAAAACTAAACCCAATCCGTTCAAGGCGGGTGCATAATCCTTGTCCTTGCGCAAAGCTTTTCGGAAGGCTTTCTCAGCCTGCTTCAGATTTCCCGCTTTCAGGTGGACATGGCCCAACTCGACGTACGAGGGGGCATGCTTTGGATTGATCTTCAGCGCCGACCGAAACTGCGCGGCGGCGGCGGCCAGTGAATCTCGTTCTGCCAGTTGTGTTCCCTTTTGGTACAGTAGATCAACTCTGTCAGCGTCCTCCTGGGACAAAGCGCCCACCGGTGCTTTGGTGGTCGCCAGGACAATGACGGTCAGGATAACGGGCAGCTTCATCGTTACTGGATTCATATATCGGCCCCTTCGAACCAGGTAGAAAACCAGACACAGCATTTCATTGGATCGAAAACGACGCAGTAGACGCGGCCTTTTGGCCGCTATTCTCATCCGTCACTTGAACCACCAATGTCTGTTTTCCCGGCTCGGTGTTAGACATATCCAGTTCGAGATATCCATAATCATCCACCTGACTACCGACATGTTCATACTCGATACTAATCACCTCTCCCTCATCACGCATTCCCAGAAGTTTCCCTAAAGCCGCAAGTACATCTACCCTGACGGGCCTCTTTTCCACTCCGCGTATTTCATAGGAGACGTTGTACCTGGTTGTTCCGTATTCATCCCGCTTCAAATTGTAGATTTCATAATATATGAACACCGACTGACTCGACAGAAACACCCGACTCGGATTTGGGATTACCTGGATATCGCGCTTTCCAAACTCGCCGCCGCCCTGCGGCCTGATTGACGCGGCCAGCTGGATATCACTCACCATCAAGGTCTCACCTTCAAACGAATTCATCAGTGTCTGTTGGTTGTAGACCTGGGATTTTTCCGACGTTTGATCCAGGATCTGCAAGGCCATTCGATATTTTCCCGGCGCCATCGACACCCGATCCATTGCCGGCACAAAGGCAACCTGCGTCGTATCCAGGGGCCCCTCGGAATAAAGCTCCATATCTTCAGCGGATCGGTGAACACGACGGCCGTCCTCATCGAAAAGCGCAAATCCACGCTTCAGGAATGCCGTAGCCTTGCCGTCCTCACCAGTTCTAAACGAAAGATCTTTAACAGGAATACCATAGTAAATCTCCAACATCACAGCGCCGTCCATTCCTTTGAATCTGGCCGAATCATAGAAGAACTCCAGTGGGGCCGTGGCGAAATCCGGACGATAGACCGAAGGCGTTTTGGCGGCTGCCCAGTTCACCACAACCCTGGGATTTGTTCGTTGCCACAACTGGGCAATAATGGGGTTGGGTTCTCCGATAGACAACGGCGGGTCTGCGTATTTGTAGGGACCCGGAAAATATGGCTGGGTGAAGGTGACTTCGATCCCTCGTCCTACATCGGAATATATCCAGTATTCCCAGACTTTATCCAGAACCGGATAGATCGGCCAACCCCGGATCGTACCTTTGCCCATCAATGCCCCGGAACGCGCGTAAGCCTCGTCGACCGAGGTCGTCATGCTCGCACCTTCGGATCGTTCAACGCCGCTCTCGCTCTGAGCACTTCGGTAGTGGCCGGTTGCCCCAATTTCTCTGAGTGTAGAACTCATCGGGCCAATAGCGTCGCTGGCTGTCTTTGCAGTTGCCCAGCCCTCGCGAGCCTGCAACAGAGATCCGACCGCATTACGCGCCTGGTTCATCAGCCTCTCTTTCACGGCGACGACCCTCGGTTCCGTCTCAAACAGGATGTTATCCGACCGACTTATGTGATCCGGCTCCCCAAACCGCACATAGACCTCCCCGCGCGCATCCCACGGAAATTCGAATCTGCCGAAATTCTCGCGTGCGTACGCCACCCGGCGGCAATGCTCGATCCACCGTTCGTTGGCTGCCGTCACTGGCGCCGGGTCTCTACCCGCCCAGAAGGCTTCAGATAGTGCCATAAGCTCCGCATCGGGCGCCTCCTGAAAACGGGCCAGTTCGTCTCCAATCGCCACCAGGCTCAAATCATAGTATGCAGCCTGCTCATTGGGTGACAGACCTTCCAGGAAAGCATCCAGAAGTACTTCCGACACATCGTGGTCGCGGGCACGCTGATACACCTCCGCCAGTTCCAGAAAAGCGCGCCGCTGATGGGCATTCGGCGTATCCACAACGGCTTTGAGCATTGCCAACGCTTCATCCGTCCGTCCGGATTCCTTCAACACCTGGCCAAGATACGTCCGTGCTCCGAAATGTTGTGGATTCACCTCGAGTTGCCGCCGGTACGCTTCCTCCGCCTTTCGAGCATTTCGATACCGACCCGCTTTTCCACCCTTGTAGATCCTTCCAATCTGGAACCAGGCATCCGAATGATGCGGGTCCACCTTAACCAGTTTCTTGTACGTATCCAGTTCCTTCGTATCGCCAATCTCACGATACGTCTGCGCGAGATTATAGTACGCTTCCACGTAACCGCGATCAGCCTGGTACGCACTTCGAAAATACTTGATTGCCCAATCCAGCATCTTCTCGGTTTTTCGAAACACCAGGCCCAACCCGTTCAGGGCAGGCGCGTAGTTCTTCCGCTTTCGTAGAGCCTGACGAAATGCTTTCTCAGCCTCCTTCAGGTTTCCCGCTTTCAGGTGTACATGACCCAACCCCACGTAAGAGGGTGCATGTTTCGGGTTGATATCTAACGCCGCCCGAAACCACCGTTCGGCATTCTCGTGTTCCCCTGTTTCGAGATAGGCCATCCCGGTTGTATAAGAGCTATCGACCCGTGAGATATCCTGTACAGAAAGTCCTCTGGCCGAACTTTCGCCTAAAGAGAAAAAAATCGCGGTCACGATAATCGTGCAGAGCTTGAACCAATTCATATTGAACCCTCCCGGCTGAATCGCACAAAAACAGCACATGCGTTTGGATATCCTGTGCGCGAAACGACACCAACTGCACCTGTTTCGGAACAGAGGGCGTCTCCGATTTACCAATGCTCCGAAACCGGATACCAACATTCGCCTCTGCCGGTACAAAAGACACGGGCCGGGCCGGGCGGGTTCAATAAATCTGAAATGCGACTGAGGATATACCAGAGCAGCAGGTCTTTTTGCCGTTTTCGGTACAAAATGACCTACCGATGTGAGTTTGAATCTATTTCGGAATTTAGTTTGATGGAAACGCGTATGGGTGGGAGGATACGATTGCCTGCGAAAGGCGGCTGGAGTGCCGAAATTGCCTTGCAACGTCAGGCAGGAGACGAGGCAGACTTCGAAGGACGAGTAAAAAACGGCGGATGACCGGTAGGAACGATCCAGAAGCAGCCTGGGATAGTCCGGGCTGACAACGACCTTCAGATAGAGTGGCTCAACAGAACGTACACATTGAGAATGCCGAGCACAGGAGATTAGAGTCTTACTTGCGGCCTGCCTGCCGCGACGGGGATCGTCGAAGAGATCTCACCGGCCTGATGATCGACCGCCCTGTCATTCTGAGCGCAGTCGAAAAGCGCCTACCGAAACGTGGTCATTGCCTGTGCTGAGCCCGTCGAAGCAAGCTTGTCGAAGCGTCCGTGTTTCGGCTACCCTTCGCCGACCCTTCGACCCTTCGACGAGCTCAGGGACCTCAAGCTCAGGGAGCGGCTCAGGGTACAGGCGCTTATCCGTGGATTCAGCCGAGCGATGGATATCTAATCTCTACTTATCGCCATCAATCCCTCCAGGTCAATCCCAAAATCACATCACTTACAGTCTCTTCATGCGGTTTAATCACAGTCAATCGCGTTAATCATTGTCAATCACCGTCCAGGGGACGGATGTGCTGCCTGGCAGGCCGAGGATCGTGACAGACGCACGGGCATCATCCCACGCGATCAGGAGATGCTTCGTCAGCCGGACGGCTTCCTCAGAGTGCGGGCGCACGTGTGACGGAGAGTTCTTCGCGTTTGCCTTCCTTCGCCTGGGCACCCGAAAGATGTTACCCGCCCTGCCGTGTGTGTCTCTGAATGTGATCGTATAGGATGCATTCCGCCGCGACGACGGCTTAAGGTCTGTATGCCAGGATCTGGTCCGTCGCCGCGCCGTTCTTTTCTCCTCCAATAACCAGCACCCGGCCGTCACGAAGAAGCGTCAGAGTGTACAGCTTGTAGTCTCGCCCTATGCTGTCGCCTGTGGGATGAAATGTCCCGTTTTCCGGTTCGTAGAGCACCACGTCGCCGTTGCGGAGGATTAAGAACACCTTCCCTGTTTGTAACACACGTCCGGACCAGGCTTGTTCACTGCCTGGGCTCCCTGCCTCTGAAAATGCCTTGGTCGTCGGATCGAATCGCTCGGCGCCAGTAACAGGCTCCGAAGAAGCCGGATTGCCCTTCCGGCCACCTGCAATCAACACGCTACCGTCCTGAAGCAACAGCGCCAGATGTCGGAACCGTTCGTGCATCAGCCCCCCGGTCTCAGTAAAATCGTTGGACGACGGATCGTAGATCTGAGAAATCTTGACCACGCTGGCTTCAAGATAGACACCTCCCGTGATCAAGACGCGACCATCCCGCAATGGCGTCGACGAATAGGCACTGCGAGGGACCGCCAGCCTGTTCTTGAATTCAAACTCGCCCGTTTCAGGATCTATTGTCGAGATTACACCGGATCGACCGAATGCAAGAATCTTTCCATTTGAAAGTAACATAGACTTGGAGATTTTTTCGAATGCGGGATTGAAGTGAATTGGCGTAAATTTGCCGGTTCGTGGATCGAATATTTCCACGGGGAAAGTCCTTGCACGGGTATGCTGAAGAGGGCTTGCAAATACGACCCTGCCGTCAGGCAGCAGTATTCCTGTGTCTCCCATTCGCGGGTTCGAGATGCTGCCCGTGGGGGTTGAAGTTCCGGTATCGGGATCGAAAATTTCAGCACGCTTATGATACGTCGCAGATTCACCTGATCCGCCCTTCGCGGCGCCTCCCCCGATAAGAACCCTTCCGTCCTGCAACAGTGCCGAAAAATGCCCGTAGCGGGCTTCCTTCATTTGTCCGGCGATTTCAAAACCCGTCAGGTCGTCTGTAGAATCTGAAAGTGTTGGCACACTTCCACCGCAGCAAGGAAGACTCGAAAGCATAACGAGCGCAAATACGGTTTGCCTGGACATAGTGTGCCCTTCCTCCCGCACCGCCGAATACATGGCAGGTTGTATCCACCAATCCTATCGCGCGATGACGAAGACCGCGTCTTTCTCCGCCGACACGTGGCTGTTTTTATCGGTGATCGATACCTTCAGAGAGTATCGACCTGGCGTCTGTTCACCCAGCGCCAGTTCCACGTATTCGACTTCGTCACCGGACTCGCCCTGCTGTTCGTACGTGACAGCCAATTCTTCCCTCTTGCCGGTTCGCCACCGGAACAGGCGTGAAATATTGCTCACCTGTTCCGGTGTGTCTCTGGATGTAATCGTATAGGAGACGTTGTAGTTCGTCCGTCCGAACTCGTCCTTCGCCAGGTTATAGATTTCGTAGTAGACGAATACGCTCTGTCCCCTTTTGAAAGTTCTTGAGGGCATCGGGACAACGTTCAGGTCTCCCTTTCTGAACCGGTTGTCTACATTTTCCGCGGCAACCTGCCAGGCCAGTTCCAGATCGCTGATCTGCAGTCGACTTTTTCCATACGGCTCCACGACGACGTGCTGTCGATAGGCGCCCATGCGTCCTCTGAGGCGGTCCTGCGACTTCACTTCCAGGCGGTAGGCGCCCGGCGGCAGGGTCAGCTTCAGTACGCCAGGAACCAGTATGCCCTCGCCGGCCTGGTTGCCGGCAGCCTCGTACGTCAACCCATCCGTTTGCCGGTAGACCGTGTCCAGCGAGGATGAAATGAGCGACGCATGGTGCGTCAGTACCTGCCGCGTGACATCCTCGTCCCCCATGTAGTGGGCGGGAAGAATGGGGACGCCGTAGTAGACTTCGAGAAGGCTGTTGCCATCCTCGCCCCGGAAGTCAGCCAGCGAATAGTGGAAATCGAGAGGGGGCTTCTCATCTTCGGGCGCATAGTAATCGGGTGTGGCTCTGGCAGCCCGCGCGTAAATGGATCGTGGAGAGTGCGTGCTTAATCTGGCGGTCTGGCCGATCGAAATGTCGCCCTGGTTGGGCGGCATGGGGGCGTATTCATACGTTCCGGAGCCGAATTCGTCCGTAAAGGTGATTTCAATGCCGCCGCCCGCAACGGTGTAAATCCAATTTTCCCATGGGATCGTGCCCATGTCTTCTCCCGACGTAACCGGGTGATAGTCGCCGAATCCCAGGCGCTTGTCCACAGGCAGGATGCCCATCCGCAAGGTATCTTCGGATGGTGGTTGTAGTTGCCCCGCTCCACCTGATCCGGCCGCCGGACCTGGTCCACCGCTCTCATTGCCGCTACCACCCTCGCCCTCGGTATCCAAAGACGATGCGCTTTCCATTTCGACATCTCTCAGTTGGAAAAATGACCCATCCAGTTTTCCCAGGCCGCGTATGGGAAAGACGGGTCCCATAAACGTTGCCGCCATTCCGTCGGCCCCATAGATGCCCGCGGCAAGGCGTTCCTTGACCCGCTGCACGGCCAGGCTCTGTCGAAAGTTGGGTTGATCGGATCTGGAACGGTGATCCGGTTCCCCGAACCGGATGTACACCTCGCCCCTGACGTCCCACGGCTGCTTGTTTTTCGAGAATTCCGTCAACGCGTGCCACACACGCCGATAGTGTTCCAGCTCGCGCTCGTTTACCGGCGTGGACAGGTCCGGATCCCGGTCGTTCCAGAATCGTTTCAGGAATGCCCGGCGTTCGGCCGCGGGGGTTTCGTTGAATTCATCATATTCCTCGGATGACGAAACAAGGCGGATGTCTTCATACAAGACCCGATCGCCGGCCGTAATTTTCGAGATATAGTCCTGGAAAAACTCCATCGCCATGTCCGGCTTACCCTGCTTCATGGACGCCTGGGCGACAATCGGCATCAGTTCGATTGCATCGGGGTTCCGCTCGACGAAACCCAGCAACTTTGCCATGATCTTCTCGTAGTCTTCGATCATCAGGTAGGCGATACCCAGCCGGCTGCGCAGGCTGGAATCGCCGGGTCGCAGCGCCATGTAACGGGTGTACCAGACAATGGCCTGTTCGTAGTCCTTCCAGAAGTTGGCGTACCAGTCGCCCATCAGGAGGTAGGCATCCGCGTATTTCGGGTCGAGTTCCAACACCCGGTCGACGGCGCGGCCCACGTCGTACTCTCTCATCAGATAGCGCATCCTGGCGATCTGATATCGGGCGTCCACAAACCCGTGATCCCGGGCAAGCGCCTCCTGGAAATAGTGGATGGCCAGGTTGCGTTCCTTTGGTAGCTCTGCATACACCAGGCCCACGCCGTGGTACGCCCTCGCGCCGCCCCATAGAGAGATGGATTTCTTGAAGGCCCACATCGCACGCTTGTAGTCTTCTGCCTGGTAGTAGGCGTGCCCGAGATCAATGTGGAGGGGCGCATCCTTCGGTCGCTGGACGGCGACGAGTTGGAACAGGGCCGCCGCCTCCCGGAGCCGGTTCTCCTTCGCGTGCTGTAACACAACGGCGAAGAGGGAGTCGACCGTATCCGAACGCATGTCCATCGCCTCAAGCCGGTGGCCGTCCGCTGTTTCCGTCAGGTGGAGATACCGGTCCGGGTGCCAGAAACAGGCCAGAACCGGCATGCCGGGCGCGGCGTTCGGTCTGTAGAGATTTTTGACCAGCGGTTTCGATTCGGAAATCGCCGGACATCGAAAGAGAATGTCGAGGACTTCCCTGTCTCGCCTGAGTTCTGCTTCGCTGGACGCCTGCATATCGATATTCTGTTTCGCCCAATCATACAAAATTCCGTGGTCACCTGGAACGGCGCCGTGCTTTTCGGCGTAGCGGAGCGTCATGTCATTCAGGACAAACATGTGTTCCAGGCAGGCATGTTCCCGTGCGGCGGACGTGGTTCTGAGTTGCTGTTCGCGCAGCGTCGCCACGTAGGCGAGGCAACTCGCTTTCGAGATCCTGAGGTCCTTGTGATGTTTGTGGAGCCCCGCGAACATCCGCTCAACGGCCCTGCGCGCGTCCTTTTCCCTGTGGCGGTCCGCCCGGTGCACGGCCGAGTTCATCCGGCTCAACCGGCTCAATCCTCTCTGAAGCTCGCCCAGAGCCCTTTGCAGGGAAATCTGTTCACGTGCGGACGGAGTGGATTTGAAATCGGCGGGGGGGGTCTCGGGGACGGCGCGAATGTTGGCGTCGTCGGGGACGGTTTCCGTGCCCACCTGGCCGGTTTCCACGTGAACGAACTTTATCGCTTTCGACGTCGTATCGCTCTCGACGAAATAGATTTTACCACCGTCGTCGGACCAGCGCAGTTCGCCGGATGTCCTGCCGCTCAATAGTTGCGTTGCCTGTCCGTTACGGTCGACCGACCAGAGCCCCGGCTTACCCCCGTCCACCACGCCGTCCGACTCACCACGTACCGCGAGCAAGTTGCCGTCCGGAGAAACGGCAACGTCCAGTGGATTCAGTTCGGGCGGAAGCGGCCATCGGCTCTCGTCCATTCTGTCGACCTCTAATACCCAGATCCGGTTCTTCACAATCGGCAGGGTGCGGCCACCCGCGAGGTACGATCCGAAGGCGGGATACCTGAGACTCCGTTCGAGATAGATAAGAGCGCTGCCATCAGGGAGGAAATCGAGGGGGCCCGCAGCGCCCGGATAGGTCCTGAGCCGTTCCGGACTGGCGCCGACGGCGCGCGCCAGCCATATTTCCGTCATCAGCGCCCTCCGTTCGCCGCGTTCGACGGCATACGCGAGCATCCTCCCGTTCGGAGATGTCACCGGGCGGATTTCCATCGACCAGCAGGGCCGGGGGCAGAGAAGCGTCGCGGCAAGCAACGCTGTCTTGAACCCGAGGCTGCGACCGGGCGACATCCGGATAGTCTTCGGATTGATTCTGGTCCTTGAATTGGCCATTTGACGAATTCCAGGTACAGCGTGTGAACAAGAGGTCCTGAATCACAACCCTCCAGGACACTGAACCTTGAATAAACTGCTATTGAATATCGGCTGATCCCGCTGCGTGAGATTTACCTGCGTTCCATTAACACACGAAATCCCGTGCGACTTCGCAAGCCACTCCTCCGAACAGCCGACCGCACTTCCAGGCCGGTATCGGAATACGACCCCCCTTTGACGACAAAAAGATCCTCCGGATACGCGTAACCGGCCAATTCAGCGGACGCAGGTCGATCAGGTCCTGTGGGATCAGTCTGCGGTTCTCCTGTGTACGGACCGTAAACATCCCGCACCCATTCCCAGACATTCCCGTGCATATCGTACAGCCCCCACGCATTTGGAAAAACGCCCCCTGTTTCCTGCGGCTCCGGGTTACCGTACGCAATTAACCCGTTCTCCAGAACAGTGGCGCTACGCGAGTTCTCGTAATTGCGCGCGTAACTGCCGACCTGGGTCGAATCTTTTCCGAATGACCAGGGCGTTGAGGTCCCGGCCCTGCACGCATATTCCCACTCGGCCTCCGTGGGCAATTGGTAGACATCCTTCCCTTCGGCTTCATTCAACCTGCGGAAAAATGTCTCGACGGCCCGCCATTCCATATAGAAGGCCGGGTAGTTGGCTTTTTCTGGATCTCCAGATGCCCCAAATCTCGCCCACGGTCGGGTATTCATTATGCTTTCCCACTGCGACTGCGTGACTTCGTACTTGCCCAGGTAGAATCCCTTTGTGATGGTGACTTCATGCTGGGGACCCTCGTCCTCATTCCGACCAGGCTCCGAATTGGGCGATCCCATCAGGAACCTGCCCGGTTGGATCCAGACCATCTCCAGCTTTGCGCCTCCCGGAAGCGTCACCGAAATATCCTCTTCCGGCACACCCTCCCCAAACCGCTGCGCAAAAAGGATGAAATCCGAAAAATCCACGCTTCCACTGCCATCGAGGTCGAAACTGGGCTGATTCGACCCGAATGCCTGAGCGAACAGGATGAAGTCCCCAAAGTCCACAATACCATTGGCGTCGAAATCCGCATCGCGGGCAGACTGGGCGATCAGTGGCTGCCACGCAGTCAGCAGCGCTGCGAAGACAAGCAGCAGGTTAATGGCATACCGTTTCATTGTTCACGTATCTCCAGCAAGTCAACGAATCAAAGTGAGAAAAAATGAGAATTCTCGAGAGGTCGTCGCAAATTCCGAAACCGACAAAGCGATTTGTGGTTCTGATAACCTGGCGCGGCTCTGCTATGCTCAGCCCTGCCTGCGCCGGCCTGCGTCCCTCGGACATGCAGGCCGTAATCGCATGCCCTACACTTGGCTTTTTATCTTTAACGCGAAACCCTATGCAAGCAGTATGAATAAACATGTACGTATCTTGCGTAGAAGTTTTGCTGTAAGCCCTGAACGGCCACTCAGAAATCTTGTCTCGTTGTTTTTCAGGATTTATCTATGTTCCATCACCACACGAAACCCGGTGAAAGCGTCCGGCATCCACCCGAACGAGCGGGCAGCCGACCGAATCCATGCGGGGCGGTCGAAACTCGATCCTCCTCTCAGAGCGTGACCGCCATCCGGAGCGCGTCCTCCGGTGGGAGCGTCGGGCCCTTTGGGATCGACCTGCGGCTCTTCCGAATACGGACCGTAGTAATCCTGCACGAGTTCCCGTACATTCCCGTGCATATCATATAGGCCCCACGGGTTCGGAAAAGTGCCCCCCGTTTCCTGCACCTCCGGACTTCCGTAGGCTATGCTACCGTCATCCCTAACGATCGTCTTTCGTGAGTTCTCATAATAACGCGCGAAATCGTCGATTCGGGTCGAATTCTCTCCGAACGACCAGGGGGTCGTCGTGCCGGCCCTGCATGCATATTCCCACTCCGCCTCGGTGGGCAACCGGAAAATATCCGATCCTTCGGCCTCGTTCAATTCACGTATGAATGTCTCGACTTCGTGCCAGCGCATTCTGTTGGACGGAAAGTTCCCTCTACCGGGAACCTGAGAAACCACTCCCATAAGCCAGGGACGCGTATCCATCACGCTCTCCCACTGCGCCTGCGTGACTTCGTGCTTGCCCATGTAGAATCCCGTTGTAATCGTGACTTCATGCCGGGGACCCTCGTGGTCGTCCCGGTCGGGCTCAGAATCGGGCGACCCCATCAGGAAGCGTCCCGGCTGGATCCAGACCATCTCCAGCTTTGCGCCGCCGGGCAGCGTCACCGTAATCTCCGCTTCCGGTGCACCCTCGCCGAACCGCTTTGCAAACAGGATGAAATCCGAAAAACCCACGCTTCCATTGCCGTCAAGGTCGAAAAGGGGTTGATTCGACCCGAAAGCCTGCGCGAACAGGATGAAGTCCCCGAAATCCACGATTCCGTTGGCGTCGAAATCCCCGTTGCGGGCGGACTGGGCGAACAGTGGCTGCCACGCAGTCAGCATCGCGCCAATGGCAAGCAACATGACAATTGTATATCGTCTCATTATCTGCAAGCCTCCAACGAATCGTAACGGATTCACGTGTGATCATCCAAAAAGCCGAAACCGAAACCGCAAGACCTTAAAACGCGCCGTGGAATCATCCGCGAAATGCGTCCGTCACACGTGCGCCCAGACTCTGAAGAAGCCCTGTCTGCCGTGCCCTGCACAGGCAGGCGTCAGGCTGACGAAGCATCTCCTGCTCGCGTCGGATGATGATCGAGCGTCTGTCACGGGCCCCTACCTGCCGGGCAGCACATGCGCTTCATCTTCAGGCGGTGACATTCACGGATGGGCGAGAACCCGATCGACGGTGCATTCAGTCTCCCCTTGACGGGAGTCGCCTCATCAGTTGGCAGGCAGCCTGCAACCTCCACGCTCTACCCTTGACTTTTCAACTTTTGCAAGACCCTGAACAGCCACTCAGAAATCACGTCTTTATATTTATCAGCGTTCATCTGTTTTCTTTCACCACACGAAAGCCGGTACGAATGCTTGCTCCCCCGCGAAGACGTGCCGCCGACCGCAACGCCGGTGGTCTGTCGTTGTGAGAGCCGCCTCGTATGACGTGGTTGTTTTCAGGTCGCCCTCCTTCGACGGGTGCTTCTGGCCCCGTGGGATCTGTCTGCGGCGTTGCCGGATACGGCCCGTAGAAATCCTGCACCAACTCCCGTACGTTCCCGTGCATATCGTAAAGGCCCCATGGGTTCGGAAACACGCCCCCTGCTTCCTGCGCCTCCGGACTTCCGTAGACGACGCGCCCATCCTCCTGTACAGTCGCAGTTCGTGAGTTTTCATAATAGCGTGCGTAATCACTGACTCGGGTCAAGTCGTCGCCGATCGACCATGGACTCGTTGTCCCGGCCCTGCACGCGTATTCCCACTCCGCCTCGGTGGGCAATCGGAAAATATCCTTTCCCTCCGTTTCGTTCAATCTGCGAACAAACGTCTCAACGTCCTCCCAGCGCACAAAAAAAGCAGGGAAGTCTCCCTTTTTCGGATCTCCGGATGCCCCGGACCTCGCCCACGGGCGCGTATTCATCACGCTCTCCCACTGTGCCTGCGTGACTTCGTATTTGCCCAGATAGAACCCCTTCGTGATCGTGACTTCATGTTGGGGACCCTCGTCGTCATCTCGTTCTGGTTCTGTAAGAGGCGAACCCATCAGAAACCTGCCCGGCTGTATCCACACCATTTCCAGCTTTATCCCCCTCGGAAGCGTTATAGTGATATCCTCTTCCGGCATACCCTCGCCAAACCGCTTCGCAAAGAGGACAAAATCGGGAAAGTCCACGCTTCCGTTGCCGTCGAGGTCGAAACTTGATTGATTCGACCCGAAAGCCTGCGCGAACAGAATGAAGTCCCCAAAATCCACGATCCCATTGGCGTCGAAATCCGCGTTGCGGGCGGCCTGGGCTGTCAGAAGCTGCCTCGCCGTCAGCATCGCGCCAAGGGCAAGCAACACGACAATTGTATATCGTCTCATCGTTCCCAGGGCTCCGTCAAATGGATTGGAAAGAGCGAATGTCCAAATAGGGGTAATGCGCGATCTTCTCCAGGTCCGAATCTCCGCGGGACGGTAATCGGAACACGTTTGTTCCCGCGCTATTGAGATTCATACGCGGATATTTTTTCCTTCACGAGATCGGCCAGCCCTACGACTCGCAGGTTTTTCCCGATGATTTTCCCATCGGGGGCAATAAGGAACGTCGTTGGCCATGCCACAATCCCATAAGCCTGTTCACTCGATCACGCGGAACAAAGCGTGGCGTGAAACAACCTGATCGTTATGCACGTCCCTGACCCGCACCGATAGGCGGTGCACGCCTGCAGGCACGTGGCTCAGGTCAATCTGCAGATACGTGAAATCGTCCTCGCGGTCCCCCTCATACCGCGCCGTGATCGTCGTCTCTACACCGTCTTTGCTTCGACCCATCTTCTTGATCCGGCTGGCAAGTTCATCCTCTTCCGGAAACACGAATCTTGCCCGGTACGTCAACTCATCCTTCCTCTGTGCGTCAAAAAAGTCCGGAACCACCTCTTGTGGCCCGACCGGCAAACCCTGATGAGGCTGTTCTTCTTCGTCCGCCGCTCGCAATGGCCGGCGTATGCCCGTCTCACGCGTCTTGGAAACGCGCGTCACCTCCAATTGCTTACCCCCTTCCGGCAACCGTTGCGCCACGAACAGGTACGGATCGATCTTCTTCTGCTCCGGCCGGCCTATCCGATACGCGATCTCGTACTCCGATCGGCCGAATTCGTCCCGCTCCAGGTTGTAAACCTCCAGGTAGATGAACGCAGGTTCGGACCGATGGTAGGTCCTCAGCGGATTCGCCACAATGTCCAGATCCGAACGACCTTCCGGAAACGGGGTACGGGTTTCAATCCGCGCCGCCAGCAACAGATCGCTCATCCACAGCGAAGAATCCCCCGTCTCGAACCTGCGTTGTTCCCGAAACGTCCCGATCGATCCCTGCTTCCGGTCCCGCACCTCGCCAACGAGATGGTAGGTGCCGGCCGGAACCTCGAATGCCAACTGAAACACCAGGTGATTTTTGCGTAAGCTGTCCGAAACGGGAATTCCGCTGGTAGTTATCTCGGGCCACCTCAGTTTGAGATCCGACCGCTTGCGATACACCTCGTCCCAGTGCTCGTTGAACAGGAATACGCCGTTCTCCAGTGCAATGCTCCTGCCCGAATCCGATACGGTCACATTGTATTTCGGCAGCGCATACGCCAGTTCCACGCGGAGGCTGTCCCCATCCTTGAAGCTTGCGACCTGGTGAGGAACGTTGTATTTCTTCCGACCATAAGGATCGACATACCGCGGCTGATCCGGTAAACGAGATGGAGAGAAGCCGTGGAATCCATCCGATATCTGAAAATCAACCCGAAAACCCTCGTAAAACCACGTCTCCTTCTGTATGGAGAACTGCCAGCGCATCGGTGGCGTCTGCCGGAAGGTATAGGTGTAGTCTATCGGGCCAGAACTGATCTCCGGTCGCCGCACTTTTCGGCTAAGATATCGTCCCAGTCGTATGTACGCTCTGCCCATATCCGTCCGCCATCCCTCAATGCCCATTGAGGGTCGGCTGAACCGCAGATTTGCGTAAGCTACACGGCCGTAATGCTCCATGCGGCGTTCATTGAATTCAGTCAGAAACAGTGGATCCTGCCGCCGCCAGAATCGAACTCGCTCCACAGTATCTACCCAGGGTTGAGGCGCACCTCCGACGGCCTCCTGCCCAGGAGGAAAGTCATCCAGCTTCGCACGGTCCTCGTCCGGCATAATGCTCTCTACCGATTCCATCATTGCCCGCTCATCCGGCGCCATTCTTCGAAGCGCCCTGGTATAGAATTCATGCGCCAATGCTTCTTCGCCCAATGCCTGATATCCGAGCCCGCAGAAGAGCAGCGCATCCTTGTCATCACGGGCGCGCTCCAAAAGCAGGTTGGCCACTCGAATCAGTTCTATGGGCCTATTCGTCTCAAGGCAGGCAAGCCCGAGTTGGAAATACGCATCTTTGAAATGGGGGTCTGCCTCGATACACGTCTTCAAGTACGATACGGCTTCATTCAGTTCCTCAATGCCGAAACCTCTAAACGAGTGTCTGGCACGCGTGGCGCCTTCTCTCCTGTCGATTGGCGACACCATGCTCGTCATTGCCATATCGTAATATTTCATGAAGTTCTTGATTCCATAGTGCCCGATCATGTAGGCTGCCTTTGCGTTTTTGGGATCGAACTCCAGAACCTTCTTGTACTCGTTTACGGCATTGTGCCAGGATCCCTGCACCCACAAGATATCCCCCTTCGCGAGGCGATAGGTCACATTGTCACGATCTAGACGAACGGCATTTTTAACGGCCTTCCAGGCGCTCTGGCGGTCCATGGGGGTGTCAAGGGACATATACAGTTTTGCGATTTCATAATGGGCTGGCGCAAAGTCCCGATTCTCCCTCAATACTTGCCGGAAGGCCTCCAGACTCTCCTTCGCGGTGACACTTCCCACCTGCTCCAACGCCGTCTCATACAGCCTATCGGCAACCTGCTTCACTCCGGCGGCAATCGGCGCCGCGAGACAAAATCCGAGGCACAACAAGACGGAAGCCATTGAAATCGACCGTATGCGGCGTCGCTGCCAGTCATGCTTTCGCCGGATCGGCATTTCACAACATGCAACGCGAACAAAGGGACGATAGAATCCGAAGTGCCTCTCAGAGTCGATGCGTCCGGCTTTTCCGATGTAAATGCGCATCCTGATGCTCATTGTAGGCCTTTGGGTGCTTGTATTGCATCCGCTATCCCAATAATCTCATTCAATCACTCGAAACAACGCGTGGCGTGAAACAACCTGATCGTTATGCATGTCCCTGACCCGCACCGATAGGCGGTGCACGCCTGCAGGCACGTGGCTCAGGTCAATCTGCAGATACGTGAAGTCATCCTCCCGGCTGCCCTCGTACTGGGCCGTGACCGTCGTTTCCACGCCCTCTTTGCTCCGACCCATCCTCTTAATCCGGCTGGCAAGTTCATCCTCTTCCGGAAACACGTACCGAACCCGGTACTTCACTTCCTCTTCTGGTTCCTGTTCAAACAGCTCCGGGCTCAAGTCTCGGCTTCTTATAAACATATCCGTCGAAGCCTCATTATCATCTATTCGTGTTCGTCGGACCATTTCCCCCTCTCGTCTCTTTTGTCCGCGGGTTACTTCCAATTGAATACCGCCTTCAGACAACCGCTGCGCGATGAAAAGGTACGGATCGATCTCCTCCTCTTCAGGAGGGCCTATACGATAGGTGATTTCATACTCCGCGCGCCCGTACCGGTCCCGCTTGAGATTGTACAACTCGAGATAGATAAATGCGGGCTCCGACCGATGGTAGGTCCGCAGTGGATTCGCCATGACCTTTAAATCGTTCCTTCCCGCCGGAAACGGCGTTCGCGTTTCGATCTGCTTGGCTAGCATCAAATCGCTTATAGACAGCAAAGAATCTGCTACTTCCAACCTGCGCTGTTCCCGAAATGTCCCTATCGATCCACGCGTCCTGTCCCGCACTTCTCCCACGAAATGGTAGGTTCCGGGCGCCACCCTGAACACCTTGTGAAACATCAGGTGATTTCCCCACAAACTGTCAGCAGTCGCATACCTGCTTTTTGTCAATACGGGCCACCGCAGCTTGAGATCTGACGGCTTTCGATATACCTCGCTCCAGTGCTCGTCGAAAAGGAATACGCCGTTCTCTAGCACAACTGTGCTGTCCACATTCGAGACAGATACATTGTACTTCGGCACTACATAAGAGAGTTCCACTCGGTGGCGATTTTTGTCCCTGAAACTTACTAACTGATATGGAATTCTGTATTTGCTGCCCCGATATGGGTCGGAATAGTAAGATGGCGTACGGTTGAACACATATTGACCTGAGATCCGAAAGGGAGTCGTATCGAAACGCCAGGCGTCAAACCCGTCCCAATTGCGAAACGATATCGAAAATCCCTCATAGAACCACGTCTCCAGGTGCGGGTTTTCCAAATCCGGTCTCTCGGATATTCGACGCAGGTATTTTCCGAACTTGATATAAGCCTTGCCCATAGCCGTTTGCCAGCCGGGAATGCCCTTCAAGCGTCTGCTAAAGCGCAAATTCGCATAAGCCACCCGGCCATAGTGTTCCAGTCTTCTCTCGTTAAACTCAGTCAGATACAACGGATCGCGCTTTTTCCAAAAGCGGGAAAGTTCCGGGCTGTCCTTCCAGGTATGATGTGCCTCTATCGACTGAATCTGACCCATCGCGCGCAGAATGCGCCTTTCGTCCTTTGTTGCGACCAGATCGACGGACTCCATCAGTGCACGCTCTTCGGGTTCCATCTGGCGAATTGCCTGTGCGTAAAATCCAAAGGCGGCTTCCTGTTCACCAAGGGTTTGGTAACCAAAACCGATAAACAGAAGCGCGTCCTTTTCGTTTGGCACTTCCGCCAATAGTCTATTGGATATCCGAATCAATAGCTCCGGATTTCCGCTTTCAAAATGAATCAACCCCAAATAGTAATAGGCGTCCCTAAATTTCGAGTCGATCTTGATACTATGTTCGAGGTGAACGATTGCCTTTGTGCGATCTTTTTCGCCGAATTGCCTCCAATAAAACAGGTGGCTTGTCTTTGGTTCTCCTTCAAACATCCCTTCTACGGTATCCGCATATTGCATGTCGATGTATTTTTCAAAGTCCTTAAGGGCATAGTATCCCGCCATGAACGCTGATTCAGCGTTTTCAGGATGAGCAACTGAGATCTCCTCGTATTTCTTCGCCGAATTATACCAGAATCCTTGTTTTCCTAGCAACTCGGCAAATTTCATTTGATACGCGATGTTTTGCGGGTCCAAGCGTAAAGCAGTTTTCAGTGCATTTCGTGCGCTTTGGCGATCCATCGGCGTACCGAGCGACATATACAGCTTCGCGATTTCGTAATGGGCTAGTGCATGGTCCCGATCCGCCTTCAATACTTCACGGAAACCCTTCAGACTCTCCTTAACGGTGACACTTCCCACCTGCTCCAACGCCGTCTCATACAGCCTATCGGCAACCTGCTTCATGCCGGCGGCAATCGGCGCCGCGAGGAAGAATCCGACACATAGGAAGGCAGAAGCCATTGAAGTCAACCGAGTGCCGCGTCTCCGCATATGAAGACATCGCTGGATCGGCATTTCAAGACCCCTCAAGCTCCCGTCGTGGGTATCTGAATACTACTGATGCTTGATCTGGAATGCCCTTGGCCGCCGTGTTTGTCCCGTCAAATTCGTTAGGATCTGTACGTGCGCCAAGCACTAACAGGACCAATCAGCTGGACCGTTATTCATTCCGTTGCAGAAATATACCCGGAACTGAGTTCTATTGGATCGTGAACGTCGCTGTAGACGCCGAGGTCTGGCCGGAATTGTCATCCATAACCGTTATTTTGACTAACTGCCTCCCTGGTTCCGTATTCGACAAATCCAATTCCAAGTATACGTAGTCGTCGACTTTGTCTCCCTCATGTGCGTATTCCACCGTCACAACCTCCGACTCTCGGTGGACGCCAACCAACCTCCCGAGTGCGGTTAGTATCCTCACTGCCAAATTCCCCTCTTGTAGCGATCGCAATTCGTACGATACCCGGTATTTTGACCTTCCGAATTCGTCCTTCTTCAGGTTGTATACCTCGTAGTATATAAACACTGGCCGCCCGGGCAGGTAGGCCAAGCTGGGATTGGGCACGACTTCCAATCCGTGCTTGTCGAATTTACTGCCCTTGATTTGGCGAATAGATGCCGCCATTTGAATATCGCTCAACCGTAGATCGTCGCCCTCGTACGATGAAAGCGTCACCTGTTGTCTGTAAACCTGTGACTTATGGGAAGACTCATCGCGAATCTGCACTCTCATCTGGTACGTACCCGGCGACAAGGAAAGCCGATCAAGCTCGGGAACGAATGCTATTTTCGTGGTATCTAAAAATCCCTTTGAAGAATATGCCATCTCTTCAACGGACCGATATACCTGCCCAAATTCGCGGTCCACGAGTGCGACACCACGCTTGAGATATGCAGTAGGATCTCCACTTCGCGATTCTAGAAAGTTCATTTCTGCAACCGGGACACCATAATAAATCTCTATGTCAGTACTGCCGTCCAGTCCCTTGAATTGCGCCGAAGCGAAGAAAAACTCCAACGGTTCTGATGCAAAGTCCGGGCGGTAGGTCGACGGCGTTGACGCCTTAACCCGGTCAATGACGACGTGTGGGTTCATTTGTTGCCAATTCCGCACGACGTCACTGTCACCCCCTATACCCAGTGGCATATCCGCATAGCCGTATGGTCCAGGAAAAAACGGTTGTGTAAACGTAATTTCGATCCCGGGTCCCACGTCTGCATAAATCCAATATTCCCAAACCTTGCCCGTAACGGGATAGACAGGCCATCCCAGAACGGTAGCCGACTTCATCGCCGTGTCCGCATTACGCGACACGCCAACACCAATCGGACCCTTCCGTTTACCATCCTTTTCGGAATCAGTTGTGCGATACTTACCTGTCTCGCTGAGCTCTCTAAGCATTGAACTAATGGGTCCCAAGGTCACAACCGAGGCATCCCCTTCACCTAGGTTTAAGTCATATTCATGCAACTGTACATCTCTGCTTCTCACTAAGCCGACAATCCCCACGCCCGCCCCTCGGACGAGCTTTTCCTTTACTTCCAGAGTCCTGGCGTCCGTTTCGAAACGTATGTCATCCGAACGGCTCGAGTGATCTGGCTCGCCGTAGCGCACGTACACGGCTCCACGATCATCCCACGGAAATATGTATTTGCCGAAATTCTCGCGTGCATACGCCACCCGCCGGCAGTGCTCAATCCATCGTTCATTGGCTACCGTCACCGGAGCCGGGTCGCGGCTCGCCCAGAAAGATTCAGATTGCGCCTTGCGCTCGTTCTCGGGCACCGCCTGGAAATGAGTCAGGTCGTTCCCGATCACTACGAGGCTCAAATCATAATACACCGTCTGCTCGTTAGGTGGCAGATCCTCTAAATATTCGTCTAGTAGGGCTTCTAACCGGTCGTGGTCACGGGTGCGCTGATATACCTCAGCCAGTTCCAGAAACGCAAGGCGCTGGTGGGCATTCGGGGTATCGACAACGGCTTTGAGCATTAACACCGCTTCATCCGTCCGTCCTGATTCCTTCAACAACTGCGCTAGTTGTAATTGCGCACCAAAATGGTGTCGATTAATATTCAGTTGCCTCCGAAATGCTGCCTCCGCTTTTTGCGAATTTTGGACCCGACCCACGCCTCTACTCTTGTATATTCTCCCAATCTGGAACCAGACATCGAAATGGTCGGGGTCCAACTTAGCCAGTTTCTTGTACGTATCCAATTCCTTCGTATCGCCAATCTCACGATACGTTTGGGCGAGGTTATAGTACGCTTCCGCATACTGGCGGTCCGCCTGAGACGCACTTCGAAAATACTTGATTGCCCAATCCAGCATTTTGTCCGTATTCCGAAAAACTAAACCCAATCCGTTCAAGGCGGGTGCATAATCCTTGTCCTTGCGCAAAGCTATTCGGAAGGCTTTCTCAGCCTGCTTCAGATCACCTCGATTCAGGTAGACATTGCCCAGCCCGGCGTAAGACGGAGCATGTTTCGGGTTGATCTCCAGCGCCGCTTGAAAACAGCGTTCGGCATTCTCGTGTTCCCCTGTTTCGAGATAGGCCATCCCGGTTGTATAAGAGCTATCGACCTGTGAGATATCCTGTGCAGATAGTCCTCTGGCCGAACTTTCGCCTAAGGAGAAAAAAATTGCGGTCACGATAATCGCGCAGAGCTTGAACCAATTCATATTGAACCCTCCCGGATGAATCCTACAAGACAGCCCGTGCGTTTGGATATCCTGTGCGCGAAACAACAACCCCTGCGACTACATCGGAACAGATGGCGTCTCCGGTTTACCAATGCTTCGAAACCGGATACCTGCATTCGTCTCTGCCGGTACAAAAGACACAGGCCAGGCCGGGCGGGTTCAATAAATCTGAAACGAGTTCCCGGATTGGCGTGCCCTGTTTCCCACAGCCGCTCCGGGGGGCCGGGTCCTTTTGAATTCTTTCCAGGGTGTGTGGTCGCTCCGCCGTCTCCACCCTTTGCAATCTTCGTACCAGACAACAAAACAAAAATCGCCCGTGCGTTTACGCACAAGCGAAATAAAAACATTATCTTATAACTTTAATTTTCACGCTACTACAGAGCGTTCAATATTTGGATGTATACATTGTATACATCCAAATATTATCGATGTCTCGCTTGTTGAAATTTTCCGACATAAATATCTAAATAATAAATCGTTATAATATACGATACATTGTCTACGGAATCGCGTGGATATTTGTATACAATGTATACATATCGCCCTTATTCGGAATTCGTATCGTTCCTCAGGCCGTACCGGCTCATCATCTTTTGAAGCCCGTTTCGACTCAACCCAAGTTGACGTGCTGCGCGGGAGATATTGCCACCGCACTGATCGAGCGCTTCTACGATCATCCGCCTCTCGAGTGACGCAACGCGGGACTTGAAATAACTTCGCTCTCCGGACCCGAGTTGCCGGGGCAGCCCGATCTTCTCCGAGAACAAATCGGCGGAGACCTCTTTGCCTTCCTCCACCAGGGCAACCGCCCGCCTGATCTCGTTCTCGAGTTCCCGTACGTTGCCGGGCCACCCGTGATCCATCAACGCCCGCATGGCAGCCACTGTAAAACCCGGAACCGCCTTCTTCTGATCCGCACACAGCCGTTTTAGAATGTGTTCACATAACAACGGAATGTCCTCAACGTGGCGGCGCAGCGGAGGCATTTCGATTTGCAACACCCGCAGCCTGTAGTATAGATCCTCGCGAAACAAACCGTTGCGCACGTCGGCTTCCAGGTCGCGATTCGTCGCCGCGATCACACGCACGTCCACGTTGCGCGCATCCGCCTCACCCACCCGCTGGATCTCGCCGTCCTGGAGCACGCGCAACAGGCTCGATTGCAAACGCGGCGAGGCATTGCCAACCTCGTCCAGGAAAACCGTGCCCCCGTCAGCGGAAAGGAACAAACCCTTTCGGTCGGATGACGCCCCGGTAAATGCGCCCTTCTTGTGGCCGAACAGTTCGCTCTGAAGCAATTCGTGGGTCATTGCGGCACAGTTGGCGGACAGAAAGGAGTGGGTTTCGCGTTTGCTCCGGGCGTGGATGGCCCGGGCAGCCAGTTCCTTGCCCGTTCCGGTTTCACCCTGAATCAGCGCGGTCATGTCGCTCTCCGCCGCGACCTCGACCAGTTTGAACACATCCTGCATCACCCGGCTCTGGCCTACCAATTCTCCCAAACGGGTACCGCCCTCAAATTCGCTCTGCAAAAAAAGCGCACGCTCCCTGACCTGAGAAAACATCCGGGCGTTGACAACCGCAATGGACACCAGGTTCCCAAATGCCGACAAAAGTGCCCTGTCTTTCTCGGTGAATAGATCCTCGAGCTGTCTGTGATCCATATAGAGCGCGCCGATAACGCCTGATTCCGCATGACGTAGAGGAACGCAGAGCACCGAGCGGATGCCGTAAGCAACTACACTCGCCCGTTGCCTGAAACGTTCGTCTACGCGGGCATCAAGGCTCAATACGGGCTCGTTTCGCTCCATCGTCCACTTGATGATACCCTGGCTGATCTTCTGCGTCGCTATGTCATCCAAATTGTGCTTGCGCGCGACCTCGACGTGAACGGCCGCCTCATCTTTGAGAGCAATCAGTACGCGTTCGGCCCGGCTCACCTTTTTCAAGCGGTCCAGAATCCGATCCAGAAGCACGTTCAGGTCCAGGACCGAGGTCAAGTCCTCGGAAGCCTCGTAAAGCGTCAGAAGGTGCTCCTCGGAAAGCGCTGGAACCATCTCCTTTGCGGGCAACGCCATTTCAGCTTCCTCAGTAACCCGCTCCAGAAGAGCCGCCGCCTTCCCGGCATAATAGCGCAGATTCAGCCGTTCGGCAGCCTCGCGGGCGTTTTCCAGGTACCGCCGGGCATCGGCAAGGCGCCGCCGCTCCAGATAGTACGCACCCGCTACAACCAACAGATTTATCTGTTCCAAACCGTCCGGCGAACCCTGGACTTCCGATGCATGTTCGAACAGGGAATCGACTTCGTCATGCCGGCCGGCCGCGGCAAGCGATTTTGCCTTCGCAGTCCATGCAATGGCGCGGACATTCCCGCCGTACTCCACGCCCGGCCAGGCCCGTTCGGCCCAGGAAAGTGCCTCTTCAACGCGGGCGGTTTCCGCCAGCGTCTCGGCCAGCAATCCGTAGGCCCTGTACATCTGATCTTGTCGCGCTCCATCCGACAAAAGGCGCTCCGCATATCGAGCATGCGTCTCCGCACTGCCGGTGTCTCCCTGTTCCAGGGCGATCCAGCCCAATCGATGATGTGCTCCGGCCTCCGAAGACTTCGAACCTCGCCTGGCCCAGAAGTCTCGAAGTTCCTGGAAAATCTCCTTCGCACGTTCGAAATTCCCCAGTCGGCTTTCTACACGTCCCAACAGGAGAAGACTGCTATGGCGATAGACTCGGTCGCCTCCCCTATCCATCAGATCTAATGACGACTCGAGGAGCGTCTTGGCTCTTTCATTCCGATACGTAAACTGTGCCGCAAACGCAAGATAATTCAAGGCACGCGCCTCATTGACGTCCCCTCCCAATTCGCGGCATTTTTCAGCAGCTGATTGACAATATCTCGCAGCCGTTTTCATATCGTTCAGCACAAAGTAGAGATTCGACAATAATCCCAGGACATTCAGTTCATACTCGTCGTCGCCCAATAATCGGAAGATTTCCAGGGCCTCCGATAACACGGATTCGGCCACCTGATAATCCCCGAAATGGATGTGGTTTATTCCCATCATCCTCAACGCGCACGCCCTCTGCGCCGGTGTATCGTCAGACACCAACTCCATGACCTGATCCAACTCGCGTCGCGCCTCTTTATACCTGTCACAACCGGAAAGCGCCTCGGCGTAGGCGCAGAGAAAATCCAGGTGCGCCACCGACCCGCGGGAAATGCCGCCCTGCGCATCGGACGAGAACGCGCCTTTTTCGATAATCGCTTCGAACTGCTCCAGGGCGCGAGAGAAGTCACACATCCGCAACGCCAGGCGGCCCGATGCCGACACGTACCGCACCGCTTTTTCCAGGTCGTTCGATCTGGAGAAATGAAAGGTCAGTTCATTCAGAGTCTCCGTGCCGCCGGACTCGAACCGAGGCTCCAGGGCCCTGCCTGCCTCCTGGTGAAGCAACGTACGTCTGTTTTCGGTTATGCCTTCATAAACCGCCCGTTGGATCAGTCCATGTGAAAACCGATACCGTCCCTCGCGGTCTTGCAGGTCTTTCAGGAGACCCAGGCGGACGTGCCCCTCCAGGGTCTCCAGCAACTGCAGTTCGTCTTCGCGCCAGACCTGCGAAATCAGGGCGAATGAAAACGCACCGCGAAAGATCGAGGCATATTCCAGCGCCTGCCTTTGGGCCGACCGCAGCCGTCCGAGGCGCAACTCAATGGCCTGCATAATGCCCGAAGGCATCGGCCATTCCCTGGATTCCGGCCATCTCCAGCCGCCAGCCGAATCCCTCCAAATTAAGCCTTCTTCAACCGAACCGCGGATCAGTTCGACGACAAATAGAGGATTTCCCCCGGTCTCTCGGAAAATCCTTCGAGCTTCCTCCTCCGGCACCGCCTTCTCGCCAAGCAGGGACGCTGCCAAATTCCCTGTTTCCTCCATTTCGAGGGGCTCGAGTTGCAAATGTACAACGCCGGGTACATCCGGCCCTTTTGTCAAGTCGTCAATTCCCGGGGGGAGCGGGTCTTCGTCCACCTTGCGGCAGGCAAGCCCGAAGACGAAGGCCATTGGATCCGGATCTCTCCTCATAAAGTCCAGGAACCGCAGGGTCACGTCGTCGGCCCACTGCAGGTCTTCAACGCAGACGAGAGTTGGCGTTTCCCGGCTCAGGTCGCCGAGAAGCTCCGACAAAGTCTCCATAGCCGGGTACGGATCCGGCTGATCGGCGGGCGCCGGCCGTTCAATTTGCGTTAGAACTCGCCTGACGGATGCTTCCAGGTCTGAACCCCGAACACCCGGCTGTTCCGCGATATCCCGCAGCATTTCCAGGAATGGGCCAAAGGCGGGGCCCCCGCTCTCGTAACAACGTCCTGTTTGTACGCGCATTCCGTGAACGCATGCATCGGCCTGAAACTCCTCCAGGACCTGGGATTTGCCGATACCGGCCACTCCGCTTATCAAGACCATCCGCCCCACCCCATCCACGGATTCCCTCAATATCTCCCGGAGAGCCTTCATCTCACGGTCTCGACCCTGAAATTGGGGCTGCAGAACGGGAGCGTGTGGCATCGAAATGGGAGCGTCACCGGTCTCCTGGGCAGTCGGTATCGAGACAGGAGCGTCGCGGTGCTCCTCATCGAACGCTCCTTCTACCCGGTCAGATAGATCATGCAACAGGCTTTCCACCGAACTGTAGCGGTCAATCGGCTCCTTTTCCAGCAGTTTCATAACGGATTCTTCGATGCGGGTGGGCGCTCCGCCCGTAATCAGGCGCGGCGGACGGGGCAGGTCTCTCAAATGCTGGAACATCACCGACGCGGGATTTTCGCCCGTGAACGGCGGTTTACCGGTGAGAATCTCGTACAGGATGACACCCAGCGAATACAGGTCGGATCGCTGATCGGTCCGCCGTGCGCGGATCTGTTCGGGGGACATGTACTCCACGGTCCCGGTCGGTCTGCCCGGCGGCGTCACGCGTTGGTCCCTCGACTCTCGAAACCGAGCCAGGCCCAGGTCCAGAACGGTAACCTCGGGTTCGCCTTCAACCTCGGAAATCATAATATTGGAAGGTTTCAGGTCCCGGTGTACCACACCCTGTTCATGGATATACGCCAGCCCCTCTCCGATCTGCCGGATAAGTGGGTGGAGCCACGCTGTTCTCACTCTCTCGAGGTCGTCCGCGCAGGCGATCAAATCGGAAAGTGGACGTCCGGAGATATAATCCATGGAAAAATACGGCTTCCCCGAAAACAATCCCCACCTGTGGGAACGGACAATCCTGGGATGCCGGATTCTGGAGAGGATATTGAACTCTCTCAGGAACCGCCGTTGGGTCTCTTCCTCCACGATATTCAGCATCTTAAGCGCCACCGTGGAATCATCCTTCACGTCCCTTGCACGGTAGACGGTACCCAAGCCGCCGCTTCCAACTGCGGCGAGAATCTCGTAATACCCGTCGACAACCGTTCCGGCATCAAGTTCGGCCATAACCCACCCGAGGAAATCTTCCCGTCAAATAGCCGCTCTTACATTCATGAAAGTATCGAAAAACCAATCCTCGGCAAACAGATGTGCGGGGCTGTCGCATCTATCCGATGCCGAAGAAAAGCCCTATGGATAGAGCCTCTCCGTCGGCTCGACCCACCATTCCAGAAAGTCCGTCCATCCCGAGGGATACCAGTTCACCCCTCGAAACCGCCGGCTGTAGGCCGTTACCGACCGCCCTACAAAAATAAACGTATACGGCTGTTCATCGTGCAGAATTTCCTGGAGCCTCTGGTAGAGTGAAATCCGCCGTTCCGCGTCAAATGTACGGCGATACCGTTCCAGTATCCGGTCCGCCTCTTCATTCTCGAAACAGGAATAATTCGCGCCTTCTTTGACCTGCGACGAATGCCAGCTTGAATAGAGATCCAATGGAAGCGCCGGGTGGCTTCCCACGCCCGTGTACAACGCCGTGAAGTCACGCCTTCGCAGCCGCTGCAGGAAAACGGAACGATCTATTTCGCGCACCTGGCAGACGATTCCCACTTCCGCCAGTTCGTTCTGCAGGACCAGGCCGATATCCTTGCTGATTTGATAACCCGCCGGCGCCAGGAATTCAAACTCAAATGTGGTCTTGACGCCATCCACAACACGATCCAGAACGCCGTCGCCGTCGGTATCGAACCAGCCTGCCGCCTGCAGCAATTCCAACGCCCGATCGTGGTTGTATCCGAGAGGTTCCAGGCCTCCGTGGTATTCCGGACGGGACATATGCACCGGTCCGTCGATGGTAACGCCAAGTCCATGGATCAGATTTCGAATGATGCTCTTGCGCGGCGTCAGATGCGTCATGGCCCGGCGGACCCGTTTATCGCGAAAAATCGGATGCGTATTGTTCCACGCGATAAAATTGATACCGCTTGCGTACCGAATCGCCTTCAGAAAGCGTGACGTGAATTCAGGTGACCAGCTTTTCTCTTTAAATGGCAGGGGGTACATGTTCAGAACGTCCAGGTTTCCGTTGATCAGTTCGATAAACGCGGCATCCGGATTAACGACCACTTTGAAAACAAGCTTGTCGACGTACCCTGAATAAGGAAGGCCCTTATTACCGCTTCCCCAATAGTCAGGGTCACGATCCAAGACCGTCTTCCCTGTCGTCGCATCGTTTTCAGCATCGGCCAGCACATAGGGGCCGGAACCCAGCACGCGCCGGCTGAAGTCCCGGTTGAACCGCTCCGCGAAAAGGCGCACCCGGTCGGCCTGTGGACCCGCTTTCCACGATCCATCGATGAGCGTCTCGATGGATACGCTGTCCATCAATCCGTCGCGATCGTAGAAGTGCTTCGGCAAGATCCACTGCCGCCCAATGTTGATCGCATTGTAGAAATAGGGGTCCCCGTAAACAAACGTGATCTTGTACGGCCCGTCTTGCCGGATTGCTTTAAGGTCCTTGAACCCGCTCCGCGTAAATCCGGACAGCTGGACCTCCGGATTTTTGATAACCTTGAAGGTGAACAATACATCGGCCGCGGTCAACGGCCTGCCGTCCGAAAAGTGGACATCCTCGCGAATGTCAAAAGTATATGAAAGCTTGTCCCGCGACACTGTCGGATACGCACTCGCCAATCTTCCCTTGAACTTGTATGGCGGGATCTTCTCCATATACAGAAGTGACTCGAACATGCTCTCCAGGATTCTGTGAGACGTGTAGTCCATCTTCCTGTAGGGGTTGAACGATGCCGGTTCCGAAAAGGCATGCAGAACCAGCCAGTCTCCGAAGACTGGACGGTCTTTGGCTTCGTACCTTGGCGAAACTTTCTCGGTCCCGTCCAGAACCATCAGCCCCTGATCGTCTGCAAGGATTTTCTCTACTTTTTCCCATACCTCGTCGGCACCGGCCTGTTCAATGGTCAACATCAAGCACGAGAATAGGACGAATAGGACGAAGAGGAACACTTGTGCACATTTTGATCTGTTACGCTTCACGATTGTCTTCCGATTCCCATCATAGAGAATACGATGCACTCGCGCGATCTTCATTCTTGATCGCGATCGCAAATACGGATCTGAATCATTACGACCTTGCACAAGATCCGCATAATTCGCATGGTGACACTTTCCGGAAAAACTGCTGAAATAAAGAAACAAGATGCCTCAGTTGTCAAATCGATCCAGACGTTACGCAATCGGAACGGAATACAAGGATGAGCCGATCATGCCGGAGGGCGGGGCGCGTAGTGTTGTGTACCTGTCGTTGCGGCGGGCTGAATGCCAAGGGGCCCTGAGGCGCTGAGCTCCACCGCGTAGCGTGGAACAAATGTCTCACCTGTTGCTCTGGCGCCCTGAATGCGGTCAACCCGGTAGCTGCGGTGACAGCGCTTTCTCGTGTCGTAGGCATGCAGGATGATATTGCCATCCTTATTCGACCTTAGCGAATAGGGTTCGATCCGGCGCGTTTCGTGCTTGTACAGTAGATCGACGCACAAGCGGTTGGCGGCGGCAAATCGGATGACTTCAAGGAACGCGTGTGCGTTCCTTGATACGGACAGACGCAGTGTCCGCGCGCGCAGCACGGTTTCACCAGCAGCGATTTGATAGGCCGCCGGGACCTCACGGACAACGCCGGTCTTCAGCCACGCGAAGAATTCAGGCAGGGCGCCCCAGAAGTCCTGGAGCGGTGGGAGAGCCGGGAGTTGGTGCCGGAGCATGTGCTCCCACGCGCCGCCGAGAACCTGGCGATGGGGTTCAAGGTCGACACGCGATAGGGGGGTCGGGATGCCCTTGAATTCGCATTTCTGGCGGAGGACGTCCAGAAGGACGGCGGGTGAGGGACGCGCGTCGGAGTTGCGGTATAGATTGACGACGTCGTAAAGGTCGCGAGGCCGGGTACGTTCGGCAAGCGCCCTGACTTTCTCAGCGAAGACTTCCTCATAGGCGTATGCCGTTACGTGAATACCATCTTCCGGCTCATCACTATAGGGGTGATAGATCGGCACGCGAATCGGAGCCAGCGCCAGATGTTCGTCGGCTGTCATGTCCAGCTTGATGTTGGGAAGAACCCTGCCGCGTGGAGCGATCGGCCCACGATAGGGAATCTTGCCCTGGCAGGACCGATTCCCTCGCGGATTCTCATATACGTCAAATTCCCAACGATTCGCGGGAAGCTCAATACCGGTCCGTTCGTATACCCAATCTGCGATCCATTCAACGGCGTCTGCGAGAAAATGAGATTCGAGATGCGCCGGCTCCCTCAGCGTAAAGTCAAGGTCTTCCGAGAAACGGTAGGTTTCGAAGAAACACTTTCTCAGGCAGGTGCCGCCCTTGAATATCCAGTTTTCCGTAAGGGCTTCGTGCTGGTAGATACCGGCAAGAATCCAGCCCAGCACATAGTCCTTCTCAACAACCTGCGGCAATAACGATTGCGTACCTGCGATATCGATTATCTCGCGGCGATCAATCACGGGTGTCCGCCCTGACCCAGGTGCCGGGAACCCGGAGTTTCCATCTTGTAACCAGGCGCGGCGACTCAAGGGCCGGATCCAGTTTGGCATGACCTTTGGTGATGCGTTCCCGGCAAGGCTCGGCCAGCTCGGCGCCATCCGGGTGACGTTCTGCAAGAAATCCAAGGCGCTTGAATACCGCGCCATTGCCGAGGCGCGAAGCATAGCTTAGAAGCATGTTATCGTCGCGGTTTCCGGATGTGAGATAGACCGACAGGCAGTCGGCAACGTGTTGGATTCCTCCTCCCAGCGCCGGATCATCCAGCATGTCGATTATCGTGCGATGAACGTCCGAGACCAGGATCTTGCTGTTACCGCGCCAGATGGCCCCGGTGCCGAAGATTCTGTCTTCGCTGATATGCTTGAGACTGAACCGCACGCCGTGGTGCCGCGGGAACTTTCGACGCACCGGCCGACCCGTCAGGACAACGATATCGTTGAAAATCTGCTCCGTGAGATCCCAGTGCTCCGCGGCGCTGCGTCCGCCGACGTAGGCTGGGCTAAACAGACCGGGCACCAGTATCCAGGGATCGTCGAGCACGTGGGCGCTCGCCAGCATTTCGATTGGCACGGGGAGATACGCGCCACGACCGACCCGGCGCAGCCAGCCCTGCTTCATCCAACGCCAAAGGAGCTTCCCGGCTTCCGTTCGGGATATATCAAGAGCAGTTTCGGCATCATCAATGCGCACGATGTCGCCCGCCTTGTTCAGAACGGCGACAAGACGGCGGCGTGGTGCGGGGAGCGTGGATTCGATGGGGTTCATGGTATATTCTGATATCTATTTTTCACGTAATTTGCGAACTTCTGTCAACACAATATACTGAAGAGAGTTCGTTACCGCAAGAGGGTTTTGATATATTACAATGCGAAATTTTCTCAGTTTTTGCGAATTAAAGGAATTACATTATACCACACCTGTCCAATAACTGCTTTGAAATGCATCAGAATAATTCCTTCGAGTATGCGAGATCAGATGACAGAAGAAGAAAAACAGCACTGGCAACACCTGCGAGGCCCACCCCTACCTCCCCGTCCTGAGAGGAAGGGGGAACTCTCAGAGTCGCCCACACAATGGCGTTGTTATCGGCAATTGATCTCGCCTGGCCATATCGCCAACCGGTTTTAGCTGACAACTGAAAGCCGATAGCTCTGTCTGAGGGGGCCGGGGGGAGTGGTCCCCGCGCCGTCGTTGCATTTGTAGGGGCGACTTTCAGAGTCGCTCACATATTGGCGTTGTTATCGGCAAATGATCTCGCCCGGCCATATCGCTAACCGGTTTTAGCTGACAACTGAAAGCCGATAGCTCTGTCTGAGGGGGCCGGGGGGAGAGGTCTCCGCGCCATCGTTGCATTTGTAGGGAGAACTCTCAGAGTCGCTCACATATTGGCGTTGTTATCGGCAAATGATCTCGCCTGGCCACATCACAAACCGGTTTTAGCTGACAACTGAAAGCTGATAGCTGATAGCTCTGTCTGAGGGGGCCGGGGGGAGTGGTCCCGCATAGACGCAACGGACTTCACCCGGCCCTGAGTTCGTTGGTATGACAAAATACAAGCTGGGGATTTTTTGGCAGAGGCAGCGGGAATCGAACCCGCGTCGGAAAGCAGTGCAACCACAGCGTCTACGTGTGTGGTTTACCTAAGAGATCCCAGCGCACACGTGGGGCTGTCGGCTATTCGGAACGTCCGGCGAGAGGGACCAGACGCGCGCGGCGCACAGGCGGCGGCATCTCCGAGTCGGCACCCTTGACTGCCTTCCAGATGATCTGGCTGAATAGATCGTCCGGCGCCTCGTCGACCTCCTCAAGCGGCAGCTCCTCGGAGATCCTGGCGCCGTACGCGTCCTCCTTGTTCATCGTGGTCAGACTGATGCGGGCCGGTTTCGTCTCGTACGGGCTCGGATCGAACGCCCCGGTGAAGCAGTCGAACATCGGCGTGGCTGCCGCGTCGTACTGACTCATCGGCGGAAGACCCAGGATCAGCTCCATCGTCCGGAGGACGCTGGAGGTCGTGTAGAAAGTGCTCACGGTCCTTCGCACACGGGAGTAGGGGCTGACGACGATCGCAACGGATCGATGGGCGTCGACATGATCCGGACCGTTCTGCGCATCGTCCTCGACGACGAAGATGGCCATCTTCGGCCAGAGGGTGCTCCGGGAGGCCGCGTCTATTATCATCGCCATGCCGAGATCGTTCCGAGCCATCTGCGCGAACGGCGTGTACCATCCGGGGCGCGTACCCGAAGTGTGGTCGTCGGGCAGGGAGATCATCTGGAAGCGGGGGACCGTGCCCTCTCTTTCGAATTTCCAGAACTCCTCCATCCAGTCCTGCGCCCGCTCGACGTCCGTGTATTCCGTGCTCCGTCGACGCCTGAACGTGGGATGGACATGCCCCTTGAGGCTCTCGAACGCAGCCTCGATCTTCCCGTCTTTCTCAACGATCATCTCCCCGTAGCTTCGGAAAGAGATCCCCGCCGCCGCGCAGAGGTCCCAGATAAATCCCGCGTCGGGAACGTAAAGGTCGGGGTCGTTGTAACGCATGCGCCCTCGCCCGGAATACCAGGGAGGCCAGGATTTCTCGGTGTGGTCCGTGGCGTACGCGGCGGTCGACCAGGAATGGCCATCGGCGCTGACTTCGGCGTCCACGTAAAAGTTGTCCAGGAGGCTGAACTCTCGCGCAAGCGCATGGTGATTGGGAGTAACCTCCTCCCCGAACAGGACGAGGGAGGTGTCCCCGTTCCCTTCCGGCATGTCACCGAAGATCTGGTCATAGGTCCGGTTCTCTTTGATGATGTAGATGACGTATTCGATCTTGCTCGAGGGCACGCCCACCTGGTCCGGGATAACGTCGGGCACCGGCGACTTCAACGCCGTCTGCTCGAGGAGGCGGTCCTTGTACGGCGTGTTCCGATAGACCTGGCGGGTGTGGCGCGCGAGTTCCTGCGGTACAGGGGTCGGGATAATGGAGACCGCTCCGAGGATGATGTTCCCGATGTACTCGGTCTCCGGACCCCAATGGGTCGGCTGGGGCCCGTAAACGTTGGCAGACGAAACGGTTCCCTTCGCGTTCCCGACCAATATCCGCTTCCCGTCGAGCGTCAAAGCGACGGCCGCAGGGTACCAACCCGTCGGGACGAAGCCACGGATTTCGCTCTTATCGGGTTCCGATACGTCTACGATGGCAACGTTGTTATTGTCCGCATTCGCCACGATCAGGCTCCTGCCGTCGGGGGAGAGGGCAAGGGCGTTCGGTGTGCTGCCCTCGGGCGCTTTGGGATAGAGCGTCGTGACGATCGTCTCGACAACCTTTCCCTTCGACAGATCGATCGCGGAAACGGAGTTGGAATTGGCGTTGGCAACGAAAAGCCTGCGTCCGTCCGAGGTGATCGCCATGTCGTTTGGATGGCTTCCCACCGGGATCGTCTTCGACACCTTCCACGCAAGACGGTCGACGACCGCCACCTTCTTCTTGTTCCATAGGCTGACGTAGATGCTGGACCCGTCTTTCGAGAGCAGGCACTCGTATGGGACGCCGCCGACGTCGATCTGTCGTACCATCTTCCTGCCGAGCAGGTCGACCTCGATAAGCGTCTCCTCCAGGATGTTTCCCACGTAGAGCAGGTTCTTCCGTTCATCGATCTCGATCCCCGAGAGGTAAGCATCTTCGACAATGGTCGTGTCCAGCTTGATCGACGCCTCGAGCGCGAGGGGGCTCTCCGCATTCTTCGGGTCGAAGGTCAGGACTTCCACGAGCCGGCGTCTGCCTCCGGAAGCGTACAGGCGGCTTTGCCCCTGATGCAGGTCCAGACCCAACCACGTTCTTTCCAACGCGATTTCCTGGACGCTGCGGCGGCTGAACATGTCGACGACCGTAATACCGTGCTTGTTGAGCCCGGCCGTCAGCGTGAAGACAAAGCGGCCTGCCGGGTCCAGGACGAAGTTCATCGGGAGGTCGCCCACTTCGATCTGTCGCCCCGCGGGGGTGAGCATCCAGCCGTTGGGCAGGAGGTAACCCTGTGGCCCGGGAACCGGATGATCGTCCGACCCGGTAGCGAAAGCCGTGCTTCCGAAGCACCCGGCGAGTAGGATCAGGCACGTTGCTACTTCGATCGTTCCGTTTCTCATGGAGGACTCCCGGAGAATGTCAGACGCACCATTGTTTGTGGTGTGTCGAAGCGGATTTCTGCAGGCTGATTTCGCTTTCCCGTTTCCGAAGCCATAGAAGCGAAAGAGCGGCTGTTATTGGAAACCGATATACGTTCCGCGGCAACCGGAACAGCGCAGGCAGTTTATGTCCTTTTGCCGCCTGAGCACCGCGTTCCGGTGCTGGCGATATAAACTTCACTGGCAAATGGGGGCGTTGATAGACAGGGCGGCGGTCGTTTCTCCGCCGAATGCGCGGCTCGGGGATGAGTCGCCCGTGGTGGCGTTGGAGAGGGCTGGACGGTGACCGGTACTGGCCGACTGAGTTTCACTGCGCAGCGTGGGAAATTCGCGATTTCATCGAATTAATGAGGGGCGTGGTTCATTTCCAAACGATTGTTTGCAGGCAATCCATGGGGTCTTTATTGGTGGAGGCGGCGGGAATCGAACCCGCGTCCGAAAGTAAATCAACGACAGCCTCTACGTGTGTAGTTTACCTATTGAATCTCACGCGCAGGCGCCCCGGTAAACGGGGTTGTCAGCGCGCCAGCTCGATACAATCTCGCTCTCGCACCCTCAAGCGGAGGTCCGCGAGCCAGCCAGCATTAGTCGGCGCCCCGCGCGGGCCCTGCAGGCGAGGCCCGTCGGAACGGGCTGCGTTTTAGTTACGCAGCCATTGCGTACGTATTGTCCGCAATTATATGGGTTTCCCACAGTTTAACGAGGTTATGGGACCTCGACACGCAGCCATCGCCTCTCCACCCCCGTCGAATCCAGGTCGCCCCCACACAGTCGTGTTCCGTTCCCGAAATTGATTGCCGTAATCCGGCCGCCTGGTCGCCCGAACCGCAGAAATATAGCCCGGCAGCCTGTCCCTGTCAAGCAGGGCCGTGTTTTCGGACCATATAACGGGGGCCAGGTCGGTCGGATATCAACTTAGAAGCCCGATGCCGCGGCAGTTACTGCGCGTGCCAGGGCTCCGCCGCATCGGCTGGCGCGCACGGGACGGGCGCGGCGCCCGAACCCTCAGCGGAGATATTCATGCGGACCTGAAGGCTAAAATCCATGGCCACTCATCCTAAAAAACGGGTAGAGGGGAGACGGTAGACGGGAAAGGGCCACGCCGGTTTACGATACTACGGCCTGGCGATATTAATTCGCGGTCGCCTGCAGTCGCGGGACCTCTCCCCCCGGCCCCCTCTCCTAAAGGAAAGGGGGAGACCCTCACACCCCCCAACCCCCTCTCCCAATGGGAGAGGGGGAGCAATACCAGTCGTCCATCAAGCGATGACAGTTCTCCCCTTCCTTCAGGAAGGGGGTTAGGGGGTAGGTCCGGCCCCGCGCCGAGCGACCACAGGGTAAGAGGGGAGCCGTTAGACGTAAGAGGTCCACAACACGCCCAGCCGGTTTCTCGTTTCCTTTCGCGATCCTCTTCATTTTGTATATCGCGTGAATCCGATTAGAATCTTACAGTAAGACTTCTACGCAAAACGCGTTCGTGTTATTTCAGGCAGTTCGCATACGGTAAGGCTTAGAAATCCCCCCACCGCATCAGCCGTCGCCTGCCCTTCGACAGGCTCAGGGAACCGGCTCGGCTTCTGCGACTACCCCTCAAGGAGGGAGTGATACGGATGTGCCACATGACCAGAGAAAACGTCCTCTTTAAATCTCCTCGACGGCATCGTGTACTATAGTTCGGGCCGGGTGATTCGTGAGCCGCAAATGGATGCGACTGACTTCACCCGGCCCTGAGTTCGCTTGGGGATTATAACCAAAAGTTGCAATCAGCCCTGAAAAACAAAGAATCGTGCCGACGCAACCCCTACCGCTTAGTGGACAGTTCCAGGCATATTTCGACATCCTGTACTACCGCCCGCGTTACCTCCTCCAGACTCGCCTCGATACTTATATCAGCCTCCATCTCCGTCATTGTCGATTGCTCTCCGCTATCGAATTCTGGACATTCTTCTTCCCTCTCTCCGCTTCTTGTCATACGCACTTTGCCGGTTTTCCATCTCTACCACATGAACTTTCCCCTCAATCCGCTTGTAGTAGATCCTATAAGCACCCGTGTCAATTCTGAACATCGGATCATTCGGAGGACGACCCTGTATCTTGATAGATCCCCGTCTATTCATTGGGTCTTTGAGACTTTCTATCGCCGCAAGAACGCGACTTCCCGCATTCGGTTGCACCTTTCGCTCAATAAACCGTGAAACACGCCTGTATATGATAACTTCCTGATATTCCGGCTCCTCCGCATTTTCTGGCTTTGACTGCTCCTGATGACCCCGATCCCCGCCCACTACTTGCCCCGTCTTATCTTTGCAATAAACCGCCGTTGTTCCTCCTGCGATAACGGACGATTCTTACCGGTACGAATATCTTCATCTATCTGCAAAGACCGCGCCAGAAAAGGGTCTTCCATATCTCCTTGAATCACGTCTTCAGGACGCTCACCACGTCTAACCCGCTCAATCAACCTCAGTGCGACATCAACAACTCCCATTACATCCTCCGTTGTCGATTCCGTCCATAGCACCAGTAGCCCACATGTCTACCCCCAAATGTGACTTTTAGTTACCATTCGTTCGTTTGGTAGAATGCAATTTGGTGTTTATCTGGTGGAGGCGGCGGGAATCGAACCCGCGTCCGAAAGCAAATCACCGACAGCGTCTACGTGTGTAGTTTACCTATTGAATCTCACGCGCGGGCGCCCCGGTAAACGGGGTTGCCTGCACGCCAGTTCGATACAATCTCGCTCTCGCGCCCTCGAACGGAGGCCCGCGAGCCAGCCCGCATATGTCGGCGCTCCGGTCGGGCCCTGCAGGCGAGGCCCGTCGGAACGGGCTGCGTTTTAGTTACGCAGCCATTGCGTACGTATTGTCCGCAATTATATGGGTTTCCCACAGTTTAACGAGGTTATGGGACCTCGACACGCAGCCATCGCCTCTCCACCCCCGTCGAATCCAGGTCGCCCCCACACAGTCGTGTTCCGTTCCGGAAATTGATTGCCGAATGGTGACATAATTCCGAGACGGGACACAAAGCCCGGGCCGCCTGGCCGCCCGAACGGCTGAAAATATAGCCCGGCAGCCTGTCCCTGTCAAGCGGGGCGGCGTTTCCGGGATGTAAAGCGGGCGCCGATCCGATGCCCCGGCCTGATGCCGTGGCGGTCACTGCGCGTGCTCGGGCACATGCCTGCGCCGTCCAGACGCCTGCCATCACCGCGTCCCCTCGTTAGGTTCATCGATCGGTGGAAAAGGCGACTCCGCCGGCCACCAGTTCACGGGCAGCGGCCAACCCGGCGCCCGGTACACCGTCTCGCAGACCCTTTGATTGCGCTCGGTCATGACGGGAAGGAATCCCAGGCCGAGATACGTTTTGATAGCCGCGAGTTGAAGGTTGTCGGGCGTCACCCTGAGTGTGGTCAACGTCGAGTTGAGATAACCGCGCCGGCGTTGATACTGAAGCACCGCCGCGCACACGCGAAATCCGAGTCCGGCGCCCCGGTGTCCTGGACGAACGCACACATAGTCGAGCTGCCCCCAGGACGGATCGACTTCATCCCCCCGTGTCGCGAAACACAGCGCCGCCAGTTGGCCATCGGTCTCGACCACGCGCGACCCGTCCCACCGGTCCGGCGCTTCCAGGTATTCCTCCATCCCGGTCGCGTCAAAAGGGGTCCACCCCACGCCGGCCGATACCATCAGTTCGGGCAGATGAACCTCGTCGCCCGGTCTCAGCTTCCGCAAATGGTAACCGTGAGGGCACGGCAGTTCGGGCAACCTGCCGATTGCCTCGGCGGAGATATTCATGCGGATTTGAAGACTATAATCCATAGCACCCATCCGGAAAGACCACCCCTTAAATCGTTGAGAGGGGAGACGTTAGGCGGGAGAGGACCCCGTCACAACCTACCGGACATCGATACGGCCTGGCGATATTAGGTCGCGGTCGCCTGCATTTCGTAGGGGCGGTTCGTGAACCGCCCGTCCGGTGCGCGGGGTGAAACAGCGTTTAACCTTCAGCGCACAGCAGTCAGCAAAAAATCAATAGGCGAAAACCAAATTCAACATCTCCCCATATTCCCTGCCTCTGGCGGGTTCCTTTTGACGCGACCAAAAGGAACCAAAAGTCGCCGCTGGGCGCGGGGCCGTTCATATACATTGCGCGAATTACGTCACGGGACCCACCGGATCCGCTGCCCTGCCAACCCCGGTGGATACCGTAATTTGGTGCAGGACGGAACAACGCGCCCTGTTCTGGTAGTGCTCCGGATAGCCATCGCGTTAGACAAGCGCGTGGCTACCTGGTTGCGAGCAGTAATTGGCTATCAGCGTAGAGTCGGGATGTGGCGCGGTAGTTTAGGAGTGGCCTATCTGTTTCCGCCCCTTTCGTCTGGCGGTGCCTCAATAGCCGCTCCGTGCCCCGTTTCCACATCCCGCTCGTCGAACCGGACGTGCGGATTTCCCGCATCCGGCTCTCCGACGGATGTCGCCTTCAGGCACACGCTGCCCGCTCTGCCCGGACAGCTTCACCTGAAGCCCAAGCTTGTTCCGGAGTCGCCTCATCTTTTGGAGGAGGTTATAGGCTTGCGCCACTCTCCCGACCGTTGTCCCCTTCACAAGCGTATCCGAAGTCAGGCCCCTTTCCTCCGCCGGCATTACCCGGCATCACAGGTACTACGAGCCTGTCCGCCACCCCATACGGCCCGGACTGTCCCTCACGGGTTTCCGGTTGGTGTCTCTCCACCACCGCTGGGGCTTCCCGTGTTGCGTCGGATCTCCTTGTGTATACATGCCGTCGCCAGTACCCCGGCGGGACCGTTGGATGCACGCGTTGCTGTCTTTTTCCAACGACGGCGGCCTTCCCCGGCTATCAGGCGGGTCGGCTCCCGCATTAGCTTTTTCGAGGCCTGCTCAGCGTTCACTGCGCGTTACGGCCTGCATACTCGCGGGGTCGCCTTGCGACCCTTTACACCGAAGGCTTCAGAGATTTCGTTACCTACGTCCCTGCTCCGGTTGCTACCGACTGAAGCAACCCTTGTCGGGTTGGGACTTTCACCCACTGAAGATCCACGCCTTTTCACGGCGCACAGATAGCGGTCAGCCTAGGTAAACGACACGGAGACGCGATGTCAATCAACGAAATTTAAATTTTTATTTGCTCGGGCAACCACAAGGGTTGCCCCCGTAAACCAAACGGGACCCGAGTGGATTCGCGGCTTTTCGCATTGGCCTCTCACCCGACCGGCTGTGGCGTGGGGGGTTTTTCCGTGTCATTCCGTACATCTCCGTAGGCCGGGAGTTCCGAGAGGGCTTGTAGGCCACCCAATCCCATTTTGCGCCCATGAGGCGATTCACGGAAAAACCGGCCCCGCGCCGAGATCACGTCGGTACAGATATCTTGCAGCATGGTTTTCGCTTTTGGTTTTGAGCTGATTGCTGACCGCTGATCGCTGACAGCTTCCCTTCCGACAGTTGACGGGTTTCGTGGATTCGATTAAATTAAGGTAACGCGTACCGGGTGCAAAATGGAAATGACCGGGCACGAACTCACGACGACTACAGGGAGACAATCGGGAAGGGGAAAATATGACGCTGAACAAGTACAGCTCCCGGATAACGCAGGTGAAGTCCCAGGGGGCTTCACAGGCGATGTTGTACGGTACGGGAATGACCGAAGCGGATATGGACAAAGCGCAGATCGGTATCGCCAGCATGTGGTACGAGGGCAATACCTGCAATATGCACCTGCTGGACCTTGCGGCAAAGGTGAAGCAGGGCGTGGATGCGGCCGGTCTGCTGGGCATGCGATTCAACACCATAGGCGTGAGCGACGGCATTTCGATGGGTACGGAGGGCATGAGTTTTTCGCTTCAGTCGCGAGACCTGATTGCGGATTCCATTGAAACGGTGATGGGCGCGCAGTGGTACGACGCCAACGTATCCCTCCCGGGCTGCGATAAGAATATGCCGGGCTGTGTGATGGCCATGGGGCGGTTGAACCGGCCGTCTCTGATGATTTATGGAGGTACGATCAAACCGGGTTTCCGTGACCACAAAAAGCTCGACATCGTGTCCGCATTTCAGAGTTACGGTGAGTACCTGGCGGGCGATCTGGATGAGGAGGGTTGGAAGAGCGTGGTGCAGCACGCCTGCCCGGGGGCCGGAGCGTGCGGCGGGATGTACACCGCGAATACGATGGCGTCCGCCATCGAAGCGATGGGCATGTCGCTGCCATATAGCTCTTCGACGCCTGCCGTGGACAAGGGAAAACTGGAGGAGTGCTTCAAGTCCGGCGCGGCCATCCGGAACTTGCTCGAGCAGGACATCAAACCCCGGGATATCATGACCCGCCAGGCGTTGGAGAACGCAATGGTCGTCGTGATGGCCATGGGCGGATCGACCAACGCGGTGCTGCACCTGGTTGCGATTGCGAAGTCTGTGGGCGTCCCGCTTACGATCGATGATTTTCAGGCGGTGAGCGACCGGGTGCCGTTGTTGGCGGACTTCAAGCCCAGCGGGCTTTACGTAATGGAAGATCTGCATAACGTGGGCGGAACACCGGGCGCGATGAAGGTTCTGCTGGAAAACGGCTTTCTGCATGGAGACTGCCTGACGGTAACGGGCAGGACGATTGCGGAGAACCTCGCGGAGTTGCCCGGGCTCGACGAGGGACAGCAGGTGGTTCGGCCGATGGACCGGCCGATCAAGGCCACGGGGCATCTGCGGATTCTGAGGGGAAACCTGGCGTCCGAAGGCGCGGTCGCCAAGATCACGGGAAAGGAAGGGGTGCGGTTCTCCGGGCCTGCGATGGTGTTCGACCGGGAGGAAGATCTGCTCGGCGCCGTTGAGCGAAACGAGGTGCAGAAGGGATGTGTGATCGTCATCCGTTACGAAGGGCCAACGGGCGGACCGGGTATGCCGGAGATGCTCACGCCCACGTCGGTGATTGTGGGCGCAGGCCTTGGAAACGACGTGGCGCTGATTACGGACGGACGGTTTTCAGGCGGTTCGCACGGGTTCGTCGTGGGGCATATTACGCCCGAAGCCCAGGAGGGCGGCGCGATCGCCCTGATCGAAAATGGGGACGTGATTACCATCGACGCGGAAACCAACGAGATCAACGTGGACCTGAGTGACGAGGAACTGGCGAAACGACGTGCGGCCTGGGTGGCGCCGCCGTACAAGGCCACGCAGGGGACGCTTTACAAATATATCAAGACCGTGACGACGGCTTCCGAGGGTTGCGTGACGGATGAGTGAACGAAGGTCCGCTCGTCAGTACATCAGCCGGGGGAGCGATTCGGAATTGTATTCAGCACCGGGTCCAGGACATCATCTTTTCAAAAAAGAAACGCCCCTGTCAAAGACAGCGGGCGTCGGGCCGGAGAATACTATCCTCCGGGGGGCGCATATGCCATAGCACGCAATAAATTCACCACTTACTGGCTAATTGTCAAGAAGAAACGATGACAGGGAAAATGGGTCGCATTGCCCGGCGTGGCTTAGATGGCGGCTTACGGCGTTCCGAGGCGGACATAGCGAACAGAGTCCGCTGAAGTCGACCACGGAAGGTTTACCTGCTCAGGAGGAGATGGGATTGCGACGTGCAGACCTTGGAATAGCACTGGCCGACTGAATATCCGGCATCCACGGCACAGAAGACTTCGGGAAGGGATTGTTCTGTGAGGGTGCACCAACGCAGCGTTTTTTCCGGAAGTACAACCATGACAGGTTGACAAACGGGAACCGATTTGCATTCGAATTTCCCGTAGCTACGTGCAGTCTTTCTCCAGCGGAACCAATTCTGGACTGACCGCGGATCCGCAGACCCCGGATAAAGGCCAGCCGCGCTCGGGTTATCGTCGGGGGTATCAAGGCAAGGCATTGACATTCAAGCCTTAAACTCCCGTCCGCCTGAGCGAGGCAGCTCCCATTCAGCTGAACTTCGCTCAGGGACTTACCGCGCGCCAGCTTGCCCTTGGGTGGCGGGATGCTGCTGAACGTAGGCGCGTGGCAAACGTGAAAAAACAGCGAACGTCCCGGGTTCTGGGGCGTATTTGCTTTATGGATTAAACTGATCGTCTCTAAATTTATTGAACTCGAACCTCGCAAGATGTGTCCTACCTCCTGGAAAGGAAGCATTCCGAATCCCCGTGGCTGGCGACAGCGTCCTGTTTCTTGTCATGGCTCTGTGGTCATCACATGCTTTAGGCACATCCCACAACTTCACCGTTCTGTTCGAGCACAGCACGGAGTTCCGCGAATGATTGGGATCACGATTACGATCTTTTTGGTCGCCTTGAGTACCAGCCGCGTCGATGCCGGACGATCCGATCCTGCGAGGGTGGACTCCCTGCTGGCCGCTGCGGGCGATACGCTACTCGATTATGACCAGCGCAAAGCCCTGATGAAACGTGCGCTGGGGCATGACCGCTCAGGAAAGTCGATGCACGCCCTGGCGCGACTCTACATGGCGAAGTGGACGCCGGTATCCCGTCAGACGGCGGCCAGATGGCTGCTGCGCGCTCTGACACGGGAGCGCGAAAACCTGGATTATCTCGCAACTTCCGCCGAGTTGCATTGGTGGACACCGCAGCGCCCGAATACCTACCGGAAAGCACTCAAGATGCTGGCGCTGGATCCAGACAATTTAGAGGGCCTGTTTTGGGCAGGGCGTTTCGCGGTCTGGTCCTGGGAGATAACCTATTTTACGGATATACCTAAAGGTCAAACCGAGGGGACGCTCCGGAGATATTCCTTCGACGGCGGAAAAACGCTGACAGACGTCGAATACTGGGATCTGGGTATAGACCGTGGAATCGCGTACCTGACCCGCGCCATCACCGTGGATCCCGTACACTGGCCGTCGTACCAGTATCTCGGGCTGTCCTACTACGCGGCCGAGATGTTCGGGCCACTGATCGACCTCTTTGAGGCCTATCGAAAACAGCGTCCCGGAAATTGGAACGCCCACTTTTTCGTGGGCCTGGGCTATCAGATGAAGGGCGACCTAGAAGCGGCCTATCGGGCGTACGGGGACGGGCTGAACCGAATGACCGATACGGCCCGTAGGTTCATGCAGTCAATTTTCCTGATCCGAAACCCTGCCGAAAAAAACGGTGAACCACCCCCGAGCGACGAGGAAATCCGGAAGTTCTGGCTACGAAAGGACCCGATCTACCTGACATCGGTCAACGAACGCTTGCTGGAACAGTGCCGACGCGTGGCCTACGCGAACCTGCGCTTTTCCGATCCCATTCATGTACGGGAGGGCTGGCAGACCGACAGGGGGCAGATCTACATCCGATACGGAGACCCGCGTGTCAGGTACATGAGAAATCCCGTTAGTGGACGTAAGGAAGTATGGGGCTATGGCCCATTTACCGTGATATTTGGCAATTCGGTTTCCTGGGACTCCTGGCAGTTCGGAACGGCCAAGATGGGAAACAAGCGATTGACACTTGAACAACTGATGGAGGAGGTACCGGACATCTATCAGCATCCATTGCAGTATGACGTGCAATTCCAGACTGCGCAGTTTCGGCATCACGACGGCAATACGCGCGTCGAAGTGTATTACGCGCTTCTGGACGAAAAAGTCGGACATGTGGTTGCGAGCGGAAAGGGGAATGCAGCGGTGGACGTAAGGCAGGCGCTTTTTCTTTTCGATTCCGACTGGGACACCGTTCGGCACAACGTCGTTCGCGTGGATCGGATGCCACGGGTTGCGTATGGACCCTCAGAAGACGGCTTCCTGCTGGCATCGGAACGCATGGTCCTTGAGCCTGGGATGTATTTTCTGGCCAGCGAAGTAGAAGATCGGGCCACGAAGCGGGTGGGCACGTTTCGAGATCGGTTGCGGGTAAAAACCTTCGGACGGGACTCAATAGAGATCAGCAGTCTGTTGTTGGCGCGGCGCATTCAGATGCGGGAGAACGCGCCATACGGCCGGGACAAGTTTGCAGTGCTTCCGAATCCTTTGCAGGTGTGCCGAAGGCAAGGGAGGGCGTGGTTCTATTTCGAAATCTACAATCTTTCTCGCGACAAAAACGGAACCACACACTACCGCATAAGTTATCACATGCAGACATTGCCCAAGGGGGACGCGGGCACCACCTTGGCCGACTGGACGACGGCCGTTTCTTACTCGTACACGGGCGGCCGGACTTGGGAGCCGCACCACCTGCGCATGGATATGGACGGCGCATCGCCGGGGCTGAGGGTGTTCAGAGTGGTGGTGGTGGACCTGCACACCGGCCGAAGGGCTTCGGCGGACACGCGCTTCAGGGTGAGGTGGTACTGAGAGTCACACCCCGCGGCCGGCCGCAGGCCTGAACCGCGGATACAGTGAGGGCCAAAGCAGCAGCCGGGGCTTTGGTGATAACAGCATCCATGTCGCCGAAGACTGCGAGAAGGTTTTGTTCCTGAGGGTGTACCTACGCGGCGTTTTTTCACGCTAGGCAGCCAAGACGGTTTCACAGATGTGATATGCTATCGATGATCAGATTAGCCGTAACTACGTGCACCTTTTTTTGGTCAATACCGATTCTGGTCTAACGGTGGGGCTACAGATCCCCAAAAGAGGCCAGCCCGCGCGAGGGTTATCGCCAGTGGTATCAAAACAAGGGCTTGACAGACAAGCCTCAAACCGTTCGCCGAGGGGGGTAACTCGGCGGTGGCCGTTTATCTGACTTTCACCGGTGCATGGCCATTTGGCATTGTTGGTCTTCTGGTATGGTACATCGTTCTTTTCCCATTGAAGAAAAAGAGTGTCCTTACTGCAATGACGCTCCACGCCGTGGATGATCGTGAATACTTCAATCTGGCCAGCCGGCTTGGAACTTTTCGGTTGGAATAACGAATACACGTTCAAAACGCCTTCACGGTATACCTCATGGCCATCCGGTGGTGGCGTGGGGGGTTTTTCCGTGTCATTCCGTACATCTCCGTAGGCCGGGAGTGCCAGGAGGGCTTGTAGGCCACCCAATTCCTGTTTATACCCCGGAGGTAATTCACGGAAAAACCGGCTCCGCGCCGAGCGGCGCCCTTCTTTTTCGTCCTTTTTCCTGGGCGAAGCAAGAAAAAGGACAAGGAAATAGGGGAAGTTAGAGGGTGGTGGAGATTGTATCTCAAAGGCGCCGAAACGCGGGCACTTCGACAGGCTCAGTGTGCACATTTCGACAAGCTCAACGACCACGCGTCGGCAAACCCAGGTCAGGTAAGGAGCCTTGAACGCTGTTTTCCGTCCTTTGTCATCTACATTAGCGATCCGTTTGATCGCTTTTTTTTATTCCTGATTCCCGTGGTACCTGGCGGTCTGTACGGCGCGGCGCCAACGTTTGAGCAGGGCGTCGCGCTTTTCTTCGGACATGGAGGGTTCGAACGAGCGTTCGGGAGGGTTCAGGTCCGAAAGCGCGTCGGGTCCCGTCCAGAAGCCGGTCGCGAGGCCCGCGAGCATGGCGGCGCCCATGGCGGTGGTCTCCGTATGGCGGGGACGGATGACTGGCGAATTGAGGATATCGGCCTGGAACTGCATCAGGAAATCGTTGGCGGAAGCGCCGCCGTCTACGCGCATACCTGTAACCGGACGTCCCGTATCGGCGGCCATGGCGTCCACAAGGGCGGCGCTCTGGTAGGCGATGGATTCCAGGGCGGCGCGCGCGAGGTGGGCGCGTTTGGTACCCCGGTTGATGCCGACGATCGTCCCCCGGGTATCCGGATCCCAATAAGGCGCGCCGAGGCCCGTGAATGCGGGTACCAGGTAGACGCCGCCATTGTCCGGAACCGATCGGGCGAGGGCTTCCGTTTCGGCCGCACGCGCGATGAGACCGAGGCCGTCGCGCAACCATTGAACGGCTGAACCGGCGCTGAAAACGGAGCCTTCAAGGGCAAAGGCCGGGCCGCCGCGGGAATCGCACGCGAGCGTGGTGAGCAGGCCGTTCCGCGACGGGAAAGCGTTCGGGCCCGTTTGGAACAGGGCGAAGCAACCGGTGCCGTAAGTGTTCTTGACGTCGCCCTCGGATACGCCGCGCTGCCCGAAAAGCGCGGCTTGCTGGTCTCCCGCAATACCGGCGATGGGGATGTCTTCCGGCAGGGATGCCACGGCAGCGGTTTTGCCGAACAGGTGCGCGGAGGGGTGAACCTCCGGGAGGATGGCCCGCGGAATATTGAACGCGTCCAGCAAATCCGCGTCCCACGCCTTCGCGTGGATATTGAAACACATGGTGCGTGAGGCGTTGGTGAGATCCGTCGCGTGTACCTTGCCGTTGGTGAGACGGTGGAGGAGATAGGTGTCGATGGTTCCGAAACAGATGTCGCCATTCTCGGCACGGCGACGGAGTCCGGGTACGTTTTCCAGAAGCCAGACGATTTTGGTCGCAGAAAAGTAGGGGTCAATGACGAGGCCCGTTTTTTTTCGGACCATTTCCTCGATCCCCCGTTCCCGGAAGCCACGGCACAGGTCGGCGGTGCGGCGGCATTGCCATACAATGGCGTCGTGGACGGGTTCACCCGAGCGCCGGTCCCACAGGACGGTGGTTTCTCGCTGGTTGGCAATCCCGATGCCCGCGAGGTCCGCAGGGCGGACGCCCGCGTTTCGGATCGCGTCAGCGATCACGGCGCCCGTGGAACGCCAGATTTCCTCCGCATTGTGAGAAACCCACCCGGACCGCGGATAAATCTGGCTGAATTCCGCGTAGGCGCGGCCGGCGATAGCACCTGTCCGGTTGATAACGAGCACGGTCGTGCCCGTGGTGCCCTGATCGATGGAAAGAATCATAAAAACGCCTCTGCGAGTCTCGGAATGGGTTCAGGAGGAGTCGTTGGCGCGGCGCAATTTCGTTACTCGGCTCCTTCCAGGCCAATCACCTGCTCAGGTGAACCGCCCTTTTCCCATTTCTTGAGCTGGATTCTGCCCCCTTCCAATACCGCGTAAGTGTATTGCTGAATCCAGTCGCCCAGGACGACGAGTTCCCCGCTGCGTTCGGCGGCTCCATCGGCATGATTCCCGGGACACACCCTGGGACCTGCTTGCTCGACGGCTGAACCGCCCACGCGAGCGTGAAGAGAAAAGTGGTAGTGGCCGTGGATTACGATGTCGAAGCCTTCCTCGATTTTTTCGCCGGCTGCCCGATAAAGAATATCCCGGTTGCCGGGACCCCGGCGCCGGATGCGGAACTCGGAGAGACGGGAGGTGGACCTGGCGAGGATGGCCCCCAGGTCCGGGTGAAGCAGGCGAAAAAGGGCCACGCAGAACCGGTTTTTCAGGACGCCGCGGCTGAGCCGGAATTGCCAGTCGGTCCGAATTTCGTCTCCGTGGGCAATGTGGATTTTGAGTCCCTGATGGCTGACCGTGATCGGACCGCCCGGGAGTTCAATGCCGACCTGCCCGGAGAAGTATTCGCCCGGCCAGAGGTCGTGATTTCCCGGCAGGTAAATCACGTTCACGCCCGCCTCGACCAGGTTGTAGAGTTCGAATAGTACGCGGGCGCCGCTCGAAGGGATCGTCGTGCGGTATTCGAACCAGAAGTCAAAGAGGTCGCCGACGATATAGAGCGCCCGCGCGTCGTGGCGGATGGACTTCAGAAAGTCGATCAGGACGTCTTCCCGCTCACGGGCGCCGGCTCCAATGTCCGGCGCCCCGATATGGACGTCGGAGATGAAATAGATTCGGTTCAAGTAAATCACCAATGTCAGGAAAAACAATTGTCAGCTGTCAGTAAACAGTAGTCAGCTAAAACCGGTTCGCGATATGGTCTGGCGACATCAATTGCCGATGTCAACGCCATTATGTGGGCAACCACAAGGGTTGCCCCTACAAACTAGAATCCTGCGCGGAATGGTCTGCGATTTCATGGGTCCTCCTCTCGCCCAATCGTGCATTTTGCCCAAGATGCGACCGGTTGCAGGGTGGGGGCTTTTCCGCGTTATTCCGTTCACCACCTTTGCTTCGTGATGTCAATGAGGCACGCAGGGCACAGCCTCCGGTTTCGGCCTTCGAGGTGGTTCGCGGAAAAGCAGCCCCGCGGCGTTTGAGCGGCGCGGTTCTTTTTGGTCCTTTTTCTTACGCGGATAAGAAAAAGGACGAAGAAGAAAAAAGGATGAAGTGAGAGGTGAAGTCTGTGTCCGCCCGGAACGCAGTTCCATAAATCTGCAAAAGGTGAGAGGGGAGACGGGAGACGTAAGAAGGCCGCCCCGCGGCCACCGGACATCGATACGGCATCGCGATGTAAATCGGCGACATGCCCGCCACGACGCGGGCAACCACAAGGGTTGCCCCTACGAATTTGTCGTTGATGCGTAGACAAGAGCGGTCAATTGCTGTTGGCTGACCGCTGATTGCTGACGGCTGATTACTGACCGCTGATAGCTCATTGCCTCAGTAACTGTCTGATCATCGGGGCCTGCGGATCGTCGGGATTCAGTTCCAGGGCTTTCTGCAGGTTGGCTCTGGCTTCCTCCATGCGGTTCAGAGCGCCGTAGGCAAGGCCCAGGTTAAAGTAGGCGTTCGGGAACCGGGGATTGATTTGAATGGCTCTTTGAAGGTACGGGATCGCCTTATCGTACTGACCCATGCTGTGATACGTTCCGCCGATGTTCAGATAGGTCTGAGCGCTGCCCAGCGCGGGCTGGAGCTCAATTGCTTTCTTCAGGTATTCGACTGCCTCCTCGTACCGGCCAAGACCATGGTAGGCCGCGCCGAGATTGACATGCGCGCCCGCGTGTCCGGGTTGTATCTCAAGAGCTTTATTGAGCGGGCCGAGGGCTTTGCCGTGCCTGCCCATCTCGTTGTAGGCGGCGCCGAGGTTGACATATGTGATCGCGGCCTCCGGTTGGAGTTCAACGGCTTTCTCGAGGTGATCTACCGCTGCCCCGTGACGCCCGGTTCCCAGATAGGCAGCACCCAGATTGATATGCGCCTCAGCGAGGTCGGGTTGGATCTCCACCGCTTTTCTGAGGTGGTCGATCCCACGCTCCGCCTGCCCGAGGTCGCAGTAGATGATCCCGACCGACAACCAGTGTCTGGGGTTTTTCGGGCTCGCTTCGAGCGCGCGCCTGTAGGCGTTGAGCGCGGGTACCGTTTTTCCCCGCAGCCGGTGGTATGTGCCAAGTGTTTCCCATCCGTACGAGGCGGCATGTCCGCTCAGCCGGCCCATGAGGTGCGCGTACCGCGCCTCGGCGGCCGCGGGGTTGGCGTTCACGCCGATCCACAGCATGGTGTGCAGGGCGGCCGCGGCGCAGATCACGGAGACGTTTCGGAACCGCAATTCGTCCTGACGCCTGCGCGCCAGCAGCGCCGATGCGGCCCAGAGCGTGAGCGGCATGGCCGGAAGCGCCAGAATGTCCCAGTCTCTGAAGGCGCCGATCTCGGGGTTGGCGATAAACGTGAAGAAGAGCGGGACGGCGGCGGCGGCAAGGAGGAAGGGATGGTGTCGAAAGTCTTTCCTGCCGAACAGGAACAGCGCCATCAACGCGGCGGGGGCCGAAAGGATCTGAAGGTTGATGAAGTCGAGTACGTGAGATATCGAGGCGAGGCTGTAGGGTACGTGAAATCCAGGTTCCGAAAAAAGGGGGAGTATGTGGTGTTTTCCGCCGGTCCGCGCCAGAAAGGCAGCGAAGTCGAAGCCCGCGGTCCAAAGGAGCAGCACCGCGGTAAACGGGGCGGTGCACAGCGCGGCTATATTTGCCAAAACGTTTATCCATCGTGGCGATGAGGCGCCACTGCGCCGATACCCGCAATACGCAAGGATGAGAAGGGAGGGTGCGAAGAGGACAAACAAAAAGTGGAACGGAATGAGCAGACCGAGTACGAGCGCGGGCACGTAGAGGGGCGCGCGGTTGGCCAGGCATCGAAGACCGGCAAGCAGGTAGAGTAGACTGGCCGGCATGTAAAAGGCGTAGTTTTCCACGTAACCAAAGAAGAGTTGTACGTATCCGGCCGTAACGAGGAAGGCGAATACCACGGTTTTTTCGCGGTTGTTCCTTCCAAGGACGCCGGCCGTGGCGAAGGCGAGCAGGACGTACAGGAGACCGGAGGTATAGCTGTATACACGGTACGTGTTCTCGGCGGTTTGCCAGACCGCGGCGCCGGCGTGATGCAGAAGTCGAATCAGATCGAAAGTGAGCGGCGCCCGGTCGACGCGTTGCCAGATACCGGCGTCCAATTCCCGCAGGTAAAGGTACCCGTCGCCCAGGAGATGCCGCGAGGACTGTAGCGCAACGAAGCCCGCCAGCGCAAGGAGCATCACCAGAATGCGGGTCAACCAGGTGCGGGCGCCGTTGCCCCAGAGGGTGGCAGGAAACATTGCGAGCCAGGCGTGGGCACGAGCCAGCACGCACAGGACGAAAACGAGTATCGCAAACAGGATGAAAACAGTCCGCTGAGGGTCGGAATAATAGTACAGGAAATCCGCACCCCAGAAGGGGTTGGGACGCCAGAACGCGAGAAGGACGTGCAGCCCCAAAAACACGGCGGCGACGGTGGCGGGCTTGCGGAAGCCGACTGTTGATTGCCGTTTCGTATGTCTCGTCCGTTTCTTGCTCAAGGCCACGTTCCTCCGGCTCCGTCGACAGGTTTTCTCGCTTGACGCATCCGCACGATAAGGATATGTTAACAGGTACCGTAGCTTGAATCTATCGCCGTCGCGATCCTGAGACTCTATGTCGGACCCTCAACGAACGAACTATGATTTGATTATCGTGGGCGCAGGCCCGGCGGGCGCCGCAACCGCCCTGTACGCTGCCCGACACGGTCTCAAGACGCTTTTGCTGGACAAGTCCACCTTCCCCCGAGACAAGGTTTGCGGCGACGCCCTGTCGGGAAAAGCCGTTGCCATACTGCTCGAACTCGGCCTGCTTGAAAAGATCCGGAATCTGCCCGGCGCGTTCATCAACAAGATCGTATTCAGCAGCCCGAATCACGTGGATGCCTGTATCAACCTGGAGCGGCATACCCTTCACGACATCGGTACCGGTCGGGATATCCCCATGGAGGGATTTGTCATCCGCCGGACGGTTTTCGACGCCTTTCTGTTCCGGGAAGCCCGGAGATGCGTCGATGCCTGCATCGAAGGATTTACGGTAAAGGACCTTGTCCGGGAGAACGGAACCGTCAAGGGGGTAACCGGTACCTGCGAAGGACAACAGCGTACCTACCGCGCCAACCTGGTCATGGGTTGTGATGGTTTCAACTCCATCGTCGCCCGACGAACGGGTCAATATCGCCACGACGGCCGGCACTGGGTTGTCGCCCTGCGTTGCTACTACGAGAACGTGACGGGACTGAAGGACCAGATCGAACTTCACTTCGTCAATGAAGTCCTGCCGGGATACTTCTGGGCCTTCCCCCTTGAGAACGGCTATGCAAACGTCGGCATCGGCATGCTGCACAGCAGCCTCAAGCGCCGCAGAGTCAATCTGAAGGAGGCGCTTCAGAAAGTAATCAACCGCCCGCCCTTCGACCGGCGGTTCGCGAATGCGCGCGCCATGGAAGAACCCATCGGATGGAATCTGCCCATCGGCAGCATCCGAAGGAAGAGTTATGGCAACGGATTCATGCTTCTCGGCGACGCCGCCGGGCTGATCGACCCCTTCACGGGGGAGGGCATCGGCAACGCCCTGTACGCCGCCCGGTTTGCCGCACAGGTCGCCGCCGAAGCCAGAACGGCGAACGACTTCAGCGAAGCCTTTTTGAAACGTTACGAAGACCGCCTCTGGGACGCCATTGGCGACGAACTCAAAACCAGCAAGCGCTTGCAGGACCTGGGCCGATGGCGGCCGCTGCTGAATCTTGTCATCCAAAAGGCGGCGCACAGTCAGCAAATCAGCGATCTTATAACCGGCATGATCGCCAACGCCGTTCCCAAGAAAAAACTCTTCAGCCCCCTTTTCTATTTCGGGCTTCTTTTCAAGTAAACCGGATCCTAAACATAGGAGGCTTTCATATGAAATCTACTACCAGATGTCTGGTCCCGTGTCTTGTTTTTCTGTTGTCGATGGGCACTTCCACGCGGGCTGCCGACAAGGTCGCCGTTCGCCTGTCCTATCCCGACGGCCGTACCGTCAAGTACAAACACAAATATTCCTTTTCCTACAAGAGCGACCGCGCCGAAATGCTCGTTCCCGGACGCACCAATCGCGGAAATACCTCCGGCGAGATCAGGGGCGAATGGCAAAGCCGGGAAATCACGCAAACCGGTACGGACGGTGAATCCGATGTGCAAACCACGCGCATTGTCGCAACCTTAAGCAAAGCCTTCAGCGGTTTCTTCTTCGAGCGGAAACGCCTCACTTACGACCAGTTTCCCTATACGCTGGATCAACTGGACGACCGGCAACTCACCTGGATTCTGTCTTCGGATGGAACGATTCAGCGGTTTTCACCCAATTTTTCCCCGGCAGAACTCAACCGTCCGGACATTCTCACGGATATCTGGCAGGTCTGGGCGCCCGAATTTCAGCCCGTCCTTCCGCCGGAGCCGGTCGGCCCCGGCGACACCTGGACGGGCGAACTGAATTTCAAAACCCCGGTCCTGCGGCTCGATGACGACGCCATCGTGGAACTCAAGAGCACATACAAGGTGAAAAATATCGCCACCAAAAAGGGAAATAAAATTGTCACGTTCGAGGAAGACAGAGACGTCCGTTTCAGAGCGCCTGTCAATATTGGCTCTCTGTTTCTGGTCGTCGACGGAACCGGAGAAGGTAAAAGCACCTGGGTCATCGACACGGACCGTGGAATCGTGCTGTCCCAAAAGGTACGGATGAACTTCACGCGCCCCCAGGTAAGGCGTGTAGACCACAAGAAACCCGTGGACAACATCCGCGCCGAAATCAACATGAGTTACGAACGGAAACTGGACAAGGTGGAAAAGGAATAAAAATAATGCCATTGGCTGTCAGCCTTCAGCTGTCAGCTAAAAGCGGGACCTCTCCCCCCGGCCCCCTCTCCTAAAGGAAAGGGGGAGACAAGCGTTGATCCGTCCGGAATCATTACGATACGTTACGACGTATAGATTTAATTTTGGACTGGCCCCAAGACCGAAAACACGTTCAAAACGCCTTCGCGGTATACCTCATGGCCATCCGGTGGTGGCGTGGGGGGTTTTTCCGTGTTATTCCGTTCATCACCGTCGGCCGGGGTTCCAGGAGGGCTCGTAGGACGGCTAATTGACATTCGTGCCCCAGAAGTGATTCACGGAAAAACCGGCCCCGTGCCGAACGGCGCGGTTCTTTTTGGTCCTTTTTCTTACGCGAATAAGAAAAAGGACGAAGAAAAAATGAGAATTGATTGAAGTGAGGGGGGCGGGGTGGTAAACATCCTCAGATCCTTACTCTGCACTATGAAAGTGTTACAGTTCCCAGCCCTTGATGCGCGACCAGAATAAAGCCTACCTCTTCGCCATAGCCACGGTTCTTCTCTGGTCGACCGTCGCCTCCGCCTTCAAGATCTCCCTCCGATATCTGGACCCCCTTCAACTTCTCTTCTATGCCGGCCTGGCTTCCACGTGTACCCTGGGGCTCATTGTCGTCATCCAGGGCAAACTGCGCCTCGTTTTTTCGTACTCAAAACAACAATATTTGAAGTCGCTCCTTCTCGGCCTGCTCAACCCATGCCTCTACTACGTGATCCTCTTCAAAGCTTACGATCTTCTGCCCGCTCAGGAAGCTCAGCCCCTGAACTACACCTGGGCCATTACGCTCTCGCTCCTGTCCATTCCGCTTTTAAAACAGCGCATAAAACCACAGGAAATCCTTGCCGGGTTCGTGTGTTATGCCGGCGTCCTGGTGATCTCCACGCGCGGCAACGTCCTGGATTTCCGGCTCTCGGACCCCCTCGGCGTCACCCTGGCCCTCGCCAGCACGATCGTATGGGCGTTGTACTGGATCTACAACACGCGGGATGACCGGGACGCCGTAGTCGGCCTTTTTCTCAACTTCACGTTTGCCCTGCCGTTTATTATCGTACTCTGCCTTGTCTTTTCGGATCTCCAAACTACCAATCTCTACGGCCTGATGGGCGCCGCATACGTCGGCGTTTTCGAAATGGGCATCGCCTTCGTTTTCTGGCTGGTCGCGCTACGACTCTCGGAAACTACGGCCAGAGTTGCCAACCTGATCTTCATCTCTCCGTTCGTCTCCCTGATCTTCATCCACTTCCTGGTGGGCGAAGAAATCCTGCCTTCCACCCCGATCGGGCTGATTCTCATTGTCGCCGGCCTGCTGATCCAACGGCTCGGTTCGAGATCGAAAAAAAAATCAAGAAATCACCGCATTGCAATTTAAAAGGAATCGGATATGGCCATGCTTCTCGATTTTACAAAACCCCACGTTCTACGAAACGAAGCCGAATACGACACGGCAGTGCGCGAAATCGATGACCTGCTGGACGCCGATCCCGAACCGGGTTCAGAAGCATATGAACGCCTGGAATTTCTTTCCGTTTTGGTACATGCGTACGAAGATGCCCGGTCTCCCATCGATGAAACCATGGATCCCCGGGAGATCGTGGAGTTTATGCTGGAGCAGAAGGGACTCTCGCGATCCGATCTCGCCGAATGGTTCGGTGGCAGAAGCCGTGTTTCCGAATTCTTCAAAGGCTCCCGAACCCTCTCCATTCGCCAAATTGCCGCCCTGACGAAAAACCTGGGTATCCCTGCCGACTTGCTTATCGCGCGCGATAGAAGGAGTTGAGCCGGCGAAATACGGTAAAGCCGTCAGACTGCGCTACAGACCACCTGACGGCCTTTTCTTGTTCCTTGCATATACCCATCATGCGCCACAGCCGGAACATACATCATAGCGGCGCCATGATAGAGTTGCGATTCACAGACAGCTACTTTTCGGTTCTAAGCATGGAGATGCCTATTGCTGCCAGGATCAACGGCAAGGCGACGTTTATCACAATCCACACCGCGGAAACCGTTTCCATTGCTATGGCCGTGAAACCGGGACTGTGGAGGTTGAAGAAGTTCCAGAAAAAAAGAATGCCAACAAAAAGGAGACTGTAGAATTGCACGTTGGCTTCGAGATATTCACGGGTTACGGAAGCGTCACCGCCTTCGCTTCCAGCGCCGCGCTTGCGAATATATCCGAAGATTGCGCCCAACACGATCGCCAGCACCATGAGCGCATTAATCTTGCTCCAATGCGGGCTGTACGGGCTGGCTTCGGTGGAAGTATAACACAGGGGTTCGGCGACCGTATGGATTGCCACCACGGCCGCAACGACGATAAGATAGACGCCAACGATGCGTTTGAACGAATCCATACGTTGCTTCTCCTTTATCTGGTGCGATAATCTGCTGGGTACGACTCGATGTCCGGAAATGTGTAAAGGCGCACGGAACGCCGGGCAAAAACAGCCGTCGAAATATACCGGGCGGGACCGACCGCGGCAATCAAAACCATGCGCGCCGTTCAGTCGGGATATTCGATTTGCCCTCGTCGTGGCGAGAACCGTCCTATAGGAACGGATACGCCGTCGCCGGCTCGTACCCCGGCATCACCGATCGATGCTCACGGCCGGCTATCAACTTCTCCCCGTCCGTAAACCCCTCAGGCCGGCGCTTGAGAAACCCGATCAATCGCTTCCGCCATGGGGTCAACCGGTCCTCCGCGCCTTCCCCCGACGCCAGGTCTTGCAGTTCAAGCGGATCTTCGTCCAGGTCGAACAGGTGCTCCCGGCCCGTCTGTGTATACCAGACGTATTTATGATGCCCATCCGTTACATAGTGATTGCCCTGGTCATAGGAATAACATCCCGAGTGCTCACCATGTAATACCTCGCGGACGCCATCCGCTTCCCCGCGCAACACCGGCACCAGACTCCTTCCCGTACACGTTTCCGGCACCTCCAGGCCGCAGGCATCCAGAATTGTCGGCATGATGTCCTGCAGCCCCACTGGTGTCTGGCACGTCACCAATTCCGGCGCCCCCCAGCTCTGCGGCGCCCGGATCAGATACGGCACCCGGGCCGATGCCTCATAGGGCCACGTTTTCCGGAACAAGCGATGATCCCCGAGCATCTCCCCGTGGTCTGAGGTGAAGATAATGAGACTCTCATTCAAGATACCCCGCGCGAATTGAATCAACCTTCCGATCTGATCATCGATAAAATTCACCATCCCGTAGTACGCCGCACGCGCACACTGCATATCGTGGGCACTCAGACAGATTTCCGAGGAATTCGGATCCAACCCCTTTCGCGGCCCGTCGAACTCGGGCGCCCAATCTCCTACAGCGGGTTCGGGCAACGTCCGATTGATATAGCGGTCATAGTAGACCCGCGGCGGCGTCAACGGTGGATGTGGATCGATGAAGGAGAGATTCAGGAAGAAGGGCGCAGACGGATCCCGCTTCTGAAGAAACGCCATCGCCCGGTCCACGCACCAGAACGTATGCATCTGCTCTTCGGGCAGATGGTGCGGCCGTCCCACCCAACCGTTTGACGAAAGCCCGTGTGCCATACCGGGATCCACCTCCGCGCGCCCGTGGCGTTCGCGCAGCCAATCCACGTAGTCGTTCTCCTTCCCCCGCGTGCCATCCGCAAGCTGCATATGGTCGAATCCGTACCGCTTTCGCAATGGCGATAAATGTAACTTCCCGATCATCTCCGTCTGGTATCCCGCCCTCGACAGCTCTCCGGCGAGGGTGTGCGCCGGCTTCCATTCCGTGCCCTGAAACCCCACAACGCCATTCGCCGCAGGCGCCGTACCCGTCATCAGGGAGCGCCTCGCCGGTATACAACTGGGACACTCAGAATAACCACGGCCGAAAAACGCCCCCGTGGCGCCCAGCCAATCCAGGTTGGGCGTCTGCAAGGCTTCCGGCGCATTCGGATCCAGACCCAGGCAATCCCCCCGCTGCTGGTCCGTCATGATCAACACCACGTTAGGCCGATCTTTCGGCATTTCACACTCCTTTCAGGTAATCCCAAGCGCCGCGTCTATGTCTGCCTGATACGCGTCAATTTCGCCGCGTTCCACCTCCGCCATCCGTACCGCCCGACCCGCCACCGCGGACTCGAACACGCCGTACACTGCCGCCACGTCCTTCATCCCCTCCGTGCCGTCCACCTCTACTTCCCTGCCCTCGGCGATGGCCTCGCCCAACTCGTAATACTCCATGGCAAGAAGCTTCAAGTCGACCTCACGATCACCCGCCGTTACCCCCGTAGGGAAAAAATGAGCCGTCAGCGCATCCGGCTCGAAGCCCTCCGCACCTGCCAGCATTTCCTCCTGTGCCTGGAATTCGCCACGCCCGCGACGCATCCGCACCCGTCCGCCGCGTGTGCCAAAACCCTCAACGCATCCTTCCGTACCGAGAATCAACTGGATTCCGCATCCCCCGTATCCTCCCAGACCAACCACCCAGCTCACGGTGGCGCCATTGGCCATGCGAAACATCGCCACCGACGAATCCTCGGCGTCGGCGGGGACTGCAGGCGCCATGTTTTCGAATTGTTTCCGGTAAAATGCATAGGGCATCCTCACCGTATCGGCCTTTCGCCGCACCGGCTCCACCAGCCGCACATCGCCGTACACTTCGTGGATATCCCCCAATTGATAGCGAATCAGGTCGGTATAGTGCACCCCCATGTCCACCAGCGGTCCACCGCGATTCTTGAGGTGGCGCCAGGGGGTTATGAAAATCCGGTCCCCCTCGCTCACCTGGTGAAACAGGCCCATGTATGGGACTCCTATCGCTCCGCCGGCCACCATATGGTGCGCCAGCCGCGCCGAGGGATCCCGCCGGTAATTTTCCGCCACGGACAATACGCGTCGGTTCCGCTCCGCCGCCTGAATCATCATCTGACAAGCACGAACGGTAATTGCCATTGGCTTTTCCACCATCACGTGCAGCCCGAGATCCAGCGCCCGGCAGGCCACCTGGTGATGGACCGAAGGATCGGTCACCACGTCGACGGCATCCAGTTCCGGCATCGCGGCGGCCATTGCCTCCAAATCGGCAAAAACCGCCGGCTCCACCCCCAGAAGCTTTCCGGCCTCAGCGGCCGCCATCCTGGCATTGTCCGGATTGATGTCACACAACGCCCGCAAATCGATCCTGTTGAACGGCGTCTGCGCGAGCGTCCGCAGACCATAGAGGTGCCGCGTTCCCATGCCGCCGCAACCCACCAATCCCAGGTTGATCCGCTCCATATCGGTCTCTTTTCTCAAAACTCCCGCCGCACCTGGCTTAACGCCCCTTGACACAAGAGCGATGTTCGCTATCTTCGGTCATGGAAAAAAGCAGTCGGCTGTCAGTTAGCAGTCGGCTGTCAGTGTAGAGTCGAGATGTGGCGCGGTGGTTTAGGAGGGCCTATTAATAGCCGCTCCGTGCTCCGTTTCCACATCCCGCTCATCGAACCGGACGTGCGGATTTCCCGCATCCGGCTCTCGGACAAGGATTCATGCGTTCGCCCACGGAAAGTTGCGTGGCCGCACTTCCAGCCTAACCAGGCCCAGCGTATTATAGAGGGCCTGGTTAGGGAAGCGTGTCGTTCCCTTTCCCGGGATCTTGTGCTTGGCACGCAACCACCCTCGGAGCCGGTACCGCGTGTGGAGGTCCACACTCCGGTAGGCTTTGCTGACCGGTCCCAGAGAGAAATAGTTGCCCCAACCCAGAAGCTTTCGGTTCAGCAGGGCGATCTGTTTCTCTGTGTCCTTCAGCGCCCATCGTCGCGCTGTGGCCTCGCTGATGGCCTCGCATATATGCCGGATGGCCTTCTTTGACGGGCGCGTCCCGATGTAGGCTCTGCCCGTCGTTGGCCAGTAGCAACGTCCGATGGTGTAACCCAGAAAGTCAAATCGTCCTTCTGGAAGCGTGCATACGCCCGTCTTCTGCTCATTGACCGTCAACTTGAGCGCTTTCATGATGGATCGCATCACGCGCATCGCTTCTTCTGCGCTGCCGCGACAGCAGATCACAAAATCGTCCGCGTAGTTGACAATATGAGCCTTCAGGCGTTGCTGATGTCCCAGAAGCTGCCATCCCAAAAAAAAATGAATCGACGCATATACAGGTTCGCCAGCAATGGGGAGATGGGGGCGCCTTGCGGTGTCCCCCTTCCCTCATCCTTGTTCGGCGTGCTCCGACGTTTCCGTCCCCGCTTGTCGGTCTCTTCAATCGGCGCGGTCAGCCACATCTTGATCAGACGCAGTATTCTGCCGTCCGAGATGCGACGCGCCACCGATTTCATCAACTCGGCGTGCGGGATCGTGTCGAAGTAGCCGCTCAAGTCGGCCTCGATCACCTGTGTATGGCCCTTGTTCACCAGGGTGTGTACGGCTCTGATGGCGTCGTGCGCGCTCCGCTTCGGACGGTAGGCATACTGCTGTTCTGGCAGGTCCGCTTCAAAGATCGGCTCCAATACCAGCATCGCAGCCGTTTGCACCATCCGGTCCTTGATCGTCGGGATGCCAAGCGGTCTTTGCTTACCGTTCGGCTTGGGGATATACTCCCGGCGGATCGGAGACGCCCGATACGATTTGCTTCTCACGGCTTCCGACAGTTCGCCCAACCACCGCTCTCGTCCATATGACTCGATATCCTCGAAGCGCTCTTTGTCCACGCCCGCCGCACCGCCGTTGGCCTTGCAACAACGGTAGGCATAGTGCAGGATGTCCTCGCGATACACTTTGTCATACAGTGCGTAGAATCGGTAATCGGGCGATTCCTTCGCTTTGGCATACAACGTCCTCTGCAACTTCCGAACCTTGTCTGGAGGTCTTAGGCTCACACCAATCTCCCGGCTCTCGCTCCTTTGACGTTGCCCTTGAACCAAGGCCCCTTACCTCCACCGGCATTACCCGGCATCACGGGTACTACGGGCCTCTCCGCCACCCCCCACGGCCCGGCCTGGCCCTCGCGGGCTGCCGGTTGGTGTCCACATTCCGCCGCCGGGGGCTTCCCGTGTTGCGTCGGATCTCCTTCTATGCATGCCGTCGCCAATACCCCGGCGGGACCGTTGGGTGCGCCCGTTGCTCTCTTCCCCAACGACGGCGGCCTTCCCCGGCTGATAATCGGGTCGGCGCCCGCATTGCAGTTTTCGAGGCTTGCTCAGCGTTCACTCACGTTACGGCCTGCATATTCGCGGGGTCGCCGCGCGACCCTTTACACCGGAGGCTTCGGCGATGTCGTTACCTCCCTCACCGCTCCGGTTGCTTCCGACTGCAGCAACATTTGTCGGGTGGGACTCTCACCCACTGAAGATCCGCGCCTTTTCACGGCGCACTATCAGCATTCAGCCACAACCGGTTAGCGATTCGGCCTGGCGATTTCAATTCGTGTTTGTTCGGATTCTGTAGGGGCGACCGGCCGGTCGCCCCTACGTATACCGTGCGTCCGACAAGGAACAGCGGTCAACTGACGCCGGTCATCCATACGGCCCAGCGTTGTCAATTGCCGTTGTCTACGCCAAGATGTGGGCAACCACAAGGGTTGCCCCTACAAATTCAGCGACGACGCGAGGAGGTGTGCGGCCTCTCGCTTTGTTCCCTCGCCCGCGCGGTGGTTGCGTTGGGGGTTTGTTCGCTCTATCCAGCGGTTTGCCTCTCGTGCGACCGGTGGCGGAGATGGGGGTTTTTCCGCGCTGATCCGTCCAGCAACGTTGTTCTCAATCGCTGCCGGCGGTCGCAGGGCAACGACGCTCGTTGTTTCCCTTGAGGTAATTCGCGGAAAAACCGGCCCCGTGCCGAACGGCGCCGTTCTTTTTGGTCCTTTTTCTTGGGCGTACAAGAAAAAGGACGAAGAAAAATTGAAAGATAAGATAATGAGACAGATGGAAATGATTTCGCAGGCCAGGAGCAAAACCTATCACTCGCCTTTTCCGTTTGTTTTTTTGCCTTTACACGGAGCTGAGGTCCATTGATCCCCCTCGGATTCAGCACCTACGCCACCCAGAGCGTCGACGTTTTTGACGCCCTGCCCAAAATTCGCGCGATCGGCTACGAAGCCGTCGAAATCGCAATCGGCGACGCATGGCCGACCGCGCCCCATAGGCTCGACCGGAACACGCGGCGCAGACTTGCAGGCACCCTGCGAGATCTCGGCTTCCCGCCACCGGCATGCTTCGGCCCCGTTTCCACGTGCGCACGAGGCAGCGACCGCCCGACGATGCTAGCCCGCTTCATCCGGAATTGCATCCTCGCTCGCGACCTCAACTATGGGGACGACCCCGGCATCATCACAACAACGTTGGGCGGCCCCCTTTCAAACTGGGATAAGGAAAAGGAATCCGTAGCCGCCGACCTGCTGGAACTGGCGGATCTCGCAGCAGCGCATCGCGTCATTCTGGCGGTGGAACCGCACGTTGGCGCTATCCTGGATACGCCTGAAAAAGCGGCATGGCTTATGGAACACACCCGTCATCCCAACCTCAAAATCCACTTCGACCACAGCCACTTTCATGTTCAGGGCATCGACCTCGAACGCGCCGCCGACTTCTGCCTTCCTCACACCGTTCACATCCACATCAAAGACGGGTACATGGAAGACGGCGCCGTGACTTTCCTGTTGCCCGGCGAAGGCAGCCTTGACCTCGTGGCATACTTCCAGGTCCTGCTCAAGGCGGGCGCCACTGTACCCGTTAACGCTGAAGTCAGCGCGATGATCTGGAATCGGCCTGGGTACGACCCTTGGCACGCCGCGGAATTCTGCTACCGCGCGCTTGCCTCCGCCCGCCGGCAGGCCATCGCGTCGACGTCGGGGCCCGATTAAGAGTTGAAGAAGCAACCCGTATTCCGTGGAGCACACGCGGTTAGAACGTCATCTTCCGTACCGTCCCGATCCGGTACGTGGGGTGACTCTCCATCTCCAGGGCTGCGTGACAGTAAAACGGGTATACGCTCCACTCCACACATCCCAACAGATCCGGCCTTCCATCGCCGTTGAAATCACCCGGCCACGCGTTCGGACCGTGAACCGTAAACGCGATCTCCTCGCCGTAACACCTGAACTCTCTCGGCAGGTCGAACACCGGGGCATCCGCCGAACCCACGTTGCGCAGTAAATAGATCGTACCCGTTCCCGCAAGATTGTATACCAGGTCGATCAATCCGTCCCCGTCCCAATCCACGGCGCGGAACGACTCGGTCCAGTGCTTTGTCCGGCCCACAATGGAGTCGTCGATCTCCCGCCCGTCCACCAGCCGCACGTGGTCGCCCCGTTTGAGTCTGCGGCGGCTCTCTCCATCCCGATACTGAAGGAACAGCGTTGCTTTGCGGGTATGATCGTGTGCGATAAAATCCATCATCCCGTCGCCGTTCCAGTCCGCAAACGCCGCGCCGGTCCGCCAGAAAAACGGCGAACGCGCATCGAAAGGATAGGGACTGTCGGGCCGGGTCTCGTCGGAGGCCGCCCTGCCCGTTTCCGCCCGCAGATCGTCGGAATCCGGGAATCCATCCACTTCAAGGAATCTACGGGTTCCAAACCTCGGTTCTTCGAACGTACCGATATTTCGATACCAGACAATCCGGTTCGTTTCGTTCGGGAGCATCAGATCCGGCAGACCGTCCCCGTCCCAATCCACAAATACGGGATAAGGGTACCCCATATTGTGCCGGTGTTTACTGTGCAGTATCTCATCGCGCAATATCCGGATCGGCTTACCTTCGGAACCAATCAACTCCGGCTCTGTCCAGACCGGTCGCTCATTGCTCCCGCTATTGATGACCACGCGCGGCCATCCGTAACCCCCGCCGATGACGAAATCGGAGACCCCGTCTCCATTCCAGTCGCACGAACACGGCCAGGACTGATCGCTGAATGACATCACCGCCGACACCGACCGGGCCCTTCCCCGGTGCTCGAAACGGGGTTGGCCCGCCCGCGTTCCGGCGAGTTCATAGAAAGTGAGATTCTGATACATATTGTGCTGCACCAGAATCCCTCTCCGATTGCCGTCTGTTACCGCGCTGAGCCGGCTGCAGAAACCCGTTTTCAAGTCTCCCAGCTTCTGCTGTGGTCCGAACCGGGGCGGGTCCCCGCCCAGATTCCTCCGCCACGTCAGAGGATGGTCATACCCGCCAACCGGCATCGCCATAACGTCCGGTAGTCCATCGCCGTCCAGATCCAGGAACGTGAGTTGTTTTCCAACCTCGAGATCCACCGCATCGGCGGCCATGAACGGCCAGCCGTCCGGATTCAGATTCCGGACATAGTGCCCGTTGACCACCAGGTCCGGAGTGCCATTCCCGCTCAGATCCACAATGCGGATCCCGGCGTTTTGAGCAACCGGCGCCGGAATCTCAATGTCCTTCACGAAAACGGGCAACCCGCCCCCGTCGCGTTCGCCTGAATTAAGGTAGACCGTCACCCCTTTATCGTGCATCCCCGCGTACACAATGTCGGGAAGCCCGTCGCCGTTCAGATCCACAAAATCAGCTTCGGCGTACACATCCTGGAAATGCTTGAGTTCACGCGATCCTCGTTCATCCACGTACCGCAGCCGGGCAAGATCTCCAAACGTGAAGTCCTCTTCCGGTCCCACACGAGGATAAAACACAATCCCGCTGATGGGTGACCCCGGTCGATAATAATAATTCCAGCACCCCGCAAGATCGGCGCGGCCGTCGCCGGTTATGTCAATGAGACGCATCGAATGCGAGATTGCAATTGGGCGTGGTGCCCCCGCGTTGTACCTCAGGAGGTCTCCGACGCCGATCATCGGCGTGTACTCCTGGGGTTGCAACGGCGGCCTTTTCGGCAGGGTACAAAATCGGATCTCATACGCCGTATGGGTGGGATCCTCAACCACCCACTCGATTCTGCCCCGATCGCCGTAGGCGAAATCCTCGGTCCGAACGAACGCCATTGCCTCACCCGACACGACGTCCACAACTTCAATGGAATTCGGATCGAACACACCCGAGGCCTTGATCTCCCGCGCCATACGTCCGAAATCCATTTCCACCGACATCGGAATGCGCCCGAGATCCGAGGGCAGCGGCGATGTCACCACCAGCCTGAATCCGTATCGCCCACCTTCCATGCCATCACCCTGCCTTCAACCGATCCTGAAACGCGTCCCTGAACCACTGCATCTTCGGGTCGATCACGAATATGCAGTACGGCTGGGCGCGATTGGAGCGATAGTAATTCTGATGATAATCCTCGGCCCTGAAAAATTCGCCTAGCGGCGAAACCTCCGTCACGATCGGGTCCGCCCACAGCTCCGAGGCATCCGTCTTTGCCAGGGACTGTTGCGCTTCCGCCCGCTGTTGCTCGTCGTGATAAAAAATCTCCGACCGGTACTGCGTGCCCACGTCCGCCCCCTGCCGGTTCAGCGTTGTCGGATCGTGAGTGCGCCAGAACACGTCCAGCAGGTCCCGATAGGAAACCGTCTCGGGATCGAATCGAATCTGCACGACCTCGGCATGACCCGTGGTTCCGTCGCACACATCCCGATAGGTCGGATTCGGAACCGAGCCACCGGCATATCCGGAAACCACTTCCTGCACCCCGTGCAGGTCCTGATAAAACGCCTCCACGCACCAGAAACATCCCCCTCCGAACGTCGCGCGTTCTTCGGCCATTATAGTCTCCTCGGTGATATTACTTCCTCGACATCCCCCTGGTATACACCTTGCCCTGGATGATCTTGTGCGCCGGTCGTCCGCCCATCATCCGGTCCCTCGCAAATGCCTGCCCGCAATCCGGACACTTCAAATCTCCGCGGGTGCAGTCCTCCACAATCCGTTCCACGAAACACTTGACCAGGCCGCCCCTGCCGCCTTTTTGGTACCTGTAGAGCAGCGTCCGGCACCTGGCGCAGTGGATCGAAATGGTCCGTCGATCAACCCTCTCTTTGCGCGCCATAGCTCTACTCCGGCCGCAGTTCCCCCAGCGACGATTCGCCCGGTGAAATGTACTCCACCGCAGGATTCTCAACACGGCCGTACGCGTTCCACACCTTGAACCCGAGCAGCGCCAGCAACTCGGGGGAGGCATCCTTCATTACCTCGGGCGAGGTACCAACGGTGAAATTCTCCTGCGGCCGGAACTGTGGACCGCAGAACGTCGTCAACAGCGCAAGCCGTTGACCGCCCGTCACGTTGGCCCCGGTACCGTGCCAGATTCGCGCATCGATCATCAGGGCCGTGCCCGCCGGACCCTCCGCGGCAACCGCCTCCACGTCGGAAGCCCTGACCGGCTGCCGACCGAACAAGTGGCTGCCCGGCACGACGCGCGTCCCTCCGTTTCCGTCTGTGAAATCCACGAGCATCCACAACACGTTCGCCGCTGCCGCCGGCGCGATCATCTGCGGAGCGCCGTCTCCGTCCATATCAAACCGCTCGCGGGTTATCGAACCCACTGGCAATGCCCTCCGGCCCGGCCGTGTGGGCGAAGGCATCCACCACTGGTCCGTATGCAGATCCATCTCCACGCCGCCGGGCTTGGCGATATTCGCCGTAAAGCTCGAAAGCAGGTACTCCTCGCCCAGAACGTGGTTTATCACCTCTCGCACCCGCTCCTGAAACAACACCTGGTGAAACACCCGCCCCTTGTTGATCAACATCCACACCCGCTGGTTGACGCCCCCGTGCGCCGCGGTGAACGCCGCCGGCCGTACCCGACCCCTTTCGTCCCGGAACGATCCCCAGTTCTGGTCCGGCCCTCCGTCTTCATACGCGGCGCCCAGTTGCCTCTCCGCCTCCGCCTGCTCCACCAGCCTTTTCCGCATGGCCGCCACCTGGTCCCTGCTCAACGCGCCCTTCAGCAAACAATAACCGAACCGCTCGACATTTGACTTCGCCACCGCCAGGTCGTCGGTAAGCCTCGGCAACCCATCGACTTCCAAACCCGCCATAACGACACCTCCATCCAACGTCGATATCACGTCAGCCTGTCTGAAACACACCCTGTATGCTACGCCCGTATCCCGTGCAAGTCAACCCCTTCCGCCTGACAGCCCGTTGAAAAAGCCCACCCGGGCTGCTGAGGCCGATCCCTTGCCGGAGGCTGCAAACAACAGTTGAAATCCCTTCTCGTTTTTCGGTATTTTGAAACCACACATTGAAAGCGCCGTGCCGAAATTCTCTCCCCTCTCCCTCTTCAGCGCCGACCACCCCGAAACGAGGATTGTATGGAACCGCAGCACCAACAGGCATCGCTCGACAGGCAGATTGCCGAATACATGGACAAACACCCGCGATCCCAGGCGATGTTCAAACGGGCCCAGGCATCGCTTCCCGGCGGGAACACGCGCACCGGCGTCCACTTTGACCCGTACCCGGTCTACGCCGACCGCGGCGAAGGCGTCCATCTCATCGACCTGGACGAACATCGCCTTCTCGACTTCGTAAACAACAATACCGCCCTCATCCTGGGCCACGCCCACCCCGAACTCGTCGCCGCGCTGCGGGAACGGATAGCCCTCGGCACGGGCTTCTCAAGACCACTGGCCCTCGAAGTTGAAATGGCTGAATTCCTGAAGAACCGCGTCGGCTCCTTTGAAAAGGTACGCTTCTGCAGCTCCGGCACCGAAGCCATCCTCAATGCCATCCGCGCGGCCCGCGCCTTCACCGGCAAAACCAGAATCGCCAAATTCGAAGGGGCGTACCACGGAATGGATGAATACGTGATGGTAAGCCACGTCCCTCCGGTCGACGGAAATCTGGGACCGGCCACCCGGCCCTGCTCAGTGCCTTCCTCACGCGGCCTAACCCCTCAGGCCGTCGAGAATGTCATCGTCCTCCCGTTTAACGATGCCGACGCCTGCGATACGATCATCAACGAACACGGGGACGATCTGGCCGCGGTGGTGGTCGATCCGCTTTCAACGGCAGCCGGGTTTACCCTTCCGGTCGACGGTTTTCTTGCGCGTCTCCGCGAAATCACGGAACGCGCCGGCGTATTGCTCATATTCGACGAAATCGTAAGCTTTCGCATCTCCCATGGCGGCGCCCAGGATACGTATGGCGTACGCCCTGACCTCACGTGCCTGGGAAAAGTCGTGGCGGGCGGCACCCCCGGCGCCGTGGTGGGCGGCCGCTCCGACATCCTGGATCTCTACAACCCCACCGGAGGCACCCCGAAAATTCCTCATTCCGGCACGTTTAACGCCAACCCCATCGCCATCGTCGCAGGCCTCACGACCCTTCGCATGCTCACGCCGGAAGCCTATGAAAGGCTGGACTCTCTGACGCGGCGCCTTGCCGACCGGCTCGGATGCGTCTTCCAGGATGCCGGCCTCGAGGCACAGGTCACAACGGCGGGCTCCCTGTTCCGGATCCACTTCCTCACCGAGAAACCCCGAAACTACCGCCAGGCTGCCCGCGACAACCAGCTTCTGCACCGCTGGCTGTTCTTCGCACTGCTCAACCGCGGGATCTACACGAAACTCGGCGGCAATGTCTCATTGCCAATGGAAACGTCTCACGTCGATCAACTCCTCTCGGCCGTAGACGACGCGCTACGGGCGCGGAAGTGAAAAACCCGATCCAGTGATTCATGTCTCAATGAAGCACATATTCCGTTCGGTCATCAGACAGGAGTCTTCCGTGAATAGCAAGACTGTCATCGTAGATGAGTTTTTGCTTAAAGGGCTCATTGGTATGAGCCGGGCAATCAGTAAGAATCGTATGTGCGGCCATCCAGCCGCTGCGATGCTGGCTGCATATTTCTTTTGTCTTGAGAATGCCCTATCAACCGACGTTCAAGCCGAAGTCTATGATCTCGTGAAACGCATGGTCAACTCAGAGTCAATCTGGTTCAGCGGGGACGGGCAATCTTCAACCAATGAGATTTTCTTTTCGACCGAACCAGACCAGAGACCAAACGCGGATCTAATACCATCTGTTGCCGCTGCACTTGAGCCAAGTATCACCGAATGTCGGGATTCAGGACACAATTCTATCTTCGCGTCCTTAGCTCTAAAGGCACTACATGCTGCACCACAGTATGCATTTCCTGCGATTATAGAAGGCATCAATGACTTGCTCAAGGCTTTTGTGGGTCGCGGGCCGGGATGGGCACGTGTACCAGGTAATGAGAAATTGGCAGACCCCCGTGAGTTCTCGGTAGCTCAAGAGCCGGTCAATCAACCCTATGAGAGCTATGTCGACATGATCGATGCAGTATCCCGCTATGTCGTACCGGACAACTTCACCAAAAGAGGCGTTGGCGGACCGATCCATGTCATAAATCATGCCGTAGCACTATTGGATCTGCAGGCATTGGGGTATTCTTCATTGGCGACTAAAGGGATGGCAGCTCATCGGCAACATATTGAGTTGTGGTTGAGCCTTCCGGAATTCCCGCAAGCCGAAAACAGGTACTCCGTGAAATCGCAGCACGATCCTCGCACATCGGACTACTGGCGTGAGGAAATCACCATAAACGATGGCGGAGGCGATGAACATCGGTTGAAGATTCTCTATGGCGCTCATCGCTTTGCAGATTGCATTACAGACGTAAACAAACGCCGTCGTTTTCTTGAAAGTGCGGCACACCTGTTTTAAAAATGTGCCTGACGACAAATGCATGAACTCTGACCATCAAAATTGGAGTGGCTGTTAACCGAAACAGCCTTTTCGAAGAGATTTCAAGTTTGGCGTGATAGGCTTGTTTTAACGTGGAAAGGAACTGCCTATGAGCGTCGGATTCGCGACAGGCACTGAAGCGCTAAGACGTGGAGGAGAGATCGTTCAAACGAAAACTGAACAGGCGAGGTGATTTATGAATCCCAGACTAAAGAATGCGTTGGCCGTCATCGTCGGCATTATTGCAGGAAGTGTAGCAAATATGGCACTGGTGGTAGTAGGTCCTGCAATCATCCCACCCCCTGATGGTGTCGATGTGACCAATATGGAATCCATCAGGTCATCCCTGCACCTGTTTGAATTCAAGCACTTCGTCTTCCCGTTCCTGGCTCACGCCCTGGGGACCCTCGCAGGCGCGTATCTGGCCGTCGTCATGTCTGCAAGCCGCGGGATGGCAGCGGCGATGGTTGTTGGTGGTTTTTTCCTGATAGGCGGCATCATCAACGCGGTCTCGATAGCGTCACCCACCTTGTTTGCCGTCGTGGACCTGGTTGGCGCCTACATACCCATGGCGTGGATCGGCGCAAGATTGGCCGGAAGATCGTAAGGAACAATGGCCGACTGTGCGGGGGCCGGCGGGGACCGTTGTTTTTCCGCGCCGCGAAGCTGATCGATGTCACGTAGCCCTGGCCTTCGGCAACCCGCTGCGCGGGTTGATGGGTGCCGAAAACATTAAGGGAAAGCGGCTGACAAGTGTTGACGTACGGAGAACAACAGTGATCTCAAAGCTCTACAACCTCCCTCAGCTCTATGATATCGCGGTCTCCTGGGATCTCTCTGGGGAGATTGACTTCTTTAAGAGAGCTTTCGAAACGCACGTGCCTTTCCCGGTACGGCACATCCTGGAGCCAGCGTGCGGCTCCGGGCGCTTTCTGAGAACCCTGCCTTCCTATGGGTACCACGTCACAGGCTACGACGTCAGCCCCGCCATGGTCCAATACGCCACGGACTCTGTTGCGGCTGCCGGTTGCGAGGGCAGTGTTCGGATTGTGCTGGCCGACATGGTCTCCGCTGAAATCCCCGGTGAGTTCGATGCTGCGTTCAATTCGATAAACAGCATTGGTTACCTTCATTCCGACGATAACGTCGTTTCCCATCTGAAGGCTACGGGTTCATCGCTCCGTGAGGGCGGGATTTATCTTGTCCATCTGAATTTCGCACACGAGGGCGAACTCCCCGATGGGGATCACTGGACGATGGACCGTGACGGCATCAACGTGAAAATCTCGTGGCGAATCCTTAGCGAAGACAAAGAATCAAAGTTGAGTCACCAAATTGGCTCGTTTGAAATCGAACAGGATGGCAAGATAGAGCAGTTTGATTTTCTTCATACCCTGAGGCTATGGCTGTTTTCCGATCTACAGGAGTTAATCCACCGATCTGGTCAGTTTGAGATCGTGGCGATTTATGGAGAGGATTTCGAAGAACTGAACGACTGGGAACGCCTGTCCGGGGAGCTGGGAAACGTTTACCTGACACTTCTGAAGATTCAAGCCCCGTTCTAAGATCATCAAATAATCATCGCTCCTGCTTTATTGGATGTTTTGCCTTGATTAATGGCCTTGTTAGCGGTATTTTTGGAAGAGAGGGCCGGTGCATCCGATATGATATTGTAAACAATGAAGATATATCTTGATAATTGTAGTTTGCAACGCCCCCTGGACAGCAAGACACAGCTTCGGATTGCCATTGAATCGAAGGCTGTATTGCGCTTAATCAACCTTTGTGAATCGGGCCAATTTGAACTGGTAGGATCTGAAACGCTCCTTTACGAGGCTTTTCGAAATCCAAATATGAGTCCACTCCGAAAAGTGAGATTCTCGTAATTTTCCTCCAATTTGGATCAGGAAGGGCCATTATTCAATATAATCCATATCCACATAAATCATTATATATAATATTGTTATATCAATTATAATTTCGATTTGCTTTTGAATAAAACGACATTTTAGACCTTGTCAGAGTCGATTTTGACTTTTCGGAGTGGACTCAAATATACTTCGCAGGTTGTTTGCGTTCAGAGTAATGTCAAAGGCTGCAATTTCTGTTGAAGTAAGTGACCGAATTGAGGCCAGATCACGCGACCTGGTTGAATCAGGTTTCAAGCCATTGGATGCATTGCATTTGGCTTGTGCAGAAGAAGCAGAAACAGATTATTTCTGTACTTGTGATGATAGCATTCTGAGGCGAGCGGAGGCATTGGAAAACCTTCGAGTGCGGGTCGTTTCGCCCGCCGAACTCATATCGGAGATTGATAGATGACCGTTCAGGAAAAGGCCTTGAGCGAAATAACCAAAGAGGCCCTTGAAGTGCTTTCCAAAGAGATTGGTATTGCGAATACGATACGATTCATCAACCAATTTACGATGGGTTACGGAGATTATACCCAGGAGCGGGAGCAAATTTTCGAAGATATGACATTGGACGAAATCCTCAACGAGATTAAGAAAGTGCGTAATCAGTCCAAGCTCTGATTCGTAATCTCATACGGGTTGATATGCTGTGGCAGGAAATTCCAGTTGGAGACAGATCTGATGGGAAGTTTCTGTTTTCTGCAACTCGTGAAGGCGAGAAAGAATCTCTACGTATCGGCGGTTTGACTCTAAATCGCCGGTTTTTTTGCCTCCAGGATTCTGGAGGTCGAAATCTCCGATCGGATCCTACGTATCCAAATGGCAGTCCGGAATCCTATCCAGAAAGACGACCTCCTTCAGGGCTTCGCCGCCCTCGGCCTTCGAAAAGGCGATGCACTCCTCTTTCACAGTTCCCTGAAGAGCTTTGGTTACGTGCACGGAGGCGCCGATACCGTCATTGACGGCGCCGTCGAAGCCGTTGGCGCGACAGGTACCGTGGTTGTGCCCACTTTCGTGCAAAAAGTCAACGGCGAATCCGCCACCTACAGGACCCGCCGCGAAGCCTGGAACATCCGAACATCGCCCTCGGACGTGGGCCACGTCACCGAGGTCTTCCGCCGGCGCCCGGACGCCGTGCGCAGCGACCACTGCTGTGACTCCATGGCCGCCATCGGCGCCGAAGCCGAGGCCGCCATGGGCGGGCACAAACGGGCGGGTTCCCGCCACAGTCCGTGGGACGAGAAAGCGTTCGGCCATGGCTCTCCGTGGGACTGGCTGGTCGCTCGCAACACCCTCTACGTCCTCATGGGCGTCGGCTTCAACGTCTGCTCCATCTTCCACTATAACCAGGCTCTATGGGTTGAGCGCAATTTCGACAATACGAGCGAGTCGCGCATGTGGCCCGGATTCAACTTCAGCGTTATGGGCGATCGCGTCAAGTCCGCCGGCCTCGTCAGCCAGACCTCGGTCGGGCCGTCACGCTGGCAGGCCTTCCGTGTCGTTCCCACAATCGAGTATGTCTCGCGCGTCCTTCGCGACGAACCCTCCCTCATCACGCTCTCGCCACTGAAACTCTACGGCGACTGATCCCCAAACCTTGACGACGCAAGGCCAATCCCATATCTTTGACTGCAAACAGACTATGGAATTCGAATGGAACGAACGCAAGAATGAACTGAATATCCGGAAACACGGAGTAGGCTTTTTGTCCGCCGCGCGCGTTTTTGATGGATCCGTATTCACGTTTATCGATAACCGGAAAGATTACGGAGAAATTCGGTACGTATCTATTGGCAAAGTTGAAGAAACTGAACTCTACGTTGTATACGCCATTCGCAACAGTCGCCACCGGATCATTTCCGCAAGGAGAGCCAATCAAAATGAACGAAGAAGATATCGTGAGATATTCCCGCGATGACCTGGCGGAAGATTCACGGACAGACTGGAATCGGGTCAATGTGTTGACCGAAACGGAATTGAACGCGGCTGCGCGTTCCGACCCGGACGCGCCACCTTTCATGAGCGGCGAAGATTGGAAGAAGACCGAAATGCTGGCGCAGATTCCGATTGACCGGGAAACGTTCGAATACTGCAGGAAACACGGTGGAGGGTTACAAACAGTCTACAAGAATGCCGTGCGCGAGTACATGGATACGCATCCATTGAAGTAGCAATATGAGGGGTTCCGGGGTGCCGCTTAAAGGAACCAATAGTCGCCGCTGTACGCCTAAATAGTCCGGGCGCAAGAGCCATCGGCTCTTGCGCCCTTTTCTGTCCGCCACGTACCGCGTGGCGTCCCTTCCGTCGCCTACCTCTCCCCAATCGACGCATAGTCGCGGTGGTCTTCACCGATATAGACCTGACGCGGACGCGCGATACGCTGTTCCCGGTCGTTCAGCAACTCCTTCCACTGCGCCAGCCACCCGGGCATCCGGCCCAGCGCGAACATAACGGTCATCATGTCCGTTGGCAGGCCCATTGCCTGGTAGATGATGCCTGAATAGAAATCCACGTTCGGATACAGCTTGTGAGAGACGAAATAATCGTCTTCCAGCGCAATGCGTTCCAATTCCAGAGCAATGTCGATGAGCGGATTCCTGCCGGTCACCTCGAATACCGCGTTGGCGGTCTCCTTGATGATCGCGGCTCTGGGATCGTAGTTCTTATATACCCGGTGCCCAAAGCCCTGCAGACGCACCTCCCGGTTATGGACGCGTTTGATGTAGGACGGGATATTATCCACCGACCCGATCTCGTTCAGCATCTTCAGCACGGCTTCATTCGCGCCGCCATGCGCCGGCCCATAGAGTGCGGCGGCGGCGCCGGCCGCGGAGGAGTACGCGTCTGCGCCTCCGCTGCCGATGCCGCGCATGGTGCTGGCGCTGCAGTTCTGTTCGTGGTCGGCGTGCAATATCAGAAGGACCTCCAGCGCGCGTTCCAACGCCGGATCCGGAGTATTGTCGTCAGATCCTCCGAACATCATTCTCAGAAAGTTGCCGCAATACCCCGCCGAGGGATCCGGATCCACAAAGTCAAGCTCCTGGCTCCGGCGGTACACCATTGCCGCAACCACGGAAGCCCAGCCGATCAATCGCCGAATATGCTGTTCCCGTGCGTCGTCGGAACTGACGTCCCTTGAATTTTCGAAAAACGTCGACAATGATCCCAGCACCCCCACCAGCATACCCATTGCGTGAGAGCCTGCCCGATACCCGTTCACCAGTTCGGTCAGCCTGGGGTCGGTTGTCACGTTCGCCATAATCGACTCGTTCCACGCATCCAGTTGCATCCGGCCGGGAAGTTCTCCAAACAACAGCAGATATGCCGTTTCCAGGTGGGTGCTTTGCTCGGCAAGTTGCTCGATCGGATACCCGCGATAACGGAGAATGCCCTTATCTCCGTCGATAAATGTCACTGCGCTCTGACACGAGCCCGTATTCAGGTAGGACGGATCGTATCCGAGCAACCCGAAATCATCCTCCGATACCTTGATCTGTTTCAGATCCGCGGTTCTGATCGCGGCGCCGTATTCGTGGTACGTGCCGTAAAGAATGGGAACATGGTAAGTCTTGCCGGTCCGATTATCCGTTATAGATAGGGAGTCGTTGTTCATTCACACAATTCCTTTCAGATCGTCTTTGCCTGCCGGTCAGGCCCGAACCGCGTAGATCATACTCTCAAGCGGTGTTCCGGTCAGGCTATGGTCACACGTTTGTTGTCGAGTCACCCCGCCGAAAACGCTCTCCAGCGCACGTTCGTACGAATTGCTGGCAGCCTGGCTCCAGATCGCCAGCGTTCCTCCCGGGCGCAGCCTCGTTCGGAGCGCCTGCAGTGTGGAAACACTATACGCACGCCGGCTTTCCGAACGCACGACCCGGTCGGGACCGTTGTCGATATCCAGTGCGATGCCGTGGTAGCTTCGGGGATTGCCCTGAAGGTAATCGCAAAAATCGCCGACCACCACTTCCGTGCGCGCATCGTCCAGAATATCGGCATTGCTCAGGTATTTGCGATTCCAGTTTACAATTCGCGAATCCAGTTCCACGACACACACGGAACGCACATTCGAATAAGCGAGCGCCTGCCGAAGGGAGATCCCCAATCCCAGACCGCCGATAAGAACGTTGATGTGCCTGTGGGACTTCGATGTTTCCAGGACGGTGTCCATCAATGCCCGATCGGACGAGGCATTGTAGGTGGCCATCAGGAAAACGCCGTTGAAGATAAGTTCGAAATGGGTGGCCGTGCCGGCCTTAACGGACGCAAGCTGTAAGACACCTTTACGGGTGGTTGAATGCTGCACAACCCGCCGTTCCATAGCCTGCCCCTGAAACGCCCCATCAGCCGCCTTCTCTATCGAAGTCTGAATAGGCACGATATTAAGATAATGTAGAATTGAAATTTGACAAGCAGATTTGAACTCAATGACAGGGTCTCCAAAGGGTAAAATGGCTTGACAATTCTCGATGCGCATTTAGATTGCCCGTCTGGTGCAACTCCGCCCGACAAATCCACGATTTTTCCAGACAATGAGGTCAATCAGTGGTCTTACCGGATAGATCCGATTCCTTGCGAGTGGCTGAAATTGAACGGGTGAACCACGGAATAGTCCGGGGCCGCTTTCGCACGGTACTCTTCGATTTCGACGGAACGCTCTCGCTGATTCGCCAGGGTTGGCGAGAAATCATGGTCCCGATGATGGTCGAAACGCTTGGCGAATGCAACACCGGCGAGACCGAGGCCCAACTTACACATATTGTGGCCGATTTTGTCGACCGGCTTACGGGAAAGCAGACCATTTACCAGATGATCCGGCTTTCCGAGGAAGTACTAAAACGCGGCGGCGCGCCTCCGGATCCGGTCGCCTGCAAACACCGTTATCACGAACGGCTCAACGGTCATATAAGGGGTCGCATACACGGCCTCCGCTCCAACGCTGTTGCCGCGGAAGATCTGATGGTGCCGAAGTCGCTGGATCTTCTTCGCAACCTGCAATGCCGGGGACTTACGCTGTATCTGGCAAGTGGCACCGACGAGGTGTACGTTAAAAAGGAGGCCGCCCTGCTGGGGCTGACGCCCTTCTTTGAAGATCGCGTCTACGGCGCACTGGATCAATATCAGGATTTTTCCAAGGAGCGGGTGATCCGGGATCTGATTGTCTCACAGGGGATCGCGGGCGAGGCGTTGCTGGGCTTTGGCGATGGATACGTGGAGATTGAAAACGTCAAGTCGGCGGGCGGAACGGCCGTGGGCGTCGCGTCCGATGAGGCTCGCCGCCGGGGCGTGAATGCATGGAAACGCGAACGCCTGATTCAGGCGGGGGCGGATCTGATCATACCGGACTTCCGGTGTCAGGGTTTACTCGTGGACTATCTCCTCGATGCTTAGTATTCTGTCCCGGAAATAGATTGCCGGGCCGCTGACGAGCACAGAACGCTCCCGTTGCGGCCCGATTTTTTCGTTATGACTTCTTCCGATCTGCAAAAGCTGCTGGATAATTTTCCGGACCTCTCCATTCTCGTCGTCGGGGATTATTTCCTGGATCGATACCTCATTATCGACCCGGATCTGGCTGAAATCTCACTCGAGACCGGGCTGGAGGCCCGGCAGGTCGCACAGGTCCGGAACCGGCCGGGCGCGGCGGGAACCGTGACCGGCAACCTCAATGCCCTGGGCGTCGGGAGAATCCGGGCACTCGGAGTGATTGGCGACGATGGACATGGGTACGATCTGAAGGCGGGCCTGCATGCGACGGGTGTGGATACCCGGCACCTGATGGAAATTTCGGGCCGCGTTACGCCAACCTATACCAAACCGATTCTCAGCACGACCGGGCAGGAGATGGAGCGATTGGATATCAAGAATCGCTTACCCCTCCCGCGGCACGTTGAAGACCGCATCCTCACCGCCCTGGAGAATCTGCTTGGCGAGGTTCACGGTGTGATTGTGCTCGACCAGGTCCAGGAACCCAATTGCGGCGTGATTACGGATCGCGTTCGTGCGGGAATCGCGTGCCTCGCTCGTGAGTATCCCGATATCGTGTTTCTGGCGGATTCCCGTTCACGCATCGCAGCGTTCCGGAACGTGATCGTCAAGGTGAACCAAAAAGAGGCGCTCAAGGCGGCGGCCGGCAATTCCGGAACGGAAGAGGCGGAGCGTCTGAACGCCGCCACTCGGTCCTTTGCCGAGCGCACCGGACGACCCGTCTATATTACACTTGGACCGGAGGGCATCCTCTGCGTCGATGGGGGAACGATACATCGCGTTCCGGGCATTACAGTGCCCGATCCCATCGATATTGTGGGCGCGGGGGATAGCGTTTCCGCGGGGATTGTCTCGGCGCTTTGTGCGGGCGCCTCGTACGTCGATGCCGCACGGGTAGGAGTACTCGTGTCGTCCATAACCATCCAGCAGATCGGGACAACGGGCACCGCCTCACCCGAACAGGTGCTCCAACGGTTCGAGGAATCCAGTCAGGATGCCCGGTTCCTGTAGGGGCGACCCACGGGTCGCCCGCCTGCCCGCGCCATATAGAGGGCAACCACAAGGGTTGCCCCTACAAATTCAAAGACGGCACGGAAGGGTTTGCGGGCTATCGTATGTACCGTTCATCTGCACAGTTTTCGAGAGGTGCATTTCTCGGTTTCACTCACGAAATTTATCCGTCACGCGCCCGGTGGTGGCGTGGGGGGTTTGTTCGCGGCAAAAATCGCGCCGCTCACCAGCAACCTCGAACGCCAGAACCAGGCGTCCCCTGTTGCCCCGATAAACCGCCGGGTCAACAGGCCACCCGCTGTGCGAGTGGAGGTTGGTTCTCCGCGCTTTAACGTCAATAATCATCTGTGTACGGAAAAACCAGCAGCTTTTGTTGTAGAGGGGTTCGCCCGCACCTGAGCTTTATCCCTCCTGCGAACGGTGGTGGAGTGGGGGGTTTTTCCGCGTTATTCCGTCCAACACCGTTGCCCTGTGTAGACGCATACGTATGCAGGGCACCGGACCAGGTGATGCCCTTGAGGTCATTCGCGGAAAAACCGGCCCCGTGCCGAACGGCGCCGTTCTTTTTGGTCCTTTTTCTTGGGCGTACAAGAAAAAGGACGAAGAAAAAAGAAAGGAAGAGAGGGGAAGTGGTACCAGTCTAAATACAAGCACTTTAGAGACCAAAATAGACGCTGAGCCGCTGAGGAAGGGACGTCCACCAGGCGTCTCCGCCCGAGAGACGGAGGATGTGCGTGTTACCCGGAACGTCGTTTGCGCCCAGACCTTTTTCAATGACGATGGTATGGGGATCACGCTCCAGAAACCGACCGAGGCGTGCTTCCAGGCGCTCCCGGGTTCGAATGATGCAGGCGCCGGTCAGTTCGGCAGCCGGCAGGTCGAGCAGGTGGTCGACGTTCCAGTGCAGGTTCTTGAGTCTTTTTCGAGTGAGATTTCCGTTTCCGAGACCGATGGCATTGAATCGCCGCAGCATTTCGTCCCGGATGTTGTGAGGTCGCTTCCGGCCGCTCCGGGTGGCGTGGCGAGTCAGCCGGTTGGCCAGTGACGCGGCGCCCTTCTTCGACATGGCGGAACCTGCGTAGAGGTACTCACCCGCCAAAAGCGATATGATCTTCCCACGCTTGAATCCGCCAAAAGAAAGCGCGGCGTTCTCCTTGAGTCGAATCCGCAATACATAAGACCCGCCCTGGAAATCGCCGACCAGAAAGACGGTGGAGGATGCCTCAGGATTCACGTCAAGCACTTTGTTAATGCAGCGCACGTTGGAACTGCCCCACATTTACCAGTCGGCACGCAAAGAGCGCCTCAATTCGTCGTACCTTTTCGCTTCCCACGCCTGATAGTCTTCTGGTGCGCGCCAGAATTCCTGCCACGCCGAGTTCAGCAGATCGACGATTGGCGCCAATGTGTCCGGCTTTGCTGTCACCACACCGGTCCCTTCGACTCCCTCTTTTGTCGCGGAGACGATTCTCGATAGCAACTCTTCGGGGTAACACTGACGGTATTCGGGCTCTACTTTGTAGCCCATTATAACAACAAAATCCCGCCAGGCTGCATCGATTCGCTTCACTTCCCCGTCGAAGCCGTTCGCCGTCAGCATCAACTGCATCGCACGCATACGTGCATCGTCTGCCGGGTGCGTTGATACAAACTTCAGAGGAGTCTCGAAGGGATCACCACCGCGTTTTATACAGAGGTGATAGTGTGACCAGACAAAGGCCGGCCCCGCCTCAAGTACCCCGAACAGGTCACAGTAAAATTCCTGCATCCAGTATTTGACCCAACATGTTTGCCATAGTTGGAGTTGGTAGAGCTTACCTGTTGGCTCACTTACGCGTTCGGCAGCGACGATACTATCGCGGTAGTGCCTTACGGCCTCGAAAAGGCTCCGTTCGAAAGCAACATGATACGCCTTGAGAAGCGGCAAATCGGCATTCTGCTCCCGATGGAATAGATGACAGAGTTCGTGATATATGTCGGGGAGGTGTAGAAAAAACCTACTTTCCACCAACGGCAGACATAGTAGATTGAAGTTGAGGTATATATGGAAATAGTCCTGAGATATGTGACTGACGACTGGAGGAATCAGCGGGTAATTGATCTCGCGACAAACATCCGTAATCAAGCGGTTCAGGAAGTCATCGTCTTGGCTTACTCTGCTTAGGGCGAATACACCAACGTTCTCAGCCGTTTCTAGCTGTTCCACGATTCGTGTGAATTCCCTCACACGTCGAGGTGTCTGTAGTTCTTTAGCGACGACAGTCTCCTCGGTTAGGCATTGGAGCAATTCCTGTGCGGCGTCTAGATGCGTCAGACAAATTTGACGTAAACCGTCGTATTCGCGTCGATACGTTCCATGTACGATCTGGCGCAAATACCGTATTCGCTGCATAGATTGGTTGATCGAACCGACGAGATAGGCTTCGATCATCAACGCCTCCGGAGTCGGCGCGCAATTTCCGCCCTTTCTTGCTCCAGTCTCTGAGCAAGCGTTTCTAGCTGCCTATTATAGCTGGCATCGACTTCCCCGCTTAGAAGGTATTCCCCTAGTCGCTTCAGATCTAAGCCGTCGAAAGGCTCGCCTGTATTTAACCGCAGAATGCTATCCAGCGTCAGGGCCTCAAGGGACTCCGATCTTAGACCCTGATCGTTTGCATAAATGAGAAGCTGGCCGAGCTTCTTCTGATCCCGATCCGGGGGACCGGTCCTTACGCGACCCAGCCGCGCAATTACCCTGTCTATCAGGCTGCCGTATGTTTCCACATCGGCGTAGACTCCCCTCAATAAACTCAAATCACTCATTTTGCGACCTCCTCCTGAAGATGGGCACTTGCAAACTCGATGGCGTCTTGATCGTATTCCGCGGCTTCATCGAATAGACTCCGAACACATAACTTGATCGAAATCGGCAGACGCATCGCACCTTCCGGGCGTGTCCAGGTTAGACAGCTAAGCAAAAAAACATCGGACAGGCAATGTTCAATGGGCATATTTCCAGCCGCACGCCTGATGTGGAGCGGATTCGATGTCCCCTGTCGCTGGCATTGACGAAACGAACGACTTCCTGAATAGGACCACCGCATTACCGCCTCCGCCTCCGCGATCGAATGAACTGGAGGTACTCCACGAGTGCTTCTTCTTCTTCCAATGTGACAGTTCCAATGCGAGCAGCGAAGTTGTCGATAGATGAACGACCTTCGGTGGATTCAGCATTTGGCACTGGATAACCGGCCAATTCCATCAATAGTTCGTAGGGTACACGATAGAGTTCGGCGAGTTTGTACAAATTCTGCGGGGCCGGCGCCTTTATCTTGCCGTGTTCCAACTGGCTTAAATAGGCGTTCGAGATCCCAGTCTTTGCCTCGACAGCCCGGAGCGTCAACTCGAGCTTATTTCTTGCCGACGCGAGAAACGTGCCTAATTTTCCTTCCGTCTTTGCCATATTGCTAAATATATTTAGTTATGCTAAGTTTGTCAATCAAATAATAAACACAAGAGTTGAATCTCGAAAAACCGCTTAGTTGACTCCACTTTGCCCCTGAATTGGTAATCAAGCGCCGTCCGGCGCGATGCCGCGCGCCTTCATCCAATCCACGACGATCTTGTGATTGCCTCGTTTCGCCTGAAGAAACGCGGATTCACCGGCCGGATTCACCCAGCCCGGGTCGGCGCCGCGCTCGAAGAGGATCCTGGCGATGGTCGTGTGGCCGTTTCGACACGCGAAACCGAACGCGCTGTCCAGCGCCGTCTTTGGCGGTCTCGGCGCATCCCAGCAGGGCAGGGCCCCGGCACGTTCCGTCACGTTTCCCTCATCGTCAAAGAACCGATCCACGAGGTCACGTCGTCCGGCGCCCGCGGCAGTCATGAGATTTGACGACGAGCCTCTATGGATCAATAGTCTGGCGACGTTTATGCAGCGAAAAATGACGGCATTCCATATCGGCGTCCCGTTTGCAATGACGCCGCCGTCACTATCGATTTCCGCCCCTTCATCGAGCAGCAGTTCCGCCAGGTCGATGTCGTCGTTGCTGGCCGCCCAGTGCAGGGGCGTCTCCTTCACCGATTCAACCTGCCCGTGCTGAAAACGCGCGTTCACGTCGCCTCCCGCGTCGACGACCAGCCGGGCCATCTCCACGCCCTTCGGTTTGTGCCCGGGATAATCCGCAATCGTATGCAAGAGCGTGCGATCGTTGTCCTCCGACCTGAGATTGGGCAGGCCAGGATGCGATGCGATCAACGCCTCCAACCTTTTGATATCGCTCTGTTCAATGGCTTCACGCGCCTGATCGACCGGTTCCATTTTCCGTCCTCCAATAGGTGGATCAGGGTATCTCCAGCCGCTGCCGGTAGACTTCGTCCTGCCCGGTTTTCAGCCGCCAGTAGGGTTCGCGGACGGTCACCATCAGTTCCGCGCGTCCGCCCAACGCGTCCTCCCATTTCAGAATGCGGCGAGGGTACGCCGTTTCCACCCAGACCGTTGTGTTCCACCGGTCCGTTTCCCAGCGCCATGGAATGGCTTCGTAGCTCTTGTTTGATACGGTAATCGCCTCCTCAGTACCTTTGCTTAAGCGCGCATCCACAAGGGCGTGGGGTCGGTGCCGCGTCCGGAATGACCAGAGGCTGCGCAGAAGCCGGATCGACCGCGATTCGCCGGCCTGCATCACGGGGCCTTTGAGTTCCCGGATTTGAATGAGCAGATGGTCTTCGCTCTGAAAGCCTTCAGGGATAACCAGGCTGTATGAACGCAGGCCTTCCCGTTCAAAGTAACTGTTCAGGGCGCCGCGCACCCCGCCGTCAGCCACGCGAACCTCATCGAATATATGCCCGCACCATTCCTGCGAACTCAGATTGACTTTCATCAGTTCGAACGGCTTCGTACCCCTGAAACCCTCAACGGCGCTGAAAACTGAGGTCATCACGGAGTAGTCGTAAATGCCGGTGGTGAACTTCAAAACGTTGTTCAATTTCAGAACGTAGACCCTGTCCGAACTCGGTGTGGGCGATTCGACCTTGATATAGGTATTCCGGTTCAGGTCTTCCGTGACAAAAATAAGGACGCCGTAGCCCTCGCGCGACTCTCCGTAACGCGGCTGCACCACGCGATAGCTGGAGATCTCCGCTTTACCGTCCCCCCAGTGCGCATAGAAGTCAGGCGTCTCAGCGCCGACCGGCGTGAGGATACCCAGCGCAATCAGAACCGTTAAAGTGATTCCGGCTAATCGTGACATTCATCCTTCCTTTCGTTGATCGATCGGGGCGACCCACCGGGCGAAATGCGTACCGGTAACTCCGACGTGAATATAGACAGAACCCCCGTCCCCATTCGGCGGGGGAATCGAAAGGCAAAGGCCGCCTCCCGATCGGTGGCGGCCCCGACAACCCCTTAAAACCATCCGGCTTGCTTATTTCAATAGCATCATTCGTTTGGATGCGGAAAAATTGGCGGCCCGCATCCTGTAGAGATAGATGCCGCACCTTCGGCTTTGCAAGAGCGCTTCCCCTCGGCGGTGGTCAATTTCCTCGGCAAGGGCCGGTCCGATTGAAACCAGCGCCGTGCAGACGGCCGGGACAAGAAACTGGCGCATGGCGTTACTCCTTAAATCCTGTTAATTTCAGAAAACAGACCTTAGTAGAGTCGAGATGTGGCGCGGTGGTTTAGGAGTGGCCTATCTGTTTCCGCCCCTTTCGTCTGGCGGTGCCTCAATAGCCGCTCCGTGCTCCGTTTCCACATCCCGCTCGTCGAACCGGACGTGCGGATTTCCCGCATCCGGCTCTCGGACAAGGAGTCATGCGTTCGCCCACGGAAAGTTGCGCTTCTGCTCCTCCAGCCGGGTCAGGCCCAATGTATTGTAGAGGACCTCAGCAGGGAAGCGTGACGTTCCCTTTCCCGGGATTCGGTACTTGTTGCACAACCACCAGCGGAGCCGTTTCCGGGTGTGGCTGTCCACACTCCGGTAGGTTTTGCTGACCGGACCCAGACAGAAGTAGTTGCCCCACCCTGCCAGCTTTCGGTTCAGGTGGGCAATCCGTTCTTGATGGTCTTTCAGCAGCCACCGTCGCGCCGTTGCCTCGCTGATGGCCCGGCAGATGTGCCGGATGGCCTTCTTTGACGGGCGCGTGCCGATATAGGCCTTTCCCGTCTTTGGCGAGTAACAGCGACCGATGGTGTAGCCCAGAAAGTCAAATCGTCCTTCTGGAAGGGTGCATATGCCCGTCTTCTGCTCGTTGACCGTCAGCTTAAGCGCTTTCATGATGGATCGCATCGCGCGCATCGCTTCTTCTGCACTGCCGCGACAGCAGATCACAAAATCGTCAGCGTAGTTGACAATATGAGCCTTCAGGCGTTGCTGATATCCCAGAAGTTGCCACCCCAGAATGAACCGCCGCATATACAGGTTCGCCAACAACGGGGAGATAGGGGCGCCTTGCGGTGTCCCCCTTCCCTGATCCTTGTTCGGCGTCGCTCGACGTTTGCGGCCCCGCTTGTCCGTCTCCTCAATCGGCGCGGTCAGCCACATCTTGATCAGGCGCAGCATTCGCCCGTCCGAGATGCGACGCGCCACCGATTTCATCAACTCGGCGTGCGGGATCGTGTCAAAGTAGCCGCTCAAGTCGGCGTCGATCACCTGCGTGTGGCCACGGTTCACCAGAGTGTGCACGGCCCTTACAGCATCGTGCGCGCTCTTCCTGGGACGGTAGGCATACTGCTGCGCTGGCAGGTCCGCCTCGAAGATCGGCGAGATCACCAGCACCGTAGCGGTTTGCACCACACGGTCCTTCACCGTCGGGATGCCCAGCGGCCTTTGCTTTCCGTTCGGCTTGGGGATATACACCCGACGGATCGGGGAGACCCGATACGATTTGCTCCTTACGGCTTCCGACAGTTCACCTAACCACCGCTCTCGTCCATATGACTCGATATCCTCGAACGTCTCGCCATCCACGCCCGCCGCTCCGCCATTGGCCTTGCAGCTTTGGTACGCGTGCAGCAGGATGTCCTCACGGTTTACCTTGTCATACAGCGCGTAGAATCGGTAATCGGGCGATTCCTTCGCTTTGGCATGCAACGTCCTCTGCAACTTCCGAACCTTGTCTGGAGGTCTTAGGCTCATACCAATCTCCCGGCTCTCGCTCCTTTGACGTTGCCCTTGAACCAAGGCCCCTTTCCTCCACCGGCATTACCCGGCTTCTCCGGTACTACGGGCCTCTCCGCCACCCCACACGGCCCGGCCTGGCCCTCACGGGCTGCCGGTTGGTGTCTATACACCACCGCTGGGGCTTCCCGTGTTGCGTCGGAACTCCTTGTATACGTGCCTTCGCCATTACCCCGGCGGGACCGTTGGATGCGCGCGTTGCTGTCTTTTTCCAACGACGGCGGCCTTCCCCGATCCATGGGCGGGTCGGCTCCCGCATTACCTTTTTCCGAGGCCTGCTCAGCGTTCACTCACGTTTCGGCCCGCATACTCGCCCAGTCGCCTTGCGACCTTCTGCACCGGAGGCTTCGGAGATGTCGTTACCTGCGTCTCCGCTCCGGTTGCTACCGACTGCAGCAACATTTGTCGGGTGGGACTTTCACCCACTGAAGTTCCGCGCCTTTTCACGGCGCACCATGGATGGACAGGATAAACAGGATAAAGACCAAATGCGGGAATAGTGCTCCCGGATATGAACGACGGCAACGAACCTTCTTCCATAAGCCGCGCCACACAACGACGATCAACTCGATTCCACAAGTGCAAGAATTGCCGCTTCATTGTCGAAAAACAGCCAATTATTCAACAAAAAGCACGGGCTTTCGTGAATAATCCACGTCAAATGCCTTGCTTCGTGTCACAACGGATATTCCTATCCGAAATCTATTGCATAAATCCACAACTGTCAACCCCGTTGGACGTAGACAAGACGAAATCACCGTTTAAGACAATTCCCGACCATCCCGAGCAAATCCAGCGGTTTCCCCGACTCATTATCCAACGGCCGCGGAATCTGTTGTAGTTTCCTCCCAACACTTTACGCGTTCCTCAATGCGTTCTCGCACATCCCCGGCGACCTCTCGAACTTCCGCAGGTGCGCGGACCGTCTCGCCCTGTCGCTCGCGAAGGGCGACGATGAGGGGCGCCAGTGCAGCGGATTTCGCGGGATCACTCAACAGGATTGCAACAAGCTCACGCTCCTCAGCACCGGCAGCGACCAGGTTGGGCACAATCCAAAGCATCCAGTTCAATCCAACTTCGTTGTCAGGAGGAACCGCGGCATACACGGAGCAAAACACTTCCATAGCCGCGACACTCTCATTCCGTACCATCAGCGCCAGAGCCCGTATACACCGTGCCTGCCACACAATTTGGCCGCTCCCATTATCAGGCAGAGCGTGGACTCTTTTTTCGAGTTGCTCACACACGCGCAGCGCTTCATCTGCACGACCCATTTCGGCCTGGCATCTTCCCTTGTCGACCAACGCCCCGACAACAAACCTCTGAAGATCCGATACATCGCTGTCACCATAACGCTCAACCATATCGTCCCACGACGCAATGGCTCCCTCCGCATCACCCAATTCCTTTTTCGTTCTTCCCTTATCGATCAACGCCCCGGCGATATACTTCTGAAGACCCAACGCATCGCCGTCGCCGTATCGTTCGACCACCTCCTGGAAGTTTGCAACGGCTCCCTCCAAATCGCCTAGTTGCGTTTCCGTTCTACCCTTGTCGATCAGAGCGGCGGCAACCCATTCCTGGACCTCCGGAATGGTGCTGTCAGCGTAGCGTTCAATCACGTTGTTGTTTAATGCAACGGCTCCGGCCGTATCGCCCTGTTCTTTGATCGCTTCTGCTTTGTGGACCAACGACGCTGCAACCCAAAACTGAAGATCCGGCACGTTGTTTTCGCCATAGAGTTCGACCACTTCGTCGAACGCCGCAATGGCGCCCTGCAGATCACCCTGTTCCTTTCTTGCTCCTCCCTTGTAATGCAATGCCGGTACGGCCAACCACTGAAGACTTGGTACTTTGGTTTCCCTGCCGCACGTTACGACCTCATCGTAGTATACAGCGGCGCCCTCCGTATCGCCCAAATGTTGTTTCGCTCTCCCCTTATCCAACAACGCAGCAGCGACCCGCGTCCGAATTTCCGGCTCACCGCTTTCGCCAAAGCGCTTGACCAGCTCATTGCACGCTGCGATAACCGCGTGAAAATCTCGAAGTTGCTCGTAAGCGAAGGCCTTCGCATGCAAAATGCGGGCGATGAATACTTCTGACAGTTGCCGCGATTCTGCGTTCGGGGACGTGAACACCTCGTCCGCGATTTCGATGACTCTCTGCCACGCATGTTCCTGAAACGCGTCCTCGATATCTTCGTCAAGCCGTCTTTCAGCCATTTCTTGATGATAGATCTCAACCTTAACCGTAGCGTCTTTAACGAAATCCCATTTCTTTTCGGAGCGACTGTCGTCGGCAGGTGGAATTTTAGCTAGCGCGCGGTCTAATCCGGCGTGAATGACATCTGAACCGATTGCCTCGGAGTATAACTGTTCACGAATCCGGTCCAACTCGCCAATGTCGTAAAACGCAACCATAAATTGAATCAGATTCTCCACTATGGCGGCCTCGTCGCGTTCGCGCCGCAGCTTGTAATAGATGCTGTAGAGCGGCTCGGATGGGGCGTACAGTCTTTTCCTGCCACTGCCCTCCACGATGACCGCGCCCCGCTCGACCAACCTTCCTAGCATTGTCGATACTTTTCGGATGTCCATGCGGGCGCGCGCCGCAATCTCGCCGGCGCTCGACGGCTGCCAGAGGTCTATCACCGAGATGTAAACACGCCGTTCGGTCTTCGCAAAAACCTCCAGGTGTCCGCGGAAATACTCCGTGTGCTCGTCAATCAGCGTAACGAGTTCTTCCATCAGCAGGCGCAGGGATCTGTGCCTCGCGAACTCCGCAATGATAACCAGAAGGCGTGGGTTGCCGCCGGTCAGGATCTGGAGCGGCCTGATCTCCCGAGAACTCACCCTATCTCCGCTCACGACATTCCAGAGAAGGCGGCATTCTTCCGTTGCCAGCGGTTGCAGATTGATGGTTCGAAACAGTTCGAAAAAGGGCTGCTCCGCGTCGTCCAGACCCTCGAATCGACTCGTTGAGGAGGCAAGCAACGTGACCTGGGGTTCCGACTGAAGCGCCCCTCTAAGCTTCCAGCCGAAATCCTCGTCCACGTTCTCGCATAGCGATTGCAGGTTCTCGACCATGAGCACGAGTTTCCTGTCCAGCCGATCCGCTGCCTCCAGAACGGCGGCGCGGGCGAGCGCCTCGTGCGATTGTTCACGCCAACGGGAAGACAGGTCGCCGTATGTCTCACGCAGATCCCGTGATAGGCATGGATGATGTTCCGCAGCCTCCCTTGCCAGATGGAACAGCGTCTCTAGCCAGAAATCGGCGACGTTGAAGATCTCCTGGCTCTCTTCCATGAACCGCACCGGGAATAGGCATTTCGCGAGTTGCTGGTCAGTTCTCAATTCTGCGGCGGTACGGACCAGGAGCATGGTTTTTCCGCGACCACGAGGGCCCACAACCATGACGTGCTGGCACGACGCCGAGTCAACGTTTCCACGGAGGACCTCGAGTACGGTGTCAAGTTCGCGCTTGCGAACGACGAACTGCTCGATCACCTCTTCGTCGGATTGAAACGTTCCCGGATTGAATTTTCGGATTGGGCGACTGACGGTCTGATTCGTTGGTTTCGATCCGGTCATTGGGTTATCTCCCCCGAATTATTGTCAGTAAACCGGCGTCGGATGGGGATATGATGATCTCGGAAGCGGGCCGTCCACCAATCTTTCAGCAAACGTGAAGCAAAGCGGTGACCATCGTCGTCGTCTTCGAGCCTGCGTCCGAGTTCCCTTACGATGCTGGTCTTTCCCATTCGCCGCTGTCCAGTAAGCAACACGTGGTTGCGTTCTCGGACCAGAGTTTCCAGTATTTGCAATTCACCATCACGATTGAAAAAGTCTTCGCCGCTTACCCAACGGCCAGTTGCTGAGTTCATCGCCAGCTCCTTTTTGGGATGAGACTGATGCAAATTTAACATACAACAGTTTTGTTGTATATATCCCGAACTGGTGAAATCGGAAATCGTCAGGCGTACCACATTCTCGATGTCCCACCCGATATTCCTGAGTTTCTCCGCTCCGCTTTCCCCAAAAAGAAGGGCCGTGTGAGTCACACGGCCCTTCTTTTTGGAGTCGGTTACGCCCGTCCGATTTATCTTCCGGCTGTTCCGCGATCAAGTGACGAAACTGCGAGACAATTCGCCTTTCGCATCGGCGCCTTCCGGTGCGTGATTCCGCCCCTTGCCACCTCTTTCTTCTACTCGCTCTGCGCCGCCCCATCAACCGCCGACCAGTAAACACGTCAGTTGCGCGATTCGTCACGAAATTGTGGTCCGCGTCTGAGATTCAGGGTTTCTCAAACTGGAGCGTTGAGCGCTCTTCGCATGTAGATTGTCGGATTGCCGTACATTCCACCGGAAAGCGACTCAGGGCTGAGGTGTTCTATCACAGGGCCTTTTCCCATTTTGCTGCGCCAGCGTCCGTTGGGCATCTGCGCTGCCGCATGTTCAAATCTGCCCTGGATTTCGTATAACGCGACCTTTTCGTAGCCATCTTCGGCTTTACTGTCGTCGCATTGTTCGTAGTCCAATCCGGCGAACACTTCCTTCAGGCTCTCTATCCTGTTGTCGTCCGTCGCCCATGGAGGCCAGTAGCTATTTGCGTTGGGCCACCACCATTCGGTGACGTCTCCAGCGGCGTATGCGATGCAATTGTACCGTTCCGAGGACTGCTCTACGATATCAAAGTCCTCTTCGGACAGATTGGGGAATGCTTCGATGAGCATCTGCGCCCATCTAGGCGTATCCATTTGCTTTGCCCCACTCCAGCCAGGATTGCTGCATTACTGCAACCTTGCCTCTGTCGTCTGGTTTTACGGGATTGGCGCCGGTGATGGCGCGCAGCGCGTAGAACCAGTGCCCGCCCTGCGCCTGCATCCGTTGCAGAATCAGCGGCACTGCCGATTCGCCCATGCTGACGATTTCCCGGTGAGCTCGGTGTTCGGCTATGCGGTCTGGATTCGACAGGAATACGGTTTCATTTTCCCACAGGTCGGCGAGTTCCGTAAAGCGTTCACGGTCGGCCGGCTCAATGTCGATTTCGTCGGCGTATTGCCCGTATCCCAACCCGCGCACATGCGGCTCCTGGTGCAACAGCAGGCGGAGGCGAGTTAGTTCGTCCGCGTCCCGGCCCATCGCATCGGCTACTGCCTCGTCCCACAGGCGGCGCACTTCGCATTCGCCGTCGCGGAACTGCGGAACTTCCATGTCCTTCGTGCGCTCCCAGCAATTGGCAAGGATGTTGCGGATACGCTCATCCTTGTTGTCAGGGATTCTGACGTTTTCAATGCCCGCAGGACGATATATTGGGAACTCTATGGTTCGACCCGCGTTTCGCATCACCTGAAGACGTCCAAGAGTGGAGTTGATAAACACAGCAGTAGCTTTCGCTTCTTCAGGAGACATTCCTGTAACGGGATGCCATCCGCCGCCAATGTATTTTTCGTTTGCAGCGACAGCCGTGAGTCGCGCTGTGTTGTTACGTTGACCTTCCGTTATCAGAAGATGAGATTTCCATTCGAGGTAATGTTCTGTTTGGGATTCACGTCCTTTTTGGGCAATCCAATACTCGTCGGGTTGACCCTCAATGGTCGTTTGAGCATCTGCGCCTTTCCCATATAGTATGGGTGTGCTACCTGCATCGAATTGACTTGCTCTTTCCATGTTCTCGCTAACTCTTCTTCCAGATTGACGCACGATGTAGTCAGGCAAGTCTTTTATTGCCAGCAGGTCTCGAAGGCTGGCATATTGTATGGTGGCCTTCGCTAATTCAGGTGAGCGCCATATTGCCGCAGTCCAGTCGCCGGCCTCGATTCGCTCGGCAGGCCAGTACGACACCTCACCCCATCCGTTCTCCATCAACCCTTCTTTACAGTCCAGCAGACACCGATAAAAATCGCCAATCTCCGCGTCGTCCACCGGCATTCTGTCAAGATTGATGAACCGTGTTGGTTGTTTGTGTCCGGCGTGCCGCCGCATCACAACGATGCTCTCGTTGATGCTCGTATGCTGGCTCATGTTGATATTTTGAGGCTGGTGGGAAGTTAACACGGTGTGGATGTGGAAGCGCTGGGCGAGGATGCGGCGTTCTTCATGCCCTGACGGATTACTCAGAGCGATTGTCGGATGAACCATAGTCAGAACGCCATTCTCTTGCTCAAGACTATGATCCGCCACGGCAACAAATAGAGGCGCAATCGAGTTCTTATCAACGAACTCCGCTAGGTCCGTGTCAGCCTGAATGAGTATCTGCTCCATTGAGTCCGCGCGGGCGCGGAGCATGTTCTGCGTCTCCTTCGGAAATTTCTCGCCCATATTGGCACGATTGGTGAACGGCGGGTTCATGATGACGATGCGGGCATCCCGCGCCGCGTCCACCGCGTCTTCAAGGTCTGCGTCGTCGGTTGTTGCCCATGTTGCCTGCGAGCCGATGTCGTCGTCGCCGAGCTCCAGTTCGCCTTCTCTGCTAACAATCGACTTCTGCCCCAGCAGTTCGAGCGTTCCCACCAGTACCCTGCCGGGATTGTCCCTGTCGGGGCCGTAGGGCATCTGGTGAAGTCCCATTCTGCGGTAGCTGACTCTATGGTTGCCAGCCGTCAGTTGGGACGCAGCGAGCTGGAGGGAAACGGGATTGATTTCCAATCCTTTGATGACATCCTCAACTGCCAACTTCTGAAGCTGGGTCAGGGTTTCCGTGTCAGCGCCATTCTCCGCCGCTCTGCGCTTCATGTCGGAGAGCAGAGCGGCAAGCAGAGTGCCGCTGCCGCAGGCCAAATCAATGGTCTTGTGCCGCTTCCAAACTTCAGGGTCGGACCAATCCTGGTCTCCGCATACATCCAGCGTCAGCCGCGCGGCAAGCGACGCGGCGACGGGTCTGGTAAAAAACGCGCCATCCGATGCCTGGTTGCCCATGACGCGGTTGAACAGCGGTCCCGCGTGGTCGGCGCCCATATCCGCGTATGTCTCGGCGATGCGCTCGGCTTCGGCGGCGAGGTGATGCAAGGCGCGTTCCAGACCGGCGGTCTTACCCGTCGTCTCCACCGCGTAAATGGCTTCCAGCGCGGGTTCGAGCACCGGACGGAAGTCGTGGCGCATGATGCGCTCCCATTCACGGCTCAACTTCCGAACGACGTTGACCTCGTTCTTAACGAGCGAGAGGTCGCTGATGCCCGAGAGCCAGCCGCCATTGGCGATACGCTGGTGCAACATGGCGGCGTTCATCATCAGAAGAGCGGCTACCGTGCACCCGTCCGCCTGTTTTTTGTCCGTCTTCTTGAGCCTGTCCAGTCCGAAGTGCCGGTTCAGCGCAGTCAACAGTCCGTCGGCGCGCATATGATGCGCGGCTTCGGTGACGCTCGCTTCCAGTATGTTCAGGTCGCGCATCACGCGATTGTCGCTCAGCCCGGACTTCGCAAGGAGGTTCATCTTGATGGCGCTGCCGTGCGCTTCCAGCCCGCTCAGCTTGAGCATCACCTGCCCTTTTTCCTCTGCTCGCTCTTTGGCGGTCTTGCGGGGCTTCCGATGACTGCCCGGCTGAACGCGAATGCCGCCCTCGCCGGTATTTATCATCTTCCGAGCTTTGGCTTTGGTTTTCTGTATGTTCACAACGCCGCGCGCCTCGCCAGCGTCAGGCTTGTCTCGGTTAACGGAATCCGCGCGAAGTTCGATGCTTCCGTCGTCGTTCTTCTTTCCCGTCAAGACCTGAGTTATCTCCACTGTACAGTAATTGACGGGCGTTTCGCTTATACGTGGTATTCCTGATGCAGATTTGGCGCTGTCTTGTGCCTGGAAATCGGCAGGCGTTTCGCTTATGCGTCGTATTCCGGACTCGGCGCGGGTCTTACCTTTCAATGCCTGTTCGACCGCTTCCTGCGCGGCGCCGGGAGAACCTTCGACTTCGCCGTACTGTATGCGATTGCCTTCGCCGGTGGCAACCGCCACTAAAGTGCGCTCCACCGGCGGCGGTTTGGGGATATACAGGTGCAGGAGTTCCTCAAGGTTCTCCTCGATGCGCTGATCGTGGGCGCGCAGAGCGAGTAGTATCTGTCCCAGCTCCTTCCAGCCTTCCTCGCAGTCGCTGTTGCTCAGCCATTTTTCGGGGTCGGCGGTCGGCGGAATCAGGATGGGGCAGACGATGTAGCCCATATCCTTGTCGGGCGCGGTTCGCATCGCGCGCCCGACGGCTTGCACGACATCAATGGGACTTTTTCGGGCTTCCAGAAACGCCACCGCGCTCAAAGACGGCGAATCGGTGCCCTCTCCGAAGATGCCCACATTGATGATGCCGTGCGGGTTCTCAGCGTCGGCGGAGGCAAGCCGTCCTTTCGCGGTTTCACGCGCCGCGGCGTTGCTCGAAGCGTCCAGGTGTTCGAGGTTGTAGTCAGACGCAGCCCTGCCATCCGCGTTCTCGTCGAGCCACCGGGAGACCCATTCCTTCACACTATCGGTCTGGAGGTCCGCCGCCATGTTCCTGGACTTGTCGACCGTATTCATGAAGGCGATGCACGACCTGATGTCCACGTCGTCGCCCTGGGTCGCTCCGCCCATGGTGAGAGCGTACGCCAGGCCGCGCAGGTAGTCCGTGGTCGTCAGCTTGCCGCGCCCTTTGCTCATGGTGTTCTTAGCCAGAATATTCGCCGTCTCGAACGCCTCCGGGTCGTTGATGCCCATAGCGATAATGCGGTAGTCGGACAGCCAACGGTTGCGGACGGCTTCCAGGTAGCTCTTGCGGTACAGCTCAACGCCGAATGTGGTCTCGTCGTCCATCGAGCGGACGATCCAGTTCGGATTGCCGGTGGCGCGCTTGCCGTCATAGATGCGCGGTGTAGCTGTCTGATAGACGCGATAGGCTGCGGGAAACCTGTCGCTGTCGTGGCAGATAGTAAAGTCACGAAGACGCTTTTCTTCTTCATTGGCGGCAGCGGATTTGGAGTTCTTGCGCTTCAGTCCCGCCGTTCTGTGCGCTTCGTCAGCAATCATCACGCGCGCTCTGACACCGGCGCTCAGCAGGGCTTCCGATACCCTGCCGCTGCTCTGGTATGTCCCGATGAGAACCTTGATTCCGTTGTCGATGTCACTCTGCCGCATCCAATCGGCTATTTCTCCGGCGTCGGTGGTAACCCTTCCCTTCACCTCGGACGCGCTGACATTGCTGTTATCGACCGTAGGGTCGAATGTGGCGTTGCGCTTGCCCTCTTTCTTGGGATCGTAGCCCGCCGTAACGTCCGAGCAGACCGCCAGCACATCTATCGGAACCGCGGTGTTTTGCAGATACTCGCGCCTTATCTGGGCTACGAGCGCTATGGAAGGACACAGCACGATGGACAGTTCGCCCGGAGGCGTCAGTTCTTCCATGACCCGGAGCGATATGCGAGTCTTCCCCGTTCCGCAGGGCAGGATGATTCTTCCGCGGGCCTCGCCGAGCGGCAGTCCGGCGCTCTCAGAGCGTTCCTGCTCTTTGAGTATGCGGACGCTGTTGGCGACGGCTTCGTTTTGCATGCAGGATTTCGTCTGAATCGCATCCTCATTATCAGGATTCGTGCAGTGCTCGCACTCCTCGGATGCGGCAATTGACTGCCACTGCTGGTGCAAGTCGTTCGTGATGTTGACCAGTTTGAGGGGCTTCCCATGCATTGATGCTGACTGCGCTGCTCCACTGGCAAGTGGATTGTCTCCGTTGGTGACAACCCAGCGTTCAGCCCAGAATTCTGAAGCAGACGCAGCCGCGAACTTGGCGACCTCGGTGTTGTGGATCGGGGAACCACGCCCCTCGTCATCAAGCTGGCGCGACTTGCACTGAACTGCGATATGTTCCCCGTCACTACGACGTACGGCTACCGCATCTATCCCTACGTCTAACTTGGTGGTGTTCGGGAAGTGTGTCTCTCTATAAGGCCATTCGTCCCAATGCCAGCATTTCGCGATGTCCCATTCTTTGATGAATGGACCGGACTCCACAGTGACGACTTCAAGCCATGCGCCGTCGGTCTCCTGTGGATTCATCTCTGCTGTTTTCTTGATCGCCGTTTCGATGACTTCGGTCGCTTTTTCGTTTTGCATGGCGTTTTCCTTGTTTCCCTTTGTCTGATTCACGTCAGTTTACGCGGAGGGTTCCACCCAGTTGAATACATACTCCACCTGGCCGGGGGTCTCCGGCGATGCGGGGATGCGACAGACCTTTTCCACGCCCCGCCACCACTTGGCGATCTGCTCCAGGGCGGATGCTCCGCTCTCGCCGTGGCGGACCAGCCAGCAGCCGACCACGGTACCGGTCCGGCCAACGCCGCCCCAGCAGTGAACGTAGACCGTCCTGCCGTCATCCAGAGCGGCGTCTATGGCGTCAAGTATCAGGGCCATCCACTCGGGGTTTCGGGGAACCCCCGCATCGGCAATCGGGAACTGTTCATAACCCACACGCACGCCAGGCGGGCGCGCTTCCCGTTCCGCAATGCAGCGATACGGGCGCAGCTCGCCGGCGCCCGTAAGGTCGATGAAATGGTTGATTCCGGCGCGCAGCAGCACCTTCAGCTTTGCTGCGGCCTGGCATGGGTCCAGGTCGCCGGGGTACTCACCCGCTGCGAAGCGGCCCGGACGGACCCAGTAGCTGTTGGGCAAAGGAGGGTTCATGTCCCTTCCTTCAGTGTGCGTCGAGCCAGTTGGCCCCCGTGCCCATCTCAACGACGATGGGAACCTGCATCGGAATGGCGGTCTTCATCCCGTGTTCAACAATGGGCGGGAGGACGTCCGCTTCGTCTCTATGCATATCGAAAACCAGTTCGTCGTGGACCTGCAGCAGCATCCGGGATATGAGACCTCGTTCCAGAATCTCGCGATGGATATGGCTCATTGCGAGTTTGATCATGTCCGCGGCCGTGCCCTGGATGCGCGAGTTGATGGCGTTTCGCTCTTCTCCCTTTCGCGTGGTGGCGTTGCGGGAGTTGATGTCCCGCAGATAGCGGCGGCGTCCGGTGACCGTTTCCACGTAACCATTTTCGCGTGCGAACTCGATGGTTTCGTCCATGTAGGATCTGATGCCCGGAAACTGATCGAAGTAATGGGCGATGAGGTCCGCGGCGTGCTTGCGTGAAATGTCCAGGCGATCGGCAAGGCCGAACGCGGAAATGCCGTAGATGATACCGAAATTGACGGTCTTCGCGTGCCGCCGCATATCTTCGGTCGCCCCTTCGATGCCGTAGATTCTTTCAGCGGTCGCGGTATGGATATCTCCGCCTTGCCTGAAAACTTCCATCAGGGCTTCGTCACCGCTGAGTTCGGCGGCGACGCGAAGTTCAATCTGGGAGTAGTCGGCGGCAAGCAACACGTGGTCTTCGTCTCTGGGCACGAAGGCTTTGCGAATCTCCCGGCCCATCTCGGTGCGGATCGGGATGTTCTGCATGTTGGGGCCATGGGACTGCAGGCGGCCGGTGGCGGCAACCGCCGCTTCGTAGTTGGTATGGATGCGGCCGGTGGGTTTGAAGATCGATCCCGGCAACTGGTCGACGTAGGTCGATTTCAATTTCGTACACATCCGGTAGAACATCACCTGTTCCACAATTTCATGTTTATACGCCAGCCGTCGCAGGACCTGCTCCGTGGTCTGGTACTGTTTGGTCCTTGCAGTGCGGCGGGCATTCGGATCGAGTTTGAGTTTGTCGAAGAGAATGTCGCCCAGTTGTCTGGGGGAGTTGAGATCGAAGTGTTCTCCCGCGAGTTGGAAGATCTGCTCCCTGGCCCGATCGATTTCGCCAGAGAGCCCTTCGGATAAATCACTGAGCACGCCGGCCTCACAACGGATGCCTTCGTATTCCATTTCGACAAGGGCCGGAATAAGCGGGCATTCCACCTCCCTGAACACGCGCACCTGGCCCATTTCTTCAAGCCGGGACCGGAGGACTTCGCTGAGTTGAAACGTAATATCGGCATCCTCCGCCGCATAGGTCGTTACCTGATCCAGGGGGACGTCCGTCAGGCTCAACTGGTCCTCGCCCTTTTCACCGATGAGATCGGAAATCGGAATGGGACGGTATCCGAGCAGCGCTTCCGAAAGATAGTCCATGGTGCGGCGTAGATCCGGCGTCGCCAGATAGGCCGCAAGCATGGTGTCGAAAAGGGGGCCCGCAACGCGAAAGCCCTTCCAGCGCAACACGCTGAGATCAAACTTGAGATGGTGGCCGATTTTTTCAATTCCCGGATTCTCCAGGATGGGTCGAAACGCTTCCAGGATCTCGAACGCTTCCTCCTGAATCGGGGGCAGGGGTACGTAGAATCCGGTGTGAGCCTTATACGAGAAGGCCAGGCCGATCAATTCACAGGTTTTGGGATTCAGACCGGTGGTTTCGATGTCGAAACAGATGGCCTCTTTTTCGCTTAACGCGGCGATGAGTTCCCGGCGAGATTCCACAGTGTCCACCAGCCTGTAGTCGTGTTCCACTTCTTCGATGGCTCGGACTTCGCCTCCACCCTCGTCGGCGGCAGCCGTGGGGCCCGCTATGAACGCTTCACCAAACAGGCGCTGACCAAGCGTATTGAATTCGAGTTCGATAAACAGAGCTTTCAGTTTTTCTTCGTTCCAGTCCGTGCGTGCCAGGTTGTCAGGTTTGACCTCCAGCGGTACTTCGCGGTCTATCGTAACCAGTTCCTTGGAAAGCAGCGCCTGTTCACGGTTTTCTTCGACACGTTCCTTCTGTTTTCCTTTGAGTTCGTCCACGTGGTCGAGCAGGTTTTCAATGCTTCCATACTTTCCGATCAGTTTCTGAGCGGTTTTCTCACCCACACCCGGCACACCGGGCACGTTGTCCGAACTGTCGCCCATCAGGCCCAGGATGTCTATTACCTGATCCACGCGTTCGATCTGCCACTTTTCCAGGATTTCTTTGACGCCTTGAACTTCCTCGTCACCGGTGCGCCCCGGTTTACAGACAAAGGTGCTGTCGGAGACCAGCTGACCGTAGTCCTTGTCGGGCGTAACCATGTAGGTGACAAAGCCGGATTCTTCCGCCTGTTTGGCGAGCGTTCCGATCACATCGTCCGCTTCCCATCCGGGGACTCTGACAACGGGCAGGTTGAACGCTTCGCACAGGCGGAAAACATAGGGAAGCGCCATGCTGAGGTCCTCAGGCATGGCCTCGCGCTGAGCCTTGTATGCGGGATACATCTTGTGCCGGTAAGTCGGCTCCGGCGTGTCGAAAACAACGCCGATATGGGTGGGGTCCGCGTTGCTCAGAATATCCAGCAGGGTGTTTGTGAGCACGAATACGGTGGAGGTATTCAGGCCGGTGGAGGACATGCGGGGGTTGCGGATCATGGAAAAATGGGCCCGGTAAACCAGCGCCATTCCGTCCAGCAGGTAGAGCTTTTTGCCTGTTTCGCTCATTGCTTTCTCCCGACCCCCGACTCCCGGAAAAGGAGGATATCGGGGGTTCTCAATTTTCTTGCCATCGGCGCTTACGCGACCTACCTTGTTTCGTTGATTGACGACTTCTTGTTACAGGGTATTTCCGCGGAGGAGTTAAATGGAGAAATTCGAACGACGCGATTTTCTCAGAAGGGCCTCCGTCGGGGTTGCCGGCGGCGTTGCGGCTCTGGCGGGTTGCAGCCCCGCTTCAAACGAAAAATCCGACGCGCCCGCCGTGCATACTGGAATGAAGTTCGAATGGAAGATGGTAACGACCTGGCCCCCGCATTTTCCCATTCTTGGCGAAGGCGCGGACTTGCTGGCCAAATGGATCGATGAGATGTCCGGCGGGCAACTGAAAATTACGGTTTACGGCGGTGGCGAGTTGATTCCGCCGCTCGAAGGTTTCGACGCCGTCACCCAGGGAACCGTCGAGATGTGCCACGGCGCCGCATACTATTGGGCCGGCAAAGCGCCTGCTACGCAGTTTTTTGCGGCGGTTCCGTTTGGAATGAACGGACAACAGCTCAATGCCTGGATATACAGCGGCGGGGGATTGGAACTCTGGCAGGAGCTATATGCCCCGTTCAACCTTATCGCGATGCCGGTGGGCAATACCGGCGTTCAAATGGGCGGCTGGTACAATCGGGAAATGAACAGCATCGCCGATTTTCACGGCCTGAAGATGCGCATCCCGGGCCTCGGCGGCAAGGTAATTGCAAAGGCCGGAGGATCCGCCGTGCTTTCCGCCGGAGGCGAGATTTACACCAACCTGGAACGAGGTGTCATCGATGCGACTGAATGGATCGGACCCTACCATGACTTCCTGATGGGATTCTTCAGGGCAGCGAAATATTACTACTATCCGGGATGGCACGAGCCGGGTACCGCGCTTGAGTTGATCGTTAACAAACTCGCGTTCGAGCAACTGCCAACCGATCTTCAACGGATTGTGGAGGCGGCCGCAGCCCGATCAAACGCATGGATGCTTTCAGAATTCGAGGCCAAAAACAGTGTTTATCTCCAGAAGCTCACCAATGAACACAACGTTGAGTTGCGAAGGTTTTCGGACGAGGTTCTCGAGACGCTGCGCCGGTTCTCCGTGGAGGTCGAAAACGAGGTAGCTGAAGGCGATCCGATGAGCAAAAAGGTGTACGCTTCTTTCGACGCGTTCCGGAAGAGTATCAACCCGTGGGCCGCGCTCTCGGAGAAGCTCTACTATTCCGCTATTGGCGGGTAGCAGTTCTGAACACGGCGGTCTTGGTACGCAGGGACGCAGGAGTGACGCGTCCCTTTTTGTTTCGTATCGATCAGGATGCAAGGTAGTGGGGCAGCCACGTGGCCACTTCAGGAAAGACGATGACCAGGGTAAGGCCGATAAGCTGGACGATGATAAAGGGTATGATGCCACGATAGATGTGGCCGGTCCGCACTTCGGGCGGCGCGACGCCTTTCAGGTAGAACAGGGAGAATCCGAACGGCGGGGTCAGAAAAGAGGTCTGCAGATTCATGGCGATGAGGACACCCACCCAAAGAAGGTCGACGCCCAGGTGTGCGAATACGGGCGCGACAACCGGAACGATGATAAACGTAATCTCGATGAAATCTATGAAAAACCCGGCGACAAAAATGATAACCATAACCAGTGCGAGGAAAAGGTGGGGCCCCGGGTCGGCGTCCACGATCAGTTGCGTGAGGTACACGTCGCCGTGCATTCCCCTGAAAACAAGGCCGAAGGCAGTGGCGCCGACCAGTATGATGAAGACCATGCAGGTGAGATGGGTGGTTTCGGCCATAACGGACTTGAGGATTTCGAGCGATAGTTTGCGCTTACACAGCGTGAGGATGGTTGCGCCCAGGGCGCCCACCGCGGCAGCTTCGGTGGGGGAGGCGATACCGGCAAAGATGGAACCCAGGACGGCCGTTACCAGCAGCCCGGGCAGGAGGAAGGCGTGTATGGTCTGTCTGACTCTGACGGCGCCTACAAACCGGTCCAGTTCTTCTCTGGGCATCGCAGGCGCGGAGTCCGGCTTCGTGACGGCGACAATCACGATCCACGTCAGGTAGAGACCCACGAGGCACAGGCCGGGGATGACGGCCGCAATGAACATGTCGCCAATGGAAATATTCAGGATGCTACCCAGCAGCACCAGGACAATGCTGGGTGGAATAATCTGACCCAGAGTGCCGGACGCGGAGATGATACCGGTCGCGAGTTCGGTGCGATAGCCGCGCCTGAGCATGGTCGGCAGACTCAGGAGACCCATGGTGACAACGGTTGCCCCGACAATGCCTGTCGAAGCGCCCAGAAGGGCGCCGACAACGACCACGGAAATGGCGAGGCCGCCACGCAACTTGCCGAAGAGCAGGGCCATCGTTTCCAGCAGTTCCTCGGCAAGCCCGGATTTCTCGAGCATGACGCCCATATAGACGAACAGAGGGACCGCGATGAGCACGTAGTTGGTCATCACGCCCCAGATGCGCAGGGGCAACAGATTGAAGAAATCGATGCCGAACGTGAGGTAACCCAGGATGAGGGAGACGCCGCCCAGTGTGAATGCAACGGGGAAACCGAACAGGAGCAGTACAAACAGGACCCCGAACAGGATGAGCGGCATGGCTTCCATCATGCGTCCGCCCCCTGTTGTTCGGTTTCAGGGTCGATCGGCTGGTTGCCCGCAATTTTGACCAGCGAACCGAAGGCCAGCGCCAGGCCCTGTAAGGTCAGCAGAAAAAAACCCACCGGAATGGCGGCCTTCAGGATAAACCGCGCGGGCAGGCCGCCGGGGTCGGGCGAACCTTCCCCGATAACGTAGGCGTTAATGACAAACGCGTGGGAACACCAGATGGCGACCAGGCAGAAGGGTATGAGAAAGAGCAGGCTTCCGACGAAGTCCACCCATGCCCTTTTATTTGCCGAGAAGCGATTGTAGAAGACATCCACACGCACATGCTTGCCATGTTTCAACGTATACGCCGCGCCAATCAGGAAAATGAGGGCAAACAGATGCCATTCCAGTTCTTGCACGGCCACCAGGCTGCTTTTAAGGAGGTAGCGCGTGAAGACGTCGTAACAGACAACAGCCACGAGGGTCGTGGTGAGCCACGATACGGCAACGCCAATGCGTTCATTCAACCGATTCGCAAAGCTGATATAGGCACGCAGGAAATGCAAAGAACGGATTCTCCGATAGTGGTTCAGAGCTGAAAAGCAAACCTGCAAGGCATGGTCGCCAGGAAGTTGATTTCGCGGCATAAATTAAGAACGGCCCCGGTTGTTTGCAAAGAAAAAAGCGTTGCCATTGAGACATGTTTTCGTTTCTTTAACCCGCAGGGAGCGAGGAAAAACAGCTATCAGCTCTCGGCGGTCAGCGAAACCCGGTCTACGATACGGCATGGCGAAATCAGTTCGCGGATGCCTGGTTTCGTAGGGGCGACCGGCCGGTCGCCCCTGCAAATTCCACATCGGCAAGAGAAGCTGTGCGGCCGTGCGTTTTGACCTCTTGCCCGCCCGATGGTGGAGATTCTGCTTCCCGCTGAGAAAAACGGAATGAATCGCGGGCATATTCGTGACACATTGAAGGGACAGTACGTATAAGGAGCGCTCGGATATGCAAACGTCGAATGTGATTGTCCTGCTGGTCGCCTTTCTCTTCGCAACGGCGCCGGTTCACGCGCAGGAGAAAGTGAGAGTGAGCACGGCTTGGTCCGTGGACGGGGCGCGGCCGGGTGACCTCGTGGCGCTGGGCATCGTGGTGGATATCGACGACGGATTTCATATCAATCCGGATCCGGCTCAGGTGGTGATCGTCGGCGATTTTGAACCGTATCCGACAGACGTACGCATCCTCGAGGCGGCGAGTGGGCTGGCGCTGGAAGCCGTTCGTTTCCCGAAGCCGCATCCGATACAGGCCGATTACGTTGACGGCGATCTGATGGTGTTCGAGGGCCGAACGGTGTTTTACCTCCCCATTAAGGTGGGCGAAGAGATACAACCCGGATCTCAGCGGCTGAAACTGGAGGTGGAGTACCAGGCCTGCGACGCGTACACGTGTTTCATACCCAGAACGGCCGTTCTGGAGACGTCGCTGGCGATCGTAGACGCCAATCAACCTGTAAACCGGGTGAATTCGGCGTTATTCGAAGGGTACGGCACGGCAGGCGCCGTTTCCGAGGGAAACGGTGTGCGCTTCGATCTGTTCGGTTGGACATTCTCCGTCGATACGTCATCCGCGGCGGGATTGATCCTGCTTCTGGTCGTGGCTGCCGGCGGCGGCGGGTTGTTGAATCTCACGCCCTGCGTGCTTCCAGTGATTCCCATCAAGATTATAGGGCTGGCGCAGGCGTCGGACAACCAGGCGCGACGTCTTGTACTGGGGGCCGCGATGTCGCTGGGCGTGGTGGCTTTCTGGCTGGCGCTGGGGACGATGATTGCGGGCATCAGCGGGTTTACGGCCACCAATCAGCTTTTTCAATATCCGCTGTTTACGATCCTGGTGGGGGTGATTATCGCCGTCATGGCGGTAGGCATGTGCGGGCTGTTTTATATCCGGCTGCCGCAGACCGTCTACCGGATCAATCCCGGACAGGACAGCCTCACGGGTTCTTTCGGTTTCGGCATCATGACGGCGGTGCTTTCCACACCTTGCACGGCGCCCTTTATGGGAGCGGCCGCGGCGTGGGCAGCCACACAGTATCCGGCGACGACGCTGCTGACCTTTGCCTCGATTGGCGCCGGGATGGCCGCGCCATATATGGCGTTGTCGATCTTTCCGGCGCTCGCGAACCGGGTGCCCCGTACGGGCCCGGCCAGCGAGTTGATCAAGCAGGTCATGGGACTGTTGATGCTGGCGGCGGCGGCCTATTTCGTGGGCGTCGGGCTGAGCGCGCTTGTCGTCACACCGCCTGACCCGCCGGGCAAGGATTACTGGTGGGTTGTTATGGCTTTCGGCGCTGCTGCGGGATTCTGGCTGGTTTACGGAACTGCGCGCATAACCGCGCGTTGGGGACGCCGCGCGGTTTTCGGCGGTCTCGGCGCGGCGCTTGTCGTTTTTTCCGCTGTCGGCGCCGTCCGGTTTACGGATAAAGGGCCGGTCGACTGGATCTACTACACGCCCGCGCGGTTGGAAGAGGCACTGGAGGAGGGCCAGGTTGTGGTGATGGACTTTACCGCGGAGTGGTGTCTCAACTGCAAGGTTCTGGAACACAACGTGCTGCAGAGTCCGGAAGTCGTGAAATTGCTGGCACGGCCCGACGTGGCTGCGATCAAGGTGGACATTACAGGCAATAACCCGGTTGGCAAGGAAAAGCTGCGAAATACCGGCCGGTTGACCATCCCGTTGCTGGTGATCTATGCGCCCGACGGACGGGAGGTGTTCAAAAGCGATTTTTACACGGTTGAACAGGTGGTGACGGCAGTGAACAGAGCCAGGGGAATGCTTGGATTCGGGCTTCCGGCGACACGGTGAAGACCGGCGTAAGAGGAGGTTGAACGATGGCCGCAACAAATCATCTTCTGACGGATGCGCAGATTCAGCGGTTTATTCTGGACGGCTACACGACGGTACAGACGGATGCAATCCCCGAGATACACGGCAAGATCTACGATGAAATCGAAACCGTATTCGAAAAAGAAGGCAACGTCGGCAACAATATACTGCCCCGCGTGCCCCGGATTCAGCAGGTGTTCGACCAGCCGGTGGTGCGGGGCGCGTTGACGAGCCTGCTCGGACCCGATTATATCATGAATCCGCACCGGCACTGCCATCTGAATCCGTCGGGTAGCAGGGGGCAGAGTTGGCACAAGGACTGTTATGTCTTCGACCACAATATTCGACATCCGCGCTTTCAGTGGCTGCTGGCGTTTTATTACCCACAGGATACCACGCGGGACATGGGGCCTTCGGGGGTGATTCCGCGCAGGCAGAATTTCAAAACCATTTCGAATGCCGATCCGGAAGCCACCCTTGAGCCGGGGTATTCCATCTGCGGCGACGCCGGGATCGTTACATTGATGCATTTCGACTCGTGGCACCGGGCGACGCCCAACGTCAGCAACAACAAAAGGTACATGCTGAAGTTTCAGTTTACGCGTCTTCGGGAACCACAGGCCCCCACGTGGAAACACCGGGATGAAGCCTGGACGCCCCCGGACGATGATGCCAACCCGGCTGTTTCCATGGATGTTTGGCGCTGGATGCACGGACAGGCCGTCAACGGACGTTCAGACGCGCTTGGGGACGTGGAGGAGGAGGCACTGTTCGACGGGGACGAGTGCGTGCGTATAAACGCGGCATATGCGCTCGCGAAAGACAAAACATCGATACCTCTTCTAACAGGCGCGATGCGTAAGGAGACACTGGCTGCTATTGAGGAAACGACAGCAAAGACGGCGGACAACGCTCACGGGACCAATCCCACGCCGGGAGCGGCGGCGCGGGCATTGTCAACCATGGGCGCGTCGGCTGTCCCCGCGCTTCTGGAGGTACTGGAGGACGATCACTGGTGGATTCGCGCTATGGCGGCGGACGTGCTCGCCCGGATGGGCACGGCAGCGGATGCGGCGGTGCCCGACCTGGTCAGCAGGGTTTCCGACGATCACTGGTGGGTCCGGCGCAATGCGCTGGAAGCGTTGCGTTCCATCGGGGCAGATTCCGAGGATGTACTGCCCACGGTGTTCCGGGCCGTAAAGGATCCCGATTACCGGGTACGGCGCAACGCGGCGTTGGTGCTCTGCAACGTCGGCGAGGCGGGGGATCCGGCGGTGGACGACCTGATTGACGTTTTGCGGGACGAGAATCGCTACAACCGGTTTTATGCGGCGCTGGCCCTCAGACGCATCGGTACGCCCAGGGCCCGGAACGCGTTGCTGGACGCGATGTTTACCGCACGGTGGTGTGCGGTCACGACGGCGGATGATCTCTATTGAGCATCGTTCAAATAATGCCGTGAAGGGGGCCGTTGCGCTCACCCAGACGATCGACTTTCCGCGTAATTTGCGGGTCTTCAACCAGAGGCGGCGCATGGTGGGGCTTCAGGCGGGCATCGATGATCAACGGCCCATGACAGCCCCAGTGTTTGTTTTCGATAAAACTCCCGACGCCGTAAACGTCGTGCGAGGGATTGGAACGGGTAAACGTTACCCATAGGAGATTGTTCAGCGTCCGCACGGTGAAATCGGCGTCGTCCACAAACAGGATCAATGGAAAGCCCTTCGCCCGATCCGCGGATTCCAGGGCGGCAGTCAGCCGTTGTGCCGCTTCCGCCTCGGCAGGAGTATTATAGGGCGGCGCTTCGACGGCCAGGATGCCCGGAAGCGCGACTCTCGGATTCCTTAACTCGTCGGGAAGTACCAGGTTGCGTGGAATTTCGGTGGACAGATCCCGCCTTTTTGCGCCCGCCGCGGCGATCACGACCTTGGAACCCTCGTTCAGGCCGGTACCGGAATAGTCCAGGGTATCGATCGTGGTGCGGGTCTGAAAGTGGAGGTCGCGAGTCCAGTCCACGCGTTCGAGCAGATGGCGGAGAAAGTCGCTGATATTGTGGATGTCCAGTTGCGGATTGTCTTCGCCGGCGACGATCAATAGATACTTGGCGAGCGAGCACGCACCGAATCCCAGCAGGGCGTTGGCTATGGTGAGAATCTCCTGCGGTTGCCGTTCGCGATAAGGCACGTAACGCTCGCTGCCGATGGCCAGCAGCAGGGGGTGAACGCCGGCGGCGTCGACGGCGTTGATGGCCTTGAGGCCGGGCAGTTCGACGGGGACCATGGGGCCCGTCAATTCGTGAATGAGTTCGCCGAAGGCGGTGTCTTCCTGAGGCGGCCGGCCGACAACGGTGAAGGGCCAGACCGCGCCCTCGAGGTGATAGACGGTATCGACGTTCAGCACGGGAAATTCGTGTGCCAGGCTGTAATATCCCAGGTGGTCGCCGAACGGGCCTTCGGGCAGGGTCTGGCCTGGATTGACGGTGCCCGTAATGCAGAAGTCGGCTTCGGCGGATATGGTGAAGCCGTTTTTTTGTACATATCGGAAGCGGCGGCCGGCCAGCCCTCCAGCGAAAGCGACTTCGGGCAGGCCTTCGGGAAGGGGCATAACCGCGGCGAACGTATGGGCGGGCGGGCCGCCGACGAAAACGCTGACCCGAAGGGGCTCGCCCTTTGCAATGGCATTTGTATGGTGGATGCCGATGTCCCGCCGGATCTGGTAATGCAGACCGACCTCTCTGTCGGGTTCGTATTGGTTGCCAGAGAGCTGGATGCGGTACATCCCCAGGTTGGATTTGAGGATACCGGGATTCATAGGATCTTCGGTGTAGACCTGGGGGAGCAGGATGAAGGCGCCGCCGTCGTCCTGCCAGCACTTGATCTGCGGGAGTCGGGCGATCGTGGTTGTATGTTTAAGCACGGGACCGGACCGAACTCTACGGGGCGGTATATTCAGGGCGATGCTGGCGATGCCCGCGGCTTTCCAGGGCGCTTTCAGATAGGCGGGCGGGTCGGCTTTGATTTCGATAAGACGCCTGACCCACTTGAGCGTGGAGCGGAAGATGACGCGGGAACGTTCCAGGGTGCCGAAAAGGTTTGACACGGCCGGAAAGTCGCTGCCTTTGACGTTCTCGTAAAAGAGGGCCGGGCCGCGGGACTGGTAGACGCGGCGGTGAATTTCGGCCATTTCAAGGTTGGGATCGACTTCATCCCCGATCCGGACGAGGTGGCCGTGTTTTTCCAGGTCCTGGACGCAGTGGAGCATGCTTCTGTAACGCATCATTTCCCCGACTGATTAAAATTAGCGGATCCATTGTCGTTGGATCCGGCAAGTCATGAACGACCAGGGCCCCCTCCAGGCGGCTGAGCTAGTCGAAGCCACGCCGTCTGTGATTGCTTTTGTGGGCCGATGCACGCTCATTTTAGGTACTGAATCCGGATGGCTCTGTCAACCTAAAGGTGAGGGATGGCCGGTGGATCTATCGAAAAGGCAAATCTGTTCTACCGCTGAGTACGGTTTCCGGACGCGCAATCAATATCGAGTTCCAACACGTGACGGAACCTCGCTGGGCGCGACGATTACGCGGCCGCTGGCCGAAGACGCGTTTCCGGCACTGGTGTGGTACGACCCGTACCGGGGGGGATCGGACGGATCCACGGCGCCGATAGCCCGGTACTTCGCAGAGCGGGGGTACGCATTTGTCTATCTGAATGCGCGGGGGACGGGTAATTCGGAGGGCGTGAGCATGGACGAGTATATGGCGGAGGAAACGCAGGACGGATACGATGCCATCGGATGGCTGGCGGATCAGCCGTGGTGCAGTGGTCGCGTGGGAATGCTGGGTACTTCCTATAGCGGGTTCACGACACTGCAGGTTGCGGCCACGGCGCCGCCCGCGCTCAAGGCGATCGCGCCTGCCTATTTTACGGACAGAAGGTATACCGATGACTGTCACTACAAGGGCGGGTGCCTGCGAGGCTTTTATGACATGTTGACCTACGGCCTGAACATGGTGGCGCGCAACGGCCTTCCCCCGTTTCGCGAAGCCGTCGGCGAGCGGTGGAGCGAACTCTGGCAGCAGAGGCTTGAGACGAACGAGCCCTATCTGCTGAAGTGGATTTCTCATCAGGTGGAGGATGACTACTGGGCGGTGGGTTCCATATCCGGGCGCTACGATCAGATTCAGGCGGCAGCCCTGTTGATCGGCGGCTGGCACGACGGATACCCGACGCCGCCAATGCGGGTGTACCGGTCGCTACGGTCGCCTAAACGCCTGCTGATGGGACCATGGTCTCATTCGTATGGCGATCAGTCACACTGCGGACCCCGAATCGACATCTACTATGAATTGCTGCGTTGGTGGGACCGCTGGCTGAAGAAGATGGATAACGGCGTTATGGACGAACCTCCAGTACAGATATACCAGCGGGAATTTGAAGAACCGGTGACGGATCGCACCATGATCGCAGGCGAATGGCGGATGGCCGACGATCTGCCTCAGCAGACACCCGAGTCTTTCTTTTTGCAAGGCAGCAACCTGACTGGTGGTCCGGCTGCAGAAACCGGAGCGGCTTCAGAATCCTATCTGCCGGCCGCGTGCCGGCACGGGGGCTTGTGGGACGGCGGGACGCCCTTCACGCTGCCGGGAGACCAGCGAGAGGATTCGGCGCGGGCAATAAATTTTGTTTCACCGCCGCTTGCGGAGCCCGTATCGATTTTGGGGACGCCGACATTCAGCCTTTATATCAGCTCCGACGTGGAAGTCGTGCCGGTAGCTGTCCGGCTATTGGAGATTGCGCCGGATGGGACAAGCGTGCTCGTGACAAAGGGAATATTGAATGCGACCCGCCGGGAGGGAATGGTTCGACCGGTTCCCTTGATTCCGGGCGAAGTCGCTCCGGTTGCGTTTCATATGGAGGCAACGGCGTGGCGATTCAGGGAGGGACACCGGATCGGCATCAGCATCAACGGATCGGATTTTCCAAACGTATGGCCCACGCCGCGGGCGGGTCGGATCACGGTTCACTGGGGGCCGGAATACCCGTCGAAGATCACGTTGCCGGTATGGAACGGTGGCAGCGATCCGGAATTTGCATATTCGCCTTCGCCGCATGCCGCAAGGCCGACCGGGTCGGGCGACGCGCCCTGGCAGGTGGTTCACGATGTGCTGGAAGACAGGTACCGTTTCATTCTGTTCGGTGGAGAAGGAGAGATGGGGGTGTCGAACCGAACGCCGGCAGAGGCCTGGTCTCGTTCGAAAAAGCAGGTGACGGTGGCGTGGCCAGGGTGTGAAGTGCGTTCCGAAGCGACCGGATCGCTGACGAGCAACGCGGATTGTTTTGTGATGAATCTGGGACTGAACGTATATTTGAACGGTGATTTGTATTTTCAGAGGCGGTGGAGCCAGACTGTCCGAAGACTGTTGTTGTAGGGAATGGGTCGCGAACCCCGACACCGGTGAACCATCAATGGGGGACAGGGTTCGAAACGTGGAAGGAACCTGCTTTTTTGGGTCCGTGGGAGATCCGTATGCGGGTGGCATTTTACTGGGGCAAGGCGGGGCTTGGGTTCGAAAAAAACAACCCCTACGGCCCATTGCTCGCGCGAGCGATGGGCCGGCTCGGGGTGGAGTTGGAAGCCGGATACGACGAAGATCTGAGCGAATCGTGGCTGGTGGACAATCGGGGTCGTGTGGACGTATTGCACCTGAACTGGCCCTCCTATATGTACAACGCGGAACATATGAGCGAGAGCGTCAGAAGGTGCGCAGAACTGATCGGCCATCTGACTCACGCGCGGTTCCTGGGTTACAGAGTGGTGTGGACGGTCCATAATCTGTATCCGCACGAACGTCCGCATCCGGGGCTGGACCGTCTGGCGAGGCTTGCGATCACGCAGCTTGCGACGGCCCTGATTGTGCACTGCGAGTACGGCCGCGGGCAGGTGGCGGCGCACTTTCACCGGACGGAAGGCATTTTTACAATTCCCCATGGCCATTTTATAGACGCGTACGAGAATTCGACGTCGCGCGTTGAGGCCAGGAGAAAATTGGGAATTGCCGGGGATGGGTTCGTCTATCTGTTTTTCGGAAACGTGAAACGCTACAAGGGCGTCGAGCGGCTGATCGAGGTTTTTTCCCGGCTTCCGGGCGAACATTTGAGGTTGCTCCTGGCCGCAAAGTTGAACAGCGAATACAGCGCGCAGTTGATCGCGCAGGCCCGCACCGGCGATCCGAGAATTCTGGCGCATACGGCGGAATTTTTCCCGGACGAGGAACTCCAGCTTTTCTTTAACGCGGCGGACGTTATGGTGCTGCCCTTCGTGGATATGCTGACTTCCGGATCGGCGATAACGGCGATGTCTTTCGCGCGTCCGGTAATCGCGCCTGGCATCGGCTGTCTTCCTGAACTGTTGGACGATAACTCCGGAATCATATACGACGCAAAGGAGAGGAATGGGCTGAGGCGTGCAATGGAGGAAATCCGGGAGCGGGACATGTCGGCCTGCTCGGAAAGCGCGTTTCAGCGGGCAAAGGCGTTGTCGTGGGAGGCAATAGCGGAAAACACGCTGGAGGCGTACGAATACGAACCTGCTTCATCGCACTGAGATACCTTGAAACACGGCGCCGAAGGAATTCGGAAGCCGCGGCGGGTCAATATTGAGAAGGTTCGGCAATGGCGGGAATGACGTTTGTGATGCTGGGCAGCGGTGCGGTCCGGGACAACCCGTGTCGGGGCGGACCGGCACAGATGCTTCGGATCGGAGACGAGGTGTTGATGTTCGACTGCGGGCGGAGCGCCAGCACGAACCTGGCGCGCTCGGGCGTGGGTTGTGAGGAGGTGGATCGGTTGTTTTTGACCCACCTGCACTTCGATCATATAGTGGATGTGCCCTATCTGGTTTTCGTGGGATGGGTAAAGGTGCGAAATCGTCGATTGAAGATATATGGACCGGAGGGCACCCGGAATTTCGTGGAGCGAATCATCCGGCCGCCCTTTCAACAGGACATCGGCAGCCGGTTGAGTCACGGAAAGGACATTCTGCCGCTCGATCCGGAGGTGGTCGAGGTGGACGGAAAACACTATTTTCTGGAGCGAGAGGATTACCGGATTTCCGCCACGTTTACGGACCACGGGAATATTCCGACCCTGGCCTACCGGGTGGATGCGGGCGATCGTCGTGTCGTCATTACGGGAGATGGAACGCCCGATGAGGACTTTCCGGCATTCTGTAAGGGTGCGGACCTCCTCGCCATCGAGTGTTCGGGTACGCCGGAGTTCCTGGAGCGGCAGCCGTGGGGCGCCTGGCACATCACGCCCGCCGATATTGCGAATATCGCGCAGAAGGCCGAAGTGAAGCGCGTTATGATCAAACACCTGGTGATTGAAGACATTACCGGCGACCGGACGGCGGCCTACCAGATGGCGGAACAGATCAGGGGCGGATACAGCGGCGAGGTTCTCGTAGCGGAGGACGGGTTGGTCGTTGAGATTGAATAAACGCCTGCGGCCGCGGTATGCGGCGGACAGACGGGATCCTTTATAATCCAGCGAGGAGGGATGGAATGACCATTGTTGACGGCCATGTGCACGTGGGGTTGACCAAGTACGTCGCCGTTGAAGTGCTGTTGGCGCAGATGGCTTCAGCCGGCATCGACAAGGCACTTCTGGTGCAGTACGGAGGATGCCACGACAACGCCTATTTAAAGAACTGTATGGACCGTTATCCGGGCCGATTCGCATCTCTGGGAGCCGTGGACTACGATGCCGCAGACGCGGGGAAGCGAATCCGGCGCGAAGTGGCCGAATTCGATCTTGCGGGATTGCGCATACCGGCTTCGGTCGAAAACAATGCCGTCTGGGAAGCCGTTGGCGAACTGGGCATCATGGCCAGTCTGAGCGGGGGCATGGCAAATATGCTCAACCCCCGGTTGGAACAGTGCATTCAGCGGTATCCGAACGCGATGTTTCGCATCGAGCACATGGGATGGTTTCCCGATGTGGACAGGACGCCCGATGAGCCGGAGTACGACCGATTGATGGGGTACGCAAGCTATGAAAATACAGTATTTATGCTGTCTGGATTCTATGGATTCGGGAAGGGATATCCCTACGACGAAGCAACGCCATTCATCGAGCGGGCATTGGAGCGGTTCGGCGCCGAGCGGATAATGTGGGGGAGCGATTTCCCCCCCGTGAGTCTTCACGAAACCTGCGAAATGGCGGTAAAAATGCCCCGCCGATGGGCGTTCCTGTCTGAGAACGAACTTGAATGGATCATGGGCAGGACGGCCTTGAAGCTTTTTGATTTCTGAAACCCGCGACGCGAGCACGGGAGATCGCTCGACACTGAAAGGAGTCTGGATGCGGTACAGCAGCCTGTTTACGCAGACGCTTCGGGAGGCGCCCGCTGACGCCGAGTTGGCCAGCCACCAACTGGCCCTGCGGGCCGGGTTGATCCGTCCTCTGGCAGCGGGCATATTCAGCGCCCTGCCGCTGGGACTCCGGGTCGCACGGAAGATTGAGGCAATTTTTCGGGAAGAGATGGCTGCAATCGACTGCGTTGAACTGCTGATGCCGATCGTGCAGCCCGCGGAGTTGTGGAGGGAGAGTGGTCGGTGGTACGAGGTGGGTCCGGAAATGCTGCGCATGGAAGATCGATCGGATCGGGAAATGTGTCTGGCCATGACCCACGAAGAGGCGGTAACGGATCTGGCCCGGCAACTGATCAGGAGCTATCGCCAGGTGCCGATGTGCGTGTTTCAGATCCAGACGAAATTCCGCGACGAGCCCCGCAGCCGGGGTGGCCTGATACGGGTGCGGGAATTTACGATGAAGGACGCGTACAGTTTCGACCTGGATGAATCCGGACTGAATTCGGTCTATCAGGATATGTACCGGGCTTATGAGAATATATTCCGGCGCGTTGGCCTGTCGGATTCCGTGGTGTCGGTGGAGAGCGACACGGGCATGATGGGCGGAACCGGGGCGCACGAGTTCATGTATTTGAATCCGGTGGGTGAGGATACATTGCTGATCTGCGACGGGTGCGGGTATCGCGCGAACCGGCAGATTGCCGTGTATAGGAGAGAGGACGCGATTCGGGAAACACCGGAACCGCTTCAGGAAGTTGCAACGCCGGGATGCACGACCATTGAGGAACTGGCGCGGTTTCTGAACATCCCAGCGAGCCGAACGGCCAAAGCGGTGTTTATGGCAGGTTCCATTCAAGGAGACGAACGGTTCATTTTCGCGGTCGTGCGAGGGGATCAGGAGCTAAGCGAAACGAAACTGGCCAACGCGGCCGGGGCCGTTGAGATGCGGCCGGCGACAGAGGAGGAAATCCGGGCGATCGGCGCGGAGCCGGGTTACGGATCCCCGATCGGCATTGCGGAGGATGCGCTGGTGATTGTGGATGACCTGGTGGCGGCATCCGGCAACCTGGTGTCCGGGGCGAATAGGGTGGATTATCACTATTTGAACGTAAACGCGGGTAGAGATTTCGAAGCGGACGTGGTCACCGATCTGGTGGCGGTGGATGCGGGGATGCCCTGCGCATCTTGCGGCGCCGCGCTTCGATCCGAGCGTGGGGTCGAGGTGGGGAACATCTTCAAACTGGGCACAAGGTACAGCGAGAAACTCGGCGCGACAGTACTGGGCGAGGACGGCAAGGCCCGGCCGCTGGTGATGGGATCTTACGGCATCGGCGTCGGGCGACTGCTGGCATGCGTAATCGAGGCGCACCACGACGAACAGGGTGTCATGTGGCCGATTTCGGTCGCGCCATTCCACGTACATATCGTGGTACTCTCGGGCAATCGGCCGAAGGGTGAGTTGGAGGCGGCCGAGCAGATCTGCCGGGATCTCGAAGCCGAGGAGATTGAGGTGCTTCTGGATGACCGGGACGAGCGGGCCGGCGTGAAGTTCAACGATGCGGACCTGATCGGCATCCCAATCCGGATTACGGTGGGTTCGAGGGGGCTGGCACGAGGAGAGGTGGAGGTGAAAATGAGAAACGAGCCGGAACGTAAAGACGTTGCAATCGATGCGTTGGTGGAGTACGTGAAAGACGTCGTTCGGAGACGCCAGTTTAAGAGTTGAACAAAAATAGGGAGACCTATACCTTATGTCAATTACATTAATACTCTATCTCCCTGCCTTACAACTCGGCCTCGTGTTTTTGCTTTCTCGTTAGATGATAATGCTCCGGCGACCGGGACGGCGGTCGAGATTCAAAATGGCGCAGGTGCGATATTGGGTCGGTTGAAAATAGGTAGCGCGAGGAACTATACGGGGGAGGGGTTTAGGAGGAATTTCGAGAGTGAGGGTGGAGAGTAATATGTATGGCCGAATGGTCTTGGTCTGTTTATTGTTCTGTAGTTGCGCAACTGTCGAGCCTGAACGTACCTTAGTAATGACGGAAGTTGCGGCACCAGCAGGTAAAGGCCGTGCGACCAAGGGCTCACGAATTGAATATTTGAATGATGATATTTCCGTAAATTTCCGTATGCTTGATCGCGAGACAATTGAAGTACTTTTAATCAGTCGGACTCAAGAACCTATACGTATATTTTGGGATAGTTCTACCTATATAGCTGCGTCCGGTGCTTATAGGAAATTGGGAGGGCGGCACGGACAGCCGATGTATCCAATAGTTATATTGCCTCGTAGTCAAATGCGTGAGCTGTCTCGTTCTACGGAGGAAGTGTATTGGGGCCATTTCGCATTTCATTGGAAATTAGCTGGGTTGTTATCAAAGAATTCCAAAAGTGCTAAAGTCGGCATGAAACTCGCTTTGAAGATCGGTGATATGTACGAACAATATTGGTTTTGGTTTCAAATAGGAGTAGCGACTTGATATGTATACGCGAATTATATTGTGCTCTTTTCTTTTCGTATTTTGTACTTCTGTTCGAAAAGTAGTGGAAGCACCTGCGACAATTGAACCGGGACAAATTTGTACAGATGAATTATTGGGGAAACATTGCTGGTTAAAAATGGACAGTCCACCAGAATGTTATTGGTGGACAAAGTATGTACATAAAGAACAGAATATCAGTTGGTCTGGAAAATGTCCAAATGGCAGACCGCACGGTTATGGAACATATGCCAGGGCCTTTCATAATCTTCCCGGTCCGCCTGGAACGGATACGACGCTGGTGTTGTTAAACAGGGTTTATGTTGGCCGTATGCATCTTGGTGAAAAGCACGGCTCATGGTATATGAATAGCAACAATGGCGAATCTGAATCCAGACAACATTATGAGTATGGAAGGCCGGTGGGTTCTTGGTTACAGCGTGACAACGACGGTACTTGTTTAGAATTGGTATATGAATCCGGAAGATTAAAAGGTGTCCGTAAATTAAATCCCATCGTGTGTGACTGGTGAGGCCCAAATGAAACCATATATTATAATCCTATTCACCTTCGTCCATACGTTATCCTGCCGCGATCAAATGAAGAATACGTTCGCCTCCCTGGATACCGATCTACGGTCTGAGGAGCGAGGCGCTTGGAAGGTGATAAGTTTAGAGGCCCATAATATTCAGTGGAGACTTATTTCTTATAGTCCTCATGGTCAGCAAATATACGTGTCCGGTGGGTATCGGATACAGTGGAAGAACGAGAACAAGAAACCGATTGTAGTTGACTATGGTGTTCGCTTTGTCGATCAACACGGTTTCGTAATTGCTCAATTGGCTAGTGTGGCGACTGAGGATGTCAAACTCGGACCAAAAGAACTTCATACAACTTCTCAGCCCTTCTTCATTATTGTAGATAATTTAACGGCGGCGAATAAGATTCGATCCTTGGAACTGTTCATTAAACACGACGGTCAAACACACGCTATTCATCGAGGGTTGCGGATAGTGAAGATTTATAGATAAGCAGAAACCCTATTGATGCATTATCAATACTCGATGAACAATATATATCCTATCGACGTGCCTCGGATGAAGAGGTAGAGAAGTCAAATGCTCAGATTCGAAATCCTGCGGCTGAAGTATTACAATGACGGTCGCCGAATTGAATCGGCCGGAGCCCTGGAGACGCGATCTCCAGGGTTTTTACAATTGGGCCTATATAGATAATTACCCGGTGATGGCTAAATCCCGTAAAATCAATTGTGTAAGAAACAACGAGGAAGACACTCAAGGTTTACAAACTGAGTTATTCATCCATCGGCCTTATGGACGAATTCGTGATCGTAACAGCTATTGGAATGATCCCTTTCCACCCTTGGGAAAACAACCCACAATAACTTAAAACCGCCCGTTGGAAATTTGTATGAAAAAATCGGTGCCTGATCAAATTAGAGATCGAACGTGACTATTGACGAAAGTCCTCCCGTGAGTATATTAAGGCAGGTCTGGCGCGATAAAGTAGTCCCTGAAGTATCGCCCACAGGAGGTGCGTTTGGTGGAAAGAAATAATATCCATGTCACAGCAAAAGGTGGTAAATGGGAAGTTAAGTTAGCGGGCATGGATAACCCTCTCGGTGTTCACCCTACACAAGCCTATGCGATTTCGCACGGAAAAGAATTAGCGAGCGGCTTAGGAACGGAGCTGCACATTCATCGTATAAATGGCCAATTAGCTAAACGTATAGATTACGAAAATGTGCCCCCTTCTCCCTTCGGTTAGTTTACTCCCCAGTATTGCGTCAGACCGCTCCCCTTTTCGGCGGAATAATTAATTGGATTCAATTTTAAGATGTGAATTTAAAGATTTCATTTGTCGGGACACAGTAGATAATTTTATAAATAAAGTGAAACCAAAAATAACAAAACAGCAACCTTCCACACTTTATGTAGAAATTTCCACCGATGGTGGGCAATTTGAATCTGCTATTTCTCTTTATCATTTTTTGATGGGACAATCTATACAGACCATTACTCATAATTCACAACGGATTTATTCTACTGGCATTATACCATTTTTAGGTGGTAAAAAACGATTGGCCACGCCCGAAGCTAATTTTGGCATTCACTCTATTTATTATCTAACACCACAAGCAGAACGGCTTGATCAGTTTTGGCTTGAACATCGCCTCAATGGTGTAAAGGAATGTAATCGACGTGTCCTGGATTATCTCATTAAACATACTGATATTTCTTTATCTGAGGCACAAGAATTCACAACTGCACAAAACATAGTGCCTATTTCGGCGAAACAGGCTTTATATCGAGGCATCATTCACGAAATTAAAGAACTTGAGGCTTAGAATTATCCCATCATTATTGACATCAGGTCAACTCGATTTAGGTCAGTTGGACATATAGATGTGATCTGAATCAGGTCGGACAGGACGTCCGGCCGTGACCCTGGAGACGCGATCTCCAGGGTTTTTTGCTATGCATCGAAAGACCTGAAAGGAACGGCCCGTTCCGTGGTAATGGATTCTTCAATGGCTTCGAAGTAGGCGGCGACGTTGAAGGCGTCCAGGCCACTCACCGAGGGAGTGGCGCCGGTCTGGACGCAGTGTGCGAATTCGGCGAGTTCCTCGTACTGTTCGTCGATTCGGTCGAAGGATTCCCTATGGTGAGTCTCAAGCCCGATCCGGGTGACGGCGTTTTCGTCGTGGCTGTCCCACTTGATTCTTGCCTCGCTGCCCACGAAGGTGATTTCGTAACCCAGTTGGGAGACGTACGACGCGCCGATGTAGGAGAGGCGTCCATCGGCGTAACGGCCGATAACTGCGCCCAGGTCCGGGGATTCTCCAGCCCCGTCTCTCTTGGACATGAAGGCGGCGACCTTTTCAGGGGCGCCCATGACATGCAGGACAAGGTCGATGAAGACCACGGCCATCTGCGCGAAGGGCAGAAGAGGCGCGTTTACGATGTGGTACCGCCAGTTGTCCGGTGTGAGATGATAAGCCGAGGCGCCTCCGACAGAAGCTTCGACGGAGTGCAGGGTGCCGACGTCGCCGGCGTCCAGACGCTTCTTCAGGTGTGCGATAGCCGGGTTTTTGCGGAGGTTGTGACCGGCCATGTAGGTGAGATCTTTTTCGTCGGCAAGCCGCATCATTTCCGCGGCTTGCGTGCGACTGGTCGTGACGGGCACGTTGACGAAGATGTGTTTGCCATGGGCCGCGCAGATCTTGAAGTCATCGTAGTGGCGCGGGTTGGGCGTGGTGATGACAACGCCGTCTACAGCGGGTTCGCCGGCCAGGTCTTCAATACCGGACGCCCGTCTGGCGCCGGAGATCCGGGCAACCTCCTCAGCGCGTTCGGTGACGACGTCGAATACGGATACCAGAACCAGGTCCGGATTCTTGTCGACGGCCCGCAGGTGGTTTCCGGAGTAGTTGCCCAGACCGATGAATCCGAGGTTCATGGTTGCACCTGCGGATAGCACATCTTCAAGCCGTCCGTTCGATGGTGACCGTGGCGTGGAGTTGTGAGGTGTCGTGAGCCACGGGTACGGTCATGTTCGCGGTCAGCCCGTACCCCGCGTGCATATAGCGCGCCATGTCCAGGTCCCAGGGACCGCTGTTGCCGGCTATCGATACGCGGTAGGCCGCGCCTTTCCAGCCCAGGGCCAGGGTGCCGTTGTCGATTTTGTAGGTCAGCTCCTCTCTGCCGTCCCACAGGAGAATGGGAATTGAGAAAATGGCCTGGTCGTCGTCTCTAAGACCCGTGGCCCGGTACGTCAGCCGAATGAGTTCGTTCTTCAGATCGAGTTTAAGATTCAGCCCAAGTGGACCGGTGAGCCTGTATTCATCGTTGGCAATCGCCTCCGCGTCGCCTTCCATGATGCGGTATGCCCCGCCGGCCTCTTTAACGAGAATGCCGAAGTAGGGTTCCAGCAACGGATCGGCCCTTTCCGGTTCGACGATCTGGCCATGGAAGGCATGTTTGACGCCGTCCCGCTTGGCGTCTGCAATGGGTTCGATCATCGGGGTATTGCCGAGTTTGAGCGCAATCGGCTGGAGCGGCAGGTGGTAGCCCCAGTCGTGTCTGCATAGGGAGAGGGCCAGCCGGGACTTCTCACCGTGCAGGATCGCGTACCCGGCTTCCGGATCGACCACGTCCCGAACGGGAGTGGCGGCGACCGCGTCGAACCCCGGCCACCCCTGGTCGACCAGGAGCGCGAGCAGCGCCCAGGCCACCAGGCCCGCGCCGAGGTCGGTGTTCAGACGATTGTAGGTCCATTCCAGGCCAGCGAGGGCATAGGGCGACAGGTGGTTGGGCGTATGGGAGAACACGTTCTTTTCCGGATTGAAGGACTCACAGAAGGCGAGCAGCGCACGGATTCTATCGCTGGCCGCTTCACCTTCTCCTATGTAGGAGAGAAGCCCGACCATGGGATACACGTACATCTGGTAAATGCTCCGACTGGCCAGGAATGGGAGATGGAATTGACCGTTGGCCCGTTTAAACCACTTGCATATGACCTCGAGGAGCCGTTCGACGTGGCGCTGGTCGTCCTCGGACGCTGCGTAGACATCCGATTTGCTTTGGAGAAGGGCCGCGGCGAGGAAGGTACCTGTAAGGTAGACGTGGGCAACGGAGTGCCCGTTCACGTCGTCGTCACGTAGAAAACCTCCGGACGTGAGGCGCCTGTTGAACGCGGCGATGAATGCTTCGGACCGCTTCCGGGCTTTTTCCTCCCGCCCGCTGTCCAGGACGAGGTCGCACAACAGAGAGGCGGCGGAGACATGGCAGTCGGACAATCCGGCGTCTTCGGTATAGGAAGCGGCAAAGGCGGTTTCCCAGCCTTCCAGGGTATCCCTGTCCAGGACGTCCGATAGAATGGGGAAAACCATCACGCCGTATCCCATCACGTATTCTCTGAAACCGGGCGCGTTTCTGGCGCCTTCCATTATCTCGGCGGTGCGTTTCATCCAGCGGTCGGTCCACTCAAGATACACGCCTTCACCGGTGAGCCGGTAAAGTGAAGCGCCTATGACGGCCCAGCAAGCCGGCGCGAAGTTTTCCGGCCGATTGTTTTCATAGGCGTCGTTCAAGACGCCGTTCTCGTCCGTCCACCGTACACCGAGGTCAAAGCCTTTTTTGAGGCAGGCCGTGATGTCATTCAACATTGATGGCTTCCTCCCGTCGTCGTGGTGTAGATGGTTTGCCGAAGCTTCGACCAATCCGTCGTACGACCTGTCGCATATACTGTCTCCATATTCCCGTTCGATCCCCGATTGTGGGCTGCCGGAAAGACGGTGACGCGCGTGCTTTTTCATCCACATTCGAGTCTCACCCCGCCAGACCGTGGTACCCCCGGTCGAGGTCGGGCAGATCCGTGGCTTTACCAAGCGCCTCGGCCATGGCGCGGACGTGGTACGGCAGGGCGCCGCAGCAGGAGCCGATCAGGCCGATGCCCAAGTGCCTGGCTTCGGCGGTATACTCAGCCATGGAAAAGCGCGTGACAACGCGGGGTTCAACCTGCGTCCAGAGGTTGGCGACACTCAGGGGTCGGTTGAAAATCTCGCCCGGTTCGAGTTCGTATCCCGTGGGCTGGGCGCACAGGGGTACGGAAACGGCTTCCCTGACTTCGTACATCAGCGGGCGCATGGTGGACCAGGGGCGGCTGCAATTGATACCGACGACGTCGGCGCCGGCGTCCGCCAGGCGTCTGGCGGCTTCGCCGGGGCGGTAGCCTTCCCGGGTAATTTCCGCGTCGCGATAGGTCATGGTGACAACGGCCGGGATCCCCGCCTGTTTGACAAAGGGAATGGCAAGGCTGACTTCATCCACGGAATAAAAGGTTTCGACAATGAAGAGGTCTACGCCGGCCGAGGTCTGCTGGCCGACGCGGCGCTCGAAGAATTCCCGGGCATTGGTCTTGTCTTCTTCGGTCATGGGATCCCATTTGGAGCGACCCAGATAAACGTAGGGGCTGAGGGTGCCGGCCACGAAACGGCCCGGTCCGGCGGCTTCGCGCGCGAGTTCCACGGCCTTCGTGTGGAGTTCCTCTTCGCGTTCCATCGGTCGAACGCCCCAGACCATGGCCTGAAGGACTTCTGCGCCCGCGCGGGCGAATTCTTTATGGAGCTCGAGTACGCCTTCAGGATAGTCGAGCACGCCCATGGGGATTTTGGATGCGTAGCTTCCAAGGCAACGGCGTTCGAATTCGAGATAATATCCGCCATCGCAGAGCAGATGGCCTTCGGCGACCCGGTCGAGAAAGTCGGACGGCATGCGTGTCTCCTGTATTGATGAATGGCTGCAGTTCTGACCGGCACAATATAACGCGCCGAAACCTATAGCTCCACCCTTTTGAACGTGTCTCCTGAACGCACGGCATAGGCGTTGCCCGTTTCTTCGAGACGAAGTTCGGTTTCGTTATAGACCAGGGAGGTCCCGGCGGCGAGGCAGAAAGATTGGGGGATCCCGTTCGTCAGCGTGACGACTGCCGCCCGTCCCTTCAGGGCAAGGCCGTCGAAACTCACCTCGTTTTGTGCGAGGGTATGCAACAGGAGAAATCGTTCGCCTTCTGTGGAAATCCGGAGCGCCAGTGTGTCGTCGGACAAAATTCGGCATTGAACGTCTATCGCCGGTGGCCGATGCCGAAACGGCACGTGCAAGGCGGCGAATATCGCGTCTGGCCCCGATCGGGAGACCTGGAGGTGGCCGCGGTACGGGAGGACGGCCCCCGGTTTCAGGGTGCCGCCCTCGGCGTGCAGGTCTTCGATCACGTCCTCTTCGGGAGGACACTCGGAAATCGTAACCGTGGTGTCGCCGATACTTGGTATGATCGTCTGCAAACCGCCGCGATCCATCGACCAGGTGGCGGTGACGTCTTCCATCGCGCGGCCCGACCGGCCGGACCGCAGGGGTTCGGGGACGTCTGTGGGTACAAGGGCGTCGAGGCCAGCGACCTCCAGGTTCCCGGATCGGGCGTGCAACATCCATGTGTACGAACTCACGCCTCCGGAGACACGAAAGATATCGGCGATGAGGGGTTCACCCGAACTTCGAGGCAACAGCGCGATAACGCGCGCGTTGGCCGGCGGCAGGCCCGCTTCCGCGAGCTTGGGACCCGGCGTGACGCACCACAGGAGCGGTTTTCCCCCCTCGCCCTGTTCCGCGCATTCCAGGACGGTATTGTGCGATAGCGGTCCGCGTTCCCACAGTCGCGCCCACTCCGGATTCCAGTTGTACCCCATTTCCGTGACGAGTTCCTGCCCGCACGACCACAGGACGAAATTGAGATAGTCTTTCTGCTTGTGTGCGGCCGGAATATACGGACCGTAGTCGATAAAGGCCATGGTCCGCGACGGCTTGTCTTCGCCGTGACGAAGAATCATAAGCCCCATATCGGGCATATGGACGCTAGCCGCCGCGTAGGGCTCGCCGTCGCTTTCGAACGCGGCGTCCGGATCTCTGTAGAAGAGGGAGTATTCCGTGCCGCCGTTCAAGTCCGGACCCCAGATTGCCTTGAGGTGGCGCAGCGCTTTCTGGTTGTTGTAGACGATATAGGCGACTTCGGAACAGAAGGGTCGCAGCGGACTTCCGACGTGCGAGTCGTTGATCGCCGGGTGGGTGTCGTTCGGGAAGGCGGCATCCAGAAACCATGCATAACATTTCTCCAGAAGGGTGCATCGGGGGTTGGCGTACACGTCGGTGTCGAGGTTGCCCCGGATGATTTCCGGTATGCCCGTGATATTCTGAAGCAGACCCAGGGTGTAGTCGGCCGTACATTCGTAGAATGCGCCATCCTGGAAGAAGACTCCGGCCTCCGGCCTGAGCATGTCTTCGTATAGCGTGACAACGGATTGCAGGATTTCCCTGTCACCGGTCAGCGCGGCCGAAGCCGCGATGCACCACCATGCGCCGCCGTGATCCTGGATGGAGTAGTGAGAGAGATAGGGGGAAAGGTCATCGGAATACGAGTAGCCTTCCAGAGTCGAGGATCCTGGGTTGTTGAAAGATTCGACGAAATAGTCACGCACATATTCCACAAAGGCATCGATGGATCTGCGCTGTTCGGTATCGAGAACGCCCGAGTCTCGTATGAGGTCATAGGCAATCAGCACTTTACGTGCGCACCCGGCATCCCGCTGCTTCCATCCGTCGATCTTCCCGTAAAGGGGATCGTTCCGATCGTGCCAGACGTTCTTGTTCACCTGGTTGAGGCGATAGTTCTCGAAGACTTCCGCGAAGCGTTCGACAAGGATGGCGGCTATCTCGGCGTACCGCACGTCGCCGTCGATTCCGTAGACGAGACCAGCGCTTTCCAGGCCGCCAAGGATGTATTGCAGGCGGTACGTGCGAATGACCGCCTGTATATTCCATGTTTCGGAAGTGTCTTCCGGATCCCAGTCCCACGTCGTTTTGCAGTCGGTGCATTGAAGGGTGGCGCCGTGGTTGATCAGGCTGTAGGCGTACCAGGGGCCGCAGCCGCAGTTGGGACAGACGACGGTGACGAGCGGGGTTTGGTCGCTGATGAAGGACCGCATCCGGTCCCTGTCCATCGTCAGATAGTATTCGGCCTGCGATTTGATCTGACCATAGAGCTTCCTTGCCCAGGCGTGGCGCTTGATATTCTCCCTGGCGCGGGCGAGATCGTCGGGCTTGTACATCGTACATGGATACCGAATGGCTGGCATATCAACCTTCCGTGGAGAATATGGGTTCGTTTTCGGCAGTGGGCCACCGATTAATCCTGGGAACGAAGCCTGAAGTTGCCCCACCAGGTTCGGAGGGGGTCCGGCGGATTATCGAGCGTTCGGCCTTCGGCCTTCTGGATCGAAGTGAGGCGTGCCGTACCGAGCAACCCGGGATGCAAAGAGATGGTGTCGATGCCCCGCGTCATCCGGTTCTTCTTGCCCCATAGGCCGTGGATTTCGATTTCCGTCTCGTCCTGGTATTTCTGAGGGACGTCGTCGATCCGGATTTGTTGCTTGTTGGTTTGCGCGTCCCACGCGATTTTGAACCGGTACGTCCGGTCGTTTTCTGGAACAACGGAATTGTCAAACGTGTTGAAGCCTGGCGTGGGATGACCGGTGGCAACGGTCATGCGGTTTGTCAGGATGCCCGTCTGGATCTTGCGAAAACACTTGATGGAGCCGTCGTTTTCACCCAGCAGAATGCAGGCTTCCGCCGATACATCCGGGGATTTGACGTCGAATTCCAGCGTCCCCCGTGGAATGACGGGAAAGGTCGTCGTCACGAAACCGTACCGGGTGGCCAGTTCAAGCCATCGATTCTCAACGGGTCTGAGTCTGCTTTCGCAGACATTGTCGTCCGGCTCCCCGTCCCGGGGCGGCGGGACGGGTTTCCAATAGAGCGGGTAGTCTTCGTGGTCGATCTGTTCGCCTCCGACGAACTGTTTTACATGCTTCACACGGATATACCGGCCAATATCGATGCCGCCCGTCTGGAGTTCCAGCCTCGCGATATCCCTGACGGGGTTCTGGAAAGGTACGGTGACGGATCGTTCGCCGTCCAGAAGAAAGATAGCTGTCTGGTTTGTAAAATCGAATCCTTTGAATGTGTAGACGTGTTCATCGGATTCCACGACGTACCACTTGCGCAGGGCAGGATCGTTGAAGGGACAGTTGCCCTGGAATGTGAGAACCGGGCCGGAATCCACCAGTTCGTTGCTCCCCTGGAACAGCAGCCGGCCGTCCCTCTGAATGTGACATGCGATGGCCGGGCGGCCCGCGGTGTCGTAAAGGCGCAGGGTGTAAAGCGTGTGATATTCCGGCTCGTCGAGCACGACTCTCATGGCCAGTTCAAGGGAGCCGTAGCGATCGGTGATCTTCTCTTTCAAATGACGGGAACAACCTACCGGCGCCCTGGATCCGTCCATTTTCAGGTATCCGTCTTCGCCGAAAACATAATCCTGATTCCCGTGGCTATCGTGCCAGTTGAACGCCTGATGGATTTCGACCATAACGGTTTCTCCCGAACTCATGGTGTGGGCGGCGAGCAAGACAAGAGGTTCAGTATCCGTGAATCGAATGGCCGGCGCCGGGGAACCAGATGATGTCAACGACGAGGGAAAGCCCAACGCCGGTCGTATAGCCCGTCAGTACGCCCAGAAAAAACGGGATATAACGCCGGTACAGGGCCGCGCCGCCGATGCGCAGGATGATGAATTTGATGCACCACGCGATGAACACTGAAAAGGTGGAGAAGTGGACGTACGAAATGCCGGCAATGGTGAAGCCTACCGGGTGAAGTGGCCACCAGGGAAAGCGGTATTTCAAGAAGGTAAGGACAGACATCAGGGCTGCACCGATGCCCAGCAGGATTGGGCGGATGGTGGTTTCGACCGCGGGATCCTTCATTTTTGAAAGCGCATTCGCGAAGCCGCCCCGGCTGTATCGTGTGAACGGGAAGTCGTTGAAATTATAGGCGCCGTGGGTGTATCCCAGGTAGAGGGTGTACGCGATGGAGGCGCCTACACCGGCCGCAAACGCCAGAAAGATCGCAGTCAATACTCGGGGACGGTCTTCGCGAGGACACAGATCCGCGATTTTGGCTGCATGAACCACGGAGGGCATGAACAGGCCCTTGCCAAACGAGGTGAGGGCATTTGAAAAAGCCAGTACAGTGAGGCTCGGCCCCGAGAGATTCCGGGGGCCGATCAGCCGGGTGACGATTTCCTGCTGGCCTACCGGCGTGCAGACAAAGACCAGGCCGACCTCGGCCACGATGCGGGATACGCCAAGAAAGATGACCAGGGTTGCCATAACGGTAAGACAGGCAACCCCGAACCCCATGCCGGCGCGCCAGAACCAGAAGACGGCAAAGAGGGTGCTCAGGATGAATCCGAGCACAGCGGTGCGGTATCGCATCATTTCGTCGGCATCGTCCAGGGGCGCACTGCGGCCAAGAGCGATTCTCACGACCGATCTCAGGTGGTGTCGCGCAATCCATAGTCCCCAGATAACAAGCGTGACAAATCCGCCGAGTTGCAGCCAGGCAAACTCGCCCGACGTCGTATAGATGCTGCTGGCGTTGTAGCCGTATCGATTGAGCACCCCACTGCGCAGGATGAAGAGGACGCAGAAGAACCAGAGGCTGAAAAGAACGTCGATATTGGCGAAATAGGCAAAGGAGATGGTGAACATGTTGATCCGGGTCCAAATACCCGGAAAGTAGCGTTCAAAAAGCACCCATGGTCCCCAGCGGATATTGGGAATCTGCGGAAATCCGGGCACAAAGTAGTGGATCATGTTCCAACTGATGATGCCCAGGGCAACGGAGAACCCGATCCAGAAACGCCTGGAAAAACCCGGCCTTGCCCGATCGGTGAGATCCAGGACCGGGCGCAGGATCGGATAGCTGAGCCGTTCGCTTTCCACCCATTGTTTCCGGAGGATGACGGACAGGCATGTGGAGGCCACGAAGAGGGCCGTGATCAAAGCCATCCACGCTGCCAGGGGGATGTACCAGACGTCCCACGGAATATCCATTCCGGGTGGGCCGCCTTCAAACAGGTGGTCCAGCGCGTGGTTGACATTGCGAGGCGCCAGCCAGCGGGGAATGTAGGGGTGGAAGAACTCGCCCCACTGGTTTTCCGGTGTGGCGAAATAGTACGGCGCGGCAATCGCGCCCAGGAAGTAGCCCGTCAGACCGACCGAAGGAATGGCGCCGCCAACCAGGCCGCCAGCCATGATAACCTTGAGTTCGGTGGGAGAGAGGGCGTATCTCGCGGCGGGTTTTCCGCACAGTGGATTCAGGAGCAGGGCAAGAGCGAGGTAGACCATCAGCGAACCCATGGGAAAGTGGCTGAGGGTCATGCGGGAGGCGTGGATGACGTACTCGACGTAGTTGACCCAGACGCACGCGGCGACGGATACGAGAATGGCCAGTAAGACTGATCGGAGAGTGACGCCACGGTTCGCCGGAATCGGCGCGGGCGCAGCCTGGGAGGCGACGAGAGGATTGGACGTTGCGGGCATTGAAATGAATGGGAGAGTTTATGCTGCGGGTGATTTGTAGAAGCGCGCGGGATCTTCCAGATCCCAGTCGCATTCGGACTTCAGGCGGGCGATGAGTTCAAGCCGTCCGTCCTCATCCAGATAGGGATTGTTCATTGCCGCACCCATAAGGGCTATGGAGGCGGGTCGTGTACTCCCCCGCCGGGTATGGGGAACATCGGTTTCGTGCCCCTGCCATTCCCTTCCACCGAAGATGCGGTAGTCAAAGAGGTATCCGGTCTTGCCCCGGTCCGCGGCCAGCCTGCACCATCGAAAAGTACGTGCGACGCGTTCCTCGACGGGAAGGCCGGCGGGCGTGCCGTCCGGGAACAGGAGGACACGACCCAGTTTGGCAAAGTGTTCGAATCTGGAATCTGCGTCCAGCCAGTCAACGAGGCTTGCTTCGTCGTCCGCGCCCCACGCAAAGATGTGGCGGATGGATTCGGGCAGACACCGGAGGTCCCGAGACATCTGCTGTTTTCCGGTTTTATCGGGCGCCATACTCAGGTGCAGGAGAATTTCGGCGTCCGGCTTGAGGGCGTGGATACGTTCCGCGAGAAAGCCGATCACAAGCGCGTCCCATTGAAGGGGGCGGAGGGCACGACAGCGTTCGCAAATACAGTTGCGCCCGATTTCCCTGGCGGGTTCGATGTCGATGCCGTCCACGCCCGGCGCAAGGCGCTCCCCCAGTATGTCGCCCATCCAGGCGCGAGATTCGGCGTCGTGGGGACAGAGGGCGGTATTCGGACCCCTGGCGCCTCGCCTGAGCAGGTGCACCGGCGCGTCCGGTTCCGCCATGGTGTACTCGGAACCACCTCCGCTGAATCCGTAAATGGCACGTATGAGTTTGAGACCGACGGCATGGGCATATTCGACCGCTTCACACCAGGCGTCGGAAAAACCCCTGGCGTTGGCCCAGAACACCACGAGGCGATTGAGGCCGGACTCGGCAAGGTGGTCCATATAAGCGCGATTGACGGATATGTCCCGTGGATGATTCGAATATCCCTTGCGACAAAAGAGGTTCCACCCGCATTCAAGGGTGCCGCGCAGGTCAAAGCCGCGTTCTGTCTGATGCATGTTGATTCTCGTATTAGAAGGGCCTCGCTCATGATAAACGGGATTCGGCGGTTGTCAACGTATGAATAGAACGGGATGGATGTACTTGCCAAATGTTGTAATCCGGACTTAATTAGGATCCTGGCTCCGGAGAAGAGGAGGCCTGTAAAGGATTCCGCCTCCTGGATCCGTTTCAATTGTTTTTCTTTGCGCGAGAAAGAGTCGTCCATGGGACGTCATGTCGATAAGTTTCTGCTGATATCCGTCGACTGCCTTCGGTACGATGCGATAAGCCGGGTCAATAACCGGCTGAACACGCCCAAATTCGACCTGTTGACCAGGGATTTCGCGTTCGGAGAGCGGTTTTTTGTGACGGCCCCCGCTACGCGCCCGTCTCACACGTCCATGTTTACAGGGTTGTACCCGTTTGAGCACGGATTATGCGGGCAGACTTATCTGAAGATGTTCGCCGGGATTCCGAATCTGTTTCAGCTGTTCTCGGATGCGGGGTTTGAAATCCATGGCCGGTCGGAGCGGATGGACGTGTTTCGGTTTCTGGACTATGAACGGTTTATCGGACCCATGGATCCCCGTGCGAAGGAACAGCACCTCGGTTCAATCGAAGATCTGTTGCATTCGGCGTTCGAAGGAGAGGATCGGCCCCGGTTTTGTTTTTTGCATTTCTGGTATACACATGGCGGGTACGGGGCGAGGGGGATCCCCGGAACGCCGAATTTGAAAGCGCTGGTGGACGCCGGAAGGGTGGAGGAGGCGCTGCGGTTTTATTATGCGGCCGTGACGCACGTGCAGGAATTCTTACTCGTGGAGATTTTGAAGCGCGTGAAACTGGACGAATGGGCGGTGTTTGTTTTAGGCGATCATGGAGAGGGGTTCTGCGACGAGGTGATGGCGCACGGAGATTTCCTGCACGAAAATGTGATCCACGTTCCGCTGCTGGTCTCCGTTCCCGAACACGATAGACTGAAATTGCCTGAGGAGCCCCTCTCCACGATCGATCTTTTTCCGACAATCCTGAACCTGGCCGGAATCACGGAAGAGTATAAAGGATATGGTCGTGACTTGCTTGCCAACGAGGGTTCTCTTCGGCGCCGCTGGGTGTATTCGGAACTCGACAATTCCTACGGCTCCGGATTTCTGAATGCGGGAAACCTGGAGGCGGCCCACGAACGGGTGACGTCCCGTGTGGCCATGGATGGCGTGGAACTGAAGCGGGACGTCGGTGGTTTACACATGTGGTCTATTACGGACGGACGGGTGTTTTACAGAGAACGGGCGGGCGGCGGGGACTATGTGCTGCGGGATGTGTTCAGCGGTGCGGACGCGCCGTGCAATGATCCCGGACCGTACAGGGCTTCTCGGAACGAGATCCTGAACGGGTCGAAGTACAAACACCTTCACGCGCAGGAAACCACCCAGGCCGAGGCGAATCTTTTGGCCGAAAGATTGAGAAGCCTGGGATATATCGAATAAAGAAACGGAAATGCGGCCGTTTCTTTACCATCGCCCGCGCCATTCAGCCGCGAGAGGGCTCGTGCATTTCCTTCCGGGCCCTGGCGGCCAGTTCGGCCAGGTGGCCGTCGTGAGCCATGCCCTGTTCGAGGTGGATTCTGCGTTCGGGGCCGGCGGTTGCAACCATGGTCTCGCCGTAAAGACGGTCAATCCAGAAGCGGGCATGGCCAGATATATAATTCTTGAAATCTTCGATTCTGTGCTCCGGAAAACGCTGAGAACAGTTGATGGTGAACATGCGTCTCCTGGGGCTGCCGCCGAAGGCGGCGTGTTTGAGGTTGTGGTTGAAGACGGCGATATCTCCGGGTCGGGTCTCCAACGCGACCCCCGGAAGGAGGTCATTGCCTTCGACGCCCCAGTTGCTTACGGACTCCCGGACCTGTTCCTGGACGGCCCGGGCAAAGCGATCTTCCAGGATATGGCTTCCGGGGATGACGCGCAGGCAGCCGGTGTTCCGGGTAATGGGATCGAGGTAGAAGGCGATTTTGACAAAACGAACGGTTTTGCCCCAACCGTCGGAATGCCAGACGGTATCGCCGGCGTAGTAGTTGCCGTCGGAACCGACGTAGTTGTAATCGGAACCGAGTAGATCGGCGAGCAGACCGTTGATGCGGGGATCGTCCAGCAGGGCACAGAGGCGCTCGTGCTGGTCGAGAAACGGCACGATGCAGGACCGCCGTTCTTCGTCGTGCGGCGTTCCATGGTGTCCGCCGCCGTGGTTCGTCCAGACCTGCTCGAATACGCTGATGATGTCTTCGATAACATCGGACATCAGCCCTGGCAGGCGCAGGTAGCCGAACGTTTCGAAAAAGGCCAGTTGCTGTTGGGTGAGTTGATTCGGCATAGCGGCACCTCGATCTTAAGATTCGGGTCTGAACTGGTGTCGGTCCCTCTTCCGGGGATAACTTGCTCGGCGGCCTTTAACGATCAATTTATGTGTCGTGGATCGATCCGTACGGTGTATCTTACAAATAGTAAGGCAAGAACCGGTCGCACCAAAGCGAAAAACATAAGCTACGGGAATCTTCACTGCCAATACTGGGAGGCGATATGTCGGTTCGGTTTGCTTTTGTAGGATTTCGACATGCGCATATTCACGATCTGCACAAACGGGCAATCGCGCGGGAGGACATGGAGGTGGTGGCTGCCTGCGAAGCGGATGACGCGGCGCGTGCGGCGGCAGAGGGGGCGGGTGTAAAGGTCACGCACTCGGACCCCGCGCGGATGCTGGACGAAGTGGATTGCGACGTGGTGGCGATCGGGGACTATTTCGCCCGGCGGGGCGGCGCGGCCATTCACGCATTGAACGAGGGCAAGCATGTCATCGTGGATAAACCGCTCTGCACGAGGTTGGACGAGTTGGACGAAATCGAAAGAATCGCCCGCGAGCGGGATTTGAGGGTCGGGTGCATGCTGTCGATGCGGGATCACGGACAGACGATCGGGGCGCGGAACATGATTCAGGAGGGAACGATCGGGGAGGTCCACGCGATTTCATTTGGCGGTCAGCATCCGCTGATGCTGGGGTCGCGGCCGGGTTGGTACTTCGAGGATGGCAAGCACGGCGGGACCATAAACGACCTCGCCATACACGCAATTGACTGTCTTCCGTGGATAACCGGTCTGGAATTTGAAACGGTCAACGCCGCCAGGTGCTGGAATGCCTTTGCGCCGGAGTTTCCGGATTTTCGAGACGGAGCGCAGATGATGTTGACAATGGACAACGGATGCGGTGTGCTGGGAGACGTGTCGTATTTCATGCCTGATAGAGGCGGGTATTCACTGCCGTTCTACTGGCGGTACACGTTCTGGGGGCGGGAGGGTGTGCTCGAGGCCGGTACCACGCTGAATACGATTCAGGTTGCCTGGAAGGATTCGGAGCGGGTGGAAACGCGCTCGATACCGGAAGATCGGTCCGGAGGATATCTACAGGCATTCCTGAAGGATATCCGGGGGGAGGCCGAAGAGGGCGAACGGTGCACCGAATCGGTGATTCGCGCCGCAAGAACGGTACTCGGCATTCAGAAAGCCGCCGATGAAAATCGGCACGATGTGGGCTTGCAATAGACGTTTTGCACAATTTCCCTCCTTTGGATATTGACTCTTTCACCGGCTTTGTTTAAAGTTTGAGAGAATTGACAACCGACGGGACACCAGGGTCAAGGAGAATGTCGTGAGGTTTTTCAGGCGGATATTGTGGGTCTGCGGTCTCGTAATGGTTTTCGGATCGACAGGCCGGGCGGAGGCATCCGGAAAGGGTGCGGGATTTGTGCTGCTTCGGGAGGGGGTAGGCGCTCGCGCGGAGGCAATGGGCGGCGCGTATACGGCGGTTGTTGGCGATCAGACGGCGGCGGCCTGGAATCCGGCGGCCATCGGTGCGCTTCAGGGTAAGGACTTTCTGGTCACACATCACAGTTCATTCCAGGAGATCCAACAGACGTACGGTGGGTGGGCCTATGGAAATACGCGTGCCGGCGTGGCCCTCAGCCTGGGGATCTATTCGGTGGGTGGAATCGAGGCGCGGACGGGGCCATCCGCGCAACCATCCGGTACATTCGGCATCTACGAGATCAACGCCGGGTTATCCTATGCGAAGCGGATCAAAGGGGGATTTTTCGGGGGAACAACCGTGCGGGGTCTGCACGAAGCCATCGGCCCTGAACGGGCTTCGGGATTCAGCGTGGATTTCGGGGTGCTCTACCGCTTTGATGATGAGCGCCTGACCGTGGGTGCCAGCTATCGGAACCTGGGACGGATGGAGGTGCTGGATGTTGAGAGAACGCCCTTACCGGAGACGTTTCAAGCCGGAATTGCCTGGCAGACCAGGCGATTGACGGGTTCTTTCGATCTGAGCGCGCCCCGGCACGGCTCCATGGGAGTGCATTCGGGCCTGGAATTCAGGTTGAAAGGAGCCCTGTGCCTTCGGGCCGGTTACCGTTCGGGGATCGACATCCGCGACTGGTCCTTCGGGCTCGGAATCCAGCCCGGCGGCTGGCGGATCGAATATGCCTATGTCCCTGCCGCATTGGGACTGGCCGGTTCCCATCGGCTCGAATTCGGATTCAGGTGACCGGCGTGGAATCCACTCGCGCTGCAGGTGAGCGCGCTACGTAACGGAACAACGCAGTGAATTCAGCGTGATTGTACGGAGGCTGCAAATTGGCAGGCGATGCGAACGATGGGGGTTGGCGCGTGGACGATTCGGGAACGTCGATACATCGCCAGATAAACACGGAGCCCCCGAAAGACCGCATCTGGCTCAACGTGGTGTTGTTCGCCCTGACCGCGTACACGACGACAGCGGCGGGTGTGCAGATGGCGGTTTCCATGCGTATGGCGGTTTCACCGGAATCCTTACCGCCGGACTTCCTTTCGACGGCACTGCTCTGGAATCCGAAATACTTGATTCTGGGACTTCCGTTTTCCGGAACACTGCTTCTGATCCTGGGTATCCACGAGATGGGGCATTATCTCACTTCACGCCGCTGGATGGTGCAGGCAACCCTGCCCTATTTCATTCCCTTTCCGTCAATGATTGGTACCATGGGTGCGGTAATCAAGATCAAGTCCCGCATTCCGAATCGGCGCGCGCTGATGGACATCGGGGCGTCCGGACCGCTTGCGGGCTTTGTCGTTGCCCTGCTCGCCCTGGTCGTCGGATTGCTTCTTTCGGAAATCGTGCCCGTCTCAACGTTTGCCGAGGGCGGGATTTCACTCGGCAATTCCATTCTGGGCGGCTGGCTGACGAATCAGATTATCGGGGACCTTCCTGAAGGATTTGCGATTTACGATCATCCGATCTTCGTGGCCGGCTGGCTGGGTCTCTTCGTGACCGCGCTGAATCTGATGCCGGTGGGTCAGTTCGACGGCGGGCATATTGTGTATGCCTTCGGTGGAGCGCGCGTTCACGCGCTGGTTTCGAAGGTGGCGCTGGTCATTCTTGGCGCCTTGTGGGCGCTGGGGCCGCCCTATGACTGGCTGTACGTCCAAAATGGTTTTTCGACCTGGCTCGATACCCGGTGGCCGGGATGGCTGATCTGGATACTCATCGCGTTGGTGCTGGGGCGCCGGCATTCCCCGCCGGGCGACCCCAATATGGGTCTCGATCCGTCTCGAAAACTGATGGGATATGTTTCTCTGGTCATCTTCCTGCTTTGTTTTGTGCCACGGCCCATCAGTTTTGCGACGCCTTGAATATTTCAAGGACCGGCTCCATCTCCCCATCTTCGGAATAAAGACTCTACAGTTCTCCCCTCCATTGAATCCGTTTATATTTCCGCGCCGGTCAATCAGGAAGTAAACCGGGCGTCGTTTCTCTGTGCCGCCTCGTTTTCCGGTCGGCCTGACCCGTTTCTCTTTTTTTTACTTTCCTATGGCAAAGACACCCGGCAGGCGCTCCGGCACCGTGGGCGTACCAAGACCGACCAGGCGTTCCCGTCGAAAGAAGATGGCCCGCAGGCGCCGCCGAATGTCGTTACGCCTCTGGACCCTGGCATTCGTGCTGGTGCTGGTGTTGGTGGTCGGCCTGGCCGGTTGGATGCGGTGGCGCACGCGGGAAGCCTCGACATATGAACAGGAAATCGCTCTAAATCAACAGGCGCAATGTCGGACGCTTCCGGCGGGGCCGCTGGCGTTTGCAGATTCCGTGGTATCACAGGCGCCAGAGGTTTTGCAACGGCTCGGAGTCCCGGAAGGGGTCGTGTCAAAGAAGCGGTCGGCGGCGCAGACCGATAGTACCGCCCGCTGGGTGATGACCTTCGACGTACCTGGCGGGTTGCCGTTGGCGGTCTGCAATCTGGAACTCACCCGGCTTGCCCGGCGCCTGGGCGGCGACGTCGTTGAAGCCGTGGAGGACCGTAAGGGTTCCAGGCTATCCATGGTCGTGGGCCTGGATGGCGTGCGCACCAATCTCATCACGCTGAAACGAAACGCCCAACTCGATCGAAAACCGGGCCGAATCGCCATTATCGTGGTCGATTTCGGACATCAGAACGAAGCATTGATTCGGGGATTCTGCGCGTTGAAACAGACGATTACGTTCTCGATCTTTCCGGGTCTCGAAAAAACCGCCTGGATTGCCGAAAAGGCGGCAGCGGCCGGGCACGGAGTAATGGTGTATTTGTCTATGGAACCCTTGAACTATCCTCACATTGACCCGGGTCCAAACGCCCTGTTGATGGAACATCCCCCGGAAAAAATCAGGACGTTGATTCGGATGGCGCGTGCGACCCTGCCTCAGGCAACGGGATTGAACAACCATATGGGGTCGCGGCTGACGGCGGATCGGACGGCCATCGGCAGGGTGTTGAAGGAAGTGGACCGCCATGGTCTCTTTTTCGTGGATAGCTTCACCAATCCGCGTTCGATCGCCCATAAGGTGGCAGAGGAAATGGGAATGCCGGCCAGCCGGAACTCGATGTTTCTGGACCGGAAGGACACACGGGAGTCGGTCGAACGATCCGTGGAGGCCCTGGCGGAAATGGCCGGCATTGCGGGAACTGCGATCGGCATTGCACGCGCAAAGCCCACCACGCTTGCGGCGCTCGAAAGCGCGCTGCCGGAACTGGAAAAACGCGGAATCGTATTCATCGATGCCAGGGAAGCTGTCAGGTGAGAGATCGGCAAAGATTAATACGATGGGCACGGCATGGATCCGACCCTGTTAAAAACTCATTACCCGTTGACTTGCAGCTGTACGCTTGGTATATTGGGGCTGCTCCTGGGCTGGGAACCGCCTCTGTCAGTTGAGCATGACCCTGTCGCATGCCCAGGCGTTTTCTCATAAAGGAAGCTTCGGACGCCACGCGGCACGATAATCGAAACAGACGCGTCCACTGGCGAACCAGAGAGAACGGGTGCTGAAATACGTTTCTCAGTGGCAATCGCGTAGCGTAGTTTTCGGCACGTTCAGGGTTCTGGTTGATGGATCCGGGTTCCTGTGGGCGGAGGTGCGAAATCGGTAACACAGGCTTCCGGTTTGAGGTGTTGGCCACAGACCAGAACGCACGAGCAGGGGTACTTCAAACGCCGCATGGGGTTGTGGAGACCCCGGTTTTTATGCCCGTCGGCACCCGTGGCACCGTAAAAACGCTGGGGCAGCAGGATCTGAGAAATCTGGACGCCAGGATCATCCTGGGCAATGCCTACCATCTATACCTGAAACCCGGGGCGGATCTGATTGCCGAGGCAGGTGGCCTGCACGGGTTCATGAGTTGGGACCGGGCGATCCTCACCGATAGCGGCGGCTACCAGTTGAGCAGCCTTGCGGGATTGAACAAGATTACGGAAGAGGGCGTTCTGTTTCAATCCCATATCGACGGATCGCGTCATCTGTTTACGCCGGAGCGGGTGATCGAGATCGAGCAGACGATCGGCGCCGACGTCATCATGATGTTCGATGAATGTACGGCTCATCCCTGTACTTATGACTATGCAAGAGTCGCGGGTGAGCGAACGTTACGGTGGGGAGCACGGTGCCTGGATGCGTTTTCTGCGTCGGCGGGCCGGAGTTCCACCGGGCGCGAACAGGTGTTGTTCGGCATCGTTCAGGGGAGTACGTATTCCGATCTGAGAGCGCGATTTGCGGATGAGACGGTGGCGATGGGATTTTGGGGGTTCGCGGTCGGAGGTACGGGCATGGGCGAACCGGGCGCCGCCACGTGGCAGGCGGTGGAAACCGTTGTGGAGCGGCTTCCTGAGGCGTCGCCGCACTATCTGATGGGCCACGGGACCCCGAAGGATCTCGTCGAAGGCGTGTCCCGCGGGATCGACATGTTCGACTGCGTGATACCAACCCGAAACGCCCGGAACGGTACCGCGTTTACGCGGTGGGGCAGGATGAACCTGCGTAACGCGAAGTATGCGCGGGACCTGGCGCCGATTGACGCCGGATGCGCGTGTTATGCTTGCAGAAACTACTCGCGAGCCTACCTGCGTCACCTGGTACATACTAAGGAGATTCTGGGCCTGCGCCTGTTGACCCTTCACAGCCTTCACTTTTATCTTTCGACAATGCGGGAAATGCGTACCGCCATCCTGGAGGGGCGGTTTACCTCGTGGAAAGACACGTTTTTGAACACGACGAACCGTTAGTAGTCCGGAAACGGTAGTGATTCTCCGTTCAATTTATGTCTCTGATTCCTTAAAGGAGGGTTCCTTTGTTTGGTGTAAGCGAAGCATTCGCAATGGGCGGCCAGTCGTCCGATGGGTCCCAGACGGGATTTCTTGTGCAGATTTTCCCGTTGTTATTAATGGTCATCGTCGTTTATCTGTTGATCTTTCGCCCGCAGATCAAAAAGCAGAAGACGCAGAAGGCGATGATCGATGCACTGAAAAAGGGCGATAAAATCGTGACGTCCGGGGGAGTTCACGGGACGATTGTGGGCGTGAAAGAAGAGGCTGGTATTCTGGTCGTGCAGGTTGCCAGGGAAGTTCGCCTCGAGGTTTCGAGGGGATCGGTTTCCCGGGTTATGGAAGAAAAGTGATCAGGGACTGGATCCGGATGGGGCTTGCGGGATATTGGCGGAAACGGATCCCCGATTGGAGACGGTCGTGAAGCTGGTGTTTATGGGAACGCCCGATTTCGCGGTGCCGTCTTTGGAGCGGCTGGCGGCTCGCGGCCACGAGATCTCCGCGGTCGTGACCCGACCGGATCGGCCGAGGGGGCGCGGGCGAAAGCTGGTGCCCCCTCCCGTGAAGATAACCGCCCATCGATTGGGTCTTCCGGTTTTGCAACCGCACTCTCTGGAAGCCCGGGACTTTCTGGAGCGGCTTCGGCGCCTCGACGCCGATCTTTTCGTGGTGGTCGCGTTTGTAATATTGCCACGGGTCTTGTTGAGGATTCCACGGCTCGGCTCGGTAAACCTGCATCCGTCTCTGTTGCCGAAGTATCGGGGGGCGGCCCCGATCAACTGGGCGATCATCCGGGGAGAAACTGAAACGGGGTTAAGCATATTCCGCCTCACGAGGCGGGTGGACGCGGGGGATCTGCTGTTCCGGCAGGCTGTGTGTATCGGCCCTGACGAGACGGCCGGAGAGCTTTCGGAGCGTTTGCGGATATTGGGGGCGGATGCGCTGGCGAACGTTGTCGAAGGGCTGAAAAGAGACGAATTGGCATCGAAGCCGCAGCCGGAAACCGGGGTCACCAGGGCACCCCGGTTGGAGAAGGAGGACGGGCGGATCGACTGGTCATGCTGCGCGGCTTCAATCTGCAATCTGGTTCGCGGAACCAACCCCTTTCCAGGGGCGTTTACGACCCGGAAAGGGGAATATCTGAAGGTGCATCGCGCGGCGGTCACCGACGGATCGGGGCGCCCCGGCGAGGTGGTCGTGGCCGATGGGAGAAAGGGATGCGTGGTAGCCGCCGGTGAAAGAACCGTGGCGCTCGGAGAAGTGCAACCGGCGGGCAAGGGGCGGATGAGCGGCGCCGAATGGGTGCGCGGGTACCGGATTGAAGCCGGCGAGGTCCTTGGGGATTCCTGATAGGCATCACAGGATCCTTTTCGCAAGTCTTTTCGGTAAAAAGCGAAGGACGTGTTGCGTTTATGTTTCCTCTTTTCTGGGACCCGACACTGATTCTTGTGATTCCCGGGTTCATCCTGGCGCTGTGGGCGCAGTTTAAGGTCAAGCGAACATTCGCCAGATATGATGAATTCGGTTCCCGAAGCGGATGGACCGCGGACCAGGTTGCCCGCGACATTCTGCGGCGGCGTGGACCTATGTGGCCTCGGCGCTGGTGGCGGTGCTTCATCTGTTTCGGCTGTTGATCCTTTCCGGCCTTCTGGGCGGGAGCGACGAATGAGAACCCCGCCCTGGTACCCTCAAAGCCGTGGTTTTTTTAGGAAGCTGTTTTTAAATTACCGGTGAGTTCCCGAGCGCGAGCGAAAAAGCGGCGGTCAAGGCGGGAAGACCGCTGGGAATTTTAAAACAGCTTCTAAGGAGGGAAGCAATGTACGACGTGGTAACCTTCGGGGAGGCGATGATCCGGTTGTCGTCGCCGGGATACCGCCGGATGGAGAATTCCACCCGTTTGGATGTTGAGGTAGGCGGAGGCGAATACAACGTGGCGGTAGCATGCGCTCATTTGGGGCTGAACGCGGCGTGGGTATCCCGGTTGGTGGACAATTGGACGGGATGGATCATCCGGAACAGGGGTCGAGAACACGGCGTGGACATGTCCAATATACACTGGGTGGATTTTGATGGTGTCGGTATCGAACGGAATGGATTTTACCATGTCGAACTGGGCGTCGGGCCCCGGGCCAGCGCGGTGACCTACGACCGGGCGCATTCGGCGATTTCTAAAATCGAACCGGGCATGGTGGACTGGAGGTCCAATTTTGATGGCGCGAAATGGTTTCACGTCAGCGGCATCACGCCGGCGCTTTCGGACAGTGCCGCGGATACGACGCTGGAAGCCCTGGCGGCCGCCGGCGAAGCGGGGGTAACCACGAGCTATGACTTGAACTTCCGGTCGAAGCTGTGGAGTTCCGAAAAAGCCCAGGAAACCACCAGCAGGATTATTCCGCTGGTCAAAGTACTGATTGGCAACGAGGAGGACTTTGAGAAGGTGCTGGGGTTGAAGGCGGAGGGATCGAAGGATGACTACAGTCGCCTGGATCCCGATAACTACAAGGACGTGGCGCGGCGGGCGGTCGAACGGTATCCCAACGTGGACTACGTGGGCACAACGCTGAGGGTTGCGAAGACCGGACTGCTGAACGACTGGCGTACCCTTTTGTTCGACGGTGACGCGTTCTACCTGTCTCGAATCTACGAGGATCTGGAGATGGTCGACCGCGTGGGTGGGGGCGATAGTTTCTCAGCCGGTCTGATTGCCGGATTGATCGAGGGGGCGGGTCCCCAGGCGGCGGTGGATTTCGCCGGCGCGTATTCAGCGCTTGCCCATACCTTCCCGGGCGACGTAAACTGGGCGACCCGGGCGGAGGCGGAATCCGCCATGAAGGGCGCGGCAGCCAGAATCAGGCGGTAGGTCGATCGGACAGACAGAGGAGAGTATCCCATGGCCGGTGTGCTGGATCGAATTATAGACTGTGGTGTGGTGGCGGTGCTGAGGGCGGATTCGCCCGCGGAACTGATGGATGTATCCAAAGCGTTGCGGGAAGGCGGCGTGGTTGCCATTGAAGTAACGATGACGGTTCCCGGGGCGCTCAAGGTCATTGAGGAAGCGTCGGCGAAAATGGAAGATACGATTGTGGGTGTCGGATCCGTCCTGGACCCGGAGACGGCGCGCGCTGCCATCCTGGCAGGCGCGGAGTACGTGGTCGGGCCCACGTTGAACCTGGATGTCATCACGATGGCCAGGCGTTACGGAAAGGTGGTGATGCCGGCGGGGTTCACGCCTACGGAGATTCTTGCCGCATGGCAGGCCGGGGCCGACGTGGTGAAGGTGTTCCCTGCGGGTGTCGGCGGCCCGTCCTATTTTAAAGATGTGAAGGGTCCGCTGCCCCAGGTGCGGTTGATGCCGACAGGCGGGGTCGACGCCAGGACGACCCCGGAATTTATCAAGGCGGGTGCGTGCGCCGTGGGGGCCGGAAGCGCGATGGTGGATAAACGGGCGGTGGCAGACAGGGATTGGGCCACGTTGACGGCGACCGCCCGGGCGTTTGTGGACGCCGTGAAACAGGCGCGGGCAGAGATGTGAACGCACTGACCGTCGGCGTCGACCTGGGCGGAACCAACACCCGCGCGGGTCTGGTGACGGACACGGGCAAAATCGTGGCGCGTTTCCGATGTCCCACCCGGCCCGACCTGGGCAGTGATCGTGTGATTGCAGGTATCGCGAGGTGCGTCCGGCAGGTGCTGCTCCAGGCGGGCGGACTGGAAGTGCGCGGCGTGGGCGTTGGGGCCCCGGGTCCGTTGGATCCGTTTAATGGCGTTATCATTTCTCCCGAGAACATGCCGTGCATGCACGGGGTACGTCTGAGAGACCGGTTGGAGACGGCGCTCGAAATGCCGGTGGTCGTGGACAACGATGCAAATCTCGCGGCTTTTGGCGAGCAGTGGCAGGGCGCCGGCAGGAAGGCGCCTCATTTTTTGTGTGTGACGCTGGGCACCGGAGTTGGCGGTGGCTGGGTGTGCAACGGCGAATTGATGCACGGGTTCAACGGCAATGCGGCGGAGGTGGGCCACATAACGATCAATTGGAACGGACCCCGTTGTCCTTGCGGAAATTATGGCTGCCTGGAGCTCTACGTTTCCGCGACGGCGATGGTGAGACGGGCCCGTGAGCGACTTGAAACGGAAACGCCGGATACCGTGCTGGTCGCAGACGGCCTGACCACACAGGCGATTTTCGAGGCAGCGGAGGCGGGTGACGGGTTTGCCCGCGCCATGTTTGAAGAGACGGGCAAGTTGCTGGGAATAGGGCTCGTGAGTCTTGTGAGTGTGACGAACGTGGAAGTGGTGGCGTTGTGCGGTGGGCTCGCGCGCGCCGGAGAACGGCTGTTTGAGCCTGTCAGAAGGACCTTTCAGGAGCGCGGTACGGTCGGCGTGAAGGAGAGCGTGCAAATCGTGGCGGGTAAGCTGGGAGACGACGCGGGGATTCTGGGCGCGGCAAGATTGGCGAGTGGAGCATGAATCGTGAAGCGCGAGGCCTGGAACCGGAAACCCCCGAAGCCGGATTGTGGAAGTTCTTCCGCAAAGATTCTGGCGTTCGTGGCGGGAATGGCAATTTTCGCATGGGTCGTTCCAGCTGCCGCCGAAGGTCCGGATTCGACCGCGGTGGACAGTGTGAGCGAGGCCCGGTCCGCGCGGGGGGCCATGTTGCGGTCGCTGGCGCTGCCGGGATGGGGGCAGTTTTATAACCGCCGCCCCTTAAAGGGAAGCTTGATCGCCACCGCGCAGGTGAGTTCCACGGTGGCGTTTTTTGTTCGCCGGGGACAGTTGAATCAGCGCCCATCGGTCGATGCATCCCCGGAACGAAATATCTTTCTGTATACCACCATTGGCCTTATCCTATTCAGTATGGGCGACGCGTATGTGGATGCGCACCTGGACCAGGTTGACTGGGGGGAAGTACAAATCGAACCCGGCGAGGAAGGAATGGAATTCCGCATGCGTTTCCGTATCGAGTTTTGAGCGGTACGACGGAGACTTTCTGGCAACGGAGACCGGATGATGGATGGCGGGTTTCCACTTACCCGAATTGTGCGCGGTTTGCCCGTAACCGTGCCCTTCGTAGGGCCTGAAGCGCTGGAGCGTCGACGCGGAGAGGTTTTCAGGATGAGGGTCGGGGCCAACGAAAGCGCGTTTGGTACTTCCCCGCGGGCGCGTGAGGCGATGTTCCGGGCGGTCGAGCGGGTGAGCTGGTACAACGATCCGGAAAATTACGAAATTCGCGCCGCAATTGCCGGATTTCACGGAGTTCCGTTTGAAAATGTCAGCGTGGGCAGCGGAATCGACGACCTGCTGGGGCTTGTCGTGCGGGTTTTTGTGGAGCCTGGCGAGACGGTCGTGACGTCTCTGGGGGCTTATCCGACATTCAACTACCACGTAAAGGGGTTCGGCGGCCTCTTGCATTTCGTGCCTTACCGGGACGACCGAAACGACCTGGAGAGACTGGCCGGAGTGGCCAAAAAGACCGAAGCGCGGTTGGTGTATCTGTCCAATCCGGACAACCCGGCGGGCACGTGGCATACGGCGGCGAACATCAGGGCATTTGAAAAAACACTTCCGGAGCGGTGTCTGCTGATTCTGGACGAAGCGTATTCGGAGTTCGCCATCCAGGACCCGCCACTGCCAATGGTGCCGATCCAGCCACGTATCATTCGCATGCGCACGTTCTCCAAGGCGCACGGAATGGCAGGGGCGCGGATCGGATATGCAGTTGCAGACGCAGTCGTTGTGGAGGCGCTTGAGAAGGTGCGGCACCACTATGGCGTGAATCGCGTCGCACAGGCGGGGGCGCTGGCCTCGCTTGAAGATTCGGATTTCGTGGCGCACGTGGTGAATTCGGTTGTTGAAGGACGGTCCGACTATGCGCGGCTTGGGGAGAGTCTCGGCTTGCCCACGTTGCCCTCGGCCACGAATTTTGTGGCATTCGATGCGGGAACCGCGGCACGCGCGAATACGATTCTGGAGACACTGCAAAAACACGGCGCATTTGTGCGCAAACCGGCGGCGGCGCCTCTGGACAGGTGTTTCAGGGTAACGGTGGGGACACCTGCGGAGCGGAGGTCGTTTGCCGGGATATTGAGGTCGGTCCTCGGCGAACTGTCGCCGGAGCAATCCCTGTGATCGCCTTCGAACCGACGAGCCGCCCGGCTCGCATCCTTCGACAGGCTCAGCACAGGCAGCGCAAGCACTTCGACAGGCTCAGTGTAAACAACGCTGCGAGATGGGATGAACCGGCCTGCCCGTGCGGAAGACCTGCACGCAGACAGGCGGACGAATGGTGACCTATTTCCGGGACAGAACACCAGCTGCGGAGGCGGATATGGAAGAGCCAAAAACGCTTGATCTTTTTCGGCTGGATGGGCGCGTGGCCCTGACTACCGGAGGATCGAAGGGCCTGGGAAGGGAGATGGCGCTGGCGCTGGCCGAGGCGGGCGCCGCAACCGTGGTCTGTTCGAGAAACGGGGCGGACTGCGAATCGGTTGCGGTGGAGATCGCGGCGCAGACGGGGCGGGAGATCCTGGGGCTGGCCGTCGACGTGACGGTGGAAGAGGACGTGGCCCGCCTGATGCAAGTCGTTACGGATCGCTTTGGGCGGCTGGATGTTCTCGTCAACTGCGCGGGAATCAACATCCGGCATCCCATAAGTCGTTTTCCGGTCGATGAATTCAAGCAGGTCATCGATACCAATCTTACCGGTTCCTGGCTCTGCTGCAGGGCCGCGGGACCGATAATGACGTCTCAGAAAAGCGGATCGGTGATTAACGTGGGGTCGACGCTGAGCGCCGTAGGCCTGGCCGAACGCTCGGCATACTGTTCGTCCAAGGCCGGGATCGCCGGACTGACGCGGGCGCTCGCGCTGGAATGGGCGCCGTTCGGGGTGCGGTGCAACGCGCTTTGCCCCGGGCCGTTTCTGACAGAGATCAATAGGCCGCTTTTGAAGACACCCGACAAGGTAAAGAGTCTGCTCAGCCAGACGGCGTTCAATCGCTGGGGCGAATTGCGCGAGATTCGAGGTGCGGCGCTGTTCCTCGCCAGTGACGCTTCGACCTACGTGACGGGAACGTCGTTGTTTGTAGACGGGGGATGGACGGCCCGCTGAAACGTGCGTGGGGAATCCGGAATCGGACATGGTGATTTTCAACAGTCGGATGGAGGATCTGATAGTCAATGCCAATTTTTCTGACGAAGTTTTCACGATGGGCGGTCCGGCTCGTTTTTGGGGGCGTGATATTGGTTGGCGTCCCGAACGCCGGGCAGGGGCCGCCGTTCGACGAGGATAAGATGAAGATGCTGGTCTACGTGGATGGAGAGGGCACGGAGCAGTCGGTAACGAACGCGGAGGACTGGAAGAATCGGCGGGCGCATATTCTTGCGAATATGGAAATGGTGATGGGACCCCTTCCCGACCGTTCCAACCTTCCTGCTCTGGAGATGGACGTGGTGGGTACCGAAGACCTGGGCGACGTGATGCGGAAGAAGATCACGTTCGTGTCGGAACCGGGGGATCGCGTGCCGGCGTACCTGCTGGTCCCGAAGGGCTTGACTGGCAAGACGCCGGCAATGTTGTGCTTGCATCAGACAACGAAGATCGGCAAGGGAGAACCCGCGGGAGCCGGTGGCAACCCCGATCTGCACTATGCGCTGGAACTTGCCCGGAGAGGGTACGTAACGCTGGCACCGGACTATGTGAATTTTGGAGAGTACGAATTCGACCCATATAAAAATGGATATGCCAGCGCCACGATGAAGGGAATCTGGAACCACATGCGGGCCGTCGACCTGCTGCAGGCGCTGCCGGAAGTGGACGCCCGGCGGGTCGGAAGTATCGGGCATTCCCTGGGCGGTCACAATTCCATGTTTCTGTCCGCATTCGATCCGCGGTTAAAGGTCGTCGTATCCAGTTGCGGTTTTAATTCATTCTTCAAATATTACAATGGCAACCTGACGGGCTGGAGCCATCGGGGTTATATGCCCCTTATTTCAGAACGGTACGGCAAAGACCCGAAGCAGATGCCGTTCGACTTTACAGAGGTGGTTGCCGCCCTCGCGCCGCGGGGCTTTTTCATCAACGCCCCCGTGCGAGACGGGAATTTTGAAGTATCCGGTGTGAAAGACTGTGTCCGGGCGGCCGCGCCTGTCTACGCGCTGCTGGGCGCCTCCGACCGCCTGCTTGCGGTACATCCCGACGCGGAACACGCGTTTCCGCCGGATATCCGCGAGCAGGCATATGCGTTTGTGGATGAAGTATTGAAAGCCGGTGATCAGCGGTAGGGGGCCCACAATCATCGGGAACTGAACTGCTGTTAACCGGTGGGGAGAAAAAAATGGCCGATCTGAAACTGGAAAGGATTGAGTCCTGGGCACCGCATCCTTCTGCCGCGCCGTTGACCGAGCGGGGCGGAGATACGTTCGCGGCGGCTGCCAACGGAACGCGGACGTGCGTGGGTGGGTGGCAGGCGGTATTCTCGGGGGTCGAACCGGGTCGAACGCTCCGGGCGACCTGGGAAGTGGACTACAGGGCTCTGGAACACCCCAGGGACACGCTGCGTTGCAAATCCTATTGGGGAGAGATGCCTCCGGACGACGCGACGGTGCGTACAGGTGAAATTCAGGGTTGGGACTACCTGCTGCCGGAGCCGGTCGGAACGGGAACGATCCGGTTTTCCCGGACGTTCACTGCTCCCGAAGGGGCCAGCCGGTTGACGTTGCGCTGCACGTTCCGGTGGACAACCGCAGGTGAGTCCGAGTGGCATCTGCCCGAGGTAAAGGCCGTAGAGGCGCCGGAAATGCCCGCTACGGTAAAGGTGGCGGTGGTAACCGGCAAGGCGGGATCGCGGAAGGGACCCTTTACCGCCGTTGCCGAAAATATCGACTATTATCTGCCGCTGTGCGAGGCGGCGTGTGAAACGGGGCCGGACCTGATTGTTTTGCCGGAAATCGCCCTGCAGTGGGGGATTTCAGGGAGTCCCATCGATCTGGCGGTACCGTTGCCAGGCCCGGAAACGGAGCCGTTTGCGGATCTTGCCCGCCAACACGGGCTGTACCTGCTGCTGGGCCTGATTGAGCGAGATGGCGACGCGGTTCACAATACGGCGGCGCTGTTCGGCCCGGACGGCGCGGTGGATGGCAGGTATCGAAAGGTGCATCTGGCCGTGGGTGGCGAGAGCGAGTCCGGGATTCTTCCCGGTGACGGGTTTCCAATGTTCGATACGGTAATCGGACGCATCGGATGCAATATCTGTATGGACAGCTCGGCCGCGGAATCCTCACGGATGGTGGGATTGAGCGGGGCCGACTTCCTCCTGTTGCCAATCATGGGCGATCACCGCGCCAGCAGGTGGAGTCCGGGATCGCCGATCTTCAGCGAGGACCGCTGGAAGGCCATCATGCGAACCCGAGCAATGGACAATCAGGTGTGTATGGTGGTTGCACGGAATACGACGCAGGGCAGCTGTGTCGTGGATAGAAAAGGCGACATCCTGGCGTGGAACGAGGGAGATTGCGACCATATTCTGGCAATGGTGGATCTGGCGGACGGGTTTCGGACCTGGAATGGGGGGTGCTTCAGGGAGGTGAACTGGATGCAGCGCCGTCCGCATCTGTACGAGGCATACCGTGACGAGTCAAACCGGGGGTCCTTGACATCCGCGGTATATTAAGACGTCGCCCCCATCGCCCTTCTTCTCAACAGGGAATGGCACAGGAAGTTGAAGCGCCCGGCGGGACATCCGCCGGGCGCTTCCGGTGTCAGGCCGGTTCTCTATGTTTGAACAACAGAATGCCCGCGGCAACGGCCACGTTGAGAGAATTCGTGCCTTCAGCCATGGGTATGGAGATGGTCTGGTGAACGCGGCTCTGGAGATCCGGGTCGACGCCAAAGGTCTCGTTGCCGAACAGAAAGGCGATGCGGCCTTTCTGTTTGACCTTGTAGAATGGCGTGCCCCGAAGTTGGGTGGAGAGAATGCGGACATCACGATGCCGCAGTTCCCTGATCAGCGTGGGCAGATCTTCGTTTCCAAAGACGGGAAAGCGAAAAATGGACCCCCGGGAGGCGCGCACAACTTTGGAATTGTAGAGTTCGACGGAACCGGGAGACAGGAAAATGGCGGCCGCGCCGGCGGCCTCGGCGGTGCGAAGAACCAGGCCGAGGTTGTTGGGGTCGCGCAACCGGTCGAAAAGAAGGAGAGGTCCGCTCCCGTCCAGAGCCTCATCCCGTTTTCTCGCAAGAAATCGCACGACGCCCAGCACGCCTTCGGGATTCTGGTGTTCGCCCATATTTCTGATCGCGCGACGATCTGTCTGCTGGACGGATATATCCCGGAACGTCGCCTCGCGGCGAAACTGCTGCAGGCGTCTGTCGACCTTGAGGGTATCCCGGTCGAAGATCAGTTGCTCGATCGGAGCGTCTGACAGGAGGGCTTCTTCGACAAGGCGAATGCCTTCGATAACGAATTGACCTTCGCGGTCTCGCGCCTTGCGGTTCCTGATTAGCGCAAGGATCTTGCGGGCGTTTTTTACGGGCATAGGTAGTTTGAGACGACGGACTTCGGATCGACGTACCGTCTATTGGCGTTCGCCCGAATCGGACTCGGCTTCCCGGTTGCCGATGGATTCGCGTAGTGCCTGGAGTTCGGTCCATATCTCACGTTCGCGACGGCCGAGGCCCAGGAAATAGATGAGTATCGCCGCCCATATAATGGCGTAGGCGGCGGCCATGTAACCGAGGTGTTGCATAACAATCCTCCGGAAGCTCCGGACAGGTCAGCCCGAGATATGCTGAACCTGCGTTGACGTAACGCGCGCCTCGGCCTTCAGGGATTCGAGTTCGTCCCGGGCAAGTTCGAGCGAGACGCGTCTGGCCAGAATGGCGGCGAAGAGCACAATGAACACGGCGGCGCAGAAGACGAACGCGAACAGCATGTCTGTCGGGAGTCCAATTTTCTCAGCCCGTACGACCTCGGGATGCTGGGTGCGCCACAGCCGCGTGGAGTAATGGATGAGTGGGGCGTCAAGAAAGCCGATGATACCCAGTACAGCCCGGAACCTGGCGCTCTGCAAGGGGTCTTCACTGTAACTCTTCAACATCATGTACGCGACAAAAATTAGCCAGAGGACCAGGGTGAGGGTCAACTGAGCGTCCCACACCCACCAGGCGCCCCAGACGGGTTTCGCCCAGATGGGGCCGGTGAGAAGCACGAGCGTGCAGAAGAGGAGACCGACTTCGGCGGCGCACGCAGCCCATATGTCCCACCGTTTTTCCCTTCGAACGAGATACAGAATGCTGAAGACGAAAACGAGGAAAAAGGCGGCGTACATCGAGAAGGCCGAAGGCACGTGAAAATAGAAGATTTTCTGGGCGAGGCCCATTTGCCTTTCCATGCTTGCGTGCACGAGGGCAAGGTAGGGCGCAACCAGCATGCCAATCAGCGCCAAGACGCCGAAGATACGGGACCAAAGGTACAGTCGTTTCCCCATATCACTCCTCGATCACATAATCGAACAAAAGCACGCAGGCCGCCACGAACAGCAGCGCGAATGCACCGCCGATGTTGATCCATGCGGATATATCGGAGAGAGAATCACCCGCCAGCACCGCCCGGAACGACTCGACGGCCGCCAGAAGGGCCGGAACCAGCACCGGAAGGGTAAGCATTGGCAACAGGGCCTCCTGGAGCCGGGTCTTGAGCGACATCGCGGCGAAGAGGGTGCCGACGGCCGCGAATCCGAGGGTACCCAGCAGAAGCCCGGGAAGCAGGCGGGGCAGGTGTTGCCAGACGGCGATATTCAGAAAGACAACCATAAGCGGGAGAATCAGGGCTTCCACCAACAGCATGGCGCAGAGGTTCGCCAGCATTTTACCCAGGTAGATGGCGCCACTGTCGGCGGGTGAAAGCAGGAGGCCCGTCAGGCAGTCGTTGTCGCGTTCCGAGACGAAGGAGCGCGTCAGGCCCATGAAACCGGAGAACGTAACGGCGATCCAGAAGATGCCGGGCGCCGCGTTTCTAATGGTTTCCGAGCCGGGTGTGAATGCGAAATTAAAGACGAGGAGCACCAGAAACGCAAAAAAGCACATTGCGCTCAGCCGTTCTTTGGTGCGTACTTCGGTCTTGATATCTTTCCAGAAAACAGCTGAAATCTGACTGAAGAAGAGGCCCAAAGGCGCTCCCGTTCCCGCGTTGCATCGGACTTCAGAACTCGGCGGAAACCTGTTCCGGCCTTATCCTGACGCCCGGATTTCGGGAGGATATTGGTTTATCAGCCCGTTGAAAAAGTCCATCCGGGCTGCGTCCGGCCCTTGTGGCCGAATGACTGCGTTGCACTCCCTCCCCGAATCCCCCGATTCGACGCGGTCGCGCGCCTTGTCTTCGGCCACAATGACTCGGCCTCGCCTGCAGAGCGACTTTATCAACGGCCTGTTACGGCATTTTCATAGCAACTTTCCATCGCCTCGAGCGACAATCCCCCGGTTTCTCCCTTCGCGACAAACCGCCCCCCGTTCAGGATCGCGAACCGATCCGTGAGAGCCAGACCCCGATGCAGATCGTGAGTAACCAGGATGACCGTACGACCGTCCCGGCGAAGCTGGCGCAGCCGGTCGCTCAACATGGCGCATGCGGCGGCGTCCAGGCCGGCGAACGGCTCGTCGAGAAGGAGAACCGTGGGATGGTGGAGCGTGGCCCGGGCAATGGCGAGGCGTTGTTTCATGCCCCTGGAAAACCCGCGGACACGGTCGTGTTCCCTGCCGAAAAGACCGACGCCCTCCAGCGCCGCTCGCACACGTTCTTTCAGGTCGTGCAGACCGTAAAGGCGGCCATAGAAACGCAGGTTTTCACCTGCGGTCAGCTCTTCGTAGAGAAGGGTCTGGTGGGAGATCAGCCCGATGTCCGCCCGCACGCGTTCCGGTTCCTTACGGGCGTCCACGCCCCTGACAAAGATCCGCCCGTGCGTGGGTTTGGACAGGGTCGCAACAAGCCGCAGGAGCGTCGACTTGCCGGCCCCGTTCGGGCCGAGAAGAGCAAGGGCGCCACCTGGAACGATGAGGTCGATACCCTCCAGGGCGGCGAGACGGCCGAACCGTTTTTCCACGTTCTCGAGAACGATGGCCGGAACGGGCGGGGCCATAACGCCTACGCTTCCCCATCAAGGACGCGGGACATATCGACAAGCTCCGCTTTAAAGGCATTTCGCCGGGCCTGGTAATCTTCTTCCGCAAGGCGGCCCTGCTCGTATCGGTCGTCCATGTCCGCAATCTGGTGGACCAGGGCGTTTCTTCGGTCCCGAAGGCCGGGCCGGCCTTCGGCTGTTTTCAACGCCGGGGAGCCGGTCTTTCCGAAGGGCCGAAAGAAGATGGCCAGCAGAGCAAAACCGATCGCCAGGCCAAGCAACGCCCATTTGAGATCGAACCCGGTGAACACGCCCGAAATAGACCACGGCGACGCGTTGATTTCCAGGTCGATCCGGTCTCCCCGGTTAAAGGCGGCGCCCGAAAACCTGCGAAAGCTGTGCTGTTCAAAAGTGTTTTCGCCCTGGTCCTGAAGCGCGCCCGCGGTGATGGCCGCTCCCGGCGGATGGACGAAGACGTCCACGGTTCCGGTTGGGTAGCTCACGGTTTGCGACAGACGCCCGGAGGCGGGCATGTCGAAGGCAAACAAAAGCTGGCTATGACCCGGACGAACGGGATCCGGATTCACGAGGATGTCGCCGTGGGTGTGAAGACCCTGCGGGCCTTCCCTGACTTCCGTCACGCCGTCGGGAAGGAAAACCTCCAGGCCATGTCCATGCCCCTCGCCGGTCTTGAACGTGCGGTTGCCATCGTTCTGTACGATCAGGATCTGTTCGACCCGCTTTTCGGCCGCGTCGACGATGATGTGGTGTGAAACGACGGAAACGGACGTGTCCGAGTCGGTGGTTTCGAAGACGGCAATTTCGTTGGGGCCGTCCACGACCCGCTGGCCATAATTGACGCCCGCATGGGCCGCGGAAATAAACCAGAGCGCGTCACCGCCGGCCTGGGCCTGGAACGAGAATCGCCCGTGTGTACCGGTGGTATCCTGGAGGAAAACTTCGGGTTCGGCGCCCTGACGAATCAGGAACACCACGCAGTCCGGCTGGGGTTGAGAAAGCGTCCCATTCGTGACACGACCAACGACGAGGCCAGCAGCAGGGGAAGCGTCCAAAACACCGATCAGCAGGAAGGCGAAGCAGCCGAGACGTTTGCTCATAGACGTGGTTCCGATAGGGCTTTGCCGCATCGAGGACAAAAGCGGGCGCCCTCGGGAGTTGAATCGCCGCATCCGGCACACGCGCCGGTATCTCTTTCTCTGAGCGCGGCGATTTCCTGTTCGATGCGATCCTCGATTCCCACCGGGGGGCCGGTGGTTTCTTCGATGGCCCTCATCAGTTCCACGGCCCGGCTCTCGTAACGCGAGCGGGTCGCGCGATAATCGTCCTCTTCGACCTTCCCCATGCGGTAGTCGAAGTCCAGTTCGCGGATGGCGTCATAAAGGGCTTCTCTATCCACAAGGAGCTGGTTTCCACGACCGGATCCCGCATCCGCCTCTCCAATCCGACCTCGCGTGGTAATGAACGGGCGAAACACAAAGATGAAGACGACCGCGACAATAACGATGCAGAACGCGACGCTCACAGATCTCGCTCCCTGAGTTCCTGTTCCAGCCTTAATCTGTACGGGTCGTCCGGTTTTGTATCCGGGACCTGGCTGGCGGCGGGAGCGACGCGTTGCCGCGACCAGTTGCGTAACACCAAACGCACCGCAATGGCGCCGAGCAGCAGGACCACAATGGGCATGATCCAGGCGGTGAGGTTGAAGCCCTCGGCCGGGGGCGTCACATACGCTTCCTGTCCGAATTCTGCAACAAAGCCGGCAACGATGGTTTCCTTGTCCTGTCCCGCTTCCAGCGCTTCGGCAATGCGTGATCTTTTTCGATCCGCCCAACCGCAAGCGCACTCATCCAGCGGCCGGCGAGGGCAGTCGCCGCAGAGACAGGCGAGGCCCTTCGCCACTTCTTTCACCTTTTCCTGCGTAACTTCGGCGGATACGGGGTACGCAAGCGAGAGAAGCAGAAGTGCCGGGACGATCATCCCCGCCAGGAGAACGACGCGCCGTGAAATGACCATACCGGTTTTCTTCCGCTTTCCATTCATCGATGATACTCTTTTGTTTTTCAGGCCGTCGCCTTTCAGGACGCGGCAGAAAGCCCAACGGTACGTCCGCGTCTGAGACGGTCCCGCCTGTCCGGCAGGATGGCAATCACAGTCCCGAGGGTGAGGACCCATGCGCCAATCCAGACCCACATCACCAGGGGATTGACGTAAATTCTGAACAGGGCGGCGCCGTCGGGATCCCGGCCCTCATATAGAACGTAAAGGTCTTCGCGCAGGCTGGAACGGATGGCGACTTCGGTCGTTCGCTGCCGGTCATTGCGTTTGTAATAAACGTGCTGCTCGGGCCACATCGTACCCAGGCGTTCGTCTCCCTGGTACACGCCAAGCTGGGTCTGAATCACGATGGTGAGCGGGTTCCGGCTCTCGGAATAGCCTTCGTAGACGAGGCGGTATTTCCCGATGGTCGCGGACTCGCCATGCTTCAATCCCGCCTCGATTTCCCGGTTGAAGGCATTGCCGGTGAACCCGAAGAAGAGGAGCACGACGCCGAAATGGACGATATAACCGCCGTAACGCCGGCGATTTCGGACGGTGAGGGACCAGAGCGCCTTGAGATACGGCTCATTTGAACTGCTTCCCCGCGCCTTCGCGCCTCTGTGAAACTCAGTGGCGATGGCTCCCGTCACGAATCCGCACAGGGTAAAGGAGATCAACGCGTACAGTTCGCGCGCGCCGAGGGCGAATGCGATAGCGCTACAGAAGAGACCGAAGATGCCCGGTCCGGCGAAATGTCTTTTCATACTGCGCGCCGACGTCTTGCGCCAGGCCAACAGCGGGCCAACACCCGTCATCAGGAGAAGCAGCAGACCGATGGGCGTCATGACCGTGCTGAAAAAGGGCGGACCCACGGTGACCTTGGAGCCGGTGACGGCTTCGGAGAGCACCGGGAACATGACGCCCCAGAACACCGCGAATGCGGCTGTCAGGAAGAGAAGATTGTTGAGCAGAAAGCCCCCTTCCCGGGAGACGGGAGATTCGTATTCGTTCCTGCTCTTGAGCAATGGCCTCCTCCACCACAGGATGCCGGCGGAAAAGACCACGATAGCCGCCAGAAAATAGAGGAACACGTTGCCGATCGGCGACTGGGCAAACGCGTGCACGGAGGAAACCAGGCCGCTGCGGGTCAGGAACGTGCCGTAGATACACAGCGTAAAGGTGAGAATGATGAGCGCCATGTTCCAGACTTTGAGCATCCCTTTCTTTTCCTGGATCATCACCGAGTGCAGAAAGGCGGTGCCCGTGAGCCAGGGAAGCAGGGCGGCGTTTTCAACGGGGTCCCAGCCCCAGTACCCACCCCATCCCAGAACCACGTAAGCCCAGTTGCCGCCCAGAAGCTGCCCGGTCCCCAGAAAAAACCAGGGCCAGATGGTCCAGCGCCGGGTGGTGCGGATCCACGCTTCGTCCACCTGTCGGCTCAAGAGCGCGGCCATCGCAAACGCATACGGTACGATGAATCCCACGTAACCGAGGTATAGCATGGGAGGGTGAATGGCCATGGCCGGATGGACCAGAAGCGGATTCATACCCTGGCCGTCGGCAGCCGTGAAACCCAGTTCTCGGAAAGGATTCTCGTAATATCCTATCAGGACGAGGAAGAAGACCTGGGTGAGCGACATAACGACTGTCGCATAGGAGGCGAGCGGCCCGCGGAACCTGCGGGTGGTGCGCGTGGCGAAGAAATTGAAACCGGCGAGAATGAAGGCCCAGAGCAGGAGAGAGCCCTCCATGCCAGACCATGCGGCGGTGAACTTATACGGCGTCGGCAGGTCGCGGCTGGAATGGCCGGCCACGTAGTGGAGATCGAATCGGTCGGTGAGGAAAAAGGACTCCAGCAGGCCGAAAGCCCCCAGAACCATCAGAAAAGTAGCGGCAACCGCGCGTTCCGTGCTGAGAGTGAGATTCAGCCTGCCGGTCCTGCCGGCCAGAACGCCGGACACCGCCGCGTAGAGGGAGGTGGCAACCGAGAACCAGATGAGGAAATTGCCGAGTTCAGCCATTGTTGGCGCCACGGGTCATCGGATGACCCGGCTTTCCAGGTTGGATGTTACCTGTCATAGGCTTTCTTGATGTCTTCGTAAGATTGGCCCTCGTATTTGGAGGGACATTTGGCCAACAGGGTTTCCGCCCGAAATTGGCCGTTCGCGCCCACTTCGCCTTCCAGGACCACGTCGGCTTCGTCTCTGAAGGTGTCCGGCACAATGCCCGCATATACCACCGAACGTCTCGCGGAGAAGGCTTCTCCCTCCAGGGGTTCCCAAATTTGGAACTCGACGGTGCGGCCGGTATTTTTCCGGATGGAGCCCGGCGTGACTTTGCCGGCGAGTTTGATCCGTTTGTTCACGAATTCAGTCTCACGGGCTTCCAGTTCGGAGACGGTAAGGTAATACATCGCCATCTTCCGGGAACTGGTTACAACCAGAAGAACCAGGCATGCGACAATAACGGCGAATCCGGCGATGAATTTGATTTTTCGGACCGTCATGATCGGAGTCCCAGGAAAGAATTCAGCTTCAGGAAACCCTATGGAGACGTTGCGGGCAATAGCGTCCGGCCCCGGTTCCACGCCGCTTCGGGAGATCCGCACCGGTTGTCAGGGCGAACGAAATATATAAAAGATCGGCACATTATCCACACAAAAAAGGAGTTTGCGTAGAACGCCGGCGATCCGGATCCCAATCCCGGAGGAGTCCCAGGCCATCTCTGTATCGGAGTCTTGCAGTGTTACTTCTACGCAAAAAGGGTACACGTTGGTTCATGCTGCTTGTATAGGGATTTGTGTTAATGATAAGGGGTCAACGGTAGGTCCTGGCGTTTTTGAAGGGATCTCACATAGCCTGATGATCGGCCGCCCTGTCATTCTGAGCGCAGTCGACGAATCGCCCGTCCGTCCCGTTTTGCCTGCGGAAGTATCCTCGCGGAGCAATGTGGGACCGATGCTCCCGCCCATCCGTGCTCTCCGCCGAGCGATGTACATCGCATTTCTTCGTATCGACATCAAATCCCTCCAGGTCTCGCAATAACACATCAAATACGGTCTCTTCATGCGGTTTAATCATAGTTAATCACAGTCAAAATGACTTGACAGCGTTCTTTCCGGAACCATATTCAGGATCGCCCGGGACCACCGGGATATTGCCGGGCGTTTTTCATTCCGTTCCAGTTGGATAAGGGAGGACGACATGGCTGTTCTGGACGCCGACGCGTTGGATTTCTGGGAGGAGAACGGATACGTTGTGGTGCCCGAGGCTGTTCCGCCGGAAAACTGCCGCCAGGCCGAGCGGGCCGTCTGGACGTTTCTGGGCATGGACTCCGGAGATGCGGATACGTGGTACCCGGATCCGCCAAGGCCCGGAATCATGGTCGAGATGTACCAGCACCAGGCGCTGTGGGACAACCGGCAGCGCCCCCGGGTGCATCACGCGTTTGCGCAGATCTGGGGGACCGAAAATCTCTGGGTGAGTTTTGACAGGACGAGTCTGAATCCGCCGGAACGACCTGGGTTTGCGTTCAAGGGACCCTATCTGCACTGGGATATTTCACTCGAAGATCCATCTCGCTTCATGGTACAGGGCGTGCTGTATCTGTCCGATACAGCGGCGAATCAGGGCGCGTTCACGTGCATACCCGGCTTTCACCGGTGTATTGCGGACTGGCTCGAGACGTTATCGGAGGCGGACGACTCCAGGAGCCGGATGCAGGCTGAATTCGGACATCAGGCAAAGCCCATCGCCGGCAAGGAGGGTGATCTCGTCATCTGGAACAGTCTGTTGCCCCACGGAAGCAGTCCGAACTCGGCCGACCGGCCACGCATTGCGCAATACATCACGATGACTCCGGCGAGAGATGACGACGAATCGCATCGGGAGAGCCGTATTGAGGGCTGGCGGGAACGCCTGACCGGGTTGGGGAAAAACCAGAAGGAAAAGGAACACTTCGAGGGCGAAACGGCGCAGTTGACGCCGCTCGGACGAAAGCTCCTGGGCCTGGATCGCTGGTAGCGCCGCCTGTCTGCGTGCGTGAGACAGCACGCACAGGCAGGCGCAGTGGCCGGCGGCGCACTCGAAACCGGGGCGATCTATGGTGTTTCGCCATGAAAACCGTGAATTTATCCTGAATGCCAGATATGACGGCGACTTCTGGATTGTCGGGGTATTTGAGAATGTGGATGGGCAACGGCGTCTGCGGTTTGAGTACAAATTGAACACCCCGGCGGATGAAGCGGCGGCCCGCCTACGGGCGTGGGAACTCTTTTCGGCACGGAACCTTGAGGATCGGTCACGGAGATAGATTCCAAAAATTCGGCCGTCGAAAAGCAGCAAAACAGCAGTCAGCTATCAGTTTTCAGCTTGAATCAAAGACGAAACACAAACAAAAAAATGCAAACGGCGGAAACCACCGCGAATCTACGAGAATGACCTCCCTGGACTACCATTTGTCCGCCCGGTGGGGAAGGGGTTTTTCCGCGTTATTCCGTCCAGCATCTTGGCCTATATTCACCGCTAGCGTTTGGAGGGCATTACCGTTCGTGTGAGCCCGTGAGGCGATTCGCGGAAAAGCAGCCCCGCGGCGTCTGAGCGGCGCCCTTCTTTTTCGCCCTTTTTCTTGGGCGATGCAAGAAAAAGGGCAGGGAAATAGGGGACGTTATGGGGTGGGGGAGAGTGTATCCCAGACAAAAAAGCGGAGGCCATTCCCGAGGGAATCGCCTCCGCTGTTCATTTGCGATTGTGGATTACTTCGGTTTGTCGTCATCCACGACTTCGTACTCGGCGTCGACGACGCCGTCGTCTTTCTTCTGTTCGCCGGCGGCCTGTCCCGCATCGCCCGGAGCTCCGGCCTCGGGACCCGCCTGCGATGCCTGCGAATAGAGTTCGCTGGCCACCTGGTGCCATTCCTGGGTGAGCGCTTCTGTGGCGGATTTGATTTCGTCCACGTTCTCGCCTTTGAGCGTTTCCTTCACCCGGTCCACCGCGGCCTGCACCTTGGCCTTGGCATCTTCGCTGATTTTGTCGCCCATTTCGCCGAGTTGCTTTTCGGTCTGGTAAACCTGCTGGTCCGCCTGGTTGCGAACTTCGATGCCCTCGCGCCTCGTCTTGTCTTCGGCGGCGTTCTCCTTGGCGTCGCTGACCATCCGGTCGATTTCCGTGTCGGACAGGCCCGAGGAGGCTTCGATGCGAATGCTCTGTTCCTTGTTCGTGCCCATGTCTTTGGCGGAAACATTCATAATCCCGTTGGCGTCGATGTCGAAGCCGACTTCGACCTGTGGGGTGCCGCGGGGCGCGGGCGGAATGCCGTCCAGGTGGAATCGACCGATGGTACGGTTGTCAACCGCCATATCCCGTTCGCCCTGAAGCACGTGCACCTCGACCGAAGGCTGGCTGTCGGCCGCGGTTGTGAATACCTGCGACTTCTTCGTGGGAATGGTGGTGTTACGGTCGATGAGCTTGGTCATCACACCCCCCAGTGTTTCAATACCCAGAGACAGGGGGGTCACATCCAGCAGCACCACGTCTTTGACGTCGCCCGAAAGCACACCGGCCTGGATGGCGGCGCCCACCGCGACCACTTCGTCGGGATTTACTCCCCGGTGCGGCTCTCTGCCGAAGAGTTCCTTGACCGCCTCCTGAACTTTGGGAATGCGGGTGCTGCCGCCAACCAGAATGACCTCGTTGATCTCTGACGGGGAAACACCCGCGTCTTTGATCGCCTGGATACAGGGCCTCCTGGTGCGTTCGACCAGGTCTTCCACGAGTTGCTCGAATTTGGCCCTCGACAGGGTCAGGTTCATATGCTTGGGACCGGACGCATCGGCCGTGACAAAAGGCAGATTGACATCCGTCTGCAGGGAACTGGAAAGCTCGCATTTGGCTTTTTCGGCTGCTTCCTTCAGGCGCTGCAGCGCCATCGGGTCGTTACGCAGGTCGATGCGGTTCTCCCGCTGGAATTCCGCCGCGAGCCAGTCGATGATGCGCTGATCGAAGTCATCGCCGCCCAGGTGGGTATCCCCGTTGGTGGATTTGACTTCGAAAACGCCGTCGCCCAGTTCCAGAATGGAAATGTCGAACGTGCCGCCGCCCAGATCGTAGACGGCGATGATCTCATCTGTCTTCTTGTCCAGGCCGTAGGCCAATGACGCGGCCGTGGGTTCGTTGACGATGCGCTTCACGTCCAGGCCGGCAATTTTCCCCGCGTCCGTGGTGGCTTTGCGCTGAGCGTCGTTGAAGTAAGCCGGGACCGTGATCACGGCTTCCGTAACGGTTTCGCCGAGGTATTCTTCGGCCGTCTGCTTCATTTTCTGGAGGACCATGGCCGAGATCTCGGGAGGCGTATACGTCTTGTCACCCAGTTTTGCGGTAGCGAGGCCGTTACTCTCTCTCTTGACTTCGTAGGGCACTTCTCCAATTTCAGTGGGCACTTCCTCGTAGCGCCTGCCCATGAATCGTTTAATGGAATAGACGGTGTTCTGCGGATTCGTCACCGCCTGTCGTTTCGCCACCTGCCCTACGAGGCGTTCGTCGTCTTTGGTGAACGCGATCACCGAAGGCGTGGTACGCCCGCCCTCGGCATTGGGAATCACGACGGGATCGCCCCCCTCCATAACGGCCACACACGAGTTGGTCGTTCCCAGGTCGATTCCGATAACTTTGCCCATTGGTTGAATTCCTTTCTATAGAATCCGACGTGTTTTATGCCGCTTTTTCCTTGTTCTTGGACTTGGCGCCGCTGCCGCTCTTGTCTTTTGAATCCTGTTTCTTGTCTTTCGGGGCGTCTTTTTTTGCGGCCTCTTTATATCCGTCGCTCCGGTAGTCGGTGATATAGAATCCCGATCCTTTGAAGAGGAGCCCGGCGCCGGCGCCGATGAGCCGCTTCAGCTTTCGTTCGCCGCATTCCGGACATTTGCGCAGTGAAGACGACGTAATGCTCTGAAAATGCTCGAATTCATGGCTACACGCTTCACAAACGTAGTCATATGTGGGCATAAACGGCTTCCTTTTCTTTGAGCCTCGGATTGATAAAAGTATCGACGGTTCCATTAAAAGCAACAAGAGTACCAAGGCGTTAGAAATTTACTTAAATATATGGAATATAAGTAGATATCGAATACGACATCCATCCTCGATCTACTAAGATACTGTCATATCTGCATAAATATGCTATTGTGTCATATGCCAAAAGGGATGGCTGCATTCTTTGCAGCCATCCTTGTGTACGGCCGATATCCGTACCGCCCCGTGGGCAACCACAAGGGTTGCCCCTACAAATTCAACAGCGACGGCGCGGGACCTCTCCCCCCGGCCCCCTCTCCTAAAGGAAAGGGGGAGGACCTCTCCCCCCAACCCCCTCTCCCGAGGGAATAGGGGACGTTAAAGGGGGTGGGGCACTGTCAGTCGCTACTGCACACTATCGGCTATCGCCGCGAACCGCTGCCACAACCGCTTCCGCCGCCTCTTTCAACTCGCGGGCTACCGTGAATTTCAGATCCGAGTTCTCCAGAATCCGCGCGCCCTCTTCGGCGTTTGTACCCTGCAGGCGTACCACGATCGGCAGGTCTACGGAAAACTTCTCGAGCGCCTGGACGACACCCTCGGCGACCCGGTCGCAACGCACGATACCACCGAAAATGTTGATGAGCACGGCCTTGACGCCGGCGTCGGACAGAAGGATACGGAAGGCGTTCTCAACCCGTTCCACGTTGGCGCCCCCACCTACGTCCAGGAAATTCGCGGGGGACGATCCCGCATGTTTCACAATATCCATGGTGGCCATGGCCAGACCGGCGCCGTTGACCATGCAGCCGACCTCGCCGTCGAGTTTGATGTAGTTGAGGTCGAATTTGGAGGCATCCACTTCCAGAGGGTCTTCCTCGTCGGTGTCGCGCCGTTCCCGGATGTCTCCGTGGCGGAAGAGCGCGTTGTCGTCGAAATTCATTTTGGCGTCCAGGGCCACGAGGTTGTCGTCGGCGGTGACCACAAGGGGGTTGATTTCGGCCAGGGAACAGTCGGTGCCCACGTAGGCTGCGTAGAGCCGGTCGATGAACCGCACCCCCTGTTTGTACGCTCCGGATTCCAGGCCGAGGCCGAATGCCAGCCGGCGTGCCTGGAAGGGCTGAAGCCCGACCGCCGGGTCGACGGTTTCCCTCAGGATTTTTTCGGGCGTTTCGGCGGCCACTTCTTCGATGTCCATCCCACCCTCGCTGGAAGCCATGATGACCAGCCTGGACCGATCCCGGTCCAGGACCACGCCCAGGTAGAGTTCGCGGGCGATATCGGTGGCGTTTTCGATCCACACCTGTTTGACGTTCTGCCCCTCAGGACCGGTCTGAGGGGTGACGAGTTTCCGTCCGATCATGTCCCCGGCATATCCGTAGGCCTCGTCCGGATCCCTGGCGAGTTTGATCCCGCCGCCCTTGCCCCGGCCGCCGGCGTGGACCTGGGCCTTGACGACGACGGCGCCGCCGAGTTCGGCCGCCGCGCTTCTGGCCTCGTCTGCCGTTGTGGCCAGACGTCCGTCGGGTACGGGAACGTCATACGACTTGAGGATTTCTTTGGCCTGGTATTCGTGGATTTTCATGGGGTCTCCTCGTGGGAGCGTCGCGGAGCGGGTTTCAGTTCATCACTCTGAGGTCTTCTCCCGTCATGGCTTCCGGTTTGTGGAGGCCGAGCATGCCCAGAAACGTGGGCGCCACGTCGCAGAGGCTGCCGCCCTTTCTGAGCCTGCCGCGGAACGCCGGATCGACAAGAATCAGGGGCACGGGATTGGCCGTATGGGCGGTGCGGGGTTCGCGGGTACCGTGGTGAATCATCTGTTCGGCGTTGCCGTGGTCCGCGGTGACGATGGCGGCGCCGCCGACGTCGCCGATGGCCGCCAGAACCTGCTCCAGACACTTGTCGACCGTCGCCACGGCTTTGACGGCCGCGTCGAGCACACCGGTGTGGCCGACCATATCGGGGTTTGCGAAATTACAGATGGCGGTGTCGAAGCTCCGCGAGCGGATCGCATCGACGAATTTTCGTGCGATGGCCCGCGCGCTCATTTCGGGCTTGTGATCGTACGTGGGCACGTCCCTGGGAGAAGGGACCAGAATGCGCGCTTCGCCTTCAAAGGGTTCCTCCCGCTGGCCGTTGAAGAAATAGGTGACGTGCGCGTATTTCTCCGTTTCGGCAATGCGTAGCTGCCGGAGCCCGGCCTCGCTCAACGTCTTCCCGCACACGTCCGGCAACTCCTGGGCCAGATCTTCGGGCGAAAACGCGACCGCGTCCACGGGCAGGCCGGCTTCGTAACGCGTGAGACATGTATAGTGAACCCTGGGGTGGATTGTCCGCTCAAAGCCGTCGAAGCCCGGCAGCACGAAGGCGCGGGTGATCTGCCTGCCCCGGTCGCTGCGAAAATTGAAACAAAGCACGGAGTCGTCGTTCCCGACGGTCGCCAACGGGTCCGCATTGGAGCCGGCGATGACGATCGGCTTTACAAACTCGTCGGTCTCGTTTCGATCGTAGGCGTCCCGCAGGGCCTCGAGCGGATCCTCTGCGCGTATGCCCTCGCCGAGTATCATGGCGTCGTATGCCACGCGCACGCGGTCCCAGCGCCGGTCCCTGTCCATGGCGAAGTAGCGGCCGCAAACGGTGGCGATTTTACCCACTCCGGCCGACGCGCACATCTCCCGCAGGGCTGCCAGATGACGGATACCGCTTCTGGGCGGCGTGTCACGCCCGTCGAGCCACGCGTGGATGTAAACCTGATCCGGTCTCAACCTGCGGCCGGCGGCCATTTTGAGCAGACCGCTGTAGTGGTTGGGCCAGGAATGTACCCCGCCGTCGGACACCAGCCCGATCAGGTGAAGGCGCCGGTTCGTACCGGCGACCCGGTCCATCGATGCGATCAACGCTTCGTTCCGCGGAAAGCCGCCGTCCTTCACCCTGTCGTCGATCCGGGTGACGGCCTGCATGACCACACGTCCCGCGCCAAGGTTGAGATGCCCGACTTCGGAGTTGCCGAACAATCCATCGGGCAGGCCCACGCTGCCCCCGCAGGTCTGGAGGGTCGTGGACGGGAACGTCGCGCCGATCCGGTCCATCGCGGGTGTATCGGCCAGCGCGACCGCGTTGTGGTCCTCATTGGAAGCCAGGCCCCAACCGTCGAGAATGATCAGGGCGACAAAACGTCGTTCTGGACAGGTCATCACGGAGTCGGAAAATACGGGTTTGGCGTAAGAAAGGCAAGTTGAAACGGGAATAGAATCAGCCCCGGCCGCAAAGGTTCGAGGGTATGGTTTTCCTGAGCATCCGGTGGAAAGATCTTACGATGGGACGGGCGAAAGCGGTGCTGCGGCCTACAAGCGCGATCGGTCGTGAGAGCCCGGGATCGGGGAAACGAATAAGCCCCCGTTCGGGAATGCCCAGCGCCCTGGCGATACCCAGCGGCACCAGCCCGTGGCCGAATCCGCACCGGGCCATCTGGGCGATGCCCGCAAAGGACTGAAGGGTCTGTACGGTTTCGATATGTATGTTCCATTTCCCTGAGAGGGCCCTGATCCGCTGTTCCAGGTGACGCCAGGTCGCGGCATGGGGTTCGATGGTGATGACGGGAAGCGTTGTATCGGGGCGCAGTCGAAACGGCTTCAGACCGGAGGGCACCAGGACCATTGGCTCGTCAACGAGGGGCTCCGACGTCACGTCGGCGCTGTATTCCCCCAGGTCCGCGCACAGCGCGAGCATGTATTCGCCCGAGCGGACATTGTCAATGGCGACCGGGCTTCTGTGGGCATTGATGACGAGTTCAAGCTGCGGGATGGCCTGAACAACGTCGGCCAGGACGCGCGAACCCCAGGAGGACAAAATGGATTCGGAGATACCGATCACGAGGCGGCTGCCCTGAACGGGGGACTCGTCCGCCACGGCCTCCCGTAAAGCGGCCATGAACGGCGCGGTTTTTTCCAGCAGTTGGATGCCCGCGGCGGTGAGCCGGACACGCCTGCCAACGGGTTCGACGAGTGTCCGCCCCAGCGCATTCTCGAGTGCGTCGATGCGTTTGCTTACGGCCGACTGGGAGATACGCAGGCGTGTGCCCGCCTTTGTCATGGTGCCGGCTTCGGAAAGCGCGGCCAGGGTTTCTATATTTTCGATCATAACACGACGTCCTCAGTATGGGGGATCCTCCCGCGACATCCGGCCCGACCGCTAAAACCTATTCCATTTAGGAATATAATCTATAACAACGATTCGCTTTTGTATTGTATTGAATTTAGCTAAATTTGATCCGGATGTAAAGTGGTAACCCGCTGGTCGCAAAAGTAGGGAATGGTGACTTGATTCTGTGATAGGGCAATGGATTCCGGCCTTGCGAAGTTAAGGAAATATTATATCTTGCGTAAGTAGCCCTTTGATTCGATTAGACCGGACGCACGGTATATGCAGGGGCGACCGGCCGGTCGCCCCTGCGAATGCAACGTCGGCGTCGCCATCTGTTAATTGATTTCACCGGGCCGTATCGGTAACCGGGTTTGGCTGACAGGCGGGCGGTTCGCGAACCGCCCCTACAAAAATCGGACATCCGCGAATTGATATCACAATGCCGTATCGATGTCCGGGGGGCGGAGGGTGGCCTTCTCACGTCTTACGTCTCCCTTTTTACTGTTTTTTGAGGATTTTCGTTATGAGCAACGTTAAGGATCCCTTCGGACTGCGCGACAGGTTGTCCACGGCCGGCGGCGAGGTGCACATCTATCGCCTGGATCGATTGGAAGCGGCCGGCGTCGGCGCAATTTCTCGATTGCCCTTCACCATAAAGGTGCTGCTGGAAGCCGCGCTGCGGAATCTGGACGGCTATCTGGTAACCGAAGACGATGCGGCGGGGCTGGCCGGATGGAATGCGGCGACGCCGACCCGGGCGGAAGTCCCTTTCATGCCGGCGCGGGTGGTATTGCAGGATTTCACCGGCGTGCCCTCCCTTGTCGACCTGGCCGCGCTCCGTTCCGCCATGGCCCGGATGGGCAAGGATCCGCGGCGGATCGAGCCGCGGATTCCTGCCGACCTGGTAATCGACCATTCCGTGCAGGTCGACCGGTTCGCCCGCCATGACGCGCTGCGTATCAACGCGGAGATCGAATTTGAACGAAACCGGGAGCGGTACGAATTCCTGAGGTGGGGGGCAAACGCGTTCGAGAAATTTCAGGTGGTTCCGCCTGCCACGGGAATCGTGCACCAGGTGAACCTGGAATACCTGGCGAAGGGCGTTGTGCGCCAGCGAGGCGTGGCGTTTCCGGACAGCCTGGTGGGAACGGATTCCCATACCACAATGATCAACGGCCTGGGCGTGCTGGGTTGGGGCGTCGGCGGGATCGAGGCCGAGGCGGTCATGCTGGGGCAGCCAATCTATATGGCCACGCCCGAGGTGGTGGGCTTCAAGCTGCACGGCAGCCTTCCCGACGGAGCGACCGCTACGGATCTGGCCTTGACCGTTACGCAGATGTTGCGCGCAAAAGGGGTGGTCGGCAAGTTCGTGGAGTTCTACGGCACGGGGCTGTCGAGCATCAGCCTTGCCGACCGCGCAACCATCGCGAATATGGCGCCGGAATACGGCGCTACCGTGGGGTTCTTTCCTGTAGACGCGGAGACGTTGCGTTACCTGGAGCGCACCGCGAGGTCGGCGGACGAGATCGACCTGGTGGACCGGTACACCCGGGCGCAGGGTCTGTACCGTACGGACGAAACGCCGGAACCCGCGTTTACGGAAACGCTCGAAATGGACCTGGGCGCCGTGGAACCGAGTCTGGCCGGGCCGAAGCGGCCACAGGACCGCGTGCCGCTGGACGCCATGAAGCAGGGTTTTGAGCAGGCGTTGACATCACCCGTCGGTCACAGCGGTTTTGGAGTGGATGACGCGGTTCGCGGGAAAAAATTGACCGTGGCGGCCAACGGCCGGTCTCAGATTGGACACGGCGCGGTGGTGATCGCGGCGATTACGAGTTGTACGAACACGAGCAATCCCTCCGTGATGGTGGGCGCGGGGCTCCTGGCCAGGAAGGCGGTGGAACGGGGGCTGACGGTGCCCTCCCACGTGAAAACAAGCCTGGCGCCGGGGTCGCGTGTGGTCACGGACTACCTGAACGCGGCCGGGTTGACGCCCTACCTGGAACGACTTGGATTTCACACGGTCGGATACGGGTGCACGACCTGCATCGGCAACAGCGGTCCGCTGCCGGAGCCGGTGGTGGCCGCTATCGACGAAGGCGACCTGGTGGCGGCATCGGTCCTGTCTGGCAACCGGAATTTCGAGGGCCGGGTGAACCCGCACGTAAAGGCGAATTACCTTGCGTCTCCTCCCCTGGTGGTCGCCTACGCCCTGGCGGGCACGGTTGACGTGGACCTGGCGAAAGAGCCGCTGGGCGAGGATGCCGATGGAAATCCGGTAACCCTGAGGGACCTCTGGCCCACCCAGGATGAAATCGCCGATACCATCGCACAGGCTCTGAGACCCGAGATGTTCGAAACGCAGTACAGCAACGTATACGACGGCAATGAGACCTGGAACGCCATTGCCGGGCAGGAAACGGCGCTGTATTCCTGGAATGCGGACAGCACCTACGTGCAGGAGCCGCCGTTCTTCCAGGATCTCTCGGAAGAACCGGCGCCGATCCGGGAAATTCGCGGCGCCCGGGTGCTTGTGATGTTGGGAGATTCCGTGACAACCGACCACATTTCGCCGGCAGGCAGTATCGCCGTGGACAGCCCGGCGGGACGGTATCTGATTGAAAGCGGCGTGGCGCCCAAGGATTTCAATTCGTACGGATCCCGACGGGGCAATCACGAAGTAATGGTGCGCGGCACGTTTGCGAATATCCGCATCCTAAATCTGCTGGCGCCGGGGACGGAGGGCGGCGTCACCGTTCATCTGCCGGGCGGCGAGCAGATGGAAATCTACGATGCGGCGATACGATACACAGGGGAGGGCGTACCGCTGATCGTCCTGGCCGGCAAGGAATACGGTACGGGGTCATCGCGGGACTGGGCGGCCAAAGGGCCGGCGCTGCAGGGGGTTCGGGCCGTGATCGCGGAGAGTTACGAACGGATCCATCGCAGCAATCTGGTGGGTATGGGCGTGCTGCCGCTGCAGTTCAAACAGGGCGAAACCGCGGCTTCTCTGGGACTCACGGGACGAGAGGTCTTCGATACCACCGGCATCGGCGACGATCTGCGCCCGCTTCAGGACGCAACGGTCACGGCGACCGCCCCGGATGGAACCGTAACGACGTTTACCGCAACGGTCCGCATCGATACGCCCGTGGAAATTGACTACTATCGGAACGGAGGCATTCTGCACTCGGTACTGAGAAACTATCTGAAAGAAGCCTGATTCCCGGCTTACAACCGGCCGCGGAGAAGCGCAGGTTTCCGGCCGGGCGTCTCTTTCAAAACCCCAAAAAAAGACCGGGTCCTTCGGACCCCGGCCGTGCGAAATTTCGGGATGTAGAGTGAATCGAAGCCTGTTCTCAGAATTTCAGTTTCCGAACGCTTGATCGAACGGCCTCGGCGGATGCCTGGAACGCATTCTGTTCTTCCGGCGTAAGGCCGATTTCGATGATTTCCTCCACGCCGGAAGCACCCAGCTTCACCGGCACACCCATGAACAGGTCCTGGATGCCGTATTGGCCGGTAAGCCATGCAGCGCATGGAAGGATGCGTTTTTTATCCCGCACAATGGCCGTAACCATTTCGGCAATGGCGGAAGCAGGCGCATAATAGGCGCTGCCCGTTTTGAGGTGTCCGACAATCTCGGCGCCGCCATTCCGGGTGCGTTCAACCAGCCGCTCGATGGCGGCCTGATCGAGCAGTTCTGAGATCGGAATGCCGGCGACGGATGAGTAACGGGGCAGGGGCAGCATGGAATCGCCGTGGCCGCCCAGAACGAAGGCGGTAACGTCTTCCACGGAAACGTCCAGTTCACTCGCGATGAAGTAACGAAAACGCGCGGAATCCAAAATGCCCGCCATGCCAACGACACGTGCGGGCGAAAACTCCGTAACTTTCAGCGCCACGTAAGCCATTGCGTCGAGGGGATTCGTTACGACGATAACAATGGCATCAGGCGCTATTTCTTTGACGTGAGCGCAAACCGAGCCGACGATGTCCGCGTTTGTGGACAGCAGGTCGTCCCGGGTCATGCCGGGCTTGCGCGCCAGACCGGCGGTGATGACGACGACGTCGGATCCGGACAGGCTGCCGGAGTCGCTCGTACCCGCAATGCGGGTATCGAATCGGTCAACCGGCGACGCCTCGGCCAGGTCCAGGGCTTTGCCCTGTGGAATGCCCTCGGCGACGTCCAGCAGGATCAGTTCGCGGGCGAGTTCCCGTTCCGCAATATGCTGAGCGGCGGTCGCTCCCACGTTGCCGGCGCCAACCACTGCGATCTTCAATGCGGGGCTACTCCGCCTTGGGGTAAACGCTGACCTTTTTACGGCGTTTGTTCAGGTTCTGGAAGGTCACAACGCCGTCGACCAGCGCAAAAAGCGAATCGTCTTTGCCGCGCCTCACCTCGTCTCCGGGATGGATCCGGGTGCCGCGCTGCCGGACAATGATGCTGCCCGCGGTGACAAACTGACCGCCGAAGACTTTGACGCCCAGGCGCCGTCCCCGGCTGTCGCGGCCGTTCCGGGAGCTTCCGACCCCTTTTTTGTGGGCCATACCGTTGACCTCCTCCCCCTGTCTCCGCCGGATTTCGGATTTCCTGAGACCGGGCGAAAAACAGGAGCGGGCTTATGCTGAAATGCCGTCGATCCGGAGTTCCGTATAGGGCTGCCGATGGCCGTTTTTCCGCCGGTAGCCCTTTCGACGTTTCATTTTGAAGATCGTGATCTTGTCGTGCTTTCCGTGCTCCAGGACACTGGCCTCCACGGCGGCCCCGTCAACCTGCGGCCGGCCGATGCTGGTCTCGTCGTCTTTCGATACCAGCAGAACCCGATCCAGGGTGAGTGACTCTCCGGCTTTTGCCTTCAGCCGGGAGACCCGGATGCGGTCTCCTTCCTGAACTTTGAACTGTTGACCGGCGATTACTACAACGGCGTACATGAAAAAACCTCCAGAATACAATTTGGCGCAACCGGCCGTTTCAACCGCGTAACGGGCCGAAAACGGTAACAAAGACGGGGGGGTTTGTCAAGTTTTAAATTTGTCCGTAATGTCCAGGTCTCGTTTCCGGGAATACATCCGGTAGGCGTCAACGCGCAGGTCGGGGTCATTCTCCACGTTCAGCCAGACCCGGGTGGACCGACGCAGCCTCTTCAGGCGTTCGCGACGGTTTTCCAGGATGAAATCTCCCACCGTAGGGTTGACGTGCACGGTAAGCCTGCGTTCAACCGAGGCGGCCCGGGACCGCTTGAGCCACCGCTCGATGCGGGCAACGGTGGACTCCCGGCTGGGCACGCGCCCGCTGCCGTGGCAGTTGGGACAGGATTCGCTGAACATGAACATAAGGCTCGGGCGTACCCTCTGCCGGGTCATTTCCATAAGGCCGAACTCGCTGATCTCCGAAAAGCGGGGCTTGGACCGGTCCCGCCGGACGGCCTGCCGGAATTCGGACTCCACCTTTCTGCGGTTCTGGGCGATGGCCATGTCGATGAAATCGATCACGATGATGCCGCCGATGTCGCGCAGGCGAAGCTGGCGCGGAATTTCACCGGCGGCCTCGAGGTTGATTTTCAAGACGTTTTCTTCCTGGTTCGACCGGCCTACGAAGCGCCCGCTGTTCACGTCGATGGCAAATAAAGCCTCGGTGTGGTCCAGAACCAGGTAACCGCCGCCCTTCAGCCAGACCTTGCGGTCCGAGCATTTCTCGATTTCATTTTCGATACCGAAGGCGTCGAAGATGGGCGTGCTGTCTCTGTGGTATTCCACCCGGCCGCGGAGGTGCGGCGAAGTGGATTTGAGATAAGCCAGTATCTTCTTGTATTCCTGTTTTGTGTCGACCACCAGGCGGTCGACGTCGTCGGTAAACAGGTCGCGGATCAGACTCGACGTCATACCCATTTCTTTATGCAGAATGCTTTCCGCGTCGGCGTCACGGTACTGCTTCTGGATGCGCGACCAGACATTCATCAATTGCTTCAGGTCTCGCATCATCTCCCGGTCGCCCTTGCCTGAGGCTTCGGTCCGTACGATAATGCCAAAACCGGCGGGGCGTATGTCGTGGCCGAGTTCCTTCAGCCTTCGTTTTTCGGATACGTTGGTGATCTTCCGGGAAACGCCCACCTTCTCCCCGTTGGGCACCAGCACCATAAACCGCCCGGGCAGTGAGGGCACCGCCGTAACCCGGGGCCCTTTCGTGCCGATGGGTTCTTTCTTGACCTGAACAAGAACCTCCTGGCCCTTCCGGATGAGTTCTTGTATGGGAATGACCGATTTGCCGTTTACGCGGGTTCGCGCGTCGATTTCCTCGAGGATGTCTTCATCCAGCCCCACCATCGACCCGGGCGAACCGGGCATATCGGAGGCATGAAGAAAAGCGCTTTTCTCAAGGCCGATATCCACGAAGGCGGCCTGCATTCCGGGGAGCACAGCGGAAACGGATCCTTTGTAGATATCGCCGACCATGCGCTCGTTCTCGGCGCATTCTACGAGAATTTCAACCAGCTTTCCATCTTCCAGCACAGCAATTCGAGATTCGTGGGACCCTACATTGATTACGATTTCGTTCTTCACTCGCACCTAACCCTTCTTCACAAATAAACATCTGGTATTATTATATGTTACAAAAATGTAACAAAAATCCGAACCATAGACAAGGAGATTATTCCGACGCGACAGCATGAATGCCCGGGCAGGTCGTTCGATCTGCGGATAGGAAACCCTACTTTGCGACAACCCGTCTTGGGAAGATGGTGATTTCTTCAACGATCGCCCGGCCGGGTAGCTGCGCGACCATCAGCGCGGCGGCGGCAATGTCTTCCGGCGGGAGCGCGGCGGCTCGTTTTTCGTCGGAGACAGGGTTGGGGCGAAGATCCAGGATGGGCGTATCGACCTCGCCGGGAAAGATGCAACACGCCCGGATACCGGTCTCGCGAAACTCGGCGTTGATGGACTGGTTCAGGGCGGCCATTCCGAATTTGGATGCGCAGTAAGCCGCCCCTGCGACCATGCCGGACCGTTTGCCGGCCATTGAGGAGATATTGATAACCAGGCCGTCGCCCTGTGTCTCCATGTGCGGCATGACGGCCCGAAATGCGTTGAATGCGCCGGTCAGATTGATATCAACCACGCGATCCCAGTCCTCGTCGGATATATCTCTAAGGCCGCGCTTCAGGGTGTTGATGCCGGCGTTGTTCACCAGGATGTCGATCCGCCCGAAATGCTCGATGGTACAATCTGAAAGCATCTTGACGGACTCCCGGCAGGTGACGTCGGCCGGCACACTCAGCGTCCCTGTCCGGGGATTGCGCGCTGATTCTGCGGTTTCTTCCAGGGCTTCGGCGCGGCGTCCGGCAAGGACGCAATTCATACCTGCATTGGAAAAAGCGACGGCGATGGCGCGGCCGATGCCCGTGCCTGCACCCGTGATAATGGCGGTTTTGACGTCGGTGCCTGTCATGTGGTTTTGAACTCCGGAAGAGATATGGGATCGGGACTGAGAGACAGGAACGAGGCCGATGAGGGTTGCGTTTTGCGGCCCGCCCCGTGTTGGAGCGCATCGGCGGTATGGCGGCAGCGCTGATCCTTCGTTTTCAACGCTTCGCGCACGTGGCTAATGTAGGCATTCGATGCGGGAATGTCAAATCACCGACCCCGAAGAACGAGGTTATCGCGGAATGGGTTAGCGCAATTGACGGAACCCGCGGGCAAGCGATCGCCCGGCACTGCGGTTTCTGCGGTGTTCACGGGTGGCGGTAGCGCTTTCCCGTCAAATCGCGCGGATCCGGGACGTACGTTCGGATGCCGCTTGATCCCGATCCGGATATGTATGGAAGGATTGCATTTGGAAGTGACATTTGCACCGGGTTTTTATATATTTACTGCCTGAGTCCGAAGAATCCGGCGTAATGGAGGGGATCACCGATGGACATGATCAGCATGGACGAGGCCATTCGCATTGTCCTGCAACATACGTCCGCGATCGACGGAACAAACGTCGATCTGATGGACGCCCTCGGGTGCACGCTGAGGGAAGACGTACGATCGGACATCGACATGCCGCCGTTCGACAAAGCGACCATGGACGGGTACGCGGTGGTTGGGGAAGACGTCGCGGACGCACGCCCGGAGAATCCCGCCGTTCTCGAGGTGATCGAAGAGATTCCGGCCGGATCGGTTCCCGGGAAGGTGGTTTCGAACGGTCAAGCCTCGCGAATCATGACGGGTGCGCCCATGCCGGATGGCGCGGACACGGTGGTGATGGTGGAAGACACCGTTGCCGAGCGGGATGGCCTGGGCGTACGGGTGCTGGCCGTGACGGAGGAGGGACGCAATGTTGTCCCTCTCGGCGAAGATGTGAGATGCAATCAGATCGTGCTCGAGGCCGGAACGCTCATTCGCCCGCCGGAAATCGGGATTCTGGCGACGGTGGGCGTGGTCAGCGTACCCGTCTATCGCAGGCCGATCGTCGGTGTGGTCGCGACCGGCAGCGAAATCGTGGAACCGGGAAACCACCCGGCGGCCGGGCAGATCCGGAACAGCAACGGGTATTCGATGATGGCACAGGCGCTGCGGTCCGGCGCCGAGACGCGGTATCTGGGCATCGTGGAAGACGACGAAGCCGCGCTGAATGCCGTGATTTCACGGGGTCTCGACGAGTGCGACGTGGTTCTCCTTTCAGGAGGCGTATCGGCCGGCATTTATGATCTGGTTCAGGGCGCGATGCGGGATTGCGGCGTGGAGATCTACTTCGATCGGATCCGGATGAAGCCGGGCAAACCACTCACCTTTGGCGCACTGGGAAAGAAACTCGTCTTCGGGTTGCCGGGCAACCCCGTCTCGGCGGTGGTGGGTCTGGAACTGCTGGTCCGCCCGGCGGTCCGGAAAATGCAGTGCATGTCGGAGGTCCACCGGCCGATGGCCCGGGGAAAACTGGCGCAGGGGTTCCGGCAGTCGCCCGGGCGCAAGCAGTTCGTGCCGGCCCGGTCCGACGAAGTCAACGGATGCTGGGAGAGCCGCTGGGTGGGCCACCACGGATCGGCGGATCTCTTTTCTCTTTCGCGAGCGAATAGCCTCTTCGTGGTCGAGGCCGAGGTGGAGGCGCTCGACGCGGGCGCGGAAGTGGACATCGTGTTGCTGGAGGAATGGTAGTGCGAAGCGGAGCTTCCTTCGTCCGCGACCTGATGTGTCCCGCGCTTCCAGAATCGATCGGGCAGTTAACATGGCGAATCTGACCCACATTGCCGAAGACGGAACGGTGCGGATGGTGGACGTCACTGAAAAGGACGTGACCGACCGCGTGGCGGTTGCCGGCGGTGAGATTGCCATGTCGCCGGAGACGGCGCGCCTGGTTTCAGGGGGCGCGCTGCCCAAGGGAAACGTGTTGGAGACCGCCCGGATAGCGGGGATAATGGCGGCGAAACGTACGTGGGAACTGATTCCGCTTTGCCATCCCGTGGATCCCACGGGCATCGAACTCAGCTTTGCCGTGGGACATGACCGTATCGAAGCGGAAGCCAGCGTGCGCGTGACGGGCAAAACCGGTGTGGAGATGGAAGCGTTGACGGCCGTGAGCGCGGCGCTGCTGACGGTCTACGATATGTGCAAGGCCGTGGACAAGGACATGGCGATCCGGAATATCCGCCTCCTGCGGAAAACCGGCGGCCGCAGCGAGGACTATGTTCGAACGTAGGAATAGATTCAAACGCATTGCTGATATATATTTATTTGGAATCAATTGGCGCAGATCAACCGAAGGTTGCGCCACGCACGTCAATGCGCCCATAGCTCAATAGGCAGAGCAGCTGACTCTTAATCAGAAGGTTCGGGGTTCGATTCCCTGTGGGCGCACCAATTTTCAGCCGTCTGTTCCGACGGTCTGACGGCGAAGACAAGACCCCGATGGACAATCCCGCCGGGGTCTTGTCGTATCGGTCATCCGTTACGTAGGGGCAGGTTTGAAACCTGCCCCTACATTCAAGGGTGTTTTTGGAAACAGGTTAGAGGAAACCGTCATGCAGTTTCGCTATCCCGCCCGGTTTCATCCAGACCGCTCCGGCGAGATCACCGTCTCATTCCGGGATTTTCCGGAATGCCTAACGTCCGGCGCCGACGAGTCGGCGGCCCTCGCGGAGGCCCGCGACGCGCTCGAGGAAGCGGTCGCCGGCCGCATTGACGATGACGAGCCCATCCCGGCGCCCAGTCGCCGACGCGCCGGCGAGCAGTACATTGCCGTTCCACCCGATATGGCGGCGAAGGCCGCGTTCGCCCTTGCGTTGCGGGACAGCGGTCTGTCTCGCCTTGCCTTTGCTCGACGCCTCGGCGTAAACGAGAAAGTGGTGCGCCGCATGCTTGACCCCCGACACCACACCGCCGCCAACCGCATTCACAAGGCCCTTCGGTCGCTCGGACGGGAACTGATCGTGGAGTTCCGCCCGGCGTAAAGTTTGTGAGAGGAGAACCCGTGGCTGAGAACCGCGCGATAAAGCGTCAGAAGCAGCAGACGATCCAAGAGCGACTGGATGATCTTCGACGGCGTGGGATCCTGGTGCGATCGGGAGCGCCAGGCCAGACGCTTCAGCCGGTGGCGCGTCGACCGGGCGCCCTGGCACGGTTCCTTGCACAACGGGGCGAATAAGCGGCGCTGATTCAGAAACCCCTTTTCAGCTATCCCATCTACCCTGAACTGGCTTGTATAATGCAAGTCAGTTCTTTTTTCGTCTACGTGCGTTTATTATTATCGATTTAAACCGTTTTCGCTAATAAGAAACCTCCTTATCTTCACATGCGAAAACAAGACAAGGCCTTCGCGCCTGCCGATGCCTCTCCAGTCGGGGCAGGTTTCAAACCTGCCCCTACATGCGTCTACCGGGCACTGTTTAGAACGCGAAAAGGCCATTCTCTGTTTTATTGCCATTTTGTGTTATATTGTTAGCGAACTGAACGGGAAACGCGTAAAGGGGTCGTCGTTATTTCCCCAATCGAAATCGTGGAGCGAACCGATGAATCACAGTGAGATCGTCAGCTTCATCTGGGGCGTTGCGGATCTCATCCGCGACAGCTTCAAGCGCGGCAAATACCAGGACGTCATTCTTCCTCTGACCGTGCTGCGCCGCCTTGACTGCGTTCTTGCGCCGACCAAGCAACAAGTGCTCAAACGCCAGGCGGAGTTGAGAGGTCGCGGCCTTGAAGATCTGAAGGGGCAACTGCGCGAAACATCCGGCTTCGCATTCTACAACACTTCACGCTATGACTTCGACACGTTGCTGGCCGATGCGCCCCAACTTGCCGCCAACCTGAGAAACTACATCGCCGGTTTCAGCGATAACATGCGCGAGGTGTTGGAACGATTCGACCTCGACAACACGATCAGCAAGCTCGATGAAGCGGGGCTGCTGTTCCAGGTGCTGGAGCGGTTCAAGAACGTCGACCTGCATCCGGATCGGATCGACAACGCGACCATGGGGACGGTCTTTGAAGAGTTGATCCGCAGATTCAACGAAGCCCTGGATGAGAATCCCGGGGAGCACTTCACACCGAGGGACGTGGTCCACCTGATGGTGGACCTCATGCTCGCCGGTGAGAAAGACCGCATCGCCCGACCCGGCGTTGTGCGCAGTGTTTACGACCCGTGCTGCGGCTCCGGCGGCATGTTGACCATCGCCAAGGAACACATTACGAGGGGCATGCGAAGCAACGGCGAAATCCCTCGCCCCGCTATCAAACCGGAGGCGGAGATCCATCTCTTCGGCCAGGAAGTGAACCCGGAGACGTGGGCGGTCTCAAAGTCTGACATGTATATGAAGGATCCGACGGGCCGCGACGCGGACAAGGTCGTTTTTGGCAGCACGCTCTCAAACGATCGGCATGCCGCCCACCATTTTGATTACCTGATCGCGAATCCGCCCTATGGAAAGGACTGGAAACGCGACAAGACCTCGGTCGAGTCCGAACATGAACGGGGCGCGGCCGGGCGCTTCGGCCCTGGGCTCCCGCGCATCAGCGACGGTCAAACACTGTTCCTGCTGCACATGCTCGCTCACGCCCGGGCGCCGGACCAGGGAGGCGCACGCATTGCGATCATCATGAACGGTTCGCCCTTGTTTACGGGTGACGCGGGCAGCGGCGAAAGTGAAATTCGCCGATATATTATGGAAAACGACCTGCTGGAGGCGTTGATTGCGCTGCCCGAGCAGCTTTTCTACAACACCGGCATTGCAACCTATGTGTGGGTTTTGAGCAACCGCAAGGCTCCGGAACGCAAGGGCAAGGTGCAGCTTATCGACGCCACGACCTTCTGGAAGCCGATGCGCCGGAGCCTGGGCGACAAGCGGCGGGAGATACCACCTGGGAAAGCAGACGACGTGCTGGGTCTCCTGCGGGGCTTTCACGATGGCGAGACGCGGAAGGTCTCTGAAGACGGCGAGGAAGAAGACAAAGTCGTCAGCCGTGTCTTCTCTACGAAGCGATTCGGATATCGGAGAATTACGGTTGAACGACCGCTGCGACTCAATTTTCAGGCAAGCGCGGAACGCATCGCACGGCTGAGCGAACAGACAGGATTTCAGAATCTGGCCAAATCGAAGAAACGGGGCGACGCCGGCCTCAGGGAAAAGGCCGATGGCCGCGCTCTGCAGCAGGAAATTTTGACCACGCTCGAGAAGCTGCCCGACACCCTTCACAAAGACCGCGAGGTATTTCTGGCAGAACTCGCGGAAGCGGCGCGGAGAGCCGGTCTTAAACTCGCGGCGCCGGTGCAGAAGGCAATCCTCACGGCTCTTGGCGAGCGCGATGAAACAGCCACGATCTGCCGGGGAAAAAACGGCGCGCCCGAACCCGACCCGGAGTTGCGTGACACCGAGCGCGTACCGCTCGCCGATGGGGCGGACCCCGTGGACGGCGACGGCGTCCCAGCCAGCGTTCGCGCCTTTTTCGAGCGGGAGGTCAAACCTCATGTTCCGGAAGCGTGGATAGATACATCGAAGCGCGATCATCGGGACGGAAAGGTCGGTTTTGTGGGCTACGAGATCAACTTCAACCGTTATTTCTACCAGTATAAGCCGCCGCGGCCACTTCCGGAGATCGAGGCCGATATTCAGCATATCGAAAAGGACATAATGGAGATGTTGAAGGAAATGTCCGGCGCAACGGTCTGAGCCACCAAAAGTATCTATGGCAACTGCTTTGCGTGGCCGGATTGCCGGTCCCACTGATGTGGAGATCTTCGACTATCACTAACGATTAACCAAAGGTTTGGATCATGGTACGTATTCCAACCAATCGTGTCCCCACTCATCCGGGCGTGATGTTGCTTGAGGAGTTTCTGAATTCGTTGAATTTAACACAACGGGAATTGGCTACCGCCATTCATGTGCCCTGTCAATGGGTCAACGAACTGGTAAACGGTCGACGAGGTATTACTCCTAGCACGGCCCTGCGCCTGGGGAGATATTTCAACGTTTCGGCCGCGTTTTGGCTGAATCTGCAGCTACGTTGGGATCTGTATCACGCCACCCGGTCTGAGGCAGAGGAACTGGAAGCGATTGCGCCACGCGACATCGAACTTAGCGTATGACGAGAACGGCAGAAGGCTCATCAATTGATGATAGAGTTGACTTCAGCCTGGAAGGACTGCTTACTAGGAACACGTCATAAGCGGCCTGAAAAACTGACGGGTGTGTTTGCACGGCAAAATAACCGCTACGCATGCTTGAGGAGCCGATATGTTGATTCATAAATTGAAAATTTCCGGCCTCCTGTCGTTCGGACCCGATGGAGTTGACTTGCCCATGGAACCGCTGAACGTCCTCATTGGCCCGAACGGCTCAGGAAAGTCGAACTTTCTGGAAGCAATTGCCTTGCTTAGGGCGGCGCCGAGTTGCATAACAGATCCGATCTCGCGTATGGGGGGCGTTGAGTCGTGGTTGTGGAACGGGCGAGATGCGCTGGACTCATTCGCATTGGAAGTGTTTGTCGAATATGGTGCGGACCGCATCGCGCGCCATTCGTTGACACTTGGCCACAGTAACGATCGTCCCGAAGTGATCGACGAGCAGGTCGAGCCTTTGGGCGCCTATGTCGAATTACTTCCCCCGCTTTCCTACTATCGACCACCCAGAAAGGAAGAGCCAGATGTCGATTCGTCAGCTGACAGGTCGACGCCGCATTATTCGTCCGCCCCTTTGGGACCGCCACCAGCCATTGTAAAAGGAACCCGGAGTATAGGGTTTCAAAGCTACTATCGTCCGGAACATTCTCTCGTTTACTTTGCAAGTCCTGAGTATCCGATTCTGTGGCATCTGAAGGAACAATACGGGCAACTTCGTCTTTACCGCGATTGGTTTCTCGGTCCCTCGGCAGCGTGCCGCAGGAACCAGAGCGCCCACGACCGCGCCGATTTTCTGGATGAGGACAGCACAAACCTCGCGCTTGTGTTGTCGCACTTCCGTGGCGAAAACAAAGGGCAACTCGTCACAGCTCTGCAGAAACTCTTTGACGGCATCGTCGACATCACTTTTTCAGTAGACGGTGGTAACATGGCACTATTTCTGGTAGAAGCGGACAACCGCCAGATTCCGGCCACACGCATTTCAGACGGCACATCGCGTTATCTGTGTCTGTTGGCCATTCTGCTCCATCCTGAACCGCCTCCCCTGGTGGTGATCGAGGAACCGGAACTAGGCTTGCATCCGGACCTTTTACCCACTGTGGCCGACTTGCTTGTCTCAGCGTCGGAACGCAGTCAATTGGTCGTAACGACTCATTCCGACGCGTTGGTGGATGCGCTAACCGACACACCCGAGAGCGTGATAGTCTGCGAAAAGCACGATGGACAGACCGAGATGGGTCGGCTCGACAAAGCCGATCTCGCCAAATGGCTGAAGGATTACACACTGGGTAATCTCTGGAGTTCCGGACAAATCGGAGGAAATCGCTGGTGACAGCCGTACTATATATTGAGGGCGGGGGCGACAATCGCCGCCTTGGTGCGCAGTTCCGCGAGGCTTGGAAGGCTTTCCTTGCAAAGGCTGGACTCGGCGGTCGAATGCCGAGAGTGGTGCGGGGAGGCACGCGTCAACAGACATTCAACCGTTTTACTACGGCACTCGACGATTCGAAGGGAGGTGCCGTTCCAATCCTCCTGGCGCAAATCGACCCGGGTCTCGTCGAAGACGCTTGCCGGCACGCAAAGAGTCTCCTGGCCCGGCTCAGAGGTTTTCGATAACATCCCGCGCCCTTATTTGACCAGCAGATTGACAACAATTATCGGCAGTTACGATAAAGTGACGACATTTAGTATCATTTCGCAAATGGTTCACCCAATGGATATTGCTCAACTTCAAGAAGCGGGCCTGGGTGTCTATTTTCGACCTAAAGACCTCGCACCGTTCGGGATCTCACATCGGCGACTCATGGGTCTCGTCGCCGAAGGACTCGTCGATAGTCTGGGAAATGGCCTTTATCGACTCTCCGAGGTCGAAGCGACAGAGGTAGAGACGATCGCGATGGTAGCTGCGGCCATACCGAATGCCGTCATGTGCCTGCTGACGGCGCTTCGTTTCCACGAAATCGGCACGCAGTCGCCTCACGAGATCTGGATCGCTCTGGACCGCAAGGCTCGCAAACCCGCTCGCCCGCCCGCTCGGGTACGCATGGTCCGTTTCTCAGGTGCGATGCTAACCTATGGGGTAACCCACCATTCGGCGCTGGGGGTACCGTTTCGCATCACTTCGCCAGCCCGAACCGTCGTGGATTGTTTTCGGTATCGCAACAAGCTTGGACTCGATATAGCGCTTGAGGCGCTGCATGATGTTCTGCGATCGCGTGCTGCGACCGTGGACGAGATTATGCGAGCGGCAGAAGTTTGCCGCGCGCAGACGGTTATGCGGAGTTACCTGGAGGCGCTTCAAACATGACTCGCGGAGGGCGCCGTAATGTCGGCGCATCAGTGCGCGCAAGATTGTTGAACCGGAGCCGTCAAACCGGTGAGGATTTCCAGTTCCTGCTGGAGCGATACGCGGCAGAACGATTCCTCTACCGGCTGGGAGAGTCGCCGTATCGCAATCGCTATATCTTGAAAGGCGCTATGCTTCTTGTCCATTGGGTTGAAGCAGTCTACCGCCCGACCCGCGATCTAGACTTTACCGGTTACGGCAGTTCGTTATTGAACGAAGTAAGGTCCACGGTCCGGGAAATCTGTCAGACTCCGGTGGACGACGATGGACTTGTCTTCGATATCAGCAACATCGCGATCGAAACCATTCGCGATCAGGACATGTATGATAGTCTCCGCGTAAGTTTCAGTGCGACGCTGGATAACGCACGTATACGTATGCAGATCGATATTGGCTTTGGAAATGCCGTCGAACCGCCACCGACCGACACACTTTACAAGACCTTGCTCGACAATCCCAGTCCGGATATCCGAGTCTACCCGCGGGAGGCCGTCGTTGCGGAAAAGCTTCATGCGATGGTTGTGTTGGGCGAACGGAACAGTCGAAACAAGGACTTTTACGATCTTTATGCCCTTATACAGCACTTTGCTTTCGAGGGCAATCAACTCTTGAGAGCTTTGCGCGCGACCTTCGAACGACGACGTACAACTTTCTCACAGGCTCTACCCGTTGCTCTGACGGCCCGCTTTTATGCTGATGGAGAGCGTGCCGGTCAGTGGCGTACCTATCTGGAACGGAACGCGCTTGCGGGTGCGCCCGCAGATTTCGGTTCTTTGGGCGACCGTCTTATATCGTTTTTCAGAGAACCATGGGATGCTGTGGCGCGCGGAGCCGGTTTCACGGGGAGTTGGAAGGCAGGTGGACCCTGGCGACATGAATAGGCCTTTCTGATGAAAGCCGAGTACGCTCCGTGCACGGCTGGAACTGGGCTCTCCGCGGGTTGGCCCCTTGGTACGGTTCATCTGTCTAAATTCGCGAATGTCCAAAGTACCTACCTGATCATTGTCCGCCGCAGGCGTTCGTTCGATTTGGAATGTGGGGCGTACGTGGACGGCCAAGCGCCAGCTTACTCGTAGAAAATACAGACGATGATCGGGCGATAAATTTAACGATGTTGAAATGTCGAACTTCATTATATATTGGATCGGCAATCAGCATCAAATGTCGGCAGTTACTATTAAGTGCCGACATTTGTTGTCTTTCTGGTCTCTCTACCTGACGAACCACAGCAAGAATACGATATCTTCAAGTGAAGCGCCAGCCAACCGGGACAAAGCTGCCCGGCTGGCCCGATCGGCGGCCTTGAAGCGCCGAATCGGTGCTATATTGCTTTTGCGGTCTTGCGGGACAACTCGAAATCCAACGCTGGAGGGATCAATGACATCCGGATCCGCCGGTTCCCTGGTTTCCGCCGAGAGGGGCGCGGCCTCGGTCGCGCTACTGCTCGCCGTGCTCGCCGCGACCGGCTGCCGGAGACACGACTTCACGCTGGTAATCTCGAAATCGTTCAGAGAGTCGGATCCGGTGCAGCTTCCGGCCGTGCTCGCCCATAATGCGAACGGCGATCTCTGCGAGGCATGGCTGACCGAGTCCCATGTCTTCGACCTCGCCCTGGTCAGGACGCGCTATCAGCAGTTATACGGACCCGGTCCGGGCAAGGTCGACCTTCGAATCGCGGGCGTGTCCGGTGACAACCTCTTGTACGAATTCGACGGATAGCACCGGGCGGGTCGCTCAACTCGAAACCGGCAACTCCACCTTTCTGCATTCGAACGCGACGAGACAAATGGCTTGTTTGATCTATAGGCCAAGCGCGGCTTCGCCATGCTCAGCCGCAACCAAACAGGTGGCAATTATCGGGCGAGCCCGTTTGAAGGTTCAATCACTCCCCCCTTGAGGGGGAGTCGCAGAAGCCGAGCCCGTCCCCTGAGCTTGTCGAAGGGCCGGCGACGGCTGATGCGGTGGGGGGATTTCAACACCTTACCGTATGCAAGCAGCATGATTAAACATGTACGCATCTTGCGTAGAAGCCTTACTGTAAGAATCTAACGTACGTATATCGGCGATAAGGGCGCAGATCTTCAGTCACATACGTCGCTCGGTCCGTCAGAATTAACAAGATCTGGGAAAACGCCGCTTCCATTGTTTGGATCGAAGATATTCCTGTCGATTCCAGAACGCTTAAGACAACAGACCTGGTGTTCCGGGCGTTGATTGGCGATACCAATAAAGAGGAATGGCCAAAAAGGGCGGCTGCGCTCCTCCGCAACCTGGACGAAGCTCCAGCACTTTATCTTTTCCAATCGTGCGAGGAGAAATTCCTGCCTGTCGATCAAATTCGAAAGATTCTGCGAGACGAGGTGGATTGAACGGTTTTTCAGGGTCTTTTGTGACGCGGTGGAACGGGCAAACGATGGTCGATGATCTGGCAGCGGGCGTTTGGGCACCAAGACGATGTTAGAGGTTTTAGCCAGGTACACGGAGGCTATGTGAATCACCGGCAGTCTGACGTTCAGAACTTCGTTAATGATGGAATTAGTCCGTACCCGGACTACAAGGACTCCGGCGTCGAGTGGCTTGGGCGAATTCCGGCGCATTGGGAGGTAAAGCGCCTTAAACATCTCCTGGCTGAACCCTTGAAGTATGGTGCCAACGAGCCCGCTGAACACACTGAAAACAATCTTCCGCGCTATATTCGAATCACGGACATTCGAGAAGACGGAACATTGAGGGACGATAGTTTCAGGTCGCTTCCCGAGAACATCGCAAAACCCTATCTTCTTGTCGCTGGCGACATTTTATTCGCGCGTAGCGGGGCAACCGTAGGAAAGACTTTTCGGTACCACCCCAGTTGGGGCAAGGCAGCATATGCTGGGTATCTGATTCGAGCGCGTCTTGACAATATTCAAGCCTTGTCAAACTTTGTTGAATACTTTACGCAATCTCAGGGCTACACTGACTGGCTTCAAAGCACTTTCATTCAAGCAACGATCCAAAATGTGAGTGCAGAACGCTACGCTAGCCTCAGAATCTCCGTTCCTTCTCTCCCCGAACAATGCGCCATTGCCGCTTTCCTTGACCGCGAGACGGCCAGGATCGACGCCCTCGTCGCGAAAAAGGAGCGGCTGATCGAGTTGCTGCAGGAGAAGCGCGCCGCGCTCATCAGCCACACCGTCACGCGGAGCCTGCCTGCCGACGCTGCGGCGCAGGCAGGCCTCGATACCGACGTGCCTATGCAGGACTCGGGTATCGAGTGGCTCGGCGAGATTCCGGCGCATTGGGAGGTTAAGCGACTGAAATTCTTTGCCACTGTCCAACTCAGCAATGTGGACAAGAAGTCTAAGGAACGTGAAGATAATATCCGACTTTGCAATTACGTCGACGTGTATTACAACGAACTAATAGACAAACGCGTTGATTTTATGCCTGCGACTGCGACGTCGGAGCAGGTGCGTCGTTTTTCCCTTCGGGCAGGGGACGTTTTAATAACAAAGGATTCTGAGACCTGGGCAGACATTGCTGTTCCATCGGTAGTCTCTGAAGACCTTATTGGCGTTTTGTGCGGTTACCATTTGGCTCACATCAAGCCTGACGCTCATTCTTACGGCGGGTTCATTGGAAGATTATTTTCCGCAATCGGACCGCGAGATCAGTATCATATTGCAGCTAACGGTATCACACGTTTTGGGCTTACTGGCGATTCTATTCGTGTGGGGGTATTTGCGCTTCCACCACTTCCCGAACAACGCGCCATAGCCGCTTTCCTTGACCGTGAGACGGCCAAAATCGATGCTCTTGTCGAGAAGGTCCGAGAAGCTATCGACCGCCTGAAGGAACTCCGACAAGCCCTCATATCCGCGGCGGTGACAGGAAAGATCGACGTGCGGGAGGCCGTTTGATGCGATCGTGAACCAAGCCTGCTATCAACCGTTCGGTGAAAAATAAAGGGAAATCCCGAGGGTACCACGAATCCGGCCGATTCCGCGTAGATATGCAAGGACCATTGGAGAGGAGCGTTGGGCGGGCTGTGAAAGACCTTTATTGGCAGGGATTTTCTTAAGTTTGATTCACACAGTGTGACAGGTCAACGAGCAGTACTAATTGTCGTTTGGCGCGGTGTCGCCTGGATAGTGATTTTCCCGTCACGGCGTGTCGTGAAAACGTGCCGCTTCTTCCCATTGTAGTTCATTCCGTAGGTTCGAGAACGATACCAGTCCGCCGTACGCTGGCTTTCGTATTGCATTCCTGCGTCGGAAAAAATCACAACGTATGGTTTTACACCAAGAATTTCAAACACTCCTTCACAACATCCACTCTCGCGACCATGGTGTGATGCAACAAAGATATTCACGGTCTTTAGTTCCTTAACGAATTCCGGGTTTCCAAGTAGCTTCTCCCATCCTGCCTTTTCCAAATCTCCCGGAAACACCAGATGCATATTGTGGCAATGAAGAAAGATAACGAGACTGAGGTTGTTCGTGTCCTTAAAGTCACCGGGATAGGAATTATAGAATACAATGTATTCCAGCGACCCCCAGTCAGCCTTAAGAGGCCCTCCTGTATATTCCTTGAACATCGCCAAGAGCTCCCGAATGCCAGGACCCATACCTCCATCCGTTTTCATTCGTACGAGCGCCGCTGGCGAGATTGTCCTGTTCCTAAGAAGCGCCTTGAGATTTACCGTTCTGCGGCCACCAGAAACTCGCCGCAGGTTTGGCAAGTCGTTCACATGGTCATCGTCATAATTCGTCACCACGAACATTTCGACGTTTTCTACCCCATTTCTCGGCAGATGAAGAGATGGTCTCCAACCGGTTGATGAGTTCGAACCACAATCGATAAGCATACGTGCGCCTGAGTCGGCCGTTATCAACGCACAACCACCATGTTCAACGTCGAAGATTTCAACCTTCATTAGCTCTTCTCCTCGGCTTTTGAAGCATATGTTCGCAATACCTCAGAACCAAAGGCGGCATAGAATTTCACGAAGCGGCCAAACATGCAGATTGAGAGAATGGCGACAACTGCCGCCCACAAATATAGCGTAACCTCATTAGACGTCGCAGCCTTGTAAACCAAAGCGCCTGCCCCCACCACTCCCGACAATGCGACATTCCTTGAGAATCCGTACATCCTACGAAATTCATCTAAACGTGCGGCGGCGTCCGGAACTGCTCGCGCTACGGGAAACGCGACTTGAAACACTTCCTCGGGGTTGTCGATCCTCTCAGGTTCCTTTCCTAACCTTTCGGCTACATTCTGCAGAATTTTTGATCGGATATGTTCAGATTGCGGCTCGTAATACCGCACAGCGAAGAAACACCTAATGACCCTCTCACGAAATCGGGAGGCACCCATATCCATCATCACAGAAACAGGAGAACGCAAGAATCTGCGACCCAACCATTGTTCGAGGAGAACCGACGCGAATCCGGCGATTATGTGCCCAACGATGTACGCCGTTGCTATTAAGAAAACGACCTGAACAAAAGGCCAACTATTCCTAAACATTACGGCGCCGTCGTTGATGCCGTAGTCGAGGGCGAACAGGACAATCATACCCGATGACAAGTAGGCATAGAAGTCATAATCGGTGAAGGGAAACCAGTTTTTCATTCTGTTGTCCTTGTCTTGAAGGGTTTCTTTATATTTGCTCTACATAAAATCCCACGTTGCCTGATTCTGCGACAATTGCCATCGTGGCAGGGTAACCGTCTGCTTGTCTCAATTTCCGCAACCACGCGAGTACGTTTCCATCATCCTCGCTGGGAGACGTGCCAGCGCCATCTGGATGAGAATGCCATTCTCCGACGTACTCAATCATCCCGTCCACTTTCTTTTCAATTTCTGTGATTTTCTTCCGAAGACCCTCACATCCGCGGATATACAATGTGGGCCACTCTTCGCTATCGGGTGGTGAAGGCAACACATCGACGATGTAGACGATTCTTCTCTCCATATCGAAAGAACCCAGGAGAACGCCTCCAGTCTCATTTGGAAGTTTAGATTTACGCAAACTCGCCAGGGTTTCAATCAATTCCCTGTCAGTGATAATTGCCCAGTTGTCCGTAGTTTTCCGCACAACTGGAGCGGCGGAAACTGTGACGCGTTTTGCGACACCGTTTTCGTTTGTCCGCCAGATCGTTATTTGTGCTTTATTACACCGAACAGCGTCACGAACCGCTCGTCCTCCCGTGCTCGCATGGCTCACTACCATTTGCTGTGGCAGTTGGCTTGTGATATCGCGACAGGATTGGGCATAGCGATACCGGCTAGGTGGCCTAATCATATGCCCGGTCAAGCTAGGGTCGTTTAGGATGGCCCTGTAGTACTGCATTTCAAGAGAATCCAGGGTGCTGTTTCGTTGCTTATCTTCAGCGAGTAGAACGAGATCCTGCCCAGACGGGGAAAGGAACAACGAGATCCTGCGGGCCGTGCCATTGCATTCGTGCGCAAGCATCCGTGAAACTCCAACAGATGCCGACATGTCCAGTATCACATTGGCCTCAGCCAGCGAATTGGATAATTCTTGAGTTTGCCGTCCAGGTGAAAGTACGTTTACTGGAAGTGAGCTGAACATATCGGAACGGAAAACTATCGTATTCGCTAAGCGTGCAACGCCATCTGCCTTGTTCCAGCCCACAAAACTACCGTCGAGGGCATGCCGCGCCAAATTATGCGGCAATAGTATGTCGTGATCGATCAGTGTCCAAGTTCCAAACCCTGTTCTCGCAAGATTGATTGCGACATGTGAACCCAGTGCGCCCATCCCGATTGCAACAACACGAACATCCCCCACCTCGTTCTCACCATTTAGCCTTGCTGCCATTGAGCGATCGAAGTGACGAACCACATTCAGCACTGCGACTCCGACATTTCGACCGTTTTTCGATGTGTCGGGTTGCATGAGAAAACCAACGTGATTGTCCTGAAGATCCCAAAGGCCGATCTCGGTGCCGAGTCGTCGAATTTCCAGTCCCTCACCAACCTTGTCTCCTTCAGTGTCCAACAGGAAAAACGCCCAACTATCGACTGTTTCGATCACGTCTGTTTCATCCCGTTTTTTGGGAAATAAAAGAACGAGGAGAAGACAGGAGTCGAGTACCGGCCTGCCTTGGTCACGCCAAGTCTCCAGTCGTTGCTGAAGGTCAGAAATGAGGTCGAACTTAGCGTCTTTCGTGATGGCAGCAAGGTCCGCAAGTGTCGACGGAATTTGATGAATAACCCCATGTGTCTGAGGTTCGCAACGATGTACACTAGCAAGTAGCGACGGCGGTCCTTCCTGCGGTTCACCTGTTAGTGCGATCAGAAAAAGGCCTTTACTATAGTCCGATTTCACCGGCGCTACGACTAGCGGGGTTGGTAGGTGCTCCTCCAATTGTTGGGTAGAAGGAAGGACAATGTGCCCGTGGAAATCCACAAGAAGGGGTTCAAGGGGTTGGTCGTCCTGGTGGAGTTTCCCCTTGCTGGTTAACGCGAGCCATTGCCGGATTTCATGTACGAATCTCGGTGATGTCCAGCGGCGTTTAATCTCCTCATATGGTTCAGCATATATACAGAGGTTGCGTGGGTACTCTTGCCGATGCAGGTTGAGATGCGGCACTCGCGGGAAGTCCTTCCGTAGGGCGTGGACGACAGGTACGTTTTCGTCATTTCGAGTAAATGCCGCGGAAATACGTTCTCTTGCCTTGATCGGATGACGCTGCACTTGTGCGATTTCGACATCGACGTCGAACACCACGACCTCAATTTCATCCTGCCGGCGACATTCGACGAACCGGGCGAAATCAATGCGCTCAGCCGACAGACTGAGCGCAAGATCTTCGGCCTTTGGGATCTCAAGGGCGTCTGGCCGTACCTGGTCCCCTGAGACATCGAAATAACTCATCGTTGCCAACCTGCCCTCGTTGCACGACCTGATGTAGCGATTATTCCCGTGCTCGCTACACTCTTTTTCAGTGTCGCTTTGCTTTGTCCGATTTCAATCACCAACGGCTTAGGAGAGTTACTCGATGGATGTTCCATCGTTACGACGAATTGGCCATTGAGGGCACGCGTGACGTCCTTGTAATAATTCGCGGCCTGTCGGTGGGGTGGCTGCGAGTCCTTGTCGTCGTCGCTACCTGCGTGGGGAATTGGCTTGCTTGTTGACACAGCGATCGCCCCATGCTGTCCCTCTTTTTCGTATAGCCGCGCCACCTGAGAAACGGGCGTGGTTTTGTTTGTCCCCTTTTCGGATCCTATGGAAAGATAGCTGCAGTGGTGGGGAATCTTCACGATATCCCACTCAAGGTATTTTTCGTTACCCTTGGACTCGGTGATGTCTACGATCTGTGAAAGCACTTCATGGGTGGAATCAGCCAGCATCAGCGCTTTGGTATGTACGCCTGCGACACGGAAAGTTGCATGCAGCACAAGCGAGTCCTCGTTGCGGTCCTCGACAGTGTTTTCGTTCTGACGGATCGCAAATGGAGAGTGAGCGAAAAACTCGATCTGATGTTTTCTCAGGGAAAACTCCGGCGCGGTCTTTCCCGCATCGGTTATCAAGTGAAGCCGGTCTTCAAGCTTGATGTCGTTTTTTTCGCACCACTTCTTCAACCGTTCGGGCCGGGAAAAGACGCGGATCCCCTTACTCTGACGGAATCTGTGTCGGGCCTCCCTCTGCAAGACGCGCGCTTCGTCGTCGTCTGGACCCACCTCCGTGATAAACGCAGCAGGTACCCACATTACGTTCATCTTTATACGTTCTCCGACTTGGTACTTCCTCGCATGTTCAAGGTAGAAGAAGTCGGAGGCCCCCTTGAAGTGATCTTTATCCAGATGGCTGAACGCTACCACATCGAAATAATCACGATTCTTCTTCTTCAAGCCGTCCTTGAGAAGTTCCGGAAGGTTACACCTAAGGTCATAGTCGTCATTTTCGTCTTTGGTTGCCGCGAAATCAATAAGGATAATGCGGTCACACGACAGTTCAATCCGGCAGCAATCGGCGTTTCCCAACGGGAAAAAGGTCATTGTATGCATTTCAAGATCTCCTACAAGATTCGTGTTTGATATGTCCGTTTTAGGTGCGCTTATTGACAATATACCCAGCTGAAAATCGCGTCTCGCTCGCACGTTAGATTTCAGTTTGATGTCTGGACGATAATCCACTATGTCCAACGTGCGTAATCGTCGGTACTACCGTCGTCGTCGAGTTGCAGGTCGGAAACAGCCTGGTCCACTTCGCAGGCATCCAGGTCCAACATGCCTACTAAATCGATAAGTTCGGCACGCGAAATTCTCTTCCTCCTCAATGCTTCCAGAGCTAACCCGACAAAGCGGTCCCGGAACTCATTGCGCAGAGCTTGGTGGTCTGGTTCCGGAATACCCATAAGTCGCTCCAGTTTACGGCCCTTATCCATATTCTCTTGTTCCAACAAACTCTCGAGCTCGGTAGCTGTAAGCAGTCGAGTGCTTCTCAGCCGATAGCATGCGGCGACTCGGCTGACGCCGAAGTGGTACGCCATCCGCACTACATCGTACAGCTGTATTTTCTGGCTTCCTGCGGTAGATCGAGCGCGCCCGCGAATTGGCGTACTCTCGTCGAATACTTCGGCTTCCAGGCGGCTGGGCCGCCCCTTTCCGGATGCGTGGATAAACTGGCGCACCGCCTCGGCAGGCATTAGAAAGCTGGCGGCAAATGAATTAGCGCGGACCTCACGTAACTGATCACGGTCGTCTGCTCGACTTACCAAACCACCTTCGACACGGTCGATAAGTACGTGACAATACTCGTGTGCGTATGAGAATCGCCTGCGAAAGATATGGTGCTCCCGATTTGCTACGATTAGTACTCCGATCTCTTGCTTGATGAGGGTAAAGCCTGAGACGTCGTCCGGCAACGTGACCAAGGCAGTACGAACATCCTGTGATTCGAGTAGCTGGGCGATGTCGGAGATTGACCTAAGTCCGAGCCCTAGGCGTCCGCGTTCTTCCGAGGCGACCCGTTCACCTTGCTGTATAGCTTCCCATGTGGTGCGTGGTTGCGGAAGTGGGTAGGCAGCCACAGTAACGAGGTCGCGGTCAATATCCAGCAGTTCTTCAAGTCTGGTCATCTCCCGGCCCAGAGCCAGGCACCGGCGGAGTGGCTCTCCCAGATCCTCCGTGCTCGACAGGTCCGGGTGAACTCGGTACAACGCGACGAGTGCGCTCTCCTTTTCCGGTTCCTCCTCTGCCAAAAGGCTCTGCAGATCCATACCGAAGAGGGTGGCAAGGCGATACAGTTCGATACCCGTGACCGAACGGTTACTTAGTTCGATCTGAGCCACAGTGGAGCGCGAAACTCCGAGGTGGCTCGCAACGTCGTCCTGGGTCAGGCTGCTGGTTTCTCTGGCCCGCCTAAGCCTCTGGGCCAGCATTCTTTGGTCAATTGCCATCTCGCCCCTAAGATCATGCCGGAGATTCGCGCCAAATTTTCCTGAGCAAAATCGGCGATCGTCATCGGAAGACATAATCCTATTTTGAAAGATAGATAATCTAACGCCATTTGTCAACTTTTGATATATCCGTTAGGTTTTCCATATATTACCCTTATTGCTGTGAGCGTATCAACAGATGCTCTGTGTGGGTGTTTACAGGAGTTGTGTGTTCGATGTCGAAATATACATGCGCCCAAGAAATTTCCACGACGCAATCGACTTCTGCAACTCTTCGGGCATTGAACGGCAGAAAATGAGGCAGTCCTTTCCTTTCTGAACCACTTGCATTATATTATTAGCGAATTGAAGTGGTTTCGATAATAATGGCGTTCTTAAATTCGCATCCGATTACAAGGGAAATTTGTGACATCCGGAAACAATGGTCAACGTCGGCCCCACGGGCGCACAGTTCGATGTCCTGGTGACTATAGCGCATATGTACCGGCACCGCTTCCGCCCGAGATAGTCTGGGATGGCGAGCTGATCCTCGCGCTTTCACGTGCCGCACATGCGACGGGCCGGCTGGCGGCCGAAGGCAGGCTGATGCCCGTTCCGCATCTCTTGATCAGGGCGTTCCTTTACAAGGAAGCGGAACTCTCCAGCCGCATCGAGGGGACACAAGTTTCCCTGGGTGAATTGCTTGCGGCAAATGCCGGAGCGAGAGTCGAGCGAAGCGCAGAGGAATTGGAAGAGGTGGCAAACTATATTGTGGCGTTAGACTACGGTATCGATCGTCTGGAAACCCTTCCGCTTTCGTTGCGTCTGGTTCGCGAACTGCACGAGCGGCTGATGCAAGGCGCGCGAGGCGACCACGCGATGCCCGGGGAGTTCCGCCGCCGCCAGAACTGGATCGGCGCACCCGGAAGCGTGTTGAACAATGCCACTTACGTTCCGCCGCCACCGGATGAAATGATGGGATGTCTGGCTGCTTGCGAGCGCTTTCTGCACGATGAGACATTTCCGCCTCTCGTGCACGCGGCACTCATTCACGCGCAGTTCGAGGCCATCCATCCCTTCCTGGATGGAAATGGTCGTGTCGGCCGACTGCTCATTCTGCTGCTTTTCGTTGCACGAGGCGTACTGCCCGCACCGCTGCTTTACCTAAGTGCATATTTCGAATCCACGCGCCAGGAGTACTACGCACACCTGCTTGCGGTGACGCAGGAAGGAGCGTGGGAGGCGTGGCTGGTGTACTTTCTGCGTGGTGTTTGCGAGCAGGCTGAGGACGCGATAAACCGGATCCGCCGAATCGACGAATTGTATCATCTCTGGTCGGAGCAATTCGCTGGCGCCAGATCGACGAATTTAGAAAAGGTGTTGCAATTATTCGTTGAATTCCCGTTTTGGAACGTGCCCGCGCTCGCATCGAAGCTGGGGGTCGCCTATACAACTGCTCGTCGCGCCGTCGACCGGTTGGAATCGGCTGGTATTGTTACACCGGTTGGCGATGCAAAGCGAAATCGTGTATATTGTGCGGACGCAGTGCTTCAGGTGCTTGATGCGCCTTATATCGAAAATGCAGATGAAGCAGGAACCAACACGACCGCGAGAGCACAAACATGAGTCCGGTTGTATCTGAAAAAGCCTTCGAAGACGCCATCGAGGCGGCTTTGCTTGGCCATGGCAAGGATGAGTCGGGGGGTCTTCCGACCGGTGTGCGTGAAGGCGGCTTGCCCATAGGCGGCCAGGGGATGGAACCCGGCGGTTATTTCAAACGCAAACCGGAAGACTACGACCGAGCGCTCTGCCTTCTGCCTAGAGATGTTCTGGATTTCATTATAGCGACGCAGCCGAAGGAGTGGCGGAAGCTGTCCCAGCATTACGGCGCCGAGGTCAGAGAACGCTTTCTCAGGCGCCTATCATCGGAAATCGAACGCCGGGGCGTCCTCCACGTGCTGCGGAACGGGATCAAGGATATGGGCTGTACGTTCCGTTTGGCCTATTTCCGGCCGGCCAGCGGGCTCAACGAGGAGACGCGCCGGCTGTATATGGCCAACTTCTTTGCCGTCGGGCGTCAGATCCGCTATAGCACGAAGAACGAGAAGAGCCTCGATCTGGTTCTGTTTCTGAACGGCATTCCCATTTTCACCGCTGAACTCAAGAACCTGCTCAGCGGCCAGACCGTGGAGGACGCGATCCGCCAGTATAAGACAGACCGCGATCCGCGTGAGCCGCTGTTCGGCTTTGGCCGATGCCTGGCGCATTTCGCGGTTGATCCGGATCTGGTCTACGTTACCACACGTCTCGCCGGTCCCAAAACGCGCTTCCTTCCGTTCAACCAGGGCAACAACCGCGGCGCGGGAAACCCGCCGGTGCCGCCTACGCAATCCGGCTATGCCACTTCGTATCTCTGGGAGGATACATGGTCGCGGGACAGTGTGCTTGATTTGGTGCGCCAGTTTGTCCACGAAGTCGAGGAGGAAGACGAGAACGGCCGCAAGACCGGCAGGAAATCGCTGGTCTTCCCGCGCTACCAGCAACTCGATTGCGTGCGAAAGCTCATATCGGATGCCCGTAAGACCGGCGCGGGGCAGCGCTATCTCATCCAGCACTCCGCCGGAAGCGGTAAGACGTTCACCATCGCCTGGCTCGCCCACCAGTTATCCACGCTGCACGACATAGAAGACCGCCGTGTTTTCGATTCGATCGTAGTTATCACGGACCGGCGCATTCTCGATCGCGCACTCCAGGGCGCCATGCGCCAGTTCGAGCAGACCCTGGGCGTTGTGGAAAATATCGACACCACCTCGCGCCAACTCAAAGAGGCGCTCGAAGCCGGCAAGACAATCATCGTCACCACGCTGCAGAAATTTCCGGTGATCGCCGAGGAAATCGGCCAGTTGCCGGGCAAGCGCTTCGCCTTGATCGTCGACGAAGCGCACTCGTCCCAATCCGGCGAGAGCACCAAGAGCCTCAAGGCGGTGTTGGCGACGGGGTCTCTCGAAGAGGCGGAGGACGAGGAAGCCGGGGCCGAGACGCCAGAAGAGGAACTCGAAAACACGATCCTGGCGGAGGTGGAGAAGCGCGGGCGCCTGCCCAATCTCTCGACTTTCGCCTTTACCGCGACCCCCAAGCCCAAGACGCTGGAGCTTTTTGGCACCCGCCGCACGGACGAATCGTTCGAACCGTTTCACCTCTACAGCATGCGGCAGGCCATCGAGGAGGGGTTCATCCTAGACGTCCTGGAGAACTATACGACCTACAAAGCCTATTGGCGGCTATTGAAGAAGGTGGAGGACGACCCGCGCTATGACAAACGCAAGGCTACCTTCCTGCTCAAATCGTACGTTGAACTTCACCCGCACGCGATTGACGAGAAGGTACGCATCATGGTCTGCCACTTTGTCGAGCAGGTGCACACCCAGATCGACGGGAAGGCAAAGGCAATGATCGTCACCCGCTCGCGACTGCACGCCGTTCGCTTCAAGCTAGCGGTGGACAAATACCTCGCCGAACAGGGGCACGCGTTCAAAGCGCTGGTTGCGTTCTCGGGCACCGTCGAGGATGGCGGCAAGTCCTATACCGAGCCCGGCATGAACGGCGTTTCCGAGGTGCAGACCGCAAACACATTCAAAGGATCGGAATATCGATTCCTGATATGTGCGAATAAATTCCAGACCGGTTTCGACCAGCCGCTGTTGCACGCGATGTACGTCGACAAAAAACTCGGAGGCGTGAACGCGGTGCAGACACTCTCACGGATTAACCGTACAGAACCAGGAAAAGACGGCACGATGGTACTCGATTTCGCCAACGATGCCGACGACATCAAGGAGGCCTTCGAACCTTATTTCGAAACAACACTGCTGTCGGAGGCGACCGATCCCAACCTGCTCTACGAGATCCAGATGCGTCTGTCCGACTTCCCGGTATACGATCAGTCCGATGTGGATGAATTCGCAAGGATTTTTTTCGACAAGGCCGCCACACAGGACCAGCTTCATGCCGCGCTCAATCCCGTGGTCCACCGATTTCAGACGTTAGAAGAATGTGAACAGCAGGAATTCCGGGGCCAACTTGTCGACTACGTGCGGCTTTACGCGTTTCTCGCACAAATCCTTCCGTTCGCCGACGTCGATCTGGAGAAGCTGTACGTCTTCTCGCGACACTTACGCCGCCTGTTGCCAATGGACCGGGCCGAGTTGCCGCTCGAAGTTCAGCAGAATATCGACATGGAGTCGTATCGGATTCAGGAAACCCGCAAAGGCAAAATAAACCTGGAGCGAGGGACGACGAAGCTCGAGCCCGTCGGCACAAAGGACACATACTTGCTACAGCCGGAAGACATGGAGACCCTTTCGCGGATCATCGCCGAATTGAACGAGCGCTTCGGGGTCGAACTCGGGCAGGAGCACCGCGCCACCCTCGGCCAGATGATGGACAGACTTTCTGAAGACGCTGCACTCGGCGCCGCGGCGCGGGTGAATACGCGCGAAAATGTGCGATTGACCTTCGACCACAAGGTTGAAGAGACCATCCAGGGTATTGTGGATTCCAATTTCGATCTATACAAACGGATCACCGACGACCGCGCTTTTGGAAACGTCATCAAAGACGTCCTCTTCGACCAATTCTTGCGCACGAACCGTAGCGCGGAGGACCTCATCAAACAGGGCGAGTCGAAAACCCTGGAATTTAAATCGACGTTGCGCTGGAACCTGAATGAAGACCGCAAGGACGACAAACGCGTCACCCATTCGGCGCTCAAGACGATCGCCGCATTCCTGAACACGGAGGGCGGAGACCTTCTGATAGGCGTCACCGACGACGGCGCCGTCGTTGGAATAGATCGCGACCGGCTAGATACCGAAGACAAATTCATGCTGCATCTCGCACAGGTCGTGCGCAACGGGCTCGGCGACCGCGCCGGCACATGCATCGATCCCGGAGTTCAGATCGTCGACGGCAAGGCGGTATGCGTGCTGAGCTGCCAGCGGAGCCCGGAACCGGTGTTCCTCTCCTGGAAGGGACTTGAGAAGGAAAACGGAGGTGACTTTTTCGTGCGCAGCGGTCCGGGAACCGTTAAGCTCTCGTCAGACGACACCAGGGTATACATCCGTTCCTGGTTTGCCGGTTCAAATCGTTGAGCGCGTGGATTAGAACCGCCGCCAGCCAGCGGCTCGAGGAACAGCAGCGGTCCCAGCCCTTCGAGTTACCGGCGGACCTCGAGGCGTTCTTTCGCGCCTGCGACGCGATGGAAGGGCCCGCGCGGGAACCTGAATGGAATATGCATTTGGCCGTCATCGAGAAATCCAGAAGAAGCGGTATATCCAGCACGTGATTTTTCTCTTTTTGAGATAACCCGAACCGGAGATTGCAAGCGTCGCGATGTCAAATCTAAAGCGAATTGAATCGTGTTCCCTGGACCGCATCAGGAGGATGAGAGACCTGGTCACGGGGGAGATCGAAAAGATTGCCCGCCGGTTGGACGCAGAAGAAGAAAAAATCAACCGCATGGCCAAAACAACGGACACGGTGGGCCTGAGCAAGAGGCACGGCCAATACGAACTGAACCTGGATACGGCCGATTCGCGGATTTCGACGCTAAACGAGGAAAAACAGGAACTGGAGGACAAGGCCCGGATCATTGAACAGGCCTTCCAGAAGAAACATCTGATGGATAGGCAGGCCGAAAAACTGGGTAGCCCCTGGCGCGTGAAGGTCAAAGACATCATCATCTTCCTTCTCATTCTGTTTCTGATCTCGATCCTTGTCATGGACCTGCTCGGCATCGGCGCCAGCGGAGGCGGCGCGGTTGCAAATGCGGAGGTGAAAAAAGGAAAGATCCACAATATTGTCATTACGAAAGCGGGCGCCGGGTATGTGCGCGTGAACATTTATATCGTGGATCCGGCCGGGTCCGGCGCACTCGTTTCCGGGCACCTGACCGGAGGAAATTTGACAGGGGTGGACGTCGTCGACGGCGGGGAAAAATACAAGAACCCCGTTGTTGAGGTCCACCCCCACTTCTCCGTGGGCACGTTGTGGATCTTCTGGATCATAGACGTGGTATGCTGCACCATTTTCATGGCCAACTTCGTCTTCGAATGCAGGCTTGCCGCTTCCAAGAAGTGGTATTGGAAGAACAACTGGATCGACTTCATCACTTCCATTCCGCTTCCCCCCGTGCAGGTTATCGCAGTCTCCGGCGACATCGGCGTCGTACGCCTGGGGCGTCTGCTCCGGGCCGTGCGAATTTTGCGGGCGTTGCGGTTAATGCGCATCGGACTGTTCTTCTGGCGGGGTATGGAACACCTCAGTACCACGCTGGACGTTCGGCTCCTCAAAAGGTCCCTTCTTTACGGCCTGTTATCGCTCGTGTTCGGCGCCTGCGTTTTTATGGGCCTGGAGCACATGGAGTCCGGTTCCGGGTTCTGGGAAAGCCTCTGGTGGAGCTTCACCACGCTTGTCACCGGTGGTTACGCCGACATCCACAACCCGGAGACTGCTTCCGGCAGAATCCTCACGGTTTTTCTGGTGATAACCGGAATGGTTCTGGTGGGCGTATTCACCGCCACACTGACGAGCATCCTCGTCAAGGACAAAGACTCCTTAAGCGCGGAAGAGCTTGAAGAGCAGATCGGAATCGCAACGAAAATCCACGAAGACCTGGAGACCACCAACTGCCGCCTGGACCGGCTGGAAGGAAGCGTCCGCGAGATCAGGGACGCTGTCACGGGCCGGGAGGAATAGCCAATCCCCGCATCCAGGAAGCACGATCCCTACGCGGCCTTCCGCATTCAAAGCTACCGGCGGTACATTCTGGGCTGGTTTTTTGCCATCGTAGGCAACCAGGTCCAGGGCATCGCTATCGGCTGGGACATTTACCAGCGCACCGGCCAGGCGCTCTCCCTGGGCCTGGTCGGGCTCGCCCAGGCCCTGCCCACCATCATACTCGCCCTGCCCGCAGGCTACCTGGCGGACAGATTCGACCGCCGCAGGGTGGTCATCTTCAGCATGCTGGGCACAACCCTGACTTCGCTGGCGCTCCTCGCGCTCTCCGTTGCGAAGGGGCCGATTCTCCTGATGTACGCGTTGCTGGCGCTGGATGCCACGGCCACGTGTCTGGGCCGCCCGGCCAGAACCGCCCTTGTGCCCCTGCTCGTCCCGCGCGACATTTTCCCGATCGCCGTAACATGGAACAGCAGCCTCATGCAGATGGCCTCGGTGGTCGGCCCGGCCCTGGGCGGCTTTGTGGTAATGTTCAACGTTCCCACCGCCTACGCGCTCAGTGCGACGAGTACCCTCGTTTTCGTCGTTCTGCTCACGCGGGTGACCTTCCGTGCAGAGCCTGAAAGTGCGGTACCGGCTTCGATCACGACCCTGCTGGCGGGCATCCGCTATGTCTGGCGCACCCGCCTGATCTTTTCCCTGATGGCCCTGGATATGTTCGCCGTACTGCTGGGCGGCGCCGTCTACCTGCTGCCCATATATGCGGAGGATATTCTCCACGTCGGCCCCCAGGGCTTCGGCTGGCTTCGCGCCGCCCCGGGTGTCGGCGCCTTCTGCATGGCGATCCTCCTGGCCTACCTGCCTCCGATGCGGCGCGCCGGCCGGAACCTCCTGCTGGCCGTGGCGGGATTCGGCGCGGCCACCATCGTCTTCGGCCTTTCTCAATCCTTCTGGCTCTCCCTGGCGATGCTTTTCCTCACCGGTGCCTTCGACAACGTCAGCATGGTCGTCCGACACACGCTCGTCCAGTTGCTCACCACCAACCGTATGCGCGGCCGCGTGCTGGCCGTCAACTACGTATTCATCGGTGCCTCCAATGAACTGGGCGGCCTGGAATCCGGCCTGGTGGCCCACTGGTTGGGACCGGTCGTCTCGGTGGTCAGCGGCGGAATCGGGACCGTCCTCGTGGTTCTCGGCACCGCAGCCGGCGTTCCCGGCCTTCGACGATTCGGCGCGCTCCACGAAGCCAGGCCGCGGGAAGAGGCGTTGGAAGTGGACGCGAACGGGAAGGGGGAACCCTGAACACTGTCCGGGCGCACGGCTCCGGAGGGTTGTGGGCCTGTAGAGCACCGCATGTAAAGCCCGTTCGGACACGGTAGTCAATTCTGAAGACGGATCCCTATGGTACATATTTCACGCCCAACGACGTCGTGGCATCGACATTCGCCAGCTAATTCGACGGTGACTGTCCGGAATGGCGCCCGCGGCATGTCACGCCTGTCGTCGGTCGCCATGCCTTTCCGGCGGGTGTTGCCGGTTCTGTTTGCGCTCGTCGCGATCTGCACATCGCCCTCGCAGGCACAGCGGGTCCCGCCGGACGAACCTTGGCGCACACTGGATACGGAACACTTCCGCGTCACCTTTCCCGAGCATCTGGAGGACTTCGCCCGCCGGATGGCCGGGCAAGCGGAGTGGGCCTACGTGCGGCTGACAGAAAATTTCCTGCCCGGGTCCCGGGAGCCGATCGATATCCTCATCACCGATCACGTCGACGTCTCCAACGGCTACGCGACCCCATTTCCTTCGAACCGCATCGTTTTATTCGCGCGTCCGCCTGTCGACAGTTTCGTGCTCGGCTACTTCGACGACTGGCTGGAACTTCTGATCGTTCACGAATTGACGCACATATTTCACCTGGACCGGCAGGGCCGTTACAGCCTTCGAGGGCTTTTCGGGCGGATCCCCTTCCCCGTATTCGGTTTCCCGGCAGCCACCATGCCGCGATGGGTGATCGAAGGCATCGCCACCTGGTACGAATCCGCGCTCACGGGCAAGGGCCGCGTTCTGGGAACCTACCACGACATGGTGCTGCGTACGGCAGCCCTGGAGGGCCGCTTCGAATCCATCGGCCAGGCCGGGGGATGGTCGCCTCAGTGGCCCGGCGGAACCCGCGTTTACGCGTACGGATCGCTCTTTTTCGAACACCTCATGCGAAGGTACGGGCGGGACAGGATGGCCGCGTTCGTCCAGGCGGTCGAGGACCAATGGATACCCTATCGGCTCGACGCGGCCGGGAGGAAGGCCTTTGGCGCCAGCCTGTCGAGCGAGTGGACCACGTGGGCAAAGGCCTGGCGGGATTCGGCCGCGGGGCTGGATACCCGCCTCACCCGGTTCGGTGCGATTTCCGAGCCGGAACGGCTGACCCATGGCGCCCGTTACGCGCGCCACCCAAAGGTGTCGCCCGACGGATCGGCGCTGGTCTATCTTCGCTCCGACGGCCGTACGGATCCGAAACTGGTATCGACCGGGCTGGACGCCGGCGGCAAATCGACCGTCGCGCTGATACGCGGGAACACGTTCGCGTTTACGCCCGGCGGCAACATCCTCGTCGACCAGTTGGAATTCTCCGGGCGCTACCGGGAATTCAGCGACATATATCGGGTGACGCAGGACGGCGCGGTGGACCGGTTGACCACCGGCGCCCGTCTGACCGCCCCGTCGGCCGGCCCCGGGGATTGGGCGGTCGCCGTCGCGGAAGGTGAGGGCACCAACGGCCTGGCCCGGGTCAATAGCCGTACGGGCGCCGTCGAGACGCTGATTCACCCCGAAGCCGGCGTCTACTGGGCGTATCCGGCTGTTTCACCCGACGGGCACTGGATAGCGGCGACCCGCTGGACAGGCGGGAAACACGACGTCGTCATCCTGGATGGGAGCGGCAGCCTCGTCAGCCAGGTTACCCATGACCGCGCGCTGGACTTCGCCCCCGCATGGAGCGCCGACGGAAGGTGGTTGGTATGGTCGTCCGACCGCACCGGTATCCTGAATGTTTTCGCGGCAAGGGTCGACAGCGCGAAGGTCGCGCCCCCCGTAATGCTGACCAACGTCCGCACGGGCGCGGCGTGGCCCAGCGTGGATCCGTCGGGGCAATGGCTCTATTTCTCGGGGTACCACGTGGACGGATGGGAGATCGAACGTCTTCCGTTCGATCCTGCCGCCGCGCCGCCGGCCCCTCGTTACATGGCCGATTCGACGCACACCGCGGCGGGCGTGCTCGCCTCAGAAGTCGAGACCACGGCAAATAAACCCGGCTCGCGGGCGGGCGGGCAAATACGCACCTATTCGCCCATGCGGACCCTCCTTCCCCGCTATTGGGTCCCAATTGGGTCTCTATCCTTTTCCGGTGCCGGGAGCAGCACGTCGCCCCGCTCAAAGGTTCTCGGTTCGTCCGTCGGCGCCTTTACGTCAGGGGTGGACCTCGTGGGCCGGCACGCCTATAACGTCGGCGCCCGCATCTTTCTGCCGTCGGGAGGATACGCGGGCGGGAGGGCGGCGGGCCTTCTGTCCTATGGGTACGCCGGACTGGGTAATCCCACGCTGGGCCTATTGCTGTCGCAGAACTGGAACGAGGAACTCGTCAGGGTGCGGGAGGGGAACGGCGACGCCCCGGCGGACACCACGTTCATTCTTGAACGGAGTCGCCTGGCGGCCGTATCGATGGCCCTGGCGCGCCCCAGGGCGTGGAGTGGGCTTTCATTTACGCTTTCCGGCGGGCTGCTTCAGGAGGACCGGGAGGCGCTGGATTCCGCGCTCCGGCCAGCGGATCTGTCGAAATTCGACAGCCCCCACAGCACCTTGGGCGACGTGACGGCGCGGTTTTCGGCCTCCACGGCCAGGTCGCATGCGTTTCAGATGGGCAGGGCTGCCGGCGTGTCTTTCTCCGCCTGGGCCACGCGGCGCATCGACTTTTCCGGGGAGCCTTCAGACGACCGGTCCTTCGACGCCGTCTCTGGCGACTTCAGGACCTACGTGAAACTGCCGGGAGGCGGATTTGCCGCGCCGGTGATGGCGCTACGGGCAAGCGCGGGCGCGGTGCGGGGCCCGGACAGCGGCAGGGGTTACTTTAAGGTTGGCGGCTCGGCACGACGGCTGTTCCCCGTGCGGGGATACGAGAGCACCCCGCGATCGGGGCGGCGCGCCTGGTCAGCGTCCCTGGAGTTCCGGGTACCGGCCGTGCTGGTTAACCGCGCCCTGCGAACGCCGCTGCTGCATTTCGACCGCGCCTTTCTCACCCTCTTCGCCGACGCCGGCAACGCCTGGGGCCGCGACAATCTCAGCCAGGCATCGATGCCGACGGCGCTCCTATCAGCGGGCGCTGAGTTCGTCTACGATTTCGGTATCCTCTATGTTCCGTTCCGCTTCCGCGTTGGCGCAGCCTACGGGTTCACCAGTCCAAAAGGCGCCGTCCCCCACCTCCACCTCGGCACGTCGTTTTGACTGAACGGGAAGAGAATGGAATCGGGGGCAGACTGACGACTGCACAAAAAAAAGCCCCCGGAGATTACTCTCGCGGGGTTGTTCTGCCAGTCCTGCCATTTTGTCACCTGTGCCGTGCGGTACGTCAACTATAGATTCTCACCGCTTACCTCCGAGCTTCAGGTCCTTTTCGAATCGATTCGCTCCTGGCTGACGAACGGATCAACCCTGCTCAGCCTTGAGCGTCTCCAGATCGGCGTATTCAATTAGGCCGTCTTGTGACCGTGCTTGCCGTAGCGCGTCCAAAGTCTCGGTATTCGGAATCCTCACCTCGAAGGGCAAAACCCTGTGTAGAGTGTCCTGGAAATAAGGTTTCACCCGGGCGCGGATAAAAACTGAGGGCATGATGCGGTCAAAAACGCTTGCTATTCGATGAAAAAATCTCATCCGTAGGACCACTCGCTTTGAAACCCCTGTTGTTCTGCAATTGACATGAGAGGCTTCAAGGTCTTGTAATACGCAGATTTCAATTTCTCGTAGTCCAGCGTTTGATCTGCGCAAATAAACAGGTCCGTCGTATACGGCTCTATTTCCTTTTCCCATTTCTTACTGCTCAAGCTGTCCCGTGCGATGGATAACGCGGCACTCTGGGTTTCAGCTAAGCGATCAATGTAAATCTCAGATGGAATGTGGTCGCTTTTGCAACTGTTCGCTTGGGAATCAGCCGGTATCAGGTTCCACAACTGATTGTGCGCTACGAATCTCCATGGCAAAAAATGATCCAATTCATAACCACGATCCAGCTTCTTACCCGTGTAAATGCATCGGATATCCGTTTTATCAATAGCGATATTCCAGAAGCTTCTCTGTGCGTTGAGAGACTCCCTCTTATCTGGCGGGAGCAACTTTCGCGTTACAGCAGGAATTCCAGGATTGCGCCGCTGCATATAATCTGCCCAATGCCACAGCGCCCAACCCTCGATAATCCCTTGGTTTTGTTTCAAATACGCGATCCAATCCGGATGCAAAAGGATGCATTCTTCGGAATTGTCGAAACGGAAGAGAGGGCGTCGTTCATCAAAAAGCTTGGCAGCTAGTTTGCAAACTTCGTGATTCACTATCTGATCTGGCAAGCCGCTGGTTTCTGCGGCGAAAAACGGGCGCAAAATCCTGTGGGGAACGTAACGCATCAATTTGTAATTCGGCTTTTTGTCAGCATTGACGAGGCGTTTCCGCAATTTACCGCGCCCCGTTACAGACAGGAAATCTTTATCATCTTTAATGCAATTAATAGATTTTAGAGCCCGAGCGATTTGGTCCCGAGTGCCAAATGACAATTTAAAAAAGACACGCGGGTACCAAGCGGTTATCAACATCTCGATTTCTATATCGCTAAGCTGAATACCATCATTAATCTCGAAATGCCTGTCCTTAATCAACGTCAGCAGCGAGATAAAAAAGAGATATTTGTACGAATTGGCCGTATGCTTGAACAAGTTGCTCAGTGTAGCGATATCCAGTTGACCTGAATGTGGTAATTGCCGGGTCATAAAGGTTCAATCCGATTGCCAAATCTCTTCGACCTCTACAGAAGCAAACCTGTCAATTTGAATCGGAGATGGCAATGTCTCGTGGTGTTTCAAAGCGTTGCGTATGTCGCAAAATGCGACATACCGTACTATCGTACGGCGCAGCAGTGTTGTTGTCAACCTGAATCCCCTCGTACGCAAAAAACAAAGCCCGATGGGAAAACCAACCCGCCGGGCTCTTAATTTCGCCTTATATCCTGGCGCGGCTTCGCCACGCTCAGAATGACAGGTCGGCGCACCTATTCAATCCACGTCAATCCCGCCCGCACTAATTCCCAACCCTGAGTCTTCCTCTTCAGGAAAGCCCTTCCCCCGGTGTATTCATCCCACCCTTCCCGTGCCGGGGTGGGTCGCCGTCCGGTGCTCCGCCTAAGCTGAGAACCCCATCCACCTGTTGTCGGGGAATCTTTTTGTATCGGGCGGATGTTTACGGTATATTTAGTGCTTTCTGTTTCGACGTGTCTTCCCCGGATGCGGCCGCCTCAAAAGATAGCGGTTGTACTGTCTGTCGGGCGGGGGCGATTGACACGCGCTCCGACATCATTGGACGCCGCAGGAGATGCTTCGTCAGCCTGGCGCCTGCCTGTGCCGGGCACGGCAGACAGGGCTTCCTCAACGTTACAGACCGGGCGAAGGTGTCACGGACGCATTTCGCGGATGATGTAAAGCCGACCTGTCATTCTGAGCGAAGTCGAGACGCGGCTACCCGTCGCCGACCCTTCGACCCTTCGACAGGCTCAGGGACCACAAGCTCAGGGAACGGCTCACGGTGCAGGTGCATTTCCGGGATGATTCCTCAACGGGAGTTTTTCTTCTGTCTCCTTTCCGGCAGAAGGATAGCGAGACGGGCAGACAGGAATGTCTGCCCCACCTTCACACCGGCTTCCTTAGAGTGTGGGCGCACGTGTGACGGACGCATTTCCGGGATGATTCCTCGACGGGAGCTTTTTTTCTGTCTCCTTTCCGGCAGAAGGCTAGTAAGACCGGCAGACAGGAATGTCTGCCCCACCTTCACACCGGCTTCCTCAAAGTGTGCGCTTTATGAAGCCGCCCGTGGAATTTTCGGAGAATTGGAGGGATGTTTCGACTATGTCCGACTTGATACCGCCCCATGGGGGGCTTTCTTCGCCGGTTTGCCGTATGGTTCCGGCCGACGAGAGGGACGCTTTCCGCGAGAACCCGTCAAAGCTGACGCCGGTTCCGGTCAGCGACGCCGATCTGTCCACGGTGTACCGTTTCGGAGACGGCGGTCTGAGTCCGCTCACGGGTCCGATGGATTCGGAGACGTACCACAGGGTGCTCGACGAGAGTGTAATCGCTTACAACGGGAAGTTGTATGCCTGGACCATTCCAATCGCATTACCTATCGGGAGCGATCTGGCCGGACGACTCGAGGTCGGGCAGACGGTCGCCCTTGCGCGTCAGGACGGGCAAATTGTGGGCAGCCTGGACATCAGCGACGTCTTTCCCTGGGACAAGCAGGCGTATCTCAAAAGCGTGTACCTCACCGAGCGGACCGACCATCCGGGCGCGGATATGGTTCTGAATGGTGACGCGGACAAGACCCACCTCCTTGGGGGATCCATCAGGGTACTGCCGCAACCGAAGCACCCTGCGTTCGGTCGTTATATGCATACACCCGCGGAGGTCCGCCGCATTCTGTCCGAAACGGGCTGGCAGCGTGTGGTTGCGTTTCAGACCCGCAACCCGCTGCACCGCGCCCACGAATATGCCCTGGTTTACGGACTGGAAACGCTGATCCGGCAGGGGATCAACGCTGGGGCCTGCCTGAACCCCCTGGTGGGAGAGACCAAGTCCGACGACGTCAACGCAGAGATCCGGATGCGGACCTACGAAGCGCTGATCGAATCTCGCGGCCTGGGAGAAGGGGATAGCGATACCGGATTGTGGGAACCCAGGGGCGAGGCCGTGCCGGGCCGGGTGATTCTCATCGGGCTGGATATAAAGATGTTCTACGCCGGTCCCAAAGAGGCGGTTATGCACGCTATTTACCGCCAGAACTTCGGCTTCACCGATATTATCATCGGCCGCAAACATGCCGATGCGCCCTACAACGACGGCAGTCCGATCTGGGGTGATTTCGACGCGCAGGAGGTGTTCCAACAACTGAAGGGTAACCTGGAGATCCGGCCCCTTAACGTGGGTTTCGCGGCGTTTTACGAGTCGCTGGGACGGGTGGATTTAATGGAGAACCATCCCGACGAGCGGCCCGTGTTCATTTCGGGAAAACAGGTGCGGGAAATGTTACTGAAAGGGGAGGCGGTGGATTCTCGGATTATGAGGCCCGGCACATCCCGGATTCTGAGCGAGGCCATGGCGACAAAGTGAGATCCGACGGGAGGGCGCGCCATCCTTGCGCGCAATTCGTGACGGAGTTGAATTTCAGGGAATGGCCTTGACAATGATGGGCGTATAGGATAAATTGAGCGGGCTTTGGAAGCTGGCAAACCAGTCGTATTTTAACGCGTCATTTGTGGGAAGAAGGGGAAACGATGCACAAGTTCCTGTTGAACGAAGATCCGGAGGAAGACGAAGAAGAGGAGGAGGCGCAGCCGGGCGGTCACGGCGGCGAATTCATCGTCAGAAGCCTGATCAAGGCGCGCACCATTCTGATCTCCGATCCGATCGACCATAAACTGACAACGCGGGTAATTGCCCAGTTGTTGCTGATGGACAGCGACGATCCGGAAAAACCCATCACGATTTTGATCAACTCGCCGGGTGGCAGCGCAGACGACGGATTCGCAATTTACGACATGATTCGCTTCATTCGTCCGCCGGTGAAAATCGTCAGTGTGGGGTTGTCCGCCAGCGCGGCAACGGTGATCATGCTGGCCGCGGAAAAAGAGGGCCGATTCGCGCTGCCGAACGCACGAATCATGATCCATCAGCCTTCAATGCGGTATATAGGTGTTGCGGAAGACGTAAAACGCACGGCGGAACAGATTCTCAAACTTCGCGAGCGGATCAACGAATTGTATGCCCGGGAGACCGGGCAGCCATTGGAAAAAGTGGTTGAAGATACGGATCGGGACTACTGGATGTCCGCACCGGAAGCGGTGGAATACGGTCTGATCAGCAGGGTGGTTGCGCATTTCAACGAACTTGACGTGTAGCGGCGCAATGGTTTCGCAATTCGGCAGGGGCACAGAACGTCGTGCCCCTGCTTTGTTTAGATTGGGAGCAGCGATCAGCGGCGGGCTGAGGATGCGCTTGAAAGCTGAAGTTCCCATTTCTGCGCGAGACACGAGAGGACCACCCCGCCAACCCCCCGGTGGCAGTCACCATTCAGCTATGAGCGGGCAGCGGCACAGCACCATGTGCCCCTGCCCTGTTTGAATTGAAGGCCCAAATGTCCCGAGCCGATCGTTTCTTGAAAGCATGCCGCCGCGAGGCAGTGGACGCCACGCCGGTCTGGCTGATGCGCCAGGCGGGCCGGTACATGCCGGAATACCGGAAGCTGAAGGAAAAATACGCCTTTCTGGAGATGGTGAAGACGCCGGATATCGCCACCGGGATCACGTTGCAGCCCGTCGATGCGTTCGACGTGGACGCGGCGATTATTTTTCAGGATATTCTCCCGCTCCTGGAGCCAATGGGCCTGGAACTGGAGTACGTGGGGGGCGAGGGGCCCGTGATTCACAACCCGGTCCGGACGCCCGCGGACGTGGAAGCCCTGACCATTCGCCCGGCGGCGGAAGCCATGGGCTTCGCCACGGCGGCCATCCGCCAGGTCCGGCGGGCGCTGGACGGCAGGGTCCCGCTGATCGGGTTTTCCGGGGCGCCGTTTACGTTGGTCTGTTATGCGGTGGAAGGCGGCGCTTCACGCGACTACCGGCTTGCCAAGGGCCTTATGCACGAACAGCCGGAGACCTGGCGGCGCCTGATGGAAAAAATGTCCGTGGCCGTAGGGGACTATCTTCAGGCCCAGGCGGCGGCCGGGGCGCAGGCGCTGCAGCTGTTCGACAGTTGGGCGGGCGCGTTAAGCCCTGCGGATTACGAAGCATACGTGCTGCCGCATACCCGGCGGGCGATTGAGACGGTCAGGGCGAAGCACGACGTACCCGTGATCCATTTCGGTACGGGCACATCCGGTATTCTGCCGCTTTTGAAGCGGGCGGGCGGTGACGTGATCGGGGTGGACTGGCGGATCGAACTGGACGAGGCATGGGATCGGTTGGGTGCGGAGGTGGCGGTGCAGGGGAATCTGGATCCGACGGTGCTGTTCGCGCCGGTGCCGGTAATCCAAAGGCAGGCCGCCCGGATCCTGGATCGTGTCCGGGGACGGCCGGGACATATCTTCAATCTCGGCCACGGCATCCTGCAACACACGCCGGTCCCGCACGTGGCCGCGCTGGTCGATTTCGTACACGCCTACGGATAGGTGCAAATGAAAAAAAAAGCGGTGTTGATGCTTGCATACGGCAGTCCGGATTCGCTGGACGACATGGAAGCGTACCTGAACGATATCCGCGGTGGGCGGCCGATGTCCCGGGAATTCGTGGCGGAATTCAAAAGCAGGTACGCGCAGATCGGCGGCAGGTCTCCGCTCAACGAAAACACCTTTGACCAGGCTGAATGTGCGGAACGGACCCTGAGGGCCTGCGGGCATAATGTGCGCGTTTACGTTGGAATGCGGCACTGGTCGCCGTGGATTAAAGATACGGTACGTCGGATGTTCGAGGAGGGCGTGGAGGAGGCCGTGGCCATTGTCATGGCCCCCCACTACTCCCGTCTGAGCATTGGGAAGTACTGGGAGGCCGTGAACCGCGCACAGGAATCGGCAGGAAGCCGGATTCAGTTTTCGTTCGTGGATTCCTGGTGGCGGCAAACCGGGCTCCTGGACGCGCAGGAAGCCCACGTTCGCGCCGCGCTGGCGGCGTTCTCGAGCGCTGATCGAGAAGACGTAAAAATCGTTTTTACGGCGCATAGCCTCCCGGAGCGCCTGTTGAAGATGGGCGATCCCTACGACGACGAGCTGAAGGACAACGCGAGAACCGTGGCGGAACGCCTTGGCGGAGTGGACTGGATGTTTTCCTATCAGAGTGCCGCTCACACGGGAGAGCCCTGGCTGGGTCCTCAAATCGAGGACGTGATCCCGGGTCTGGCCGATGAAGGATACCGCCACGTGCTAGTGGCGCCCATCGGGTTTGTTTGCGACCACGTGGAGATCCTCTACGATATCGATATCGGACTTCAGGAAATCGCGAGGTCGCGGCGGGTGAACCTGAAGCGCATCGCGTCCATGAACAGCGACCCCACGTTTATCGAGGCGGTGGCCAAAGCGGTCGAAGAGAAGCTGAACCGGAACCCCTCCGCCACCGAAGCCCAATGCTTCCAATCTGCGCACCGGCTCCCGACACCTCGTTGAGGTGCTTTTATGCATGTGACCATAATTGGCGGGGGAATTGCCGGGCTGGCAACCGCCTACTATCTGCAGGAGAAGGCAGAAGCGCACGGGATGGAGGTGGGTTATACGCTGGCGGAGGCCACGGGGCGATGGGGCGGGGAAATCCTGACCGAGCGAATCGACGGGTTCACCATCGAAGGCGGGCCCGATTTGCTTTTGACGCGAAAACCGTGGGGCATCGGGCTCTGCCTGGACCTGGGGCTCGAGGATCGTCTGATTGCACCGAACGAGGAACGGCGGAAGACCTTCCTGGCACAGGGGCGTGAATTGGTTCCGTTTCCCGAAGACTTCACACTGGTACCGGCACGGTTCATGCCCATTGCCCGGTCCCGGCTTTTCTCGATTCGTGGCAAGCTGCGAATGGGGCTGGACCGGTTTGTGCCACCCCGGACGTCGACGGACGATGAAAGTCTGGCGTCGTTTGTCCGACGGCGCATGGGAAAGGAGGCCCTGGAGAAGATAGGGGGGCCGTTGCTGGCGGGCATCCACGGAGCCGACCCGGAGCGGTTGAGCCTGCTGGCCACCTTTCCGCAGTTTGCGGACATGGAACGCAAATACGGCAGCCTGATTAAAGCGGTGCGTGCCGCCCGGAAACACCGTACGGCTTCAGGTGATGCCGGGCATGCGCCGCCGATGTTCCAGACCCTGATCGGAGGGCTCGGAGAACTGGTCGAGAAGATCGTGAAAAGACTGCGTGGCGACCTGCGCACGAACTGTCCGGTAACGGGTCTGGCGAGGCTCGAGCGTGGATTCGAGGTTTCGCTGGGTGGGGACGTGCTGAAAACCGACGTCGTTGTACTGGCCGCACCCGCATTTGCAGTGGCCGACCTGCTGGACGGTATCGCGACCCCGCTGTCGGCCGAACTCCGGCGGATCCGTTACGTGTCTTCCGGTACGGTGGCGCTGGCTTACCGAAAGGCCGATGTTCTTGCGCAACATAACCTGGATGGGTTCGGATTCCTGGTTCCCAAATCGGAGGGCCGCCGGATAACGGGGTGCACCTGGGTATCATCCAAGCTTGGCCACCGGGCGCCGCATGACGGGGTGTTGATCAGGGGATTCGTCGGCGGAGACGCGCGGGAAGACGTGCTTGAGATGCCCGACGAGATGCTTGTGCATGCCGTGAGGGAAGATCTTGCCCACGTGATGGGTTTGACCGCCGAGCCGTTGTTCTCCCGGATTCACCGCTGGCGGAAGGGCAGGCCCCAGTTCGACGTGGGACACCTGGACCGGGTCGCGAAGATGGAATCGTTTGCCGTTGATCAGCCGGGACTGTACCTGACCGGAAGCGCCTATCGGGGTTCCTCTGTGCCCGATTGCGTCAGGCAGGCAGTGGAAACCGCACACCGGATTCTGGGTTTGTAAGACTCGACGGGCGCCGAGCCGCTCTGAAGCATAGGAAAAGGGGGCGAGAAAATTCCGCCCCCTTTCTTGTGTTCGGTCTCTCAACGGCTGTCGACGGAGTCCTCCGTGACGATGTGGCCGAATTCCACGGAAATACCCGGGTGGGCTCGCGATTCAGGCCACGGGCTCCAGGATTTCCTGGCCGCCCATATACGGGCGGAGTACTTTCGGAACGATAGCAGAGCCGTCGGGTCGCTGGCTCTGCTCGACAATAGCGGGAATCAGACGGCTGGTCGCCAGGCCCGAGGCATTGAGCGTATGCACGAATTCATTCCGGCCGGTTTCGGCGCGTTTGAACCGGATATGGCCGCGCCGGGCCTGGTAATCGCTCGCGTGGGATGCCGAACTGACTTCCTTGTATTCCCCCATGCTCGGAATCCAGATCTCGATGTCGTACGTCTTGGCCATGGCCGCGCTGGCATCCTGCGCCGCCAGTTTGGAAACGCGATGGTGCAACTCCAGACCCTGAACCAGGCCTTCGGCCTTTGCGATCAGTTCTTCCAGTGCCCGGTCGGAGTCTTCGGGACGCGTGAACTGAAAGATTTCAACCTTGTTGAACTGGTGCCCTCGAATCATGCCGCGTTCCTGGGCGCGATAACTGCCGGCCTCTCTGCGGTAGCAGGGCGTATATGAAAAGTATTTCCGGGGCAGTTCCGCTTCGCGAAGGATTTCGTCCCGATGAAAGTTGATCAATGCGGTCTCCGACGTTGGCAACAGGAACCGGGACTCCTTTTCGCTTTCCCACTTCAGATGAAACACGTCGTCAGCGAATTTGGGAAACTGGCCCGCCGTGTAACCGCATTCATAGGTGAGCAGGTGAGGCGGCAGCACGAATTCGTAGCCGTCGCTGAGGTGCGTTTCGACAAAGTAATTCAGGAGCGCCCACTCCAGGCGGGCGCCCGCACCCCTGTACAACCAGAAGCCCGCGCCGCCCATTTTGACGCCGCGCTCGTAGTCGACCAGCCCCAACGAGGTAACGAGGTCGACGTGGTCTTTGGCCCCTTCGCACCGCTCCGGCTTTTCCCCCCAGGCCCGAACGACCTCGTTGTTTTCCTTCCCTCCCGGAGGTACGTCATCCGCCGGAATATTGGGCAGTTCCTCGAGAAAGCTCCGGATACGGTGTTCAAATTCCGACAGTTCCGTCTCAAGGGTTCTGATGTTCCCTGAAACCGTCTTCATTTCATTCTGGATTTCGGACGTGTCCCGGCCCGCTTTCTTCATCTGGGGAATTTGCGCGGAAACCTTGTTTCGTCGTTCCCGCAGGCCCCCTGTTCTGGCGATGAGGGCTCGCCGGTTCTGATCCCACTGGAGCAAATCCGCAAAATCCACCGCGTCCATGCGTTTCAGCAGCGCCTGCCTGATGCCCCCGGGATCCTTCCGAATCCGGTTCAGATCCAGCATATGGATACCGCCTTCCGCCTCCAATACCGCATCAAGGAAAGTCCAGTAAGATCGTGACGGCGGAGTGGAGGGTCATGTTTCACCACATATCCGCCGATTCATTAGACCATTTTGCGCCGTCGTTGCATTTGTAGGGGCAACCCTTGTGGTTGCCCTCGTCACTGCGCGCACATCGTGATTGATATCGCTATGCCAAATTGCCAACCGGTTCAAGCTGACCGCTGACAGTTGATAGCTGTTTTCAGTGCACGGGTGGATTTCACCAGATTTTTCACACTGTGTGGCGTAATTGAACACTTTGTCCCGCATTCGACCGCTTCTTGCCTGTGGCACGTGCCCTGAAAAAGCCCATAAACGCTTAAAAAACAGAAAACAACTTGCCCATTCTGAAATTCTGGCACGATATTCGCTATTTATCGTGGGTGTTCATCGTTAACGTTGTCGTTCTGTCACCCCTTTACGTACGAGGCCCGAAATGGTTCTCAAAACAGCACTGAATCCGCGCGACCGCCTGGCTTTTCTGGCGCTATATTATGCGATCCGAGGCAACGAGAAGCGATCGGAACAGGTACGTCGTGCGGTACTCCGGCACGATCAGGCCGTGATGGGTCGCCCGCAAGTCCACGGGATGCCGGTGGCCTTTTGAGCTAAGGGTCAGGCGCCGTTGACCCGTTGTAAACTACCGGACCTGCTGTTCCGCTCATTCAACATGGCGCTGGAGCAGCGAGACCAGTCGGATCCGCGCAGCGGGGAAATCGGCCCTTTTGGGATTCCGATTTCCTTAACGTCGCCGGCATATCTTTCGCGACAGGGCATGAATCATGGTCTGTCGTTTTTTATTATCTCCCCGAATCCCGCCCTCGTCTTTCCGGGCGTGAACGTAGCCGCTATGACAGGATCTTTCGGACGTTGAATTTCTCGTGGGGAAGTGTCTGCCGCGTGATCATATCCGCCAGCAGGCCGGTGCACACGAACTGAACGCCCAGCACGGACAGCAGGATTCCCAGGAAGAGAAGTGGATGGCGGTTCTGAATGGTTCCCGTGCGGAACCACAGCACGGCAATAAAGCCGTTTACGGCGACGCCCGTTGCGCTCAGGACGATTCCGATGGTGCCGAACAGGTGCAACGGACGTCCGATGTACCGTCCCAGGTACATGACGGTAAACAGATCGAGGAAACCCTTCAGCAGACGCGTCCATCCGTACTTGGTCACGCCGAAGCGGCGGGGGCGGTGCTGTACGACGATTTCGTCGATGCGGTAGCCTTCCAGGTGGGCGAGAACGGGAATGTACCGGTGGAGTTCGCCGTATATCTTGATGTCGCCCACCACTTCACGGCGGAAGGCTTTGAGGCCGCAGTTGAAATCGTGGATCGGAATGCCCGAAAGCCGGCCGGTGACCCAGTTGAAGAATTTGGACGGGATGGTTTTACTCAGGGGATCGAAGCGCTTCTTCTTCCATCCGGACACCAGGTCGAGGCCGCTGTCAATTTTTTCGATCAGGCGGGGGATTTCCGCCGGATCGTCCTGAAGGTCGGCATCCATGGTGATAATCATCCGGCCCGCCGCCAAGTCAAATCCCGCGGCGTACGCCGCGGCTTTACCGAAGTTACGGCGGAACTGAATGACTTTGACTTCCTCGTGGGCGTCGTGGAGTTCCTCCAGAACCTGCATGGAGCCATCTGTGCTGCCATCGTCTATGAAGATGGCTTCGAAACGGCACCCGGCAGACGCCATAGTCTCCCGGACCTGCTCCATCAGGGGACGAAGGCTGTCCGCTTCGTTCAGGAGCGGGATGACGATGGAGATATCGACCGTTTCGCCGGTTGGGGTATCGGGTTCGGCCGGAGAATCTCTTTGGATATCCATAATTTAAAACCGGCGATCAGCGATCTGAAATTGGCCCCTCCCGCTAACCCCCGGGCGAGAGCCTGCAGATTAGGTCAAGAGGGGCCGCCTCTGCCTCTCACGTCTAACCTTTCCCGTCTTGCGGCTTCTCAAGATAGCAAAGAAGCACCGGGTTTTCAAGTCCTGTGTCGCGACGCCACGCGTTACGGGGAAGCAGGGTTGCCGGGAGGTTACCCTGAAATGCCGCAACGTCAGCCGCGCGAAGACCGCTGGGGATTCTAAAACAGCTTCTCACGTTTCAGGTCGACGAAAAAGCGCTTCTGATCCCGGTTGCCAATCTCGTCCACAACATCCAGCGTGTGCCATCCCCTTGAGAGCTCCGCGGCTTTGACATGCCGGCCACGGCTGCTTCCCAGGTACCGGTCATCCAGGTACCAATAAAGGATACGATTTCTCTCCCTGTGAGCCACCCGCATCGCAATCTTCTGCCACGCGCCGCCGAAGTCCCTGGGCAACCACAGCCTGGCGTTCTGTTGCGGGTAGGTGATCTTCAGCGGATCGGGCTCGGTCCGAGCCGGGCAATCCGGTTTGTGCGGCGGAACCATGCCCGGAACATGGCCCCGTTTACGCAGATATTGCACGACGTCTGCCGGAAAGACAAGCTGGCGGACCGGACGGTGGTCCTTCGGCTCCCAGCAGAGCGAACACACGCGATGGCCCCCGTCCAGCGCCACCTGAAACGTCCGGTGATAGGGACAGATCCGAAGGGGTTTCATATGTAACGGCGCATCGACGGAAACCGGGCGCTCGCAGTGCGGGCCCGCTCGGAATCCCGTATCCGCGCAAAGTTGAACCGGGCTCAGGTCGGCAACCGGCGCCTCGATCCACGCGTGTTCGCGCTGCTTTGGCAGCATGTTGAACAAATCGAACAGAAGGGGCGCGGCCGCGCTTGCGCCCGTAAGGTTCGCATTGCCGCGGCCGCCAAAATTGCCTATCCAGACGGCCACCGTCCACTCAGGGCTCACGCCGATCGCCCAGGCGTCCCGCTTCCCGTAGCTGGTTCCGGTTTTCCAGGCGATCGGCCACTGGTTCTGGTACTGCTCCCAGTAGTATTCCACGCCCGGCCGCTTGAGATCTCGAAGCATGTTCAGCGTCAGATAACAGGCGCCGGGACTGATGAGCGCGGGACCCTCCGCGTGGTGTGTCCTTGTCAGGACCTTGAGTGGACTGAACCGGCCTCCGTTGGCCAACGCGCGGTAGCACAACGCCATATCCCACAGGCTGACCTCGACGCCACCGAGAATCATCGGCAGACCGTAATCGCCAGGGGAGCGAAAAAGCGTCGTCAGCCCGGCGGATTTCAAAAACCTGTAAAACGGATCCATCCCGTACGCATCCAGTAACCGGACCGCGGGCACATTGAGCGAACGAACCAGCGCCTCCTTGGCCGCCACCAACCCTCCAAAGGTTCCATCCGCGTTCCCGGGGGAAAAGGCGCCGTAGGGGGTGGGAAGATCCCGGATTCGCGTCTGGGGCAGCAAAATGCCTTCGTCGATGCCCAGGGCGAATAGAAACGGCTTGAGCAAAGATCCGGAGGACCTTGCGGCCACAACGCCGTCCACCTGGCCCTGGTTCCGGGCGTCGAAGAATTCCTGGGATCCAACGTATGCGCGTACCTTCCCCGTACGGGTCTCAGCTACCAGGGCCGCGCCGTTTCGGACGCCCAGACGCCGCATAAAGGCGGCGTGTCGATTAACGATTTCCTCGCTTTGTCTCTGAATCGCTCGTTGAAGGGTGGTACGTATGTACGTATTCCGGTGCAGGGACTCAAGCCGTCGCGCCAGATGCGGCGCATCCATTGGCAACGGCCTGGTGCCGTCCGGCACCGCCTCCATCCTCGCCAAACCAAAGGTCTCGGCGTCTATCATCCCTTCGTTCAGCAGCCGGCTCAGAAGCCGGTCGCGCCTGAGCCGCAGTTTTTCCGGGTCGGCAAGAGGCGATATCAGCCCCGGCGCATTCGGAAGAACCGCCAATGTGGCGGCCTCTCCCCAGGTCAGCCGTACGGGCGACTTGCCGAAATACCGATGCGCAGCCGCGCGGTAGCCCACAACATTGCCGCCATAGGGCGCGTGGTCCAGATAGAGATTCAGGATCTGTTTCTTGTCATAATGCAGCTCGATCTTCAATGCCTGGAGCATCTCCAGGGCCTTGTTGATATAGGTCCTCCTCTTGGGCGACGTCATGCGGGCAACCTGCATCGTCAGCGTGCTCGCGCCGCTGACGACCTCTCCCGCACGGATATTCTGATAGACGGCCCGAAGCAGCGCCAGTGGATCCACGCCGGGATGCCTGTAAAAGTGACGGTCCTCGAAACTGAGAACCGCCTGCTCCAGGGCGTGCGGAACATCGGCGTTCGCCTGGTGGGGGAAACACCACTGCTCATCCCCATTCAGGAATATCCGCAGGATCCGACCCTGTTCATCCAGCACAACCGTACTGTAGTCAGGATCGAACAGCGGATCCGGCACGGGAATCGAAACGTAGAGCGCCGCGGGGAAGAGAAGAAACGTAAGACAGATCCCCATCCTCACGCGTCTTCCACCTGCAAGAAGGGACCCGGTGCGCCTTCTTCCCCTGGCCGCCATGCGCCGCCGCCGCCAAAACATATTATCAGCTCCTGCAAAAGAACATCGTTCCCCGAACCGCACCTACAAACACAAAGTATCCGTGAATTGACATCGCCAAGCCGTATGGCAATCTGCCTTTTGCTTTTCGTTTTTAGCTGACAACTGACGGCTTATAGCTGATCGCTGTCTTTACCGCTTCCCGCGATTTCGACAACCCGGAGCCGTTCTATCGCTGTTTGACCACAACCCGTCTTCCGGCTGCCGTCGACCGATAGGCTCGATTGTACATCGCTTCCGCAACCGTTGCGGGCAGCCTGAATGACCCTGCCGTAACGGCGTTCAAACGGACCACGAAATCCAGGTGCCTGCGATTCACGAAATCGAAAAACCACATCACCCGATCGTCGCGTGCGTCCATGTATTCCTCGCGGTTCAGATTCAGGCGCTTTGTCCATTTCGGCGCCGTCCGGTCGGACAGCCGCGGATTGTCGATTTCCCATCCGGCGGGCAGGACCTGAACCAGTGCAACCTCTTCGACGTTGCGCGCGACCGTCAGATTGCGCACGCGAAAATGGCCCCAGAAAACCTCACCCTGCGACAGTTCCGAGGGATCGACCGGCATACCTTCGTCATTGAGCCAGGCCACTTCCAGCTTCAGCTTGCCGGACGTATCTCCCACGTCGTCGGTAAGTGGAACTCCGTCCCAGTCCAGGGTCGCGAACGCCCTCTTGATGGTAGAGGTCGAATCCAGAAATACCTCTACTTCCTTGCCGAAACCCTCTTCGATCTCAACGTGGTGGGCAGACCGATTCGTCTCGAACCGCACCGCCCGTCCGTCAGGAAGGCTGATCGTGCCAGCAAGCACCGAAGGGCCGCCGTCCTCGTTGTCGAGAGACCGGAGATATTTGCCCAGGGCCAGAAGCATAAACCCGGTGGTGTGGGTGCTGTACCAATTCTGAGACGCAAGCGCCGCGCCCAATTCTTTGGCGATCTCGTCGGCCTCCGACCAGCGTTCGAACAGCACGAGCGTATTCAGAATGATCGACAGATCCCGCAGGCCCGAGCCGTACGTGCCCCCCGATTCGTTGTAACGCTTCACCCGCTTGCCCGCGGGGATGAGGATCTGCGCGGCGGTCCGCTCCACGCCGGCAAGATGATAGGCCGCGGCCAGCATCCACTTCTGGGTGTCGTTCATGTCTTTGATGCCGGTCTCCTTCAGCAAATTCATCGGGCCGATCTGGTATTCGCCGGCAAGCGCCAGGAGATAGACCCGATAAACCCGTTCCATCAGGTTGTCTTTGGTGGTAAGCGCACGCGATTTTTCGTAACGCAACCAGTTGGCCATCAGGTCCTGCGGCACATGGTATCCCAGCTTGCCGGCTTCAATCATGAAATGCCCCGTGTACAGGGAACCCCAGGGAGAAACCGACGATCCGCCGGGCCAGTAAGTGAACCCGCCGGAGACAAGCTTGAATTTCCTCAGCTTGCGGATCGCCGAATTGATGTACACGTCGATGTCGCCCGTTGCGTCTCCGGCATACTTCACGCCTTCCAGAAAAGTCCCCAGATAAAGCTGTGGAAACGCGGCCGAAACCGTCTGCTCGATACAGCCGTACGGATAGCGAACCAACCCCAGCAACCGATGGGTCATCCCCAGGTCGGGCCGCCGGCGCACGGCCACGCGTGCGCGATTGGTACCGGGCAGTCCTCTGTCCGGGACCGTGAATCGGACCCTCTCGCCGGGCCGGATGTCCTGCTCCTGTGCCGCGTAGATCCTGGCTGACGATGGACGGACCTTCAGGTCGGTCTCATGGTCTGCGGCAATGTCCGATGCTTCTGCCGTGACAACCACCCGGGCCTGCCCCACCGCCGCTGCCGCCTGAAGCGTAAACGACAGATCCCGCTCCCCCGTTTTTTCGAATTCCAGTTCCTGGCGGGCCGGACCGACGACCGATACCGGGCCCTCGGTCCGTATCGAAACAATGGTCGGTCCGATATTGTCGACCATCGCGAAAACAGTCACGGGGACTATAATGCGATCCCCCGGCCCAAGTACGCGCGGCAGCGTGGGCATCACCATCAGATCGGTCTTCACCGGAACGGATGTCTCTGCCCGGCCGTATCGCGCTCTGCTGGCGGAAACGGCCATCACCCTTACCGAACCCACGTAGTCCGGCATATCGAAGTCAATGGTGGCCCGTCCCTGCGCGTCGGTTTCGATGGGACCCTTGAACAGCGATACGGCCTTGAACCGCTTTCTTCCTTCCGGGTCCAGATGGGAAGCCCTGTAGGCTTCCGCGTATCCGCCTCCCACGGAAAAGGTCCTGAAGACGTCCCCTTTATTGGCGCCGATGACGTGGGAATAAACGTCGTGCGTAACCACCCCCAGCCGACGCTTCCTGTAAAACGACTGCCAGGCGTCCGGCGTGGAAAACCCCGTGAGCGCCAGCAACCCCTCGTCCACTACCGCAAGCGTGAACTGAGCCGGCTGCCCGTCGCCCGTTTCCACCTGAATCTGAAACGGGGACTCGGGCCTGAGTTCGCCCGGCATGCGAATGGAGATTTCCTGGCGGGTATGGGGATCGCTTACATTGAGCGGAACGACGCCGTACAGGCGAATCGGTCGATCGTTCAACGTCTGGCTGTACGGCTGGAGGACCGAGACGCCAACGTATGCCGTGGGCGCCATTTCCCGTGTGATGGATACCGGAACCTGGAACTCGTCGGGGTGACCGTCCGGTTCGTACCATCGGGTCTGCAGAATGCGACTGTCCTGTTCCACCGAGACCAGAATCGCGCCCTGTCGCGGCGCGGGAAACGTCACCAGGGCGGAATCGCCGGGGGCGTAGGACTTCCTGTCGGTCTTGAGCGCCAGCATGCCTGCGGATTTCGGATCGGCCTGCGATTCGCCCCAGGGATAGGCGCGCATGAAGAACGCGGCGGTATGGCCACCCGCATCCTGCACCTCGATCAGGTACTCGCCACGTTGCTGAGGCGTAAACACCAGCGGTACGGGCGCTGATTGCGAAAATAGCGAACCGCTTTCGATCCGTTCCGTGTACTGATCCGTTTTGAACCGAAGGCGAAACTGGTCCCGGGACTCGTACTCCCACCACCAGTGCACCGTGCTTCTGTAAATGCGATATTCAAGCGGCAGACCCGCCGCTGCCTGCCCCTGAGCCGTTACCAGTACAACCGGAATCTCCAGCGCGGATCCCAGCCGGGTATATCCGTAGTCGAACTGCGGTTTTCGCACACCGACGTACCGGTCGTATGGATCGAAGGCGAGTGTTTCGCTGCTGCGGTTGGGGCGGCCGCCTTTCTCCAACACCGTGGCATCGATTCGGACACGAATGGCCGATGGTGCCCGGCCCGGGGCCGGCAGCGGCCAGCGCACCTGCGCGCGGCCTTCCAAGTCGAGTTTATCCTTGAAGATGCTGGTGCGAATCGGCGTGTACCGTGCGGCTTCGTTGGTGAAGCTGAAACCCGCGTAGTCGGCAAACTGCCGGGCCCTGTGCCGGAATTCAACCGCAACTTCGGCATCCAGCCCGGCCGCCGGATTGCCGAACAGATAGGTACTCACGAGCTCCAGTCGAAGTTCATCGTCCTCAGGCGTCAGTTCCTTCTTTTCGGGCTCGATCCGGACCTTCAACCGATAGGGGGCCACCGTCTCGACTTTCACCGTATGGTCGAACGTCCGGCTTCCCACCTCCAGCCGCGCCCGCCAGTTTCCCGTGGGATCGTCGGGCTCGGTCTTGAAGCTGAATACGTAGAAGCCGTCCTTGCCCGTTCGGGCCGTCCGCTCGAGCACAAGCTGATTTCTCGGGTTATAGAGCTTTAGCGTCACCGGGTGGTTTTCGGGAAAGGTCTCCTCCGAGTTGCGCGCGATCAGTGAAAGATGGATCTCGTCGCCGGGTCGATACACGCCGCGCTCGGCATAAATGAACGCCCTGACGCCGTCCGGCGGCGCAGAGGCGCCCCCGGTATCAAAGGTGGACAGGTTCCAGGCCATTTCGTTGCACTTTATGACGCTTTTCCGGCCGTCTTTTTCCGCTTCAACATAGAATATGTCCCGCTCTCCGCCCGGGAACGTGGCCGTGCCGTTTCTGTCGGTCAGGCCCCGGCCGGCCACCTGGTTCTGGAAGGTACGCAGCGTGACCGCCACGCCGGGCATGGGCGCCGCGTCGTTGATATCTCGTGCGTAAACGATGTGCCGGCGGTGCGCCTTTTTGTACGTCAGGCCGATATCGCTTACGATAACCGGCTTGAATGCCCTGCCGCGCGTGCGGACGTATCCCGGTGAAAAGGGATGACTGCCGTAACCCCGCAACCGCCGGTTCCACCGCCATTGCTTCCGGGCTTCCTCGGCCTCACCGGGCGCGCCGTACAGCATGTCAATATGTTTAAAGCTGAGACTGAGCAGCAGCGGCCCTTTTTCGGACGGATCGAGCAGCGCGTTCAGATCCAGTTCGTGCTGCAGCCACCGGTTGCGGACCTGGCCGATCTCCAGGACCGTATCCACCAGCCCCACGCCCACGCGGTCGACCTGCCAGGAGTGGAAATCCCGCCGGCGGTCGCCGGCGCTCTTCAAACTCTGACTCTGAAGGAACTGGCCCAGGTTCGAGTCGAAAACCTGTTGGACCCGGAGCTTCACACGGCTCACGTTCACCGTCCGGAACCGGACCCGCTGGCGGTTGGCCGTTGGCAGGATCATCCCGTCTTCGGAGAAGCGAACCTGGGGTTTGAGGTCGGGTATCTGGACCGTCTCGGTACGTTCGGAGGCGGTTGCCACACCCCATCGGCTGCGAATGCCGGGAAAGGCGGTCAGGGTGTAGTACCGGCCGTGTTCGAACTCGCCACTTACGTGGATTTTCCTGCCCAGCGTCCTGATCCGGATATCCATCAGAGGATCTACGGCCAGCAACCCGCGGATGTCCTGGCGGGGGTCCAGGTCGTCCGACAATTCGACCGTAAGCCCGGGCTGCCGCCCTTCCCCGTGGCCTTTGACCTTGACAATATTCATTTCCGTTATGGCAGCCAGAATCCTCCTCTCCCTGAAGTCACGCGATATCGCCAGCGCATCTTTATTGAGCGTGAAAACGAGGCTTCTTATTCTATCGCGCCGCTCGATCGGTTCCGAAACGAACGAAAAGGCCTTGCCCTCGACGTCCACTTTCCAGGCGAGGGAAGGCCGCTCCCGGCTCAGAGACAGAGACAGCCGGGCCGCTTGCCGCACCTGTTCGAGCGGCGTCTTCTCGCTGAACATGACCCGCCCTTTGTAAACCACCAGGCGCGGATCTTCTTTCTCGATCAACTCGAAATCCGCGTTCAACGAAACAATCTCCCGGCCGGCCACCTCAAATGCAAACTCAAGGGGTTGCAGGTTTTTTCGCTCAGGGAACAGGGCGGCGAGATCCAGGGCGCCCCGGTAGTGCTGCCGGAAGGGGAGCGGCGTCTCGGGCTGAAAGAGAAGGGTGCGCCGATCCGCCCAGCGGGCGGCGCCGTCGATGCGCGGAACGAACGTGAACACCGCGTTCTCCGGGCTCTGGCCGACCCGGTTTCCGGACACGACGGGCGACACGAACCGTACGCGAATGTCGTCTTCCGAGCGGATGAGATCCGAGGTCGCGTGGCTGACCAGCCTGGCCGTCTCCCGCGAATAGGAGATCGTCTCCGTCTCGTTCCGCTGCGAAGCACAGCCTGCCAACAACATGCCGACAAGGAACAGTGTGCCGCGTCCAATCCGAATGGGCGTCATCTGCAACTCCCCCATGGTATATCGTGGAAACACCGCCATACGGGGCACGCGCCGGGCCATCGGAGCCCCTGCCAGTGGCGGCCCATCCCCCGATACCGACCCGTAAAAGCGCTTGACATCATCGCTTCTATCTATACCTTAATCGCCGGAAACCGGCGCCCTGTTCCAAATTCTCAGGAGAATAAACATGCAATTCGGCCAATTCTATCTGCTGGAAACCCCTCCCGGCAAAGACCACGCGCAGGTTTACCACGAAGCATTCGAACAGTTCAAACTCATGGACGAAACGGGCTGGGACGCCATCTGGCTGGCGGAACACCACTTCGACCATAAGGCGCCGGGAGCCAACTACTATTCGATCACCCCGTCCATCCATACCATGGCAGCATACGCTTCGGCCATTACCGAACGCATAAAAATCGGCACCGCGGTCATCGTGCTGCCTTTCCACAACCCGGTCATTGTCGCGGAAGACTTCGCCACCGTGGATATCATGTCCAAAGGGCGGCTTCTCTTCGGCGTGGGGCGCGGTTACCAGCTTGAGGAATTTCACAACTGGGGAATTGATCTCGAGGAAAGCCGCGAACGATTTCAGGAAGAACTGGAGATTATCCTGAAAGCCTGGACGGGCCCAGTAGAATACGACGGAAAGTATCACAAGGTCCGGAAAGTCAACGTTATCCCGAAGCCCGTACAACAGCCGCACCCGCCGGTTTACGTTGCGGCGGTGAGTCCTTCCACGTACGAATGGGTCATCAAAAACGGCTACAACGTCCTGACCTCGTTCCTGCATCCGTACGACCAGGTATTCGAGCTCTACGAGGCGTACCACAAGACGGCGGACGCGTGTGGGTTGTCAGGCAAGCTGGACTTCCCCCTGGCGAGGTTTCTCTACGTTGCCGAAAACACGGAGAAAGCCCGCGAGGAATGCCACGACCAACTCATGTGGTACTTCCGCACCGTGCTTGCGGAGGTTATCGCGCCCCCGCCGGAAATCGCACCTCCCGGACAGATGGAATTCTACCAGGAACTGAAACAGAAATTCTCGAACATTACCTTCGACGAGATCCTCGCGGAACATGCCATCGTAGGCGATCCCGACTTTGTCGCCGACAAAATCGGCTGGATCCGGAAACATACGGGATTGCAGAACTTTATGGGGTGGACCCGTATCGGAGACCTGCACCCCGATCTTGTCTGCAAATCCCTTCGGATGTTCTCCGAACACGTCGCGCCTGGGTTTGATTGAACCTTCCACAGTGCAACGACTCCGCTCGCGCGTTTATTCCCGCCACGCCGGCTGCGTAACGTGCAGCAGCAACGCACCCTCCGGGACCGTTATCACGGTTGACGTTCCCTTTTCGATATAGCCCAGATCCCCGACTTCGAAACGTACCGGCTCCTGACCCTGCGCGTGAACTTCCAGCGCACCCTTCAACATGAAAAAGACCTCGTTGTATTCGAAGGTCCATTCCAGCCGGCTGGTTTCGAGATATTCCGTGAATCCTGCAGCGAGGCAGTCATCCTTCCCCAGAATGGGGTCGGACACCTGTACCCTGGCGCCGGGGGCATCGTACAGCTTCATGTCCCGCTGATCCGGTTTGACAATCTGTACCATTACGACTCTCCTTTCGGCATGGCCTACGGCTCCAGTACCTGCCGTGTTTCCGCCTCGGAAACAATGGTCTCCCATTCCCACAGCTGGGGTATATACGCCACGTCGGCCCAGAGTCGGGCCTGATCCGAATAGTGAGCGCTTCCGGGATGCCCCGAGGCCCCCAGCGGCACAATCCACCGGGAATTGCTCCAGTTCGACGGATCGTGGATATATCGGTTCACCGACATCCCCGTCGCAATAAAGGGATCGCTCACGTCATACCCGCCGGCCAGTGGCACGTCCCCGTCCCCGTGCGTGGGCATGCAGGGCGGATCCAGAAGCCGCGCGCATTCCGGAAAAACCAGCGAGAGCGGATGCCTCGGCCGAGTGTGGTGGACGCGACCCCACCGCCATTCCGGCATCTCTTCACCCAGGCGCCCCTTGAGGTCGGCGACGGCGCGCTGGAGACTCTCGGCCATCAGGTCTCCCCACCTGCGCCCCTCCGGCAACATCGACCCATCTCCGCGCTCGATACCCAGGATCATCTCCAGGACGATCAAACGGATATGCGCTTCCGCTCCCGAAGCCCCCTCAAGCGCCGGGGCCGCCATTTCGCCGAGCAGATGCTCCGCCAGTATCCGGGTTGCGTACAAACGGGTCTGCGAATAAATGGTCGGCTGCGCCAGGTTTCGGTCCATGCGAAAGTCCCACTCGCGCAGAAGCGTCAGGGCCCGCTCCGAATCCGCGTCAGGAGCCTGTATCTTCAGGAGCGCCTCTATGAAAATCCGCGCGGGAATGGAAGTCCTGTCGGCGTGCATACGCGCCATATCGTCCACGGTCGCCGCCCCCGGTTTCAGGCCCAAAATGTCCTTTTGAAGCCGTCTTGCCCGATACTCCGGACTGAAGTACAGTCCCACGTAGTGCGGATAGTCGTGTCCGGCCACGCGCTGGTTGCACGTCACCGCGTACCCGGCCCGCGGACGGATCGCCCTGGGCAGATCATCGTGGGGTATATACCCCTGCCACTCGTATTCCCCGGTCCACCCCGGCACGGCCCGCCATCCGTTGGCCTCCGTGCGAATGGGGATCTTTCCCTCGTGCAGATAGCCGAAATTGCCGTGGACGTCCACGACGGCGTAGTTGTTCACCCGATCGGTCCAGTTCTCAAATGCGTCGTGCAGTTCCTGCACCGTCGTCGCGCGCATCGCGTCGCGGGCGGCATCCAGCCAGGGTGAGCCCTGAATAAGACCGGGATCGCTGATCGCAATTCCGTACCCCGACTCGGGATTGCCCCCGATCACGGGGCCGTGATGCGTAATGGTCACTTCGATCTCGACCGGCTCGGCGTTCCGGACCGCGATCGTTTCCTGCAGAACGTCGGCCTGTTTCCACGTCTCCCTGAATGCATACTCCCGCCGACCGGCCCTTTCCCGGAATCGCTCCACGAAAAGGTCCTGCGTGTCGGCATTTCCGTAGGTCATCCCCCAGCCCACGTGCGCGTTGTGGCAGAAATGCAGGATTCCGGGCATCCCGGGTACCGAGGAGCCGATAATCGAAAACTCCGGACAGGAAAGATGGACCTGATAGTAGACGCTGGGCGTATCCAGGGCCCGGTGGGAGTCTCCACCCATCAGCGGCAGCCCGGATTGGGTCAGTTCCCCTGAAATCGACCACGCATTGGAACCGGCATCCGCCTCCTTGAGCCAGTTCACGTCTTCGAGCGCCCTGCCGAGTTCCTCCAGGCCGTCTACGCCGGGTCCCGTATACACCTCCCCCGGGGGTACGGTGATCAGATGGCCTCCGGGATACCCTTTGACAATGCGCGCTGCCTTTTCGGGGCCAATTGTGAGAGCAAGGCGCGTACGGTAGAGTTTTGGCTCGAATGTCCCCAACAGCGTATTGCGCATCTTGTAGACGGCAATACAGTGCCAGTTCTCCCAGGGTTCGGGCGACCGCTCCAGAAGTTTGTATTCGACCGGGTACGCCGACGTCGTTTCCATAAACGCGTTCACGCCCGCGGTATAGGCATCCACCATCGCCCTCGCGTCCGCACCGGCCGCTTCGTAGTCCAGCCTGGCCGTGCGTCCCATCCCCGCGGTTCGCAACAGCCGGTCCTGGGCCACGCCGTTCGGGCCGGCAAGTTCCGCCCATCGCCCCAGCGCCCGGTACCGGTCGTAATCCATGTGCCAGAGCCGGTCCTGGGCCGTGGCGAAACCCTGCGCAAAGAAGAGGTCGTGTTCGTTCTCCGCCTTAATGTGCGGAATGCCCCACCGGTCGCGACAGATCGTCGCGGCGTCGATCAAACCGGTCAGGCGCAACGTGGATGTCATATCCGGCAGCGCGGCGGCCAGGTCGGCGTCAGTAAGTTCTACACCCATGAATTTCCCTCGCTTATGGACGTCCCTCAATGAACCGCGGATTGCATTGGTATTGACTTCTAACCGGGCTCCACGTCGTCAAGCCACCGTTGAACCGCCTCCGAAAACCCGTCCGCGTTGTGGTCTGGCACCACCGGAAACCGTTCTCTCAAGGGTTCGGGGGCGTTCTGCACGACAAATGGAAACCCGCACCATTGCAACATATCCGAGTCGTTGTAGTCGTTGCCGACGGCCGCGGACCGTCCGGCGTCCACGCCCAGGCGCTCGCACAGCCTGGCCGCGGACCGGGCCTTGGAAACCTGCCTCGGAAAAATCTCAAACCACGTGGACTGGTGGTCCGAGGGCGACGTGGTCCGGATCACCGTAAGTTCCGTCAGTGCGTTCGAGAGCGCGTCATGGGTGCGCCAGGGATCCGCTTCGCTGGGACAGACCACCAGGAATTGCGAAGCCCGGTTATGCCTCGGACAACCTGGATTCAACGGACGGCAGTATTCCGCGTTGTATTGGCGCCTGCGCAGAAAATCGGGATTGTGTTCGTTCTGTTCCCAGTATTCGAACGTATGGTTCTCCGGAACCGGCGCGTGAACCATAAAGTCGAACCCCATTTCGATCAGATAGTGGGTAACACGGCGCACGACTTCGGAGGAAAGAGAATGCGATTCCACCATCGTCTGATCCCGGAAATCGAAAACACCGACCCCCGACGAGGAAATAAGAAAATCAATCGGGAAGGTGTCCGGCAAGACGGTCCGCGCCGACATAAGGGACCGACCGGTGACCACAGCCCTCCAGATGTTCTTTCTCCCCAGTGTTTTCAGCATTTCAAGGCTTCGCGCGCTTGCCTTTCGATCGCTCTGCAACAGCGTTCCGTCCAGATCCGTAAACAAAGCGAGGTTCGTTCGTCGTGCGACGCAGAACGACACCGGCGTTGTCCAGCTGCTGCAACCCGTGCCTCCATCCCTGTCCGGACATCCGTTCCGCGGGAAGCGGAACGGCGGTATCACCGTGTCGATCTGAAATTCGTCCCAGGAACCCCCTGCGCCTCGCGGGGTCAGTCAGCGGGAATATAAAAAATCCGGAAGAAAACACATAACCGATTCTCTTCCGGATTTCCGCTGGCGGGTCCGTACAAAAACGGCGCACCGTCGTGCGCCTTCTCCCGGGTGATTCCTTTGAGTCGTTTTCAGTTCACGCGAATCCTGTCGGCCATCCGGTCAACTCCGGGACCGCTTTCGAAAATACAATACCCGGTGCAGCGCGGTATAGTTGGCCAGAAACGCAATCGCCCAGATCGCCACCGTAAGACCGATTTGGCCCACAAGCGCCCCCACGCCGATTGCAATGACCCGTTCCGGCCGTTGCATGAAACCGACCTTGCATTCTTCGCCCAGACCCTCTACGCGTGCCCGGATATAGCTCACCATCAAAGAGCCGGCCAGCGCAAAAAACACGGCGGACGTGGTCCACAGGGAGTCCGAACGGATGAAGCTGACCGCCACGCCAAACCAGATGAAAATCTCTGAATACCGGTCGACAGTCGAGTCCAGAAGCGCGCCGAACGTGGTCTCGCTTTGGCCCACGCGGGCCACCTGTCCATCCAGAAAATCGAACACGCCGGCAAGCAGCACAATCAGGCCTGCCCACCGCATGTAATCGAATCCGAAAAGCACCGCCGCAACCAGGTTCAGGATGAACCCGACCAGGGTCAGTACATCCGGCCGGAACCGTTTCTTCACAAGAAACTGCGTGGAGGGTTCGAGCAGTTCCGCGACGTCGTCTTTAACCTTCTCAATCACGAGCCAGCATTCCCCATTGGCCGGGATATCGCATTTCCGGACACTACACTGCCGCAATTTTTTCCAAAATATAGAATAATCGCAGGGGGGTAGCAAGGGAAATCTTCGGTCCCGGACGCGGCGCCGCTTGACCGATTTCCGCGGGTCGACAGGGGGTGGGCACTGACCGGAGGCCCCCGGAATCGGTCGTTTTTCCAGGTTGATCTTCCTTCGTCACCGCCCCGGAGCGCCTCACGCGAAACGATCGCAACCGCCGTGGTTTCGTGCGCGATCCGGTCATGGTTGTCGCGGGCATCGGATTCGCGGGACACAGGATTGCGTCGTCGGCTGCGGGGGGTTGGTGGAGCCGCCGGATTTATCCACGTTTTTTCCACAGGCTGGTATTATAACTTGGGGGAAACTTATAAGATGGCTTCATTAAATGAATAAAAACAGATATTTAATAATAAACATCTGACTTTGTACAGTTATTCAGCAATGTGGAATACCTCGTGTTCCGATACCGCATACCCCCGGACGGGTTGCTCCCGTTCGGGGGTATGCCGCCGCCCGTTTAGTCGTCCTTATCCCTTGACAGAAGACGGCCGGCATGTTATTCTTCGCGCCCTGTTCGGCAGGACAACGTCATCCCTAAAAGGAAAGGTCGCCTTTCTTATGCGATTGCTCACTTTTGACCACCAGGGAACGCGACGCGTGGGCGTCCGGTCGGGAGATACGATCGTGGACGTGAGCCGCGTCGATCCCGACATTCCCCGGGATCTCGAAAGCCTGCTGAAGGCGGGGCCGGCTGCGCTGGCTGCGGCGCGAGTAGCGGCAGAGCGGGGCGAAGGCATCGACGTCAATGTCGTCCGTGTCGCGGCGCCCATCCAGAATCCGGAAAAGATCCTCTGCATCGGCCTCAACTACGCAGACCACGCGGCCGAAAGCAACATGCCCATTCCGCCCGAACCGGTGGTCTTTTCCAAGTTCTCTTCAACGATTATCGGTCCCGGCGATGCGATCCGCCTGCCGTCGGTGACACGGTCTATCGACTATGAGGTCGAACTGGTGGTTGTCATCGGGACGGCAGGAAAAGATATATCTGAATCCGACGCGATGGACCATGTCGCGGGCTATACCGTGGGCCACGACGTGAGCGCGCGGGACTTCCAGCTCGAAAAACCCGGCGGACAATGGCTGCTGGGCAAGACCTTCGACACGTTCGCTCCGCTGGGACCGGATATTGTCACGCCCGACGAGGTCGACGATCCGCACAATCTGGGTATACGTTGTATCCTGAACGGCGAAACCGTACAGGACTCGAATACGAAACAGCTGATTTTCAAGATCGACCAGCTCATCGCCTACCTGTCCCGCGTTGTCACCCTCCAACCCGGCGACCTGATTTTCACGGGAACGCCATCGGGAGTCGGCATGGCCAGGGCGCCGCAACTCTGGCTGCAAGCGGGGGACACCGTCGTCTGTGAAGTCGACGGGATCGGCAGGCTTGAAAATCCGGTCGTCTCCGGCTGACGACGGATTCGAGGTCGGAAACCGGGATCCTTACGGCGGACCCGAAAACCTCTGGAATCACGTCAGATCTCGTCGTCCCTGCAGTTATCGAGATCCGATCGCTCCCACATTTAGAAACGGTATAGAATTTCACAACGTCCTGTATTAACAATAAATTATGTCCGTAATCCACACATGCGAGTGTGTGTGGATTGAGTCGCGGTTTTGCAATCGTACTCTCAGTCCCGCATTTCCCGCGACGGAGGTTTCGCAGATGAATTTAGGCGACATGATCGAGAGGGCGCGCCGGGGCAGGTTCAGCCAGCAGGGTCTGGGCGAAAAGATCGGTGTCTGGGGCACCTATATTGGACAGATCGAGAAGGGAAAGCGAATTCCTTCGGATGAGCGTTGCCTGGACCTTGCGGCCGTCCTTGAACTGGACCCCAGGGCCCTTCTGATACATGCATACAGGCAGCGCGCCCGCACAAAAGAGGCCAGACGCCTTTTTGACCGGATGGCGGGGTTGCTTGCCGGTCCGGCCGAGAGCCGGCGGACGGCGGACGGCATCGCCGGCAAGGACCACCAACCTGCCGGGGTTAAGCAGGGAGGTATCCATCCGGAACGGATCGGCCGCGCGGGCGAACCGCCCTTCACCCGCGGCGCCTACCCCTCGATGTATCGCGGACGCCTCTGGACCCTCCGCCAGTACGCGGGTTTTTCCACTCCAACGGAGACAAACACCCGGTTTCGCGAGCTGCTCGCCCGGGGTCAGACCGGGCTGAGCGTGGCATTTGACCTGCCAACCCAGATGGGCTACGACTCGGACCATCCGAACGCAGAGGGTGAAGTCGGCAGGGTGGGCGTGGCGGTGGACGGCCTGGGGGACCTGGAAGCCCTTTTTGATGGAATTCCGCTTGACCGTATCAGCACATCCATGACAATCAATGCGACGGCGTGCATCCTGTTCGCGCTCTATGCAGGTCTCGGAAACAAACGCGGGCTGCCTACGTCGGTACTCACCGGTACGGTTCAGAACGACATTCTCAAGGAATATGTTTCACGTGGAACCTATATCTTTCCCATTGCCGACTCGATGCGTATGGTCGTGGATCTGATGGGTTATTGTATCATGGAGGCGCCAAAGTGGAATCCCATCAGCGTCAGCGGCTACCACATGAGAGAAGCGGGCGCAACCGCCGCCCAGGAGCTTGGTTTCACGCTCGCCCACGCCCTGTCGTATGCCGATGCCGCCAGTGAGGCCGGCCTCGAACTGGAGCGAATCCTTCCGAAATTCTCCTTCTTTTTTGGCGTCCACAACCATTTCCTGGAGGAAATAGCCAAATTCCGGGCGGCCAGGCGACTCTGGAGCCGCCTTGTCGCGGAACGCCTGGGCGTCGGAGATCCACACTGCCGCCGATTGAGATTTCACGCCCAGACCGCAGGCTCGACCCTGACGGCCCAGCAGCCGTTGAACAACTGTGCGCGGACCACGCTGCAGGCGCTGGCCGCCGTTTTCGGGGGCGCCCAATCCCTGCACGTTAACGCCTTCGATGAAGCGCTTGGCCTGCCGTCGGATAACGGCGCGCAACTGGCCGTCCGCACCCAACAGATCCTGGCCTATGAAAGCGGCATCCCCGACACTGTTGATCCCATGGGCGGATCGTTTGCGGTTGAGAAAATGACCGATGCCCTCGAGGAGGAAGCCATCGCCGTTCTGAAATCGGTCGACGGGGAGGGTGGGGCCATACAGGCTGCCGGAAACGGCTTCACAGCGGCCTGTATCGCAGACTCCGCATATGATGCGCAGAAGAAGATCGAATCCGGCGAGACCGTGGTGGTGGGGGTGAACAGGTATCAGGGGGACCCGGACCCGCAGGTTTCCGCGTTCCAGCCCCCACAGGAAACCGAACACGTACAGAAGGGTGGGCTGGCGCGGGCCCGGAACAGGCGAGATTCCGACGAGACGAATTCCGCGCTGGACAATGTCGCACAGCGGGCGCTGGGCACGGGGTCGATTACGGAAGCGGTCGTGGCGGCGGGGTTGGCCGGCGCAACGGTGGGCGAGATATCGGACAGGCTGCGTGCGGTCTTTGGAACCTACAGACCCGGGGGGTAGACGTGGACGGATGCGTGGATCATGTGGGCATTGCGGTGGAAGGGATTGACCAGGCCCTGGCCGTCTATTCCATGCTCGGGTTCAAAAAACGGGAAGAAGAAACCGTGGAGGCCGAAGGTGTCCGGGCCGTATTTCTCGCCGGCGCCGGCCTCACCACGATCGAACTCCTCGAACCCCTCGACGATCGGAGTTCTCTGGCGCGATTCCTTTCGAGACGGGGCCAGGGTCTGCACCACGTCGCGATCCGTGTAAGGGATATCGAAGCGGCCGTTTCATCCTTCGAAGACGAGGGGCTCACGATCGCCGGGAAAATCCGGAAAGACGCGCTTGGCCGGCAGGTGGCTTTCCTGCATCCCAAGAGCGCAGGTGGCGTACTGATCGAGCTCGTCCACGCCGCTTGATCAGGGCGGCCCGGAATTTCGCCGGGCGCTGACCCTGACAAGAATTGTGTTCCTGTGCCGGGATCCGGGCGCTATGGTTTCCATGGACACGGCGGGGCCATCCGGTCCGAATTCCTCTGCTTCCCGGACGGCGCCGGGACCCTTCAGTGCGAACAACTCACCCTCTCGTTTTAGCAATCCTGACGACAGGCGCCAGAGCATCGGCAGGGAGCCGACCGCGCGCGCCGTTACAATATCGTACCCTCCCCGTTGCTCGACACGCTCGCGGGCGGCCTCCGCCCGCTCGGTTACAACGCACAGCCCGTCCAGTTCGAGTTCCCCCGCCAGGTGGTTCAGGAAAAGACCCTTCATTCGGGCCGACTCAAGAAGCACGACATTCACTTCCGGGCGGGCGATCTTGACCGGTACGCCCGGAAAACCCGCACCCGATCCCAGGTCCAAAAGCGAAATGGGCCCCCTGGGCAGAAAGGGCACCACCCGCAAACTGTCAATAAAGTGGTGCTCTCTGATTTTGTCCCGGTCCCCTCGGGAAACCAGTCGCACCCTTTCTGACCATGACCTGAGCAGCGCCTCATAGCGAAAAAACTGCGCGGCCTGCACTTCCGACAGATCGACCGACAACGCTTTCGCGGCGGCCAGAAATTCCTGATCGGTCAACGCTCCTCCATGCGCGCCCGGAAAAGGGGCGCTTCGATTTCACGGCCGGCATCCGATGTTTCACGTGGAACATCAGCGATTGGCGATTGGCTGTTAGCGGTCAGCCATCAGCCGTTAGCTTGAAGCAAAAGGCGAAAACCAGATTCCAATTCCACATCTCCCCAAATTTCCTGCCTCAGGCGGGTTCCTTTTGAAGCGACCAAAAGGAACCAAAAGTCGCCGCTAGGCGCGGGGCCTGCCATATGCACAGCGCGAATTTCCTTACGGCATGCACCGGATCTGCTGCCCTACCGGCCACAGTGGATATCCGTGTTCGGTGCGGGACGGAACCGCGCGCTCTGCTCTGGAGATCCTCTCGAATGGTATCGCGTCAGATACCGGCGTGGTTTCCTGTGAACGAGGAGCGAATAGTGGTCGGCGTAGAGTCGGGATGTGGCGCGGTAGTTTAGGAGCGGCCTATTAATAGCCTCTCCGTGCCCCGTTTCCACATCCCGCTCGTCGAACCGGACATGCGGATTTCCCGCATCCGGCTCTCCGACGAACGTCGCCTTCAGGCACACGCCACCTCCTATGTCCAGGCAACTTCACCTGAAGGCCAAGCTTGTTCCCGGATCGCCTGGTCTTTCTTTGGAGGTAATAGGCTTGCGCCACTCTCCAATCCGTTGTTCCCTTCCCAAGCGTGTCCGAAGTCAGGCCCCTTTCCTCCGCCGGCGTTACCCGGCATCACCGGTACTACGAGCCTGTCCGCCACCCCATTCGGCCCGGCCTGTCCCTCGCGGGTTTCCGGTTGGTGTCTCACCACCACCGCTGGGGCTTCCCGTGTTGCGTCGGACCTCCCTTTATATACATGCCGTCGCCAGTACCCCGGCGGGACCGTTGGGTGCACGCGTTGCTGTCTTTTTTTTTCCAACGGCGGCGGCCTTCCCCGGCTAACCATCGGGTCGGCTCCCGCATTGCAGTTTTCGAGGCTTGCTCAGCGTTCACTGCGCGTTACGGCCTGCATACTCGCGGAGTCGCCTTGCGACCCTTTACACCGGAGGCTTCGGAGATTTCGTTACCTACGTCCCCGCTCCGGTTGCTACCGACTGAAGCAACCCTTGTCGGGTGGGACTTTCACCCACTGAAGATCCGCGCCTTTTCACGGCGCACGATCAGCAGACAGCTTGAAGCGGTTGGCGATATGGCCCAGCGCTGTCAATGGCCGTTGTCAACGCCATGATGTGGGCAACTTTGAAGTCGCCCCTACAAATGCAAAAACGGCGCAATCATACAGCCAAAGGCGGTATAACCGCCAATCAAGGCGGCGGCCCTTCGGGGTCTTCCTCTCGCCCGTCCGGCGGTGGCGAAGGGTCTTTTCCGCGTTATTCCGTCCAGCGCCTTCGCATGGGGAGTGCTGAAAACTTGGCAGGGCTCAATCCCTGGTTTCCGTTGTAAGAGTAGTTCGCGGAAAACCGGCCCCGAGCACAACCCACCCTTCCCTTTCACGTCTTCCGTTTCCCTTCTCCCCTCAACCGTCTTTCGGTTATTTGCCGATACAGAAAGTACTGAAAATCCGGTCCAGGATCTCCTCCGACGTCGTTTCGCCGACAATTTCGGCCAGCGCGTCGGCTGCTTCCCCCAATTCCAACGCGACGACTTCTCGCGGAAGGCCGACGTCCAGCGCACCCGTCGCCCTCCCAAGGGCGTCCCCCGACCGCCGCAACGCCTCCACGTGGCGCGCGTGCGTTACCACACCGGGTTCGGGATCCGAGACCGACACGACTCGCCCGCGGATGTGCTTCCTGAGACTCTCAAGACCTTCCCCCGTGAGGGCAGAGATGGAGAGTCCCCGGAACGCGTGGTCACCCAGCCAATCGCCATGAAGGCCGAGATCCTTCTTGTTCATCACGAGAAGCACGTTGACAGGATCCACGCCCGCGACCATGTCATACAAACCCGCGGCAGCGGGGACGGACGCGTCGACGATCAACAGCACAAGCGCGGCCCGGGTAATCACTTCCCGTGACCTCCGGGCGCCCTCGCGCTCAATGGCGTCACGCGGCTCCACGATACCGGCCGTGTCGACCAGCGTTACGCGAATCCCATCAAGGGTAATGGACTCTTCAATCGTATCACGTGTGGTTCCGGACACCGGCGACACGATCGCGCGGTCTTCTTCCAGCAGTCCGTTAAGGAGGCTCGATTTGCCCGCGTTCGGAGGGCCCGCCAGCGCAACGAGGACGCCCTCGCGTATGACTTTCCCGTGCCGATAGGAGGCGATCAGGCGCTCGATTTCTTCCGCCGCCCGCGTGAGCGACGGACGGATGGCGTCCTGTTCGACGCCCGCGTCTTCGTAAAAATCCAATCCGGCCTCGATCAACGTCAGCGAATCCCGCAGGACTTCCGCCAGATCCTCGAACCTTGACCTCAAACCACCGCGCAACCGGAAGTAGGCGGACCGAAGACCCCGGTCCGCCCGGGCGGCGATCATATCCGCGATCGCCTCCGCCTGGGTGAGATCGATCCGGCCATTGAGAAATGCCCGCCGGGTGAATTCACCGGGTTCAGCTGGCCGGGCACCCGCCGACACGAGGCCCTCCATCGCTCGTTGCAGAAGGAGAGGGCCCCCGTGGCAGTTGAACTCGACCGTATCTTCGCCCGTAAACGACCGGGATGCCCGCATGACGGAGACCAGGACCTCATCCAGGTCCTGGTCTTCGACGACAAACCGGCCGTACGTCAGGCGGCGGTCCTCAATGCGGCTCAATTCGAGTGATCCACAAAAAAAACCGGAGGCAATTCCTACTGCCTCCGGACCTGTAAGACGCACGATGCCTATCGCTGCCTCGCCGGGGCCGGTGGCGATTGCGACAATGGTATCGCGATCCGAAGGTCGCATTGTGACTTACCCTCAGTGGCTGTCGAGCACGCGTTTCACGCGTTCCATAACTTGCTGCTGCAAAATAGTGAGACCGTTGAACATGGTCCAGTAGAGCACCAGACCGGAGGACATGCTCCAGAATATCCAGGTCATGAAAACGGGCATCATGTAGACCATGATCGCCTGCTTGGGATCTTTCATGGTCATTTTTGACTGGAAAAATGTAGAGACGGCCATAAGCAGCGGCAACAGGTGGATTTCATACCCGCCGATGAAAAACCGGTCCGGCTGCGACAGGTCCGTAATCCAGAACATGAACTCGGACTGCCGGAGTTCGATCGCGCCCCGAAACACGTTGAACAGCGAAAAGAGGATGGGCATCTGGATGACCATCGGCAGGCAGCCCCCCAGGGGATTCACGCCCTCCACCTTGTAGAGCTTCATCATCTCCCGGCTGACCTTCTGTTGGTCGTCCGGGTATTTTTTCCGCATCGCGGCGATCTTGGGCTGAAGCTGCTGCATCTTGGCAGCTGCTTCGAGACTCTTGTGCGTTAGCGGAAACACCACGATTTTAATGAGCACGGAAAAGACGATAATGACAAGGCCATAGTTCGGGATCAGCGGATGAAGCGCGAGAAAGGCCCAGAGATTCAGATTGGTGATGGGTTTAATGATTGGCCGGAACATGGCGAAGCCATACTCCATGAACTCCTCCATTTCCAGTTCACGGTAGTTGCCCGACAGGTCCCAATTCTGCTCCCTGAGCCGATCGTAGGAGATCGGACCGAAATAAACGCCGTACCGCTGACCGGGATCGGTGCCTTTGGCCAGGATTTCGACGTCGTACCATTCGGCCACGTCGCGCATGGCGCCGCTCAATGCCATGCTATAACTGCCATCAGGGGGGATGAGGGCAACCAGAAAGTACTTGTTCCGAATCCCAAACCAGGAGATCTGGCCACCAGGCGGAGGATCCGCATCGGGTCCCAGATCCGCAACATTCCAGGTTTCCACCTCGCCGCCCGAACGTGTGACAACCGCCATATAGGCTGCGTTCTCGTCCGGGCTGTTCTCGGTATCGGCAAGACTGCCCGACCAATCTACGCCCAGCTTCTCGTCCGGCTGCAGTCCGGATACGGCCAGCGCCATGTCCAGCCGGTACCGGTTGCCCTGAAAGCGAAGCCGCTTTTCAACCACCCGCTGTCCCAGTTGCGCCCTGAAGATGAGTTCGGCCTGTTCGGCACCGATCAGCGTGAGCCTCGGTGTGTCCGTAGCGAATTCATACGCATCCAGCGATTCACCGGCTAACGATAGACCCAGCGCGGTGCTCCCGAACGCGATCAAATCGAGTTGCCCGCCGTCCGGGTGTTCATAGGCCTTCAGCCGAAGGCGGTTCAATACCCCGCCGCGGGTGCTGAACGTGGCCGTAAAGAGGTCGGTTTCGACGGTGACGTCCTGCGGGGTGAATTCGCGTGATGCGGTCCGGCTGACCTGCAGATCTGTAGATACGCCCGGGGACGCCTCCCGCTCAATCTCGGGCTGACGGATGGGCGGTTCCGGCGGCGCCGCCCGCGGCGTTCGCAGGCTTTCGGCGGGGACCGGCTCAGGTGGAGAGATCGGAGTCGGTCCCCCGGTTATCCATTCCATATAATGGGGATAGAGGATGATGATCAGGCCGATTAAAATAAAGGCGGAGATTGTACGCTTATCCATTCGTCAGACCTGTATTGAGGATATGCAAAGAGAAGACAGGAACAAGAGCGGATCCGGGTCGTATGCAGGAAATCGAATCCCGCAAATAAAGAGGTAGGGGCAAGTGTCCTGTCCCGGAAATACGTCATCCTTTTTCCGACGATTCATCCCGCCTGCCTGCGCCAAGCAACGCGCGGCAGGCAGGTCTCGCTGAGTTGCTTGCGCTGCCTGTGCTGAGCCTGTCGAAGCAAGCTTGTCGAAGTGTCCTCGCTCGCCAATGCTTGAACAGACCGCCCTCGTTCAGGCGCCGGTTCCTGAGCCTGTCGATGGATGCGAGCCGGGCGACTCATCGACCGAATTTCGGCAATCTATTTCCGGGCCTGGAACAGTAGCGGTGAGCGTGAGGAGGAGGGCGACACACATGCGAAGACAATGCGGAGAACGATTCAACGAGGAAGCAACCCGACCGGCGGGATGGCCGACCTGCGGAGAAGACCCAGATTTACGAACGCAGATATCAAATCCGTACGGAGATCCCCGAACCCCGCAGAGTCTGACCGGTCGCCAACGGAAATAATGACCAAATGACCCGTGCGGTGGTGCGGCGCCATATGACCCGTGCGGTGGTGCGGCGCCATTTCCCGGCAGATAGCACGAATTCGCCGCCGCGCGAGATTTCGTGCAACTGCCTTTCCAAACCGCTTCCGTACGGAGATAAAGATACGATCTTCTGCGGATTTACACGCACGGACGTGCAACCAGCGGCCCCGGAACAACGATCCGGTCCGTCGAAGATTCTGAACCTCACGGCGCAGCCGGGCTTTCGACCTGCTCATTCCTAGAGGGAGACCCGTTCGCGGCCCTTTCGGCGGCGCCTGCCGAAGATCTTACGCCCACCGGGGGTCCGCATGCGATGGCGAAAGCCGTGTTTGTTTTTTCGTTTCCGGTTGCTGGGCTGAAATGTCCGCTTCATTACATTGTCCGAGCGTTACGCAAAGAACGGCCGTTCACGTATCTGAATGAATTGTAGGAAGTTATGAATATAGAGGGGGACGGAATCTTTGTCAAGTGATTTCGCCGGTATCCATACGATCACACAAAATTCCCCTACATATTGTATTTATTTCATTTAATACCCATTATATAGGGCCTCCACTCTATCGAACCCTAGGTGTATAATACGCTGTATTTTCTGGCAAAAAGGGCTTGACTTTTCCGAATCTATTCTTTAGCTTGGGCCCTCCAAATGCCGAGGATAGTTCATTCGGCGACTCCCCCGCTTTACTTGTTCATCATTGCTTTATCTCTATTATTCGTGTGACCGGACGGCCACCGGCAGGCCGCATTATTGTCCGATTTTAAGGAATGCATCCCTTCCTTTGCCGTTAATTGTATCCCCCCAGAACATCTTCTGCAACACTCCCTCCAATAGATGATTTTCTGGCTTCTGGCGGGGCTCGGCGTAATTCCCGGCCAACTCTCTCTTTATATTGTAAATCCGGTTTAGCGACGGCTCATGTCCCTCGCTGACGTATGGGTGGTTTTGTCTCTATGGTTGAAAATCCTTCCGACCTCTGGGGCCAGTGTCTGCGAAAAATAGAGGGGAAAGTCGAGGCGGATGCCTACCGCACATGGTTCGCCCAGACGTCCTCACCGCGGCTGGGCGCCGAGTTCGCTGTCATCGAGGTGCCAACCTCCTTTTTTGCGGACTGGCTTGAAGAACATTGGCTTGATTTAATCCAGGCTACAATAAAAGAGATTACTTCCTGGACGCCGGAAGTCAGATTCGATGTCGAGAAAAATGTCCGGTCTACCTCAGGGGCGCCACTCGATTTCTCTATTACTGACGATTCCGCTCCCCCGGGGAAGCCCGAACCCGAACAAAAAGGGGTCGCTCCCGCACCTGTCTCCGAAGCCGTCTTTCCGCTGAATCCCCGATATCGCTTTGAAGACTTCGTCGTCGGTGAGAGCAATCAATTCTCGTTTACGGCGGCGAAAGCCGTCGCGGAGTCGCCCGGGCAGATATCCTACAATCCCCTGGTCATCTATAGCGGCGTGGGCTTGGGGAAAACGCACTTGCTGCAGGCGATTGGCGACTATTGTGTACGTAACAACACGGCCCGGCGTGTGGTGTATGCGACTGCCGAGCGGTTCTTTACGGACTATCTGAAAGCCATCCAGAAGCAGGATACATCCGCGTATATCGAAATTTATCGGAACGCGGACATTCTTTTGATTGACGATATTCAGTTTTACGTAAAAACTGAAGCGTGCCAGCGGGAACTCATTCACACCTTCAACTCATTGCATCAACGGAACAAACAGATCGTTCTGAGTTCAGACCGCCCGCCGTCAACCCTTAAAGGATTCGAAGACAGGCTTATTTCAAGGTTTCAGTGGGGCCTCGTTTCGGATATTGACCGGCCAGACCTGGAAACCCGGATGGCAATTGTAAATCGGAAGGCCGCCGATCACGGTGTCCGGATCCCCCCGGATGTGGCTCGTTTCATGGCCGAACAGGTCAATTCCAACATCCGGGAACTGGAAGGCGCCCTGACCCACCTAATTACTTTTTCGATATATAAACGCGCACCCGTTTCCCTCCAAATCGCCAGGGATACCATAAAGAGTCTGGGACGCGTGAAGGCCATCACCTCACCCGAAATCAGCATCGACGAGATCCAGAAAGGTACGGCGGGTTTCTTCAACATCTCCGTGGAAATGTTGACCGGGTCCACCCGAAAACAGGAAATCGCCACAGCCCGACATATCTGCATGTACCTTTGCCGAAGGCTTACGGAGGCGCCCCTCAAGTCAATCGGCACCGAATTCGGGAATCGGGATCATACGACGGTCATTCACGCGTGCAAAAACATCGCCACCAGGCTTTCAACCGACCCGGGTTTCCAGGCGCTTGTCAGCCGCATCCAGAACAGAGTTCAGCAATTCGCGACGGCCTGAACCCCCTTCGCCGGTTGTTTCCATTGTCCTCGCTGTCGACGGCGCGTGGCAGCATTGTATCATACCGTGTTTTCGCAGAACGGCCGATTTCAGTCTTGAATCGGTCATTTTTTTATTGATACCCGGACATATCAACAGAAGATAAGGCTTCATGTTGTTATGGTTTATGGATTGATAGAATTAAATGACTTCTAAAATACAACAATAACATGGCGGGCGGAAAAGTGGAAAACATCGAAATCGGCCGTTCAAATAAAGCAAAACCCAATGGCAGATTTGTAGAATTGCTATGGATAACATGTGAATATTCGAGGTGTTATCCACCCCGGTGGCGCCTGCGTGCCGCAGTAGATCGTTTTCCACAGATTCTCCCGAAAGTTATTCACAAAACCAGAACTCGGCAATCGAAAGGTAAAATATTCTTCTATATAACATATAAATATATATTTGTAACTCCTGATTCGAACGAGAGCCGTAGAGAATTTCGCAAGTGTTGTTCACAATGTCGAATGTGGATAGCGCGCGCTGCCGGAGTGGAATGATGGATGTCGCGCGCTCGTCCCGGGATACGTGCGTCGGGCGGCGATCTGTGCGTTCGCAGGAGCTGTTCGCGCCACGGCTGAACCATGGCCGGACCGTTAGAGAGCACTCGGGTTCGGATCGAAAGCAACGGCCGCCGGTCCACGGGGGACGGAGGGAGGTTGAGAGTGCTGAAACGACAGTCTGTGGGGTGGCGCAAAGGGCCGTTCGGAAGGGGCTTTGCGTTGGACTGTCAAAAAGATGAAAAACGTTGACAAATTCGATAAAAATCAGTATATTACGTCATTGTTTCGAATGGCCGATCCAGCCGTTTTTTTCGACGGATACAAACCCGAATTTTAATCCGGATTTCGGTGGGGCAGCGTCATTGCCAGACGTGTTCCCGGGAGACAGAAAATGAAGGTGGTTATCGAGCAGGATATGCTTATCTGGGGCATCAATTCGGTAATGGACATAGTGCCGTCCAAAACAGCCCTCCCTGTACTGTCGAATATTCTCGTCGGAACCAACGAGAGCGGGGAAGTATGCCTGAGCGCGACAGATCTGGATATTTCCATCCACTGTATGCTTGCGGGTACCGTGGAAACAGAGGGCTCAACGACGGTTCCGGCCCGGAAATTCGCCGAGATCGTGCGGGAGTTGCCCGAGGGTCCCATTGTTCTGACCGAAGCGTCGGGGCGCGTGACGCTTCAGTGCCAATCGGGGCTGGAAGGAACGTATTCCCTCATGGCGACGCCCGCGGAAGACTTTCCCGAATTGCCCACGGAAGTCGAGGGCCCCGAGATGGGCTTCGAGCCCGGAGAAGAAGCGCCTGAGGGCGGCGGGGAAAGCCAGTTGTTGCGCGAGATGATTTTAAAGACGACGTTTGCCGTATCCAGAGACGAAACCAGACCGATCCTGAACGGGGTGTTCTGGAAGGTAGGCAGCGGCCGGATGACCATGGTTGCCACGGACGGGGCAAGGCTGGTCAGGTACTCCAGAACGCTCTCCGATTCGGAGGCGCGAGAGGTCTCGACGGAGGCAATCGTGCCCACCCGGGCGCTGAACCATGTGGTCAAGCTGGCTTCGGCAGGCAGCAGCTTGGGCCGGGTGCAGTTCGGTCAGAATCACCTGATGTTCGATCTGCAGGCCTCCAAGGGCTCCGCAACGAATACCAAAGGCGCCATTCGTCTGTTTTCCCGCCTGGTCGAAGGGCCCTACGTCGACTACGAGCAAGTGATCCCCCAGGACAATGGCACAAGGATGAAGGTGCCCAACAGCCTGTTTATGCCCGCTGTTCGACGGGTCTCCATCCTTTCAAGCGCGCAGACCCACCAGGTTCGCCTGGAAATGAACGACAACCGAGTCGTACTCTCGGCCTCGAGCCAGGAGATTGGCGGCGAGGCTCGCGAGGTGCTCGAAGCGGAATATAGCGGCGATGAAATGGCGGTTGGTTACAATTCGAATTATCTCCTGGATATTCTCAGGCGTATCGACTCCGAGCAGGTATTGTTAGAGCTGGACGGGCCGACGGCGGCGGGCATCATTCGGCCGGCGGAGCAGCCGGAAGGGGAAGACTACCTGTGCCTGCTGATGCCGCTTCGGATAAACGACTGATGGACGATGCGTTTTGTACCTTACGGCCCTCAAGCTTGTCAACTATCGAAATTTCGATACCGTCGACTTTGCGTTTCCGGGCCGGAAGACGGTGGTTTACGCCGAAAACGGCGCGGGCAAGTCTAACCTGCTGGAAGCGATATATTTTCTTGCCATAGCCAAGTCCGGTCGGGGTTCAAGAGACAGGGACGTCGTTCGGTGGGGGGCGGAATACTTCAGCATCGATGCGGCGGTAGCCTACGAAGACCGCGCAAGGTCGATCCGAATCGCATTCGATCGACGCGTGGGCAAAAAAAAAGCGCTTCTGGATGCGGCCCCACTCCCTCGTCTTTCTGGCCTTATCGGCACCTTTAACGCCGTTCTGTTCTTCCCGGAAGATGTAGATCTGGTCTTGCGGGATCCCCCCCAGCGTCGCCGTCTCCTGGACATCCTCGTTTCTCAGTGCCGGACCTCTTATCTGTCCGATCTGGATCAGTACCGTCGTGTACTGGCCCAGAGGAACCGGCTGCTGAGAGAAGGCCAAGGGAGGGCCCTGGATGTCCGTCAACTGGCTCCCTGGGACGTTCAACTGGCGGAACTGGGGGCGCGGATTATTCGCGACAGGCTGGACGCGCTGGATGCGATGCGGCCCACGATCGATGCGTATTATCGTCAGATTTCGCACAGCGGGGAACAGATCGCGTCCGTATACCGAAGCCCCGTAAAAGCCGATGAACGAGACCGTGGGCAGGAGATCCTGGAGGCCGAACTCAGGCTACGGCGGGCAGACGAAGCGGATCTGGGTTATACGCTGGTCGGCCCACACAGGGACCATCTGATTTTCACGTTAGATGGTCGAAGCGCACAAAAGTTCGCCTCCAAGGGCCAACTCAAGAGCATTCTCCTGGCCTGGAAGCTTTCCGAGGCAGCCTATCTGGAGTCCCACACCGGCCGTTCCCCAGTGCTGCTGATGGACGATATTTTCGCCGAACTGGATCAACACCGTGCAGAGGCGGCCATGGATCTTGTCGCTTCCTTCGGGCAGGTGTTCATTACGTCCGCGCGCGAACCCGAATTGAATTTAATGGACCGGGGATTTCAATTGCTGACGCTATAGCGTCCATGTCGCCGCCTGGATCAAAAAATGGCGTACTCTGAGGAGATTAGAAGCAAGACACGACGGTCCGATCGTACCGGCGCAGGTACCGTTGCTCTGGCAGAGGCCTTGCGAGAGGCCGTACGGGCCCTGGGCATCGAGGTTCGGATCCTGGAGGAGCGTGCGCTGGCGTTGTTGCCCGAGGTCATAGGCGAATTCAGCGGTGTGCCGGACGCGATGGCCCGATCGGCCGAAATTCGTCGAGGCGAGCTTGTGATCTGGATCAGGCAGCATGCCGTGCGCCACCGGCTGCTGTTCGAGCGGCATCGTATCCAGGCCAGGTTGAACGAGGCCTTGGGGCGGGACGTCGTAACGTCGATTCGGTTCGGGTGATAAACGACGGGCGCGGTGGCGGCATCATTATGAACCCCACGCGATAAAGGCTCTATTCGAGAAATAGCCGGGATACACAACGATCCCCGAAAGGAGTTGAGTTGCTATGGCCGAGGTCGTTTCGCAGCCGGAATACGGTGCCAACAATATTCAGGTCCTCAAAGGTCTCGAGGCGGTTCGGAAGCGCCCTGCAATGTACATCGGGGATACGGGTCCTCTGGGGTTACACCATCTCATCTGGGAGGTCGTGAGCAACAGCGTTGACGAGGCGCTCGAAGGGTATTGCGACCGAATGGACGTAACGATCAACGCCGACGGAAGCCTGACGGTCGCGGACAACGGCAGGGGAATCCCGGTCGATCTGCACCCCACGGAGAACCGCCCCGCCCTCGAGGTGGTGATGACGGTTCTGCACGCCGGAGGCAAGTTCGACAAGAAGACCTATACCGTATCGGGCGGGCTGCACGGAGTCGGCGTTTCGGTGATGAATGCGCTTTCGGCCTGGTGCGAGGTGGAGGTCTGTTCGTCGTTGCCCGACAAACGGGGTCGGGTTTTTCGCCAGAGGTACGAGCGGGGCGTCCCCGCGGGCGAGATGGAAGAGATCGGCCGGAGGGAGGCCCCGGGCACAACAACGACGTTCATGCCGGACAGCGCAGTATTTGAATCCGTCGATTTCCAATTGGAAATGGTGGTCATCCGGATGCGCGAACTGGCGTTTCTGAATAGCGGGCTGATGATTGTCCTAACGGACGAAAGGGTGGGTTTTGAGGAAACGTTTCGTTTCGACGGCGGAATCAACGCATTTGTGGCATACCTCGACGAAGGTCGGACGTCGCTGCATCCGCCGGTTTACTTCGAGGGTGTTCGCAACGGCACAGGTGTGGAAATCTCCTTTGAGTACAACGATTCGTATTCGGAGAACATCTACAGTTTCGTGAACAATGTCCACACGAAGGAGGGTGGCACTCACGAAACGGGGTTTCGAACGGCGCTGACACGAACGCTGAACGCATACGGCGCCAAGTACAACCTGTTCAGGAACGAGAAGGTCAGCCTGAGCGGGGAGGATGCACGCGAGGGCCTGACCGCCGTAATCAGCGCCAAGGTGCCCGAACCGCAATTCGAGGGCCAGACCAAAACGAAACTGGGCAATAGCGAAGTGAAGGGAATTGTCGAGTCGCTGGTGGGTGAGAAACTCACGGCACACTTCGAGGAAAACCCCTCGGTGGCAAAAAAGATCCTGCAGAAAGCCATCGACGCCTCCAGAGCCAGGGAAGCCGCACGAAAGGCGCGAGAACTTGTGCGGCGCAAGAGTGTGCTCGAAGGCGGAGGACTGCCGGGGAAGCTTCTGGATTGCACGCTCAACGACAAGGATGAGACGGAAATCTACCTGGTGGAGGGAGACTCGGCGGGCGGATCGGCGGCGCAGGGCCGAGACCGCGCGTTTCAGGCGGTATTGCCCCTGTGGGGAAAGTTGTTGAACGTGGAAAAGGCCCGGATAGACAAGGTGTTGGGCAACGAGAAACTTCAGCCCATGATCCTGGCGCTGGGTGCGGGCGTCGGTGACGACTTCGACGTCGAAAAACTGCGTTACGGCAAAGTGATCATAATGGCCGACGCAGACGTGGACGGGTCACATATCCGATCTTTGTTACTGACCTTTTTCTTCAGATACATGCGATCCATGATTACCGACGGGAAGGTATATATCGCCCAGCCGCCTCTATTTTTGGTCAAGAAGGGTCGTAAACAGCAGTATGCCTTCGACGAGGCGGAGCGGGATACCATTCTTCAGTCGATGGGTGACGACGCCAACGGCGTCATGGTTCAGCGATACAAAGGGCTGGGTGAGATGAACCCGGAGCAACTCTGGGAGACCACGCTGAACCCGGAGACCCGTACATTGCTGAACCTTACCCAGAATGACGTGATGGAGGCCGAGCGCGCGTTTACAATGATGATGGGCGACGAGGTCGGGCCGCGCCGGAAATACGTAGAAACGCACGCGCTGGAGGCGCGCGTGGATGCGAGCGGTCCGGGGTAAAGGCGTATCGCGCCTGTCCTGCCACACCGCAGGAGTGGGCATTGAACTGACATACACGGGAGATACGAAGCATGATGAGCGCGCGGCAGCGGATTGTCCCGATGGACATCGGCGATGAACTGAAGAAGTCGATGCTGGACTATTCCATGAGTACGCTGGTGAATCGTGCGTTGCCGGATGTGCGTGATGGGCTCAAACCCTCGCAACGGCGCATCCTCATTGCGATGAACGACCTGGGCCTGGGGCCCACGCGCCAGCACAGAAAGTGCGCCAACATTGCCGGGCATACGTCTGGGAACTACCACCCTCACGGCGAGGAAATCGTCTACCCGACGCTGGTCAACCTGGCGCAGGACTTCAAGCTGCGCTATCCGCTCGTGGACGGACAGGGTAATTTCGGCTCGATCGACGGGTATCCCCCAGCGGCCATGCGTTATACCGAGGCGAGGATGGCCGGCCCGGGCAGCGAGATGTTGCAGGGCCTTGACAAGGATACGGTGGATTTCAACCCGAATTACGACGAACGGCTCGAGGAACCCACTGTCCTGCCATCGCGTTTTCCGAATATGCTCTGCAACGGATCCGTGGGCATTGCCGTGACCATGGCCACGGCAATGCCGCCCCACAACCTCCGCGAAGTGGTCGCCGGGCTGGTGGCATTGATCGACGATCCCAACCTGGAAGTCATGGATCTCATGGAATACATCAAGGGGCCCGATTTTCCAACGGGCGGGGTGATTTACGGGATGAGCGGCGTGCTGGATGCCTACCGTACCGGCAGGGGGTTGATCAGGGTGCGGGCGACCGCCAACGCGGAGTCCTTGAAGAACGGGCGCGAAAACATCGTCATTACCGAAATCCCTTATATGGTGGCCAAAGCCACGCTTCTGGAGAAGATGGCCGATCTGGTTCGGGAGAAGCGGGTTGAAGGGATATCGAATATTCGGGACGAGTCCGACCGCAAGGGTATGCGGGTTGTGGTGGAACTGAAACAGGATGCCTACAGCGAAGTGGTCCTGAACCAGCTTTACAAACATACCCAACTTGAAAGCACGTTCGGCGCCAATATGATTGCGCTGGTGGACAGGCAGCCCAGGCAGTTGAACCTGAAACAACTGCTTCAGCACTATATCGATCACCGGCACGACGTGGTGGAGCGACGCACCAGGTACGAGCTTAAGGTGGCGGAAGATCGCGCGCATATCCTGGAAGGATTGAGAATTGCGCTGGATGCGATTGAAGAGGTGATTAAAATCGTCCGGGGGGCGGCCGATCCGGATGCTGCCCGTTCGATCCTGATGGAACGGTTGACCCTGTCCGAAAGGCAGGCGCAAGCGGTTCTGACGATGACGATACAGCGGCTGACGGGACTTGAACACCGGAAAATTGAAGAGGAATACGTGGCACTGGTTAATGAAATCGCGCGGCTGAGGTCGATTCTGAACAGCAGGCCGGAGCGAATGGGCCTTGTGAGGTCGGAATTACTGGAGGTTGAAGCGAAGTACGGGGATGAACGACGAACCGACGTCGTATTTTCCGCTTCGGAGTTCAATATCGAAGACCTGATCGCCGACGAGGACATGGTCATCACCATTTCCCATCAGGGATATATCAAACGAATTCCGGTGGACACCTACCGCCAGCAGCGCAGGGGCGGGCGCGGCGTGACGGGGATGCGGACCAAAGAAGAAGATTTCGTGGAACATCTCTTCATCGCTTCCACGCACAGCTACATTCTGTTTCTGACGGATCGGGGTCACTGTCACTGGCTGAAGGTACACGAGATTCCCGAAGGCGGGCGTGTTTCCCGCGGGCGTCCGGTGGTCAACCTGATCGAGATCGACGAGGGTCACAAGGTGGCCGCCATCGTGCCGGTCAGGGCATTTGACGACGGACACTATCTGATGAAGGTAACACGCAACGGTCAGGTCAAAAAGACGGTCTTGCCCGCGTACAGCCGGCCACGGCGGGGAGGAATAATTGCGATGCATATTCTGGACGACGACCGGCTGATCGGAGCCGAAGTCACGAACGGGTCACAGGAGATTGTGCTGGCAACCAGAAACGGCCAGGCCATCCGGTTTCAGGAGCAGGATGTGCGCGATATGGGGCGCGGGGCCCAGGGCGTGAGGGGGATTTCCCTGGAGGGAGACGACGAGGTCGTGTGCATGGTGGTGGTGCAGGACGCCGGCAGCACCCTGGTTACGGTCTCGGCAAAGGGATTCGGTAAACGGACGGAGGTGTCGGACTACCGGCTGACCCGCCGGGGCGGCAAGGGCGTGATCAACATCAGGACCACCGAACGAAACGGCAAGGTGGTGGCGGTGAAAGGTGTGGTGGACGAGGATGAACTGATGATTGTGTCCCTGAACGGAATCCTGATCCGGCAACCGATCGGGGAAATCAGTTCGATAGGAAGGAATACGCAGGGCGTGCGGCTCATAAATCTTGACGACGACGACGAGGTGATCGACGTTGCGCGCGTGATTTCCCAGAGTAACGGGGAGGGGTCAGAAGGCCTTCCGCCGGAGACCGGACCCAACGGAGACGTGCAATAGGAATTGATCCCCGATCCGCCGCCGGTTTTGTCTACAGCGCTTCAATGCGGAGGATCTGAGACGGTTCGGTGATTATGGACAGTCGATCGATTTGCTGAACGGCCGTACGCATACTGGCTTCGCGGGCCTCGTGGGTTGTCATGATTAGCGGCACCGTGCCCTGTTCGGTTTCAGACCGACCGTGCTGGATAACGGTCGCGATGCTGATTTGCTGTTCTGAAAAAATGCGGGCGATCCGTGCGAGTACGCCGGGCTGATCATATACGGTAAAGCGGCAGTAAAAGCTGGTTTCGACCTCTTCGGGCGGAATAGCGTCGGCGGATGGCAGATCGGCGAGGGGCGCGTGGCCTGTGGATCGGTTCGTCACACGGCGTTCGGCCAGGTCGAGCAGGTCGGAAACCACGGCGCTGGCCGTGGGCATCTGTCCGGCGCCGCGGCCGTAAAAGACTTGCGGGCCAGCGGCATTGCCCACGATCTCCACGGCGTTGAATTCGTCCTTGATATTTGCCAGCAGTGCGCCGGAGGGCACCAGGACGGGGTGGACGCGGGCTTCAATTCGGTTTTGAATTGCTTTCGCAATGGCCAGGAGTTTGATGGTATATCCGAGTTCCCTGGCGAAGTCGACGTCCAGCGGAGAGACGTGCGAGATACCCTCTTTGAGGATGTGCGATGGATTCAGGCTAACACGGAAGGCGATGCGGCACAGAAGGGCGAGTTTCTGGGCGACGTCCGTACCGTCGATGTCCATGGTAGGATCCGCTTCGGCAAACCCCTTTTCCTGAGCCCGCCGGAGCATGGCCTGAAAGTCTCCGCCATCATCGGTCATCCTCGTAAGAATGTAGTTGGTGGTACCATTGAGAATCCCGTAGATGGACTGAATTCGGTTGGCTGCCAGGCCATCCGTCAGTGACCGGATGATGGGTATGCCGCCGCAGACGCTGGCTTCAAAGCCGATGTTTGCGCCATTGCGTGCGGCGGCGCTGAAAAGGTCGTCGCCGTGTTCAGCGAGCAGGGCCTTGTTGGCGGTGGCCAGGTCTTTTCCATTCTCGAGCGCGTTCAGGCAGAGTTCCCTTGCGGGGTCGAGCCCCCCCATCACTTCAACGACAATCTGAATATCGGGATCTTCAATGACCTCGCTGGCGCTGGCGGTGAGGATATCATCGGGCAGATCACTGTCGCGCGACTTGGCGATATCCCGCACGGCGATGCGCCTTAGATCGAACGCCACGCCACGTATGGACCTGAAGTGGTCGGCGCGCTGTTTGAGAATGCGAACGACGCCGGCGCCGACGACGCCCATGCCGATAAGGCCGATACCGAGGGATCGGTGGTTGGGCATGCTGGAATCCATGGTCTGGATAAGGGTTGACCGCGTATTGTCGAAGATCGCCTCCGCCCCGCAAACGATCTTCGACCGGGGACAGAATTGAAGCGACGGATCAATATAAGACAAAGGGTAACCGGAGGCAAGGAGGGACACGCCGGGAAACGCGCGTCGGCGTTGTCGTCTGGCGATGGTTCCGACCTCCCGTCGACGGATTGGAATATACCTGAAAAGGCTTGACAGCTTCAGGGGGCTGTGTTATCTTTACGCCCGCTCAAAATGTGGTCGATTTGAGCATTTGTTCATATGGAGCGGGGTAGTAGCTCAGCATTGGTTAGAGTGCAGGCCTGTCACGCCTGAGGTCGCGGGTTCGAGCCCCGTCTACCCCGCCATATAACCGAAGGATGGCCACGGAAGGCCTCTCCGTACCGCCCTCCGCAGTTGGGGAGGATCACGGACTCCCACCACTTCCCTAAGAAGCTGTTTTAAAATCCCCAGCGGTCTTCGCGCGGCTGCAAAAGCGACGGTCGGCGTTGGTCAAATCCACCCGTATCTTTAGATATGGGCGGATTCTCCCGCCTTGACCGTCACTTTTTCGCTCGCGCTCGGGACTCACCAGGAATTTTAAAACAGCTTCTAATCGGGATGGGTGGTTTTTTGTGTTTGTGTTGACGATGCCCGACTCAAAGCTGGGTCGGGCGTTTTGGTGTTGCGGACGACCCTGCTCCGGTTCAATGGACGGTAGACCCTTGCGAATGTGATCCCGTGGTTGACGTTTTTCGCAGACGGCTTCTTCACGTGCGGGAGTGCGGCGGCCGACGGGATCCGGGGGAATTTGAATGTCGATCAAACGGATGTACGACAGGATGGTGAAGTCGCAGCCGTTTGAGGAACTGGCGCGTCTGATCGAAGCCCGTACGCCTGCGATTCCGGTGCGCGGGTTGCCGGGCTCGCTCACTGCGTTCGGCATTGCGTGGGTGGAGGAGACGGCGCCAGGGCCTGTATTGGTGGTGTGCGATTCGGAGGACCGGACGGAAAAAGTGCGCGACGATCTGGAGCGTGTGATGGGTTCGAGCCGAGTCGGGATTTTTCCCGCGTGGGGCGGGTCGCCGTACGACCGTCGGTCGCCCCATCTCGACGTGATGGGGCTTCGGCTCGAGGCGTTGGATCAGTTACAGGGGGCAGGTTGCGGGGTTGTGGTTACGCCGGTGGATTCCCTGATGAGCCATACCCTTTCGCCGGACCTGTACGATCTGGCTGTCCGGGAGATACGGGTCGGGGAGGAGGTTGCGCCCGATACACTGGCTGAACATCTGGTGGATATTGGATATGAGCGAGTGACGCTGGTGGGCGGGGTGGGTCAGTTCAGCGTACGGGGGGGAATCCTGGACGTCTGCTCGTTTGGCGGCACGCATCCGATCCGAATCGAGTTTTTTGGCGATGAGGTGGAATCGATTCGCGCGTTTGATCTGGGAACGCAGCGGTCGGTTGCCAGGCACGAGACCGTGAGGGTGCTGCCGTGCCGCGAGGCAGTCCTGGTCGAGACACTGTCGGACGTGTATGCGACGCACCTGGCCGAAGCGGAACGTCGGCTTGGAATGGGCCTGGAGGGGCTGCGTGAAATGATGGACAGCCAGGGCGCGTTCGACGGGCTGGAGCAGTACCTGGGCGTTCTATACAGGGAGAAAACCTGCCTGTTGGACCACGTTTCGGACGGTTATGTCGTTGTGGACGACCCCGGCGCCGTCGAAACGGCAGCGACCGACGCGTGGGCGCGGGTGGAGGTGGCGGCCCGGCGCCAGAAGAAGAGGCGTGGAGAGCCGGAACCGCTTCCGGCGAATGCCGTAGCCCGGCATCCGGAGGCGATTCTGAAACGGCTGGCCGGTATGCGCCGGGTTCTGAACTGGCCGCTGGGCGGACGTTCGGAAGACGGCGTCCACTTTTCGGGCATCGGTGGCCGGCGATATGAGGGCCATCTGGAAACATTGAAGGAAGATATGAGGAGACACTGGCAAGCGGACTACGAGGTGGTGCTGTTGTGCGAGAGCCAGGGCCAGAAAGCGCGGTTTGAAGAACTGCTGGAAGAAGAGGAGAACCTGTTAACGATATACGTGGGCACCCTGCACAGCGGCTTTACGTTCACGTCCCCAACGGCGCGGGTGGTGGTACTGAACGACCACGAGATTTACACCCTTGCGCGCCGCCGCCGCCGTTACAGGCGGTTCAAGGACGCCACGCCCATCCGAAGCATTTCGAGCCTGCGAGCCGGCGATTTCGTGGTACACGTGGACCACGGCATCGGGCGCTACGAAGGGATCGAGCATCTCACGGTGGACGGAATCCGGCAGGACTGTCTGGCCATGTTCTATCGGGGCGGCGACCGGGTGTTCGTTCCGGTGGATCAGATGGACCGTGTACAGAAGTATGCAGGACAGGACAGTATCGCCCCGGCATTGAGCAAACTGGGTACGGCAACATGGGAACGCGTAAAGGAAAAGGCCAAAAAGGAGGTCTTCAAGATGGCGGCGGAGTTGCTGTCTCTTTACGCGGAGCGGAAGGCGACTCCCGGTATGGAGTTTTCGGTTGACACAGCGCTCCAGAGGGCGCTTGAAGCCTCGTTTCCGTTTCAGGAAACGAGGGATCAGCTTCAGACGATTCAGGAAGTCAAAAAGGACATGGAAACTTCGGCGCCGATGGATCGACTGGTTTGCGGCGACGTGGGATACGGGAAGACCGAAATCGCGGTGCGTGCTGCGTTCAAGGCCGTGGCCGACGGAAAGCAGGTTGCGGTTCTGGCGCCAACCACCATTCTCGCGCAGCAGCACTTCCGGACGTTCAAGGAGCGAATGGACGGCCTGCCGGTTACCGTCGATGTATTGAGCCGGTTCCGCACACCCAGGGAGCAACGGACGGCACTCGCCGGCCTGGCGGCCGGACGGGTGGATGTTGCGGTCGGTACACACCGCCTGCTGTCGCAGGACGTTCGGTTTCGGAATCTCGGGTTGCTTGTGATCGATGAAGAACACCGGTTCGGCGTACGCCATAAGGAGCGGCTCAAGCAGGTACGGCGGCAGGTGGATGTACTGACGCTGACGGCGACGCCGATTCCCAGGACACTTCATATGTCCCTGATGGGGGCCCGGGATATGTCGATTATCCGAACGCCTCCCAAAGACCGGCTGCCGATTACGACCGAAGTCCTGCCGTTTGACGAAGAAAGGGTCGCGGAGGCCATTCTGCGGGAGGTCGACCGAGGGGGGCAGGTGTATTTTGTCCACAACAGGGTGCAGTCGATGTCGGCCATCGTGAATTTTCTGGAGCAGCTTGTCCCACAGGTGCGGTTTGGGGTGGCCCATGGTCAAATGCCGGAAAGACAACTCGAAAAGGCGATGATGGATTTCCTGGAAGGCAGGTACGACTGCCTGGTTTCCACGATGATAATCGAGTCGGGGTTGGATATCCCCAGTGTGAATACGCTGATTGTGAACCGTGCCGACAGGATGGGACTCGCGCAACTCTACCAGCTTCGCGGCCGCGTGGGCCGGTCCACGCGGCAGGCGTATGCGTATCTTCTGATTCCTTCGTGGAAATCACTGAAAAAGCCGTCCGTCCGTCGTCTGCGCGCCATCGAGGAATTCGCGGATCTGGGCTCCGGCTTCAATATTTCGATGCGAGACATGGAGATCCGGGGGACGGGCAATCTTCTGGGCGCGCAGCAACATGGGCACATTACGGCGGTAGGTTTCGAACTCTATTGCCGGTTACTGAATGAGGCGATCGGTCAGATACACGGCAACGAGGCGGAACCTGCGGCCGAGCCGGAGGTACAGGTGGCCGTATCCGCCTATATTCCGGAAACCTATATATCAGATGAAGATCTGAAGATGCAATTTTACCAGCGGCTGGGTGAGTGCCGGCAGACGGTGGAGACCCTTGCATTGGAAGAGGAGATGGCGGATCGGTTCGGACCTTTACCGGCGCCCGCTACGGCGCTGCTGGATACAATAGCCATGCGGATACTGGCCCGGCAGCTTCGCGCGCACACGGTACGGACGGGCCGAACGCTGGCGATCACGTTTCCACCGGATCGAATGTTGACGCGAAAGCAGGTGGAGGACTGGGTGGCGGCTGCGCCCGTCCCACTGCAATTTTCCCTGGGTGACCGGGTGCTGATTGAGGCGGAGTTGGAGGGCAACGGCCCTGGCGAACGCCTTGCAAATGCCAAAAAGGTGTTGCAGAGCCTCGTTTGAGCGCATATATTCTCGTCCTTACTCGGAACCATACGATGCCCGGGCAGTCACATATAGGACGGCGGGTTAGTGTTCTGTCCCGGAAATAAATTGCGCAAATTCGGCCGTCGAGCGATGGCAACGAAGCCAGACGGGATGAATCGGCCTGCCTGTGCGGAAGACCTGCACGCAGACAGGCGGAAGAAGGGTGACTTATTTCTGGGACGGGACATTAGGTTTAGGGCATCGCCGTGAGGGCCATGGGGGACGATTCTGGCATTCGGAGACTGGACATGATGGTTACAAGCTTTCCAAAAGGTGTGTGTGGCGCCCTTGTGGCGGCTCTGGTGTTGATGTGCGCGGCCAGCGCCGCGGCGAAGCCACAGCTCCTCGATCAGATCGTGGCGGTGGTGGACGATCAGATCGTATTGCGTTCTGACGTGATGTCGAACATGGCGTTGGTTTCCATGCAGCAGGGGCTGAGCAGGGAGGATCTCACGCCGGATAGGGTCAGTGAGATGTTCGAGCTTATTCTGGGGAACATGATCCAGGAAAAACTCCTGCTGGCCAGGGCGGAAGAGGACAGCATCGAGGTGGACGAGGAAGTCATCGAACGTGCGGTCCGGTCCCGCGTCCGGGAACTTAAGGCGGAACATGGCGAAGAGGCGTTTGCCGGCCAACTTGCCGAAGGCGGTGTAACGGAACGGGATCTTCGCGAACAATATCGCCAGGAGTTTCGAAAGGATTTTTTGCGGGAGAGGATGTACATACGCCTGAGCGAACAGGTCGAAGTGTCGTTCAAGGACGTTCAGGATTATATCGCGCTGTATCAGGACAGGCTTCCGCCGTTGGTGAGTATCAGTCATATTCTGTTGGCAATTGAAGCCTCCGACGATCGCGATGCGGAGGTCAAGGCCCAGGCGAACGCGATCATTGAACGTTTGCGCAAAGGCGAAGATTTCGCGGCATTGGCGAAGCAGTATTCGAGCGACATGGGAAGCAGGGAAGATGGCGGTAACCTGGGTTATTTCCCGCGCGGACGAATGGTCCCGGCGTTTGAGGAAGCGGCCTTCGCGCTGCGGCCCGGGGAGATCAGTGCGCCGGTAAAGACAAAGTTCGGTTACCACGTCATCAAGGTGGAAGCGGCGTCCGGCGACCAGGTAAGGGCACGGCACATTCTCATTCCGCTGCAGCCCTCGCCACGGGACGTGAAGACGGCCTACGACAAGGCGCTTGAACTCGCGAAAAAGTCTCAGGCGGGAGAGGATTTCGCGGAGTTGGCTCGAAAACACTCCACGCATGAGGAGACGGCCAAAAAGGGCGGGCGGATTCCGGGGCCGAACACGCTGGAAAATTTGCCAGCCGAATTCTCGGATGTACTGAAAACGATGCACATGGGCGAAGTGAGCGCGCCGATACAGACGGAGTACGGATGGCATGTGGTAAAGGTGAATGACGACCAGGGCGCCGTTAGGAATATCATACAACAGGAGCGCCTGCAAGAGCGGTTTGAAGAGGTGCTCGCGGAAACACGAGCACGTCTTTACGTGGAAGTTCGGCCGTACGATCTGGGGTACGGAGGCCAGTTGCAAAAATGACGCGCCCCGCGGCCGCGGTTTCATGGTTGACGGTCCGTGGCCTGCGCCTCCGGATCGGGCAACGGGAAGTTCCTGAATTCGGTATCCACAACGAACGTCTAATTCGATATGCGGCTGGATTTATTCTTAAAACGATGTTGTTTGACGCGTCGACGGTCCGAGGCAAAACGTGCCTGCGAGAACGGGATCGTGATGCTCGACGGGCGGCGGGCGAAGCCGGGACAGGCCGTTGCGCCGGGTAAGCGGGTGAGCATCTCCTTTCTGGATCGATACCTGGAACTGGAAATTCTCAAGCTGCCTGCCGGAAACGTCTCCCGGGCGGCCGCCAGATCATGTTACGAAGTGCTTCGGGACGAGGCGTGTGAAGTCACCGACTTCTAACGGCATCCGAAGCCAGGACGTCAAGCCGGCGAGTCCAGCCCCACAGGGGCTGTTTTTTTTTCTCATACCCGGCGTCGAAGGTGCGCGGGCTAGTCGTTTGCCCTTTCCCTGTGACCTGTTTATATTGAATTTATGTTCGGACGAAAAAAAGACAAACGCAAGGCGCAACCCTACACCCGGCTTGCGGAAATTTATGACTTTGTGATGCGGCATGTGGACTATGCGCAGTGGGCGGATTACATGGAGGCCGTCTTCGCTCGACATAACGTGGCGCCGTCGCGGGTGCTCGATCTCGCGTGTGGTACGGGCAGTATGGCGCTGGAATTGCGAAAGCGGGCCTATTGTGCTTCAGGGACGGACGGTTGCCGGGAGATGCTGGACGTGGCGGAGGAAAAGGCACGGAAAGCGGGTTACGACATGGAATTTTTCCACAGAAACCTGCTGGATCTGTCAGGCCTGCCCCGGTTCGAAGCAGCGCTTTGTCTGTACGACAGCATAAATTACCTGATGACGATTGAGGACGTCTCCCGTGCATTGAACGAAGTCCACGCGATTTTGCTGCCACACGGCGTTTTTGTATTCGACGTTTGTACCGAAACGAATTCGCTGCGATATTTTCGCAGGCTGACGGATAATGACAGCGGGGATGGATTTACTTACGTCCGCGAGAGCTTTTACAGGAACGGGATCCAGTTCAATCGATTTGACATCCGGTTCAAACAGACGGACGAAGCCGTGGAAGAGGTGCATCGCCAGCGAATATATGCACTGGCGGATATACAGACTGCGCTGGAGCGGTCTCCGTTTTCGCTGGAAGGGGCCTACGACGGATTCGGCTTTTGCGAGCCCGACGAAGGGTCGGACCGGGTGCATTTCGTATTGCGGAAAGTCGGTGAGGATAGCGGAATCGACCACGTGAGCTGAAGGCGTGCGGCTTGATGCATCAAAACCTGCCATATTTGACTTCAAAGGGGTTCCCGCGGCAGGAGGTCTTGTGATTGCGTTTCGGCACCGGGATATCCCGGCTTTGCGGCGAAGCGTAAGTATGGTTTTTCAGAATCACCGTCTGTTGCAGGACCGGACAGTCTACGAGAACGTGGCATTCGCCATGGAAGTAACGGGGACGCCGCGCTCGGTTGTAAAGCGGCGCACGCTCGCCCTTTTGAGATTATGCGGGGCGAGGAGCCGATCAATCCGGCGCTGTGGCTTGCGAAGAGTCAATAATCGGGAACTATTGGGACGGTCCTGAAACCAGGCTATGGATTTTACCGAGGCGATATCTTTTTTCGAGCCGGATGAACCGTATCTGCTTTCAACCCACGTCAATGCAGACGGCGATGGGATTGGAAGCCTTCTGGCATTGAGGGAAATGCTGGTCCAGAAGGAGCGGGTGTGCCGGCTTGTGGTGGGCGACGAGACCTTAAATCCGAAATTTGCTTTTCTTCCGGGATTTGAGCATATTGAGTTGTACAGGTCTCTCGCGGATCGACCGGCTTTTTGCCGGGCGGTATTCGTGGACACGCCCACGCTCGATCCTGGGCGAGTGGGCAACGTGGGTTGCCTGCTCGGTGAGAACGCGCGCACGATGATTATCGATCATCATGCGGGCCGGAAGCCGGAGGGCGACGTCCGTATCATCGACCGGGCGGCCAGTGCCGCCAGTGAACTGGTTTACGGGCTGCTTCTGGCGGCGGGTGCGGCGATCAATCCGGCGATTGCCACCCAGATTTACGCGGGAATCGCGTTCGATACCAAGCTTTTCAGGTTCTCCCAGCCGGAACGAGCGCTAAAAGTCTGCAGCGAACTGGTGGATTTCGGCGCGAATCCGGAGGCGATCGCCGATGCGCTGTTCGCCCGGGAAAGCCATGAAACCATGATGACGTTGGCGGCCGCTTTAGGTACCCTGGAACTTCATTTCGACGGTCGGGTGAATACCCTGTTGGTGGACCACGCGACTTACCGAAAGGGCGGTAATCTGGATCCTGTGGTGGACCACGCCATGGCAATCGACGGGATTCAGGTGGCGTTGTTTTTCAAGGAAGAGACGCCGGGACGGTTCCGCGTCAGCCTGCGTTCCCGTGGAGCAGTGGATGTGAACCGCATCGCCGTGGCGTTTGGCGGCGGCGGGCACACGCGGGCGTCAGGGTGCAAAATCGAAAAGCCGATTGAAGAAGCGAAACGGTTATTGTTGGCCGAAGTAAAGCGGCAACTGTGATGAACCGGGTCGATCCATTTGCGTTGAAACGACCTGCGGCCGGCAAACGATCACGCGCCCTGGTGAGGAGGAAGGTCATTCGCCCATGGATTTGATTACGCTCAAGACATGGTCGGCTGAGGATATCCTGGATACGGTTGAGGCGGGTCTGTTGATGAAGGCAGACCCGAAACGGTTTTCGGGAGCATTAAAGGGCCGAACGCTGGCGATGCTGTTTCAGAAGCCATCGACGCGGACCCGATGTTCGTTTGAAACGGGGATGCACCAACTGGGCGGGTACGCCATGAATCTGGATTGGCGCGCTACCAATTTCCAGTTGGCGGATCTTAAAGACGAAGCCCAGGTGCTTTCCCGGTATTCGGACGTCATTATGGCCCGGATGTTGAATCACTGCGACCTGCGGAAACTTGCCGACGGGGCTGAGGTGCCTGTGATTAACGGGTGCTGCAACCGGTACCATCCGTGCCAGGCGCTTGGCGATCTGATGACCATCCGGGAGATCCGGGGGAAACTGGAGGGCGCTCATCTGGTTTACGTGGGCATTCGGAACAACGTGTGCAATTCGTTGATCGCAGGATGTACCAAAGCCGGTGTGCGAATCACGTCAGTGACGCCGGAGGTGAACAGACCTTCCGAGGACGAGGATCTCACCGAACAGGCACGGACGACCGGGCTGTTTGAGGAGACCCTGGACCTGGAGGCGGCGGTGGCGGAGGCGGATTTTCTCTATACGGACACCTGGATCGACATGGAGTTTTTCCAAGATCCTGCGTATGAAGCGGAGAGGAAGCGGCGCGTTGAGGCGTTTGCTCCGTATCAGATAAATACGGACCTGATGGACAAGACCCGAGCGCTGGTAATGCATTGCCTGCCCGCACACAAGGGGTACGAGTTGACGGCGGAAGTGATGGCAAGCCCGAGATGCGTGGCGGTGGATCAGGCGGAAAACAGGATGCATGTTCAAAAGGCGATCCTGACGCAATTGCTCGGATAACGGCGCCACCCACACGCGGCACGGGAGTATGGATCGGCGTGGCCGGACTGTTTATTACGTTTGAAGGCATCGACAGGAGCGGGAAAACCACGCAGGCCGAGCGGCTGGTCGAGCGGCTGCGCGCGGAGGGTCGAGCCGTGGTGTTCACCATGGAGCCGGGGGGCACCGGGTTGGGCCGGAGGGTCCGCAGTCTTGTTCTGGCGCGTCGATCGGAGGTGGACCCCGCCGCCGAGATGCTGTTATTCGCGGCAGATCGGGCTCAGCATGTCAACACGGTGATCCGGCCTGCATTGATGCAGGGGAAAGTGGTGGTTTCAGACCGGTATGTCGATTCCACCGTCGTTTATCAGGGCTATGGGCGCGGGCTGGAACTGAATCGTATTCAGGCGGTTCAGGCGGTGGCCACCGGGGGGCTCGGGCCGGACCTGACCGTTTGGATCGACATGGATCTCGAAACCGCCAAAAAGCGATGGATATCTGGAGATGCCGACAGGCTCGAAGCGGCCGGCGATGCGTTTTTCGATAAGGTAGGGAAAGGGTATCGAAGGATGTGGCGGGCGGAACCGGAGCGTATTTTTCGGGTTGACGGCCGGCTTTCTGTCGAGGATCTGGCGTGCAGGATCTACAACGAGACACATAAACGGCTGGCCGGCGAGGAGTAGCGGGACGAAACAATGCGGAGGCGGAATATGAGCGGGCGGAAACGCAGACGAATATGGGTTGGAGTGGCACTTTTCGGCCTTTTGGGAACCTGCCTGGTTCTGGACTCGCGGCTTGTCAAAGGGCAAGACGGGTACGCCACCGTCGAAAGTGGCATAAACGAATACATCGAAACGCTGAAACTGCTGACCACGAGCTACTATAAGCCACTGGCATCCGACTCGCTCACGACTTCAGCCATTGAAGGCATGCTGGACGAACTGGACCCGTATACGCAAATCCTCAATCGGCGCGGCTTCGAAGATCTTATGATCGATACCAGGGGTAAATTCGGTGGGTTGGGTATCACGATCAGCACCATGAAGCGGAATGGAATCGAGGTGCCCGTCGTTCTGAGTGTGATCGAGGGTACGCCCGCGGACACATCCGGGCTTGTGGTCGGCGATCGGATCGTCGCGGTGGATGGCGACCCCACCCCCAACAAGAAATTGGAGGAAGTTGTGGATGTGCTGCGTGGGACGCCGGGCAATCGGGTCGTGATTACGATCGACCGAGTGGGTCAGTCCGAGCCGTTCGACCAGGAGATTATCCGGGCGCGCATTCGCGTAAAAAGCGTGGCGAGCATTGCCGGGATTGAAGACGGCATCGGTTACATTGCCATGTCCGGCCTGATTAGCAGCAGGTTTTCGGAATCCACGCCCGATGAGCTGAAGGGGGCAGTCGATGAGCTGAAAGCGAAGAATGTGCGGGGCATTATACTGGACTTGCGGGGGAATCCCGGCGGGCTGCTGGCGCAGGCCGTCGCCGTCGCCGACGTGTTTCTGGAACCCGGTCGTCTGGTCGTCACCACCCGGGGTCGTGTGGACTCGCAAAACAAGGAGTACCGTACCGCAGAAAGGTCTCGGGTTAAAGATATTCCACTGGTGGTTCTGGTCAACGCACACAGCGCCAGCGCCTCGGAGATCGTCGCGGGTGCAATTCAGGATTCAGACCGTGGTTTGATCCTGGGGGTGCCGACTTTTGGAAAGGGATCCGTGCAATCCTTCCAGCACGTTAGCCAGGACAAAGCGCTGAAGTGGACAACGGCCCTTTACTATACCCCCAGCGGGCGAAGTATCCACAAAAACAGACGGTTTGGACGGCTGGGCAACCTGGCGTTGAATGTCGGTGACACTCGGGTGCCTCTGTATCAGACGGTTGCGACGATTGCCGGGGAAGAGAGCCGGGAGGACGCGATCACACGGCTTTTCGAACAGTTCGATCTGGAATCCACGAAGCAGGCGGAGCAGCTTCTAGAGATCGAACTGGGGCAGATGTTGGGAATGGCGATGAGAGAGGATGGTGTCGATACGGAAGTTTCGGACTCGACCAGGGCTTTCAAGACCGCTGGCGGCCGCACGGTTTACGGCGGAGGCGGTATCACACCCGACGTGGTGGTGAAGCCGAAGCGCAGGCCGCGGCTGATACTCGAAATGTACCGAGCCGGTCTCTTTTTCGATTTTGCCGTTGAATACGCCGCGCGGAACACGTTTCCGACGAGTCCGGAGGGGTATGAGGTGGGGGATATGGAGACCGCCGCGTTCCGGGCATTTCTCGCAGACTCGTCGAATCTCGGGAATTTCCGCCGATACCGCACGCCGGCCGGAAACGAACTGGAGAATCTGACCCGGGCGCTGGCGGCCGCAGGCCTCGAGGCGAAAGCCGGCGAGGCGTTGGATGTCCTGCGGAACGTTGTTGATTCGGAGCGGAAGGCGGAGTTTGAAAAGGCGGAACCGTTTATCAGGCTGGAAATCGGAAGGGAACTGGGAAACCGGGTCTGGGGCAAGAGGGGGCGTATTCTGGCGCGGCTGAGGGGAGATGAGCAGTATCAGGAGGCCGTTCGCATTCTCAACGACCCCGAAAGATACAGAAAGAGTATGAAGTTGGCGCTTGCCGACGAGAACGGGCGCTGAACGTGGAACCCCTGGCGCGATCCATATGTGTATAGAGAAAGTGCGTTACAACAAAAAACGAGCCGTTTCTGTCACGGAATGCGGGATCCGGCGCGAAGTTCTGGCTTGTCGTTTTTCAACGCGTGTTATATAATTAGAGCGCTGGATAGAATCAAATACTTTAATAAACACCATCTAATATAGTTATAACCTCACCGCGTCGGCCGTCGAATTGCTGCGACTCAGACAGGTGAACACGCGCAGTATGTGCGGGTTTCCCGCGAAGCGTGTGCCAATCGGTACCGTCAATGCGTGGGTGGAGACGATGGATGGACCAAACGGCGAACGAGACAATCTCTACGAACAGGTGCTGGAGCACGCCCGTCGCGAAATAGATGCCTCAGCATCTCAGGTTGAGGAACTGAGACGCACGCTCGGCCTTCTCGAAGCGCGCGTTGAGGCGGCGAAGGCCGTTTACGAAGCTGCTGCCGCGCGCCTGAATCTGGAAGATGAATCGGATGGCCAGGGTCTTTCCGTTTCGGAAACACTGTCATCCGTTCAGGCGCTTCTGGCTGTTAACGAACCCGCGGTGCCGCGGCCTCCCGCCCGAAACCCGCTGGAAGCCGGGGCGGAGACCGGGAGACAGAGCGGCGAGACCGACGACGCGCGTGAGCCATGGCGGCGGCTGCAGATTGGCGGGTCCACCGTGGTATGGAAAAAAGTAAAGAAGCCGAAACGGCGTCAGGGCCGGCGCGGGGGCCGGGCATCCTGAGCTTTCGCGGTTGGAAGAGGGGCCATAACGCCGTATACAGGGCTCGCTCGCGGAGATAGAAGGACGGCAGGCCCTGTTTTTTGCTATCTTACCAACGCGATGGGTATGGCTTCGACACCATCCGGTCCCATTTTTATAGAGAAAAATCGTAACGAGTATCCGCACCCGACGTCGATGATTCGTTATTGGACGCCACCCCTTCAGGTGAGCATGTATGGGAATCTGTGCACAGGAAAAATCGATTCAAGAGACCGACGCGAAGGAGCGCAGCCTCTGTATTGACAGGATGACGCCCTCTGGCGGCCTGTATACGGATGTGCAGCGCACGGTGCATCCCAATTCGAACAGCCCGTGGCGGGTGTCGCCCGAACCGTTCTGGATGCCACCTCGGGTTATCGACCATCTGGAACGCCTGGGCAGCTATTTGTACAATTTCTATAAAGCCTGCAACGTTCTGTATTCTCAGAGCGTCCGGAATATTCAGCCCGCGTGGGTAGCGGCTTACCTGGACCAGGGGAAGCCGGAGACCGTGATCGGATACGGCCGGATGAACCGTTTCAAGCAGCATCTGCCCCTGGTGATCCGTCCGGACCTGATTCCGACCCGTACGGGAACCATCGCTTCGGAGTTGGATTCGGTGCCGGGAGGCATCGGGTTTACCACCAGCCTGGCGGAGCGGTATGGCCGATTCGGGTTTGAAATCGTGGGTGGCGTCGACGGAATGGTGAACGGATTCATTGGGATGGTGCGGTCGGTCGCCGGGATGGGAGAGCCGGTGCTGGGTATTGTGGTTTCGGAGGAATCTTCAGGGTACCGTCCCGAAATGACCTGGTTGGGCGAGGCCTTGAACCGGGCGGGACTGGAAACCTATGTTGTGCGCCCGGAAGAGGTGATTTTCAGCGAAGCCGGACTGTTCGTGAATGGCGCGGGTGGAAGGCGGCAGATCGATGTGCTTTACCGGTTTTTTGAATTGTTCGACCTGAAAAACATAGCGAAGATGGATCTGATTCTATATGCCATTCGAAAGGGAACGGTAAAAGCAACGCCGCCGCTGAAGGCCCACATGGAAGAGAAAATGCTAATGGCCCTGTTCCACCACCCCCTGTTGCGTTCGTTCTGGATTCGCGAACTTGGAGAAGAAGGGGTGGAATTCCTGATGCAGACCTTTCCGAAGACCTGGATTCTGGACCCGCGTCTCCTGCCGCCGCACGGCGTTATTCCAGGATTGAGCGTGGACGGCCGGATTTTCGGTAACTGGAAGGACCTCGGCTCCTTGCGACAGAAACAGCGCCATTTTGTCATTAAGCCGTCCGGGTTCTCGGACCAGGCCTGGGGAAGCCGGGGCGTCGCGGTCGGCCACGACATGTCCGAGACGGACTGGCAGGCTACCATCGAGTCCGCGCTTGCCGATTATCACAAGTCGCCCCACATTCTGCAGGAATTCCACACGGGTTCCCGGTTTTCGGTGGCGTACTATGATTTCGAGACGGATCGCATGGTGCGCCTCAAGGGTCGGGTGCGTATCCAGCCTTACTATTTCGTTGTGGATGGTCAGCCCGTGTTGTCGGGCGTGCAGGCCACGGTTTGTCCGCCGGATAAGAAAGTATTGCACGGGATGGTCGATGCGGTGGTGATGCCGGGCGGAGTGGAGAATCGCAAGTGAAGTCTCCAGTGGAACGCCATATGAGTGAAGATACGCGAACCGGGCTCTTGTCGGCTGAAGAAAAACTGCGGCGGCTCGAGAACCTCCTCGAGCGGATGGGGAGCGTCGTGGTGGCGTTCTCAGGGGGCGTGGACAGCACGTTTCTGGCCGCGGCGGCGCACGGCGTGCTGGGAACGAAGGCGCTGGCGGTGACGGCGGTTTCGGCCAGCTACGCTACCGGAGAACTCGAGAACGCGCAGGCTCTCGCGGCACGGATCGGTATTTCGATGGAAGTGGTCCACACGCGGGAAATGGAGAATCCGGACTACGTAAAAAACGAGCCCGACCGATGCTATCATTGCAAGACGGCGCTGGCGGACAAGCTGGATGAAGTCCTCGAAGAGTACGGGGGACGGCATCGATTTCTGATTTACGGGGCCATCGCGGACGACGTGGGTGACTTCAGGCCAGGCATGAAGGCGGCCCGGGACCGGGGCGTGCGGGCGCCGATGGTCGAGGTGGGCTTGACAAAAGAGGACATTCGGCTGTTATCCAGAACCTGGGGATTGCCCACCTGGGATCAGCCCGCGTCGGCGTGTCTGTCATCCCGCATTTCCTATGGTACGCCTGTGACCGTGGAAGCGCTGTCGATGGTTGACCGGGCCGAGGCTTTTCTCAAGACGCTGGGATTCAGCCTGGTCCGGGTGAGGCACCATGACGATATCGCCCGCATTGAAGTTCCTCCCGGGGAGGTCGCCCGATTTTTCCTGGAAGGACTCGTCGACCGGGTTGTGGCGCGCTTGAAGGAAATCGGATATAGGTACGTCACGGTGGATATGCAGGGGTACCGAAGCGGGAGTTTGAACGAGACGTTACTGACCATTCGGGGTAAGTAGTCGCCATCGCAGAAGATTGACAGATTACACGGAACCTGAACAATGGCTTTGCTTGAGATAAAAAAATTCGGGTGTCTCACACTCAGGAGGAAGGCGCAGCCCGTTGAGTCGGTAACGGAAGAGGTGCGAACGCTTGTGGACGATATGTTTGAGACGATGTATGCGGCAGAGGGGATCGGGCTGGCGGCGCCCCAGGTAGGCGTAAGCCGGCGCGTCGTCGTTCTGGACGTGAGTCCCGGCGATTCGGAAGGGGGGGCGGCAATGGTATTGATTAACCCGGAATTAGTCGGGGGAGAGGGTGAAGTCGTGGGAGAAGAGGGATGCCTGAGCCTGCCGGGGGTTGTCGGAGATGTAAAGCGCTGGGCGCAGGTTCATGTAAACGCCCTGGATCGGGACGGCAACGTTGTCAGCGGGGTGATAACGGATATTGCCGCCCGAGCGGTACAGCACGAGGTTGATCATCTGAACGGCGTTCTGGTGACGGACCATTTCAGTGCAATCAAACGGAATCTCATTCGCAGCCAACTCGTCACCTTGAAACGGGAAGGCATCCGCCAGAAGCGAGGGTCGACGTACCTGGAAGCAATCCGCACGGCAAGCGCGGAAGGCGGCCGCCCGGGTGAGGCGAAGGCCGGGCCATGAATCCGCGTATCGACCTTCATCTGCACTCGACATGCTCCGACGGAACGTCCACGCCCCGGGAAATGGTGCGCCGGGCCGCAGATGCCGGACTCAGCGTGATCAGTTTGACGGATCACGATTCGACCGAAGGAATATCCGCCGCGCAGGCGGAGGGCGAACGGCTGGGTGTCGAGGTGGTGCCAGGGACGGAGTTGAGCGCCCAGTGCGACGGCACCGACGTGCATATTCTGGGATACTTCATCGAACCCCATAATCCGGATTTGATCGCATGTCTTGACACCTATCGACAGGCAAGGTTGCAGCGGGCGCAACGAGTGGTGATAAAGCTGAATCGTCTGGGGTTACGGGTGTCCATGGAGCAGGTCCTTGCGCGGGCGGGTTCCGGTGCGATCGGACGTCCTCACATCGCCGATGTGATGGTGGAAGAAGGCCTGGTTTTTTCGGTCGACGAAGCGTTTCATAAGTACCTGGGGTATTCGAAACCGGCTTATCAAAGCAAATATTCGTTGTCCCCGTCCCAGGCCATTCAGGTGATCCGGGCCGCGGGCGGGCTGGCCTGTCTTGCGCATCCGGGGCTGTGCCGAAGGGACGATCTGATTTCGGGAATGGTCTCAGAAGGGCTGGATGGCATCGAGGTGCGGCACACCAAGCACAACGCCTCGCACGTCGCCCGGTATTCGAAGATTGCGAGGCAGCACAACCTTCTGTGCACGGGGGGCTCGGACTGCCACGGCGACGGCAGGGGGGATCCGGTAATCGGGAGCGTGGATGTACCGATATCCTATTTTGAGGCGATGCGGGAACGGTTGAAAACCAGAGAAAACGAATAGTTCGCCATGCAGGATCGCGGGCTTATCGTTTCGTGAGTCTGGATAGGGCGAACCGATGCGGTCGGGAAGGGCTTTTTTCGACGAGGACCGGGCCGATCTCTATTTTGTGAATACCCGCGAGGTGTTGGCGCGGGAGGAGATCGATCCTGTTGTCACGATGGAGGTGTTTCCGAACGGGAACGGCATCCTTTGCGGAATCGCCGAGGTGCTTGAGAACCTGGCTGAGGTGTGGCCGGAGGATGCGTCCGTGTGGGCGCTCGGCGAAGGCATGCCGATGTCTCGTAAAGAGGTGGTGCTTCGGATTCGGGCCTGTTACAGCAGTTTTGGTATCTTCGAGACCGCTTTTCTCGGCACGCTTGCCCAGAAAAGCGGCTGGGCAACGGCGGCGGGGGCATGCGTCGTGGCCGCCGCGGGCATTTCGGTAATCAGCTTTGGTGCGCGCCATGTCCATCCCGCGGTCTCGGATCTCATGGAATATTCGGCCCTGGTTGGCGGATGCTCCGGCTGCGCCACGCCCGCGGGGGCCCGGTTGGCGGGGCAGGATGCGACGGGCACCATGCCGCATGCACTGATGTTGATCATGGGAGATACGTTGACGGCGGCGCAGGCCTTCGAACGGCACATGCCGGAATCGATCCGGCGGATCGTGCTGGTGGATACATTTATGGATGAAGAGGAGGAGAGCGTTCGGTTGGCCAGGGCAATGGGAGGACGGCTGCTGGGCGTGCGCCTGGACACACCCTCTGAACTGGGTGGCGTGACGCCCGATCTCGTGGGTCGGGTTCGAAACCGGCTGGATCGCTCCGGGCATCGAGAGGTGAAGATCTACGTGAGCGGCGGGATGACGTCGGAACGGATCCGGGAATTCGTAGAGGCCGGTTCCGCGGTGGACGGGTTCGGCGTAGGCAGCGCAATCAGCGGAGCGCCACCGATTGACTTTACGGCCGATATCAAAGCAATCGGAACGCGGTCCGTGGCCAAGCGGGGGCGGAGGCCGGGGGTAACAGAGAATGCCAGGCTGAGTAAAGTGTGTTGACGGGACGGTTTCGCCGCCACCGGAAATTCCACAGACAGGGAGCAGAGCAGGGAGATGGAGGTCAAAGTTCTTTTTTTCGCGACGTGCAGGGATCTTGTTGGAACACGGGAGGCGTCGGTATCGCTTCCCGAACGCGCCTGCGTGGCCGACCTGCTGGCGCGGTTGGCGGAGGATCGACCCCGGTTGAGGGAAATGGAAGCCAGCCTGATGGTGTCGGTCAACCAGGCGTACGTGGATAGGTCCCAGCGGCTTAATGATGGGGACGAGGTGGCGTTTATACCGCCGGTAAGCGGGGGAAGCGCTGGCTGATGGCGTTGAAAAAGGTCAATCGCAGAAGGGACGATCGCATGTCCGGTGATCTGTACCGTATCCTGGAAGACCCCATACCGGCCGACGCGCTGCACGACGCTGTGCTGAGAGATTCGGATGGCGCGGTGGCGACGTTCGCCGGGGTGGTGCGAGACCATGCGATGGGCCGCCCGACCAGGTATCTGGTGTACGATGCCTATAAAGACATGGCCGAGAAGAAGATGGAGGAGATTGGCCGGGAGGTGAAGGAGAAGTGGGACGTGGACCGGGTGGGCATGCTGCATCGGATGGGTCGATTGGAAATCGGCGAGACGAGTGTGTTGATTGCGATTTCCGCGCCGCACCGGAAAGCGGCCCTGGCGGCCTGTCACTACGCGATTGACCGACTGAAGGAAACGGTGCCCATCTGGAAAAAAGAAGTCTGGACGGACGGAGAAGAATGGATTGAAGGCGATCCTTCTGCGCCTCAAGGGATAGCGGGCAGCAGATAGCTGTCGGCGGTCAGCAATCAGCTTACAGCGGTCGGCAATACGGCCCAGCGATGGCAATTTACGGATGTCTGGTTTTTGTAGGGGCGGTTCGCGAACCGCCCTGTCTTTAGCGTCCAACAGACAGCCGTCAGCGATGCGGACAGTCGATGTTAATTCAAAGGTGTTTCCGTTTTGTAGGGGCGACCGGCCGGTCGCCCCTACAGATACCGCGCAGCGGTTCTGCCCGGTCTATCAAATGACCTTACAGTCCCGGAGCACAACCGATCATTTGCCTTTCCGAATTTTCCGGTGCCTTTGCCGTCTGCCGGGAATTACGCTGTTTGTTCTCGGCGTGGCGGGTGCAGTGGGTGTATCGGCGTCGGATGTGGGCGAGGTCCGGTCCGCACGGAATAACGGTACGGTTTCAACACAGGCGGACTCGACCTCCGCAGGGAAGCCGCGGTGGTACACGTACCGCGTAATACGCACCTATCCGCACGACGCCACCGCATTTACACAGGGGCTTGTGTATGAAGGCGGATTTCTTTTCGAGGGAACGGGGCTGTACGGGCGGTCGTCGTTGCGCAAGATCGTACTGGAAACAGGCAAGGTTACACGGATGCATCCGCTGGAATCCCGGTTTTTCGGAGAAGGAATAACAATATTCGGAAATCACATCATTCAGTTAACTTGGGTGGGGCGGACCGGATTCGTCTACGATAAGGAACGGTTCGAACGCTTGCGGTCGTTCACCTATTCCACCGAGGGGTGGGGGATTACACACGACGGCCGGCGGTTGATCGTCAGCGATGGGACGCCGACGCTGTATTTTAAAGATCCCGAAACGTTTGAGGAGGTCGGGCGGGTTGAGGTCCGGGACGATATGGGGCCGGTGACCCGGCTGAATGAACTGGAATACGTTGAAGGCGAAGTCTACGCCAATGTCTGGGAAACGGACCTGATCGCCAGGATCGACCCGGAGTCCGGCAGGGTGGTGGGCTGGATCGACCTGACTGGCTTGCTGGCGGGGCGGGAACGACTCGCCGCGGATGCCACGTTGAACGGGATTGCTTACGATGCAAAGGGGAAGCGCCTGTTCGTGACCGGGAAACGATGGCCCAAGCTGTTCGAGATTGAAGCGGTGCCCAGGTAAAGACGGAACGGTCGTTCGGGACGTGGGCCCCCAGGCCCGGTGGGAGATGTCAGAGGCACGGTGAAAGCCGTGCCTTATCTGTTATGGCGCCATTTGAGCAGCGTGCCAATATCCATCAGATAGGTGTGGTCTGATTCTTCACTTCCGGTGAGATTCTCCAGGGACTCGATCCTGGCCGTGGTGGAACGGCAGAGACCGTTGAAGATATTGGGCGGCACGGGCACGCGGTTGCGGGTCTTGTAGAAGGCGCGGATGAGTTCGGCCCGGGCGGGGCCTGCGTTGCCCACGGGGTTGCCGTCGCTGTCGAGACGGAAGTCCCGGTCATATTCCCAGCCAACGTAATAATCCCCCGTTGGCGCCTGAAGGAAGGTCGCGAAATTGAGGGCTGCACAGAGTCGGTCCCTGAGCGGCTTGGAAAAGGAATGGTCCCGGGGGAGGACGTCGTACAGGGAGGCGAGGCCATTGGCGGTAATGGATTGATAGCCGATATGGAAATTGTGACCCGGCCAACCGCCCCGGGGAAGCTGCGCAAAGAAGACGCCGCCTCGGGTACGCCAGATGGCCGTCTCCAGGTATTTGTCTTCGCCGGTGAAAGTATACAGCAGGGAGAGAAACCAGAGGGCGAATGCATCGTAATTGTTGTTCCCGGTAAAGGGGCAGGTCATCGTCCAGTCGGCGGCCCTTCGAACGGCATCGAGGTATTTCTCCTCGCCCGTAACGCGAAAGCCCTCTGCAAGGGCCAGCCCGGCCCAGCCCGTGTCATAGAAGTTATCGCGTTGGTTCATCACGCCGCCCGAAACGCCTTTGTACCACCAGCGGAAGGCGCCGTTCCTATCCTGTTCGGCAAGGAGATAGTCCAGGCCGCCGAGAGCCAGCCTTTTGTATTGCACGTCACCGAGCGCTTCGTACCCGTACAGATAACCCAGGGTGACATTCGCGGGCCAGCGGTACGCGGGTTTTGCGAGGTTCGGGTCCTTGCCCCAGCCCCCGTCCGCGTTGCGGCAGCGTTGGCAGGCTGTATGGGCCGTATGAAACGCCGCCGCGAGCGTCTCCGGGTCAACGGGTTCAAAGGCACACGAAGCGTCGACGATGCAGTCCCGGGGCGCAACCGGGAAGCCGTCGGACAGGCGGCGCCCGGGCACGACCACCTCAAAGGATTCGGTGGCGATTGCCCTGGTATTCTGCAATTCCGAGAGGACCTGCGCGGTGATGAGATATGCGCCAGGCGGAAAATCGGGTTCCAGGTCGCAGTGGAACGGGAGGACAGAGTGCTCGCCGTCCAGGTCCCGGTCTACATCGCGGAATGAGAGCCGCGTGGCGCCGAGAGGATCGTTGACAGCGAACCGGACGCGGACCGTCTGTTTGTCCAGCCCGTTGACATGAATGTCTATGGAAATCCGCTGGCCGGGAACGAAGCCGAAGCTCTTTTTGGGGATGGCAATGACGAGATGGGGTTCGGGCATGTCTGGAAATCCTGTTCATGCGCGCCGGGTCGGGACGGCATCGCCAGCCACGCCCCAGCCGGGCGCCTTGAAGGGTCTTGACAGTTACGTGGCCGGAATAACCGGCAGGACGATGTGGGACGGATATGCTTTTGAGTGATGGACGGTCTGATGGGCCTGGCGCATTTCGGTCTCGCTTCCCAGGCTGCGGCCCGTGTTGAGATTGCGGTCGAACCGCGGAAAGTTGGAAGACGAGATCTCGAGGCGGATGCGGTGACCTTTTTTGAAGACGTTTCCCGTGACGCCCAGGTCGATTTCATAGGCGTAGACGCTGCCGGGTTCGAGCAGGGATGGGCTGGCAAAGCCTTCACGAAAACGGGCTCTCAGGATGCCGTCGCAGAGGTTCATGGCGTACCCGGAGGGGGATACGTCCACCAGTTTGGCGGTCCAGTCCGTGTCCGTGCAATCGGTGGCGGCGTAGAGTACGGCCTTGACGGGTCCCGTGACTTCCAGGTCTGTTTCCACAGGGTCGCTGGTATAACAGAGCACGTCGCTCCGCATTTCGGCCGGGCGCTGGTCCTGCGGCCCCCAGGGGACGATATGTGGCGAGCAGCAGTTGTTACCGCCCATCGTCGGCGCGGGGTAGCGCGGATCATAGGTGTAATGATCGGGGCGCTCCTGGCCCGGTGGATCGGTCGAGAGGCAGCCGTCGCCAAGCAGCGTGTTGGCGTGGCCGGCGGAATGCAGTTGCCATTTTTGCCACTGGGTTCGCGCCAGGGGCCATTCGCATTCATCTCGCCACTGGTTGACACCCATGATGAACAGCCTCAGCGGCGGTTCGTCCACGATGCCGTTGTCGATGCCCTTGAGCCAGTAATCGAACCAGCGCTGTTCGAGGCTTTCGAGGTCGACCATGGAAGGCGCTCCGAAGTCGACGTCGCCGGTTTTTGGCGACGTGCTGAGGGCATGCGGCCAGGGCCCCACGATGAGTTTGCTCTTCCTTGCCTCTTCCGTGCCTCCATTCAGACGAAGACCGTTGTAGTTGCTGAAGGTCTGGGCGGCATAGAGGTCGTACCACCCGCCCATATTGAACGCGGGGGCGGCAATTTCGCCCCACCTGGTTTCATCGTTGAATTCTTCCCAGTAGTCGTCGTAAGCGGCGTGTTCGACCCAGTCTTTCCAGAAATCGACGTCGCGGCCTGCATGTTCGTCCATTTTGTTGAGGGGTAACGCGCGGAAGGCTTCGGTCCAGTTGTGAAACTCGATGTTCTGGCCGGTGCGTGCGTTGGTGCGCATGCCCCAGGTAAGCATCACGTTGAGCTGGAAGGCGCCGCCGGGGTGGACGAGGCCGGTGTAGTAGTCGGTGCAGATGACCCGGGGCGTCATGCATTTGAGATAACGATTCCCGTACGGCGCGCTGCGCCACTGTACGGCGCCGCCATAGGAACTGCCGGCCATCCCGATATTGCCGCTGCACCATTCCTGTGTTCCGATCCACTCCTGGGTGTCGAATCCGTCTTCACCTTCCCGAAAGGCATAATAGGTGCCTTCGGAGTCCCAGCGCCCGCGGCAGTCCTGGAGGACGCAGGCGTATCCGTTATTGGCCAGCCGCCGGGCCTTATCGACCATCCCGTCGGCATTATTGCTGTAGGGCGTGCGCATGAGTACCGTTGGAAATCTCCCGTGCGCACGAGGCAGGTATATGTCGGCCGAAAGATTCACCCCGTCGCGCATCGGGACCTTTACGTCCAGCCGCATGTCAACATCGTAGTTGGGCAGCATTGATTTCCCTCCAGGCCAGATATTACCGGTTAACAGTCCCCTGAGTGTTGCGACTCCAATTTCAACATACGCCCACCCAGGGAAAAGCGATTTCAACTATATGCTGGATGTTCGGGTTTGGAGTCTCCATTCCTGAAATGTGTTGCGCAGAGCCTCGACGAAACGCCGAAAAGATCGGTCCGATCGTGCTACCCGCTTGATGTTCATGTGCTGTACGATGTCTTCCGCGTATTCGATGCCCCCAAGTCTGGGAATCGTTCCCGTGTCACGAATGGCCTCAATCAAACGTCGCTTATATCGTCTGCGATCACATTTCTGATCGGGTGCATCGCACCCCATTCCAAACACGGCCTTGAATGCCGATCCATCGAGTAGAAGCCAACGCTCGATATGCGGATCGGGAATGGCATGGATCATTGTTGCGAGTTCTCCTCGGTCGATAATCTCCCGCGTTCGCTCGTTAAGTCCTTTGCAGTTGGCGTCTGTAGCGACGACGATCACATCGGGTCGTGGGTTCCCTTGCCGTATAAGGTCACGTATATAGTTGTTGTATTCGGTAATGACTCTCCCATAGCCGCCTACTGCGCTCCGCCAGTCCAGACGCACATCGATGTTGTATTCGCCGGCGACCCTGCTGACGAGGGCGCCTATGACAAGCTGATGTGCGTAGTCCTCGGCAAAAAGCGCGATTTCACGCATCGAAATCCCCTCTCAGAATGCGTGCTGAAACCGGGAGTCCGTCTTCATCGTCGGATAGCGCCTGGCTGATATCATTGCGTCTCGCCAGTGACCCCCACGAAGAGAACGGATCAATGCGAGTTTGCCTGTTAAGGCGCCGGACCGCAAACAGGGAGTCGTCATCAATCAGGTCGGGCAGGATCGGTGAGTGGGTGGTAATGATATGTTGAGTCTGGTTCAGGACCTCCTGAGTCTTGAGCAATTCCGCGATCAACTGGATGCGGCGCGGGTGAATGCCATTCTCCGGCTCTTCAAATCCGACCAATGCAGGGGTGTCGGCAACGCCAGAGAGGGCCAGAAGTCCAAGCATCCTCAAGGTTCCTTCTGAGAGCACTCGAGCCGGAATTGCAACACCCCCTTCCTTAAGTCTCAGTTCCACCTCTCCGAGACCGCTCACTTCTACCTCGATTCCTTCGATGTTGGGCATCAATGCGCGTAGAGCTTTTTCGACGCCCTTGAATTGCTTGGCATCGGTTGCTTTCATTGTATTCAGAAAGGCGGCGAGTTCTTCGCCCATCAAACCGATGTGTCGTACCTCTTTTACTGGATTCGCGGCCCTCATACGTTCGCGAGGTTCGAAGTAAAAGAACAGCCAACTCTCCAACTCACGCCGAGCCGCCGCCAGGTGCGGATAGTGAGGCGGATAATGTGGCATCGAGAGAACGCTGTGGTCAAGGAAACGATCGTAATAGGTGGGATGCGCCTGTCCCTCCAAGCGCAGGTGTATCTTCTGATCCTGGCGTTCGATAAATGGCCTGCGTTTTCCGGTGGGTTGCCCATCGGCATTCAATGCAGCCAAGTATTCATCAGCTACGCGCAGAACACCAGATTTTGGCAGCATCTCTATCTCAATGCGGTATCGGAGATATGTTTCACGCACCCGGGCAGGGATTTTCCCCCCGGATTTGAACTCGGCCTCGACGCTTGGACGACGCATTTCCAGAATCTGGCGATTCACAGTCTCGACAACCGCGGCGGACAAGCTAAGGTCCGCTTCAATGGAGAACGACAGTCTTTCCTGTTCGAGTAGACCCTTGATGCCGTTTTTTCCGATGGTAAAGGACTCTAGCGGTTTCCCTCGATAGGGAGGATCAAACGCTTCTTTGACCGTCCGACTTGTCCCCAGCTTCGACAGTAACTGCAAGGCGTCGAGCAAGTTGCTCTTACCGGCGGCATTTGGTCCGAATAGCACGACCAGCTGCGATAGAGACACTTCGACGTCGTCAAGAGACTTATATCCTCGGATCTGTATTCGCCTCAGCATGTCGGACTCTCCAATGCATTTTATTCCAATGGATCTATTAATCTACGCCCATGTCGAAAAAACACACAGCCCGGATCCTTTAGTTCGTTTATCAAGTCTCGTCTTTTCATGATACCTGTAGCTCAGCAACCCGGCGCACACAGGAAATGGCGCCGCCCGTGAGTTCGTTGTAAATGTCGATCAGATTCGCCTTCAACTCATCAATGGATTCGCCTTGCGTCCAATAGTCGGGATACGCTTCAAGATATCCCAGAAACATAGGGTCGTCTTGCCAGTAAATGTACTTTTGCATTTTCATTCTCTTCCTCCTTTGTCGGGTATCGAGTTTTTTCACGTGGCGCAATAGAACGACTAGATCAGTACCGGTCCGTTGCTGTCGGACCAGTCCATCCGGATCCGATCCACTTTGCCGTCGGGATGGGCGAGGCGTACGTTCCAGGCCTCGCCCCGGCGGGTGATCCGCGGAGTGACGCCTGCGCTGACGCCGTCCGTGAAAGGCACGAGGGCGTAGCCGGTCCGGAAGGGCAGCGCCGTGCGTTTCTTGTAGACGACGACCGGCGCCGGAACATCCTGCCCGCCGATCGCGAGCCAACCCTGTACAGGATCGTTCTGGCCGCAGACGACGTGGGGCGTCATTTTGACGAGGGGAAGGATTTCCAGATTGGGCGGATTCATCCGGCCCGTACGGACGGCGCGGGTGTCCGGGTCGATCAGCACCCGGTAGGGCATGAAGTGGAAGAGGGCTTCATAGGTGCGGCGGCCTTCGCCCGTGAGTTCATCGAAAATCAGGAAGTAATCGGGCTTGACGAACATGACAATCCGGCGGTGGGCGACGGACGCGTCCAACCCGGCATACCCGGCATCGTATGTGGCGATGGCGACGTCGGAGCGGTCATCCGAGCGCCACACGGTCTTGTCCCGGGCGGACTCAACCCATTCCGGGATGGTACGGGCCCGGCGGTTCTGGCCGCAGCCGTCCACCAGTACCGTGTTGTGCGCTTCGGTTGTCCTGTAGAACGAGGTCCACGCATTCGGGTAGTACGACGTAATACCGGGGTCCACGATGAAGGGCAGGCCGTGGGCGTAGAGATCGAAGGAGAGCATGTCTTCGTGCTGGTGAAAACGACCGAACGGGCCTCCTTCGAACAGGAGGTAGCGGGCGTCTCGATCCCAGCCGCTGCGCATGACGAAGTAACCGGAGTCCCGGCGGGCGATCGAGGTGTAGGCCGGCGCGCTGCCTTTTTCACCATCGCTGGCAATCCAGGTGGCTTCTTCGTCGTTGAGAATGGCGCCCGGGCCGGAGAGCGCGCCTCCGTATTTTCCGTCCAGGCTGCCGGCGTCGGAAATGGAGGGGCAGGAGAAGTCGGGCCGGTTGATGGAGACGCACCAGTCGTACATGCGCCGGATGCCGGCTTCCAGTTCCGGATCCAGTGACCGGCCGAACTTCCCGGCCACTTTATAGGCATCGAGGAACCACGAGGCGATTGAGATCTGATAGCCCGGGGTGAGTTCGTACGAGGCCCCGTCCGGCATCACCTGGATGTTCATGTCGTCCATAAGACGCCGGCTGGCTGCGTCGTACCAGGCTTCGGCCTCTTGAAATTCGGGGAAGGAGCAGGCCGTGGCGAGCAGAGACCTGCCTTCCGATATGGTTTTGTTGGAGGGTGGGAAGGACTCGAATTTCAGGAGGTAGACGGCGTGCTCGTAGACGGATTTGAGCAGGTCCAGGATCGTCCGGTCTTCGGTTTCCGGACAGTCGCAAAGCACGGTGAATGCGTCCACGAGCGTGTTGAACCCCCGCATGCTCACAATCAGAGAGTGCCCCCAGGCCAGGCCGCCGGCACGTACGCCGACGGGCAAGGGAGTTTTGCGCATCCAGTCGCACAGGATGGCTTCGATACCTTTCACGTATTTCGGGTCCCGGGTCTTTTCCCAGGCGAGTTCAAGTGATTTGAAATAGTAGAAAGCGTGGATGATGATGGACCACTCGATATATCCGTAGGGATTGGCGTCCCAGTCCACGCCGTCGGGCCAGTGGTGGTCCATGATGTAACCGGCCAGGATACGGTCCGCCTCTTCAAGGTCGGCATCGGGCGAGGGATCGGGTGTCGTGTGCCGCCGGTCGAAGGCGCTGGAGCGGAAGTGCGCCGCGATTGCCGACAGCCGGGCTTCGCTGCCGGTTGCCCGAGCCGCGGTTTCGAGTCCCGGATGGCTCAGATCGACCGCGGCGATGAGGGCCTCATCGGTCATGCGCGGACCCTGGACGATCCGGCGCCGGACCAGGCGGACGTTTCGGATCCGGCTTCCGGGCGGTAGACGGACCTCTCCCGAGGACATATCGCCCCACCCCGCGGTCGGGATTCCGGCGGTATAGAAACACTCTGCGGGGAAACGGAACTCGCGCCAGCCCCGCCAGACGTTGCCGCCGCGGGGGGAGACGATGGCGTTGAACCAATAGCCGTCGTCCTGGCTCATGCCTTCGGTGCGATGTCCTGACGTGAGGGTGCAGTAGATCTGGTCGTCTACCCCTTCAGGCAGGTAGATCTCGGCGCGGATCTCGTTCGCCCGGATCCAGTCGCCGGCTTCCATTGGGAGATTGATCTGTTCACCCTGTTCGGCATCGGACAGGGTCCATTCGGACTCAATGGCGTCGTCCTTGAACATGGATAGGTCCATGGGGGTCTCCTTTCGATGGTGTCAATTTACGAAATGTGATGTCGGTATTCAAGATCCATCGCGTATGCTGAAAAGAGCCGCTTTCCTTATTTGCCGCCGACCGTGCTGGTCGACGGGCTCACGTAGAGGTCAGGTTTAGGGCTTGCGCTTTAGGTGTCTCGCGTATTTCTTATCGTAATGGGTTTAGTATTCATTGGGAAACCAAAGGCGATTTGGGGAAAATCAGAATCTTCACCACTTCCCTCCAATTCTTATTTTTCTTTGTCCTTTTTCTTGTACGCCAAGAGAAAGGACCAAAAAGAACGGCGCCGCTCGGCGCGGGGCCGGTTTTTCCACGAATCTCTTTAGTGGCGTAGACGAGCGATTGTGCCCTTCGTGCGATTAGATACCCACGTGCTTCAATGCCGGACGGATTAGCGTGGAAAAACCCCCCACGCCACCGGTCGGACGTGAGGTATACCCCCATGGACCGCCGCGTGGATTTGCAATCGTACCGCCTATCGCTGGATGCTTTGCGACGTTGTTGAATTTGTAGGGGCAACCCTTGTGGTTGCCCGCCTTGTCGCGATTTCCGGTTTTCCCTTTGTGTCTTCGTGTGAGGATTCTCTGTCCCGCCGAAGGCAGGGAATTTGGGGAGAAGTGGATTTTGAATCTGGTTCTCGCCTATTTCTTTTGGCTGACCGCTGACCGCTGACCGCTGATTGCTGTTTGTCTTTCGGTTTTGCTTCAAGCTGATAGCTAATGGCTGATAGCTGACCGCTACTTATGGGGTTTTCATGGGTATCCGTATAGGAATTTGCGGCACCGGAGCGTTCGCGAATTCGTTCATCCCGTTGTTCAAAGCGCATCCGGATGTCGACCACCTGGTTTTGTGCGATCTGGACGCGGAGAAACTGCGGGAGAAATCGACGCGTTTCGACGTTTCGGATACATATCCGTCATTGGATGCACTGTGCGGATCCGAGGTTGACGCGATTGCGATTATCACCCAGCATCATCTGCACGGGCCGCAGGCCGTCCAGGCGTTGCGCAGCGGCAAACACGTGTATTCGGCGGTCCCGTCGGCGGTGAGCCCGGATGAGGTCTCCGAGCTTGTACAGGCCGTGGAGGAGACCGGTTTGATCTATATGATTGGCGAGACGAGTTACTATTACCCGTGTACGATCTACTGCCGGGACCGTTTTCAGAAGGGAGATTTCGGACATGTCGTTTACGGGGAGGCGGAGTATTACCACGATTATTCTCACGGACTGTATGCGGTGTCGCAGTGGCGGCACGGTGAGAAATGGAAGCGGTATTACGGGGCGCCGCCGCTCTATTATCCCACCCATTCCACGAGTATGATCGTGTCGGTCACCGGGGCGCATGCCACGCACGTGAGCGGAATGGGGTTCGTGGATCGCCATGAAGATAATCTATATGCGCGTGAAGACAATGTCTGGAAGAACCCGTTCAGCAACCAGACGATGATGTGCAGAATGTCGGACGGTAGTATGGCGCGCTTCAACGAGTTCCGGCGGATCGGGCATCCCGGTACGGTGGGAATGAGTCTTTATGGAACCGATGCCGGATACGAGGAGCAGGTGGGCGGACAGATCTGGATCACCAGGGACCGGAAAACGTGCGTGGATTTGACTGCGGAATTGTCTTGTGAAGGCGTGCCGGCCGGTCCGGCCGACGACCCGATGGGCGCGGTCACGGGAGATGACGGCACGCACCAGGGGGTGTCGCGGGTCCATCCGGTACACCTGCTGCCGAGGGAGTTTATCGGCCTGGGAAACGGGCACAAAGGGGCCCATCAGTTCCTGGTACACGATTTCGTGACGGCGTGTGCGACGGGCGAAACGCCGCCGAATAATGTGTGGCAGGCGGCGCGGTACCTGCTTCCGGGGCTGGTGGCGCACGAGTCCGCGATGAATGGAGGCGCGTTAACGGCAGTGCCCGATTTTGGCGATGGCACAAAGAGAAAGTGAACATTAAAGAGACGCATGGTTGTTCTTTCAGGCTGTCTTTAGGGGAGAAATATGGCGGTTAAGCGAACTTATGGAGAGGGATGGGCGTTTGTTTCCGACGATGTGCCTGACATTGACGTAGAAGTGCTGGTCTCCCGCGCGCCGGAGGAGCAGCGGATTCGGATTTCGCTGGAGAAACGGAAGCGGGGCAAGGTGGTAACGCTGGCCGGAGGTCTGGTGCTGGCGAAGGGAGATATGAAGGACTTGGCGCGGGCATTGCGGGGAGCGTGTGGTACGGGCGGGACGATGCGCGGGGATACGATTGAATTGCAGGGAGATTGCCGGCGGCAGGTCAGGGCGTGGCTTCTGGAGAATGGTTGGGGTGTTCGATAATAGAACAAGAATGTCAGCTGTCAGCCATCAGCGTTCAGCTTGAACCGAAAAACCAAACACCACAATCCTTGCAAATACGACACCGCGAATCCATGGTCGGGTGGTGCGGCCCTCTTACGTCTCCCGTCTCACCTCTCCCGGCATGAATTAACCGATCAGTGAGCCGATCACTGACTGATGACAGCGCCACACCTATAGCGGAGAACTTAACCATGGCCATGGTAGATTGCGATGCGGTGATCCTGGGAGGCGGGCATAACGGGCTGGTTGCGGCGTCCTACCTTGCGGATGCCGGAATGGATGTGTTGTTACTGGAACGGCGGGACCTCCTTGGGGGCGCCTGTGCGACCGAGGAACTCTTTCCCGGTTACCGGTTTTCGTCCTGCTCCTACATTTGCCACCTTTTGCAGGACCGGGTGATCGACGAGTTGGGCCTGCGAGAGCACGGGTTCGACGTCTATCACCTGGACCCCTCCCGGTATCAGCCCTTCCCCGACGGCTCCGCCCTCCGGCTCTGGGACGACCTGGAACGCAGCCAGGCGGAACTCGCCCGATTCTCGCAAAGGGACGCGGAGGCCTATCCGGAATGGCTTTCCTTCTGGGAACGCGCCGCCGGGATCATCTATCCCTATTTCCTGACGCCGCCGCCGACGGTCAGCGAGATCGCCTCGCGGGTGAGGGGTACGCCGGATGAGGCGCTTCTGGACCGCCTGCTGACGACCAGTATGACCGATATCGTGACCGACTTCTTCGAGTCCGACGAGGCTCAGGGCGCGTTCATCCAGGCCCAGGACGTGGGGGATCCCGCGGCGACCGGCAGCGCGTGGTGTTATGCGTATATCAAATGCAACGTGTTCGGCCGGCCGGAGAACATTGGCATTGTGAAGGGGGGAATGGGCGGAATCGCCAACGCCCTCGCGAGGGCGGCGAGGGCGCGTGGAGCGGTGTTGCAGACAGGCGCCGAGGTGTCAAGAATCCTGGTCAGAAACGGAAGCGCGTGTGGTGTGGCGCTTGCCGACGGCACGGAGATTCGCAGCCGGATCGTGGTCTCCAACGCGGATCCGAAACGCACGTTTCTGAAGCTGCTGCCGGCCGAGGCGCTGGATGCGCGATTCCTGGCCAGGGCGGGCCGTCTGAAGACCAGGACGGCCTATCTGAAATTCCACGCGGCGCTCGCGGGTCTGCCGGACTTCGCGAGGGGCGAATCGGACGTTGATCCGCGATGGATGGCCGAGATTAAAATCTGCCCGTCCATTGACTACTTCGCCCGCGCCTGGGACGACGCCCGGCGTGGAGATCCCGCCATGGAACCTGTGATGGAAGTGCAGATCCCATCGGTCTACGACCACACGATGGCGCCGGAAGGCCACCATGTGATGTCCGTCTGGGTCCTGTATGCGCCCGTGAGCCCGCGCGACGGCACCTGGGACGAACGACGGGAGGAGGTGGGAGAACGTCTGATCGATACGCTCTCGGTGTATGCGCCGAACCTCCGGGACATTCTTGTGGACTGGTCGCTATTCACACCGCATGACCTGGAGGACCGGGTGGGCCTTACCGACGGCAATATCAGGCATCTGGACATCGTGCCGGACCAGTTCCTCGCGCAACGGCCACTTGGCGGATGGGCGCATTACGCGACGCCCATCGAAAACCTCTATCTCTGCGGCGCGGGCACCCATCCAGGCGGCGAGGTGACCGGGGCGCCGGGGCACAACGCCGCGAAGGCCATACTGGAGGATTGGGGATAGAGGCCACTTGAGTGCTCTCAGCATGAAGCTTGACTCAGATGCAACAAAATTCTCCCACCCGGCAGGCTGGAGATCAGAATCGGAGGGTAAATACGGTTTCTTCTTCGGGTGTGGATTGAACGCTGATGGCGCCGCGGTGCTGGCGCATAATCTGGCGGCACAGCGACAGACCGATACCCGATCCTTCGTGCCTGGTCGTGAAAAACGGTATGAAGATGCGCTCCTGCACGTCTTCGAGGATGCCCGGTCCGTTGTCCCGCACGCGGATGAGTACCCGCCCTCGCCGGTCGAGAAGGGCAACCAGGTCGATGCGGGCCCCGTCGCGTCCGGCCAGCGCGTGCATGGCGTTGCGCAGAAGATTGATGAGCACCTGCTCGATGAGGTCGGGGTCGGCGGTGACCTCGAGAGACTCGGGATCGACTTCAGTGCGCAGTGCGATGCGATTACCGTCGCATTCCGGTTGCATGAGGGACACAACGCGGTTAAAGAGATTCGCGACCGGACAGATCTTGAAGTCGGGACGGGGTATCCGCGTCAGCTGGCGGTAGGTGTCCACAAAGTGCTGCAGGCCTTCGCTGCGGGATTGGATGGTCTGCAGGGCGGTATGCACGTCTGTCAGGGTTTGGGGATCGAGCGACGAGGGGTGTCCGGGTTCGGGGAAATGGCCGCGCACGGTTGAGGCGAGGGACGAAATGGGAGTGATCGAGTTCATGATTTCGTGGATCAGCACGCGGATGAGTTTCTGCCACGCCTCTATTTCCTGTTCCTCGAGTTCGCTTTGTATATCCTGTACGGAGGCCAGAATATACGTATCGCCCCGCATTCGAATCTCGGTGCCGTGGATGATGATCTGCAGAAGTTCGTCCTCGTCCTGAACTTTGACCAGGGTTCTGTCGCCCGGGCGAAGGCCGAGCAATGTTTCAGAGAGGGTTTTACTTACCGGTTCAAGTTCGTGTACATTGTGGATATGGGGTCTGCGAAGCAGGCGCTGGGCCGCGGTGTTCATCAGTTCGATGCGTCCGTCGGGTTCGTAACAGACCAGTCCCACGCCCACGTGTTGGACCACGGTCTGGAGGTACTGGAAGTTTTCCTCTTTTTCCGCCCGTGTCCTCCGGAAAGCGTTCAACACGTCGTTGAACGCCTCCTTGAGGTCGTCGAAAGCGGACCCGAGTCCACGGCCGCTGAAGGATTGGGAGAAGTCTTCGTACCGGACGGCCTGCAGAAAGCGGGTGAGATCCCGGTTCGTGCGCTCCACGTAGTGGATGAGGGCATAGGCCTGGTAGACCGCAATGCCGGCGAGGATGAAGACGGTGGTGTAGTACGACGTCTGAAAGAGGACGAACACAAGGGCGCAGATCGTGGCGCACAGAAAGGCCACCCTCAGGATGCAGAGCGTTCGAAAGTGTCTATAGACCATATTTATCCAGCCTGCGGTATAGAGCGCTGCGTGTGATGCCCAGTTCCCCGGCCGTGTGGCTGATGTTGCCTTGATGTTTCTCGATGGCTTTGCGAATCGCGGTTTTTTCGATGCGTTCGAGGTTGAAGTCTTCGCAGTGAATGTGGTCGCCCGCGGTCGTTTCTGACGTGCTGAGCGGAAAGTCCGCCGGTTGCAGGGTTCCGTTTTCGTTCATGATGACGGCGCGCTCGATGGCATGCTGGAGTTCGCGGACGTTTCCGGGCCAGGAATAGGCTTTGAGTTTTCCCAGGGTGCGGGGGTGCAGGCCGATGCGGGGCTTCTTGTATTTCCTGCAATACCTGTCCAGGAAATTGCCGACGAGGAGCGGCAGATCTTCGCCGCGGTCCCGGAGAGGCGGCAGACGGATTTCAACGGTGTTGATGCGGTAGAGCAGGTCCTGGCGGAATTCGTTGCGGGTGGCCAGTTCGTGGATGGGCGTATTGGTGGCGCATACGAGCCGGATATCGATCGGGACGGGTTTGTTGGCGCCCAGGCGAAAAACGGTGCGTTTTTCGAGTACGGTGAGCAGCTTGGCCTGAAGCGGCAGTGAGAGGTTGCCGATTTCATCCAGGAAGAACGTTCCGCCCGACGCGGTTTCAAACCGCCCCGCCCTGTCTTCTTTGGCGTCTGTAAAGGCGCCTTTTTTGTGCCCGAAAAGTTCGCTCTCGAAAAGGGTTTCGGGGACGGCGCCGAGGTCGACGTGGATGAAGACCTGGTCCGCGCGGCCGGATCTCCGGTGAAGGGCGCGCGCAACCGCGTCTTTGCCCGTTCCGTTGTCGCCCAGGATGAGCACGTTTGCGTCGGTGGCGCCGACCTTCCGGATGGTTTCGAAGACGTCGCGCATGACCGGAGAGACGGCCACGATGCCGGGAAACTGCCTGTCCAGGTCGGCGTGGAGTTGCTTCTGCCGAGAGCGAAGCCGAACGACGTCGAGGCGCGACCGGCGTAGCCTGGCCGCCGCGGACAGCGTGGCCAGCAGTTTCTCGTTCTGCCAGGGCTTGAGGACGAAGTCTGTCGCGCCTTCCTTGATGGCCTGCACGGCCGTCTTGACGTCGCCGAACGCCGTGATGAGGACGACCACGGCGGAGGGATCCATCTCCAGAATCCGCCGCAGCCAGTGAAATCCTTCCCTGCCCGAGGTGGCGTCCCGGGCAAAGTTCATATCCAGGAGGATCACGTCGTAGGCGTCGTTCTGCAGCAGTTCGGGAATGCGGTTGGGATCGGTTTCGGTATCCACCCGCCCGGCGTGCTGCTTGAGAAAGAGCTGTGCGGCCAACAGCACGTCGCAGTCGTCATCGACGATAAGGATCTTATCAAAAGATTTCATTGAAGCCTCATGCTGGAAATGTCTCAGTCCACATCAAGAGACGCATTTTTCGTGCCAATAGGCCTCTTGAATCGAATTTGCGCACAACCATAATGATCACAGAGACTTATCGTGTCAAGCGGTTCGAGGACCGGCGCCCCCCATGTGTTCATTTTCGGACATGACTGTATCGTTTTCGGACATCCGAAAGCCGACCCTTGCGCCGTCGCATCACTAAGTACCTGTAAAATCGAGCCGAAAACACTTGGCACGCCCGTTGCTCAGGGTATTATTGGATCGATGTACGTCATATGCTGGATGCAGTCGTAGCGGGACATCCGGAGTCTGTTGCTCGCTGCCCTGTCTTCCTGAGCCCCCTGAAGCGGCGCGGACGTGCCGCCTGTTGGGTCCGTGAGAATGACTGTCGGTCAGGTATCGAGCGATGCTGCAGTAGATCCTTCGTCGGCCTAGCGGCCTCCTCAGGATGACATGTTGGGCGAGGGTGTGCCGGATGCCTTTCGAGGATGGTGATCGACCGTCGTGTCATTCTGAGCGGAGTCGAAGAATCTCCCGTCTTCTGAACTGTCCATACGTCCGACACGCGGGCAAAACCATATGCGCGGACACATCGTCGCCTGGCGGCGTCGTCAATCTGTATCCATGCCGACAGAACGCCAATGACGTGGGCAGACAGGAATGTCCGCCCCACCCTCACACCGGCTTCCTCAGGATGACAGTTTGGGAGGACGCATCAACACTCGCGCCGCCTCACCCTGACTGTGTAGGCGCAAACGTGCCGCCTGCCAAGTCGGGCTCAGTGCCATAAGCTCGGGGATCAAGCCATGCTGCAGTAGATCCTTCGTCGGCCAGCCTGCCGGTGATTCTCTGGCAGGCAGTGCGGCCTCCTCAGGATGACAGTACTGGCAAACGTAAGACCGAAACATCTCGCAAATTGCTATTGTAACGCATGTCATTCTGAGCGGAGCGAAGAATCTCCCGTCTTCTCGGGTTGACGGGCAGCGGAAGCCTTCACCAGCCCATATGCGCGGACACATCATCTATTAATCCGATTCGCGAGGAGTCGATTGATGTTCTGGAATTATCTTAAGGTGGCTTATCGGAATCTGCTGCGGCACCCGGTTTACGCCGCGATCAACGTGGTGGGTCTGGGTATCGCGATATCATTTTGCCTGCTGGCGTTCCTGTTCGTGCGATACGAGTGGACCTACGATGCGTTTCACGAAAATGCTGATCGAATTTTCCGGGTCTACGCGGAATTTGAAGGCCGCATAACTTCAGAAAATACGCCATTGGTATTGGGGCCTGCAATGTCGGGGGCCTTTCCGGACGTCCGTTCCGTGAGGATGCATTCCGGGCTGCGCATTGTCCATGATCGAGGTCAGACCACGAAGGTAAACATCCTTCAGGCAGATCCATCAATTCTGGACGTCTTCACCTTTCCTCTGATCAAGGGAGACCCCGCCACCGCGCTGGAGGCTCCGGACTATGTGGTGATTACCGAAACCATGGCTGAGAGATATTTCTCAGGACAGGATCCGATCGGAAAGTCGATTACCGTTCAGGATGTCGAGCCGATGGTATTGAAATTTGGAAGCGGAGGATCCGGTGTGAGGATGATCTCCTTCGGACTAAACCTACCATCATCTGAAACCAAAGAGGACGAGTCGGATAAACGTCCGACTCAGGAATTGACGGTAACCGGTGTGATAAGGGACATTCCCAAAAATTCCACCCTTCGCTTTGACTTTCTCTCCGCGTTAAACCCTGCGGTTCAGAAACGGGAATCGAACACCTTGAACACTTATGTTTTGCTGCCGGAATATCTGAGTCCCATGGAAATGGAGCGCCGGCTTGACGGCCTTTCGATATCGTGGCCGAGAAGCCGACAGCCGGAGAAGCTGAAACTGCTGGCGTTTAGAGACATTTACTTTAATTCCAACGTCGTCGGCACCGGCGTCGGCTTCGGCCGCGCTATAGGTCGTCCAGGGAATCCAGCCCATTCGTATATCCTGGCGGGCATTGCGATGCTCGTGCTGGTCGTGGCCGCGGTCAATTATACGAACCTCTCGGTTGGCCGGTCGTTCTCCCGTGCCCGAGAAGTCGGAATGCGCAAGGTGGCCGGGGGTCTGCGAACGCAGTTGGCGAGGCAGCTTCTGGCGGAATCGGTCCTGCTGACACTGATCGCACTTGCGCTCGGGCTGGCGCTGGCCGAACTGTTCCTACCGGGATTCAACAGCCTGATCAGCCGGAAATTCGCACTGTCCGATCTGGCGGATTCGACCTCTCTCGTGTTTCTACTTGTCCTGGCTCTGATTGTGGGCATCGTCGCCGGTGGTTACCCGGCAATATTCATGTCCGGATTCCTTCCCGTCGATGCGTTAAAAGGGCGGTACAAGGTGGATCGAATGGGCTTTTTCAGCCGTGCGCTCGTGGCATTCCAAATGACCATCTCCACGTCATTGGTGACATGCATGACCATAGCGTCCATACAGATGAACATGCTGAAATCAAAACCGCTTGGTTTCGAGCCCAGCCATGTCGTCGTCGTTCGGCTATTCGGGATATCCCAGAGAATGGACCTGGCCAAAGCGTTCGAGACGGCCATCCGGCCATACCATTCCGTCTTGAATACGACGAGAACAGCACACGGATTCAGCAGTTTAATGCGAAGTAGCTCTCACGTCAGTTGGAAGGGGACGACACTGGAAGGTGTTGAGAGCATTTTCTGTGATACGCGTTTCCTCGAAACCATGAGTATCGGGCTAATGGAGGGTCGAAATTTCGAGCTAGATAGCGACGCGGAGACATCGGTCATTGTAAACGAATCTCTCGCCAGGAAACTGGGATGGGAAGCGCCTATCGGCGAGACGATTCGACTTGGCAGGATGGAACAGACGGTTATCGGTGTCGTCCGGGATTTTCATTTCCGGTCCCTTCACCACGCCATCGGCCCCGCGGTGTTGCAATTGCAGGCGACCTCGTCGTCCGCCCGGCCCCTGCCGGACTTCAGATTCCTGCTCATGATTCGGATTCGCCCGGACAATGTCCACGACACACTTGATTTCTTGAGAGAGAAGTGGGGTGAAATCGTTCCGGATGTTCCGTTTGACCATAATTTCCTGGATGAGGAAATAGACCGTCAATACCGTGAGGAACGACGATGGTTCAGAATCGCGGGTTACGCAACGTTCTTCGCCGTATTCATCGCCTGCGTGGGCGCTTTCGGGCTGACGTCACTCACCGTCGCCCGGCGCACGAAGGAAATCGGGATCCGGAAAGTCGTGGGCGCGCCAACGTCACGAATCGTCTCCCTGCTGGCCCGGGAATATGTGGTCCTCGTCGGCATCGCCGCTGTGATCGCATGGCCTGCCACGTACGTCGCGGCGGAGCGCTGGCTGCAGGATTTCGCGTACCGCGTGGATCCCGGGGTGGGGACGTTTCTGCTGGGAGGCCTGCTCATGCTCCTCATGGTGCTCCTCGCGGTGGGCCTTCAAGTCAACCGGGCGGCCCGGGCAAATCCCGTGGACGCGCTGCGGTATGAGTAAGGGCGGGCAGACAGGAATGTCCGCCCCACCTTCACACCCGCTTCCTCAGCATGACAGCCAGAGCCGGCGAGCGACGGACCTGCCTGCAGCGCGGTGCGCCGCGCAGGCAGGCGCATTTCGACGATGCCTATTGAAAGTCATGTCATTCTGAGCGAAGTCGAAGAATCTCTCGCTACTGCCGTTCTACGCAGGAGGCGGCCGTGCTGCCTCTCAGGTATTGACACGTGCAAATCGCGCGGGGATGATTCAATGCCGCAGTAGATCCTTCGTCAGCCTGGCGCCTGCCTGTGCCGGGCACGGCAGACAGGGCTTCCTCAGGATGACAGTTTGTACCGACACTTGACCGACAGTTTTCGCCAATGGTTATTGCAAAGCATGTCATTCTGAGCGGAGTCGAAGAATCTCCCGTCTTCTCGAATAGACGTGCAGCGGAAGCCTTCACCGGCCCATTTGCGCGGACGCTTGGTTTGCTTGGCGGCAGCCACAGCAAGACAGTGTGGGCGCACGTGTGACCGGAACATATCAGTGATGATGACCGGCCACCTGTCATTCTGAGCGCAGCGAAGAATCTCTCGTCTTCTGGATTGGACGTGCAGCGGAAGCCTTTCACCAGCCCATTTGCGCGGACGCTTCGTTGGCCAGACGGCTTCCTGAACATGACGGTGTGGGTGCACGTGTGACGGACGCATTTCGCGGATGATCCAACGGTGTATATTAGCGCCATACAGTTTTTGTTGGGGCTGAGCCTAACGAAGCCGCGCCACGGAAGACGCACGAGGTGTCCCGACGTGATCGCGAATTACCTGAAAGTCGCCATTCGCAACCTGATAAGGAACAAGACCTTTTCGGCGATCAACATCCTTGGTCTTGCAATCGGCATGGCGTGCTGCATGCTTATCCTACTCTACGTTCAGGATGATCTGAGCTATGACCGGCACCACGAAAACGCGCACCGGATCTACAGGCTTGCCGCAGAGATACAATCGGAAGGTGCGCCCGGTCGGTTCGCCCTTACATCATTCCCGATGGGTTCAACTCTCGTTCAAGAATTTCCGTCAGTAGAAGACGCGGTCAGGTTTCACCTGAAAGATGAAAAGACGCTTGTTGCAAATCAGCAGCGTCATTTCTACGAAAGAGGCGTCCTGTTTGTGGATGCAAACGTCTTCCAGGTCTTCGATTTTCCCCTGAGCAAGGGAGATCCTCAAACCGCACTCCAGGAACCCAATTCCATTGTCTTGACGGAAGCGATGGCTCGGAAATATTTCGGAGACGAGGATCCGATGGGGCGGACGCTTTCGTTGGGCGGCAATACGTATAAGATTACGGGTGTGTTGAGGAACTCAAAACACAGATCGCATTTACAATTCGACTTTCTCGCATCGCTAAACATCAGCAAGGGCTGGCTCAGCATAGACTTCTATACCTATCTGCTCCTGCAGTCCACGCAGGCTGCCGACGAGGTCGAAACGAAGTTGCCGGGTTTCATCGACAGGCACCTCGGAGCAGAAATCGAAGCTGCGGGTATACATTTGAAACTCTTTCTGCAGCCTGTGACCGATATTCATCTTCATTCACACCTGGATTTTGAAATCAGTCCCAACGGGGATATCCGGTATATCTATCTCTTTCTGGTTATCGCGTTTATTGTATTAATGCTCGCGTGTATCAATTTTATGAACCTTTCGACCGCCCGCTCGGAGAACCGCTCAAAGGAGATCGGGCTGCGGAAAGTGGTCGGCGCAAACCGGGGCGAGTTGATCGGTCAGTTTTTGGGCGAATCGACATTGCTGGCTTCAATTGCCATTGTTATCGCCTGTGTGATGGTGGAGATCCTGCTTCCCTCATTTGAAGCCTTTGTCGAACGCGACCTGGTCATCGACTACCTGAAAAGCCGGAACGTCTTGTTGGCTTTGATCGGCATTGCGCTGTTTACTGGCTTGTTCTCCGGGAGCTATCCAGCGTTTTTTCTCTCAGCGCTTAAACCGGTCCTGGTATTTAAAGGGGTGATGGACGCCGGTTCGAAACAATCTGCTATGCGAAAGACGCTTATTATTGTCCAATTCGCAATATCCGTCATTCTGGTCATTGGGACCGGTCTGGTCTATGACCAGGCAGATTATATTCGAAACAGGCGTCTTGGATTTCGAAAGGAACATATCGTTGTCATGCCGAACGGCGGCGGCGAGCCGGAGCGACGCTACCGAAATAGAGTGTCGGCACACAGCGCCGTACTGAATGTAACAGCCTCTTCGACTGTACCAGGCGGGGTGATGCCCGCCAATGTGTTTTCCCCCGTCACGGATGGCGCATACAAAGATGCTGTGCTGATGAACGTGATGTACGTGGATCACGGGTTTATCGAGACGTTTGGCATTGAAGTATTGGAGGGAAGGGCATTGTCGGATGACGTTGCAAGCGATCGCAAGGGAGCATTTATGCTGAATCAAGCAGCGATGAGGAATTTAGGGTGGACTTCCTGTGCGAATAGACAGTTTGGAATGGACGTCTATGGAGAAGGTGCTGAAATGAGAGCGGGACTGCAGGGAGACGTGGTGGGGGTTGTGAAGGACTTTCATTACAAGTCTCTCCATCATCAGATTGAACCGCTTGTGATCATGATGGGCGGGGGGTGGACAAGAGACTACCTTTCCATCCGGATACGCCCGGACGACATTGCCGGCACGCTGGATTTTCTAGAAACCCAATGGCGCGAGGCCGTACCGAATACGCCGTTTGACTATTCGTTCCTGGATACGTCATTCGACCGGCTATACCGGACGGAAGCCCGGTTGGGCATGCTATTCGGCAGTTTCTCCGTCCTGGCGATTGTCGTGGCAGGCCTTGGTCTGTTTGGCCTGGCGTCTATCAGTGTGCAACAACGTACCAAGGAAATCGGTGTCCGGAAGGCGGTGGGGGCATCTGTTTCCAGTATCGTTTTGCTTTTGTCCAAAGAATATGTCCTGCTTGTGGGGGCTGCCAATTTGATTGCCTGGCCAGTCGCCTACTATGCGATGAACCGGTGGCTGGAGAATTTCGCCTACCGGGTTGATCCGGCGATTTCGACGTTTGTCCTTGGCGGATTGCTGTCGTTGTGCATTGCGCTTCTCACCGTGAGCTATGAGACGCTCAAAGCATCCAGGGCAAATCCCGTGGACGCGCTGCGGTATGAGTAAGGGCGGGCAGACAGGAATGTCCGCCCCACCTTCACACTGGCTTCCTGAGCATGACAGTTTGTGCGCACGTGTGACGGACGCATTTCGCGAATGCTGATCGGTCGACCTGTCATTCTGAGCGCAGCGAAGAATCTCCCGTCTACTGCCGTTCCACGCAGGAGGCGGCCGTGCTGCCTCTCAGGTATTGACACGTGCAAATCGCGTGGGGATGATCCAATGCCGCAGTAGATCCTTCGTCGGCCTGGCGGCCTCCTCAGGATGACATGTTTGGCGAGGGCGTAACGGATGCGTTTCGTGGATGTTCATCGCCCAGGTTGTCATTCTGAGCGCAGTCGAAGAATCTCCCGTCTACTCGGATTGACGTGCAGCGGAAGCCTTCACCAGCCCATATGCGCGGAGGCTTCGCCGTCTGGCGGCCTCCTCAGGATGACAGGTTTGGCGAGTGGGTGACGGATACGTTTCGCCGATGGTGATCGGCGGTGCTGTCATTCTGAGCGAAGCCGCGCCAGGGAAAACAAAGGAGGTGGCCATAAGTGATCGCAAACTACCTGAAAGTTGCCGCTCGCAACCTGATGAGGAACAAGAGCTTTTCGGCGATAAATATCCTCGGACTTGCAATCGGCATGGCGTGCTGCATGCTTATCCTACTCTACGTTCAGGATGATCTGAGCTATGATCGGCACCACGAAAACGCGGATCGAATCTTCCGGCTTGCCAATGAGCTTCGTGTGAGCGGGAAAACGCATCGTGTTGCGATTACGTCGTTCCGGATGGGTCCGGCACTCGTCCAGGATTATCCGGTCGTTGTGGACGCCGTGCGGTTCTTCCGGAAAGTCTTCGGAAAGACACTGGTTGGAACAAAGGAGGATTTCTTTTACGAACAGGGCGTGTTTTTCACGGATTGGAATGTCTTCCGGGTCTTTGATTTTCCACTGAGCAAGGGAGATCCTCATACGGCGCTTCAGGATCCGTATTCCATTGTGCTGACTGCAGAAATGGCTCGGAAGTATTTCGGCGACGACAATCCGATGGGGCGGACCCTCTCGGTGGACCGAAAGTTGTTTAAGGTAACCGGCATCCTGGAAAACCCCATCTATAATTCCCATTTGCGCTTCGATTTTCTGGCATCGCCGATCGAACGTCACGGTGATGATTGGATCGCTCAAAGTTATCATACTTATCTGCTCTTGCAAGACAACGCGTCTGCCGCCTTGTTGGAAATGCAGCTGCCGGATTTCGTAGAGCGACACATTGGGGCCAGAATCGAGACGGCAGGTATTCAGTTGAAACCGTTTCTGCAGCCGTTAGCCGATATTCATCTACATTCCGGTCTGGAGTTTGAGATCGGCCAGCACGGAGATATTCGATATGTCTACCTATTTCTCGTCATTGCCGCTTTTGTTTTACTGCTTGCGTGTATCAATTTCGCGAACCTTTCGACCGCCCGCTCGGCGTATCGGTCGAAAGAGGTCGGTATGCGAAAAGTGGCCGGCGCGTATCGAGGGCAGCTGATTTTTCAGTTTTTCGGAGAGGCGATATTACTGGCCTTAATTGCCCTTGTTGTCGCTGTCGTGTTGGTTGAGATTCTGCTGCCCTCATTCGGCGCCTTTGTGGAACGCGACCTGGTTGTTAATTACCTGAAAAGCCGGGATATTTTGCTGGTTCTAATAGCAGTATTGCTGTTTGCCGGTGTGCTGTCCGGAAGCTATCCCGCCCTGTTTCTGTCCTCCTTTCAACCGGTCGGTGCGTTAGGGGGTGTTTCGGACGCCGTTCCAAAAAAAACAAGCCTGCAAAAGACGCTTGTGATTGTTCAATTTGCCGTCTCGACCATACTGATAGTTGGGACCGGAGTGGTTAATGACCAGGCCGGTTACATTCGAAACAAGCGACTTGGATTTCGGCCTGACCATGTCATCATGGTGCCGTACGGAAATAGCGATGTAACGGAGCGTTTTAGAAACACAGTGTCAACGCATAGTACCGTGTTGAATGTGTCTGCTTCTTCGACCGTGCCTGGGCGGGAGATTGCCAGCCATTATTTCCGCCCGCTTACGGACGCTACGCACAAAGAACCATTGGTAATGAATGTGATGTTTGTAGATCACGAGTTCATCGAGACCTTTGGTTTTGAACTTCTGGATGGGAGAGTATTCTCGGAGGATGTTGATCGACATGGCACATTTATTCTGAATCATGCGGCTATGAGGAAATTGGGATGGACGTCGCGCGCTAATCAAAAGTTCGCTCATGTCTTTGCGGAAAACGGCGAATTCAAGTTAAACGTTCAAGGTGACGTCGTGGGCGTTGTGAAGGACTTTCATTACAAGTCCCTCCATCACGTTATTGAACCGCTCGTTATCATGTTAGTCGAAGGGGGCTGGACAAACTACATCTCCGTCCGGATCCGCCCCGACGATGTCGCAGGCACACTCGCTTTTTTGAAGGCACAATGGCGTGAGGTGTCTTCAGGTGCGCCGTTTGAATATTCATTCCTGGATGTGTCTTTTGATCAGCTATACCGATCGGAAGCTAGGCTGGGGGTTCTATTTGGCAGTTTCTCGTTGCTTGCGATTCTTATAGCCGGTCTTGGACTGTTTGGCCTGGTTTCTCTTTCCGTGCAACAACGCACAAAGGAAATCGGTGTCCGGAAGGCAGTGGGGGCATCTGTTTGCAGTATTGTCTTGCTCTTGTCCAGAGAATATGTCCTGCTTGTCGGTGTTGCCAATCTGGTCGCCTGGCCGATTGCCTATTACGCGATGGACCGTTGGTTGGAGAATTTCGCCTACCGGGTTGATCTGGCCATCTCGACGTTTGTCCTTGGGGGCTTGCTGGCGCTATGCATTGCGCTGATTACCGTAAGCTATGAGACGCTCAAAGCAGCCCGCGCGAATCCCGTCGACGCGCTGCGGTATGAGTGATGAAGGGCAGACAGGAATGTCTGCCCCACCCTCGCATCGGCTTCCTCAGGATGACAGTTTGTACCGACACTTGACCGACAGTTTTCGTCAACGGTTATTGCAAAGCATGTCATTCTGAGCGGAGTCGAAGAATCTCCCGTCTACTCGATTGTTCGAAAGGCAGATACCCACGTAAACACATTGGCGCGGATACATCATCAGCCGTTCGGCCTCCTTAGCATGACAGTGGGGCGCACGAATAGCGGATCCGTATCGCGGCTGATTCGCCGGCGCGGGACAACGAACTGTCCTTGAAGAATTCAATTCGCGAGGTATCGATTGATGTTCTGGAATTATCTCAAGGTGGCCTGGCGGAATCTGCTGCGGCACCCGCTTTATGCCGCGATCAACGTGGTGGGTCTGGGCATCGCGATTGCGTTCTGTCTGCTGGCGTTCCTTTATGTGCGTCACGAGTGGTCTTACGATACCTTCCACAAACACGTGAATTCCATTTACCGACTTTATATAGGTTGGAAGGAGCCGGACGGAGACCTTCGGTACTTTGTTACCCAGAATCCACCTTTGGCACCCGTATTAGCTGAGAATGTCCCGGAAATAGTCCATACGGTCAGGCTGAAGGCAAGCAGGAAATGGATGAGGGTCGGGGAGAGGATGTTTGAGCAGGATCTTCTCTTTGCTGATGCTTCCCTGTTCGATATTCTCAGCTTTCCGCTCAGAGTGGGCGATCAAAGTACGGCCCTTCGGAATAAGAATTCAGTCGTATTGGGGGAGGAGGTGGCGAGGAAGTTTTTTTGCAACGAAAATCCGGTGGGTAAACAGATTGCGATTCTTGGCTCGGGCAGCCAGTTTCACGATTTTCTCGTGACAGGTGTGGCCCATCGCATACCGGCGAACTCCAGCATTCGATTCGACTGTCTTCTACCATACGAACGGCTGATAGACATTTTGGAAGTAGACATCCGCAGCAGGTCCACGCACATTTACGGCCATACAGTCTATGTACGGTTGGCGGAGACGGCCCTTCCCTCCGAGGTTGAAGCAAAATTCCCCGCGATAGTGGAAAAATTCTGGGGGATCCAGAAAGATGGATATTGCGTCTCCAGAGACTTACCGACGTTCACCACGCCAACTATGTCCTCTACGGACCAGAGCCGGCGAGTAATCCGGTCTATTCCTACGTTCTAACTGGAATTGCGCTACTGGTCCTATTGATCGCATGTGTCAATTTCGCGAACCTCTCCATAAGCCGGTCTGTGGTTCGTGCCAAAGAAGTGGGTGTGCGCAAAGTAGCAGGCGCTTCAAGAACCCAGGTCGTGGTGCAGTTTTGGAGTGAGTCCCTTATACTGAGTTTTGTAGCACTGTTGCTGGGATTTGCAATAGCAGAACTGTTTTTACCGAATTTCAACGATCTGGTCCAAATGACACCACCGTTCGAATTCGAAATGGATGGATGGACTGCAGGGATCCTGGCTGGACTCATGTTCCTGGTAAGTTTGGCCACCGGGGGGTATCCCGCTGCTGAATTGTCGCGTTACCAACCTGTAGAGGTACTGAAAAAAACACCGCGGATCAGTGGAACCGGCGTTTTGGTTCAGACTCTTATAATTACTCAATATTCTTTGTCCATCTTTTTTATCATCAGTGCCATCCTTGTGTTTGAACAGGTCGAGTTCTTAAAGACTAAAAGCCTGGGATCTCACGGTGAGCCTGTCCTGGTTATGCCCTTATCGAAACTCGACAGAGCCGGGGTTATGGAAGGATTCAAGAATGAGTTGGTCCAGCACGAGGGTATTTTGGAGATCTCTGGTGCATCGGATCTCCTTGGCTGGGGACTAAGAAGATATACGACTACCTACAAGGATGAAAAGGTAAGTTTCGGGATGTACCAGGTTGACCATGGGTACTTCGATTTTATGGGGATTGAACTGGTCTCAGGGAGGGGTTTCTCAGACGAATCTGGTGTCGAGGGGGTCGTGGTTAATGAGACCTGGATGCAGACATTTGGTTTAGGCGCCTCTGAACAAATGAAGGGAGCTTTTACGGATCAGACCATTATCGGTGTGGTTAAGGACTTCCATTATCAATCCCTCCATCTTCCGATTGAACCCGTGGCATTTTCTCTCACATCGACTCCATCCTACATGTTTGTCAAGATACGTGCAGACGAAATTGCGGCGACCATTGAGCTCTTGAAAAACAAATGGCATCAGGTTGTACCGAATCTGCCTTTCGACTTTGAATTCCTGGATGAACATGTAGACAGACTCTACAGGTCGGACCAGCGTTGGGGACAAATTGTGGGGTATTCGGCCCTTTTTGCAATCTTCATCGCTTGCCTGGGGGCCTTCGGGTTGACAGCCCTCGCTGTAGTTCGACGCACAAAGGAGGTAGGTATTCGGAAGGCCCTGGGGGCGTCAACCCTGAACACGGTCTTACTGTTTTCGAAAGATTTCATGAAGCTATTGGTCCTGGCTAATCTAGTCGGCTGGCCGATGGCTTACTTCACCATAAGCCATTGGCTTCAAGATTTCGCATATAGGATTAATATCGGACCACAGGTGTTTGTGTTAGGTGGATTCCTGACATTCGCCATGGTGTTGTTCACAGCTACTACCCAGGCGTTCAAAGCCGCAACTGCAAATCCAGTAGATGCTTTGCGGTACGATTAGCGCACGGCACACTTTCTCTGGCGGCCGGTTCAAGCTGCCTCATCGATTGGGGCGACGGAAGCGCGGGGCCTGGTATTGGGAGATAAAACGGCGAGAAGAATCCTCGATAAGAGTACGGCCTATCCGCGGGAAACAGGGTCAAGTACAATGTTTTCTGCAGCGTTGTTTGGTTTTCGCGGTCCTGCCAAACGTACCCACGTGGTTTTTGTAGATTGCAATCAAACGGGATTAAGGCGATGTTCTGGAATTACGTCACGATAGCCTGGCGAAATCTGCTGCGGCATCCGCTGTATGCCGCGATCAACGTGGTGGGTCTGGCCGTCGGGCTTGCGTGTTGTCTGTTGGTTCTGATGCTCGTATTGGACGAAGTCAGCTACGACAGGTTTCACGAGAAGGCGGACAGAATCCATCGCGTCCTCTGGGACGGGCAGTTCGGAGACAACGCGTGGACGCCGCCGTTGAGTCCTGTTCCGGTAGCTGAAGCGCTGTCCAGCTTTCCTGAAGTGGAGCGCACCGTGCGCATGCGCCGGGAACGGCGCACGCTTCGGGTCGGACAGACGCGCGCAAACGAGCCCCGCTTTTTTTACGTGGAGACGGGCTTCTTCGACGTGTTTACCGTGCGTTTTATATCAGGAGATCCGATGACCGCGCTTCGGGACCCCGATTCTGTTGTGATTACCGTACAGACGGCGCGGCGATACTTCCGGGGTCAGGACCCGCTGGGTCAGCCGCTGAACCTGACCGACGGTACGACTCTGCGGGTCACGGGCGTGGTGCGAGAGTTCCCTCAGCAGTCCCATTTTCAATTCGACTTTCTTGCGCCATTGTGGACGCTTCCCATTGTAGAGCAACGCAAGACGCAATGGGGGTCGGCCACCGTATTTACATATGTCGCTTTGAGGGAGCAGACTAACGCTTCCGAGGTGGAAACGAAACTCCGAGAGTACGTTAATCGTCAAGGGCTGGCGGCAAGCTTTACCCGATCGGGTGGTTACAGCCGGTTCTGCTTGCAGCCGATGACGCATATTCACCTGCGCTCGCAGTACGACTACGAACTCGAACAGAATAGCGAGATTGCGCACGTATATATCTTCACCCTGGTTGCCGTGCTTGTTCTGTTCCTGGCGTGCGTGAATTTCGTAAATCTGCACACGGCGTTGTCAACCAGCCGGACTCGAGAGATTGGTATTCGAATGGTGCTGGGTTCACGACGCGGGAGACTCGTCCGCCAGTTTCTCATTGAGTCGTCCATGCACTTTGTCCTGGCGCTCGTTCTGGCGATGGGGCTCAGCGAACTGGCAATATCCCATCTGGTAAGCCTCACGGGAAAACAGTTGGCGATGAGCAGCCTGAGTTCTCCGCCGGTTGCTCTGGCTCTGTGCGGGGTATTCGTCGTGGTCGCCGCGCTGGCCGGCCTGTATCCCGCGCTCGTGCTGTCTTCCTTTCGGCCTTCGGACGTGTTTACCGGGCGTCTTGCGGCGGGCCCTGGGGGAGAGCGGTTGCGCAACGGGCTCGTCGTGGCGCAATTCTGCGTCTCGATAGGCATGCTCATCGGGGTATTCGTGATTCGCGACCAGCTTCTCTTTGTACAACACAAGCGACTCGGATTCGATAGAGAAAACGTACTTGTCGTACACGGCGCCAGGGCTCTTGGGCGGCAGTCACACGCATTCCAAGAACGACTCACATCGCTTGCTTTCGTGGTCGCCGCCTCAGTTGCACAAAGCGTGCCGGGAAAGGAATTCGGCTCTGTGCTGTTCCGGCTGGAGCAACCGGCCAACTACGAACAGACATCTCTCGCCTTCGCGACGGTTGATGAGCACTACGCGGAAGCCCTGGGGCTGGAGGTCATTCGGGGTAGGAATTTTGCTCCTGAAGAATTCCCTTCGGATTCAACGGCCTTCCTGATCAATCGTTCGGCCGCCTCGATACTAGGATGGAAAGACCCGGTTGGTAAGCGAATGGTACTTGCGGGTCGTGAAGGAAAGGTCATAGGAGTCGTCGAGGACTTCCACTACCAGTCACTTCGCCATCGGATCGAACCACTGGTGCTTCCCTTTCTCCGCTGGGGCCGTACTTATGTCGTCGTTCGGTTGCATCCCGGCAACGTGGCCGACGCTGCTGCATCGGTGCGAGGCTTGTGGGAGAAATTCGCACCCGATCAGCCATTCGATTATTCCTTTCTGGACAGCGACTATCTTCGGCTCTACGAAAACGAGCAACGGATGATTCGTGTCGTGCATGTATTTTCCGGCCTCGCGATTTTCATCGCCTGCCTTGGTCTCCTGGGGCTGGCTTCCTTCGCGACTGCGAAGCGGAAAACAGAGATTGGCATTCGCAAGGTGCTGGGCGCCACGGTGGCGAACATCGTGTTCCTGCTGACCAGGGACTTTGCCCGGCACGTGCTGATCGCTTTTGTTTTCACGTCGCCGATCGCGTATTACGTCCTGTCCCGTTGGCTGCAGGATTTCGCCTATCGCTCGAATATCGAATGGTGGATGTTTGCGGCGTCCGGAGGCCTGGTGATGGGGATCGCGCTGTTGACTGTGAGTGGACAGGCGATCCGCGCCGCGACGGCCAACCCCGTGGAAGCACTGCGCAGCGAATAACGCGAACCCGGTTCACCATTCAGGACTGAAAAGTGGCCAACCTGTCATTCTGAGCGCAGCGAAGAATCTCCCGTCTACTCAATTGGACGTGCAGCGGAAGCCCTTCACCAGCCCATTTGCGCGGATCTGCCTGCCGCAGGCAGGCGCTTGGTTTGCCTGACGACGTCCTCAGCATGACGGCCAGCGCCGACGAGTGACGGGCGCATTTCGACGATGGCTATTGCAAAGCATGTCATTCTGAGCGGAGTCGAATATCGCACACCGAAGCGTGGTCATTGAGCTTGTCGAAATGCGCGCGCTTCGGGACTCATTGAAAGCCCTGTGCCGACCCTTCGACAAGCTCAGGGAGCGGCACAGGCCGAGCGGGTGACGGAGACGTTTCGCCAATGGTTATTGCAAAGCATGTCATTCTGAGCGCAGCGAAGAATCTCCCGTCTACTCAATTGGACGTGCAGCGGAAGCCCTTCACCAGCCCATTTGCGCGGACGCTTCGTCGGCTCGACGGCTTCCTCAGCATCACAGCCAGAGCCGGCGAGTGACGGATACATTTCGACGATGGCCATTGAAAGTCAGGTCATTCTGAGCGGAGTCGAATATCGCACACCGAAGCGTGGTCATTGAGCTTGTCGAAATGCGCGCGCTTCGGGACTCATTGAAAGCCCTGTGCCGACCCTTCGACAAGCTCAGGGAGCGGCACAGGCCGAGCGGGTGACGGAGACGTTTCGCCAATGGTTATTGCAAAGCATGTCATTCTGAGCGCAGCGAAGAATCTCCCGTCTTCTGGACTGTCCATACGTCCGACACCCGGGCAAAATCATATGCGCGGACACATCATCTATGAATCCAATCCGCGAGGAGTCGGTCGATGTTCTGGAATTATCTCAAGGTAGCCTGGCGGAATCTGCTGCGGCACTGGCTTTATGCCGCGATCAACGTGGTGGGCTTGGGCATCGCAATTTCATTTTGTCTGCTGGCGTTCCTGTATGTTCGGCACGAGTGGACCTACGATGCGTTCCACGAAAACGCCGATCGCATTTACAGGGTCTACGCTGTTAATGATCGAGGACGAAGTATTGGCGGCGCTCCGGCTGAACTGGCGCCGGCATTGGCGGAGGCGCATCCGGATGTTCGCATCGTGCGAATTGATTTTGATTGGAAATACCACTTCATTCAACACCGAGGTACGAAGATAGCGGAAACGATATGCGTTGCAGATTCCGACATATTCGAAATGTTCTCCTTTCCGCTTCTGAAAGGGGACCTGGCAACGGCACTTATGGATCCGCAGAATGTCGTTATTACCGAGAAGATCGCCGAAAAGTATTTTCAGGGTGAAGACCCGATGGGCAAGACGCTATCAATCCAGGTTAGCGATGGCAGGGATTGGTGGGTCCGGGATCTAACGGTTACCGGAATAGTTGAGACAATACCCAAGAACTCGAGTATTCGATTCGGATTTCTTACCAGGCTTGTTGTTGCGGGCCTAAATGAACCTATACGGTGGAAACACAGATTATTTGGAACCTACATATTGCTGCCAGACTACGTGAGCCCCTCCGAAGTCGAGCGGCGGTTGAAAGATCTTGTGTCGACGTGGCCCAAAAGCCCAATATGGGAGAAATTGAAACTGCAGCCGCTTAGCGACATTCACTTCGATTCCATGGGCGTCGGATTACAACCTGCAGGCAATCCCGTGTATTCATACATCCTGGCGTGCATTGCAATGCTTGTGCTGGTTGTAGCCTCGGTCAATTATACAAACCTCTCGGTAGGCAGGTCATTCTCCCGTGCCCGCGAAGTTGGTTTGCGCAAAGTGGCCGGTGGTCTGCGAACCCAATTGGCAACGCAGTTTCTGACAGAATCGGTACTGCTGACATTGATCGCGCTTGGGCTTGGCCTGGCGCTGGCCGAACTGTTCATGCCGGGCTTCAACAGTCTGACCCGAATGGAGTTTTCAATTTCCGATCTGGTGGATTCCACCGCACCGGTTTTTCTGGTTATCCTGTTGTTGGTGGTAGGCATTGTTTCGGGCAGTTATCCCGCGCTTATTGCGTCAAGATTTCTGCCGGCTGAAGCGCTTAAAGGGCAGATGAGATTGGAACGATTGGGCCGCATTAGACGGGTGCTTGTGGTATTCCAGGTTGCCATCTCGATTTTATTGGTTGGGTGCACGACTGTCGTCGGCCGGCAATTGAATCTGATGACGACAAAACCGTTAGGTTTTAGTCCGAAGGATGTTTTAATAGTCCATAAAATGGATAAACTGGATGATAAGGGTGTCGCCGGAGCCTATCAGGAGGCAGCCCGGTCCTACCATGCCGTGTTGAAGACCACAAGAACAGGGCACGCCTTTAGCAACAGGGTCCAGAGCTTTGCAGATGTAAGATCAAACGGCACGATCATGAAAGACGTCGAGATCCTTGACGGTGATCTGGGCTTGCTGGAAACGCTGGGTGTGCGGCTGAGATCGGGTCGAGGATTCGAGAGAGACGGCGACGCCAAAACATCCGTACTCGTTAACGAAGCTCTGGTTGAAAAGCTGGGATGGCAAGCGCCTCTGGGAAAGACACTACAGTTAGGCAGCGGTAGCCGGAAATATACCGTGATCGGCGTGGTTCGCAATTTTCACTTTCATTCAGTTCATCGTTCCGTAAAGCCTGCTGTGATGAGCCTCAATCCCAGATCTCGTCGTACAAGAATGCTGATGGTTCGCATCCGACCGGACGACAGGGCGGGCACCGTTCGTTTCTTGAAAGAGAAGTGGGAGGAAATGGCGCCCGACGAAGTGTTTTACTCTTCCTTTCTCGAGGACGACATTGACCGTCAATACCGGGAGGAACGGCGGTGGTTCAAAATCGCGGGCTACGGGACTTTCTTCGCGGTATTCATCGCCTGCCTTGGCGCTTTCGGGCTGACGTCGCTCACCGTTGCCAGGCGGACGAAGGAAATAGGGATTCGGAAAGTCCTGGGGGCGCCAACAATCGGTATCATCTCCTTGCTGACCCGTGAATATGTGGTCCTCGTTGGTATAGCCTGCTTGGTTGCGTGGCCCGTGACCTACGTCGCGGCGGATCGCTGGCTTCAGAATTTCCCTTATCGCGTGGATCCGGGGATAGGGACGTTTCTCCTTGGCGGGTCGCTCACGCTTCTCGTTGTGCTCTTGGCGGTGAGCCTGCAGGTTACCCGGGCAGCCCGGGGGAATCCCGTGGACGCGTTGCGGTATGAGTAACGGCTGGCAGACAGGAATGTCTGCCCCACCTTCACACACACTTCCTCAAACCCGCTTCCTCAGCATGACAGCCAGAGCCGGCGAGTGACGGATACATTTCGACGATGCCTATTGAAAGTCATGTCATTCTCCGAAGAATCTCCCGCGGCTTCTGTTGTGCTTCGGATATCCCTGACTCTTGCCGCGTAAACAGCATCTGGCGCTCGATGAATAGCGAGGGAGGAGAGCAAATGGAGACTGAATTGTCTGAACGTATCAAGACCTGCAACGTGGGCGACCCGTTCGCCGCTGCCAATCGAAACCGCGGCGACGCCTTGCTGTCCGTGATCGCTGGCGAACGCGCAAGCCAGGGGCCGGGGAACAAGATTGTTGTCTGCCGCGGTAGAACCCACGTTGCCTGGCAGGACTCGTACAATCAGAGGTACTTCGCTCGGGTACGCACGCTCGATCACGAAACGGGCAGGTGGACCGCCGGCGCACTCCTGGCCGAGGGCGTCGACGAGCATTCTCGTCCCACCCTTGCGATCGATAGCCAGGGCTACCTGCACATGGTCATGGGCGGACACAACTCGCCTCTGCAGTACCAGCGATCGCTGCGGCCGCACGATGCGTCGGCCTGGACCTCCGTCGAAGCCTTTGGCCGAAACACCTATCCCGTGCTCCTGTGCGGCCCCGACGACACGCTTCACCTCATGGCCCGGGACGGCAGCCACAACGGCATGGAGATGTGGGAAAGACCACCTACCGGTCCGTGGCAAAGCCGTGGCCTGGTCGTGACCCGGCAGCGGCGTTTCACCGGGTACACCGGCATGAACAACGACGTGGCCTGGGGCCCGGGCCGGAAGACAATGCACATGAGCATGGCCTTTTTCCTGGGTCGCAAGCCGAATGCGGGGGAGCACTCACGTGACGTATCCGGTCTGTACCAGGCCGTGGGCTACATGCGCTCCTTCGACTTCGGCCGCACCTGGCGGAAAGACGACGGGACGCCGGTTCCGCTTCCGGCGACGCCGGACACGCTTGACCTGCTGGAGGAGGGTGAGAGCAACAACCCCAAGCCCGGCATCGAGCACTGCGGCCTGGCCGTCGATTCGAAGGGCCGACCCTACGTCGGCTACGTTCGCCATACACCCACGCCCTGTCGCGCCTTCTTGAAGACGTCCGATGCAGGGAGGTGGCGTGGACTGCCGTTGAGTGAGGCCGTGGCGTCGCACTGGCCCGGTTGGGGGATACTCGCCTTCAAGCCGGTAATGACGTCCGATGACGTCCTTTGCGTTCTCGCCCAGCTCGTTGCCCTGGGGCATCCGGACGCGAACTGGGCCCCGGGCATCCATGGCCTGCCCTCCTTCTGGCTGCGCGAGCATGATGAACTCTCACGCGTCGTCTGGCTCGAATCGTCCGATTACGGGGAGACGTTCACGCCGCGTGAGGTACTCGCATTCGACCCTGAACAAGGTCAGGTTATGTCTTCCCTGGAACGCCCAAACGGCGCCAATCCTATCCCGCCAGGCGCCCGTCCGTCATTCATCTACACGCTGGGCGATTCTCGATACGCGGACGAGGGCGAGACCATCGACAACCACCTGTACTGGGTACGCGTCTAAATCGATGCGCCTGCAGAGCGACTTTATCAACGGATCGTTAAGAGACTTCATCTTTGCTGACGTGGGCGGAAACCGTATCGACGTTGGACAACCGTTGTGGAAATAGGACTGCATCGCGGTGCTGCGTTATGAGTAGAAGCGGGCAGACAGGAATGTCTACCCCACCTTCATACCCGCGTCCTCGGCATGACAGCCTGCGCAGAATATTTCTCATTCCCTGAACGGCCGGCGCGCGTTATCTTGGTGCAATCCGAATCCGACCATCGAATGGAGATTAAGAAAGCGGTCAGTCAGGACCGCTTTTCATTTGCGGGCAACCCATGTCCCGGAAACGCCAGGAAGAACGATTCCAGACAACCGACGTGATGATGATATCGGGCGGGCACGCCGTGCACGATACGTACAGCGGATTCCTGGCGCCGCTGTTGCCGGTTTTTATCCAGTCCCTGTCCCTGACCAAGACCGAGGCCGGCATGCTGATGGTGGTCAGACAGGCGCCGTCCGTGTTTCAGCCGATTGTCGGACTTCGCGCGGACCGCTCGAATCTGCGCGCCCTCGTCATTCTCGGACCTGCGGTTACGGGCATCGCGATGAGTCTGCTCGGCGTGGCCGGTGGGTACGCGACTCTCGTAGCCCTCCTGGTAATCGTCGGCTTCAGTTCGGCGGCCTTTCACGCGGTTGGACCGGCGATGGCCGGAACGCTCTCGGGCCCGAATCTGGGTCGCGGCATGGGAATTTGGATGTTATGTGGTGAGCTCGGTCGCACGATGGGGCCGATTCTGATCGTGAGCGTCATCGGCCTGTGGGGGATCGCCGGTACAGCCTATCTGATCCCCGTCGGCCTTGTGGCGTCGCTCGTCCTGTTGTTGCGCATGCGGTCCGTTGCGGCGCAGTCGTTTTCATTCTACAAAGCGCTACCGTGGCGATCCGCGCTGAAACGCATGGCCCCGGTTATGGTACCGCTGTCCGGCATCGTGTTTGTTCGTGCGTTTACGATGGCTTCGCTCACTGCATTCCTGCCGACATTCCTGAGCGAAGAGGGCGTCAGCCTGTGGCTTGCCGGCGCGTCGCTTTCGGTGCTGGAAGGCGCGGGTATCGCGGGTGCCCTCATCGGCGGATGGGCGAGCGACCGGATGGGGCGCAAGCAGGTGCTTGGCTTCTCCATGATTGCGACCCCCATTCTACTATTCGTCTTCCTCGACAGTACGGGCTGGGTCCTGTTTCCGGTCCTGGTCGTCCTGGGCTTTGTCGCGCTCGCGACCGGCCCCGTGGTCATGGCGATGGTTCAGGAAAGCTGCCCCGAAAACCGGGCGTTCGCCAACGGGATCTATATGGGCGGGGGTTTCGCGCTTCGGGGTGTGGCGATGTTGCTGCTCGGCATGATGGGCGACGCGTATGGCCTGCGGCGGGCTTTCGAAGTCAGCGCCGTTCTGATGTTGGTCGGGGTCGCGCTGGTATTGAAAATACCTGAAAAGCGGTGAGACGGGAGAGGGTAGAGGGAAAGGCGAAAAAAAGGAAGAAGGAAGAAGGTAGAAGGAAGAGGAAAGGGCTGAAGGCGGGGAGGCGGGAGAAAACTTCGACTCACACGGAGACACAGAGACACAAAGGGAAAGGCGAAGAGCGGGAAGAAGGAAGAAGGCCACGCCCAGCCGCCAAACCGTCCAGCGTCCCCGCAATTTAGTGTCCGACCGTAGCGCGAACTGTTAGTTCGCGGGTTATAGATACATGCGCGCTGCGAATATTTGGCGGCCAGCTAAGGCGGGGAGGCGGGAGAAAACTTCGACTCACACGGAGACACAGAGACACAAAGGGAAAGGCAAAAGGAGGGGAGACGTGAGACGGTAGAGGGAAGAGGATAGGGCTGAAGGGCGGGGAGAAGGCAGAGGCTTGATTGGGAAAACAGAACCACCGGCCTATTTCCGAGTCCGGTGGTTCATTGCGCTAATTTATCCCTTTAGTCGCCTTTGACCTTTGACGAATATGAGCCTCGGGCGGCGTCTTCGCCGTTTGATCTGTGGCACGGTCACCACCCCCTTTTGGAGTAAGAATATTGGTTTAATAGATTTGATCGTTTTCCGTGTAGATTTGTTCCAGGAATTAATGACCTCACGGTGAGACGGAAGAAAACCCCGACTCACACGGAGACACAGAGACACAAAGGGAAAGGCAAGAGCCGGGGAGACGGGAGAAGGTAGACGGGAGAGGAAAGGCCAAGAGGCGGTGAGGCGCGAGACGGTAGACGAAAACGGCGGGACCTGAAAGACCAGAGAGAAATAGAAGAAAAAACGCTTTGTGCAGTGGCTATATAGTCGTCCACTTTCGCTCAATTGGATACAAGTCAAACGTTGCATCTCGACTTATGATTGGGACGTTTTCTGCAATACTCTGAGCGATTATCAGCCGATCGAAGGGGTCCTGATGAAAAAAAGAAAGCGTTTTGACGACATCGAGATGCAGAGGATCAATATGTAGAAGTTCAATCGCATTTCCCGCGATCTGTCTTTCAACCAAATCCGAAAAAGAGGTGTTAAGTTTCAGCTTTCCAATGCTGATCTTTATCGCCATTTCCCACAAGCTTGCAATGCTCAAAAGGCGCTCGTTTTCCGGACTTTCGATTAATTGTCTGGCAATTGAACTGAGATTGGAATCGCCGTTGATGAACCAAAGATACGTATGGGTGTCGAGGAGCAACTTCACGGAGAATAATCCTGGAAATCGTCAAGGGGTTCGTCGAAGTCATCCGACATCTTGACGAGCCCCTTTGCGCTCCCGAATAGTGGAAGTGGTTTTTGTGGCGAAAGTGGCACGAGTTTAACGGCAGAGCCATCTGTCTGGGTAATAATGACCTCTTCGCCATTCGTAGCTTCCTTCACCAATTCGGCGAGACAGGATTCGGCTTCTGTCAGTGAGATTTTTTGCATTTCTAATCCCTCTATGTACTCTGATTTGAGACGGTTGCACACTTAAATATCGCAAATTTCGAGCATTCCTGCAATTCCAAATCGAAAAATTTGCGGCGTGGATTTTCTCCTGATGCACACAGACCGTTCGCGTATCGCTGAATGGCCAGCATTTCGGCCTTCTGCCTGAAAGCCAAATGCCGTAAAAATACCCTATCCTTCACTTTGAAAGAGCGCGGGACGTGGGGATTTATAAGCATGCTGTACGGGTAAAAAGCGGTGCAAGATGGTCCGTTCGATCGGTGTTCAAAGCTGGCAATCGACAATACGCGGAAAGCCGAGTCATTGGCAAAGTGTCCGTTTTCGGACAATAGTGTATCATTACCGAACACTTGTCGGACAGTGTTATTGGACAAGGATTACATATATAGTTGTTATTTAATAAGTTGAATTCATGGCACGATAATCGCAAGAGGATAGACCGCCGGGAAGTCCGACGATCCTCATCCTCCGATCCTGTGTGGTCTCAGGGGGCTGCGCTGAGAGGAAATTGATGCTCTGGAATTATCTGATCGCAACATACCGGAATCTGGTGCGATTTAAGGTGTATTCAGCTATAAATATCGTCGGGCTTGCGATTGGAATCGCGTTTTCCATTCTGACGATTCTGTATGTGCGGCACGAATGGTCTTTTGACGCGTTTCACGAAAAGGCGGATCGGATATATCGCGTGTACATCAAGGGAGAAGTGGGGGAAGGAAGTGTCGCCACGGCGACGATGCCGGGACCTCTCGGTCCGGCGTTGGCGGAAGCATTTCCCACTCAAATGCAGCGGGTCGTGAGAATCCATACCACGTCTCGCACATTCAAATACGAAGACCGTTCATTTCGGGAACGAATTGCATATGTCGATCCGGGTTTCCGGGATGTCTTTACATTTCCGATGTTGAAGGGCAACCCTGAAACAGCGCTTGATCGCAAGGATGCCATCGTTATTACAGAGTCTTCCAGATCGCGATGTCCGTGGCTCTGGTCATTTGTGCCCTGATCGTGACCTATCAGCACGACTATTTGCGGACCAGACCCCTTGGCTTTGACAGTGAACACCTGATTGCCGTCCGGCAAGCAGGCAAGCTTCGAGAGCTGGAAAACGAAGGCATTGAAGCCTATCGGAACGCCCTCTTATCTCATCACGCGATTCTCGGCGTGACCGGGATGTTCCACCTGATGGACAACAGGCAACAGTCGCGCGGTGGTGTGGCGTTTGAGGGAACAGTCTTTAAGGGCGTAGAGATCTTCTTTGTTGATTACGACTTTGTGCCAACTCTTGACGTCGAATTGATCGAAGGGCGGAATTTTTCACGGGACCTTGGGACAGACGTTGCTGCGTCCGTGATTATCAATGAAACGCTGGCCAGGCAATTGGGGCCGGGGTCACCGACTGGAAAGACATTGAGATTTTTCGATGAAATGACGGTGATCGGGGTGGTGAAAGATTTTCACTTTCGTTCGCTCCATCACAAGATCGGTCCCGCACTCCTGAAATGCGAGCCGGATTATCCATTCAGCCGACTGGTGGTTCGGGTTCGTCCCGACGATATCCCCGGTACACTGGCATATATGAAGGATCAATGGGAAGCCGCCACACAGTCTCCCGGATTCCGATATTTCTTTCTTGATGAGAGCATCGATCGCCAATACCGAACCGAAGAGCGACTCCATCGCATTATCGGGTACGGCACGCTACTTGCCGTTTTTGTTGCGTGCCTGGGGGCGTTTGGATTGACAGCGTTTGCCGTAACGCGGAGGACGAAGGAGATCGGCATTCGCAAGATATCGGGCGCCAGTGTCACAGACGTGGTGAATCTGCTGTCGCGCGAGTTCGTGCTGCTGGTAGGGGTTGCCAACGTAATCGCGTGGCCGGTCGCCTGGTGGGCGATGGATCGATGGTTGCGGGATTTCGCGTATCGGATAGAACATGGCATCGGCACGTTTGTATTGGGTGGGATATTGGTGCTGCTGGCCGTGCTGCTGACCGTTAGCGCCCAGGCCATCCGGGCGGCGTGGGCGAATCCGGTGGACGCGCTGCGGACCGAGTGAAGAGACTTGTCGTGCCCATGTATTGAGTCTGTCGCCCTCCTCAGCCTGGTAATCGGGTTTCTACCTGGGGGCGCGGGTGGATCTTGCAGTTGGACCCTTGCGTCGTTGCGGGCCGCCGCCAAGTGTTCGTTTTCGGACATTAGTGTATCAAAATCGAACACTTATTTGTTGCTTTTTTTAAAGGGCGCCGTCCGTAAATAGTTGAAAAATATATAGAAATGTTCGCTGGCACGGTTGTCGCTTCTGTATAATCGAGACGCGGGTATCTTACATATGTACGACCTAGCGGGGCTTCGCTATGCTCAGCCGCAACCGAATAGTCGCAAGTGAATGCGCGCACCCTTTCAACGCTTTACCGTATGCAAGCAGCGTGACCAAATCTACACGCATTTTGCGTTGACGTCTTATGGTAGGATTCTTACAGCGACAATTCATGAAATAACCAGGATAGAGGCACTGGCACCATGCTCCGAAATTATCTGATCGTGGCGTATCGAAATCTCATGCGGCACAAGGTCTACTCCTTGATCAACGTGGCGGGCCTATCGATCGGAATTGCGTTTTGCATCCTGACATTTCTGTTCGTCCGGCACGAGTGGACGTACGACACGTTCCACGACTATGCGGATAGGATTTACCGCGTATATACTGAGACGGGATTTGGACAGTCGGGCATGACGCCGGATCCGCTGGGGCCCGCGCTGGTGGCAGCGTTTCCAGACATCCCGGCCGTAAGGATCGGCGGGGGCGCTTCATCTGTGAAGGAGGGGGACCGGTCTCTAGGGCGAAGTATCTACTTTGCCGATCCGGCGATCCTCGAAGTGTTCACTTTTCCCCTGCTGAAGGGAGACCCTGCAACCGTGCTGGAAGATCCGTCCTCTCTTGTGATCACCGAAGCGGCGGCCCGAAAATACTTCGGACATGAAGATCCCCTCGGCAAAGTCCTTTCAGTGAGACTATGGGGGCCGCCGGCTGCGGACCGGGATTTCGTTATAACCGGGATTGCTAAGACCATTCCAAAAAACTCCAGCATCCGGTTCGACTTTCTGGCTCCGTTTGCCGCCAGGGGTGAACCCCGAAATTGGAGACATTATAATATCGCGACCTATGTGCTTCTTTCGGAACACGTCTGGCTGGCCGATCTGGAGGAGCAGTTTCCGGGACTTGTAAAGACATGGTTCGGTGAAAATGCGGAAAATAAGTTTGGCCTTCAGCCCCTTCTGGAGGTACATCTCAACCGCGGCGGTCGGGGACCGAAGCCTGTGAGCAATCCGGTCTATTCATATGTTCTTATTGGAATATCTCTTATGGTGCTGGTAATTGCATGCGTGAACTTCATGACCCTTGCCGTGGGCCGGTCATTCTCTCGCGACCGGGAGGTCGCGATGCGTAGAGTGTCGGGCGCATCTCGGACGCAGCTGACTCAGCAGTTCCTGGGAGAGTCGATGTTGTTGAGCGTGATGGCCCTGATTACCGGGGTAGTTCTGGCGGAACTCCTCCTGCCGGCATTCAACAACCTGGTCGGGATGGACCTCGCCCTTCGCGATCAGACGGATGGCGCTGGGCTGGCCTTTCTGGTCGGACTCTCGGCGGCCGTCGGGCTGGCGGCTGGCGGTTATCCGGCCTTTGTTCTGTCCGGGTTTCAACCGGTTGTGGTGTTAGGAGGAAGGCACAGGTTCGGAGCCACCAGCCTGTTCGCAAGGGCGCTGGTGGTTTTTCAGTTAGCGATGTCAGTCTTTATGGTTGTCAGTGCGCTTCTGATGGTCCGGCAACTTGAGTATCTGAAGAAAAAACCGCTGGGCTTCAAAAGCGAACATGTCCTGCGTATCCCGATTTGGGATCTGTGGCAGAGAGATTCAGGCCCTGTTGACGTGTTCCGGAATGAGTTGATACGTCACCATACGGTCCTGGGGATAACGACCACCACGCATGCGCTGAGCAACCGGACGAGGTACCTCGGCAACGTAGAGTATCAAGGAGAAAAATTGGATGTCGAGCTGGTTGATGTCGGATATGACTTTCTGAAGACAATGGGCTTATCCCTCCTGGAGGGAGCCGATTTCTTTCCACGGAGTTCGGATTTTCGGTCCTCGATAATCGTGAACGAGGCCCTGGTCCGGCGCTTGGGGTGGGAGAATCAGGTTGTGGGCAGGATGCTGCGAGTGGAAGAACGGGATGTTACGGTGATCGGGGTTGTCCAGGACTTCCACGTTCGCTCTCTGCACCACAGGATCGGACCGGCTGTGTTGAGGCTCGATAGGATGGGATGGGGCATGTTGTTTGTCAGGATCCGCCCGGAGAACATCCCCGGTACGGTGGCCTTCCTCGAAGAGAAATGGCGCGAGATCGCGCCTGGCCTTGAGTTTCAGCATTTTTTTCTTGACGACGAAGTTAAGGGCCAATATAGGGACGAGGATCGCTGGAACCGGGTCTTATGGTTTTCCGCGCTGCTCGCGGTCTTTATCGCCTGTCTCGGAGCGTTCGGGCTCACGGCCCTTTCGGTTGCGCGCCGGACCCGGGAGATCGGCGTTCGAAGAGTCCTGGGCGCCCATGCATCCGGGATCGTCTCCCTGTTGTCCAGGGATTTCGTAAAGCTCGTGGTCATTGCAAGTCTCATTGCGTTCCCCGCGGCGTATTATGCAACGGATCGATGGTTGCAGGACTTCGCGTATCGGATAGAACCGGGCATCGGCACGTTTGTATTGGGTGGGATATTGGTGCTGCTGGCCGTGCTGCTGACCGTTAGCGCCCAGGCCATCCGGGCGGCGTGGGCGAATCCGGTGGACGCGCTACGGACCGAGTGAAGAGGCTTGTCGTGCCCATATATTGAGCCTGGCGCCCTCCCCAGCCTGGTAATCGGGTTTATACCGAGGGGCGCAGGCGGATTTTGCAGTTGGACCCTTGCTTCGTTGCGGGTCGCCGCCAACTGTTCATTTTCGGACATCAGTGTATCGAAAACGGACACTTGTTTGTCGAGCTTTCATGATAGTATCGACCTAAACAATTGAAAAATATATAGAAATGTCTGTTGGCACGGTTGTCGCTAGTCATCTGAAGAGAATCTGGTAGCCTGGAGACTTTCGATTTGAAAAAAGAGTGGGTCCCGTTGTGATGAAAAAGAAAAGCGAATTCCAGACGTTGCACTGCGCGCCTGAGCCTGACGCGACGCTGATCGACAGGGCCGTTGCCGGCGATGACTGGGCCTATCAGGTTCTCTTCAGGCGGCATCGTGACCGTGTGCGAGCGCTCGTGCACCGATGTGCAAGGAACGCAGATGAGACCGAGGATCTGGTTCAGCTGGTCTTTATCAAGGCCTTTCAGGGACTGGCTGGCTTTCGGGGACAGGCAGCGTTCTCCACGTGGCTGACCCGCATTGCCATGAATGTGTGTACATCCTATTCTCGGTCCTTGAGAAAGCGGAAGAACTGGCTAAGTGAGGTCGAGGATGCGGCGCCCGCACTCCAGGCGCGGTGGCGCCCGGCGACTCACGAGGATCCGGAAGCGGTGATGGTGCGAAAGGAGCGCCGGCAAATTGTGATGCGGAGCATCGGGGCGCTGCCGGAACGGCATCGGGAGGCGGTCTGGTTGCATTACGTGGGTGAACGGTCCTATCATGAGATCGTCGAGGAACTCCAGGTTCCCATCGGAACGTTGAAAGTCTGGTTATACCGGGGAAGGCATCAGTTGAGACGGGAGGTCGAACGTCTGGGGATGGCGGTGAGTCTATAGGAACTGGAAAGAATCGACCTGGAATGGTTGTAAGCCAACGTCTCAAGAGTTGTAAAGGTAAGTCGTATGGAAGAGCAAAAATCACAGAAGGACAAGGGACGCGTGTTGAAGCTGGATCAGGCAGGCGCGCCGGCTGGTCGCCAGACTTCCAGTCGGGAATCATCCGAGGGCACGTCGGACTCCGTTGGCGGAGATAGACCGATGCCCGGTTTCGTGAGTGCCGATACCTCGTCGTCTGAAGGGGCACGCGACAAGACAATTCCGGGCACGGACCGCAAACTCGAAAGGAAATTCTGGACGCCGAAGCGGATCATGAGCGTTGCAGCGGTCGCGGGATTTGTGGGCTTAGTGGTCTATATGGCGATATTCGGCGACCACAGCGCCAGGCTCAACGTGCAGGTGGAGCGAATCACGATATCCGAAGTCACCGTCGGTCCCTTTCAGGAGTTTATCCCCCAGCGCGGCACCGTGATGCCCATTCAGTCGCACTACCTGGATGCGCTCGAAGGCGGGCAGGTGGAGGAGATATTCCTTGAAGAGGGGGCAATGGTAGAAAAAGGCACGCGGATCTTGCGCATGTCGAACCCATCCCTGGAACAGACCGTGCTGAGCCAGGAAGCGCAATTGTTCGAGCAGATCAACAGAATGGAAAACACGCGGTTGAACCAGGAAATACAGGATATCCAGCGAAAACGCTCATTGATGGACATCGAACTGGAATTGCAAAGGTCAGAGCGCGAATTTCTGAGGCAGAAAGCGCTATTCGAACGAAATTTCACGTCTCGAGAAAATTTCATGTCGGCAGAAGACAGTTACAAGCATGCCCAAAAACTCAGAGTATTTATGCTCGAGACGGTCAGACGCGACTCACTGTATCGAATCAATGAACTCGCTGCCCTGCAGAAGCGCGCACATAGCTTGCAGCTTCAACTGGATGACGTGCGCCGTCCATTGAGAAACCTGACTGTCCGCGCGCCGATCGACGGACAACTGTCGCAACTCAACGCCGAAATCGGCAAGTTGATCGCGAGAGGGACCAGCATCGGCCAGATCGACGTTCTGGACGCCTACAAGATGCGTGCGGCTATCGATGAATTCTACATAACGAGAATCACAGCGGGACTCAGAGGGACAATTGAAATCGACGACGAGAAATTCGAGCTGAAGATCCGCCGGGTGTTTCCCGAGGTGAAGGAAGGGCAATTCGAGGTGGACATGGATTTCATCGGCGAAGCGCCACAGAGCATTCGCCGCGGCCAGACGGAGCAGATTCGGCTGGAACTGGACGCGCCGGAAGTCGCTATGTTGTTGCCGCGCGGCGGTTTCTATCAGACCACAGGCGGGAACTGGGTCTTTGTGGTCGAGGGCGACCTGGCCGTGCGGCGCGATGTTCGCATCGGACGCCAGAATCCGGAGTATTTCGAGGTACTCGAGGGCCTGTCGCCCGGAGAGCGTGTCGTAACGTCGTCGTATGAGAACTATGAGGAAATAGATAAACTCGTTTTACAGCGGTGAGACGGGAGCCGGGAGACGGTAGAGGAAAAACCTTGCCACCTGATGCGGCGTCAGAGCGAGAAGGGATAGCGCCGGAACGCCATCTTGAATCTCGTTCACCATGAGCTTGAGTTTGACAGAAAGCGTTTCCTCGTAACCCGTGCCGGGTCCTTAGCCATTTTTGTTACGGCTAATAAAACGAACGGGCACTCATATCCTCTCCCGTCTAACGTCTTCCGTCTAACTTCGGAAAGAGGTGAGCCGGGAGACGGTAGAGGAAAAACCTGAAAGCGGGGAGACGGGAGACGGGAGCCGGGAGAAGACGTCCTTGCCCGATTGGTTCTTCCTTTATCCCACCGGCAAGAAATGAAACCGAACGGGCGGGCAATCTCTCACCTCTTCCGTCTAACGTCTTACCCCGGGTGAGGTGGCCGGGGGGCGGGAGAGGAAAGACCTTGCCACCTGATGCGGCGTCAGAGCGAGAAGGGATAGCGCCGGAACGCCATCTTGAATCTCGTTCACCATGAGCTTGAGTTTGACAGAAAGCGTTTCCTCGTAACCCGTGCCGGGTCCTTAGCCATTTTTGTTACGGCTAATAAAACGAACGGGCACTCATATCCTCTCCCGTCTAACTTCGGAAAGAGGTGAGCCGGGAGACGGTAGAGGAAAAACCTGAAAGCGGGGAGACGGGAGACGGGAGCCGGGAGAAGACGTCCTTGCCCGATTGGTTCTTCCTTTATCCCACCGGCAAGAAATGAAACCGAACGGGCGGGCAATCTCTCACCTCTTCCGTCTAACGTCTTACCCCGGGTGAGGTGGCCGGGGGGCGGGAGAGGAAAGACCTTGCCACCTGATGCGGCGCCACGTCAAAAAGGATAGAGCCTGAACGCCATTTCGAATCTCGAACCCCATCAGCTCGAGATCGACAAAAAATGTTCCATTATAATCCGTGCCGACAACGTAGCCTTTGTATTTACGACCTATAACACGATACGGCACTCATATCATCTCCCCTCTTCCGTCTTACGTCTAACTTCAGTAAGGCGAAAGAGGAAAAACCCCCGCAACCGGTTCGGCGCCAAACCCTTATAGGATAGGTACAAACGCGATGATGGAACTCAGCCACAAGAAGCTTGTAGTATGGAAAAAGAGCATCGATCTGGTGAACGAGATTTATACTCTGACCTCTGAATTTCCTTCCACCGAACTCTATGGCATTACCAGCCAGTTACGTCGGTCTGCTGTCTCAATACCGTCTAACATCGCCGAGGGATCAGCAAGATCTTCGAATGCTGAACGCAGAAGATTTCTCGAAATAGCCAGGAGTTCGCTGGTTGAGTTGGATACTCAACTTGAAATTTCACTAAACCTCCAATTGTGTTCGGACGATGACGTTCAATCAATATCAGAAACGATGAATCGATTGTTTGGTTTGCTGTCAGGATTGATTAGTAGAGTTTCCTCGTAACCCGTGCCGGGTCCTTAGCCATTTTTGTTACGGCTAATAAAACGAACGGGCACTCATATCCTCTCCCGTCTAACTTCGGAAAGAGGTGAGCCGGGAGACGGTAGAGGAAAAACCTGAAAGCGGGGAGACGGGAGACGGGAGCCGGGAGAAGACGTCCTTGCTCGATTGGTTCTTCCTTTATCCCACCGGCAAGAAATGAAACCGAACGGGCGGGCAATCTCTCCCCACTTCCGTCTAACGTCTACCCTGTTATAGGGGCTCCCAGATGATCCAAACGGTGAATTTACAGAAGGTTTGCAGGAACGAAGACTATGCGCTATGATCTTGAGATTGACATAACGAGAACCCACATAACCCGTGCCAGTTTCATTGCCGTTGTCGTAACGACAAGAAAAACCAGAGGGCACTCATATCCTCTCCCGTCTAACTTCGGTAAGAGGTGAGCCGGGAGACGGTAGAGGAAAAACCTGAAAGCGGGGAGACGGGAGACGGGAGCCGGGAGAAGACATCCTTGCCCGATTGGTTCTTCCTTTATGCCACCGGCAAGAAATGAAACCGCACGGGGCAGGCAATCTCTCCCCTCTTCCGTCTAACGTCTTACCCCGGGTGAGGTAGCCGGGGGGCGGTAGAGGAAAAACCTTGCCACCTGATGCGGCGCCAGAGCGAGAAGGGATAGCGCCAAGACACGATGCTGATTTTCAGCCAAATTGCGTTACTGCCAGGACTGACAAATAGGGTTTCGTCGTAATCCGTGCCGAAAACTCAGCCAATGTCTTTTGCGACTTTTGAGACGATAAGGCACTCACATCATCTCCCGTCTAACTTCGGTAAGAGGTGAGCTGGGAGACGGTAGAGGAAAAACCTGAAAGCGGGGAGACGGGAGCCGGGAACCGGGAGAAGACATCCTTGCCCGATTGGTTCTTCCTTTATGCCACCGGCAAGAAATGAAACCGCACGGGGCAGGCAATCTCTCCCCTCTTCCGTCTAACGTCTTACCCCGGGTGAGGTGGCCGGGGGGCGGTAGAGGAAAGACCTTGCCATCTGATGCGGCGCCACGTCAAAAAGGATAGAGCCTGAACGCCATGTTGAAACTTGCGCGCCATGATTTTGAGATTGACAAACGGCCTTTCATTTTAGCCCGTGCCGCTTCAGTAGCCGTTGTTGTTACGGCCTATAAGACTATCAGGCACACATTTCCTCTACCCTCTCCCGTCTACCGTCTACCCTTTCATAAGGTACTCACATCATCTCCCGTTTCCCGTCTAACGTTTACCCTTTTTATAGGAGCCTAGTGATGATCAAGACTGTGGATTTACAGAAGGTGTACAGGACCGAAGAAGTCGAAACAACCGCGCTGCGAAACGTCAACCTGGAGATCAGTGAAGGCGAGTTCGTGGCGGTGATGGGGCCGTCGGGTTGCGGCAAATCCACGCTGCTGAACGTGCTTGGATTGTTGGATAACCCGACCGATGGAGAGTACTACCTGAACGACGTGGAGGTATCGAAACACACGGAGAGGCAGAGAGCCGATGCGCGAAAGGCGAATATCGGTTTCGTGTTTCAGAGCTTCAATCTGATTGACGAGCTGACCGTGGCCGAGAATATCGAGCTGCCGCTTCTGTACCTCAAGATGCCGTCCAAAGAACGCAGAAAACGCGTGGACGAGTCGATGGAATATATGGGCATCAAACACCGCGAGAAGCACTTCCCGCAGCAGTTGTCAGGCGGCCAACAGCAGCGCGTGGCCGTGGCGCGGGCGGTCATCTCGAATCCGAATATCATCCTCGCGGACGAGCCCACGGGGAACCTGGACTCCGCCAACGGCAATGAAGTGATGGGACTGCTGACGGAACTGAACAAGAACGGGACGACCATTGTGATGGTAACGCACAAAGCCCACGATGCCGGATTCGCTCACCGCGTCGTTCACCTGTTCGACGGCCACGTGGTATCCGAGAATATCAGGGAGCAGGCGCCGAATTAACCGCCAATAGAGGGCGAATCAGGCGCCAAAATTCGGTACGCGCCCTGTCGCGGCTTTTGGTTGTTCGGCCCTGCCTGCGCCGTGCCCGGCACGGCAGGCAGGCGCAACTGAATAGGTGGAAATGAACGCGCGAGCCCGATTGACTGTGTAATCACTCCCCCTTGAGGGGGAGTCGCAGAAGCCGAGCCGGTCCCCGTGGACCTTTTTCTGAGCCTGCGGTCCCTGAGCTTGTCGACGGGTCGAATGCGCTGCCCTGAGCCTGCCTGCATTGAGCTTGTCGAAATGTCGAAGGGGCCGGCGAAGGCTGATGCGGTGGGGGGATTTCAGCGCCTTTCTTTATGCAAGCAGCGTGAGTCAATATGGACGAATCTGACGTTGAAGTCTTACCGTAGGACCCCCAATCCGGGTTAATCGTCAAACCGACTGTGCGTTATGCGGTCTATACCAGCCAATGTGATAGTCGCAACCAGTTCGATTCCATCCATCCGTTGAAAGTTCGCCTCACTCTTCAAATCCACTGAGAGAATCGGATGTTCCGGAACTACCTGATCGTGGCCGTGCGAAATGTGCTCCGCCAGAAGCTGTATGCGTTTGTTAACGTGTTCGGACTGGCGATCGGCCTTGCGTGTTGCATACTGATCTTCCTGTACGTCCGGCACGAATGGCAACACGATGCCTTCCACGAGAATGCCGACCGAATCTTCCGGGTGATCGTGCGGGAAACCAGGCCTGACGGCAGTGTCGGATTTTCCACTCTTCACCCTGCGTCTCTTGCAGCATCGCTGAAGGAGGAATTCCCGGGGTTCGTGAGGGCGACCGGATTCATTCGCTCCCATACGCAGGTCTCGTATCAGGAGATCTACTTTCAAGAATCCTTCGGCCTGGTGGACGCCGACTTTCTGAAGATGTTCTCATTCCCACTCCTTGCTGGAGACCCTGCGACGGCACTTCGGCGGCCGGACGGTGTGGTGATCAGCGAGACCGTCGCTCGTAAGCTATTCGGGAATCCTGGAGACGATTATGCAGCAGCTCTGGAAAAACCACTGTTGCTGGGAGATCACGAATTTACCGTTGCAGGTGTCATGCGGGACGTCCCCGAGAACTCCAGCCTGAATTTCAGTTTCCTGATACCGGTCGAGCACCACATGAATTATCCCGCCATCGTGGATTGGACCGGCGGAAAGACTGCTGTGTACGTGGAACTTGTGGAAATACAGGATGCGGAAGCGATGGAGAGGGCGTTTCCTCCCTTTGCTGAAAAACACCTGAAAGATAGAATCAGACATTTCAAATCGCGCGGTCGCGTAAGGAATACTGAGGACGGGTTCTTGCTGCGCCTCCAGCCGCTACGTGACGTCTATTTGGATTCTGACGGCATTAAGAATAGTTACGAAGCCAGCGGCAAAGTTGTCTATTCGTACCTGCTTTCCGGGCTCGCGATTCTTGTACTTTCAGTCGCATGCATAAACTATGTGACCCTGGCGGCAGGTCGGTCGATCGGGCGGGCGTCAGAGGTGGGCATGCGAAGGGTGCTGGGGGCACAGCGGAGGCAACTGATGTGGCAGTTCTGGAGCGAGGCGTTACTCTTGAGCCTTATTGCGTTGGCGATGGGAATTGCTCTGGCGGAGATGTTTCTGCCCGTTTTCAATGAACTTGCGCGCAAGAATTTGAGCATTCCACACCTGGAAGATTGGGGAACAGTGCTGGCGCTTTTGGGTATGGTGTGCATTGTTGGACTGGCGGCAGGCAGTTATCCGGCTTTGGTACTGTCTCGGCTCCAGACAGTAGACGTGCTCAAGGGCCACGCGCGGATTGGGAGGCGAAACACAGGTTCGAGGGCGCTGGTGGTCGTGCAATTCGCTCTGTCGATAGCTCTGATGATCGGCGCAGCCTTAATGTTTCAACAGCTCAACTACCTGAGAAAAAAGGATTTGGGGTACCGCAGAGATCAAGTAGTGGTTGTTCCCGTTTCGGACGACGATTGTGAGCTTTACAAAGTAGAGGTCCTTAGATCTCATCGAGTAATCAGCGCAACCGTCAGCGACCGTGCGTTTACGACCGGAGATGCCACGTTAGGCATCGAAACGGAAAAGGGAAAACGCTTTGGGGTTCGAGTGATCCGGATTGATCCCGATTTTCTCGAGACCCTTAACATCCAGCTTGTTGCAGGACGGAATATATCATCGCCGTCCGCGCCTGGTCAGAGGGTAACCGCGCTTGTGAACGAGAAACTGGCCGGAATGCTCGGATGGGAGGATCCCATCGGAAAGCCGCTGAAAAAACTGATCGCACTTGGTAAACCGACCGTCGTCGGCGTTGTGAGGGATTTCCATTTCGATTCCATGCATCAGGGAATCAAACCGTTAGTGCTGCACACTGGATCGGGTTTTTCTGGGCCGTTCGTTCTTATCCGGATCCATCCCGAGGACATTGCCGGTACGATCACCTTTCTGCAGAAGACGTGGGAGAGTGTGGCGTCGGACGAGCCTTTTCATTATTCTTTCCTGGAAGATAATCTCGCCCGACAGTACCGGAATGAAGATCGATGGTTCAGAATCACGGGATATACGTTTCTGTTCGCGATCCTGATTTCCTGTCTGGGGCTTCTCGGGCTGGCGTCTCTTTCCGTTACACGGCGAACCAAAGAGGTCGGAATCCGCAAGGCCCTCGGCGGTTCGGCCTCCCGCCTCGCACTCCTGCTTTCGGCCGAATTCGCGAAGCTTGTTCTGGTCGCAAATCTGCTGGCCTGGCCGGTGGCCTACTACGTGATGAACGGGTGGCTGCAGAATTTCGCCTATCGGATCCATCCTGAACCGGAAGTCTTTATTCTATGCGGCATTCTTGCGCTCGTGATTGCCCTGCTCACCGTGGGCGTCCAGTCCATGAAAGCCGCGCTGGCAAATCCCGTGGACGCGCTTAGGTATGAGTAACGCGCACTGCGTGGCGTGAAGCAGCAGCCGACCATCGTGGATGACTCACCTCCTCATCCCAATCTTTACGATACCTGTGTCCCTACAGAGGCCCCTGGTGTCCGGCGCGGATGGCCTCGCACAGGCGCATGGTCTGCACCGCGTCGTCCAGGGTTGACCATGGCTTGCGGTCTTCCAGAATGCAGTCGACGAAGTGGACGATCTCGTTGAAGCCGGCCCCGCCCACGGCCTCGATTTCGTCGTCCCCCACCGAAAACGCCTCGCCCCGCTCATATCCCTCCACCCGCGGCGCTCTCGTCAGATCGAGATAAACCGACAGGTCCTCCGCGTGCACTTCAGCCCGCTGGATCCGATAGCCCACGCCGTAGTGGCTCATCAGCACGCCGAATGCGCCCGTGTCGAAGCGAATGACGGCGTTGTGACGATGGCATACGGGGCGCTCGCCGTCCTGTACCATTCCCCGCACCTCAACCGGTATCGCCGCTTCCGTGGCGCCGCGGCCCGCCAACCAGCGGATCAGGTCCACGTGGTGGATGGCGTCCCAGATCACCGGATCCGGCGTTGCGTCCTTGAACCGGGTCAACGGCTTGTTGTACGTAGCCGCGACGTGAACCGCGCCCCCGCCCGCCTGGATACGCCGCCGGACGGCCAGCACATGGGGATAGTATCGACGGTTGAACGACACGATCGCCTTGCCCGCGCTCTGCCGGGCGGCCCGCGCCATCTGCTCGGTCTCATCGGTGTTCATCCCGGGCGACTTCTCCACCGACGTGTGAATACCGCGTTCCAGGCAATCGAGCACGATGGGCAGCAGATGACCGGGGTCCGTGACGACGTAGACCATATCCGGCCGGCACGCGTCGAGCATCTGCCGGTAGTCCGTAGAGGCCAGGTCCGGCGCCCATTCCGCCCTGTTTTTTCGCAGACGCTCCCCGTCGAGTTCCGCGATGCCCGCCAGCTGAAGGCGTGGCTCGTCGGCAATCATCTTGAGGTGTGACTGGGCGTGGCCGCCGCAGCCGATAACCGCCGCTTTCAGATCTGTCATGGTAACTCCTTTTTAAATCGGTTAGCGGGACGAAGGAAGAGGTAAGAAGAATGTAGTGAGGCCGGTTGATGGGTTAATGTGGAACTAAATCTTTAATTTTTCTATTCTTACGCCCTTTTTCTTTCTCGCCAAAGAAAAAGGGCCAAAAAGAACGGCGCCGCTCGGCGCGGGGCCGGTTTTTCCGTGAATTTCCTCAGTAGTGGAATTGGAAATCGGGTGGCCTATGAGCACCCGAGGCGTACCCATACAACGGTAATGGACGGACTAACACGGAGAACCTGCCTCCGCCCGCGCAGCGGGTGACCTGTTGTTCCGGCGATTCATCGGAACAGCAGGGGACGCCTGGTTCTGGCGTCCGAGGCTGCTGGTGAGCGGCGCGCTTATTGCCGCGAACAAACCCCCCGCTCCACCTCCGTCCGGTCATTAGTTATTCCTTGAAGTTCTGGCGAGCGGAATGGCGCTTGTACCGCTCTTTGCTGTATGCCGATAGTTATCTGCCAAATGCTGACCGCTGATCGCTCCTCACCCCCAGGAAACCACACCGTTCTCTAACACGATGCCTCTTGAGAGGACTACCAGAGCAGGGCGCGTTTTTCCGTCCCGCTCCAAATTACGATTTCCTCCGTGGTTGGCAGGGCAGCGGATTGGGTGGGTCCCGTGAAGTAATTCGCGCCATGCATAAAACAGGCCCCGCGCCCAGCGGCGACTTTTGGTTCCTTTTGGTCGCGTCAAAAGGAACACGCCGTAGGCAGGGAATTTGTGGAAAGGTGGATTTTGATTTTGACTTTCCCCTATTGCCTTTGGCTGACCCCTGACCGCTACGTAGGGTAACATCTGTTCGGGCACATAGATAACACTTTTCGTGGCGACCCCTGCAGGCTGCCACGTGACCGTTGAGGTGAGAAGTGTCGATAACCGGAACGGTCGCGCCCGGGGTCGATGCGGGGGCGACGCAGCGACGTTCCACCGGGTGTAAAGCGAGCGCTCACGCGAGGCGCGTCCATTTTTCTGTTGACACCTTTGGATTTCCAACAGTACCATGACACCTGCAGTTTGCGTCGTTTTCTGGCGATTGTACAACATAGAGGAGGTAAGAAATGGACCGGGAGGAGATGAGCCACGAGGAGAACTACTGTTTCGATATTTCGGGCTACCTGATCTTACGGGGCGTTTTGACTCCCAAAGAGGTCGAGGCCTGCAATCGGGCGCTCGAGCGCGAGGACCGCGTGAGTGGGATGCTGGGATGGCCCGCGCCACATAGGGAGCCGTTCCGGGACCTGATGGTCCATCCCGTGCTGGTTGGGTACCTGAACCAGCTCATCGGATATGGTTTCCGGCTGGACCGGGAACCGGAGCTGATCGGCAAAGCCGATGGGACTGACGGCGGCCTCGTTGGCGGCAATGAACCGATGGACGCCGGGCGGGCCTACTACATCCTCAACGGCCGCCGGCATTGCCAGGGATTACACGCCATCTGGGCGTTGTCCGACACGAGCGCGGGAGACGGCGGGTTTTCGCTGATCCCGTGCAGCCACAAAAGCAACGTGGGAACCCCCGAAGACGTGCTGAACGGGAGGGACGACCTGGGACTGACCGTGCAGCCGGTGCTGAAGGCGGGCGACCTGCTGCTGTGCGCGGCGACCCTGCTTCAGGGCGTACGTCCCGGAACAGGGGAGCACGCGCAGCGGCTGCTCACGTACAAATACGCGGGGCACGCGGCGGTGCAATCCACTGGCACCGGACCGAAGACCCGACGGGAGGACCAGCCGGAATGGATGGCGGAATTGACGCCGGAGCAGCGTGTTATGCTGCACAAGCCGGGATACGGGGATACGGACCCGCCTCCCACGCTCAGCTCGGATGGAGAGACCTGTCGGGTGGACCCGGAACCCGACCTGTCCCACCCTTCCATCTATATCAGGAATCCGGATTCGAACATCGACGAGAAGGAGTTCTATTTCTGGGACCTGTGCGGTCATCTCGTCCTCCGAAACGTGATGACTCCGGAAGACCTGGCGCTGGCGAACGAGGCGATCGACCGGTTTACGGACCGCATCGTGGTTGAAAGCGTAGATCTGGCCAAGGGGTCAACGAGCCTGGCCGGAACCGGGCGGCCCACCATGACGGGCCTGCATGAAATGCCCAGGCCCTACTGTGAACCGTTCCGGAAGATGCTCGCCCACCCGGCAGTGGTACACCGCCTCACCTGGATGGGCGGGAAGGGCTTCCGGTGTACGGGCTTTGAGGCGATCTGTACGGGCAGGGGAGGCGCCGGACATTTTCTTCATGGCGGCAACGAGCCGTTGAGTCCGTCTCGCAACTATACCTTCCAGAATGGCCGCAGCTATGCGCTGGGGGGCCCATCCGTTGCGGTGGCCTGGCAATTGCGGGACGTCACCGAAAACGACGGGGGGTTTGCCTGCGTGCCGGGAAGCCACAAGGCGCAGTACGGCATCCCCAGGGGCGTGTGGACCTGCGACGAGGACATGGGGCTTGTCATTCATCCACTGACAAAGGCCGGGGACGTCATCTTTTTTATGGACGGCCCGCAGGCCCACGGCGCATTGGCGTGGAAGAGCGACGTCCCGCGCCGCGTCATTCTCACGCGGTACTCCTCTCGGCACTTCAACGGGGGGGCGGCAATGGCGACCCCGGAGGAGCGATGGGGAGATCTTCTGGAGGGGATGGGTGAGGCACAGCTGGCGGTGATGCGGGGGCCGGACCGCGACGAGAAGGGCAGCAACGTGCCGCGGCTGGTATCCGAGAACGGAAGCATCGAGGTCGTTTACGACCGGAGTCAGGGTGGGCTTTACACCGGGGCGACCCCTAAGGGCACGCCGTCCAGGCGTTGAGAGCCTGGGCCGGGTTCAGGCCCTCCATGCGGAACGGATCAGACCCCGGGGCGAGAACACCGCGCCGGGGTCTGCATTCGTAGGGGCAACCCTTGTGGTTGCCCTCGCCAGGCCGTAACGATGCCCGGTGGCGGCGGGGAATTCGGGTAGATGTTGAATTTGGTTTTGCTTCAAGCTGACGGCTGAAAGCTGCCTGCTGATTGCTTAATTTTCCTCCGCCCGCTTTTTCATCGGATCATAACCGATGTTGAGGGGCAGTTCGATAAGCTCGCGAATACGGGCGGATTCGTGCATGGCCATCAGGAGTTCGGTTGCGGCGCGGCCTTTTTCGCCTGAACTCCGGTGCTCGGGTCCGCCTTCCATCCAGGCGATCATTTCACGTGTTTGTTCAAAGAAGCCGGGTTTGGGTTCCTCGCGAAAGCTTGTGATGCCGTTTTTATCCGTGAGGATCACTTCGTCCAGGGCGGCGTCTATCGTTGCGTCCCTGCCCAGAACGCGAAAGCGGAACCCGTCTTTTGGTGTCTTTTCGCCCATTTCGACAAGGGCGCGGGTCCCGGTCTTGAAGGCGACAAGCCCCATGCTCGATTCTTCGGCGGGCGAACCCTGATACAGGGTGCCGCGTTTCCGGGACGCCTGGCCCATCACCCAGTCCGCCTCCGGGTCGCCCAGAAGGTAGCGCATCATGTCGACAATGTGGGTACCGTTGTCCACAAGGCAACTGGTGAGATAACACCAGACGAGGCGGGGTTTTCCAACGGCGCCCTCCGCGATCAGACGGCGCGCTTTATTGAAGTTGGGGCTCTGGCGGTGGCGATGGGCAATGACCAGCCGCGTATTATTCTGCCGGCAGGCGTGGATCATGCCGTCGGCTTCGTCCAGGCTCAGGCACATGGGTTTTTCGCAAAGTACGGCCTTTGCGCCGGCAGCCGCGGCGGCGATTGTCTGTTCGGCGTGGACCTTCGGGTAGGTGCATACGCTGACGAGATCGATTTCGCGCTCGTGCCTGAAGAGGTCCTGGTGGGACGCGTATCGACCCGAGATGTCGAATTGGTCGCAGGTTCTATTGAGGTTTTCCGGGTTGACGTCGCAGGCGGCAGCAAGCTGGACGTTGCCCTGTTCCAGGTATGCCCTTGCATGCCGGCCGGAGATGTTGCCGCAACCGATCAGGGCCGCGCGGTAGGAAGGCATTGGTGTGGCTCCGTGTGATGGATTTGGACGAAGGGCCCGCGAGGATCGGCGCCGTACGGTTCAAACGCCGGGGGATCAGGGAGTCCAGGATTTCGCGCGTTCCGCGTATTCCCGCGCCTGTGCGGCGACGTCCAGGCCGACCTCCTCCGACCAGGCTTCGATCAGCCGTCGATACACCGGACCGGGACGGCCGGCGCCTACCGGCTGAAAGTTGAAGCGGGTGATGGGAATCATGCAGATGGTGGTCGACGTGTACCACGCTTCTTCGGCTTCGCGCACGTCGTAGGGTTCGATGTTGGCTTCACGGACAGGGATGTTCAGCTTTTCGGCAAGTTCCATGCAGGCCCGTCGGGAGACGCCGCGCAGGATATCGTGGGGTTTGGGGGTGAGGATTTCGCCATTGAGAACGATAAAGACGTTGTTACCTGTGCCTTCGGTGATGAATCCATGCTCGTCGGTGAGCAGTGCGTTGGCGCCTTTCTCCATGCGTTGCGCCTGCAGATTGGCGAGCTGGTAGTAGATCCGGCTCCGGTTTTTCGCTTTGGGATCAATGTAGCGGGCGGGTACGGATTGCTGGGGCGTGACGACAAAATGAGCACCCTGTTCGTAATAGTGAGCCATGCCGCCGACGTGGCGCACGAGCGGGATGACGTTGATGGTGACGATCGGACGCAGGCCTTCCCGGACCAGCGTGTCGTACAGGGGAAGGGCGCCCCGGGTGACGTTGTGCATGATCTGGTAGTCCAGGCCTTCCAGTGACGGCAGATTCCGTTGTATGGTCTCCCCGGTGGCGGCTTCCATCTCTTCAATGCTCAGTCCGCAGTCGATTTCGGCGTATTTCATGGACGCGTAAAGCCGGTCAAGGTGGTTGCGCAGGCGGTAGGGTTTTTGCTTGAAAGAACGGGTCATTTCAAATACCATGTCCCCGAACATCAGAGCCGAGTCGAAGATGGAGATTCGGGCGTCTCTTTCGGAAACGTAGCTGCCGTTGATGTAGACGAGGCGATGAGGCATGGGAACACCTTTCTAAAGGCGGTAAGAGGGGAGACGTAAGACGGGTTGGCAACTCTGGGACGTTAAATACCCTCCGCGAATCCCTCGCTAAAAGGAAGCCAAGGATGATTCAACCCGGGGAACACGAGAGATGTTACGATTTACGTTGGGAGATGGGTAGACGTACCGCATCTTGCCTCTCGCTGAATCAAAAAGGCAGTGAGAAGGAAAACGTGAAAAGAGAGTCAGAGGAAAATCCAACCGGGTGAGGGGTGGCCCTCTTCCGTCTCACGTCTTACGTCTCTCCTGTTTTTTATATATACCATCGGAAATGGCGGAATTCAAGCGTTGTAGGACGTCGTATCCGAATGGTCCTTTAACCGGCCGTTAGAGGTTAGGAATTTCGCAATGAAGATCACGGACATTGAGGTGATTCCGCTTCGAGTTCCCTATGAAGCCCGAATTCGGAAGGCATACCATCACTTCGCGATGCCGGAGGAGGTGACGGTTTACAAATTTCACACGGATACGGGACTTGCGGGGCTGGGTGAAAATGTGGGGCCGCCGTTGGAACGGGAGGCGCTGGATGCTTACATGGGGACGGATCCCTTCGACCACGTGATGGGTCGGGGGCGTTTCAACCTGGATATGGCGTGCTACGATCTCATGGGAAAGCACCTGGGTCTGCCCGCGTGGAAGGTGATGGGTCAGCAGGCGCGTCAGTGGGTTTCGATGGGGTGGTGGATGCCCAGCATGTCGCCGGAGGATACGGCGGCGGAAGTCCGGGTGGCGGCGGGTCGCGGGTACCGTGGGCTGAAGTGCAAGGCGCGCGCATTTTGCGACGTGGTGGAATGCGCCCGGGCGATTCAGGAGGTGGCGCCGCCGGATTTCCGCGTGGAATTCGACTTCAACGGCGCACTGATCTGCGTGGAAAAAGCGCTGCCCGTGCTACGGGCGCTGGAGAAAATTTCCGTTGTCAAGGGCGTGGAAGAACCGATCTTCGCGTACGATATTGAAGGGTGGCGCAGGCTGCACCGGGAGATCCGCATACCATTCTATCTGCACGGCGTGCGCGTGCTGTCCGAGGCGGCCTCCCGGCAGCCGTCCGGGCCATGGACGGGGCTTCGGGCCGGCGACTTTGAAGGCGCGCTATGCAGCCACGAGTGCGTCCGGGATGCGCTGGCGGCGGGCTGGACGTTCGCCGCGGCCAATACGCCGATCCTGCTGCAATACGTGGGAACGGGGATTACGACGGCGTTCGCGCTTCAACTGGGCGCTGTCATGCCGACGGCGACGTTGCCGGGGGTGACGGCGGCCCACGCCTACGAAGACGATCTGATCGAGGACGCGCATCCGATTCAGCGGGGCTTTATGAAGGTCCCGGAGGCGCCCGGCCTGGGAGTGATCCTGGATGAAGGGGCCGTGGCGAGGTACAGCGAGACCCCGGCCGCGGTATGGCCCAGGCATCTGTCGGTGGTGACGCTTCCCGGGGGCGTCAAGCATTATTATCGGAATCTGCAACAGGCGGAACGGCTGATGAAACAGGGCGTGGACGAGTCCTTTGCGCCCGGCGTGCGGCTGGACGAGTGGGAGGACGACGGCAGCGAGGCGTTCGACGGATTGTGGAAGCGGCTGCAGGCCCAGGATTGGCCGGTATGGGAGTAGATGTAGAACAGATGGAGAAGCAGCCTCAGTCGATCCGGACGGAAGATTGCCTTCCCGTGCGTTAGAGAAGGCTTCTGATTTGGGTTTCATTCGGAGAGAGGCGTGGATAGATGAGAGCGGCTAGATTGGTTGCGCCGCGGCGGTGGGAACTGGCCGAGGTGGAAGCACCCCGGGCGACAGAGGAAATGATGCTGGTGCGGTTGGAGCGGGTGGGGATTTGCGGGACGGACAGACCGGCGTTCTATGGAGTCGGCGCTTCGTATCCGATGGGGTTTGGGCAGACGGGACATGAAGGTCTCGGCATTGTAGAGGCGTGTTCTTCAGGCGCCTTCAACGCCGGTGACCGGGTGCTGCTCTGGGGGTTCGACCGGGGCCTGTTCCAGGAATACGTGCTGGCCGATCCCGCGGAATGCGTGAAACTGCCGATAGACCTGGAGCCGGAGGTGGCGCTGATGAGCCAGTTGCTGGGGACGGTGATTCACTGTTTCTACAAGCTGGGCAACGTCATCAACCGTAGAGCGCTGGTGATGGGGCAGGGTCCGGTGGGACAACTGTTCAACGCGACGTTACGAAACCTGGGCGCGAGGGATATTATCGGGGTGGATCCGCTTCCCCACCGGCTGGAGGTGTCGCCGAAGATGGGCGCGACCCACACGATCAATCCGGACACGTGCGACCTGGCGGAGGCGGTGTCGGAGATTACCGGCGGGGAGATGGTGGACCTTGCGGTGGAGGCAGTGGGCAGGGAGGCGACGTTCAACCTGTGCGGCGATCTGTTGCGCCGGGACGGCACGCTGGTATACTTCGGCGTGCCGAACAAGGAGAATGCGGAGGGGCGGATGACGCTCTCGTTTATGGATATGTTCAGGAAGGAATTGCAGATCGTGACGTCGGTAGGGCCGAATCCGGGCACGGACTATACGATCGCGCTGGACTGGATCAGGCAGGGCCGGCTGGACGTGCGGCCGATTCTGACGCACCTGATGCCGTTTGAGAAAATTCAGGACGCGTTCGATCTGGCATTCGAACATCCCGAAACGGAACGTGCGGTTAAGGTGGTTCTGGCGTTTTGACGGCGCCAGTCGTCACCCGGCGGGACCAAGGGTTGCGATCCGGCGAGGGGCAGATGGGAAGCACGTTCGTCAATGAATTGCGCTGCCGAAAGACAAGACCGGAGTGTTGGCTGGCGATGCACTGGATACTTAGCGTATTGTTGCTCTGGTCGTTGCCAGGGCATGCCGAGGAGACACACGTAATGCGAATGACAACGACGATTGATTTCGGGAAGGACGTCGGGCAGAACTGGGGTTCACTGTTTGAGGCCCGGGACAAAGAGGGCCGTGTGGTTCTGGGGGCGGGCTTTGTGGGGGACTACAACACCGCGTTCAGGATGGATCGGTTTACGTTGCAGTTCTTCCTGCGCGACGACGAGGCAGAAGAGGGTTTCGAGACCCTGCCGCCGTCCACGGAGGATGGGGGGAGTTATCTGTTCGATCTGGATGGCCGGGTGTACTCGTGCAGCTATCACCAGGACCGGACGGCACGATGGTGGGACGACGAGGCGGGCGCGTGGCAGGTGGACGAGAGCTTCGGCGTGGGTGAAACCGTGGCCGGCGACGGAAAAATGCGGGTTGCCGGGAAGGTTTTTCAGTTCAAGGGGGGCGAAGCCTGGTACGACGGTGAGCAGGTCCTGGAAAAGCCCTCGTCGGGACACTATCACCATTTCTATTACGCCCTGGGCTATCTTACATTTTTCCACAAAGACCACGATTCGGACCCGCCGTATACCACGCTGTACGCGGTCCCGTGGAAGCCGGGAGATGGACCGGTCGACCTGGATAAGGCGGTGACGCTGGACCTGAAATATCCGCAGGAGACGCCGTTCTCCATTGGACAACTCGGAGATGAGATCGTGAATTCGTCCAATATGGGCGGTGTATACGTATTTGACGGATCCAGGTGGAAGATCGTGCGCGCGTCGCTGGCGGGCGTGAGTTTTCAGCTCTATTCGATGTTGAACTGGTACGACGAGTTGCTGATCGCACAGTACCCGACGGGAAACCTGTTCAGGTACGACGGCAAGGAGCTTCGCCACCTGGAAGACTGGCCGCCCGTGATGCCGGGCGTGTCCGGCAGTGCGCGCGAGGCGCAGACAACTGCGATTTACGGAGGGAACCTCTACGTGGGGGTATGGCCCTGGTCCGAGTTGTGGCGGTACGATGCCCACGGAAACGCGTGGCATTTTGTGAAACGCATGTTCGAAAAACCGTCGATTACGGACAAAATGACGCATCCGTGGGAGGATCGGCTGGTCGCGTACAACGAGGAACATGGTACCGACCTGGTGATCAACGATTGGGGGCAGCGCGTGACCGGCCTGGCGCCGATGGGAGATGCGCTTTATCTGTCCGTAAGCGCCAAGGGTTGCCCGGTGCGGGACATGCGGCACTCGTTCCTGCACGATGACGAGGTGTGGAACCAGTACCGCAGGGTCTACCGGGTGCGAAAACCCGGCAGCGTTTCCGTGCCCGTCGCATGGACGGGAGAACCCACGACGCTGGTGTTTACCATAGGCGCGGAAACGATCAGTATCGCGCAGGACGGGCGGATTCTGGGTTCGGCGCCGATCCGTCCCGGAGGAGCGGAGAAGGCGGCAAAGCACGCGGGTATTCAATGGGGTCAGGGCATGTTCGGACCCTTTCGGGCGGAAATGCGGTCAAACGCGGTGGAGTGACACCCACCATCACGAGGATCGGAAAATGGCAGATCGATATCGGACGGCGTTGATAGGTTGCGGGCGGATGGGGGCGACGATCGACGACGAGGTGCGGGACCATCAAAACTCTCATCTCTGGATTCCGTACTCTCATGCCGCGGCGGCCGTGGCGTGTGAGCGGACGGAACTCGTGGCGGTTTCGGACGTGGTGGCTGAGAAGGCGGAGTCGATTCGGGACCGGTACGGGGTTCCGGTCTGCTACACCGACTATCGGGAGATGATCGATAAAGAGAAACCGGACATCGTGTGTATCGCCACACGCCCCGCGACCCACGCGGAGATGACGGTATTTGCGGCCGAACATGGCGTAAAGGGGATTTATTGCGAAAAGCCGCTCTGCTGTTCAATGCAAGAGGCGGATGCGATGGTGTCAGCGGTTGAGAAGAATTGCGTGAAGTTCAACTACGGCACCCAGCGGCGATATATCCCGGTTTACCGAAAAATGAGGGAGCTTGCCGATGCGGGCGATCTGGGTGCGGTACAGGCCGTTATCGTGCAGCAGGGCGTGACGGCCGCGTTGTGGGGACTGACTCACGGTGCGGACATGATGCTGTTCCTGGCGGGAGACTGCAAGATCGATTTCGTGCAGGGCACCATTGTGTGTGAGGATCGGGATTGGGACGACAACCGTTTGAACGTGGATCCGGGTGTGGCCAGCGGTTACGTTCGGTTTCAAAACGGCGTTCACGGATATACGACCGCGGGCAGCGGCGCGGAGTTCGAGCTTTGTGGTTCGTCGGGAAAGTTGAGGACGTTCGACAACGGAATGACCTGTCAGTTCCGGAAGGCCTGCGGGGTGCGGCAAATGCTGGAAGAACGGCCATTTCCCACGGTCCCGATGCAGAGCGGCACGGTGAACGGGCTGAGGGATATCGCCGAGACCCTGGATACGGGTCGGGAGACAGCGGGGCCGGTTCAACTGGCGCGACGCAGCCAGGAAATGGTGATGGGGTTTATCGAGTCCCATCGGCTGGGCGGCGTGCGGGTGCGTTTGCCAATGAAGAATCGAGGCCTCTACGTGGGGCGGCAGGGTTGGTAGAAAATCAGCCTTTAGCTATCAGCTGTCAGCCGTCAGCCAAGACCGATTCGCGTAACGGCATCGCGACGTCAATCCGCGATATCCGCGCCTGAACGTCAAGCGTTTCATTGTCTTGGACCTCGCGCAAACCTATCACGCGGACGGTTGCGGTGTTGGGGGTTTTTCCGTGCTATTCCGTCCAGCAACGTAGCTTGGGATGGCCTGCCCCGGTAAAAGGGCAACCAATTCCCATTTACGGCACTGAGGTGGTTCACGGAAAAACCGGCCCCGCGCCGAGCGGCGCCCTTCTTTTTCGCCCTTTTTCTTGGGCGAAGCAAGAAAAAGGGCAAGGGAATAGGGGACGTTAGGGAGTGGGGAAGATTATGAAGCACGTGTAGCAAAACACAGGTATTTCGACGCACTAATCACACAAGACAGATGTTTCAACAAGCGCCCCTCACAAAACGTCCCGCCCCAAGTAATCTTCGTGGCGAGGCTTTTTTCTTTGCGGAGGGAAGTTCGAAACGTATCAGCCGCGGTTTTAAACTGTGAAATCAGGAGAGGTTTATGTCCGGATATGAATGGATTTGCGTAACCGAACAGGCGGCGTTTGCCGGGCGGGACGGCGCGGGCGCGCTGGTGTTCAAGGACAGAATGTGGCTGCTGGGCGGATGGAATCCAGGGGACAAGGTCAATTTTCCAATCATCTGCAACAGCGAGGTGTGGTGTTCGACAGACGGGGAAACCTGGGTCGAGGTGAACGAGGAAGCCCCCTGGGAAGGACGTCACACGGCAGGCTACGCCGTTCACAATGGTCAGATGTGGATCGTGGGCGGAGATTGCAACCAGGGGCACTATCAGAACGACGTGTGGTGCAGTTTGGACGGCGTGGGTTGGGACCTGGTCTGTGACCCGGTCCCGTGGGGGCCGAGGGTATTGCACTATACGGCGGTTCTCGATGGCAGAATCTGGGTGATGGGCGGGCAGACCATTCCGCAATTTGCAAATGAAGACGAGATCTTCTTTAACGACGTATGGAATTCGGCGGACGGCCGTAACTGGAACCGGGTGGTCGAAAATTCACCGTGGGCGGAGAGGGGAATGATCGGCGGCAGCGCGGTTTTTCAGGACCGGATCTGGATTCTGGGCGGCGGGACGTACGATACCCCCCGGATCGATCGCCGATTGATGTATAACGATGTCTGGAGTACCGGCGACGGCGCAAACTGGGACTTGCATACTCCGGCGGCGCCCTGGAAACCGCGCCAATACCACGATGTCGCCGTATGGGATGACAAGCTGTGGGTGATGGAAGGCTGCTATCACGGGGCGGCCCATCGTTCGATGGAGGAGGCGACCGGCAGCTGGAACCGGAACGACGTGTGGTACAGCTCTGACGGTGTGAATTGGTCCGAACTGCCGGATACGCCGTGGGCGCCGCGGCATGCCGCCAGTGTTTTCGTGTACGACGACGCGCTGTGGATGGTGGCGGGCAACAACATGTTTCCCGACGTCTGGAAGCTGGTCCGCACGGATGGAGTGGGCTGATGGCGTGTACATCCAGCCACGCACGATAAAGTGGACAGGATTCGTCCGTGGGACTCGTATGTGTTCCCCGGATGAGAAAGAGAAAGGAAGGATTCCTTTGGACGGGATTGTCGTTCTGATTCTTGCTATCTGCTGCCTGGTGACAGTGGACCTGGCGCGGCCCGGCGCCGCCGAGGCGGCGCACCCGGTGTATCGCGTCGAGGCATCGGCGAAACGCGTGAACGCGTTGAAGCGCGTGGTTGCCAGGTTGATGGCGATGACTGAAGCCGAGATGGTGGCTCTGGTTCCCGACAGGACCGGCTTCCGGTTCATGGGTTGCCCGAATTGTGAAGAGGGGACGCAGGAGGGGCAGCTGCGGTGGTCGATATCCGATCCGCACCGGGTGAAATGTCGATTTTGCGACATGGTCTTTCCGAACGATCAGTATCCCGAGGATCGGGTGATGAAGGTGGTGAATCCGGTGGGCGCGGAGGTGGAGTATCCCTACTGAGAGGACGCGACCGGGTACAGGTATCTGTTTTCGGCCAGGGCGTGGCGTGAGGCGCGGTCGTATTTTTCGAGGATCGCGCAACTGTTCGGCGAGCTGTACCAGATGACAAGTGAGCGGGTGTATGCGTGGCGAGCCGCGTTGATTCTGGATGCGTTCGCGCGGTATTATCCGGGATTCCTGGTCAGCCGCGACTGGCCCCACAGGCCGAAGGGATTCGCAACGGAGCCGCCATATCCCAATGGCGGCGGGAAATGGGGGAGATGGCGCCACGACGAGATGCCCACAAACCTGGTGTTCGCGTACGATTCAATTTATGATAGCGGCGAGCTGGAGCGGCTTTCCGACGAGGCCGGGACGGACGTGAAGGCGCATATTGAGAACGACTTCTTCCGGGGCGCCATTCGACAAGACCAATTTCACGAGACCGATTACGGCAATGCGGGCCCGCGAATATACGAAGGGTACATTGCGATCGGACGGGTCTTGGGAGATCCCGGGCTGGTGCACGAAGGCGTAAGGCAAAGCCGGGAACTGTTCAGGCGGACGTTCTACGAAGACGGGTTCTGGATGGAGGGCAGTGTAGGTTATCATCAGATGACGATGGGGGGAATGAACAGGGTATTCCGTGCAGCTCGGGGATATAGCGACCCGCCCGGATATGTGCATCCGGAGAACGGGACGCGCCTGGACGATCTGGACCTGGACCGGGATATCGCAGTGATTGCCCGGGCAAAACGAATCCTGGAACTCTGCAGGTATCCCGATGGGCGGCAGATGACGATGCACGACAACTGGGCGCACTTCAGAAACCTGAAGGTACCCAAAACCTCAGTCTCGACGTTGCTGGCCGGAGTCGGGCACGCGTGGCTGGGGCGTGGCACGGGCGACGAACAGGTGCAGCTTCACCTTCACTTTTCGGGCGGCTACGGACACGCACACGCGGACAATCTGAACATGGGTCTGTTCGCCAAAGGCCACGAACTCTTGCCGGACGTGGGGTACACGCACACGCGGCACCGGGTCTGGAGCACGAGCACGCTGTGTCACAATACGGTCGTGATCGATGAGCAGCGGCAGCTCACCGGGGGCCGATCGGGACCGTCAGACGGGCGTCTGTTGGCCTTCGAGCCGGGATTCGAAGGGGTGAAGTGGGTCGAAGCGAGCGGGGAGCGGGCGTATCCGGGGTTGGCGGAAACATACCGCCGAGCGCTTCTGCTGGTGAACGCCGGGGGATCCGACGTATACGCGGTGGACCTGTTTCGCGTGACCGGTGGCTCGCAGCACGACTGGGCGCTGCACGGAAACGCGGATGCGGACGGGGACGCAACGGTCAGCGTTCCCCTTGCGCCCTACGGCGAGCACATGCTGCCGGGCGTGGACGTTCGGTTTCCCGCCGGAGAGTCGGACCGGGGCGACGCCGAAGGTCGAAATATCGCCTATGCTTATTTCCAGAACGTCTCTCACGGCGCGGCTTCGGACGACTTGAAGATCACGTTCAGCATTGACGATTCGCCCGTGGCGGTGCGGACGCATCTTCGCGGACAGGCGGGCGCCGAGGTATTCGTGGGCGATGCCATGTCGTTTCGGCGGGCCGAGGAGAACGACGCGTTCCTGGATCGGTTTCGGATGCCGATCTTCCTTCTGCGCCGGAAGGGCCCTGCGCCTCTTTCGAGTCTGTTCGCAGCGGTGCACGAACCGTTCGACGGCTCGCCATTCATAGAAGACGTGCGTGTGGAAGTGCTGGATGGAGGCGCGGTGGGTATTGTTGTCCACCACAACGGCGTCGTGGACCGAATCATCTACAAAGTTGAATCGACCGGCGACGCTGTCGCCATGGGTGATCTGTCGCTAACGGGCGAGGTCGGATTCGTGAGGGAGCGGGACGGACAGCCGGAAGTGATGGGACTCTGGGGCGGAACGATCCTGAAATGGAAGCAGGCAGCCCTGGAAGGCAGCGGCGCCTATGAGGGCGAGGTGACCGGTACGTTAAGGAAGGATGCCGGCGCGAGGTACGATGCACTGATCGTTACCGGCGACTTGCCGATCGGCGACGGACTAGAGGGGGCGACCGCGATCGTGACCTTCGGCGATGGATCTACCCGGGGATGCCGGGTGCAGGGGGTGTCGCGCGACGGAGAGCAGACACACGTGTTGCTGGATGCCGACCCCGGATTTGCGGTCGACGGAGAGGGCATGCGGCATCTGTTCTTCCCGCACCGCGAGATTCCCGGAACGGTACGCTACCGCTTGCGAACATCTGCCTTCGTCCGAATCGCGGATCGTTCACTCACGTCTATCGGCGAAGCGAATTATTCGGGGTTTTGAGCTGATTTCAATCGCGGACAAACATCCCCGACAATACGGGATCTTCCAAGGTCCAGGATTCTACCATTGACCCCTATTTGACACGGTTCGGTCGGCGTAGAGTCGGAGCGAGGAATATTCGGGTGTACCGTACGGCTGGGCAACGTAGGCGCTGGCGGGAATCACTGGTGTAACGCGTACTGACCTCATCCCACCTCAATTGGAAACCCACCGTGAAGTTTCGGTCCACTCATTACAATCTTGCATTCTTGATCGGAGCGACGGTCCTGCTCTCCGTGAATGCCGCGGCTCAGGTCTTACCGCAATCCGAGGGCGCCAGTTCAACTCAGGCGCGCCCCCAGCTTCTCCAGGTACGCGTTGAGTCACAATCCGACCCCAATCCTGATTTCGACAGGAACGGCGTCGTGGAATTTCCCGATTTCGTTTTGTTTGCGCGAAGGTTCGGGGTAAGCCGAGGCGATGAAACGTTCGAGGCCCGATACGACCTGGATGGTGACGGAAATGTCGGGTTTTCTGATTTCCTGATCTTTGCCAGGAACTTCGGTAAGTCGGTAACCATACCCACTACGGGGATTTGTGGGCGGACGCCTCAGGTGCGGCGTGCCATCCTGAACGCGCTGCCCGATATGGACGACTGTGCCCTGGTCACGGACGTGCATTTGCACTCTATCCGGAGCCTGGATCTTAAGTACGGGCGCATTACTGCCCTGATGGGAGACGATTTTTCCGGGCTGGACAGCTTGAGGGCCATATCGCTCGAATTCAACGACATAAGCTCGCTGCCAGAGGGAGTGTTTTCCGGTCTCGTGAAACTGGTGGAACTGGATCTGAGCCGCAACAAAATGAAAACTCTTTCAGACGGGTTGTTTTCCGGCCTGGTCAAGCTGCGCGTTCTCAAGCTTCAAGGCAACGGTCTGACAACATTGCCAGAGGGAGTGTTTTCCGGCCTGGACAGCTTGAAAGTATTGGAGATCGGTTTCAGTGATGTATATACCGTATCCGATGATGTGTTTTCAGGTCTGACACCCGATCTAGACTCTAATTAAGCGGGTTTTTTGAGATTTTTATGTACAAAAGTACCGGAAAGACTTATCTTAGTTGGAGTTAGAAGTATCAGACAGTCTGTTGATACACCAACGAAGGGGGTCTTTCCGGTGAAGAGAATATCGGTAAAAGAAAGCCGCAGGAACAGTGTTAATTGTGGGCGCAAGGTACGTACTCGGCAAAAGCTTGGCGGTCGTTTTTGTGCACAAGGCAAGCCGATGTTTGGCAGCACCTATGTGCATTACGAGGTCAGCGCGCAAGCAGCAGCGATGAGCTGCGGTGGCATTGCGGCCGTGCATCGTCTGGTGACCAAATTGGGATTGGTCGAAGAGATAGACGAGAAGTTGAAGTTGTTGAAGGTTCATCTGCCGTATCATGAGTCGGATCACGTGTTGAACCTTGCCTACAACGTGATGTGCGGTGGCACGCGTCTGGAAGACATCGAGCGTTTGCGGCACGACGAGGCCTACATGAATGCGTTGAACGCGAAGCTGATCCCGGACCCGACGACTGCGGGCGACTTTACGCGTCGCTTCACGGAAGCTGACGTGATCGGGCTGATGGACTGCATTAACGCGGTACGGTCTAAGTTGTGGCGCACGCGGGCCGCCAGTTTGCTTTCTTCGGTAGCGTACATCGACGTGGATGGCACAAGCGCCCCAACGTATGGGGAGAAGAAGGGCGGCATGGACATCTCCTACAAGGGCGTGTGGGGGTATGCGCCCCTGATCGTATCGTTGGCCAATACCAAAGAGGTGCTGTATATCGTCAACCGTCCGGGCAACGCGTCTTCTCACCAGGGGGCCGCCCCCTGGATCGATGCGTCCATCCGGGTGGTGAAGCCCCACGCCAAGCGCGTGTGCCTACGCGGCGACACGGACTTTTCGCTTACGGCTCACCTCGATCGCTGGGCAAAGGACGTCGATTTCATCTTCGGGATGGACTGCAATGACGCCTTACGAACACGGGCCAAGGCCCTTGACGAAGCCAACTGGCAGCGCCTGCACCGACCTCACGCGCCCCAGAAAAGGCAGCGGCGCGACAATGAGAAGCAGCGTATCGTCAAGGCGCGGGGCTACCTCAAGCTGGCGCTGAACTTCGAAGACGTGGCCGAGTTTGACTACCAGCCCGGCAAGTGCAAACGCCCCTACCGCGTTGTGGCGCTGCGAAAAAACATCAGTAAGGCCAAAGGTGAGCAGACCCTCTTCGACGAAATCCGCTATTTCTTCTACATCACCACGCGCGACGACCTGACGCCCGCCGAGGTCGTCTTTGCTGCCAACAAACGATGCGACCAGGAAAACGTCATCGAACAGCTCAAGAACGGCGTCAATGCCCTGCGCGTGCCCTTGTATGACTTGATCAGCAACTGGGCCTACATGGTCATCGCCGCGCTGGCCTGGAACATCAAGGCGTGGTTTGCCTTGATGATGCATCGAAAAAAACACCGCCGACACTATATCCGTATGGACTTCCGGACCTTCCTCTCACACATCATCCTTTTTCCCTGTCGTGTCGTGCGACACGCCCGAAGCACCACCGTGCGCATCATCGGCTATCAGCCGTCACTGAATAGACTCTTGAGCGCCTGGGCTACCATCGAACGCACCGGCTTCACATGACACCCGCACGAACCGTCATCACATACCACGGGATCCACGACGCCCACGGCGACGTAACGGACAAATACGCCTACACCACAACCAGACACCAACAACACACCCCTAACGCTGCGCTTTACCACACCAACTTACACTCCACAAACCTCAAAACGACCTCCCGCGCACCTCAATAGACAACACACATACGTCATTCAACCACAACGTCGCACAAATCTGCAATTCTGTTCACCAAACACCAATACTCGCTTATTTTAGGTCTAGAGGTGTTGCGGCTGTATAATGACGACCTACGCAAACTGCCGGCAGGCGTATTTTCTACATTGGATAATTTGCAGGAACTGCGGCTTTTTTCTCCGGGTTTGCGGATTATGCCGGAAGGCGTCTTCTCCGGTCTGTCGAACTTGCGTCGCCTGCGTTTATACACTATACACGTACGCACGCTGCCTGCCGGGATATTTTCCGGCCTGGTCAATCTGCGGTACATAAGCCTTAATGACAGCCATCCACTGACCACATTGCCCGCAGGGGTGTTTTCCGGCCTGGATAGCTTACGTTTCCTGACCATTTTCAATAACGAAGGACTTCGCACGTTGCCGGAGGGTGTATTTGCCGGCCTGTCCAGCCTGGTACACCTGGTCGTCTTTTCAAACGACAAGCTGAGCGCGCTTCCAAAGAACGCTTTCTCCAGACTGACCAACCTGGAGTACCTGGGCGTTTATGGCAACGATGAATTGAAAACAATGCCACAAGATGCTTTCTCCGGACTGACAAACCTGAACGGCCTGAGTCTTTTTGGAAACGATCAACTGAGCACGCTACCTAGGGGCGTATTCTCGGGTCTCCCCAGATTGGGATCCCTCACCCTGTTCGATTGCGGATTCGTCCGGCTTCCTGAGGGGATATTCACCGGACTGTCCAGGGTGGGAACGCTCTGGCTTCACGGTAACCCCGGGTCGCCCTTTACCCTGACGGTTGAGTTGGTTCGCAAGGACAACAAAGACAGGACGGCGCCGGGGCCCGCGAACGTCGTCATCAAAGTTGTCGAAGGAGCGCCGCGTGAAATGACCGTCAGCCTTTCGGCGCGGGGCGGCACCCTGTCGGCGGATAAGGCCACAATTGCAGTGGGAGCGACCGAGAGCGAGACCGTCGTGGTGACCCAAACAGAGGGCGGTCCTGTCATAGTCATCCCTGGTTCGGCATCTGCCCTGCCAACGAGATTCCTGGGCTTAAAGACCGCGGTGGGCGATTCCCTCGTACTGTTTCGATAGGCGTTGAATCGGTAAGTCGGGTATTGAAAGTCCGGCGAACGTCAGTCGCAAATGGATGCCCGCGGAGGACCACGTGGGTGCGGGAGGGTTTTGGGCGGCCGGACGTGAAGGGGACTGGCGCGGGTTGGATGCGCTTCCGGGTCATTGCAACGGGATGTAACGTCTGCGGGAATTGCTGATAGGATGGGCAGGACTACCCTGTCCGAAAGAACAGGATTCAAACACGCCTTCCGTTCGATGCGGGGGGCTATTTTTATAGCTAAATTTCAACCACGACAAGAGAATGGCGAATCATCACGGTTGGCGTCTCAAAACAAAAGGAGGTCGACTATGTCAACGCGAACAGCGCTTGTTACGGGCGCCTCCCGGGGTTTGGGTCTCGCTCTCTCGCGAGAACTCGCACGTCGGAATTGGCGGTTGGTCATTAACGCGAGAGGCGCGGAGGCACTGAAAGCCGCGCACGAAGAATTGGCAGAGTGGACGGAAGTCATCGCCATTTCCGGAGACGTGACAGCGGCGGAACACCGGGAGGAACTCGCTCACGCTGCTGATGAACTGGGTGGATTGGATGTGGTCATCAACAATGCAGGTATGTTGGGGCCGAGTCCCCAGCCGGCGCTGCTTGATTATCCACTCGATATCCTGGAGGAAGTGTATCGCGCCAATGTGATTGCGCCCCTGGGCGTGCTGCAGGCGGTTCAACATGCCTTGAAACCCGGTGCACGCATAATCAATGTGACCAGCGATGCGGCTCGCGAGGCGTACGGTGGCTGGGGTGGATACGGTTCTTCGAAGGCGGCGTTCGAGCAGCTTTCAAACGTGCTTGCGGCGGAGCGACCGGATTGGCGCGTCTACTGGGTGGATCCCGGCGACATGCGCACTCAAATGCATCAAGATGCGTTTCCCGGCGAGGATATCAGCGACCGACCTCTGCCAGACACGAGCGTGTCGGGATTTATGGAACTCCTGGAAGGCTCGCACGAAAGTGGTCGCTACGCGGCGCGTGAGTTATTCAACACGAACGATAGTTGATTGTTGAAGGGGGTACGTTATGTCCAATTCGATGCCAACGACGGTATCGCCCATTACCATGGTGAATTCAAAGCTGGACTCTCTGGCCTTTGATCTGCCTTCCCACCTGGAGGCGGGCGAGCCACCCGAGGCGCGCGGCCTCAGTCGAGACGAAGTTCGGTTGATGGTGTCGCGGATAGGCGATGATACGATTGAACACATTGCATTTCGCGATCTGCCCAAGGCGCTACGCGCGGGCGACGTGCTCGTGATTAACACAAGCGGCACCCGCAAAGCGTCGTTGCCTGTTGTTCGGTCCGACGGACTGGAACTGAGGCTGCATTTGTCGACGGAATTGCCGGCTGAAATGTGGGCGGTTGAAGTGCGCTCAGCCGATGCGTCGCGGCCCTTCCCGCACGCACGGGCGGGCGAGGTGTTGACGTTGCCCGGTGGCGGATCCGCGCAGTTGCACGTACCCTATCGCCCCGACTTGCGGGAAGATCCCGCCGCTGCCGTCCGTTTGTGGATTGCAACGATGAATTTGCCCTATGACGTGGAAACGTACCTGGACGTCCACGGGATGCCCATTCGGTACGGATATGTACGGGACAATTGGTCCATCGGATATTATCAGACCGTATATGCAACGGAAGCAGGCAGCGCCGAGATGCCTTCGGCCGGCCGCGCATTCACAGCCGAGGGCATCACGGAACTGGTTGCGAAGGGGATTCAGATTGCGCCGCTGATTCTGCATACGGGTGTGGCAAGCCTGGAAGCCGATGAGCCGCCCTATGAGGAGTATTACCGGGTACCGGTCGAATCGACCCGGGTTATCAACAATGCAAGTGAAAATGGCGGGCGGATTATCGCCGTGGGCACCACAGTGGTTCGGGCGCTCGAAACCGTTGCCGATAGGGCCGGACGGGTTTCTCCGGGTGAAGGGTGGACAACTCTCGTGATTTCACCCGAACGAGCCATGCGAGTCGTAAACGGTTTGCTGACCGGGCTGCACGAACCGAGCGCCACGCATCTGTCCATGCTACAGGCATTGGCGGGGTTGGAACACCTGAAGTTGACCTATAGCGCCGCGCTCGCCAAACGTTATCTGTGGCATGAATTTGGCGATCTGCATTTGATTTTGCCCTGAGCGGGAAGTATATTGGCATAGCATTCCGACATAACGAACCCACATACTTACGATCGTCATGCCAACTCCAACCGACCAACTCAAGCAACGCAATCGCGAACTCTCCATTCTAAATGCGATCGCCCACGCGCTCAACCAGTCCGTGGACCTCGATCAAGCCCTCGAAGCGGTACTTGAAGAAGTGGCCGCGTTGCTTGATCTGAGCACCAGTTGGATATGGCTCTTCAACGAAGAGACCAATGAACCCTATCTGGCTGCCGCACAAAACCTGCCTCCCGCATTGCACGACAACCCGGCCAAAATGGAGGGTTGGTGCTATTGCCTGGACACCTTTCGAAGAGGCGATTTAACGGGGGCTGCGAATGTGAATGTCGTCACGTGCAGCCGGCTCAAGGGGCTTGTAGAAGGAACGGACGGATTGCGGTATCACGCGAGCATTCCACTGTACGCGCACAGCAAGAAGGTTGGCGTGTTGAACGTGGGCAGTGTCGAGTGGCGCGAACTCTCAACGGAAGATTTACGCTTGCTGAATACGGTCGGCGATCTCACGAGCATTGCAATCGAGCGTGCGCGATTGTACGAAAAGAGCGTCGAAACCGGCGCCGCGGATGAACGTCTTCGACTCGCGCGAGAAATACACGACACCTTGGGTCAGAATCTGGCGGCCATCCTGATGCGGCTCGAAACACTGGATGCTCTACTCGAAAGCGATACGGACCGCGAGAAGCTGTCCGCAACCGTGCGCGATGCGATGGCGATGGCTCGCGGTAATCTGGAAGATGCGCGTCGGGCCGTGTTGGATTTGCGCGCCGTACCGCTCGAGAGTCTCACGTTGGCAGAGGCTTTGGAAGCCCTGTCGCAGAGATTCGGAGCGCACAAGGGCCTGGTCATCCGCATAAATTGTGTCGGCGGACATCCCCTGTCCGCGAGGGTCGAAGCGGGTTTATATCGCATGGCGGAGGAGGCGCTGAACAATGTCGCGGCGCATGCAGATGCGACAAAGGCCCTGGTTGAATTGACGTCAACTCCTGACTGCGTGGCGCTTATTGTTGAAGACGACGGGTGCGGATTTGACCCGGAAGAAACGTCAGAAGCACGATATGGGCTGGTCGGTATGCGTGAGCGGGCACATTTGCTGGGGGGTTCATTTTCCATTGAGAGCGCGCCACGGCAAGGCACGCGTCTGGAGATACGTATTCCTCTGGAGCGTCGCATATGAGCGAGTCGATCCGCATCCTCGTTGTCGACGATCATCCGGTCGTGCGCGACGGCCTGGCTGCGATGTTGAACACGCAGTCCGATTTCGAGGTGGTGGGAGAAGCCAGTGACGGGGAGGAGGCGTTGCAGAAGGTTGCCGATAGCGACCCCGACGTGCTGTTGCTGGATCTGGAGATGCCGGGCGTGGATGGGATCGAGACCCTTCAACGGTTGAGAGAAAGGAAGGCCAGGGCGCGGGCGATTGTATTTACGGTTTTTGATACCGACGAGCGCATTGTCTCGGCGATGAAGGCCGGCGCGAAGGGCTATTTGCTCAAGGGTGCGCCCAGAGACGACGTGTTTCGTGCCGTGCGGGTGGTCAACGAAGGCGGGTCGTTGCTCGAGCCGCTGATCGCTTCAAGGTTCCTGGACAGCATCAATAATCCCGATGCGTTGACAGCGCGCCAAAAGGAAGTGCTGAAACTGATCGCAACGGGCCTGTTGAACAAAGAAATCGCCGACCGACTCTACATTTCCGAACGCACCGTCAAGTTCCACGTGAGCGAGATCCTGGCCAAACTCGACGCGGGAAATCGTACAGAGGCAGTCGCTATCGCGATACAGCGAGGGTTGATATAAGCATTCAGCATTCAGCCCGGTCCCGTTCACCCAGTAACGGTGCCTTTTTAGGGCCGCTGGCATGTGCGCGCATTGAATTCAAGCGGCATCGCGTCCTGCCCGTTTTCGTCATTCAATCCACTGAGGAGAAGGACATACTAAGATGAAAGAGATATATAGTTGGGTGCCGTGGTTTCGAGAACTGGCAGAAAACATTTCGGAAGGCGGTGAAGCCTATCTGATCGACAGAGCCAGGCAAGTGGAGTGGGGAGGGAAGCCCTCACTGCTCCAATATGGCGATGAGGCGATCGATCCGTTTTCCTTTTTCTATTTTTTGGCTTCAAAAGCCACCGCAAAACAACTGAAACGCGTGTACGACAGCGTTGGCCGTGTGTTTGAAATTGAAGGCCCACACGCTGACGGTGACGTGGACGACAGTTATATATTTCCCACTCCCCAATTTAGGGTGCTTTTTCATGATGGAAAAAACTTCCATCGAGATTTGCTCTGGCGTCTTTTCAGCCAGGCAGTAGCGGACGATCCAGAGATAGATCCGATTGACTTTAAGGATGTTCTGGATATAAAAAACGTTGCAACTGCAAAATTGACACAATCCCTGTTTTTGATTAATCCCGGATATTTTCTGCCGGTGGATAGTTCAACGGCAGATTTATCCGATGTTCTTGGTCTGCCGGCGCCATCAGCAATTGAAAGCGGTGGTTACAAGCAATATCAAACTTTCATCGAGAGGTTAACGGCAGTATTCCCAGGGTGCAAGCCTTATGAAATCAATATGTTCTTGTATCTTCAGAACTCCGGAAGAATACAAGCGAGCGATAGGTTCTATCAAATCAGCACTTACGTAAATGATCCTAAGGGCGGTGATTATTGGGAAAACCGTGACGGCAGCTTCAAGGAAAATAACTGGGTTTATACCGGTGGACCGGGTTCTGGAAAATCGTGGGAGGAGGAGGAAGTAGGCTATCCTCTGGACGAAACTAGGCGGGGAGATGTTATCCTGGTTAGAACGGGAAGACAAAGGGGTAGGGCGATCGGCATCGTTCAGAAAAACGACTACGCCGTGTCGGGGATAAATGAAGACAGCAGGATTCACGTATTGTGGATAAACAAAACGGAAGAACGTCTATCGGGCTTGACGGCTATGGTAGGCTTCAGCAAGGCCGGAGTTGGGACCTACCGGGCATTCGAAGGTGCCGAGAGCTACAAGCGTTCGCTTGGCCTGATAAGTAAATTGAATGGCATTCAGAAAGACAACGATACTGACGAAAATCAGGAAGTCGTGGAACCGAGTAAAGATTCTATGGAAAATTCACATCCGTTGAATCAGATCCTGTATGGCCCTCCAGGTACGGGCAAAACGTGGAACACCGTTGATTACGCTCTGGCGATTATTGAGGACGAGCCGCTGGATGTTATCGAAAAGATGGACCGCGATCACAAAATGCGGCGATTCGATGAATTGAAAAAGAATGGGCAGATTGAGATGGTGACGTTTCATCAAAACTACAACTACGAGGATTTCATTGAGGGTATCAGGCCTGTTCTGGCTGATGACGCGGAGGAGGATGGAAATCTTGAATATAAACTATCACGTGGTGTTTTCCGGAAAATCGCAGAGTGTGCAAAAAATAAAAGAGAGCAGAACTATGTCCTGATCATTGATGAAATCAATCGTGGCAATATCGCTAAAATCTTCGGCGAGTTGATTACGCTGATTGAACCGTCCAGGCGGATCGGTGCGGATGATGAGACAACCGTCAGGCTCCCCTATTCCGGCGACACATTTGGCGTACCGAACAACCTGTATATCATCGGCACAATGAATACCGCTGATCGTTCTATCGCCCTATTGGATACCGCACTCCGGCGGCGGTTCGAGTTTGTCGAGATGATGCCAAAGCCGGATCATCCTGATATTAGTAAGAATATCGAGGGCGTGAACGGTCAAATGCTACTTGCCGCAATGAACGAGCGCATCCGTTTCCTGCTGGACCGCGAGCATCAGATCGGGCATACCTATTTCCTGGGACTTGATGACTTGAAATCGCTCGAGGACGCGTTCAAACACAAAATCATACCGTTGCTGCAGGAGTACTTCTACGATAATTGGGAGAAAATCGACCTGGTCTTGAATCGCAACGGGTTTATTAGAGAATGTGAAATCCCGGAAAATCTGCGAGGCGAACCGCACTAAATTGATGAAGAAAAGAAAATATATGAATTATTACCCGCCGATAATAGCAAATGGATGGATCCCGTGAGTTACCAGTCGATCTACGGCGGGAAACCATCACCACAAGACGATACCGGTGAAAGCGGAGAGGACGCCTGACGATGCCCGTTATCAAAAAGCCACTTGTTATTAAGGAACATGACGAACTGACAGGTCTCAGCCAGGACGAATTGGAAGACTTTAAGGGGTTCGCACTTGAGCATCGAGAAGATAACTTGGGCAACTACAGGCCGGTACTCCAGGTCCGCAACGCTAGGTTGTATGCCGGAAACTACGTTGGAATTATCGAAACGCGCAACGGAACCGTGCTGGAAATCCTGCCGAAGGTGGATTTTTCGGACGGCGATGAAAATACCAAACGGATTCTCTTCAAAATGTTGCGCACCTGGCGCGGTTTCAAGTCGTTGGCTGTATTCAACGAAAGCCAGATCAATGCCGTGAAGCGTTTCAATATGCTGGAGGTGTTTTTTCATCTCTTCTTGAACAACCTCGTTATGCTCACACAGCGCGGTCTTGCCCGCCACTATCAGCCGGTTGAGGATAACCTGCCCTGCCTCCGCGGGCGCATTTTGTTTCCCCAACACATCCGGGAAAATTCGTCCAATCGCGCGCGTTTTTACGTGGGCTACGACGAGTTCAACGCCAATCGCCCCGCCAATCGATTGATTCATAGCACGATTCAAAAATTGACCGGTTCCGTTCGGCAGCCGAGAAACCAGCAGTTGCTGCATCAGTCGCGCATCAGTTTTTCCGATATTCCGTTGTCAATGCACCCGCGAAGCGACTGGGACCGGCATCAGGTGGACCGTACGATTCAACATTACGACGCGGTAATGCAATGGGTCGGGCTGTTCCTCTTTGATCAAGGCCTGACCACGTTTACAGGCAAACACGTCAACCAGGCGCTGCTGTTTCCGATGTGGGAGATATTCGAGGACTTTGTGGCGACCAGTTTCCGGCGACTCCAAGACGGTTATTCAGTGCGTAAACAAGGACCACGAAAATTTCTGGTTACGGATGCTCAAAAGCGGGGGGTATTCGAAATGAAACCGGATATCAGTCTGATGTCTGGAGGCAAGGCTGAGTTTATCCTGGACACGAAATGGAAGCGCATTAACGCGGAGGACGGAGGTCTGAAACGAGGTGTCAATCAGGCCGATATGTACCAGATGTTCGTATACGGTAAGAAATACGGCTGCGGAAAGGTTGCGCTTGTCTATCCAAAGACAGAGCAATTTGATGAACCGTTGCGTTTTGAATTCGACAAACAATCGTCACTGGACTGTCTGCCGTTTGACGTGACCAAGCCCAAATGTAGCGTGATAGAAATAATCGAGATTCTAAAAGACTGAATTTGGTCGAATCAATCGGAGTCAGCATATTTAACCAATGTGTTCCGATTCACACTACAAGAGGTTGACTTCCCATGGACAACTGGTATTCCGGGCCGCATCGTATCTTCAGACTCCATATTGATGTATTTGTAGAACGTTGGTTCTTCCGTTACACACGAGGTGGGCGATGATCACCGCCGACAATCCAATTGAGAGAGCCGAAGATGACCTTATCGGAAGGAATGATGTCGCTACTGAATTTGCACGAACTGTACTTCAATTTGATACCGCTGAGGGGGTTGTAGTCGGCGTCCTTGGGCCTTGGGGCTCAGGGAAAACGTCATTTATTAACCTTGCTCGGTGGGAATTTGAGAAAGCTGACGTCCCTGTACTGGATTTTAATCCGTGGATGTTCAGCGGTACGGCACAACTCGTCGAGTCATTTTTCGCCGAACTTGCCGGCCAACTCAAGGTTCGCGGTAGGCGGCTCGCCCGGATAGGTAAATTCATCGCAAGTTATGGCGGGGCATTTTCCGGAATACTTTCTGTTGTTTCAGGCAATCCTTGGGTAGGGGGACTTGGAAAAGTCTTGAGCAAGATTCCCGTGCCTCGCAAACAAAGTGTTTTTGTTCAGCGACGAAAACTTGAAACAGCACTTTCCAATTTTGAAAAACCGATCGTGGTTGTTATTGATGACGTTGATCGACTTATGAAGTCCGAGATCCGAGACATTTTCAAGCTGATTCGGCTAACTGCCAACTTTCCCAATATCGTTTATATTGTAGCCTTTGACCGAGGCCGGGTCGAAAAGGCGCTCACTGAACATGGTATAAGCGGACGCGACTACCTGGAAAAAATCCTTCAGGTAGCTTTTGATTTGCCTGAAGTGCCCGGTAATATACTTGATAGCCAACTTACAGCGGCCTTGCAAGGCGCTCTCGCAAACGTCGACAATGTCAGCCAGGTCGATGAGCAACTTTCGCCAGATGTGTTTATGGGCGTCATTCGGCCATTTATAAGAAACATGCGAGACGTGCGCCGATACGCCACATCAGTTCAGGGCACTGTCAGATCCCTAAACGGGGAAATTGCCCTTGTCGACCTCTTGGCGCTCGAAGCGATTCGTATGTTCCTTCCAAATGTGTACACACGATTGTATAGTTCTGTTGAAACACTTACTGACTCACATGATATTGACGATCCAAATCTGGTCCCCAAACCTGAATCTCATTATACGAAGCAGATTGAATGCTTGATCAAAGCTGCCGGAGACCGCGGGGGTGTAGTTAAGAATTTGATACTGCAGATCTTTCCTGCGGCAGCACATCATGTAGGTGGGAGTTCCTTTGGAGACGAATGGAGAAGCAAGTGGCTAAAGGGGCGTCGCGTAGGCCACAAGGACATTCTTCGGCTTTATCTTGAGCGAGTAAAAAACGACAGCCTGCAAGCCTTTGATGAAGCAGAGGGAATAGTAAGGCACATGGCAGATCGTGATGCTTTCGAAAAATGCCTGCTTGCTATCAATCCGAGACGACTCCAGAGCGTCATTGCTTCTCTTGACTATTTCGAGGAAGAATTCAGCACAGAAAACGCAATTCCAGGTTCGGTTGTATTGCTCAATCTCCTACCGCTATCCGAAAGACAATTGGGTCCGTTAGATTTCCCTCCCACATTTACTGTAACCTGTGTCGTATTTCGCCTCTTAAAATGCCTTCCAGACTCTACTTCAATCAAAGCTGCGGTTCGCGAGATCCTGCCAGAATTGAAGTCGCTGTCTTCGAAATTGGAACTTATCAACATGATTGGGTACCGAGAAGAGGTGGGTGAAAAGCTCGTGACAGAACAAACGGCATCGGGATTCGAGAAGGCTTGGCGTGAGGAAGTCAGATCAGCGTCAGTTCCAGATCTCGCGACTGAGCACAATCTCTTGGGTGTTCTTCTTCGCACGAAACGCGCCGCTACACCCCAGGAATGCCCGCTCAATATCGAGGACTCTCCAGAAATGACGTTGGCCGTACTCAGGGCTGCTAAGGATGAGATCATTGGCCAGTATCTTGGAAGTAGGGCAATCCAACGCAAGCCGCGTTTGCATTGGAATGAACTGATTGAGCTGTACGACGATGAAAAGACGCTGGGGGAACGGGTTCAAAGTTTGAAGATCGCAAGTCTCGAAGACTCAGCTGAACTTGTCGCATTTGCTGGAAAATATCTTGCCGGATATGGAGACGAAGGGTCGCGTTAGTTTCCGAATGTGAAATGGGTACAATGTGACCAAGATAACTTTCGTCGAACAGGCAAATCACAAGAGCCCGCACCTGAACTGATTGGCGCGGGCCTTCGCTCTTGTCGAAACTTCGGCTTTGAAATGCAAGGCTCGGCATTCCGGCGATCATCTTGTTAATTACATCGCCAGAAATCCATATCCAGTCCTGGGCTTCTCACCGACCTTTCGCCGGCCCTTCGACCCTTCGACATTTCGACAAGCTCAATGTAGGCGAGCTCAGGGACCGCAGGCTCGGGGCGCGCCCTCAGGGAACGGCTCAGGTCGCGGCTCGATGACGTTCGTTGCCTGTGCTGCTCGCACTGTTTGGGCGGAGCTTGTCGATCCGTAAAAGAAGCGTGTCTGAAGGTGGGGCAGACATTCCTGTCTGCCCTGCTCAGGTAATTCTGTAGATAGCACCTTCCTTTTTCCTATGGGGGAGGCGGCGGTGAGTCGCGGCGTGACACGGATAATGGATTGTGAGGTTTCGGTTTGATGTATGTGAGCAGACAGGAATGTCCGCTCCACCCTTTCAATCCTTTGTCTGCATTACATAATATTTCGTATTTGAAGACCACTGCTTTCAGGACATTCACCGAATTTGGTCTTTATCCTGCCCATCCTGCCTATTGTGTCCAATTTTAAACCGGTGCTTTTGTCAAAAATAAAACCGGTGTTGACAGCAGTCACCTGACCTGGACCCGAAGTCGGCGAGTTGTCGCATTGTGCGTCATCATCCGCCTGGTTTTCCCCTGTTTTGCTCTTATCCTGCCCATCCTGTCCATCCATGTGAATTCTCGATTGGTGAGTTAAGAAGCCTAAAACGTCTGGCTCAGGTTTCTGCGGTGCAGGACGAACCAGATGACGACCGGTGCGCCGATGAGGGACGTGACCGCATTCAGCGGAAGAACGTATTGACTGCCCGGCAGATGGGCGAAGAGATCGGATAGCAGCGCCAGGGTTGCCCCGAGGCAGATGACGGCAGGCATTAGGGCGCGGTGATCGGACGTGTGCAGGAGACTGCGGCAAAGATGGGGCACGGCCAGACCCAGGAATGCAATCGGGCCGCAGAAGGCGGTGGTGGCGCCAGCAAGAATGGACGCACTGACCAGGATCCATATGCGGGCGCGCTTTACGTTGAGGCCCATGCTGCGGGCGTAATTCTCTCCCAACAAGAGTGCATTGAGAGGTTTGATACACTGCAACGCCAGCAAAAGGCCGAGAAGAATGGCGCAGACGAGCACGGGGATCTGGCGCCACGTCACACTGCCAAAACTGCCGAAGGTCCACAGGATATACGACTGTATCTGTTCCGGAACGCTGAAGTAAATCAAAATGCTGACGAACGCCGCTGTCGCATACCCGAACATCAGACCCAGAATCAGCAACGTCATCACACTACTCACGCTGCGGGAAACCAGCAACACACACCCCAACACCGCGGCCGCGCCCAGGATAGCCGCAAGAGCCAGACCAAGATCGCCCACGAAGCCCAGGCCGGCGATCAGCGCACTGCCAACCGCACCCGCCGTCAACACCACAATGGCGACGCCGAGACTGGCGCCGGCGCTGATGCCAAGCACAAATGGATCGGCGAGTGGATTACGAAACAACGTCTGCATCTGCAGGCCGCTTACGGCCAGGGCGGCGCCGGCGAGGACACCCGTTATCGCCTTCGGCAGACGGATGGTGTGAATAATGATCGCCCATGCCGGGGAAGACGCCTCTCTTCCCATGAGAACGTCGAACAGTCCTGCCAGAGGAATGCGGACAGATCCGAGCGAAAGGCTCAGACCGAACGCCACCAGAAGGAGCAGAAACAAACCCGGAACAATGACTGCGCGCCGGGGACCCTCCCGAACTTCCTCCATCTGTTTTGACGTCATATGGTTTTTCCCGATTCCGACACGGTTTCTATTCCACTTTCGCCTTTGATTGCCACAATCAAGTCGCAAATAGAATGATATTTGTGGGCTATCCCACCGCGCTTGACCCGCCAGGCGCCCGTTTCACCGTCTCGAATATCGATAGGCCATTCCGATCCGGTGTCAACCACCTGAAATCCCGCCCTCTCCAGCGCGCGCTCGGTCCAATAGGCGCGCCGCCCCTGCCCCGTGACTGAGACCGTAGAGCGGCCGCGCTCCTGAGTAAGCCTGAACGCACCCGTATCGGCGTCAAAACGCACGCCATCGCTCTGGAACGCCCTTTCAAAAGCGCCATTCAGGACCAAATCCTCCGGCGCGCCGGACTGTAAAGCGCCCTCTGATGGCAAGAGATAAATGCGGTCTGCACAGCGCAGCGCCAGGTCCAGATCGTGCGTGGAGAGGAGAATCGCCTTCCGGGTCGTATGTGCGAGATTTCGCAATAAAGCCATGATTTCAACGCGGCGGGGCAGATCCAGAAAGGCCGTGGGTTCATCCAGAATCATGAGGTCGGGCTGCTGCGCCAGCGCGCGCGCAATCATTACCTTCTGGCGCTCGCCATCGCTGAGTTCGGCCACGTTGCGGTGTTCCAATTCCTCGGCGCGGGCAACCCGAATTGCCCAGGAAACGGCCTGCTCGTCTTCGTCGCCGAAGCGTCCGATCCAATCGGTATGGGGATACCGCCCAAGGCCGACGAGGTCGCGCACCGTCATGGCGCCGGCGTTGATGCGATCCGTGAGCACCACGCTGAGCGCCTGGGCAACTGCGGTCGCGGACATCTCCGCGATGTCTTCACCGGCGAGAAACACGTGCCCGTTCAGCGATGGCTGCATCCCGGCCAGCGTACGCATAAGCGTGGATTTCCCCGCGCCATTGGGGCCCAGCAGACAGACAAAGTCACCGGGATCAAGCGAAACGTCGATATTGCGAGCCACAATGCGTGGCGGCCGCCGACCGATTTTGTAACCGATGGAGAGATCCTGCGCCGTTAGAATCGCCTCAGTCAACGCGCCTCCGGAATTGTATGACCCCTCACCCAGCCCCTCCCCGGGACGGGAAGGGGAGCGAGGAAGGTAGGTCCAGATAAATTAAAATAGCGACTAAGGTGCTCAAGGCTATCCTTCCATCCGCGTGAACGAAAAGACGGGTCGCGCCTTTTCTTCTGTATTCACGAAACCCGTCTCTGTTTAATGCCCGCATCAATCTGCGTGCCGTCAGTGAACGAAGCCTGCTATAATCAATAGCCATATCAGATCGCTACGGTGACCAAAGGAACGTCGCTGACATGAATCTGTGAAGATGGCTCAGAAGGGATCTCTTCTCCATTCTCCAGCAAGTACGCAACATGTAGATCAACAGCGTTCCTTAAATTCCGCAGGGCCTCTTTCTCGGTATTTCCCCAGCTTGCAGCCCCTCTATGTTCCAACGCGGGAATATAAGCTCGCCACACCGCTTTTGAATCCGGCTCATCAGGCCATTTGTCTTTCTCCAGGACAGCCTTAAATAGATATGTTTTCATTTTTTCCTCGGCGCGGATTATTCCACTATTGGTCTGAAAATAGACGCTTTCGTCACGGTTTTCATGCCTTCAGGTGTCCAACCGGGCGTGACGTCTAATTTGAGAATATCATTGACCTTGTGTTGTGCATTCAGAATAGCGTACTGGAGAATAGTGGACTAACCTCAGAAAGTCAACGTTCGCTATAGGAACAGCACAAAAACCGCCAGAGCCGTTGCGAGCAGACAGGTGACACTGACAAAGACGCACATGCGCCGCATATCCTCGGGCTGGCCGCCTTCCGGGTCGGATTCATCGCCCAACCATAGGTCCGTAATCTTTTTTCCACCCTGCCAGACGGGACCGACAAGACGCCGCTGCAACGCGCCGGCCATGCTTACCGGTTTCGCCGCCAGCGAGGCCGCCGCCGAGTGAAGGGAACGCAGAGAGACGGGATGAACCTGCGGATGAATGGTGACATATTTCTGGGACCGAACCTTGATTTGCAAGTAATCCGTGGAATCAGCTATCAGCAGTCAGTTTTCAGCTAACAAAACGCCCGTCCACCCGGCCGCCACCAGGTAGAGGGAAGAGGGTAGAGGTAAGAGGGCCGCCCCGCGTTCACCGGATTTCGATAGGGCCTGCCGTTGCCAGTCGTAAACGTCATCGCCACTTTGTGGGTGCCTGGACCTCTCCCCCGGCCCCCTCTCCTAAAGGAAAGGGGGTGGAAAACCAGGCCTTGTGCAATCACGCGCCTGGTGGTGCGGGGGGTTTGTTCGCGGCATGAAACGAGCCGCTCACCAGCAGCCTCGGACGCCAGAACCACGCGTCCCCTGTTGTCCCGCAAAACCGCGGTACAACAGGTCACCCGCTTCGCGGGCGGAGGCAGGTTCTCCGTGTTTATCCGACCAGCACAGTTGTATTGGTACAGTTAAGGAGCCCGTAGGCCACCCAATTCCCATTTCCACCCCTGAAGTGATTCACGGAAAAACCGGCCCCGCCTGCCTGTGCGTGCTGTCTCACGCACGCAGACAGGCGCCGAGCGGCGCCCTTCTTTTTCGCCCTTTTTCTTGGGCGAAGCAAGAAAAAGGGCAAGGGAATAGGGGACGTTTGGGGGTGGGGAAGATTCCACCTGGCGGGTAACGAATAGCGGGTGCTTCGACAAGCTCAGCGTCCACATTTCGACAAGCTCAATGACCAGGAACAAGCAAGTTCAATCAATTCTATGCGCCGCGAACGGGATTCTTTTCCGGCATTGAGTTCCTGCGGGAACCAGTCTTCGCGCGTGCTCATCCACCTCCGAATTCCGAAGCAAAGATCAGAAAATCGGGAAAATCAACCTCTCCATTGCCGTTCAAATCGAATCTGGCATCAAACTCGCCGTCGCCGGCTGTCCTGCCAAAGCCGGAAGCAAATACCACGAAATCGCTGAAATCCACCACGCAATCGCCATTGAAATCCGCCGCGCTGCCTACAAACGCAATGCTTGACGGCGGCAAACCGGTGGAGATCGGACCGGCCAGAAGTTCCTCCGTATTTACGTCGTAGACCTTCACGCCGGCGGAAGCCGGATCGCTGAAACTGCCTCGGTCCGATAAATATAGTCGCTCGCCGAATATACCCAGGCTTGGAACTTCCCCACCGGAAAGACCGTCCAGTCTCTTTAATACGGACCGAGTCGTCAGATTGAACCGGTTGACGATATTGACGAAATTCTCGTCGGTAACCACGACATACCCTTCGACGTCAGAAACCATCGCCAGCGCCCATATGTTGCCGCCTGCTGCTACTTCATCAATTTTAATCCCTTCGCTCACCAGATTTTCCAGATCGATCACCTCAATTCCGCCGTCAGTTAAATCTGTGTACATATTATAAGTACTCAAAACCCACCTGCTTCCTCGCTGGAAGGCGCTGTAGGGATTCTTGCCCCCCATCACAATGCCCTGTACACCCTCTGTATCTGAATCCGCGTCCACCAATAGATCGGTCGTCACGTCAACAACGGCAATGGAAGAAAATTCGGTCGGCGCCCATCCATTTTCCCTATCCAACCGTTGACACGCGGCGAATAAATGACTCCCGTATAAGGCCAGCTGAGAGACTTCCGGCAGGCCATCGGCATCTGCGAATGTGGATAGATCGACCGAGCCGAGCGAGTCGCCCGTGACGGGATTGACAATGAGCAGTTGTGACCGCTCGAACAGTGAGATATACGCCTTTGCCTCGCTGACAAAGGCGATATCGTGCGGGTTCGAACCATTCCCCGTCGAATACTGCGTAATTGGCGTCATTAGATCGCTACGATCCAACACGATCACATTATCCTGCGGCAGGCGATTGAGAATATACACCTTGTCGCGATACGTGCGCACAACCGCATCCGAATGGATCGTGAGGTGATCGTTGGTTGCCGTATTTGTGCCAAGATCCAGGCTTGAAAGGCCACCGCTGCTGTAATCCGTTGTCGTAAGTACCGCCTGATTCGCCAATGCATCGGTTGCAAGAAACAGAACCATCAGAAACCACCGCATTAAATCCGGCCCCCCCGTTAAAAGTAAAAAACGACCACTTGATTCGTGGTATTCGCCCGATAAACCGGCTTCAGCTGAAAAAGGGGCGATTCGCCTCCCGGACCTACCTTCTCCTGCCTTCCATCGCTCATTCCGTGCTCACACTCACAAAAAACGCGCGCCCGGGCAGCGGGTAACCCCAGGTATCGGCGATTTGCGCCCCGAATATATTTTTTGCCTCAAATCCGATTTTAAACCGTCGCCCGGTATCCACTTTCACGCCCGCGTTGTGAATGTGGCGCACCGACAGCGGCCGTCGATTCGCCTGGTCGAGATAGCTCCCGTCCTCCAGGCTGAAGTCGTAGGTCACCGTACAGTGTCCCAGCCGCGCCGTCGCCCGGGCAAAAAGCGCGTGGGGCGGACGATTGGGCAGATCGTTGCCATTCAGATAGGGAATGTCCGATCGGTCTCTGGCATTTTGATACGTGTAATTCCCGGACAGGTTGAAGCGGGGACCGAAGCGCTTTCGCGCGGTTATTTCGAGTCCGTACACCCGCGCACTGCCAATGTTGACGGGGCGCGACGTGGCTTGCGACGTGTGGACAAACTGGATCAGGTCTACATAGCGGTGATCGAAAAACGCCAGTTCCAACGCGGTTGTTCCATCCGAATAGCGCAGGCCCACATCCCACGCAAAACCGTATTCGGGCCTGAGATTGACGTTGCCCACCACACCGCCGCGGTCGCCGAAAAGCTCGAAGAAAGAGGGCACCCGGAACACGCGCCCCGCATTGGCCTTGAACGTTACGTGCGATGCCAGATCCAGCCGCACACCCGAGCGCACGGTGGTGAGATTGCGCGTATTTGCGGAATCGGGCGCAAGCGGCGAAAAGTCAAAGGGATTGGCGCCGGTAAAAGTACTGTGTATCCGGCGTTGTTCGGCGCTCAACGACCACACGCCGATTTGTCCCGGCAAGGAAACATCGACGCCCGCGCGAGCGGAAAAGATCCATCGCCGGCTGTCGAATAAATTGGCGATGGTTCGGATCCGCGTTGTGGGCACATAGGCCTCCCGGCGCAAGCCAATCACGGCCGCGATATCGCAGCGCGAAAACAGAACCGTCTGCAAACGGCTCCGCCACCCATAAGTGCGCGTGCGATAGTCGTTATCCTGGCGACCGATTCCCACTTCGCCATCCGGATCGCGGAAGCGTTCATTGGTATGGGTGACAAAGAGCGATTGACGCGTACCCAGGCCGTTCGATAGCGCCCGATTTTCGTATGTTACCTCGGTCATGGTCCGGAAGGCATCCAGTTGCGCGTTCCGCGACTGATTGTTGCTGATGCCGGGCATGCCCTGGCGCTTCCAGTACGCCGTCTCGTGGATGGACACATTACTGTTCCTCCCCAGAGCGCGGCGCCATTTGCCCAACAGGTTGAGGGATCGGTGGTCGTTGTTTCGGCGTCTGCTCCAGACGTCGTCATCGGCATTGTATTCAGTCCCGTTGTCGTCCGGAAATCCGAAATCGTTATCGCTTTGCGCGTAGTCGGCCACAACGAGAAACTCCGACTGCCCGAGCGCACCCGCAAGCACACTACTGAGTAACCGTGTATCGAAAGCCCCCCACGAACCTCGAACGCCGTGTCGCCATCGTCTTTGCGACGGGCGGGAGCGGACGTGCACCGTACCGCCCAGGCCGTTGCCACCGGCGCCAGCGCCGCGATACACCTCGATCTGCTCGACGTGCGCCAGCGGCAAATTGCCGAGGTCTACGCCGCCGCCAAAGGCGGCGTTCAACAGAATACCGTCGAGATAGACCTCAACCTGATCGGCGGATGAACCCCGTAGTGAGAGCGTGCTGAACGCGCCCAGCCCACCCAGGCGCTTAACGTGTACACCCGTGGTTTCGGCCAATACATCGGGCAGGGTCGTTTCTCTTCCCTCGAAACTTTCGCGCGCAATAACGGTGGCGTAAGCCGGATTCCTGTGAATGTCGCTGGCTCCTATCGGATCGGCAATGACCGAAAATTCATCGAGGGGAAACGTCCTGGGAGACAGCCGGACAGAAACCTCGGTCTTTCCTTTCACGCGGACCGTGCGTTGCCCGGCCTGGTAGGCGATATGCGTTATGGCGAGCGTGTAGGCGCCGGCCGTCAGATCAGAAAAAGCGAAATGACCGCGGGCATCCGTCTTTGTCGCAAGATCGGCGTTGAGAACGCGAACACTCGCGTTGGCGATGGACGCTCGCGTCTCCGCATCGATGACGCGGCCGGCAATCTCCGCCGCCTGAAGCGGCGTACTTGCGCAGAGAATCAGGAAGATCACGAGTCGTATTATTAGCATGGGTTAATGATCCAGCTTTCGATAGTACTTGAGTTGGTGATCAGGGAGCAGGTCCGGGTGCAGGATCTTGATGAGATCAGCCAGCAGAACGTCCGGTTCGATCAGGCCCGTTTCCCAATAGTCGTTACCGCCGTGCTCATTAAGGCGCGCATTGGCATTGAAGACATTCCCCGTTTTGATCGCCCTGAAGTTCCCGTAACGTTCATCCTCGGCCACGACGTCGTTGCGAGAACCCCACTCATTCCTCATCGTTATCCAGTATTCGGCATCGTGCGCCTCTTCGTAGACCGTTTCGAAATCCAGCGACAAACTCCGTTGCGATTCATTGTCCGCCCACAGGTAATCCGCGCCCGCCTCCTCGAGCAATTGCGCGGCATACGTTTTTCCGCCCGACATGAACCAGGTCCCGCGCCAGAGGGACCCGACAAAGACGGTGGGTTTTTTGTCTACCGGCAGATTCCGCGTCAACGCCTTGCGAACCCGATACCGGGCTACAACACTGTCGAATTGCGCGGCGGCCAATGTTTCCTTATTGAAAAAAACGCCTACGAATTTGAGCCATTCCACGCGTCCGAGCAGCGTCGGTTCGGCATAGGCGGCATTCACAACGGCGGTCACCCCGGCCTGCTGCAGAGGGTGAAACGCATTGTCCTGCGACGGCGCGTCGATGAAGACGATATCGGGCCGGAGCATGAGAACCCGCTCCATATCGATGGATCTGCCCCTGCCGATTTCCGATATCCTGCCCGCTGCAAAACGCCGTTTGACGGCTGCGGAATTGACGAATTTGATGTTGTCGACCGCAACGAGGCTTTGAACCTCATCCAGCTTTTCGATATGCGGCAGGTGCGTCGTGGACGTGGTTATCAGAGAGCGTACGGGAATCCGTATCCTCGGAACCCCTTCAAAGCCATCGGGCGATTTCCGGCCGTGCTGTACCAGGACGTACCGAAGCGTTTGCCGCGTTCCGGATCCCGGCGCCAGGACGGACACGATCTTGTACCCATCGAAGTATTCAACGCCAAATCCCTGCGCATATTGCAAAGACATCTCAGCGGAGACAGGCATCGCCGCAGCACAGATACCGATGTAACACAGCGTTTGTATCCATCTTCTCAGATTCACCACGGCGAAAACCTCCGGCTTTCAGCGATCAGCAACAACAGCTATCAGTTGTCAGCTCTCAGCATTCAGCTAGAACCGGTTCGCGATACGGACCCGCGATGTCAATCAGTGATATGCGCGCCGTGACGTGGGCAACCACAAGGGTTGCCCCTACAGATGCAAACAAGGCGCATACACTGCTGTAAACGTCTTGTTTCACGCTGAGCGCTTATAGCTGACTGCTTTGCAAAAAAAATCCCTGACTTCCTTGCAGAAATCAGGGGTAGACGCGTTACGCGATAGAAACCGCGTGGCCTGCGATGTCTTACCTTTTCCCAAATCCGCGAGGAAATCAATAAGTTCTGAGATTCAGGCAGGTCTTCTGGCTCCTGGATCACCTGGTTCTCGCGCCTTCCCGGTTTTAACCAGTGGCATCGCGGCGAGAAACATCCCCAGTTACAGCGGCGGGACCGCAACGGATTTTCACCGTTTTCCCTGTTTTGTAACCTGAATCCGGAATTACTATGGCAATGTCGTGTTATCTAAATGTGGAAAATCCTCCATCGAATGACCGTTATCACGAATTGTCAACGGACCCAATGTTGGCGACCAGTAGTCTACACATAGGAAATATACGCGGCTGATTCCATAACATCAAGAACTTTGTTTCTCAGTCAACCGACCCAGGCTTCGATGAACCCGAGATACTCAGGAACAGGCATCATATCCAGATCTTTGCCCCTGAAGCCCTCGGCCTCCCTCTCGTGATAGAAGTTGGCCATAAACTCGTTGAATTGTTCCCAGATCATGGTACCGCTCGGAACCCCATTGATGCCGACCTCAACAAACCAGTTACGTACTTGACGGATCAGTTCTTCAGGCTCATCACGGTGGCGTTTAATGTCGGAGTTCGAGAGATCAGATAATGCCTTTTGGTACTCGTACTGTTCAGTCTCCAAAATCAAACATCGCTTTTGACTCATTAAGCCGCGAGAGAAGACCCGGCAACCGATGTCGAGACCCAGTTCGAAGGGCATATTCATCCTGTGGATTTCGCCCTCGAATGACGCTCGCATCCTTGACAGATCATGCACACTGTATTTGGATTCACGTACCAAATCACATATTCGATGGATCCTCGCAACTCCGGAGTCAAAAATCTCCGATGCAATTCTCACCGTCAGGCCTGTACGAACAGCACTGAACAGGAGAGGTCTCAGTAGGCGAGTGTAATCGTCATCAAAGGGACAGTTGATGAAGATTTTGGAATGGAAATCCCCCCGGCTGTTCACTTAGCCCTTATCCATTTTTGTACCGATCCATCTCGTCTATGGATGACAACATCACTGCCTTTCGATATTTCGCTAGCACCTTTTTCGGCAGCAGATTTGGTGCCGTAGATTTTTGACGCTCTGGAATTTCCTTCCTTCTTGACTGCCCAACGATCTTTTCTTGAGATGACATGAACTCTCGAACCCTTAGTCGCCTGTGACTTTCTTGACATGGCACCTCCTTTCTCACCGAGTTAGTAGAACCGTTGGCACATGGAATTATACCGACAAAGGAAGGCAGTGGTCGGAAATAACCCAAACCCAGTTGAGAGGCGCATCCTTTATGCAAGTTTGGCCGCTTTTTTGCCGTGAGTAATTCCAACCGTTACTGCGATAACAACAAGAACAATTGTATTTCGCTTTTCAACTGGTGCTCTTCCTCGAGTCTGCCGGTCCCCTGGCCCCTTCCAAAAATGACCGAAGTGCGTTATTTACGGCCTCCTCGGTAGGAAATGCCCTGGCAATGTCCGGCTCGAGTAAGACGAGATTTGTCCCGGATCGAAAAGACTCAAAATACTTGCCCCGGACGCCAGGACCGAGATCTCCACGGCGATATTCCGGTCGCAGTTCGTCCGGTTCAGCCCTCTTCATAGATTCTCCTTTCCCGACGCGTCATTAGACGCGCACTTATTATTCTCGTCTTTCCAGCCCGTTGTGTATGCGAGATAACTACGTATCGACCCGGTCTCGAGAGACCAAAGTTACGTATCGCCCTTCATCCACTGAGTGATCCGGGTCGGGGAAAGTTATCGCCAGAGGGTCGCCGAAGACACTGGCCCCTTCTGGAAAACTGAGATCATGTTTGAACTCGTTGGCTTTTGCTTTTTCCGGGTCCCATTCAAATTCCATCTGGTGGCAGCTTCCTCGCCACGAATACCAGTCTCAGCGGTTCGCTATTCCACAGCCAAACACGACTCGCCTTACTGAAACTTGAAGTGCCGTTGGCACCTGGAATTATACCCACAAAAGAAAGCGGTGGCAAGAGCATTGGCGATTTCACGCGCATCGAGGCGCGCATACAGGTCGGCGCCTATAGTGTAGACCGCGGAGCCTGAACCCTGAGCCTGTCGACGGCCATTGAAGTGTGCCGTGGAGTTTCCGCCCAAAAATGCGCGTAGCTCAATCAACGAGTTCTGTGGTGCTAGTTCTTTGATGAAGGGAACGAGCTTTGAAACGTCGCCCCATGTCGGTTCCCATCGAAGGCGCCTTCCAGCTCTTTGCCAAAAAGACTTGTGAAAAGGATGCTGTGATGATTATTTTGAGCACCCACGGTAGTTTCCTCCAAGTTCATTGTTATAGGTTATTTGCGCAACCATAATACAATGACTTGGGTTAGGAAATTACCTTTTTTTTGAATGATTCAGGTTAGACGTGTCCAGTCTGTTGAGTTGTTTGCCAAGTCGCTTTGCCAGCGCAGGGAACTCGCTGCCGAACAGGATGTAGCCTTTCCGAGTTACTGACTGCCCCGGTGCAATATCACCGAAAAGAGGTCTGCTATGCAGACAATGATGCCCGTCAGCGTTCTGAAAAGCCGAAGTTGCACACTCATATCCGAGCGCTATTGCCTTAGACCTATCATGAGAAACGGCACCCAGGATGGCCGGCCGGTCTATGGCCGTATTGCTTCTTCCCCAGAACCATGCTGACCTATTGACCCATTCTTTTTCGTAGTCCATAAGGTCTGCATGATACACGGTCCGAATTTCCATAGTTCTGTGAAGATCGCCCATGCTCTCCGGCTTACCTTTCACCAGGATGTAGGATCGTTTGACTTCATTTTGATCCAGGAAATCAGATGACTTTGTCTGGAGACATCCACCATCAGAAACGACGTCATAAAATATCGCGGATGACTGATTCGTGAGGGTCAACGTCAATTCTACTCTGTCCTCGAGTCCGGACAACGCTGCTCTGAGAAAAAGACCTGTTATGAAGTTGTGTCGAATGACCTTCCCTGAGGGATCGGTTTGACGGTATGCCAACTGCTCTTTGATGTACTCAGGCGTTGTTTGCCATTCGTAAGCCCATGCATTGTCTCTTGTCTTTGTCCATTGAGGGCAGATCTTCTGCCACATCATCGTCACACCATTCATCGACGTGATGACTTCTGGAAACTGGATGGACCACTTCAGGTCCCAGTCCAGGTGATGAATATCAACGAATCGCGTTTTGGTAGGCTGTACCCGTATCACTTTTCTTTTGCCTTCGGCAGGAACCACGACAAAATGCCGTAGATCTCCGCTCATTCCGGAGTGCATCAACTCTCCGATTCGCTCATCATCCCTCGGCTGCCGTGCTGCAAACGTTCCCTCCGTGCGCGAACTGGCAAAGGCAATTGCGCGAAGGGGCGAATGGTCTGGGCCGAACACGGTCGTGTTACACGTTGCCGTGGCCCGGTGGACGCGACACGTCGTCGATAGCCAGAAGCTCGTCAATCTGGTCGGCATTCAGACGTTCTTTATTCCCTGTTCCCGCAGGTACTCAACAATCTCATCTCGAGTTTCAAGGCCCTCGAAGATGACCGCGTTGTAGACATGTCTGCCGCTTGAGTCGGGCGTCCTTCCCTCCGTTGTTAGGAGGGAATGCTTGATCTCAATGATCTTCCTTCTGTCTTTCTCGGTCATTCTCTCTCTTACTGTCTCCATCTGTACTCTGTCCTGCCCCAGCACCTCGGCCTTGGTTGACCAGAGATCGACTTTCCAGGGAATCCCCCCGTCTCGATTGTCCGCCCTCCAAGTCCAGTGAAGTCCGCCGGGCTGTCCATCTCTGGGAAAGTGAGCACAGTCGTGAAAGCTCATTGTCAGGACGTTCCCTAGTGAGACGAGCTGCGTTCCAAGCTCAAAGAAGCGCCCGACCGACCAGGGATCCGGTACCATGACCATGTGGATGTCCAAGTCAGGCCATACCATCGTGTTCATTTCGTAGCTGCCCCGGTACCAGACATCTCCGAAAGAGCTTAGGACTCTACCAAGTCCGTAATCGGAGATTAGGACATTCGCCTCTGCTTTTAAGTTTTCCGCTACCTTGAGCGGCTCATCTGCCATTGACCGTGTCCTTGAGTGTCTACCAAGGGTCAGGTGGTGATGTCGGGTTCTGCTGGCGTGTAACGTGCTCACTATTTACGACCCCGCGTATGCGGGGTGCCGGATGGCCAAGGGGCGTATGCCCCGCACCGTAAATGGGGTGTTATCGGTAGTAGATTATAGACTTGGTGCTTACCGTTTTCTTGAGTGGATGAATAAGGCCGTCGGTAATCCTTTTGCCAGGGCGTCAGCGGGGGCGACTGGGTGGGCAGCCCGACGCTTTTGAATTTCCTATACTTTTCTCGCGATATAGATCGCCAAAGGTCATCAGGGGCTCGGTTGCGCCGCCTCGGGCTCCGGCCGCCGTATATTAGGTCCCGCTTTGGTGTTGACGAAGCGCCGCTCGCGATTGGGGTTGCGCCAGCTGCGCACGCCGTGCGTCGTCGTGCCCGTGTACATGATCACCGTCCCGGCAACCCCCTGCATATGCTTGACCTGCGGCAGGTCGCAGCTGGTTTGCTTCGGGCGCGGCAGCGGTAGCCGCGCTTTGTGGCTTCCGGGGACTAACATCAGTCCGCCGTCGCCCGTCGCCGTCTCGACGTCTTGGAGCAGCCAGCCGATGTTCACCTGCTCCGTACGAGGCTGTCCGTCCCGGAAATGATAGATATGGCCGGCGCCGTAAAACCAGCCGCCATGCAGGGGCTGGCCGGCCGCCCCGTCGCGGCTGACGATGGTGTAGCACGTCGTCATGACGAAGCCCGGGTCGATCATCCACTTCAGCCGCGCGTTCACGAGCGGATTGTCGATCATGCGTCGAAAGCCGTCGCTGAAGGGTGGGGGATGGGTCCAGGTCTGCGAGACGCGCTCTTCGGTGCAGCGCGTGCCCGGGGCCGGGGCAATAGTCTGCGAACAGCCCTCGTAGTCCGGGTACTCGCCCACGACACTGCTCGAAAAGCCCACCGGCCGACGGTTGGCTTCGGCGAAGGGCGAGTCGAGCGCTGCATTGCACTGCGCTAACCACTCGCGGTCCATCACGCCAGGCAGCACCAGGTAGCCTCTTAGGTCCCAGAACCAGACCTCCTCGTGGTTCGGAGCGTCAGGCCGCGTGTTGACGTCCAGCAGCGACGGCGCCAGCTGCTGCTCGTTGCTGAGGGGCTGGCCGTCGTGGCCGAGGCCGCGTGGTGGGCCGGCCACCAGCGCTCGGCGCGCCGGCGTGAGCTCATCCAGCCAGCTGTCCACACCCGTCGCGCCGTGGCCGAAGGCCCCCCCAGGGTAGCGGGAGTCGTCGCAAAAGATGCACTCCTGCAGCGAGGAGCCTGGGGCGGCGCCGACCAGCGTGGTGGCAACCGCGAGCAGACAGTCGCCAGCGCGGAGCTGCACGCGCTCCGTCGCCCCGAGCTCCTCGGCGCGCGCCATGCTCGGGGGCGGCTGGACGTTGGCTTTGTGCGACGCGGGGCACACCACCACGCAGCTGTCGCCCACGGCCCACAGCGCGCGCAGCCCCCAGACGCACACCCGGTCGGGCCGGCTGGTCGTGTCGTAGCCCAGCCGGCGCTGCTCATCCACCGTCAGATCATTGGCCCACTGCCCCTCTTTGGTCAGGCGGCGCGACGGCCGGTCCAGCTCAAACTTGATCGTGTGGAACTCCTGTTCCTTCCCTTCAGTACCGTCGTACGCAGCGCGGTGCCACAGTGGTAACTCCCCGCCAGCTAGCTGATCAATCGCAGCCAGCAAGTCCGGATGCTCAGCCAGAGCGGCGGGTGTGGCGTGCGCCGCTGCCGGCGCGCCGAGCAGGCTCGGGAGGAGGATATAGCCGTCGAGCTCGAAGGCCCACCTCTGCTCCTCGGTCATCAGCGCCATGGACCCGCTCCGTGGACATCGAAGAGGTATTTTTCCGTTTCGGTCATGAGGCAACCCTTTCTCTCACAGATCGTCGCATTTGCGATTTGAGTTTGTTAGTGGGATGTGACAATCATCGGAACGAAATGGTTCGGTAAGCCCGCTTTGTCGCTGAAACAGAATTCCCGCTAAATGAATTATTCAGCGGAAATCTTGAAAGAAGAACGAGGGATTATGTCTCCTGTTTCACCGATTCTTCTCTACTTTTCCGCACCAGCTTTTCAGGATGCTCTTTCTGGCGTCTTATGTAATACGCCACCAATTTCTTTGGGTCGTGATCACATTGCTCCGAAATCCTATGACGCACTTCACGAATCCTACGAATGGTCGGATCATCTTTCATCTTCAATACCCCCCAGGAGTTCCAGCGGAGTCACCAACGTGGGCACATATAAGCCAAGAATAGTGTTGACTCGCTTGATGTGGGCAAACTTATTCGCGTTAGCCAGATGATTGCAATTCCATGTGAGCAAAAATTCACACTTATGATAAGAGGCTGTAGCAAGATGGAGTGCATCGCCCAGGGGATCATTAGGCATCATCTGGTGTTGGATATATGCTTCTACAATCTCAGCGATTTCTGGTTCAATTGGCAGCAGTGGCAAAGGAGCAACCAGGGCCAATACTCGGTCCTTGTTAGGATACTCTCCTACACTGAGTTCATCGATAACCGCTTCACTGGTGAAAATCTCATAACCCTAACGCCGTTCGTCCCACCATTGGCGTGTCCAAGTCCGCTTTGCAGCCATCTCGGGTTCTGTACGTGTTTCGTAATAGAAACTGGGAATAGATGTCTCGATGTAGACCTTAGGGATCATTATATATCATAATTGTTTTTAATATGGTAAAGACGGTTCAATCCTGCTGCGATTGGTCACCTATTGACCTGCTATAAATCTACATATCTTAATCAAGTTCTTCAAGCGAAATTTCCGCTACTGAAGAACGTAGTGAGATTCTCTTGGGCGGCCAGGACGGCCGCCTGCTTTTGGAGGAAGGCTGGCATGGCCCATAACGGTCTGGCGACTTGCGAACCCGCCCCGCTCTTGGGCGGGTTGCCGTCAGGCCGAAGGGAGCGTAAGCGACCGAAGCGCAAGTGGACCTGTTAGCAGCCGGTGCTTCGGAGAAGACATTCGACTGCCCCTCTACTCCAAGATTCGACCTCTGTGGCTCTGTGGTGAGGCCTTACGATCCCGCTTCCGGGAAGGACGTTGGGATAACAGCCTGGCAAGGTCGATGATTCAATCAGAACTCAGCGGCAATCATCGCGTACTGTCCAATGTTCGTTAATATGGTTTCCAAGTGGTTTCCGTCGAACGTGACCTCCAGGTCATCTCCCGTGCAAACGTCCCACACGCGACGAGGAGTGCCCCGCTCCGTGAGCTGCCAGCGCAGGTTCACTTCGGGTATCGTGGTCACATAGTCAAACTGTGGGCTGAAGCGCGGCCAGATCCCCGGCAGATGCTCGACGCGCTCGCCGGTGTGATTGATCAGAAACAACACTTGGCTTCCCGGTTTCTCATTCGGAATCATCACGAGTTGGTTCGGGCCATCGGTCATCAGAGGCCGGCCCTCCGGGTAGAGCCAATCCACCACGGCGCCCAGAAGATCGCGGACCACCAGCAGGCGATATTCGAAATGAAGCTCCTCCACCGGCGCGGCCAGATAGACGACGCGGCCCTTGCCAACCGTCCGGCAGGTGACGGCGGGACACAGAGCGTCGTCCTCGCGCCCGCCGAAGACGATGTTCGCCACCACGTCGGTTCCCGGCCGCGCTTGGACGAACTCGAACCGATTGAGCGGCCACAGCTCATGCGAGCACCCCTCGGCCAGCCATTGACCCGGAACGCAGCGACCGTACGTGTCGAACGTCCCCGCGGCCCAGAGGTGTTGTTCGTAATCAGCGAATTGGTCGGGGTTCGGGTCCACGCGGTCCACGCCCAGAAGGTCCGCCAAGGCGAAGTTATCGCGCATCTCCTCGGGCTCGGCACCGTACAGGCTCGTCCGGTACGTTGCCAGGAGCCGCCCGCCCACCTTCACATATTCCGTGATGCCCTCGACTTCCTCCCGCGTGAGATGGCCGACGTTGGGCAGAAACAGAACAGGATACTTTGCCAACGCCGCTGGATCGGAGAGAACCCGCTCCTCGATCACCGATGTCGGCAAATGGTTGGCCAGCATGGTCGAGAAAGCCCCGCGACGGCAGGATTGCTGCGGGGGCGTGCGCACGAGATAGCCCGCCTCGGAGAGCGGGGCCTCGAGTTCCCCCGGACGGTCGGCGAGGTCCTGCTTGAACTGGCCGATGACATCGCGCGGACGATCGCGCATCACCAGGGGCTCGGCGCGGAACCGCACCCGCTCGAGCATCTCATACACCCGCACTGGCAAAACAAATGGAATAGCAACAAACGGTGACGGGTGGAGATCTTCGAAGAGTGATTCATTCGTCTCCAGGATCTCAAGGAGCTCCACCAGCTCACGATTGGCTTTGTGGGGAGGCGACAGCCAAAGGTTCACGCCGCACGCCACCAGGACGCCCCCTCCGGAAGCAAAGCTGGCTGCCGCTTCCTCGACGAGTTCCATGCCGAAGCACTGCGTCCGCGACCAGCCCGTCAAGGCGCCGACGTATTGCCACATAGCCCAACCCGACGACTCGGCCAGACTGGCCGCTTCGAGCCGATGAAGGAAGTCGCCTCCGGCCTCGTAGAGAAATCCATTGTGCACCTCCACGATCCTGCGTTCGGGCCAGTTGCCCACACCCAGGCCGTGCGTCAGCACCGGGATGTCCTTCTTCTTTCGCGTCGCGGCGGCGAATTCGAGAAAGACATCGCCGACGATCCTGCCGTACTGCAGGCTCCACTCTTCCAGCATCTCCTGGTCTTCCCGAGGCAGGCTGTGCGGATCGGGTGCATACGGCATTGGGCAGCCGAATTGCCTATCGAACTTCTCGAGGCAATAGTCGCAGTAGCACAAGGGTGACTGCGGGGTGTGGTGCGAATGGTAAGGACAGGCAGAATCGGTGTAGATCGCGTCGACGTTGTGGTCCACCACTTGTGCGATGAAAGCGCAGATAGCCTCTCGGTACGGTGTGTTAAAGCAGACGTGCCGGTGAAATCCGCCGCCGTGGTGCCTCAGGGCAGGAGCGTTGCCTTCGGGGCTGGGGCGGTACATCCACTCCGGATGATGGATCAGCATGTTATCTTCGGGAATAATGTGCCCCACGGGAATGTACCCGATGACGCGCACCTCCCGCGCATGGGCCTCGGCGATAGTCTCGGCGAGCAGGTCGCGCTCACCTAATTGAGGGTGCGGGGGAAAGAACTCATTGGGGAAGACCGCCCATTTACCCGCGCTGCCGAACCAGATAGCGTTGGCGTGGTATTTCCGCACGACATCGACGAGCTGCTTCGCGTCAAAGTCGATGTCGGGCCAGAAGGGCGGGTGGTATTGCTCTATCTGAAAGGTGCGCGCCCGCCGTACCCACTCGTGACTTGGCTGGATCATAGCGATGACCTCCAAAATCCGTACCGTCTTTTTTTGCTGCAGAGACCGCAGAGAACGGCCTTCCATGATCGCCTTCACAAACCGCGCGTGAGCTCCCCGTTTCCTGGCTTTCTCCTTCGAGTACGTGAGCATTTCGTCACTTGTGTCGATTCCTATGAAATCGTAGCCTCTGCCTGCCAGCTCTTCCATGTGGGGGCTGTTGCCGCATCCGATCTCGAGAAAGGTCTTGACAGGGATCTCTGCAAAGCGACGGGCGGCCTCCTCCAGAACGTCTACCTCCCGCGGAATATCGCGGAAAGAGAATGCGATCTCGTAATACTCGAGGAGTTGGTTGATGCTATTCAGGGTTTTGCCCTATCTTGCGTTTTGCCAGACTTGTACGTCAGCTCCCAATGTTTCTCGCCGGGCCACTCCCTGTACTCGATGCCCGTTCCAAATCCATTGACGGCTGCAGAAAGTTCCTGTTCGGTCGGGAAATTCTTCACGATATCGTACTCCCGCCCATCCGAGAGAACACGCCGCTCGATGGTATCGCCGTTGGAATCCTCGCGCCGTTGCGTGGCCATTCCGTCAACTCTGGGAACGTCGTATTCGAGCTGGTCAGAAAACAGCACGAGCGCACCGGGAATCAGCCTGCGGTGAAGCGATTGCAGAAACTCCCGAACGCGGAACCCGGGAATGTGCGACCACCACCAGACGGCGAACGCTGCCGTGTAAGTGCCTGCCTCCGGGCCGAGGGAATACGCGTCTGCCAGACGGAATTTCACATGCGGTAAATGATTACACCTCGATTGAGCCCGGGAGATCATCTCCGGGTTGACGTCGATTCCGACAACCGACTTTGCAGTTTCTGCGAGGACCGCCGTCCAGTATCCGGTTCCGCACGCAAGCTCGAGTACGTCGCGCCCCCGAAAAAGCTGCTGATATCTTTTCTTTTTCGCTACGCGGACAGGGTCTGCGTCGAGAGTCAGATACCCCGCGCTAAGATCGTATTCCGGAGCACGCGCCGCATAGTATCTGGCCGTTTCTTCGGATATCTCATCGTTGGAATGAGGAATCATCTCGACCCTATTCGCAGTTCTGTCTCTCGAAATTCCGAACAACCATTCCCACGCACTCCGAGAAACCTTGTTTGACGTAGAAATCAGCCACATCCCGGTCGCACACGAGGTCAATCATGTAGAGATGTCCAACCTTTTTGAGCATCTTTCTGACGAGCTCAGCCCCAATGCCCATACCCTGGTAGTCGGGCAATACACCGAGGTGAGGAATATATGCACAGGACACACCGTCCGAGATGGCGGAAATCCAGCCGACGACCTGTCCTTCCGGCGAAATAGCCAGAACGAAGAAATCGCTGCCCTGTATTATTCTAAGCTGCGCTTCCGGGGACGGAGGATCAGGCCAACCCTCGAAGAATCTCCCAAGATTATCGGCACGGATTCCCTCAAGGGTACTCTGGTATCGAATCGACATCGCGTCGTGGGCGTTCATGTGACTTTCCACTTGCCATTCGGTCTGAGTTCTTTCCGCGCCCCAGTCGCGAATGCAGATGCGCGAAGGGGGTCTGCCCGAAGCCGCAGCACGTCGGGTTACTCGCTTATTCTGGTCTCCGTAAATGAAAAGGCGTTGCGCGGTCAACAGGACGTAGCTCGTTCTGCCGCATGATCAGTCAGCTGTAAGTTCGGGTTTTCCAGCGACCGCCACTAGACCTTAAACAAGCGTGACCAGTGAAATTTTTCTGGTCCAAGAGACCGGAAAGGCCTACCGTTGTTGGAGATAGATGGATTGTGCTAGAAATCATCACTCCAACGCAGGAGACCTTTCCGGTGAAAAGAATATCGGTTGATGACAGCCGCAGGAATCGTGCTCGTCGCAAACGCAAAGTGGCCGCCCGCCACGGTCGAGCGGGGCATTGGCAGGCCCAGCGCCGGCCCATGTTCAGTCCTGGCAAAGTGCACTACGAGGTAGGCGCCTACACCGACGCGATGAGTTACGGAGGCATCGGCGCCGTGCATCGCCTGGTCACCAAGCTGGGTCTGCCCAAGCGCATCGACGCGTCACTGTCCTTGTTGAAGGTGCATCTGCCCTATCATGAGTCGGACCACGTACTAAACATCACATACAACGTGTTATGCGGCGGCACGCGCCTGGAGGATATCGAGCGTTTGCGAAGTGACGGGGCCTACATGAATGCCCTGGGCGCCAAGTTGATTCCCGATCCGACCACGGCGGGTGACTTTTGCCGACGCTTCTCGGAACGGGACATCGTCGAACTGATGGCGTGCATCAACGCGGTGCGATCCTCCTTGTGGGCATCGCGTGGCCGCAAATTGCTTGGTGACATCACCTATATCGATGTGGACGGCACAAACGTGCCCACGTATGGCAAGCGCAAGAGGGGTATGGACATCTCTTACCAGGGCATCTGGGGCTACCATCCGCTGGTGATCTCACTTTCCAACACGAAGGAAGTGCTCTTCCTGGTCAACCGACCGGGGAATGTGCCCAGCCACACCGGTGCGGCACAGTGGATCGACGCGGCCATCGACCTGGTGCAGCCCCACGCCAAGCGCATCTGTGTGCGTGGCGACACCGACTTTTTCTTGACTCGACATCTTGATCGCTGGGCCAAAAGCGTCGACTTCATCTTCGGGATGGACGCCAACGCGGCGATGCGTTCCCGTGCCGAGGCCCTCGACGAGGCACAATGGCAGCCCCTGCAACGCAAACCCCGTTATCACACCGTGACCGACCAGAAGCGGAAGCGCAATCAGCCCCACGAGAAACAGCGCATCGTCCACAAGCGGGCCTACGCCAACCTGGTGCTGAACCACGAACACGTGGCCGAGTTCAACTACCAACCCACGCGCTGTAAACGTGGGTATCGCGTCGTGGTCCTGCGCAAGAACATCAGCAAAATGAAGGGCGACCTTGTCCTGTTCGACGAATGCCGTTATTTCTTCTATATCACGACACGCACGGACGTGACCCCCCAAGAGATCGTCGCCTGCGCCAACCAACGCTGCGATCAGGAGAACGTCATCGAGCAACTCAAAAACGGCGTCAACGCCTTGCGCGTGCCCCTGTATGACCTGGTCAGCAACTGGGCCTATATGGTCATCGCCGCCCTGGCCTGGAACCTCAAATCCTGGTTTGCCATGATGATGCACAGACACCGTGATCGACAGCAGTACGTCTGCATGGAATTCCGGCGCTTCATCCACAGCATTATCTTGATTCCCTGCCACGTCATCCAACGCGCGCGCACCACCACGTTACGGCTCATCGGCTATCAACCCACCCTCGATCGCCTCTTCAGCACCTGGCGTATCATTGAACGCACCGGATTTGGATAACACCAATGCAGCACCACCGATGACACACAAACGCGGCGCCATCCCCACACCCCTCAACGGACCGGTGTGTCCACCACGCGTCTCAACGCCACTTCGGATACTCAATTTACCATAGCGACCACGACAAACACGGCCCTAAAAACCATCCAAAACGCCAATTCCATATAAATCGACACCAACGCCTCAACACAAACACAAATCACTGTGGCGCACACGATACTCGCTTATTTTAGGACTAGACGATTGGATTCCCTGCCGTATTCCTCACCCTCGAAACTCCCGTAGAGTTTCACATCGCCAAATCCAACGGCAAGCAGTCTGTCCTTCAGTTCCTGGCCGGAATAAACGGTGTGGTGAAACTCGAAGGTGCGGACCTCCGGACCTTTGATGATGATCCATTCATTCCTGATGCGGGACCATTCGTCGAAGATCTCGTGGCGCATCACCAACAGGGTACCGTCTTCAAGCTTCTCTGATGTCGTAGGCTGGAAGATCCTCGCCATCTTCTCTTTGCCCAGGAGATCCAACACGAGACGTCCACCCGGCTTCAGACTGCCAAAAATCCTCCTCAACACCCTGACGTCCTCGTCCTTATCATTAAAGTAGCCAAAGGAGGTGTTGAGGTTGAGGACAAGGTCGAAGGCTTCGGGGCGCTCAAACTCACGCATGTCTTTCTCGACCCATTCTATGTCCGGATTCCTTTGCGCCGCCCTCTCCTGCCCGTCGCCGAGCAGAAACGGGCTCCTGTCCACCGCCGTGACCCGAAACCCACGCTGCGCCAGGGGGATCGCAAAGCGGCCGGGGCCGCAACACAGGTCGAGGACCGACCCTGAGTCCATACCGACCAGATTGAGGATGTCGTCAAGGTGCTTCTCGGCAGCCTCAAATCTTGCCTCGTCAAAAAGAAACGGATAAATTGCAATCCAGAAGGACTCGTCTTCAAACCATTCCAATTGACTCACCTCGTGGCTGACTCCTCTTTGATGAAGGTGGGGATTGTCTTGCTTTGGCTGCCTGCAATCGGCCGTCCTCCGGCCACCGAGACACTATAGCCTTCCTCCGGTTTGCGAACCCGGAACCCGGAACTCGGCCGCGGAGCCTACGCGCTGAGCCGTTCCCTTTCTTACGACCTGGCACCTGCTTGCCGAAGCATCTCCGCGATTTCCATATGCCCACGTTTTTCAGCCCAACTCACAGGCGTTGCCCATTTCGGTGTGTCGGGAATATTCGCGGATGCCCCATGTTCAAGTAAAAAAGCAACCACGTCTTTGTGGCCCGCGCGGACATGCCAGCCCAGTGGCGTCGAACACAGTTCGTCATCCTGAACATTCAAATCAGCCTTATAATCGAGCAACACTTCTGCCATCTCAATCATCACGGCTTCACTATTGTTCCATACGTCCTCACGTTCAAGATAGCTTCCCCCGATCCAATGCAATAAGGACGAGTTTTCCGGCCCCCGGACGTTAACATCAACACCATAATCCAAAATCATCCGCACGGTTTCTCCGGCGCCGCTTTGCAGCCCCCAGCGCAAACACTCAAACCAATAGTCCGCATCAAAATCGGGTTCGCAACGCAAGCACATTTTCGCTACGTTGACGTCTCAAAAGCTCAATCCCCAACGCATGGTTTGTCGAACCACGCCTTCACTACGATCTTGAGGCAAATAGCCTGCTTCTCGAACAACCGTGGCACGATCCAGTAACTCGCCAATCACGCAATATTGTCTTGCCTTCACGTATGTCCACATCATCGGGCGCCCACCATTTACATAGATGCGGTCCGCCATTTCCTGGTTGCCCGACAGCAACGCCTCGTCAGCGACGCCCAATTCCGAATCATTTGAGGGTGCATCCGTGCGGGCGCCGCGATCCATTAACCGTTCGGCCACGTCAAAGTGTTTGCGTTCCAGTGCATAAATCAATGCGCCGGAAATATGTACCACCTTACCATTGCGTTCACATTTTGTATCCACGTCGGCGCCAAAATCCAGGAGCAGGTCCACGACCTCCAGGTGCCCCTCGCGCGCAGCCATCGCCAGGGGATAGGTCGATGCATTCTTGTTATTCACACGCCCGCACTGATAATTCGCCAGGCCGGGGTCCGCTACCAGCATCTTCCTGACACCTTCCGGATCACCAAGAGCACTGGCTACCCAGATGTCGTAATTTGCCCCATGTGCAAGCAACAATTCAGCCATCTTTCGATACGCTGGCTTATCACGGTTGGGGTCACTACCTTTAAATAGAGCGCGGTGGATGGGCAATTCATTTTCGGCGTTCCTGATATTCACATCAGCGCCAGCGGTGAGCAAGTCGGTCACAAGTTCAAACTGCATATGCCCCACCGCATAATGAAGCGCTGTATTGCCGGCTGTATCGCTTTCGTTTATTATTGCCGGTTCCTTGTCCAACATGAAGCGCACGTTCTCAAGCTCCTGCATCCGGGCTGCATCACAGATCTCCACCCCGCGAGACGTTGTCCCATGTTGTGTGTTCAACCACGCGTCAATTAAAGCGACGACCTCGGTATGCCCTCGGTCCCGTGCCAATGTCAACGGCTGCGACGCCTCCCGGTTAGGCCAGATCCCAACGGCCGGACCGGCTCCCGCTTCGAGCAGTATCTTCACTACCTCGGCATGACCTTCCCGCGCGGCATAGTGAATGGGGCGCCGTCCGTGTTGCGGATGGTTTTTGGCAGTTGCCAAATCCGGATTTGTCTTCAACAGCATCTTTACCCTTGCCACGTCTCCAGCTTGCGCAGCGTTGCACATGCTGATAGCATCTGCAGACACATCGTCTCTTGAAGGGGCTTCATTTCGAAACGTCTTCTTTGCCATTTCTGGAAACCTTTTCTACAAAATTTGGTGCGCTGAACGCCGTCGCTTGTTTACGGACACCTCGTCTAGTTGGCCACGAAGTGCCGGTAGAGCGGCTTCACTTCCTCCGGAAGCCCCTCGTACACGTCGCGGCGCAGGGGCTCCATCTCGTAGTTCTTCCCGCCGGTCTCCACCACCATCATGTCGTGCTCCGGCGTGCCTACGTGCGTCGGATTCAGGTTCAGCCACCAGGGAGCGTAGCGCACGATCAGGGCCACCCGGGGGCTGCCGCTCCGGTTGGGGGCAACCGCGTGCCACTGCCGGCTGTCGTAGAGCAGCACCGATCCCGCCCTGCCCTCGGTGTTGATCTCGGCCGGCTGGGGTGCCTCGTTGTCGAAGCCGGGGAGGTCTCCCGTCGCCGGATTGTGGTCCTTCCGGTGCGTGCCCGGCAACAGCAGCGTCCCTCCGTTGGCGGCGGAGAAATCGGTCAGCATCCACAGCGACGACGCGTGCATCATCGCGTTCGGGTAGGGGGCGGCGACATTGGAGGCGTTCGTCTGGTTGAACGGCCAGTCCGCGTGCCAGTAGCCGCGCTCGTTCCCCGGGTGGTTCACCACGACGTCGGTGCAGGAGATCCGCAGCCAGGGACCGAAGAAGATCTCGAGGGCCCCGACGATCCGCCGGTCGGCCAGGTACGGCGCGAACGACTGGTCGTGGTTGATCGCCTGCTTGAGCACGCCGACGCCGCGGGCTCCGACGCGGTGGCCCCTGGCTCGAGTCACCCTTTCCCTGGCCTGGTGGGCGGCGTCGGTGGCGGCCTGCGCCCGCACGACGCGCTCGCGGATCCTGCCCACTTCCCCTGAGGGGATGACGTCCTCGACGATGCAGTAGCCGTTTTCCCTGATATGGTGCGCTATTTCAGCTGGTTCCATGTCGTTGTCCTTTGCCCGGGTGCCGGTTCGGTTGTCCGGACCGGAAGGAATGGCAGGGAGCAACTCCCTGGCATGGTGGATGGTCCAGGGTGACCGTCATCGGTACTTCCCGGATCGCCTTAAACCACCTAAATATGGCTTAACCGTAGACCGCCTGAATCATGGCATTGATGTAGCCGAAGCAGTACGCGTAGGACTGATAGGAGCGCATCGGATCGTCGTCAGTCCACGGAACGTGGTCCGGATCGATGCCGTAACGGTAGCCGGTGTCCTTGAGGGCCTTCAACACGCGGTGAAAGTCCATATCTCCTTCATCGGGCAGAGACTCGCGGAAGCTGTAACGCCCGCCGAGGATGTTTCGATAGTGAACCAGGAAGATCGTGTTACGGCTGCCGAAGTATTCGATGATGGGGTAGATTTCAGTGGCCGGATCTTCCAGCCCTTCAGCGACGGAGCCGACGCAGAAGTTCCAACCGTGATACGGACCCCGCTGAATCTCGATGAAACGCTTCATGCCCTCAAAGTCATTGAGGACTTTGTCAACGCCCATATAACCGGGGGGTGTGGCAGGGTCTTCCTGGGAATTGCCCATTCGAACCTTGAATTCTTCCGCCACGGGGATCATGCGTTCGAGCAGATAGTCAATTCGCTCCCAGTACATGTCCGCCGTGACGCGTCCGGCGTCAGTCAGCCTGGCCTGTTCTTCCGCCGGGATCTTTTCCACGCGGAACGCGGTGTGGTAGAAGCCGCCGCGACCTTCCTCCGGTTCCGTACGGTCGATGGGAAGGACGCAAGTGTTATAACGCAGAGAATCGATGCCGGCGCGCGCAGCGGTCCGGATCATCTCGCATACGAGGTCGATTTCCCGGTCGCGCTCCGGGCTTTTGCCGTAATAGATGATGTTGGGAAAACGCTCGTATATGGGCAGCGAGCTCATATCCAGTGTGATCCCGAAGGCCTCGTGGCGCTCTCGTACCTGTACCAGTTCCTCGAGGTCCCAGCCCCTGCCGGGGTGGAACGGAAAGACAACGGCCTTGTGACGCACGCCGCAGCGCTGCAGAAAACGCAACTCCGCATCGGTGGACCCGAAACTCTGTGTGCGCACGTACATACGCCCGCCGTTCGACGATGACTGTGACGCGCCTCCGGTGGCGGAAGCGGCCGCCTCACCGGCTGCGAGGCCTTGTTCAAACGGATCGGATTTCTTCATGCTGGTTCCTTTCGTTGTTATGGCATTGATGAGGGGAAACAGACGACGTACACTGTCGCGATCTGTGGTGGAAGAAAGCTTGGTGGCGTCATCCATTTCGAATTACCCGGAGATTCTTGTCCGGAAGACCGTTCGCGCGAGAAATTGATTTGGAAGGACTGCTGAGTGGATTGGCGTGTTATTGCGCGAAAGACGGGCGGTTCGCGAACCGCCCCTACAAAAACCCGACATCCGTGATATCGCTGTTGTACGTGCCAGCGTTGCATTTGTAGGGGCAACCCTCGTGGTTGCCCTCGTTTTTGGCGCGAATATCCGTGAATTGACATCGCCTCGCCATATCGAAATCGGGTTTTAGCTGACGGCTGTTGGCTGATCGCTAACAGCTCCTCGCTCACAGGAAGCCAGGCTGATTTCTAACGCGATGCCGTTCAAGAGGACTACCAGAGCAGCGCGCGCGGTTCCGTCCCACTGCCAATTACGGTATCCTCCTGGGCTGGCAGGGCAGAAGCTCTGGGGCGTCCACAGTCGAGATTCGTGCCATGCATATAGCAGGCCCCGCGCCTAGCGGCGACTTTTGGTTCCTTTTGGTCGCTTCAAAAGGAACTCGCCGAAGGCAGGGAATTTGGGGTGATGTTGAATTTGGTTTAGACTTTTGATTCCTTAACGCGCCCCTAGGCGCGGGGCCGGTTTTTCCGCGAACTGCCTCAGAGTCAAATATAAAATGCACACTACTTAAGGTGCTTTCGCTTCCCTCATTTCAGTGCATCCGTCTCCAAAACATCGGCGAGTGTTTGAGTCGCCCACTGATTGATACTCTTTCCGCTGACTTCAGCCGCCGTGGCAATCGCTGCGTGAACCTCTGGTGGAATCCGCAACATCAGATTACCGGAATATGGCTTTTGAGGGGACCTGTTGAGCTTTTCACAGGTTTCAAGATAGTCGTCAACCGATTCTTCAAAGGCATCACGCAGTTGTTCGACTGATTCGCCGTGAAAGCCTACCACGTCATTGATTCCCGCAATATGACCAATGAAGCAGCCATCTTCATCACTGTAGTCGATTCGAGCCGCATATCCTCTATGGGTCATTGTGTTCATGGGGTTACTCCTGCCTGTTGTAGAAAATGTCTCGCATCACGCACTTGATAGGGCTTTGCGTCTTTCTGAGGGTGGGGACGGTGAAAGGTGGCGACAACATCATTCAGCTCAAACCGCACCCGTGAACCTCTGCCTTCAATTGGTTTAGCTCCGATTGCGTTGAAAAGGGCTTCAATCCGTCTCCATTCCAGTCCGGAATGATTGCACCATACCGACTTGGGAATCTTTATCTACACATCAAAGTCGATTTTCGGATTGTCGCCAAGTGATGGGCGATCTCATGGGCATACAGTGAGATCGCCCGAAACATAACCTCCTCGATACCCCATTTGCGTTGGTTGTCGTCAAACCATCTCAATGCCCGGTCAAATTCATCGCGGTTATAATTTTCGAAGTACCGAAGCTGCTCGAAATCCCTGATAGAAAGATTATCGATCCAACGAATCGTCCATTTGACTGGAGTAGCCTCTCTAGGATTATCAATATTTCCCCACAATAACTGTCGTTTTTCGTCGGCAAGTGTGGCTGATGAAATGTGAATTTCAATATTTCTGAGTTCACGTACGACACATAGCAGCGGCTGGCGTGAAGTATTCAGTCTATGTTTATGGCCAACAATACGATTATGAATTAGTTTTTTTTGGATATCCTCAATCGAAACGAGTTCGGTTAGGGCTGCACGAATGAGGCCACATCGAAATCGGTCTTTATATTCTCCTCCGATTCTATGTATGAACTCAAGAGAATTCTCAATCCGATCAAGGAACTCCGGCCATACTCCTAACGACTCCTTGATACTATCTTCAAGACTAAGGAAGACATGACCTCGGTCAATTGCGGTGAGATTGTTGAAGTCAATTGAAATGGTCATGAGATGCTCGGTATATTAGCTCTCACCAAGAGGTTCGGTAGATATTCGAGGTGTTTGGTTTTGTGCGCGATTTTCGGTGTGGGGTTTAGGGCTCCCTGCGTCAGTTTTGCATAACTAAGGTATTACCGATCAGTTACGTCAATACCCACGAGGTCGATTTCCCGGTCACGCTCCGGGCTTTTGCCAAAATAGATAATGTTGGGAAATCTCTCGTATATGGGCAGCGAGCTCATATCCAGTGTTATCCCGAAGGCCTCGTGGCGCTCTCGTACCTGGACCAGTTCCTCGAGGTCCCAGCCCCTGCCGGGGTGGAACGGAAAGATAACGGCCTTGTGGCGCACGCCGCAGCGCTGCAGAAAACGCAACTCCGCATCGGTTGACCCGAAACTCTGTGTGCGCACTTACATACGCCCGCCGTTCGACGATGACTGTGACGCGCCTCCGGTGACGGAAGCCGCTGCCTCACCGGCCGCGAGGCCTTGTTCAAATGGATCGGATTTCGTCATGTGGTTCCTTTCGTTGGTGTGGTTTAGATGTGGGATGAAAGGGAATACGCAGGGTGGATCAATTGGGTCGTGAATATTAGAAAACAGTAGAAATGTATTTGAATCTAAGGATAGTGATTCCTGTTTCACTAGAGTTCGTTTTTCGCCTACGAACTGAGCAGAGGTTGGCCACAAGGGCGAAGGGTCCGCTGCCAGGGCTAGAATGTTAGAAGAAGGGCATTCCAAGGTGTTAGTACATACTCTCTTAATCTGAATTGTAGTCGTTGACATCCCGTTTAAACATATGCACTCAGATCTCGCAATTACGGATTAGCTGCAAGTCAAAAAGGTAGGTTCGGTAAGCTCTGCTATTCTGATAATCAGGATCTTTTTTGATTTGTTCAATGATTTTTAAAATCTGGGAATCTGGCATGCTTCTATAAGCTTCTTGGATTTCCCGAGTCCGCTTTTCCAAGAAACAATCCACTACAGATAACAGAATACGGGAATGTTTTATGTCTAAGTCGAATGTTCCATTTCCATCGATTTTGTATGGCTCCAATGAATCTGGTCCACTCCAGATATCTTCTATTGGTCCGGAGCTTGAAAAGAACATAAATCCTGGAACCTTTACATATGAAATCCAAATCGTTCTATCGCTTGACAGAAACCAATCAAAAGCGCAGCCATCTATGGCTTCAAAGAAATAGGTATTTACACCTGCCGGAAGAATTCCAGGATCCGTTATTGGGTACAATGGCATCGCGTACAGATGTATATCAACCGGTGAACGACTTTCTAAGAGTGCATCCTTCAGTCTTTTTGTGAGATTGGACAAATCTTCACTTTCAGTAAAACCACTATTGCGTTCCTTCGCATATTCCAAGTAACGAAAATGGAGGGAGGTGACAAAGAGCACCAACGTAATGTCTTGCACTGCGGGATCCTTGCTCGCATTCAGAAAGGGATCGTAAATTCTATTGGCGAAATCTGTTTCCCAGGCAGAAAACCGTATCTCACACTGCTGGCAAAGGTATCGCCCCTTCCATCCATCCTGAACTGGTCTTGTCACGTTATTGGAATCTCTGAGCGCCTTTACTGAAGTGCCTTTCATAAGCCTTCGAATGAATAATTTCGGGACTATATGGGAATTCTCTATCGGTGGAGAACTCTCACAGAGAATACATAGGCAAGCCAATTCAATACCTCATATCTTGTCAAATTCGCCGCGACATGTGTCAAGAAAAACGAGATAGGAATCTTTGGTGATTAAGGAAGTCTTCGCTACGTCATGTCGTGCGTTCTGGCTTGCGAATCCGGATTGCTTGTGACGCGGCCGGTTTCAGAGCGAAGCCATAAAAGGGTCCCACATAAGGCGCATACCATATACGCTGCCTTCGCTTCCCTCATTATCGTGCATCCGTCTCCAAGACATCGGCGAGTGTTTCAGTCGCCCACTGATTGATACTCTTTCCGCTGACTTCAGCCGCCGTGGCAATCGCTGCGTGAACCTCTGGTGGAATCCGCAACATCAGATTGCCGGAATATGGCTTTTGAGGGGACATGTCGAGCTTTTCACAGGTTTCAAGATAGTCGTCCACCGATTCCACAAAAGCATCACGCAGTTCTTCGACCGACTCGCCGTGAAAGCCTACCACATCATTGATCCCTGCAATATGACCAACGAAGCAGCCGTCTTCATGGCTATAGTCGATTCGAGCCGCATATCCTCTATGGGTCATTGTGTTCATTGGGTTACTCAGGCCTGTTGTCTGCAGATCGCTCATCGCTGTCTTGCCCTTTGTGTCTTCGTGTCTCCGTGCGAGGCCGCTTTTCCTGCTTTTGCTCCCCCTCTCCCGCTGGGAGAGGGGGTTGGGGGGTGAGGGCCTTGGGGCCGGGGGGAGAGTTCCGCGCAGCCGTTGAATTTGCAGCCAAGAGGCGCCCACATAATAGCGCGGATATTGTGAAGGGACATCGCAAGTCCGTATCTCTAACCGGTTCAAGCTGACTGCTGACGGCTGATGGCTTTTAGCTGATCACTACCCGTACGCGCCTTTTTCGTGTCGGCCCATGAGGCGCTGAAGGCGGGGGCTGGCGTCTTCCCAGACGTAGTCGGGCATGCGGTAGTCGATGAACGGATAAAGGCGCTGGGCGATCATCCGCTGGCTGTAGACGACGGAACCCACGTACCGGACCTCGTCGGAGTTGTTTCGGGACCCGCGGTGCCAGACCTGGTTGTGGAACATGTAGACATCGCCCGGTTTCGCGACAAGGGACACCGGTTGCCGGCCTTCGAAGGTCGGATTTTCGCGGTCGTTCGGGTTTCTGCCGGCGAAGTGGCTGCCCGGAATGACCTGGGTAACGCCGTATTCGATGGAATCGGCCCTGCTGAGCGGGATCATCACGTTGATCACGAAACAGGGGATGGGGATATCCGGATTGTGGCGCGGGACGCCATCGGGAAGCGGGAAGTGGATCTTGTCGTCCAGGTGCCAGCCGCCGCCCTGCCCGGGTTCGTAACGCAGGGCGTTCTGAGACATCATGTGGCAATCCTCGCCAAGGATGGCTTCCGCCAGGCTGGCGATGGGTTCGCGTTCGATAAGGTCCCGGTAGTTGCGGTCATACTCGTACATGCGCATCATGCTGATTCCCCGGATGTGATCGCCCGCCTCGTCCGTCTGAATCCGGGGGTCGTTCCACTTGCGTTCCATGCCCTCCCTGAGCGCGTCCACTTCCTCGGGGGTAAGCGCGTTTTCCAGGAAACAATAGCCGTCCCGATTGAACTGTTCCACGATTTTCCGTGTGGTTTCTTCGTCGAAGGGCTGCGCGTTTTTTAGGATAACGCTGCTGTCTCGGGTATGCATCGGGATCTCCTCAATTGTGTGGTCTGGCGAAAAATATAGGGATCTGCCAGTGCGCAGACAATTGATTTGAAGGGAGGCGCACAACGCCATTTTTCTTTGACTTCCGGGGGAAACTGTGCCATCATGCCATTGTTCCCGCGCGTCGCGGGGCCGGAATGCTGAAAGATCGGCAAACGGCGTTGATCCGCGACACCCGGGTCCACATTCCAGATGGAGGAATCCATGGCTGTTACTGCTCAGGATTTACAGGCTGCCATCGAACGGTTTCCGAGGACGTCTCTGGCCGAACTTCCCACGCCGCTCCACGATTGCCCGCGTTTCTCGGAAGCGTTGGGAGGTCAGGTGCGGGTGATGGTGAAGCGAGATGATTTGACAGGTCTGGCATTCGGAGGGAACAAGACGCGCAAGTTCGATCTCGCCCTGGGAGACGCGCTGGCGCAGGGGGCTACGGCCGTGGTGACGGGCGCGGCCTCCCAGTCGAACCACGCGCGGCAGGCGGCTGCTGCGGCCGCGAAGCTGGGGATGAAATGCGTGCTGGTGAACCGGCACGATCAGCGAAGCCTGATGGGTATCCAGGGAAATCAACTCCTTGACAATATCTTCGGCGCGGACGTCAGGCTGGTAGCCGATGGCGTAAACCAGGAAGAGGTGAAGAACAGGGTATTGGAAGAATTGCGTGCGCAGGGGGAAAAGCCCTATCTCATCGGGCGGCGGGCAGTGGTGCTGGGTACGGTGGCGTACGTCGGCTGCGCGCTGGAGATTGCAGCGCAACTCGAGGCCATGGACACACGGACGGATTTCATCTGTACGGCGTCCGGGCATGGAACGCACGCGGGGCTGGCATTGGGCGTAAAAGCGCTGGGACTGCCGGTGCGCGCCCAGGGGTTTTCGCCGAGCAGGGGAGACGAAGCGCGACGGAAGGAGCAACTTGCGGAAGTCGCCAACGAAGCGTCGACGCTCATGGAACTGGGTGTGCGAATGACGGCCGCGGAAATGGAGAATACGGATGCCTACGTGGGCGAAAACTACGGAATTGTGACCGAAGCCGGCCTCGACGCATTGCATCTTCTGGCTCGGAAGGAGGGGATTTTATTGGACCCGGTGTATACAAGCAAGGCGATGTCCGGCGTGATCGATAGAATCCGGACGGGAGAAATTCCGGAAGGATCCACGGTGGTGTACGTGCATACAGGCGGGAATCCCGCGCTGTTCGCCTATTCGCCCGAGCTCATTGCCCACGGCGATTATCGCCAGAACGTCGTAGCACGGTGAGGTATAAGGCAAAACGATATGCAGGTTGCGTGAATAAACATCCACGCATTTTGCGTTGAAGTCTTACTGAAAAATCCTAAGGAGGGATGACATGACGGACGACGAGAAATATCTCTTCGATTTGAATGGGTACCTGGTACTCAAAGATGTTCTGACATCGGAGGAAGTCGACCGCTGCAACGAGGCGATCGATCGCCATGACGATCAGCTCAAGGAGAGGGAGGGGTCGCTCACGATTGGCGCGCCGGTGCTTGGGGGTACGTCGAACAGGAAGGATCTGGGCGGAATGCTGGCATGGGAGCGGCCGTGGTGTGAACCCTTCAGGGCGATGCTCGTGCATCCCCGTGTGATGCCTTATCTGTACGTGATTCTGGGCAAAGGATATCGGCTGGATCACGGGCCCGGTTTGATTGCCATGGACAAGGGGTGCGAAGGCGGCACGTTGCACGGGGGTGGCGTGGAGCGCCCGGATCTGTCAGAGGCGTACTTCTTCAAGAACGGTCGCATCTATTGCGGATTGACCGTTGTGGAATACCTGCTGGCGGACGAGGGGTCGGGAGACGGGGGCGTGGCTGTGGTGCCCGGCAGTCACAAGGCAAACCTGGCGTGTCCGCGCGAGATGAACCGGGGCGAGAAGTACCGGGAACACGTGGTGGAGGTGAACGGACGGGCCGGAGACGCGGTGATCTTCACGGAGACATTGACCCATGGGACGTTGCCGTGGGAGGCCGAACACCAGCGGCGGGCGCTGCTTTACAAGTTCAGTCCCAGATTCCAGGCGTACGGGACGGGCGCGCATACGGTAACGTATCCGGACTACATTATGGACATGACGGATGCGGAGCGGGCGGTGATGGAGCAGGCGCATATGCGGTAAAACTGTTGTGAGTTCGTCTCACCTGTCAGAAGTCCGGGAGAAGGACCTCTCCCCCCGGCCCCCTCTCCTGCGAGGAGAGGGGGAGTCGAATGAAGTGTTGCGTAAACAGGAGAAGGGCAGACAGGAATGTCTACCCCACCTTCACACACGCTTCCTCAATGGCTCGACAGGCGCAGGACAGACGAATTTTAAGGAAGCGTGATGCCGACAATTGGAGCGAGCGCGGTTGTCATTTCGTCGGGAGAGGTGCTGCTGATCAAGAGAAGGGACTGTGAAGCGTGGGCGGTGCCGGGCGGAAAGGTTGAGGCTGGAGAAACCGTGGCGGATACGGCCATCCGCGAAGTCCGGGAAGAAACAGGTATCGACATCGAGTTGACTCGGTTGGTGGGCGTTTATTCCAGCCCCCGATGGCATGCAGGCGGCAATCACACGATTCTCTTTGCATCCGTGTCTCGCAGCCAGGCGATTACGCCGCAACCGGAGGAAGTCATCGAAGCCGGTTTCTTTTCGCCTGTTCAACCGCCCGAGCCCTTAGTCTGGTGGCATCGGCGGTGGATCCGGGACACCCTCGACGGGGTCAGTGGAATGGCCTGCCTGCAGGATCGAATCTGGCCATGGGAAGCCGATGTCAGCCCGGGAGATCTGCACCGGATATTCCAGGAATCCGGGATGTCGCCGCAGGCGTTCTTTCAGAAGTATCTGACGCGGGTAGCGCCCGTCAGAGAGCGCATCGAGGTTGATCAGGCAACGGGCAGCGCGGGTGGACCATGATTGAAGCCGAAGGTTTGACCTACGTCTATCCGCGCGCGGAAGATCCGGCGGTGCGGTCGGTCGACTTCAAGGTTGAGAAGGGGGAGATCTTCGGTTTTCTCGGGCCCAACGGCGCGGGAAAGAGTACAGCGCAGAAGGTGCTGATCGGGCTGCTGCGGGAATATGCCGGCCGGGTACTGGTGTTCGAGCGGGATCTCAGGACATGGGAAAACAGCTACTACGAGAGGATCGGGGTCTCGTTCGAGGTTCCCAACCACTATCTGAAGCTGACGGCGCTTGAGAATCTCCGATATTTCCGAACGCTCTATGCCGGAGAGACGGAAGCGCCGCGACGTCTGCTGGATCTGGTGGGGCTTGAGGAGGACGGTGACAAACGTGTCGGACAGTTCTCCAGGGGTATGCGCGCAAGGTTGAGCGTCGCGAGGGCGCTTTTGAACAAACCGGAGCTTCTTTTTCTGGATGAACCCACGGCGGGTCTGGACCCCGTCAGCAGCCGTCGGATCCGGGATCTGATACGGGAGCAGCGCGAGGCGGGCGCCACGGTCTTCCTGACAACCCACAATATGGCCGTGGCCGATGAACTCTGCGATCGCGTGGCCTTTATCGTGGATGGCGGTATTCGGCTTGTGGACGCGCCGCGGGCGTTGAAGTTGCGTTTCGGCCAGCGAACGCTGCGCGTCGAGTACGTTGCCGACGGCAGCCTCAACCGGAAGGATTTTCCGCTGGACGGTCTGGGGGAACATGTGGCGTTCCTGGAAATCCTGCGCGCCGCGTCCATTCAGACGATGCATACCCAGGAGACCACGCTGGAAGACATCTTCGTTCAGGTGACGGGGAGGGCGTTGACATGAAACGCCTGTTGTCGGTTCTCCGTTGGGACGTGACGTTGCAGTACAGGTACAAATTCCTCGCGGTAGGCGTTGGCATGGTGTTGTTCTGGGGAGCGCTGTTCAGCCTGATACCCGGTATCGGGCGCGTGGACGCCGGCATCGTGGTGCCGGCTTTTTTCGTCGTCAATCTGTACGCGACCACGTTCTATTTCATCAGCGGCCTCGTGTTGTTCGAGAAGAGCGAAGGCGTCCTGACGATGTTGGCGACAACGCCGCTTCGAGACGTGGAATATCTGCTCTCCAAGGTCGTTTCACTGACACTGCTCGCCCTTGTCGAGAGCCTGTTGATCGTCCTTGCGGTTCTCGGCGCAGGAGGGAAGTGGGCGCCGCTGCTGTCGGGCGCGTTCCTGTTGGGGGCGCTCTTCGTGCTGGCTGGATTTATCGTGGTTGTTCGGTACGATTCGATCAATTCATTCCTGATTCCGTCCGTCCTCTACGTGACGGCGCTGCTGCTTCCTTTGCTGCCTCATTTTGGGCTCGCAGACAGAACGGTTTTCTACCTTCATCCCGCGGAGCCGGCCATGGCGTTGATGCGCGCGGCGTACATGCCGAAGGGCGTCTGGGAGATGGTTTACGCGGTGGCGGCGGGTCTCGGATGGGTCGTTATCGGCTTTATTGTAGCACGGCGGCGGTTCTACAGATTCGTTGTCCGCGAAGCGGGCGTATAGCGGGAGCATCGATCCTTGGAGATGCCGGCTGTCTATCGATCCCTGGGTTGGGTTGATTTCAAGAACGTGAAGCGTGACAGGCTATTGGCGTGGATGGTGGCCATGCCCCTGATGATCGCTGCCCTGTACCGTTTCGGCCTGCCGCCGCTGGCCGATTGGTTGCTGGAGGGCTACACGTTTGATCTGAGGCGATATTACCCGCTGCTGATGAGCTTTTACGTGATGACGGCGCCGGGCATGATCGGCACGGTGATCGGTTTTCTGCTTCTGGACGAAAGGGATGATCGGATGCTGACGGCGCTGCTGGTGACGCCGTTGTCGTCGTCGGGATATCTCGCTTATAGAATAACGATTCCCCTGGTTTTCGGTTTCATCATTACGATTCTCGGTTACCGGCTCACCGGCCTGACGCCGGTTCCCTTGCCGGACCTGATGGCGGTGGCGTTCCTGGCTTCCTTCAACGGGCCGATCACGGCCCTCGCGTTGGCGGGATTCACGGCGAACAAGGTAACCGGGTTTGCCTTCGTAAAGCTTCTGAACGCGATCAACATGATTCCGGTGGTCGCTTTTTTCGTTTCGTCAGACTGGCAGGTCGTTGCCGGGATGGTGCCCGTGTACTGGCCGATGAAGATGCTCTGGCAGGTTGCATCCGGCGAAGGGTACGTATTGTACGGACTCGGGGGACTGGCGGTAAACGCCCTGGCGGCGGTGCTGCTGCTCAAACGGTTTCATACGGTTATGCACCGGTGAGGGCCGGCCGGGTCCAAAAGTGATGCCGGTAAACGGGCATGTTGCGAAAGGGATACAAAGAATGACCTATGACCTGGTGCTGAAGGGGGGCACCGTGATCGACGGTGCGCAGGGATTGAACGGGATATATGACGTCGCGGTTCGCGGAGAGACGATCGCCGCCGTGGAGAAGGAGATCGCCGAGCCTGCGAACGAGACGGTGGACCTTTCCGGCAGATTTCTCACGCCTGGCTGGGTCGACATTCACACACACATCTATGCCGGGGCTACTACGTGGGGAATTCAGGCGGATGCGCTCTGCCTCGCAACGGGGGTGACTACCGTTGTGGACGCGGGCAGTCCGGGATGGGCGAACTTCATGGGGTTCCGGGACTACGTGGCGGCGCCGGCGCGGACGCAGGTGTTGACGTTTGTGCATATCAGCGGCATCGGGTTGACGTATGGGCCCGTGGGTGAGATGCACGATTTGAGGTATGCGGATCCGGAACGCACGGCATATGTGATTCGGAGGTGGCCGGAACTCTGTGTGGGCGTGAAGGTGCGTGAGGGCAGACACCAGGTGGGCGACAACGGTGTTGCGCCCCTCAGGCTGGCGGTAGAGGCCGCCGAACTCTCGGATTCAAAGGTGATGGTGCATGCAGGCGCAGGCGTTCCGCTTCCGGACGTCCTGGGCGAGGTCCGACCGGGCGATATCGTCACCCACTGCTATCATGGCGGTGGGGATACGATCCTTGGCGGCGCGGAAACGGTTATTCCGGAGGTGTGGGCGGCACGGGAGCGGGGAGTTTTATTCGACCTCGGCCACGGAGGCGGCAGTTTCCTGTTCGAAGTCGCAAAAAAAGCCCTGGCTCAGGGGTTCCCCTCGGATGTGATCAGCACCGATCTGCATGTACATTGTTTAAACGACCCGGTCTACAGTTTGCCGGAGACGGCCTCCAAACTACTGAACCTGGGAATGGAATTGCCGGAAGTCGTCTACCAGACGACGGCCGCGCCGGCGGCGGCGATCGGGCGGGACGATGAACTCGGAACGTTGAAGGTGGGCACCGTGGCGGACCTGGCGGCGTTCGAAGTACAGGAGGGTGCGTTCGAGTTCCGGGACGTGGGTGACAACCTGGAGGTGGGCTCGCGAATGATAGAGCCCGTACTGACCGTTCGCAAGGGGAAGGTGTACCGGCCGGGGGACCTTAAAGAGGAGGTCGCGGAGACATTGCGCAGGGCGCGCGAGATGAATGCGCTGGTGAGGGGCAGGTTCGACAAGCCAGGCCCGGGTCCGTAGACGCGGTTCAATCGGGTCATACGCCAACGTTGGAGATTCAGGAAGGACGCGTTTCATGTCAATGACCGGTGCGGAGGTGCTCGTTGACGGGCTGATGTCTGCCGGGGTGAAGCATCTGTTTTCGCTGTCGGGCAATCAGATCCTCCCGGTCTACGATGCGACGATCGGGCGGGATATCGGGCTGATCCACACCCGCCACGAAGCCGCGGCCGTCCATATGGCGGATGGTTGGGGGAGGTTGACGGAGGAACCTGGTGTGGCGCTGCTGACGGCGGGGCCCGGTCACTGCAATGGGCTGGGGGCGCTTTACGTGGCGTTGATGGCGGAGTCACCTTTGTTGATGCTGAGCGGCCATTGCCCGGAGGCGCAGATCGGGAAAGGTGCGTTTCAGGAAGTGGATCAGGTGGCCGCGGCGCGTCCGGTGGCCAAGGCATCCCGGCGGGTGGCGAAATGCGAAGATCTTGAAGCTGACCTGTCCAGCGCACTGGAAATGGCGGTATCCGGCCGGCCCGGCCCGGTGCATTTGAGTTTACCGGCCGATGTGTTGGAGGCATCCGCGACACGTTCGCGCGGTGTGCATTCGAAACGTGCGGACGACCTGATGGACGCCGATCTGGATGCCGTGCTTGCTCTGTTGAGCCAGGCGGAGCGGCCGCTGATCCTGGCAGGGCCCGCGATGGGGCGGTCCGGGCGCTGGCTTGCCGTGGAGAGGCTGGGGGAGGCAACCGGGATTCCGGCGCTGCCGATGGAAAGCCCGCGTGGGGTGAACGATCCGGCGTTGCGCCGGGCGGTCACTTGTCTGGCGAGCGCCGACGTGGTGCTGCTTCTGGGGAAAAAACTTGATTTTTCGCTGCGCTTTGGCCAGCCGCCTTTTTTTTCCGAGCAGCGCAGGTTCATTCAGATCGACGCGGAACACGGTGAGTTGCGCGCCGACGCCTGTGTGGCGCTGCGCCTGTTGGCGGATCCGTCGGAAGCGACTTTGCGGCTTGCGGACAAGGCGCCTGCGCGGTCGTGGAATTACGGAACGTGGCGGTTGGAGGTAGAGGGTTTGCGAGGGGCTACGCCTTCGGACTGGGACGCGATGCGGCGCGGAATCGGTGGCCCCGTGCATCCGCTGGGGGTATGCGAGGCGGTACAGCCTTTCCTGGACGCCGGTGGGATTTTTGTGAGCGATGGCGGGGAGTTCGGGCAGTGGGCGCAGGCGGGACTGACGGCGGAGACCAGGTTGATCAACGGGCCATCGGGCGCAATCGGAAGCGCGCTGCCGATGGGTCTGGCGGCAAAGCTGGCGCATCCGGACAGGGCGGTATTCGTGTTGCTGGGGGATGGGACGTTTGGTTATCATGCGATGGAATTGGATACGGCGCTGCGTTATGGGCTGCCGGTTGTCGCAATTGTCGGAAACGACGCAAGGTGGAACGCGGAGCATCAACTCCAGGTCACAACCTACGGGCCGGATCGGACCGTCGGGTGCGATCTGCTGGAAACAAGATACGATCTGGTGGCTGAGGCCCTGGGCGGGTACGGCGCATTTGTGGACAGGGCGGAGGATCTCCCTGCCGCGCTGAACGATGCGGTGGCGTCCGGCCTTCCCGCGTGCGTGAACGTGGCGATTGAACCGGCGGCGGCGCCCATGTTTCGATGAAATGCAGCCGTCAGCTTTCAGCTCTCAGCAGTCAGCTAAAAGCAAAAACCGTATCAGGTGACGTCAACGCCGTTACGTGGGCGACCGCGAATGGCGGACCTCTCCCCCCGGCCCCCTCTCCTAAAGGAAAGGGGGAGGTAAACCAGGAGTCGCCTCGCCGATAAATTGGCCAATCACCGTTCCCCCTTCCTTCAGGAAGGGGGTTAGGGGGTAGGTCTCGTTCGGGAAGACGCAAGACGATGAAAGGTCACCCAAGGGGGAGATGTGCGTGCAGAGATCGTCATGATTGGAACCGAGCTTCTTCTGGGAGAGATTGTCGATACGAATGCGAATCTGCTGGCCGTGGCGCTCCGGAACATCGGTATGGACCTTTATTACAAGACCACCGTCGGAGACAACGAGAATCGCATAACGCAGGTACTCAACCTTGCGTTGGATCGGTCGAACGTGGTGATTACGTCGGGGGGCATCGGGCCGACAGTGGATGACGTGACCCGGCAGGCGATCGCGCGTGCGACGGGGCGGAAGCTGATATACAGCGAGGAACTGGAGGGGCAGATTGCCGCCCGGTTCCGCAGTTTCGGGCGGAAGATGGCCGCGAATAACAAGCGGCAGGCGTATCTTCCTGCGGGAGCGCTGCCGCTGGAGAATCCCGTCGGAACGGCGCCGTGTTTTCTGAGCGAAGACACGAAGGGGCGGGGATTCATTGTCTGCCTGCCCGGTGTTCCCCGGGAATTGGCGCATATGATGGAGCATACCGTCGTCCCGATACTGGTGTATCGAATGGGCGGTGTGAAGGTCATCCGGGTGCGGGTACTCCGGACCTGCGCGGTAGGGGAGAGCAATATCGACCGGGGGATCGGGGACCTGATGGCGTCGTCGAACCCGTCGGTAGGTCTGGCCGCGCATGCGGGGCAGACGGACGTTCGCGTGACAGCCAGAGCCGAATCGGAGGCGGAAGCGGATGCGCTGATTGCCGGTATGGAACTCGAACTCCGGAATCGGTTGGGTGTGGCGGTCTATGGTGAGGAGAAAGAAACGGTGGCCGAGGTTGTGGGCAGGCTGCTGGCGCAACGGGATCTGAAGCTGGGGGTGGTGGATACGCTTACCGGGGGACAAATCTGCCGGGAGTTGAACGAAGCTGGGTTCGGAAGCGTGGTTTTGGCGGACCTTAATGGGCGCGACGCCGAGCAGGCGCTGGCGGCCGCGCGCACGGACTTGTCACAAGTGATCGACGACCCGACGCTGGCGGGACTGCTGGCGGCGAGGGTCGCGCCTGAAGGCGGCGTTGGGCTGGCGATGATCGGCCCTTGCAACGGGAAATCCACAGTTATTGCGGTGCGTGGGCCCGGAGATCAGAAGACGGATGAGCAGGGGCGACGATTCGATGATTCTGACCTGGTTCGACGCTGGAACGCGATTCAGGGTCTGGATCGGGTGAGGAGGGCGGTGTTGGGTGTGCTGAAGTCACCGGTCGATTGGAATTAGCCGGCAAGTCGTCGGGACGCCGCAATACATGGTCGTCTTGCGAGATCGACACTCACGGTAGTGATTTGGGCGACCGGATGTGAGTTTGGGAAGGACCCCGTCTGTGTGATAGACGGCCGGATGTCCGTGGCCGCCGCGGGGGACTTGACCGCCGATCCGCCGGAAGTTAAGGCATCGGCGTGTATCATAATGAGCCATCAGCGGCGTGACAGGAGGATGATCCATGGCCGGCACCAGAGACATACGCTCCAGGCTTGAGCTATTCGTCGACGACTGGCTGATCGACACAATGACGGACACAAGCCTCAAGCTCCATCCTCCGGTGCCGGCTGAGGTCGTCCTCGATTTCGACCAACCCTGGGAAGGGCAGACGTCGTGGGTCGCCAACGTCATCCTCGACGACGGGCGCTACCGCCTCTGGTACCGCGCCACCGGCCCTGAGGGAACGAACCGGACGACCTGTTACGCCGAAAGCCCCGACGGCATCCACTTCGAGCGTCCAACCCTCGGGCTGCACGAGTTCGAGGGCTCGAAGGAGAACAACATCGTCATGGGGGCCGCGCACTGGAACGCCTGCGTCTTCAAGGATCCCAATCCGGCCGCGCCGGACTCACAGCGGTACAAGGGCTTCCTGAGGGGCGAAAAGCTGGACGAGCGCGCCACGATTTACGGCTATGGTTCGCCCGACGGCATCCATTGGGAGCTGATCCAGGACGGGCCGATCCTACATGCGCCACCCGACGACCACACCAGCTTCGACTCACCCAACGTGGCCTTCTGGGACGTCAATATTCGCAAGTACGTCAGCTACTTGAGGGGTTTCACGCCCGATTGCGATCGTAGCGGAGACCCCGCTCAGGGTGGCGTATACCGGTCGATTCGGAGGGCCGAGTCGGACGACTTCCTGGACTGGACCGTGCCGGAGCTGATCGACATGGGCGGAAGGCAGAAGGAGCACCTGTACACCAACGCAGCGACCCTATACTTCCGCGCTCCCCACGTCTACCTGATGTTCCCCAAGCGGCTTAGGCTTGGCCGGAAGTTCCACAAGGACTGGGTGTCCGACGGCCTGTCCGAGGGGGTCTTGATGACCAGCCGGGACGGCGTCCGGTGGGATCGCCGGTTTATGGGTCCGTTCATCCGTCCAGGCCTTGACTCGAGGAACTGGAATGAGCGGAATATGGCCGCCGGCGTCGGCGTTGTGCCCACCGGGGCCGAGGAGATCTCGATCTACTACGTAGAGAACTACCGGAACCCGACGTGCCGGCTCCGTCGAGGCGTCCTTCGGACCGACGGTTTCGTCTCCGTCAACGCACCCTTCGGCGGCGGCGAGTTCGTAACCAAGCCCTTCACCTTCGCTGGCAGTGAGCTGGTTATCAACTACTCGACCTCGGTGGCCGGCGAAATCCGGTTCGAGATGCAGGACGAACAGGGCAGCCCCATCGAGGGCCACACGCTCTCCGAAAGCGCCGAGATCTTTGGAGACGAGATTGTGCGGGCGGTCAGCTGGGACAGCGGCTCCGACGTGTCTGCGCTGGCCGGAAGGCCGGTGCGTCTTCGCGTGGCGATGAAGGAGGCCGACCTCTACGCCATACGCTTCCGGTAGCGGATGGTACTTGCGCCCCTGGTGTTCTGTCCCGGAAATAAGTTGCCAAAATTCGGCCGTCGAGTCGCCCGTCTCGCAAGACGCCTGAACGCAGGCGACCTGGGTAAGTTCGGCGAGCGAAGGCACTTCGACAAGCTCAGCGCAAGCAACGCCGCGAGACCTGGAGGACATAAGCATGACCGATCCAAAAAAGCCGATATTTCGGAAGCCTTTGCCTGAAGGCGTTATAGAACATATCGGGGTGGGCGCAGGTAGTGCGACTGCGGTTGTGGAAGTGGGGAACGGGCTGTTGATGATTGCGGGACGCAGATGTTACGGGTCCGGAGATTCGGGGTTGACCTGGGACAAGGCGGAAGCGCCCGATTGGGATTCGCTTGGAGAAACGTCCTGCCTGTCGTGCATCCGGTTGCAGTCGGGCCGGCTTGCCCTCGCGCACCTCGGGAGCAGAAATAGGCATCGTGGGTCCGAGATGTTCAACTGGAATCCGTTTTTTCTGTCGGTGTCGGACGACGAAGGCAGGTCCTGGTCCGGAGAGTGGCCGATGAATCTGCTCGGGGGGCCGTATTACGATACGATGATTCAGATGCCGAACGGGCGGATGGTAATGCCGAGCCGGATCTGCCACAGCAACAACCATCACGCCGGGTTGGAATACGAGCGGGTGAGCAGCTACGGGTATTGGAAAGGCCGGCGCATCCAGGTGAGTGGACACTACCATTACCCGGAGGTGGATATTGCCTCGGTGAGTTATTCTGACGACGAAGGCCGCACATGGAAGATATGCCGGGGCCAGTTGATGGGGTGGTTCGACGCCGAGGGCATTCCGAACGGTCGTGGAGGCATTACAGCGGTGGATGAGCCGGGCGTGGCGGTGTGTCCCGACGGACGGTTGATGATGATGGCGAGGTCCACGGTGGGGCGGCTGGTGCAGAGTTACAGCGAGGACGGTGGTGAGACCTGGACGCCCGTGATGCCAGGCGATCTTGCCGCTTCGTATTCGCCGCCCAGGCTCAGGCGGATTCCGGGTACTGGGGATTTGTTGTGCGTCTGGAACCAGACGTCCCGAGAGGAGATCTTGAGAGGGTATCGGCGGGGAAGATTGTCGGCGGCGGTTTCGAGCGATAGCGGGGCCAGTTGGTCTCACTTCAGGACGATCGAACTCAGCGGCGGGATGGAAGACGTGGCACGGGTTTCGCCTCAGTATCCGGTCAGCCCCGTCGTTGCGCTCCCGGAGCTGGGGACGCTGCCCGAGGATTTCGCGACCTTCGATTACGCAAACGTGTGGTTTCACGGCGACCGGGTGCTGCTGATGTATCATCGGAGTTGGGTGGAGGCGGATGAGGATACAGGTGAGGCCGTGACACTCGGAGAACGGAAGCGTACGGCCAGAAAACCCGGGGAACTGGTGTTGCGCGTTTATCCGCTGGATTGGTTTTACGGTCGTTGAGAGGGGTCCGATGCCCATACACGATCCGGAACGTCGGCGCCGCTCTAACGGCACGCCGGAGAGGGGCGCCTATCCAGGGGTGCGAACGGAGAACCTGGCGGCATACGAAATCGCGCTGGACGAACCGGGAGAGTTTACGCATCCGTATCGGATTCCGTGGGACTATTGAACGGCAATGGGTCACAGCCGGGCCGACCGCGAGGGACAGATGGCCTCTGAGTTGACACGCGAAAATGAGAACATCCGCTTCGCCTGCTGCGGCATTACGCGTCTTCGGTGCGCCACCGGAAATATCACGGCATTGACATTATTACGGTACACGTCGAAGGCGGGCTATAGAAGTTCGCCGGCCACAAGGCACGGAAGCGTGCACTGGAACGACAGCCTGCGACATCCATGGTTCACGTCGGCAGGGGTTTTGCGTCCTCAAGAATAAACGGATCGGAAGATTTCTGCAGAAATGGTAACATCAATGAGACCTGCGGGCATTTCTTCTTCGTTATCTTGAACTACCCGTGCCTTTTCGCAGCAAATTTAGCCAAATGCATTGACTAAACTGATGCTTTGCATTATAAATTAGGGGTTCTTGGGAGATTCCGACCCAAAGGCGATTTTGTGGGGATCTGCCACAAGTGCCCGTTTTTGTTTGCAAATCTCGCCTTGGGAGGAATGCGAACACACGACACCGCCGCGAATTCCCAGGTATTCATTCGTCATTGGCCCCCTGAAAATCATGAGTTAAAAACGACCGGGTCTCGCCACTGGCGTCCGGTCTGATATTTCCGGGCTGTACGATAGCCACGATCACTCACCGTGAATCAATATTCACCATGAACCGACGAGGAGGCTTCCATGGATCGCAATGCAGATACTGCAGGACTTTGTCTTAGTGTATTCGGCGCCGGCGTGTTGGCAGGCATCGTCCTTGGACTGACAGCCGGCGTTTTGCTGGCGCCCCGGAGCGGCGTCGAATCCCGCGAATCCGTTCGCCGCAGTGTCGATAAGGCCGTCAAAAAGGGCCGATCATACGTTGAACGAACCCCCGTTCAAGACGACGACGGGGCGGAAGAGGCCACAGAAGAATAGACCCTTTGGGCAGGAGTCGAAAGGAATTTCAGGTAATGCCGGCATTTCGTTGCTGGCGTCCGACCATTCCTCTCCCTTCTCGCCAGGAGGAATTCGACGCTCGGAGCGCATAAGGTCCGTCTCAGCACAGGAACGTTATTTGTTAAGGAGCGATACTTGAAGAAGGTAGTTGCCGCAGCTGTACTGGGCTGCCTGCTGGGTGTTGTGGATCAGGCTCTTGCCGGAGAATTCACGATCTACGGATTCGTCCGTTTCGACGCCGTTATCGACGATTCCAGGATGCAAAGTCACCAGTTCGGTTTCTGGGTAAAGCCGGAGCCGCCTGACGCCGAAGACGATGGCAATTTGACCATGTACCCGCGTCTCACCCGCCTGGGGGTCAGGTTCAAGCCTGTGAAATTGGACGAAGTTTCCACCATAAGTGGCCTCGTCGAGGTGGATTTCCAGAACGGCGGCAGCGAATCGCGCCAGATTCTGCGCCTCCGGCAGGCCTATTTCAATCTGCAAAGGGGGGATTGGCACTTACTCGCCGGCCAGGCCTGGGACGTGATTTCGCCGATCTTTCCGATCGCCAATAATGATGGCCTGATGTGGCACGCGGGCAACCTGGGCGACCGGCATCCCCAGGTGCGGCTCACGTTCAAACCGGAAGGCGGCGTTTCCCTTGCGGTGGCGGCAGGCCAGACAGGGGCGGTGGACAAGAAAGACCTGGACAAGAATGGCATTCTGGACGGTTGGGATGCCGCGCGGCCCTTTCTGCAGGGGCGGTTGGGGCTGGAGCAACCAAAATTCAAGGCCGGCGCCTGGGCCCATTGGGGTACGGAGGCGACAGGCTCCCCGGTAGGCGGAGACAACAAGACCCGTTTTACCTCGGTCGCGGTGGGCGTTGACGCATCGGTCTCCCTGACCGATCAACTTGCTATTCAGGGCGAGGCCTGGACAGGCAGGAATCTTACCGATATTCGCGGCGGCATCGGCCAGGGGGTCAACACTTCGACTGGCGAGGAGATCGCGTCCACCGGGGGTTGGGCCCAGATCGTTGTCATTCCCAATGCCCAATGGAAGCTGTACGCCGGGGCGACGATGGAGCAGCCGGATAAGGAGGCAGTGCCCGATGGTGGGCGCACCAGAAACGGTGCTTACTACGCGGTGGGCCGTTACCGGCCGTGGAAGCCATTCCAGGTGGCGGTTGAATACCTTTATTGGAAAACCACCTACAAGGGGCCGAACGACGGGATCGCCAACCGGCTGGACATCCATTTTACCTATAATTTTTAAGGATCTATCGGCCCGCGTTCGAATTGACGCGGAAGCCGCGGGGATTCAAGCAAGATCGTATTTCAGCTGGCGAGGAACGGAATGAACATTCTTAATTGTGCCGACGGAGACCCCTTGCAGAAAGGACCGGCACGGGTCCTGACGCGCAGGTCGCTGCTCGGCCGAGGCCTTATCGGGCTTCTGGCGATAACCTGGGGAAGTTGGAGGAACGTCGGAGCCGAAACAGGAGGATCAGACAGGGTTTCAGCAGACAATCCGAGCAGTGGCGAAGGCTCGGAAGGCGTGGCCAGCGGCGAAATCGTCCTGGGCATGTCGGCCGCGTTTTCCGGACCGTCGCGAGGGCTGGGCAGCGAACTCTATCGGGGAGCGAAGTCCTACTTCAGCCACGTCAATGATAATGGAGGCATTGGCGGCCGTCAGGTTGTCTTCAGGCTTTACGACGACGGTTACCAGCCGGATCCGTGCGTCAAGAACACCATGAAACTCATGCTGGAAGATCGCGTGTTCCTGCTCTTCGGGTACGTTGGTACGCCAACCGTGACTCGCGCGCTTCCCCTGTTGAAGAAGTTCCAGGACGAGCGGGTCTATCTGTTTTTCCCGTTTACCGGCGCCCAGCCGCAGAGGGAGCCGCCGTACGGGGATTTCGCATTCAACCTTCGGGCGTCCTATCGCCAGGAGACCGCCGGCCTCGTGGATAATTTCATCGGGACAGGCAGAAAGCGGATTGCCGTGTTCTATCAGGCCGACGCCTACGGCCGTAGCGGATGGGCTGGAGTGAGGGCCGCACTGGATGCGCACGGCGAGCAACTTGCCGGCGAGGCGACCTACCACCGCGGCCAGAGGTTCACCGGAAGCATGAGGAGTCAGGTTGAAATCCTGCAGGGCGCTTCTCCGGACGCCGTCATCTGCATTGGATCATACGCCGCCTGCGCCGCCTTCGCCCGCGACGCTATCGACCTTGGGCTTAAGGTTCCCATAGCCAATCTCTCCTTCGTCGGAAGCGAGAATCTTCTCCAACTGCTGAGCGAGGGCCGGGACGACCCTGAGACATACACCCGGTATCTTGTCAACTCTCAGGTCGTGCCCAGCTATGAAGACACTTCCATACCGGCGGTCAGGGAATATCGCGAGTTGATGGCGCGCTACAACCCCGCAGTGCCGGAGGAGCTTGTCAAGGAGCCCTACAGCCCGTTCGCGCATAGCTTCGTAAGCCTGGAGGGCTTTCTCGACGCCAAACTGATGACCGAGATTCTCGGGCGTCTGGGAGAGAATCCGAACAGGGCCGGGCTTGAGGAAGCGGTCTTCTCGGTACGGGATTTCGACCTTGGTATCGGCGAAAAGGTCTCTTTCGGTCCGGACCGTCGACAGGGACTCCAGACAGTCTACTATACCGTCGTACAGGACGGCCGTTTTGTCACCCTGAGCGACTGGGAAAGCTGGCTTTCGTAAAATGAAGATACAAAAGCTCTTTCAGAAGACCCGGTTCGGCATCTTCGCGCTCTTCGGGATGATCGTGCTGTCGACGTCTATCCTGTGCATCTACACGGTAGACACCCAGTTGTCGGCGGAGTACGCGACCAACAGCAAAGACATTGCGAAGACCATCGCCAACGCCAGCGTGGACATCCTTCTGAACAGGAATCTTGCGACACTGCAGTCGCTGATCGATCAGTTCGTCGAGATTCAGGGCATCCGTTACATCTATATTACCAACGAGAAGGGCGAGTACCTGGCGCATACCTTTGTGCCGGGCATCCCCGAAGAAATCCTCGCGAGCGATCCGTCCAGCACCGAACCGGTTGAACGAAGCATCCCGGGCCTGGGCGATTTCCTGGAAGTCGGCAGTCCGATCCTGGCTGGGGTGGCCGGCACGGTGCACGTGGGTATGGACCTGGACATTGTTGCGCTCAAGATTCAGCGCGCCATCGGACAGCAGGTCATCCTGATCAGCATTTTTCTCGTTGTCGGCGTCCTGGCTTCGATCTGGCTGGTCAACCTTGCGGCAAAGCCTCTCGGAGGGCTTCTTGCCTACGCCGTGCAACTGGCTGACGATCGAAGCGAGGAAAAGCCCTCGAGCGAAGAACTTCTGGAGCGTGATGATGAAGTAGGAGATCTGGCTCGTCTCTTCAGGCACGTCTCTGAAAAATCGTCCGGTTCGGGGGGATCCGGCCCGGTGGCGGATAAGACCGGGTAGAGGGAGGATCGGCGTTGCACATTCCACGAAGTGCTATTGCGGTCTTCTGCACCGTTCTGCAGGTATGCTTCGGCACGGTTTACGCCTGGAGCTTTTTCCAGACGATACTCGTGCACCAGGGGGGTTGGACGCATACCGAAACGGCGTGGGCTTTCAGCATCGCTATCTTTACACTGGGGGTATCGGCGGCCTGGGCGGGAAACATGCTCTCCAGGTTGGGACCGAGGTTTCTTGCGGTGACTGGCAGCATCCTGTTTTCATGCGGGTACGTCATCTCCGGCGCCGCGCTTCACCTGGATTCCATTCCGCTGTTTTATCTGGGTTACGGCGTGATCGGCGGCGCGGGAATCGGGCTGGGATACGTGACGCCGGTCGCGACCGTGGCGAAGTGGTTCCCCGACCGTAAGGGCCTGGCCACCGGAATCGTGGTCATGGGCTTCGGCGTCGGCGCCTTTCTCCTGAGCAAGGGTCTGGCGCCATTCTTGATTGTGAGTACGGCCGGCACCCTGCCGCTTGTCTTCATCTGGCTTGGCGTCATATTCGGCTGCATTCTGATTCCGTGCAGCCTTGCCCTGAGCGATCCGCCTGCGTCCGCTTCCCCCGCAGGCCGCATAGCCGATGAGGCGCTGGAATACGGGGAACCGGAATCCGCCGGCACGTACCTTCGCACCACCCAGTTCATCATCATGTGGATTGTCTTTTTCTTTAATATTGCCGCGGGGATCTCCGTGATCAGCTTCCAATCGGAAATCCTTCAGGAGATCTGGGGCCTGGCCGACACCTCGATCGAGCCGACCACACTCGCGGAATACGGCGCCACGCTCATTGCCGCGAGTTCGATCTGCAACGGATTGGGGCGTCTGTTCTGGGGATTGCTTTCGGACCGGTTCGGCCGGGTCACCATTTTCAGGGTTCTTCTTGCCAGCCAGATGGTCGTCTTCGGCATTCTGATGACGGAGACCAATCCATGGATTTTCTCGGCGCTGGTCTGCTACGTCCTGCTCTGCTTCGGCGGTGGATTTGCAACCATGCCGCCGTTCGTTCTTGACGTTTTCGGCACCCAAAAGATGTCCACAATATATGGCGCCGTCCTGACGGCCTGGGCCGCCGCCGGGATCTCCGGTCCCCTGTACGTCGGGTATCTCAAGGATGTATACCCCGACAGAGCGGTCATGTATTGTTTCCTCATCGGGATCCTCATGCTTGGCGCCGGGTATCTGTTCTCCTATCTGCTGAACGATGGCAGAATTCGCCTGGGGCGTCCCACGCTGGCGAGCACGTTACACCGGTACGGGATTCCAGTGACGGGTAAGACTTGAAGGCGCACCCTGGGCGACGTCGTATTGCAGTACGACGACACGTCGTTGATGCAAAGGGTCTTATCAAAGCGGACGACACAGCCGTCGTGTGGAAGGATCGATTTCACTCAGGTTGAATCTATACGGTCCGAGACTCAAAGACTTGAAATTAGAGCTGCAGAATTTCTCCCTGTGAATCTTCAGCCTCCCAATTTCCCGCGTTATTTTTCCTCTCCGTTAGCAACAAGAATCTCGCGGCCGTTCGGCGCCTGGACCGGCCGGTTATTTTTGTGAACAATTGCTTCGAATGCGGCAATCTGCGCCTCTGAGATTTCAACGGGCGATGCCAGCACGAACCACCTGACCCCCTCAGAGCAGGGTGGGGTCGTCAGGGAACCCTCATATCGATAGGCGCGCCCGTCCCGCGGAAGCCAATCGCCGGGGTTAACGGAGACACCTTCGATGTGTTTCATTTCGCCCGGCACGTGCGGTAAACGCTCCGATACAAGATTGAATGCGATGTGGTGGCTTCCCCGCTCGATCAACACACCAATTACGCGCAACGCGCCTTCCTCGTTTCGGTGAACGAGGTGCATCTCCATGTCAAATGACTTGCCGTCCATCGTATGTTCGGACGGCGCATGGAAATGGCACTGTAGCAGGTTGTATTTGTTACCCGCAACCTCGATCCGGTTCTCCCCGGTGAATGCCATTTCTATGGTGTGGCCGTTATTGCGGATATTCAGGGCGGTTGGCCGGTAGTTGAAGACGATGGCAGGAAGTCTTGCCGGCGTCGGGTTCCGGAGGTCAATGGGGGATTGGCCCGACCCTTCGGCGCAAAGCGCATATTTCCGGCTCAGCCGGCCCCAGAGGTCCGGTCCGTTCTCGGCATTGTACCCCCACGCAACCTTATCCAATCGGGATTGCGAATCCTCCGGCTCTGAACATGCAATCATCAAAATACACACTATACACATCAAGATGGTAGGTTTGATAACTGTCATGTTTTTGCGTTCTCTAGGAGTCTGCGCCGCAGGAAAATTCATTTCAATGGACAGGTAATGGTAGGTATAATGGGTCGTGTCGTTCAGAAATGTCAAGCAGTAAAGTGGTTGTGCGTTGTGTCAACGGAGGGAGCTATCGATGCCAACGACCTTTCGTGCGTATCACCCGGACCAGATATTGCTGTTGGTCTGGCGCCTGTAGTCGGGTTGTTACGCGGATCGACCGGGAGAGATAAATGCCTTCGGAAAAAACCCGTACAAACGAAACCATCCGGTACGAGCCGGACGAGCGGCCCCCCCACTCAGTCGCCGCTGCGGTCGGCTTTCAGGCCGCCGTTGTGGTCCTGGCGCCGGTGGTGCTCAGCGCGGTGATTATTGGCCGGGCGGCCCATCAACCGGAAAGCTATCTGAACTGGATCGCCTTCGCGGCACTGGTGGTCAGTGGTGTGAGTACGGTTCTGCAAGCGGCCAGGGTTGGACGTATAGGGGCCGGGCACGTACTCATCATGGGCACCTCGGGCGCCTTCATCGCGGTGTGCATCACGGCCCTGGTGAAGGGTGGGCCGGCCCTGATGGCGAGCCTGATCGTTGTTTCCTCGCTGTTTCAGTTCGCGCTGGCCGCGCGGCTTTCACTTCTGCGCAGGATTATCACGCCGGTCGTTTCCGGAACGGTGATTATGCTGATCGCCGTTACCGTGATGCCGATTGTTTTCGGATTGTTGACGGATGTGCCGGAGGGAACGCCTGTGGCCGCGCCGCCGGCCGCGGCCGGCGCGACGTTTGTTACCCTTGTCGTGCTGGCGTTACGCGCTCCTGCAGCCTGGCGGCTGTGGGCGCCGCTGATCGGGATTGTGGTGGGTTGCGCGGTGTCCGCGGCCTTCGGGCTGTACGACATTCGTCCCGTTTTGGAGGCTTCCTGGATCGGTCTTCCCAATTACGGCTGGCCGGGATTGGATCTCACTTTCAGCGCTGAGTTCTGGGCGTTGCTGCCGGCATTTGTGGTGGTTACGATCGTCGGGGCGATCGAGACCGTTGGCGATGGTGTTGCCATTCAACGGGTCTCGCGCCGCCGGCCGCGGGCAACCGACTTCCGCCTGGTGCAGGGCGCCCTCAACGCCGACGGGATGGGCAACCTCCTTTCCGGTCTTTTCGGGACGCCCCCCAATACGACCTATTCCACCAGCATATCGCTTGCCGAACTCACCGGGGTCGCGGCGCGCCGCGTCGGGGTATATATCGGGATCCTATTTGTATTGCTGGCCCTGTCCCCCAAGGTAACGGCCCTCGTGATTGCCATTCCCAATCCTGTGGGCGCGGCCTATGTTACCGTCTTGATCGGTCTGTTGTTTGTGCAGGGGATGAAGCTGATTGTGGAGGATGGCATCGATCACCGGAAGGCCACAGTGGTGGGGCTGTCATTCTGGCTGGGTGTGGGTTTTCAGAGTCAGGTGATCTTCCCCGACTTGCTTGGCGGGACGTGGGGCATGTTGCTCGGCAACGGGATGACCGCAGGCGGTCTTGCAGCAATCCTTCTGACCGCGTTCATGGTACTGACGGCCCGACGGCGGAAGCGTCTGGAGGTCGAGTTGGCTACCGCCTCGCTGCTCGGGATCGACGAGTTCCTCCGCAAGTTTGCGGCAGGTAACGGCTGGAACGACCCGGAAACCGGGCGGCTGTGCGCCGCGGGGGAAGAGACCCTGGCGATTCTGATACAACAGGCGCAGGAGAGTGCGCCGGAGGGCGGACGGCTACTGGTCCTCACCGCACGGCTTATGGAAGGGACGACAGAACTGGAGTTTCTGGCCGCTCCGGCGGGAGAAAACCTCGAGGACAGGCTGGCGTATCTGAGTGAACAGCCCGAGTTAATGGACGAACACGAAATCTCGTTTCGCCTGTTGCGCCATTACGCTTCGTCGGTGCGCCACCAGAAGTATCACGATATGGACATTATCACGGTGCGGGTCGAGGGTACGTCGTAGTTGAACGCCTGGCAGGGACAGGCATTTTGTCAATCGCCGGCCGAGGATCAACGTGTGAAGCCGGCGCGATTCGACAACCCTAGTAAGGCCTCATCTGGACGGCCAGGGCGAGCGAAAGTTCGATTTCCGTGATTGCCCGGAACGTAGCCTGGCCGATCAGGTCGAGCCGCCGCACCTGGTTAATTCGCGGGGCAACGCGCGCGAGTTCGCGGGAAGACAGGATCTGGTTGAACAGGTTACAGGCGTGCGCCAGACTGATGATCACCACGTCGCGCGGGTCGGGTATCTCATCGCTGAACAGGATTTCCATAATCCTGAGCTTGACCTCCCGTTCAGCCTGGTCGTCGATGACGGGATAGCGCCTCGTCCGGAAAACCCACATGAACCGGTCGTCCCGACGTTCAAGGACGCCTCGCTCTACCAGCCGGTCGAGCGATCCTTCGCGAATGCCCGCGGCGCTGCGAATGGCGGTGCGTTCCACCCAGAAACGCGCGTCGTGCGTTTCGGTTGCCCGCGATATGTCGGCAAGCGTCGGATCGAGAAGGTTGTCCTGAACGGGTGTCGAATCCACGAGGACAAGCTGCTTCGGATCGGTGTCGATACGGTTCTCCATCAGCACCCCGCCGGCAAGCGCATAGCGCAGGGACTGCTCCGGCACGCGGGCGAATCTCCCGTTTTCGTCGTCGAGAAGGAGGAGCATGAGTTCTTCGGCGAATCTCAGCATTGCACTTTCCTTTCGTGTTGGAATCTAATATTATGATACGGTATGTTCGGCTTCTGTCAAGCCCGGCTGCCGTTTTGCGGCAACAGGAAAGCGGCGCGAAGTCATTGCACCCCGCCATGGGTGAGCATAGACATGAACCGGTTGGATGAAAACCGGGAGGGGCCTCGCGTCCCGGAATTCACCTGCACCGCTCGTCAGTTCCTTTATGTGTCCCAACGCCACTGAGAATCGGAGGCATCTATTTGTTTTTTAAGGATATGATCCCATCGAATTATGATAACCGCGCGCTCCGTGGCGACGTCTTTGGAGGCATCACGGCAACCGTGGTGGCGCTGCCGGTCGCGCTGGCCCTGGGGGTCGCGTCGGGCATGGGCGCGGCAGCCGGGATGTACGGCGCGATCGCGGTGGGCCTTTTCGCTGCTGTGTTCGGCGGCACGCGGACCCAGATATCGGGCCCCACTGCGCCGATGACCGTCGCCCTCGTGGTCATTGTCTCCAGCTACACCACCAACCTGACCGAAGCGCTCACCGTGGTTGTTATGGCCGGTTTACTGCAGGTGTTGCTGGGCATGTCGAGGATCGGCCGCTTCGTGGCCTATACGCCCCATGTGGTCATCTCCGGATTCATGTCCGGGATCGGCATCATCATCATGGTGATTCACATTCTTCCGTTCCTGGGGACAGCCCCGGCGCCGGGCGGTGTCGTCGGAACGATCCGCGCGGTGTCCGATGCGGTTGACAATGTCAATTACAACGCGCTGGCTATCGCTGCCGTTGCTCTCGCTGTCGGTGCGATCTGGCCGCGCAGTTGGAGCAGATACCTGCCGGGCCCCCTCCTGGCACTGATCGCCGGGACGTTGCTCGGCGTACTGTGGCTGAGCGACGTCCCGGTAATCGGCCACATACCGATCGGCTTGCCGGTATTCTGATGAAGGTCGGCTGGGAAATCGTCGACTGGCGTCTTCTCACGCGCGTTCACCGGCTGCGCCGGGAACACCTTCTGGTGATGATGATTACCCTGGGTCTTACGGTGTTTGTCGATCTCGTGACCGCCGTAGCGATCGGCCTGATTGCCGCGGGAATGGTGCACGCACGGCAACTGGAACGCCTGGAACTCGACAGCGTGGTCTCCGTGCCGCTGCTGGACCGGACGTTCTTTTCCGAGGAGGAGGACCTGGATGTGGCCGCACTCAGTCCGTACTCGGCTCGCGTGGGACTTGTAGCGCTCAGGGGAAGCCTCACCGTCGCATCCTCCCACAAGCTGGTCGGCGTGATCGGCGCGGACATTAAGGATCACGAGGTTGTCATCATCGATTTCTCCGAAGCCACCTATCTCGATGACAGCGCGGCCATGGTAATAGGGCAACTCATGGATCTCGCCGAAAGCGAACAGACCGAATGTATCGTGATGGGACTGTCCGGTCTGACGGCGAGAACGCTAAATACACTCGGCATCCTGCAGCATGTTCCGAAGCATCGCATTGTCGAAACACTCGATGACGCACGACAGGCCGCAAGAGGGATCCTTGGCGTATAAGACGAAGCAATGCATTTTGGGAATCGCTAACGGGAACTTCCGTGACTACGATCCGTCGGCGCAGACAATCGATATTCAGTCAGGACGGGGCGTGCCACGCGTCCCGGTTTTTTTATCCATGCGCCATGCGCAGAAGTAGCCGCCGGTGCGCAATGATCGCAGGCCGCTGCGCCAACTCCCGGCGAAACCGCCTCTGTAGATCGCATGTACTTCTAGCACGGTAAAGGCCCCGTCGAAGAGCATTGAATCCCGCCGATTGGCGTCCGCGCCGAGGCGGACCAGAATGCGGCGCTTGCCGTCGTGGAGGCTTTCAAGAACGAGCACGCCAGGGGCCTCCGGATCCGTGCTGCCGGGATCACCGACCCGGTGCGCGCCCACCGCACGCAGGTCGATGTCAATATATCCGTACAGAGGGGTGGCGGCCTCTCCCAGCGAATCCAGCCCCGGCGGCTGCCTGCGCAGGATGAGCGCGCCCCGTGCGCGTCGCGTGTCGACGCCGTTTACCACCTGCACAAGCGCAAGGTCATAGTGCCCTTCCCGGCCGGCCAATGTCGCCCGGACATTGAGGCGACCGGACGGGGGTTCGCAGACACGTGTTTGCGGCGGCGGTCCGGGATGTGCTTCTTTCCGCGGCCGCTCGGAAGGCGAGCATAAGGTATACATCGCCAGGAAGGCCATTGGTACTACGACGCTCATATTCAGCCTATTCATTCGCTCTCCAGGATTCTGCGCAGATTCAGGACGATGGGCTCGGGCCTATCGGGTCCGGCCTCGGGGTGCGTGATAACACAGTTGAGCAGAATCAACTCCTCGGATCCCATCGCAATTTTGGACGTCGTTGGCAGGGTGTAGGCGTCGGCCTGCGTGGCATCCACGGTGTATCCGATGTCGGCCAGGGACTGGATCGTGATGGCGCTGAGGGGATGCGTAACGGCTTCGCCCACCCTGGGCGTCATCAGTTCGCTCTGCATTACGGATTCCCGCCAGTGGCTGTCCTGGCTGCCCGATCCGCCCCACGTGTTTTCCACGGGCACTTTCGCGCCCGTATAGCCGGACCCGCCCGCGGCGTTGAACGCGGCAATCGCGTTCGCACCCGAGAAATGCGTATCCGGGGCGGGAACAATGGGGTCGTCGTTCTGATCGAGAGAGGGGTTCTTCAAAAGGTTGTGATCCGTCCACGGTGCGAGACCGAATCCCAACGTGTGGCCTATCTCGTGCAGAACGAGAGGTGTCAACTTATTGTCAGACATGGTCCTCAGGTCGTCCCGGTCGAGTTCGATGAAGGCTGCGATCGGGAGGGAGGACGGGACGCGCCAAACGAGACGCCCCGCCTGTCCGAGCGTGCCGCTTTGTCCGTCGATTTCAACGACTTCCACGTAGACCACCAGGTCATCCACAACCTCGGGGGAGGTGGTTCCCGGAAAAAGCCTCTCCAGCAAATTGCGGCGGTTGGCCGACAGACGGTGGTTGGGGATGTCCTGGGCGATGATCCGCTCCCAACGCGCCACGGCATTGTCAAGAGCCAGCTGAACCCTCCGGGCCGGTGTGCCGCCGGCGTAGATGAGGTCGATATTGAAGGCGGGGGTTCCGGGAACGGACGCCTCGGCAGCCGCGGAGCGTACGTCCGCCAGGCTGCCGCCGCAGGCCGTCCCGAGGTATCCGTAGTCCGCCTCGTAGGTGTTGCCGGGCACGAAGAAATCGGAAACCAGGTCCTGAACCGTTACCGTAACGGACCTGGCGGTATTCTCGTCGTTGGTTATCGTGAAACACCCCCTGGCCCAATTGCCGATCGGCTCCTTCTGCCGGATTCTGACCTCGTAGGCCCTGGTTTCGTTGGCGGCGAAGTCGTTCGTGAATTCAAGTGTGAACAGGTTGCCGCTGATGCTCAGGGTGGGCGCGGACAGGGTCGGTGTCCGGACAATAACGCTGAACGACTCCGACACGGTTGCGCCCCACGGATCGGTCGCCGTAACCGTAATCGTCGCACCGCCCGACGACAGGGGATCGACCAGGCCTTCGGTATCGATCACCTTCACCGACGCCGCAGCCGTGTTGCTGGACGCCGCCGTATACGTCAACCTGATATCGTCGGGATCGTCGAACACGTCGTCCGCGGACACGATCTCAACGGCGCCTCCCACCGGAAGCGTCAGGTCGTCGAAGGAGCCGTCCGCGACCGGGGACTGATTGGGAATCGGCGCTTCGGCCGACGGAGACCACTCGCTCTCCCCTTCGTCGTTCTTCGCACGCACCTGTACCTCGTAGGTCGCGCCCCTGTCCAGACGCGTGATTGCCGTTTCCCAGTCCGGTTGCGTCCAGTCCGGCTCCGGATCCGGATCGTGGATTTTGAAATCGCCGGTATTCCTGATACGATACTGGATATCCCAGGCGGTGATTTCCGGGCCGGTGTTCGCGGGCGGTCTCCGGCCGGGGCTCACCCCGATCGTGCGGTAAGACGCGTATGAGAGATCCAATATGGGCGCGGGCGGCTGCCCCGGCGGTTCGTCATCGTCCGTTACGGAGACAACGATCGTCTGTCGGGCGGTCCGCTCTCTGTCTTCGATTCCGCTCGTGGCTGTGACCGTGACGACATACGAATTGCTGCTCACGGCGGGACGCTCAAAGTCGGGGGCGGTCACGAAGGTCAATACACCATCGCCGGTGATTTCGAACTGCGCCTGCTGGGCGCCGCCGGTAATCTCGTAGCCGGTGACGTAGTCTCTCGCGTCCCCGTCCGTGGCTGCGACCGTGGCCACCGAGGTTTCGTTTTCCTTGACGTCGTACCTGCTGTCGCTGACGAAGGTTGGCAACTGGTTGCCAGTGGTAGCGCCGATGATCGTCACGGCGACGTCGTCTGCCGAGACGTTCTGATAGTCGCCACCGCTGACCATGTGGCTCAACGTGACCATGGCATCTGCCACTGCGGCAGTATCTGCGATCACCGTCACGGTCTGCGACATGTCATAGGTGTCGGCAGCAAACATGCGTTCCATCGGGTTCACCGAAACGTCGGAACCCGACGGCACGTCCACCGTGACCGTGACATCCATCGTCGGCATGGAGTTAAGGGCCATTGTGTAGGTATTGCTGTCGCCCACGGCCACGGATAGCGCCGTCGGGTATATATTCACATCCGGCAGCCCCGGGATGACTTCGAGCGGCAGGTCGTCGGACTTGACCAGCGCGTAGCCGTTGTCGGTTCCGGGAAGGTCGGGAAACGTGCCTATGTCGACTGTAACCGCCGCGGACATGCCGGTCGTGCGGGTTACCGTATATGTGCTGCTTTGCGCGTCACCCTGGGGGATTTCGATGCTGCTCCCGCCGCCGTCGATGGAGCCGTTGGTCACCAGCAGGGCCAAAACCATGTCAAAGGGCGCGCCGGTGTTCGCTTTGGCCCTGAATTGACCCAACGCGACCCGTTCCAGGGACACGTTAATGGGAAGGGGGTCGACCGTGTTGCCCTCAAGGTTGAGCGTAGTCAGCGAAGTAAGCCCGGAGAAGATTCCATCTGGCAGGCTGCTGAGGCTGTTATTGTCCAGCCTGAGCGTTTCCATGTCGGTCAACCCGGTGAAGAGTCCCGCGTCCAGGCTGCCGATATCGTTTTGTTCCAGCCGGAGTGTTGTCAACGCGGTGAGGCCGGAGAATATATCAGCGTCCAGGCTGCCGAGTTCGTGACCGGATTCCTGTTCGTTGAGATAGAGCGCCTGCAGCGATGACAGACCGGAAAAGATGTTCTGAGGCAGGCTGCTGAGTTGGTTCTTGCTCAGGTCGAGCGCTTGCAGCGCCGAGAGGTTGGAGAAGGTACTCGCATCCAGGCTGCTGAGTCCGTTGCCGTCCAGGTCGAGGCTTTCCAGCGCCGAGAGGCTGGAGAAGATATTTGTATTCAGGCTGCTGAGTTTGTTGCCGTTCAGGTCGAGGATTCTCAGCGCCGAAAGGTTGGAGAAGACACTCGCATCCAGACTGCTGAGCTCGTTGCCGTCCAGATCGAGGCCTTCCAGCGCCGAGAGGCTGGAGAAGACACTCGCATCAAGGCTGCTGAGTTTATTACCGTCCAGATCGAGGATTCTCAGCGCCGAAAGGTTGGAGAAGACACTCTGCGGCAGACTGCTGAGTCCGTTGCCATTCAGATCGAGGGCTTCCAGCGCCGAGAGTTCGGAGAACAGATCTGTATGCAGGCTGTCGAGTTGGTTGCCGTCCAGCAAAAGGATTCTCAGGTCTGACAGACTCGAAAAGAGACTCGCGTTGAGGCTTGCGAAATCGTTGTCACGGAGGGAAAGCGTTTCCAGCGCTGACAGCGCGGAGAAGAGGTCCTGCGGCAGACTGCTGATCTGGTTGTCTCTCAAAAAGAGTGTCTCCAGAGCCGTCAGCCCTGCAAAGTCATTGGCCTTCAGCGTTGAGATGTTCTTCTCGCTCAGCGAGAGCCGGGTGATTGCCGACAAATGGTCCCCGGTTACCTCGCCGCACGTGCTTACCCCTGCCGCATCCGTAATCGCGTCGCGCACCTGCCGGGTGCGGACGCAGACGTTCAAGGTCTGGTCCTGAGTGTTGTTTCTAACCGTCAGGTTTGTGAGCGCGATGGCGGGGTTCTGCGCCTGGTCCCGGATCGGGTTGGTCCCCGGCGTGTAGGCCAGCGAGACCGTCTGTCCGGGGGTTACGGCCGGGTCGATGGTGAGCGCCACGTCGCTGGTGCGCATCGTAACTGCCGTGACGCCAAGTGTCGAGTCGTCCGCCGTCACCGAAAAGTCGCCCGTTGCCGGCCTGGGATCGCGGTCGAGGCTCTCGCCGAAAGTAAGCACCAACTCGTCGCTTTTCACCTCCGTGTCGGTGAGCCCCGGTGGGACGCCATCCACCTTGTGGCTGGACCGGTTGGCGCGCGCCGCGTGCGCCAGGTCGGCGTTGACGGTGGTGCTGTTCACGAGGATGTAGATGCGGCCGTTGTTCAGCTTCAGGCCGTTTTCGTTGATGGTCGCGCCATCCTTGTCCTCGTCGGTGTCCGCCACCGCATATTGGAAGAGAAGCTGGGTTGTGGTCGAGCCGCTTTTATAGTCGGCCTTGCGCAGGGTGGAACCGATCGTCAGGTCGATCTGGGGCGCGCCGGTGACGGTCACCGCTTCGTTGAAAGTCGCGGTCACGTCGATGACGTCGTCCTTCTTGTAGGCGCCGTTCTGTCCTGAGGCCGGTGTGGAGGTGAACGCGGCGCTTGAAACGGTGGGCGCGGTGAGCGTCGTTCCGTTCGCCCGTCCGGACCACGGTCCCTTGCCTTCATCGTTCTTCGCCTGCACCTGAATCTGGTAGGTTCGGCCCGAGCGCAGGCCGGTGATCGTGCGCGTCCGGGTCAGTCCACTGTCCGGCGAGTCGATGAACGCGCCGCTCTCGCGGTATTGCACAAAATAGTTCGTAATGGCGGGACCGGGGTTGTCCGGTTCGTCCCAACTCACCGTCAGGCTGCTTTCGGTCTCGTCGCTCACCGTGGGCGGGTCCGGTTCGCCCGGCGGCTCGACGTCGTCCTCCACCGTGACGGTTATGGTCTGCGTTGCATTTCGCTCCCGGGTGTCCGCGCCGCCCGTCACCTCGACCACAACGATGTATTCGTTGTTCCCTCCGGAATCCGCCGGCCGCTCGAAGTCAGGTTTATCCTTGAAGTGCAACTCCCTGGTGTTCTCGATCTCGAACCGATCTCCGTCACGCCCGGCATTGACCTCGTAGCCCGTGATCCCGTCGTCTCTGTCCACGTCCTGTGCGGCCAATCGGCCTGCCAGCAGCTCATTTTCCTTGACCGCGAATGTATCCACACTGGTGAAACGGGGCGGTTCGTTTTCGTCCGTGACGGTGACGGTAAAGTGCTGCTCGGCGGTCAGCGCGCGGCCTCCGGATCCACCGGTTACGGTGACCTCGACGACGTAGCCGTTGTTCCTTCCGGCGTCGGTGGGACTCTCGAAGTCGGGGTCATCCTTGAAGGTCAACGCGCCTCCGCTACTTATCTCCAGCAGGTCCCGGTCGCTGCCTCCGGTAATGGTGTAATTCGTGATGGCGTCGTCGCGATCCAGGTCCTCGGCGGTGACCGTTCCTGCGAAGGACTGGTTCTCCGCTGCCTCGAGCGTCGCCTCGCCGGGAAATACGGGAACTTCGTTCAGATCGGTAAGGTCGATGGACACGGGGAGGCTGTTGTCGCCGCCGTGGCCGTCGGTTGCCCTTACGTCCACGGAAAATCGTGGCGTGGCCTCGTAGTCGTAGGTCTTCCCCGTCCTGGTGCGGATCTGCCCGCTGCGCGCGTCGATAGAAAAGGTATCCGCGTGGGTGCCTTCAAGCGCGTAGGTCAGCGTGGTCTTCTCGGAGTCCGTGGCGCCCACCGGATCGCCGACGTCCTTTACGCCGGTGGTGTTCTCGGCCAATTCACGCGTGGCGCCGGATCCATCGGTGAATATCGGCAGCTGATTGGGGCTGGTGCTTCCCGTGCCCGATTCGGACCAATCGCTTGTGCCCTCGGGACTGCGCGCGAGTACCTGCACCTGGTGGGTCGTGCCCGGCGTCCGATCCGTGATGGTTGCGGTGCGGTCCGCGCCGTTGTGCGTCCACGAGCTGAAGCCGCCGCTGTCGCCCTCCCGGTACTGCACGTCGTAGTCGTTGACGTCGGGGCCGGTGTTTGCGGGCCCATCCCAGGTCGCAGTAAGGCTTGTGGACGAGGCCGCCGAGACGCCGGGCGCGTCCGGGATCCCGGGTTTTTCCTGCTGGTCCGTCAGATTGATCGTGACCTCAATGGTGTTGCTGCCGCCCTGTCCGTCCTCGACGCGAACCGTCACGTCGTAGCCGGGCTTCTCCTCAAAGTCGTAGGTCTCGCCCGATTGGGTCTGAAGCTGGTTGCCGTCGAGATCGAAAGAGGCCTGATCCGTGCCTTCAAGGTCGTAGCTCAATGTCCCACCGTCGGTATCCCTTGCGGTTATCGGGTTGCCGACGTCGTGTGTGCCCGTGGTATTCTCGTCAAGACTGCGCGTTGTTCGCGTGCCCTCGTTGAACGTCGGCGCCCGGTTGGCGACAGTTCTCACGTCAACGGACTCGGACCAGAGGCTCTCGCCTTCGTCGCTGCGCGCCAGCACCTGAACCTGGTAGGGCGTGTTGGCCTTCAACCCGGTGATGGTGGTGGTCGTGCCTGGACCCGTGTGCGGCCAGCCTGTGAAGGCGCCGCCGTCCTCACTGTACTGCACGTCGTAGTCGTTGATGTTGGGCCCGGCGTTTGCCGGCGCCGTCCATCGAATGGAAAGGCTGTTCAACGTGGAGGCGGTGACCGTCGGCTTGTCGGGCGTCTCCGGCCGTTCGTTGTCGTCGTCGGTGACTTCAATGGACACGGAGATGGTTGAGCGTCCTCCCTGTTCGTCCTGCGCCTCTACCCTCACCGTATAACGATCCTTTGTTTCGAAATCGTAGGTGACACCCGTCCTGGTCTTCAGTTGACCGGTGTTTGGGTCGATGGCAAAACCCTCCGTATCCCCGCTGTCGAAGCGGTAACTCACTTCGCTACCCTCAGGATCGGTTGCCGTGACGGGGCCGCCGATGTTTCGATCCGACGGTGTGTTCTCGCCGAGGCTGCGCGTGGTGCTTCCTCCCTCGTCGAACACCGGCGGCAGATTGGCGCTGGTGGTCCCGAAGCCCGAAGGGGACCAGAGGCTCTCGCCTTCGTCGTTGTGCGCCCGCACCTGTACCTCGTAGCGCTTGTTCACCTCCAGGTTCGTTATCGTCGTGGTCGTGCCGGTGTTGTCGTGCGGCCATGGATCGAAGTTGCCGCTGCCCGTCCGATATTGTACGTCGTAATCGAATATGAAGGGGCCGGTGTTGGTCGGCGCTGTCCAGGTCACCGTCAGGCTGGTGGACGATGCCGGCTGTACCTGCGGCCTGTCGGGGACGTCGGGCGGTTCGTCCACGTCTGCTACGTGGATGGCAACACCGATGGTGGCGTTGCCGCCGTAGGGGTCGTCGGCTTCCAGTTCAACCGAATAACGGTCGTTATCCTCAAAGTCATACGTGATGCCCGACAGGGTGCGCAACTGCCCGCTGCCCACGTCCACGGCAAAGCTGGCGGAGTCCGGTCCGGTGAGATTGTACGTCAGCCGGTGTCCGTCCGGATCGGTGGCGCGCACCGGATGCTGAATGGGCTGTCGCGCCGGGGTATTCTCGGGCACGGTGCGCGACGTGTTGGCCCCGTCGTCGAAGGACGGCGTGCGATTGTTGGCAGGCGGCGGTGGTGGCGGGGGTGGTGGTGGCGGCCGGAATGGCCCAATGGGCCCGACGGGTCCGGGCGGTGGTGGTGGCGGTGGCGGCGTGGTCACGACAACGGGGAAGGTCGTCTGCGCGGTGTTGCCGTACACGTCGCTGGCGGTGGCGGTGATGGTCGCGCGCCCCAGGGCCACGGCGTGCACCGTCGCCATCGAGTCCGACACAGTGACCGCGGCGATGGCTTCATTGGACGACGCCGCGCCGTACGTCAACGTCCCGAGCGCCGGCCGGGTGAACAGGCTGGCTATGTTCACCCGCAGGTCGCGGCCCAGGATCAGCGACTGATCGCCGATGATGCCTAACGCTCTCGGCCCCACCGTGGGCGCGCCGACAACGGGTTCCGACCAATCGCTTGTGCCCTCGTCGTTGAGCGTGCGCACGCGTACCTGATACGGTTGTTCGTTGGCCAGGCCGGTCAGCGTGACGCTGGTGTCCGCGCGGCTGCCAAGGAAGCGTCCCTCCAGCCATTCCTCGCTATCCGCCGGCCGATGCGCCACTTCATACCCGCTCACCGGGGGCTTGCCCGCCTCGTCGGGCGCCGCACTCCAGGTCACGGTCAATGCGGTGTCGCGCGGCGCGACCACCACGCCTGCAGGCGGCCCGCCAGGGGGTTCGTCCACGTCGGTGACGGCGATGCCAAGGACAATGGTGGCGCGGCCCCCCTGCCCGTCGGTAACCCGCACGGTGACGGAATACGCGTCCCTGGCTTCGTGGTCGTAGGCGATCCCCTCCTTTGTGACAAGCTGACCCGTACTGGCGCCGATGGAAAAACGGTCTGCATACACGCCGCGCAGGTGGTACGTGAGGGAGTCGTCATCGGCGTCGGTAGCGGTGAGGGGATCGCCGATGGGTTGGCCCGCCGAGGTATTCTCTTCCACAGAGCGCGTGACCGGAGACGCGGCGGTGAACGCGGGCGCCCGGTTGGCCGCTTCGCCAAAACTCGTGGCGAAGATCACGAAATCGTTGAAGGCGATCGTGCCGTCGTTGTTCAGATCGTACGCCTCCACGTACTTCCCATCGCCCCGCTGTGCCCCGAAGGCGCCTGCAAAGGCCACAAAGTCGGAAAACCCCACAAGCCCGTTGCCGTCGAAGTCAGGGGAAGCGGGCGCGGCCACCTGCAACGCAACCCCGAGAGCGGGTGATATTACCTCGGACTGTCCATCCAGGGAAAGTTCCGCGCTCACCAACCAGATCTCCGTGTCTGAAAACGACCCGGTGGTGCGGAAACGTACCGTGCCAACCCAGCCGGCGTTTCCCGTTGCCGATCCACTCAACGACGAAACCCCGATGCGGATGGACGTGGAATCCTGTTGTACGATGGCATGGACGTTCGGCAGAACCTCGCCGGGATCGAATCCCTCGTGGATTAACTGAGTCGTATCGTATCCAAAGCGCATGGATATGCCGGTGGCATTCTGAATATCCCTCGCGAAAATCTGTAGGGAAACAGGCTGATGGGGTAAGAGGTCGAGCGAGGAAACGGCCTGGTTGCCATCGGCATCATCCAGGTCCAGGGCGAGGGAAAAGCCGCCGGGCTGCGTGGATGGCGACCACGGGAAGATGAATAGCGCCAGGGACAGCAGGCCGGCGACACCGAGCGCAAGTGTGGATGATTTCAAATGGCGTTTCATTGTGACAATTCGTACATGAGCACGAAACGAAGTCAACCGCGATCCGATATTGGCCTGAGAGGGACGGACTGCTAATCGTGGCGTTACCGACACGTAGTCGACCCCGTGCGGCCGGCTGGATGGCTCAAAGCCCTGCCATTCCGTTCGAGTTATAATTCAGGATGAAAATATGGTCCCCATTCAACTGTGGGTGGCGGCGGTTTCACGTCGTCGCCCAATCTATATGTAGCAAAATACGACATTTGGGCAAAATTCCACCATTGACTTATTACGATCCTTCCTATAATATATTAAGAAATATGTAGTTGCAGATTTTCTTCCACATGGGCTTTTTCTCCGTACCGGGTTTGCATGTTGCAACCCGGTCTTGATCTCCGAGAACTCCGCCGGGCTCCCACATTGTGCCCTGCCCGTTCATCAGGAACGAGTTGGTCCTCTTATTTAGAGGCTTTGGATTGAATTTCCATATAGGAAGACCCTATAGGGTCTCACCAGACCCGCTTCATTTTACCCGGTACTTCATAAGCCGTCGCGGGGCCGGAAATTACCTTCATGGCACGTATACATGCCGGTGCCGGGGAGAATTTTCGAGGCGGTAATGGTCGATACCCGGATATGGAACGCGATGAATCGCATGCGCACTTGAATTCACCCGGGACATTGTCGTTTTTTTTTGGAAAAGAAATCCAGATATGCCCTTGTGTACATGCAAAATGGACTTATATTCTATATTAAGTATAAGCAGGTCGGCTCATTCGAACGCTGAAGCCGGGAGGTTCGTTGTTTAGTTCGTAGTCTTCATTATATATATGTTCACGAGTCAGGGGCCAATTGAGACGGGCGCGTTTTTTGCGCGCGTTGCTCACGGCTTTCTGGTTCTTTTTCGCTGGGAATCCGAAACATTGGGAGGGTTCGCTATGTTTGGAAGTTTTCGCAACGTGTTCTTGTTGGCGCTTTCCGCAGGCTTGACCTGGGGATGCGGCAGCGAACGCATAACGACGTCGATGGTACCGGAGGAGGATACGATAGGACAGCCGCTGGGCAAACTGGCTGTCAATGGGAATATGTCGCAGGCCGTGGTCGTTGCCCGCGTCCTGGAGGGTGAGACGCCCTTAAGCGGCGTCACCGTGGCGTTCGCGCGTTCGGTATCGGGTCGGGCGGCCGATTTCAAATGGTCGGGCACAACCGATGCGCAAGGCCTGGCGCGGGTGGAAGTTGAGGGTACCGGTTACTATCGGGCGCGCGCAATGATGGACGGAAGCGTCTTGGGGTCGTGGTCGAGCATACCCATTAACGGTGACTACGATGTAATGCTCGACTTGCCCATTGGCGAAAGTGCGCGCGTGGCGAGTTCATCCGTACGCGGCGTCGTCACGATTGGCGAAGGCGAGGCCGTGCATATCCGTTCGTTGCTCACGCATACGGTCGAGGGGTGGCTCGGTGATCCGCCGCGAAACGCTGCTGAACTGGCAGTTCAAGACTACGGAATGATCCACAGTCGCGAAGTGGACCTTGGCGCGCCGATCGACGCCATGTGCGGCCCGGAGGGCGGACGCATGGGGGCGGAGCAGATTCTTAACGATCTGCGAGTCATCGGCGCCATCGGCACCAGCTGTTCAGGCTCGGCTGTGGCGGCCTCACCCCTGCTGAGCGAGGCGGGGCTGGTCATGATCTCGCCGTCAAACACCTCGCCCGCGCTCACGTCCGACCTCACCGGCAACGCGAGTCCCAACTACCACCCCGGCTACTTCCGCACCTGCAACAACGACCTCTACGAGGCGAACGCCGTGGCCAACTTCGCATACACTGAATTGGGCCTCCGTCGCTTCGCCACCATAGACGACGGCGACCCGTACACCATGGGTCTCACCGTCGCCTTCGGCCATGCGTTCAGCGCTCTCGGCGGTGAAGTTGCAGTCAGTGCCCGAATAGAAAAGAAACAGACGGACATGGCATCCGTTCTCGCGGAATTCGCGGCGGCCGAGCCGGACGGCATCTTCTTCCCTCTGTTCTTTGTCGCTGGCGCGCCTTTCGCGGACCAGGCGAAGGAACACGAAGGTCTGGAAAACGCAACACTCATCACGAGTTCTGCCCTCCTCCTGACGAAGTTTCTCCCATTGCCGGAGTCGGAAGGAATCTACTTCGCCGGCCCGGAGCCCGTGGAGGGTTCAAACGTCAATGAGGCCACCGGCAAGAGCGCCGACGAGGTGCTGGCCGCGTACGCAGCCGCGTACGGCGGGATTCCGAACACGGTCTACTGGGCGCATTCCTACGACGCCGCAACGCTGCTGCTAAGCGCTATTGAGTCTGTCGCGAGCGTAGATGGCGGGAAGGTATCCGTCGATCGCGAATCGCTGCGTACGGAACTCCACGCGACGTCCGACTTCAAGGGCCTCCTCGGTACGCTCACCTGCGACGAATTCGGAGACTGCGGCACCGGACGCATCAACATATACCATCACACGGACACGAGCATCACCGATCCCTCGAAATTGACCATCGCCTATCGGTTCGGACCATGACACGATGGCCGGCACTCAGAATCCGGATGGGATTCTGGGCTCGTTTTCTTTCGATGCCAAGGGGGACGCGGTTTACGAATCGATTGTACTGATTGACAGGTACGGTGAATTCCAGATATTTGAGTGATCGCTTTGCGGAAGTCTCCGCCAGGCGGATGTATTTATCCAAAATGACAGGCAGTTTTCACTGCCTGTCATTTTGGGGTCTGGCACAAGGTGTGTCCGGGCCCCTTGCTCTGCCGTTGGTTTGTGACGTCCCGTTTTTTGGCATTCCCCGATATTTAAAGGATTCGGTATGTTTACGAGTTTCCGTATCGGGTCGGGCCGCAGATTTCGAGTGGTCGGCCACTACCGACCCGCGCGGACATGCGCGTGTGGAGATTGCTGGCGAAGGGTCGGGCGGTTATTATCGGGCGCGGGCGATTCTGGGCGAATTCTCTTTCAACGCCGACGGGGACGCGGTTTACGATCCGATTGTATTGATCGTGCGAGATGGCAAATTCGAGATTTTCGAATGAATGATGGTCTTGCGTTTTCGCAGTTTTATGCGCACCTTGGGTGTCGTTTAGAAAATTCCAGATAGGCTCCGGAAACGATTGACCCATTTTTCCACGTCGTCTTGTGGATAGATTCAAAAAGGGAGGGCTTTGCCGTGTTATCCGTTATTCGCAGTTTGTTTGTGTTGGCGCTTGTCGCTGCCGTAACCTGGGGTTGCGGAGGCGATCGCGTGACGACGTCGCAGATTCCGGAGGCAGACGAACGAATTGGACAGCCGCTGGGCAAATTGGCTGTCAATGGGAATATGTCGCAGGCCGTGGTCTTTGCCCGCGTTCTGGAGGGTGAGACGCCGGTAAGCGGCGTCACCGTGGCGTTCGCGCCTTCAGTATCGGGTCGGGCGGCCGACTACAAATGGTCGGGCACCACCGAAGCGCAAGGCCGGGCGCGGGTGGAAGTTGAAGGTACCGGTTACTATCGTGCGCGCGCAATGATGGACGGAAGCGTCGTGGGTTCGTGGTCGAGCATACCCATTAACGGCGGCTACGATGTAATGCTCGACCTGCCCATTGGCGGAAGTGCGCGCGTGACGGGTTCATCCCCGCGAGGCGTCGTCACGATTGGCGAGGGCGAGGCCGTGCACATCCGTTCGCTGCTCACGCACGCGATAGAGGGCTGGCTTGGCGATCCGTCGCGGAACGCCGTCGAACTGGCAGTTCAAGACTACGGAATGATCCACGGTCACGAAGTGGAACTGGGCGAGCCGATCGACGGCATGTGCGGGCCGGAAGGCGGACGCGCCGGCGCGGAGCAGATTGTCGCGGATCCTCGGGTGCTTGGCGTTATCGGTACGTCTTGTTCGGGCGCGGCAGTGGCGGCTTCGCCGGCGATCAGCGAAGCGGGTCTCGTAATGATCTCGCCGTCCAACACGTCGCCTAGACTTACGTCCGACCTGGCCGGCAACGCAAGTCCGGACTATCATCCCGGCTATTTCAGGGTTGCGATCAACGACCTCTACCAGGCGCGGGCCGTGGCCGATTTCGCGTACAATGAATTGGGCCTGAGGCGCATGGTGGCGCTTCACGACGGCGACCCGTACACAACGGCCCTCGTCAGCGCGTTTGGCGATGCGTTCGTCGCCGTCGGCGGCGAAGTACCGGTCAGCACGGGGATTGAGAAAGGGCAAAGTGATATGACGTCCGTCCTCACGGAATTCGCGGAGGCCGGACCGGATGGCATCTTCTTCCCTCTGTTCTTTTTGGCAGGCGCGCCCTTCGCCAGGCAGGCGCGGGAATTCGACGGCCTGGAAGGCGTCACACTCATCACCGGCGCGGCCCTCCTCGGTTCGGAGTTCCTGGCCCTGCCGCAGTCGGAAGGCGTTTACGCCGCCGGACCGGAGGCGGATCTCGGAACAAATGTCAATGGCGTAACCGGAAAAAGCGTGGATGAAGTGCTGGCCGCCTATGAAGCCGCGTACGGCGGGTTTCCCGGCACGCCGTACTGGGCGCACGCTTACGACGCCACAACGCTGCTGCTCAGCGCCATCGAGTCCGTGGCGATACAGGATGGTGGAAAGCTCATCGTCAACCGGAACGCACTGCGCACGGAACTCCACGCAACGTCCGGCTTTGAGGGTCTTATCGGCGCGTTCTCCTCCGATGAATTCGGGGACTGCGGCACCGGACGCATAAATATCTACCACCACACGGACACGAGCGTCACGGATCCAGCGCAGTTGCCCGTCGTCTATCGTTTCGTGCCTTGATGGTCTAACCTGCCCCTATATCGGAGACTCCGCGGGTCGAACCGGGTTGGGGCTTATCGATGCCCCCCGTTCGCAAAGGGCCCAACAATGGATCGGCTGCGACCAGGCCGGCCCCGGCCACGTGACCCTGGCGATTTACAATACGCTGGGGCAGCAGGTCCGCGTTCTGGTGCAGGACAATCTCGCGGCAGGCCTTTACCGGGTGAAGTGGGACGGCACGGACATGCTGGGTCGTGAAGTGTCCAGCGGCGTATACTTCTATCGGCTGATTCATTCGAGCGGCGTGCTGACCCGCAGGCTGCTCTTCGTGAAATGAGAGCCGTTTTGCCATCGTCCGGGCGAGGTCCCACGTCGGCAGTTGTTATCCGCCCATCTCCGCGATACGCCGGGCCATCCATTCTACATACGCCTTACGGGTCATGCCACGACGTCGAGCCTCGCTGTCGATGAAGGCTGCGACGCCTTCGTCGAGCGTCATATGGGCGCGTACGTTCCGGCCCGAGGTACGAATTAAGGGGATGGACACGAGGGCCTGCCCGTTCGGGACCACCACCCCCTCCAGAGCGCCTGGCGGCGTCATTGTCTCACCGTCTTTCTCGGCCTCGATCGTATAATCGCGAAGTGCTTCTTCGGCGTTTATCAACGCCGCGTCAATGGTGTTTCCCATAGCGACGATACCGGGAAGATCGGGGAACGTAACGCCATAGGCACCTTCTTCGCCATCGATCAGCGCGGGATAGCGAGCCATGCGCGGGTCCTCCTTCGAGGTCGTTTATTCCAGCCAACCCGCTTTTCTTGCGATGGAGCGGGCAACACCGGGAGATACTGTTCTGTGTCTCGGGAGCGTGATGATTCCCCGGATGCCTGGATGTCGATAGATGTCGTGACCGGAGCCGTGGCGCGCAAGAAACCATCCGTCCTTTACCAACAGGTGCCGGATTTGTTCCGTTTTGGTTTGCATTACCGCGTCTCTTTTGTGATATATATGCCCATCTTCTCTGAAGATGTCAACTTATTTCGTGCAAATAAATGAACTTTTCGAGTGTCGTGGCCAGGATTCCTATCCAAAAAACGGTTACGTACAATTGACGACGTGCGGGAAACCCTGGATACCGCCGAGCGGTTCGGGATGGAGACCCTGTAACGTCCGGCTATGCCCGCGGCGGGCCGTCGCAATCGCTCGAGATGCGGCAATCTGACCCGGTGCCGACGGATCCGGACGACCCCGCACCCAACTGACGTTCAATCGCGTCACCTGTTGATCTGCGAGCGCTATGGATACAGCGGCGCCAATTCGCGGCTTATCAGTTCAATCTGTTCGGGGTACTTTTTTTTCACGACCTGAACAATTCGCCCGCTGCTGACGTGATCAACAAACTGTGGTGTCGTGAGATCCAGACCGTTGGTACATTGGTCAGCAACGTTGGTTTTGCGGACGCCCAATTTTTCCGCAACCACCCGGACAGCCTCCGAATGGCTTTTGCCCTTTCTCATGTGTTGAATAACCGGAATCAGGCACGCCTCAAGACTGCCGGCATCTTTCGCGTCTGGTTTCGGTCCATTGTGACACCCCGGATTGACCTCGACCAGTGTCTCACGCAGCAACAGGCGCATGACTTTGTTTCGCGCGCTCGTTAGTATCGCATCGGCGTCGTTGTTCCGGGTTTCCAGTTCAGCCAACGCCATTCTCCAGCTGCCCAGCTCTGACCTGAGTCTGCCTTCCCAGTTGTAGTACAGGCGACGTTCCTGCACTCGACTCTCCGGCCGTTCGGTTTCCGACAGGCCGGCTATGTATTTTTCGAACAGAGTATCCAATCCGCCGTCGTCTTTCAATTCCGTCTCCCGCGCTATGATTTTTTCGAGCAGTTCTCGTTTTTGTGCTTCCGTAGTCCGTTTGGCGGTTTGCAGTTCTCGTTCGAGCAGTTCCCTGAACAGCTTGGCGATCTGATGTGCGAGTCCGTTTCCTGAAGACCGCATGGTTTCCCTCCCTATCGTCTTCATTACAAATCGAATTTCATAGTGGCTCCTTAACGGACGGATCGGCATCTAAACGGGGTCAGCAGAGTTGCGGGCTGCCCGCCGCACGGCCACCATCGCCGCTGTGGTTATTTTCAATTCCGTTCCTGGTATGTGGGCGAATGACTGGCGTTACCGGCATTGAAGGCGCGACACCGTGCATCGTGCACCGGAGGGAGGGCTCTTGAATACGTGCAAAATCCGTGCCGATGCCGGGGATAACGACAAACTGTTGAAAATAAATAAGTTATATATAAAAAAGGTAACCAGTCGGCCGGCCGAAGTGTCGCATAATGCATCTCCCACGATGTCCCGCGGCTGGCGTCCGAACGTTGTGTGCGGAAATAAATGGTGGTTTCATAAGGAGTTATCGGAAAATTCACGCGGAAAAACAGGGGATATTTGGCAATATGCAACATAGGACGCGTGTTGCGACACGGGACGCCGGCGGGAGGAGCGTTTAAGAAAAAGAACGAATGACCGGTTGTGCGCGGGGCACGATTCAGATATTGCTGGCTGACATCGCCGGTCCGTATCGCAAACCGCCGTCAGGTGGCCACTCTTCCCTGTCCGACCCACGGTAACTGTAGGGGCGACCGGCCGGTCGCCCCTACAAAGAACAGGCATCGGTGAAATGAAATCACCAAGCCTTATCCCAAACCGGTTCTGCCTGACAGCAGACGGCCGATAGCTGACAGTTGTTTTCCATGACCGCTTATTGCTCACCAGGGGAGGAAAACCATGAAAAGTCTCGGAATTGCAGCAGCAGTCGCTGCAGGAATCGCCATCGGCCACAGTCTTGGCGCCGTCGCCCACGAGGACCACGACAAGGACTCCGGTACTGAATCCACGCGATTCACCGCTGTCACGCCGGTCCTGAACGTGGGAAGTGTCGAAGCGAGCATCCAGCACTACACCTCGGTTCTCGGATTCAAAAAGGACTGGGACTGGCCTGCCGAGGCAGAGGACAAGACCTTTGCCTCTATATCCAATGGCGAGGTGAATATCTTTCTTGCCGAGAATGGGCAGGGCGCCCGACCCGTGTGGATCTACTATAGCGTCGGTGACGTCGACAAGCTGCACCTGGAGTACGTGAAGGCGGGGGCGGACATACGGCAGAAGCCCGTTGACCAGTCCTGGGGAGCGCGGGAAATGCTGGTTGCGGACATGGATGGCCATATTCTGCGCATCGGCGGGTCCCGCGAGGAAGAACACGGTGAGGGTGAGAAAGAGCACGGTGAGGGTAAGGAAGGGCACCATTAGAGCGAGCGGCAGACGCGTGACGAAGGGGAATAGTAGAATTTCGCCACCCCCCTTCCCCCCTCACCTCATATTTCTTTTTTTTTACGCCCTTTTTCTTTCTCGCCAAAGAAAAAGGGCCAAAAAGAACGGCGCCGCTCAGACGCCGCGGGGCTGCTCTTCCGCGAATCGCCTTAGTGGCAGAGTCGTGAGACGTTGCCCTGCGAACGCCTGAACATACACCAGGTGACATAGCTGAACGGATCAACGCGGAAGAGTCCCCTCGACCCGGACCGTGCGGGCCTGAGGTAGACCCGGACGGTCCGCAGCATGGAATTGCGGTCGTACCGCCAGTCGCTGTATGCTTTGCCCCTCGTCGTCGTCGAATTTGTAGGGGCAACCCTTGTGGTTGCCCTCTCCGTGGCGCGGATTTCGCCGATTGATTTCACCAGGCCATATCGATGTCCGGTGGACGCGGGGTGGCCACCGGACGTCTCTCGTCTTGCGCTCTCCATCGAATAAGTTTATCTTAAGTTAAACTATAGAAAGGATCCGTGATGCCAGAGATTATCAATGCCAAACAGCTTCGAGCGCGTCTGAAGGAGGTCGTCGCAAAGGTGCGGCACGGGGAGCGATTTACGGTGCTGTACCGCAGCCGTCCGGCTTTCGACATCGTCCCCGTTGGCAGTCCGACGATGGGTAACACGCCGCTCGAATCCGATTCACTCTACCAGGCCCCGCCCGTAGGCGCATCGGAATCGGGAGACGTAGCCGCTCGGCATGACGAGGTGTTGTACCGGTGAAAGAAATGTTCGTGGATACCGCGGGATGGGTTGCGGCGGCGGATAGCCGCGATTCGAAGGGCTCCGCTGTGCGGGAAGCGAGGGACCGCTGGCTGTCGTCCGGAGGCCTGCTCACGACGACGGACTACGTCATCGACGAGACGCTCACGACCATCCGGTTCCGCCTTGGTCTCGATGCCGCCGAGGCCTGGTGGGTGCAAATCAACGGCTCAACCCGTCTGAGGATCGAGTCCATCGACGAAACGCGAAGAGAACGGGCGCGGTCACTCTTCTTCGGATATCGGGACAAGGAATTCTCCTATACCGACTGCTGCAGCTTTGTTCTCATGCGGGAATTGCGAATTCAACGGGTGTTGACACTGGATCATCATTTCCGGCAGATGGGGTTTGAAGTCATCCCGTAGATGCCGAAAAACCGTGTGGTGAAGGGTCCTGGTGTGGTTTGCCAATAGCGTCTTCGTGTTTTTGCGTGAGTTTGAATTTCCGCGACGCGGGCAACCACAAGGGTTGCCCCTACAAATACCGATGGGGGCCGGACATCGATTGTCTGGTTTTTTTTGTAAGCTGACAGCTAACGGCTGATAGCTGACCGCTGCTTTTTTGGGAGCTTTTTATGGATCGCGACGAAGTTAGGGCGCATCTGACAGGGATCATTTCGTCCATCGCCACGCCGTTCAACGAGGACGGGAGCGTGGATTACGACGGGTTGCGGCACCAGATCGATTTCGTGCTGGAGGGGGGTAGCCGCACCGTGCTGCTGACGGCGGGCGACAGCCATTATATCTGCATGTCCGAGGCGGAAATCGCGGAGGTGACCCGGGTCGCGTGCGAGCATACGGCCGGGCGGGGGATGGTGGTTGCGGCCGATCGGTATTACGACACGCGGCGGTCGGTTGCGTTTGCATCGTTCGCAAAAGGACTGGGAGCCGACGTGCTGATGGTGCTTCCGCCGGCCTGGGGGGCTTCGAGTACGGAGGAGACGCTCGTGGCGCACTACGGCGAGGTGTCGGAGACGATGCCGGTGATGATCGTAACGGGCGCTTTCTCCGCCCGCGGACCGCAATTCGGATTGGACGTGGTGGAGAGAACACTCGACAGTTTCGAGAATGTCGTCGCCATCAAGGACGATATGTGCGGGGATTTCGCGCGCCGGCTGTGCCTGGTCGCGCACGAACGGGTGGCCGTGTTTGCCGGGGGGCAGAAGGTGAACCACATCAATATGTGGCCGTACGGATGTGATGGGTATATGTCGACGTATATTACCTTCAAACCGGAGATCGCCCGTCGATACTGGAGCGCGATCCGGAAAGCGGACGTCCAGGCGGCGCGGGAAATCATCCGCGAATACGACATGCCCTTTTTCGACTATATCGGCAAGCTGACCGGCGGGTGGAACGCGGGGTTCCACGGGGCGATGGAAATCTTCGGCGTAGCGAAGCGATGGCGCCGGAAACCCTACTATTCGTTAAACGACGAGGAGATGGAAGGTCTGAGAGAATTCTTCAGAAGCTGTCTTTAAATTCCTGGTGCCTTCCCGAGCGCGAGCGAAAAGGGGTCGGACCAGGCGGGCGAATCCGACCGTATCCAACGGGACGGGGCGTTCATGGAGAAAGAGGACTGAGGGATGAAGATCACGGAAATCAGGGCGTACGTGATGAACGTCCCCGCGGCGGACGGGGAGACACCCAGGCGGAACTGGATATTCGTGGAGGTGGAAACGGACGCCGGCGTCACGGGGATCGGCGAGGCCACCACGGAGCACCACGAAATGGCGGTTGCGGCGCAGGTGGAAACGGCGCTGAAACCCAGACTGCTGGGAATGGATCCAAGAGACGTGGAGCAGGTCTGGCAACTGGGGTACCGGGACTTCTGGTGGAAGCGGGGCGTGGTACATACCAGCGCGGTCAGCGGGATCGACATGGCGCTGTGGGACATCGTGGGAAAGGCATCGGGACAGCCCGTGTTCAAGCTGCTGGGCGGTAAGGTTCGCAGCAAGGTGCGGTGTTACGCACGTGCGGACCTGGGGCTGGATTCGCTGGCGGCGCACGCATCGCAGGCCCTGGAGGAGGGGTTCGATGCGTTCAAGCACGGACACGGCCCGGCGGTCAGGCCGTTCGACGTGGACGCCCAGGTGGACGTCGCGGTTGAAGAGATGACCCGGTTGCGCGAGGCGCTGGGGCCGGACGTCGCGCTGATGATCGACTGCGGCGGCGTGTTCTCGCCTCCGGCGGCGCATCGGCTCGTGCGGGAACTGCAGCCGCTGGACCTGTTCTTCGTGGAAGAGCCGATCGAGCAGAGCATGGTGGCGCCGTACGTGAGATTGAAGGGGGACTTTCCGGGGGTTCGGGTTGCCGCGGGTGAGCGGTGGATCACACGATGGGATTGCAGGGAGTGGTTCGAAAAACAGGCGGTGGACGTGTGCCAGGTGGATATCTGCCACGCGGGCGGGATCAGCGAACTGATGAAAATCGCTCATTTTGCGGAGGTGTACGGGATCGGGATCGCGCCGCACAACCCGTACGGGCCCGTGGCGCTGGCTGCTGCCGCTCACGCGGCGGCCGCGATGCAGAATTTCGAGATCCTGGAGCACTGCAGGCTGCGGCCGTGGTTCGACGACGTGCAGGCGCTGCGGGTGCCGATTTCGGGCGGTTACGTGGACGTCGAAGAACTGGGCCGGCGGCCCGGGCTGGGGGTTGAACTGGATATGGAGATGGTGAGGTCCCGGCCGTTTCGGGCCCTGCCCCCGCGCCGCTACGTCGGACCCGATGGGTCTATTCATCTGTATTGAGGGACAGCGACCTCTCCCCCCGGCCTCCTCGGACAGAGCTATCAGCTTTCAGCCGTAAGCTAAAAACGAAATACCTCTCCCCCCGGCCCCCTCTCCTAAAGGAAAGGGGGAGGTAAGCTGAGCGTTGCCTTACCGGTGTTTTGTATACGCTCTGATTCGTAGGAAAACGCCATCCCGGCGCGTTCGCAAGCCCGGTACATCGACCCATCACCGTTCCCCCTTCCTTCAGGAAGGGGGTTAGGGGGTAGGTCCGGCCCCCCGCCGAGCGGCGCTGTCCCGCAATATGCCGGTGATTTTGCTTCTTGAGAGAAGGTGGTACTGTTGTGGCTGAGGAGAATCCTGCTACGGGCCGGGAGTCACATCCGGAAGATCGCAATACCGCCGATCCGCCGTTACCCGGAATCCGGGAAGTGATGGCGTTCCTGCGGCCCTACGCCCGCGGGGCATGGCACTGGTTCGCCCTGGACGCCCTGCTCAGCATGCTGTCGATCGGTGCGGGTCTGGCCGCGCCGGCGCTGGCCGGCCTTGCCATTGACGAGGCTGTCGACGGGCGAATTGGCTGGGGGTTCCGGGGACTGGCCGTGGCGATGGTCCTGGCGGTGTTGATCGACATGGCCGCGGAGCCCGTAAGGGCCCGGTTCCGCGCCGCCATCGACGGCCGGCTGATGCGCGGAATCGTCGATCATGCGCTGGACCTCGGCCTGCCCGGCCGGCGGCCATTCGACGACGGAGACCTGCAGAACCGGATTCGCTCCGAGGCAACGCACCTGCCGCGTTACCCGGAGACCCTGCTGAGGATCGGCACGGGAATCTTGACGGCGGCGGGCAGCCTCGTCGCGTTGTATTACGTGCACTGGGTGTTTGTGGTGGTGGCGCTTGCGGGTGTCGGGTCCGTCACCGTTCTCATGCGTCGACTGATGGGCGCGCTTACCACCGGACAGACCGGATACGACGAATTGAGCAGCCGCATGGTGAACGCGTACACGGGCGCCCTTGCCGGAAGGCGCACCATACGCGCGTCCGGCACCCTCGAACGGGAAGTCGAGCGCATAACGGAACCGCTGCCGAAACTGGTCGACAAAACGCGCCAGATCATGGAAAACGCCGGCCGCGGCGCCGTAACGGTGACCAGCGCCAATCACGTTGTATTGACAGTGACCGCTGTCACCGGCGTGTGTCTGCTGGCCGCGGGCGGTCTGACTGTTGGCGCGCTGATGGCTGCCATCCGCTACGCGCAGATGACTTACGCAAGCGTCGCCGGGGTATTCGACAACGGCTGGTTCCAGATCGCCTACTTTCGCGCCCACGCAGCCCGGGTAATCGCCGTTCTTCGATCTCCGGCCGCCGTGCCGGAACCCGGATCGGACGCATCCGACCAGGCGGAGGGGCCCGGCGAGGTCCGGTTCGACGGCGTATCCGTGGGCGATTCCAAAAGGGAAATCCTCCGGCGCGTGGATCTTCGCATTCCCGCTGGAAAGACGGTTGCACTGGTCGGCAAGTCCGGCGTCGGTAAAACCACGCTCGCCGGGCTGATCGGCCGGCTCCAGGATCCGGACCGGGGTGTCGTGCGCATCGACGGCACGGCCGTTACGGACCTGCCCCGCGGCGTGCTCTCGCGCCGGGTCGGCTACGCATTCGAGCGGCCTGCGCTTATCGGCGACACCGTTCGTGACGTCATCGCGCTGGGCGCTGACGCCACCGACGAAGCCGTGCAGGCGGCCGCGGAGCGGGTCGAGGCGGACGTGTTCATCCGCCGCCTCCCGCTCGGATACGCCACGCCACTCGACGAAGCGCCGATGTCCGGCGGCGAACGCCAGCGGCTCGGACTTGCGCGGGCAGCGCTCATGGCTACGCCTGTGCTGATTCTGGACGATGCGCTCAGCAGCCTCGACGTGGCGACCGAGGCGCGCGTAATGGCGGCGCTGCGGGAACTCGGGAGGTCCCGGACGACAGTGATTATCGCCCACCGGGCGAGTACCGCCGCGGCAGCCGATCTCGTGGCATGGCTTTTCAAGGGTGAGGTCCGGCGCCTGGCGCCGCATGTCGAGCTATGGCGAGACCCCGATTACCGCGCCGCGTTCCTGGGCGACCCCGCTCAGGAGTCAGCCTCATGATGCCCATCCAGTCCCTCTTTACTTACGTGAGGCGGCACCGCGGGTGCCTGCTACGCATCGCCGGGTGGAGCCTCGGTGTGACGCTCGCGCCCGCGCTCTCCGGGCGTCTCATCGCCAGCGCCATAGACGCGGCGCGCGAAGGCGACCTCACGGCGGCCCTGGCATGGATCGGCGCGCTTCTGGTCGCGGGCGCCGTAGGCGTCTGGTCGCTGCTGCGCCTGTCGCAAGGGACAGCAATGCTGACGGCGAGGGTGCAGGCCGACCTGACCCGTGACGTCGTTCGCCACGCATTGGGGGATGCGGTACGTACCGACCGGGTCCTGCGTTCCGGCGCCGAACTCACCCACCACGTGCCCACGCTCGTCGATGTGCTGGCGCACCTCTTTCGCCTTGGCCCGTCCGGCCTGTTCGCCATCGGCTCCGCGGTCGGACTGGCGACGTTGTCCTGGACGCTGCTGGTCCTCGTACTCCCCTGGCTCGTTCTCGCCGTTTTCCTGCAGGTCGTCGTCGTCCGCCTCAAGGTCCGCGACGAGACCGCGTCCATGCTCGCAGAGGAGGCGTCCCATGGCGAGATGACCCGCGCGCTCCAATCGGTGCGGGATCTGGTGGCGGCAGGCGCCAAGGGCTTCGCCATGGGACGCGTTTTAGATCGGATTCAGCGGTCCATCCGGGCGTCGCTCCGCCAGGGCGACCATCAGGCGGTCGGATTCGGGGTCGTGAACGCAACCGCCACCACGTTCCCCGCTCTGACGGCTCTCGGCTTTGTACCGTACCTGGTTCGCAGCGATCTTCTGAGCGTGGGTGAGGTGGTGGGGTCATTCACCTACCTGCTTGCGGGCCTGACGGCGGCGACGGCGTTCGTGACGTACGGGCTGTACAGGGTGGTCACATTGCGCGTACACCACGCGCGCCTGCTGGCGTCAATAGGGGATGGTGGGGGCCGGGTGATAAGCCTCGAGGCGCGGGCGCCGTCTCCGGCGGGACAACCGTTATTGGCGGTGCGGGATCTGACGTTTGCATACGGCGCGGGTGAGCCGATCGTCCACGGATTCTCCCTGGACGTCCCAAACGGCGATCACCTGGCCATCGCGGGGCCGAGCGGGATCGGAAAGTCTACGCTGGGCGCCTTGCTGGCGGGGGTACTGTGCCCGGACAGCGGCGCGATCACGGTCGACGGGAGGCCCTTCTTTCTGCGACCGGACCGCCCCCGGCTCGTAACGATGGTCCCCCAGGAATCGTATGTCTTCGCGGGTTCGCTACGCGAGAACCTTTCCTACCTGCGGCCCTCCGCGGCCGAGGAAGAGATTGCGGTGTCCGCGGAGGCAGTCGGGCTCGAACGGGTGATTCACAGGCTCGGCGGCCTGGACGCGGAGGTCAACCTTGCAAAGTCCGGCCTGTCTGAAGGGGAGCGGCAACTGGTGACCCTGGCACGGGCGCACCTGGCGGCGGCGCCCATTGTCGTACTGGACGAGGCCACGTGTCACCTGGATCCGGTCGCCGAGGAACGCGCCGAGCGGGCATTCATGGCGCTCGGCTGCACGCTGATCGTGGTCGCACACCGCATGGCGGCCACCCGGCGCGCGCGGAGGGTGCTGGTGATGGACGGCGCCGGTATCGACGTCGGCAGCCATGAAGAACTGTTGCACCGACACGCGTTATATGCCGATTTTCATGGGTTGTGGCAACAGGCGTAACACACGGAACAGAGCGTAAGGAAATGTTCCTTTATCCATGTAAATAAGGGAAGCAGGAATGATCAGACAGGGGTTCGTGGTTGGCATCATCATGCTGTTCGCAACAACGACCGCCGCGGCGGCGACGCCAGGGATCAATCAGGCGCTGGCGGCATTCATTGACGGTCGATATGACGACGCCGATGACGGTCTGAGGACACGGCTCGGGCAGCCCGGGGCCGACCGGGGGCAAATTTGTTATCTGCTGGGCCGCGTCAATGCCTGGGAGGGTGACGCCGGGGCGGCATTCGATTGGTTGGAGAAGGCCGTTGAGGCCGATTCCGCATCGGCGGATTACCAATACCGGCTGGGACAGATGTATGGCGCGAAGGCGCAGGAAGCTAATATTTTCAGGAAACCCGGACACGCCCGGGGCGCGCTCAAGGCGTTTGAGAAAGCGGTCCGGTTGGATCCTGATCACCTGGCCGCGCGGACCGCGCTGGTGGAGTATCACCTTCGCGCGCCGGGGATTGTGGGAGGCAGCAGGGAGAAAGCGCTTGAACAGGCCGGCGAGATCAAGTCCAGGGATTTGACGGAAGGCCACCTGGCGTGGGCCCTTATCCATGTAAAGGAAAAGGCGCAGGCCAAAAGGGAAAGCGCCTATCTCGCGGCCATCGAGTCCGGGAATGGCGACGTCCGCCCGGTTATTTCCCTGGCGGCGCTCTACGTACGCGCCGAACGGCGACTTGACGCGATCCGGGTCTACGAGACGCATCTGCAGTCCTACTCCGACCATGGCCCGATCCTGTACCGATTGAGCAACCTGTATCGCCTGGAGAAGGACAATGAAAAGGCGTTCGAGGCCGCCCGGAGGAGCCTGGAAGTCGCGAGGGATTCTATTGCAGCGCTGGCTGCCGATTCAAGTCCGACCGTTCGATCCTTCGAGAACGCGCTGGATGCCCAACGGAACCGGCTCGATGCCCTTTATGGAATCGGCAGGTTCTCCGCCCTCACCGGGATGAAGATGGATCTGGGCCTGGAATCGCTGACGGCCCTCCTCCGCCAGTTGCCGGAGAAATGGCGCTGGCCAAGGGTATGGGGCCATTACAGACTCGGCCGTATCCATGCACGCCGGGGGGAAAGGGACCTCGCGCGCAGCGCATTCGGAACCGTTCTGAAATTGGACAAAAAGCACAAGGGCGCGCGCGAAGCGCTGGAGAAACTGGAGAAAACTACGGTTGATTGAGGGGTCGCCAGCCCCGAAACGTGGTCATTGCCTGTCGTGTTTGTGTAGATCTTGTAGAAACGGCGTGCCGAAGCGTTACCATTTGCAGGGGCGACCCTTGGGGTCGCCCTGGTGTCGGCCGCCCGGTACGATGTGGTGGATAGAAAAATAGAATATTGAGATCCTGTTTGCGGCTAAACCATTTTTCCATTCCCCGGGAGGGAAGGGGTAAGGAGGGCCCGACCATGTCAAAACCAGAATACCGCGCGGTTATTATCGGACTGTCCGGCATTGGAGCCAGGCGGCCCGAGGAAGATGAACGCCTTCCGGTGTACGGCCCCATGCCAGGCTCTCACGCCGGGGCGTACGATCGGCATCCGCGAACCGAAGTGGTGGGTGTGTGCGACCTTCGGGAGGAGGCGCTGGCTGATTTCAGGACGCAATGGGGAGACGTGTGGCCCAAAGTGCGGCCGTATACCGATTACCGGGAGATGCTACGGGCGGAGAAGCCCGACCTGGTGAGCGTGGCGACTTCCGATCATGTTCACGCCGATATGACCGTTGCCGCCGCCGAAGCCGGGGTGCGCGCCATTTTGTGCGAGAAGCCGATCGCCACCTCGCTGGAAGACGCAGACCGGATGATCGCCGCTGCCGAAACCAACGGCGCGCTGCTTTCCATCGAGCACACGAGGCGCTGGAATGCGAGTTATCTGAGGGCGCGTGAGATCATCCGAAGCGGAGAGATCGGGCCCCTGCGCACGATTGTGTGCGAGCAGTTCAGCCGCCGGGCAATGCTCTTCAGGAACGGCACCCACCTGCTGGACATGGTCTGTTTCTATGCCGAGGCCAGTCCGCAGTGGCTGGTGGCCGAACTGGAGGAAGGGTTCGAGCATTTCACCGAATACAAGGGGGACGGAGGAAAGGATCCGGCCGTGGATCCGCACGCATCGGCATACATCCGCTTCGACAACGGCGTTCGAGCATTTTACAATGCGTATAAAGTGAATTTCCCCGGATCAAGATTCGCCCTGACGTGCGAGGATGGGCGCATCGAGATTTCCGACCAGGGCGCATCCCTGATCCGGGGCAGGTCGCATTTCGAGTCGACGACGTCGCCCATTCTATCCGGGAAATACGCGATGGAAAATCAAACCGCGGCCGTGGCGGAACTGATCCGGATTCTGGAGGAGGGCGGCGACCTGGTCTCGCCTGCACGCGAGGCGCGCAAGACGGTGGAGATTATGATGGGGATCCTGAAGTCGCACCACGGCGGGAATTGCCGGGTCGATTTCCCCACGTCGTGAGGGGTGGTGTGGCGCTGGTGGGGTTTAATGCGGGACCTGTACGGCCCCGCAAAGGCTTCGGCTCAGGGTATCGGCGTCTCTGCCGTGCGTTCATACGGTTACCGCCCGCGAGGTTGCGTGTAGTGAACGGACCCCTGCCTCGGCCACACGCATCGCATTGAGACCGTCCTCCTGGGTGACGCTGAAGGGTTCGTTTTTCAGGCACCGGTCGACAAAATACGCCAGTTCCCGCTTATAGGCCGGACCGAAGCGTTCGATGAATACGGGGACTTCCCCGCCGTAATCCCTCATTTGGAAGACCTGCTTTCCAATGGCGCCCTCCCGCCTGTACGCTTCCACTGTCACCCGCAGCGGATCTTCGTGAAAGTGGCCCACGTGGACGTGGCCGTCCCGGCCGTAGATCCACGTTTCGTTGCGATACCCGGCCACGTGGTTTCTGCTCACCTGCACCTGTGCGATCACGTTATCGGAAAACGCCATCTGAAGGAACGCGTCGTCGAAGTCTTCTTCTACGGTCGTTATTCTGAAATTGTGCAGGTTCGCGCCCATGGCGCTGGCCCGTTCCGGCCTCGCGCCCAGAAGCCAGATCGCTTCATCGATGTTGTGCACGGCCATGTCCGGCAGGATGCCGGGGCTGCTGTAGCCCACCGGGGGAGGGTGCGGGTCCTCCAGGACGGACACGACTTTGAACGGGGCGCCGATGGTATTCCGGTCCAGCAGCGTTTTGGCATGGATCAGGGGGCCGTCGAAGCGTCTCATAAAGGCCTGCATGAGGGCGTGCTTTTTCGTATTATCTTGCGACAGGTATCTGACGAAGTGGGCAGCGCTCTCGACCGAATGGGTGAGGGGTTTCTCCAGCATGACGCGATAGCCGACGTCAATCAGCGTCCGGGCATCGGCTTCGTGGTCTCCGGTCCTGGAGGCCACCACGGCCGCGTCGACCAGACGGGCGTCCGCCAGGTCGGACGTGCTCTTGAAGGCACGGATTTCGGACGCCTGATTTTTCTGAAGCGCCCGGGCAACGTCCTTCGCGGTGCTGCCGTGGCGATCCACGACGGCGGCCAGTTCGCACCTTCCTTCCTCTGCACCCAGTTCCTGGACGTGCCTGGCGTGGAAGACGCCGATGCGGCCCACGCCGACAACCGCGAGTTTCAGGGTTTTGCGCATGGTTTGCCAAGGCTCCTGATAAGTTCAGTAGGAAAAGGGTGAATTCGAGTGGGTGGTTTTGGAGATCCTCGGGACGCCGGCCCGACGGTCGTAGAAAATAACCGGAATTGTCTCGAATTTGAAGCCTTTTCTTGGGTTCTGTCCTGGAGATAGCGATCTGGCCTGGCGATGGGATTTGCCGCTGTCAGCGCCAATTTTTGGGCGACCCATGGTTCGCCCCTGCAAATACCGTGCGTCCGGTGGCGAACAGCGGTCGACGGACGCCGGTCATCCATACGGCCCGGCGATATCAATATCACGGATTCGGGTTTTTGTAGGGGCGGTTCGCGAACCGCCCGCCTTGCGGCCCCGCATGATTACCTTTATCCCGGCCGGTGGGAGAGAGGGGTCTTCTCGCCCAATCGCGCATTTTGCCCCAAATGCGTACGGTTGTGGTGTGGGGGGTTTTTCCGTGTTTATCCGTCCGGCACCGCGGCTTGGTGTATCCTTTTTCGCACGTAGGGCACAGGCGCCTGTATTCACCGGTCAGGCGATTCGCGGAAAAACCGGCCCCGCCTGCCTGTGCGTGTCCGTACGCAGACAGGTGCCGAACGGCGCGGTTCTTTTTGGTCCTTTTTCTTGCGAATAAGAAAAAGGACGAAGAGAAAAAGAAAGTTGAAGTGAGAGTAGATGCCAGTGTCCGCCCGGAACGCAGTTCCATGCAGCACTTGTCCGCCGGGTGGCTTCAGGCGGAAAGTTGTACCTGAAGGAATGGATCCCGTCCGGGCCGGTGGTTTCCCGGACAATTGGAAGGAGAGACGATATGGTCAGGATGCCGGTAAACGGGGAAGTCGTAACGGATGAATCGGCGTTGCGCGCGCTTTACGAGGGTTTGCATCTGGGCGAACCGCTGCCGGATCATGAACCCGATCGCTTTGCGCGGGCGGCGGGATTCTACGAAGAGGTAATCGGCGTTGGCAAACGGCGGGGGATGGTGGGGATCTACAATCGGGAGGACCTGGACCGCGCAAGGCGGAACGCGGAGCGCCTGGGGTGGGCGCGGGACATGGTGGACGAGATTGTAAAGGACGCCGACTTCTGGACGGGGTTTTCCGATGAGACGCTGTATGCGATGGTGCCAACGCAGAATCCCATGGCGTTGACCGTGGCCCAGTACGACGGGTGTCCGATTCACGGGGGCAACCGGTCCACGCTCGAGAGTGACCTGTTACATCCGTATCAGTGGCGGTGCAATATCGGCGGAGAGTGGTGGTACCAGGGCATCGAAGTCGAAAACCCGGGCACGGGCGCCCGGGTCCGCGTGGTGGACGACGGACCGGGGTGGGTGGCGCCGGAGGGGTTCATGAACGCGGGTGTCACGTATTATTTCACGGGGGCGTACCGGTGCTATCTCCTCTACCGGTTGTTTTCCAATCCCTACGCCCCGCAGACGGGAACAGGACACCAGGGGCGGCCCGCGTCCCAGGCCCTGGCGCTGGCTTACGCCTTTACGGGAGAGCGGAAGTACGCGCATAAGGCGGGGGTCCTGTTGAACCGGCTGGCGGAGGTGTATGGGCGGTTGCAGGGCATCAAGGAGGGATACGAGGCCTACGACAGGAGCAAGGATCCAATCCGCGGATACGTCGGGGAGGCTTCGGGGCGGGAGCAGTTCTTTCTGAATCACGTGGCGGTGACGTACGATTTGATCTTCGAGGCAATGCTGGAAGAGGAGGACGTGGCCGGGTTCTTCCGGGCACGGGGGGGCGAGGATTTCGATGGGGACGGGCGGGTGACATCGGAGGATATCATATTTAACATCCACCGGAACCTGTTCGCGTACGCCTACGAGTTTCTGGACAGGACGTTGCCCATTGCCGGGGGCGACTTCCTGACGTCATCGCTTTACTCGTTACTCAAGGTGGGGGCGTGTCTGCAGAACGGGGCGATGATCAGGCAGGCGCTGGAAGCGCCGACGGGGCTTTACAATGTGATGTCCAATAGTTTCTTCCGGGACGGGAAGTTCTGGTATGACTCGATTTCTTACAGTACTGGCAACATTCGGGAGGCGCTGGATGCCGCCGAATGGACCCTGGGGTTTCATGACGGAGCGCATTTCCCGTCACCCGTGGACCTGTATCACGATCCAAGGTTCCGACTGCGCGAGATGATGGAATTCGCGCGCGCTGTGGACTGCGACGGGCGCGTGCCGATGATCGGGGATACGGGCGGGGGCCGGAACTCCGTGTTGCGCACGCCATATTCCCTCGAAGACGAGATCGGTCTCCTGCGGCTGCCCGAGGCGCGGGATCTGTATGTGCGGCGTTTGTTGGCGGCCGCCGTCGGCGATCCGGACGCCGCTCGCAAGGGCGGCGATCTCTTTCTGTTGTTCCATTGCGAACCGTGGAATGAGACGGCGGAGGCCGGAGGCATTTCACCCGAGAGCGACGTGTTGCACGATTCGGGGTTCTGCATTCTGCGGGCGGGAGACCAACAGGCAAGCCGCCGGCATGTCGTGTTGAACTATGGGAAAGGGAACCACGGGCACGGGCATATGGATAAGCTGGCGGTGAATGTCATCGCTTACGGATACGATCTGTCCGCGGACCTGGGATATCCGCCAAGCTGGGTGGCGCCGAAGAAAGCCGGATGGGAGACGCATACGGCCAGTCACTGTACAGCGGCCATCGACGGCCAGAACCAGGTGTTCGCAACGGGCAGTCTGAATCTTTTCGTGCCCGGGCCGTGGGTGCACATGGCCGATGCGTCCGGCGAGCGGGCCTATCCGGACCTCGCGAACCTGTACCGCAGGGCGGTGGCGCTGGTTCCCGTGGATGAGACGCGGGCCTACGTGGTCGATTGGTTCCGGATTGCGGGCGGTGCGGAACACGACTACAGTTTCCACAGTTGGGCCGGGGAGAACGCGGAACGGTTCGAGATTGATCTGCCTGAGGACGCGGTCCTCGAGGCGCAGGACGAGGGGACGCTGGCCGGACCCGACGTCCCGTTCGGAGAGGCGCCCGGGTACGGGTTCGTGAAGGACGTGGCGAGGGCCCGGACGGACGGCGGGTTGACGGCAACCTGGCGGACGGAAGAAGAGGGCGCAGGCATCCGGCTGCACATGCCAGGCGAGGCGGGTTCAACGGTGATTACAGGGCTCGCCGAGGGGATGGGACTGCAGGACCACAGTCCCTGGGACCGGTCCGTGATCGTACGTCGGTCAGGACAGGATGGGAAGGAAAACCGGTTCATGGGCGTTCTGGAGCCGTTTTCCGGGGCGACTTGCATAGACAAGGTGGCGACGCTTTGTATAGGCGGTCGGGCCGCGGGCTTGAGGGTGGAGATCGGCAAGCGTGTCCACTATATCGTGGACGGAACGGATGGGTTCCTGGAGGGCGAGGCGGACAGCCTGCCGTTTCGATTCGACGGGGACTGGGCGTTTGTGGAGCGCGAGGGCGATACGATCCGCCGGGCGCAGGTGGTGAATGGAAAGGCCTTTCGATTCGGAGAGGTCGAGATGGAAGGGCCGGGAGCATGGGGAGGACGGGTCGACGCGGTGGACGTCGAGGACCGCCGGATCGTCGTGACGTCGTCGGTTCCGCTTCCGGTGGATGGTTCGCTGATCGGGCGGACGGTCGTACTCTCGCATCCCGGCTACATCTGTAATTCGTCCTACGAGGTTGCGGGCGTGGAGGCGGCGGGTGAGGGCCGGTACAGGATATCACTGGACAAGATGGACTTCCTGTTGAGCGAGGGACGGATTGAGGCGGTGGAAGGCGCAACGCTGCTGACGGGTACGCCGATGCTGAAGCTGGAAGTGGCGCGCGACCTGTTCGATGGCAAGACCATTTCACATACGCGGGGGCAGACCGGACCTCGATTGAAAACGGCGGAGAAGGGAAAGCTTATGCTGGCCGATACCGGCGAGGCGGCGGCGTTTTCGGGAAAACCGTTCTACGTATACGACGTCGCGCCTGGAGATTCATGGCGGATAGCGGACGTCTGGCACTGTTGAAGTTCCCGCGACGACGTTGGCTTTTGTAGGGGCAACCCTTGTGGTTGCCCGCCTTGCCGGTGTTTCTCCCCCTTTCCTTTAGGAGAGGGGGCCGGGGGGAGAGGTTGAATTTGGTTTTCGCCTTTTGCTTCAAGCTGACGGCTGTAAACTGATCGCTGATCGCTGTTTTAGCTGATAGCTGAATTTTCAAAAAGGAATTCTTGATGAACACGATCGATTGTCGCAGGTTTCCTTCAGCTACCGAGGTGTATCTCTGCCGTGACTTCGGCTATTTTCCGGTTCTCGTCAACGTGCACGGCGAGGAAATCCTGGCCGTGGTGCGCGCCGGGGCGGGTCACGTGGGCGTTACCGGCCGCCTGGAGGCGGTTCGCTCGCCGGACGGCGGGCGGACGTGGGAGCCGCCGGTCGTTATTGTGGACACCCAGGCGGACGACCGGAATCCGGCCGTGGGCGTGGCGCCCGATGGGACGGTCGTACTGGCCTACCACGCCCAGGGGTCCTATGGCGAAGGCGGAAGCTGGATGCCGGAGTTGCGACGCGTGCAGATGCGCGTCACCCGATCTCGCGACGGGGGGAGAAGCTGGGAAGACAACCGGCCCCTCGGATTCACCGAGATGGAATTGCACTCCGCGTTCGGCCGGATTGTCACCCTTCCCGGAGGGACGATGCTGCTGCCGCTCTACGGCCACAATATCCGTTCCGGTGTCGAGACGGGCGATTGCGCGTATGTTCTGCGTTCTGACGACAGCGGCCGGACGTGGGATCGCCCTTCGCTGATTGCCGAAGGATACAACGAAACGGCCTTGCTCCTCACCTCCGATGGTGTGCTACTGGCAGCGATGCGTTCCGCTGATCGAGGGGGCTTGATCGCGGTGTGCCGTTCCGCAGACGGAGGGTACACGTGGGACGCACCGTTGGAGGTGACCGGCGAACGGGAACACCCGGCCGACCTGACGTTGCTGTCCAACGATTGGATTCTGATGGTGCATGGCGTGCGGCACGAACCTTTCGGCGTGCAGGCCCGCGTGAGCAAAGACGGGGGGCGCACCTGGAGTGTCCGGCTGATCGTGTGCGATGATCTGGGGGACAGCGATCTGGGGTACCCCTCGACCGTGAGGCTGGGCGAGCGGCTTGTGACGGCCTGTTACAGCGCGCCCAAAACGTGGAATGCGCCCGACTACGCGGGGGAAGGCGCTTTTGCACGGGCGCTCCTTTATAGCGAAGTCGATCTGATCGATGCGTTAACGCGAAAAGGGAAAACCCTATGAATTTTGGCCAAAGAGTCCGGGAAATCGATGCCCTGGTCGAGAAGCATACGACGTTTCGGGAAAGCAGTTTGAACCTTATCGCGTCGGAGAACAGGCCCAGCCCGCTTGTCGAGCGATTGATCGTGGATGATCTGGACCACAGGTACGGGTCCTATTCCGGTATCGATCCGCGCAACCGGGGGTATCCCGGGAATGCGTTCCTCATGCAGATTGAGGAGATGGCCCAGGACCTGGCGAAGGGGCTCTTCGGGGCGGCCTATGTCGACCTGCGACCGCTCTCGGGGAATATTGCAGGGATTATCGCCGTGTTTGGGCTGGGTCGTCCGGGAGATACGGCACTTGAGGTGCGTAACGGGCACATGTATGCCGCCAAGCTGGCGAACTCGGACTTGAAAGTGGACCTGAAGTCGATTCCGATTCCATGGGATTGGAAACAGTACAATATAGATCTGGATCGGACGGTCTCGCTGATTCGCGAGCACCGTCCCGGACTGGTGATCGTCGGATCGGCGCTGTTCCTCTTTCCCCAGCCGGTGCGGGAACTGAAAGACGCGATGAATCGGTACAGTCCCGGTTCCTGCCTCGTTTACGATGCGGCCCATGTGATGGGATTGATCGCTGGCGGGCGGTTTCAGTCTCCCCTTAAGGAAGGCGCCGATGTGATCATTACGAGTACCCATAAGACGCTTGCAGGCCCGCAGGGTGGAATGATTCTGACCGACAACAGAGACGTTGCCGAGCGCATCGCAAAGGCAACCGTGCCTCTGATGATCGCCAACCATCACCTCAGCCGCCTGCCGTCGCTTGCGGGCACGTTCCTGGAGTGGATGGCGTGCGGGGAGGCGCATGCGGATGCGATTATCGGCAATGCCCGGGCGCTGGGCCGGGCGTTCGACGCACAGGGGGTGCCGGTTGTGGGCGCCGAACGGGGATTCACCGAATCTCACACCGTGCTGCCGATTGTTGAAGCGTTCGGCGAGAGCAGTACGCTGGCCAGGCAGTTGGAGGCGTGCCATATTCTCGTCAATGCGGCCGGCGTTCCGGAAGAACTGGGGACGCACGGTCTTCGCATCGGCGTGCAGGAAGTGACCCGATACGGCATGACGGAGGCGGACGCCCCCGAGATCGCCGGCTGCATACTGGATGTGATGAGCCAGCGGGATCCGGAGGGCGCCCGTAAACGCGCGATGGCGATGGCCCGGCGGTTCGACCGCGTGCGGTTCACCCTGCCGGAGGCATGATTCGGAAAGGAAAGAAGAATGACGGGTTTTGTTCCGGACTGACGGTATTTATCTCTATTATATTGTTATTTATATATTTATGCCCTTTTTCTTTGTGTCTTCGTGTGAGCTGCTTTTCGCCTTTAGCTGACGACTCTACGCTGATTGCTCCCCACTTACAGGAAACCCTGCTGGTTTCAGACGCGATGCCTTTCGAGAGGACTACCAGAGCAGAGCGCGCGGTTCCGTCCATCTCTCAACATTGTAATTCGCTATCGCCGGCAGGGCAGAGGGTCATGGGCGTCCCTTGTGGGTATTCGCGCTGTGCATATGGCAGGCCCCGCGCCTAGCGGCGACTTTTGGTTCCTTTTGGTCGCGTCAAAAGGAACTCGCCGAAGGCAGGGAATATGGGGAGATGTGGATTTTAAATCTGATTTTCCCTTTTCCTTCCTCCCTCCGCCAGAGGCAGGGAATTTGGGGAGAGGTGGGTGTTGAATTTGGTTTTCGCTTTTGGCTGACCGCTGAATCTGTTTAAGGAGGATCCGATGCCTTCAACGAATATTCTGGATCGACTCGAATCTGGCGCCTCTCTGCTCCTGGATGGCGGAACCGGGTCTGAACTGCAGAGAAGAGGAATCGACGTGTTGAAGGGCGCCACGGCCGAGGGTGGGCTACAGGCCTGGTCGGCCACGGCCAATATGGAAGCGCCGGAGGCGGTCCGGGAGGTCCACGGGGACTACCTGCGAGCGGGCGCCGACATCATTATCAGCAACAACTTCTGGACGAGCCCCACGCGAATGGCGCCAATTGGACTGGGCGGCCGATGGGAAGCTTACGCCCGGGCAGCCGCGGAGAACGCAATCGCGGCGCGCGACGCCGTTAACCCCGAGGCTTACGTTGCGGGCGGCATCGCGCCTCCGTGTGTACAGAGGCAGTCCGAGGGTAGACAATCCGACGTTGACATTATGGGTGAGGAAGCGTACCGGAGGGAGATTGGCGACCATGCGAAGGTGCTGGCCGAGGTCGGCGTAGATGTGATCTGGGTGGAATACGTCGGATACATCGCCGACTGCGTAGCGGCCGCGGACGCGTGCGCCGGGACCGGCCTGCCGGCGTTTCTGGGCGTCCGGCATATTCGGGAAGACGGAGCAATGCAGTACGGCGAGCGGCTCGAGGACCTTGCTGCGGCTCTGGCAGGCCACAAAGTCGACGGCGTCCTGATTATGTGCACGCCGCCGGCGGAAGTCTCGGCCGGACTACCGTATCTGAAAGAGGCTTTCGACGGCTGCGTGGGCGCATACCCCAACATCGGGTACCGTCCTCTGGCGCCTCTGGGATCCGGAGAAGCCGGAACGTCGCCGGATGAAACGGCCGAAATTCTGCAGCGGGGCGACAACACACCCGAACGGCTTGCCGCGTTCGCTCGGGAATGGAAGGCCATGGGCGCGCAGATTATCGGGGGCTGCTGTGCGACGGGGCCGGAGCACATCCGGGCCATGCGTTCAGTTGTAAAGGGATGAGTTCACTCGGGGCGTCACAGAATCCGCACCCACCGAACCCCGATATCCGATTTCGCTGGCAGGGCAGGATATACGTTCTATCCGCAAACGGCTTTCCCTCGTGGCGCCGTCGCTACATTTGTAGGGGCAACCCTTGTGGTTGCCCGCGTGAGGGCGATGTTATCGGTAATGGTCTTCGCCAGGCCAAATCGCAACGGACTCTGGCCGAATTGAGGCTAACCCCTGCTTGCTGTTTTCACCCTCCTTACCAGAAAGCCAAACGTGCTACGAAAGCAATAATCCCCCGGAGGACTGTCAAAGCAGAGCGCGCTGTTCCGTTCAGCACGTTGGATCGATGTTCCTCCGTGGCTGGTAGGGCAGCAGATCGGGTGCATCCCGTGAGGAAATTCGCGCTGTGCATATGGCAGGCCCCGCGCCTAGCGGCGACTTTTGGTTCCTTTTGGTCGCTTCAAAAGGAACTCGCCGAAGGCAGGGAATCTGGGGAGAAATGGATTTTAAATTTGATTTTCCCTTTTCCTTCCTTCCTCCGCCGGAGGCAGGGAATTTGGGGAGATGTGGATTTGGAATCTGGTTTTTGCCTTTTGCTTCAATCTGACTGTTGACTGCTGATCGCTGCCCACAAAAAAAGACCGGCGGTATTCCCGCCGGTCTTTTTTTGTGGGTGCTTTGCTACGCAATCTCGATCGCCTTCGACGTGGTCGCTTTCACCTTCGGCAGGGTCAGCGTGAGCACGCCGTTCTCGAATCCCGCCTTGATCTTCTCCGCGTCCACTTCGGACGGGAGCGTGAACGACCGCGCGAAACGTCCGTAGGTCCGCTCCGACACGTGGTACCGGTTCTCCTTTTCCTCGGCCGCGTGCTGCTTCTCACCCTGGATGGCCAGGACGCCGTTGTCCATGTTGACCTTGATGTCCTTCTTGGACAGGCCGGGAAGCTCCACGTGAACCCGCAGATCCGTATCGGTCTCCTGCACGTCCGTCGCCGGACTCCACGTGGACAGCATCGGGAGTTCGTGTTGCGGGCCTCTCCAGAAGCTGTCGAAAAAACGATCGATCTCGGGCACGAGCCCAAAGCGCCGACGGGGTTGCCACCTTGTGAGTGTCATGGTTGAATCCTCCTTTTGATTAACGGTTTTCCCGACGAATTGTTGTTATTGCCGGTCTCGAGAGCTGCCGGTTCGCCCTCGAGCCTGTGCCAACATCTTTTCGCAAGCGCCGTGCCAATTACGTCGAGCCTGACTCGGGAGTCGCATATAGCCATATATATCAATAGTTTATCGACATAAATCGAATGATTACACCTACAGAACTGGCATTTTGGTCGCGATTCCGGGATGGGTATATGCCATTTTGGCATTACTGTAAATCGTATATGCCATAATTGCATATTTGTTCTGCCATATCTGCCTCATCGATTCGGGGCGTGACCCGACGTCAAAAAAAAACCCGAATCCACGTGGGAATCCGGGGGCTTCGGAAAAAACAGGAGACCTACCCCCTTCCTGACGGAAGGGGGAACAGTCAACGCTTGTCTCCCCCTTTCCTTTAGGAGAGGGGGCCGGGGGGAGAGGTCTGCGCCCTTCGCGGTCGCCCACACAATGGCGTTGGCGTCACCTGAATCGGTTTTTCGTTTTTAGCTGACAGCTTACGGCTAATAGCTGATAGCTCTGTCCGGGGGGAGAGGTCCCCGCGCCCGTCTCTGTCAAAAACATCCTTGTACAGGAGATACTATTCGTGTGTGCTGCCCAGCCATTGCGGGATCTGGACCGCTTGTGAATAGTTGGAGTCTAGAACCAACGTATTATCAGTAAACACATCCGTCGTCCAGATGTTGTTTGAGTTGTGGTAGGTCAATTTCGAAGGAAGGTCAGTTTTGAGTAACGGAGTGGAACTGCTTTCTTAAAGTTTCCCTCAGGTGTTCGTTACTCTTCACTACTTTCAGAGGAATCACAATTCGGGCCGCGGGCGGTGGCAACGCCCCGGAGCCAGGTCTGAAAGGTTTCGTTAGTGGGTGCGCACAAGCCCGTCCTGTGAAACAACAAGAGGTCAAGATGCTCTAGCCGGGTCAGACTCTGGGGAAGTGGACCGGTCAATGAGCAAGTGTGAAAGTTCAGATGCGTCAGGGTAGAGACGTCGCCCAGTTCGGGTGGCACGGGCCCGCTCACGTGAGACTGGCCAACGAACAAACGAGACAGGTCAGGAAGGTAGGTCAATTCTAATGGGATAGGCCCACTCAAGGGGTTTCCGCCAATCCACAGGTGCCTGAGGCTGGCAATGCTACCCAGTTCGGGTGGGATTGGACCACTCAACTGGTTTTCTGAAAGCAACAGAACTTCGAGGTTGGGCAGATCACCCAGTTCGGGCGGGATTGGACCACTCAATTGGTTGAGATGTAGGTAAAGCGATTCAAGAAAACGCAGGTTGGCTAAAGCAACAGGGATGCGCCCGCGCAACTGGTTTCCTGCAAAATGGATCTGCCGCAGGTTGTACAGATTGCCCAATTCTGATGGGATAGGACCGCTCAATTGATTGTAAGCTAAAACCAGGTTCGAAAGGTTTGACAGGTCACCCAATTCCGGCGGTATTGGTCCACTCAATCGATTAGAAGCAAGATACAGATGCGTAAGGTGCGACAGGTTGCCGAGTTCGGGCGGAATCGTACCGGTTAAATTATTCCCATCGAGGTTTATGCCCGAGACCCGATCGTTCGCAACAGTAACGCCATGCCAGGTCGAAAGGTTATTTTCGGTCAGCCAATTTGTCCCGATTCTCCAGTTTGGCCCATCTGTCACATTATACAACGACACCAGCACATCACGATCCGCCGACTGTGGCGGTTTTGGGTATGTTGTCCCAAAAACACCAGCAAAGGCTACAAAATCCGCGAAATCTACGTCATAGTCGCCATCGAAATCCCCCGGATTGCAGGCGCTGGCGGAGTTAGTCTCCGCCGGTGCTGACGTTGCCTCTGTCCTGTTGATTAGATTCGCAGACGTCTGCACGACAACTACTGAAAGCAGGATGATCAATATCGGTCGCATTGAGTTTACCCCCATTTCGGCCATCGTCCGTCGGTATGTGAATAAATGTATTCAGTCGCCATCTTGCATCACGGTTGCCTTTTCGCTGATTCTTAAACTCCACTTGGAAAAGAATATGACACTCCCTCTGCTTTTCAGAGATCTACTTCACCGGATTCAGAGGTATTCGACCTGGAACTCCTCCAGGCATCGGCGGTTATAACGAAGACGCTATTCGAGGGTTCCCACCAGCCATTGTCTGATCTGGGCCGCATGAGGATGGTTGGACTCGAGTTTCAACACTTTTTCGAAATGTGGCCTGGCCTCTTCCACATGATTCAAGGCTCGATAGGACAGGCCCAGTAACAGGTGGGCGTTTGCGTGATTGGGGCTCAGTTGAACGGCCTTTTGAAAATATGGGATCGCCTTTTCGTGTTCCCCCATATCGTAGTACGTCTCGCCGATGTCCACCTCGTACGCTTCAACTTTCGTGGTTTTTGCCTTTGTTCTTAAGGAAATACCTCATCGGCCAACTGTGGCGAACCCTCCATCCGAAGTAGGCGAGGCAGGCACCGACCATCGCCAGGTTGAGGATAAGCAATCCACGTCTCAGTGGAGACAGCACGGGTTCCAGCACAATATGCTGCTCTCCCTCGCCTAGCCGAAGGGCGATGAACCGTCCAGCCGTCTGGTACGGCACCACCTTCTTGTCGTTCACGGTGACGCTCAGATAGGGATAATATGCATAGGCCAAGCGGGCAAAGCAGGGGCTGGAGGTGCGGATGAGCATCTCCACGCGCTGATTCCACGCCCGGTGCTCCAGTACCTTCACAGAGGGTGAGGTTCCCAGATCTTCACTGGACGTATGCCCTGTTAGTAAAATCTGGTCACAGGTGTTTGCCGCCTGGTTTACGCCCATCGCCTTCACGAGTTGTAAGAATGCCAACTGAGCTTGAGTGTCTACATGGTTCCTCGCCGGAAGATCCCAGCCGGCGACCTTTGAAGAGATGACAACTGGGGAAACATCAGGTATCGTCCAGTTCATTAATGTATTTTTTTTTCTGGAGTGGCGGGCCAGAAAGCGCTTTGTGTTCAGCAGGTAGAGCCCGTCTCTTAGGGGTCCGAATTTCTGAGAGACGGGGGATTCCAGCTTCTCCGCCTTTCTGATTGCAGGATTCAGCGATTTCTCCAGGGGATGGCAGAAGATATTCGTGGCCATTGGCGCCTCGTTAAATAAGCCCAGAAAAGTCACTAAGCCCGTCTTGATAGACAAGTACGAGATGGAAAATGGACGATAGTCAGTGTCTGTTGCATAAAAACTCCGGTAATTGGGAATTTCACCATTCGGGAATTGGGCAGCCTCGCTCCGCAAAAATTGGGTTGTTTTGGTGTCTATGAGCTGGGGTCGTTTTAGAGCACTGTAGCGGATATAGGGCTGTTGGAAGGTTGTCGGTCCCAAATCTACGACCACGATTAACAGCAGAATCGCGAAAATATCGATTCCCGTTCCCCGACTGCGACAAAAGCGGACGAGGGCGACGGTACCCACCCCGACCGTTACGGATAAAAAGAATACAACAAAAAGCAGGTATCGCCCCGCGTTGAATGCCTGAACGACGCTAAGGGACCCTAACAGCGGCCACCGATAGCCAAAAACCAACAAGAGGGAAACAATCAAGCAGGCCGTTGCTGGCCACGATTTCGCTGGCAGGTCTGCAGCCAATGTCACTTTCGTGCCCGTCCGTTCCGTGGAGGCATGGCGGTGCGGGGGCGTCAGGCGCCTCCAAAACAGCAGCGAGCTGGTTAGCCCCACCAGAGACAGCGCGATCAGTGACAGCCCCAAATATCCTCCGTACCAGTGGTTGGCTTCTATGAAAAAAAGGCGGAAGCGATAGTTGGACCAGATGAGAAGCTGGCTCCAGGTCGGATCCGGCAGGCCCGAAAGGTTGACCCCAAACTTCAGTCCGGCGTTTTCCCGCTCCATCCACATCGGAAGTGTAAGATAGGCGCCAAAGGCCAGGCCTCCCATTAGCAGTAAGAGACTGTGCCAGCAGACGGCGCGGATCCCGCGGCGGTCTGTGTCGCTCCAAAGCCGGATACACACGTAAAGCCCGAGCAGCGCCGTAGCCCAAAAAGCGTATCCCGGATGTGTAAAGGCCAGCATGCCCAGGGTAAGCCCACCTCCCATCGCACACGCCAATCTAGGCGTACGCACCCTGAGACGCTCGAAGAAGTAGAACGGAAAGGGGAGCAGAGCATAAAACACCGAAAGCGGGAAACGCCCCATTATAAGGACCTGCTGGGTGTGCCAGACAACCATTACGTAGGCCAGTGCTGCCATAAAGCCTGCTTGTCTGTTGAAGAGCGTCCTTACGAACAGGTACATCCCGATCCCCGAAAACACATGGCTGACGCCCATCACAAACTTTAGTGAGAACTCCAGATCGGAAAAAAGCAGATTGACCACTCCGGTCAGGTAGAAGAAGAGAAACCCATAGAACTGGCAGTAGGGACCGCCTGTGCCAAAGTAATTTGTCCATATGGGGATCTCTCCTTGGGAGAAGGACTGGGAGGCAATCCAGGCGTAGCCGATATGAAAGTTCGCATCACCAGCCCAGGCTAATCCTCCCCGCGCAAAATAAAAGCGTGCGCAAAACAGGCAGGCGAGGACTAACACGAAAAGTGTCCGCTTCTCGGTCTCAAATACCTTGCTTAGAAATGTAGAAAGACGCTTTTTCCAAAGCTCCAGGACGATGATGGTCACTAATGCGGCAAAGATCAGGCTTACCACAATCGCATCTGCCATCTCAAGCTGCACATGCCGTTTTAAGACCGGAATAAATATGGCCAGGCTAGCGTACCTGTGGGCTGGTCTAAGTACGGCGAACTTTAAGAGTGTGGTGTACTGGGAGTAGATTAGTAACGCGGAAAGCGCCGACAAGATGGCAATGATGTCACGCGGCCATCTGAGTAAGCCAGATTTATCACGCATCAGTTACTTTCCTTCGCCGGCTCTCACGAGCCATTGTCTGATCTGGGCCGCCTGTGGATGTTTGGGTTCGAGTTCCAATGTTTTCTCGAAATGAACCCTGGCTTGGTCGCCGCGATTCAAGGCTCGATAGGTCATGCCCAGGAGCAGATGTGCGTTTGCATGATTGGGATCGAATTGAATGGCTTTTTGAAAATATGAGATCGCTTTTTCGCGCTCTCCCATCTTGTAGTACGTGTCGCCGATGTTAAGGTAAATCTCAACGTCTGCCCGTTGTCCATGTAGCCCAAGGGCTCTCATGAGATGTGCAATCGCCTGCGGGTACTGACCCCGGACTCTGTAGACGTACCCGAGGTTTGCATGAGCTAATGCGAAATCCGGTCGGATTTCAAGGGCTTTTTTCAGGCAATCCATGGCGTTGTCGAATTGCCGGATGTCGCAGTATGCGGCCCCGAGATTGCCATAAGCGGTGGCGTCGTCGGGTTGGAGCGAGACAGCTTTTTCGAGGGCCTCAATGGCGTTGGCGGTCTGTCCGACGTCAATGTATGCGACTCCGAGGTTTACATACGTGGTGGCGTGTTCGGGTCGGATTTCAAGGGCTCTATTGAGGTGCATGATGGCTAATCGATAATTGCCGGACTCGATGTACGCCGTGGCCAGATTGTTATGGGCTGCGGCGAAATTGGGTTGGATCTCCAGCGCCTTTTTGAGGTGATCTATCCCCCGTTGTACCTGGCCGAGGTCGCGATGAACAGTGCCCACCAACGTCCAGAGCCTGGCGTCTTCCGGACTGGCATTGAGTGCGCGCTCGTAGGCTTTTAGCGCAAGATTGGTCTTGTTCTGCAGCCGATAACTCACGCCGAGATTTTCCCATCCGGAGCGCCCAGCGTTCCCTTTAAACCGGTCTATATGGTTTATGTACCGTGCTTCTGATGCGCCCCCACTGGCATTGAGCCCGATCCAAAGGAAGGTGTGCATCGCCGCCGCTCCACATATCACAAAGGCGCCGCGAAACAGATGCTCTCGGTTGCGTATTCCTTCCAAGAACGCGGACGCTACCCAGAGCGTGAGAGGTAGCGCCGGCAGGGAGAAAATGTCCCAGTCTCGAAATGCGCCAATTTTCGGGTTTGCGAAAAACGTGAAGAAAAGCGGGACAACAGTGCACACGGCCAGGAACGGCTGATGACGAAGGACTTTCCCTCGCAGCAGGAACAATACCATGCACGCCGAAGGAGCGGCGAGCAGTTGCTGGTTGAAGTAGTCCAGAAAGTGTGAGAGCGAGAAGACGCGGTATTGCTCACAAAAGCCAGGTTCGGCGAACAAGGGGAGGAATTCGTTATCACCCGTCCGGCCCAGGTAGGCCTCGAAGCCGACGCCGCTGAAACTGAGAAAGAGGGCAGCACTTGCAGGAGCGCAGCACAGTGCCACGGCGGTAGTCGTTGCGTTTTTCCAAATTGATACGCGACCATGCCGATGGCGAAAAGCGCAATTGGCAAGGACGAGAAAAGACGGTCCAAAGACGAGGAAGGCTCGATGCAGGGCGAACAACATGCCTAGCAGGAGCGCCGGTACGAAGAGTGGAAGCTTGTCTTTCTGGGTCCGCAAGCCGAGAATGATGTAGAGAAGGAGACCCGGCATATACAGCGGGTAATTCTCCACGTACCCGAAAAATAGCTGAATGTATCCCTCCGTGAGCAGAAATGCCAGGAAGATGGATTTCTCCAGTTTGTTCCGCCCGAGGGCGTCTGCAACCGGAAAGGCGAGCAGGACGTAAAGCACGCCTGAGGCGTAGCTGTAGATTCGGTACGAAACTTCAGGGCTCACCCAGAAGGTCTGGCCTACGTAATGCAATATGCGGATGAGGTCAAAGCTGAGCGGTGCCCGGTTAGATTTCTGCCAGGTGTGTGAGGCTAGTTCATTCAGGAGATAGTAACCATCGCCGAGGAAATGGCGGGCGGAGGACAGCGCGACAAAAGCGGAAAGGGCGACGAGTACCACCACGGTCCGAGAAACCCAGACGCGACGGCCCCGGCCCCACAGCGCGAAGGGAAGGGCGGCGATCCAGGCGCGGATTTGGCGGCGGAGCCCGGGGAGGAACAACAGGACGGCAAGTAGAACTGGATCGGCGTGGGCATATAGAAGAGGAAGTCGACGCCCCACATGGGGTTGGGCCGCCAGAAGAGCGGCAGAATGTGGAGACCCAGAAACACTGCGGCGATGGCGGCGGGAAGTGGAAATGCACGTTGGGGCGGATGGATTGTTTTTTGGGCTCGTTGCTTCCTCAATGGACCGTCTTCCTTACCTGCGAAATTCAAAGCAGAGCTCAAGCAATGTCATCGACGGTGAACAGAGCTTAGGTGTACATGTTGTCGTCTCGTCTGCCGGCCATCCTGCCGAGGACGTAGATGTGCGGGTTGCTATCTGCGGTTTCGCTCCAGCCATTGTCTGATCTGGGCCGCATGAGGATGGTTGGACTCGAGTTTCAACACTTTTTCGAAATGTGGCCTGGCCTCTTCCACATGATTCAAGGCTCGATAGGTCATGCCCAGGAGCAGATGTGCGTTTGCATGATTGGGATCGAATTGAATGGCTTTTTGAAAATATGAGATCGCTTTTTCACGCACTCCCATCTTGTAGTACGTGTCGCCGATGTGAAGGTAGAGCTCAGCGTCTGCACGGCCCTTCTGAAGGTCGAGTGCTTTTTCGAAATTTTGTATTGCCAGCGAGTACTGGACCTGCGCTCTGTAAATCAAACCGAGGTTCTGATAAGTCATTGGATCGTCTGGCTGGAGTTGAAGGGCTCTCGAAAGGTATTGGATGCCAGTGTCGTGCTGGCCGATTCTGCTGTACACCGCGCCGAGGTTCATGTGGACGGCCGCGACTCCGGGTTCCAGCGCAACCGCTTTCTTCAGGAGTTCGATAGCGCGGCCGTTCTGCCCCGCGTCGCTGCAGGCGATGGCGAGGTTCACCAATGTGTGTATGTGACGGGGTCGCAATGAAATGGCTTTTTCAAGGTAGTGGATAGCTTTTGCATTCTGTCCCGCATCACGGTAGGTGGAGCCGAGATGTCCCTGGATGGTGGCGTCTTTCGGTCGAAGCATGGCGGCTTTTTCCAGTTGTTTAATGGCTTTCTCGAGTTGCCCGGTTTTTCGATAGATTGTGCCGAGGTTCACATGGGCTGCGACGAGGTCGGGTTGTAGCGCGATGGCTCTTGAGGTGTATTCGATGGCTTTGTCGAACTGGCCGATATCGCTAAATACGGCGCCAAGGTTCATATATGGAAGGGCGAGGTCCGGGCGGAGGTTGACAGCTTCCTTAAAGTATTCAATTGCATCGGTGGAATGACCCATTTCCCTGTGGACGGCGCCTACGAGTATCCATCGGTTGGCATTTGTCGAGTCGGCTTCGATCGATCGCTTGTAAGCGTGGAGCGCCGCATCAGTGTTGTTTTGCTTGCGATGGAATTTGCCCAGGGTGAGCCAGCCGTTTACGGCGGAAATGCCGGTGAGCCGGTTCACCAGGTGCACGAATCGGGCTTCGGCCGGCCCGGCACTGGCGTTGAGGCCGATCCAAAAAAGTGTATGGAACGCCGCCGCCCCACACAAGAGGAAGGCACTATGGAAGAGCGCCTCACGAGCGCGGTTGCGTGCCATGAGCGCTGTGGCTACCCACAGCGTTAGGGGCAGTGCCGGCAGCGAGAAAATGTCCCAGTCTCTAAAGACGCCGATTTCCGGTCTCGCGAGGAACGTGAAGAAGAGAGGGAATACGGCGGCGATGAGGAGGAAGGGTTGATGACGGAGGTCTCTTTTCCGAAGCAGGACGCAGGCCATACAAGCAACGGGGGCCGTAAGCAATTGTTGGTTCAGAAAGTCGAGGAAATGCGCGAGCGAAAATATCCGGTATTGCGACTGAAGGCCCGGTTCCGCAAATAGTGGCAGGAAATTTCTACCGCCCATCCGACCCAGGTACTCCTCGAAGCCGACGCCGCTCAATTCGAGCAAGACGGCGGTGCTCACTAGGACGCAGCAAAGGGCCGCGACGGTGGCGGCGGTGTTTTTCCAGGATGGGCTGGCATCCTGCCGGTGGCGCCACGCGTGGTGCGCGAGGAAGAGAAGGGACGGTCCAAAGACGGCGAACGCCTGGTGAAGGGCGAGCAGCATGCCCAAGACGAGCGCGGGGGCGTACAGGGACAACCGGTTCCTCAGGGTGTACAGGCCCATGAGGAGGTAGAGTAAAAGGCCCGGAATGTACAGGGCGTAATTCTCCACGTAACCGAAGAATTGTTGTATGTATCCCGTCGTGAGCAGGACGGCCAGGACGACGGACTTCTCCTGCTTGTTTTTTCCGAGGGCGGCGGCGACCGGAAAGCTGAACAGGACATAGAGTACGCCGGACGCATAGCTGTAGATTCGGTACGTGTTCTCGGCGGTCTCCCAGAAGGCCCGACCTGCATGATGCATGGCACGGATCAAGGCGAAGCTGAGCGGCGCCCGGGACTGATCCTGCAAGGTATCCGCTTCCAGTTTTCGAAGCAGGAGATAACCATCGCCGAGGAAATGGCGCGCGGAGGAAAGCGCGACAAAGGCGGCAAGGGCGACGAGCACTACCACGGTCCGAGAGACCCAAACGCGTCGGTCACCATCCCAGAGTGTAATCGGAAGTTTGCGCACACACGAGCGGATTCGTTGGCGAAACACGGGGATGAACAGCAGGACAAAAAGAAGAATAGAAAGGCCCTGAACCGGCATGGGCATATAGAAGAGGAAGTCGACGCCCCACATGGGGTTGGGCCGCCAGAAGAGCGGCAGAATGTGGAGACCCAGAAACACTGCGGCGATGGCGGCGGGAAGTGGAAATGCACGTTGGGGCGGATGGATTGTTTTTTGGGCTCGTTGCTTCCTCAATGGACCGTCTTCCTTACCTGCGAAATTCAAAGCAGAGCTCAAGCGCTGTGAACGGAGGAAATGCCCATTTCTCCAGCGTTTGACTGCCTTGTCGATTGGCCATTTTTGACGAATCAAGGCTAATCCCATTGGTTGCCGCATCCCACCAAAAAACTGAAACCGCAGGTACTGTCAACACTGAATTTGACAGCAGATTTCGAAACGTGCACGCATGACGTTGTGAGTCCCTATGATCGATTAATATTGTAACCAGTCTCCGTGTTTCAGGGTTAGTTTGCACTACGTTAAATATGAGACGACATCGATCTCGCCGAAGAGACTATCGTCTTTGCAGCCTTTCCAACACGTGCATAGATCGGTTCCAACGTCTCTTTATGTCTCGGTTTTCAATCATCCGTCTAACCAGCGCACCTATGAACGTGTGCAGGTAATTGCTCCCGGCATTCGAAATGTCGCTAATCACCCGACATTTCGAATGAACTCCTTTGGACGAAGTATCCATTTACTGGGTTACGGACTTGAAAGACAAGCGGTATCAGATATTGTCCAGTGCGGGACAATACCGAAATAATCCGATCAATCCCGCAGGTGCGGCGGTGATCCCGCACCCCGTTTCGCGTATTTTGGACATTACAGTCTTGACACGATCCAAAACACAGATCTGGTCAGCCAGAATCTTGGAGACTTGTAGTGCTTGTTGGCGAAATAGTGTAGGCTTTCAAATAACATTTTTTTTCGAGAGCGCGGAACGAGGGACTTCCCTCGGTAATGGATGATTGGCGCTTTGGGAAAAAACCAAATCTCGAATCCAAGCTGGTGGATCCGATAACAGAGCTCCACGTCCTCACAATACATAAAAATGTGTTTGTCAAATCCGCCGACCCGCTCGAATAATTCCTTGCGAGTCCATAGATAAGCACCCGTAACCCAGTCGACGGTATGTGGCTTGTCGTAACCCACCCAGTGCTGGTTTGAATGTTGTCCGAGTATCTTCCTGGCTGGAGCCCCGTACCTGAGCAGGCGATCTAATCCCATGCTTAACAAGGATGGAAACGACCCAATGGAACGTTCCATGTTACCCTCGCCGTCAAATATCGTCCCCCCGGCCGCCCCACATTTGGGGTGCTCTTCAAGATGGTGTAGCATTGCGTTTAGGCTGCCCGCGCAGACTAGGGTGTCCGGATTAAGGAAGAGCAGGATGGGCGCCGTACAATATCGCGCGCCGATATTGTTTGCCACACCGAAGGCGACGGTTTCTTCCAGTTGAACAAGCTTGCAACACGGAAACATCCGTTTCACCATATCGCAAGAACCATCAGAAGAGCCATTGTCTACAACTACGACCTCTATACAATGGAAAATGTCCTGTTCGACCAGTGATCTCAGACACCGTTCTAGCCAATTTCTAACGTTGACATTTACAACTATGACGGAAATCTTGGGCCTAGCAACGGATCGGATTACAATTTCTGGTTGGACAACCATACTCTTCTTTCCTGTATATCTCACCACGGGTCGACAGTCCGAGGTTTGCTGAAGTGGACGTCGAGACGACGCAGATGCCAAGCGGTGGATTTGTTTCCCCTTGCTAACCGACGAAGTCGATACACAATTGAAGTCGCAACATTGCAGTCCAGAACGTGAGTACGCCCTGTGGAGCCGTCAATAGCGTTTAGGAGGTATCCGTCCACCAACAATATGAGTCGGCCTGCCCGAAACTGTTAAGCGCAGAAAGGCGAATCTGGTAAAAACGTCGACGTTGCCGAGAAAATCGGCCAAAACACTATTCGCTTCGGATAGCTTTGCCAACCGAATTGTATGTGGCAACATCAGAAATCACCGGACCCCCCATGCAAGTTCCCGCACGGTTAGGTGGTTTCTCGCAGCTAATCGGATTTTTCTGGGGCCAAGTTACCTAACGCGGCTTCGCTTTGCTCAGCCGCAACCAAATAGGTGGTAGTCAAGAGCAGATAGTTTTAGGGTATGCAAAACGGCGTTCATCCCCTATGATGGTGGTACCCACCGCCATCAATGGAAGGAGGAACGCCGTGAAAGACTTCGTGGACCAATGTAGTGAAAAAATCACCGGAGTGGTATCCTGTTTTGATCGGGTTCTGTTCAAAGGGTACCTGCCGCTGGGATTTGGAACTGCGATGGAGCGGTTCATCAGCAATCAGGGTTTATTGTTGAAGGACTTCAAGCGTTTTGTGATGACGCATTCCGATACGATCAAAGCCCACGCGGAGGCGATGGCAAACAAGCACGAGCGCCCGTTCATCTATCTGCAACGCAACACCATCAGGAAAGAGGACGAAGCGCGACGGTTGGCAAAACACGATGGGATCACGCAAGGCCTGGTCTGTGTGTTTCGGGCCCTGGAAGGCTGCCAGAGTTTCAAGCTGGTTCCAGGGGAAGGAAGGCCTCGCCTGATCAACGCACAACGGAAATGCCTATGCTACTACTTTTACTGGATTGACCGGGAGTTCGGGTTGATGCATATCCGCATCCAGTCCTGGTTCCCGCTGGTGGTGCAGATCTGTCTCAATGGCCACGAGTTCTTGGCGCGCAAGCTCGAGCAACACGGCATCGCCTATGAAAAATCAGACAACGCTTTTCTATGGATTGCCGATGTGGACCGGGCGCAACGCTTTGCCGATCGTTTTGTGGGCAAGAATTGGCCGCGCATTCTCTCGGCGTTCGCCCGCAAGGTCAACCCCCTGCTCAACGACCTGCTTTCGGGCAAGGACTACTACTGGGTCGTTGACCAGGCCGAGTTCGCCACCGACGTGATGTTCCAAAGCCCCCACGCCCTGAAGGTGCTGTATGAAAACCTGCTCAGACACACGGTGCTGTGCTTCTCTCCCCAGGACATCTTGACCTTCCTGGGCCGCAAACTCCACGGCAATTTTCAGGGCGAAGTCCTCACGGACTTCAAAAACAAACGCCACAAAGGCGCAAGAGTCAAACACCGGATGTGCGAGAACTGGATTAAAATGTACGACAAACACGGGTGCGTACTACGCGTCGAAACAGTGATCAACCATCCAAGGCAGTTCAAGGTCCGCCGCTGGGGCATACGGCGAGGACAACGCGTGATGGGCTGGTATCCCATGGCCAAAGGCGTGGCCAACCTCTACCGCTATCGGGAAATCTCGTTGACGGCCAACCAACGCTACTTTCAGGCGCTGTCCGCAGCCCCTGACGCCGCTACCGGACATCAAAGCCTCACCACACTGGCGCGGCCACGCAGGCACAAGGGACGTACCTATCGGGGCTTCAACCCCGCCGACCCTGCCGACCTCGCCCTGTTTACCGCTGTGTTGAAAGGCGAACACGCCCTGATGGGCTTCCGCAACCAGGACATCCGAACACACCTCTTCCAACATCCAGCATCCCTGCTGCAACGCACTCGGCACGCCAATGCCACCAGCCGCCGCCTCAAACGCCTACACGTCCGCGGCCTTATTGCAAAAATCCCACGGTCCAGACGGTGGCGCGTCACACCCGAAGGGCACAAAATACTCGCCTTGTCTTTGACCCTTTACCATCAACACCCTACAACTAAACAAGCAGCATGAATAATTATCTACGCATTTTGCGTAGACCCTCTGTGCCTATATTAATGAGACAATTTCCCCATAAGAATTAGAGAGCAATGTAGAGGGCGAAGGAGCGCTGAACGATGATGGATGCATCTGTAGCGCCGTCTGGACAGAACGGGATGAAGGCATCGAAGGTCAAGGCGCATGTTGCCGACCTGTCCAAACAGGTTCCCGATGCAGAGGTGTTGGTGAAGGGCAAGCGCCGGCGTTTCACGAAGCAGTATAAGCTGCGTATCCTCAAGCAGGTGGATGCGTGCACAAGGCCCGGTCAGATCGGAGCGGTCTTGCGTCGCGAGGGGTTGTATTCGTCCTATCTGACCAAGTGGCGTACGCAGCGCGACGAGGGACAGCTGGACCCCAAGAAGCGAGGTCGTCCCGCGGCAGATCCATCAGTGAAGGAGCTGGCGCGATTGCGAGGTGAGAATGCGCGCCTGTCCAGAAAGTTGGGGCAGGCCGAAGCGATCATTGAGGTGCAAAAAAAACTTTCGGATCTGCTTGGGCTGAACAACGACAACACCGACAAGGCCGAGGGCAAATGAGACAGGCTGCGGACCAGTTGGCGACAAAGGTGGGCGTCCAACGTGCGTGTCAGATCTTGGGTGTGCCCAGAGCCAGTGTTTACCGACACCGGGCCAGGGCGCACAAGCCGCAGCGCCAGGGGTTGAGCGACAGGCAGTTACCGGCGCGCGCGCTGAAGCAGGACGAACGCGCACACGTCCTGGATGTACTCAACAGCGGACGGTTCCAGGATGCCGCACCCCGCCAAGTATGGGCACAATTGCTTGATGAAGGCACGTATCTGTGCTCCTGGCGCTCGATGTATCGTATCCTCGAGGCAAACGACCAGGTGCGTGAACGACGCAACCAGCTTTCCCACCCCACCTACAAGAAGCCGGAACTGCTGGCGCAAGGTCCCAACCAACTGTGGAGTTGGGATATCACCAAGTTGAGAGGACCGGTCAAATGGACCTACTTCTATCTATATGTGCTGCTGGACATCTTCAGCCGATTTGTCGTGGGCTGGATGGTGACCAGGCGAGAGTCGGCTGCCCTGGCTAAAGAATTGATCCAGCAAAGTTGCCGAAATCAGGAGGTGGATCCGCAGCAGTTGACCATTCATTCAGACCGCGGCGGTCCGATGATCGCCAAAAGTCTCGCCCTGTTGCTGTCGGATCTGGGCGTCACCAAATCCCACGCCAGACCGCACGTGCCCAATGACAATCCCTATTCAGAGGCGCAATACAAAACAATGAAGTATCGACCGGATTATCCGGATCGCTTTGGCGCATTGGAGGATGCCAGAACCTGGACACGACCCTTCTTTTCCTGGTATAATTTCCAGCATCATCACACGGGGCTGGCCTTGATGACGCCTGCACAGGTGCATTATGGCCAGGCACCCCTTGTTCAAGATGCTCGTCAGCAAACCTTACTCAACGCTTACGCAACTCACCCGGAACGCTTTGTGCGGGGGCGGCCCACACCGCCGGCCTTGCCCGACGCCGTCTGGATTAACAAGCCCACGACACACGACGCATCTCACGAAAAACTTCCTTAATTTTCGGGGATACGTGTCTCATTTTACTTGACACATTCCGAGAAGTCACACTGTAAGACTCTAATTCAATACCGAACTTCAGACCGTACTGAGAAGCTACAAGAGACGCTTCCGTATTATGGATCGGATACTATGCGGTGTCCTAAACCAAACCTTCTCCAAATGAGATCTGACAACATCGTTCCTTGCGATGCGTCCCAGCAGGCTCCTTTTTAGCAGCCTCGGATTAACCAGATTCAGGAACATTTCGTGTTGGAATGTATCTGCCAGCGCACGATTATTCATATGTCTACTGCGGTTGTACGATGGATACAGGGATTTAATCAATTTTCTCCCGTGGCTATCGCGGATTCCGTGGCGATGTAGACAGAACCGAATGCATTTATATAGCATAAAATCGATAGGAATTTTCGAATCTGTATGTATTTCCTCATCAATAAAGTGCCACTCTCCCTCGTTGTTCTGAATGATATTCGAAAAAATGCCATCCAAGGACTCGGGTCTCAGTAGAGGATAACCTTCAGCATCTTGTCCATCCGTGCCAAATTGATTCTTGAGTTCACCGTGGTAACGTTCAATCAGCCCTTTTGCGTATTCATACGTATTCCGTCCAAGCTCCGCATGTTCGATCTCGAAGGTTAACAAATCGCCTGGTCGCCAGACAGCATCGCCCATCTGCTGTCTTACGGTGTTTATTGATGCTTCGTTGATGCCCTTCGCCACCGAATGGAGAGGGGTTTTCCGAACAACTGGTTTGGGGTTTACGTATAGTGTTGTGACGTTTCTAAAAGGCTCCTTGCGTCTCAGGTTGAATTTTTTGGAAATCCAATCCGGAGTTTGGACCGATTGGGTGCCTGCGACAACCAGAAAGGCGTTGGCGAACTCTCTAAGCATCCCCGACTCACAAAGTACCTTTGCAGCAAGTGGTTTATTGAAAGTCGGTTTTCGTGGATTCGAGAGAGCATCACGTGGAAAATCCACCCAGTTATGGAGGAAATATTCACGTTCGTCTCCTGTTGAGCTAAATATGGTCCTAGTAAAGGAGTAATCGGGAAAACAGTAATAGAAGGCCGTGTGTGAAAACCCCGCATCTGCTAGTAGCTTCCGCAATTCTCTCCTTGTGAACGTGATTTGGGATCCGGCATTTGGATACCCGTGGAGCCCATCGTAGGGCCTTCCGGTGTGGTTCTCCGGTGCGCCCGCCCAGTAGTCCAGACCAATCCTGTTTTCGATAGCCAGTACCAGCTTTCCATTGACGTCCAAAGCACTACGGGTCAGTTTCAATAACCTTAAACAGGCATCTCGTGGCGCTACTCCCGGGTAAATGTAGACTGGAGCGTGTTCCAGGACGCCGATAATTACGGCGATATCATAATTGGGAGCAAACGTCTTGTGCTTCAAATCCTTACATTTGATCAAGACGTTTTTAAGATCCCTGCAACGCTCGCGCGCAATCTCTGCGCGAATAGTACTTGCCTCTATAGCGTCTACTCTTGCGAAAGTTTCTCCCAGGTATCTGGTGATGGCCCCGCACCCGGCCCCAAGTTCCAGCACCCTGCTCTCTAAGGGAAGATCCAGAGACCTCAATACGGCTGACCTGCCTATTCCCAGGTGATAGTACGAGGCTATATCCTTCACCTTGCCCATCAGTTCCTCGGATTCCAGGCTTACATCCGTAGTATTCTTCAAGGCAACGAGCATATCCCGCTCTGCTACATCCCCGTCGCTAAAACGAAGCTGACGACTCAATGCTTGACCCATACAATACACTCCGAAAGAACGCCTCAATTGAATTCTTCAGGGCCGACACGCGCCCATGCCGTCCGCTGTTTTCTGAATGATACGCCGGAGAGACCGCTCCTGTCAACGATTTATGTGTTCCAAAAGCCCGGTTGGACACGCTCCCGGTACGCACAAAACTCGGACACTTTAGACCGATTTGTCGCGACCGGTTCAACCACGCTGCCAGGGGGATCGGTCCCGCGTCCACCTCAGCGGTGGCCGAAGGTCTCCCGGTAGAGGACGATCTCGGTCAGGTCCAGGTCGCCGCCACCGTCGTATTGCAGCAGCACGTGAACGTCCCGGGTCCGGTCCAGGATGAAGCGCAACTGGCGGACATCGTCGCCGGCGAAGGGGATGGACAGCCACCAGGGCGGGTGCGCGCCCTGCACCAGGGGACGCGCCGGTGGCGGGAGTGTAAAGACGGCGGTTTTGATAGGCGCGGGGTGGCGCTCGAAAAAGTATTTAAACGTCGATCCCCTGAGATTAAAGCGGACGCGGTAGTGGCCTTCGGGTAGATCGCGGAAACGGTGGACGGCGCGGATGGGCCGCTCATTCGTCTCATGCACTACGCGGTCGATTTCAGTGAGTTGCGGCTCGGGCAAAGTACGTACCGGTATCAACCTGGCGCGGATCCCATCCAGCGCCAGTTCGTCGGTTCCCGTGTAGAAGGTGTGGACGTAGCACAAGCGTGGCCGGTCGATGTCGAATATGAGGGATTGGTCTCCATCGACCTTGCCGCCGATGAGTGGATAGTTGGACCTGGTGCTCCATCTTGATACGGCCGGAACCGTATACCGGCGCGAAAGTGTCAGATAGCCGGAAATCTCCCCTTCTGGCGCTTCGACCTGCAGCCCTTGAAAGTTCAGCAGATAGTTGCCGCGTTGAGGGACGCCCATCACCCGCGTTGAGGGACGCCCATCAACGGAATGAACATCCGTGAATAACCCACGTTCCCCGGGCGTGTCTGCCCGGGTCGGGCGTGGACACTTCCATCGGAAGTCGCGGCGTTCTTGTTAACCGGATCCAGCGGGATTTTGAATTCGAATCGCATTGGTTCGATCTTGTGTGAGAGGGCGGGCATATAGGGTGATCTGCTGTGCTGCAGCCGTGCGGCCAACGTGTCGGATTGACCCCATAAGAAAGGAACAACGGCAGCCACAGCGATGAAAGCTGCACGCAGGCCGGCATGCCGAGGGCGGAAGAACAGAGCGGCCGCCAAGACCCCCCAGAAAGTGAGATCCAGCAGCGGAAGGTCCTGCTGTTCTCTTCCGAAAAAGTGCATTTGAAACGGATAGAAGCGGGCGATGGAACGGCCAAGCAGGTTATTGCCCTTATATCCCGTTTCGGGCAGCATCAGGGTATGAAGAACGCTTTCAAGGCCGATCGCCAGGGCAATTGCCACCAGAAAACTGGTTGTTGGCCGTCGCAGAAGCGGCGCCAGGCCCCAGGCCAGCCCGATGGCCAGCACCGGAAGCGCTGCCATCATAAAGCGTCCGGGAAGGTCATGGCCACCGACCCAAACCGTGTGAAGACTCCAGATGCCGGCGGTGGCGACGTAAAGGACGATTGCTATGAGTACGCGACGATCGTGCAACTTGGCAAGGGTGAGCAGTCCGAACAGAGCAAAGAAGTAGCTGGGCGAGGTGTTGAGAATGCCCCTTCGGGCGTGTAACCATTGACCGGGGATGGAAATGGCCGTCGTTCCGATGTCGAAAGGTTCCTCGCCCCGCGGACCAATTCCGGGGCGAAGCGGTCCCAGCCAGTCGTCGCTGAACGCATGGTGGTAGGCGATGACGGCATAGAGCCCGCCGGCGACGACTAGGCCGATCAGGAAGAGAGCGAGCCTCCGTCTCGGGCTGTACCATGCCTGCAGCAGCAGCACTGCACCGCAGAGGAATCCCAACGGAACGTACCGAGGGTGGAGAAGCGGCAGGCAACAGAGCAGCAGGGCCAGGAGTCCGAGTATCAGTGGCTCTCCGCGTCCCATGCAACGGTACCTGCCGCCGGGGATCTGCCAGTGTACCAGGGCCAGCAGCACGACCAACACAATGGCAATGGCTGGGAACTCAGGGTAGACCTGATTGGTATAATAAAAATAGGGCCCGGTAACGGCCATTATACCGGTGGCTGCCACCGCCCCCAAACGGTCGGCGCCCAGCCGGGTCAGGTATACATAAAGCAAGGGAACGCACAGACTTGCTAGAAAAGCGATAAACAGCGCCGTGGCCAGGCGAGGGTTCTTCCACGCTTCCAGGCCAAACCAGTAGGCAGGTACCAGGGTAATGGACAGCCCGATCGGGTGCGTCGAGTGGACTTTGCCCTCGGGCGCGGCCGGCGTCTTGACGAGAGGAAAATCGATGACGTGGAACTCGCGGACCTGTTCAGCACTTAAATTGTTGGCCAGGTCCATGTCTCCGTCGTGCAGCAAGCTCTGGGTCACGCGCAGGTACTGGCCCTCGTCGCTGTGCAGCATGGTCACCTGGCAGAAGTAGAGCGCGTAGAGTACATACATCGGCAGGCACACGGCCAGCAATGCGCTGGCGATATAGGCGGTTCGGGGCGCTTTGGCTCCAAAGATGGAGGGCAGGTGTATATATCCGAGATAGACGAGGGCCAGGGCCCACAGCGCATGGGGCGACCAGAGGATCGTAAGGAAGGGAAAGATGTAGACGAGCGGATCGAAGAGTGCGAGAAGGCGAAGGGCAAGCAGGGAGGCCGCAAGAAGTGTGGCGCGCTGGAGGCGCTCCTGGAGTTGCGGTAGAACAGAGGGAGTGCGATGGCGAATCCACGCCAGGACCAGCCCCGCAAAGCCGATGGCGGCTGGCCCTAAAGGCGGCCATCGCATGTGGTATGGGCCGGTGCTGATTGCCAGGCGCAGCTCGTCCGTCGCTGCCGCGACGAGGGGATCGAAGCCGCAAAGCGCCAGCCATGCGCAGAAAAATCCGGCCGCTAGGCCCAGGTCGACCGGAAATGGTCGGGAGGCTGGCGGGGTGACGTGGCGTTGCAGGGTCGCCATGAGGTTTCGAGCAGTAGACATTCAGATACTTCCGTATTCGGCTCCGATCCTGCAGGCGACCGAATCGATATTCCCGCGTTTGGCACGGTGATCGGGTGTTGTTCAACTCCTCCGTAAACGACGTGCTCGTGTTTTCAGTCTCCCGACAAGACGGTTTCGATGTGACCCGAACCGAGGAACACGATGAGTCCGATTCTCGCCCCGGTCGCCTTAAGGTACAATCGAACCTGTTCGCGGTACATCCTGATTTGCCTCTCCCTGAGGTTCACGTCGCTCTTCCAGTCCACGACCACTTCGATGCGGCCGTCGTCATCGAAGGCGACAGCGTCCGCGATGCCCGCTGTAATGGACATCTCCGGGCCATCGGCGTCGCTGCCATAGACCCAGTACTCGGGAACCAGTCGCGGTCGCAGGGCCGCAATCTCAGGACGTCGAACCGTACGGATAACCATCTCCGCCATTCCGGCGCTGGATATCCGTGACGCCGCAATCGGGGAGTCCTCGAGTTCCTGCTGTTCAATGAGTTCCGCCGCGCGCGCCTGTAGGTGAGCTGCATCATCCCGCGTTTCTCCCGTGAGCACTTCCTCCATCAGCTTGTGCAGGATCAGGCCTCGTTTCAAAGCCGGATGGACGGGGCTCCCGCCGGTTTCCTCGTCAGCGGCTTCCCTGGCCTCCTCCTCGCCGGCGAACACGGCCGGCGGTAATTCGTCTTCTATCTGCTCCGCGTCGGCGTGCCTGCTTGGCCGGCGCCAGGTGATCCGTCGTCGGCCTGCGGCGATGGCCTCTTCCTCCCGAAGCCAGGTTGTCGCGTCCTGTCGGTTGCGGGCGGGTTCGTCTGGCAAAGTCGGCATTCCCCCGAACCGCCCGGTATCGAAGACGGGAAGCGATTCAACGTCGACGTCGATCAGGCTCATCCAGTCCCTGTTCACGCGCTCGCTCTGCCTGGGCAGCAGCAGCAGGTCCCGCGCGCGGGTCAGCGCCACGTACCAAAGCCGCAACCGCTCCCGGTTGAGTTCCTCGATCTCCTCCAGCATGGCCTCTTCATATTCAGTGCCTGCGTAGCCCAGTATCTTGAAATGGACGCTGTCATCCCGCCGCCGATAAAGGAACGTGTCCTGATGCGCAGGACTGGTCGTAGAATTGATGGGGATCACAATGGGCCATTCCAGGCCCTTGGCCGAATGCATGGTGACAATCGAAACCGCAGCTGTCGCGGCGTCGTGACGGCCTTCCACCTGGGCGTCCCCGTCTTCCCACCTCTGCCGGAGCGCTCGCGCGAAGTCTTCAATGCCCCGCGCCGCATAGGGCCGCGCCATTTCCAATAACAATTCAACGTTGGCCATAGCGCGTTCGGCGCCCCCCCGGTGGCGCGCAATCAGAATCGGACGAACGTGAAGCGCCTCAACCGCCTCCGCGAGTATCTGGTATGGCGCAGTGCTATGGCGTTTTCGGCGCAGGTCTTGCAGGACTTCCAGCGTCTGTCGCAGAACCGGGCTCACGACCAGCGATGGATCGGTATTGACGTCGAGGCGGACGGTACGTTCCGCGCAGACAGGCAACGCCAGGATCTCGTTGGCGATCTGCTCATCGGAAAGGCCAACCAGCGGACCGCGGATCAATGCGCCGAAAGCCAGCGTGTCGCGGGCGTCAGCAACGGTTCTGGAAACCGCGATCAGGTCCTGGACCTCCTGCCGCCGGAAGAAACCCTTCCCCGCCTGTGTGGCGATGGGTATGTCTTTTTCCTCGAGCGCCCGCTCGTAAATCCAGAGGCTGGTACCGGTGGGGGCGAGCAGGGCGACGTCGGCGGCCCGCGCCGGCCTTGATTTTCCCTCGTCCTTGTCGTAGACGGGATAGGATCCGATCAGCCTGTCCAGGGTATCCGCGACAACCCTGGCTTCTTCCTCGCGGATTCTTTCGACAATGAGCTTACCCTTCTTGTTTCTGTGCGCGTCGCCCAGTTTGATATCGAAGGCCGCGACGCTCGCGCCGGTCGTTTCATCGCCCGCGTCGCGTGTTGTCGTAAGTGGCGTAAATCCCGGTTGCCCCCGGGATGCATCCAACAGGCTCTTGAAGTGGCCGTTGACGTAATCCAGTATGGGCGCCCTTGACCTGAAGTTGGCCGTGACGCTCAGGATTGCGGAGGGATCGCGCTTGGCAAGTGCTTGTCTGGCAACAAGGTACGTTTGCACGTCCGCGCCGCGGAACCTGTAGATCGCCTGCTTGGGGTCGCCCACCAGAAAGAGCGCCCCCGGACGAATGACGCGTTCCTGCCACGGTATCTTCGGATTCCCCTCGCCGGCCAGCCTCCAGATGATTTCGGCCTGCAGTGGATCGGTGTCCTGGAATTCATCCACGAGGATGCGTGTGTAGCGCCTGGACAGGGATCTGCGGATCGGTTCGTGTTTCCGCAGGAGATCCCTGGCCTGGTACAGCAGGTCGTCGAAATCGAGCAGGGCTGCATCGCGCTTGTATTCCCGGTAGATTTTCCGGTTCGCGTCGAACTCGGCAACGAAGCGCTGGAACGCCATGCCGCCGAGGGTGTTGCAAAATGCGGTATAAGCATTGCCGCACGCTTCATACAGCCCCACGCCATCAGCGTATAAGCCAGCGCCCTGCGCCTTGCTACCCCCTGAGGCTTTAGCGGCTTCCTCCCACTTTCCCTTGGCTTGCCATTTTTTGAACGCTCTGCCATTTTTCTTGCAGGCGTCCGGCGGGCGGTGATGGAGCATTCGGGCGAGGCGTTCCGCTGGAATCCGACCGGCCCAGGGCTCACCCATTTTTTCCACCGTTTCAAGGAAACTATCGGCAATGGCGGCGGTGCCGGGTTCTTCAATACCCGTGTCATCATACCAGGCCGCGAAAACGCGCGCGGCGTCGACAAACTTTGCATAGGCCTCCCGATCGACTTCGGAAACCGCGGCGCGGGCCGTCCGGTGTATTCTCAAAAAATGCGCCGTGCTCCTGATCAGGTTTAGCGTGTGATCTGGCGCCTTCTGCATCAGGGATGCGAAAAGATCCTCCCCCTCCGCGTCGGAATGCTCAATCCGAGGCATACGCCCCAGGCCGTCTTCGCCGGGGTTCCGCCCGAACCGTGCGGAGAGCCAGCCTTCCAGCAGGTCGTCAAAGACGAGTTTCACTACGGCCGGGTCAATGATGGATGCGCCGGGGTCCTGGCCGGACTCCACCGGATACGGCGTGATCAGTTTCTGGCAAAAGCCGTGGATGGTGGTGCAGGTCAGCTCGTCGATTTCGCCAGCGCCTTCCTTGAGATTGGCGCGCTGCTCGTCGCTTAGACCGCACGGCAGGGCCGGAGCGAGTTCGGCAGGAATCTTGCCGGATTGCAGTGTACTCACTATGCCTTCGATACGTTCCAGAAGCTCGGCGGCGGCCGCTTCGGTAAAGGTGATTGCGGCGATGTGCTTCGGCTCGACACCGGAGGCGATGAGGAGCGCCGCCCGGCCGGCCATGAGCGCTGTCTTTCCACTCCCCGCGCCCGCCTCCACAAGAAAGGAGCGACGGTGTTGGGTTAGCGCCTCGATGCGCGCCTTTATGTCGGAAAGTGGCGCCTGTTGTTGACCGCATGGCATCTCAGGGGGTCTCCCACAGGATCGGAAGCGGGGCGAGTGCCCTTCTAACCAGGGGTCCCTTGGCTCTCAGATAGCCGTTCTTCGCGCCCGCGGGAAGCGCCAGGGAAAGATCGTACCACCTCTCCTCCGCGTCAGGACCGCTTAACGCCTTGCCGCCCACGAAGAGGGTCCTGGCCGCTTCGAGATATTGCGCCAGGTCTGCGAGTGTTTCCTCGGTGTCGTCCAGGACCAGGGACTGATCCTCGCCGCGCGGATAGACCAGGCGCGCCTCGACCTCGGGCCGCGTCGGGATGAGCGACCTGACGGCGAAGCTATAGAGGCACCGCTGCAATTCCGCGCCTCCGTGGATCTGAGGCGATTTGCCAGGTACCCTGCCCGATTTGTAATCTGTAACGCGGGCCTGGCGCCGGTCGACCGCAAGGTCCAGCCGGTCGATGTAACCGCCGATTCGAATCTGCGTGCCGTCAACGTGGACCGGCGCCGCGGGGTCCCATGGTAGCCCGGCGCGGGTTTCCGGGCTGAGCGTTTCGGCGCGCCAGACGTTTCCGAACGGGACTTCCGCCCAGGTGCGCTGCCCCGGGAGAGCGGATTCCTCACGGGTCAGCGCGGCCACTGCCAGCAACCTCGCTTCTTCACATTTCCGATCCCAGATGACGGGCGGCGGTACCGGCCGCCCGGACGCCCATCGTTCCGCAACCTCGGTTGCCGCCAATGACGCCGCGCGTTCGATGTCGCCGCGGGAAGCGCCGGCGAATCCGCCCGTTTCGGCGTTCTCCATTCGGGTTACGGCCTGCTGGAGGATTTCGTGCAGAAGCCCCCCGAACGCGAGTGCGTCGAGTGTCAGCGGCTCTTCCGTTTCCTCGGGCGCCTTCCAGCCGAAACCGTATGTCCACAGATAGCCCAGCGGATCTCGAAGCAGTCTGACCAGCGAACTGGCGGATTGCGTGCGTTCCAGAGCCCGAAGCAGCATAGGATGGCCCTGCCTGATCAGACCGTCGTGGGCCGTCAGCTTCTCGCTTCGCCAGTCAATCCAGGTCCGGGTGGCGGACCGGGCCAATGGAAGCATGGTGAATTCGCGGGGTCTGGCCGCCAACCGGTCGCCCTGGCTTGCGGCATGCTCCGGCGCCCGGCTCTGGGCAAGGAATCCTTCTTCTTTTTCTTGCGGAAAGAGGGGCGAGACGCCGTTCAGTCGTCCCTCGCTGTCCTTCCGCGCCCGTGAACAGACGACCTCGTGGTCCGCCATCCTGCAGATCGTTCCGAAATCACGGCGATCCGATTCGTGAATGGGCAGGGGATCCAGGCGCTCCTGCGGCATGACGTGAGTGGGAAGCAGCGGGTCCTCGCCGGCGCGCCGGGGCCAGGAGCGCGAGGTGAGGCCGACCAGCCGGCAGAAAGGCCGGGGAAACGCCGCGATGGCCGACGCCGGCCCCCAGACGACGGCAGCGCCCGGTTCTATCTCGTCCTGTATGCGGAGCATGGCAAGGCTCACGTCCAGAGCGGCAGGCGGCCCCTCCAACAGGGCCCTTTTCCAGATCCCCAGCGCCTCGGAATCTTTGAAGAGCGCCTCGCCTATTTCTTCCGCCTCGGCCAGGCCCAGGCGGAGTGCCTTGACGATATACTGCAGCAGCGGTCGGTGATCTTTGCCGTCGGAAAAGACCTCCGGCGTCAATTCGTTCAGGAGTTGGTCCCATCGGTCCGCGGTGAGCAGCGGGGCGTCGTCCGGCAGGATTTCCCACCAGTCTTCCGGCAAAGATTGGAAAGGCCCGACACAAGACCGAAGCAGACTCACGAAGCGGACCATGCGAGAGCGGGACAGTCCGCGCAGGAGGACTTCGGCAAGCGCCGCGGCGAGCTGCCCGTCCCGGGTCGCGAGGGCCGGCCTGCCGTGAATGAAGTGGACCGACAGCTTCGCGGCGCCCGCCAGGGCCAGCATAGGGTCGTCCCACGCCGAAGGTGATGCCGCCGCGATCGCGATCTGTTGGGCGGGTATTCCTTTCGTCAGATGTTGCCGCGCCCAACGGAGGGCTTCCAGTATTTCGTGACGGGGAGTGGCGCACGACACCGCGCGGATCTCGGGTTTCGAGGGCGTCGTCTTTTCTATCGAGATGTCCGATCCGGATATCCAGTCCGGAAACGGCCTGGCTCCGGCCACCCAGGCCACGTCCGTTTCTCTCGCGAGCCGCAACAACAGATTTCGCCACACCGGCGATAACTCGGTACGGCCGTGAATCTCTATGCGGCCAAAGAGGGCGGGGGCAAAGTGTAATCGCTTGAGCGCGGCCTTCGCCAGCTCAACCTGCGTGAGTTGATTTTTCGGCAGTCTGGAACGCACCTCCCGTTCCAGGGTCGCCAGGGACCCGGTGCGGGTTGAATCGTTCCGGTCCATCACCAGGCCCGCCCGCCAGGCCTTTGACAGGGTGGCCGCGGCTGCTCGTCGAAACCCGGGAAGGCGCTTGATTGTATCCAGTTCCTCGAGTGATCCGGCGGCGGCAGCGTCCTCCAACCGTGCCTTGAGAATATCGGTACGGATGGATCGGAGGAATCCTCCGGCAAGCCGTGCGGCCAACTCCTCCATTGATACAACCAGCAGTCCCTGTTCGCCTTCAATGGCTGCTTGCGTCTGATGCCACCGCCGCGCGTACCGGCCTTCCACCACCACCGTCCTGCGCCATTGCGAATTCAATTTCAGGTCATGTTTTGTTTCTGGCATAGCTGCTCCGACGCCTACGCGTCCCGTTTGCATGTTCCGTCGTCAGAAAATACCCCGACGCATGCTTTCTTGTCAACGACTTATCTGTCGCACGCGTACTTCCGGATATCAACTTGATGGGACAATCGCCAGCATATCGGCATCACTCCCCCCTTGAAGGGGCGTGGCGGAAGCCGGTTTGAAGGTGGGGCAGACATTCCTGTCTGCCCACGTCGCTTTCCCCCGATCGCCAAACCTGTCATCCAGAGGAGGCCGCCAGGCCGACGAAGGATCTACTGCGGCATCGAATCATCACAGCGCGGCTTGTACGTGTCGATACCTGGCAGGCGGCACGTCCGCACACTTCAGGTTCCCTGAGAATGACAGTTGAGCTAATCACCACTCGCGCAATGTTCCCGTCTCACTTGCGCCTACAACGTGCAAGAAGCCGATGTGAGGGTGGGGCAGACATTCCTGTCTGTGCCGCAAACTGGCAGTTTGCGGCACGTTCGCCGGCCTGTCAACCGTCGTTTACACTTTCGCCCGAGACAACCATCGGATGCTTCCACACGGTCGATTCGTCCTGCACGGATGCATCGCGATAGGTGGAAATAAAGCTCCAGCGGTCAGCGCCCGTGGTATTCGGATAGGAACTGTGCAGGGTCTGATCGTGAAAGAAAACAGCGTCGCCACGGCTAACCGCAAGCGTGGTCTCAGGAAGTCCGACGATCTCTTCATTTCCGATACGCCACCCGAATCCGTTTTGTGCCTTGACCTGTTTCACCTTGAACCGCTTGAAATGGCTGCCTGAGATCATCTTCAGGCAGCCGTTTTCCGGCGTGGCGTCGTCCAGGGCGATCCACACCGAAATCTTGTTGGCGCCTTTCCAGTAGTACCAGTCCTGGTGCCAGGGCGAACTGAACCGAGTGAATTTGTTCTTGTAAACCGACTTAACGCTCAGAAACTCCACGTTCGGGCCGATAATCCGGTTCAGGATGGAAGCCACGCAGTCGTCTTTCATCCGGTCCCGGAAGAAGGGGTTCAGCGTCTCCGGCATGAATACGTGGACGCCGGTAGACGCCGGGTCCGTGCTGATATGACCGCCCGCCTCCAGGATGCCGACAATACGCGTCTTCCAGTCCAGCATCTGTTCCGGAGCATAAAGGCCCTTCGCGATCAGGAAACCGTCGCGATTGAACACCTCTGCGGCGTCTTCTACATAATCCGGAACCAATTTATTGGATACCATACCGCGTCTCCCAATTTTGGATGATAGCAATTGATACCCTGGTTTGAGCCATGCCCCCTCGACACCACCTTGTTGAGGCTGGCGCAAAATGCGACAGGGACAATCCAATGCGGTGGAACGCCGTCGTCGCATTTGTAGGGGCAACCCACTGGGTTGCCCTCTTCGCGTCGCGCAACTAGCCGGTCGACTTCGCCTTGCGGTATCGATATCCGTTGGGCGCGCGGTGTCCCTCTCCCGTCTCCCCGTTTTTTCGCCTTCTCCCCCTCTCCTCGCAGGAGAGGGGGCCGGGGGGAGAGGTTCCCCCACGTCACGTCATGGATATGATAAACCAAATCCGATCAGCATCCAACAAAACGCAGGGGCGGTTCGCGAACCGCCCCTGCAAAATCCAGGCATTGGCAGATTGACCCCACCAAGCCATATCGCTAACCGGTTTCAGTTGACTGCTGATGGCTGATCGCTCCTCGCTCAGAGGAAGCCACGCTGATTACGAAAGCGACACCTTTACAGATATAGGCTTGCGCTGGCAGCGGACTGAAACCGTTGACACAACGCGGAAGGTGGTTTAAATTCAGAAATCGTTTGAAATCTTCCATCTGAATTAAGGATTATACCCATGCCGTCGTCCCCAACCCCGTCTTCGCCACGCATACCACGGTTCACCGGTGTCGGTGCATCGAGGTCGTTGGTTTACTTCCTGAACCGTCGGGCCCGCAGGGTCATGACCTTGATCAAGCGCATCGTCTACCGGTTGCCGGTGCTCCGCAACGTGATGCTCCCCGAATACCGCTATTGGGTCGATCCGGGCGAACTATCCGCCATGGTCGGGCTGATCGACGCCACCCGCGGAACCGGTGGAGCCATCGTGGAGATCGGCGTCGCGCGGGGAGACACGTCAGTTTTTCTTCTGGAGCACCTGAGGACCACCGGCGATCCGCGCACTCTGGTGTTCGTTGATACCTTCAACGGCTTCACCCCGGAGAGCATTGACTACGAGGTGACGAACCGGCGGAAGCGCGCCGCCGAGATCTCTGACTACTCCTATGGCAGCGCCAGGGTCTTCAATCACAGCCTTGCTCGTCTCGGCTATACCAACTACCGCATCATCGAGGGCGACTGCTCGGAGGTGGACTGGAAAGAAATTGGCCCTATTGGCGCGGTCTTCCTCGACGTAGACCTCTACCTGCCCACGGCGGCGACGTTGGAAGCCCTCTGGCCCCTGATCGTTCCCGGCGGAGGCGTCGTTCTGGACGACTGCGTTGAGCCCGCCTGGTTCGACGGCGCTTTGCAGGCCTGCCGCGAGTTCATCGACCGGCACGGTCTCCCGTTCGTTCGCGCCGGCGGAAAGGGGGCGCTGCTGCGGAAGCCCGATGCGGAGATCGACGCCGGAAACGACTGACCGGCGCAAAGGAACTCATCGGCCGTTGCGTGCACTTGGCCCTGCTCGGACGCCGCGGGGATGGTGGTAGAGGTCCCCGGGACCGACGGCTTCCAGCCCTCGTTGTGCCGTATTTCCAGTGTGGTGGGGTGTGGTCCTCTCACTTCTCCCTTCTTACCTCTTTCGTTTTTTTGGAACTGCGTTCCGGGCGGACACAGGCTCTTCCGCTCCCTTCACTTTTTTTTCTCTTCGTCCTTTTTCTTTCTCGCGAAAAAGGACCAAAAAGAACGGCGCCGTTTGGCACCTGTCTGCGTGCGGACACGCACAGGCAGGCGGAGCCGGTTTTTCCGCGAATTGCCTCAGGGGCAGGAACGGAAATTGGGTGCCCTGCAAACCCTTCAGGTGTACCAGTACTGCGGTGCTGGACGGAATTACGCGGCAAAACCCCCCGCTCCACCACCGTGCGGGCGACAGGATGATCTATGAAGCCGCGGAATTGGCCGATTGACATCGCCAGGCCATGTCGCCTTCTCCCCCTCTCCTGCAGGAGAGGGGGCCGGGGGAGAGGTCCCGCGGCGTCGTTGCATTTGTAGGGGCGACCGGCCGGTCGCCCACGTTGTGGCGTGCACATCTCTGATTGGCATCGCCAGGCCCATATCGCTAACCCTCCCCCTCTCTCCGCCTTTCCCTTTGTGTCTTCTTGTGTCTTCGTGTCTCCGTGTGGGGCCGGTTTTCCCGGTTTTTCCCCCTCTCCCTGTGGGAGAGGGGGTTGGGGGGTGAGGGACTTGGGCTTGGGGGGAGAGGTCTGCGCCCGTCGCGGCGGTCCACACAATAACGCTGACGTCAACGCATTGGGTTTTTGAATCAAGCTGACGGCTAACGGCTGATAGCTGACCGCTATTTACGCAGCTCCTTCAGCAGGGCGAGGTCGTCCCGGGTGACGCCCTTTAACAGGAAGATCAGCGCGCCGTAGACGACTAAGCCCACCACGCCGGCGACGAAGAAGTGTTCCCTGATGGCAACGACGCAAAGTGCCGTCAGCAGGGTTGCCAGCAGCGGTTTGGCGGCGGCGGCGCCCAGCGTAACCGCATATTTTCGCAATGGCGGGAAGAAGAGCCCCGCAACCGGATACGCGATGGACCCGATCAGGACGGCCGTAGCCGATCCGAGGATGTGGTGGGCGGGGATGAGGATGATGTTCAGAAGAATGCCAAGCAGCGCGGCCGCGCCGAGGCAGATGAGCCGGCGTTTTTCCTGGCCGACGGCTATGATCAGGAAACTGAAGGCCGTGCCCACGTATTTGAAAACCATTGCCCAGACAAGCAGGACGAGCGTTCCGCTGGCGTGGCCGAACATGGCTTCCGGAATCCGGCCGGGAAAGAGCAGGTTCAGGATGTCAGGGGAGGTGAGGGTGCAAAAGCCGGCGACGGGGACGATAAAAAGCAGCAGATACCGCGCGCTGCGGCGGTAGATTCTGTCGAACGCAACGGGATCGGTCTCCCGATGCCTCACCATCACGGGGAAGACGGAGGCGATGAATATCGAGGCGATAAAGGGCAGGCTGTCCGGAATTCGCGCCGCCATGTTGTAGAGCCCCACGGCCTCCTTGTCCTTGAAGGACTCGAGCATCATGATGCCGATTTTGTCGTGGACGGTGGCGCAGATCGAGGCCAGCATCAGCGGGATGCTCTGCCGCAGCAGAGTTTTGACGACTTGTGGATCGAACCGGAACCGGGGAAGTTTGAATAGACGCCGGTGCGTAACGCACAGACCGGCAAATGAGAGGATCTCAGCGGCGATCAGCGCGCAGAAGATGGCGGTAAGAAAGCCGTTGTTGAGAACAACAACGACAAGCAGGCCGGCCATGAGAAGGTGGGAGGCGGTGTTCCACGCCACCACGTATCCCATTTTGAGTTCGGCCTGAAACCGCACCTGGAACATCCTGCGGAAGGCGTTCAGCCGCGGCGATACGAACAAAGTGAGCGAGGCGATGAACGCGGGCATGAGGATTTCCACGCCCTGGCCTGTAAAATAGAGATATGCGTTTGAAGTCAGAACGGCGGCCACGGAACCGATCAGCCCGATCGATAAGGCATTCCCCAGAAGCCGGTCGGCATTCTCGCGGCTCGCGGTCTCTCGTACCAGGACGTTAAAGGTGCCTGCGTCCGCCAGCACACTCCACAGCATGAGGTTGGTCAGGATGAACGAGTACGCGCCGAACGCCTTCAGGTCGAGATAATGGACGAGGAACAGAAAGATCCCGAACTCGATGGTTCGTCCGAATACCTGGACCGCGGTGTTGCCGGCGATCCGTCTGACCGGTGACTTGCCGCCCATGGATTACTCCGCAGTGGCGGTGGCCGGGTTCCGGGAACGTTGCCGCCAGTACCAGCCGGCGGCGAAGGCGATGGTGAAGAGGGTGGAAAGGAGGGTGATCCAGCGGCATGCCGTGGCGATGGGATCGTGGAAGCGGAGTTCGACCCGGTGTTCGCCCGCGGGCACGGCAACCGCCTTCCAGGTGTAGTTTGCTCTGAACAGCGGCCGCTCCTTGCCGTCCACGTAGGCGTGCCAGAAGGGGTGGTAATTCTCGGAGACCACCAGCAGGCGGGGTCCGCCGGCCGTTACGTTGAGTTCGATATGTCCCATGCGTTCGTCGTACGCCACCGTTTCGATGTGGTCCTGTGATCGCGTGTCCGCACCGTCGGCCGAAAAACCGTCCGGCTCGGTCTCGAGGATAACGGTGTCTTCGGGCTTGAACCCGGGCCCCGACAGCAGTTCGAGGATGCGGGCCTCGTCGGTTTCGATTCGGTAACGCGGCGCCAGGTAGAACCACGGAAGCGCGAAGTCGTTCCTGTAGATATGCAGGCCGTTGGCGACCAGGGATGCCGGCGAGCCCGGGAAGGGCTCCCGGGTCACGACGTAACGGGTGTTCAGCAGATTCAGGATGGGGAAGTGCCGGAGGTGTTGGGGTTCGGTGATCCGGTCGTAACGCAGCATGGCAAAGGGTTCGTGATAGTCCACGCGGACTCGGTCGATAATCGTCCGTTTACCGGCGCCCATATGCGGCGGGGGCACCGCGTGTTGCGATACGAATAGCACGCGGTACAGGTCCGGGTCCTGATTGAAGTAACGCAGGGCGTCGCCGTAGACGCGTTCGGGCGGCGGCTGTAGTCCCGTGTCGAAATACCGGAGGAATTGCCGGTCGATCCGCCAGGTGTCGAAGAGCATGAGGGGTATCAGAAGGCATCCGTAGACGCCGGGGGATACAGCGCCGCCCAGGCGTTTCCACGTGAGGAAGGTCAGGACCGCCACGAGCATGGCGGCAAGCATGGCGCCCCGGCTGAGGTTCGGGGCGTTCGCCTGCGCGACCCGGACGGCTGAATCCGGAATATCGCTCCAGAAAAGGCCGGTCCATGCGTTTACGGCGGCCTGGGGCGCCAGGGCAACGCCCAGCAGGAGGATCACGGCCGCGCCGCCGCCGATGGCGAGATTGCGCCGCCATCGAGAAGAAACGTCGGTCGGGTAAAGAACGCGCTGCAAACCGATGGCGGCCAGAACGCAGGCGGGGAAGGCGAACAGAAACGCGATCATGCCCGGTGCTCGGAGCACTTTCATTCCGGGAATATAGCGGTAAGCGAATCCATGCAGAAAGGTATGGGGTCCCAGAGCGAATGCGAGGGCGAAGATAAAGAGCAGGAGAAAGATCCGGATTCGGGGGTCGCGGCGGACGCGGCGCAGAGCGAAGGCGGCGAAGAAGAGTACGGCGATGCCGAAATATTCCGAGTTGAGCTTAAAGGGATTGCGGCCCCAGTAGTTTCGTTGTCTCCGGTCCGGATCGTCGAAGTGCGCGAATTCCGGGATAACCAGCGATGCGATTTCCTCGGGGTGTAGCGACCACGTTTGCGCGTATTCGAGGCCTTTGCCCTCGCCGTCACCTAACGCCCGCCTGGATTCCGTTCGGGTGTACCAGTATTGGGGGAACACGCCCATAGCGCCGATTCCAAGGCCTAAGCAGATCGCCCCTGCGCTGAGGAGGCTTCGGCGGAGGGCGACTGCGATGTCTCTTTCGCTATAGTAGAGATGGACGAGCCTCGCGGCGAAAATGATGCCCAGTCCGCAAAGGGCATAATAGAGCATCTGGAGGTGGCCCGTGAAGATGCCCGCGCCGATGGCAAAGGCCACAACGAGGTAGTAGATGAGGCGGCCGGTTTCCATGCCGCGGTACAACCCCCAGACCATCAATGGAAAAAGGCCGATGACCAGCATTTTGGCTTCATGGCCGGCGTAGATGAAGGTGAGCAGGGTGGGCGTCGAGGCGTAAGCGATACCCGTGAGCCAGGAGGTGAGAGGTTTCAGACCGAGGCCGCGGATACAGAGGTACATAAAATAGCCGGCCATGAACATGGCGAAGAAATACCGCCAGCCGAGAAGGCGGTGCCGGGTTGTAAACAGGGCGATGATCTCGAGCGGGAAATAATCCGTTGTCCGTTGTCCGGTCACGGGGGTGCCGCCGAGATACCGCATCCAGTTGGCGGGGGACAGGTTGGCCAGTTTTTCCATGAAAGGCTCCCGTCCCTTGTGAAATTCTCTTCCCGTGTCCTGTCCGAGGATGACGTGGTCGGTGAAGACGAATCCGGCGAAGTAGACCACGCTCAGGAGCAGAAAGAACACGACCGGGGCCCACGGAGAGTCGAGGCAAGGTGCGATGCGTTCCCGGAGGGTTTTCGAGGGTTCCGGCCGAGGCGTTCCGGATCGTCCCGGGACTCTTTTCTTGCGTTTGCTCACGTTACGGCTCCACGGGTTGGACGGCCGTGCCGGGGCAGGGCGCGTGGTGGGCAAGGGGGGTTCAAGATCGACGTCCGGGCGTCTCGTTTTTTCGGACGGTTTCGGCGCCCCGGCGCAGGTACGTGGTTGCAAAAGCGTAGAAATACCAACGCAGATATTCCGGAAGCCAGCGGATGACTTTGAAGCGGCTTCGGCCTGAGGTCCTTTCGTACCACACCGCGGGAATCTCGGCGATTTTCCAGCCGAGCCGGTGGCATTTGACCAGCAGTTCGATGCCGTACGCAAAACCGACCGAGGATTCAATCTTTGCGCGGTCAAGCAGGCGCCGTGAGAACAGGCGCAGCCCATTGCTGGCGTCGCGGGCGGGAAGCCGTGCGAGATAATAAAGGGTGAAGGCGGAACTTCTGACAAGCAGAGATTTCAGCCAGGGTGCGCCCACCATGCAGCCGCCCGCGATGAACCGGCTGGCGGAGACGACGTGGTGACCGTTCCGGTATTTTCGATACATCGCATCGATTATACCGGCGTTGAAGGTGTCGTCGGCCGGCCACATGATCGCCGCGGGAGCGTCGCCTTCGTTGAAACCCGTGACAACGGCCCCGTGCGCGCCCCGCCCGCGGTTCCTGATTTTAACGACTTCGCAACGGGCGTCTTCGAAATCCTTCAGGGCTTCCAGGGTGTTATCGGCTTCATCGTCGTAACAGATCAGCACCCGGAAGGGCGTTTTTGTCGCATTACATAGCGCGTTGAGGACGTTCAGGATGTTGGCGCCCTCGTTGTACACGGGGATGACGATGTCGAGGTCGGGCATGGTCCGGTTTCACTCTCGCGGATCGGCAATCTATTTCCGGGACGGGACACTTTAGGTGCGGCGCGCGAATCATCCCGCCACAATTTCGGGGGACGGAAGCGGCACGATGTATTTCCCCTTGTAGCCCCTGCCGGTGAGTTTGGGCATGAGTTCCCCGGCGATATGCCAGGAGAAGAGCAGCGCGTATTCGGGCTGATCTCTGAATAATTCGGACTCTTCGAGTACCGGGATCCGGGTGCCCGGTATGTATTTGCCGATTTTGTACGAACCCCGGATTTCCAGGACGCAGTCGATCATTTCATGATCCAGGCCGGTATAGGCGATGAGGGTGCTGGCACGGGAGGGAGCGCCGATACCGTAGATGCGGCCGCCGCGGGCTTTGACGTCTCGCAGCAGGCTCAGGAGGTCGAGTTTGCTCTGCCTGACGTCCGCGGCGAAGCGGCGGTAGGTTTCAAGGTCGAGCAGGCCGGCCCGTCGTTCCACTCCCAACTGTTTCGAGACGGACGGGTCCGGCCGGTATCGTCCCTTCCGCGCGGCGAAGACACGGATGGAGCCTCCGTGCGTGGGGATGCGTTTGACGTGGAAAATCTCCAGCCCGTGTTTTTCCAGGAGGAATTTCAGGCTGTGAAGGGAGTAGTACCTGAGGTGCTCGTGGTAGACGGTATCGTATTGCAGGGTGCTAATCAGGTCCGGCAGATAGTGGGATTCGGAGATGAAGACGCCGGTTTCGTCCAGGATGTCCAGAATGCCGGCCACGACCTCGTCGATGTCGGGCATGTGCGCGAATACGTTGGTTGCGGTGACGAGGCTGGCCGCGCCGTACTCCGCTGCGACCGCCCGCGCGGATTCCCGCGAGAAAAAAGCCTGGAGGCTGTGGATACCTCGTTCGTTTGCAAGCCTGGCCCTGTCCGTGGGGTCGATGCCCAGGACCCTGCAACCGCCGGCCTTGAAATTCGCCAGCAGCGTACCGTCGTTGGAGCCGACGTCGATCACAAAAGATGAGGCGTCGACGCATTGCCGGTCCCTGCACTGCTCGAATAAGTCCGCGAAGTTGTCACGGAGAATGCGCGTGGTGCCGCTCGTGTAGGGATACTCCGGCGGAAACAGGATTTTTGGATCCACCTGGCAGCCGATCTGCACCAGGTGCGAATCCGGACAATAGAGCAGTTCGAGGGGGTACATCGACCGTTCGACGGCCCTTCCGCCAACCGGTTGCAGGTCGTTCACCGGGGGCACGAAACCCAGAAAGAGAACGGATTGCAAATTCGTGGAGCCGCTGATCTGGCAGCGGGTGATGCTTCGGGAGGTTGCAGGCGGCACGCATGCTCCTTGTGGTCAGAGACGCCGGTTCGTCAGCGGGTCGTTGATAAAGTCGCTCTGTCGGCGTGCCCGAAGACAAGGCGCGCGACCGAGTCGAATCGGGGGATTCGAGGAGGGAGCGCAACGCAGTAATTCGGCCACGAGAGCCGGTCGCCTGTCTGCGTGCAACGCACAGGCAGGCAGCCCGGATGGGCTTTTTTAACGGCCCGCCAGGTACCAGTCGATGGTGCCGGCCAGCCCGTCGCGGAGTGTAACGCGGGGGCGGTAGCCGAGGGCCCTGAGTTTGTCGATGTCGGGGCACCTTCTACCGGGGCTGCCCGCTGTCAACGTTCCCGGGACGATTTCGAATTTCCGGCCGATGTGATCGAAAATCAGTTCCACGAGACGCCGGACGGTGACTTCGACGTCGTTACCGACGTGGTAGATATTGAGATGCGCGCCTTTCTCCAGGACGGTAGCGAGTCCGTCGGTGAAATCGTCGATGTGTACGAAAGCCCGGGTCTGCGTACCGTCGCCCTGTATCGGAAACGGGATCACGTCGTCGCGATGTTCCGCTGCAAGCGCGTCTGCCCGGAGAATGAACTGAGGGATGACATGCTCCCCGCCCATGTCGGGTCCGTACACGTTGTGCGGGCGAAAGACCAGCACGCGCTCCAGGTGGCTCCGGCCGTAGTTCAGGGCCATGAGTTCGCTGATGATTTTGCCGCCGCCGTAGGAAAAGCGGGGGTTCAGGGGGTCGGGAACGGAAAGGGGCGCGGTTTCGTCCGTGGGGATGGCCGCCGACGTCTGGTACACCTCGGAACTGGAGGCCAGCACGAATTCGGGAACGCCGTGTTTCAGGCAGGCGTCGATGGTGTTCACGATGCCCTTCACACCCACGTCGAGTACGGTTTCGGGCTTGCTGTAGAACCATTCGGTGCCATTGACGGCGGCCAGGTGACACAGGCTGTCGACGCCCCGGGCGGCTCTCCGGACGGCATCGGCATCCCGGACGTCCGCTTCGATGAATTCGACGTGAGCCCGGACGTCCGCCAGGCGGGCGGCCCTTCCCCTGGATTGGTTGTCGAATACCCTGACGCCGTGGCCGTCTTGAAGCAGGCGCCGTACCAGGGAGGAACCGATGAATCCCGCGCCGCCCGTGACCAGATAGAGCTTACTCACGGTTCAGAAACCCCCAGATATCCAGGACCGATTTGTTCTTGAGGTCCAGCCGCCGGTACGCGGTATGCGGCACGCACAGGACCAGCAGGTCGCTTCTTTCCATTACCTCCTCGATCGGCGCCAGGTTGGGATCCGTGGTCACGTACGGGTCCGTGGTCAATACCTCCCTTGCCCGGAAGGCCAGGATGTCCTTCAGTTTGTAGCTCAGCGAAAACCGGGTGTCGTCGCTGTCCGCCTTGAAAGCCATGCCAAGCAGGCCGACGCGGAGACGGCGCAGGTCGCCGTACCGGTTCCGCATCTCCTCCACCAGGTAGTTCACCAGGCCCTGGTTGACGTTCAAGGCCGCCTGTCCCAGGGTGAACCCGTCGCTGGCGAAGGCGGCCAGTTGCATGGTGTCCTTCAACAGACAGGGCCCCGCCGCGAATCCGGCGGAGGGGATGTCCCGCGCGCGGGGATAGTCTTTCTTCATGCCTTCGAGCACCCGGCTGTAGTCCACGCCCGCGGCGTTCGCGATCATATAGAACTGGTTTGCAGTTGCAAATTGTATATACCGGTACGCGTTGCTGAACAGTTTCGAGAATTCGGCTTCGATGGGCGTCAGGCGAACGATCCGTGGTGAGATCTGCCTGAAGAGGGCGGCGGCCTCCTGTTCCGCTTCCGGCGTGGTGCCGCTGACGATCTGGGTGAGCAGCTGAATTTCTTCGATGGCCTGGCCCTGGACGATGCGTTCGGGGCAAAAAGAGACCTTGGGGTTTCTGCCGTTCGCCCGCAGGTAGTCGTACAGCCAGTCCGTGGTACCCGGGGAGACCGTGGACCGAAGTACGACAAGCTGATCGTCGGACAGATGCGGCAGCACGTCGTCCGCGAGCCTCTTGAAAGTAGAGAGAATCGGTTTTGTCAGTTCGTCCGCGGGCGTGCCTATGGTCACGATCACGGCGGCGGCGTCGGCCACGGACGATGGATCGGACGAAACACTCAGCCGGCGTTCCTCGATCGCCCGATGGAGCAGACCCTCGGCGCCCTGTTCGGCGAACGGCATCCGCCCGCCGCGGATCATTTCGAGGGACGCTTCGTTGATGTCGCAGACGACAACGCGAAAACCCTTGCCGGCAAAGGTCAGCGCCAGGGGCAGGCCCACGCGCCCGGCCCCGCCGACGATGCAGACGTCACTGGAGTATGCGGTGGTCATGTGCGGTCGACTTCGTTTTCAGGCGTGTGTTAAGGTGGGGCCTGCCTGCAGCGCAGTACGCTGCGCAGGCAGCAAGACATTCCTGTCTGCCCTTCTCATTGTCCTTAGAGGGAACCGACGTATACCCGCTCCTGTTCGCGGGCAATTCGGTCCCAGGAAAAGTTGGCGGCCCATTCTCGCCCGTTACGGCCGAGGTCGGCGCGGCGCCGGGGGTTTTCGAGGAGGTGTTTCATGGCGCCCGCGAGGGCTTCCGTGTTCTCCGGGGGCACCAGCAGGCCGGTCCGGTCGCGTTGGATCGCGTCGACAAGACCGGGGATCTCCGTGCCGATCACCGCTTTTCCGGCGGCGCCGGATTCGATGGCGGCGATGCCCCACCCTTCGTATCGGGAAGGCTGGCAGGTAAACAACGCGCCGGCGTACAGGTCCCATTTTTCCGTTTCCGGGACGGGCCCGGTGAGTTCCACGCGATCCGAAATCCCCAGTGTCCGGGCGATGGCTTTCAGTTCTCTCAGGCGCGTCTCGGCGCCCCGCCCCGCCACGACCAGGCGGACGTCCGGATGCGCCGGTCTCAGCCTGGCGAATGCCGTGAGCAGGACGTCGATGCCCTTGTTATAGGTATCCAGGCGACCGAAGAAGAGAATATAATCCCCTTCCCGGGGTTCCGCGACCTCCGGATGATTCACGCCGTTGCATATCGTGTGGACGGGTGTGTTCGGACGCGTGCGCCTCTCGAGATGCAGGGCCGTACTCGGGGAAACGGCGATGATGCGGCGGTGGAGCCTGGTGTGGAGGCATTCAGCGGCGGCGGCCAGCAGGCCGATCCCTGGATATTTTCGTGTGGCGTGCGCGGCAATGGAATGGTGGAAGACCATCACCGACCGCGCCTGCCGGGATGGAAGGGCGTAGACGGGCGAGAAGGCGGAAAAGTCGTACACCCAGAGGTCGAACGGCCATCCCGCCAGCGCCCGGGACGCCTGCGCCGTGAAGCTCACACGGCTGAGTGCATAGCTTCGACTCGTCCCCACCCGTCGGATGCGGATGCCGTAACGACTTTCTTCCGGGCCGGCGCCGGGAAAGTTGCCCGTCAACAGGGTGATGTCGTGTTTCCGGGCGAGGCGGCGGTTGATTTCCATGGCGCGGACCGCGCCCCCTCCTCCGCACCAGGGATTGTCCACGTCGTCGTAGAGGGTGTGGAGGATTCTCATGGCGCACCTGTTTTGGCCAACGTCGAGGAAGAATCTACCCACCCTGCGGGAGAGAGGGGCCGGGGGAAGAGGTTCCCTGGGAGCGAGGGCATCCTGCCCTCGTAGCGTCTAAATTGGATTTGCAGGGGCAATCCTTGAAGTTGCCCTCCCTTCGGTTGTTTCCCGGTTTCCTTTGTGTCTTCGTGTCTTTGTGTGAGATGATTATTGTCTGGCCCGGGGAGAAAAGGTCCCCACGGCCTCCACGACGCGTCTGATTATGGACGAGGTGGAGGTTTCGAACGCGGTGGACACGGTGGCCGCGCGGCCTCCGGCGTTTTCGACCACCTCTCTGCCGACGATCTGGCCCGCCGCATAGTCCCCGCCCTTTACGAGGATATCGGGCAACAGCTCGCGAAGTATGTTGTGCGGGGTGTCCTCATCGAACACGCAGATATAGTCGACGGCTTCCAGGCCCGCCAGCACGGCGATCCGTTCCTCAACGGAGAGAATCGGGCGGCCCCTGCCCTTGATGCGGCGGACGGAGTCGTCGCTGTTGAGGCCCAGGAGGAGCGTGTCGCCCAGGGAGCGGGCCCGCTGCAGAAAAGCGACGTGGCCCGGATGGATCAGATCGAAGCAGCCATTCGTGAAAACCAGCCTGGCGCGGGTTCGTGTCAGACGCCGCCGGACCCGGCGGACCTGGGCCAGGCTAAGGACCTTTCGGCCCGCGGCATCGGGATCGAATGGTGGGGTCAAGGGGTGCGCCTTGTCAAGAGTCGTGCCGTAACCAATGCGGATGGGCGGGTGGGCCTTACAACACGCCCTTGGTCGAAGGAATCCCCACGACGCCGGGATCCCGTCCGTACGCCTGCCTGAGCGCCCGGCCCACGGCCTTGAAAATCGCTTCGGTGGCGTGGTGGGCGTTCGTCCCGCGAATCAGGTCGATGTGTGCGTTGAGACGCCCGTGGTCCGCGAGGGACCGGAAGAATTCCGGGCTCATCGCTGTCGGGTACGCGCCGACCATCTCATCGGGCAGATCGGCGTTGTAGACCAGGAACGGCCGGCCCGACAGGTCGACCGCCGCGCGCGCCAGGGCTTCGTCCATGGGCACGAAACTGTGTCCGAAGCGCGTAATGCCGGTCTTGTCGCCCAGCGCTTCCGAGAACGCCCGGCCTAGACAGATGCCCACGTCTTCCACCGTATGGTGCGCGTCCACGTCCAGGTCGCCCCGGCAGGCCACGTCCAGGTCGAAACCTCCGTGCCTTGCAAACGCGTTGAGCATGTGGTCGAAAAAACCGATGCCGGTTTCCAGCCTGCAATCGCCCGAACCGTCCAGGTTGAGCGTGAGGTCAATATCGGTTTCGGATGTCTTGCGTTGTATGCGGGCGGTGCGCAGGGCCGGCATGGGGTTTACCTTTCCTGAATGACTGCAACTTTCCGGGACAGGACGCCGGGTGTGTATTATACACACGAGTCCTTGAGTGTTTGTTCGAGCACGTTCAAAAACCGGGTGTTGTCCTCGGCCGTCCCGATACTGACGCGCAGGGCGTTCTCGAGCAGAGGATAGCCGGTCACGTTTCGGATGAGGATGCCCCTTTCGATCAGCCCGTGGAAGACCCGGCCCGGGTTGTCCACTTCAAAAAGGATGAAGTTGGCATGCGATGGATAGGGGCCCACGCCGTCGATTTTTCGCAAAGCGCCGAATACACGCTCACGTTCGTCCCGGATCAGCCCGACGCGCTCCCGGATCAGGTGATCGTGTTTCAGAATGTGCAGCGCGGCTGTATGAGAGAACACATTGACGTCGAACGGCACTTTGGCTTTCAGGATCTCCCGTGCGATCTCGGGGTGGGCCATCAGGTAGCCGATGCGGATGCCCGCGGCGCCGAGGGCCTTGGAGAAGGTTTTCAATACAATGAGGTTCGGGTACCGGGAAATCAGGTCTCGGGCGGTGTCGTCCGTGAACTCCGCATAGGCTTCGTCCACCATCACCAGCGCGTCGGTTTCCCGGAGCAGGTCTTCCAGGTCGGGGTTGGAAACGATGCAGCCCGTGGGGTTGTTGGGCGAACAGAAGATGACCATGTTTGCCGATTCGCGCCGGACCGCTTCCCCGATTGCGGGCAGGTCGAAGGTATAGTCCGCCCGGAGGTCCACCGGAATCACGCGCCCCCCGAAGAAGCCGGCGTAAAGCCCGTACAGCGAGAAACTGGGCGAGGGTATGACCACCGGCGCGCCCGGAGAGGTACTGACGGCCAGGACAAGCTGTACGAGGGTGTTGGAGCCGTTGCACACGATCAGCGCGTCCGGACGCCAGCCGGCGTATGCCGCCAGGGCGTCCACCAGGTCCATCTGCATCGGTTGAGGGTAGCGGAACCAGGGTCGCTTCCGGACGGCTTCCAGGATCTCGTTTTTCAGATCGTCCGGTAGGTCGAACGGGCTTTCGTTCTGGTTCAGCTTCACCGGACAGTTGTAGTGCGTCAGGTGGTACCCGTCCACCGAACGGACTTCCGGCCTGATGCGTTGCAGGGGCGGTTTGATCATCGGGAGCCATTAAAAATGAGAACGCCTCGCCCTTGGTCCCCGCTGGTACGTGGAGGTTGCCCGGGCGGGCGGTTGCGATTTATTCCTGCCGGACGCGGATGGCGTTGGCGTGGGCGTCCAGTCCCTCGGCTTCGGCCAGGGCAATAACGTCGCCGGCGGTTTTTTCCAGCCGGCGGTCCGTGTAGGAGACGATATTCGTGCTTTTCAGAAAGGTATCCACGCCCACCGGCGAGGCGAAGCGCGCGGCGCCGGCGGTCGGCAGGATGTGGTTCACGCCGGCGTAGTAGTCGCCGACCGGTTCGGACGAGGCCGCGCCCAGAAACACGGCGCCCGCGTGTCTGACGTCGCTCAGGCAGGCCCATGGGTCCCGCACCAGGAGTTCCATGTGTTCCGGGGCGATACGATTGGCCAACCGGATGCCTTCGTCCAGGTCCTGCACCACCACAACCGCGCCAAAGTTTCGCAGGGCTTTTCGGATGGCGTCGCGGCGGTCCAGGCGGGCGGCCTGCCGTTCGATTTCGTCCGCGACCCGCCTGGCGAGGTCGACGCAAGGCGTGATACAGACGGCGACTTCGAAGCCGCTGCCGTGTTCGGCCTGGGATAGCAGGTCGGCGGCGACGTGTCTGGGGTTGGCGGTTTCGTCGGCCAGAACGACGATTTCGCTGGGGCCGGCGACCATGTCGATGTCGACGGTTCCGAAGACCAGCTTTTTCGCGATCTGGACGGAGGGGTGGCCGGGGCCCACGAGTTTGTCCACCCAGGGGATGGAGGCGGTACCGTAGGCCATGGCGGCAACGGCCTGGGCGCCGAAAACCCGGTAGATTTCATTCACGCCGACGATATGGGCGGCCGCCAGCACGGCCGGATGGACGGAGCCGTCCGGCCGCGCGGGCGTGGCCATGCAGATTCGCGCCACGCCCGCGATGCGGGCGGGAATGGCGGCCATCAGGAGCGTGGAGAAAAGCGGTGCGCTGGCGCCGGGAATGAGAATGCCAACCCGTTCGATGGGAAGCACCCGTCTGCCGAGCACCACGCCGTCGCCGTCTTCGATGAACCATGACGTCTGCTTCTGCGCGCCGTGAAACCGCCGGATGTTGTCCGCCGCGGCCGTGATGGTCTTGATCAGGTCTGGATCCGCGCCCCTGTAGGCGGCTTCGATGTCCGACCCGGGTACCCGCATCCGGTCCGCCGTAAGGTCCACGCCGTCGAATTGCCGGGTGTATTCCAGGACCGCGTCGTCCCCGCGCGCCCGCACGGCCCGGACAATCTCCTGCACGGAGGCCAGCAATTCGGGCTCGAAATCGGTGGTCCGTGAAAGAATGGCCTGGAGTTTTCGGTGCGGATTCTGCGGATCGTGGGCGAAAACGTCGATCATCAGTAGATCACTTTGTTCAATGGGTATTCGATAATGCCTTCAGCGCCTTTGTTCTTCAGCAGGGGCACGGTGTCGCGCACGACGCGTTCGTCAACGACAACCTCGACGGCCACCCAGTCGCCGTCGAGCAGATTCGAAATGGTGGGGTTGTTCAGCGCCGGAAGCAGCCCGACGACCGCATCCAGGTCTCTCCGGCGGACGTTCATCTTGAGGCCCACCTTGTCTTCGGCCTGGAAGGCGCCGACAAGCAGCGTGGCGATGTTCTGCGTCTTCTCCCGTTTCCACGGGTCGTCCCACGCGTTTTTGTTGGCAATCAGGCGGGGGGTGGTTTCAAGCAGACTCTCCACGATCCGAAGTTTGTTGGCCCGGATGGAGGAACCGGTTTCCGTGAGTTCCACAATGGCGTCCACCAGGCCAGGCTCGTAGACCGGGCCGTCCCCTTCCTGCGCGTTTCCGCGCGGCGTTCCTGCAGTCCGGACCTTGGCTTCGGTGGACCCCCAGGAGAATTCCACCTCCGCCCGTATGCCCCGCGCGTCAAGGTATTTTCGAGTGACGTTGACCAGTTCCGTCGCAATACGTTTGCCCTGGAGATCGTCCACGGTGCGAACCGGCGATTCTTCCGGCACGGCGATAACCCAGCGCGCCGGCTGCGCGGTGGATTTGCTGTAAGGAAGTTCCGCGACCTCGACAACGTCGGCGCCGTTTTCCAGGATCCAGTCTTTGCCGGTCAGGCCAACGTCGAGCACGCCCCGCTCCACGTAATGGGCGATTTCCTGCGCGCGCAGGAACAGGCCTTCCAGGTCCGGATCGTCGATCGACGGGATGTAGGACCTGTGGTTGGCGAGAATGCGATAGCCGGCGTTTGCGAAAAGATTGAGGGTGGATTCCCGGAGGCTGCCCGACGGAAGCGCGATTTTCAAAACTGCCATTGAAGTTTCCTCTGTGGCGGAGGTTTGGGCGACTCACGCCTCGCCCACGACCCGCGCCCGTGTGATGGACGGTCTCAAAATTCACACAATCTATCATACTTGTCAACATAAACTTAGCGTTGATTCGCGGAAACAGGTTGCCAGATTTTGGCCGACCTCAGCGCCGTAACCTCTCCCCCCGGCCCCCTCTCCTAAAGGAAAGGGGGAGACAACCGTTGGTTTGTCTCAATATGTCAGATGGATTTTATCGTCGATTGAGACGTGATCAACCGATGACAGTTCCCCCTTCCTTCAGGAAGGGGGATAGGGGGTAGGTCTCGGCCCCGGTCCGCCCAAACGCCCGCGGTCTTTCAACTGACTTACCCTTCGGTTGACAAAACCACGGGAGAGACGTAAGTTTGTCTGGGATTTTGATGCTCCCGTGCCCCGCGTCCTCGCAGACGTCGAACCGTTGATTGAAACACGCAAACGAACGGATGGTTTCCATGGCATACGCGCATCTGGTGGGGCTGATTGCCGACACGCACGACAACAGGACTTCGGTGGAGAAGTCGGTGGCGCTGTTCAACGAGCGTGAGGTTGGGCTGGTGGTTCACGCGGGAGACTACATCGCGCCCTTCAATGCCAAATGGATGGCGGACCTGAACGCGCCCATGGTCGGGGTATTCGGTAACAATGACGGCGAGCGCTTCGGACTTCGCGCCCAGTTCGAGGCGTTGGGCCCCATTCACCGGGCGCCCCATGCCTTCCACTACGAGGGCAGGCGGCTGCTGGTTCTGCACGAGCCCGATGTAGTGGACGCGCTGGCGGAAAGCGGCGCCTACGACGTGATCGTCTACGGCCATACCCACGAGATAGACGTCCGAACCGGCGGGACTCTGGTCGTCAATCCGGGAGAGGCGGGTGGCTGGGTGACCGGCCGGTCCACGGTCGGGATGCTGGATCTGCAGCGCTTGCAGGTCGAGATTGTGGACATTTGACCGCGGGAATCGGGCGGCAATGCGCCCCCTGAAAAAAGGCGGAAAAAATGGATTCGGGATCCACGGACCGGATTTCCGCACCGGCGGGAATGAGCCGTAAAGCCGTGCGCAGGCGCCTCAATGAGATTGTGGCCCATATGCCCAGGGAACCCGGTGTATATATGTTGAAGGACGAACAGGGACGGATCATTTACATCGGAAAGGCCAAGTGTCTGCGAAGCCGTGCGCAATCCTACATCCGGTCCAATGCGGACGACGGCCGTCGTCAGTTCCGGGCGCTCGTGCGCAACGCGAGGGATCTGGAATATATCGTGGCGGATACCGAGGTGGAGGCCCTGATTCTGGAGGCCAACCTGATCAAGGAGCACAAGCCCCGGTACAATATCAATCTGAAGGACGACAAGAAGTACCCCTTTATCAGAATTACCGATGAACCGTTTCCCCGGATTGTGTTTACGCGCGACGTGGTCAAGGACGGTTCGCGTTACCTGGGCCCCTATACGGACGTGAAGGCCATGCGCCGGACCCTGGAAACGATGCACCGGCTGTTTCGGATCCGCAGTTGCGACTACGCGCTGCCCGCGGGCAACGTCCGGCTCTGCCTGGATTATGAGATTAAACGGTGCGACGGCCCCTGCGAGGGGCTGATTTCGGCGGCGGAGTACCGCAAGATCGTGCGCGAGGCCGTACTGTTTCTGACGGGGCGTCATACCCAGGTGGTGGCCGCGCTGAAGGAACGTATGAGGAATGCGGCGGCCGGGCAGCGTTTCGAAGAAGCCGCGGTCTACCGGGATCGCCTGAGAGACCTGGCGCAGACGACCAACCGCCAGAAGGTGGTGTCCGCGGAACAGAAGGACTGGGATACGATTGCCGTTGCCAGGGAAGACGACGAAGCCTGCTGCGTGGTGATGGAGGTCCGGGAGGGGAGGCTGATCGGGAGGCAACACTATTTCCTGGGCGGCGTGCTGGACGCGCCAATGGCCGAGGTAGTCGGCTCCTTTGTGCAATTGCTCTATCTGACCGCCTCGTTTGTGCCGGAGGAGATCTGCCTTCCGTGCGATATCGAATCGCGCGAAGCCGTGCTGGATTGGTTGCGGGGGCGGGCCGGCGGCCTTGTGGAAATCCGCGTGCCCCAGCGTGGCGATAAGGCGCGGCTGGTGAAGATGGCGGAGAACAACGCCGCGCTGTTGCTCAGCGAGCGCCGGTTGCGACGCGAAAACCGGAGGTCACAGGCGCCGGCCGCCGTTGTGGCGCTGCAGCGCGACCTGCGCCTGGAGGGCCCCCCGAAGCGTATCGAGGCCATGGATATTTCCAATTTCCAGGGGACGGATCCCGTGGCGTCGCTGGTCTGTTTTGTGGATGGCCGGCCCCGGAAGTCCGAGTACAGGCACTTCAGGATTACGGGTATCGAGGGGCCGGACGATTTCGCCATGATGCGGCAGGTGGTGACGCGGCGCTTCAAACGCCTGATGGAGGAGGGTCGGGCGTTTCCCGATCTGCTGTTGATCGACGGCGGTAAGGGGCAGCTTTCCAGCGCGGTGGCGGCGTTGCATGCGCTGGGCGTTCGGAAACAGCCCGTGATCGGCCTCGCCAAGCGCCTGGAGGAAGTATTCCTGCCCGATCATTCGGACCCTCAGAATATCCCCAAGGCCTCGGCGGCGCTCAAGCTGTTGCAGGCCGTTCGGGATGAATCGCACCGGTTTGCAATCGCCTATCACCGAAAGCTGCGGCAGAAACGAACGCTGGCTTCCCAACTGGATGAGATCGACGGGGTGGGTCCGGACCGGCGGAAGGCGCTGTTGACCCACTTCGGGTCGATGAAGAAGATATGGGAGGCGGATGCATCCGAACTCGCGGCGGTGGAGGGTATCGGATCGAAGCTGGGGGAACAGATAGCGGAGCAACTTAAAACGAGTCTTCTTACCCGGAAATAGATTATCGGACGTTTGTAATACGGGGAGCGGGCAATGAAGAACGGAAAGAGTGCGGCGTCGGCGATGCAATCCGCGGTCCTGCAGACGGGGCTGGGGCGGGTGAAGATGACATGGGATAAAGGCAGGCTGGCGTCCATCCAACTGGGGCGTTTCGAGCGGGTCGACGTTGCCCGGCCCGCCCTGGTGGAGGGCGAACCCCCGGATCCGGCGGGAGGGCGCCTTATCGACGCGCTGGACGGCTATTTTTCAGGCGAGCCCGTGCGGTTTCAGGACCTGCCCGATCTCTCCGGCTATACGGTTTTTCAGGGGATGGTCTGGCGGGCGACCCGGGAGATTCCGTATGGCAGGCGGCGTTCCTACGGCGACGTGGCAAATGCCATAGGCCGCCCTAAGGCCGCCCGTGCGGTGGGCGCCGCGCTCGGGAAGAATCCCTACGTGATTGTGGTGCCATGTCATCGGGTTGTCGGGGCTTCCGGGGCCCTGACGGGCTTCGCTTATGGCGGGGAATGGAAGGCGGCCCTGCTGGCGCTGGAGGGAAATGGCGGATCCGGGAGCTCGCAGGAATGGCGGACATAATGGATATAGAAGCGGGCGAGCAGCGCCTCACAGCGGAATGGCGGGATGCGCTGCGTGGGTTCATGGATTACGTGCACCTGGAGCAGGGGTTGGCCGAAAACACCGTTTCAGCCTATGCCCGGGACCTGGACAGGTACGCCACCGTGCTGGAGGCGCGGGGCGTAAGGACGCCCGTCGACGTGTCGCAGGCGGACGTGTCTGCGTTGTTACAGTTGCTGGGAGACCTCGGCCTGGAAGCGTCCAGTGTGGCGCGCAATCTGACCGCGGTCCGGATGTTTCATCGGTTTCTGCAGGCGGAGGGCGTCATCGAAAACGACCCCACCGAACATATGAAGTCGCCTAAAATGGGCCGGAAACTGCCCTCTGTCCTGAACGTCTACGAGGTGGAACGCCTGATGATGGAGCCGGACGCGGAGACGCCCCTGGGTTTGCGGGACCGCGCGCTGCTGGAAATGTTGTACGGAGCGGGTCTCCGGGTGTCGGAATTGATCGGGCTGGAACGGGTTCACCTGTTGTTCGACCTGGAGGTGGTGCGCGTGATCGGCAAGGGCAGCCGGGAGCGGATCGTGCCCATCGGATCGGAAGCCGTGGAGTGGGTCAATCGCTATGTGACGCACGCCCGCGACGAACTTTGCGGGCCCTCGTCCGGTAATACGGTGTTTTTGAACTTTCGCGGCGGCGGCATGTCCCGGATGGGCGTATGGAAGATATTGCGCGGATACGTCCGGAGTTCCGGCATTGAAAAGGCGGTCAGTCCGCACACCATGCGCCATTCGTTCGCAACCCATCTGCTGGAGGGCGGCGCCGACCTGAGGGCCGTCCAGGAAATGCTGGGGCACGTGGATATTTCGACAACGCAGATCTACACCCACGTGGACCGGGAATACCTGAAGGAAGTCCACCGCACGTTTCATCCACGTGCGTGAGCTCACAGAAACAGACCTGTCGAAGCAAGCATGTCGAAACATCTCGCCAATGGTTATTGTAAAGCATGTCATTCTGAGCGGAGCGAAGAATCTCCCGTCTACTCGGCTTTACGAGCAGTGGAAGCCTTCACCAGCTCATATGCGCGGAGGCTTGGTTTCCCTGGTGGCATCCTCAGGATGACAGGTTTGGCAAACGTGTGACCGGAACAGGTCGCCAATGGTTATTGCAAAGCATGTCATTCTGAGCGGAGCGAAGAATCTCCCGCGGTTTGTGTTGTGTGTGGGGACGAACCCTTCAGGGATAAATCCAGGCGGACACTTCGTCGCCATAACGCGTAATCCAGACTTTCGATGAACCAATACTTCGTCTACATCTTGACAAATCGAAGCGGCGCACTCTATATTGGCGTTACCAACGATCTCAAACGGCGTGTCTATGAGCACAAACACAAGCTCATTCCAGGTTTCACAAGCAAGTATATGTTGAATAGGTTGATATACTTTGAAACGACATCCGACATTCGCGGAGCGATATCGAGGGAAAAGCAACTGCAGGGTTGGGCGCGCCAGAAAAAGCTCGAACTAATAGGTTACACCAATCCAGCGTTGCGTGATCTGTCCAAGGACTGGTAGTCTATTCGACGCGGCGTTTCGCGGATGATGATGGGCTGATCTGTCATTCTGAGGGCACCTGAAGCGGGTGTAGACGTGCCGCCTTTAGGGTCGGATCGAAAGCCAGCAGCTGGGACATCAGGCGATGCCGCAGTAGATCCTTCGTCAGCCCGCCTGCCGATGAATCTCTGGCAGACAGGGCGGCTTCCTCAGGATGACAGGATTGGCGAGGGTATGACCGAGACATTTCGCCAAGGGTCGTTGCAAAGCATGTCATTCTGAGCGGAATTGAAGACCGCCTACCAAAGCGTGCTCAAGGAACGGCTCACGGAACACTCTCATTGCGACCATTGAAACGATTTCGCCTATGCAAGAAGCATACTCCGATCTCAGCGCGCACCTTAAGACGGTTGAAATCCTGTCTTCGGCGCCGTCCCGCCTGGACGTCGGCGGCACGTGGGACCTCAAGTGTTTCGCGCTGCCCTATGCCAGCCTGAATCCCGCCACGACCAACATCGCCATCTCCGCGCGCACAGGCATTCGCCTTAAAGCGTACAGGCCTGGCTGGGTGCGCATTGTGGACGAATTTCACCACGAAGCGTTTCCCGCCGATGCGCTCGACCTGACGGGGCATTTCGGGCTGTTTTTCGCCATTGCCGCACATTTCGCCCTTGCCGGCGTCGAAATCGAGATCGCGTACGGCTGTCCGCCCCGCAGCGGCGTGGGCGGTTCCGGCACGCTCTCCGTCGCCCTGGCGGGAGCCCTTGCCTGCGCGCGTGAGTTGGTCGGCGGCGGCTGCCTTTCGCCGGAGGAAATCATCGAGATCGTCTACAATATTGAAGACGGTCTCAGATACTCCTATACCGGCCTTCAGGACCAGTGCGCCGCCACGTACGGTGGCGTCAACACCTGGCATTGGACCTACGGCGACCCGGGTGGAAAGTTCCGCAAGGAGGCGATTCTCGCCCGGGATCAGTACAGCGCCCTCAGTGACCGTTTGCTCATCGCCTATATTGGCAAACCGCACGACTCCAACGACGTCAACAGCCGGCAGGTCGATGACTTCCTGGCGGGTCGACACCGAAGCCGGTGGTTCCGGGTCAATGAAATCGCCGCGGAGTTCGCTGAGGCGCTGAAACGGGCCGATTGGAAGGTCGCCGCCGGGCTGATGGACGAAGAAACCGGTATTCGCTGTGCGATTGTACCTGCCCGAATAACCGTGCTCGGAGAAAAACTTCAGGGTGTGTGCAACTCATTCGGTGCGGGCTTTGCTACCGCTGGCAGCGGAAACGGCGGGTGCGTCTGGGCGCTTGCGCCGCACCCCCGGGCGGTTCCGGAATTGTCCGCCGCGTGGCGGGAGGTCCTTTCCGCCGTCCCCACGGCGCGAATCCTCCCCGCAACGGTTGATCCCGCTGGCCTCGAGGTCAAACAGGTTGCGCCGGGATGTGCCGCCTGAACACGTACATCGAACCCTGAACTCGGAATCCTGTGTCCGGACACGCCACGACTCGCCGCCGTCTCCCGCACTGGAAGGTGGACGGCGCTATCTATTGGATCACCTTTGTCTGCATTCCGGCAGAAGGACAATAAGAAGGGCAGAATGGAGGAAAACGTCAACGCATCCTCTCGGGATTACCTGCTATCCATCATGATTCCCGTGTATAACGAGTCAGACACGCTGTGCGCCGTGATCGACCGCGTCGGGGCCGTGCCCGTTCAGGAAGGCGTGCGCAAAGAAATCATCATCGTGGATGACGGCTCCACCGACGGCTCCGAAAATATATTGAGGAACCTGGACGATGCCGGAATCAGGGTCGTTCGCCATCCTCGGAACAGGGGAAAGGGCGCGGCGGTTCGCACGGCGCTGGAACACGCAACCGGAGACTGGGCGCTCATCCAGGATGCCGACCTGGAATACGCGCCGGAAGATGTCCCCGAACTGATCGCGCCCTTTCTGCGTGATCCATCAATCGTCGCGGTGTTCGGTTCGCGTTTCCTGGGCGATATCGAAGGCATGAAGTTGCCGAACTTCATCGCGAACAAGCTCCTTACGTGGTTAACGAACTTTCTGTTCTTCTCCCGTATCACCGACCTCTGCACGGGGTACAAACTCTACCGGACCGATACTCTACGTCAAATACCATTGGTGCGAGACGGCTTCGACCTGGAACACGAACTCACGGCCAAGCTCCTGAAAAAAGGATGCCGGATCGTGGACGTCCCGATTACGTACCGGGGCCGGGACGTGAGCGCCGGCAAGAAGGTGCGGTGGATCGACTTCTTCATCAATATCAAGACCCTTCTAAGATACCGTTTCTCCGGAGTGTAGACATGCCTGGTCTCAGGCTTATCTTAGCGTTTTGTCTGGTTATTCTGCTGGCCTTCCAGAGTTATTTCGATCTGAACATGGCGACGGTCGTGCCGGTAATGGTCTGCATGACGGTGATTCTCTGCGTCGCAGCCCTGGCCGCGTTCAGACAGATTCCCGAACACCGGTTTCTGAGCGCGGCAGTCGTGGGCACCGTCGCCATTGTCGGCATGTACCTACTCACATGCAACGAATGGGTACACATTATCGGGGACAATGTCGTGTACATCAGGGATGCCAGGCGGCTGGTCCAGGGAAAGGGCGTTCTCGACAGCCAGTACGGTCTGGGCGTGAAAACCATGCTGATGCCTGCTGTCGTTCTGTTTCCGGACAGTGTGCCCGCACTCAAGGCCACGATCGCCGTATCGGGTTTTTTATTCCCGCTCTCCACGTTCCTGGTCCTCCGGGAATTCATCGACAACAACCGGGCGCTTCTGATCGCGCTGGTTTCAGGGGCATTTTGGCTTGCCGTGGAATACTCCAATGTCGTCACCGCGGACATCCCCTTTCCGGCGTTTTCGATGCTCGCTCTGTGGGCAATCCTCCAATACATTCGGTGTCCAGGTATTTCCTGGAAATGGCTGATTGCCGCCGCCTGCGCCGTGGGGTGGGCCTACCACGTGAAATCGCCATCCATATACCTGGTGATCGCGGCAACCATCTACCTCTTGCTTCGCAAGGAGACAAAAAAATCTCTGCTTCTTGTCGCATTCACCTCCGTATGGGTGCTGCCGTGGGTGTTCTACCTAAGGGTCAACTTTCCCGAATCACAGGGCTACTTCGGAATGATCAACCAGATTACCACGGGATTCAACATCCCGGATAGCGAGGTGGGTTCCTTCTGGCAGAATTTCTCTTACTACTTCTTCCGCAAGAACCCGGTCGGCTATCTGGAAAGCCTGGAATACCTCCTGCTGCCTGGAAGATATATGGCGAAACTGCCGATTTCCGCGAAATGGCGCCCCATCGGGTGGTTGATTCTGATTACGATCGCCATCGGGTTTGTGTTCGGAAGAAAACCCGCGAACAGAAAGCCGCTCTCGCTCCTGCGAAGCCTGGAGGTCCACGACTGGTACGTTATGGGATATGTTACGACCCTCTTCACCCTGCCCGGTTCTCCCCATCGCTACCTCCTCCCCATCCTGCCGTTCATCGTCTTCTATATTTTCAAGGGCATCGATAAGATCTGCAACCGCTTTCCCGAATCCGTTTCCCCGACGAGACGTTTTCCACGCTACCTGCCACTGGGAAAAATGGCGGCCCTCTTTCAACGACCGGTCCTGGCCAGGCGCAGCCCCGTGTTCTTGGCCTGTGTATTCCTGCTGCCGTCCATGTTCGTGAATTTTGCAACAATGAGGAGCCAGCGGATGACGCCGGGCTATCATGGATACTGGAAGTCGTACCACGTGGCCAGTGTCTGGATGAAGTACAACACGCCTCACCAGAGCCGCGTCACCACGCGGAAGCCGACACTCGTGTGGTTCTGGTCGGGTCGTGAAACCGATGGCTATCCCCGCATCGAGGATCCTGCAAAAGCCCTGCCGGCCCTGAAGAAATACGACTACATTCTGCTGGACAACATTCCGTATTTTAAAGAAAAATTGAAGTATATCGCTCCGGTTCTGAAAGCCTATCCCAAGAACTTCAAGTTGATTCACACCACGAAATCTCCCAAAACCTACGTCATCGAAATAAAAAAAGCGGTCCCGTAAACCGGGACCGCTCCTGTAGGGGCGACCGGCCAGTCGCCCCTACGCTAAAATTGACAGAAAGCCCGGCGGGAATGTCCGCCGGGCTTCATTCGTAAGATATCGACGTGGTGACGTGAGCCGCGTCGCCGCCGGATGCGTTTCTATTCAGGTATTTTCATGGTCAGGAATAGGTTGTTCGTTCCCCGGCGGACGAAAAAAGCGGCGTTGCGGCCCTTTTCAAGTTTGGCCAGGGAAGCCTTGAAATCATCCACGGAGCGCACCTCCAGTTCCAAACGGCCCTGGCGGATCTTGAAGATGATATCGCCCCGTCCAAAGCGGGCCCTCCCCGCCGGGCTTCTGGGGGCCACGTCCGTTACGAGAATGCCATCCATCGCGTCTTTCAAGCCCCATCTCCCGGCGACGTCGGGAGTGATGTCGCGCAGACTGAGGCCGTGAAGGGCGGTTGGGCCGGTCGCCGGCCTCGCCGAGGCGGTCTCGCCGAGCCGCGCGGGCTTTTCCCCCAGTTTGACCCGGAGGGGGATCGTTTTGCTCATTCGCTTGATTTCCACTGAGACGGTGTCGTCAGGGTGTTTTCGCGCAATCAGGCTCTGAACCTGGTTGGGGCGATTGACCGGTTTGCCGTCTATACTTAATATGATGTCCTCGGTTTTCAGCCCCGCGGCATCCGCCGGTGTGTCGGAAAAAACATCGGCGATGAGTACGCCGCGGGGGCGGTCCAGGCCGAATGCATCGGCCAGGGCGGCGTCGACCGGTTTGAGGGATACGCCGAGAAAACCCCTGCGGACCCGTCCATCGGCGACGATATCGTCCATTACCTTCCTGGCCAGGTTGATCGGAATGGCGAAGCCGTACCCGATAAACCCCCGATCCTCCGTTGCGATCGCCGTGTTTACGCCGATGACTTCGCCTTTGAGATTAATCAATGCGCCGCCGGAGTTGCCGGGGTTGATGGCGGCGTCGGTCTGGATGAAGTCTTCCACGCCGAACGAGTTCGATATGATATTCAGGTTGCGGCCCAGGGCGCTGACAATTCCGGAGGTGACGGTGGAACGCAGGCGGAGTGGCGCGCCGACCGCCATCACCCACTCTCCGATTCGGACCTGGTCGGAGTCGCCCATAGGCGCGGCGGGGAGGTCTTTGGCGTCGATCTTGACGACCGCCACGTCCGTAAGCGAATCCGTGCCGACCAGCCGGGCTTCGAACTCCTGGTTGTCATTGAGGATGACTGTAATCTGGTCCGCTCTGCCCACGACGTGGTGGTTGGTCAGTATATATCCGTCCGCGGACATGATAATGCCGGAGCCGAGTCCCGGACGTTCCTCTTCCCGGTCCCGGCGCCTCCGGAAATTGGGACGAAAGTAATACCGTGGGTCCATTTCCTGGCCCGACACCGAAACGGTCTCCCTCGTGCTGATCGTGACCACGGTGGGCGTAACCCGCCGGGCAATGCTCGTGAAGGCTTTGTTGAGGTTCTGAAGCTGCTCAATGGCCTGGTCCTCGGATCCGATTGCGGGCGTCGTAAAGGCGCCGGCGGCGAGGAGCAGGCCCACGAAAAGCGTCAGCCGCTGGCAGCGGATTGTTTGAATCGACATCGGGAAAAGCCCTTTCTCTTGTTTTCTGGTTGGCTCGACAACTCGAAGATGGATTACCCGGGTTTACGGGTGTTAGACCCTGAAGGCAGGGGAAAGGTTCCGGAAAATCGGCGAGACGTAAGAAGGTAGAGGGGAGAGGAAAAAAAACCCCCATCGCCGCCACCGGTCGCACGACAGGAGAACCCATCAATCCGCGGGCTATTCCGCGCCGCCGTTGCATTCGTAGGGGCAACCGGCGGTTGCCCACATAATGGTGCGGATATCGTTGATTGACGTCGCGTGTCCATATCGCCAACCGCCTCCAGCTAACCGCTGACGGCTGATAGCTGACCGCTATTCCCGCCGAAGGCAGGGAATTTGGGGAGATGTGGATTTGGAGTCTGGTTTTCGCCTTTTGCTTCAAGCTGAATGCTGACGGCTGATAGCTGACCGCTGATTTTCTACAGCTTGTATTGCTGAATTTTCCGGTAGAGCGTGCGCTCGGGCATGTCCAACAGCACGGCCGCGCGTTTGCGGTGGCCGCCGGTGGCCCGGAGCGCCCGGGCGATGGTTTCGCGCTCCACTTCGCGGAGGGACTTGATCTCGTCGCCTGGCGGCGGCCCGGCGTCGGCTTCCGTGTATTCGACTTCCTCGACGCGGTCGGCAACCGGAGAGGCGCCCTGAGTATAGGCGGGCAGGGAGGGCATGTTGGCGGTGTTCTCCATCAGGTAGGCTTTGAGTTCCTTGATGTCTCTTGCAACTTCGAGAACCGCCCAGTACAGCAGGTCCCGCTGGGATTCTTCGGGGGTTCTGCCCACGTGGACCGGCAGGTTGGAAGTTGCGCGTTTTGCAACCTGCGAAGGGTCCATGCCTTCAAGGTGTTGGGTGATATCGGCCGACCCGATCCTGCGGTTGACGGAAAGGACCATCAGACGCTCGATCAGATTCCGGAGTTCGCGGATATTGCCGGGCCAGCGGTAGTTGAAAAGGATATCCATCGCCCCGGCGTCCAGTTCGACGGGCGGCACGCCATGTTCCTTCCGGTACAGCTGGATGAAGTGGTCCACCAGCATCGGTATGTCCTCCGGATGGCTCCGAAGGGGCGGCACCCGGAGTTCAACCACCCTGAGGCGGTGATAGAGGTCGCTCCTGAAGCGACCCTGGTCAACGGCCTGATAGAGGTCCTGGTTGGTTGCGGCGAGCACCCGCACGTCCACTTTGATGGGCTGCGTGCTGCCCAGGCGCGTGATCTCCCGGGTATCGAGTACCCGTAGCAGGCGGACCTGGGCGGTGAGGGTCATTTCACCAATTTCATCCAGCAAGACGGTACCGCCGTCCGCGGCCTCGAAGATGCCCTGTCGCCGGGTTCGCGCATCTGTGAACGCACCCTTCTCGTGGCCGAAGAGTTCGCTCTCCAGCAGGGTCTCGGGAATGGCCCCGCAGTTTACGGTGATGAGCCGCGCGTTCGCCCGGGCGCTGTGCCGGTGCAACGCCTGGATCACCATGTTTTTTCCCGAACCGCTTTCGCCGGTGACGAGCACGCTGACGGGAACCGGACCCACCTGGCGGATGGTTTCGCGGATCCGGTTGATGGCTGTGGAATTGCCCAGCAGATCCGTGCCGATGGTCGACAGAGATTGTTCGCTGACCAGTTGCAGCGCCTGCCTGACCTGCTCGGCGTCCATCGGCAGGTCCAGGATGGCCCGGGGCTCCAGCCCCTGGAGCAGCGTGCGGTCCTGGCGTCGCTCCGGCGTCAGGAAGACCAGGAGGGAAACGCCGCCGGCGCCCGCCAGCAGGGTGCGGTCCGGGTCCGAGACCGCGCGCGACAGGTTTGCCTCGTCCACGAGGAGCAGGTCGACGGCTCCCCGCCTGAGCAGCTTCGGCACGGGTCCCACGCTATTGGTCAGAATGGTCTTCCATCCCTGCGCCTCCAGTTCCGAGCGCAGGGCCTGGCCCATATCCGGATCGGCGGACACAATCAGCGCGTCTTTTTTAGATGGTGCGGCCATAGCGAATGATCGGGTAATTCGGATTCGATTTCTGAAAACGGACTGTTATTGCGCGGGTGGCGCGGGTTCCCGGCTGCGTTGCATCAGGGCCTGCAGCATCTCGATGCGTTTTCCGGCCTGGAGGCCCAGGTCGCTGGCGGCCCCTTCCCGGCGCTGGATGGCCTCGAGTTCCCGGATCGCCTCCTGAAAGTTCCCCTGGGCTTCGTAGCAGTTGGCGAGACCGTAGTGCGCGTTGGCCCGCCAACGCGGGTTGCCTTGAAATTGGTACTGGAGTTTCAGATATTCCCGGATCGCGCTTTCGAAGTCTCCGAGTTTGAAGTGGCTCTCCGCAATCGTGTGCTGGATGCCTGACCAATCGTTTTCCTCGGCCGTTTTCAGCAGGGGCGTCAGGTGTGCGATCGCGGCCCGGTAATTCTTGTTGTCGTGAAGCATCGTTCCAATGTCGATGGGGACGTCCGCCGCGAGGCGGTGCCGGGGAAACTCGCGGATGAGCCGGTTGGCATAGGCGATCGCCGTATCGAACAGCTTCAGGCGTCTGTGAACCTTCATCAGCCTGGACAGAACCTTCGGCGTTTCATCGGGCGACGGGCCGGCTTCAAGCACGTTCCGATAGGCTCTGGACGCCCTCTCAAAGTCCCCGTCGTCGTAAAGTATATCGGCCAATTCGAGGGCTGCTGCTGACCAGTGGCGACTGCCTGAACGGGTTTTCACCAAGCCGGCGAGGGCTTCCCGGTACGCTTCCTTCTCACCTTCTCTTTTCAGGGTCCGGGCGCGATAGTAGGCGGCTTCAGCCGCGGCTTCGCCGCCGGGATGATTTCTGATGACGCCCTCGAAAACCTGACGGGCTTTTTTGAAATTGCCGGCGGTAAGAAAATACCTTCCCTCCTCGTTCTTGAACCGGGCCAGCCAGTCACGGCGGTTCGGAAAGGTTTTCTTGAATCGGCCCGCGGCTTTTTTCGCCTCCTTTATGCGTTTGAGACGGAACAGGCTGAGGACTTCGCGCCCGGCAACCGACGCGTCCCTCGCGTCCGCCGGGATACTTACAAGAGCGGCGAGCGCGTTCTGGTAGTCCTCGGCTTCAAACAGGAGGGCGGCGAGGGTCTTGCCCGCATCCGCATTGAGCGGGCTTTCGGGATACTGTTTGGGGAACGCCTTGAAGGCCGCGACGGCTTCGGACTGCCGATCGAGGTCCGCCAGGAGCCGCGCCCTGTCGTATGCGAAGCTATCGGCATTCGCGGCGTTGGGAAAAGCGCTCAGCAGGGTCTCGCAGGTCTCGATGGCTTCCACTGCCTGCCCGTTTGCCTGGTAGGACCGCGCCAGACGGCGTAGAACGGAGCCGTCTGGCCCGAGGGACAGCAGTCCGGTGTCAATATCGATGGCGCGACGGTAGTCCCCTGCACGGAAGGAGCTTTCGGCCAGCAGCGCGCGCGCGGCGCGCGCCAGTTCGGGCGACGCGGGCCCCGCGAGAAGCTCGGCCAGGTCGTCCGCCGCGCTCCGCGCGAACCCGCGCTCCAGGAGGATGCGGCCGAGTTGGTACCTGGCGTGGCTCTCCAGGTCGCTCCGTGGAAATTCGAAGAGGAAATCGCGCAGCGTTTCCTCGGCCGCAACGTAGTCTTTCTTCATGGCCTGGCACAACCCGATGCCGTAGGTTGCCCGTTCCGCGGCCGGGCTTTGCGGATACGCTTTCCGGATGCCGCGGTAGGTCGCCACGGCGGTGTCGATCCGCGCGGGTTCAAACCGGCTTAGCGTGTACATCGCGTCGGCCATGCCCAGAAGTGCGTGGTCCAGCCGGTTGGAGTTGGGGTAGGTCTCTTTGAATTCTTCGTATGCCGCGAGCCGCATCCGCGCGAGCGCGCTATCGGTGGCCGCCTCGGCTGCCTGCGCCGCCTGCCTGTGCGTGCTGTCGCCCGCACGCAGACAGGTGTCCGGCGCGGCAGGCAGGCGGGTTTCCGTTTCGATCCGCAAAAGGGCGGCGTCGTCCCGGAAACCGCTTTCGGGATGCCCGGTTTCAACGTCCCGAAGCGCCGCCTGGCCTTTCTGCCGCCAGGAGGATGCCTTTTCCGGCCGGCCTTCCAGTTCCGCTTTCCGCGCCATTTTCAGGGCGCTCTCGCCCAGAAGATAGGCGGCCTCGGGCGCGAACGGCGGCAGCGGATCCACGGACAGCGCCAACGTCAGTTTCTCGGTGGCCTCTTCGTAGTACCGGCGGCCGTGGAGGAACTTTCCGAGTACGAACTGGGCCTGCGGATCGGCGGCGATTGCCGGGAAACTCGAAAGCAGCGCGGCCAGCTCGGCCGGCGGGACCCCGGGAGTTTCGGGTCCGAACTCCCGCAGGTACCGGATCCGGTTTTCGGCCTCGACTGCGCGTTTATGGAATCTCTGCAGGTAGGAACGGTATTCGCGGATGGCCAGGTCCGGCCGCCCGGTTTGATCCATAACACGGGCGATTCCGAACTGCGCTTCGCCGGCAACGGCGGCCGGGGCCGTATCGACCAGACTCCGGTAGACCTGCAGGGCAAGGTCGTGCCAGCCCAGATCCTGTTCGTACGTGCGCGCGATGCGCAACTGCGCCGCCACGGCCCCGGGCGTCTCTGTCCGTTCGATATAGGACCGGTAGGCCCTCAGCGCCCGGCGCGGGGCGCCGGCGGCCCGCCAGGCGTCGCCCATCTCCGCGTGCGCCTGAATGCCGGCCTCCGTTTCGGGGTAGAGTTCCCGGAGTCGGCGGAACGCGTTCTGGGCTTCGCGGTAATGTTTCAGCCCGGCGTGGGCGCGCCCCAGGCCCAGCCATGCGCGATCCAGGTAGGGGCTGGAGGCAACTACGTTGATGAATTCGGTGAAAAGCGCGAGCGCCTCCTGTTCGCGTCCGAGTTCGAGATAGGCATTGCCCAGGCCCAGAACCGCCCTCTGGCGATCCTCGCCTTTCGGAAGGCTTCCCCGGGCGAGTCCGTAGACTTCGGCCGCCCTGGCCCGGTTCCCCCTGCCTTCGAACCAGGCGGCCTGTTCCAGGTACGAGTCGCCGGCCGCGGAACTGCGCGGATAGGCCCTGCGCAGCCTGCCGAAGACTGCTTCCGCTTCCTTCACGTTTATCATGCCAAGGGCGATCTTGCCGATCTCGAGCAGGGCGTCCGGCGTCCGCTTGGAATCTCCCCCGGGTTCGGATATCGATTTGAACCGGTCCAGTGCCTCTTCGGCGCGTCCGGCGTCGAGCAGTACGAGCCCCCATTTGTAGTTGGCTTCGGTAGCGAGGTCGGATTGCGGGTATTTCGCCACGAGCGCGCCGAACGCCTTCCCGGCGGCGTCCAGGTCCCTTCCTTTGTGAAAGTTGATTCCCGCCGCGAGGAGGTTCCGGGCGGCGTGTTTCCCCCCTGCGAACCGGTCGTGTGCTTCCCGGAAGGCCGCTCCGGCCTTTGCATACTCGGAGAGGCGCTCGAGGGCTTCGGCCTTGCGCCGCATGGCCGGCGCCGCTTCGAGGCGTCCGGAATAGCGCACGAGAAAGTCCTCGTACGCGTCGACCGCTTTTTTGTAATGTTCGCCCAGGAAATGCGCTTCTCCCAGTTGGTAGAGCGCCGAGGGAAGCCGCGCGCTTGTGGGATACGTGGCGCTGAAGCGTCGGAACTCCTGCGCCGCATTGGCATAATCCCGGTTATCGAAAAGGCGTTGCGCGAGTTCGAAGCTTTCGCGTTCCTCCTCGACTTCCTGGCCCGGAACGGGCGTGGAGGCGGCCAGCAGTAGACAAAGACCGAGGGCCGCGCACGCAAGGAAACGCGGCCATGCAACCGGCTTGCGAAAAATGGATAAAATAGCCATAATTTATAGAGGTTATGGATGTTTACGATGCATCCGTACGAGGTATTTCAATTTATCACATTTGCGCGGGGGCGTCAATCCCAAACTTCGGTTTCGTGGGTGCGCGCACGCCTTCCAATGGTGTCTTCGATCGGGTATCTCGGGGGTCTGTCCGGCGTCCGTGCGGACTGCAAGTTTGGCAGACGGTACCGCGCCCTGGCGGATCGTCGCCGTGGAAAATCGGCGGGCGTGGACGTCCACGGGGCCCGCGAGCGACGGGACCCCGGCCGCGTGGGCTTCGCCGATTGGCGCTTGACAGAACCGCGCCGGGGGTTATCATGGGCGCCCTGCGAGCCTCCCAGATTTACCAATACAACGGTGCTGGACGGATCAGCGCGGAAAAACCCCCCTCCTCCGCCACCGGACACGCCAACCTCGTATTTGTAGGGGCGACCCATGGGTCGCCCGGTTGGTGATTTTTGCTAACGAAAAACCAATGCAGATACGCTCCGGATGCCTTTCGAGAGGATAACCAGAGCAGAGCGCGCGGTTCCGTCTCGCACGGAGTACCCAATTTCTTCCGTGGTTGGCAGGGCACCGGCTTTGTTGCGTCCGCCGTCGAGATTCGCGCTATGCATATGAACGGCCCCGCGCCTAGCGGCGACTTTTGGTTCCTTTTGGTCGCGTCAAAAGGAACTCGCCGAAGGCAGGGAAATTGGGGAGAAGTGGTTTTTTTTGATCTTGGATTTTCGTTTTTGGCTGACTGCTGACTGCTGACCGCTGACAGCTAATAGCTGTGTTTTCTCACCGCCTTTGGAGTTTCTCCAATGGATCACGTGGTTGAAGTCGCGCCGGCCAAGCTCAACCTGGGTCTCAGAATCCAGGGTCGCCGACCGGATGGCTATCACGATATCGTTTCCGTGCTTCAGACGGTGGATCTGTGCGACCGGATGGTGTTTACGCCCGCGCCGCCCGGGGAAACCCTGGTTTTTTGCGACAATCCGGACGTGCCCGACGGGCCGGAAAATCTCGTCTATCGCGCCGTTGAGATTCTGCGCCGCGCAACGGGCGCCGGCCACGGGGTGCGCGTGGATCTGAACAAACGCATTCCCACGGGCGCGGGCCTGGGCGGCGGAAGTTCCAACGCGGCCACGGCCCTGCGTGCGCTGGATCGGCTCTGGGGATTGGATCTGCGTCAGGAGCGATTGGCCGCGCTCGCGGCGGAACTCGGGTCCGACGTTCCGTTCTTCCTCACCGGCGGCACCGCCGTGGTAACGGGTCGCGGGGAGCGGATCCGGCCCGTGGATTGGGAGGGCGATTTCTGGTACGTGCTGGTGTATCCCGGGTTTCCCGTATCCACTGCGTGGGCCTATCGAAACGTGAGAATTGGCTTGACAGATACGGCGGTGTATGGTAGATTTCTGGATTTTACGGTAAAATCCGGCCGGATCTGCGCTGGCCGATTGTTCGCGTGCCTGGAAAACGACTTTCTGCCTCTCGTGGAAGCCGGCGGCGGCGACCTGGCGCGGATCCTCGATGCGCTGGCTGGCGAGGGTGCGGTTGCATGTTCGCTTTCTGGCAGCGGATCCACACTCTTCGGCGTTTTTCGTGAGGCCCGGCAAGCTTCGGCCGCAACTGCCCTTGTGCAGGGCCGTGGGCGTCGGGTCTATCTGTGTCGGTACCGGCCGCGCGTACCGTAGGCGCTCCGAACGTCCTGCCACGTTGGAACCGGATCGTCTGCCGTTGCTATACATTATATATAACGAACGATCCCGGTCGATTGCCGTCTCAATGGAGGCTGCCCGATCGATCGCAGCGCCTGCCTGTTGGCAGACAGGCGTATCCCGGTTACTGTTTTCGATGCCGGGTCGTCTAAAGGCAAGACAGCGGCCTTTGGAGCCGTTTATCGGGGTTCGAATCCCTGCCCGGCAGTATAAAGTCGCACAGCTGGTGTTCCGTCCCGGAAATAGATTGCCGAAATTCGGCCGCCGGGACGGGATGAACCGGCCTGCCTGTGCGGAAGCCCTGCACGCAGACAGGCGGAAGAATGGTGACATATTTCCTGGAAAAAACACCAGGATGGAGGATCTGTCAATGGCTGACAATAACGACGTGAGTTTGCAGGCCGAAGTACGCACGGGAACCGGAAAGGGCGAGGCCAAGCGCATCCGCCGTACCGGACGAATTCCTGCGGTGGTCTACGGCGACCGGAGCGCGTCCGTCGCCTGTACGGTCGAAGCGAAGGCGCTATCGACGGTCTTGCACGAACACGGGCGGAATACGCTTCTGGCACTGGTTCTGTGCAACGGCGAGGGCAAATCCGAAGACACCGCCATTGTCAAGGATCTTCAACACCACCCGGTCGACGGCCACCTCCTCCACGTGGATTTCTACCGGATCTCGCTCACCCAGAAAATCGTTGTGGAAGTGCGCATCGAGCCCGAAGGCATTCCGGCCGGCGTCCGCTCGGAGAGCGGTATTCTGGAGCAGTTGCTCCACCACGTGGAGGTGTCCTGCCTGCCCGCCGAGATTCCGGAACGCATCGGGTTCGACGTTACGGATCTGGATATCGGAGACTCGGTGCATGTTTCCGATCTGAGCGTGATGGCCAACGTGGACATCGTTGCAGAGGGCGACCGGTCCGTGTTCGTGGTGGTTCCGCCAACCGTCTCGCAGGTCGAAGAGGAAGAGGAAGAGGTGCTGGAGGAAGAGGAAGAAATGCAGGAACCCGAGTTGATCGAACGCGGGAAACGGGAAGAAGAAGAAGAAGAATAACGTCGCTCCAAAGTGTCGCAATTTGCGACACCCGGAAGCGCGGGCGTTTCTCCCGCGCGGCGCCGCAGATATGGATGGTCGACGTCAGCTGACCGACGCACGGTATCCGTAGGGGCGACCGGCCGTTCGCCCCTACCAAAACCAGGCATCCGCGAAATGACATCGTTTGGCCATATCGGTAACCGGTTTCAGCTGAAAGATGACTGCTGATCGCTGCTTTTCGGAGGCCCTCGTGAAAGTTGTCGTGGGTCTGGGCAACCCGGGGAACGAATACGCTCATACTCGCCACAACCTGGGTTTTCGGGTGGCGGATCTGCTGGCGGAAAGGCTGAAGGGAACCTGGTCGGAAAGCGCCTGGTATTTTTTTTGCCGGATCGTGAAGGGTTCCGAGGCGCTGCTGCTGGTGAAACCGACCACCTTCATGAACCGCAGCGGCGTTGCAGTTGCTGACATTCTGGATCGATTTGAGGCCGGCGTCGAGGACGTCCTGGCAGTGGTGGACGACGTCCACCTCGACCTGGGCCGGATCCGGCTGCGGCGCGGGGGCAGCGACGGTGGGCACAACGGGTTGGGGTCGATAATCGAATGCATCGGCTCCACGTCGTTTCCCAGGCTGAGATTGGGCGTTGGGGCGCCGCCGGAGGATACGGACCGGATCGCGCACGTGTTGAGCCCGTTCGAAGCCGACGAACGCGACACGGTCGAGGCGGCGATTCGCGAGGCGGCCAGCGGCGTGAGGTGCTGGATGGAATCCGGAATGGACGCCGCCATGAATAGGTACAATTCCACGTAACGGCGCGGTTATTTGCTATTGACGTCGTTGGTTCTGGCTTATCGCTGTTTTTTTCTGATTACGGTGCCTGCCTGCCGAGCTCGACTCGCCGAAGGCAGGGAATATGGGGAGAAGTGGATGTTGAATTTTGTTTTCGCCTTTTGCTTCAAGCTGACGGCTGATCGCTGATCGCTTTTTCCCTTTGTGCCTTCGTGTGAGCCGATTGTCGATTTTGCTGCTTTATGGTTATTGGTTTTCGCCTTTTGCTTCAAGCTGACTGCTGCTTTTATTGGAGGACTCTGTATGTTCTGGACGCCAATTTTTGGGGTCGCCGGGTTGCTGGTCGCCGGGTTGGTTTACATCCGGATGACCCGTAAGCCGGCCGGTACGGATCGGATGCAGGAGATTTCGGACGCCATCCACGATGGCGCCATGGCGTTTTTGAAACGCGAATACGTGGTTCTGGCGATTTTTATCGTGGCGGTATTCATCTTGCTTTCGATCGGGATCAGGCCGTTCAGCACGGCCTTCGCCTTTCTGGCCGGCGCAATCTGTTCGATAGGCGCCGGTTTTTTCGGGATGAAAGCGGCCACCAAGGCCAACGTGCGCACCGCGTATGCCGCCAACCGCGAGGGACAGACAACGGCCCTGAGCGTGGCTTTCTCCGGCGGAACGGTGATGGGCCTCTCGGTGGCCAGCCTGGGCCTGCTGGGGGTGGGCGTGCTGTTCCTCCTGTTCGGCAACGCGGACCAGGCGGTAATCATCAACGGTTTCGCCATGGGCGCCAGTTCAATCGCCCTGTTCGCGCGCGTGGGTGGCGGTATCTATACCAAAACGGCCGACGTGGGCGCCGACCTGGTCGGCAAGGTGGAGGCCGGCATTCCCGAGGACGACCCGCGCAACCCCGCGGCGCTGGCCGATTTCGTGGGCGACAACGTGGGCGACGTGGCCGGAATGGGTGCCGATATCTTCGAGTCATACGTGGGATCCATCGTGGCAACCATCGCCATCGCGGCCACGGCCGGGCCGGCGCTGATGGCCACGCTGGCCGGCAGTTCCGTGTATGACGACGCGGCCGTGAAGCTGACGGCCATGCAACTGCCACTCATCGTGGCCACAATCGGCCTGGTGGCGTCCCTCATCGGCATGCTGGCGATGCCGGTCCTGCAGCGTTTCAATCCCGCGGCCGCCCTCCGCTACGCCTCTTTCGTGGCCGCGGGCGTCATGTTCGCCGGAAGCTATTTCGCCGTGGACGGCTTGGGCCTCTCCGAAGGTGTGTTCTGGGCGATCCTGCTGGGCGGCCTCACCGGCATTCTGATTGGCCTTCTCACCGAATATTACACCGGCGGCCCTCCGGTGATCAAGGTGGCCAAAGCCTCTGAAACCGGGCCCGCCACCAATATCATCTCGGGCCTGGCCATCGGCATGCAGAGCACCTTTCTGCCGGTACTGGGCATCTGCGCCGCCATCGGGTTCGCCTATCATTTCGCCGGGCTTTACGGCATCGGCATCGCGGCCGTGGGGATGCTGGCAACGGTGGGCATCACCATGGCGGTAGACGCATACGGCCCCATTGCCGACAACGCGGGCGGGATTTCCGAAATGGCGGAACTTGGCCCCGAAACCCGGAAGATCACGGACGGCCTGGACGCGCTGGGCAATACCACGGCGGCCATCGGCAAGGGCTTCGCCATCGGTTCGGCGGCCCTGACGGCCCTGGCCCTCTTCTCGGCCTACGCCTCGACCGTGAAGCTGGAGGTAATCAACCTCACCTCGCCGATGGTGGTGATCGGCCTGTTCATCGGCGGTTCCATCCCGTTCCTTGTCGCCGCCCAGACCATGACCTCGGTCGGTCGGGCGGCCTTCCTGATGGTGGAAGAGGTCCGGCGGCAGTTCCGGGAGATTCCGGGATTGATGGAAGGCACCGGCAAGCCCGATACCCGGCGCTGCGTGGACATCAGTACGGTCGCGGCGCTGCGGGAAATGGTGCCGCCCGGGTTGGTTGCCGTACTCACGCCCGTGCTGGTCGGATTCATTCTTGGCAAAGAGGCGCTCGGAGGCATGCTGGCCGGCGCCCTGTTGAGCGGTATGCTCATGGCGCTGATGATGGCCAACAGCGGCGGCGTCCTGGACAACGGCAAGAAACATATCGAGGAGGGCCACTTCGGCGGCAAGGGGTCCGACGCCCACAAGGCCTCGGTGGTCGGCGACACCGTGGGGGATCCGTTGAAGGACACCTCCGGCCCTTCGCTGAACATATTGATCAAACTCATGTCCGTCGTCTCGCTCGTCCTGGCCCCTCTGTTGATTGATTGACTTCGTCGGGGGAATTGTTGGTGCAACCTGTCGGAGGCGAAAAAATACACGGGTAAAGGCGAATGGTGGGTTGTGCTCCGGGTCTGTGAGGCCATTTCCCTTTCGTTCTTTGTCATATATTTATTTTTTTACGTCCTTTTTCTTGTACGCCAAGAAAAAGGACCAAAAAGAACGGCGCCGCTCAAACGCCGCGGGGCTGCTTTTCCGCGAATCGCCCCGGTGGTGGTGAAAGGTGTACGTGGCCTGAGTGCTTTTCAAGAGTTCCGTGGCGCAGGCGATGGACGGATTGGCGCGGAAAAGCCCCATCTCCACCTCCGGACGGGCGGGAGTTTTACAGGGAAGGTCCACCGCTCGGTTTGGCGGTGTTACCGGTTTTAGATTTTTGCTGTTTGCTGATGGCTGACTACTGATAGCTGATTTTCGTCTTTTCTGCTGCCCGCCAAATATATATTCGGTTTCCCTCCCCCTTTCCTTTAGGAGAGGGGGCCGGGGGGAGAGGTCATGAATTTGATTCTCGCTTTTGCTTCAAGCTGACCGCTGACTGCTGATTGCTTGCATCTTGCTATCAGAAAGCCACGCAGGTTTCAAACGCGATGCCATTGCAGAGCGAGATCAAAGCAGAGCGCGCGGTTCCGTCCATCGCCGGGTACCGATGTTCATCCGTGGTTCGTAGGGCAGAGTATCATGTGCATCCCGTGAGGCAATTCGCGCTATGCATATGGCAGGCCCCGCGCCTAGCGGCGACTTTTGGTTCCTTTTGGTCGCTTCAAAAGGAACTCGCCGAAGGCAGGGAAATTGGGGAGAAGTGGATGTTGAATTTGGTTTTCGCCTTTTGCTTCAAGCTGACCGCTGACGGCTGATCGCTATTCCCGCCGAAGGCAGGGAAATTGGGGAGAAGTGGATGTTGAATTTGATTCTCGCTTTTGCTTCAAGCTGATCGCTGACCGCTGATAGCTGCTTTTCCTGACTGCTGATTGCTGTTTCCCATTCACCCCGCTCGCGGGCGCCCGGTCGGGTCGCTCCCGGGCCAATAGTCCAAGGGGGAGGTTCCATGTCAAGACGTTACGAACTCACGGTCATCGTCAATACGCAGGCGCCCGATGGCGCGGTGGACAACATCGTCGCGCGTTTCGATCGCCTCGTTTCCGAAGGCGGCGGCAGGTCGGTAGAGGTCGTCCGCTTGGGCTCGCGCAAGCTGGCTTATGAAATCGGTAAACAGCAGCGCGCCGACTACACGTTTGTCCGCTTCGAGGCCCCGCCGGAGATCCTGCCCGAGGTCGACCGGATGTTCAAACTGGACGAGTCCGTGTTGCGGCACATGGTGGTTCTGGACGAAAGCGCGGTGGAGGAAGAACCGGAAGAAGAAGACGGACAGGATGAGGAAGAGAACACGGAATCAGACGCGGAAAACAAGGAGGATGCATGAACCGGTCCAGCGTGAAAGTATGCAGATTTTGCGAAGATAAGGCGTTGACAATCGACTACAAGGACGCGCGGATGATGCAGCGGTTCGTTACGGAACGGGGCAAGATCATCCCCAGGCGCGTGTCGGGAACCTGCGCCAGGCACCAGCGCACCGTCACCCGGCATCTCAAGCGCGCACGCCAGATCGCGCTGTTGGCTTTTGCAGCAGACAATATGTAGTAGAGGGGGGAGACGCTGGAAGCAAGAGGCAAGAGGTGACGGTAACTTTGTCATATGACACTTCCGCATCCGGATTCTTGCTAACAGGCAGCTAACGGGGAAAGGCGAATAATGGGTCGCGCTCCGGGTCTGTAAGGTCATTTTCCTACTTTCTTATTGTTTTTTTTATTTTTACGTCCTTTTTCTTATTCGCGTAAGAAAAAGGACCAAAAAGAACCGCGCCGTTCGGCACGGGGCCGGTTTTTCCGCGAATCGCCTCAGGGGAAGAAACAAGCACTTGTGCCCTGCGGATTGAGGATGATAGGCCACACGACATTGCTGAATGGATCGACGCGGCAAAACCCCCCAAATTCTCCACCGTTCGGGTGAGAAATTGATCGGATAGGACCGCCACGTGGTTTGGCGTCGTACCGCACTTTCAGCAATTGCTGCTTTTCCCTTTGTGTCTTTGTGTGAGTTGATTATCGTTTTTCCAGCTTTATGTTTATTGGTTTTCGCTTTTTGCTTCTCGTTTCAAGCTGATAGCTGATGGCTGCCCTTTTAATCCGGTAACCATTGGATCGATGGAGGCGAAACCTGACCAAAGGGCTACCAGAGCAGAGCGCGCGGTTCCGTTCAGCGCCGAGGACCTCTTGTTCCACCGTTGCTGGCAGGGCAGAGGATCCTGTGCATCCCGTGCGGCAATTCGCGCTATGCATATCGACGGCCCCGCGCCTAGCGGCGACTTTTGGTTCCTTTTGGTCGCGTCAAAAGGAACTCGCCGAAGGCAGGGAAATTGGGGAGAAGTAGATGTTGAATTTGGTTTTCGCCTTTTGCTTCAAGCGGATGGCTGACCGCTGATAGCTGCTTTTCCCTTTGTGTCTTTGTGTGAGTTGATTATCGTTTTTCCAGCTTTATGTTTATTGGTTTTCGCTTTTAGCTTCTCGTTTCAAGCTGATCGCTATTCTCGCCGAAGGCAGGGAATTTGGGGAGAAGTAGATGTTGAATTAGGTTTTCGCCTTTTGCTTCAAGCTGACGGCTGATCGCTGACTACTGATAGCTGTTCTTCATATATTATTGTATAAGGCCACGTAGCCACCGCTCCGAACGAAAGGGAACCACCATGAAGGTTATATTGACCGAAGGTCACGAAAACCTTGGCGAGGCCGGCTCCGTTGTCGTCGTCAAGGACGGCTACGCCCGGAACTACCTCATCCCCCGGAAACTGGCCCTCGCTGCCAGCAAGGGAAACATGAACGTCTACGAAGAACTCAAGCGCCAGAAGGAGGCCCGGAACACCCGCTCGCAGCGTGAGGGCGTGGCCCTTTCGCGGAAGCTGGAGAAGGCATCCTGCTCCATTCCCGTGGCCGTGGGCAAGGAAGACCAGATCTTCGGCTCCGTGACCGCGCAGCACATTTCCGATCAACTCGTGGAGCAGGGCTTCGAGATCGACAGGCGGTGGATCGAACTCGAGGAGCCCATCCGCGCGCTCGGGGTCTACGACGTGTCCGTCCGGCTCCACGCCGAGGTACGCGCCACCGTGAAGGTTTGGGTGGTCAAGGAATAGCTCACACCGGCATACAAAGACAATGGGGAAAGACGAATGGTGGGTCTTGTTCCAGGCCCACGAGACGTTTTTCCTCCTTTATTTTTGTTTTTTCTTCATTTGCGCCCTTTTTCTCATTCACGCAAAAAAACACTTCGTTCTCCTCCCCCTCTCCCCGTGGGCGAGGGGGCCGGGGGGTGAGGGCCTTGGGGCCGGGGGGAGCGGTCTCCGCCGCTGCCTTTCCCTTTGTGCCTTTGTGTGAGCTGATTGTCGTTTTCCCTGCTGACTGCTGTTTTCCCGAAACAAGGGCGACCGGCCGGTCGCCCCTACGAAAACCAGGCATCCGCGAATTGACATCGCCAGGCCGTATGGCAAACCGGTTTTAGGTGACAGCTCCTCGCAAACGGAAAACCAATGTAGATACGCTCGAATTGCCTTTCGAGAGGACTCTCAGAGCAGAGCGTGCGTTTCCGTCCAGCGCGGAGGACCGATGTTCCTCCGTGGTTGGCAGGGCAGAGGATCATGTGCAACCCGTGAGGCAATTCGCGCTATGCATATGGACGGCCCCGCGCCTAGCGGCGACTTTTGGTTCCTTTTGGTCGTGTCAAAAGGAACGCGCCGCAGGCAGGGAATATGGGGAGATGTGAATGTTGAATTTGCCTTTTCCTTCTAACTGACCGCTGCCTTTCCCTTTGTGCCTTTGTGTGAGCTGATTGTCGTTTTCCCTGCTGACTGCTGTTTTCCCGAAACAAGGGCGACCGGCCGGTCGCCCCTACAAAAAACCAGGCATCCGCGAATCGATATCGCCAGGCCGTATGGCAATCTGCGTTTTGCTTTTCGTTTTTAGCTGACAGCTAACGGCTGACCGCTGATAGCTCTGTCCGAGGGGGCCGGGGGGAGAGGTCCCGCCTTTTGGTTTTGCTTCAAGCTGACAGCTAACGGCTGACCGCTGATAGCTGTTTTTCCTGACCGCTGATAGCTGATTTCTTTCACGTACGTGAAAGAAAATTTCAATCCTTCCGAGTATTTCACCGCCCGATGCCTCACGCCTTGAATCCCTCTAAAGGCTGAGGCATCATCTGTTTGTCCTGTAGCGTTTCTGTCCGTATGTCGCGCTGCAAAGCCCTTCAAAGCCCCTCCAATAGCTTCTGCAACCTCAGCGTCAACCCCATTTGGTTGCCCCGGCCCGCGCTCCCGCAACTGCCGTCTTGCCTGCAGCGCCGCATCCAGCATTCTGCTTCGTGCTGGCATGCTTTTTGCGCTCCTTGCCACCGATGGTGGTTTCATCGTCGCAAGGCAGGTTTATCGGAGCGGTCTGATTCACAGGGAGGTTGGTGATGCAGGTTCGAACGTTTTCAAGTCTGGGTTTGGCGTTTTTGCTGTCTGTTGGCGTTGTTGGCGTCGCGTCCTCTCAGGAAGTCGCCCGCACGCGGGGTATTATGATTCGCGTCGACGAACCGGCTGCAAACGAGTGGGTCAAAATCGACGACAGGATCGAGATTCGCATCCTGGCTTTCGACGGTCTCCTCAACGGCGGTTTCCGGGTGTCGGTCGTCGATTCAACGCTCGACGACGACGACGTCGGTACCACTGCCGGTGGGTCCGCCGCCGCCGATGGGTTTGTTTATTACAACATATATGTGCCCAATCCCGGCAATGTCCCACGCGAAGTCGATTTTGGCGACGGCGAGTCGTCGGGCATCGACACGTTCAAGGTTTCCATAACCGTCGCGGCGCAGGGCACAGCCTTCGAGTCGGAAAACAGCCGTGCGGTGAAAGTTGTGGTCGACCTCGACGCGGCCACGGCTGGGAACGAGTTGAACAACCTGATGACGAACAAGAAGATCACCCCCGGTTCCTCGGGCTTCGGCGCCAGCAGGGTCGGCGACGGGGTGCGGTTCGGCATCGATGCCAATCGCCCGGGCAACGCCAACGTATTCGAAACCTTCTCCGTTGAAACGGAGAACCTGGGTGTCGATACAACCCGGGCGGGGCTGATCGAGCGGGTGAGGATCAGGAGTGGAGATGAAATTACCATCAGACTCGGTTTGAACACGGGCCGTGTGTTAAATGCAGGAGCAAACGGCATCCGGGTCGGTATTGTGGAGCCAGACTCGGCATTTTCCACGGCGCCGGTTCTCTATGAGCTTCGCCGGGACAAGCTATACAGTGCGAATCTGCGGGATTCGAAGAAAGTTGAGGAGGGCGATTTTGCCGATAACCGGCGGGTACGGGTCGAAGCCTATCTCGTGGATGCCGCCGGCAACCTGGGCGGCGCCTCAATGGGTGCTCGAACGGCTTCAGCCGTCAGCGCCCCGCAAGGACTTCCCGACGTATTCGATCCCGATGGTGTCGAGTGGATCGCGGACGCAACCTCGCCCGAAATTAAGATCATCTACCCCCATCCGGATCGCATGGAAGACCGGATCTCGGCGGCCGCCACGCAGACGCTGCGGGGTTATTACACCCTGCCCGGGGAGGCGCAGGATGTTCAGACCGACCGCAGGTTGAAGCCGCTCGAGTTTGAAGTCAGCGAAGTTCCGGACTCAATCAGGATCACCTATGGCGACAGCACGCACGGTATCGGAAGTGGCGCCATCGATGATGTAACCACATCTGACGTCGACGAAGATAGGGCGCCGACCGGCAACGATTCCACGGCCACGCTCAGCCTCCCGTGGAAATACGCCAAAGCGGGCGGTGTAAAGAGAGACCTGAAGATTGAGGTATGGGACAGCCTTGGGAACTCGTCTTCATTGGACCTTAAAGGCATCTGGTACGACGAGAAAGCGCCGGAAATCGGCAATCTGTTCCCCTCCGACGCCACCGCGCCCAGGGACGTGGACAACGACGACGAGCGCACCATCAACCTGGCCACCAGGGATCCGGTCTTCACCATCGACGAGGCGTTGGATTCGCTGTCCGTCCGCTATGTCGAAACCGGCGGCGGAGCCACGGCTGTCGAGCAGAGTTTCGGCCCGGGCAACCCTCGTCTGGAGATCACGGGTGAACTCGTGAACTGGCCGGTGGACAATACGAACTTTGTCGAACGAAGTCGGTACGATTTGCAGATCCTGGCGATCGACCTCGCCGGTAACGCCAGCGTGACCGACGGCGGGACCCTCACGTTCACCAGGGGCTTCCTGAACCCGAATGCCGACGTCTTCAAGATCGTCGACATGCCGGATCAGAAGGCCGTGGCCGTTACCGGTCTGGATTTCTCAATGCGGATCTCCGTCCTGGACACCATGCTCACCCGCATCGAGGAAGCCGACGTTCGTGCGGTGACCTATCATCAGGTTGCGTCGCTGGGCGTCATCGTTTCCGGAGACCAGGCCGACGCGCTTGCCGGCGTGAGCTTCAGCGGAACCGGCGTATCCGATGCGCCGGACTCTACCCTCCCTGCCGGGTTGACGGCTGCGGGCATGGTTGCCAAAGCCGCCGTTCTGGACAGCGAGGGATGGCACGCGGGCCAACGCGACGTCAGGTTCAAATCGTCAAAGCCGCTCAGCAACGTCACCGTTATGGCGGCACAGGGATTCAAAGACCCCGTCACCGGGAGCTACGCCCTGAAGACCGTTGGGCAGCTGGATGTTCCCGTCGACGTCAGCGCTTCCGAGTTGTCGCAGTTTGTGGTAACGGCCATCGAGGGCCGGGCCTCGTCCGGCAACGTCGTTGGCGGGTTTACCGTCCGGGTGGTACCAACCGATGAATTCGGCAACCCGAGTATGAAGATCGATGCAACGCCCGATTCCAGGGTGTATGAATGGGTGGCCGTTACGTTCGCTTCCAATAATGCCGCGGTAACGGTGCCTTTTGGCCGGCAGGAAGTTGCCGCCGGCGGGACCGATTTCGGCGCGGTGGCGGCCGACGTGGACGGCAGTGCGGTGGTTTCCGTACGGACGATCAGGGAAGACTTCATTACTGACGCGGACAACCACTTCGCCGCGGCCGATGGAACCGATAGTGATGATGCCACCGGCGCTCTCAGCGGTCGCGTGACAGTCAGTTTCGCGCCCGAAGGCGGTCCCGTACCGGATCCGGGCGCGCCGGCTGCTCCGGCAAACATCGTGGTCCGGGACTACATGGGCGCGGACGGGCAGGGCGACCAGGGCGGCCTGGTGATGATCAACTTCCCGTATTCCGCGCAGCACGACGCCGTGGTGGCCTACCAGATCCACAGGGAAATCAACAGGACCACCAGGCTGGATGAAGAAGGCAACGTGATCGAGCTCGAAGTAGCCATGAAGGAATGGGTGCCCTGGGCCAGCATCAGCTTCGGCGCCGACGATCTCGGCGGCAACGTGAAGGGCGGCATGCAGAACGCGGTCATCCCGGCACTCGACAACGTATCCACCAACTGGGGCGTCGTGTCTGTGGGCAAGGCGGGAACCGCCGACAGGACCGCGGCCGGCAAGCGCGTGTTCACGGTGGAGAGCGTGCGGCAAACCCTCGGGTTGCCGGGTATGGCGCCCGACGCGGTTCCGACGGACGAGGAACCGGCGGATCGGTTCAACGCTCCCCAAGACGACGTCAAGTCCATCATCGGCGATCGGAAGAACCTGATCTTCGTTCCTGTCAATCCCGACGTGGGCGTGTTGATGGGCAGCGCCTCGGCTCCTGCCAACGTCCGGACGGCCGCGGGTAACTTCCTGCTGTCCGATCGTACGGTCACAGAGGCGCCCGTCGCAGCCGCTGACAACATCGCGCCCGCGGCGGTCACTGCCGCTTCCGGCGACGGCGCCGGAGGGGTTGTACTGCGGTGGACGCCTTCCGCCGATGACAGGATCGTGTCATACATCCCCTTTACCATATACAACTACGAGGACAGCAACATCCCGATCCCGGGTGTGAAGGGATACACGGTGATGAGAGGCGCCGCGGCCGACGACCTCGAGGAGATAGCCACACTACCGCCCGGTTCCAAACAGTTTAAGGACGACAACGTGCCGGACGGGGCCACCGCGCTGGTGTATCGGATCGACGCGTATGACGACAACAACGTGGCGATGAGCGATTTAATCACGGTTGATAACATTTCCCTCCGTGTGACCTTCGTCGACGCCAACGGCGATCCGGTCTACCTCGTAATGCTGCCCGCCCAGGGCGGTGACCTGGAGGTTGACTTCGAAGACTTCGTCGCCTTCGCCATGGCCTTCAATTCTCAAAAGGGCGACGCGAACTATAACCCGCAGGCCGACGTCAACGACGACGGCGCGGTGGACTTTCTAGACTTCGTAGCGGCGGCCGCGTCGTTCGGACGCACGGCCGTGGTTCCTGCCGGCAGCAAGTTGGCCATCGCGCCGCAGCGTCCTGGCGTGAACCCCCATACGGAGATGACACTCGAACCGGCAGGCGAGACGGTGCGGGTTGACGAGACGATTTCGCTATCGGTTTCCATGGCCAATGCCAGAGAGTTGACAGGCTTCGGTATGGAACTGACGTATGACGCGGGCAAGTTCGAATTCGTCAGCGCCGTACCTGCCGAAAACGATCTGCTGAAGTCTCGGGGTGGCGAAACTCCGCTGTTCGGGAACTGGCCGGAAGAGGGCGGCGTCTCGGTGGTCAACGCCATTGTCAACGGGGGCTCCGTGAGCGGCGAGGGTGAGCTTGTCACCTTCACGTTCAAGGTTCTGCGGGAATTCGAGGACAACGCCCGGTTCGAGATCGCGCAGGGCGTGGTATTCGATCCGGAGCAGTTGTCGAACCCGGTGGTGTCACTCGGCGCGCTAAGCCTCCGGAGCACGCCCACGGCGTTTGCGCTGCACCAGAACTATCCGAACCCGTTCAACCCGCAAACCAGCATTCCGTACGACCTGGCTGAAGGCGGCGACGTGGTTCTCCGGGTTTACAACCTGCTGGGCCAGGAGGTGCGAACGCTGGTGCGCGAGCGCCAGCCCGCGGGTCGCTACAACGTGCTGTGGAGCGGAATGGACGACCGCGGAGTAGTGGTTTCGAGTGGGATTTATTTTTATCAGGTCTCGGTTGCGGGCAAGTTCCAGGGCGCCAGGCGGTTGATGTTGCTCAAGTAATCGCTTTCGCGAAGCAGGGTATTCAGGAGCCGCCGGACGTCGTCCAGCGGCTCCTGTTTTTAGAGGCACGGGCCTCCCCCGAAGGCACAATATAGGCGGTTGATGGGTCGCGCTCCGGGTCGGTAAGGTCATTTTCCTACTTTCTTATTGTTTTTTTTATTTTTACGTCCTTTTTCTTATTTGCGAAAAAGGACCCAAAAGAACCGCCCCTACAAAAACCAGGTATCTGTGAATTGGCATCGCCAGGCCATATCGCTAACCGGTTTTAGGTGACTGCTCCTCGCAAACGGAAGACCAATGTAGATACGCTCAAAATGCCTTTCGAGAGGACTCGCAGAGCAGAGCGTGCGGTTCCGTTCATCGCCGAGGACCGATGTTTCTCCGTGGTTGGCAGGGCAGTAGTTCCGGTGCAACCCGTGAGGCAATTCGCGCTGTGCATATGGACGGCCCCGCGCCTAGCGGCGACTTTTGGTTCCTTTTGGTCGTGTCAAAAGGAACGCGCCGCAGGCAGGGAATATGGGGAGAAGTGGTAAGAACAAATGGAATTGACATCGCCGGTCCGTATCGCTAACGCCTTTTGGCTGACGGCGGACAACTGACCGCTGATCGCTGCCTTTCCCTTTGTGCCTTTGTGTGAGCCGATTGTCATTTTTCCTGCATTATGCTTATTGGTTTTCGCTTTTTGCTTCTCGTTTCCTGCCGACTGCTGTTTTCCCGATTCGAGGGCGACCGGCCGGTCGCCCCTACAAAAACCAGGTATCTGTGAATTGACTTCGCCAGTCCATATCGCAATCTGCGTTTTGCATTTCGTTTTTAGCTGACAGCTAACGGCTGAAAGCAGATAGCTTTGTCCGAGGGGGCCGGGGGGAGAGGTCTCGCTGTGCCTTTGTGTGAGCTGATTGACGTTATGCCTATTGGTCTTCGGTTTTTGATTTGCTTTAAGCTGACCGCTGACCGCTGACCACTGACCACTGACCACTGACCACTGTTTTTCCTGATTTGGACTTTCTCCCCCTTTCCTTTAGGAGAGGGGGCTGGGGGGAGAGGTCTCGCTGTGCCTTGGTGTGAGCTGATTGTTGTTATTGCTGCGTTATGCTTATTGGTTTTCGGTTTTTGATTTGCTTCAAGCTGACCGCTGACCACTGATCACTGTTTTTTCTGATTTGGACTTCCCCCCCCTTTCCTTTAGGAGAGGGGGCTGGGGGGAGAGGTCTCGCTGTGCCTTGGTGTGAGCTGTTTGTCGTTCTTGCTGTTTTATGCATTTTGGTCTTCGGTTTCGCCTTCTCGTTTCAAGCTGACGGCTGACGGCTGATAGCTGTTTTTCCTGATCGCTGCTCTTTTTCCTTGATTTTTTCGTGGGCATGGCCATATATTATCATTTAATAAGTGTATTTAAAGAAAATGTCCCCATCGGCGCAACCCATCCTCCCCCGTGCGAAGGATGCGCACCCAATGGTTGAAATGAACGTGGTCGGCGTGGCGGTCGAACCCAACACCAACCGGCCGCTGGTGTGGCTGAAAGACAGGGAGCAGCAGATTTTCCTGCCCATCTCCATCGGCAATTTCGAAGCCACCGCCATCTACATGGCGCTGTACGACGAAGAGCCGCCCCGGCCGCCTACCTGCGAGTTGCTCCGGTCCATTCTTGATGGGATGGGCGTCAAGGTCACGCGGGTGCTCATCAGCGCACTCAAAGAGGACGTCTTCTTCGCCGAGGTCAGCCTTAATGCCAGCGGCAAGACCATCGGTGTGGATTCTCGCCCCAGCGACGCCCTCGCCCTGGCGCTCCGCACGGGCGCGCCGGTATTTGTGGCGGAACGCGTCATCCAGGAGGCCGGGCTGCCCATCAATTCCTCTCTCGATATCGAAGTCGAACAGGTGGAGGGGGGGATTTCCGAAAGGGTTTTGGCCCTTAAGGCGGAGTTGCGGGAGGCCGTGGCCCGGGAACAGTACGAAGAGGCGGCCAGCCTTCGCGACGAGATCCGGCGCCTCGAACATCAGATGCGCTGAAACTGAGTATTGGGGTAGCCGATAGCGGAGCCCCTCTATATAGTAGTTGCGCGGGGTTGGGCTTGCAGATTAATTTACAGTGTCTTAGATCGCTTCGGCGTTGTGGCTTCCGGCGAATGAATAAACATAAAAAAACACTTGACAGCCGGTTTTGCCTTGCGTATAATTAGGTTGCTTTTCGCTACATATAGATGACCGAAATAACCCGGAATGACTGAAGAAATGCGGAATATTGCGCCAACGTTTGTGGTGTTCCGATTGGGCGATAAGGTTGGTCGCGTTTTCGCTATTGTATATATAAGCAAGGAGGTGCAAACGAAAATGCGATGTTAAACGGTTGTCGCGCATCAGACACACCCACGTTCACCACGAACCATTTGTTTCAAAGCAGGTTTTGGCAGCATAAAGAGGAAGGGAGGCACCCTATCGTCGTTGCACATCAGGATTCATTCAAAAACCGCCATTCCGGACGGTTGAAGAGAAATTCAGAGTCAGAGTCGGTATCAGAGGTTGACGTTGTGAGGAAGTTTCCCAGTCGTCTTTTTTTCAGGGAGGTTGAGATGCAGGCTAAAAAGCTGTTGAGTTGCGGGTTTGCGTTTCTGTTGGTTCTTGCCTTTGCCGGCGTTTCATCGGCATTGGATGTTTCCAGTACCCGGGGCACTTGGGTCGAGATTGAGCATCCGGCGGACGGCCAATATGTCGGAATTGGCGATTCGGTCATTGTCAAGGTTAGTACGGTGAGTGCGGCAACGGCATTGACCGTTCAGATAATGAGACCGGGCACTGATGCTGATGCTGATCCTGAGGCTGTTGGTGCCACGATAGACAGATCCGGCGTAAATTTAATCGCTGAGAATGATGAGGAAATCACCGACCTGACTCTTGCAAAGGTAGATCAGGGAAACGCAAACGCCACCGTCATTTTATTTTACTTTCCTGTTACTACCAGCGGGACTCCGCTCGGCGCCGACCCCATTCAAGGACGGAATGATTTGTATGCCCTTGTTACCGTCGACGGCACCGGAAGCACAGGAGGACAAATTAGTAACCTGACCGTAGACAAACAGATCCTCCCCGGCAGCACCGGTCTTTCCACAACGATTGTCGGCGACGGAAAAAGGTTTGGTATCGACAACCGTCGTCCTGAATTTGGGACTGCGTTTGAAAAGGTGAAACTATATGACGTTATCGCCAAAAAAGAGCTTGAAGGTGCCCTTTTGCCTGGCGATGTTGAAGCCATTGAGACCAGCACCGTAAACTCGGAGATAATGCAGGGACAAAAGGTCGCTGTCCAACTCACTCTCGATACGGGCGCCGTGATCCAATCAGGCGGAGGCAAGGTCTCGGTCATTTTCGTGAAGGAAACTTATTTGAATGACGCGGATCCCCGGGCGGATATAATGGTAACGCCCGGAGATCTGGGCCCTACGGACTCGATTCTCGCGACCGTCGAATTCGTCGATCCATACGAGGCGTTTCTTGAAAAGACGCTCGTCACCTCGAAGGACAGATTCCCCGACGGCCAGAGGGTCAGGGTGTTTGCATTCCTGGTGGACGAAGCGGGCAACCTGAGTGGTGAAAACGACGACGACGCCGAGCCGGCGGGTTTCTCTGGTAGCTACGTTTTTACGGACGACAAAGGGACAGCGGACACGGGAGATGACATTACGGAAGATCGTGTCAACCTGTTCATGATAGACACCACGTTACCGGAAGTTACCGTTGTCTATCCAAAAGAAGACGCCGTGGATTCCACGCATATGTCTGCTGCAGTTGAACAAGACACGAGCTATTATGACGTCAGTGACGGGACACTAAAAGGTTTTCCTGTTAAGCTTTCGTCTTACTTAAAGCCATTGACGTTGAAGATCAGCGAGAACGTTGACTCGATCAAGGTCTCGCACGGCGACTCCACAGAGACGTACCGAACCACGGACACCGATGGGCCGCTGGCCGGCATTGAGGACGTTAAGGTTGAATTCAAATTGCCCTTGCCCTTGTGGACACACGATGACGGCGAAGGCGGCGTACCCGATAAATTGGTCGTGCAGGCCTGGGATGTCGTAGGGAACGATATGAGTGTTGAGAATGTGGATATCACCTACGACAGCATTAAGCCGGAGATCACCAACCTGTTCCCGTCCGAGGACTCGGCGCCGAAGGATGACAGTGATAACCCGACGATAACGTTGCAGACCTTGTTGCCGATATTCACCACCAGCGAAGATCTGGACTCGTTGTTCGTGCAGTACGTGATTAAGGACGCGTCGCCAGCGGATGGAGGCAAAGCGTCTTTCGGCGGGAACAGAGAGGAACTCAGCAAGGGACGTGTCCGGGTTGCTGCCATCGACGATTCGCTCGATGACGGAGCGGAATATTATCTGCAAATTCTCGCGTTCGACAAAGCTGGTAATGTTGGTGCGAAGATTACCGACACATTGACGTTCAAAGACGAGTTCGATAACCCGACTGCCGACTCGTTTATGGTGGCTACGGTCGTCGACGATCAGAAATCGGTTATTGTCGGTACACCATTGGAGTTCAAAATCACGGCGCTCGATTCGAAGGCCACGCGTGCTGCGGACGAGGATGTCCGGGGAGTCACTTACGGACAGAAAAACGAGATGTCGCGGCTGAAGGTGTTGGCCGACGGACAGGATCTGACAACCGTCACGTTCGAAGGAACCGGCGTTTCTGTCGCCGCTGGGGATTCCTTACAGGGTATCGCCACGCTTCAACCCGAAGACTGGGAAGCCGGTGAGCGCAGCATCAGTATCACGTCTGAGAAGGAGCTCAAGAATGTCACGATCGTAGTGGAAGATATCGACGCTCAGGAGAATGCGTCATTCACGACGACGCTGAAGGGTTTCAGTTTCGACACGGGCGCGTTCTCCGAGTTCACCGTCCAGGCGATGGAAGACGGCGAGCCAACGCAACATGTCATCGGTGATTTCGAAATCTCCGTGACTGCCACGGACAAGTTCGGCAACACGAGCACGAAGAAGGCCGACAAGATCGACTCGAAAATCGAAAAGCCTGAAGATGACAAATACCTGACCATGGCTATCCAACTTACGTCTGACAACATCCAGGTTCGTGTGCCCCAGGGCCCGCAGGATATCCAAAATGGCCAGAAAACCTTCCCCGGGATGGCATCCGAGTCATCGGGCGAGGTTGTGATAAGAGTGGTCAATGTGGGACTGGAGGGAATGACCGCCGGAACGGCAACCGGAACCGACACGTTGACATTCGGTACCGAGCCTCCTCCTCCGGCTCCTGGCGCGCCTGCTGCGCCCGACTCGGTGTTGATCGTTGAAGATTACATGGGGCCGAGGGGCGATGGCGACCAGGGCGGCATGGTGCTGGTGAGCTTCAATAATTCACCGGATCACGCCAGCGTAGACGTCTATAAGCTCTTCAGGCAACTAATGGTTAGCACCGGTCTGGATGAGGACGGCAAACTGATGTTGCTGGAAGAGCCGAAGTTGGCGTGGGTGCCGTGGGCAGACCTCAGCCCGGATAGAACCATAGTCGCTGAGATTCAGCGCGCCGTGGTTCCTGCGCTGGACAACGTGTCCACCAATTGGGCGGTGGCGGCGGTTGGCGCCGCTGGCTCTTCTGTCAGAACTTCAGCGCTCGGCAAACGTACGTTCACGAAGGAGAGCGTGCAGCAGACCCTTGAGTTGCTGGGTATGGCGCCCGAGGCCGTGTTGACGAACGATGAGTTGATGAACCAGTTCAACGCGCCCGAGGACTATGTCCAGTCCATCATCGGCGACCAGAAGGATCTGGTCTTCCTGCCCGTAAATCCCGACGTGAGCGTGTTGATGGGCGACGCCTCGGTTCCGGCCAACATCCGGACGAGCGCGCACGGACAGCTCATGTCTGCACTCACAACCACTAAGGCGCCGGTAAGGGCGGTTGACAACATTGCGCCTGCCGAGGTAACGGAAAGCGCCGGTATGCCGGTCGTCGTGTCGGCGGATGGCAATGCGGCGCTGCGAACCTCCCTCACCTGGAAGGGTTCGGTGGATGAGGGTATCGTTGGCTTTATTCCCTACCGTGGGCATAGCATCCCGATCATGGGCGTAAAGGACTATAAGGTGATGCGGGGCGCCTCTGCCGAAGAGTTAGAGGAGCTTACCACCCTCGAACCGGGTTCGGCGCAATTCGTAGACAAGAATCTACCGGAAGTCGTCGGCGCTCTCGTTTATCGTATCGATGCGTTCGACGGCGAAAACACGTCGCCGGGCCAGATAGTTGCGGTTAACCTGGCGAAACGGCTTCCCTTCACCAACGCCGAGGGCGAGCCGGTCTATCTCATCAGGCTGCCTTTCCAGGGCGGAAACCTGACGGTTGACTTCGAAGATTTCGTCGCCTTTGCTGCGGCCTTCAACTCTCAGAGGGGCCAGAGTAACTTTAACCCGCAGGCAGACGTCGATAATGACGGCGTGATCGATTTCGCGGACTTTGTGATCGCGGCAATGTCCTACGGCCGTACTGCCGTGCTTGCCGCGGGCAGCAAGATCGCTATTGCGCCGCAGCGGCCGGGTGTGAACCCCGATACCGAGTTGAATATGGAGCTGACCAGCGACCGTGTGCTGGTGGGTGAGGAGATCTCGGTAACGGTTTCCTTGGCCAATGCCGAACAGTTGATGGGCTTCGGTTTCGAGTTGACGTATGACGCCGACAAGTTCGAATTCGTCAGCGCCGTACCCGCCGATAACGATTTGCTGAAGTCTCAGGGCGGCGACACACCATTATTCAAGAACTGGCCGGAAGATGGCCGGGTCGCGGTGGTCAACGCCATAGTCGACGCGGGTTCCGTGAGCGGCGAGGGTGCGCTTGTGACCTTCACGTTCAAGGTTCTGAGGGAGTTTGCAGACAACGCCAGGTTCGAGATCGCTCAGGGCGTGGTCTTCGATCCCAGCCAGCTGTCGAACCCGGTGGTTTCACTTGGTGCGCTGGACGTCCAGAGCACCCCCTCAGAGTTCGCGCTGCACCAGAACTTCCCGAACCCCTTCAACCCTCAAACCAACATTCCGTACGACCTGGCGGAAAGCGGCGACGTGGTTCTCCGGATCTACAACCTGCTGGGCCAGGAGGTGCGCACGTTGGTGAGTGAGCGCCAGCCCGCCGGTCGTTACAAAGTGCAGTGGGCTGGAATGGACGACCGCGGCGTATCGGTTTCGAGCGGAATTTACTTCTATCAGGTCTCAGTTGCCGGTAAGTTCCAGGATGCCAAACGGTTGATGTTGCTGAAGTAAACTGGCGTATGGGAGGGTCCGATTCGGGCCCTCCCATACCTGCTATTTAGCGTAAACCTTTTGGAGCGAGCATTTATTCAGGATTCTGGAGCGAAACCCACACCGAGAGAAGGAGAAGCGTGATGTATAGAGTCAAACCGATTTTGGTTCCTATTGCGGTCTGCCTTTTTTTTGTTATGGGTACCATCGGAAGCGCCGAGGCCGGAGCGCTGGTCGGAAAGAAGCTGATGGTAGATACCGCATTGGAAATGGCGGACAGTCCCGCGGATGCGGTGAACGATAGTGTGAATACGCTTCCGCCCGCGGCTGCCGGGGACACCATAAAGGTCCAGTTGTTTGTCGAAGACGCCGGTGGCGTCGTAGCCGTGGGATTCGACGCCAAATTTGCTGATAGCAATATGGAGGCTATGTTTACGGACAGCTGGAAGATAGTCGGATTTGACGGGATATTTAACGTTCCGCTTGCCGTGGGGCCGGATGTCCTAACACTGACTTATTTTGCCCCAGGGGTGGTGGGCGCGGAGGTTCCGGCAAATGGTTATATCGGAACTGTGGAAGTGGTTGCGCAGACCGATATCGGCGAAGGGGCATATTTCTATGTCAGCAAAGCCGATATTGGAACCGGGGCGGGGTTGGACAGTCTTGACACCTCGGCGGCCAGGGTGAGCTTTTATACGCCCATTAACGTGATTGGCGCCGGCGACGCGCTGACGGAAGGGAACATGTTGGATGTTCCACCCGGCGACACCGTCGCCGTCAATGTCTCTTTGCAGAACATGATGGGCGAAGATCCAGGCGTTTCCTGGACAATTTCCACGGAGGGCGACGGAACGCTGCTCATTGTGGATATGGAAGGCAACATGCTGGATCTGGACGATCAGATGATGTTGTCCGGGCCGACTTCGCTGAGTTTGAAGGTGACCGGTGGCGATCTCAAGGTAACGGTCAAGGCCAACGTAGACGGTAGGGACGCGGTGCCCGCGGTGTTTACGTTCACACAGCTTCCGCTCGTAGTTGGCAGCGGCGACGCGCTGATGGAAGGGAACATGTTGGATGTTCCACCCGGCGACACCGTCGCCGTCAATGTCTCTTTGCAGAACATGATGGGCGAAGATCCAGGCGTTTCCTGGACAATTTCCACGGAGGGCGACGGAACGCTGCTCATTGTGGATATGGAAGGCAACATGCTGGATCTGGACGATCAGATGATGTTGTCCGGGCCGACTTCGCTGAGTTTGAAGGTGACCGGTGGCGATCTCAAGGTAACGGTCAAGGCCAACGTAGACGGTAGGGACGCAGTGCCCGCGGTGTTTACGTTCACACAGCTTCCGCCCATCGAGAGCCCGATCGTAGTTGGCAGCGGCGACGCGCTGATGGAAGGGAACATGCTCGACATTCCACCGGATAGCAGCGTGGCGGTCCAACTTGGTTTGGAGAACGTAGACGCCGAAGATCCAAACGTCAGGTGGACGGTAACCTCGGCAGGCGCTGGAACGCTGGTGATAGAGGATATGGAAGGCAATATGCTGGAGCCGGACGTACATATGATGGTTTCCGGTCCGGCGTCGCTGACGTTGAAGGTATCCGGCGGAGACCTTGAGGTGACTGTCAAGGCCAATGTGAATGGCGTCGAGTCAGAGCCCGTGACGTTTACGTTCACGCAGATTGTTCTCCCTGCAGTGGTTGGCTCGGGCGATTCGTTGATGGAAGGGAACATGGTCGAGATAGGCCCTGGCGATAGCGTCTCGGTCAACATCGAACTGCAGAACCTGGCCGAGGGCGATTCCGTCGCTTCCTGGACGATTTCCACGGAGGGTGACGGAACGCTGGTCATCATGGATGCGGATGGCAACACGCTTGATCTGGACGAACAGATGATGTTGTCCGAGGGGCCGACTTCACTGACGTTGTTGGTTACCGGCGGCGACCTTACGGTGACGATTAAAGCAAGCGTCGGTGGCCTCGAGTCTAAGCCGGCGGTGTTTACGTTCGACCAGGTTTTGGCCATTGTCGTGGTTGGCATGGGCGATGCGCTGATGGAAGGGAACATGCTTCAGATTCCCGCTAGCGATGCCGTTGAACTCGACGTTGGGTTGAAAAACGTAGAAGCCGAAGAGCCGAGCATCAGGTGGACGATAACCTCGGTAGGTACCGGAACGCTGGTCGTATTGGATATGGAAGGCAATGTGCTGGAGCCGGACGAGAATATGATGGTATCCGGGCCAGCGTCACTGAAGTTGAAGGTATCCGGCGGAGACCTTGAGGTGACCGTTAAGGCCAACGTAAACGGCGAGGAGACGGAGCCCGTGAGTTTCACGTTCACGCAGATTGTTCTCCCCGCAGTGGTTGGCTCGGGCGATGCGTTGATGGAAGGAAACATGGTCGAGATGGGCCGTGGCGACAGCGTCTCAGTCAACATTGGGCTGGAAAACGTGGCCGAGGGGGATTCCGTCGCTTCCTGGACGATTTCCACGGAGGGTGACGGAACGCTGGTCATCATGGATGCGGATGGCAACACGCTTGATCTGGACGAACAGATGATGTTGTCCGAGGGGCCAACTTCACTCACGCTGATGGTTACCGGCGGCGACCTTACGGTGACGGTTAAGGCCAGCGTGGGCGGCCTGGAGTCCAAGCCGGCGGTGTTTACGTTCGACGAGGTCTCTACCATTGTCGTGGTCGGCATGGGCCCCGATCTGTTGGAAGGTAATATGCTTCAGGTACCGGCCGACGGCAGCGGCGCCGGCGTGGCCGTGACGTTGCAGAACGTCGAATCTGAAGAGCCGGCGGTGTTGTGGACCGTGACCTATACGGGCAGCAAGCCGCTCATCTTTGATCAGGAACTTAATATGCTTGAACTCGACGAGCATATGATGTTGTCGGGGCCGACCGTAATTCTTCTGCAGGTGCTCACGGGTGCCTCCCAGGTGACCGTGAAAGCCAACGTGGATGGGGTGGAGACCGACGCCGTGGTCTTTACCTTCACGCAGCTCAACCCCGCCGAACTTGCTTCTTTCGACGGGGCGTTGCAGGAAGAGAAAGTGGTCCTGAACTGGTCCACGGTGTCGCAGACGAACAACGCGGGCTGGCAGATCACGCGCAGCCTCGACGGGGAAAACTTCGAGGCCATCGGCGACTTCGTACAGGGCGCGGGAACCTCCGACGCGCTGCAGAATTACTCGTTCGAAGACAAGAACCTGCCCGGCGTGGAGAAGGTCTACTACCGGCTCGAGCAGGTGGACCTGGATGGTTCGGTGTCCCGGTCGAACGTGATCGAGGTGATTCTGGGCGCCCGCATGCCGTTACCGACGGAGTTTGCGGTCAACGTGTATCCGAATCCGTTCAACCCGAGCACCACGATTTCCTACGAACTCCCAGAGGGCGCGCCGGTTACGGTCGTCATCTACGATGTGGTGGGGCAGCAGGTACGGCATCTGATTTCGCAGTTCAACTCGGCGGGTCGGTACCAGGTTAAGTGGGATGCCAGGGATAACCAGGGACGCGGCGTTGCAAGCGGCGTGTACATCGCCAGGATCGACGCCGGGACCTCTACTCTGTCCCAGAAAATGCTGCTGCTGAAGTAATAGCGGCGGCATAGAGGTATATATGGTAAACCGCCACGTTCAAGGTTCTGAGGGAGTTTGCAGACAATGCTAGGTTTGAGATCGCACAGGGCGTGGTGTTCGATGCCGATCAGTTGCAGAACCCGGTGGTGTCACTCGGCGCGCTGGACGTGCAGAGCACGCCTACCGAGTTCGCGCTGCATCAGAACTTCCCGAACCCGTTCAACCCACAAACCAACATACCGTACGACCTGGCTGAAAGCGGCGACGTGGTTCTCCGGATCTACAACCTGCTGGGCCAGGAAGTGCGCACGCTGGTACGTGAGCGCCAGCCCCGCCGGTCGCTACAAAGTGCAGTGGACTGGAATGGACGACCGCGGCGTATCGGTTTCAAGTGGAATTTACTTCTATCAGGTCTCGGTTGCCGGTAAGTTCCAGGATGCTAAACGGTTGATGTTGCTGAAGTAAACTGGCGTATGGGATGGTCCGATTCGGGCCCTCCCATACCTATTTAGCGTAAACCTTTTGGAGCGAGCATTTATTCAAGATTCTGGAGCGAAACCCACACCGAGAGAAGGAGAATCCCGATGTACAGAGTCAAACCGATTTTGGGTCCTATTGCGGTCTGTATTTTTTTTATTGTCGGTACCATCGGAAGCGCCGAGGCCGGGGCGCTGGTCGGAAAGAAGCTGATGGTAGATACCGCATTGGAAATGGCGGACAGTCCCGCGGATGCGGTGAACGATAGCGTCAATACGCTCGCGCCCGTGGCTGCCGGCGATACCGTGAAGGTTCAGATGTTTGTTGAAGACGCCGGAGGAGTCAAGACGATTGGCGCCGAACTCAAGTTTGCCGATAGCAATATGGAGATGATGTTCAATGAGAGTTGGAAGATCGTCGCCGTCGACGCTATTATTGCCCCGCTCGGGATGAAGGACTCAGAGTTTACGCTTGCCACAGTTTCACCGACGGCATTTCTGGAAAACGGATATTTTGGCACCGTGAAGATTGTCGCGCTTGCGGACATCAAAGAGGGTTCTTCCTTTTACGTCAAGTCCGCGACCTTTGCAGTGGGCGAGAGCCTGCAGGCCGCCGAGGGCGATAGTCTGGACGTATCCGAGGCCATCGTGACCTTCGTCACGCCGAAGGGCCCCAGTGTCATGGGCATGGGCCCTGATCTGATGGAAGGGAATATGCTTCAGGTTCCGGTCGACGGCAGTGGTGTCGGCGTGGCCGTCACGTTGGAGAACGTCGAATCTGAAGATCCGGTGGTGATGTGGACGGTGACCTATACGGGCAGCAAGCCGCTCATCTTTGATCAGGAAGGCAATATGCTCGAACTCGACGAGCATATGATGTTGTCGGGGCCGACCGTAATTCTTCTGCAGGTGCTCACAGGTGCCTCCCAGGTGACCGTGAAAGCCAACGTGGATGGGGTGGAGACCGACGCCGAGGTCTTTACCTTCACGCAGCTCAACCCCGCCGAACTTGCTTCTTTCGACGGCGCGTTGCAGGAAGAAAAGGTGGTTCTTAACTGGTCCACGGTGTCGCAGACGAACAACGCGGGCTGGCAGATCATGCGCAGCGTCGACGGGGAGAACTTTGAGTCCGTCGGAAACTTCGTCCAGGGCGCGGGAACGTCCGACGAACTGCTGAATTACTCGTTCGAAGACAAAAACCTGCCCGGCGTGGAGAAGGTCTACTATCGGGTCGAGCAGGTGGACCTGGACGGTTCGGTTTCCCGGTCGAACGTGATCGAGGTGATCCTGGGCGCCCGCATGCCGTTACCGACGGAGTTTGCGGTCAACGTGTATCCGAATCCGTTCAACCCGAGCACCACGATTTCCTACGAACTCCCCGAGGGCGCGCCGGTTACGGTCGTCATCTACGACGTGCTGGGCCAGCAGGTACGGCATCTGATTTCGCAGTTCAACTCAGCGGGTCGATACCAGGTTCAGTGGGACGCAAGGGATAACCAGGGACGCGGCGTTGCAAGCGGCGTGTACATCGCCAAGATCAACGCTGGAACGTCCACCCTGTCCCAGAAGATGCTGCTGCTGAAATAATGGCGGCTGCATAGAGTTACATACGAAAACCGCCGGACACCCGTCCGGCGGTTTTTTTCGGCGCGGGACCTCTCCCCCCGGCCCCAAGACCCCCACCCCCCCTCCCCCTCTCCCACAGGGAGAGGGGGAGGGTTAGCGGTGCTTCATGTACGCTCTGATTGATAGGAGAACGCGATCTCGGCACTTTCGGAAGGCCAGTACATTGGCCCATCGCCGTTCCGCCCTCCTTCAGGAAGAGGGATAGGGGGTAGGTCTCGCCTTATCATGCGTGCCGCCCTCGTGCGACCGGTGGTGGCGTGGGGGGTTTTTCCGCGCTGATCCGTCCAGCACCATCGCCGAGGAATTCCGCAAGCGTTCGTAGGGCACTGAAGTTGGTCTGCTCCTCTAAGGCGTTTCCCCACCGGCCCCGCCTGCCTGTGCGTGTCCGCACGCAGACAGGTGCCGAACGGCGCCGTTCTTTTTGGTCCTTTTTCTTGGGCGTACAACAAAAAGGACATGGGAATAAGGGACGTTAGGGGGAGGGGGAGATTCTATGTTACGCAAAGACTACCGCCTTCCGGTAGGAAAAATCACCTCGAACACGGAACGGAACCCCGTCAGATTCGTTAAAGGATTAACCGGTTTCGGCTCCTTAACGGGCAAAAAGACTCTGGAGACGAGGAGGAGGGTAATGAAATGAACGTCCGAGTGCTCTCGGCAGGCTGTGTCCTGACTTTGGCCCTGGCATCACAATCCTTTGCAGGCGCATGGACCCAGAAGAAGGGGGAATATTACCTGAAGCTGGCGGGCGGGTATTTGAATACCACCCAGGATATCGACGCGATGGGAGATAAGGTCGATAAGGACGGAGAGGGCAGGTTGCGCGACGTGAACGGTTCTGCCTATCTCGAGTACGGGATATCGGACCAACTCACGCTCGTCGCCTCTGCGCCCTACAAGAATATGGAGGACACGCGCACGTTTCAGACCGGAACCGCTCTGGAGAGGCGGTGGGGGTTTGGCGACGTCGAGCTTCGAATACGCCGCCTCCTGTGGAGCAAGGACTTCGTGGCATCGTTTGCCGCGGGCGCGAAGGTCCCCACCTGGTTCGAGGACGATGAAAGCACCCGTGTGCCGTTGAGCACCAGGAAGCTGGACGGGGACGTACGGGTGCTGCTGGGGAAGTCCCTGTACCCCGTGCCGGGCTATGTCACCGGTGAGTTGGGGTACCGGATGCGCGGAGGGACGTTCAGCAACGAATGGTTCTACACCCTGGAGGCCGGTATCACGGTGGATCGCGTCCTGATCAAGGGCTTCATATCCGGGATTCAGACGTTGGGCAACTGCGAGCCGGGAGATGAAGTGGGCCTCATCGGGGACCAGAACGTGCTCAAGATCTCCCCGGGAATCATCTACAAACTGAACGCGAAGGTGGAAGTGAATATGGACCTGATTCACATTGCGTCGGGATGCAACACCACGGCCGGCAATACGTTTTTCGTCGGCGTCGCGCTCAAGCCTTAACCAACGCGCGAAACAGCATCCGTCGGCCTGCCGCATTGCCGTGTTCAAAGCACGGTAATGCTATGAATCACAGTATTTGCGCCGGCTCCCATTCCGGCGTTCACATCAGAGTTTAGCCTTGATTCGAAATATTACAGCGACGTAAGTGTGAATTTGCCCAGAAGAACGAAGGCGATTTGACTATACAGGTCGGCGATTCTTTAGTTCACCGGATGTGACCGGAGAAAAGGTGCATCCTAATCGAATTGATCCCACATTTCTGGCGGTAAGGGAAAGCTGGCAATTGACTGTTTTTTTTGAATCAAGGTTGAGTCCACTCCGAAAAGTGAGATTCTCGTAATTTTCCTCCAATTTGGATCAGGAAGGGCCATTATTCAATATAAGCCATATCCACATAAATCATTATATATAATATTGTTATATCAATTATAATTTCGATTTTCTTTTGAATAAAACGACATTTTAGACCTTGTCAGAGTCGATTTTGACTTTTCGGAGTGGACTCAAGGTTAGCTCTTAATCAGCCTTTAATCAACGTAATCACAGTCAATCATAGTAAGGGGGGCTTTTATATGGCAAACATTCTGATCCCGAAGGGGTGGCGAATTCCGGAGCGTGAAGCCACGTCGGAAGACGTGTACGTGAACCGGCGGAAGTTCCTGAAAGCGGCGGGTGCGGTTGGCGCGGCGGGCATGCTGGTGGGGTGCGGGAGCGAGCGCGTGTTCGAGCCGTTCGAACCGGATCCGGTCACCCCCGACCCTGATAAGGAAGAGGAAGAGGAAGAGGAAGAAGAGGAGGAGCAAGAAGAGGTTAAGCCGGCGTACCCGGCACAGACGAATCCGACGTTCTCGGAACTGGACCGCAACCTGACGGACGAGACGATCGCCGGGGACTACAACAATTATTACGAGTTCAGCCGCGGAAAAACCGGGATCGAGGAAAAGGCGGAGAATTTCGTGACGAACCCCTGGACGCTGGAGGTCAAGGGGCTGGTGGGGAACCCGTTGACGTTGGATTACGACGGGATCTCCCGGCGATTCCCGCTGGAGGAGCGGCTCTACCGCCTGCGCTGCGTGGAGGCGTGGTCCATGGCCGTTCCCTGGACGGGGTTTCCGATGAAGGCGCTGATCGACGCCGTGGAACCCCGGTCCGACGCCACCCACGTCAAGTTCAATACGTTCATCAACCCGGACCAGGCGCCCGGACAGTTCGACAACCCCCAGTGGCCGTGGCCCTACCAGGAGGGGTTGAGGATGGATGAAGCGATGAACGAACTCACGTTCATCACCACGGGTATCTACGGCCACGAACTGCCGAAGCAGCACGGCGCCCCCGTCCGGCTCGTGATACCGTGGAAATACGGGTTCAAGAGTGCGAAGTCGATCGTGATCATCGAGTTCGTGAATGAACAGCCGGAGACGTTCTGGAACAATCTCGTGCCCAGGGAATATGGATTCCTGGCCAACGTGGAGCCGCAGGTGCCGCATCCGCGCTGGTCGCAGGCCACGGAACGGTTCATCACAACCGACGTGTCGAAGCCCCTCGTGCGCCCCACGCTTCTGTACAACGGATATCAGGAATTCGTGCAGCAGTTGTATGTCTAGTATTCTGTCCCGGAAGTATTTCGGCGACGTTAGATTGGATTCGGCAGGAAGAACGAAGGCGATTTTGGGTCACAAGCAGGTGATGCTTGATTTCACCGAACGTAAGCGGAGAAACAGCGCATTTGAAGGGGAGAAATACCACATTTCTCCTCGCCTGACTACGTTTTTGACTCATTGTTTTTTCGAATTTAGGCGAGTGTAACGGCGGGGTATTAAAGTGATCATTGACGTCAATGCGTGGCTCGGGCACTGGCCGTTCCGGCAGTTGCGCCACAATACGGTGCAGGGGCTGCTGAGGCTGATGGACCGTAGCGGGATCGACCGGGCGGTAGTTGGGTCGGTCCACGGGGTGTTCTACAAGAATGCCCATTCGGCCAACGAGGAACTGGCCAGGCAGGTGCTGCGCCACCGGGACCGGTTGATTCCGTTCGCCACGCTGAATCCGACCTACGCGGGATGGGAGGAGGATCTCCGCCGTTGCGTCGACGACCTGGAACTGTGCGGGATTCGCCTGTATCCGCAGTATCACGGGTACGATCTGGATACGGACGCGGCGTTGGATTTCCTGGATGCCGTTTCGGACCTGGGTTGGCCCGTACAGGTACCGATGCGAATTGTGGACCGGCGACAACGTCATGCCTGGGATATGGCCGATGACTTGAAGCCGGCGATGTTTCGCCGGCTTTTAATTTTGCGTCCGCATATCCGCTGGATGATTCTGAACGGCGCCGGCTTCACCGAGCGCATATTGCCCCCGGACGTCCGGTTCCTGGTGGACATCTCCCGTCTGACCGCCGTCCTGGAGCGAAGCATTCAGGGTCTTACACAGGCGTGGGGTATGGAGCGCCTGGCCTTCGGTTCCGGAATGCCGTTCAACGCGCCCACGCCGGCATTGCTGAAATTACAGATTCTGGACGCGCCCGAGGAGGTCAGGGAAGCCATCGCCTGGCGAAACGCCGACGCGATGCTGCGGTGCGGGCATTAGGCGGAAATCAATGGATGCACACAGGGCAACGCGTGTGTCATGAAGCGAGGATTGGATGAAAAGAAAACCGACTTTATTCGTCACCGAAGATGAAGATCCATTTTTCACAAAGGTCTGCAGAAACTGGTGGTTTACGGGATCTCTGAGTCGTTATTACAAAGTGCTCAATCATCGATACGAGCGCAGGTTTGTGTGGTATGCGGCAATTTTCGTGTCTCTTGTATCGGCGGCGTTTCTTATTGGCGTCTACAATCCGACGTCCGGAACGGCCGGGTCCGGGATGCGCCCGTATCGCTTCTGGGCGCCGCCACTGCTGGTACTCGTACTGGCGGTGGCCACGATTTGGCAGAATCCCCTGAGTTGGCCGCGCAGATCGGCACTGAGCGCCATTTTGTCCGACGAGTGCCGCGGACTGAACCGGAGGTGGTGTGCACTGTGGATCGACATACTCGCGGCAGACGAGTATTCAAAGTACCACCACAATTGCTATGTAAAGCTGGTGAGGAAACTCGACGAAGTTTCACGGAAGGCAGTTGAATATGGCATTTACAACGAGCGCCTGTACAGGGCATGCATCGGCGAGGAACATGAACCCCACGAAGGACAGCCCGTCCCGGACAAGCCCCAATTCCGCATTCACACCTGAACGCCTCCGCCAACGCGACGAAATCCGCGAACCCGACCGTTCCATCAGAGTTGAAGTCGGGAGATGGCGGCGCGACGATGGAAATCGGCTCGAATCTCTGAAGCCCCCGGAACGTTCCCCGCTTCTCCACAGCAATACTTCAAGCGTATAGTCGTCTGAGAGTTGCTGTTCGGATGAAAAAGCGATTTCCGCGCTGAATTGTCCGTTCACCACTTGCGCGAGGAAACGTGTGTCCGCCTAGCCGGGTGACGTCTCCGTATCCGTGCTGAACGTGAAAAAACTGAATTCTATCAGGGATACCGACGGATCGGATATGGCGCCGCCAACCCGCACCGGATGACCGATCCGGTATTCAACCGGCATGGGCGCGTGGAGTTGGATTTCTTCGAAGAAATCCTCGGGGATCAGGACCGTTCCTTCTCCTTCCCTTACGACAATGGGGCTGAATGCGTCCTGCGGAAAGGGGTTGGACGCTTCCGATTGCAGGCGAGGTCTCGGGCGAGACGAGAAATTCCTCCGGATGGGGGAAACGGCGGGCGCCGCTGGTGGTGTCCGCCCAAAAGGCGTCGTGTATTCGAGCGTGGCGTTTAGCCCCGACCAGATGCGGCGCGACCTTCGCCGCCATGGCGCGATAGCCGCCGGTTTGTTGAACACGCCGGGCCAGGTCCTGTTCCTGCCTTCGAAGCTGGATTTCCAGACGACCGCCCGAATGTGCCGCCAGACTTGCGCCTGGATTGCGAACGGTCGCGGAATTAGCGCCGCTGGATACACTGAAAACAGAGAAGCCGTACTCGGGATTGTCCTTGAGATCCGGCGGTTCATCCGCATTCAGGGAATAGACAATCAGCATGTAGTCCCGGTCTGAAAACTCGAGTGTCAGCGGCGTCGACGTTCCCAGGAGGTTAACAGCAACGGGTTCTCCGATTTTCTGCGCAAAAACCGGCTGAAAGCAAGTCAACAACAGGAGGAAGGAATACGCTCGATATCTCATTCGGTACCGCCGGGCAGTTGATTCACATCATGGAAAATAATGGACAAACCATTCTGAACATAACGTAAACATGGCTGCGCGATATCTGTTATCAAGCCATATTTCAAAGGTCGATTACACGAGATTTTCCAGGGATATGAACTCCAGTTTTGCAATCGGCCTCTACTTTCGATCCATTTGATCGCAGTAATGACCGTCGGTCCGTGATTTGCTTGAATGTTGGACGTGACGAAGGTTGGCGCATGTGGGTGTCAGGCAACAGCGACGCAACAGGATCGACAGGATGTCGACTGGCACCGCTCAAATCCTGACCTTCTCGTTCGTCCACTCATTCGAACCCATACAATCCCTCGGCCTCTACTTTAGTTCCACTTGATCGCAGCAATGACCGTCGGCCCATGATTTGCTTGAATGTTGGACGTGATAAACAATGAACATAAATATTCGGCGCTTACGGGCAGGATCATCGGGTGTGCGATGGCGGTACATCCCGGGCTGGGTAACGGCTTCCAGGAGTTCATCTACCAGAAGGCAATGCAGATAGAAATGGAGGATCAGTGTATTTCCTATAGTTGTGAGCATGAGATGCCCATATTTTACAAGGGGCGGAAAATAGGTTTGAGAAGAGTCGATTTTCTGGTGGAAGAGGTCGTCTGTGTTGAATTGAAGGCAGTAATCGAGTTGAAGGACGTCCATTTTGCGCAGGCAATCAACTACCTCGAGGCGTACGACCTGGAGGTCGGGCTGCTCATCAACTTCGGCGCAAAGAGCCTGGAATTCAAAAGAGTTACCAATAAAGAGTTCAAACAGCGGTCCCAGGGCAACCCCGCCATCCCACCGTCCCGCCCATCCCACCAATGACGGTAACCATAGTTCATCATGGTGTCAATCCACCCAAAGTCTTTCGCAGGGTTTTAATCAGCTCTTAATCACAGCAATCATTATAATCATAGTTAGTGGTTGACATTCCAAAAGCACCGGGCTATACTTGTGGGCACATTCATTGTCAAAAAAAAGGGTCTTCGGATTGGAAGGTTCTATACGGGCTGTCGCCGCTGGCCGAGGGCGGCGGCCTTTTCGGTAACCACACACCACAGCAATCCTCGTTTTAATCATAGTCCATTTTTGCCTTAATCCCAGCCATCATTTGAATCATTTTAATCATAGTCCATTTTTGCCTTAATCCCAGCCATCATTTGAATCATTTTAATCATAGTCCATTTTTGCCTTAATCCCAGCCATCATTTGAATCATTTTAATCATAGTCCGCTTTTGCCTTAATCCCAGCCATCATTTGAATCATTTTAATCATAGTCCATTTTTGCCTTAATCACTTTAATCACAGTCGGGGGAGCCATGGGGCGGTTTCGTTTTCTTTGCCTTTTCATTTCATCTGTTCTGTTCGTTCCGGGGGGACCGGTGTATGGCGGGGAGAAGGTGGCGCTCAATTTCGTCTACAAATCGGGGCAGTCGAATCTCTATAAGAATGCCTGGACAATGGAATATTACAGCGGTCGCGCCGATCTGATCGACGAAGACAAGACTTCCGGCACGGTCGACGTGCGGATCTATGGAAAATGGAAGAGCAGGGAAGCGGTCAGCTCGATTGAGGAGGGCGCCGCCACCGTTACGGCGGTCGTTCAGGACGCCGAAAGTACGGTGATGGAAGACCGCGTCCAGATTCACGTGGACAATTTTCCGTATCTGCTCGATATGTTCAACAATCGGTCGTTCTCGTGGAAAGTGACCTCGGCAGGCGATGTGACGGGATTCAGGCCCGACTTCAAGACGTATGAGGTGCGCCGCGAAGGCGCGATCAGCGATCTGCACCAGCTCTGGGTGCCGGAAATTCATCCGGTCCTGCCCAACAGGGAGGTCGGGTCCGGCGATTCGTGGTCCGGGCTGCGGCGGCACGAGATCCCAATCCCGGCGCTACGGGATAAAGGTATGGTGGAGATCAACAGCGTCTACGTATTGAAAAGGCTGGCGAAGAAAAAAGGCCGGCGGGTCGCCGTCATTGAGGAGAACCGGCAGATGCGGTACCGCGGCTGGATATTTTCAAACGCGGTGTCGATTATGGTCGAAGGCACGGGCAAGGGGAAGGGCAAGTGGACCGTCGACGTGGGCCGGGGGCTCGTGATCGGACACGAGGTCAAGTTGTCGTTCAAAGACCTGGACGTGACCGTGATCAGGGGCAACGTCAAGGTGGAGAACGTGGGCGCCAAGATGAAGTTCACCTTCAAACGCGAACTGGACGATTAGACATTAACGCCGGTGGAAAACAGCGGATTGACCTTCCATTGAAGACCCTCCGCCGGGTCTTCGATCCTCCACGCGGACTTTCACCGCACGGCGAACGCGCGACCGCGTCCCGCCGGCATTCGGATTCCGGAGGTGAGCGCCATTAGCCGCCCTAACGACGCAAATCGCCAGCAAGAGTCGCCGGATGACTTTCTGCAGGACTACGTGGATATGCAGCACACGTTCCGCTCGCTGTCCATTATCGACCAGATATTGATGTCCATGGACGAAAAGGACAAACGGCGGCCCATGCTTTACCATCTCCGGCGACAGCTTCAGGAAGACGAGATTACGTTCGAGGAGGCGAGGCGGACCATCGTGGAGATGGAGGCCGCGCTCGAGAAGGTGACGGCGCCGGCCAACCGCGTGGGCACGCTTCTGGAGTCCCCCCGCGACGGTGTGGCCTATATCAGCGTGGGCGGGTCGGAATATTACGCCAATGTCGATTCCCGGCTGGACCAGCAGGCGTTGAAGGTGGGCACGAGGGTGCTGGTTAACGACGCGTTTGCAATCGTCGGCGACCTGGGCCATTCGTCTTCCGGTCAGGTGGCGAAGATCTCCGACGTGCTCGAAGACGGCCGGCTGCGGGTCGGCCAGGAGCCGGGGGGTCAGGTCACCGTACTTTCCCGCTCGAGCGACCTGATACCGGCGTCTCTGAAGGCGGGCGACGAGGTTCGCGTGGATCCGAATTTCCGCGTGGCGCTGGAACGGATGCCCGAAAAAGAGGCGAAAGACTATTACCTCGAAGAGATTCCATATCTGCCCTGGGATAAAATCGGCGGCCAGGAGGAGGCCATCCAGGCCATTAAAGATACGATCGAGATGCCGGCCTTGCATCCGGATCTGTTCTCCAGGTTCCAATACAGCGTACCCAAGGGGTTCCTGTTGTACGGCCCGCCGGGCTGCGGCAAGACGCTCATCGGCAAGGCAACCGCCTACAACCTCGTTAAGCAGGCACAGCAGAAGGCCGGTCTGAACCTGAAAGAATGTTTCATGAATATCAAAGGGCCGGAAATTCTGAATATGTGGCTGGGCGAGTCCGAACGCCAGGTTCGCGAGATTTTTTCCCGGGCGCGGGAGAAGCGGAAAGAGGGCTGCCTGCCGGTGGTATTCATCGACGAGGCGGAGTCGGTTCTCGGTACGCGCCGGGCGATGCGGTCGCACAGCATTTCCAATACGGTGGTGCCGATGTTCTGCTCGGAGATGGACGGCATCGAGTCGCTGCAGGACGTGGTGATCATTCTGGCGTCCAACCGGCCCGACCTGATCGATCCCGCCATATTGCGGCCGGGAAGAATCGACAGAAAAATAAAGGTAAAGCGCCCGGACCGGGAGGGCGCCCTCGATATCCTTAAGATCTATCTGGCGCCCGGTCTGCCAATCGACCGGAAGACGCTTGAACAACACGGGGGCGACGCCTCAGGGGCCGTGGAGTCGCTCGTTGCCTGCACGGCGGAAGAGATTTTTTCCCGAAAGGGCCATACACGATTTCTCGAAGTGACCCTGCGAAGCGGCCGGAAGGACGTTCTCCGATGGGGGGACCTGGCCAGTGGGGCGATCATGGAATCGATTGTGAGACGGGCAAAGGAGATGGCCATCCGGCGGTCCATCGCGTCGGGAGAGGAAGAGGGCATTTCCCGGGACGATCTGCTCCAGGCCGTCGAGACCGAGTATACGGAAAACGAGATTTTTCCGCCGACGGATAACACGGAAGACTGGCTGAAGTTGCTCGATTACGATCCGGAAAACGTCGTGCGGGCGTCGCCGATTCGCCCCGGACGGAAGATGACCCGGCGGGGCAGTCGTACTGTTTAGCGTTCCGGTGTCAGCTGTCAGCTAAGAGCCGGACCTCTCCCCCCGGCCCCCTCAGAAAAAGCTGTCAGCCGTCAGCTTTCAGCAATCAGCTTGAAACAAAAAGCAAAATGCAGTGAGCGATACGGACTGGCGAAATCGATCCACGATAGCCGCGGTCGCGGGACCTCTCCCCCCGGCCCCCTCGGAAAGAGCTATCAGCCGTAAGCTGTCAGCTAAAACCGGTTAGCGATAGGGCCTTGTGATGTCAATTGTCAACGCCGTGACGTGGGCGACTTTGAAAGTCGCCCCTACAAAAACAACGACGGCGCGACCGGTGGCGGAGTGGGGGCAGATTCGGCGCTTTATCGTACAGCTTTTCTATGGTACCGAATCTCGCGAGGTCTTTTCAAGCGCACGGTTGTAGGGAAGGGGCTTTTCCGCGCTTATCCGTTTAGCATTTCGACTCGGTGAAACCTGCGATCCCTGTAGGCCACCTGACGTCGCTTTCACACTGAGGCGATTCGCGGAAAAGCAGCCCCGCGGCGTCTGAGCGGCGCCCTTCTTTTTCGCCCTTTTTCTTGGGCGAAGCAAGAAAAAGGGCAAGGGAAAAGGGGACGTTAGTGGGAGGGGTAGACTCCATTTCACGCGTATCCACGCGTATCCACGCGTAGCGAACCGCGGTATTTGCCTTTCCCTGAGATCAAGAACTGAGCAGAGCCCATGAATCGACTTTTCGGTCTGGAAACGGAGTACGGAATCACGATAGACGGAGTGGACGGGATCGACGTGGTGGAAGAGTCGATGCAACTGATCCGGTGCTATCTCCAGGGTGAATTTACGCCTCTGTGGGACTATCAGCTGGAGAACCCCCGCAAGGATGTGCGGGGGTTTGAAGTGAATTCCCTGCTGAACGATACGGACGAGAAGGTACACCTCCAGAAGGATCGTCAGCGAAAGGTGCCGCTCGGGGAATTGAAGAGCGACCTGATTATCCGCAACGGCGCCCGCTTTTACAACGACCATACCCATCCGGAATACTCAACGGGCGAGTGTCTGAGCCTCTTCGAGCTGGTCGCGCAGGACCGCGCGGGCGAGCGGATCGTCGACATCTGCGCCCAACGGCGAACGGAGATGCTGCCCGAGGGCGAGGTCCGGATCTACAAGAACAACACCGATTTCGAAGGCCATAGCTACGGGTGTCACGAGAATTATCTGATGGACCGTGAGACCCCGTTCGAACGAATCGTGACGGGCCTCCTGCCCTTTCTGGTTACGCGGCAGATATACGCGGGCGCGGGCAAGATGGGCGTGGAACGCGGCGACAGGGCATCCATCTATCAACTCTCGCAGCGGTCCGAATTCTTCGAGGTGATCGCCAGCGTCGACACCATGCACAAACGGCCGCTCATCAATACCCGCGACGAACCCCACGCCGACGCGGCCCGCTACCGCAGGCTCCACGTGATTCTCGGCGACGCGAACATGTCGGAATACGTCACGGCGCTGAAAGTGGGCGCGATGGCCCTGGTGGTGGCGCTGGTTGAACAGGATGATCTGCCCGACGTGGTCTTGAAGGATCCGATTGCGGCGTTGAAGAACGTATCGCGCGACCAGAGTTATCAGTGGTTGGTGGAACTGGATCGCAAGAGCAACCGGCTGGTACCGGCCGTAGACGTGCAGCGGATGTACCTGGCGCGGGCGCGAGAGCGGTTCGGAGGCCTGGACGTGGAAACGGACTGGGTCCTGAACGCCTGGGAGGAGATTCTTGCAGGCCTGGAACGGGATCCCATGGCGATGGTTGGCACCTGCGACTGGGTAAGCAAGAAGTGGTTGCTGGATTGTTTTTGCGAGGCGGAGGGACTTTCCTGGGACAATCCGGAGGACCTGTCGTGGCTTCAGAGCCAGGATCTGGAGTACCACAACGTGGATCGGGAGGCCGGACTCTATTTTCTGCTGGAAGACCAGGGCAAAATGGTGCGGCTTCTGGACGACGAGCGAATCGTGGAGGCGATGTCCGTTCCGCCCACGGACACGCGGGCGTATTTTCGCGGACGATGCCTGGAGAAATTCGGCCACGACGTCAAATCGGTCAACTGGGACCGGATTGTTTTCTCCCGGAACGGGGAACAGCGTTCCGTGGATATGAAGGATCTGGTTGATGGGGAGAAGGTCGCGTATTATAATAGGGTGCTGGATCGATCGGATGAACTGGAGGAGTTCCTGAACGCGCTCGAGGCCTGACCGCCGGTCGCGTTGGCGAAGCGTGCAGCTTAACCGTTCGGGAGAACCTGCGGGCATTCTTGAACGGATTCGAATGTTCTGTCCCTGAAATAGATTGACTGAATTCGGCCGCCGAGCGAGGGCAACACAGCGAGACGGGATGAATCGGCGGATGAATGGTGAAATATTTCTGGGACGGGACACAAGGAGGAGTTGGCTATGAAAAAAGACCTGGCCGGTTTTGAACGGCGAACCCGACGGTCGGAGCCCCCCGACGGGGCGCCGAACGACGGAGACGAGGGACCGTCCCGACCGGACGTTGACCGTCCCGATACCCAGGATCTGCTGCGCCGCATGCGGCGCGTGGACCCGAATCAGGCGCGACGTTACCGCCAGCGTACGGGTGAGTGAGCCTATGGGTGCGGGTGGAGATTTTCTGGATCTGCTGAAGGCCGAAGGATACCGGATGCCCGGCGCCGACCTGCGGGAAAGTGCGCCGGGCGGCGCGGCGTCCCTTCCGTTTCAGCCCACCGAAGGCACGACCATCCTCGCGCTTCGCTACCGGGATGGCGTCCTCGTAGCGGGCGACCGCCGGGCGACCGCCGGCCATACGGTGCTCTACGACCGCGCCGACAAGGTCATCGATATCGACGCGTATTCGGTGATGGCCATTTCCGGATCGCCGGCGATGGCGTACGAAATCGCCCGTATTCTTGAACACACGTTTCAATATCACCGGCGCCGGCAGTTGCAGGAAATGAGCCTGGCGGCCAAACTGCGGCGCCTCTCCCTTCTGATTCGCGACAATCTGCCGATGGCCATGCAGGGCATCGGCCCGGTGATCCCCATTTTCGCCACGTACGATCGACAGGACAGCCGCGGCAAGATCTTTTTCTACGACGTGCTGGGCGCGCAGTTCGAGAGCGCCGATTTTTCCACCACGGGTTCCGGCGCAGCGGCCATACGGGGCGCAATGTACTACAACAACCAGTGGGGCGAGCGTCCGTTTGCCGAACTGGACTGTAACGAGAGCATTGGAATGGCGCTGCGCCTGCTGCATACGGCCGCGGAATACGACGCCGCCACCGGAAGATACGAGCGTGATACCGGGGTGTTGCCCACGGTGAAAACGATCTCGGCGGATGGACTGCGTACCGTGTCCGAGGAGGATCTGCGGGCGTCCTACGAGCGGTATTTCGCTCAAGCTGAAGGGCCTGGAGACACTGAGGGATGATGCTGGACGAACCCTATCGCTGGGCGGAGGCGGTAGCCAACCGGCGGGAGTATATCGAGGACCAGCTGCGGGGCGGCAGCCCGGTTGTGGGCCTGACCTACCGGGACGGCGCGCTGCTTTTGACGCTGGGCCGGGGACAACAGAAGATCTTCGAGGTTTACGACCGTATCGGCATGGCCGCGCTCGGGCATCCCGCCGATATCGAGAAGCTGCGCCAGTCCGCCGTGGACCTGGCGTCGGTGATCGGGTTCAACTATTCGGAGCAGGACGTAAACCTGCAGCAGATAATACATTTCGGCCTGGGTCCCGCGGTCAAGACGGCTTTTGACGAGGTGTTCCGGTCGCCGTATATCGTGCGGATCCTGATGCTGGAGCTGGATGTATCGGAGGAAGGCGCCGTCTTCTATACGGTGGACTACGACGGCGCGTTTCAGAAACACGAAGGCCGCGGCGTTGTGGGCGATATTCCGGAAGCGGACGGGTTGATGCGGCGCTATCTGCCGGAAACCGACCGGCTCAGCCTGCGGAACGCGTTGAAGGCCGCACTGGAGGTATGGGCGGCCGGGCGGTTTGTGGGAGACCTGGACGAGATCCCCCAGGAGACGTCGGAGTTGGAACGGGTGGCCGACGAGGCGGATCTGCAGGGTATTTTGAAGGCCGAGTTGAAATCGTCCACGGTTGAGGCCGTGGTTTTCGACCGGTCCGGTCCGGACAAACGCAGGTATCGCGTCGTTACCGAAAAAGAGATTCTGCCCGTGATCAAGCCGTATCGCTGAGAGCCGGCGGATCCTGCAACCTGATCTTACGCCTGCATGTCCGTACCACTTCCCCTGCCGTGTAGGGGCGTCCCTCGTGGGCGCCCGGCCTGCGGCGACGGTGGGGGGAGGCGTAGCGTTACACGGTTTATGATCGACGGATTCATTGCGATCACCCGTATCAAATAGCATGCTTCCGGCTTGTGGGTTTTTATCCTGTCGATCCTGCCTGCCTGTGCGTGTGGCACGCACGCAGACAGGTCCATCCATGTAAATTCCGGCTTTTGACTTTATTAGGCATGTAAGGGCCCGAAATGGAACGTCGCATTTTCGGTCTGGAAACTGAATATGGGTGCATGGCGCCGGAGCACGAGGGGTTCGTCAGCCCGGATGCCATCACGGTGAAGGTGAAGGACCATATTTTCCACACCGAACGTAAGGGGATTATAGATATCCATTATCGGGGCCGGGACGAACCGCCGGGTAACGGCGGTTTTTTGTTCAATTCCGGCAGGGTATATATCGATATGGGGCATATCGAATATACAACGCCGGAATGCAAGAGCCTGTTCGACCTGGTGGCCTCCGACCGGGCGGGAGAACGGATTCTGCAGCGCGCGCTTCGTTCGCTCGGGCTGGCGAAAGAGGCATCGTTCCTCAAGAACAACATCGACCACTATACTGGCGCTACCTTCGGTTGCCACGAGAACTATCTGATTCGGCGAAACGTGCCGTTTTCCATGGTTGTGATTCCGGCGTTGCTGCCTTTTCTGGTAACGCGGCAGATTTACAGCGGCGCCGGCCGGGTGGGCAGCTACGACGACAGCTTCTATTATTATGGCCGGGACGACGACGTCGACGCCGGTCACGAAGATCCCGTCGCCTTTCAGATTTCGCAGCGCGCGGACCACATTGTCACGGAGATCTACCAGTGGATCCAGTTTTCCCGGGCGATTATCAATACGCGCGACGAACCGCTGGCGGACTATAACAAGTACCGAAGGCTGCACCTGCTGATGGGCGATTCGAATATGTCGGAGTACGCCACCGCGTTGAAGGTCGGTACCACCGCGATGGTGTTGAATCTGCTCGAGCACAAGATTTTTCCGCAGGACGTGGGCCTGGGCGACCCGGTCTGGGCGTTGAAGGAGATTTCTCGAGATCCCACCCATAAATGGATTCTGGAACGCAAGAACGGCCGGCCGGTTTCGGCCGTGGATATCCAGCGTCGGTACCTGGATCTGGCGAAGCGCCATCTGCGGGGGATGGACGAGGAGTCGGACTGGGTGCTGGACGAGTGGGAGCAGACGCTGGACGCCCTGGAGCTGGATCCGATGGTCCTGAAGGACCGTCTGGACTGGGTGGCCAAGAAGTGGATGCTGGAGATGTTCGTGCAGTCGGAAGGCCTGGATTGGAACGATCCGTGGCTCCAGAGTCTGGATCTGGAGTATCACAATATCAATCCCAACCGGGGTTTTTTCCTCGACCTCGAACACACGGGGATGACGCGCCGCATTTTAACGGAAAAGCAAATCGCCCACGCGGAAGACGAACCGCCCGCCGATACGCGGGCCCGGGGCCGGTCCGACGTGATCAGGGCCCTGTCGGAGAACCGGATGCGGTATATCGTGGACTGGGACTCGGTCTATCTTGAGAACGAAAGCCACCTGAGTCTCCAGGATCCGTTCGAGACCTACCGGGATGTGGCGGCCGAGTTCATCCACGAGATCCGCTCGGCCTCACCCTCTCCACGTCGCCCCATGCGGCGCCGGTTGAAGTGAATACCCGCATGCAACCATCGTAATCGTCCTGCCATAAGCAAAATGGCGCACACGGGATGCCCGAAGGAACCCCCACCTTCGCGCATCCCGTTTTTGTGATTCATACCGACATCAGGCGGTTTGGCGGCGCATCAACCTGCATTCACATTTACCAGGAAAAACCGTGAATTATCCTCTTGCCTGAATTTACTCAATATAGTAAATTTACAATATGACTTCCTTTCAACGTGTTCACGTAAAGACCCTGATGGACAGGTTGGACGAGGCCCCCCACCAACTCATCGCCTTGTTTGGACCACGTCAAACCGGCAAGACGACCATCGTGCGCCAGGCGTTGCGTCAGATCCACATCGAAAGCCGCTACCTGTCCGTGGACGAACCCGATAGATATGAAAATCCCTTCCCTTCCGATTCATCCACGTTAACCTTTCCTCTGACACAGGCGCGAGACACGGAGTGGCTCGTGCGTAACTGGGAACACGCTCGGCAGGAGGCCGAGCGATTCAGACGCGGCTTCGTGCTGGCGATAGACGAAATACAGAAGATTCCGCGGTGGTCCGATACGGTCAAGGGCCTGTGGGACGCGGACCGGGCCCGGAACTGCCCCTTGCATGTGGTTATCCTGGGCTCGGCCCCGCTATTAATGCAATCGGGATTGAGCGAGAGCCTCGCCGGCCGCTTCGAGTCCATCCGCGTCACACACTGGTCGTTCGCCGAAATGATGCAGGCGTTTCGTCTCGATCCGGCGAGCTATCTCTACTTTGGAGGCTACCCGGGCGCTGTACGATTCATCCGAAACCCCGATAGGTGGCGCAACTATATCCTCGGCGCGCTCATCGAACCGAACGTGGAGCGGGATATCCTCGCTATGACCCGTGTGGACAAACCGGCGCTACTCAAACGGGTGTTCGAACTCGGGGCCGGCTATTCCGGGCAGATCCTTTCGTACACGAAGATGCTGGGCCAGTTGCATGATGCCGGCAACACCACCACCCTTGCCCGCTACCTGGACCTGCTTTCGAGCGCCGGCCTACTCGCGGGCTTGCCGAAGTATTCCAACCGTCCGCATCGACGTCGCGCCTCGAGCCCGAAGCTCAACGTGCTCAATACCGCACTGATGACGGCCGGTTCAGGGTACTCGTTTGATGAAGCGAGGGCCGACCGCTCATTCTGGGGGCGCATTGTCGAGAGCGCGGTCGGCGCGCATCTGTTCAATACCTTGTCGCCCGACACCCGCCTCTACTACTGGCGGGATGGTTCAAACGAAGTCGATTTCGTCCTGCAACGCGGTCCTCGCATCATCGCCATCGAGGTCAAAAGCAGTACAAAGAACCTGACTTTTCGGGGAATGCGCATTTTCGAGCAGCGTTTTCGTCCGGATAGGTGTCTGCTTGTCGGGGAAGGTGGTATCGGGCTGAATGAGTTTCTGACAGTACCGGCCAATCACTGGTTTGAGGAATAATGAACACGATCGTCGCACGCACGAGTACAGTGATCCCGCAGGGTGATGAGAAACGGAATCAGGCAAGGGACTCACGACCCCTGGCCGGGTTTCGGGACACTCCGGCCTATGTGTTGCTGGGTGACCCCGGCTCGGGGAAGACCACCGCGTTCGAGACCGAGAAAGAGGCGCTTGGGGACGGCGCCTGTATGATCTCCGCCCGCGACTTTCTCGCTCTAGACGTGGAAATGCACGCCGAGTGGCGCAATAAGACACTCTTTATCGACGGTCTTGACGAGGTCCGCGTTGGCGCTGCAGACGCACGCACACCTTTTGACAGTATTCGCAATCGTCTCGAAAGTCTGCGTCGTCCGCGTTTCCGCCTGTCGTGCCGGGAAGCGGACTGGCTCGGAGAGAACGATTGGCAGCGCCTGAAAGACGTATCCCCTGACGGGGATCTCACCGTACTCCGGCTTGATCCCCTTACGGAATCGGACATTGTACGGATATTGGAAGACAAGGGCGTCGAAGATACCGGGGCGTTCCTGGAAAACGCCCGAGGGCGGCGGATCGACGGGCTGCTCCAAAACCCGCTGACCCTCGAGTTGCTGGCCACTGTTATAGCGCGTAACGAACAATGGCCGGACAGCCGCTTGCAAACATTCGAGCAGGCCTGTTCGTACCTGGTACGTGAGCACAATATTGAGCACAAAGTTGCCAGTCAGCCGGCGAATACGCATAGGTTATTGAACGCCGCCGGGCGTCTTTGCGCCGTTCAATTGATTTCGGGAATCGAAGGGTACACGCTGGGCCACGGTGAACCGGACACAGACTTTCCCACTTTGGAGGAAATTCAATTCGAAAACCCGGAGTTGCTACAGTCGGTGCTGTCCACAAAGCTGTTCAAGGCGGACTCCGGTTCGTTTAGCCGTTTCGCCCCGATTCACCGGCACGTCGCTGAATTCCTCGGTGCTCGGTACCTCGCACGGCTGATCGAAGACGGACTTCCTGCCCGGCGGGTTCTTTCGCTCATCACGGGAGAGGACGGAATCGTGGTGACCGGGTTGAGGAGTCTGTCCGCCTGGCTCGCGGCGTACTGTAAGAGCGCCCGAAGTGAGCTTATCATTCGGGATCCCGTAGGTGTCGGTCTCTACGGCGATATACGCGGGTTTTCGTTTGACGAGAAACGGGCGCTCCTGAACGCTCTGCACAGTGAGGTGTCCAGGCTCGGTTCCATTCAGTTGGCGGCGGCTTTCGGTCCTCTCGCGACGCTGGACATGGAACCCGTGCTCAGAAACGTCCTGGATAATGCCAGCCGTGACAACGAGTATCAGATGTTCGTCGATTTTGTACTGAGCATTCTGTGTCATAGTTCGCGTCCGGCAAACTTTGCAGAGATTCTGCTCGGAATTGTTCGCGACGATACGTGGTGGCCCAGTGTCAATATATCTGCCCTTAACGCATTTATCCATTTGGAGGACGATAACAACAAAACGTGCGAACTCAAGACCCTGCTTAAAGAGATTCAAAACGGAAGCGTCTCCGATCCTGACCACGAACTCCTGGGAATCCTGTTATCGCAACTGTACCCCCGGCAACTATCTCCCATCGAAGTATGGGACCACCTGATCGAGACCGGGGAGACGAACCTGGCTGGCATGTACTGGTGGTTCTGGGAGCATGAACTTCATGAAAGGTCTTCGGACGAGGAGATAGTCGAACTCCTGGATGCCCTGCAGCAAAGGCTTCCCGACTTGCGTTCCGCACTGGAAGGCCGCCTGCACCTCGAACGACTTCCGGCGAGACTGCTGGCACGTGGTCTAAATGCCCGCGGTGACGAACTGGAAACCGAGCGCCTTTATGACTGGTTGAACGTGGGTTTCTCAGAGATTCACGGCGCCTGGAGAGGCGACAAAAACGCGATTCGTGAGATTGGGTCTTGGCTGGAGGAACGCTCCGAAATTCTGAAGAAAGTGTTCGTCGAGGGTCTGAAACGATGTCCCCAATCCGACGAATTCAGGTATCACGCCTTGAAAGTGCAAGAGCGTCTTTACGGCGCCAAACTGCCGCCTGACTTCGGTCGCTGGTGTCTGGCGATGGCCGTCGCGACAGTGAACATGAGTCCTCGAGTCGCGGAACACCTGTTGGAACTCGCCTGTCAGTCGCTTGACAATCGAAGCGTTAACGAGGGTCTGTCGCTTGATCTGATAGTAGAACACGCGGAGGAAAATCAAGTACTTCGAGCCAGGTTGGATCGACTACGCGCGCCGCAATCCATCCCGAGCGGCTTTAGAGTGAAAGACAGCGGCGGGGTTCGGTCCCAATATATCGACCGGCGCCGACGTGAGGAGGAGAAATGGCTGGACCATCTCCGGGCCAACGAGGCCGCGTTGCGCGAAAACCGGGCCACCCACGATCTGCTATACCATATTGCGGGCATATACTTCGCAGACTCGATCAATCTCCGCATCGCCGGGGGCACTAGTGACATTAAGAATGACTTGGGATCGGATCAAAGTTTGATCGATGCCGTTCGTGTTGGAATCCGCGATGTTATCGAAAGGAAGGACGTTCCAGGCGTCGAGGAGATTCTCGCCCTCAAGAAAAAGGGCCAGGTGTATCATATCGGGTGGCCTTTCCTGGCGGCCCTGGCGGAGATCGAAAAATCCACGCCAGACGCACTCTGCCGGCTCGACGATGAACAGATGCGAAAGGCGCTCGCGTTCCATTTCTGTTCGGGAAGTTCCCACGAGCCCGATTGGTATCGTCGAAGCCGCGAGGCACGCCCGGATGTCGTAGCCGAAATGCTGGTAAAGTGTGGCATTTCCGAGCTTCGTAGTGGTAGCGGGCCTGTTTCCGGGCTCTTCGCGCTCGCACATGATAAGGACCACGCCCAGGTCGCGAAGCTCGCCAGCCTGCCGTTCTTGCGGGCCTTTCCGACGCGATGTAATGCAGTACAGATTGAAGCATTGGACTATCTTCTTTGGGCCGCAATTCGACACACGGACAGGATGTCGCTTAAGGAACTGATCGATAGAAAGCTGGCTACTACAAGCATGAATGTTGCTCAGCGGGTGCGCTGGTTGGCCGCTGCGGTCGTTATTGTGCCCGAGGCGTATACGAACCCTTTGGTAGATTTCGTGCAGGGTCAAGAAAGGCGGGTGCGAAACCTGGTAGGGTTCTTTCCCTACGTGTTTCCACGCGCGGGCTTTTCACTTTCGGACGTTGAGCTGGAAATTCCGGTATTGGAAGTCCTAGTTCGCCTTATAGGTAGCTACTTCCGACCCTATGAGCCCCGGCACGAACGGGACGACGAATGGAATACTTCTATAAACACGGACTCTGAACTTGTGCATGCGTTTATTCAACGTCTCGCTGCTTCCCACGGCAAAGAGGCTGGCGATGCACTGGACAGGCTTCTTGCGGAACCAGCGCTTTCGGCCTGGCACGACGTCCTGTCTCGCGCGCGAGATTCCCAAAGGGTTATTCAACGCGACGCCAGTTATCGTCATCCCGAATTCGAACACGTCTGCCGGACTCTGGACAACGGCAGCCCTGCCAACGCGGCCGACCTCGCCGCTCTCGTGACCGATCATCTACATGAGATCGCGCGAAATATACATGACGGCAGTACCTCCGATTGGCGTCAATATTGGGAAAACCCTTCTGACGAGAAAACCCGAAAACCGAAACATGAAGAGCTTTGCAGGGACGCGTTGCTATCCGATTTGAAATACAAATTGGCCCCATTGCCAATTGACGCCCAACCGGAGGGCCGTTACGCAGACGAGAAACGGGCGGACATTCGAGTTTCCTTCGAGGACTTCAACGTGCCGGTGGAAATTAAAAAGAACAACCGTCCCGATCTGTGGACTGCGATAAAGACGCAGTTGATCGCCAAATACACTCGAGACCCGGGTGCGGCCGGACACGGCATCTACCTGGTATTCTGGTTCGGAAAGGCGTTCACCCGAGTTTCTCCATCGGGAAGGCGCCTGGAAACTCCCCATGAGCTACAGGAACAGCTGAAGGCGACGCTCTCGGAAGAGGAAACTCATCGGATATCGGTGCGTGTAATTAATGTCAGCGGGGAGGATGCGGACTGGCGGGAGAACTGATGCCAAACGTCGGTGCGTGTGGCGGGACTCGCAGGAATGGGTATGTCTTCGCCTTCGTAAACTTGATACAGCGTTAAAACCGTCTGTATCGGACGATGCAGTTTCGGGAACACGATCCTGCCGAATATTCTTCCATAGTTCGTCTTCATTTTCTTTTCATTTAAATACCAGCGCTTTAAAAATAATAAGTTATGCGATTTCCTGCGATCTGATTTAACCTTCGTTTCCCGCTTGTTTTCCGTTCCGCCTGCTTGCCGCGCAGCATTCATCGTGACGCGAAATCTCTATCGTCGTCCCGGTTTGCCTTCAGGCCCGAGGCGTCGAGGCAGCGGTCCATTTCGCCGACCAGGTCCCTGTAACGGGCGCTCCGGAAATAGGCCCTCGCCCGGTCCGTCCGCTGCAGGCCCGTTTTGTCCGTGTAGCGCATCGTGCCGGTGTAGACGTCGTCAACGGCGTCTTTCAGCAACCGGACGAAGCGGGCCGGCTTACAGTGGAGCAGAGGCGCCACCGCCGCGGTAACGTGAATGCCCGCGGACCTGAGGCGCCGCATGGTTTTCAGCCGGACGTCGATGCGAGGGGCGTGCGGCTCCAGCTTCTGCCGAACGCGGTCGTCGTCGGTGGGCACGGAAAAACACACCCGCAGGGGGGTCTTGAACGCCTGCAGCAATTCCACGTCGTCCAGAATCAGGTGGCTGCGCGTATGCACCACGACGTCTTTCGGGTTGCTGTCCAGCAGGACGCGCAGGCAGCGGCGGGTCAGCCGGTATTGCCGTTCCACGTATTGGTACGGGTCGGTGGCCGAACCCACGAAAATCCGCCGCCCCCAGATTTTGTCGCGCGCCTTGCCCAGAAGAAAGGGCGCGTTCGTTTTAGGCTGGACCCATGCGCCCCACGGCAGGGGGTGTTCCATAGCGTAGTGGTATTTCATAACGTAGCAATAGGCGCACCCCATGCCGCAACCGATATAAGGATTCAGGGTGTATCGGGTGACGGGCGGGCCGTCCTGCGGCATCAGGACCGAACGCGCCCCGGTCTCTTCAATTTCCAGATGCGTGTGCGCCATATACTGAATATACTGTACAAATGTATAGTTATCAAGTCCGAAAGAGGTGGGCGCGAAACACGGCGATATCTATATCACGGATCTCAGGTTTTTGTAGGGGCGGTTCGCGAACCGCCCCTACAAAAACCCGCAAAGGGTGGACTTTGGGTCGCTTCGCCTTCTCCTGCGTTCTATCCCTCGGGCGACCGGTGGTGGAGAGGGTATTTTTTTGTTCCCCAAAAATCCGCCATTTTCAGGTTTTAGGGATACCATCCACACCCCAATTTTGTTATTTTTAGTCGAATTGATCCATCGTGCAACATCCAGCCCGATTGCCGGGAATCTCAGGAGGATCTCAAATGAAAACGACGCTCGTGCTGTTATTGACCGCTGCCGCCCTGATTGTCGCCCTGGCCTTCGGCGCGCGGGACGGCCGGACGGAAACGAAAAACCTGGCGCAGGCCACGTTTGCGGGCGGCTGCTTCTGGTGCATCGAAGCCCCGTTCGATAAGCTCGAGGGGGTCGTCTCCGCGGTATCCGGCTATACCGGCGGAGAGACCCGGAGTCCCACCTACGGGCAGGTCAGTTCAGGCAGTACCAGGCACATCGAGTCGGTCCTGGTCACATTCGACCCGGCCGTTGTCACCTATGCCCAATTGCTCGACGTTTTCTGGCGGCAGTTCGACCCAACCGATGCCGGGGGCTCTTTCTACGACCGGGGACACCAGTACACGTCCGCCGTTTTCTACCACGACGAGCAGCAGAAACAGCTGGCCGAAGCTTCGAAAGAAGCGCTTACCGGATCTGGCCGATTCAAAGCCCCCATCGTCACGCCCATCCGCGCCGCGCAGACGTTCTATCCGGCGGAGGAATACCACCAGGATTACTACAGGAAAAAGCCGGCTCATTACAACCGCTACCGGAAAGGCTCAGGCCGCGACCGATTTATCGAACGGAACTGGGGGCGGGACATACCCGCCAAATCCTCCGGCATGTCCTGGGTCAAGCCACCCGAAGCGGAGTTGCGCGGTAAGCTGACACCCCTGCAGTGGAACGTGACGCAGGAAGACGGCACCGAGCGCCCGTTCCGCAACGAGTACTGGGATAACAAGAAACCGGGAATCTACGTGGACGTCGTCTCGGGCGAGCCGCTCTTCAGTTCAACGCACAAATTCCGGTCGGGTACCGGATGGCCGAGTTTCACGCAGCCGTTGGTCCGGGAACACGTGGTGAAGCACGTCGATAACAACCTCTTTATGACCCGCACCGAGGTTCGCAGCAGAAACGGGGATTCCCACCTTGGCCACCTGTTTCCCGACGGGCCTCCCCCCACCGGGCTGCGCTATTGCATCAATTCCGCTTCGCTGCGGTTTATTCCCGTGGAAGAACTGAAGGGCGCGGGGTACGGCAAGTACCTCGACCTGTTCAAAGAACTCGATATGTCCGCGGGGAAATAGGCGCAACGCGCAAAACAAAAAACACCATCGCCCGCAATTTGCGGGCGATGGTGTTTTCGTTTACATCCGCGGCTACAGGATTGGCCTCTGGCAGGTCCCCGTTCGAATTCGCCCATCCCTTAGCCCACGCGATCTCCTGAATGCCAGTTTCTCTGCCCTGTGACTTCGTCGGTAGACACGACGGTGACGCCCTGGGCCTTCCAGCCTTCCACGAGCGATTCTCCGCGTTCGGGGAAGATGGCCTGCGTGGCGTCCAGGACCAGTTGGATGGGCGCGGTGTTTCTCTTAAGGAAGCCGTCGATGGCGTAGGCGTTGCAGACGTCCAGGGCAACGCCGTACAGTACGATTCGCTCGGGTCTGACGATGTCCAGAACAGGTTCCACGTTCCGGTTGGTGAAAACGTCGAAACGCTGTTTGCGGAAGATGACCTCGCCGGCGTGGTTCCGGACCCGCTGGCCGAGGGACGTGGGTACTTCGGCGTCGCCGTCGATCCAAAGCGGATTCACGGGGCTTGTTTCCAGGACCTTTCGCTGGCCGGGAGTGCCCTTCAGGCAGTGCGGCGGAAAGGTGTTCCGGAAGTCGGGCGAATCTGAAATCTCCGGATCTTCGGGGTTGTGGTAGTCTACTGAGCCGAAGACGGGGATATTCCGTTGCCGGGCGCAGGCCGTGAGCCGCTCCAGGTTGGGCAGGATTTTCTCAGCCTCCCGGATATAGAGTCGGCCATCGGGCATGATAAAGTCGTACTGGGTATCCACGTCCCAGAAGATGGTTTCGGGCATCGGCTCTTCCCCTGAATTTTTTCACAAAAGATACGGCAAAACGGAAATAGTGACAAGGGCGGCGCCATCGACAGGATCAGAAACCGGCGCCTGAGCCCTGAGCCGCTCCCTGAGCTTGTCGAAGGGTCGGCGAAGGGTTGTGTATTGGAATCGACCGAAACGGAACCGAGGGCATTTCGACAAGCTCAATGACCACGTTTCGGCGAGCGAAGGCACTTCGGCAAGTTCAGTGCAAACAACTCAAAGAGACCTGCCTGCCGCGCGTTGCTTGGCGCAGGCAGGCGGGATGAATCGACAGTCTACGGCGTGGTCGTTTCTGGCGGTGCGACGAGTTTCTGGATGATGATGCCCGCGGCGACGGAGACGTTGAGGGAGGCGACGTTACCGATGGAAGGAATTCTGCAGGTGGCGTCGCACTTGTCCAGGGTGAGACGGCGGAGCCCGCGTTCCTCGTTGCCCAGAACGAGCAGCCAGGGTCGGTCGGCGGCGATCTGGCCGAGGTCGGTATCGGCGTGTTCGGACGCGCCCAGAATCCACAGGTTTGTCGTTCGCGCCAGGTCCAGAGCCTGGCTGAGGTTGGTCGCGAAGGAAAAGGGCACGTGTTCGACGCCGCCGGAGGCGACGTCATGCACGGTATCGGTGAGCGGGGCGGAACGGTCGCGTGTAAGCAGGATGCCGCGGACACCGAAGAAGGCGGCGGTTCTGAAGATCGCCCCGACGTTGTGCGGATCCTGGACCCGGTCAAGCGCAAGCCAGAGACCGGTCTCGGTGACGTGCGCGAAGAAGTCCTGGGTGGAGACGGAGCGTCGTTCCTTGACAACGGCTTCGGCGCTGCCGGCTCGGCCGGTCCGCTTTTGTGTCCCGGATGTCCGGGTTTCGCGGGTGATTCTAACGCCGATTTCCGCGGCGGACGCCCTGATCTCTCTCCACGGACCGGCGACGGGATCCGGAAGACGGATTTCAAAGACGTCCTGGGGTCGGGTCTCTAGGACGGCCAGGATGCTGTGCGGGTTCTTGAGATGGAGAGGCATCGCTGTCCTTTGTCTCGGGCCTTGGTTGACTATCCGAACAGTCTCTCCGCATATTGCCGGCGGATGACTTTTTTATTCAGTTTTCCTACACTGGTCTTGGGGATCTGCTCCACGAAGACAATTCTGTCGGGCACCCAGTATTTCGGATATACAGTCGCCAGGTACGCCCGGAGTTCCTCGGCCGTGGCCGGGTCCGCGTTGGGCGACCGTACGGCGATTGCGAAGGGGCGCTCCGCCCATTTCGTGTCGGGTATGGCAATTACGGCGGCCTCGGTGACGGCGGGGTGGCCCATCAGCCTGTTTTCCAGTTCGACGCTGGAGATCCACTCGCCGCCGCTCTTGATGAGGTCTCTGGTCCGGTCCGTGATCGTGAGGAAGCCGTCCGGACTCATCGATCCGACGTCGCCGGTTCGAAACCACCCGTCGGTCGTGAAGTGATCGGGATCGGGATCCTCTTTGTAATAACTCCCGATCACCCACGGGCCCCTGACCTGTATCTCACCCATGCTGCGGCCGTCCCAGGGCGCTTCGTTTCCGGAATCGTCCACAATCCGCATTTCAACAACGGAAATGGGATACCCCTGTCTGGCTTTGACGTCCCACCTGTCCGCGTCAGAAAGGGCATGGTGATGGCGTTGCAGCCTGGAGACGGTGCCCAGGGGCGAGAGTTCGGTCATTCCCCAGGCGTGTACGACCGGGACGTTGAGTTCCGTTTCATAGGCTTCTATCAGACCGCGCGGCATGGCCGAACCCCCAACGATCAGGGACCGGATGCAGGAGATGTCGCGCGGATTGACTTTCAGTTCTTCAAATAGCCCGGTCCAGATGGTGGGTACGCCGGCGGGAACCGTCACGCCTTCGTCCGCGATCATCCTGGACAGGGCGTGGGGTTTCAGGTGGGGTCCGGGCAGGACCATTTCCGCGCCGGCCATGGCGCAGGCATAGGGCAGACCCCAGGCCATGGCGTGAAACTGCGGTACGACCGGCATAACGATGTCCGATTCAACAATGCCCACGGCGTTGGACTGGTTCACGCCGAGGGTATGCAGAAACATCGAGCGGTGCGAGTAGAGCGCGCCCCGGGGCTCGCCGGTGGTGCCGCTGGTGTAACAGAGGCCCATGGCCGCGTTTTCGTCGGTTACGGGCCATTCGAAGGCTTCGCTTCCGCTGGTTAGCAGGTCTTCATAGCAGCAGGTGTCGGACAGGGCTGTCCGGATACCCGGATCGGTATTGAACAGGACGATGCGCGGGGGGCGGTCGAGTCTGGCGGCGACCGCTTCAAAGAGGGGCAGCAGGGTCGCGTCGACAAAGATGGCTTTGTCTTCCGCGTGGCTGATGATATAGGCCAGCTGATCCGGAGATAGGCGGATGTTGAGTGTGTGGCAGACGGCGCCGCTGCACGGGACGGCGAAATACAGTTCCAGGTGCTGGTAGTTGTTCCACGCGAAGGTGCCCACCCGGTCGCCGGGTTCAATGCCCAGGCCACCCAGTGCGCCGGCGAGCCGCTTCGACCGCCTATGCAGGTCCGCATAGGTGTATCGGTGAACGGTTCCGTCGGGCAAACCCGTGGTAATGCGTTTATGGGGGTACAGACGATTGGCGTGCTCGAGGATCCGGTCCATCGTGAGGGGGTAGTCCATCATAAGGCCTTGCATGGATTGCGCTCCTCGGGGGCTGGCGCCCGTTAATCGGTACGCCGCAGCGGCCCGTTACCCGTTCTTCATTAAAGGGAGGTACTCTTCAGGGGTGAACGCGTCCACCCGGATCGCCTCGTCCCGGGCAGCCTCGGCGCGCCGGAACAGCTGCGCGTCTTCCTGTGAGATCAGCTCTTCTTCCAGTGCCTGTATGACCAGACGGTTGGGGTCTCGGCCCGAGAGCAGGCCCGCGCGGGCGGCTTCTTTTATCTTAACCGCAATGGGTTCGGCCTTGCAGGAAAGTTCGAACGCGGCTTCCAGCCGGCCCAGGGCTTCATCGGTTGAGTCTGGCAGGTATATTCCCGAGGTCAGCGCGTCCCTGTCGGGGCCGGGTGTCCGGATGGCGCGGGCGACGTCGCCGCCGAGGGCGTCGGAAGGCATCCTGCCGATGGGGTTGAGGCGCGACCACAGCGCAACGGGATAGCGGAATATCAGACCCAGCCCCGGGAAGACGCGCAGATTTTGGAACAGGCCGCTGAAACCGATCTGAATCTGCGCGAGCGCGTATTGCATCGCCCAGTGCAGATAGGGCAGGTGGCCGGGTCTGCGGCCTTCCGCTTCGAAGCGGCGCAGGACGGCCGCACCCAGATACATCCAGGAAAGGATGTCCGCGAAGCGACCCGCCAGTTTTTCTTCCTTTTTCAGGGCGCCCAGAGATACGCCCGGGCGAGCAGGTTTCTTGGCCCCTGGGCGATGGCGTTGCCGGCGAGGACGTCCATGCCGTCCAGAATGGCCCGCCGATGAAGTTCCGTGAGATTGAATTTGACGATGGCCGAGACAACGGCGGATCTTGCGCCCCCGTCCAGGCCTCCGCACGTGAAACGTCTCGCTGCTTCCATCAGGTAGGTAAAGGCGCCGATACGCGCGAGCGGCTCCTCTACGCCCTGGAATCGGCCGATGGACAGGCCGAATTGTTTGCGCACGGTGGCGTGGGCGCCCGCCACTCGCGCGGTCAGCTTGGCGCCGAAGGCTGCTGTTGCGGGCAGGGAGATGCCGCGCCCCGCGGCGAGGGATTCCATGAGCATGCGCCACCCCCGGCCGGCGCTATCGGGTCCGCCGATGATGGCGTCAGCCGGGACGATAACGTCCCTACCTTCGGTGGGAGCGTTGTGAAAGGGCACCCCCATCGGGTCGTGCCGTCTATCCACGACGACGCCGGGCGTGTCGCGGGGAACGAGGGCGCACGTGATGCCCGGATTTTCGCCTTTGCCGAGCAGATTGTCCGGGTCTTTGAGTTTAAAGGCCAGGCCAATGAGTGTGGAAATGGAAGCGAGGGTGATGTATCGTTTGTTCCAGTTCAATCGCAAATACAGCCGCCCATCCTCGTCTCTGAAGACGACCCCGCTGGATCGGATGCTGCCGGCGTCGGAACCGGCGTTTGGTTCGGTGAGGGCAAAGCAGGGGATTTCATCGCCTCGCGCCAGCCGCGGCAGGTAGTGATCTTTCTGGTCCGGGGTGCCGTAGTGGATCAGGAGTTCCGCGGGCCCGAGCGAGTTGGGCACCATTACGGTGACGGCGAGAGGCATGGAACGGGACGCCAGCTTGCCGACGATGGCGCTGTGCGCGGACGCGGAGAATCCAAGCCCCCCGAATTCCTCCGGGACGATGATACCGTAGAACCGGTGCTGCTTGAGGTAATCCCAGAGTTCCGGCGGCAGATCCCGGTTCCGGTGGATCTGCCAGTCATCGGACAGGCGGCACGCGGCTTCCGCGGGGCCGCTGAGAAATGCCCGTTCCTTTTCGCTCAGTTCGGGATAGGGTTCGCTGTTCAGACGTCTGAAATCGGGTTTGCCGGAGAAGAGGTCGCGGTCAATCCATACGCTTCCGGCTTCGATGGCGGCCTGTTCGGTCGGAGAGATGGATGGAAGGAGGCGGAGGGCCTTAAGGACTCTGAGGATCCAGGAGGAGATCAGTATGCGGCGGAGCGGCCGGAGGTTGAAGAGCAGCGCGATGACGCCGAAGCCCAGCCAGAGGCCGCCGGGCGCACCGAATGTCCAAAGAACCGCGGCTGAGAGGGCGGTCCACAGCCACAGCGGCGCGCCGGTGAATCCCAGACCGCATACGAGAGCCACGATCCCGAAGGCTTCGACGGACGAGAAGGACAGGACGCCGTAGGTGGAAGTCAGAACATCCATGCATTTTACACCCTTAGATTCTCGAAAATCCCCGCCGCGCCCATTCCGCTGCCGATGCACATGGTACAGATGCCGTAGCGGACGTTGCGACGGATCATCTCGTGCAGGAGGGTGGCGGTGAGCTTGGCGCCGGTGCAGCCCAGGGGGTGGCCGAGCGCGACGGCGCCGCCGTTGACGTTAACGATGTCCTGGTTCAGGCCCAGTTTGCCGATGACGGCGAGGGCCTGTGCCGCGAAGGCTTCGTTCAGTTCGATCAGGCCGATATTGTCCAGGGTGAGGCCCGTCTGGCGGAGCGCTTTCGGCACGGCTTCGGCGGGGCCGATGCCCATAATTTCCGGCGCGACGCCGGCCACGGCAAAACCCACGAGCCGCGCCATGGGCTCCACCTGGAGTTCTCTGGCCGTCTGTCCGCTCATGACCACCGTTGCGGCCGCACCGTCCGACACCTGGGAGGCATTCCCCGCCGTGACGGTGCCGCCAACGCGGAAGACCGGCCTGAGCCGGGCAAGGGCGTCTGCGCTGGTGTCGGCCCGAGGCCCTTCGTCCGCCCTGAACGTCGTTTCGGCGGATCTTGCCCGGCCATTGTCGTACACGGTGTCCACCACGTGCAGGGGTACGATCTCGTCATTGAAGCGGCCGTCGGCGGCGGCGGTGAGCGCGCGCTGATGGGAACGCAGGGCGAAGTCGTCCTGTTCCTCCCGGGAGATGTTTTCGCTTTCCGCCAGATTTTCGGCGGTGTTGCCCATGTCGATGTAGAGGTCCGGGTCTTCCCGCGTGATATCGGGGTCGGGCATGAAGTTGTTTCCGCCCATGGGCACGAGACTCATGGATTCGGCGCCGCCGGCCACGATCACGTCGGCCTGACCCGCGGAGATCGCCTGGTGGGCCATCGCGATGGACTGCAGCCCGGAGGCGCAGAAGCGGTTGATGGTTACGCCGGGAACCGTATCGGGCAGACCTGCTTTCCGGGCGACAACGCGTCCGAGAACCATGCCCTGCTGCGCTTCCGGAAATGCGCAGCCCACGATAACGTCGTCGATACGTTCGGGCAGAAGGCCCTCCACCCGGGCGATGGCGCCGTTGACGGCAGCCGCGCCCATGGTTTCGGGCCGCACATTGCGCAGGGTCCCTCTTTTGGCTTTGCCGATAGCCGTGCGGACGCTGCTGACGATGCATGTTTCGTTGATCATGGGAGGTTCGCCCTCTTTTCTCGTGTGCAGTCCGGCGGTCCGGATTCCGCGGGAATCAATTTCGCAGGGGTCTGTTGGTTCGCAGAATGCTGTTGATCCTTTCCCGGGTTTTCTCTTCGCCCGTAAGGGCGAGGAAGACTTCGCGTTCCAGCTCCAGAAGGTAGTCTTCATGTACGTCCGCGGGACCGGTGAGGTCCCCGCCGGTCAGCACGTAGGCGAACCGGTTGGCCAGGTAGCGGTCGTATTCGGTGATGAATCTCGAGCGGAGCATACTGTAGGTTGTCACCTCGAACCGCGCACGGGCCGGTTGGCCAAGAACCCTGATGGCATTGCGAACCGGCGGCGGCGCGTATCCCTGGTTCGAAAGGCGCAGGACTTCCTGTTTGGCGGCGTGGAGCCGGTGATCCTGGTTCATGACAATGGGCGCGCCGGGCGGTAGAAAACCGTATTCCCGCGCCTGATAGGCGCTGTTGGATACCTTTGCCATGGCAACGGTTTCAAAAGCCCTTGCCAGAAAGGGCTGTATGTGGCTGTCGTACTCGGACGATGCGCGCTCGTGTGAAAGCGCCGCCATGCGCATGGTGCCGCAGCCGCCAGGGATGAGTCCCACGGCCAGTTCGACAAGACCGATGTAGGATTCGGCCGCGGCCACGGGGCTGGCGCAGGCCAGAGTGAGCTCACACCCGCCGCCGAGGACGCGGCCGTGGGTGGCGACCACGACCGGTTTGGCGGAATAGTGGACACGCTGGATCATCTGCTGGAAATTGACCAGGAGCCGGTCCATCAGGTCGAAGCGTTTCTGCTCCGCATGCGTGACCATTTCCTGCAGGTTGGCGCCTACGGAGAAGTTCTTTCCCTTGTTGCAGATGACCATTCCGCGGTAATTCCCCGCTTCGACGATGTCGACCGCGTCGACGAGACCGCGTACGAGTTTTTCGCCCATGGAGTTTGCCTTGGTGCGGTATTCGAAGCGGGCGATATCATCTCCGAGGTCAAGCAGAACGGCTTCCTCGCTTTGCCAGCGGACGTGCTGTTTTTCCGAGCGGATGGCGGGCGAGCGGAATTCGTCGGTCGCCCCGGACTCCCGCACGTATCCGCGGTCGGGCATATAGACCCGTGAGCGGTCGCGGAATCTGTCGGCGCCCGTTCCGGACATGGTTTCGACCCAGCCCGGCAGGGGGATGTTCCCGGCTGACATGTCCTCGAGGATAGTATCGAACCCGATGATATCCCACATTTCAAAGGGGCCCGCCTCCCAGCCGAATCCCCAGCGAAGGGCGCGATCTATGTCGGCCGGATTCGTGGTGATTTCGGGGATACGGCTGGCGCTATATGCCAGCGTTTCCAGGAGGTGCTTCCGAAAGAAGGCGCCTGCCCGCCCTTCGTGCGCATAAAGGTCGCGGAGGCGCAGGGAAAGTTTCCTCTGTTTCCGTATGGGTTCGAGGTCGCCCAGTTTCTGTTCCTCGGGTGGTCCGTAGGCGCGGGTTTCCGGGCTGAACGAGAGGATGTTCCGGCCCTCTTTCCTGTAAAAACCCCTGCCCGCCTTGGCGCCGGTGGCCCCATCTTCGACCAGCTGTCTTACCAGTTCGGGAACCCGAAACTGTTCCCGGCTTTCGTCGTCCGGCAGGGCGCCGTACAGGTAACCGGCAACGTGCGCGAGGGTGTCCAGTCCGACAACGTCGGCCGTTCTGAACGTAGCGGATCCCGGACGTCCCAGCAGGGGCCCTGTCAGGGTGTCTATTTCCTCGATCGTGTAGCCGCCCTCCGCGACGGCGCGGATACACTGCATCATGGCGTACACGCCGATGCGGTTGCCAATGAAGCCCGGCACGTCGTTTGCAACCACTATGCCTTTGCCCAGCCGCACGCGGCCAAACCGGGAAACGCGGTCGACAACGGCCGGATCGGTTTCGGGAAGGGGAATGAGTTCAAGTAGCTTGAGGTAGCGCGGCGGGTTGAAGAAGTGCGTGCCGAGGAAGCGTCTCTTGAAGTCCGGCGACCGGTCCTGTGCAATCAGGTGGATCGGAATGCCGCTGGTGTTGGTGGAAATAACGGTATGGCGTTTCGCGGCGGCTTCCACGCGCGCCATAATCTGTTGCTTGACGTCCGGCTTCTCAACGACGGCTTCGATGATCCAGTCCGCTTCAGACGCGCGGTGGAAGTCGTCCTCGATGTTGCCGGGAGTGATGCGACGGGCAGTCCCTTCCGTAAAAAGAGGAGCGGGGCTGACACGTTCGAGTCCCTTGAGTGCCCCCTCGACGATGGCGTTTCTGTTTTTTTGGTCGCCGGGAAGATCCAGCAGATGTACGGACAGCCCGGCGTTGGCCAGGTGGGCGGCAATTTGCGATCCCATCACACCCGCGCCCAGAACGGCGGCGGTGCGGAACGGAGGATGTGCTTCCGGATGCATTCTGCCTGACCTTTCCGAACGACATCATGTAAAGGTATCGCGGTTCGCGGGAAGAAACGGCGCCGGAAACGGCATAGACGTACGTATGCCTTTCCCTGGAAAGGTACGGTACAACGGTTCCCCGATCAAGAACGACATTAAGGCGTCGTCGTGTCTTCGCCTGGAAGCGGCAGGGCGGGGCCGAGGGATTCCAGCACAGGCCGGATGCCCGGCCCGTATTCGTATGTCATTCGACCCCCCGTATATCCGCTGAGCGCAACGAGAACTGCCGTTGCCGCCACACCGGCCAGATAGACGAAACGCACCGTTCCGGCGAACTTTCTCTTGACGGCGAGGTGGGTGCGGACGAGGGCAAGCGCGATGGCCAGCCACGTGGCGGCGGTGGAGATGGATTCGTGCTGTTCAAGCGCAGCGGCAATGCCGGGGATTTCGGCGGCCGTATCCTCGGCCGCGTTCCCGGTCATTGAGGCCGCAATTGCGGAGACGGCGCCCAGAACCAGAAGGAGATAGCCGGTGCGGAGGAGCTGATCCCTGCGGAACAGAATGCCGGCGGCGTCGCAGACGAAGCCGACGGTGAGCAGGGCGACGGGGAAGTGGACGATAAACGGATGGAAGTCCATAGATGCGGTTGTGGCCTGGGATTCGTGCGATCAGCTCCACGCGCCTTTTGCCATCATCCCGCCGTCCACGCAGACGTTTTCGCCGGTCATGAACGAGGCTTTCTCGCTGGCGAGGAACAGCACGGCCTGCGCGATGTCGTCGGGTGTTCCGATCCGGCCGATGGGATGGGACCGGCTCATCCGTTCCCTGTGTTCCGTCTCATTGCCACCCATGGCCTGCAGGGCTTCGTCGACCAGCGGGGTATCGATGGTGCCGGGGCTTACGGCCAGCACGCGCACGTTGTCTCCAGCGTATTCCAGGGCGAGTTGTCGCGTCAGCGAGAGGATGCCGCCCTTGCTGGCCGCGTAGGCGCAGACGCCTTTCGTGGATTGCAGACCCTGGACGCTGGCCGTGTTTATGATCACGCCGCCTCCGCGTTTAATCATTTCGGGTACGCAGTGTCGGATCATCAGAAAGGCACTTTTCAGGTTGACGTTCAGGATGTAGTCCCACGCTTCTTCGGACAGTTCATGAGCGGGCACGTAGCTGCTGGTGGGCTGGACGCCGACGTTGTTGCAGAGAATGTCCACGCCGCCCCATTCGGAAACGGCGGTCCGAGCGAGCGATCGACAGGCGTCGTTTTGCGCCACGTCGGCCTCCTGGAAGCGGATTTGTCCGGAAAGAGAACCGCTTTCCGCTGCCAGGCGTTCACCGGCTTTAACGTCCACGTCGGCGCAGAGTACATGGGCGCCGTCCCGGGAAAAAGCCCGGCAGATCCCGCTGCCGATGCCTTTGGCTCCGCCGGTGACAATGACGACTTTATTCTGAAATTCCGACATGGCGTACTCCAGGTTCAAGACGGGTCACGGAAACATACGGACGGACAGGAACAATTAAGTTAAAGCCCGCAACGGATGTCAACGATTTGGCGTGGTGCTATGGTCGGCGCAGGTCCGATATCCCGCGTGCATACACGCTCCCGAACCTGCTGCGAGGGGGGACGGATGGGCTCGCGGGCGGTTCGTCTGCAGGGTGTCTGTAGGGCAGGCAGGCCGACGGCGGGTCGCGGCAGACTGTTTTTTTACTGACAGAGAGCAGTTTTTTTGTTTACTTGTAGACGAATTCATCATTTCGTCGCGTGTTCTGTCACTGAAATAGATTGCCGAGTGGTGACATATTTCTGGGACGGAACACCAGTTATCGGCAAAGGAGAAATCATGGATCGGCGTCCGAAGGGGTGGGTTATTCTTGCCGTGCTGGTTGGCGGGTTTTTCGGAATCAGTTTTCTGGTGTCGTACTATACGGATTGGCTATGGTTCAGGAGTCTGGAGTACGATTCGGTGTTCTGGCGTATCGTTCGCGCCCGCTTCGGGTCGGGTATGATTTTCGGAGCGATTGCGGCGGTCGTGGTGGGGGTGAACCTGTGGATTGCCGGACGGGTTACGCGGCATGCATTGCAGCTTGACGGCGTACCCGCTGGCGTGTTGCAGTCCAGGAAAACCTATGTGTTAATCGCGGGCGTTTTGGTGTTTATCCTGGGCAACATCGGCGCAAGCCAGTGGCCGGTTCTATTGCGGTACATCTACGAACAGCCGTTCGGGGCCGCGGACCCGATTTTCAATCGGGAGGTGGGGTTTTATGTATTCCTGCTCCCGTTTTACGATTTTCTGTCCGGGTTTCTGATTGCGGCGCTGGTGCTGGCGACGCTGGTGGTGGTGGTGGTATACGTGGCGGCGGGCGGTATTGGAATCCGGGAGGGTCTCGAGGTGAAGGAACGGCCCATGGCTCATCTGTCGGCCCTGGGCGGGGTGTTTCTTCTGGCGCTGGCCTGGAAGTACCGGCTTAAAATATTCGGCTTGCTGTATTCGCAGGGACGGTTTTTCGGAGCCGGTTACGTGGATGTCAACGTCCAGATCTGGGCTTACTGGGTGATGGTGATTGTTTTCCTGGCGACGGCGGTCTTTCTGTTTCTTAACTTCAGAGCGCGCAACACCCGGTTGCCGCTCAAGGGTATCGGCGTTCTGGTCGTCGGCACAATCGTCGTGGGGGCGGTCCCCTCCACCCTGGTCCAGAAACTGGTGGTGGAGCCGAGTGAACTTCGCAGGGAAGGTCCGTATATCAAATATAATATCGAGGCGACCAATCGGGCATACGGGCTGGATCGAATCGTCGAACAGCCTTTTGAAGCTTCGGAAGACCTGACGCTGGAGGATATTCGCGCCAATCCGCTGACGATGCGCAATATCCGGATCTGGGATGAGCGCCCCCTGAAACAGACTTACCAGCAGGTGCAGGAGATTCGGCCGTACTACGTATTTCCGAATGTGGACGTGGATCGATACACGGTGGATGGCGTTTACCGGCAGGTGATGTTGTCCGCCCGGGAACTGGATACCAACCGTTTGCCGGACCAGGCGAGGAACTGGGTCAACGAGCGCCTTCAGTATACCCACGGATACGGGGTGGCAATGAGCCCGGTCAACCACGTGACCTCCGAGGGTCTGCCGGCGTTTATGGTAAAGGATATCCCGCCGATTGCGGATTCGGGGCTGGAGATCGAGCAGCCCGAGATTTATTACGGAGAGAGAACATACGCTTACGTGGTGGTAAAGACGGGGATTGAGGAATTCGACTACCCGAAGGGAGACGATAACCGGTATTCGACGTATGAGGGACTGGGCGGCGTGCCCACGGGCAGCTTCTTCAATCGGTTGGCGTTTGCCTTTCGATTCTGGGACGTCAGCCTTCTGTTGAGCGGTTACATATCGCCCGAAAGCCGCATCATGTTCCGCCGGCAGATTCGGGAGCGGGTTCAGACGCTGGTTCCATTTCTCCTGTACGATACCGATCCCTATATCGTGGCTTCCGAAGGAAGGCTTTTCTGGATTCAGGACGCGTACACGATTTCGGATATGTATCCGTACTCGACGCGCTCGGGGCGGATGCGGATCAACTATATCAGGAACTCGGTGAAGGTGGTGGTCGATGCCTACAACGGCACGGTCACGTTCTACCAGGTGGATACGGAAGACCCGCTGATTCGATCCTACGGCGAGATGTTTCCGGGACTGTTCCAGCCGATGTCCGCCATGCCGGAAGATTTGAAGGCGCACGTGAGGTATCCGATCGACCTGTTTTTCCGACAGGCGGTTATGTACCGGAATTACCATATGGAAGACGTCAACGTCTTTTTCAACCAGGAGGATCTCTGGGAGGTCCCCAACGAGATCTACAGCGACCAGCCACAGCCGATGCTGCCTTACTATATTATCGTCAAGCTGCCGGGAGAGGACCGGGAGGAGTTTCTGCTGATGGTGCCGTTTACCCCGGCAAAGAGAGACAATATGATTGCGTGGCTCGCCGCGCGGTCGGACGGAGAAAACTACGGGCATCTGCTGGTGTACAAACTGCCCAAAGACAAGCTGATCTACGGCCCGATGCAGATCGAGGCCCGGGTGGACCAGCAGCCGGAGATCTCCAGCCAGTTGACGTTGTGGGGGCAGCGGGGGTCGGAGGTGATCCGGGGGAACCTCCTGGCCATTCCGGTGGAGCGGTCGTTCATCTATGTCGAACCCATCTATCTGCAAGCGAGGCAGGAGCCCGAACAGCAGGGGTACGGGCAGGAGGAAGGCATACCCGGGGGCCAGCCCCCGCCGAGGCGCCAGCAGGAACGCAGTTCGGCGATTCCGGAGTTGAAGCAGGTGATTGTCGCTTTCGGTGGACGGGTGGTGATGCGGAAAACGTTCGATGAGGCGCTGACCGTCCTGTTCGGCGGGGGATCCGGCATCGCCATGGCCGCAAGTGAGGAGGAAACGCCGGCGTCTTCCGTTGCCTTGCAGACAGGCCGTTCGGCGGCCGAACTGGCGGCGAAAGCGGACGCGCACTATTCCCGCGTGCGTTCGGCGTTTCAGCAGTGGGACTGGGAGCAGGCGGGAAAGGAGATGAAAGCGCTGGAGGAGACGATCAGGGCGCTGAAGGAAGAGTTGAAATAGAAGCCGGACGGTCCTCGTGTTCTGTCCCGGAAATAGATTGCCTGAATGGTAATATGTTTCTGGGACGGGACACTTGCGGCAGGGTTCGTTTTCTGTAGAGGATCTGCGGATGACGGTGAAAGTCGGTTTTATAGGCGCGGGGAATATCTCACGTGCGCATCGCCGGCATTTGAAGCACAACGATGACGCGACGGTGGTGGCCATTTGCGACGTGGATGAGGCGAAGGCCGCCGATGCGGCGGCGGAATGGGATGCCAGGGTATTTACGGACTACAGGTCCATGTTGAACGAAGTGGCGTTGGATGCGGTATATATCTGCATCCCTCCCTTTGCGCACGAGACGCAGGAAATACTGGCCGCGGAAAAGGGGATCGCGCTGTTTGTGGAGAAGCCGATCGCCCTTCACATGGATACGGCGCGGGAAGCGGACGCGGCCATTCGGGAACACGGCGTGATCTCTTGCGTGGGCTTCCAGGGTCGGTACCTGGACATTATCGAAAAGACGCAGGGTCTGCTTGCAAGCCGCCCGGTTGGGCTGGCCATCGGGTATTGGATGGGCGGGCTGCCGGGCACGTACTGGTGGCGGCGGAAGCAGATGTCCGGCGGGCAGGCCGTCGAGCAGACGGTTCACGTGACGGATATGGCCAGGTATTTGTTCGGCGACGTGAAAACGGTGTATGCCGGGGGCCGTACGGGGTTGATAACGGACGTGGAGGATTACGATATTGAAGACGCGAGTGCGGCCACGTTGATTTTCGAGAACGGAACGCTGGCGACGATTTTTTCAGCGTGTTTCCTATCGTGTGGGCATCGCGGCGGGCTGGATATCTACACGAAGGATATGGCTATTGAGTATAGAGAGAGAAAGTCCATTACAGTTGTGCAGGGGGATCGGTCCGAGTATATCGAGGTCGGCAACGACTACTGGCAGGAAATGGATAACGCGTTTATTGAGGCGGTGCGCACCGGTGATGGATCGAAGCTGCGATGTCCGTACTCGGATGCCGTGAAAACCCAGCAGGTGGTTGTGGCGGTGAACCGTTCGCTCGAGACGGGCGAACCGGTATCCGTTGCGGAAGTATAGCGGAATTAGCTATCAGCTTTCAGCTTAAGGCGAGACCTCTCCCCCCGGCTCCACGCCTCCGGCGGGGAAGGACAATGAAGGATCAAAACCAAATTTAAGAACCACCTTTCTCCAAATTCCCTGCCTACGGCGTGTTCCTTTTGAAGCGACCAAAAGGAACCAAAAGTCGCCGCTGGGCGCGGGGCCTGCCAAATGCACAGCGCGAATACCCTCAGGGGACGCACGTAATGCACTGCCCTGCAAGCGAAGGTGGATATCGGAGTTCGCTGGGGAACGGAATAGCGCGCTCTGCTCTGGGAGTGCTCGCGGGAGACGTCGCGTTCGATAACCGAATGGATATCTGAGAGCGAGCGATATGGCCTGGCGAAATCTATCGGCGATCGGCGGTTCGAATGCAAATCGAGGCGGCCGTCCTTCCAGGTCTACCTCACGACCTTCCGGTGGAGGAGCGGGGGGTTTTTCCACGTTATTCCGTCCTGCATAGAAGCATCGCGGGGTCGGATTTGTACGCAGGGCACAGTCACCCGTCTATGCCACTGAGGGGATTCGTGGAAAAACCGGCCCCGCGCCGAGCGGCGCCGTTCTTTTTGGCCCTTTTTCTTTGGCGAGAAAGAAAAAGGGCAAGGGAATAGGGGACGTTATGGGGGTGGAGGAGATTCTATTTCGCAGGTAGCGAAACGCGAGATCCCGGTGTTGTTACTCGCAAAAAGGTGATGCCCTTAAATAAAAGAGGGGCGCTGCGAAATTGCAGCGCCCCTTTATTTCGGCTGTTTTCGGTTTCGGTTACTTGTACATGGTCATCTGGCCGGACTTCAGGCGGTTCCAGTATTCGTTGAGGGTGGCTTTGATCTGTGGGCTCAGGATCACGCCGCCGATGATGTTGGGGAAGGCCATTCCAAGGATCATCATGTCCGTGAAGCTGAGCACGTTGTCCAGGGCGGTAACGGCGCCCAGGAAGACAAAAACGACGAAGATAACGCGGTACGCAAGGATCGTCCCCTCTCCGAAAAGATACTCCCAGGCACGCTCGCCGTAATAGGACCAGGATATCATGGTGGAATAGGCAAAGAGCACGACGGCGATTGCGAGTACATGGCGGGCGCCGGGAATGAAGGTTTCGAAAGCCGCGGCTGTCATCGCGGCGCCGACCGGTTGACCCTGCTGGGCCTGGCCGAGGAATTGAGGGTCTGCGTAGACGCCCGTGATCAGACAGACAAGGCCCGTCATCAGGCAGATGATGACTGTGTCAATAAAGGGTCCGATCATGGCCACCATGCCCTCCCGGGCGGGTTCGTCGGTTTTGGCGGCGGCGTGCGCGAACGCAGCGGATCCGAGGCCGGCCTCGTTCGAGAAGGCGGCGCGTTTGATGCCGGTTACCATCACACCCACGAAGCCGCCATAGAGCGCCTGCGGCGAAAAGGCCTGGCTGAAGATGGTGCCCAGCAATTCCGGAATCCGGGTAAAGTTGGAAACGATAATCAGAAGGCAGGTTGCCACGTACAACAGGCACATTGTGGGCACCACCCGGGACGTGACGCGGCCGATTCGCCGGATGCCGCCGACAATCACGACGGCGACCATAACGGCGAGCAGGATGCCGACCAACCAGTTGTAGGTCTTGAAGACCGGCGAAACGGTACCCAGTATTTCCAGCGTCTGATTGGCCTGAAACATGTTGCCGCCGCCGAGGCTTCCGCCCACGGTCAGAAAGGCGAACATCACGGCCAGGGTGCGGCCGAATTGCCGCATGCCCTTTAATTTGAGGCCGTTTTCCAGGTAATACATCGGGCCGCCTGAGACACGACCGTCGGGGTGTATCTGCCTGTACATGATGGCCAGGGTGCAGGAGGCGAGTTTGGAGGACATGCCGAAGACCGCGGTGACGAGCATCCAGAATATCGCGCCGGGGCCGCCAAGGCTCACGGCGATGGCCACGCCTGCGATGTTTCCGAGCCCGACCGTGGCCGAGAGCGCGCTGGTGAGGGCCTGGAAATGTGAGATTTCGCCGGGATCGTCGGGATTATCGAAGCGGCCGCGGATGATGTCTATGGAGTGGCGGAACCCCTTTATGGATAACCATCTGAAGAAAAAGGAATAATAGATACCTCCCAGAAGAAGGACCATCACGATGAGCGGAATTCCCGTGCCGAACGACGCGAAGAGGACCGTCCCCATGAGTTCGACCGTGTTTCCGAAGAGGCTGTCCAGTTCGGCAAGATTGGTCTGTATCCAACTGTTTAACGTTTCGGTTTCCATCTGGGCCATTCCCTCCGCAAAGGCCAGGACGGGAAAGGCGAGCGTCAGGAGCCAGATGGAACCTAATAATACAGCGAAACGTCGATTGACTCTATGCATAAGGACCTTCCTTGCCATCGGGTTGTGGGATACGCAAGTGATGAACGCACGTCGGTTGCGTGAATATGTGGAATCCCGAGTGTATTGGCAACAGCAATCCACGCGTGCCCGGAACGCGCCATACAGCCCGTCTTTGCTAACTTACAGCCTGCTCACCATCATGCGGGCCTTGGCCGGTAATCCAGCGCAGGCGCTCCTCGTGTGAACTCTCCGCGAGCCGGAGGTTCTCCTCGGTGACGGATAGACACCGTGAAATCTCCCTGTACCCGCGGATGAAGGTCTCGGCGTAGCCGATGTTGGCCTTCCACCCCTGAAATCCGGCGCTTGACTCGATCCGCTTTCTCGCGAATTCCGCCGTGTGCCCCTGGGATTCGAATATTGTCTCGGCCTCTACCCGCTTGTCGACCTGGTCGGAGATATCGATACAGACGTCGACCTCGTGGAACCCGTAGTCGACGCCCGTATAGTAGATGGAAGCCACCCTGTGAGGCGCGCGACCCCGCTCGGTGTCGGGAATGGACACGTCGTTGAGCGCCTTTTGCACGGCAATACCGGCCGCGGTATGGTCGTTGACCCATGCGTAGTGACAGCGGCGGTCCGGCAGGGTGTAAGGCGCATGGGTCAGAATCATTTGAGGACGGACGTCGTACAGAATCCCGGCAAGCGCCGACACCACGTCGCCGGTGACCTCGAAGGGATGATCCGAAAACGGAAGCACAGTCACGTCGGTGATGCCGAAGACGGCGCACGCACTGACGAATTCGCGTGTTTTGCGCTTTGCATAATTCTCCCGCGATCCGTCAAGGACGTTCCTGTCTCTCCGGTCGGGCGGCTTGCGCAGTTCGTCGGCCAGTTTTTCGTTGTGGGTGCGCTGCCCGCCGGTTAACGCCACCACGGAGACGTGGTCGCCGCGGTCGACGTGGTGCGCACAGGTACCCCCCATGTGGCACACATCGTGCGGATGAGCGACCACGACCAGGAGTTTGAGACCACCTTCGATTGGGGACGACATGGGTTAATCCCCTTTCCGGCGCCGACGGAGTCCGTCCGGCTCTATCAGTCCGTTGAAAGCACTTCGGCGTGCCGTGCCTCGTCGCTGAACCTGTGTCAGGCCGGCGGAGACCACGCCGGCGGGGCGATTCCCTCGATATGGGTTTTCACGTCGATAACGGCGGTTTTTCCCGATGTAACCGCCTGGTCGAGGGCACTCCCGAATTCCCCGGCCCGGCGTACCGTAATGCCAACGCAGTCCATCGATTCCGCCATTTTCGCAAAGTCGCCGTCCGTCATGTGCCAGAGTTCGTCGGAACCCGGTTCCGGGCCTCCGTAGATATCTTCGTTGAGTTCCTGTTCCTGGTTCAGCGAGTGGTTGTTGTTGACCACGATGACAACGGGAACGTCGTTTCGGACGGCCGTGTCCAGTTCCGTTACGTGATACCAGATGCCGCCGTCACCCGTAAAGCACACAACCGGGCGATCCGGCGCGGCGCACCGGGCGCCCACGGCCGCGGGGATACCCCAACCGAGGGAGCCGGAACATCTGACATAGGACTGACCCGGATGTATGAGATCGATCAGGGTACCGGTCCAGATGCCGGAGTGGCCGGTATCGGAAACGAGAATGGCGTCGGAGGGCAGGTGTCGGGTCAGTTCCCCGCACAGCCGCTCGGGTCGAATGGGAACGTCGTCCGAGTTGACGAACGGAGCCACGCTCTCCCGCCATTCGGAGGTGAGTTGCCCGACGCGCGAAGCCCAGGCGCTACGTGTGACGGATGCGGCCGCGGCTTCGATCAGACGGCTCAGGCCGACCTTCGCGTCGGCCTGGATTCCAAGCCGGATCGGGTAGGAGCGTCCGATTTCAGCCGGGTTGATGTCGAGTTGTATGACATGGGTGCCGGCCGGGGGGACGGTCCAGTCGTTTGTTACCTGTCCGCCGGTGTGGCTCCCGATAAAGAAGACCAGGTCCGCCTCGGAAACGGCGCGGTTGGCACACTCGCGGGAGTATAAACCGCAGACGCCCACGGCGAGGGGATGGTCATAGGGGAAGGCCTCTTTGGCGTTCAACGAAGTCGCTACGGGGATGGAGAGCTTTTCCGAAAAGGCCCGAAGCTCCGCGCTGGCGCCGGAGGCGATGATCCCGCCACCGGCGACCACGATGGGTCGTTCCGCCGCCGCCAGCAGATCGACCGCCTTGTGGACGGCTTCGGGATCGGGCTCAGGGCGGAAGGGGGGCAGTTGGGTGAAGGGTTCTTCAATGACCACATCCAGTTCGGCCTCGGCGTTCGCGACGACTTCGCCGATGAATCCCGCCATGTCGAGATGAACCGGCCCGGGCGTCGCCGTGGTGGCTTCCCGGAAGGCCTGCCTGAGGAAATAGGGGAGCTGCTCGGGTCGGTCCACCAGAACGTTGTACTTGGTGACCGCGTCGAAGGGCGCAACGTGGTCCACTTCCTGGTACGCGTGCCGGTGCCGGTTGATCTGTGTCTGACGCCCGGTGATCGCGATGACGGGAGAACACGCGAGGTACGCGTCCTGAAGCCCGGCCGCGAGGTTGGCTGCGCCCACGGATTGGGCCATGCAGATGCCGGCGCCGCGCCGGACGCGCGCATAGGCGTCGGCCATATAGGCCGCGCTTTTTTCGCCATGGGTCATGATGCGCCGGATACCCAGCCGTTCCATTTCCATCAGGGCGCGAGGCGCGATCACGGGCATGAAAAAGACATGGGTGATACCGTGTCCGTGGAACGTCTCAGCGATAAACCGGCCGCCGGTCAGGCGGGGCATAAATCCGCTCCTCTACGATGTAGTGTCAGGTGGGGTGGAATGACCCCCGGTAAGAGGAAAATCCGTACCCGGCCTTTTCGTTTCCCGTAGCCGGGCCGAAACGTCCGATGGATGCCGGCCGCCGGTTACTGGAATTTGTGGTAGACGGCATACGCGTTTCGGCATCGGATCCCTGAGCAATTCGGCGGATCGCATTGTAGGGCACGTGGATCGAAATCTAAGGCGACAAGGTTGAATTTGAAAGTGAAAATGGGACGGCCCGGAGAAACGCGAATTGGCGACGACAGCCCTCCGCGCCCCAGTTGCGCCCCGTAAAGGCGAGGTTCCCTGTCTCTCGGGCGGACGTTGAACCCGGTGTTTCCGCTTGACTTTTCACACCGCGTGGGAGATTATGAGACCTGTCGCGTTTTCGCTGGTCGACGCGCGGATTTCAGGAGGTCGGTGTGGATCTTTCTCTGTATCTGCCTATTGCGGGCACGAGCGTCAACCTATGGGTCTTGTTGACGCTGGGCGCCGGCGTGGGCTTGCTTTCCGGTCTTTTCGGCGTGGGTGGCGGGTTTCTGTTAACACCGCTGTTAATCATGATCGGGATTCCGCCCACGATTGCCGCGGCATCCGACGCCAATCAGATCGTGGCCGCGTCCGCATCCGGCGTATACGCCCACTGGCGGCTGAAAAACGTCGACCTGCGTATGGCCTTTTTTCTGATTCTGGGTGGGTTCTCGGGTGGTACAGCCGGTGTGCAGCTTATCAAGGTGCTGCGGGCCGCCGGCAGCGCGGACCTTGCCATACATGTAAGCTACGTGCTCATGCTGGCGTCCGTGGGTGGCTTTATGTTTGTGGAGGTTCTGCTGAGTCGGCGTAACGGAGAGACGGTGAAGGCCGCGGACCGGTCCAGGGAGGAATTGCGAATCACCTGGGCGAAACGCCCGCTGGCATGGGTGAACAGGATGGCCCGGGTGGCGTCCTGGGTCGTCGGGCTCAACCGGGCGCTGCCGTGGAAAATACGGTTCGAGACGGCCGGCATGACCATGTCGTTGCTGGTTCCGCTGGGGTTGGGAGTCCTGGTGGGTATGCTGGCGGCGATTATGGGGGTGGGCGGCGGGTTTATCATGGTGCCGACCATGCTGTACGTGCTTAAAATGCCCATGCCCGTGGTGGTGGGAACCAGCCTGTTGCAGGTGATGTTTACATGCATCAACGTGACCCTGATGCATGCCTATACCAATCATACCGTGGATTTTGTGCTGGCGTTGATGCTGCTTTTGGGGTCAACGTTGGGTACCCAGGCGGGCGTACGGATTGGCAGGCGGTTAGGGGCGCAGCAGTTCAAGATGCTTCTGGCGGCGATTGTGCTCCTGGTGATGGGAAAAATGCTGGCGGATCTTCTGTTGGAGCCGGCGATTCTGCTTACCGACTGGGGAGGGCGCGGATGACCTGTCGGGTCTGGGCCGGGATTTTCATGACGTTTCTGTCCGTGCCCTGCGCGGCGGAACCCTCGCTCCAGCTACTTCCTTCACGCATTGAGGTCGACCTCTTTTTCCGGGGCGCAAGGTTTGTCGCGACCGGGAGGGTTCCGAAAGATTGCCGGGTCGTTTTGAAACTGGAAGGGAAACGGCGCGCCGTTTCGTATCGCAGAAGGGACAGACGCGGTCCTCTATGGATAAGTACGGGCCGCGTTGTATTCGACTCGCTCCCCGGTCTGTATCTGGTTGCTTCCTCCAGCGATTCGCCGGACGTCGGGCTGCAGCTGGAAACCGTCGGGGAGGGGTTTGAAGCGCTTCGGCGGAGCGTCGCCATTGAACAGTCGCCTCCCGGTGATGACGGCTTCGTGTTCAACGAGTTCCTGCGCCTGGAAACCCGGCGTGGATTTTACGCGGTGCGGCCCGGATCGATTGCGTTGTCGGATGGAGACGGCGCGTTCGCCGATTTTCGAGCGGATTTCCGGATTCCGGCCACCGTTCGACCCGGCGCCTATCGCGTTACACTATACTGTTTCAACGAACTCCGTCCGGTTTCGGAGACCGTTCGGACGTTTTCTGTTGAGAAAACAGGGCTCGTCCGGGTACTTTCCGACGTCGCCTTCCAGCATGGGGGTCTATACGGCGTTGTCTCGGTTGTCGTGGCGCTGGCCGCGGGGTTGGTCGTGGGAGTGATCTTCCGTAAATTGTAATGGGCATACGACGATGGACGTGAGGGCGGGGCGTCTGCGGTGCAATCACGATGGATTTACGGTCCGGCGGGAAGTTCGGCGTGGAGAGGGAATCCGGTTTCTGTGAAGCAGGTGTTTTCAACCTGTCGCCCATGAAAGGAGGTCCGGCATGTTTACGGTTCGGACGACGCTGACGGTTTGCTTTGCGCTGTGCACAGTGGCAATTGGAGGGCGGGCGAGCGCGGACAAGATGTCAACCGGCGATTCCAAGACCGATGGTCTGATGGTCGCAATTCAGGAAAAGCTGAAGCCGGTCAAGACCTGCGAAACCCGAGTCAGAACCCTGTTGACGGTGGAAGGCGAGCAATATGAGATTCTGGACGATATCACCATACATGCGCCGGCCAGGATGCACGTGGCGCGTGTGCTTGCCGGCCGGATCCATCAGACGATTGTGTCGGATGGCAGCCTGTTGTGGCGTTACGACCCCGAGGAGAAGATCGTCTACCGAATCAACAAGTCAAGGGTTTATCGGGCGACGCAGGTAGAGGCAGACGCGGACCAGCCGAATCCCACGCGTCCCTTCCGCGCGCTTCAATGGAAGTCGATCCGTTATTCGGAGACGGACACGTTGAAGGGTGAGATCCTTCGAGTGTTTGAAGCGGTGCCGGAGGTTTCGCTGCTTTATGCCGACCTCCCGGAGCCGCCTGCCAAGGTTCGTTTCTCGGTTCACCCGGAGGATGGCCTGCTGCGGGAGGTGAGGTACTATAACGCTGAGGGCAGGGAACTGCTTTCGCGGCAATTTGAATCGTTGAAAATAAATCCCAAGGTGGACGACAATCAGTTCGAGTTTGTCGTTCCGGCTGGCGTCCACGTGATGGATATAACCGACGATATCATCGAATTGATCAGGATGACAAAGTCAGGCACGGTGGGTGGGAATTAACGGATCTCCCGTGGTACGCTGCTATCAGTCCGTTGATAAAGTCGCTCTGCAGGCGAGGCCGAATCATTGTGGCCGAAGACAAGGCGCGCGACCGCGTCGAATCGGGGGATTCGGAAAGGGAGTGCAACGCAGTAATTCGGCCACAAGGGCCGGACGTAGCCCGGATGGACTTTTTCAACGGGCTGCTAGAGGGCCAGGCCGAAAGATCCGGCCACCAGGGTGGCCAACCCCAGAAAACTGATGAACCCGACGACGTCGGTTACGGTGGTCAGGAAAATTGACGCCGACTGGGCGGGATCCTTGCCCAAAGTCGTGAGAACAATTGGAATGAGCGCCCCTGTGAGACTGGCCATGGACATGGAAAACACCATGGATACGGCCAGTACAAGGGGAAGACCAATCGTTCCGGACCACAGGTACGCCGCCAGAGACGCGATCAGCGCCACGGCCAGCCCGTTGACAAATCCCGCCAGCAGTTCCTTGCGGGCAACGCGAAACCAGCGTCGCGGCCTGAACTCGCGCAGGGCCAGGCCGCGGGACGTGACGGCCAGGGCCTGGGCGCCGGTATTGCCCGCCTGTCCGGCGACCACGGGCAGAAATATGGCCAGGGCGGTGAACCTGGCGATGGTGTCTTCGAACAGGGCGACAGCCGCGGCCGCCAGAAAAGCGGTGGCCAGATTGACCTGTAGCCAGGGCAGCCGGTTGCGCACGGCCAGCACGGGACCCGAAAGGGCGCGTTCCTCCCTGCCGGCGCCAACCATGGTCTGCACATTCCCGCTTGCCTCATGCCTGGCGGCCACCACCAGGGCATCATGGCGGATGATTCCGCAAAGCCGGCCCTCGACGCCACCGATAACGGGCAGCGAGGCCAATTTGTGGGCTTCAAGAAGCGCTACCACTTCTTCTCTCGATGACATGGCCTGCACGCACACGGGTGGGTCCTGCGCCAGTTGTCCAAGGCGGTCTCCGGGCTGTGCCACGGCGACCTCCTGTAACGGAAGTACCGCGGTCAGCTTCCCGTCATCGTCCACGACGCACAGTTCGAGGAGGCGCCGTTCCGGAAACGAGCGGATGCGGGTGAGCGCGTCCTCCGCGGTTTCCTCGGCGCTGAAAACGGTCACCGAGCCATCCATGATCTGACCGGCCGATCCGGCCGGATAGCTCATCAGTTCCTTCATTTCAGCAGCCAGTCCGGCGGGCAGGGCGTCCAGGCGCTCGGAGCGGCTATCCGGCGACAGCCGGGCGAGGAGCGAGGCCGCGACGCCTTCGTCCATAGCCGCCCATAGTCGCCGGAACAGGGCCCCTTCCATGTTCTCGACAAGCAAGACCGCCCGATCCGGATCCAGCCGCTCAAAGACCTGCGCGCCCCGGTCGCCGGCCTGGGCTTCAAGCAGTTCAAGCGCCTCGGGCACGGGGGTCTGGGCCAGCGCACGGGCGGCCTCACCCGGATGGAGCCGAAAAAAGGCCCGGATCAGGGCCTGCGAGGCCTTCGTGTTTTCAGTCATTCCTGACTCCTTGCCGGATGAGTACTCACCTGCTACGGTCCCCACTGTACCGGTGACCGGTCAACGGGAATCCCAGTGACGGCACTTGCGGTTCGTTTATGCAATCAAAGCTGGCGACCGGGATGACCGGCATTGGGCGGTTGGAGATTGTCCGACCCAAGGACGCTTTTCGCCAGAGACGATAGCCCGATGCGATATAACTCTCCCAGCGCCGACCCTGCCTGCCCGGGCTGTACCAGTCGGTCCGTGCCCCCCGCCAGTTGACGGAGGCTCTTGTGGCGTAGCGCCCCGGCGAACAGATCCTGTTCGTCGAGTACGGGCAGGGCGTGGAAATCCATCCACGAGGGATGGACGAGCGCCGAGACCAGCGAATCGTCCGTTCGCAGAAACATCACGTCCTGACGCATGAGCGCGGCTACGGATATTCCGTCATCGGCAGCCAGCAGTTCCCGGAGACTGAGAACGCCGGCCAGTGTCTGATCGCGCTTCACTACGTACACGTAATACAGGACGCGGGCCTGATTGGCCTGTAATCTGGCCAGCGCCTCCCCGGCGGAAATTTCGGGTGGGACGGTGAAGACCAGCGACTCCATCAATGCTCCGGCCGTTTCCTCGCGGTAACGCAACAGGCGATTCAGGTGCCTGGTGAGATCATCGGGCAACGCGTTCAGGATCGCCGCTCTCGTCTCCGACTTCAGCCGGCGAACGAGGTGGGCGGCGCGATCCGCCGACAACCCACCCAGGGCGCTCGCGGCATTCGCGGCAGGCAGACGTTCCAGACAGGCCACGGCAGTGCTCGATTCCATGGTGTTGAAAAGGGCGGTAGCCAGTTCGGGCGGGGTCCGGGAGAAGAAGGGCACCAGATCGTCCAGCGAGCAATTTTCCAACACGCGGGCAGCTTCCGCGGCGTGGCCGCGTACAAAGCGATCGATCAGATTCGATGCCCTGTCCATCGTTTCAATTCCTTTCTACGAGCAGTATCGACGCCTGTTCGGCAAAGACCGACGCGGGCACCGAGATTCGCCCCTGCTCGGCATCCAGAACAACAACGGTGGCGGTGATCTGGACGATCTCTCCCTGGTAGTTCCCAACGCGGACCCGGTGACCCACCCTGTAGGTTTTCTGCAGGTAGTACGAGGCCAGTATATTGGCCACGGTGGTACGGGCGCCCAGAGCAAAGGTCAGGGTGCTGCCCAGAAGGCCGATACCGAAGACCAGAAGCAGTCCGCTGGTCAGCAGGTCGACGTTCAGACCCGCCTGGTTCACGGCGATCAGGGTACTCGCGACCACCACCGACATCTGACCCAGGCGCGCCAGTGCCGTCGCGTAGGCAATCCCCGTGGACATGATGACATCCCTGAGAAACTGACCGCCCACCAGGCCGGCGAACAGGATCAGGACGGCCGCGAGGAACCGCGGCAGATAGACGACGATGCCGTTGAGCCATACGGACACCACCGGCAGCCCCAGTATTTCGGTGGCCACGGTAAGAAAAAAGAGCAGAACCAGCCAGAAGAGCACACGGCCGACGGCCCAGCCGGCGGCGGTCCGGAATTCCGCCCCTCGCCCTCTGTGCAGCCTGAGGCGCGGAACCAACCGGTCCAGCCGGGCGATCAACCTGCGGCTCAGGGCGCGGATCAGGAAAGCCAGCGCCAGACCCAGTAACGCCAGGGCCAGGGCGCCGGCGATCCGGGGCGCGGCATCGGTGAGCTGGTGGGCGATATGCTGGACCTGCGCCTTGAGTTGGGTTATCACTTCCTGGTAAGACAATTCCTTTTACCTTTCTCATTCTGCATCACGCCGCCGGCCCACGTGAGCGTCCGGCGGAATCGGCTGAATTATGAAGTTCCGTCTCTCTCCCTGGCGCGGACCCTTTGTTCCTGCCAGGGTTTCCTCTCTCCGTAATACGCCTTCAGGGGACGCCACGGACTGGCGTTGCCGAGATACCTGCCGTACACGGCGACCCCGGTCAGCCCGCCGCCGGTTCGCAGGCGACGGGGCAGGACCGCCTCGCATTCGAACCCGGCCTCCGCCAGCCTCCTTCCGGCGTCCTGGTCTCCGTCCGAGACGTACGTCTGCAGAACCGAAATGCCGATTGCGTGAGCGCGGGCGGCGGCGGCGTCGAGCAACGCGACGGTCTGGTCGTTGTATTCCGGGGCGACACGGAAGCTCAACTGTGCGACGTGCTGCTGTTGAAACGTGGGCAGGCGTTCGACGATGGCACAGCCCACCACCCGTTGCCGCCGGTTCTCCAGCACCATGATGACGCCGCGGTCCTCCTCGACGCGGCGCATCAGCTTCACGTAATGGCCCTCGAAACGGGTGTCGCGGAAACACTGGCTCAGGTATTCCTTGATCTCCCACGCCGGCTGCGGGTGGCAGAAGAGGACAGTGGCGCCCGGCAGGTCTCCCCAGTGGGCCTCACGCGCAATCGCCTCGCCCTCGCGCGCCAGATACCGGGCATCGAAGTCACCTGCCGTGGCCGAGAGGTACCGCATACCGTCGCCGACGGCGTAGTCGAACCCGCAGTTTTCGTACAGCTGCCCGGCCACCGGATTCGTGGTGCACAGGTACAGGGCCAGTCCGCCGTTGGCTTCGAAGCGGGCGATCAGTTGCCGCAGCAGCGCCGTTCCCACGCCTTTGCGCCGGTGTTCGTTCGCGGTGCTCACGAACTCCAGGAGGCCTACCTCGGGATTCCGCACCGATGTAAGGCAGGTCATGTACCCGGCAACTTCCCCGTCTATCTCGCCGATGTAGTAAGGGCAATGAAGCCAGGGCGCAAGGGCGCCGGCGAGAAGATCCTCGTCCACCGCATCCCACCAGCATCCCACGTTGCCGGCATAGCGTCCGAGGGGCGGCTCGATCTCGCTGATGACGAGCGGCTCGCCCGTTCTCAGTGTTAATGTGGCACAGTTCGTCACGTTTGCTGCGATCCTCCTGTATCCTGTGTCGTAGAACACTATCCCGGAGCGATCGGATACGTTGGCTGGTCCGGCCCCAATCACCCGGACAGCCCGTCGACCCCGCGCCGGGTGTCCTCGACCACCAAGTCCACCACCTCCCGCAAGGCTTCCGGTTCCGAATCGCCTTCCAGGCGGCGTAAGCGGAAATGATCGATCTGCCGGTCCGCGCCGGTACCGTATCGTATAACGTCCAGGGCATGGCGCAGTTCCGCCTCGCAACCCAGGGCCCGTGCATCGTCGGCAAGTTCTTCCACAAGCGAGTGCGCGAGTTCGTCGATATCCATGCGTCCTTCTCCGCCGGTATTGCCCAGGAAGGCGAGGACGCCGTATCGCTGCGCGAGCCAGCAGTTCTCGGCGATCAACTCGGTGGGCGGTTCCGGCGGAAGCCTGCCCTCCATATCCTGGCGCAGCAGGCGCCGCACCAGCGAAGCATAGAGAGCCACGACGCAAATCGCTTCGTCTATGGTGTGGCAGATGTCGCAGATGCGCAATTCCACCGTCGGATAGGCGAGCGATGGACGGATGTGCCACCACAGTTCGGTGCTGTCCTGTATGAATTGCATACGCTGGTAGTCGGCCACCAGGCGGTCGAATTCATCCCAGTTGCGCAGCGGACCGGGAAGGCCCGTGCGCGGCATACTGCTGAAGAGGATGATCCTGTAGGACTTGAAACCCGTTTCCCGACCGCTGCTGAACGGGGATGAGGCCGAAAGCGCATGGAGCAACGGAAGGTGCTGCCGCAGTGCCGTCATCACCCTCACGCGGCTGTCCGGGTCGCCGAATCCCGCATGGATGTGCATCCCGCCGACGAGAAGTTGCCGAACCGCCTGTTGATAGGTCATTGCGAATTGCTCGTATCGGCGTCCGGCGGTCACGACCTGGTTGTGCCAGGCTGCAAAGGGATGTATGGACGCGGCCAGCACCGCGGCCCCGTGATCTACCGCCGCATTGATGACGAAGCGTCGGGTCTCTACCAGGGCTTCGCGCACCTCCGCTACGGATTGGCAAACTCTGGTCGTGGTTTCTATCTGAGATCGGAGGAACTCGGCCACGACCTTGTGAGGACCGCGGTTTTTCTCGCAGTCCTCGAAAATCCGGCGGTCCGGATCCGGTAGAAGATCGCGCGTACCCGGATCGATAAGGAAGAACTCTTCTTCGACCCCGAGCGTAATCGCGAGGGGGTCGACACGACTGCCCTGCGTCATTTTGCCTTGTCTCCTCAGATGGGTGATACGTGAAGCCGACCTCCGGTCCCCCGGGCGGCACTCGTTTGTGTACTTGAAGTGCGCCGGAGTTGATCTATATTGTTCGTCGCCCTCCCGGCGACACGCCGCCGGCCAGGTATATTTATACTACATTTGCAGCGTACTACGCAACCACTTTCCCTTTTCTCCATCACTGAATATCCGTTTTCCGTACGCAGTTCGAGTCGCAAACGCGTTGCGCCGCGGAGGGTTTCATGGACGACACGTCAGATGCGGGCCGGCTGGACAAAATTCGATCCGCGGTGAATCGGGAACGGCTTGTAGAAACGGCGATGTCGCTGATCGCGTTGCCCAGCCCCACGCGGAGCGCCGGCGCCGTGGCGGATTGTCTGGCGGAGATTCTGGCCGACGATGGGTTCGAGGTGGAACGACCGGACGCAGACTGGCCAGAGGCGCCAGCGGTTGTGGTCCGGTTGGAAACAGGTCGGCCGGGACGTACCTTGCAGTTCGACGGCCATCTGGATACGGTGCATCTGCCCTTTGTACCGCCCAGGTTGCAAGAAGGCGTCCTGTACGGCTCCGGCGCCTCGGATATGAAGGGCGGAATCGCGGCGGCGGTCGAGGCGCTCCGGGCGTTGCGCGAGACCGGAGCACTTGCTGGCGGGGGTGTTCTGCTCACCGCGCACGACCATCACGAAGGTCCCTGGGGAGATCGGCGCCAGGTGCGCGCGCTGATTGCGGCGGGCTGCGTGGGCGACGCTGTGATGCTCCCGGAGTATCTGGCGGATCGATTGCCTCTGGCCGGGCGGGGAATGGCCATTTTCGAGATTTCACTGTGCAGGGAAGGGGATCCGGTGCACGAGGTTCTTCGGGCGCCGGATACACCCGATGTACTGGGAGCCGGCGCCGAACTGGTGTGCCGCCTTCGGAACCTGAATAGGACGCTGGTGAGGACTTCCGACCCCTATTCCGGGTGCGATACGGTGTTCGTGGGGCGCATGGAGTCGGGCGAGATTTACAATCAGGCGCCGGTGGCGTGCAGCGTTCGGGGCACGAGGCGATGGGTCACGCCCGGCCGCACGGGAGTCGTCGAACGGGAGTTTCGCGCGCTGGTCGAAGAACTCGCGCTCGAGTCCGGAACGTCGGTGACGGTTGAGTTCCAGGTTCAGGGAGACGCGTTCAGGATCTCGCGCGAAGACGCCATCGTCAACGCGTTTCAGGTAGCACACGCGGCTGTTTCGGGTAGAGATCTGCCGGTTGGAGGAAAGCCGTTCGTGGACGATGGCAATACTTACGCGGCCCTTGCCGGTATTCCGGCGCTGACCCACGGACCGGATGCAAAGGGAGCGCATACGTTGTCCGAGTCGGTGACCGTAGACGAATTGGTTCGGGTGGCGCGGGTATATGCGATGACGGCGGTTCGGTACTGTGGTGGGATGGGATAGGAATTAAAATAAAGGGGAAATATATATGTGGGAGGTCTTATGTCACGGCTTGCTGTCGTGCTGGTTCCGGCACTGCTTTTGGCTTCGCCTGTGGGGGCGATGAAAGAACATGCTATTTTTCGACAGTAATTAGCAAACAGTCACACAACCCTTGGATTTTTTCACGTATTGTGCTATACTTTTCCGACACGGAAGAATCTACCTTTTCGGACGGAGGTGACGGATGACGGCCAAAAAAGAAATAAAATGCGTTGATATATTGCGAGAAGCCCAAGAATACGATGTGCCCGATTCTGATTTAGGGGAAACCTATACTCTGCATCGCACTAAGGAACAAAAGCGGCAGCAGCGTATTGCTTTTGTGTATGGGAATCTTCCAGCACGCATGAACTTGTCTATGGAGGATGTAAAGGAGCTTCTTGAAGAGAATGATTAATAATGATCCTCTTTGACTTAGTTGGCCGCAGCGAGCACCACCCAATCTACAGGAAGTTATCGGCTTCCTCTCTTGAGAGACAATACGATTTTCTGGATTCGATCATCGTCGCAGCGTTAGAATCCCATTGGTTTGAGGTATCCCAGGGATTGATCTGTGCACTAAATCATCACGCTATTGCCTGCCTGCATGACAATGCAGGAGAATACAGACCTATAGAGGTAGAAGTAGGAAATCACATCCCCCCTCGCCCTGAAAAGGTTAAAGGTCTCATGGACGATATGATCGAAGTCCTCAACACGTATTGGGATACGTCGAGTGCGATAATGCTTGCGGCTCTTGCCTTGTGGCGATTGAACTGGATACATCCATTTGTAAACGGCAACGGACGAACAGCGAGAGCCCTCTGCTATTATATAATCTGCATGAAAAACAAGGGATTTCCAGAAAACAAAAAAGGTTCGTTGCCACAACTTATCCGAGATCACCGAGATGATTACGTCAATGCCCCTCAAGAATCTGATAGGCGCTTTTCTGAAAGACAGGGCAATATCCTTCGACCAGTGGCTTCATTTCTACGGAAAATCTCTGAATATTAAAATGTCGATTCTTTCAAGTCCTTATATATTAGCCTCTTACCAACGATCCCTGAAACCACGATGCCCATCTGCCGGTCCGTCCGAACGAAGACGGTAAATGAATACGCTTGAACATGATGAGCTTTACTATGACCAGATTATCGCGGCATCCATTATCGAGGCTGTAATCCTCGCCATCAATTCAGCAGGCGACGAACAAAATCAATTGGAAAAATTCTAGGACGTTTTGTGTTCGGGTCTGACTGAACTGATGTCTAACACTGACCCACACCATCCCGCTAGTTTAAGGGTTGAACGGTTTCTCATAACCTTCCGAAACGTCGTTTCTAGAATCGAACCGACTCAGGATAAAGATTCTCATTCCTCGTCTTGAGCTGGTTCTTATTCTTGTGCAGTAGGTCTTCCTAAGCTAGTAACAGTTGAAACTGAAATATTAAAGGCCCCTCTCATCGGGACCTTTTTTTGTTTGTCACCGGCTAACATTGTATGTAGTTCCCAAATAAAGCCATACCGCCGGCTTTCGTTCGGATTTCAAAAATAAACCTGGCAACTGCTATCGAGGGGTTTTTGAAGAGAATCGTCGATATCGACGGCGTTACGGCCGATTCGTCTACACGGCGGCCCCGTGGTCGTCGAGGTAGGTTTCGATTTGTCGTTTCAGGTGGGATGTGAGGGCGATTCGTCCGTTGATGCTGCGGCCGGGCAGGTATTCGAGGATGTCGTGGATGGTGATAATGGATCGGACGGGTACGCCCGCGGCGATCTGGAGAGCCGCAACGGCATCTTCGCCGTCAGTATTTTTTTCTTTGCGGTCCAGAGCGATGACCAGGCCCGATATCCGGGCGCTGCACCTTGCCTTAAGTCGGTCGATCATTTGGATTTTGGTGGCGCCGTCGGTAACGACGTCGTCTACCAGTACGACGCGGTCCAGCCCGTCGGGTTCCTTGCCTACCAGCCAACCCCCCTCGCCATGTTCCTTGATCTCTTTCCGGTCGAAGCCATAGTACGTATCCATGTCAAACCGCTGTCGGAGCGCAATGGCCGCGGCGATGCACAGGGGGATGCCTTTGTACGCAGGGCCGAAAACAAGTGTGGGTTCGACGTCGAACTCACGAATGGCGCAAGCGTAGTAATAGCCGAGCCGCTCGATTTCCGCACCGGTGTTGAATTGGCCGGCGTTGAGGAAGTAGGGCGACCTTCTGCCGCTCTTTAGTGTGAATTTGCCGAAGCGGAGGGCGCGGGTCTCAATGAGGAAGTCCATGAAATCTTGCTGATAGGCGTGCATTGCGGAAACTCCGGATTGCTGGTACCCGGCAGACAGACGCGCCGCGCAGAATCGGTTAACGGCCGCGTTTGTGCTTGACGCGATTTTGTCAAAAGACGATCTTAGAGATCGGTTGACGAGGTAAACAGACTAAACACCGAATCGAGGTCAGATTGACAGTCAGACGGTGGCGAATTGTGCTGGCGGGTTGGATGGGGTTGATTTTTCTGATGTCGAGCAGATGGCTGGCTTTCGGGATGTCCGCGGATGCCACGGGTGAATATCTGGGTGTCTTGAATTATACCGTTCGCAAGCTCGCGCATCTGGCCGAATATGCGGTTCTGACGTATCTCTGGCTGCGGTCAATCCGGACAGAGCCGCGGCGGTTCGGCCCATGCCTGGCATGGAGCGCGGTGCTTTCCGTCTGTTACGGTGTGGCCGATGAGTTCCATCAGAATTCCGTGCCGGAGCGCCTCGGAACCTGGACCGACGTGCTGTATGACGCCGCCGGCGTTTTGTTAATGGTGTATCTGTTGTGGAAAATCAATACCGGGGAGAACACGGCGTTGAAAGACAGGGTGCTGGGGTCCCCCGTACCTGCGCCGGACCGCGGTTAAGATAAATGATCTCACCCGGCCTGACAAGCCGATTCACTCTTGGGAAACTCAAAGAGGGACCGCCATGACGACAGACCATCGCAGCGTTCTTTTGTTAATTGCGGACGACTGGAGCCCGATTGCCGGATGTTACGGGAATTCGGCGATCCGGACGCCGAACGTGGACGCACTTGCGTCTCGTGGAACGGTGTTTACCCGGGCGTTCTGTACCACGCCATCCTGTGCGGCCAGCCGGGCGTGCGTGTTGACGGGACATTACAGCCATACCCACGGGCAGTACGGGCATACGCATGGGATCCACAATTTCCATACGCATCTGTCCATGCCCTCCATCCCCCGGACCCTCGGATCGGCGGGGTTTGCGACCGGGATCGTGGGCAAGCTGCACGTACAGCCCGGAGAGGTATATCCGTGGACGTATAACGGGGAACAGGTGAGCGGCGGAACGCGGAACGTAGCGGAGATGGCCAGGCAGGCCGGGGCGTTCTTATCGCAAACGGGCGACAGGCCCTTCTATCTGCATATGGGATTCGGAGATCCGCACCGGGATTTCGGAAATCGGGGGACCTATCCGGAGGTGGACGAGGTGTTTTATTCGCCGGAAGAGGTGGTCGTGCCCGATTTCCTGCCCGACCATCCCGCTGTACGGTGCGAGCTGGCGGCGTATTATCAGTCGATATCCAGGCTGGATCAGGGTATCGGGATGGCGGTGGACGCGCTGGAGGCCGCCGGCCGGGCGGAGGATACGTTGATTGTCGTGATGAGCGACCATGGGATGCCGTTTCCCGGTGCGAAGGGGTCGTCGTTTGACTCCGGACATCGTTGTCCGCTAATCCTGGTGCGGCCAGGCAAGGCGTCCGTGCGGTGCGATGCGCTTGTGAACTGGTGCAATATCGCACCGACGGTTCTGGAGTGGTGCGGGGTGGAAGGGCCGGAAGGGCTTCCGGAACGCTCGCTGCTCCCGATTCTGGACGAGGCGCATCCGGTAGGATGGGAGGAGACGTTCTTTTCGCATTCGTTCCACGAGGTGACGAACTACTATCCGTATCGTGTGTTGAGGGGGCGAAAGTACAAATACGTGCGTAATCTCTATCCGGAGTTGACAACGCCGATACCGGGCGATCTGTGGGCGTCTCCGACGTGGCAGTCAATCCTGTCGGAGGGAATCGGGATGATGGGGCAGCGGCCCACCGAGCGATTCCTGCACCAGGATGGAGAGGCATTGTTCGACGTTGAAGCCGATCCGGTAGAATCGACCAATATAATTCACGATCCGGAGGTCGCGGACGTCGCGGAAGCGATGCGTCGGAAAGTAAAGGCGTTCCGGGTCGGGACCCGGGATCCGTGGGTGCTGGCGTCCATCCACGCTGGAGAGGAAGGCCTCGAGGGATAAGTGGCGGGACCTCTCCCCCCGGCCCCCTCTCCTGAAGGAAAGGGGGTGCAAAACCCGGAAAATCGGCCTCACACGGAGACACGAAGACACAAAGGAAATACAGCAGTCAACGGCCACTGACAGGCGGCACAAACGCAAATCCATTTGGCGGTCCGATCCGGACTACCTCACAACCGTCCGGTGGTCGCGTGGGGGGTTTTTCCACGCAATTCCGTTCAGCACCGAAGCACGATTTGTCTATACGCGTACGAAGGGCACAGTCGCCAGTCTACTCCACTGAGGAGATTCTACCGCACGGGTAACGAAACGCTCCAGTGGAATCATTTTATAGAGGTAGTTCTTGATCTTCAAATCAATCGTGGTCGGTCCGCTGCAGGTAAACTGTTTCGTCCTGGCCTGCGAAAAGACCCTCGAGGGTATCATCGTCGATCCGGGCGACAACATCCCGGACGTCATTGAGCTGGTCCTGGAAGACGACATCCGCGTTGTGGAAGTCATAGCCACCCATGGGCATTACGACCACATTGCGCATGCGTCCTCCGCGGTTCGTGAAACCGGCGCCCCCTTTGCCATTCATCCCGCAGACCGCTTCGAGGTTGAAAACCTGGTCGAAATCGCCGGATCCATAGGTATGGACGCAGATCCGCCGCCGCGTATCGATCGTTTTCTCGAAGAGGGCGATGTCGTCAGAATGGGTGGAGAAACCCTCGAGATTGTCCACACGCCGGGCCACGCCCGCGGCAATATCACCCTCAAGTGGCCGGGGCACGCGATTGTGGGGGACTCACTTTTTGCCGGCTCCATCGGCCGCACCGACCTGCCGGGCGGCGACGTGGACCTTCTGCTCAGATCAATACGGGAAAAGATCCTGATTCTGAACGACGAGACGAGGGTCTATCCCGGACATGGGCCCTTCACCACCGTTGGCCGTGAGAAAGTGAGCAATCCCTTTATCGTGGGGCATTCAGGCGTGTGGTAGGTTTGGATGCGCCGCGACCGCACCGGCCCCGAACAACCGTCGAGTCCGCCACACGAACAACCCGGAAAGGCCATTGCGTCCGGAAGAAATCAATACCGAGGTCTGGCAATCTATTTCCGGGACGGGACACTAAAGGAGGTTTTGTGAACATATCTGTTGCGATCGAAAACATCCTGGAACGGGATGCGGAAGCCATTGCGCTGAATCTCTTCGAGGGTGTCACGGAACCCGGTGGCGCCACGGGCGCCGCGGATGCGGCACTGAACGGCCAGATCCGGAACCTGATCTCCGACGGTGACTTCACCGGCAAGTTCAAACAGATTGCCGTACTATATCCACGGGATGGCATTTCCGCAAAGCGCCTCCTCCTTGTGGGTCTGGGTAAACGCGAGGAATTCACGCTCGACCGGGTCCGGCAGGTCTCCGCGGCTGCGGCGCAGCGTGCGCGCAGCCTCGGCGCGGGACACCTGGCCACCGTGGTTCACGGGGGTGGGACGGGCGGCATGGACGTCGCCGCCGCCACGCAGGCCGTTGTCGAAGGCGCCATTCTCGGCACCTACCGCTTCACCCCATACAAGAGCGGGGAAGACGAAGACGCCAACGACCTCGAACAGCTGACGCTGGTCGAATTCGACGCAGGCAAGCAGACCGACGTTGGGAAAGGGTCGGATGCAGGGCGAATTATTGCCGAAGCCGCCTGTCTTGCCCGGGATCTGGGCAGTCATCCGGGGAACGAAATGACGCCCGCCGTACTCGCCGACCGCGCCGAAACGATGGCCCTTGAAACGGGCATGAGGTGCGAGGTCTTCGACGAGGCGCGGATTGCCAGCGAAGGCATGCGCACCATCCAGTCCGTGGCGCAGGGCAGCGCAGAACCCCCCAGGTTCATCATTCTCGAACACGAGGGCGGCGAGCCGGAGGCGGCCCCCGTGGTGCTTATCGGCAAAGGCATCACTTTCGACTCCGGCGGTATTTCCATCAAGGGATCCGATGGCATGTGGGATATGAAATTCGACATGGGAGGTGCCGCTGCCGTGATCGGCGCCATGCAGGCCGTTGCGAGGCTGAATCTACCGGTACACACGGTCGGCCTGGTCGCCGCCTCGGAAAACATGCCGGGCAGCCGCGCGCTCAAGCCGGGCGACATTATCCGGTCTCTGCTGGGAAAAACCATCGAAATCCGGTCCACAGACGCCGAGGGCCGCCTGGTTCTGGCCGACGCCGTGGCCTATGCCGCCCGCTATAAACCCTCTGCCGCCATCGATCTGGCCACGCTTACCGGCGCCTGCATCGTTGCCCTGGGACACGAGGCCAGCGGCCTCTTCTCCAACGATGACCCCTTGGCATCCGAAATTGCCGCCGCCGGTGAAAGAACGGGGGAGATCGCATGGCGCCTTCCCATTCTGGACGGCCACCGCGAGGAGATGAAGAGCGATATTGCCGATCTGAAGAACACCGGCGGCCGCGGCGGCGGCGCCATCACCGGCGCGGCGTTCATCGAAGCCTTCGTGGAGGGCTTTCCCTGGGCCCACCTGGACATTGCCGGCACCGCCTGGGCGCACAAAGACCTGCCGCATATCCCCAAGGGCGGCACCGGGGTGGGGGTGCGTCTCCTGGTCGATCTGCTCCGCAACCGGGGTTGATTCTGCCGAAACAGGACTTTAGACGCCGTATTTCTCCCCGTCGCAGCGAGGATGAATATCCTGACGTTATGGGCGATTCAAACGAAAAGCGCCGGCACCCTGAAGTGGGTTTCCGGCGCTTTCGAATTACCGATGTTCACCCGCGCGTTGTCCGGTACTCAACCGCCGCTCAGATTGAAGCGTACGCCTGCCTGAATGCCAATTTCGTTCTCTGCCGTCTGATCTTCGAAGGATCGAAACCAGCGCACCTGCATAAACACCCCCGCGCGCGGCCCCACGCCAAACGATAAGCCGCCCGCCACGGTGATCATCCCGTCTGTACCGGTTGCAAGGCCAGGACCGGGTTGGCCGCGAACCAGCAACGCGCCGCCGCCGGCGCCGAAATATATCGTGCCGCCGTATTCAGAAAGAGGCGGTTTGTATAGCAGCGAGATTCCTATCGGGATAATCCTTGTGCCTGAATCGTTGTACAGCTCGAAGAATGGCGCGAGGTGGGTGGGATACTCGTCGCTCAGCGACATCTCGAACGAAAAGTGACCGCCCGGCCGGGTCGGGTTGAACAGCGTTCCCCCACCCGCACTCACCGCGAAGTCTCTGGCGGCGACGGGCGTGGCGGCCAGAAAGGCGAAGCCCGACAGCAAAGCCAATATTCGAAGTCTCATCATACCTCCATTACCTGCGGCGCGTTGGCGGCGCGTGAAATAAGTCTTGCCCGTTTCCAACGGAGACATCTTTGGGGCGGACCGCTCGCAAATTACGGTCGCCACCTGACGCCAGGCGGCGTGCGGCCGACCACGTCTGAATCCCACTTACAGGCGCGATCGATTTGCTAGTATTCTTCAACTTGCGGTTGGCCAATATTGATAGACAGGCCAACCTGAAATGCGAAACTCTTCACGTCCAGTTCAGGCGCCACCTCCTCGTCATTGGAGAGACGGTAGACTTCGGGTTCTCCGCTGTACATGCCAATCCACTTGGCCTGCAGGAAAACCGATGCCCTCTCGGTGGCGGCAAGTTCCAGGCCGATCAGCACATTGACCATTGCCTGTGTTCTTGAAGCCTCGACTGTCTCTACCGATAAATCGGTGGTTTCGCCTATGTCAACATCGAATTCCTGCGTGTCCTTCACACTGCCGAACCCACCCCCGCCGCCGAAGAAGAAGACGCCTTTTTCACCCACAGGACGCTTCACGATCAGGTTCAACCCGCCCCCGAAGACCGTATTGGCGGATTTGGAGAAGAAATCGACAAATGGAGAAAACGCAACCAACCCTTCCGAGGCACTGATGTCGTACGCGAGTCCTATCCCCGGCGTTTCTTCGTCAAGGTGTATACCTCCGCCCAGCTTGAGCGCATGCTGCGCCCACGCGGTCGAGGTGGTGAGCATTGCAGTAAAGCCAATGACTAAGAGAACGCGGATCAACGCGTGCATTCAAGCCTCCCTGGGTCTGGTGCGGCATTGACCAATGGATCGGTAGGATACAGGAACGGTTCGACACCAACAATGATCGACAAAATACCGCCAAAAATCAACCCAAAAACCGCCGGCCAAACATTCGGGCTTCAACCGTCGTTATCCAATGGACTTTTTCTATTCACCACTCGCTTTAAAGGCGGGCCCGACGAAACGGATAGTTTGATACGGAACAGATCAATTGTTCCCTGGATGTCTTCCGCCGGGACCGGAGCCCGATTGCCGGACGTCGTGGACCGTTTTGGTCACCCGAAAGAAATGCCTGTCAACGCCAGAAATCGATCGTGATGCCGGCCTGGGTCGCGAAATTTCTGAGTTCCAGGTCGATCGCGTCCGGAATCGTAACGGTCCTTCCTTCAATCTGACCCGTAATGTCCACCCGGCCGCCGCCGAAAGTCCCCAGCCATTTTACCTGCAGGAAACCTCCGATATTTTCGTGCAGGTCGAACTCGAGACCCAGCACGAGATCCGCCATTGCCTGTGTTTTTGACGCCGAACCGGTAATGCCGGCCGAACTTTCTTCCACGTCGACGGAGGCGATGCCTCCGCCCACGCCAATATAGAGTTGCGACTGCTCGCCCCCGGCCCGTTTAGCAACGACATTAAGCCCGCCGCCGAAAAAGCGGGAGCCGGATTTGCCGAAATAATCCACAAACGGCGAAAGCGCCAACCCCTCATCGCCCAGGTCGACAGAGATGCCCCCCCCTGGTTCATTATTGTTGAAGAACATCCCGCCGCCGGCCTTGAAGGACCCGGCCGACGCCGGAGAGCCAAGAAAGAGAACCGCCATTGCCGAAAAAAAGGCGAAAGGTATTAAGAGCGGTTGCCGGGTTGTTCGACGTCTCATGTCAGCGAGGTCCTCCGGAACAAGTGGCAAGTGTTTTGTCGAGGAAATATATGACCGGAAAAGAACCAGCGGCAAGGGATTTTTCCGCCGGGGCCTCGGCCCCGGCAGGATGGCTATTGCTCCCCGGAAGCGGTTGTCCTATATTCCTCAGCGCCCGCCAATTGGCTAGGGCGTAGCAGAGGTGCGTCGATCATAACGCGCGTACGATCGCCGATGCGGCCGGGCCGCCTCCACAAGTTCGGTCGAGCGCGCTTTACGCGCAATCGTTTGCGTTGGAGCCAATGTCTCTCAACATGATACAGGGTATGTCCGGAATGTCCCCATCCGCCAATGCCTGATTCCGCCGCTTATCCCGCCCGGTGCGCCCGCACCCACCGCATCGAAGACCTTCTGCCCGGGGGCGATGCAGTATTGGCCGGCCGGATTGCAGCCGGCGAGGCAACGGACCGGCCGCGACTGGTTGACGAATCCGGCGAAGTGACCCTTGCATCTGGCCAGACATCGGACAATCTCCGCCCGGGAGACGTCGTGGAGGTGCGGGGGATCTGGCGGCCTCCGACATTTCAGGTCCGAAGTCACCGCGTTCTGGCGCCGGCCCTTCGTCCGCCGGAATCCGGGCCCTCACCCCGAAACCTGCGTACGCGCGCACGGGTTCTTTCGTTTGTCCGACGTTTTTTCGAGACCGCCGGTTTCCTGGAAGTGGAAACGCCGTTGCTCGTCCACAGCCCAGGCATGGAACCTCATCTGGATGCCTTCGAAACCCTGTACAGCGACAATGGCCGCGTTAAGCGTCTCTACCTGCCAACTTCCCCTGAATACGCGATGAAACGCCTCCTGTCCGCCGGGTACGAACGCATCTTCCAGATCTGTAAATCCTTCCGCCAGGAAACGCCCGGCCCGATGCACAGCCCCGAATTCACACTCCTTGAATGGTACAGGGCGTATGCCGACTACACCTCCATCATGGCCGACGCCGAAACCCTGATTTACGCCCTGGTGTGCGAAATCACGGGAAAGCCTACGGTCATGTACCGGGGTCGATCCGTCGATTTTACCCCGCCGTGGCAACGCCTGACCGTACAGGAGGCATTTGCCAGGTACGCCGGCGTGCACGCCGATCCTGCAGAGAATCTTGAAGAGTTCATTCGCGAAGCCCGCCAACAGGGACACCGGTCGGTCCGTCCCGGCGATCCCTTTGAGATCGCGTACTTCAAAGTGTTTCTGGACGGCGTGGAAAAACACCTCGGCGTGGGGCGTCCCACCTTTCTCCTGGATTATCCCGCGGAAATGGCGGCTCTTGCCAGGTTGAAACAGGACTCCCCCGGCATCGCGGAACGGTTCGAACTCTATGTTTCGGGCGTGGAACTCGCCAACGCGTTTACGGAGCTGAACAATCCCGCCGAACAGAGAGACCGATTGGAAAACGAAGCCGCGCAGCGAAAACAAAGCGGTCGTCCGGCCTACCCGATAGACGAACGGTTTCTGGGGGCCCTCGAAGCCGGTATGCCGCCAGCCGGCGGCATTGCCATGGGCGTTGACAGGCTGCTGATGGTGCTTACCGATGCAACACACATCCGCGACGTCGTCGCCATTCCGTTTTCCTGCTCGTAGTCCTGAGCACAACCCTTATAAACCTGATCGAAAGGATTCTTTATGGGCCGTTTAGACGGAAAGGTCGCGCTTGTGACCGGCGGCGGCACGGGAATTGGCAGGGCGACCTCCCTGCTCCTCGCCTCGGAAGGGGCCGACGTGGCGGTCAATTACTCGCGGTCCAGACTCGAAGCGGAGGCCACGGTTGCCGATGTTCGCGACCTGGGTCGAAATTCGATCGCCGTCTGCGCAGACGTCGCGGTGGAAAGTGCCGTTCTTGAAATGGTGGACCGCGTGGCCGAGGAACTGGGTCGATTGGACATCCTCGTCAACAACGCGGGTACCACCGTCTTCGTGCCGCTGGCCGATCTTGAGGCCCTTACCGATGAAGCGTGGGATCCGGTCTTCGACGTCAACGTCAAGGGCGCGTTCTACTGCGCCAGGGCAGCCATATCCAAAATGCCCGAAACGGGAGGACAGATCGTCAACGTGGCATCCATCGCGGGCACCAGCGGGCAGGGCAGTTCCATTGCATATTGCGCGTCCAAGGCGGCGCTGATTTCTCTCACCAAATCCCTGGCCATCAGCCAGGCGCCCCGTATTCGGACGAACGCCGTGGCCCCGGGCGTGGTGAACACCCGCTGGGTGAAAGGCTGGGACGAATTCGTCCGTGCAAATCGTGAAGCCACGCCCCTCAAACGTGTCGCGGAACCTCACGATATCGCCAATGCGATTCTGAGTCTGATCATAAACGAATACGTCACCGGACAGGTGATGGTTGTGGACGGCGGTAAGACAATATAACCGATACTGCGCGCACACAGGTGACAGCGGCACCGTGCTGCATCGGGAAGTGGAAGCAAGTACAGGCGTTTTGTCTCGGATGGTTGACGCGCTCAAGCGATACCTCGAACCAAAGCTTGAAAAGGTGGAGCAGACATTCCTGTCTGCTCACATACATCAAACCGAAACCTCAGAATCCCTGTGTATGGGCACTTCAAGGCTCGCACAATTTGACCCGACCACTATGGTAGACTGAAATGGCACTCCGGACAGTTGCGGTCATCGGTCTGGGCACCATGGGCCATGGCATCTCGCAGGCATTCGCCGCGGCAGGGCACCCAACCCGCTGCTACGACGAATCCCCTGCGGCCCGCGAATCCCTGTTTCGCCGGATAGAAACCAACCTGCGGCAACGTATTCAGGCGGGGATGGATACGCCCGACTCGGCCCGGGAAACGCTGGGACGCATTGCCGTGTTAGACAGCGAGAGAGAGGCGGTTGAAACCGCCGGCTTCGTTACGGAAGCCGTCGGGGAGGACCTCGACGTCAAGCGGGAACTCTTCGCCAGAGTCGAGACCATCGTCTCGCGGGCAACCATTCTGGCCAGCAACACGTCTTCTTTTCCCATGACTGACATCGCCCGGGACCTTCGAAATCCCGGTCGAGCCGTGGTTACCCACTGGTTCAATCCCCCGCATATAGTACCACTCGTGGAGGTCGTGCCTGGAGAACGCACGACCGAGCGAACCGTGAAGAACGCCGTCGATCTTCTGAAGCGGATCGGTAAATTGCCGGTGCGCCTCAAGCAGGAGATTCCGGGTTTTCTGGTCAACCGCATCCAGGTGGCCATGTCCCGCGAAATTTGGGACCTCCTGGACCGTGGCGTCGCCGAGCCGGAGGACATCGACCGCGCGGTTCGAGCCAGCGTCGGCTTTCGCCTGGCCGCAACCGGTCCCCTGTCGGTTCGTGACTTTGCGGGTCTGGACGTTTCGGCTCTCGTTTACGAAATCCTCGTTCCCGAAATCCGATCCGACACCGAACTCCCCGGAAACGTCCGGAAGCTGGTTGACGCGGGGCACTTCGGAGTGAAGACCGGCCGCGGTTTCCACGAGTACACGGCGGAATCCATCGATCAGGAACGAAACCGGCGGGACCGGCTCTTCCTTGCCCTTCTAAGGTTACTGTACGAAGGCAAGGAAGCCAGTGAACGCTAGATTTCCGATCTGGAGATGAATTTCCCAAATCCTGCCGACCGTCAATCCACGTTCGGGCCGATCCGGATCGAGTGGGCCTTCACCAGGCACATCACCGGGTCGCCAACCTTAAGGTCCAACTCTTCCACAGCCTCCAGGGTGACCTCCACGGCGAGGCGCTTTCCCACGTCCACGTAGACCAGTTGCTTTCCATCCACGTCCGTCACGTCGAGGATCCGGCCCCGTATCGCGTTGCGAATGCTCAACCCTTCGGGCCGTTTCCTGCTCAGGATGATGTCGTTTGCCCGAATACCGATGAAAATCCGGCTTCCCACCGGTCTGTTGCAGGGAGGCACCCGAAGATCCTGATCTCCAAAACGCACACGGCAGCCCTTTCGAACCCCGTCCTGCGCCACCACCTCCACCGGTAACACGTTTTCGAACCCGTGCGCCTCAGCCAGCGGCAGCACCTCGGGGTGATGGGCGACGTGAAAAAAATCTCCGTGCGCAAGCACGCGTCCGGCTTTCAGGACAATCACCTGACCCGTCAATTCCAGGATCTCCGCGACCGAGTGGCTCACGTAGAGAATCGGAATGCCCAGGTCCGACCTGATGTGTCGCAGGTACGGGATGATGCGATCTTTCAATTCCTGATCCAGCGAAGCCAGGGGCTCATCCATCAGGAGCAATTCCGGCGAGGCCAGAATCGCCCGCCCCAGCGCCACCCGCTGCCGCTCGCCGCCCGACAGCCGCGTCGGACGCCTGTCCAGCAACCCCGTCAATTCCAGAAGGCCCGCAACCGGTTCCACCTCGAATCTGCGAGAATCCGGAGACAGAAGATCGTACCCGTATCGCAGATTCTCCATCACCGTCAGATGCGGGAACAACAGATCTTCCTGGAAGACGTAACCCACGCGGCGCTGTTCAGGCGGCAGATTGACGCCCGCTTCGGACGAAAACAGTACGCGATCGCCAAGTCGGATTTCCCCGGCGTCCGGCAGCAGCAGGCCTGCCACCAGGTTCAACAGCGTGGTTTTTCCCGCGCCGGAAGGACCGAAAATCGCCGTCGCCGGATAGGGACATTCCACCGCCACGTCAAGGGTAAATCCCGGCAGCGCCCGCCTCACGCGGATGGATAGCACTTCAGTTTCTCCTCATTCGCCGGGCCACCGCCTCGCTGGCCACCAGCGCCGCAAATGACAGGATCACGGACAGGATCGCCAGCCGGGCTACGGCCGCGTCGCCGCCGGGCCTGTTTAGAAACGTGAAGATCGCCAGGGGCAGGGTTCGGGTTTCCCCGGCGATATTCGACACGAAGGTGATCGTGGCGCCGAACTCTCCCAGGCTTCTCGCGAATGCCAGCATCGCGCCAACCAGCAGCCCGGGTGCGGCCAGCCGCATTGTTACCGTCACAAAAACCCTGAGTGGGCCAGCGCCCAATGTACGGGCTGCCTGTTCCAGCCGGGGGTCCACATGCTCAATGGCCAGCCGGATGGCGCGCAACGCCAGGGGAAACCCCACAACAGCCGATGCCAGCGCCGCCCCTTTCCACGTAAAGGCGACCTGGATTCCCAGCGCCTCCTCCAGAAAACCGCCCAGAATGCCCCTGCGGCTGAAGAGCAAGAGGAGCACGTAGCCGGTCACCACGGGCGGCAGCACCAGGGGCAGGTGGCACAAGCCGTCCAGCAGCATCTTGGCCTTGAATTCACACCGGGCAAGCACCCATCCCAAAACCACCGCCGGAGGCAGGCTCAATAACACGCAGACCAGCCCCACGCGCAGCGAGAGGGCCAGAACCATCCACTCTTCGGAAGTCAACAAGACATCCAACTCCATTGGAAGCCGACTCCCCTGCGGGAATCGGTCGATTTCATCGTCATTAGGAAGTGACGGGCGCGCATGCCGAAACAGGTACAGCCGAAAACGGACCCAAATGCAGCGATCCATCGGTCAGGCCACCAGCCGGCGCCCACCTACTGTGCCGAGATAAATCCCTTGACTGGTAAATAACTATATGTTATGCTTGATGTTGGCAACAAAAGAAACGCCCCTGCCGCGAGACAGGAGCGTCGGCCGGAGAATGCTATCCTCCGGGGGGCAATATGCTAAGCACAAAGACAATTTAACATCCTGACGAGAGTCTGTCAAGCGAAAACTCCCCATGAAACAAGCTTGCAAAGATCGTGTAATTGTATATATAGATGGGTTCAATCTCTACTATGGTCTAAAGTCAAAATGGAAGAATCGTTTTCTTTGGCTGGATTTGAGGCTTTTGTCTTATAATCTGCTTCTCGGACGGCAGACTTTGATAGAGGTGAAATATTTCACGTCCCGTGTGTCTCAGAACAATAGAGACCGCGGCAAGTGGAAGAGACAAAACACTTATCTTGAAGCATTGCGAGCGAAAGGCGGTATCGAATTCTATTGGGGACACTATGTTCAGAAGGAGATGTATTGTCCTTCCTGTAAGTTCAATTGGGATAACCCGGAAGAAAAGAGGACTGATGTCGCGATTGCTGTCGAAATGTTGGTCGATTCCCAACAAGATAAATTGGACACAGCAATTTTGATATCTGGCGATAGCGACCTTGTGCCCCCGGTAGAGAAGGTGGTTGAATTGTATCAAAAGCGTGTCGTAGTCGCCTTTCCCCCCCACAGGTGGTCAGGAGCATTGAACGGAGTGGCCACCGGTACATTCGTGATCGGGAGAAAGAACCTTAAAATCAGTATGTTACCGGAAAAAATAACTACAAAGGATGGCTTCGAACTATATTGTCCTGGCAGATGGAAGACTAGATGAGAGAATCCATAACTGTTTAATTTTCAAGGGGATATCGCACGGATATTTCGGAAATTGGTGAAAGTAAAAGCCTGTTGGGGATTCTCAACATGGGTCCGGACGATTGTCAATTAGAGATAGGCATTGGCCACCATCGAATGGAATTTCGTAGTTGTAGGGCAAGCCAGACAACTAAGGACTTGATTATCCGAGGTTATACGTGAGATTTAAGCTCAAAAACGAAGAGATTCAGGAGTACTTGGACGCCCCTGTTTCGGATTTTCCAAAGTACTCCACTCAGATAATTAATCTTGCGAATCAAAACGCGCAGGGAACCAGGCCGAAGGTGGTCGGACAGATGAGCGATCTGATTCAGGAGTTTCCAGGCAAAACATATCAAGAGTGGGTCCAGTGGTATCTCGAGAGATACCCCGACGCGATTGATGTGGCGACTGATCGAATTACGTCTATGCTGGAAAATATCCAAGCAACATTTCCGGCCATTGGCCGGGAGCTTGTGATGAGATGGGTCGAGGATTTGGTGCTTGTGAAGACTTTTGCTGGCCTCCGGTTTCAAGAAGCAATTTTGAAAAGACTCGCGGAATTGAAGGGTTGTGATTACCGCTTGGCACATCCGTATGAAGAGGCACAAGGAATCGATGGATTTGTTGGCGACCAGCCGTTTTCAATTAAACCAATCAGTTTTAAATCAAAGCCAAGCCTGGCCGATTCAATTCAGGTAACGATTGTCTATTACGATAAGAAGAAAGACGGTATTACGATAGAGATTCCAGATGAAGAACCGCCGATGCTATTTTGATCGGAAAGTAATTATTGCCCCGATTCCTTGGAAAAACTGGATAAGGCACTTCTTCGTGCAGACAATTCAGGAGGACGATGGAGCAAGATGGGCGACCTAAAGACATTACATACAGTATTTTATGAGAATTCCGAAAACATGAAGGAACTCAAGAATGAATCGGTGGATTTGGTGATTACGTCACCACCTTACCCGATGATTGAAATGTGGGATGTCGCATTTACCAAGCAGAATCCTGAAATTGGTGAAGCATTGCGGAGCAATGATGGTAATCGTGCATTCGAGTTGATGAATCGGCTTCTCGACAATGTCTGGAATGAAGTCTACAGAGTTGTAAAACCGGGGGGTATCGTCTGCATAAACGTGGGTGACGCCACAAGAAAGATAAACGGGGATTTCAAGCTCTACCCCAGTCATTCAAGAATAATGTGCAATTGCCTTACGGCTGGTTTTCAGGCATTACCCGAGATACTCTGGAGAAAACAGACCAACGCACCGAATAAATTCATGGGCAGCGGAATGTTGCCGCCTGGTGCTTACGTAACCTTGGAGCATGAGTTTATTCTTCTTTTGAGAAAGGGTGGAAAACGGGAGTTCGCACGAGAAGCCGATAGACTCCACAGGAGGAGAAGCGGATTTTTCTGGGAAGAAAGGAATGTGTGGTTTTCGGACGTTTGGCTTGATCTAAAGGGAGCCAAGCAGGACCTGGATGACGAGAATCTACGCAAGAGAAGTGCGGCTTTTCCTTTTGAACTTGCGTATAGGCTGCTAAATATGTTCTCGGTGAAAGAAGATCTGGTCCTGGATCCATTCTTAGGGACCGGTACTTCCATGGCGGCTGCAATGGCTTCTTGCAGAAACAGTGTAGGCTATGAGATCGACCCTAACTTTGTAGATGCACTGGCGAAAAGAACAACCGAGATCGTGGCATCATCCAATCGGTATATTAGCGAGAGATTGGCGAGACACCTGGAATTCGTAAGGGAAAGAACAGCTTCAGGGCGTACGTTGAAGTACAGAAACGAAAACTACGGATTTCCCGTTATGACAAAGCAGGAGGTGGGAATATTGTTCAATGACGTCAGGGAAATGAGAATGTGCACTAACGGGGAAATCGAGTTGATCTATGATCCGAATCCGCAGGAGAAATACTGTGGATTGTACAATGGATGCGATGAGGAAATATTCGAATCAGCAGATGGTCTATCTGAGGCAATTCGCGTCGATGAGGTATCGAAGCCCCCAGACAAACTAATGTCGACCCAACGAGACTTATTCTAAACGCTTAAGGTCGCGTTAGGCGTTGAAATACAAATGTTGCACAATGCTTCCGCCTCTTTGTGCTCGACCACAATTTCGAGATTTTCCTCGTGCCCTACATCGTTCGGCCCCTCCAAAATGCTTCTTTGTTCCCGCCAGAATAAGAAGCCCCTCCACTAACATATTGATTCTTTTATAAATTATCTACATATCGGTATCACGTACCGGCCCTTTGTTTAACTTGGTTGCGAAAAAGCACTTGCTTTTCAATGCCGGATTAATTAGTATATTACTGTATCGGTTCACTCATACAGTAATACTCCATGCAATACTCGCCGAGCATTTCACTTGAAACGTAATGACGCCCGGACGGCGGTCTGGGACGTCGAAACCCGGTCCTGATAGTGTACTTTGTCAGGATTGGGTGAAATCGGAACATTGCCATGTTGACCTTGCGCATTGATTCGGCCAACGGTGTACCCATCTACCTGCAGATGATGGAGCAGATCAGGTACCAGATGGCACGGGGGGTGCTGAAGGCGCACGAAGAGTTGCCCTCGGTCCGGGAACTCGCCGGCCAGTACCTGATCAACCCGAATACCGTGGCGCGCGCCTATCTGGAACTGGAACGCGAGGGCTTCATCTACAAGAAGCGGGGGATGGGCACGTACGTCGCGGAGCGGGACGTAACCATTTCACGCGAGGAAAAGTTGAAGATCGTGAGGGAATTGCTGGACAGGGCGCTGGTGCAGGGCATCGAACTGGAACTGTCCCCGGAGGAAATGGAGAAGGTCATCCGGGAACGCCTCGACCGGTTTCGGAACAAAGATTGACCGGGAGCAAGGAGTGGATATGAACGGAACAGCGATCGCAATTGAAGGGTTGACCCATCGATTCGGCAGACTCACGGCCGTGGACGATCTACGGCTGGAGGTCCCCGCGGGTACGGTGTGCGGTTTTCTCGGCCGCAACGGCGCGGGCAAGACCACGACGATTCAGATACTCATGAACCTTTTGCAGCCCACGGAAGGGACGGCCGAGGTCCTTGGGCTGGATCCTGTGACGGATTCCCTGGCGCTTCGGCGGCAGGTGGGATACGTGGCGGAGAATCGCGTGATGTACGGGTGGATGAGGGTGCGTGAACTCATCTGGTTCACTGGTCAGTTCTACGACACGTGGAACCAGGAAAAGGTGGACGAACTCATCGAGGGGTTCGGCCTGGATCCGGAACAGAAGGTGAAGCACCTGTCCCGAGGGATGAACGCCCAACTGGCCCTCGCCCTCGCGCTGGGCCACGAGCCGCGGCTGCTGATCCTGGACGAGCCGGCTTCGGGGCTGGACGTGGTGGTGCGGAGAGACTTTCTCGAGAGCATTATAGGGCTCATCCAGGAGGAGGGCCGCACGGTCTTCCTGTCCTCGCACCTGGTACACGAAGTGGAGCGCGTGGCCGACCGCGTGGCCATTATCGACAACGGCCGCCTGGTGGCCGACGGCACGGTGGACGAGGTGAAGGGGTCGGTCAAGCGCATGGTGGTGCGCATGCCGGATGGTGCGGATGAACTGCCGGATATCGAGGGCCTGCGCCAGGTGCAGGGAGAGGGTCCGCGGCGGATGTTGACGGTGGTGGGGTACGGCGAGGCACAGGCCGCGCGCATCCGGGCGCAGGGCGGGCGTATCCTGGATGTGCTGGACGTAGGCCTGGAAGAAGCATTCGTCGCCCACGTACGACCGGACTCAGGAGGACATCCATGAACCCGACTCTGGCTCTGCTCTGGAAGGAAGGACGGGAGGCCGCCTACAAAGTCGTCGCATGCGCGGGGTTGGCGATGATTGTCGGGCTGGTTTTCTCCCAATGGGAATTCGCCCCTGCAGATGTCAATGTCGTCAGTCACTCGGTAGGTCTCTTTGGCGCGGTGCTGATGGGGATGGATGCGATCGCTCGGGAGCGCAGCCGGATGACCCTGCCCTTTCTCTTGTGCAGGCCCATTGCTTCCTGGAAGATTCTGGTGACAAAGTTCATCGTTGGCGCTGTCGGACTCCTGGTGGTACTGGCCTCTTTCTGGGCGGGCGTATTTATTGATATGGCAATAGATGGAAATTTCGTTGATGAATTGGGTTTCTTCCCTCCTCGGTCTCTGATCTTGTGGCCAAATTGGCAGCCTGATGAGATTCTGGCTGACGTTGGATATGGACGAACCGTATTCTTATGGTTTCTGGTCAGCTTGATTCCCTATGGTATGTCCGTGCTGGTCTCGACGCTTACCAACCATCCGCTCAAGACGGTGGTGACGTGTCTGTTCGCCGGATGGATAGCATACGTAGTTATAATGATCGCGTGGAACTGGGGGCCGCCAATCGTCGCATTCTATTTCAGGCTCCTTTTCTCCATTGGCGTGCACGACCACGCCGGAATCCTTCGAAAGGCGTTCGACGTACCTCTTTTGTTGACCAGGGGGGCGGTAGCCGTACTGGTGACAGGGGGCATTCTGGTGTTGGCCTGTCGTGTATTCAAAGAACACTTAAGTCGGCGTTTCCAGTGGGTGTTTGGAGGGATCGCGCTGATCTGCGCAGTTGTCGCCATCGGAGTGGATCACTTCGGATCTCCGCACCGTCATCCCCATTTCGCGCCTGTAGGGCGCGTGTCTTACAAGACAAAGATGATGGACCTGGCATTGAAGGATGGACTTGCGGTAGTGCTGCTCGAGCGGGACCTGAGCGTGGTGGACGTGTCGGATGCGTCGGCGCCAATCGAACTCGGCCAGGCCAGAGGGAAAGGTTGGCGTCTCGAACGATTGGCGTTATCCGGGTCCCGCGCCTACGTCTGGGGCGAATTCCGCGACAGCGTGGGCGTTGTAACATTTGACCTCAGCCGGCCAGACCGTCCTCGGTTGGAGGCGAAGCGCCTGTTGTATCCGGTTGAGAAAGGTGCAACCCCGTGGCTGCGGCGCATTCCCCGGCTCGTAGGGTGGGCGATATGGGAGAATCATCTGTACGCGGGTATTATCCGGGAAGAGTTCCTGGAGATGCATAGTTTCGATATACGAGAAGGTGGCCGGCCGAAGCAAGTTCATGTAATGCGGGTCGAAGAGGCGGAGAAACATGCCTGGAACAACGAATGGGCAATGCGATTTTCAGGTTCACGTGCGTTTATGACGCTTGGACACGATTTTCTGATTCTGGATCTTGCAGATTCCGGGCGCCCCGAAATATTGAGCCGGACAACGCTTCATCGATTCGGTCGTTCCGTCCGATACGAGACCATGATTGAGGAATTCCAACAACAGATGGCATCAGGAGAGCTACCCGAGCGTCTCGAGAGGATACAGGCAAAAGCGGGTCCCAGGTTTGCGCGGGTGCTCGAACGCATGATGCAATCCCGCGGAATTCAAGTGCTCGCGCTCGTCGCACCTCCCAGTCTGGGACCGCTTACCTTGACCGAAGGCCGGGCTTATGTTGAGAGACACCTCCCCCGCGAAGTCGCTATCTTGGACATCAGCGATCCACGAAAGCCACTTGAGGTCGATTATCTCCCGTGGACCCGTCTGCCGCGGTTGATGATGATCGATGGGGATTCCGCATACGCCCTGCGAGGAAACGCGGTCCAGACGTACGCCAGGACCATTTACGGCGCCTATGCGCGGAAGGAGACGCTCGGGCTGTCGCTGTCTGATCGGTTCAGGTATCGGCTAAACGCGCGCATGTTCGACTACACTTCGCAAGACACTCCACGTGGCCGAGACAAGTTTATATTGGAGGGCGATCATATCTACGCCCTTCTGAACAACGAGCTGGCTATCTTCGAGAACCCCAGGAAGACCGAATGATTCCCGGTCATTTCAATGACTGTCGCCGGGACCTTCGGCCCGATGTACCGTCGGGCGGACATTTCTGTTCGCTTCTGAACAGCAATATAGCTATCTTTGGGCGTCGCGGAGGACGGAATAGTGTCCGTCCAACACGCTGCAATTGTCACTGGCCCCGTGAGTTGAGAACAAGAGCGGCGCCAGGGCGTGGTATCTGTTGAGCGCGCGTGAGACGTGTGACATCCGCACGCGGCAACGTGCGCCTCACGGGATATGATGTTTTCGAGTTCGCTGTGAAACGGAACCCGAACAGAGGGATCGTTTTATGAAGAGCACGTGTTTTCTCATTCTGGCTGCCATACTCACCGTGTCAGCTGCCGGCTTTGCCGCGGAAAGCGGCGAGCCGTCAGTCGCGACTATCACCGGCGAAGTAAGGGATCCGACCTCGCGGGAAATCACGTTCAACTTCCAGTCTCCTCTCGCTCTGGGAAGAAGCTCCGAGCAGCGCGTGGTCCTCGATAGCCAAAATTGCTTTGCAATCACCATACCTCTTTCAAGTGCGAACTATGTTGTCTGCCGTTATCCAACCAGAAGACCGACTTGGAAATGGTTGGGGTGGATCGTATTCTACGCCCTTGGACCTCCCGGTCCCATAACCCTTTTCATTGAACCCGGAGACAGCCTGCACGTTGTCATCGAACCAGGCTATTTCTCCTCCTCCCTGCGGTTCAGCGGCCAGAATGCTGACAACAGCCGCTTCATGTCCGGGTGGATCCCACGATTTCGCAGGTTCCAACGGGATCTGGACTACAAGGATCTCAAGGTGGAGGACTTTTCCAGAAAAATAGCAGAGTGGCGTCGGGACCAGTCCGAACTTCTGGCTGAAGCACGCGAGAAATACGCGTTGTCGCCTGCGTTCATCGACTATGCGAAGATTTACTTCAAATACGGGTGGGGACGTCTTATGATTTCCTACCCGACACAGTTCTCACTCGTTAACGGATACGAAAACAAGGAAATCCCTCCAGAGTACTATGACTTTCTAGGGGAAATCCCTCTCGCAAATGAAGACGCCATTGGCGTAGGGAACTACCGCACGTTCCTGGTGCGGACACTCGGATGGGAATTAAGTAAGGACCCCAAACCGCTCAGGTTGTCCGATGTGTACGATCTATCGGGGTTGGGTCTGTCAGAGAAAACCCTGGCCCGGCTCGACTCTCTGTACGAACAGACGGGGCGAAAGCCCCTTCTGTCACAAATGGTTGATTTCTCTCAGGCTGTTCTCTCGCCAGCGAATCAGGCACGGCTGGACTCGATGTACAAAAACCGGGCAAGGCTCAGGCTTTCCAAAAGGTACGATCTGGGGAAGATGGGCGTGGCGCCGGCGGACCACGGAAGGATTGACTCATTCTATGCGAAGGCTGGTCGTGGCTTACGCATCACTACGTCTAACAAAATCAGCGAACCTGAGCTGGATACGACGAGTGGGGCGGTCGAATTGTACCTGCCAATGAAAGAGGGGACGGCTAGTGAACAGATAGACTCCTTCAAAAGGACGCCAGGATTGTCCGAAAAGGTTGACCTGTCGAGCCTGGGTCTTTCGCCACCGGTCCAAGCTCAATTGGACTCCCTATATGTACATCGCCAGCCGCTCAGGTTATCAGAGAAGGTCGATCTGTCGAATTTGAATGTAACCGATGCCTCACGGACACGCCTGGACTCGATTTATGCCAATAGTAGCGGCGCCCGTGGTTATCTCTTTGCGAAAAGGTACGATCTGGCCAAGAGGAAATTGTCCGGTAGGGTCCTGTACTGGTTTCTCGCAGACGAGCTGATCGATGGCTTCAGGGCCGACGGCGATGCGTTTGCGTTGGCGACTCGCAAATGGCAGGATTTCAAGGCGATCAACCCATATGCGGAATACAACGCGGCTGTCCTGGCGGCCCTGGACAAGGCGATGGCGCTGCAACCGGGGCGTCCGGCGCCGGATTTCACGTTGACGGACCTGGACGGTCAACCCGTGTCGCTGAGCCAGTTCAGGGGCAAGGTGGTGCTGCTGGATTTCTGGGCGAGCTGGTGCGGGCCATGCATCGGTAACTTGCCCTATCTCAGAAAAATAAAGAAAAAAATGGCCGAACTACCGGTGGTTTTCGTGAATCTTTCACTGGATTCCAGCGACGCCGCATGGCGGAAGGCCATCGAAAAACACGGGATCGAAGGGGTGCACGTGCGAACAGGCGACTCCAACAGCGGCACACCCCGGGCCTACAACGTACGTGGTATACCGGCCTATTTTCTGGTGGATCCGCAAGGGCGAATTCTGGAGCGACTGTCCCAGATCGAGTTGATGACGGATACCGATGCGATTTTGGAAAAAATAACGAAATGCCTCGGATCCGTCTAAGACAGCGCACGCTCATGCAGTTAGGAAACCCTGGTTCGGCTGCTTGACGGCAGCCGTTTTTTTTGTGTACGCGGAGCATGGCGCGAAGCGCCGGCAGAAGGAACCGGCGGCCGAATCCGGAAAGGAAATCTGAGCAGAGTGTGAGTGGAAAGGTGAGATTCGCTTCAATCGCTGGGTTGTCCAGATCGCTTTGCCAAACACGAGTGGTGTCGCCGCGAGGCAGGGTTTGTAGGACGCTGAAAGCAAAGTCTCGGCTTAGAAACACGAACCACAAGTACGACAGCTGTTCGAGGTCGAGTCGATGTCCGATACGCACTTGCCATCTGGCGGACATTTCTGTTCGCTTGTAAACAGCAGATTGGCTATCTTTTGGGCGGCGGGGAGGACGGAATAGTGTCCGGTGAAAACGGCGCAATTGCCACCTGCAACGTGAACCCAGAATCGCTGCCACCGATTATACAGTTACAAACTCATTGAACTCGTCGTCCAGGGCGTTGAATTTCAGGACGGAGACATCGAAGCCGCCGCTTAATCCATCAGGATGCGCTCGCCGCCATCCACAACATTTGACAATATCTCGGATAGACTTTGCCAGAGACGAGTATCATGGAATCTTCATCGGCAACTCAGTCCCCGTTGACAATTGAACGCGTATTGGAATCAGCAGGCGATACACTTTCTGTCATATTTGATTTTGACCGCGCCGGATGGGAAAAACAGATCCAGGCTCTAAAGGAATACTGGTGGGCATGGTCGGAGCGTCATTCAATACAACGCGTATCCTTTTGGTGCACGGACGATAGTGACGGTCTCCCACGTCTCGATCTAAAGAGGGGAAATTATGTGGTTTATGGCTTATTCGACCCGAAGCCCAACCACCTTGTCTTTGCAGCGTTTAATGATACGCCATTTGGTCTGTCAGAAGAGGAGCAGAAGTTTCTTTTCGAAGGCGGGATGGGCGAAATTGGGTTCGCGTCTGTCGGCCACAATCCCTTGGGAGACGGGCATATAGCGGCCTTCTGTGCACCTAGCCCTACTGTCCTGACAGGCATGAAGAAATGTCTAAGGTTGAACTATACGTTTTTTGTCACATTACAAGATCAAGTCATCAATGGTGGGAATTTGGATCATGATTTCGCTCCTCTGGTCTTCTCCGCCGATGATGGCCAAGTCGACGCAGAGTATTTCTTTACAACACTTGAGAGGGTACACCCCTATCCGTTGCGTCATATTTCCGGAGAAGACTATCTGGATCTAAAGAAATCCATTCGCAATCGCTTGCAGCGGCAAGAAGCATCGCGCGGCCATATCTCGTACGCCGACCTGTCAGGTATACTGGCTGAAGCTGCCGCCCGTTTGAAGGATGGTCATACCGAGATCATGCCTGCTGGTGATATCATTGATGGTGCCATTCCCGATGTACTTATGTTTCCGTTTCGGTTGAAACGGTTTTTTGACGATTTGGTAGTAGAAAATGCCATTCCGCGTTTGGAGGATTTGACAGGGAAATCACTCGTATCCGTAGATGATCAACCGATCAACGAGTTTCTTCAGCCAGCGTTGTGCAGGATTTCCGGGGAATCGGATACTCGTCGGCTCGTGCAATTCGTAGATAGCCAACGATTCTATGGAGCGTGGAGTGCGATGTTCACGGAAAGTCCCGTAACGATGCGATTTGTAGAAAAGGGGAGGACTTCAACATACCGAATTGACCTGATATCGATAAGCGAATATGACGACCTCTTGCCTGAAAAGGAGGAGTCAGATGGCTTCCATCGTTTCCATCATGACGAAAATACGTGCTATTACAATTGCGATAGTTTCATTGATACCGACGATAGAAGGACGTATATAGCAGATCTATTTAGTGAATTGAGGGCGAAGAAAACCCACCGCCTCATAATAGACGTGCGCCAGAATGGTGGTGGAAATCCAGATCTTGTCGTTTTTCTGCTTGAGTTTCTTACACAGCAGCCGTTTAAGATGTGGTCTCGCGTTGATATTAAACTGTCGGACCTACTGTTCGAGCAACATTCACACTACGCCCGTTATAGCGACTTGACCGGATTGATTATCTCGGAGTCGGATGACTTGGTAATACCCAAGCGGCGAGGGGACCTGTTTAACGGTGATCTCTATGTGCTGATTGGTCCGCGTACCTTTTCGGCGGCAGCCGAGTTTGCCGCTGTTGTGAAGGATTGCGGACTGGGTCAGCTTATAGGTGAAGAGACGGGCGGGAGAAGGCAAAGCACCGGCGATGCTTTGACTGGTTTACTTCCCGTGACCGGGATAAGGTTTGGCGTTTCTGCAATGATGTATTATGCGGCTATGCCTCAAGCGGGCGATGAAACTCGCGGCACACTGCCGGATATCTCACCGAAGGCGGAGGAACTATTCGAGTATGAGGGAACAGAAGAACCATTGGTCAATTTCACACTTGAGCACATAGGTTGATTGATCTTGTCCATTGGCGCTCAATTATTGCAATGACCGGACGAGAAAGGCGATATCTCATAAAAGCGACGCTCGGGCGTCGTGCCTATTGCAAGTGCTTGAGATTTGTGACATCCGTCCGGGGCAAGCCGTGACTCAGGGTTCGGATGGTTTTTGAGTTGCCTGTGAAGCGGAACGTGAACTTAGGGAGGAATCTCTTTATGAAAAACATATGCGGTAGTGTCCTGGTTGCCATACTCGTTATGTCGACCGTCTGTTTTGCTTCAGAAAGCGGCGAGCCATCGGTGGCGATCATCACCGGCGAAGTCAGGAATCCGACCTCGCGGGAGATCACGTTCAGTTACGACCCTCCGTCGGCGCTGGGAAGAAATTCCGAGCAGCGCGTGGTTCTGGACAGCCGGAACCGCTTCACCCTCGAGATTCCCGTCGTACGCGGTACCCTCGTACGGGGAAGCTACAAGGGCAGGGGCGTCCCGTGGAAGCCGGTGCGGCAGGCGGTGGCGTTCCTCTTGAAACCCAGTCCGCTGATTTTCTACGTCGAACCCGGAGACAGCCTACATATTTCTGTCCATCCCGGTCATCTCTACACCTCCCTCCGGTTCAGTGGTCAAAACGCGGACAACAGCCGGTTCATCGCTGAGTGGTTCCCACGATTTCAGGCGTTCCAGGGGAAAATCAGGGACTCCCGGGAAATGGAGGCGGATGATTTTACTCGCATGGTGGACGGGTGGCGCGCGGATCAGTTGAAATATCTGGACAGGCGGCGCACGAGATATGCGTTCTCGCCGAAATTCATCGAGTATGCGAAACGTTTTTTCAACTACACGTACGCATTCTTGATGATTTCATACCCTACCAATTACCGATTCGCCACGGGCCGTGAGAACCGAAATATACCACCTGAATTTTACGACTTTCTCAAACAGGTCCCGCTGGTGGACGAGAAGGCGATCGGTGTGGATCCGTATCCAACCTACCTTGTTCGGACACTGGATTTGGAAATGATGAAGATGCCCGGGTCGACCACGCTGTCCGACCTGTACGATCTGACAAGCCTGGATCTACCTGATGATACGCTCGCCCGCCTCGACTCTCTCTATGCGCGGTACGGGGGGCACCCGAAGCTGTCCAAAATGATCGACCTGTCCGGGTTGGAGCTGTCCCAATCGGTCGAGGCCAGGCTGGACTCGATGTATGACAACAGGAGGAAGTCCACGCTATCCGACGTGATCGATCTGTCGAAATTGGGTGTACCGGAAACGGCCCGGGCACAGCTCGACTCTTTCTTCGAAAAGAGTGGCAGATCGTACAGGATCTCTACTTCAAGCAAGCTGAAAAAACCCGAAATCGATACGACTGGCGGTGCGCTGGTTTTCCGGCTGCCCAAAGAAGACGGCGCGGAGGTCAGTGAACAGTTGCGGTCGATCCATAAGAAACAGAGGTTGGCCGAAATGGTGGATCTGTCGGGGCTGGATGTATCGCCTGAGATCGGTGCGCAACTGGACTCACTGTACGAAAACCGTCGGCCGCTCAGTTTGTCGGACAAGCTGGACCTCGCCGGCCTGGGACTGACGCAGCCGGTGCAGGCAACGCTCGATTCGATTTATGAAATAAAAAGACGAACGATTTATTCCTCGCAGACCAGGCGGTTCGATCTGGCTAGTGAAAGACTGAAGGGGAGAGTGCTCTACTGGTTCCTCGCCGGAGAACTGATTCGAGGTTTTGATTATGGCGGTGAAGGCTTTGCGCAGGTCCGCCGCAAGTGGCTGGATTTCCAGGCGTCGAATCCGTATCCCGAATACGACACGGCTGTCAAGGCGGCCCTGGACAGGGCCATGGCGCTGCGGCCGGGCCGTCCCGCGCCCGACTTTACGCTGTCGGACCAGGGAGGGCAGCAGGTATCCCTCAGCCAGTTCAGGGGCAAGGTCGTGTTGCTGGATTTCTGGGCGAGTTGGTGCGGGCCCTGCATCGGCAATCTGCCGTACATCCGGGAATTAAAGAAGAAGACCACCGATTTACCGGTGGTCTTCGTCAACCTTTCACTGGATTCGAGCGACGCCGCGTGGCGCAAGGCCATCGATAAACATGGGATCAAAGGTGTCCACGTGCGCTCGGGGGTCTGGGGTTCCGGCGCGACCAGCGCCTACAACGTGCGGGCCATACCCGCATATTTCCTTGTGGATCCGCAGGGAATCATCGTCGAGCGGCTGTCCGGAGTGCGCGATACGGATGCCGTTGTCGCGAAGATCCTGAAAAGCCTGGGATCCGTTTAAATATAACCCGCTTGCGTCAACCCCGATGTCAGGCTTACGGCGACGGACGCCATCGACGGGGCGATCACGATTTAAAAAAGGATCGGCAGCTTTTACGCGGCCGATCCTTTTCCTTTTTATCGGGTTGCTACTGCGGCAAATTTCGAGCCCCTGTGCGCGAATTCCTGCCGCCGCGTTCAATCATCCGCGGCCGTGGTTTCCGCCATCGCCTCCGCCTGTCCGTTACCGCCGTGTGCTTCGTAATCAAGCCTGACCGATACCAGCCTGGACACCCCCGGCTCTTCCATTGTAATACCGTGCAGGCAGTCCGCCGCAGCCATCGTGACCTTGTTGTGGGTAACCACGATAAACTGGGTGTCAGCCGCGAACCGTTTGAGCACCCGCACGAAACGGGCGACGTTGGCATCGTCCAGAGGGGCATCGACTTCGTCAAGAATACAGAACGGGCTCGGCTTGGCGAGGTAAATCGCGAATAGCAGTGCAATCGCGGTCAGCGCACGTTCTCCGCCGGAAAGCAGGTTGATATGCCGCAGCTGTTTGCCCCGCGGCCGTGCGATAATCTCCAGCGGCGCCTCCAGCGGGTCCTGATCCGCTGGCATCAGGAGATCCGCCTGGCCACCTTCGAAAAACGCCTCGAACGTCTTCCGGAAATTCTCCCTGATCTGATCGAAGGTAACCATAAAACGGCCGCGGGCGGTCCGGTCGATCCGGGATATGGTTCGCTGGAGGGTTTCCGCCGCCTCCGACAGATCGCTCCTGTGTTTGGCCATAAACTCGTATTGGTGTTTCTGGTCCTCATACTCTTCCACGGCGGCCAGGTTTACTGAACCCATCCGCCGGAGCCGATCGCGAAGCTCGTCTGCGCGCTTTTCAGCCACGTCTTCATTGAATTCCGGATCGTCCAATGCGCCCGTCTCTCTGACATCCACCTCGTATTCGCGCAGAATTCGATCCCGTAACGTTTCGGCTCCCGTTTTCAACTCCGCCATCTCACCCTGCAACTCGCCCAATCGATCCCGGTTCTGATTCGCGCGCCGGTTCTTGTCCCGCGCTTCCTCTTCCAACTGCCGGATATCCGTCAACAACGCCTGCTGGCGCTCCGCCTGCCTGTCCCGCGTTGCCTCCAGTTCGTCCTGCCTGCGATGCAGTTTCTCCAGTTCCTTCGCGGCAGCCTGAGCGGACTTCTCAAGGTCGATCTTTTCTTTCTGCCGTTCCTCGCACTCGGCGGCCAGTCGTTTCATTTCCCGCTCCGTGTCGGCCCGGTCCCGAGCCCATCTCTGCGCTTCGTCTCCGTGCCGGTCCACGCTGGCTTTCAATGAAGCGATCTCGATCTGCCGTTTCGAAACCGTGTCCTGCTCCGCTCCCCGCTGCTGTTCCCGCTCCCGCAGCGCCATGTCCACGTCGCGGGCGGCGGCCATCAGTTGCTCGCGTCGTTCGTTAAGTACGTTCAATTCCGCTTCCTCGGAAGCGATCGATTCTCTCAGTTCGGTCTCGTCGGTCATCAACGCTGTAATTTCATCGCGTAATTCCACTTCGACCCTCAACTGTCGCTGTTCTTCGGCCTGCGCGATCTGAAGATCCCGCCGATGTTCGGCCAAACGACTGTTCAGGTCCGCCAGAATACGGTCCTTTTTGTCGATCCGGGTCTGCAATTCGACGAGCGACGCGGCGGCGTCCTCGATTGCCGCATCCAGCGCTTCCAGTTCGGCGCCGGCCGCGCTCAGATTCGCTTCCAGCGTTTCGATCTCCTGTCTGCGTCCGATCAGTCCGGTGCCGCCGTCGGTCTTCTCTCCGCCGTATATCGTGCCGTCGGCCGAGAACAGTTCGCCCGTCTCGGTAACCAGATCCACGCCCAGAGGCCGCATTTTTTCCAGCAGCGCAATCGCGTTGTCGGCGTTGTCGACCACTAGCGTGCGGTGAAGCAGTGCGTGAACCGGAGATTCCTCGCCGCGCAAGAGATCCGACGCCCTACCCGCCACGCCTTCGCCATCGGGCGGCGTCCAGGAGACGCCGTTGCCGTTGGAAGGGGAATCCAGCGGGAGAAACGCCGCCGATCCCCGGTCGCCCGATCGCAGGTAGTCCATAGCCGTCACCGCGACGGCGGGTTCGTCCACCAGCAGACATTCCAGCGCGCGTCCGAGGGCCGCTTCAATGGCGCTTGCGTACCGCACGTCCACTTCAATCCGGTCCGCAACCACGCCGCGCACCTTATCCACAAAGGGTGAATCGACCGCCAGCGCGCGTACGCCGCTCGAATACCCTTCGAATCCTTCCCGAAGCTTCTTCAGAAGGCCGACCCGCGCTCCATCGGCCTCCAGTTGCGCCAGCAGCCGGCTACGCCTTTCCATCATCCCTTCCAGTTCGGCCTGCAGGCGGCCATGTTCCGCCGCGTGCGCCTCCCGCAACCTGCTGTGTTCGGACGCATCCCGACTCAGACTTTCAACCTGCCGCGCGGCCTCCCCTCCGGCAGCATCGGCCTCCTGTTTGCGGAGAGCCACCTGCCTGGCATCGGCTTCGAGGCGGGCCTGGCGATGCGCAATTCCCTCCAGCCTGGCCCGTCCGCCTTCCAGCCGGCCGTTCCCTTCATTGATTTCACCCAGGGCGCTTATCAGTTGAGACTGGTGTTCGTCGGCGCGGGTTCGCCGTGCGTCGAGCGCCCGGTTCGTCGCTTCCAGTGCGGTACGCTCCTTATCCAATGCGCCTTCCGCGCGTTGCAATGCCTCTTGTGCCTGGGTCCCGCGCCGCGCCGTCGCCGCCGCTTCCTCCCTTGCCGCATCCCGCCGCCCGGCGAGTTCCTCCTGTCGCCGGTCCGCATGCTTCAGGAAGGCGTCGATCGATCGGATTTTCTCCTGCGCTACCGCAATATCTGTCTGCTTCAAGTGTACCAGTTTACTCTGGCTGCTCACTTCCGCGTTGGCTTCCGCCAGTGCATGATCCCGTTCAGCCAGTTCCGTTCGAACCTCCTCGAGCCGGGCCTCCACGCGGGCGATATCTCCTGAGGCCACCTCCACGTCCTCTTTGAGAAAGGCCATCTCATCCGCAACCGGACGGGATCTTTCGGACATATAAAAGAACCGGTAGCGACCGAGCCGTACCTCGAGGTCCTTCATCTGATCTGATAGCTGTCTGTAGAGCCGCGCCTTCCGCTCCTGCCGGGCGAGCGTGTTCACCTGGCGCTCGATTTGACCCATAACAGCGTCTACGGTCACCAGATCCCGCTGCACAGACTCCAGACGGTTCCACGCCGCCCGCCGTTGTACCTTATACCGGGTGACGCCGGCGGCCTTTTCGAACAGCCGCCGCCTTTCTTCGGGTTTGTCGCTGATGATTTCATCCATCATCCCCTGCTCAATTACGGAATACGCGTGTGCACCCAGGCCGGTATCCATCAGCAGATTCTGAATATCCTTCAACCGGCAGGGGACCCTGTTCAGCAGGTAGTCGCTGTCTCCGGATCGAAACAGACGGCGGGTAACGGTCACTTCGGTATAGTCGACCGGCAGAATCCGTTCTTCATTGGCAATGGTGATCGACACCTCGGCCATCCCGAGCGGCTTCCGGTTTCGCGTGCCTGAAAAAATCACATCTTCCATATCGTTGCTGCGCAGCGACCTGACCCGCTGCTCGCCCAGCGCCCAGCGCAGCGCGTCCACGACGTTGGATTTGCCACAGCCGTTGGGTCCCACCACGCAGGTAATGCCCTTCTGAAGCGAAAGATCCAGTTGTTGTACGAAGGATTTGAAGCCCAATACCGTCAGTCGGGAAAGATGCAAGGCAACGCCTCCTGAAGAACACGAACATCCGGCCTGTCAATACAGATGCACGGGACGAATCGAAAACGGCACACCGGTAGCGAAGGAACGGCAACCGGTCCGATCCGCCGGGTCGTCACCCGGACGGTACGGACGTTCGCTATCGGTCCGGAATAGGGAGTATAAACAGAAAGGGGGAAGGTAGGGGAGACGCGGAAGACGCAACAAATTGGGGAAGAATCCGTTGCGATGCCTGAAAAATACTACATCTTGTACCGCCCGTCAAGACCTATTTCACAGGCAAAAAAACCGGACACCGCGCCACACGGCTTTTTTAATTTCCAACTGTCGATTTTTGGCTTACTTTACTTGATCGTGCATCCAACACGGGTCCCGGATTCCCTTTATGCCCTGTACTTTCTCCGATCCCATCGTCAAGATCGAAAAGGTTATCGTCCGCGGAAGGCGTCCGCGTATCATCGGATCAAACGCCCGCATCGGCACCCATGGCCAGGTCGTTACGGACCCGGTCGTGCGCATCTGCACCGAGGGTGGCGCTGTCGGCATCGGCTGGTCGACCCTCGACAAGGAGCGCGCGGAAACGCTGCTAGGAATGGGACCCGCGGACCTCTTCGAACTTCCCCGGGGGTCGAAAGGGGCCGGCGCAGCCATTGATCTGCCCCTGTGGGATCTGGCCGCCAGATGTGAAGGGGTGCCTCTTTATAAACTCCTGGGAGCGCGTGGTTCCCGCGAAGTGGAACTTTATGACGGCTCCATCTACATCGACGATCTGGGTACTACCGACGATCAGGCGCAGCATATATTTCACGAAGAGGTCCGGACCGGTCACAAACACGGCTATCGCAATTTCAAAATCAAAATCGGCCGCGGCGCGCGCTGGATGCCTGTCCGGGAAGGAACGGACAGGGACGTGCTGGTGATCCACGCGGTTCGCGAAGCCGCGGGACGGGACGGGAAAATCCTCGTTGACGCCAACAACGGAACCACGCTCAATATCGCTTTGGACATACTCGATCGCTGCCGGGACGTGGGCGTCTATTGGTTTGAGGAGCCGTTTCCTGAAGATCGGGCGTTCAACCAGGCTTTTAAAGAAGCGATCGTCCGGAGAGGCTGCAACACGCTCGTGGCCGACGGTGAATCCGGGCCGCCTCCACCCCACTTCTTCGATATGGTCGAAGAGGGATGGATAGACATCGTGCAGCACGACTTTCGCTTCAAGGGTCTGACCTGGTGGAAAGCCACCGCAGACCGTATCCAACCCTGGGGCGCGAAGTGTGCGCCCCATTGCTGGGGGAGTATCATCGAACGCTACGCACACGCCCACTTCGCCGCCTCCATTCCCAACTTCAGCCTCCTGGAAGCGGCGCCCGCCGATATGCCCGGCATCGTCCTGGACGGGTGGCGGATGCAAGACGGCAGACTGATCGTACCCGAAACGCCCGGCGCGGGATTCGACGTCGAACCGGATATGCTGGAACGCGGCGTGGGATCCGAGGGCGGATTCCGAATCGGCATCCATGATCGCCAGCGTTCCCGGCGCCGCCGCTGACGATACGCCGTCATTGCCTGCGTTGCTCGCACTGAGCTTGTCGAAGCGCCCGCGTTTCGCCGATTTCGAAGTGCAACATCCCTTGAAAGGACGTGCATGCCAACGTACAACATTGCCGTACTCCCTGGAGACGGCGTCGGCCCGGAAGTAGTCGCGGAAGCGCTCAAAGTACTTCTCGCGCTCGAGGAGCCGCATCCCGATCTCCGATTCACCTTTTCTGAGTACCCGGTGGGCGCCAGGTGTTACGCCGAAACCGGCAATGACCTGCCCGAGCCCACGCTCAACGCCTGCAAACAGTCCGATGCCGTCCTTTTCGGTTCCGCGGGCGACCCGGATATACGGTTTCCGGATGGCACGGAAATCGCACCGCAGCTGACATTGCGCTTCGAACTCGACCTTTACGCCGGGATCCGGCCCATCAAGAAATATCGTGGCGTGCCTCCGCTTCTGGAGGGGAATCCGCCGCTCGACTACGTCATTATGCGCGAGAATACCGAAGGCCTTTACGCCTCCAGGGGCGCCGGGGTTCTTCTCGGCGACAGCCTCGCCGTGGACAACATGGTTATCACCCGGGCCGGTACCGAGCGGATTGTACGGTACGCCTTTGAAATCGCAAAACAACGGGAGGGGGCGCCCGCCGACGGGAAAAGCCGCGTCACCTCGGTGGACAAGGCCAACATTCTGAAAAGCATGGCCTTTTTCAGGCAGATCTACGACGAGGTGGCAGAATCCTATCCCGACGTCGAGCGGGATTATGCCTACGTGGACGCCTTCACCGTGTACCAGTTACGCAACCCCGCGTGGTACGACGTTGTCGTTGCAGAAAATATGTTCGGGGACATCATTTCGGACCTGGCCGCAGCTACTATCGGCGGGATGGGTATGGCGCCCTCGGCCGACGTCAGCGATCGTTACGGCGTCTTCCAGCCTTCCCACGGTACCGCCCCCGATATAGCCGGGAAGGGCATCGCCAACCCCATAGCCCAGATCCTCTCCGCGGGGATGATGCTGTCCTGGCTGGGCAGCCGCCATAACGATCCGGAAGCCGCCGCCGCCTCACAGACAATTGACCGCGCCGTCGATCGAACGCTTGTCCATCCGGCAAACCATCCGGCGGACCTGGGCGGGGAAGCTGCGACTCCGGAGGTGGGCGACGCGGTCGTTGATGCCATCGTCAAACCATAGACTTGTCGCTCGAAAACTCGGGGCGAAGATCGATCCGGAACCGTTGACGATCCAACGCGGCAATTCCATTAACCGTGGGCCGGCGTTTTTTACAGAAGGGATATGTCATGACCTCGCAAGATAAAAAGGACTTCATCGATCGCACCGTAGCGGACGAGTCGAAACGCGCCAGGAACCTTTCCAGGCGGGTGCACGCCTGGGCGGAACGGCCCTTCCGGGAGGTCGAATCCTCGGGAGCGGTCGCGGACTACCTGGCTTCGCACGGCTTCGAAGTCGAATTCTCTTTCAAGAAAATCCCCACGGCATTTCGCGCGACCCGGGGCAACGGAGAACCGGCGGTCGGGATGCTGGGGGAATACGACGCGCTGCCGAACTGCGGTCCCGAGGAAGGTGACTGGGGGCATGGCTGAGGCCACAACCTGCTGGGCGTTGCCCCGGCCGTGGGTGCGGTCGCCGCTGCAAAAATCCTCGAATCAACCGGAACATCGGGCACAATCGTCTACTACGGCTGTCCGGCCGAGGAAACCCTGGCCGGCAAAGTGTATATGGCTCGCGACGGCGGGTTTCGGGACCTGGACGCCTGCCTCGCCTGGCATCCGGGGAATTCTTCCGGCGTCAACAATTTTGGCGGATCGTCGCTGGACTCCCTCGTTTACGAGTTCTTCGGCCGCACCGCCCACGGCGCGTGGGCTCACCGGGGCCGCAGCGCCCTGGACGGGGTGATGCTCACGGATATTGCCGCCAACTACCTCCGGGAGCATGTTCCCGAAAACGTCAGGATTCATTCCGTCATTCGCAATGGAGGCGATGCCCCCAACGTGGTGCCGGCCTATGCCAAGATCTGGTACTTCGTACGGGGCAAGGACCGCGCGCAGGTAGACGAAGTGCGTGAACGCCTCACCGCCTGCGCCCGGGGCGCCGCCAAAGCCACGGACACGAAGATGAAATGGTCGCGTATCACTGCCGTGTACCCGCGTCTGCCCAACAAGTCAATGTGTGAGATTGTTCGAAAAAACCTGAAACTCTTCGGGCCGCCCGAACCGACGGAAGCCGACACGAAGCGCGCCGAAGCCCTCGGCTACAAAAAGGGGTTCAACACGAAGATAGCCAAGGGCAGCGGTTCCCAGGGCCGGGGCTCCACCGACGAAGACAACGTTTCCTGGCTGGCCCCTCTGGGACGCTTCCAGATGGTCTGTTATGCAAAGGGAACGCCTGGCCATCACCGGGACATGGCCGCGCAGGCCGCGCTGCCTTTCGCCGAGCGCTCGATCCGGCAGACCGCCAAGGTTTTCGCCGGAACCGCGGTCGACCTCTGCCGGAGCCCGGAGAACATGAAAAAGGTACGCGCCGAGTTCGAAAAACGGTCCGACGGATTTACATACGATCCCCTGGTCCGCAAGAACCAGAAAGTACCGGTCGACCCGCCGTAGACCGGCCTGAGAGCGCATCATACCGACCCGAAAGCGCACACCGTCAACCCCAAGCAGAGGACAATTCCCATGCCGGACATTACCCTTGAAGAAGCGCAGGCAGTCCACGACCGCTGCCTAATCGTCGACGGCCACAACGACACGCCCGTGGAGCGCGTGCACCGCGGCGAGCGCCCGATGGACCTGAAAAAACGGGATCCCGCGTATCACATGGACATTCCCCGGATGAGGGAAGGCGGATTCGATGCCGGCTTTTTCGTGGTCGGCAACGGTCCGACGGCAAACGTTCGTGTAACCCTGGAACAGACCCTGGCCTCGGTGGAGCGGTATCCCGAGGACCTGATGCTGGTGTTCTCGCCACAGGACGTTGAACGTGCGAGAGCATCCGGCAAAATCGGCATCCTGCTTACAATCGAAGGCGCGGGACGTTGGCTGGAAGGGGAGATGGATATTCTTCGTCTCTACTACCGCCTGGGCGTACGCTGCGTGGGGATCACCCACGGCGAAGGCGGGGACGCCGGGGCCTACCTTCAGGGCAGCAAGAGTCCTTTCGGCCCATGCACGCCGGACGACCGTGAACGTGAACGCAGGAACGCCATCGGTCTGACGGACTTCGGCAAGGCCGTGCTCGAGGAAAGTAACCGGCTGGGCATCATCACCGACCTGGCCCATATTAATGACAAAGCTTTCTACCAGGTTCTGGAACTGTCTTCCCTCCCGGTAACGATGACCCACACCGCGGTTTTTTCCGTCTGCAACCACTGGCGCTGCCTCACCGACGATCAACTCAGGGCGCTGGCCGCCTCCGGTGGGGTGATGGGCATCGCCTTTCTGCCAGGCTTTATCGATCCGGAGAATTCTTCCGTGGACCGAATGGTCGACCACATCTGTTACGTGGCCGACCTGGTCGGTATCGACCACGTCGCCATCGGTTCCGATTACGACGGCATGGGTTCGCGCACACCTGTTTTTGGAGACGTCTCAAAGCTTGTGCGCCTCACCCGCGCCATGCTCAGTCGTGGTCTCTCAGAGAACGAAATCCGGAAGATCTGGGGCGGCAACTTCCTTCGACTCTTCCGGGAGACCCTGGACCGCGGGCAGGCGTAGAGACCACGCAGGGCGTCTGTCTCGATTACCCGATCCTTTCCGCCGTCGAGCAACCTTAACAGCCCGGAGAAAAAGTCCATCCGGGCTGCGTCCGGCCCTTGTGGCCGAATTACTGCGTTGCGCTCCCTCCCCGAATCCCCGATTCGACGCGGTCGCGCGCCTTGTCTTCGGCCACAATGACTCGGCCTCGCCTGCAGAGCGACTTTTTCAACGGACTGCTAAAGGACTTCACGATGAAAGCCACACGTTTTCTCATTCCCGGTATCCGTCGGATGGAATTGGCGTCCTTCGAAACGGGGCCAGTACCGGATGACGGTATCCTTATCGAAAACCAGTACACCGCCGTCAGCGTCGGCACCGAGATCCACGGCTGGACCCACGGAGGCGAACCCGGAAACCCCGTTCGTTTTCCGCGCCCCACCGGCTATTGCAACGTCGGAACGGCCCTGGAAGTCGGCAAGGACGTTGAAGGCATCCGCCCCGGCGATCGCATAGCCGGACAGGGAAACCACGCCAGCCACTCCATACTCTACGGCGGCAGGTCCTTCCACCAGAAGGTCCCGGATACCGTGTCGTCCGAAGCCGCCGCCTTTATGGTCATGGGCGCCATCGCCATCCATGGAATCCGGGTGGCGCGCATCGAATTGGGTGAGGTTGTCGTCGTCATCGGCCTGGGGATTGTCGGCCAACTCGCGTCGACGCTCGCGGGACTCTCCGGCGCCCTGCCGGTAATCGCTATCGATCTCGACGACTTTCGTCTGGACAAGGCGCAAAGCCGCGGCATCGGCCTCTGCATCAATCCCGTCGCCGTGGACGACGTCCGGGAGGCGGTTGGCCGACACTGCGTGGAAGACGGCGCCAACGTCGTTATCGAAGCGACTGGCAAACCCGCGGTATATCCCACCGCCGTCCGGATTGCTTGTTCGGCAGGCCGGGTGGTCGCGCTGGGTTCCCCGCGAGGCACCGTCGACATGGATTTCCTGGCCGACGTGCATCTGAGGGAAGTCAGCATCCTGGGCGCCCACCAGCCCAAAACGCCGGAGGCCGATCACATCTACTACCGATGGGCAAAGGAACGGGACCGCCGGCTGGTGATGCGCCTGATGGGAGAGGGCAAATTACCCGTCGATGACCTCGTCACCCACGTGGCGGAGCCGGAACGGTGCCAGGAAATCTACACCATGCTCGCAGATGATCCGAGCGCCGCGCTGGGTGTTGTGTTCAAGTGGAAGTAGGACCTGCTAAAAAGAAAGCGAGTTAACCACCGGAAAGGGTGCCTCAGGCATGTTTTACAGGACGACCGAACACCACGGCCTGCGTCGCGATCCCTTTAACGCCATCGTTGTGCCGCGACCGATCGGATGGATTTCGTCGATAGACGCGCAGGGTGCGGTCAACCTGGCCCCGTACTCGTTTTTCAACGCGGTGGCCTATACCCCGCCGCAGGTCATGTTCGCCGCTACAACCACACACACCCACGGCGGGTTGAAGGATTCCATAAAGAATGCGCAGGAAACCGGCGAATTCGTGGTAAACCTCGTTACCTGGGAGCTTCGGACACAGATGAACGCGACCGCGGTACCCGCGCCTGGAAACGTCAACGAGTTCGAATACGCGGGTGTCACCCAGGCGCCTTCTATACTTGTAAAACCTCCCCGTGTGGCGGAAAGCCCGGTCCACCTGGAGTGTATCCATACCCGGACCGTGGACCTTCCCACCGACGATCCGGACGATCCGAACACGGTTGTATTCGGTCAGGTGATTGGCATCCACATTGCCGATCGGGCTATAAGAGATGGCCTTGTCGACACCGTGGCCCTGAAACCCGTGGGGCGTCTCGGGTATCTGGACTACGCCTGCGTCACCGAATCTTTTTCGATGGAACGCCCCACCTGGCCGTAAGCGAATAACCCATACGGTCGTTTCCTTACTCAAGTCGCTTTATTGTGGTAACGCAAGAGCCGCCAGGGCTATTGGCTCCATAAAGGCGGTGCAAGCCGTTTTTCTGTCTGCATTGCGACAGACGGACGATGAGAAGGGCAGACAGGAATGTCTGCCCCACCTTCAGACACGCTTCCTCAATAGCTCGACAAGCCATTGTGCGGGCGCCGTGCTCCTCATCGGACTGCTTATCTTCGCAGTGGTCACCGTTATCGTCGGCATCGGCGGCTTTTTTTATAGGAAAAAGGACGAAATGCTGAACATTGCGGTAGTTGGAGCCGGAAACATAGCCCAGAGGCACCTGAAAGTACTCACCGACCTTCGCGAGGGGTGTGTGACGACGCTTGTGGACAGCAACCCCCGCGTTCTGGAAGAGACAGGAGCGCGGTTCGGCGTGTCGAATCGCCTGAACTTGCACGAGAGCCTGCTGGAAGGGGATCGGCCCGACGCCGTTTTCGTTCTCGTGAGTGTCCTCCAGGTCGCTGCGGTCGCCGCAGACTTCATTCGGTCCGGTATCCCGACCTTTCTGGAAAAGCCTCCTGGCCTCTATACGTGCCAGACCCGTGCGCTGGCCGATCTGGCGCGAGCGGTGGGTACGCCGGCGATGGTGGGCGTAAATCGGCGGTTCTATTCCACGCTTCTCAAGGGCAGGGAGCTGATCCTCGAATCCGGGCCGGTACAAAGCGTCACTGTGGACGCCCACGAAGATATCCAGCGGGTCCGGGAAAACCCGAAATTTCCTGAAAAGGTCCTGGAACGCTGGAGCGTAGCAAACGGCATCCACGCCTTGGACCTGTTGCGATTCTTCGGCGGTGACGTGGTGAGCGTCCAGCCGATGCACCATACTGTGGAAGGTCCCATGCCGGACTGCTGTTCGGCGCTGTTGACCTTCACAGGCGGGGCTGTCGGGCGTGCCTCTATGGACTGGTTCGCTCCGGGAGGGCACCGCGTGGAAGTGCGCGGCAATGGGGTTACCTTCACGTCCGCTCTTGGGCAAGCCGCAACCTTGAGACGCAGGGGCGGACAGCCGGAGAACGTCGAAGGGAATGACATTGATCGCCGCTACAAACCAGGATTTTATCAGCAGGATCGCACGTTCTTGAGATGGGTCCGGAATGGAGGCGCACTTCCGTTCCCGGCCTGTAGTCTGGACGACGCGGTGAAGACGATGGAGATGATCGACGCCATCTCGGGGTCATGATGCTGGCTTTTTTTGACTCTCAGAAACCGCCAGAAGCCGAAGGGCGGTCTGAATCATAAAGTCGCCGGCTTCTTCGGTACCCTGGCCGGCGCCCGCTTCGTATCCGCCTCTGGCTTTTTCTCCGGGAAGGCCTACGTAACTCACCCCGCGACCATTGGCATAGCCGATGGCAAGCGTGTGCGGGAGGGGTGAACGCGCCTGAATCTCACGTGCGAGTCCGTTGAGGGGTTCGCCGGGCAGCACGGCCAGGCCGAAGGGTCCGCAAACAACCACCTGAATTTCGACCGGTCGGATGTCGGCGCCGGCCTCTTTTCGCTTTTCGGATACGAGCGGCAGGCCGACAACCCCGGTTGCGACCTTCAGAGGCGACGACGGCAGGCGGTGGGAACTCCGTGCGGCCGCGACGGCCCGTTCCGCGAAGAAACGGGCCATTTCCGTGCGCGCTTCTTCCCCTCGGGTGGCGGGGACGATGTCTCCGGCGCAACCCTGCAAAAAAAAGGATTCGCCTCCCAGGACTTCGGAAATCCGCTCATTGGCGAGCCCGGGCCAGTCCGCCGAAACGCCGCGGTGGTAGGGATAGATGGAGACGGGATGGCATGGCGCGCTGTAGACAGTGGCCACGTTGGTGTTGTCTGCGTTTTTCAGGGTGAGGACGGTCAGGGTGGGATCCAGCGAGCCGAAACGCAGTCCGTCAGGCAACGTGTGCGGATCTCTGGGTTGAAACATCGTAACGACGTTGCCATCGGGATCGAGGGGCCGCCGATTGAATAACCATTCCGAGACATTCGCGCGGCCGATGTTCAAGGTGACGGGTTGCTGGCGATCCTGCGCTCGTTTCAGGACATCCGCGCATCGTCCGGGGAGACGCCGGCCCCAGGCCTGGAAGACGGGATCGCCCAGAATGGCTCTCAGGCGTTCGCTCCCGCGGCCGGGAAACGTGGATCCCGCAAATGGGGACCGGGGCGACGAGTGGGTGTGCGAGGCGGCCACGAGGATGTGCGTTTCCGGGATGCCTGTTGCGCCGCGAACCGCCCTGCGGACGTCGATGACACATTCCTCCGTCGCGTCGATGAGATCCCAGCAGATCAAAGCGAACTCGGTGTTACCGTCGGAAAGAACGAGACCGCGCAGAGTGAGCGGATCCAGCACGCCGTCATAGGGTTTGCCATCCACCCAGTTTGTCATCGCGGGATCGGGTGTGATGTCGGTTCTTGCCGCGCCGGCTGCGAGTGTGATTTCGGCGGCAGCCGCACGTGTTCTGGTGAAGTGAAGGACCACTACGAAGAGAAACAGACACGTGAGTATCGACATAAGCGATTCCTTGTCATGGGCCGCGCCCGGAAGCGCGGGTTGGTGGATCGATGGCTTATCGTATCGATTCGGCCAGGTCGAGGGCTTCTTTGACGAGGTGTTCGCCGCAGCCGGGGGCGAAGGCCGACACATTGGATTCATAACCGCCCTGGCGGTATGCCTGGCGGACCGGAATGTATCCCGCGCTGTCATTGCTGAGACTCACAACCAGAACCGGGAAGGCATCCAGGGCTTTCTTGATGCGGAGCCCGAGTTCGACAAAGACTTCTCCCGGCAGCCCTATAATCGGGACGTCGCCGATCCAGAAGACCTGGATTTCCGTGGAACGGGTCTTCCTTCCGCCGAAACGTTCCGACCAGCGGGGTAGACTTCTGGCAAGACCCAGTGCTTCCCGGCATTCGGTTATTTCTCGTGACGGCGCTTTCCTTTTCATCGCACTGTTCAGCGCGGCCTCCGCGTCTGCAATTTGCCGCTCCATTCGCGCGGTTGGCGGAAATTTGCGCAGGGGCAATTCGATCGACTTTCTGGCGGCGCGGATGCGTACCTGACCGGTGGTCCGAATCCACTGGAGTGCGTTCAATGCGCATCCGCCAAGCGACAGACCCACCTGGCGTTTGGACCGGCCCTGCCGTTGTATGGGAACTATATTGCCCGCGCAGCCAAGGGCGAACAGGCAGATGCCGCCTTCTGCGGACTCGATAAGGTCCATGGCGTAACCCGGATAGTCGGCGGTGAATTCATACATGCGGTCGGTGCTGGAGACGGGATGACAGGCAAAGTTGACGAGCGAGGCGATGGTGTCGCCGTCGTCTTCGCCTTCTATTTTGAGGAGGCCCACTTCCGGGTCCACGGGACCGAACTTGAGGCCCTCATAGGGTAGCGGCAGCGTGAGGCTCATTTCCACCTTGCCGTCGTCGCGAATGAGCCGGCGGTTGTAGCTGATGCCTTCGGCGCGGGTGGCGCCGGCCCCCAGGCGGGCAGGGCGCAACCGGCTATGGGCCAACTGTACGGCGGTGGCCAGCTTTGCCGCCAGGACGTCGCCGTAGGCCCGGTCAAAGGGATCGACGTTACCGTCGTTCGTCCGGCTTGTGCTTACGGACGGCCCGAAATGGGTGTGGGACCCGCAAAGCCAGACCCGGTCCGGTGGCAATCCGACCCTTTCTTCGATAAGCGTGCGGACGTCTTCCGCAAAATCCCGATCAATGCCGATGAGGTCGGTGGTAATCATCGCGACAGCGGTTTTGCCGTCGTCCAGCACAAAGGCTTTGGCATAGAGTTCATCGTGGATGCTCTCGCTGCCGCGGTCGCGTGCCCCGTAACCGGCCATCGGCCCGCCCAGAAACGGGGTAATGTTGACCCTGGATGCGCCTGCTCTTAACATTTCGGTCCTCCAATAGGTGTTGGTATCCGGGTTCCGTTCCTGTCCCTGCTGCGGGACGGCCGGCGGATATTACCGATTCGCGATTTCCGCCCCCGTGAGGGCGCGGCCATAGAGACGAAGATCCCGGAGCCGTCCGTTGAAGGTGTCGACGCCACCGGCGCCGATCCTGAGGGGCATGTCGTTCGTGAGGTCGAATACCGAGGGATCGAAGGTCGACGACGTGGAAACTTGTTTGCCGTCGACGTAGAGAAGGAGCCGGTTGCTTTGGCGGACCGCCACGAGATGCCGCCATCCGGCCGCGAGTTCGCGGTCGTGGCTCACGTTCGCGCCGGCCTCCATTGCGTAGACGTGGCCGGAAGGCAACGTGCCGCCGAATAGTTTCCCCCGGTAAACGGCCATGGACCAGACGCGGCGGTATTTCACGTCGGGGGTTGTGTCGAGTTGGCCCGTGAGGGTCCAGGTGTCACCCCCGTCGTACCGATAGACCTGGCCCAGAGGCAGGGTACCGGCGTAGAGTTTGCCGTTGTAGACGGCCATCGCCATGACTTCCAGTTCCTCGCCCAGGCGTCCGGCGCACGTCCAAGTGTCGTCGCCGTCGTCCCGGAAGACCTTGCCCTCCGGCCATGTGCCCACGTGGAGTCTGCCGTTGTGGGCGGCAAAGGAATAGACCTGGTTCACGCCCTCCTGGCCGCCGGCGTGCGCCCACCCGGTTCCGCCGTCGTAGCGGAACACGCCGCCGTCCGCATCTCCTTCGTTTCCTGCGCCGTACAAATGGCCGTTGAATACCCCCAGGGACATCATGCGTCGACCCGGGGTGCCGCAGTGACTCCAGACGTCATCGCCGTCGTAGCGGAAAACGCCCTGGCTGTAGAGGGGGATTGCGTAGAGGCGCACCCTGTAGACGGCCATTCCGGCGCAGGAATCCGCGCCTTCCAGGTGGCCGATGCGTGTCCAGTCGGAACCGCCTTCGTACCTGAACATGTTGCCGCCCGGGTTCTGGTTTTCGGATTCGGGAAGGGCGGAACCGCCGGCCTTGTAGCGGGAGGATCCCGCGTATAGAGTTCCGTTGAAAACACAGAGCGATGCCATGGTATTGCACCTGTCCGGGTGCCCGCAGTCGATCCATCCGGCCTCCCCGTCGTATCGGTAGACGCCGCCCGATTCTTCCGCGCCGGTTTCGAACGTACCCGCGTAGAGATCGCCATCGAAAACGCACAGAGAGTAGACGCGCAGGTTGTTACCGGGGCGACCGCAGTCCATCCACTCACCCGTACGGCCGCTGTCGATGCCGAAATGGAGGTGGCGGTAGTTGGATTGGGCTGCCGTGACGCCCGCGCTGTTCGCAAGTCCGAAGTTAAAGCCGGTGCGGGTGGCGGGGTCGTATTTGCTGAGAATGTCTCCGGGCACGTCGTCCAGGATTTCGTCGGTATGAACGTGGACGGAAATGGAGAAATCATCGGCGCCGAAGTTGAGCGAGCGGGTGGAGGGCACCAGGACGTGGGCGCCGCGACCGTTGAATCCGGCGCCGTCAGTGGAAAAGGCGACGCCGTGATTTTCTCCGTGGTTGAAGCCTGCACGATCACGGCAGTCGCCGTTCAACTTCCAGTGTGCGATCAATGCTGAGTCATCGTTCATCGGGATCTCCTGTCGTGGCGCGTGAGGCCGTCCCGTCGGACCGGGCGCCCCCGGTCCGCGTCTTCGGATCGTATGGCTCCTCGGCGGCCTGGGAACGGCAGATCGGGCTTTTTCGCCGAGCGGGACCATACCCCTGTGCAGCGGATTGATCGATCCGGGGGTTGAAAGGGGTCATCTCAGGGCTTGCATGCGCTTTTTCAGGAGGGCCTGAAATTCCTTCTGGCTGTCGAGGTTGCGTTTCGCTGTTTCGACAAGGGTTTCCTGGAGAGCCAACCGTTCTTTTTCGATCGCGGCCGCGGTGGTTGTGTCCATGTTCAGAGCGATATTCTGCCTGATATTGATTTCGAGGCTGTCCTGCAGCTCTACCAGGCGCTTTTGTTCGAGTTGAACGATGGTTTTTGCGTTGACGATTTTCTTTTCCTGCTCGTCGATTTCAGCCTGTACGCGTTCGGCGTCCTGGCCACAGGCCACGAGGAACAGGAAGACAGCGAAGAGGGAAAAGTGGGATTTCAAACCATGACTCCTCAGCGATTAAGAGAGAACGTTGATGAAGGATTGCTGATAGAAAACACCGACCCGGGTGTGGCATCGGCGATTCGCACGTGGATTTCCGGTCACTCGATGATCTGTTCGCCGGACGATTCCGCGCGGGTGATGTGACGCCGGATGAGGCGGCGGGCGCGGTAGGTCTTCACATAACGCAGCCAGGCGCGTTTTAGCTGCTGGTGGGGAGCGGTTTCTATTTCGATCGTATCGCCCCAGTTCAGAACCGAAAAACGCGATGCGGATTTGCCGTTGATGCGCCCGCCAATACAGTGGCGGCCGAGGTCCGTGTGGACGGCGAAAGCAAAGTCCGCGAGGGTGGCGCCCTCGGGCAGAATAATGGGATCGCCGTTGGGTGTGAAAACGGCCATTTCATGGACAAAGAGCATGCGTTTGACCTCGTCCAGGAATTGAACGCCGGAGCCGCCGTGTTCATGCCATTCGGCCAGTTCCTGAAGCCATCGGGTCCGCCGCTCTTCCTGAAGTTCTCCGCCGCGAAGGGTCCCCACGCCCAGTTCACCCATTCTGTACATGGAAGGGGTCTGTATGACGACTTCAAAGCGCTGCCCTTTGTCGATGACGGTTGTCTGTAGCGCCTGGTAACCGTTTCGTTTGGGCAAGGCGATAAAATCCTTTATTCCATCCGTCAGAGGGGTGAACCTGTGATGGACAATTCCCAGCGTCCTGTAGCACGAGTAACGATTGGAGGCGATTACGATGACGGTGTATCGGTCGTGGACGTTGTCTACCAACAGGCGCGTCCCACTGGAACCGGCGCCAATGGCTTTGCCGTAGATACTCCTCAGACTCTTGGCCCGGAGCCGGATGCGTGTGCGGATTCCGTGGTCCGCGAAAAGATCGCGCATCCCGGTCTGAAAGTCGAGAAAGGATTGTGGCGGACCATCTTGCATGTGGCGGACAAGCTGGTCGTAGACTCTGGGGTGGAGGCAGCCGAAGCTGCGGTCTTCCAGTTCCCTGCGTATGCGGTCCATGCCCAGCAGGCGGGAGAGCGGCGCGTAGACGTCGATGGTTTCCTGTGCAATTCGATGTTGGCGTTTGGCGTCCTTGATGCCCGCGATGCTGCGCATGTTATGCACGCGGTCCGCGAGTTTCAGAATGAGTACCCGCGGGTCGCGGTGCGCGGCGGTGAATAGCCTTTGGAGCGTCGCGGACCGGCGGGCAGATCGGCTGCGGGTGCCGGGTTCGTCCACTTTGGTTACGCCCTTCACCAGTTCGGTGACCCGTGCGCCGAACGTGGGCAGAATGTCCTCGTCCGGAGTCAGCACGGAATCTTCCGCCGCGTCGTGGAGCAGGGCGGCCGAAATCATATCCGAATCTCTGGCGAAGCCGAGTTCGGATGCCAGGATGAGCGCCACGGCGATGGGATGGGTAATAAACGGCTGCCCCTCATCCCGGTGTTGCCCTTCGTGGCTCGCGTTGGCGAGGTGATACGCCTGGCCGATCAGCGGATGGTTCACCTGGGGCACCTGCGAGAGCAGTTTCGTCAGGGGCTCCTTGATGGATGTCACGCCCTTGGGGTTCAATGGTCTGTTCCGTTGGTGTCTTCAAACCAGGCGGCGATGGCGCCGATCATCTCGTCCCGGGTATTGAAAGTGTGATGGCCCACCGGCAGGGCCTGCAGAAAAGCCCGACCGTATCGGGTGCTGAGCACCCTGCTGTCCAGTACGACGACCGCGCCCCGGTCGGTCTTGTTGCGGATTAGTCGTCCAAAGCCCTGCCGGAACTTCAGGATGGCTTCGGGTACAGAGTAATTCAGAAACGGATCTTTGCCCTGTTTTTCCAGTTCCTCTATATGGGCGGCTACGAGAGGTTCGGAGGGCACGGCGAATGGCAGACGTACAATGCCCAGAACCTGGAGCGCGTTGCCGGGAACGTCGATGCCTTCCCAGAAGCTGTCGGTACCCAGGAGCATGGCGGTTTCTTCGAGTTTGAACCGGTTCGTGATATTCGTGCGGGATCCGTCAATGCCCTGTCCCAGCACGAGAACGCCGTTGGAGTGCAGGTTTGGCTTAATGGCATCGTAGGTGCGGTTCAACATGCCGTAAGAAGTGAAGAGGGCCAGGGTGCCTCGTTTTGTCTTGAGCATCAGTTCGTGCAGCAGCGTGTCCACGGCTTGCTGGAAATCGGCGGATTTGGGCGAGGGCATAAAGCGAGGAGTGCATACGAGAGCCTGTTTCCGGTAGTCGAAAGGGGAGCCCAGGCAAAGGGTCTGCATGCGGGTCCCGGGCATGGATTCGAGGCCCATGCGCCGGAGAAAATAGGTAAGCCTGCCACGGATACCCAGCGTGGCGGACGTAAATACGATCGTGTCTTTGCCTTCGTAGAGCCCGTCGTTCAGCATCTCGGAAACATCAAGGGGAGCGGAAAAGAGGCGGGTGTCGGCGCTTTTTTCCGTCCCCGGCAATTCCAGCCAGTAAACGGCGTTCTCATCGTTGGCCGTGACGAGGTCGTTCAGGTCGTCCAGAATGGTTTGGGTGGTCTCGATGCACCCGACCAGCTCGTTGTTGATCTCATCCTGGTTGACAAAGGTGTGCCCCGGCAGGTCCCGAAGCCAGTCCGAGAGGTCCTTGAGGCGGCTGCAGAGCGCACCCAGGGCAAGCGAAAACGGGGTCAGCGATTCCGTCAGGGTCTCGAAGGTGGATTCGCCAGTTCGATAGCGGATCTTTTCTCTGTACGTATTTCCCGGACCGCCCACCCGTTGCAGAAGGTGTAGGGAGAGGTTCTCAAAAAACGTCCGGGTCCCAAGCCAGAGGTCCTGTGCCGCAATCGTCGCGGATTTGATGCCGGCGTCAAAGGCTTTGGCCGTGGCCGGTTCCGGATCTGCAAGGGCGATCCAATGTCTCAGGGCGGGCAGAGTACCCGCGTCCGACGAACCGGGGCCGCACAGTTGATCGGTGATGTTCTTGACCCGCCACATGCTGAGTTCTTTTCCCAGGTAGTGCGCGGCGACTTTCTCGAGATTGTGCGCTTCGTCCAAAACCAGGTGGGAGTACTCGCCAAGGATGGCGTTCTCTGTGACAAGATCGGAGAAGAGCAACGAGTGATTGATCACCACCAGATGCGCTTTTGCGGCGGTTCTGCGGATGTTGTTGGCAAAACACCGTCCGTTGTTGCGGCAACGCTGGCTGCGGCAGAAGCCAGAGTCGGAGCAGACTTTAGCCCACAGCCCTGCATGGCGTGCCGGGTCGAATCCTGTATTCTCGGTGATGTCCCCTGTGCCGGTTGTTTCCGCCCACAGCACCAGGGGCAGCGCACCGATGCGTTCGTTCGGCGTGAAGGTGGCGTCCGGATTGGCCAGCGCGGAATCCCACCTGTTCAGACACATATAGTTGTTTCGACCCTTGAGCAGGGCGTAGCGGAAGGGCACGTTCAGGATTGGCGACAGAACGGGCAGGTCTTTGAAGAAGAGTTGTTCCTGGAGGTTTTTGGTGTTGGTCGAAACGATGAATCGTACGTTGTTCTGTACGGCATAGAGTATGGACGGCGCAAGGTAGGCGATCGATTTTCCCACGCCTGTGCCGGCTTCCACGGCCAGGTGCCGCCCATTGTTGATGGCTTCGGTCACGGCCTGCGCCATTTCGACCTGCTGGGGACGATATTCGTACCCGGAGATCCCCTCGTCAAAGCTTCCGCCGGGTTCCAGCATGTCGCAGACCGTCTTTGCGTCCAAGGGCTGATCGGATGGGTCGCCCTGACTCTGAAGTGTCTCCCCTCCTGCATTGAATAGCGGGGTGTCAGGTAGCCGGCCGCCCGGCTTCGGGCTCAGGAACTCTTTCCTCGCGCCTTCGCTGGCCAATTCGACCAGAATTGGAAGCAACCCCGACCTGGAGCCCTGCAGCAAACGAAGCATTTGCTGTTTCAGGTGAAGGGACACGGACCGGAGCCGTTCTACCAGATTGAGGTAGATTCCCGCCAGGGTTTCCGCGTCGGCCAGGGCCTTGTGCGGCGAGTCGCACTCAACGGAGAAGTGTACGGCAAGGGTTTGCACGCGGTGATCGTGGAGGGTGGGCAGAGCGGTGCGGGCGAGTTCCCGAACGCTGTGCGCTGAATTCTCGATGGGAAAATCAGCAAAGGCATTAAGGAAACGGGATTCGAAGCGTCCCTGGTGGGCAATGAGGGGCAGTTCGGCCACGAAACGCCGAAATTTCTCGAAGGCGTCGTCGATTGGCGGCGCATTCCGGACCGTCCGTGCCGTGATCCCGGTGAGACGGACAGTTTCGTCCGGAATGACCCCCCTGGGCTTGACATAGGTCTGGAAACGGTCGACGACTTGACCGTTTTCCACACGTACCGCACCGATTTCCAGGATTTCGGCACCCGGGGGTTCCAGGCCGGAAGTCTCGAGGTCAATGGCGATGAAAGATCCAAGTATAGACATGAATTCGGGAACCTGCGATCAGTAAACGCCCTGTTGTCGACTTGCTGCGTTGGGTACCGGCCGGTTCGGATAGAGCGGGTGCGGGAAGATGAATCCCCATTGACAATACACTGCGGAAACCCTATCATGAATCTTGGGAAACGCGGGAATATTATCGGCTACATGGTGGAATCCGACTCTCCAGGGAGGTGCTGGCGTGTTCAAGGAAAAGCAGACTTTCGAGATCTTGCTGGAAACACACCAGATGGCGTTTTTGAAAGAGATCGCCGCCCGATACCGTCTGGAAGACGCTTCCAAGGCCGTACGGTGCCTCGTTAATTTTGCAATTGACGAGCCGGATGAGCAGGATCGGATTTTTGACGAAGTGCGTTGTCTGGATTGTGGCTGATTACAGTTACAATCGGATCAGCCGACCGGTGAAACCCCGGTCGGCTGCATTGTAAATTTGATTATACATTATCCGACCCGAAATTTCAAGGGGAATTCGTGCCTTGTGCGTGCCTTCTTCGCCAGATTTCACAGCCGCGCAGGGTTCGGCAGGGAACACGCGATCCTGAGGTATCCGTCTCACGGCGTTGAGGTTGTTTCGCACCGGCCGACTAAGCGGAGTTGTAACGATCCAACATAACAAGGAGCAGATTATGGAGGCGGTTGTCAAGACCAAACGAGGCGTTGGGTTTCTGGAATTGCGCGACGTGCCGGAGCCCGAGATTACGGACGACGAGGTTCTGATTGAGATAAAGGCGGCAGGCATTTGCGGTACGGACGTACACGTTAAACACGATACGTTTCCGTACTGGCCGCCCGTGATCCTGGGCCACGAGTTCTCGGGTGAGATCGTCGAAGTTGGAAATTCGGTATCGGATTGGAAGGTCGGCGACCGCGTGGTTGGCGAGCCCCATACCTTGCACTGCGGCAAGTGTTTCCTGTGTCGGAAGGGGCATATACAGAACTGCCTGGAGAAAAGATCTCCCGGATGGGGTATCGATGGCGCGTTCACCAGATATATAAAATATCCCACCAACCTGTTGCACCGGATACCGGATCATATGAGTTTTGAGCAGGGTGCGTTGGTCGAACCGGCGGCCAATACGGTGACGGATATCATTGATCGGCAAGCAATTGAGGTGGGCGATTTTGTGGTGGTTCTGGGGCCGGGGCCTATCGGCTTGCTGGCGGCCCAGGTGGCGCGGGTGGCGGGGGCGCGGGAAGTGATGATCGTAGGCGCGCCGGCAGACGAGGAATTGCGCCTGGCGACGGCGCGCAGGTTGGGCGTCGAGCATGTGGTGAATTTCGCCGAGGCGGATCCGGTGGAGCGCTGCCTGGCGTTGACCGGCGGCAAGGGGGCGGACCTGGTGATTGAGTGCTCCGGCGCGCCACCGGCCATCGCGCAGGCGGTCGATCTGGTGTGTAAATGGGGTCGGATATGCGCCATCGGCCTTACCGGCAAGCGACCCGTGCAACTGGACTGGGACGCCGCCATGACCAAGGTCGTAACGCTCTTTTTCAACATGTCGACCGAATACGCGAGTTGGGACAAAACGATCTGGATGATTGCGGACGGCAAGATCGACGTGGATCCGATGATTACACATCGGCTGCCCCTTACAGATTGGGAGCGGGGGTTCGCGGCAGCGGAAAATATGGAGGCGCTTAAGGTCGTATTTACGCCGTAATGTTCTGTCCCTGAAATAGATTGCCTAAATTCGGCCGCCGAGCGAGGGGAACGCAGCGAGACGGGATGAACCGGCGGATGAATGGTGACATATTTCGGGGACGGGACACTTAAGTACGCCCCACGCCAGATGCCAAACGTGAAACGGCCCACCGCTGCGGTGTGGCGTGTTTCACGTTTTTATTTTGTTGGGAAGGCGGCGACAACGGGCGTGGATTCGATCGAAATTTCGAGAGGGTCGGTAAAGCCGGATTTGCCTGGCTCTGACTTCTCGCCCGCTTGTTCCGGAGCCTCTTCGTGGGACGCAATGCCTTGACGTCGGTTCAAGAATTCTGTAAGTTTTGACTTCTGTGAAAGGTTGTTGTCGTGAACGAGTTTTCCGGCTTCGGCAGGGTCCTGATGATTGTGGGGATTCTCGTGTTTTCGGTGGGCTTTGTACTCTGGGTCGGAGACAAGATTCCTTTTCCTGGGCGGTTGCCGGGAGATATTGTCGTTCGCCGGGAGGGCTTCAGGTTTTATTTCCCAATTGTGACGTGTATTGTAATCAGCATCGTCCTGACCGTGATCCTGAATCTGATTTCCCGGCGATGACGAATATCGAGCGAATCCGCCCACCGCGGCGTCCGCCTGACGCGGCCCTCACGGCCGGATCCGAGGGCGTGGGCTCGCCGGTCTGCCTGCGGGAAGCAGCAAACGTGGAAACCCGCCACACGGGACGAAACGGCGGCAATTATGTCCGGGCATTCCTGATACCGCACATCGGGTTCCATGAATCTTGCCGACTACGATTACGGGCTTCCGGAGGAATTGATCGCCCAGTACCCGGCCTCCGAACGGGACGGCGCCCGGTTGATGGTTCTGGATCGGAAAACCGGGCGGATTGACCATACGGTGTTCAGGTCGTTTCCGGACTTTCTGCGTCCCGGAGATTGTCTGGTCGTCAACGAAACGCGCGTTTTTCCGGCCCGCCTCAACGGGTACCGACCCGGCACCCGCGGGGCCGTGGAGCTTTTGCTGGTTCGTTGCAAAGGGGATTGCTGGGAAGTATTCGCGCGTCCGGGCCGCCGGCTCCGGGAGGGCGCACAGGTGGCCTTTCCGGACGTGGATCTTGTTGCGGAAGTGACCGCGGTTCTGCCGTCGGGCCGCCGGATGGTTCGGTTCAAGGGCAGTGCGTCTCTGGAATCGGTTCTGCAGAGCCAGGGACGCATCCCACTGCCGCCATATATCAGACGGGAAGAGGATCCGACTGATCGAGAACGATATCAGTCGGTGTACGCGCGTACCCGGGGGGCGGTGGCGGCGCCTACCGCGGGCCTGCATTTTACGTCGGATCTCCTTGATCGGATCCGGGCGTCCGGCGTGGAGATCGTCCCGGTGCTGCTCCACGTGGGTCCGGGCACGTTCAAGCCCGTGGAAGTGGAAGATCCCCGGCGGCACGTAATGGATGCGGAGTACTTTGAGATTGGTACCAAAGCCGCCGGGAAGGTGAATGCATGCCGGCGGAATGGAGGGCGGATTGTGGCGGTGGGCACAACCACCGTGCGTGCGCTCGAGTCGTCGGCGTCGCGAACCCGCGATAGCTGGATTCTGAATCCCGGGTCGGGCTGGACCCGGTTATTTGTCTATCCTCCGTACCGGTTCAAGCTTATAGACAGGCTGGTCACCAATTTTCATCTGCCCCGGTCGACGCTGCTGATGCTTGTTTCCGCATTTTCGGATCGAGCGTTCATATTGGAGTCGTATAATGAGGCGGTGCGGAAGCAGTATCGGTTTTACAGCTACGGCGACGCAATGTTGATTATGTGAACCGTGTTGAAGATTCGTCGGTTTCTATGGTATACGCAATTTTGCTTGCCGCCGGCTCCGGCCGTCGGATGGGGAGCGACCTGCCCAAGCAGTTCATGCGCTTGGCCGGGCGACCCATGCTTTTCCATGCGCTGACGGCCTTCGAGCGCGCAAATCAGGTCGACCGCGTGGTGCTTGTCACGCTGGCGGATAGCGTGGATCGATGCCGGGAGGTTGTTCGAGGGTGGGGCATACGGAAGGTAACGTCCGTGGTGACGGGAGGGGCGCGGCGCCAGGATTCTGTTGCGGAGGGACTTCGGGCGGTACCGGACACCGCCGGTGTCATTGCGATCCATGATGGGGCGCGGCCATTGATTCTGCCGGAGCAGATCGACGCTGTCATCGATCTGACCCGGCAGAAGGGCGCGGCGGTGCTGGGTACGCCCATAACGGATACGGTCAAGGAGATCGAAAACGGGCGTGTGTTGCGTACGCTGGACCGGTCACGGTTGTGGCGCGTCCAAACCCCCCAGGCGTTTCACGCGCCAATATTGCGACGGGCGCATGAAGCGGCCGCCCGACGTGGGTACGTGGGCACGGACGACACGTCGCTTGTTGAGCACCTGAAGGCGCCGGTATACGTCGTGACGGGCCGGGAGGACAATCTGAAAATCACGGCGCCGGAAGATCTGGCGATGGCTGAATCGATTTTGAGATCCAGAACAGGGAGTGTGCCATCAGAATTGCGCTCAGGACAGGGTTATGACGTACACCGGCTGGTTTCGGGCCGTCCGTTGATTCTGGGCGGGGTGACGGTTCCGTTCGAACGGGGTCTGCAGGGGCACTCCGACGCCGATGTGCTTTCCCATGCGGTTGCGGATGCCATTCTCGGCGCGATGGGTCGGGGCGATATCGGCAGGCATTTTCCCGATGCCGATCCGGCCTATGCCGGTATTTCCAGTCTGATTCTGCTGGAGCGGGTGTCGGCGCTGGCCCGCGAAACCGCCGCCGAAATCATAAACGTGGACGCGACCGTGATTGCGCAGCGCCCGAAGCTTGCGCCGTACATTTCAGATATGCGGGCAAAAATGGCAGGGTCGCTTGGAATCGGGAAGGATCGGATGTCGATAAAGGCAACGACCACCGAGGGCCTGGGATTTGTAGGGACAGAAGAGGGAATCGCGGCGCAGGCTGTCGCGCTGGTTGCGCTAACAGTCCGTTGATAGTGCGCCGTGAGAAGGCGCGGCCGAGTCGTTGTGGCCGAAGACAAGGCACGCGACCGAGTCGAATCGGGGGATTCGGGGAGGGAGCGCAACGCAGTAATTCGGCCACAAGGGCAGGCAGCAGCCCGGATGGGCTTTTTCAACGGGCTGCTAAGGGCAGCGGTCCATGACCCGGGAAACGGAAACCGGGATTAAGGGGGGCGGTTGGATTTTTCGTTCGATCTTGTGTTTTTGTCGGGGGCATGGGAGCAGTTTCTGCTGTTTCTGGGCGATCAGCCACCGGAATTGATCTGTTTTTTTTTGTTTCTCGGCGCCTTTATGGAGAATTTGATACCGCCCCTTCCGGGAGATACCCTAATCGTCTTTGGCGCCTATCTCGCCGGGATGGGCATTGTCCGGTTGGTGCCGGCATATGTGGCAATGTGGCTGGGCAGCACAATGGGATGTCTGCTGGTTTACGCGGTGGCGTACTGGAAAGGGCGTGCATTTATCCTGAGTTTCAATTCCCGGATTTTTTCAGAGAAAAATCTGAACCGCGTGGAGGCGGGTTTTTCGCGGTATGGCGATCGGATTGTGATCTTCAACCGGTTTTTGCCTACCGTGCGGGCATTTGTCGGGATCGGGGCCGGGATCAGCCGCATTCATCCGCTTCGGATGTTGGGCTATGTCGTCCTGAGCACGATTCTGTGGAACAGCCTGCTGGTGTATTTCGGGCTGAAGGTGGGCGAAAACTGGGGGCTGGTGGTCGATGTACTGCGGGCTTATAATCGGGTGATTCTCGTACTGATGGTGGCCGGCGGAATCGGGTACTGGCTGTGGTGGAGAATGAAGGTCCGGAGAGATTCAGACGATTCCGGGGATTCAACACCACCTGATATCGGGCGTCCTGACGGCCCCCCGCATTGAATGGACTGACCGAATAAAGGCGCGACAGGCGCCAGTTTTCACCTGGGGTAACGTCGATGGGTAAAAAGATTCGCGTCGGCGTACTTTTCGGCGGGAAGTCAGCCGAGCACGAAGTGTCGCTGGAGTCCGCCAAAAACGTCGTAGAGGCGATTGACAAGAGCAAATACGAAGTGGTATTGATCGGAATCGACAGGGGAGGGCAGTGGCACCTGGGCACACCGTCTCATCTGTATGTCGAGGCTGCGGGGTCGGCGCTCCCTGAGCTGATGGTAAGGGACACGGACGTCGGAGTGACGCTGGTGCCGCAGGACACCGGCGGTGCGCATCTCGTTCGTTCTTCCGATCATCAGCGGCTGGAAGCGCTGGATGTCGTGTTTCCCGTTCTGCACGGGCCATTCGGAGAGGACGGTACCATTCAGGGGATGTTGAAACTGGCCGATATTCCTTTCGTGGGCGCCGGTGTCCTGGGTTCGGCGGTGGCGATGGATAAAGACGTCATGAAACGCCTGCTGCGGGAGGCAGGCATTCCGACCCCTGATTTTCTGTCATTTTCCCGGTCCGGTGTGGAAATTGATTTCGATGCGGTTGTGAACCGGCTGGGATTGCCCGTATTTGTAAAGCCGGCCAATCTGGGTTCGTCGGTGGGCGTGAGCCGGGTGGACGGGCGGGATACGTTTGCCGATGCGCTCGAACTTGCGTTTCAGTACGACCACAAGATCCTGATTGAGTCAAACGCGGCCGGCCGTGAGATCGAGTGTTCCGTGCTGGGCAACGACGATCCGATCGCATCCGTTCCAGGAGAGATTATTCCGCATAGCGAATTCTACACCTACGAAGCGAAATATATCGACGAAAACGGAGCCGGACTGGCGATTCCTGCAGATCTTCCCGAGGCGATTGTACGCTCGGTCCAGGCGCTGGCAATCCGGGCCTACAAGGTGTTATGCTGTGAGGGAATGGCGCGCGTGGATTACTTTTTACACGGAGAAGACGAGGTGCTGATCAACGAAATCAACACCATTCCCGGCTTTACACGGATCAGCATGTATCCGAAACTCTGGGAGGCGAGCGGGATATCGTACACGGAACTGGTCGATCGCCTGATTCAGCTCGCGTTTGAACGGCACCGGCGGCAGCAGCGGCTGAAGACATCCGTATAGCCACGTGCGATGGGGTATTGGAACGCTGCAACAGGGGAACCGTCAATGGCCATTTGTTTTTACAATAGTTTGACCCGGGAAAAAGAGGAATTCAGGGAGATCGAGCCGGGCAAGGTCACGTTCTATAGTTGTGGGCCGACGGTTCACGACTATTCCCATATCGGAAATTTCAAGACATTTGTCGTCTTTGACGTGATAAAACGCTATCTGACGTATCGTGGCTATCAGGTTTGCCATGTGATGAACATAACGGACGTGGACGACAATATTATCGGGAAAGTGCGCGACGAGAAGACAACGCTAAAGGAACTCACCGATCGGTATACGGCCGCCTTCTTCGAGGATATGGCAACGTTGAATCTGCTCCCGGCCGATCATTATCCGCGGGCCACGGACCACATATCCGAAATGGTGGAAATGATCGCGCGGATGATAGAAGACGGTCATGCATACGTACACGACGGATCCGTATATTTCTCGATACGGAGCTTTCCCTCATACGGGGAATTGGCGCAACTGGACGTTTCCGGATTGCAGGAAGGCGCCAGCGGTGTGGATACGGATAAATATGACAAGGCAGATGCGCGCGACTTCGTGTTGTGGAAGGCGTGGAAATCCGAAGACGGAGACGTGTTCTGGAAAACGGACCTGGGTACGGGAAGGCCGGGCTGGCACATGGAGTGCTCATGCATGTCGATTAAATATCTGGGGGAAACCATCGACATCCACGCCGGGGCCGTGGATCTGATTTTTCCGCACCATCAGAATGAGATCGCGCAAAGCGAGGCCGTAACGGGCAGGCGCTTTGTCAATTACTGGCTGCACGGCGCGCATATCAACGTAGACGACGAAAAGATGTCCAAGAGCCTTGGCAATTTTCTGACGGTGCGGGATATCGTGAATACGCCAAATGACGCCCGCGCTTTCCGCTACCTGGTCGTGAGCAACCATTATCGTACCGCGTTCAATTTCTCCGGGGAAGTGCTCGACGCGGGCCGGAATACCATGCGGAGGCTGGACAATTTCAGGCGCAGGCTGAGCAATATTACACAGACGGACGGCGGGGAGGAACCCGCGTCGCTGTTGGAAACGGCGCGGGACGGGTTTATCAGGCACATGGATGACGATCTGAACACACCGCGTGCGATGAGCGCCGTATTTGAGATGGTAAATGCCGTGGAGGATCTGCTTGGAGAGGGACGGGTGGACCGGGTCGGCGCAGACAGGATTGGCGGCTTCCTGGACGAAATCGATCAGGTTCTTGGGGTGTTCTATACGCCATCGGAGGATGACCAGGAGGAAGAACTTCCCGACGATCTTCAGGCGTTGATCGGGGAACGCGACCAGGCGAGGCAGGAGAGGAATTGGGCGCGGGCGGACGAGATTCGGGATCGGTTCACGGAATTGGGCTATTCGTTGGAGGACACACCCGAAGGGACGGTCTGGAAGCGGTCCTGACGGACCGTCGTCAAGTGCTGAATTCAAGCCGCCCTAGCTCAGTGGTAGAGCAACGGATTTGTAATCCGTAGGTCGGGGGTTCGAGTCCCCCGGGCGGCTCCATTTTTTGCGGTTCGCCTGAAGGCCGATACGCATCGCGTAGGGTCGCCAGCCTAAACCGGGTCGCCGGTCACCATATGAATGCGTTGTCCATCCACGAACGTGACCGGAGGTTTATTCACCGGTTCGCCCGCGATCATTTGGCGCACCAGGTCCGCCACACCCGTAGCAGCCGCCTCAATTAGCAGCTCCCCTTTTTCTCTCGTTGCGAGCGTTGCCGCCTCATTGACGATATCCGCCGTGTGCACCCGTTCCGGCGCAAGCAACATCATCGTCGAGGTTTCGTATTCACAGGCGTGTCCGGGAAGACGGTTGGTCTCCATGGTCGAAAAAACCAGCGCGGGATCGTACACATCCCAGTATGATTGAAACCGGAGATTCAGACCCAGCCGTTCCCGGTACTCGTCAATACGGCGCATAAGCGGTTTCACGTTACCCCCATGGCCATTCAGAATCAGAATATTCCGAACACCCGCCCGTCTGAGTGAATCACACACGTCGTAAACGTACTCGCAAAAAATCTCCGGCCGGACCGTCAGCGTTCCGATATGTTCCATCCATTGCTCCGAGACGCCGATGCTAACCGGAGACGCCACCACGACCTGCGGATGAAGCCGCCTGGCGGCCTGTTCCGCGACGTGACTCACGTGAAATGCATCGTGAATCATCTCCAGGTGTTCGTTGTGTTGCTCCGTGGCGCCGATCGGCACAATCCCCGCCTCGATCACACCCGACTCCATCCGCTTCCGAAACTCTGATCGGGTCAGATCTCCGACAAATACACGCAAGTCCGCCATTGAGAGAACTCCTCGCAAGAATTGATTCTACTGTGTATAGTTCCGCCGCCAGTTCCAGCTGTCGCTGCCCGAAATCAGCGGCCGCATCTCTTGGGGCAGGGTCGCGACAAATCCGGGGCTCACTTCGTTGCCCATCCACTCCCGGAGCATCGGCGGCGTGTATCCCGCAACCAGAATCACCCGCTCCCTATCGCTCCTGATGGCCGTGGTGCTGTGAATCAGCGACTCCCCGAACAAGAGTACCGAACCGGCCCTGGCTTCGACCTGATGGATCAGCCTCTCGTCGTCCATGGCCGCCCGAATCATCTCTTCGCGGGGCCACGTCAACCGGTGGCTGCCGGGAATCAGGCAGGTGCCTCCGTCATCCGGACCCACGTCCGTCAGATAAGCGAGCGTCTTTACAAAGATACAGTGAAACCGATCCTGCTCCGTATAACAACCCCAGGTCGCCGTAGTTCCCCTGTGAAAACCCGTAGGATTGGTCCGGCGTTTCCGAAGTTGATCCAGATCCGTCTTCGAATCCCGCCGATTGATAATCGCTTCCGTCTCCTCCAGTCGAACCGCCCCGCCCACCACCTCTTCCACCAGAGGAACCAGCCCGGGATGGGCCGCGTATTCCAGCAAAGCAGGGTCGTACTCCACCAGATTTCCAAACAGCACGTGGTGATCGTCCCTCGGGCGCACGTACACGCGCGGTGCCGCCGATTCGGGATCGGCTTTCAGCCGGTAAAGCGCCGCCTTCATGCGCGCTACCTCGCCCTGCGTCAACGCGTCTTCCAGCAATACGTAACCGTATGTGTCGAAATGATACCGCTGGGACAACGTCAGTGCAACCGTCTCGGCCATTTCTTACTCCTTCCACTCCAGAAGCGCGTCGGCATTCGCTTTCACCTTCTCTATGGCGGTGACAATATCGTTCATGCCGTCGGCGTCATCCAGCAGCACTGATTGCGCTATATTGAATACGCCGTCCCTGCAAGCCCACTCGCTCACCGGACAGGGCATCACGCGACACCTGCCCTGCGCTCCGGCGACTTCGCCCGTTTCTTTGTTGAACATGGGATTGTCATATAACGGATAGGTATACCCGCCGTTCGGGATTCCCTCCGCTTCGAGCGCCCTGCGAAACGTCTCCTTGGGTAGCCCCTTGAACGCGTCTCCGTTATAGGTCATGACAAACACGTGCCAGCCATGGCGTGTGACGTCCGGACCGACGTATGGCGGTTCTATCCCTTTAACCTCCGTCAGCCCGCGAATCAGCAACCTGGCATTCTCCTCGCGCTTAAGGCTCTGCTCCTCCAGCCGCTCGAACTGTGCCAGTAGAATCGCGCCCTGGAACTCCGTCAACGGATCCGAAAATCCCAAATGGTGATGTTCGTACCAGGGCCGGCCCTTTTTCCTTCCGAACGTGGAGAGTGTGTACTTCAGAAAATCCGCGAGCCCTTCGTCGTTCGTGGTCACAATCCCTCCCTCGCCGCACGTCAGATTCTTTGCGTGGTTGAAACTGTAGACCGCCACGTCGCCCGGACCGCCCAGCATCCTGCCCCGCCACCCGGATGTGTGCGCGTGGGCCGCGTCCCATACGACCTTCAGCCCGTGCTTGTCCGCCAACGTCCGAATTCCTGCCACGTCCGCGGCGTGTCCTGCAAAATGAACGGGAATCACCGCTTTCGTACGCGAGGATATGGCCCTTTCCATCGTCTCCGACGTTGCGCAGAACGTCCGGGGATCGATGTCCACGAAAACAATATCCGCGCCTATCGCAAGCGGCGCCAGCGCCGTTGCAATGAAGGTGTAGGCAGGGACGATCACTTCGTCTCCCGGTCCAACGCCAAATGCCCGCAGGGACAACTCCAGCCCGGCCGTACAGCTGCCCATCCCCACGCCATGCCGTGCGTCCGAATACTGTGCGAATGCATCGCAGAACGCCGTCACCCTCGGGCCATGAATGGTGCCTCCCCAAAGACTGGTATCCAGTACCTCGCTCAGATAATCCAGGTCGCGCCCGTCCGACTGCGGCCAGGACGGAAACGGTTCGGATCGGACGGGTGTTCCGCCCAACAGTGCTGCTTTATCCATCCACACCTCCCTTGACCTGGGCATTTGTCATAGAGACCCCCGGCGGCCCGAGCAGATAGGCCCAGCAATTGTGGCTTGCGTCCGGAAACTCCGCGCGCATTCGCGCCACGAAGGATTTCGCCGCACCCACTGTCTGCGCATGGGTCAATGTAGTAATGAACCGGCTGCGTTGAATCGTTTCTTCGTACCGACCCATTCCGGCGGGAATCGGATATCGGCGATTTTTTGTAGACGTCATCGCCACGCTTCTCGAGCGAGTATGTTTCCCAGCAAATCCGGCGGCCGGCCAAATGCTTTCAGAAACGCCTCATAGGTCGGCTTCAACCGGACCCTTACTTTCTCGTCGTGATGCAGCGCGATGTCCTCGAGCCGGTGATCCAGGAAGGGATTGGCGAATCGATCGAGAGCCTGTTCGGCAAACGGCACGGCGTCTTCCACGACATCCCGAAGCGTGGGTACGATTTCCTCGAAAACCAGGCGCCGCAGCCACGGCCCGACCACCGGATCCCCCACCGCCTCCCGAACCGTCCGCAATCCCGACGGAAGCGCCCTGCACACCAGCGCCGTATGCGCTCCGTTCAGAATGCGCACCTTCCTCAACGCATACGGTCGAACGTCGTCAACACACCGGACACACCCGTGTGCGAATAGTTCCCCTGCTCCTGCTTCGATCACCCAGAGGGCAAACGGTTCCGCTGCCGTCAGCAGCCCGTCAGACGCCAGAAGCGGATGCGCTTCCGGCCTGCCGCTTACGATTCGATCCACCAGTGTATTCACCCATCGGACGTTCCGGCGGATCCAGTCCTGAAACCCCGCATCCAGGCGCCAGGCTTCGGCCTGGGCAAGCACCAGTTCCTGCAGCAACTCCCCATTCGGCTCTACCAGTTCACAGGGTAACACCGTTAAACCCGCCAGACCACCTTCGTAACGTGCCTGGAGAACGCAAAGCAGTCGGGCGGGGAATGAACGGGGCATGTGGGGATTATCTTTGTCGACGAGCGAGTACCCCGCTTCGGTCGTATTGGAAATGACCATGCGTAAAGCCGGCGACCGGGCAACCTCCATCACCTTAGCCCACTCGGATTTCGCAACCAGCGCACGGCTGATACTTCGAACCGCGAGTGTTCTGTCGATTTCTTCCCCCTCGGCCAACCCCCTGAAGACCACGTGATACCGTCCACCCTGCGCGTTCAGCAACGCAGCGCGATTGCCCTCGGTGGACTGCACCACCACGACGCGCCCCACGGATTCACCGCGGGCATTCGCCTCGTGTACGAACACATCCGCGAACGCCCGGAGAAAACTGCCTCCGCCAAACTGCAGAATCGTTTCCGGCAATCCATCCACCACGACCCTCGTTTGAAATCCGTCTTCGCCGACGCTTTACCCTGCGGTCCAGGCGTAAGGAATCCGCATCGTGAGGCGCAGATGCATCCTCCCGGCGCTGAAGGGATGCATGGATTCCCAAAGCCATGAATCCTTTATGCCGGCACCGGACACTATCCCCGGAAAATCACTCCGTGCGATGCGCTTCCCAATCCCTGTACGGCATGGACGAATGCATCTGTACGAACCGCCAGCATCCACTCTCGAATCGCAGAACCACGGTCCACCGCTCCCCTTCCAACCTGTAGCGTTGCGCGCCCACCCTGCCCTCGCCGTCCCACAGAAAGCGTCCCCAGGCCACATTTCCGCGGGTTTCCACCCCGGTAGTCCTTCGCACGATTCGCACGTCAGACCAGCGCTCGAAGTGTCGTATCCATGTCGCGAGCACGGCCTCCCGGCCGCGTACCGGTGTGTCTCCTCCCGAAAAAAACGCACAGATATCCTCCGCCAGAATCTCTTCCAGTGCATCCGAATCCCGATCGACTACGGCATTTTCCAGTGAGTCAAGAAGACCCTCGACCTCGCCGGCGACATTCTCCGTCATCATATGCACCCTGCGCGGGTTTCGCCGCCTGCGACGCGGTTAAGCGTCTTACGGAATGGTTTCCAGCACACGATCGACTTCCTCTTCGGTATTGTAGAAATGCGGCGACAGTCGGATACGTCCCCCCCGTATCGCGCAAACGATCCGTGCCCCGTTCAGCTTCCGATAAATGGCTTCCGTGGCGATCCGGGAATGGTGGAAGACGACAATGCCCGACTTTTCGCCTCCAGCTCGCGAACTGACCACCCGATAACCTTTTTCCTCGAGCCCGGTGCAGAGTTGATCGGTTAATGACAATACCCTCGCCTCGATCCGTTCGATGCCGACACGATGAAGGAGTTCGAGACCGGCCCTCAACCCGTGGATGCCGACCGTATTCAATGTGCCGCATTCAAACCGCTGCGCATCGGACAATAGAGTGGTATCGTACGAAAGAAAATCCCTCGGCTCCACGACGTTCGCCCAGCCCAGATTCACCACGCGCAGGTTTGGCCGGGCGTGGTGTGAGCAATAGAAGACGCCGATTCCCTCCGGACCCAGAAGCCATTTGTGAGCGTCGGCCGAAACAAAATCGATTTCGGCGTCAGCCACGTCCAGGTTCAGCACCCCGAGGCTCTGAATAACGTCCACAAAGAAAAGAACGCCCCGCTCTCTACAGAATCTGCCGATTTTCCGCAGGTCGTGCCTGAATCCGCTTGCGAACTCCACTGAACTCACGGAAAGCACTCGTGTCCGTTCGTCGACAGCGTTCAACAAGCCCTTCAAGGGGATACGGCCGTCAACCTCGGGAACACGCCGGACCTCGACGCCTTCTGAACGCAGGTTCAACCACGGGTAGATATTAGCCGGGAATCCCCGATCGGGGATGACGACGTTGTCGCCCTCCCGCCACGCCAATCCGTTGGCGACCATCAAGATACCTTCAGTCGTATTCTTGACAAAGGCAATTTCCGCCGCGTTTGCGCCAATCAGACGGGCGGCCGATTCCCGCGTCTGATTACATACCTCGTCCCATTCGGGCAGGTTTGCCATACCGTTGTGGGTCAGGTCCCGCAGCATACCGTCCATTGCCCCGTAGACGCACTGTGAGATGGGCGCGATACCGGCGTGATTCATGTAAATCCAATTCCGCGTAACGGGAAACCGGGTCCGAATTTCCTCGATATCGATCTGCACGCTCGCCTCCCGGGCGCCTCGGAACTCCATGTGAAACGGCAGATGTGAAGTACCATCTGCCGTGTGCCGTCCCGCCGTCCGGGTTCTACTCCAGCCGGTAGTTTGGCGCCTCTTTCGTAACCGACACGTCGTGCGCATGGCTCTCCCGGACACCGGCCGACGACACTTTCACGAATCGACCGTTCCTCTGGAGTTCCGCAATGGTTCTCGTTCCGCAATAGCCCATGCCCGCTCTCAACCCGCCAACGAGTTGATATATGAATCCTGAAATTGAACCTTTGTATGGAACCTGCCCTTCAATTCCCTCGGGTACCAGTTTGTTGGGTTCAACATCTCCCTGGAAATATCTGTCCCTGCTTCCCCGCTGCATTGCGCCCAGCGAACCCATACCCCGATAAACCTTGAACGTCCGTCCCTGATAAATGATCGTCTCTCCGGGACTCTCGTCCGTCCCAGCGAACAGGAATCCGATCATCACGGAATTCGCGCCGGCCGCGATGGCCTTGGTGATATCTCCCGACTGGGTGATTCCGCCGTCAGCGATCACCGGAATGCCGGCCTTCTCCGCAACCTCGGCGCAATCCATAATCGCCGAAACCTGGGGCACGCCGGCTCCGGCGATCACCCGGGTGGTGCAACTTGCCGAAGGCCCCATGCCAACCTTGACGGCATCCGTTCCAGCCAGAATCAAATCCCGGGCCGCTTCGGCCGTTACAATGTTTCCGGCAATCACTTCGGTTTCCGGAAAGGCATTCTTGATGCGTTCGACGGCTTCAAGAACACCCCGCGAGTGTCCGTGCGCCGTATCCACGACAATCACATCCACGTCCCGGTCAACCAGCGTTCCGACACGGGCTTCCAGGTCATTACCCACCCCCACCGCGGCGCCGACGCGTAGCCTTCCGAGGTTGTCTTTGCACGCGTGCGGATACTGGATCTTTTTCTCAATATCCTTTACGGTGATCAAGCCTTTAAGCACGCCTTTCTCGTCGACCACGGGCAACTTTTCAATACGATGTTCCTGGAGAATTTCCTGTGCTTCCTCAAGAGATATCCCCAACCGGGCCGTCACCAGCCCCTTGTGCGTCATGACCTCGGACACCTTCCGATGCACGTTCTTTTCGAACCTGAGGTCCCGGTTGGTCAGGATGCCCACCAGCCTCTTTCCGCCATCAACGATCGGCACTCCGGAAATTCGATACTTGGACATCATCTCCAGCGCTTCTCGAATATAATTATCGGGTGAAAGCGTCAACGGATCGACGATCATCCCGCTTTCCGACCGCTTCACCTTGGCCACTTCCTCGGTCTGCTCGTCGATGGACAGATTCCTGTGGACAATTCCGATACCGCCCTCCTGGGCAAGTGCGACGGCCAGCCGGGCTTCGGTAACCGTATCCATGGCGGCACTCACCAGTGGAATATTCAACCTGATCATACGGGTGAGTTGCGTGGTCAGATCCACCTGGTTGGGCAGTACTTCGGATTTTCCGGGAATCAACAACACATCGTCATAAGTCAGACCCTCTTTGGCGATTTTTTCCGTAGATCTGTCCATAGGTGTCTCCCCGTTTAGCAGCCCGTTGAAAAAGTCCATCCGGTCTGCGGCCGGCTCTTGTGGCCGAATTGCTGCGTTGCGCTCCCTCCCCGAATCCCCCGATTCGACTCGGTCGCGCGCCTTGTCTTCGTTCACAATCGCAAGTGTTCTGTCCCGGAAATAGATTGCCGAATGGTGACATATTTCTGGGACGGGACACGAGACCTCGCCTGCAGAGCGACTTTGTCAACGGACTGTTAAGTATTGCGGCGCTTTCGCGCTCAGCCATTACTTCATATCCGGATACAAGAAACCCCTTGACACACGTGTCAAGGGGTTTGCATAGCTGCCCATTACAAGGCCGGACAGTGTCAAGGGGTTTGCATAGCTGCCCATTACAAGGCCGGACACCTCCTCCCCGCGCACGTGAGCAAAGGCGGAGAAGACCTGTCCTTAACGGCGAGTGTTCTGTCGCGGAAATAGGGTGCTGAAATTCGGCCGACGAGTCGCTGGGCTCGCAAGGCGCCTGAGTGCAGGCGACCTGGGCAAGGTCGGCGAGCGAGGGCAACACAGCGAGACGGGATGAATCGTCGGATGAATGGTGACATATTTCCGTGACGGAACGCCAGGTCGGATGCCCAGATTTTCTTGTGCATGCGAGACTCCCGGGTGCGACTGCTATGATCGTAAATCCGTCCCAAAGATAGTATTCCAATTATACCGGATTCACCAAGATGTGTCAACAGGCATTTGGAGAGGATTGCCTGGAAGGAGCTTGCGACTCATCCATCGTGTCGCCCCGGGTCAATTTTCCCGCCGCGTCGCGTTTTCAATTCCTTAAGATAGGTATGGATTTTGCCTTGACATCCAAATTCCTATTCGTTAGATTTCTATGTTTCTAAGAATTACACAACGTCTATGCGTCTTGATACCAGCGATTTACGCAGTATCGGCGGTTTAGAAGTGTTGTCTCGACGTGGAGTGGTTGTCATGAAATCCAGACTTTCAGACGTCGTCGTTATTTTTCTTTGCGGTTTCCTTATCCTGGGACTGTTGTCCCCGGTCGAGGCCAGAAGAAAGTCGAAGAAGGACAAGCACAAGCCACGGGAAGCGCCCGTCGACTCGGGGGCAATGTCACGGAAACACGTTTACTTTGGCAAGCGATATCTGGAAAACAAACAATACGAAGACGCCCATGTGCAATTGACCAAATCATGGGACTTCAATCCCCGGAATGCCCAGACCGCCTACTATCTGGCTAAGATGTATAATGAGACCGAAAAACCAGATGACGCCATTACCTGGTTCAAGAAAGCGATCGACCTGAATCCGGCGGGTCCTAATGCGCGTAACGCCCTCTACTACCTCGGACAGCTTTTCAAAATGGAAGAAATGTGGCAGGAGGCCATCGAGGTTTACGAAAAGCTCCTCAGCATTGCCAAAGAGCCGGAAAAGCAAATCCAATACCTGCACCACCTGGTCACACTTTATATCGATATCGAAGACTACGAGTCGGCGCTGAAGCATACGCGCAGCTGGAGCGAATTGGAGCCGGACAATCCCGAAGTCCAGGATGCGATTGCAAAGCTCACCCTGTATATGGGTGACGAAGACGAAGCCCTCAAGGAGATGGAGCGGCTTCTGGAAATAAACCCCGAAGATTACGCCACGCTGGACCATCTCGCCAGAATGTACCGGCGGCTCGGAATGGACCGGAAGGCATTCAGCGCGTATCAGAAACTCCGCGCCCGCAACCCGGAGGATTATCTTTATCTGGACCAGTTGCTTGCGCTTGGTAAACTGCTCGAAAAACCCAGGCGGTTTCAGATCGGCCTCCTGAGAAAAATGATCAGGCTTCAGCCCGATAACCTGAGCGTCGTCGAGCAACTGGCCGATTTAACCGGTGATATTAATCTGGTCGACAGAGGGCTCAGATTGGATCCGGGAAACGGGAAATTCAACTACATGCGAGGAGAGTTCCATTACAGAAAATGGAAAAAATCCAATGCCGACCGGGATTCCGTCAACGCGCTGAAATGGTTCAAGAGAGCCGGAAGAGATCCTCTTTGGGCCGGAAACGCCAAGCGGATGATCGATGAAATCAATCCTCCCATCTCCGAGGAGGAGAAAAAGAGACTGGAATTCTTTAAAAAGAAGAAAGAGGAGGAGGTAGATATCGAAGGCAAAAAATAGGGCATGCCGGTCTCTGGAAATGCGACGAATTCTCCGTTACTGCGTCGCGTCAATTTTCAGAATGCCAGGGCTCGCGGACCGTCCGGGATCCTAATTGAATCGTGGACAATCGTCGGCGGCCTGCGCTTCTTTCGCGCATTATACCACCGAAGCGAACATTCACATCATCAACTGGGGGATTGAAGCATGGTTGAACTTTATGTTAACGGCGGGCCCTTTATGCACCCGCTACTGCTTATGTTGCTTTTCGGTATTGCGGTTAGTATTGAACGTTTCTGGTCGCTGTGGCGGTCTTCAATCGACACCCGGGAATTTTTCACTGCGGTTCAGGAAGCGCTCAAGCAACGAGGGCCGGAAGGCGTCGCCGAAGTCTGCGCGAGCCACCGAGGCCCGGTGGCCTCGGTTCTCCATGCCGGCCTTCTCCGTCTCGATCGAGGGATTGAACACGTGGAAAAGGCCATCGAAGAATCCGGCGCCATTGAAATGGCTTTCCTGGAAAAAGGCATGGTCTGGTTGTCCACCGTGGCCAATATCGCCCCGCTGCTCGGATTCCTCGGGACCGTGAGCGGCATGATCAGCGCCTTCGACGCCATTGCAAAAGCCGGCGACGTAGAGCCCAGTATTGTGGCTTCCGGCATTTCCGAGGCACTTATCACCACCGCCTCCGGCCTGGTTATCGCCATTCCCATCCAGGCATTTCACAACCTTTTTGTTTCCAAGATCGATAAAATCATCATCGATATGCAGGAAAGTTCTTCTCAGTTCGTGGACGAACTGATCCGGGCCGGCTACGATACCCCTGCGGGAGAATAGGCCATGGCAAACAAGCCAGCGCTGTCAAGGCGAAACAAATCCAACCCTGAAATTCCGACTTCGTCAATGGCGGACATCGCCTTTCTGCTGATCGTCTTTTTCCTGGTGACCACCACGATGAACCAGGACAAGGGCATTGGGATGCAGCTTCCGCCCGCCGGAGAAAACAAAAAGATCCAGAAGAAGAACATCTGCAACGTCTGGGTGAATGCCGGCGGCGATATTCTTATCAACCTGGAACAGGAAATACCTCTGACGCAACTCCGCGCCGACGTTGAGCGGCGTCTGGGCGAAAACGACAAGCTGATCGTTTCTCTCAAAGCCGATGAGGAGACCCCCTATAACGCATTCATAAACGTTCTGGATGAGATCAAGCTTTCTGGCGCAACGCGGATCTCTCTAGCATCCCCGGAAAAGTAGACCCGTCCGGCAACAGGAGACCCTCAGCATGGCAGATTTTTCAAAAAAATCCGGGGTACATACGTCCATTCCGACCGGTTCAATGGCAGATATCGCCTTTCTCCTCCTGATCTTTTTCATGGTCACGACGGTTTTTGTCCGCTATCGGGTCACCGGTATTGTGCTGCCCAAAGCGGAAAAGGTCGAGGAAATCAAAACGCGTCGCCACATATCCTATGTCTGGATCTCCGCAGACCAGAAGGTCTACATCGACGATAAAATCGCTCAGATCAATCAGGTTGCCCCCATCTTCTACGAACGCCGGGTCCAGAATCCGCGCCTGATCGTTTCCCTGAAGTCCGATACACGCGCGCCCTACGGGCTGGTCTCCAGAGTGATCGAGGAACTTCGCAAGGCCGACGCCCTCCGCGTCAACTTTGCAACCGATCGAGAGAGGTAACGCATATGGCCTATATCAAAGGGAAGGATATCGTCCGCAGGAAATACCCTGAACACGATCTCAGAAGGCGTTATCCCAAAGTCTTCTGGTCGTCGGTCGGTATTTCCTGCGCCCTGCACCTTTTAATGGCTATCCTTTTTCCCACGTTCGATATACGGGCCTCGGCGGGCAAGAAAGACCAGATCATCATCCAGATGGAGGAGATTCCGGAGACGCGCCAGATTCAGCGCCCGCCCCCTCCGCCAAGGCCCGCCATGCCGGTTGAGACCGAGAGCGACGACGTACCCGACGACGTGACCATCGAAACGACCGACCTCAACCTGGATCAGGCGCCCGTAGATCTGCCACCCCCTCCACCGGGTGCTACCGAAGCGCCGATGGAAGAGGAAGTGATGGAGTTCTGGAGCGTGGAGGAAAAACCGGAGCTGATCAAGCAAGTCAACCCAGACTACCCCGAAATTGCGCGCAAAGCGGGGTTGGTGGGCAACGTTTTCGTCAAGTTTATGGTACGCAAAGATGGGCGGACGGACAGGGTTACGGTATTAAAGGGCCAGGAAATTTTCAGGCAGGCGGCCATCAATGCCGTGAGACAATTCGTATTCAAGCCGGCCATCCAGAACGACAAACCCGTGAATGTCTGGATGACCCAGCGCATCCGCTTCAAGCTGCACGATTGAACCCGAGCCGGGCAATTTCAACTCCGCGGAGGCCATCACGTAACCGGTGGTGGCCTTTCCGCTTGTCTAAAGCGGTTGACAGCAACTCGGAAAATGGCAATATTATCCGTCTGTAAATCGCGTTCCTGTTAACCGGCATTTTCGAGAGGATCACCTGATATGCGTTGTCGACAGCCATTTCTCCTGCTTTTGTGTCTTCTGTTCTGCCAGCCGGCGTGGGCTCAAGTGTCTCCCGAATCGGCGGAAAAATACAACGCCGGTCAGACGCTCTTCGAGAAAAGGCGTTATCAGCAAGCCCTGCAGGCGTTCGAAGAAGCCGTCAAACTGGACGGCAATAACGCCCAGGCGTATCGGGGCATGGCCAAGACCTATCAGAAGCTCAAAGATACTGACAAGGCCATCGGCAATTTCAGGATGGCCGCAACTGTAAAACCGGATTACGCAGAAGCCCATTATGAACTGGGCAATCTGTATTTCAACCTGAAAAATTACAAGGACGCACAGGTGGCGTTTAAGGTGGTCCTGAATCTGGACGCCAATTTTCTGGATGGCGGCGTCAGGAAACTCCTGAAGGCGGCCTATGCAAAGCAAGGCAGGGATTACCTTCTTCGCAAGAATTACAGGAAGGCGATTGAAGAGTACGAAAATGCCACGCAACTCGATCCGACGGATGCCACCAATTACTACAATCTGGGGTTAGCCGCCAGACATTCCCGAAAGTATAGACAGGCGGAGAACGCCTTCAATACGGCCGTAGAACTCAACCCGAAATACGCCAAGGCCCACCGGCAACTGGGGGACCTGTATCGGATTACCAAGAAAAACAGCAGGGCAATCCGGAGTTACAACCGGGCAATCGATAGCGATCCGAATTGCAAAGACAAGAGGAATATCAACGCCTATCGCAACCTGGCCGTCGTTTACAATAGCACGAAACAACGTTCAAAAGCAGTCGCCACGCTCAGAAAAGCCGTTGCTGTGGCGCCTACCAGGAAAGACAAGGTCAAGGTCTACACGGCGCTGGGACACTCCCATGAACGGGGGAAAAATTACCGGAGCGCGGTCTCTGCGTACCAGCAGGCCCTGGCCCTGAACTCCAGAGACAGCGAAGCCCAGTACAGGGCGGCGGTCGCCTATGTCGAACTCAAACAATATCAGAACGCGCTGAACCTCGCCCGAAAAGCCGTTTCGAGCCGAAGGTTCGGGGTTCCGGCACACGTCATCATCGGCGATATATACGATGCCTGGCGGCCTCAGGGTTGGAAGGAAAAAGCGATACGGAGCTACCAAAAGGGACTCCGAGCCCGCAAGTGGAAAAAGTACTGCGAGGATAAGATCGACCGGATCAAAAACCCGGTGGACACCGGAGAATAGCAGTACGGCGGAAGGAGTCCGGTGTGCAAATCCCCGGCGACTGATTCCACATCATCCGGCGCCCTCCAGGATACCGCGGGAGCCTCACAAAGCCGGTTTTATCACAACCATTCACCTCGATACTGTCTTTAGCCGCCGACCATCAGCCGGCGCGCGTCCGGATTAAATCCCATTCCTTGAACTTTCCGTTTAACGTCTTAAAAGTCCTCTCCGGGCAGGTGCCTTCTTCTACCAGGGGCATGGACACCTTAATGGACCCATTCCCGATTACGGCTTTTGTGCGCTCTTCCGGTCCGACGTCCTTCGGTCCGCGCATCCACGGCACGCTTCCACGTCGCCGATAACGATCTCGCCTTGACGCTCGAAACCTTCACGTTTCTTCTGGCTTTTCTGGGTTATCTCGGCCTTTCGGGGAATCTGGTACTCGTCTCCAGGGGTTCCTTCAAGCGCCCGGTGATCGCCCTGGTCGCGCTTGTTGTCGTCGCCCACGTTTATCTGGTCTGGGCCTACCGGTACGATTGGCAGTTCGCCATGGCCGTCAGAAACGGCTACGCCGGGTTCTTCATCTTTCACTCGGCGCTTTTGTTTATCGTAACTGCACCGTTTGTACCGCCCGTGATCTGTAAACCCCTTATCGTCCTGTCGTTTCTGATCGTTTCCGCAGGCGCCTCGGGTGCCGTGTTCAGGTACGAAATGGTCAGCATATACCGCGTTCCGGTGCTGATCAATGCCGGTCTTGGCCTCGGATATCTGGTTTACAGCCTATATCGAAAACACAAGCCAGCCAGGGGACGAAAAAGCCCTTAAAACACAACGACTTAATTGGTTGCGCCGCAATCCCGACCGTGCCGGTGCTTCGGCATTTCGGGATTCCTCAGGCGCAGACGGCGCCCCGGCTCCGGACCAAGGGGTGAGCGACGTTCCAACCGGCTCCGGCCCCGGTATTGTCCACCGGATCAGGCCACCATGACCTCGATTGCAGACATCCGCCGGGTTCTGACAGTATATCGGCCGCATCTGGCCTCCGGAGACAAAACCCGTGCCGCCGTCGCGATGGTTCTGCATCAACATGCGCAAGCAGTGCGACTGCTTTTTATTCAGCGGTCGCAGCGTGATGACGATCCGTGGTCCGGCCACGTCGCGTTCCCGGGGGGTATGGTCGAACCTGTCGATAGGAGCCCGCGCCTGGCTGCCGAGCGCGAGACGCGGGAAGAAGTCGGCCTGGATCTCGGGAACGCCGAATACCTCGGTCGCCTGGATGACGTCACAGGCGCCACCCTACCCATCCTGGTGTCGGGTTTCGTCTATGACGTCAGAACTTGCGGTCGGCTTCTTCCAAACGACGAAGTGAAAGACGCCTTCTGGGTGGGGTTAGACGTACTCGCCGACGCCAGACGCCATCGGGAGCGCTGTTTCCGGATCGACAACGCGGAACGTCTCTTTGACACCATCGATCTGCCCGGTTCCGGCCGGCGCGTCCTCTGGGGCATTTCATACCGACTGGTCGCGCAGTTGCTGACGCTATTGGGTCATTCTGTCTGTTCAACGCCGTCAACCCCGGACGTGCATGGTTCCAAACCCGGAGTGGAAGGATGAATTCAGACGATCTTTGCTATCTTTCGGCATTCGAACTGCGCAACCTGTATCAAAAGCGTAAACTCTCGCCCGTCGAAGTCACGGAAGCGCTGCTGCGCCGAATTGAACGGCTCAACCCTGCTTTCAACCCCTACGTCACGGTGACCTGCGAACGTGCCCTCGAACAGGCAAATTGCGCCGAACGTGCCTATATCAGGGGTGAGACCGGGATTCTGGCCGGTATCCCCGGTTCGCTCAAGGATCTCACCCCCACAAAGGGTATCCGCACCGCCCGGGGATCCCTGCTCTACAACAACTGGGTGCCGGATTACGACGCACCGCTTGCGGAACGCCTCTACAACGCCGGAATGGTCCTTCTCGGCAAGACCACCACCCCTGAACTGGGCTGGAAGGGAGATTCCGGAAACCGCGTCAACGGCCCGGTGCACAATCCCTGGATGTACGGCCGTACGGCTGGCGGGTCCAGCGGAGGCGCTGCGGCCGCCGTCGCCCTGGGTATGGGACCGCTCGCCCAGGGAACGGACGGTGCCGGCTCCATCCGCATCCCGTGCAGTTTTTGCGGCCTCTACGGACTCAAACCTTCCTGGGGGCGTGTTCCACAATACCCGGCCAGTTTGGTCGAATTGCTCTCCCACGCGGGTCCCATTACCCGCACGGTGAAGGATGCCGCGTTGATGCTCACGGCCATGGCCGGCGCCCACCCCATGGACCGCCTCTCGCTGCCCGATTCCACCGACTACCTCAGCGAAATGGAAGGCGATATCGCCGGCATGCGCATTGCGTGGTCTCCCGATCTCGGATACGCCCGGATCGACCCCGATGTCCGAACGATCGCGGCGGCGGCGGCGGCGCGGTTTCAGGAACTCGGCTGCAATGTCGAAGAAGCCCATCCGGGGCTGCCCGACCCCTGGGATATTGCCGACACGATCTGGTCCGCCTCGTTCGCGGGTGTGTTCAAGGACAACCTGAACGACGTCCGGGACCTCCTGGACGCCGGCCTCCTCGCCGTGATTGAAAGGGGGAAATGCGTCTCCGGCGCCGAGCTGGCAACGGCCTACGCGCGGCGCAATGACTATTACCACGGGTGGCGCGAATTCATGGGCGCCTACGACCTGTTTCTCAGCCCGACACTTCCGGTTACAGCCTTTACCGCCGGATGCGACCATCCTGGTGATATCGCGGGCCATCCGACCAGCTATCTCGGCTGGACCGCTTTCACGTATCCCTTCAACATCACGGGCCAGCCGACGGCCAGCGTTCCGGCCGGCTTTGCAGGGAACGGATTGCCGGTTGGCCTCCAGATTGTCGGGCGCTGGCGCGACGACGTGGGCGTATTGCGCGCCTCCGCCGCTTTTGAATCGCTCTCACCCTGGACAGAAACACAACCCGCCGTCGAACCGGAGGAAAAAACGTGATTCCACGACGCTTTCGCGGCGGCGTCAAGCGCACGATCTCCCGCAACTCAGTCATTCGGCCACAAGAGCCGGCCGCAGCCCGGATGGACTTTCTCAACGGGCTGTTAAGGCCTGATTCCCGCGAAAGGACGGCCTCATGATTGTCAAACCCAGAATTCGAGGATACATATGTACGACGGCGCACCCCGTCGGATGTGCGCAGAATGTACGTGAACAGATCGACTGGGTGAAGAAACAGCCGCCCTTGAATGGATTCCGGAATGTGCTGGTTGTCGGCGCGTCGACCGGATACGGGCTGGCCTCTCGAATTGCAGCCTGCTTCGGCGGAAGCGCTCGGACCGTGGGTGTTTTCTTTGAAAGACCTGCCTTCAGGAATCGCACGGCCTCGGCGGGATGGTACAATTCGGTCGCCTTTGAAAGCGCCGCAAGGGACGCCGGCTGTTTTTCGACGAGCATAAACGGCGACGCGTTTTCTGATGAAATCAAGGAACAGACCATTTCAGCCATCAAAAACAACCTGGGAGGCGTCGACCTCGTCGTCTACAGCCTGGCGTCGCCGCGGCGAATCCATCCGCAAACTGGGGCGCAATACACCTCCGTATTGAAACCTGTGGGCGAACCCTACACGGGCAAAACGGTCGATATCCACACTGGCGTCGTCTCGGATGTTACGATAGAACCGGCCAGCGACGAAGAGATCGACGATACCGTTGCCGTGATGGGAGGAGACGATTGGGAGCTGTGGATTCGGGCGCTTGAAGCAGCAGGCGTGCTTTCCGAGGGCGTGCGCACGGTCGCCTTCACCTATATCGGCCCGGACCTGACCCGGCCGATCTACGGAGACGGCACCATTGGAAAAGCGAAAATTCACCTCGAGGCCACGGCTCGCAAATTAAGCGCCCGGCTGAAAAAAAGAAACGGAAGCGCCTACGTCTCCGCAAACAAGGCCGTGGTCACACAATCCAGCGCGGCGCTTCCGGTGGTACCCCTCTACATTTCGCTGCTCTACAAGATTATGAAGGAGAAGAAATTTCACGAGGGATGTATACAACAGATGTACCGGCTCCTGAAAGATCGAGTCTATGCCGGTCCTCAAGTTCTCACGGACGAGACCGGGCGCATCCGGATCGATGACCTGGAGATCAGAGAAGACGTACAGTCGCGCATCTCATCCCTTTGGGAATCCGTAACGACCGAAAATCTGGAAGTGATTTCGGATCTGCATGGCTATCGCAAGGAATTCCTCAAGCTCTTCGGCTTCGGCCTTCCTGCGGTCGACTATGCGGCCGACGTAAACCCGGACCAGTCCCTTTAGCAGTCCCTTGATAAAGTTGCTCTGCATGTGACGCCCAGTGTGACCGAAGACAAGGTGCGCGACCGAGTTGAATCGCCGGTTCGCATCGACATATTGTTCAATCCCTTCGCCGAATTTTGAAAATCCCTTTCCCGCCGTTCCCTCCAATGTTCCTGCCGTCAACTCCATCTCTTTTCCGTACAGCAGGTTAGGTGCGTCCGGTTTCGCTGGCACACCCTTTGCCTTCTCAGAGGATGTCGGGGATTCACCAACACAGGACTCCTTGCAGTACAACGCGCTTCCACGGAGTTCAGTCACGTTCCCAAGAGGCTCTGAGGAGGCCCGTATGATGTCCCGCGTGTTGAGTTGCGCCACCCTGGGCATTGACGCCTATATTGTGCGCATAGAGACCGATCTGGACTATCAACTTCCCGCATTCTCGATGGTAGGTCTGCCGGACAACGCCGTCAAGGAAAGCCGGGATCGCGTGACCGCCGCCATAAAAAACACCGGTCGGACCTTTCCGAATCGCCGTGTAACGGTCAATCTCGCTCCCGCGGATATCCGCAAGGAAGGCTCGGCTTTCGACCTGCCCATCGCGGTGGGCATCCTGGCCGCTGCCGGAGATATCTCGCCTGAAATCCTCTCCCAATACTCGATTCTGGGCGAACTTGCTCTTGACGGAGCGGTCCGGCCCGTCCGGGGCGTTCTGCCGATGGCGGTCGAGACCCGCCAGGCAGGCCTCAAGGGCATGATCCTCCCCCGTGAGAACGCCCGTGAGGCAGCCATTGCCGGCGGTATCGATGTCCATCCTGTCGGCGACCTGCTGGAGACACTGGACTTCCTGGAGGGCTATCGAGCCGTGCCGGCACTCCAGATCGATATCGACCAGATCTTCAGCCAGGCCCTGGACTACCGTATAGATTTCCGCGACGTCCGGGGCCAGGTGCACGCCAAGCGTGCGCTGGAGGTGGCTGCCAGCGGTGGCCATAACATCATCATGATCGGTCCGCCCGGTTCCGGCAAAACGATGCTCACCCGCCGCCTGCCCACCATCCTGCCCGATCTGACCCTGGATGAAGCCCTCGAAGCCACCAAGATTCACTCCGTGGCCGGACTGTTGCCTCCGGATACCACCCTGGTGGCGATCCGGCCCTTTCGGTCCCCTCACCACACGATCTCGGACGCCGGCCTGATCGGCGGCGGACCTCACCCGCGACCCGGCGAGGTCTCCCTTGCACACCACGGCGTACTCTTCCTGGATGAGCTACCTGAGTTCAAAAAGCATGTCCTCGAAGTTCTGCGCCAACCTCTTGAGGACGGATTTGTCACCATTGCCCGCGCGATGGTCTCTCTGACCTATCCGGCCCAATTCATGCTCGCGTGCGCCCTGAACCCGTGCCCATGTGGATACTTCGGCGATCCCAAAAACGATTGTACATGTTCCCCGCCGATCATCCAGCGGTATATGGCCCGAATTTCCGGCCCACTCCTTGACCGCATCGACATTCACATTGAAGTACCCGGGGTCGACTACTCTGAACTTGTCGGTGAACCCGGCGGAGATACGTCCGATGCCATTCGCGAAGGGGTCAATACCGCCCGCAAGGTGCAACTTCATCGCTTCCGCGAGAAACAACACCTGTTCTGCAATGCGCACATGGGCTCCGCGGAAATTCGGGAATATTGCAGAATCGACGGCAAAGGGGAAGAACTTCTCAAAATGGCAATCACGAAACTCGGCCTGTCCGCACGCGCCTACGACCGCATCCTGAAAGTGAGCCGCACCATTGCGGATCTGGAAGAAGAATCCGAAATCAAACCTCAGCATGTCGGGGAGGCCATTCAGTACCGCAGTCTGGATCGGAATCTGTGGATGTAGCGATTGGGCGACCGTTGAGGAGGCGCCAAGCCCAAGGCCGTCATTGAAACTGCGGTTGCAAAAAAAAGAGGATTATAACCCAAAGTCACATTTGCGAGGGGCAAACAACAGAAGGTCGCTGGTCAATCCATCTTATTCTTGCTTCTTTTTTCCACAGATCCTGATCCTGGCCCGCAACACCACGCCCTACCATTTCCATCGCCTTACTCATTGCAAACCCTCTCTGTTAAGTTGTCATGATTACTTGCATTTTGCAAAGGGGCGAGCACATCATAGACAGGCAAATCAAGGCCAACAATCCTCGAAAAAGCCCGCTATCATGCGGTTTTTCGGATTTCGATAAAGGATGCTAAAAAACGCTTGACTTTACTCGTGTAAATACATTTAATTTTCCGTGTACACCATTAAGTCAACTCACGCAAGAGAATAAAATAAATGGAACGAGAGCCCATATGGAGCGTAAGTGACCGCGCTCTTTTTGGGGCGTTGAATTTGCTCATTTTCTTGTTCACCCTGACAGATCGATATAGACCACCTGAAAGAGATTTAGTCGAAAATCTATACGAGGCGGGTATATTCTCCGTAACGCTATCCTTTTTCATCATAGAAGGAGTTGATTTCATGGGCGCAATGATGAAGCTTGCCGATAAGTGGATCGCGGAGAGCGAGGCCAAAACGAGAGCAAGAGCAATTAAGGCTCTAAGGGAGTTGGAAGCTTCCAGCAAAAAGCGCGAAGGAGAATTGAGTGCGCTCCTGGAGGCATTAGAAAAAAATCAAAAGGAAGAAAGAGCCCGAATGGAGAAGATATCCGAAATGCTACAAGACGCGCAAAGCGGCCAGAAATGAAGACGTCCCATACAATCATAGTCTTTACCCCCCGATGCCTCAAGCCCTGAACACCTTTATGGGCTGAGGCATCATCTGTATATGCGGTAGCGTCTTTGTCTGTATTGTGGGCAACAAAGCCTTCTACCTTGCAGCTTGCCCTTCCGCCGCAACCCCACAAAATCCCTTTCCGTTTGTCTTGACAATACCCATCCGGTATATTATGGACGAGTTGCGAGGCGTCGGGATTTCTGAAATCCATGCCTTCCGTATCCCATCCGGAACTACAGGGGGCCTCTTCGCCATCCGGTTCCGCTCGCCGAAGCATCTCCGAATACCAGTGCATTCGATCAATGGGGCCCGCAACGCCTTTCGGTGCAACCCGCTCCGTCAACAGGCCGAGACGTTTCTCCCGTGCGTGGCCGTGTTCCGCCCGCAATTATATCCCGGGGAATCACACAACGCCGTCACCGGCAATTCGCCAGATAGAGCCATTACATGAAAGAACCGATTGTCTTCCTCAACGGAGATTTCGTGCCCGCCTCCCAGGCAGCCATCAAGATCTACGACCTGGGCATCATTCTGGGCGCCACGCTCACCGAAATGACCCGTACCTTCGCCCACGCGCCGTTTCGCCTGGACGATCACCTGGACCGGCTCTACCGATCGTGCAAATACGCCGGCATTCAACCGCCGCTGACGCGCAACGAGATGCGGGAGAAGACCCTCGAACTCATTGAAACCAATAATGAACTGATCGAACCTGAAGCGGACCTCGGGATCGTACACTTCATCACTGCGGGTGAGAACGAAATCTACGCCGGTAGCGCCGCGGGGAGCGTGCGCTTCACGCCAACCGTCTGTATTCACTCCTTTCCGTTGCCCTTCCGCGTCTGGCGTCATCTCTTCGAGGTCGGCGCCCACGTCGTCACGCCGGCCATTCGGCACGTCCCGCCCCAATGCCTGGATCCGAAGTCCAAGAACCGGTCCCGCCTGCACTGGTGGCTGGCCGACCAGCAGACCCACGCGGTCGACCCGGAAGCGATAACGCTGCTTCTCGACCTGGATGGAAACGTCACGGAATGCGCGGGTTCCAACTTTGTCGTCGTTGCGGACGGCACAATCTACTCCCCCACCACGCGGAACATACTCCAGGGCGTCAGCCTCCTCACCGTCAAGGAACTCGCTGCCGAACTCGGTCTCAACTGGATAGAAAAAGACATTCAGCCATACGACGTCGCGAATGCCGACGAGGCCTGGCTGACCACCACGCCATATTGCATCGCCCCCTGTACGAAATTCAACAACATACCCGTTGGCAGCGGTGAACCCGGTCCGCTTTTCAGAGATATGATGGCTGCCTGGAGCAACCGGGTCGGGCTGGACATCGAGAATCAGATTCTGACGGAATGAAGCGGGAAGCCCGGATCTCTTGCACCCGATAAACGATTTTATTACACACGTCCGATACGGCGATCTTCCGGATGATGTCCGGAAGCAACTGAGCAAGAATCTTCTGGACCTATTCGCCGCAACCATTGCAGGCATGGCCACGCCCGCCGCGAATATTATGGCGGACTACGCCGCGGCGGTATTCCCGGGCGACGAAGCCACGGTCGCGGGCAGGGGAAGGATAGGCAGTGCCCCGGGCGCCAGCTATTCAACAAATCCTTTTTACGCGGATGGTGTGTCTTGAATCGATCCATGAAAATCGCCCTCCTGCTCTCCGGCGGCGTCGACAGTTCCGTGGCCCTCAACCTGTTGTGCAGAGAAGGGCGCCACGAGATCACTGCCTTCTACCTCAAGGTCTGGCTTGAAGACGAACTTGCCTTCCTGGGCGACTGCCCCTGGGAGAAAGATCTCAAGTACGCGCGCGCTGTCTGCGAACAGGCCGGGGTACCCCTGCGTATTATTCCCCTTCAGGGCGAATACCTGGACCAGGTGGTCTCCCACGCCGTGTCCGAACTCAGAGCCGGACGAACCCCCAGCCCGGACATCGTTTGCAATCGGCGCATCAAATTCGGCGAGTTCGCGGCCCGAATCGACAGCAGCTACCACAAAGTCGCTTCGGGGCACTATGCCCGAATTGCCGAACTAAACGGTACCTGTTACCTGAGGCGAGCGCCGGACCCCGTCAAGGACCAGACGTACTTTCTATCCGCACTCAAACAGGCGCAGCTCAAACGCGCATGTTTTCCCATCGGGCATCTCACCAAACCGCAGGTGAGGGAACACGCACGGATCTTCGGTCTGCCGAACCACAACCGCAAGGACAGCCAGGGGATCTGCTTTCTGGGTAAAATAAGCTATACCGACTTTGTCAGGGCGCACCTGGGAGAAAAGCCCGGTGACATCATCGAACTGGAGTCGGGCACCCGGCTCGGTCGTCACCGGGGCTACTGGTTTTACACCATCGGACAGCGCGAAGGTCTCGGCCTTGCCGCCGGTCCCTGGTACGTGGTCAGGAAAGACACCGAAGACAACGTTGTCTACGTGTCCCACAAGACACACCTGGCGGACCGGTCGTCGAGTCGTTTCACGGTATCAAATCCGAACTGGATCTCCGGCGCTCCCGATCGACACGACGTTCATGTCAAAATCCGACACGGGCCCCGGACCGTACCGTGTCGTATTGCGCCCGCCTGCGGTACCCGCCTGACCGTGGAAATGTCGGAAAAGGACCCTGGTGTGGCCGCCGGACAATCGGCCGTCTTTTACGATGGCGATATTTGTCTGGGGGGCGGTGTTATAGCATAGGCGTATATCGCCAAGTCTTGTTGCCGTCCCAGGACCTGAGATTGTGATGGGATTCGTCTCCAAGAAATCAAAAGGGGCGAGATTGTCTCGCCCCTGATCCGTGGGTTTTTTCTATTGTTATGGGCCAGAATGCCGATTACTGGATCTCAAAGCTGAAACTCAAAAAGCATCCCGAAGGCGGCTTCTATCGGGAAATATACCGCTCGGTGGAGACCGTCGCCGCTCAGGCCCTCCCGGAGCGGTTCAACGGCCCCCGATCGCTTTCAACCGCCATCTACTTCCTGCTTGAGGGCGACGACTTTTCCGCCCTTCACCGTATTCAGTCCAACGAAGTCTGGCACTTCTATGCGGGATCGTCCATCACCATCCATACAATCGATCAAAGCGGCGAATACGACCGAATCCTGCTCGGCAACAACCCCGAAAACGATGAATGGTTCGCGGCGGTCATCAACGCCCGCTGCTGGTACGGCGCGACGCTGAATAAGCCCGACTCATACGCGCTGGTGGGCGGCACGGTTGCTCCCGGTTTCGAATTCGAGGACTTTGAATTGGCGAATCGGGCCGATTTGATCAGGGACTTTCCCGAACACAGCGCGGTTATCAAACGGTTGACGCGTTGACGCGGATGGTCGCCCGGTCACGACGACCTTCAACCCGATGCGGGCGAAAGTTCCTGCATGTACCGGATCCCCGCCTTAATCTCCTTTCTATCCACCGTGTCGCAGGACACAGCACGTCCGATCGCCTCCGGCAGTACAAACCGGATCACCCCATCCCGCGCTTTCTTGTCGCTCGCCATTCGCCCGATCAGTTCGTCTGCTCCGAGTATCCCGGCGCCGGACGGAATCCCGAGTCTTCCGATTAACGTGTTCTGCCGCTCCAGTTCCGCGGGTTCCCAGAACCCCTTGATGACTCCGATTCTACCAGCGGCGAGCATGCCCAACAATACGGCCTCTCCGTGTTTGTAAACCGTGTAATTCGTCTCCGCCTCTATCGCGTGTCCCACCGTGTGACCGTAGTTGAGGATTTCCCGCAATCCCGCCTCGGTCTCATCCGCCGCCACGACGTCGGCCTTAATGCGACAGTTTCGAGCGATTAACCTCACCAGCTGTTCCGGTCCTATCGCCAGATCCGCCACATTCTCGATAGATTTTTCCAGGACTTCCACGAGTCCCACGTCGCGGATCAATCCGTGTTTAATCACCTCAGCCATCCCGGCAGCCACCTCCCGCCTGGGCAGGGTCATCAGCGTTTCCGTGTCAACATAAACCAGCTTCGGCTGATAAAATGCCCCGATCATATTCTTACCCAGCGGGTGATCTACTCCGGTCTTCCCGCCCACGCTGGCATCGACCTGCGCCTCCAGGGTGGTGGGGACCTGCACGAAGTCGACTCCGCGCAGATACGTCGCCGCCACGAATCCCGCCGTATCGCCCACAACACCGCCCCCCAGCGTTACAATACAACTGCGCCGATCCAGGCCGGCCTGAATCAGTTCGCCATATATCCAACCTGCCGTCTCCAGGGTCTTGAATTCCTCTCCATCCGGAATCTCCACCACCCTCACGGCCACACCCCGCGCCTCCAGACCGGCCCTGACCGGCTCCAGGTAGAGCGGCGCCACTGTCGGGTTGGTCACCACCGCCGCGGTCGAACCCAACCCGGCCGCAGCGTATGCCTCGCCGAATTCGGACAGAACCCCGTGTCCAATAAGGATCGGATAACTGCGACTGCCCAGATCGACCTGCACCGTCTGCATACCGCTCTGTACGACTTGAGATTCCATACGCAGTGGCCTTCCAATGCCCTTATTGCGAATCAAGGCCTTTCAAAGCCAACACTGCCAGTTCAACGGTCTCTTCCAGCGTACGGCACTCCGCCGACTCCACGAATACATCCGCACGTTCGTAAAACGGCGCCCGGGCGGCCTGCATCGACCGGATCTTTGCCATCCGATCTTCATCGTTTAATCCGGCCATCAGCGGCCGTTCACCCTCCACCCTGCGCAGGCGCATGAAGATGGTCTCAGCAGATGCCCGCAGACACAGGCACACACCGGATGCGCGAATCGTATCCCAGTTCTCCTCGTGTGTGACCGCGCCGCCACCCAGAGCAATCACGGCATCCCTCATCCCGCCCGCCCGCACCACGCAACCGCGCTCGATACGACGGAATGCGGCCTCTCCGTCTTCCGCGAAGATCCGGGGTATCGACTTACCGGCCGTCTCAACGATCATCTCATCCGTATCTACAAATACCCGACCCAGGCGCTGCGCCAGAATTGGCCCGATCTTGCTCTTGCCGGTCGCCATGAACCCGGTCAGGAAAATATGCCTGCCCTGCAACCGGTTCACGATGCGCGCCCCCGCCCTGCGTGCGCCTGGCGATCTGTAATGGTGCTCTGAACTGCGACGACCAGCGCGGAGTTCATTCCGGATGCAGCAAGAGGGCTCGGGTGTCGCGTTTCCAGTAGCGGGTTAATGGAATTAAGCGTTGCCGGTCCGGTTTTCATTCACTACCACCTGTGAAGAAATATGTCTCCAGTGTCCCGTCAATAACGACGACGCCTGGATACCGGCGGCGTTAAACGTCATTTCGGAAGGGTGATACAGCGGGCCGTGAATCACATCTCCTCGGGCGCCCGCAACCCGAGCAGATGAAGGCCGGCCGACAGCACGACAGTGATGGAATAAACCAGGGCGATGCGCGCCCGGGTCAGGGGCAGGTCATCTGAAATGACCCGGTGGGCGTTGTAAAACCGGTTCGCCTCTGTACAGAGTTCGATCAGGAACCCGGCAATCAGAGACGGCTCGCAGGCCTCGGCCGCGTTCCGGATTCGCGCCGGATACCGTTCCAGGCACTTGACCACCGCCACCGTCTCGGGTTCGGTTAACAGAGAAAGGTCTGCATCGGGCGGCGGCACGGCGCCTCCGTATTTACGTAGGACACTGCGATAACGCGCATGGGTATATTGGACGTAGGGGCCGGTCTCGCCGTTAAAGTTAAGGATCTCATCCCAGTCGAACACCACGTCCCGCGTCCGGCGGGAATCGAGATCCGCGTAGACCACCGCGCCGATGCCCACGTCCCGGGCGATCCCGTCTTTATTGGGAAGCTCCGGATTCTTGTCCTCTATAATATCCCGTGTCAGCTCTATCGCACGGTTCAGCACGTCCTCCAGGAAAATCACGTTGCCCCTGCGCGTAGACATCCTTCCCTCTTTGAAGGAAATGATACCGAACGGGACGTGCACACAGTCTTTCGCCCACTCATAGCCCATCCGTTCCAGCACCTTGAATAGCTGCCGAAAATGCAGGGACTGCCCGGCGTCGGTCGTATAGATCAACTTATCGAAGTCGTAGGTCTGCTTGCGGTAAATCGCCGCGGCCAGATCGCGTGTGAGATAGACGCTGGTATCGTGTCCGGTCTGGATGATGGCCGGGGGCATATCTTCATCGTCCAGCATCACCACGAGGGCGCCCTCACTCTCCACCGCCAGGCCATTCGCCTTAAGTGCTTCGATAACCGGCCCCACCTTATTGTGAAAAAAACTCTCTCCTGTATATTCACTAAATTCCACGTCCATCAATTCATAAATTCGCTTGAAGTCCTTTATGGTCTCGTCCCTGAACCAATTCCAGAGTCTGAGCGCCTCGGCATCGCCCGCCTCCAGCTTCCTGGTCCAGTCCTTCACGTCGTTTCTGAGAGACGGATCCCGTTCCATCTCGGCATTGAATTTTACGTACAGGTTAAATAGCTCATAGGCCGGATTCCTGCGAACCGCGTTCTCGTCTCCCCAGCGTTTGTACGCCGCGATATTCATCCCGTGCGGGGCGCCCCAGTCACCAAGGTGATTGATACCGAGCACGTTCCAACCGAGGGCCCTGTATATCCTGCAGAGCGAATTTCCAATCGCTGTCGAACGGATGTGGGCTATAGTGAATGGCTTGGAGATATTCGGTGACGAAAAATCGACCACGACTGTTTTCCCCGCGCCTGCCTCGCTCCGTCCGAATTGCTCGCCCCTTGCGAGAATTTCCGAAAGCGTCTCCCGTACAAATTCGGTCCGGCTAACGAAAATGTTGAGATATGGGCCCTCAGCCCTGACCCGGGCGATGCGTCCGCCCGTCCGTACCCGCTCTCCAAGATCCGCGGCGATCTGATTCGGCGCCTTTCGCAGCGTTTTTGCAAGCCTGAAACACGGAAGGGTGTAGTCCCCCATAGTGGGTTTTGGAGGGACCTCGATCAGCGCCCTCACCTCATCGGGGCGCATGTCAGTCGTTTTTGACACCTGCGATACAATTTCTTCAATAAAAGGATTGACCATAAAGGAGGACCTCTCCCCTCAGCCCCCTCTCCTACAAGGAAAGGGGGAGTTGAACCAAGCGTTGAGCGAACGCTGCCTTATATATGCTCTGATTGATTTGAGAACGCCATCTGAATGCGTGCGAATTTCAACATTTGAAATGCGTAAAACTTGTAATCCTCGCGCTTTGAAAATGCCATCTCGTTACTTTCTCAAGCCCAACACGCTGACCAATAAGCAAAGCGCTTTTACGGTTTTGAAGCCAAATAGATGGTCGCAATCCCAAAGGTCAACCGGCGTTCCACCGCCTCGACAAAACCGGCCTGCGTCAGACGCCTTCGGAATGCTTCCCCCTCAGGAAAACCCATTACAGACTCATAAAGATACCGATACGCCAGAGGATTCCGGGAAACAAGCCGGCCGATGCCGGGCAGGATAAATTTGAAATAAAAAAAGTAGATCCTGCGTAATAGAAACGCCCTGGGCCTGGAAAACTCCAGAATTGCCAACCGGCCTCCGGCGCGTAAAACCCGATGTATCTCCTGAAGGCCATTGTTCAAGTCCGAAAAATTCCGTACTCCGAAACCAATCGTTACGGCATGAAACTGCACGTCGGGAAACGGCAGCCGCTCCGCGTCTGCACATAGGAGAAGCAGTCGGCCGGATCCCCTATCCCGTTTTTTGTTTGCTAGCCGAAGCATCGGTAGGGACAGGTCCGCGCCCACAACCCGCACGCCCGAATCACGCGCAGCCGCTTCGAGGCCCAAATCGCCCGTTCCCGTTGCAAGGTCCAGGATCCACTCTCCGGCTTGCAATTCCAGTGCGTCTACTGTCCATCGCCGCCAGACAATGTCCACGCCGGCGCTCAGCAGGTGGTTCAACAGATCGTACGTACCGGCTATGCCGTCGAACATCTGACGCACAAAAGTCCGTTTTGCCCGGCGTTCCTGTAGGTCGGACCTCACCACAGCTACGCCCGAAACCGGTCGATTACCGCCTGCTTCATGACGTCGACGGGCGGCTCGACTCCCGTCCAGATGGCAAACGAACGCGCACCCTGGTGTACAAGCATATCCAGTCCTCCAAAAGCCAGCGCGCCCGCGGATCGAAACTGCCGCATCAGCAGCGTATCCAGCGGGTTGAAAACCGTATCGTAGAGCACCAGTTGTGAGTGTATCGTGTCTGTATCCGCAAGCGGCGTCCGCTCTACGTTCGGGTGCATCCCCAGCGAAGTACCATTCACGACGAGGCCGGCATCCGCGAACCGCCTCATTTGGGTGTCTGTCGTCAGATCGCCCGCGTCTATTGTCTTGCCTGTGATCCGTTCCATATTACGCGCAAGCGCTTCCGCCCGGCCTACAGTTCGATTCAGAATGCTCACCCGCCGCACCTCATTTTGCGTAGCCAGCGCATAAACAGCCGCCCGCGCCACGCCGCCCGCGCCGAGAATCACGCAATGCTCCGGCAACACGGCGAGGCCGGCCGTCCGCTCCAGCGCGGTGGCCAACCCGTACACGTCTGTATTGTGCCCGACCAGTTCGCCGTCATTGAAAGAAATCGTATTCACCGCGCCCACGGCCAGTGCTTCTTCGGAAATCCGGTCCAGGTGTGCCATCACTGCAGTCTTGTGCGGAAGGGTTACGTTCAAACCCCGGATCTGCAAGGCGCGCATCCCCTGAAGCGCCGATTCAACCCCATTCGGCAATACGTGAAAGGCAACGTAACAGTAGTCTGCTTCAAGAACGCTTATGGCCGCATTGTGCATGTCCGGCGACAACGAATGGGCAATCGGATCGCCTATCACCCCCAGCAACTGCGTGGTTGACACAATACCCAAAACAGACTCCCCTGACCTATCAGTTCCTAAACCCGGTTTTCGCGTCTGGCCGGTTGAAGTTCCCCCGCACGTCGACCAGCATCGCGTTGCTCAACCGGTCAGGTCAGACACAAACTGATCGGCAATTGCAAAACTCTCTTTCCAGGAACAGTTGTAGGTGTACCGAATGAAAACCACGCCTCCCAGGAACACGAGTAACGCCAGAAAGAACAACCTGCCAACCAGTCTCATAAGACTCTCCTCGTACCGATGATTGACCCACGTTGTTTTGAGCGGCCCATGCCGCCACAATACACGTCGGGCAACCGAATTACGTACACGACTTACGTCTCCAAAACCGTAGCCAATCTTTCCATGATCCCATGATGCATCTGATCCACGGGCCCAGGGTTCATTACAAGGGTTTCCCCTTCGCTCGCCAGCGTTGCCAGCGTGAGTGCCATTGACACACGGGCGTCGCCGGCAGCATCCAGTTCGGCGCCCTGCAGTTGCCCGCCCTTCACAACCAGCCCATCCGGCATCTCCCCAACTTGAATCTGCATCTTCCTGAGGTTTTCCACCATTACCGAAATACAGTCCACCGGGCCGTCCCTCAACGCCTCGGCATCCCGTAAAATCGTTTCACCCCGGGATACCGCGCCCGCGACTGCCAGGAGCGGGAGCACGTCCCTGAAGCGTCTCGCATTCGCACCCGAGATTTTTATACCACGCAATTCGGACCCCCTGATCCGAAGTCGTCGTACGGGAAAACCGGAATTCGTCCAGTATTGCTCCACATCCATAGATACGTTCATTCGCCGCAATATATCTACGATCCTGCGGCTTCTCGAATCCATTCCGAAATGGGTTACCGTCACATCAGACCGTTTCAACATTGCCGCAGCGAGAGCAAGAAACAGCCCCGCGTCCGAACTACCCGGCAACTCATGGGTAACGCCATGGAGCCGTACGGGTCCTTCCATCAACAATCGATGACCGCCGGCGCCCTTCATGCGCCTCTTCTTCAGCCCGCATCCTGCTGCTTGCAGCAACACTTCCAGGTCGTCATCCCCACGGGTGTCCTGCAACAGTTCAACCGGACCATCCACACCCAACCCGGCCATAAGCATTACACACTTCACCAACATATCCGGAAGTCCGACGCGGTAGGAACCGGGCGTTAACTTACCCCCTCCCACACCTGCCGATGTCCGATCCTCAGCCGGAATGTCCAGTTGTGCGCCCAATGCGCGGAGCGCCCCGAAAACCCTGTCGACGTCGGCATCCGCCCGAACTCCGGAGAGTCTGGTCACAAAGGGCGCATTCGACAGCAATCCCGCCAGACAGGAAAACAGAACCGGGGACCCATCCACGTGCAGCACGTCGTCCGGCGCCCTGAAGCGGCCGCCGGTCACCGTCGCGGTCTCACCGTCCCACCCGACCGAAATCCCGAGTTTCGACAGCAATTCTACGGCTCGCCCGACGTCGCGTCGTCGCGAACACCTGTGAATCCGGGAGATTCCATCGGCCGTGGACGATAGCACCAGGGCCATTATCGACATGTTGGCATCGCCCGGGAGGTCGCATGTCCCCACAAGCCCTGGCGAGGGCCTGATCGTGCCCCGGGAAATCACCGAACCCGCGAATTCCAAAACCACGCCTTCTTCAAAATGGAGTCACTAAAGGACGGGCAGCAATCTCTCTCGTTCAACCGTTTCCCGTTCGGGATCCTTCCGTCTATCTCAGCCTGACGCTGTATCCCGCCTTCCCCAACACACCTACGGCCTCTTCCGCGCATGGACGTGAATCGAACCCCATCCGGATGGTGCCCCCTTCCCCCTCCCGTACATTCAACACCTCGATGTCGTTAATATTGATGTTCTCTCCGGCCAGGGTCTGAGCGACGTCGGCAATCACGCCCGGTCTGTCTTCCGCCACCAGGAGGATTTCGTATAGGGGATGCAAAAACCCCTTGGAGTCCTTCGGGATCTGTCCCCGTACCCGATTCGCATAGACAAATGCCTGCTCCAGACCGTCATGGTCCACTTCCCCGCGAATCGCTGCCAGCGACTCAATATAGAGATCGATCATCTCACGGATCGAGGCCCCGTTTGTATGGCAGATATCCCGCCACATTTCATACGGGCTGGATGCAATGCGTGTCAGATCCCGAAACCCACCCGCCGCCATCCGTATCGGCAACCCTTCGGCCTCGGTCATCCGTCCGATCATGGACACCAGGCTTGTGGCCATCATCTGCGGCAAATGGCTCACCGCCGCCGCCGCCCTGTCGTGTGCCTGAGGCGTCATCCTCATGGGTCTCGCCCCGAGCGCCCTCACGAGGCGCGCGAGCTTTTCGACCACGAAATCGGGCGTGTCCGGCGACGGCGTCAATACGTAAATGGCGTTCTGAAACAGGAAAGGATCCGCCGCGCTTACCCCGCGATGTTCGGACCCGGCCATCGGATGCCCTCCCACAAAGCACACGCCATCCCGTTGATGCGCCGTCGCCGCGGAAACAATCGCGTGCTTGGTGCTGCCCACATCGGTCACGACCGCACCCTTCCGCGCCGCCCCCAGCACCCGCGGCAGCAGGTCCAGAATACGTACAATGGGAGTACACAGGAAAACCAGCGCCGCTTCGGCAATTCCCGCTGCCAGCTCTTCATAGCGATAGCCCGCGTCAATTACATTCAATTCGCCGGCTGCATCCAGTGTCTCCTGCCTGCTGACGCCAACGATGCTTCGCCCGATGCCCAGACCCTTGAGTGCCACGCCAAGAGATCCGCCGATCAACCCAACACCCACAATAGCAATCGTCTCACGCGCAAACGGAGGATCATTCGCCATACCTTCATCCTCGGAAGAACAGGCAAGAGCGTCAGGAAAACGTTCCGATTCACTCCTGAATCCGGAGCCCGGCCGCTCTCATATTTTTTCCGCCAGTTCCTTCACAAACACCTCGGAATCCTTCCACCCCAGGCACGGATCGGTAATGGATTTGCCGTACACGCCGTCATTAACGTTCTGTGTGCCCTCAACCAGAAAACTTTCCACCATCAACCCACGGATCATATCGTTCAAGAATCCCGAACTCTGCCGGCTGCGTATCACCTCCAACCCGATCCTGGGTTGTTCGCTGAACTGTTTGCCGGAATTATTGTGATTCGTATCCACAACGATTGCGGCATTGGCAAGCGGCCGCTGGCGATAGAGTTCCGCAACGTGTATGAGGTCTTCAAAGTGATAGTTCGGAATACTGCGCCCGGTCACATCCACGGCGCCCCGAAGCACGGCGTGTGCCAGGGGATTGCCATCGGTACTCACCTCCCAGCCGTTATAAATGAAGACGTGTGGAATCTGTGAGGCGTGAATCGCGTTCAGCATGACCGAAAGATCTCCTCCCGTCGGGTTCTTCATTCCGACCGGCACGCCGACGCCGCTACAGGTCAAGCGGTGCTGTTGATTCTCCACCGACCGTGCGCCCACGGCTATATAACTCAGCAGATCCTCGACATACGGCAGATTGCCCGGGTACAGCATTTCGTCGGCGGCCGTCAGATGGGACTCCCGGACCGCCCGGATATGCATCTGACGAACCGCATAGATCCCCTCGGAAATATCCGGTGCCTTCCGCGGGTCCGGCTGATGCCCCATCCCCTTGTACCCCTCGCCGGTTGTTCGGGGTTTGTTGGTATAAATGCGCGGCACCAGAACCAGTTTTTCCCGGACGGCCTCCTGCAGTTTCGCCAGCCGGGACACGTATTCACATACGGCATCTTCGTTGTGCGCCGAACAGGGGCCGATCACCAGCAGAAACTTATCGCTCCTCCGCGCGAAAATATCCCTGATTTCCGCGTCGCGTTCATCCTTTACAGCCTTCAGCTTCTTCGGAAGCGACATCTTCTCCAGTACGGCTTCCGGGGTGGGTATCTTCAGGATCTTTCTGAACGCCATTTGCCTTCAGCTCCGGGGGTTGGCGACCGTCAATCCGGTTTAGTCGTTCGGCCGGTTTCACGAACGGATTCAGAGGGGTTTTGTGCCCCCGTTTCCCGGTCGCCATGCTCCTGTTCCAGGCGCCTGGACTCATCGATTATCTGCTGAAATATCCGATGCACCGCTTCGTCGGTCAGGGGCCCCGTGTTCAGTTTACGGATTCGGTTCAGGATCGACGTCTCCCGTTCCGGCGCATAAATCGGTTGCTCGATTGCCTGTTTAATCCTGCCAATCTCAAGTGCACATTCGGCTCGTCGATTGAGAAGCTCCAGCAGTTGTTGATTCAGGACGTCGATTTCCTTTCGCCAGTCTTCAAGATCCATCGGGTGCTCCCTTCAACGGTTGCACGAGTTCTTCCACAAATACTCCGATGTGTGAAACGAGATCCGGGTCGCCCTGCCGCTCCGCAATTCGCCGCACGATCGCGCTGCCAACGACGACTGCATCCGCATAAACTGCAACCTCCCTGGTATGTTCGGGCGTCGAAATACCGAATCCCACCGCAACCGGTTGCGACGTGTAGCGACGGATGGTCGCCACCTTGGCGCCAAGTGTCTCCTCCAGGCTTTTCCGTTCCCCCGTTACGCCCGTGCGTGACACGTAATACACAAACCCGCTGGAATGCGCCGCAATCCGTTGAATACGATCCTCACGGCTCGTTGGCGCAATCAAAAAAATCGTATCCAGTCCCTGTTGCGACATCAGACACTTGTACTCCGCCGCCTCCTCGGGCGGAAGATCCAGCGCCAGAATGCCGTCCACCCCCGCTTCGGCCGCCCGGTCGACAAGTCGTTTCAGACCAAAACGATGCATCGGATTGAAATACGTAAACAGCACAATCGGTATCTCCGTCTCCCGCCGCAGGTCTGCCACCAGATCCAGCACGTCACCGATTGACACCCGATGTCGCAGGGCGCGCTGCGATGCCCGCTGGATCTCCGGTCCATCCGCCAGTGGATCGGAGAACGGCACGCCCAACTCGAGAATGTCCACCCCGCGCCGTTCCAGTTCCGGCACCAGCTTGCGGGTGATTGCCAGGTCCGGATCTCCCGCGGTGATGTAGGCCACAAATCCGGTCCTGCGCGCTTCTTTCAACGCCTCGAACCGTTTCCCGATTCTTGTCATCCGATCGACCCCATTCTTCGATTCCGACCTGAAAACGAACGGTGCAATACTGCCTAATGCAGGTATTTTGCCGCCTGCTGCACGTCTTTATCGCCCCGGCCGGAAAGATTCGCCACGATTACGGCATCCTTGCCCAGTTCGGGCGCCGCTCTGGACACGTGCGCGATCGCGTGTGCGCTTTCCAGTGCGGGAATTATACCCTCAGTGCGACTCAACTGCTGGAAAGCCTTCAGGGCTTCGTCGTCGGTGGCATAGACGTACTCGATCCGACCCGCATCCCGCAGATGACAGTGCTCGGGCCCCACACCCGAATAATCCAGGCCCGCGGACACCGAATGGGTCAGCGCGATCTGCCCGTCCTCGTCCTGCAGGAGGTAAATCCTTGCCCCGTGCAGTACGCCCAGATCCCCGCCCTGAAATCGCGCCGCATGGTCGCCGGAGGCAATGCCATGCCCTCCCGCTTCGACACCAACCATCCGCACGTCCGTGTCATTCAAAAAGGCGTGAAACAGCCCGATGGAATTGCTGCCGCCGCCGACGCATGCGATCAGACAGTCCGGCAAGCGGCCTTCGGCTTGCAGGATCTGTTCGCGCGTTTCCACCCCGATCACCCGCTGAAAATCGCGCACGATCATCGGATACGGATGCGGTCCCAGGACGGATCCGAATATATAAAACGTATCTTCCACATTCGTCACCCAATCCCGGATGGCTTCGTTGATCGCATCCTTCAGAGTCCTGCTGCCCGAATCCACCCCCGTTACATTCGCGCCCAGGAGCCGCATTCGAAACACATTCAACGCCTGACGGTCCATGTCTTCGGTGCCCATGTAAATCTCGCAGTCCATTCCGAACATCGCCGCCACGGTTGCTGTCGCCACACCGTGTTGACCTGCGCCCGTTTCCGCGATGATCCGCGTTTTGCCCATTCGCTTGGCAAGGAGAATCTGGCCCATCGTGTTGTTTATCTTGTGCGCGCCGGTGTGCGCGAGGTCCTCCCGCTTCAAATAGATTCTGGCTCCACCCAGTTCGGCGGTCAGCCGCTGCGCAAAATAAAGTGACGTCGGCCTTCCCACAAATTCCCTGAGATACCGGTCCAGTTCTTCCTTGAAATCCGGACGGTCCTTCGCATCGCGGTAGGCTGCCTCCAAGTCCTCCAACAAGGGCATCAGCGTTTCCGGCACGTAGCGCCCACCGTAGGGTCCGAAATGCCCCCCGGAGTCGGGTGTTGTGCCGGTGGATTCATCTGCTTTGGGAAGTGCCATAATTTCCATCCCGTTAAGGTGTGGTGGCCGGGCGGACTCAGGCGCCGTCGTTGTTCGGGGCCCGCGCCTCGGCGGCCGAACTACGGCAATCTATTTCCGGAACAGAACACTAGATATCCCTCATCACCTGATCGTAGAATGTCAGATACCGATCGCGGTCGTCCCCGTCCAGGAGCGCCATTGCCGAGCGGGGATGCTGGTTGTGCTGACCCGTGATGTTGTACGGAATGAGGGCCCCCCACGTCAATTCACCGCGCAATTTGACAAAATGGTCTTCCAATAGCTTGTAGACAGGTCGAATCTTGAATTTGGGATTGCGCAAGAAACCGAGCAGCAATTCCAGCGGGCAATTTCCTGCGCCGCGGCCAAGTCCGTCCACCGTGGCATCAACCCGGTTGGCGCCCAGAATAAGCGCTTCCAGGGTATTGGCGAACGCCAGTTGCTGGTTGTTGTGCGCGTGAATGCCCACTTCTTTTCCCGTTCCGCTGACGGCTTCCATATACTTCCGAATGAGCATATCCACCTGCTCGCGGTACAATGCGCCAAAACTATCTACAACACATATTGTTCCAACCGGGGTTTTTATCAGTACTTCCAGCGCCTGGTCGATCTCGACCTCCTGCACGGTCGAAATGGCCATAATGTTACAGCTGGTTTCATAACCTTTCTCATGGGCGTCGCAAAGCATTTCGACGGTTTCAGGGATCTGCTCGACATAGCAGGCTACGCGCACCATGCTGACCACGCTCTCGCTGGCCGGCAGGATGTCTTCCGCCCAATCGCTCTTGCCCGCATCGGCCATAATGGCGAGCTTCAGGCCGGTCGTTTCAGGGTCGTGATCGCCCGCAATCTTGCGGATATCTTCTTCGTCACTGTGTCGAAAGGGTCCGAATTGTCCTTTTGGGAACATCTCCTTGGAGTTTCGGTACCCGATTTCCATATAATCGACCCCTGCTTCAACGCAGGTTTCGTAAGCTGCCTTCACGAAATCATCGGTAAAATGATGGTCATTCATCAATCCGCCGTCTCGAATCGTACAATCAAGTACCTTGAGTTCCGGCCGATAGGTAATCCATGGTGCTTTCATGTAAAGAATCCTCTCCTTTTGTTTTTGCTGCTGAGTTCCGAATATTCATATCCTGATTTGCATTCCGATACGTACAAGCCGCCCCGCGCCTGCCCGTCAATTGTTCCAGCGCACCAGAAAGTAGCGGCGTTTGCCCCGGCGAACCACCAGGTATTTTCCGGCGAGTCTCTCGGAAGGTTCAAGGATCCGGCCCATATCCGTGCAACGCCGGCCATTGATATGTATCGCGCCGGACTTGATATCTTCGCGCGCCTGGCGCATGGAAGATGAAATGCGGACATTGACCAACAAGCCAATCAAACCCACTTCAGTCGCGCCATTGAGCGCATGAGATGGCACGTCGCTGAACCCTTCCTCTATCTCTTGTGCACTCAGATCTCGCAGATCCCCGTAAAACAATGCCTCGGAAATCCGTCGCGCCCGGTCTGTTGCGGTACTGTCATGTACGAATGTGGTTACCTCGTCGGCCAGAACCCGCTGTGCCTCGCGCTTCTCGGGGCGTTGTGACACCTCCATTTCCAGATTTCGGATCTCATCCTCCGAGAGAAACGTAAACAGCTTCAGAAAGCTCACGACGTCCCGGTCATCCGTATTGATCCAGTGCTGGTAGAACTGATAGGGCGTTGTCTTTCTCGCGTCCAGCCAGACAGTACCGGAGGCCGTCTTGCCGAACTTGGAACCGTCGGCTTTCTGCAGCAGTGGAAACGTCAGACCGTGTGCCTGTCCGCCCAGACGACGTCGGATCAACTCGATTCCCGCTGTAATATTGCCCCATTGATCGCTCCCGCCAATTTGCAACTCGCATCCGCACGTTTGAAACAACTCCATGAAATCATATGCCTGAATGACCATATAGCTGAACTCGGTGAAGGATATTCCGGATTCCAGACGGGAAGCCACGGACTCTTTCGCCAGCATATAACCCATGGGGAAATGCTTGCCCGCGTCCCTCAGGAAGTCAATTGCCTTGAGCTCGGAGAGCCAGCCCATATTGCTGACCACCTGGGCGGGATTGGTTCTTGTATCGAAATCCAGAAATTTAGCCAGTTGCTCTGTCAGCTTCTCGGTATATGCCGCGATCACCTCGGGCGGGTTCAATCGGCGTTCTTCCTTACTTCCGCTCGGATCGCCAATCAAACCGGTACCTCCTCCGATAAGGCCGATTGCATGATGCCCGGCCAACTGGAACCGCCGCAGTCCCAGAATGGGTATCAGGTTGCCGACGTGCAAGCTGGCTGCCGTGGGGTCGAACCCCGAATAGAGCGTTATCGGCCCCCGGGCGAGCCGCGCCGTGAGTCCGCTGGCGTCCGTTACCTGAAAAACATACCCCCGGAACTCCAGATCTTTCAAGATGTCCACAATGTCTCGCTCCAGATCGATTCGGTTGATGAAGCAAAATTACGCTGATTGTCGCAGATTTCGGCAATCTATCCGCTTTGCGTTCGCCGGGTGCGTTTTCTACGTCGAGCCTGTCGAAACGGCTTGCCGAAGCAAGTTTGTGGAAATGTTGACACCGAGCCTGTAGAAGTGCCCTCATTGCGCCCGTTCCGGGTGCTGGCTTTTCACGGCGCTGACGTCAACTGATTGGGTTTTTGCTTCAAGCTGACGGCTGATCGCTGATAGCTGTTCTTGCTGCTTCTGGTCGGCCGAATTTCGGCAATCTATTTCCGGGGCAGAACACTTGTTACGGAGCGAAGCGCGCCGAAGAATTCGGCGATTCTGTTGTGGTCTTTCCTGCCAGGCGCGGCCTCAACGCCACTGCCGCAGTCGACTGCATATGGATTCACCGTCCGGACCGCCTCCGCCACGTTTGACGGATCGATCCCCCCCGATAGAATGATCCGACCGTGTGCCGAAGCCGCCCTTGCAACCCGCCAGTCGAACGTTTCTCCCGTGCCGCCGTACCATCCTTTCTTGGCCGTATCCAGCAGAAACGTGTTTACGGGATAAACGCTCAGCGACGCAGGGTTGAATCCCTCGCCGACCCGCAACGCACGGATGACCGGAAAAGGATACCCCTGGCAATCAGCCGGCGTCTCGTCGCCGTGCAATTGGACCGCCCGAAGCCCCGTCGAACGCACGATTGCCAGGATATCCTCCCTGACCTTGTTCACGAAAACGCCAACTGGCGTGACAAACGGCGGCAACGCCGACACGATCTCGCTCACGTGGCCAGGATGCACGTAACGCGGGCTGGGTTCATAAAAGATGAACCCCAGGGCGTCAACGCCCTGGGCAACCGCAAAGAGCGCATCCTCCGGATTCGTGATGCCGCAAATCTTCACCCGAACCATGGTTTGGATCAGCCGCCTTCCTTGCCCAACAGCGCTCGAAGCTTTCGACCGACATCAGGATGACGCATCAGATGTTCCCCGACCAGCACCGCATCCACGCCCGCATCCCTTAAGCGGACCACATGGTCCCGGGTCTCAATGCCGCTCTCGCTTACAATTACCAGTTCTGCCGGTAGATGTTCAATCAGATCGAACGTGGTTCGCAGGTCTGTTTCAAACGTCTTCAAGTCGCGGTTATTCACTCCCAGCAGATCCGCTCCAGCATCCAGCGCAATCCTCGATTCCTCTCTGGTATGCACTTCTACCAGTGCGCCCAGTTTCGACTCCCTGCAAACGGCGAGCATCCCTGCCAATTCACGAAACGAGAGCGCTGAAACAATGAGCAGAACCGCAGACGCCCCGATTGTCCTGGCTTCATGGATCTGATAAGGATCAACCACGAAATCCTTCCGGAGTACCGGCAATTCCACGGCTTCGCTTACGGCCGTCAGACTGTCGTCGGAGCCCTGAAAATACTTCACGTCCGTCAGCACGGAAATTGCCGCCGCGCCGTTTTCCTCGTAAGCCCGACCGATTTCCACCGGATCGAAATTTTCCCTGATCACCCCTTTTGACGGAGACGCCTTTTTTATCTCCGCGATCAGCGCGATATCCTCCGCGACAGTCAGGCTTTCCATCAGCGAGCCCGGCTCACGGACCAGGTCCGCCCGCTTCTGTAACACCTCGGGGGAGACCCGTTGTTTTGCCGCAGCCACCACGCGCCGCTTATATGCGATGATCTCATCGAGGATCGTAGCCATACTCCCCATCTTCGTTTCGGCCGGGCGACCTCCAATTTTCCCGTTCAAGGGGTACGCTCGGGGCGTGAGCGACGAAATTGCCCGGTGTCAACTGCCCTCGTTCGCGACGAGTTTCAGTTTTTCCAGCTTATCAATCGCCCGCCCCGAATCCACGGTCTCCCTGGCCAGTTCCAATCCCGCCGACAGGTCATCCGCGGCGCCACCCGCAACGATGGCGGCTGCCGCATTCAGCAGGACAATATCCAGCCGCGGACCGGGCTCACCATGCAACACCCTGCGCAGGATCGCCGCATTGGTCTCGGCGTTGCCACCTGCCAGATCACCTGCTGTCGCCCTGGCGATGCCCAGGTCCTCCGGCCTGATCTCATACGTGGACACGGTCCCATTCTTCAACTCGCTCACCTGCGTTGGTCCGGTCGTGGTGATCTCATCCAGCCCGTCCAGCCCGTGTACCACAAACGCGCGTTCCGATTGCAATGTTTGCAACACCTCGGCCAGCCGGTCAGTCAGCGATCGACTATATACCCCGATCAGGTGTCGGGTTGCGCCAGCCGGATTGGTCAGTGGGCCCAGCGCGTTGAAAATCGTACGCACGCCGACCTCGCGTCTGGGTCCAATCGCATATTTCATGGCGCCATGCAGGGCAGGAGCAAACAGGAACCCGATGCCCACCTCATCCAGACACTGCCCCACCGTCCCCGGCGCCGCTTCGATATTTACCCCCAGTTCCTTCAAGACATCCGCACTTCCACAAAGGCTGGTTGCCGCGCGGTTACCATGTTTGGCCACACACAGGCCAGCGCCGGCCACGACAAACGCTGCCGCCGTCGATATATTGAACGTTCCCGACCCATCGCCCCCCGTGCCGCATGTATCGACCACCGTGGTGTGTCGCGTCACGACCCGGGTCGCCTTCTCCCGCATCACCTCCGCGGCGCCCGCGATCTCCTCAACTGTCTCCCCCTTGACACGCAGAGCCACCAGAAACCCACCGATCTGCGCGTCCGTCGCCTCCCCCGACATAATCTGGTCCATCGTCCCGATCATCTGGTCACGTGTCAGGTCCTGTCCCTCAATCAGCTTCGCAATCGCATCCTGTATCGCCATAGCCGTCTCCCCAACCCGTAAACAGAGATCCGGTCCAGCCTTTCGATCCCCGAATTCAACCATCCAGGAAATTTTTCAACAACACTTTGCCCTCAGCCGTCAGAATTGACTCCGGATGAAACTGCACGCCCTCAACCGGATACTCCCTGTGCCGCAACCCCATTATTGTTCCGTCGTGTGTCTGCGCGGTAACCTCGAGGCAGTCCGGCAGGCTGTCCCGTTCGACAATCAGGGAATGGTATCGCGTGGCGATAAAGGGCTGTGACATCCCCCTGAAAATCGAACGTCCGTCGTGATGAATCTCGGACACTTTCCCGTGTAGAATCGCCGGAGCCCTCACGACGGTGCCGCCGAAGGCCTGTCCGATGCACTGATGCCCCAGACAGACGCCCAGCATCGGAATCTCTCCGCTAAACCGCCGGACCAGATCCACGGAGATTCCCGCCTCGTTCGGCGTACATGGCCCGGGCGAAATCACCATCTTCTCAGGTCGGTACGCGCCGATCTGGTCCAGCCCGATCTGATCGTTCCGAAACACCTCTATCCGCGCACCCAACTCGCCCAGATACTGAACCAGATTGTACGTGAACGAATCGTAATTGTCGATTACCAGAATCATAAGAATGTGGGTCGTGATCGTTGAAGAGTGGCAGGATATATCCCTAGATGCTACACCGTACCTTCCGCCAATTCCACGGCCTGGAACAGCGCCTTCGCCTTATTCATCGTTTCCTGGTGCTCGTTCTCCGGCACGGAATCGAACACAATTCCCCCACCGGCCTGAACGTAGGCTTTCTTGCCCAGCAACACCATCGTACGAATGGCAATGCACGTATCCATATTGCCCGAAAAATCAATATAGCCCACGGCCCCCGAGTACGGTCCACGCCGGGTCGGCTCCAGTTCGTCGATAATTTCCATGGCGCGGATCTTGGGCGCGCCGGAAACCGTGCCTGCCGGATAACAGGCATAAAGCGCATCCAGAGCATCCACGCCATCTTTGAGGCGCCCTTGAACATTCGACACAATATGCATCACATGAGAATAGCGCTCAATCGCCATCTGTTCCGTTACGCGTACCGTATCGTAACGGGATACCCGCCCCACGTCATTCCGGCCCAGGTCCAGAAGCATAATGTGCTCCGCACGTTCCTTTTCGTCTGCCAGCAGATCCGCTTCGAGAGCGGAATCCTCCTCTTCCGTAGCCCCTCTCCACCGTGTGCCCGCAATCGGACGCACCTGCACAACGCCGTTCTCGACCCGAACCAGCAGCTCCGGCGACGCGCCGACAAGCCGCACGTCCTTCAAATCCAGATGGAACATATATGGAGACGGATTCACCGTTCGAAGCGCACGGTAAATGTCCAGTGACCCGACGGTTATCTCCGTCTCGAAGCGCTGCGAAAGTACGACCTGAAAAATATCGCCTGCCACGATATATTCCTTGCAGCGCCGCACCTTGTCCAGATAGACTGACCGCTCCGTGTTCGACCGGATGTCGCACGCCCGGCGTCGGGGCGCTCTTTCCGGAACGCAGGTCGTGGGAATCGGCGCGCGCAAGGCACCTTCCAGCGCATCGATTCGCGCCTCCGCCTCCCGGTAATTGTCTTCAATATCTCCGGAGGTATGCACGTTGGAAATCAGGTGGATCTTCTGCCGAATGTTGTCGAAGCCAAGAAGCGTATCGTAGAAAAGCAGCACGATGTCCGGCAAACCGTGGTCGTCGCGCGTGCGGTCGGGGATATTTTCAACCAACCGGATTGCATCGTAGCCCACGTAACCTACAGCCCCTCCGGTAAACCTGGGCAGTCCCTCCAACTGCGCTGAACGGTATTTTCTCAGCAGCCGCCTGAGCTCGGCGATGGGTGACCCTTCATATACCCGAACGTCGCCCTGCTTCAAATCCTCCACCTCTATCCGGGATTTCCACGACCGAAACGCAAGAAAGGGCTCCACTCCCAGGAAAGAATAGCGCCCGATCTTCTCTCCCCCTTCCACGCTCTCGAAAAGAAAGCTGTAGGGACTCCGGGGCCGCAGCTTCAGATAGGCGGACACCGGGGTTTCCGTATCCCCGAGGATTTCCCTGGAAATCGGAACCACCCCCCGGCCTTCAGCCAGCGTTTTCAACGCCTTCAAATCGGGTGTACTCACGAATTTCACCTGACTTCGAAATATATATCAGAATTCGCGCATCGAACTTCCGCGTCCGTTTGTGCCGGACGAGCGATTGTCCTGCATCCGGAGACAGGCAGCCAGCCGGCGGGATTGACGCTTTAACGTCTCACTGGCGTTCTGTTTCGACGGGATAAAAAAAAACCGTGAGCAGACGCCCACGGCTAAGTTTCCAACTCTGTCAACGGCTTATTCGCGTGGGCAGACATGACGTTCCGAGACCTCCCGGTAATACCACCGGTAGGAGCGATAAAAATACCCGCGCCAGGAAAACCCGTACTGTCCATGATCCGTCACGTTCGATCCCCCTTGTTCCAAGCCCCTGTCGACCTATTACCGGCGCCGGTTTTCGCCGAATAGCCGCACCAACTAGGGACGGTGTAACATTAAACAATCATACCGCGAGTGTCAAGAAAATTCCTCGATTTGAAAAAATCCGGCGGCGCCTAAAACTCAGCCATCACACACTCGCGGACTCGATTCCCGATACAGCCGCTTCCCCTTCCTGTGATCGCCTGTGGCCGGCGCCGGGTTTCGGATGCAGGTAGGTCGGGATACATGCCGATATCCATTCATCCTCTCCCAACGTACAGCTGCCCTACGGGCAAAACGATTGCCTCCAGCATGTTGACGTGAAGCGGCAGCGTGGCCATAGTTACCGCGGCCTGCGCCAATTCATCCACCGTCATCATTGGTTCCTCGTCCGTGGGCACGTTGGATTCCTGGCGCCGTTCCACCAGGGTATTGCCGGGATGCAGGCAGGAGCAGGCAATACCGTAGTCCCGGCCGTCCAGCGCCGTGGCATGCGTAAGGCCCGTGATGCCGAATTTGCTCGTGCTGTAGGGCGCGGAATTCGGACGAACCCGCTGCGCGGAAATGCTGCCTATATTTATTATCCGGCCTCCGCCCTGTTCCTTCATGATGCGAAACGCCGCCCGCGTGCACAAAAAGGGTCCGCGCAGATTCACCGCCATCGCCCAATCCCAGGCCGATGCGGATAGTTCGTCGATAGGTCCCCCGTCAAAAGCCGCCGCATTGTTCACCAGGACATCCACCCTCCCGAACCGGTCCATCGTTTGGGCGAACACAGCCTCGACCTGCAATTCGTCGGTGACGTCCGCGGGAGCGACCAGCGCCTCCACGCCCTCCGCCCTGATCTCTTCCGCTGCCGATTCCAGTGTCTCCACCGTTCGGGCGGTCAACACCAGATTCGCGCCCTCTTTGGCCAGTGCCCGCGCGATTCCTTTCCCGATACCCTGGTTTCCGCCGGTTACCAACGCGACTTTTCCTTCGAGCCTGGACATATTTTCAGCCTCCCATCAACCCTTCACTTTTGAGGAAGGGGCAATTAGCGTCCTGTCCCGGAAATATGGCACCATGATTCCACCGGTTCATCCCGTCTGGACCTATCAGCCCGTTGAAAAAGTCCATCCGGGCTGCGTCCGGCCCTTGTGGCCGAATTACTGCGTTGCACTCCCTCCCCGAATCCCTCGATTCGACGCGGTCGCGCGCCTTGTCCTCGGTCACAATGACTCGGCCTCGCCTGCAGAGCGACTTTATCAACGGACTGCTATGTTACATCGTCAGGTCACGCGCTGTCAAGCGGCGTTTGTGCGGGGTTGATTCAGCCGGAGCATTGGGTATATTCTGTGTGTCCCGCAATTCAAATGCAAACGCATCGATCCGGCGTCAGATGACCGCTGCAAGTGGCGCCCCACAGCAGGGACTTGAGAACAGAGAACGCCGCCTGTAATTTCCGTTTCATTCTCTTCACAAGCAAAGGTAAACGGGATGGACACCCCGACCCATGGCCTCGTTGGCCGTCTGGTTGCGCGATCCGTATGGCCGCAGAACCGTGGGTTTGTAAATCTGGTTACCCTCACCAGTGTGTTGCCCGACGTGGATGTGTTCCTGTCAAGCGACGCGCTCGACAGCCTGCAGACGCACCGGGGGATGACACATTCGTTTTTCGGTGCTGCAATCGGCGCCCTCGCCGTTGCGTGGGTTGTCCGGCGATTCATACTCAAGGAAGTTCCGTTTCTCAAGCTGTATGCTGTCGCCCTTTCCGGTTTTTCGCTGCATATTCTGTTCGACCTGGTGACCTCCTATGGGACCATGATCTTTATGCCATTTTCCAGGTACCGGGCGTTGTTTGACGTGCTGTTCATCATCGACCCGTACCTGGACATTATTCTGATCGGCGGACTGGTTCTCGGATGGAAGGGATGGGGAGAAAGGGGGTACCGCCTGGGCGCTGCGGCGCTTGGCGCCTATATGGCGCTCAGTATCGCCGTTTCGGCTATCGCCTTTCTCTACGTGGACCGCTGGGCAACCGATAGGGGCCTGACGGCCGTAGCGGCCGTTCCAGTGCCTTTTTCGCCTCTGCACCGGCGGGGAATCGCATCCGGTGAAGGAGAATGGTACGAAATACCCGTGTCTTTGTTATCGGGGATCGCCGAGGCGCCGACCGCGTACCGGTCGGCCCTTGCCGATCCCCGTCTGGAAGGCCTGTGGGAACGGCGGGATGGGAGAATTTATCGCTGGTTCGCGCGTTTTCCGGTGGTGGCGGAGTCCGGTGACAGCGGGCGAACATTTTTGATCCACGATTTGCGGTTTGGCATTCGGGCCGACGGCCTGGGGTGGCTGGGTTCGCTGGCCTTGCGTGCGGCGCTGGATCACAATCCGCAATTTCTGAACAGGCGAGCGTTCACCCTGCGGGTTCGGCTGGACGAACAGGATCGCCTGAAGGAAGTGGTTTATTCAGGCGGTGCGATCGAACGGGAGCAGTAGAATGGAGGCGTGGGTAGGTCTAATGCGAAATGCGCACCGATGGCGTTTCGATTACCTGCAGGGGCAGGGGCTCGAGCGGGTTGTCAACCAGGCGGAAGCGTATGGGGCGCGTCATCCAGACCGCGACGGGCTTGTCGTTTTGAAGGGCCGGTCTGAAGGTAAATTTGTAGACGGCTTCCAGGGCGGATGCGTGAAAAATCCTGGGACCCTTCAGAATGGAGGCTTCTTTGACTCGTCCGTCCGTGCCAACGGCGAATTTGACGAAGATAACCCCTTCGCGGCCGGACTCGTGGGCGATTTTGGGGTAGATGGGCAGAACTTCCCGTACGAGTACCGGTTCTTTTGAAACATCCCAGAAATCCACGGCATCCTCGTCAAGCGTCCGATCCATATCTCCAAGGGTGTCATCGATGTGGAGGTTGGCAAGAAAGTCGATGTCCGATTCCTCTTCTTCGGCGGTGTCAACGACTGCCACGCCATCCAGGTCGCCCGCGCCCAAAATCACATCTTCGGTTTCGGGTCTTGGCGCCTGATAGGTTTCAGGTATGTCTTCGAGCGTGATGATAACCGGCGCGGGGTAGGCTGAATAGCTGCGAGATTCATATTCAGGGAAGACAAGGCACAGAACAGCGAGGAGGATTGAGGAAAGGACGATAGAAACGCGGAAGGCCTTCACATAATGAAGCTTCAGATCTACATCCGGGTTTTTGATGCGGACCACGGTGGGGACGATCCACGGCGGTGCCGAAGGCGTAGGGTAACGGATAGGCTCCCGGGAATGACCGAGTCTCGTGTGGTGCAAGGATATCGAGGATGCTAACGCCATACCGATTCCCTAAGAGAATAGATCCCGGCGTGTTCCTGTACGGAGTACGGCGGGGATTTTCTTCGGTTTCTGCGATCGGCCGTTCTTCCGCGGACCGTCCCGTATGAGGAATATCACATTGATTCATTAGATAAATTAAGCCTATTTGTGCGGGGTCGTCAAGGCCATCCTGCAAGAATTAATCGATCCCCTGGAAATTGCAGGGGACTCCTCCCGCGAGAACGGGAACGGCGCTGCTGGCGTGTGCCATTGGCCAGTGAGGTATCGCGCCTCATGGGACGCTGCCGGAGTTTTCCGGGTTGAGCAAGCTTCAAGGTTTCTCCGGATAGCGCCGGACCGTGTCCGGAGGGCGCCTGCCGGGCTCATCCCCGGTAAACCGGTGCCGAAGATAGGTGTCGGCTTCGTTGTGGACGCCCCATACGTCTTCATGTTTTCGTGCGCGGCGGTAATGGCGGATTGCGATTTCCCGGTCGTTTCGCAGGTCGGCCAGTTTGCCCAGAATGAGATGTGCGGGGCCGAGCAGCCAGCTCTTTTTTGAGGCTTCCCGTATGTAGATTTCCAGATGTCTTCTTGTTGCCTCCTCGTTGCCGGAGAGGTAGTGGCCAAAACCTTCAATAAAATCCAGTTTGGTACGGGACCAGCGATTCAGGTCACAGTTGCGCTTTTTTGCCAGGCGCCGGATCGATCGCACGGAGTCGATCAGAGCCTGGCGGTAATCCTGCCTGCCCTGGATGGTGAGTCCGAAGAGAGCGTCCAGATAACGGATACGGTAATCCAGGCTGTGGGGGTAGCGCCGGTGCAGGTCCGTGAAACGAAGGCGGGCGTCTTCGTAATCTTTCTCGTAATATAGGGCGATGAAGGCACGGCTGGAGACGGCATGCCGCTGGGTGTAGATGCCTTCCCGGGCAACCCGCTGCAGTCGTTCGAGGCCGCGTTTCCGGTTCCCGTCGGGAAGCGATAGGAGTCGGCTCACCATCCGGAGGAAACGCGGCTGCCGCGCGGCGACATAGTCTGCAAGACCCAGTCCGAAATAGGCGTCCACTAGGTTCGGATCCAGGCGGATGGTCTCCTTGAGGTAGTCGCGGCACTTCAGGCCGTGGAGCACGCCGTCTATGGGGCTGCCGTGGATGAGCGCCAGGCCCGCGCGCAGGCCATAGGCTTTTCCGAGAAGGAATACCATCTCCGCGTTGTCATTGTCGGTTTTGAGGGCCCGCTCGGCAAACTTGATGGCGCGTCCGGTCAGGTGGTCAACGCGGTCGACAAACCGTTCGCCGTCTGCCAGAAGCATGCTTTCGTTCCAGTACGCAAGGGCTTTACCCAGGTACCCTTCGGGGCGGTCGGGTTCGACCGCGACAAGGGAATCGAATATGGCGTGGGAGAGGTCGAAACGCTCGTTGAGCATATGGTCAATCCCCAAGCGAACGGCATGCTGCCTGGGGGCATGCACGCGGGCAGCATGGGCGATGCCGGAAATATGTACAACGAACGTCAACCATACGAGATGCTTGAGGGCCCGACGCGGACACATAACTCTAATTGCCAGATAGATTCGATGGGGTAAGGGTCCACTCAAGGTGGGTTTCGCACCAGGCGCAAATAGAGAGCAGGCAGGATTCGGCAAAGGGTCGGGCAACCAGCTGGATGCCGGCGGGCAGCCCGTCGGGGGTACAGGTAGCCGGCAGGACGGTCGTGGGGAGACCGGCGTAGCTCCAGGGGCTGTTGAAGGCAGGGTTGCCGGTGGATGTCAGGCCTGACGGCGCCGGTGTGGGCGTTGCGGGGGTGAGGAGCAGGTCCACGCCTTCGAAAGCAGCGAGAACCTCCGATTTGAATGCTATCTGGTGGCGCCGTGCCTCGGCGTAGTCGACGGCGCTGGCGGCGCGACCCCGTTCGATGATTTCGCGGAGGCCGGGCGGAAAGCGGTCGCGGTGCGCGTCATATCGTTCCCGGTGGACGCTTGCCGCGCCAACGGCGAGCAGGAGGGCGTGATTCTCGTGCAGTTCCGCAAAGGATGCTGGCATGTGCACGTCGTTGAATTCGGCGCCGGCGGCGTCGAGGCGTTTTGTGGCTTCGTTGGTCGCCGCACGCATGGTTTCGTCGGCGTTTTCAGGGAAGTATGTACGGATGATGCCTATGCGGGGAGGACGCGTCAACGGGTTGATGCGGAAACTTCCAACAGGAACGTCGGCGCTGAGCGGATCCAGCGGATCTTTGCCGGCCAGGCTCTGGAGGATTACGGCTGCATCGGAGACTGAACGTGTGATCGGACCCGGATGGTCCAGTTCGTAGCTGACGGGCAGGATCCCATACAGGCTGATCCGGCCAAAGGTGGGTTTGAGACCCACGAGGCCGCAATACGCGGCGGGACGACTGATGGAGCCGCCGGTCTGGGAACCCAGGGCGGCGGGACACATTCGCGCCGCGACGGCGGCTGCGGAACCGCTGCTGGAGCCGCCGGGCGAATGATCAGGGTTCCAGGGGTTCCTGGTTTCGGCCGGATCGAAACATGCAAACGGCGTGGTAACCGTTTTGCCGGGGATGACCGCCCCGGAGCGGCGCAAGCGGGCAACCACCGTTGCATCTTCTTTCGATACCAGGTTGTAAAGATGTCTTGCTCCAGCGGTGGTAGGCAAGCCTTTTGTGTTGATGATGTCCTTGATACCCACCGGGATTCCGTGCAGGGGACCACGGTAGCGGCCCTGGGCGAGTTCCTCCTGAAGACGCCGTGCGCAAAGCTCGGACCCTTCCCGGTCCACGTTGACCCAGGCGTGCAGGCGGCTGTCGAGGGCGTCGATCTGCGAAAAACATGCGTGTAGAAGTTCCACGGGAGAAAGACGGCCCGCCCGAATTTCCGCCGCGGCCTGGGTTATGGTAAGGGTATGTGGCATGGGTAAATTGCGATGAAAGAGGAAAGCGTGTGAGCTCGAATTGTACGGACACGATTCCTTATCGCCGGGTATCGAAGATAGCGCTGAATAGGGAACCTGTCCAGAAGTATCTATCGACGGCTGAGGTCGGGAGGTCCACCCTCCTCGCTCAACGTGGCGATATGGAACAGGGACGTTCTTTCGAAATCGTGCGAGAATAAGGTGTGGGGGGAAAGGGCGAAGTCGTCATGCGATTCCGGGAATCCCTTCGCGGCCAGCGACGTGAAACGCGTTTTGCGATGGTTCGCCGCGTCAAAATCTATATAAGGTATATCTCGACTGGGAGACCACAAGATAATGTAAAACAGTATATTAGGACAAACTTACCCTTGACTAAAAAAAAACAATGGCTTATCTTTCAATTGCTCTCAAAAAGTATGCGATTGAGGCAACCCCTCTTCCGGCGCCCCTCGGGCCGATCCCCCTTCGGCCGTTGTCAGCGGTTGTCGGATCCGGATCTCTTCCATTCCCCCGAAACTGCATATCCAGGCATTTCGGTCTGTGTTTAAAAAGCCCGGAAACAGGAGGCGTTCGCGGCAGCCGGATTCCAGTGGCGGAATCATCTCTCCACGGCTGTCGGATGAACCTGTTTTCCGGGCTTTTTGTTTCTGCAGACTGCCGAAAAAGTTCGGCCTGAATTCTTCACAGTCGTTACGGGTCTGTCTGTGGTGGCGACTACCTGTGATACGGTTCGCCGCGCATAATGGTAAATGCCCTGTAGATCTGTTCAAGGAGAAGCAGACGGGCGATTTCGTGCGGAAACGTGAAGGAAGACAGCGACAGGCGCCAGTCGGGACGCCGGATAACCCGGGAGGAAAGGCCGGAGGGGCCGCCAATTACAAACGCGATTCGGCTTAACCCTTCGATACCGATTCTCAGGATACGCCGGGCGAGGGCGTCGGAACTGCAGGTATCTCCGGCCGGATCCAGGGCGACAACATAAGCCTTCTCCGGCAGGCTTCGGAGGATGCGTTCGCGTTCTTTGCAGAGGCCACCCGGCGCGGTGCCCGTTCTCGGGGTGCGTTCCTCTCTCAGTTCGATATGCTCCAGGCTGGTGTATCTTCCGGATGCGATCGATATAGTCCGACACACCTTCTCTGAGGTACGGTTTGCGGCATTTGCCAACGGCCAGCAACATGATTTGCATGGGATTATGATAACGATAAGATCGAGTTTGCACAAGGGGCTTGTTCCACACTCCAAAAACGGGTAATTTATACGCGTAATTGAAAACGTTCCGATATTGTTCTGCAAGAACTCAGTGTTCTGTCCCAGAAAGATAACACCATTCTTCCGACGATTCATCCCGTCTCGCTGCGTTTCCGACCTTGCGCAGGTCGCCTCGCTCAGGTGCCTTGCGAGCCGGGCGACTCGTCGGCCGAGTTTCGGCAATCTATTTCCGGGACAGAACATTAGAACGTCACAATGCTTGACTTTTCTTATGGCACACCGTAGATTCCGTGGCTCCCGTACCGATTTACGTGAAAGGGTCTGCGTCGTGATGAGCCTGCTGAAAATAACGCTCCCCGCTTTACTATGGGGCGCATTGGTCGGCAATTCCTGGGGGACTGTGGCGACTATGCCCGTGGAAGAACTCCGGAGAGGTATGCGGGGTATCGGACGGACGGTCTTCCAGGGCATGCGCATCGATACCTTTCAGGTCGAAATCCTGGGTGTACTACGCAACGCGATCGGTCCACGTAGCGACCTTATTCTCGCCCGGCTGTCCGGCGGCCCCCTGTCGAATACCGGGGTTATCCTGGGGATGAGCGGCAGTCCGGTTTATGTCGATGGAAAGCTGGTCGGAGCGGTATCGTATCGAGTTGGCGCTTTCGCCAAAGAACCCATCGCCGGGATTACTCCGATAGCGGCAATGGTTGATCTGTTCAACCGACCAACCGCGTCTCAGGGCGTCAGCTCCGCGGCCCGATTGACGACGGAATCCAGCGTGCGCCGCCTGGTCGATCTGACGGGGATGGATGCGGCTGAGTTGACGCCGATCAGCCTGCCGATCGTGGTCTCCGGTTTCGCACGGCAGGCGGTGGCTGAATTCCGACGGGAATTTTCGAAGATGGGCTGGACGCCGGTTCAGGGCGGGGGTGGAATGGATCCAGGTCTGCCTGCCGGTGCGTTCGAACCGGGCGCCGCCCTTGGCGTGCAACTGGTACGCGGCGATTTCAGCGTTACGGGAATCGGAACGCTGACCCATCGCGACGGAGACCGGGTGGTCGGTTTCGGGCATTCCATGATTTTCGGCGGCGCCACGGCGTTGCCGATGACGGCAGCCTATATTCACGAAGTGTTGCCCAGTCAATTTGCGTCCTTCAAACTGGGTGTGGCCGGGAAAACCATGGGTGCCATCGTTCAGGACCGCGCACCCGGCATTGCGGGTACCATCGGCCTGGACGTGGACATGATGCCGGCACAGATCAATTTGCGTTCCCCGGGCAAGCGTGCCCAGTTCCGGATGGAGGTCCTGCGAAACCGTGATCTCAGCCCCACGTTGTTGAATATGGCGGTATTCAGCGCGATGATTTCGTCCGAGAAGCTGACGGGAGAGGTAACGGTGAAGTCCCGTGTGCGAATTGACCTGAAAGGACGTCCATCCGTTGAGGCCGAAAACGTCTATGCCGGCCCGTTGGGGCTGGGTCATGCCGTGCTGGGGGTCACCGCGCCGCTTGCGAAGCTGATCCGGAATCCATTTGAGCCGGTACAGATCGAACGGGTGACCTTCGACCTGGATGTTGAAGCAGAGCGGGCGCACACCGCTCACATCAAGTCAATCGGTCTGCAGAAGACATCGTTCCAGCCTGGCGATACGGTGCACGTCACGGTTTCTTTAAGACCCTATTGGGGCGGACTGCAGCAAGTGCAGGAGGCGCTGGTCATTCCGAATCAGACGCCAGGCGGCCGGCTGATTCTCAAGGTTTCCAACGCATCCGCCCACGAGAAACAGGAGGCCAAGCGGGCGCCGGGTGAATATAACGCCAGAGACCTGGATCATCTCATCCGCCTGCTGGGGCGGGCGGGCCGCAACAACGAAATGGTTGTTGAGTTGCTGTCCGGCGCCCAGGGTGTGACGATTGAGGGACGGGAGGTGTCAAGGCTGCCGCCGTCGGTACTTTCGGTGCTCCGGTTTTCCCGTTCGTCGGATGTGGTAAAGCAGGTTCGGCAGACAGTTGTCCAAAGGGCACGAATTCCCACGGACTATGTGCTTTCGGGAAGTCAGGTTGTTGTACTGAATGTGAACAGGAAACCGAACGGCGTCACATTTGCCGAGGGTGGAAGCGCTGGCGCTAAAGGGAAGTAGGCAGTCCCGGGGACGCCATCGCCAGGCGTCCATCCGACACGAAGTCTTCGCGAAGACGAAGGGCGCGCCCGCAACGGATGGACCGCACGGGACTTGGTGGGGGCAACTTGCAGCGGAGACCGATTGCGAAGGATAGGAGATGAGGCCGTTGGATCGAGAAAACGGACATGTGAAGAATCGTGTATTGTTTATGGGCCTGTGGTTCGTTCTGAACTGCCTGCCGGGTTCAGCAGACGGCGTCGAACCGATCGTTTGGCGCGACCACTCGCAGGAAGCGTTTGCCAGGGGCGAAGCCGACGGCGTCTCGATAACCAGAGAGGGCACGGTGTCGCTCGCGCCGGAGCTTCAAGTCGCGGCGGATACGGGCGAAGAATTCGTGTGGGCACTCGCGGAGGGGCAGGGTGGCCGTCTGTATATTGCGACGGGCAATGGCGGAAAGATCTTTGCGTTTGATGGCTCTGGCGAGCCGGTGCTTCTCTTTGATTCTCCCGAAGTGGCCATATTCAGTCTTGCCGTCGGACCGGACGGGATACTCTATGCGGGCTCCTCCCCGGACGGGATTGTATACAGGGTTGCTCCGGGCAGAGAGCCTGAAATGTTTTGTCGAACGGGAGACGAACACGTCTGGGCGTTGGTGGTGGATGGACAGGGAGGCCTGTACGCGGCAACCGGCGGCAGACACGGACGCATCCTGCGAATTTCCTCGGCCGGAAAAGTCGACGAGGTTTATCAGAGCGAAGACCACAATGTGGTTTCGCTGATTCGGGACGCCGACGGCCAGGTGTATGCGGGTACGGATCAGAGCGGTCTGGTCTATCGGGTCAATACGAAGGGACGAGTGGAAGTGTTGTACGATGCGGCGGAGGATGAAATTCATGCGTTGGCGATGGGAACAGACGGAATCCTGTTTGCGGGTGCGATGTCCAGGCGTTCCAAGGGGAGCGGAAAGGGCGGATCCCAGCCAGCCGCCAAGGGTCAGGGATCCTCTTCCGCGCAACAGGGTTCCGTGTTGTACGCCATACGGCCTTCGGGTGCGACGGTTCGTCTCTGGGAGGTGGATGAACCGTTGCTCCTGGCATTGGAGGCAGACGACCGGGAAATTACCGCGCTGACGGGAGACAGGGGGAGTATCTATCGCGTGGACCTGGCCGGTCAGGCCACCCTGCTGACCCGTCTGAAAGACGTACAACCATGGGCATTCTGCAGGTCCGCAACAGGCGAGTTCTGGGTGGGGACCACGGGTGCTGGGAAAGTGTACCGGTTGGGTAAGGCATACACGCGCGAAGGCAGGTTGGAATCCAGGGCGAGAGATTTCTTTCTGGTTTCCAGATGGGGCAAGATCAGATGGGATTCAGAACCCGCCCAGGATGCGTCGATTCAATTCCGGACGCGGTCGGGAAACAGCGAAAAACCGGACAATACCTGGAGTGAATGGTCTTCAGTCGCCCAGGGTGGTCAGATATCCAGTCCGCCCGCCCGTTTCCTGCAGTATCGGGCCGAGCTGAGTTCGGTAACGGGCGCGGCGACACCGATGATTCGAGAGGTGAGTCTTGTGGGCCTCCAGGAAAACATGGGCCCGCAGGTGCTTGCACTCGTCGTCTCGCCCCTTGAGTCCCAGGGTAACGGCGCCGCGCCGCAGGACACCGGAAAGGGCCGGCAGGCGCCCGGTAACGCAAGAGGCGTCTGGCGGATCTCCTGGAAAGCCGCAGACGCAAATAACGACCGACTGGTGTATGCGTTGTACTATCGGGGTCGCTCCGAGAAAAGGTGGAAACTCCTGAAAGAGGACTTGCTTGCCAATTTCTACGAGTGGAATACCGAGTCTGCGCCCGAAGGTACGATGCTGGTCCGGGTGGTGGCGTCTGACCGGTTGAACAATCCGGAAGAACTGGCGCTGGTTGGCGAGAAGGAAAGCAAGCCGTTCGATCTTGACCATACACCGCCCTCCGTGCGGCTGCAGATAAGGCTGGCTGCGGGCGGACCCGTACTCGTCGAGGGATCGCTGAACGACGCGGCGAGCCCACTCTGGAAGGCGGCCTATGCGGTGAATTCGGGAGACTGGAAGGTGATTTTTCCCGTAGATCGGATTTTCGACTCTAGAACCGAAACCTTGCGTTTTGAAATTCAAGAGCTGACGGCGGGAGAATATACGGTGGTGGTCCGTGCGACCGATGCGCTGGGAAACGTGGGGGTTGGCAAGGCGACGGTGGATGTGAAGTAGAGCCCGTCCACCTTACGGGATTCCCGGTCCAGGCGACACGGGGTGGTTTATGACGGATGTGGATTATATGCGGCTGGCGTTGTCGTTGGCTGAAAAAGGACGCGGCCGGGTACGGGACGGAGCGCTGGTGGGCGCGGTGGCGGTTCGGAATGGGCAAATTTTGGGACATGGGTATTATCCTGAATCCGGAAAACCGCACGCAGAGGTTTATGCGCTTGAAGGCGTGGCCGACGGAACGCCAGACCTCACGCTTTATGTGACGCTTGAACCGTGCGCTCATACCGGCCGTACGCCGCCGTGTGTCGATTTATTGATTAGAAAAGGGGTTGCGCGGGTCGTGTGCGGAATGGTAGATCCGGATAGACGGGTTTCGGGCAGGGGTATCGGCCGGTTGCGCGAGGCGGCCATACGGGTGGACGTTGGCGTGCTCGAGGGAGAGGCGCGGCGACAGAACGAGGTGTTCGTCAAACACCGGACGACGGGTTTTCCGTTTGTCACCCTGAAGCTGGCGCAGACACTGGACGGCCGGATCGCGACCGCTTCGGGCGAATCTAAGTGGATCTCCTCGGATGTGTCCCGAACACGGGCGCACGGGCTGCGCGCTGAAGCAACGGCGGTTATGGTTGGGCGGGGGACGGTCGACGCGGACGATCCGGCGCTGTCGGTTCGGCATCTGGACGGTGTTGATCCGGTAAAAATCGTGCTGGACAGTCGCCTTGAGATTTCAAGAAAGGCAAAGGTATTTGATGGGGCGCCGCTGATTCTTGCCGCGGCTCGAGGGGTCTCGAAAAAAAAAATAGAAGCGATGGAAGCATGCGGCGCTCGCGTTTGGATCTGTTCGCAGATGGATGGAAGGCCCATGCTCCGAGACGTGCTTTCCCGGGCGGGCAATGAAGGAATCACCCATGTGTTGATTGAAGGCGGCGGTACGGTGGCGGCGTCCGCGATGCGCGACCGGTTGATCGACAGGCTGGCGGTGTTTATCGCCCCCGTGATTTTGGGTAAGGGGATTGACTCGGTGGGTGATCTTGGGATAACAAGAGTGGTGGATGCGATTCTTCTGAATGAAGTCGACGTGGATTGGACCGGTCCCGATTTATTTTACACGGCACGGGTGAAGGGCGCTGCCGTCCCGACACGGGCGCCCTGACAGTCCGTTGAAAAAGTTGCTCTGCAGGCGAGGCCGGATGGACTTTTTCAACGGGCTGATAAGCCGGGGAATAGAATGGCAAACCTGGACCCGGTTTTTGGCGTGGTTCTGATTTCCCGAACTCCGTGGCCCAGGAAAGGATGGGCTTGATGTTTACGGGAATTGTCGAGGAAGTGGGGCTGGTGCGTACGATTCAGAGGCGGACGGGGTATCAGCGAACGAGTCTGGAAGCGAAGCGCGTGCTGGCGGATGTCGCGATCGGCGATAGCATATCGATCGACGGCGCCTGCCACACCGTTGTCGAAGTGGGGCGGCAGGGGTTCTCATTTGAGTCCGTCTCGGAGACCCTGGAGCGGACGACGCTGGGTAGGTTGAAAACGGGTGACAGGGTGAATCTGGAACGGTCGCTAAAGCTGTCGGATCGCCTGGGAGGCCATCTGGTGGCCGGGCACGTGGATGGGATGGGCCGAGTGCAGGAGCGGCGGCGATGGGCGGACAACGTCGTGTTCCGGATAGGGATGCCGGCCGAACTCGTCCCGTTTGTGGCAAATAAGGGTTCAATAGCCGTGGACGGGATCAGCCTGACGGTTGTGTCTGCAGGCGCACGCGACTTCACGGTGACGGTAATACCGCATACGATGGAAGTGACAACGATCGGTGAACGCCGGGTCGGCGACGCTGTGAATCTGGAGGTCGACATGGTGGCGCGGTATCTGGACAGGTTGATCGGCCGCCACGCGTCGAATGGCGAATTGGCGACGGCGCGGGACATGCAGATACGGTAGCGAAAGAGAAGGGGTTTAACGAGAATCGCACGGGATGAGGTTTCTTCATATCGCACCGTCACTTTGCCGGGAGCAGCATTTCATGTCTGAAATCGACAACGGGTTCCGTATTGCGTCCATCGAAGAGGCGCTTGACGACATTCGTGCGGGCAAGCTGGTGATCGTCGTGGACGACGAGGACCGGGAAAACGAAGGGGACCTGATCACGGCGGCGGAAAAAGTCACGCCTGAGATTATCAATTTTATGGCCCTTAACGGGCGCGGGCTGGTCTGCCTGCCGGCAACGTCGGAGCGACTACAGGAGTTGGATCTGGAGATGATGGTGGGCAGAAACACAGCACTGCATGGAACGCCTTTCACGGTTAGCATCGACGCGGTAGAGGGCACCACCACCGGGATTTCAGCGCAGGATCGGGCCGTCACAATACAGCGATTTGTGGACCCGAGCGCCCGGCCCCCTGATTTTGCCAGACCTGGACACATCTTTCCTCTGTGTGCCCGTCCGGGAGGTGTATTGCGCCGAGCGGGGCACACGGAGGCGACGGTGGATCTGGCGCGGCTCGCCGGCCTCTATCCGGCGGGTGTCCTGTGCGAAATATTGAATCCTGACGGAACGATGGCCCGGCTGCCGCAACTGGTGGAAATGGCCCGGCAGTTCAACCTGAAGATTATCACAATTCGCGATCTGATTGCGTATCGCCGCCGATCGGAAAAGCTGGTCGGATGCCTGGAGACCGTTCGTCTCCCCACCCGGTTCGGCGAGTTTAAGCTGCACCTTTACGATAGCGAAGTCGACCAGCGGGAGCACGTGGCATTGACCAAGGGAGACCTGTCGGCAGGCGATCCCGTGCTGGTTCGGATGCACTCCGAGTGTCTGACCGGCGACACCTTCGGGTCGCTAAGGTGCGACTGCAGCTCGAACCTCCACTCGGCGATCGAGATGATTGAACGAGAGGGTCGCGGCGCCGTCGTCTACATGCGGCAGGAGGGCCGCGGTATCGGACTCCGTGAAAAGATACACGCCTACCGACTTCAGGAAGAAGGCTACGATACGGTGGAGGCGAATCTGAAGCTGGGATTCAAGATGGACGAGCGGGATTACGGCATCGGTGCGCAGATCCTGCTGGACCTGGGCATCAGGAAGGCGCGACTGATCACCAACAACCCGGCCAAGCGGGTGGGGCTGGAAGCGTATGGAATCGAGATTGTGGAGCGAGTGCCTGTCAAGATTGTCCCAACGCCATGGAATATCCGGTATTTACGCACCAAACAGAAGAAAATGGGACACATTTTTGACGAAAAAGACTTGAAGTTGGTCGATGGCGCCCCGGAGGGAACGTATGGCCAGAATGTTTGAAGGTGGATTGAGTGCCGACGGCAAACGCTTCGGTATCGTCGTAAGTCGATTCAACGCGTTGGTTAGCAAGCAGTTGCTGGAAGGTGCCGAGGATTGTCTGAAGCGACATGGAGGCGAACCGGATAACGTGGACGTGGCCTGGGTACCGGGTTCGTTCGAGATTCCACTGATGGCTCAGAAAATGGCACGCAGCGGGCGTTACGACGCGGTGATCTGCCTGGGTGCCGTGATTCGCGGGAGTACGCCCCATTTCGATTATGTGGCCAACGAGGTCTCCAAGGGCATTGCATCGGTAGGGCTGGAATCGGGTGTGCCGTGCCTGTTTGGCGTGTTGACGACCGATACCGTCGAACAGGCAATCGAAAGGGCGGGAACCAAGGCCGGCAACAAAGGATGGGAGGTTGCCCTGGGCGCTGTTGAGATGGCGAATCTGCTGGCAACCTGGAACGAAGACGAGGCATGACGGGTTCGCGCCGAAAAGCCCGCGAAGTTGCGCTGCAGGCGTTGTATTGGAGCGAAAGTTCGGGAGACCCCGTGCATCAGACGCTCCATGCCATGGCGGCTCGCGCACAACTGTCGGAGGACGCCGCCGAATTCGCACAGACGCTGGGTCGGGAGACCTGGACGCGGAAAGACGAACTGAACCGTATGGTTGAGGGGATTTCCAGGAACTGGGCGTTGGAACGCATCTCGAGAATCGATCGGATCCTGCTGTGGATGGCGCTTACTGAAATGCTGGCATTCGACAATATACCGGTCAAGGTCTCGATGAACGAAGCCATTGAACTCGCAAAGCGGTACAGCGTTGAGAAGGCGCCCACGTTTATCAACGGAATTCTGGATGCGCTGGTCAGACAGCAGGGAATCATTACAAATCCCATGGATTGTCGTTAAAGGGTGGATAACCGCTTATGATGGGTGTGATCAAAAAAGTCTTCGGGACCAAATACGATCGGGATCTGAAGAAACTCTGGCCGATGGTCGATAGAATCAACGGACTTTGCGAGTCATTCTCCCCGCTTTCGGATGCGGGTCTGCGCGACAAGACAGCTGAGTTCAGACAGAGGCTGCAGGACGCGACAGAGGAATGCACGGATCAGGTGGATCGGATGCGGGCAGAGTTGAAGCGTGAGGACGAAATGGATCGTTCCTCACTGCTGGACGAGATCTCGGAACTGGAGGGCGAGGCCAGGCAACTCGAGGCGGAGGCTCTGGAGGGGATATTGCCCGAGGCATTTGCGGTCTACAAGGAGACATGTCGCCGCTTCAAGGCGGAGGGGAAGCAGTGGGAGCGTGCAGGGGAATCCATTGTCTGGGATATGGTGCCTTACGACGTGCAGTTGCTCGGCGGCGTCGTGCTGCACCAGGGAAAAATAGCCGAGATGGCCACTGGCGAGGGCAAGACGCTCGTGGCGGGAATGCCGCTTTATTTGAACGGATTGACGGGACGGGGCGCGCATCTCGTGACGGTTAACTCCTATCTGGCAAAGCGAGACGCCATGTGGCTTGGGCCCGTCTATCTCTTTCTTGGGATGAGCGTGGGCATCATCCAGGACCGGTCCATGGAGGCGGAGGCGTATCGCATGGAGGAGGATGGCCATGGCGGTTACCGCCTGCGGGAGTGCGATCATCATGAGGCCTATCGGGCCGATATCATCTACGGCACGAAAGACCAGTTCGGATTCGATTATCTTTACGACAATATGACGGTTCGACCGGATGACCTGATGCAGCGCGAACACTATTTCGCAATTATCGACGAGGCGGACAGCATATTGATCGACGAAGCCAGGACGCCGCTGATCATTTCCGGCGCGGTGGCGGAGGCCGATAATCAGCGCTACGATGAGATGCGGCCACTGGTGGATCGGTTGGTCAGGGCGCAGACGCGGGTGGTGACCGGGACTTTAAACGAAGCGGAGGAACTCCTCGACGAGGAGGAATACGAGGCGGGGATCCGGCTGCTTCAGGTTCAGCGGGGGATGCCCAAAAACCGCCGATTCATGAAGTTGGTGCAGGAGGAGGGAATCAAACGCCTGATTGGCCGGGTTGAGGCGGATTACATGCGCGACAAGCGAATGGGCGAGATCGACGAAACCCTCTTCTTCAGCGTGGACGAGAAGAGTCATGTCATTGACCTGACTGACAAGGGTCGTGTCGAGATCAGCAGGAAGCCAGACGACTTTGTGCTGCCGGACCTGGATGAAATCCTGCACGAAATCGAAGCGGATGATTCACTGGCGCCGGACGAAAAAGCCAGATCTCAGGACGATGCCTATCAGGACTACGCCCGGAAGAGCGAGGCGATTCACAGTGTGCAACAGCTTCTGGTCGCCTATACGCTTTATGAGAAGGATGTAAGGTATATCGTGGACGGCGGCCAGGTGATTATTGTAGACGAATTCACCGGGCGCCCCCAGCCGGGTCGGCGATTCGCGGACGGGCTGCACCAGGCTCTGGAAGCGAAAGAGCGGGTCAAGGTGGAACGGGACACCCAGACGATTGCCACGATCACCTTGCAGAACTACTTCAGATTGTACCACAAACTGGCCGGGATGACGGGAACCGCCGAAACCGAGGCGGTGGAACTGTTTCAGATCTACAAGCTGGACGTGGTGGTGATGCCTACGAACGAACCGGTTCGGCGGGTGGATTCGGAGGATTTGATCTTCAGAACCAAACGGGAGAAATACAACGCCATCGTGGATGAGATCGAGCGGTTGAACGACAATAACCTGCCGGTACTCGTCGGTACGATCAGCGTCGAAGTATCGGAGTTGCTATCCCGCATGTTGAAGCGAAAAGGGATTAATCATTCAGTGCTCAACGCCCGCCACAACCAGCAGGAAGCCCAGATCGTCGCCAGAGCCGGACAGCCGGCAGCTGTGACTCTTGCCACCAATATGGCGGGTCGCGGTACGGATATCAAGCTGGGTAACGGCGTGGTCAAGGCGCCGGAAGGCCATCAATGCGCGCTGATCCCCGGCGCCAATGGCGGTCGCCCATTGTGCCCGCACCTGGAAGAATACCGGTGTCAGGAGGCGTTGCCCTGCGGATTGCACATAATCGGCACCGAGCGACACGAGGCGAGGCGGATAGACCGGCAGCTTCGGGGACGCGCCGGCCGACAGGGCGACCCCGGAAATTCCCGGTTTTTCATTTCATTGGAAGACGATCTGATGCGGCTGTTCGGATCCGAACGGATTGCCCGGATTATGGACCGGCTGGGAGCCGAAGAGGGCGAGATGATCGAACACCGGATGGTGACCCGATCTATCGAGCGGGCGCAGAAACGCGTGGAAGGCCGAAACTTTGAGGTGCGCAAACATCTACTGGAATACGACGACGTGATGAACCAGCAGCGGGAGGTCGTATACGACCGGCGACGCCACGCGTTGGAGCAACACAATATCCACGAGCAGATCGAGGAAGAGATGGAGGAGGTGGTGAACGCTTCTTTCGAGAGCCATCTTCCAGAGGAAGGAACCCAGGAAGACTGGGATCTGGACGGACTCTATCGCGATCTGCGCCAGATTTTCCTCCAGGTCCCGGAAGTGCCTCCGGAGGCGTTGCCCGAGCTTAAAGAGGATAGATTCCGGGAAAAGTTGTTCGATGGGATCAGGGCAGCCTACACACGCCGCGAGAGTCTGATTGGCGCGGGAAGGATGCGGGACATCGAGCGGATGGTCTATCTGGGCGTAACGGACGACAAGTGGAAGGACCACCTCCGGGAGATGGACGACCTCAAGGAAGGCATCGGTCTGCGCGGATACGGACAAAAGGACCCGCTGATCGAATACAAGCGTGAAGGGTTTCAGATGTTCGTCGATCTCCTGGACGAGATCAACCGCGAAACCCTGAAAACCCTGTTTCGCATTCCCGTTGAAGAGGAATTGACAAGGCCCAGAAGCCGTCTGCCTCAACAGGTCTCCCTCATGCACCAGGATGCCACAGGTATGGGATTTTCCACTGGAGTCGAGGCGTCGCCGATGTCGGATACCGCCACCAGCGCTTCGGAAGGCGGTCCGCCCAGGCAGCGTCCTGTTCGGGTGCAGAAGGTGGGCAGAAACGATCCATGTCCGTGTGGTAGCGGCAAAAAATATAAAAAATGTCATGGTCAGGCGGGCCGGGTGCCTGCGTGAAAAGCAACGCAGTAATTCGGCCACAAGAGCCGGCCGGAGACCGGATGGACTTTTTCAACGGACTGATAGGAGCTCAGAGGCGATGAAATCCAGAGATGACCTGTTGAATGAAGCCCGCAGGGAGATTCCGGAGATGAGCGTGCAGGAGGTGCACAACCATCTGGAAAGCGGCGAGAGTACCGTCCTGTTGGATGTGCGCGCCCAGGAAGAATGGGAGTCGGGACATTTGCGGGGGGCCGTTCACATACCGCGAGGGCGCCTGGAAGCCGAGGCGGAATCCAGGATTCCCGACAAGTGCCGGGAAGTGGTGGTGTATTGCGCTGGCGGGGTACGTTCTCTTCTGGCTGCGGAGTCATTGAAGGAACTGGGTTATAGGCGCGTGATTTCGATGGCGGGTGGGTACGAAGACTGGGCGGATGCCGCCCTTCCGTCGGAACAGGCGCCGCCACCTGAAGAGGCGGACGATCTGGATCGCCCTGAACTGTTGGAAGCTGAAATTGAACACCTGGAGAAACGGATCGCGCGGAAGAAAACGCTGCTGAGGAGTTCGATTCAGTAGGCAGAGCGTCCCGGACAGACATTAGTCGATACGTGGAAATTCGGACGAAGCGCATTACCATTCGTAATGCGCTTTTTCTTTTCGGGAATTTATCCTTGCGCCGCAAAGTCAAAGCTTGTATATTTGCGTTATTAGCACTCGAATGCGATGAGTGCTAATAATCAGAAAAAAATATCTATAAATAAACGGGTTAACACAAACTTAATAACTCAATTTTTTGCGAAGGAGGGGCTAATGACAGTGAAGCCTATGGCCGACCGGATACTTCTCCGGCGGATTGAAGCCGATGGACAGGTCAAGGGCGGCATTATTGTTCCCGATACGGCCAAAGAAAAACCACTCGAAGCCGAGGTCGTTGCTGTCGGGCCGGGCAAAGTCAACGACAAAACCGGCGATCCGGTACCGGTTTCGGTGGGTATCGGCAACCGTGTTCTCATTGGCCAATATGCTGGCACCGAGGTGGAAGTGGGCGGAGAGGAGCTTGTTATCGCGTCGGAAGACGATATTTTGGGAATCCTGGAATAATAAACAATCACGGACAACGCAATGATGCGTGTCCTGATTCGAGCCGGGCACCGATGGGATGTCTGAAGGGTAAGTGGGAACAAAATCCCCGGAATCGAATCCTGTACCGTTTTCGTAATTAACCGCAATTAGGAGGGGCATTATGGCAGCTAAGCAACTGAGCTACGGGATAGACGCCCGGTCAAAGGTTCTCGATGGCGTGGACATCCTGTGTAAAGCCGTGAAAGCGACGCTGGGCCCCCGTGGCCGAAACGTCGTTCTGGGCAAGAAATGGGGTTCGCCAACCGTAACCAAAGACGGAGTGACGGTGGCCAAAGAGATCGAATTGCCTGATCCCTACGAGAATATGGGCGCCCAGATGGTGAAAGAGGTGGCTTCCAAGACGTCAGACGTGGCAGGTGACGGCACCACCACTGCCACAGTGCTTGCGGAAGCCATCTATCGCGAGGGGCTCAAGAACGTGACGGCCGGAGCCAACCCAATGGATATCAAGCGGGGAATCGACGAGGGCGTCGGGGCCGTGACCGATGCGTTAAGGGCACAGTCACAGGAGGTCAAGGGTCGCAAGGAAATCGCCCAGGTGGCAATGATCTCGGCCAACAACGACAGTGGCATAGGTGAAATTATCGCCGATTCCATGGAGAAGGTGGGCAAAGACGGCACGATTACGGTCGAAGAGGCCAAGTCGATCGAGACGACGTTGGACGTGGTGGAAGGCATGCAGTTCGACCGGGGTTATATTTCGCCGTATTTTGTAACCGACCAGGACAATATGGAAGCGGTTCTGGAAGATGCTTACCTCCTCATCCACGAGAAAAAGCTGTCCAACATGAAAGATCTCCTTCCGTTGCTGGAGAAGACGGCGCAAACGGGCAGGGCGTTGTTGGTGATCGCCGAAGACGTCGAGGGTGAGGCGCTGGCGACCTTTGTTGTGAATAAAGTCCGCGGGACCATTAAAGCGGCGGCGGTAAAAGCGCCCGGCTACGGCGACCGTCGGACGGAGATGCTTGCGGATATCGCCATTCTCACCGACGGTAGGGTGATTTCCGAAGATCTGGGCATTAAACTCGAAAATATCCAGCTCGACGATCTGGGGCAGGCCAAGCGGATCGTCGTTGACAAGGACAATACGACAATCGTGGAAGGAGCCGGAGCCACCGACGACATCCAGGGACGCGTCAGCCAGATTCGCATGCAAATTGAGGAGACGACCTCGGACTACGACCGGGAAAAACTCCAGGAGCGACTCGCCAAGCTGGCCGGCGGTGTGGCAGTGGTAAACGTCGGCGCCGCGACCGAAACCGAAATGAAAGAGAAGAAGGCGAGAGTTGAAGATGCTCTGCACGCGACCCGGGCGGCTGTGGAGGAAGGAATCGTGCCTGGCGGCGGCGTAGCCCTCGTGAGATGTATTTCGTCGCTGGACACGGTGCGCAGCCGGGTTCGCGCAGATCAGAAGACGGGCGTGGACCTCCTGAGCAAGGCGCTGGAAGCGCCTCTTAGAAAGATTGCCGATAACGCGGGCCACGAGGGCAGCCTGGTTGCGCAACGGGTGAAAGAGGGAGATGGCGCCTTCGGATTCAACGCGCTTACCGAAACCTACGAAGACCTGATCGAGTCCGGCGTGGCCGATCCCACCAAGGTTGTGCGTTCCGCGGTTGAGAATGCGGCCAGCATTGCCGGGCTCCTGTTGACAACTGAAACGCTGGTAACGGAAGTTCCGGAAGAGGAAAAAGAGCCGCAGGGTCAGGGCCACGGCCACGATCATTATTAGTGCCCTGTCCGCAACATCGGGCAAGAGTTCAAAGGTCGGCCGGTACTGGCCGACCTTTTTTCGTCTGGCAAACGGTGATCACATTTGCTTATATTGGTGTGTGTCGGCTTGATGTTTTAGGGTAGGTTCAACAACGAGGAGGGTTGTAGACGAAATGGCCTGTTATGCGTCGTCTGCAGCTCAAAGGGAGGCATATGGACGATATTTTGGATTCTCCATCCGGGGAGAATGATCAGCCCGTATCGGAAGCCCCGGACGGGGAGAATGATCAGCCCGTATCGGAAGCCCCGGACGGGGAGAATGATCAGCCCGTATCGGAAGCCCCGGACGGGGAGAATGATCAGCCCGTATCGGAAGCCCCGGACGGGGAGAATGATCAGCCCGTATCGGAAGCCCCGGACGGGGAGAATGATCAACCCGTATCGGAAGCCCCGGACGGGGAGAATGATCAACCCGTATCGGAAGCCCCGGACGGGGAGAAGAAAGACGACGCCAGGGATTCTGAAAGGCGGGTGGTGTCGCGGCGGCCGGCCAAGCGTACCCGGAGCAAGAAAACGAAAAGGACAACCCGCAGCCGAACCACGCCGGTAGAGGAAAAGAGGGAAGAGCCGGAACCTGACGCCACGGAAGATGCAGGTCAATCTACTGAGAAAACGGCGGACGTTCCGGAGAAGCGTGTGGTGTCGCGGCGGCCGGTGAAACGGTCGCGTGGGCCGACAAAATCCACGAAGCGCACGACACGCGGGAAAGCGGAGGACAAGAAGCAGAGTCAATCCGAGAAAGAGGCCGAGACAACGGTGGAGCCGGTGGAAGCGGCGGCACCAGTCGCGGCGCCCCCTGAACCGGCGAACGCCAGGGAATCCGCTGAAGAGCCTGTAGCGGAGACCACGGAGGCTGCGGCGGCGTCACCGCCCGATGCGGGAGCGGGCGCGCCCGCGGAGACCCCGGCTGAAAGGACGCAGGAGCCCCCCGCAAGGGGCGCTTCGCAGGAACATCGCCGAACGAGACGGCGCCGGCAGCCGCGCCGGCAAAACGAAGGTGGCGGGCCTGCTGAAAGCCGGGAGCGTGCTGAGCGGATCCCGCAGTCTGTCGTGGACATTCTGACGGACACCTGGACCGAAGAGAAAGCCCGAAAATATCTGAGTGAAGGATTTCTGGCGACGCTGTCCACCCCACTGGTCAGTCGAGAAAAGGTCGAGGAGATAGACGATGAGGCGCTGCGGGACCGCCTCAAGGTGGTCCGGCGTGTGCTGGCGGATGAGTGTATGGTCGAGGACGATGCATCGGATCTCATCTTGCTCGATATGGTCATGAACGCGTTGGCGGACAGACTCGAGGTCTATCGGTTGACGGCCGCGGACGCCAGTCCGGAGAAACTCGTTCAGATTCTTCAGCTTCGATACAATGCGGATCGGCGTCTGATCGACACCATGACGGCATTGAAAAACGCCTAATGTTCTGTCCCTGAAATAGATTGCTTAAATTCGGCCGACGAGTCGCCCGGCTTGCATCCTTCGACAGGCTCAGGAACCAGCGCCTGAGCGAGGCGACCTGCGCAAGTTCGGCGATCGAGGGCACGTCGACAAGCTCAGCGCAGGCAACGCAGCAAGACGGGATGAATCGGCCTGCCTGCTGAAGCATGCGAGGCAGGCGGCCGAATGGTAACATATTTCCGGGACGGGACACTGGTCCGGCCGGGGATCGTCGCGCATGGCCGCCTATTGATGCGACGCCGGGGATATTGTCCAGTCGATTTCGATTTCGTAGGCCAAAGGATCGACGGTGTGGTTGGCGCGAAAGGCGGCGACGCGTTCCACGCAGGCGTCGCAACGGCCGCAGGCGGGGCGTTTGCCTTCGTAGCAGGTGTGGGTCTCGGCGTAGGGCACACCCAGGTTCAGGCCCATGCTCACGACGTCGTCTTTCCATTTCTCCACAAATGGGGTATGGATACGGTAGCGGGTCTGTCGCGTGGCGCCCAGGGACAGGGCCTTCTCCAGCATATCGTAAAATTCGCGACGGCAATCCCGGTAGATTTGAAAGTCGTCCCGGACCGGCGAGAGATAGAGATCCTTGCAACCCTTCGCCTCTGCCCACGCGGCAGCCAGCGTGACGAAGAGCATGTTGCGGAAAGGGACAACGGTTAGAGCCTGCCGATCCTGTTCCGCTGCGGGAATAGGGCGCCCTCTATCCGTGAGCGGATTCCCGCCGATCTGCCGAAGGTCGACTTTGAGGCAGCGGTGGGAGTTTGCGCCCGCTATCCGGGAAAGTGTTGCGCTGGATTCGAGTTCGACAGCGTGGCGCTGGCCGTAGTCGATCGAGACGGTGTGGATCTCGGAAATGCCGCGGTCTCGCATCCACCAGAGCAGCGTCGTGGAGTCCATGCCGCCGGAGAGCAGGAGCAGAGATTTCTGGGGCAACGGGGTCATCCCGGGGCGGTACCCTTCTCATATAAACGTCAAGAGGGAGCCATCCGGCTCCCTCTTGACTGAGTGCAAACCAATCGGTTTCCTATCGATTCTCCAGGAGTTGATCCACAACCGCCGGTTCTGCAAGCGTGGAAGTGTCGCCGAGATCGCCGGTGTCGGCGGCGGCAATTTTGCGCAGAATACGGCGCATTATTTTGCCGGATCTGGTCTTGGGCAATCCCGGCGCCCAATGGATCACGTCAGGTGTGGCGATGGGCCCGATCTCTTTTCGAACCCATGCCTTCAGTTCGTCTTTCAATGCATCGATGTATTCCACGCCGACGTTCAGGGTTACGTAGGCGTAGATTCCCTGACCCTTGATTTCGTGGGGGAAACCCACCACAGCCGCTTCCGCCACGCCCTCGTGAGAGACCAGTGCGGATTCGACCTCGGCCGTGCCCATGCGGTGCCCGGATATGTTAATAACGTCATCCACGCGACCGGTGATCCAGTAATAACCGTCTTCGTCCCTGCGGCACCCGTCGCCGGTGAAATAATAGCCTTTGTATTGCTGAAAGTAAGTTTCCTCGAATCGTTTGTGGTCGCCGTACACGGTGCGCATCTGCCCCGGCCAGGGTTCCGCAATAGCAAGGACGCCGCGGACGTCGTTACCCTCCAGTTCTTTGCCCGACTCGGGGTCGAGTACAACCGGTTTGATGCCGAAGAAGGGAAGGGTTGCGGAGCCGGGCTTCGTGGCGGTTGCGCCCGGAAGCGGGGTGATGAGGATGCCCCCGGTTTCGGTTTGCCACCAGGTGTCGACGATCGGACACCGGCCTCGACCCACGTTGTGGTGGTACCAGAGCCAGGCTTCCGGGTTGATGGGCTCGCCAACGGTCCCCAGAAGCTTCAGGGAGGAGAGGTCGTATTTGGCCGGCCACGCTTTGCCCTCTTTGGCAACTGCCCGGATTGCCGTGGGCGCCGTATAGAACTGATCAACTTCGTATTTATCGATCACCTGCCAGTAACGCCCCGGATCGGGATATAGGGGCGTGCTTTCGAACATGACCGACGTGGCGCCGTTCGCCAATGGACCATAGATGATGTAAGAGTGTCCGGTAACCCAGCCGATGTCGGCGGCGCAGAAATAAACGTCGCCATCGTGATAGTCGAAGATATTTTTGTGGGTGTAGGCGGTGTATACCATATATCCGCCCACAGTGTGCTGCACGCCCTTGGGTTTGCCGGTGGACCCCGACGTATACAGGATGTATAGCGGGTCTTCCGCGTCCATCTCTTCACAGGGACAATCCTGGCTGGCGGTTTCCATGGCTTCGTGCCACCAGATGTCCCTGCCCTCCCGCATGGGGCAGGAAATACCCTCGTGTTCGCCCACGCGGCGGACGACAATGCAGGTATCTACGGATTTGCCGCCCATCCGGCTATCGGCATTGGCGATGGCGTGATCGGCAAACGCCTTGCGCTCCATCGGTCTGTCGCCACGAAACATGCCGTCGGTCGTAACGACGACCTGGCAGGTGGAATCGACAATGCGGTCGGCAAGCGCATCCGCGGAAAATCCGCCGAAAACGATGGAGTGTACTGCGCCGATCCTGGCGCAAGCGAGCATCGCAATGGCCAGTTCGGGAATCATTGGCATATATATGGAAACGCGGTCTCCTTTTTTTACACCCCGAGACTTCAGCACGTTGGCGAATTTGCAGACCTGCTGGTGGAGTTCCCGGTAGGTCAGCCGGCCATCTTCACCCGGTTCGTTGCCTTCCCAGATGATCGCAACCTGATCCCCGCGTGTTTCCAGGTGACGGTCGAGGCAATTGTAGGCAATGCTGGTCTTCGCACCTTCAAACCATCTGATGGAGACGGGTCCTTCGTCGACGTTGTAGTTGTATGCGCGTACGTTATCCCACTTTCTGAACCAATGGAAGTCTCCGGCCACGTCAGCCCAGAATGCCTCGACGTCCTTTATGGAATCCTGGTATCGCTGCTGGTATTCTTCGAAACTACCGATATGCGCCTGCCCACTGAGATATTGAGGTGGGAAATATCGTCCGCCCTTCTCTAGAATCCGGTCTGGATTTGCCGCCATTGAAAACCCTTTCTTTCGGTTTAAAACGGATGAAATGGCAGATTCGATGTCGGTAAAAGCGGGTCTTGAAATTCCCGGATGGAACGGCTGTAATTATACCACATCGCAGGCGGATGTCAAGCGGAGAAACCGGATCGAATGCGTGGATATTCAGCTGTTTTCTTTCCTGGAATTCCTTATGTTTGGTTGTTCTCTCAATCCGGTCTTGAGAATGCTTTGCAGAGGCGAGTTGCGCTTTAGGGTACCAGTACAGATTTTTTGCTTTTCGGGAACTTTTCTCAATCCAGAGGGTTTAATAGCTGTTCGGTGATCGTCTGGATTGAGGGTTCTGTATACCCCATTCCCGGTGGATGTAGCAGGTGAAAGGGGGGAAAGACCATGCTCATGGTTAACACGGATAACGGAGCGGTGTCGGATGTTGATATTCTGACAGATGTTGCGAATGGCGATATTGAAGCCTATGGAAAGATTGTAAATCGTTATAGAGGAAGGCTTTATAACTTTGTTTTTCGGTTTGTCGGCGACCGGGAGACAGCCGAGGATATTGTTCAGGAGGCCTTTCTCAGGGCTTATCGAAAGCGAAACGAATATCGGGCAATAGCGAATTTCTCCACGTGGTTGTTTACCATTGCCGGCAACCTGGCTAAAAGCGAGTTAAGACGTCGAAAACGTTGGCGGCTGTTTCCGCTTCACCGGGATGAGGAGAGTGAGACGGGGATGGAATTGCCGGACGAGTCCTACCGGCCGGATCGAATTACCGAATCTTCGATCGCCGATGTGCAGATTCATCAGGCCATCATGTCGTTGTCGGAAAACTACCGGCAGGTCATCCTGCTTCGAGACGTGGAAGGGCTGTCCTACCAGGAGATTGCAGAAATCAGCAGGTGTCCGGTAGGTACTGTCAAGTCTCGCGTGAACAGGGCTCGTCTGAAGTTGCAGCAAAAGCTGAAGAATGAGGGAAGGGACGTGGGGTTGGTGATCTGACAGTATGACGCCGTTTTCCGAACCACACGGACATTGGCAATTGAAATAGAACCATCGGAGGAATTACATGGGTGAGGGTCACATAACTTGCGGTGAGTTTGCGGCCCGATTATCGGCCTATCTTGAAAACGAGGTAGCAGGCGCAAAGCGGGCGCATATGGATCGCCATGTGGAAGAATGCCCCACATGCGCCAATTCCCTTGAAGGCGTCAGGAACCTGACCCAGCGGCTGGCCAGGATGTCGCGGGTACCGCCTTCCGCCGGGTTTGATTTTGCGCTTCGGAGCCGACTGATGATGGAGGCGGCTCAAAAGACTTCGTTCTGGAACAGGCTGCCAGACGTATTTTTTCCAACCCTTCCAAGGGCGTTTGCATCTGGCGTGGCGGTCGTGCTGATGGCGCTCGGCATGACTACGGCACTCGACGAGGCGCCGGCAACACGCGCGGTCACCACGGATCGTGTGCATCAGTTGACGGTGGTTGCGCCCGCATTTTCGCCGTTTCCCGCCGCGGACCGCAAGGGGGCGCTGAAGAGGCTGTCCCAGAAAACGTCCTATCCGATTTCGGAACAGGTTTCTCGGACCGCGCCGGCGGATTCCGTAAAGGCCGCGTCAATGGTGCGTATGCGGCCGGGTCGGCACCTGGCCAACGTGCGTCGGGTGTCCTTTTAGTGAATCTTCAGGGAGAGAAAGTCGTACGGACAATGAAAACACGACGGTGCAGATCCCTATGGATGGTTCCCACAATAATGGGGATACTGTTCTCCGGGCCCGGTGCGGCAGATTGCGATGCTGGCAGCGTGCTCAAGGGAATGGAAGAAGAGAGAGCCGAGATTCTGGAAAAGAACCGGACCGGGGTCGTACGCATCCATGCCAGCTATACCCAGGCGGGGGCGGTGGAAGGGCTGCAGTACGGCAAGGGATTTATGCATGGCACCGGGTTTGTTCTGGATTCCAAGGGTACCATCGTAACCGTCCATCGCGCGGTAAAAGATGCCGAGGAAATCTGGGTAACCCTGGGTACGGGGCGTCGTCTCCAGGCCCGTTTGGTGGCATCAGATCCGGTTTCGGGAGTGGCGGTTATCCGCGTTGAAGCCGAGGGTCTGCAGCCGATTGCAATTGGGAATTCCGACCGGGTCCGCATCGGCCATTATGCATTTATTCTTGGCAACAATTTTGGTGACCTGACGCCTTCGTTTGGTTTCGTTTACAATGTTGACCACGCTCAGGATCTGATTCATGTTGCGGCGCGGGTGCACCTCAGTTTTGGCGGCGCACCGGTATTTTGCAGTTCCGGGGAGATTCTGGGCCTGGTTTGGGCGTTGCCCGATCCTTGGTCCGGAATTCTGCCGGAAGGGGCTCCGGGCGCCCGAATGGCACAGGAGATTCCGACCACGGTATTTGTGGTGCCTATCAACCGTGCAGTTCGCATTGCCCAACGCCTTCTGAATGATTCACAGACGGTATACGGATGGCTGGGCGTTACTGGAGAGTACGACCCCGAATACCACGGTGTGCGTGTCGATAGCATTGCGCGCAACGGCCCTGCGGAGAGAAGTGGTATCGTGCGGGGGGACCTGATTATCTCGTTCCAGGAGCAGCAGGTGGAAAGCGCCGAGCATCTTCAGAGCCTGGTCCTTTCCACAACTCCGGGAACCGAAGTCCGGATGAAAGTCAAACGAGGTGAACAACCGGACACTCCCCGCGTTGAGGTGGGTGAACTCTCACCGGAATCCGGTGGATTTCCACCGGTCAGTTATGACGAATTGTCGGCCTCTTCGCAGCTTTCAATGCAGCAGGGCAACCAGGCCCTGTATCGGGAGTTCCTACGTCTCCAACGGGAAATGCAGTTGTTGAAGCAGCAAATGATCAAGAACCCCCCGGGTTTTTCCGGTCAGTGAGCGGGTAACATCAGTACAGACAAAGCGGGCGGCCACTCAGGCCGCCCGCTTTGTTTATGGGTGTGCTTTTCTGCCGTCTACGAAATTAAATTCCCCTGTACAAAACTGAGGCGGAGTCTGTTGAGTGCTCTGTCTTTGAGTTGCCGGACCCGCTCCCTGCTGATCTGCAGGCGTTTGCCGATCCGTTCGAGGGGCTCGGGCTTATCCGAGTCCAGGCCGAAATAAAGACTCAGGATCCGCGCTTCACGTCGGGGTAACCGGTTCAGGCATTCCTTCAGGAGTTTCTTGATCCGGGCATCCTCGAACTGTTCGTCCGGGCGTGACTCCTGGGACGGGAGCGTATCCGCGTATACTCCCGAGGATCCGTCGTGCGTGGAGTTGTCGAGCGATACGGTCGTCCGTCTGGCTTCGAGGGCGCGGCGCAGCCTTCTAAGCGGCATGCCGGTTTTCTCAACCAGTTCGCCCAGATCGGGAATTCGGCCCAACGATTGCGAAAGGGCGTTCTTTGCCCTGTTGATTACGTCAAGGTCGTCGATTTGATTCACCGGAAAAACAACCGGGTGGGTATACCGATTGAGCGCTGACAGTATGGCCTGGCGGATCCACCAGACAGCGTAAGTGATAAATTTGTGCCCACGAGCAAGATCGAATGTCCGTGTGGCTCGGATCAGACCCAGGTTGCCTTCGGCAATCAGGTCCGCCAGCGGCAAACCCCGTCCGCTGTATTCCCGCGCAATACGGACCACAAATCGCAAGTTGGCAGTGATGAGACAGTCGAGGGCTTTACGGCTACCCTTCTGAGCGTCTGCGATCACACCAGGCTCAACTTCTTTGCTCAGCGGCGAGAATTTTCGGATATCGCGCAGATAGATGTTGGTGTCGCCGTCCAAATACTTGGATTGCATGTCCGGAGCACCTCCATATGCGATGGCGTATGCCTCAGGTACACCCATTTATCCATCAGGAAGCGTGTTGATGCTCATCCTGCATTACCGGCGTCTGGAGGCTCATGCAGGATCTGAAACTGAGCGACCGTTCGGGTGCCGATGGTTTTCGATGCCAAAAGAACAGACCAGCAGTCGCATTTTCCTGAAAATCGAACTGCGTTCAGCGATAAATATAAGACCCGGTCACGCGGTCGTCAATGGAAAATTCGACGTTTTTTTGAGCCATTGGAAATATGCGACGACCTCGGCTTCCCCTTGCGTACATCCGGACCGTCGACGGGAAGAATAAACCGTCTTCCCGGCTAGAAGGGTGATTGGCAAACTATTTCCGGGACAGAACACTAATGATGAAAGAGCCTGATGCCGGTATTGACCATAACCATGCCGTATTCATCGGCGGCGGCGGCCACGGCATCATCCTGTACGGAGCCGCCGGTCTGGACGACGTATTCCACACCCGTTCGAGCGGCGCGGTCGATATTGTCGCGGAAGGGAATATACGCGTCGGAGCCGAGCACGACGCCCTCGAGACGCTGCAACCATTCCCGCTTGGCGGTATCGCCGATGGGCTGGGGCGCTTCGCGGAACGAGGACCGCCACGCGCTTTGTTCCTCGGGTGTCATGTCTCCCTTGAGATAGAGATCGATCGCGTTTATTTTTTCCGGCCGCCTGGCTCCCTTTCTGAATCTCAGATTGAGAACCGCCGGGTGCTGGCGAAGAAACCACGCTTCGGCCTTGTTTGCAGCGAGATCGGTGCATGCAATGCGGTTTTGCTGGCCCGCACCCACGCCAATGGCCTGGCCCTGCAATGCGAAGCAGATGGAGTTGGACTGGGTGAACTTGAGCGTGATTGTGGCCACAAGCATATCGCGGGCTTTGTCCGGGGGGATTTCCTGTCTGCGAGTAACGACGTTTTTCAATATCTCAGGACCGGCGACCCGGGTGTTGCATTGCTGCTCAAAAGTGAGTCCGAACACCTCCCGGCGCTCCATTTCCCGGGGTTTGTAATCCGGATTGATTTGAAGGACCGGGTAGGCGCCTCCTTTTTTCTGCTTCAATATATCCAGGGCTTCCGGTTCATACCCGGGCGCAATCACGCCATCGGAGACCTCGCGGCGCAGGAGTCTGGCGGTGGGGTCGTCCACCGTGTCGCTAAGGGCAGCCCAATCGCCATATGAAGATAGCCGGTCGGCGCCCCGGGCGCGGGCGTATGCCACGGCTAAGGGCGAGAGATCCAGGTCTTCAACAAAATAGGCTTTCTTCAGGTCGTCGTTCAGAGGAACGGCCACTGCGGCGCCGGCGGGGCTGATGTGTTTGAAGGAAGCGGCCGCAGGTGCGCCGAGCGTCTGCCTCAATTCCCTTACAAGCTGCCAGGAATTGAGCGCATCGAGCAGGTTGATATAGCCGGGCGAGCCGTTCAATACGGTGAAGGGCAGCGAGCCATATTTGTTGTATATTCTTGCGTGTTTCTGGTGTGGGTTGCATCCGTATTTCAGGGCGAGTTCAACCATGGCGCATGGCCTCGAGTGTCTTCGAAATTCGATACTGACGTGACTGGAATACAATAGCCCGGGCGATGAAGGTTAACTGCCCGGGCGGTCGGGTCGTCGTCGGTTCCTCCCGCGGTCTTCCATGGTGCGTCGGCGCTTTCGCCGGCCGGTTCTTTTTTTCAGGTTTCCAGGATATCTCGCGTAGCGCATCCGGCGCTCAGGGTGCTATCCCAGCACACCGTCGGCAAACAGGGAACCCAGATCGGTTTCGCCCTGCCATTCGCGGAGCGCGGGATTTTCGGTGCTGAGGACCAGGTCGGTGGCGCCGGTTTCGGTCTTGGAGAAACAGATGACCTGACTGCCTTCAGCCAGGCCCACAATGACGGGCGAGTGCGTGGTTAAGAGAACCTGGACGTCTTGTATCGACGACAGCGCACGAAAAACGGTTTCGACAGCCCGCGGATGTATCCCGTTTTCGGGCTCTTCAACGAGGTAGGCGCCACCAAAGTCCGGCAGGTAGGCCGGGAGCGTAAGGGCCAGAAGGCGAAGGGTGCCGTCTGAAATTGTCCAGGAGGGCGCTTCCAGGCCGTTCCGATCCTGGACGACCAGATAACAGTGCCGATCCTCGGGACGTTCGATTGTGCGAATGGTTCTCAGGTCGGGAAGGACGGACTGCAGGCACGCGATCCACGCCGTGAATCGGTCGGGTGCGCTGGTCTGCAGTGCGGAGATGACCCAGGGCAGATTGGTACCGTCGGGCCGGAACCCGGCGGGACGGCCGGGCGGGCTGGGACGGCGCATGCTGGCGCTGTTCAGCACCAGACGCTGGATTCCGTCGTTGAGTACGCCCTTCAGCCAGGTGGCAACGGGATAACGGGTTTCGTCTTCGGGCAGATTTGCCAGAGCGGACCGCCTCGGACCCAGTTTGAAAGAGTGGTCCCATCCGGTGCCGGTTTCGTAGTAGAAGTTATCGTTGCTTCCGTGAACTTTGTGTACAATGGTTCTGGCGCCTCTGAGGCGGGGCAGGGCAAGCGTGTCGGGCATGGGGCGGTCGATCGGGAAAAGCGTCTGCTGTTCGGACTCGACGTCTTCGTGGGGAACGTCGGGGAGAAGCAGAACACGTTCCGCGAGAATGGCAGTCTCACCGGTTTCGGTTGACGGCCCAATGGCGATTTCGTAACGGCATCGATTGTATTGCCGGTTTTCGAAAAGGTCGGTTTTCTGCGCCGGTATGCTCAGATCAATGGCCAGTTCGAACGGGTCGAACGTCCGACGCCAGACCAGATCTCGCAGGTCGGCCGTGCGTTTTCCGACGGCCTCCTCCAGGCCGACGGAAACGAGGTCGCCGAGGAACGCGATGGCATCCAGCAGGGTGGTTTTCCCGCTGGCATTCGGCCCAACCAGTATGTGGAACGGATCCAGCGGTCGGCTGATGAAACGCAGGCAGCCGTAGCGGAGGACTTCGATTTTACGAATCATGTCGACGTGCCGTGGGTGAAGCGGCCTCAATGTCCTTTTTCGTCAGTCTCAGAAAGGCGTTTGCCAGATGGCTTTGCCAACGAAAAACGGTCCGAGGGATTGCACGTATTGCGCGGTCTGCCGGGTCTTTCGCATTTCCTGGACAACGTGTGAGAGCGGATGCAACTCGGGCCCCAGCAGGCCGATGACGAAGTCGTTGTCGTTGCGGTCCATGCCATAACAGGCCAGGCGGATGTCCTGGGCAAATCCGGCCTCGGCATAGGCGCGTCCGATTCGTGCGTGTTCGCCCAGAATTCCCCGCAGATCGTCTCCCGTTAGCAGGCCGAATTCCGGCTTGCGTCTCAGAGGATACCAGATGGCCCAGGGCCAGTCCGGGTTGAGGACCTTACGGCGTGGTTTATGCAACAGTGTGTCTTCAAGGTCGGGTTCGTACCCGTGGGCGTAGGTTCGTCCGATCATGGTGAGGTCGGAATTGGGTCGAAGCCCGGTGAAGGGATGGCTGTTCAGCAATGTGCGGATTTCCCCCACGAACGTGCCCGGAGATTCGGACAGGGTGAGAATGGCAACGCCGTATGGATCGTTCAGGTCGACGTACAGGACGGCGTCGACGCCGGATTCACCGAGTGCGCCGGCCAGGACGTCCGTGCGCGTGCAGTTTCCTAAGACGTGCAACTGCATATAGAGCCGTCGGTTGCTGGCCTGTACCTGTCCATTGATGGGTTTGCCTTTTTCACGCAGGTCCAGGGTTTCTTCTTTGGAAGTGGAACGCATCGAAGTTTCCATCTGATGAGGAAGTGAATCTACGTGCAACGATTTTTTCACAATATACCATGGATTGGTGCTGTTTCAAGCGAAAGATGGGCGTCCGGTGTCCGGTCGGGCCGCGCACCTTCAATCCGTTGGTGTGGGGTCAGTTTCCCAGCCTTGAGAGAGATTCCGCAACGGTGGGTTCAAGTCCGGCTTCGACGTCTTTTCGACGCAGGGAATGAAATTCACCCAGGACAGAGTTGGCTCTGGCGAGAATATCGATGCGTGCTGCGTACGTATTCACCTTGTCGCCGGGCAGCGCCCATATGGCGACGTCGTCGGTGAGGATATCCAGGTATGCCCTCGCGCCGCAGCAGCCCAGGCTGAGGGCGGCCCGTCCGGTTCTGACGGCTTGGGGAACCACGGCGCAGGCGGGCCTGCCCATTGCCGGCGGCACGGCCGGTTCGACCTGCTGGACGGCTTCGGTAATAATCAGGCTCTGCCGCGAATGCGCAAAGAGCAGGACCACGGCCGGTTCAAGTGGCGTTTTGTCCAGAGGGGCGTAAATTACGTGCCTGGTTTCGTTCTCCAGCACCGGGATCTCCATTACGTCTTGTTCACGCACGTAATCCATGTCGGCCATCGTCTTCAAAACGTCGCCCAGTTCGGCTTCGTACGAGTCCGGAGGATTGGCCATATGGTGTGTATGGACGCCGACGGCGCACAGTTCGTGGTCGGAAGTCCGGGTGGCAAAGGGTCCGTTCCCAACCTCCTGCCAGAACAGACAGCCGGCAGGCGCCCGACCATGATAGTCCGGCACGCCTTCAGGCACTTCGTCCGAAATGCAGATGGCAATGGGAGGCAAGGCAAGGTGCAGGGATTTCTGCAGCGTGCTGGAAATTTCCGTGTACGAGTTCATGGGATCCCGCCTTTCTGTGATATTTCGGGGACAGCTGTATCTGTCGTTCCGCTCTGACTGACCGCGGGGCTGTGGAGCCCTCACTTTCTCGATGTTTTTACGAGCAGGATGAAGCCAAGGATGATGAGGGGAATACTGAGCCACTGTCCCACGCTGAGGGGGAAGCCGTGGCCGTAAGCGGCCTGGCGGACTTTGACGAATTCAACGACCATCCGGAATGAGAATACGGAAACGAGGAACAGGCCGAGAAGCAATCCGGAGGGAGTCTGGGCGCGTCGTTTCGCATAGACGGCATACAGGAGGAGGAAAATCAGTCCGTAGGCGAGGGACTCGTAGAGCTGCGCCGGATGCCTTGGGATTGCATCTACGTGTGAAAAAACAATGGCCCAGGGCAGGTCGGCAGGGGTGCCATAGATTTCGGAATTGAACAGGTTTCCAATGCGGATGAAACAACCGCCAAGGGCAACCGTAACGACAACGCGGTCGAGAATCCAGAGATAGGATTGATCCGGCCGGTTTCGGGCGTACAGATATAGGGCGGTAAAGATACCGATGGCGGCGCCGTGGCTGGCAAGGCCGCCTCGCCAGATTTTGAAGATTTCGATCGGGTTCGTGAGGTAGAATGCGGGGTCGTAAAACAGACAGTGTCCCAGGCGCGCGCCGATGAGGGTACCGAGCACCATGTGGTTTACCAGGCTGTCCAGGTCCTTTGCCGATTTCCCCTCGAACCGGAACATGCGGCGCATAATGAAGTAGCCGAGGGTGAAGGTGACGAGAAAGCACAGGCTGTACCAGCGCAAGACGACGGGGCCGACGCTAAAAATCTCGGGGTCGGCACTCCAATGGAACTGGGCGATTTCGAACATGGGAGTCTGGACTATTGTTCTGTCCCGGAAATATGTCACCATTCGTCCGCCGGTTCATCCCGTCTCGCTGCGTTGCTTGCGCTGAGCTTGTCGAAGTGTCTTCTCTCGCCGACCTTCCGCAGGTCGCCTCGCTCAGGCGCCGTTTCCTGAGCCTGTCGAAGGACGCGAGCCGGGCGACTCGTCGGCCGAATTCCGGCAATCTATTTCCGGGACAAAACACTCACGACGTTGCGGCGGGACGGGATCATATCCGCCCGAATGGTAGGGATGACATTTTAGAATTCGCGAGACCGATAGAAAGAGGGCGACTGGAAAGGGGTGTTGCCGAAAGCAATCACGGGCGTACCGGGAGCACGTGGGGTGAAACCGGCACCCGCTGCCTGGGCCGAAAACGACCTGGAAAAAAGGAGAGATCAGCAACCGGTAAAACCTTAGAAGGATAATCGTTATACCGGCCAGAAGGCGGTCGATGGGGCGAAGCATGTCCCGGCGTTCTTTCACGTCTAAGATCAGGATTGGCTTGATCTGTGAATGACGAGGAGTTTTTTTGATGCCAGCCGACGCTGACAGGAGAAGATAGCAAAAAGGGGTGATTACCGAAAGGAGAATTCATGGCGGAAGAGACGATTTTCAGCAAGATAATCAGGAAGGAGATACCGTCGGAAATAACGTACCAGGATGAACTGGTGACGGCGTTTCGAGATATCAGCCCCCAGGCGCCGACTCATATTTTGATCGTTCCCAATAAGGTGATTCCCACGATAAACGATGTGTCGACCGAGGATGAGACCGCACTCGGCCGGTTGTTTACGGTAGCGGCACAGCTTGCGAAAGAGGAAGGACTTGCCGAGGACGGCTACAGGTTGATCGTGAATTGCCGTGACCATGGCGGTCAGGAGGTCTACCACCTGCATATGCATCTGATCGGCGGTCGGCCGCTCGGGCCCATGCTCACCCGGCAACAATGACGTTTGTCCGCCATCTGGAGGGACGAAAAATGACCCCCGGACCCCGGGTTTTTCTGCACCCGGTGGGATCGTCCTGGTGGCGCGCTCCCATCGTCTCACGGATTGCTAATGCCCGTGGTCGGGCCACTTGTAAGCTGCTTTTGCGTTTTTCCAGAATACCTTCTCGACCGCATCTTCTCCAATGGCTTTGAAGTATTCCATGGGGATGCGCTGTACCGTGGCGTAGTCGGCGCCGTGTTCGCACACGGGCCAGTTGCTGGCGTAGATGAGGCGATCCACGCCGAGAATTTCCCAGAGGTGGTCCAGGGTCGGCGCGTAGTAGATCAACTCGGGAGGCGCCGGTCTCTCCAAGGCGGTTTCGACGAGGCCGGAGACCTTGCAGTAGATGTTCGGGTGCTGTGCGACATTGTGCAGGCCGTCGATCCAATCGGGGTTCGGCGTCTTGCCGTCTATTGGTACGTGGATTACGTGGTTGAGCACAATACGCAGATCCGGTAGCCTGGCAGCAATATGGACTGCGGAGTGAAGCTGCTCGACGTCGATGAGGAGGTCGAGGGAGAGGTCCTTCTGCACGAGCAGTTCGAGTTTGGAAAACAGCAAATCGCTGACGGTCGCAATCTCGTTCCGGTGAAGGCGGATGCCGCGGAAAAGGGGGTTTGCTGAAAGTTTAGTAAGGTGTCTTTCAAAAGCGTCGGATTCCGGGTCGAGATTGCCAACGAAGCCCACGACGAAGGGCTCATTTTCGGCCAGATCGAGGATCCAGCGATTGTCTTCAACCCATTCACTGGCTTCCACGACCACGGTGCCGGTCACGCCCTCGGGAACGGCCACGGCTTTGTAATCTTCAGGAAACACACGGCGGTAGAGCAGGGCGTCGTCCGGCGGCGGCCAGGGTACCCCTTCAGGGCGTCGGGGATCGTAGAAATGGGTATGGGTGTCGATGATCATCGGCGCGCTCCTTGTGGATTTCGGGTGCGGAAGCCTTGACAGAGAAGATGAGATCCGTATTTTCTATGGTGATCGCCAGGAATCAACACGGAAGAGAGACGGGTTTATGGCCAGCGGAAAAGGGCGGTTTTCATCCACCAAGACATTTCACAATCTGCCATGTTCACACCGACAGGCGCATCACGACGGGCACTGTCAGTTTATCCACGGTTACAACCGGGACATTACGTTCCATTTTACGTGCGACGAACTGGATGAGAATCACTTTGTGGTGGATTTTGGAAAGCTCAATGACCTGAAGGCCTGGTTGGAGAACATGTTTGACCACACGATGCTGATCAACGAAAACGACCCGGAGCGGGAGCTGTTTGAGGAGATGCACCGCAGGCGGATTGTGGACCTTCGCGTGATACCCAACGTGGGGATGGAGGCCTCCTCCAAGTACGTGTTTGACTATGCCAATCGGATGATACGTGAGAAGACGGATGGGCGTTGCCGGGTCTACCGGGTGGAGACGCGGGAGAACATGAACAATTCGGGTGTTTACGAGATTGTGGACGGGTAAGCGCCGGATACATACAAATGGGACCCAAGTTCTCAATTACCAGTCGCGGCGGCGCAGCCAGAGCCGCACATAATGCCGGCGGCGTTCCGGGTCGGGATGGTCCTCAAATGCGGTGCGATTGTGCAGGATCCAGCGGTTGTTCGTGAATAGCATCTGTCCGGGTTGTAGACTGAACTCCACCCTGAAATCCGCGCAGCCAAGCAACTGTTCCACGACTTCCAGTGCGCTTCTCTGATCGGCGGTTAGCGGTTTGCCGGCCCTCTCGTGACCCACCTGGATGTAATAGTACATGTATCGGAGCGTCAGTTCGCCCCGGCTCCACTGAAAAATCGGGAATTGAGACGTCGGCGAGTCCCCGGCCTTGAACTGTCCTCGACGATCAAAATGGAACAGCTGATAGAGTATTTCGAGGACATCGGCGTGATTTTCGAGGAGTTCATTGTGGAGAGCGTAGCCGCTGACAAGCTGACTCTGCCCGCCGGATTTCGCCGTGCTCAGGCAGAGCAGTCCCACAATGTAGGGCAGCGGTTCGCCGAAGGCATTGTCGTTGTGAAACGTGCTCTCCGCATTGGTCACTGAAAACCTGGCTCCTTGCGCCACATTCTTGCCCGTATCTCGGACATCGTACAATAGCGTTCCCTCAATATTCTGCTCCACGGGGGTGCCAAGGTTCTCGCCAATCATCCAGTACATCGACAGCGCTTCTTCAATCACATACCCTTCGATCGGCACGCGATTGACGATGGCAAATCCACGCCCCGATCCGAGGGCGTCACGTACCGGTTGAAGGCATTCTCCGGAGTAATTGAACGATACGCCCTGGCGGGAAATCTCCGTAATGGGCAATTGACGAACTCGCGCATCACGGACGATGCGCTCAGAGCTGGAGAGATAATCCTCGGACAATGGATAGTACCACGCTGCGGAATCATCGACGCTACTCGTCCGCCATGCCCGCTCGTCGGACACTCCTTCGGTCAACATCTGCGAATCAATCATTGTCTCGTCTCTCCGGCCGCCTCCCGTAAAATACCGGCTTCCGCTACCGACAAGATGTCAACGGTATCGGGCTTGGCGGCCAACTCGCGAAGATTGTCTTTGGCCTCCGGCATTGTGTGAGCCAGGGCTCGAGGAAAGATAGGATCTGACGCGTCGCAGAGCAAGCCCTGGATGGGACGGTCAATACAGTGCTGTGCGTATCCACCCGAACTCCCCAGTGGGGGCGGCGTGGGTGTCGGGGACAGATGCGACGAAGGATATGTATGTCATGGCAAAGGAAAGAGAGACCGTATTGATCACAGGTGCAACGGATGGAATTGGACGGGCGCTTGCGGAAATCTATCGCGCGCGTGAAGAACGGCTGGTGCTGGTGGGCAGGCGGGCGCTGGATTCGCTCAAATGCGAACTTTACAGCGAAGAGACCTATTGTGAAGTGGATCTGTCGGAGGAGGATTGCGCGGACAAGGTGTGCTCATTTCTGAGATCGCGGAAAATTGATGCATTGGATCTGGCGATTCAAAACGCGGCAACGGGACATTACGGTTCCGTCGCCGATCAGCCCGACGCCGGCATTCGAGAGATCGTAGCCGTCAATCTTCTGGCGCCGTTACGCCTGACACACGCTTTGGTACCGTTTGTGAAAAACGCAAGCGGCAAACACGTGTTTATTGGCTCCATCGCTCACGCGTTTCCGTGTCCCGATTTTGCCGTGTATGCGGCGACCAAAGAGGCGCTGGATGTTCTGGGGCGCAATTTGCGCGTTGAGGGCGACGTGAACGTCCAGGTCATACACCCGGGGGCGACGCAAACGGGCATTCATCGGAAGGCAGGATGGGACAACGAGAATTCGAGAGCGTTCCCATCGGCGGATCGGGTCGCCCGGCGGATTGTGCGTGCGATCGATGGACGAAAGTCTGTGGTGACAATCGGTTTGGGAAACAAAGGGTTGCGGTTCTGCGGGCGTTATTTCGGTGGGGTTGTGGATGCCCTGATGCGATGGAGAGCATAGTGAAACACGTGGTCATAACCGGTGCGGCGAATGGTATTGGCGAGGCGCTGACCCGAAGATTCGTACGTGCGGGGTATTCCGTGACCGGCGTGGACATAGATGCGGAGGGTGGGGCGAATCTTGAGCGGGAAACAGGCGCACGTTTTGTCTTTGCGGACTTGAGCTGCGATGCGGGCATTGCAAGGGCTCACGATCAATTGGTTTCAATGGTTCCTATTGACGTGTTGATCCACAACGCGGGCATCAATGCCGTGGGACGGTTTTCCGACGTGAGCCTGGAAGCGCAGAAACGTGTGACTAAAGTGAATTTCTACGCGCCCATGGCGGTTACGGCGGGATTGCTGAGGGCCGACCGCATTGCCAGAGGTGCATCCCTGGTTTTCGTCTCCTCTCTCTCCCACTACGTAAGTTATCCGGGGGCAGCGACCTACGCGGCAACCAAGAGCGGGCTGGCGTCCTATTCACGAAGTCTCTCGGTCGCGCTTGCTCAATGGGATATGCATGTCATGACGGTCTTTCCGGGCCCTACGCGCACCGCCCATGCCCGCCGGTACAGCCCTGACAATTCGCGAGAGGAAAGACGAATGCCGCCGGAAGAATTGGCGGACGCCATCCATCGAGGCATCGAGAAAAGAAAACGTCTCGTTATTCCGGGTTTTGGAAATCGTGCGGCGGCTTTTCTGGGTACGTGGTGTCCCCGCATTGTGGAACCCGTGATGCGGCGGGCGTTGCTGGAAAAAATTCGGAAGGGTGGCGCTGGCCATTAAGAAGAAGCGTACTTCATCTGAACGCGAGGAAGGCTACGGGTCGAGAATAAGGCTGATGAAAAATAGGCCCCGGGTCGTTAGACAGACCCGGGGCTATGAGCATGTCTTCATGCCGGCCTGTACCCACCTGGACCAGGTTTTGTTGCAGGGCCGGTTGACTAAGAACCTTCAATATCAAAAGAAATACATCTTGTAGTGCAATTTAAGGTTCCGGCCTGTTTCAGGCATCACGGACCGGATGCGCGACAGGTGGTTACGGTATTCCGTGTCGAAGAGATTCTCCAGGGAAAGAATAAGGCTGTGGCGGGCGTGGTCTGTGAGGAAATCGCGCTGTACGTAGGCGCCGAAAACGGAATAACCGGCCGTGGGGTCCTCAAACGTGTCCACGCGTTCCTGCCCCGCGGCCCATTCAACGGTCCCTCCCGCGGTCAGCCAGGGGTGCCGGTAGGTTACGCCGCCGACGAATTTGAGCGGCGGCATTTCGGGCATGGGCATACGCTCGTCCCGATTTTCTCCACGTACGTGGCTGAGGTTCATTTCCAGTTCGAGACGCGCATTCGGACGCCACTTCAGGTGCGTCTCCACGCCCAGCATTCTCGCATCGATGCCTTCGGCGGCGTAGATGGGGAGGAGTAGAGCGAAGTTTATTTCACCCGTATTTCGAGGCGCGATGTAATTGCCGAATTCATTCCAGAATCCCGTGAAGACCAGGTCGAAACCCGGTTGCAGGTAGTGGAAGAATGCCTCCAGGCCGAAACTCCGTTCAGCATTGAGTTCGACATTGCCCTTCTCAAAGGTGTATGCGGCAAGGTGAGGTCCCTCGTTGTAGAGTTCCTCGATGGTGGGTGCGCGCTGGGAGCGGTTGAGGCTGGCGCCAGCGGTCAGCTGGTCGGTGATCGGCACGAGAGGGCTGAAGGCCGCGGACCAGGCATGAAAGGTGCGGTCTATGTCCAGACTCGTGCTTGAGATTACGTTGAGGCGCGGGTCGAAGGAGGCGTAGGTGTACCGGGCAGCGGCCTGAAGCTCAATATGGCGGTAGGTTGTTTTGTGATACAAACCGAAGTTTACGTCTTGTTTTCGCGTGGGCGGAGTGAAGACAAAAGCGCCCAGTTTGAGATTGCGGTGTTCAAAGCCGGCGGTCAGCACGGTGTTTTGCGCTTGCCCTTGCGTGTTCAGGTGTAGCTTGAGATCGCCGCTGTAGTCGTGAAACAAGAATTCGGATCCGATGCGGCCGCTGGATTCGAACTCGACGTGATGGTAATACGCCTTTGTGAAACCCGCCTCCACTCTGTCTATCGTCCGGCTATCGAACCGGTAGACTGCCCTGCCGTCGAAGACCCGACGCATGATGTCAAGGTCTGCGCCGTTTGGATGAGCACCGATAAACCCTCCGGGAATGCCGTACCGTGTATCGAATTGATCGAAAGAAGCGCCGATATAGCCTCGATCCACCGCGTAGGACAGGCCGAGTGTATAGGTACGGGTGTTGATGGGTGTGTTGGCGAGGCTGCCAATGGGGGTCTGTATGTCCCGTGTATCCCGGTACGTGGATTCGGCGTAGAGCGCGAGCGGCCCTACGGGCACGGTTACGGCGGCGGAGGAGAGATAGCCCCGGTTGACCGTTTCCCCATAGGCGCCGACACTGCCGAAAAAGCGCCTGGGCCGGGCTTCGGGAATTTTGTGCTTGACGACATTGATAACGCCGCCGCCGGCCGTGGACGTGTGCAGCAGTGTGCGGGGCCCCCGGATAATTTCCAGGCGTTCCGCGTTGAAGGTCTCGACCGTCACCGCGTGATCTGCGGACGTTGAAGAGAGATCCTGAGCCTGAATGCCGTCGACGTTGATCTGTACGCGGTCGCCGCTGAGTCCCCGGATGACCGGGCGGGCCGGGGCGGGTCCCATGCTGCGGATGGCAACGCCGAGTTCGTTCTTCATGGTTTCGGCGAGCGTGATGCTGTATTTTTTCCTGAGTTCGTCTCCTGAGAGCACGCCTGTGGCCCGTTGGAGTTCGTCAAATCGGGTTTCGGCGCGTTTGGAGACGACATCGATGGAATTCAACTCAAGCTCCCGCGGGACCATTTCAATATAGACGACAGGGTGTCCTGCGCCTGTGACGGTCAGTTTATAGTTCATTTCACGATAGCTGACATGGGTAAAGGACACCCGATATACACCCGGGGACAGGTGGAGCGCAAACCGGCCTTTTTCATCGGTAGACGTGCCTGCGGAGTGATCTGCGGGTTGGACGTTCACGTTCTCCATGGGCCGCCCGGTTTCGCTGTCGAAGACATACCCTTCGACCAGTGCTGCCCGATTCGCCAAGCCGGTTCCCGTCAAGAAAAGCAGACAGAACAGCGCCAGCACGATCCTGTTTAAGTGCAAACGTGTGAAGATTGGATCGCTCACGTTTGCGTTCGACAATACACCCCGGATTTCGAGTAAATGAATCATTTGGAATGAACTCCGATTCTGTGAACCATGAGAATGGCGACTCAGGGCGCCATCCGCCTGGAAATTATTGTGACTCGACGCGCACCGGAATGGGTAGCGTGGTGAAGTCCACGTGGCCTTCGTGCGAGATCTGAAGCTTGATGGTGGTTTCGCCGGCTTCGAGACCGCGCAGGTAGAAGACGAATTTACCCTCGTCGCCCTCGTCCTGGACCACTTCCACGATCGACTTATCCGCAATTTCCCACGTGAAAGTGTGGCCCTCGCCGCCGGGGGGCGCCATTTCGTTTCCGTCTTCATCCAGGAAACGGATGCTCCAATGGCTGGTGAGTTGGCCGTGAGGAACCTCGAGGACGTCCACCCGGCCGTCGTCCGAGTCCACCTTAACCTGGAAATACCGGAAGAACCGGTGGCCGGAGTCGATGAGAACCAGGCCTTCGGCTTCGTAATGTTCCTCCTGTGGCGTCAGGGGGTCGTCCTTGCCACAAGCGGCCAGGAACACGGTTAAGACCGCTGCCGTGGCAATGTTGGTACAAGATGTTATCATTTTCATCAAGCGAAGCATCTGGGGTCTCCCGTGTGCCAGGATTTCACCTTCACCCGCAACTGGCAAGGCGCGATACGGATATTTCACCATGCTGGTGGCATGCCGTTTTCCTGGCTGGTATTCCCGCTTTACTGAACCGCATTCCTGCCGGACACAGAGAGAGAATCGCGGCAGGGGCAGAGCCGTGTTACTGTCCAGGGAATCCGGATTCCTGTGAACGTGAACACAGTTGTAGAGCGGATCTGATACAATTTGGAAAATGCGCGAAAAACTGCGGAAGTGTCCTCAGGACACTGGGGGATGGATCAGGACAAAGGAGGGGCGCGTCCATCGGGAAGGAGGAAGGAAGTGCGACGGGACCGGCACGTGGAGTACGACTGCCGGAAATGCAGGAAGCAAAGGTGAAACACCAGTACTGCCGGCAAACCGATGCTCAGGTTGTTGAACCAGGCGCAGACAGTACATTGTTGATCGTGATCGTGACCGGGGAAGGCGGCAAGTAAGAATACCGCCAGGTAGGCCGCGAATATCGCCAGAGCGAATACGACAACAGGATGAATCCGTCTGGAGGAATAAAACATCTCTACCGTCCCTGGAGAGGGTAAGCCTTTTCGAGATACAGCTAAAATATACTGGAAATGTTCGGATTCGTCAAGGGAACAGATGTCCTGATACTGCCGAAGCGAGGCAGCCGGAACTCGAGTACGATCCGCACGCCAATCTATGTCGTTTGAAGTTGCTGTCGAAAGGAATAGTGAAATACTGCATCAGTTCTTGGCTATGAATTCGATCGGAACTTCCAATGATATTCAAAAGCTTGCGTTTCGGATCACCCTTCTATAGTGTCAGACACTCCTCGCACATAGAATTACCATGAAATATGGTAATATTGGATACCGCGTCGAACGTATTTGTCGGATCAATGTTTGAACTACTCCACGAAAGAGAAGCTGCATAGTACAACTGCCCAGACCCGATGATCAAGCATCAATCGGATCTGACCATTGACTGCATATAGTTTCCATTTGACGTCGTTTAATATCGCGCCGCGGATTCTCCCCGTTCGAGGGTATACCTGCAGACGACCTGATCGTTGCGACTGATATCGGAGATATCGCTATTTGGCTTTGTTTGGACGCTTCCATATGTTAATTTACATATAGGCGACATGGAAATTTCCGAGCATTGAGGATGTAATGTACAAAAAGGTAACGTCTCATAATAGATCAAGCATACGCATCGCATTTAGTGAAACTATACATTTCAATCAGGCGTTATCACAATTAGATCGGGTACGTGTTTAAGATCTTGAGAGGTGACACCTCATGGACTCCGTGCACAATGAGCTCGATTACGTACGACCACCGGTAGATGAGGTGGTATTGAGTGTACTCTTCAAGTCTCTCGATATGTTGCTGGCTCCCCATCTAGGAGTGATGTGGGAGGAATTCAAAAAGGTGGGGTTCTCAGAGGTCGTGGAACAACCGCCTGTGATGCCTACAATCGAAAATCTAGATCACCCAAACCAAGAGACTGAGTTGCATTTTAAAAATGTCCCAAACTTCGCACGAATTTGGTTCATACACGAACAACAAAATCACATCATTCAAATTCAGCGGGATCGATTTACGTTTAACTGGCGCAAGACAGAGCCAGATCAGAAATATCCTGGATTCACTGCGATATTTGAAAGGTTTGCAAAGTTCTATAGTCGCTTTCAGGAGATAGTTAGATCAATGGAAGTCGGCGAGGTAGTTCCACTACAATATGAATTGACCTATATTGATCAATTATTGCGTGGTGATGGCTGGAATACTCTTAACGACGTTGGGGAAGTATATAAGCTGTTCATTAAGTCTGAGCCATCGAGTTCATTTTGGTCAGGTGCTGAATCTGTGATCTTGCGGACATCATTTCCGATAGAGGACTTAAACGGAAGGTTACATCTTGCCGTTAGTCATAGGGTACGGGTATCTGATCAAAAACAAACTTTACAAACGGATTTTACAATGCGTGGCTTTCCACAGGCTGGGGAAGACAACGTGATGATAACGTGGTTTACGTCGGCACATGGCTGTATTCGTGGGAAATTCACTGGATTGTTTACGGAAGACATCCAAACTCGCACCTGGGGGAGGAAATAATGATAACCCTCGCACGTCAGGCCGAAGACCACTCAAGCCTTGAGGCTAAATACGTCTATGACTGGTTTCACGGCAGTCGGATTGATGAACCGAGAAGTCTACACACCACTGAGGGGTGGGTCGTTGCGGTCAATGACGAACATCGAACACGTTCATCACACTATGAATACCCACGAAATCTACAAACTCAGGCCTATAATCTACCAAAGGCAAGCGATAGAGATTTGCTTGAAGGGGATGCATCTAACCTGTATTTCCATTTGCCGACCTACGCTCCACAGCGAAAATTGGATGATGCAAAACGGCAAATAGAGAAAACACGCCAAGAGGCCATGGAAGCCTTGGCTTTGAGTAATGAGATTGATCCTATCCCTGATTCCGCATATGATGACGCGGATTCTTTACTAGATCTGCTTTCTCGTTACAATGTCCCCATGCCCGACATCGGCTGGGCAGAAGATGGCAGTCTTGGCTTCGAGTGGCGACCAGAGAATGGGATAGTGTCGATGGGACTATATGGAGATAATCTTGTCATCTACGGTGCTTTTTTCGACGACAAACGCAAAGTCGAAGGAATCTGTACATTATCAGATACTGCCTTGTTGCGGGGTATTATTGTAACATTGTCAAGCCTCCTCGTCTAATTGAGAACTTTATATGGATGTTTCACCAGGTGAAAAAATTGCCCGATATATATTCTATAGAAGACAATTTTCAGTTATGAACAGGGTCGTAAAATTCGGTGCATTTATTCCTCCATCAAACAGCGACCAAATTTCGGTGTATCGCATTTCATCCCTCGCTGACCGCGAAGTCTGGTCAATTGGCAGAGATTACGTTGAAACCGAGGAACGAAGAATAAAAGCAAGGGCGGATTTTTTGGCACAGCATGTTTATGAAAACAGCCTCAACGTCATTCCGGATACACAGCCTCATGAACTACATGCCAATATCACACCGTTCCCGGCGAACAAGAGTGAACGGCAGAGCATCGCGAGGAAACTGGCTCTTCTCAGTAAGTTGGTATTGATGCCGACGGGGTGATATCGTTAAACTCTTCAATATACATGAGAATACAACTGAGAATACAACGTGACTCAAATTTCCGAATTTTGTGCGGACCCATGGTCGTTCGCGCGGGATCTAATCGAAAGATTACACTTCTATCCAAGAATTGCGAGAGCGTTTAACTTGCAGGTAGTACCCCTACGTTCGGCCGAATCGTATCAGGAACCGCGAACAACCAATCCGCTTGTTTCAGAGCATTCACGTTTTACTTGGGCAAAACCGGTGAGGAGGGAGAATTCTGCGGGGTCTTTAGGCGGAATTTCGCGGAAATCTGGCTGGCTTCGCGCGCGGCAATCCCGTAAATGCCGTTAGCGAAACGGACCGAGCGATCTTCGCAAATTGAACCGGGCGATCGGTGTGTCGATCGCCCGGTTTTGTGGTTTTGCGCCAGGAATGTGTACGACGTCGTTTAGCGGTTTAAAAATCTCGCTCAGGTTACGGCGGGGAGCCGGAATACTCCGGTTTTCCAACCCCACGTAACAGTCGTGTGAAAACTCGGTTTCTTCGCCTGTTATCCGGCATTCCAGTGGTCGTTCCCCGCCCACCCGCGGACGCCTGCGCTTTCCGGTAATTGACCTTGACACCTGATTCGAACCTGCGTATATCACGTGCTCCTTCCCATACACTATATGGTGGAGTTACCATGTCTCATTTCGAGCCGGAAGTCATCCGGAGGCGCTACCGGAAAGCACTATTGTCTCTGGTCGGAAAACTTGAAAAAGACCGAACGGTACTCGCGGCGATACTCTTTGGCAGTCTGTCCTACGACGAAGTCTGGGAGAACTCGGATATCGACCTGTGGATCATCATGCAGGATAGACAAAAACAAGGCCATGTTACACTCTGCGAAGATGACGTCAACATCCAGGCGCAAACCGTTCCTCGCAGATCGGCTCGGGGCTCATGGGCATGTTGTACGTACTCGATGAGCCCAGCATCGGTTTGCACCCGAAAGACAACGCCAAGATGATCAGCACCATGCGGCAACTCCGAGACATCGGGAACACGGTCATCGTCGTCGAGCACGACGAGGATACCATACGCGCCGCCGATCATATCATCGAAATGGGCCCCGGACCCGGGGTGCACGGCGCACGCGTTGTCGCGACCGGCCCGCCGGCGGCGGTTGCCGCGGTTCGGCAGTCATTTACGGGACAGTTTCTGAAACCCCATCTGGACGAGAGATCGTTCTCGACCCCAACATGAGACCCGATGAAATCGTGCAACTTCTGACGGAGATCAAGCACAAGGAACTCGGCTGTGCGCCGCCCGGTTCGAAGATCCATAAGATCGTCGGAAACGCCATCGTCACGGTCGATCCTCCTTCCGCATCATCGCCGTATCCATCGGCGAATCGAAACGGCGTATTTTTCTTCGGGTGCGGGACCACGGTTTCCCGGACGGATCTCCTGAACATACTGGATGTATTCAGGCAATCGGGGACCGAACGGTTTTTTTTCTGGCTGAGCCCGAATCCCCAGGAAGAGGAAATTATCGAGTGGCTCCGGGGCAACCGTCTGAAACCATTTGGAGGCACCCGGTATCCGACGCTGATTCGTCCCGTCGAAAAAGTGGCGCCTTTCCAGACCCATCTTGACGTGTGCCGCGTATCGGGGCATGAGGTTGAGAATTACAAGGATGCGATTCTCCGCATATTCGATCCGTGGCCCTGCACGTTTTTCCTTGAAAGTGTCGATCAACCCGGATTCGACCATTTCCTGGCGTATGACGCGGGTACGCCTGTCAGCGCCGCGATACTCGCCCATCACGGCGACTTCGCCTATCTCGGGTGGGCAGGAACCGCCGAGGCGCACAGAAGAAAAGGCGGACAGAATTCACTTATACGAGCCCGCCTGAATCGTGCCGCGGACCTGGGATGCCGTGTGGCCTGCAGCGAGACCCTCGTAATGCTGAAAACATCGTTGGGCAACCTCGAACGCAACGGATTTGAGATCGTCTACTACAAAAAGGTTTTTGTCTGGGAGTCCTGAACTCAAGTGTCTCGTTCCAGAAATATGACACCAATCTTCCGCCTGCCTCGCATGCTTCAGCAGGCAGGCCTATTCATCCCGTCTCGCTGTGTTGCTTGTGCTGAGCCTGTCGAAGGGTTGCCAGCCGGGCGACTCGTCGGCCGAATTCAGGCAACCTATTTCCGGGACAGAACACTGGGTTCAACGATTCTATACAACTTCCTTACAGTCGCGGTTCGCAGCGCGGGCAGGTGATGGGCCAATTCCTATGCGAGTCCGTGCTTTTCTCCCTGGTCGCCCTGCCGATATCCCTTGCATTGACGCGGCCGCCGCGAGTCTGGACTTGCCTCGGCACAGTATCGCCATTGCAACGGTGGCTCATCTTGCCCGGAAGGCGGCCCGTACCAACCCCGTCGATGTATTGAGCCAGGAATAAGACATTCTACGCAACTTTCTCACAGTCGCCATCCGGCACATCATTCGCCAGCGTTTGTATACTCTGGCCAATCTCCTCGGCTTGAGCGTTGGTCTCACGTGCATGCTCCTAACGTGGCTCTATGTCGCCCACGAAATCAGCTACGACACCTTTCGTCCCGGGGCCGGTCGCACCTTTCGGGTATTGCGGCAACTGACCACCCCCTACAAAATGGATTTCCAGATCGACACTCACGGTGCGCTCACCCCAAAAATGATCGAATCCATCGCCGAAATTGAATCTGCCAACCGCATCCGTCCGGGCCATCGGTGGGTGCAATATCGCCAGTTTGCCCAACGCCGTTCCTTCTGGTACACCGATCCCAACTATCTCGTATTCTGGGGGATCAGATTAAAGCGTGGCGATCTCCACAAAGCTCTCGAACAACCCGGCGGTGTGGTCATCTCGCAAGAAGCCATTGTCGAATTCTTCCCGACCGGGGAAGACCCCATGGGCAAAGTGCTCGAATGTCAGTGGGGCGATTACATTGTCACCGGTATTTTAGACGAGCAACCGCGCAACACGCATTTTAACCCTCACTTTGTAACCGCAACCCTGCCGGCAGGCGTCCGCGATGCCTGGTCCAACTGGGAATTCCGCACCTCATTTCACTGGGTGCAAACCTTTATCCGTCTGCGCACGGATGCCAGTCCGGAACGAACCGAACAGAAATTGCGCGCGCTGTTCGTACCCGAAGAAAACCCGGAAAACACAACCAGCCATCGCCTGCAATCACTCTTGCGTACGCGTCTCTATGGCCCTGAAGACTTCCCCGAAGGCATCGGTGGTCCGGGTACCGGCATTGGCGCCGGCGATCTCAAAGCGGTTCGCACCCTCGCCGCCATTGGCATGCTCGTCTTATTCGTCGCCTGTATCAACTTTATCAATCTCTCTACCGCGCGCGCGGCCCTTCGGGCCAAGGAAGTGGGTATGCGAAAGGTCGTCGGTGCAGGTCAACGACAATTGGCATTCCAATTCCTCCTTGAGTCTGTTTTGCTCACCTTTCTCGCACTGCCCTTGTGCCTCATCCTCACGGGCATAACCCTGCCTTTCTTGCAACAAATCGTGGGCCAAACGGATACACTCTCTGTGTTTTTAGAGCCGGACATGGCGATTGTACTCTTGGCTGCAACGGTTCTGGTTGGTCTGTTCTCGGGCATTTATCCAGCCTTTCTCCTCAGCCGATTTTCCCCTATTACCGCACTGCACAGCCAAACCGCCTCAGGGTCCAGCGGATCATTCCCGCGCAAGGTTTTTGTGATCTTCCAGTTTGCCATCTCCATTTTTCTCGTCTTTGTCGCTCTTGTCGCCTTTGTCCAACTCGACTATGTCCTGCAAAAAGACCTGGGGTTTAAGAAAGAAAACATCCTCGCGCTTCGCATCTTTGACGTCGATGGGTCGCTAAGAAATACCTACAACGAAGTGAAACAGCGCTTTCTCAAACACCCCAATGTGCTCGCCGCAGCCGCATCTGCCAGCCTTCCAGGCGAAGGCTGGACAAGCAGAAAAGAAATGGTCCTGGATCCATCAGGCGCTGCTTTTGAGATACGGCAATACGGTATTGACGAAGATCTATTCCCCATGATCGGCGTTGATATCCTTGCGGGGCGCAATTTTTCCGTTGACACCAAGAGTGATTTTGAAAGTGCTTATATTCTCAACGAGACAGCGGTCGAGAAATTCGGACTTGAAAACCCCGTTGGAAAACCGTTCAAACTTCTCGACAATGAAGGCTGGATCATCGGCGTCGTAGAAGACTTTCATATGCGCCGGCTGACTGAAAAACTACGCGCCAATGCCTTTGTTTTGCGCCCACGTTCATTTCGCGTGGTCAACTTGCGACTCGCTACCGGAAACATCGGCGAAACCATGCAGGGCCTCGAAGAAATCTGGAAAACCTATATCCCGGTTCGTCCATTCATGTATGCGTTTCTCGATGACCGGTTGGAGATCAATTACGGCAAATACCGGCGCTTTCAACGCATATTTGCCGTAGGGTTCGTAGTCTCTTTTCTCATCGCCTATATTGGCCTGCTTGGGCTTGCCGCCCACACGGGCGAACGCCGCCGCAAAGAGATTGGCATTCGCAAAGTCTTCGGTGCATCCATCGCCAAAATCGCGATCTTATTGGGTGCCGAATTCACAAGGCTGGTGCTTTTCGCCAATCTCATCGCATGGCCGTTTGCTTATGTCCTCATGCAAGACTGGCTGCAAGATTTCGCCTATCGCGCAAACATGGGCGTGTTCCCCTTTGTTGTCAGCGCATTGGGATCTGTTTTCGCCACGTCGCTGGTTGTCGGATTCCAGTGCTTTAAAGCCTCCAGTGCGAATCCCATAGAAGCTCTGCGCCACGAATGAAAACGTCCAGTCAGATTGAGGACGTATTGAGAAAGGAACCGGGATGACCACGAACGGAATTGACGTAGAGGGAGGATAATCATGTGGATACCCGATGCGAACGTTTCGCGACATCACACGGACGTGCTTACCGTAATCAATTACTATCGTATGCTCGCTACAGGTATGGACGTGGTCCTCTTCCCTCCGGTAAGGCTAAGTTATGGCGGTAAGTCGGATTGTATGGTCTATCCAAACGTGGGCGTGATCGTGCGCAGAAACGGACCCAGGCAAATCTGCAAAAAGAACCACGATCACCAGGTCTACGAGGGGTCGCCGAATTTCGTACTGGAAATGGAGTCCAAGCACGCATTTACCAACCTGGGCAAAAAACTTCAGATATATGAGGCTTCAGGAGTCCAGGAGGCATTGTTCGTGGAGAACGGAAAACCGGCGACGTGGTACCAGCTTCGAGGCGGGAAGTTCGAGGTTCTGGGGCAGGAGCCGGCCGGATCGAGAGCAGGGCGCTCCCGGGATTCGTCTTTGACTTCGGGAAATTCAAGAAACACAGGTGGCTGGAGATGATGGAGGATATCAGGGAAAGTGTCGAGAGAACGGATGTGAAGAAGGAACTCACATTCGAATACGGACTTTGAACTATTCGCGGTGACGCCTCCGGTTGCGGGAATTCGAGTTCAGGTTTATACGCCGGGGGGTGACGGCTTCGCTATCGGAATTGGATGACGTGCAAACCCGGAAAGGAACAGAGATGGCCGGCAACGGATCCTACAGGGTCGCAGATCTTTGTAAGGCGGCAGGGAGCGGCGATGTCTCGCGGATTAAGCAGATACTTGGCGAGCAGCCCGATCTGGTGAACGTGCACATGGCTGAGAACAACGAACACCGCGCGATTCACTACGCGGTGATGAACCGGCACGCCGATGCGGTCCGGGTTCTCATGGAAGCGGGCGCGGACCACAATTCGGGCATCTACCCCCACCGCGACGCCACCGGCGCGTTTACGATGGCGCAGGAACGCGGCCTGGACGAAATCGTCCACGTGATCAGGGCGGAAGACGAAAAACGCAAGCTGGCCGCCTGCAAGAATATTACCATCACCGAAGAAAACGACGCGCTGTTCGAAGCCGTCCGGGAGGGGCGGGAGAAGGCCGCGCTCGACATCCTGGACCGTCAGCCCGAACTGCTGGATGCGTGTCATCGAAATGGCGGCAGCGTGATTCACGCGGCCGCGTCGCACGGCCGTTACCGGCTGGTTCGCGAACTGCTCGATCGGGGCGCCGATATCACGCATCTCACGCCCGAGGGCCAATCGCCCCTCGACGGCGCGGTCCTCAATGTACGCGGGCGCAACAGGCCGCTCAACGAAGGGTGTCTGATCTGCACGGGCATCCTGCTGCAGGCGGGATGCGAGCAATCGATCGAATCCGCGGTCGCACTTGGCGACTTCGACTTCGTTCGCGCGTTCGCAAGGGCGCATCCGGAACGCTTTCAGTCCAACGACAGCGAGCGGGACGGGCTTCTGCAGATCGCCGTCCAGAACGACGATATCGACATAGTACGCCTGCTGCTCGACCTGGGTCTGCACCCGGACGACAGGCATCAGTTGCAGCACTACGAATCCAGGCCGTATTCGTGGGGCGAGCCCCTGTCCAATGCGGCGGGCAATTCCCGTTATGAAATCGCCGAACTCCTGCTCGAGAACGGCGCGGATCCCAACGCCAGCATCTATGCCAGCGCGAATCCCGTGGGCGCGGCGTACAACAACCGCGACGACCGGATGAAGGGACTGCTGTTTCGATACGGCGGGATCCTGGATCACACCACTGCCGGACTCGAAGCCGAGACGTCGGCCGCTGCCGTTGCCCTCCACAACGACCCGTCGATCGCGGAGAAGCTGCTCTGGGCCGCAGGATGCGGCGGCGACCCGAATATTGTGGGGATGTGCCTGCGGCAACTCGATTGGGAACCCGATGACAGCCGCTGGTTCAGCCTGCTCGAACAGCCCCTTCGACTCTGGCGGACGAATCCCCACCGCAAATTCCGCGACTTCGATCGTACGGTCTATCCCGAAATCTTTCGAATGATTCTGGACTACGGCGTAAACCCCAATCTCGTGGGTCGTTTCGGGTACCGGCTTACTCATCATCTGGCGGCCTGCGGCGTTGTCTGGGGAGAACCGATTATGACCGAACCCGAACGGATCGCCTTTGCCATCATCCTTCTGGACCACGGCGCCGATCTTAACGTTATCGACGAACTCCTTCAGTCCACACCGCTTGGCTGGGCGGTCAGATGGGGCAAATGCGATCTGGCCCGTCTCTATCTCGAACGCGGGGCCGATCCCACGCTGGCCGGCGCCGAATGGGCCACGCCCCTCGCCTGGGCGCAGAAAAAAGGAGATGAGGCCGCTGTGGATCTCATCTCCAAATACGGGGGGTGATATTTTTGCGGACGCCCTAAACTTGCAGGGAACATCGTCTCACTCCATTGGCACGTAGGGGGGTCTTAATCGCCGGTGTTATTTCAGAATCCAACGCTATGTTCAAGTCCAGAATTCTCTGCCAATCGACATTCCGACAGCAGTCAGGCCACTATGAATAATTCACTCATAATTTCTGTCACTTTATTGATTCTCACACAACCCTTATTTGCTGACTCAAGGTTTTTCAGATGGTACGAATTCGACGGAACAGATAAAGCAACTATCGAGATTATAGATCCTGACACAGTAAGGTTGATTTGTTTCTGGCCGACAAGATTGGCGCTGTTTAATGCATTTAAACCACATAGTAGAGTAGAGAAAGTCTGGGAAGATCACGAGACATTTGTTGCGGCCCGTAGTTTTGATACCGGCGACTTAAATGGAGACGGCCAGTTAGATTTCGTGGTCGCAGGATTTGGGCTTAAGGATATGAAAACAACGCAATATCTACTTGGAATTTACTTAAGTAAGGGGAAATATGAATACCAGAAGTTATTGATTCCTCGTGATAACGTGATCGGTCTCCTGGCAATGGGTGACATTAATGGTGATGGTCAGGACGAGGTTGTTTTTGCCGAAAATGATGGCATTAATAAAGCCACATTAAAGATCGGCCGATGGTCGAATATTACCGAAGATTTCGCAATCACGGTCACGCAATTGTCAAATCAATCCGGAATCTACTGGGGTGGGTTAAACCTCGGTGATGTAGACAAAGATGGTAATGACGAAATCCTTATAAGCACCTTTGGCCAGAATTGGGATATTAAAGTTCATGACTTTGAAGTCCTCAGCGTAACACCCAATAGTCCTTCGAGAACTATCCGCCGACAAGAAGAACATTCTCAAATAACAGTTGACCACAAAGGACGAATCCTTGAATTAACCGAGGAACCGAGACGCGTGACAGCAATCACCTTTGCGGAGCACGGATTTATACAGCGGGAACCATTGGACATAGGTTTTATGGATCCCAAATACTGGAATCCAATTTCGATCGATACCTATCGAAACAAAATGATAATAGTGCATGAGATCACTTATTTGCACAGCTATGCCCGATCGATCAATATTTACGATGAAGTAGAAACAATCGGCAATGAATTCCCTATGGATTCAGAATATGCTGAGTGGGCCGAGGATCTCATTAAAGGGAATATTCTGGTTATGGAAAGTATGGTATATCGCCTGTATCGCTTACCACGGGAGCCCTGGCCAGAAAATGCCCGCACGATGCTACTCTATATCATCGATCGCTATTTTCTGGATGTAGACCCTGTTACCGGTGACATCACAGACAGTGAGACTGGCGAAAAACTGAAATTTCAAGATCACGAAGGTTTGATTGAATGGAAATTACTGCTAATGACCGGTTGGCAGAAAGACCCTCGTTTTGTTCCATTCTTTATTCAGAATATCTCAATGAAGCCAGCAGTACAAGGTTTAATGGATATTGGAGAACCTTCGTTCGAACCGCTTCTGTATATACTCCGTGATACTCGTAAACCTCACGTCCAAAAAGAAGCCGCGAAAGTATTCGAGGCAATGTTGAACGCCAACCAACCGTTTTTGCGCGACAACGAAAAGCAAGAACGTCTCAAAACAGCCCTTGTAGAATTCGCTCATTCAGAATTTCATCATTATCGAATTGACGCAATCACGGCTTTGAGATATATCAATGACTCATTCGTATATGCTCTACTGGACTCTATAAGCCAACACGACGGATATTATCGCGGAGACCCTTATCCGGTCCGTGAGAAGGCGAGAGAGGCTTTACGATTTATGTACCGAAGGTTTAAGGACGAAGAATAGGCACCTGGGCTAAAATCCAACTGCCCAGGGGCTTGTCGGTATCCGGAAGAACGGTTGTCTTCCGGACAATTGCGCTTAACGTCTGACGTCTTGCCCGTGCTCGACGAGAACCTTCTTGATCAATCCGGGGCGTCGAGGTTTAAACGTTACGATCGGCTGGACGCAACCATGCCCCTTGACTGTCACATCCATTCCCAGATGCCACCCCTGAAGAACGATAAGCCCAGCCATACAACCTACAACGCACAGGATCGCGAGCAGGAGATTACGCACGAATCGAATGTCACTGATCGACCCAATCAAGCCACCAATGATTGCAGCAACTCTAAACAAGACACATCGTTACGGCGATTGAGATTTTATCCTGTCTATCCTGTGCATCCATGGTGCGCCGTGAAAAGGCGCGGAACTTCAGTGGGTGAAAGTCCCACCCGACAAATGTTGCTGCAGTCGGTAGCAACCGGAGCGGAGACGCAGGTAACGACATCTCCGAAGCCTCCGGTGCAGAAGGTCGCAAGGCGACTGGGCGAGTATGCGGGCCGAAACGTGAGTGAACGCTGAGCAGGCCTCGGAAAAAGGTAATGCGGGAGCCGACCCGCCCATGGATCGGGGAAGGCCGCCGTCGTTGGAAAAAGACAGCAACGCGCGCATCCAACGGTCCCGCCGGGGTAATGGCGAAGGCACGTATACAAGGAGTTCCGACGCAACACGGGAAGCCCCAGCGGTGGTGTATAGACACCAACCGGCAGCCCGTGAGGGCCAGGCCGGGCCGTGTGGGGTGGCGGAGAGGCCCGTAGTACCGGAGAAGCCGGGTAATGCCGGTGGAGGAAAGGGGCCTTGGTTCAAGGGCAACGTCAAAGGAGCGAGAGCCGGGAGATTGGTATGAGCCTAAGACCTCCAGACAAGGTTCGGAAGTTGCAGAGGACGTTGCATGCCAAAGCGAAGGAATCGCCCGATTACCGATTCTACGCGCTGTATGACAAGGTAAACCGTGAGGACATCCTGCTGCACGCGTACCAAAGCTGCAAGGCCAATGGCGGAGCGGCGGGCGTGGATGGCGAGACGTTCGAGGATATCGAGTCATATGGACGAGAGCGGTGGTTAGGTGAACTGTCGGAAGCCGTAAGGAGCAAATCGTATCGGGTCTCCCCGATCCGTCGGGTGTATATCCCCAAGCCGAACGGAAAGCAAAGGCCGCTGGGCATCCCGACGGTGAAGGACCGTGTGGTGCAAACCGCTACGGTGCTGGTGATCTCGCCGATTATTGAGGCGGACCTGCCAGCGCAGCAGTATGCCTACCGTCCCAGGAAGAGCGCGCACGATGCTGTAAGGGCCGTGCACACTCTGGTGAACCGTGGCCACACGCAGGTGATCGACGCCGACTTGAGCGGCTACTTTGACACGATCCCGCACGCCGAGTTGATGAAATCGGTGGCGCGTCGCATCTCGGACGGGCGAATGCTGCGCCTGATCAAGATGTGGCTGACCGCGCCGATTGAGGAGACGGACAAGCGGGGCCGCAAACGTCGAGCGACGCCGAACAAGGATCAGGGAAGGGGGACACCGCAAGGCGCCCCTATCTCCCCGTTGTTGGCGAACCTGTATATGCGGCGGTTCATTCTGGGGTGGCAACTTCTGGGATATCAGCAACGCCTGAAGGCTCATATTGTCAACTACGCTGACGATTTTGTGATCTGCTGTCGCGGCAGTGCAGAAGAAGCGATGCGCGCGATGCGATCCATCATGAAAGCGCTTAAGCTGACGGTCAACGAGCAGAAGACGGGCATATGCACCCTTCCAGAAGGACGATTTGACTTTCTGGGCTACACCATCGGTCGCTGTTACTCGCCAAAGACGGGAAAGGCCTATATCGGCACGCGCCCGTCAAAGAAGGCCATCCGGCACATCTGCCGGGCCATCAGCGAGGCAACGGCGCGACGGTGGCTGCTGAAAGACCATCAAGAACGGATTGCCCACCTGAACCGAAAGCTGGCAGGGTGGGGCAACTACTTCTGTCTGGGTCCGGTCAGCAAAACCTACCGGAGTGTGGACAGCCACACCCGGAAACGGCTCCGCTGGTGGTTGTGCAACAAGTACCGAATCCCGGGAAAGGGAACGTCACGCTTCCCTGCTGAGGTCCTCTACAATACATTGGGCCTGACCCGGCTGGAGGAGCAGAAGCGCAACTTTCCGTGGGCGAACGCATGACTCCTTGTCCGAGAGCCGGATGCGGGAAATCCGCACGTCCGGTTCGACGAGCGGGATGTGGAAACGGAGCACGGAGCGGCTATTGAGGCACCGCCAGACGAAAGGGGCGGAAACAGATAGGCCACTCCTAAACCACCGCGCCACATCTCGACTCTACTAAGTTGTTGTTCATGAATGGCATAATTTAAATTACTACTCTTCCAAATCTACCGTGTATTTGATGCAATCCGCCGCGAAGTCCTCCGGCTTTTCCATGTCGTCCCAACCCATGCTGCGATACTGCTCGGGAAGCGTGATAATCAGTTTTCCTGATCTTCTGTCTTCATACCACCCGAAGTTGGTATATCTTACGTTTTCGTGCGCGTCGTCGGGCCGGTCCTGAATGAGCCGGACCGAGTTCTTCACGATGCACGCGTTGACCGTGTCGAATTCGGAAATATTCAGCGGATATCGAGGAATCTGCCCGTAGACGGGGCCGTCCAGGATATTGGCAATCCAGTAGGTCTTGCCCGTCACTGAGGAATCATAAAAGGCTGTACACGAGGCGGGCGTCCATACGTTCGTGCCGTCATCATAGGTCAGAGGCTCCGGCTGCGTCCAGCTCATTCCGCCATCCTCCGAAACGGCGGTATAGGGTATGGAATAGAAGCCCTGGGCCTCGTTCCCCTGACACCTCATCGTGACGAACAGCGCACCCGATTCCAAGGCCGTGATTGAGGGCTCGCAGCATCCGATGCCGGATTTCTCAAACGGTACCTCGATAAAGTCCCCAAACTCCCAGTCAAGCCCGCTCATATCGTCCTTCCAATTTCCCCTTGCGCAGACCACCCTGAAGCACCAGGGTCTGGTACCGTCCAATCGTTCGTATTCCGTGAAGGGCGCCAGTACCGACCCGTCCTCCAGCCAGACGCAGTGGTTCCCGTTGAGGATCCCGCCTCGGACGCCATACTCGAAGCCGGGACCCCAGCGTTCCGCTTCAAAACCGTCACCCCGGGCGATGATCTGCTCGGGATCGCTCCAGGTTCTTCCCTGGTCGCCGGAGACGCTGTAATACGCCCGATAGGCGCCCTGGTTGATGTAGCCGTAACAACTCTTATCGGCCTTCTGCCCCCGGTAGAACTGCACCAGGGTGTCGTTATTCCTGTCCAGGCTGAATCCCGCCGGCATCAGTTGCTCGTCCGCGATCCCGATGTCGAAGCGTACCCTCGGCCCCCAGTCCGTCCAGTGTGATCCGCTGTCTTCCGATAACCTGAGCCAGGTGCCGTCGTAACAGGCATCCAGCGTCGTGCGTCCATCATCGTGAGTCACCCACTGGAGGCATTCGGAGGTCACCGTTTCAACGATGCGTTCGCCGGTCGCGCCCATATACGTCTGTCCTGATGCGTAAAACGCATGAAGGCCGTCGCTCCGTATGTAGATACTCGTGTCGAGGTTGTTTCCGATCCCTTCCCGGTTCTCCATATTGGTCGTCTCCTCACGTAGCTTCGCTTTGCCCAGCCGCATCCGAAAATGCAAGACTCAAGCATGCCCTGCCCGATAAACCACAAAACTTGCGACCCGATTGCGGTCGTTTCCGAACTGCTATGTACGTTCTGTGTCCTTTGTGGCTATTGTACCGCGTGTCCGGTTCACCCCTTGACAGCGTCAAGCGGTATATCACCGACCTTCCTGGTCCACGCCTGCGCCCACGGGGCGGACTCGATACCGATGTCGCAGGTGGTGTTGGCGAGAAAAACGATGCTTTCGATACGGCCTTCCCGCAGCCACCGGAGACCAAGGTCACACTGGTGCTCCATTTGCGGGATGGAAACCGAGCGCTGGTTGTGGAAGTCCCAGAGATAACACCCCAGGGAAACGCGGCCGCCGGGATTCACCGCTTCGAGGCGTTCCAGGTTCTGTTCCAGGTTTTCCAGGTCTTCGGAGTTCCAGGTCCAGAGATTGACCACGTCGCAGTATTCGAGGTAGGGGGCAACGGGAAGGTCGAGTTGCTTGACGTACAGGACAACCCAGAGGTCCAGCCTTCTGCCGGAAATGTTTAATCTCGGACGTATGTTGGCCAGGTCATCCACGCTGAGGGCGCCTCGGCCTTCCTTTCTCATGAAGTCGTCCAGATAGACGCCGGTGACGTTGGGATGCCTCCCGGCAAGATCGAGAACCCTCTGCAGTTCATCTCCTTCCACCTGGCCGCCGCTGCCCACGATGGACCAGGTGACCTGCTTCAGCGAGGAAAAGGTAACGGCATACTGCTCGTACGGATACGCGGGCAGACCGCGCCACCGGATCATATGGAGGTTGGGGACATCCAGAAATAATGCGCCTTCGGCCGGTGTCATGCGCGACCCTTGCGGGTACCCGGCCTGGGTGAGAGAGTCGTTGTCCGATCCGGCCACACAGGTGAAGATCCAGAGCCTGTCGCGTACGGTTTCCATTGGCTGGCCTCTCCATCAAAATAGAAAACCCCATGGGGGGCGGTCTACGCGTGATTTGTTAATTCGGGGTTGGAGTTCTGCTTATTCAGGACAACGCTGTATTGTAATGAAATGCAAAGTTTTCGAACGAGACAGGCCATACGCCCAGAGACATTGGGGAACGACGAACCCGCCATTCGGCCGAAAACGAAAGACGGCGTTACGGAAGGCGAAAGAAAGCGCAATGGGGGGAGAGTGTCAATGGAAAACAAAGGCGGAATTCATGTTGGAATGCCTTACAACTCCCTTCGGGGTGGAAATTGACGCGGGCGCGGCAGCCGATGAGGCGGAGGCCAGCGCCCGCGCAGCGACCGCCTGCACGACTGGTTTTACAGTCGTTACCCGATCGGCCTGGCATACGGTTTGCAGGATAAAAAAGCCCAGCTTGAAACGGATAGGCTACCGGGCAATATTCAAGTGTGCCTGAAGGCCACGCTTACCGTGTCAACTAATGTACTTCGCATGTGTGGAAGACAGACTTGGCCCGTGCACACAGTCGTAATTCGGGCCCCAGGGGATCTATGCGCGTCGGACGATCCGGCCTGGCCTCGTACGTGTTCCCGATCCTTCGTCCGGGACATGCCAGAGCGGTCACGTTGAACAGTGCAACATTGATTCTGGAACACCCGTCCAGGTCGATGGTTATCCCCTTTCGGGAAATCGAGACCGCGGAGGTGGCGCACGGGTGGTTCTGGGGAGGATTGCAAGTACGTTTCGTCTCTGGCAATGTAACGGTATCCGGACTGTCGAAGCCGGACGCTGAGTTGTTCAGCGACGCACTTATACGCGGGAGAGTCGACTGGTGGCGAGACGCCCTGGAGGATACACATGTCGGAACGATTCAATCCGTTTACGACCGCCTGGCGCAGTTTACCGACCCGCCGCGGTATGTGGCGCGTACTGTCTTTTCCCCAATCGAGCAAGATGCAAAAGCCGTGGTCGCCCGGTTCCCCTCTCAGTGGCCCGAACAACTATCCGACATCGCAGAAATCCGAATGCTGAAGGCGATTCAGGACTTCGCGGATGATTCCGAAGTTTGTCGGGCGAGAGCCTGCGAAACGTTTGTGGCCAACGAACTGGTGCGATCCAGGGATTTCTTCGAAAGGATCGAGGCGAGGCCGCTCACGGACGAGCAGCGGAGAGCGGTTGTCGTCGATGAAGACCGCAACCTGGTCGTTGCAGCCGCCGGAAGCGGCAAGACGTCAGTCATCGTTGCCAAGGCCGGCTGGCTTATTCATAAGGGTTACCGGCGCCCATCGGAACTGCTTCTGCTTGCATTTGCCAAAGATGCCCAGGAAGAAATGAAGGAAAGGGTCCGGAAACGCCTTGGCGTACAGTTGGGCGCCGAACTCACGGTTCGAACATTCCACAGCCTGGGCATGTCGATCATCAGCGAGGTGGAACGCAGACGCCCGGCCGTGGCCAAGGCTGCGGTAGATGAACAAGCCCTGTTCGACCTGCTGAAGTGCATCATTGGCGACCTCGTCGCCGATCCCAGGTTCGCCGGGGTCATGCTCAGATGGTTCGCAGGGCATTTTGCTCCGTACCGAAGCGAGTTCGAATTCCAGACTCAGGGAGAGTATTGGGCTTATCTCCGGGACAACGGGGTCCGGTCCCTGCAAGGCGAGAAGCTCAAGAGTTTCGAAGAATGCGAGATTGCCAACTTCCTTTACCTCAACGGCGTGCCTTATGAGTACGAACGCGACTACGAACACGAAACCGCCGCGTCGGACAAGAGGCGATACCGGCCCGACTTCTACCTCCCCGACGCGGGGATATACATTGAGCATTTTGCACTCTCGGAATCGAATAATACGCCTCCCTTTATCGATCGCGACGAATATCTCAGGTCATTGGACTGGAAAAGACGGCTGCATGCGGAACATGGCACGGTTCTTGTGGAGACCTATAGTCACGAAAAGGATGCGGGCAGACTGACCGAGAACCTGGCGGAAAAACTGGCCGTCCATGGGGTAAAGCTATCTCCGATCCCATCCCAGGACACCTTCTCCGTCCTCGAACAGCAAGGTCGAATCGATCCTTTCACGCGTCTGGTTGCGACGTTCCTCCATCACTACAAGGGTGCGCAACTGTCGGCAAACGACGTGACCCGTCGCGCTGCCAGGGCTCGAAACCGTCCTCGGGCCGAGGCTTTCCTGACCGTTTTCATTCCTGTATATGAGCGTTACCAGGAATCGCTTGCGCGGCTGCGGAAAATCGATTTCCACGACATGATCACCAACGCGACGGAACACGTGCAGAGTGGGCGTTACCGCAACCGGTTTGGCTACATACTCGTCGATGAGTTTCAGGATATTTCGGCCGGGAGAGCGCGACTGCTGAAGGCGTTGCTGGACACATCGAACACCGCACAGTTGTTTGCGGTCGGCGACGATTGGCAGGCCATCTACCGATTTGCGGGTTCGGACATCGCCATCATGCGAGAGTTCACGGCACGCTTTGGCGAGAGCGAACGAGTCAACCTGGAAACAACGTTCAGATGCACGGATCGTATCGCCGATCTCGCAACCCGATTCGTGCTCAGCAATCCCGCACAGATCCGTAAGCGTGTTTCGTCTATCTTCAATGCAGACGAACCATGCGTGCATGTAATGGTCGCCCGAGAAACGTGTCCCGATCCACTGGCGGAGGCGTTGAACGCAATTGCCGCTCATGCAGCCGAGGACGACGAGTACTCTACGGTTCTGCTGCTGGGCCGGTACAGGCACACCAGGCCTCAGAATATGGGCGCGTTGGCGCGAGCACATTTCAATCTTCAACTCTCTTTCATGACTGTCCACGGCTCCAAAGGCCTTGAGGCCGACTATGTGGTGGTGCTCGACCTATGCTCCGGAAAGTACGGCTTCCCCACCGAGATCGATGACGACCCGCTACTGGATCTCGTTCTGGCTGCGCCGGAAGCATATCCAAACGCCGAGGAGCGCCGCTTGTTCTATGTCGCGGTCACTCGCGCCAGGCGCGGCGTCTATCTCGTTGTCGATATCGGAACGCCTTCGGCTTTCGTCGAGGAGTTGATGAAGGACGGTTATGACGTAAAGGTTCATGGAAAGCAACCGAAACGGGATGTACCGTGCCCCAAATGCATCCATGGAAGGCTGCAGCGGAGAGGTAGCGCTCAGGACAGGGGGATATTCTACGGTTGTTCGCACTGGCCATATTGCGAGTATCGACAGTCCGGGTGTCCCCATTGCAGGACTGGATTACTGGCGAAAGCTGATGGGAACTACCGTTGCCGAGACTGCCGGCAGGCCGTTGAGGGATGTCCGACGTGCTTTGGATGGCTGCAGGAGAAGAGTGGAAAATATGGACTGTTTATCGGTTGTTCGAATTGGCCCAACTGCAAATATACGCGGAATGTCCTGGAAAAGCGGCCAGGGCGTTCAACAGTTGTCAAAAAAAAGGGACGGACACGTAAATAGCCTGCGTTGCAACCATACGCCGCTCGGATTGAGACTATCGACGACGTGCAGCGCCTCAAGGCGTTGCACCGCGCGGCAGTCAAAGTACCCAGTCCTGGATAAATTCGCGCCTGCGAAACGCCGCCCGGTCATTTCGCGACCGTCTGTTTCTCAACGAAATAGTTGTCCCATTGAGGAAGGTTGGCCAGCTCCCTCCAGCACGAGGAGCCTCGTGGCTTGCCGGTGCAGGTTTCTTCGACTCTGATCTAAGTTGCTTCAGCCTCAAGCAATAGCGCTAACGCGTCCCTGTAGAACTCGCCCTCTCTCCCGGTCGCCCCTACAGATACCAGGAATCGATCATCGCCACACCCGGACTTTGGCTTGTCGAGCCGTTGCCGGTGGGCTAAAAGGGGGTTGTTGTGCTGCCTGGCAAGCCGGGCCAGGTGAGAGACACTCAGGCATCATCCAATGCTGCAGGAGATGCTTCGTCAGCCTGGCGGCTTCCTCAGGATGACAGAAGAACCAACGAGGCGGGCAGACAGGAATGTCTGCCCCACCTTTACAAGCGCTTCCTGAGAGTGTGGGCGCACGGGCGACGGACGCATTTTGCGGATAGACCTGCGGCGGAGTAAACTAACCTTCTGTCTCCAATCCCACAGAAGGACCAACGAGGCGGGCAGACAGGAATGTCTGCCCCACCTTTACAAGCGCTTCGCCAGCGTGTGGGCGCAGGAGGGTTGAGCATCTCGAAGCCGCGCCAGTCTAGCCGCGGACGCAATTTCTGATGGTGTTGGCGATGTCCTCAGGCTGAGGTAAACAGGCATCTTCAAGCGAGGCGCTGTACGGCATTGGCGTATTCAGGCCGCCGAGAACCTTTGGGGGTTTGCGAAGGTGTTCAAAACCCCGTTCGGCAACCTGGCGGACAACTTCCGCACCGACACCCCCTCGTGCGGGCGCTTCGTGCACGACCAGGAGGCGGCCGGTTTTTTTCACCGAGCGAAGGATGGTGTCCACGTCGAGAGGGACGAGCGTACGGGGGTCTATCACCTCGACGCTGATGTCCGATTCCAGGAATTCAGCCGCTTGAAGTGTCTTCGGCAACGCGTAGGAGACGGCGACAACGGTAACATCGACGCCTTTGCGTTTTACGTCCGCGACGCCCAGGGGAACGACGTGATCGCCTTCCGGCACGGCCTGCTCGATTTCGCCCAGCAGCCGGTGCTGGATGAAAACAACCGGGCCGTCGTCGCGGATGCCGGATTTCATCAGGCCCTTGGCGTCGGCGGCCGTGGCCGGCATTACTACTTTCAGTCCCGGAGTATGCACGAACCAACTCTCAAGGCTCTGGCTGTGATGACCGGCCTCCCGCGTGCCTGCCCCGCCAGGAGTACGGATCACGAGCGGGACATTGACGTTGCCCCCCGACATCAGATGGATTTTGGCAGCCTGGTTGACAATGGGGTCCATGCAGACGGTGACAAAGTCACAATACATGATGACGGCGACCGGACGCAGGCCGGTTATGGCGGCGCCTACCGCCAATCCGACAAAGCCCGATTCGGAAATAGGGGTCTGCCACGTGCGGCGCTCGCGGAACTGGTCCCAGAGTTTTTCAGCATCGCGGACCGGACCGATATCCTCACCGATGGTGAAGACACGCTCGTCGCGGGCGATCTCTTCTCGAATGGCGTCATTAATGGCCTGGGCGTACGTGACGTGGGGCAATGAATGGTCTCCATTTGTCCAACGCGGGATCAGGTTGACCCATCCGGATTGGAACTGGGACGGGACACTACAGGGCGACCCCTGAGGTAACGGGCATATCTTCGAATTCAGGATAGGGAGATCGTTTGCCGTAGGCGACGGCCTCGCGGGCTTCCGACCGGGCTTCGGAAATGACGGTTTGCCTCTCTTCGGCAGTGAGGTATCCGGCGCCGGTGAGCTTGCGTTCGAAGAGGGCGATCGGATCTTTGCGTTTCCAGACCTCCAGCTCCTCGGGGTTGTTGTGGGCGGATTGGCCGCCGCCTGCGTGGCTCACAAAGCGGTAGGTCTTGCATTCGACGAGTGTGGGTCCGTTTCCGGCGCGAGCTCTGGCAACGGCCTCCGATACGATTTTAAACACAGCGAGGATGTCCTGGCCGTCTACGATGAATCCTGGCATATCGTAAGCGGCCGCCCTGGCGGCAACGTCGGGAGGCGAGAGCGTTATTGTAGCGGGCGTAGTGGCGGCGTAGAGGTTGTTTTCGCAGACGTAAACCGCGGGGAGGTCCCAGAGAGCGGCCATGTTAAGGGCTTCGTGAAACGCGCCCTGATTGGCGGCCCCCTCACTGAAAAAAGCGACGGCCACCTGACGTGTTCCACGGTATTTGGCGGAGAAAGCCGCGCCGGTGGCGATGGGGATTTGAGCGCCCACGATTCCGTTGCCTCCAATCAGTCCGAGTTCGGTACTGAAGATGTGCATGGAGCCTCCGCATCCGCCGCTGTACCCGTGTTTCCGCCCCATTAACTCGGCCATCATCGGCTTGAGATCTGCGCCTTTGGCAATGGCATGGCCATGACCCCTGTGTGTGCTGGCCACGAAGTCATCCGGTTCGAGGGCGGCGCAGACACCGACTTCGGCGGCTTCCTGGCCGATGGCCAGGTGGGCCGCGCCGGAGATGACCCCTTCGCTTTCGGGATTGTCGCGAAGATAGCTGGTATAATCGTAGTGAGTTTTCACCTGCTCTTCGAACGAGCGGATGCGATACATCCCTCGGAGCATATCGAGGCATTTTTCTTTCGGCGGCATCATTGGCTTTTTCTCCCACGGAAGGAAGGGGGAGGCGCCGTCACCTGGGGTCTCGCGGAGGTCCGGTCTCTAATTCCCGGTCTCTTCCTTGATCCACTGGAGGCGGTCTTCTTTCTGTTCACAATGTCTCAACGCAGAATCAATGGCGCTATGCAGCAGGTTGAAAATCCTGTCTGCCTGCGCGAAGGTCATCACGAGGGCGGGAGCCAGGACAAGGATGTCGCCGTTGTTGCGCAGGATCACGCCGGATTTCCGGCAGTAATCGGCGATAAAGCCGCCAGCTTTTCCCGCAGGGTCCAGAGGCGACCTGGTTTCCCGGTTCGCCACGAGTTCGACGGCCCAGAGGGTGCCGAGACCGCGGATACTTCCCACCAGAGGATACTGGTAGAGTTCGTCCAACCGCCTCTGCAGATAATCGCCCAGTTCGGCGGCGCGTTGCACAAGGTTTTCGTTCTGGATGACTTCGATATGGGCGAGTGCGGCGGCGCAGGCGGCTGCGTGGCCGGAGAAGGTGTGGATGTGTCGGAATCCCGTGCTGGCCCTTCGAATGCATTCGGCGATCTCCTCGGTTGCAATGGCGGCGCCGATTGGTAGATAACCCCCGGAGAAACCCTTGGCGACGGTCATAATGTCCGGGGTGACGTTCCAGTTCTCACAGGCGAACATCCTCCCGGTGCGGCCGAAGCCGGTCTGAATTTCATCGAAGATAAGCAGGATACCGTGTCGATCACACAGGTCGCGCACGCCCTGCAAATATCCGTCGGGGGGAAGGGGAAATCCCGTATTTGAGCCGGGGATGGGGTCCATAATGACGGCGGCGACGGATTGGGGCCCTTCCCATTCCAGGATGGATGTCAGATTCTTCAGGCAGGCCAGCGCACAGGTTTCGGGATCCAGGCCGAGTTCGCAGCGATAACAATTCGCCGGCATGGCATGGGTGAATCCCGGGAGCAGGGGTTCAAAGGGCTCGCGAGTACCGGCAAGGCCGGTGGCGGAGAGCGCTCCGAGGGTGGCGCCGTGATATGAGCCCCTGCGGAATATGACCTTAAAGCGGTTCTTTTCGCCTTTGGCCCAGTAATAACTGCGCGCCAGTTTAATGGCCGCCTCGTTGGCTTCCGAGCCGTCGTTGACAAGGAATGAGACGGACAGGTCTCCCGGCGCGATTTCGGCCAATTTTGCGGCCAGTCTGACGGCTGGCTCGATCAGGTAGTCCTTTTCGCCGGGAAAGTAGGCCAATTTCCCCATCTGTTTATTGACCGCGTCGATGACTTCCGATCGACCGTGGCCGCACAGCGTCGTGAGCAGGGAGGCAAAGGTGTCCAGGTATTCGTTACCCTCGGCGTCGTAAATGTAGAGGCCTTTGCCATGGGTAATCGTCATGGGTCGTTTTTCGGGCTGCGCGCCGTGGAAATAGTTCTGCCAGAGGTGGCGCGATGCGGCCACGAGGTCATCGGTATTCATCGGTATTTCCATGCCGTATGGGAAGTGAAAAAGGTATTTTGATGTCCGAACGGATCGAATTCCGCCTCTCCGTAAGAGGCGTCGTCCTTCGTTCAGCCCCTGGACCAGGAACGCGAAACGCTGATCCGCGCACCCTATCAATCGATGCCAACTTCACGTCCCTTTTCGGCGGATTCGTAAATGGCGTCCATCATTTGTTGAACCATCAGGCCATGTTCGGCGGGTGCAAGAGTGGGTTTGTCGTGAAGGACATGGTCTACAAAGTTGCGAAGTTTGGCGCCGAAGGTGGATCCGAAATCGGATTTGGGCAACCAGCCGGGTTCGGTGTTTACCATGTATCCGTTGTCATCCCGCGCGATCGAGAGAGGATCCCAGGTGACGCCGCCTCGTTCGCCAAAGAGTTGAAAGTTCCATACGTCGGCCGGTATGTGGGCGGCAAAACTGGATTCAACGTGAATGACGCCGCCGCCGTCAAAGCGGACCTGGCCCACCGCAAGGTCTTCGACGGTGTAGGTCTTGTGATCCCAGTCCGGCCACCTGCAGGCCGTTTCTGATTTTCTGTTTCCGAGGTAGGTAAAGACATTTCCACTGGCTGCGACGGGTGTAGGTGAGCCCATGATGTAGTGGACGGCTTCCAGCACGTGTACACCGATGTCGACGAGCGGACCGCCACCCTGGAGTTCCTTGCGGCCGAAAACACCCCAGTTGGGAATGCCGCGTCTGCGCAGGGCCTGCACCCGGCCGAAAAGTATCCTTCCCAGCCGGCCGCTGTCCACGGCTCTCTTGATGAATTGGGTTTTGGGGTCGAAGCGTTGCTGAAAGCCGATGACGAGTTTGCGCCGGTGTTTTGCCGCTGCGTCCAACATGGTTTTGCCCTCACGTGCATTCATGGCCAGTGGCTTTTCGACAATGACGTGAGCGCCCGCTGAAAGCGCGGCTATGGTGGTCGGGGCGTGAAGGCCGTTCGGCGTGCAGATGCTTACGGCATCGGGCTTGACTTTTCGCAGCATGGTTGTGTAGTCCGTAAAGCAATTGGCAATGTCGTATTCTTTCGAACGCTGTTCAAGAGCCGTCTCCGAGATGTCTGCCATGGCGATCATCTCTACGTCGTCCATCTCCGCGAAACAACGCATGTGGGTTCCGGCGATGCCTCCCGCGCCGATGAAGGCGATACGGAGCTTTCTTTTCGAGGCTGTCCGGGCCATTCGGTGTACCCCTGTGAGACGTGACATACGGGCACAAGGACAACAATGCTGTCTCGAGGCCCTACAATATCGCCTGAAAGGCGGCCATGCAACTCGAAAAAGCCCACCCCTCCCGGCAGCGACCGGGGAATGCCGGTATTGTTCACACCTGAAACGGGTTAGAATATGTTGGCCGACCGAAGCACCCCGCCGGTCGCGAAGAAAATGTCCTGGTCCAGAATCGGCCCTGCGATTTGGATACCATCTTCCACGCTGAGGACCTCCTCAACCTGACGGGTGGAGGGGTCGAGACTGTAGATGAGAGACGTGGTGAAGCCGTAGATTTTGCCGTCCGGCCCGTTCCGAAGGCCCAGGTCCAGCGGCCTTCCGCCGGGCAGGGTAATGCGGTGTGTGAAGATGCGGGCGTTTGGATCGAACACGAAGAGTTCATCGACTCCACCGCCCCGAACCGTGCCATAAAGCAGGCCGTCGGGCCCGGCGAGTAACGCATTGAAGACCGAAACGGGTGCGCTTCGGCCTTCGATCGTGCCCTCCCAGGCTTTTTCTTCGGCGTGGTAATCCCAGAGGAAGAGCGTGGCTTCATTGACTTTCGGATCCGTCCCGCTGCCGCCGCGGATATTGGTGCCCACGGCGATGAGATTCTGGCGCTCCAGATGAGCGAGGGTGTAGCAACTCGCGTCCCCCGCGATGCGCTTGTAGGATTTTCTGGCACCGGTCTCGGGATCGTAATAGGCGAGAGGGCCGCCCCACCGGCCATAGTCCGGTACAGACGCGATCCACACCCTGCCCATTGGACCGGCGAGCGTGGAACGGGGCCGGTAGGAGATGTCGTCCAGCCGACCCAACTCACGAGGGTTGTCGTCCGGGCCTGAACCAAAGTGATACGGGAGTGAAGGGTCGTAGACTGAAATGCGAGCGGCCGGATAGGAGGAGATATATAGTTTACCTTCCAGGTTTGCCATGGAATAGGCTTCGCCGCCGGAACTGGAACATTTGCCCAGGTCGACCATTTCACCGGAGATGGGGTTAAATCTGAAGAGGTGCAATGGCAGGATGCTGGAGCCGTAGATAAGACCGTCCGGCCCGGTGTGTATATAGAAAATGTCGCTGCCGCTGGCCCTGTAGTCCAGTTCAAACGATCTGACGCGGCCTGTCGGACTGCGGATGCTCAGCTTGCGATTGATCTGCTGGCGGGCGTCCGCGAAAAAGAAAGTGCTGCCGTCGGGCAGCGTGGGCCGGGGTATGCGTCCCGGCAGACTCGAAACGGGAATCCCTACGTTGCCGGAAATCTGGAAATTGCCGTAGTCCGACGTGATGACGTAGAGGTTGTCGTCCTTTCTTCTTTCCAAAGTAAGCGTACCCTGGCCCTTGTATGTTATCGGCCCGACAAGGAAACTTTCCTTCGTGGTGGGATCGAAGACGACGACGTGCGGCCGTGTCGGCCAGATGCGGCAAGCGATCTTTCCGTCGGGGGCGACCAGGGGATAGTTGTACTTGTCGAGGCTGGACATGCGACCGTAGCGTGTGAACTCGCCTGTTTTTGGATCGTAAACCGTAAGGTCAGCTCCTGGATAACTACCGATCCAGATGCGACCGTTCTGATCTTCGTCGATTTGGCATGGGAAAGTGGCGGCTCCCGGGTTGATGGCGCCCAGATCCAGAAGGGCGTTCTGGCGAGGATCGAAACAGAGGAGATGGCCGGCATACGCGGAACCGATGTAAAGGCGTCCTGACCGGCTCATCAGGGTGGCGGTGGGGTAGTTCGAGCGGGGTACCGGGGAGACGAACTGGTGGAAGTCGCCGGTTTCGGGGTCGACCTGGAGGACGAACAGGTTGTCGGCCTGTTGCCCCATAGTAACGTACACACGTGGGCGGTTCTCACTGTTTCGACCCGGATGAAGACGAACCCAGTTTACGGAACGTACAGGGATGCCGATATTGCGGATCTGAGGAATGGGGACGCCGGTCTGGCCGAACGCCCGGACGAAGAGCAGGAAGTCTCCAAAGGCGACAGTGCCGTCGCTGTCCAGGTCATATAGAGTCTGCCTGGTTCCGAAGGCTTGTGCAAACTGGATGAAATCCTGGAAGTCGACGACGCCGTCGTCGTTGAAGTCGACGTTGGGAGGGTTTTCGTCGCCCTGTGCATACAGGGTTGGCGCCGTGCAGAGGAGAACGGCCAGCATCAGGAGGGTTCGAGTGGTCATTGCGATGCCCCGGATGGGGAATTGTTCACATCGAGCGCGGCGGCATACTCTTCCGGCTTCACCGTGTCGGCGAACAGCAGGCTTGCGCTGTGTTCCACCGCCCCCTCGGCTGAGCCGTCTTCTCCCAGGCGGAACATCGCACGCGTTGCCTTCCGGATGTCGATGTCACGTACCAACAATTCCTCCTGTTTCAGATCCGTCTGCCCGTGTATGCGGCCGTCGGGGGCTACAATCAGGCTGCGGCTGTTCTGGTGTGGGAGGCAGGCGTTGCAAGAAGCGAACCAAACGGTGTTCTCGGCTGCGCGAGTGACGATCATCGCGTGGTGAATGGGGATTTTCCAGTCGTTGGGACGGGTCGTGTTGTTCTGCGGATGGAAGACGACCTGGGCGCCGCGGCGTACGCATTCGGCTGTCGTCTCCGCAAAGCGCAGTGCCTCGAAGCAGATGACCACGCCAATGCGCACGCCAGAAAGATTGAACGCGTGCTGCCCGTTTCCCCGTTCGTAGGCCATTGCGTCCAGTGGCGTCAGCATTGTCTTATGGTGCATACCCTGGACATTCCCATCTTTATCGATCACGAGAGCGGTGTTGTACGGCTTTCCGCCATCGGAGGCCATTTCGGTACCCAGGATGCAGGCTATGCCGTGCTTCGCGCATCGTGCTGCAACCTCGCCGTGAACCTCATTGAGCCAGGCGACGGGCACGGGTGCGTCGGCGGAAGCAATGTCTACCCGGTAGCCAATCGTCTGGGTCTCGGGAAAACACAGGATTTGCACGTTCCGGGAGGCCGCGAGGTCGATGGCTTCGAGAATGGCGCGGCGGTTGTCCTCTCGGTCCGCAGTTTGGCGTGTCTGCGCCAGGGCGATACGCACCAGGGTCATGTATAACTCTTAATCTTTTAACGGTCGGACATCCGTTCAAGCGTTACGATGACTTTCTCTGACAGTTCCTGATTGCCGCGCACGCTCCCCGGGCTAATACAGACCTCCGCCGTTGAGCGCGAGTTCGGCGATTCGGGTGGCGCACAGACCGTTTTCACCTGTGACGAGCGGATCGGCGCCACTCTGAACCCAATCGGCGAAATGCAGCATCTCATCCCGAAACATGTTTTTCTTTTTGAAGGGGATGACTTCCTCTTCGCCATCGGCCATGGATAGGTGGTAAGCGCCCTGGGTGTCGGCGTCGTATTTGTTTTCGGTTTTTTTCGGATCGTAGTTTCCGGGAAATAAGAGCACACCATTGGGACCGATGATGTCCGTGCCGCCTCCGGTGCGAACGCCGGCCGGCAGTCCCCAGGTCCAGGAGCACATGAGGGCATCGCCCCGTTCAAAGCGGACGAGGACGGTGCCGGTATCCCAGGCCGTGGACGTGTGGTGGATTTTCATAGGCATGGATTTGACTTCCACGGGTTTGCCGAAACAGTGGACCGCGAAGTCGTAGTTGTGGACCATTCCGTCGATCATCGGCCCGCCGCCCTGAAAGCGGTCCATAAAGAACGGGCTGCCCGGGGGCGAGCCCCCGGCGGTTTGGCGCCAGAGAACAGGGCTTCCCAGCCGGCCGGAGTCGACGACCCTTTTGACCGTGCCCCAGTCGTTGTCGAAACGCCGTACGAAACCGATCTGGAGTTTGACGTTATATTTGCGGCAGGTCTGGATCATACGGTAACAATCGTAAGCGTTCATTGCCATGGGTTTCTGGCAGAAGATATGTTTGCCGGCCTCCGCGGAGGCGATGGCCATTTCCGGATGGAGGAAGGTGGGCGCACAGATCATGACGGCTTCGATATCGGCTTCGGCAAGCAGAACCCGGTAGTCGGTGTACCCGTGCCGCATGTCGAATTTTTCCCTGAATACGTCGAGTTGCGCCGGACGGACGTCCGCGCCGGCGACCACGTCGAAACGATTGTCGTCCCAGACGGAACTCAGCTGATGGGTCGCAATGCCTGCGCATCCGAAGACACCAAGTTTAACCATGTTTTTTTCCTTTGCGTTGTGTATTTTGGAATGTCCGGTTCAGCCGTCAACATGCAAAACGAAATCCGGCAATCCGCAGGGTACCGGCTACAGCGCCAACCATTTCTTGAGAAATTGAAGGCTCTTGTCGAGCCGAATCTCGTGGCCGCCTTCGTGAAGGTCAATTTCGATACTTTCGGATAATCCGAGTCTGGCGTAGTGTTCGCGGGCCAGGTGATACTCCTCCAGCATCATGGGCCACCAGGCGATTCCGTCGGCTTTGCCCTGCTCTACCAGCAGGGGACGGGGACAGATGAGTGAAACCAGGTCGCTGTCGGTGAACGCGCTCAGCCAGCCGGGAATCCATACATGTTCTTCGTTAACAGAGAGAAAGCAGCTGTACCGGGGGTCGTCCACGGCCATTTTATTACGCCTGTGGTTGAACCAGGCGCACACCACGGCGGCCCTGATGCGGGGTTCGATCGGGGTTGTGAACATGGTGTAGGCGCCGCCGAGGCTGATGCCATACATGGCTGTGCGTTTGGTATCGATTTCAGGGCGGGTTTCCAGGTAGTCCAGGAGGCGCCGGGTACGGTAGATCTCGAGGCCCCAAAGGGTTTTGCCCAGGAGCTTGCAGAGGCGTTCCTGCCGGGCTCGAGGAGAGGCGCCCGAGATATTCATCGGAGCGATGACGGCAAACCCCTCCTCCGCCAGGCGACGACCGTAGGATTTGTACAGATCGCCCGGGTCGTCCAGGCCAAATGCCTTTTCAGGCGACGATCCGATACCGTGCTGGGCGATGACAAGCGGGACAGGATCGTCCTTGCCTTTGGGCAGGGCGAGTATTCCGCGGCCCTTCAGATTGCCCGATAATCCGATGGTAAGCCACCACGCGGTAAACGTGTCGTCTTCGTACCACGGATCGAGTACCGGTTCGAGTTGGGTGCCGTCGTACTCAAAGATGCCGATCGTTTTCTGCCAGCGGCGTCGGTTGGCTTCGACTGAACTTTCAAAGGCTTCAACCGAGCTGTAGTCCCGATTCCAGTGCGCGGCCTGCCGCGGGCCGTAGTTCAGGACTTCATTGCGAAGAAAGTCTTCGGATTCATTTCGAAGCAGTCGTTGACGATCGTTGATCCAGCGGTTGATGACCTCAGGCGGCTGGCTGTAGGGGTTGGACATGGAATTCTCCGCGGATAGCAGTTTCTATTGGAACGTGGCAGCCGATTTGCAACTCCGGCCCGGATTACACGTCCTCAAGAGCGGGACGCCGTAACATAATTCATTCCCGGCGTATATTCCAGTTGAGATGGGGGTCAGGTGGAATTGGCAGAGAACTTTTCAACGGATCGTTCGTATACATGATACCGGGCATTTATTTCATTGTCAAACTGCCATTTATTGCGTTGTTACAGATTTCGCGACGTTGGGAGCCACCTTCAGGAGGGAGTATGCGGCCATTGGCTTATGTGATTGTGGGGGCCGTTCTGGTCTGTGCGGCGCCCATCGAAGCCGCCAGAGCGGTTTCGATGCGGGTGGATTCGCTCCTTGCGGCTGCGTCGGACACCACGATCGAATACCAGAAACGCGTCAGGCTTATAAGGGATGCGATTCGGTTCGACGATACCGGATGGGCAATGTACGAACTCGCTCGGCTTTACAGCGATGAAAGGACGCCGGGTACGCGCAGACAGGCCTCTACCTGGCTACAGCGGGCGATGCGGAAAGACAAAACGAATATGGATTTTCGCATTGAATATGCGAACGTGCTATGGGCCCTGGGCAGAAGGGGCCACGCCTATAAGAATGCAATGAGGGCGATCGACCTGAATCCGGACCACGTCGGCGCTCTGTACGTGGCCGGCCGGTACGCCGCCTGGCAGATGTCGCGGTATCTGGAAGGCGAGCGGGTCGACTATCAGTACGACGATTTAGGCAATCGCCGCACGAGATCGTTCAGTCTGGAAAGATTCGGGGAGGAAGACCGGGATCAGGCGATCGGATATCTGACCAGAGCGCTGAATGTCGATCCGGAACACAGACCTTCACTGCTTCTGTTGGGATTGGTGTATTACGAAGCCCAGATGTCCGACAAAATGTCGTTGCTATTCGAGGATTTCCTGAAACGCCGCCCGGACGATCCGGACGCTTATTTCTTTTTAGGGTTGGCATACCAGGCGCAGGACGAATTCAAGCGTGCCTATCCTGCCTATGTGAACGGATTGCGCCGGATGCCGCCGCGCCAACAGCAGTTCATGATGTCCGTATTCATGCTGGTCGGAAAAAAGAGTATGGAGGAAGACGAAGAACTGCCGGATGAGGAGGCGCTGCGAGCATTCTGGACGGGGCGTGACCCGTTGTTCCTGACGCCGATTAACGAACGCCTGATGGAGCATTGCGGACGGGTGGCGTATACCAACCTGCGTTTCGGAGATCCGGAACGGGGAATTGCGGGCTGGACGACGGACAAGGGACAGGCGTATATCCGGTATGGACGTCCGGAGGCGAGGAGTGTCCGTCCGCCCGAGATCGATACCGGCCTGGATGAGCCGGTGTGGTACCAGGATCATCTGTATTGGCTGAATCAGCAGGGATCCACGCCGTATAAACATCGTCCCCGTCTGGAGTTGTGGGACTACGGCGGATTTCGTCTGCTGTTTGCAAATACGGATGGGCGGGATACCTGGCGCTATCGGGTGGGCTGGTTGGGGAATCGGCTGGTGGATTTCGACGTGATGACGACAAAGGTACCGGAGTACTATAAAGATCCATATAAATGGGTGCGGTACGATGCGCCTTACCAGATGGCCCGATTTCGAGGGGACGGTGACAAGGCCAGAGTGGAGGTATATTACGCGCTTCCGGGAGAGGAAGTTCAACACATAGAAGCGCAAACCGGGGCGCAGGCCGTGGAAATACGCCAGGGTCTGTTCCTGTTCGACGCCAATTGGGATACGTTGAGGAAGGACGTCGGAAGGGTGGACGTGATGCCGTGGGTACAATATGCGGCGACCCGGGAAGGATATCTGTTTGCCAGCGAGAAGCTGATGCTGGCGCCGGGGAAATATTTCATCGCGGCAGAGGCTGAGGACCGGAAGACAAAATCGATAGGTACGTTTCGGAGCGTGTTGCGGGTTGGGACATTCGGATTCGATTCGTTGAGTGTGAGCGATATGCTGCTTGCGCGTCGAATTGTTGAAAGGGAGCAAGCGACTTACGGTCGGGAGCGTTACCTCATTCTGCCCAATCCGCTCAAACAGTATCAGCAGGGCGCGCAGGCGTATTTCTACTATGAAATTTACAATCTGAAGAAAGATCGGTTCGGCGCCACCAACTATCAGGTGACCTACCAGATCCGAAACGTAAAGGAAGACGAGGCGGCGGAGGAGCCGGAATGGACCACGGCGGTTTCCTACACCCACAAGGGATCGCAGGCGTGGGAGCCGATTTACCAGGTGTTGAACCTGGAGACGTTCCCCGGGCCCAGGGAATTCCGCGTGAATGTTCTGGATTTGAACAGCCGGCAGGAGGTGAGCACGGCGACATCTTTTCGCGTGATGTGGTAAATCGCCTGGAGAACAGGATCCCGCGGGTTTTTCATTCACCTTCGAACGGGTGAAACGGATCCCCGCCCGCCCCCAAAACACAAAGCCCCGAAAACTTTTCGTTGTCGGGGCTGTTTGTGTGCGGCCCGCGAGCCGGGTTTCCCGTTGAAACGTCGGGCTCGCCTCATTTTGTCGATAAGCTCCCGGAACCCTTCAACCGGAGCTTCATGATTGAAACGACGTGTTATCCCCGGATTTTCCGCACGCAATCTCCGATGCGGTTCAGAGCCTTTTGGATATTTTCGATCGAATTGGCGTAGGAGAAGCGGAGGTGGCCTTCGCCACGGGCGCCGAAGTCATGTCCGGATAGAGCCGCGACATTTCCTTCGTACAGGAGGTGGTCGGCGAATTTCTGTGAAGAGAGACCCAGGTCTGAGACATTAGGAAAGAGGTAGAATGCACCGCCGGGGCGTGGGCAGCGAATGCCCGGAATTTCGCGGAGTCCTGAGACAAAGATATCCCGCCGCCGTCTGAATTCAGCCACCATCGCGTGGACGTCATCCTGCGGACCCTGGAGTGCGGCCAGGGCGGCGCGTTGGGTGAACGACGCAGTGCAGGAATTGCTGTTGACCATCAGGAGGCCGAACTTATCCGCAAGGCTTCGCGGCATCACCCCGTAACCGATGCGCCATCCCGTCATGGCGTAGGTCTTGGAGAAGCCGTCCAGGATGATGGTCTGGTCCTGCATGCCCTCGTAAACGGATATGCTGTGGAATTCGCCTTCGTACAGGATACGGGAATAGATCTCGTCGGCAAGGACCGGGATGCCCTTGTCGACGACGATTTCCGCGATCGCCTCCAGGTCTCCCGGTGGAATGATGCCACTGGTGGGGTTTTGAGGGGAATTGATGATGAGAAGCCGGGTGCGCTCCGTGATCAGATCAGCAAGTTCGTTCATGTCGAGACTGAAGGCGCGTTCCTCTTTGAGGGCAATCGGTACCGGTTGGGCGCCCGCAAATCTGATTACGGACTCGTAGATTGGAAACCCGGGGTCGGGATAGATAACCTCGTCTCCTGGCTGGGCAAGGGCCAGAATGGCGTAGAACATAATCGGTTTGGCGCCCGGGGTGACCACAACCTGATCCGGATTGACTGAAATTCCCCGGAACCGGGAAACATCCTTCGCGATGGCTTCGCGGAGTTCCGGCAGGCCCATCGGAGGACCGTAGTGCGTATAACCCGAATGAAGCGCCTGTTGGGCGGCATCGACAATATGGGGCGGTGTATCGAAATCGGGTTCGCCGATTTCAAGGTGGACCACATCTCTGCCCTGGGCTTCGAGGTTTCGCGCTTTGACCAGGACTTCGAACGCAGATTCGGTGCCAAGCTGCGCCATCCTGCCCGCCAGGTTCATGGGGCTACCCTCTTTTCCCGCAAACTGCCTTCGACAGTCTTGCCATGCGTGTAGGAGCCGAGGATTTTGAGGAAGCTGGCCATTTGTTCGAGGTGCTCAACCGCCTGTCGGTTTTTTTCACTTGACAGATGGCCTTCAAAATCCAGGTAGAAGACATACTCCCAGGGCCGGCCGCTTAACGGGCGCGATTCGATTTTGAGCAGGTTGATATCCCGCATCGCAAATACGCCCAGACTCTTGAAAAGGGCACCGGGGATGTGATCCAGTGCATAGACGACGGTGGTTTTTGCGGGTCCGACGGGTTCAGCAGGTTCGGAGGCAACGACCAGAAACCGGGTGTAATTCCGATGGTCGTTTTCAAGACCCTCCCGAAGGATTTCCAGGTCGTAGTCGATGGCCGCCTGTGCGCTGGCGATGGCAGCGGCATCTCTTGCGTTCTCTTCCTTGATCTGTTTGACGGCGCCGGCCGTGTCGTGGGCAACGACAGTTTCGACACCTTTCTTGGATCGAATGAACTCGGTACACTGCGCCAGGGCAGGCGCCTGTGAGTAGATCTGTCTGACGTCTTCCATCCTGACGCCGGGATTGACAATGAGGTTGTGCATGATGCGCAGCTTGATTTCGCCCACGATGTAGAGATCCTGCCGGAGGAGCAGATCGTAGTTTTCGTGGATGCTTCCCATGAGGGAATTCTCTATGGGTACCATGCCGTGCGTGCATACGCCGCCGGAGACCGCGTTGAATAGGCCTTCGAAATCGGGCTGTGGGGCCACATGGACGTTCTCGTAAAAGTAACTGCGGGCGGCCATTTCGCTGAAGGCGCCCATTTCTCCCTGGAATGCAACAACGGGATCGTTTGTGCTCACTGAACCTCCATGGACGGGTTCGACGCAAACGACCGATGACGGCCGAAGTGCGGGCAGTCGAAGTAGTAGACGACTGAATCGAGTTAAAGGTTCCGTCGGCACGTGATCGGATTCAGAATAGCTGCAGTCTACTCACCGTTTTCCAAAAGGGCGCTTAAGTGGTATTCGACGCTACGGGCGAGGCCGTTGAGGTCGTAGCCGCCTTCCAGAACCGAAATCAGATGATCGTTGGCGTAGATCCTTGCGATTTTCTGTGCCCGGCGCGTCATTTCGGCGAATCCTTCTTCGGTGACCTGTGTGGCGGACAGGGGGTCGTCGACGTGCGCGTCGAATCCCGCGGAGACGATGACGAATTCCGGGCGGAAACGTTCCATTGCCGGGGCCAGTAGTTCGTCGAACGCGCGAAGGTATTGTTCGTCGCCCGCCCCGGCGGGCAGGGGCGCGTTCAGGTTCGCTCCTTTACCTGCGCCGATTCCCATTTCGCCGCTGCTGCCGCTAAACCACGGATAGTGGGGGTACTGATGGGTACTGAAGTAGAAAACGGTGGGGTCTTCTTCGAAGATGTGCTGCGTACCGTTTCCGTGATGCACGTCCCAGTCAACGATCAGGATGCGTTCCAGACGGTGGGCAGACTGGATGTATCGCGCGGCGACGGCCACGTTGTTGAACAGGCAGAAGCCCATCGCCGTGTCGCGTTCCGCATGATGGCCCGGTGGACGCGTGGCGCAGAATACGGCGTCGGCACGGCTATTCATGACGGCGTCAACCGCCTCGCAGGCTGCACCTGCCGCGAGACGGCCAACGTTGAAGGATGCAGGGCATATAAAGGTGTCGGCTGCGTCCATGAGGCGCATGTTCTGTTCGCACCGGCGTTGTACATCGGCGATATGCCGGGAAGTGTGGACTTTCTCCAGCCAGCCGGCTTCAAGCATTCTCGGCGCGATGTCAAAGAGCCGGCCTTGGAGACCGGTTTCATCCAATCGTCTTTGGATTGCGTGGAGCCTCTCAGGTCGTTCCGGGTGCCCGGAACCGGTTTCATGCTGCGAAAAATCAGGATGCGCGATCAGCCCCACCCTCGGCATAATCCCTCCCGGTTGGCTGGTGTCCTTTCCCGGTATTCTGTCACCATACTTCCGCCTGCCTCGCATGCTTCAGCAGGCAGGTCTCGCGGCGTTGCACGCACTGAGCAATTCGGAACGTGGTCATTGAGCTTGTCGAAATGCCCGTGTTTCGTCACCTGTTTGGAATCCTTCTACGCCCTTCGCCGACCCATCGACAAGCTCAGGGAGCGGCTCAGGTCGCAGGCGCCGGTTCCTGAGGCTGTCGAAGGGCGCTTGAGGAAGCGTGGTCCATGTTCGGCCAGTCTAGTCTCGACCACCGATGGTGTTTCGGTGAGTGCGTGGCGGGGTGTCTGGTATGCGGTCCACGAGCATGTTGGGAGCGTCCCTTTGTTTGATAAGGTCGAATGCGTCGTAGAGTTCGGACGTGGCCGTTCGGGCTTCGTACCGCAGGGTGTCCCCGTCCACCTCGATGGTCTGGTAGAGCTGGGTGTTTTCGGCGGCGCGTCGCCACCACCGTTTTGACGTGAGTTTGTACTGTTTAGGTCCGCTCACGGAGACGACGTAGACGGTGCCGTCTCCGTCGTTACGGGCAATGGCGCCCGTTGGGAGATTGGAACCGCGGCCGTAGGTGTGGTCGTGTCCCTGTAGTACGAGGTCTACCCGGTATCTGTCGAACAATGGTTTCCACAGGTCACGCAACGTTTTGTTGTCCCTGCCTTCTCCCGTGGCGTAGACTGGATGATGGAACGTGACAAGTGTCCATCGGTTCGGATTTTCCCGGAGGACGGTTTCCAGCCAGAGTACCTGGTCGCCGCGTTCTTCGTTGGAATTGAGGGAGATGATGCGGGCACCCTGGTAGTCTATATAATAAACGGTCTCTTCCAGGCCCTCGGGGCCGTTTTGAGGCAGTGTGAAATGGGGGCGCCAGAGGCGGGAAAGGCGACGGACGCCGTGCTGGTCTTTGGTGTATTCGTGGTTACCCGGAGTGGGAACGGCGTTGATGGTTGCATGGAGAAAGGCGCCGGCCCGGAACCATTCACCCCACTCGCCGTCGCTGTTGGCGCGGTTGACCAGGTCGCCCGCGTGTAGAATGAAGCTTGCGTGGGGCGCGTTCGCATAGGCGGCACGGATGGTTCGGGACCAGAGCGACAGGATATTGTTCTGGGCGTCGCCGAGGTAAATGAAGGAAAAGGGTGCGGGTTCATCCGTGGCCGTCCGGAATTGAAACCATTCGCTCCACATGTCGTCGTTGCCTACGCGGTACGCGTAGAGGGTGCCAGGCTGGAGGTCGTCAATGACTGCGGAATGATAGTGTGCGGAGCCGTTTTCCGTAGTGACGGACTTAGTGCGCGCCGGGATCTTTCGAGCATTGAGCATGAACCGGGGAGATGCCGTGGCGGGGGCAATTTCGACGACGGCTACGGAGTCGGTTGCGTCGGTTCGCCAGGTGACCGCCTGAGAAGTCGCCGGATCGCCGGCCCACGTGAGTACAATGCGATCCGGCACGGGAGAGGGAAGGGCATCGTGGGCGGCCGTGTCGTAAGATGCGTTGAATAGACTGGGAATTCCGGCTTCGTGGGTGCGGGCGAACCGCGCGCATGCGACGAAGGCAAGTAGCACAAGTAGATGGATCGCGCGTGTGGGCATGGCATCCTGTAATTAAAGGCGAATGGCTTAAAACGAACACATCCAGACGCCGTATTGCGGATCAATGTGGCTGCGGGGTTTGCCTGGAATCGGGCATGTTTGCGCGAAGTCGCACAATTGATACAAGAATTCGAAAGCGTGGAGGAAAACGCCGGCAGGGTGTGTGGGCTCCTGCAGGTCCGTGTGATGGAGCGTTATTTCTGGCGCCAGATTTCCCAGACCAGGTGTGCGAGTTCGGGAACCACCAGTTTCTCCATAGCGAGGCGTACAGCGCCGGAGGAACCGGGCATGCAGAATATCATCGTGTCGCGGTAAACGCCAGCGACGGCGCGAGAGAGCATAGCGCCAGAGCCGATGTCATCCCAGCTCAGGAAGCGGAAGAGTTCACCGAAGCCGTCCAACCGTTTTTCAAGCAGGCCGACCACGGCTTCGTAGGTCGTATCCCGGGCCGCGATTCCCGTGCCCCCGCTGGTCAGAATGGCCTGGCAATCTGCTCTGTCAGCAATCTGGATGATCAGATCCCGGATGCGGGCGGGGTCGTCGGGGACGACCTGGTAAAAACCCGTCGTGTGACCGCCGGTTTCCAGCAGATCTCTGACAATCCTGCCACTCTTGTCGTCGGCTTCCGTCCGCGTGTCGCTGATGGTGAGAACGGCGCAGTTAACGGCGCCCTGTGCCTGCTTTTTGTGGTCCTCGTAGGGCATCGCGTTCCTCCTCGTGTTGAACTGGCGAAAGGGAGTCCACCATCCTGGCGGTTAGGGCGGCCCTCAAGGAATTCCACTCCTGAATCTCAGCCTGGATGCGCGGATGAAACGGTTGACTCTTACGTTGGGATCAACAGCGGATCTTAACGAATCGGGCCTTGTCCACTTGCGGCAGCGAGTTTATATTTATGCCTGACATGAACAGGAGGTTGGCTCGCGAGTCCGGATGCAAATCAACGACAAATCCTTTTACGTATCACACTTGTCTACTTGAGAGGCGTACATCATGACCATAAAAACCGTAACCGTTCTCGGCGGCGGAAACACGGCCTTCGCCGTGGCTGCCAACCTCAGCCTGAAGGGCTTTGAGATCACGCTCTACGAGATTCCCGAATTCAGGGAATCTCTGGATCCTGTTGCAGACGACGGCATCATCCATCTGCTCGGCGCAGGTGGACAGGGTCCGGCCAGGATCCACCGCATTACCACCGATATCGAAGAAGCCCTTGAATCACCGGATGTCATCCTGCTCATCGTACCTGCGTATGCTCACAAACCCTTTGCCGAAGTCTGCGCACCGTACCTGCGACCGGGTCAGACCGTCGTCATCATGCCCGGCACCCTCGGGACCCTCGAATGGGCGCGAATCCTCCACGAGGTCGGCACCGAGGGCGTCGTTCTCGCCGAAGTGGACACTGCACCGTTCGTTTGCCGGAAGACGGCACCGGACACCGCCACCATTTGGGGCATCGTCACCGCCATGGGTCTGGGCGTACTGCCAGCCAACGAGTTCGAACTTGTCCGGGGCCGGTTGGATTCCCTCTTTCCCGGCATTACGGGTTATCCGGACGTGATGGCCTGCGGCCTGGCCGCAATGAACCCTGTGGTTCATCCCGCCGGTGTCCTCCTTAACGCGGGCAGGGTGGAATATTCCCGTGGTGAATTCTACTTTTACGAAGAGGGCGTCACCCCCGCCGTGGCCAGAGTGATCACGCAGGTGGACGACGAGCGCCGCGCAGTTGCCAGGCGACTCGGTTACGATCTATGCCCGGCGAATGTCGCCTTTCATCGCGCCGGCTTCGGACCGGAAGGCGACCTTTGGGCCACCATCAACGGCAGCTACATGCTCACCCGTCTCAAAGCTCCCGGCTCTCTGGAAAGCCGTTGGCTCACCGAAGACATTCCGTATGGTCTGGCCGCCTGGCACTCAGTCGGTGCCCAGTACGATGTACCTGCTCCCACCATACGCGCGATGGTCGACATCGGATCGATCGTCATCGGAATGGACGGCTGGACTTCCGGTAGAGACGTTTTTGAACTCGGCATTGCAGGGATGGATCCGTCCGCGCTGAAGGCATACCTTCAAACGGGGAAAACCGCCTGACCTCTCGGCAGGCCGGATGGACTTTTTCGACGGGCTGCTAAGGCGTCGGACTGCGTTCTTCGTAGTATGATTTCAGACATCGATCCATCACCCATCCGGTCCGTGCCGCACTCTCGCCGGTTGACTCGCACGTTCCCCTTCCCAGGAGTTCATCCACCGCCGTCTGTATCAGCGGCTGATGTACATGGGGAGGATTCCTGTATTCCAGAGCCGTCGTTTCGCCACCTCTCGTAACCAGAATATCGGTATCCGAAAAAACCGGACAATGCAATTCCCCGTCGGAGCCTGTGAACGTCATTCGATCTTCGGAAAAATCCGCGTTGAAATTCCAAATGCCCGTTCCCACGATCCCGGATTCAAATTCAAAGCTGGCCGCAACCACGTCCTCGGCCTCGTAGGCGCCGCCCGTGTTCGTTGCACATCCCCAAACCCGTTTGATCGGACTCACGAGAAAATCCAGCAAATCCAGACCGTGAGATCCCAAATCCATAAACAGCCCCCCACCCGAGATTTCCGGCCTGTATCGCCAGCCAATCGCTGCGTCACCCCGGGCAAGCGGATCGTAATGCGTGATGTGTACCGAACTCAACTCTCCGACTGCTCCTTCCTTCAGCAACTTCCGAACGCGCAGGAATCGAGGCAGCGCCCGCCTGTAATACGCCACAAAAAGCGGCCGTCCACTCTTCCGGAAGGCCGCCACCATCTGCTGGCACTCACTGTGATTCCTCGCCATGGGTTTTTCCACCAGACACGGCTTTCCAGCCCGGGCCACATTCAGCGCCAGTTCAAGATGCGAAGAAGGTGGGGTCGCCACATACACGGCGTCAACCTCGGCATCGTCAATCAATGCCTCCGCTTGCCCGTAAAATCGTGGCACGCCGTGTCTGCTCGCGTAATCCGCCGCCTTGCCCACATCCCGACGCATCACCGCCACCAACTTCGACGCGTTCGCATTCCGAAATCCAGGTCCGCTCTTCACCTCCGTCACGTCGCCACATCCCACAATACCCCATCGCACCCTCTCCATATCCTTGTTCCTCCGTCATCCCCAAAAAGCACACCTCGGGGAGGAGCGTCGTCGTGCGTCAGGCCGTATCCTTCATACGCCGCCTCAGGAACGACGGAATTTCCAGGTCGTCCAGTGAGATGTCCCCCTCTGCGTTTTCCTCCTGCGCGACCTGCGGCTCCGTCGCCTCGGCAGTGTCGGCTTTGCGCATATACGCCGGAACGTCGAGACCGAGAGGGTTGTCCGACGGAACACGCCTTGCTTTTGTTCCAACGAGATCCTCTTCCTTGGCGAAACCGGTGGCAATTACCGTTACCCGCAGTTCATCGCTGAGTGCATCATCCAGCACGGTACCCCAGATTATATTCGCCTCATCGCCAACTGCCTTGGTAACGGTAGATACCGATTCGTCCACTTCGAACAGCTTCAATTCACTCCCGGCTGCGATATTAACCAACACGCACCTTGCGCCATCAATGGACAGTTCTTCCAGCAAGGGGCTCTTGATGGCTGCCTCGGCTGCGTGAATCGCGCGGTCTTCCCCCTTGGCCGTGCCCGTTCCCATCAAAGCGTCTCCGCCCTGTTGCATTACCGTGCGCACGTCGTTGAAGTCCAGATTGACTTCGCCCGGTATCGCAATCAGATCCGAAATCCCGCGCGTGGCCTGTAGCAGAACGTCGTCTGCCACTCTAAACGCTTCGCGCAGCGTCGTCTCCTCTGAACAGATGTCCAGGAGACGCTGGTTTGGAATCACAATGAGCGTATCCACGGATTCCTTCAACTGAGCGATGCCCATCTCGGCGTTGCGTAAACGGGGCACGCCCTCCATTTTGAACGGCTTGGTCACGATGCCCACCGTCAGCGCGCCAACCTCTCGTGCGATCTCTGCCACCACCGGGGCAGCGCCCGTACCGGTACCGCCACCCATACCGGCGGTTACGAACACCATATCCGAACCGGCCAGCAGTTCCGAGACGTGGTCCCGGTCTTCCTCCATGGCCTGCCGCCCGATTTCCGGATTGGCGCCCGCACCCAGCCCTTTTGTAATCGCCTGGCCAATTTGTACACGCTTTGATGCTTCGGATTTATCCAGATCCTGCAGATCCGAATTAACCGCGATGAACTCCACACCCTTGAGGTCCGATGCGATCATCCGGTTCACCGCGTTGCCTCCGGCGCCGCCGACCCCCACAACCCGCATCTTCGCCTGGTTGTCATTGTCAACAATTGAAAATGTCACCATTTAGCTTCTCCTATCAATTCGCGTTGTGGAGCGGGCAAACCCCATCGGTTGATATTCGTGTCTGTTGTGAATCCGGCCGGAACCGACCGTGTTCACATTAAAAGAAGTCCTTCACCCACGCCTTCATCCTGCCCAGAACTGATCCGAAAGAATCACTGCCGCCAACCCTCAACGCGCCGCCGAATTCCTGTTGCTGCAGACCGAATTTCACCAGGCCGACGCCGGTAGCGTAAATGGGCGAGATGACATCGTCCGAAAGGCCGGTCACGCCGTTCGGATTGCCCACAGTGACAGGCATTCCAAATACCTCCTCCGCCAGCTCAGCCGTGCCTTCCAGCATCGATCCGCCGCCGGTAATAACGACGCCCGCCGCCAGCAGATCGGCATAGTCGGTCCTGCGGATTTCCCTATGGACCAGGGAGAAAATTTCCTCCATGCGCGCTTCGATAATCCCCGACAGTTCCTCGCGGGGCACCTCGTAGGAGGGTCGCCCGGCAATTCCGGGCACCTGTATGTTCTCGTCCCTTTCGACCAAAGAGCGCGACGAGCAGCCGCACGAACGCTTGATATTTTCCGCCTGGCCCAGGGGCGTTCTCAATCCAATTGAAATGTCGTTGGTTACGTTCTCACCGCCCAGCCCCAGGACGGCTGTATGCCGAATGCTCCCGTCGTAGAATACCGCGATGTCAGTGGTGCCACCGCCAATATCGACCAGCGTCACACCCATTTCCTCTTCCTCGGGCGACAATACGGCGTAGCTGGATGCCAACGGCTCCAGCACGAGATCCACAACCTCTACGCCCGCCCTTCGGATGCTCTTGCATATATTTTGGGCCGGCGTCACGGCGCCTGTCACCATATGCACATCGGCCTCCAGGCGTACTCCCGACATTCCGATCGGATTTTTGACTCCCGGCTGGTCGTCCACCACAAACGATTGGGGTAACACGTGGATAATTTCCCGGTCCATAGGAATCGAAACCGCCTTGGCGGTTTCGATCACACGCGCCTCATCCTGAGCGGTAATTTCGTTGTCGGTCCCGGAAACGGCGATCACACCTCGGCAATTCAGACTGCGAATGTGATCACCTGCGATGCCGGCGTAAACCGCACCGATACGTACGTCCGAGGCCTGTTCCGCTTCTTCGACAGCGCGTTGGATGGATTGGACGGTTTGGGCCACGTTCACCACAACCCCACGTTTCAGCCCGTTGGACGGGCTTGTCCCAATACCCGTAATCTTGAGCTGATCGTCTTCTCCCACCTCGGCCACGACCACACAAATCTTGGTCGTACCAATATCCATTCCAATTATCTGGTCCTCTTTGGCCATCCTCACTTCCTTTCCGACAACTACCGGACAGGTGCTGGGTACGGGTTTGCGAAAGCCTTAACCTGTACCCACAACGACCTGATTCGAAAACCGGAGATCGACGTAGACGGGTGCCTGAATTCCGTGTGCCCGCGACTTTACAAACGCATCAAAACGCTGGACCTGGTCGACCGCATCTTCAAGTCGCATCCGAAGTGTCAGCCCATCTCCCACCAGATAGACCCTGGCCTCCGTGACAGACACAAGGTGTACCTCGGAGACCTGTTCCAGAAACGCGGGCGCTTTTGAACGAAGCTGTTCCAGGAACGCTACAAGGTGAGAAAACCGGTAAACCCCCGGTGAGTCCACGGCCGTTTCAATACCTGTCACGATCGGCAGATTAAACGGCGTTTGCGGCAGCGGAAAGAGCACGCCATCCCCGTCCAGCCCGTACAGCCCTTGCGGTGTTGCGGCCAGCGCAAGCGGACGTCTCTCCTGCAGTTCGATGAGCAGCCCTCCCGGAGGTTGCCTTAGCAATAACGCATCCTTAATCGCCGGTTCGGCCACTAACCGCTGTGTCGCCGCTTTAAGATCGGCCGCAAACAGGTTGACGCCAATCTCCAGGCCCGAAAGAATCGCTACCTCGCTTTCCTTCAACAGCCGGTTGCCCACCACGGTAATGTGGTCCAATCGAAACAGGTCGGAGTCGGTGAGTGCCGAATACGCGTTCTGAATGCCGAATAACAGCAGTCCAACAAGCGCCAGAACGACAATCCACCGTAATATGCGAACCGGAGATCGGGGTTCGGGCTCCTCGTTGGGTATCCGCTCCCTTTCCTGCGTCCGGGAATAGATCGGTCTAAGACTGGACATATGACCTCCGTCGTTTTAAGTGTCGGCCGGGCGACTCGTCTGCCGGATTTCATCAATCTATTTCCAGGGCAGAACACCAGGACCAGTTGCGGTACCCTGCGTCACGGATTCTCGATTCCCCGCTCGCCGACAACACGAACTTCCATCTTCATTTCGATGCCAAAGGCCTGCTGTACTCTCTCTTGAACCTTCCGGACCAGTGCGAGCACATCAGGCGCGGTGCCACGACCCCGATTCACGATAAAATTAGCATGAACATCCGACACTTCGACATCGCCTACGGATAGCCCTTTGCATCCGGCTTTGTCGATGAGCAACCCCGCCGACGTGCCCGGCGGATTCTTGAAAATGCATCCGGCGTTGCGCGCCCACAGCGGCTGTGAGCTTCTTCGCTGGGCAAGCATTTCGTCCATGCGTCTCTTCACCATTGCCGGATCGTCCTCTTCCAGAAAAAAACCTGCCTCCACGATCAGAAATCCCGCCGGTAGATCCGTTTGCCGGTACGAGAACGGTATCGATTTTTTTTGCAATTCCAGCGCTTGACCCGATCGGAGGTCTACTCCTCTCAGCCACGCCGTCCGTTCCATGATCTGACCCCCCCACGCGCCGGCGTTTCCCCATATTGCGCCGCCCACGGTGCCGGGAATTCCGCAGCCGAACTCCATTCCGGTTCGCCCGGCACGCTGGCAGCGTCTGGAAAATACCTGAAGGCTCGCGCCCGCCTGTGCGACGCCCTGATCCGATTCAACTACCATTCCGGCAAGTCCTCGGGTCAAACAGATTACGAGCCCCCTGAAACCGGCCTCACCCACCAGCATGTTGGTTCCGCCGCCCAGAGGTAACACCTGCAGTTGGGAATCCAGAACGAGCGGCACCGCGGTAATCAGATCAGCCATGTCCGCAGGCCGGAAAAACAGATCCGCGACCCCACCCAAACCAAAGTGGGTATGCTTCTTCAGGGGTTCGTCAACCAGGAGTTCGCCCCTGCAGCGTGCCCGAATCTCACGGGCGAGCAAATCCCGCATTGAAACGCTATGCATCAGCCCGCAGTGCTCCCTCGGACAGCCGGTCAATCAGCCTATATGCAACCTGCTCTACGTCGCCGGCACCCATCACCAACACGAGGTCGCCCGGCACAAGCGTTTGCGACAGACGATTCTCGAGATCATCCAGACGAGCGACATAGAATACTTGGGTACAGCCAGCGTTCCGTACGTGACGGGCAACCGTCTCTCCGGACACACCGGGAACTGCATCCTCTCGAGCGGCATAGACGTCGGCTACCCAGACCTGGTCGGCTTCGCTCAACTCCCTTCCAAATTCAACCGCGAAATCCCTGGTTCTCGAGTATAGATGGGGCTGGAAAACAGCGACCAAACGACCCGTCCATCCGGCCCTGATGGTTTCCACGGCGGCGCGAACCTCGGTCGGATGATGGGCGTAGTCGTTCACCACCCGCACCCCGCCGGGATCACCGAGCACCTCCAGCCGGCGTCGCACACCCCGGAAGTTCTCCAGACCGGATCGTATTGCCTTCCAGGGCAACTCCAGCGCCAGGCCTACACCTACAGCCGCCAGCGCATTGCTTACATTGTGCCGGCCTGGAACCCGGAGGACAACATCGCCGAGTGGTTTTCCGCGGTCGACCACCTTGAACCGACTTCCGAGCCCATCGTGTAGAAGAGATTGCGCAGAAATCCCGGTTTCCTCCTCCAGACCATAGGAGAATATCTCAAGATGGCCCGCATTCAATTTCTGCACCAAGGGTCCATCGTAAGCCATCACCGCACATCGGCTTGTCAGTTCCAGAAACTGCTGAAAGGCTCGAAAGAGACCCTTCATGTCTCCGTAACAGTCCAGATGGTCCGCCTCGAGCGACGTCACCACCGCCACCTCCGGACGCAATGTCAGAAAGGAACGGTCGAACTCATCGGCCTCGACCGCCCACAATGTTCGGGAGCCCGGCCGCAAGTTTGTCTCTGGTCCACGGACGATCCCGCCCACCAGCACGGTGGGATCCAGACCCGCCGCCTCGAGAACCCCGCCGACCATGGCTGTCGTTGTCGTCTTCCCATGTGTACCGGTCACCCCTACAACCCGGTGCCCTGCCGTCAACTGCCCCAGAAGGGCGGCTCGCTTGATCGTTGGAATTCCTTTGGACCGGGCTTCTGTCAACTCCGAATTGTCCGGTCCCGCAGCTGGTGTGTACACAACCAGGTCTACGTTCTTTACAGCCTCCATCGTGTGTCCAATTTGAACGGGAATTCCAAGCATCCCCAACCGATCCGTCAGCGCGGAGGTCTCGCGGTCCGATCCGGTAACAACGTATTCCTGCTGAAACAGCAGTTCCGCGACCGCGCTCATGCCCACTCCCCCGATGCCCACAAAATGAACCCGGCAACCCGGTTTCAATTTCACCATGCGGCATCCATCCTCTAACAGTCCGTTGAAAAAGTTGCTCTGCAGGCGAGGCCGAGCCGAATCCGGGGATTCGGAGAGGGAGCGCAACGCAGTAATTCGGCCACAAGAGCTGGCCGCAGACGGGATGGACTTTTTCAACGGGCTGCTAACCCTCACCCCGCAGGAGTCCACTTTGCGCCATTCCCTCCACCATCCGCACAGCCGCGTCCGGTACGGCCAGCGCGCGGCTGCGACGGGCCATATCCGAAAGAAGGCCGTTCGAATCGAACAGCACGGACACTTCCTGAACCAGCCTTTCCGCGCTCAGTTCCGATTCAGGCACCATCCGCGCGGCCCCGGCCCGAACCACCGCCCTTGCATTGAATTCCTGATGGTTCTCGGCCGCGAGTGGCAATGGCACCATCAACGCAGGAACACCCAGTTGTGTCACTTCCGTCACCGTTATGGCACCCGCCCTGGTCAACGCTAGGTCGGCCGCGCTGTAAGCCACCGCCATATCGTCGATAAAGTCCCTGACGACTACGCTGTCTCCGCAGGAGCGTGCGGCGGAAGCCGCTGCATCGTAGCCCACCTTACCGGTCTGCCACAAAATTTGATAGCCACGTTCCGTCAATACCGGTAGTGCCGCCGCCACAACGCGATTGATTCCCAGTGATCCCTGGCTGGCTCCCGTGACGAACAGGGTGACCCGGTCTGCGGCCAGCCCGAACCGCCGGCGAGCCGCCATCCGGTCCACGCGCCTCCATCCCTCCCGAATCGGGTTGCCAACGACATGTTTCTCACGCCCGCCCACGCGTCGCCTTGCCCCCTCGAATGCCAGATAGACCTGGTTGGCCGCGCGGGACAACAAGCGAACGGTGAGCCCGGGGAAATTATTCGACTCGTGCAGAACCAGCGGAATACCAAGCAACCGCGCGGCGACGCCCACCGGGCCGCTGACATGCCCTCCGGTACAGATCACGGTATGGGGATGATACGTAAAGAGGATGCGGAAGGCGGAATAGATGCCCTTCAGAAGCATCCATGGAAATTGCAGCAGATCGAGATGCGGGCGGCGCTTGAGGCCTATAACCGGCAAAGTCTCCAGGACATATCCGGCGCGCGGAATCAGCCTGGCCTCAACGCCTCGCGCAACGCCGACGAATCGGATTACCGTATTCGGGTACCGCCGACGAACCGCGGCCGCCACGCCCAGCGCAGGTACAGTATGGCCGCCGGTAAGGGTAACGGCAAACAACAGGCGTAAAGGCATCAGAACCTGCGATCTCCTGTCCGGTACATCCTGACGGCACCGGTACGATGGGGAAGCGTTCCCGGGTCGGCGGCACCCCGCCGCCCGATGTTGATCAGAATACCAACGGCAAGCAACGTGAACAGCAATGAAGATCCACCGTAACTGATAAAGGGGAGGGGAAGCCCGGTGGCGGGTAACAATCCGGTACAGACGCCCATGTTCACAAACGCGTAGACCAGAATCATGAATGTTATTCCCGAGGCCAGGAAGAATCCGTGCAGGTCCGGCGCGCGGCGGGCAATTTGAAACCCGCACCGGCCAAAAATCAGGAAGCAGACCACCAGGCCGGCCGTGCCGACCAATCCCAATTCTTCACCGACGATGCTGAACACAAAGTCGGTATGTGGTTCAGGCAAAAAGAAATACTTCTGCAGACTCTGCCCCAGACCCAACCCGGTCCACCCGCCGCTGCCGAGCGCCAGCAGAGACTGCATGACATGATATCCGGCGCCCTGGACGTCGTCGGTCGGACTGAAAAACGTCATCATCCGTTCTTTCCGATATCCCAGAACAAATACGACGATATACAACAACGGCAGCAATACCATCCCCGTGCCAGCGAGGTGTTTTACCCGCACACCGGCCAGATATAGCATCAGCGTGCATGTCAATCCGATCGCCAGAGCCGTTCCGAGGTCGGGCTGGAGCATTACCATTCCCATCGCAACGCCGATTATGGCAATATGTGGGAGGTAACCCTGAACGAGATCCTTCACCAGTCCCTGGCGCCTGCTCAAGGATTCCGCCAGATAAACGACCAGCGCGAGACGCATCAGATCCGAAGGTTGAAGGGTGCCACCCGGTAATGGAATCCATCGATACGCGCCGCGCACCTTGCCGACGCCCGCGAGTTTGAAAACCAGGACAACAGCCAATCCCAGGAAGCCGATGGCCAGAAAGACCCGGGCAAAACGTGCCCAGAACCGATAGTCCACCCGCACAATCAAGAGCATTGCCAGGAGACCGACCACCGTACGCAACGCCCACCGCTTCAAGAAAAAGTGGCCGCTCTCAAACCGCACCTGACCCAACGCCGTGCTGGCGCTATACACCATAACAAGGCCAAATCCCACCAGCCCGATCACCAGCAACATCAGCAGATAGGTCTGTCGTTCTGTTCCTCCGGTCGACATATATCGCAGCTTAAGGGGAAAAGGATCCCGAAACGGGATCTCGAGAAAGGGTGTCAAGGATCGGAATTGTGGATGAAGAACGAACTGTCAAACGCTGATGAGGGTCGATTCAGAAGACCGAAACGTCGTCAGCCGGTCACATTTCATGGTTTAATTTCAAACCCCAGTGCTTCCGCGGTTGTCTCCATCGCCAAGCCGCGAGATCCCTTCATCAGTACCAGATCGCCCGGTTTGAGAAATGTCTTGAGTTTCGTCACCAGGGTTGCACGGTCTTTGAATGCCCGCGATCTTTTCGGGGACAGACCGCCCGATACACCACCTTCGGAAACATGCTCCGACAAATCACCGAGCGCAAAGATGGCATCCATTCCCAGTCTGGCGGCAAGCATACCCAGGCGACGGTGGCTCTGAATGGCCGATGTGCCCATTTCCAGCATGTCGCCCAGGATCGCCACCCGGCGGGCGCCCTCGGTTATGGACATCTGCGCCAGCGTTTCCAGAGCCGCCCGCATCGAAGCGGGATTGGCGTTATACGAATCGTTCAAAAGCCGGATTCCGTTCTGTTCAACCACCTGGCCCCGTAACTTCGAAGGCCGAAACGCCCCCAGCGCTTTCGCGGCCTGTTCAACCGGCACATCCAGGGCCGCGCCGACCGCCGCTGCGGCCAGTGCGTTATAAACTTGATGTCGGCCTGGTACAACCAGATGAAAAAAACGGCCCTGCAGAGAGAAATGACCGCAGCCCTCCTGGTCTATGACAAGTCCCTCCCCACGAAACTGACATATCTTTTCGATACCAAAGCCGAGGAGTCTCCCTTTTAGTCTTGCTCGCTCCTTCGACACATACAGGTTATCGAGATTCAAGATAGCCATTGAAGACTCTTCAAGATGATCCAGGAGTTCCCCTTTGGCTTTGGCCACCCCCTCTACAGAGCCTAAAAACTCCAGATGTGCAGGTCCGATATTGGTAATTACACCGATCGTCGGATCGGCAATTTCACACAGATATTTCAAACCGCCATGTTCGCTGATGCCCATTTCAATCACCGCGGCTTCGTGGGCGTTTGAAAGCCGCAGCAGAGTCAGTGGAACGCCAAGCCAGTTGTTTAAATTGCCTTCCGAAGCCAGCACGCTGTACCGCGTGCGCAGCACCGCTGCCGCCATATCCTTGGTTGTTGTCTTCCCGCTGCTTCCCGTAACGCCCACGACCGGAATCCGAAATCGCCGGCGGTAAGCCCTGCCGAGAGCGCCCAGCGCCAGGCCCGGGGTATCGACAACGATCAGCGCCCCGGGTGGTCTTCGGGAAATTCGATCTTCAGCCCACTGGCGCGAAACGACAGCCGCCGATGCGCCCCGTTTCAGGGCATCGCCCACAAAACGATGCCCATCCCGATTTCCGTTGGCGCTCTCTCCCTCGAGCGCGAAGAACAACTCCCCTACCTTCAACACCCGCGAATCGATGCACCCACCGATTGGACAGATTGCGGAATCGACGGCACCAACCAACTCTCCGTCCATTGCATCCGCCACTTCCGCCAGTGTCATTCCTTCCATATTGCGCGTTCCGGGTGACGGTTTTCATGTCTCAAACTCATCGGCATCTGGAACCCCGACCCGTCAGAATGTCCCGCGTCACCTGCCGATCGTCAAAGTGGATCTTCTGTCCGCCGATATCCTGGTAATCTTCGTGTCCCTTGCCCGCTATAACGACAAGATCGCCGCCCGAAGCATATTCAATGGCCAGTGAAATCGCCTTCCGCCGGTCAACTTCGACCCGGTGGTCCGCACGGCCAATGCCCCCCAATATGTCTTTGAGAATCGACTCCGGGTCTTCGGTTCTGGGATTGTCGGACGTCACAACGGTCAGATCGGACATCTGTGCAGAAATTCGTCCCATCTGCGGACGCTTGCCGCGGTCTCGATCGCCCCCACATCCAAACACGCAGATCAAACGACCTTCCGTAAATTCGCGGGCTGCCCGCAAGACATTTCCAAGCGCATCGGGAGTGTGTGCGTAATCCACTATCACGCTGAAATCCTGTCCTTCCTGAATGCTCTCAAAACGCCCCGGCACCTGCACGTCCCGGATGGCCACGGCAATTGATTCCGCGTCTACATCCATCGCCAGCCCCGCGGCAATTGCCGCCGCGGCGTTCATCTGGTGGAAGCGGCCGCGCAGCGCGAGCGCAAGTTGAAGGCTTCCCCAGCGCGTTTCCAGTTCCATCCGTGTCCCGCGGCCGTCGGTAATCGCGGTCGCAATTCGCACATCGGCCGCTGGCGAACGGCCGAAGGACACCACCCTGGCGCTGCAGTTGCTTAAAAGGCGATCGGTCGCCGCATCGTCCGCATTGACCACCGCATGCGCATCCGGATTTAAGTTGTCAAAGAGCAGCTTTTTGGCGGCCAGATAGGATTCTAACGATTCGTGAAAATCCAAATGGTCCCGCGAAAAATTCGTAAAAACCGCCGTGTCGAATTCGATGCGGTGTACCCGGTCCAACGCCAATCCGTGCGACGTGACTTCCATCACGGCCGCAGTGCAGCCGCTTTCCAACATCTCCTTCAACAATCGCTGCAGATCGTGTGCTTCAGGCGTTCCAATGAACGACGGCATTCGACGACCGCCCAGCCGATATTCAACCGTCCCGAGTAATCCGCAGAGCCCACCGGCTGCCTCCAGCGACGCCTGTATCAGCATTGCCGTCGTGGTCTTTCCGTTGGTCCCGGTTACCCCCACCATCCGCAGATTACGCGAGGGCGACCCGTAGAATTGTTCCGCGAATACGCCCAGCGCCTTTCGCGTGGACGGCACCCGGATGACCGCAACGTCCGCCTCAACCGGCTCTTCAACCACCACCGCCACGGCCCCCGCCGCCACGGCCTGCGGCACAAACGCATGCCGGTCCTCAAGCTGTCCGCCACGGATGGCAACGAACAGATCACCCGGTCGAACCTTTCGCGAATCCGTGGCCAAACCCCTAACCCATGGATCGCCCATATGAAGCCATTGTGCCCCTTGAATCCGGGATATGATGTCGTCCAGCCGCATAACACGGTTTCTGTCACATATCGTTCGGAAATGGCACGTCCCGCGGGCTACACACCACATTGCAGACCGTGCCCCGGGCAACCACCATCCCGGCACCGGGGGTTTGCGAAACGACTCGCCCGCTGCCGGAGGCGCTCACCGCTAATCCCGACGACGTCAACTGAACCACAGCCTGGCGCAATGGAACCCCCAGAACATTGGGCGTCGTGATGGAATCGATGGTCTTCGAGGAATCTACTGAGACAGTCTCGTTCTGCGATTCCCTGATCTCAGTAGATAGGGCCTGCGTCTTTACTGACAATCGGGCACCCGCGTTTACCTTCATGGGATTGAATCCGTGCCGATCCATTACCCGTTTCGCCACATTCCGGGACAATCCCGCCAATATCGGCGTGGACGCTTCCACGCCTTCCTTCCCACCGGCCTTAACGACTGCTCGATGTCGCATTTCCGTGTCTCGCAGGTTCAAAATGCGTTTCATAATGCGGCTGAAGACCGGTGCCGCCACCTGGCTGCCCCAATGAATACCCTTAGGGCTGTCCACGACCACAATACATACAAATTCGGCGCGCTCTACCGGCAAGAAACCGATGAATGAGGAAACATACCGGTTCGGATCATAGCCCCTCCCCCCTTCTTTTGCCCGCTGCGCGGTGCCCGTTTTTCCGGCTACGCGGTAGCCTGGTACCCGTGCGTTTGCACCCGTGCCTCGCTGCACCACCCCGTCGAGGATTTCCGCCATGTTCTTTGCCGTCTCCTCGGAAACCACCCGTCGCAAGACATGGGGTCGTTCGGACACCCAGGTGCCGTCCTGAGAACGCCGGCGATAGATGCGCGGGGCCATCAAAAGGCCGCCGTTTGCGATCGCGCCGTAAGCCATCACCATCTGTAATGCCGTTACGCCCACTTCCTGCCCAATCGCCATCGATGCCAGGGTTCTTCCGGACCATCGTGTCGGTTTTTTCACGATTCCGGGCACTTCACCCGGCAATTCCACGGCTGTCTTGTTTCCAAATCCGAACCACCGGACATATTTGAACAGACCTGCCTGTTCCAGTTTCCGAGCGATTTTCACGGTTCCAATGTTGCTGGATTCTTCCACGACCTGCTGCACCGTCAGCCATCCCAACGGATGTGTGTCTCGTATCATACCGCCGGAAATGTACATCTGGCCGTTCTCACAGTAGATTCGTTCTTCCCGGCGCCAGAGCCCGTCTTCCAGACCGCCGGACACGGCTACTACCTTAAACGTGGACCCGGGCTCAAAGAGATCGGTTACCGCACGATTGCGTCTAACCCCCGCATCGTATTTGCCGAAATGATTCGGATCGTACAGCGGCACGTTGGCCATCGCCAGAATTTCACCTGACCGGGGCGACGTGACGATCGCCATCCCGTTCACCGCCTGGAATTTCGCCACGGCCACAGCCAACTCCTCTTCCACGATCGACTGGTAATCGACATCCACGGTCAACATCACATCCTCGCCGTCCTCGGGCATCTGCCGTATAACCCCCAGAGCGCCCAGAACCTCGCCACGTGCATCCCGCCGGGACGTCATATCTCCGGGTTTGCCCTGCAACCGCGAATTGCAGGCCAGTTCCACGCCCTCGATTCCCAAATTGTCGATGTCGGTATACCCCAGCATCTGTCCGGCAAGCCCGCCCATCGGATAGCTTCGCCTCATCTCGACAATCCGGCCCACACCCTTTGGCAACGGATCCTGTCGCGGGTCGTTGAATACCTTTCGAGCCAGCCAGACAAATTGCTTCTTTTGAAGCCGCCGCAGGAGCGCGGCGTTTTCCTCGCCATCGCGCCCGGAAAACCGTACCGCGATGGATCCGAGGCTGTCCAACTCGGCTACATTGTTGACAAAGAACGATTGGGCTTCCAGGTTCGTTGCAAGCACCCGGCCCTGACGGTCCAGAATACGACCGCGGTTCGCCCGCAAGACTGTCCGCTTTTCGTGCTGCCTCTTGGCACGGGCGCTGTAGAGGTCACCCGTCCAGACCTGAAGCGCAGCCAATCGGTAGATCAAGACCAGAACGAAGATACCGCCCAGCAGACAGATGGCTCTTTGCCGGCGAATATGGCGCACTTCAATCCGCATGGTTCAGTTTTTGTGATCTGAAAGAGCGTGGCGGCCGGGTTGCCCATCCAGGTACAGATTTTGAGGCGGACCCTGCGGAAACACCATCCCAAGTCTATTTGAAGCGATCTCTCGGATACGACTGCTTCTTCGGAGCCCCGAGACCTCCGCCCGGAAATGCTCCTGCTGGCGGAGCAGTTGCTGGTGCTCGGTTCGAAGCCGTGCGATCTCGTCACCCTGCCGCACGGTCTGCGCTTGCGCCCACAGGTAACCCAAAAGACCCAGAACTACCATCGCTACGGTTAAAAGTACGTATCGATACCCACCGGACGTTTTCACTTCGGAACTGGCGTTCATACTCGTTCCTTTTCACTCCGAACAATCGAATTCACAATCTCTCTGCGACCCGCAACGTCGCGCTCCTGGACCGTGGGTTTCGCTGTCGCTCTTCCGGTTCCGGGCGAATACCTCCGGGGGTCAGGACACGCACCTGCGGGACTCGACCACATCCGCAAATGGGAAGTTTCGGCGGGCAAACGCAACCCAGGAATGCCGACCGGAAAACCCTCTTCACCGTGCGATCTTCAAGCGAGTGATAGGACAGAATTCCAATTCGTCCGCCCCGCGTCAACCTCCCGATCGTACACTCGAGGGTCTCCTGAAGCTGCTCCAACTCACTGTTGACTTCGATCCGGATCGACTGAAAGATCCTGGCCATGGTCTTTTTGGATTGAGGTCCCCGCGTGGTTTCCGCAATCAGTTCGGCCAATTCCGATGTATCTCCCAACGGTTTCCGGACCCGCCGACGGCAAATGGCCCGGGCAATCCGGCCGGCCGCACGTTCTTCTCCGAATACCCTGAAAATTCGCGTCAGCCTATCCAGGGAGTAGGAGTTCACGACATCCCGCGCGGACCTGAGGGCATCGGGCCCCATACGCATATCGAGGGGTCCGTTTCGGAGATAGCTGAAACCACGGGAGGCGTCTTCGATTTGATGCGAAGATACCCCGAGGTCGAATATCGCCCCCGATATCCGTCCTACACCGAGATTGTCCAAAATCCGCGGCAATTCCCAGAAAGGCGTCTCGACTATTTCCACCCGACGCGAGAATCTGCGCAGGCGGCTGGAGGCAGCCTCAACCGCCTCCGGATCTCGATCGATCCCGATCAGTCGTCCGTGCCGGCCCATCCGCTCCATCATATATTCAGCATGGCCGCCACCACCCACCGTGCCATCGATGTACACGCCGTTCGGGTCGTTTACCACCCTGTGGGCCGTTTCCCGCCCCATAACCGGCGTATGAAATTCCACGGCCCCGGGCATATTTGCATTCTTGAGAAAATTTCCCGTTATTCACGTCGCACAAACCCCCCGCACCTCCACACAATCGCGTACAGATAGATAAATGTGACCGACCCGACGCCGGTACTTAGAGAATATCCAGATCTTCCGCGAATTCTTCCAAATTCTGGCCGACATCGCTCATATCGGCGCTGTATCGCGCCGGATTCCAGATTTCGATCCTGTTGCCCACGCCGCTGAGCGTCGCCCGATCCGTAATTTCCGACATATCAAGCAGCTTTCGAGGAACCAATAGACGACCCTGCCGGTCGATTCGCGTCTCCGCCGCTCCACCCATTACCCAGCGGGCGATTTGCCGCTTCACCTTTCCTTTATGGTTCCCCTCTCTTATCTGCTGCAAGACTTGCTGCCAACCAATCGGATCAAATCCAGCCAGGCAGCCGTCGAACCACCTGGCAATTACAAGCGAAGTGACATGTGTTGGCAATACCCGGCGAATAGCGGCGGGGACAATCAGCCGACCCTTGTTATCGACGGGAATATCCTCATATTCCCCGATGAACAGTGGCGTTTCGTCTGGCATGTGTGTGACCCGGAGTATACGGATGTTCTGCGGCGCCAGGATCCGCACCGGCGGCACAGGAGTTTCTAATGCGCTCCCGCCAAGACACGGATCGGGAGAAAAGCCCCGACTAACTGGTCGGGGCTCGTCCTACCGAGCGATATCTTCGCAATCTGTCAGACCCTCCCCGATTCACCACTTTCCACCACTTTCCACCACCATATTAGGACTTGGCCATACAAAAGTCAAGGAATTTCTAACCGATTTTTCGCTGTATCTTTAAAAAAAACAACCCCGTGACCATGTGTGCACATACATGACGCAACGAGTTCCCAAGGGGAAATGTGGTGGGTATCGAGGCGAACTTGCGAAAAAAATACCAGATATTGTGCAGGGGCGCCCTTTGTCTCGGGCCGTTTCTTACGGCACGGCGAACGAGACGGATTGGGCTCTGGTTATCCCGTTTGCCCTCCCGGAATTTCGTCTCGGGCTGTTTTGCCTTGACCCTTTCGTCGTGACCGGATATCTTTTCGACAATGAAACCGATACTCTTCGCTCTCCTGTTTTCCGGCCTGCTGGCCTGCACGGCCCGGAATGGATCCGAACTCACCGAACCACAACTGGCACAGGTTGTTCTCGAAGTTATTCGCCTGCATCATCGCTACGCGGAACATCCCGACAGTCTGGCCATCAAGCGAAAAGCCGTGCTGCGAGGACTTCAGTTCACCGAGAAAGACCTCGAACGCCTAATCGCAACCTGGAAGGCGAACCCCGAAGCGTTGGAGGTTCTGACAGGGAGAATTATGGAAACCCTCGAAGCCGATAGCGTTTTCGTACGTTGGAAGAACACCACGAAGAGGAACATCATTGGCAAACGTCACGTTAACAAAAAAAAATGAAGGCGGGTTTTCGAACCCGCCTTCATTTTTTCGGCCATGCTGAAACAGCTTCGTCGGGATCAGTAAAACAACCCCCAGATCCGGCCAATGTCACCAAAGGTCACATACACCATAAGACCCAGCAGGAATACAAACCCGACTTGTTGGAGCCGCTCTTTCTGCCGCGCGGAAAGCGAACGTCGTGAAATGGCTTCTACGCTCAGGATCATCAGATGGCCCCCGTCCAGCGCTGGGATAGGTAACAGGTTCAGGACGGCGAGGTTTATACTCAGCATGGCCATAAAATCGAGTAACGCTTCCAATCCTTCCCGCGCCTTGCTCCCCGCCATCTGAGCGATTCCTACCGGGCCCGCGATCATGCCTCCCGATATCTCGCCAAGGACCAGGCGCTTGATGAGCACGAAAATGAGCGTGGTATAACCCACAAGGTCCCGCCCACTGTGCTCGATGGCGGTGATAAGCGTCACCGGCACCCGAGCGCTGGGCTCATAGGACGGGCCGATGCCAATCACACCGATGGTTCGCCCCTCACCTCGCTGGGGCCGAGGCACGAGTCGCGCCGACATCTCCTCTTCGCCGCGCAACCACCGGACCTCGGTCTCCTGCCCCGGCCTCGCGGAAATCTTCGTTCTCATCTCGTCCCATCCACTCACGGATTCACCGGCGATCGATAGCACACGGTCTCCGGGCTCCATCCCCCCTTTGGCAGCCGGGTACCCGGGCATCACCGACCCGGCAGTCGGAGGCAGGAAAGGATCGAAACCCAACTTCTGTCCGGGATCGCGTGTCGCCACAAGGGACACCATGTCCTCGCCGCGAGCCACTTCCAAGGCAACGTCCCCGGCGCCACCCGCGTTGTATGTTTCGATCAGCCCGCCCCAGTTTTCCACCGGGGTCCCGTTAACCGAGAGGATGCGGTCATCCGTGCGCAAACCCGCCCCGTAAAACGGAGACGTAGCCTCGATCCGGCCTACCTTAGTCGTCTGCAGAACATAGTCACCCAGCGCGAGACGCAGCCCCAGAATGAGCATGAAACCAAGCAGGAAATTCATAATGGGCCCTGCGACCATTACCGCCATCTGAATTCCCCTGGGCTTCGACTGAAATTCCCACGGCTGTCGCTTGACTTCCGCACTGCCAAAGTCCGACATTCCCGCCACCTTCACGTATCCTCCGATGGGCAGCCAGGAAATGCAATACTCGGTCTCGCCAACCGTTATCCCGAACGCCTTGGGCGGAAATCCCAGAGAGAACTGCTCCACGCGAATACCCGACTTTTTGGCCACAGCGAAATGACCGAATTCGTGTACGAAAACCAGTACACCCAATACGAGAATGAAATAAAAGATGGTTTCCAGAAATTCCAAAGCGCTCAGCTCCTGTAGGGAATCCCCGCAATTCGGGCCGGACGAGTCGGAGGGATTCCCGCGTACGAAAAGGCACGCGAGGTATATCCATTCGGCTTTCCGGTCCTGGCGCGGAGGTTTCGGGATTGTTTCGAACTTGTGTTCCGGGACGGGACACTAGGTTTCCAGGCGTGCGGCAAACTCCCTTGCCTTCTCTCGCCCCCAGCGGTCCGCTTCAAACACCGCATCGAGATTCGAGCCTGATGCGTTGATATGCGCATCGAGGGTCCGGCGTACGACGTCCGGTACATCCAGAAACCCGATGCGCCCTTCCAGAAAGGAATAGACACCAATCTCGTTGGCTGCATTCAGTACCGCCGCCGCCGTACCACCCGCACGGCCCACTTCATATGCCAGCGCAAGGCACGGAAATCGCTCCAGGTCCGGCGCATCGAAACTCAACGAACCCGTAGCCACCAGGTCCAGCGAAGGAACGGCTGTCGGCAGCCGGTCCGGATGGGTCAACGCCTGCTGAATAGGCAGTCGCATATCGGGCCGGCTCAAATGCGCGGTCAGGCTTCCATCCAGGAACTCCACAAGACAATGCACGATCGACTGCCGGTGAATCACGACATCGATCTGTTCGATGTCGAGCCCTAGAAACCAGTGGGACTCGATCACCTCGAAACCCTTGTTCATCAAGGTAGCGGAATCGATGGTGATCTTCGGTCCCATCCGCCACGTCGGATGACGGAGGGCCTCGTCGGGTGTCGCACGGGCCATCTCGTCCAATGACATCTTGAAAAACGGACCTCCGGAGGCGGAAAGCACGATGCGCGTCACCTGCTGCTGCGGGACTTCCTGCAGGCTCTGCCACAAAGGTGTCAGTTCGCTATCCAGCGGAATCAACCGCACGCCGTTCCGCGCCGCGAGATCTGTTACCAGATGCCCCGCTACGACCAGTGTTTCCTTATTTGCGATGGCGACGTCCTTGCCTGCCTCGACCGCCGCCAGGGTTGGCCGCAGTCCTACCCCCGCCACCAGCCCGTTGATTACCAGATCCACTTCCGAATCCGTCGCCAACGCGAGGAGTCCGTCAGAACCGTGTAACACCTCAACACCCTGCAACTCACGCCTTTCGCCTGCGTCTTTCGCGTTCTCTTCGCCCACGCAGACCCGTTTCGGCCGGAAACGCGTCACCTGCTCGCAGAGCAGGTCGATATTGCGTCCGGCGCTGAGGCATTCCACTTCGAATCGTTCAGGCAGACCGGCCAGTACGTCCAGCGTACTGGTGCCGATAGATCCCGTGGACCCAAGCAGCGCAACTCGCTTCATACACAGATCCAGTTCAAGTCAACGGGTGAATGTAAATGCAGGTTTCCGGTATGCCCGAACGTCTAATGAAACACGCGTAGGTAAAGATAAACCACAGGGTACACAAATAGAAAACTGTCGAATCGGTCCAGCACGCCGCCGTGCCCGGGAATCAGGGCGGAAGCATCTTTGACCCCCGCGTTCCGTTTGATCATCGATTCGACCAGGTCTCCCCATAGAGCGCTAACGCCCACCACGATCCCCAGCGCGATACCCGCTGGAAGCGTGTATAACTTCAAGATGTGGCCCCCGGTGGACATTACCGCCATCGCCCCGACGATTCCGCCCGCGAAACCCGCGCCCGTCTTACCCGGACTGATCAGCGGGAAAGGATGTCGTTTACCCCAAAGACGCCCCGCAAAATAGGCGAGGATATCCGTGCCCCAGATTCCCAGGAGTACCACAATGGCAAACCACGCGGCGCCGGCTTCAGCCGTCTCAAATCCGGAATAGTTCCGTACCAGCAGCGCAAAAGCGGACAGCAACCCGATATAACACGTACCGACAAAGGTCGCCTCGGCGTCAGCCAGCCGGAATCGACCCTCCCGTTGTCCCAGCGCCAGGGTTAGCAGAACAAGCAGAATCACTGTGGCTGGAATCAGCCAGAATCGCTCTCCGAACCCGTTCAACCACAGGCACCAAACCGAAGAGGCCGCAACCCCGACTCCCGTCCAGGGATGCAGCCCTCGCTTTTTCTGCATCTGGCAGTACTCCCACGTCCCACCCGCAGCCACCAGGCACACGCCAATGAGGAGCGGAATTCCACCAAACCAAAACAGAACCAGAAAAAGCGGCCCAAAGACCGCCGCCGCTAAGATCCGGTGAAACAGATTCGATTGTACCGCCAAAACCACCCCTGCATGACGGAAGCGAGAATTCGAGTGAAACCCGATGCGTGAGTTTCTATCCCGTCGCCGCGCCCATCCGCTTCGCAACCCCGTTCCCGGCGCCAACCGCCGTAGAACGGACCTGCGCGCTGGTCTTTCCGAAACGCCGCTCTCTGGACTGATACGCCCGAATGGCTTCGTATAGATGCTCGCGCCTGAAATCGGGCCACAAGACCGGCGTGAACCAGAACTCCGTGTAAGCACATTGCCACAGCATAAAATTACTCAGACGAAACTCACCACTGGTGCGGATCAGTAGATCGGGGTCCGGAAGGTCAACAGTGTATAGCATCTTCGAAAACAGCTTCTCGTCGATTCCATCGCTGCTGATCTTTCCCTGCTGCACCTCGGCGGCAATCCCTCTGACGGCGTGAAGAATGTCGTTACGGCCATCGTAACTCAACGCCAGATTCAACGTCAACCCGGAATTTCCAGCCGTCCTGCGCATGGCAGACCTCAACGCCCGCCGCGTTTGCCTGGCCAGACGGTTCGTATCGCCGGTAGCGATAAGGCGCACCTTGTTTTCCTGGAGTTCCTCCAGTTCTTCAACCGAAGCGTCGCGCAACAATTGCATTAAAGCAAGAATTTCCCGCCAGGGGCGCCGCCAATTATCCGTCCCGAACGTAAACAGAGTGAGAATATCGATTCCCAGTTCGCCACAAGCCCGCACGACGTCGCGCACGACATTTCGCCCTGAACGGTGTCCCTGGGTTCTGCCCAGCCCATGCTTTTGCGCCCAGCGGCCATTCCCGTCCATTATTATGGCAACATGCCCCGGGAGGTTGCCGTCTGCCTTCAGTTCATTCTGAATTTCCACATCGTGGCGATCCAAGATTCCCTCTCAGGATTTGCCGTTATTACCTTAAAAATCGGCATTTGTAAATTTAAAAGTCCACACAGTCAAAGTCAAGCGAACTTTTCCGTCCGGCCACGCCGGTCCCGACCGGCAATACCGGTCCGCTGGCGCGCTCCTGTCTTGACAACCCGCCACACTCGAGGTATAGTTATGAATCCCGACGGCGCAGACAGGCGTTGAGGCGGAACGACACTGATGCCTTCCAAAAATCAAATTCGAAATACCATGAAGAACCGACGGTCGGAACTGTTACCGGGGGAAGTCCGCACCAGGAGCGAACACATCGTCGCGCGCCTCACCGGCCAGGACGTCTACCGCCGCGCCGGATGCCTGGCGAGCTACGTCTCTGTCAGGAACGAAGTCGATACGCATACCCTCATCGATTTTGCCCTGGATAGCGGCAAGCGGGTTGCGGTGCCTGTAGCAAAGCCGAGCCACGTGCTGGTCCACCGGGAAATTCGCGGCCTGGCTGAATTGAAGCCGTCGGGCTTCGGCCTGCTGGAGCCGTCCGGCGAGGCGGGGGTCGAGGTTCCACCGGACACCTTCGACATCGTTCTCGTTCCCGGTCTGGCCTTTGACCGCACTGGAAACCGCATCGGCTTCGGCGCCGGCTACTACGACCGTTTCCTTTCGCTGACCCCCGCTACCAAAGTCGGCCTGGCATACGACTTCCAACTCTTCGATCGTCTGCCGACAGGCCCTCGCGATATCCCAATGGACCTGATTATTACGGAATCTGGAATTCACACCGCGTAACAGGTGTGAATTCCAGGAAACGGTGAGACTGTAGACGTAAGAAGTTGGAGGACCGCACCCGGACAAGAGCGAGACGCCAGAAGTGTGAAGGTAGAGGTGATAGGGAAGCAGGCCACCCCACACCCGATAGTGTTTCGCGCTTTGCTATTTCTCACGTCTAACGTCTTCCGTCTCACTTCTTACCTCGGTGTGACGGCTGACGGCTTGTTTTCAGACCAGACGGGTATTCCAAATGTCAATGTCGCCCTCTGAACTGCGGCTTGTCATCGACCGACACCGCGCGTGGATCGATTCCGGAGGAACAACCGGAGAACGGGCTGAATTGTCCGGCGTGAACCTGAATCGGGCTGAACTCCAGGATGCCAGACTCGAATACGCCGACCTGAGCGAAGCCACCCTCAGCGGCGTGCGCTTCCAGAACGCGGACCTGCATGGCGCCAATCTGCAGCGCGCCAGGCTCTACGAAGCCAACTTTCGGGATGCAAACCTTCAAGACGCCAATTTCTCCGGCGCCCGCCTCCAGCGAGCGTTATTCCGGGGCGCAAATCTCAAAAACGTCGATCTTGCGCCCTCAGACCTGGAACTCGCCGATCTAACGAATGCCGATCTTTCCGGTGCCCGGCTGCGGGATGCCACACTGCGGGGAGCCAACCTTCGCGATGCCACGCTTTACGGAGCCGATCTGCGAAAGGCGCGCCTTCAGGACGCCAATCTTCTCAACGCCGACCTCCGCGGCGCCAATTTGAGAGGCGCCAACCTCCAGGGTGCCAACCTTCTGGGGGTTGACTTCAGGAAGGCCGATCTGCAGAGCGCCAGGCTGCAGAATGCCGACCTGGTACAGGCCGACCTCCGGTGCGCGAGCCTCATCAAGGCCCGAATGGAAAACACCGACCTCTATAAGGCCAACTTTCAGAATACAGACCTGCGCGGCGCCGATCTGCGAAAAGCCGTGGGTTTCACCGGAAGACACATCGAGCAGGCGCTTACGGATAAGACGACCAGAATCAGGGACTAGCGACCTTTCCCGGAAATATGTCACCATACTTCCGCCGATTCATCCCGTCCCGCCGCGTTGCTCGCACTGAGCTTGTCAAAGCGCGCCTGTCGAAGCCTGCTTGTCGAAGTGCCTTCTCGCTCTCCGACCTTCCGCAGGTCGACTCACTCAGGCGCCTTGCGAGCCGGGCGACTCGCTGGCCGAATTTCGGCAATCTCTTCCGGTGTGCGGAGGATTGGAGGCGGCGGGCACGTGAGGTCTACATTGCGACGTGTGGCCGGGTGGGTAAAGTGGAGTTGATGCGCGTGAAGGTGGTATCCTGCGTCACCGGGGAGCGGAGCACGATCTCCAGCGGGTGTAACGACGGGCAGGCCACCGGCACGATACAGGGGATCGTCAATCAGGGGATGTCCGGCGGCAGCAAGGTGAATCCGGATCTGATGGGCGCGGCCGGTGACGAGATTGACACGGATCAGACTCCGATTGTTATCGGGATCGCGGTTGAGTACCCGGCATTCCGTCCTGGCCGGTTTTCCCGCGCTCGTTGCCGCGTACAGGTACCTGGTCGGGGAATAGGGAATCCGACCGATGGGTACATCCACCGCAAACCGATCGGGCATGTCCGTGCCGGCGACGAGTGCGCGGTAGATCTTGCGTATCCGTCGGTTTCGGAAATCCTCCGAGAGGGTTCGTTTTGCCGATTCGGAACGGGCGAACAGAACGATGCCCGAGGTTCCCCGCCCCAGGCGATGCAGGGGCGCGGGGCCCGGGGTTTCCGGGTAGTGTTCGCGGATTCGGGCGAGCAGGGTGTTCCGGAGATGTTGGCCGCCGGGCAACACGGGGAGGCCGGCGGGTTTGGCTACGGCAATAAGGTGGGCGTCCTCGTAGAGTAGCGCGAACGAAATGGGAGCGTCCGGTTCCCGCCATGGTCTTCGGTGGTATTGGAGCCGCTGTCCCGAGGCAAGCAGGGTTTCGGGCGTGGTTGGGTTGCCATTCAACCGAACTTCGCCGGCCAGGATCCGTTCCCGCCACGCTTCCCGGGAGGAATGGGGATAGCGCCGGAGATAGAAATGAAGAACGGTTTCCCCTTCCGCTTCAGGCTGGATATGGTTGTGATAGGTCCAACCGTGATTAACTGACGTGAGTTTCCGTATCGGAGCTGGAAGAGACACGCAGCCTCCTGTGCGAACTGAGGAACTTCCAATCCTGTAACCGGACGCCCATTTACCGTGTGTGTGGAGCAGGCGCCGTCGTCGTTCCGGTTATGTGAGAAATATAACGTCACAGTGCGGTTCGGTCTATTCCAATCTTGCCCGTGGGTTTTTTGCCGACGGGCTTTTTTTTGTCCTGTTCCGGGCGTCAACTCGAAGGTGAACTGTACCATACGGCATGGCGTTTTCTCGATCTGGAGTTTGAGACGGCCCGGGAAGATATCGTAATAAGATTATGATAATAAATAAGATCGTAAACTACGAGTGAATACGGGAAAACCAGGGTACGGGGGTTGCGTCAAGAACCCGGACAAGAAGCGACAGTGAAGGAGCGGCAACGGGCCCGTTTCCGGAGAAAATGAAGGGCTTAAGCACCGTCGCGCGACATGCTGGCGGTTCCAGCCGCTCGAATGAAGCGCTTCCACGGCGTTTTCCATCTGGCAGGCGCGGATTGGGTCTCGTATCCTACCGAATATCCAGCAGATGAGGGACGATAAGGTGAAATTATCGCAAGAATGCGCGGCGCGGTGGAACGATGATAGCCCCGAAGAGCGACACTCACGCGTTGCAGAAAGACACGGGTGCCGGCTGAGTCCCTGGCTTCGCTATTTGGCGTGGTGCGGCCTCCTCGGGGTGCGGATGGGGTTCGCGGCGTGTAGTGGGCTTGTGTGTGTTTCCGTGGACCCTGTTCAAGCTGACGCGGCGTTCGAGTTTCAGGCGGTTGGCGCCCGGTCCGGCGGGTTGGGCGACACATTCGTGGGTTGGGCGGCAGGCGTTGACGGCGTCTTCTGGAACGCGGGAGCGGTAGCGTGGGGCGAGGGGATCAGCTTTACGGGCGGATATGAGCGCCCGTTCGGCATGGCCGTGTTGGATGCCCATGCGATCGGGACGGTCGCGTCTACGGGCAGGGCTGCGATTGGCGTGGGTTACCAGGAGTACGGGTTCAGCTTGTATCGGGAGCGGACAGCCGGGGTTACATTGGGCCTTCGGGTCGCATCCCGGCTGGGTCTCGGGCTGAGGATTCGACACATGCGTTTGTCAATCGCGGGTGGCGCGAAACGTGCGTGGACGGCATTCGACCTGGGCGCGAGGATAGTACTCAGGCGAAAGGTAACACTGGGGCTTGCGGCCTGGAATGCCGGCGGGCAGTCGGTGGACGTGCTGGGACAGGGTGGTATGGCGGGCGTGGGGTTTGAGGTCGTGCCGAATCTGGCATTGCTCCTGGATGTTCGCAAGGAGGGCGGCCGGCCAACCGGGGTGAGCGCGGGTATGGAATACAGCCTCGCCCGCCGGGTCATGCTGCGGCTGGGAGCCGGGGGTCGGGCCGAGCGATTGTCGATGGGGGCCGGTGTGATCCACAGAGGCTTCCAGATCGACTACGCGACCCTGTACCACACGGTGTTGGGGTTGTCACACCGGGTTTCCTTGACGCTGGGACGTTGAAGGAGGGTGTGATCTTGACACCGGGGGGATGTTGTCCTATTTTTCATTCGGACACTGGCCGGAGGGTTCAATCCCCACGCGACGGGTGCGGCTGTTCACTCTGAAAAAGATGGGATACCGGAAGGATGGCCAAAAGGATTCTGCGAGAAGCGGCGCTATTCGCGGGCTGCGCGGTGCTCACCGGCACCGTGGCGCTGATCCTGCTCGATCGATTCATCATGCCTCGTCTGGTAAGGGCAGGCCAACGGGTTGAAGTACCCGATATCGTCGATCTCACACCCGAAGATGCCAGCCGGGCGCTGTCTCAAAGGGGCCTCAGGTTGAAGCTTCAGCAGCCCCGGTGGGAGGCTTCGATTGCCGAAGGCAGGCTGGTACAACAGAACCCGCCCGCCTATTCGCATGTGAAAATTAACCGGACGGTGTATGCGGTGCCAAGTCGAGGGACACGCCTGTACGAGGTGCCGGACCTTCGGGAGAAGTCCCTTCGCCAGGCGCAGTTGTGGATTGCACAGTCCGGCCTGGCCATGGGAGATACTCTGGAGGATGCGTCTCCAATCGTCAAGGAAGGATTGATAATCTGCCAGGATCCCCTGCCGGGACAACGGGTACAGGTTGGAACACCCATATCGGTAACGATAAGTAACGGGCCTCCGGGAGAGATGGTCCCGGTGCCGAATCTGATCGGCAAGACGCTTGAGACAGCCCGGGCGGAGTTGGAGGAGGCCGGGCTTCAGGTGCGGGATATCCGCTACGAATTCAGCACCCAGCATCTATTGAACGTTGTGATCCGGCATGTGCCCGGATCCGGGGAAGAGGTGAAGCAGGGGACGCGTGTGCGGCTGGTGGTGAGCAAATTGTAACGGTTGGTCATCGTCGCACATTGGTATCCGCGTTCAACCCCCCGCCCTCCTCCCGAGTTCCCGAAGCTGAAAATTGGAGGTTTTTTTATGATTAAAATCGCTCCGTCTTTCCTGGCAGCGGATTTTGTCGCGCTGGAACGCGAGATTCGGGCGGTGGAAGCAGCCGGCGCGGAGTATATTCATCTGGATGTGATGGACGGTCATTTCGTGCCGAATATTACGTTCGGTCCGATGGTTGTGAAAGCCATTCGTAAAACGACGGCGTTGATACTGGATGTGCATCTTATGATTAACGATCCGGGCAGGTACCTGAGGGATTTCGCGGATAGCGGGGCCGACATCTGTACGGTACATGTCGAGGTTAACGCGGATCTGCCCGCACTGCTTCGTGAAATCGGGACAATGGGAATGCGGGCGGGCGCCACGGTGAAGCCGGCAACACCGGTGGAGGCGTTGTTTCCCCTGCTGTCGTCGCTGGATCTTGCGCTTGTGATGTCAGTGGAGCCTGGATTCGGCGGCCAGGCATTCATGCCGGAGTCTCTGGAAAAGGTTCGCAGATTGAGGGCCGAGGTCGTGCGTCAGGGCGTGCATACGGAGATAGAAATCGACGGGGGAATCGGGTTGGAAAACGCGGGGCAGGCAGTCGCCGCGGGGGCGGAAGTGTTGGTGGCGGGATCGTCCGCGTTTCGGGATGGTAAGGTGGTTGAAAATGTGGCTGCGTTGAGACGGGCGGGACTGGCGGGACTGGCCTAGTCCTAAAATAAGCGAGTATCGTGTGCGCCACAGTGATTTGTGTTTGTGTTGAGGCGTTGGTGTCGATTTATATGGAATTGGCGTTTTGGATGGTTTTTAGGGCCGTGTTTGTCGTGGTCGCTATGGTAAATTGAGTATCCGAAGTGGCGTTGAGACGCGTGGTGGACACACCGGTCCGTTGAGGGGTGTGGGGATGGCGCCGCGTTTGTGTGTCATCGGTGGTGCTGCATTGGTGTTATCCAAATCCGGTGCGTTCAATGATACGCCAGGTGCTGAAGAGGCGATCGAGGGTGGGTTGATAGCCGATGAGCCGTAACGTGGTGGTGCGCGCGCGTTGGATGACGTGGCAGGGAATCAAGATAATGCTGTGGATGAAGCGCCGGAATTCCATGCAGACGTACTGCTGTCGATCACGGTGTCTGTGCATCATCATGGCAAACCAGGATTTGAGGTTCCAGGCCAGGGCGGCGATGACCATATAGGCCCAGTTGCTGACCAGGTCATACAGGGGCACGCGCAAGGCGTTGACGCCGTTTTTGAGTTGCTCGATGACGTTCTCCTGATCGCAGCGTTGGTTGGCGCAGGCGACGATCTCTTGGGGGGTCACGTCCGTGCGTGTCGTGATATAGAAGAAATAACGGCATTCGTCGAACAGGACAAGGTCGCCCTTCATTTTGCTGATGTTCTTGCGCAGGACCACGACGCGATACCCACGTTTACAGCGCGTGGGTTGGTAGTTGAACTCGGCCACGTGTTCGTGGTTCAGCACCAGGTTGGCGTAGGCCCGCTTGTGGACGATGCGCTGTTTCTCGTGGGGCTGATTGCGCTTCCGCTTCTGGTCGGTCACGGTGTGATAACGGGGTTTGCGTTGCAGGGGCTGCCATTGTGCCTCGTCGAGGGCCTCGGCACGGGAACGCATCGCCGCGTTGGCGTCCATCCCGAAGATGAAGTCGACGCTTTTGGCCCAGCGATCAAGATGTCGAGTCAAGAAAAAGTCGGTGTCGCCACGCACACAGATGCGCTTGGCGTGGGGCTGCACCAGGTCGATGGCCGCGTCGATCCACTGTGCCGCACCGGTGTGGCTGGGCACATTCCCCGGTCGGTTGACCAGGAAGAGCACTTCCTTCGTGTTGGAAAGTGAGATCACCAGCGGATGGTAGCCCCAGATGCCCTGGTAAGAGATGTCCATACCCCTCTTGCGCTTGCCATACGTGGGCACGTTTGTGCCGTCCACATCGATATAGGTGATGTCACCAAGCAATTTGCGGCCACGCGATGCCCACAAGGAGGATCGCACCGCGTTGATGCACGCCATCAGTTCGACGATGTCCCGTTCCGAGAAGCGTCGGCAAAAGTCACCCGCCGTGGTCGGATCGGGAATCAACTTGGCGCCCAGGGCATTCATGTAGGCCCCGTCACTTCGCAAACGCTCGATATCCTCCAAGCGCGTGCCGCCGCATAACACGTTGTATGTGATGTTTAGTACGTGGTCCGACTCATGATAGGGCAGATGCACCTTCAACAAGGACAGTGACGCGTCGATGCGCTTGGGCAGACCCAGCTTGGTGACCAGGCGATGCACGGCGCCGATGCCTCCGTAACTCATCGCGTCGGTGTAGGCGCCTACCTCGTAGTGCACTTTGCCAGGACTGAACATGGGCCGGCGCTGGGCCTGCCAATGCCCCGCTCGACCGTGGCGGGCGGCCACTTTGCGTTTGCGACGAGCACGGTTCCTGCGGCTGTCATCAACCGATATTCTTTTCACCGGAAAGGTCTCCTGCGTTGGCGTGATGATTTCTAGCACAATCCATCTATCTCCAACAACGGTAGGCCTTTCCGGTCTCTTGGACCAGAAAAATTTCACTGGTCACGCTTGTTTAAGGACTAGCCTGCCAAGACTGTCGAGCTCACGGCGATGGACGGAATGACACGGAAAAACCCCCCACACCACAACCGGACGCGTCAACGGCCAAATGCGCGAGGAGGCGCGACACCCTCCCCCTTTCCTTTAGGAGAGGGGGCCGGGGGGAGAGGTCCCGCGACGTCGTTGCCCACGTGATGGCGTTGGCATCGGCGAATTGATATCGCCTGGCCCTATCGCTAACCGGTTTTAGCTGACAGCTTACGGCTTATAGCTGATGGCTCCGCCTGAGGGGGCCGGGGGTAGAGGTCACCGCGCCGACGTGAGATGATTGGGTTTTGATTCAAGCTGACGGCTAATGGCTGATAGCTTACAGCTGCTTTTTCTGATAGCTGAGAGCTGTTTTCGCTGCTCCCGGTCGGCCGAAACTCGGCAAACCAACTCCGGGACAGAACACATTTGAGGAACGCCAGATGCCAAAACCACGCATGATGTTTTACCACGATGGCCGTCATCCCCTGATTTATATGTACGAGCCCCCCATTCAGAAGGAGGAATTCGAAGCCGGCGTGGACGAACTGGCGGGCACTCCCGTGGAGGCAATCATGTTCTGTCTGGGTGACGGCCGCACTTTCCTCCACGACACGAAAGTCGGCGAAATCTGGGGCCACAACGTGAAAAAATGGTCCCACCTCATTTTCGACAGAGCCAGCCGCAACGCGATGCGTCTCATCCGGGAAGGCCACGATCCTCTGCGCCTTATCTGCGACCGGGCTCGCGACAAGGGCTTGCTCGTCTACCCCACCCTTCTGGTTCAGCAGGGGCGCGGGGACCCCGACGAGGATGTCCGGTGCTCCGATTTCCGGTTTGAAAACGCACACCTCGAAATCGGCGCCCGTGGAGACCTCGAGGCTGATTTTCCCGGCCTCACCTGCCTTGACTTCAGTCACCGGGAGGTACGAGACGAACGGTTCGCCGTTATCGAGGAAGCCCTGAGCGTCTACCCCGTCGACGGCTTCGAACTGCAACTCAACTACACGCCGTATTATTTCCACCCGGATGCGGTCGAAGAAGGCTGCGAGATCCTGACCGAATGGATCGGCCGGGTCCACCGTGCCGTGAAGAACAGCGGCCGCGAACGCGAACTTGCCGTACGCATTCCGGCCAGCATCGAGGGTTGTCTGGAGGTGGGCATGGACGTGCGGGAATGGCTCCGGCGGGGAATCGTGGACGTACTCATCGGACAGACATTCTCCACCCCGGAGCTTCTCGACTCGACCGTCGACTTCCGCCCACTCGTCGAAGCGGCCAGAGGCACCGGCTGCAGGGTCCACGCCGCTCTGCACAGCCACGTGGATTCCGACCGACTGGCCGAAGCCACCATCGAAATGATCCGGGCGGCAGCGTGCAACTACTGGACCCATGGAGTCGACGGCCTCTACCTGGCCCACTGGTTCGGCAACTGGCCCTACCAGGCATCCTTCTACGAGAAGCTGCGGGAACTTCCGCACCCGGACGTTATGGCCCCGAGGGACAAGCACTACTATGTTCCTACCGAGACCGACCGGTACCCCAGACCCGTTACCGAATCCGGCGTTGCCATGCGCCTGCCCGCTGCGCTGACCGTGGGCGAACCGACACGCGTGGCATTCAGGATCAGCGACGACCTCCCCCGCTGGCACGAGAACGGACGGGTGTACGACGTGGTTCTGCGCGTAAGGATCATGAACACCACGGAACGCGACCGGTTCCGCTTCAGTCTCAACGGCAAAGACCTTCCGGACGGACAACTGCGCAGGATCAACGAGATGTACCGGATGAGCGCCCCGCGCTACCGGACCGGCTCCGGCTACTGGTTCGTCTTCCGGCCGGACCGTGCCCTCTGGCCCAGGGAAGGTCTCAATGCCCTTGAAGTCAGCCTGCTCGAACGGGACCCTGACGTTACGGCGCAAATCTATATCCGCGACGTGGAACTCGAGATCAAGTACCTCATGGGCAGGAGCTTCCACCGGATCGATGATCCGGATCTGGGCCCGTCCGAACCTTCGGGGGAGTAACCGGACCGGATTACACCCTTTCCCACCCGGATAGACACCACCGGGTCTTACAGGAAGTGCCAGTGATGAGAAAGCGCCGCACCATCTACTTCAACGACGCCCGCCACTACTACCTCTTCGTCTTTGAACCGCCGATGCGTCTGGAAGACGCACATGTGCCTATCGACGAAGTCGCCGGCACGGCCGTGGACACATTCGTCTACGGCGTCTCCCGTGCGGACGGTCTCTTTTATCCCTCCAGGATCGGCCTGATGTTCGGTGACGATCGGCGTCCATTCCAACATGTCCATGAGTGGCGCGCCTGGGAGAATATGCAAGGTCTCATCGCCCGCGGCCTCGACCCTCTCGCCGTCCTGGTCGACCGCGCCCACGAAAAGGGCATGGACTTCATCGCGAGCCTGCGCATGGGCGGCTATGGGGGCATGGCCCGGGAGCACGCGCTCGACACCGGAGGGCGGGGTTTTTCCCACCCGGAAGTGCGCGACCACCAATTCGCCGTGCTGAAAGAACTCGCCACAGAATACGCCGTCGAAGGGGTGGAACTGGACTTCTCCGCGGCCCCCGGCGGAAGTCCCTTCTGGTTGAAGACGGAGGACGTGTCCGAATGCACGCCGGTGATGACCGACTTCGTTCGCAGAACGAGTGAAGTGGTCCGCGGCCGCCCGGGCGGCCGCGCCCAGATCGGCGCCCGCGTCTACCCCACCGAAGAACTGAACCTCAAGACCGGACTGGACGTGCAAACCTGGCTCCGGGAGGGGCTGGTCGACTTCGTCGTTCCCATGCTCTACATTGACTTCGTCCTGGACGCCAACATGCCCATCGACTGGATCGTCCAGGCCGCCCACGACCACGATGTCTCGGTTTACGGTATGCTTCAACCCTATGGGAGCGACGAAAGCCGGCGGTTTCGAACTGCCGACAACGCGACCCCCGCCATGATGCGGGCGGCCGCCGCGAATTATTGGGAACTCGGCGTCGACGGCCTCTACACCTGGTTTCTTCCCTGGCCGCTGGATGAATCCGGGCGCAGTCTCCTCACGCAGCTTGGCGATTCCAACCAGGTGCGGGAAGCCGACAAACATTACTTCCTGCGCCGCCGCTGTGACGAAGCATCGGAATACGACTACGGCGCCTCGCTGCCCCTCGAGATCCCCTCACCGGACCCGGAAAAATTTCGTCAGATCCCTTTCTCCATCGCCGACGACCCTGATAATGAGCGCATTCGCAGCATCCGCCTCCGGATCGGCGTGACCAATCTGGTTTCGGCCGACAGGCTCGAGGTCCGCCTGAACTGCACCCGGCTGGACACCGGGTCCTGTCGCCGCGCTCCGATCCGATCCCGGGATCCGTACGCGGGGCAACTGCTGGAATTCGAAATGGAACGAGTACGCCCGCGGAAGGGTCGCAATGTGCTTGAAATATCCCTGCAAAAAAGGCCTCCCGGCTTCGAAGGTGGGATCGTGGTCGAAGACGTGGAAATCCTTGTCGGTTACGGCACGTATCCAACATCCCCCGGGGACTGATCCGATTCCCTGCGAAGACTTGAAAGAGAGAGCGCAACGCAGTAATTCGGCGACACGAGCCGGCCGCAGCCCGGATGGACTTTTTCGACGGGCTGTCAGTCCTCCGCCAGCAGCCCCCCGGCCCGCAGCACCCGCCAGAAGGCGTAATCTGCGGCGTTCACGATGGTGTTTTCGAGGCTGCGAACCACCAGTTCTCCTTCCCCCGAATGTCCGCCTGCAATATGCGCCACTTCTTCGGGCAATCCCACGCTCAGACACACGTGTACCCCGTAGGCCGGATGCCTGATGGAAGGCCACCCTGCCGCACCCGGCGCACGTTTCCAGCGCGCCTGGTTTTCCGGGTCGAATTCCCAGGGTTTGCCCACGTCGTGGCAAATGGCGCCCGCGATGAGGATATCCCGGTTTACTTTCAGATCAGGAAACATCGCCGCGAGTTCGTCGGCCATCCGTATCGCCAGGCGGGTCACCCCGCGGATGTGGTCGGTCTGCGTCCCCTTCTTCAGTGGCGGCGTATCGGGATTTCCGGATGGCCGGATCTCCGCAATCGACTCGAAGCTGCTGTCCGCCAGCGCGGTCGCCCACGCCTCGATGACCTTCTCCCGCAGCGCAGCATCGGCGATTTCCCCGGCTTCCGGCAGTTCAGCGCGAACTCGCTCTTGCAATTGATCGATAGTGGCCATGGCATCTCCTATCAGTTTGGACTATCGTGCCCATGTTCGACGTTATTATCTCGCGTCAGTACCGAACGACCACTTCCACGTCCGTAAGGATGAGGTCGCATGCCAACTGGGGGTGGCGTTCAATCAGTCCCACCCCAACGGCATGCTTCCCCCGGGCGATTTCCGAGGGGCGAAGCGGGAAGCAAAGCCAGGCCGCCCGGCTCACGTCGGAAATGCGGCGAATGCCCGGTGGAGGCTGGAAGGCGCCGCCCGGAGGATTGGTGTTGTCCATAACGCAGTAGCGTATTTGTGGGTCCTTCAGTTCTTGCCCGTCCCAGCATACCCGAACCCGATCGCCAACCACCCACTGGTCGAGGCGGACACGGAGTTCCAGGTGCGACGGACTATCTTTCTCGACGTCCTCGGCAATGTCCAGGGTGATGACCGGCATCTCGCCCGCCATGGTTTTCTTGAGGGCCACCGGCACCTCGCCCAGGATCCGGTCGATCCGGTAGGCGCCGCGCCATGGTCCCCTTTTCTGGATGAACCGGTGTGTGGCGGCGTAGATCTTGTCGGTGCGGCGCAGCGTCCGGACCGAGCCGATCTGCGAGAGCAACTCCCGCTTCGAGTCCCGGTTGGCGTGCCAGTTGAACACATAGATGCCGTCGGCGCCGGCGCGATGGTGGCGGGAGGCAATCGCACGGGTGCGCATTCTGTCCTTGGCGTCAAGTTCTTCCGGGCCCACGAACGGGTCGGGCAACCCGCTGTCGAATCCGGGATAGACGGCGATCCCCCTGTCCCGGCACATCTCCACAAACGCGGCCACCTCCGGAGACGCGTCGGTTACCGCGCCGCCTCCCAGAATCAGGATGTCCACCAGCCCCTCCTCGATCCACACCGGAATATCGTAGCCGATGCGGCGGCACATCTCCTGTGAACCCGCCACGCGCGCCGCCAGATAGAACGGCCGGCCGCGCCGCTTTGCCAGGTCGTCCGTGAGTTGCCGGACCCGTCGCTGGAGGTCGGTAAGCACGTAACGCAGCCGGTAGGCCTCGTCCTCGGGAAGGTGAAACGCATGCCGCTGCCAGTCCAGTTCCACGCCGTCCCAGTCGTACCTCGTAACGATCTCCTCGATATGGGTATACCGGTGCTCTCGGACTTCCGGCACAGCCATATTCCACGAAAGCGCGAACCACTCCGACGTCCGATCGCCGAGTACCCACTCCGGATGTTCCCGGCGCATCCGCGTCAACTCGGTGTGGTGGAGCGCGGGCAGGTCTTCCACCTGCGCCCCGTCGAAGTGGTTATCGTTCATGCGTACGGATGCGTAGACGTCCATGCCCAGGGCGCGGCCGCGTTCGATCAGCGAGGCCTGCGGATCCTCCCCCCGCTCGAGCATCCGGCGGATGTTTTCGGTGTGGGTATAGGCCGAGACGTTCTCATACCTTCTCTCATGAACGTCGCCCAACATTTCCAGCGCGGAATCCGGCCAGCGAGCAGCGTGTTCGCCGATGCACCAGAACAGCGCCCCCACCTGCGTCTCCTCAAGGGGCGCGTAAGTTTTTTCCAGGAACGCCTCCATCGACTGCGGCACCTCGGTATAGCCGTGCGGCGCCCCGTCCCAGTTGTAGATGATCCCGTAGTCAAAGGGTCCGGACATAGATTCCTCCCTTAATTCGAATGAACGCGATCCAAATTGCGTTTGACATTGCCTGTAGTGCTTCTATTTTACGCATTTGTTGAACCGATGGCAGAATATTTCTCGATACGACGACAGGTGCGTTTTACTCTCGGTCTTTTCATTGCCATGAAGTCCTCATTCTGCACAAACGCTTTCGGCAATACACAGGCCGATCAGGAAAAGGCCATACCCTACCTCGCCGAACTGGGTTATGACGGCATCGAACTCTGGCAACAGTACCTCTGCCACGCGGATCTGGGATGGGTCCGTTCAGTTACGGCCGAACACGACCTCCGGATCGTGCAGATCTGCCCCTACTTCGACTTCACCACCAGCCAGGCAACCTGGGATCAGAGCATCCGGGATGCCGAGACCTTCATCGGTTACGCGGTCGAACTCGACTGTCCCTTTGTACGAACCTACACCGGCAACGTGGGGAGCGCGGACGCGACCGCCCGGCAATGGGACGCCTGTGTCAGGGGCTTGCGGAAAATCTGCGAAATGGGCGCCGTCCACAACATCGTCTTCCCATTGGAAACCCACCAGGTTATCCACCATGGGCCCAACCTCACGGACACCAGTCCGAGCACTCTGAGACTGCTTGAAGACGTGGGTATGCAGAACCTCACTGTAAATCTCCAGACTCCTCTCATCGGCGAATCCGTCTTCCATACTGCCGAGCAACTCGGGGAACACGTTGTCCATCTGCACGCCCACAACTGGGTGGGAAACTGGCCGCAGCTCACGTTTCTCGACTCCGGCGACGTGGATTTTCCGGCGTTCATCCGTGTCCTGCAATCCAAGGGCTTTGACGGATATATTTCGATCGAACACGGCAGCCATCATCCGCCTTACGAGACCGCGGAACACGAAATCGCATTCCTGAAGCAACTCATCGGGCAACAGTAGAGAGAAACTTGCCCGGTTCGACTTTTGCCCCCGGAGCCCGCCATGCCGTCGCGAAGGATGTCCCTCAAGAATCTGACGAAGCCCAAACCGCGGTACCCGGACACCAACCTGGTGGAAGACGGGCGCCCCATGGCCGCCATTGTGCGTCCGTCGGATGACCGGTACGCCGCCCTTGCCGAGTCTGTCCAGAAAAAAATCCACGACCTTTCCGGCGCCGACCTTCCCATCCTCGACCACGCCGCGGTCGCCAGGACACCCCGGAGGCACCTCATCCTTCTGGGCAACCTGAACACCAGCCGGGCGATATTCCGGCTTTACGGCTACAGCTACACCCCCGCCGACGACCACTACCCCGGAAACGGCGGACATCTTCTGCACACCATCCACGATCCCTGGGGCAACGGCAAAAACGCCGTTGGCCTTTTCGGCAGCGATATATCAGGAGTCGAAACCGCCACAGGTCTCTTACTTGAGCGCCTCAAGGGGGAATCGACGCTCACTCTCGGTCCCATGTTCGATGTAAAGTGGGGTCCGGATGCCCGTCACGACGCAGGCATCCCCGAAGAACCGGACCTCGAGGCCGAGATGGCGGAAGCCGAAGAAGACCTCAAACGAGGCTGCCATACCGGGTTGTGGGGCCGCATCGGGCAGCGGGGCCTGCACTACGGGCTCACCGGAAACAACGTGTACGCGGAGATTTACAAACGACTGGTCTACCGGATGTACGACCATGTCAAGTCCGATCCCGACAATTATGGCAGCGTGTGGGGTTTCGACGCGGACTTCGCGCTGCAGTACGTCATGCCGGGATGGGATCTCGTGGAAGAGAGCCCCGTCATCTCCGCTGAAGACCGCCTGCGGATTACCCGCATCCTGTTCGAGTTCATCACAGACTGCGTATCGCGCGTCGGCAACGTCGACAATGAGCACGTCCGTCACAATCACGCCACGTACGCCGCCCTGGGCCTGCACTATGCCGGCGTCTATTTCAAAAAGTACTACAAAGCCGCGCAGGCTTACAAATGGCTGGCACTGGCTGAGAAATGTTTCAGGGTGCAGGTCAACGCGTTCAAACCCCTGGAGGACTGCGGCCACTACCAGTGGCGCACGCACTTCCACGCAATGCGCTACACCCTCAGTTCGGGTGATATGACGTTCTTCGATACCGGCAATGCGCAGCGCGCCGGCGATTACGCCATCCTTACCACGGATAACCTGGGCTGCGCCGTGCCCAACGGAGACACGGCCTCCCCGTTCGGAACGTGGACTGAAGTACCCTACCTGCGAGCCATGGTCTGCGTGACGGGCGACGGCCGCTACCAGTGGATGCTCGACAAGAAAAAAGCCATGGCCGCCAACGCGCATCCATATGAACACAGCCGGGACGTCGATGCGGTCGAACCTGCGGACATGGAGGGCGCCCAGGTCTTTCCGGTGGATTCGCTCTATTACGCTTCCAACAGCGGCGGCGACCATCTGCCTTTGAACAAGACCTTCGACAAGGTCGTCTTCCGGGATGGTTTCGACCCTCAGAACCAATATCTCTTCCTCGACGGCCTTTCGAACGGCGGCCACAAACATTACGACGGCAACTCGATCTGCCGCCTGACCCAGAACAACCGTATCTGGCTGGCTGACTGCGACTACATCAAATCGCTGCCCAAATTTCACAACGGCGTCCTCATTTTCAGAAACGGGCAATCCGCCGAAATACCGCCCTTTGCGGAACTCGAACAATTTTCCGCCAACGTGAATTCGGGATTCTCGCAGACAACGCTTCGATCGTACAGCGGCGTGGACTGGCGCCGGAACATCCTGTGGAGTCGTGGGGCCTATTTTCTCGTTATCGATGAAATGGAAGCTCAGGACGAAGCGGACTACAGCTTGCGCGCCGTCTGGCACACGCTGGGCAACGTGCAACCCCGCCACGGCGGCCTGGCCGTGGAACAAAATGGCGAGCAATTCTTCATTCATGGCCTGACGGGTCCCCGGATCAAACTCGAGGACGACCCGGAAACCGGAAAGAACTGGGATCGCTATACTCACGCCGAACCCATCGTACGCGTACTTCAGCAGATCGTTGACGTGCATCTCAAAAAAGGGGAGGCCTATCGTTTTTTCAACCTTCTCTATTGCAGTCCCCTGAAGTTCAGAATGACGCAGGTTGCCGAGACCGCCGTACGCATCGATGGCGGACCGGAAACCGCCTTTGCCGGCGTCGGCGAGACCCACAGGGCGACGGCGCTGCCGTCGGGCCCCAGTGTCGCGGCCGCCCAGTTTCAGATTTCTCCCCGTACCATTGCCGTTGTCGACGGCACGGAAGTTTCCTGGGAAGGCGTTACATTCAAGAGCGATCGCCCCGTGTCCTTCGAATACGATCTCTCGGCGGCGCGGGGCACTCTCGTCACCTCCGGTCCGACGACGATCACGCTGTCCTCCGGAGGCAGGACGGAGGTCGAATTGGACGGCAGGCCCATCGCCGCCGACGTCTCTAACGGCGCCGTCACGTTCCGTGCGACCGGCGGCAGGCACGACGTCGCGCTGATCCCGCCGGCCCTCACGGGACTCCGCCGCGCCGCAGCCAAAAAGACCAGACCACATATCACGCCCCGCTTTCCGACCTCGCGCAGGAGGCGCCGCATTCCGGATCTACCCGCGCTCTGGTCTCACAGGGAAGACAGCGCTTTGCTGTCCGTACAGGCCGCGGATCTGGACGGCGACGGTAAGGATGAGGTCATCGCCGGCGGCCGCACACGGTCCGTCCACGCATATAAAGAGGGTCATTCTCTCTGGCGCTATCCCACCGGTGGCGTCGTGCGCTCCGTGTGGACCGCAGACCTGGAAAACGACGGCCTGCCGGAAATCATCGCCGGGTCGGAAGACACCCGTGTGTACGTCCTCGACGCGAGGGGGGAGTTGAAGTGGGACGTCAAGATCCCCTTCTACTTCCAGGATCCCGTCGTCCGGTCGGTTTTCACCGGCGACATCAACGGCGACGGCAACCTCGAGATCATCGCCGCCGTGGAATCGTGGCGCTATCACGCCTTCACACACGAGGGAGAAGAACTCTGGCGCCAGATGACCGTGCGCCCCTCGTCCACCGGTTGCGCCGCCGACCTGGATGGCGACGGCCGGGACGAGGTTATCGCCGGAACGGACTACCACCGCTGGCACTGCATCGACGGGAACGGCGAAATCCGCTGGTCCTATCATCCGGCCACGGGCCCCCGCGCCAATAGCGCCGCGGCGGGCGACGTCGACGGCGACGGTCTGAAGGAAGTCGTCTTCGCCGGCGCGGACACCCACGTCCACCTTCTCAACGCCGACGGGACTCTTATCTCGCAATTCAACACGGGCGACGAAGTCACCCAGGTTCTGATGGCCGACATGGATGGCGACGGCCTGGATGAGATCGTCGCATCGTCCATGAGTTTCAACGTCTACGTCGTCAAGGGCGACGGCAGGACATTGCACTGGCGCGCCGACCTCGGCGAAGTCGTTCGCTGCATCGCCGCGGCCGACTTCAACGGCGACGGAAGACTCGAAGTCGCGGCGGGCGTCGAGGATGGTACCGTGCGCCTCCTCGCCAATGCGGATGGTCGCCAGATCGGCCGCTTTCAAACCGGCGGCCCCATCCTGGATATTGTCCCCGCGGACGTCGATGGAGACGGCATTCCTGAAATCGCCGTTTGTTCGGAGGACGGCGGCCTGCACGTATTGAAGGCTTGAATACGGGTCAAAAAAAACGCCTCGCCCCGGGTGTCGTATATCACGAACATACCATTCGGGAATCAGACCGGTCAGCCCCGCCGGACGATCGGCACCGGCGTTCCGGAGCCCGGTGGGAATCCCTGTTTTCTCCGCGGCCCGCACCTTTCTTGCGAATGGATACCACGATGACGGACAAAAGGGCGAATGTCCCATTATGGCGACCGTGACATTTAAAGGCGTCTTTCCCATCCTCGTCACCCCATTTGATGACAGGGGCGATCTCGACCTGGAATCCTTCGACCGGACGGTACGCTTCATGGCCGACGTCGGGGTCGACGGCATCACGGTGATCGGCGTACTGGGTGAATCCAATCGGATGCTGGACGACGAGCGGAAAAGTCTGATCGGGACCGCCGTGGACGCCCTTGACGGCCGCATCCCCGTGATCGTTGGAACAAGCCACGGCGGAACGCGGGCGACTCTGGAACTCAGCCGGATGGCCGAATCCATGGGCGCGGCAGGCGTGATGGTCACCCCCATGCGGGAACCGGTTCCCAACGAAGACCGCATCTTCGAGTTCTTCAGCCAGGTTGCGGAAGGCATCTCCATTCCCATGGTCGTACAGGACCACCCCGCCTCTTCCCAGGTCCACATGTCCGTCTCCCTCATCCACCGTCTGATCCGCGAGATTCCGCTTGTCGCGTGTATCAAGGAAGAGGCCACACCCGCCCCGCCCAGAATTACGGCCATTTTGAATGGCATCGGGGACCGTTCGGTAACCGTTCTCACCGGCCTGGGCGCCCTCTACGCCGGTTTCGATCTGGCCCGCGGCGCCCACGGTTTCATGACCGGCTTCGCTTTTCCCGAAGTGCTGATCGCCATGGTGCGGGCCGCACGGATCAGCGACTTCGACGCCGTGCACGACATTTATCGCCGCTATCTGCCGCTCATCGTCTTCGAACAGCAGCCGGGCGTGGCGATCCGAAAGGAGATATTCAAACTGCGCGGGCTGATCAGGAGCAGCTATGTGCGGCACCCCGGCGCCAACATCGATTCATCCACCGCCGGCCACGTAAAAACCCTCTTGCGCCGAATACTGCCCGGCGTGGATATTACAAGGTCCGTCGAAGTATGAAGGGCGGGATCCTGGCAGCCGCGATTGAGATCCGCTCTCGGTGACTCAGTCCTCGCCGAGGATCCCCTGGATCATCTCCTCAAGGTGGTCCGTCCGGCCAAAAGAGACGTCCCTGAGGACTCCCTTGCGGTCGACAAGTATGGTGGACGGTGTTCCGCGCAGGTTAAACTTCTCAAACGTCTCGGCCGAATATTCCTTTGCCCTCAGATAGTCCTTCACCCTTTGTGTGATCTGCACCCTGTAATTCTCAGGCTGCGAGTCGAAGTCGGGTATCTGGCCGTATATCACGTCCATAATCGCTTCGTGGCCGGGTCCGCCGGACGTCCTCGTAAGGTTGTCCATACCGAGCGGAAACGGGATCTTGTAGGGCAGCCTGTCTCCCTCCTGCAACTGCCCGCTCATGGCAAGTGCCCTCCCGGTCTCCCCTATCACCTGACCGGTTTCAGCCAGGAGTCTGAGGTTGTCAAGCGTGTTTTTGTCAAAGTCCTCAAAGGCGGTGGCCAGTCCAAGGACGCGCACCCCGTCGTCCGTGTGCCTGTTGTACACGCGTATCGCATCGGGAATGGCGTACATGAAGCATCCGGGACAATTGACCTGGAAGACTTCCAGCACCACGATGTGATCCCTCTCCCGGTCGAAGTTGGTCGGGGCGCCCTGCACCCAGCTCGAGACCCCGAAGTTGGGCGCCATCTGTCCTACCTTTACAGCCATAATATGTGGATTCCTTTCTCCAATGTTTTCGCAACACTTCCTTCAACTCCCCCTCTCCTCGCAGGAGAGGGGGCCGAGGGGAGAGGTCCTCACCAGAGACTCGCGATCGGACCAGTTAAGATCCCTCTTGCGCAGGATACTGCCCGGCGTAGATATTACGTGGCCCGTGAAGGTCTGACGAGCGGAGTTCGACAACCCTGATATACGGACATTGCCGCGATTTCAGGCCGTAATCTTCCCGTTATCCCGTTATTAAAGGAATTCATCATGAAAATCACCGACATCGAAATGATCCCCATCTATCCGAGAATCGCCGACCGGAACGCCGATCAGAAAGCGCGGTTCATCAACCTGAACCATCGCACCATATTCAAAATTACAACGGACAACGGCATCGTCGGGTACGGCGACGCGCGCTGCGAGGCGCCGGAGAGATCCACCGTGGCGCACCTCGTTGACCGTGACCCCTTCGATTTTATTAACGCCAATCTCAATTCCGGCCTGATGGGCGCGCTGTACGACGCCATGGGCAAGCATCTGGAGATTCCCGCGTACAAACTCATGGGCCAGAAGATACGTGACCGGGTGCCCGTGGCGGCATGGACCCGCCCGGCGTCGCCGGAAGATCTGGCCAAAGAGGTGGTGCGTGCGGTTGACCAGGGATATATGATCTTCAAGATCCATACCTGCGCCTATTACGACGTCTTTGAACAGACCCGAGCCGTGGAGGAGGTGGCGCCGCACGGATTCAGGATGCACTACGACTTCAATCACAACCGGCCGCTCGCCGCCGTCCTGCGAATTCTCAAGGAGTTGGAAGGCTCCCCCGTGGTCGGAATGATAGAGGATCCCCTTGTACTGTCCGACGTGGAAGGGTGGCGCCTGCTGCGGCAGAAGACCAGCTTTCCTCTGTTGATGCACGTCCCTCAGCTCGGTGGCGGCCAGGAAATCATCCGGGGTTGCGCCGACGCCTATATGATCGGCGAAGGCGGAATCGGCCCCACCATCGTGCGCGGCTTTGCCGCGGCACTGGCCAATGTCTCATCGGTCATCCAGCTCACGGGCGGCACCCTTACCAAAGCGATGGCCCTGCACATGGGCGCCGTGATTCCGAACGTGGCCCATTCCACAAACCTGGACGATCAGTACGACGAAGACGTTGTCAAACAGCGAATCGAGGTGGCGGCCGGCTCGTCTCCGGTACCGGAGGGCCCCGGTCTCGGCGTGGAGGTCGACGAAGACGCCCTGGCCGAATGCGCGGCCAACAAACCCACGGTTATCCCTCCCACAATCGGCATCCTGCACCTGCCGGGCGGGAACAGACTCTACACCAAAGGTTTCCCCAACGTAGCCAGCCTTACCGGCTTCCCTGAAGGCAATACCCGGGGTATCCGCCTCGAGGTGTGGGAGGACGACGGCACGGAGGCGTTTCAAGAGACGCTGCAACGCCTTGAACAGCACGGCCCGTTCATGGAGAAGTAGACGTTCCGTGCGCGTGCGTTCTGTCCCGAAAATAGATCACCAAAATTCGGCCGACGAGTCGCCCGGATGGCATCTCTTCGACAAGCTAAGTGCAGGCGGCGCAAGCCTGTCTCCCGTTCGCATTCCGGCAGAAGCACAATGAGCACGGCAGACAGGAATGTCTGCCCCACCTTCACAAACACTTTCTCAACGGCTCGAAAAGCCATTCTGTGGCGGTGGAGTTGATTGATCCGCGAATTACGCTGCTAACCGTGACAATTGCATGAATTTTTCAGGCCAGGTTCCATCAGCACCGTGCCGTGTGTTTCGGTCCTGACGTGTAATAAAGGAGTTGTCATGCCCCTTCTCAACGTAGAAATCGCGCGGGAGAACCTGCGCCGCCATTCCTGGGCGCAGGCCATCGTCGAAGACTGGAAAAAAGAGGTCGACTACCTCACTGGCCGGGACATGGATTTTGTCGAGGCGATGATGCCGGAACTCACCCCATGGCCCGAGTACGGCCAGAACTGCCCAGCCTGTGTGGACCGTCTCTCCTCCATGGGCGAATGCGGTATCTACGACTGGGACCCGACCGATCCGGACCGGCTTATCTGCAGATACTGCAAAACCGAGTACCCCAACGCCGATTATCCCGAGACCGGCAGCGTCACCGCACCCGGAATGAACCAGACGTTCACCTTCTATCTCACCGATGCGGAACGCGCACACCCTGAAGACAGATCGGGCGAACACGCGTTCAAATGGGTCCGATGGCCCGTCCACACAAGCTGGACCGGCGTCATCCGCTCAAAGAAAAGCCGCTGGTGCTTCGAACAGATGCTTCCTCTCGCCAAGTTGTACGCACTCACCGACGACGTGCGGTACGCGCAGTGGAGCGCGTGGATTATGGACTGTATGGCGCGGCGGTATCCCAATTGGCTGTTCCATTCCTACGACGGTACCGTTGCGGATTGTCCACCCGCCGAAGCCGCGGCATCCATGGGCAAATACCCACCCGCCGGCCGGTTTCCCGTCGAAACCATCATCTCCGCCTTTGAAGGCCGTCACCGGGTGGATAACCACGCGGTACTCAACAACGGCTTCTGGGGCGCCGGACGCTTCGGGTGCAGCGGATCCGATGGCGGATACATTCTCCGGGTCGCGCTGGCCTACGACCTGGTCCGAACGGCGCGGCATCCGGATGGCGCTCCCGTTATCACTTCCCAAATGGAGCGGCGCATTGTCGACGACCTCATCCTGGCCGGTTGTACGGACACCGAAAACTGGAACGATATCAACAACAAATGCGGTCCGGGGCGGGCACTCAGTGCCGCGGTGGGCATTCTCTTCAAGAAACCGGAGAGCGTACGCCGGGCGATTCAGGCGTTTGAAGCGCTCATGGAAGACGCCTTCCATTTTGATGGCTTCTGCACGGAATCCCCGAGCTATTCCTCCATGCATCTCAACCTGTTGCGCGAAATACCGGAACTTCTCGACGGATACGCCGATCCCGACGGGTACGAACCGGAAACCGGTGCAGCGATAAAGAACCTGGATCCCTTTCAACACTTCGACCGCTATCGTCTGGCCCTGGAGAGCATGGTCCGCATGCTGGATCCGAACCTTCAGGAGCCCGTCATCGGAGACTCCGGGGAGGGTCGGACCATCGACCCCATCTACGCCGAGATTCTGGCGGCCCACTACGGCAGCCGCTACGCCGGCCTGCTGGAGAAATCTCAGGGGGCGGCACTGTCACTGAAAGGGGAAGAATACGCCCTCTGGCACCGGGACCCCGATTTGAAAGTGGACGAGGATACCGACCTGCCCCAACGTACGGAATGGTTTCCGGGATGGCACGTTGCCGTTCTTCGCGGCGGAAACCTGAAGGGCCATACTGCGTTCTACCTGAACGGCTACGCGCACGGCGGCCATCGCCACAACGACACCCTGGGTATCATCTATATCGCACATGGACGGGAGATGGCGGCGGACAGGGGATATATCTGGGACGACCCCAGAAACGCGTGGACCGGCAGTACGCTTGCCCATAACATCGTCACGGTGGACGGTCACAACCAGAGCGGCAACAACGAACCGGCCGCGCTGGAACTCTTCGGCGCGGGTGCGGGCGTGGAGGTCGTACAGGCATCCGCGGCGCCTTACGAGCAATGCCGTCTGTACCGGCGCACCTGTGTCCTGGTCCAGGTCCCCGGCGATCAGACCTATGCTGTCGACCTTTTCCAGGTGAACGGCGGCACGCTTCACCAGTACGGCTTCCACAGCAACGGCCGCCTTACCGGCATTCTCGGGGCCGACCCGAAACCCGTCGACGAACCGTTCGAGTGGCTGGACAACATCCGCGCCGACCGGCCGCAAGGCCCATTCACCGCTACATGGGAAAACCAGGACGTGCGACTGGACCTCACGCTGCTCAACCCCATCCATCGTCTGCTTCTCGCGGACGCTCCGGGCTGGCGCTCGGACCTGGGCGAGGAACTCAATGCCCCTCCGGTGCAGCAGATCCTGGCGGAGCGCGGCGACGATACGCACCTGACCAGCCAATATGCAGCGGTGGTTTCACCGTACGTGGATCACTCACCCGTCCAATCGTCCCGCCTGCTCGTGGACGATCCGGACACCGGCGCGATGGCGGTCGCGGTCCGTCGTCATGGATGTACGGACTACATCCTCTCTGCGCCGGAGGGCGGCGCACACGACATTGGGCCATTGTCCATTACAGGCCGGTTCGCCTTTGCGTCCGTCGATGACGGGGGCATCCTGCTCCGCGCCTATCTGCTGCGCGGTACCGAAATCCGTTGCAACGGACACGCGCTGACCATCGAAAGTGCCGAGATCTCCCTCGAGGTCACCGGCGTCACCGATCGCACCTACCACGTCCGGAACGCCGTGCCCGATCCCGATACCCTTCCCGGGACCTATCTGCTGTGTGGCGATACCGGGTACGAAATCGAAGCCGCTACGGAGAAATCCATTACCGTACGCGACTACCCCGCCACCGAATGCGACGCCGTCACCCTCCTCAAGGCCGCCGAGTTTGTGAAGGAGGACTGACGCATTTTTCGCGCATTTCCCGCTGCGTCAGCTACAGACTCACAAAGCCCGTCAGTGCCCGCTTCTGTCCGGCCGCGTCCAGAATCCTGCGAATGATCAGGCTCTCTTTCCTGTCGATACCGGGTTCCCCGGATTCGAACAGATCCAGCACGGCATCCGCGGTATTCAGAAAAATGCGACCCGAGTCGACCTGGAAGTGCCGTGTCGCCCCGGTGGTGGTCACCGAAGCCGCATAGGGTGTACTCGACCCGGTGTATACGTTCACGACCGCGGTACGTCCTCCCGAAAAATCCAGCAACAGTTGCGATTGTTTTCCGGCGCCCCGGCGCATCATCCGGCGCACGCCTGGCCCCATACAGCTGATGGCCAATTCCAGGGGATGGATCGCGTATTCGGCAAAGGACCGCCCGCCGCCCCAGGTTACCATGTGCCGGACCTGCCCGCGCCCGACCGCTTCCACGTAGTCCTGCACCCCGGTATAGCGCAACGCGGATGTCGTCTGCATGGGCACCCCATGCCGGTCCGCCAACGCGAAAATTCGCCCGGCCGTTCGCAGGTCCGGCGCAAAGGTCTTGTCCACGTACGTGGGCTTACCGAAGGGAAAAACCTGCCCGCACAGTTCAAGGTGCGTCTCCGGGGTTGAGGGCGCCAACACCATGAAGGAGTCCACCGCCTCGTTCAACCCGGCCGCATCGGAGAAATAGGGCACGTCGTTCGACCGGGCCCACGTCCTGCCGGCCCGGGGCCGCATGCCCGTACAACCGGCAACGACGAATCCCCGATGCTTCAGATCATTGCGGAGTAGCTTCAGGTAGACATTGGAATGGAAGTTTTCGAGATTGTAATCTACGAACCCGATCCGTTTTTCTCTTTTTGACATCTCCCAGATCCCCTTTTACGGCCACGCGGGTGCATCCGCCACTGGTACGATACCGCCGTTGTCCACGGACTGGTGCCATGCGTCCAGCACCGCGGTCGCGCGCCATCCGTCCAACGCCGTCACGAAAGGCGTCCGATCTTCAATGACGGCATCCACAAAGCTGTTCACGCACGACGGAAACGCGCCCACCCATTTGTCGAACACCTTGTAGTTCAGCAGTGACCGCGGCCATTTGAACTTTTCCTCGGTACTCATCTCAATCGCCTCGGCCTTGCGGTCCAGATGCACATGCCCCCTCTCGCCGATCACCTGCATAAACGAATCCGGCATCGACGGATGGGTATTGGGGTAGATCCAGGCCGACTCGAACGTGGCGATGGATCCCCCGTCGAACTTCACGAGCCCCTGCAGCATGTCGTACGTATCGATGCCCCTGGCCGCCAGCACCTTTTTAATTCCGTAGCCGTGGACTTCGACGGGACTCTGATCGAACCACCAGCACATCAGGTCGATATCGTGCGCCGACAGGAACCAGGCCGGCGAAGACGCCGCCGACCAGGGCAGCATCTCCGTCGGTACGGATATGGGATTGTTTTTGCGCGCATAGCCCATCAGCGGCCTGCCGATTTCCCCGTCGCGAATCATATTCCACGTGGCATTGTAGGGCGCCAGCCACCGGTGGTTATACGAGACCTGTAGTTTCAGTCCGGTGCTTTTCACTTTCTCCACGATTTCAGTGGCCTCGCCCAGGTCCGTTGTCATCGGTTTCTCAACGTGCACGTGACAGCCCGCCTCCAGGCATGCAATGACCGGATCGCGGTGGGCCCAGTCCGGCGTGGCGATGTAGACCATGTCCAGCGCCTCCTTCTCCAGCATCTCGTGATAGTTCACGTACCCGCCGGAAACCGAGAATTCGGCCTGCGCCTTGCGAAGCTTTACTGCGTCCAGCGTACAGAATGCCGCCAGCTCAACCAGCGGATTCCGATGCAGGACCTGCGTCACGCTACTTCCCATAATGCCGAGGCCGATTACACCCACGCGCTGCGTCATCTGTTTCCCTCCTTAGCTTTTTATGCGTATCGTTTCGATTGATGAAAAAATCCGCGCGAAATATCGTGATTGGTCGCCGAGTTTCGGCCGGTTCGCTGCCATCAAAGCTCCACGAACACCATCGGCCGCACAACGCACGAATCCCCCGGCCCCAGGTCGTAAATCAACGGGATGTCGTCCGGCGCGTTGGGCCACGGAATCGCATCCCGCAGCACGAACCGGTGTCCGCCCTCCTCTCGCGGTATCACCCGCTCGATGGTGTGGAGTCGTTCCCTGTAAGCCAGCCGGGCGCCCTTGAGATAATGACATCCCGAATCTTCCGTATCCTCCCATTCCCGGTGAATCCACGTCCTGGTCAGCAAACCGTCGTCTGTCTCCGCCTCTACAACAAACCGCCCGATGTGCAGCCGCTTGGCACCCAGCGAACACAGCCAACTGTCACCTGCGGGCTCCACCGACTCAATCGGGAAATTGCATGCGTGGGGAGGGTTCGACACCATCAGTGTCTCGCCCGCCGCCGGCGCTCCGCCAGTTTCCGACGTTACCGTCACCCGGCAGTTATCGGCGTCCATTCCGGCAATTCGCCCTCGCCATGTGCCCGCGCCCGCTACGTCGACGTCGCCGGCACCCAGCCTCTTTCCCGATAAACACGCCCATGACGGACGGCCCTTCGCGTCTTGGGTCAACACCCCGAATCCGCCATCCAATTCGAGATCGCCCTCAAAGACGGATCGGCCCTCGTCCGCCAACGCGCTGAACAGATAACATCTTCCACCCTGCCAGGAAATTTCCAAACCGATTGCGTCCTCGCCTGCGACCAGGTCAAGGCGCCTCACACCCGTCAACTTCGGGGATTTCCGATATGCCTCGCACACAACGGCGAACAGACTGTTCAGACCGCCTCGTTCGCGGTCTCCCCGATTCCGCAACAGGACATAATCCAGATGCTCGGGCGCACCTGGTTTGTTCGGCGTTTTGCCATGGGCGGTGATGACCTCCTGTGCGACGCCCTCGGGTACGACTATCCTCAATCCCATCTCCTCATCCCGCCAATCGGCCCGGAATTCACCCGGCGGTTGCCCGCGGCGCACGTCGTACAGGTAGGAAAAGCCGCTGCCCCGGTATGAACCGTAACTGCGCTTGCCGTTTGTCCCCGGCAGCCCCGGCATCGCGGCGTGACGTTCCAGTTCGGGATCGTCGTACAGCTTCCGGAACGGGACGTCCGGTCCCGCCAGGGTGCCGCCCTCCTGCGTTTGAAACGAAGCGCCCGCGGTTGAAAACGTCCCATCGAATCCGTGGAAAGAATAGTCGTGCGCCCAGCCGCCCTTTACGTGGAAGAGGTCCACAAGGATCTGCAGATCCGGCGACAACTCCAGCAGCGTCACCCCGCGTCGATACACGTCGGCATCCAGGTAGGCCCGTGGCGCCGAAAGTTCCACGTGCTGCACACGAGGGGTTGCTCCGAACCGTTCCAGGCGGCCTTCGTCGGCCGTGTCCTGGCGGGTCTCGTTCACGACAACCGTAACGTGGCTGATGGTATTCTTTTCCCATACAGGCGGGTCCGGATGTTCGGCCGCGTGTGTGGGATAGCCCGTATCGGGCACAACCCGCTTGTCGCCCGCGATGACCTCCAGGTTCAACCGGTCCCGATGCGCGTGGCCGGCATTGGCGTGCCCGTACTGAAGCACAGCCGCCAACTGGTTCTCCGCCCGCCCGCTGCGCAAGATCACGAATCCCACCCCTCCCAGGTTATCGCTCTCCACGGGCCATTTCGGGAGTTTTCCGGCGGCGCGTTCCAGGTCGTTTTTCGTCAGCGGTACTTCGAACAGATCGTCGTAACTCCTGAACCCGCTTTCGTCCGTCACGCCCTCGTTCAGAAGCGCACGGGCGTACTCCGGCCATCCGTAACCCCTGAAGAACCGCTGCAGCGATGAGAGGTCCAACTGAGGATAGGTTACCTCCGCACCCGTATCGGCGATTGCCGGCAACTTTCCGCCCCAGCATGCCAGTCTTCGGGACCAGCTTCCCAGCGAACGCACGTGTTCGCTCGGCAGCCGGCGTTTGCCCAGCCGTTTCAGTACCAGGTCCGTATCCAGCATATACCGTGTCCAGCAGCCCGCCGAGTAACCGATCGCTACCTCGAACGAGACGCCGTCCCGAAACAGGAAATTGTCCAGCGCGTGATCCCATCCCTCCACGCCGTATGCCCATACCTCCGTGTTGGGTCCGCATCCCGTATACGCCTCGAGTTTATTTATCGCCCAATCCGTAAATGCCTCGTCGTCGAGTACCGCCAGCGCCTTCACCGCCGAGGCCTGGTGCAGCCCGTAGTTCCCCCGGATCTTCCCCTCCCAGATATCCCGCACCGACTGCCGCACCAGTTTGTCTTCCACGTGCCGGATCAATGCTTCAGGTTCCTTTTTCAGAAACGCATGCACTTCACTGTCGGAGCGCAATGCCGGGTACAGATTGTCGTATGCTTCGGCATAGAGTCCGATGTTGAACGACTCCTGAACCGCATACAGAAAACGCCCCGTATATCCTACCTGATAGTTCAGGCCGTACCAGGACTGCGCGGCGTGGTCCATGGTGGGAAACAACGTTGCCATCCTGTCCAACAGGATGGCGCCCTTGCGCCCGTACCGCGCGTCTCCGGTTATCAGATACGCCCGCCCGAGATCCTGAAGCGCCGGAATCAACCGGTGCCAGAGACGGTAACAGTAGTGCGCCGCGAACCAGAACCGGGGCCGTCCGTCTCCAGGATCCCACCCCAGCCCGTCGTCCGCGTAATCGCCGGAAAGCAAGGACCGGTCTCCGGTTCCGTGAAACGCCATAAAATCGTTCGAAGGATACTCCTCGCCGCCCACGGAACACTTTATTTTCCAGGGACGGTTGAAGATATCGGCCTGCCACGGTCCCCCCGGCGCCTGGAAAACCGCCTCGCCGTGAACCGGACACCCGTCGAACGACGGTAGAAACCCCCGGTAAATGGCCGCCGGGGGCGGCAGGTCTCGAACGTACGAGTCATCCAGATTCGCCCAGACCTGCGCACGGTCGACAATCTCATTTGCGATCTTTTTTGCCGCGGAGAACCGCTCCACGTGGTCACGCATCCGTCGGACCGCGTCCTCCGTATGCAGAGTTCGTCCGGTCTTCATGCCTGAGTTCCTTTCGTTTCCAGTGAATTGAGAATCGTGTCCGGTTGCAGCAAAGTAAACAGGAATACGCGAAAAAGGAAAAAGAAAAACGACTTGTTTTATGCGCCGGTTTCGGACCGAAGAGATTCACGCCGGCCGCCCGGCGGAACGCGAGCAATTTGGCGAAATCACGGTCTTTCCGCCGGATTGGGCGTGCTACGCCGCGCGACCGCTTTCCGCCGCCTCGGCGGTACTCAGCGGAAAATCTCCCGGTCCCCTCGCCATCGAAGGGATCGGCGCTGGGTTTGTTCCTGCCATTCTCAACCGCGACATCATAGACGACGTCGTCGCCGTGGAGGACCGCTTCCTGCTCGGCGGCGGAGACCGTACATTCCATCTGGGACTGCTGCTGGCGTCCGCCGGCAAATGGCTGATTACGGGAGCGATGGCAGCCGTGGGCCTCATCACCGAGTTCCGCGCGCTCAAGACCGGCGGGGTTCGCCCCTTTGCACTCTGCCTGGTTTCGACGGGCATCATCGCGGTGCTGGGCCTGGCATACGCGAGCATGTAGGGGAAGGCGAAGATCCCCTGCCCCAGGCGCAACAATTCGGCGTATGACATCATAATACACCGTAATACGACGTTCCGGCATCGGTGGTAAAGCACCAAAAAAGAAGCAGCCGATCCAAAGAGATCGGCTGCTTCTTGCTTTCAGGCAAACAACTTCTATTCAAATCGATCTTGGCGTAGGGCATCGGTTCAGATCCATTCTTGGGGTTCTTCAGCCAGGATGACTTCGCCCAGCGGGGCGAAGTAAGATCGGGTTGTGGTGAACAGGGGTATCAGCCGGTTGTTCTCATCAGGCGTCAGCAATGAGCGTATCCAGGTTTTGATCATATCAGGATTGTCCGTATCTTCAACTTCCGCGGTCTCTTCCTCAAGACCATTCCACCACTTCTCGCGGTTCAACCGTAGCCGTTCCGCGTTTAGGTTCAGAATATCAATTGTGCGGGTCACACTGTCAAAATGAAATTTGGCACTTTGGCAGGCAGTTTCGTCGGCTTCAATCCGTCCGTCATCAAGCACTCTTACAAGCGATGGCATTGCAGGTAGCGTACGAGGGTCGATGAAATCTTCGTCAATCTGATTTCCTTTCGCTTGACCGCAACTCATATTGTATCGCACTGGTCTACGGTAACTATCATCACCATCCGGGGTCGTGCCGCCCGTACAGCAGGCGACCATGTTGGCTATATCCGTCGTCTTCAGTCTACCATTTTCGCTGTCGCTCTGCGGGATCACGTGCTCCACCTGGCGACGCCACTCATCGATCACCATCTCACAGTACGCGCAAATTCCACGTTGGTTTTGAGTCAGGGCCTCCCTCAGTTCGCGGTAAGATGCCCCCGAATTGTGAGAACGAAACTCGTCCCAATTCGCTTCGTCCCCCACGGCTTTGAGATATTCGGCAAGGCCGGAAGTCGGGGTTTTCAATTTGCGGATGACCTTCATTGCGACTCGGTCCGCTGCTCAAACATCTTCCGCCGTCGGATTTCAAGGTCGGCGCGATCGAGGGCCGGATCATAGGGAGACATTTTCTCCAAACTTTCTCGCAAAGCCAGGGCTTCTCCGGACTCCCACTGTCCCTGCCTGATCAGACTTCTGTATTGAGCCAGGCCTTTTGTGAATTTATTCTCGGGCGGACGTTCGTTTACGCCCATTACGACGGTAAGAACGTCTCCCGCTTCGGCCCCATACGTCGCCCCCTCCAATGCACCGGCAACAATCCGGTCGCCATCCCGATACAGTTCCACAATGCGTTGCGGCTCGACCGTCGTCAGCACCTGCGGGCTGTGCGTGGAGACGATGAACTGCGCGTTTGGGAATGTCCTCAGCAGATCGCCGAGGATACGCTGCTGCCAGGCCGGATGCAGGTGCAGTTCTACCTCGTCAATCAGTACAATTGCTTCGGACTCTAACGGTTTCTTGAGGTGCGGATTTCCCTGCGCCATCCTCCGCGCAAGGTCGGCAGCCAGCGCAAGCACGATGCGATAGCCCCCACTTAGCTGGTCCAGCGAGAGCTTCTCCACTAGCCCCTGACCCGATTTCCGGGACACCACAAAACGCGGCGGATTCAATTCGGTTCGGGGATCGGACACTTCGGGAAGCATGGACGAGATTGCCCCGCGAGCAGCGGAGAGATCCTTTACCTGATAATTGAAATCGCGTCGTTCCTTTTGTATTCTCAGTTCCTCGTCCTCCTTGAAATAAAACCAGGTAAAGAGACCTCCAAAGTCTGTGCGAGCGTCGAGGGCCCCCTCAAGTGCGTCGAAACGAGAATACCGGACCTTAGGATCGTTTGGCGCCTTGGCTAATCCTGAGACCACACGGTCCGTACTATAGAAAGCAGCAATAGGCAGATCGGCCTGATCTGGCCGAGTGCCCTTGAATTGCCCTTCCAGAAAACTGGCCAAGGCAATCATCCTGTGCTGCACCGTTCGGTCATCCGCCTGCCTCCCCCCTTGCCGCTCCCAGGAGTTTCCATCCATGTCGGTGGTCGAGACGCGCGGAGCCCCCGCACCCTCGCGCTGATCCTCCTCACAGAAGTCAAGGTCCGTCACATCGGACAATAACTTGGGAATCGCCCCCAGACCCACCGCAATCGCGCTTAATACACTGGTCTTGCCGTCCCCATTGGCGCCGTGAAACACGGTCAGCTGCGGATCGAGCCGCAGCTTGAGTTGCTCAATGGCGCGGTAGTTCTCGATTTCTACAGACTTTAGTTTCACGGAAGAACCTCCCTGGGCTCGCCGATGTGAGTAGAAACTCCAGGTGCAATGACTCGCCAGATTTCACATTTGCCTGGCTGGTCTAACGAGTTGCCGGCATTGTCATTGCTGGAAAACCGCTACGATACTATGGCCCCATTCCCGGCCATCTCGCATGTCGGACTTCGTGATCATAGGAAGGTCGCGCAACACGATTTGAGAAACCCGCTTTTTTGCACGCCCTTTGCACTCGTAACCGATCACCCAGCGGAAGATGCTCCCCACTTGCATCTTGTCAGCGTCGTCATCAGATATCTCTTCCAGGGGAATGCAGGCTTCTTCACCCGCATATTTCGCACCGGACGTCAGATCGGTCAGACGCGCAGCGAATTCCGTGTCCTTAATCTCAGTGACGTAGCCTTCCCATTCCTGCAACACATGAAAGGTTACTCGTGACGACCTGCTTAATCGTGGTTTCGCCATTATGACAATCTGTGAAAGAAAATCAATGTCCTGTTCAATGCGGTGATCGGTCGGCATCGTTGACCGGCCCACACCATGATCCCGCACATCCGTTGCCGCCGAGCCCGGTTTATGGTCCATCGCCAGCCAGACGCCCCCGGTCTGCACTTCGCGCGAGGTACTGTTGCGCCCCTCTTTCATCCAAATCGCCGGAATAATCACCCGCATCGGCCTGGTTTACCGCTGTCGATAGAGCCGTCATCAGCATCAACTATTCCTCCTCTGACTCTGCTGAGGACATGTGAAAGAATATCGGTAAATGGAAGCCGCAGGAACAGTTTTAATTGTGGGCATAAAGTACGCGATCGACATTTGCTTTCCGGTCGCCTTTCCACACTGTTATGCCCATACCGATGCGGACAATTGCAGTATATGAATCTCCTGCCGGATGAGCGTCCAGTCTGGCGACTGACAGTGCATGATGACGGTTCTTGCACCTTTTTTCCATCCATCTTGCGAAAAATGAAATGCCGTTCCCACTTCCTTTTTCGGGGTGGTCTGATCTATTGGTGTAGAGATCACAAATTGCCGATTTGGCGGGATATTCAACTGTTTTTGACAAGGGAAAAAGGATAGCAGTAGCGCTTCGCCCCGGCGTTGATAGACCACCGAAGTTCCTCAATCCGTTGGACATCACATTTATACCCGGAAACCCGGCCAAAACACCCTTGTCATCGGCGTGTTTGATGAGTATATAATTATATCCTCAGGCCACTGGAATCGTCTACATGCATCGAGGGTTTCTGCGGCGGTAACGTGACTTCCCTTAGCCTGCCTGTGCCACACAGGCGCGATTGACCGTTTCTCAAATCGAAATCCATTAGTTAAGTCGCTTTTAGGTTTTCTACCGTTCCCCAATTATTCTCTTTCCCGAGACCGATATTCGCTACGAGTAAGTTTACTGAACAAGGTACAGAAAGAACAATGAACGAACTCCAGGTGGATCTATTTGATCCAAAAGAACTGGATGCGATTGGAGTTTCTCCGATTCCGGCTGTAAACGTCGCCTCGGTACCGCAACGGAGCCCTCTTCGATACCCAGGCGGAAAAACCTGGCTGATCCCACATATTCGTGTATGGCTTCGGGGGATCAAGCCGATGCCGCGGTTGCTCATCGAACCGTTCGCGGGGGGTGGGACCGTTTCGCTTACTGCTGTAATGGAAGGGCTTGTGGACAGGTGCCTCATGGCGGAACTCGACCAGGATGTGGCTGCTTTTTGGCACGCGGCGTTGAAATACGGTCCCGAGCTTTGCGCTAACGTAATGCGTTTCAAGCCGACACGGGAAGCTGTAAACGCGCTTGCGAGTAAACGCCCTCAAAACCTGCTGGAACATGGTTTTCGTACTCTCGTGTTGAACCGAACGCGCCGGGGCGGCATACTCGCTCCCGGTGCGTCACTTTCCCGCGCGGGAGAAAACGGCAAGGGCGTGGCGTCCCGATGGTATCCGGAAACAATCGTCAACCGCTTGTGGACAATTGCGGATCACACCGACCGCGTTGAATTTCGGGAAACAGACGGAATGCGCTTACTAGAAGAGTTCGTTGCCAATCGCGGTTGTGGTAAGGTGACGAATGGCGCCACTGTGGTTTTTGTGGACCCGCCGTACACTGCAGGAGGCAAGCGCGCGGGTAGGCGGCTCTATGCCCACAACGAGGTTGATCATCCGAAGCTGTTCGAATTGCTTGCTGAAAGTGGTGCGGAATTCCTGATGACCTACGACAAGGCGCCGGAAATCATATCCTTAAGCGAGAAATTTGGTTTCTACGCGGTAAGGGTAATGATGAAGAACACGCATCACGCCCGAATACCGGAACTGATCATCACACCCAAACCGGTGTTCGCCGGCCTGGAATTCAACCCGATCCACCCATGAGAATCCTCATCACCGGCGCTACGGGCGTCATTGGCAGCAAGCTGGTACCCGCGCTCGAGGGCGAACACGAACTTCGGCTGTTGAGCCGGCGCGCTTTCCCGGGCGATTCCCGCTGGCGTCAGGTGGACGTTACGGATATCGAGCAGGTCTGCGATGCCGCGGAAGGGATGGACATGGCCATCCACCTGGCCATCGCCACCGGCAGGGAGGGCGACTACGAAGAGGACGCCTTCAACAGCCAGCGGATGGATATCAACGTTAAAGGCACCTACAACCTCTTCGAAGCCGCCCGGCGCCACCGGCTCAAGCGGGTGATCTACACCAGCAGCCTTACCGTCGTATGGGGCTATCCCCCGCCGCAGTGGGTCGACGGCGACGCACCGGCGAAGCCGGTAGGAACCTACGCCCTCACGAAATACCTGGGCGAAAACATCGCTGAGTACTACGCGGAAATGCACGGCATCTCCGCACTCTGTCTGCGCATCCCCAAACCTTTCGATATTGACGACCCGGAATTCAGGAATGCACCCATTCTGCCCCAGTGGCTCGCCTTTCCAGACCTGATACAGGCCTACAAACTCGCACTCGAGGCTCCCGACATCGGCTACGAGATAATTACCCTCGTTGGTGAAAGCAGCAGGCGCCGCTGGGACCTTTCCAGGGCGGAGAAGCTCCTCGGTTACCGCCCCCGATACCGGCTGGAAGACCTGGGTTACACGCTCCGTGAAGAACCCGATACTTACAACCGCCCTAATATCATCACACCTCCCTGAAGTCCTGTCCGTTGCCCCCGGCTCCGTTACAACTTGCCGTCCATACGTTTTTCTTCGTAATTTACGGGCCGCAGCCACCAGTTATTCGCGCCTGGCAGCCTTGTATTTTGTGCGTGAGATGATAACGCTTCGCCACTTCGACACCAGGGAGTAGACGATGGAATCCTTGACCCTGCTTTCCGGTCACACGTTGCCGGTTGTGGGCCTCGGCACCTATCCGCTGAAAGACGAACCGTGTAAGCAGGTAATCAAACAGGCACTCGAGCTCGGCTACACCCACTTCGATACGGCCTGGATCTACGGGAATCAACGGGAGATCGGCGAAGCGCTCCGCGAGTCCGGCGTGGACCGTTCAAAGCTGTTCATCACGACCAAGGTCGGCCAGGACTACCTGAAGTATGACGTTGCGATCAAACAGGCGGATGAGAATCTGCAGTATCTCCAGATGGATTACGTGGACCTGCTGCTGGTACACTGGCCGCCGGATGACGTGCCCATGGAAGAACCAATCGGCGCCTTCAACGCGATCATCGACGCGGGCAAGGCCAGAAGCATCGGCGTCAGCAACTTCTCCGTCGAGCAAATGAAAAAGGCCTGCTCCATTTCGGGAGCACCGATCAGCGTCAACCAGATCAAATACCATCCGGGCTATGAACAGCGGGACGTGCTGGATTGGTGCCTGGAACACAACGTGGCCGTAACGGCTTACTCGCCACTGGGCAAGAAGAATATCCTTCAGGACCCCGTACTGACGAATATCGCCCGCAGCCACGACAAGACGTCCGCGCACGTCGCGCTCAAGTGGCTGCTCCGGAAGGGCATGAACGTCATTCCGAAAGCCAGCACGGAACAGCATCTGTGCGCCAACCTGGATGTTTTCAATTGGACCCTGTCCGAAGACGAGGTGAGCGCAATCGACGGGATGTCGGATTAGTTTTTTTTTCGCGGATAATTTAGCTCAGCGAACCCGGCCACCGGCGCACGATGCACCGGATCACCATCAGGGGCGACCGGCCGTTCTGAACGGCACCGGTGCATTTGCAGCCCCTCCGGGAACGGCGGCGGGAAACAACCGCCCCGGTGTCTCGAGCGTTTCGGCCGGCGCGTTTTCTTCGGACGTTTCGTATGCGGGTTTTCGATAAACACAGGGTTCAAGATGAGCTATGACGCCATTGTCATCGGTGGGGGGATTGTGGGGATGTCCACCGCCTACCATCTCGTCTGCGCAGGCGCACGAACCCTGCTTGTCGACCGTATGGACAGGGGTCGCGCCACGGATGCCGGCGCGGGCATTCTGTCTCCGGCCACCAATACACGGGATCCGGACCTATGGCAGCGCCTGGCCTCTCTTGCCGTTGATTACTATCCCGGACTGATCGAGAATCTGACAGCCGAACAGGCGGGAGAAACCGGTTTCGCCGTCTGCGGCATGATGATCGTTGCCGTGTCAGACGACGAACTGGAGCCCTTTGACATTTCGCGCCGCCGCATTTTCAACCGCCGGAGTCGCCGCGGGGAACCCCCCGCGGAGGATCTCTACGAAATATCGTCCGAAGAAGCCCGCAGCCGGTTTCCGGCCCTGGCCGACGTCCAGGGGGCCATCTACTATCGCGAGGCCGCCCGCGTCGACGGCCGCCTCCTGACGGGCGCCCTGCGCCGGGCAGCGGAGGCCCGTGGGCTGACCATCCAACAGGCGGGTGTTGAAGGCTTGCGCATGGACAACGACACGGTCACCGGTGTCCTCACGGATGCAGGGAGCATTTCGGCAGCCGGTGTGGTCATCGCGGGCGGCGCCTGGTCGCACGCGTTCGGCCTTCAACTGGGGGTACAGATCCCGGTAGAACCCCAGCGTGGTCAGATCATCCACCTGGGTCTGCCTGCTGTCGCGGATACGTCGTCGTGGACAATCGTCAGTGCCGTTCGAGGCCACTACATGGTGCCCTGGCCGGACAACCGGGTGGTCGTGGGCGCCACGCGGGAAACCGGATCCGGTTTCGACGCCCGCGCCACGGCCGCCGGGGTGAGGGAAGTGCTCGCCGAGGCGCTGCGGGTGGCGCCCGGCCTGGCTACAGCCGAAATCCGTGAAATTCGAGTCGGCCTGCGTCCGTATACGCAGGATCTGTTGCCCGTGCTCGGCCCCGTTCCCGGAAAGAGAAACGTCTACCTGGCAACCGGGCATGGGCCCACCGGCCTGCAACTGGGCCCGTATAGCGGCAAACTTATCGCCGACCTCATCATAGGCAGGGATCTTCCAATTGAACTTGACGCCTATCGGATCACACGATTCTTCTCCTGAACGACCGGGCGCGCCCCGGCGGCGCAACGGACAAGGAATCCGCATCCGGCGTGGAAAGACACGGAAAGGGGTATGACCGACCGAAGCCTTAAATGCCTGGTCGTGAGCCAGGAGAACAACGACTATATCCGCAAGGTGGAGCACCGGTCCATCGATGAACTGCCGGCGGGCGACGTCCTGATCCGGGTGCACTACTCGTCTCTGAACTACAAGGACGCGCTGTCAGCCACCGGCCATCGCGGCGTCACCAGGCGCTACCCGCATACGCCCGGCATCGACGCCGCGGGCGTTGTCGAGGAAAGCACGGATGGGCGCTTCCGACCGGGCGATGAAGTCATTGCCACAAGCTACGACCTGGGTGTAAACACACCCGGCGGTTTCGGCCAATATATCCGCGTACCTGCCGGGTGGATCGTCCCGCTGCCAAACGGTCTCACCTTGCGTGAGTCCATGGTCTACGGTACGGCCGGATTCACCGCTGCCATGTCGGTGCAAAGACTGGAAGGCCATGGCGTCGCCCCCGACTCAGGCGAGATTCTCGTCACCGGCGCCACGGGGGGCGTCGGCAGCCTCGCCGTCGCCATCCTCGCCCGGCTGGGGTACATGGTGGCCGCCGCCACGGGTAAGACTCACGAGGCCCAATTCCTGTTCGACCTCGGCGCAACCGCGGTTGTGGATCGAAACGACGTCGACGATGCCGGCGGACGTCCGCTTCTGGCGGAACGCTGGGCGGGCGTCGTGGATACCGTGGGAGGCAATATTCTGGCAACCGCCCTCAAGTCCACGCGGCGCCGGGGCATGGTCGCGTGCTGTGGCCTCGTCGCTTCCGCGGATCTGAAAACCAGCGTCTACCCGTTCATCCTGCGGGGCGTCAGCCTGCAAGGGATCGACTCCGCCGAGTGCCCTATGCCGGAAAGAAAGGATATCTGGAAAAAAATCGCGGGACCCTGGAAGATCGAAACGTCGGACGACCTGGTTACGGAGTGTACGCTTGAAACCCTCGAACCGGAAATTCAGCGAATGCTGAAAGGCCAGCAGAAGGGCAGGGTTGTTGTCAACCTGAACGCGTCATGAACCGTACAAAAATCGGCGTCATCGGTCTGGGACGTTTCGGCGTCCAGCACGCCCGTGTCCTTGCCCAACTTCCTCATGTCGAACTCACGGCGGTCTGCTCCCGATCGGCTGAACGCGCCGGAAATGTCGCCTCGACATACAACGTACCCAGGCACTATACGGACTATAGAGACCTGGTGCGCGATCCCGACGTGGAAGCCATCGACATCGTCACCGAGGTGGACCGGCACACCGAAATCGCCCTCGCCGCGCTTCAACGGGGCAAACACGTCTTCAGCGAGATCCTGCTGACCGACAGTCCGGATGAAAACGACCGGCTCATCGACGAGGCGGATAAGAGCGGCGCCGTTTTCATGGTCGGATTCCTCGAACGTTTCGACGTCCGGCGCGGGAACATTAAACAGAAAATCGACGCGGGCGAACTGGGAGAACTGGTCTCCATCTACGGCCGCCGAAACATCTGGCGCGGTATCCTGGATGCGCCGCGTTTCAAACCCTATCCCCTCGTCCTGCAGCCTGGCATTCATACCATTGACCAGTTGCTCTGGATGGCCGGCGAGGAAGTCCGGGAAGTCTATGCCAGAACGCGCAGCATGGCCCAACCGGACCGTCCCGATACGTGGTGGGCCATGCTCACTTTCCAAAGCGGTCTCGTCGGCGTCATCGAACAGAGTTTTTTCATGCCCGACCGCCGGCTCTACTGGTCCGACGCAGGCCTCGAAGTGGTCGGCACGGACGGGACGGCTCACATCGTGGAACCCAACGACGCCTCATGGATATGGACCGGCGAAGCAACGTCCAGCCCGGATCTTTATCTTGCGCCTGAACTTCACGGCAGAATCGTCGGGGCATTGGAGCAGGAACTCACGCACTTCGCGGACTGCGTCATCGAACATCGGAATCCCGAGCACGGCACATTGCAGGAAGCGCGCAATGCCCTGCGCGTGGGCCTGGCCATCGTAGAGTCCGCGCGGACAAAACAGGCGGTCCATCTGTAATCACGGAGCACGTCGCATGACGATATCCAACGACACCTACCGGATCGGCGTGGGCGGCGATGACATCACGCCACCGGTCGGTATCCATATGGCCGGGTTCGCCGCCCGTACCGAACCCTCCACGGCCGTCTATCATCCTCTGAAGGCCAACGCCATTGCGATAGACGACGGCACCAGCCCATTGCTCATCGTCAGCGCTGAGATCCTGGGTTTCTACGAACACACGGAACAGGTTCGGTCCCGCATCTCGGCGGCGACGGGCCTAGCGCCGTCGAGCATCATTCTCAGCGGAACCCACACCCACTGCGGCCCCTGCATCCGGGAAATGGACCGCCAGCGCCACGGCGGCCTGGACGAGGAATACGTCGAGGAACTCATGAGCCGGGTCACCCGCAGTGCGAAAACCGCATGGGAAACCCGGGCGCCCGCCCGGCTTCGTTTCGGTACCGGGCAATGTGACATCGCCGTTTCCCGCCGTAAGCCCGACGGGAAGGGCGGCGTCGATTGGAAACCCGACGCTGATGCGCCTCACGACCACGACGTGCACGTGCTGGTCGTCGAATCTCCCGAAGGCGAACGTCGAAGCGTGATCTTCAGCTACGCGTGCCACCCCACCAGCCGGAGCGGCACCCTCATCGGCGGCGACTACGTCTGTTTCGTCTATGACCATATAGAAACAATGGTTCCGGGCGCCCCGGCTTTTTTTCTCCAGGGCTGCGCCGGAGACCAGAAAACAAGGCCGGTCGACCCCTCGTCTGATACATTCGTACCCAGGAGTGTCGAAGAAATCCGCGACATCGGCATCGAACTGGGGGAATCCGTGGTCCGTGTCCTCGCCTCGGGCGCGCTCGAGCCGGTCACCGGTCCGATTTCCGTGAGCCAGACCATCCTCAACCTGGAAACCGAACCCGTCGACATGGAACTCGTGAGAGCCGGCCTGAATGACGACCGGGCGTTCGTTCAGGCCTGGGCGCGACATCTGTTTGAATGCGTCGAAAAGAATGTCCCCGTACCCACGACCATCCCGTTTGAAGTTCAGACGGTACGTTTCGGAAATGCCCTGGCGGTGGTCACACTTGCAGGGGAAATGACTGTCGAGCATGGCTTGCGCCTGAAACGGGAACTGGGTCCGCATTTCGACAACGTCCTGGTTCTGGCATATACCAATGACATCATCGGCTACGTCCCCGTCCGGCGCCAGATTCCTGAAGGCGGCTACGAAGTCTGGTTCAGCCAGCAGTACTGGAAGCGAACGGGGCCCTACGTGGCCGCCACCGAGGATCGGATTCACGCCGGCGTGAGTCGGTCACTCGGCATTTCGTAGGTAATGCGTTGGGTTGGGAAGGTCAAACCAAACCTTCATCTTTGGCTCGGCAGATATGACTGGCGTTGACGCGTTGCCCGAAATCGCTCTGGTCCAGATGGATGTGAAGGCGGCACGCCCGGATCTGAACGTGGATCGGATGCTGCATTACATCGACAAAGGGAGGGCAGAGGGCGCGGAACTGATCGTTTTTTCGGAACTCTGCATTTCCGGCTATATCCTGGGCGACCTGTGGGAGGTGGATGCGCTCGTTGAGGATTTCGCGGCATACAGCGAAACGATCCGGGAAGCCAGTCAGGACATTACCGTACTCTTCGGGAACGTGGCGGTGGATCGGGCGAACATCGGGGAGGACGGCCGGATACGAAAGTACAATGCCGTCCACGTCTGCGCCGACGGCCGCTATGTGACGCGCAACGAGGTCCCTTCCGGGTTGCCCGCCGGGGTGCATCCCAAGACGCTGCATCCGAACTACCGGTTCTTCGACGACGACCGCCACTTCTACTCGCTCCGGAAACTCGCCGATGCTTGCGGGAGATCGGTTTACGACTGGATCCGGCCCTTTAAGGTCCGCCTGAGGGACGGCCGGACGTTTCCGTTCGGCGTGCAACTCTGCGAAGATATATGGTGCCAGGACTACGGCTACGGAGAAGATACTCTGGATACGCTGCGCGTGTTCCACGACCGCGGGGCGCAGGCGCTCTTCAATCTGTCGTCTTCTCCCTGGACGTGGCAGAAGAATCTGAAGCGCAACCGGGTCGTCAGGGAGATTCTGCGCCGTTCTCCCATTCCTGTTTTTTACGTCAATCAGGTCGGGGCGCAGAACAACGGCAAGAATATCATCGTTTTCGACGGCGATTCGACGGTGTATTCCGCGTCGGGAGAGATTCTGAGGCGGGCGCAGCCATGGCGGCAGCAGATTATATCGAGCCAGGGCGGAGACCCGCCCGCTTCTTCTCAGGACGAGGTCGCCGCGATCTACGACGCCATACTGACCGGACTGCGGCATCTTGACGATATCCGGGAGAAAGAGAACCAATTCCTGGTGGGCGCCAGTGGAGGGATCGATTCGAGCGTGGTGACCTGCATGCTCGCCCAGGCCTTCGGACCCGAGCGTGTGTACGCGGTGAATATGCCAACCCGGTTCAATTCGTCCATCACGCAGAAAAACGCAAGGCAGGTCTGTCGGACCCTCGAGGTGGACTACCTGAGTTGCCCGATCCAGGATCTGTACGAGAACCTGTCCGAGAAGATCAGGGGCGTAAGCTTCTCCAGGTCGCCGGGCGACTATACCCGTCTCGTCGACGAGAACCTCCAGGCGCGCATCCGGGGGGCGGATATTCTCGCCGGATTGGCCGCGAAGTTCGGGCTGGTCTTTACGAACAACGGCAACAAGACAGAGACGGCGCTCGGTTACGCCACGCTTTACGGGGACGTGAATGGCGCCGTGGCCCCTATTGCAGACCTGTATAAGGTACAGGTGCTGCAACTGGCGCGGTTCCTGAACGCGCACGTGTTTGGAAGCGAGGTCATTCCGGAAAACCTGATTAGCGGGGAGACGGTGCCCAGTGCGGAATTGTCGGAAGCCCAGGACGTGACCCGGGGTCTGGGGGATCCGATCAAATACGGGTACCACGATGCCATTCTTCGCCAGATCATCGAGTATCGGAAACACCCCGTCGATTTTCTGCAGTGGTTCCTGGATGGAATCCTGCTGGACGAGATCGGGTGGGATGACCGGGAGCAGTTCCGGGCCTGGTTCCCGGACGTGAACAGCTGGATTGAAGACCTGGAGTGGATCGCGCGGCAGGTGAGGCTCAACTATTTCAAACGCGTCCAGGCGCCGCCGATCATTGTGCTCAGCAAACGCGCGTTCGGTTTTGACCTGCGCGAAAGCCAGTTGCCGGCGTATGAGACCCGTCGTTACGGGGTTTTGAAGCAAAAAGCACTTTCAATGGAGATACCATAAGAGCGATCAGCCATCAGCGGTCAGCAATCAGCTTGAAGCAGGAACCAAAAACCAAACAGCAGAACCCTTCTCCCGAAATCAGAAGGCCGTGAGACGGAAGACGTGAGGAAAGGCAAAAACCGAAAACCGGGTAGAGGCAAGACGGGAGACGTGAGAAAAGGCAAAAACCGAAGCGCAGATTGGATAACTTGAAATGACATCTGTCGAAACCGCCATCTCGAGGATCGAGGGGACCGTTGGCGTGTCGGCCAGACACCTGGAAACCGGCCGGCGCATTCAACACAATGCTGAGGACGTGTTCTTCACCGCCAGCACGCTGAAAGTTCCCCTGCTTGTCGAACTCTACCGCCAGGTGGACCGGGGCGATATCGATCCGGACAAGCGCATCGAGATCACCAGGGATCTTCGTGTTCCCGGCTCGGGTATCCTGAAGGAAATGGCAGGGGGTCTGAACCCCACGATTCGCGATCTGGCCATGCTGATGATTATCATCAGCGACAACACCGCGACGGATATTCTCTACCACCTTGTTGGCGGAGACAATCTCAACACCACGATGCGGCAACTCGGACTCCTGAAGACCCGTATCCCGATGACGGTCAGAGAACTGCTCTTCAGCGTCGTCGGTCTTGATCCGAACAATCCCGACCATACCTATGCCGTTTGCACCGAACGGCTGTTCAACGCGGAATACGTACCCGACGGGGCGGGTTACGACCTCGACCGGTCAGACGTATCCTCCCCCCGCGATATGTGCGATCTCCTGGAACTGCTCTATTCGGGCGATATTCTGTCGCCAGCGTCCCGGGAGGGGGCCCTGGACATCCTGAAGCGCCAGCAACTCAGAACCGTGATCCCCTACGCACTGCCGGTTGGAACCAGGGTTGCACACAAGACGGGTTACTATCTCGGCGTGCGCGCCGACGTGGGCATCGTCTTTTCGCCGACAGGTCCCTATACGGTCGCCATAATGGCCAAACACGTGACGTGCCCGGACCGGATGGCCGGTGACCTCAGTCTCGCCGCTCTTGCAAGAGCGATCTACGACACCCTGGTCGAAGTGTCTGACCCTGGGACGAATTGAGGAGATCCTCGTCGTGGGAAAGACCGTTGAAACCAATCCGGACGCGCTGGGGAACTCCCAATATCCGGGACGGGGCATCATCATCGGCCAGGCTCCCGACGCCAGGCACTTCGTCCAGGTCTACTGGATTATGGGCAGAAGCGCGGGGAGCCGGAACCGGGTCTTTGTCGCCGAAAACGATACGGTCAGAACCCGGGCCTTCGACGAATCCGCGCTGGAGAATCCCGTCCTGGTTGTCTATCGACCCATCAGAGTGCTGTGCGCCTGTCACATTGTTTCCAACGGCGATCATACGGACACGATTTTCGACGCAATACAGCACGGCGGCACCTTCGAATCCGCCATGAACACGCGGACCATCGAGCCCGATCCTCCCATCTTCACGCCCCGCATCGCCGGCATCGTCAACCTGGAGCACTCATGCGCCGACTACAAGCTCTCGATTCTAAAGGCCGTAGACCGAGGCGGCGATATCGTTGCCAGACAATACTTCAGCTACGAAACGGCCATTCCGGGATTCGGCCACTGCATCACCACTTACAGGGACGACGGAGATCCGCCACCCGCGTTTTCCGGCGAACCGTATGCCGTGGAACTGCACAACCGGATTGAAACGACCCGCGATTTCTACTGGGATGTTCTGAACAAAGAAAACAAAGTCTCCTTGCTCGTCAAATTCATCCATGCAGAGTCGGGAAAAACCGACCTGAGCATTGTCAACCGGTACCAGGAATAGAAATGCGGACTACCTTCAAACGTTTCTGGCCCGCGATCGTCTGCGCCATCATCGCTCTCGCGTTCTGGGACACGCCCTTCATCAAACCCTTCAGGGTTTTTATGGTCCTCGTACACGAAATGTGCCACGCGGGGGCCACCATCGCTACCGGGGGCGAAGTCCTCGAAATCCGCGTCAACTGGGACGAATCCGGCCACGCGCAGAGCCGGGGCGGCATTTTTCCGATCATCGCCTCTGCGGGCTACGTCGGTTCCGCGTTTCTGGGCGCCTTTTTCATCTACGTCAGTTCCTGGCCGCTGCTGCAGCGCATTCTTCTTGCCGGGATTGGCGGCCTCGCCATCGGGATGACGGTAGTCTACACACCGCTGATCAGCATCGATTTCATGTTCGGTATCGCGAGCGGCCTCCTTCTTCTGATCGGGGCCGTCCTGCTGCCAGGCGTCGCGCGTTGGGTGTCCACGTGGCTCGGCGTGATGCTCTGTCTATACAGCCTCTACGACTTCCGTACCGATCTCTGGATGTATACCGAGCGCACCGATGCGGGCATCCTCGCACGGCATTGGGACACGCCGCTTCTGGCTTATCCGATCGCTCTGGTCTGGGCCCTGATTTCCGTCTACGCGATGTATCGATCCATGAGGTCGGTGGTGCGGAGGGGCCAGATCCGGGAATCGCGTGACGTCCCTCAAAACGACGCTGTTTCCCCCGGCGAGGCGAACTGAGGATTCCCGAATCCGCGCCGCGCGTGGAAGACTCGCGCGAACGTAGTGCCGGTTTATTGCTGTTCGCGAGGTTACCCGATATGCATACCAGCAAAGTCATTTCCGCCCGGGATTTCGAATATTGGAAGTGCGGGGGGAACGGCCTTACGTCCATCCCCTTCGAGGAATTCTGTCCCGACTACCGCGAGTCAGATCGCACGGGAATCGTCTCGCCCTGCCTCGAAGACGGCATCCTCCACACCTCGTACGCGATTCTGGCGCTAACCACGGCCTTTTACGATGCCTGGCGGGCACGGACGGATGACTTCTTCATTTATCCGCAGCACTTCGCCATTCTCGACATTTCGAAGGAAGGCGTCAATACCGGCAGCGGACGCCTTGCACTGGATAAGGAACGTCTGGGATGGCCGTGGGGCAACCTGGACGTCTGGCCCGACTCGAAGTGGGTTTCGTCCGACGGCAGCGTTTCAGGCGCACTGAAGAAAGCGTTCGATCTCCAGATCGATCGACTCTTCTGGCTCGAGTCCTTCGTTCCCGGCGGGCGCGAGTCGCGTCTTCCGGATTACGCGTTCAAGATGATGCGGACGCACCTGAAATCCGTGCATTACTACAGATCCGCGGAACCCGATGTCGAAATCCGCGCCAGATCGAACGTGAACGAGGTTGTACAGACAAGCCGTTACAGGCTGTCCCGACTTGAAGGTCTGTCAACGCGGCAGTTCCCCACTCAGGATGAAGTTGAAAACCCCGGTAGCGTGCATGGTTGCGTGGAAAGGTATCGCAGGGTAGAGCCCGAACAGTTCCTGGAGGACATGGGCGTCTGCTTCGAGAACGGTCGTTAGCGGCATATCCGGTCTCGGGTGAACCTGTAATTCAATCCGGGACTGGATCCATCGTATTTCTCCGCGGCCCGCAAGGCTTTTCGCATTTCAAGGTGCGCTATGCATAACGTTCGCAGCCCGCGAAGGAGTCCGGCGCGCGCCGAACCCGGTAATCCCGTTCGGGTGGGTCTCATCGGCGCCGGAAAATTCGGCACGATGTTCATGGCCCAGGCCAGGCGCATTCCGGATCTGCATGTCCTGGGCGTGGCCGATCTCTCCATTGACCGGGCGCGCGAAGCCCTCGGGCGCGCGGAGTGGCCGCCCGGCCAATTCGCCGCAACGGACTTCGACAATGCCCTTAAGACCGGGGCCACCCACCTCACCGACGACGGCGATGCCCTGGTTTGCGCGGCCGGCCTCGACGTGGTGGTCGAAGCCACCGGCAACCCGATTGCCGGCATCCACTACGCCCTTAAAGCCATCGACGAAGGCCGCCACCTTGTCATGGTCAACGTCGAAGCGGACGTCCTCGCGGGACCCGTACTGGCGCAACGGGCGGAATCCGCCGGCCTCGTCTACTCGCTTGCCTATGGCGACCAGCCTGCTTTGATTTGTGAACTCGTCGAATGGGCGAGGACCAACGGATTCGACGTCGTCTGCGCCGGTAAAGGCACGAAACATCGGCCCGCCTACCATGCATCGACGCCCGATACCGTCTGGGACCACTACGGGATTGACGCGGAAACCGCGGCTCGCGGCGGGATGAACCCCAGGATGTTCAATTCCTTCCTGGACGGAACGAAATCGGCCATTGAAATGGCCGCTGTCTCAAATGCCACGGGGCTGGAACCGCAGCCGGAGGGTCTGAACTTCCCGCCATGCGAAATCGACCGCCTGCCGGAGGTCTGCCGGCCCCGGAGCGCGGGCGGTCAACTCTCGCACAAGGGAACGGTCGAAGTCGTCTCCTGCGTGCAACCGGACGGAACGCCGGTCGACCCGCACCTGCGCTGGGGTGTGTACGTCACCATCGAAGGGGCGGGCGATTATATACCTCGGTGTTTCGCCGAATACGGCCTGCCGACGGATGCCTCAGGACGTTATACGGCCATCTACCGTCCCTACCATCTGGTCGGCATGGAACTTGCCACCAGCGTGATGCGGGCCGGGGTGCACGGCGAAGCGACCGGCTCCCCCCGTGCGTTTGTCGCAGACGTCGTTGCCACGGCCAAGCGCGATCTCACTGCAGGGGAGACCCTGGACGGGGAGGGAGGGTACCGTGTTTACGGCAGACTCATGACGGCGGCCGCCGCCGTCGAGAACGGCGTCTTGCCCATCGGTCTGGCCCACGCACTCATGCTGAAACGCGGGGTCGCAGCGGGACAGCCGATCCTTCGAGCCGACGTGGACCTCGACAATGAAAGCGACGTTTTCCGCCTTCGAAAGGAGATGGAAGGACAGCTCTCGGACGCGTGCTGAAGCTGCCATCGATGAATTAACTCCAATAAGCAAATATTGCTACATTCAGTGCGAGGATATCAACTATGCACGTCTCAGAGGAACTCGGCAACGGTTTCCGCCACCACGGCGTCGCGACGGACATCGCCAACAGCCGGGGGCTCGCCGCCACCGTGGACGGGCAGGGTCGGAACGTCGTTCTGGTCTGGCTGTACGATCATCGCGGCTGCTACGCCCTGCTGTTGATCGACGCCGAAACGGGCGCAAGCGAACAGTACCCCCTGCCTTTTCCACCGGGCGATGACTTCAATGCATGCCCGTTTTCGTCAATTCTCTCCAGCGGCAACCTCTTCTGTACCCATTTTCACAGCTACTTCCTTGCCTTCGATCCCGCTGAGCGGGCGTTTACATTCTACCACGAGACCGTACCGCAGATGGCGATGGGGATGACCGAGGACGACAGCGGCCTAATCTGGGCGGCCACCCATCCGGATAGCGGCGTTCTGTCTTACGATCCCCGAACCCGCGCGTTCAGGGATTACGGTCACGTCTACGAACAGAACTGGCGGCAATACCCGCGTTCGGTTGCCGCCGACAGCGCGGGATGGATCTACTTCGGCATCGGCAGCACCGCCAGCCAGATCATCAGCCTGGATCCGGATTCCGGCGCCGCGGAACCCATGCTCACCGAAAGCGAACGCGTCCACGGGAGCGGCCACGTCTACCGCGACCTGAACGGTAAGGTATACGGGCATGCCGGCGACAATGACCCTGACTGGTTTGAACTCTACAATGGCAGGCGTAACCCGGTCGGGGCGTTAGAAGAGCAGAACGAAAAACCGATCGTCACGGGTAGCCAGGGACTCTTCCACCGGGACTTTCCGGACGGCAAACGCGTCGCGGCGTGCAATCTGGCCAACCGCACCCTGTCCGTGGAGAATCCCGAATCCGGCGAGATCCGGAAAGTCGACTTCGACTACACCACTGAAGGCGCCCACGTGATGGGCCTTTCCGCGGCTCCGGACAACACCATCTGCGGGGGCACCACTTTTCCCGCGCGTTTCTTCAGGTACGATCCCGAAAACGACAGTTGGACGAATCGCCCCAACCTTGGGCAGTGGAACACGGTTGCCCGGCAGACGGACCGGTTCTTCGCGGGAGGCTACACAGGCGGTTTTCTGCTGGAATGGGACCCTGCCAGTCCCTGGGTCCCTACCGAAAAGGACAACCCCGGTTCCAATCCACGTTTCCTGACCGAATGCAAACCCGCCATCAACCGCCCGCACACGCTGCTCGCCCATCCTGACGGGAAGACCGTCATTCTGTCGGGCACGCCGGACTACGGCCGCACGGGCGGCGGGATCTTATTCTGGGACCGGGAGACCGGGTCGCGCGTCCTGCTTGACCACACCGAGCTTCTTCCCGATCACAGCACGATGAGCCTGGTTGCCCTTGCGAACGGCAATCTCCTGGGCGGCTCCACAACCGATCCCGGAACAGGGGGCGAGCGGAAGGCGGAAGAAGCCGAACTCTACCTGATGGATCCGGAAAGCAGGCGAATCCTGTGGCGCGAGGTCGTTTTCCCCGGCGTGCAATCGTACACGGATCTCTGCCCGGGTCCGGGCGGCCTGGTCTATGGGGTTGCAGACGGGGAATGCTTCTTTGCGTTTGATCCGGTAACCAGAAAGACCGTGCGCAGCGAAGGCACCGCAGAAAATTTCGGACTGACGGCAAGGCAGCAGGGCCCCCGTGTCTTCGTGACCACGCCGGCGGGCAGTGTCTACATGCTCTTTGTGAAGGGAATCGTCCGCGTAGACCCGTCCGACCACAGCCTCAGGTTGGTGGCTGCGTCTCCCGTACCCATCGGCTTCGGAGGGGACTGGCTGAACGGACGCATCTACTTCGGGAACGGATCCCACGTCTACAGCTACGGGGAATGCGGATAGGGAAGGGGGGCGTGGACTAAGAGGGGCCGTGATACCGTTGCTCGAGCCGGAGTGGAATCTTGCAGGCGGTTCAAGCTATTTTCCTGGCAGTCACATAGAAATCATGCGGTAGCTTCCCGGCGGTATATTTCAATCCGTCGATCGGAAAACCCGCTTCGTCCGGGTTGCATTCCACCATTTGCTCCAGGACAAAGCCGGCTTGCGCGATGGCATTCAGGATGTCCGCCAGCGTATGGGGAAACTCAACTTCGTCGGATTCCTTAGAGACGAAATCGTCAATTTGAAACGGTGAATATTCCGGCCTCGTGTCGCCGTAATTCCGAGTGACTCTCAGGCTCCAGATAACGATGGCCTTCGTCACATCCCGCCCAATTCATCTCCAGATGTTTCCGTTTGGTATATTTCGCTGCCATGATGTTCCTCTAACCCGCTATATAAAATCGCCCCACCCCTGATCTTGTAGGGGCGACTCGTGTTCAGCTTACCACGTCCCCAATCTGAACTCCCGATCCCGGACACGAAAACCCAAGAGCGACGCGCGCCCCTGCGGGTCGACCCGGACGAGCGCCGCGAAATCCCCGGGATGCTTCCGGATGTCCTGGACGATCCGCTTTCGCAGATTTTCCGTGACATCGCAGTATCCGATTCCCAGGTCCACGTAGTCCTGCGGGACCGAAGCAGTCGCCACGGCCCGGTGTGACTCGACGTTTCCGAACGGCGTGTCCACCTGTCCGATTGCCACCGAATCCGCGAGCCAGGTACCGTCGCTCTTCTGCCGCAGGTTTACATGAACGGGTTCCCATCGTCGCGCGGTCTTGCCGCGGATCAGAATCGATGCCGGCGATACGTCCAACGGCCGATCTGCCCATGCCGTCTCGACCGACCACGTGGAATCCGACTGTCTCCGCAGCGTTGCATAGACTGTCTCCCCCCGCTTGCGGCGCACTTCAAGCCGTTCGATGTCATAATTCAGGCGTATACCCGACCCTCGCATCGCATCCCTCAAATTGGTGACCTTTGCGGAAAGCCAGATCCCCTTTCCCGGTTCATTCCGGCCCAGGTCATTCCGGCCCAGGGGCAGGGCTGCAAGGATCCCGATTTGCACGAGTAGCGCGGCTCCGAACCAGATGGATCTCTTAACCATTATCAGATCCCCCCTGTTTGAGATGCCGCTCAAACCGGATCCCACCGAGAATCAGCCCGATACCGCACAGGATGAAGACCAGTGACTTGAGGAGCAGATGCGTTTCCCACTGTATAAAGTTGTGGAAGACAACCCACGCCAGGAGCAACAGACCCGTCCAGAAGGATGTCCTTCGATGGACCTTTACCGCCGTACACAGAAGACTGACCCCGATTGCGGTGACGGCCAGATGAGCCCCCAGGGATATCACGACAGCATGCATGGTCAACATACCTGAGGCCAGGAGGACGCCGGCAACGAGTACCGCTGTTGAGCGGTGCCTCAGGTCGGCCCTCTCCGGAGGCGTCCGGATCACGGAGACCCAAACGGCAATTGTCGCGATGCACACCAGCCCGAGCGGTACCGTCCACAACCATCCGGCGGACCGCCACGTGCGCGTTGAAAGTTCGCTTGCGACTTCCTGGAAGGAGATGATGTACGCGAGCAGCAGAATCCCCGCCAACCCGACAATCCTCGCGATCATCCCCATCAGCCGCGCGGATTCGATCCTATGCAGCCGAAGCCCCAGGCCGAAGAGGAACGTGGCGGTTACGGCAACGGCGAGAACGGCCGGCCAGTACTCGCCGCTGTCGAACCCCGCGCACACGGCGGTTGCCGCCCCTGCCGCCAAAATCACGCCGGTAAAGGCCGCGGCACTGCGACGCAACAGAAACGGAAGCCCTGCGACCACGATTGTGAGTGAATACCAGCAGAATGCGTGCGGGTTCCCGGCCGTGTGGCCGCAGAACCAGGCGAAACTCGTCGCGCACGTCAGGAACATACAGGGTCCGCTCATCGTCGCATAGGCAATGACCGCCGTTCCGAGCGCCCAGACTCCAAGGGCGCCGTAAGGTTCGCCGTGCAGATTGAACATCTGCGCGATCAGTACCACGTTCGCTCCAAAGACCAGCCCGCCCAGCACGATGAGGGCCTCCCCGAGCTTTCTGCGGGTTCCCGACACCTTCCACAGGTAGAACCCTGCGACTTCGCAGGCAAGCAGCGTACCGACAAGGAGCGCCATTCTCAAGGGTACGGGGATTGCTTCCCATCTTGACGCCACGAAGCTGATCGCGCCCCCTCCGATCAGGCAGGCTCCGATCAGATAGAGCGCCTGTACAAGCAGGCCGCCGGATTTCTCCGCAACCTCGCCCAGTCCGTAGCGCTTCGATATCGCGGCGGACTGATCGGAATCGACAACGCCCTCGTCCACCCAGGCGCCAAGCTCGCGTCGAAGGGTTGCCCGGAAAGTTGAGGACACCCTGCGGATGCCTGAATCGCTTTCGTTCATCGCAGCCTTTCTTTCGACCCACCGGAATCCGGGAAGTCACAATTCTGTCGCATTCTGACTTCGCTGATTTTGACCCAACAACACATTACGGAAAAACAAACCGGCGGTATTGAGTCAAAAGGCCGAGATGGAGATCCGCTTTCTCTCTTTCACAGGTTACAGAAAACCAAAACTTCCCATTCAGGCCGTAACCTTGCTTTACTCATAACTATGCCAGATTATCCGTGTAACGAATTGCTTGCCGCCTGAACATTGATGAGTACACGCCTTTGATCGACATCAACTCCTCATGCGTGCCCTCCTCCACGACTCTACCATCTTCAAGGACAACGATCCTGTCAGAAAATCGAGCGAGGGAAAGCCGATGTGTAATAATCACGGAAGTTTTGTTCTTAGCAATGTCTGCCAGAACGGAGTGTATTTCATACTCCGTTTTCGGATCCAGGGCCGCAGTAGGCTCGTCCAGGATTACCAAGCTGCATCGCGACAGCCTCATGAAGGCTCGAGCAAGTGCTACCCGCTGCCACTCCCCCCCAGATAGTTCAATACCGTCATCGAGTTCCCTTGTTAAGTGCTTGTCCATAAATCCTGGCCGCGTCTTAAGGACCTCACGAAGTCCGGCACCGGTGGCTGCGGCTTCAATAGCATCCCTATCACACAGGTTGTCAATTGAACCGATGCCAATGTTCTCTGCCCCCGAAAGCGGAAACCGCGCGAAGTCCTGCATCACCGTACCGATTCTTCGTCTTAGATCCGCTAAGCCAATTCCCCTGATATCCATACCATTCCAGGAAATTGATCCCTTCACAGGGTCGAAGAGCCGACATAGCAACTTTACAAGCGTGGTTTTTCCTGCTCCGTTCTCTCCAACAATTGCAACTGTCTCCCCGGCTCGCAGTCTCAGATTAATGTCTTTCAGTACAAGACGAGTCTCACCGGGATACGAGAAGGACAGTCCGTCAATGTCAATGGCTGTTTCATCTCGTTCAACGATTTCTCCGCCTTGATCCTTCAGTTCCGGTTCAAGATTGAGAATGCGAAAGATAGGCCCGATAGCTAACCCAACAGTCCGAAGCCTGGACGTATTGTCGACCAGGATGAAGATGCTGCGCTGTACCTGGTACACAAGACCAACGTAGAGCGCTAAATCGCCGACCGAAAAACGCCCATCCAAGACTGCGAGAACAACGTACACGAACGGCGCACCTACGCCGACAACGCTGAGTAGCGACCAAAATAGAATCTGATAAGTTCCACGCCTCGTCACCTCGTAGCTTTCTCTGAAGGCAGACCAAAACTTATCCTTCCAACGATCGAGGATCAACGACTGGATCCCGAACAACCGAAGCTCCTTTGCGAATTCCTTCGAAGTCAGGATCCTTTCGAAGATCCCGACCTGCCTTTGAAGGCTTGCTTGTCGCGCCTCTACGTTCCACGCCTTTTCGTCGTAATAGAGCTGAACACAAACAGACGGCACCATCAGGCCGAAAATCACGATCGGAACCCACCACTCGATCGAAGCTGACAGAACCAATACAGGAATCACCATGAACGTTCCGATCAAAAGATTCCCAACTACGGCGGTAAGACTCCTTAGTCTACCAACTCCGCGAAGCGCAAGCTCGAGTTCGTTCAATAGCTCGGGTGTCTCAAAAAGTGCTATATCGTTAAACATTGCGACCTTATGATATACCCTCTCCTTTATTCTGCCCTCAACAACCCGCCCAAAAATCTGCACTCGGAATCCCCGAATCGTCTCGATGGAGTCCATCAGAAGATTGCATGTAACAAAGGCAATCATCCCCACGATAAGTGCAACTGACAAAGATGCATCAACTGAATAGTCCTTGTGCTCCACGACTTCATCAATGACTATCTTCTGAATGTACAGGATCGCAGCTGGTCCTGACCCGAGGCCTAGCGTTAGGACAACCAGGCGCACTGTCTGACTTGGGGCAGTACGGACAACCATTGCCACGCTGGCACAAACGTTTCGAAACTCTTTTGTCATTTCTCTGATTAGGAAATTCATTCGATGATCCTTAACATTATCATATAGAAATTCAGGCGCAAAACTTGCTTCATTTTCCCACGACCATCATCGAATCTGAGCCAGATCACATAGTCGTCTACATAGCGAGCTTCAATTACACGGGGTGTCATATTTTCACTCCAGGGGTGGAATCTTGTTCAATGGCAGACGCTAAGTTGCGCCGCCGAATCATCCGCGATATGCGTCCATCGCACGTGCGCCCACACTCTGAGAAAGCCAACCTGCGTGGAACGGTGACGTCTGCCCTGGGTCTCCCATCCCCGTCGCGCGCCCTGGTTTAGTGATCCTTACCGGAGTAGATCCACATCGGCTCCGTCTTGCCGGCCCTGGTAAACCCGCACTTTCTGTAGAAGTCGATCGCCCGGCCATCCGCAATGAGCACGTGCTGGTGGAAGCCTTCGTATTTTGCCATCAGCCTTCTCATCAACTCCGATCCGATACCTTTCCGCTGAAATTCGGGATCCACCAGAAGGTGTGGATAATACACAACGAGATGACCGTCCGAGATGGCATTGCCCAGTCCGATGAGACGGTCGTCATCCCACGCTGTCAGCAGAGAGTGGGAGTCCATCAATGCATTGCGAAGCTCGTTCGGCTTGCTCGCGGACGACCATTCGTTGGCGGAATAGAGCCTCAATATGGCATCGAGTCGAATGTCCCGGGTTTCGCTGTAGACGATCGGGGAGCCGGGCAAGATTATCTCCTCTTTCGGTGTCGACAAATCATACTCCTGGATTCCATCGCATCATATTGTCCATCTGGTCGACCCGGTCCCGTACGAATCCCGCGATGCTGTCTCGCAGGCCCGGGTTGTCCCAGCGGCCGGCCATCCAGACGGCGATCTTCAGACGGTCGGCGATCAGAAAGGAGGTCAGCAGGCGCTCGTGGGTGGCATCGAGGGGTCGGACGCTCCTGTAACCTCGAAGAAAAGCGGCGCGCAGCGAGGCGAAATCACTCCGGCTTACGAGTGGGCCGAGGGTTGAACCCATATCACCGAGATAGTAGCCCCATCCGCAATCGTCAAAGTCGATGGCGCGCGCTTCGCCCTTCAGGAATACGTAGTTCATCTGGTGCAGGTCCCGGTGTATGAGACCGAAAACGGACGACGCTTCTCCCAATTGCACCATCGCGCAGTGCGTTATCTCTACAGCCCCGTCAACGATGGCCCGTCCTTCCGAATCGAGCACTGATTTTGCGCGGTCGATCGTACCACCGGTGGCGCCGCCGAGCAGACACTCACAGTCCCAGCGGATGCGGGTGAAGCCGGGCGAAGGGGCGAAACCCGAGGCGTGGCAGTGCAATTTGCCCGTGAGGCGGCCGACCATTTCCAGATGTCGCCCGGTCAGGTCGTGCTGGCTGCAAAACCGGCCTTTCACCCACCGAAAAAGCGCGCAGACTCTCGGTTCCGGGACACCCGGCGCCACGGCGACCGTCAGCAGCTTTCCCTCGCGGTTGGCGACAGGCGCGGGCACGACGAGGTCCGTATCCCGTGTGATTGCATCCAGCCATTCCAGCTCCGATCGAATGACGGCCTGTTCTCTGTACCCGGGCCGGCTGACGCGCAAAAGGTATCTACGGCCTCCCGCCCTTACCAGGAACGTCGCGTTTTCCCGGTGTTGTATCGGCCGAAGCGAGAATCCCCCCAAATCGTACGACTCAAGCGCATCGAGCGCGAGGTGTCGAAGGCGGCGTAGTTGCCCTCTGTACGTAAGCGCGTCGAATGGAATCAAGAATCCGGGCTCCCTGCTGTCTCGTGGGAATTTACAGGGCGAAGTACATTAATTCGTTGCAACCCGCATTAGACACTTTACGAAAATGCGTAACACTGGCCTTGCGTTCAGGACACTCTGACAATCAAAGTCTGAGACAGGCATTCAACGCCAGCCAGAAGAGCGCTTCTCTAACGGAATTCTCTTTTCCCATATTCCTGGGATCCCATTCGGCGCCGCTGACGTCGTCCGATCCATAGAGCAGTTGCGCCAATTGAACGCCGCGAAATTGGGCGACTGCGAAGTAGGCTGCGGCTTCCATTTCAACCGTTACGCATCCATCGCCGCGACGTCTGGTTATTCTTGATCTGGTCTCCCGGTAAAACGCATCCGTAGTCCAGGTTTTTCCTGTGAAGTACCTGCAGCCATGCGCCTTGAGGGTCTCGAAAACCGCTTCCACTGCACCGGGGGTCGGATGGACCTCCCGACTCGGTGGCAGATAGTGATACGATGTGCCTTCGTCCCGCAGGGCGGATGTCGGTACAACGATGTTTCCGCTTTCGATCGAACGGTCAAGAACCCCCGCGCTTCCACACACGATGAACTTGCGGCCACCTCGAGCGATGATTTCCTCAAGGCAGCCGGCAGCGAGGGGTGCGCCAACTGCTCCTGGAAGAATTACAAGCTTCTGTCCTTCATATGTGCCTGAATAGACGGGAATCTCGCCCATAACACACTTGACAGGGCGCAGGGGTCGTAGCGCCAGTTGTTGTCTCACGTGTTCGATTGTCCTTGGAAAGTAACAAATAATGCAGCGTTCGGGAACGTCGCGATGCCTGATCACTTTCGACGGCTCGATGACGGCTTCCCGTTCATCGTCGAATTCCAGAATCGGGTATGTAGTCGCCATATCAGTTACGGCCTCTTGAATTCGACGTTTTAAACTCCTCTGAGTGCAAGAGGACGCCGGCGTCATTCGCTCAGGCGCTCCAGAATTGCTCTGGCGACCAGATCTGCCAGAATCTCCGAACCCTCTTGTGTGAAGTGCACGTTTTCTGGCAGCTGAAGTTCCTTCAGTCGCGGCAGGGCGAAAGCATGGAGATCGTTGACTGTAATGCCAGGTTCGTTCACGATTTCAGTCGCGGCGGCGTTATATTCCGCTGCGTCTCCCATCCTTCGACCATTCGCGCCCGCTGGTACGGGGGTCGTTGTCGCCCAGATCAGCTTCGCTCCCGTCGCCTTCAGCCTTTCAACCAGCTTCCCCAGATTTTCCTTATACTGGTCGATGGACGTGGACAATCTCCCTCTTCCGGCTTCGGCGAGTCCGCCCCGGGAATCGACGTATTTCAGGTCATGCAAGCCAAAATTGAAGTGAATGACGTCCCACTTCCGATTGCCCAGCCATTCGTCCAACTGCGCCAGTCCGCGGCTGGTCGGTCCGCAATTGTCAGCCGGTCGGTGGACGTTTGCCCTGCCTTTGAGGCGTTCTCGAGTCGGGATCGTATACCCCATCGAAATCGAATCTCCGATCAGGAGAACGTCCGGCAGGTTCGGGTCGTCGGTTATCTCTACAAATGAAGCATGGCGTTGGGCGGCGTCGGTATTTGACATAAAGCGCTCCATAGTTTGAATCAGATTCGAGATTGAGAAGATACGTTCTGTGCGACGGTCCTTCCACATTCTTCACGGATCACATCTGCCGCCGCCGCATTCCTCTTGACCTTGGGATATCCTTCCGTTGGGCACTTTGCGATCTTTGACCGGGTCTTGGGGTATTAAGCGTCCGCTGTCCAGTCATTTCCTGCTGAACCGTTTGGGGCATTGCGTGTCAGTTGTAGTGTCTGATTTTCGGATCCCTGAATCGAGCAACCGCGTGGTGCCCCCAGGTGCCCAGCGCAACCGCTCCATTCGGATTCGTCTCGAGCGTCAACCGGTTGACGAGCTTACCGTTTACGTAGGTGGTAACGGAATATCCTCGAACCGCCAGAACCAGATCGTATTCCCGTCCTCGCTCGAGGACCAGATTGATGACGTCCAGCTTGGTGACGCCGCGTTTGCCGCGCTCGTAGGTGCTGATCGCCAGCGCCTTCCAGCCACCGAGATAATCGACCATATACTCCCGGCTCTCTTCGGTTATGCCGAAGCGGATCTGCACGTTGGCGCCTTTAACCAGCGTAACCTGGACCTTGAACTCATAGTGTGACCACGTACTGTCTCCCTTGACGAGCCTGGTGGCATCATCCTGTCCTCCCGCTTTTGCGATTACGGCGTCTCCCTCCCGGGACCATACCCTGTCGTCGCCTGGCCGCCAGCCCTCCAGACCCTCGCCGTGAAGCAAGGATACCCACTTGATTGAGCCCCTCATGCCGCCAATCCGGGCACGACCGTAATCCCCCTCCGATCCCTGCTGATCATCCGCGGCTATGGGTGACATCACGGATAGAAGGAAAAAAGCCTGAATGAAACCTGCGGACACTGTCATCGCCCCACCTCCTGGTCAATACTGGCTCGAAGCCGGTGTGTGACGCGGGCATACACTTCAGCCGTAGGGGCAGGTTTCAATCCTGCCCGTAATTCACGACGCCGACGGGCGTCGTGCGATATTAGTCTGGTCCTGTACCCCATATTCAGACGTCCTCCATCCATTCAAGGACGAACGGTTCGCCTTCGAGATATTTCCGGCAGGCGCCTTCCCCGAAGCGGGACAGTGTCGGGAATTCCTCTTCCGGATCCATTGCGCGCCAAGACAGCAGGCGAATGCAGGACTCGATAAAGAAACTTTCGATAATCTGTAGATAATTGTCGGGTAGCGCGTGTTGTTGCCTGTAACCGTTGAGAAAAGCTTGACAAAGCGCAGCATTCATGGGGTTCACGGCGAAGCACCATCCCACGTCGGCCATAAAGTACCCGAACCGACACCAGTCAAAATCGATGGGACGGATCTCGTCCCGATGTACGATGCTGTTGCCGCACGAGAAATCCCCGTGAAGCAATCCCCTGAATTCCGGTGACCTTTCCATTAGCGCGGCATGTTCGATGATGTGGCACACAGCCCGTTCCAGAACCGTGAAATCACGGGCGCGGATGCGACCGTCGTCTGCAGCAGGACGCAGACGATTCAGGTCGATTTGCAGTTTTTCAGATTCGCTCCCGGGACGAAAGAAGCTTTCGGGAGGGGTCCACTGACTGCTGTGCCGGTGGAGTTTGCCAAGGACCGATCCCACTTTGTGAAGTATTCCCGACGGCAGGTCAACGAACAATTCATCCCCGTAGTTGTCCCAGACCAACTCACCTTCGACCCAGCACAGAAGCGTGACGAGAAAGGAATTTTCGGCATTGGACTGGACGTCGGTGATAAAGTCGCCTGACCCGCTACGGATGGGTTTCTGAATGACCAGATCGGTGTCGCGGTCCAAGGCTTCGAGCCAGAGAAGGTGGGAATGGATCGATGTTCGATAGTTATGGATGTCCCGGTCCCCGTCGGCATAATACACGGTGATGAGGAAACTGCCAGATGCCCCGTCTGCACGGAACTTGACCATGTGGTAACCGGAAAAGCCTATATGGCCCACCTCTTTTTTCTCGTCGATGTCGACTTCCCCTACATCGTAGTTTTCCAGGGCCAGTCTGGCGGCGTGCAGAAAACGGAGAGGATGTTCGTTCATGGGCTCTCAACATGGGTTTCGACGAATTGAACCCTGAAGTCGGGATGGGTCGTTCTGGTGGCTGGTATGCTCCCCGAGTATTTTGTGCCGTGTCGAGCGAGTCTCAAATCGAGCCCCGCCCCGATGTCCTATTTCTTGCGTCCCACCAGGAGCGTGTTCGGCGGGTCCTTCCAGGCGCATTCGGCGTCAAATCCGGCTTCACGCATGGCAGCGAGTTCTTCGCCGACCGGGAAGTAGGTATCTTCGGAGGCCCACTCGTCGAAATGCTCACGGGCGCGCTTTTCGTCGATGCCCCGTGAAACGAGGTGGGCCGTCCAGATACGGTAGCACCTCTCACGATCCTCCGGGTCCGCGGTCATCGTCACGTCTGTGGTCACGAACACCCCGCCGGGACGGAGCGACCGGAAAATGTGCTCGTACAGGGCACGCTTGCGTCGCATCGCCGGAATGTGGTGCAGGGCAAGGCAGGCGGCCACGGCGTTGCACGCGGGTAGGGGTGCTTCGAAAGAACATTCGCGGAAACGCACGCGGGTCCCGAAACGCAGCAGCCGGATGCGCGCCCGGTCCAGCATCTTCGGATCGACGTCGATGGCTTCCACGGCGCCTACGCGTTCGTGCTCGAGCATCGCTTCGGCCAGGGCCCCCGTTCCCGTTCCGAGGTCCAGCACGAGGGCCGGGCGGATTGCGGCGACTTCGCCGGCGATCCTGTTCAGGCCTTCCTCGTAGCCCGGGATGAACCGGCGGATGGTCTCGTCGTAGGCATCGACCTCAAGACGAAGATGGCTGCGGACGGAATGACTCATAGAAAGGGGGATGTGTCAATGCCGATTTTCGCGTATCGGCCAGTCGTGCGCTGACAGGCGCCGCGAAAGTATGCAGAGACGTACCGGACTCGTCACATTGCGAAATCAGGTCAGGACGATGCGGAGTTGCTTTCCCAGCGCACGCGCCGCGCGGTCCATTGTCCGCAGCGTTACGGAGGGATTGGACGAGTCAAGCAGACGGTCCAGTGCCGAACGACTGGTCTGCATGCGTCTGGCCATCGCCGACTTGGACAGCTTGTTCTCCTCCATGAACTGACTCAACTGGTAAGCGATAACGCGTTTCGTTGCCGCAGCCTCCGCTTCACCGAGAAGGTCCTCTTCAATCAGGAAATCGTCAAAGCTGCTGCCGACATGTTTACTCATTTTACCTCCCGTAGCGTCTTTAACCCGGTGCGTGCCAAATGGAGATCACTGGCGGAAGTCTTCCGACTTTTTTTCATAAAACCGTGTAACAGCAGAATTGTGCCACCGTAGACGGTAAAGACAACTCGGGCTATAGAATCGGGCAGTGTGCTACGGACCTCCCATAGATCGTTCTGGAGCTTTCGGACCAGCGGCATTCCAAGAGGCCACCGGTATTGAACGGTCTTGATGTCCGTACCAATGATCCTCTTCGCCTCGCGATCCAGCCTGCGCAGCCACGTTCTAACCGGTTCATGTCCCATCGTCGTACAGTAGAAGCGAACGGGTAGTGGTCTGTGTCTGTTCATAACTGTAATTGTACCAAATTTGGTACAATTGTCAAGAAAAAAACAACATCCGAAGATCGAAAAAGACCATAGACGGCGGCTTGCACGTACGGCGGTTCTACCCGTTTCGATGTCTCCTTGTAAAGCGATATTATGACCCGGTACTGAGCGCCTGTTTCTGGTCGATATCAAGATATCGGGCCAACGTGCGCTACTTCTCCACGACGAAGTGCACATGGTTTGTTGCATCTCTGAACTGGGGCAGTTCCGACGTTTCCGCCGCGAATTCCAGAACGTTTTCGTATGCCGCCGGTTCATTCTTCCTGAGCGACTCAAGTAGTGGAGCCATGCCTCCGACGAAGCCTTCAACGCCAGCATAGCTGACAATTCGCAGCCCTGCATCCTGGATTTCTGTGCCAGCGATCTCGGGGTTGGACCAGTGACTTTCCGTGAAACCGGAGCGTTCATGATCTTCAAACGTCTTTTCACCGAGCATGCTCCGCAGAAAGTCGGGATTGCTGAAGCGCTGTGGGAAACCGACTATTCCGCTTCTGAGTAAGCCCCACGAATTGAGAAAGGCGACAATTGCCCGGCCGCCCGGTTTCAGAATGCGAATCATCTCGCTCAAGGCCTGAGACCGATCACCCCTCTCGATCAGGTGATAAAGAGGACCGAGAAGGAGGGCGGCATCGAATGATTCGTCCTCAAAGAGGTTCAGATCGCATGCATCTCCTTGAACAAACTGTTTCGCACTGATTCCTCCTGAAGCAAACGCCTGCTCTGCTCTCTCCAGCAGCTTCCCGGAAAGGTCCAAAAGCGTCACCTGGTACCCTCGTTTGGCGAGCTCGATAGAGTAACGGCCCGGTCCGCTCCCGATGTCACATACGGCGCCGCTGTCCGGAAAGTATTTCTCGATGAGTCGCAGGGTGGATGCGAACTCGATTCGCGAAAGCCCCGTTTCCAACCGTTCCCACTCGCGTTCCTGCGCTGAGTCGTAGAAGTTTCTGACGTACTTGCTCATTCATGTCTCGATTTAAGAAAACGGTTCCTGTTGAGACCTATCCAGTCTCTTTCGGATCATCCTGATATCGGCGGGGACCATGTGCGTCGTGCGCCCTGGCTTCAACTTGCCGCGCTTGATTGCTCCGGCCTGCTGGACGCTGGCTGCCAGTTGATCAAAGTCGCGCTTATTCATGCCAGATGTTCCATCGTGAGCCTGATGAGCGGCTTGCGCGCTCAAATGAAGCTGCGCAACGCCAGCAGGTTGCTGATTTCCGCGAATGGCTGGACCTCGACGGGTTCCCTGTCTTTCCGATTCACCCAGATTCCCCTGATTCCGGCCTTTTGCGCTCCGCCAACGTCTTTTTGTAGACTGTCTCCTACCATCAGTGTTTCCTCCGGGCCGGCATCCGCAAGTCGAAGCGCGTTCTCAAAGAAATGAGGATGGGGTTTGGCGAATCCGATGTCTCCCGAGACAAGAACGTCGTCAAAATAACCCGCCAGACCACTTGTCTCGAGCTTCAGTCTCTGAAGATCGGACGCTCCATTGGTGGCCAGAACCAAACGCACGGCTCCTTTGAGGTCTCCTAGAATTGCGATAGTCTCCGGAAAGTGCTCGAAAAGGCCTCTCCGGATCTCAACGAAATCGTCGGCAAGGGTTCGAGCCAGCCGCTCGTCATCGACACCCATGTCGTTCAGCGCCCGTGACCACGTCTCAAACCGGTACTTTGGTGACCACTCACGCAGCCAGACGAGGTTCTCATTTTCCCCGGCGAACTCGCACCACAAGCCTTCCCAGGAACTGATACCGACGCGGCGGCAGTAGTCGATTACCGGCGTAGAGCGCCAGATTTCGCCGGCGCGCTCAAGAACAGCCTCCCTGAGTTGAGACGGCGGCACATCCGCTTCATCATGCGCGCGTTGACCGGTCTGCTCGAGAGCTCTGATCGCGACCGGTTTTTCGAGAATGAGGGTTTCGTCAAGATCGAATAGAATCGTTTGAACCGCAGTACGGACCATTGTTTTACTCGTTTTCCTGCATTTTGAAAAACGGTCCGGCCGTTCGCGAACCCGGATCAGGTCGCAGGCTCACGCGGCACGGCTTCCCATAGCCGCGACACATCCTGAGCTCTTCTTATTTCAGGAAAATGACGGGCCATGTTGTCTGCACATATCGATTGGACCATCTCGTCGATGTAGAACGGATCGACGAGGGACTCGATCCGGTCCGGCCAGGTGCTGCTGTTTTGATGCCCTTTGTCGGCGTCGAGTGAATCCTCGGGTATTTCCAGGAAGTCCGCCAATCGCCCATGCGAACGAGCCAGTTCATGGGTCCGAAGTAAAAGCCGCCGGTCCTCAGGGATCAGCCGGGTGCACCTGTCGACATGCCCGTTCCAGGCGTGCAGGTAGGCCGCAATAGAAAAAAGCCCGCGCTCTGCAAGCGCGCGATCCTGACGCGAGTGGGGATAGCGTTCCGGTTTGATCCACCAGGGGAGAAAGTTTAAGATTTCAGAGGGCATCTCCCGGCTGATGACGTGCCCGATGGCCGATTGGAGCCACGTATAGCTGTCGCGAATGAGAACGATGAACTTCGAGGCCGGGAAGACGTGCAGCAAATGGTCTATGATAAATTGGTTTGGCCACGAGACATCATACTCCAGGTTGAGCCGGACGTCACGCTCAAGGAGAAACCTACGGAAGGCCTCGGCGGAGAGTTCACCCCGGGATTCGCGGAGTATCATACTGAGTAACTCCGGGCGCTCGGGTTCATGGGCCGCGCGGTAATTGGCTGAAAGCAGGCCGACGAGAGATGCCGTTCCGGACTTTGCCTGCCCGACGCAAAAGGCCTTAATCCGAACTGGCATACGATTGACCGTCATGGTATTCCCAGATGCCCGAAAGCACCGGACGTCATTCAGCGAAAGATACTATTATGTTCGGTAGTTGATTCACCAGTCGTTTGATTGCCATTCTTCAACCATGTCAGAGGATATCTCATCCGGGGCGGGTTGGTGCATTCCGTCCACCGAAGAATGTATTATAGATGAAATGCCGTTCGGGAACATCGCGACTTTCAAACTGCTGGAATAGGGCGCTATCATCGTAAGGAACGTGGCGCAGATTCAATTCGTATCTCCCTCTCTCGCACTCCAGGATGGCGAACCGCGCAATGGGTTCAGAATGGCAGCCCAGAGAACCGGGATTTACGTATCTGGCCGTCCCCACTAAATCTGAAGCTGAATGATTGTGGCCATAGAATACGAGATCGGATTTTATATCCGCGAAGACTTTGTCCAGGTCCACAGGACGAGGGTTCTGGATGACGGACGTGAAGTCAACCTGCGACTCTGTAAGGCCGTAGTGAAGAAACGATATTCGAACGCCTTTATACGCATCTTGAATCAGGTACGGCCATTGTCTCACTGTATAACGCAGTGATGGATCAAGGCAGGAATGTACCCACTCCTGATGTTTCAACTCGCCGTCGCTCATCCTGGATGGTCTTGGAAGCCCGCTCGAAAACCAGGAGTCATGATTACCGCAAATCAGATTCATACCAGGCGTGCTCAGCAGCAGTTCCAGGCATTCTGCCGGGAATGGGCCAATACCGATGGCATCGCCTGTATGAAAAATCGCATCGACACCCTCTCGCCGAATTGATTTCAGTGCAACCTGTAGTGCCGGCAAATTGCCGTGGACATCAGTCAGTACCGCGATCTTCATGTTCCTTCCAGGGCCATTTTTCCTTTAGCGTTTCACGGTTTGCGGACCCGCGCGGGTTGTTGCCGAAAACCGTCGCGCCCTTGGCAAGCTCAGGATAAACTCCGTGAACGTAGCTTAACCGTGCGTGTTATACGCTGACAGCCCCCTTCGCATAAAACGATAGAGGGCTGCCGCATCTCGGACGCACCATCGCCAATTTCTTATCCAACTATACCGATGTCTTCTGAATTGGACCTTCAAAAAAGCGAAGGCGTTCTTCTATTGATGAATCTTTAGTCTGTAAATAATGTACTTGCCGAATGAAGTGTATTTCCTGCATCATTTCATCATTCGGAAATTCCTTCCGAACATCCTCCCGGATCTTCTCCTTCTCTGCCTGGGTCACTTCCCTCATGGATGACCTCCTATAACTCTGGCGGAGCAATAATCTCTATCGGTCCATAGCCCTTCAATGCATTGATCGTATTAACTTCGCGTCGCGTGTTTACTTTTACGAGATGTGTGAAGTTCCAACTGCAAAAATACTCAATTCCATTGGTCACTGCAATAGCAACGTGGTTGGCATCATCTATGTATTTTTCCGGAAAAACACCCCTTCGGACATATTCTTGAGCCAGAGTATCGGCTTCTTCATCGAACACCAAAACTCCGAATTCCATTACGAGGTTTTCCAATTACCTTCTTCTTTCAGCATCTGGAGTGCCGCGAATTTCTGACAAGACAGCGCTTGAAATAACCGCCTCAAAATCTGGTAAAAGTAATTCCCAAAACTGAAGGGTCTGTCCTTGGCGCTCTGGGGTTCTTGAATCGTAATATGCGCTTGGAACAGTTGAATCCAAATAAATCTTCTGTTTTGCCATATCCATTTTCTGTGACTTTGAATGCGAAAATATGGGTTGTGTTACGGGGCCTGCGCCCCTTTGTGTCTTAGCTGATGGCCTATAACCACGATGTTACCGAACCTTTACGGCAATAGGCATCAAATCTGAGGATCTCCGTACGTTCGGCAACGTATCACTCCCAGATTCATGCATTCCGAACATATTTAAAAATGCACCTATCGGAGGCATCGTCACTAACTAAACCCTGTCTACATTTCGTTAATCAATGCGTCCACCGGGCTCCGAAGATGCGGATTATCCCGATGCCCGACCCACTTGCGTATGACATCGTCCGGTTTGCGTACCCCGGGCGGGGCCGTTGAGCTTACACGCTGAGCTTGTGGTCCCAGAGCCTGTCGAAGGGTCGAAGGGCGGCCGAAGGGCAAGTGCTATTTTTATTTGAAATAGCCGAGGCGTTCGAACAGCAGCACAACCGGTTGTGTCACTGGATGCGCCAGCCGGTGGCATGGTGATCCCCGGTTTCGGATTACAAAGCTGCTACTTTTCTATCCTTACAAATTCAGCAAACCCCATCCTCTTTCCGGTGAGCGAGAGAATAACGGTTTCATGACACGCAACGACAACACGATGGAAGGTCCGGTATTGTCCTAAAACACGATTGACACGGTCGCGCACACTGGACATCGGCTCCCAATCTCTTGTCTCACCCGGAGGCCACTCGCCTCCCAGCTTTTGCATTTCTGCCACGGTTTCGCCGACAAGCTCAAGCGAATCGCGCCATCCACAAATCCATTCGTGCAGATCAAACTCGACTCGAAGTGGAAGTTCGAGTATGCGGCTGAGTATGGCAGCCGACTGCAGCGACCGAGACATTGGCGACGAAATAATGAGCTCAGGATCTTCAGTTGACAGGGTTCTTGAAGCATTCTCAATCTGGCTGATGCCAGTCTCGGTCAACGGAACGATATGGGCTGCCCACCCCACCTGGGCGCCTTTGAGATCCTCTCCGGCAGCTAAATCCCAATTGGGTTCTCCATGCCGAATGAGATAGAAGGTTGTCATTTCTTGATCTCCGTCGAACTGCAATGGCGCGTAACGGTTCAGTGCCCCCGAACCGCGCCGGGTTGGGGGTGAACTCCGCGGTCACAGAAGTAACCGTGTTGTGAAAGGATGTGGGACATTCGCACGCAAGATGGGTGCAAATACCTTTCTGTCACGACTCGATAGGAGGAAGATCAATCGGGGTCAGCACGCCGAAAAAGCCATACTTGATTCCGGTGGGATCGCCTCTGCCAGGTGGAAAGTACTCCTCTATCAGGTCCAGGAGCCGACGGTTGAATTCGGCCGCCTGTTCTTCCGAGAGTCGAGCCCGGTTATGGTTGACAGAGCTTTGGAAATTCGGACCGAATATGCCGTCCGCACTTTCGCGAAACGCCTGATTAAACTGACAGGCAACCTCCGAAGGTACAGGCAGGGAGGTTTTGGCCGTCTCATCAAGTGTGTCCCGGATTCGAATCTTGCCCGCCACAGGGATGCATCGCCAGGCCCTGGGATCGCTGCCCGTTTCTTGAAGATGTACGACATCTGATTCCGCGAGTCGTTGCAGGTGACGGAGGACCCGGGTATCGGTCATACCCAATATCGATGAAATCTCCTCCACGGATTTCCCCTCGCCAAGAGTTTCGAGGATGCGCCGCCGGAGGGGATCTGCGAGCAAATGGACACGTTCGTCATCGATAACAATCACAGATCCCTTGCCAGCTTCAACCGGGAATGTCAATTCTAGCCAGCCAGCCATTCAGATCCTCCATTGTAATGTCATTGCCTTTGTCCGGTTTCCTTTGACGTCTCACGGTCTTCGTACACTTAGCTCGGCGTTTGAGACTGCACCCTGAGCATTGTCTTGAGCTTGTGGTCCCTGAGCCTGTCGAAGGGTCGAAAGGCTGCCGAAGGGTGTCGTTTCATTCGATCACGACAATTTCACGTTCCGCCTCTGCAGGCACAGCGCGAAGTCCGTCCTCCCGCCGATCCTCCAGGATGAGCGATATCGCTTCTCGTAAGCTCGCAAGTGCATCGTCCCTGTTCTTTCCCTGTCCATTGGCGCCGGGGATCTCAGGACAAAAGGCAATGATCCATTCGCCGTCGTGTTCGATCATCGCGGTGAATTCATTTCTCATGTCCAAACCTCCAGGAATCCAGGTCCAGGGCTCGCCCTGCAAAATATCGATATCTTCTTCTGGAAATACGGCGCGAGGACGTCTCCTCACCTGGCATCTAAGAGTTTCAGAGAGCTAATGAACCGGCGTAGGCGGCTTCACTTCCACACAGAATCAACTCACCTGCTGTCTGGCGTTGGGTCGTTCTAACTCTACCGTCAGATCCAGAGCATGGCATACCTTCAAAAACGTTGTCAAATTGCAATTGATCCCATTCTCAACCTTTGACAATTGCTGTTGTGTGACCTTCGCTCTTCTGGCAACCTCCTGCTGCGAAAGACCCAGCTGCGCTCGCATTTGGTGTATCTTCAACGACAGCTCGGTAAGCTGTCGCTCTTCGTCATACAGTCGCCTGAATCGCTCATCTTTGAGCTTTTCGTCCAGATGACGTCTAAAGCTCCTCATCCAGTTCCTCCTTTAAACTACCCTCGTCAAATCGAGAAAGGAAATCCTCACGATACTTCTTGGCGAGGTGAATTTCAGCGACCGGTACGCGCCGGGTACGCTTCACAAAAGCGTGGGTCAATACAATGAAATCTCTGAAACAGAAAAAGTAGAGGATGCGCACCTGGTCGCCAGAAAGCGTTAGTCTGAGTTCGTGGATTCCGCTGTCCAAGAGATCCGTATATGGCCTGGGTAGGCTCGGTCCGTCTATTTCCAATTGAGCAAGCCAACTGAACGTCTTGGCCTGGTCTCGATCTGAGCGACTATCAATGAACTCTTGAACGGGGCAGTATCCGTTTTCAGCTATGTAATAGAGGATGCGCCATTTTCGGTTCATGTAGAATATACATCATAAATGATGTTATACAAGAAGAAAACTGGGGGGAGGACATTCTTTGTTTCTGCGCGTATATGCGCTTCTTCCGTTCGTGCCGAATTTCGGGTTTGCCGAGCCGTTGTGACAGTGTGTTCCAGGTCTCTGGATATACCAATGTTCAGGATCGAATCATCCTGTAATGTTCGTATTCCCAATATACCAAGAAATGCCCCCAAAGGGGGCATCATACTTACTTAAAACCAATCTGCTCTATGGTGTCATCAATGCATCCGGTGGGCTCCGGAAAATTGAGTTATCCTGTTAGTTGACCGTGCAGCGGCAGCCTGAACCTGGACGGGTCGGGGAAGATCGAGTAGCGCGTCACGAAAACGACGGGTTGTCCGGGATATCATGAGCCGTGCGATTCGAACGGTTCAGTCTTGCCTGTTCGGTATTCATCGAGAGCCTCATTTGCAAGACCTGACAACTGCTCTGCCGTCGAGTCAAATGCACGTTCCCACTGGCGTTCTGACTCCAACTCCGCCATCAGGACGGCCGCAATCGCGTCTTGCTCATCATTGGAAAGCTTCTTGATTTCCGAAATCGCTTTCTCGAGAAGTTGAGTCATCACAGTCCTCCGGATCAAGTTTAAATTGACTTCTCGGATTCACCCAGCATAGCGAAATTTCATTCGCCGCCCGTCCGGGCGTCAACCGGACCATCATCCGCGTTCATAAACGACCGAAGCGCATCATTTACGGCTTCCTCGGTTGGAAATGCCTTCGCGACGTCAGGTTGCAGCAAAACCAGGTTGGTCCCCGGTCGGAAAGATTCCAGATACTTTCCACGGACGCCGGGACCGAGATCTTCACGGCAATATTCAGGACGAAGCTCTTCCGCATTAGCCTTCTTCATAGATTCTCCGCTCGGCCCAATATTCTAAATCAAACTCGGAGGGAAAGTTGCCTCACACTTTATTGGCAGGAAGGGTAGGCTTGAAAAGGTGGAGCAGACATTCCTGTCTGCTCATATACTTCAAACCGGAACCTCGGAATCCTGTGTACTGGCACGCCACGACTCGCAGCTGTCTCCCCCATTGGAAAAGGACGACACTATCTATTGGATCACCTTTCGCCTGGCTGATGCGATCGCCCGTGGCCACACGCCGTACCTTCCACGAAGTGCTTGAGATGTGGCTCAAGCGCGACGACGAGTATTGGCTCCATAACGGCGGCGCAAGCATTTCTTCTGGTTGTATTGCGGCAGAAGGACAATGAGAATGGCAGACAGGAATGTCTGCCCCACCTTCACACACGCTTCCTCTAAGGTTCGATAAGCCATTGTGCGGGGGTGGAAGATGATGGATTCGCGAAAAAAGAAGCACAGAGGGAGACCTCCATATTTCTTGCGATCTGGAATGTTGAATTAAGCAGCACGAGATATTTTCCAGATGCGCTGAATCCACTCATAAATTCGGTGTTATGGAACCTTTACGTAAATGCGCACCAATTCTGAGGATCCGTGAATGGTTGGGGACACGTCAAAGGTAGTGTTCGCATTCCCAATATACCAAAAGATGCCCCCAAAGGGGGCATCATCTTTAGTTAAAACCAATCTGCTTTCTCGTCATCAATGCAACCGGCGGACTCCGCATTCGATCCACTACGCAACAACCGCGGCAGCTTTTTCTTTCAGCGCCGGCAGCAACCCGTCCGCTGCCCGTTCCAGCGCGGCGAGCGCTTCATTCGCGTCTTCAAGATCCCCTTCGCGCGCCATGGTTTCCAGCCGCAACGCCGCCTCGACGGTCGGATCGGCAAGGAAAATAGCCGCCGACCCCTTCAGTGTGTGGGCCGCGCGCCGCAGCCGCGATCCATCACCGTTTGCGATCGCCCGTTTCATTTCTTCAAGGTGCTTCGCGTACTCCGTAACAAACAGGCCGGCCAGTTCACCCAGAAGCGCCTCGTTGCCGCCAACCTGTTCCAGGGCTCCCTGCCAATCCAGAGCGACAGCATCATCGCCGGGCTCCGCCTGCGATACGCTGCCGGATGAGCCGTTATTCTCCACAACATCGAAGAGATGTCCCGCCCGGATCGGCTTGGAAAGGTAGTCGTCCATCCCCTGTTCCAGACACCGCTCTCGGTCTCCCTGCATCACGTGGGCCGTCATCGCCGCAATTCGAATATGCGCCCCCGTCGACGTTTCCCGTTCCCTGATAATCCGTGTTGCCTCCAACCCATCCATCTCCGGCATCTGAATATCCATCAGGATCAGGTCGAATGTGTCGTTCTCCAGCGCCGCGAGTACTTCCTTGCCGTTGTTGACGGCGGTAACCTGGTGCCCGCGCGGCCCGAGCAGGTCCACAATCACCTTCTGGTTGACCATGCCGTCCTCTGCCAACAGGACGCGGCGCCTATGGGCGGGCGGCAACGGTTCCGCAATCTTTGCGATATCTACGGGCTCGATAACGCTTACGTTCAGGGCTGCCAGCGCGGCATCGAGCAGGTCGGACTGCTTGACCGGCTTTGTCAGACATCGCGCAAGCCCCAAGGCGTCACATCGCACCGCGTCGCGTGTTCTTCCCGCGGACGAAAGTATCAGAATCGGTACGTTTTTCACATCCGGATCCCGGCGTATTCGCTCGGCCAGCGCGAACCCGTCCATACCGGGCATCATTGCGTCCAGTAAGAAAAGGTGGAACGGCGAATCCGCCTCGCCAGCCTCCCGCAGTGTCTCGAGCGCGGCCGGCCCCGAATCCGCCACGTCAATTTTCATACCCCAGGTTCCCAGCATCTCCTCGAAGATAAACCGGTTTGTACGGTTGTTATCCACCACCAGCGCCCGGAGACCCACCAGGGACTGGAGATCGGCCGCCGACCGCTTCGCCGGCTGGGGTTGGGCCTCGAAGAGCGCTGTGAAATAAAACGTGCTCCCTTTGTCATGCGCGCTCTCCACCCACATGCGTCCACCCATCATCGTGGCCAGTTGGGATGAAATCGCCAGGCCCAGCCCCGTTCCTCCAAACCGCCGGGAAGTAGAAGAGTCTACCTGGCTGAAAGAGTCGAAAATGATCCGCCGATCTTCGGGTGCGATCCCGATGCCGGTATCCCGAACAAAGAACCTCAGACAGAGCTTCTCTTCCTCCCGTGCGTCCACCTTTACGTCAACCAGCACGTCGCCTTTCTCCGTGAACTTTATGGCGTTGTCCACCAGGTTGATCACGATCTGCCGCAAACGGCCCGGGTCCCCCACCAGCCTGTCCGGAACCTCCGGTGCAATATGGCACGCCAGTTCCAGCCCCTTCTGTGTGGCTTTAACCGCAAGGGTCTGAACGGTGTCCCCCAGCGTATCGCGGAGGTCGAAGCCGATCGCCTCCAGTTCCAGCCGGTCCACCTCGAGTTTGGAGAAATCGAGAATATCGTTCAGAAGTGCCAGTAAGGCCTCCGAAGACTGCCTGCTCAACTTGAGATACTCGCGCTGTTGAGGCGTCAACTCCGTGTTGCCCAGAAGCTCCGTCATGCCCATGATGCCATTCATCGGCGTACGGATCTCGTGGCTCATATTGGCCAGAAACTCGCTTTTTGCGCGATTCGCCTTTTCCGCGGCGTCTTTTGCTTTCTGCAGCTCCGCCCTTGAACGCTCCAGGGCGACCGAGCTCTTCTTCAGCGCTTCGTTCGCTTCACGCTCGGCAGCCGCGGTTTTCTCGAGTTGCCGGTTCTTTTCCTGCAGCTGTATCTCGGTTCGCTTGCGTAGCGTGATATCCCGCACCGTACCAATCATATGTACATACTGCCCCGCGCCGTCGCCGAAAACGCGGCCTTTATTTCCCAGCCACCGAACCGTCCCGTCCGGCCATACAACCCGGTGCTCGACCTCGAAATCCACCCCTTCCCTGATCGTGCGCCGCACCGCACTGCGAACCATCGCCCGGTCTTCGGGGTGCACGAGTCCATAGAACGCCTCGCGCGTACCTTCGAACACTTCCGGTTTAAGGCCGAACAACGGCGCCACCAGATCCGACCAGACCAGTTCTCCGGTCAGCAGGTTGGAATCCCAACTCCCCATGTGGGCGGCTTCCATTGCCAGCTTGAGCCGGGCTTCGCTCTCACGCAATGCCTGTTCTGAGCGCTTCCGTTCGGAGTCCAGATACGCGAGCGACCGGGCGTACCACCAGATCAGAATGTTCAGCGCTACGATCACCCCCAGGGAGAACAGAGACATTCCGGATTCGAAGCCCAATATCACTTCGCTGTGAGGCCAGAGCCAGCCCAGAGCCAGCGGAATCAGGAAAGCGGGAGGCAGCAACCGGCGCGCCATCGAACCGCCAGCGGTCGAGCTGACGATGGTTGTCGTTGGTTCCAGGTCCGGTCGGGATAAAAACAGGCCAATGCACAGCAGGCCGAATGTGAGCGTTGTGACGGCGCTCATCTGAATATCCCATGTCACTTCCCGGGGCGAGAGCGTCAGGTAAAAATGTCCAATTGCATAACCGATCGATACGATTGAAGCGACAGACAGACACGTCAGCGCCGGCCATGCGCTTCCTCTGATTTTAAATCGCCAGAGAAACAAGGCCAGACCGATCAGGGCGAAATTACACGCCTCATCGCGCAACATATGCCCCGCGCCGGCCTCGAAACCGATAAATACGGGGCCCGCACCAACCATTTCCAGAAACGCGAAGACCACCACCACGGCGCCGATTGCCTTCCCCAGGAACTGCCGCCTGTCGGACGACCTCCCGCTGCGCAGCAGCCACAGCGCCACGCCCGTGAGTACGAACATCCCCGCCGTCAATAGAGACATCCATTCGGCGACGGGTGCGCTGACCAGCCATCCGCAGAGAACCAGGAGGGACAGCATTACAACGATAAGATTCGCCGTTTGCGCGGCTATCGCGGCCAGCCGCACCAGACGCGGGTCGGCATAATCGTCCATTTCAGACCTTCCTATTGTTCTGTCCCAGAAATAGATTGCCGAAATTCGGCCGCCGAGTCGCCCGGCTGGCAAGGCGCCTGAGCAAGGCGCCCTGCCCAAGGTCGGCGAGCGAAGGCAACGTAGCGAGACGGGATGAATCGGCGGATGAATGGTAACATATTTCTGGGACGGGACACTATGGGAAGATACCCCTCAGGAGTTTCGCCTGCGTTACACGGTGGATCCCTTCAATGAGCGCCGCCGTACGGATATCCAGCCCGTCCCGTTGCGATCTTCGCATGGTCCGTTGGAACGCGTGGAGCAGAATCTTCCGGAGTTTATCGTTGATCTCCTCCAGCGTCCACATGTAATTCTGCGTATCCTGCACCCATTCGAAATAGGAAACCGTAACCCCTCCGGCATTGCCGAGCACGTCCGGCAGGATAAAGGTCCCCTTTTCCTGCAGAATCTCGTCCGCCTCTAGTGTGGTGGGGCCGTTGGCGCCTTCGGCCAGGATCCTGCACGTGATCCGTTCGGCATTGTCCGCTGTGATCTGATTCTGCAGGGCTGCGGGTACTAGAATGTCGCACGGTATCTCGAGCAATTCCTGATTGCTCACGGCATCTCCGCCGGCGTAACCTTCCAGAAACCGGTTTTCTTCCGTGTGTTGCAGCAGCGAATCCAAGGAAAGACCATCGGGGTTGTAAATGCCGGTGGTCACGTCACTGACGCCCACGAGTTTGACCCCGCAGGCTTCCAGGAATCTCGCCGCATTGCTTCCCACGTTTCCAAACCCCTGGACGACGGCGGTCGCACGGCGCAGGTCCATCCCGATATGTTTGGCCGCCTCCTCCACCAGATACACCAACCCCCGTCCCGTCGCCTCGCGGCGTCCTTCGGAGCCGCCCAGCACCACCGGTTTGCCGGTCACGACCGCCGGCACGGTATGTCCCATCTGGTGGCTGTATGTGTCCATCATCCAGGCCATCACGTGTTCGTCGGTGCCCATATCCGGCGCAGGGATATCCTTCTGTGGTCCGATAACGTCGATGATCTCCGACGTATAGCGACGCGTCAGGCGCTGCAGTTCGGAGCGTGAGAGTACGGTCGGATCAATCCTCACGCCCCCTTTGGCGCCGCCAAACGGCAGGTTCATCAGGGCGCACTTCCAGGTCATCCACATCGCCAGGGCGGTCACCTCGCCCAGGTTCACGTCGTGATGGTAACGCACGCCGCCCTTGGTGGGTCCCATCGTCAACAGATGCTGGATCCGATAACCCGAGACCGTTTCCACGTACTCGTGCTCGTCGCGCCGGAACGGAAAGGTGACCATGTGGGTACGCTGGGGAAACAAAAGCCGCTGCCGGATGTTGTCGTCCAGTTCCATCAGGTGGGCGGCCTTCAGAAACTGTTGCTGCGCCAGCCGGAACATCGGCGACTCCCATTCGGCGTGCAGTGCCCGGCTGCGTTCTACGGCGTATCGGATCGACCGTACCAGAAGGGGGCCGTTCAATTGGGACTTGACCAGATAATCCTGCGCCCCCGCTTCGACGGCACGGGCCGCCAGTTTGATATCCTTCATGCTGGAAAGGATCACAACCGTCAGGTCCGGATATGCGGCGCGCACGCGGTAGTAGGTGTCCAGGTCCTCGCTGTCGGGGAGCACCAGGTCCAGTAGCAGCAACTCGTGATCGTCCGCTGAAAGCCGGTTCAGCCCTTCCGTGAGCGTATCCGCCGCATCCACCTCGAATTCCGGGCTCTTTGACTCGGCGAGCAGTTCTCGGATCAGCCGCGTGTGCAGTGGGTTGTCTTCAATCAACAACGTTTTCAAATTTGTCCCTGGCATCGTTCCATTGCCCGCGCAAATCCATGCGTGATTGAGGTCCGACCATGATACATCGAATATTTAGCCCTATTGCCTATTTGTGTCAAGCCCAAAGCGCCGCAGGAGACGCTTTTTTGCAGTTCGGCCGGATATTTCCTGGAAAACCGGTTCGGGATCCTCGGATACCCTGCCCGTTTTTCGACACGAAACCGATCCTGAGGATTTAGACGAATAGATCCATCTCCGGTTGCACGTTATCCGTCATCGGCTGTCCCGTCGCAGATCCAGCCAGTCCAGTTCCTCCGGCGAAAGCCGGATTTCCATGGCCTCCTGGTTCAGACGGCTTTCCTCGACCGACCTGCAGCCCGACACAGTGAAGACGTTCAGAGGCTGGTTGAAGAGAAACGCGAGCGCGACCTGCGCCACGGTCTTTCCTCGCTCGTTGGCAAGTTCGACCGCGCGGTCCAGCCGCTTGAAGTTCTCCTCGTATCCGTAGACCTGTGCGCACCCTTCCGTCATTTCATTCGCCATCTCCGTGACGTTCCCGCGCGAAAGGAGTCCGGAGAAAAAGCCCTGCGCCAGGCTGGACCAGGAAAACACGGGCATCTGCGATTTCCGGTACCAGGCGCGTTCCTCGGCCCCTCGAGGACCGGAGATACTCAGACAGCCCTCCCAGATCTCTTTCATGCGCACGGCGAGGCTGAAATTCGGACTGCTGGCCACGAAGGGCCTCAGGCCGTGATTCTGCGCATATAAATTCGCTTCATCGATGCGCTTCACCGACCAGTTGGATCCGCCGAACGCCCGGATGCGCCCTTCGGACATGTGCTCGTTCAGCGCCTCCACGAGCGGCCCCACCGGCAACTCCGGATCGTCCCGATGAAGCAGGTAGAGGTCGATGTAATCCGTCCTGAGCCGAGCCAGGGAATCAAACAGATCGGACGCCACGTCGAACACCGTCACCCGACGGCGGTCCGCATTGGGATGGCCGCCCTTGCTCAGAATGAATACGTCGCTTCGATTGCCGCGTCGATCCATCCAGGCACCCAGCGTACGCTCCGCCTGTCCGTTTCCATATATCTGCGCGGTATCGAAACTGTTGCAACCCAGCGCCAGGATCCCGTCAAGAAACCCGATGTTCGCCTCCAGGTCGTCCGTCGACAGCATCAACGTGCCCTGAACGAGCCGGGAAACCGGCGTGTCAATCCCTTCAACGCGCCCATACTTCATCGGTTTCTCCATATTTAATTTAGTATAATAATATTATAAATGGTATGTATCGCGTCACAATTCCTGGCCGCCAGCGATCAGCGGTCAGGAAAAACAGGTATCAGCGTTCAGCCGTCCTCGGACCTCTCCCCCCGGCCCCCTCTCCTAAAGGAAAGGGGGAGGAAAACCAGGGTATAGCCCGTGGCACTATGTTTCCACGTTTATTCCATCGGGAATTTCAGCCCTATCCGATCCCGAACCGTATCCATCGTACCCATAATCGCAACGGTCTCATCCAGAGGAATGACGTCGCTTTCCAGTTTCCCGTCACGCAAATAACGTCCCACCGCTTCGGCCTGGCAGTTGTAACCATTCCCATCGTACCGGCGCTCGACGACCGTCTCCTTGCCGTTTCTCACCAGCGTCGCGGTCGTTCCACGCCAGTACGGCGGATGAATGCGGATCATCCCTTTGGTACCCATAATATGAGCCCAGTGAGTCGTGCTGCACTGGATCGACGTAAACAGCATCGCCATCTCTCCCGCGTCGTACCCGAGCATCATCCCGGCCTGTTCGTCCACCGCCAACTTCCCGATGTGCGCCATACTCAGAACCCTCGACGGCTCGCGCCGGAACACCATGGACGCGAACGACAGAGAGTAGATCCCCACGTCCATCAGCGCGCCGCCGCCCAGGGCCGGATCGTAGAGGCGGGACTTTGTCGTGCCGGGACTGGATCCAAACCCGAAGTCCGCCGAAACCAGACGGACATCGCCGATGGCGTCGTCGCGCAACCACTGCCTCACCTGGTACATAATCGGCAGGAAGCGCGTCCACATGGCTTCCATCAGAAAAAGCCCTTCTTCACGCGCAACCGCAACGACTTCCGCCGCCTCCGAACGATTGATCGTGAAGGGCTTCTCGCACAATACCGGTTTGCCCGCCTTGAGACACAGGATGCTGTTCTCCTTGTGGAGTGAATGGGGCGTGGCAACGTAGATAACGTCCACGTCCGGATCGTTCGCCAGGGCCGCGTAGCTCGGGAGCCGCCGCGGAATGCCGAATTCGTCTCCGAATGCATCCGCCGCTTCCTGCGTCCGTGAACCCACGGCGACCAGTTCCGCGCCGGGAACCGCCTCGAGGCCCTTCGCGAACGACCTTGCAATGGATCCCGTGCTCAGGATGCCCCAACGAACGTTGTCGCCCATCTCCTCTTCCTCTCTGTGATTTCCAGGCACCACGACGGTCTGAACGCCAACGATTATCCCTCGTCGCCCGCGGGCAGTACACGGGGCAACAGCACCTCCAGTTGTGCCAGCGGCGCCTCAAGGCTGCGGATCGCCCGCACCCAGAAATCCGGCTGTTCGAGGTCACTGCCGATGCTTCGTTTCGCCACGTTTTCAGCTGTGTCGCTGCCCGTTAAACGCAAAAACCTCTCGTACCGGGGCAGGAAATCCGGGCCTTCCTTCTTGAACGCCGCAAACAGACCCCGGCTCAACAGATAGCCGAATGTATAAGGGAAATTGTAAAACGTGACTCCCGTAATGTAGAAATGCAGCTTGGATGCCCAGAAATAGGGATCCTCGCCCCCCTCCTGAAGCATGTCGCCGAATACACCCCGCTGCTTTTCGGTCATCAGCGCTTTCAACTGAGATACGCTCAGTTCTCCGCTGCCGCGCTCTTCGTAAAGCGCCTTTTCAAACTCAAACCGCACCGGAATGTCCATGAGATAGGCGCCGGCGTGGCCCACTTCCGAATCCAGAACCACGGCCTTTTGTAGATCATCCACTTCCGGGTCCGAAAGGACCCCGTCAGCCAGGATCATCTCCGCGAACGTGGACGCCGACTCCGCCAACGTCATTGGGTACCCCCGCGCAAACGGACGCAGATCGCGCATGACGTGGCTGTGAAACGCGTGTCCGGCCTCGTGAGCCAGGGTCAGTGCGTCACCCATTGTCCGGTTGTACGTCATAAAAATCCGCGACTCCGAGATCATCGACGAACCGGTACAAAAACCACCCGGACGTTTTCCCGCGCGCGGTTCATAGTCGATCCACCGCCTGTCGTACATGTCCTGCGTAAACTCCCCCAGGGCCGGATAGGCCCTGGCGAACGCACCCTGCACCAGGGATTTTCCTTCGTCCCAATCCATCGGCGACACATCGGAAAAGGACAGCGGCGCTCCGAGGTCAAACCAGGCAACCTTTTGCACGCCCATCGCCTTCGCCCTGAAACGCAGGATCCGGCGCCCAACCTCGATTTCGGAAAATATCGCTTCGAACATCGCATCCAGTGTCTTCCGCGTAATGGCGGACTGGAACAGGGCCACCTCCAGAAAATGCGGGACCTCCCGGTACTTGTTCAACGTGAGTCGCGCGCCTGATATCGCATTCAATGCGGCCGCCGTTACGTCTTCAACCCCCTCCCACGCGGCGTTGCCGCCCTCGAATGCAGCCTTGCGGACCCGCCGGTCCGGATTTTCCATCAACGACCGCCGCTGGGAAATGGGCAGGGTCTCGGTCCGTTCATCCGGAAACCTCATTTCAAACTCGAGCTTCCCGGACAGGGTATCGTAAAGCCGGCCCCACGCCGATATACCGTCCACCCTCAGGTCGGCGGCGAGCGCCTCGCGCTCCGAATCCATCGTATACCGCGCCTCCCGGCGCATCCGTCCAAGGAAATGGCCGGCGTCCGATAGCGCCTCCCGGCCGGCGAGGGTCTCGAAGCTGCAGTCGGATGCCGTTTTCAAACCCCGCAACAGCTCGGTCTGCAGTTTTGAACCCTCGGCGTATTGGAGCGTCAGGGCGGCTTCCTCCTTCAGATACGCCTCGTTCCGCGCGTCGGCCGCCGTCAGACATCCCACGTACGATCCGAGATGACGCAGCCGCATAAACAGGTCCTCGCTTCGGAGGAAGATGTCCTCCCACGTATCCACGTTGGCCTCCGCCAGCGGCGGCAGCGCCCTCGCTTTACCCAACAGATCCTGCGTATCCCTCTCCAGGGCTTTCTTGAAACTGGCCATCACCGGCCCGTTGAACGCCGGGAAATAGCTCGTCAGATCCCAGTTCATCTCCTGCTCGGCACCTTTCCACACCATGCGCGCGTTCCTCTTATATTATATATTTGAATCCAGCCCCAGAATCCTCGCGGTAGTCCCGCCCATAATCATCCTCAGGTCGTCGTCGCTCAAATACTCGCAATACTTCTCAATCCATCGCCTCGACTGCCGGTACGTACAGAACCGATTCTGAAACGGCATATCCGTACCCCAGTTCAGGTGATCCGCGCCCACATTGGCGACCATTGCCTCCAGCACCGGCCACACCTCCCGGTACGGAAAGTCGAACCAGTCTCCGATTCGGACAGGGAAGCAGACCTCGAGATTGCAATTCGGGTTTTCGAACGGCAACCAGATCTCCCGCGGCATCGGGATAAATTCACCGTCCGAGACAAACGCGCGCCAGGGGAATCCGTGCGTCAGATTCACAACCGTATCGGGATAGCGTTCCATCCATCGGACGAACGTTTTTTGCTCCTCCAGATACCCCTGGCGGGCATCTTCCGGCGTCATGCGCCGCGTCACGTCCCCCGGCCCGGATCCCAGCGTAAAAAAAATCGGCACGCCGAGAGACGTCGCCGCATCCCAGAACGGATGGCAGGATGCCGCATCCCACGGCTCCGGGCCGGCGAAATAGGCCGGCCGGGCGTTGAACTTGATGGCGTGGAGCCCGTGTTCCTGAATGGCTGTCTGGAGTTCCTGAATCACGGCATCCGTCTCGGTACGGATGCGCCACTCGTCCACGGGCGCCATGGACCGGAGCCGGTCCGGGTATTGTCGCACGCAATCGGCCAGGAATTCACTGTTTCGGGACAACATCGGATTCGTGTGGATGAGCGCCACGTCGACGTCCGCGTAATCCATCTCCGCGATCAGACTGTGTGGCGTATACTCCAGGTTCCGCAGATTGGGCGGATAAAACTGCTTTGTATAATCCTCTCCGTCGATCGTCCAGACCACGCGCCCCGTCTGTCTGTCCACGCGAAAGTCCACGTCGGGCAATTCCCTCCAGGACCCGTAATCCGGCGGGATCAATCCGTCCGAAGTCGCCGGCGCCCGGTCCCTCACGCGCCATGCCGGCTGCTGGTGCAGGCCCTGAGCCTCCTGGATCCAAGTCAAATGCGCATCGCTGTTTTCGAAACCGGCCGGCGTATCCCCCGGCTCGAAACAATACGCGTGTGAATCAATGATCATATCTGTCTCCTGGCTACGCCGCGACCTGTTCGGGCATCAATGCGTCCTCTCCAAAGATCGTCGAGAATGAGGACTTGCGGCTTGACCGGGTTCGCGCGTCGATATAACACACGCTGAACGCCCGCCTGGCTATATCCACCCGGTTCACGCCGGACCGGTGCAGCAGCCAGTTGTGGAGAACCACGACCTCTCCGGGCTCCATCGTCAGGTCCACGATCCTGTCGTCGGTACACAATTCCCGTTCCTGTTCCCCCGTAATGGTATGTCCCTGCTCGCTCAGGATTCCCAACTGATGCGAACCCGGCACCACCTGCACGCATCCATTCTCCGGTTTGGCCGGATCCAGCGCCGTCCAGACGGTGACCAGCGGGTCCCGATCCAGATGCCACGAACCCCCGCCGTCCTGATGCCAGGGCAGGTCGGAACCCTGTTGCGCCGGTTTGTTCATGAACATCGCCCGGAAACAGGCGATGGTCGCATGGGCTCCGTAGACATACGCGCAGATTTCCCTGAAAATCGGCTTCTCCAAATAAGTCAGAAATAATGCATCGTACTCCAGTCCCTGAATCTTCCGATAACCCAGACTCGCGCCCTGATGGCCGATTCCTCCTCCCTTCACATCTTCATAATGGTCCGTGTTCTGATCCAGTTGCATCGTCAACCGTCCATAATCCAGCGGCGCCTCGCCCAGCATAATCTCGTCGATTCGCCGCTGTAGCCCGGCCAGTTCCCCGCTGCTGCACTGCCTGCCGATTTTCAAAAACCCGTCCCGGTGGTAATCGCTCCACTGGTCCTGCGAAATCATCCCCTGCATAAGGTTATCCCCCGGTGTTGTTTAAAAAGTAACGGGCGCCCATGCGGTTGGCTTCTTACCACGCGGTCTGTGTCACGACGCGGATGCCAACCGGTCCCGTACAACCTGCTTCTGAATTTTGCCGACCGACGTTCTCGGCAACGCATCCACAAACTCGATCGTGTCCGGCACCTTGAACGCCGCGAGACGTTTTGCGCAATACGTCCGTATTGTTTCTTCGCTCGGATCCGCTTCAGGTTTCGACACGACGGCCGCGACGACGCGTTCATCCCGAATCTCATCAGGCAGGCCCACCACGCAGACATCGGTGACACCTTCGCATTCCAGAATCACGCCCTCCACTTCGATGCTGGAGATATTTTCTCCGGCACGCCTGATCAGATCCTTCCCCCGATCCAGAAAATACAGAAACCCGTCTTCGTCCGCACGTACCGTATCCCCTGAATACAGCCAGGTCCCGTCCGGATGGCATCGCAGGGTTTCGGCCGTTGCCCCGGGATTCGTCAGATAACCCAGCATGATCGTTCGTCCCGGTATCCCCTTCACAATCACCTCGCCCGGCGCGCCTGCACCCGCCTCCTCACCCGTTTCGTCCACCACCTTCACTTCATACCCGGGCACCGGCTTCCCCATTGCAGCGAGGTTGCGCCCGCCCTTCAACGGACTCATTACCGGGAGCCCGCACGTTTCCGTCATCCCCCATAGCTGCTGCAACGACGACCTGAACCGCCGAGGCCAGGCCTCGTACTGCGCCGGAGTCAGATTCTGGGCGAACGTGATGTTCCGTATCCCATGGGCCGCGTCGGTCTTCCGCTCCGGCTGGTTCAGCAGCATCCGCAACAATGCCCCGAACATGGCGGCCATCGTGCAGCCGTATTCGATGGCCTGTTCAAAAAACCGGCTCGCGCTGAAACGGGCCATCACCGCCACGCTCGCGCCGGTCACCAGGGACGGCCACAACGCGTGGCATTGCGCCCCCGCGTGAAAGAGCGGAAGCGCCACCAGGTGCCGGTCCTGCCGCTGCAATCCGGAACACGCGGCGAACACTTCGGCGCCGTAGACGAAGCAGGCGTTGGTCAGCATCACCCCTTTGGGCCGCGACGTGGTACCCGAAGTATACAGGAGTTGCACGACACGCTCCGCCGCGCCGGCCCCATCCGGCGGTTCGACGCTCTGTCCGGACAGCGCTTCTTCATAAACCGGGCATTCGCCGGGAACCTCTTCGCCCGTATTGCACACCACCGGAACGATATTCGAATCCGCCGCAACCCGGTTCGCCGCCTCCAGGCATCCTGCCTCGGTAAACATCACCTTGCTCTCGGAATGCCCCACCAGATACGCCAGTTCATCCGCGGTAGAAGCCGGATTCGTGGGCATTGCCGTTGCACCCAGGTGCGATGCGGCAAGAATCAACTGCGCGTAGGCGGGGTGGTTGGACAGATGCAGATTGAAAACGTCTCCCTCGCGGATTCCCATCTCACGCAGGAGATTGGCCGCCTGATGAACGCTTTGCAGGAACGCGGCGTACGTCCATCGGAAAACGCGCCCGTCGCCCCGTTCGTACAACATCCACTCCCGATCCGGCTGTTTCCCGGCGAAACCCGCGAAATCCAGGTACAGCGTTCGATCCGCCGCAACGTCCATCATGTGTTTTTCTTCCGCGCAATGAACGCGGCCACGTTCGCGCGCGCTTCGTCCGTACCGAAACAAAGCTCAAAGGCCTCTGACGCGGCGGCATCCCACTTTGCGTCGCGGGGCGAGGATATCCGGTTCAGCAGGGCCTTGGTCTCTCTCAGCGCCACCGGCGGAAACGACGCGAGACGAAGCGCAAATGCCCTGACCCGATCCCTCAATACGTCGTCCGCAACGCAGTCGTGCACCAGGCCGAGACACTTTGCCTCGTCGCCCGTTACCGTTTCGCACCCCATCGCGATCCACCTTGCCGCCGATCCGCCAACGACGTCGACCAGCCGTCCCATTCCCCACGGCGGCGTCCATCCCAGTTTCACTTCCGGCATCCCCAGCCTTGCCGATACAGCTGCGATCCGGAAGTCATGATACAGCGCCATACCCACCCCGCCGCCGAGCACGTAACCGTGCAACATGGCGACGGTCGGTTGGGGTATCGCATCCAACAGGGCGAATGCATTCTCATGTTCCCGTTCCACGGCCGCGGCCTCCGCGGGAGACAACGCCGCCAGGTCGGTCAGATCACTCCCCGCACAGAACGCCCGACCCGCGCCTTCGGTGACCACTATACGGACGTCCTCCCGTTCGTGCATCCCTTCCAGGTGCGCGGCCAGCGCCCGCACACTTCCGAGATCCATTGCGTTCAACACCTCGGGCCGGTTCAGCGTCAGCCAGGCAATTCCGTTTTCAATCGTAAGGTCGATCATCGCAGTCTATGTGTATTTCTTCGGATAATCGTACGATACCATCCGCCCGACACCGCCCGATACCTGCGCCCAGGAATCGACCTCCAGATCCACGCAACACACGGCGCAGGTTTGCATATAAACGTCCGAATCTGAAGCAAGAAAACCGGCCAGCTCCGAGAAGCCCGGATTATGTCCTACCATAATCACTTCACCACAAAATTCCGGGATTTCCCTCACCACGGCAATCAGGTCGTGCAGGCTCGCATGGTAAATCGCCATCTCCTCTATGATTTTCCCTGTCGAGAATCCCAATGCCTTCGCAATCGCGCGGGCCGTTTTTACGGCACGTTTTGCAGGGCTTGAGACGACAATGTCGGGTTTCGCCCCGTTTTTTTTCAGGCGCGTGCCCATAATAGGCGCGTCCCGCTTGCCACGTTTGTTCAGCGGGCGATCGAAATCACTCAGCCCCTGATCGCTCCAGCTCGATTTTGCATGCCGGATCACATAAAGCCGTTTCATACACTACCGCCCCCAACTCGTATCGATGATTGCCCTGTTCGGACTTGATGCGGTCGGTTTACGCTGTTTCCGTCTTTTTCAAAGGATTGTCCGAGGAGGTATCCCCCGCGCTCGCCGGGGATCGACGGACAGCGCCGTCCCGTGCCAGGTCTGGCAGCGGGTGTGGCGTTTCCGGATCGGGCGCCGGTCCGCTGGAATCCCAGACCAGCCTGGGACCGCCTTCAAGCCCTCGAATATGTCCCGTCTCCCTCTCCCGCGGGTATCCCAAACAGTGAGAAACATAGGTGATGCCGTCAATCTTGCGAAAACGGTTTCGATGCTGATGACCGTAAACGTGAATGGTCGACCCGAGTCGCCGAACCTGTGCATCCAGACGCCCGCACCCGGCCACCCGGCTGAAGTTGAACCCGGGATGGGGATCCGCCAACGATTTGCCGGACAGCCATTGTTCGGGTATGCCGAATATCAGTTCCCGTCTTGGCAGGAAGTGGCTGAACGAAATTACCGGCGCATCGTATTCCCGCAAGACGTATCTCTCGTTTGCGCGAAGGAAAAATTCCGCGGCCGGCCTCGCCGTCCCCGGCCATCTGACGAAATGGTTATCGCTCCACATTGACAGTGTCATATCTTCGCCCGCCTTGGGTACATATAAACTGTCGGTTCCCTCCTCGGGTTTCATATACCACGAAAAGAGAGGGACGATCCACACGCCTTCGCTATTTCCGACCCTGCCGGGTCGCGTCCTGACGTCGAGACTGTCGCAAAGGGCAAGCACCTGATCGAATTTGCCCAGAGACCCGCGGGGCGCCCCCGTTCCCCGGATCCACAATTCATGGTTTCCCGGTACAAAAAAAACGCTCGCGAACCTGGAGCGCAAACGGGCCAGTGCAGACGCCAACCGGTCCATGCGGTCGCTCACGTCTCCGGCCAGAATCAATACATCCCGCTGGAAATCGGACTCGGAGAGCGCCTGGATCCAGGTCAGATTCAGCCCCGAGTCCACGTGGACGTCCGACAGCGCGAAAACGCGCGCCCCGTCTTCGTTTTTCTCGCCCATGACCATCTCTCGTTCAGACGGGAGACAAGGAGCCGCACACCGTCGGCCGGCACCCCCGGGAATGCCCTCGCGGCATTCCGACGAAATCACAAGAACCGAAACGGACTTGCCTGCTTTATCCCGCCGTCACCCGGCACACCGCCCGGGAACCGGCGTCACAGTACCAGAACGCCCCGTCCCACATCGTCATCCCGTGCGGCTCAGGGTCGTCTTCGGGAATCTCGATCTTTTCGCGGATCGCTCCATTCGCCGAGTTCAACCGGTAAATAGCACGTTGATTGGTTTCGACACACCAGAGGTCGCTGCCCTCCCACGCGATACCGTGCGGCCTTTTCCCAGGAGCGGGAATCGAGCGTACCACTTCGAAGCCGCGCTCCGGATCCACCTCATATATCGTCGCCGCCGGCGGAACGGCCATCCACAGGCGGCCGTCGCGCAACTCCAGGCCGTGGGCCCCCGTCACGGCCGCGCCGGGGGTATCGAAATGGTCCAGTGTCTCGCCCGTATCGCGATCCACACGGAGGATCTTCCTGTCATACGTGGAGGCCAGCCACAGCGCCGACCCCGTATCCGTAATCCCGCTCCCGCGGTCCGACGCTGTTTCCAGCGTCTTTAACGTTTCGCCCGCGAAGGAAACCAGGGCCGCCTGGTTCGTTTTCTGATCCAGAAACCAGATTCCGTCCCGCGTGGCCTGCATGCCGTTCGGCTGCGGCCCGGGCGCGTCGAATTCGTGTGTTATTTGCACCATGTCAGCATTCCATGTCACTCGATTATTCCATTCCGCGGTTCGTCCTCGTCCAGTCTGATTCACCCCAGACGCGCTACGCCACCTTCGTTGACGCCATATTCATCAATCCGACAATGCTGTCGGGGTGCTCGTCGCGGGTACGGAATCCCGGGGTCTCGCCGCGCTTTCTGTAGCGTGCGGTACGAACGTAAGGCGGATTCATTTCCGGGTATCGGAAAGCCGCCGGATTCATCTTCAGCTTTGCGATCGCTTTCAGGGCGCTCTCTCGGATCAGCGCGCGGGACCTCGCCGGCGCGAGGTTGACGGCGCTCAGCTTGGCGCGGCCGTACGCTTCGGCATCCAGATCATCCAGACCGTCGGGAAGCAGACCACGCTTGACGCTCACCGTTACCACGCCGGGCGTAAGCGCCTCCGCCTCCTTCGCAAACGCCTGTTCGCCCGCCGCGAAAATCGTGGGCACTCCCAGTTCCATCGCACACAACACGAGTTGCCCGTATTCACCAATCGAAATCCCGTTGATCGCATAGTCCACGCAGGCGAAACTTCCCGTATGGGTCAGGTGCGAATAGGGTGTACCCGCCTTCGCGTGCTGCCCCACGTATGCCAGGCCCTGGTAAGACCCGTCCAGACTCCAGGGCCAGATCGGATCCGCGTGGCCCCGCATCACCTGAGCGCGCTCGTCCAGCAGCTCAGGATCCATCGCGCCGTGCCCGTGCCCGTCGACCACCAGGATTGCTTCCGCGCCGCCTTCGCAAAACCCGTCCACCGCGGCGTTGACCTCCAGCGTCAGGAGTCTCTTCGCTTTATCGTAATACATTGCGCCCGGCACGCACCAGTCCTCGAAATTCAAAATGCCAGCCACACCCTCCAGATCCGTCATAATCATCAGCTTCATCATCGATCTCCCGTCACTAACCTCAATGTGAAATAAATCAGGCGGCTTTCTGGAGCGCGTTGCAGATTTTACGGTATTGTTTTTCGGTGTGCTTGTTGCGTTGGAGGCGCAGGGTTAGACGCCCTTCGGGTCGCACGAGGTGTCCGGCTCGGTTGATGAGCTCGAACCGGAGAGTACGTATGGATTTGAGCGGCCATCGGTTGGTATTTTTCAAGGTGCGATTGCGTTTTGTGAGTCCGGTTTCGATTTGGAAGTTGACCAGGAGGTTGTGCGCGAGAATGACGAACTGTTGCCAGGCACTATTGGCGTGGTAATGGTGCGTGGGGATGGTATCGAAGCTAAGTCCGGTCTTGAGTTCGCCAATGGCTTTTTCGTGGGCACCACGGCCTGCCATGAAGCGCCAGAGCGCGCGCAACTTGAAGGGTAGATTGGTAGCCACCGCACTGTATTCGAAGGTGCCATCATCGGGATCGAACAGGTCCAACTGGTAGTTCTTTCGGGTTTGATGCATCACGCGTTTTCGAAAGATGGCAATGTTGAGGGTGCGTTTCCATTTTTTGACCGTCAGCGTTGACGTGAAGCCGTCGACGCCCTTCTCGATGCGCTGCCAGTTGCTGCATTGACGGATTTTGTGCTGTAAGTCCAGGCCTTTCCAGAAGGGTACCTTGATGGCATACGAGGCCTTGTTCTTGATGAGCGTGTTCACCACATCCTCTTTGAAAAAGGCGCCATCCATGCGGAATCGCAGAGTGTAGGCGTGTCCCAAGGTCTCTTTGATCTGGGAAAACACGTCCTTTAGAAACAGGATGGAGGCGCTGCCATCATTGACGTTGCCTGCCCGGTTGTGCACGCCCAGAAAATGACCACTGTCGGCCAGGTAGGCGGTGATCGGATAGTAACTGGGGACTTTGCGATGATGCGGATTATACCCGCGGCGGGCACCGCCGACGCGTTTTCCGGTGCACAAGACGGTGCCGTCCACGTCGATCGTCAATTTTCGGGCGCGCAACAGGTTGATCTTATGGGCAACCACGTCGGCGTTGAGGGCTTTCAGGGCGTTGAGACCCTTGTCGGAAAACCGTCTCAGAAACGTACTCACGCTGCGGGGGGTCGGTAGATCCGTCAGACCGCAAAACCGCTGCAGCAGGGGATCTCCTTTCAAGAAATCCAGATGCCGCAACCGACGGCCGCCTACCCACAGCAAACCCAACAGAACACGGCACAGGCTCACCACACCGAAATCGCCGCCAAAGCCCACACTGCCCAGGTGACGGCGCAACTGCCTGTTCCAATCCACGTTTCGCAAATATCGCATCAACAGTTCCAAACCCGCATACGAGGTGAGGCCTTCACCGGTGAATTCCATCTTCAAATTGTCGTTGACACGCGCGTGCAAATCCGCTTTCTTTCGTCTCACTGTACGTGGCCTTTCGTTTTGGGTTAAATGGGTCGTTTGTCGCTTCCCAATATACCAAAATGGAAGGCCTTTTCCTATTGAAAAATATAGACTTATTCGCATTCTCGCTTAGTCTTCAATACCCCGAAATTCATCAACATTATTTTCGCATTGAGGCTAATTGTCTATCGCAAAGCGCGCTGACGCTTCGCGCCCGACCCATAAGTCGTTAAAGCCCGTCACGGGCCCGTCGTTGTTCGGCCCGCTCGCCAGGTCCAGCCCGCCGAACAGGTACACCGATTCATCCACGGCCACCATGCCCGGCACCCGCCGTACGCCCGGATACGCCGCGGATTCCGAGTAGTCTTTCGATCCGTCGTGCGCCTGGAGGCAGGTCCAGTCTCCGGAATTCAGATTCACACACCAGAGATCGTTCAGTTGCGGTCCATTCACTTCTTCCGGCATGAAGGTCCCCCGCGGTCCGAACCCGCCGAAAACGTACCATCGATCTCCTATCCGGGCCGAACCCTGGCCGTAGCGGGCGGAAGGCCGGTTTGCCGCCTCGAAGTCATTTTTCGCGAGACAGGTCCATACCCGGGTATCCGGATCGAACCGCCAGAGATCGTTATAGAATTGCGGATCCCGGTCCTGCGTATCCCGTCCTCCCCAAAGATATATACGACCCTGGCAGGCCGTCATCGACGCGACGTACCGCTTCGGCGGCCAGGCCGCGTCATCCGCCGCTTCGATCCGCTCCCACGTCCCCGTACCGGTATCATAAGTCCAGAGTTGCCTGCTCAGCACCGCGGTCTCCACCGTCGGTGGAAGCGGCGCCCGGTGGCCCCATCCGCCGAACAGATAGATCTTCCTCCCGATAACGGCCGTTCCGAACCCACCCATGGTGGTCGGTCGACCCCGACCCGCGCAGTCAGGGTGCTCCATCAGGAGGCCGTCGTCGGGCTCCAGCAGCGTCCAGCGCGCTTCCGAAGGATCGTACATCCACAGGTCGTTCAACAGGGTGAACTTCCATCCCTCGCTCAGGATCGACAACCCGCCGAACAAATAGAACCGGTCGTCTATCTCAACCCATGCCGGCAACATGCGTGCGCACGGACGGTCTGCCGAGATATCGAACCCGGTCGCACCGTCGTTTTCTTCCAGCCGGGTCCATTTCCCGATCGACGGATCGTACGCCCACAGGTCATTCAGTGCGCCCAGCGTGGACTTGTTGCCCTGTCCGGACGACGCGCCGTATCTGAGCGTACCGCCACCAAACATGAAGATCCGTCCATGGTAGGCCAGCATGGCGCCCGGCGCCTCCCTCGCGCACGGCACGTCGCCATCTGTCGATTCGACCTCCGGATGACAGAGGCGCCATTTGAATGTTGAACTCATTTGATTTTCGCGCCGCCTATCCCGGTTTTCTCGCGTATCCGCGTCGCTTGCCGCCGAATCAGTCCACAACCTTCAGGATCAAACGTGAGGGGTATTTCGCGGTGTGATGGACTACCTGTGTCGCCGTCAACAGTTCGGTCTCGGCGAGGTCGTTCCCGCCGGTATTGTGATTCCGGTCGTGGTTCGGAAAATCGCTGCTTGTGATTTCCAGGCGGATCCGGTGCCCCGCGAGAAACCTGCAGGCCGTCGGCGTCATGCGGATACGATACTCTGTCACCTCTCCCGGGGTGATGAAATTCTCCTCGTCCATCGACAGCCGGTGCCGTGCGCGGACCATCCCATAGGCGACGTCCGTCGCCGGGCCGTCCGGAACTTCGTCCACAAGACGGGCGAAAAAATCGGTATCCGCCGCCGAAGTCCCCGCGTACAGCACCAATTCGGGATACCCCACGGTTTCCACTTCAACCTCCAGGGGAGGCGTCCGAAAGATCAGGATGTCCTGGCGGTAATCAAGTATCTTCCTGTCCGAAGGCTCCGTAAACAACGCCCGCGACCAGAGGGTGGGTACCGGGTCGTTCGGATCGTACTCGTACCTATCGGGTTTCCGGCCAGCTCCGGGTCCATCCTGCAGACGTCCGGACCCCGCGGCCAGGTGCGCGTCGCCGTCGCTGTCCAGATAGTAGTCCGTCCCAATCGCTCCCCCGGGGGGCCAGGTCGCCGCCGACTTCCATTTGCCCGAGCCCATCACGAAGTACCGCACCGGCGGTTCCCGGTCCATGCCGTTATCGGTTTCCTTCAGCCAGCGGTCGAACCACCGGATCATCCGATCCTGCATATCCATTTGGGCCTCAGGCCCGAAGTCGATCCCGCCCTGGCGCCGGTTTCCCAGTCCGCTGTGGTTCCAGGGACCGATAACGAGCCGCGTCTGCGTTCTTGCAATTTCCGACCGGCCATGTTTCTGCATCAGCCCGAGGTGCGCCATCGTTCCTCCGCAATGGTCGTACCACCCGCTGAAATCCAGGTTAGGGACTTCCACCTCCCGGTGCACCTCGTCGAATTTCCAGCACCTGCGGTTCGGATGCCGCAACCAGTCCTCGGCGTACCCTGCCATTCCTTCGGGCAGATAACGTGGAAAGTCCAACCATGGCATAAAGTATAGCCACCGCATCTGCTCGATGTTCTCCCAGATTTCCAGTGCCTCTTCCTTCCGGTGCGGTCCAGGTGCACCCTCCCGCCTGCGGAGATCCGGCGCGATCGTTCCCATCCACCACTTGATCCGCCGCCCGGGTCGGAAGGCGCCCCACCAGTCGACCTCGGTGTTTTCAAGTGGAATCGACCAGGCGCACATGGCGACCAGGTGCGGCGGCCGGAGCTTTGCAAGCATCCACTGCATCCAGGCGTTGTAAGACCCCCCGAACGTGCCGACCCTTCCGTTACAGAACGGCTGCCGCGCCAGCCACTCGACACTCTCGTAGCCATCCTGAGCATCGGGGGTGCCGCCCTCAACCGTATAGGGAATATACGTCCCTTCCGACGCATAGCGGCCGCGGGAATCCTGGGTGACCACCGCATAACCGGACCGCACGAAACGCTCGAATCCGCCCTGGGCCTTTCCATACGGGGTTCGCATCAGGAGGCCGGGATACCGGCCCGGGGCATCGGGCCGAAATATGTTGGCACGAAGTTTGATCCCGTCCGGCATTTCGACCGGGACGTTTTTCTCTACAACAATCTCCGGCAGGTCTTCGTTCTCCGACATGTTTCACCTTCCCAATCAATCGCGTTCCTGGCATCCGCAGGTCGCTGTGGCGGCCGTACCTACGGACCGCCGAGACGCAATCCGCTCGTTAGATACGCTCCATGATATTCCGAAAACGGTTCACCGCATTCCAGAATCCTGCGCGGCCGGGCAACGGCCAGAGGCAGAAGATTCCATCGAAACTTCGACATCTGAGATTGGAAAGAATCTCTACGGGTTCCGCGTTGCCCCGCCCCGGAACCGCCGGATCCCCGCTGGCCGCCACAACGTCCCTGAAGTCGACGTGCCCCACAAACCGGCGGATCGGTCCCTTATACAGACCCATATAGAACGGGCTTCCACCCGAAAGCGCGACGGCCGCCGGATCGTACGCCATCTGCAACCTGGCCGACCCGATCTCTCTCAACCCTCCGGCGATATCCGACGGGTTCACACCCGCGGGATTCCCCACAAGCACGTCCATCCCATTGTCATCGGCGACCCGGGAGAGCCGTTCAAGTGCACCGTTCAGGTCCGCCCGATCGAGGTCCTCAGGCAGCCGGACATGCAGGTGCTTTGCATCGAAACCGGCTGCAATTTCACAAGCCTCCGCCAGCATCGCGGAAGATGCGAACGGTGTGCGCGATACAACAACGTTGAGGCCCCGATCCTCCAGTCCTTCGCCAAGGATAGCCATATGGACCAGGTGATTCGTATGCATTTCGACCTGTGAAACCCCCGCCTTCGCGACCGAATCAAGCGTTTTATCGGGATTGGCATCCACCGCCCAAAGCGGCACGCTCAGGCTGAAATCCTCATTCTCCAGCATAGACTTCAGGGATTCCCCCGATGTGGATGGCGCATCGTGCCGGACCGACGGACGGACGGCGGACGATCTCGCGATCTTCTCCCGGTATCCCACGCAATCGGCGCAGTTCGGATTCTCGTCCAGCGCAAACCCGGGATCGCGCGACATTTCGCGCCGCATGATGGCCGCGGCTCCCGGGGCGTCGATCAGGCGGCAGACCGCCGGTCCGACTGCACCCGTCACCATCGCGCCCTCGGCTGTGAACATCCGATCGAATTTCAACACGCCGCCGCGGTGACCGCCTGGACAACGGCGTATCGACAACGTACGAATACCGCCGGAGGCATCGACATACATCATTTCCAATTCACGCAGGTAGGGCAGGTCCAGCTCCGCCTCTACCGTATGCAGCAGCGTCATCGTATCCAGGTCGCATCCCAGGTGCAACACCTTTCCGCCAAGAGGAATCAGGCGGCCATACGGCGTTTCCGGTCCATCGGGCGCTGCGCTCTTCTCATGATCGGACAGGATCTCCTCCGCCCTCGCTCCGTACCCCGCTACCGGATGATAGGGATGCCGGCTTCGCAACACGCCCGGCCGCAACCGAAACGTCTCGCTGATGACGCCCATGTCCGAGGGTACTGTCTCCGGATCGAACGTGCGTCCGTCCCGCGCCGGATGCGTGGGCATCAACAACGTCCCATGCTGCCCCAGTACCTCCACCAAAGCGTCGATCACCGCGTTAGCGCCGCCGGATACGGGTCCCAGGCTGCTCAGAGACGAATGCACCATCACGATCGTGCCCGGCAGCAACCCCAGGGCCCTTGCGCCATCAGCGATATCCTGTTGGGATAGCATCGCGGCCATCTCTCCTCTTCGCTACAGTGGTGTGCCCGCTACCTGCCACAAGATTTCTGCCTCGGTTACATGCGACGGTCCCGGCTCCACGCCGGAGAAGTATGCCGCGGAATCCGGCCTCTCAATCCTTCGCGCCGGACTCGCGCTTAGCGCCATTCGATCAACGCCTTCGCGTACGCGCGCCCGACCAGTCGATAGCCTTCCCGTAGATACGGCATATGGTGTCCGGACAGGATGCAATCCACGTGCCGTTCCGAAAGTCGCTTCAGGGTCCGTATATACGTGGGTTTGTCGAATTCCTCGCCCCCCTGCCAGCCCAACTCAGGCTGATAGCTGGTATTTCCGCAGAACAGCACGTCGCCGGCCAGCCAGATCGTCTTTTCCACGTGTTGGAACTGAAAGATGACACATCCGTTCGTGTGGCCCGGCGCATGAATGACGTCAAACCGGAATCCACAGGCTTCGATCGTGTCGCCGTCCTCGACCACCCGGTCCACCCTGCAGGCCGGCAACCGGAATCCCGCGGCGTACGGAATGGTGCGCGCGTCCGATCTCTCAATCCCTTCCGCGTCGCCCGGCCCGGCGATTACGAACGCGCCCCGCTCCCGAATTGCGGCCGCATTGCCGATGTGATCGTAATGGCTATGCGTCAAGAACAGGAAATCGACTTTCTCCAGCGAGATCCCCCATACGCCCAACTGTGCTTCGGCTCGATCCAGGTCGGCGGGCACCGACCCGGCGTCGACCACGATCGTGCCCGCATCGCTATGCAACACATAGAAATTCGCGTGTTGCGCATAAGCAAACCCGTCCGCGAGATAGATATCCGGCAGAATCTGCATCCCGGCCTCCGTCGGCTGTCATCCGGTTACACGTCCGAGGCGCCCCGGTAACCCGGAGGAATCAGCCCCCTCTGATGATCCCGGCACTGCTCGATAAAGCTGCGGTCCTTCAGCAAGAAGCCGGGATCTTCCACGATACACCGGGTGCCCTCGTCAATCAGTTCTCTGGCGTTCATTTTGGTCACTTTCGCATCGCCAATTTGCCCGTACTGAACAAGCTCCCGTTTCTGCATTTCAGGTTCCATCAGAAAATAATCTCGCGGCACGTTCGGCGTATGCACCTTCTGGACGTGGAGATGGTTCCGGCCCCGTTCGTCCGCCACCTCCAGGCGGGACGGCTCGTCCATCAAGGCGTAAGGCGCATGCCCGTATTCCTCGCAGGCGTGCATCATCGTGCAACTGTTCCATCCGGTACCCAGGAACATATAGTGCGCATCCAGTTCACCGAGCTTCCCCCAGGCCGTATCCCGTCCGCACGGCGTGAAGCAGCGAATCGCGCCTTCCGCCAGGTAATCCGCGTGGTTCCCGATCGCACACATCGGGTTGCTGGAGTCCAGGCATCTCACCGCTCCCGGATGTTGACGGAACACCTCCGTGATCCGCCCCATCCTGGACGGCGAGCGGCGCACGTCGAACGCCGGTTTCCTTCTGGTGCGGGCATAGTCGTAGTGCCATCCGTTGAAGTGACACGTATGCACCGCAACCGTACCCCGTGACCCTACCGCCTCGAGGAAGGCTTCGATGACGGTTTCAGCGCCGCCCTCCACGTATCCCATACTGCTCAGGGAATTGTGAAAAAACACGGTATCACCTGGCGCCACCCCCATCTTCCGCAGGCCTTCGATGATGTCATGTTTCCGAACAACCGTTTTCCCTTCCGGCGAATAGGGTTTACCGGCCATTTAAGGGGTCTCCTTTAAAAAAGTGATTGCTATTCCAATATCAAAGTTGAACAGCGACGAGCCCTCGCCCGACCGCTGGGGAAAACATTGCCGCCTTCACCCACTCATTCTCTGTACCCTGCGAGAGACGGGTGGTCCAGGACGGAGGCGAGCCACGCCCAGCCCGCGGCGCACCGATCGCAGGTTTCGAATGGCACAAAACCGAAGTCCAGGTAGAGGTTGATCGCGCGGGCGCTGGTGGTCTGGGTGGTCAGGTAGGCGCGATCGTGGAAGTCCGAGATCCGTCGCAGGGAGGCCGCGAGAAGCGGCTTGGCCAGACCCCGGCCCTGATACTCGGGACGGACTGCGACCCAGTGGATGCGGCCGTAGTCCCTTCCGTTGAACGCGTCGTTGTACCAGGCCGTGCTCGTACCGACCGCGCGGCCGTTCGGGTCTTCCAGATACAGACACCTGGCCTCCATCCGGTCGCGGCCCGGTCCGAACTCGCGCTCGAAGTAGGCCAGTGCCCCGTCCACCGAATCGAACGACGCCACAGAGATCTCGATTTCGGCCCAGAGGTGGTCTTCGCCGGCCCTGTAGTAGCGGATGACGTAACCCCGGGGAAGCGGATATGAGGGCAGGTCGGCCAGGTCTTCCCGGACCATAACGACGGGGACGTGCTCCTGCTGCCGTTCCCAGACCCCGCTGATTCTCACAGCTTCTACCTCCGTCCCGGATTCGAAACGGACCCTGCGACGGCGCCCTCTGTTTCTTTAAACACGAACCGTCCCGGCCTCCGTCAGGTCATATTCCCGGCCCTCGCCCAACACCGTACCCCATCGTTCGCCATCCTGGTGCTCCAGGGCGAGTCTGATCCGGCCTCCGGACGGCCCTCCGAGCACAAATATCCTCTCCGGCCGTTGCGGAAGCGCCGGTCCCCGAACAGGCGTCTCGCCGTCCTCCAGTAAGGGCACCAGAACCAACTGTGGCGGATGATCGGGTGCCATATACCACATAGCAATCATCGAACCATCGGCCCGCTGTCTGACAACGCAATCCCCGCCATGAGGAAGAATCACCCACAGGACATCGAGCGACGTCTCGCCGGCCATCCCGAAACGGAAGCGAAGATCCGCCTGATCCATCGCTTCCAGATCTTCCGGTGGAATGTCGTAGCCGGACAGATACGCCTTCCAGTAGGGATCCACCGGCTGCGGGATTCGTTCGAATGTCGACGCCTGCGAACTGGCCTGATAGAGGCGGCATGCCTGCCCGGAAGGCGCCTGCAGCCGGAGCGATCCGTCCGTTCCGATCCGGGTTTCGACCTCTTGCCCCACGTGAAAATGGGTTTCCACGGGGCGGGGCTCACGGCCGGAGAACCGGACGCGATCCAGGATGAACACGGCGTGGCGGTTCCTGACGTGCAGCACGGTGCGTTCGAAGGAGAACAGGTCCGGCACGTCGGGATACGCCGCCGCCGCCTCACACCGCACGGCCGAATATACATCGTTCTCGCCGGAATAAAGGCCCGTCACCTCACCGCCGGTGTCGGGGTCGACCGACTGTCCCCGCCCGCCAAAGGTGAGCGCATTCTTGAACGCGGTGTCGAATCGAAAATATCCCGATGGTCTGAAAAAATAGTGTCCGTTGACAAAAAACGTAAAACTGGCGCGGTCCCGGTAGTGGGCGTGTTTATTGTGCGTAATGGTCTGTATCGGAAGCCACGAATCTCGCCGGGCCTGCGCCAGCGGACCGCCCGGAACGGTACACTCGAAGCTCAGTACCGACGCGCCCTCGTCAAACCCGGCGCGCGAAAAAAACTGACCCAATGACGGGAAAAAAGCCGATGCAGGCAGGCCGTCCGGAGGTTCCGCCCGAACCCGCGGATCGTACCACAGAAAGCTCCAGCCGTAGTCGTGGTAATCCTTCAGAAACGTCCGGGACGCCTCCCGCTCCGCCTGCCACTGCGCCAGGCCGTCGTTGAACTCCGCCGCGAGCTTGTACAGCTGGAAAGCCACGACCCCGCCGGTCTCCCCGTGATACCGGCCGCTGGGCGTCGAATCGTCCAGAAATACGTGGCTTCCGTCCGGCAGAAGGTGGTACGCGCGCCAGCGCGCCAGCGCCTTCAGCCATGCAATATCAAACGCATTCTCACCGAAGATCCGTTTCCGGCCCTCCAGGTAGAACAGCATGGGCGCCAGCGCGTAATTCAACGGGGCCACGCCCTCGTTCCATGCGCCGTCCTCACCCTGGATGGAGACGATCCGTTCAACCTCTCTTTCAACCGTGGATAACCAGGCCCCGGCTTCGGGCGCGTACGGCATCAAGGCCAGGCAGCCGACGCCGGCGCCGAAAACCGGCACCCAGCAATCGTGGTAATGGTATCGCCGGCTCCAGCCGGCCTCGCCCGTATCCATATGCCGGACCATCCGCCCGGTCTCGACCCGCAACACCTCCACCGCCCGGCGCACGAGCGCATCCGGGAGAACACGTCCGAACAGGTCCACGCCATAGGCCAGGGCCATGACGTGAAAGGCCACCAGATAGGAGGATTTGACCTTTTCGCCATCCGCGGCGTCGACCTCGACCCACCGAGTCAGCCAGCGTTCGGCCAGGCCGCTCCACCGCCTGTCGCCGGTAAGATGGTAGGCGATGCCGCAGTTCACCACCAGCGAAAAACAGATCTCGAGGATATCGCTGTACGCCGGTTCTTCCAGGTCCCAGAGCGTACCGGGCGGATCGTGAGCCAGACGGCCGTTCAGATCTCGGACCAGCGCCCGGTAGAACCGTGCGTGAGACGAGGAGCAGCGTCTGCGCAGTTCGTCCAGTTCATCGGCAGACAGAATCAGCCGCGGGGCCGCGGGATCCACCATCGGCGGCATCCTTTCAGGGACAGAACACGAGACCGCGCCACACCAATCCGGGTCGCCTGAGAACCGGCGCAATCCGGATGGGCGCCGCGTTTCGAATGTCTATCAACCCAAGTCTAAATCATACCGGGAGGGATTGCAAGTCCCATCGACCGTGGAGTGTATGCTGGTGTTATTTCGATCGGTCAGACCGCCCCGCGGCAGATCGAACCCCCTCGCCGCCGGGGTCCCCCAGGAGTCTGGAATGAATATAATTTACGGATTCCATGGTCGCCCCGATTGCGCCGTATGGCAGCACCCTGAGCAGTTGAATTTCCGCCCGATTTCATTCAAAAAAAGCCTGTGCGCCACCCCGCCGCGCCCAAGTTCGGGCCAGCCTTCCTGAAAATCTCAAAACCACCCCTTTTTTTCTCTTGACAAAATCTGTTGGTAGGTGTTATTATTCCTTATATCTTAAATTTCAGGCGTACCCGCATCGCTGGCGGGTATCAAAACGGCATCTTGAGGGCTTTCTCTGTGGGAGGGGCACCGTCCTGCCGTACCCGCAATTAGCGGCCCTCTCCCCGCAAATGCAGACCACCGTTCCGGAAGCCGCCGAACGGGCGATGGAGGCAACGCCGGGTGTGTTGTCGGGGGAGTCGGTGACAGGTTAACAATCCGTCGATAAAGTTGCTCCGCGGCCCGGATGGACTTTTTCAACGGGCCGCTAAGCCACAGCACTGCAAACGGAACTTGTCCCGCGGGACATTGTCGGCGGCGCTCGCGAGACCTGATCCATCACCAAGGAGGGCAGTCTATGGGCACATGGAGGGTTACGGCTGTTGTCGGATTTCTGGCGTTGTTTCTCGCAACGGATTCCGGCGCACAGGAGTATAACCGGATCGGCGGGCGGTTGATGCTGGGTTACAACCTGCCCGTTATGGGCCTGCGCACCAACTGGTACAACCAGGCCGTGCGGTGGGGTGGCAGCGTGGTCTACAACCGGGATGTCAACACCGCGCTCGAGTTTGAATATCATCGGCTGAAATACACCGGCGGCAAGATCGAGAGTCAGACTTTCACCTGGAACGAAGACTCGAGAGATTATTCAAGCCCGAATTCCGAAGCCAGTATGCGGATCAACAGCGTGCTGTGCAACGTGATTTTTCGAGTCGGTGACAAATCGAACCTTTTCTCGAACCAGATGACGTCCCCCTACGTCGTTGCCGGTGGAGGATTTCACAGCTACAACAATCGCGTGAGCGGCCTGATTTATCCCGGGCAGAAGGGCATCGCGGTCGAGGGCGCCGATGAGAACGTATTGGACCCGGGCGTGGTCCTCACACCGGTGGTCGAGAGCCGGTGGGCGCTTGGAGGCCATTTCGGGTTCGGCGTCGAACGGTTCATGACGAACAATTTTTCACTGGATTTCCGGGCTCAGCACAATTTCCTGGTCGGGACCCTCGGTCCTCGGGAGGCCTGGGGCATAAAGGGAGTTATGCCACTGCTGCAGATGCTGGATCTGGAGGTCGCGGTCAAATTCTACGAATCGGGAAAGTAGCGAGCCCCGCGTGCCCGGGAAAGGAGGAGGCGTAATCCCTACGGGCGTGTACGGCCGCAGTTAAGCTGGGAGACCACAATTAAAACGGAGATTCGGCAATGAAAAAGTGGGTTTTGTTTTTCGGAGTTCTTTCCCTCTGCACGGCACTGGCGTTAAGTGGTAGCGCCTGGGCCGGCACGACCGGAAAGATTGTTGGAAAGGTCCTGGACCAACAGGGCGAATCGCTGCCCGGCGCCAACGTGGTCATCGAGGGCCTGAACATCGGGTCCACGGCCGATGCGGAGGGGTTCTACGTGATCCTGCGCGCCGATCCGGGGCTTTATACCATTAAGGCGTCCCTGATCGGATATCAGACCGAGTCCCAGACGGACGTTCGGGTTCAGGCCGACGTGACCACGGAGGTCGATTTCAGGCTCCAGGAGGCCACGCTGGAACTCGGTGAAATGGTTGTCAAGGCGGAGCGCCCTCCGGTGGAGGTCGACAAGACCTTCAGCAAGTACATCGTGGGCGCCGATGAGATCGAGCAACTTCCCATCGTGCGCACCACCGCCGAAATGATCACGCTGCAGCCGGGCGTACACCTGGACGGTTCCGACCGCATGCGGGGAAGCAACCGCCCCGGTGAATGGCGAAGCCGCACGGGCGGAGACGTGGCCTATTACGTGGACGGCGTGAAAATCGTCAACAGCGACGGCGCCGGGTCCCACAACTGGAAGGCCATCAACCGGTCGACCGTCCAGGAGATTTCCGTGGTTACGGGCGGGATGAACGCCGAGTACGGCAACGCTCAGGCCGGGGTCGTCAGTATAATTACGAAAGACGGCGGCCAGAACTTCCACGGATGGGCGGAGTACCGACGGACGCCGCCGGGGCAGAAGCACTGGGGCGCAAACGTCTACGAAAGCCCGATGCATCTCGACAAGATGAAATGGGGCGAGGGCGAGTGGCAGAACGAGCGGGACCCGGAAACGGGTCGGCTCACCCACCAGCGCGCGGACTACGATGAAATCACCGGCCACGAGGTGGAGGGAAATATCTCGGGGCCGCTTTCCAAGAGCGCTTCGTTCATCGTTTCGGGCAAGACGGCCCGGAAGGCGCCCGTCTATCCCTCGGGCACGGAGAGGGGCTACTATGACGACATAGGGCGGTTTATTCCCTCTTTGAATAATTACCAGGGATCATACAGCGTCACCGTCCGCGCATCCGAAAACATCAAGATGAAGATCGGCGGTCTGTTCGAGTACAACAAGAAGTTTATCGGAACGGACCGGGATTCCTGGCGGAACGAACGGTCCGCGGGTACCGCCAGCGGCGTCATCCGTGGTCTGTATGACAGCGGGAAGAACATCTTCCTGCCGGAGGATTGGAGCGCTGCGGGTAAGATGAGCACGACCAACAATATGCAATACCTGGCCATCACCCATTCTCTCTCGCCCCGGACATTCTACGACCTCCGGATATCGCGCTATTCAACCGTCGACGACACCAGCGAAATCGCAGCGAGAACGTCGGACGTGCGTACGGATGCGGACGGCTGGTTCGCCGTGGACCGGGAGGTCCGCCATTACCAGGTTGCGGAACGGAATCGGTACCAGGTCAAGCTGGATCTGGCCAGCCAGATCACGAAGGGGCATTTCGTGAAGGCCGGTTTCGAATTCATCAAGTACAACATGTTTCTTACCCGCTACACCGGAGAGAGCGCACAGGCCAGGCGGCTGGAGTTCGCGGGCGCGCAGGGCGTGATCGGAGATCCTGTCAAGCCCCAGCACCTTGCCATTTACGCGCAGGATAAGATGGAGTTCGAAGGCATGGTCATCAATGCCGGCCTGCGCCTGGACCTGTTCGACCCGGTATCCAAGTTCCCGGCTTCGGGCGCTTACGCGTTCTCGCCCATGTACAACTCGCCGCTGAGATTCCAGAATGCGCCCCACCGCGAACCGGTCGTGTTCAAGAACCTGAGCCCGCGGGTGGGGGTGTCGCATCCCATCACGGCGCGGTCGTCCATGCACTATTTCGCGGGTCTGTTCCTGGCCTATCCCGACATCTATTACCTGTTCAACGGGGACTGGCGGACCTCGGGTCCCGACCAGGACTGGAACGGGAACGGCGTTGTCGATTCGGGCGAGCGTTACAACGCGATGCGGCCGTCTTACCCCATACGTAGCGGACAGGGCACCACCGAAATCCGACCCGAAAAGACCGTGTCGATGGAGGTGGGGGCCGACTGGAACTTCGTGCAGGACTACACCGGCGCGATCGCGCTGTATTACAAGAGCGCGAAGGACCAGTACCATTACCATTCCGACGTCCGTTTCTACGCGCCGCACAAGCCGGGCTACGTGCATCCCTACGCCCGGGTGCTGCACAACAACGGGTTCGAAGAGCAGCGGGGTCTGGAATTCTCCCTGCGGAAGCCGCTCAGCCACAACTTCGCCATCAACGTGGCGTACAACATGACGTGGGCGCAGGCCGGATGGGGCAACTTCGACGCCTGGTTCAACTTCCTTTTCCCGGACTCGCTTTACATTGCCAGCGGTCGCTACTGGTACGAATACAGGGTGGAGAACGGCGTCGAGGTGCCGGTGGCCCTTACGCAGGATCAGATCCGGACGATCGGCGCCACCGCAAACAGAGTTATCCGGAGCAACGCCCGGCGAGACGGCAGGCCAGGAGGCCGGGGATACGAGCAGACCCGGATGACGGCCCGCGAATACGGGCTCATCGGTCTGGACGACTTCGAACTGGACCACATCCACGTCTGGGCCAGGGGGTATCAGACCGGCCTGAACGCCGACGGCGGCAACATCCGCAACCAGGGCAGCGTGCAGTTTCTCTACCTGACGCCGGGGGACTACGGACCCGATTTCCAGGTGTTCGGAAGCAAGTTCCTTGCCAACTGGCGGGTCAACCTGCTCTGGCGCATGCAGAATACCGGATCGTTCTGGTACACGCCGCCGAATTCCGGCCGGGAGCGGCGCCTGAGGCCCATCCGCACCTGGACCGACCTGGCCGTTGAGAAGCGCTTTCCGTTCGGCCAGGGGCGCGGCGATATGAGCCTGTTCCTGGAGGTGCGAAACCTGTTCAACCAGCAGGACGACAGTTCCTTCAATACCACCGACTGGACCAACTGGGGCCTGCAAACGGCACGCCCGGACAACTCTCACTTCCTCCTGTACGGGGATACCCGCGACCGGAGCTTCTATAACCATCCCCGACGCATGGAAATGGGTCTGAGAATGCAGTTCTGATCCATTCCGGTAAACGTCACGAACGGCGGGAGCCCGGTGGGTTATGCGGGTTCCCGCTACCATGCGGTTATTTCCTGAGGAACTATATAACGCTAAGGAGGATACGATGCGTTCGAACCGTTTGAACGCCGTACTGAAAGGGTGCGGCGGATGGGCGTTCGCTGTAGCCCTGGCGACATTCTGGTCCGGGCAGGTCTGGGGCCAGGCGAATCACCCGGGGTCCGCCGGCAGGGCACCCCTGGAGCGCGGGATGCTTTACACGTCGGTGACCAATCTGGGTACGCAGGGCGGTTCCATTGGCGCCGCGCTCTCGCGGTCTTCCAGCATGGTTTATCCGGCCACGGTGGGCGGGGACATCCTTACGGGGGAGGGCTGGGCGAGCCAGTTGCCCTTCTTCCGCGTCGACTGCAACAGCGAAGGGCGAATCGAGAGCACGTCCCACGGGGAGGGCATTGGCCTCGCGCTGCGGCTGCCGTCCAGTTTCCAGGGCTCCAGAGCCTACGACAATTTCGCCAAGGACGGGTTCTACGTGGTATTGACGGGCCCGCGGTCGGACATGCTGGACGAGATCGTGCCCATGTTGGCGGACCCTTCCATGGACGAGGACCTGCAGTACCTGGGCGGGGAGATCAGGGCGCAGCCCTCCTCCGCCGAGAATCCGGGCGTGGAGTGGCGTAAAGGCGCGCCGTGGTATTACGCGTCCACCTGGAGCGAGAACCTGGCGCAGATTCTGGAGGAGGCGCCGCTGAACAGGGACCCCGTGAGGATCAGCAACTGGTCGTGGGGGGAATACGCGACTGCCGGGCCACCGGCCGCGCCGTCGTCCCGTTCCGACGAATGGCCCGAAGAGATCGTCGTGACCAAGTGGACCACGCTGGCGGGGGTTACCTTTACACGGCGCACGATGGCCTGGAGCTACCCGGCGTGGGACGACTTCATCATTACGGAGATCGAGATCGAGAACACGGGTGACAGCGACGGCGACGGCGAGAGGGACCTGCCCGCGGAAACGCTGGAAAACGTATTCGTTCCCATCATCGGCGCCTGGATGATCTCGGACGCGGGGCTGTCCCACTACAACCGGTCGGATAGCTGGCATTGGTACAATGTAGGCGGTCTCGACGACTGGGTCGTGTATACGGAGAATGCCGGCTACTCGGGCCCGGCCAAGGGGTTGAAGATGATCGTGGACTGGGACGGCGACAGTCCGGAGTTTCCCTGGGACGATACCGGCGATCCCGTAAACAAGCTGATTATTTCGCCTTCTTGCGATACGGGCCGCAAGGACGGCGAATTCACCTCTTATCAGTATATGGGTTTTGGGCCGCTGGCGTATGAGGACGGCGGCGACTGGGGATTCAATACCAGGGATGCCGACAAGTATGTCCAGCCCCAGGGCGACCAGCCCCACGCCGTGCGCTTCTGGCGGATCGAAAGCACCACGGTGTCCGCCGACCCCAGGCCCGGCGCACACGACCGGGAGACCATGTTCAATATGATCGCGGATGCCGGCTATCAGGCGAATCCCGGCGAGATCGGCGTGCATTACAGCGCCCAGACCTTCGGACCGTACTCGCTGGGGCCCGGCGATAAGGCCAAGCTCGTGGTGGCCTGGGTGGGCGGTTCGGGCGCCGGAGAGAGCGACCTCTACACCTGGACGCGGTCCCATCTTTACGACTTCGACGGCCTGAAGAAGGGCGAGGAATGGATGGTGGAGTTCTTCAAGCGGGCGAAGTGGGCTTATGATAATGAATACGACGTGCCGGATTCGCCGCCGGACGTGTACGTGGCGGTTTCCAACAGCCCGGAGGCGCAGAACCTGCTCACCTGGAACTCCGCGGACGGCGCGATGAACCCGGACTATATGGGCACGGAGGCGCAGGACGTGGCGGGTTACCGCATCTACCGCTCCGAATGGAACCCGGACGGTCCTTGGGATAGGATCGGCGAGGTCCCGGCCGGGACGAATACGTTTACGGACGTAGAGTCGGTAGCCGGCTTCAACTACTGGTATTCGGTGAGGCCGTTCGCCAGGGGCCACGAAGACTGGGTGGGACGCGTGGGCACCATGGCCACCCTGCCCGCTCTGGTGCAGGCGCAGGTGAAGGCCGGCCTGGACGGCGGCCAGTGGGCGCGGTCGCAGCGCAAGCCGCCGTTTTACAGCCCGAAGCAGCCCGCGGTGGGCGAAACCGAGCAGTTGGGCCGGGAGGTTTTCGTGGTACCCAATCCGTTCCGGGTTGGCGACGCGAATCTCCAGTACCCGGGCAAACCACAGATCCGGTTCGTCAATGTGCCGAGCAAGTGCTGGATCTATGTCTTTAACAGTGCGGGCGACATGGTCGGAAAGATCCTCCACGACGACCGCACGGATGCGCCGAACGATTCCGATTTGTGGCTGGGCGAAGCGCAGTGGGACCAGTTGGCGATGTCGCTGGGCACGGGGTCGATTTCTGCGGGCGTCTACTTCTTCGTCGTGGAATCTCTCGTGTCCGAAAGTCAGGGGAAGAAGCGGATAGGGAAATTCATGGTCATCCGATAGCCGGCGTGAGGCAATTCCGGGAAGGAGCGATAAGCTTATGAAGCGGATACTTTGCATGACACTGATGACCGTTCTCGTGGCCGGCGCATTCGGGAACTCTCCCGCGGAAGCGCGGGACGCACCCGAAATCCTCAAGTCCGAGGACTTCCGGAAACTGGGACTGGCGTCGTTTCCATGGATGAAAGTGACCCAATCCCCGCGTGCGGCGGCTATGGGAGATGCATTTACGGCCGTGTCGAACGACATAAATGCGATCTTTTTCAACCCCGCGGGTCTGGTTCACCTGAAGCGGTTCGGCTACCAGCTGTCCCACACCCGTTGGCTCGTCGACACCGGATTTTACAGCGGCGCGTTTGCGTACAGGACGGGTTGGGGTGTGTTGGGTCTCAGCGTGTTGAATTACGACGTGGGCGATATGGCGGTACGGACCATATACAACCCCGAGGGCACGGGGGAAATGGTAAAGGGCGGCGGAACGTCCGTTGGCGTGGCCTATGCGTTTCAGGCAACCGACAAGCTGGGCCTGGGTATCCGGACGGTGTATATTTCGGAGACCCTGCACGTCGACAACATGTCTTCGATCGTACTGGACGCCGGCACGCACTTCTATACGGGTTTTCGAAGCTCCCGAATCGCTCTGGCCATGCGGAATTTCGGTCCTGACACCAAGGTGTTGGCGGAAGACCAGAAATTCCTGATGCCGATGAATTTCGATATCGGCGTGGCGATGGAAATTTACGGAGAGATGGCCGATCCGAACTACCTGACTGTCTCGTTCGGGAGTTCCTACCAGGTCGACTACGAGCAGCGCTGGCAGATGGGCAGCGAACTGTGGCTGTCGGGTGCGGTAGCCCTTCGAGCCGGATACAAGTTCAACCACGACCTGGAGACTTACAGCTTCGGGGCGGGCTTCAAGGGCAACTGGGGCGACCGGACGGTGCTGGTTGACGTCGCCTATACCAATGTCGGCGAGTTGCTGGACGCACCGATTCGGTTCAGCATCGGCGGCGCATTCTAGTATCGGATGCCATGGCGGCCCTTGTTGGGGCCCACCAACGTAAACAGCGCTAACGGCGGCGCAATGTGTCTCCGGCCGGGTCGGCGGGAAAGCGCATTGGCCGCCGTTTTGTTATCGACGTACGGATCGGTAGAGAGAGAAGAGGTGCGGGCAGAAAGGGACCGGTCGGGCTTTTGCCTTCGACCCGGCGCGAGGTGGTCCACCATGCGTGCCATCGGGTTTTTCTGTGTTTGTCTGATGTGGTGGGGCGTTCTGGCTTGCGGCGGAGCGGATGAACCGCCCACCGGCGCCGTGGAGGAAGTCGACCCGAACAAGGATCGGCCCCTTCCGGTGGGTTTGGTGCGGCTTTTCGAGGGCGTTGAGATGGTTCGGGTGCCCGCTGGCCATTTCACCATGGGCATGGAAAGAGGGCCGGAGGATCAGCAGCCGGCACGGCAGGTGTACCTGAGCGCCTTCTACGTCGACCGGTTTGAAGTGACGAACGCCCAGTATTTCAAGTTCTGGGCAGCTTCCGACGGGGGTAACCGGGAACGTCATACGCCGGCCAGCCATGGGTCCAAGGACCGTATCGGAGACTGGCCCGACCGGGCGGAAACCAGGCCGGACTTTCCGGCCGTGGGCATCAACTGGTTCGACGCGGCCGCCTACTGCGCCTGGCGCGGGACCAGGTTGCCGACCGAAGCGGAATGGGAGAAGACCGCACGCGGCGACGAGGCGAGGGAGCCCTACCCCTGGAACAAGGGACTGAACGGTTCCCGGGCGAATTACAGGGACGGCGACGACGGGTACGATAATACCATTGCACCGGTGGGCAACTACCCCGAAGGCGTGAGTTTTTACGGGGCCATGGACCTGGTGGGAAACGTGTGGGAGTGGTGCGCGGACTACTACGATTCGGAATATTACAAGGTGAGCGCCACCATCGGCCCCACGGGACCGGAGCAGGGCCGGTTCCGGGTACTTCGGGGAGGGTCTTGGCGGACCGCGGCGGGCCAGGACCCCAACAAACTCAGCATCACCTACAGGAGTTGGTCGGATCCCGCGGGCGCCACCGATGGATGGGGGGTTCGGTGCGCCCGGGACATCAATTGAGAATGCGCGGTTGCGGGCGGTTGCGGGCTGCCTGGGTTGCCGTCCTGGTGTGCGCCGGATGCAGCGGCGGGTCCCTGCTGGACGACCTCCCGGAGGGGGTCTTCCTGGACCGGACGCCGGCCGGCACGGTGGATACGATGCTGGTCGTAACCGCGGGCGATTTCCTGATGGGCACGAATCGTGGATTCGACCCGGAAGGCCCCGCGCGCGTCGTCCATCTGAATGCGTTTTATATTGACAAATACGAGGTGACGAACGCTCAATTCCGCGCCTATGCCCGTTCGACGAGGGTTTCATTGCCGCCGGAAACCCGGAATCCGTTGTTTTCCAAAGACCGGCAGCCGACTGTTGGGGTGATGTGGCCGGAGGCGGATGCCTACTGCAGGTGGCGGGGCGGAAGCCTGCCCACCGAGGCGCAGTGGGAAAAGGCGGCACGGGGGACGGACGGACGGACATACCCGTGGGGTGAAGAGGCGCCCGGAAGAGACTACGCGATCATGGATCTGGGCGGGACGTGCGGGCGTACCAACTGGGCGAATCCGTCTGCCGGTCCGGTGCCCGGGGAGTTCTGTCAAACTATGCCGGTGGGTTCCAGGCCCAGGGGCGCGAGCCCGTACGGGTTACTTGACATGGCGGGCAATGCCTGGGAGTGGTGCAACGACTGGTACGACAATACTTACTACACTCGAAGTCCCAGGGAAGATCCATCCGGCCCGGCGACCGGGACGTTCCGTGTGGTGAGAGGCAGTTCCTGGCACCACCTGCCCCATTATCTGAAAACGTCGGCCCGGTTCAGATTTTATCCCGACCAGAAGGGCAATTTCATCGGGTTTCGCTGTGTGCGGGACGTACACCAATAACCTGTGCGTCGGCGCGGTGGGCCGGGCGCTGTGTACGCTGGTGGTCTGCGTGATGTTTGCGCAACCTCTCCTCGCGAGCACGGAACGGGTCGCCTTCGACGATAGCTTGGCCAGCCGGTTGACGGAGGCGATTGGTCTGATCCCGCCGCTGGCATCCGGATTGGGGGCGGGAGCGACACCCGACGCGTATCCGCCATTTGCCGAGGCCGCCGGCCTCGTGGCCGGGAGCCGGGGCGAGAGCGAGGCGGAATGGAATCTGACGCAGGCGGCGCTCGGCCTCACGGTCGCGCGCCTGCGTAAAGCCCTCGTGGCCGCTCCGGATTTCGCCGCGGCGCACTACCTTCTGGGCCTGATGGATGCGAGACAGCGCGGGTACGGGGACGCGCTCGCAGCCTACCGGCGGGCCGCCAGGGCGGGTCCGCCCTTTTCCGTCGATCCGATGAAGGCGCTTTTCCTGCGGGCGGTCTCCCGTTGTCAGTCCGCCGCGCAGCAGGTTGCGACGGGCACCCAGTTTCTGGATCGGGGAAAAGTTGAGGAGGCGCGCGCGGCGTATCGGGAGGCCGTCGCGCTGATGCCGGACTACGCCGAGGCACACGCGAACCTGGGCCTTGTCGATATGCTCAGCGGGGATATTGACGGGGCCGTATCCCGGCAACTGGAGGCCATTCGGCTGAAACCGGACCTGGCTGAGGCGCACTATAACCTGGGCAATGTATATTCCCGGCAGAGAAGGTATGCGGAGGCGGTGCTTTCGTACCGGGAGGCCATCCGGCTGAAACCGGAAAGCGCGCCGCCGGATTCGGTCGTGTCGGTTGTGGACGCGCATCAGGGGGCGTATACACGGTCGGTGGCCGGGTACCAGCATGCCAGGCGCTACGCGGGCCTGGCCAACGCGTATTTCAATCTCGGCGACAACCCGGCGGCGATTGCGGCCTACGAGCGCGCGATCGGTCTCGCGCCGGATTTTGCCGACGGGCACTACAATCTGGGCGTTATTCACGAGCGGGAGGGCAACGTGGGGAGCGCCATTGTCCACTGGCGGGCTTATCTGAAGCTCGCCCGGCGGGATTCCGCACAGCAGGCGTGGGTTGTCGACGCCAGGGCAAGACTGAATCGGCTGAAAGCATCTCTAAAAAAGTGATACGCTCCGGAATTATATGGACCTTTTTTGTGTTCCTGACGTGCATGGAGGGAAACAGCCTCGCGCAGGGGGTGATCTTCAAGGATGTGACCGAGGCCGCAGGGATCCGGTTCAGGCACGATAACGGCGGGTCCGGCAGGGAGTATATGCCGGAAACGATGGGGTCCGGGTGCGCGTTTTGGGACTATGACGGCGATGGGGATGCGGATATTCTCCTGATCAACGGCGCCCCGTTGCACGAGCGCGCATCAGAACCGCCATCGACGATGGCGCTCTACCGGAACGATGGAGAGGGGCGCTTTTCGGATGTGACGGCGCAGGCGGGGCTCGAGCAGCCCATGTACGGGATGGGCTGCTCGGCCGGAGATTATGACAACGACGGAGACAGGGACCTGTACGTGGCCTGCCTCGGCGCAAACCGGCTGTACCGGAATCAGGGGAACGGACGGTTTGAGGACGTCACGGCAGAGATGGGGGTGGGAGACTCGACGTGGAGCGTGTGCGCGGTATGGCTGGACTACGACCGGGATCGGGACCTTGACCTGTTCGTGGGAAACTACGTGCAGTGGACCGCGGAACGGGACGACTGGCTGTCTGCGCGTTCCAACGCGCGATCCTACGCGCCTCAGCTGTACGATCCCGTTTACTCGCGCCTTTTCCGGAACGACGGAGACCGGTTTTCGGACGCCACGGAAGCATCCGGAATCGGCGGAAAACCTGGAAAGGGCATGTCCGCGGTCGCTCTGGATTACAATGGGGACGGATGGCCTGACATCCTTGTGTCCAACGACACCATGCCGGATTATCTTTACCGCAACAACGGGGATGGCACGTTTACGGAGGATGGGCTTCTGGCGGGCGTGGCGTTCAGCGCCGCTGGAGAGGCGAAGTCGGGCATGGGCGTGGACGCCGGAGACCTCCGCAATGCCGGCAGGGAGGACGTGGCCATCGGGAATTTCGCCTTCGAGATGATTTCGCTGTTTCAGAACCAGGCCGGCGCTTACTTCACAGATTGGACCCTGCCTTCCGGCGTGGGGCACCCGAGTGCGCCGTTCGTCACCTTTGGCGTATTCTTTTTCGACTTTGATCTGGACGGCCACCTGGATCTTTTCGCGGCAAACGGACATGTGGACAGCCGGATCAACCAGGTGAAATCCCACCTCAGCTATGCCCAGCGCCCTCTGCTGTACCGGAACACGGGCGACGGCAGCCTCGCGGAAGTGGGCGCGACGAGCGGCGATCTGGCGGATCCCGTGGTGGGGCGCGGAGCCGCATACGCGGACTACGACGGCGACGGCGACCTGGACGTGCTGGTTGCCACCAACAACGGCCGTCCCGCGCTTTTTCGCAACGACGGAGGCAACAGGAACCGTTGTCTGAGGGTGAAGCTGGTAGGAAACGGCACGCAGGCCGGCTTGGGGACCGGGCAAGGCCGGGAGGAACCGGTAGGGTCCAACAGGGACGGGGTCGGCGCGACGGTGCGCGTGCGGTCGGGGACGGCGGTGCAGAGTCGCTCCGTCCGGGCGGGATCGAGCTATTGTTCGCAGAGTGAGCTGATATTGACATTCGGATTGGGCCAGGCCGGGATTGTCGATGCAATGGAGGTGGTCTGGCCCTCCGGCCGGATAGAACGGATCAACAACGTTGAAGCCGGGCAGACGGTGACCGTTCGGGAGGGAAGGGGAATTGTTGCCACAACGCCTCTGACGGGTATATCGGCGGCGGATTGAGGGATCTCAACAAATAGTGTCCCGTCCCAGAAATATGTTACCATTCATCCGCCGATTCATCCCGTTTCGCTACGCCCGTTCTGGTCCCGTCTCTTCACGGCGCTGATGTCAACTGATTGGGTTTTTGGTTCAAGCTGACGGCTGAGAGCTGATAGCTGTTTTTGCTGCTTCTGATCGGCCGAATTTAGGCGATTTATTTCCGGGACAGAACACCAGGGGGCGCGACATGGACACCGGACATCGATTCCAGCCTGTCCTTATTCAGCATTTCTCTACTGCTGTTCTGTTGGTGGGATTGAGCGTATCTGCGGCAGCGGGCACGACTTCGATGAGGGATTCCATACTCGCCGTTGGCGAACGGCAGATGGATAACCGCCGCATCGGCGAGGCACTGGACACCTTCTCGCGGCTTGCCGAGTCCTTTCCCGAGGATGCGCATATACTCACCGCTCTGGGACGAGTGAATCTCAAGGTTGGCGACTTCAAGGCGGCGAAGAAGTCATTTGACGGGGCGCTCAAACTGGATGAAGAGAATGCAGCGGCCCACGCAGGCATTGCACTTGTGTACGCCGAGATGCCTGCAAAGGGGATCAGCGCCCTTCACAACTTCCGCCGGGCGATTGGCGCCGCAAAAAAGGCCATCGAGCTGGATCCCAACCAGGCGGCGGCCTACCGGGCGTTGGGAGAGGCGCATGAGCGTTTCAAGGAGGACCACGAGAAGGCTCTCGGATATTTCGAAACCTACCTGGAGATGGAGCCGGACGATCCGGACGGCCTCTATTATTTCGGCCTGGCATGTATACAGTCCGCGGCCTACGACAAGATCTCCGTTCACATTGCTCCACATATGGCGGCGCTTGACGAGGAGGACCGGCTGCTGCCCATCGTCGCACAGGGCCTATTCTATGAGGAAAAATACAATGAGGCGCTCGACAATTTCGAACGCTTCCTGAACACTGTCGAGCCGGGCGAGCGCGAATTGTACACCGATATTGCGTACGTGGCTTCCGTGGAGGAACTTCGGGAATATCAGGCGTTGCCGGACACGACTCAGCGAAAGGCTTACCAGGAGCGGTTCTGGCTGCGGCGAGACCCCGATGTGATGACCCGCGTCAACGAACGCATCATCGAGCATTTCCGGCGCGTCTGGTATGCCCGCACCTTTTTTGCCGATAAGGTTTCGCCCTGGGACAAGCGGGGGGAAGTCTACATCCGTTACGGCAAGCCGGACTACCGGTCGCGGTCCTACGATCGCGACCTGACCCTCACCCCCGACGTGGAAGCGGTCCGCATGCGCATGGCGGCCAGTCTCTACGGGGCCGAGGCTTCCTTTATGACGTTTACGGGCCCGGTGTTCCCGATCCGGGCGTTTCGCCATCCGATTACTCAGCGCACCCAGGACAACCTCCACGGTTTCGGTAGCGCCGATCAGCGCGACGCCAGTTTTCTGGAGGACGGCTTCACCTCCAATACCGATGCCGCGGATGAAGAGGAGTTCCAGGAACGCGACCTTGAAGGAACCCCGCTGACCGCGCCGCTCACGCGGAGCGATTACGATGACCAGGACGGAGCCCGGTTCGAAGAATTCGGAAATCAGATCGCCCGGATCAAATTCGGCGACTACATACCGGTAACGATCCACACCGACATGGCCACCGTTCCCTGGGAAACCTGGATCTACACGCAGATCCAGGGGGGTATCGAGATCGTGTTTACCGATGAAAACAAGAGCGGGCAGTTCAATTTCGCCCCGATTCCCCCGGTCACCGCTCTCAATAACCAGCTTGTCAACATCACCCGCCTGGTCAAATACGCACCCGAGATCATCTACCAGAACGCCGCGCACGAGACCCCCGACTATTACAGGCCGGGAATCCACGGACCCGCGTTGAACTTTTATTACGACCTGGCCAACTTCCAGGGTTCCGATGGGCAAACCAGCGTAGAAGTCTACTACGGCATTCCACCGGAACAGGTCCGGATTGCCGAGCAGGCCGATTCAGCGCAGGTCAGCGTGCAGTGCGCAATGGCCCTGGCGGATGCGGCACACACGACGATTTATCGGGATACGCGGGAGTTTTACTACGAGGGGCGGGCGGACTTCGACCGGGTCAGAGGCGCGTTTCTGCCCGAAATGCTAAGGACCCGCGTTCCGCCGGGGAAATACGAACTCCAGGTGCAGATCAAGGACCTGGCCTCCGGACATACCGGGCTATACAAGCAGGCTGTCCACGTCCCGGACTACAACGTCGAAAAGCTCAAGATCAGCGATATCCTGCTGGCTTCGGAAATCGGTGACGCGGATTCAGCCGGCAAGTTCAGCAGGGGCGATATCCGGGTTGTACCGATGCCCACGAGGAATTACAGGAAGGCACAGAAGGTGTATGCCTACTACGAGATCTACAACCTGAAAAAGAACCGTTTCGGACAAACAGACTACGAGGTGAAGTATGTTGTCCGAAACGTCGTCGGGCGGTCGGAAGGCGTGGCGGGTGCCATCACCTCGCTCTTCAAGCGCAGAAAGACGCAGGTGTCGGTGTCGTACGAACACGCCGGAACGGCCACCACCGAACAGCAGTACTTTGAAATCGACCTGGCCAAAGCCAAACCGGGCGTGCAGGTCCTGGAGGTAAGGATCAAGGACAGGGTCAGCGGCAAAAGCGACACCCGCGAGATTCAGTTCCGCTACGGGATCTGATTCATAACAGTCCGTTGATAAGGCGGAAACGTCAATCACGCGCCACCCGTGGCGGGAGGGACGAAAGTAGGGCGCAGCACGCTGCGCCCTACTTGTATCTGCGCACCGTTCCGTCGCAGAAGAAGCGTCCCTGGCGCGTGGAGAACGGGCTTTCGGACAAGACACATGTGGAAACCCATGTAGACATCAGGGAGGAGCCGGAAAATGTCGGAACTTCGCGCGGGACTGATCGGATGCGGAGCGATCGGGGGTGTGCATAGCGAGGCGGTGGCCGGGCTGGACGGCATACGAATGCTGGCGTTCTGCGACGTGGTTGAAGAGAAGGCGCGCACCCTATGTACGCGCCATGGCGGGGACTACGCCACCGCCGATGCCGGCCGCATCCTTTCCGATGATTCACTGGATACCGTCTATATCTGCACGCACCACGACACCCATGCCGACTATTGTATCCGGGCGGCGGAAGCCGGAAAGCACATTCTGGTGGAAAAGCCCCTCGCGCTGACCGTTGAAGACTGCCGGAGGATCGGCGTTGCGGTTGAGCGAGAGGCGATTCAGCTTTTTACGGCCTTCAAGATGCGGTACTATCCGATGGTACAAAAGGCCCGGGAACTGATCCCCGAGCCGTTGCTGGTGGTGATGCAGATGATGGACAACCGATGGGGGGATACCTGGGCAAACGATCCCATCCTGGGAGGAGGCAACGTTTATAGCCAGGGATGCCATTCGTGCGATATCCTGCGATACGTGGCCGGGTCCGATCCGTTGGAGGTCTACGCGGCAGGCGGGAATTATTATCAGCAAAACGGGAGGCTGGACAATCTGACGGCCACGTTCAGGTTTGAAAATGGCGCAGCCGGTTGCTGGATCCAGGGAGATGCCAACCGGCCGGCGTTAACCAGCAAGCTTTTCATGGAGATTTTCTCCGAAAATCGTTCCGTTCTACTTACCGACCGGTTCTGTACGCTGACGTATACGGAAACCGGGAAGGAGCCGGTGGTGTACCGCGGTGAAGAGGGTGGATTCGTCGAGGAGAACCGGCTGTTTGTCGAGGCGCTTCGAACCGGCGCACCCATGGCCGCGGACCACGTGGACGGGCTGATGGCCACACTGATGATGATCCAGGCAGGGCGGAGCATCGAGAGTGGGCGGCCGGAGCAGGTGGCGTCGCTTGCAAGGGTCTGAGGCGGCCGTACTGGAAACGGGTTTTCTAACCAGCATCACTGAAATCATCGCGAGGTAACGCCATGAAAGAGCACAGACATCCGCACCCGCACAGAGATCCGCGCCAGCCCAGGGCAGACGGCAGGCCGGGGACCAACCCCCCCGTTTTTGCGTGGCTGCCCGTGGACTCGGCATCGGGCTATCGCCTGCAGGTGGCGCGAGATTCGAGCTTTGAGAACATCTGCCTGGACAAGGGGGGTTTGCAGGATCCCCTATTCCTTCCTGAAACGGCATTTGAGCCCGGGAGGTATTTCTGGCGGTGGTCCGCGGCGCCCGCCGCAACGTCCGAGGTCTTCGCATTTGAAATCGGGCGCGAGGCCGCTGTGGTGGAGGTGCCGCCGGCAAGCGAGTGGCTGAAGCGATTCCCGGCGGACCACCCGCGCGTCTACCTCCGCCCGGACGAGGTGCCGGCGCTGCGTGCGGCGGCGCACCGCGAGCGGGCTTCCGCGTGGGAAGGTCTGCGGAGGCACGCCGAGGCCGTGCTCGGCGAGCCGCACGAGATCGACGAGCCGCCCTTTCTCCCGGACCGAAGCGAGAACTATCAGGCATACCACGAGACCTGGGCGCCGGTGATGTGGAACTCACGGCGGTTTGTCAAAGGCGCCGAGACCCTGGCGTTGGCCTATCTCGTGGGCGGGGAGGATCGATATGCCCGCGCCGCGTGCCGGAGGTTGGCGTCCATATCCCGTTGGGACCCGGAGGGGTCCAGCCACCTTGCCCACAACGACGAAGCCCACATGTCGGTGATCTGGAACGGTTCGAACGCGTGCGACTGGGTGTGGGACCGTTTTGCCGACAAGGAACGCGACGCCGTCGTGGAACAATTCCGGCAGCGGGGACAGATTACGTTCGACCATATGCACAACAGGGGATCCTACGGGGTAACGCGCTTCGACTCGCACGCCGGTCGTGAGATTGTGTTCCTGGCGCACATTGCGCTGGTGTTTCACGATCACATTCCCGAAGCGCAGTCCTGGCTGGAGTGGCTGAGGCCGGTGCTGTGCGGCATCTGGCCGATCTGGTCGGGTGACGACGGTGCATGGGCGGAAGGACCCTCGTACGGTTTGGCTTACGTGACGATCATGTCCATGTTCGCCACGACGCTGAAGCGCGGTATGGGGGTGGATCTCTACCGGCGTCCCTTCTGGAAGAGCCACGCCCGGTGGCGCCAGTACTGTCTGCCGCCCTACGCGGAGTGGATGGGATTCGGCGACCATACGGAGCGGTGGGCGGGCACCTGGAGATCAAATGCGGATCTGGTGGATCTGATCGGACGGGAGACGGGAACGGATGAGTTCACGGAATACGTGAAGGCGTTCCGGGCCGAGGCGGAGGAAATGCAAACGCCGGCGGAACGGAGAAGCTCTGGTGTTCTGTCGCAACTCTATCTGGCCGAGCCCGAAAAGAAGCGGCCGCCTTCGGACGCGGACGGATCGATCCTGCGTGTGTTCCCGGCCGCCGGATGGGCCGCGGTCCGGACGAACCTGAACGATGCCGCACGGGATGTTGCGCTGATCTTTCGCTCTTCTCCGCTCGGCGCCATCAGCCATTCCCACGCGAACAACAACGACTTCATTCTGCACGCCGGTGGCAAGGTAATGGCGATGCCCAGCGGTTATTACATTGGGTACGGTTCGGATCATCACACGCATTGGGTATGGCACACGAAGTCGCACAACTGCGTCACGCTTTCGGACGCGTCGCAGATCATGCGATCGCACGATTCACTGGGAAGCATCGAGAATCCATACGAGGACGAACGGCTTGTCTACTTTGCCGGAAACGCGGATGCCAGCTACAGCGACCGCGCGGAACGGTGCCGGCGGCACGTATTCTTCCTGAGGGCGCAGAGCTGTTTTGTGATGATCGACGAGTTTGCCGCGGTTCCGGGCATTGATTCGGCGCTCCAGTGGAATATCCACTCCTGGAATCGTTTCGCGGTGGACGAGCAGGAAAGAACCTTCCTGCTGGAGCGGGAGGGGAGTTCACTCGAAGCGCATTTCATGTACCACAACAACGCGTTCTTCTCCCTGAGCGAGGGGTGGGACCCCCCGCCCATGCGTACGGGCAAGAACGAATCACAGTGGCACCAGCAGTACCATCTGAGGTTTACCCCCTCCGGTCTGGTAAGCCGCCGGAACCTGGGGGTTGTGTTGTGCCCGGGGCATGGGTCTCTTGACCGCGCGAAGGTGCAGACCGAGCGATCGGGTGAAACGGAAGTCGCGCGGATCGGGGAGGACCTTGTGCTGGTGGGCGGTCGAGATGGCGTGGCGTATGACGGCCTTCACTCGAACGGGCTGGCTCTGCTGGTCGTGCAGGGCCGGGGGTACGAACTTCGGGATGAGGGCATCGTAACGGGACCTGGTGAATCGCGTTAAATTGATGGATGGTCCACAGGACGACATCGCCTGCCATAAGTCTGCAGCCGGCCGGACGCCCTGTGAAGGCTGGCTCCGCCGAAGGAAGGGGGAGCACACGTTTGTATTGCGGGACCGTCGGGCAGGTGTCTGTGACCCGTGTTGGCGAAACAATTCCTGGAGGCTGTTTTTAACGAGGAGGCGGCCGTGAAGAACCGATCGGTGGGCCTGAAGGTGGGTGTGTTGAAAGACATGTGTCTGGAGACGGTACTGGTGGTCAACGGCGAGCCCCAGGCGAAGATCGTCATCGGCGGGGATGGAGCGCACGAGCGGTTGGCGGGACGGATCGTCGAGCGGATCGAGGCGGCGACGGGCGCGCGGCTGGAGGTGGTCCGGGCGGGAGAGGCGGCGGCCGGGATGCTGCTGGAGGGGCACGTCGTGGCGCTGGGAAATATGGCTGACAACGCCTTTATCCGGTGGCTGTATTACCAGTGGTGGGCGGTGGAAGACCGCTGTTATCCCGGCAGGGGCGGGTACGCGCTACGGACCCTGCACAATCCACTGGGGAACGGAAAGAACGTGGTACTGCTCGGGGCCAGCGACGCCGACGGGCTGGAGCGTGTGACGTCGCGTTTTTTGGGGTTAGTGCCCGATGAAAAGACGCTCAGAGTGGGATGGTTGATGGACATCAGGCTCGGTTCCGGGTTCGACGCTTTCGGCTGTCCGCCGGAGGGGTGGTTGCAGGAGCGGCGGGAGGACTTCATCGCGCGTGCCACCGCACCGCACGCTTCCGAATCAGGCGCGGGCTTTGAGCTGATTTCGGAGGCGGGCGCGTACGGGTTGATGTATCACCGGACCGGGCACGACGCGTATGCCGCGGCCGTTCGTGAAATCGCGGACGCGCATCTGAGGATGGGTGAGCACGGGGTGATGGCGCACTTTCACGTCTGGTGGCTGGCGGTGGTCTGGGACCTGATCGAGGAGAGCCCGGTGTTCTCGGACGAGGACCGGCTGAAGATCACGCAATATCTGCTGTGGATCATGGATTCCACGGAGGGGGCGTATACCCAATTCTTCCGTCAGGGTGTGGGACACCGGATGATCCGCCAGAACCACCAGACGCTGGTGGCGCTGGCGGCGTGGTTCGGGGGTCGGTATTTTTCAACGCACTATGGTTTTGAGGATGCGAAGGAGTGGATGGATGCGTCCGCGGACGTGTTCAAGGGGCAGGCGGTGTCGTTCAAGCCGATTGAGGATGCCAACGCCTATCAGTGGATGACGTTGGACCACATACTGACCTATTCGCTGGCAAGCGGGGATACCACGTATATCGACAACGGAAACTGCAAGCGGTCTCTGGACCAGGCTGTGCTTTACTGCAACAACCGGGGTGCGCTGCCCGCGTTTGGAGATACGGGCGCTCCAATGGAAGGATACCCGACGAGTTTTTTGGTCAAAGCGGGGCATGTGCTGCAGGACGGACGCGCGGCATTCCTGCTCGGCAAACGGTTCGACAGGCCGTCGGACTATTTTCGGCCGCAGCCGCCGGGAGAGCGCTACGAGAGCGTGAACGATCCGTTGCTGGTGCGGAGTTTTGAGAAGTATTTCTGCGACGGCCTGGCGCCCGAGGTCCCCGATGGGATGGCCGGGGTGCAGGTGCTGGAGGTCGCCGGTGGGTTCTACGATTTCGCGGAAGACCCGCAGGCGAGGGAGCGCGAGGTGAAGCCGCTGAACCTGCAAAGGGAAGACGCGTTCGATACGGTCTGTTTCCGGGAGGGGTTTGGCCGGGAGGACCAGTACCTGATGCTGCACGGGATCTTTTACGGCAACCACAGCCACGAAGACGGGAATACCATACCGGAATTTTCGGCGAACGATCGGATTTTCCTGGTGGATGCGTCGTACACGGAGGGGCCGACGCTTAAGCACCACAATGGCGTGACGGCGGTCCGGGATGGAGAGGCGTGGGAAGTACCTGCACTGTGCCGGCTGGAGGGTGTGGCGGATCTGGGTCACGTGGGAATGAGCCGGACGTCCGTGACAGGGGATTGGGGCGCGTTGTGGGTTCGGAACGTGGTGTGGCGCAGGGGGCGTTATTTTGTGGTGGTGGATGAGGTTGAAGCGACAAAGGGAGGTGCGTTCGCGCTGCAGTGTCACTGGCGCACATTGGGGACACCCGCTTTGAACGACGGGACGCTGGAGGTGGTGCAGAAAGAACCGGACAGCGGCCGGGAAGATCGGTTTGTTTTGCAGAGCGTGGGTGGAGGCCGGTTGTCGCTGGAGCGGGACTGGGAGAATTTCGGCCACTGGTGGGATGCATATCCCTATGCGGATGATTATGTGAATATCCTGCGCGAGTCGGCCAACCGGGAGATGGCGGTCGGAGACCGGCACACGTTTATCAACCTGTTCTACGCGTCGAATGCGCATAAGCCCGTGGACGACCGGATGCGTCGGGTGGGCGATTCGGCCGTGGTGGTTGAGGGGTCGGAAGGCCGGATGGTGGTGGGGACGGGGAGCGGGACCGGCGCGTTTGAGGTTGGGCCTCTTTCCGGCCGCGCCGGCATCTTTGCGGCCGGCGACGGGTGGTTTGCGCTGTGCAACGGGACGTTACTGTGTGCGCCCGGCGGGATCTTTGAAAGCGAGCTTCCTGTTTCGATCGAGTTCGATCTGGAGTCCGGTGACGGCGTTGTCGTGGCGCCGGAACCCGCTGAGATCACGCTGTGCGGAGAAAGGTTACGCGTTGCGGCCGGCCGGCAAAAGGTGAAAACGCAGGGGCTCGGGGCGGGTGCATTGTCGCTGGATCGGGTTGCGGACCTGCGGGGTTGGGACGCGAGTCCTCCGGCACGTGCGCAGGCTTCGTCTGTTCCCGGGTTGCGCAGGATTTGGACATACGATGCCGGTTCGGGTGTGCGCTGCGCCGCTGCCGGCGCGGACGGGGTGGTCCTGGGTACGGAGGATGGACGGGTGGCGGCTCTGGATGAAAACGGAAAGCCGGCCTGGTCCTTCCAGGCGGAGGGGAGCGTTCTTTCGGTGTGTGCGGTGGAACTTGACGGCCGGCGTTGTGTGATTGCGGGCGCGGACGACCGGCGCCTCTATCTGCTGGAGGAAGGCGGCGGCGTGCGGTGGTCACACGCCTTTGAGATTTACAGAGGAACGTGGGACCGGTACGCCCGGAATTCCGCGGTGGAATTCGTGACGGCGGCCGACCTGCGTGGAGACGGACGGACAGATATCCTGGCGGCGGTCTCGGACCGGAAGCTCCACTGTTTTGACGAGGATGGAAACGAGCGGTGGAGTTTTATGATTTACGGGATTTTTGCGCCGCTACGTGTTGCTGATATCAATGGAGACGGGCGGCAGGAGGTGATCGGCGGCCCGGGCCGGATCACCTGCGGGGGGTCCTGCTACGTGCTGGACGCCGACGGCGGCCATTATGCAAGCGACGGGCTGGACGGGTGGGCGTCGATGATGCCTGCGTGCGACGTGTGGGTACAGGGGGCGGATCACCTGATTGTGTGCGGGACGAACCGGTCGAACGTCTATGCATTGAGACTGGCAGGCGGTCGATTGGAGACACTCTGGAAGCAACGGGTTGGAGAGGAAGTCAACGCGGTTTGCACCGTCGACGTGGATGGGGACGGCAGGCCGGAGGTCGTGGTCGGGTCTGACTGTTTTTATCTCTATTTGCTGGATGAGCACGGTACGGAGCGGTGGCGACGTAACCTGGGCGCCCCCGTGCTGCAGGTGATGGTCGGTGATCTGAACGGGGGTGCGAAGATCGTCGCGGGGTGTGACGACGGGACCGTGTGGGTCCTGGACGGAGAGGGCACGCCTATTGCCAGCCACCGGGCGGGTGGCGCGGTTCACGTCCTGGCTGCGGACGGCAGGGGCCACCTGATCCTTGGCGGGTCGGATGGGACGCTTTCGGTGCTGGGCGTGTGAGGGTTTTGGGGAAGGCAGTCGGTTATATCTGCGAGAGGTGCAAAGATGGGCGGGCACAGGATTGGTGAAGTGAAGCAGATGTCGCTGGAGATTCCGTTCGACGCGCGGGCTGTGGAGGTGGTGGCCGGTGGCGGAGACGCTCAGCAGGCCGCTGCCCTGCGCATCGCAGGGGCGTTGGCGCGGGCGTGCGGTTCGGAGGTCGTCGTGGCGGGCGATTCGGCGTACGCCGCGTGGGATATCCGGCCGGAACGCCACGCGATTCTCGTGGGCAGCCTGGGAGACAACCGGGGGATCGAGTACCTCTACTATCGATGGTTGACATTCGTGGACGGGGCCTACCCGGGCCGAGGGGGGTACGTGCTGACCACGGTTTGGGACCCGTGGGGGACGGGACGTAACGCGCTCGTGGTGGGAGCCGCGGACGACGTGGGTCTGGATGCGGCTGTCGCACGCCTGGAGGGCGTTATTGCCGGAGCTGAAGCGGGCATCCCCGGACTCTACGAAGTGGTCTACGGGTCGTCCGGACCAATGGAGGTGGAGGACGTGGCGCGCTGGGCAAGCGTCGGTCCCACCCCCGAAGGGTGGGTCTACGATTTTACGGGATACGGGGGACTGTCGCACGTTCCATCGGCGGCGTGGGCATATTTGCGAAGCGGAGACACAAGAATCGCGGAGGGGCTGAAACAGGGTCTGATGGCATTGATGGAGACGCCGGTGCTGCACACGCCAGAAAGCCAGCTTCACCTGGGATTCTGGCCGGTGATGATGATGTGGCCGATCGTGGAGACTTGTGATGTGTTTTCCGAGGCGGACCGGCTGAAGATCGTCCGTTTTCTGTACAATGTGCTGGTGTCACCCGAAGGGGCGGAGAATAGAGGCCTGCGCCATTCGGCCGGGTCGGAGCTGCCGCGCCAGAACCACCAGACGCGGTGCGCGCTGGGCGTGCTGTTCGGGTCGATCTATTTTGAGCGGCACTATCGTCTTCCCGAAGCTCGGGAATGGCGTGCGCTTGTTGACGAGCTGTTCCGTATCGGCGCCTATTGTTCCAAACAGATCTGCGACGACAACGCCCACGGGTGGAACCAGAGCATCGGGGATTTCGCGACCTATGCCCTGCTGACGGGGAATACGGTGTTTTTCGACAATGGAATGGCGCGCCTGGCAGCGGACCGCGCAGTGGGGAACTGTACGAGCAACGGGTTTGCCGCTACCATAGGAGACGGAGACGTGAAGTCGTATCCGAACTGGTTCCTGGCCCAGGTGTCCTTCTATCTGCGGGATGCCGGGCTGCGCTATGCCCTGGAAAATATGGCGCCCGAGATTGCACCCTCCGGCGGCCTGATGCCGTGCCGACAGCTCTACGATGCGGGGGTGGAGGTGGCGCCGCCTGGCGATCAGGTTGGAACGCGCGTGTTTCCGCTGGACCGGCTGTATTACGATATTCCCAAGCATTCTCCCGGCGCGGTTGCGCTCAGGCCTCCGGGCGTGCCGTATGGGAAGACATTCGATATTCTGACAATGCGGAGTGGCTGGGAGAAGACGTCACAGTATCTGATCCTGGACGGCACGGGCGGAGGGTCGCATTCCTACGAGGACGCCAATGCCATTCTCACACTCACGCAGGACGACCGGTTTCTGCTGCTGTCCGCGGACCAGCTTTATTTTACCGCACCCAAGTATCACAATATGGTGACGGTAACGCGGAACGGGTTGGGGGAGGAACTTCCAAGCTACTGCCGGATGGACGGGAAGGCGGATCTGCGTACGTTCGGGTTCTCCGCCACGACGCTACCGGACTATGTGGGTATGGACTGGACGCGGATGCTGCTCTGGAAGAAGGGAGATTTTTTCCTGGTGGTGGACCGCCTGGTCGCGCGGGACAGGGCAACCTACAGCGGTAGTTGCCGCTGGTTCAGTCTGGGACAGCCGGAGCTGTCGGATCATGCATGTATTTTCCACCAGAGTGAGTGGAAGGGCAGCCGGACCGATTTTGTGGTTCAGAATCTGTCGGGACAGGCCTGCCGCACCCAGGAGGCGTTCTACGGCCCCACGGCGTCGTGGAAGTCGGGCTATGATCCTGAGCTCGGCGAGCAATTGAGAACGGACCGGACGCTGCTCACGGAGCTGTATCAGAGCCGGAGTGACGTGTTGGGGGCGGGCGATGCAATGCGTTTTGTTAATCTGTTGTACGCACGGTCCGGGGATCGGGTTGGAGACCGGGTTGAGGCGCAGTGCAACGCGTCGGGATGGGTGCGGGTGAAAGCACCGGAAGCGACTTTTGCGATTTGCACGGGGGTGGTGCGGGCGGATGGCCTGCACGCGGTGTGTGACCTGCTGGCGGTCTGGCGGGCGGGTGTTTTTGCGGCGAACTGCACGGCGTTGAAAGTTGGCGGGCTATCGGTTCAGTTTTCCAGGCCGTGCGGCGTGGAATTGGATGCATCGGGCAGGCTTGCGGTGGATGCCTCCGAAGACCTGGCGGTTCTATGGCGCGATGGGGAGGGGGCGTCGGGCGAACGCGAGCTGGACGGCGGAGCCGTTCACACGCTCAACGTCGGGGCCGGCGCCATTCCCGATCCGGATGTTCTTTTCGACGGGGCCGGCGGACAGGAGGCGGTTGCCCCGTTGCAATCGGATTCAAAGACCCCGTTGCCCGCGTGGACCGCGCGGGGGAAAGGGCGAATCAATGCCCTGCATATTGCAGGAGGGGACGTGGTGCTGGCCGCGTGTGAGGGAGACGCGCTGGTGGCCTTCGGTTTGGATGGGGCGTGCGCGTGGACTCTTGAGACGGGTAGTCCGGTCAATACGGTCCACACCGGGGTGCTGTGCGAGGGGGACCCCGCCCGGATCGTTCTGGGATGCGAGGACACGTTCGTGCGCGCGCTGGATGCCGCCACCCGCGAGGAGATCTGGCGGTATCACCCCGAATACGGCAACCAGTACTGGGACTACTGGTCCTGGTACAAATCGAGTATCAAACGCGTGTGGGTGGAAGACCTGGACGGCGACGGCAGCGGTGAGGTGGTTGTGACACCCGGCAATATGCGGCTGCACCTGGTGAACGCGGAGGGAAATGAGCGGTGGGAGTACCGCACGGACCATGGAACGTTCCTGACCTTTGAGACGTACGATCTGGACGGGGACGGGAAAAAGGAGATTGTAGGGGGGTGCGACATCCTGTCGTCCGGCAGCGTCTGTCGCGTGATCGGTGTCGACGGACAGCAGAAGCATACCTTTTACAATGCGGGATGGACGTCGCAGGTGAAGGATGTGCTGATTGCGGACCTGGACGGCGACGGGCTGGTGGAGGTGGCCTGCGCGGTCAATCGGCAGGAGAACCTGAGGGTGCACAGCTTTGCAGAGAAGGCGAGGCGATGGGGCCACTGCCTGGGCGAGGTGCCGGCGGGGCTGGCGCTCCTGGACGGTTCCGGAGAGAAGGTCCTTTTTGCTGCTACGGAAGGGCCGACGGCAATCGGCTTTGGCCCGGGGGGTGCGCCGATGTGGACGGTGGACGTAGCCCCTGGCGCGGCGCGGGTCGTCCGCATGGGCAGTACAGCCGCTGTGGTGTGCGTGGACGGCCGCGTTCTGCGGGTGAGTGGAGACGGGGAGACGGCGTTATTGGGAGTGCTGCCTGCGGGTGTGACCGCCTCGGCCTTCGCGGAGGGACGGCTGGTGCTGGGGTGTGAGGACGGCTCGATTGTGGCGTTCTCCACGTTGTGATAGCGTTCGGTGGCAGGACGAAGGCGACGTGTCGGCTCTGGATTTTCGGGGAGTGATTGGGGAGCCGGATATATGCTGCGTTATTTCCTTTTGGTCCTTTTCTTTGCATTTTTGATGGAAAGCCCAGCGTTTGCCCTGCCGGACGATCCGTCGACGAGCGATCTGATCCAGGAAGACGTACTCTTTTCAGCTGAGGGTGAAGCGCTCAGACAGGTTGCTTCAGGGGGGTTCGACCTGGTCCGGCGGGAGGTGGGAACGGTGGTTCGCACGCTCGGGGCGGATTTCGCGTTGACACTCAACCCGGATCTGATGCCGGGGATCTACCGCCTGAGCGTTCTCTGCTCGGCCCCGTCGACGTCAACCGATTCGTTCTGGCTGGAGGTGAACGGAGAGCGGCAGCCGCAGCCGATCGTATTGCCCAAGGGCGCGTACGGGGAGGCGTATCGGGGTTTTCGACTGGATGTGCCGGGAAAAACGAACATACGCCTTGTGCTGCGGGAACGGCCCGGTGTCAGCGTGGCTCGCCTGAAGCTGACGCATCTGACGGCACAGGTCGATGCGGCATCGGTTATCCGGCCCGACCTGGCGGAAGAGCGCCCGCGTCTGTTTGTGACGCGGTGGGACGCCGAGCGTTTGCGCAACGCACGGCGCAGCGCAGCCGGACAGCGGCTCTACCGTCTCCAGGGGATGTTGCGAGGCACGCCGCCTCCCAACTCGGGTCCGCCAAAGCGCGCGGGGTGGGCGTGGCGCATCGAGAACCAGGCGATCCCGTGCCTGCTGGGAAATTCCCCTGATGCGACCGAGCGTTTCGAGGCAATCCGGCGACACGTTCTCACGATCTGTACATACGATAAATGGCTCCCGGACGGCTGGTCGCACAGCACGCCGGATCTGGACCTGGACGCGGCCTATATGATCCACGGGACCGCGGTCGCCTACGACTGGCTCTACCACTGGTTCACGGAGGAGGAGCGGCGGATCATCCGGGAGAAGCTGGCGTACCAGGCCCGACTCATGTTCGAGGCGTCCTTTATGGAGCGGATGTACTGGGCGCGCACGGTGCAGCAGAACCATTACTGGTTCGACAATTACGCCATCGGCGTGGCTGGCGCCGCACTTTACGGCGAGGTCCCCGAGGCCGAGATGTGGATGGCCTGGAGCTGGGACCGCCTGCAGGGGACGCTGAAGACCTTTGCGGAGGACGGGGGGTTCCACGAGGGGCCTGCCTACTGGAACTTCTCCGTGGGGTCGCTGTTTCGATGGATCGACCTGTATGAGCATACAACGGGGCGGACCATCGCCCATGCGGACGCGTGGCTGAGGAAGACAGGCTATTTTCCGATCCATTACGTCTATCCCGATCTGCATTCGGGCGCGGCGATTGAAGATACGTTCCGGCCCGGAGTTGTACCCTCGATGGAACGGCTGCACTGGCTGGCCGGGCGCAATGGCGACGCCCGGCTGTTTCGTATTGCGGAGTTGATTCACGCGGGCAGGCAGAGTACCCACTGGTGGACGTTGAAGGCACTGGCCGGGGACATGGGCACGGCGGTCGGAACGCTGGACGAGCTGATGCCGAAGCTGGCCTATTACCCGGACGTGGAGATGTACTTTGCACGGACCTCGTGGCGGCCGGAGGCCACAATGTTCGCGCTTGGCGCTCGGCCGCTGGGCGGGCACACACTGGCTCGTCTGATCGAGGCGTATCCCTGGATCGGCGGTGTGGGGCACAACCATCCCGCGCAGAACAGCTTTGTGCTTTACGGCAGCGGGAAGGAACTGGTGATTGACCCGGGCTATACGCTGAAGAAGGAAACGGCGAACCACAATACGGTTCTGGTGGACGGGCAGGGGCAGTACGGCGACGGAGAGCGGTGGCCGCGCTGGTATCCGGGGTGGGCGCACATCGGGTACGCTTCCACGCAGTTTCCCTATGTGCGGGGGGAAGCGGCATCGGCGTACCCGCCCCAGTTGGGTCTGAAGCGCTTTACGCGCCAGATATTGATGGTGGACCGCCAGCGGGTCTTGATTGCCGATCACCTGGAGGCGGAACGACCGCGGCGGTTCACGTGGCTGCTGCATTTCGATGAGGACGCGGAGATAGTGTCGGCGGGCGAGGGGCGGTTTGAGGCTTCCTACGGAGGCGCCTCGCTGCTGATCAATCTACTGACGCCGGCTGGCATGGACGTACGGATTGACCGCTACGAGCCTGTCTGGAACAATATCCTTCGGCCGGACTACCACCCCCGGATCGGACAGCTCGCATTGACGACCGGTCCGGTGACCGCCACGCCGGTTGTGGCGGCGTTGTACCTGGGCCCCGCGGCGACGCGTCCGGCGCTGGAGATCATGCCGCGCCTCCTGCTGGTGACGTTTGCGGACAGTACCCGCGTGGGCTTCAATCGAACGGACGAGGTGGTCGCGGTGGATGGGCTCGAGACCGACGGGCGGGCCGTCGTGATTACGCTGGATGGAACCGCGGGACGCAGGGCCCGGGTTCTGGACATGCTTCGGTACCGCGACGCGTCCGGTCGGTTGCGCGACTTCTCGGAAGGCGAGGGAGAATTCGTCCTGACGAACGGGGCCTGGCTGCCGACTTTCCAGGAGGCGCCCGTTGGTTTGCGGGGGGACTTCGACGGGAACGGTACGGTGGGTTTCAGCGACTTCGTGGCTTTCGCGCGGGCGTTCGGGTCCCGCGCTGGTACGGCGGGATGGGACGCCAGGTTCGACCTGAACGTCGACGGCGAGGTGGGGTTTCGTGATTTCCTCATCCTTGCGGCTCAATTTGGACGGCGTGATTCCGGGGATTGACCCTGGATCGCGCGGTCCCACGATTTTCCGAGACTATATACTCACGGCTCTTTCTTTGTGTGCAGGAGGTGAACAGACTTGTTTGAGCTTGTTATTGCGGTAACCGCCGTTATCGTCGTCTCCGCGATGTGCTCGCTCTTCGAGGCGGTTCTCTACGCCGTTCCCGTCAGTTATGTCGAGAGCCTTGCACAGAGGGGAACCGCCTCTGGCCGGATCCTGAAAGACCTGCGAATGCGAAACGTCGATCGGTCCATCTCGGCCATCCTGTCACTGAACACCATCGCCAATACCGGCGGCGCGTTTGTGGCCGGCGCGGCGTTTGTCAAGGTTTTCGGAGGGCAATCGGAGCATTATTTCACCGTTTTTATCACACTGTCCGTCCTGGTCCTCTCCGAAGTCATCCCCAAGACCGTAGGCGTGGTTTACAGCCGATCCCTGGCCGGCTTTGTCGCGATGCCACTCCAATTTCTGGTCTGGGTTCTGTACCCACTTGTGGAGATGTGCCGGTTGGTGACCCGTGCGTTTTCAAAAGGTCTGGCAAGCCAGGAGGTCTCCGAGGAAGAGATCACCGTTATGGCGCGCATGGGCAGGAGGACCGGTGCCATACAACCCGATGAAGCCCGCGTGATGCAGAATATCCTTTCGCTGAAACGCAAGACCGCGAAGGACGTGATGACGCCGCGAACGGTCGTATTCGCGTTGAGCGCGGATCTGACCGTGGAACAGGCCCAGAAAGAGGCGGGCGTCTGGCCGTACAGCCGGGTTCCCGTTTACGAGAATGAATTCGAGGATGTGATCGGCGTCGTGATGCGCCGGGATGCATTCAACGCCCTGACCGGCGGGCGGGGGCAAACGCCCATTTCGGAACTGATGCAGCCGGTTCACTTTGTCTCGGAGACGGTCTCGCTGGACCGCGTTCTCGAGATGTTCCTGGAACGCAAACAGCACCTCTTTGCGGTGATCGACGAATACAGCGGGCTGGCCGGGATCCTGACGTTGGAAGACGTGCTGGAAGAGATTCTTGGCAGGGAGATCGTGGACGAGTCGGACACGGTTACGGACATGCGGGAACTTGCCCGCCGCCGCCGCCGACAGGTCTCGGAAGGGGAGTAGACGAATTTACACCGTTAGTGAAGAAGCCGCGTTGATGAGGACTTTCAGTTGGTGCGGGAGTCGCTTTGAGTTGTGTTCCAGGCCTGGTGCCTGAGCAATTCCGGAGGATGTGAGTGGCGGCAAGACAGATAGAGTTATTTGACCAGCATGACACGTCAACAGGATCATTATCGTTTGAAGAATTCCTCGGCGATATCGAGGCATTCGACGAATTCCGAAAGGAAACGGCAATCCTGGAATTCCCCGAACCGGACTTCGATATTCCGGTCTACGTCAATGAGTTCTGGACGTCGAAACAGAGAGCGGCCAATTCGCTTCACGAGGTTTCGTATCGCGCCTGCTTCAAGCCACAGTTGCCCCGGTTTTTCATCGAGCGGCTCACCAGTCCCGGCGACGCGGTCTACGATCCCTTCCTGGGGCGCGGAACGACCGTCATCGAGGCCGCATTGCTGGGGCGTGTGCCCGTCGGGACGGACATCAATCCCTTAAGCGAAATACTCGTGGCCCCGCGGCTCGCCCCGCCCCCGCTGGCGGCTGTTTCGGAACGCCTGAAGGAACTGCCCCTCGAAAAGAAATGCGACACGTGGGACGACCTGCTCGCGTTCTATCATCCGAATACACTGCGCCAGATCACCAACCTGCGGAAATACCTGCTCCGAAAAATGGAAGACGGCGGCCTGGACGCGATCGACCGGTGGATCAGGATGGTGGCGACCAACCGGCTGACGGGTCATTCACCCGGTTTCTTTTCGGTCTATACATTGCCCCCGAACCAGGCCGTCACGGTTGACCGGCAGAGGGGCATCAACGAGAATCGACAGCAGACACCTCCCGAACGGGACGTTCGGGTATCGATTCTGAAGAAATCCCGATCTCTCCTCAGTAAACTGGAAGAAGAGGATGCCGAAGGGCTTCGGGAGACGTCGAGAGAGGCGTCGCTTATCACCGGATCATCGGACAGAACGCCCGGGATTGAGAGTGATTCCATCAGTCTGGTCGTAACGTCGCCGCCGTTTCTGGACGTGGTGGACTACCTGACCGACAACTGGTTACGGTGCTGGTTTAATGGTATTGACGCGCAGACCGTTCACGTATGGCACTTCAAGAAGCCTCAGGAATGGCAGGCGGCTATGACGATGGTATTCGTCGAACTCATAAGGGTTCTCAAGCCTGGGGGCTATGTCGCTTTCGAGGTCGGGGAAGTCCGCGGCGGGAAGATCCTCCTGGAATCGTTGGTCGTTCCAGCCGCGGCCGAGGCGGGTCTGGAGCCGCTCCTCGTTCTGGTGAATGATCAGGTCTTCACGAAGACGTCGAATTGCTGGGGCGTTGACAACCTGAAAAAGGGAACCAATACCAACAGGATCGTCCTGCTGAGGAAGCCCTGAAGGTGCTTCGCAGACCACGCTACTGTCGACCGTTTCATGTCAAAATCGCTGTTTGCAAAGGTGTTACCGCCCTGGCCGATCCCGGCTGTCATATGGACATAAGGAAAGCCGACGCCCTTACGATCTGTCACGAAAAGCAGGAAGGGAAATCAATCGATGAACCATGACCTGTTTCCGCAGCAATTTTTTCGACAAGCCCTTTTGAGTCAGAAACCGGTCGGCATATCGGCAGCGGGTTTGCCAAACCACTCTATGTAACCGCGTTAACACCAACGTACAACGGGGAGGATTGCACCGGATGTTTTCTAAAAAGAATATTGTGTTCATTGCCACTTTGGCGTTGCTGGCATTCGTCGCTGCGGGTTCGGAAGCGGATGCTGATCGCACGACATTGCAAGAGATTACCGTCAATACCTATGACCATAGCACCGCGTTTTTTCCGGACTTTGACGGCGACGGGACGGTTGGCTTCAGTGATTTTTCGCAGTTTGCGGCAAAATTCGGATTAAGTCAGGGCGATGACGGATATGATGCGATGTTCGATCTGAATGGCGACGGTGAAATCGGGTTTTCGGATTTTGTGATCTTTGCACGGAACTACGGGAAGGACTTTTCTTTCGGGATGCTCCTACCCTGGGACCTTTCCAGGATTGTGCCGATCGACTCCGTCCGGTCCGTGCCTGCGGGCACGCGTGTTTTCATGCGGACCGAATTCGCCAACGGCGAACTCGCCGACCTGGAAATGAAGTTCATCCAGGTCGTGGACGATTTCATGCCGCCAATGCCGGTCTACATGGTGGAAGCCTCCGATTCGGTCCTGGTAAGCCTGGGAGGCATTTCCAAGGGCATGAGCGGTTCCCCCATTTTTTCTGAGCAGGGCGCGTGGGGCGCGATCGCTTTTGGTCCCAACGCCCAGGACAGCCCGCCTTATTACTTTTTCGCCACGCCCATGGAATGGGTCATTGGCGCCAGGGGAACGGTTCCATTGGCCAAACGCGCAGCCACGTGGGGCGGAAGCAGCATCGTACCTCTGGACGTTCCGCTGTTGAGTACCGGTCTCAGCCGTGGCCAGCTAACGCCGGAAGGGAGTCCGTCTCTCCTTAGCGACGCGGTCGCCGCCGGTTTGACAACGGACCGCCAGACCAGCTTCGCGCCGGGCAGGCCGCTGGCCGTGGGTTTGCTGCTGGGCGAACTGACAGGCGCCGCCTTCGGGACCATCTCCTTCGTGGACGGCGACCGGATCTATGGTTTCGGACATTCCATGCGGGATGCAGGACCTGTGGCGCTTCCCATCATCGAAGCAAAAGTGCTCGGAGAGATCTCCAATCTGTCGGCGCCGTTCAAATTCGTGACGCTGAACCCGACGGTAAGGGGCACGCTCACCGAAGACCGCCTGCCCGGGGTCCGGGGCATATTGGACGACGGGCCGGACCTGGTGTCGATCAGAAGCGTGTATGCGTTTGCAACTGGCGGCGAAGTGGAGCTCTTGCATAAGATGCCCACCGTCGGCGTGAGCCCGGATCTATCTGTCGATCTGGTCGTCAATGCGTTTTTCAGACCTCTGTCCAACCGGGTCGAGCAGGATCCGGACCACAGTATCCGCGTTACCGCGGACGTTTCCTTTGACGGTACCGACTCCACGCTCTCGCGTACCCGACTCCACGCCTCGCCGGAAGGCCGGCTCGGTTCGTTGATCAGGAATGCGGCCTCCGACGTATCCTTCGCGCTCTCCGGTCTGATGACGAGGGACGATTACGCATTGCAGGTGACGGATGCCGGGGTCCATATAGAGGTAATTGCCGAGCCCCGTTTCGCCAGGGTTTTTGAAGTGACTGCGGACACCGTCATCAGTCCCGGAGACACGCTGGCCGTTACCGCCGCACTGCGCGTTGGGCGGCGCATCGACCGGGAGATCGAAATGGCGCTCGTCGTTCCCGATACGTTTCCCGAGGGCGTCTACCGGCTCGAAGCGGGTTCGTTAGCGACGCTGGGGGACGACGCCGGTGGCGGCGGACCGCCTTCGTTTTTCGGCCCCTTCAGGGGCGAGGAGACGCTCGACGACGCCTTTGCGAGGGTCAATAGCGAGGACGACAACATCGTGTTGATAGCCCGGTTGACGTTCGAAATGCCGCTCGAAGCGCCCGGGGGTGCGGGCTCCCCGCCGGGCTCCGGGTCTGGGGGCGCATCACCGCCCGGTCGAGGGAGAGGCGTTCCGCGCCAGGCGCCCCCGCCGATTCTTTCCGCACAAAAGGACGTCGATCTGTTTCTGGAGGGCTCAAAGAGCCTGAACATAAAGGTCGTCGCCTCGGCAGGGGAATAATATGCGGAACGGTCCGGTTTACCCGTGTCCTGGCGGCAATACTTCCATTCAGATCGAGGCGGCCCGATGGCGGTCAGAAGCCTGGCGCTTTTATTGTCCGACCTGGGCGTGACCAAATCTCACGCCAGACCTCACGTGCCTGATGACAACCCGTATTCAGAAGCACAGTTCAAAACGATGAAGTATCGATCTGATTATCCCGACCGGCTTGGCTGTCCCGAAGATGTCGGAGGTTGGGCACGCCGCTTCTTTTCGTGGTACAACTTTAAGCATCATCACACGGGATTGGGATTGATGACCCCTGCAACGGTACACTATGGACAGGCGCCAAAGGTTCACGCGCATTGTCAGCGGGTGTTGACAGCGGCCTACGCGGCACATCCGGAACGGTTTGTGCGAGGCCTGCCCACACCGCCGGCCTTACCTGACGCCGTTTGGATCAACAAGCCGAAAACCGAGGATCTGACACCGGACATTCTACTCTTATTTTTTGGGCTCGCTGTCTCAAAATACTTGACACATACCGATGCGAACTGTTTCCGCAGCAATTTTTTGACAAGCCCTTTTGAGTCAGGAACGGGTCGGCATATCGGCAGCAGGTTTGCCAAACCACTTTATGTAGCCGCGTTAACACCAACGTACAACGGGGAGGATCGCGGAACATGTTTTCCAAAAAGAATATTGTGTTAATTTCCGCTTTCGCGTTGTTGGCATTCGTCGCTACGGGTTCGGACGCGGATGCAGATCGCACGACATTACAAGGGATCACCGTCAATTCCCATGACCATAACACCGCGTCTCTTCCGGACTTCGACGGCGACGGGACGGTCAGCTTCAGTGATTTTTTGCAGTTTGCGGCAAAATTCGGACTAAGTCCGGGCGATGACGGATATGATGCGAGGTTCGATCTGAACGGTGACGGGGAAATCGGGTTTTCGGACTTTGTGATCTTTGCACGGAACTACGGGAAGAACGTTTCCTCCGGGAAGCTGCAACCCTGGGATCTTTCAAGGGTTGTGCCGATCGACTCGGTCCGGTCGGCGCCTGCGGGCACGCGTGTGTTCATGCGGACGGAATTCGCCAATGGCGAGCTCACGGACCTGGAAATGAAGTTCATCCAGGTGGTGGACGATTTCCTGCCTCCCATGCCGGTCTACATGGTGGAAGCCTCCGATTCTGTCCTGGTAAGCCTGGGAGGTATTTCAAAGGGCATGAGCGGTTCTCCCATCTTCACGGAGCAGGGCGTGTGGGGCGCCATTGCTTATGGTTTCGACGCCCAGGACAGCCCGCCTTACTACTTTTTTGCGACTCCCATGGAATGGGTTATCGGCACCAGGGGGGCGGTACCCCTGGCCAAGCGAGCGGCTACGTGGGAGGGAAGCCGGATCGTCCCCCTGGACATCCCGCTGTTGAGTACCGGTCTCAATCGTGTCCAGCCATCGCCGGAAGGGAGTCCGTCTCTCCTGAGCGACGCGGTCGCCGCCGGTTTGACGAGGGAGCGCCAGACGAGCTTTGCGCCCGGCAGGCCGCTGGCCGTGGGTTTGCTGCTGGGCGAGCTTACCTTCGCCAGCCTGGGAACCATCTCCTTCGTGGACGGCGACCGGATCTATGGTTTCGGACATCCCATGCAGGAAGCAGGACCTGTGGCGCTTCCCATAATCGAAGCAAAAGTGCTCGGAGAGATATCCAATGTGTTCGCGCCGTTTAAATTCGCTACGCTGAACCCGACGGTGCGCGGCACGCTCACCGAAGACCGCCTGCCCGGGGTTCGCGGCGTGCTTGATGACGGGCCGGACCTCGTGCCGATCAAAAGCGTGTATACGTTCCCATCGGGTGGCGTCGTGGAGCTCTTGCATAGGATGCCCACCGTCGGCGTGAGCACTAATAGGTCGATCTCTCTCGTCGTTAGTGCGTTCTTCACACCTCTTTCCAACCGGGTCGAGCAGGACCCGGACCACAGTATACTCGTGACCGCGGATATCTCCTTTGACGGCTCCGATTCCACGCTCGCGCGGTCCCGTCTCTACGCCTCCCCCGAGGGACATCTCGCCTCTCTGGTCCGGAACGCCGGTGCGGACCTCTCTTCCTCGCTCGCCGATCTGATGACGAGGGACGATTACGCATTGCAGGTGACGGATGCAGGGGTCCATGTAGAGGTGATTCCCGAGCCCCGTTTCGCCAGGATCGTTGAAGTGACCGCAGACACCGTTATAAGTCCCGGGGACATGCTGGCCGTTACCGCCGCGTTGCGCGTTGGACGCCGCATAGACCGGGTGATCGAATTGACGCTCAGCGTGCCGGATACGTTTCCCGCAGGCGTCTACCGGCTCGAAGCCGGTTCGGCTGCGATGTTGGCGGAAGACGTTGCCGGGGGAGATGGACCGCCGCCTTTGTTCGGCCTGTTTGGGCCCTCCGATGGATTCGGGAGCGAGGAGACGCTGGACGACGTCTTTGGAAGGGTCAATGGCGAGGACAAGAACGTCGTATTGAAAGCCCGGCTGATGTTCGCCATGCCATTCGAAGCACCCGCGGACTCGACTGCTTTGCCCGAAGGCGGACTTTTAGGCGTCTTGACGGGCGGCCTGGGAGGGGGCATTCCGCAGCAGGGTCCCGCGGCGACCGTTTCCACTCAGAAGGACGTCGATCTGTTTTTGGAGGGCTCAAAGAGCCTTAGCCTAAAGGTCGTCACTTCGACGGGGCCATGATATGCGGAACGGTTCGGTTTACCCGTGTGCTGGCGGCAGTACTTCCGAAAATTTGCGGCCGGGCACTTTTTCGAACGACCCGTTAGGTGCCGTCGTGTCGGGGCGGCGCGGGCGTCACGGTTCTCCTGATGAGGCATCGGGCGGATGGGGGATTCACCATGCGTGAGAGCGACATAGGGATTGGAATTATCGGGGGAGGCAAGGCGGGTCGGAATTTCGCCATGGCCATCGGATCGTGCGCGGGAGCCGAAGTACGGATGTTCTGCACCCGACACGAGGAGTCTGCGAGGGCGGCGGCGGAATCCTGCGGGGTTGCGGGATGGGCCACCCACTATCTCGAGATGTTGCGGGATCCGGATATCCACGCGATCATCGTGGCCACGCCCGATGAATTTCACTGCGAGCACACGGTCCTGGCCGCGCGGGCGAAAAAACACGTGTTGTGCGAGAAGCCGATGTGCCGATCTCCCGAAGAGGCGGATCGGATGATACGAGAAGCGCGTGAGAACGGTGTGATTCTGATGGTCGGATTCACGGAGCGGTACAGCCATCCCTGCGCCGAAGCCAAAAGGCGGATCGAGGCGGGCGAGATCGGCACGCCCAGGATGATGTTCGCCAGGCGATGCCATCCGCTTTCCGTGCTGAGAGGCAGGGCTTGGGTGAATGACGATGAGACCGGCGGCGTTCTGAACTATGCCGGGCCTCACAATATCGATCTGGTTTGCTGGTTGATGGGAGGGGCGCCGGAACGGGTGTACGGTGAGATGGGCCAACTCATTCTGAAGGATCAGAATTTCACGGATTGCGCGGTGATGACGTTCAAGTTTCCCAATGGGTCCATCGCGGCGCTCTACGAGACCTTTGCGTACCCGGGAACCTATCCTCACGGCGTGGACCGGAATATCGAGATCCTGGGAGACCGGGGGGTCTTGCACGTCGACTTTATGTCACAGCCCTTGAAGGTATTTACGGACGCCGGCTTCGAGTTGGCCGATTCGATTACGTGGCCGATGGCCGAACGCGGAATTCAGGGGGCGCTGCTGGCCGAAGTCGAGCATTTCATCGGTTGCGTACGGGCGGGTAAAACGCCCCTGACGACCGGTGAGGACGGCAGACTCGCCATGAAGATCGCGCTTGCTGCGAGAGAGGCCGCCAGCACCGGAAGATCCATACCCATTTAGGGCGCGTTCGAGGCGTCCGGAGCGATGTGAGGAAATTCGATGGAAAGGGAGCTTATGTTGCCTATCGATCAGAATGCGCCGGTGCCACGGCCGGGAAGGTCAATCTGGTACACGGAGGAAGGGATTCGCCGGGCCCGGGAGAATATCCGTACGCAGGCGTGGGCCGCGAAGGAATGGGAGCGGATCAGCACGGTTGCGGAGAGGTGGGTCCGGGTGTCCGACGAGGAGATACTGGCGCTGGTGCCGGCCCGCGGGTCGATTTTCTGCAGCGGACGGAACGGGAGCCCCTGCTGCAAGGCGGCCTGGCGGTGCGATGTGGCACAGCCCCGGCGGGCTTTCTGTGCGGACTGCGGGCGCGAATATCCGGAGAACCGGAAGGGGTCCCGGTTCAGCGACGAAGGACACGGCTTCTACTACGAAGGGAAATGGTTCGCGCCGGTTCCCGTGTGGAACAGCTATGTCGTGAGTATGCTGAGCACCTATTCGTACGGGTCCGGCGGGCCCACGGATAACGCGCTGTTGAATCTGGCTCTGGCCTATGCGATTACCGGCGAGACCAGGTTCGGCGAGAAAGCTCTGCTGATTTACGACGCGCTGGCCACGCTGGCGCCCACGACGATCGGTCCGCTGGATATTCCCGAAGGCCAGGAGCGGGAGATGGGGCGCATGCACGCGGAGACGTGCCACGTCAACCGGCAGCGATTCGTGGACATGCAGGCATACGACCTGATCTCCGGTCTTGACGGGATGGATGAGCCGTCTCCGACACGCGGCAACGGGCGCATATGCATCAGGGAAAATATCGCCGAGGGCATGCTGGAAGATTACGTGATGACGGAGGGAGGAGGGTACAATCTGCATGGGGGTAATCTCACGCATTTTCAGAATCACGAACTGGATGGATTCCGGGCGCTGCTGTCCATCGGCCTGGCGACCGGCAGACCCGATTTCATTACCTGGGCGGGAGGGGCTTTCCGGTCCTTTCTGGATAATGTGCTCGGCAGGGACGGAGGATACTACGAGAACTCCGAGATGTACGCGTATTTCTCCGGTACGCTGATGCAGGACGTGGCGGAACTGATGTATCACTACGATCCCGGCAAGTACGCTTCACTCGAAGATTACCCGACGGCGGAGGCGCTGATGGGGATGAAGAACGCCTTCGATCATCCCCGCCTCGTCCGGTTGTGCCTGGAGTACACGGAACTGATCCGGGCGTGCGGCCGCATCCCCTCCTATGGAAATACGAACGCGCTCCCGGGTTACCGGCCGCCCTCGGAACGCCAGGTGATGCCCTCGCACTGGTCGCTGCTGGAACGGCTCTACTTCCGGAGCGATAACGCGCAGACACGGCTGCAGGCGAAGGAAATGCTGCTGGATCTGTCGGATGGCGCCGCCGAAAACGTCCGCAATGGCACGTGGGCGCTGTTTAATTCCGAACCCGGGCCTGCCGGTGAAGAAGGGGCCGAGCCCGCCTGCGGTTCTTCCTTTGTCGGTCATAAAGGCGTGGTGGTCCTGCGCAGCGGGACAGGAGACCGGTCGCGCGCGCTGATTGTGCGGGGAGGCGCGAATCTGTTGTCGCAGGACGACCAGCTGGCGGTGTTTCTGTACGACAAGGGCCGCACGGTCATCGAAGACGTGGGTTATGCCCTGGCCGGTTCGCACGTGCATAAAGGATGGGGCATGCGGGCGATCTCCCACGCGATGGTAACCGTGGACGAGGATATTCCCACGTCTCAGGGCTACGAATTCGTTCCGAGCGCGGACCTGGTCGCCTTCGAGGATCTGGGCGGCGTGAAGATCGCGGAGTACTCCGCGCCGCTGTCCAGGATCCACCAGGGTGCAACCGAGTACCGCCGGGCGCTGATCTTTTGTGACGTGGACGAGGAGACGTCCTACACGCTGGACCTGTTCCTGGTGGCCGGAGGGCGCATCCACGACTATGCGATGAACGGTCCCAGGTTCTTCGAAGGGGACTCAGGGTCGTATTTGTTGGAAGGCGTGTCGCCGGAGGCCCGCGCGGGTGTCTGGACGCTGGCGGCGCTGGGGACCATGGACGGTTCCGAAGAGGCGAACGCGCCCGGAAAAAGCTGGGGGGAACGGATCGGTCCCAACGATCGCATCCAGGGCGTGGCCGCTCCGGACGGAAGCCCGTTGCCATACGGATGGCTGTCGCCCCCCGGAAACGGGTATGCGTTCGTCCACGACGTGAAGACCGCCGCGCTGGAACGCGATACGTACGCACAGTGGCGCTTCGGCGACGCGCGGGATACCCATTTCGGTGTCTGGTTACCCGCTGATCCGGGAGCGACCCTGATCGCCGCGAAGGGCCCCGATTTGAAAGGCGTCCAGCAGATCCATCGCCTGATCGTCCGGCGGGAAGGCCAGGATCTGAAAAGCCTGTTCGTCGGCGTGTTCGAGGCGTTTTCCGGTTCGCGCAACGTGGTCGGGACTACGGTGCTTGCTCGCGACTCGGAAACGGGCAGCGCCGCGGTGCGGGTCGAACTGGCGGACGGCGCGCGGGATACGCATCTCTATTCGAGGGACGGTTCGATCGAAATCCGGGATCGCAACGGGGTTTCCATCGCGCTGACAGGCCGGTTCGGCGTCGTACGCGAACGCGACGGAGAGGTGGCGCTCTATCTGGTCGAAGGGACGCGCCTCCGGTTTGGAGACGCAGAAACGACACTTCCTCAGACCCATTTCGAAGCTCGGATCACGGCGTTGGATGCCGATGCGGAGACCGTTTCGATCGACCGGGGCCTGCCGGAAGGGATGCCTCTGGAGGGACGGTTGTGCCGCGTGGAAGCGGACGCCGGGGACACGGCCTATTCCCACGGTTCGGGCTACCGGGTTATGGCCGCCGAGGACGGGCGAAGCGCCCTGCTTGTTCTGCAGCACGGCGACCCCCGGCTGGCCAGAGGGACGGTTGTCTCCGTGGAGGCCCCGGACATTCTGGTCTGCGACGTGCCGATTGCGTTTGCGTGGGGTTTCAACAACAGCGGAGACAAGGGCGAATACAGAGGAAAGGTGCTGCGTACGGAGGACGGTTCGTTCATGTCACGGATCGTCGAACTGCTGGCGTTCAAGAAACTCCGTCTGGAATCGGTGGCCGGACTGCGGGCCGGCAGCCGCTTCGAGATTCTGGACTTCAAGCCGGGCGATCGGATTTCGATTCCGAATTCCGGGAGTAGATGCCTGGTGCGGCGAACCTGAAAACCGTTCGACGTCGGGTTGCGGGTTTGCCGCCGTGGCGGCCGGGTACGCGGCGCCGGGTTCCGACATGGGGCCCCTTTTCCCTTGAACTTTCGAGATATTTCCATATTATGCGCGTTGTGCTTTTCCACGCGCTGCAACACGTGGGAAGGCAGACCGCGAGGCCGATGAGACACGGGGAAAGCGGCCGCCAATTCGGCAATCTGTTTCCGGGACGGGACACTGGTAAAACGGGAGACGGTTATGCAGGAAGCGCAGCCGGAATCACACCCTGAAGCGGCCGTGGGCCTGGAACGACGGGGCGTAACCGTGCGTGCGGTCGCCATCGGGCTTGGCGTGGCCCTGTTCATTCAGGGCTGGGGGATCTTTTCCAGCCGCGTGATCCGGTCGTCCGGCGTGACGGCCGGTTTTCTGTCGCCAGCCCTTTTCATTGCGATCCTGCTTGTCCTGTTCGCCCTGAATCCTCTCCTGAAGCGGGTCCTGCGGTCCGGCGGGCTGAACCTTGCGGAAATACTGACGATTTTCGCGATGGGGCTGATGGGCGGCGCTCCCATCGCGGCATTATATGCCTTTATAACAATTCCGTACTACCTGGCCACCCCGGAGAACCAGTGGGGCAACCTCCTTCAACCCCACCTGCCTTCCTGGGTTGCGCCCCTCGACGTGGACGGCGCCGTTACGCTTCTCTTCAATGGCCTGCCGGGTGGTCAGGGTACGATTCCATGGGGCGCGTGGGTCGTGCCCATGTTCTGGTGGGGGCTTCTGTTCTGTGTGCTGGCTTTTGCCGCGGCTTCTCTTTCGGTGGTACTCCGGAAACAGTGGGTGGAACACGAGCGGCTGCGATTCCCCGTGCTGGAACCGATCGTGGAGATGGCCAGGGGTTCGGATTCCAGCGGATGGTGGCCGCAGTTCGCCCGCGGAAAGCTGTTCTGGTTCGGTGCGGGGATCGCGTTCGTATTTATTTTCTGGAATGCGCTGCCATGGATTTCTCCGGCCTTTCCCGAGATGCCGGTCCGGGGCAGGGTGTATGCCTTCTTCGGTCGGGATATGCCGCCGATGTTCAGCTATATAGACCCGTTTTCCATCGCGTTTTCCTATTTTGCAAATCTGGACGTGCTGTTCAGCGTCTGGTTCTTTTTCGCGGTGTTTGTCCTGGAGTTCGGGATTTTCAACCGGCTGGGCTACAGCATCGGCGGTAGAGGCGACCGGTACGGGTCCTACGACGCGGCGTCAAGCTGGCAGGGTCTGGGCGCGTTCTGCGTCTTCGTGTTGTTCGGCCTGTGGATGGCCAGGCGCCACCTGAGAGACGTGGCGATGAAGGCGTGGCGGTCGGACCATCCCGTGGACGATTCGCGGGAGATGCTGTCGTACCGGACCGCGGTTGTGGGGATAGTGGTGGGTATTGTATTCACGGTCGTGTGGCTGAATCGGGCGGGAATGGACTTGCAGATGGCGATTCCGCTGGTGGCGATGTTATTCGTTCTCTACATCGGCGTCGCGCGAATCATCGCCGAATCGGGCCTGTTGTACGTGCAGGGGCCAATGACGGCGCAGAGCTTTTCGGTGTATCTGCTCGGCGCCAAAGCGGTCTCGCCGTCGAGCCTGACCACGCTCCTGTTTTCCTATCCGATTCACGCGAATTCGACGTCGCAGATGTCGCACGTGGCCAAGGTGGCCGGACAGATCCGGGATCGGGGAAGGCGGCTGTTCTGGGCAGTCGGTCTGTCGTTCGTGGCGACGACCCTGGTCGTGATCATCGGGACGCTCTATCTGGGCTATACCGGCGGGGCCGAGAATTTCGGACACGGCTTCATCTGCGGGGGCGTGCACAATTTTCCGGATACCGTGAGCAAGATCAAGGAGCCGTTCGAGCTCGACTGGAATCGGATTATGTTTTTCGGTATCGGCGCCGCGGTCATGGCTTTACTGACTTTACTCCGCTACCGGTTTCCGTGGTGGCCGATCCATCCGGTGGGGTTCGCCATTATGGGGACGGATCTGGTGAGGAATTTCGCACTGACGCTGTTTCTGGCGTGGTCCTGCAAATCGGTTATCCTTCGCGTGGGCGGGAATACGCTGTTCAGACAGGCGCAGCCGTTTTTCCTTGGCCTGCTGGTGGGGCACGTACTTGGAATAACGGGCGCGTTTCTCGTGGATATGTTCATGTTCCCCGGAGCCGGACATAGCATCCACCCGTGGATTGAATAGGCTGACGTACGAGGGCGAATGATGTTTAACGTAATCAAGCGGGTTCTTCTTGTTCTGCTGACGCTCGGCGTTCTCGCAGTCGTGGTGGTATTCGATCCCGAGGAAGTGTCCGACGTGATACGGGATACGCTCCATATCCGGCAGGTGGCGCCCCCCGAGCAGGTGCGTGGGGCTCTCTCGGCCGAGGATCGTGCGGTTCGACGGGTCGTGGATGCGATAACCGAAGAGGAGGTACGGTCTCATGTGGCGGCATTCACCCGGATGCCGTCTCGCGTGGTGGGGTATGGCGGGGAACGGCAGGCGCGGGATTACGTCCGGTCGCAATTCGAGGCGCTCGGCCTGGAGCGAGTTACCACGGAGCCGTTCGACGTGACGGTGCCGATCGACGCGGGAGGCGTGCTGAGGCTGGAAACCACCGGGGAGGAATTGCCCGTTTACTGTCTCTGGCCGAACGACGTACGTACTTCCACGCTGCCGGCCGGAGGCGTTGGCGGGCCGTTGATCTACGGGCGCAAGGGGGAGTTTTCGGACTACAACGGGGCAGTTGTGGATGGCAGCGTGGTGTTGATGGACTTCGGTTGCGGGCAGAACTACCTGAACGCGCTGACCCTTGGCGCGAAGGCGATTCTGTTCTTCGACGACGGCAACGTTACGCGCGGGGAGGCGGAGGACAAGCTTCTCGAGGTGCCGGTGAACGTGCCCCGGTTCTGGGTTGACCGGGAGGACGCGCAACGCCTCCTGAAGCGGGTCGAGATGGGGGACGCACGGGTGCATCTGACGGCGCGGATGGACTGGAAGACGGTAGAGTCGGCGAATGTGTACGGCTATCTGCCGGGATCGGACGAGCGCATTCCTGGCGGGAACGGCCGCAGGTGGAAGGACCGGCTGATCGTGGTGGGTGCCTACTATGACGCCATGTCCGTTGTGCCGGCGCTCGCCCCGGGTGCCGAAAGCGCCTCGGGAGTTGCCGCGATGCTGGAGGTGATCCGGTCTCTAAAGCGTTACGGTTCCAGATATTCCTTTCTCTTTCTGGCCACCTCGGCTCACTTCGAGGGCCTGTCGGGAATCAACGATTTCCTCTTTCGGCATTCCCGGCGGAGCAATTATTTCCTGGATCGGATTCCTGACGCGGACCGGATCGACTTCAGCCTGTTCATCGGGCTCGACCTTTCCAGCAAAAGCAGGCAGGTGGGCGGATTCGCGATGGGCACGTTCTACAATCCCGGCAAAGCAACGGACGAATACCTCAAGAATCTGCTGACACCCTATTCACACAGGCTCCGCGAATATGCGACGACGCTCTTCCCCGGCGAAGATCGCTACGTGGACGTGGTGGCGCCGGCCAAGCGGCCCTGGACGTCGTTTATGCCGGTTCCCCTGGCCCTGGAGAGTGAGGCGGCGGTATTCGTCGGGCAGGAGGCCATGACGCTGGTGACGCTGTACGACGGCCGCGTTCGTACGGACACCCCGCTCGATCTTCCGGAGGCAATGGCGTTCGACCGGCTGACCGACCAGATTCGCTCGGTGGCTTCAATGATGATCAGGGCGGGGAACGACCCGGCCTTCTTCCGGGAAACCCAGCTTCGGCTGATGGACCGCGGGCACCGTCTGGCCGGGCGTATTCTCTGGTTCGACCGGGACGTGGATTTCGCGATTCCACGCGTGCCCGTACCCGGCGCGATCGTGACGTACAAGCAGCCGGGGCCGGGCAGCGTGGCCGGTGTCCGGACGCTGATGGTCACGCAGGCCGCCGCTGGCCCGATTTACGAAGGTCCGGCCTCCCGTGGGGCGTTGTTCGGTTCCAGGGAGGTGGTTTCGCAGACCGGCCGGTTTGAATTCGACATCGTAAGGAACCGATTCTCCAATCGGATACTCGCATACGAGATCGACGGTGAGGGGCAGATCGTTTCGGCGCCTGACATGGGCATGGAGGGAGCCGGATCGGATGGGAAAAACGGGAAATACCCCCTGTTACAGGGATACGGGTGGTGGGACAACGAAATGATGGGGGTGCTTTTCAGGTGCCGGGCGCTGAGCCTTTTCGAGATTGTGGATTCGAGTTATCTCTCGGTGCTGGACCACATGAAGGTGCTGGGAAGGGACAACAGCGAACCGATCGAGTACGGCTTCCAGTACGTCGCCAACCAGGGCCGAAAGGAAGGGAAGGTCACGCAGGCGTCGGTGGCATTCGCCCCGGCGGGGGAGCGGATCAAGATCCTGATGAGCAGCGGGCTGTTCGGAATCAAGTACCTGCTGATCAACGCGCCGGAAGATCTGCTGACCGATCCCGTCGCTCCGCGGCGGGTGGACGCAACGACGGTGAAGCGGTCCATGGGTACAGGCTACGTCCCGGACGGGAGCGTCATTACCCTGCCTTCCTACCGCGCGGCGCGGGATATGTGGATCGTGGATGACGTACGGATGAAGCAACTGGCGCGCTACGGCGTGGAGAACCAGCGGCTTTCCCGGCTGCACGACCGCGCGCGGGCCTCCCTTCTGGAGGCGCAGGGTCACCTGGAAGACCGCAACTACGACCGGTTCATCGGGGCGGCAAGGGAGGCGTGGGGACTGGAGGCGCGCGGCTACCCCGAGGTGAAGGAGACAGCCAACGACACGGTGCGGGGGGTCATTTTCTATTTCGTGCTGCTGCTGCCGTTTTCGTTCTTCTGCGAGCGGTTGTTTTTCGGGTTTCCTGACGTCCAGAGAAGGATTATAGGATTCGCGGGGATTCTCGTCGCCATGTTCCTGGCGCTGCGGTGGGTGCATCCCGCGTTCCAACTGTCCGGTTCTCCGTACATCATCTTTCTGGCGTTTGTAATTCTGTGCCTGGGCGGGGTGGCAATGGTGATCGTGGTGTCCAGGTTTGCGGACCAGGTAAGACGTCTGAAGCAGTCCGCAACGGGTGTGTACGAGGAGGACGTGGGGCGGATCTCGGCGACAATCGTGGCCTTTACATTGGGGGTTTCGAATTTGCGGAAGCGCCCCCTGCGCAGCGGGCTGACGGCGGTCACGCTGACATTGCTGACGTTTACGGTGCTTTCGTTCACCTCCGTTCAGACCTATCTGCGTTTCTACAAGCTGCCCAGGGACAATCGGCCTCCGTACCAGGGCGCGCTGGTGAGAGACCGGAACTGGAGGGGAATGCAGCCCTCCGTGCTGAACTATATGGAGAGTCATTTTGGCGGTTTCGCCCGGGTTGCGCCTCGGGCATTTTACATTTCCGAAAAGCGGGGGGAGCGGGCCTATATCGACTTTGAAGAGCCCGAAAGCGGCCGGCGGAGTTTCGCGAACGGGTTGCTGGGCGTAACGCCGGAGGAACCTGAGGTGATGGGTATGGACCGCCTGCTGACGGCCGGCCGGTGGTTCCGGGAAGGGGAGCGGCACGCGGTCATCCTGCCCGGAGAACTGGCGGAACTCGTTGGGATCTCTCCCGAGGACGTGGAGGCCGGCCGGGCGCGGGTGCGCATGTTGGGGGTGGAGATTGCCGTTATCGGCATTCTGGACTCCAGGGCGGTCGACAGACTGGAGGATATGGACGACGAACGACTGACCCCCATCGACACCACGATGGAGACCGCGGGCACGAGCGACTGGCGCAACCTGAGCCAGGATCCGAGGCTGATGGGGGCGGAGCCGATCGAGGCGTTCATTCACCTGGATACGAGCAATACGGCGCTGCTTCCGTACGAATTCGTCATTGAAATGGGGGGTACGCTCCGATCGATCGCGGTCACCGATTTCAGAGATGCGCAGGGCGGCCCGAGCCGGGACGTCCGGGGTCAGATCGAGGACTTTATGTCCCGGGTCGCACTGACGATGTTTGTGGGGATCGGCGACGAGGTGACGGTATACAGTTCCATCGGCACCACCTCGCTTTCCGGCATCGCGAATCTCTTCATCCCGCTGCTGATTGCCTCTCTGATCGTGCTGAATACGATGATGGGCGCGGTATACGAAAGGTTCCGGGAAATCGGCGTCTATTCAGCAGTGGGGCTGGCGCCCAGCCACATATCCGCGCTCTTCCTGGCAGAAGCCGCCGTGTTTGCCACGCTTGGGGCCGCGTTCGGTTACCTGATCGGTCAGGCGCTGGTGATGTTGCTGTACGAACATGGGGCGCTGGGCGGGTTGTCCCTGAACTATTCGTCGTTGTCGGCGGTTACTTCCACGCTGCTGGTGATGCTGGCGGTGTTCCTGTCCACCCTCTATCCGGCCAGGAAGGCCGAGCAGATGTCCGTGCCCGACGTGACCCGGCGTTGGCAGTTTCCGCAACCGAAGGGTGACGAGTGGTTCTTTGATTTTCCGTTTACGCTGGCGGGCTCGGAAGCCCTTGGCATGTATACCTATCTGTTTCGTTCTTTCGAATCGTTCGGAGAGGGTTCTATCGGCAGGTTTGTCTCGCAGGACGTGAGTTTCAGGTCCGAGCCGCTTCCGGCCGGCAGGGGGTATAAGATCGCTCTGCGGATGTGGTTGGCGCCCTACGATATGGGCATCAGCCAGGACGTCCGGATGAATGCGATTCCCACGGGAGAACACGATATATACGGCATAGAGGTCCAAATCCATCGCCTGAGCGGAGACGTGAACTCCTGGCAGCGGGTGAATCGAGGCTTCCTGAACGACATCCGCAAGCTCTTTCTGGTATGGAAAACAATGCCTCCGGAAACAAAGACGGACTATGCCCGGCAGGGCGAGGCGGAACTGGAGACGTCGGCGGGCCGGGAGGTCGTGTCTTGAACGCACACGCGAGGGAAAACGCGGTATGCCGAGAACTGCCGGGCAACGCGAAGCGGCGGTAGCCGGCACGAAGTCGGCTTTGCGCGGGGTTTCGGTGCGCGCCCTGAGCGTTGGTCTGGGTATTGCCGTCCTGCACAATTTCTGGAGCCTGCACTCGCTCTATATCATCCGGGGATCATGGCTGAACCGGACGCACTTCCCCATGGGCGTGTTCGTGCCGTTCCTGATTCTTGTTCTGACGGCGCCCGCCCTCCGGCGGTTCGTTCCCAGGATGGCGTTGTCCGGCCCGGAACTCCTGGTGGCGCTGTGCGCGGGCCTGGCGGGTGGGATGGTGCCCACGTTCGGTCTGTCCACGACCTGGATCGGGATGCTGGCGATCCCCCACTATCTTGCCACGCCCGAGAATATGTGGGGAGAGTACCTGCTGCCCCACGTACCCGGCTGGATGTTGCCTTCAAACGCGCAGGGGGCCATGAGATGGCTCTTTGAGGGTCTGCCGCCCGGTGAGGCGATTCCCTGGCACGCGTGGGCGGCCCCGATGTTCTGGTGGACGGCGCTGCTAGGCGGGATGGCGCTGGTTTCTTTCTGCACGGTCGCGGTGTTGCACCGTCAGTGGTCGGGGCACGAACGCCTGGCCTATCCCATTCCCGCGGTGGCCGTGGATATGGCGGAGGGAGCCGAGGGCAGAGGCGAGTGGGCCGGGTTGTTGCGGAACCGGTTGTTCATTGCGGGGATGCTTGCCGCGCTGACGATCAAGGTCTGGAACCTGATTCCGGCCTTTGTCCACGGATTTCCGATGATCCGTGTGTTTCACCAGCAGTTGTGGGTGCACTTTACGCAATACTCGCAGGTCCATTTGAGCCTGAATTTCTATACCATCGGGTTCGCGTATATGACGGGCCTGGACCTGCTGCTGAGTATCTGGCTGTTTCATCTGTTTTACATTCTGGAGATCGCGGCTTTCGCCCGGGTTGGACTGGGGATTGCGGGATTCTCCGGCGGGGTGGTGTCCTGGCAGGGCGGCGGCGCGATGATGTCTTACGTGGGTCTGGCGCTCTGGACCGCCCGGGGTCACCTCAATCGCGTGTTCCGCTCTGCACTGGGCCGCTCAGGCGGAGTGAACGACGCGGAGGCGCTGATGCGTTACAGGTGGGCGGTGTGGGGCCTGATTCTGGGGGTGGCCTTCGTGATCTGCTGGTTGCGGATGGCGGGAATGGGTCTGCTCCTGGCCACCGCGCTGACCGTGTTCCTGTTCACCAGTTACCTGGGCCTCGCCCGGGTTGTCGCGCAGACCGGCCTGCTTTACGTGAACTTCCCCCTCAGCGGGCAGGCGCTGATTCTGGGCACGTTGGGCGCGGCCTCCATCCCGGCGCCGGGGCTCACGGCCATGGCCTTCACAAACGTGTTCGCCAATGACAGCATGGGCCTGTTCATGCCGGCCTTCGCGCAGATCGCAAAGCTGGCCGAACGGGTGGAGCGGCACCGGAGGCGTCTGGGCTGGGTTGTGGCGCTGGGCCTGTTGACCAGCATTGCGACGTCGGTGGTGCTGACACTGTATTGGGGGTATTTCGGCGGGGCGTACAATTTCGGAAGTATCGCGCTTTTCCGAAGGACGGTGCCCAGCGTGAACGGGTACGTAAGCCATATGCGCAGCTCGGATCCCGTTCAGGCGGCGCCGTTTATTCTCTTTGCGGCCGGCGCGGCGGGCATGGCCCTGCTGGCGTTCCTGCGATACCGGTTCAACTGGTGGCCGGTGCACCCGGCCGGACTGGCTGTGGCCTACACGGGGTTGACGAAGCACGCGGCTTTCAGCATCTTTGCCGCCTGGATCTGCAAGTTTATCGTGATCAAGACTGGGGGGATGCTGCTCTATCGACGGACGGTACCATTTTTTATCGGGACGATCGTGGGCTATGCGCTGTCCGTCGCCCTCGGATACGTACTGGATGTGATCTGGTTCGAAGGGCAGGGGCACGCCGTGCACGCATATTGACTCTAGCGCACGTAACGGAGGGTATGATCTGATGCGTATTCCACCGATGTACACGGAACTCAAGGATCTCAATCTCGATACGGAACTGGTCCGAGGCGGCCGGTCGAACGTAACGATCGTGGTTCCGGAAGGCCTGATTTACGCCGGCGCCGCGAAACGCCTGCAAGCGGCAATAAAGGCGCGAACCGGTGTGCGCGTGCCCATTGTCGAGGAATCTTCCGTGGCAGGTTCCGCGCCCGTTTCGGGACACGTGATCGTACTTGGCAACCGGTCCAGCAGCCACACGATAGAAGCGCTCTACAACCAATACTACACCCTGCTGGATCTGCGCTATCCCGGGCCTGGCGGGTACGAGGTCCGGTCGCTTCACAATCCGTTCGGCGACGGCAACAATGTGATCTTTGCGGGTGGCAGCGATGCAGAGGGCGTGTCGGCGGCGGCGGATGCGCTGGTGAGGAAGGTGTCGGAAGCGGAGGGGGAAGAAGGCGCGCTTTCGCTGGGTTGGCTGATGGAGATCGAACTGGGGAGGGGGATTGTGGTACCGCAGGACATCCGGGAATTCGAAACCTGGGAGGCCTCCGCGGGATACGGATCGGTGGGGTATTTCGGGTGGAACAGCATCAGCAAGCGGATGGCCATGTACTATATGACGGGAGACCCCTTCCACGCGCGGGAAGCCCTCCGGCTGGCGTTTCCCGACGACCGGGCGAAGGCCGAAATCACGGAGATCGATGGTGAGCGGATCGAAAACAAGGACGAGCCGCTTGGCGGTCCCTACCACTACAACGCGCACATGATGATTCTCTACTGGGATCTGATTGAGGAGAGTCCGGTGTTTACGGATGCCGAACGCCTGCGGGTCACGAATGCCTTTGCGTCTCAGTTCGGGCACGCGCAGGACCAGGGCGCGCGGCGGCAGGTGGTGGAAAACGCGCGACGCGGCGAAGGGGGATTCGGAGACCCGCCGCGCTGCGTGGGGTCGCGGCACGGGCAGTGGTCGGCGATTTCGCTCTATTGCCTGGGCCGATACTTTCACACCGACTACCCGCATGCGCTCTGGGAACAATCCATGGAGGCGGCCAAGTGGCATTTTGCATCCCTGCATCGACACGCGTGGGTTGACGGGGAGCACGACAACCTGTTCTGGTACAATACCGGTATGGCCCCTGTTCTGAGCTATATGCTGCTTACGGGCGACCGGAAGCCGATCGAGAACGGCGTGATGGCCACCCTGCTTCGCGGGCAGGAAATCCTCGCCTCGGGTCGCGAACCCGACTGGGCGCTGAATTCCGCGTCCATCGGGTTTCTCAACAAGGCCGCTTATCTGACGGGTGACGGCCGGTACCGTGAATATCTGCGCCGCACCGGGATGGACCTGGAGGTCTTCCGGCTGGGGCAGTCCTTCTGGCCTGAAGACGATCTCGAGGCCAGGCTGCCCGCGGACCTGGTGAACAGGTGGTGTATCCATCCCATCCCCGAGCCGATGTGGCGGGAGCGCGCCGGCGGATTGCCGCTGGAAGAGTCTTTCCTGTTCGGCAGCTTTCGGAGCGCGGCCGACTCAACGGGCGATTTCATTCTGGTGAAGGGGATGAACGGCGCGTCTCGGAACGCGTACCACACCTTTGTGATCCTGGAACTGCGACTGGGGGGACAGACGCTGCTGGAGGGCTATCTGAACCAGGTGCTGACCCGTTCGGAGGGGATGGTAGAGCCCGTTGTGGCGATGGATTCCGCGCTGAAGTATCGCGATGTGGTCGGGGGGACCGCCGTGGTAGCGGCCGTTGTGCCTGGGGCGGCGTTCTGCACGTGGCGCAGGACACTGGCGCAGCGGGTGGGCCGGTACGCGCTGTTTGTGGACCACCTGACATTCCGAGCGGACAGCGAGGAACTGGAGGTGGAGGTGCTGTGGCAGGGAAAGGGCGCATGGGAGTCGGTCCCGGATGGAGGCGCTGTGCGTATCCGGGATGCGGGACAGATCCGCATGTCGGAACCGTTGGAGACCACGGTTGCGGACGGGCAGGCGCGCATGATATGGCGGGGACGCGTGGAGAAGGGTGGAGGGCAATGCTTTTTCTCGTTGTTGGCGGGGGAGGATACGTCGTGCGTGCGGCTGGACGAATACGCGGCCGCACTGGCGCTGCCGGAGCCGGCCGTAGCCTCCGTGGGCGAATACGAGGGGCTCAGAGGAGACCTGGTGGTGCTGGCGGGAAGCCACCTCCACGGCGTCAACGCGACCGAGGTGTCGCTGGGCGCCCCGGTTTTCCGCTCGAGCGCACCCGTGCAGGTCGACTGGGACTTTCAAAGCGGTACGCTGGAGGTGGTTGCGGATGAGGAGACCGAAATCCGGTTGGCTGTCGCCGATCCGCGCGGCATGCGCGTGGGCGGAAGCGTTCCCGGGGGCGGTTCGGATGACTCCGGAATGGTGACCATTGGTATCCCCGCGGGACGGCATTCGATGTCCGGCGCGGTACCGGATGCGGCCGCGCTTGAAAGGGTGACCGCGCGGCTTGAGGGCCTTCTGGAGCAGGGCCGGGATGGCAGACGGCTATCCGCGGCCGCGCTATCGCCTGTTCTGCCGGATGTACCCTCCATGGCGCCTGTTTTCTCGACCGGCGTGGGTGGTGCGGTTGTGGACCTCGTCGTCGCCGATTCCGGCGAGGAAACGCGAATCTGTGCGGCTGAAACCCAGAATGTCCACGTTTTGTCACCGGAGGGGGTAGTACTCCGGACCCTGCGGACGGATGGTCCCATCCGTCTCCTCCACTGGTGGGCGGAGCACAACCTGCTCCTGGCGGGATGCGTGGACGAGAAGGTCATCGCGTTCGATCCGGATACGGGCGACCGGAAATGGGTGTTTGTTTCCGAGGAAGACCCGGCGGTTTTCCGAGCTGCAAAACCGTACTGGTTCAAGACGGCTCCGGGGCACGCGGGCGTTCATGGACTCCATTCCGGCGTTTTTCTGGATGGCGAGAGCCAGGCTTTCGTGGGCAGCGCCTGCACACTCGAGATCCTGGATTATAACGGGAATCTCGTGAAACGGCTTCCGGTATTCTGGGGTCCGGGTTCCCGGTTCGCCCTGGTCGACGGGCCCGATGGCAGCATTGATCTGCTGATTGCGCGGCAGCCCACGGATTCGCACGCGATGGCCGTTGTGAACAACCGCGAACTGGACCCGAAACAGCGCGCCTTCCAAGACGTGCCGGACGGACATACGAATATCGGCGGGTGGGCCTGTATGAGCCGGAAGCACATCTTTTACGAGGACCTGGACGGGGACGGCAGGAGGGAAGTGGTCAGCGAGATCAACGGGACCTGGAACCGGGTGACGGTCTGGACGGAGGATGGGCGGGCGCTGCACAACGTTCATCTCGGCCCGGGGCAGCGCATTCCCGCCGACAACGTGCGGGATTTCGACGTTGTCGACCTGGATGGCGACGGCAGGAAAGAGCTGCTTGCTGCGCTCTCCGGCGGGCTGATCCTCGCACTCGATCACCGTTGCGAGAAGGTGTGGGCAAGGCGGCTGCCCTGTCCGCCGGCGGTGATGGCAGCCATCGGGGCCGGGGTCGGCGCCAGGGTCGTGGCCGGCTGCGAAGACGGTACGCTGGCCGTCCTGGATGGCGGTGGCAAGGTCGTCGGGTCGGGCAGGATGACGGGGAGGCCGACCGGAATTGTCCGTGTGGATGGAAATGTCGTTCTGGCAACGGATCAGGGGGAGGTCGGGGGATGGCGGGTGGATAACCGCAGGTAAGCTGGACAACGGTCAGGAGGAAAAATGGACGCGGATCGAGGGCCGGTCGGACTGAAAATCGATACGTTGAAACAAATGCACCTGGAGACGGTGCTGGCGGCAGACCGCGAACCCGGTGGGAAGATCGTCATCGGGGAAAATCCGGAGCACCAGCGGCAGGCGCAACGCATCGTGGAATGTATTCAATCGGCCACGGGCGCCCGTCTGCCGGTCGTTTGCGCCGACAATGTGGCGGCCGCGAGGGGACTGCTCGACAGCCACGTGGTCGCTCTGGGAAATATGGCCGACAACCCCTTTGTCCGCTGGCTGTATCACCAGTGGTGGGCCATAGAGGATCTCTGTTATCCCGGCGAGGGAGGGTATACGCTCCGTACGCTGCACAACCTGCTGGGAAACGGGAAGAACGTGGTCCTGCTGGGAGCCAGCGACGAAAACGGGCTGGACCGCGCTGCATCCCGTTTTCTATCGCGGGTCGGGGCTTGCGAGAGGCTGAGTTTCGGGTGGCTGATGGACGTCGCGCCGGGCCCCGCCTTCGATTCGCTCACCCGTCCGGCGGACGGTTGGCTCGACGAGCGGCGGCAGGACTACATCCGGCAGGTCAGCCAGCCGTATGCCTCAGAAGCCGGGGCAGGCCACGGGATGGTTACAGAGGCGGGAAGGCAGGGCTTCGCGTATCATCGGACGGGGTACGACGTCTATGCGGAGGCGCTTCGGGAGGCAGTGGATGCGCACCTGAAGATGGGGGAGCACGGCGTGATGGCGCATTTCAACGTGTGGTGGCTGGCGGTGGTCTGGGACCTGATCGAAGAAAGCCCCGTATTCTCCGACGCGGACCGCCTTCGGATCACGCGCTATCTGCTGTGGCTGATGGATTCGCACGAAGGCGCATACAACAGATTTTTCCGTGAGGGCGTGGGTCACAGGATGGTGCGTCAGAACCACCAGACGCTGGTGGGGCTGTCATCGTGGTTCGCGGGTCGGTACTTCGCCACGCATTACGGGATGCCGGAGGCGGAGGAGTGGCAGGCCGCGTCCGCGGACCTGTTCAAGGGTCAGGCGGCATCGTTCAAGCCCACCGAGGATGCGAATGCCTACCAGTGGACCACACTGGACCATCTTCTGACCTATACGCTGGCCAGCGGGGACATGACGTACGTTGAGAACGGTAACTGCCTCCGGTCGCTGGACCAGGCGGTGATGTACTGCAACAACCGTGGGGCGATGCCGCCATTCGGCGACTCGGGGGGGTCCCAGGTGCCGCCGCCGGCGAGTTTCCTGGTGAAGGCGGGGCATGTGCTGCGCGACGGCCGCGCGGAGTTCCTGATTCGCACGCGGTCGGACCGGGTTTCGCTTATCCATGGATTCGATAAATATTTCGGCGACGGTCTGGCGCCCGAAGCGCCCCGGGAAATGGCAGGCGTGCGGGTGCTGGAGGTCGCGAAGGGGTTCTACGATTTCGCCACCGACCCGAAGGCGCGACCGTCGGAAGTGAAGCCCCTCAACCTGCCGCGCGAAGAGGCGTTCGACACCCTGTGTTTCCGTGAGGGATTCGACCGGGACGATCAATACCTGATGCTGCACGGGATCTCCTACGGCAACCACGGGCACGACGACGGAAACACAATTGTGGAGTTCTCCGCGAACGACCGGGTGTTCCTGGTAGATGCCTCTTACACGGAGGGGCCCACCCTGAAACATCACAACGGGTGCACGGCGGTTCGAAACGGAGAGCCCTGGCAGGTGCCCGCGCTGTGCCGTCTGGAGGGGCTGGCGGACCTCGACCGTATGGGTATGAGCCGTACGTCGATGGAAGTGGAATCGGGAGCGCGGTGGACCCGAAGTATGGTGTGGAGGGTCGGCCGGTTCTTCGTCGTCATCGATGAAATCCAGGCCACTGAAGCGGGTGCGTTCGCGCTCCAATGCAACTGGCGGACGCTGGGTACGCCCACGCTGGACGGGAATCGGCTGGAGACCGTCCAGAAGGAACCGGATGACGGGCGCGAGGATCGGTTCGTCGTGGAAGGCATGGGCGGTGACCGTATTGATATGGAGCGGGACTGGGAGGCTTTCGGGCATTGGTGGAAGGACTATCCGTACTCGGACGACTACGTCAATATCCTGCGTCAGTCCGTCAACCGCACGATGGAGGTGGGAGACAGGCATACATTCATCAATCTGTTCTACGCGACAAACGATGCGAAACCGCTGGACGTACGGATGCGGCGCGTGGCAGAGACCGCGGTCCTGATCGAGGGATCGAAGGGGCGAATGCTCATCGGGACCGGCGGCGCGGACGGCTCGTTTGCGATGGGACCGATTTCCGGCAGTGCCGATGCCTACGCGATCGGAGATGGATGGTTTTCTCTTTTGGGAGGCAGGCTGTTGCGCGGGGAAACAACGCTATTCGAAAGCGACGCGCCGGTGTCCGTTGAGTTCGACCTGGAGACGGGCGTCGGTGCGGTGGACGTATCTGAACCCGCAAACGCGGCGTTGTGCGGAGAGGCACATACGCTCCCGGCAGGAAAACAGCGCGTGCGCCAGGCGCCCGTGGTCAGTGGCGGCATACCGGACCGCGTGTGGCGCCTGGACGATTGGGGGGCTGTTGCGCAGAAACGCCTCCGGCCGGCATCGGCGGCATCCCTGCGCCCTGTATGGTCGCGCGACTTCGGTTCGGCGGTACGATGCGTGGCGCGCAGGGGGGATGGTGCGGTTGCGGGAACGCAGGACGGGCGCGTGGTCGCGACGACGCAGGAAGGAGAAACCGACTGGACGTTCCACGCGGGGGATGCGGTGCTGTCGGTGTGCGCGGCGGGGCAGGCCGAGGACGACCGCGCCCCGGTGGCGGCAGGGGCGAACAACCGGTGTCTCTACTATCTGGATGGAGAAGGCGCCGTGCGATGGTCCCACGAGTTCGCGATCTTTCGAGGAGGGTGGGAATGGTATACCCGCAATTCGTCCGTTGAACTGGTGAAGTCCGCGGATCTTCGAGGCACGGGACGGCCGGATATTCTTGCGGCGGTCACGGATCGGCAACTCCACTGTTTCGACGCGGACGGCAACAAACGCTGGAATTTCTTCATTTACGGGATCTTCGACCCCTTTTGCCTGGCGGACGTGGACGGAGACGGCCGTCCCGAGGTGGTCGGCGGGCCGGGCCGGATTTCCTGCGGGGGAACGTGCTATGTGCTGGACGCGGACGGCAGCCAAATCGCCAGCAACGGGCTGGACGGTTGGCCGTCGATGCTACCGGGGTGCGACGTGTATCTGTACGAAAATGGCGACAATCTGATCGCGTGCGGTACGACCCGGTCGAAGGTTCACGCGCTTCGGCTGGACGGCGATTCTCTGACACCCAGGTGGACACGGGATGTGGGCGAAGAGGTGCACGCGGTTGCGGCGGTGGACGTGGACGGGGATGGGAGGCCCGAAGTCGCGGCCGGATCGGATTGTTTCTACATCTACCTGTTCGATGAAAACGGCGCCGAGCGATGGCGGCGCAACCTGGAGGCGCCCGTGCGCCGGCTGGTTGTCACAGACGTCAATGGAGATGGCCGGCCGGAAATTGTCGCCGGATGTGAGGACGGGAGCGTATGGATACTGGACGGAGATGGACGCACGCTGGGCATTCACCGTACAGAGGCGAAGATTCACGCCCTGACGTCCCACGGTGAAGGCCGCCTGCTGCTCGGTTGCTCGGACGGGACCCTTTCGATGCTGGGGCTTTGAATACGCCCGTACCGGTCGGAAAACCTTTAGTCTTGACGTAGATTTCGACCCTGAGATTTTTCCCGCAACGCTGCGCCAAAACCCATTCCGGTAAATCGCGCACAGAAAGCAAACGACCTTACTTGTCACTCTCTTCAGGCTTCGACCACGAAGCGGCGCTGGTTCTGACTACGTCCATCGCCCTTTCCAGGACCGCGTCGCGGCCGCTGGATATGTCCTCCCGGGTTGGATGGACCTCTACATCCGGAATGACGCCGATTCCGACAAATTCCCTCCCGTCTGGATAGGTATCTCGTTTGGTACAGATCCTGGCCATGCCGGCCGGGAGAGAGACAAAAAGCGGTTGACCCGTGGTTCCTGCCGTTCTCTCTCCAACCAGCGTTGCCCGACCACTGTGATGCAAAGTGATCAAGAAGTCTTCCGCCGCACTGACTGTACCCGGTCCGATCAAAACGACAAGTGGACCGAGAAAGGGATTCTGCGTTCCCGGCCGGACAGGGTCGTGCACCCCTTCGTGCCAATTCTCTTCCTGATTCCAGGCTCGAAATGAAGGCATATATTGCCGTGTCTTCCAGTGGGATCCACTTAGAGTTCTGTCGGTCAGATAGCTGATGATGCCGGACGCATTGTGTGTATCGCCGCCCCCGTTTTCCCTCACGTCAATGATGAGTCCCCTGGCCTCTTGGACGTTACGATAGATTTCATCGAACTGTTCAACAACATCCCCGGAACCAAACGTGCGGATTGCCACATAGGCGATCCCAAGGGTCATTTCTTTGAATTCAAAGCTCGGAAGCTGAGTCCACGGTTTATCTTCCCAATTTGAACGACGGATCAATGTCAAATCCCGCGTGGCGCCATCGGAACCCCGAATGCGAATATTGACGGAACTGTTTTTGGGTCCCTCAAGGAGTTTCCCGTGGGCCTCAAGGTCCCGCCCCTGCGGCGTTGATGCAAATATGTAGGGATAAATGTCCTGTTCCAGCAGATCCTGCACCGAAACGCCATCGACATGGGTAATCTCGTCTCCAAGTTTCAAGTTCGCCCCATCGATCTCCTTGGATGTGCCGATATCGGCAACAATTGCCTTACCTTCGACTGGACGTATGAGCAAAGGTGGACCGTCTGTCGCTCTGGTTCCCACTCGTGGCCAAACTCCCGTATGACCATCTTTGAGCCGGGCAATGCAGCGCTGCAACAACCGGTAGTACTCATCAAATGATTGCTCTTCCAACACTCTTGGAAGATATTCTTCCATCACGGCGTCCCAGTCGAGATCCGGAATCTGATCAAAAAACGCGAAGTTGTATTTCACCTCACTCCAGAGGCGGGCAAACCCTGCCACGCGTTCGCTGGCAGTGAGTTTCGGGACCGGTATATGATCCGTACCAGTCAACACATTCCAATTTCCTCTTTGCTGCAGAGCTATTCCGCCGATCTTTAGATATTCTTCGTAAGTTTTCCGGTTCTCGGCCGGATCGGTCTGCACCCGGAAGTCGGCCACAAGTTTACCGTCCACGAGGTCATATCTGGCGACCGCCAGGCAAGGCGTGGAACGGAATTGTCGAAGGAAGCCCTTGGACCGGGGCAAAGAAGCTCCTCCGCCCTCAATTCTCCCTTTATCAAACACAAAACGCAGGTCGACAAGGTTGCCTGAAATGCCCAGGGAAACATCATCGGAAATCCAGCCGACGAGGATTTCCTGTAAACCGTAAGGATTATCAACACACCTGAGTCGAGCCGCCTCGTTTTTTGCCAAGACAAGCTTTATCTTCTCACCCAACTCGTATCCGCGATCAACGACCGCGAGCTGCTTGAGGCGCTCGGCAAGCTTCTGGAGAGTTAGCCTTATTTGCGTTCGGCTTGGCTTTGCGCCTTCATCAGCATGGGCCTCTACTCGCACTGTATGAGCAAGAATTACGACCAAAACCAACGTTGCACGATGAAGATTCATTCCAAACCTCCTTTGTCAGGCGGAAAAAAAACATCCCTGATGCGAACGAGATCTTCAGAGTCGGGTTCGTAAAGCAATTCTTGAGTGAGAAGATGTGCCGGCGCGTGGTTGGCTATATAGCCCCTGCATGGTGTGGTGTAGACGAGCCCTTCGACGGTGTACAAGAGTTTCTGGGCGTCGTGGTTGCCCATCAATGCCGCCGATACGTCGCCTTTGACCTCGGCAAGTTCCCGGACCAGCTTCCGGTATCCGGGTACGGACTCGGGGTCCCGGAGGATCAGGCCTGTCGCCAAGCCGCTCAACCTGCGGGCGCCTTCGTAAAATGCCCGGGAGAGATCCACGCTCACGCCTTGTATGGCTTTGACCCGCTGTTTAAGTCGCCGCTGAACTTCCGCGAGGTGCCAGTGAGTGGTCAGCACAAATTGTGTCGAGGAGGGAAGCAACCCTATATTCTCCCGCAGTCGATTTAAGTCTATCCCAATTACATGGTGGCCCAATGCGCTGCGGGCTGCGACCGCGAAATCGTCCGCCTGGTATTGACTGCATTCGATGAAGGCGCACTTCGCGTAGCGCTTATCGTGATCGATGGCGGCCCTTTCAAATGCCGACACAAACTGAATTCCATCAAACCCATTCGCCTCGGCTTCTTTCACCATCCTCCGGGCTAACCCCTCAGCGTGCGAAACGGATGTTCGTCCATGGTGACGAAGGGGACCAGCGGCAACCTCGGCCTTTTTCCCCTGCCGGATGGTCAGTGTCCCCTCGTTTTCAAGTTCCAGGTAAGCCCGGCGAATGGTATTGCGGTTCACACCGAGTTCCGCTTCCAGTTCCCGAATGGATGGTAGATCATCCCCTGGGCGAAGCTCTCCCACAGAAATGGCATATAGGATCTGGTCTTTAATTTGAAGGTAGATGGATGTTCTGGAATCCGGATCGACTGAAAAACGCATGATCCCTCCTTAGACAACTGTTATAGCCTATTATAACAGTTGTGGTATTTATTGTCAATGATTTTTTGGGCAATGGTGTTATTTTAACGAGTGAATCTGTATGTCACAGCTGAAACGAGCCTCGGTACGTGTAACTGGCAAAACGGTCTAGCAATACGTACATTGTATGTGACCCACGCGTCTTAATAGGAGGATTTCCATGTCGCAGTCATTGCGTGTCGGTTTGGTCGGTTGCGGCGGGCAGACCCGCCTCAATCTCGCGCCGGCTTTCGACCGTATCGAATCCGCGCGTCTGGTTTCGTGCGCGGACGTGGATGAAGCCAGGGCGCAACAACTGGCCGAAGCGTTACGGATCGAAAGGGTACACGTTAATTCGGAGGAAGTTACTGCCAGCGGGGACGTGGACGCGGTGATTGTGGCCGTCCCGCACCGCCACCTGAAGGAGGTGGCGCTCTCGGCGATTAACGCCGGAAAGCACGTCTTTATAGAGAAGCCCATGGGACTCAACGCGGCGGAGGGCGCCGAGGTGGTGGAAGCCGCCGCCCGGCGGGGCGTGGTGGCGATGGTGGGCTATTGCATGCGGTATTCTCTCAGCCGGATGTTCATCAAGTCACTGCTCGATCGCGGGGCGGTTGGCGACGTCAGCTTCGTAACGGCTGGAAAGGGCGGCGGTCCGCTGGGCGGATGGCTCGGGGGGCCTTACGCGGAAGGGGGCGGCCAGCTTCTCTTTCTGGGTTCCCATCTGACCGACCAGGTGCTGTGGATGACGGGCGACGATGCCGAAGCCGTGTCGGGAACCGTGCGATGGACGCCCGGCGGGACGGACGATACGTCGGTATACACCGTGTGCCTGAAGGGTGGGGCCGTCGCGACGTTCTCCGTCTCCCAGGCTTCCGGCGTCGGCTACGACTTCGTGGACGTGTTCGGTACCCGCGGACGCGTGCGCGGAGACTGGAAAGGCGACGTGGTGACGATTGAGAGCCGGGTGATTCCCGAATACGCGCACCCCACGGTCCTCCGCATCCCCGGCGACGACCTCGCCCAGATGTGCTATCGGGAGTTGGCCGCGTTCGTCGAGGCGGCGACGTCGGGCGCTCCCCCGCCCATCCCGGTTTCGGACGGCCTGCGCGTGCTCCGGATCCTGGATGCCGTGGTTTCGTCATCCACGGAGAACAGCTGGGTCAACCTGTAACGGGTCCATGTGATTGGTGGACGAGATCAGGACATGAATTCGCCATCCTCACAAAGCAGCCAGTGGAATGAACACAGCGTCATTCGATTGAGTCCGGATGCGGAACGGATCGAGTTGCCCGCCCAGGCGCAGATTGTGACCGAAAGCTGGAATCGGGTGGTGGCCGTGCCCCACATTGTGTATATGCCCGAGAAGGACCGGGTGTTGATGTTGTTGAGTTGCGACTATCCCGGCAGTCCCTGGATACACTTCGCCATGGTCCTGTTCAGCGACGACGGGGGCGCCACGTGGAGCGATCCTGCGTACGTACACACCGACGCGCGGGGCAACCCCGGCTGCGGGCTGGGGCACGCGCTGACCTACCTGGGCGAGGGCAGGTTGATCATGTATTCCTGGCATCCGCCTCTGCGCTGGTTCAGCGCCGATTTTGGAGAGACGTGGGGAGAAACGGTGCCCGTGGAACCGGCGCCGGGCGGAAAAAGGTGGATGGCCTGGGATCCGGTTCTGGTGGACCTGGATCCAAATACGGGCGGGGTGACCCGTCTTATGGAAACGGGATATTACGGCGATTCCGAGACCATGACCTCCCAGGCCTACGTCAGATTCAGCTCGGACGCCGGGAGAACCTGGACCGGCGCCCATCATGTTCCGGAGTTTGTCGGCATCAACGAAGTCTGCCCGATTCGAGCGGCCACCGGCGATATCGTCGCAACCTGCCGGACCGATCCGCCCGAGGCGTACGGGAGCTGTCGATTCGATCACTACGAAGGTTTCGGAATATCCATCTCGAAAGACAACGGTTACACCTGGAGCGAGGTCCATCAGCTCTACGACTGGGGGCGCCATCACGCCAGTACGGCGCTTCTGCCGTGTGACTCCATTGTAGCCACGTACGTGGTTCGCCTCGGCTATCCCGACACCGCTGAGGGTTACCCGCGGTTCGGCATCGAGGCGGTGGTGAGCCCCGACAACGGCCAGACGTGGGACCTGGAACGCCGCTATATCCTCGCCGCCTGGACAGGAAACAAACAGGGTTCGCCCTCGCCCGCCGGAAAGCTGCGCTCCGGCGCCTGGCAGGCGAGTCCCCACACGACGTCCTCACTTGTGCTCCCTGACGGGTCGATTCTGACCGCCTACGGGACGGGCTATCGCCAGCGGGATGACGTCTATGGACCCGGACTGTACGGCCCCCGGGACGTCGGTCTGGTAAAGTGGAACATCGAACCGGAACAGGGACCGCGCCCCGGCTGCATCGGGACATCTCAACGGGGCAACAGGACAGGCGATTCGACACTGCGAAAGGAGAGGGTATGATTACCGATCAACAGGTTGAATTTTTCCGGACGTTCGGCTTTCTTGCGCTGCGCGGGGCGTTCGGCCCGGAGGAGATGGACGCGATCGGCCGTACATTCGACGACCTGCTCGAGAAAGACCGGGACGGCCGGCCTTTTCCCGGCGAGATACGGCAGTCGCTCTATGGAATCGCAGAGCACCATCCGCTGCTGACGGATCTCGTCGAGGACGACCGCATCTATGTGACCGTGGAACGCCTGCTGGGCCCCGGGTTTCACTGGCTCTGCTCCGAGGGCAATCTGTACGTGGGCGAAACGGAATGGCATCCCGACGGTAGCCGACCGAACTTTCCGCCGATGAAGGTCTCTCTGTATCTGGATACCCTCACCAAAGACACCGGCTGTCTGCGGGTGATCCCCGGATCCCACCGCCTGCCGTTTCATGAGGCGTTGAAGCCCATGGATAAAATGGGCGTGCCCGGTGCGGACGTACCGTGCTACTTCCTGGAATCCACTCCGGGAGACGTTTTGTTCCTGAACATGAACATCTGGCACGCGGCCTACGGCGGCGCGGTGGGAAGGCGCCACCTGGCGGTGAATTTCGTTCCGGAGGCCACCGAGCCTGAGCACGTTGAGATATTGAAGGCGAACCACCGCGTCTTGATCGATCTGATGGCCCGGTTCCAGTACAGCCAGCCGGGCAGGGCCTTCACCGACGATTTTCTGAACAGCGAGAAGCCGCGTATCCGCCGCATGGCCTCAAAGTGGGTGGAACTCGAGTTGCAATAGTGTTCTGTCCCGGAAATAGATTGCCGAATGGTGACATCTTTCCGGGACGGGACACGGAAGGCGATGGCGGAGATATCGAGGTGACCGGAATGCGCAAAGAGATCCGGATTTCCGAACGGGATGGGTTTGCCAGGAGGAATTTTCCGTGCGCCGTAACGGTGGGCTTTGAGCCCGGCGAGTTCACCGCGGGCGGCCCGGCGCGAATGCTGGACGGCGGCGGCGAACCGCGTCCCGTGCAGGTGGACGGATTGGAGACCTGGGACGATGGCAGCGTGAGGACCGCGGAGGTCGCGTTTCCTGCCCGGCTCCCCGCTGGAGGGGAGGAGGTCCTCACGTTCGAGTACGGACAGGGGACGCCGCCGCCCGCCCCGCCTGCGAATCCCATCGACGTGCGCGCCGGCAAGGACCCGATCGAGGTGCAGCAGGGGCCGGTGATTTACCAGGTCCGGCAATGGCGCTTCAACCTGGTGGAGAACGTGATTTTCGACGGCAGGGCGTTTCACGGGGCGGGAGCGCCCGGGCCGGCGCTCGTGCTCAAGGACGGCAGGATCCTGTTCCCCTCGGGCGAGGTCCGGATCGATATCCGGACGCGTGGTCCCCGGACGGCCCGTCTGAGGGTGGACGGGACCTACGGCGGCGGATACGAGTTTGTCGCGCATATGACCTTTTACTCGGGGGTTTCCTGGTTCCGGGCCGAGCACGAGGTCGTGTCGGGCGATGTGTCGCAAATTGCGACAGTTGTCGTCGAAAGCAACTTCAGTCTGCCGGATGGGCCCCTGTACTCCGCGTTCGGCGCGAGACAGCGGGCCGACGGCGAGGGCACAAGCTGGGCCGTGGTGACGGACAACACGTCCACCGTGGACGTCGCGGCTGTCGGCGCGTGGTCCGGGAAAGCCGCCGTACGCTACGAGGTGGAACCCAATGGCCGCTTCCGGACGATCTTCCCGTTCCCCGGGCAGCCCTGCATCATGTACGTACACTACCTGACAACCCCGCCGATGGACCATCACCATACGCCCGCAGCGGCTATGGCGACGGACCTGGAGTGCCGGGTAATGTAGAATCCGAGGTGGGCGTAAACGTGAGTAAGACGACGTACCGCGTGGGAATCATCGGCTGTGGGCGCATGGCCGGCACGATGGACGATGAGAAGCGCAGACAGCCGGGTCGGGTTCCCCAGCCCGGTGTTCTGGCGGGCGCCTATGGCCAGGTGGGCAGCACCGAGGTGGTGGCCGCCGCGGATATCAATGGCGAGAGGCTGGCCGATTTTTCCGCCCGGTGGGGCGTGCATCGCCTCTACGCCGATTATCGCGACATGCTGGAGGCGGAAGCGCTGGACATCGTCAGCGTGGCGACGCACGCGCACCTTCACGCCGATATGACGGTGGCGGCCGCCGAAGCGGGCGTGAAGGCGGTCCTGTGCGAGAAAGCGATGGCAACCAGCCTGCCGGAAGCGGACCGCATGATCGAAGCGTGCAAAAAAGCGAATACGACGCTGTCGGTCCTCTACCACAACCGGTGGGACCCACTGATGGTCCGGGTAAGGGACCTGGTTGCCGGGGGCACGATCGGGGAGTTGATCAGCATCGCGGGCAATATGGGGCCGGAACTGGTGCACGAGGCAACCCACATGTTCGACCTGATGCGGTTCTGGTCCGGTGGCGAGGTGGCGTGGGTGTTCGGCCGGTTGGACGGCCGGCGAAAGCCGCATGACGACCCGGGGGGCAGCGGGTATATCCAGTTTCAGAACGGGATGCACGCCTTCGTGAACGCGGTGGAAGGATCTCCCGTGGGGTTCGAGTTCGATCTGGTGGGAACGAAAGGCAGGATCCGGATCGGCTACAACGTGGACGAACTCTGGACCGTGGCGGAAGACGTCTATGAAGGACGCGCGCTGGTGGGGCGAAAGATTCCCCAGAATATCGAAGCCAGGAGCGGTGTTGTAAAGGCGATCGAGGAACTGGTAACGTGTATCGAGGAGGAAAAGGCGCCGTCCTGCTCGGGCGAGGACGGACGAAAGGCACTGGAAATCGCGCTGGCTTTCCATGTTTCCCATCGGAAGGGCGGCGCGAAGGTCAAATTGCCGCTGGAGGAGACCTCTCTGACGGTGACGAACCCGAAATATTACAGTTGATGAAAACCGGCAATTAGCTATAGGTTGTCAGCTGTCAGCTTGAATCGGTGAGACGTAAGAGGGTAGACGGGAGAGGACCACCCTGAGACCCAGCTATCAGCGATTAGCTGTTAGTGCGCCGTGAAAAGGCGCGGATCTTCAGTGGGTGAAATTCCCAACCCGACAAGGGTTGCTTCAGTCGGTAGCAACCGGAGCGGTGACGTAGGTAACGAAATCGCCGAAGCCTCCGGTGTAAAGGGTCGCAAGGCGACCCCGCGAGTATGCAGGCCGTAACGCGCAGTGAACGCTGAGCAGGCCTCGAAAAAGCTAATGCGGGAGCCGACCCGCCTGATAGCCGGGGAAGGCCGCCGTCGTTGGAAAAAGCCAGCAACGCGTGCATCCAACGGTCCCGCCGGGGTACTGGCGACGGCATGTATATACAAGGAGATCCGCCGCAACACGGGAAGCCCCAGCGGTGGTGGAGAGACACCAACCGGAACCCCGTGAGGGACAGGCCGGGCCGAGTGGGGTGGCGGAGAGGCCCGTAGTACCTGAGAAGCCGGGTAACGCCGGCGGAGGAAAGGGGCCTTGGTTCAAGGGCAACGTCAAAGGAGCGAGAGCCGGGAGATTGGTATGCGCCTAAGACCTCCGGAGAAGGTTCGGAAGCTGCAGAGGACGTTGCATGCCAAAGCGAAGGAATCGCCCGATTACCGATTCTACGCGCTTTATGACAAGGTGTACCGCGAGGACATCCTGCACTATGCCTACCAGAGCTGCAAGGCCAACGGCGGCGCGGCGGGCGTGGACGGAGAGACGTTCGAAGACATCGAGTCATATGGACGTGAGCGGTGGTTAGGCGAACTGTCGGAAGCCGTGAGAAGCAAATCGTATCGAGCGGCCCCGATCCGTCGGGTATATATCCCCAAGCCGAACGGGAAGCAAAGGCCGCTGGGGATTCCGACGGTAAAGGACCGTGTGGTGCAAACGGCTGCGGTGCTGGTGGTCTCGCCGATTATTGAGGCGGACCTGCCAGCGCAGCAGTATGCCTACCGCCCCAGGAGGAGCGCGCACGATGCCGTCAGGGCCGTGCACGGCCTGGTGAGCAGGGGGCATAAGCAGGTGATCGACGCCGACTTGAGCGGCTACTTCGACACGATCCCGCACGCCGAGTTGATGAAATCGGTGGCGCGCCGCATCTCGGACGGGCGGATGCTGCGCCTGATCAAGATGTGGCTGACCGCGCCGGTGGAAGAGACCGACAGGCGGGGTCGGAAGCGTCGAACCACGCCGAACAAGGATCAGGGGAGAGGGGTACCGCAAGGAGCCCCGATCTCCCCGCTGCTGGCGAACCTGTATATGCGCCGGTTCATTCTGGGGTGGCAACTTCTGGGACATCAGCAACGCCTGAAGGCACATATAGTCAACTACGCTGACGATTTTGTGATCTGCTGTCGTGGCAGCGCACAAGAAGCGATGCGCGTAATGCGTTCCATAATGAAAGCGCTGAAGTTGACGATCAATGAGACGAAGACGAGCGTATGCACGCTTCCAGAGGAACGATTTGATTTTCTGGGTTACACCATCGGCCGGTGTTACTGTCCGAAGACGGGCCGGGCCTATATCGGGACGCGCCCGTCGAAGAAGGCCATCCGGCGCATCTGCCAGGCCATCAGCGAGGTGACAACCAGACGATGGGTGCTGATCGACGTTGAGAGACAGGTTGCCCAGCTGAACCGTAAGCTGGAAGGCTGGGCGAACTACTTCAGTGTGGGACCGGTCAGCAAGGCCTACCGCAGTGTGGACCGCCACACGCGGCAACGGCTCCGAGAGTGGTTGCGCAGGAAGCACAAGGTCGCGGGAAAGGGAACGACCCGGTTCCCCGACGAGGTCCTGTACGATACGCTGGGCCTGGTGCGGCTGGCAGTGCGACCGCGCAACTTTCCGCGGGCGAACGCATGAATCCTTGTCCGAGAGCCGGATGCGGGAAATCCGCACGTCCGGTTCGACGAGCGGGATGTGGAAACGGGGCACGGAGGGGCTATTGAGGCACCGCCAGACGAAAGGGGCGGAAACAGATAGGCCACTCCTAAACTACCGCGCCACATCCCGACTCTACGCCATCAGCCAAAACCGGTTAGCGAAACGGACCCGCGAAATCATTCGTCGACGTCGGCGCCATTACGTGGGCGACCACAAGGGTCGCCCCTACAATTGCATCTTCGGCGTGTCGAGGGCAGGATACCCTCGATCCCGGGACCTCTCCCCCCGGCTCCGCGCCTCCGGCGGCGGGGGAACGAAAATAAAAGGGTAAAACCAAATTCAACATTCACATCTCCCCAAATTCCCTGCCTACGGCGTGTTCCTTTTGAAGCGACCAAAAGGAACCAAAAGTCGCCGCTGGGCGCGGGACCTGCCATATCCACCGCGCGAATACCCTTTGAGGGCCTACCGGGGATTTTGCCCTGCCAGCCACGGAAGAACAACGATCCTCTGTGCTGGACGGGACTACACGCTGTGCTCTGGGAGTGCTCGCCGGGAACCTCGCGTTTGACAACGGAATGCCTATCTGAGGGCGAGCTATCAGCGGACAGGTAAAGACGGTACAAATGTTGAACCGAGCGGCGATCCTTATGGGTCTACCTCAGGCCCGTCCGGAGGTGGAGATGGGGGTTTTTCCGTGTTAATCCGTCCAACACCGTTGTATTGGTACAACGTAACGGCTCGCGGGGCACCCAATTCCCATTTATGCCCGTGAGGTGATTCACGGAAAAACCGGCCCCGCGCCGAGCGGCGCCCTTCTTTTTCGCCCTTTTTCTTGGGCGAAGCAAGAAAAAGGGCAAGGGAATAGGGGACGTTAGTGGGAGGGGGGATTCTATCTCACCGGAGGACATGGCAAAAATGAAGGGGCTTTTCCAGTGGATTCCCGAATGGGCCTGGCGATCGCATCTTCAAGGTTGTTCGAAAGGAGTTACAGGATGATGGGGATTCTGGTCATTATTGGAGGAGCGCTGCTGCTGCTGATGGCGGCGTCACGGACGCTTGCAGCCGGGCGTCCCGAGATCGACGAGACGCCCGGCCAACCGGGCGAGTGGGGTTTTCGTCCCGCGGAAGGGAGCGTCTCTCAGGTGACGCCCCCGGGTTTTTCCTGGCGGCCGCAGGAGGACGCTGCGAGCTACGACGTTCAGTGCGTGCGGGATAGCAGCTTTGCAGACGTGGAGTACGAGGCGACGGGGGTGACGTTCAACGTCCACTGCCCACCCCGCACCCTGACGCCGGGTCGCTGGTTCTGGCGATTCCGCTTTACCGATCGGGCTGGAGAGACGTCCGAATGGAGCACGGTGAGGATGTTCAGCGTTGCGGAGGACGCGAACGCGCTTCCGCTGCCTTCCCGCGACGACCTCCTGGCGCGAGTACCAAAGAGCCATCCACGGCTGTTCGTAAGGCCGGAACAGGTGCCGGAACTGCGACAGCGCGCCAGAACGGACCTGGCGGCCAAATACGAGGAACTCGTGGCCGCCTCGGAGAAATTGCTCGAGAATCCGCCGCCCACCGAAGAGCCGCCGCTCTATCCCGAAGGGACGGTGCGGCTCAGTGAGGCGTGGCGGGCGATCTGGTGGCCGAACCGGGAGTATACCATCGCCGTTCTGAACGGCGCGGCGACACTGGCTTTCACCCGGCTGTTGGGAGGTCGGGAGGAGTACGGCCAACTTGCCCGGGAATTGCTGATGGCCTGCGCCGAATGGGATCCGAAAGGGGCGACGGGATTTCGGTATAACGATGAAGCCGGGATGCCCTACGCGTACTATTTCTCCCGGACGTACAGCTATCTCAATGATCTGCTGACGGAAGACGAACGGGAGCGGTGCCGCAGAATGATGACCGTTCGGGGCAGGGAAATGTCCGCGCATCTCTGTCCGCGTTTCCTCTGGCGTCCGTACGGGAGCCACGATACCCGGTCCTGGCATTTTCTGGGAGAGGTGGGCATTGCGTTTCTGGACGAGATTCCCGAGGCCGCGGACTGGGCGTGGTTCGCCGCGAACGTGTTCGCCAACACGTATCCGGTGTGGAGTGACGATGACGGGGGCTGGCACCAGGGCATGGGCTACTGGCGGAGTTACATCCAGCGATTCACCTGGTGGGCGGACATTATGCGGGAGGCAATGGGCATCGATGCCTTCAATAAGCCCTATTTCTCAAAGGTCGGCTATTATCCGATGTATCTCCAACCGCCGGGTACGCGAGGCGGCGGTTTCGGGGATCTGACGGCCCACCTCGAATCCGGGCAGAATCGCGGCGTTATGGCCCTTTTTTCTGCAATGGCACGGAATCCGTACTGGCAATGGTACGTTGAGGCGCACGGTGAGTTGCCTTCCGAGCCCGGTTATATCGGCTTTGTCCGGGGCGCGCTGCCCCGGGTGGAGGCAAAGCGGCCGGTTGACCTGCCGACGTCTCGCTGCTTCCGGGGTACCGGCCAGGCCGTTTTCAACACCGATCTGGAGGATGCCCGCAACAACGTGGAGCTGATCTTCAAGAGCAGCCCGTTAGGATCACACAGCCACGGGTACGAAGCTCAGAATTCGTTCCTGCTCTACGCCTTCGGAGAGCGGTTGCTGATTCGCACCGGACGCCGCGACATCCACGGCAGCGCGCACCACAGACAATGGATGCACCATACAAAGTCGGTGAATAACATCACCGTCAACGGTGAGGGGCAGATACCGAACGCCAGCGAAGCAGCGGGCGAGATCCTGGATTTCCACACCTCCGAAACTTTCGACTACGTGGCGGGAGAGGCGGGCGGCGCCTACGCGGGCAAACTCGAGAGGTTTACCCGCCGCATCCTTTTCGTGAAGCCGGAAGCAATCCTCATCTTCGATACGTTGCATGCGCCCGAACCCGCGAGTTTCGAATGGCGCCTGCACGCCCCCGTGGAGATGGATGTCCGGAACCAGCGGGACGTTCGGGTGGTCAACGGCGGCGCCGGATGCCAGGTGTCGTTCCTTTATCCCAACGGGCTTGCGGTGAGCCAGACCGACCGGTTCGATCCGCCGCCTCGGGCCCGGATCCAGCTTGTCGAGTATCACCTGACGGCAATTCCTTCCTCGCCTGCAGGCGAACAGACGTTCGTGACGGTCCTGAGGCCGCATCGGTCGGCTGAAGAATTGAACGGCGAGGCCGAATTGGTGGAGATTGACGGCGGGTATGCGGTCACCCTTCCCCTGGCCGCCGGCCATGCGGCTGTACTCCTGCAACCGGCAGCGGGCCGGGTCCTGACGGGAGCGGGCATCAGGACCGACGGCGAGGTCGGCGCCGCCACGTTCGACGCTCGCGGCGAGGCGAAGGATACCTTTGTGGCGGCCGGAACGCTTATCGAAGCGCTTTGACTACCATCGGTTTGAAAGGAAGCTGCCTTGCGTTTCAGTCGAGATTCTCGGATAATACCTTTGCGTATCCATCGTTTCCGTTCAGGCGCAGGTCGACCTGAATTCGAATAGATAAATCCGCACTATCAATTCTTCCTTTACTCCTTTACCTTTTTGAAACACCTTCTTATAACCCGAGCCACCTGCCTCAGTGATCGACCGGCGATGATTTCCATTCTCCTGTGACTCCATTACCGGTCACAAATGGAGAGCATTCTGCAACCGCAACAAGAAGACCAGACGCAACTGGTTTCGCCGAATGGTTCGTACGAAGTTTGAACCATTTTGCTAAAGGATACGAATGCCGCTCAACCTGTATCCGGACATCTATGCGTCCGGATCGTTGCCGCAGAATTGGATGCCCGACCGGGGAGGTACCCTCAAATATCCCGTACGTAACCGGGCAGTGCATCGTGAATTGCGGCGTTTGCGTCGCAGCAGGTGGAGAAAGGTTATCAGGCAGGGAAATCTCGGCGAAGCTCATTATTTCGAGCACGAATCCGGCAGCGTTGCCGGTGTCAAATACTATTCAAGGACGACAATGCCATGAAGCAGACCTATCCATTTCGCATTGTGCTTTCAGACACGAGCCGTGACACTGGTGTGACAGACCAACTGGAATTCTTCGCACTTCTGAATCTGGGCATGGTGCAATCATTGGCCGCAGGGATTCTCAACGCAACAGAAGCAATTCAGCGCTTCTATCATGCGGATAACTGTCTCTACGTCCGAAAGCACCTTCGAAACCGACAGGCCAATGCGGTTATGAGCCACGGGATACAACTAACCGATCTTTTCGACAGTTTGCCGGCAGAAGAAGCGCAGCGCGAGTACCTTCACGAACTTGAGATGATGCGATCTCTATGTTTAAAGCTGCTGGAGAATGCGCGATCGCCCGACGTTGCCGATCGTGCGACTGTATAGGAATCGAACAGGACTCCCACCCGATTCTCGTCATGATGTGAACGAATTTTTCGCATTTCGATCTCCCCTGACAACCGATGCTTGGGGAATCATTGAGGTGAAAACAATGGCTGAAACAGGACGTCGCAGCGCGCGGAGACGGCGGCAGGAGTCGTACGATATCGAGATCGTGAACAAGGAGATCCCGACGCTGAAAGATCTCCGGCTTGAAACGGACCTGTCTGGCGATGTGCTGGTGGCGGCGCCCGATGGCCAGGCCGGAGAGAAGATCGGCGGCGCGATCGCGCAGGCCCTCGGCGGCGGGGCGGAAGTCCGGTCCGCGTCGGAGATCAGCGAGAGGGATTGGGAGGCGGCGCATATTGTCGCCGCGGGTAACGTATTCACCAACCGGGCGATCCGGCGCCTGGGGATGAATTTTTACGCCTGGACGGACGAATATTACCCCGGCGGGGACGGGTACGAAGTAAGAACGGTCCACAATCCCTTCGGGACGGGCCGGAACGTGGTCCTGCTGGGAGGAAGTACGCTCGAAGGGGTGGCGCGAGCGGTGGACCAATTCATCAAAATCCTCGAAGCGGAAGGGCCGCGCATCGGACGGATCAACCGGTCGGTATCGCGGCAGAACCCGGAGTCCGCGCCCACGGAAGCCGAGGCCAGGAAGATCATCGATGCCGTGAACGAACAGGTGGCGCTTTCCGGCAGCCAGGGGCCGCTGCGCCGCATGGTGGACCACGCCATGCTGTACTATCTGTCGGGCCAGGATGTCTGGGGTCGGATTTTCAGGGAGGAATTCCTGCATTTCATCGATCTGGCGCATGAGGCCGGAGACTGGTGCCTGTCGCAGGGGACGCATCTGTACTTCTGGATCTACCGCATGCTGACGGCCTGGGACGTGATGGAGGAGGGGGACGTGTTGAGCGACGCGGACCGGCTGAAGATGACAAATGCGATCTACAATATCATCCGGTGGACGGCCGAGCTGACCCACTTCCGATTCAAGTCCGTGGACGACGTGGTCCAGAACCAGAACCACCAGAGCTTCGCAGCGTTGAGTCTGTTCACCGGGGCGAGGTATTTCAAGAAGTACTACGGGCTCACGGATTTCGACGAAAAGCTGCCCCTGGCGCATCGGACTCTGGAACTGCATGCCCGGTCGTACAAGCCCAACGACAACGCGGGCACCGGGTACGTCTGGATCACGCCAGGGCATCTGATCAAGTACGGCCTGATGACGGACGATCTTGCGTACCTGGAAGACGGTCATCTTGCCCGCCTGCTGGATAGCGCAGTGCTTACCATCGACAGCCGGGGCGACGACTGCTCGTATGGTGACGTCGGCGCCTACCGGGCAGCCCGGGCAAGCCGTCCGAGCGGATTGCAGACCGCGGCGGTCGGCGCGTGGTTCTACAACGACGGGCGCTACCGGTGGCTGTACGATTGGTTGGAGCAGGGGCAGGAGTGGAGGGAGTCCTTCCGGCGGGACAGGAACTGGGGGATCGGCGGATGGGAGGTGTACGATGGATTTTTCTTCAAGGACGTGGCGCCGGTGGAACCCACGGAACTGCTGGGGGTTCGCGCGTCCATGCTGGACGGGGCCGCGCATGAATTTGCAAGGGAACGGGCACGGAATACGGGGCAATACCACGGTGACCCTCTGCCGGAATCGGATGTTCCCCTTGCGGAGGCGTTCGACAAACTGGCGTTCCGGCGCAGCTTCGACAGGCGCAGTGAGTATCTTCTGATCGACGGGCCGACGGGTTTTTCTCATTCTCAGGAGGACGGCAATTCGATCATCCGCCTGTGCTGGAACGATCGGATCTGGCTGGCGGACCTGGACTACATCCGCCGGCTGGCGAGGTATCACAACACGGTGGTGATCGTGAAGGACGGGACGTGTGTTCCCAAGCCGGCCCAGGTGGCGCTCAGGGCGATCGGTGATTTCGAGAAATGGGGCTACAGCCGGACGGTTTCGCCCGGGGACAATGGAACGGACTGGGCGCGTAATATCTTCTGGCGAAAGGGATCGTATTTTCTGGTGATCGATACGGTAGACGCGCTCGAGGACGGAGACTTTCTCCTGGACGGGATCTGGCGGGTGCTTGGGCGGACGGAGGAGGAAGAAAACGAGTTGCGCCTCGAGCAGGACGGCGAGCGGTTTCACATTGTGAATGCGGACGACTCCGAGAAATCATTGACGGACCGGGAGGCCGACTTCGCGCCGGACTGGGAAAACAACTGGGAGAATTACGAGCACGCGGACGGGACGGTGAGGATGTGGCACCAGACGAAGCGGGTCGCGTTGGACGCCGGTGAACAGACTGCGTACGTGAACCTGCTGTATCCGTCCAATTCGGAGATGGATCAGGGTTTCGACCTTGAGCGGGTGGGACCGTCCGTTGCGCTGGTCCGGGATAAACGGTCCGACGAGGCGGTGATGGCCGGAGCGGGGGCGTTCAGATCGGGCGACCTGGAGGTGGAGGCTGAGCTGTTCCGGGTCGACAGAGACGGGTTCGCCCTGGTGGAGGGCACCACGCTATCGTGGGAAGGACCGTTGTTCCGGAGTTGGGCGCCCGTGACGGTGGAGATGGATCTGGCCAACGGCGTGGGGGTTGTCGAGACCCGCACCGAGACCCGGGTGGGCATCCGCGCCGAAGCCGTCCGTCTGAACGGCGAACCGATTTCCGGTGGCGGCGAGGGCAAGCTGCTCTGGTTCACGCTGCCGGCCGGCCGGCACGACCTTGAGGTCCTGCCCCGCGCGCGCGGGACGTTCGACCGGGCGTTTCGGGAGCCGACGTCCTACCGTGAAGGATCCGTGTCCGTCGACAGGGAGCTTGTCTCCCGAACCGGGCTGGAGCCCGCATGGACGTTCGACGCTGGAGTGGGTGTGACGGCGGTGGCCACGGATGGATCGGGCCTGACGCTCGCGGGAACGGTTAACGGGGGCGTTCACCTCCTTGGCGCGGACGGCGCCCGGGCGTGGTCGTTCGAGGCGGAGGGCGAAGTACGAGCCGTACACCTGGCGGATATCGACGGCGACGGCGCGCCGGAGGCAATCGTCGGAACGCGGGATTGCCGGCTGTACGTTCTGGACGCCGGGGGTGAACCGCGCTGGACGCACGAGTTTCCGCCGGGAAGCGGCATGCGCCCGCAACGGCTGACGACCATTTCATCGGCCGATCTGGACGGCGACGGCCGGAAGCAGGTGCTGGCCGGCGCCGAGGGATGGCTGTTCCACGCGTTTGAGGCGGACGGGACGCTGAAGTGGCAGACCGAAACCCACTATCACTGCATCACCGGGTGCCTGGCCGTGGACCTGGACGGCGACGGAAAGGACGAGATCCTGGTGGGCACCGAGTATTATACGATCAATTGTCTCAATCCCGATGGGACGGCGCGCTGGCGGCAAAGCACGGGCTGTGTCTCACCGACGATTCTCGCGGCCGATCTGGACGGAGACGGGGCGATAGAGGTCGTCTATGGAGACTGGCGGGCGGTGAACGCGGCGTCGAGCGGGGAGTTGTTCGGCCAGACCGGCCTGGGCGGCAGCGGCAAGTTTGCGGGGCCGGGGACGTACAGCAGCAAACCTGGCAGGATGGGGGCCCTCTCATGGCGCGTGAATATGGGTGGGGAAGTGGAGGACATCGCCCTCGCGGACGTGAACGGAGATGGTCGTCCGGAGGTGATCGCGGCCAGCGACGCGGGCCAGCTGGCCTGCATCGCTGGGGATGGCGAGGTCCTGTGGCGGCGGGACCTGGTGGACAAGATCACGTGGCTGACGACCGCGCAGGGCAATGGAGGATTGAAAGTCCTGGTGGGTTTCGACACGGGCGAAATCCGGACCTATGACGCGGACGGCGGCCTGGTCGCAGGGGATCGGGTCGACGGCGAAGTCACGCACCTCCGGGCGGACGGCGACCGGGTCGTGTGCGCCACCTCAAGGGGGTCGGTCACGGCGTTCCGGGCGGTGGGATAAGCTCAGATCGGAAATGCTCCCGGTCGGTGTACCCGTGGTATCAATCTGTGAATTTCTGAAGAATTTCGAGAGAACGTCTATGGCCGGCCTGGGCGCGGATCAGCTTTCCGCCTATCTTGATGACGGATTCCTGCTGCTGGAGGATGTGCTGTCACCGGCGGATCTGCAGCCGCTGATCGACGACATCACGGCGGGGATCGACCGGAAGGCGCGGGAGGCCGTTTCGGAAGGAAGGCTGTGCGATCCGTTCGAGGGCGCACCCTTTGACCGGCGACTGACGCGTATCTCCGACGCAACGGACGATCCGTCCGAGATCGAAAGGGAGGTGACCGGCAAGCGCCTGAAGACGGCCGGGATGTTTTCACTCATCACCTGCCCGGCGATCCTGGATATCGTGGAATCGGTCATCGGGCCGGAGATCCTTGCCCATCCCCAGTTCAACTGCCAGGCGAAGATGCCCAACGAAACCCGGTCGCAGATCCCGTGGCACCAGGACCTGGGTTTTCTGCACCCGGACGCGGAAGCGACCTTTATGGTGAACTTCTGGATTCCGCTGGTGGACGTTACGGTAAAAAACGGATGCCTGGAGGTGATTCCGGGAAGCCACCGGTCCGGTCTTCGCCCGCACGGCGAACTCCCGGATTATCCGAACGAGGGGATCCTCGCGGGGTGGGTTCCCGAGGGGCGGCCTGTCGCCTGTCCGGTGCGAAAGGGCGGTCTGGTGGTGTTCCAGCACAAGACGGCGCACCGGTCCTTTCCGAATCGGACGGACCGCATCCGCTGGAGCCTGGATGTTCGATACTCGGATCCATCGAAACCCACGGGGCGGGACGAGGTGCCAGGATTCGTCGCGCGAAGCAGGGCACATCCGGAGCGGGTGGCGAAAACCCACGTGGATTGGTTGCGGCTGATGCAGGAGGTGGACGAGCGACTTTCCGAGTAGACCCCTTTGCACCGCCCGCAGCGACGATACACGCAAGCAGGTTAACGTTAGCCGTAGCGCAGGTGGCGCCGCTGCGGATCCCGGATTTTCTGCCGGTCTACACCCATTTCGCAACCGTCGGATTTCGGTTATTCCCCCGCTTTCCCCAAGGCCTGGTCGACCCTTTCTGTCCACGGGTCGGCCACGCGCGCCTCGTATCTGCCGTCGTTGAAGTAAGCTGCCTTGGGCATGTTGCGGTCTTCCAGGATGGCCTGGCGGTGTGACCTCTTGAGCCGCGGCCTGAGCTTGCGAAGGCCCGCTGCCTTCTCCCGGGCCTCCGGCCCCGCGGGCAATGCGCAGATTTCGTCTGCAACGTGCCAGCCGCGGATGAGGGTTGCGGGAAACCGGAACCACCGGCGGATGTAGTCGATTCTCAGCCGGACAAGCGGGTCTCGCGTGGCGCTGTACGCGCGGGCCAGCGTGGCTTCGAGGACGTCCGCGTCGCCGGTCGTGTAACAGTCGACCTGGTGTTCCAGCCCGCGCAGGCCCTGGAACCACCGGCCCGGACGTGGACGCCGCCAGATGGATTCGAGAAGGTCGTAGAACGCGCGGACCTCGCCCGCCGCCCCGCGGAACAGGCGCGTGAAGAACTCTTCGAGAAGCTTTTCCGGGTCCTGGTCGGCGTTCCACCAGAGCCTGGAGGCCAGCCAGATCTGGGGGCCAACGGCAGGCCAGTGGGGATAGGCTTCGGCGTAGAAGCCCTTGACGCCAGCGCTGTGCTGGAACTTGATGTCATCGGCCATCAGCCGCGGGAAATAGCGCGGTAGCACCCAGCCCAGGCCGTAATAGTCATACTTGCAGACGTGGTCGCACTGTTTGAGCCAGGCGAGGATGAATTCCCGGTCTTTGTCCCGGTATTCGGAATCCAGGTGCTGTGCGGTGTCCTGCGTGAGGTAAATGGCCGTATTGGGCTCGAGGCGTTCGATGCGTCTGGGCGGCTCCTCCACGTTATGGTAGGCCAGGCATCCCACAAATTTTCCGGGATGGGATTCCTGCAGCGCACGGGCCACGGCGTTGAAGTAGGTGAACCACCGGTCGGAGTAGATCGGGCGGTCACGGAATTTCAGACCCGGAACGTCGAGCGCGCGGCAGCTGTCGCACAGGCAGAAGTTCCCGTTGTCATTCATGCCCAGAGAAAAACAGTGCGCCTCGGGGTGCTCGTCGAAATAGGCCCGCGTTTCCCGGATGGTGATATCCACGACGTCCGGGTTGCTGGTGCATGGTTGCCCGAACAGGCCGTTGCTCACCGTGTCGCTCCCGGGGACGAGGCGCTCTCCATCGACGAGCGCGTAGTACTCCGGATTCGTCTTTCCGTATCGGGCGACCGGAAAGATCTTGTACAGGGCGTGGTGGAAGCCGGCATAGGGCAGTTCGTGCCTGCGGCTGGAGACGCGGTTGCGGCGTTCCCAGCGATGACCCTCCAGCCCGGCGATTCCGCTGAAGACGCGGAAGAGGAAGTGGGGGGTTCTCGTTTCGTTTACGGGCGCGATTTTCAGAGTGGTTTGCAACGGGACGTCTTCGAAGAGTTCGCCGGGCATGAACCAGCGCACGTCGAGGTGGTCTTCCAGCAGGCCGTAAACGCCGTAGGACGTGCCGGCGTCGCTTCCGCCGAGGATGAAGAGGTCCCTGCCCGCCGTGTGGATGCGGTAGCCCTCCACGCCGGCGTCTCCGGCATCCAGTCCCATCGACCGGGCGTACGCGGTTGCCCCCACGTGGATGGCCGTTCTGCCCCTGGGCGCGGGCTTACCGCCGTCCGTTCCCATCGGGGGCGCCATCCCGGTGATTTTTTCGAGGATGGCCTGCAGGTCCGCGGCGGCGTCGCGAAGCGTATCTCCGGCGCCATCGGGCACGATGATGGCGGTACGGGACTGGCCCCGGTCCGCCAGAGTGAGCGTTCTAAATTGGCGCATGTCAGTGTTCTCCCTGGTGAGGATGAGGTTCGACCGGTTTCTCCGCGTGAAGAAACCGTGGCGTCAGACGCCGGCTGATCTCCGGATAGATGGCGATGAAGTGGTCACGCATGGTCGGAAACTGAAACGCCTCGGCGGTTTCGAATTCCGTTTCGAGATCTTGTTTGCGGGGCATGTGGCAGTCGATGCAGTTGGTGCGGATCGCGTCTCCGAGTTCGGCGGCCATGCCGCAGGCGTGGATCTCGTGGCACGTGGCGCAACGCCGGGAGAACAGGGCAAGGTCTCCGCGCTCCAGGGCGTGCGGGTTGTGGCAGGTGATGCAGGTCATCGTTGAGCTCTGTTGGAAGCATTTCGATTTGGTGAGGCGTGGCAACTGGTTGGTGCTGTGCACGCCGATTTTGTTCTGTTCTTCGGGGGCGTCGAGTTCCAGGAATTCGCTCAAGTGCGCGCCGGGGCGGAAGGAAAACGGCCGTTGGCTTGGCGCGCCCACGCCGGAGTGGCATTGGGCGCAGAGATCGATCAATCGTGCGGGTTCGAGCCGTCCCGGGTGTAGAATGTACGGCATTTCCTTCGCATCGGGATGGTCGCGCTGATAGGCCGCGTGGCCCGCGCCGGGCCCGTGGCACCGCTCGCAGGAGATGCCGAGGACGAAACGATCCCTGTTGTACGCGTTACTGGAATAGGATTCCGATTCGAACCAGGTTGCGTGGCACTCCAGGCATCGGGGGACGACGCCGCGGGAGAAGTTCACCTCGCCGTCGGGATAGCCCGGGCTGTTGATCCACCGCTGCTGCTGCGTGAAGTAGGAGATGGGCAACTGGTAGAGGCGGTCGCCCTGCCAGAAGAGATAGGTCTGGCCGATCTTTCCGGAGCCGGTGACAATGTCGATGCGCTCGGTCCGCCGGTGCCTACCCTCCCCTTTTCCGATGATGGCCGTCTGATAGAAACCGGTTTCGTCGGCGGTGATTTCGAAGCGGAGATTGGGATTGCGGGTTCGGACGGTGGCGTGGTCGGGAGAGAAACTGCCCAGAATTGATCCGGAATCGGGCAAACGGGAAGTGAGATGGTGTGCTGTGCGCCGGAACGCCTCGAATCGGTCCCGGTGACACTCCGCACATGCCTGGGCGCCGATGTAGCCCGATGAACGGGTTTCGCCCTTCGCATCCCTGCTGTCCGCCAGGATCCGGGCGGCTAAGAGAGACAGCAGCGGCAGAAATACGAGTACGGTCAGCCTGTAGCGGGATCTTGCCATAGCGGTTTCAAATTTCGCATGACAGATGGACCGGCGATAGCGAAATTATGCGCGCGGAACCGCCGGATGTCAAACGAAAACTCGAAAGGGTGCGCCATGTCGAAGAAGCGGATCGCAATTGTGGGAGCGGGGAACATGGCCCGGACACGCGGAAGGGCGTTTCTGGATACCGGCCGGGCGGAAATCTGCGCGGTGGCTTCGCGCCGTCGGGAGCGCGCCGAAATCTGCGCGAGTGAGCTGGGTTGCGCCGTTTTTGACGATGATTTCCGGAGGTTGGACCAAACCCGTCCTGACGCGGTCCTCATCGAGGTTCCGCATCGCGTTCAGGACGAGGTGACCATCTGGGCGCTGGATGCAGGCTACGACCTTCTCATCGGCGGCTGTCTCGCGTCGTCTATGGAGAATGGGAAACGGATTGTGGAGATGGCGAACCGGTCGGGGCGGATCGTGGAGGCCGGGTTCCAGCGCCGTTACGATCCTGCCTGGGAGGAAATCCGGCGCCTGGTGGTTGGAGGCGAACTGGGAGCGCCGGTGATGGCCGTGGCCATGGCCCTCTGGAACCCGGATCCGGACGGCTGGTACTATGACCAGGAAGCCAGCGGGGGCATGCCGCTAACCCACATGAGCTACTGCCATCTGAATGCCGTCCGCTGGATTCTCGGCAGGCCGACCACCGTGTCCGCGATGGCCAATCGGATACGGAATACGGCGCCCGGTCACGTTGTGGAGGAGACGTGCGGGGCCCTGATCGGATTCGAAAACGGCGCTTTTACTTCGGCCACGGCCAGCTATATCGGCCCTGCTGGGATGTCTGACCCGCAGCCGCGATTTGTCTGTGCCAAGGGCGGAATCATGCCCAATGCCGACAGCCCGCCCGGCAGGGATTCCATAACTGTATATAGGGAGGGCCGCTCGGAGGTTCGGGAATTCGAAAACGAGCCGTCTTCGACGGTCCGGCAGGCTGGCGCCTTTCTGGATGCCATAGAGCGTCGCCGCGAATCCCGAAATCCACCCGAGGATGCCCTGCTGGACGTTGAAATTGCCGAAGCCATCACCATCTCGGCCAGGGAACACCGAACGGTCTCGCTGGCGGAGATTCGATCGGGAGGATCGGAATGACAATTGTGGAAAGAACGCGCGCGACGAGGGTAAGGTGCCCTCGTTCGCGGGACCTCACCCCCCGGCCCCTCTTTTAAAGGAAAAGTAGAGGGGAGAAAAAGCAGCGATCAGCTATCAGTTTTCAGGTGTCAGGTAGCAGCGAAAATCAGCTCACACGGAGACACAAAGACGCAAAGGGAATCCTGAAACACCCGAAAGGCGGGCAACCACAAGGGTTGCCCCTACAGTTGCAACGACGGCGCGTCCGGTCTGGGGGCTGGGGGTTTTTCCACGCTGATCCGTCCCGCATTGAAGCACCGTTCGGTCGTATTGGTACGAAGGTTACAATCGCTCGTCGCTGCCACTGGGGAGATTCGTGGAAAAACCGGCCCCGCGCCGAGCGGCGCCCTTCTTTTTCGCTCTTTTTCTTGGGCGAAGCAAGAAAAAGGGCAAGGGAATAGGGGACGTTAGGGGGCGGTGAGACGCGGTTGCTTCGACAAACTCGGTACAGACATCGCAGCGAGACCCGATGAAACGACTGAGGAGTCTAAACGCATTATTGGGATTGGACGCCGATTTTGCGGCGAATTCATGAATCGATCGGGAAAGTGGAAAAAAGCAAAAGGATGATCAAGGAAGTCCATCGACTGTTGCAAGCGTTGCGCCGTCTGTGCATCGCAACGCTCTTCATTGCCGTCTCAACATACGCCGAGGAGACTCACGTCATGAAAACCGGAGAAGGTACCAGTGCTCCCACACCGTCCAGGACTTTTGCCGTTAGCGGATCGGTTGTCATGCAGGCGGAGGCCGCCGGGATCGATCCCGGTCGAGCAGAGGTCGTAGCGCAAGGCTCGTTCACCGGTGGGAAAGGCGTCTCGCTCAAGGCTGGTCTGGCCGCCAACGTGGGGTCGCCCGGCACCGAACCGGATTTGGTTTTCAAGGTGCGGGCCTCCAGGGCCGGGCGGTACGTGATTCGCACGCACGCGGCCACGGACGCCAGGGGCAGCGAGGCGATGCGCGAGGCCGGGAGCAAGCATGATTCGCCGCACCTGATGATCGCTGTCGGCGGTGGCCGCCCCACCAAGCGCGTGGTGTTCGTGCCGTGGAGCCGTTCGGAGAGCTGTACGCAGGTGACGGGCAAGTTCGATCTCAACGCACAGGAGCAGGAGATCCGGATCTGGCTGCCGGAGAGCGTACGCCTCGATTACCTCGAAGTCAGCCCGTACACGCCTCCGGAAGTCCCGGCGGCCGTGACCGCCTACCGGCCAACGGTCGTTCCGCCGGCATCCCGGCCGCGCATCTGGGTGAATGAGCAGTCGCTGCCGAAGGTTCGGGCGAACCTCACGAAGGGTGAAAACGCGCCGCTTTGGGCCCAGGTCAGGGAAATGGCGGCCGAACCAGTCGCATTTGAAGTTGAACCGGGTACGGAAGTCAGCTATAACTCCGGGCTCGAGAAAGCGGCCGTAGCCAGGGCTTTCGTTTACCTGATGAATGGCGAAGAGACGCGCGGCCAGGAAGCGGTGGCGTTGATCCGCGACTATCTCGCCGCGGTCGAATTCGGAAATCTGCTCGACATTACCCGGGAAATCGGCCAGGCCATCTACTCGGCCGCACAGGTTTATGACTGGTGCTACGAACTGATGACACCCGACGACCGCGACAGTATCCGTGGCGATCTCATGCGCCTCGCCGACGACATGGAAATCGGCTGGCCGCCATTCAAGCAGATGATCGTCAACGGCCATGGCAACGAGGCGCAGGTCAACCGCGATCTGCTCTGCATGGCCATCGCTATCTACGACGAGGATCCGGTACCGTATCGCTACTGCTCCTACCGCATGCTTGAAGAGCTGGCGCCGATGCGCCGGTTCGAATACCAGTCCCCGCGCCACAACCAGGGCGTCAGTTACGGCCCGTACCGGTTCGGCTGGGATATGCACGCCGCCTGGCTCTTTTACCGCATGGCCGGCGAGCGGGTCTTCGATGACAACATCGCGGATGTCTGCAAGTTCTGGCTTTACATGCGCCTGCCGAACGAAGAGACCCTGCGGGACGGCGACGGATTTTCCGACGGCAGGCCCGCAAGTCTCGGATCTACCGCACTGCTCAGTTACGCATACAGCAACGATCCGGTCATCAAGCGCGACTTCGAGCGGCAGGGCGGGCTGCCCTCCGACCCGATCCTGGTGCTGCTGCTGAACGACCCGGACCTGGAGGCGGCGACGAATTTTAATTCATTGCCGCTCACCCTCGATTTTGGCCCGATCCTCGGTTCAATGGTTGCCCGAACCGGCTGGAACATGGGCCGAGGTGTGTCCGACGTGGTGGTGGAAATGAAGGGCGGGGGGTATCACTTCGGCAATCACCAGCACGCTGACGCGGGCAGTTTCCAGATTTACTACCGTGGTCTGCAGGCGGCTGACCTGGGGCAGTACCATTTCTATGGAATGCCCTACGATTTCAACTTCTGCAAGCGTTCGATTTCGCACAGCATGATGCTGGCGGTCGATCCTGACGAGCAGTTCCTTCGGAATACCGCCAACGACGGAGGCGCCCGTTTCATTCAATCCTGCCCGACCACGCCGGAACAGGCACGTACGGATCCGACATTCGCCAACGGGGACGTCCTCTCAGCCGACTTCGGCCCGTCTCCACAGCGGCCGTTCTACAGCTACTTCTCGGTCAACCTGACATCGGCGTACAGCAAGAAGATTGTGGACTACGTGCGGACCTTCTGCTTCCTCAACCTCGACAACGCCCGGACCCCTGCGGTGCTGATCATCCTGGACAACATGACCACCGCCAGGCCGGAGTTCAGGAAATACTGGCAGGTCAACACCCTCAGCCCGCCTGAAACCACGGCCGACGGCGTCATCCTGAGAAACAGCAACTCTGAGGTGGGCGGCAAGGTCACTCTCCGAATGCTACGGCCAAAGGCGGGTGAGCGGAACCTGCAGGTCCTGAGCGGCAAGGACGCCAACAGCGTGTTCGGGCAGTTCTTCACACCACCAAAACCCGACCGACCGGAAGCCAACGGCCATCGCGTACTGTTCTCGCCCGCCAAAGAGCAGGGCAACGATGTGTTTCTGACGGTCATGTCGATGTCCGATGATAAGGGGCCGGATCTGCCGGTTGATCTTGTGGAACTCCCTGAAGCCTTCGTTGTCACGCTGGCTGACCGGGTGGTGGTCCTGAGCAGGACCGGTAAACTGCTCACGCAGGCGCTGCATGTGGACGCGGGGGCCGATGAGAGCTGCCAGTTGCTGCTGGCCGGCCTGGCTCCGGGCGCATGGAGTATCCGCGGCCAGGACGGTAAGGTTCGGTTCAACACCCGCGTTGAGGCCAACCGGAACACCGCGTTTTTCGTGGTTCCCGGCGGGGTATACACGGTTCAGCCCGAAGCCATCCCCGGCGCGACCGAGTTCCAGGCCGCACCGGACTTCATGCCTGGTTTTTGATAGATTGCGGGCTGAAAACAAGCTTGAAAGAAGGGTAAGAAGCAGCGGGTTGGAAAGGAATCCCTGGAGATAAAATCTTTTTGAAGATATCAAATCAAAAAACCACCAGCCTCTCTCCACAATCGGAGATCCACGACCGGTGGTTCTATTTTCCACAACACAATAGCCCGGGGTGTGTCCTGGGCTGTACTCATTCCAAGGACTCTTGGAGGACTAAAAGACCAAAGCCACCTACTCAATATCCCACCATCTGGAATTCACGACGATAGCGTCGCGGACTGCCATTTTCTTGCGTCCCTTTATCAGGGAGTGGGCATCGTTTGGACCCTGAACAGGATCCTCATTCGGATCGTATATGACTTGCTGCTTCCAGGCCGAAACTATCTCGCCCTCTCGTTTGGGATTGCGAGGATTCTTGATCTCGTCACAAACCGAGATTTCAATCACTCGTGTCCTTCCTTCCACCACGTGGAAGGAGGTCGAAGGATCTGGACGGAATCTCGCCCAGTCACAGGAGAGTTCGATATCACTAAACAGTGAGCCGGGTATCTCCACCTGGTCTTTCGGAAAGGCATCGCTGCGACACCACCTGTATAATATCTCACCATTTGGGATCACACTACCTGGAGATGGAGGCATATTGAGAGGGTACCATGCCGATCAGCTCGTTTCTCGATAAGTTTACTTCGAAATAGCTGCCACCGTATAACACTTCCAGGTCTACGCGTCCATTGTTCGTTATTGTCACGTTGATTGCATTATCGTCATCCGCATGAAGTTCAACGATTATTCCTCCACTTGGGATAGGGCCCATAACTATCCTCGGAATGACGCTGACTTCTTCACTGATAACCCACTTGCTGATGGAGACAAGCAATGCCTGTGAAAGGAAAATCGCGGAGGAGGATGGCTTGACCGCGCCTCCCGATACCCAATCTGATTCGAGATTCTGCAACCCCCCGAGATAGCTGAATCTGTTGGACACGAGAGAGGCGAAATTTCGAAGCCCAGTTTCCTTCCAGTCGCCTGACCGGCCATGACGAAGGTCATTGACATCGCCAAAAACGGAAATATCCGACGTGCCGGGGGTGCCTACCTTCTCGCCGAAACCTGAAACAGGAGTCGCCTCCGGTGTATTAAATGCGCGCACCTCGTCATCATTAAACACTGATGGCGACTCTTTCACGTAGGGTACTCGGACTGTGTCTAGGTCCATTGTTCAAGAATCTCCGGTGTGAAAATCCTGCTGAAGTGATCGTACTGGACCATGTGTGCCTTGTCAAACCAGGCGTCACTCGACTGATGTGGGTTGAGACCACGAAGGATGCTCTCGATCCGAAGGACCTGCTTTCCCCTGGCGTCAGTGGCCGTGTTCACCGCAAAAATGCCGTATCCGCCCAGAGGATCATACCTGTAGGTATAGCGTGAGACCACATTGTTAAGCCCATATGGAGTCTTGATTTCCGGCGGCTTGATGCGCATGATTTTGTGGGCATCACTCAGGCTGGCGATGTGCTCTTGCCACTCGATACGATCATGATAGCTGAGGTCGTAGTATTTGACTGAATCCGTCGTGAAATCGGCGGAAGAAAGGCTTAGTGCATCGAGGGCTACCCTGAATTTGCGATATATAGCGGTGTAACCAGGATAGTTGCCGACTGGTTCATGGTCCGGACGAATCCAGTTGAGGTAGACTTTATTCACCTGTATTTGGCACATCCAATTGTCGTCGTCGCTGCGCAGGCGAATGAGGACGGGACCCATATTCTCGGGATTTACTTCCTGAGTGATTTGGAATCCAGACATCGTTTCGTCGACAAGGGGGGGACGGATTTCCACTCTCGGGTATTCGCCCGATAGGGCTTGCTGGGCGTCAAAGAGGTCCCTTATGGTTAGGCGTTCCCCCGAAAAGGTCACGCCAAAGATAACCTCGGATACTGGTGCCTTGGGGTATCTCTTCATTGTGTGTGAGCGAGATGAAGATCGTGCGATGGTTGGCGGTTAGAGCTGCATGAATCACTGGGCGATTCAGTTGAAGGTGTTAATGAGTTGCTCCAAGTCAAGATTCCTGTTCTGTACAAAACACAGATCCGACTGATAAAGTCGACTGGGGCGCCCAATCCAGTTACGAACACAGATATGCTTGGCTCCTCGCACGGAGAGATATTGTCAATTGTTGTGCTCCTACCCGTCCGACGCTAACAGGTAGGCGAAGGTTCCCCAAGTTCAGGTTTAATAAGGGCCCTTTTTGGAGTCTCTGTCAAGGCAATTTGCGCACGCCAAGTTCGGGCAAGCTATCTTATGATCGACTGCCCGAACTCCGGTTGGTCTCCCAATAGGTTTGGTTCCCTGTCCTCACGCATCGAGAGCAAACCATTATTCGTGGAGGCCATTCAAGGCGTAACCCTTGGTACGTCCGTCACAGGGTGCCATTTAGAAGAAACTCGGGCGGCGCACTGGGCGGGGTCCTCGCGAGAGCTCTGACCCCTTCAGACAGCGTCGGATCGAGGCCGGATCGGTGGTCAGGCCGGCGATGATTCGAAGGCAGCCCTAATATTCCCGAATATCCACCTTCTGGCGAAACGCTGCCAGGTCAAGGTCCCCTCGGCTGTACGCATCTACATTCTTCTTCTTAACCGTCAGCAATAGCCCCCGCTCTCCGGACGATCTCCTCCCCGGTCTCCGCGGAAAGCGCACCTCCACCACGATGTATTCCTCAGGCTTGAGGGTGCGCAGGGTATAACCGTAGTCTCCCACGACCTCAACCAACTCTTCCTTGAACTTGAACCGCTTCTGTAAAGGATTTCCTGCCTTGACTGCTTTGCCCGCTCGAATGCGAACCCTTGCTGTCTTGGGAGCCTTCCTTAAACTCGGCGGCGGCCACGTTAGGCTGTACGGTAATTTCAAACGATTCGCGCTTTTCGCGTTCACAAAGAAGAGCGCCCCTAACCCCTTCTGGTATATACCCAGAGTCGCGTCTAATTTCGGGACAGGAGGTTCGGGCTGCTTCAACGCCTTGTCCAGGATTGTGGCCATGACACCAATCTTTTTCATCATGGACGCATCCGGCGCGCGGTCGCGAGAGACAATCCGTCTCCTGAATTCCGCCTCGGCGATGCGCTCGCGGCGGTATGCCACGATGTCACTTTTTTTAGCCGTCACCTCTGAGTAAACCTGTTTCGACAACTCGGCCTGGAGTCGTTTGTCTGTAGCCGCTATCAGGGCGCGGGAACGAGGTTGTTGATGGATCAGGATCGTGATTCGGTCTTCGTCCTTTAACTGGCGGATCCCATCCGCGTACGTTCCCAGGAACTCCACCAGCCGTTCCTGGACGCCAACGCGCTTTTCAAGTAATCTCCTCACGTCGACATCTCGAACCATGCCTGACGAGCGTTTTTCTTCAATATGAAATATCACTCCGTAGTTTTCGAAGTACAGTCCCCGTATCTGTGGTTCTCGGTGGATACCGGCCAGGCTGGACGTGGTCTGAGCGTGGAGGCTTTGCAAGATGCCTTCCATGATTTCCAGATCCTGCTGCATTCGCTCCCGGTCAATTCCGCCTTCACTGGCAGAAGCCATATTGAAAATGCAGAAGGCCGTTACAACGGCGAAAATGTGATGGGCTTTCATTGTTCATTCTCCCTCTGTAAATCAATCAGCGGTGGAACGTGTGTTCGGATCCGCCTGCGCGTATGTCACCGCCAACAGGTGATGCAAAAGGTCTTCGGTCCGCATAAAGCGGCTCTCCGTCGATCCCTCGATCTCCTCCAGGCCCTGGCCTACCAGCAGCAGATCCCGACGACGCTGGGATTCCAGATCCAGGGCGAACTGGTCCAGGATAAGACCGAGTTCCAGGCGTTGTTGTTGGTGTCCCTCTTCGATCAGTTCCTGGATCATAGCCAGTGATTGCTGTTGAACCTGGATCAACTCTGCCCGTGTGACCGGGGCTTCACGGTCCGCTTCAGTCCGTTCTGACTCCGCTCCAATGGGGAGCCGAAGCTTCACGAAAACACCCCCCTGCCCGTCGTACCGCGCCTCGAAGTTGAACGCGGTCAGAATCAGGACGACTCCGGCCAGCGTCAATGACAGCCCAGGCGCCAGCCATCGCCGATTGCCCGTGGACAGCCAGTCGGGTATGATGCCTCTCCACCAGGGGAGTCGTTCCGGCACGAAGACCAGGCTCGCAGGCGGGTCTTCGTCCGGCCAGGCACGCATCATGTTCCTCGTCCGCCCCAAATCCTCCAGCACTTGCGTACACGAAGGACAGGTCCCGATGTGGGATTCAATTCCTGCCTTCTTCTCGGCATCGATTTCGTCGTATAGATAGCCGATGAGTTCCTCTCTGCGCAGATCACATTTCATAGTCGATCGTCTCCGGGGTGATGTTCCATTGATCCAATTGCTTTCTGAGGTTGTTCAGGCCGTAATAAAGCCGGGATTTAACGGTGTTGACCGGCAACTTCATGATGGCGGCGATTTCAGTGAATTTCAGATGCTGGTATTCCTTCATCACGACAATAATCCGTTGTTCCTGGGGAATGCACTGCAACGCCCGGTTGAGCAGATCGCGAAGTTCGTACTCGTGAATCCTCTTATCTGCTCGTGCCGAAGCCTTCACCGTCCCGTCTGGCCGCCCATCGGTTCCTTGTTCCAGGCTTTCCAGCGAGATCGTGGGATGACGCCGCCGCCGCCTCAACTCGTCCCGACACGTATTGACCGCGATCTGGTAGATCCAGGTGGAGAACTTTTCGGGATCCTGCAGCCGGCGGAGATTTCGGTGGGCTTTGATCAGGACCTTCTGGCACAGGTCATGCGCATCCTCGCGGTCTCCGACCTGTCGCAGGATGAAGTTGTATAGCCTGCGATGCCAGCGCCCTGCCAGACCATTGAAGGCATGCGACTCACCGTCGTGGAAACGCCTGATCAACTCGGCGTCCGTCATCTGTCCTCCGGTGCAAATAATCGGGGATTTCTTAACGCGTCTGCTTGTAAGACGACGAAATTGACCGAAAAGTTCTACGGCGTAGCAGAAGGCTGATTTTTTCCAGCGTGAGGTCAGGTGGCAGAATAACGAAATCCGCGGAGCTGTGCGGATCGCGGGTATGTGTCAGGATACCGATTGACATTATAAGGGATTTTAATCATGGTTGGGGCGTAGGTCGCATGTGGCACATGAGTCCCGCATGTTTTCGATCTGTAGGGGAATCCGAAAGGCTGGCGGCAGGGTCGTGGTTAACCTTCCGGACCTGGAGACGGTCTTACTGCCGCGAGGCAGCATTGTGAAGTGACTATACACGCAGCTAAACGTCAGGGCGAGTCGCCAGGGTGACTCTTCGCGTCACGATTTCAGGGAAATACTATGATAACAGGAGAACGTAAATGAAATCCAATCTGCAGCAGGAATATGATGAGAAGGGCTTCTGCATCGCGCGCGGGGCCATTGACGCGGGTCTGGCGGCCGAAACGGTCGAGCACGTGCAATGGCTGGTCAAAAGGCATCCGGACACGCGCCCCGAGCGATTGCACCACCAGCTACTTGTGGACGATCCGTTCATGCACCGCCTGGTCTGCGACGACCGGCTGGTGGACATTGCGGCGCAGTTCATCGGGCCAAACGTCGCCATGTTCGGCGCGCACTATATCGCCAAGAAGCCAGAAACCGGGCAGGCCGTGCGGTGGCACCAGGATGGATCCTACTGGCCCCTGGAGCCGATGGAGGTCACCACTCTGTGGGTCGCGGGCAACGACTCCACCGTGGAGAACGGATGTATGCGCGTCGTGCCGGGGTCGCACACCCGGCGCCTGTTGAAGCGCTCGGAAATGGTGGACCTGGATCCGGACAAGTACGTCCTCGGCATCGGGATGCGTCCCGATCAGATTGACGAGGCCGACGCCGCGGACCTGGAACTCAAGGCGGGAGACATTTCAATCCACCACCCCAATATCATCCACGGCTCCAACAGCAATACGTCGGATACGTGGCGGGTGGGGCTCACGCTTCGCTATATTCCCACCAGCACCCGGGTGACACGGCAAAAGCATCCGTCTATCCTGTGCCGGGGGGCGGTGATTCCCGAGGTGGGAAACCTCTACGCGGCGCGGCCGAAGTACGTCGAAGGAAAGAACATGCCCTTCCACGGATGCGAGGCCTGGGCGTAGCGGCGATGGGGTCGACGGGGCCGGGGGTTCTCTGGGACGAAGGTTTCCCCTGGGACCGAGGGCATCCTGCCCTCGACGGCTAATGGGCGAGGTATTCGCGCCGTCATTTCTGATATGGTTTCTGATGCAATGGAAGCAGTAGGCCCTCGGTCCGGATACTGGTGGATCAGGTACTGAGCGGGGCAGGATGCCTTCGGTCCCAAGCCTCCCTTTTCCGGTGTTGCGCCGCCATCTCCGATCTGGTTTCGCATGTAATGTAACGCGTCAGTTGCGGTAATTGAGGATTTATGAAGTCCAGTCCAAGCAGAGGGCAAGATGCTCTTGATGCGGGTATTGATCGGTCACCTCCTATTCGAGGGCAGGATGCCCTCGATCCGGACACCGGTGGATCATTTACTGACCGAGGGCAAGATACCCTCAATCCCAAGGCTTCAACATCCGGTGTGGCACCGTCGAGCCGATACCACCGCACCCATCTTCCGCACTTTGAAGCCGGGGAAGTTCCCCAACACGTCTGTTTCAGATTGGGGGACAGCCTGCCGCAACACCTGCTCCAACAATGGGAGCGCGAACTGAAGGGACTGCCGGAAGCGGAGCACCACAAACGTCGTCGGATTGAGGAGGCGCTGGATCAGGGCCATGGTGCGTGCTGGTTGCGGCGTCCCGAGATCGCTGCCCTTGTGCGCGATTCCCTGCAATACTTCGATGGTGTCCTGTATAATCTGCATGCGTGGGTCGTCATGCCCAATCATGTCCATGTACTGGTCATACCACTGGACGATCACTCCCTGTCCGGTATTGCGCACTCCTGGAAATCTTACACGGCCAAACAGGCGAACAAGATGCTGGAGCGGAATGGAAAGTTCTGGCATGAGGACTATTTCGACCGGTTCGTTCGCGACGACGATCACTTCGAAGCGATTGTAAATTATATCCATTTGAACCCGGTAAAAGCGGGGTTGTGCACCAATCCGGAAGACTGGGAATGGAGCAGTTGCTACGATCGGTGTTCCCGGGATTGATGGATCAAATTCTGGTCGAGGGGAAGATGCCCACGATGCGGGTATTGATTGGTCACCTGCTATTCGAGGGCAGGATGCCCTCGGTCCGGATACTGGTGGATCAGGTACTGAACGGGGGCAGTATGCCTTTAAGGTTTAGTTCGCGATGCCAGCCAGAGTCTCGAACGCGAAAGCGCCGTTCCTGGGACCGAGGGCATCCTGCCCTCGACACATATGGCGCAAGGCCTTGGCGTTATGGCGTCGCGCAGCAGCCTGTGCAATCCAGCGAAACTGACGGGTTGTACCATTCTCCGTCCTAATCACGAAACAAATATCCAATGAAACTCGAGGATCTCCAACCCGACGCGACGGTCCGTGGCATCGTTCCTGACGGTGTCGTGACCGTTGTGAACGTGCAATGGCACGGTTCCGGGGCACTTACCCTGATCTACCGCCCGGCCTCCGGACGGGTCGCCGAGGAGATTCTCTACCGGCACGACGAGGCGCGCATCGAAATCGTCGAGCAGGGCCGCCCCTGGAGTTTCGATGGCGACGGCGCGCTGTTCCGTCTCGTGTCTGAGGCCTACCGCATCCGTCTGGCCCATCTATTCGATCCCGTCCTTGCCGTACACACATCGCTTGTTGAACCACTACCGCACCAGATCACTGCGGTGTACGAGGCCATGCTGCCTCGCCAGCCTCTTCGCTTCCTGCTGGCGGACGATCCCGGCGCGGGAAAAACAATCATGGCCGGACTGTTGATGAAGGAACTCGTCGCACGCGGCGATCTCAGGCGGTGTCTTGTGGTATGTCCCGGCAGCCTCGCCGAGCAATGGCAGGATGAACTCTACCGGCGTTTCAACCTCCCTTTCGATATTCTGACGAACGACAAACTCGACGCCGCCCGTACGGGCAATTGGTTCCTCGAAAACGATCTCGCCATCGCCCGGCTGGACAAACTCGCCCGCAACGAGGACCTCCAGGCCAAACTGAGCGCTCCGGACTGCCGCTACGATATGGTGGTCTGCGACGAAGCGCACAAAATGTCGGCGACCTTCTTTGGCGGCGAGGTGCGGTACACCAAACGCTACCGCCTGGGGCAACTCCTGTCGAACCTCACCCGTCACTTTCTGTTGATGACGGCGACGCCGCACAACGGCAAGGAGGCGGACTTTCAACTCTTCCTCGCCCTGCTGGATGGCGACCGCTTCGAGGGACGTTTCAGGGATGGCGTTCATCAGGTGGATGTTTCGGATCTGATGCGCCGCATGGTGAAGGAAAACCTGTTAAAGTTCGACGGCCGGCCGCTGTTCCCGGAGCGCATCGCGTATTCGGTGCCATACAGGCTCACCGACGCCGAAGCTCGGCTGTACAGGGAAGTGACCGAATACGTCCGCGAAGAGTTCAATCGCGCCGAGGCGCTGCAAAGCGACACCCGCGCGGGCACCGTCGGTTTTGCGCTCACCATCCTGCAACGGCGCCTCGCGTCATCACCCGAGGCGATCCACCAGTCGCTGAGGCGGCGGCGCGAGCGCCTGGAAAGCCGCCTTCGCGAACTGAGCCTGCTGCAACGCGGCGCCAGGCAACCGGAAACGATCCAGCAGACCGGTCCATTATTCGATGCCGAGGACGTGGAAGACTTGGACGACGCCCCTTACGAGGAGGTCGAAGCCGCAGAGGCCGCGGTGCTGGATGAGGCAACAGCGGCCAGTACGATCGCGGAACTCAATGCGGAGATTGCTTCACTCAAATGGCTTGAGGGCCTTGCCGCGGAGATTCTAAAGAGCGGCAAAGACACGAAGTGGCGCGAACTCTCGAACCTGCTGGCAGAAATCTTTACGCCAGCCGGCCTGGGCGCCAGGGGTGGCGAAAAGGGCGAACCCTACGGCAGCGGCGCCATCCCGCCGCCCGTCCCGTCACCCAGCCAGAAGCTGGTCCTTTTCACCGAGCACAGGGACACCCTCAACTACCTCCAACGGCGTATCGCAACGCTGCTCGGCCGGCCCTCTGGCATCGTCACGATTCACGGGAGCATGGGGCGGGAGGATCGCCGCAAGGCCCAGGAGTCGTTCCTCCACGATCCGCTGGTGCAGGTGCTGCTCGCTACTGACGCGGCCGGGGAGGGCATCAACCTTCAGCGCGCCCATCTGATGGTGAACTACGACCTGCCGTGGAACCCGAACCGCATCGAACAGCGCTTCGGGCGCATCCACCGCATCGGCCAGACCGAGGTATGTCATCTGTGGAACCTGGTGGCGGAAGAGACCCGGGAGGGCGACGTGTACCGCACCCTGCTGGACAAGCTCGAGCAGGCCCGAAGCTCGCTCGGCGGCCAGGTTTTCGACGTGCTCGGCAGGCTTCAGTTCGATGGCCGGCCGCTCCGCGATCTGCTAATCGAGGCGATCCGTTACGGCGAGCAGCCCGAAGTGCGCGCGCGACTCTCCGAGGCGGTAAGCGAAGCCGTGGACCAGCCGCACCTGCAGTCCCTGATTGAGGAACAGGCCCTCGCGCAAGATGCGATGGATTCCACTCGTGTCGCACGAGTACGGGAGGAAATGGAGCGCGCCGAAGCCCGGCGATTGCAACCGCATTATATCGAGTCGTTCTTCCTCGAAGCGATCCGTCGCCTGGGGGGTTCGGTGCGGCGGCGCGAAACGGGCAGATACGAAATTACACACGTCCCGGCGCCTGTGCGCAACCGCGACCGGCAGATCGGCGTCGGAGAACCGGTGCTTGCGCGCTACGAACGCATTGCGTTCGACAAGACACACCTGGCGCCGCACGGGCAAACGCCCGCTGCCTTCGTGTGCCCGGGACACGCCTTGCTCGATGCCGTTCTCGATCTCACATTGGAACGCCACCGCGACCTCCTGCAGCGCGGCGCCGTGCTCGTGGACGAGCGGGACCCGGGCCTGGAAACGCGTGTGATCTTCTCGCTGGAGCATGCGATAAAGGACGGAAGTGTTTTGGCCAGTGGCGAGGGTCGTGTCATCTCACGCCGGACGCTCTATGTCGAGATCGATGCAGCCGGCGTGAAACGCCGTCTCGACTACGCGCCGTACCTTGACTACCGGCCGCTGGCGGATTACGAACCCAAAGTGGTCGACATCCTTGACCGCCCGGAGTGCGGATGGATCACCCGAAAGCTGGAGCAGCAGGCGCGGGAGGAGGCCATCGCCAACATCGTGCCGGAACACCTTGGAGAGGTTCGCGACCGGCGCCTCGCTCTGGTTGCGAAAACCCGTGCCGCGGTTAAGGAGCGCCTGACCAAGGAAATGGCGTATTGGGACCACCGCGCCGAGGAACTCAAGCTCCAGGAGGAAGCAGGAAAGGCCGGGGCAAAGCTCAACTCCCGCGAGGCCCAACGGCGCGCAGACGATCTGCAGGAGCGGCTCCATCAGCGCACGAACCAACTCGACCGGGAGGAGCGGATCTCAGCGCTGCCGCCCGCCATCGTCGGCGGCCTTGTCGTCGTACCCATGGGACTCCTGGCAGCCATGACCGGAGCCTCCACGCCACGGCACATCGTGGACACCCAGAAGTCGGCGGCAAAGGCTCGCGCCATCATCATGGAAGTGGAACGCGGCCTCGGATTCGAGCCCGTCGACCGGGAGACCGAACATCTCGGTTATGACATTGAGAGCCGTGTTCCCGGTACGGGAAAGTTGCGTTTCATCGAAGTGAAGGGCCGCCAGTCCGGTGGAGATACGATTACGGTGACGAAGAATGAGATCCTTACGGCGCTGAACAAACCGGACGATTTCATCCTCGCCATCGTCGAGTTCCTGGATGGCGGTGAGCATCGCGTGCACTACCTGCGTAGGCCTTTTCAAAGGGAACCGGATTTCTCAGTGACAAGCGTGAATTACAAGCTGAATGACTTGATCGAACGGGCTGGGAAGCCGACCTGACGGAAGGGAAATCGCCTCACAAAAGTAGATTGTGACGTGTCTATATTGTCTGGAATGTCCGGCCCGAATTCTTCTTTGGTAGAGAGGTCATCCTTGACGGACTTCGGATAAATCGTTACCATTTCTGACCGCTTGTCCGTGTACCAGATCTTCGATCTTGCCCTCAATGTTCTCGATGCAGCTTTCACTTCAATCTCCAAGGCGGCATGCAGCATTTGCCTTGCGCCAGCAGAGAGCAGATCTTCCGAGTTCGGTTTCTCTTCACTTCTTGCTATCCCTTCTGCTTCGTCCGGCGTGTCCAGGGGTAATGGTAACACTTCAGGATACGCTCCTGTGTTTTTTTATCCGCAGCATCTGAGTATAAGTCCCGTCAATCACAGGGATTGCGATGATCTACTATCTTCCGACCGTGCACAGTACACGTGAGGGGTGGGAAACGCTCGCCAAACTCGCCAAAGCTGCTCAGGGTCTCTATTCGGATCAACTGCAACTCAACATGTCAAGGTTGGATTTTTTCGACGCCAACATGGCGGCGCCACTTGGCGCGATTCTTTCTAAGGTCGCTGACGGTTTCAATACCATTCGCATCGTCGATATCCCGGGTCCGGTCGAGACTATACTTCGTAAGAATCTGTTCCTAACTCATTATTGGTACAAATCACTGGATGACAACAATAATACAACCATGCCGTTTCGCCGGCTGCGCCTGAGTGATGAGGGTGAGTTCGAAGAGTATATCCATTGGCAACTTACCGGAAGAGGCATCCCCAGAATGTCCGATGGCGCAAGCAGGATCTTCAAGAAGAAGGTTTTTGAAGTGTATCAGAATGCCGTATTCCATTCCGAATCAAATCTTGGTGTCTTCGTCTGTGGCCAGTTTTTCCCGCAAGAGAATCGGCTTGATTTTACGGTTGCAGATGCCGGTATCGGAATTCGAGAGAATGTTCGTCGGTATTTCAATACTCCTCGTATCAACTCGCTTCCAGCCCTCAAATGGGCACTTGAGCCATATCACACCACGAAAAGTGGGCCGTATCCCGGTGGGTTAGGCCTTGAGTTTCTACAGAAATTCGCTCGTCTGAATGACGGTAAGATTCAGATTGCCTCCCGTTTCGCATTTTATGAACTAAGCCGTGGCACGGAAACTTTCGCGAATATGGCGGTTGACTTTCCCGGGACTGCCGTAACCATTGAAATCAACACTGCTGATGAGAGTATATATTTCCTGGAGAGTGAAAAAAAAGCCGACAGTCCGTATTGAATTTGGAAAGAGGACAAGCATGACGCGAGAAATTACAGTTCGAGTATTTGACATCATTGGTGGTCCCCTGTGCGTATCTACCAGCGACGGCCAACGTCTGTACGACAAGATTGCTCCACTCTTGAAGGCGGAGTCGCCGGTGGTTCTATCCTTCGAACGGATAGAGATTCTCATCTCGGCTTTTCTCAACGCGGCAGTGGGTCAGCTTTACGGCGAGTTACCCGAGGAAAGCATCCGTGCGTTGCTCTCGTTTCGCGATTTGGCAGATGACGACCGGGAGATGCTGGAACGTGTAATTGAAAATGCAAAAGTGTACTTTAAAACCCCCGATGATTTCGATCGCGTGTGGCGTGAGGAACTAGGCGATGAAGAAGAATAAGGCGTATGACTTGGCTGCATATCCGTTTAGCAGAGGCGAGACGTTCTTGCTTGATGCGAACGTTTGGCTCTATTTGTATCCACCGCCATCGGGGTACAGGAGCACGTTCACCCAGAAATATAGTAACGGATTAAAGTCCATTCGATCCGTAGGTTCGCGGTTGATCATGGACGCTTTGGTCTTAAGTGAGTACTTGAATACCTATTGTCGCATTGAATGGAAGGTTCTACACCTGACCCGGTATCCCGATTTCAAGACATTTCGCAAATCGGCGGCCTTCAGCGGGGTCGGCAAAGGTGCGGCATCCTTTGCAACGTCCATGCTCAAGCTCTGTGTGCGCCACGATCATCCGTTTGCCACGGCCAATATCAAGCAGGTGCTGGCAGATTTTACAGCGGGAGTGACTGATTTCAATGACGGATTGCTGGCTGAAACCTGTCGTCACAATGGCTGGAAACTGATTACGAACGACGGCGACTTCAGGACGGGAGGCATAGAAGTGTTAACCGCAAATTCGAGACTTCTGGCAGCGTGCCAATGACGGCATTCACAATGCGCGCATCGAGCTCACCGATCTCTTAGTACCCGCGCCGAGGCAAACCCATCAACGAACGCGTTGGTCTCCATGCGTCTGACGAACTGAGTCACGGGTTTCGCGATCTACGCGTCCGAGTCGAAGATTTTTTCCGTCTTAGTTCATCTGATATATCCTGAGGAGAGATCGAAGCAAGATCTGAATTGACGATGAGGATAGCCTGCCTGACACAGGCTTGCTATCCTCGCAGGCGGAGACGAAGTGATGGCGACGAACCAGTACCGCCCCGACTATGCGGTTCCCCCTGGTTGGGTCCTGGCGGAAAGACTTTCGGCCCAGGATATTTCGCGCGCGGAGTTCGCAAGACGATGCGATCGCTCGGCGAAACTCATCGGCGAGATAATCTCGGGGAAAGCCCCCATAGAGCCGAAGACGGCGCTTCAGTTCGAAAGGGTGCTGGGGGTCGATGCGGATATCTGGTTGGATATTGAGAAGGACTATCAGTTGCACCAGATCCGACAAGCCGGGGCCAGGGAAGCGTAGCCGGTAGCGGCGCCGAAGGCGCATTCGCGATGGCGGAGGTACGCTGCATTGCCAATAAGCAGAGCATAGCGCCCGGCATCGTCGTCGGAAGCCTCCTGCATGTATGGCACCTCCCCTGGAATCGGCTGAACAACCTGAAAGTGCGATTGGAGTGGGTTGAGAATTGATTCCCAATGTAACGGCCGTAAGAAGCGCCCTCGTGAGTCGTCAGACCGGAGATGGAAGTTATGGAAGATTCAACCATACGAGACTCGCTTGAACTCGAAGTCGCTGATTTCGGACCGATCGTCAATGCCAAAATCGATCTGCGCCCGTTGACGGTATTCATTGGACCGAGCAATACTGGGAAATCTTATCTGGCAACGTTGATCTATGCGCTGCATGTGTATTTTACGGGTAGATCGACCACTTCGCGGTTCTTCTTGAACTATGAGAGGCTTCTTAATCTCGGTCCAAGCTTTGTAGACAGGGAAACTCTCAACGCGCTTAACGAATTTCTGAAGCAAGTGACGAACGGGATAGGAGATATCCGGAGCGAAAAAGAAGCTGTTCTTCCCATCCCTATTGTCAAGGCAATTTGCTCAATGTTTGAGTTACAGAACGATCAACTCCACAGTGAAATCGAAAGGTGCTTTGGGATCGACAGTGCCAGCGCACTTATCCGGAAAGGGAACAGGCGATGTGCGCGGATTGTATTACGGAAATCTACTTCAAGGGATTCGGCATCGTTTGAACACGAACTGATTCTGAAGTCCAATGCACCAGAATTCGTGACGGCGATGCCTAATGTGGAACAACTGAGGGTTAAACTCGACGATAGGAAAGAGTTCGTTGAGTACTACGACCGCCTGAAGAATACGTTCTTGAGAGCTGATCAAATGGGCCAGGATTCGTATCGACAAGCCTTGGGGCCAATCAATCATTTGCTTGGACTCGCTCTTCCGCACCTTGTAGGTTCCCTTTATCGCGCGGCATTCTATCTCCCCGCCGATCGAACCGGCGTGATGAATAGCCATCAGGTGGTGGTGAGTGCGTTGATCCAGAACGCTACAACTGCCGGTCTGCGTCCCAATGAAGAAACTCCAATGCTGTCGGGTGTTTTGGGTGATTTTCTGCAAAACTTGCTCGTATTGCCCAGCGCGGCAATTCGTCAAAGCACGTCCAGGAAACATCTGGGTGCGCGAATTGAAGATCTGATTCTCGGCGGATCGATTCAGGTCGAAAGATCGGAGTTGATCAGCTACCCGCACTTCACCTACCAGCCATCGGGATGGAAACATCCGATGCCGTTGATGAATGCCTCTTCCATGGTATCGGAAATCGCACCGGTAGTGATGTTTCTTCGCCATCTGGTCAGCCCCGGCTGCACGCTCATTATCGAAGAACCCGAGTCACACCTGCACCCTGCCATGCAGGTCGAATTTACCCGTCAGATCGCCGCGCTTGTTAAGGCGGGCGTCAATGTAATCGTCACGACGCACAGCGAGTGGGTTTTGGAGGAACTCGCCAACATCGTGCGACGCTCCGAACTTCCCGAGTCCCGTCGAAAGGAGATGCCCCACGGCGAATTTGCCCTTCGTCCCGAGCAGGTGGGGGCATGGTTGTTCAAGCAGAAGCGCCGCCCGAAGGGATCGGTCGTCGAAGAAATTCGATTCGATCCTGATGCAGGTGGGCTTGAGAGTGATTTCAGCGAAGTTGGCCGACAACTCTACAATGATTGGGCGACGATCGGTAACCGTATTGCAGGTAGTACCGAGTAATGTGTGGCTTAGTCGAACAGCTGAAAAATGGACTTCCTGAAGGGACCATCGTTAAGAGATGCTCGAAAGAGGGTTGCAAGGTTCCGTTGAAAAACGCCCCGTCGCCGCATCTGGTTATGGATTTGGATCACCCTTATTTCGACCTGAAGGATAAGACACATTGCGATTTTCTGTTCATCAGTTGCGACTGCAATGGTGGGGGCAACTGGGTTGTACCGCTGGAATTAAAACGTGGCAGCCCGGATGCAACAGAAATGGCAACCCAGCTACAGGCTGGATCCGGCGTCGCCGAAGCTCGGATTCCGGACGAACACAAGACGCATTTCCTTCCGGTTGGGGCCTATGGAGGCCGTTTGCATATTACGCAAAGGGATAAGCTCAGAAAGTCTCGAATCTCGTTTCGGAGGAAAGAATACGAAATCAAACTCATCCGATGCGGAACCCCTTTGAATATTTCTCTTCTGCGGAGTTCGAGCGCTAAATGAATACCCACCGAAAAAAACTCATCGAAGTCGCCCTTCCCCTTGACGCGATTAATGCCGCGTCGGCTCGTGAAAAGTCGATCCGCCATGGGCACCCCAGTACCCTCCACCTCTGGTGGGCGCGGCGCCCGCTGGCGGCAGCGCGGGCTGTTATATTCGCTCAGATGGTGGACGATCCGTCAGCGTGGCCTGAGGAGTTTCCCACTCAAGCAGATCAGAAAGAGGAACGTGAGCGCCTATTCGACATCATCAAGGATTTGGTGATTTGGAAGAACACAACAAACGAGCAGGTGCTTGAAAAGGCGCGAGCGGAAATCCGCAAGTCCTGGCGTCGTACCTGCGCCGAAAATACGGAACATCCGCGCGCCACCGAGCTGTTCAACCCGGACAAGCTTCCGGCTTTTCACGACCCCTTCGCCGGGGGCGGCGCACTGCCGCTGGAAGCCCAGCGGCTGGGGCTCGAAGCCCATGCCAGCGACCTCAACCCTGTGGCTGTGCTCATCAATAAGGCCATGATCGAAATACCGCCCAGATTCGCCGGCAGGCCACCCGTCAACCCGGAAGCCCGGGCCAAGTATCTCGGCACAGGTACATCCCATTCGAAAAAGCCCTTGCTGGGAGCGCGGGCGTCCCGCCCGCACAAGGCCTGGCACAGCCGCGGATATCTTCCCCATCTGGATCAACCTGACATCATTCAGTCCATCACGTTTCGCCTTGCTGATTCAGTCCCGGCAGATGTCATTGCCGCATGGAAGAGCGAATTGGCGCTCAAAGGCAGGGAGGCCACGAGCGATCCCAGATGCGCGGAGTTGCGTGAGAGAATTGAACGATACGCTGGACAGGGACATGGAGCCTGCTGGCTAAGAGATGAGCGGATAGCGGTTCAAGTCGAAGACGCCCTACTTCACTTTGACGGCGTACGCTACCGCTTGCTGTCGTGGGTCATCATGCCCAATCACGTGCATGCGCTGATCGAAACGACTCCCGGCTTTCCACTTGAGGCCGTCGTTCATTCGTGGAAATCGTTTACAGCCAAGCAAGTTAACAAAATACTTGGCCGGAGCGGCCAGGTCTGGGAAGAGGACTACTTCGACCGTTATATCCGCGATGAAAATCATCTATCAACTGTGGTAGACTACATTGAGCAGAATCCCGTGAAAGCGGGACTTGCCGAGAAGGCAAACGAATGGCCCTGGAGCAGCGCGGCAAGGAATGTGGAAGGAGCGGAACTTGCGGGAGTTCCAGAGGATCATGCGGACGGGACGGAGCTTGACGGAGTAAGAAAGAGGCATGCGGACGGGACGTCCGCGCTCCCAGGATTGTGGTCTGGCGCTCAGGGCCTCGCAGAGGACGTACGCTATTACGGCCGGTGGATGCGCGAGGAGGCTGAGAAGCGCATCGGGCATCTCTATCCCAAGATCGAAGTCACTGCGGAGATGGTCCGGGAACGGCCTGACCTCAAACAGTATGAGGGCCGGAAGTTGACAGTGATCGCGTGGCTGTGGGCGCGCACCGTGAAGAGTCCAAACCCGGCATTCGCCGATGTGGATGTTCCGCTAGCTACGACCTTCATGTTGTCGACGAAGATGGGGAAGGAGGCGTATGTCGAACCGGCAATCGAAGGACAGGGATATCGATTTACGGTTAATGTGGGGATTCCAAACGATGCGGAATCGACAAAGCGGGGCACCAAATCAGGAGGAAGCGGTAGCTCTTTTCTTTGTCTGATGTCAGGGACTCCAATGCCATTCGATTATCTGAGGACCGAAGCCAAGCAAGGTCGAATGGGTGAAAAACTGATGGCGATAGTCGCGGAGGGCGACCGCGGCCGGGTTTACATCGCACCGACTGAAGATCACGAAGCAATAGCCTTGAGCGCTGCGCCGGAGAACACCCCTGAAACTGACCTTCCTGAACGGGCACTGGGTTTTCGCGTTCAGCAGTACGGTATGAAAAAATGGCGCGATCTATTTACCCCCCGCCAACTCGTAGCTCTGACCACCTTCTCCGACCTCGTCGCGAGGGCAATGGAGCGCGTTAAACGCGATTACGGGGACGCGTCGCTCCCTGAAAATTCTAGAAGGGTGATGACACCCGCAGCCCCGGATAATGATATTCCCCTGCGTGACGGGGGTGACCGCGCAACGGCTTACGCGGAGGCGGTGGGTGTGTATTTGGCATTCGCCGTGGATAAAGTTTCAGATCGGAACTCAACGGTGTGCGCTTGGGCAACACTCCGTGAGCATGCCCGCAATACATTCGGTAGACAAGCCATCCCGATGGTGTGGGATTTCGGGGAAAGCAATCCACTCTCAGATTCAAGTGGCAACTTTGACGGTGGCATTGTGTCGATCACTTCCGGTCTGTCTTCAGTCGCGCCAACAGTTCCCGGTAGCGCGGCACAAATCGACGCCCAATCGCATGGCGTTGCGCTTGCAAGAGTTTTTTCCACTGACCCACCCTATTACGACAATGTTGGTTACGCCGATCTCTCCGACTTCTTTTACGTCTGGTTGCGCCGCGCGGTACGCTCAATCTATCCCGACCTGTTCGCCACGCTCGCTGTACCGAAAGCCGAAGAATTGGTCGCTACCCCATACCGGCATGGGAACAAGGAAGAGGCAGAGAAATTTTATCTCGCCGGGATGACGGAAGCAATGCGCCGCATTGCCGAGCGGTCGCGTCCGGCCTTTCCAGTCACCATCTACTACGCTTTCAAGCAGTCCGAGACCAAAGGTGAAGCCGGGACTTCCAGCACCGGCTGGGAGACTTTCCTGGACGCGGTAATTAAGTCAGGCTTCTCCGTAACCGGCACCTGGCCGATGCGTACCGAGTTGGGTCGGCGGATGGTCGGAATGGGCACGAATGCGCTCGCGTCCAGCATCGTCTTGGTCTGCCGTAAGCGTCCCGAGAGCGCGTCGCTAGCCACCCGACGCGAGTTCGTCGCCGCTTTGAGAAATGAACTTCCCGGTGCTCTAGCCGCACTCCAATCCGGCAACATTGCGCCGGTCGATCTCGCGCAGGCCGCTATCGGACCCGGTATGGCTGTGTTCACCCGATACGCAAGAGTACTCGACGCACAGGGCAATCCCGTATCCGTAGGCGACGCCTTGGCGTTAATTAATCAGACACTCGACGAGGTCCTTGCCGAGCAGGAGGGCGAATTCGACGCCGACACGCGGTGGGCACTGGCGTGGTTCGAGCAGCAGGGCTTTGGCGAGGGCGAGTACGGCGTGGCGGAGACCCTTTCCAAGGCGAAAAATACCAGCATTGACGGCATCGTTGAAGCCGGTATTCTCGCCTCCAGTGGGGGCAAGGTACGGCTGCTACGTCCTAATGAGATGGCTGGCGATTGGGATCCAACCAGCGACGCACGGTTAACCGTGTGGGAGGCGGTCCACTACCTGGTCCACGCTCTTGAATCTGGCGGCGAATCCGCCGCCGCAACGCTGGTTCGGCAACTCGGAGGTCTCGCGGAGACAGCCCGTGAATTAGCATATCGGCTCTACACTGTCTGCGAGCGCAAGAACCGCGCCGATGAAGCCCGCTCCTACAATGGCCTCGTACAAAGCTGGCCGGAAATTGCGCGATTGTCAAGGGAACTCACGCAAGGTCAACAGTTGAGGATTTTTGGAGATCAAGCATCAAGAAATGCTTCTTGATGTATCAACATGGAGACTGAACTGGCCCATTAAGAGATCACGTGTGCAACTGGTCGATACGGGACCGCGGGCTCCATCAGAAATGACGATGCCACTGTCTCTCCAAACTTGCCGAGGGCTGCTCTTGCAGCATCTGGCAGCACGGTCACCGCACCACTCCAATCGTCGAGACGGATTTTCTTGGCAGGCATAGGCGTATCAACTCTGATAATCTTATCTCTGCCAATCAGAAGTCCAGCCTGACCAAGAGCGTTGAGAGACTGGAGACGCATGGCGGCATATATGATATCATGCCAAGCCCATAGCCCACCTTTAATCTTCGATTTTCCGACCAAATATTGGTCATCCCCGCAGCCCAAACTCAAAATGCGAATTTGCTCACGTCTCACAGAAAAGCACGATAAAGCGTCAACCAACGCTACCATAATCGGGTTGTTTGCCCAGACCCCTCCGTCAACAAACGCATAGCCGCGGTCTTCTAATGGTCGAAAGAATGTAGGCGCGGCCGATGTCGCTGCGGCAACTTTCGTCATTAACTCAGCAGAGTCATTTTTAAAATCGGGGTGATGGGGTGTTTTGAATATGTAGACTTCACCGTATCGGCCGTCGAAGGATGGTATACAAAGGCGTGTTTGCGCCTCACCGAATTTTCGGCTTCCGAAAGTGTCGCTCAGAATTCGCATGAGTGCTTCGCGGTCGTAGCGGTATTTGAAGAGACAGCCCACGTATCTACGGGCGCGTTCTAACCAGCCAGCAGGGTTGTTTGGAATTGGAGGGAATATTTCACATCCGCGTTCAACATACAGGTCTCGAAGGTCGGCCGCTGTAAGTCCAGCGGCGAGCCCGAGGGCAATAATACCACCAGTCGAGGTTCCTGCGACCAGGTCGAAATATCCGGCGATTGAGTCCCCGCCGAGATAGCGTTCCTCAAGTCCTGCCAGGAATGTAGCGGGGAAGATTCCACGAATACCGCCCCCGTCAATGGCAAGAATGCGAAACTCCCTGTCTTTCGGCCATGAAAGTCGGAGCCGACGGTGCTCAAGCGTGCCAGATGATCTTTTTTCGGGTGATTCCGCGTTGATATTTGACATTATTGGATCTAATTACCTTCGGGATGGCGACCACCACCCATCCATTTGCCGGTTGCAAGCCAGCCCTCGTAACAGGCCAGCCAATCTATCGTCCAGGGAACGATTGTATGGGCGACTGATTGTCGAGGGGTCCATTCACGACCATCTGGATAATAAAGGCAGAGGAAGGGCATCTCAGGGCATTCTTGATTGTGAAATTTGTGCGGGATGTTTTCGCGGGGATTATCGTCACGCCGGCGCAATAGCGGCTCAACTACGGTCACGCACGGAATTCCCGGCGTTTTGAGAGGTCCATCCTTACTTTTTCGTTGACGACGGAGGCAGACCTGAACAATATAAGCTTGTTCGAATGGTGTGAGGCGTCCTTCCCAGCATATTTTCCAATGGCCTCGTTTGAGTACCCGAAAATCCGGCCATGATCGCCGCATGTCTTGGGCTTGTTGCCAAATCGACAGCGCCATTTAAATGGGCTCCTCTTCGCCATAAAAGGTATGCCTTTGGGTTTTTCGGGAGTATCGGTGTGTCGCATCCGAAAGGCTTACTGGAACGACTAACCGGCCGGTCCCAGGCAGGTGTCGGCTCTCACCCGTTCGAATCCGATCGCCCACCCGCTCACTGAATGCCCGGAATGCATCCATCGTTGGCGTTTCGCCGAACAGTCCCACCATAACCTCCCTCATTTTGCCAAGGTCAACTCCCTTGACCAATACCTCAATCTGTTTAACCAGATGTTCGAGATCGCGAATGAAGACGTTTTGGTCTTTCAAAGTTTCCGGCCACCGATCAGTCAAGACATCCTTATCGCACACGGGGTTTACGATGCGGATACTTTGCCCACCGTCTTGCCAACGTTGGAACTCATAAAGTATGTGCTTCGCCTGAAAGAGCAGCTCCTCCGACAGGCTTTTGGTATGATTAGCCGCATCGGCTACCAACTTCGCAATCAGTATCGAAGGCGGTCGTCGCCCCGGGCGCGCATCGTATTGTACGTTGCGCCAACGCTTTAAGAGTTGAAGAACGATCACCGCCTTCGACTTTCTGAATGGCGGTTCTTGTGGCTGGACAGGTTCGCTATCTGCCCTTTCCGCCAGTATCGACTGCTCAAAATCGGCCGCACGTCTTTCGAACACATCGGCGAAATCCTGGTCTGCAGGTGTATAGGTGTTAAACCACTCTGCAAAGCCATACGGATTGGCGATAAGCTTCCTGCTCGGCACTGCCGGTTCTTCCGGCCGATCGTGGAAGAGCCAGCTCTCACGCTCAGGGGTTCCCGGTCTGCGAATTAATGGTGTAACATCGATGTGCATGTCGTCGCTGTAATCAACGGTAACGCATCGAGTTCTTCTCTTTGTCATCTCGTAGTAACGGGAGCCCGATTTTCCTTTTATCGCTTCGAACAGGAGATCTAACGGGATATTGGGCGATATTTGCGAGGGCAAATTGAGTTGTGCCACAATGTCAATGTCGAATTCATCGGTCTGGAGTTTCGATGCGATTGTTGCGCCGACGGCCATTGATCCTTGCGGATAGAACAAATGAACTTTATCCTTGAGCGCACTGTCCTCGCGCTCAATCCATTCGTTTATGGTATTGTATCTGCCAACGGCCCTATCGTAGTCGGACCGGCTGAGTTGGACGCGAATTGCCACATCGGCCAATAGGATATCCAATGGCTCGGTGAGATGGATTGAATTTGCCTTGGGGTTCATTGTAAAATCCTTTCATTTATGTGGTCAGTTTCCAAGACAGTGGACTTTCTGGTCATTTGATTTATATATTGTGGAAAAATCAATCAAATTGTAAATTTCAGAAACGGCAGTCGCCGAGAGCACCGGAAGCCAATATTTCGTTACTCAGTTTCAGTCCTACCTAATATATTGTGGATCGTGCCGCTACGATTCTCAAAACCGACTGCTGCATGAGGAGTTCGAATAGTGGTTTACAAAATTCCAATATATATGAAAGATTGTAAACCGTCAAGGGGGAAATTATGGTAGGGCGAAAACTGAAGATTGCACGGACCGCTGCAGGCCTCTCTCTCCGTGGTCTTGAGGCACGCATTGTAAGTCGGGTGACGGCACAGGCGATCGGCAAGTACGAGCGTGGCGCCTCGACGCCAAGCCCAGACGTCCTCACAGCGCTGGCCAACGCCCTATCAGTGCCCGTGGACTACTTGAACGGAGACCAGGAAATCGCATTAGAGTCCGTCGAATTTCGGAAGAAGAAGATTACGGGTCGACGCGAGGAGGCGCAGGTCGAAGCGAAAGTAATTCACTTGCTGGAACGCTACCTTGAAGTAGAGGAGTTTCTCCATCTGACGAGCGTAAACTGGGACAAACCCCGCGCCGCGCCGTATCCTGTCGTCAGCGATCCCTCTGAAGCGGAACGTGCCGCAAACAATCTTAGGTTGTATTGGGGCTTGGGGTTTGACCCGATCCCTGATCTTGTAGAGTTGGTCGAAGAACATGGAATTAAGGTCCTTGCAATTGATCTTGGAAATATCGACGGCCTTATGGCGCGGGTTCGTCGCCCCGGAAAGCGTCAGGTTCCGGTCCTTGTCGTAAACGATAAGGAATGGGGAGAGCGGCAACGCTTGACAATGGCGCATGAACTCGGCCATCTAGTCCTTGACGTCGCAGCAAATATAGACGATGAGAAAGCCGCCTACCGTTTTGGCGGGGCGTTCCTGATGCCCGCCGAAGCGCTGTGGGCCGCCGTTGGGAAGCGCCGAACGTCCATCGGATGGAGGGAACTCTTTGCACTAAAGCAACTATTCGGGGTAAGTGTTCAAGCTCTAACCTATCGATTTAAGGATCTCGGCATTATCAGCTTGTCTCTTTTCAAGGTGTTGTTCGGGGAGTTCTCTCGTCAGGGCTGGCGGCGGCCTCCGTATGAAGAGCCTTATGCGATGCCCATAGAGGTACCGCAGCGTTTCGAGCGGCTGTGTTACCGCGCCATGGCTGAGGGAGCTATCCCCGTGGCTAGGGCCGCTGAACTGCTGCAGGTCTCGGTCGGCGAATTGAATCGGTCCATGCTCGAGCCGCCAATCACGGAATCTGTTGAAAATCACCGTTAGCGATCTTTTTATATAGTATTGTCCAGCGGTTGCGGATTTTCGTACTGGAAACTCCCGACTGGATGATCTGCCAACTGCCGCGCACGGAGACGTGGAAATCTCCACCATCGGCTTCACAGAGAAACCCGCCCGTCGCTTCTTCGACCTTCTTCGACAGTCCGGCGCCCGGCGAATCGTCGACGTTCGGCTTAACAATGAGTCGCAATTCGCCGGTTTTGCGAAGAAGGACGACCTCGCGTATTTTCTGAGCGAACTCTGTGAGATGGGATACGTTCACGTACCCGAACTGGCGCCGACGAAGGAGTTGCAGGGCGACTACAGGAATCGGCGTTGCGTTTGGGCAGCCTACGAGGACCGATTCATCGCGCTGATGCGTGAGCGGCAGATCGAAAGGACCGTTTCGAAAGAGATCGTCTCGGGCGGCTGTCTGCTTTGCAGCGAGGATAAACCGCACCGCTGCCACCGCAGGCTTGCAGAGTACCTGAAACAACATTGGGGTGACGTTGAAATTGTCCATCTCCGATAGGACGCATCGCATGAAAATACCGGCCTCGGAGACGTTCATATCGACCATGGTAGACCGCATTGTAGAAGGCTGGAAGCCTTCTCGGCTCGTTCTCTTCGGGTCCCATGCACGGGGCACGGCCACCGACTCAAGCGACGTGGACTTGCTCGTAATTCTGCCCAATGTGTCCGACAAGCGGGATACGGCTATCGAAATCCGACGGGCCCTGGGAGATCTCCCGGTTTGCAAGGACATAGTGATAGCGACTCCCGAGGAAGTCACTCGTCGCGGTCATCTTGTTGGGACCGTGTTGCGTTCAGCACTCCGCGAAGGGAAGGTCCTGTATGAGCGATCCTGAACTCGTTGACCAGGCTCGCCGATGGCTTCGATTCGCCATGGAGGATCTCGATGTTGCGCAACGGTTGCTGGCGACGGATGGCTCACGACCTCGCCACGCCTGTTTCCTCGCCCAGCAAGCTGCCGAAAAGGCTTTAAAGGCAGCACTCGTACTCGAAGAAACAGACTTTCCGTTACGACACGACCTGGATGCATTGCGTAACCTCCTCCCGGACACCTGGTCGGTGCGGCGTACGCACACGGATCTTGCCCAATTGACCCAATGGGCTCTTGAGGCACGGTATCCAGGCGATTGGCAAGAGGCCACGGAGGCGGATGCTGATCGGGCGGTGTCCCAGGCACGAGGCGTTTGCAACTCGATAGCGGTCGAGTTTAAGCGGCGCATAAACGCTGCATAGGTTTGTCGAAGATGAGCTATACAAGAAAACGAAGTAGGTGCCTCTCTCCCTGATTTCTCTCCATCAACGGCCTCGTCCAAAGCTGGCCTGAAATCGTGCGACGTGTTGCGTAGAGTATCCTGGGAGCGCGGGCGTCTCGCCCGCATGCCTCTACATCGGCGAAATTATGGCACTATTGCAAACGCATTCTAAAGTTTTGAAAGTCATCACGAAAATTACTGTATATCCATTTCGTTAACTTGATACTCTCGCCATCGACGAAGGGACTGACGCCATGTCTGAAGAACGCCATGAAAACCGGCTTCATCTTCCGGATCTGTCGATAACCGGATTTCGAGGTATCGCGTCACTTACGATAGGGAAGTTGGGTCGCGTGACGCTGCTGGCGGGAAAGAATGGTGTCGGTAAGACGACCGTTCTGGATGCCGTCCGGGTCTACGCAGCCCGCGGGAACTATGGCGTGTTGTCCGGCTTGCTGGAGAGCCGCCAAGAGCGGGCTCTCGCTATCTGCGATGATCCCAATCGGCAGAGAAGATTTCTACCTGACTTTGCGGCCCTGTTCCATGGACGGAATGTGTCGAGGAATGCCTGCATCTCGATCGGGCCCAATATCTGCGAGGATCAACTCAGGATTGAGGAGGAGCCTCTGGACGACCAACAGGTTTCTCAACTCAAGCAATCACTCTCTGGCCATTTTGCACACGGCTATCGTCAGGCATTCAAAGTCGTATTTCAAGGCGCTGGACAATTGCTGCCATGGTTTCTCCCCATCCAGGGATCGGCGGCGGCCAGAACCGTAGAACGCCATAGCGCTGGCGCGTTCCTTTTCTCATGGGACCTATTGGTCGGAGCTAAGTGGTCGTCCCCAATAGGATGTCAACCATTGGGACCGGGTGTGTTGAGCAACGAAGAAATGGTACGTTTCTGGAATGCCATTGCGCTGACTGATGATGAGGACCGAGCGATACGGGCCCTGAGACTGATTTTCGGGAGCGACCTGGAGCGCGTGGCCGTGATTCGCAACGACGAACCATTTGACAAGGAACATGTTGAGCGAGTGGTCGCAAAGCTCCGGGGCCAGGCTCGTCCAGTCCCCTTGCAAAGTCTGGGCGATGGGGCACTGCACCTGGCCGCCACTGCCGTGGCGCTGGCAAACAGCCGCGACGGTTTTCTGCTCATCGATGAAGCCGAAAACGGTATTCATCATTCCGTCCAAAGGGAGTTCTGGCGGATGGTTCTTATGACGGCGCACGAGAATAACGTGCAGGTATTGGCCACGACGCACAGCTACGATTGCGTTCGTGGCTTTGCGCAAGCCATTGATGACTGTGACGGTATCGAAGGGGCGCTCGTGCGTCTCGAACGCGAAGATGGAGGTCTCCGAGCCGTCGAATATTCGGAGCGTAATATCAGGGAACTAGCGAAGCAACCTGTTGGTGTAGAGGTGAGGTAGCTAAATGTCGGGTGATGATCGTGTTCTACTCGTGGAAGGGCTGGATGACAAGCGTGTCGTCCGGCATCTGGCTGACCGCTTAGAAAAGATGCCGAAGTTCTACATTTCCGATAAGGAAGGAATTGATGTCCTTCTCGGGGAAATCGGCCTGGAATTGCGGGTTCCCGGTCGCAGGGCTCTCGGCATTGTCGCAGACGCGAACGAAGACGTAAATGCTCGCTGGAGCTCTGTGGCCAACCGGCTTCGAGAGGAAGACATCGAGGTGCCTGACTACCCCGGCGCAGAAGGTACCATCATTAATGGATCCCCTCGAGTTGGCATCTGGTTGATGCCCGACAATTCATCATCAGGCGAACTTGAAGACTTCGTTGCGGAAATGGTTCCAGACGATGATCCAATTTGGCCACGAGCCCGGCGTTACATTGACTGCATTCCAGAGGCGGATCGTAAGTTTACTGAGAAAAAGATACAGCGAGCCAGGATCCACGCTTGGCTGGCAGCAAGGGAGAACCCCAGGCTGATGGGCGCCGCTATCGGCGCACGTGACTTGCACGTGGATGGAGCACTCAGCACAAAATTCATCAAATGGCTGCGGCGGCTGTTTTAATAATCGGACGGACTACGTAATGACTCCTTCTGAAAAAATTGCCGCCGACACTTGGGAAAGGCTAAAACTGTCACGTGACCTGAAAGTCCGGCTTGGCGAGGAGACGCTGACCGATCTACTCGCTCTGGATTTCACACGTTCGATGAAGGATAATGCGAGGCTGTTTCAATGCACTAAGGCACAGGAATCGGTAGTAGGTACCGATCTGTGGATCCTGATTTACGCTGGCAGCAATCGAGCGTTAGCGTTTGCAGTGCAAGCCAAAAAGCTGTATCCATCAAACAGGTATGAACACCTAAACGCCAGGGTGAAATCGTCGGGCCCCTTTCAGATAGACATCCTTGAAGAGTTCTCTGGAAGTGTAGGCGCCATCCCGCTGTATCTTCTGTATAACCATGCGGACCTTGACGATACATTTCCCTATTGGCACTGCTGTCAGTGCGCCGACAAAGGTCAACTGGGTTGCACGCTGGTGCCAAGCTGGATCATTCGCGAAGCGATCTCGAACCGTGGACACAGAGACTTCAATTCGATTCATGCATCGTGCGCCGCATTGCCATGGCGTTGCCTATTTGACTGCCCTGAGGGACGCACGCACCTGATATCGCTGATTCGAGGGTCAATTCGAGATATCATAGATCAAGCGCACACAGGCCCACCTTTGGACGAGTTGGAAAGTTACGACTGGGTACGTTTCGAACCGGTTGACGGTGGCTGGCCGGATTGGCTCTGGATCCGAGACAACGGAACGATAACGTCTGAAGATTTGGCGAGAATTCGGGCGGGCATGTCGTCACAGGGCGCAGACGAGTCGACGCTGACACGGGCCCCTGTGGAAATTGTGCCGGGCGGGGATCTGCCTCGTCACCTCATTCTGGTCAAGGAGAAGACGTGATGACGGACACGAATCTGGCACGCCGTATCAGCCTCGGAGAGGACTCGACCATGGAATTCAAGCGGGTCGTGCTGTCGGGCGGCCGCGTTTCCAACCCGCATCGCAACGAACTCTGTGACGAACTCGCGGCCTTTGCCAACAATCGCGGCGGAACTCTTGTACTGGGGGTCGACGACACGACCCGGGATGTCGTGGGTATCCCTCTGGAACACCTTGATGCGGTCGAGCGCTGGGTGTGCGAGATTTGCAACGACACGGTGACTCCCCCGCTCGACATGGCGACCCGCAAGATCGAGTTACCAAATGCCACGGGCACGCTTGTTCCGGTGGTCCGAATCGACGTTGACCGCAGCTTGTTTGTCCACCGGAGTGCCGGCGGATACGAACGCAGAATTGGCGGTTCGAAGCGCGAAATGACGCCGGAAGCACTCGCCCGGCTCTTCCAGGACCGCAGCCAGACTCCCGTGATCCGCTTTGACGAGTCCCTTGTACCGCGAACCAATACCGGTAATTTGGATTATTCGTTGACGCGCCGCTTTCTGCAAGAAGACTCAGCTGAGGAAGGCGTCAATGAAATCTTCGCAAGCAAGCTTGGCCTTGTGGCCGACGACGATTACGAAGTTCCACGTCTAACGCTCGCCGCCGTGCTGCTATGTACGCGCAATCCGCAGCAATGGCTTCCCCACGCGTACATACAAGCCGTCAGTTACGCGGGTGAACGCGCTGATGTCAACTCTCAAAGCGAGGCCCGCGACATCGGTGGGCCACTCGACGAGCAGGTAGAGGAAGCAATGCATTTCATCCGACGGAATATGCTCGTAGGAGCGAGCAAGACGACGGCCCGGGCCGACCGTCCGCAGTTTAGTGAGCGGGCCATGTTCGAGGCACTCGTCAATGCTGTTGCACACCGCGATTACTCTATCGCTGGTTCCCGGATTCGCCTGCGCCTGTTTCGCGATCGCCTTGAGCTCTATGTGCCAGGCGGTCTGGTGGGTACGCTGTCTTCCGACAGCCTGCACCTTCGGCAAGCCAGCAGGAACAAACTCATTGTTTACCTGTTGATGCGTTGTCGTGCGCCAACGGGCCTGGGAAGGAGCCACTTTATAGACCGGCGCGGCGATGGAGTCCCGATCATTCTCAACGAGAGCGATGGACTCTCGGGACGATTACCCAAATACAGTTTGATCGACGACAGCGAATTACAGCTCGTTATCTGGGCGGCGGAATAGATTCTCGCCGATAGTTTGTTTGAGACGCCAACAATTGACCCCCATGAAAATCTCTACCATCGGATTCACAAAAAAGCCTGCCCACCGTTTTTTTGATCTGCTTCGTGAGTCGGGCGTCAAGCGTGTCGTCGACGTGCGGCTCAACAATGGCTCTCAACTTGCCGGTTTTGCGAAGAAGGACGACCTCGCGTTTTTCTTGGGCGAGCTCTGCGGGATGGAGTACATTCACCTGCCCGCGCTGGCCCCGACGAAGGAGTTGCTGGACGACTACAGGAAACGGCGTTGTAAATGGGCAGCCTACGAGGATCGCTTCATTGCGCTTATGCGCGAGCGGCGAATTGAGGCGACGGTTCCGAAAGAGATTGTCGCCGACGGATGCCTGCTGTGCAGCGAGGACAAGCCGCACCGATGCCATCGGCGGCTCGTAGCCGAGTATCTGAAACAGCATTGGGGCAACGTGGAAATCGAACATCTTGGATGAGGGAAAACGATAATGGCCGTAACCAACCGTGAACGCGTCGAAAAGGCGCTCGATCTACTGAAGGCGGGGCTGGGTCCATTCGTCGATCGCGAAGTCAAGAATGCAATTAAAGCAAAGCGATTGGATGAATACGGCTTCCACAATTTCCCCGATGACCCGATGCTCAAGGGCAAACCTGTCGACGGGTGGGACGCTGCCGCGCTGCTAAAGTTGATGTGGGCCATTTGGAACGATGTCTTCAAGTACACGCTCGGGCACACCGAGCGTAGCCTTGTCTCTGAACTGCGCGATTGGCGCAACAAGTGGGCGCACCAACACCACTTTTCCAGCGACGATACGGATAGAGCCCTCGACTCGGCAGAGCGGTTGCTCACGGCAGTCTCGGCGTCGCAGGCGGACGAGGTCAATCGCATGAAGATGGAGCTTCGCCGCCTGGTGATGGACGAACAGGTGCGGGGAGAAAAACGCCGGGTGGTGGGCGCGCTGATTGAATCCGCCAGTGCAGGCGCTCTGAAACCGTGGCGAGAGGTGGTGATGCCGCACGCCGACGTGGCCACCGGCGGGTACCAACAGGCGGAGTTCGCCGCGGATTTGTGGCAGGTTCATCTCGGAGAGGGCTCGGACGAGTACCGTGACCCGCGGGAGTTCTTCCGTCGGACGTACCTCACCGAAAGTCTGAGACGTCTGCTGGAGGGCGCGGCGAGGAGGCTGGCGGGTAAGGGAAGCGACCCGGTGGTGCAGTTGCAGACCAACTTCGGCGGGGGCAAGACGCACTCCATGCTGGCGCTTTACCACCTGTTTTCCGGCATTGCGCCGGGAAAGCTCGAGGGTATGGACGAGGTGCTGGCGGGAGCGGCAGTCGATACGCCCTCGGCCGTACGGCGCGTGGTGCTTGTTGGCAACCGCATTTCTCCCGGCAATCCGGTGGAAAAACCGGACGGGACCGTGGTGCGCACTTTATGGGGCGAACTAGCCTACCAGCTTGGCGGGAGGGATGCGTTCGAGCGGGTCCGCGCCGACGATGAACAGGCGACGAATCCCGGTGACGCGTTGCGTGAACTATTCAACGAGTACGGACCTTGCGTGGTGCTCATCGATGAGTGGGTGTCGTACGCGCGACAGCTCCACGATGAGGGTGATCTGCCCGGCGGCAGTTTTGAGACGCAGTTTACCTTTGCGCAGGCGCTAACCGAATCGGCGAAACTTACGGGCAACTGCCTGCTGGTGATTTCGCTTCCTGCTTCGGACACGTCCGGATCGAGTTCGTCGCACACTGAGGCTGACGATGCGGAAGTGGGCGGTATTCGGGGCCGCAGCGCCCTGGAACGCTTGAGTAATGTTCTCGGGCGGGTCGATTCGCCCTGGCGGCCGGCAAGCGCTGAGGAGAGCTTCGAGATCGTGAGGCGCCGGTTGTTCGAACCGCTCGGGGGGACGGATGCCTTCAAACAACGCGATTTAACCGTACAGGCTTTTGCGGAACTATACCGCTCTCAACAGGTGGAGTTTCCCGCCGAATGCCGCACCATGGATTACCAACGACGTGTTCAGGCTGCGTACCCGATCCATCCGGAGATCTTTGACCGGCTCTACACGGACTGGTCCTCGCTTGCCAGGTTCCAGCGCACCCGCGGCGTGTTGCGACTGATGGCTTCGGTGATCCACAGCCTGTGGGAGCGTGGAGACCGCAATCCGATGATTCTGCCGTCCACGATCCCCATTGACGATCAGCGGGTGCAGAATGAGTTGACACGGTATTTGCCTGAAAACTGGACGCCCGTCATCGAAAAGGACGTTGACGGTCCCGGCGCCTTACCCCTCAGGATCGACGCCGAGGCGCCGAACCTCGGCAAACTCTCTGCGGCACGGCGGGTGGCGCGCACCGTTTATCTCGGTTCCGCGCCGACCTCCGCTGCGGCCCACCGGGGTATCGATGATGCCCGTGTCAAGCTCGGCTGCGTGATGCCGGGTGAGACGCCAGCCATTTTCGGCGACGCGCTGCGCCGGTTGGCGGCGGCGGCGACCTATCTCTACCAGGACGGCGCCCGGGTGTGGTATGCGACGCAGCCCACCGTCACCAAGCTGGCCGAAGACCGCGCCGAGCAGTTGAGGGGGCAGCCCGACGAGGTGGCGGCGGAACTGGAAAAGCGGCTCAAAACGGACTTGCGCGCGGCGGGAGACTTCGAGCGAATCCATCCACTGCCCCGTTCAGGGGCGGACGTGCCCGACGATCTGGATGCGCGGCTCGTCGTGCTTTCGGCGGAGCAACCCTATTGGAAAGAGCCGGACAACGCGGCTCAGGTGGCCGCAAAGGAAATCCTCGAAATGCGCGGGAACACGCCGAGGCTCTACCGGAACACGTTGGTATTCCTCGCGGTGGACAGGGTCCGATGGCAGGACCTGGACGAAGCCCTGCGCAGGTACCTGGCGTGGGAGTCGATCCTTGAGGACAGAGTCGAACTCAATCTGGATCCACACCAGGCCCGCCAGGCCGAAAACCAGATGAACGTGGCCAACGACACGGTAACGGCGCGCCTTCCAGAGGCGTATCAGTGGCTGCTGGCGCCGGAGCAGTCTAACCCACAGTCGGCGTTGTCATGGAACGCGATCCGACTGACGGCCTCCGGCGGGCTCGCCGAACGGGCTTCGAGGCGGCTGCGAAGCGACGAGATGCTGATTTCCTCGCTCGGCGCCACAATCCTAAGGAAACATCTCGATGACGTGCCGCTATGGCGCGGCAATCACGTGGAAGTGCGACAACTCGTCCAGGATTTCGGGCAGTTCCTGTACCTACCGCGGCTCGCGGGACCGGATGTTCTCACACGCGCGATTCAGGAAGGCGTGGGATTACTTAGCTGGAAACTGGATAGCTTCGCCTTTGCCGAGAGCTATAATGAAGGCGATAATCGTTATATTGGGCTGCGAGCGCCCGGTTCCGTCACTGTTTCGCCCGAGAGCAGGGCGCTGGTCGTGAAACCGAATGTCGCTGGCGTACAGATAGAACGAGAGAAGCCTCGAGAACCGGGAGAAGAGATACCTGGCGATCCCAAGGAAGGAATCCGTCGTGAAGACACAACACCTCCGCTGCCGGAGCCACCAAAGCCGAAAGCCAGGCGGTACCACGGCGCGGCGACGCTGGACGCCCAGCGAGTGGGTCGGGACGCCAGCCAGATCGCCGACGAGGTAATCGCGCATCTTTCCGGAATCGTGGGCGCGGATGTGAAGGTTACGCTGGAGATCCACGCAGAAATACCGCATGGTGCTCCGGAGAACGTGGTGCGGACGGTCACGGAGAACAGCCAGACACTCAAGTTTGAGACCCACGGGTTCGAGGAATCGTAGGGGAGATTAGTGATGGATCCGGCGCGATCGCGCAACGACACCGGGCCCGGTCGGTTCCCGCCGGGCAGGGTCGCATCAATGCAGCGCTATCGGGAGGGAATTTTATGTCTGGGCAAGGTTCGGCAGGCAATGTCCTTGCAGCTTTGTGTAGTCTTCTTGTACCCGGTCTGGGCCAGTTGCTTCAAGCACGTTTGCTAATGGCCCTCATCCAATTTATCCTGGCGGCCTTACTGTGGTTTGTCCTTTTGGGGTGGGTGATTCTGTCTGTTGCCTCCGCCGACCAAGGTGTTTTCTGGGGCGTACCGTTGATTTTCCTGTTCGGGTGCGTGATTCACCTCTGGTCGATACTGGACGCAGCCCGGTGGAAGCCATCAGATGATACAAAAAGTGCGGGCGGCCCGGGTTGAATGTCCGCCGTTCGGCGAGCCGGCGGTGTTCAAGGAGTAGAAAAAGCCAAGGGCAATTCGGGCGGGGGGCGCCCGTGTGGTAGGGGGGATTGCGGCAGGACCCCCATAATTTCGTATTGGAGAGTGAACGCACGTGGAGTTCGTCCCGGGCCAAAGCGTATGCCTTGTGTCGGATCCGTCTCTTAAAGGCGCGGTTGACAAGCATTGGATCTGTGCAAACCCACTGGTCGGATATGAAGACGATTCTGCAAGCGAAGACGGAGTCCGACGATTCAGTTGTGGACCGTAGTGATGCCTGGAGTGAGCAAGACCAGGAAGATCTAACGTCGGCTTCCTTACATTACGCGGAGACACTATACCCGGAGGACGAGGATCTTGTTTAATCCGGGTGACGTGGCGGTGCTTGACTTTCCCGGGGTGACGGGCGTTAAACGCCGGCCGACTGCGGTCATTTCCTCTTTGGCTTATCACGCTTCGCGACCCGATCTGGTCGTTGGACTAATAACAAGCCAGAACGTGGCACTTGGACCTACGGACTATGCGTTGCAGGACTGGGCTCGCGCGGGCTTGAAGATGCCCTCGGTCCCAGGGATCCCACGTCCGGTGTGACGCTGTCAAGTTGCTATCAGGATAGGTGCAAAACCTTTAGGAGAAGATTGCATGTCCGATATCAATTATACGTCCCATGAAGCCGCAACGCGCGGTGAGTCCATTTACGTGCACCAGATCCAGGACAAGGTGAATCCCAAACACAAAGGCAAGTACTTGGTCATTGACATTGAAACCGGCGAATATGCAATCAACGATGACGATTTGTCGGCTACGAAACAGTTACTTGCCTGCCATCCCAATGCGGTCATTTACGGTTTGCGAATCGGGTATCCGACGGCATATCGCATCGGTAGCGGTTCTTCGGTGTACACACGATGATTATCGGACGGATTACGGTTAACCGTGAAGTGATCGTCGAGTTGGAAGTCGTTAGCTCAAGTCATGAAAACGAAAACGTCGAAGCGGTAATTGACACAGGCTTCAACGGCTATCTGATCCTACCGATCGATTTGGTCAACCACCTCGAACTTCAACCGGCTGGCAATCGGCGTGCCACCCTCGGTGACGGAACTACGGTCGTGTTGGAAGTATTTCTCGCGAAGGTGATATGGCATGGCCGGGAACGCGAAGTTCTTGTCTTGCAAGCAGAAGGCGGACCACTGATCGGTATGTCGTTGCTCTATGGGAACCGCGTAACATTGACGATTGTAAACGGGGGTGGCGTGACAATTGAACCTCTTCCGTAATTCATTCGGATGATCCAGAGTTTCTCGTAAGTGGGAGGGTTGGAAACAGCCGGTTTCTGGTTTGTGGCGATTCACCGCCAGAATATGAGGATGATTTGACGAAGGTCCACCAGGAAACAGGAGATTTAGAATCGTGTTCCCCGATAATATCGTGCTGGTGGCGAGTCGGAAACGTCGATACTTACGAACGGCAGCGGCCACAAGTCCGTCCGTGATGACAACTCAGCGGTTCGCGCGGAACGGCCGATGTTGAAATTTCGATGACGCCTGGCGTGCGCGGACCCGGGCGTCTCATTGTTGCGCTCGAGGAGGTATTCGAGCCGAACGGAGGAGGTTGAACCATGGCATTCTCACCTGTGATTCAGGAGACGGATCTGGCGGAGGGGGTATGTATCTCAGCGCCGGCGGCGGGTCCCTACCAGGAAGCGGCCGGGCGTCTGAAGGGGACGCTGGAGGACACCCTCTCGGACCGAGTGGACGTGCTGCCGGACGGGAAGCTGGATGCAGACGGCCGGCACGTGATCGCCCTGGGGAATATGATGGACAGCGCGTTCCTGCGAACGCTCTACTTCCGGGCCTACGATATGACCGACCGGGTGTGGCCCGGTCCCGGAGGGTGGGTGGTGCGCACGGCGCCTCATTCATTGGACGACGTGGGGCATGTCGTCGTGGCGGGCGTGAGCAGCGCGGAGGACATACGTGACGCGGCGGGAGCGCTGGCCGGTGCAATAGCTGAAAGTGGTCCGAGACTGCCGTTCCAATACGAGTTGCATCCGGGGCGGTGGTCGGACCTGTACGTGAAACCTGCGCAGGAGTTGTTAGCCAAAAGTAACCGGGACATCGAGCAGGAATCCATTGGCGGCGGATCGGGCGACTGGACCTATATGATGGTTGTGGCCGATATCGGGATGCTCGCCGTACAGACGGGAAATGAAGTGTTGATGTCGATGTTCTGCCATCAGATCTGCCACTTCGCCCGCACCCGCTGGTTCGAGCGGAAGCTCGAGGATCCCACGCTGATCCACGGGTTCATCCGGGTGCTGCTGCTGCCGTTCACGATTCTGGAAAACCATCCGTCGCTTCCCGCCGCTCAGAGGGAGGAGACGCTGGAGGCGCTGCTGGGACTCTTCAGATCCGCGGAAGGGGCCGGCAATACAGGCCTTCTGAGCTGCGTGGGAGTGGACCGGGTACGCCAGAATCACCAGACACGTTCCGCGCTGGACCTTTTCTACGGTGGCCGGTATTTTCACCAGGTGCACGGACTGGCCGAGGGCCTGGCGTGGATGAAGTTGGCCGAGGTCTTCTTTGCGCCACAGATGGCTTCGAACAAGCCCGTCTGTGACTCTTGGGGACATCAGTGGGGGGCTTCGCTGTTCAACACGGCGGACTATGCGCTGGCCGCGGGAAAGACGGACTACTTTTCAAGCCGCCCCTACCTGGAGGGCGTGGATCGGGCGCTTCTCGCACACAGTAACCTGGAACGCGGCCCCGAACAATACTGCCGCATGGCCGCGGCGGTAACGGGCAACGACGAGTACCTGCAGCTTTGTGAATCCATCGATGAAGGCGCGGTGGCGGAACGGACCATTCGAGGGGCCGAAGAGCCTCTGCGGACATGGGTGACGGGAAGGCGTGCGGCGGCGCCCGAACGGCTGGGTCGGGTCGGCGTGGCTCCCCTTTCGCGGTTGTTCTACGATTCGATTGAAGACTATACCACGTTTGCGCCGGAGAACGGGGTATATTTGAGGAATTTGCCTTACGAACGGACGTTTGACAAAGTGTACTTCCGGTCCGGATGGACGGATCAGGACGACTACCTGCTCCTGGACGGGATTTCGGGGGGCTCGCATTCGTACCAGGATGGTAACTGTATCGTGCGTTACACCAGCCGGGGCGCGTCATGGTTCAAGAGTTCCGGTGGCAATGCGCCGGCAACCGTTCGGGACTACACGGGGGTGAGTCTTGCTGTAGACGGCGCCGGGCCGGGGTGCGAGTCCAGGTACGCGGCGCTGCGGTATCTTGAAGAAGGCGAGTCGCTTTCCGCGGCCGGCACGTCGATGACCTATCCCGAGCAGGGGGACTGGTATCGACATATCGTGTCCAGCCGTGACGGATGGTTTCTGGTCGTCGACGAGGTCTGGCCAGCTGTGTCGGGAGAGTTTCTGGTGGAGTGCCGTTGGCACCTTCTGGGTGATGCGACACTTTCCGATGGGTTGTTGCGTTCGGTTCAGGGCGATGCGCAATTGAGCATGCGCCACGCGGGAAGCGGTCGCCAGGAATTGGTGGCATCGGACTATTGGTGCGCGGACGACCACTCACGGTGGATCCAGCGGTCGGCGGCGACGCTTCAGCCGGGCACAGGGATCCGGTTCGGGACGCTTTTCTGGACCGACCCGGTCGGTAATGGCAGGGATTTCAGTCTGGTCGAGGAGGAAACCGGCTATCGGATCGAGGGGGGCCGCGAGCCCGCCGCGGTTGTACTCACGGAGACCATTGAGACCCCGGAGGTCACGGCCTCCGGCGCGACGCTGCCCACAGCCGGCCGAATTGTCGATGCGTCCGATTCCACGCCTTTCCAAATTGCCGGCGGCGAGGCGAGGCCCGTATGGCGTACACGCTGTGCGGATGCCGTGACGGCGCTGGACATCGGGACGGAAAGAGGGTTCGGCGGCGACAGCGGCGGGGTGACCGCATTCAATCCCGACGGAGACGTACTCTGGAAACGAGAGATCGAAGGCGGCGTCCGGGCGCTCGCGGGCATGAATGACGGCGGTGCCGCAGCGGGCGGCGACGGGGAGACCGTGTACCGGCTGGATGCTTCCGGAGACACACTCTGGTCGTCTCGGATCCGGTGGCAGCCGATGAACTGGGATAGCTGGTCCAGGAAGAACTGCGTGGTACTGAGCCTGACGACCGGCGATATTGACGGGGATGGACGGGAGGAGATTCTGGTGGGATGCGCGGACCGGCACGTCTACGCTTTCGACGCCGGGGGCAACCTGTTGTGGCGTTCCCCCTGCCAATGGGGTCCGCCGGTTTGTCTGGAAACCGCGCGCCTGACGGAGGGTACGGAGCAGCAGACGCTGGCCGGCCTGGCGGACCCGGCCATTCACGCGCACACCCTGGTTTTCGGGAAGGACGGGACGCTGGCGCGGACCCTGCAGCGCCCGGACATCGTCAGTTGGTCGATTCCTTCGTGGTCCCGCTGCCTGCGGGTGGCGGACGTGGACGGGGACGGCCAGGACGAGGTGATCAGCGGGGTGGATACGAACCACCGGCAGTTGATTGTATACGGGCGGGACGGCGAGGTGGTCTGGGACGCGGACCTGGGAGGCGCCGTGCTCGCGGCGGAGGTCTTTGACGGACGCGTGTTTGCAGGCGCGTCGAACGGATTCGTGCAGTGTTTCGGCGCCGGAGGAAGCCGGTTGTGGCGCCGGCTTCTGGTCGAGCCGGTGGCCGGCCTGGCGCCGAATGAGAATGGCGGGTGTCTGGCGGTCCTGCGCGGCGGAACGGTGGTTCGCCTGGACGGTTCGGGCGCGATTCAGTCGATGAACACGGGAACGTCGGAAACGACAGCGGCGGAGTGGGCGTCTCCGTGGGCGGACCAGGGTCTGCTGGTGGGCAGAAAGGATGGAGCGATAGAGCTCTACCGGTAGCCGTATTGGGGGTACCTCGCGGGGCGTAGTCAACCGGGAAACTGTTGAAACGGCTTGCCGATCCCGAGCAAGGAGATTCGGCCCGGCTGTGGCTTACCAATCCCTTTTCAAATTGGAGCCCTCCGGGCGTGCGTAAAGGAGTGCGATATGACGTTTTGCAAACCGATTCACGAGACGGATCTGACTTTGGGCGTCTGCATATCGGCGCCGGAAACCGGGCCGTATCGGGCTGCGGCGGAAAGACTGAAGGCCGTCCTGGATGGGACGGTCCCGGGTAGTGTGGAGATTCTGCCGGACGCGCGGCTGGACGCGGGCGGAAGACACGTGATCGCGCTGGGCAATATGATGGACAGCGCGTTCTTGAGAACGCTTTATTTCGGGGCGTACGATCTGACAGACCGGGTCTGGCCGGGTCCCGGCGGATGGGCGATCCGTACTGCACCGCACTCCCTGGAGGACGTGGGGCACGTGATCGTGGTTGGGGTGAGCGAGGCGGATGACGTTTCCCAGGCGGCGGATGCGCTCGCACGTACAATTGAGGCGGAGGGATCCGCGCTTCCGTATCAGCATCGGGTGAACCTGGGAAAATGGGCGGACCTGTACATGAAACCGGCGCAAGAGCGGCTGAACGTTGGCGACGAAGCGCTGGAGCGGGAGTTCACGAGCGGTCCGGGAGACTGGACCTACATGTGGGCCATATCGGAGATCGGGATGCTGGCCGTGCAGACCGGCATGGAGGCTCTGATACAGATGTTCTGCCGGCAGGTCTGCAACTTTGCGCGCACGCGGTGGTTTGAGCGCCACCTGCCGGACCCGCCCCAGATCCATGGGTTCCTGAGGACCATGCTGCTTCCGTTCACCGTTCTGGATAACCATCCCGGCCTTCCCGGCGATCAGCGAGAGGAGACGCTCGAGGCGTTTCTGGGGCTATACCGGTCCACGGAGGGCGCCGGAAATCGCGGATTCCTGAGCCACGTGGGGGTGGACCGCGTGCGGCAGAACCATCAGACGATGTCGGGGCTGGATCTGTTTTACGGGGGCCGGTATTTCCACCAGGTGCATGGATTGGCAGAGGGTCGGGCATGGATGAAGCTGGCCGACGTGTTTTTCGAGCCTCAGATGAACTCGAACAAGCCGGTCTGCGATTCGTGGGGGCACCAGTGGGCGTTTTCGCTCTTCAATACCGCCGATTATGCGCTGGCTTCGGGAAAGATGGACTATTTCTCCAGCAAACCGTATCTGGAAGGCGTGGACCGGGCGTTGATCGCGCACAGCAACCTCGAAGGCGGGCCGCGGCAGTATCTGTTGATGGCCGCGGCGGTGACGGGGAACGACGAATACCTCCAGCACTGCGGGACCCGGGATGACGACACCCTGGCGGAGAAGGCCGTGCGGCAAAACGTGGAACCGTTCCGTACCTGGGTGACGGGACGGGACGCCGCAGAGCCGGAGCGGATGGGGCGTGTCGGGGTGGCTCCGCTCTCGCAGCTGTTCTACGATTCTATTGAGGATCCCGGAGGATTCGCCCCCGAGGGTGTTTACCTGCGTGACGTGCCATTCGAACAGACGTTCGACAAGGTGTATTTCCGTTCCGGCTGGACGGATGACGACGACTATCTGCTGCTTTGCGGAATTTCAGGCGGGTCCCATTCCTATCAGGACGGCAACTGTATTGTGAGATATACCGGCCGGGGGCAGAACTGGTTCGGAGGGCGCGTGGGTCCGGCGTCGGTGAGGGATCACAACGGGGTGAGTATCGCTGTTGACGGTGCGGGACCGGGCTGTGAATCCCGGTATGCGGCGCTGCGATACCTCGAGGAAGGAGAACGCCTGTCCGTGGCGGGCACGTCGATGAAGTCTCCCGGCCTGGCGGACTGGTATCGTCATATCGTGCATGGCAAAGCGGGATGGTTTCTGGTCATCGACGAAGTCTGGGCGAAGGCGGATGGCGAGTACCTGGTTGAGGATCGCTGGCACGTTTACGGGGACGTGGAAATGGTGGATGGGACGCTGCGTGCGGTCCAGAGTGATGCGCGGTTGGAGATGCGGCATACGGGAAGCGGGTGTCAGGAACTGATTCCGGTCTCGTCCGCCCTGGCGAAGGAGGGGACGCGGTGGGTGCAGCGCTCGCTGAAAGGACTTCGTTCCGGCGAAGGGGTGAGATTCGCCACCCTGTTCTGGAGCGACGAGATTGCCCATCCCCGGACGTATGCCCTGAATCCGGAAGCGTCGGGCTATCGGATAGTGGGCGAAGGGACGGAGGCAACCGTTTCACTTTCGCCCGAACGTGGTAGCGTCGAGATTGAGGCCGACGCGGCCCTGCTTCCCACCGCCGGGAGCGCCCTGGACGGATTGGACGCCGGGCCGTTCCTTGCTGAAAGAGGAGAAGCGAAGCCGGCCTGGCGAGGTACGTGTGCCGCAGCCGTTACGGCGATGGATGCGTGGGAAGGAGGCTGCTTCGCGGGCGACGATAGTGGAGGCATCACGGCGTTCGACCGTAACGGCGGGATACGATGGGAGCACGCAGTTCCGGGGAGCATCCGAACGGTCCTTGCCCTCCCGGACGGAGGCGTCGTGGCCGGCGGGGAGGCCGAGGCGGTGCATCGGCTGGACGAGTCAGGCAGGGAGGTGTGGTCGTATCAGCTCGAGTGGCAGCCGATGAACTGGGACTACTGGACGTGGTTGAACTGCAAGGTGCTGAGCCTGGCGGCCGGAGATATCGACGGCGACGGCAGGCAGGAGATTCTGGCCGGATGCGCGGACCGTCACGTTTATGCGTTCGACGAGGGTGGCGGTTTGATGTGGCGTTCCGCCTGCCAGTGGGGTCCGCCCACGTGTCTGGCGGTGGCGCGGCTGCGGGACGGGTGCGGACGGCAGGTGCTGGCCGGTATGGCGGACCCGTCGATTCACGGCTGCGTCCGGGTGTTCGAGTCCGACGGGGTGTGCGTGCAGACGCTGTCGCGGCCGGATGTCATGAGTTGGTCCATTCCGTCCTGGTCGAAGTGTCTTCGTGCGGCGGACGTGAATGGGGATGGCTGCGAAGAGGTGTTCAGCGGCGTGGACACGAATCACAGGCAGTTGATTGTCTATGGAGGGGATGGGAAGGTGTTGTGGGATGCGGACGTGGGGGGTGCGGTGCTGTCGGTGGCGGTTGCCGATGGGAGGGTGTACGCGGGCGCTTCGAACGGGTACGTGCAGTGTTTCGAGGCGGGTGGGCGGCGGCTGTGGTACCGGTTTCTGGCGGCGCCGGTGGTGGGACTTTCGCCGGGGCGCGAAGGTAAATGTCTTGTCGCCCTTTGGGATGGGAGGGTAGTGGGTCTGGATGAAAACGGAGAGATAAGCTGGTCGGGTGGAGGAACCGCAGCCACCGCGGCGGCGGCGTGGCCTGACGGCGGGCTGGTGGTGGGCAAGCGGGACGGAACGGTGGCTTGCTTTGTTTAGCATACTGAAAGCCGACCGATAATCGGAGGATTGAGAGATGGCCTTTACCGATCCGATCCATGAAACAGATTTGTCTTCTGGCATCTGTGTTGTCTCGCCTTCCACCGAGCCTTATCGCATGGCGGCCGAGCGTCTGAGAACGGTCCTGGAGGGGGTGCTCCCGTCTACAGTTGACGTTCTGCCTGACGAGGGTGGTGAGATCGGCGGACGCCATGTGATTGCGCTGGGGAATATGATGGACAGCGCGCTTTTGCGAACGCTATATTTCCGGGCGTACGATCTGACAGACCGGGTGTGGCCGGGGCCCGGAGGGTGGGCGATCCGGACGGCGCCTTGTTCCGTGGAGGGTGTGGGGCACGTGATTGTGATGGGAGTGAGCCGGGCGGAGGATGTGTCTGAGGCGGCGGACGCACTGGCGGAGGTGATCGAGGCAAATGGACCTGTGTTGCCCTTTCAGTATCGGGCGAAGCCAGGGAAGTGGGCGGACTTGTACCTGGCGCCGGCGCGGGAGCGGCTGGCGGCGGGCGATGCCGATCTGGAGCGAGAGTATACCAGCGGGGCGGGTGACTGGGACTATATGGGCGCTATTGCTACAATTGGTATGCTGGCGGTGCGTACCGGCATGGAGGCGTTGATGGCGATGTTCTGCAGACAGGTCTGCCATTTCGCCCGCACGCGGTGGTTTGAGCGAGACCTGCCGGACCCGCCGCAGATCCACGGGTTTCTGAGGACGTTGCTGCTGCCGTTTACGATCCTGGAGAACCACCCGTGCATTCCGAAAGAACAGCGGGAGGAGACGCTGGAGGCCTTCCTGGGGCTTTACCGGTCCTCGGAGGGGGCCGGAAATACCGGTTTTTTGAGCCATGTGGGTGTGGATCGGGTGCGGCAGAATCACCAGACCCGGTCGGCACTGGACCTCTTTTACGGGGGCCGCTACTTTCACCAGGTGCACGGGCTGGCCGAAGGTCTTGGGTGGATGAAGCTGGCGGAGGTGTTTTTTGACCCTCAGATGACGTCGAACAAGCCGGTGTGTGACTCGTGGGGTCACCAGTGGACCGCCTCGCTCTTCAATACGGCAGACTATGCGCTGGCTTCGGGGAAGGCGGACTATCTTTCGAGCAAGCCGTACCTGGAGGGTGTGGATCGGGCGCTGGTTGCGCACAGCAACCTGGAAGGTGGGCCTCAGCAGTATCTGTTGATGGCCTCGGCGGTGACGCGTAACGACGAGTATCTGCATTTCTGCGGCGTGTCGGACGAAGATGCGTTGGCCGAGCGAGCGATAGGCGGACGGGAAGAGCCGCTTCGCACGTGGGTGACGGGGCGACAGGCGGCAACGCCCGATAGATTGGGGCGTGTGGGCGTGGCCCCGCTCTCGCGACTGTTCTACGATTCGCTGGAGGAGTTTGGCGGTTTGGCCCCCGAGGGTGTTTACCTGCGTGACCTGCCATTCGAACAGACGTTCGACAAGGTGTATTTCCGTTCCGGCTGGGCGGATGACGACGACTATCTGCTACTTTGCGGAATTTCAGGCGGGTCCCATTCCTACCAGGACGGCAACTGTATTGTGCGGTATACCGGCCGCGGGCGGAACTGGTTCGGAGGGCGCGTGGGTCCGGCGTCGGTAAGGGATCACAATGGGGTGAGTATCGCGGTTGACGGTGCGGGGCCTGGCTGCGAATCCCGGTATGCGGCGCTGCGATACCTTGAGGAAGGAGAACGCCTGTGCGTGGCGGGCACGTCGATGAAGTCTCCCGGCCAGGCGGACTGGTATCGCCATATCGTGCATGCCAAAGCGGGATGGTTTCTGGTCATCGACGAAGTCTGGGCGAGGGCTGATGGCGAGTACCTGGTGGAGGACCGCTGGCACGTTTACGGGGACGTGGAAATGGCGGATGGGGCGCTGCGTGCGGTCCAGGGTGATGCACGGCTTCAGATGCGGCATACGGGAAGCGGGTGTCAGGAACTGATTCCGGTGACGTCCGCCCTGGCGGAAGAAGGGACGCGGTGGGTGCAGCGCTCGATGAGAGGACTTCGGTCTGGCGAAGGGGTGAGATTCGCCACGCTGTTCTGGAGCGACGAAAAGGCGCATCCCCGGACGTATGCCCTGAATCCGGAAGCGTCGGGCTACCGCGTCGAAGGCGAAGGGTCTGCCGCAACCGTCTCCCTCTCTGCCGAATGTGCCGTGGTCGAGGTAAGGGAAGACGCGGCGATCCTTCCCACGGCGGGAACCACCCTGGACGGATCGGATGCCGGACCGTTCGTCGCCGCAGGGGGAGATGCGAAGCCTGTGTGGCGCGGATTGTGCGGGGCAACGGTGACGGCGACGGATGTATGGGAAGGAGGCTGCGTCGCGGGCGACGATAGCGGAGGCATCACGGCATTCGACCGTAACGGCGGGATACGATGGAAGCATGCAGTTTCGGGAGGGGTCCGAACCGTCCTGGCCCTGTCGGACGGAGGCGTGGTGGCCGGCGGGGAGGCCGAGGCGGTGCACCGGCTGGACGGGTCGGGTAGGGAGGTGTGGTCCTATCAACTCGAGTGGCAGCCCATGAACTGGGACTACTGGACGTGGTTGAACTGCAAGGTACTGAGCCTGGCGGCCGGAGATATCGACGGCGACGGCAGACAGGAGATTCTGGCCGGATGCGCGGATCGCCACGTTTACGCGTTCGACGAGGGCGGCGGTTTGATGTGGCGTTCCGCCTGCCAGTGGGGTCCGCCCACGTGCCTGGCGGTGGCGCGGCTGCGGGACGGGCGCGGCCGGCAGGTGCTCGCTGGTATGGCGGACCCGTCGATTCACGGCTGCGTCCGGGTGTTCGAGTCGGATGGAGCGTGCGTGCAGACGCTATCTCGGCCGGATATCATGAGTTGGTCGATTCCGTCGTGGTCCAGGTGTCTCCGCGCGGCGGACGTGGACGGGGACGGCTGGGAGGAAGTACTCAGTGGTGTGGATACGAATCACCGGCAGTTGATTGTGTATAACCGGGACGGCGATGTGTTGTGGGACGCGGATCTGGGAGGCGCGGCGCTTTCGGTGGAGACGGCCGGGGGGTGTGTCTACGTGGGGGCTTCGAACGGGTACGTGCAGTGTTTCAAGGCCGATGGCATACGGTTGTGGAGCCGTTTTCTGGTGGAGCCTGTGATCGGGCTGGCTCCCGATGGCAATGGCGGGTGTCTGGTGGCGCTTCGGGGCGGGGCGGCAGTCGGCCTGGACGCGGAGGGCGCGGTCCGGTCGTCGGGGGGCGATGGAGTGGAAGTGACGGCGGCGGCAGCGTGGCCGGACGGCGGGCTGGTGGCGGGCCGGCGGGACGGAACGGTGGAGTGCTTTTTCTGGAATTCCGGCTCTGCGGGTAGGAGCAACCGGGAGTGAGGGCATCCTGCCCTTAATACGCCTGCGTCCCATTTTCCGCAGGTTGGCCTTAACCTCGAATTTCCATTAACGCCGGGGAACACGTCAGCCCCAAGAGGCGGCTCGCCGCGGGCCTGAAACGAATCAAAGCGCCATAGGAGGGCGATTGGCATGGCAATCGAACGTCCACGCACTCTGGAACCGGAAACACCCCTGCATGCGGCACAGCGGGTTCTGGTGGCCGCGCCGAGGTCCGAGCATGGGAGGGCGGCGGCAGAACGGATGCATCGGGCGCTTCAGGATCTGAAGGCCCCTGTCGAACTTCTGGAGGATCCGGCCGGCGACGTGCTGACGGGTGCGGACGGCCCGGTGATCGTCGTCGGAAACCTGTCGGACAGCCGATGCGTACGGGAACTCTACTTTCGATTCATGTGCGCGACGGACCTGTGGTATCCGGGCCCCGGAGGATATGAATTGCGCACGCTGTGCGATCCCTTCGGAACCGGCTATAACATCATCCAGACGGGATACAGCGACGCCGCGGGCGCAAACGCGGTGTCAGATGCGTTCTGTTCGCACCTGGACGATCCGATTCCGCACCTGGCGGCCCTCGTGGTGACGCGGCTGCCGCTCTCGCCCACGGAGACCAGGCAGGTCCGGTCGGAGCCGCTTCTCCCGACGGCGTGGCAGATCGCGAATACGATGCAGGGAGATCTGAAGGGATATCTCTACTATCTGACGGGAGACCCGCAACTCGGAGAGGAATACCGCCGTGCGTGGGAGGCGGTGGTCGAGAGTGGATACGAGAAGTCCGAAAAGATCGTCCAGGCGCACCTCTACAGCCTGAGCCGGCTGCAGCCCTGGCGACTGGTTGAGCACATGAACCTGTTCAGCGAGGCGGAACGTCTTGCCATTACACGTTTCATCTACGGCTGGGCGGAAAGCAGGGAGGGATGGCATCACGTTGCGCACTGTCCCCGCGTGGTGAGTATGCACGTGCCCAGGCAGAACCACGAACTTATCCCGTCCCTGGCGCTGGCGTACGCGGCGGCGTATTTCCGGACGCACTTCCCGGAACTTCCCGGTCCGGAGCAGTGGGAGCAGGCCGCCCGGCGGGCATATGCTCCCTACGGCCCGTCCTGGAAACCGCTGTGCGACGGACTCTGCCACGGATGGTGGATGTCGCAGCCGGTGATGGTGGAATACGGGCTGAATGACCCGGACCACGGATATTTCGAGCAGGGAGGCGCCAGACAGGCCGCGGACGCGGCGATGGCCGTGGTGAACAACGAGGGATGGCTTCCGTCGGCTGGAGACAGCGACCTGAACCGGCAGTTTCCCGGTCCCAGCCTACGGGCGGCGGCGGCCTGGTTCAACGACGGGCGATACCGGTTCGTCCACGACCTCGCGCCGCCCGACCGCCGGCTGGTCAGCCTGACGTCGATGCCGCGGGCATTCGACGCGGGTGTGGCCCCGAAGGCACCGGAAGATTGCACGGGAGTGACCGTCGTTCCGGTGGACCCGCTTCTGTATCACGCGTGGGAACGGGATCCGCATGGCGCGCCAGGGGTGGTGACCACGTCCCCATCTGCACCGATTGACCGGTGTTTCGACAAGCTCTCCGTGCGTACGGGCTGGGAGCCGGAGAAGGATTTTCTTCTGATCGACGGCCTGGGAGGAGGCAGCCATTCCTACGACGATGCAGGCGGCATTCTGGACTACGCCCGGCTGGGTCTCTCGCTGATCGTGCAGGAGGACAGCTTTGTGCATTCCGCGCCCGAACACATGTCGGTCGTGACGGTCGTGCGGGACGGCGAATCCGGCGAGATTCCGGGATTCGCGATTCTGGAGGCGAACGAGACCGACGCGGAAGGGAACGTGTACCTGCGTATCCGGTTGAAGGATTACGCGGGCGCCGACTGGGTGCGTGAGGTCCACCTGCGTCCGGGGAGCTGCGTTGTCTTCAACGATACGGTAATTGCCGGCGAGGCGGGCGACTATGCGGTGGAGGCCCGCTTCCGAGCACCGGCCATGCTGGTTCTGGATGGGCGCGAGGCGCGGTGCGAGAGGCAGAGCCCCTCAGCCGGGGAGGTGACGTTTCGCATAGAGAGCCTCTGCGAGGCTTCTTCTCTGTCGGTTGTTGAAGAGGCCGTCCATCTGCGGTACAAGAATGCGGAGGACCAGGAACTGTGGAAGGAGCGGTACCATACCGACGATGTCGCGCTTTCGACGTTTGTGGCGCGCCGCGCCGCGCGCCTGGAAGCCGGGCAGGGCGTGCGTATGACTCACGTCGCCCAGGTGTGCGGTCCGGGAGAAGCCCCGGTCCATCTGCTGGAGACGGAAGACGAGGTCCGCCTCTTACAGGGTGAAACGTCGTGGTGTCTGGATGTCCTGTCGGTGCGGCCACCCGCGGCGGAGCGATCGGCGGTTGCAGGGGGTTCGGAGCGGGCCGATGCCTTCCGGGTGTTTGATGCGGGAGATGGGATCCGCGCGATGTGCCCGCTGGCGGATGGATCGCTGGTGGTGGGCGCCGCAAACGGCGCTGTGACGTTCCTGGATCCGGAAGCGAGGGTGGTCTGGTCCGAAGACCTCGATGGACCGGTTTACGATATCGGCGCTGCGGAGGGAGACGAGACGGTCCTGGCGGTCGGGCACGGCGCGAGCCGGCTGACCGGGTTGGATACCCGGGGCAGGCGGGTCTGGCAAACGGACATCGATCGGGAGCCCTGCCCCTGGCCCTGGTGGGAACTGCCGACCCCCGCGCCCGTTCAGGTGGCGGGTGGGGTCAACGAGGGATCGGCCTTTTTTGCCGTGGGCTGCGGAGATATTCAGATCCGCTGCTTTGACGGGGCCGGCGGGGAACTGTGGCGCAGGCGTTACAATGAGGGCGTGCCCGGGCGTATCCGGGTGGCCGACGTGGACGGGTGTGGCGAACCGGAGATTATTGTCGGAGGCGAGGTGCTCAGCGACACGTCGAAATGCCGTGTCCTGGACCCGCACGGGAATTTTCTGGCTCACCTCGACGTGGAGGGGTGGACGAGCATCCTGACGGCGCTGGCGTTTGACGAAACCGACGGGCGGCATTTCATCGGCTGCGGCGCAAACCGCGGCCGGAACCTGCACGTGTTCGAACGGGGTGAGGGAGGGGAATGGGAGAGGCGCTGGGTGAAGCGGCTGGGCGGGCGGGTCACGGGCATCCGGTTTGCCGGGTCCGAACATCGTGTAATTGCCGCTACGAGTCAGGGATTCCTGCTCTGCTACGATCTGGAAGGGAATTTGGTCTGGCACCGCCTTTTCGAGCGGGGCATCAGTCACCTGGCGCCGTTTGGAAACGAAACACTTGTGATCGACAATCAGGGGAAACTCAGCACGGTCTTGGCGTCCGGTAAAGGTCGAACACTGGGCAGGATGCCAGCGCCCTGTTCTATTGTGGAGTCCCATGGCGCGGGCGCGCACCTCGTCTGTGCGCATGAAATTTGGCAAATCGAACCCTAGCCCCCTTCTCAGCGAGTCGCAGAGTCGGGGCGGTCGATGAACCGCTCCGACCCGGCCACGGAAAAATTCGGTCCGGGATTACCGAGACGTTCACCAGAACAGTTCCAGGACTTTCACGGAGGGACGTATGGACGCCTATGAGCGATATCATTTCGACGTAAACGGTTATATCGTGGTGGAGGATATACTGACGCCCGGAGAAGTGGCGGCGCTGAATGAGGCGATCGATCACAACCCGGACCACGTCCATATCCGGGCGGGAGAGGCATTGCTGTCGGGCGCCGCCAAACAGCACGGGGGCAAGGCCGCGCCATTGTTGAAGGGCACACACGGTCGCGGGGATATCATGGACGTTCTAAACTGGCCCAAGCCCTGGTGCCAGCCCTTCCGTGACCTGTTGACCCATCCCCGGACGATGCGATACATGCTGGAACTGATCGGCGACGGGTTTCGGTACGGAAATGCGAACGGGATCAGCATGACGGCCGGCGCCGAGGGTTTTCTGTTTCACGGCGGCGGGACACCGAGGGGTCCGTATTATTTCGAATTTCAGGACGGGCGGATGTGGAACGGTCTGATGGCGGTCTGTTACCAGTTGACGGATATCGGTCCCGGCGACGGTGGATTCGCGTGCATTCCCGGCAGCCACAGGGCGAACTACCCGTGTCCGGCGGATGTTCGCCGCCTGGATATCCACCCGGAGTGGTTCAGACATCTTCCGATGAAGGCCGGCTCGGCGTTGATTTTCACCGAGTCGCTCACCCACGGCACGTTCCCCTGGACGGCGTCCCACGAGCGCAGAACGTTGCTGTACCGATACGGGGCGGGGGATATGGTCTTCGGATCCGGGCCCAGCATCCACCCGGCGGGCTACGAATCGTTCAAGGACGAGTTGACGCCTTTGCAGCGCGCTGTGATGGAGCCGCCCTACGCCAGCCGGCGGCCCAGCCTCGTGCCGCTAATGGAAGAAGAGGAAAAACGCCGGTAAGACGCGCCCGCCGGAGAGGCCTGAGGTGCCCATCCGATAATTCGGAGAGGTCCGTATGCTCTATTTAATCGATTCGGACGCCAGTTTCCTGGAAATGGTCATTCTGACGTTGCCCCTCGTCCTGCCCTGCCTGGGCGCGGTGTTCTACCTGGCGACGGACGGCGACGACTCGGGGTCGGGCGGGCGCGCGTCTCCCTGGAGAAGCATCGGCCGGGCAAACGGCGCCTTGAGACCGGGCGATACCCTGGTCTTTCAGCCGGGGGTATACGAGGGCACGATCACGCCGGAGCATGTCGGAGAGCCGGATGCTCCCATCCGCTACCGGTCGGAAGTCAGGCATGGGGCCGTGCTCGTTGGCGGGGGCGAAAACCGGCTGGCGGTGGATCTTCAGGAGAAGCACAATATCCGAATCGAGGACTTCCGGATTGCGCCCGGGGACGGGCGCTGGCTGCGCGCCGATGGGTGCGATCGCCTCGCCGTCCAGGGATGTTATATGGAGAAGTCTGGGCATTCGACGCCGCTGGTGCTGAACGGGTGCGAGCACGTCCGGCTCATCGACAACGTGTTCCGCAAGGACCGCGTTGGTGGCAATATGTGCCAGGTGGTCGAGTGCACGTACGTGGTGATCGAGGGAAACGCGTTTGCGCGGGTGGGGCACTGCCCGTTGCAGATTTCGATGACAAATAACTTCGTGGTACGGTCGAATTGCTTCCACAACCCGTGGGGGCGCAACTACGAGTTCTGGGCTTCGGGCAGGGCGCTGGTCGAGGGCAATATCGTTACCGAGGCGCGCGACAGCGCGCATTCGGCCGACAGCCGGGCGAAGAATCTGCTGATTGACAGTATCATCCGCTTCAACCGGGTGTTTCGCAACCGGCATACGCCGCTCAACTCATCGAGTTACGTGCCGGTGAATTACCAGGTGCGCGATCCCTTCCGCTTCGTCAATTCCAGGGTGTACCACAATACGATTGCGGACAACCTCGGGTACGGGTGGGAACTGACCGGGGTCAACGTGAGTTCTAACGTGTTCGTCAACAACATCTTCTATCGGAACGACAGGTGCGGGGGCAATGTCCAGATTGTGAGGGGAGCGGGAATTGCAGGCGACAACCTGTTTTTGAACAATGTATTTCGGGGCACGGAGGCCGGGCAGCGGGTGGTGCGGCACGGAGATCGGTTCTGGACGGTTGATGAGGCCAACGAGAATGCGGTGGTCCGCGGACACTGGCTGGAATTCGAGGATAACATAGACGTGGACCCCGGCTTTGTGAATTCCGAAAACCACGATTTTCGCCTGCATGCGAACAGTCCGTGCATTGATGCCGGACGTGCGCTGACGCGGACGAGGCTGGGCGGAAGGGGCCGGGAACTCCCGGTTGACGACGGCAGATACTTCTACGACGGGTTTGGAATTGACGGCGAAACGGGAGACCGCGTAGCCATCGGGACGGGAGATCGGATTGCCCGTATCGAGAAGGTCCTGCTCAACTACTACCAGCCGGACATGCTCGTTCTGGACCGTGAGATGGAATGGGAGGCCGGTGATCCGGTGAGCCTGCCGTGGTCCGGGGAGGCGCCCGATATCGGCGCATACGAACATGGGCTCCGGGGTTCCAGGCGGGCGATCGCAAGGGCCGAGCCGGCCGACGCCCAACCCGGGGAGAAAGTGAGGTTTCGTGTCGAGCCCGCGGGCACGGACGTCGCGTCTGCCCAGTGGGACTTCGGCGATGGAAGAACCATGGAGGCGCCCGAAGCGGTACACGTTTATTCGGATTGCGGCCACTATACGCCTCGGGTCCGGGTTCGGTATGAGGACGGGGATGAGGGCGTGGACGTGGCATTTGTGAAGGTGGAGCTGCCGGTGGAACCCGGAGCGCCGATGCTGGTGGTCGACTTTGAAGAAGAGACGACGCTGGATTGGGGGTACCTGTTCAAGATCTACCGCGGAAACCGATTGACAGGGCACGGGTTCGTTAACGGTGGATACGGCGGTGGCAGGTGCGTTCGGCTTTTCGCGGAGGAAGACGGGTCCGACCTGGGCTGCAGTCTCGCTCCCGGGGAATGGGATATCGACACGTACCCGTTCATCCGGTTCGCCTACCGGATCCCGGAGGGCGTGCCGGTGGGGCTGTGGCTTCAGGCATTTCCCTCGGAAGCGTACGGTGAGGGGATCGTGATTGTGGGGGGTACGTCGTCGCGCAATTGCGGAACATTCCCGGACACGGACACCTGCGCGTTGCTGGACGACGGCCAGTGGCACCATGCAAGACTCGACGCACGGACGATACGCGAACACCTCAAGGAAGTTCGTTATTTGCGCCGGTTCAGGTTCTATACCCACGGGAATGCGAAAGAAGGACAGCATTTCTGGTTCGACGATTTTGCAATATTGCCGGCTGACGGATAAGTGCCCACAGCAAAACGCGGAAGAATACGGATATGGTCCATCACGGAGTGAAATCCGTTCCGAAGAAGCAAGTCTCGAAATCGAGGGAGGGGATCACCCTCAGGTCGGTGTGCATCGGCGTGCTGGCCGTGGTGGCCATCAACCTGTGGGTGACCTATGCGGAAACGGTCGTACGCTCGTCCAGGCTCAACCTGAGTTTTTTTCAGCTGACGCTGCTGAGCATCTTCATCGCACTTGTGGGCGGCGTGAACCCGCTGATCAGGCGGATCCGTCGTGATGCCGTCCTGTCGCCTTCCGAGTTGTTGACGGTGGCGGCAATCGGGATGGTTGGCTCGGTCGTGCCCACGTCGGGAATCACCGGATTCCTGGTGGGGGTGATCGGAAGCCCGATCTATTTCGCAACCCCGGAAAACGGGTGGGCCGAGTACTATCACCCGCATCTCAAATCGTGGATGGTGCCGACGGACAGCGGCGCCCTGCGGGCTTTCTTCGAGGGTGGCGCGGCAGGCGTACAGCCCTGGAAGACGTGGCTGGCCCCGCTGGCCTGGTGGGGCAGCCTGGTGGCCGCCCTCCTCGTGGGCTCTGCGTGCACGATGGTCATTCTGCGGAGGCAATGGGCCGAGAACGAAAAGCTGGTCTATCCCCTTGCGGCGGTTCCGATCGAAATGGCGGAGGGCGCGTCGTCCCGAAGCGCGCTGCCGGATTTCATGAAAGGCCGGCTCTTCTGGTTCGGAGCGGCCCTCGCGTTCGGGCTGTTCGCCTGGCACGCGACGTCCTGGTTTTTTCACGGGATGCCGGGGATTCGTTTCTTTCCACACGCAGGTTACTTCCGCTTCACGCGCTACTCCCCGGGCGTCTATATCCAGCCCCTGCAGTTCTACACCATCGGCTTTGCGTATTTCGCCAACCTGCAGGTGCTGTTCAGCATCTGGTTCTTTTTCCTTGTGCACGTGGTGGAGGGCGGAATCTTCAACCGCCTGGGGTATCAGATCGAACGGTCCACCGATACCTTCAGTGCGGATCCCCCCACCGAGGCGTGGCAGTGTTTCGGCGCGATGGCGTGCCTGGTCGGGTGGCGGCTGTGGGTGGCCCGCGCGCATCTTCGGGACGTTTTCCTCAAGGCCATTCGCCCGGACCATCCGGTGGACGACGGCCGGGAAGTCCTTTCGTACCGTACGTCGGTCCTGGGCCTGTTATTAAGTGCGATATACGCGCTATTCTGGCTCCAGCGATCCGGTATGGACGTGATCTCGGCGTCGATGTTCCTGTTTGCCCTTGGCGTCATCTATATCGGTCTGGCGCGTGTCGTTTCGGAAGCAGGGGTGGCCTATGCCCAGGGCACGGTGACGCCGCAGGCCTTCGTGATGGACCTGCGGGGCACCTACGGACTCTCCGGCGCCTGCCTCACCTCCATCGCGCTTTCCTACGCGCTGATAGACTATATGCGCGGGCTCTTCACGCCGGGCCTGGCGCAGGCGGTGCGTCTGGGGGATCGCATCCGGGGCAACCGGCGCCTCCTGCTGTTCTGCGTGACCGTGGGGGTGTTCGCCGGGCTCGTCACGTCGGTCTGGTTCACCCTCCACCTGGGCCATACGCATGGCGCCTACAACTTCTCGCGCCTGTTTTTCAACGGGAATCCCAAGGCGGTTTTCTCCACCACGCTGGGCCAGATGCGCACGCCGGGAGCGCCCGAGTTGAGCCGGGTATTGTTCTTCGGGATCGGCGCCGGCCTGATGGGGGCGCTCACGTTCCTGCGGTATCGTTTTTCCTGGTGGCCGATCCATCCCATCGGACTGGCGGTTGCCGCCGCGGACAACGTGTACAGCCTGGCAATGCCGGTTTTTATGGCGTGGGCCGCGAAGGCGGTCGTCATGCGGGTGGGCGGGGTTGCCCTCTACCGTCGGTCCAAGCCGCTGTTCCTGGGTCTGCTCGTCGGATACACGGCGGGCGTGGTGCTGGCATTTGCGGTCGACGCCGTGTGGTTTCCCGGACAGGGACACCAGGTGCACTGGTGGTAAGCGCGAATCGTCTTTCCGTTCCGGTTCATGCCGCCAGGCGAAACCCGGATGTATGCGTCCCCCGGCACAGGCTCCAACCTTCCTCGAAATAACCTGCCACGACAGCATCCGATACGACATCTATGGAATCCAAGTTCGTAAATGCTGCGGAACCACTGATTCGAAACCCCGAAAAGCCGCGACACGGGGTCACTCCGAGGTCTGTGGGCATCGGCCTGTTGATCGTGGTTTTCGTCAATTTCTGGATCCTCTACTCGCTGTACCTGATCCGGGCTTCGTGGCTGCAGGTAACCCATTTCCCCATGGGGCTGTTCGTGCCCCTGATGCTGCTCGCGCTGCTTGTGAATCCCGCGCTCCGGGCAATCCGGCGAGGCGAGGGCCTTTCCCGGTCCGAGATTCTGGTCGTGGCTGCTATGGGGTTGACGGGCGCCGTAGTACCCGGTTTCAGCCTGATGACGACCCTCCTTGGAACGATCTCGGTTCCGTACTACCTTGCAACGCCCGAAAACCAGTGGGGCGCCTTTTTTCATCTGCACATGCCGGACTGGATCGCGCCGTCGAACCGCGGCGGCACGATGCGGATGCTGTTCGAAGGCCTCCCGTCCAGGGACGCGCCGATTCCCTGGGCCGCGTGGGCGGGGCCGTTGAGCTGGTGGATGGCCCTGGTGGGCGCTCTTGCCTTCGCTTCGATGTGCCTGATGGTGATCCTTCGGCGCCAGTGGGTCGAGTACGAACGTCTGGTGTACCCGCTCGCCCAGGTGGTTGCGGATATGGCCGGGGACGCGCGGGACGGGGGTTCGTTTCCCGGGTTCATGCGGACACGGGCGTTCAAGTTCGGTTTTGGCGCGGCCACGCTGGTGATGACCTGGAATATGATGTCGCATTTTGCGCCTGGGTTTCCCGAGATACCTCTCGGCATCCCGTCACGCTGGACCACGTTTTACAAGGGATTTCCCGCGCTCCATACGACCATCAATTTTTACACGATCGGGTTCGCGTATCTGGCGAATCTGGACGTGCTCTTCAGTATCTGGTTTTTTCACTTTATGGCCATGTGGGAGATCTTTATTTTCGGGAGGCTGGGCGTTGGCGGGATCTCCGGACGGTCGGCCGTATCGTGGCAGAGCTTCGGCGCGTTGTGCGCCCTGGTCGGTTGGGGGCTGTGGACCGCCCGGAAGCACCTCCGGCAGGTCATCAGGGAGGCGCTGCATCCCTCCCGCCAGGATGCAGAGGAGATCCTGTCCTACCGCACGGCCGCGGCCGGCGTAGTGTTGAGCCTGATCTTTATCGTTGCATGGTTTCATAGTTCGGGCATGGGCCTGTCTCTTTCAGCAGTGCTCGTGCTCCTCTATTTCGCGACCTACGTGGGCGTGGCGCGGGTGGTTGCGCAGTCGGGGCTGCTATACGTCAGTTCCCCGATGTTTCCGCAAAGCGCGATTCTGAACGCCGTCGGCCCAGCGGAGATCCCGGGGCGGGCGATGACGGCCCTGGCCTTTTCGTTCGCCCTGCGCAACGACGGCCGCGGGCTCTTTATGCCCTCATTGGCGCATGTCGTGAAAATCGGTGACCTGATCGGAGGGAACCGGCGCCGGCTCGGCCTGGCCGTGGCGCTGGGCCTGGTCGGGGCGGTGGCGACGTCTGTCGGCCTGACCCTCTACTGGGGGTATACGATCGGCGCGTATAATTTCGGGAGTATCGCGCTGCTGCGGCGAACGGCGCCCACGTTCAATTCATTTGTGGGCATGATGTCCAGCCCGGACCCGGTGAAATCCGAGGTGTTCGGATATTTCGGGGCTGGCTTTGCCGCGATGCTTCTGCTTACCTTCCTGCGAAACCGCGTGCCGTGGTGGCCGTTGCATCCACTCGGGCTGGCCGTTACCTGGTCGGGAATGACGGTGCATTCCGTGCTCTCGGTGTTTCTTGCCTGGGCGGTCAAGGGGATTGTGCTGAAGGCAGGCGGCGTCTTTCTCTACCGGCGTTCGATACCGTTTTTCCTGGGCTTGATGATTGGTTATGCGTTGAACGTGGGGGTTTCGTTCCTGCTGGACGTCACCTATTTCGGCGGAGAGGGGCACGGAGTACATGCATATTGAATGGCGGGGAAAGCTTAAAATACAGATGGGTCTGGGGATTTCCGTGGCTTTGTTTCTCGGCTCTGTTCTAACCGCGTGTGACGGAACCGATGACGGATCGTCCGGTGATACGGTGAAGCTGAGAATCGCCTGGATGGGGCCGGAACGGGAAGCGTTCCGGGCGTGGAAAAAGGGATTTGAAGAGGAACGTCCCGATGTGGAGATCGAGCAGCAGTTTATCCCGTACGATCAGGGTCCAACCGTCTACAATACCATGATACAGGGGGAAAACCTGCCGGATCTGGGATACCTGTTTATGGGGATGATTTCGGAGTATGCGGAGCGGGGGGTGCTGGAGCCGCTGGACGGATATATGACGGATGCCGAACGGGACGAGTGGATTGCAGCGGCGTTGAGCGCGGGCAAATACAGGGGAAAGACCTACGGCGTGCCGTTGTGGGGGGCAAACCGGGTTCTGTACGTGCGCAGGGATTGGATGGACGAGGAAGGGATGACCGGCCAGCCGGATACGTGGGAGGCGGTCCGGGAACTGGCAATAAAGTTGAACAAGCCGCCCGATCGCTACGGGATCTGCGTTGGCGCGGGACGGCCGAAACACCTGATGCAGGAACAGATCGCAATGATGTGGGGCTTCGGAGCCGATTTTTTCGGCCGGGACGGAAAGCTGGCAATTAACAGCCCCGAAGCGGTGGCGTACGTGAAGTTTCTCACGGATATGCACCTGGTGGACAGGGTCATGCCGCCGGGCATCCTGAATCTGAACGCGGATGACTGTTATGCCGTGATGGATGCAGGCAAGGCAGGGCTGACGTTCAGCGGGCCGTGGCAGTACAAGCGGTGTCAGGATGCCGGGATTGCGTGCGAGCCGCTGACGATGCCCGCGGGCAGGGACCGGAAGATGCTATTGATTCTGGATATCTTCTCCGTGTTTTCCACGTCGAAGCAAAAGGATCTGGCGTATGAGTTCATCCGCTTTACGCAGCGGCCGGCGAATCGGGCGCTGATGGACGTGGAGAACGGGGGCGTGCCGGTGACCGGGACCGTGTCGGAGCACGCCTATTACAGGACGGTGCCGATCCGGAACTACCTGGCGCAGGTGGACCTGATCGAGCTCACGCCGCAGCACCCGGAATGGACGAAGATCCAGGACGGGTGGGGGGAGGCGATTCAGATGGTACTGGCGGGTACGGCGTCTCCCCGGGAGGCGCTTGATACGGTTTATGCACGTCTGATGAGAGAGCTGGAAGACCCGACGCTTCCCCGCGGGGAGTGAGGAGACTGCATCGAGCGGGAGAAACGCAGGCTGGCGTACTTCTATGTTGCCCCGGCGGCCCTGTGGCTGCTTCTGTTTATGGGGTTTCCCATACTGGATGTGATGGGAACGAGTCTCTATCACACGTCCTATAAAGGAGAGACGTTTGTCGGGTTGGGGAATTACCTGGGGCTTGTGGCGGACGATCTGTTTTGGCTGGTGCTGAAGAATACGGCGCTGTGGACGGCGCTGGCGGTGACGATGAATGTGGGGCTGGGGCTCGGCGTGGCGCTTCTGTTGAGCCGGGGGTCGGCTTTCAGCGAATGGGTCCGGGGCCTGCTGATCCTCGCCTGGGCGACGCCGCTGGTCGTGGCGGCTATCACATGGAAATGGATGTACAACGGCGAGTACGGACATTTGAATGCGCTTTTGCTGGGCTTGCATGTCATCGATACGCCGGTTCAATGGCTGACGGATGCATCAACGGCCTTTGCCGGGGCGCTGGTAGCCCGCTTGTGGACGGCCCTGCCGTTTACGACGTTCGCGTTCCTGTCGGCGCTGCAGGCGATCCCTGTGGATCTGTACGAAGCGTCTATTATCGACGGAGCCACGGGACTCAGGCGATTCCGTCATATCACGCTGCCGCTGCTGCGACCTGTCACGCTGGCGGTCCTGCTGGTCAGCGTTATCTGGTCGTTCAACAGCTTTGTGTTTATCTACGTGATTACGGCGGGAGGACCGGCAAACCAGACCCAGATTATGGTCACCGAAATCTACCGGCGGGCGTTCGGTTATTTCAACTTCGGGCAGGCCAGCACGTTGACCGTTCTGACCTTCTTTCTGCTGCTTGCGATCAGTATTCTCCAGTGGCGCGTGCTATACAGGAGGGACATCTAGTGTCCGGTCCCAAAAATACCTCACCATTCTTCCGCCGATTCATCCCGTCTCGCCGCGTTCCCCTCGCTCCCCGACCTTGCGCAGGTCGCCTGCGCTCCGGCGCCTTGCGAGCCGGGCGACTCGGCGGCCGAATCCTGGCAACTTATTTCCGGGACAGAACACCAGCCGTGGGACCGATCCATGCGCGGCCTGTCGACGGTTTAAAGGCGCTCCTGATGGTGGGCGTAGCCTCTTTCGCGCTGTTTCCGTTTTTGGTTGTCGTGGGGACCTCCCTGAAAACGCTGAGCGAGGTGTTTCAATCGCCGGCGACGCTTGTGCCGCGAATTATCGTGTGGCAGAATTACCTGGACATTTTCGTCCGGATTCCCATGGCGCGCCATCTGGTGAACAGTTTGATTATTGCCACGGGAACGACGGTTCTGAACATCACGACCGCGGCGCCGGCGGCCTATGCCATGGCCCGCATCAGGTTCCGGGGGCGCGGGGTGTTCGGCCTGGGTATCCTTGTGATGCAGATGTTTTCACCCGTGATCGTCCTGATACCCCTGTTCAAGGTGATGAAGGCGCTCAATCTTCTGGATACATACAGTGGCCTGATTCTGGTGAATACCGCCGTCACCCTGCCGTTCTCGATCTGGTTGTTGGCCGGGTTTTTCAAACGTATTCCCGAAGAACTGGAAGATGCCGCGATGATCGACGGCCTCTCCAGGACGGGGATGCTGTTCAGGATCGCCCTCCCGCTGACGGGGCCGGGACTGGCAACGACCGCCATCTTTACGTTCATAACCGCCTGGAACGAATTCATCTTCGCCCTGGTGCTGGTTTCCAGACGGGAGATGCAGCCGATTACAATGGCGCTCTATTCGTGGGAGAAGAACAATGTGGTGGAATGGAACTATCTGATGGCAACCGCTGTCGTGGCGACCATTCCCACCGTGCTGCTGTTTCTGCTGGTCCGGAAGCGGCTGACGGCAGGACTGATGTCGGGCGCGGTGAAGTCGTAAGCGCGTTGTGCCCGAATATCCGGCGGCTATCCGGACGCATCCCGCAGCAACGCGCCCCCGGTCTCCCGGTCGAAGAGGTGTACCGCTGAGAGGTCGAACGCCAGGTGGACCTCCTCTCCCACCGACGGCGTCCGGTCTGCGGACATCCGGGCGACACAGGAAGCGCGCCCGGCGGTCAGGTAGAGATAGGTTTCGTGTCCCATCGGTTCGACCACTTCGACTTTCGCGGTGACGTCTTCAGCTTCCCGGAGCCCGTGGGCTGAAGACGCATAAAAGATGTGCTCGGGCCGGATGCCGAGAGTGACCCGCCGGCCGAAGTGGCCTTTCAAGCGGTGGTCGTATCGGTTCAGGATCGGGAGGCGGAGGCCATCTCCCGAGAATACCAGGCCACCGTCCTGAATGAGTTCGCCCTCCAGAAAATTCATCGACGGGCTGCCGATAAAGCCGGCGACGAACCGGTTCGCCGGGCGCCGGTAGAGATGAACCGGAGCGCCGATCTGCTGAATTCGTCCATCCTGCATCACGACGAGCCGGTCGCCCATGGTCATTGCCTCGACCTGGTCGTGGGTGACGTAGATCATGGTGGTGCCGAGCCGGGTGTGCAGCTTGGCGAGTTCGGTTCGCATCTGAACCCTCAGCCTGGCGTCCAGGTTGGACAGGGGCTCGTCGAAAAGGAAGGCCTTCGGTTTCCGAACGATGGCGCGACCTACGGCCACCCGCTGGCGTTGTCCGCCGGACAGTTCCTTCGGCTTTCGGTCCAGCAGGTCTGCAATTCCCAGGATGTCCGCCACCTCCCGCACCCGGGCGTCGATTTCCGCCTTCGGATATCTTCTCAGTTTCAGCCCGAAGGCCATGTTTTCGTAGACGGCCATATGGGGGTACAGGGCGTAGTTCTGGAAGACCATCGCGATGTTCCGGTCTTTGGGCGGGAGGTCGTTCGCCAGGCTTCCGTCAATGTGGATTTCCCCCCCGGTCACGTCCTCCAGACCGGCAACCAGTCGGAGGGTGGTCGATTTTCCGCATCCCGAAGGCCCGACCAGCACGACGAACTCCCCATCGTCAACGTGGAGGCTGAAGTCCTCTACCGCTACGGTGTTCCTGTTGTAGATCTTCCGGACGTTTTTCAGGGTTACGGTTGCCATCCTGCCCCTTGCCTCCCGGTGAGATGTGATGAACTGGATAAAGTAAGCATATCCATTCGGAATAACAAGCTCCCCGACATTCTTCCGGGGCTTTTGCACCGTACATTTGACAGGAGGGTCTTCCATTGGCCGGGACCAGGATTGAGACGCTGAAGGGGATGCACCTCATCACGGACCTCCGGGACGGGGCGGAGATCGTGGCGCCGGCGGACCCGGCCTGGACGCTCCTGACCCAGCGGCTGCAGGAGATGATCCGGGAGCATGCGGGTGTGGACCTGCCGATTGTGGATCCGGCCGGCCGGTCGCCGCTGCCCGAGGGCCGGCACCGCGTGCTGTTGGGCAATGCGATGGTCAACGAATCCATCATGGCGCTGTACCGTCGGCAATATGCGTTTATGGATGAGTACTATCCGGGTGGAGAGGGGTATGTAATCCGGACGGTGCACAATCCGGAGAACTGCGGCGATAACGCGTTGCTGGTGGGGGGCAGCACGGTGGCGGGTGCGGCCGCGGCACTGGCGGCGCTGGAGGAGGTTCTGGCGAGTACCGGGGGGCGTCTGGGGTATACGAACCTGGCGCGGTCGGAAACGCACGAGGCGCTGTTGCCGGATATGACTCCGGAGGCGTTTCGGGAGCGGACGGCGGCGGGTTTTCAGGGAAACGCAGGCCGCGGGCCGATCGAACAGGGGGTGACGCTGGGCCTCGCCCACCACTTCACGAACGATCCGGACTGCGCACGGATGTTCCGGGACGTCCTTTTCTACTACGAGGACCTGGTAGAGAACCGCTATGGCGGGGAGTGGTGCTTCGAGCATATGCTGTTCATCTACGCCTGGACCTGGCGGCTCTTTTGCGTCTGGGACCTTATTGAGGAGAGCGACGCGTTTACGGATGCGGAGCGCCTCCGGATGACCAATCTGCTCTGGGGGTTGACGCATTACGTGGCGGGGCTGGGTTATTTCGCAGGGGAGGAGCCGCCGCCCCTGGAGATCCGGCAGAACCATCCGACGTTCGCGGGGCTGAGCATGTCGTCCAGCGCGGGATATTTCAAGGCTTACTACGGGGTCGAGGATTTCGAAAAAGAACGCCGCTTCTGCCGGGCGATTTTCGACGGCCAGGCCGATTGTTACAAACCCAACGACGACGGCGGAGGCGGGGGATACTGCTGGCTGGTGCCGAACCACCAGATGACTTACGATCTGAAACGGGATGATTTTCGCTACTTGAAGGGCGGGCACCTGCGGGAGATCGCGGACTACGCGATTCTGATTACGGACAACCTCGGATCCCCGGTGGGTTTCGGAGACGTGGGGGCCTATGGCGTGCGGCGGAGCGCTTCGCCGGGGGTGACTGCCACGCTGTGCAAGGCGGCCTGGTACTACGACGACGGGTGCTATCTCTGGGCGCTGGACTGGATGGGCGGAGCGCCGCGGCACGACTGTTTCTACAAGGCAGTCCCGAAGCGGGTTGCCGACCACATGGCGGGGATTGCGATCGCGCCGTTCAACCGTCCGCTCTACGAGTGGGTGCAGCAGCACGGTCCGGGCGGGGCGAACGTGCCCATCCAGGAGGCGTTTGACAAGCTGACGTTGCGGGGCGGTTTCGGGGAGGAGGATCTCTACCTGCTGCTGGACGGAACCTCGACGTTTGCGCACGGGCACGAGGACGGTAATTCGATCGAGCGTCTGACATGGAAGGGGCGGATGTGGCTGGCGGAGACGGATTATATCTGGAAGCGGCCGAGACACCACTCGTCGGTCGTGTCGATCTGCGACGGAGAAAGCTCGGAGATGCCGTCGCTGGTGGCGCTGAAGTGGGCGGAAGATTTCGGGGATGCCGCGTTTACCCGGACGGTCGTGCCGGATTACAACGGGGTGGACTGGACGCGGGATATCTTCTGGCTGAAAGGCAAGTACCTGCTGGTTGCGGACTCGATCAAGCTCCTGAGGGACGCGGATTACGATCTGCGGTGTCTGTGGCGAACGCTCGGTGAGGTGCGGCAGGATGGAAGCGGGGTGACCGTGGAACAGGAGGGGGTGTACTTCCGGATTCAGAACGCGGATGACTCTGATAGGTCTCTGGAGACGGAGGAAGCGCGGGTTGCAGGGCAGGATCCCTACGGAGGGTACCCGTACGCAGACGGTCCGATCCGGATCTCCAGACAGCGCAAGACGCTTCGCGGAAAGGCCGGAGAGGTGGAACGGTATTTCAATCTTCTGGTTGCAGGGACGAAAGCGGAAGTCAACGCGAGTCGAATGGAGCGGATTGGAGACGGCATGGTGCGGATAGAAGGTCCGGACGGCCCGATGGTCTTCGGAGTGGGGGAGGATGGGGTGCAGGTGGGCGGGTTACGGATTGACGCGCGGGCGGGGCGTGACAAAATCAGGTTTCTGGAAACGGATGGGCCCGGGTCTCCTTACATACACCGGCGGGCGCCCGTGGAGGACCGTTTCGTCCCGAAGGAGGAGCATGCTCTCAGGGCGGTATGGGCGGCCGATGCGGGTGGTGAGGTGCGGTGCATGGACGTGAGGGGTGAATCGATTGCGGTGGGAACCGCCGGCGGGAAGGTTGTCCTGCTGGACCCGGACGGGCAGGCCCTGTGGACGCGCGAGACGGGCGCCGAAGTGCGCACGGTGCATCTGGCGGACCTGGGGACGGGGAAGCTGCTGGCGGGCGGCAGGGACTGCGCGCTGACCCTGTTCGACGGTGCGGGCACGGTCTGCTGGAAGCGCGAGTTCATCGTGTCGCACGGGCGCGACCAGATCGTGAACGCCGTGAGGACGGCGGATCTGACGGGAGATGGGCAGACGGAGGTCGTGATCGCCACGGACGGGTGGCTGGTGTGGGCGCTGAGTCTGGATGGCGAGGAGATCTGGCAGCGGCAGATCGAACACCACGCGGCGCAGTCACTGGTGATTGGAGACGTGGAAGGGAACGGAAAGCAGGAGATCCTGGTGGGTACGGAGTACCACACGTCCAATATGCTGGAGGCCGACGGCAGCGTCCGGTGGACGGTGCGTGGGGGACCCTGTTTTACCGCGTTGGCGCTTACGGACCTGAACGGGGACGGGGCGAAGGAATCGGTCTACGGGGCGATGGATGGGAATGTCTACGTGGTCGACTCGATTTCCGGAAAAACCCTTTGGACGGCGAACCTGGGAGATGATGTCCGGCACGGACTGGTGGTCGGCCGAACCGGCTTTGCGGCGGGGAGCGAGAGCGGGAACGTGGCGCTGTTGAGCGGCGGGGGAGAGAAGCGTTGGCGCCGGGACCTGAACGCTGCGGTGACGGGTCTGGTACTTCTTGATGACGGCGAAGAAGAGGTGATCGTTGCGGGGACTTCCGACGGATGGATTGTGCTCCTGTCACTCAAGGGAGAAATCCTCGGGAGCCACCTGGTGGATGGGGGCGTGACGGCGCTGGCCGGCCTGGATCATGCCGATGGACCAGGCCTTCTGGTGGGCACGGATACCAACGCTGTGACGGCACTGAGTCGGGTATGATGCGTTCGGGTTCGAAATCGGGATGGTCGAGGGGCTGCGCCCTCGCCGCCGCATTGGTGGTTTCATGGGGATCGAATTCTGAGGGTGAACGTGTGAATATTCGGGAATTGCTGGGAGACCGGGGGATCAGCGAGGCGCTGTTGAAGGCCGAACGCGCCCATCCCTACCTTTTCTTTGCGGCCGAAGATGTACCCCGTCTGCGCGAGATGGCCGGGCGGGAACCGTATCGGTCGTGCGCGGAGGGGATCGTTCGCGCGGCCCGGCTGACGCTGGAAAATCCGATCCCGGCGGAACCCCTGGCAGGGGCGGCCGAGAGCCGGTTGCCCGATGGCAGCTACGATGGGTCGTTTCTGAAGGCGACCTACGATTTTCTGTCCTACGCGTACGCGATGCAATACTATGGTCCGCTGTATGCGTTTGCCTACCTGCTGACGGAGGAGGAGGTCTTTGCGGAGCGGGCAAAGGCGTGGGCGCTGGCGTTTGCGGGCTGGGAGAACTGGGGGCCGGCGGCCGACCCATGGGATATGGAGGCGGCCATGATTCTGTCGGGGGCGGTGATTGTCTACGATTGGATTCCGGAACAATTCTCCGATGCGGAGCGGGAGCGGCTGCTTTCGGGCCTGCGCGAGAAGGGGCGGAAGCTGTGTGAGAAGGACGCGTACTGGCTGACACAGGACCCGGTGGCGCGGCGCGGGGGGCTCGCGAATAACCATCGGTGGCGGAGCATACCGCTGGAGGGTCTGGCCGGGCTGGGGCTGCTCTACGAGGTCGAAGAGGCGCGGGACTGGCTGGATATGGGACTGGTGCTGACGCGGGAATACCTGCTGCCGGCGGCCTACGGGCGGGACGGGGAGCGGATGGAGGGACGGGGATGGCTGGGGGTCTGCCTGAGCGACGGCGGGCGGTTCATGGAGGCGCTGGCCCTAAGCGGAGGTCCGGATCTGTTCGATATGGCGCCGCTGCGCCGGCTGTCGCACTTTCTGATTTTCGGCATGGAAATGTACCGGTCTCGCGGGCATTACAGCGAACGGGCGGGTCTGCTGGTGCACGCCCGGAAGCTGCGGGACCCGGCGCTTCAATGGCTGGCTCTAAAGTACGATCTGGACCCCGATATGGCGGGATATCCGGCGTACTGGTACAACCGGGACAAGGTGCTTTATAAGTCAAAGACCCTATACACCGTATCCCTTCGGTGGGATGCGGAGGCCGGCCGGATGGAGGTCCGGGTGAACGGTGCCCTGCGGGATCGGCAGGGGATTGACGGCGTGGAGGGGATCGACCGGGTTTCGTTCCACGTTGAGGGCGATCGGGTTGAGCTCGCCTCTTTGGAGGTCCTGGACGGGGCTGGCCAAGTCGTGAACCGCCTGGACGGACCGGTGGCGCTGGCGGGTGAGGGAGCGGAGACGGCCCTCAGGTTTGACCGCCTGCGCGCCGGTGAGGTACGGGCATCTCTGCGAAAGGACCGATCGGACGCCGGAAGGGCCTCGATGATGCTGATGTCCGGAGGGCGGCACGTGCGGGGCATTGTGTTTACCGGTGAGCACGAGATCGCCAAGGTGGTTGAGGGGATGGACGGAACGTATACGTTGGGCGTTGTCGCGGCGAAGGGGCTTTATTTCCACGGGCCCTGGGAGTTCCTGTTCCACGACGAGAGTCTGGCGTCGGAGGCCCCGAAGAGGGATGTGACAGGGTTCCACTTCCGGGACCTGGGGCTGGTGAAGTTACACGATACGCTCCGCCCGGAGGGTGTGCACGTCACGTTCACGTCCGGGCCGGAAGTGAGTAAGGAGCAGGGGGATAAGAATGCGTTTACGCTCAGGGCGTTCGGGGAGGCGTTGTTGACGCCTTTGCGGACGCCGAAGACGGGAGAGGCGGTCCTGACCCAGGCGCAGTACGATCTGACGGCCTGGTACGAGGGCACGCCGGGGCGTAACACCATCCTGGTGGATGGACGGGGACAGCCGACGGTGCACGAGGAAAGCCCGGTTCCGCGTGAGTACGACCAGCAATGGCTGGGGGGAGAGGAGGTGGCGAAGAGCGGCCGGATCGAGGAAACCTTTTTCTCCGCGGACTACGATTACGTACGAGGGGAGGCGGCGCGCGCGTACCGGCCCATGCTGGAGACCTACCGGCGCCATCTGATGTTTTTGAAGCCGCTCGGCGATCCGGACCTTCGCTACCTGGTGCTGTTCGATGAGATCGAGACCGCGGGCGGGGCGCCCCGAAAGGTCGAGTGGCGACTGCTGAGCCCGTGCGGGAAGGTGACAGGCGCAGGCGACGCGTTCCGGATCGAGGGACGCTCGGCAATGGTGCACGTAACGCACCTCTGGCCCGAGGCGTCGACGGTGAGGATCGACTCCACGCCCGCGCCCCGGGAGTCGGACCGGCTGCCCTATCTACGGTTTCCGGCGCCTGGGCCGGTGCAACGGGTACACTACCTCCACCTGCTTCAGCCGATGCGGGCGGATTCCGGTGAGCCGGTTTCGGCGGAGCGGGTGATTGGACAGGGCGGGATCGGCATGCGAGTGAGCGGCCGGGAGGAGACCGCGCTGGCGGTCTTCAGGACAGGAGATGAATCGGTAACCGCGGGTGGCTTGACCACTGACGCCTACGCCTGTCTGGTTCGGAGGGGAAAGGACGGCGGCGGGTCGGTTGTAATACACGGCGGGACGTTTGTCGAGTGGGAGGGGAGACGCCTCTTCACGTCGGACGATGCGGTGAGCGTCCGGGTTAAGGTGCCGGTGGAATAAGCAATGGATAGAACAGGGCTTTGAACGGGCTCGGGACCTGAGGGGTTCCGGAAGGGACACGCGATGGCCGAGGAACGGTTTGAGAGGTTGAAGAAGATGCACCTGGCCACGGATCTCAGGGAGGGGGCGGAGATCGTGGCGCCGGCGGACCCGGCCTGGGCGCCCTTTGGCCGTCGGCATCGGGAGATGATCCGGGCGCATGCGGGTGTGGTGCTGCCGGTAGTGGATCCGGCGGACTTGTCGCCACTGCCGGCGGGCCGGCACCGCGTGCTGCTGGGCAATGCGATGATCAACGAATCGATCATGGCGCTGTACCGGCGGCAATACGCGTATGTGGACGAGTTTTATCCTGGCGGCGATGGGTATGTGATCCGGACGGTGCACAATCCTGAGAATTGCGGCAGCAACGTGCTGCTGGTCGGCGCGAGCCGGGTGGAGGGCGCGGCTGCGGCGCTTGAGGCGCTGGAAGGGGTTCTGGGCGAGACGGAAGGGTGTCTGGGGTATACGAATCTTTCCCGGTCGGAGGTTCACGAAACGCTGCTGCCGGAGATGACGCCCGAGGCGTTCCGGGAGTGGGTGGAGGAGATGTATCGGGACAACCTCAGCTACTACCCGGTCGAGCAGGGGGCTTTCCTGGGTCTGGTCCACCACCTGACGCACGATCCCGGCTGCGCGCGGATGTTCCGTGACGCCCTCTTTTACTACGAGGACCTGGTGAGGAACCGCTACGGCGGGAACTGGCTGTTTGAGCATATGCTGTTCATTTATTCCTGGGCGTGGCGGCTGTTTATGGTGTGGGACCTGATCGAGGAGAGCGACGCGTTTTCGGATGCGGAGCGCCTCCGGATCACAAACGTCCTGTGGGGACTGGCAAATTACGTTGCGGGCACACACTATTTCAAGGGCGAAGCGCCCCCGCCACTGGAAATCCGGCAGAACCACTGGACGTTTGCGGGGTTGAGCGGGTCGTTCTGCGCACGGTATTTCGAGGCGTATTACGGGATCACGGGATTCGAAAAGCAGATCCGGTTCTCCCAGGCGGTCTTCGACGGGCAGGCGGAGAGCTACAAGCCGAACGACGATGCGGGCGGCGGGTGGTGGGGGTACTGCTGGCTGGCGCCCTACCACCAGGTGATTTACGATCTCAAGCGGGACGATTTCCGTTTCCTGGCGAACGGCCAACTCCGGGCCTTTGCGGATTACGGGATTCTGGTTACGGACAATCTGGGTGTGCCGGTGAGCTTCGGGGATGCGTGGTCCTACGTCGAGCCCGGCCGGTACGCGGTGGCGCTCAAGAACAAAACCATCTCGCTCGAGTTCGCTATGGCCCTTTGTACAGCGGCCTGGTACTATGAGGACGGGGGCTATCTGTGGGCGCTGGACTGGATGGGCGGCGCGCCGTATCCGGGCTGTTATTACCGGGCGCTACCAAAGCGGGCGCCCGACCGGTTGGCCGGGATCGCGATCGCGCCGTTCAACCGGTCGCTCTACGAATGGGTGGAGCGGCACGCGCAGGGCGGAGCGAACGTGCCGATCGAAGAAGCGTTCGACAAATTGGTCCTGCGGGGCGGGTTCGACGGAGAGGACGAATATCTCCTGCTGGACGGGACATCGACGTTCGCGCACGGACACGAGGACGGAAACTCGATCGAACGGCTGACGTGGAAGGGGCGGATGTGGCTGGCGGAATTGGATTATATCTGGAAACGTCCCCGGCACCATTGTTCGGTCGTGTCGATCTGCGGCGGTGAAACTGTGGAATCGCCGCCGCTGGTGGCGCTGAAATGGGCGGAAGAATTCGGAAGGACCGCGTTCACAAGAACGGTGTTGCCGGAATACAACGGGTTGGACTGGACGCGGGATATTTTCTGGGTGAAGGGCGGGTTCTTTCTGGTTGCGGACTCGCTCAGGCTGCTGCACGACGCGGATTACGATCTCAGGTGCCTGTGGCGGACGCTGGGGGAGATTCGGCAGGAAGGTCGCGAACTGACCGTCGAACAGGAGGGAGTGTACTTCCGGATTCTGAATTCGGATGATTCGGAAAAGTCCCTCGTGACGGAGGAAGCCCGTGTTGCGGGAACCGACCCGTACGAATCGTATGCGTACGCAGACGGTCCGATCCGGATTTTCAATCAGCACAAGGCGCTGCATGGTCAGCCCGGAGACGTAGAGCGGTATTTCAACCTGATGGTGGCGGGGTCGCAGGCGGAGATCGATGCGTGGCGAATCGAACGGATCGGCGAGGGCACGGTGAAGGTGGAGCACCCTGATGGTCCGCGGGTCTTCGGTGTCCCGCGCGGCGAGGCGCACGTTGGCCGGTTCCGGATTGCAGCGGAGGCCTTCGCATTGTCCGAATCGTCAATCGTGTTGCTCAATGGGACGGGTCTGTACGCGAATGAAGCCGTGTTTGAGAGCGATGCACCGGTACATCTGGTCCTGTATCCGGGTGAGGGACGGGGGGAGGTCCGGGTAAGCGAGGAGACCTCTGTTCGGACGGAGGGCGTTTGTTTTGGCGGGGAGGAAGACCCCGCACCGGAGAGTCTTTCGGCTGGAACGCACCAATTCACCCTGGAAAACGGATTTTCAGATGTTCTGCGCGAGGCGCTTCGGGACGGCACACCCTACGTGCATCGGAGAGCGCCGCGAGTTCATGGATTTGCGCCGAAGGATACAACGCCGCCCGGGCGACTCTGGGAGGCGCAGGTCGAGGGCCCGGTCCGATGCGCCGACGTGAGGGGTGAATCGACCGCTGTCGGCACGGACGGGGGGCAGGTACTTCTGCTGGACCGTGATGGGCAGACCCGGTGGAGTCGCGAGACCGGCGCGGAAGTGCGCGCCGTGCATCTCACGGATCTGGAGGAGGGAGGGCTTCTGGCCGGCGGACGGGACCGTGCGCTGACGCTGTACGATGCGAACGGAGGCGTTTGCTGGAGGCGGGCGTTTTCGGAGTCGCACGGGGTGGATCAGAATGTGAACGCCGTGACGACGGCGGACCTGACCGGAGATGGAAACAAGCTGATCCTTACAGCTACCGATGGGTGGCTGGTATGGGCGTTGCGTCCGGATGGAGAGGAGGTCTGGCAGCGGCAGATCGAACACCACGCGGCGCGGACGCTGGTGGTTGGAGACGTGGAGGGAGATGGAAAGCATGAGATCCTGGTGGGCGCTGAATATTACACCTCCAATCTGCTGGAAGCCGATGGGAGGATCCGATGGACGGTTCAGGGAGGCCCATGTTTTTCGGCGCTCGCGCTCGCGGATCTGAACGGTGACGGGGTGAAGGAATCACTCTACGGCGCCATGGACGGGAATGTCTACGCGGTGGATTCGATCTCCGGAGAGATCCTCTGGACGGCCAACCTGGGGGACGACGTCCGGCACGGCGTGGTGGTGGGTGGGAACGGGTTCGCGGCCGGGAGCGTGAGCGGGCACGTGGCGCTGTTGAGCGGCAGCGGAGAGAAACGCTGGCGCCGGGACCTCGACGGAGGGGTGACCGGACTCGTCCTTCTTGAGGCCGCAGGCGAGGAGATGATCGTCGCCGGAACTTCGGAAGGATGGATCGTTTTCGTTTCCCTCGAGGGGGAGGTTATCGGCAGCCACCGCATGGAAGCGGGCGTGACCGTATTGACCCCCCTGGCGCTGCACGGGGTGTCCGGTCTGCTGGTGGGGACGGAGGGCGGCGAGGTGAGCGCCGTCAGTCCCGGTCTCGGACAGAGGGGGCGGTCTACCATAACCAACTGAAGTGGAAATCTTGAGAGTTGCATTCAAGAGCAAACAAAACCGACGTTGCTGAAGTCGTTGCAAATTTAAAATCGTTGACAAATTTCAAGATTCGGCTATATTTGCGAGCCAGTGTTTTGTCTATCCTGCCCTAGCGAGGCCTGATATACTGGAGATATGAGCGTGTAATCCCCATACACTTCATATGGTCTGTCTCTCAAATCCAGTTCCCACTAATTCGACTTCTTTAATCAGGCCATAACCTACCAATACCATTTTCTGACGCGCAATCTCCAGCCGATGTACCTTTTACGCTTGCCTTGCGAATTTTCCGGTCATGTACAGGGCCCGGATGCATCTTAGATGTGTACGACCTGTTCCAATTTGTGCAGGTGGGACAGGAGGATCTGTCCGTACGGATTTCGCAATGCTTTAAAGACATCACCTTAGCGATTTTCCTTGTTGGCACCAAAACGAACGTTGAATGGAGACATCTGCGGAAAGAAGGCCCGCATAATTGTGGGTGACTCACTGCAATTCTGGCAAGATATCTACCTCCTATAGATGAGTATTGCGAATGGAATACAGAGACGTTAAATATCGCGGACAAGACGCGAAGGCTGTCGTAGTTGATATTGCTGAAACAACGGGACGTTTTAGTCAGGTAAGACTTGAAGACGGAACAGTGTTTAAGTTGATGACCTCTCCAGTCGAGGTTTTGCGTATATTAGATCAATGGGACGATAAAGGAAATCCGGTTTATTCAGTTAGTCATCAAACCGTGATTGCAATTGTTAGATCTCCAGATAGATTAAAAAAAGGAAACTCCCAAAATGGTGAGGACGCGCTCTGATTTAGGTTGTCCATTGGTGGCCTCTACCTCTGACGTTTACGAGAGTTTTACATTTTCTCTGCATGTGGACGAACCATGGAAAATTAGTCAAGATAATCCAGCATTCGAAGAGGGAGTTGATGAGTCCATAGCAGGCGATGCAGGCGATGTCGTTGCCATTGTTGAGGATGCGATGCAACGACTATTTGATCTGGAAGCCGATTGGGATGGTGAAGGTTCTCCCGTCTTCGATGAGATTACCGTTAAGGCCGCCAGCGATTTTGTATATGAGTTGTCCTTTCAAGGCAATGGCGAAAGCCTCACCAAGGAAGTTGAGATTTTACCAGCAAGCGGGGGAAGTGTTGACCTTCATTGGCAAACACCTCATTTCGAACTATTGATTGTCTTTAATGCTGATGGTTCATCTTCATTTTATGGAGACAACTGTAACGGAGAAAGATCTATCCAGGGCGAACAAAGACCCGATCCAGAAGAGATCGCGCACTGGATGGGGGGTTTGGATGCGTAAGTGGGACATTGAATGCATACCGAATTCTGACTTGCTATTTTACCGCGTAAACAAGAAGAAATACTACGAGATTAGAAAATCAAAAAGGGTAAACAAAGCGCACAAGTTCCCCGTCGGGTTGTTCAGCTTCGTAGGTAGCTATCTGTCTGTAGATTGGTCGAAATATTCAACTCCCCAACAGTCGCAGAAACGAGCGAAGATTCCCGATGACAACGGTATTGTTGTATTCAAAGTAGCAGATGTACGAAGAGAACGTCACAAAGTGTGTCACGTTCCCTCTGAACACAATCGCGCACACAGTGCGATTTGCGGAATTCAGCCGAAGATCCGGATAACTTTGCAGCGTATCGCACGGTGGAGCGAAGGATTCGTGATCGATCCAGACTGAAAAGAGCCCTATCCGTTTATTTGCTCGCAGACCAAATCGTTCTACGACAGAAGCATAGTTGTACAATTTATCATACCTGATGCCTCACGCCTTGAATCCCATTTTAGGTTGAGGCATCATTTGTATTTACCAAACGCATTGCGCTGTACGTACCCAAAATTGTACCCAAGTTGTAATGTAGTCCATTGTTCGACGTGGCGCAGAAATCCACGGATGTTCAAGAATGGCAATTGCAATGAATTCGAACTTTGACGATTCCGGGACCAAACCGGTCTTGTTGAATTAAACAAAGGCAATATCTCCCGGGAAGACGGCGTGTATATGTCTGTCGTTGCCCCTAAATTGCTTGTTTTCGCCGTTCGCGCAACTGATAACTTGCCGGTAGCGTCGCCACCTAGGCTACTTCTTCTACGCCGAATTATTCGTGGAATTGTCGTAAAGCTGAGTTGGCACGAATTCGTGGTGTGCATTATTCACGGCGTCTTTCGATTTGCGCACGAATCCGTGATCGCATAAATTGAAGGTCCTTTGAACCCCCGCCACATCGACGGGGCATTATATCTTCCATACACCCGATTTCGGAGAATTATCCCATGAAATTCGCACTCGTACTGAATCCCCTTGACGAAGAACGGATGGCCCTCGCCCGTCAGATCGGCGTGACGGACCTGGTGACGACACTGCCCAACGGCGGTCCGATCTGGGATTTCGATGCCATCGTCCATCACAAGGAACGCATCGCCGACGCGGGTCTAACGTGGTCCGTCGTGGAGTCCTTACCCATCTCAGACCGTATCACACTGGGTCTGGAAGGCCGGGACGAGGACATCGACGCCTACTGCCAGACCATCCGCAACCTGGGCGCAGCCGGTATCGGCATCATGTGCTGGAACTGGATGGCCGTGTTCAACTGGATGCGCACCTCCTTCACCACGCGCGGCCGGGGCAATGCATTTGTGAGCAGCTACGATCACACGCTGATGGAGGACGCGCCCCTTACGGAATGCGGGGAAGTGAGCGAAACGCTGCTCTGGGAGACCCTGGAGTACTTTCTCGAACGGGTCATCCCCGTGGCCGAGGAGGCCGGCGTCAAGCAGGCGCTGCACCCTGACGATCCGCCCCTTTCGCCCGTGCGGGGAATCGGCCGCATCATCACCAGCGTAGACGCGTTCCAACGCGTGGTCGACATGGTTCCCAGCGACTATAACGGGATTACGTTCTGCCAGGGCAACTTCGCCGCGATGGGCGCGGACGTGCCGGGCGCCATCCGCCGGTTTGCGGACAAGATCCATTTTTCCCACTTCCGCGACGTGAGAGGCGTGGTGCCCAGCTTCGAGGAGACCTTTCACGACGAGGGCGATACCGACATGGCCGAGTGCATCCGGGCGTACAAAGACATCGGTTTCACCGGGCCCATTCGTCCCGACCACGTGCCGGTCCTGTCCGGCGAAGCGAACGACCCGCCCGGCTACACCCTGATGGGCAGGCTCTACGCCATCGGCTATATGAAGGGGCTGCTGGACGGAACGGCCTGAGGCCCTTTCCCGTATCCACGTGTAGTTGCCGGAGAGGCCGAGTCCGTCATTTCGAATTCAGACGGGCACCCGACCGGAGGATCGAAATTCCATGCGCGACATCAGAATCGGCGCTGCCCAGTTCGAAGCGCGGGACGCCGACAAACGCTACAACCTTTCCCGGATCGACGCCCTCACGAGGAAGGCCGTCGATGAGGGCGCTGAAATCGTCTGCTTCCACGAATGCTGCATTCCCGGATACACGTTTCTGCAGACTCTCCCGCGTTCCCGCATTGCCGAACTGGCCGAATCCGTTCCGGGCGGCCCTTCCACGAAACGCCTTATCGAAATCGCCATGGAATACAACGTTGCCGTCCTGGCCGGCCTCGTGGAAACGGAAAACGACGTCCTGTATAACACCTGCGTCGCCGTGGGTCCCGACGGTTTCGTCGCGAAGCATCGCAAAATGCACGCCTTCATCAGCAAATTCATCGCCTCCGGCGATGCGTTCACTGTTTTCGACCTCTGCGGCTGCCGCGCAGGCATCCTGATCTGTTATGACAATAACCTGCCCGAGAACGTGCGCCTTACCGCCATGATGGGCGCCGAAGTCATCTTCATGCCCCACGTCACCTGCGGGCTGCCCTCTTCCATGCCGGGCCGGGGTGTCATCGACCGCGCCCTCTGGGAGAACCGTCACCGCGACCCCGTGACCCTCCGGCAGGAGTTCAACGGGCCCAAGGGCCGGGGCTGGCTCATGCGCTGGCTGCCGGCCCGTGCCTACGAAAACGGCGTCTACGCCGTGTACACGAATCCTGTTGGCATCGACCATGACACGGTCAAGAACGGCAATGCGATGATTCTGGACCCGTTTGGTGAAATCCTGGTCGAGTCCGATGCGCTTGAGGACGACGTGGTGGTGGGATTGCTCACGCCCGATAAAATACCGGTCTCCTCCGGGTACCGCTATCTGCGCGCCCGCCGCCCCGACCTCTACGGTAGACTGGTGGAACCCCTTCCGCCGGACATGCAGCGGGGCACGAATCCGGGCTGGAAACTGAAGGAACCGGAATAAAGTAGAGTCGAGATGTGGCGCGGTGGTTTAGGAGTGGCCTATCTGTTTCCGCCCCTTTCGTCTGGCGGTGCCTCAATAGCCGCTCCGTGCTCCGTTTCCACATCCCGCTCGTCGAACCGGACGTGCGGATTTCCCGCATCCGGCTCTCGGACAAGGAGTCATGCGTTCGCCCACGGAAAGTTGCGCTTCTGCTCCTCCAGCCGGGTCAGGCCCAATGTATTGTAGAGGACCTCAGCAGGGAAGCGTGACGTTCCCTTTCCCGGGATTCGGTACTTGTTGCACAACCACCAGCGGAGCCGTTTCCGGGTGTGGCTGTCCACACTCCGGTAGGTTTTGCTGACCGGACCCAGACAGAAGTAGTTGCCCCACCCTGCCAGCTTTCGGTTCAGGTGGGCAATCCGTTCTTGATGGTCTTTCAGCAGCCACCGTCGCGCCGTTGCCTCGCTGATGGCCCGGCAGATGTGCCGGATGGCCTTCTTTGACGGGCGCGTGCCGATATAGGCCTTTCCCGTCTTTGGCGAGTAACAGCGACCGATGGTGTAGCCCAGAAAGTCAAATCGTCCTTCTGGAAGGGTGCATATGCCCGTCTTCTGCTCGTTGACCGTCAGCTTAAGCGCTTTCATGATGGATCGCATCGCGCGCATCGCTTCTTCTGCACTGCCGCGACAGCAGATCACAAAATCGTCAGCGTAGTTGACAATATGAGCCTTCAGGCGTTGCTGATATCCCAGAAGTTGCCACCCCAGAATGAACCGCCGCATATACAGGTTCGCCAACAACGGGGAGATAGGGGCGCCTTGCGGTGTCCCCCTTCCCTGATCCTTGTTCGGCGTCGCTCGACGTTTGCGGCCCCGCTTGTCCGTCTCCTCAATCGGCGCGGTCAGCCACATCTTGATCAGGCGCAGCATTCGCCCGTCCGAGATGCGACGCGCCACCGATTTCATCAACTCGGCGTGCGGGATCGTGTCAAAGTAGCCGCTCAAGTCGGCGTCGATCACCTGCGTGTGGCCACGGTTCACCAGAGTGTGCACGGCCCTTACAGCATCGTGCGCGCTCTTCCTGGGACGGTAGGCATACTGCTGCGCTGGCAGGTCCGCCTCAATAATCGGCGAGATCACCAGCACCGTAGCGGTTTGCACCACACGGTCCTTCACCGTCGGGATGCCCAGCGGCCTTTGCTTTCCGTTCGGCTTGGGGATATACACCCGACGGATCGGGGAGACCCGATACGATTTGCTCCTTACGGCTTCCGACAGTTCACCTAACCACCGCTCTCGTCCATATGACTCGATATCCTCGAACGTCTCGCCATCCACGCCCGCCGCTCCGCCATTGGCCTTGCAGCTTTGGTACGCGTGCAGCAGGATGTCCTCACGGTTTACCTTGTCATACAGCGCGTAGAATCGGTAATCGGGCGATTCTTTCGCTTTGGCATGCAACGTCCTCTGCAACTTCCGAACCTTGTCTGGAGGTCTTAGGCTCATACCAATCTCCCGGCTCTCGCTCCTTTGACGTTGCCCTTGAACCAAGGCCCCTTTCCTCCACCGGCATTACCCGGCTTCTCCGGTACTACGGGCCTCTCCGCCACCCCACACGGCCCGGCCTGGCCCTCACGGGCTGCCGGTTGGTGTCTATACACCACCGCTGGGGCTTCCCGTGTTGCGTCGGAACTCCTTGTATACGTGCCTTCGCCATTACCCCGGCGGGACCGTTGGATGCGCGCGTTGCTGTCTTTTTCCAACGACGGCGGCCTTCCCCGATCCATGGGCGGGTCGGCTCCCGCATTACCTTTTTTCGAGGCCTGCTCAGCGTTCACTCACGTTTCGGCCCGCATACTCGCCCAGTCGCCTTGCGACCTTCTGCACCGGAGGCTTCGGAGATGTCGTTACCTGCGTCTCCGCTCCGGTTGCTACCGACTGCAGCAACATTTGTCGGGTGGGACTTTCACCCACTGAAGTTCCGCGCCTTTTCACGGCGCACCATGGATGGACAGGATAGTAGACTGGATAAAGGCGAGAGCAAGAAAAATGCTCTCGATTCTGCGTATTAGCGAAAAATCCCACCACCTCGCATTGTAGGGGCGTCCCTTGTGGGCGCCCGACCTCTGGCGGTGGGATCCGCAGAAAGGGAAAAATGGCGCAGAGTTCCGCAGTTCAGACAGAGTCCGGGTCCCACGCCGCACCGAAATCCGACGCGGTGACGTTTCGCGCCGTCGCCATCGGTCTGCTGCTGGTTCTCATCGTCAATTTCTGGATTTCAACGACCGAATACGTCATCCACGCCTCGCGGATGCAACTCTCCTTCTTCCCCCTCGCCCTCTTCGCCACCTTCCTCGTGCTCGTCATCGGCAACGGGATCGTCCGCCGCCTCCGGCCTGACAGCGCGCTCCAATCGTCCGAACTGCTCACCGTCCTGGCCATGGGGTTCGTAGGCGCCGTAATACCAACCTCCGGCATCACGGGTTTTCTTCTGGGCATTCTTTCGGGCGTCTACTATTTCGCCACCCCGGAGAACCAGTGGGCCAACTATCTGCATCCCAACATGCCCGGGTGGGCCGTGCCATCGAATGAAAATCAGGCGATGACCTGGTTTTACGAGGGTCTGCCCGATGGGCAGCAGGCGCCTTACCATGCATGGGTTTCTCCTCTCATCAGCTGGATTTTCTTCCTGCTTGCCCTTTGTGCGCTCCTGTTCTGCATTTCGGTTATCCTCCGCAAGCAGTGGGTGCGGGACGAGCGCCTGGTCTTTCCGCTTGCTTCCGTAGGCGCCACGCTGACGCGTGCGACGCGCGGCGGTTTCCTGCCCGATGCCCTTCGCGGCGGCCTCTTCTGGGGTGGCTTCGGGGTGGGATTCGGCGCCATTACCTGGAACGTCCTCAACTATTTCTGGCCAGTCGTGCCCAAAATCCCGTTACAGGGCAAATGGGTCGTGTTCGCGAAGGGATTTCCGCGTGTCAACACCCGCATCAACTTTCTGACCGCGGGATTCGCGTACTTCGCCAACCTGAATATCCTGTTTTCCATCTGGGTCTTCTTTGTCCTCTTTTTCTGGTTCGAAAACGGCATCATAAACCGTATCGGATACGTTATCCCGCGCAAGCCGCTCAATTTCTCGGCCGAAACCGAAGTCACGGCCTGGCAGGGCTTCGGCGCCCTGGCAGCGCTGGTACTGTGGAACCTCTGGACCGCGCGGACCCATATCAGAGCCGTTTTCGCCAGGGCGTTCGGAAAGGGGGATGCCGACGATGCCGGCGAATTGCTCTCCTACCGCGCCGCCGTGTTCGGGCTCATCGGCAGCCTCGTCTTCATTTGCGCCTTCTTCGCCCAGCTGGGCATGCAGGGCAAACTCGTCGCGCTGCTGGTGCCCGCGCTGATCGTCAATTATCTCTCCATAGCCCGTATCGTCTCGGAGACCGGTCTGGCCTACATGCGTACCACGTTGACCGAACAGTACGCCGCCCTCTACACGATTGGCACCACCTCTCTTTCGTCCGCCAGCATGTCCGGCGTCAGCCTCACGTACAGCCTTGTCTGCCAAGGCAAAGGCACGTTTATGTCTCCCTTTATGCACGTGGTTCGACTAGCGGACCTCATCCGCCGCAACCGACGCCGCCTGGTCCCCGCACTGGCCCTGGTCGTGCTCGTGGGGCTGGCGGCGGACTTCGCCCTCACCATCCACCTCGGTTACCGAACCGGCGCCTTCAATTTCAACGCCTGGCCCTTCTCCAGCGCCGGCCGCTTCGCCTACGACCTCACCGTTACCCAGATGCGGAGCCCCTTCGATACCAGTTGGGAGCGCCTGGCCGTCTTCTGCGTGGGCGCCGCCGCGATGTCCCTGCTTACCTTCTTGCACTACCGGCTCCCGTGGTGGCCCTTTCATCCTATCGCCTTTCCCATTGCCTTCTCCTGGAACACCCAGCTCACGTTCTTCTCGATCTTTGTCGTCTGGGCCATCAAGGCCATTCTGCTCAAGGTCGGCGGCGTCAACCTCTACCGAAAGTGGCAACCCGCCTTCCTGGGCCTGCTGACCGGCTATGTCCTGGCCATCACGTTCTCCTTCCTCGTGGACGCCATCTGGTTCCCCGGCCAGGGACACGGCGTGCACAATTATTAAGGCGTGCGATCAGGGCATCACCCGAAATACCGCCGAACTCGTCGCCCGGCTTTCCGCCTGCAAATCCTCCACGATCACATTGAACGCCCAGGGTCCGGGCGCCAACCCGTCCATATCCAGGGTGAGATAGTGCGGCTGCCAATCCCTCGTCTCTCTGTATGAGTTGGTCACGGCCGTCGTCCACTCCGGAATCACCACGTCTTTTTCCGTCCACTTTTCCGGCAGCAGGCGGGTCTGGTAAGTGATCCGGTAACTCGCGGCGCCGAACTCGTCCCGCTTCAGATTATAGACCTCGAAGTAGAACGACATACTGCCGTCCCGCTGGCACTGCTTCAACGGATTGGGCAACACCATAAACCGGTCCCGGCCGAACGGGCGATCGTCCTGTTCGACAACCCGTTGGGCCAGCAGCAAGTCGCTTATCTCCAGTCTGTCCTTCCCGTACCGGCTGATCTGCAGTGAATCTCGAAGGGTGCCAAGACTCTGTTTGGTCAGATCCTCCGTCTCGACTGCCAGATGGTACGTCCCCGGATCCACAGATAGCCGCTCGCCCCAAAAGAGGTACCCATCCCGGACCGCATTGCCTTCGATCCACGGCATTCTGTGAATAGGAGATATGGTCTTTTCGACTTCCTTCCACCTTGCGTCAAAAAGAAACAGGCCCTGCATCAGATCCACCGCCTGTATGCCGGAACTGACCTCCCTGTGCGCGACCTGATCGCCGGAAAGCGCATAATATAGCTCCACGCGGGTCTTGCCGTCCTCTCCGCGGAACTGCGCGATCTCGAACGGCGCATCGTACCGTTTCAGCCAGTACGGGTCGCTGTAGTACTCGGGAACCCGTGCCAGAAGATCCTTATATCTGGTTCGCATCGTACCCCGAATCGAAACCTGCAGCACGTCCCAGTCATTTTCCCCCAGGCGTTCGAATGTCACGCTGAACCCCGGATAGTTCCACGTTTCGCGCAGCAACACGTAATTCATACGATCCAGATAGATGTTCCGCGCGTCGGGATGTCCATAACGTATGTACACCTGCCCGCGGTCCGTCTCCCAGCCCTCGACGCCGCGATCCGGATCGGAAAATCTGAGATTCGCATATGCGACCCGCCTGCAGTGTTCCAGCATCCGCTCGTTTCCTGGAGTCAGGAATAACGGGTCCCGTCCTGTCCAGAACCGGCGCAGGGTCTCTTCGTCCGGCAGTTCCCCCCCGTCTTTCAACGCCTCCCGATCCGCCAACACCACCACCGACCTGATAAACTGCTGTTCCAGCCCGGACATCAGGTTCAGGCCTTCCGTATAGGCGGCGAAGGCTTTGTCCAGGTTCGCCCTGGTCTGATAACCCAGGCCCGTGAAAAAATACGCATCCCAGTCTTCCGGATGGCGTTCCGCATAATCCTCAAACAGCTCCACGAGCCGATCGGCCATATGTCCTTCAAGGTAGACCTGGCCCAGCAGAATCCGGGCGGGACGATGTTCCGGATCCACCTCCAGCGTGCGGGTCAGATATCCGATCGCCTGCTCCCGCATTCTCCTGCCGTAATTTCCGTAATGGAACCTTCGTTTGCGTTCCAGACCGGACTTCAGGGTTTCCCGTTCCAGATTGTACATCATCTCCCTGGCGGCGTATCGTCCGGCCATGTATAGGGCCTCGGCGTCATTCGGCGACAGCGCGATTGCGCGCCGGATCTGCTCGTAAAACGCATCCCGCGATCCCGCCTGCCAGAAAATCTCCGCAATCGTTTTCGCGTAAGCGGCGTTCTCCGGCTCCCTCTTCATCGCTCTATGCACCCATTGCCTCGCGAAGCGCCTGGACAAGACGGTGTCGCGGCGCAAATAGTGCCTGGCCAGTGCATGCATCGCCCGTCCCGACGGATCGTACCGAACCGCCCTCTCCATCAGCGACACCCGCTTCATGTGCGACAGCGAGGAATCCGCCGCCGAGGCCAGAAGGGCCGCCACCTTGTACGCGTCCGGCTTGGCGGCCGCCAGGGGCGCGGTGACGCACAGGATGGTCGAGATCAATAGTGCAAAACGCAACATGACGAACACCGCGTAAATTGGTGGGGATGGGAAACCGGTGAACCGTATCCCGTTACGGACGGTTTCGAACGAATCCCGTATCACATTGTAGACCCTGAAAGGGAATGAAAGGTTCCCCAGGAGTGAATGTCGACCCTGAGACCGGTGGGTCGGTTCTTCGCCGGCTACCACCGCACGCGAAAACGTGTTGTCGATTCGGCCGCCGTGCCGGCCAGTGAATCCTCAACGACCACCCGGAACGCGCGCAACCCCGGCGATGTATCGGCCATATCCACCCGCAGATACCGGGGTTCCCAATCCTGACCGCCGCGGTACGTATAAGACACCGCCGTCGTCCACTGCGGCTGCGGATCCTCCAGTCGTCGCTTCTCCGGAATCACCTGCGTCTGGTAACCAATCCGGTAATGCGTGGCGCCGAAGGAATCGCGCGCCAGGTTGTACACCTCGAAATAAAACCACGCACTTCCGTTCCGTGAACACTCCGCCAGCGGATTGGGGAGCACCATATACCGCGCTCGCTCCATTGGCCATTCCTCGCGTTCCACGATCCGGCGCGCCATCAGCAGGCTGCTGATCTCCAGCGAATCGCGGCTGAACCGCCTGACCCGCAACGGGTCCCTGAACGTACCCACTTTCCTGTTCGCCTGGTCTTCCGCCTCTCCCGCCAGGTGATAATCCCCCGGCGCCAGCGTCAACTGCTCGCTCGCGATCAGATACCCCCGATTGGTGGACACGTACTGTATCCATGGCATCATTCGCACGCGGCCGACCTCGCGCCGCAGCGTATCCCAGGCCGCGTCAAACAGGAACATCGCCTGCACCACGTCCACCGCACGGACGCCGGGCCCGACCACTTCATGCGTGACCTGATCGCCCGAAAGCGCGTAATACACCTCCACGCTTGTCTTCCCTTCATCGCGCCGGAATTGCGCAATCTGGTAAGGGACGCTGTACTGATAAGGATAGCGATAGTAATCCGGGATCGCCTTTACAAGTTCGTTGAAATTAAGCGTCCGGCCACCCAGCTTCGACGTTCCGAAGCGCCACGAGTCCCACGAATTGGTATTGACGAAGGACACCTCGAATCCGTCATACGTCCAGGTATCCTTTCGAGGATGGTATTCGAAAATCCCACCGGACGGGCGCGGTCTCCGCCTCCGCATCTCCTCTTCTTCCATTATGGTTCGGGTGAGACCCAGATCGATGTCGCCCGGCGACATTTGCCGCGAGAGCGGGTCGCCATATCGGATATACGCCTGTCCCCGGTCCGTTTCCCACCCGGCGTACCCGTTGATGGGGTCGCCGAACCGCAGATTCGCGTAGGCAACCCGCCTGCACTGCTCCAGCATTCGCTCGTTTATATCGCTCAAATACAACGGATCTTTCCCGAACCAGAATTTTTGAATCGCCTCCTCGTCCGGCGGGGGTTCGCCCTTCTTCCACGCCTTCTTGTCCCGCATCAGGAACACCGATTGCATGAAGCGGCGTTGCCGGTCGGACAGTCGCGCCAGGCCGTCCACGTAGGCCCGGTGGGCCGCTTCGGGGTCGCCCTTGGCCTGATGTCCCAATCCCATGAAGAAATAGGCGTCCGCACGACCCGGATGTCGTTTAATATCGTCCTTAAACAGGGCAATCAACGCATCCGGCATCCGCGCCATGTAGTACGCCAGCCCCAGATGCACCCGGGACGGCCAGTGATCCGCATCCAGCCACAGAGCGCGGCTCAAATAGTCGATCCCGACGTCCACCTCCATGTCCGCATAGCCGCGCTGCGCAAACGTGCGCCCCGTGGTCACGTCTCCATCCCCGGCCACGCGCATCGCATCCCCTGCTTCCTCGCGTGTGAAAAACGTCATCTCCCATGACCAGACCACGTACCGCCCCGCCCAATAGTGCGCTCGCACGTTTTCCGGGTCCAGCGCAATGGCCTCGCGGGCCTTTTTGTAGGACGCGGACCTCGGTCCGGTTCGCCAAAGCAATTCCGCGAACGTTGCAACATAGTCCGCGTTCTCGGGTTCGCGTTCCCTCGCCCGCGTCAACAGAGACCGCGCCTGCTGGCGCGAATACGTCGTGCCTTTTTCCAGCTTCAATCGCGCGAGCGCGTGCATGGCCTTTCCCGTCCGGTCGTGTTTCATCGCCTGCTTCGCGAGATCCCTGCGCGTTTCCCACTCCAGCGTCGTATCCGTGGATGCCAGAATGAGCGAATCCACCTTCGCAGGGTCGGCCTGCGCGGCCAGCGCCGGGGCCGTTAACAACCACAAGTAAATTGCCACTAATACAAGCATTCGCATCTCCGAAAACCCGGCGGGATTTCCATTCTTGCGACACCAATCCATGCCATACCCATCTGCTATGGCGCGTGTATCGTCTCATGGGCACTGCTGTACCGCGTTACCGCTTCAATATCCAGTTCGCACCCCAGCCCCGGTGCCATGGAAACCGGCGTGAATCCCTCTTCGAAAACCATCGGCTCCAGGATCAGGTTGTGCTCCCGCACCCAGCTACCCACGATGTCCGACGCCATGGTGCAGTTCGGCACCACCGAGACCGCGTGCACGAAGGAGGATTCCATGATTCCCAGGTCCACCCCGGAACCGTGCCAGCAGCGCAGCCCGGCCGCCTCCGCAACGGCGGCGCATTTCGCAAAGCCCGCCATGCTCCCGCCCAGGTTGACGCAATCCACCACGCCGGCCTTCACGGCGCGCAGCACCCCCTCCCCGCTTCCCAGATGCATGGCAACCGGAATACCGATGGCCTCGTGAATCTCCACGTACCCTTCCAAATCCGACTTGGGGATCGGATCTTCGAATACCTCCACGTTGCCGAGTTGCTCGAGTTGGCCGGCGAGTTCAATCGTCTGTGCCGCCGTGCGAAACCGCTCGTTCGGATCCACCGTGACCTTGAACTCCGGCCCCGCCACGTCCCGGATGGCCCGCAGCCGTTCCACCATCGGTTCCTCGATCTTGCACTTGATCTTGATCCCCTTGAAGCCGTACTCGAGCGCCCGAGCGACCGTCCCCTTTCCATCCTCAGGCGTCTGGGACCCCATCCAGTAATCCGCCCGCACCCGGTCGCGCACCGCCCCGCCCAGCAGGGCGTGCACGGGAAGTCCGCGCACCCGGCCGATCAGATCGAAAACGGCGACCTCGAGGGCGTGATACGCCGGGCCCGTTCCCACCTCCGGCATCGTCTCGGTTCCGTCGCTGCGAGACTCGTAGATATTCTGCAGCGTCACCGTCTCGGGGTCCCTGCCCAGCACCAGGCCTGCGCCCGCGCGCACGTCTTCGATGGGCACGCCCCGGCCCGTCTCTCCCAACCCGTAGTACTCGGTATCCGTATTGAGCCGGAGGATATGCTTGGTCACTTCGTCCCACCCGACTTTCGGCACCCATTCGGGGCTGTTCACCCGCCCAGGGATCGTCGGCACCACCACGGTCCACACGTCTACTGATGTCATTTTCATCGTCCACTCCTCGGTTTAAAGATTGCGGAATACAGTTTGTCTGTACCCGGCGCGCCGCGGACGTCTGATCAGGTGCCGCAAACTGGCAGTTTGCGGTACGGTCGCGGGGCCAGTCGCGCTGACGATGCGTCCGCCCGCGTTCTTTAACGGACGTTTCTTTTGCACGTACAATCGATGCAGCGGGAGATTCTTCGACTTCGCTCAGAATGACATGCTTTGCAATAAACATTGTCGAAATGTGTCGGGCATTCGTTAGCCCGTACTGTCATCCTGAGGAAGCCGTCAGGCTGACGAAGGATCTCCTGCGGCATGGGATCATGCCCGAGCGTCCGGGATTCGCTCCGACCGGAAATGCAGCACTTCCGCTCCTGCTTCGACTACGCTCAGAATGACATGCTTTGCAATAACCATCGTCGAAACGCAGCCGTCATTCATCGGCCCAAACTGTCATGCTGAGGAGGCCGTCAAACCGGTGATATGTCCGCGCAAATGTGTTTACTGCATTTCTGCGTTAGGACAATCGAATAGACGGGAGATTCTTCGACTGCGCTCAGAATGACATGCTTCGCAATAAACATTGTCGAAATGTGTCGGGCATTCGTTAGCCCGTACTGTCATCCTGAGGAAGCCCTGTCTGCCGTGCCCGGCACAGGCAGGCGTCAGGCTGACGAAGGATCTCCTGCGGCATGGGATCATGCCCGAGCGTCCGGGATTCGCTCCGACCGGAAATGCAGCACTTCCGCTCCTGCTTCGACTGCGCTTAGAATGACATGCGACGCAACCACCTTGCGCTACATGTATCCGTCATTCATTGGCCCGTACTGTCATGCTGAGGAGGCCGTCAAACCGGTGATATGTCCGCGCAAATGTGTTTACTGCGTTTCTGCGTTAGGACAATCGAATAGACGGGAGATTCTTCGACTTCGCTCAGAATGACATGCGACGCAACCACCTTGCGCTACATGTATCCGTCATTCGTTGGCCCGTATTGTCATCCTGAGGAAGCCCTGTCTGCCGTGCCCGGCACAGGCAGGCGTCAGGCTGACGAAGGATCTCCTGCGGCATGGGATCATGCCCGAGCGTCTGGCAATCAGCGCGAGTTGAGATGCAGCACATCGGCTCCGTCTTCAGCATTATCATCCAAGAAAGCATGTTTGACATTCGCACTGCTATACTGTATATTGGAAGTAATACACTAATACACTCTGGAGAACTGACCCGTGCTGATTGCAATCGATCACCACAGCGGCGTGCCGGTCTACCGGCAGTTGATGGACCAGATCAAATTTCATATCGCAAGCGGTCTGATACGGCCGGGCGAGAAGCTGCCCGCCACGCGCACCCTCTCCGCACAACTGGGTGTCAACCCGATGACCGTCAGCAAAGCCTACGGATATCTGGAGGCGGAGGGCATCGTGGAACGGCGTCGCGGGCGTCCCCTCACAGTCAGTTACTTGAGACCCGAAAAGATCGAGGTTCATAAGCTCAATCGGCTACGGCAGAGCCTGGCGCCCATTGTGGCCATCGCGAGACAGCTTGGCATTGACAAAGGCCAGGCCCTGGAGATCTTCGGCCAGATGATGGATACCGCCGGCAATCAAGAGGAATCATAATATGGAATCTGCATTCGAAGTCAAGAATCTCACAAAGGCGTTTGGAGACGTGACCGCGCTGGACAACGTGAGCGTGGCCGTTCCAAAACCGGCCGTTGTGGGCCTGATCGGCAGAAACGGAAGCGGAAAGACGACCCTGCTCCGCCACGTCATCGGACTTTATCTGCCTTCCAGCGGGCAATGCACCACCCTTGGATGCCCCAGCGACAAGCTCGGCCCCGGCGAACTCTCGCGCATCGGCGTCGTTCACCAGGAGAACCGGTTCCTGGAATGGATGAAGGTGGAACAGCAACTGCGCTATGTCTCCTCGTTCTACAAGAATTGGGACCGGGACCTGGAGGTGCGCCTGCTCGGCGAACTGGAACTGGAGCCCTCAGCGCGCGTGGGGACCCTCTCGCCAGGCAACGCCCAGAAACTGGGCATCATTCTGGCTGTCTGCCATCGCCCGGACCTGCTGATTCTGGACGAACCCGTCAGCGGCCTGGACCCCATCACGCGGGAACAGTTTCTGAAATTCCTCCTTGAACTTCTTCAACAGGACGCCAATACCATCGTGATATCTTCGCACGTTCTGCACGACATCGAAAAAGTCATCAATCGCGTGATTTGCATGGACCGGGGCCGAGTCAGAGCCGACGCCTCGCTGGACGACCTCCAGGAGCGCTTCGCCGAATGGCAGGTAAGCGTCAAGACCGGCAGACTCCCCACGCACTTCCAGGAAGACTTCATTCTATCTCAGGAGGTGGACAGCTACCAGGCGCGCCTGCTCGTCAATGGGGCTTCAGACAACCTGGACGCGTTCAAGATGAAATACGGCGTGGACGTGGCCGGCAACCCGCTGAACCTGGAGAGGATGTTTCCTCTCCTCCTTCAGGAGACCGAGTGATGGGGCTCTACGCGCTGTACCGATTGCTCTGGCGTCCGGTGATCATTGTATTCTATGCGCTTTTCACCGGACTGATTCTGCTGGTGCTTTGGGCCGCCGGCACGAAACTGCCAAGCCTGTCTGAACCGGGACGCCTCATTCTGCTCACAATGGCCCTTCCTTCAATTGCCGGCTTCTTTGTCGGCCAGAGTGTGGGGGAGATTCAGCACACACCGCATTCCTGGTCGCTTCCCCGTATACGCAGACAGCTCATTTCTTCGGTATTTTTCACAGGAGCCGTTATCTCCGTCCTGACAGGCTGGGCCTATGACTGGTTGGGAGGTTCTGCCCCCACAATCCCGATTCTCGCGTCCTGTTTCCTTTGGTACAGTCTGGTGTTTACGATCGGAACTTACGAATTCATAGACGCTCGATCGTTCCGGATTCGCAAATCGGCTGTCTTGTATATTACGATTCTGATTCTGGTATTCAGCGTTCTCTCGATCAATCGAATCGCCGATCTTTACACGTCCCAACCGGCTCTTTGTGCGCTTGTTACTCTCATTGGCGCACTGCTCTATTTGATACACAGCTTTGGCGTCAACGCCGCCAGAGGAAAATCGCAGGTCTCAATGCCTGTGTTCCATCAGTTCACGTTCGGACCTTACCAATCGGCCAAGTTGGCTGGACGGAGAGATTCCGGGCGGAGATGGAAGCGCGCGGCTCCACTCACGGGCCTCGTCGACTGGGTGCGAGCCGGTGAATACGAGAACTACGGCACGGTCCGTGTCGGATGGGTTGGTTCGGTGTTTCTGCACTCAGTTGTCATGCTGGCCCTGGTAGCGGTCATCGTTCGGATTTTCGGGCAATATCAGGTGCACGGATTCGTCGCGGTTTCCGTGAGTTTAGAGTCTTACAGTGTGACTTCTACGCAAAATGCGTAGATAATTATTCATGCTGCTTGTTTAGTGGTAGGGTGTTGATGGTAAAGGGTCAAAGACAAGGCGAGTGTTTTGTGCCCCGCGGGTGTGACGCGCCATCGTCTGGACCGTGGGATTTTTGCAATCAGGCCGCGGACGTGTAGACGTTTGAGGAGGCGGCTGGTGGCATTGGCGTGCCGAGTGCGTTGCAGAAGGGATGCGGGTTGTTGGAAGAGGTGTGTTCGGATGTCCTGGTTGCGGAAGCCCATAAGGGCGTGTTCGCCTTTCAACACAGCGGTAAACAGGTCGAGGTCGTAAAGGTCGGCGGGGTTAAAGCCCCGATAGGTACGTCCCTTGTGCCTGCGTGGCCGCGCCAGTGTGGTGAGGCTTTGATGTCCGGTAGCGGCGTCAGGGGCTGCGGACAGCGCCTGAAAGTAGCGTTGGTTGGCCGTCAACGAGATTTCCCGATAGCGGTAGAGGTTGGCCACGCCTTTGGCCATGGGATACCAGCCCATCACGCGTTGTCCTCGCCGTATGCCCCAGCGGCGAACCTTGAACTGCCTTGGATGGTTGATCACTGTTTCGACGCGTAGTACGCACCCGTGTTTGTCGTACATTTTAATCCAGTTCTCACACATCCGGTGTTTGACTCTTGCGCCTTTGTGGCGTTTGTTTTTGAAGTCCGTGAGGACTTCACCCTGAAAGTTGCCGTGGAGTTTGCGGCCCAGGAAGGTCAAGATGTCCTGGGGAGAGAAGCACAGCACCGTGTGTCTGAGCAGGTTTTCATACAGCGCCTTCAGGGCGTGGGGGTTTTGGAACATCACGTCGGTGGCGAACTCGGCCTGGTCAACGACCCAGTAGTAGTCCATGCCCAAAAGCAGGTCGTTGAGCAGGGGGTTGACCTTGCGGGCGAACGCAGAGAGAATGCGCGGCCAATTCTTGCCCACAAAACGATCGGCAAAGCGTTGCGCCCGGTCCACATCGGCAATCCAGACAAACGCGTTGTCCAATTTTTCATAGGCGATGCCGTGTTTGTCGAGCTTGCGCGCCAAGAACTCGTGGCCATTGAGACAGATCTGTACCACCAGCGGGAACCAGGACTGGATGCGGATATGCATCAGTCCAAACTCCCGGTCAATCCAGTAGAAGTAGTAGCACAGGCATTTCCGTTGTGCGTTGATCAGGCGAGGCCTTCCTTCCCCTGGCACCAGCTTGAAACTCTGGCAGCCTTCCAGGGCCCGAAACACACAGACCAGGCCTTGCGTGATCCCATCGCGTTTTGCCAACCGTCGCGCTTCGTCCTCTTTCCTGATGGTGTTGCGTTGCAGATAGATGAACGGGCGCTCGTGCTTGTTTGCCATCGCCTCCGCGTGGGCTTTGATCGTATCGGAATGCGTCATCACAAAACGCTTGAAGTCCTTCAACAACAAACCCTGATTGCTGATGAACCGCTCCATCGCAGTTCCAAATCCCAGCGGCAGGTACCCTTTGAACAGAACCCGATCAAAACAGGATACCACTCCGGTGATTTTTTCACTACATTGGTCCACGAAGTCTTTCACGGCGTTCCTCCTTCCATTGATGGCGGTGGGTACCACCATCATAGGGGATGAACGCCGTTTTGCATACCCAAAAACAATCTGCTCTTGACTACCACCTATTTGGTTGCGGCTGAGCAAAGCGAAGCCGCGCTAGGCATTCTCATGATACAACAGGCATTGTACCTTCAAAAAAGCTGGCTCTATCCGCTTTCGCGACAGGAATTGGCGAGACTCGCGTACTGGAGTTGCCTGCTACATAGCACACTACACTTCGGGATCTTGTTATTGGCGTTTCTTTTGCTCGAAGGCCTTACCGGAATTTTCGCGGGGCTCGACCTCGCGCGTCCTCTCCTATTGATGTTCATCTGTATCACGGTCATCCAATGGGTCCGCTTGCGGAACGTCCAATTCAAGGTTTCTTCATACGTATTCCTGGCGCTTTTCGTTATTGGCTATTCGATCTTGATTACAATATGGCTTTATCTGGGTCCACGCATAGACTTCACCTATGAGGCCGCAGCGGTCACGGGACTGGTCATACTGTCCCAGGGCCTTTTTCGCTACAAGATCCAGAGATATTTCAAGACAGGGGATCTCGTATGATCCTCGCATTGACGTCGTCTACCAGGTGACAAGATGATCGGTTTCTACGCATTTTTCCGATTGCTCTGGCGAAGAGCATTGCTCGTCCAAGTGTCCTTCTTGGGTTTGGGTACAGCGGCAGTACTGTTACCGGTACTGACCATTTATGCACCCGATTTCGGAATTTCCGGCCACACGCGCGTCAACCTGTTTCCCGTGATATTTCCATTCCTTGTCGGCCTTACATTGGCTGGGCAAAGTGCAGCTGAACTACAACACACGCTGCTTGCCTGGAGTCTGCCGAACCTCCGACGGAATCTCCTTTTTCCGCTTATTTCCGTGGGCATCATCGCTGCTATCCCAGTAACAGTAGTATATCGTTGGCTCGGCGGTGCCGCTCCGTGGATCCCGGTTTTCACATCGAGCACATTATGGTACAGTGTGGGAATCGTCGCGGTGGATGGATACGTTCGGGGTTCGGATCGTCCTTTATTTCACTACGGAGCAGTGATTTTGCGAATCACCGCGCTCGTCCTGGCAGTTTTCTCGATAAATCGTATCAATAATTTATATGGCAACCAGCCCATCCTCAGTTTTGTCCTGACATTGGCCGGAACGACGTTTTGTTTCTTACGTTTCCATAATGTCAACGTCGCAAGAATGAAATCTCTCGTTCCTATAAGGTCCCCGGAGGAGGAGCTTTTGGCCCGGAAGAGAATTCCGACGCGTGGATTGCCATTTAAGGGTCCTATCACTGGCATTTCCTGCTGGATTCGCGCCGGTGAATATGAAAATTTCGCCTCGAATTGGGGAGGATGGGCGGGAAGAGCCGTCAAAATATCGGCGATCGCTGTGCTTATCGTGTTTGTCCTTTCATACCCGTCGGCATTAAGGGAGTTTGGCATCCTGATCGGACTCCAAATGTTGACACCGGGTATCCCAGCGATGCTGGCGATGGGATTCTGCGCCAACGGTTCGTTATTCCTGCAGAAGGGCTGGCTTTATCCGCTTTCCCGCAACCAATTGTCGAAACTCGCGTACTTGAGCAGCCTCCTTTATAATGTGGGGATATGCGGGATCATGTTGCTGGCGATTCTTGTCTTTGAGAGCCTTGTAGAACTGGCCAATTGGTTCGGCTTCAGGCGTCCTCTGGCGTTGGTATTTATCGTCAACCCGGTATTTCAATGGATGCGCCTGCGACACGGCCCTTGTTTTACTGATACTCCAACAGTACTAGCGCTTTATCTGTGCTGCATTCTTGGCGTTTTCGGCTTAGGCCTGGGCTGGTTCTGGATTGGAACAAAGTCGAGTATCCCACTTTTTTACGAGGTCATCGCTTGCTCAGGTCTGATCCTCCTGTCCCAATGGCTTTTTCGCTACAAACTCGAGAGCTATTATCGAAGCGCGGACCTCGTCTGACTTTCGCATTCGTGTTGTCCTCCAGGAGACTTCGCATGGGGCTTTACGCGCTTTTCGGATTGTTGTGGCGCCGGATTACGATCCTGTACGTCTTAAGCCAGGGATTTGCCTTCGCATTTTTTCTGTTTACCTATCCGGACCAGTCCTTCCCCGGAACACCGACGCCGGGCCGTCTTAATTTCCTCAGCTTTCTTTTCGCCGCATTTGTCGGAAACAGCCTCGGCCAGGGCGTGCGCGAACTTCAGCATACACTGATTTCATGGACTTTGCCCAATCTGCGAAGGCAACTCTTTTTCTCATTGTTGTCGGTCGGCATCGCCACGGCGTTCATCGTAACGTGGGCTTACAAGTCGCTCGACGGACCGGGTCCGACCCTCCCGATTTTTACGTCCGTTCTCCTCTGGTACAATATGGGACTGACTGTCGGCCGCGGTCAAGTGCCGGATTTTTCGACTCTGCGCATCCGCGGAAGCCAAGTTGCGAAGTTTACATTGTTTCTATTGGTCGTGGCGGGATTTTCGATCAATCGAATCGTCGATTTTTACGGTACCCAGACCCTACTGTGTGTCCTCCTGACAACGTTGGGAGCCTCGCTGTTTCTCCAAAGAAATATCGCCGTCGACGTCGCCCGCCGGAATTCACTGGTCTCCATCAAGGTACTGACGGCCCCGAAGGGAAAATCGAGGCGGATGTGGAAGAATAAACGGCCGATTACCGGCCTATTTGACTGGATTCGAGCCGGTGCATACGAAAATCTCGGCCTGGTTCGCGGAGGATGGCCGGTTGTAGCCGTCGGATTATCAAGTGTTGCTTTACTGGTGGTAATCACTATGGCATATCACATGGGATACAAACGAGGTTTTCACCAGACGGGAATTCAGTACATATATCAGGCGATATTCGAACCGACCTCCATTAAGAACATGACCGTGCTCGTATCGATCTTTCCCGCCATGTTCGTCTGTTTCCATTTTACGCTTGGATCGTTGCTCCTCAAAGGAAATCTGCTTTATCCGCTTTCTCGTCAGCAGTTGGCAAAACACGCGTATTGGGGTAGCTTCCTTCACAATGCTGTTTTCTGTGGAATCATGCTACTGATCTTCTACTTTGCGGGAAGCCTAGCGTGGCTTTATGCGGGATACGAAACGCCATTCAAATTTGTCCCTGAATTTATCCGACCGCTAACCCTTATGTTATTATTCAGCCCATTTCTTTCGTGGATCCTTCTGCGATTTGGACGAGGTTTGATTTCGTTTGCGGTAATATGGTTTCTCTTTGCGTTTGGCGGCGGGATATTGGGCGGTTTATGGCTTGAAATGGGTTCTGGTTTCGCCAGCATCCATGAGATCCTAGGATGCGCTGCATTGATCCTCCTTTCCCAGTTCCTCTTTTGGTATAAAGTCGAAACCTATTTTCGAAGGGCGGATCTCGCGTAACCCTTCTTGGTCGGTCGCGTGCCCCTGATTGAACCGCTATGGCAGCGCTTCGAACTCACTCCAGACCGCGCCCGCTTTCCCCTCTTCCAGCCCCGAAGTCGGAAGCAGGAAGAAGAGCCCCTCGATTCGTTCCCGGGGCGTCATCCAGCGGCCAACGTTGCCTCCAAGCGTGCACCCCTCCTCGCCCAAGGACTCACCGCCTGTGCGCGCCCGATCCCCCTTACCGCTCAGGAACAACGCCTCTCCACGCTTCCCCACAATCCCACCCCACTTCCAGCGCCCGGCCTCGACCTCGTGGGGCGCCGCCAGCGCGGTAATCGACTCGTAGCACCCATTGTAGAAAGACGCGGTCCCGGGTGAGGCGGCGAAACCGGGCCAGACGCTAAAGCCCATGTTACCACTGGCGCTGATCCCCAGTTCATCGCGGCAACTCGGCAAAACCGCAAGCACGTCGGCGCCGGGCGCCAGCAGGTACTCGACCGCAATGGACTGGCCGCGGACGTGCTCCTGCGCGATGCGGCAATGGACGCGTACGCCCCGCCAGACAAGGCCCTGGCGTCCCTTCCGTTCAATTATCCGGTAGCAAAAACGTTCCTTGTAAAGCGTATCCCACAGCCGGCTGTACATCGGCGAGATGCCGCCGTGCCAGGGATTTATCCAGCCTCGAGGCGCCGCTTCGGGGTACGAACTGTTGAGATACTCACGGCCGTCCCGACGGAGGGATATGACGGACCCCAGGAAAGAAGGCGCGACCTTCACGTTCAATATCCCGTTGTCCAGCACGACCAAACGCCCCTTCTCCTGGCGTGACACGCTTACCTGGCCAGCGTCCGCGGGGAGGATCAGCGCCCTTTCGGTAAACCGGTAGACCGCCTCCTCGGTCTCGAAACGCGCACGGATATCCTCCGCGCCACGCCGGGTTCGGCCCGTGAGGCGGAACCCCACCTTTCTCACAACCGGGTTGGACTCGCAAAGCCGCGAGACGTTAACGGCCGCCACGTCCGGACGCACACCCGGGGATTCCTCGACAATGAGTTTCCCGTCGAGCGTGTATTCTCCAACGTGGTTTAGGCGCAGGGTCGCGTCCGCCTTTTCGCCCGTTACCACAAGCGGACCTGGCTCGATTGCGAATTCGATCGGGCTGTGGGTGGGCGCGGGCGACGCCTCGACCTCCGGAACGCTGCCGAACAGGGTCCGCCACCATCCCCGGATCGTCTGCCAGTTCCCATCGCCGGCGAAAGCGTATATCGGGTCGAGCGACTTCGACTCACCCGCCTTCAACGGGACCGCCTCCTGCCGCACACTGCCCCAACGGCCGGGTTCCACTCGCGAGGCCCGGTTCCAGAGAAATCCGGCGGCGCAGACATCCTCGTTTTCAACGCAGAACCATCCCTCCGGCCACGTCTCCCCACCCTCGGAGAGCCGGAGTTCGCCCATCTCGCGCCCGCCGGAATCGGCAACCTGACGGTACACCCCCTGCTTCCGCGGCACGATGTACGCCGCGACGGGGCTGATCGTTATCGTCCAATTCTGTTCCATCGACAGGTTCAGCGGCTGGGCCGACCCGTTGATCACCGTATCCACGACCTGCACCAGCGGGCCGTGCCCCACCGCGACCCGCCTGTCCAGCATCACGCCCGGTCGAAGCACTGACCGGGTCCGCAGCCGGAGTACAACGCCGAAGGCGTCTCGTTCGACCCACGCCTCGGCCTTCTCCTGAAACAGATCGCCTCCGGAAAAGGGCGGTCCAAGCGTCGGATTGCGCAGGTCCAGCATAGGGGACCTCAGCGACCGAAGCCTGTGGAAGATCGATAGTTCCCCGTTGCGCAAATCGGCGCTGACCATCAGTCCGCCGCCGCAGAGCAGGGCGCCCTGCTCCCCGACGCCTCCGGACACGCCTCCTCGCTCAGCGGCCAACAGGTCGAGGCGTTTTGTCCTTACCGGAATTGCCTTACTGTCCACCGTGGCAGTCGTCTCGACGTCAATTGCAACGGGCCCGGCGTGCGGGGCCGTAACCGGAACGGCCAACTCGGCGGCGCCCTTCGGATCGAGCGCCACCTGCTGCTCGCCCGCGTTGACATCGACGCCACCCGCCGGTCTCACCCGCAGGTTCGCTGAACATGCCTCGTCCAGGTTCGACCGAAGTGTCAGCACGGTATCCTGCGGCTTCCCGGGCGTCAGGATCGAGCGAGGGGCATCAATGGAAACATCCACAGCCTGGCGCGCGTCAATCCCGGCCGCGAGTTCGATCCCGGCGCCGTCAATCACCAGATCGGTCCGTAGCACCGCCGCTTTGGGTTCGTGTAATTTTTCCTCGATATTCGGATCGATGACGAATGTTCCCTCAAGCTCCACGGCGTCCGTGACATCCAGCGCCTTGCGCTTGTCGACCGCAACACCAGGATCACCCGAGGCGGTGAGAAAGACGTGAACCGGATCCGGTTTCTTGTTCGCAATTCGCCATCGGACAGAGTGGGGGACTCCCGCAACCAGTTTCTCGTCGGGCAGGTTGCACGACACCATCAGGTCGTTGTTTTCGATCTCGATGATCCCCCAACTCTCACGGTCGAACACCAGTCTGAGCAGATCGCCGTCCGGGGCCCGCCAGAGATACTCGTAAACCTTCACCCTGCCCCGCGTCATCACATCCTCTTCCGGCTTGAGTTCCCGAACGTGGGTCTCGTACCAGTCGTGCCTAGGAGTCTGCGCCGCAGAAAACTCACTATACTATATATAGTTAAAGAAGATATCTGAGGACACTATATATAGTATAGTGCGGTGCTCAAATCAGTTCTGGAGCGCAGGCTCCTAGAGAAAAAAGCGGCGGCTAGCGGATGCCGGCGGGCGGCTGGTACGAAGTTTTCCATGTGTACGGACGAGTCCGGCCGCCACATAAACCCCATCTTCTTGTACAGTGGCATCGCCTTCAAATTACCCGGCCACGTGTACAGATCGACGCGCTGGAACCCGCCCTCGTACGCACGGTCCAGCGCAGCCCACAGCACCGACTTTCCGTGCTTCTTCCCGTGGTGATCCGGGCGGCAATTGAGGTACGGAACAGACGCGTGTACCTGCTGTCCCGGCTTTGCCCGGATCTTGCAGATGCTGATGATCTTCTGCTCAGTCTCGGTGACGAAGGCCCCCATCAGATTGCTCTCGCGAATATCCCGCTCCTGTTCGTCGGGAGTCGTCTGCCACCCTCCGCCTCCCGGCCAAGCCACGTCCGCCGCCATTTCGAGCGCGTAGAGCTTCTCCGCGTCGCCCTTTCGCCATTCGCCCACGAGGTCTCTGGTTTTGTGGAGCAAAGGCTCCCCTTTCTGTTTCAGCCCTGGCTGTATCGGAATTCACATACAATACGCCAGGTGGATTGTAGTCCGCAGCAACTATCCCGTTTACTCAACCACGCGGAACACCACATCCTGTTCCGCGATCTGGCCGGTGTAGAGGTCCTTCACGGTAACGATCAGTTTGTGGAAACCGGCGGGGGCGCTTCTGGCGTCGATCTGCAGGAAGGTGAAGTCATCCTTCTGGTTTCCCTGGTATCGTGCGGTGACCGTCGTCTCCGTGCTTTCGCGCGAACGCGGTGTACTTTCGATCTCCTCGGAGATTTTGTTTCGCTCGGGAAGGATGTATTTCACGCGGTAACTCACGGACGCGTCGGTTTCATCCCGCCAAAGGTCTTCTTCACTCTCGATTATCGGTTCTTCCACGATGGTCTGAATCTCCACCGTGGCGCCCGCGCCCGGCGCATCCAGGGCGGCGAACCGTTCAGGGTGGATTTCCTCGCGGTCCGGCCGGGTCAGCCGGTAGGAAATCCGGTATTTGGTACGGCCGAACCTGTCTTTCTTGAGATTGTATAACTCGAGATAGATGAAGACCGGCTCGGATCGGCCGTAGGTATGGAGAGGATTTGGCGTGACGCGAAGATCGTCTCGCCCCTCGGGAAACGGTGTTTTGGGCTGGATGCCGGAAGCCAGGAGAAGATCGCTCATGGTCAGTAATGAATCCGCCGTGCCGAACGCCCGCAATTCGCGGAAGGTCCCGATCGATCCCGTGCCGCGATCCCGGACCTCCACCACGAGACGCTGCGGTTTGGGCGCGACCCGCAGCGTTCGGAACGACACCACGTGGTTGCGCCGCAGACTGTCGCTTTTTGTTTCAGAAGATGTGTCGAATAAAGGCCACCGCACGGTGACGTCCATCTTTCGCTTGTAGACCTCGTCCCAGTGTTCATCGAACAAGAACACGCCGTCCTCAAGGTCCAGAAGGCCATCTTTCTCGGACACCCGCACACGTTCCTTCGGAATGGCGTACGCAAACTCCACGCGAATACTGTCATCCTCCTGAAAGGCCGCGACCTGGTAGGGCATCCGATATTTCAGTTCGCGATACGGGTCGATATATCGCTGCTGCTTGTCGCGATATACATGCCGGGCGGGAGGCTCGGGTGTTCCCCACATATTCCTCCGATTCCTGCCCGCATAAAAGTCGCCAAGATCGTTTCGCAGTTGTGTGACGGAGTACGTATCATTTCCATTAACGATTCTAACATTCTCCATCCGATCTCCAACGGCCCCGCCTCCAGCTGATCCCAGTCCGAACCACCATCCGACCAAGCCGTCGCTGCTCTTGAACGATATGCGAAATGTCTCATAGAACCACGTTTTCAACGTACCGTAGGAAATTCGCTTAATATACCGTCCAAACTTGATAAATGTCTTACCCGTATCCGTCTGCCATCCTGCAATACCCTTGAATGGCCGGCTGTACCTGAGGTTGGCGTACGCAACCCGGCCATAATGCTCCATCTTCCGCTCGTTGAACCCCGTCAGGAAAAGTGGATCAAGACTGCGCCAGAAGCGGTCGCGGCGGTCATTTGTCCAATTGTCACTGTCAGTGTCTCCGTACGTAATCGCTTGCGCCATCCGTGTACGTTCTTCTTTCGACGCAATTAAATCCACCGACTCCATCATGGACCGCTCTTCGTCAGTCATTTGCTCCAGGGCACGCGTGTAATAGTTGTGTGCCACGTTCATTTCACCCAGCATCTGGTAGCCCAAACCGCAGAACATCAACCCATCCTTGTCCTCCGGCGTCTGTTCCAAAAAACACTTGAAGACGCGGATCAAACCTTCGGGTTGCCCGGTCTCAACATGCAGCAAACCAAGCTGGTAATATGACCCTCTAAAACCGGAATCCGCTTCAATGCTCTGCTGAAAATGTGTCCTCGCCCGTTTGAGATCCCGCTTGGCGAAATGTTTCCAATAAAACATCCTTCCAAGGCTTTTGTCGATAAAGATGAAAGGGTCCTGCCTATCGATATAACGAAGATAATCCTGCACTGCGAAATACCCGGCCCAGTATGCCGCCTCCGCATTCTCCGGCTCCGCTTGCGCTAATTTCTCATAGTGCCGTACGGCATGCCACCGGAATCCCTGTCTGCTGAGCAATTCGCCGAGCGTTGTCTGATAGTCCTTGTTCTCAGGGTCGAGCCGCATCGCTTGATTAAGCGCCTTCCGGGCGCTCTGGCGCGTGAGCGGCGTGTTCATTTCCATGTATAGCTCAGCGATCTGATAGTGCGCTGGGGCAAATTTCCAGTCCAGCTTCAAGACCCGCTCAAATGCCTTGATACTCTCCTTCGGATTTACCTGACCCACCTGCGCCAATGCCTCGCGATACAGCGAATCCAACCGCGCGTCCCTTGTATCTGCACGTACTTCGCCTGTCGCCAGAAGCGTCACAATTAAGACGATAATCTGTCTCATTGCCTGGAACCTTCCACTCAATCAAACCGAATCGGATGCGGTTGCTTCCGCGCCCGGCCTTCCTCACTTCACCACGAACGCTGCATCCTTGGTCACCGTTTCCCCGCTGTTCAAATCCGTGACCGCCACCTGCAGCACCTGGCGCCCGTCGTTTTGATGTCCCAGTTGTAACGCCACGTACTCCATCTCCGAGTCAGCCGTCCCCACCTGCTCGTACGCCACCTCAACTTCCACGCGTCGATTCCCTCGCAGCCTCACCAGCCGTGCGATATTGCCAACTTCTGGTTTTCCCTTTTCGCCGACGGTATAGGCGACACGGTATTTCGTGCGCCCGAACGTATCCCTGGCCAGGTTGTAGATTTCGTAATATACGCAGACGCTGTGGCCCTTTCCGTACGTTCGCGTCGGCATCGGCACGACGTGCAGTTCCCCTTTGCTGAATTTGCCGTCCGCATCGTCCTCAGTGATCCGCCAGGCCAGTTCCAGGTCGCTCATCCGAAGACCGGTCTCCGGATAGGCTTCCACCTGGATAATCTGTCGGTATCTCCCACGCCTGCCGGTGCGTTTGTCCCTGGCTTTTACCTCCATCCGGTAGTGGCCCGGCGGGACGTCCAGCCGAACGACGTCAGGAATAAACGCCCCCTCCTGTTGCCTCACGTCTCCCTGCCGCCGGAACCGAACGTCGCCCTGCACGCGGTAAACCGTCCCGGTTTCCTTGTTCAGCACGGCTACGGTCCGTTCGACGTCCAGAAACGTCGCGTCCTCGGCCTCGAGGTATTGCGCCATTTTCTGAGGAATTCCGGCGTAGACCTCCAGTGCGGACGCCGCTTCGACCCGCCCGCGGAAATCCGCCAGATCGTAGTAGAACTCGAGGGGATCTTCGTTCTCGGGCGGCTGGTAGTAGTTTGGTGTGCGCGCGGCCGTGCGCATACTTACATTTTTGGGACTTAACCGGCTAAACATGGCCAGTTTTCGAATGTCGATATCCACGTCGACCGGAGGCGGCGCGAAATCAAAGGCGCCGTTCAACATCTCATCCGTAAACGTCACCTCCATTCCCCCACCCACACCACTATTAACATACACCCAGCTTTCCCACGGGACCATTGAGGTGTCCATTTGATTGGCGAGCACCGGCCTGTAGGCGGGCGCCATGAATCCTCCAAGGTCTTGCAATCCGCGGATGCTGCGAACCGGAAACGCGACCAGGATGTCTCCCCAACTCGAAGCCGTTGTCGCACCGTGGATCTGCCCTGCAAGCGCTTCCTTCACACGCTGAACATCCAGGCTTTGCTGGAAATTCACCCAGTCAGACCTCGAACGATGGTCCGGCTCGCCGAATCTCACGTATACCTCTCCCCGCGTATCCCAAGGCTGCTTCGACCTGGAAAAATGGCGCCGCGCGAACCATACGCGCCGGTAATGTTCCAACCGCCGCTCGTTGGCGGCCGTTGTCAGATCCGGATCCCGGTCTCCCCAGAATCGGGTCAAGTACGCGTATCGATCCGGCGCCAGGCCGAACGACTCGTATTCCTCGGGAGAAGCCAGGAGTCGGATATCCTCATATAGCATCCTTTCAGCAGGTTCACACACTTCAAGATATCGGCTGAATTCGACCTCCGCCATTTCCAGGGAGTCGAGTTGGATATAGGCGTTCGCGAGAACGGGCGACAAGTCGATCGCATCCGGATTGTTCAGCATCTGCCTGCGCATCAGGTCCACAACGCAAGCGTGGTCACCGACTTTGCCAAGCGCTCCGGCCAGACGCAGCGTGACGTCAAGATCATCGGGCTGTAAAGACAGGTATCGTTCGTAGTGCTCTACCGCGCGTAGATGATCTTCCTTGAAGGTCTCATACCATTCACCGAGCAGCCGGTATGCGGGTGCAAATGTCGCATCCATTTTGAGCAACTTCTCCGCCTCTCGCTTAACGTCGTATTCTCCCAACGCGTACCTCGCCTCGGCGATATGGTACCTCGCTTCCAGATAGTTTCGGTCGTATTGCAGTGCCATCTTGAAATAGTCTATCGCCGTGTACAGGCCTTTCGGTTTTTCTCGCCACACCAACCCGAGTCCGTTGTACGCCGGAGCGTAATCGTGCTTCCTGCGCCGCGCATCCTTAAACGCCCGTTCGGCCGCCTTCAGATCTCCACCCTTCAGATACACGTGGCCCAGACCGACGTACGAAGGCGCGTGTTTCCGGTCGATCTCGATCGCGGTGCGGAACTTTGACGCTGCCGCGTCCAGGCTGTCGCTGTCGAAAAGATCCATTCCCTCGCTGTAGAGGTTCTGCACCAACGTACGGTCCTCACTGGGCATTGATGTCACCCCGGCCTCCGCGTTGAACAATGTCATCGCGGCAATTGCCAGAACCTCCATAACCGCTGCTGGTCTCATTTTGAACCCCCAGGAAATAAACAGTTCTTTCGCAAATTTGGCGCGGTTTCAGGTAAGCAGGTTTGCGCTTACTCGTCCGGGTGGACCTCAAAGGACTACAAAACGGTCCTGCGTGTGTCCACAATATGCAGCCCGCCTGGTCTTGCTCCCCCTCTCCCACTGGGAGAGGGGGTTGGGGGGTGAGGGTCTCGCCCTTCGCGGTCGCCCACATAATAGCGTTGACGCCACCTGTTTTCGGTTTTTACCGACCACTGAAAGCTCTTTCTGACGGGGCCGGGGGGAGAGGTCACGGCGCTGACGTCAATTGATCGGGCTCTTGATTCAAGCTGACGGCTGAGAGCTGATAGCTGTGTTTGCTGTTTCTTGTCGGCTGAATTCCGGCAATCTATCTCCCGGACAGAATACAGAAGCGCCTATTCCAGAACCAGTTCCACGGTTTTTTCACGCTCTGTCCCTGCGTGGTTGTCGCGGACCTTTACTTTCAGCAGAAACTCCCCGCCACCCGCTTTGCTCAGGTCCAGCGACCGGAATTCCCTTGTATCCGGAGTATCGCCCAGTTGCGCAACGGTAACGGACGTGGTGGGTTTTTCCCCGCTGCCGAAAATTCTGAGCAGTCTCTTGACGCCCTTCCGTTTCAAGCGGGTTAAACCGTACGAGACCTCGAACGACGTCGTGCCGCGCTCGTCAGGCGTCAGATTGTAAAGCTCGAAATAGATGTACACCGGATCATTACGTGAGAATCGAAGCGAGGGATTGGGTACGGCATGGATACCTCGAAGGTTGAACCCGTCGTTTCCCTCGACGTCGGGCCAGATCACATGCGCCGGCACGACGCTGCTCATTTCCAGTTCGGTCTCCGAGAAGTCCGGAATTCGCACGCCCTGCTTCCAACCCCCCAGACGGTGGCCCCGCGAGGGCCGCAGGAAAAACGCAGCGTGGCCTGAATCGGGGTCCGCGGAAAGCCGTAGAACGCCGAAACTCCTGCCCTCGTAACGCGATCGTTCCACCTGCGCCTTTCGTACGTGTCCGCTCAAGTTCTCGAACCGATTCCATTGCAGGTCGTGCATCGCCAGCCCGTACTCGTAGATCGCCGACGTATCGGGCAACTGGCCGTAGTCCTTTTTCAACGCCTTGAATGGCATTCCATAATACAACTCAACGTCGCCCCGGCCCCCTTCACCCTTGAAATACGCCAGGTAGGAATCGTAATCCAGCTCATCCACGTCTTCCTCCCACGAATGCCGGTCCGTACGCAGCCCCATCTCCACGGAGCGGTGTGCCTTGCGCCTGGACTTCTCGTTCTCCCATCTAAGGCGCGCTCTGTAGTTCCCCGAGCCGGAAAGGGATTCCACGAGACGCCAGTTCGAGCCCATGCTGCTGGGCGTTGCCACAAAATTGAACACCATCTGAGGAAACGCATCGGTCTTCCAGTAGTGCCAGATTTCGGCCATCGAGAACTTCTGCGTATCCGACGGACGGCCATGCCTTATATATAGCAGACCCGGATCGTTAAACCTGTCGTTCAACTCGATCGTACTCGGATACGGGACTTTGTCGCCTTGGTCAGGATCGTAAAACCACGTACGAAAGCCGTCGTAAAGATAGTAACGCTCGGCATACAGGATCCGCCGATAATGTTCCGCCAGTCGCACGTTGGGAAACACGGCGGGCGTGGGGTCGCGGCTTACCCAGACCTTACGGAAGAACTCCCGGAATTCCTCCGGTGTTTCGAGTTTGGAAAACGCGTCCATCTCCTCGACGTTCACGACATATTTCACGTCTTCGTACATCAGATGCGCATCAAGCGAGTCTTGGATGCTCTGCACCGCCTTGTCGTAATACTTCTCCCCGGCCTCAACGGCTTCGCGTCCATAGGCAATTCGCGCCAGGGCAAGATACGCAGGTACCACGCTCAACCGCGGGTCCGACGCAAGCCAGTCGTGCAAGACAGTATCGGCGCGGGCCGTCCGTTTGGAGAGGCGAAGCGCCTCGCCCTCGAAGTAACGCGCGTATTCCGATCCGTGTCTGCGCATCCAGTTCAGCGCATCCTTCGGATTTGAATTGTCCAGATAATGCAGGTACAATCGCCTCAGCCTTTGCCGGTGGACGGGGGCGTCCGGCTTTAAAGCGACCTGTTTTTCGCCCAGCCGAATCGCCTGCTCAAACGCTTTGTCATAGCGTTTGAGCACCGCGTACTGATAGTAGGCGTCGCGGTATTGAGGAGTTTCGTCGACCAGTCGTTTGAAGTACCGTTCCGATCGCCGCCAATTCAACCAGCGCATTACCGTCGCCTGGAATTTGCCGGCTTCCCGGTGCGCGATGGCCAGCCGGTAGAGCGCTTCCGGATTATCCGGATCCCGCACGAGAATCTGCCCCGACCACTTCTTCAGATCCCCCCAATCCTCCTCCTGCATCGCCACGTCGCTCAGCGCCATCAATGCCGAGGGAGACCCTGGTGACCGCTTCAACGCCTTCTTCAGGTAATATTTCGCGTCTTCCCGGGTGCCCTGCTTCATATGGACCCTTCCCAGTCCCACGTAGGAAGGCGCGTACTGACCGTCCTCCGAAATCGCCTCCTCGAATTGCCGCTTGGCCTCGTCGAATTTGCCGGCATCCAGCAGACCGACCCCCTGGTTGTATGCTGCCGGCCCGCCGGGATCTGTCACCAGGGCCGCTTCTGCAGCCGTTCGCCCCGTGATGTCGCTTTGCATGTTAACACCGTTCGGCGTTTGCCGCGGGAGGCGCGGTACACGGTGGGACCAATAGCCCGATTCAGGGCCGGTTGTCCGTTCGAAAGCCGTGCGCCGTTCCTCCGGTACGGCATTCAGGCGCGCCAGGAGGGTGTCGCTGTTGGCGAGATGGATAAGCCGGACGCCCTCCATGGCCCGAATCGCAACCGGGTCAGCGCGATCCAGCAGCAACCGGTCCGGGCGTGGCACCATGGCGGACGGAAAGACCAGCACGCCGCGTGCAGGCGGGTCTTTGGTGGCCGCCCCCGGCGGTGCGTGCACCCCCGTGGGATCTGAGACCGTAACGACTGTCATCGCCCCCGAGATGCCCCCGCCCTGTCCTCCATTGAGTCCCTCTATAGCGGCCGCCACCGCCGCGGCGCTATGCACGGAAACCTCCGCCTTCACGTTCGCCGCCTTTTCCAGCGCTTCATCGTTCGGCATGTCCTCTTTAACCCACCCCGAGAAGGCCGGAATATACCCCACGCGTATGGTATCGGCGTCCCAGACGTCGGCCGCCATCTGTCCTCGGGTGCGATTCACAACCAGGATGTTCGGCGTCGCCGGCGCGGGCATCACCAGGTGCACCGGGTCGCCCCACCGGCCTGCCAGGTCCCGGTCCTTCACAAGACGGTTCATAAAGCCCATCAGGTTCAGGCTCGCGCGCGCGTCGATCCGACGCATCCGGATATCGGCCAGCAGCAGCCGGGTCTCGCCCGCGCTGACCGAGCCGGTCTCCAGCGCCAGGTTCATCGCGTCGACGTCCCGTTTGAGCGTTAGCAGCGACTTGCGGTTGCGCTTGCGCAAGTCTGTAAGCATTTCCTCGAAGTCGCCAACTGGAGCTGGCAAGGACGGTCCAGGTTTCACCGCGCGCAGAGAACGTCTCCCGTCCAACTTCAGATGAATGCTGTCTAAAGGACCTTGAATTCCCCGGACACGCACATCCAGCGAATCGCTGTTGGCCGTTTTCGCACAGGCCAGCAACAGATAGAACAGAACGACAGTTTTCAAACCGCGCATGGCTCCTACCTCCACTGTTGCTCCAGTTCAGCTTCCATATCCAGGATTGACGCCCTGATCTTCGCCAGTTCCTTGCGAACGGGCGCCGATCTCCTTTTTCCCGCAGGCGGAATCGGCTCGTACATCTCCAATCCCCAGATCGCAAGCATCAACACCGCGGCCACCGCCGCCGGCGCAAGCACCCTGCGGGGAATCTTTGTGAGGAGATCCGGCGGACGCCACCGAGCGCGAGGCGGCGGCGGCAGTAGCCGATTCGACAAACCACTCCAGAATCCCTCCGGCGCCGTCACATGTGCGACCGTTGCCTCGAAATGGCTCCGGACCGCGTCATCGCTTCGACGCAGACGCTCAAACGCAGGCGCGCAATCCCCGCAATGCGCCACGTGTGCCCGCATAGCCTCCTCGTCCGTGGGCGATAGATCGCCGTCCAGGTAGCTATGCATCCGCTTTCTGGTTTCGCGACACCGGGATTTCAGCATCTTGCAACCCTTTCTCATTTCGGTCAGTCCAACAGACCCTGTCTCTTGATCTCTTTCTGCAATTTTTCTCGCGCCCGGTGAAGCCGGGACTTTACCGTGCCTTCGGGAATGTCGAGAATCTCAGCAATTTCACCGCAGGCGAGTTCGTCCAGATAGGTCAATACCACAACCTCGTGAAGTTTTCTCGGCAGCCGGTCAATCGTCGCCCGCAGGCGTATGCGCACGTCCCGTTTCGCAGCCTCGACATCGGGCGCGTCCGTCCGCGCCGAAGCCAGGCTCCCGAACCATGAGGGCGGTGTCAGGCGCTCCAGGAGCCGCCGTCGCCGCCGCCGCCGCCGCGCGTTCAGTGCGGTTCGAACCGCAATCCGGTACAACCAGGCCTGAAAGGGAACCTGAACGGAAAACGAACCCAGGCCCCTGTAAGCACGGACGAACGCGTCCTGAGCGGCCTCCTCCGCTTCCTCCCGCCTGCCCAGAACCGATAGCGCAACGCGGAAGACAAAGTCCTGGTGGGGTTCAATCAACTTCCGGAACGCGTCCCGATTTCCCGAAAGACACTGCTGGATCAGGTCCCGTTCCTGAAGCATGGTGAACTCCGGCGTCTTGGCGTGCAGATGAAACGCTATCGGAATTTGCTTTATGTGATCTAAGGATAACACTCAATTTCCCAAACACCGCGGTAAGTGGCGCTGCATATCCCTTCTCACATCCTGCAAGACACGCCTTCTGTTGAACGGGTTCAGTAAAAATTCGCCACTTCTCACCAAAAAGCAACATTTATTGCGGGGAACCGAAACGCAGGCGCGTCGATTGTGCCCGCCGGGTGGCCTCTCGTCGCCCGCTGCCCAATAATTCCTTGACGCGTCCTGCCCATGTACCTACTTTTTGAGTGTGGCGGCGCAAAAAGCGAGGATCACGCCCGCCCTGCCCTCTTCACCAACTTCACGGAGAATTAAACTATGCCGGATCCGATATATCTCCTCGACGACCGGAAAATGCAGGAATTCATCGCCAATGGATTCACAACGATTAAGGTCAATCTCCCGCCTGAGTTCCATGAAGAAATCTACAGGAAGACCGACGAAGTCTTCGAAAAGGAAGGGAACCCGGGAAACAACGTCCTGCCTCGCGTTCCCGAAATCCAGACCGTTTTCGACCAGCCCGAAGTCCGCGGCGCCTTCACCTCCATCCTCGGGCCCGGCTATACCATGCACACCCACCGCCATTGCCATTTCAACAAACCCAACGGGCCCGGCGGCGGATGGCACAAGGACAGCTATTGGGGCTACTATAAGCTGCGTTACACCGCAACCGGTGGGCCATGGCTTTCTATTATCCCCAGGACGTGGAACTCGAAAACGGCCCGACCGGCGTCATACCCCACACGCACTGCTATATGGACCGTCTGAAGAATCCGGACGAGGTCGGTGTTTCCGTGTGCGGTGAAGCCGGAACGATTGCGATCGTCCATTTCGACATCTGGCATCGGGCCATGCCCAACCAGGTGGACAAGAGACGGTATATGATGAAATTCCAGTTTACGCGCATGTCCGAGCCCCGGCGTCCGGAGTGGAACCACAACGACGAGGCCTGGAGCAACACGGACGTCGGAAACAGGCACCCATTTGTCTGGAACAGCATCTGGGAATGGTCTCGGGGTCTGAACGCCAACGGCCACCCGGGCAACGTGGACGCGCTTACGCGGACCCTTCACGAAGCCGATGAACCCGCCCGGCTCAACGCGGCGTACGAACTGGCCGCAACCGGAGAACCGGCTGTTGGTCCGCTTGCCCGCGCCCTTCAGTCGGCCGACGACAGCGTCAAACTCAACGCCGCGTACGCGTTGGCCGCCGTGGGAGAGCCCGCCGTCTCCGAACTCGCAGGTGCGCTGAAACATAAGGACGAGAAGGTCCGCGGCCACGCCGCCTTCGCGCTGGGCGACGCAGGCCCGGCGGCCGCGGAGGCGGTATCCGCGCTCGCGAATACGATGGACGATCCCTCCGAATGGGTTCGCCACCACGCGGCCGAAGCCCTGGGTACCATCGCCGGCAACCCGGACGAGGCCGTGCCCGCCCTGGCGAGAGCGTTGAAGGACGACGACACCCAGGTTCGTTACAACGCGGCGTATTCCCTGGCGCGTTTCGGATCAGACGCCGAAGCCGCCGTTCCCGCGCTGAGCGAAGCCCTTCAGGACGAGAATCGCTACGCCTCGGGTCATGCCGCGGTGGCGCTCCAGTATATCGGCACGCCCGGATCGCTCAACGTCCTGTTGGACCATCTCAGCACGGCCCGGTGGTGTCCCATTACCACCAGGGAAGATCTTTATTAGGCTGAGCGCCCTGTGTTGTCAACGGAACAGATTCGACAACCGCTGCTACCAATCGGATATCCCTATCCCGTGTAGGGGCAACCCTTGTGGTTGCACGCGTCGTGGCGAGCATATCGATGGTCGACATCGCCAGGCCATATGGATATCCGGTGGACGCGGGCGGCCTTCTTACCTCTCCCCTCTCCCTACTCACCCGGTGGCCACGGGGTGGAAGGGCGGTCTGTTGCCCGGGGGTGGATGCGTGAGGTGTTTATGACGACGACCTTATACAGAACGCTCACCTGTCTCGCCGTGCTGATTCTTGTGGCCGCATGCGGAGGGAAGGAACAACCCGCCGCCCCAGAGCCGCCGCCTGCCGAGACGACGGGTAGCAACATCCAGCAGAACAGACCCCTGCTTTCGGACGACAAGTTCGGCGCCGACTCGAATCCTACGGGCAATCCCATCGGAGGTGGAGACGGATACAATCAACGGGTCGAGGAGTACGACTATTTCGTTACGAACCGCACGGAACTCCTGAACGCGCTCAAGCAGGCGACCGGGGGCCAGGTGGTCTATCTGGCGGACACTGCCAGGGTGGACCTTACAGGCGACCGGAATATAGAGATCCGCGCCGGCGTCACGCTGGCCAGCGGGCGGGGCAAGCCCGATTCCGAGGGGGGCCTGGTCTATTCCAAACAACTGGAGACGATTCCACTCTTTCTCGTCACGGGTCCCGACGTTCGCGTTACCGGGCTCAGGCTGGAGGGCCCGGACACGATGAGACGCACCGAGCAGATGAAGCAACTCCTGTCGGAAGGCCGGCAATTCAGTATCCCCAACTCACGGGCCATTCAGACCGCACACCCCAGGCTCGAAGTGGACAACTGCGAATTCTGGGGTTGGACCCACGCCGCCATTTTCCTCCGGGCGAATTCAACGGACAACCACGTCCACCATAACTATTTTCACCACAACCAGCGCCACCATATGGGCTACGGCGTGAATTTGGACCGGTCGGAAGCGTTGATTGAAGCCAACCTGTTCGACTGGTGCCGGCACCATATCGCCGGTACGGGAAGGCCAGGCACGAGCTACGAAGCCCGCTACAACCTGGTTCTCGAAAACGCCAACAGCCACAGTTTTGACATGCACGGCGGCCGGGACCGGGATGACGGAACGGATATCGCCGGCGACGTTATTCTCATTCATCACAACACGTTTCTGGCTATCGACGTGGAGGCCGTCGTCATCCGGGGGATTCCCCAGGAAGCCTGTGAGATTTACAACAACTGGTTTATCCATTGGCTCCCGGCTACCGCTGTCAGACAGGCATACGCCACGGGTAATCTACGGCTCTATTCAAACCAGTACACGCACAACCGGCTCGTCAAGGACTGAGAAAAAAGTGATAGACGATTTCTTGAAGAAATACGCGATGGTCCGCGGCGCGATTCTTGCCGCGAGTGATTGGACGGTGTTTAGGAAATGACAACGACCTTATACAAAAAGCTCATCTGTCTCGCCGTCATGATTCTTCTGGCGGCATGCGGCGGGAAAGACAAATCCGCCGCGCCGGAGACGCCGGACGGCGATTCGTCAAACGGCAACGGCCAGGAGAATCGACCCCTGCTTTCGGATGAAAAGTTCGGCGCCGACTCGAACCCCACGGGCAATCCCATCGGCGGGGGAGACGGATACAATCAACGGGTCGACCAATACGACTATCTCGTCACGAACCGGATGGAACTGCTGGACGCACTTGGACGGGCGGGCGCAGGTGAGGTCGTCTATCTGGCGGACACCGCCAGGGTGGACCTTACAGGCGACCAGAACATCGAGATCCGCGCAGGCGTCACGCTGGCCGGCGGGCGGGGCAAGCCCGATTCGGAGGGGGGTCTCGTCTATTCCAAACAACTGGAAACCCTTCCGCTCTTCCTCGTTACCGGGGCCGACGTACGCGTGACCGGCCTCAGGCTGGAGGGCCCGGACACCATGAGACGCACCGAGCAGATGAAGGAGCTCCTTGCAGTCGGGGAGTATTACAGCATTCCCAACTCCCGGGGCATCCAGACCGTACATCCCAGGCTCGAAGTGGACAACTGTGAACTCTGGGGCTGGAGCCACGGGGCGATTTTCCTCCGGGCCAATTCAACGGACAACAACATCCATCACAACTATTTCCACCACAACCAGCGCCACGGCCTGGGTTACGGCGTGGTTATGGACCGATCCGAAGCCCTCATCGAGGCCAACCTGTTCGACTGGGGCCGGCACCATATTGCCGGCACGGGCAGGCCAGGCACGAGCTACGAAGCCCGCTACAACCTGGTTCTGGAAAACGCCAACAGCCACAGTTTCGACATGCACGGCGGAAGGGACCGGGACGACGGAACAGACATCGCCGGCGGCCTCATTCTCATTCATCACAATACGTTCATGGCCGTCGACGTGGAAGCCGTGACCATCCGGGGCATTCCCCAGGATATCTGTGACATCTACAATAACTGGTTTATCCACTGGCTCCCGGCTACTGCCATAAGGCAGGCCTACGCCACGGGCAACTTGCGGCACTACTCAAATCAGTATACAAACAATCGGATCGTAAAGGACTGAGCGAACAGCGCATTGTCGAGAAAGGAGTTCGGCCGATGCCGAAACGGTGGAGGGTGTATTTGTCCGGCGAAATCCACAGTGACTGGCGGGACCGGATCGTCAGCGCGGCGGCGGAAAAGGAACTTCCGGTCTCCTTTACGGCGCCCGTTACCGATCACGCCGCCAGCGACAACTGCGGCGTGGATATCCTCGGCCCCGAAGCGTCCTCGTTCTGGAAGGATCACAAGGGCGCGAAGATCAATGCCATCCGGACCCGCACGCTTATCAGCGATGCCGACGTCGTGGTGGTGCGCTTCGGAGGCACATATCGGCAGTGGAACGCGGCGTTCGACGCCGGTTTCGCCGCGGCGCTGGGCAAGCCGATCGTGGTGATGCACGACGCCGACATCGCCCACGCGCTCAAGGAAGTCGACTCGGCGGCGATGGCGGTGGCACAGACGCCCGAACAGGTAGCGGACGTTCTCGGGTACGTGACCCGGGAAACGTGAATTGCACGTTACCCGTCTGACAGATGTGTCAAAAATAACCGGCAAACGGGCGGCGAATGCCCACAGGTTCCACACGTGCAAGTGGTGCCGTGTCGACCGTACCCGGGAATGCACCGCCGTATCGCAAGCGCGTATTTCCCCCGACGTGTCCGGTACGGCTGAACAAAAAACATCTTGAAAGATGAACAAAGATGCACTATATTATAGTGCTTTCTTTCCCCTTTATTTCCCCGCAGTTAGGTTCCCTTTAGGCCCCATTTCGTCCTGAGCCCACGTCGGGTACGACTGTCTCCCCGTCTGTACCATCCCCGCGCGGGGTTGCGCGTTCGAGCGACCCCGAAAAGGTGTGTTATGCCCGAAGCAAAATCGAAATTGCGGAGTCCAGGTCAGCTTTCGCTTTCCATTAACGGGAAACCCGCGTCCACCCCGAGATCGTCCGGCAAGAGCAAAAATGGCGCATCGCCGGAACACGGGTACGATGAATCCAAGGTCAAAACGCTCAGTTCCCTGGAACACATCCGCCTCCGTACCGGAATGTATATCGGCCGGCTTGGCGACGGGTCAAATCCCGATGACGGCATCTACGTCCTGCTGAAGGAAGTCATCGACAATGCCGTAGATGAATTCATCATGGGCTACGGAAAAACGATCGACGTCAGCATCGAAGACAACCGGGTCCGCGTCCGGGACTACGGCCGCGGCATTCCCCTTGGCAAAGTCATCGACTGCGTATCCATCATTAACACCGGCGCCAAGTACAACGACGATGTCTTCCAGTTCAGCGTGGGCCTCAACGGCGTGGGCACCAAGGCAGTCAACGCCCTCTCTTCGGACTTCAGGGCGGTTGCCTTCCGGGAAGGGAACTACCTCGAAGCGCGTTTTGAACGAGGGCGTCTCAAAGGGAAAAAGGAAGGACGGAAGCCCGGCGAACCCGACGGCTCCTATTTTGAATTTCTGCCGGATGTACGGATTTTCGGGGAAGACTTCGCGTTCAATTTCGACTACGTCAAACAGCGGATGTGGAACTACGCCTGCCTCAACAGCGGGCTCGCGCTGGTCTTCAACAAGGAGCGCTTTGTATCCCGGAACGGTCTGCTGGACTTTCTCACCCGCGAAGTCGGCGAAACGGCTCTCTACGAACCGCTCTATTACAAATCGCAGTACCTCGAGTTCGCATTCAGCCACACGGCCAGCTACGGGGAAAACTACTTCTCTTTCGTCAACGGCCAATGCACCAGCGACGGCGGGGCCCATCAGAGCGCATTCCGCGAAGGCATCCTCAAGGGCGTGAATGAATTCTACAAGAAGAACTACAACGGCATCGACGTTCGGGAGAGCATTTCGGGCGCCGTCGCCGTCAAACTCAAGGCCCCTGTCTTCGAGTCTCAGACCAAGAACAAACTGGGGAATACGGATATCCGGGGGTGGATTGTCACGGACGTCAAGAGCGCCGTGGTCGACCTTCTGCACAAGAACCAGACCGCGGCCCAACGCCTGTCCGAGAAAATCGCACAGAACGAACGTCTGAGGAAGGAACTCAACGCCGTCAAGAAAGAGGCCAAAGAGGCCGCTCGAAAAATCGCAATCAAGATTCCGCATTTCAAAGACTGCAAGTACCACCTGGGCCACAAAAAGCATGGCGAGGACTCGACGATCTTCATCACCGAAGGCCCTTCCGCCGCGGGATCCATGGTCGCCGCGCGCGACGTTTACAGCCAGGCGATCTTCGGCCTCAAGGGCGTTCCTCTGAACGTATTCGGCAAGAACAAGGCAGCCGTGTACAAGAACGTGGAACTGTTCAACCTCATGATGGCGCTCGGCATCGAAGACGGCATCGAAAACCTGCGTTTCAACAAAATCGTCATCGCCACCGATGCGGACCATGACGGCTACCATATCCGGTACCTGCTCCTCACGTATTTCCTGAACTACTTCGAGGAACTGGTGTTGGCCGGCCACCTTTACATTCTTGAAACCCCGCTTTTCCGCGTGCGAAACAGCAAGGTCACCCGCTACTGCTACAACAATCGGGAGCGCGACAGTGCCCTGGAGGATATCAAAAATCCAGAAATCACCCGCTTTAAAGGCCTCGGGGAGATCTCGCCCAAAGAATTCGGGCAGTTCATCGGGGACAATATACGACTGGTCAAAGTCAATATCAGGTCCATCTCCGAAATCGCCGATACGCTCAGTTTTTACATGGGCAAGAACACCCCGGAACGCAGGGACTACATTATCGACAATCTGATCTGAACAACCCGTCGATCCCCTGCAAGGAATACAGGGGTCCGGAGAAACCGTGGCATACGTCGACACCTTGTACGAAAAATATTATCTCGAGTTTGCGTCCTATTCCATCAAGAACCGGGCGATCCCCAGTATCGACGACGGCTTCAAGCCGGTTCAGCGTCGCATTCTGCACGCCCTGTACGAGATGCACGACGGCAAGTACCACAAGGTCGCCAACGTCGTGGGCCAGACCATGCGGTACCATCCCCACGGCGACCTCTCAATCTTCGGCGCCCTCGTGAACCTGGCCAACAAGGAATTGTTCATCGACAGGCAGGGCAATTTCGGCAACATCTTCACCGGCGACGAAGCCTCCGCCGCACGCTATATCGAATGCCGCCTCACGCCACTTGCAAGAGAGGTTCTCTTCAACCCCGAGATAACCGAATACGAAGACTCCTACGATGGCCGCAACCGTGAACCGATCGCATTTCCCGCCAAAATCCCGGCCCTGCTTGCCATTGGCTCAGAGGGCATTGCCGTCGGCATGACCACCCGCATTCTCCCGCACAACCTCATCGAACTGCTCGAAGCGCAGATTGCCTGCCTGCAGGGCAAACCCTTCGGGGTCCAACCCGACTTTCCCACAGGGGGCCTGGTCGATGTTTCCGAATATAACGACGGCAACGGGAAGGTTCTCGCCCGCGCCAGACTGGACACCGGAGATCCGAAACGCATCGTCGTGCGCGAACTACCCTACGGCACGACAACCGAAACCCTCATTGCCTCCATCGAAGACGCCACCAAAAAAGGCAAGCTCAAAATCACGGGTATCAGCGATTATACGACCGATCAGGTGGAAATCGAAATCCAGCTCGCCCGCGGTGTGCATACCAAGGATACCGTTCACGCGCTGTACGCGTTTACGGACTGTGAAACGTCGATATCGGCGAATCTGCTGGTCATACAGGACAACCGGCCGGAAATTACGTCCGTGACCGAAGTGATCGAATACAACACCGGCCGCCTCGTCGAGATTCTCAGGACTGAACTCAAACTCGAGGAACGCCAGCTGACCGCGCGGCATCACGCGAAAACCCTCGAACAGGTCTTTATTGAAAATCGCGTTTACAAAAGCATCGAAGAGGAGACCACCTCCGAGAGTGTCTACCGTGCGGTGTTCGATGGGTTGAAACCCTTCCAGGAGAGCATCAGGGGGGAAGTTTCGCGGGAGGACGTGGAAAACCTGCTCAAAATCCCGATCAGGCGCATCTCGCTCTACGATATCAACAAAGCCGAGGCGGAAATGCAGGATATCCGGAGGCGCCTCAGGGAGGTCCGCGCCGACCTGCGCGGCATGCAGGCGTTCGCCGTTGCGTTTCTCGAGGGCATCATCAAGAAATATCGCAACGACCACCCCCGTAAAACCGAGATCACAAGCATCCAGAAAGTCGACGTTCGGGAGGCCGCCCAGCGCAATCTCATGCTGCGATACGACAAGAATACAGGGTACCTGGGCCACCAGGTCAATGGCGGCGCCCTTTTCGACGTGTCACCGTACGACCGCGTTCTGGTAATTCGAAAAACCGGCATGTACTCCGTGGTGGACGCCCCCGAAAAGCTCTTCGTGGATAAGGGCATGCTTTTCTGCGGTTTCGTGGACGAAGACCGCGTCTACAATATCCTCTATAAGGAGACCAGGACCGGATATCTTTACATAAAACGGTGCAGAATCGACAGATTCATCCTGAACCGGGGGTACGAACTGGCGCCGGAAGACTGCCGAATCCTGAAACTCACGACCGACACCAAACGCACAATCCAGGCCCGTTTCAAACCCAAACCCCGGGTGAGAATCACAGAAGAGGAATTCGTCATCGCAGAATATCCCGTTCGCGGTAACAGGGCCAGGGGCATTCGCCTGGCCAACCGCGAAGTCCAGACCGTCAAGTTCATCTGAACCCGATACCGGTGTCAAAACGGAAGCAGGATCGCATGCGCTTCCGTTTTCGTCTCCCGGCGTCACGGAAAAAGAGACCCATATGTCAACGAAACCCCTTGCCGACCTCCTCGACCTTTCCGGACAGGTCGCCATCGTCACCGGCGCCAGCCGGGGCATCGGCAAAAGCATCGCCGAGGTCTTCCACCAGGCGGGCGCCGGCCTCACCCTGGTCGCGCGCAATGCCGGTCCATTGGAGGCGGTCGCCGAGACGCTTTCGGCCCGCGGGGACGTGCTTGCGGTTCCCGCCGACGTCGCGGATGAGAGGCAGATCAACGCCTTTGTTCAAAGGACACTGGAAGCCTTCGGCCGCGTCGACATTCTGGTAAACAACGCGGGCCTGGCCAGCCCGGGTCACTATTCCGGCGTCGACCACGGAGAGTGGCAGCGGGTGATCGGCGCCAATCTCACGGGTGCGTATCTCTGCTGCCTCGCCGCGGCCCCCCACATGGAAAAACAGAAAAGCGGCCGGATCATCAACATCTCCTCCATCAGCGGCCAGACCGGCGGTGTCTCAGGCGGGGTCCACTATGCCAGTTCCAAGGCCGGCATGCTGGGCATGACCAAAACCCTCTCCCGGGACCTGGCCTCGAGCAATATCACGGTCAACGCCATCACCCCGGGCGTGATCGAAACCAGCTTTCAGATTTCTCCCGAAAGCCGCAGCACAATCAACGAACTTATCCCCCTGGGCTATATCGGGCAGCCCGAGGAAATCGCCTATTCGGCCTTATTCCTTGCCTCCCGGATGGGCGCGTATATCACCGGCGCCACGATCGACGTGAACGGCGGGATCCTGAAGCGATAAAAGAAGCTATCAGCTATCAGCGGTTAGCTGTCAGCTAAAAACGAAAGGCAAAAGGCGGATTGCCATACGGACTGGCGATGCCAATGCACGACGACCGCGGGCGCGGGGACCTCTCCCCCCGGCCCCCTCAGACAGAGCTATCAGCAATCAGCCTTCAGCGGTCAGCTAAAAACGAAAGGCAAAAGGCGAAACCCAAATTCACGATCCACCTTTCCCCAAATTCCCTGCCTACGGCGTGTTCCTTTTGAAGCGACCAAAAGGAACCAAAAGTCGCCGCTGGGCGCGGGGCCTGCCATATGCATAGCGCGAATTGCCTTACTGCATGCACGTCGGACATTGCCCTACCAGCCTCAGTTGACCACCGATCGTCGTTGCTTAACGGAACCACGCGCTCTGCTCTGGAAGTGCTCTTGATAGGCATCGCGTTCAGATTCTGCCTGGCTACCCGAGTGGGAGCAGCAGACAGCCAAGAGCGGTACTACCGCAGACACACTCGGCGGAAGAATCATGGCAGGTTTCAGGGAGTTGGACACTGAACAGGAGATGGATATGACAACTCAACAATCGGAATGGACGCCTCGTCCCGGAACGTTTGAATCTCTACTGTCGCGGATCAAGTCAAAACCCGAGGAAGTGCGGTGGACAGACATCGCCTGGGAAACCGACCTCTGGAAAGCCCGACGGCGCGCGGCTGCCGTGCGCAGACCGCTGTTTATCTGGTCGATGAACGGCAACCCGCTCGGCTGCGTCTGAAACAACGGTATAGCGGGCCGTGAGTCCGTTTTCTCCCATCCTGAAGTGATCCGGATCCTCAACGGATCTTTCATATCCGTTGCGGATAATTGCAGTTATACCCAGACGCAGAATGACGCAAAGGGCGAGTTCTTCCGCCTCGTGGCCGAACAGGGCCATTACGGAGGCCGCACCCAACCCACGGCAACCCGGCAGGGCCTGTACGCCTGCACGGCGGACGGCGAGTTGCTGGGGTCCATCAACACGAGGGATGCCGGCCCTTTTTTGGAAATGCTCGAGCGGAGCCTGGCAGGGTGGCGAGAACGCCCGGACAACGGCGCAGCGGGTGACATCCCCGAAGCCTACCCCGTCGATCCCAGACTCGGATGGTCCTATCCGGAAGACGGCCTGGCGCTCAAGGTCACGGTCCGCGACCTGCCGAGGAATTCTGAAGACGGGGACACCCGGCACAACATCGACTTTGCATGGTTTACCGAAGAGGAGGTCCGGTCTCTGGCGCCCGAGAATGCCCGGCCCGGCCAGACGTATCGCGCACCGGGCTGGTTTACGAGGCGGCTCGCCCTGCGTCACTTCATCGACACGGTGCGAGGTCAATCGCCCGGTTGGCGGGAAGAAAACCTGAAAGAAGGTGAGATAAGCCTGACCGTCGAATCCACCGAATCCGACCGAATCCGTCTCCGCCTGGAGGGACGCATCCACCTGGAAGCGGAACCCACGCTCGAGAGCAATCCCTTCAGCGGCCTTACCGTGGACAAACCCCGGGGCCTGAAGCTGAGCCTGTACGGCTGGCTCGCGTACGATCCCCAGCGGCGGACCGTTGAGGCCTTCGATGCCGTCGCGGCAGGGTCACGCTGGGGCTGCACGACCTACAATGTGCGCTTCGACGACCCCGGCCCCGCGCCCATCGGCTTCGCCATCGAACGCGGGTCGGGCGATCCCATCGAACGCACCCCTCCCGCGGCGATGGGGCCGAGGTACTTTGCTTAACGACGCTTTTTGAGATGCAGGATAAGAACCTGAATCTACGGTTTTCTACGGACTCTCTATTCTGAACCTCGTCTCCGCTTCCTCCGAACGGCACCTCGAGGAGCCACGGTGCGGGGCCGGGGGGAGAGAGGTCTGCCCCGCCGGGTGGCTCACGAACCGCCCTTACATAAACCCGGTTATTCGTGGATTGATGTCGCGATACTGTATCGCTGACCGGTTGATCGAGGTGGGATCCTCTACCGTCTTCCGTCTCCCGTTTCACTGCCTTTATCGGTTGCCCGTCTTTTGGTTTCCCTTTGTGTCTCTGTGTCTTCGTGTGAGCCGATTGTTGTCTTTCCGTAGTCAGTGAAATCGGGAGTTTCTTCTGTCTCAGCCGGTTCCGCCACCAACCGACCGATGCACCTACTCCAACCTTCTGCCGTAATACTCGCTCGCCGCGTCCAGCTTCCCCCGCACGTCGGCCGGAAGCTTCAGCGCCGCACCGGCGATTGTCTCATCGACGTGGGCTGTGCTCTCGGGACCGGCCAGTACCGACGTCACCTCCGGGTGGTCCAGCACCCATGCGACGCAGACCTGCGCCCGGCTGACGCCCAGTTCCCCCGCGGCCTCGTCCAGCGCGGTGTGCATCTCCGCCAGGGGGGATTCCGGATCGGCTTCGTAACGGGGCGACAACTGGCCGGCATCCATCGGGCTGTACGCAATCACCCCGAGTCCCTCGACGCGCACGACGGGAAACATCTCGCGTTCCAGTTTTCGGATTCTCGACCGCCCGTCCGGCGTGAGCGTATAGCCCGCAACCGTGTAATAGTCCTCGATCACCGAAGGCGGGGTCACGCTCGCATCCCGGCTGAACGCACAGCACGCCGCCACGAATGCCGCGTCGTGATTTGACAGGCCCCAGAAGCGCACCTTCCCCGATCGGACGAGATGATCCATCGACTTGCAGATCTGCTCGGCAGGTGTGATGCCGTCCGGCTCATGGAGCAGGTAGAGATCCACGAAATCGGTGCGCAGACGCGTCAGCGATCCATCCAGCTGCCGCGTGAGAAACTCTCGTGTGAAAGTCGCCGGCTTCCTCGCGCCTCGTTCGCCGTCGGGAGGTTGACTGGCAGGCACCTTCGTACAGATGACGGCGCTGTCCCGACGGCCCGCCAGCACACTTCCGAGCAGTTCCTCCGCGGCACCCCATCCGTATTCGTGTGCGGAGTCGAAGAAGTTCACGCCCACGTCCAGGCAATGCCGCAGCACCCGCTCTGCCTCCGGATCGTGCGCGCACCGCTCCAGGTGACGGAAGGCCGTGCCCTGGCAGTACCGCGTTACCAGGAGATCGGTCTGTCCCAGCCGTACTTGCGTTAGTTGCGAAGAAGGACCCATATTCGAAGATTCCCTATCGACCGACTTCATCACCAATAAAGGAGGGTTCTCGTGAACGTCCCACCCAAAGACGGGATACGCGTTCCCGTTGAAGATCTGCGGCGCCTCGTATCCGGGATCTACGAGGCCGTTCCTCTGCCTGCGGAGCATGCCCGCCTGATCGCCGATCTGCTGGTCGACACCGAACTGCGCGGCGTGGTCAGCCACGGCGTGGCGCAGGTGGAGCGATACGTCCGCTCGTTCCAGGAAGGCCGCGCCAATCCCCATCCGTCCATCCGCGTCCTTCACGAGGGTCCGACGACCGCCGCACTCAGCGGGGACGGCGGTCTCGGAATGGTCGTCGCCACCCGGGCGATGCAAATGGCCATTGCCAAAGCCAAAGAACTCGGCATTGGCGTGGTCACCACCGTCTATCACGACCATCTGGGAAGCTCGGGAAAGTACGTGCGCATGGCCCTGGAGGAGGACCTTATCGGCATCAGCCTCTCCGGACGGAGCGCCTCCCCGTCATATGACCACGCCAGCAGCATCCGCGGCTCGATCCAGGGCAGTCCGCCGCTGGCCTTCGGGATGCCCGCGGGCCGGGAGCATCCGAATTTCCTGCTGGACTATGCCAGCCATTTCACGGCGGATGACGTCGACGTCCGCAGGAATCCGGCGGTCTTTGTGAAAGCCATCGGCATGTCTCACGTGGCCAACATCCTCTCGGGGACCCTGGGGGGACAGATGCTGCCCGAATTCGACCGTCGAACCGCGAAGTTCCAGGGCGCGGACCAGTCCGGATTTCACATGGCGCTGGACGTGAGTTGCTTCACGTCTCTCGACGCCTTCAAGGCGGACATGGACTTCCTGATGGACGAGACGGCGAAGATGCGGCCTCTGTCCGGACTCCCGGATGCGGGTCTGCCGGGAACGAGGGCCTGGCGAAAAGAGGCCGACTATCGGGAGAACGGCGTTCCCATTGCCGCAAAGGCCGTAACGTCGCTCGAGGGCCTGGCCCGCGAGTTCTCTCTCCCGGTCCCCTGGAAGTAGAGTCCAGGCTCAGCAGGTCTTCAAAATTCCGCCGTCTCATCCGGCTCCAGCACGATCGCCTCGACGTCCGGCGCGTGGATCTTCAACGCCTCGAGAAAATTTTCCGGCGTCTGGTCCATCACCTCGAAAACGCCGTAGTGGGCCGGAATCACATACTTCGGGTCGATCATCTTCACCGCGTAGCCGGCGCTGTCCCCTCCAACCGTGAACCCACCCCCGCAGATATTCAGGATCGCCAGGTCGGGCTTGTAGTAGTCGCCGATCACGAGCTTCAGGTCCGAGCACAGCCCCGTGTCCGACGAGATGTAGACCTTGAACCCGTTCTCGAACTCCACAACGAAGCCGATCGGATCCCCGATGTCCCGGCCCTTCAACCTGCCGTTATCGAGCAGTTCGATCTCCGAGGAGGTATGCTCGCAGTGCACGCCCGACACTGCGATCCCGTCTATCGGGGGCAACGTGCCGCGGTTCATCCCAAATCCTCCGTTGCAGAAATTCTGGAGGTCCGTGTGCTCCCGGATGTAGACCGCGGTCTCCACGGGAGTGAGGATGATCGGATCAAACCGTTCCGCGATCGCGACCAGGTCATTCAGGTTCAAATGGTCGAAATGCGCGTGCGTCTGCAGGACGATATCCACGTTGCCGAACGCACCCACGTCCTCCCTGTACTTCTCGGGAACCGCCGGATTCCCATCCGGGAAGAAGTCGTTTCCCGAGAGCCAGGGGTCCACCAGAAGCACCTTCCCGTTCGGCGACGTCAGCTTCAGTGTCGCGAACCCGATCATCTGCACCTGCACCTTACCGTTGCCAGCCATTTTTGTGTCTCCTTTCATATCGAAGCGCCAGGTCCCGCGTATCCGTCGGAGATGAGTCTGAAAACATTCGTATCCTTACTGTTCAGGACGTGACCGACGCGTCAGGCGGCGCTTCACCCCGTGGCTGCGAGCCTTTCTGATTCCGCTTCCCGTTTCACTTTCTTTACCGGAACCAGTCATAGTGCAGCCCGAGAGACCGGTCCTCGAGTGGAAGCTCGACGCGCTCTCCTCCACGCGCCGAAGACTGCTTCAACGCGACCTCGACCTCCAGGGCGACGGCGATCCGACGCCCCGAGTTTTTCGGCTCGTCGAGACGGCCTTCCATGCAGTCGATCACGTCGTTCAGCGAGTAGACGGCGCCGTACGGAAACACGATCTGGGGTTCCGGCCACGGCATCTCGACGCGATCGTTACCGGTCGTCTCAAGCTGCTGTCTAAGGTGCCATCGACGGTCTGCCCCGAACTCGATCTCTCCCGTGCTCCCTTCCAGGCGAACCCCCGGAGCTCCCTTGCGAAAATGCACCACCGTCTGATCCGCCGCGACCATGATTCCCTGGCCGGTGAATTCGTCGCTTCCTCCGGGGCCGCCGAACTCGTCGGTGCCCTCCCCCCGGCGGGGCAGGTCTCCGATTCCCGAGACCCAGGCCGGCGCGCTGTCCAGGAAATACGACCAGTTCTGATGTTGAGCGAATGGTCCGGGCGCCTCGATCGACTGGATCTCCCCGATGGCCCCGCTCTGAACCCGTTCTCTGGCTTTGGCGAAAGAGGGGTGGGTCGTCGTGATCGCGCCACAGCTGAGGGGAACGCCCGCATCTGCGCACGTGGCTACCATGCGGTCCGCTTCCTCGAGCGTGTGACACATCGGCTTGTCCGTAACGATGCCCTGTGCACCGCACGCCACGGCCAGGCACGTCAGATCGGCGCGTCCCTTCGTATTCGTGGCGACGGCCACGATGTCCGGACGCTCGGCGCGCAGCATCTCTTCGGCATCCGTGTAGGTCGCCTCGATCCGGTAGCGCTCGCTGAACGCCGCGAGCCGTTTCGGGTCCCGGTCGGCTGCCGCCGCCAGTTCCACCTCGGGCCGGTTGTGAAGCGCCTCCGCATAGGAGGTTGGATTTCCCTCGGTGCCCGGATGTTCGTGGTGGTAGAATCGGCGATGGACGTCCAGTTGGGGGGTCGGACGGTCCACGTCGTCGATGTCGAACCGGTCGGGGATGCGCGTCGCCAGATCGTAGAGCATGCCCATCCAACCCAGTCCGATCACTCCTGCTCGATATTTCGCCATAGTCTCTCTCCTATCGATGTGGTAAAAAAAGCCGTCAGCTATCAGCCGTAAGCGTACAGCAAAAGGCAAGACCATCAACACCTGCGCCTGTTGTACATCTGTAGGGGCAACCCTTGTGGTTGCCCGCCTTGTCGCTGTTTCCGGCTTTCCCTTTGTGTTCTTTCGTGTCTTCGTGTCTCCGTGTGAGGATTTTCTGTCCCACAGATGTCCGTCGATCCACGTCAGAAGATGCTGGTGTTCCTGCCGTGCATCCTGTATGGTATACACCTCCGTGGGACATACCTCAAGACAATTTCGGGAACCTCTTGTTCACGGTCCGAATCCGCGGGGTCCGGAAGGCGTCAATCCTCACGTCAGGAGTCACAATCATGCGAAACAGCAAATTGCTCGCGAAGGTGCGGGATGGCAAGCCGGCCCGGATCTGCGGACTCGGCCACTTTATTCCGGCGTACATCCGCATGGCCGCCAACGCCGGATTCGACTGCATCTGGCTGGATGGGGAGCATCGCTGTTTTACGGACCGCGAAATCCAGGCAATGCTCGCCTACTTCCACCTATACGATATCGACTGCCTGTTCCGCCCGCCGACCACGGAGAGGACGAGGCTGTATCGATATCTGGAGGACGGCGCGACCGGCCTGATGATACCCCACGTCTCGACGCCGGAGAAGGCGCGGATGCTGGTTGAAGCGGTCAAGTTTCCGCCCGTTGGCGACCGCGGTATGGACGGGGCGGGGGTCGACGCCGACTTTTTTATGTCAGGCGGGGAATCCTACGTCGAGGAGGCCAACCGCGAGACATTTCTCGTTGTACAGATCGAAACGCCGCAGGCCCTGGAAAACCTCGACGCGATCGCATCCATCGAGGGCGTCGACGGGCTGTTCGTGGGACCGGGCGACCTTGCCCTGAGGATCGAACGACTGAAGACGGATTTCACACTTGAAGAAGCCATTAGAAAAGTCGCGGACGTCGCGGCCGAACGGGGTGTGGCGTGGGGCTGTCCGGCGGCTTCCGCGGACCACGTTCAAGAGCTCCACGACATGGGCGCAAAGCTGGTCGCATACGGCAGCGAGTTCTTCGCGCTTATGCAGATGCTTGAAGCGTGTTCGCGAGACCTCGACGGGGTCTATGGCGACGGATCCTGACGTTCGCGGCCTGTCAGTCCGTTTAACCCTGCGTATGCTGCATTGTATTCCACCCACGATTTCATCGCATTGCTCTCCGGCCACTGCATCCGGTTAAACGGGCTCGTGATTCCTTCTTTCTCTCCGCCCGGCAACGGACTCAGTTCCCGTTCAACCGGGCCAGCAGTTCGGCCGCCCTTTCCCGCGTGGCCGGGTCATTGTGCCGCGCGATGATGCGCTGGAGCGCTGAGACGGCCTTCTCGTCTCCCTGCTCGGCCATGTCGAAGGCCATCCGGTCCCGCCTGTCGTGGTAACTGTTGTCGTACTCCGCGATCTCCAGTTCGTAGTTCTCCCAGTAGTACTTCAGCGATTCGTTTTTCCAGCCTGCATAGATATTCTCCCAGGTGTTCGGCTGGCTGTGGGGAAGAATGCTCCCCGGCGCGATGGGATCACTGACTCTCTGGTATCGCCCGTCGATGGACATGCGGAGACGGTCGGACCGGTTCGGAAGGCCCTTGTGGACGAGCATACTGTGGAAAAAGAGGACGTCGCCCTGCTCGAACCCTCCGCTGACCCAGGCTCCTTCGAGCGGATCGGTGATCTCGATTCCGCCCGCTCCCAGAGACGGCTTGAAGTCGTACACACCCTGGCGGTGAGAACCGGCCGCGACCTGCAGGCCGCCCATCTCGGACGGCAGATCGCTGAGCGGAAGCCACGCGGTGTAAGTTTCGGGTGTCCCCTGGATGGGAATGAAGTCCTGATGGGCCGGGGTCGTATACGCCTCGCGTTGAGGAAAGATGGTCCTCGCGATAATGCGCGCATGAGGCAGAATCGGTTCGCCGGCCATTCGCTCGAGAAGGGTAACGATGTTCGGGTGATGCTGGAGCGCGTGAAACGCCTCTAACCCATACATGGCGGCATAGACGTCCATGTAGGCCGGCTCGGGCTCGACGCAGAAGCCGTCCAGGTCCGCGATTCCGTCCTCCGGCGGCGTGTCCATCCTGACCCATCCGGCTTCCCGGGCGATCTCGAGGAACGCCGTTCGCAGTTCCGCCAGGATCTCGTTGGGTAACATGCCGCGTACGAAGAGGTATCCGTCGCGGTGCATACGCTCTTTCAGTCGAGGTCCGTTTCCCGCTATGTCGGTCGAATCTTCGAATGGCTTCAAAATCAACCCTCCCGATTAATGTCCTGTCCCAGGAAATTATCTCCATTTTTCCCTGTCTGCGTGCGTGAGGCAACACACAAAGGCAGGCGCCGTTTCATCCCGTCCCGCTGCGTTGTTTACACTGAGACTGTCGAAGTGCCATCGTTCATCCCTCGGTTGTACGGATACCGGTCCCTTCCCTCTCCAGTTCGTCGTACCACCGAAGAAGCGTCGCCGGCTCGAGCAGTTTGGCCCGATTGTCCCGCTCTACGTGGGACATACCCTTGAGGTCCTCACTGTGGGAAACCTGTACACGACACATCCCGTCGAAGAAGCGCCGATCGAAGTTCAGCTCGCGCCAGGCAAGGTACAGCGCATACGGAAACGGCTCTGAGGAGACCCGACCCACCGGGCGGCTGTGTTCGTCAATTGTGAATTCCGGGTTGTACTCCCATCCGCCGTAGACCTCGCCGGAGTCGGACTGCTTATAGATGACGTTGTTCGTCGCCAGGATCAACCGCCGGCGGAGCGCGGGTGCGAACGGATGATCCCGCGGCAGCGTCTTGTGCAGCGATGCCAGGCCTTTAAGGATGATGAGCTGATACCCAACGTAAGAGTTGTGACCCGGATATCCGCCGTGGGGACACTGCGCAACAAAGATCGCTTCCTCGGTCCGCCGCACGGCGGATTCGAGGTAGGCCTCCTCACCCGTGGCCTCGAAGAGCGGACCCAGGAACCAGAGCGCGAACGCGTCGTAGTTGTTGTTGCCGGTGGCGGGGCAATGGACCGTCCAATCCGCAACCCGTCGAACCGCGCTCAGGCAACGTTCGTCTCCCAGCATTCGGTAGCCCTCGACAAGTGCCAACGCAGCCCATCCCGAGCTGTAGAAGCAGTCGCGGTCGTTCAGGACTCCCTCCCGGCTGTACCACCACCGATAGGCGCCGTTCGGCTCCTGTTCATCGAGCAGATAGTGCAAGCCGCCCACGGCCCGGTCCAGATACGTCTCCTCGCCGAACAACCGATACCCGATGAGGTAGCCCAGGATGATGTTCGCCACGGACCGGTAGAGGGGATGGAAACTGAGCTCCTGCGAATTGTAGCCCTTGCCCCAGGACCCGTCGGGGTTTCGGTCCTGTTCGCACATCCCGTGGCAGACCTGGAAGTAGTCCACAAGCTGTTCCCTGCGGACGGGCTCGAAGTCGTAGAGGCAGGAGATCGTCCTGTCCCTGGGCAGAGCCGGAAAGCAACCCGGAGACTTGACCTCCACCGCCACGACTTCGAAGTCGTCAGATACAACGGTGCGGATGCCTTCTCTGGCGCCGAAAAGTGTTGCCGTTACCGAGTACCGTCCAGGCGGCGCACCATCCGGGATCTCCCATTCGAACTCGAATTCCGCAGAGCCGGGCTCAATCGAAACGTCGTCCCTGCTTTCCAGGAAGTGCCTTGCCCCGACGGCGTCGTTCACTTCCAACCGGGCCGACCCGCGCTGCGGCTGCCACCCTGAGGCGTGTACCCGGAGGGTCGCTCGTTGGCCCGCGACAAGTCCGATGCTCTTGTCTGCGATCTCCAGGAACAGCGGCTTTCCAGAACGCATAGGTTTCCTCCTTACGAAGTGGCGCCCCAACGCCGAATGCAATCATGAGAATGCCCGCATGCTCACCAGGGATCGAATCAGCCGTTGAGATTGCGGAAAAAGAAGCGCTGCGCCGTACCCCAAAGAATGGCGTCTTTCTCGGCGGGGCTGAGAAAATTCGCGTGGTCGCGGATCAGGTCCACGGCAGCCGGATAGTCGGTCATCGGGTCCTCCATCTCGATTGGCCCGCCGCTGTCGGACTCCCACATGCAGCGATGGGCGCCGTACGCTTCGACCACCCGCTGGATCAGGGGCAGGACGTCGAGGTAGGGGGCGCGGCGGGAGCACAGCGCCTGGAGCGGACCGATCTTGACCATCACCTTCTCATGCCTGGCAAACCGGAGCAGCGCTTCCAGGTCTTTTTCGCTGTAGTCGGCTTCCCGGATGCCGACGTGGCACAGGTGATCGAGGATGACCGGCGTTTCCGGAAAGCGGCTGCATAGCCGGTCCAGGCCGGGCAGCAGATCCACTTGCATGTTGAAGCTCAGTGCGAGTTCGTGCTCCGCACCGGCGGCGAACATCTTCTCGAATGCCGGGTGATCGAATCCGGAGGGCGGCTCGCGAAAGGCGAAACATCCTTGCTGTGAGAGTTCGAGTATGGTCTTGTCCGGCTCGGGATCGTCCAGGCTGACCATGCCCGTGCCTGCAAACGTCTCGCGGTCGCCGGCGATGAGGTCGAGGATGTAGCTGTGGTCGTAGTCGTACCAGATCATCTGGACCAGGTTGATGCGCACGTTGCCGACCGTCCGGCTGTAGCTGAAGTACGCTTCCGGCGTGAACGTGGGATGCCAGAGGTCTTCTGCTTTGACACCGGGGGCCAGGGGATAACGCGCGAAATCGTCCGTCCAGACGTGGATGTGGGCGTCGACGATCCGGTGCGAGGATGCCTGTTCTGACATGGAAACTCTCCGCTTAAGGATCTCGTTGAGTCACGCGGTCTCGACGACCCCGGTCGACTCTTTCCGCCTGTTTTGCGTCTTCCGGCGGGATTGGCTATATTAATTCGAGCCTGTAGATCCTCAATCCTGTCGCCCGGAATCCGATATGGCCAAAGAAAAATACGACGGCGTCTGGCAACCCCACATGCTCGACCGGTTTCCGATGAATCCCAACGTGATGGTAAGCGATCTGGACCGGGAGCGACTGGAGCTTATTCTTGCGTACGTGGCGGAAACCGGCCACAGCGAAGCCCTTTCCGACTGTGTCGCGCAGATTGTGGAACGTCACCCGAGATATCTGCGTGTGAAAGAACTGTTTGAAACCTTCGAAGCATACAAACGAATCGGCCAGGCCATCTACGAACAGTGGCGTGCGGGCAACGTCGAGACGATTTTCGACCTGGCCTGCGGCCACGGTCTTCTGGGCATCCTGCTGGCCTGGCGGTTTCGCGGACTCCAGGTGGTCTGCGTGGACCTGGAACGCCGTCCGGCCTTCGGTCACTACCTGGAAATCGTGCGGGAACATGCCGCGCCCATGGAGAACGTCGCGTACATTGAAAGCGACTTCAAGAATGTGGAACTGAGCCCCCGTTCCTACGTCATCTGCATTCACGCCTGCAACGAAGGCACCCGGGATGCCCTGGAGATGGCTGGCGCGGCGAACGCGTGTTTCGCCGCCATGCCCTGCTGCATCCGGGACCGCATCTACCTGCGCCGCATCAACCATCTTGACGACTACGCGCGATACACGGCTGCGGTGGGTGTCATTGCCGGCCGGTACGGGGCCTACAAGATCACGGCGATCGACCAGCGTATCACCAACCGCAATCTCATTGTCCTTGGCGCGCCCGCGACAGCATCCTGATTCCCCAACCGGGAAGCCGCCCCGCGGGCCCTCGGCGACGTATCGATTTCACGCGAACGCGATCCGTTACCACCGATAGTCGGGTTCTCCTGCTTCGAAGGCTGCGGCCGATGCCATCATGGTCTCCAGGTCTCCCTGTGGCCGGTAGCCGATCAGCGATTTCGCTTTCGTGATGTCGTGATCGTACATCCAGCGCACCGGAACCGTCACCTCCAGGGGTTCCCGCCCGGTGATTTTCCCCAGTAGCCGGGCGCCCTCCGGGAAGGTAAAGGGGGCCGGGGCTCCGCCGTTGAACGACTCTCCAACCGCATCCGGAGACCGCAGAGCGCACACCATGCAATGCGCGATATCCCGCGCGTCATTCGGCTGGTAGTACCACGGGCGCCCGGATTCGTCCCGGACGGCGCACGGCTGGTCAGGACTGTCCGCGCGCGCCTCGATGTCGTGCCACAGTTCGGTTCCGTCGGCCATGTACATTTCCGTACCGGGCCCGACCTGTCCCGCCTTCAATATCGTGCATACCCGTCCAACCGTGAATTGATCGAAAATCGTTCGGCCCGAAAGCACGTGGCTGGGCCGAACGATGGAAATTCGAAGGCCCGTCTCCCGGGAAACGCGCTCGGCCATCAGTTCCCCGATGTACTTGGAAAGGGAATACTCGTTGTCGGGCCGTTTGGGATGCAACTCGTCCACGGGATGGTATGCGCAGGCGATGTTCTCGCCGTTATTCGGAAAAACGCCGGACGAACTTACGTAGACGTACCTTTCCAGGCTGTCGGCGAACTGACCGCACGCACGCGACACCTCCAGGTTTATCTGCGTGTTGATTTCGAAGTGAGGTCCTACCAGGTTGGCCGTGTGGATCACCGCATCCGTCCCCGAGACCGCGCGCTTTACAAAATCACCGTCCGTCAAATCCCCTTCCACAAGTTCCATGTCCAGGCCTTCCAGCCGGCTCAGACATGGATCGTCGGGCAATACGGAGCCCTTGACTTCGAGGTTCAGATCCAGAAGCTGCCGTATCAGCCGGCACCCGACCTGTCCTGCCGCGCCAGTAACCAGAACTTTCATGTAAAACCTCCTGATCAATATGAGGGTAGGCAGAAACTCGCTCTACCGTCGCCCAAAGCGGATGAGCGACTCCAATATATCCCCTGGGGTCCGGTATCGCAACCCCGTCGCCATGGCACATAACTTACGGAGCGGCATAGAATCTCCCCCACCCTTAACGTCCCCTATTCCCTTGCCCTTTTTCTTGCTTCGCCCAAGAAAAAGGGCGAAAAAGAAGGGCGCCGCTCGGCGCGGGGCCGGTTTTTCCGTGAATTACCTCAGGGGCGGAAATTGGAATTGGGTGGCCTACGAGCCCTCCCGGTACTCCCGACTTACGGAGATTTACGGAATGACACGGAAAAACCCCCCGTGCCACCGGGCGGGCGTGAGGTAAACCTGCAAGGTCCGCCGAGCGTGTTTGCGGTCGTACCGCTTTTGGCTGTCTGCTTCTCCCACTCGGGTAGCCAGAAAGAATCTGAACGCGATGCCTTTCAAGAACACTTCCAGAGCAGAGCGCGTGGTTCCGTTAAGCAGCGACGATCGGTGTTCAGCTGAGGCTGGTAGGGCAATGTCCGACGTGCATCCAGTAACGAAATTCGCGCTATGCATATGGCAGGCCCCGCGCCCAGCGGCGACTTTTGGTTCCTTTTGGTCGCTTCAAAAGGAACACGCCGTAGGCAGGGAATCTGGGGAGATGTGGATGTTGACGTTGTTTTCCGCCTTTTGCCTTACGTTTTTAGCTGACTGCTGAAGGCTGATTGCAGATAGCTATTCCTGAGCGGGCCGGGGGGAGAGGTCCCAGGACTCACGTGGTGTCGATGAGGTAGCGGAAGGCATTCGAGCGCCAGAAATCCCGCGGATCGGCGCCGAGCCTGGTGAGATACAGCTCGATCCTCCCGAACGGACATAGCGCTGATCGCGGCTTACGCACTTCGCGGGGCCCGGCGACGCTTCGCAGAGCTCACGAGTGATGGTGATTTTGCGATCTATCGCAGGCCTCCTCTCCGGGCGCTCCCATCTTCGTTGCCGAACGCATTGGCATCGTTGACCGCCGGTCAGGCGCGGGCATCATTTTGGTGGAAACCGATCGCTCATTTTGCTAAATTGGCGGTGACCGGGAATCGCAATCATACGTCGTCGCGAACGGTCGAACGACGCCAATATATCCCCAGTCCTTCCGCATCGCAACCCCTTGCCCTTCCGGAGCGCAGACCATGTCGACCGCACAACGATTCCGCCCCGCGCATACGCACGCCATCTCCCGCAACCTGCTGATGGCTTCCGGCGCTCCACGCCACGTTGCGGATACCGTTTCCGAAATCCTGGTCAATTCCAACCTTTCCGGGCACGACTCCCACGGTGTCCTCCGCATCCCGACCTATCTGGACGGGATCGCGAGCGGCGCCATCGTTCCAGCCGCCGAACCGGAGGTCGTCCGGCAGCACACGAATACACTGACTATCGACGGCCACCACGGTATGGGCATCTACACTGCCCGGAAGGCCATTGACCTGGCCATAGAAAACGGGGCGCAATCGGGGGTGTGCTGCATCAGTTTCAGACGCGTCGGCCACTTCGGCCGGCTCGGCGAGTACGCGGAGATCGCCGCCCGCGCCGGCTGTATCGGTATCATCACCATCGGCGTGGGGACCGTGGACGCCGTTGCGCCGTACGGCGCAGCCAGCGGTCCCCTGGGCACCAACCCCATCGCCGTGGGCGTACCCACCGGCGACGCTGCCCCGTTCATCCTGGACATCGCCACCAGCATCGTGGCCGAAGGCAAGCTGCAGGTTGCGCGGGCCGAAAATGCAGACCTGCCGGAAGGATATATCCTGGACCGGCACGGTAAACCCAGCACCGACCCGCAGGACTTCTACGACGGCGGCTATCTCCTGCCGTTCGGGGCGCACAAGGGCTCCGGTCTCTTGCTGTTGACCTGCCTGTTAAGCGGCCTGTCGGGGGCTTCGGAAGTGGAGCAGGGGACCCTCGCCGGCGCCTTCATGCAGGTGATACGCGTCAGCGCTTTTACGCCGCTGGCGCCCTACCAGCGCGGCATTCGCGCGTTCCTGGACAATATCAAGGCCATCCCCCCGGCTCCGGGCTTCGACGAGGTTCTCGTGCCCGGCGACTTCGAACACCGCACCCGCGTGAAGCGCCTCGCCGAAGGATTCGATATTCCCCACACCATCATGGAGAGTTTAAGGGATTGTGCAGACCGGCTCAACGTGTCCATGTCGGAAGACACCGTCGAACCTGCCGATGAGGACCGTTATCGGGTGTAGGGGCGAGAGGTCCACGTGCCCACATAATGGCAGGGATATTGAGAAATGCTATTAAAATAGTATAAATTTTATATTGTTAATATATAATTATAATATATATTCTCAGAGGGTATGCTGAATTGAATACTCGAGAGGGGCTAATTGGACGGATGCCGTAAATGGAGTTTGAGTTCGACGACAAGAAGAGCAGGAGAAACATGGAAAAACACGGCATCGATTTCATCGAGGCCCAAGAGATATGGGAGGATTCCAACTTGATTGAGATTCCGGCGCGCGTCGAAGAAGAACCCAGATTTCTGGTGATCGGCAGGCATCAGGGAGCATACTGGTCTGGCATTGTCACCTATCGCGGGGAGAAAATCCGGATTATATCCGTGCGTCGGTCCCGAAAGGAGGAGATCGAAATCTATGAAAGCGAAGGAACTTGACGAAAGGTTCGACAGCGGAGAAGATATCACCGGGTACCTGGACCTTGATCGGGCGAGAAGACCTGCCCGGGAACCGAAGCGCGTAAATGTCGATTTCCCGATCTGGATGGTTCATTCATTGGACAAGGAAGCCAGGCGGTTGGGTGTAACGCGACAATCCATTATCAAGTTCTGGATCGCGGAAAAACTGAAGCTGGTGTCGTCCTGAAACGGAGGGGAGGGAAATAGAGTCTCCCCACCCCCAAACGTCCCCTATTCCCTTGCCCTTTTTCTTGCTTCAAAAGGAACACGCCGTAGGCAGGGAATTTGGGGAGATGTGGACTTTTGGTTTTCACCTTTGGCTGGCCGCCAATTGCTAATTGCAACGTAATTGAAAACGGGGGCGATAAACTCGCCCCCGTTTTGTGTCTCTTTCTGCGGCGTACCTAAACGTGCGGACCGCGTTCCCGAATAATCCGCAGCGCCAGTTCCGGATCGATCTGCACAATCATCTCCGGTTCGATTTTGCAGTGTCCCGGCAGGTCGAACCCCGCCACCGCGCTCCGGGCGTGCCATCCCGATAGCGACGCGTCCATCCCACTTTCCGCAAACTGCGATGCCGGTCCTCCGAACACGTCGTGAAAAACCGTGCTATACCCGTCCACGACCTGGGGCGACTTGGAGAATGATCCGCCGCCGGCGGAATTCACCATCCCGATGCATTTCACGCAATACCACACGTCGTTGAGTGTACCGTACGGTTCCAGCGCCCAATGCAGCGTCACGACGTGGGAGATGCCCGCCTCCCGCCCCGCCTCGAAACCGGCTTCCACGTCCGCGTCGTCGTTGGTGACCGCCCCGACGCCGCCTCCGGTGCCCGATGTAAACACCAGCCCTGAAGGCGTAAACGTGGCCATGCAAATCCGCCTTCCCTGGGGCGCCGGACACGCGTCCTCCCTTGACCCCAGATCGATCCCCAGCGCCTCCAACCGGTCGTAAACGTCGAAATCCCGCTGCCATGAATTGTGCAGATCCGCCATTTGCTCTCCTCCGTATGAGTTAATGATTCCCTGGAATGTCCATTCAAAATAAAGCCTTCATCCGCAATGTCAAGCCCGTACAACCACACGGCATTACGGAATTCTCAATGAAAGAAAGGCCCCGAAACCGTTTCCTGAAGGATTACGCTACCAGATCGTGGCGGCGATGTACCGCTCGCCGTCGGGCTCGTCGTCGTAATAATACGCCGAAACGACGCTGCCGTCGGGCCGCTGCACCGCCCGCGGATAACCGACGTCGTGGTCCCCGCCGTCGTCCCGAAGGATCACCGGGTTTCCCCACGTCGCCCCCTCGTCTTCGCTCAATACCGCCCGCAGGCCCGAAGGCGCATCCCGGTACCCGTATACCAGACACAGGCGTCCGTCGGCAAGCAGCATCATCGCGGGCGGGTTGCCGCCTGTCCCGGTTTCCGCTGCCGGCCGGTACATATAGCGCCAGTTCGCCGCGTTGTCGTCCGAAAAGTAAAGGTCGATCCAGTTTCCGTCCCGGCTCTCGCTGCCTCCACGGCATCGAACGGCCACCAGGAGGCGTCCCCCTGGAAGCCGCACGCTGGCCGGCATGATGGCGAATCCCTCGGGTTCCTCTCCGATCCATGATACGAACGCGAACGTCTTTCCGCCGTCCGTAGTCCGCGCGCAGAATACCCTGCCCTCGCGTCCGTTGGACTTGGCCGACGTCAGGAATAACGTGCAGGTATCCGTGCCTTCCACGAGATAATCCGTCCGCGCCGCGATGCCCGGCAATCCGAACATGGGCAGACCGAACGGTCCATCCCAGGACCGACACCGATCCTTCGACGTGTAGAACCAGGACCGTGCTCCGGCCGCGAGTCCCGTCCGCGCGCACATCAGCGCGAAATCCGGATGGCTGAAATCGATCCCCTTGGGGTGTCCCTGTGGTAGCGCAACCGCCTCTTCTATTTCCAGGGAACGGTTCATATGCTCGTTAGCCGACACCCCTTTGTCGTCCGGAGACGCGATGGGCATCGGTTCAACCGTCCAGGTCCGGCCACCGTCCGGACTGCGTGCCTGCATGGTCTCGAACGGCCGGTCCCGGTCCCGCCGGTGAAATCCGCCGTCCGACCTGTGATACCCCAGCGTGAACCCCACCACGATCTCGTCTCCCCAGGACCAGATCCCGTAATTCGCCGGCCACCCGGCGTACCGCCCCTTTTCCCTGTAGATAACGACGTGTTCCATATTTCATCCTCCGGACGTATGCTAAGTGCTCGACTCCGGACGGGGCTTGACCGCTTTGACGCAGACCGCCCATTCCTGAATATTGTGCATCGGGCTTACCGGGATATCCTGAATACGGGGCGAGGCAAATCCGCCTTGTGCATCGCGCACGGCGGCGTTATTCTATACCGGTCGCGGGATTTCCATTCCGACGCCCTCCGCGTCCGGACCCGATTAAAGAGAAAGGACTCCTTGATGAACACATTGCAACTCGCGGCGCCTCCCAACGCCTTTGTCCTGTTCAACGGCAAGGACCTCAGTAACTGGACCGCCCTGGACGGCGGCGAACCCGGCTGGACCGTGGAAGACGGCATCCTCCAGGTCGTGCCCCGGGCCGGGGATATTGTGAATACCGAACGCCTGACCGATTTCTATCTCCACCTGGAGTTCCGATGCCCTGACATGCCCGACGCCAAGGGCCAGGCCAAGGGCAACAGCGGGGTTTTCCTCCAGGGCATCTATGAGATCCAGGTTCTGGATTCATTCGGGGTAAACATTCCCGGCACCGGCGATTGCGGCGCCCTCTACGATCAGTCGTCCCCCCTGGTCAACGCCTGCAAGCCCGCAATGGAATGGCAGACGTATGACATCTTCTTCCGCGCGCCGCGCATGAACGACGTCGGGGAAGTCAGCGAGCAAGCCCGCGCCACGGTACTTCAAAACGGCATCGCCATTCACAACAACGTCGGGATTTCAGGCCCCACCGGTTCCGCTTCCAGTATGGCGGTGGAAACCTCCGGCCCCCTGCGCCTGCAGGTCCACAAGGATCGAGTAGCCTATCGGAACATCTGGGCCGTACCGCTTCCACTTAAGGGATCCGGAACCTACGAACCGCGGTAGCATCGAAACATCGGGATTAAAAAGCACCCGCCGCGGAACCGGCCCTGCACCGGAAAAGAAACCACCTGCCGCCAAAGACGATCCTGTGAATGACACCATCGACCTGAGCAGCCTGGAGACAGACCCACGCCTGCTCAGGTTTGCGCTCAATGGAAGCTGTGTCGACGGCCCGTCCTTTGAAACCTGGAAGCACGCCCGGGCCTTCATCGCTTCAGCGATCCACCGCCCCGGAACGCTGCTGGATATCGGCTGCGCCAACGGGTTCCTGCTGCGGTGCCTCACGGAATGGACCGACCACGAACTCACTCCGTTCGGCATCGACGCCAGCGCCGGCAGGGCCGGGGATACCGGGCGGTTCTTCCCTTCACAGCGCGACCATTTCGCCCGTCTTCCGGTCGAGCGGCTGGGCGAAATCAATTCTCACGGCCTTCTCGAACAGTACGATTTCATCTACTGGGCCGTGTGGGATAATTACCGGTTCGACCGCCAGGACCGGATCGATCTTCTTAAACGCGCCCTCGAAAACGTGAGAGACGATGGACGGCTGATTCTGGGTTTTTACGACCGCGAGCCCAAAACCATCGAAAACAAAATCGCCCGGATCAAGGACCTCAACCTGGGACACGCCGTCCGCGTGGCGAATCCGAACGGACCGCAGGTGCTGCTCCGGTTTTCCAAGTAGCTCGCATCAGGGGAGAGGTGAGACGGAAGACGGGAGACGACCCCGAGACCCAGCTATCAGCGTCTAGCTGTCAGTTATCAGCCAAAACCGGTTAGCGATATGGACACGCGAAATCCATCTACGATGTCAGCGCCATTTTTCGGGCAACCACAAGGGTTGCCCCTACATATGCAATAACGGCGCTTGCATTCGCGCGGTGTCGGTTTTGCGGTTTGGTTTTCGGTTTTTGCCTCAAGCTGAGAGCTGACCGCTGCCTTATTCATCTCCTGATTACGTCCTCGTACTCCTGGAACATCTCGATGCTGATCCCGTCAGGGTCCAGCGCGTACATGGCGCGGGCAACGACCACCCCGTCGCGGTCCACGTCCGCGGGCGGATTGATGGATCCGAGCCCCGCGTCCTTCAGCCGCGCGTGCATCGCATCCACGTCGTCCACCTCGAACGCCACGTGCGACGCGCCCAGAAACCGGTTCTCCTGGGGCCGCGCTTCGACTTCCGGATGAACGTACTGCACGAGTTCCAGGATAAACTCATTCACGGGATGCCGCAGGATCGCGATCATCAGATGCACCTCGTCGTACCCCAGAATGGTATCGTACGACGGCAGATTCTTACGTTCCGATATCCGCACCAGCTCCATCCCGAGCAGGTCCCGGTAGAACGAGACCGAACGCTCCAGGTCCGATACCGTAAATCCGTGATGGTGTCCCATTACAATGCCCATGATTCCTCGCTCTCTGATAGTCGACGACCGCTCACGCGGCAGATGTGACGATATAGCTCGTCAGACCGAAGGGCAGCCGCAGGTCTGCCTACGGAAAATATAACACCGGACCCGATAATATCAAGCGCCCGTTCGCGACGGCGCGAAGGTGGAACGCGCGACTGACTGGCGGGCGCCTATCGTTTCGATTAAGGGAACCAGCGGGCCACAAGGGTCGTCTATACTTCGTCAGTCACGGTGAGCCGTCGACTGTTTGTAGTACATCCGATCCGGCCCGGCGCACGCCCAGTCGTTGGGCCGCCGCCGGCCCGGTCCGTTCTCACACCGTTTCAAAGGAGTTGGTCCATGCGCATTCGACGCACGTTCGCCGCCGCAGCCCTTTCCATGGTTCTTGTCGCCGGTCCCGCTCTCGCGGGTACCGTAGCGGTGGATGGCCAGGGCGCCCCGGCCCTTTACGTCGTGAAGGTACACGCCGACTGGTGTGGCGCCTGTACAGCCCTGGCGCCCGTCCTCAACGAGGTTCGTACGGCTGTGGCCGATAAGCCCGTCCTCTTTGTTGAATTAGACGTGACCGACGCGGCCCGCACCGCCCAATCCCGCCTGCTGGCAGCCGCGCTCGGTATCGAGGCGCATCTCAAGGCCAACAACAGAACGGGCCTGGTTCTGCTCATCGATTCCGCCAATAACACCGTTGTGGAGACCCTGACCCGCAAAAATTCCGCGGAGGAGATGACCGGCAAGATCACGGCGCATATCGCGGCAGCGGGAAAATCGAGTGGATAACAGCGTACAGGACGGCGCGGCACAGCGTTCGGGCGCCTGCGTGGCGCACACAACCCGTGGAGGGATTTCACGATGATCATCAAGAACATCACGGCGACGACCGTCACGATTCCCTATGCCGCGCCGGTCGGACCTTACGTCGGTCGAGGCGCCGGCGGCGGCACGCTGGGTGGGACCGGGCTTATTGTCAGAATCGAAGCCGACACGGGCCTCGTCGGATGGGGCGAGGGAACCGGCGGTTTCGAATCGGACCCCAACACGATCCTTGCGGGCAACCATGTCTCGGATATCGAAATGGCGATCGGCCTGATGGAAAGCGCGGGCATCACCAGGGGTCCGATGTCGGGTATTGAAATGGCGCTCTGGGACCTCCTGGGCAAGCACGCCGGCCTGCCGCTGTGCCGCCTGATGGGCGGCGTTGTCCGCACCGAGGTCGACTTCACCGCCTGCATGGGCCTGAAGGAACCCGAACAGTCGGCCGCTACCGCGCGAGAATACATCGACCGGTGGGGGTTCCGTTTCATCAAAACAAAGGCGGGAAACGACCCCGCGCAGGACCTGGCCATTGCCGAAGCGGCGCAGAAGGAGATCGGGGACGAAGCCGTGTTCCGTCCGGATGCGAACGGTGGATACCCCCCGGAAGAGACGCTGGACATTATGAAAAAAATGGCGGACCTGGGCGTCCGACACTTTGAAGACCCGTGCCATACCGAGCACGTGGAAACGCTGGCGCGGGTGCGGTCCGAAGTCGGCACTCACGTCCTCGTGAACGGCGGCGTGGCCCTGCCCGACAGCATCCGGCCTTTTCTGGAAGCCGGCTGCGCCGATTCCCTTATGCCGGACACCCCGGCCGCCGGCGCGCTGCTTCGCGTCAGGAAAATCGCGGATGCGGCGGAGCCCTGGAACGTTCCGTGTCTGATGCACTGCTCCCACGATCTGGGCCTCAAGACCGCCGCGATTACCCAAATTGCAGCTTCAACACCCAACTTCTCAGGGCCTAACGACACGTGCTACCACGGCCTCGTCGACGATATTCTGACCGAGCCCCTGGCGTTCGAAAACGGCCGGCTGAAAGTCCCCCTTGGCCCCGGCCTCGGCGTGGAAGTCGACGAATCCAGGATCGAAAAGTACCGCGTCTGATCCGCTCCGGCCGCGGGGCCGAATGACATCGCGGCAGGGCGCGCCCGCGCGAATTGCCCCAATGTCCAACCCGGGAAGCGAGGTATGGCATGGACTCGGTCCGCGTTGACGACCGCGATTGGTCCGCACTGACCCTCGGCGAACGCATCCGCCAGATTGAACTCGACGGATACCTTGTCCTGCCCGATCTGCTCACTCCCGGGCACGTCGCCGCGCTCAAGGCGGAGACCGGCAGGTTGGAGACCCGGCCGGTGGACTATAGCGTCCACCAGCAGGTCTGCCCGAATCTGCAGTTCACCGGCGGCCACATCACCGAGCTCATCGCCCATCCTCCCACTCTCGCCTTCCTGAACGAACTCTTCGGCGGCGAGACCATCTTCATGTCCTGCACGTACGCCCGCTCCGAACCCGGCCACCCCGGCATCAGCCTCCATACCGACGGCCAGCCCTACGGCTCCCGGATCTTCGGCTACGGCGGCAGCGTTCCGTTCATGGCCAGAGTGCTGTATTACCTGGACGACCTCACGCGGGATGTCTCGCCCTTCCGGGTCATACCCCGCTCCCATCTGTCCATGCATGCCGACGCCAACCCGTACAAACGCTACGAGGACCATCCCGAACAGGTGATGGTCCCCGTCAATACAGGCGGCGCCGTTCTGATCAACCACAAAGTTTTTCACGGGAACTTCCCGAACACCGGCGCCCATGCCCGTGAAATGCTCGCTATTGCCTACCGCCCCGCGTGGGCCGGCCCCATTGCCGAGGTCCCCGCGTGGAACGACGCCGATCTCGCCGCCCTGCCCGAAACCGTGCGCCCGTTGTTTGCCGATCCCAACACCCGCCACTGGGACTTCCAGGGCGGCAACAAACCGGCCGACATGGCCAGCGACGCGCCCGGTATCAACCCCAGCCGCTGGGATTGTCGGTAGGGGAATCCCAAGTCAAAAATCGACGACCCGTCAACCGATTTCGCATCCCCGCGTCGAACGGGAATCCGTGCGGGTCTCCGATCGGACTCACCTTCCCACTACGAGACGTTTGTCGCGGCTCCATGCATCTCAAGTGAGCGAACTCGTGTTTCCTTTATTCACGTCTGCGGGTTCCACTCCGCCCCCAGGGCATCGAACTGGCTGTAAAAGGAATCCAGCACGGCGTTGGCGAGAGGTCCCTTTTCCGTCAGTTCCAGGTTATCCCGGGCATGATCCGGATTCGTCGTTCCCACAATGGCCGTATCGATGGCATCCTGTGAAAGCGTAAAACGTAGCGAAAGTTCGATGGGATCCTCGGGGGCCCCATCCGGAATCTCAAGCTGCCGCGCCCGCTTAAAGTAGGCGTCGGCGTAACCGTACGGCGACGCTGACTGCCCGATCGCCCCGTTCGCAATCGGCCTTTTGGCGATCACGCCCATCTCCGCCGCCTTCGCCTCCGGAAGCACGTCGGCGCGCCCTTTCTGATCCACCAGGTTGAACGACGTCTGCAGCGTGCTGAATACCCCCATCCGGATCGCCTCCAGCGCGTCATCGCCGTCGCCGCTGTAACCCACGTACCGCGTCTTTCCCGCTTTCTTCGCCCGCATCACGGCGTCTACGGCTTCTCCCTCCCGGAGCACGTCCGCCGAACAGGTGTGGAGTTGGACCAGGTCGACGTGGTCCGTCCTCAGCCGCTGCAACGACCGGTCGATGCTTTCCTCGATCACGGCCCGTGTCCACGGCTCGCCAGTTGCGTCTCCGGTCACGTGGCCGCACTTCGTGGCCAGCACGTATTCGTTCCGCCTCCCACCGATGTACCGGCCGATCAGTTCCTCGCTGTCGTGGTAGCATGCGGCGGTGTCGATCAACGTGATCCCGTCGTCCAGCAGCCGGTTCAGCACCCTTCCCACCCGATCGGGGTTTACGTCTTCGAGCCCGATCCTGGCGCCGCCAAACCCCAGGCGGGTGACGACCAGATCAGTCCTTCCCAGCGTGCGTGTCTCCATCGCGAACCCTCCATGTAGAGCGTGAGACGTAACAGGGAAGACGTGAGACGGGAGACGCAAGAAGACCGCACCGCGCGCCCCCAAAACCTCGTGATAGCCTTCGTGTTCCCTCGGCCCGACCGCACTGCGAACCGGGAAGATAAGGTCAACGTCAGGGAAATGCAAGAGGTTACCCGTTGATCCGGTTTTGGCTTGACAGAAAAGCCCGCTTGCGTTAGGTTTGGATATCGCGATATACGCAGTCTGAAAACCGTGGGAACGAGGGGCTAGTCCCCTTTTGGGCCCAACCCCGACGTCCGGGGGTCCGAAAACCCGTTCCTGCCCGGAGGAGACACCGATGGAACAGACCCTTGAACGGGCCGCCTTTGACAATTACGTCAACGACGGCGGCTACACGGCAGACCTCTACGAATATCAAGAAATCGACGAAGGTATCGAAAGCCTCGACGCCGCGACCGGTGCGGACGTGGAGCATTTTCAGCGGAACGGATATCTGGCCGTCAGGAAAGCGTTCACGAGCGACGAGATCGACGACATGCTCAACGGCCTCATGGATCTCATCAAGGGGAAAAATCCGGAATTCAAAGGTGTGCAGTTCGAAGCCAGTTACAAGGACACGCTGCACGCCCTTTCAGATGACGAACGGTGGGACGCGGTGCGAAAGCTCCAGTATTTCATGGGCTACGACCACCGCCTGACCGCTCTGGCCGAACACCCTAAAATCCTGGACGTCATGGCCCGGATCATCGGCGAAGAGCCGGCGCTCTATTCGCACCAGGCCATTCTCAAGCCACCCAGGGTGGGGCGCGAAAAACCCTGGCACCAGGACCACGCCTATTTCAATCTGCCGATGGGCACCCCCATCGTGAGTATGTGGATTTCCCTGGACCGGGCCACGCCCGAAAACGGCTGCATGCGGGTGATCCCCGGCACGCACTTGCAGGGTCCCAGGGTTCATTTCAAGCGCCGCGACTGGCAGATTTGCGATACGCACCTGGTCCGTAACCACGTCGTTGCGGTCCCGCTCGAACCGGGCGGCTGCCTCCTCTGGTCCGGCATGATTCATCACGGCACCCCGGCCAACACCACGTCCTACAGGCGTCGGGCGATTCAACTCCACTATTGTCCCGCGCGCGTGAAGGCAACCACGTCACAGGAACGCCTGGCCGTATTCGGCAGCGAGGGAAAAGACGTCACCTGCTAGTGTTCTGTCCCTGAAATAGATTGCCTGAATTCGGCCGCCGAGACGGGATGAACCGGCGGATGAATGGTGACATTTTTCCGGGACGGAACACTGGAGCCCGATCAGACCCGCATTTTCCATTAAAAAGCCCCGGTGAAGATGTCTCCCGGGGCCTTTTTTGCCTTTGTCGAAACATGGATACGAAACTCCAAATCCTGCTCCGAATCCTCCTCGGCGGCCTGGCACTCTATTTAGTCTACGGCGCGATCCTCTTCTTCATGCAGCGCCGCTTCATTTTTCCGCGCCACCTGATCCGGACGCCGGCCCCAACCCCGACGGATGCTTCCGGAATCGAACGCATCTGGTTAAATACAGGCGCTGGTCGAACGGAAACCTGGCTGCTTTCGCCAAGATTGGACGCCCGCCCCGTTCCGGCGGTCATCTTCGCTCACGGAAATGCGGAACTCATCGATCACTGGGACGAAGAAATGGAGGCCCTCACCCGTCTGGGACTCGCCGTACTGCTGGTGGAATACCCGGGTTACGGGCGGTCCGAAGGCGCTCCTCTCAAACCAGTGTCACGGAAGTCTTTGTCGCCGCTTACGACATGCTGGCCGCCCGGGAGGCCATAGACGCGGACCGCATCGTTTTCATCGGTCGCTCGCTCGGAGGCGGTGCGGTGTGCGCGCTTGCGGCCGAACGTCGTCCTGCGGCGTTGGTCCTGATTTCCACCTTCAAGAGCGTCAACGCCATGGCTGCGGAAAAATTCTTCGTCCCTCCATTCTTCGCTCGAGATACTTTCGACAATCTGACAATCCTGAAGGACTATCCCAGTCCAGTTTTCATCGCCCATGGCACACGGGACGCCATCATTCCGTATAGCCACGGCGTCGCCCTGCACAGTGTGGCCAAACGCGGCCGGCTGATAACCTATAGAGCTGGGCACAACAACTGCCCGCCCGATTGGCCGGCCTTCTGGCGCGAAGTCGAACGCTTTCTGCGGGAAGCGGGGATTCTCCGGTAAGCCTGCGCCCGCCACGGAAGAGAGGACTGAACGTGCCACTGGATCTGACCAGGTACGCGCGTGACGAGGACGTGGCGTTTTTCCAGCGCGAACTGGCATCGTTCGTGCCCGACAGGGTTTCAGCCAGCGCACAATCTGGAGGGTCTGGCGCAGTTGGAGGGATTGGAGAATCTGTATTTCGATTGCAGTGTCAACTGTGAGCCGATCGCGCACCAGAGCATCATTCGCGTCTTCGGACACCGGAAGCTGATGTACGGTTCCGACTTTCCCGTAAGCCATCTGCGTGGGAGATCGTTGTGCGCCGCGGACTCGTTCCTGTGGCTCTACGAAGACACGCCGGTCTGGGGCGAGAAGTACGGCAGGGTCGATCCGGTGCTGGTCGGTCTGGAGCAACTGCGCTCGCTGAAGTGGGCGTGCTGGTCGGAGCGGCTCACCGACAGCCAGGTGGAGGACGTCTTCTGGAATAACGCGGCGTCGTTGTTCAACGTGACCACGGATTGAACGCTCGATGGCCGAATCGGCACTCCAGTCGACTTCAATGAAGTGTTAACGCGGGGCGGTCAGAAGAGGTATCCGGCGGCTCAAATTATGCAGAAAATAGATAATTCTTCTAATAAAGTGCCATTATTATGCAAATCTAAGATGATTTCTTGCTGCGCATGAGACAACCACATCTATTAAGTTGACATGGTCTATGTTCTAAGCTATACTTTTCGCAGATGCTTGCCGGGAAGTTGGGATCGTGGGAGAAATGCGTTTGCGAAAGAAACCACAGGGAGTGAGACATGGGCGTAGCAGTCATGGATGTGCCTGTTGCGGGAGAATTGTCGTCCCTTATAGATCGTTCGGCGCAAAAAAACTTGGATGCATTGTCACACTTTTTAATTATAGGTGAAATTTACCGAGAATTTGAAGCAACCAATAAATCCGTTCTGGATGCAATGGCTGATTGGTATAAGTTTCTGAAGCTGCTTGAACAGAACCCGGAAAAGTACAAATCTATGTGTCGCGACGGTGATGTAGAGGGGGCAATCGCTGGCCTGGATGAAGCCGGGAAGACGGTGCGAAAAGGAAGTTGGCAGACCCTTGGAAAAACACTTAAGGAACACCATCCCGGCATTTACGAAAAATTCAAAGTGGTGGACGAAAATATCGAAGCCTATGGCGCCCTGCTTCAAGAAGTAAGCTGGACCCTGTTGATTTTGCATCGGGAGAATCAGGCCAGCACGGGGAAGGCGTTTTCGATAGACGAGGCGATTGCCGATTTGTGGAGTTAGAGGTGGCTGGATCGTTTCTTTCAGCGGCACAAAGAAGCCGAGGTTTTCACCTCGGCTTCTTTGTGCCGCTGTTTTCTCGTGGTCCGGGCGGTGATTGTGGCCTGGGTGGTGACTGTGGAGGAGTTTCAGGTCTTGGAGGCGGTGCCGGTCTCGGGCTTGCGGGATTACGCGGGGGTCTTATGGCTCTTTCTTGCCCGCCTCTTTCTCCCATCAGGCCTCCCTGATTGAATATTGATCTACCAGTGAATTATCTGCTTCTCTTTGGCTTTTGATGTTGAATTTGTCATTTACCGAGATATCTGCCCAACCAGGAATGCTTGTTGCCCTCTCGCCGGATTCAATAAGATCCATCAGTATATCGTAGGCTTCATTATTGTCTATCGCGTTGTTTTCTATCTTCGACCACAACGCTTTGTGTTTGTCCTGCAAATCAAAACACATGACGCTTACCGCATGAAGACTGGCGGATTTTCTTGCATGATTCCCAAGTAGGCCAAGCACACTAACTGCAACAATGCCCAGATCTACTATGACTTCAGCCAGCCTACCTATGTAGTCCGAAAACATAAAGCGACCAGCCCCGGCTATTGCGCAGAGCGCAAGTCCTATCATGATAGCATTGTGTCGCCTGCGATAATAACGGGAAAGTTCATCGTAGTATCTGGCCGCCCTCTCTACATCCAGATACTCATTCCAGGCCATCCTTCGAGTAGCGTCACTGACCATGGCGGACCTCCGAAGTCAACTACATCCCGTCGCAACGACAAAACGCGGGCTTCATCCTCTCAACTGAAGGTACCTGATCGTACTTTGCGAGTCAAACGATTTTCGTCGATACGGGCTCGGTACTTGAAGCCATTTCACCCGATGGCTCTTCATTTCCGCCCAATATACTACATTAAACTCGGAGGGAAGGTTTTCTCGCAATATTTCGACACGCCGGGAAGTCTATCGCGAAATGACGAAGACGACGTCTTTCTCCGCCGACTCGCTGCTGTTGTTTTCGTTGATCGATACCTTTAATGAATATCGACCGGGAAGTTGCTCGTCAAGCGCCAGTTCCACGTATTCCACTTCCTGGGAAGAGTCTCCCTGCTGTTCGTACGTTACGGCCAATTCTTCCCTCCTGCCGGTTCCCCAACGGAACAAGCGAGAGATGTTGCCCACCCTGCCCGGTGTGTCTCTGGATGTGATCGTATAGGAGACAATGTAGTTCGTCTGTCCGAATTCGTCCTTCGACAGATTGTAGATTTCGTAGTAGACGAATACACTGTGTCCCCTTTTGTACGTTCTTGAAGGCATGGGGACCACGTTCAGGTCACCCTTTCTGAACCGGCTATCCGCCTGTTCCGCGCCAACCTGCCATGCCAATTCCAGGTCGCTTATCTGCAATTCTTCCTCGCCATATGGCTCCACGACGACCTGCTGCTGATAGATGCCCATTCTTCCTCTCACGCGGTCCTGCGATTTCACCTCCAAACGATAGGTACCCTGTGGCAGGTTCAACTTCAGCACGTCCGGCACAAGTAGACCCTCTCCGGCCCGGTTGCCCTCAGCTACGTAGGTCATCTCGTTCGTTTTCCGGTAGACCGTGTCAAGCGAGGATGAAATGAGCGCGGCGTGGTGCGTCAGAACCTGCCGAGTCAGGTTTTCTTCTGAAATATAGTGACCTGGAAGCACTGGAACACCATAGTAAATTTCCAACAGACTGAGGTTGTTCCCTCCTCGAAAGTCAGCCAGCGAATAGTGGAAATCGAGAGGCGGTCTATCGTCTTCGGGGGCATAGAAATCGGGAGTAACCGACGTCGCTCGCTGGTAGACGGAACGCGGAGAATGGGTGCTCAACGAAGCGGTCCGTCGTATTGAAATTCCTCCCTGGTTCGGTGGTATCGGGGCATAGTCATATGTTCCGGAACCGATTTCGTCTGTAAACGTGATTTCGATTCCGCCTCCCGCGTCAATATAGATCCACGTCTCCCAGGGCACCGTACTCGGATCGTCGCCTGCCGTAACCGGATGATAGTCGCCGAATCCCAGCCGTTCCTCCGTTGGCAAAATACCTATACGGACATTGTCATCAGGCGCTGCTGATGGCGTCGTTACGCCTTCATCAATAGACGTGCTTTGTCCCTCAATCCCCGAGCCGACGATACCGCCCCGATCATCGGCGGCTACATCGGCTGCCTCGTCCCCACCGGACGACGCCGATGCGTTCTCAATGTTGACGTCACTCAGTTCATACCACGCGCCATCCAGTTGTTTGAGGCTACGTACAGGGTATACGGGTCCGACAAACGTGTGCGCCCCGACGTCGCCCTTGTAGATATCGAAAGCGAGTCGCTCCTTAACCCGCTGAACTTCCAGGCTCTGCTTGAAGTTGGGTTCGTCCGATCTTGATCGATGGTCGGGTTCTCCGAACCGAATATAGACTTCACCTCGTGCATCCCAGGGCTTCAGGTTTTTTGAGAACTCCGTGAGCGCGTACCAGACCCTTCTGTAGTGTTCCAGCAGACGTTCGTTAACGGGCGTTGACAGATCCGGATCCCTGGAATTCCAGTAGCGCTCCAAATAGCCTGCACGGTCGGAACCCTCGGTTTCGCCAAGGGCCTTTAGTTCGTCGCTAGATGCAAGTTGCGTTATATCTTCGTACAGTCTTCGTTTATCCGGATCAAGATTGGAAATGTAATCCGCGAAGAACCGCATTGCCATATCCAGACTGTCCTGCTTGATGGCAGAAATAGCAACGATGGGCATCAGTTCTATCGACTCTGGATGCCTCTGTACGAAGTCGAATAGGTGGTTCATAATCTTCGAATAATCTCTGACTTTCAAGTATGCAATTCCAAGGCTACGTTGCGCATCCGCATCTTCCGGGCGAAGCGCGAGGTATTCTGTATACGAGACAACAGCCTTCTCGAATTCCCAGGACAAGTACAAATAATAGTCTGCAATCAGCAAATAAGCACCGGCATGCTCGGGGTCCATTTCCAACACTCTCTTTGCTTCCAGCTCGGCATCGCGTTCTTTCATCTCATAACGCACTTTGGCCATCTGATACCGCGCATCTACAAAATTCCGATCTTTGATCAACGCTTCCGTGAAATGGTGGATGGCATAATGCCGCTGCATCGGCCATGTCTTATAGAGCATTCCCAGACCATAGTGCGCCTCCGCCTTACTTCCCAGTCTCAGAGCTCGGTGAAACGCTTCCTTCGATTCCTCGTATCGTTTCAGTTTCAAGAGAATGTGACCGAGATGGATATATGGATCGGGATCCCTCGGGCGCTGGCGCGCGACGTTCCGAAAGATCAACCGTGCCCGATCCAACTTATCCGTGTCCATCGCGCGACGGCCGCTCGACGCCAGGCTGTCCACTCTCGCCGCTTGTATATTTGAAACCGTGGTCCGGTCGCCGTCGTTGCCGGCGACTCCGTCGATCTGCTCGCCGCGGTGCCAGAAACAGGCCACGGGAGGCGAACCCGGCAAACCTTCATGCTGATATAGATAATCGCTGAGAAATGCGTATTCCCGGTTGGCCGGGCAGGAGAACACCACGCCGAGGATCGAGATCTTGTCTTTTCGTTCGTTTCCCGCTGGTGAACCTCCGAGCTTCTTTTGAACCGTCCACTGATGTAGTTCTTCAAGATCCGAAGGATCCCTATTGTCGTGGACTCGCTGAAACTCCTGTATCAAGCCCAGCATGCCGACCAAATGCTCTTGACATATGACGGTTTCTATCATGTGTTTCTTTGAGTCGATCCAAAATTCACAGGCTTCGATATATCTCTCGGAGCTCTTCCTGGAAAGGCCGTATTTCCGTGCTTTATCGTAGAGGCGTCTAAATGCACTTCTGGCATTCTTGAACTTTTCAACCGCGTTCTTTTCGTTTCCTCTGTGCAGCGCATTCTTGCCGCGTATATAGAGGTCGAGACCAGTACCGATCATGCCCAGCACGATTTCCGAAGATTCCGTTTGCTCCAAAGCAGCAGTAGAAGGCGCAGTAGAAATGGATTCCCTGTCTCGCTTATCGTTTTTGGCCTTGCTTTCAGTGGCTTGCGACGGAATGATCTCTCCGGTGGCGACGTGAACACGGATCGTCTTCGATCCATCGTGAATTCTGCATGTAACAGACGTTCCATCATCCGACCACGACACCGGAGTCGTTACTTTGCCGGCAAACAGAAGCTTGATGTCGCCCGTCTTATCCGATACCCATAGGCCATTGTTGATTCTCTCGAAAAAGTTACCCCTGTATCCTATGATCGCCAATGTGCGTCCATCCGGAGATAGCGCAATTTCGTTCGGTTGAAAATCCACCGGAAGCGGCCACAAGTCCTCTTCCGCGCCGTCCAGGCTTATTTTCCATATCCCGTTTCTTGTAATTGGAAGAGACTGTCCGCCATAGTAATAAGATGCCCAGACTTGATTTCGTAAGCTTCGTTCCAGATATATCAAGGATTCACCAGCCGGATCGAAAAACAGAGTTCCGGGTTCTCCGGGATAGGTCTTGAGCTTTCCGGGTCTATCGTTGCCCCTGGAAACGACCCATATCTCCGTTAACGAAATTGGCCCCTCACCGCGTCCGACAACATAAGCCGTGTCCTGAAACCGCGACGTAGCAGCGAGAAACTCACGATCCCCGGCCTCCACGAGGCACGGTATTGCCAGAACGCAGGATACACATAGCAGTAGAGTCGTTGTAATCCACTTCATCGCGTTTCCTTCCTGGCATTTATGGACGCAAAGGAGGCGACAAAAACCGGGTAGCGTTTCTTGCTTCGGCAGATCTTGGACCAGCGCCAACACGTTAGCCGAGACTACAAATCCTGCCTTCGCCAACACAAGATTGACCGGGCACGCCGACTCAATTAAAGAGATATTTATACACAAAGTTAGGGGATTCGATACATTATGTCAAGGTGCTCTGTTAAACCTGCTCACAAAACGGTATCTCATACCCCGCTGTGCCCCTTGTTAACGAGACGGTTTCATTGTCCGATTTCAGGGTGAGATATTCGGTGTCGTTCTGTAAGTGAAGGGTTTGCGAGGTTTTGGCTTCGGAACGGGATTGCCAATGCAGCCTGAGTCGTTCAGCGTTCTGAACGAGTTCCTGTTCGCTTTGTACGGTCCTGCATGGACACTGCGCTTTATGCCCCGTGAGATGACAGGATGCAGGAGTATCGAATTAACTGAGATTTGATGCAGGAGGGGGTAGTAAGACCAGGGAGGCGGGAAAGGCATGAGTGAGCGGTATCAAGGCGGCGTGAATCGCTATCGAATCCGGTGCGGAGTCCTTAGTTCAATCCGTTTCCACCGACGTTCGATTTACCGCCTGGTTGCAAGACTCGCTTTTTACGTTTGAAAAATCATCTGCCGCGCTTCAGACCAGCGGTAACTCTACGCGCTTCCCCCGATCCAGATCCATCGTGACGGCGCGGAACCGGACCCCGTACCGTTCCACCACGTCCCCTTGCGTGTCAGCTTCTCCGGCCGGGACCAGCACTGTTGCGCCCTTCAAGTCCGCGTCCGCGGAGACCTCGTACGCGCCGTTTTCGCGAAGTCCGAACCTTACCGTGCGCCGCGCGCGTTCCCAGGCGTCGATTTGAGCCGCGGTCCACCACGGCATGCCCTTATCTCTCGTGTACCCCACAATTTCCCGGAGCCCACCGCGTACGGCCGGCTCCCAGACGTGCGCGGGGTGGAAGAGAAAATGGGCGATGCCATGGTGCTGGAGCGCCCGGTCCGCGAAACAATGCGCCAGGCGGGTGGAGCACCGCTTGTGAATATCCTGCACCGTCAGGTTCACCTCCAGCACGTCAATCGGCGGTCCGCCGGGCGATTCGTCGTCAATCGGAAACCATGGGTGGCAGCCCCCAAAAGGAAACCCGTTGGTATAGGGCGTATTCGGCCCGCGGCTCTGCTCCAGGGTGATGCCAGCGCGTTCGCACCAGCGGAAGAACTCCAGCCGGCCCTGCCAGCGGAGCGTATGGTTCTTGTTGGTCGTTACGGGCCGCCCAGCGGCTTTCGTGACCGTGTCAAGCTGTGCGGCCAACTCCCGATATCCCCACTTTAATTGGGCGACGTCCGGCTTCTGATCGTCCGACGCCGTCTGCCAGGTCTGAGCGTCATAGTGCAGGGCCACCTCCGATCTGCAGTCCTGGATCGCGCGGTAGAATGCCGGCTCGTAGTGTCCCGCCATGATGCACCACGTCGTGCGTGCGTTCACCTCCTGCGTCAGGCGAAGCAACGACCAGCCGAGGGCTTCGTCTCCGCCGTCCGAGTCGTGCGACATATGCGCGATCGCGGGCAGATTGTCCGGCCAGTACCACAGGACGGGCAGGGAGACGCCGCGCTCCCGGCAGGCGTACAGAACGGCTTTGATGATTAATGCCCGGAATTCATCCGCTATCGGCTCCATGAAAACAAGGTTATCCTCCTCGCCCGGTACGGGCGATCGGTCCCTGTCCAGGTCCAGCGCGAGCCCCTTGATCACGTCGATCCGCGTGGGACCCGACGCGGGAGGTATTTGATGCCCCTGCTGGATATGCACGATGGTCCGGACCACGTCCGGGCCCACGGCGATCGCCAGACCGGCACCGGTCCGATGCTCCACCACCCCGTCGCTCGCGCCCATTGCCCTCGCCAGCGCCGTGCCGTTCACGGCTTTGATTCGCCGCCCGCCGAAACAGTGCAGACTGCTCTTGAACCCTGAGGTTACCGGGTGGTCCTTTGCCGCCACATGCAAATACCCGTCCGCCATGTCGCCGCGATCCACCGCGCCGAACACGTCGTCCAACCCCGACAACCCTCCCAGGCCGATTAACGCCCCGCCCGATTCGACGAATTCCGCCAGCAGCGTCCGCTCTGCCTCCGACAGTTGAAGATGCCAGGGCAGCAGTACCACTTGAAATCCATCCAGATCGACCAGCGGACGTTCCTTCTCGTCAAATGGAATGCCCGCGTGCGCGAGTATTTCACGAATGTAAAACCCGCCGTAACAGCGCGAACCGTCCGAGCCTGTCTGCCCTTCCGGATCGGTCACCACACAGAGCGGAAGCCGCATGATACATCTCCTTCAATTGAGAATGGTTCGCCCGGCCTGTTATTCGCCGGGATCCTTTTTGTCTGTTGAGCAGATCCGGAACGCGTTTCCACAGCCATCCACGGTTCCGTTTCGCTGAAACATCGTCTATGACTCCGCCATGGCCTTCAACCGGTTCAGCTGCCCGTCGGTTCCCAGCACGATCAGCACGTCGCCCCGGTGAATCGTAACACCCGACAACCCCGCCGATGCGGCCGGGTGGATCCTGGGCTTTCCGTCATGCCCCTGGATGCCCACGACAATCGCTCCTGTCCGCTGCCCGATATCCGTTTCCTTCAATTGCTTTTCCACCAGCGGCGACCCCTCGCCCACGTGGAACTCCTCCAGCCGCATTGCCGCCTCCCCCGTGCCCACGACGACGTCGAGAAAATCCACGATTGACGGCCGCAGAATCACCGACGCAATCCGTCTCCCCGCCAATTGGTAGGGTGACATCACCCGGTCGGCGCCAGCCGTCATCAGTTTGCCAATGCTCTGCTCCTCCGCCGCGCGCGCCACAATCTTCAAGTTCGGATTCGCCTGGCGCGCGGAAAGCACCACGAAGACATTCAGGGCATCCTCCCTCAGTACCGCGATCAACCCTTTGGCCCTATCGATGCCCGCCTCGACCAGCACCTCGTCGTCCTCCGCGTGACCCTCCACGAACAATACCGTTTCGTCACGGCCCAACTCAGAATGTTCGGGATCCTTATCCACGATTACGAAGTGCATTCCCGCATGCTTCAGTTCCTGCGCCACCTCTTTGCCGACCACCCCGCCTCCGCATATGATATAATGATCCTTCAGCTTTGAAACGGAACGTGTCATTCTGCGCCCTCGCATCGCGTGGAGAATCTGACCCTCGAAGACGAACCCGATTAATGTTGTCATCGAATATCCGACGGCGATCACACTGAACGTAAGAAGCAGGATCGTGAACCGCTGACCCGTCGGCGACAACGGATGGACCTCGCCATAGCCGACGGTCGATACGGTAATCACGGTCATGTACAGGCTTTCCCACACCGTCCATTTCTCAATCCATGCATACCCCGCCGTGCCGCCCAGCACCAGCAGGACCGGAAGCGTGAACGCGAATGCAAAACGAACCAACGGCGACATGCCATTTCTCCAGAAAATAAACCGCCACCCGGGAGCCGTCGGCGTCAAGCCCAGGGAAGGGCCGAGTGTTGGGACAGGCACACCGGGTGGTGGGTGTTCGAGGCGGGCGAAGGGCCGCCCGAAATCGCTACGGTCCCGCCTGGGCATTTGCCACCAGCACCGGATCGCTCGGCCCATAAGCGTTGTTTCGGATCCGCGTCCTTCCGTCGGACCGTACCGAGAGCTCGTCCGGTTGCTGGTACAGCCAGTTGTGGTGGATGTCAACGCCCTCTTCGGGCACGCCTCGCACCACGACAGCCGTCTTCGGGCAGCGGAACGTATTGTGATGCACCTTCATCCACGTACCGGCCACTTCGGTTCCGTCTTTTCGGTCCCTTCCGCCGTGCATGTCGAAACAATGGCTCAGCGATTCGCCGATTTCCACGTTGTGCCGCGCTTCGTATCCGCTGCCCGCCCTCCCGGTTCCCGCCAGCGAGTGGCGGTTGTAGTCGAACCGGTTGTACTCGATCAGCGAAAACGCCTCGTCGTGGCTCACCCCGTAACCCAGTCCGTTATATTGATTGTGATGGATGAAATTATGGTGGATGTGATGACCGTCTCCGGCCTGGAGGTAGACCGCCGCGTGGCTCCAGCCCCCCAGTTCACAATTGTCCACTTCGAGTCTCGCGCATCCGGTCACGAGCCCGTCGGACGTCGGGAATTTATAGTAATACTCGTGTCCCCTGCCCTCGCGGAACGAACGGTTGTGGTGTTCCAGGCACCGCTTGGGATTGGGGCCCTTTATGCGCAATCCCGTAACCCGGACGTCCGGCCCGGTCGCCCGGATCAGGGGTCTTGTATCGAATGTATCGCACAATATCATCCCACCCGCGGACCCGTCCGTGCCCCGGTTACCGGCCAGGGTGACCCCCTCCGGAATCTCCAGCACGAGAAATTCGACATACACCCGTTCGGTGCAGTCGATTTCCGCCTCGCCGGCCACGTATACCACGTCCCCCGGTCTGGCCTGCGCCAGCGCTTCCAGCAGTTGGTCGAGCGTGGACACCGCGTTCACGGGTGACGATACCGCACATTTATATCCTTCGCCCCCGCCGATGGGCCCCCGTTCATCTGCCCGTGCGCCGCATGCTTCGCCCGAAATCTCGATCCAGGTCTGTCCCAACGGTTCCATTTCGCTACCGAACATCGCCAGCCTCCTTTTCAGCGCGCCCGTCGACAAACCGGATTCAGACGGGCATTGTTTGCTTCCGGATAGTGGAAGTCACGCGGACGAACGGCCACGTCCGGTCCGGCGCGCTCACGCATTCAGTGAAACTACGTACCCTTCCTTGTTGTCCACGACGTTCAAAAGCGGCGACCCGTCCCGGAACCGCCGTACGTTTTCCAGGATCAGACCGAGCCGACGATCCTCGATCCGGTCCGATTCCGCACCGACGTGAGGTGTTATCATCACATTCTCCATCGCCCAGAGCGGGTGTCCCTCCGGCAACGGCTCTTCTTCAAAGACATCCAGCCCCGCGCCCGCCAGTTCGCCCTGCTGGAGCGCCCGCGTCAGCGCGGCGAGGTCCACCACCTTACCCCGCCCGATGTTGATGAATATGGCGCTCTGCTTCATCGCCTTCAATGCCGCGGCGTCGATCAGCCGGTCGGTCTGACCGGTATGCGGCACACAGATCACGAAGAAATCCACTTCTCCCAGCATCGCGTGCAATTCATCCACCCCGTATATCCGTTCCACGTAGTCGGGACGTCCCTTCGGGGCCGGGTCCAATGCCAGCACGCGCATTCCGAATGCGTGACCCCGTTCGGCAACCGCGAGTCCGATGCCGCCCAGACCCAGCACACCCAGCGTGGTACCTGCCACGTGGATCACCGGCGCGACTCGTTTCTCCCACCGCCCTTCCAGTTGACTGCGGAAATAAACCGGAATGCCCCTGGCCAGGGAAAGCAGCAGCGCAAACACGTGCTCGGCAATGACGTCGCTGTAAATCCCGCGCAGGTTGGTTACGATAACTTCGCTCTCCCTCAACTCAGGGAAGAAATAACCGTCCAGTCCGGCGCTCGTCGCCTGCACCCATCGCAGCTTCCCTGCCGCTGCCAGCAGCGCCGGCGTCATGCGCCCGTAAAACGCGTCCGCGTCCACAATCAGATCCAACGCCGCCGCCTCGGACTCGGCTTCGCATGCCTCTACGCCCAGGTCTCTCACCCGAGCCATCCAATCCGGCTTGAAGGCCGGCCAGAACACCATTTTCACAGCCATCTCATTGTTCCTCCACGGGTGTGAACTCACCCCTGTCGTCAATCCTGATATATCCCCAGTACTGCTCCGGATCGTGCGGCCAAGCCATCAGCCAGCCTTCCCCGGCCGCCCGTTTCAACACCTGTTGCCGCACCTTGAATGTCTTCCTCGGATACAGGTCGAACGCCATAATGGTGACCGGGTGCACGTGATGTCTGGTGGGTACCAGGTCTCCAACGAAACAGATGGTTTCGCCGTCCGACCGCACCAGGACGGACTGATGCGCGCGGGTGTGCCCGGGCGTGAGAAAAACACGCACCCCTGGACAGACTTCCACGTCTCCCTCGACAAACTCCAGAACGCCGGTGTGCTCCAGGGGCATCAGGTCCGACGCGGCGTTATAGCCTCGAACCGTCTGCCGGTCGGCGCCCAGGGCGTCTTCCCACTCCTGTCGCTGCACCGTGTACCTGGCGTTGGGGAACGCCGGTTCGAACCCGTCCTCCGTCCGAACCGTCGTCCCGCCCGCGTGGTCCATGTGCAGGTGGGTGAGTACCACCCGGTCCACCGCCTCAGGCGCCACGCCCGCTTCAGCCAGCGCTTCGATCACGCCCCGGGACGGGTCCACCCCGTATATGTCCCTGTACTTCGGGGGCAGTTTTGAGGCGCCGATGCCGGTTTCCACCAGCACCGTCTCCGTTCGCGTTTCCACCAGCAGGCAGTTCAGGCCGAGTTGGATCCGGTTTCTCTCGTCGGGCGGAATCTTCTTTTCCCAGATCGCCCGGGGGACCACGCCGAACATCGTGCCCCCGTCGAGGCTGAACCGCCCGGCATCCAGCGCGGTTACGCGGATATCCCCAATGTTCCGGGAATCGACCCTTCGATTGGAATACCCCACCCGATTCCGACTGTGAATAGACTGCGTTGTGAATGCGGCTTGGCGCCGGTTACCGACACGAGCAGGTGCCCGCGTGTCATTATGTAAGCATCGTTCGTTGGATGTCAAGCGCAAAAGAGCGCCGTTTCCACGTCCGGCGCTGCAAGCGTCCTTTGCGGAGCGCCCGACGATTCGGTGGAGATCGACGCTATGGCACCGTCTCATCACTCGATTGCAGATTCGGCGCAGAAAAAACTCCAGTCCCATTGCATCGCGACTTAACGATGGAAGAAGCGCCAACTCCGGTGCAATAACTGCAATCGGCCACGATGATACCAGGTTTCTCCAACCTGCTATTTTGCAGGGCAGAATGCGGAATCTCGGGTGCAAAGCGGATTATGAGGGGTATTTTTTTAGGATTCGGCCTCCGGCCCCACTATTATGGTAGGAGCCGGAACTGATACGGGAGACTCTGGCAATGAACCCGGGCCTATCCCTCAAAGCGGGGAACTTATGATCGGAACAGACGGTATACTTGTCCAGCAAGTCCTGTCGGGCAATAAAGACGCATTTGAACCGCTCGTTGAGCGGCACAAGGGGACGGTCTACGCCCTGGTGGTGGGAAAGACGGGAGATTTCGCCTCCGCGGAAGACATCGTCCAGGAAACCTTCGTTGAGGCATTTCGGCATCTGAAATCGTTGAAGGACCCGGCCAGATTTCGGGCGTGGGTCCGGGGTATCGCGATGAATCTTTCCAATGATTGGATTCGGAAACGCACGCGGAACGTACCGATTGATGATTTGGACAATTCGAACGAAGCGGCGCTTCATAGCGAAGTCCTGCCGGCGTCATTCGTTCGCTTGCCGACGGCGCCGGACAGCGAATACGAAACGGAAGAGATGCGAAACTACGTGCTTCGGGCCGTCGAACGGCTTCCGGAGAGGTATCGTGAAGTCGTGCTCCTCCACTACATGGAGGGGTTGAAATACAGGGAAATCGCCGAGATGCTGGAGGTCCCTGAAAGCACCGTGCTCGGCCGGCTCCAGGTGGGTCGCGATCAGCTTCGGGAAGAGCTGTTGCCGATTGTCGAGGAGACATTGAAGGAGCAGCAACCGACGTCTGAACTGACGCGAAAAGTAATGGCTGCACTGCCGCCGATGCTCCTGTTGACTCCGGATTCGATATGGGCGAGTGTAAAGCGGTTCTTTGGCCGAAGTCCATACTGGAGATCTGGAGGTATTCTGACGGCGTCGGTTGTGGGAACGGGGATCTACTATTCCGGATTCGTCGCCATTGTCCAGTGGGAAGACAACGCGAATAACGTATCGAAGCCTGGGGCGAGCCCCGCGCCGATGACAATCGAAATTGAAATAGACGACGTGTCCAACCCCGTCAATCGCCCCAAGCAGGCGGAAGCTGCCCTTCAGCAAAGCGCAAAGAAGGGAAACGCAAATGGGCTGGTCAAGAGTACCGACGCCAGCCAAACCACGCAAGCAGTCGGAGCATCGACGGACAATCCACCCAGACCTGCGTTGACTCTGTCCCATTCGCCGGCGGATTCCGTGGTAACGATTACCTACACAATTCCCGACTCCACCTTTAAGGACTCCGTGCACGTTGGGCTCAAAGTCTACAATATGTCTGGAATGCTGGCTGCATTGCTTGTAGACGACATCCAAAGCGTGGGAAGTCATACATTTCTACTCGAAAAACGGCCACTGTCGGACGGCGTTTATTTTGTTGATCTCACTATAAACCGGTCTCGAGCGCATTCCGAGCGGAGGCTTTTAAGTCTTTTCTGGGCGGACAGACGATAATGGGAGGCCCGAATGTTGAAATCCACGGCAGAAATGAAGTATAGAAATAGTCAATTCAAGGATATCGTTAATTTGATGTTGATTGCGAATTTTCTGGTTTCGGCTGTTTATGCCAGCCCGCCGACACATTCCTTCGAGGAACAAAGGCGCTTTTCACAGGCGGTAATGAAGCTTGCTCTCGCAAAAGAAACAGAAGAGCGCTGGGATGGGATCTTGGCCCTTGAAGAATTCCGCGCAGAGTATCCGCAGACGAATTTGAAGGTAGATGCGCTGGAAAGGTTGTTTTATCACTACAGCATGGTAGTCGATGATCCTCGGTTCCTCCTTCGTTTGGCTGAGGAAGCCATTGCGTTACAGCCGAATCGAAACGGCTTATACAGACAGATAGTGAAGACCTTTATTGACAAGAAGATTTTTCCCCGTCGAACCCTCATTTTCGCACAGAAGTCACTGGCAATCGCGGAGAGCATACAGGCCAATGCCGGTGATTCCTACCAGCGAGGGATTATCGAAAGACGTGGACTGTTGAGCCGGGCTTTTCAGTTGGCGAATCAGCCGGAGGAGGCATTGAAGGTAATCCGGCGCAGCTTGCAGCAGGCGGAGGCGATGCCGGTGACGGCCTTCCCGGATCAGGCAACCCACCAGAAAACCGTTGACGGGATTCGGCTGGATCTGCTGAGGCTATACATTGAGCAGGAGCGATTTGACCCTGCCTACGAACTTGGATGCCAACTCTTGAAGAATTCGGTAATCCGTAAAGACGCTTATGGACTCTGGGGCACGGCATATGTCGGGAAGTTCGGCTCTGCGGAAGGGATTATTTACGCATACGCCGATTTGAAGGCCGAGATTGAAGAATCGCGAAAGGCCCGACTGGTTGAAAGGCGCGTGAGGCGACTGGCACCGATGTTCACTTTGAAGACCTTGAATGATGAATCGGTGAGTTTGGATGCGTTAAACGGGAAGGTCGTGGTGCTCAATTTCTGGGCGAACTGGTGCGGACCATGCCTTGACGAACTGCCCCAACTCGAGTTTTTGAAGCGTACTTTTGGTCAGAAGTCAATAGAGTTCCTGGCCGTCAACCTGGATACGCAGGACGAGGGTAAGCGCAAGGACCTCATTTCTGACACAAAGGCGCGGTTGGCGCCTGGCCTGACCTATCTGATGGGCAATGAGGAAGTACAGCGACAATTCGGATTCGACAAAATACCGTATACGTGTATCGTAGATCGAGAAGGGTACATCCGCTACGAAAAAACCGGACTGAGTAGCGATTTCAAGGCATCCATGGAAGATCAGTTGACGTGGGTGATGGGATTGACTAAGGCAGAATGACGGAGGGTCGTCAGGCGGCGATTTACCAATAATTGACGTGGCGTGACGCAGGAGTTTAGCCATTAGCGGGGTAGGGTCTGGACGCTCCCGGTATTATGTCTTGGGAGCGTCCTTTATTTGTGGCCGTTGGCAGGCGACGTGAAGGCGGATGTGTCAACAACGAGTCGTCTTCGGAATTGTTGCTATTTCCGGTCCCGTGCAGACATTGCAGCCAGCCTTTTGAGGGCTGTGGGTTGGGGGCCATGTTCCAGGTGTCTCAGTATTACCCGGCCGCATTCCTCCGGACTCATCGTTGAGGTATCGACTTCGAGGTCGTATATCCCGGGGTTGTGCACCTCGCGATTCCATCGATGCACCCGATAAGGCGGGGGCGTGCCATCCGGAATTTCCTGCTCCTTGAGCCACGTGCTACGCCGCCGCTCCCACACGATATCAACAGGGCAGCGCACGCCGACGAACAGGACGGGCAAACCTTCCATACGGCGCGCACAGTCGTACAGGATTCCTTGAGGACTTCCGTAGTCGTCATGATGGCCGACGTCGGTAACAACGTTCAAACCCAAACGACTGTGCGCCGCAATCGACTCATACATCGCTGCATACATTAAAGGCACGATACGTTCTATTTTATTCCTTTGTACAAAAGGTTTTTCTTCCATTTTCTCAATCCCCGCCGGACGAAGCCCCACCCCTGGCCGGTACCGTTCGGGTGTTATGCGTATATACCAATCTGCGCCCAGGTTCACCCACAACTCATCCGAAGCTTCCTGGATCGCTGTGGCTATGCTTGATTTTCCAGATCGCGGAGCGCCGTTCAGGATGATCACCTGCCCCAACCGTATTTCCTGTTTCATAATTTGCGGTACCTCAATTGTACCGATCCTCGCCTGCCGCAGCTTCGCCGTGCTCAGCGACACTGAAATTTTCTCACGACCTCCACCACACCTTCCGACGGGCGCATGCGGACGGTATCTCCGGTCTGGACGGTCGCGAGTGGATCGGGTTCCAGTTCGTGCATCAACGCCACGTCAGCCAGCACCGCGCCCTGTACCATTACCGGGTTGGTGCGTCCGAATATGAATCCCGCCGGGCAGGTGCCCCGCGCCACCATGTCCAGCATCATCCAGGACGTGGCCACGCCGCCCTTGGACGTGCGAAACACGACGATTTTTCCAGCGATCGACTGCCCGAAGAGCGGGTGGGTCTCCCGGCTGATGACTCCCCTGTACCTGTCATAATCGTACCGGGCGCTGAAGCCTTCGTTGCATACCAGCGCAACGCCTTCAGCGTCTGGCCCGACGCCCGGATGCCCGTGCAGTACAATAGTATCGGTCATCATAAACGCTCTCGACTTTCCGTGGAGGTCCGACGAGCGGGAAACCCCATCGAGTCAGTCGTTCACGTGACTTTTCCCGTTACCGCGGCATCCACGCACGTTTCCACCGGTCGGAATACCGGGTTGTATCCGTAGCCCGAGATGATATTCGCCAGTTTCGCCGAGTTCGTCACCAGCGTGCGATATTGAAACCGTTCCCGCAGCCCCCGGGCGTTCATGATATAAAAGCAGACACCGGTAAGGATCTTTCCGCCCGCCTTTTCCACGGTCTCCGTGTGTCCCATTCGATCCGCCAGCGTTTTGATCTGATAGTTGGTGGCCAGGTACAGCGTCGTGTCCGGGTGCACCCGTCTTCCGCGCAGCAGATCCACAATCGACTCAAGCTCGAACAGAGATAGCTGCGGCGTGCCGCACACCACCAGGTCCACGGCCTCCTTCTCCGGCTGGAAGGAATCGTACGCCGCTTGCAGCGTCCCTGGCGATACGACAATCGTCTCATCCGGCTTCCGACCCTGATAGGCCTCGTCGGACGTGCGCGCCTCCGGCGTCACGCCCACCATATGGAACATTGCCAGCGATCCGTAGCTGGCCAGTGCCGCCCCCAGGTGTTTCAGGTCGTCGATCGACGGCGGATCCTTCACGCCCTCGAATACCGGAACCCGCCAGTAGTCGTCCACCTGCCGTCCCACCACGCAGCCAAGCGCCCCCCAATCGCTGTTCGTCCGGGGCTGATCGGCCACCACGACGCGTAACGTGCCGCGCCGCCGTTCGGGCAGGTGAAACCCGTAACGCGGAACCCGGCCGGTGAGCCCGGCCCACACGGCCGCGGGACCCGCCTCGAAATTGGACCTGGCGCCGGCAACCGAGTTCGCAAAGATCACCGTGCCCGTATCGCCCCATCCCAGGTGTTCGCCGAACCTGGGAGGGTCCACGGTCTGATAATTGATGCAGGTGTTGCACGGGAGTGCGCCCATCGCCGTCAACGCATCCACGATGCGGCGCTCTTTGATCACCTCCTCCTCTTCCTGTCCCACCTCCCTCCAGAGCGAGAAATCCACACTCCTGGGATTGGTGGTGACCGGGACCCGGAAACGTCCGCCCCCCGCCGCTGTTTCTTCCAGAAAACGAAGCCCCGGATCCGCAAGCGCCTCGATATCGGCCATCACGTGCACGGTTCGTACCGGCACGAAGTCAGCCGCACGAAAGAACGCCCCAACCTTCATTTGCTGCGCCAGGGCCTCCCCCGCGGCCTGCCCCATCTCTCCGGCCCGCATCGCCTTCTCTTCATGCGTTAATTTCATTGAAGTCTCCGGAGAATTCTTGACGATACCCTAAATTGAAACTGCGACAGGCCCGCTGATCGCTCGCCCTCAGAGTGGCATTCGCTTGTCAAACGCGAGGTCTTTCTCGAGCGCTCCCAGAGCAGAGCGCGTTGTTCCGTCCAGCACCGAGGATCGCCGTTCTTCCGTGGCTGGCAGGACAAAATCCCCAGTACCGTCTCCAATGGGTATTCGCGCTGTGCATATGGCAGGCCCCGCGCCCAGCGGCGACTTTTGGTTCCTTTTGGTCGTTTCAAAAGGAACACGCCGTAGGCAGGGAATCTGGGGAGATGTGGATCTTGAATTTGGTATTACCCTGTTTTTTTTCTTCACCCGCCGGAGGCGAGCAGCCGGGGGGAGAGGTCCGAGGACGGCTGATAGCTTACAGCTACTCATCCAGGATTTTCACCATGTCGATGAGATCGCAGGTGTCGCCGGAGTCCATCAACACCCAGTCCGGGCGGCGCCCGGATTCGATGTACCCGACTTTTTCGTAGACATGAACGGCGGAGGTATTGGCGGACCAGACGGTGAGGAATAGCCGTCGCGCGCCGAGGCGGCGGGATTCACTCTCGAGGGCATGCATCAGCCGAGTGCCTATCCCCCGCCCCCGGCCGAGGGCAATGAGGGCAAGGCCTATCGTACAGTAGTCGTGACCGCTTTTTTGTGTGAATCCCTCGCCGAGAAGGACGCCGTGCTGTTCGACCAGGAGATAACTCGACCGGTTCCGTTTAATGCCGACCAGGGCCTGCGAAAGCTCACGGCCCCCGGAAACGGCGTCGAGTTCAAGGCGCCTGCACATGACTTTTTCGCACGTCAGCGTGCGGTGCATGTCGATGAAGGCGTCCAGATCGCGCCACCGCGGGTACCGGAAGAGCGTCTCGGTTCCTTCAATCGGGAAAGACGCAACGACGTTGCCTTCTTGCATGGCGAATGCCCGTGCTGCCGAAGTCGATTGAGGAAGGGCTATAGGTCAGGAAATATGGTGCGCTCGGAGGATATCTCGATACGCAGGACTAAAATAGAGCATGGCAGGCACCGGCGCAAGCGCCGTGGAGCTACCTGAAAGTTCGTTTTTGGGCTTGACGGGTCTGTTTTGGGGTGTTAAAATGCATCTCCACGGCGTAAAGGAGCACAACGCCGGATTATGGAATGTGATCGCTGCGGATTCGCGTCGAAGGCAGCGGGTATGATATCGATACACGTAACGTCCGTTTGCTCGTAGGCGGACTTCCGTGCTGAATTGTCGGCGCGTTGTCTTTTTCAAAGCCGAAAGGAGTCAGTACATGAAGACGTATCGGGTTGCGATTGTGGGTCTGGGACGGATGGGCAGTACGATCGACGAGGAGGTAGTGGACTACCCCTCCATTCCGTTGCCGTATTCGGTGGCCGGTTCGTGCAAGGCCAGCGAGCGACTGGAACTCGTGGCGGGATCGGATCTGGTGGCGGAGAAACGGCGGGCCTTTGGCGAGAAGTGGGGGGTGTCGGCGTTATACGGGAATTACCTGAAGATGATCGAGGTCGAACGGCCCGATATGGTGGCCGTATGCACGAAGGGGGTCCTGCACGCCGACATGGGGGTGGAGGTCGCCCGGGCGGGCGTACCGATGCTCTACCTGGAGAAGGCAATGGCGTGTTCAATGACGGAAGCCGACGCGGTCCGGGATGCCTGCCTGGAACACGGAACCGTGTTCAATACGGGCGTCCTGCGGCGATTCGACAACCGTTACCACGCGGCAAGGGCGCTGATCGCGCAGGGTGAAATCGGCAAGGTCAACGTGGCGGTGCACTTTGCCCGTTCGAATCTGCTGCACGGACACGTCCATTCGATGGACACGCTTTCGTATCTGCTGGGCGATCCGAAGATCGCGCGGGTGCGCGGCGAGCTTCTTCCGGAGGACCTGGTCATCGAGAACAACCGGCTGGATCAGGATCCGGTATCCCGATATCATCTGGAATTCGAGAACGAGGTTGAAGCCTGGACCATTCCCGCGGGTCACTGGGAGTTTGAGGTGGTGGGCGCTGAAGGTGCGATCCGTTCGCGCAACAACGGGGTGGGGTGGGAATTGCGCAAGACGGGCGCCCCGCGAGGACGACACCGGTTTGTGGAAGCAGCGGCGTTTCCGGAGGTGGATCCACAAAGCGCCGTGGTTGCGTGTCTCGAGGATCTGGTGGCGGCATACGAGTCGGGCGAACCGTCGCTGGGCAACGTGGAGGTAACTCACCATATCACGGAGGCCTGTTTTGCCGTGGCCGAGAGCCACCGCCGGAACGGGGCCCGGGTAGAGCCGTCCGAAGTGGATCGGGATCTGTACATTTTTCATGTATGAGGGACGCGGCGTTCCGTGTCCGTTCGAGGACGAGGGTCTATGAAGATCGCGCCATTGATATCGCCGGATGAATTTGTGGGACTGGAAGGCGTCACGCATTTGTGTACAGGAGGAGAAAGCCCCTGGCTGAAGGCACAACAGGCGGTCTATGCCGAGTTTGCGCGCCTGAAGAGCGGAGGATATGACGGGCGGGGCGAGATTTATGACGTTGGTAACCGGTGCCGGGGCCGTCTGAGCGAACTCTGGGGCGTGCCAGCGGAACGTATTGCCTTCATGCCGTCGGCGGCGGAGGGCATCAATTGGCTGGCGAGGGGGCTGGAATGGCGGGAGGGGGATAACGTGGTGACGACGAACCTGGAGTTCCCGTCGGTAGCCTATGCGTGGAAACAACTGGATCGACTGGGTGTGGAGGTGCGTATGGTGCCGCACCGCGACTGGTTCGTCCACGAGGCGGATCTCCTGGCGGCGGTGGACGCACGCACGCGGGTGCTGGCCGTAAGCCAGGTGAGTTTCTACACGGGGCAGAATCTGGACGTGGAACGGCTCTCCGAGGGGACGCGGGGCAGGGGGGTGCTGCTGGCGGTTGACGCGACCCACGCGTCCGGGGTGGTGTGGGTCGATGCCGGGTTGGCGGATCTGACGGTGAGCAGCAGTTACAAATGGATGCTGGCGACGCATGGTGTCGCGCCGTGTTACGTGAGCGAACGGGCGGAGGCTCAGATCGCGACGACGTGCTTTGGCTGGCGGAACCTGGCGGTCTGGCCGGCCCAGCGCGCCGAGCGCCATCCCGATGTGGACGAGAAACCGATGCCGGACCGGATGGAGCCGGGAAACCCCGCGATGATGGTGGTGATGCACCTGGACAAGGCGCTGGAGGTCTTGCTGGACGTGGGTATGGATCGGATCGATACGCATGCGCGCGATCTGTCGGAGCAGGTGAGCGCCGGTCTGGAGCGGCTCCGACTTTCGGTAATCAGTCCCATGGAACGCCGGGCGCGGTCGGGAAATACCTGCTTTGCCGTGGACGATGCGAAGGGGCTGGAAATGCGTCTGGCCGCGAAAGGGGTACTGTGCTGGGGCGAATACGGCCGCCTGAGGGTGTCCACGCATCTGTACAACGGCAGCGCGGACGTCGACAGGCTTGTTGAAGTCCTTGCCGCGTTTTGAGTTGCTGGCGGTCGAAAACGGGCGGTTCGCCGGCTTTTTCAAGGAGAACGACAGGATGATGAAATTGGGCTGTATGTCGCTCAGCTACAAGGATCAATTTGCGAACGGAGAGTTAGACCTGGCCGGGTTTATCGACAGGGCGCATGAACTGCGGCTGGATGGGATCGATATTCATACGCGGGCGTTTGCGTCCACCGAGCCGGCGTATCTGCGGGATGTCAGGATGCGATGCCTGAAGCGCGGGCTGGCGATTTCCTATATCGGGGTGAGCAACGATTTCGGCAGGCCGGTGCCCGAGCTGCCCAGCGCGGTTGACGAGGTGAAATCGTGGGTGGACGTGGCTGCTTTCATGGGTGTGCCCCTGGTGCGGATTTTTGCGGCGTGGGTGCGCGGAGGCGCGTCGGAAGAGGAGGTGTGGGAACGGATGATGCCATGTATGCGGGAGGTGGCCGCGTATGGCGAGAATAAGGGAGTCGTCCTGGGTCTGCACAACCACAACCACGGGTGTGTGACCCGTACGGGAAAGGATGTGCGCCGCATCATCGAGACGGTGGACAATGCCTATCTCTCGCATATTCTCGATACCGGTCAGTACGTGGGGTCGCCGGGGGCGAGCGGCGCAAACGGGCGGGAAGATCCCGCGCTGGATTTTTACGGGAGCATCGCGGAGACGGCGCCGATGGCCGTGCACGTGCGCGCGAAGATTTACAGGATTCAGACCGGTGAGGAGGCCTGGCTGGACTATCCCAGGATTTTTGAGATTTTGAGAGGCGTGGATTACAACGGTTGGGTTTCGGTGGTCTACGAAGGACAGGCCGTGGAAGCGGAGGAGACGGCGGTTCCCAGGGCCGTGGACTATCTGAGGCGGTTTGTTCCCGGCGGCTGAAGCACCGCGAAGCCCGATCGTCGAGCCTCCTTCGCCGTGCTGAAGGGGGAGACAGATGCGATGAGGACGTCGGCGTGGGGTTCAACGGCGCCTGATTGAGACAAAGGGGATGACCGATTGCCGGCGACCTGCCGGGTTTTGCTCAGAGGACCGGGGGTATGGCTCAGGCGCGTCTTACAGACAGCCAGGACGGTTTTGAAGACCCCGTTCCGGGGCGGAACGGCATCACGGCGCGATCGGTGGTTCTGGGTCTGGTGACGGCGGCCGCGTCGGCCTATTACGGTATTGCCGGGTCGATGGTGCTGCACGTGGGGTCGCTGGTAAAGTCCAATTTTCCCGTATCGTTGATCCTGTTGTTTACAATCTGGGTGACCATCAATATGGTGATCGCCCGGGTTGCGCCCCGGAGCGTGCTTTCCCGCACCGAAATGATGGTCATCTTCGCCATGGCGTGGATTGCGGGAATGATGCCGGGGGTGGGCTGGACGGGGTATATGACGGGCGCGCTTCCCGCGCCGCATTTTTTCGCCACTCCCGAGAATCGCTGGGCAGACCTGTTCCTGGACGAGTTGCCGCACTGGGCGTTTCCCGAACCCGTGCCGGAAATTGTGGACCGGTTCTATTTCGGGCTGCGCAAAGGGGAGACGGTTCCGTGGTCCGGGTGGTTTGCGCCGGTGGGCTGGTGGCTGACAGGCAGCCTCGCCATGGTGGGTGTGGCTTTTTTTGTTACCACGATCTTTCATCGCCAATGGGCCGATGCGGAGCGGTTGACCTACCCCCTGGTGAGTTTTCCAGCGGACCTTACCGAGGGGATCGGACGCGGTCGCTGTATTCCGATGCTCTTCCGGTCTCCGTTGTTCTGGTTCGGTTTCGCCTGGACCGCGGGCATCATCTGCTGGAACATCATCACGTTCTGGTATCCCCAGGTGCCGCGCGTTACGCTCTTCGATTCGGTGAATACCAAGTGGATGGTGGTGGCCCAGAATTTCCCACGCGTCTACTATCGCGTACTTCCGCTGGTGATCGGTCTGGGTTATCTGTGCCGCCTGGATCTGCTGTTCAGTTTCTGGTTTATGGGTTTGCTGGCGGTGGTGAAGGTCGGTGTGATGAATCGGACCGGGTTCACGGTGGGCCTGGCGGGGCAGCCCTCGACCGGCAACGAAATCGTCAATCTGGAAAGCCACGGGGCGATGACGATCCTGGTGGTGTGGTCCATCTGGATGGCCAGGCGTCACCTCGCTTACGTATGGAAGAAGACCTGGGAAGGAGGGGACGCGGGAGAGGGTCCGGTGTCCTATCGGACCGCGGTGGCGGGGCTTGTGATCTGCGCGAGTTTTGTCTGCGGATTCTTCATGGCGGTGGGCCTCTCGTTCAGCCTTGCCCTGGGACAGATGACGTTGATGTTCATTGCGTACTTCACGGTCGCGAAATACATGGCGGCGACCGGGTTCGGATACCTCGTACCCGTGGGCGGCAAGGGCGGATGGTGGCTGAAGTCCATCACGGGCACGGCGACAATGGATACCCGCAACCTGGTCGGATTGGGGCTTTTGAACAGCAGTATATTTTTTGGAGGGGGCCGGCTGCAGACGATTCAGATGTTGCCGCATCATCTGAAGGCGATGGACCGTCTGAAATCCCGCCGGGGATGGATTGGCGGGACGGTTTTTTCGGGATTCGTGGTCAGCTTCCTGGTATGCGTGGGCTTAATTATCTATTTCTGCTATACGGAGTCCGCGCTGTTTCTGCGATCGTGGACGTTATGGGAGGGGCCGCACGGCATATTCAACGGCCTGGCAACGTCCATCGGTGAGGCGGACCGGACCGTATTCGACCCCCAGAAGCTGGGGGTCTGGCTGTTCGGCGCGGCCGAAGCGGGCCTGCTGGCCCTGTTGCGGACCTGGTTTCCATGGTGGCCATTGCACCCGCTGGGCTTGGCGTTCCAGTATACAACCGGCCCGAGATATTATGTGTTTAGCATCATGATGGTGTGGGCGGCGAAGCTGCTGATCGTGCACTACGGGGGGCCCCGGATGTACCAGAAGGCGAAACCGTTTTTCTACGGAACGGTGATCGGCTATTGCGTTGGAATCGGCATTGCGCAGGTGATCGACCTGATCTGGTTTCCTGGGCATGGGCACGGGTTTCACAATTATTAGAATCCTAAAAAACCAGCCATCAGCTCTCAGCCGTCAGCTAAGAGCGAAAACCAAATTCAACATCCACATCTCCCCTAATTCCCTGCCTACGGCGTGTTCCTTTTGAAGCGACCAAAAGGAACCAAAAGTCGCCGCTGGGCGCGGGGCCTGCCATATGCACAGCGCGAATCACGCCGCAGACGCACCGGGTACTCTGCCCTGCTAACCTCGCAGGTACTCCAATCTTCAGCGCTGGACGGAATAGCGCGCTCTGCTCTGTTAGTCCTCTGGAAAGGCGTTTTAATCGTAAATTTCATTGAGTTTCTCACCAGCGAGGAGCAATCAGTTGTCGACAGACACCCAATATTGGTTAGCAATACTGCCGCGTGATGCCTATCGCCGATGACTGCGCCTTCACGAGGGCAACCCACAAGGGTTGCCCCTACAAATCCGACGATGGCCGCGTAACACGGCGATAAGAATACCACTGATGGCCGTTTGGTGTAGGGGCGGTTCGCGAATCGCCCGCTCTTCCGCGCGGCAAAAGCACGAACCTACAAAATGGTCTTTCGCAGTCTACCTAAAAAGGGCAAGGGAATAGGGGACGTTATGGGGGTGGTGAGATTCTAACTGGTGAGTGTCTAAACGCAACCGGGAGGATCGTGACAGATGAAGGTCTTATATCTGAGTGTGGAGGATATGCTGCAACCGTGTTACGACGACTTCAGGACGGCGGTCGATGAGCGGCATGAGGTGTGCCTGTACGATCCGGCGAAACCCATGGCCGAACAGTTCGAGGGCGCGGAAGTCGTGGTGGATCAGGGGGGGTCGGTGGGCACTCGAGCCCTGATCGACGCCGCGCTGTCCGCCCGCGTCAAGCTGTGGCAGGTGCTGGGCACGGGGGTGGACCACGTGGACGTGGCGTATTTCCTTGAAAAAGGGCTGGCGCTTGCCAATACGCCGGGTCCGTTCAGCGCGGTGGCGCTGGCGGAGCACGCAATGTTCCTGATGTTGTATTTCGCGAAACGGTTCGACGAGCACGTGCGTAACCTCCGGTCGGAGGTGTTTTACTTGCCGCTGAGCGAGGAACTTGCGGGAAAGACGCTCGGGTTGGTGGGGTTGGGCGCGAGCGGACAGGCGCTGGCGGCGCGGGCGAAAGCGATGGGAATGCGGATTGCGGCCGTCGATGCCGTGGAGATCCCGCCAGAGAGGCTGGATGAATTGGGGGTGGAAGTGTTTGTGGATCCATCTGAACTGGAAACAGTGCTCGCCCAGGCGGACTACGTGTCGCTGCACGTGCCGCTGACGTCGAAAACGCGGCATATGATCGACAAGCGAGCGCTGGCGGCGATGAAGCCCACGGCGGTGCTGATCAACGTGGCCAGAGGGGAAATCGCGGATGAGGCCGCACTTGTCGAGGCGTTGCACAGCGGGCGGATCAAGGGCGCCGGGCTGGATGTGTTCGCCGAGGAGCCGCTGCCTGCGGACCATCCGTTTCTGCAAATGCCGAACGTAGTCGCCACGCCCCATACCGCAGGCCAGACCTATGGTACATCGAGGAGGCGCGGGGAGGCCTGTGCGGAGAACGTGGAACGGATCGCGCAGGGGCTGGACCCGCTGTATCAAATTACAGAGGTGGGATGAGGTGGGTGACGGGATGTTGACTCCGGTAAGCGACCGTACTCACAGCCACCCGTACCGCCCCAGTACTTTTGCAAATAGACTTGACAAACAGTACACTCCTGACGTACTTTTTTGAGTTGCGCAAAAGGCAACTGAGGGGGAAACAGGGCAATGACCGATTTTGCGCCAACCGTGATGGCATTCAATCAGGGTATGTTAAGCGTTGATATTCCGTGGGTTAGCGGGGACTTTAGAGAAAAATCCGTCATGTCCTTTGTCAAGATTGCAGGTGAAATGAACAGGGATACGAAGCGACATACCGCGTTCCTGCAAAACATCTACAATGAGGCGGTTAAGAATCCCGACAGATTAAAGCACCTGATGCCCTATGAGGACATAGATGCGTCCGTCGAGTATTTGGAAAATTTCGAGGAAATGTTAAGAAAGTGTCTGAAGACTTTCGTCCCGCTTCTCAATAGCGCGGGACCTGAAACCGACAACAGGAAGGTAGACGCGCTGAGCACTTTGATAGAATCCGTTAAAGCGATGATCGGTATGTGCCAGGACCTTCGATGGCAAGCCATGATTCATGAGGCTCAGAACGAACCTGCGTCGGAAAACGTCTGTGAGTCGCCAGAGGAATTTTTGAAAAAGCTGTGGGAATGATGGAATGTCCTCTTAGCACCTTAATTCGGCAGCAAACCCATGTCTCTGAATGAAAACTTGCGAAAAGCCAAGCGGCAAAAGAACGACGAGTTCTACACGCAGCTTTCCGACATCGAGAACGAGCTGCGCCACTACACCGGACATTTCCAGGGCAAGGTCGTGTACTGCAATTGCGACGATCCCCGCGTCTCCAGCTTCTTCCACTACTTCTCGTACAACTTCGAGCGCCTGGGTCTGAAGCGACTCATTACCGCCGGCTACAAGAACCAAGAGCGCGATCTGTTCAGTCGTCACGATTCGGAGCGGGCGATATGGCTCGAATACAAGGGAAACGCGAAGGGCGGCAGGGTGCCCGACGTCGGGGATATCGGAATCCGTGAGTTTATAGGGGACGGCGATTTCCGCAGCGCGGAATGCATAGAGCTCCTGAAGCAGGCGGAAGTCGTGGTGACCAATCCACCGTTTTCGCTGTTCCGCGAATACGTCGCCCAACTGGTGCAGTACGGCAAGAAGTTCCTGATCGTCGGGAGTCAGAACGCCGTCACCTACAAGGAGATTTTCCCACTAATCAAGGACAACAGGATGTGGCTTGGTGTCACCCCGAAGGGCCAGGATATGCTGTTCGATGTGCCGGAGGCTTACGCGCAGGAATTGGTGGCGACCGCAAAGGAGGGGAGCGCTTATAGAGTCGTCGAGGGGGTTGTCAAGGGACGGTTGGGCAACGCAGCCTGGTTCACCAATCTCGACCATAAGAAGCGTCACGAGGAATTGATCCTCTACAAGCGCTACTCTCCGGAGGAATACCCGGCCTACGACAACTACGATGCGATCAACGTGGACAAGATTGCCGAAATACCGATGGATTGGGATGGGGCGATGGGGGTGCCGGTCACGTTTCTGGACAAGCACAACCCGGAGCAGTTTGAGATACTGGGCTTTTCCTCTTTGTGGGATGACGGCTTCAAGAGTCACACGTATTACGGCGATTTCGCCGAGATGAGGCCGGATGGGACGAAAACTGGCATGTCCGGCCAAAAGGCCAGCGGCTATCCCGTCTTGAGGGGTAGATCGCCCAAGGGAAACTATCTTATTAGGGGCGAGGAAGTGGTGTATACCTTATACAGAAGGATTTTCATCAAGAGGAAAAGGCGGTCCAATCCAGACTAAGGTGCGCTCATGGAAATCGAACTCAAGAAAATCGCAGTCCGCGACCTTGTGGAGGACTACCATGACGACGGCGAAGGTGGGGTGCGCGGCTATGGCGGCAAGCTTGATATCCGTCCGCCGTTTCAGCGCGAGTTCGTCTATAAGGACAAGCAGCGCGATGCTGTGATCGAGACGATCAACAAGGGCTTTCCGCTAAATGTGATGTATTGGGCCGTGCGCCAAGACGGAACGTATGAGGTTATCGACGGCCAGCAGCGCACGATCTCAGCCGCACAGTACGTGAAAAGCGCCTACTCCCTTGGCGGGAGGTATTTCCACAACCTGCAAGACGACGAGCAGGAGCAGATTCTCAATTACCCATTGCAGGTTTATGTCTGCGAGGGGAGCGCCAGCGAAAAGCTAGCTTGGTTCAGGATCATCAACATCGCAGGTGAAAAGCTGACCGCTCAGGAACTGCGGAATGCGGTCTATGCTGGCCCTTGGGTGTCCAACGCAAAGCGGTATTTCAGCCGAAAGGGGGCCGCTTGCCCTGCTTATGCGATCGGCAGCCGGTTTGTGAATGGGAGGGCGGAACGCCAGGAGTACCTCGAAACCGCAATCCAATGGATCAAGGACGAGGGCCAGACGGTTGAGGACTACATGGCCGAGCATCAGCACGACATGACCGCAATCGCCTTGTGGAGTCACTTCCAGTCGGTAATCAACCGGGTGGAAGCGGTTTTCCCGAACTACCGCACGCCAATGAAAGGAGTGGATTGGGGCGGGCTTTACGGACGACTCAAGGACGAGAGCCTGGATCCTGAAGCGCTTGAGGCCAAAGTTGCCCGACTGATGCTGGACGACGATGTAACAAAGAAGGCGGGCATCTACCCGTATCTCCTCACCGGCGAGGAGAGGCATCTCAATATCCGCGCCTTCTCCAATGCCATGAAGCAGAAGGCGTTCGAAATGCAAAACGGCATCTGCAAGTCATGCGCGGAGGCGTTTGAGATTTCGGAAATGGAGGCCGACCACATCACCCCTTGGTCGGAGGGCGGCAAGACAAACGAACAGAACTGTCAAATGCTGTGCAAGCCGTGCAATCGCAGAAAATCCAACAAATGAACACATTCGGATCATGCCGGAGCGTAAGTGACTACCGGGTTAGAGCACGTTCCGTGAGTGCCAGATGATGCTTTCGCCCCGTCGCAGGTCTGTGTGCGGTTCGGTGTGCACTTGGCGGTGGGCTACGTGCCGCGGCTCCCTTCGGAATGCTGCAATCCCAAGTAGGTTCCAAACGCTATGCGCCGCCGAGAAATTTCAGCGGCTCGGACCATAGTTCCTCTCGGGTCCGCGCGGACGCCCACGCGGGTGCATCACACCCAGCGCCCGCGCAATGTCGCGGCGAGCGTCCTGTAGTCTTGGGCCAAGCGTGTCATATGCACGCCGCCGCTCGAACATGTCGGTGTGCCGGTAGGCAGCCTCGATGCTGTTCGTGTTCACGTGCGCCAGCGCCAGCTCGCACACCTCCCGCGGCGCGTCCGAGCGCTCCGCCGCCCAATCCCGGTAGCTCGACCGGAACCCGTGCGGCTCCGCGCCGAAGGGAACACCAGTCCCGAGACGTCCGCGAGTCTCCAGCCTCCGCGCCCTTTCTCTACCTCCCACGATTCTAATCATCCTTAATAACCTCTGTCACCAATATACCTGCATTCCGACCTCACCCCCCGGACAAAACCATCGTCCTAAATGTTACTATGGGTTATAATTCCCTTATGGAAAGCCTGGACGGTCCACTATGAACCTGTGGCCCACAAGCCCGCCGAAGGGTGGCGAAACGCTGGCACTTAGATAGGCCGTTTCGAGAAGCTCACCGTAAACGACGCATCGAGACCGCGTGTTTCGGCAAGCCCATCCAGGCAGTTACAATCTATTCCTTTTTGGAATATAATCTATATCAACGATTCGTTTTTGTATTGAATCGGATTTCGCTTAATTGAATCCGGATGTATGACGCTATCCCGAAGATCGCGAAGAAGGGGTGCCCGACACGCGCGAAGATCGACTGGTTGAACACAGGCAGTAAACAACGAAAGAAGCAAGCGGTGAACGGAATTCTGACAGCCCTGCCCTGAGTCGCTCCCTGAGCTTGCGGTCCCTGAGCCTGTCGAAGGGTCGAAGGGTCGGCGAAGGGCTGTGGAATGGCGCTAAACAATGCAATGTGAGCCAGTGCCCAGAGACGGTCGAAGGGAATCGAAACGCGGGCATTTCGACAAGCTCAATGACCACGCTTCGACAAAGTCGTTTCGACAGGCTCAGCACACGCAGCGCAAATAACGCACGCAATGACCACGTTTCGGCAGCCTGATGGCTGGCGATGGGACTATGATCCCTATTACTGCTCTCGCTAATACGTGGACCGGCGTGGTAAGAGGACTACAAATTGACTCGCGAAATGGAAATCGAACTGGAACGGAAAGACGAATGGCCCGTGGGGCGTGAACCCACGGCGCTGGGCGAACTTGCCCGGATGGAGATCGCGAAGCATATCTGGGATAGCCGTCACAGCTCCAAGCTGACCGGATTCGAGTACGCAAAGCGTCGGGGCACGCGAAATATGATGGATCCCGTCAGGCCGCTTCTTAATCAACCCATGGGACGTACACGGGTTTTTGCGTGTTGGACCGAGGAGGCGCTGGTGGTCTCGGCCGCATGCGAAGGGCAGACCGACGGGGAAGATCGTATTGTCGTGATGGTGGCCCCGGGGGGAGACAACCTTCTCCAGTTCGAGTGTATGTCGGATGGGACGGCCATGTTGCCGGAAGGAGCGGGGCGGGCGACGTTTGACGTCGAGCCGCCAGGGAACGGTTGGTCGGCGCGCCTGACGGTACCGTGGGCGATGTTCGGCGTACGGCCGCGACCCGGGCTGCAGCTTCCTCTCAACGTCGCGCGGTTCGTGAATTGGACGGACACGCCGCCGCCCGCGATGCTATCCGGCGGGTTTGTGGTCAACGGTCTCACGCGCATCCAGCCGGGGCTGGAAGTCAGCACGTTGAGCCGGATGATGCGGTATCCAACCGCTAGTGATCCGCTACGGGCCGACCGGCTGGGCCGCCTGGTGCTGAGCCCTCGGCTGACAATCGGGGACTTGAGGCTGCGCGACGTGGGCCCGACGCAAAAGGCGTTGGATTTGAATCTAAGGCCCGCGCCGACACTGCCCGATACGCTTGATGTACGCGTCGTGCTTGCGGATCCGTATGGCAGGGAGACGGTATTTGTAGACAGGGTTCAGGGCGCCGGAGAGATGAGGATGCTGCTGGATTATACGTTCGGTGCGTTCAGGGGTTTTCTGTATCCGTACCGTCTCACGGTTTCGGTATCCGATCCTGAGACCGGGGCGATGCTGGCGGATGAGCGGTGTGAGTTTAACCCATCCCGGCGTGTCCGCCTGGATCCGTTGTGTCTGGGCAACAATCAGCGCGGCACGGGCCGGTTTCGGATGTCAGGGGAAGGCCTTGCGGGCACACAGTGGCAGGCGTCGCTGGTGAATGACGCGGGCGAGGCCCTGGACAGGGGCCGGGTCCTGGCGGATTCGGACGACGTGGCCTTTGACGTGGGTATCGGAGAAGTGCCCAGGGGGCGTTACGTATTGCGTCTGACCCCGGCGGGGTTGAACGCGGCAGGCCATCTGGAATGCCCGTGTAACGTAATGGGTGCGAGGCCTCAGCCCTTTGTGATGTTGGGCCACGAAGACGTCGTACGGCTGCGGGTGGAGGCGAAGGAAGGGGGTCTGAAACCGCATTATCTGGCGATGAAGGCCGGGGTGGATGAGGTGCTTGAACGGGGTACGATTCTGGAACGCAGCCTCTCACCCGAGGGGACGGAGGTCCGTGAGATCGGGATCGACGACCTGCTGGCCGGCGAAGAGCTGCTGATGCAGGGCCACGCGGAAGATACGCTCTTTCAGCGGGACCCTCACCAGATGATGGCTGCGGCTCTCGTTTATCTGATCGAGGGAGATGTCCGGTACGGGTTGCTTGCCAATAAGATGGTCCGGGTGCTCGTGGAACACGTGCTCTGGGGAGACCCGAGGGTATACGGGGCGGACCCCGACCTGATGTGGAAGGCGATGTATTGCGCACTGGCGATGGACTGGCTTGGGGGCCTGTTCACGCCGGACGAGCGGCGGGTGCTGAGCGATCGATTGGTAGAGAACGGGTTGCTGGTGTACCTGTGGGCCATGGAGAACAATCAGGCCTATTGGAAGGGGAGGATTGCAAATCTGACGCCAATTTCGGATAGCGTGGCGACCGCGCTGGCGCTTTGCCTCAGGGATGAGGCGCTGGACGCGGAAGCCGTCCTCAGGATTGCCAGGGAAGACATCGGAACGCCGATGCGTGCGTTCCCGCCTGACGGGTCCTGGCCGGAATCCATAAACTACTGGGCGGTGTTCCTGCGCGGGGTGATATTGCACGGTGCGGCGATGGAGTCCGCAACGGGTGCGGACGACGGGGTTTTTTCACTGGCCGGCATGCGGAACACGGGATATTTCCCCATTTACTTTACGCCTCGGGGCGTGCCGGCCGGGTTCAACGACGGCATGAATGAAGGAGCGGCCCCTTTTCTTCATCTGCTGGCGCGCCGGTATAACGAGCCCGTTTTCTCCCTATATGCGGATGCGTACGGCGGTGGAGGTGAAAACAGGCGTTCGGATTGGAATACGGTCATGTGGCGTTCTCCCGGGATTCCCTATCTGCCCCCCGCGCCGCGTACCGCGGTGGGCGACAGGCCCGCACCCGCGGCGTTGGGATCGGAAATGACGGGGTTAAAGCGCCTGCAGGTCTACGAGGAGATCCGTTGGGCCGCGCTCGCCTCGGGTTGGCCGGACCCGGCGCTGTACGTGTCATTCAAGAGCGGGTACGCCGCTCCCGGTTTCGGGCATTCGAGCCGGGATCTGAACGCGATCCAGGTGGTGGCGGGAGGAGAACCGCTGATCCGGCGAAGCCACGACTACAGTACGCCGCCGGAGGGATACAGCACCACGCTGGTAAACGGCAAGCCGCAGGGGCCGGGTACGGGCACGTTCCTGTATTGGGAGGAGGCGTCCCGGCATCTCGCCATCGCGGCGGAGGCGGACCGTTCGTTCGGAGAGGGCGTCAGCCGGGTCCGGCGGCATATCATCATGGTGGACGGACGGTACCTGGTTGTCGTGGACGAAGTAAGGGCTGACCGCCCGGTCCGGGTGACGTTTATGGCGCAAACGGCCGGGGAAATACACAGCGATGCCGGGCGGTGCGAGATCCGTGGCAAGAAGACGCGACTGTCAATGGCGTTTGCCGGATCGGCGGTTACGACACACCGCGTGCCCTCGCCGGACTGCGTGATGACCCGACTCACGGAGCGGGCGCTTCACGCAACCACGGCGGCGGAACGGGAGATCGAGTTGCTCGCCGTTATCTGGCCGGAACGCCATGAGACCGAATCGCCCGCTTGCGGTTGGGACGGCGAACGCCTGGCGGTTCACCGGCCGGACGGTGAAAAGGACGTATTGGTATTCGGGCGGGAGAATTCCGGTATGCGATTTCTGCGCGTCGGCGCGTAAGTTGGGCCGAGACGCGTCTCACGCCCGTTGATTCCACATGTGAAGGAAAGGACCGTAAATGGCAACAGCAAAAATCACCTGGACGAAGATCGACGAAGCGCCCGCGCTTGCCACCTGTGCGTTACTGCCGATTGTTCAGTCGTACACCCGGGGATCCGGCATCGAAGTCGAACTCAGCGACATCTCGCTTGCCGGCAGGATCATTGCCAACTTCCCGGAAAACCTGACCGAAGCGCAGCGTATTCCCGATTGTCTGAGTGAACTCGGCGCCCTGACCCGGAAACCCGAGGCCAATATTCTCAAACTCCCCAATATCAGCGCGACGGTCCCGCAACTGAAGGCGGCAATTAAGGAGTTGCAGGACAGGGACTACGACATTTCCGACTATCCTGACGAACCCCGGAACGACGCCGAGCGCGCGCTGCAGGCCCGATTCGCGGTGGTGCTCGGCTCCGCGGTCAATCCGGTTCTGAGGGAGGGAAACTCGGACCGGCGCGCCGCGGCGTCGGTCAAGGAATTCTTCCGGAAACATCCCCATAAAATGATGCGGCCATGGCCGGAGTCCGGATCCAGGGCCCGGGTCGCCCACATGACCGGAAGGGATTTTTTCGAGAGCGAGAAATCGAGAACAGTGAGCGCGGCGAACAGTGTGCGGATCGAGTTCGTGGCTGACGACGGCCAGGTAACCCTGCTCAAAGACGGGATATCGCTGGAAGCCTGCGAGGTGGTCGACACCGCGGTGATGAACGTGAGAGCCCTCCGGCGATTCTATGCGGAGCAGATAGACGCTGCAAAGCGGGAAGGGGCGCTGCTGTCACTGCATCTCAAATCCACGATGATGAAAGTCTCCGATCCCATTATGTTCGGCCACTGTGTGTCGGTGTATTTCCAGGAGGCGCTGGACAAACATGCCGATACGCTGGAAGCGGTCGGGGCCGACGTGAACTACGGCCTGGCCGATGTGCTGGGCCGGCTCGACCGCCTGCCCGCGGACAAAAAGGCCGAGATCGAGGCCGATTTTACATCGGTTTACGTCAGTCGTCCGGGACTGGCCATGGTCGATTCCGATCGCGGTATCACCAACCTGCATATGCCCAACGACGTCATTATCGATGCTTCAATGCCGAACGTGGTCCGCGACGGCGGCAAGATGTGGAATCGGGACGGAGAACCGAAGGATACGATCGCCATGGTGCCCGACCGATGTTATGCGACCATGTATAAGGAGATTCTCGAAGACGCGAAAGCGCGGGGGCAGTTCGATCCGGCCACAATGGGCAGCGTGTCCAACGTGGGTCTTATGGCGCAGAAGGCCGAGGAGTACGGGTCGCACGACAAGACGTTTGAAGCACCTGCCGAAGGAGAGATTCGCGTTGTCGACCTGTCCGGTAACGTGATGCTCGACCAAGCGGTCGAAGTCGGCGATATCTTCCGAATGTGCCAGACGAAGGACGCCGCGATTCGAGACTGGGTCGGCCTGGCCGTGAAACGAGCGAAAGCCTCCGCCACGCCGGTGGTGTTCTGGTTGGACCAACGCAGGGCGCACGATGCGGAAATCATCAGGAAACTGAATGCCTATCTGCCCGAGCATGACACTTCGGGTCTGGACGTCCGCGTGATGAGGCCTCAGGACGCGATGCGGTTTTCGCTGGAACGGATCCGCAGGGGAGAAGATACGATTGCGGCGACGGGCAACGTACTTCGTGACTATCTGACGGATCTCTTCCCTATTCTGGAACTCGGAACCAGCGCGAGGATGCTGTCTATCGTGAGATTGATGAACGGCGGCGGGCTGTTCGAGACCGGGGCGGGCGGATCGGCGCCCAAGCACGTCCGGCAGTTCCTGGACGAGGGGCACTTGAGGTGGGACTCGCTGGGGGAATACTGCGCCCTCGTGCCCTCGTTTCGCCTGATTGTGGAAAACACCGGGAATACAAAGGCCGCGCTATTCGCCGATACGCTGGATCAGGCCATCACGAGATACCTGGAGAACTCACGGTCGCCCTCTCGCACGGTGAACGAGATCGACAACCGGGGCAGCACCTTCTATCTCGCGATGTACTGGGCGCAGGCCCTGGCGGCGCAGGACAGTGACTCGGAACTGAAAGCGCGGTTCGGGGACGTTGCGAAAAAACTCGAGCACAACGAGGACAGGATTACTGCCGAAGTATTGGCCGCTCAAGGTGCGCCCGTTGATCTCGGCGGCTATTATGTGCCCGATCCGGTCCTGACGGCCCGGGCAATGCGTCCCAGCCAGACCTTCAATACCATTATAGACGCCGCCTGAATTGCGATTTGAGCGGCCTGCGCTGGCTGTGGAGGGAAGGATCGACGGGTTCAGGCGCAGCAGCCGACCCGTTTTTCCCCTCGTAGACTTTTGCCGCGCTCAACGCTTCCTGGAAGGCCGCCAGGGGCCGATCGGCGCCTGGATACCGGTCGGCGTGCGTGGAACCGTTTTCCAGTTTGAGCACGCCGCGCGGGCAGACGGCGGAGCAGATGCCGCATCCCACGCACGAAGCCCGTACGATGTTTTCGCCGCGCTGGGCGTACGCCCGGACGTCGATGCCCATTTCGCAGTATGTGGAGCAGTTGCCGCAGGACATGCACTGGCCGCCGTTGGTGGTGATTCGGAAGCGGGAGAAGAAACGCTGGAAGATGCCCAGAATTGCGGCCATGGGGCAGCCGAAACGGCACCAGACGCGGCTTCCCATCAGAGGATAGAAACCCACGCCGATGACGCCGGAAAACAGGGCGCCGATGTAGAAACCGTACGCGCTGGCAAGCGGCCCGGACAGGCGGCCGAAAACGCGGCCTTCCGTGGCGGAATTGATCCAGAGCGCGGCCGTGGTGACAGTAACGAAGACGAGGACCGAGTAGACGATGCCTCTTTCGATCCTCCAGGATTGGGTTGACTTGCTGGACAGCTGGCGAAAGGGATCGCCCATGGTCTCTGCGAGGCCGCCGCAACCGCATACCCATGAGCAGTACCAGCGTTTTCCGTAAAAGTAGGTGAGCACCGGCGTGGCTATAAAGGTGGCCACGGCGCCCCAAAAGACCATAAAGACGCCAAGGGCGCCCGGATGGCTGGTCAGACTGCCCACGGTGGAGGGGAAAAGGTAGTCGTACTTGAGCGGCCAGAAATAGGTGAAATAGAACTCGGGCTGGTTAAAGCTCTTGAGCAGCTGCGGAATGAGAAAGGCGAACCCGAGTTGGAAAAACATGACGGAGGCGGTGCGGATGATCTGGTAGCGGTTATGGCGGTACTTCATGAACATGCGAACGCCGAACACGAGGATGGCGAGCGTGTACAGAAAGCCGTAGAAGAACCATCGGTCCGCCGGGACGCCGGCGAGCGCCTGGGATAGAGGTTCGACGAGCCGAACACCGCGATCCAGGTATTCGGGCCACCAGTAGAGCACGACGTAAAACCCTGTGATCGCAGTGCCCAGACCCCACCCGATGAGACCCAGATGGGTCGCGCTGCCGAACATGATGCCATCGTGTTTGATGCCGGGAACGGTGTTCCTGTAGGTGGACCAGAAAAACGCAGCCGATCCGAGCACGATAAGGCCGAAGCTGAGCAGCAGGCCGGTCCATGTGCCGGAAAGGGGACCGAGCAGGGTGACGATGAGGGCAAGGAAGCCGAGGGCAACGGCGGAAATGGAGAGCCTTTCAGACCAGGATGCCGGCGGCGCGGGCTGCGCGGGCGGTTCTTCGAAGCCAAGCGTTTCTTCGTCGAAATCATAGTCGAGGGTGGCGGTATCTATCATGACAGTTGCTCCCTTAGGGCAGGAACGATTTCGGATTCGTGACGGTCGTAGAACTCGGGGTCGAAGTTGGCTTCCGCAAGGTGTTCCAGAATGAAGTTGACCGGGCGCTCTTCCGAAATCCAGGCCTCGCAGACTTCGTGGCGGTAGCGGATGCCCATGAGGTTGAAGCCGATCACGCCCTGATCGGTGTACACAATACGCACGGACTGGCGCTGGTACGGGTGCTGCCAGAAAAGGTTCCTTTCGCCCGGCACGTTGAGGTTGACCCGGCCGTAGACCTGGTATTCCAGGTCCAGAAATTTGGCGGAGTTGAACCAGATGCCGGGGTCGTAGGAACGGTCTTCGCCCGCGATGACGTCCGCTGCGACCTCGCCCTGTTTTTTGCCGGTGTACCAGACCTGTTGGAGCAGGTTGCGGTCGCCGCCGGTTACAATTTCCGCACAGTCGCCCGCGGCGTAAATGTCTGAAACATTCGTCTGGAAACGGTGATCGACCAGAATGCCCCGGCCGGTTTCTATGGCGGACGCCTTTACAAGGTCGACATTGGAAGAAACACCGGCGGTGAGGCCGACGAACTGGCATTCCATCCGTTCGCCGTCTTCCGTTACAACGCCGCATGCTCTGCCGTTCCCGTCGTCCAGTATTTCCTTCAGACTGGCCTGGAGTTTGAGACCCATGCCCTGTTCCCGGATAATCTCGTTGACCATGCCGGACTCTTCTTTGGGGAGGACGTTGCCCCAGTAAGTCGGTTCACGAACGAGAAAGGTGACGTGAATGTTTCGCGAATGCAGCATTTCGGCGAGTTCGATGCCGATAAGGCCGCCGCCGACAATAACGGCGTGGTGGGTGTCCTTTGCACTTTCGTAGAGGGTGCGGAGGTCCTGCAGGGAATAGAGACCCTGGACGCCTTTGAGGTCCTGGCCCGGCCAACCGAATTTGTTGGACTTGGAGCCGGTGGCGATGAGCAATTTGTCAAAGTGGAAATCTCCGCCTCGGTGAAGGGTAAGGCATTTCTGCGCGGCGTCGATCGCGGTGACCCAGTCGCGGCGCAGGTCGAGACGGTTTATGGACCAGAAGTCGTCTTCGAAGGGTTTGGTGCCCTTGTAGGTCATGTGGCCCATGTAAATGTACATCAGGGCCGGCCGGGAGTAGTGGTACTTGGATTCGCCGGAGATGAGGGTAATGCGCCAGTCGGGCTGTTTGCGCCGAAGCCTGATCGCCGCGGTAACACCGGTGACGCCGTTGCCGATAATGGCGACGTGCACGAATGCGCCTCCTTGATTCCTCCTGACGGCGGGAGGTAGGTATTTACTGGATTCAGTCCGTCGACGGGGGTTCCGTAAGGTCAGTCGGACCATTGAACACGGCGAAATGCCTCTCTCAACAGGTCAAACGCTTTCACATTGCCGGGGCGCTGATCCGGACCGCCGCCGGACCGCGACCACGGTGGTATGCCGAGATTGCAGGCTATTACGCGGCGTGCCGCACTGAAATTAACGAATACAACCGGAAAGTCAAGAGCGTATACTGTTGTTGATTCGCAGCGGGACTTCGCATTCCTTGCCGGAATTCCGACCGTTCTTCCCGTCGAATCGTCCGTTGGCGCGGCCGGTTATTCAATGCGGCGGCGGCATGGTGATAGAATCTCATGTGAATTCTGGAGTAAAATCGTGCACGGGCCTACTTACGAAAGGCGTACAGGATCATTGCAGGAGGGTGTGTGCAAGTTCGATCGCATGCCCGGGTCCTGTATTCAGCTGACGAAGCCGACCGGGCGCAGGTTCCATCAAACATAATGTCGGTTGTCCGCGCGTGATCACCCGTACTCGCGGGTGGCGCCGGAGCATTACGGAATATGCCACGTTTATATGATCTTAACAGAAACCGTGAGGGAGAACCCCGATGTTGACCGCGGCGCAGCGACTGCATTTTGAGACGTTCGGTTTTCTCGTGATGCGCGAGTACTTTTCCGCCGAGGAAATTGAGACCCTCACAAGGGCTTTTGACAGGGTGCTGGACGAGGACCGGCAGGGACTGCCGTTCAAGGGTGGATCGCGGCAGGCGGTGCTGGGATGTATCGAAAAAGATCCCGTCTTGACCGGGCTGGTAGAGGACAACCGGATCTATTGCCCCATTCGGGAGCTGCTCGGGCCGGATTTCGTGTGGATCGGATCGGACGGTAATCTGTACGTGGGGGATACCGGATGGCATCCGGACGGGTCGGATCCGGGTTACCGCCGGATCAAGGTGGCGTTTTATCTGGATCTCGTGTCCACGAATACCGGCTGCCTCAGGGTCATCCCGGGATCGCACGCGGCGCCGATGCACGATAAGCTCAGGCCGCTCTCGCGGCAGCGGGAGGACCCGGAGACGTCGCCGTTTGACGTCGGCCCCGAGGAAGTGCCATGTTTCCCGCTGGAATCCAATCCGGGAGACGTGGTATTTTTCAATCAGGACCTGTGGCACGCCTCGTTTGGCGGCAAAACCGGCAGGCGTATGTTCACCCTCAATTTTGGAAGAAAGCCCACTGAAGACGCGCACATTGCATATCTGAAGCGCGTCTACCGGAGCAATCTGAAATTTGTGGAGACGATGCAGTTCACCCAGTCGGGCCGTGTGTACGAGGATGCATTTCTTGGCAGTGAACGCCCGCGAATTCGTGGAATGGTGGCAAAACTCGTTGAGTTGGGGTTCAGATAATGGAACAGTTGGGGTGTGGTCCTATAGCTTCTTGCTTTTTACGTCTTCCCGCCTTCGAGACCTACCCCTATCCCCCTTCCTGAAGGAAGGGGGGAACTGTCATCGCTTGATGGCCGCTTGGTTTTCCTTTGGTCCCCCTCTCCCCTTGGGAGAGGGGGTCGGGGGGTGAGGGCGGTTTCGCTGCAAGCTGACAACTGACAATTGGTCGCTGATTCCTGATTCGTAGGGGCAACCCTTGTGGTTGCCCGCCTTTCGGGTGATTCCGGGTTCCCTTTGTGTCTCTGTGTCTCCGTGTGAGCCGATTGTTGGTTCAAGCGGAATGCTGACAACTGACAGCATTATCAGTCGGAAAGATCGTATACCCTGAAGGCGCCCCAATGTGTGATCGACGTGGGCACCTCCTTCGTCTTCACGCCCAGACGCTTCTGCATCAGGCTTCGTCTCGCCCTCACGTCTCCCGGATGGAGGGTGATCGTATCGATACCGTTATCCGGAAGGTTGGCAAAGGAGAACAGGGCAGACCCTCCGTGTGTCATCGGTTCGTCGTCGATCCGGAGACGAACCACGCCGCCCCGCGTATCCCACTCAATCCGGAACCTGTACACCCTGCCGTCCGCAACCTCGAGGGCCTGATCGAATTCGGTGATGCCTTCGGCGGTGCAGATGATTATCTTGCCCCTGAGCAACCCGAACTGGATATTTCCGTACTTGATGATGCCCTGGTATTCTTCCAGGATGAGGCAGGCCTCCTGCTTTGTGTCTGCCGGCTTCATCTCGAATTCGACGGCGCCCGCTTTCAGGGAAGGGATGCGGACTTTGACATAGCCGTACCGGGTGGCCGTCTCGAGCCATCGGTAATCGACGGGTCGCATCACAGTCTCACAGACGTTGTCGTCCGGCGTGCCGTCCGGCGGTGGCGCAACAGGCGCCCAGTGGAGTGGGAAAGTCTCCCTGCAGACAGGGGAACCGCCGTTGCACTCCGCGTATTCCCGCAAGAGTAACAGGCTGCCGGGTTCAACCGACACCGTGACCAGTTCGATCCTGGTGAGTTCTTCAATGCCCTTCCCGAGGCATTCGGAAATTTCGACCGGGTCGTTTTTGTCCAGAGAGAACCACAGCTTTCCCCGCGCGAATTCAAATCCGCCAAAGGTCAGAAGATGTTCGTCGGACGGTACGACGTACTGTTGGCGAATCTCAGGGTCGGCATAGGGCTTGCCGTAGTGAAAAGTCAATGATTCGCCGGTATCCACGGAGCCGGCGGCTCCATCCAGGTGGATCCGACCGTCGACGTCGATGCGGCAATCCAATGCGAGCCGTTCGTTTTCGTCATAGAAATAGATGTGGTAGCATTTCCCGAGGGCGACCCGAAGCCTTAACGCAAGGGCGTCACTGGGGCGCCGGATGGGATTGTCGATTCGACGGGAGCAGCGCGCGCGGCCTCTTGAACCGTCAATCGTCAGGTAGCCGTCCTCACCGAAGACGTAGGCGGCACCTTCACCGCGGTCGTGCCAGCAAAAGTCCTGCGTGGCAATCAGCATGGATGCGCTCCCTGATTCTTGGGGATTCGAGGTCAATCGTCCTGAGCGAAAATAGGGTGTCCGGGTCGGACGATCAAGCAGGATTGTATCGGCGCCGGAACAAAATAAGGAGGAATCGTCGTGACCAGGGGTAGTTTGTTTTACCCGGCGGAATTGATCGAGAAGGCAAAGCGCAACGCGGAGGACTTCGCGTGGGCGAAGCGGGCCAGGGACCGGATCGTCGAGGCGGCCCAGCCGTGGATGGCATTTTCGGACGATGAACTGTGGGACCTGATGTTCGGAAGCACCATCCGAAGATCCTGGATGGTGTGGTCGAACGGCCATTGCCCGGCTTGCAGAGAGGGCGTCCCGATGTACAACTGGCGTATCCAGGCACTGCGCCTGCCGTGGAAGCTCCGCTGCCCGCGCTGCGAAGCGTTGTTTCCCAAGAACGACTTCCATGCGTATTACCGCTCCGGCCTGGACGAACACGGGGTATTTCAACACGATCTGGCAGACGGTTCCCTGTTATTCAATACGGAGCATCCGGACCCGGGAGATCCATTGCACCGGTTTGGCGTGGACGACGGCGAGGGGTACCGGGACGGCGGGAACACCTGGTGGTTCGTCGGGACGTACCTGGTCTACGGGCAATGGAAGCAGATCGTCCAGGGCGGCATCAGGGCGCTGGCGGCGGCTTATGCGGCAACCGGGGAGACCGGGTATGCGCACCGGGCGGGTGTGCTGCTGGACCGCGTGGCGGATCTGTATACGACGTTTATTTTCAAAGATCAGGCGATGATGTACGAAGGGCCGGCGCACGCCGGGTACGTGTCCACCTGGCACGATGCGTGCGAGGAGGCGCGGGAACTGGCGCAGGCTTACGACCAGGTTCGAGAGGCACTGCGGAGCGATGAGGCGTTGGCGGATTTCTTGAGCGAGAAGGCTGCGAAGTATGGCATTGTGTCGAGCAAGGCATCGCCGGAGGACGTCACGCGCCATATCGAGGAGGGAATATTGCAGGATACGGTTGTGAACCACGATCGTATCCGTTCCAACTATCCCCGCAAGGAAATCGCGTTGATCACGATTCATTCGGTCCTGGACTGGGAGGGAAACCGGGAGAAAGTGTACGGGTTGATCGACGAGATGATGGAACGCGCGACGGCGGTGGACGGGGTGACAGGCGAAAAGGGCCTCGCGGGATACTGCTCCAGCGTGATTCAGAGCCTGGCGCAGTTTCTGGCGCGGTTCAGCCGGGTGGACGCGGATTTTCTGCGGGATATGCTGGCGAGACATCCGAAGCTGGGGCAGACCTATCGGTTTCATATCGATACGTGGTGCCTTCAACAATACTATCCCCAGGTGGGCGACACGGGATCTTACGCGGCGAAGGTCGATAGCTACGTGGGGGTCTCCTTTACGAAGGACCCCGGACTGGAATCGTCGATGTTCGCGTTCCTGTGGCATCTTTATCGGGAGACCGGTGATCCGGCTTACGTTCAGGCTCTGTTCCAGGCCAATGGCAGTACCGTGGAGGGGCTGCCGCACGATCTCTTTGCGGACGACCCGCGCGCGTTTCAGGACGAAGTGCGGGCGGTTATCGACGCCCATGGAACGGAGATCGAACAGGCCGGCGTAAACAAAACGGAGTGGCGGCTGGCCGTGCTTCGTTCGGGTCGAGGCGACAGTCGTCGCGCTGCGTGGCTGGACTACGATTCGGGCGGGCCTCACGGGCATGCCGATGGGATGAATCTGGGGTTGTTTGCAATGGGCCTGGACCTGATGCCGGACTTCGGATACCCGCCGGTACATTACGGAGGCTGGAGCGGGCCGAAATTTCACTGGTACGTAAGCACCGCCGGTCACAACACCGTGGTCGTGGACGGGAAGGACCAGGAGCGCCCATCGGACGGCGAATCGACATTGTGGGCGGATGGCGGGCAGTTCCGGGCAGTCAGGGCGAGCGGATCCGCGCTCTACCGGATTCCACGCTATGAACGAACGGTGGCGATGGTGGACGTCTCGGAGGACAGCGGTTACCTCCTTGACGTGTTCCGCGTCGTGGGCGGGCGAGACCACGCGAAGTTCATGCACAGTCATTTCGGCATGATTTCGACTCGGGGCCTTTCGCTGGAGCCGGCCGCGGATTACGGGTACGAAACGCAAATGCGGAATTTCATGCGTGACGCACGTTCGGCTCCGGGCTGGCACGTGGACTGGAAGGTGGAGGATCGGTACGAATATCTGGAAGGGAACCGTGACATCCACCTGAGGTATACCGACCTGACGGAAGGCGCGGAGGTTTCTACGGCCGAGGCGTGGGTCGCGCTTCGCGGCTTTGGCGGCAATGAGACGGCCTGGATCCCGCGGGTGATGGTGCGGCGGCAGTCGGACGTGGATCCGCTGGCGTCCACGTTTGTGGGCGTCATCGAAGCCTATGAAGGGGCGCCCGAGATTTCCGGCGTCAGGCGTCTTCGCCTGGAAGGAGGCAACGGAGGGTTAAGTCAGGTGGCCGACGTGGCCGTGGAAATCGAACTCGCGGATGGACGGCGGGACGTGATTCTGGCAGGGGACGTGGACATCGCGGAGAGGGACGGCGGGCAGATGGTACAGGACGATCGGGGCATTCGGGCCGATGGGGAGTTGTGCATGGTGCGCCTGGATGGGGACGGCGAGGTTATGGCCGTCTCAGTCTGCAACGGCAGTTCGTTACACATTGGGGATACCCGCCTTGAATTGAAGGCGAAGACGGATTTCGTCGAGGTGCGGTTTGATGCCGGCGCCCCCCGAATTGTCGCCGGAAACGGAGATTTGATTCAATAGACGCGTTTCAAGTCCGATTCTCAGAGGAGCGGCAGGATGATGAGTTCGGAACCCGAGTACGGGATCGTTGTTGCGAGGGACGTCAGGGTACCCATGCGGGACGGTGTGCGGTTGGCGACGGATGTCTACCGCCCGGCCGTCGACGGGGAACCCGCGCCCGGTCGGTTTCCGGCGATTCTGGGACGGACGTCCTACGATAAGAGCAGTCCTCAAATGTGGGTTGAACCCGTGGGGACGTACTTTGCCCGTCGCGGCTATGTTGTGGCGATTCAGGATCTCAGGGGCCGGCATCGGTCGGAAGGTACCGGGCAATACTTCCATACCGCCAATCCGGACGAGGGCCGGGACGGTTACGATACGGTGGCCTGGATTGCGGAACAGCCCTGGTCCAACGGGCGGGTGGGCACGGTGGGAAGTTCGCACGGAGCGATCGTTCAGGCGGTCATGGCGTTGTACCGGCCGACGAGTCTGACGGCGACGTGGCAGGACGTGGGCCCGACCAATATGTACGCGCACTGTTCCCGGGAGGGAGGGGCGATGGCGCTCCACATGTTCGGGGCCCTGTTCCTGCACGGGCACGATGCCCAGGAGATCGCGGACGACCCCTCCGCGGTGCAGGCATTCGTGGATACGATGGAGCGGATGAGGGAGCTGGTTTATTCAACGCCGTTCAGGCCGGGGGACACGCCCCTGGCCCTGGTACCCAATCTCGAACGGGTGCTGTTCGATTATTACCATCGCGGCGAGTACGACGAGTTCTGGCAACAGGACTGCTGCGACCAGGAGCGCCACTTCGACAGGCACGGCGATATTCCTTCCGTATTCAGCGGGGGCTGGTACGATCCGTTCGCCGTGGCGACCACGAATTACTTCACGGAAATGTCGAAGCGCAACCGGACCCCCCAGCGGCTGCTGATGGGTCCCTGGAACCACGGGGGAATACGCGGGGAGGGAAGTTCGTTTGCGGGCGACGTGGATTTCGGACCCGATTCGGCGTGGGGCGACGACGTGTACAACCGGGAACGCGTGCGCTGGTTCGACCGCTGGTTGAAGGATATTTCCAACGGCGTGGAGGACGATCCCCCGGCGCGTATATTCGTGATGGGAGGAGGCGACGGCCGGCGCAACGGGGAGGGCCGCCTGAACCATGGCGGCGCGTGGCGGTCCGAACGGGAGTGGCCGCTTGCCCGTACCAGGTACACGGCGTACTATTTACACGGCGGCGGCCTCAGCCCGGATACCCCCGGTAAGGACGGCGCGCCGGCGTGTTATCTGCACGACCCGGACCACCCGGTACCTACGGTTGCAGGAAATGTGACCGGTTTCTACGAGTTGGTGCCGCTGGGGGAGGGGATGGTCGAGAGGTACACGCCCCCCAGGGCGCGGATGCGCAGCATTGTGCTGGACGGAGCGGCCCACCAGCAGGAGGCGCCGGGTATCGTGGGCGCCGAACCGCCGTATCTGCCCCTGGCGTCCAGGGCGGACGTCATCGTCTTTCAGACAGATCCGCTGGACGAGGACGTCGAGGTGACGGGTCCGCTTTCCGTGAATCTCTGGATCTCTTCCTCCGCCGTGGATACGGACTTTACCGCGAAGCTGATCGACGTCTATCCTTCCAACGAAGACTATCCGTCGGGCTATCACATGAATCTGGTCGATTCCATCATCCGCACCCGCTATCGGAACGGGTGGGAGGCGCCGGAGATGATGACGCCCGGTGAGGTGGTTCCCGTAAGGATCGATCTGCCGCCCACCAGCAACCTGTTCAAACGCGGGCACCGGATTCGTGTCGATATCTCCAGCAGCAATTTCCCCCGTTTCGACGTGAATCCGAATACCGGCGAACCCGTGGGAAGGCATACCCACTCGGTCGTGGCCCGCAATACGGTTTACATGGACCTGGCACGGCCCTCGCACGTTGTGCTTCCGATAATTCCGTTGTCGGAGGGGGGTTAGCGTTGTCAGACAACCGCAGGACGATCCGGCTGACCACGGCCCAGGCGCTGGTAAAGTACCTATCGGTACAGTACAGCGAGCGGGACGAAAAGCAACGGCGGCTGATTCCGGTGATGTTCGGGATCTTCGGCCACGGGAACGTGGCGGGTATGGGCGATCTTACCGCTGAAATCTAAAGGCTGAAAGTTTTTTCAGACAGGGAGACGATAAGATGGCAACGAGCGAACCGAAGGTGCAGAGGTTGTTCGACTTGAGCGGAAAGGTGGCGCTGGTGACGGGAGGAACGGGGTTTCTGGGATCGGCGTTCGCCCGGGCGTTGGCCGAGGCGGGGGCCAGGGTCGTCATCAGCAGCCGGGACCGCGGCCGGGCCGAGGCTGCGGTGGCGGCGTTGCCCGGCGACGCCTCGCACCTGGGGGTCGAGCTGGATCATATGGATGGAGGATCCATCGAGGCCGGTTTTGCGGAGGCGGTGGAAACGACCGGACAGATCGACGTGCTGGTCAACAACGGACACGAGGGCCTGTTGAACGACTGGACGGACGTGACACACGAGCAGTTCGCGTGGCAACAGGCAAACGTGGCCGGCTATTTCACGCTTGCCCGTCTGATGCGAAACGACGCCGTGGAACGCGGCGGGTCCGCGAGCATCGTGATGCTCGGGTCCATGTACGGTCAGGTGGCCTCCTACCCCGACGCGTATGCCGGGGTCTGTCCTGCCAGCCCTGCCGCTTATCACGCGTTGAAGGGCGGGATCATCCACGTGACGCGCCACCTGGCGGTTTACTGGGCGGCGGACCGCGTGAGGGTGAATTGTCTGAGCCCGGGGCCGTTTCCCAATATGAGCAAGGCGCCGGCGGAGATGGTGGACCGGTTGTGTACGAAGAGCCCGATGGGACGAATGGGGGAGCCGCATGAATTGAAGGGGGCGATCGTGTTTCTCGCCAGTGACGCGAGCAGCTATATGACCGGGCAGAATTTGACGATCGACGGTGGATGGACAGCGTGGTAGGTCCGGAAACGAATAGGGGCCGTGCGCCATCGCCGCCGGGATGTGTCCAACCCGTCCTTTGGGAGGATCGGCAATGAACGAGAAGAACACAATGCCTGCGCAGCATTCGGTTGTCCGGTCGATGGCCGTGTATGAGCGGGCGAAGGAAGTGATTCCGGGTGTGACCCAGTTGCTCAGCCGGCGTCCGACACAGGCGGCGCTGGGGGTGAGCCCGGTTTACGCCGCGAAGGCGAAGGGATGCCGGATCTGGGACGTCGACGGCAACGAGTACGTCGATTGGATGAGCGGGGTGGGGCCGATCATATTGGGCTATGCGGACGATGTTGTGGACGCGGCAGTCAAACAGCAGATCGAACGAGGCGGCATCTGCAGCATTGTGCATGAAAGCGCCGTGGAACTGGCCGAAGAACTGGTCCGGCTGATTCCGTCCGCGGAGATGGTGCGTTACGCCAAAGGAGGGGGAGAGGCGTGTACCGTGGCGGTACGGATCGCGCGCGGGGTTACCGGGAAGGACAAGGTGCTGTTCTGCGGTTATCACGGATGGCACGATTGGTACCTGGCGGCAAATCTGGGTGGAGAACGGCTCGACCGCCACCTCAGGCCGGGAATCGAGCCGATCGGCGTGCCGCGGGTGCTGGAAGGGACCACAATTCCGTTCGAGTACGGCGACCTGCAAATGCTGGAGGATCTGCTGAAGACGCACGGAAACGAGGTCGCGTGCATTATGATGGAGCCGATGCGGACGGAGTTGCCGCCCCCCGGGTATCTGGACGGGGTGAGGGACCTGGCAACGAAGTACGGTGTGGTTCTTATTTTTGACGAGGTGTCATCCGGTTTCCGTATTGCGCTGGGCGGGGTACAGGAGTATACGGGCGTGGTACCCGATCTGTCGGTGTTCGCGAAAGCGATCTCAAACGGGTACCCGATGGCTGCCGTGGTTGGCAAACGGGAGGTGATGGAACCGGCGTCGAGGATGTTCATTTCCAGCGCCTACTGGGACGATCCCATCGGAACCGTGGCTGCCTTGACGACCCTGCGAGAACTGGAGCGAAGGGATGCGGTGACGCATTTCGAGCGCGTGGGGGCGTCGTTCAAAGAGAGGATCAACCGGGCGGCGCGAGAGGCGGGAGTGGCCGCCGAATGCGTCGGCGTTGCCGCACACCCGGGCATCCGGTTTCAGGTTGCCGACGGAGAGACCGCGAGGAAAGTGACGACGCTGTTTGTCCAGGAGAACGCCAGACGCGGGTTGATTCTGTCGACCGGATTTTTCTTCAATTGCGCGCACGACGAGGCGGCGCTGGACCACACCGAGGCGGTGGTGAGGCAGAGCTTCGCGGTGATTAGAGACGGGTTGGAGAACCGGCGGCTGGATGAATTACTGGAGTGCGAGATGCGGGAGGATCTGTTCAGACGTTTGGTTCGATGACTCCTCCGGGAGGGGTCCGTGGCGATTCGCCGCGATTCTGAGACCGGGAAGCATCCTCCCGTTATTCCACCAGGGAAATGTCCACGGAAGGACGCAGTTCGGCGCAGGTTTCGAGCGAGTCGTGGACCTCGTGGCTCAGGAACCGGTCGAAAATACCATTGTCCAGGGTTTCATTGTTGTCGATGGCAACGTAGGCCTGCTGGGTGAGGTTGTAGTCGAAGCGCGGCGCCCACCTCCTGGCGCCCAGGCGGGCGGTGGTGGAACAGTTGTCGATCATGTGCGAGACGCCCTTGAAATGCATGTAGGGATTGAGGGAGTCCACGCATTCGATGACGGATTCGTTGACGATCTCTGAATAGGTGTGGCCTTTTTCCGCCAGAATGTCCACCTGGGCGATCATGGTTGCGCAGTAGACCCCGGCGGTGAAGGCATTGATGGGAATTTCCTCTTCCACGCGTCTGGCGCGAACGGCCTTCCCGACCTCCCACATGCGCGTGCCGTCGATCTTGCCTATGGGGAATCCCCGCTTGTGGGCGGCGTACACGCTGCGGATCTCGTTCCCGTTGGCCACGTCGTCGTAGATTTCGAGGAGGATTTCCGTTGCGGGTTTGAAGGCCGCACAGTACGCTCTTCGAAACTCCGCCTTGTCGTTTTCGTCCAGGTCTTCGTAGAGGCGCAGGATGCCATTGTGAGAGATGCATTCGGAAATGGGGCCCGTAATGGACTCGCAGGACTGGACGAAGGCGTCTTCTTCCGTTAAACCTTGTGAAACGTACCGGCGGTAGAGGCTTTCGACGATACCGTGTACGGCCCCGAGCAGGATGCCGCGCTCTCCGTAGATATCGGAAAGGTATTCCTTTTCCAGCGTGGTTTGAAACGTGAAGGGCGCCCCGAGGGCGATGGACCAGCCAAGGGCGTAGTCGGTGGCCTTGTCGTCGATGTCCTGTTGAATGGCGATGCTTGCGTTGATACCCGCGCCGTTGACTTCGCGGCCCTGCTCGTAGAGGCGGCGCACGGACGGGCCCATGCCTTTGGGGCAGACAGCGATGACGTTGACGTTCTGCGGAAATGCGGCGCCCACGGTTTTAAGGTAGCCAAGCAGGAAACCGTGTGAGAGACCCAGGGTGGCGCCGGGTTTGAGGGCGTCGAAAATACGTTCGCAGTTCTCGGCCTGCGCGGCGTCGGAGATGAGAAGCAGGACCAGGTCGGATTCGGAGATGACCGCGTACATTTCGCCGAGCGTGCCGTTTTCTTCGGTGAAACCGGCTGCCCGGGCTTCGTCCATCGAGGCGGAGCCCTTTCTCAGGCCCACTTTGACGGCAATTGAGCTTTCCTGCAGGGATTCCCTGAGGTTCTGCGCCTGCGCGGGGCCCTGAGAGCCCCAGCCGATAACACCGATCTGCCGGATGCCTTCGAGGGCCTGGGGCAGCTTATCAAAGAGGTTGCGACCGCCGCGGACGATAAATTCCTCGGCGCCGGACAATGTGATTTTTTCTACGTCGAACTCTCGGGTGAATAACTCCAACGCCATCTCCAACTCCTTTGCTCGGATACTCCGGGTTGCTTTATCCAGCTCCAAAGACCGGGCGAATATAAACAGAAACAGGAGTTCCGTAAAGAGTAAATTTCGGCAAGAAGCACGTCCGCCCGGCCGGTACCCGCGGTTCAAGCGGTGTTCCGGTCAGTGCTGGAGCGATCTGCCGGCCGCTGCTTCAGATGGATGCTTCCATTCATGCTTCGCAGCTTCACAACGGCATCGCCGCCGTCGCCCACGGTACCTTCGATGCGATTCCTGCTTCTGTGACCGACCGAGACAGGGAAATCGGCATGCACTCGGCCATTGCCGGTTACGGCGTCGAGTCGCCCTGAAAACTCCGCTGGAAGTGTCAATTTGACGGCGCCGTTGTTCGTAGTTGCGGTTACGGGACCCAGACCTTCACCCACGTTCATCTGTATCGATCCATTGGTGGTTGACAACTTCGCGGCGTCGACGAGCCGATCGGCGTTGATTGAGATCGAACCGTTGACTGTTTGCGCTTCAATCGGGCCTGTTTCACCTTGCAGTTGCACCGAACCATTGACGCTTTCCGCATTGACCGCGCCATCGATTCCGTGGGATTTGATGCTTCCCTGGACGGTGCTGAGACGCGCGGCCATCGCCCGTGGCGTCTCGATTTCGTAGCGAATGACGACATTGACGCCGCTGGGCGGTGCGGGATGTTCGGCAAGAACCCGAAGCTCATCTCCGACCTGTTCGGCGCCGACTTCGACTTCCCGCTCGAAATCTTCCGTTACCGAGCGTCTCCCGTGAACCGCTTTCCAGGCGCGAACAACGATCCTGTCGCTGTCTGTGCCTTTGAGCGAGATCGAGCCGTTGACGGTTTTCGCGCGGATCCTGGCAATGCCGGCCGCATCAAACGTCCATTCCTGTGAATCCCCGCCCTGCCGTTCTCTATTGCGTTTTCCCCCGCCTGCCATGGTATCGGAGACCGGAGATGCCACCTGATCGACCGCGTCGTTCACGATCTTCCCGATGTCCTGCCACCGCACCGATTCCAACGCTTTGCCCACCTCGTTCTCTATCTCTCGTCCGACTTCGCTGAAGACCTCCGTGAACCTGTCGAAGGTCCGTCTCCCCTTCTCCGGTCCGCTATCTTCGATTTTACGTCCTTCGCCCGCGTCGGACGGCTCGTCGAGCGCGCGCAATAACATCTCGGCCTCTTCGGGGTTGATTTTCCCCTCGGAAAGCATTTTGAGGATTTCAAGTCTTTCCGTGCTCATTGTTATTTCCTCCTCCGTTGCTTTATCAGTTCGGCCGCCTCTTCAGCGGATATTTCCCCTTCATCGAGTTGTTTCAGGATCTCACGGCGTTTTTCCGAGCTTTCGTCGGAAGTGGGCGCGTCGCCCCGGACTTCATAGCCAAGCTCCGCGATGACGGCATTCAGGCGGTTGCGAACCGTGGGATAGGAGATACCGAGTTCGCGTTCCAGTTCCTTGATATTGCCCCGGTTCTTGACAAAGATCTCAATAAAGTCGAGGTCTTGCTGGGACAGACGACAGAAGGGACACGTCGAATATTGACTCTCGATTCTGGTGTGGCAGGCGTGGCACTGCAATCCTGATATCGTCAGTTCGCCGCCGCATGTCGGACATTTCTCCAATACCTTCCGCACGGTTGGCTTACTCCTTTCCAGTTTGACTGAATTTCAGCTATCGAGAAAACAGACGCGTCTCTCCGCCGGCCGGACTTGCGTACGTCGAATCGTCCGGCAAAGTGGCTTGCGCCTGTACCGGGCGGAAACTATCTTGCGTGCCCGCCGTCTGCCGATTGAATCGGTTACTTCGATCGAGGGCCCAACCTTCAGGTGGTACGGCCGTTTACGACATCAGCTTGCCGTGCTTTGCTAAACGGGCGACCTGATCGAGAATATATCGATATATTATCAATATGTCAATATTTACGTATAATATAATTCAAAATACACATTATTGAGTGATAAATATAAAACAATATACAAATTATTTAATTTACCCTTGAGGACTAAAGAATTCAGTGGGAGGAAATCCGTCGCCGCCGGCAACGTGACGTAAGTTAGTTGTGGATTTTCGCTGCGATCCGACGGCGGCGATCGGGTTGACGTTGGATAGAGATACCCTGGTGGGGTGGCCCGATGTGGGTAAGTGCGATATTTTCCGGGACGGTTGTTCCGTCGATCTGAAACGAGCCGTATCGGATCGGAGACGCAAGGAAGGCTGGAGGTCGATGAGATCCGACGATCTCGAATACGCGATGTTCTCCCGTGAGGAGATGGAGCGAAGGTATGCCCGCGCGCGGGTGGCGATGGACCGGCGCGGGATGGACGTGCTGTTTGTTACCGGCGAGGAGAATTTCCAGTATTTCGCGGGGACGGCGGCGAGTGTGGCCCTGCACGCGTCGCTGACCCGACCGTCGGTCTTTATCCTGCCCCGGGACGGGGAGCCGATTGTTGTCACACAGGGACAGGACAATCTGGCGCTGGGTTCCTATGTGACCGATGTGCGAGGGTACGGGGAGTTGTTCGAGTTTCCGCAAGCGGTCGTAGTCCAGGCGCTGCGGGACGCGGGAGCGGCCTGCGGGTCCGTGGGTGTGGAATTGGGGCAGGAACAGCGGATGGGAATGCCCGTGGGGGCATATCAGGACCTGACGGGGGCATTGTCCGATGTCGCGTTTGTGGACGCGGCGGAGGTGATCTTACAACTGCGGATGGTGAAGTCGAAGGAGGAACTCGCATATATCCGGCAGGCGGGAGAAGTGACGGACCGGGCCCGGCAGCGGCTGTTCGGCATGATTCGGCCCGGGATGACGGAACGGGCGACCGCCCGCCTGTTGCGGCGGCTGATTCTGGAAGAGGGCGGCGATGGGACTTCGTTTGTCATGTTGCTGCTGGGCCTTCCGGGATCGCGGAATCCGTTCGGTTGCGATAGGCCGCTGGAAGCAGGCCAGGTCGTCGGTGTGGATACGGGCGCCCGTGTGGGCATGTATACGGTTGACTATACCCGGTGGGTCGTCCTGGGCCGGGCGACGGAACCGTTGAGACGGATGCACGGCGCACTGCTGGAGGTGAATCGCGCCATGGCGGCGGCCCTCGGCCCCGGCGTGAGGTGCTCCGAAATCTACGGGGCAGGAATGGAAGCGATCCACAAGGCGTGTTTAAGGACGAATGGAATGGACCGGTTCGGACCCTCCCGGATGGGCCACGGGCAGGGTATGCTGATTACCGAGCCGCCGAGCATTCATCCGGACGATCAGACGCCGCTGGAGCCCGGGATGGTCCTGAGCACCGAGCCCGGGTTGACCGCGGAAGGCGTTCAGATGCTGTGGGAGGACGTTTTCGTGATTTCGGAGAACGGGAGTGAACAGATCACCCGGGAGAGCGACGAACTTTGCGAACTGCTCTCCTGAACGGTCGATGCCTGTTGATATTGCGGACGGCATGGGTTAGCTTGTGGAAGCATCCGGATTGCGAACCGGGATCTTAAAATTCCGGGAGGCCAAATATGACATCCCAAAGCGTATTGCCCGGAACAAAACGGCTCGACATTGAGGGCGACGTGGCCGCCGCCATGGTCGCGGGTATGGACCGATTCCTCATGCGTGAGACTCGATCCGCGCGCAAGGACCGCGATTCTCAACGAGATACGGCGTCGGACGAAGCACTCCGGCAGCGCCTCTCGGAGATGCTGGGCCTTATCGATTCCCGCGAAAGCGGAACCATTCGGGTCGTTTCACCTATGGACGGTCCGGCCGAAGTGGCCTCGGGTCAGGGCTACCGGATCTTCGAAGTCATCTGGCCCGCGCTCAAGGGTGTCGACGGCGAGGGCCTCCTGCTGCAGCCCGACGGGCCGCCGGTTGCCAACGTCATTGCCCTTCCAGACTGCGATTTCACGCCTGAGCAAATTGCCGGATTGCAACCCGGCGTACCGGCACCCGCCCAGGTTGCCCGGCGCCTGGCCGAAAACGGATGCCGTGTCCTTGTTCCTCTCCTCATGGATCGTCGGTGCGACGACTCGGGCCATACGGATATCGGTATGACCAACCAGCCGCACCGGGAGTTCATCTACCGTGCGGCGTACGAATTGGGCCGTCACATCATCGGATACGAAATCCAGAAGATCCTCGCCGCAGTCGACGCACTGGTTTCCGACGAGCTTCCGGTCGGCCTGTTCGGGCACGGGGAGGGGGGGCTGCTCGCGTTTTATGCCGCGGCACTGGACGCGCGCATCGGCGCGGTTTCGGTCTCCGGATATTTTCAACCCCGTGAAGACCTCTGGCGCCAACCCATCTATCGAAATCTGTTCGGCCTGCTCCGTGCATTCGGCGACGCTGAAATCGCATCTCTTATAGCCCCGCGCGCGCTCGTTGTGGAAATTGCGGACCATCCCGAAATCGCTGGACCACCGGAAGCCCAGGGTCGAAGACAAACCGCCGCGCCGGGTCGGCTGACGACGCCGGATGAAGAAACCGTCCGGTCGGAGTTCGACCGCGCCTGCGAGTTGGCCGGCGGAGACGCCGGCTCGTTGGTACTTACCAGGAGCCCTGACGGAAAACCTGGCGCCGACGCGACGCTGGAAGCATTTCTGAATGGGCTCGGCGGGTCCGTATCTGCGCCCGCGTCGACGGGCTTGCCCTCCCGTGTTCGAGACGGCGCCTCCCCGGAAGCCCGCTCCAGGCGTCAGTTCAATCAACTCCTGGATCACACGCAGTTCGCCCTGAGGGACGCCGAATTCCGGCGGGCGGAATACTGGGTCGAAGCCGGTGGATCCGATACAAGCATCGATGCGGATATGCTCAAGGAATACCGCCGGCGGCTCTGGGACGACGTTATCGGCCCACTTCCACCCGTTTCGCTGCCTCCCAACCCGCGTACCCGGCTGTTTTACGACGATCCCGTGGCCACTGCATACGAGGTAATGCTCGACGTCTACCCCGACGTTTTTGCCTACGGTATCCTGCTGATTCCCAAATGTATTCGAAAAGACGAGAAACGTCCCGTCGTGGTCTGCCAGCACGGGTTGGAAGGCAGGCCCCAATCCATTGTAGATCCGAACGGCCCGCGACATCCCTATAGAAAATTCGCATATGATCTTGCTAAAGAGGGTTTTGTCACATACGCTCCTCAGAATCCCTACATCGGACAAGATGTCTATCGGGTGCTTCAGCGCAAGGCCAACCCGCTCAAACTCTCGCTTTTTTCCTTCATTGTCCGGCAGCACGAGCAGACGCTGGCCTGGTTGTCATCGCTGCCGTTTGTGGATGCGGAACGCATCGGCTTTTATGGTATCAGCTACGGCGGCAAAACGGCCATGCGGGTTCCCGCCCTGCTTGAGCAATACAGTCTCTCCATCTGCTCGGCGGACTTCAACGAGTGGATCTGGAAGAACGCTTCGGCCCGGCACAGGTACAGCTATCTTTTCAGCCGTGAATATGAGATGCCCGAATTCAACCTCGGCAATACGTTCAACTACGCGGAAATGTCCTGGATGATCTGCCCCCGTCCCTTCATGGTCGAACGCGGGCACCACGACGGCGTCGCCCCTGACGAATGGGTGGCCTACGAATACGCCAAAACATATCGGCACTACGCACTGCAGGGCCTGGAAGACCGCACCGAAATCGAGTACTTCAACGGCCCCCATACGATCAACGGCGTGGGCACCTTTGCGTTTTTGCGTAAACACCTGAAAACATGAGAAGTTAGAGGGGAGACGTAAGAAGGCCACCCCGCGGCACAGCCGCCAGCCATCAGCAATCAGGAAAAACAGCGGTCAGCTATCAGCCGTCAGCATTCAGCCAAAACCGGTTGGCGATATGGACCCGCGTCGTCAATTGGCGATTTGCGCGCCACTATTTGGGCAACCACAAGGATTGCCCCTACAGACTCCAACACGACGCGGTAGGGTTTGTGTCCGCCTGGAACGCAGTTCCATGGGTTGGTTTTCTCCTCTAAACAGCCTTTCGTCGATTGGCAAATTGAAGTCAAACGAATGGGAATGGATCCATGAAAAATGCAGCGTGGGTAAATGTGATCGAGGATGACCGCAGGATAACAGTCGAAACCGCCGAACTCGAAGCCGTTATTCCGAAGAAGGAACCGAAGCAATGGATGACCGGGATTGAAAAAGGGTCATTTGTCGACAGGAAGACCGGCTTTCGGGAGGCGGGCGACGGTCTGATGGTGGTCGACTGGCTGATGGAAGCCGGAAGCGATGAATCCTACGGCGCCGGCGTGTCTGCCGATGACGGGCACGGCGTGGGCAAATACCGATGGTATGAGAATGAGACGGAACCGGAAACGCGTTCATGCGCCATCATGGCCCATGGGAGCAGCCATCGCAAACGCATGGTCGAGGGACCGCAACTCTGCCACAGAATGAAGCCCGTTCAGCCGGATGTGATCCACGGGACGGACTTCATCGCCGTGAGGACCCGGTATCGTTTCGAGTATGCGGCGCCGGGCCGGAACGCGGGGTCGCATTGGACACAGTTGATCGTGTTTCCCAGAGGCGAACGGTTTTTCGTGTTGATGGACCGGATCGAGAGTGTGAACGATTCACCCGGGATGTTCCTCAGGAACGACACGCCCGGCTGCGTCCGACACACGCGGGGTGATACGTTCAGCGAGATCTATCTCAGTTATCTGAGCGGCCCCAACGGCCTGCGCATCCCGTCCAGTGAATTCTTCGATCCATTCCCGCCGGACCGGAAGTTCGGGTATCGCCGCGATCTGAACAGAACACCAGAGCATTTCATCCGCGCGTACCGCCTGCGGGATCCTGAAACGGGCGACGATGGGCCCTGGCTGGGCGGCCTTACGCTGGATCCCTCTGTGGTCTACGAGGCCTGGTGCAGCCAGCGGCCTGGCGATATCATCGTGATGATCCTGGAAATGCATGGCATGCCCGTGAAGGCCGGCGATACGTTCAGCGCGGCCCACGTCGTCGGCTTCTTCGATAGCATCGAGGACATGCGCGGGGTATACGATCGCTACAAGGGGCCCAATAAGCTGGCGGTCGATCGTTCAGGCTGGCAACTGAGGTAGGGGATCGACGGAGAGACGAGAAGGAGCAACGCGGCTATCCGTCGCACTGGCGAAGACGCAACGATACCGTGCCAGAACGGACGGGCGCGAGACGCGGGCGAAGAACGTCACCTGAGCGTTGCGTCGCCGGGCACACCGGGTTTGCCGATACCCTGGTGTTTGCCGACGCGATGAATCTCTACAAGGGGGAAATTGTAATGAGTCGAGAGGCGAAGGGTCCGGACTGGGTATGCGTCACGGAGCAGGCGGCATGGCAGGCGCGGGATTCGCAGGGTGAGATGGTGTGGGAAGGCCATATGTGGATTCTTGGAGGCTGGTTCACCCCCCAGACACCCAATCCAAGGGACGTCTGGAAGTCGTCCGACGGGAAGCATTGGACGCGTACGGTGGAGGTCGCGCCATGGGTACACGGCGACCTGCCTGCGACCATGCCGTTCAAGGGCAGGATGTGGCTGATGGGAGGGCGGAAATTGCCCGGCGCGGAGAATACGAACACGGTATGGTCTTCGCCGGACGGCGCTGAGTGGGTCCTTGAAACCGATAATCCGGGCTGGTGCCCGCGGGTATCGCCTTCGTTTGTCGTGTTCAAAGACCGCATGTGGGTCATGGGAGGAACCGAGAATTTTTACCAGGACGATGACACGACGCTGAAAAATGACGTTTGGTCAACCGCCGACGGCCGGAATTGGAGATGCGAAGTGGAAAATGCCGCCTGGCCGAAGCGAACGCACGCGCAGGCCGTGGTCTTCAGGAACAAGATCTGGATCATGGGTGGCGGCGCGTGGCAACCCGAGACCATTCCGCTCAACGACGTATGGTGTTCGGATGACGGCGCGAACTGGACGCAGGTAACGGCCGAAGCGCCGTGGAAGAAGCGCATGTGGTTTTCCCTGGTCGTCTATCGAGGCCATATGTGGGTTCTGGGTGGATGGTCGCGCCGGGACGGGAACTTCGGGGACGTCTGGTACTCGAAGGACGGGGCGAACTGGACGGAACTCAAATCCAACGTGATCTGGACAAAGCGCCACGAGCATTCGGCATACGTCTTCAAGGACAGAATCTGGCTCGCTGGGGGGCATGCCGAGCCCTTGAACAGCGAGGTCTGGACCCTGGAGCTTCCACCGGATTGGCCGCGGTGATACGGAGGCGCCAGCGTGGCCGCCGCCACGCCGCCCAGGTTTCCGGATCGATACCGCAGACAGGAGGATATTCAACATGAAAATCAAGTCCATCCGCGCCGTTCAGGTAGACTTTCCCGAAACGTATGGATCCGCGAAGTCCGGCGCCCTGGAATACAAGACGGCGCGTCGCCCGTCGTGGGTCGCGCAGGGCCCTGTTGCCAACCCGATGACACGCTATCCGCGTTACGCAGCGTTTCGTCCGTCCTGGATGCCGAATTGGGGCGGTTTCGGCTGTGTTGTCGAAGCGGAAGACGGTACCCTGGGTTTCGCCACAGCCAGCCACGGGCGCCCCGTGGCGGCCGTTATCGACGATTTTCTCGGGCCGCGGCTGGTTGGCGAGAGTTGCCTGGCAATTGAAAAGTGCTATGACATGATGGTGCGGATGGGGGCCTCTTACGGCGCCACCGGCCTGCATGCCTACGCTGTGAGCGCCATCGACCTGGCGCTGTGGGATCTGAAGGGCAAGCTGCTGGACCGGCCGGTATACGAACTGCTGGGCGGACCGGCCCGCGACGAGATGTTCTGCTATGCCACGGGTGGTGACGCCGACTGGTACCTGGAACTCGGGTTCGAGGCCATCAAGCTGCCGTGCCCTTACGGTCCGGCGGACGGCCTGGAAGGTCTGAAAAAGAACGTGGAGCTTGTGGCCGGAACACGAGACCTGACGGGCGAGAACGTGGAACTCATGCTGGACTGCTGGATGGCGTTCGACGTGGAGTACGCCGTGCGCCTGGCGGAGGAACTGCGGCCCAGCAGACTCAAGTGGATGGAGGAAATGCTTCGCTCGGAGGACATGGACGCGCACATCGAATTACGGCGCCGGCTTCCCTGGGCCACCCTGGCCACGGGCGAACACTGGTACACAACCGTGCCCTTCCAGCACGCGGCCAGCCGTCACCTCCTGGACATTTTTCAGCCGGACGTCAACTGGGTCGGCGGGTTGACCGCGGTGGTTAAAATCTGCGCCATCGCCGAAGCGGCCGGCATCTCGGTCATTCCCCACGGTGGCGGCAATACGCCTTACGGGCAGCACGTCTGTTATGCAATGCCGGCAATTCCGTGGACCGAGTGCTTCGTGGCCAGCCCACCCGGCGTTGACCCGGAAGAAGCCGCGCGGCCCCCCGGCGTTTCCGTACCCAGGGGTGGAAGGATGAAGCCGGTCGACGGACCGGGATTCGGCGTGGAAGTCACCGAGGCGCAGTTGTCGCCCTTTCGATATTAGGACAACGGGCAGGCTGCCGGATTGCGACGAGCGTCCCTGGTAGCAACAGCGGGCAGAAGTCCGCTTTGTCGATGCTCTCCACGCGCGGCATTTGTCTCAGGGCACCGGAGGATCCACGATGAAGATGACGGTCTGGGTCATCGCCGCCACATTGGCTGCCGCCGCGCCATGGGCTCGAGCGCGAGAGCCCGGCGTCAACGGTTTACTGAAGGACGTGAGCCGGCATATCGTGGGGGCGAAACGCGCACGGACGCCGGAGCGAGCGATCGCTCTGCTTGAGGAGGCGCGGCGCAAACTCCTGTTTATTACGGAGGCGCATCCCGCCAGCGAAGCGGCGGTGAGGCTGGCAACGGGCAAGGGAATCGGCGCGGTCTCGCTGGCGCGAGTTGGGAACGCCATTGAAGAGGCAACCGCGAAATGCTGGACCTCGGCAAGTTCCGTCTGTGTCTCCCGGCTGACGCTTCAGGCCGCAACGTCGTTCGACGCGGGGTCCGATTGGGAATTCGAAATTCGCGCCGGCGCGTTTGCCGCGGGCGCGGCGGTGCAGGCCGTGGATGGCAATCCTGGGGATGCAAGGGTAAACTTCGATCAGGCGGCTGCGGCGGCACGGTCGGTAAAGAGTGGATATGCGCGTGCCCGCGCGTTGCGCAATGTCGCGTCCGCTCAGGCTGAAGCCGGAGACGTCGCCTCTGCCCGTGCGACGGCCAGGTCGATAAGAGATGTCCAGGGGCGGATCGATGCGTTGGTTGGCGTGGCGTCGGCATCAGCGAAACGGGGAGATCTGGGGGCCGCCCTGGAAGGTTTTCGCATCGCAGTCGCGGCTGTCCGTTCGATTGGAGAAAGTAATCTTCGCAAGCGAGGTCTGAGCAAGGTCGCCATGGCCCAGGCGGCGGTGGGATACACGGCCTCCGGCCGCGCAACCGCCAGGTCCATTGACGATATCCAGGGTCGGGTCGATGCGTTGGCGGGCGTGGCGTCGGCACTGGCGCAGGAAGGCAAACGCGGAGACGCCCGGGCATTCTTCGATCTGGCAGTTGAGGACGCCGGTTCCATCACCGACGGCTATCGACGGGCAATCGCGCTGGGCAAGGTCGCCTGGGCGCAGGCGGAAGCGGGGGAGGAAACGGCCGCCCGGATGACCCTCGACAGGGCTCTCCAGGCCGGGGGGCGCGGGATGGACGTTCGCAGCGCCGGAGCGACGATTGCTTCGCTCGTTGACGTTGACCCTTACGTGTTCATTCAGATCGCAGTCGCGCAGATGAAGGTAGAGGATTCTAATGGCGCCCGGAAGACCCTGGACAGGGTTTTTCAATCGGTCAGCGAGGAGATATCGCCGTCGCAGGTCAAGTGGTTATTCAATATCGCATCGGCGCAGACGGCGGCTGGCGATGCTGACGGCGCCAGGCGGACCCTAGACGCCGCTGCCCATCGTCTCAGATCGGCCAACGATGACGACCTGCCGCAGAACCTGGTCTACCATATCGCGCCGGACCAGCTCGAAACGTTGCTCGGAATCGCCGCGTTGCTCAATCCTGGAGATACCGAGGCAAAGCGAGATCTGGTCTATCACGTGGCGATGCGCCAGGCGCAGACAGGCGAGATCCAGCGCAGCCTGCATCATGCAAGTATAATTGACGGCGTATCGAGGCGGGACGCCGTTTACAGGGAGATCGTAACCGCACAGGCAGGGGCTAAACGATTCAAAGCGGCGACGGCAACCGTCCGTTCAATCAAGGATTCCAATAAAAGGATCAGGGCGCTTGCGGAGATAGCGCAGGCGCAGGCGCAATCCGGCGACGTCGACAATGCCGGCAAAACCCTCGGCAGGGCGGCAGCCGAACTGACCACGTCCGGTGGGGCCGGGATCACCACGTGGACCTACACGGACCTGGCATCGGCGCTCGTATCGGCCGGACGGATGGGCGACGCGAGACACACGTTGCGCGGAGCCCTTCTTGAACTCAGATCCGCTTCCAATCTTGCCCGCGCCACCTGGCTGCCTGGAATCCTGGACGTCATCCTGAAGATAGAATAGATATTGACGCCGGGACGAAACCGGAGCGGAACCCGCTGCCGGACCTCCGACCGCAACGCGAACTGTCGGGTGCGCGCGACGTGAACGTTGCCGAAATAAAAAACGGACGCCGACTCGTCGGCGTCCGTCTGCACGTACAAAAGCTTCGTTTATCCTATCGTTTCATCACATTTGCCGCCTGGAGCCCCTTGGGACCCTCGACGATATCGAATTCGACCTCATCACCCTCGGACAAAGACTTGAAACCATCGCCCTGGATCGCCGAAAAATGCACGAACACGTCCTCTCCGCCGTCCTGCTCGATAAAACCAAAGCCCTTGGCGTCGTTGAACCACTTCACTCGACCGTCAGCCACTGCTCATTCACCACCTTTCTACCTTGAACTGAATGTGCAGACAATCAAAAACGGCAAGGATCGGGAATTCTGATCCTTGCCGCATCGCTTTTTTTCGACTGCACAGGAGACAGAAACTACGTCCTTCTATTTACAGCATGATGACTAAAGATAATTGCTTCCAGTTCGAATGTCAACTCTTTTTTATGATATTCGTGAAAATTTTCGATGTCCGACCGGAATCCGCCGATCCAACCGCGTGTAACGCCGGGCAGACCCCGTGAGTCCGCACAGTCGCGCATCAGTGCGTCGAACTCGAGAGATGCGGGCCGGAGAGGGAGGCCAGGTAGAAGACAGCAACACCGATCGAGGGCAACAGACGGGCGAATCCGTCGGAGAGCTTCATACAGGTCGTGCCAATGACTTCGAGGACGATGGCGACAAAAAGATAGAACCAGCCTGCCATGGAAAGTTCTCCTTAACGGTTGGTGGTTGCGGTTGACTTTCGGGGCATTCGTTGGCATTTTAGCCACCGTCTATGGGTGAGGCAAACGATATACCGCGTGTTTCTTCAACGGAAAGGGAATATGAATGTCGTTACCGGTTATTATGCACGTGAATTACTGCGAACAGGGGCAGACGGTCCCGGAGATGTGCCGTAAAGCAGTGGGCTGGGGGTACGACGGAATAGAGTTCCGCAGGAACCGCAGGGGTGAAGAGGAGACGCCGGAACAGTACCTCGATACGATCGCCGCGGCCGCGGAAGCGTCGGGATTGAAGCACGTGCTGTTCGGGGGCCCCGGGTTGGAGCTGATGCAGGAAGATGTCGGCCTTCGCAGGGGGCAGGTGGCGGAAGGGGTCCGGTTTTACCGCCTCGCGAGCGAGCGACTGGAGCTCACCGTTTGCAATATAATGGCCGGGACGCTGCGCAGTTCGGACCCCAATGCGGGGTCGGCGCATCATATGCATGGGTCCGGCGCCGCGTCGGCACATCACTACTCGTGGGCGGGGGAGGGGTTTAAGGAACTCGGCGCGGTGGCCGAAGAGATCGGATTCAGGCTGGCGTTCGAGATCCACATGGGCTATGTACACGATCTGCCGGCGCCCACGATGAAACTCCTGGATATGATCGGCTCACCGTCCGTGGGGGCGAACCTGGACTACGGGAACATGGTGTACTTCCCGTCCTGTCCGTCAATCGGAGAGACCGTTTCCACGCTGGGGGAGAAGCTGTTCATGGTGCATCTGAAGAACTCGATGCCCGCGGGAAACGGACGGAACGCCGTGGGGTTGAGCGACGGGATTATCAACCACCGGGAGTATCTCCTGGCGTTGAAGCACGCCGGATTCAGCGGCCCGCTCTGCATTGAAGCCCCGAGGCCGGGCGACCGGGAGTGGTACGCGCAGCAGGACATCGCATATCTGAAAGCCGTGTTGAAGGATCTGGCCTGGGAATAGCGGCGGCTGGCTCAGGCGCCCCGTTGATCGGGGATTCTCCTTTGTCCGATTGGCCCGCTACTTCAGGACCAGGCGCGACGCGCCCAGGACGCCGGCGTCGTTGCCCAGTTCGGCTGGCAGAATCCGGGTGTGATCGAACATCCCTTCCAGCGTGTATTCACGAGCGGCGGCAACGATGGGGTCGAGAAGAACACGGCCGGCCGCGGCGATTCCGCCGCCGATGGCGATCACGTCCGGGCTGATGACGTTGATGATATTTGCGATGGCGACCCCGAGATAGCGCGCGACGCGGGCGACGGTTTCACAGGCGAGGCCGTCGCCTTTTTCCGCGGCCCTGCAGATGGATTCCGGAGTGAGGGTGCGGGTGAAAGATGAAGACGGCGCTTCCGAAAGGCGGCCGCGAACGTAACGGACCATCGCGGGGCCGGCGGTGAGGGCTTCCAGGCATCCTGTTTTGCCGCACCCGCAGACAGGGCCGTCCGGGTCCATGCACATGTGCCCGATTTCACCTGCGGCGAAAGAGGCGCCGTGGTGAATGCCGCCGTTCAAAACCAGTCCGCCACCAATGCCCGTGCCCAGAGTGATGAGGAAAAGGGACTCGCGGCCCTGGCCCGCCCCCAGGTGGGCTTCTCCCATTGCGGCAACGCTGGCGTCGTTGTCGATCTCAACGCGCAGTCTGATCCGGTCCTCGAGCATCCGCTTGAACGGGACGTGGCGCCAGTGGAGATTCGGAGCGATGATGACGTCGCCCTCCGCCGTGGTCACGCCGGGCACGCCGATACCGACGCCCGCAATGTCGCCTTTCAACAGGCCGTTCCGGTCGAGCAGAGATGCGAAGAGTTCCGCGATCCGGTCCGCCACGCCGTGTTCGCCGCTCCCGACGTCCGTAGGATAGCGGGCTTTGGCTTCGATGAGGCCGTCGGCGGAAACGAGTGCCCCCTTGATGCTTCCGCCGCCCAGGTCGATGCCTATGGCGTATTGCGGGTGACCGGCCATTGAGGATCCTTCCTGTTGGCGCCCGGCGAAGATCGTCGCTAGTCCTTAAACAAGCGTGACCAGTGAAATTTTTCTGGTCCAAGAGACCGGAAAGGCCTACCGTTGTTGGAGATAGATGGATTGTGCTAGAAATCATCACTCCAACGCAGGAGACCTTTCCGGTGAAAAGAATATCGGTTGATGACAGCCGCAGGAACCGTGCTCGTCGCAAACGCAAAGTGGCCGCCCGCCACGGTCGAGCGGGGCATTGGCAGGCCCAGCGCCGGCCCATGTTCAGTCCTGGCAAAGTGCACTACGAGGTAGGCGCCTACACCGACGCGATGAGTTACGGAGGCATCGGCGCCGTGCATCGCCTGGTCACCAAGCTGGGTCTGCCCAAGCGCATCGACGCGTCACTGTCCTTGTTGAAGGTGCATCTGCCCTATCATGAGTCGGACCACGTACTAAACATCACATACAACGTGTTATGCGGCGGCACGCGCTTGGAGGATATCGAGCGTTTGCGAAGTGACGGGGCCTACATGAATGCCCTGGGCGCCAAGTTGATTCCCGATCCGACCACGGCGGGTGACTTTTGCCGACGCTTCTCGGAACGGGACATCGTCGAACTGATGGCGTGCATCAACGCGGTGCGATCCTCCTTGTGGGCATCGCGTGGCCGCAAATTGCTTGGTGACATCACCTATATCGATGTGGACGGCACAAACGTGCCCACGTATGGCAAGCGCAAGAGGGGTATGGACATCTCTTACCAGGGCATCTGGGGCTACCATCCGCTGGTGATCTCACTTTCCAACACGAAGGAAGTGCTCTTCCTGGTCAACCGACCGGGGAATGTGCCCAGCCACACCGGTGCGGCACAGTGGATCGACGCGGCCATCGACCTGGTGCAGCCCCACGCCAAGCGCATCTGTGTGCGTGGCGACACCGACTTTTTCTTGACTCGACATCTTGATCGCTGGGCCAAAAGCGTCGACTTCATCTTCGGGATGGACGCCAACGCGGCGATGCGTTCCCGTGCCGAGGCCCTCGACGAGGCACAATGGCAGCCCCTGCAACGCAAACCCCGTTATCACACCGTGACCGACCAGAAGCGGAAGCGCAATCAGCCCCACGAGAAACAGCGCATCGTCCACAAGCGGGCCTACGCCAACCTGGTGCTGAACCACGAACACGTGGCCGAGTTCAACTACCAACCCACGCGCTGTAAACGTGGGTATCGCGTCGTGGTCCTGCGCAAGAACATCAGCAAAATGAAGGGCGACCTTGTCCTGTTCGACGAATGCCGTTATTTCTTCTATATCACGACACGCACGGACGTGACCCCCCAAGAGATCGTCGCCTGCGCCAACCAACGCTGCGATCAGGAGAACGTCATCGAGCAACTCAAAAACGGCGTCAACGCCTTGCGCGTGCCCCTGTATGACCTGGTCAGCAACTGGGCCTATATGGTCATCGCCGCCCTGGCCTGGAACCTCAAATCCTGGTTTGCCATGATGATGCACAGACACCGTGATCGACAGCAGTACGTCTGCATGGAATTCCGGCGCTTCATCCACAGCATTATCTTGATTCCCTGCCACGTCATCCAACGCGCGCGCACCACCACGTTACGGCTCATCGGCTATCAACCCACCCTCGATCGCCTCTTCAGCACCTGGCGTATCATTGAACGCACCGGATTTGGATAACACCAATGCAGCACCACCGATGACACACAAACGCGGCGCCATCCCCACACCCCTCAACGGACCGGTGTGTCCACCACGCGTCTCAACGCCACTTCGGATACTCAATTTACCATAGCGACCACGACAAACACGGCCCTAAAAACCATCCAAAACGCCAATTCCATATAAATCGACACCAACGCCTCAACACAAACACAAATCACTGTGGCGCACACGATACTCGCTTATTTTAGGGCTAGTGTTCTGTCCCAGAAATAGGTTGCCTAAATTCGGCCGTCGAGTCGCCCGGCTCGCAAGGCGCCAGAGCGCAGGCGACCTGCGTAAGTTCGGCGAGCGAAGGCAACGCTGCGAGACGGGATGAATCGGCGGAAGAATGGTTAGATATTTTTGGGACAGGACACTAGGCCCTGTCTGAATTCGAATGGGCGATTGAAGGTGCCCGGCAACGCTCATGGCCGGATCGGAGACGTCGTTCAGGCGTTCTCGGCGATCCAATTCAGGTAGGGCGGGTACCCCTGTTGGATGGGAAGAGCAATGATCTCAGGCACGTCGTAACTGTGTAATTCGTTCGCCCGGGCGATGAGAGCATCGAGGCTGGCCTGTGACGTTTTGAGGATCATGAGGGATTCGGCTTCGTCTTCAATGGCGTCCTGCCAGCGGTAGATGGACCGGATACGTCCGGTGATGTTTGCGCATGCGGCCAGGCGTTCTTCAACCAGGACGCGGCCGATTCCGGCGGCTTCTTCTTCGCTGGGGGCGGTGATGAACACAACGTAATTCCGGATTTCACGCATGGAATACCCTCCCGAAAGTGGAGACCCATACGATGGGTTCGTTGCGGCACGGTGTGCAGGCGGCGCCCTCCCGTTGGGTGTCCGGGCCGCGTGCCGTTGGATAAACCCGGAATCTCGCACCGCTGAAGATATGCAGAAGGATGGGGAAGGTCAAGGCTAGTGTTCTGTCCCGGAAATAGATTGCCTGAATTCGGCCGACGACCGTCGCAATCCGGAGGTTAACCAGGCGACATGGATGCGGAACGATCTGACTGGCGAACCGGTCTTGATCCGCAGCGGTTCGGGCGGGCCGGGGAGGTGCTGGAGCGTCACGTTCGGGAGAGGAGTACGCCTGGCGCGGTGGGCCTGTTGGTGCGGGGCGGAGGCGGTGTCGCCTGCTGGGTGGCGGGACGGCACACGTACGAGCCGGACGCTCCGGAAGTCAGCGAGAATGACCTCTACGACCTCGCGTCGTTGACGAAGGTGGTTGTGACAACGTCAATCTGCATGGCGCTTCAACCCGGCCTGGATCTGGATGAGCGGGTGGGTGAGTACGTGCCGGCGTTCCGGGGGGACGGGAGGGACGGGGTGACGATCAGGCTTCTTCTCGCGCACTGCGCGGGATTGCCGGCGCACCAGCGTTTTTTTGAAACCTGCCAGGGCAAGGAGGCGGTGCTGGCGGCCGCGTGCAGGACGCCGCTGGCGTACCCGCCGGGGACCAGGACGATTTATAGCGATTTGAGCTTTCTGTTGTTGGGGGCGGCCGTCGAGCGCGTGGGTGGAGCGCCGCTTGAGGAACTGGCTCGGCGATACGTCTTTGGTCCGCTGGGGATGGCGGAGACGATGTATCTGCCGGGGCGCGAACTACTGGGAAGGATTCCGCCAACGGAGTTTCAGGCCGAGCAACGCAGGGGGCTGATTCATGGGCAGGTACACGATGGAAATGCCTGGGCGATGGGCGGCGTGGCGCCGCACGCGGGGCTCTTCGGGACGGCGGTCGATCTGGGTTGTTTTTTGAGGGTGATCCTGAACGGAGGGAAACATGAGGGAACGTGGGTTTTTTCCGGAAATGCCATCCGCCGATTTACGTCACGGGCGGGATTGGCGCCCGGCAGTACCCGCGCGCTGGGTTGGGACACGGTATCGAAAGCTGGAAGTTCCGCGGGCAGGCGCTTTTCGGCCCGATCGTTCGGACACACCGGATTTACAGGCACCTCCGTTTGGGTGGATCCCGAACGGGACGTTGGAGTGGTACTCCTGACAAACCGGGTGCATCCTACCCGGGAGAATCAGGGGATACGGAGGCTGCGGCCGGAGTTTCACGATGCGGCGATGGAAGCGGTCATCTCCTGACAGCGGGAAGTTGGACCGGGAGTCCCCGAGCCGGAAGCGGCCTGCTATTGCAGCACCTGTTTCATGTATTCCAGGTCCAGTTCCGGGTAAGCCGGATATCGGTTGAGCAGATCGACCACCTCCGCGCGGGCTTCTTCGAGCGCCTCCGGACGGGTCCGGGAACGCGCCTTGCTGGACTTCCCGGCATGCCTGCCTTTTTTGATCCGGACGGGCCGTGTGTTGAAGAGCACAAGGCGTAGAGCGGCGGCGATTCTCCGCATCTCTTCCGCACCCATGCCCAGCGTCGTGAGGGCGGGTGTTCCGAGCCGGAGGCCGCTGGTGTACCATGCGCCGTTCGTATCGAAGGGCAGTGCGTTGCGGTTGAGGGTGATCCGGGCGTTTCGCAGCACGGATTCCGCCTGCCTGCCGGTGAGATCCATCGGCGTCACGTCGATGAGCAGCATGTGGTTGTCGGTGCCGCCGGTGAGTACGGTGAGACCCTCTTCGACGCAGGCTTCGGCCAGGGCCGCGGCGTTTTGCACAATGCGGCGTGCGTAACTTCTGAATGGGTCCGCACCGGCCTCCTGAAGGGCAACGGCCTTGGCCGCAATGGCGTGCGGCAGAGGACCGCCCAGCACCATTGGGCACCCCCGGTCCACGTGTTCCGCATATTCCGCCTTGCAGAGAACCATGCCGCCTCGAGGCCCCCTGAGGGTCTTGTGGGTCGTGGTGGTCACAACGTCGGCGTGGGCCACCGGGTCGTCGTCGCCAGTGAATACTTTACCGGCCACGAGACCTGCGAAGTGCGCCATGTCAACCACGAAAACGGCGCCGATTTCGTCGGCGATTTCCCTGAATATGCGGAAGTTGATTCTACGGGTGTACGCGCTGTACCCCGCGAGGAGAATCAGCGGTTTGAACGCCTTCGCCTGGCTGCGGACACGGTCGTAATCGATAAGCCTGGTCTCGGGGTCGACACTGTAGGATTCGGCGTGGAACATTTTGGCGGATACGTTGTGCCGGTATCCGTGGGTGAGATGGCCGCCGGAGTAGTAATCCAGGCCGAGCAATTTCTGGTTACCCAGCGCGGTTCGGAGTTCCCGCCACTCGGCGTCGGAAAGGGCCGTGAGATCGGTCTTTCCCGTCTGTTCCATAAACGGCGCCTGAATGCGGGCGGAAAGGATGGCCCAGAAGGCGACAAGGTTGGCGTCGGCGCCGGAATGAGGCTGTACGTACGCGTGGTCCGCCCCGAAGAGGCCGCGAGCGAGGGAAGCGGCATGTTTTTCGATGTCGTCGACGTTGTCACAGCCGGCGTAGAAGCGGCGGTCCGGCACGCCTTCGGCATACTTGTCGGTGAAGAGATTGCCCTGTGCGAGCTGTACGGCCAGCGAGCAGTAGTTCTCGCTGGCGATCATCTTCAGGTTGCCGCGCTGGTCCTCCAGTTCGGAAACGATGGATGCGGCGACTCGCGGCGAGATTGCGTGAATCTGTTCGAGTGACGCGAGGTAGGCGACAAAACCGGGATCCGTGGGATTGCCGCCGCCGGCGGATTCGGAGAGATACCTGGCAAGCGGTGACGTCGAGCGCTCTACATCGGCAGGTGGTGTTGCCTGAACCATTCTGTTTCTCCCAGACGCGGTGGATAGACGGGGTCAGTTAGATTGGCGAGAATCGATTCCGGGAGACCTGAACTCCGCTCCCGGGTGCGGGCGTGGAATCAGGACACACAAAAACCCGGGCCGGATAACGTTGCGGCGAGCCCGGGCGATTGACGGTCTGTCGGATTCTGCGTTCACAGGTGAACCATCGGGTAGCGGTACCGCGTTGTGCCTTCCTGAAAAAACACGAACACGGCGAACACAAATATATCGGAGTTCCGCAGTACGGTCAATATCTTTTTGGCAGAATTTCGGGCCGGTGCCCGCACGTCATCGCGACGGCAACGATTCCGCGAGCCGGCGGCGACCAACAAATCCGAAGCGGCCACCGCTGAATCCGCTCCCGAATTTTCCGCTTGCCAACCAGGTGCGGCCGGACTATATTTGCTTTTTAAATGGGGATCTCTTCTATACAAAATCAATTTTTCCGGCTCCCCGGTTGCTGTATTTCCGCTCCCCTGCAGGGGGGCTTTTTTGTTGTGAGAAGCTGTTTTAAAAATCCCGGTGAGTTCCCGAGCGCGAGCGAAAAGGTGTCGGTCCAGGCGGGCGAAGCCGACTGTATCTAAAGATACGGGTGGATTTGACCCACGCCGGCCGACGTCTTTGCAGCCGCGCGAAGACCGCTGGGGGTTTTAATACAGCTTCTGAGGGAGGATACTCGATGGACAGCCTGTTCCACGTGGTCGAGGCGCAGCAATTCAACCGGGAACTGCTGACGGAAATTTTCGCGGTGACCAAGGAGATGGAGGAGGTTGTAAGCCTCTACGGCTCCAGTATACTGAACCGCCGGATCATGGCCACGCTGTTTTACGAACCCAGTACCCGCACCCGGCTTTCTTTCGAGTCTGCCATGATCCGTCTGGGGGGGAGCGTGGTCACGACGGAGTCGGCGCGGGAGTTTTCCTCGGCGGCGAAGGGCGAGACCCTCGAGGACACCATTCGAATTGTGGAAGGATACGCGGATGTGATCGTGCTCAGGCACTACGAGGGAGGATCCGCGCGGCGGGCGGCGGAGGTGGCGTCTGTGCCGGTTTTGAACGCCGGCGACGGCCCGGGCCAGCATCCTACGCAGGCGCTGCTGGACGTCTATACCATCCAGAAGGAGATCGGTCGGCTGGACGGGATTTCGGTGGCTATGGTGGGTGACCTCGCCAACGGCCGCACGGTGCGTTCGCTGGCCTATCTGCTCACCCGGTACGAAGACGTCAAGCTGTATTTCGTGGCGCCCGAGATGGTGCGCATGAAGGCCGATATCAAGGAATACCTGCTCCGGAACCGGGTGTACTTCGAGGAACGGGACGACCTGATCGAGGTTGTGCGCCAGGTTGACGTGGTCTATCAGACACGGATCCAGAGGGAAAGGTTCGGCGATCGCACGCGGGACTACGAAGCGGCGCGGGGGAGATACATCATCGATACGAAGGTGATGGAGGCTCTGTCCGATAACGGCCGCGTGATGCACCCGCTGCCGCGCGTGGACGAGATCGACCCCGCGGTGGACACGGATCCCAGGGCGGCGTATTTCCGGCAGGCGCACAACGGGCTATACATTCGGATGGCGTTGCTGAAGATGGTGTTGGCTGCGTGATCGTTCGTTGAAGGCTGCAACGATAGGACAAGGTGCACAGATTCACTCTCTGTTGGCCCAAACTGTTCCTGTAGCCTACCCGCGCCGTCTACGTTTGCCTGCCGTTTTGAATCCACGTCTTAAGAAAACCCGTTGCAGGTCGGCATCAGATCCGATATATTCAATATGCCGCGGGCGCGAGAGTGACAATGATTGATTTGGTCATCTATGGGCACGATGGATCGAAGTGCGATGAAAGAAGAGTTCGCGATGCCGAACGACCAGCAAGTTGATCGCACAGCGTTGTGGGAGCGAATCAAACTGGCTCTGGCAGACGAATGTTGGGCTTTCAGGACTGTCGAGGGAATTGCGGACGAGATAGGCGTTAACCCCGACGTCGTAACGGAACAGCTTGATTTGCACGATTCGGAAGTGCGAACATCTATCGATTGGAGAACAAGACCCCGCAGAATATTGTACACGACGAGATCGCGGCGGATGTCATTCCGGGAACTTGCTGCCGACGCGCAGGAATTCGCACGGAGATGGTAGATAATGTGTCGAATCGTTCGTTTGGGGATGCGTTGGTGGAATACTTGCTGATTGTTTGAAGTGGTACCGGATCCGGGAGACGCTGCATAAGGAAGCACCTGGCTACGCGAAGAGCATGTTTTATTGGATACTGACGTTCGCAGGAATGATGATTGGTGGTGTCTGTGTTCTGGTTTACAAGAGATATGGAATCGAAATGAACATATTGCTTTCAATCCAGATTGGAGGTTCTTCTTTGTTGTTATTGGATAGGTTGTTCGCCAGCACGCCGCGGATTGATAAGGGCGATGTAAAGTAATACAAGCATCTAATTTGGACTTTTCTCCGTAGTCAATATACCAATCTTCTCGCGTTTAACGGACAGGGGCCTGTCGGCAAGAACGGCAAGCCCTTTTGCGTTCTTTGTACCCACGGATAATTGGGATCATTCCTGGAATTTTGGCGACGAACTTTCGTCTTCCAATGTCGGAAATGGATCGAATCACATATTAGCGGCGGATGAGTCCGGGGTCGCCTGCGGATTTGGAATCGATCCACGTCTCGAACAAAAGATGAAAGGCGGTGCACAATGGGCCCCGGGGCTCCGATACGCTGCCGGTTATGCGGCAGGATACTCGGCGTCATCCGCGGTTTCGAGGGCCGCGTGTTTACCCTCTGCCGCGCGTGTGAAACGAAAAACAAAACGCGTAAAAAAGAGAAAAAGGGTGCCGGCAAAAATACGGCCTGACGAGGTCGAAACGGTTCGAGATTGCGCCTGGAATAGCCGCCCGCACCGGCTCACACTGTCGAGAGGTCTCTTAAGATGTGCCTGACACGCACGATAAAGCGGCTGCTTTTGACGGTTCTAGCGATTTGGATTGTGGTCGTGCCTGTTGGCGTTTCGTGTCAGGTTCAGAAAGCTCTGGAAGATTCGGCTGCGATGTCGTGGATCAGGGAGATGGAAGCCAAGGCCATAGTCGAGGGACGAAGCCTTAGCCCCTTTCTGGGGGATGACCATATCCGCAAAAGCCTGCCGAAAAGGGGGCATAATCCCGTTGGCAAGAGGATACAGATAGGCCCAAGAGAAATCGCCGTGGAACGGTTCTTCTGGACGGCGTCGGCAATGAGGATTCGGTTTCGGGAGGATCCCGAGAGACGTTATCAGTGGAACCTGATGATGACCGATAATGTTTTGATTGGCACGGTGCTGTCGGTCTCGAAGGAAGAGGAGACCTGCGTCTATGGGACTCAGGTGGATATACAGGTTGTTAAATATCTGAAAGGTACGGGCCTCGACACGATCCAGGTAAAACTAACTAGGGGTAGGAAGATTACTGATAGAACTTTTCTTCTTTCTTCCGGTGAACCCTATTTTCAAGTGGGAGAAGAAGCTCTGCTACAGTTGTCGGCCACGCCATTCCAAGGGCACGACCAGGTCGTGAGGAATTCCACGCCAGATTGTATCGGCTTCTTTTATGTGACGAATACCGGGGGCGATTACTACGAGGTTGCAGGGGTCGAAGACGCGAAGCGAAACATTGTTGACGGCAAGTTGAAATGGCGGGGAAAGACGCGCACGCTGGAGGAAGTTGAGGCGAGCATTCTGATGGATCTGCAAGTTAAGTTTTGATTTGGATTGGGCATTAATCAAACCGGAAAAGCCCATATCTTCTAACCTGAGTCAACGCGGCCCGGGATATTATAACGTTTGTCATTTCGATTCGTCGCGCAGGAGCCGTCGAAGAACCTTGCCCGTGGCCGTTATGGGCAAATCATCCCGGAATTCCACCGCGCGGGGCCAGATTTTGAAACCCGCAGTGTTGATCTGGTCCTTGAGCCGGTCCACAATGGCGAAATAGCCCTCGTTGTCCATACGAGCGACGTCGCCGGTGTGCAACCAGCCGCCGTCCATCGCCCGGGCCGTCTCATCCGGGCGGTTCCGGTAAGCCTTCATCACCTGGGGCCCGCGGATGACCAGTTCTCCGGCTTCGTCCGCTGGAAGGTCTGCGCCGGTTTTCAGGTGGATCACCCTGGCCTGTGTGTCCGGCAGTGGGATGCCGATGGAACCGGGTTTCGCGCGGTGCGGGGGGTTGGCGTGGGTGAGGGGGCTGGTTTCGGTGAGCCCGTACCCTTCAATGAGTACTTCGCGGCCTACGAGATCGTCGAACGCGGTTTTAACGCGCACGGGCAGGGGTGCGGCGTTGGTGCGGCATGCGCGCAGGGATCCGTAATCGGCGCCGCGCACCTCGTGGTTGTTCAGCAGCGCGATTAACATGGTCGGCACGCCGAACAGGCGGGTTGCCCGGTAATCGGCCACGGCCCGGGAGACGGTATGGGCCAGGAGCACGACCCATCATCCGCCGTTACCCATTTGTTTTTTCCCCCTCCGGCGAGATCCTTTCGAAGCGACCGAATGGGACCAAAGTTCGCCGCTCGGCGCAAATTACTACCTGAAAGGTGCGATTTGCGGCATCGTCAACACGCCGGGCGGCGGGATCAGAGCGAGTCGGCGGGCGAGCGTGACGATCGGTTGCAGTTTACCCATCGTTTGTCCGAATGCAGAAGCGATGGCGGGTTCACTGCTGCGGATGATACCGTGTTCCAGGAGATATTCCCACGGGGATTTCGCCCTGGGAAAGACCTGGAGCCGGAGTTCGGCATCGGGTGACAGCTGCGCCGCTTCGCGAATGAGTTTTAACGCCGTTTGGTAGCCACCCAGTTCATCAACCAGTCCCAACTCCCTGGCGTCCTCTCCGGTCCAGATGCGCCCCCGGGCGATGTCAAGCACACGTTCTATCGGCAACGAGCGCCCCTCGGCGACCTTGTCGGTGAAATCCTCGTACACTGTATCCAGCCAGGCCTGAAACTCTGTCCATTCTTCCTCTGAGAAGTCTCTGGTGCCGGTCCACATGGTGGAATGGGCGCTCGTGTGGACCTCATCCCACGAGATTCCGGTTTTCTCCCACATCCCGGAGGTCAGCATCTTGCCCGCCACGACGCCAATGGAGCCGGTGATCGTGCCCGGCTGCGCCACAATCCGATCTGCGGCCATGGCGACGAAGTATCCGCCGGAGCCTGCCACGTCGCCCATGGATACCACCACCGGTTTGCCCGCTTCACGGGCCCGGACGGTTTCGCGCCAGATGACGTCCGAGGCCACATAGGAGCCGCCCGGGCTGTCGACGCGGAAGAGGATCGCTTCGACGTGGTCGTTGCGAACCGCATTCCGAAATGCCCTGGCAATCGTATCCGATCCCATCGTGGTCGCGCCCGAGGTGGGATCAAAATCGCTCTTGCCGCGCGTCACGTCGCCGACCCCGTAGATCAGGGCGATGGTTTTTCCCTGTTCGTCGTGCGGTTCAATCCGTTTCAGGTATTTGCTCAGGGTCAGATACGTCGCCCCCGCGTCCACCTGTTCCCTTATGCGTTCGTACACTTCGTCTCGATACGCCAGGCCGTCGACCAGCCCCGCCTCCAGCGCTTCTTTCGAGAGGAACGGTCCCTGGTCGAACAGGTTGCGGACCCCATCAGGTGAAAGGCCGCGCTTCCCGGCGATTCCCCGGACCAGTTGATCGAATTGAGATTCCATCACCGTCTGCGTGGCTTCCTTGTGAGCGGGTGTGTACTGGCGTTCGGTGTAGAAATTCTTCGCGTTCTTGTACTCTTCCCGATGATCCATACGGGGGATGATGCCCAGTTTTTCCAGTGTCCCGCGAATGAATGGGGTCTCGGCGATCAGACCTGTGAGACCCACGTCTCCGGAAGGCTGGAGATAGATCTCGTCGAACGCCGACGCGAGATAGTAAGAACCGTTGCCCGGGCCGAGTTCGCCGAATGTCTCTGCGTAGGCGACCGCAGGTTTGCCGCTTTCGCTGAAGACCTGTACCGCGTCTCGCAATTCCTGCAGCCGGGCGAGACCCATACCGCTGTTGCCCACCCTCGCCAGGAGCGCCACGACGCGCTCGTCTGACGCGGCCCGGTGGAGTGCTTCAACCAGGTCTCGGACGGTGATCGCATCGGGAAACAGGACTTCAGCAATCGGATTGCCCGGTACGTACTCGGGGAGGTTCCGTTCTAGGTTTACTTCCAGGATCGTGAGTCGCGGTACCTCCTCTTCACCTTTGTACACCAACGCGATGGCGATTGCCGCGAGTACGATGACGACCAGGGTGGCAACGCCGCCAATAATGGCGAAGACCTTTACAATGATCCGCTTCATGGCAGACCTCCATCGGAAAGACGATGATGGACACTACGTGATGGGGTTCAGACGTTACCGTGTCGTATGTCTGAATCCCAAGGTGAGTGGAGATAGCAATTCTGTTCGAAAGGTAGGATTTCGGAAGATACTGGAACGTCAGAAAAAACTGTCTGTGAGGCCCGGGGAGCCTTGGCGACAGTTTAGACTCGGGGCTCAGGCGCCGCCGGACCGTTTAATTTCCCAGCCGGGGAAGACCAGGATAGCCGGATGGCACATTAATGCTCTCGCCAGCACCTTCGCGCGCTCCACGCCAAGCCGTATGCGGCCGTTTTCAATGGCCGATATGGTGGGCTGGGGAATGCCGGTGCGCCTGGCGAGTTCATTCTGGCTGAGCTTCTGTAGCTCGCGGATCGTACGGACGGACTCGCCGACGGATACCGCCATATGCTTCGGCGCCTTGTGCTGAGTTCCCATCTCGCTGCTTCCCGCGATCATTTGCCGCGAATGGCCCTCACGCGGATTTCCCGGTTTTTGACTCTGTAGATGACGCGACACCCGGCGCCCAGCCGGGACTGCCGGCGTCCCTTCTTCTTCCCCGGCCGCGCCTCGTCACAAAACCCAACGATGTACCTGAGGCCTTCGAGACCGGAGAGAGTTACGATGTCTTTCCACGTCTCGTAACGCACGAGATTTTCCCTGGGAATGGAATCGGCCTGCTTTCCCACCCGTCGATGTTCAAGAACGGTCCACATATTATATAGTATATAGAATATAAATAATATGTAAACAAAAATCGTTCCATCCGAAGCGGTCGCGTATGGCCCCTTTTCTGTTGACAAAAGTGGATGGTACCGTGCATGTTTATTATTGGTTCAGCTTGTGTTCTGTCCCGGAAACAGATTGCCGAATGGCGATAAATTGTCCGGGACGGGACACTGGTGGGCCGGAGGACGGTCGAGGAGGCAGGGTTGAAGGAACGCGGATGTTTGTGTGATTTGGGAGAAGCCGCCGGTTGCGGGGGTCGCGCCGCACGCGCGAATCAGGAAATTCGGTTATCAGCGTTGAGGTCCGAATGGGCGATATTCTCAGGGTGGAGCACCTCGAGGCCGAACCGGGAAAGCGGCAGGACGGGTATCTGACGGCAGGAGAGATGCAGGATAACTCTCCCGTGCGCCTTCCCGTTGTGCTGGTGAACGGGGTGGAGCCCGGGCGTACGCTGTATCTACAGGCGACCAGCGACGGAGACGAACTGAATGGCATCGCCGTGATCAGGCGGGTGCTGAAGCGGCTGGATCCGGCGGTCCTCAGGGGCAGGGTGATTGCAACCCTGATTGTGAACTTTCATGCCTTTCACGCGGGCGAGTCTCTGAATCCCGTGGACGGAAAGAAGATGAACCGGTGCTTTCCGGGTCGCAAGGAAGGCACGTCGAGCGAGCGGGTGGCGTATCGACTCTTCCATCGCGCGGTGAAACAGTCGGACTATTGTATCGATCTGCATCAGGGCGGCGTTCGGCCCATGATCGACGAGGTCCGGGTGCGGGTGGACCGGGGAAAACGCATTCACCGGGCTTGTATGGAAATGGCCCGCGTGTTTGACATCGGGTACATTCTGGACTGCCGGGGTCCGGACGGACAACTGGCGCGCGCGGCGCCCGATGAAGGAATTCCCACCATCGATCCGGAACTGGGAGGTTGCCACGGATGGGATGAAGGCAGTATACGGAAGGGCGTGGCGGGCGTGGAAAATCTCTTCAAGCACCTCGGGTTTATCGAGGGCCGGGCGCAAACGCCCCGGCGTCAGACTGTGGTGGACGGCTTTCTGTCGCTCCTCGCCGGCCGGGGCGGTTTCGTGGAGTATCGGGCCGCGCTATACGATCATCTGCAAAAGGGCGACCCCGTGGCCGACGTGACCGATCCGTTCGGCACGGTGCTCGAAACGGTTTATGCCCCCCAGGAGTCCATTTTCTGGGCGCGGCCGTTGCGGCCGATGGTCGCTACCGGTGAGGCGGTGGCCATGCTCGGAAAGAATATACGGTACGTATGAGCGGCTGGCGAGGTAGCGCCGGGTGATTATTCCTGCGTGGATCTGACCGCGTCGATGCGTTCGCGAACAAGGGGCCGGATGTAGACGTCGTCCAGGGAAAGCCGTGCGAAATCCCGGGCGAAGATCTCAATGTGGGTACGGACGTCCGGGCTGCGGTTCAGAATAATACGGTGCTTGCCCCGTACCACGCACAGGCCGCCTTCGCCGCCTTCGAGATTTGCGTAGGTGACGGGGATGTCCAGACGTTCGGCGAGGGCTTCGAATTCCTGGAGGAGTTGGGTATCGGTCATAACGTAGGCGTAGCGGACCTGAAGGCCGGCGCCAGCGGGGTGGAACTGACGGCCGGAAGCACAGCTATTGACTCATGCAATATAACCCGGCCGGCAACGCTCGCCAACGACGAAGCACAAGGGCAGGAAAGGCCAACACTGGGCTGCGTACGTCCGGCGTTCCGATGGGCCAGATCGTCGATAACCGCAATTGAGAGGATGTGCGGGTGGACGTGGAGCGAATGGATAGCGACTACCGCGGTGTGTGGTACCGCTGCGGAACCGTAAATGTGCTGCCAGGTAATGACTTTGTATATTCGGGTCCCATGGCGACCTACTCCGCGTGGCACCGGCCGATGGCGGTGTATTCGCCTGAAGCCGGTACCACGTATTTCGTTTTTGGAAACGAGCGGAATGCGCCCGCGATCGGCAGCTACGATCACGCCGCGCGCGCGTTCTCGAGGCCCACTGTTCTCGGCGCGAACCCGGACGGAGACGCACACCGGAATCCCACGCTGGCGCTGGACGACGCGGGCTTCCTCTACGTGTTCTTCGGCGCACACAACGACCCCACCCGGGTTCTCCGTTCGGACAGGCCCTACGCAACTGACGCCTGGCGTGAGTGCGCCACGATCATCGATCCGACCACGTCATATCCCCAGCCCTTCCAACTCCTTCCCGGCGAGATATTCGTGTCCTACCGCGAGAGATCCAGCGGATGGCGATCGCGCGTATCGACGAACCAGGGAGAAACGTGGGAGGAGCCGGTTGATATCGTCGAATATGAAGGAAGCGACGTCTACGCCGTGTCTATCGCCGAAACCGAGGATTTCCCTCGCAAGATCCATCTTGCCTGGTCGCGGCTCGGCGGCGGAACCCGCGAGGAGATCCGGACGAAGCACCTCTGGGCGAGGCGCTACCACATCTATTATGCCTGTTCCGATGACGGCGGAAGGACCTGGAGGCGAAGTGACGGGACCCCCTACGACCTGCCGATAGCGGAGGCGCAAGCAGAGAAGCTTTACGACTGCGGCGAACGGGGCGTGTGGCTGAAGGATATCCAATTGGGTCCCGACGGCCGGCCCTTTGTCCTGTTTATCGATGCGGATCCGTTTACCTACGTAAGCGATTGGAAATGCGCGCGCCTGTCCTACGAAGGGTGGCGGTTCAGCGATATCGCCGTCGGAGATCACATGTACGACGACGGCGGCATTGTGATCGAAGACGGGTCGGTGACCGTCTACGCGCCGACCACGGCGTCTCAGCCGCGGGAAGACGGTGGGGAGATCGACGTCTGGCGGTCCACAGACGGCGCCGGGCCCTGGCAACGCGGCGAGCCGCTTACGGCGGGATCGGATTTTTCGCACAATAACGTGAAAGTCGTATTCAATCACCAGGCCGGTCCCGAAGACATGCAGGTGATGTGGAGCTACGGCGACAGCATGTCTCCTCCCGCGACTCGGGAGACAAGGCTTTTTGCCTTCGGGCAAGGAATGAATGCGCCAAGATTGATCCGGTCGGGTTAAACGGGAAAGGATAGCGCCTAAACGTAATGGCGCGCTGCAAGCCGTCGGGTCATCGCGTGGAGGGTCGCAGGAATTGGGAGCCGGCTCGGTAGCGACCGGGATTTTTCGGCAACTGGATTATGGTACAGTTCATTGATCGACCTCGATCCATTTAAGGGACCCAAGGCCTTCGGCAGGGCATACCGGGTGATGCTCGAAAACGACCCGCACGCCGCAGGAAGCGTCGAACGCGAGATCGTGTCGAGCATGGTCAGGCTTTGCCGGGAAACCGCTACATATCTCTATGGCGATTGCTCGGACCTGACCACAGGCTACGTGGCGGGATCCCGACCGGTTCTTGAGACGATGCTCTCCGAGGCTGAATTGCCAGCCGGCGATCCTGAGCCACAGGTTGCCCGGATCGTTGAACTTACTCGAAGTCTGGTCCAGGAGGCGTCGTGTGTCGCGTTTGTGGATCTGAAATTCGGTGGAACGGAAGAGGAGATCATCGCCAGGGGTTCGGATTGGTGCACCGATGTGGCGCGAGTGGGGTGCGCGCTGTATCAGGTTGCCGGCTTTCCCTCCCGCATCGTGAATATCTTTAACCTTAATGCAGCATACAGCGGACACGTCATCGTCGAAGTATTTCGACGCGGAATATGGGGGACCATCGACACGAGTTCGGGAGTCGCCTATCGGAGAGACGATGGCCGGCCGGCAACGACGTGGGATCTGATGAACGACGCCGAACTGGTCATCCGGCACCATGGGCCCGAAGCCTGGTATGCGCAACCTTCCCAGTTCACCGCAGCCGGAATCGCCAAATACAGCGTTCGCGATTACCATTCGTACGACTACACCGTGAGCGGTTTGAATGATTACTATCACGCTATTCTGTCCATGGCCGAACAGGGCTGGCCCGGCGGCCTTCGCTGGCTCCATGGCGAGGCGGATGAACCGGGCGGAATGATCGAATTCCTCAACTGCCCTTGACAAACTCTCCTGGTTATTCTACGTTATCGAAGGTAAAGCCGGGAGCTCCCGTACAGGTTTTAACGCGTTCCAACCACTCACTCTTGCGAAAGTCCCTTGATCTAACAGTCCGTTGAAAAAGTCGCTCTGCAGGCGAGGCCGAGTCATTGTGGCCGAAGACAAGGCGTGCGACCGCGTCGAATCGGGGATTCGGGGAGGGAGCGCAACGCAGTAATTCGGCCACAAGGGCCGGACGCAGCCCGAATGGACTTTTTCAACGGGCTGCTAAGGTCAGTCTGGTCAGGATCTGTAAAGGTACAAATCCGACGTACAAGACCAGGCGTCTAAGATTCAGGCCTAATTTTCAAACCACGTTTGAATGTGCCATATCCGTTTTACCATGCCTACTGTATGTCGGGTTGGACCGTACCGGCTTTTCTTCTATTCGAGCGATCGTGATGAACCTCCTCATATTCATGTCGAGAGCGAAAATAAGATAGCCAAATGTTGGCTTAAGCCCGTTCGACTTCAAGGCAGCGGAGGGTTTAGTCGCGCTGACATCAAAAGGATTCGGAAAGCGGTAACAGACAACAAGAAACTTTTGCTGCGAGGGTGGGATGGATTCTTTACAGACTGAACGCATAGTTGCCAAAGCCGAGGATATTGTTGTGACAGACGATACTTTGACTGTCGATTTTGCCGACGGGCGCAGTATATCGATACCATTGGCGTGGTATCCCCGGCTTGTTCACGGAACGCCGAGAGAACGAAACAACTGGAGAATAATAGGAAACGGAGAAGGGTTTCATTGGCCGGATTTGGACGAGGACCTTAGTGTGGAAGGGCTGCTTCTTGGCAGGCCATCCGGTGAAAGTCAGCGATCCTTTCAGCGATGGCTGGACGAGCGTGCGAAACGTCTCGAAAAACTGTGAGTTCTCAGGTGACATAATCCTGTAAATGAAATCATCCAGAGGTAGACTCCTGATTTGACGGATCTATTTTTGATGCGGCGGCACTTCCATCAATGGCAATTCCGCACCATTCCCCCCAGTGCGGAAGGCCGCGGAATAATGTACTGCATTTTTCTCAATATCGACTCCTATCCTCAGACAATGCCTACACCCTTTCAGTCCTCCTGAATGAAAAACCAGAGCCATCCTCGCTGCATCATCTTCGATCTATCAGAGGTTTTCATCGCAGGGCTTCCCGGCATTGAAAGGCGGGTTTCCCGGCGCCTATCCATACCCGTGGACGGTATATTGAATTGTTTCGCGGGAGGTCCTCTGATTCAGGTCCTGGAAGGAAGAATTTCCGAGGATGCCTACCTGGGCGGGATTCTGGAACGAACGGGTTGGAACCTGGACCTGGAGTCGCTCAAACGAATGCTCAGGGATAACTTCCACGTCCGGATCGAGGGATCGCTCGACATTCTGCGCGAGGTCGCCAGGAGTCATCGCGTTGTCATGCTATCGGACCACGTTCGCGAGTGGGTCCGTTACATCAGGTCGATTCATGCGTTTCTGGACGTATTCGACGAGCGTTTCTACTCGTACGAATTGGGCAAGACCAAATCGGATCCAACGGTCTTCCCGGACGTCCTCGACGTACTCGGCTTCGAACCGGGGGAGTGTCTGTTCATCGACGATCGAATCCAGAACGTGAGGAACGCGGAATCGGTCGGCCTGCCGTCCATCCACTTTCGTGACGCCCGTCTATTGAGGATCGATCTGGAGAGCAGACAGATCCTGCCCTGATGCCGCGAAATACGTAGACGACCAGCACATTCTGTCGGGCACGACGCAGTTCGGCTTTACGGGGCGCCTCCCAGGTTGTCCGCAAACCAGCATACGTTCGCCTCCGGAGCACAAGGGAAATACGGTGATTGAGATATTATCTCACGACTGCGCCGATGATTTTATTTCCCGTTCTGCCGCGTACCTGGAAACGCGAGAGAGTGAGCATAATCTGCCGCTCGGCCTGATGTACGGGCTTGCCATGAATCCGCAACGCTACGGCAATGAACCACCACTACTATTGAGTATCCTGGATCACGGTCGAGCAGTTGGCGTAGCTATCGGGACGCAGGGAAGAAAACTCATCCTGAGCAGAATCGATGCGAATATTGAGGGTTCGGTGGTTCCCCTGATTCGTCATTTGCGGGAAAACGAGGTCTCAATACCTGGTGTGGTCGGGCCGGCGGAGGAAGCTCGCGCATTTTCCGACTTCCGGACCGGAAACGCACGCGGCGTATCTTCCAGTCTGGCCATGAGCATGCGTGTATTTGAGATCAGAGAGGTCGCCGACGTGCCTCTTTCCGATGGATTCTTGCGCCCGGCTGGTATGGACGATCAACCTCTGATGGCGAAATGGATTGCCGAGTTTTCGGAGGCGATCGGCGAACCGGCAGATTTGGAAGCGGCCGTTCGCGGCGCCGAGCGGTTTATTCAGGCTGAACAGCTGTACATCTGGGATTGCGGTGGGCCGGTTTCCATCGCGAAGACGTCCCATGCGACCAGAAATGGGATCAACATCAATGGGGTGTACACGCCTTCGGAGCATCGCAACAGGGGCTACGCGACTTCGTGCGTCTGGTCGCTGACGAAGAAGCTGCTCTCGGATCGCTATTCGTTCTGCAGCCTATATACTGACCTATCGAATCCGACATCGAATAGCATCTATTCCAAAGTAGGTTATTCGCCTGTGGGGGATGCGTTGGCATTTGAATTCACGTACTCCGGGGTCCCGGACGTTTTGACTTGAGGGGTCGATGTCGCTCGGACACGCCCGGTGACTGACGGAGTACGGATGTTTCTCAAGGGAATGGAGTCTGGTATGAAGTACGATCTGCTCATAAAGGGAGGGACGCTGGTCGATCCGGCGGAGAACCTGAGTGGCGCGCGGGACGTGGGGTTCGCGGCAGGGAGGGTTGTCGCGGTCGGCGAGTGTCTCGAAAGTGGAGACGCCCGCGAGGTGATCGACGCGACGGGTTGCGTGGTGACGCCTGGCCTGATCGATCTTCACGTCCATGTGTTTGCCGGCGTCAGTCATTTCGGCATTGAACCCGATCCCACGTGTCTCGCTCGAGGGGCGACGACCGTGGTCGACGCGGGATCCGCGGGCGCAGATATTTTTCCGGGTTTCCGGAAATACGTGATCGATGTGAGTGAGACGCGGATTCTGGCGCAGATGAATATCTCGTCGCAGGGTATGCTCACAGCTGAGATCGGCGAGTTTGAGATTCCCGAATACGCGGATGTGGATAAGGCATGCCGCATGATCGAGCGGCATCGCGACGTCGTTCTGGGTGTGAAGGTTCGGCTTACGAGGCATACAATTGTCAGCGAGCGGTCCGGAATGCTCCCTCTCCACAGGGCACGGGAAGCGGCAGATGCGGTCGGATTGCCCATTATGGTGCATCCGCAGGATGCGTGGTGCGATTCGATTGACGATATCTTGAAGGTGATGAAAGGCGGAGATATTCTAACGCATTGCTTTCACGACTTTCCGTGCGGGATTCTCAATGGTGAGGGTCGGGTTCGCGATTCGGTCCTGGAAGCGATTGAGCGGGGTGTTGTGTTCGACGTGGGACACGGCGCGGGGTCTTTTTCGTGGGAAGTCGTTGAGGCGGCGCAGTCACAGGATGTCCTGCCAACCACGATTTCATCGGATCTGCACATTTACAATGTAAACGGGCCCGTTTACGATCTCGCGTCCGTGGTGACGAAATTTCTGCACCTGGGTCTGTCGTTGGAGGAGGCGATTTCGCGTGTGACGTCTGTGCCTGCCGAGGTCATCGGAATGAAGGGTGAGGTGGGTACGCTGGCGAAGGGTGCGTTCGGTGATGCCGTCGTGCTTGAGTTGCGTGAAGGAGGCTTTCGCCTCGAGGACTCGAGAGGGGAAGTTCGGACAGGCGTGCGGAGTCTGGTACCGGTGGCGGTCGTCAAGGGCGGCCGGGTCTACACGTCCCGACGCACAGGTGGAGAGTGATATGATATTGGGAGACGGATATGTCGTCGTCAATTAAACCGGGACAAACGTACGATCTGATCGGCGTATCGGATGTGCATATCGCGGCGGACGGTTCGGCCCTGGTCTTTGTGCGGCAGGAGATCAGTAGAGAGACGATGAAGCGGGAGTCGAGGATCGTCATGCAGTCGCTTGAGGGCGGTACGCCATTCGATGTGACCGAAGGGCCGGGGGATGGGGCGCCCGGACTCTCGTCAGACGGGAAGACACTGGCTTTTTTGCGTTCGGGAGAGGATGATAAAAGGCAGGTCTGGGTGATGCAGGTTGATGGAGGGGACGCGAGACAGGTGACGACGCTTCCCGATGGGGTGAAGGATATGGCGTGGTCGCCCGATGGTTCGGAATTTGTCGTTGTGTCGCGAGTGGATCCGGACCGCGCGCCGGAAGACCACGATGAGGAGACGATGCCGAGGACCCGCGTCGCCCGCCGCGTGCGATACCGCGATGATGGAGACGGCTGGCGGGGTGACGCGTTTTCGCAGTTGTTTCTGGTGGATGCCGTAACCGGCGAGGCGGAACGGATTACGGATGGGGAGGGCAATCACGAGGCGCCGGCGTGGTCTCCGGACGGAAGCCGAATTGCATTTGTGACCGACAGCGTTCCGGGGCGCGATTTCGTGCGGGGTTCAGAGGTCCATGTGATGGAAAAGGCCGGTGGGACGTCGCGTTGCTGGTCGCGGGGACTGAGCCGTGCGGAGTCCGTGGCGTGGTCGCCGGATGGAAAGCGGCTGGCGGCCGCGGGTTCTCACCACGCGGACGTGTGGGATTCAAGGCAATCGTGGCTGTTTGTGCTCGAGGAAGCCGGGAAGCCGGCGTGCGTGGCGGGTGACGTGTATACGGTTGCGCAGCCTCTTGCGCCGCGGTGCTGGACGCCGAAGGGTGGGATATTTTTCATCGGTGATAGAGCAGGCGAATCGTTCTTGTGCCGGGTGAATCTCGATGGGTCTGCGCCACGGATCGAAGTTGTGGACGGAGGCGGTCAGGAACTTACGGGTCTGTCGGTTGATCACGCCGGCGCGTGCGTCGCCATGTTGATGTCCTCCCCAGCCTGTCCGTGCGACGTGGCGATGCTGGAGGTGGGCGCGAAGCGTCAGCGCGTCGTGACGGCCGTGAACGCGGGGTTATTGGAGGCTTACCCCGGTGCGCGCGTGGAGAAGCTGATGTTCGAGCGGGGCGGCGAGAAGATTCAGGCGCGCGTGATGTTTCCCCGGGATTTCGATGATGCGAGGTCATATCCGTTGGTGCTGGATATTCACGGGGGCCCGAACGGGCGTTTTTCGGATTCGTACGACGTTACGCATCAGATGCTGGCGGGCGCGGGGTATATCGTGCTGGCTGTGAATCCAAGGGGGTCGTCGTCATACGGGCCGGATTTTCTGAAGGCGGTGCTGGGGGACTGGGGCGGAGAAGATTTCCTGGATCTGATGGCTGGTGTTGACCTGCTGTGCGAGCGGCCCTACGTGGATTCGGACCGGTTGGGGGTTCACGGATACAGTTACGGCGGTTTTATGAGCAGTTGGATCGTCGGTCACGACCATCGGTTCAAGGCGGCCGTGATCGGTGCTCCGTGCATCAATTTGCACAGTATGTACGGGACGTCGGATATCGGGGTGTCGTTCGGAGAGAATCAGTGGGGAGGTTCGGTCCTGGAGAACGTGGAAGCGCTTGTGAATCGGTCGCCGCTGACGTACGCATCGGAGGTGCGTACGCCGGTGTTGCTGATGCACGGCGAGGAGGACTACCGCTGTCCGATCGAGCAGGCCGAGCAGTTTTTCGTCGCGCTGAAGCGACAGGGTAAGACCGTGGAGTTGGTGCGCTTTCCGAAGTCGTCTCACGGGTTCAGGAGGAACGGACACCCGGCGCTGCACGTGGAATATCTCGACAGGATGTTGTCGTGGTTGGAGAATTACGTGTAGCCGAATGGGAAACCGGTCGCGCGTCCAATTTCGGGAGGGGGATGACGGCGGCAAGCAATTTGAACGTCAACAGCGACATAGGTTTAAAATCCGAAGTAGAGAAAAAAGCGTGAACGACCTTGAGTTGCCTGGACAGACACCGCCCTGGAACGTGCAACTCACAAATGAAGCAGTTTCGACTGCCCCAATATAGGATTTTTGTTGCGTGGCGAGAAGATGGAAGGCGCCTTCGACGGGCGCGTCCTGACCAGCCTGCGTGTGTGCTTGCCTGCCGCGCCCAACGCGGCGCGGGCAGGTCACCGCACCCAGACAGGAATGTCTGCCCCACCTTCACACACCCATCCTCAACGAGGTCTGGGACGCCTGGATCGGGCCGGATCAATGGCCCCAGCGCGCCTGTGTGGAGGTCAAACTGGAGGGTGCCACGCTCGTAGAGATCGTCGCGATCGCCGCGAAATAGGTGGCATATATGGAATACGAAAAATGAGTGAAAGCAAGGTCGTTGAAAGGACCGAAACGCCTGCGACGATTGAATCGTTGCAGGCGGACCTTCGCGCGCTTGGCGTCAGACCGGGGATGGTCGTATTGGCGCATTCATCCTTGAGCGCAATGGGATGGGTGTGCGGAGGAGCCGTGGCGGTCGTCGCTGCTCTTCAGAGAGTCCTGGGATCCACCGGAACGCTCGTGATGCCTGCGCACTCATCCGGATTAAGTGAGCCGGGCAAGTGGGAAAATCCTCCTGTGCCCGAGTCGTGGTGGCCGGTTATACGCGAGAACATGCCGGCTTTTGATCACGCGTCCACGCCAACTCACTGTATGGGCATTATCGCGGAGACCTTCCGCAAGCAGAGAGGGGTTCTCCGTAGTTCGCACCCGCAGGCCTCGTTTTGTGCATACGGCCCTCAAGCATTGCAAATCGTGGACGATCATTCACTGGCTTTCGGCATGGGCGAGCATTCGCCGCTTGCGAGAATCTACGATTTGCACGGTCTTGTCCTTCTTCTCGGTGTGAGTCATGGTGTGAATACCTCCATGCACCTTGCGGAATACCGGGCGAATTTTCCATCCAGGCGCATTGTGCAGGAGGGTGCTCCGATCTCTGCGTCAGGTTTAAGGAAATGGACTACCTTTGAGGAAGTCGAACCGGATAGTTCGGATTTCGATCGCATAGGTGAGGATTTTCTGCGGTCGGACAAGGGGAAAATGGTGCGTCGGGGCAGGGTCGGTCTTGCGAGTTGCCAACTCATGCCGCAGCGCGATGTTGTGGATTTCGCAGTCGGCTGGCTGGAGGAGAATAGACAGAAATGAACGAGGTTAAACGAGACGTGGGCCGAGAGATTCTCGATGGGCTTCGAGAACTCAAGCGAAGCGAGCACGGTAGGGTGATCAACGTGCCGAATATCATATAAATTCGAAAGAAAGCCGGTCTGTCCCAGGTTCAGTTCGCCGAATTGCTGGGCGTATCGGTTCGAACACTGCAGGATTGGGAACAGGCGCGTCGTCGTCCATCCGGCGCCGCCTGTACACTGCTGATGATCGCGGCCAGGAACCCACAGGCGGTATTGGACGTGGCTTGAGGAGACGTGGCCTCGAAGAGGACGCCCGGATGGGTCGCATCGCGAACTTCGCGGCGCGGAGAGACGCGCTTGAGTCCATAAAGGGAAAGCGATTGCCGCTGCACGCTCCATACGTATCCGGGCAACCCCCGCATGGTGATGCGCTGAGGGTTGCCCGGGTGTATTTGGCGTATCGATGGATGGATTATTGGTTAAGCGGGAACTGGCCGGTGCGGCGGGTCTAAGAGAAGGAAGGCGTCATTCGATCACCACCAGCACGGCCTCGGTATGCTCAGGCCTGCCTGCGCCGTGGCCGGCACGGCAGGCAGGCGCAACCGAAACTGCAAGTCTCTATAATGCGCCGGCGAATTATCCGCAAAATGCGTCAGTCACTCGTCGGCCCGGACTGTAATGCGGTGGAAGCTGCCGGTGTGACTTAGCCTGATTAACTCATGAATTGTCACGGTTAGCTGCTTTATTCGCGAATCAATCAACTCCACCGCCGCATAATGGCTGGCCGGGCCGCTGAGGAAGTGGGTGTGAAGGTGGGGCAGACATTCCTGTCTGCCCTTCTCATTGTCCATCTGCCGCAACGCAGGCAGAAGAAAAGTTCGCGTAGCCTTTTTTATAGTGCCAATACTCGTTGTGTCGCTTGAGCCACAGCTTACGCGCTTCCTGGAAGGCGCGGCGTTTGTCCCGGGGGATCGCGTCAGCGAGGCTAAAGGTGATCCAATAGATAGCGCCGTCCTTTTTCCAGCGGCGGCGGCGCGTCTTGCGTGCCCAGACACGGGATTCAGAAGTTTCGGATTGTTGTATGTGAGCAGACAGGAATGTCTGCTCCACCCTGTCAAGCTCTTGTTCGCCGTATCAACGCCAGCTGGTTCGACGGTTTATCACTCCCCCCTGGAGGGATTGATGGCGATAGGAAGAGATGAGATGTAGATCGCTCGGCTGAATCCACGGTTGGGCGCGAGCATCGGCCCCAACCGACGACCAGGACGCATTCCGCACGAGGGCCGATCGGAAAATCTAACAACACCATTGGACATCGACGCATGCGTTGGTAAATTCCAACGAGAGATGTCCCATTTTGATTGCCCGTAACGTTAGCGCATATTGTTATTTTTATTATATAAGGACCGACATAATGATCTTATCGGGAAAGATGATTCAAGCACGAATGGGAAAGGACATCGTTATCGAGCCATTCGATCGGGCCAGGCTCAATCCAAACAGCTACAATCTTTCACTGGCCGATGAACTCGTCGTGTACGAGGATGGCGTTCTGGATATGAAAAAGAAGAATCGTACGCGGTCCATTCGGATACCGGAAGCCGGATTCGAGATGCAACCCCAAACGCTCTATCTCGGAAGAACTGCGGAATTTACCAGAACGGACAACTATGTCCCTATGCTCGAAGGGCGGTCGTCGGTGGGCAGGCTGGGGTTGTTCGTACACGTTACCGCGGGTTTCGGCGACGTGGGGTTCGCCGGCTACTGGACGCTGGAGATGTTCTGCACTCAGCCGGTCCGGATCTATCCGAACGTGGAAATCTGCCAGATTTACTACCATACTCTGGAAGGGGACTTCGAGACCTATAAGAGTGCAAAATACCAGAACAACAAGGGCATTCAACCCAGTCGCATGTATCTGGACTTCATCTGATGTATTTTCCAGGCTGAGGCGACGGGATGTGCGTAACCGGGACGGCCGAATAGATGGGGTTTGTAAGATATTCGAAGGAAGGAACGTGATCGTGTTTACGATCGGTGTTTTTGGCATCATCACCGATGACGAGGACCGCGTCCTGCTGTGTCACCGACGCGATTTCGATCTGTGGAATCTGCCTGGCGGCGGCGTTGAGGCGGGCGAGAGTCCATGGGATGCGCTCGTGCGGGAAATTGAAGAAGAAACGGGTTTGAAAGCGGTGCCAATCCATCTCAGCGGCATCTACAGCAAACCGGATAAAAACGAGGTTGTATTTTCCTTCTTTTGCCGGGTTACGGGAGGCGCGGTCCGGCTCACCGACGAGGCGGACCGGATCGAATACTTTCCATTGGATCGTATACCGAACAACACGCTTCCAAAGCATTTGGAACGCATCAAGGATTACTTTTCGGATAAGACTAGTCCTAAAATAAGCGAGTATCGTGTGCGCCACAGTGATTTGTGTTTGTGTTGAGGCGTTGGTGTCGATTTATATGGAATTGGCGTTTTGGATGGTTTTTAGGGCCGTGTTTGTCGTGGTCGCTATGGTAAATTGAGTATCCGAAGTGGCGTTGAGACGCGTGGTGGACACACCGGTCCGTTGAGGGGTGTGGGGATGGCGCCGCGTTTGTGTGTCATCGGTGGTGCTGCATTGGTGTTATCCAAATCCGGTGCGTTCAATGATACGCCAGGTGCTGAAGAGGCGATCGAGGGTGGGTTGATAGCCGATGAGCCGTAACGTGGTGGTGCGCGCGCGTTGGATGACGTGGCAGGGAATCAAGATAATGCTGTGGATGAAGCGCCGGAATTCCATGCAGACGTACTGCTGTCGATCACGGTGTCTGTGCATCATCATGGCAAACCAGGATTTGAGGTTCCAGGCCAGGGCGGCGATGACCATATAGGCCCAGTTGCTGACCAGGTCATACAGGGGCACGCGCAAGGCGTTGACGCCGTTTTTGAGTTGCTCGATGACGTTCTCCTGATCGCAGCGTTGGTTGGCGCAGGCGACGATCTCTTGGGGGGTCACGTCCGTGCGTGTCGTGATATAGAAGAAATAACGGCATTCGTCGAACAGGACAAGGTCGCCCTTCATTTTGCTGATGTTCTTGCGCAGGACCACGACGCGATACCCACGTTTACAGCGCGTGGGTTGGTAGTTGAACTCGGCCACGTGTTCGTGGTTCAGCACCAGGTTGGCGTAGGCCCGCTTGTGGACGATGCGCTGTTTCTCGTGGGGCTGATTGCGCTTCCGCTTCTGGTCGGTCACGGTGTGATAACGGGGTTTGCGTTGCAGGGGCTGCCATTGTGCCTCGTCGAGGGCCTCGGCACGGGAACGCATCGCCGCGTTGGCGTCCATCCCGAAGATGAAGTCGACGCGCTTTTGGCCCAGCGATCAAGATGTCGAGTCAAGAAAAAGTCGGTGTCGCCACGCACACAGATGCGCTTGGCGTGGGGCTGCACCAGGTCGATGGCCGCGTCGATCCACTGTGCCGCACCGGTGTGGCTGGGCACATTCCCCGGTCGGTTGACCAGGAAGAGCACTTCCTTCGTGTTGGAAAGTGAGATCACCAGCGGATGGTAGCCCCAGATGCCCTGGTAAGAGATGTCCATACCCCTCTTGCGCTTGCCATACGTGGGCACGTTTGTGCCGTCCACATCGATATAGGTGATGTCACCAAGCAATTTGCGGCCACGCGATGCCCACAAGGAGGATCGCACCGCGTTGATGCACGCCATCAGTTCGACGATGTCCCGTTCCGAGAAGCGTCGGCAAAAGTCACCCGCCGTGGTCGGATCGGGAATCAACTTGGCGCCCAGGGCATTCATGTAGGCCCCGTCACTTCGCAAACGCTCGATATCCTCCAGGCGCGTGCCGCCGCCGCATAACACGTTGTATGTGATGTTTAGTACGTGGTCCGACTCATGATAGGGCAGATGCACCTTCAACAAGGACAGTGACGCGTCGATGCGCTTGGGCAGACCCAGCTTGGTGACCAGGCGATGCACGGCGCCGATGCCTCCGTAACTCATCGCGTCGGTGTAGGCGCCTACCTCGTAGTGCACTTTGCCAGGACTGAACATGGGCCGGCGCTGGGCCTGCCAATGCCCCGCTCGACCGTGGCGGGCGGCCACTTTGCGTTTGCGACGAGCACGGTTCCTGCGGCTGTCATCAACCGATATTCTTTTCACCGGAAAGGTCTCCTGCGTTGGAGTGATGATTTCTAGCACAATCCATCTATCTCCAACAACGGTAGGCCTTTCCGGTCTCTTGGACCAGAAAAATTTCACTGGTCACGCTTGTTTAAGGACTAGTACCCTTTGACGGCTAAAGCGCGGCGTAGTCTGGATACAGTTTTCTCAGTTTGATCCGAGCATCGTCCGTGGTGAACCGCCAATGGACAGCCTTGCTTTTGTTGTTGCGATCATTGGTCCAGGCGGAAGTCTGCTCTTTGAGTGATTCGATATCGGCGATGCGTTCCTTCAAGCATTGGTTGCTCAAGACGCTGAGTTCGATCTCGGCGATGTTGAGCCAGCTCCCGTGTTTCGGCGTGTAGTGGATTTCGAGACGCTTGGCCAGACGGCGCGCTTCTTCGGGTGAGAACGCCTTGTAGAGTGCCGCGGGCGTGTGTGTGTTGAGGTTATCACACACCAAGACGACGGTTTCGGCTTCACGGTAGTGAGTATCAAGGAGATCCTTGATCTCTTGGGCCCAGTCCACCGCGGTCTTGCGTTCTCTTACACGGACCTTGCGCCAACCCGAAAGCGGTTCGGTGAACATGAAGTTCACGGCTGTTCCGTTACGTTCATACTCGTAGTCGTAGCGTTCAGGTTTGCCCGGACGTGTTGCTACCGGAAGACGCGTCTCCTTGACCAACTGGACCGGGTGTTCGTCCATATTGACAACGGGCCTCTTGGCGTCGTACGGCCGCTGATACACGTCCAAGATATCCTCCATCGCGGCGACAAACGCGGCGTTTTGCTTGGGCGGAATCACCCAGCACGTTCTCAGGTGAGGCCTAAGTTTGTTTTTTTAAGCGTCCGCTGCACCGTTCGGTATGAGATGCTATCGATGATCTCCAGGGCCACGAGCTCATCGGCCAGCAGCTTCAGCGTCCACCGCTTATGTCCCTTTGGTGGTTCACTGCAAGCCAACGCGATCAATCGGGCTTCCTTAGCACCATCAAGCTTTCTTTCCGTGGGAGGATGGGCTCGCTTCTTTCGCTCAAGGGCCGAATCCAGTCCCTCCAACACAAAACGCTTCCGGATGCCCTCAACCGTAGACCGATTGCACGAAAAGGCCTCCGTGATCTGCCGATCCAGCCAGGCCGGACCCTCTGCATCGGCCTTGAGAAGTACGTGAGCGTGCCTTATTCGGTAGGCTTGCGTCTTGCCTTTGCTTACCAGATCCTGCAGACGCTCCCGTTCTTCGGGCGTCAGACGTACAACGTATTTCTTTGGCATGCCGATGGCTCCTTCGTCTTCAGGGGAGACATCATACTATAGGCACGCGCAGGTTTAGAAGTCAATAGGTACTAGGACACATTACAAGGTACAGACTGGTCCTTCTGCTATTGAACTGATCAGCGAAGGTAAGATGTAAGCCTATCGCCCATCGCCCGACGTCAGGAGATGCGGCGCGTCTCACCGGTCGACGATGAAATGTCAGACTCATTAATCATTGGTGTTGCGATTATCCTGAGAGAGAAGAATGGCTTTCTCTTCGAACTCCAGAAACCAAAGAAGTGGAAGCGTGCGCCAGATGCTGTTCTGGAAATTGGCATGAGTTGCATCGGCGGCACGGTTGAGAAAGGCGAGTCCCTTGAGGGTGCCCTGCAGAGGGAAGCGATGGAAGAAATCGGCTGCAGAGTCGCGTTCGATAGAACGACGCAGTCCTTTTCGATCGACCCGGAGGGGACGGTATCGCTTCTTCCACCGGGAAGCCTGCCTGACGGCGTGCAATTTCTGTGGGAGGGAAACGATCCGGGATTCGTCCCGGGTGCGAAGGTGGCCGTTTATGCAGGTCATACGATAGGGCGGCCGGATCCGCGCGATCTTTCGGGGATCGCGACGCTGAAGCCGGATCTCTTCCATGAATTCGCCACGGAATCTTTCACCGTTGACGAACTGGAGCGGCGAGGCGGCATCCTCCAGGAACGGCTGCGTATCCCGCGTTCCGCTCGCCTGAAGCCGGTGGGAACGACTGCCTGGCTTCTGGAATTGCGGAGACTGCATCCTGAGTTGCTGAAGCGCATTCTGGGGGGAACCTGATCCGTGGCTACCCACCAAACTGTCGCACAGCACATTAAAATTGTTCCGGTGGAGAACAGCAAGGACGGGTACAATTGAAGAGGACGTATCCATGAACGAAATACACGAAGCCAACCGCCGGCGATGGGACGATATGGCCGCGGATTGGGAGGAACGTCTGATTCGCGACGGCCTCTGGCGAAGGTGCCGCCAGAAACCCGAGCTGGGATTCGATGGAGGGGCGCTTGAGACCATCCGGGAAATGATGGGAACGCTGGGCGGCAAGCGGGTCTGTGTGATCGGCAGCGGAGACAACCTGGCGGCCTATGCACTGGCGGGTCTGGGCGCCAGGGTTACTTCTACGGACATCTCCGAGGCACGATTGAAACGGGCGGCGGACCGTGCGGACGCGCTGGGTCTGTCGATAGATTTCGTGCGTTCCGACGCTGCCAGCCTCGATTCGCTGTCCGATTCGAGCTTCGATCTGGTGTGTTCGACGAACGGCTTTTTCGTGTGGATCGCCGATCTCTATGGCGTATTCTCAGAGGTCGCGCGTATCCTGAAGTCAGGAGGCGCATACGTCTTCTACGACATTCATCCCTTCACGCGCCCGTGGAAAGAACAGGTCGCACCTGTAGAAATGGCGAAACCCTACTGGGATACCGGCCCTTTCCGAGGGTCCGAAGAGGATTCGTATGAGCATCATTGGACCCTCGCGGACCTGCTCAATCCGCTTGCGCAAGCTGGATTGGTATTGAAGAAAGTCATCGAAAGCCCGGCTCGGGATTCCGGATACTGGCGGGGTGTGGACGGGGCGGCCGATGCAGACGATTCGTTGCTGGACTGGCGGACGAATCCACGCGCGGGTCTGCCTGTCTGGTTGACCGTCGCGGCATCGGCGCCTTGAGGAAAAGCAGAGTCGCCATCGTAGAACTCTCTGGCGGCGGATCCCCAAACCGGCACACAGGCAATTCTATTGGATGCACTTCATGCGAGCACGGTTGAGCAGGGAATTCTACCCCAATCACACGACATTCACTTATGCTATTGGCTTATAGAGGGCATATATGCACCAGCTTCATTGCCGAATAAATCTATTTTATGCAACGTCGCGTAGAAAGCGTCTTGTTAGTTGGTGTCGCCGTTCCTCGAGTCGGCAAACCCGCAGTTGAATATTGAACGTTGGCGGAACCTATGTACGCAACAAAGGATTTTCGGGAGTGGGTCAACGAGGATTTTTTGGATGTGTACCACGAATTTAGAGGCGCACATGAACTTCATTTAAAGGTAAATGCTGAGAAACTCAGCAAGATGAGTCCTGTTGATCGATGTACAGAGTTACTTAAACACCTTACGGAGATCGAGATCTATCCCAAATATTATATCACGATGCCATGTATGTGCTGTGGTAAGGCTGATGGCAATGTTCGAAATCATGTTATAGGCGATGCGAATTATTTGAATAAGCATCTGTCACGAGATGGGCATGTGTATGTTTTGAAGCGCGACTACAAGAGGAATTTCGATGGCAAGGATGTTGATGATTCGATGTTTTGGTCTTATGCGAATTTTAAATTGGAATCTGCTGGCCATCGGTCTTCCGGTGTGACATTTCGTGGGTTTTGCGAAAATTGTGACAATAGACTGTTCTCGGCTATCGACGATGGGATGATGGACCAAAAGGCCTTTTTCAAGCAGATATATCGCAGTGCCTGTTCTTTGTATTTCAGGTTTTTTGAACAGACGGTCAAAGAGTGTTACATCACAGATGTGTTGGAAGACTTGGGCTTGTCAAAGGATGGGTGGTCGGACATAATGATCCTGTCAGAGTACGGAGATAAAGACCGGAAACCGGTTAATGCGGAGTTTGTTAAGAGGCAGATGTTGTACGGTGCATATCAGAAATTCCGCATAACAAAAGAATTGCTGGCAGGACTCGATTATGGGAAAGATGTTGTCAGGGTGGCTTCTTGGTTTGTTGAAAATCCGTCCATTTATTGTGGGGTCGTGTTCGAACACAGGCGCGGTGGCGAGAGATTCGAAAGGGTCGACCGTTTATATAGGAAAGTTGATCACATTTTCGATGTCGTAGTGGTTTTACCGCTCGAACGTAATAAAACGGTCGTACTCAATGTGACACTTCCGCTTGGTATAATGGGATATGTGTCTATGGTCGAGCATTTATCTGGTTCAAAACGACCGGATATTGTCTTAACTGAAGATTTATTGAAAGGCGGGCTCCCGACGTTATGTGATTTATATTTGGCGCCCTGCTTTTATGAGTCATTACCTACAGAACATCTGGATTTGATTAAAGGTGCGAATAAGCTCCCGGATTTGCCAAAGGTGAGTCTGTTTGATGGGTTTAGTTGTTAGAATCCACCTTAAACATGCAGTTTGGCGGCGGATCCAGGTGACTCTCTGCCAGGTCGCAATTTCAAATCGTGCGAACGTTACCTATCAACGAAAGGAAGTCATTGCATGAAATCACATCTGGCCCTTCTTCACACGACACCGGTGCTGATCGATACTTTTGATCGGCTTATTGAGGAAGCCGATCTGGAATTTCCCGTCAGACACATTGTGGAGGAGCGATTCTTGACGGAGGCTCGTGAAAAGGGGATTTCTCAAGACCTGGATGGACGTATTCAGGGCCGCATCTGCTCCGCGATCGAGGAAGGCGCATCCGTGGTGCTCTGCACGTGTTCTACAATTGGTGCAAGTGCGGAAAGCGCAAATGACAAAGCGGACGGCGTCATTGTCCGGGTCGATCGTCCGATGGCCGCGAAAGCTGTGGAAATCGGATCGCGAATCATTGTTGCCGCCGCGCTTGAGAGTACGCTCGCTCCAACCCGAAACCTGATTCTTGAAGTCGCTAGTATGCGTCAAAAACGCGTTGAACTGATCGAGGTTCTCTGTGACAACGCCTGGAGCAGGCTCGAGGAGGGAGACAATGAAGGGTATTTCAGTGAAATCGCCAGTAAATTAAAGGAGCGCGCGTCTGAAGGAGACGTCATCGTACTGGCGCAGGCCTCCATGGCCGGAGCGGCGAAATTGTGCCCGGAGATCTCAATTCCAATCCTCAGCAGCCCCGAAATCGGCTTTCAGCATGCGGTCGACATTTGGAAAGAAAAAGGTGGATGCTAACGCGATACCATCATCCACCATAGTGGCTTTTCCAGACATCGAAGAATCGTGTGTGAAGGTGGGGCAGACATTCCTGTCTGCCGCTCTTGCCCTGCGTACCAATATGGAGTGAGATAATTGGCACATGACTATCAGAAGCGGAGAATAGCTGCCAGCTTTTCGTCTGTTACACTGAAGAATGAAAACCATACGGTGCTCCCTGAACCTGAGGTCCTTAACCTTGCCCTGAGCTGCTTCGACGATATTCAGAGATGCACTGGCATAGTGGATGATCTGGTTAAATCAGAACCCAAACAATCGGTCGTCCTTAACGGGTACCCACAGCAGCAAACACCAAAGGAGACAGGTATGTCACGACCATTCACCGTTGATGACTTGTTGAACGTCAACCAGTTTACCCGTCGTTGCCCGTGGGATATCTCGCCTGATGGCGGGTTGCTCGCCGTGACACTCAGTCAGGGGAAGCGTCGCGTCACACACGAAACCAATAATAGTCAAGCAAACGGCGCATATATTGTCCTGGTAGACGTTGAAACCGGTGAGTCCATGGAGCCGTTTTCCGATCTGCAAATGAGCTGGGCAGGGCGATCGCCAGACGGACAAACGCTTGCCGCATACGTCGTAGCGCAGGATGCGCACGCTTGTGTAGGATTATGGAACAGACACACACGCGAAGTGTTAACCTCAATGCGAAAATAATGTTGATGAATTTCGGGGTATTGAAGACTAAGCGAGAATGCGAATAAGTCTATATTTTTCAATAGGAAAAGGCCTTCCATTTTGGTATATTGGGAAGCGACAAACGACCCATTTAACCCAAAACGAAAGGCCACGTACAGTGAGACGAAAGAAAGCGGATTTGCACGCGCGTGTCAACGACAATTTGAAGATGGAATTCACCGGTGAAGGCCTCACCTCGTATGCGGGTTTGGAACTGTTGATGCGATATTTGCGAAACGTGGATTGGAACAGGCAGTTGCGCCGTCACCTGGGCAGTGTGGGCTTTGGCGGCGATTTCGGTGTGGTGAGCCTGTGCCGTGTTCTGTTGGGTTTGCTGTGGGTAGGCGGCCGTCGGTTGCGGCATCTGGATTTCTTGAAAGGAGATCCCCTGCTGCAGCGGTTTTGCGGTCTGACGGATCTACCGACCCCCCGCAGCGTGAGTACGTTTCTGAGACGGTTTTCCGACAAGGGTCTCAACGCCCTGAAAGCCCTCAACGCCGACGTGGTTGCCCATAAGATCAACCTGTTGCGCGCCCGAAAATTGACGATCGACGTGGACGGCACCGTCTTGTGCACCGGAAAACGCGTCGGCGGTGCCCGCCGCGGGTATAATCCGCATCATCGCAAAGTCCCCAGTTACTATCCGATCACCGCCTACCTGGCCGACAGTGGTCATTTTCTGGGCGTGCACAACCGGGCAGGCAACGTCAATGATGGCAGCGCCTCCATCCTGTTTCTAAAGGACGTGTTTTCCCAGATCAAAGAGACCTTGGGACACGCCTACACTCTGCGATTCCGCATGGATGGCGCCTTTTTCAAAGAGGATGTGGTGAACACGCTCATCAAGAACAAGGCCTCGTATGCCATCAAGGTACCCTTCTGGAAAGGCCTGGACTTACAGCACAAAATCCGTCAATGCAGCAACTGGCAGCGCATCGAGAAGGGCGTCGACGGCTTCACGTCAACGCTGACGGTCAAAAAATGGAAACGCACCCTCAACATTGCCATCTTTCGAAAACGCGTGATGCATCAAACCCGAAAGAACTACCAGTTGGACCTGTTCGATCCCGATGATGGCACCTTCGAATACAGTGCGGTGGCTACCAATCTACCCTTCAAGTTGCGCGCGCTCTGGCGCTTCATGGCAGGCCGTGGTGCCCACGAAAAAGCCATTGGCGAACTCAAGACCGGACTTAGCTTCGATACCATCCCCACGCACCATTACCACGCCAATAGTGCCTGGCAACAGTTCGTCATTCTCGCGCACAACCTCCTGGTCAACTTCCAAATCGAAACCGGACTCACAAAACGCAATCGCACCTTGAAAAATACCAACCGATGGCCGCTCAAATCCATACGTACTCTCCGGTTCGAGCTCATCAACCGAGCCGGACACCTCGTGCGACCCGAAGGGCGTCTAACCCTGCGCCTCCAACGCAACAAGCACACCGAAAAACAATACCGTAAAATCTGCAACGCGCTCCAGAAAGCCGCCTGATTTATTTCACATTGAGGTTAATTGTATCCAACGCTATGATTCCCTGGGTTTTTAACTTTGACGTTCCTCAATGGACTCCCAACGGTCGCTGCATCATTGTGCCGCTGGTCCCGAATGCCCGTGACGCTACTAAAACCCGCGGCATCATTGTGCGATCTTACACTCCGGATGGCCCAGCCTCAGATCAGTATAGCTCGTTCCTTGAACATTCCGATATTGATAAGTGTGTCGGTGTTTTGGAGGTAAACTCAGGCATTGTCACTGAGTTTGCGCCCGGTCTCAGGCCCGGAATCCTGCGTATGGCTCCTGATGGGCAAGCCGTCGCGTTTCTCAATCAAATTTCATCTCCCGTGGATCGCCCTCACCTGATTGCCGATGTGAATGTCGTCCCGTTTGATGGTCGCGAGCCTTACACGGTCGCACGGAACGTACCGGTCAACACTTATGCTTGCCGTTTCTCGTGGTCGCCCGATTGCCAGACGATTTCCTATGTCACCGGTGGAAACCAGGGAGAACCTCTATACCTCTACCTCGCACCTGCGGACGGATCAACTGAGCCTGCAATGGCGACAAAATTCACTTCGTACTGGGGTAACCGTCAAATGCCGTGGTGGACCGATGATGGCAGGCGCCTTGTATGGCTCCAAAAAGGAAGTTTGTATCACCTGTCCATTGAGGACGGTCGTAACCGCCAACTCTCCCAAGATTCGACTGGCAATCATCTGAGGATAAATGCGATTGCACAACGGTACGGAGAATCAGTACTTCATACGGATGATCGGGGCAATATTCTTGCCCATGCGACTGACACACGCGAAAACTTGAAATACATCGTCCGCATCCACTCTGTTTCAGGCGAGATGACCAGGGTTTGTCCCGCGCAACTTTCAAGCCCTGATGAGTTCACTCTGGTCGCATCCGAACGTACCGTTTTCGCTCCTGGCGGAGAAGCGGTAAATGCGTACGCTCTCGACTGTGGAGAGACAACGACACTACTTGAGACCAATCCCTGGCGTCGCGATGTGGCTCAACCGGTGCGCAAAACCATAGAGTTCAAGGATGCGAATGGTCGTGTGCAGGAGGCAGCGCTTTTCCTTCCCAATAACGCTCTGGCGGAGGGCAGTCTGCCCATGGTTGTAACTATCTATCCTGGGAACGATTTTTCAAACAGCAATAGGTATCTCTCGGAAGCGCAGTTACTCACCAGCGCCGGTTATGCTGCACTATATCCGGACTCGATTATGGAGGACAACAACCCAATTGATCAAATCGTACGGGTAACACTACCTGCAGTTAATCGCGCCATAGAAATGGGTATTGCCGACAACAATCGAATCGGTGTCTGTGGACACAGCTATGGTGGTTATGGCGTCATGGCATTGGTTACGCTCACAAAGGCTTTCCGCGCCGCGGTTGCCAGCGCGCCGTTCGGAATCAACATGACCAGCACTTACCTTGTAGATGTAAATGGAATGGAGTGGTGCGAGGGCCCGCAGGCGCGAAATGGCGGAAGTCTCTGGGAAAAACGAGATGCCTATATCAAGAACTCGCCGCTCTTTGCTTTCGACCAGGTTGAAGCGCCGGTGTTGGTTGTATGTGGAAGCCACGATGTGCGGGGATCGGTGAATGCAAGGGAGACATTCCTCGGTCTCAGGCGACTCGGCAAACGAGTGGAAATGCGAGAATATAAGTGCGAAGGCCATCATTTGAAAGAGGGGTCGGCTGAGGATACCAGGGATTATTACAAGAGCGTGCTCAACTGGTTCAATCAATACCTCAATGAGGAGCAATAGCATCTGCCTCGTGACTTTCGAATTTCCGGGTCCGAAAATTCGATCGACAACAGCCGCCTGAACAATGGTGTCTACCACATCGATATTTGGAAACACCCATTCCGACGGTTACCTACGAATCGATCGTCCGGAACATTCTGAATGAGCCGGTCGCATCGCTGGTGCGGGAGGATGGCGGCTGGACGAATGTCGTCTTGGAGGTAAACGGGAAGTGGATATTTCGTTTCGTTCGGGACCCTTCGAATACGCAGCTTGCCGTTGAACAGGCTTTTCTACCGTAGTTCAAGAGGCATTCACCTCTTCCGATCCCGGAAATTCGGTATTCGGGCGGCAACTTCATCGCCTACGAAAAGATCGAGGGTGTCAAGTTTTCCGAGGCGATATTCAGGAGTCTGGGCACGGGTGAGAGATCGAACCTGGCAGCAGCATTGGGAAATTTCCTGTCCTGTCTCCACGCCGTTGCATTTGAACACTGGGATCTCAATGCCGCTCCATTCGGCGGCGGCGATTTCTGGCGGGAGTTGTGGCCGGCCGTTTCACCGCGTCTCCAAGGTCATACCCGTAAGAAAGCTGAATGCTACTTCGATAGAGCATTGTCGAGAGTCGCGTCCGCCGCATACCGGAACACCGTCGCTCATTCGGACTTTGGTACCAATAACGTACTTCTCGACGCGGCCCGATCGGAAATTGCCGGGGTGATTGAATTCGGCGACATCAGCCTGAGCGATCCTGCGGCTGATTTCGCAACGTTCTACCGCAGGTTCGGGAAGCCCTTCGCCGAAGAAATGGCTGAAAACTACCGGTTGCCCATGGGTGACGATTTCTGGACGAGGGTGGATTACGAGTCGAAGCGAAAGCCCTTTTTCGTCCTCTTCTTTGCGCTGAATCATGGCTTTGACGAGCACGTGCCCGATCTGGTCAGCGCTATTGAAGCCCAGTTTGCTGAGTGATGGGTTTGACATTTCCGGTATCTCCCCACAATTCACCGAGAACCAGCGTCGCCGCGCGTGATTGGAAATCCTCCCCAACGTTTGGGTGGGCAATCGAAACGACATCAGTTGGCTCGTTTTTGTTGTTACATTCCGTAGAAAAAAACAGCCCCACAATTCCTTTGTATGAAGGAATGTGGGGTCTATTCAACGATGGCGTGTTTTCGCCGAAAGTCAAGTAGAATTAAGCTTGTTTTTCTTCGTCTGCCTTTTCCATTTTCCGCCAAGCTTCAATATCAGTCCAATATACGTATCCATAGAACTATGTGGACCCATGTGAAGGGGTCTAAACTCTAATTAAGCGGGTTTTTTGAGATTTTTATGTACAAAAGTACCGGAAAGACTTATCTTAGTTGGAGTTAGAAGTATCAGACAGTCTGTTGATACACCAACGAAGGGGGTCTTTCCGGTGAAGAGAATATCGGTAAAAGAAAGCCGCAGGAACAGTGTTAATTGTGGGCGCAAGGTACGTACTCGGCAAAAGCTTGGCGGTCGTTTTTGTGCACAAGGCAAGCCGATGTTTGGCAGCACCTATGTGCATTACGAGGTCAGCGCGCAAGCAGCAGCGATGAGCTGCGGTGGCATTGCGGCCGTGCATCGTCTGGTGACCAAATTGGGATTGGTCGAAGAGATAGACGAGAAGTTGAAGTTGTTGAAGGTTCATCTGCCGTATCATGAGTCGGATCACGTGTTGAACCTTGCCTACAACGTGATGTGCGGTGGCACGCGTCTGGAAGACATCGAGCGTTTGCGGCACGACGAGGCCTACATGAATGCGTTGAACGCGAAGCTGATCCCGGACCCGACGACTGCGGGCGACTTTACGCGTCGCTTCACGGAAGCTGACGTGATCGGGCTGATGGACTGCATTAACGCGGTACGGTCTAAGTTGTGGCGCACGCGGGCCGCCAGTTTGCTTTCTTCGGTAGCGTACATCGACGTGGATGGCACAAGCGCCCCAACGTATGGGGAGAAGAAGGGCGGCATGGACATCTCCTACAAGGGCGTGTGGGGGTATGCGCCCCTGATCGTATCGTTGGCCAATACCAAAGAGGTGCTGTATATCGTCAACCGTCCGGGCAACGCGTCTTCTCACCAGGGGGCCGCCCCCTGGATCGATGCGTCCATCCGGGTGGTGAAGCCCCACGCCAAGCGCGTGTGCCTACGCGGCGACACGGACTTTTCGCTTACGGCTCACCTCGATCGCTGGGCAAAGGACGTCGATTTCATCTTCGGGATGGACTGCAATGACGCCTTACGAACACGGGCCAAGGCCCTTGACGAAGCCAACTGGCAGCGCCTGCACCGACCTCACGCGCCCCAGAAAAGGCAGCGGCGCGACAATGAGAAGCAGCGTATCGTCAAGGCGCGGGGCTACCTCAAGCTGGCGCTGAACTTCGAAGACGTGGCCGAGTTTGACTACCAGCCCGGCAAGTGCAAACGCCCCTACCGCGTTGTGGCGCTGCGAAAAAACATCAGTAAGGCCAAAGGTGAGCAGACCCTCTTCGACGAAATCCGCTATTTCTTCTACATCACCACGCGCGACGACCTGACGCCCGCCGAGGTCGTCTTTGCTGCCAACAAACGATGCGACCAGGAAAACGTCATCGAACAGCTCAAGAACGGCGTCAATGCCCTGCGCGTGCCCTTGTATGACTTGATCAGCAACTGGGCCTACATGGTCATCGCCGCGCTGGCCTGGAACATCAAGGCGTGGTTTGCCTTGATGATGCATCGAAAAAAACACCGCCGACACTATATCCGTATGGACTTCCGGACCTTCCTCTCACACATCATCCTTTTTCCCTGTCGTGTCGTGCGACACGCCCGAAGCACCACCGTGCGCATCATCGGCTATCAGCCGTCACTGAATAGACTCTTGAGCGCCTGGGCTACCATCGAACGCACCGGCTTCACATGACACCCGCACGAACCGTCATCACATACCACGGGATCCACGACGCCCACGGCGACGTAACGGACAAATACGCCTACACCACAACCAGACACCAACAACACACCCCTAACGCTGCGCTTTACCACACCAACTTACACTCCACAAACCTCAAAACGACCTCCCGCGCACCTCAATAGACAACACACATACGTCATTCAACCACAACGTCGCACAAATCTGCAATTCTGTTCACCAAACACCAATACTCGCTTATTTTAGGTCTAAACGTCTCATTAAGTATCGAGAAAGCCATCCTGAAATTCTTATTCAATCGAACTTGATAAAAAAAATCTATCTTTTTAAGCCTTCTTCCTCTCGGTAAATGTCCTTTTTCTACCTCAAGATAAATCCTGCGCACTTCTTCTTGTATTTGTGGAGGGAGTTTTTTGAATTGTTTTCTTATTTTTGAACGACTGTCTGGATCCTCAAAGTATTTTACTGGAGGGAGTTTCATTCCCGATATCTTTATTCCCACAATGCCTTTAAGGCTTCATTTGCTGAATTATGAATTTTCGGGGAATGAGTTCGTCGTGTGTTATAGATAATGCTCATTCGCCAATGACTTTCCCTTAAAACACTTAAGATGTGATCCATGTTTTTCATTGTCTTGTTTGCAATTTTTGTGAATTTGCGTATTTCTATTGCCGCTCCAGGAAATCTCTTTCTACATGCCCTCATTTTCATTATTGCAGATCTTATCCTATTCTTCCAATCAACATAGTCTGTTTCTCTTTTTTCAGTAAATTCCAAATAAGTCGCAATTCTATTGAAAGAATCTTCGTCAAGAGAATCTATGTCGACTATTTCTAAAGTTCCTGCAAAAAAAGCATACTTGGAACGCAGGATTTCGACCATGTCATTATTTATTTCCTGCATATCTTCGCAAAGGCGTTTGACACCGGCTCTGACATATTGAGTCTTTTCGTTTTGCACTTTATAAGAGTCACAAATTTCATCTACTGCGGTGATATTTATAGGCAATTTGTCTTCCAAAGCCTTTGTTTCAGGAAATGTAATCACCTCTGCCATTCCGATATTCCCTTTCCGATTGGGGCTGTTGAGCGTGCGCGTCAAAATTAATATATCGTAGTTACGTATACGCGGCAAGGATAAGTTAAGATAGCTGAATCGCAATACTTCCTCTGAAATGATATGACATAGACTTTCCGTTCAACATGAATTTGTATATGCAGGTATAATAACCCAGTGTAAGCGCCGAAAGTGAGGCCGTAGGTCGAGCGAAGGGTGAACCTTTGCAAGCCGGCGGGACTTTAGGGCATAAACGAAGGATCTCGAAATGCTGCCGGAACTTATCGAAACAGACCGATTGATACTCAGGCCGTACAGCCTGAAGGATGTTGAAGATGTCCTGGCGTACGCATCCGATGCGGATTGGGCGCGATACCTTCCGGTTCCTCAGCCGTACACGAGAGCCGACGCCGAGAATTTCCTGGCGGGACTACTGTTGCAAGATCCCAAGAAACGCGTGCCGTGGGCGATTGAACACGTCGGATCCGCTATCGGCGGAACCAATATCCGGTTTGACTTTGAGAATCACGTCGGCACATTAGGTTATAGCGTTGCCAGGCGCCATTGGGGAAAGGGGTTGGCCACGGAAGCCGTTGGCGCCGTGATCGACGAGTCGTTTTCCACCTATCCCGATTTGAACCGCATTCAAGCTTCTGCCGATGAGAGAAATGCAGGTTCTCTGCGGGTCATGGAGAAGCTCGGAATGGTCCGTGAAGGCGTGCTGCGCCAGGATCAGTATGTGAGAGGTAAATTCAGGAACACGGTGTGGTGCGGTCTGTTGCGAAGCGAATGGGAGGCAAGAAGAAATCGGACGTGAACCGGGTTCCGCTCGGTACCGAGCCGGCGCCCTGATACACGCCACGAGCCGCTCTCTGAGCCCTGTCCTGAGCTTGTCGAAATGTCGAAGGGTCGACGAAGCGGCTTCGGAAAACGCCAGAGAGGACGCTAATCTATGACTGAACCGATGGACAAAACGCTTGCAGGCAAAGTAGCGGTTGTCACGGGCGCCGGGCGCGGCATCGGTCGGGCCATCGCACTGGGCTACGCCCGGGCGGGCGCATCGATCTGTTGCGCGGCTCGGACCGAAACCGAAATCCAGGAAACCGTGCGGGAGATTCGAGGGGAGGGCGGGACTGCGGTCGCGATTCAAGCGGACGTAAGGCAACAGGGGGCGGTGCAGGGGCTTTTCGATTTTGCGGAAGCGGAACTCGGCGGAATTGACATCGCAGTCCTCAATGCGGGGGTGAATCTCGATCACGGCGCCGTTGAGGGCGGCGAACCTGCAGCCTGGGAGGAAACGATACGCACCAATCTGATCGGCGCGTACTATTGCGCCAGGGCGGCGATTCCGGCCATGAAAAAGCGCGGCGGTGGCAAGATAATCACCATCGGTTCCGGCATGGGCCACAGGGGATTCGCGGGAAGTTCGGCCTATTGTTGTTCAAAAGCCGGTCTCTGGATGTTGACGCGTGTTCTCGCACAGGAACTCTGGCAGCACAACATCAGCGTAAACGAACTCATCCCCGGGCCGGTACGGACCGAAATGGACGCGGTACTGGAGATCGAGAGCGAGTGGATGAAGTCTCCTGAAGACGTCGTACCCATGGCGCTTTTTCTGGCGACGCAACCCGATATCGGGCCCACCGCACAGAGTTATAGCCTTATGCGGCGGGATACATAATGTTATCGGAAATCGCCGGCATGAAGGATATCCGGGCTTTATTCCACGATAAGCCGGAAGTATCGCGTGTACAGATTGATGCGCTCCTCGAGAAACACGGTTTCAGTTTGTCCCGGTCCATTGAACGGCTGGATGGCAATTTCACAAACCAGATTTTTCAGGTAGAGACCCTCGCCCACGGTCGCGTATTTCTCAAGATGCAATTCCGGCGAACCCGCGGCTTCAGTCTGAAGGCCGAGTTCATCGCCACACGTGCGCTGCAAACCGTCGCCGGTGTTCCCGTGTCCAAGTCCCTGGGGTACGACGGCGGCGGGGAACCGCTTCCGTTTGAATGTCTGTTGATCCCGTGCGAACCGGGCGAGACGGGCGACAGCTATTACAGGGGCGCATCCCGGGCGCAGCGACTGCAGTTGGGTTCCCTGCTGGGCGAGACCCTGGCACACGCGCACAGTCAGCGATGTCCGGAAGCGCTTCAGTCGGAGAATACGAGGGACCTGGAATGTTGGGAGGGGACGGTTCGAGACGCGATATTTGGGGACGCGGTGTTGGCTTCTTCCCTTGCGGCAACCCTGCCTGAACTGTGGCACAGGCTGCAGGCAGCCATGGACCCGGCGCCCGAAGTCAGGATAAGCGGCGGCAACGTCTTCCTGTGGGGAGAACCGGGACTCCACAACGTACTCGTGGAGAACGGCAAATCCCTGCGAATCTCCAACGTCCATGACTTCCAATCGGCCGGCTGCGGAACGGCGGTACACGACCTGCGGCAGTCGGAAGGCGAAGCCGTGGCCAGACCGGGTTCGGATTACTATGAACCTGGATATGTTGACGCGTTTCGATCTTCCTACCAGGCGGCCATCGAAAAACCGGTCGCGTCGCTGTCGGCAGAGGAGAATAAGCTGCTGGCAATTGTCAAGAGTATCCGCGGGATCCGGTTTTTCTGGGACTGCGGCCGTCTTCTCCACCCCAGGACGCCTGAGTTCCTGGGTGCAGCTGTATCCGATCTCGAGAGCCTTCGGGACATGGGTCCAGCCGGGTAGATCAGCCCTGGATTCCTCCCGTTCCTGCACAAAGCGGGCCAATCCGCGTCCTTCCGGTTGCACGCTCCGCTGGTTTCGGCGTTCAATTCCACGGCGAGACCCGCAACACCGCGCCGAGTCGAATTTCATCCGTATTTCACTTGACTTCACGGGCGTTCGATGATACTTTGTTTATCATAGGCTCCTTTCGTATGAGGATACAGTTTTCTTCCACGAGTTAACCGTATCCAATTTACATCGGAGCCTTTTCTATTTCTACCAAGATGGGTACAATCCCGGATTGTTGCTGCATTTCAATACTTGCATAAACCGGGCAAGAATTGACTCTTGGGTATAAATCCCAATCAGAAGGCCGCATCGCCGAGAGGAAAATCCGGCATGGAACGTTTCGACACATACGACCCCTTTGCCGGCATCTACAACAGGCATTGGGGTTATTTTGCAGAGAAAATATACCCGATTCTCGACCATCTGGTCCTGCGACATCTCCCGCCGGGCTGCGCCGTTCTCGATCTTTGCTGCGGTACCGGACAGCTTGCCGCTGTGCTTACCGATAAGGGATTCGCCACCACGGGCGTGGATGGGTCCGAGGGGATGATTGAGATTGCCAGGAGAAACGCGCCGGACGTGGCGTTCTTCGTGCAGGACGCCCGGAGTATCTCCCTGAACCGTCAATTTTCGGCGGTGTTCTCAACCTTCGACAGCCTCAACCACGTGATGAGCCTGGACGAACTGGAGCAGGTTTTTCGAAACGTGCACGCCGTCCTGGAAGACGGCGGACACTTCGAATTCGACCTCAACATGGAAGAGGCCTACGTGTCACGATGGCGCGGCAGCTTCGGAATTGTGGAGGACGATCACGTGTGCGTGGCGCGATCGTCGAGGGATGAAGAGGAAAAGATCGGAAGGATGGACATGACCGTGTTCGAGTCGGAGGGGACAGGCTGGAAGCGGACCGACGTTACCCTTCTGCAGCGCTGGTACCCGGAAGGCGACATCGTGGAACGGCTCCGGAGGGCTGGTCTCGAAGAGATACGGACGTTCGACGGGAAGGGCGCGATCCTGGAGGGTGCGCCTGATTGTTCGGGCAGGATGTTTTTCGTGGCGAGAAAGCCGTAGGATCGACCGTCAGAAAACGTGTGAGAGGTGTCGCAATTTGCGACACTTGGCGTGTGTTTAAGAGAAATGACAACAGCGACGTCGTAAGGGGCGGTTTTGCCCGGTCCCTGTAAGGAAGCGCGGGGAACGGGAGACGCGCAGGGTACCGGGCTGAGAGGGGAGAGAGCCAGATTCTGTGTCGAAGGGGTGATGCCAACGACAGCATCGTGAGGAGGCCTCCCAGCCCGGATGCCGGCTGGGGTTCAATCTCTGTCAAAATTGTATTTCTTCAGTTTGCGGTGCAAAGTCGCCCGATGGATGCCCAGCGCATGCGCGGCACGCGTAACGTTGTCGCCAGAGGCTTCAAGTGCGAGGAGCAGGGCCTGTCGTTCCACCTCGGCGAGAGGAAGAACCGCCGTCGGCGCGGCGCGGTCCCGTCCGGACGCAATGGCCGGAGACAGTTGTGGCGGCAGATTGCTCGCCTGAATCACCGATGACGCCTCCAACAGCACGGCGCGTTCGATGGCGTTTTCCAGTTCGCGTACGTTTCCCGGCCAGTCGAACTGTAGCAACAGGCGCAGAGCGGCGCCGGAAATGCCTTTAATGGGTTTGTTAAGGCGTTTCGTGTATTTCTCGAGGAAGTGTTCGGCAAGCACGGGAATATCCTCTCGCCGGTCCCTGAGCGGCGGAATCATAATGGGAAAGGCCGCAACGCGATAGAACAGATCTTCACGGAACTCGCCGGACTTTACGGCGCGGTCCAGGTCCTTGTTGGTTGCCGCGATCACACGGATGTCGACGGGTATGGGGGCTGTTCCACCGATCCGCTGGACTTCCCGCTCCTGCAGAATGCGCAACAGCTTGCCCTGAAGGGCATACGGCAGGTCGCCGATTTCGTCGATGAGAATCGTGCCTCCGTCCGCGCGCTCGAAGGCCCCGATTCTCCGTGTGGTTGCGCCGGTGAAAGTTCCTTTTTCGTGCCCGAATAACTCGCTCTCCATGAGCGTTTCGGGTATGGTGGCGCAATCGAGGGCCACGAACGGGCCCTTTTTTCGCGAACTGTTGAAGTGAAACGACCTGGCCACCAGTTCCTTGCCGGTGCCGCTTTCGCCCCGGATCAGCACCGTAATGTCGCTTTCGGCGGCCTGTTTCATAAGCGCGTACACCCGCTGAATTCCTCTGCTGGTGCCAACCATCCCGGCAAAGGAATAAGTCGTTTCCAATTCGGTGCGCAGGCGTAGTACCTCGGCCTTCATTTGCGCGGCATCGATTTCCCGCGACACGTCCCGATATAAGACGAGGTTGCCGATTACATGTCCCCGTTCGTCGCTCACGGGTGCGGTTGAACGGTAGAACAGCTGTTGCTTCTGCAGCCCGCCGGCGCCGGTTGTTTCCACCACGTCGCCGCCGTCGTGGAGAAACCTGCTCTCCATGTGGCTAAGGTCGGGTTTCCGAAACCGCTTCTTGAAACGTGCCGCGAGATCGCCCGGCCGAATACCCGCCATGTCGATTCCCTGCAGACCCATCAGTTTCTCGAATATCTCGTTGGCGAAAACAAGGCGTCCGGCAGCGTCGTGCATCACAATGGCGTCGCCGGTCGCGTTGAGCACCGCTTCCAGTCTGCCGTGACTGGCGGCGAGTTGTCGCCCTTTTTCCGCCAACTCCTGTTCGACGTTCCACTTTCCCACGAGGGAGAGTGTAATCTGCTGAATTTCCTCGTGGGTAAAAGGCTTTCTTATATACAGCAGTTTGTGCAATAAATCCATTTCGTAGACGATTTCGGGCAACGACATATCGGTGTACGCTGTCATAATGACGATTTCGATGTCGCGATCGATTTCCCTCACGCGGCGCACAGTCTCGATTCCGTCGATTCCCGGTGGCATTCTGATGTCAATGTATGCCACGGCAACAGGCTTATTCGATTCCCCTCCCGCCCGGATGATGTCGAATGCTTCCTGCCCGTTGCTCGCGTGAAGCAACTCGAACTCCGGGAGATAACTGCCTTTCTGCTCCCGCACGAACGCAGCCGCCAGATCGTCAGCCGAGGGTATCGCGATATTGGCACAGAGCATTTCCACAAAGTCGTCGTGTATCTCGGGCTGATCATCGACGATCAGAACGCGATTGTTTCCATGATTAAAGGGTTCCATCGACCACCTTCGTCCCCTGCCGGTTGACAAGTTACCTGAAAAAGGTACACTCATGTCACATCCTGCCCTTCGTGGTTTAATGCACAATCTGTGCCAACTATTCCCGAAAACGACTAAACTAATGAAATTTATGGAGTTAGAATATACCGGCGATTTCGGGCCAATCTTTCGAATGCTGTAAAATGCGTCGCCGAAGATCGTCGCAATGACGGTGTGTCAACGATGACAAATAGGCCATAGATAGCTGTTTGAAAACGATTTATGAGAATCGCTACCGGAATATGTCCACTGGATGTAGCATTTTGCAACTAAAGTCGCTATTTGCAACGCCACGGGGGGGGTTTCCGTCTCCAAATCTGATTGCGAACCAACGTTGTCCAGCGGCCGGTGCTGGAGCCACTCGAATCCGGGGGAAGAAGACCTCCGGGTGCGCACGCCAATACCGCTTCCACGGGAGAACCCGGTGGAAAATCGTCTTCAAACTCCCAATCCTGTGGGAATGGCCGGAATGGGCAGTCGTTCGACATAGGACGGATATGAGCGTACGGGGCCGTTTATATGGCGGCTATATTGCTTCCACGTGCGGGGCCACTGCAGAAAGCGGCAGCATCACGCACATGGTCGTTCCACTGCCCTTGCCTTCACTGGACGGTTCGATTCGTCCACCGGACGCAATGACGAAGTTGGCGGCCGAATGGAGGCCGAGACCGCTCCCCGATTTTTTCGTCGTAAATCCTGCGGTAAAAAGCATCCGGGTGTCTTTGTTCTCGATACCGATGCCGTTGTCGATTACCTCAAGGTTAAGGAAGCCTTCCGCGGCGCAGGCGCTTATCCTGATGTGGGGCGCTTCCTGTAGTCCGAACAAAACGGCATGTTCGTCGATGGCTTCGATCGAATTCTTGACCAGGTTGACCAGCATCTGGTGAAACTGGCTCTCACGGACGCGAATCTCCTGCGGTGCGTTCCCGCAGTCGACGGCGGTCTGGATCCCCCTCTTGTTGAGCGAATCTCTCAACACTCTGAAAGCTCCCGAGAGTGCATCGTAGAGGTCGATATCCTTGCGATCCATATCGGAGCCCTCGAGGGCCTTTTGTGTGCGGATAATATCGGCGATACGATTGGCACGATCCCTGACGCGTCCAACTGTTTTCATCAGTTCGTCGTTCCGACGGCCAAAATCTTCCGCCACCTTTATGATAAACGGCATCACCTTCCGACCCTGCGGGTCGTTTGCGATGTAGTCGACCCAATCGTTCCGGCGCTCGTTTATCGCGGAAGCGAGTGCGAAGAGACGGCGACCGGCGCGGTCATTAGTCAAATTGCGGCGGACGGTCTCGATTCCCGTCGTGACGCTGTTCATTGCGTTGCCGATGTTGTGGAGAATGGTATCGACCATCTCCAGCCGACCCTGGTCGAACGCCCTCGCCAATGCCTCCTCGGCGAGCACCCGCTCGGTAACATCGCGGAAGATAACCACGCCTCCTCTGATTTCGCCCATATTGTCGAGAAGGGGTCGTCCGCTCATCCGGATGTAGACACCGTCCTGCTTTTTCTGGTTCCGTATGAACACATCCTCCTCATCCGTGGATTCGCCGCGGAGTATGGCCCGCATGAGCGGGAGGTCCTCCTTCTTCATGGATGTTTTCCTATCCGGATAGTACACGCCGTATTTTTCAGAACACTCGTACTGAAGTCCGTCCTTTATGTCCATTCCGAAGATCTGTCGTGCACCGGGGTTAACGTAGAGGAACTTCCCCGCGGTATCCGCGACGATGATGCCGTCACTTATGCTATTGAGAATGGTCTCCATCAATTGCGCCTGTTCCTGCAGTTGCACAAATGTCGGTTCCAACTCGGCTTCTGCTTGCTTCAGCTTGGTGACGTTACGGATGACGACCACGGCCCCACCGGGAGATTCTGCTCTTGCCAACAGGGGTCTGGCGCTGACGCTGACGTGGACGCCCTCGGGCTTCAACTCGTTGCGAATCAGCAACTCGGTTTCTTCGGTGGACTCGCCTCTGAAGGCAAGCACCAGCGGATTCAGATCCTCGCTCAGGATGGTTTGTCCGTCGGGCTGAAAGACCCCGTATTTTTCGGGCCACCTGGCGATATCTTTTTCCAGGGAATGGTCGCCGGCGATGCGTAGCCCGCTCGAATTATGAAATAGAACCGTACCGTCTTCGTTGATGGCAAACACGCCCTCACTCATGCTGTTGAAGACGGTCTCCATGAGTTCAGCATGATGTTTCGATTCACCGATGGTTCGTTCCAGACCGATTCGAGTCTCTCGGTGTTTGTGTTCCCTCTCGTGCAGGAGGACTGCGGTCTGGATGTTCAGGTGGAGTTGCCCAGCGTCGAAAGGCTTAAGCACGTATCCGTACGGATTCGTTACCTGCGCGCGTTCAAACAGGTCTCCCCGGGTGGTGTCAGTCAGGTACACGACGGGAACATCGTGCCGGCCGCCAAGCAGTTTGGCGATTTCAGGACCGGTTTGGTCCCCGACAAGCCCGAGATTGACCAGCGCCAGGTCGGGTCGGGCGTTCGCGGCGATTTCGACAGCCTCGCGCGAGCCCTCAACCGTCGCGGATATTGTGTATCCCATATTCTTCAGGCATTCCCCCAAATCCCTTGCCAGGGTCGGGTCGTGTTCTACAATCAGAATCTTTGGAATTGGATTCGACATACTTTGCACTTTCTCTATTGGCTTGTCGTATTCGCGGGTGAATCGATGCCGGCGCCCAACGTGGTTTTGAACTTCACCGGTCGGAACGCCACCGGACAAAACGCATGCGTACGTAACAAGGGCGCCGCCAAACTCGTACGCTTTCCTGACGCCGCCCTGGCCTACGCATCTAACACCGCCCCGCCCCTCCAGTCATTCCGCCTTCGCACCTTCCCAGGACACCCGCACGCCCCGCTTTCGAAATTCAGGAATGTGCGTCTGTATGGACTCCCCTGAGAGGGGATTGCCGCGGACAAACAGCCTCTCCAGGTTGTTGAGCCCGGTAAGGGCGGATATGTCCATGACGCGGTTTTGGCCAAGATTCAGGGTTTCCAGGTTAACCAGCCCACGCAGAGACTTTACGTCGCTGATGGCGTTATTGTTGAGGTACAGGTGCCCGAGATTGGACAGCCCGGAAAGGGGCGTTAGGTCTGTTATACCGTTATGTCCGAGATATAGCCTCTTCAGTTGCTTTAAGCCAGACAATGGCCCCAAGCCGCTGATGCCGTTCCTGTCAACGTACAGCCGTGTCAGATTAGTCAATCCCGACAGCGGCGCGAGGTCACTGATGCCGTTTCTATCCAGGTCCAGTTCTTTCAGATTCTTCAACCCGGACAGAGGCTTCAGGTCACTGATGCCGTTGCTGTCGAGACGCAGCCCCGCCAGGTTGGTTAGTCCCGACAGAGGCTCCAGGTCGCTGATCCCGTTGCCGTCAAGATCCAGTTCTTTCAGGTTTTTTAGCCCGGACAAGGGCTTCAAGTCACTGATGCCGTTGCCCTCGAGGCGCAGCCCTGTCAGATTGGCCAGCCCGGACAGCGGAGACAGGTCGCTGATCCCGTTATTGTCGAGATCCAGTTCCTTCAAATTCTTCAGTGAGGACAGAGGCTCTATATCGCTGATGCCATTGCCCTCAAGACGCAGCCGTGTCAGTTTGGTCAGCCCGGACACGGGCGATACGTCACTGATGCCGTTATCACCCAGGTACAGCCTTTCGAGGGTTTTCAACTCGGACAGAGGCTCTATATCGCTGATGCGGTTGCCTTCAAGACGCAGCCTTTTCACATTCGTCAGCCCGGACAGGGGGGACAGGTCAATGATGTCGTTGTCGTCCAGATTCAGCGACATCAGGTTTTTCGCATGCTCGAGCCCGTTCAGATAGACGATACTGTCACGCTGCGCTGTCAGGTGCGTCAATCTTGCCATGTCGGCCACCGAGATCGGCTTACCGTCCCGCTTGCCAAGTGAATCCCGAACAACCGCTCTTAATCGTTCGTCGGGAATAAACGATGACTTGGATTCGGGCGTCGGAGGTTTTACGCCTTGTCTCGATCCGACGCAACCGAGCAAGCCAAAGACGGCCGCCGACAATATGACTCTGCAGATCATGTTTAACCTCATTTTATGGCGGTCTGCCGCCGCCGCGTGCGTGTTCCAGACGACGAGCCGGACATAGTGCTGCCCACTCGGTCCCGAAAAGCGGCCTTCCGCGACCTTCGGTTTGTCCGTCGATAGGTGAATGGTCAGATGGGTTTTGCCTCAATTGGACATGAATCAGGCGGCTTTTTGTTGCGCCGCGCAGATTCACGGGCATTGAGTTGAAGGATTGGAAAGCCCGGAGACCTCTCCGGGCCGTTTCTGCGTGCCATGTTTTTGACTTCCGCTTGATCTTGTTCGGGAGCCTCGTACAGACGTCCCGGTCGTTTTCCGTCACGAGCAATTCGAGCCGCCGGTTCGTGTCTCGGGGCGCTCTTTCCTGGACCGCCGCATTTAATGTGACAAAACGAGTGTAGGCCTTCCTGGAACACCGTCGGTTTTCGACTCGGGCCGGTCAGGGAACCAACGGTCTCTTTAAGTGGCGGGATAGTCCCTAACGCGGCTTCGCTTTGCTCAGCCGCAACCAAATAGGTGGTAGTCAAGAGCAGATAGTTTTAGGGTATGCAAAACGGCATTCATCCCCTATGATGGTGGTACCCACCGCCATCAATGGAAGGAGGAACGCCGTGAAAGACTTCGTGGACCAATGTAGTGAAAAAATCACCGGAGTGGTATCCTGTTTTGATCGGGTTCTGTTCAAAGGGTACCTGCCGCTGGGATTTGGAACTGCGATGGAGCGGTTCATCAGCAATCAGGGTTTATTGTTGAAGGACTTCAAGCGTTTTGTGATGACGCATTCCGATACGATCAAAGCCCACGCGGAGGCGATGGCAAACAAGCACGAGCGCCCGTTCATCTATCTGCAACGCAACACCATCAGGAAAGAGGACGAAGCGCGACGGTTGGCAAAACACGATGGGATCACGCAAGGCCTGGTCTGTGTGTTTCGGGCCCTGGAAGGCTGCCAGAGTTTCAAGCTGGTTCCAGGGGAAGGAAGGCCTCGCCTGATCAACGCACAACGGAAATGCCTATGCTACTACTTTTACTGGATTGACCGGGAGTTCGGGTTGATGCATATCCGCATCCAGTCCTGGTTCCCGCTGGTGGTGCAGATCTGTCTCAATGGCCACGAGTTCTTGGCGCGCAAGCTCGAGCAACACGGCATCGCCTATGAAAAATCAGACAACGCTTTTCTATGGATTGCCGATGTGGACCGGGCGCAACGCTTTGCCGATCGTTTTGTGGGCAAGAATTGGCCGCGCATTCTCTCGGCGTTCGCCCGCAAGGTCAACCCCCTGCTCAACGACCTGCTTTCGGGCAAGGACTACTACTGGGTCGTTGACCAGGCCGAGTTCGCCACCGACGTGATGTTCCAAAGCCCCCACGCCCTGAAGGTGCTGTATGAAAACCTGCTCAGACACACGGTGCTGTGCTTCTCTCCCCAGGACATCTTGACCTTCCTGGGCCGCAAACTCCACGGCAATTTTCAGGGCGAAGTCCTCACGGACTTCAAAAACAAACGCCACAAAGGCGCAAGAGTCAAACACCGGATGTGCGAGAACTGGATTAAAATGTACGACAAACACGGGTGCGTACTACGCGTCGAAACAGTGATCAACCATCCAAGGCAGTTCAAGGTCCGCCGCTGGGGCATACGGCGAGGACAACGCGTGATGGGCTGGTATCCCATGGCCAAAGGCGTGGCCAACCTCTACCGCTATCGGGAAATCTCGTTGACGGCCAACCAACGCTACTTTCAGGCGCTGTCCGCAGCCCCTGACGCCGCTACCGGACATCAAAGCCTCACCACACTGGCGCGGCCACGCAGGCACAAGGGACGTACCTATCGGGGCTTCAACCCCGCCGACCCTGCCGACCTCGCCCTGTTTACCGCTGTGTTGAAAGGCGAACACGCCCTGATGGGCTTCCGCAACCAGGACATCCGAACACACCTCTTCCAACATCCAGCATCCCTGCTGCAACGCACTCGGCACGCCAATGCCACCAGCCGCCGCCTCAAACGCCTACACGTCCGCGGCCTTATTGCAAAAATCCCACGGTCCAGACGGTGGCGCGTCACACCCGAAGGGCACAAAATACTCGCCTTGTCTTTGACCCTTTACCATCAACACCCTACAACTAAACAAGCAGCATGAATAATTATCTACGCATTTTGCGTAGAAGTCACACTGTAAGACTCTAAACGACGAATTACAATGCGAGTTCGTCTGGAATGCGAAACGCGGGACTTGAAATTTAACTATTAAGCCTTCTTCATGCAATCATAAAATTTTCTACGTTTTTGTCTACTTTTTCCGTATTTATATACATACCCGGCAGAATCTCGCATGTCATTCACCCTGTCGGGTGCCCGTACATCTCGCCGGGGTGCCAAGTACCTGGCCGGGCACGCGCATCCCGCACTACCCGGATCTACGATCAAAGGCGTCGGCGCTCACCCAGCATCCTCGTGGAGCGGATCCCAGTCTGACGGGATTGTTCGGACCATAGGACGGTGCAACGATAGGGGATTTCTCGCGTGGGAACGGTGAGAGGCTTGCCGGACCAGGGGCAGGTATCATTGATGCAGTCGGCAATGTCAAGCGCGCGCATCGTACTTTCCGTCGTTTCGCGATTGGAGCCTTGCGCAGAAAACCCCGTTCGGGTTTGCCGTTCCGGGCGAGACCCCGGGCAGCATGGTTAACTCACGAATTGTCACGGTCAGTTGCTTTATTCGCGAATCAATTATCTCCACCCCCGCAAAATGGCTTGTCAAGCAGTTGAGGAAGCACGTGTGAAGGTGGGGCAGACATTCCTGTCTGCCCTTCTCATCGTCCTTCTCCGGCAATATAGACACAAGAAAAGCATCTGCCGCCCCGCGAGAGCCGCGCATAGTTCAGTCGACTCGATCCCCGAAACCGGAAGCTCGCCGACCTCATGTCTGTCCGCCGATGGGGGATGAAATGCATAGGTACGGGAAGAACGCAAGCCAAGATACGGCGAACGCAATGCGTCTAAAAATTGAAACCAGACGGCAGGGGAGATAGCCTTCGCGACGATGAGGAAACCCCGGACGGAGGAACGCGGGGTGGTCGCGATTGGCATTCCACAGAACGGGCGGCACTTCAGGTGTCCCGGTGGGTTGTTTTCTCAATCCGCTTGAGCGAATTGAATAGCAGGAATCAAGAAACCCAATATCGTTCCGAATGCAACGCCCAGGAAGAAAACAGATAATCCACGATTTCGAGCCGAACGTTATTCGATACTGACGATGTCAGCATATTGCAGCGTTAATTCCTCAATGGCTTTGCTGCGGTCAAGAATCGAAACATGGGTTACCGTCAGCGACGTTAGAGCGACCCTTTCTACAATACCCTCGATTACTTGACCCTTGATCGGCGCACGGGAACCGTCGCGAATTCTTATCCTTACACGTGTACCCTCGGTGAGTTTTCCCAGGACCTGTTCTCGCGTCGATGACTGTCAGTCATCCTCCGCGATCCTGGTCGCGCGAACCAGGGGTCGCCACGTGCTGCATCCGACTGTTTGCAACGCAATCGCCACGATCAGGACGATACTGATGGCGCGCATCATTTCGTAACCTCCTCAATTCGTGGGAATACGACAATTCCATAGATCATCGAATTGGCCATCTGCGTGTGTTGGCCGTCGGACCTTGAGGCGTTGGAACTGGCTCTACAATCAAAGATTCAGTGCTACGCTGAATACGTGTATCCTTTGATCTCTCACAGCCCCGCCAAAGCCCCTGTTGGCGTAATCCACGGCGATTCCACTGCCACCTGCTATGGTGATCTCGAATCCGAAACCAAGCGCGAAGGGAACACCGGATTTTTGTCCTGCTCGCAGCGAAATGGCAAGTGAATACCCCGGCGCCAATGAAGTTATACGGGTATACTCCACACCCGTGTTCAGTGCGGTTTGACCGTGGGGATAGAAAGGTCTGGTCAGGTCAACCGCAATGTCGAGGCGATGCGTGAAGGGCTCGAAACCCATCGTCGAAATCAGATCCATGAGCACCCCCGCCCGTATCTGCTTCGGAGCGACGATGTGATCGGGCTCGCCCATTACCGCACCGCTCAGGTTTCGCGCGCCCAGCGCGAAGATTGCACCGCGTGATCCCGTTGCGAAGTATGCGCCGAGATCGACGGCGAAAGCGTTCCTGGTCCCGTCCCCGTACGATTCTCTGATCAACTTGACGGCGGAACCCAGCGCAAACCGGTCGGTCAGCTCCGCTCCCCAGGCGGCCGTTACGGCGTAGTCTTTAACGTCCGCGGTCGTGCTGCTTCCGTAGCCGAAGTTCTGCGATGAGACTCCGAACGTTCCCGCCTTCGATGCCCTCCCGGCAATACACGCTACGTGTTTCCTGGTGCGTCCATACCAATTGATGTACGAATAATTCGCGTCTAACCTGTGCAGGAAAGCGAGCCCGGCAGGATTGTACATCATGGTCGAAGCGGTTCCCACCGATGCGACGCCGGTTGCGCCGAGCGCTTCGTCCCGCGCGCCGGTGGGCAACAGGAGAAAGGTGAACCCCACTCTGCGGTCGGGCAGTTCCTGTGCGAATGCATCGCCGGCCGAAGAACCGGCACATAGCGCCCAAAGTGCGCAGAGTATTGCGAGAATAAAGCGTCTCATTTTAACTCTCTCTAAGAGATCGATTGCGATGCCGAACCTTTGTAATATCGAGCCACATCTAGGCTGGATTTGACGGTGAACGCCGGAACACGGCCATTGTGCGCAATCCGGGATTTCGACGGAGTTTTCGTGTGCGAGCCGTCGAGGCCAAGGGAGCCCGGGAACGATGCGGGATGGCGCTTCCCGCCTGGCCCGCTCCAGCGGTGACGGCTACCTGCCGCCGAGCACAACGCCGACGTTCAGGAGGAATTCGATCTGGTTTACCTTATTATCGAACCAGCGTACGTACTGCATCTCGTACCTGAGAGCGATACCGTTTCGGAAAACGTGGCGAGTTCCCGCGCCGAACCCTGCGCCAAATCGAGAATTCGAATAGTCTCCGCCAAAGGTTACGGCGAAAATCCGGCCATAGGGCGAACTCGAAGCTGGCCGACCGGACAAGAATGTAAATCCGCCTTGTAGCACCCGCGTGGTGCGACTGCTCCCGCCGCTTGCGGAGCGGTAAGTGAAGCCCATTCCGACATCGAAGGTGAATTTAGGCAAAAGGAAGGACGAGATATAAAATGACGGTGAAAGCCGTGACAGGCCGCCTCCACCATTCACCACGCTTGTGTTGTTACCGGATTGATCAAACAAGATTAGCGCTGACAGGAGGTTTGCGCCTATTTCGTACTTCGGTTTTTTCGGGGTTTCGAGTCCTGCGGCCATGCTGGTTTTGGGCCACGCTTCCACGGCGTCGCGGTCTTCTGCCAAAACGATCACTTCGATTTCCTCAAACGCGATTTCCAGGCTTTTCCGTCTTGCAAGCCCGCGCCGCCTGGCAGGAGGCGCGTATTCGATTGTGACGCCAACGGAGTCCATGGCAACAATCTCTCCTGTTACCGCGCCTTCCTTCCCTTCCGTCGTGTAAACCACGTGAGCATACCAGCCCGTCACGATTTGCGACGGGTCGAGGTCGTCCCGGTACATGACGGTCACGTAATCAGCGGCCTCCCAGGCCCGTCGCCATTTTTCAAGGGTCCGCCGGTCCGGCGCAACGGTGAGTGTCTCGATAACCGCGTAGACGATTTCCCGCCTCTCCCAGGGTCCGGATCTGACGACAATGCCATCCATGCCTTTGCCGATAATCTCGCCGTCGGCGGTTCCCCGGACGCCTTCCGACGCGTAGACGATGTGCGCGAACCACCCCTTGACAATCTTCAAGGTGTCCAATTCCGCACGCGTCATTACAAGAACGCCCATCTCGCGGGACCACTGGTCGGATAGTTGCTCCCCACCGCTCTCGTCCCCCGTCTGCTCTACTTCTGTACTGTCTTCGGCGGCGATTGAGGCGAGTGTAGGCCCGGTTGGTGCGCTTCCTACGGGATCGACACCCGCATCGCGTTGTGCCGCAAACGAATGGCCAGGCCAGAACATGATTACAAGCGTGATCGCGATCAGAACTGTAGCGTAACGTATCATAAATGCCTTCGGGGTTAAGGATTTTTCGTTTACCTTCTCGCATTAGCGAGCGACACGTAATTGGTTGGTAGCATGATGCAGCTGTCAGCGATCAGCTCTCAGCCGTCAGTGCGCCGTGCAAAGGCGCGGATCTTCAGTGGGTGAGAGTCCCACCCGACAAGGGTTGCTTCAGTCGGTAGCAACCGGAGCAGGGACGTAGGTAACGAAATCTCTGACGCCTCCGGTGTAAAGGGTCGCAAGGCGACCCCGCGAGTATGCAGGCCGTAACGAGCAGTGAACGCTGAGCAGGCCTCGGAAAAAGCTAATGCGGGAGCCGACCCGCCTGACGGCCGGGGAAGGCCGCCGTCGTTGGAAAAAGACAGCAACGCGTGCATCCAACGGTCCCGCCGGGGTACTGGCGACGGCATGTATATACAAGGAGATCCGCCGCAACACCTGTCTGCCTTCGTCACAGGCAGGCGGGAAACCCCAGGCGGTGGTGCGGGGGCACCATCCGGCCTGCCTGTGCGTCGCACGCAGACAGGCAGCCCGCGAGGGACAGGCCGGGCCGTATGGGGTGACGGAGAGAGGCTCGTAGTACCGATGATGTCGGGTAATGCCGGCGCCTGCCTGCGCAGCGCACTGCGCTGCAGGCAGGGAGGAAAGGGGCCTTGGTTCAAGGGCAGCGTCAAAGGAGCGAGAGCCGGGAGATTGGTATGAGCCTGAGACCTCCGGAGAAGGTTCGGAAGCTACAGAGGACGTTACATGCCAAAGCGAAGGAATCGCCCGACTACCGATTCTACGCGGTTTATGACAAAGTGTATCGGGAGGACGTCCTGCACTGGGCCAACCGCTGTTGCAAGGCCAACGGCGGCGCGGCAGGTGTGGATGGAGAGACGTTCGAGGATAACGAGTCATATGGACGAGAACGGTGGTTAGGCGAACTGTCGGAAGCCGTGAGAAGCAAATCGTATCGAGCAGCCCCGATCCGCCGGGTCTACATCCCGAAGGGGGACGGCAGGCAGCGTCCGCTGGGCATCCCGACGACGTGCCCGTTATATTCGGTGAGCGAATCGGCCTGCACCGGCTTGCCGGACCAGGGGCAGGTCTCATTGATGCAATCGTCAATGTCAAGAGCGCGTTTCATCCTTAGTTCTCCTGGCGCGGCCTCGCAATGCTTGCCCGCAACCCAAAAGTGCCAATGATCGGGCGAGCCCGTCCCCTGAGACTTGCCCTGCTTGTGCTGAGCTTGTCGAAGCAAGCTTGCCGAAGGGCCGGCTACGGCTGATGCGGTGGGGGATTTCAATGCCATACCTTTTGCAAACAGCCAGCTTAAACATGTACCCATTTTGTGTTGAAGTTTTACTGCAAGGTCTAATGTCAGATGCGAGCGAACTACCAATATAAGCCCCTGGGGGTCGTTCAGATAATGGTCAATAGGGCAACCCGCGATGGCATCACCAGTTGAAAGCATCCGGTAATTTCCCTCATCGCGATTTCGATTTGCTCAACCCTGCTTGCGGCAATCGCAACGCGGCAGGCAGGTGCAACCAGATGGGTGGAAGTAAACCCCTAAGCCGGTCCGCCGGTTCATTCCCCCGATAAACTCGGGATCATTCGAGAAGTCGTAGATTGCAGGCTGTGCCCGAGATTGTTGCCTCACTTGCCTATTGACGAAATATAACAAATTCGTTATGTTTTTCGAGTGAAATGGAAAATCATATACTACAACGAAAAAGTGCAACAAAACATCCTGCGCTTTCCTCCAGTCATTCAGGCGCGTTATTTTAACTTGACCGACAGGATGCAAAAATTCGGTCCTCATCTTGGGATGCCACACACGCGCGCTCTTGGGGACGGTTTGTTTGAACTCCGAATGAAGGCGAAAGAGGGGATCGGTCGCGTGTTCTTTTGTACGAAGACTGACCGTGTGCAAGACACCAGCATCAACAGAAAGATCGTGATACTTCACAGTTTTGTGAAAAAAGCGCGAAGGACACCCAGGCAAGAACGCGATACGGCAAGAAAGCGGCTGTCTGAATTGAGGGATTTTTAAAACAATCCCGATAAATCCAAAGGCCAACCTGTGCTGAGAGCACGAAAGAAGAGAGGGAACCCATGCTCAGTCACGAAGAACTCAAGAGAAAGGCACTCGAAAATCCCGAAACAAACGCCGAGTATGAGGCTCAAAGGCCAGAGTTCGAATTGCTGGACAAGCTATTGGAAGCGCGAAAACGCGCTGGTCTGACGCAAGGGCAGGTCGCAGAGAAGATGGGCACGAAAGCAACCGCGATCACGCGCCTGGAGTCCGCCAGCCGCCGGCATTCCCCCAAAATCGAGACGCTGCGAAAATATGCTGAAGCCGTCGGCTGCCGGCTCAACATTGAGCTGATCCCCGACTGACCATTTCGCACGGTGATTTCATCGTCCACTATAGACGAGTCGCCGCGCTCTTGCCAGATTAAGGTGATCAGCGTGAGGTCGAAGCGAGGCATCGTCCCAACTTCTACAGCCGCCCGCCCGGACGACAAGGGCAGCGCAGCATTCGCATTAACGATCAGTGGCGTGTGTGTTTCGAGTGGCGTGACCAGAATACCTACGACGTCGAGATCGTCGACTATCATTTGGGAGAATCGATGACGACGCGCGACTTTCCGCCGATCCATCCCGGCGAGATCCTGTTCGAGGATTTCCTCAAGCCAATGCAGATGAGTCAATATCACCTGGCAAAGGAAATCAATGTGCCGCCACGTCGCATCAATGAAATCATAAACGGGAAGCGGCGCATCACTGCAGATACGGCCTTGAGACTGGGACGATTCTTTTCAATGGAAGCCCAGTTCTGGATGAATCTGCAAACCCGGTACGACCTTGAAGCTGCCCGCGATACCCTGTCTGGCAGGCTGGATCCGGAGGTACGTGTGCACACGGCTTAGAAGGAACGGATGTGCTTGGATTCACATCTCCGCTCTGGTTTTCTCTACCCTCTTTCGTCTCCCGTCTCCCGTCTCCCCACCTTTCCTGTTTTCTCCCCTCTCCCCTCTCCCCGTCTTTACGGTTTTTCTGCCTTCTTCCCTCTTCCTTCTTCCTTCTCCCCTCTCACCGCCTTTCCTCCATCCCGCGCACCGGAAACGTCTCACTGAACCTCTGAAATTCCATCCATGCATGGTCCGCCGCGTACCCGTTGGGAACCGCCTCGGTTCTTTCGGGGCGCTTGTAAACCACCCGGACGTGAAGCGTTACAGGTTCATCCACCCTGAGTCCACCCGTCTCCCACGCGAAATCCCACGCCGGGCTGTTCTGCCCGGGCAGGATCGATTGCCCCGCGCCCGATGGAGAGATGAAGAACCGGAAGCCGGGGTAATCGTCCGCCATAATCTGGAACATCATCCCTCGGATCATCCCGAAATAGAACGGATAATCGAACGTACGTCCGGAATCGGAATGGCTGAAGTTTCGCTCTCCTTCCAGAAACTTCGTAGCCGGCTCCTGTCCCCAGGGCTCCCGTTCAACCACGTCCAGATCGGTTGGAAAGACCATTGCGCCCTGCCCGTGAACCGGATTGAAGTAGTACGTCCACAGCCCCTTCTCTATAAAATGGATTCCCTTGTCTGTTGGTGAATTTACATAACAGCACCAGCTGAATGACGTGCGGTCCTGCGACCGGTGCCCGGACCGGGCGGTGGCCGTCATCTCGTAGTCGATGTAGTGCGGCGCGACGAGGCGGTAGGTCCCCCGCGTCTCCACGTGGTTGTTGGCCTCACACGCCTCTTTGAAAAGTTCGACCGAGACGTCGTTCCCCCGCCGCACCGAAGGCCGCGTGCCCCTGTGGTGTCCGAACAACAGAATTCCGTTTCCCTGAGACACCGCCGTATGCCGGTCCTTTGTTGACGTCAGAAACCAGACGCCGCTGTGCTCGTCTCTTCCTCCGCCATGGTCCGTATCGTCTCCCACAATCGCCCGCAACTCTCCGGCTGACATGAAGTAACAGTGTTCGCTCACGACGTTCTCCTTGTCCTGTCTGAATCGCGATGACCTCGTCGCGTTACAAGGGTTGCGGACTGGATTGCGTGCCAATCGCTCTTTCGTAGGCCTGTCAGAATCGATACACCGCGACAGCGGATAGGCTACCGTCTCTCCGCGGCGCGAGGCCGATAGTGAAACCGGGTGCATCGGGCGGCCCTCGGGAAAACTCGGACGCGATTGTTGCTGCAAGAGTCGTTGCGGAAATGTACCCAAGCCACGCCACCGCGGGACCCTGGTACCCATCCAGATCGCTTAGCAGAACAGCAGAGGAAACAACAGCGCACCCGAGCAGGCTCCCTGCAAATGTAGGTCCGTATCGGGCGGGGGGATCCACCTTGCTGACGACCCAGGCCGTTGCGGCGGCGTGAAGAATGGCGGCAGGAATAACCTCTAACGGAGGGCCGGGATCATCACGATAAACCTCGGGAAAGTGACTCAGGGCCACGGGTGCGGCCGTAATGGCGCCAAATACCGTCCCGAAAATTAACTTCAGGGCAATGCGGGGCCGTCCCTCAACCTTGTGCTCTTTGGAGTATCCGAAGTAGGTCCTCGCCCGTCCCAAAGTCTGGAGGTCTCGTCGATCCCTGGCAACAATGACAGTCTCGACGTCGCTATAGGCGACTTTCAGATTTTCCGGGTGTGCCCATGTGGCCTTTCCTCCGACCCAGTACTGAATCACGATCCTATCGGCATAACTGTCAACGACCTTTCCGGTTGCCGTTCTCTGCTCGCCGCGGGAAGTGTAGACGACGTGAACGTATAGCCCTTCCTCCAGCATCGACGGATTTATGTCCCAGCGCGACATTCTGACGATGCCGCTTTCCGGCCCACCTCTGCCACCTTTCCAGGGCCTGTGAAGTCTTAGAGAAAGCGAGTGTGTCAATATCCGCAGTCGCTATTGGCCACGTTTCGGGGGGTTCGGTCCCGGACTCGATCAAAATGCCACCCGATTCTATCTCCAGAACCTTTCCGGATGCCGTCCTCTTAAGGCCCCGCCACGTGTAGACAACGTGCGCATACGATCCGGTCGCGAGCTTCGAAAGGTCGAGATCTTTACGGGTCAAGACAGTGATTTTCGCCGCGGCCAGTCTTGCCTCTTGCCACGTTTCCAGGGTGAGTCGATCTTCAGCGACAGCGAGAATGTCAATGTGGCCAATCGCTATTTTTCGCGTTTCGGATGGCGTGGACTCGGATTCAATGACGATACCATCGGAGTCGATTTGTTTGATGAGGCCCCACGTTGCCCCTTTGATTCCATCCGATTTATAGGCGACGTACGCGTACGTTCCGGCCCCGATCGTCGAAGGGTCTACTTCTCCACGCGTCATCACGGTGATGTTCATCTCTGTGGACCGTTGGGCGGCGTGCGAACCGGACGGCGCGGCAATGGACATCAGGATGGTTGCGATGAGCGCAAGAGTGTTTGGCTTCATGGATTCACCTCGTTGAAATAGGCTTCGTACTGTCCCTATCGAAGATGGTAAGAAGTAAAAAGGAAGAAGGAAGACGGAAGAGGAAAAGGCGGTTTCCCTGAGGCGCCAGATCGGTAAAATCCCTATCGTGCCTTTGGCTTCTGACTCATTCTCCCTTCTCCCCGCCTTTCCGGTTTTTCTCACCTCTCATGTCTTACCTCCCCGTTTATAGCGTCTCGCCATTTGGGATATTGACCTTCCAACATAGTAATCGCGACATCCGCTCGCCCTGGCAAACGCCTAAAACTTAAACCAGAGCGCGGCTCCCACACCTCTTTTTGGGGCCGGCGCGACGCTCAATTTGAGGCGGTTAATTGGCGCGTCGACCCATCGGTCGGTCTGAATCAGAGCGCCTATTGCAGTAAAGACAATAACTGGTACAAGGAACCCGGGAACCAATTGACGGACTTCATACCCGGTATCGGGACTGTTCCATTTGTTCCCTTGCGATTTTTCTTTTTCTTCATTGGCGGTAATTACGAGCGCGGTCGCCGTCCCTGCGGCCAGACCAAACAGCAACCCCTTGACCGTGTTTCTGCGACGCCCACTATAAAACTCCAGTTCAGTGACCGCAGAAGCGGGTACTGGATAGACATCCCGCCTGGACGGGCCAACGGCAATCCTGAACGTATCCTGGTTTACATCGACAAGCCTGCCTGGCGTCCATCTCCTTTCTGACAATTTATCAATGATCGAAGGCGCCTTGAAACGTATTTCGGGATCCTCTGTCAGACGTTTGATGACTTGCCTCGCGTTTCTCCAGCTCTCAATGTCGCCACGATTTTCTGCGCCGACTATGAAGTGGATGTCGTAGTAACGGATTTTTTTCAATGTGCCTGAACTCCCCCAGGAACCGTAACTGGAATTAACAACAAAGTGTCGTTCGTTAATTTCGACGATTTCCGCAAGTTCGGCTCTCTTGTCGGTCTCGTAATTGTGAACAACATACGCGTACCAACCGTCCTCTAGCCCTTAAACAAGCGTGACCAGTGAAATTTTTCTGGTCCAAGAGACCGGAAAGGCCTACCGTTGTTGGAGATAGATGGATTGTGCTAGAAATCATCACTCCAACGCAGGAGACCTTTCCGGTGAAAAGAATATCGGTTGATGACAGCCGCAGGAACCGTGCTCGTCGCAAACGCAAAGTGGCCGCCCGCCACGGTCGAGCGGGGCATTGGCAGGCCCAGCGCCGGCCCATGTTCAGTCCTGGCAAAGTGCACTACGAGGTAGGCGCCTACACCGACGCGATGAGTTACGGAGGCATCGGCGCCGTGCATCGCCTGGTCACCAAGCTGGGTCTGCCCAAGCGCATCGACGCGTCACTGTCCTTGTTGAAGGTGCATCTGCCCTATCATGAGTCGGACCACGTACTAAACATCACATACAACGTGTTATGCGGCGGCACGCGCTTGGAGGATATCGAGCGTTTGCGAAGTGACGGGGCCTACATGAATGCCCTGGGCGCCAAGTTGATTCCCGATCCGACCACGGCGGGTGACTTTTGCCGACGCTTCTCGGAACGGGACATCGTCGAACTGATGGCGTGCATCAACGCGGTGCGATCCTCCTTGTGGGCATCGCGTGGCCGCAAATTGCTTGGTGACATCACCTATATCGATGTGGACGGCACAAACGTGCCCACGTATGGCAAGCGCAAGAGGGGTATGGACATCTCTTACCAGGGCATCTGGGGCTACCATCCGCTGGTGATCTCACTTTCCAACACGAAGGAAGTGCTCTTCCTGGTCAACCGACCGGGGAATGTGCCCAGCCACACCGGTGCGGCACAGTGGATCGACGCGGCCATCGACCTGGTGCAGCCCCACGCCAAGCGCATCTGTGTGCGTGGCGACACCGACTTTTTCTTGACTCGACATCTTGATCGCTGGGCCAAAAGCGTCGACTTCATCTTCGGGATGGACGCCAACGCGGCGATGCGTTCCCGTGCCGAGGCCCTCGACGAGGCACAATGGCAGCCCCTGCAACGCAAACCCCGTTATCACACCGTGACCGACCAGAAGCGGAAGCGCAATCAGCCCCACGAGAAACAGCGCATCGTCCACAAGCGGGCCTACGCCAACCTGGTGCTGAACCACGAACACGTGGCCGAGTTCAACTACCAACCCACGCGCTGTAAACGTGGGTATCGCGTCGTGGTCCTGCGCAAGAACATCAGCAAAATGAAGGGCGACCTTGTCCTGTTCGACGAATGCCGTTATTTCTTCTATATCACGACACGCACGGACGTGACCCCCCAAGAGATCGTCGCCTGCGCCAACCAACGCTGCGATCAGGAGAACGTCATCGAGCAACTCAAAAACGGCGTCAACGCCTTGCGCGTGCCCCTGTATGACCTGGTCAGCAACTGGGCCTATATGGTCATCGCCGCCCTGGCCTGGAACCTCAAATCCTGGTTTGCCATGATGATGCACAGACACCGTGATCGACAGCAGTACGTCTGCATGGAATTCCGGCGCTTCATCCACAGCATTATCTTGATTCCCTGCCACGTCATCCAACGCGCGCGCACCACCACGTTACGGCTCATCGGCTATCAACCCACCCTCGATCGCCTCTTCAGCACCTGGCGTATCATTGAACGCACCGGATTTGGATAACACCAATGCAGCACCACCGATGACACACAAACGCGGCGCCATCCCCACACCCCTCAACGGACCGGTGTGTCCACCACGCGTCTCAACGCCACTTCGGATACTCAATTTACCATAGCGACCACGACAAACACGGCCCTAAAAACCATCCAAAACGCCAATTCCATATAAATCGACACCAACGCCTCAACACAAACACAAATCACTGTGGCGCACACGATACTCGCTTATTTTAGGTCTAGCTTTGAAGGTTCAAGCGTACTCCGCGACATAACCACAAGACGGCCCTCCATCCGCCTTTGCCACCTCTCCAGCGCCTGTGGATCCCTGGCGACAACGAGCGTGTCAATTTCGGCGTACCTTATATGTGTTTTTCTCCGGATTATGCCGGCGGATTTTATCCAGATGCCCTCCGGATATTTCCCGCTGATCTGGCCGGTAAAGGTGCTCTTCGTACCCGATGAAGTGTAGATTGCATACGCGTACAATCGCTTCTCTAACAGCGATAATTTCATATTTGGCCGCGACATCAGCGCGACGTCCATCTGATAGAACAACCTGATTGCCCGTTCAGCAACCGCCAGGGCGGGACCTCTACTGGACACCTGCTTCCGCCAGCTGCGGCTTTCCGCGTTCGCTTGGACGATCTGTTCGGTCTGTTTTTCTGGCAGTTCTTGCGCGAGTAAGGTAATGTACGGCGTTAGGATCTCGAACAGCAGGCTTACTGCAAGAAATAGAGCGGTCGCTTTCATGGATATACCTCGTTGAAATACGCTACTTGCTATTTTTGCTGAAGAAGGTTACGCGAGAGAGAATGGAGGGAAAAGCGGTTTCCCTAAGGCGCCAGATCGGCAAAATCCCTATCGTGCCTTTCGCTTCTGACTCATTCTCCCGTCTTCCGTTTTTGATTTTTCTTCCTTCTTCCTTCTTCGTTCTTCCTTCGTGCGTCTCCCGTCTCCCCGCATCTCGCATTTTCCTCCCCTCTTACTTCTCCCCGTCGTTTGCGGTTTTTCTACCGTTTCCCGTCTCACCTCTTCCCGCCTTTTAGAATTCAAACGACATCGCGGCTCGCAGACCTCTGTCTCCTGTGGGCGCGATATTTAGATTGATCCGTGAAGGGGAGACTTCGACCCATTTTTCGGTAAAGGATCTAACACCGACCAGGGTTCCACACAGTGTCGCGAGAGGCACAGCCAGTACCGCGTAGAAGAATCGATCGTTGCCCTCCCATTCTCCAACTTTCTCTCTTCTATCGTTGTCAGATACATCATGAGGATATATCAGAAATGCCGCGCCAAGTCCGGAAAGAAACCCGATCCCTATACCCTTGATCGTGCTTCGATGACGACCCATGCTTACTTCCAGATCTTTGACTAAAGTGCGGGGGATCCGTTCGGCGCCGCGTTCGGACAGGATCTCAAGTGTGTCCTGGACGGAACCAATAAACCTCCCGGTCACCCATTCCGGCGATATCGAGGGCGCCTTTAACCGGACCCTGGGTCCCTGGAGTTCACGCATCGCCCTCTGCGTTCTCTGCCAGCGATCCATGTCTCTGCGATTGCGGGCGACGATGATGCGCTCGATATCGTCCGACCGGATTGTCCAACGGACTCCGGATTTCTTCCCGGGTTTGATTACGATATGATTCGCATCTCTACGGATAATCACACCCGTAGTGGAGCGCCTGACACCTGAGGATCTATAATCAACGTGTACGTGCCATCCGAATCTCAGCTTCCCGAGGTCGAGGTCTTCGTCGGACAACACCGTCATCGCCGACTTCTGAACCTGAAGCATCGCCCGTCTTGACATTCGCCACAATTCGATGCCTCCCGGGTTGTCGGAAAACGCGAGGACCACAATATCGCGACGCGCGATCTCCCATCCTTTCCCTTCACCCGCCGCGATGACGACTCGATTCGAATCGTAGCTAACGATTCGGCCCATCGCCGCGTTTTCAACCTCGTTCGAATTGAACGCCACGTACGCATACAATCCGGGCGAAAGCTTTTTCAGATCAAGTTCCTTACCGGGCATGACCGTAACCGCCTTCGCATGGAGCCTCTGAATGGCCGCTTCAATAGCCGGATCCGCCTGCTGCGTGCCTCGAAGTTGTGTGGCCGCGTGCGCAAGGGCGGGTGCAATCGCGTTTGACATCAGGGTCGCGGTCAAGATGAGTGCGATAGATTTCATGATTACCCTCCACAGGCTCTTACATGGCAATTTCTGCAGCGTTAGAGACGTTCTCCCGATGCTTATCCATGGTGCAACGGCGCCGCGGTTTCCATTCGCTCGAGACCGTCGTTCTCCTTAGGCGCCCCGAACCGGATCGTGCGCGATCCGAGAAGGAGCAGCAGCAGGCCCAGCAGCATCCAGAAGATCTTTCGGATTCGACGGATAATTCCCACGGCCAATCCGGTACCCGGTTCCAGTCCCATCATATGAAAGAGGAACACGTGCCCGCCCTCGAAGACCCCCATGCCGTAGGGGACGAAACCGAATACCACGTTGATCACCATCATCAGTGAATGGAACAGGTAGACCGAAACGAACGGCAGCGGTTCACCCAGCACCTGGAGAATCACGTAAATCTCCAGCGTTCCGAGGCCCCACGTCAGCAGATGCAGTCCCAGCAGGCCCGCCAGCCTCCATGGGTTCAGCCGGTAAAACGCGGCCAGGTTCCGATCGATTTCGGCCGCCCGGTCGAGGTGCCTTTCCACAAACGTGATCCGCATCCGAGTCAACAGATTCACGAGCCCGGTGAACGGATTGCGGCACTGTCTGACGACGGTCAGAACGACACCTGCTACGGCCAGCGTCAGCATGGCGAAGAGCGTCCATCGGATCTCCTCCGAAAACGCGTACCGATTGAGACCCGCTATAACGCCGCCCAGGACAAAAATGACGCCGCTGACCATCTCGCCCGTTTTGTTGAGGACGAGCGAGGACACGCCGGCGGTCACGCCCATTCTCTCTCGCAGCATCATCACTTTGGCCACCTCTTTGCCGATCTGCGAAGCCGGCATCACGTTCCCCAGCGCCTCGCCAACCAGTTTCACCCAGAGCAACGGTCTCAACCCGGGCCTCTTGGCCCCTCCATCAAAGCACCTGCGCCAGACCCAGACGTTGTTCGCATAGGCCACCAGGGTAATTCCGATCACCGGGATATATCCCCAGCCCATCATCACCACGTGGTGCCACACCTCAGGTTCGCCAAGCTGATGAAGCAGCACGCCGAGGCAGGCGAGGCCCAGCAGCCAGAGCAGTATATACGTTTCCTGTTTCATCACATTCTCCTGGAATACTTAGCTGTTAAATGACAACCCTTTTGGCTGCGGTGATTACGGGAATCCCTCTTATCGCGCACAGGGCAACGGTCAGGTAGGTCGCCGCCAGGGCGACCATCTCTACCCCCGATCCGACCCCGGCCGCCAGGTTGGATGAGTGCTGCGCCGCGTTCAGGACGAATAACGCCACGAACGCGATCACCTTCGCAACGCCGTACGTCGCCCTGCTCGCCCGCGAGGCAACCAGGCCGTATCCGATGCGCGAACGCATCATCGTCGTCTCCCCGAATGCGGTTTCGCCCTGCGAAAGCGCACAACTCCGAATCGCGTCCGTCACGAAACCCCTGCTGAGGACCATCAGCGGAACCCAGAGGGGGATCAGATGCAGCCACGCGAACACCATCCACCACACGTTCTCCGCAATTCTATCCCCCACAATGTCGAGCAAGCCGCCGACCTTGCTCTCGCATCCCAACCGGCGCGCGGCGTACCCATCCAGCCAGTCCATCAACAGCGCGGCGAACGCCAGGGGTACCGCAACCCAAACCAGCACGGTACTTCCAGTGACCGCAAAGGCCGCCGCCAGAAACAGGCAGACGACCCGGGAGGCGGTAATCAGGTTGGCAACGTGGCGCTGAAGGGTGGCTGCAAACGTCAATGTGTGTGTCGACATCTCGTCCTCCTTTCTTGCCCTACACCTTTCGCAAACCCCGTGCCACGGCCGTTTGGGGTGGAAATCAGGCCGATTCGACGAGTTTTGGCCCCGAAAGACGCCCAAGCTGTGCAATGTTTAACTTGCACCTGCAATCCCGGTCTTGCAGGCAACGCGCCGATAAGGGTACAAAAAAACCCGAAGACACTACATGTGTCCTCGGACTCGGATTGGAAAGCCGGAAAAAGAGCTAAACTATTATTTTACTTTTTTTTACGTCCTTTTTCTTGTACGCCAAGAAAAAGGACCAAAAAGAACGGCGCCTGCCTGCCGAGCACGGCTCGGCGCAGGCAGGCCGCTCGGCGCGGAGCTGGTTTTGCCGCGATGGTCTTTATGCCGTAAGCTAACTGCTGTACGCAGACCACTGATTTCCGCTCGCACTCAGGTAGCCACACGGCTGACTAACGCGATGCCTTTCCAGAGCACTGCCAGAGCAGAGCGCGTGGTTCCGTCCGGCATTGGATACCGATGTTCACCGTGGATTGCAGGGCAGCAGGTCATGTGCGACCACTGATGCAATTCGCGCTGTGCAGATGTACGGCCCCGCGCCTAGCGGCGACTTTTGGTTCCTTTTGGTCGCTTCAAAAGGAACCCGCCGGAGGCAGGGAATCTGAGGAGATGTGGGTTTTGAATTCGGTCTTGGTTCTTGATCGTTGCTGACTGCTGGAGGCTGACTGCTGACAGCTGTTTCCCCCCTGTGGGCAACCACAAGGGTTGCCCCTACGAATGCACAATGGGCGCGGACGTCGGTTGTTTGGCTTTTTACTGTATGCTAATAGCTGACCGCTGTTCTCGCCGGAGGCAGGGAATCTGAGGAGATGTGGGTTTTGAATCTGGTCTTGGTTCTTGATCGTTGATGACTGCTGAAGGCTGACTGCTGACAGCTGTTCCCCCCCCTGTGGGCAACCACAAGGGTTGCCCCTACGAATGCACAATGGACGCGGACGTCGGTTGTTTGGCTTTTTACTGTATGCTAACCTCAATGTGAAATAAATCAGGCGGCTTTCTGGAGCGCGTTGCAGATTTTACGGTATTGTTTTTCGGTGTGCTTGTTGCGTTGGAGGCGCAGGGTTAGACGCCCTTCGGGTCGCACGAGGTGTCCGGCTCGGTTGATGAGCTCGAACCGGAGAGTACGTATGGATTTGAGCGGCCATCGGTTGGTATTTTTCAAGGTGCGATTGCGTTTTGTGAGTCCGGTTTCGATTTGGAAGTTGACCAGGAGGTTGTGCGCGAGAATGACGAACTGTTGCCAGGCACTATTGGCGTGGTAATGGTGCGTGGGGATGGTATCGAAGCTAAGTCCGGTCTTGAGTTCGCCAATGGCTTTTTCGTGGGCACCACGGCCTGCCATGAAGCGCCAGAGCGCGCGCAACTTGAAGGGTAGATTGGTAGCCACCGCACTGTATTCGAAGGTGCCATCATCGGGATCGAACAGGTCCAACTGGTAGTTCTTTCGGGTTTGATGCATCACGCGTTTTCGAAAGATGGCAATGTTGAGGGTGCGTTTCCATTTTTTGACCGTCAGCGTTGACGTGAAGCCGTCGACGCCCTTCTCGATGCGCTGCCAGTTGCTGCATTGACGGATTTTGTGCTGTAAGTCCAGGCCTTTCCAGAAGGGTACCTTGATGGCATACGAGGCCTTGTTCTTGATGAGCGTGTTCACCACATCCTCTTTGAAAAAGGCGCCATCCATGCGGAATCGCAGAGTGTAGGCGTGTCCCAAGGTCTCTTTGATCTGGGAAAACACGTCCTTTAGAAACAGGATGGAGGCGCTGCCATCATTGACGTTGCCTGCCCGGTTGTGCACGCCCAGAAAATGACCACTGTCGGCCAGGTAGGCGGTGATCGGATAGTAACTGGGGACTTTGCGATGATGCGGATTATACCCGCGGCGGGCACCGCCGACGCGTTTTCCGGTGCACAAGACGGTGCCGTCCACGTCGATCGTCAATTTTCGGGCGCGCAACAGGTTGATCTTATGGGCAACCACGTCGGCGTTGAGGGCTTTCAGGGCGTTGAGACCCTTGTCGGAAAACCGTCTCAGAAACGTACTCACGCTGCGGGGGGTCGGTAGATCCGTCAGACCGCAAAACCGCTGCAGCAGGGGATCTCCTTTCAAGAAATCCAGATGCCGCAACCGACGGCCGCCTACCCACAGCAAACCCAACAGAACACGGCACAGGCTCACCACACCGAAATCGCCGCCAAAGCCCACACTGCCCAGGTGACGGCGCAACTGCCTGTTCCAATCCACGTTTCGCAAATATCGCATCAACAGTTCCAAACCCGCATACGAGGTGAGGCCTTCACCGGTGAATTCCATCTTCAAATTGTCGTTGACACGCGCGTGCAAATCCGCTTTCTTTCGTCTCACTGTACGTGGCCTTTCGTTTTGGGTTAAATGGGTCGTTTGTCGCTTCCCAATATACCAAAATGGAAGGCCTTTTCCTATTGAAAAATATAGACTTATTCGCATTCTCGCTTAGTCTTCAATACCCCGAAATTCATCAACATTATTTTCGCATTGAGGCTAATAGCTGACCGCTGTTCTCGCCGGAGGCAGGGAATCTGAGGAGATGTGGGTTTTGAATCTGGTCTTGGTTCTTGATCGTTGCTGACTGCTGAAGGCTGACTGCTGATAGCTGTTTTTGCTGTTGGCTATCTGTAGATCCCGGGATCGATCCCGAGTTCCCTGACTTTCTGCTGGAGCGCCTGGCGCTTCATGCCGATGGCCGGCGCAGCGCGGCTCATATTGCCCTTGTGGTGTTCCAGCGCCGATCGAATAAACGCGGCTTCGAAGTCCTGCACAAGTTCCTGTTTGGCGTCCTGAAAGAGAACGCCATCCCGCCACGCGGGCGCATCCGCACCGGAGGATTCCGCACCTCCCGTCCGGATTTCCTCCGGAAGCAGATCTCTGCTCAGGACGGTACCCTCCGCAAAAATCACCGCACGCTCGACCGCGTGCATCAGTTCGCGAATATTGCCCGGCCAGGCATAGGCCACCAGCAGCTTCATCGCATCGGCCGGCAGTTCCGTCAGGTCCTTTCCATGTCGACGATTGAATCGTTCCAGGAAATACTGCACAAGCAAGGGAATATCCTCACCCCTTTCGCGCAGCGCCGGCAGGAAGATATCCACGACTTTCAGTCGATAATAGAGGTCCTCCCGGAACCGCCCTCGCGCAATCTCATCGGAAAGGTCTCGATTGGTGGCGCTGATCATCCGAACGTCCACCGCCACCGTATCCGTGCCGCCCAACCGCTCGAATCGTTGCTCCTGGAGCACCCGCAGCAGCTTTGCCTGGGTCTCGACGTGCATGTCCCCGATCTCGTCCAGAAAGAGTGTTCCACCGTCCGCAAGCTCGAATTTCCCCAGCCGCCTGGACGCGGCTCCTGTAAAAGCGCCCTTCTCGTGGCCGAACAGTTCGCTTTCGATCAACTCGGTGGGGAGCGCCGCGGCATTTACAGCAACAAACGGGCGTTCCTTCCGCCCGCTCTGATCGTGAATCGCCCGCGCCACGAGTTCCTTGCCGGTCCCGCTCTCACCGTGAACCAGCACGGCGGCATCCGTTCCAGCCACCTTGCCGATCAGGTCGTAGACCCCCTCCATGGACCGGCTCCGGCCAATGAGCATCCCAAACCCGGATTGCCGGCGAATCTCGTTCCGCAACGATTCGTTCTCCCTCCGCAGCCGCACCGTCTCCAGCGCATTCTGGACCAGGCAGCGCAGTTCGTCTACGTCGTAAGGCTTGCTCACGTAGTCGTACGCCCCGGCCTTCATTGCCTCCACGGCGATCCGCTCCGATCCGAACGCGGTCATCATGATCACCGGAGGCGCGCTTCCGTGCTCGCCCAGCCGTTTGACCAGCGTCAAGCCATCCATCTTCGGCATCTGGATATCGCAGATCAACAGATCGGGACCGCTGCGCGCGATTTGCTCGAGTGCCGCCATTCCATCTCCGGCTTCCACAACCTCGCAGGACAGCGCCGCCAGTGCACGCTTCAGCCCGTGCCGTGCGGCCGGATCATCGTCTACAACCAGAATCTTATGCCGCATCATTCGCTCCAGGAAGTTGAACCTCGAACACGGCTCCCTCCGGGTTCTCGTTCGCCACCGCAATCGCTCCACCCATGCGCTCCACGTCGCGCTTTACAATAGCGAGCCCCAGGCCTGTCCCCGAAGCCTTTGTGGTAAAGAACGGTTCGAAAACGTGGGAAAGGGCCTCCTCGGATATCCCCGGCCCGGTATCCGACACCCACACCGACACCCGCCCGTCCGAACGATCCGCCCTCACCGTCAACCGCCGCTCCGTCGTTCGCTCCGCTTCGTCCATTGCCTGGATGCCGTTCAGGATCAGATTGAAAAACACCTCTTTCAGATCTTCAGGATCACCCGCAACGACAAGGCCCTCCGAAACCTCGGCCCTGATATCCACGTTCCGCCGTTCCGCTTCGTGCGACAGGATCAACACGACGTCTTCTAGAACGGCTTTAATGTCGACCGGCTGAAACGTATCGCCCTGTTTCGGCTGCGCAAACCTGAGGAGCCGGTCCACCACGCGGCCCAAACGGTCAATTTCGTTCAACACAACTGTGAGATCACCGGACTTGGCGGGGTCGTTCTCCAGGTCTTCCCGCAGCACGGTGGTTATCGCCTTGATCGAACTTAAGGGATTTTTCACTTCGTGCGCGATGCTTGCCGAAAGCAGCCCCAGCGCCGACAGCCGCTCTGCCTCGTACATGCGCCGTTCCAGTTGCAACCGGCGTTCCACCAGGCGCGTATTTTCGACGGCCAGCGCGATCTGATTGCAGAGCGTGCCGAGCAGATCCCACTCCTCCGAGGAAAAAGGCACACCCCGTTTTTTCTCTCCAAGGCACAGAAACCCGGCGATTTTCTCCTCCTGCAACACCGGTATGCACAGCCGGACCCCCTGCTCGGTAAGGACCGCGGCGAGGGCCGGACGATGCAGTTCGCCCACGTCCAGCGCTCGTCGGTGGGACAACATCCAATCCGCTACCTGTTGAATCTGTGTCTGATTCCGGTCCCTTCGATTGAAGGGCGCCGCGGGAGGATCGAACCCGGTCAGACCTCTTCCCGATATCACCCGCACGTCACCGACGCGGCCCTCCTCGTACTCGAACAATACCAGCGAGACAAGGTGCACCTTGAGCACCGTTCCCACGGCGTCCACCACCACCTTCAGCCGACTCTCGAGCGCGTCCGGCACGTTCAACGTCTGGCTCAGCGTGCCCAGCAGGTGCTGATAGTCGTAGCGCGTTTTAAAGAACAGGCGGTTGATTGCCCCCTGCAACCGATTCTTGACCGGCTGAAAGAGGAAGATCAACAGGGAAATCAGTACCGCCTCAACGACTTCCACCCGGAACCCGCCGCTCAGGCGTCCAAACTCCTCGGCAACGCGACGGATCACAAGCAGGTAAACGGTCAGGACGATGCCCGTAAGCGCGGAATAGAGCAAAGCCGGATTCACCACGATCCGGAAAAAGCTGTACCGATAGATGTAATAGCCCAGAATATACGCCGGCAGGATCGGGGAAAGGAATAGCGCCAGGTCCAGCCCCGGTCCAACGATGCTTAGTCTGATTCCCCCGATCGGATAGGCGAAACCGGCCAGGGCGGAGATGGCGACGAGAGCCAGGGCCGTCAGCCGGTAGAACGACCTCTGTACCTCGGTGACCCATTGCCTTGCAAACCCCCGGCACAGCCAGGCCGAATACAACAGCGCCACAATGGTGTACAGGCTGAACCCCACGCGTTTCAGCGGGGTCTCCCACATACCGATAAGGAATACGATCAACCCGGGGACAAGAGCGAGTGGGACGAGGTTCCGGCGCAACCCGGCCGGAACCCGCGTCTTAAGTTCATTCGCGGAAACCAGCACCGTTGCCAGCAGCGCCGACGGCAAAAAGCACAACCCGAAACGCGCGACATGGGCGGCATAGCCTGCCGCGGGTGCCCCTGGCGTCGCCTGTTCAATAAGAAGCCGCAGCGCGTCGCCCGTATACCACAAAGCCCCCGCCGAGATCAACAACAGCAACGGAACCGGCGTCCCCTTGCGCTTGATCGCGGAGACAAATATGCCCCAGAGCAGCCCGGCGGCAACCGCCGCCCCGACCAGCCAGACAGTATCATATAAGGAGAGATGCATCATATCGGACTTACCTGTAACCTGCCGGAGGAAGGGGGCAATTTAAGATAAGGTGAACGTTGGGTTGCGCTTTGGGCGCGCGAACTGACAGTTCTCGTTACGATCGTACACCAGGTTGAAGTTATGCAACGTGGGCAACCACAAGGGTTGCCCCTACATAGACGCAGTACCAGGCGCTGACGTCAATCGATTGGCTCTTTGCCGATCGCTGATCTTACAATATGAAAATTAGCGAAAACGGGGGGGGATTTCAACTCAAACTGCGGGTCCAGGTCGAGTAGGGCGATGAGTTCGTCGCGGGTGGGTTTATAGTCCCGCCGGGGGACGCGGTAGATGTCGCGGAGTAAGTCGAAGGATTCGATGACGGGCAGATCCCACCAAAGCTGGGTGCGCTGTCCGAAGACGACGCCGATGTCCCTGACGTGGGCGATGCGCTCCTTCCAGGGGACGCGGCCCAGAATTTCACAGCGGCCCGAATCGGGTACGAGGATGCCGGAAAGGACCTTGACGGTGGTGGACTTGCCCGCGCCGTTGGGGCCGATGTAGCCGACGAGTTCGCCCGGCTGGATGGAGGGAGATTCCGTCCAGTGCGCTTACGGTGCGGTAGCGGCGGTGGACGACGCCCTGCAGGGCGCCCCACATGCCGGGCTTCCGTTCCGCGATGCGGAAGGTCTTCACCAGATTCTCAACGAAGATGTGGGGCATTCTTGATCTCCTCGGTGGGCGATTGCCAGGGTAGGCGACGCAGACAAACAAAAAGCCCGTCATCGAGATAACCTCGACAACGGGCGATAGCCGACAACCGGGCCTGGCCTTCGAAAGGCCGCCGTATGTTTAACCTCCAGGGCACTTCGGTCTTTCGCGGGAGGCACGGATATAAGTTTTTATGTTAATTATTTTCAAGGACTTATAGTTAAAATCTCACATGATTCGGGCATTTGTTTATGTCGGTTTGGCAACACGGCGGAATATAACACGGCGGGGAAGCGCAGTCAAGGTAAATTTATCCGGGAACATTGAAGGCCTTTATGTCCGTATACGCCGTTTCGATTCTTCGCGAGCCGTCCCGCAGGATCTGCAGACGTACGTCGACACCCGCGACGTACGGCGCCCGGACACGGCGGCGGGCCATCGGGATTCGCTCTAAATGCCACGCCGGAAAACACTTGCGCGCCTGTGAGAGGCGTATTATAATTGCTGAGAATCAAATGGAGGAGACGCCCGGGAGGAACAACCGGCAGATGCGAACATACCCATCGCCCCGGGTTGGCGGTGGAAGAAACGCAAGCCATGGCGAGTCTCTCGTTGAAAGGTTGGACCGTGAACTACCACGCGTACATAACCGTTTCCAGCGATGACAGGATCCTGAAATACCGGATGGATCCGGACACGGGCGATCTCGTTTTCGAGCACAGCATCCGCGCCGAGGGCGGTCCGGGCCCGCTTGCCGTCGACCCCCAACAAGAATATCTCTATCTGAGCAGGCGTGGCGCCCGTGAAATCTCGGCCTATTCCATCGACCCCGGCAGCGGCGGGCTGTCCTTGCTGGGTGCGGTTTCCGTGGAAGCCGACGCCTGTTATCTAAGCACGGACCGAAGCGGGCGGTTTTTGCTTTCGGCCTCCTACGGTGGGGGAGTGGCGGCCGTCCACGCTATCCGGAAAGACGGGACGTTGAGCGATTCACCCGTCCAGACAATCAAGACGCTGCCAAAGGCCCACTTTATTCTCACGGACCCGTCGAATCGCGTGGCATATTTACCCCACGTCGGAGAATCCAACACCATTATCGGATTCCGTTTCCACGAAACCGCGGGCACCCTCCGGGAGGTGTCGCGGACTTCCCACGAACCGGATGTCGGTCCCCGCCACCTCGTTTTTCACCCAAACCTGGAAATGGTCTACGTCTCAAACGAACAGGGCAGCAGCGTAACCGCGTATACGTGCGACACCAGTTCCGGCGTTCTCGAACCCGTGCAGACCCATTCCACCCTGCCTGAGGGTTTCAACGGCGAAAACACCTGCGCGCAGATCCACATCCACCCCTCGGGCAGATTCCTCTACGTTTCCAACCGTGGCCACGACAGCATCGCGGGTTTTTCGGTTGACCGGACCGGCCGCCTCACGGGTATCGGCATTCAACCCACGGAACCCGTACCCAGGGCCTTCGGGATCGACCCCACTGGCAGTTTTCTCTATGCCGGCGGCCAGGAGTCCGGCATGCTGGCATCATACCGGATTGACGCGCAGACCGGCCGGTTGCGTCCCCTGAAGACCTACACCGTCGGCAAACAATCCATGTGGGTCCTGATCCTGGCGTTTCCGGGCTGATGAACCCGGCACTATACCCGACTTTTCCGCGTTTTTCGCGACTCTTGCCGCCGGGATATCCGGCCATATTCCTAACGGGGTTAACCAATGGCATGATGGCACTCGCGGGGGCTGAAGACCGGCGCAAACCGCCATCCGTTTCGAGAGCCGGGAAATCAGCGCCAGACGTCTGATTTCCCGTCAATAACCTCAAATAGCCTATTGACAAACACGATATCGTGGCGTAATATATGGTATAGCTTCTTACCCATGATAACAAGATGTTGGGACGGCTGGCCGTGTTTCTTATGATCTCACAAAAATTCGGATATCTCTTCTGGGGAGGGTTGCTGGTTTCACTGGTGGCGTGCGCGACTCCCAGCCGGAGAATCGCTCCCCCGGTAACGGCTGCCGAGGAGGATTTCGATCCGCAAAGCCTCAACGACGATGACTTCGTTCTGAAACCGCCTGCCGGGGCAGCAACAGCCCCGGTCGATCAAACTGCCGCGGCAGTGCCTCCCGTCTTTCAAATCGACGGATTTCGCGTCCAGATCGCGGTGGTATCGGGTCTTGAACGGGCAGAGAGCCTCAAGAATGAAGCTGAAACGAAATTAGGCGTTCCGGTACATATCTACCGCGACCCGGACACAGGTCTGCATAAAATCCAGGTGGGAAACGGCCGGACCGCGACCGAGGTCGAATCCCTGCGTCACGAGGCCAAGAGCGCGGGGTACACGGAAGCCTTTATTGTACGTGCCAAGATAGAAATCTCTCGCACAGCGGTTCACGGTCCGGATCCAATGGTCGGTTTCCGCGTTCAGATTTTTGCGGCATCGAACCGGGCGGCGGCCGAAAGCGAGATGGCCAACGTCCGGGACACCCTCGGACAGGACGACGTTTACATAGAATCCGAGCCGCCGTACTTCAAGGTCCGGGTCGGAAACTTCCGAACGCGGGAGGCCGCTGAAGGGCTCATGGAAAGGCTTAAGTCATACGGATACGATACACCCTTTGTGGTTCGGACACAGATCGATACATCCACGGAAAAAACAACCGACAACTAGACCTAAAATAAGCGAGTATCGTGTGCGCCACAGTGATTTGTGTTTGTGTTGAGGCGTTGGTGTCGATTTATATGGAATTGGCGTTTTGGATGGTTTTTAGGGCCGTGTTTGTCGTGGTCGCTATCGTGAATTGAGTATCCGAAGTGGCGTTGAGACGCGTGGTGTACACACCGGTCCGTTGAGGGGTGTGGGGATGGCGCCGCGTTTGTGTGTCATCGGTGGTGCTGCATTGGTGTTATCCAAATCCGGTGCGTTCAATGATACGCCAGGTGCTGAAGAGGCGATCGAGGGTGGGTTGATAGCCGATGAGCCGTAACGTGGTGGTGCGCGCGCGTTGGATGACGTGGCAGGGAATCAAGATAATGCTGTGGATGAAGCGCCGGAATTCCATGCGGACGTACTGCTGTCGGTCCAGGTGTCGGTGCATCATCATGGCAAACCAGGATTTGAGGTTCCAGGCCAGCGCGGCGATGACCATGTAGGCCCAGTTGCTGACCAGATCATACAGGGGCACGCGCAAGGCGTTGACGCCGTTTTTGAGTTGCTCGATGACGTTCTCCTGATCGCAGCGTTGGTTGGCGCAGGCGACGATTTCTTGGGGGGTCACGTCCGTGCGCGTGGTGATATAGAAGTAATAACGGCATTCGTCGAACAGGACAAGGTCGCCCTTCATTTTGCTGATGTTCTTGCGCAGGACCACGACGCGATACACACGTTTACAGCGCGTGGGTTGGTAGTTGAACTCGGCCACGTGTTCGTGGTTGAGGACCAGGTTGGCGTAGGCCCGCTTGTGGACGATGCGCTGTTTCTCGTGGGGCTGGTTGCGCTTCCGCTTCTGGTCGGTCACGGTGTGATAACGGGGTTTGCGTTGCTGGGTCTGCCATTGTGCCTCGTCGAGGGCTTCAGCACGGGAACGCATCGCCGCGTTGGCATCCATCCCGAAGATGAAGTCGACGCTTTTGGCCCAGCGATCAAAATGTCGGGTCAAGGAAAAGTCGGTGTCGCCACGCACACAGATGCGCTTGGCGTGGGGCTGCACCAGCGCCAAGGCGTCGTCGATCCAGGGTGCCGCACCGGTGTGGCTGGGCACATTCCCCGGTCGGTTGACCAGGAAGAGCACTTCCTTCGTGTTGGCCAGTGAGATCACCAGCGGATGGTAGCCCCAGATGCCCTGGTAAGAGATGTCCATACCCCTCTTGCGCTTGCCGTACGTGGGCACGTTTGTGCCGTCCACGTCGATATAGGTGATGTCACAAAGCAATTTGCGGCCACGCGATGCCCACAAGGAGGATCGCACCGCGTTGATGCACGCCATCAGTTCGACGATGTCCCGTTCCGAGAAGCGCCGGCAAAAGTCACCCGCCGTGGTCGGATCGGGAATCAACTGAGCACCCAGGGCATTCATGTAGGCCCCGTCATGTCGCAAACGCTCGATATCCTCCAGGCGCGTGCCGCCGCACAACACGTTGTAAGCGATGTTGAGCACGTGGTCCGACTCATGATAGGGCAGATGCACTTTCAACAGGGACAGTGACGCGTCGATGCGCTTGGGCAGTCCCAGCTTGGTGACCAGGCGATGCACGGCGCCGATGCCTCCGTAACTCATCGCGTCGGTGTAGGCGCCCACCTCGTAGTGCACTTTGCCAGGGCTGAACATGGGTCGGGGCTGCGCCTGCCAATGCCCCGCTCGACCGTGGCGGGCGGACACTTTGCGTTTGCGACGAGCACTGTTCCTGCGGCTGTCATCAACCGATATTCTTTTCACCGGAAAGGTCTCCTGCGTTGGAGTGATGATTTCTAGCGCAATCCATCTATCTCCAACAACGGTAGGCCTTTCCGGTCTCTTGGACCAGAAAAATCTCACCAGTCACGCTTGTTTAAGGACTAGTGTTCTGTCCCGGAAATAGGTTGGCTAAATTCGGCCGACGAGTCGCCTGAGTCGCAAGGCGCCCGTGCGCAGGCGACCTGCGTAAGGTCGGCGAGCGAAGCAACGCAGCGAGACGGGATGAATCGGCGGGAGAATGGTGAGATATTTTTGGGACAGGACACTAGACGCGTACGGCGTTGACCGCGAGCGGTTCTGTTGCATTGACCGCCGTGAAGGTAGGCCTGCGTTGCGCTCCCTCCCCGAATCCCAGGATTCGGCTCGGCCTCGCCTGCAGAGCGACTTTTTCAACGGACTGATAGTGCCGATGAAAGTTAGCCCGCTGTCCCTGAGCATCGCGTTTTGCAGCCTGCTCCTTCTGTTTCTGCTCCCGGGATGTTCAACCACGACACAGGTTGCGACATTTCCCGAAGCGGAAGCACCGGTCCTGTCCGGGAAGGCGCCGAAGACTATCGAGGATTCCACGGCGGTCAAGACGGACCGCCCGCCGCCGAACGGCGATCGGCTCCGGCGGTCCGTAGAGGAACTGGAAAAAGCCCGGCTCGATAACGCGGCGTTTTCCGTGGAACGCGTGTGCATTCTGCTCACCGATTCCACCGTAACCAGAACCCTTCCGCCGGGGCGTCACCTTGAATTGCTTCGCGCGACCCTCAAGCGCTATCGGGAAATGCTACCGCCGTCCGCGCTCGTACGGCCAAACTCCGTTATGTCGCGGCTGCTCGAAACCATCCCCGACAGTCTCCTTTCACGCTTGCGCGATGACGTTCACTACAGAGAACTATATGTGCGCAAGCTGGCAGGCTCCGCCGATGTTCCCGTGGACTACAATTCCGAGGTCGTCAAGACAATCCGTTATTTCCAGACTACGGCCCGGAAGGCGTTCAAGGCCTGGCTTTCACGTTCACCTCTCTATGTCCCTATGATTCGAAAGGCCCTGCGTGAAGCGGGTCTGCCGGAGGATCTGGTTTATAAGGCGATGATCGAAAGTGGCTTCAACCCGAGAGCCTTTTCGCGGGCCAGGGCCGCTGGAATCTGGCAGTTCGTGAGAGGCACGGCGCGGCTTTACAGTCTCAAGAACAACAGCTGGATCGATGAACGCCGGGATCCGGAAAAATCGACGCGTGCGGCAATCCGGCATATCCATCACCTCTACGAGTTGTTCGACGACTGGCGCCTTGTGATTGCCGCGTACAACTGCGGGCAGGGTCGTCTCCAACGCATTATTCAGCGCTCCGGAACGAACGATTTCTGGAAACTGAGGGGCTTGCCCAGGGAAACGCGGCGACATGTACCGCGATTCATGGCGGCCCTGATCATCTCCAGAGATCCTGAGTGGTTCGGTTTCCACGACGTGGTCTATCAGGTGCCGCGAAAATTCGACGTCGTATCCATTTCGGAATGTGTGTCCCTTCGGGTAGCCGCCGAATGCGCAGGAACGACTTACGAGCGAATGCGCAGTCTCAATCCCGAACTCCGGTCAGGTTACACGCCGCCTTCGTTGCGCGGACCCTATGAACTTAGAATTCCGACTGGAACCGCCGACAGGTTCAAAGTCAACTATGCCCGAATTCCCGCCGACCGGAAGGGTGGAATGGTTGAATACCGGGTGCGCTACGGAGATACGCCATCCGCCATAGCAAAAGACTACGGTGTTTCAACTCGCACGGTGCTCGAGGCCAACAATATATCGAATCCCAGGCGCGTACGCGTGGGCACGCTGCTGAAGATCCCGATCTTTCCGAATGGCAAATCCAGGCGTGCGGCAAGAAACCTTGCGCGCGTCGCGTCGACGCCCGATCCGGACACGCACCGGAAAGTCGCGTACCGGGTAAGGAAGGGGGACACCCTGTGGGGAATCGGACGGCGGTATGGGGTCACCCCGAATCAGATCCGGGCGTGGAACAGGCTAAAAAAGCATATAACGCCCGGCGACCGTCTGGAAATCTGGAGGCCGCAGACGCCCCAGGTTGTCCTGGCCGATCGTTCGGACCTGCGTCGCGGCGACTTCTACGTTGTGCGGCGCGGGGATACGCTTTGGGACATCGCCCGCAGTTTTCGCATCCGCGTCAACGACCTCAAGAAATGGAACCGTATCCGGAAACCCGGAAGCCTGAGGGTGGGCGTCCGGCTTCTGATTCGCCCATCCGGTTTCCAGGCGGTCGACTGAGTCAACAGCCAAGATTAAAGGGAGCATGCGCCCCATCCGTCGCCCATGAAAATCGTTCGAGACCTTCTGCTCATCGCCCTGGCGCTGCTTATTCAGACCTCCTGGGCGCATTCGGTCCGAATTCTGGGTATCGGCCCCGATATTGTCATCATCGTGCTGGTTTACCTGGGCATAAGCGGCGGGCAGATTGAAGGCACCCTGTACGGATTCGCATCCGGCTTCCTGCTGGATGTCTACAGTCCCGAGACGATGGGCATCAACGCACTGGCAAACAGCGTTGTTGGGTTCTCCGTCGGTCAATTCCGGACGGGCGTCAGTGCCGAAGATTTCCGCGTGCAGGCCCTAATCCTGTTCCTGGCGGTTCTGCTTCACGATCTGATCTATTTTCTGTTCGCTAACGTCTTCTCGAATCCGGACGCGATCTTCGGTTTAATCGTCCGGTTCGGGATCGGGACGGCATTTTACACGGCAGTCGTTGGAGTCGGCATTTCGTTGGTATTGTCCATTCGCTTCAACAAGGGAATTTACCTCGATGCACGACGACTTTATGGATAATGGCTTTCGGAAAGCCCGTGCGCGATGGATGATGTCGGTGGTGATCGTTCTGTTCGCCGTTCTGTTTGTAGGGGTGTTTCGGCTGCAGATTGCAGACAGCGAACGCTACCGCATCCAATCCAAGAAAAATACGATGCAGGTCGTGCCCATCGAAGCCGGCCGCGGTCTTATACGGGATCGCAATGGCGTCGTGCTCGTAGACAATCGCCCCTCGTACACCATCTCGGTGCTGCCACAGCGACTGCGACGAAATACCGATCCGACGGTTCGGGAGTACGTGGTCAACCGCCTCAGCCAGGTTGCGGGATTGCCGGTTCAACGCATCAACCGAAAACTCGCGAACCGAAGCCGTCGATTCCACGAGCCGGTAAGACTCACACGAGACGTTGGATTCAACATCGTGTCTGTCGTGGAAGAAGAACGCCACGATTTGCCCGGTGTGGAAATACAGTATGAAGCACGGAGAGGATATCTGAGCTTCAATGGCGGCCTCCCCCTGGCGCCTCATATTGTCGGATATGTCGGCCTGATTGACGCGGAGACCTATCAGCGGAAGCGGGAGATGGGGTACCGTTTGGACGACCAGATCGGCAAACGGGGCGTCGAGCGCCTGTGCGAGGCGGTGCTGAGGGGCCGGGAAGGCATAAAATTCATCGAGGTCAACGCCTTCGGCAGGGAGGTCGGCAGCTTTCCCGAAAAGACAATTCCGCCCATTCGGGGCAATGACATTCTGCTGACCCTGGACTGGCGATTGCAGCAGGCGGCGGAGCTTGCGTTTGCCGATTCGTTGAGAGGCAGCCTGGTAGCGATGGATCCGAACAATGGAGAGATCCTCGCTATAGTCAGCAAACCCGGGTTTCATCCGCGGTCTATCCGCAACTTGCGCCAATGGCGGACCCTTCAGGGCGACACGTCAAATCCCCTGCTGAACCGAAGCATCCAGGGCGAATACCCGCCTGCCTCGGTGTTCAAGATGATCACGGCGATTGCCGGCCTCGAAACGGGCCTGATCGATTCGGAAACGGCGCGTTACAGGTCCTGCAGGGGCAGATTGAAGTTCGGAGACCGAGTATTCCGGTGCCATAAAGCCACAGGGTGTGGACGGCTTTCGCTGCGAGGGGCGCTCATCCGGTCCTGCGACGTCTACTTTTACCAGTTGGGGCGCAAGGTGGGCATTACCAACTGGAGTCGCTACACCAGGATGCTTGGATTCGGTCAACCCACTGGGATCGACATCGCTGCCGGTGGCGACGGCGAGGCCGCCGGCCTGGTTACCGACCGTTCGTACTATAAGGAACGATATGGACACTGGGCGGAGGGGTACATGCTGAATCTGACAATCGGACAGGGCGAGACCTCCGTGACGCCCGTCCAGATTGCCCGTTACGTCAGCGCCCTCGCCGTCGGTAAGCTACCCCGACCCCATGTTCTGAAAAACACAGCGCCCGAGTCCACGCCGGTTCAGATATCCGCCCAGACTCTGAAGACGATACGAAGCATCATGCTGGATGTTGTCGAGGATCCGTACGGTACCGGAAAACGCGCCCGGGTGGAAGGCGTGCGTGTGGCCGGCAAAACCGGTACAGCGCAGAACTCCCACGGCGAAGACCACGCTTGGTTCACCGCCCTCGCTCCGGCCCATCATCCTGAAATCGTGGTCGCCGTCGTGGTCGAAAACGCAGGCCATGGCGGCGCGGTGGCCGCCCCGATCGCGGGACGTGTTCTGGAAACGTATTTTGACCTGGCGAGGCCGAAACAGAAATCCGACATCATCGTAGCCGCGCAGTTTGACTCCGAAACATCTCCGGCAGCTAACGACTCCAAGCCCGCGCCAGCGGGCAATACAACCCCCGCTGTCGTCCTGCGATAGCCAGTGTTCTGGGACGGGACACCAGGTCCATTCGACCGACTCAAGCCTGGAAATCCATTTCCCAGCTCACGTATCAAAGGAATCTCCGTGTGGTTTTTTCCCGTTTTCTAAAACAAGAACTTGATCTGCCGCTGCTGCTTTCGGTTGTTCTTGCCACACTGTTCGGGATTGGTGCGATTTACAGCGCCACGTACAACTGGGAACAGGGCACTGCCGGTAGGATCTACGAGAGGCAGATCATCTGGAGCGCGTTTGCCCTCGGCGCCCTTCTGCTTACCCTGTTCGTCCCACCCAGGTATTATTATGCCTTTGCCTATGTTCTGTATGGTGTCTCAATCTGTCTGCTCGTGCTGGTTCTGTTTTTCGGGGAACAACGCTGGTTCGATCTGGGTCCGTTACATATGCAGCCGTCGGAATTGGCCAAAATCGCAACCATTCTGGCTCTGGCAAGATACCTCTCCGCGCGCAACCTGAATCTGGACCGGCCCCGCGCACTGGTCATGCCGTTTCTTCTGGTATTGATTCCGGCGGTTCTGGTATTTAGGCAGCCCGACCTGGGCACGGCGCTGGTTTTCGTCTCCGTACTTCTGCCTATGTTCTACTGGGCCGGCATGAGACCCATTGTTCTGTTTATCCTGATTTCACCTTTTTTGAGCGTGATCTGCGCCTTCCACTACGTGGCGCTTGTTATCCTTGTTCTGATGATCGCGGGCGTTGTTTTTCTGGTACGACCAGGTCGATTGATGACGACTGCCATTGTCGTGGTCAATCTCGCAGTCGCGGTCGGCGCGCCTTATCTCTGGGAAAACAAACTGCACGATTACCAGCGCCGGCGGATTCTGACCTTCTTGAATCCGGACATGGACAAGCTCGGCGCGGGCTACCAGGTCATGCAATCCAAGGTGGCAATTGGCTCGGGGGGCCTCAACGGAAAAGGATACCTGCAGGGTACCCAGACCAAACTCTCCTTCCTTCCCGAACAACATACCGATTTTGTTTTTTCCGTTATAGGTGAGGAGTTCGGTTTCGCAGGCGCCTTACTCGTGCTCGCCATATTTTTTCTGATCATTTGGCGCGCCGTCCATATCGCCGGTCTTGTCAAGAGCCGTTTTTCCAGTCTGGTTGCCATCGGTCTGGCTTCCATGCTGATCTTCCACGTTTTTGTCAATATAGGCATGACCGTCGGCGTGGTGCCGGTTACCGGCCTGCCGCTACCGTATTTCAGCTACGGGGGCTCGCAACTCGTGGTCAATCTGATACTCGCTGGCCTGCTGCTCAACATTTATGCTTACCGGCATGAATATTACTAGAAGACGTCCGGAAGACATATTTTGTACGTGAAAAAGGCGACCCTACGGTCGCCTTTTGAGTTTTCCTCCTACGCGGCCAAGCACGTCTATAATATCTACAGACTACCCCAAATGCCGACCTGAAGCCGGACCGTCGGGATGCTACGCTCTCAGGATTTCTGGGATACCCAGGCGCGTCTTTCTCCCAGAAACGCGCCGATTTCCGATATCAACGCGTCAGAGGGCGCCACAGTAAGTGCCCGGGAACGAATGACCTCCGTTTTTCCATCGCCCAGTTCGAGATGCAAATAGAGTGTACACCCGCCCCTGTGACCCTCCAGTATCGCTTTCAGTTGTTCCATTGGCTCCGGATCCAGCATCTCCTCGGGAAGCTTTACATTCAGTGCGTCTGCAAGCGCCTCTCTCGCGTGCTCCATCGACAGAACCTTCTCCACCCGCAGCGATTGTCGACCGTTGCGTCCGGAGAGCCGACCCTGGATCACCACCATCGCGTCGGTCACAAACACAGCCTTGACTCTTTCGAACGTATCGGGAAACACGACCAGATCCACGGCGCCATCCAGATCCTCTATGGTGCCGAACGCCATCGGCCGTCCGTTTCGGTCGGTATGCGACCTTGTTTCGGAAATCAGCCCACCAAGTTTGACGTCCGCGCCATCCGGCAACGTACCCACATCCTGCGACGAACGAATGCCCAGCCCGACCAGATCCGCCCGGTACCTTTCCAGCGGATGTCCGGAGAGATAAAACCCAAGCATGTCCTTTTCGTGTGCCAGCCGTTCACGTTCCGTCCACTCCGGCTCGTCTGGAAGCACGTGGTTGTTGATAACCGCCGTCTGGTCTGCAAGGGCTTCTATGTCGAAAAGCGAAATCTGACGTCGCTGCCGGGCCGCCTGCGCGGACTGCCCCGCGTCGAGAGCACGGTCGAGGCCTTGCAGAAGCTGTGACCGATGCCCGACCAGGCGATCCATAGCTCCGGCGCAGGTAAGGCTCTCGATGGCCCGCCGGTTTACCGCACGCAAATCCACGCGTTCGCAGAACTCGAACAGCGAACTGAACGGTCCGTCAGTTTCCCTTGCAGTCACAATGGCTTCGACGGCGCCACGACCCACGTTTCGTACCGCCGCCATTCCCATCAGAATTGCCGTTTCTGAAGCCACGAAATCCACGTAGGACGTATTCACGTCGGGTGGCAGGACCTCCAGCTTCATTCGCCGGCATTCTTCGATCACAACCACCATTCTCTCAATATTGCCGATCTCGCCGTTCAGGCTGGCGGCCATATATTCCTGAGAATAATTCGCCTTGAGGTAGGCGTTTCGGTATGCGACAACCGCGTATGCCGCCGCGTGCGCTTTCGGAAACGCGTATCCTGCGAACACTTGGATATCGGCGAAAATCTTCTGGGCGAGATTCAGATCCACACCGTGCGTTTTGCACCCGCCGATAAACGCGTCCTTCTGCAGCGCCATTTCTTCGGGCTTTTTCTTACCCATTGCGTCGCGAAGGATATCGGCCTGGCCGAGGCTGAACCCGGCCAGGACCTGCACAATCTGCATCACCTGCTCCTGGTACACCATGATCCCGTACGTATCCTTCAGGATGGGCTCCATTTTCGGATGGTCGTAGACCACCTCTTCATTTCCATGCTTGCGTGCAACAAAGTTCGGGATATACTGCATCGGCCCCGGGCGGTAGAGGGCGTTCATCGCGATGATGTCTTCGATGCAATCGGGCTTCAGCTGCACCAGATATTCCCGCATTCCGGGGCTTTCAAACTGGAATACGCCCACGGTCTCGCCGCGTCCGAACAGATCCAGGGTCTTTTTGTCGTCTTCAGGGATTTTTGTCAGGTCAAACGCCGGATCCTTTTTCTTAATCAGATCCACAGTCTCGTCGGCAAGTGAAAGTTCCTTGAGGCCCAGGAAGTCCATTTTCAGAAGCCCGATATCCTCACAGGTCGGCCCGTCGAACTGGGTGGTCACTTTGCCGTCTTTCGGGGCTTTGTAGAGCGGCACGAAATTCGTCAAATCGTCCGGTGCGATAATCACCGCTGCGGCATGCACCGACGCGTGCCGCGCCAGCCCCTCCAGGGCCCGGGCATGCCGGATCAAATGCGCTTCGGGGCCGCCGCCGTCGGCCATCTTTTTCAATTCCGGAACCTGTTGAATTGCCTTGTCCAGCGTCATCTTCAAGTCGTTGGGCACCAGCTTGGCAATCCGGTCGACCTCGCCGAATGACATATCATGTACGCGGCCCACGTCCCTGATCGCCGCCTTCGCCTTCATGGTCCCAAACGTGATAATCTGGCAGACATTGCGCTCGCCGTACTTTTCGGATACGTATTTAATCACGTGGTCACGTTTTTTGTCGGAAAAATCGATATCGATGTCGGGCAGGCTCACGCGTTCGGGGTTGAGAAACCGCTCGAACAGCAGATTGTACTTTATCGGATCCAGGTCGGTTATCCGCAGCGCATACGCCGCCAGGCTTCCGGCGCAGGAGCCCCGGCCCGGCCCCACCGAGATTCCGTGCCCCTTTGCATAATTGACGTAATCCCAGACGATGAGGAAATATCCCGCGAGTCCCTTGCTTACAATCAGGTCCAGTTCGAATTCCAGCCGCTTGTGCAAGTCCGGCGAAATTGAATCGAATCGTCTTTCCAGACCCTCCCGGGCGAGATGTTTGAGGTATTCGTCGGCCGACTTGAACTCTGCGGGCAATGGAAACTCGGGCGCAAGGTAGTCTCCGAACGCGAGTTCTATATTGCTTTTTTCGGCTATCTCCAGTGTCCGCTCCACGGCATGGGGTATATCCGAAAAGAGCGTGTGCATCTCATCCGCGGACTTGAAGTAGACGTCTGTCGGATAACACATCCTGCCGGGATCGTTGAGGGTCTTCCCGGTCTGTAGAGCCACGAGAACGGCGTGTGCTTCGTGATCGTCCGCTCCCAGGAAATGGGAGTCGTTCGTTGCTACGAGCGGCACCCCCATTTCACGGTGAAGCCGAATCAGTCCGTCGTTGATTCTGGGCTCTCTATCGATGCCATGGCGCTGGATTTCCAGGTAATAGTCTTCGCCGAAGATGTCGAGAAATTCTTCCACTGCGGACATCGCGGCGGGCACGCCCTCGCGCTCGATGAGATGAGGGACCTCACCGCTCAGGCATCCCGACAGACAGACCAGACCCTCCGAGTGTTCCCGCAACAGTTCCTTGTCGATTCTGGGATGATAGTAAAACCCTTCCATGTAGCCGGCCGAGACCAGCTTTACCAGGTTGTAGTACCCGCGTGTGTTCTTTGCCAGAAGCACCAGATGGTTTGATCCGCTGGGGACGCCTCGGGCCGGCTTTTTCTCGAACCGGCTTCCGATCGCACAATACACTTCGCATCCGATAATGGGCTTGACGTCCACCTCTTTCATTGCCCGGTAAAAATCCACGGCTCCAAAGAGATTGCCGTGGTCGGTAATGGCCGCCGCGGGCATACCCCACTCGGCGGCCCTTGTCGCCAGCTTGTCAATTTTGCAGGCGCCGTCCAGGAGGCTGTACATGCTGTGGCTATGGAGATGCACGAATTCGGCCACCGTAAGGTTCTCCGAGTGTGACGGTTGGACAGGTCTTATTCAGGAAAGTAAACGCCGCCTGGGGAAAGCGGGGAACATCCGGAGGCGGAGGGGAAAAACTCGATACGCGCGGGCGCCAGTGGCGCGGCGGGTACGGAAATCTCAGAGTGGTATAATCTTACTTCCGGCTCAACAAAAAGTCAAGCGACGGATTGACAGGTTGGCGTGCCGAAGACCGCCTGGAACAGACTACGGGAACGACGGGCACGAAAGGCAACGGTGTCAGGAAAATGGACCGGCGAAAGCCGGGAACCAGGATCTCTCGCAGCACTTGATAGCGAGGATCGCCGCGAACTATACGGACTCCCCGGCGCGGCGGTCCCGTTTCCGGGGAGCGTTTTTCAATTGAACTTCCCTCGCTATTGCGGTACCTTATTTCAAGCCGGAATGAAGTCGCCACGACTCCCGTCACTGATTCAAGAGTCCTGATCATGTCCGAAAATCTGGAAATCCGCCCGCTCCGCCATCCCGTCGACGCCGACGTGTCCGTACCCGGGTCCAAGTCCTACACCAACCGGGCGCTGTTGATCGCGGCGCTGGCCAACGGCCGGAGCCGCCTTGCCGGCGCCCTCGAAAGCGATGACACCCGGTATATGGCCGGCGCGCTTTCAGCGCTCGGCGTCGATATCCGGGTCGAATGCGAAAGCATCTTCAGCATCGACGGCGCAGGAGGCCGTATACCCGTCTCGAACGCCAAACTCTTCGTGGGCAACTCAGGTACCACATGCCGGTTCCTCACCGCTTATTTCGGCCTGGGCAACGGCACCTACACGCTGGACGGCGTCCCTCGAATGAGAGAACGCCCGATCCAGGATCTGATCGACAGCCTTCGTCCCCTCGGGGTTCACGCCCGCAGCGTGGAGGGCAACGGCTGTCCTCCGGTTGTCGTCGACGCGTCCGGCCTTGAAGGCGGGCGCACGCACATTCCGGGAGACCGAAGCAGCCAGTATCTCACGGCTCTCCTCCTGGTTGCGCCTTATGCGCGAAAGGACGTCGAGATCCGCGTTACCGGCGACCTGGTTTCCAGGCCCTACATCGACATGACCGTTCGCATCATGCACGATTTTGGCGTCAACGTCGCCGTAGTAGACGGTAACGTCTTCATGGTAAAAGCAGGGCAACGCTACACGCCTGCCGAATACGCTATCGAACCGGACGCATCCAACGCCTCGTATTTTTTTGCAGCAGCGGCGCTTACAGGCGGTCGGATCAAGGTCCGAGACCTTTCTGCGGATTCCGCGCAGGGTGACGTTCGTTTCGTGGACGTCCTGGAACGTATGGGTTGCGCCGTGCGCATCCGGTCGGACGGTATCGAGGTCCGCGGCCCTGAACGGCTCTCCGGCGTCGATGTCGATATGAACACAATGCCGGACGTGGTTCAGACCCTCTGTGCACTTGCCCCGTTCGCCTCGGAGCCGGTCACCATGCGAAATATCGCCAACCTGCGCATCAAGGAGACCGACCGCATCGCCGCGGTCACGGCTGAACTGACCAAACTGGGGGTACGCGTTGACGCCCGGCCCGACGCACTGACGGTTCATCCCGCCGCGCGCTTCCGCCCGGCCGAACTCGATACGTACGACGATCACCGCATGGCCATGAGCATGGCGTTGATCGGCCTGAAAGCGCCGGGTATCGCAATACGGGATCCGGCCTGCGTTAACAAAACCTTTCCCTCGTACTTTCAGTGCCTGGACGCGTTGCAGAGATAGAACCGGCGCACAGGTCGAATCGGCTTTTATCGTCTCCGCCGTCTTCCCTCCCCTGTGGCTTTTTTTCCTCGTCGCGCCCGCTCCCGTTCCAGAATTCTTTTCTTTACCTCGCGAAACCGGCGGGAATCCATTGTCAAGCCCGTTTTGGGGGGCAATCCACCTATCTGCCCGCGCGCGTTGTTGACCCGCTCCCGACTGGGGGGATGGGTGGAAAACAGGACCTCCAGCCGTCCAGGTTCTTTCTTCTGCATCGCCATCAGCTTTTCGAAAAAGGTGGCCGTACCTTCCGGATCGATCCCCGCCGCGTATGTTGCTTCCACGGCAAACCGGTCTGCTTCCCGCTCGGCATCCCGACCATAACTCAACTGTTTCATCCCGATGAAGAAAGCGGCGATCTGCCTTCCAGTCCGGCGGCGCGAGGTAGCGTCCTTTCCTCCCAGAGTCATCTCCAGAACAAAGGCGGCGCCAAGCTGCCTGCTGATTGCCTCCGCGCCGTGTTTGCCATCCACGTGCCCGATTTCATGACCGATGACCGCTGCCAGTTGCGACTCGTTCTCCGCAGTTGTTATCAGCCCACGGTTGACGTAAAGCCAGCCGCCCGGCAGCGCAAATGCGTTTACTTCATCCGTATCCACCACTCTGAAATAATAGGTCAGGTCCGATCGCCGTGAATGCCGTGCGAGGGTCTGGCCCAGGCTGTTGATGTACGCCGCGACGGCGGGGTCGTTATAGAGTCTGAGTTCCCGCTCAACTTCACGCGCCGCCTCCCGGCCGATTTCGACTTCCTGCTCCGTACTCAATATATTGAACTGGCTCACCGCCGCGCAGGACACAATTGATCCTGCCAGGCAGACAGTTATCAACCCACGCAAGTCAGACATTTTCGACATCGCCAGCATAGCCTCTCACTACGGTCCGACTGCCGGCTGGCTGTTACCTGAATCCGAACGAGCCAGCCAGTAACGCTTCGCACTGCATATTAATGGTACTACCAGACCAACGCCTGATACCGGTCGTTACCCACTGAAGGGCGCCCTCACCAATTCCACGTGAGACGGACCGCTACCCGCCGGTCTCGATTTGCAGCGTGCCCCGGCTTCCGTTCACGGTAGCCGGAAGTCCGATCGGCAGCACCTGCCGTCCCGCTCCGTGCCCATACGGAAGTCCACAGAATACCGGAGCGGCAACTGAAGTCGAAAAATCACGGAGAACGTCGTCCACGGTGCCCTCCTCCTCCCTTTCCGGCTCGCAGCCCTCGAACTGCCCGAATACAACACCGGCGACGCGGTCGAACACACCCGCCATTCGGAGTTGGGTCAGCATGCGGTCCACCCGGTAGGGGGCTTCGTTCACGTCTTCAAGAAACAGCAAAGCACCCCCGGTATCCGGCAAATATCCAGTACCCGAGAGCGACGAGATCACAGAAAGGCAACCGCCCAACAGCCTCCCTTCCGCGGTTCGTCCCCGCAGCGCCATGATACCGCCAATCGCGTCAAAACGCCCCGAGGTGAGCGCGTTCCACAGAGATGTTTCCGTTGTTTCCGGCATACCGGACACCGTAACGTCTCCGGACAGCGTCACGCCCGAATAACTCACCATCCCGGTACGACCGTAAATCCCCAGTTGCAGCGCGGTCGTATCGCTGAACCCCACAAGGGGCTTCGGATATTTCCGGATGGAACCGTAGTCCAGAAATTCCAATACACGCGCGGCCCCGAAACCACCGCGGGTCGCAAAGACAGCCCGGACCTCGGGGTCGGCGAACATAGCGTTCAAATCCGCCGCCCTGGCGGGATCCTGTCCCGCCAGGTACCGATTCCGATCGTAAACCGCCGACCCGACCCGCACGCGGTAGCCCCGATCCCGCAGGTACGCCAGGCCCGGACGCAATCGTTCCGGTTCAAACGATCCCGAAGGCGACACGATCCCGATCAGATCGCCACGTCGAATGTACGGTGGAACAACCAATAGACTTTCCCATCTCCAAATCTCGCGACTACGCTGGCGGACAACCGGCGTCGGTCGTCAGGACGCGAACGACTCCAATATCCCGGTTGCGAAATCGGTCAACGTGTCGTCACGCGCTCCCATGATCACCACCCGGTCGCCGGGTCGCGCCGTTTCGGAAAACCAACGCGAGATGTCTTCGCGCTGGTTGAAAAACGCTGTCTGAATACCCCGCCCGGAAATCGCTTCGATCAAATTTCGAGAGGAAATATCGCGCACCGCTGATCCGCCCGCGTAATAAATCTCAGGCATCGCAAGCACGTCCCGTATCTCCAGTCCATCCGCAAAAGCGGCAATCAGCCCGTCCTTGAGAAACCGCGTTGGAGCGAATCCGGTTGGCTGAAACATCACCAGCAACCGCCCCGGCTGTTCCTTGAGTGTCGCGAGAGACGCCGAAATCTTGTCGGGATTGTGGGCGAAGTCATCGATCACCGTCACGCCGCCGGCTGTACCCAGAACCTGCAGGCGCCGCCGGATACCCGCAAAATCAGCCAGCGCATCCGCCGATTGCCCGACCGTGACGCCTGACAACGAGCAGGCGGCCACGGCCGCGGCGGCGTTGGAAACATTGTGCCGGCCCGGAACCATCAGGCGAAACCCGACCCGGTTGACTTCAAACGCCACACCGTCTGCCAGCGGTTGAATTTTCTCGGCGCAGATCTGCGCCCGGTTATTTTCGACTCCAAAGCCAATGCCACCCACGCCCAGGGCCACGGACGACTCGCAGTCCACGTTGATTACAGCCGCCTGCCGGGCTTTTTGCACAAATTCCCGGAACATTCCGCACAGGACCTCAAGCGGCTTGTGGTCCTGCGAGATATTGGTCAACACCGAAATTGAAGGCTCGTACAAGACAATCGTGCCGTCGCTCTCATCCGCCTCGATCACGGGGAGGTTCGGATCGCCACAGATTGCGTTGCCCGTAAGCGATGGCGACTCATTCAGGAGCGCGCCTCCCAGGATTACGGTAGGGTCTCTGCCCGTCATCTTCAGGATGTGACCGATCATGCCTGCCACCGTGGTCTTGCCGCTCGTACCCCCAACCGCAACTCCCTCCGCACGGTTGAATAGCTCCGCCAGCACCTCCGCGCGCTTCCGTACGGGAATCTGCCGACGCAACGCGGCGCGCACATCCGGGATGTGTTCCTCCACCGCTGCCGACACGACCAGTTCGTCCACACTGTCGTCCACGCCCGAACCATCCTGCCGAAACAGCGAGATGCCCCGCGCCTGGAACTGCTCGAAAAGCCTGCGGTTCTGTCCGTGGTCCCAGCTGCGGTCGGAACCGCGCACCGCATGCCCGTGATGCCGCAACACGTGCGCCAGCGCGCTCATACCGCTCCCGCCGATCCCGCAGAAAAAGACCGTCTTCCCGGCCGCCACGTCCGCTCCTTTCTCCGTTCAACCACAATGCACACGGACTCCATACTAAAGACCAATGCTCGGATTGTCAAGCGTACAAGAAAATCGACGGACATCGGCGAGCCGAAGATCGACCACAGTCGTACTGCGGCCAGCCGGGAACCCGCGGACCACCCGGGCTGCCGAACAGATTCATCGAGACCTGTCGACGATATCTTCCGCAAAGCAGAGACCGCGCCTGCCCGGCGTTCTTATACGCGGAACGCGGAGTGGTGTGCGCGTCAAAACGGAAAGCGCTTCTGCCGGCAGTTCCTTCATGGGAATCGTGGGGCTTCTTCCATTGACACGCTGCCGGGTGTACAGTATATTTCCGCTTCTTATTCTGAAGCAAATTTCGTATTACAACCTCCTATTATACAAGGAGTTCTACATGGGCGGCATGTTTCGTCACGTGCTCACCGACGTGGAACGGGCGCTCTGGGCCGAATCCTGGCGTGTAGATGAGGAAACCCTGACCCTGGGGACCGGACGTGGGTGGAGCGTGAAAAAGAAAACCCTTCAGGGCGGCCTCCAGGCGGGCATCGACCTCATTGAAGTGGACAACGGCGCCTTCTCCTTCTCCATTGTGCCGACCCGCGGCATGGGGATCTGGAAAGGCGTCTACGGGGATATTCCGGTCGGCTGGGAATCGCCGGTCCGCGACCTGGTTCATCCGGCGTATGTAGACGCCAACGATCGGGGTGGGCTCGGCTGGCTTAAGGGCTTCAACGAATGGATCGTTCGCTGCGGTCTGGAGAGCAATGGCGCGCCGACGAACGACGTGGTGATCGACAACAACGGCAATGAGGCCGCGGTTTTTCTCCCGCTTCATGGAAAGATCGCCAATATTCCCGCGAGGCATGTCGAAGTCCGCATCGACCTCGCGCCACCGCATCGCATCACCGTGATGGGAGTTGTCGACGAAACCATGATGTTCGGACCCGCGCTGCGATTGACCACCTTTATCTCCACGGAACCCGGCGCCAACAGCTTCAATATTTCGGATCGTGTTAGCAACCTCAATCAAAAGCCCGCGGAAATGCAGCTGCTATATCACTGCAACTATGGCTCTCCGTTTCTGGAAGGTGGCAGCACTCTGGTTGCACCCTTCAAATCCGTTTCACCCAGGGATACCCGCGCGCAGGAGGGTGCGGAAGCCCATAACAGATTCGAGGCGCCGGAACCCGGTTTTGTGGAACAGGTCTTTTTTTACGAACTGGCCGGAAAGAGGGGAAGCGGGCAAACGGCGGTCCTGCTCAAGAACGCCAAAGGAAACCTGGGGTCCAGCTTGCACTGTTCGCTCAACCAGTTGCCCTGTTTTACGCTCTGGAAAAACACGGCGGCAACCGAAGACGGATACGTCACCGGCCTGGAACCCGCTACCAACTACCCCAACCCCAAGCCGTTCGAGCGCAAACAGGGCCGCGTGGCCAGGCTCGACCCCGGCCAGACCCGCCGAATGGACCTTACGGTTGCCGTCCACGACAGCAGAAAAAAGGTCCGGAACGTGGAACGGTCTATCAAGCAGATTCAAAAGAACGTAAAATCCAGAGTTTCCCGGACGCCCATCAAGAGGCTTTCCGATGCCGGCTAAGGTGGCCGGATAACGGCGTCCGAAAAACCGGTTCAGGATACGGGTTTGCCGCCCCTGCCGAGGGTCACGGCAGTTCGTCTGCCGTAAACAACGAAAGGATACCGTTCGTGAACGCCACATCTACCTTCCAGGAACTCATTCTTCGTCTTGAACGATTCTGGGCGGATAACGGGTGTATCATCTGGCAGCCGCTTAGCGAAAAGGTGGGCGCGGGTACGCTGAACCCGAGCACCGCGCTTCGCGTGCTGGGACCCGAGCCCTGGAACGTAGCCTACGTTGAACCCAGCTTCCGCCCCGACGACGGCCGGTTCGGCGAGAACCCGAACCGGATGCAAATGCACACGCAGTACCAGGTTGTTCTCAAACCCGAGCCGGGCAACCCCCAGGAACTCTACCTGGACAGCCTGGAAGCGTTGGGTCTGAATCGCCGGCAGCACGACATCCGTTTCGTGGAAGACAACTGGGAATCGCCCGCGCTGGGCGCGTGGGGCCTGGGCTGGGAGGTCTGGCTCGATGGCCTGGAAATCACCCAGTTCACCTACTTCCAGCAGGCTGGAGGCCTGCCGCTCGACCCCGTTCCCGTGGAAATCACCTACGGCATGGAACGAATTGCCATGTATGTTCAGGATGTGCGCGAAGTCTGGCAGCTACGCTGGAATGAGCAGGTCACCTACGGCGACATTCTCAGGCAGCAGGAAGTGGAGTATTGCAATTACGAGTTTTACTACGCAAACGTCAAGCGCCTGCAGACCATGTTCAATCTCTTTCTCGAAGAAGCCGGAGCCGCCATAGACCGCGATCTCGTTATTCCCGCCCATGACTACGTGTTGCGGTGCTCCCACACCTTCAACCTGCTGGACACACGGGGGGCCATAGGCGTTACCGAACGTGCGCGGTACTTCGCGCAGATCCGCGATCTCGCCAGACAGGTCGCCGAACGCTTTGTCAGACAGCGTGAGGCGTCCGGCCACCCCCTGATCAGGAAAACCGGGGACGCAGCTGCCCCGGAACCTGGACGGGACTTTAAATCCTGCGATCGGGCCGACCTCCTTCTGGAGATCGGATCCGAAGAACTTCCGCCCCACGACGTGCGGTCGGGCATCGAACAGCTCGAGAGTCGCCTGCCCGAGCTTCTTCGAGAGCAGAGGCTCGGATATGACGGCGTCGAAATAACGGGTACACCCAGACGGCTTGTCGCCAGCGTCCGGAACCTCGAGGGCCGGCAGACGGACCGGGAACGCGAAGTGCGCGGACCGGCCGTCAAGGCCGCCTACGACGGCGAGGGAAAACCCACACGCGCCCTTGAAGGATTCTGTCGCGGTCAGGGCGTCTCTCCAGGTTCAGTGGAACACAGGAAAGACGACAAGGGCATTGAATACGTCTACGCCCGGCGCCACGAGTCCGGACTCGAAACACAGGAAATCCTGACGAAACTCCTTCCCGAACTGATCGCGGGCTTGAACTTCCCGAAAACCATGCGCTGGGACTCCGACGGTTTCGCGTATCCCCGTCCTCTCCGCTGGATTGTCGCCCTTTTTGGAAACCAGATTATCCCGTTCCCCTTCGCCCGGATCCGGAGTGGACGTACCAGCCATGGATCGAGGCCCGAGGGTGCTCCGCCCGTCCAGCTGGAATCCGCCGACACCTATCATCTACAAATGGAGGAACGCGGTCTGATCGTCAACCGCGATCGGCGAAGAGAAACCATCTGGAAACAGGTTCTCGAACAGGCTCGGGTGGTGGGCGGTAGCGTACAGGAAGATCCGGATCTGCTGGACGAAGTTACCGATCTGGTCGAAGCGCCCTTCGCGTTGCGCGGCGGTTTCGATGAAGTCCATCTTGAACTACCGCAGGAAGTTCTGGTCACCGTACTCAAGAAATACCAGCGCTACTTCCCCGTAGTACACCCGCAGACAGGCCTGCTGCTGCCCTATTTCGTGGCCGTTTCCAATGGCCGGCCGGCCGATCCAGGCCCCGTCATTCGCGGGAACGAGAATGTCGTTCGCGCCAGATATGCAGACGCCGCCTTCTTCTACCGGGAAGATGGCCGAAAGCCCCTGGAAGCCTACCTGCCGAGGTTGGATACGCTCACCTACCAGGACGAACTGGGATCCGTTAGGGACAAGAGCGAGCGAATCGAGCGACTGCTCACCGTGGTCGCCCCCGATCTGGGTTTGACGGAAGGCGGTACGAAAACAGCGAAAAGAGCGGCCCGGCTTAGCAAAGCGGATCTGGCCACCGGTATGGTCGTCGAGATGACGACCCTTCAGGGCGTGATGGGCCGCTACTACGCCTTGATGTCCAAGGAGACCGACGCAGTGGCTATGGCCATCCAGGAACACTACCTTCCCCGGTTTCCCGGCGATATGCTGCCGGCAAGCGAATCCGGATTTGCGGTCTCGGTAGCCGACCGGCTGGACAGCCTGGCCGGGCTGTTCTGCGCTGGAATCAAGCCCCGGTCGACCGCCGACCCCTATGGGCTGCGTCGAGACGCGCTGGGCCTTCTGGCACTGCTTATCGGGAAACGCTGTCACTTCTCCCTGAAGAAAGGCCTGGAGGCCGCGGCAACGGAGCTGCCTATCCGAATCGATGCCGATCGATTGATCGACGCTTATACGTTCATCCTGCGCCGTCTGGGCGTACAACTGAAAGAGGAGGGTTTTCGCCACGACGTGGTCGAGGCCGCCCTTGCCGGTGGATGCGACGACCCATTCGGGCTCCGCACCATTGTGGAAGGCCTCGATCAGATGGTTCGTTCGGAAAACTGGACGGAAAGGCTTCATGCATACGCGCGGTGCAAGCGTATTGTACGGAACCTCGATGAAATCCATCCATTGAATCCGGACGCGGATCCAACCCCTTCCTCACGTAGATTACATCAGAATTGGAGGGACGCCCGCTGCACGATGGACCGTTCCGAAGATAAGATCGATACCCTGGAAAATGTGCTGGCCGACCTGCGCGGCCCCATTAACAGCTTCTTCGAGGAGGTCCTGGTAATGGACGAAGATCCTGTGCTTCGCGGGGCCCGTCTTGCTCTGGTTCAGCGTATCGCCTCACTTGCGGACGGCATTGCCGACCTGAGCCGGCTGGAGGGGTATTGACGCGGAAACAGGCTGCGCATTCGTCCGATTGATTCGCTCCTGAATTTCTTCAGCCTCGTCCTGAATTCGATCGCGTCCGCCGTGCCGCGTCATTCAGTCGCCGGGGCGCCAACGCCGAACGGCTCTTTAACTTCTCCTTTTGTTCTCATGCGTATCATCACGGGCAAACTCAAAGGCAGGACCATTCCCTTTGACGTCAGAAAACACGGCAACGCCCGCGTAACGCCGGGAAGGATCAAAGAGTCCGCATTTACGATTCTGGGTACCAGACTCGACCATCTCCACTTTCTCGACCTCTTTTCCTGTTCAGGTCAGATCGGTCTCGAGGCGTACAGCCGGGGCGCCCGGGTGTTGCTGAACGAACCGAATCGTCGCAGGCACCGCTTTATTTCAATGCTGCTGAAGGACTGGGGGGCGGAAAAACAGATCCGCCTGCTGAATCAGCCCGCCGAAAGACTCCTGCCGCTGCTGGAGGCGGAACAACGGCTTTTTGACGTCATATACGTGGATCCGCCATACCAACTTCAACTGGACGACGTTCCGTTCGCCCTCGCGATGCTCACCCGTCTGAGCGGATCCGCGCTCGTTGCTCCGTCGGGCCATATCCTCATTCAACACTTCGCAGACCTGGAGTTACCCGCCGCCACCCGGCACCTTTCGTTGCGCATACGGAAGACCTACGGAGGCAATTCGTTATCCATTTACCAGAACGTGGGCCGAGGCGATTAAGCTTCTGATCGCAATATCCATTTGCTTTCGTACGCTGTTAAGTGTATTTTTTGACATTCAACCCCTATACGGAAAGGAGCCGACCAGATGGATGCCATGAACGAGTCCATTGAATTCCGTCCCCGCGGGCGAACGCTTGCCATGGGCGGTATCCCCTGGCTGCCGCGGATTACGGACAAAGCCCGGGCGATGCTGCGGAACAACATCGGCGACTATATCTACCCCTGACCCGCCGACCGGAAGTTCCTGGAGGAACTCGGCTTGCCGGCGGAAAAGTTCACGCAAATCGTGTCACAATGCAAACTGGATGAGGACGTCATCGTACGCGTCCGCCCCTATTTCGAAAAGTCCCGAGGGGGGAAATAGGAATACAAAAGCCGCCACGCGCTGCGTGGCGGCTTCGCTCGTTAGTCTGCAAGAGAAGCCTTCATCTCCCATCTCTCGATTTACGTCCCCTCGATTTACGTCCCCTCGAATTCGGCCCCCCGTTGCCGGTCGTCAGATCCTGTCAAACAGAACCTCGCATTCGATCTCCCCGGGCTCAATCGACAACCGTGACATTTTATCCACTCCGTCCTTCATCAGGCGCCTTGCGAGCCGGGCGACCCGGCGTCCGAAATCGGGCAATCTGTTTCCGGGTCGGAACACTAGGTTCTCCCGCCCTCCGGCAGGGCCTGCCGGGCCAGCGTCCGGACCTCACCGGACCCCATCTGAAGCAACCCGTCGATCCCAATCACATCGGCCGCGAAGAGTTGCGGACATTCCTGGGCAGCCAGATCGTATGCTTCCAGGACATCGTAATTTACCCCCCTGTACCGATAGAGATGGCCCAGGCTGTCCAACTGTCCGCTTCGTCGCAGCGAATTCGTTACGCCCATCTTGAAGTAATATAACTGCCGATCTCTCTTGTCTCCCCACCTCAACGTATCCGGCTCGGGGATGTACGCCATCGACCTGTCCAGTTCCGTCTGGAAGGCATCGATCCGGTCGTCGACCATCTCCAGCATCCCTCGAAGGACCTCCCTGCGAGATGCTTCTTTTTCATCTTGAAGCATATCCTGGAGCACCAGCGCAGCCTTGCCGTAAAAACCGTAACGATCGCGCTTCCCCTCTCCGAACAGATCCAATTCAATGGCTTCGGCTTTGCGTGCCAGTGCCTCCAGGTCCAGGTGGTCATCGCCCACACCGGCGTAGTCGTCGTCCACACGCGCCACCTGAATTCCCACCAGCAACGCCCGCTCGACAATCTGCATCATGTTTTCCGCCGGATCAAACACTCTCAGATTCCGGGATTTTTCTTCATTGGTGCGCATTGCCCCGGCGTCGTGTGTAAATCCCCGTCTGACCAGTACCTGTTCCGCGTCTGTCCCGAGGCGGCCAAGCAATTCGCGTAGCACGCCACCCAATATAGGATGGCTTGCGGCGGGCAGGTATTCCTGCCGCCCATCGATCACCATATCTGCCACTTCTGCCGCCAGTGCTTCGTCGCCCTCAGGATGTACCTCGCTTCTCAAACCCTTTCCACGCGTCAGACGGAAAATAACCACGAGAATCAAGAGAACAATCAAAACGACATAGACCATCTTCGGCAATCTCCTTTTCCTAAGCGCGGAAAAGCTCTCCCATTCGCCGGCCCAGGAACCGTCCGGCCAAAAAAAGGCTGAGCATAAGAAGCAGCATTCCCAGCATGCCCATTGCGCTGGCAATATATGGACCATCCGCGATCCTGCCCATCAGCGCGTAGATTGCTTTTGTGATGGGGTAATATTGCGCCTTCAACGCAAGTATCAGGCTATCGCTGACCTCCAGCATGGCGAAAGAAAAACAGAGAATGGCCCCAGCGACCAGATTGGCCAGAATGAGCGGAAAGGTAATCTGTAAGGTCGTCCGAAAGGGTGAAGCGCCCATATTCCGGGCGGCTTCCTCGAGGGCGACACTGGTTTGCTGGAACCCGGCGTAGGCCGATCTAACCATATATGGCAGCCGTCTCACCGCGTATGCGATCACAAGCAGTGGCACGGGATTGTGTCTTGCATCCAGGAAGGTGCCCGAAAATCCCGCCAGATATCCGAAGGCCAGCACCGGACCCGGCAGTGCCAGCGGCAACATCGCAACCGCATCCAGCGCGCCCCTGAAGGGGACATGGGTGCGGGCAAGCAGATAGGCAATGGCGATGCCAAGTGTCACATCGCAAATCGTGCTTAACGTACTCAACATCAGGCTCATTGTAATACTGGGGCCGGCGATCGGGTGCCGATATACCAGCGGATAGTACTTGCCTGTGATTTCCTGGGGCCAAATCGACATGAACCAGCGCTCGGAAATCGAGGTCAGAAAAACGCTCATGTGAGGGATCAGCGCGATGGCCGTCAACGAAATCATAATCGTGTAGATTAGTGCGGTCGTCCTGGTCGAAGCGCGACGCGTTGTGGATCCCACGTGTCCCCGCGCCACCATTTCGTACCGTTTCTTGCCCAGCAGCATTTTGGACAGGTAGAAAAACAGCATAGTCAGCAATAACAGGAAAACCACGAGCGCGTATGCCATGGGATTTTCGTTTATGTCTGAAATGGCGTTGAATATCTCGACCATGACCACCTGCCGATAGTTGAAAATCAGCGGTGTTCCCAGGTCGGTAAACGCCCAGATAAAGACAATAGTCGCGCCGGCAAAATAGCCTGGTAACATCAGCGGAAAGGTTACGGTTCGAAACAGCCTGAAACCGCTGGCGCCCATATTGCGGCCAGCCTCTTCGAGGCTCGGATCGACATTCGACAGGGCCGCCGCCACGTTAAGGAACATGATGGGATAGAGGTGCAATACCTGCAGAATGACCACACCCGTAAACCCGCTACCGAACCAATCGATCGGCTGATCGACGATTCCCAGTTTGAGCAACAACAGGTTGATGGATCCGAATCGGGCGAACATCTGTTTCATCCCGATCGCGCCCACGAACGGCGGGAGGACCATGGGCACAAGGATCAGACCATTGAGGATGTTTTTTCCTCTGAAGTCGTACCGTACCAGCAATAATGCGATGGGCAGGCTCAGGAGTGTCGTTGCAATCGTGGTGAACATGCCCAGGCGGAAACTGTTCAGGATCATCTCCCGATAGACCGGATTGCCTGCCATCAGCTCAAAATACACGAGCGAGATTTCTCCGTTCACCCACAGGGCTTGCACAAAAGCATACCAGAGCGGATAGAACAGAAAACAAACAAAAAAGGCAAACAATCCGGCCAGAAATAGGATCCTGGACGAGTTCAAATCGTATCGATCAAGCAGTGCTGTTTTCACCTTCGTCCTGTAGTATGGAAATCGCGTCCTGAGCGAACCGGATGTTTACCCGATCGCCCGGGAACGCTTTCTGAACAAGCGGATGGCTTTCCACCAGTTTCACCTGCGTCCCGTCTGGCAGGTCCACAATATACTGTTCCATCTCGCCCAAATAGATTGTGTTGCGGATCGTCCCGGATACGACGTGATCTGTTTCGCCTGGCCGCCCCGCGAGGAATTCCATGGCTTCAGGCCGAATGGCGCATAACACGCGGTCGTCTTTCCTGATGCCGTCACAGCCCGGCCGGCCATACAGAATCCCCACTGGCGTCTCTACCCCGATTTTTTCCCCCAATCGGACCACCTTGCCCGAAAGCAGATTGATTTCACCGATGAAATCCGCCACAAATCGGTTGGCCGGCCGCGAATACAACGTCCTTGGAGCACCCGTTTGCACCACCCGCCCCGCCTTCATCACGGCGACACGGTTTGCCATCGCAAGCGCTTCCTTCTGATCGTGCGTCACATAAATCATGGTGACGCCGAGGCTTCGATGGAGTGCCTGAATCTGTTCGCGCATCTCCAGTCGCAAACGGGCATCGAGATTGGAAAGCGGTTCGTCCAACAGCACCACGTCGGGTTCGATCACCAGGGCCCGCGCCAGCGCGACCCGCTGTTGCTGTCCGCCCGACAATTGGTTGGGGGACCGATCCCTGTAGGCTTCCATTTGTACCATTTGTAACGCGCACCCGACCCGTTCGGCGCGTTTTTGGGGGGCAATGTTGCGCATGGAAAGGCCGTATTCCACGTTCTGCCAGACCGTCATGTGCGGCCATAGCGCGTAGTTCTGGAAGACCATTCCCGTGTTCCGCTTTTCGGGCGGTACGTTGGTAACGTCCCGGTCGTCAAAACACACGCGGCCAGGTTCCGGTCTGTAGAACCCGGCGATCAATCTCAGCAACGTGGTTTTTCCGCAACCGGAGGGTCCCAGCAGAAAGAAAAACTCGCCTTTTTCGATTTCCAGATCGACGCGTTCCACGGCGACGACACTGCCGAATTGTTTGGAGACATCCTTCAGACGAACACGAACCATGGTTTGCCCTCAAGTCCGGAATTGCCGGAGTCCCTCCATTGGCGGACTGTTGCCGGCGGGCCGAAATCCGTCTTTCTCAGGAACCGGAGGATCGGCAACGGAACTCCCACCAATACATGACAGATGCGCACGAAATGATTAACAGCACCAGAATCGGTGTTGGAACGCTAAAGATGTCAAGGGCCATCAGTAGAATTACGACGCCGAATACCGTCGGGATGATGCACCGACGAACCGTTCGAGGCGAGATCTTCCCGAGGTAGAGTACTATCGCGCCTGCAAGGCCCAACGGAAACAGGAGCGTCAGCCAGTCCAGGAGACGCGTTTGAAACGGAGAGTGCGTATGGCCGTATTTGTTGCGGGCGAAATCCGTCCAGGACGCCAGGGTCTTGTTGCGCAGTTCCGAGTCTCGCCAACGGGCACCCAGGCGGGCGCAGGCTTCCTCGCTGACGGGTACAGCAGAGAGCCGTCGAACACGCTCGGGCGTAATTCCTTCTCGAATCGCCATTTTCCAGGCGTTTTGAAGCTGTAGGTGGGAATCGATCAACATAACTCCGATCAGATCGTTTAATACGCGCCACCGGGCAGACGCCTTTTCCGAGTCATAGACGAGATCCGATGTCCACTCAAACGGGTTCAACGAAACGGCGGCTTCATTGCTATACCGACGATAGAGATCGGGCAATACCGTAAACCGGTTCAACGCGGTTTCCACGGGGCCGCCCGAAACGCCTTTTTTCAGAAACCAGATTTTCTGGCCCGCATTCGACATGACAAATTCGACGAATTTTCGCGCCGCCTTCAGATTGGGCGCGCCCTTAAGGATGGCCACCCCGTCAGGATTGACGATGGTCAGATTGTCGGGCATCGTGAATCCGATGTATTCTTCTCCGACCTGGCTGACCTGGGCCCAGGCATAGAAGTCGATAGAAAGACCGTAGGCAACCTCGCCAGCAGCAACATCCTTGGGCGCCTGGGAGCCGCCGGAGGCGAAGTTGCGCACATTGGCCCCCAGTGTCGTGATGACCTCCCAGCCTCGCTCCCAACCGTATGCCTGCAGCATCAACTCATAGGCCATATGCACACTACCGCTGCTTCTGGGATCTCCCGACCCCACCCACGAAAACAACCTCGGATCTCCCAGATCGGCCCAGGTTCGCGGTACCGGCAGATTCACAAGCTTGAGTACGGCCCGGTTGTACACAATGCCGAAACCCGCCAGGGTAGCGCCGTACCAGCGGCAATCGGGATCGTATAGCGGTACGCCGCCGATCTTTTGTGGTAATCGATCCAGTAGATCGTCCGGAAGGCGATGAGCCGAGCAGAGGCCCATATCGGCAAGTTCCATAAACGGATCCATGCCTCCGCCGAAGAAAATATCGATACCGATTCCACCCGGCGCGCGATTGAACTCGGATTTGATATATCTCAGAATCGAGCTGGTGCCGCCCCCGACGTCGAGCCATTCCAGGACGATCTCCCGACCGGTCAGCCGGGAATAGTGAGATTTGAAGGCCGTCTCAAATTCATTCTGTACACCGTCCGGATGCGGCGAGATTAACACCAGCCGATCCGTCACCGCAGGAGTAGAGACGGGATTGAGGGCGCATAGGCAAATCAAGGGTAGAATTCGGAACTTCACGGCTGGTCCACGCATATCGATTCAGATGTTTATTTCTTTTCTCCAACACCGGTCGGAATGGTACCGAAGCCCCCCATCCTTGTCAATTTCTTTTTATCGTCTTCCGGTTTTGCGCACACCAAAAAAAAACGTCCCAATCCGCAGGACTGAGACGCGTGCGCCCGACAATGAGGAAGACGATTCAGGGGCCGATATCCTCCACTCTTCCGATCCTGTTTCCGGAAGGATCGGTAAACCAGATCCGTCCGAGCCGATCAACTGTCAGCCGTCCGACGCCTGAGACCGAAGACGGCAACTCAAGAATCCGGACGCTGGACGACTCGGGATCGAATCGCGCGACATATCTGGACTCATCACTGGCATACCAGATGCGTCCGTTCAGGTCGACGGCCAGGAAGAGTGGATCGGGTCCATCTTCAGGCAGGATATAGCTTGCGAAATTCCCGGTCGCCTGGAGGTCCCACACGTGCAGCTGATAGGAATTCGCAGAAAACCACATCTGTCCCCCGGCATCCAATACGAACCGTCTTATGGTCAAATCCTGGACGGGTACCGCAATCTCCACGATCTCCTGCGTTTCCGGATTCATACGGCCGAATTTCCCGGCGGTGCGTTCCACGAATACCAGCACGCCGTCACCATCGATAAGAATCTCGTCCAGACCTGCTGAGGGGCTGAAAACAGTATACTCATCGAAAGTACCGCGATAGGGATCGAAACGGCCAATCTGGTTGCCGGATTCCTGTGTGAACCAGAGATACCCCTTGCGGTCGAAGACGAGACCGCTTGGGCGGCTTCCCGGCGTGGGTACGGTATATGTCCGGATCTCTTCCGAAATCGGATCGAGGCGCCCGATTGCGTTCGCGGCGATATCCGTGAACCAGACGATCCCGCGGCCGTCAACGGCAAGGCGGGCCGGCTGGCCGCCGGGGGTCGGCAACGGATATTCAGCGAATGATTCGGTTGCAGGATCGAGCCGGCCGATCTGGTTTGCGCCCATCTGCGTGAACCAGACGCGGCCCATGACGTCCACGACGATATCCTGGGGCTGGCTTCCCGGCGTTGGCACCGAATAGACATCCACGGACCCTACAGCGAGTTCCCCATCTACCTGAGAATGTATCACCGTATGTTGGGCTTTGTCGTACAGGCGCGCGAAGATCAGGAAATCCTGCAGATCGACGGAGCCGTCACCGTTGAGATCAAACCGTGTATCCCCTGTGCCGAACGCCTGCGCCAGGAGGACAAAGTCCCCGAAGTCGATCACGTCGTTATCGTCGAAATCGATATCGGGAACGGACTGCGCCAATGCGGTCGATATCAGAACACCGACCGAGAACACCCAGGACAGTAATTTTAAACGGATACGCATCTGTCGTTCACATTCGAAAACCGCACGATACGTGGATTAAGCGACTCCGGAATCAACCGGGTTGGTCTCCCGTTCGGGCGAGTTCAAAGATTCCCCTGGCGGCTTCAAGGCGTATGCCCGGTTCTGCGTTCTTAAGGTACGATCGAAGCGTCTCCACCTGTTTCAAATCCCGCGACTGGACCAAGCCTCTCAAAGCCGCTGCCTGAAGGATCGCTTCTTCGCTTTGTTCAAGGACCTCCTTCAGCGCCCTGGACGCCACCCTGAGCGTTATCTGTCCAAACGCTTCAACGATGGTTTCTCTGATTTCCAGAGTCACGTCCTGATGAAACGCCCACGTCAGTGCTGCAACCGACTCCGCATCGTTGATTTTGCCCAGAGCCTGCACAATCGCCCGCCGAACGGAAAATTCCTTGTTCTGGGAGAACGCATTTTTCAGGGCTGGGATCCGCCTTGCATCACCGATGATTCCCAGGATCTCAGCCGCCCGCCGTCGAACCGAATGGTACACACTCTGTAAATCGTCTTCCAGTTCCTCTGAAATCTCGGCCCCGTGGCCGAGCCTCGCCAGGGACCACGCCGCGCTGAGCCGGAACGGTTGATTCTCGGGGCTGTAAAATGCGGACCGCAGGAGGTCCACGGCCGTTGAATCCTGAATCCATCCCAATCCCTCCGCAGCCAGCGCCCGGTCGAGTGCGTCTCCCTCCTCCAGCAACCGTTCCTTGAGATAGGCGCCAATCGACCTGGCGGACCGTCCCCCCAGCGCTTCGAAACAGCGGATACGCAGGGACTGTTGCCAGGTGCTCTGTTTCGCCACCGCCTCCAGGTGGGCCCTCGCTTCCGCCGTCCCGAACGTCTCCAGAGCCTCCACCATGACCAGTGCCGTTGAGAGCTGTTTCGTCGCTATCAATGTATCCGAAATTGCGGGCAGGCTTTGCACGTCTGACAGTCCTGCAAGCGCCAAAGCCGCTGCGGACCGCACAACCGGGTCCTTATCGTCTCCAAAAGCCACTCGAAGCACCGGGGCGTTCTCCCCGTTGCCCAGTTTACCGAGCGCGGCGGCGGCATTGGAACGGGCCATGCTAAATTCGCCATTCCGGAGCTTCTCGGACAGCCACGGAATCATTGTCCCGGGATTCAGGCGTTCAAGCGCCGCCGCTGCCTCCACTTTCACGAAAGCGCTCCCGGTTCTTTCGAACAGTCCCTGGAGAGCGTCAACGGCCTCCGGAACGTGCCGCTTACCCATCGCCTCGACCGCTCGCAGGACCACGATCTCATCCGGATGGTTCAACAGGCCGGTAAATGCCGCTCCCACGTCCGCGCCGTCCAATCCCCCCAGCACCGTTACCGCTTCCGCAACGAGGGCGCCGTCCAGTTCACCGTTGTGAACAAGACCGCGCAATGTGTTTAACGCGTCGTTTTCGGCCAGATCCACGTCCTGCCGGCTAACGCCGCAACTCCACGCCGCAACGCAGAACAGAAGCATCCACACACATCGCGAACCCGGCCGCACGCTCCCGTGCATAGGCATACACATCCCTATTCAGCTCCCGCGGCACAGCGAAACCCGACATCGGACCGTTTTTCATCGGGTTCGGCCCAACCCGCGCCGGTACATTTCGCCCGTTTTTCGTCGTCCAGCCACGATCCGCCGTATATGGCACGGAGTTCTCTGTTTTTGCCGTACCATCCGTCCACCCACTCCCACACATTTCCCACCATATCCTGAACGCCATAATCGTTGGGGGCTCCTTTTGCCACTTCCGCGGCCCCCGCGTCCCAGGCCAGACCGGTCCGGCCCTTGGAGGAATCGTAACGCTTGCCGTAGGAATAGATATTCCCCGTCTCTCCCACACAGGCCGCGACCCATTCTTCCGACGTAGGCAGCCTCTTCCCGAGTGAGCCGCAGTAGGCCTGCGCCTGTTCGTACGTTAGTCCCGTGGCCGGCATTCTCGGCGCGTCCGAAAATTCATCCGGCCTGTAAGACGCACCGAACGCCCGATACGCCTCGACGCTGACTTCGTGCGGATCTATATAGAAAGTCTGGAAAGCAGAGGTCTCGATTTTCAGCATGCCTTTGACCTTTTCAGCAAAAGCAGCTGCTTTCCGCTCCGCCTCGGCCGCCCGGGCCTGTTCTTCCGCAAGTTCGGCATCCCGCGCAGTTTTTGCCTTTGCTTCAATCTTGGCCATCCGGGCTGCCTCTACGGCCTTAGTCGCGGCCTTGCGGCGGGCGGCTTCCCTGCGTACGCGCGCCTGAACTCTGCGCCGTGCCTCTGCCTCCGCCTCTGCCAATCGAATCCGATCGGCGTCCGTCAGCGATCGGGCGCACCGAAATCCGTAATTGATCGATTTCAGGTCGACTTTCGCCCGCCTCGCGGAAACGCACCGTGTCGACCTGGGACCATCCGTCCACGAACCGCCGTACACCTTCTGCATCTCGCCGTCGCCGTCGTCCACCCACTCCCACACATTTCCAGACATGTCGTACAGCCCTACCCCGTTTTTCTCGAAACTCATTACCGCTTTGGGTCCGTCGGTCCAGTTTCTCCGTCCCGCCCGTGCCAGATTGGGGTCGTAATTGTTTCCGTAGGAGTACGCCGATCCCTCCAGACCGCCGCAGGCCACGACCCATTCTTCGAATGTAGGCAGCCGTTTGCTCTGCGCTTCGCAGAACGCTTTCGCCTGTGTGAACGGGATTGCGGTGGCAGGCATTTTCGCATCACTGAAATAGGTGTACGCCGGGTGATAGTCCGGATCGAATGCCTTCATCTGTTCGACCGTCACCTCGTGCCTGCTCATGTAAAACCGTTTCTGCCCGGTCTGCACCAAAACCATTTCTTCTCCCCGCGACTGAGCAGGAATCGCTGCCGGGATGAATCCAATCGAAATTGCTATCGCGAGACGTACTGCCCTGTTCCAAAAATATGTCACCATTCTCCCGCCGATTCATCCCGTCTCGATGCGTTGCCATCGCTGGCCGACCTTGCCCAGGTCGCCACGCACAGGCGCGTTGCCAGCCGGGCGACTCGACGGCCGAATTTCGGCAATCTATTTCCGGGACAGAACAGTCGCACCTCAAAATTCCCCGAGCAATTCCTGACGTTCGTCGCCTTCGCCCAGAATCAGGCTGATATCCCATTCGGCTTGGCCGTTTGCCGGCACCATCCCACAAGCTTTCAGCCCCCACGCCGTATCCAGGCGGTCGACCTGCGACGTAGAGGGCTCCAGAGCCACGTGGTGGAGGTTGTTCCAGCCGCCCTCATTTATCCACAAGCCCAGATGCGGAAGTTTTTTGGCCGGAAACAGAAAACCGATAAACTCCCCGCTGGGGTAGACCAGCGCGCAGCGGCCCTGCTCCAGAGGCGTGGAAAAAAGCTTCTCGGCCTCTTTGGTACGGCTGGATCGAATCGAAGAACGGTTATAGGCCTTGTCCAGGGTCAGATCCGTAACTTTGGGCCAGACATGCCGTGTCATTGGCGGCCCCAGACGGTCTTCTGTACTCAGGTACGAAACCACATCCGTGCCGGAAGGCATCAGGATACGTGCGCGGGTTTCCGCCTTGAAAAGTGGGTGGAACGCATAGACGAACGGCATGTCAAACGGGCTCTCATTCTCGACTGTGTAGGAAAACCGGATATAGGGTTTTTTGCCGCGCGCCAATGTCTCGAAGCGGATGTCACGTTTAAACACATACGGAAACCGCACGCTTCTGACCCACATCTGCAGGCGTTCCTGTTTGACTTCGTACTGCCATGGAAGCGTCCAGACCTCTCCATGGTCCGGAACCTGCACCCCTTCCCAGGGAAAGACCGGATACGGACACGCTTCGACGGTGGGAAAACACTCGTCGGCCCCGTCGCGTTCGTAATTCTCGAAGCGATCCCCATAGGTCCGGCTTCTGTACGGTATATTGGTGCGCGAAAGACATTCGCGGCCGGTCGACTTATTGACAAGAGAGGTTATCTTCCCGCCCAGTTCGGGCACGACAACGAGGGAGAAAAAATCGGTGTCCAGCTTTATTGCCGAGATTTCCGGCGTCAGACTCACCTCTTCCAGCTTTAATTTAGCCATGTATTCGTATCCTTTTCTTCTGAATAAGGACCGAACGGCCGGACATTATGCTCGCGAACGCTCTATGCTGACGTATTGCGCAGCAGTACCGTTCCACGAATCCTCCTACGGACCTCGTTCGGGAATTCTCTGTTGAAGCAAACGGGCGATTTGAGCGACACCCAGAAGATCGAAATATTCTCGATCGTCGTCTCTGGGGCGAAATGGTACGTATTCGAGCATCCTGGCCAATACGCTGTTCCGTTTGGCAACTTCCTCCGGGATGGGAATATTGAGTCGTCCCATCACGTTTCTTAATCGTACCGTTCCTTTACGGACCCATCCACCGTCGTACGTGATATCGAGTGATCCCTCCGCCGTGCGAATAATCGGGACCGGATGCTCGGCCAGTTTCAAGTCTCGAAGTGAGGTCTGGTATACTGCAATCCTGTAGGCATTGGGACTCCCATGCTCGTCGTAACCGTCGGGATAAAGCGGTTCCTCGGTCACCATTTTTCCGAGTTTGGCGTAAAGTTCCTCTGTACCTACCGACGTTGCTTCCAGCCGGTAAAGCGATTCCTTACTATCGGCGTGGAAGAACTCCGCCCGGAGATTCAGATGCATACCCTCGAAAGGGGACGACCAGCTGAAGCCGTCGAAGTTGCCGATCCTGTGGTTGCGCTTTATATAGTAATGTGCCACACACACGGCGTCCACGTCCGGCGCCCGTTCAATCACCTCTCCCAGCCGCAATCCGCTCCAGCCGCCCTGGTATTTTACCTCGTATCCCCTGTCTTGAAGTGCCGTGCGGATCGCTTCGTACAGACGGAGTTCGTACCTGGGCAGCATCCGAAATGGGTCCCCCTCCAGTTGACGGCTGAAGCCCAGCAAAACCCGCCCGGCGTACCGGAGTCCGATATCCGGGTCCCTGTCCGACGCCAATACGATGAGACCTATCCGTTTCGGGCGATACCGTGCAAAGGCCGCCGCCGCCGAATTCGTCCCTTTGGCGAAAGACTCTTTCTTTATCTCCCCGCCCCCGGATGGCGTCGCCCCGATGCACAATAGCCCGCACAAAAGCAAAAAGCGCACACACGCCTCACGTTTCATTCGTTGCGATTCAACCCGTGCAGCATTTCCAGCGTAGCAGATTTGATCATTCGTTCACAGGTCGACGTAATCATCAGCGTACCATAGTATCGGAACGCGTGGTCGACCTCGTACCCGCCCTCCGGAAATGCCTCCGCCGTCGGCACATATCCGATGCATCCGTTGCTATACCCCAGCGTGAACGTCTTCTTGAATGGCGACGCCCGATCCATTTCCAGTTGATAATCCACGAACATCTCGCCCGGGTAGGCCACCAGGGCCGTCTCGCCAATGCGCATCGCCTGAATCTCGAACGCCTCCGGCCTGGGGTGGCGGCTCCGTGCGGCCCGCAGATAGTCTTCCGCCCATTCGATCTGCCCCCGGTACTGACGAATCAGGTAGTCGGTCGCCTCGGGGTCCTGCTCTGCCTGCCTCACTCGGGTTTTCTGCTCTTCGAGCCCGCGTTCCGCCTCATCCACCGAAGGGATTCTGGTGGGCAGATGGATCACCTGGCGCGCCACCCCCAGGCGATGCGACCGCAATGGCTCAGCGTGCCGGGCAGCAGTCACAGCCGCGTTGCCCAGCAATTCACCGTGACTTATCGTTGTCTGCAACGTGCCGTCCATCGGCGTACAGTTGATGTCGCCGCAACAGCCCTGCGCAAACATCGGCAGCACACCGTCTAACTCGCGCCGGATAGACCGTGCCGCATATCCCGGAAATTCCGCACTGAACGCCAGGCCCCCCAGGTTGACGGGGTGGGCCGCCGTTACATAAAGAAGCCCCAACGTGGAACCCGAACGACGGTCGATGCCAAGCACGTCCACCCAGGGGGCTTCGGGGCCCTCCGGGTTGTGTCCGATCGTCATCCGTCCGTTACGACGGGCGCGCCGGTTATGGGCAATCCTGACAGGCGCGCGGCCCGCGCGAAGCGAAACGGCCTCCAGCCGGTCCGCCGCCATCCGGACGGCGCCCGCGACCTGCCGGCAAAGCACGTCCTCGTATGCTCCGTCCCGCTGGCCCATGCTGCGAAACGACATCACTGTGGGACCGGAATGAGAGTGGGAACCGTTCAACAACAGGCATGCGCCCGGTATGCCCGCCGCGTGTTCAACCAGATCCCGTATACGCTCCACGAGGTCGGGCGCAAATGAGATGAGATCCGACGTTACGATCGCCAGCCGCGTCTGGCCGTCTTCAAGTACCAAAGCGCGCGCGAACAGATCGTCGAAAACCGTTTCGGCAGGCCCCTTCCGGTTACCGAATCCACACAGCGAAACGCCGATTGGCGGCGTAATATTGACCTCGGCAACGCCGGCCTTCAGTTCGTCCGTCACCGGAATCTCCCAACCCGATAATGCAGACCGCCCATCCAGCGGTGGTCTGGCTTTTTCTCAACCTAAAATTTGCCGTTCCGTGCTTCGTACTTTGTCGGCTTGCCCAGGGTCGGTCCCCCGTGCATCACCCACGCGGCCACCCATTCCATCATTCCCCCGGACGAGACCCGGGGCAGTCCCATAAGGTCGAATAACGCCCCCGCATTGCCCAACAGGGCCGTCTGACTCTCCTCGCCCTCGAAAACAGGCGCCCGCCCCATCAGTTCGCCGAGCTTCAGCGCAACGTCTCGGACTTCCAGCAGATCGCACCCGGTGAGGTTGAGCACCCGCGGGGGGCTTTCACAGAGCGGAAAGCTACGCGCAAGATAGGCATTCGCATCGCCCTGCCAGATCTGGTTAACATATCCCATGGTCAGATCGATCGGTTGCCCGCTCCACACTCGCTGGGCGATATCCAGAAACACGCCGTAGCGCAACTCCGTTGCGTAGAACAACCGGATAATCGCGAGCGGCGTGCCGTTCCGCTCCGCGTAGTATGCCGCCAGCCGCTCGCCCCCCAGGCGGGACTGCGCATATTCCCCGACCGGGTCCAACGGCGACGACTCCACCGAGCCGCCCGATTCCGGAGAGACAAACCGGTAGACGTTCCCCGAGGACACATAAACGATTCGGGAATCGGGAAACCGCTGCATCACCTTTCCGGGAAGCAGCGCGTTCATTGCCCAGGTGAGGGGCTCATTCCCGGTTGAACCGAATTTGTGGCCGGCCAGCAGGATAATGTGGCCCACGTCCGGCAGACTGCGCAACGAATCGTCGTCGATCAGGTCGCACCGTTCGGTCCTTATCCCCCTGGATTCCAGGTAGTCCCGGTCACCCGGATTGGAAAACCGCGAGACCCCGATGACGCCCCTTGCGCCGGAACGCACCAGAAGTTCGCCCAGTGTCAGTCCCATTTTTCCGGCGATGCCCAGTATCATCACCTCGCCGTCGATTCCGGATACCGCATCCGCGACCTCTGGAATCGGTTCAGTCATCTGATCGACCAGCGCAGTTTCGTTCTCGATTGGATCAATGGTAAACTTCGACATCTCGTTCGACGCTCCCTCACTGGGTGGACACACGCACGCACCCCGACCCGCTCGTCGATTGGCCACCGGCGCGATCGAGGCATTTTGCCGCCGAAGATGTTAGCCGACGGAAGCCGCTGCACCCATTCCTTCGATACGAAATCCTTTGTCTTCGACGGCCGGAATTACATAAGTAGATATTTTAATTTAGTGCATTCTGGTATTAAGATAGCTAAATTTTTGTACACCAGACTACAATATAGAGCGTAAGTCCTTCTTACACAACCGAAAATTCGAGTGCACAGGCTTCGCGGGTCAAAAGAGTTGACTTTACTCCCGCAGAAACCTACGTTTAAGGTCCGATACGTCAATTGCGGCGTACCCGAAAAACCCGGCCTCGGGCCCGGGGGTTAACACAAGATCACTCTTTCCCGCGGGAACTGTATTTCAACCATGTACTTTCTCGTCCAATTCTACCGTATTCTGGAGGGTAAACGACGTCTCATCGCCCTCACCGTCGCATGTGGGCTGCTGTTTGCCGCCGCCAACCTTTTACCCCCGTTGCTCATCCGAGAACTCATCCGCTGGCTGACGGAAGGCGCCGATTCCGCCGATCTGACTCGGACCAGCCTGCTGCTGATAGGAGTCTACCTCTTTCGGGGCGCGGCCAGATACGGTTACGGTTTCTTTTCTCATATTGCCGCCTATCGTCTGATGCACGACCTGATGGTGAAGATATATCGACACCTTCAGAACCTGCCCCATCGCTTTTTCAACAAGCAGCGGACCGGCAACCTTATCGCACGTTCAGTCAACGACGTCGAAGCCCTTGAAGACTTTGTCGCCCACGGCATCCCGGAGACCGCGCTGGCCGCGATCATACCCGTTTCAATGATCGTTGTGCTGTTCAGCCTGAACCCCGAACTCGCGCTCATCACCCTGATCCCGATTCCGCTGACGGCCCTGCTGGTATACCGTTACGTCTCCAAAGTCCGCGCCCTTTGGGCCGCCGTGCGCGCGCACCTGTCGGACCTGATCGCGCTGGTCCAGGACAGCTTCTCCGGCATCCCGGTAATCAAGTCCTTCGCTCAGGAACACCGGCGCGCCCGCCTTATCGAAGCCCAGAGCCTTAAATTCAGAGACGGCAGCGTAACAGCCAACCGCATCTCCATTCTACCGGCCGGCATCATCGAGGCCGCGGGGGGAATAGGCATCGTCCTGGTGATCTGGAGCGGCGGCAAAATGGCACTGGAAGGTGTAATTTCCGTTGCGGACCTCTTCGTTTTTATCGTCTACATGGGGCACATTTACCAGCCTTTTCTCCAACTCGCCTCGATTAACGACATTCTGCAGAAGGCCGCGGCAAGCACCGACCGTGTTTTCGAGCTTCTTGACGTCGAATCGGACATCAATGACGCCCCCGAAGCCCGAACGCCGCAAGCCATGACCTGGAACATCCGTTTTCAGAATGTCACCTTCGGATACGATCACAAGAATCCCGTGCTTCACGGCGTCGACTTTGATGCCGACGCCGGCGAAATTATCGCCCTTGTAGGCCCCACCGGCGCCGGCAAGACCACCGTTGCCAATCTGATCCCCCGTTTTTACGATCCGCAGCGAGGCGGCGTATTCATTGGCGGGCACGACGTCCGTACCCTTCCGCTGGCCTATCTGCGCTCGCAGGTCGCTACCGTGTTCCAGGATGTTTTCCTCTTTCACGCCACCGTGCGCGAGAACCTGCTCTTCGGCCGTCCCGACGCTACGGATCGACAGGTCCGTGACGCGGCCAGGGCGGCCAACGCGGAAGACTTCATCCTGGATCTGCCGGAAGGGTACGACACGCTCGTCGGGGAGCGCGGAGTCCGGCTTTCCGGCGGCCAGAAGCAGCGGCTCTCCATCGCCCGTGCCGTGCTGAAAGACGCCCCTGTTCTCATCCTGGACGAAGCCACCTCATCGGTGGACGCCGAGACCGAAATCCTCATCCAGGAAGCCATCGCCCGCCTTACGCGCCATCGCACCACGATTGTGATCGCCCACCGGCTTTCCACCGTGCGCAATGCGGACAAGATTCTCGTTTGCAACGGCGGACGTATTGTCGAATCCGGCGCCCACGCGAATCTGATGGACCAGGATGGCCTTTATGCACGCATGGTGCGCATGCAGGAGATCTCCAGTGGGTGGCGTATTCCCCGGGCCCGGGAAAACGCCGCCGATTGAAAACACGGGGCAATCCATCGGATCGCCCCGTGTTTTGGCCGCGGTATAACCTCCCTCCGGTCGCCGCCGGTCACCGGTTCGCACTCATTTCTCCCACACCGTCACGTCCACGTATGCCGTTCCGGCTCTGTCGCGGGCGGCTCGCTGTTTGTAGATGGCAGCCGGGTGGAATCCAACCTGCGAAAGCGCCTTTGCTTTCGGTTCGAACCCCGCGTCGCAATAGGCCAGGTACCGGTCCGCTTCAGGTAGCGGCAACGCACCCAACAGGTCGCGGGAGCGGTCCCAGAAATTCGGATGGCAATACACGTCCACCACACAGCTACCGGGCCATAGACGGTCGAACGACCACATCGCCAGGCCCGCCACGGCCGTCGTCTCCCGCTGCCGCAACACCTTCACGCGCGCCGGCTTGCCATCCGCCCGTCGCGCCACGGCGTCCCGAATGAACGGCAACAGCGGGCTTTCGGTAGACCGCCGCCCGAATATTCGCATGCCCGCACACCGCGTCACACCCGGAAAATCGCCCGAAAACAGGGCCGTCGACGCAGGCCAGTCCCGCCAGTCCAGCCCCGCCACATCTGCCGGTCCTTTCGAGAAAAAATCCGTCTCGAACGCTTCCTTTGAAGTCGTATAGTAATCCATATAGCCGCTGTGCGGTTCGAGGCCTTCAAATCCGTGCGCCCGATAGATGTGAAAGGGGTGCGAGTCGTAACCTGTCCCGAGGTAGAGCGCCTGCCCGCCCCGCGTTCTGAAATGATCCATCATCAAGCGCATCAGTTTCATCGCCGCCCGCTTTCGCCTGTCCTCCGGTTTTGTATATACGTGCCCGAAAATCCCCACCCCCCGCGTTTCGACCGTGGTCATATTGGCAAACGGAATCCCGTCCCGATGCAGAATATAAAAGTACGCCTCGACCTCCAGTCGCTCCCGAAGCACCATCGTGTTTCCCCAGCGCCAGATCTCGGCTTTGTGCTCCAGCAGCGCCTCAATCCGTTCTGCCCAGACCGGGTCCGGCCCTTTCACAACCCCCACTTCCACCGCTTCGCCCGACTTGAGCCTGATCGTGTCAATAGCTTCGTACATAGCATTCCTCGTCGGATTACTTCGCCCAGTCCGGTAACCCCGTTAACTCGATTCCCAAAGCCGACCCGCCCAGCGTATAAATGGCGCCCGCGACGATCGCGACCCCTATCAGATTCAAAATCAACCCCACACGGGCCATATCCGTCATCCGAACGCGGTCCGTTCCGAACACGATGCGAACGAGAGATTCGGTGGCGTGCCCACCAGCGTTGCCGCGCCGCCGATGGATGCGCTGTAAGCCACACCGAGAAACAGACCCGTAGCAAGACGTCCCCGCGCCGTTGCTTCCTCCAGCTTCAACACCACCGCCAGCACGATCGGCACCATCATCATTAGGGCCACGGCAGCCGTCCTGGTCACGGCCGGCCGCCCCGGTTCCAGATCAAAGAACAAGAGTAGAAGGATCGCAAGAACGGGTCCCGCGATCAGTCCGATTCTTTGCATCCTCGTGCCGGATGGTTCCCTCATGTCCATGTCCGCACCTCCGATTATCTGCGATTCGCCAACCACTTAAGATATGCCCGCCCCGCCTTCGGAAAAGCGTAAAATGCTCATTGACAACCTGCCGGCCATATCCTACATTTCACCCGACTCGAATTCTTTTTTCTCGCGGTCCGGTGTCACAATAACCGTTGCGTCCGCCGGGGTTGCGCGAACACGGAGGCAGTGAATGAAAAACGGGAAATTCGGTTTCGGCATCATTGGCTGCGGCGTGATCGCGCCGACCCATCGCCTGGCCATTGACGCATGCGACGAGGCCGAACTGGTGGCGGTCTGCGACACCGACGAGACTCAGATCAGGTCATTTCTTGCCGGTATGGATAGTGGCGTTGCGAACATCCGTATTTATTCAGACTATAAAGAACTGGTGCAAGACGGAAGCGTAGACATCGTCAGCGTCTGCACGCCCTCCGGTTTGCACCACGAAGGCGTGACCGCGGCCGCAGGGGCCGGCAAGCACGTACTGTGCGAGAAGCCCCTCGAGATCGATGCCGGCCGCATGACCGAAATGACAGTGGCATGTCGCGAAGCCGGGGTGAAACTCGGCTGCGTCTTCCAGAGCCGCACCAGTCCGGACATGATCAGAGCACGCAAAGCCATTCAGGACGGCCTGCTGGGTCAGATGGTACTGGCCGACGCCTACCTCAAGGATTACCGTTCCCAGGCCTATTACAGGAGCGCGGGCTGGCGGGGCACCTGGGCGTTGGACGGCGGCGGCGCCCTCATGAACCAGGGCGTACATGGCGTGGACCTTCTCCTCTGGCTTATGGGCAGCCCCGTCGAATCCGTATTCGCGCGGGCCGAACATAAAGTGCGCGACATCGAAGTGGAAGACACAGCCGTGGCCAATCTGAAATTCAAGAACGGCGCGTTCGGCGCGCTCATCGGCACCACCTCGTGCAACCCCGGCGAGGCCCGCCGCATCGAGTTGCACGGAAATCGCGGCACCATCACGGTAAGCGGCAGTTCGATCTCCCGCTGGGCGAACACCCTCGAAGAAGACGGCCGCGCCGAAGACAGCGAGCCGCCGAGAGAAATCGAAATTCAGGGGGCGGTGGCCGATCCCAAGGCCATCGGATCTGCCAGCCACGTCTTCCTGGTGGATGACCTTATCCGGGCAATACAGGACGACCGCGATCCCTACGTTACCGGTGAATCCGCACGGGGCGCCGTAGACCTCATTCTGGCGATCTACGAATCCGCCCGATCGGGCATGGAAGTCGAGGTCCGGCACGCCGGCTGAACCCATCCGGTCCTCGCGCGGTATGCCGCGCTTTAACTCCCAAGAGGAACGATGCACACAATGGCTAAAAACAGCAAACTCGGCTGGGGCATCATTGGCGCCGGCATGATTGCAGGTCATTTCCGATCGGGAATCGAAGCCTGCCCCGACGCGGAACTGGTTGCCGCCTGCAATTACAACGAAGATAAGGGAAAGCAATTCGCGGCCGAGTCCGGCGGCATCAGATATTATAAGAACTATCAGGATATGGTCGCCGATCCGGACGTGCACATCGCCGGTATCTGCACTCCCTCCGGCATGCACGCCGACAACGTTATCGCGGCCGCAAGGGCCGGTGTGCATTCCCTGTGTGAGAAACCACTGGACGTCACGCGCGAGAAAATGAACCGGATGATCGATGCATGCCGGGATGTCGGCGTCAAACTCGGCTGCATTTTTCAAAGTCGAACCAGCGATGAAGCCATCAGAGTGCGGAACGCCATCAAAGACGGCGATTTAGGAAAACTGGTGCTGGCCGACGCCCTGATGAAGAACCACCGCTCTCAGGCGTACTATAACAGCGCCGGCTGGCGAGGCACGTGGCAGGACGACGGCGGCGGCGCGCTGATGAACCAGGGGGTGCACGGCGTGGACCTTCTGCTGTGGCTGATAGACGACGAGGTCGAATCCGTGTTCGCGCGCGCCGAGCACAAGGTGCGCGACATCGAAGTGGAAGACACCGCGGTCGCCACCATCAAATACAAGAGCGGGGCGTTCGGAACGCTCATCGGCACCACGTCCTGCAACCCCGGCGAGGCGTCCCGGATTGAACTTCACGGTGAGTCCGGGACCATCAACATGAGCGGCACCCGGATCACCCGCTGGGCCACCACCACCGAGGAAGACGGACGCGCCGTCGACGCATTTCCCCCACGGCAGATCGCTGCGGCCGGCAACGTGGGCGCCGCCAGCGCCGTCGCGCCCGGACACGGCTGGCTCGTGAACGACATCACCCGCGCCGTATTGGACGACCGCGACCCCTATATCCCGGGCGAGTCCGCCCGGAAGTCCGTAGACCTGATCCTGGCCATCTACGAATCCTCCCTGTCCGGGCGGGAAATCGTAATGGACGCGTGGTAGACGCCAGTCTTTTGAGAACACCGCGGATCTCGGCCAGGCGGCATCCGGTCGGGCGCGGAAATCGTTGTGCACGTTACAAAAGGAACAGCCGGTTGTGGATCGAATGCCAGCTGTTCCTTATTGTTTTGCCTGATGTCCGGCGTCTTCAAGCGCCGCAATCTCCCACGGTTACGATCCTACCCGTTTCCGCAGAGGCATAAATCGCTTCGACCACCTCTACCGCCCTCAGCCCGTCCATTCCCGTGATTCCGGGAGTTCTCCCGTCAAGTATGGCGTCGACCGTCTCGTTCAAGTACACCCGGCCCGAAACACCGCCGTAACCGTCTGTCGCCTGAGAAGCGATCCGCAGCGTCGTCTGTGGTCCACCCGAGAAATCGGGATGGTCGCTCACCACAAAGACTTCGTCCGCTGTTCCTCCCCAGGCCGGACTCCACGACGCCGAACCCAGAGTTCCACGAAGGCCAATGAAAAGATCTCTGCCGGCGGGATAGGCCTTCGGTACGGAGTAACTGATATCCAGCGTCGCCGTCGCGCCGCTCCTGAATCTTACAATACCGAAACTGTTGTCTTCGATATCCAGGTGATGTTGCAGGTGGCTCACCATGCCGGTCGCCAGCCGGACCTCGTCTTGCAAGATCCACCGAAACAGATCGATCCAGTGCGTACCCAGATTGTGCATCGGGCCGCCGCCCGCAACCCCCCTTTGATTCAGCCAGGGTGAAATCCCGTTTTCCAGGTAACGCAGGGGTGAACCCGCCGCGCATCGCCCCTCGAGCGCGACAATCTGCCCCAGCAGGCCCCCATCGACGAGTTCCTTGATCTTCCTGGAGGCCGGATGCGCGCGCCAGCAGTAGGGTGAAGACAGCGCGACGCCCGCCTCTCCCGTGGCCGAGATCATGCGCCGGATGCCCTCGGACGTATCCGCCATCGGCTTCTCGACAATCACGTGCTTACCGGCCGCCGCCGCCCGTTCCACCGCCTCCGGGCACTCCGAATGCGGCAGCAGGATCGCCACCAGGCCGATATCCTCACGCGCCAGAAGCGCGTTGTAATCCACGTATCCATCAATCCCGGTCCGCCCGCACACCTGCTTGAGATACACCGGATCCGCCTCGGCGACAGCCCGCACCTCCGTCTGGACGATGGCTTCGAAATGTGGAAGATAATCCAGGGAATGAAGGTGGTGGAATCCGATGATCCCAACCCCAAGCATCTTCATCGAATCGTATTCTCCGCTGTCGGCCGGGCGCGCCTTCCTGTCCGCGCTTTCCGGCGATGTGCGTTTACCCACACCAATCCATGATGGCGCGCGCGAGTACCTCGGCCCCGTCAGCCAGGCCCTGCACGGGGATCTGCTCCTGGCTGGAGTGGGCCACGCCCAGCGTTCCCGCGCCGATCACTACGGCGGGAACGCCGATCAGATTCGAGTAAAACCACGCGTCGCACGACGCCGGCATCGCCGCGACCTCAGTGGCCTGTCCGCTTGCACTGCAGGCCCGTTCCAGCGTCTTCACGATGGGATGATCGGGGGGCACTTCGTTGCAGTCGTGCCGGTAGATGAACTCCATATCGAAATGGTCCGGAAGCCAGTCTCCACCCTCGGTTTTCAACGCCTCCTCCATCTCGCGCATCACCTCTTCCTTGGTCCGGGTCGGCAGAAATCCGAGAACCCCCTTGAACGTCGCCTTTCTCGGCGCCATTGCCGGCCAGTCCCCGGCCTCCAGTGTTCCGAACGTGATGGGCATCGGGTTGTCATACGCATCGTAGAGCGGGTGTCCCCTGGATTCCGTCAACAACCTCCCGTGATATCCCTCCAGAATCTCAATTGCCCGCATGGCCTCCTTCAGCGCGCTTACCGTGCGCCCCGCCTGGCCGCTGTGGCCTGCCCGTCCGTATACGTTCACCGTGAACCATACCGCGCCGCGTATCGACGGCAGGATCTTCATTTCGGAGGGCTCCAGCACCAGGGCCGCATCCGCCCGGTCGTTTCCACGGACAAAGGCCAGCGTTCCGTTGCCGCCGCACTCCTCCTCAATCACCAGGTGCCCGATCAGATCCCCTTTAAGCGCAATCCCCATCTCCCTGAGGGCGGCAAGCGCCAGGTAAAACATGGCCGCCTGTCCCTTGCAATCACACGCACCGCGGCCGAAAACGACCCCGTCTTCCACCCGCCCATCGAACGGCCGATCCTGGTCCGACGAGGCCGGCACGACGTCCAGGTGGGTATTCACAATCAACGACCGTCCGCCGCCAATTCCCTTTCTGACGACCCTCAGATTCGGCCGATCAGCGTAGCTGAGATCCGGCAGCTTGAACGAATAGTCGGGATCCTCCTGAATCGTGTCCGCAACCGGCAGCAGTTCCCGCTCGTCCACCACGTCTTTCATTCGCGCGTGCAACATGCGCATCGCGTCTCCTTCGTCCCCGCGCACGGACGGGATACGGATCAGGTCGCAGAGCAGCCTGACCGCATTTTCCTTGTGAGTCTCGATTGCCGCCTTCAATAAATCATTATTCAAGTGTGCACTCCCCCGGATCCGGCGCGTGAGTTTGCGTTTCGCTGGATCCGCTGTTGCCGGGGCGGTCCGACGGCGCCCCGGTTCCGGATGGATACCTGCCGGGTCACCCGACGAGTTCTTCCAGCGCACGGTCGAGGATGTCTATGCCCATCCCCGCTTCCTCTTCCGTAATTACCAGCGGAGGCGCGATCCGTACGACATTTCCGTACAATCCGACCTTGCCGAGCAGAAGACCGTACTCCCCCGCCCTCAGCAGGAGATCGGAGGTCAGTTCCGGCGCGGGTGTCTTGTCGTCAGGGTCCATTACGAACTCGAGGCCGATCACCAGCCCTTGCCCTCGCACGTCGCCCAGGACTTCGTATTTCGCCCGGAGCGCCTGAAACCGTGCCATCATATAATCGCCTACGCTTTGGGCGTTTTCCGGCAGTCTCTCGTCTTCCATTACGTCCAGTACAGCGTGCGACGCGGCGCTGGCCAGCGGGTTGCCCCCGCAGGTGCTGGACATCTCACCGACCCCCATGCACTCGAATATCCGGCTCTCGCCGGCGAGCGCGGAAGCGGGCATCCCGCTGCCTATGCCCTTGCCAAGGCAGACCATATTCGGACGCAGGTTCTCCCACTCCAGCGCGAAAAACTTTCCAGTACGTCCGAACGAGGATTGAACTTCGTCCAGAATGAAGACCAACCCCCGGTCCCGCGCCCACCTTTCAAGCCCCTTCAACCAGCCGGCAGGAGGGAAAATGAAACCCGCCCCTCCCTGGTAGGGTTCGGTGATCACGGCGCCCACGTCGCCGGTGGACGTCGAGTCGATAATCCGGTCCAGGTTTTCGAGGCATCGCTGTGCACATTCCTCTTCCGTCTCGCTATTGTAGAAATCCCGGTAAAAATAGGGAAACGGCGCCAGAATTCCGCCTGGCAACTGTGGGCCGAACGCACGTTTTGTCTTCATATTCCCGGCTACGCTCATAGGGCCGTAAGTTCGACCGTGAAATCCACCGTAGAATGACAGTACCTCGTGCTTGCCCGTGAACCGTTTCGCAATGCGGATCGCCGCCTCCGTCGCCTCGGCCCCCGTCGTGAGCAGGAATGTCTGATCGATATTTTCAGGCAGCAGATCGGTCAGGCGCTTTGACAGCGTCACCCGCTCCGGCGTCGGGAACGAATAACAGTTCATGAGGCGTCCGGCCTGTTTCCGGATACTCTCGACGTGGCGGGGGTGGGAATGTCCCAGATTGGTCACCAGCACTCCGGAGGTGAAGTCCAGAAACCGGTTGCCGTCCACGTCCCACACCCAGACACCCTCGCCGTGGTCCCACACCACCGGCACCTGATCGGCCATGCACGGCGGTTCGTATTGGCTGGAAACGTCCAGCAACGCAATGGACCTGGGTCCCGGGATCTTCCGCCGTTCCAACGTGATTGCGTCTGCGACCTGCGCCATATCAGATCTCCCGACAGGTTGATTCACGCACCCTCCCGTGCCAGTTCCTTGTTGATCAGGAACCGCGGTGGCCGCCCCTCTATAAATCGCACGAAGTCCTCCATTACCTTCTCTCGCATGCTCCAGTTCGCCTCTTCGGAATACCACGCCAGATGCGGCGCGAGGAGGGCATTCTCCAGATTGAACAAATCCATGTCCGGATCGGGCGGTTCCTGCTCGTACACGTCGATGGCGGCGCCCGCGATCCACCCCTCCCGCAGCGCCATGGCAAGCGCATCCGCGTCAACCAGACCGCCTCTGGCCGTATTCACCAGATAGGCGTGGGATTTCATCGCCCGGAGTTCCCCTTCGCCGATGAGATGATACGATTCCTCGTCGAGCGATGCGTGAATCGTAATCATATCCGCTTCTTTCAGAACCGTGTCCAGGTCCACCACCCGCACACCCAGTTCATTCTGGCGCTCTTCGGAAAGATACGGATCGCAGACCAGGATATTTACTTCAAAACCGGCCAGTTTCTGCAGCGTCAGGCTCCCGATGCGGCCACATCCGATAATGCCCACGGTCTTGCCCTTGACGGAATAGACCGGGTATACCTCAGTGAAATCCCAGATCCCGTTTCGACTCGACGCCTCAAGAATCTTCCGGCCCACATTCAGCTTGCGCCAGCCGGACAGCATCAACGTAATGGCGTGTTCCGCCACCTCATCCGAACAATAGTCCGGCTCGTAGGCGACCCGGATACCCTTTGCCGTCGCCGCCGCCACGTCCACGTTATCGTATCCGACGCCGTGCCTCAGGATCAGCCTGCACCTGTCCAGTTGATCGATAACGCCGGCGGTCATCTTCACCATATTCACCAGAATCATATCCGCGCCACCGATCTTTGCGACCAGTTCGTCGTCCGACGTGAACTTGAGCTGATGATATTCAAATGTGACATTCCCGTATTTTTCGAGCGCCTCCTCTTCCCATTTCAGGTCGGGTTCGATATAATCCGTCACCACAATTTTGACTGGCTCCATAGAACGCTCCTAAAAATAGAAGATCCGGGTTCACCCGTTGAACGGCAGCGCCACGGGGTTGCCCGACCTCGCCGATTCGTAAATCGCCAGGATGATTTCGATGGCCCGCTTCGACTCCGGACCATCGATTGTCGGATCGCCGCCTTCATTCAGAATACGAACCATCTCCGCGATCTGCGCCTTGTGTCCTTCCGTGCCGAAGGTCGTGGAATCGGATGCCGCCCTGGCCACGTCGGTTGTATCCGCCGCCGTCTCTTCCACGCTTTTGCCCTCGACGTCCCATTTGGTAATCTGGTCCGCTTCCACCACAACCGTACCACGGTCTCCGGAAAATTCCATCCGTGCCGGCAAACCGGGATACGCGGCGGAAGACGCTTCAACCACCCCGAACGCTCCATTTTCGTATTCCAGTGTGGCAACCACGGTATCTTCAACCTCGATATCGTGAATCAACGTGCCCATCCTGGCGTAGACGCGCTTTACCGGTCCCATAATCCACTGGAGCAGATCCACTGTGTGGCTGCCCTGCGTCATCAGTGCCCCACCGCCCTCCATCGCCCAGTTGCCCCGCCAATCGTCCGCATCGTAGTAGGCCTGGGGCCGGAACCACTTGATATAGGCGTCACCCAGCACCATCCTGCCGAGACCGCCGGATTGAACCGCGGCACGCACCCTGTTGACCGCCTCCCCGTACCGCAACTGGAAAACCCCCATTAGTTTCACGCGTGCGTCCCCGGCCGCTCGAATAATGCGATCCATATTCTGAATCGATACATCCAGAGGTTTTTCCACAATCAGATGCTTGCCCGCCGCCGCCGCATCCGTCACGATAGGAATGCGCACGCCGCTGGGGGTGCAGATGCAAACCACATCCACCTCTGGCAGGCGGAGAATGGCTTCGTAATCCGTAAACCAGGGCACGCCGTGTGCCTCTCCCGTGGTTCTGGCGCGCGTTTCGCTTCGGCTGTATACGGCGACCAGTTCGGCGCCCTCGGTATCCTGTACCGCGCCAATATGATAGTCCGCCACCACGCCGCTTCCGATCATTGCAAAACCGACGGTCCGATTACCCATAAACGAATCCTCCCGGTTTCCAGGAGCCTGTCGGAATACCTATGCCAGCATCTCTCGGAATACAATATATAGTGTTATTTAGAAACATTAAACCAATATATTGTATGATGATCGCCCAAAATTGGGGTTCTCCGACAGGCAGCTAGTGTCCCGTCCCAGAAATATGTCACCATTCACCGCCAATTCTTCCAGACTTGCAAGAAGGCCCTGGACGGTGTATCTTTTCCAAGCCTTCCGCCCCTGCCTCTCAGGAGCGCCACTTCGGCTTTGTAATTCTTGGATTTGCGGTGCGTGAGACGCCTTCCCCCACGGAGGTCATGACCATATGGAATACGTACATCCCGAACTCCTGGCAGGCAAAGTCGCGTGGGTCACGGCTTCCGCACGGGGCCTGGGCCGGGCGATTGCGGAACGTCTGGCGCGTTGCGGCGCTTCCATGGTTGTCCACGGACGATCCGACCAGACGGCGGCGGAGTTCAACGAGGCCCCGTCCACGACCCACGTAGCCCGGGAAATCGCAAAAACGGGCAACGCCGTCATCACCGTATTTGCGGACGTCTCTGACCCTGAACAGGTCAAAGCCGCCGTTGAACAGATCGAAAGCGAACTCGGACCGATCGACATTCTGGTCAATAACGCCGGGGGCGACATTGCCGCGGCGGGCGGAAAACCAAAACCCAACGATACCCTGGGCATCCCTCTGGAAGACGTCGAGGCCGTATTCAACAGGAACTTCGCCACAACCCTGCATTGCTGCCGCGCCGTCGTTCCGGGCATGATCCAACGCCGGGGAGGCAGAATCGTCAATATAGGCTCGGTGGACAGCTTCACCGGCCGGCCCGGAGGAGGCCCCGTTTACGCCACGGCCAAAGCAGCCCAAACCCATTATACCCGTTGCATGGCAGATCAACTCCGGGAACACAATATTACCGTGAACATGGTTGCGCCGGGCGATTCCCCCAGCGGTCGTTTTGTTGCCACGGGACAGGCCGACCCGGAACTTCTGAATGCAATGAACCGGCCCACGCTGATCCGTTACGCGTATCCGGATGAGATCGCGCGGGCCGTACAGTTCTTCGTTTCGCCCCTGGCAAGTTTCGTGAGCGGCCAGATCCTCCGTGTCGACGGGGGAGCGCAGCTTTCGCCGTCGTAAACCGTTACCGGACAGGATAACGGCGACGCGCCTGTATCAACGGACTGTTAGCGCCTGTCCAATTCCGCCCGATATTCCTCCGGCGTATCGATATCCCGCAACACCCCCTCATCCTCGACGTCAACCTCGAGCGTATCGTCCGGGTACCCGCGCATTACGGGTTTCAACCCGTATTCGCCGGTCAGGGATTGGATTTCCGGAAAATAACGACCCAGATCCACCAGGGCCGGGTGGCCTCGTTTGCCCCCGTAAACGGGAACGACTATCCCCTTTTTGCCGTTGTGATACGCCGCGGCCACCTTCCTGACCACACTCGAACGGATGTGCGGCTGATCGCCCAGGGCGATCAGCGCGGCATCGGCCGACTCCGCCAACGAGGAAAGCCCGCACAGGATACTTGAAAACATCCCCTTGCGGTAATCCGGATTCACGTGAAACTTCACCGGCCGCTCCGCCAGACTCCCACGCACGGTATCTGCCTTGTGGCCAAGCACCACCAGGATACCGTCCAGATTGGCCTCCAGCAGCGTATCGACCACGGTCTGAAGCACCGTCTTGCCACCGAACGGCAATAGCTGTTTGGGAGACCCCATGCGAGTCGACATACCGGCGGCCGGCACAAGCGCGCAAATGCGTCTTTTCATTTGGATATCAAGTATAATAAAAAAAATCGACCGAGACCACAAATTCTGACCGGCGACCGGACAAAGCAGGTGCAGGCGGCTGCTCTGCATTTAAAAACAAATACTTAATCGCCACCATTCAAGGCATGTCACCTGGGGCGGACCCGGACCGCGCACCGGTAAAGACCGATATGCGAACGATTCGTATTTATCATTCTTATTTTTCGTAAATGATTAATTAACAATTAATTAAATACATCAATATACGCTTTGTCTTGACTTTTCCTTATTAAATAGTACATTACATCTTTTTGAAATTTACAGGGGTTGGAATCCCGCACATCCTCAGCTTCCGGAGAAGTCATTTCAGGTGCTCTGTGAAACGTGCGAAAAGCGTCTCGCCACACGGGTCTCCACCCGGGTTTTCAATGGCGAGAAACAGATCACTTATCGTTGCGAGGTCTGCGAAGCCGGGCCGAAACCTCCCCTGGAGCGCCCCTGCGAGCGCTGCAGGCAAAAGGAGGGTCGGATCAAGCTCACACGCCTCGCGGAACGTTATCGAACCGTAACCTATCTCTGTGAGACATGCGCGGCGAAGGCTTAGCCGGAGCGCTTCTACAGGATCCTTGGCCTCCGAAGCGAATGTCGACAGGTTGTCGTCGGTGGGTGATCCATCGCGAAACCCCGCCAACCCGCGTGCGCCCGCAGCCTTCAGACGCCGCGCCCACTTAAAACCGGCCAGCTACATGATGGATACCAGCACATTCCTGAATCCCCCCGCCCCCTTTCGCATTCTGCCTTCCTGGTCATGGAACAGCACCATCGAAGAAGGCGAGATTGTGCGCCAGATCCGGGAGATGAGCGACAAAGGCCTGGGTGGTTTCTGTCTCTCCGCGGGGCCCGGGCTTCGGATTCCATACCTCTCAAAAGTCTGGTTCGATCGTGTACGGCTGGCGGTGGAAACCGCCCGGGAGTGCGGGCTTCAGGTCTGGCTCCAGGGCGAATACCCCCACCCCCACAGCATCAGCGGCGGCCAGGTTTCGCTGGGTTACCCGCAGTATCGTGCCCAGCACCTCACCTTCGATGAAATCACCGTTCAGGGCGGCCAGCAAGTCGACATGGAACTGCCGTGGGGCACGGTATTGCGCGCGCTCGCCGTTCCGCTCAAGCGGGACCGGTGCCTCTGGGAAAGTGTAACGGATATCGGGGATTTTATCGGCGCAAATCAGCGCCACGAGATATACGACGAAAACACGGGCGACGCGGCATACTATAACAAACGATTTCTCGCCCGCCACCTTACGCATCGCCTGTTCTGGAAGGCGCCGCCGGGACGCTGGAGAGTACTCGTCTTCTTACAGCGGGAAAGCGACGCGGCGGAATCTCACGGAATCCACTTCGATCCCTTCAACGCGGAAGCCGTCGCCTGTTTTCTTGAGACCACCCACGGACGGTACGCCAAGGGGCTGGCAAACAGGTTTGGCGGCGTGATCCAGGGCATTATAACCACCGAGGCGTCTTCCATTCCGGGCAGATGGCCCTGGTCTCCGACATTGCCCAGGGTATTTCGGGAGCGCAACCAGTACGACCTGCTTAACTGTCTCCCGGCGCTGATGACCTATTTCGGCCCGAATACGGCCCGGATCCGGTACGATTACTTCCAGACCCTGAGCGAAATGCTCAGAGATAACTTCCATAAGGTCCTCGGGACGTGGTGTGCGAAACACAAAGTGCTGCACGCAGCCGACGTCACTGTTTTCAGGAACGCCCACAGGAGCAACGTCCACATCCCCGGCACGAGCGGAGGCGGTGAAAAGGTTGGCGGGTTCAGAGACGGGGATGCGCATGCCGCGGCTTATCGCCGCAACCCCAGATTTTCCGTATCCGTCCACGACGGGGGCCGCACATTCAACACCTGTTTCCAGGATACCGGCTGGTCTCTGACTCTACAGGATATGAAATGGACGATCGACCGGATGGGCGCTCTCGGTGCGAACCTGTTTCACGCACGGGGATTGTCCTACACCCTCGACGGGCTGCGCAAGCACCACAATCCGCCCTCGATTTTTCACCAGAACCCCTACTGGAAACATTTCCGGCTTCTCGCGGACTACGCGGGCCGCCTCTCGTACGTCCTCAGCCAGGGACGTCGAAGGGCTAATCTGGCCCTTCTCGATCCGGCAACGAGCCTCTGGGCGCACCTGGGCAGCCCCGGTCTCGGATGGAAATATATAGGTTACGATGAGGATGAGGCCAAGCTTACCCAGCGCCTCGCCACGGATTGGGCGTACCTGATAGAATCCCTTTGCCAGATGCAGCGTGATTTCGACTCCCTGGATCCGGAGACGTTGGCTACGGCGCGTATCGCCGGTGACCGGCTGCAGATTGGCGCAGCTCGCTACGATGTGCTCATCCTGCCGCCAATCACAAACCTGGAGCGAGACGCGTTTGAACGCATCCGGGAGTTTATCAACGCCGGCGGCAAAGTCATCTGTCTCGGCCTGCTGCCGATTGAAGACATTCAGGAGGGTCCATCGGTCGTCGAGGCATTCTCCCGTCTCACCGATATGGAACCCGGCAGAATGAGACGCGACTATATCGGTCACGAACTGGGGGTACATCTCATTCAGAGGGGAGACCTCTATTTCATCCGCACGGGAGGTTCCGTCGAAAAAAACCGCGGCGCGCGTATGCTGGGCGATTTACTCCACCGCATCCTTCCGCCTGACGTGATTGTTGAAACCGACAAAAAGAACGGTTCGGCGATCCTGTCTCAGAGGAGAGAAACGCCAAAGGAAGATCTGTTTTTCTTCACGAATACCGATCGAAACGCCTTTACATCCCGGATCACCATAACGGTGCCGTCAAAACGCCGCAAGTTGGAACGGTGGGACCTGGAGACCGGCAGGCGGACCTCATTAATGGCGGAGCGGGAAGGCGATCGGGTTACGCTCGACCTCAACTTCGAACGCTTGCAATCCCACCTTATTGTTGCATCGGAAGACAAACCCCAGCCGCTGACGGAATTGGAAACGCCGGCCATTTTGCGTCCCGACTCGAACGACCCGTGGAAAGTCGACCCCGAAGAGGATAACTGCCTGCGCATGGACAGGTTCCAGATGCAACTCGATCCGCAGAAAAAGGGTATCGAGCAGGGTTGGCACAAACCGGGCTACAGGGATAACCGCTGGACGTCCGTAACCCCCAAACCGATGGTTGAACAGATCAGAGATCTGCCTTCTCTTTCCAGTCTGCCCTTCACGTTCAACAGCGGCGGACCGGGTCAGCCCGCCGGTCCGGGCATCGAATTTCCCCTTGTCTGCTGGTTCAGAACGGCATTTTCCGCCGACGTCGTGCCTTCCAAGCTCTCCCTGGTGATGGACCGCAGCGCCATTCTGGGTGATTACCAGATCTACCTGAACGGTGTCCGCCTGCCCGGAAAAGCATTCCGGCCCACCTTCCGGTACGACCATAACAACGTCACTTGCGCGGTTGTGCGTCGCGCTACCACCGGCAGGAACGTCCTCGCCATCCGCGTGGAACTCGACCACCTCGATCAAGGCCTGGTCGATGCCTTTTACCTCTTCGGAAAATTCGGTGTCAGGCGCTGGCTCAACCACAATCTCCGAATTATAGCACCGGTTGACCGTGGTTTCCCGGGTGAACTCGACAACCAGAAAATGCCCTACTATGCGGGTACGGTTGTGTATACAAAAGATATGACGTTTAGCGAGCCTCCCGAGTCCGAACAGTTTGTTTTTTCGCTGGAGGAGGAACTTAAAGACGTCTCCGATATTGTAGAGGTCGCCATAAACGGCCGTACCCTGGGTACGAGAGCCTGGGCGCCCTACAAGTGGACGGCGAGAACCGAATGGCTCAAACCCGGAAAGAACCGAATCATCGTCCGGATGACCAACACACTTTCCCGGCTGCTCACCGGCAGTGAATTTGAGATCCGATCCCATTCCCTGAAACCTGTCACGCTTTAGGATACTGACGTCAGGCGGCGCGAATCGACTCCGTTACGGGAGGAATATGATGGGCCGTTGGGCCCCATTTCCAGGGTCGGATCCAACATATAATTAAAAGAAAAAAGCGGCCTCAATCGAGGTCGTTTTTGTGTATAATACAAGAGCGGAAATCAGCAGACACCGACGCGCAGCCGTTGGCGGGAGTGAACGGGTGGCCGGTTTGTCCCGGCAGCGGGTGGTCCGTCCCGTTGTTGCTCGAATATAGAAGCGGTCGTATCCGGAGGGCGCCGTCAGCCGCTGTAAATTTCGGCAGATGTCATTTCAATTGGAGACGAATATGAAAAAAGGATGGATCGCAGCGGGCGTGGCAGCAGCGCTACAGGGATTTCTTTTGCTGGCAGCAGGCGTCATCTTCGCCGCACTGTTCCTCATCAAGATCCTCTGGGCGTGGACGATTCCCGATCTCTTCCCCGGCGCCGTTGAGCAGGGACTCATCGCAGGGGAGATTTCATGGTTCGCGTCCCTGAAGCTGGCACTGTTCCTCGGAATCCTGTCTGCGATTGTCGGCAGAGGAAACGTGTCCACGTCGGTTTCGCATTAGATGGGAGCGTTGAGTTGAAGTTTGACGACAGATCGTACTATAGGGCGTACGATCACAACTATCGTGTCGCCTATGAGGAAGGATTCACGTACCTTGGCGACGGCGCATCTCAGAAGAGAGCTCTTAAGCGTATTGAGGGAATGCTCCGAAGCATCCCGCATTCGCCGACGGATGCCCGGATACTGGACCTGGGATGCGGGGACGGCACGGTCGGAATCTTCCTGGCCGGGATGGGATATCGGTACCTGGGCATTGACATCTCGGAGGCCGCTATCGAACGCGCGAGACAGCGGTCTGCCGAAGCTGGCGCTGATGCGAGATTCGAGGTAGCGAATGCACTGGATCCGGATGGGTTACCGGCCGGCGGGTTCGACATTGTAGTCGACTGCTTTTGTTTCCATATGCTGGTCGTCGACGCCCACCGGAAAAACTACCTGAGAAACATCAGGAGAGTCATGCGGGACGGAGGATATTTCATCCTGTTCGGTTCGCACGACCCGGAGGCCCATGAAGGTCGGGTGGATTCGTTCGCTGACTTCTGCAGAAAGACGGGCGCGAACACTTCGGGCGTCCCTCTCCAAAAATGCCAGGGAAGCCGATGGCAGGACGTAAAAGACAAGAAGGTATTCTTAATGGGGCGCGGGCGCAGTCTGAAGGGCTATAGAGAAGAACTGACTGCGGCGGGTTTCAGAATACTGTACTGTACGACCTATCGTCGGGATCGGCGAGACGCAAGCTTTCTGCTGCAGAAGGACGGGACCTGGGGATAGTCGGCGCTCTTGGATCTCCAATCAGGATGTCAGGATTATCACAGGGAGCACACGATAGTTTGCCTTTTTTACACAACATTGACCCGGCATCCTGAGCCGCTCCCTGAGCTTGTCGAAGGGTCGGCGAAGGAAAAAGGGTGCCCAAACGCGGGCGCTTCGACATTTCGACAAGCTCAATGCAGGCAGACTCAGCGTCCCCGTTTGGGCAAGTTCCTCTCCACCGTAGCAGGCGCAATAGATGTCGACAATTTACTGCTCCCGGTAATAACATGCCAGAGTGCGACTTCGATCTTACCTGGTACCATGGCTCTCAGCGAGAGCTGACGGAACTTCGCACCGGAAGTTCGATCACGCAGATCCGAAATCTGGCGAAAGCGTTTTCTCACAGGCCCACGCTTGTCACCGTGTCGAAACAGGACGAGTCCCTGTCCTACTCATGTAACGTGAAGCACAATGGCGTCACACCGGGATTCCTCTATACCGTTTCCGAGGCGATCGGTCCCGATGATATCTATCCGCATCCGGCGAACGCCGATGGCTGGGAGTGGCTGACCAGACGGATACTGAAACTGAAATTCATCGAAAAGACGATCATGACGGATCGAGAGCGTCTGACAGACGAAGAAATCGCAGAACTCAGGCAGAAACAGGAGCAATGGGGCGAGGAGACGTTCGCGGGGCGGTCCGATTGAAGGCGCGCGAGACACGATTTCGAGAAATCTGTCTTAAGCATGGGGGTATCCCAGTCCGGAAATCCGCACCCCACAGGAGATCGTAGGAGGTCTGCCCGATGACGGATGAAGTCATCGTCGCCTTGTGGAAGATCAAAGAGGATATTGCACGGGAGCACGATTATGACGTGGACCGTCTGGGCGCAATGGTCCGCGAAAAAGAGCGTGAGTATGCCTACAGAGTCGTAGACCGGGCACGTTCGAAGAAATCGGATCCGTGCCAGGATTTCGGAATTTCGTAACATGAACGTCTCTCATCACGCGATTACCATAACAACGAGGAATTGCCATGTCGTCCCTTCCTGTTGGGGATATCGTTGAACCCATCGCCCACGACGCCATGCCTCGTCGGGCGGACTACGACGGCGAGTTGATTACTCTTTCGCCTGTCAGCCCGGAGGCCGATGCCGGGGAGCTGTACGAGTGCTCTCACGGATCCGCTATGGGTGAGCAGATATGGACCTACATGGGTTACGGTCCCTTTGAAAGCGTAGACGATATGCGAAGTTGGCTCGAGGACGGGGCAGGGTCGAACGATCCGATCTTCCTTACCGTCCACCATCGCGAATCGGGGCGGCGGGTTGGGATGGTGAGTTTTCTGAACATCGCGTCCGATATGGGACGCCTTGAACTCGGCCAAATCTGGTATTCGCCGGATTCCCAGCGGTCGAACGTAAACACCGAGGCCGTGTATCTGATGCTCTGCGAGGCATTCGACAGGCTCAAATATCGGCGGGTCGAATGGAAGTGCGATTCCCTGAACGAGCGTTCCCGTAGAGCAGCGATTCGCCTCGGTTTCAGGTTCGAGGGGATCTTCAGTCAGCACATGATCATTAAGGGTCGAAACAGAGACACCGCCTGGTATGCGCTTCTGGATAGCCAGTGGCCCGCTGTAAAGAAAAACCTCCGTACGTGGTTGTATCGAAATCCGGATGGGAGGATGTCATTAACCGAACTAAACAGAATACAGTCCTCAAGGGTCCAATCTGGCTGACACCTACGTACCTGGTTGCGGCACGTCACCTTGTTTTCTCGAATACGAATTTCGCAAAACGTTGAGTGAGTCTGTGCAAAAGCGCCCTTTGCCCGGACTCTGGCAGTCGGTGCTGGATGGACCGGAAAAATCCGTTGGCTTGGAATTTGCCTTGTTGATCGGGGTGGCTAACGGTAAATTCAAACTGTGTTTTTGAGATTCGACTAGTTGAAAATTGAAATGGAGAACGATATGGAAACAAGAGTTATTCGAATTCGTGTCAGCACTGAGGCGGCTCAGGCCTATGAGAAAGCCAACAAATCGGATCAGTGCAAGTTGAATGCCCTGCTCAGTCTCAAGCTTAGCGAGGTGGGACGGGCGAAAAAGCCTCTTGAAGTGATTATGAGCGAGATCAGCCGCAAGGCACGAGAACGAGGAATGACACCAGAGATTTTGGAGTCCATCCTGAATTCACACATCAGCGGCTGACAGGGAAGCAGAGATCCGTGGCCAGGCACCACTGGAGGAATGACGTGATGAGGCGAGATTCGGTTGTGGAGGAAGTAAGGAAGATACGCGAAGCGCATGCCAGGAAGTTCAACTATGATCTGCATGCCATATATAGAGACATTAAGGAGCGAGAAAAAACCAGCGGGAGGAATTTCATTGGCTTCGCGCCTAAACGAGCCGAAAACGCGGGTCAGCCAAAGTAGACCGTAGGCTCGATATTTTCGGCTATGCCACCACCTCGCCACCATGGGCTGACACTTCCCAGAAATACGACCTCCCGGCCCACCCTCCGCACGCAACAACGTCAACAACCCGCATCTCCAACCGCAATAATACGCTCGACGTCCGGCCTGTAAATCTCCATGTCGTTTACGGGGAGATCCGTCCCCGCGATTTATATCCACATCCCACCCGGCAAATCCCCCGGGACTTTCAAGCCAGGGTGGAACTCAAACCCCCAAACCAATCCCGGAGGTCAGCAAATCATGAACCCCTGGAAGATCAATCTGGACGACGTACCTGAAGTTCATCAGAAGTGGACCTGGAAGACCGGAAGCTACGAACGCTATCGCCGCAATGTATCGGTCGCCCTGGGAAACACCCCGGAAACGCCCCATCCGTTCGACGTTGAAATGACGCGTCTGCCCCCGGGCGCACGCCCATGCCCGGTGCATTCGCATGCCCGCACGTGGGAATTCTTCATTGTCGTCTCCGGCCGCGCCGTGGTCGATCGTGAAGGTGATTCCACCGAAGCCGTCGCCGGAGACTGCTTCATGCAACCGGCGGGCATCCGGCACCGGATCCGAAATGCCAGCCAATCCGAGGATCTGGTCTTCTACGTTATCGCCAACGAGCATGGCGAGCCCGATTCGGGCCAGAAATACCAGGTCTGATCGACCCGGTACAATGCTCGATCAGCCCGCTGTCGTTTTTCGACGCGAACGCCCCCTTCCCCCGCGTTCCGCGTATGCGCCGCCTGAACGGGACGGTTAGCGCCCGCACCAGAATCGCGGAATCGTCTCTCCCGCTCTCGTCAGATCTTGATTCCTGGAATCCGCTCGGGGAGCCAAATTGGGGTTTTCGATCTCTCCCGGTGAGGTCTTCGGACTGCTGTGCTCGCTCGTCTGGGCGTTGAACAGCCTGATGGTCCGCACGCAGTCACAGGTGATCCCTCCGGCGATGATGAACGGCATCCGGTGCGCCGTGGCCACGGTTATTTTCTGGGCGCTGCTCCCGTTCGGGCCGCCGCTTTCCAGCTACGCCCACGTCACCGGAACGGAGTGGGCGCTGCTGGTGGGCGGGTTGGTGATCGGGATGGCCATCGGCGAGACGATGTACCTGGCGGCAATCAAGGAGATCGGCGTGTCGCGTGCGATGGCGCTGTCCGGAACCTTCCCGCTCGCCACGTTTTTCTTCGAGTGGGCCCTGCTGCAGAATCCGTTCAGCCAAAGATTCTTCCTTGGGATCTGTCTCGTGGCCGTTGGGGTGATTTTTCTTTCAAGCCGGTCCCGACAGCCCTCCGCTGAGCGGCCCGTTCGGCTCGCGCTGGGCACATCCCTGGCGCTGTTCGCCTGCCTGCTATGGGGCCTGAGCACGGTGATGCTCAAACCGGCGATCACGCACTTGACGGCCGTTCAGGCCAACAGTGTCCGCGTGCCGATCACGGCCGCGTTGCTCTTCCTGGCCCGGGCATGGACCGGCCCGGTGATGCGCATCCGGGATATCGAACGGCGGGCGCTGTCGATTGTGGCCGCCAGCGGGATCGTCGGCGTGGGCGCCGGATCCATGCTGTACTTGATGGCGATCAGCCGGATCGGACCCGCGAAGATGGCCACCCTGGCGTCTGTCTCCCCCGTTCTGGGGCTGGTGATGGCGGTCATCTTTCTGAAGGAGAAGCTGACCCTGCGGCTGGTGACGGGCGTGGTGTTCTGTGTGACTGGCGTGTGGATGGTCCTTTGACGCAAGGGCCCTCTCGAGCCTATACACACTTGTGTGTGTATGCGGCGCCGTCCGGGCCCCGTTGGCGCTGACGGCAGATCGGCGGAGATAAACCGAGAAGGCGCGAGGTGGGTTTATGATTCGCGAAATGATGGACATTCTGTTCACCAGGGAACTGCTGGATGCTCACCCGGATGAATGGGGTATTGCCGGATATTGCGACCATCATCCCGTTTCGGTGGGCTTTGCGACCACGATTACGCCGGAGACGATACGGGCGGCAGTCGAACGGAACGTGGATGTCATTGTCACACATCACGATGCCTGGGAGTTCATGTTCGAACAAAGGGAAGAGGTCCGGTCTCTCTTACGGAAGCACGGACTCACGCACATCTGGGCGCACCTCCCGCTCGACCTGGCGGATTTCGGAACCTCGGCAATGCTGCTATCGGAAATCGGTTGTACGCCTGTGGCCACGCTGGCCGAAAACGCGGGAAGGGTGGGCAAACTGTCCGAACCCGCCAGCCTGGCCACGGTGCGCGCAAACCTCACGTCTCTGCTGTGCGAGGAGCCCTGCAGGGTACATGACGCGAACCGGACCGTGCGAAGGGTAGCCACGGTAACGGGCGCGGGAATCTATACCACCTTTCTGCGAGATGCGTTGCATTTCGGGATCGACCTGTACGTCACAGGGGAGACGAATCTCTATCTGCTGGAGTACGCCAAATATAAAAACGTCAACGTGCTGGTGTATTCGCACAACTATTCGGAGCTACCGGGTGTAAACGCCTTCGCAAGACGAATCGCCGACGCGCTACACCTCGAGTTGAAGGGTCATCTTGGAGATTCTCATTTTTGAGGACGGTTTGAAAAGCCCGACGCCACCCCCAAATGTGGTGCTTCGAATGGAAGATATCTCGCGAAGTCACATCCATACCGTCAAAGACGCAGAGCGTCTTGATCATTCCCTGGCTGAAGGGTAGATTGGGAGTCCTTTTATACGAAGGGCAAGCGGACCCCACCTTTTCTGAGGAATGTCCCGGACGAGAATCTGGTCAGATACTTTGAACTGGGGCGCATCAGGACCGGCAGATATACGAAACGGGAAAGATGCCGCCGGGTATCGGCTACTCGGAAGATCGATTGCGAGGCATACTAAAACACTACTTCGAGATTCTTGAGTTACGGCCGATGAAAGTTTATCCCGAGGACGCTGAACTTTTCGGCATGTCGGGTCTTTGGACCGTTACGATGAAGCCGCTCAGACCCTCCTCACGTTAGCGCGGTTTGGAATTTAAAAACAGCTTCTGAGAGAATTGGTTTGGCTGCGATTACGGTACCGAGTTATCTTTAACTCAATACGGGGAATTTGCGGAACCGCATTGCATTCGAAGAGGACGAGCCGAAATCTAAGGTAAAGCACTGCTAATGAGTAAGTTGCGACGTTAATTGCCATAATTCCAGTCATGACAGGCTGAACCACCTTGCGGCATTTGATCGTGATTTGCAGCTCTTATCATTTTGGCAATTGTGTTCCTGGTTTCGGCCAATCTGAAGGGTTTTCGAGTTCGGAGGTATCGATGGAAGCAACTTACATCAGTCGCGACCCGGAGATCATGAGTGGGGCACTCTGTTTCAAGGGGACCCGGGTGCCAGTACAGAACCTGTTCGACTACCTGGAAGGAACGTCATCGCTTGAGGAGTTCCTGGAGGACTTTCCCTCTGTTTCCCGCAAGGCAGCAGTAGCTGTGCTCGAAGCCGCGAAAGCACGCCTTTTCGCCGATGCGTCTACTTCTTGACGAGTCCGTTCCCCGTCGCGTGCGGCAATACCTGCCTGGCCATACCGTGCGGACAGTGGTTGCTATGGGATGGGGTGGTATCAGGAACGGTGATGTGCTCAGCCTTGCGGCGTCGGAATTTGATGCGTTTATCACCGTTGACAAGAATCTTCGGTACCAACAGAACCTCTTTGTCCTCCCCATTGCGGTCGTGATCCTGCGTGCGCACTCGAACGAATTACACGCGCTGATGCCGCTCCTGCCCAAGCTTGAAGAAGCCCTTGCTTCGCTGAAACCACGCTCTTTCGTGCAAGTTGGGCCATAACCAGCCGCTTCCCGCGACGCCTAATTCAATCAATGTTCCCCGGGACTTAGACAAGACCGCAGTGATGTCTGCTATTGCGCAAGGGAGCGAATACAACCTCTGACCCGTTACGAATAACATCGTCGTGGAAGTTTCCCATTCTCCATCCCTCTGGCAAAAACGCGATTAGACCTGCAATCACAACCCGGCGTGCGGTTGAGGCAGACGTCCCGGCGCTTGTTGACCTGGCGCAACGGTCCTGGCTCTCCGGAAACTGCGAACTCGCCCCGATTCAGGCTGTACGGGATTGGATGGAAGCGGATTCCGAGAGCAAACGATTCCCGGAAATCTGGCCGATGGTCACGGTGGCAACAATCCGGTCACTAATCCTTGGACTAACAAGCACCGACGGTCACGAAGTCGCCGATCTGTGGGTCCATCCCTCCTTCCAGAGAAGTGGAATCGGTAGCATACTATTGCAGGTGGCCGAGGAGGAGATACACAGAGCGGATCATGCCTGCGCCAGATTGCGCTATACGGAGTACAACGTCGCGGCTCCTCTCTTCTACCACGCTCACGGATACACTGAGGTAAGCCGATCTTCCGACAGACTCCCATGCGGTCTGGTGCGGGATGTCATCGTTATGGAGAAAACGATCGGATTTTGAAGAATCGCGAGGCAATGGCCCCCACGACGGCGGAACCGCGAGTCGGAGAGAACACAGCCGAAGGAACGCTTAGGCCGGCTGAACGGGGTCTGGCGGGACGTTGTTCTGATGGAACGGCGCAGCAGAGTTGTGGGGAAATAATGAGCAACATTCAGGCTGCATTATTCGCGAATCAATCATCTCCACCCCCCACAATGGCTTGTCGCGACGTTGAAGAAGCGGGTTTGAAGGTGGGGCAGACATTCCTGTCTGCCCTTTGTATTGATGCACACGGGCAATTCGTGCGTGCGCCGCGGACACTGCGCAATTTGACCTTAAGGCGCGACGTTAACCGGACGACGCTTATCTACCGAATGCGTTGGCGAAGATTAGAAAATCGCCAAACCCGATCGTGCCGTCGCCGTCCAGATCATATCGTGCGTCGTAGTCTTCATCGGATTGACTCAATCCGAACTGTGCTGCAAACTGTAGAAAGTCCGTGAAGCTAACGGTACCGTCGCCATCGAAGTCGGAATCGGGGATCCAAGGAGTGACGTATGGGGACATGTCCCAAAGCAGAATCGTACCGTCTCCGCTCCCACTGGCCAGGGTGAGTCCATCCGGGGAGAACGACACGGCCGTGGCAACCTCGATATGCCCCCTCAGGACGCCTTTCTCCCTATGGCTGACCACATCCCACAAACGTACGATCCCGTCCTCGCTCGTACTGGCCAGTGTGGACCCATCCGGCGAGAACGACACCGATAGGACCCTACTCGCATGCCCTGTCAGGGTGGCTTTTGTCTGACGGCTGATCACGTCCCACAACCGTACCGTCTCGTCCCCACTTCCACTGGCCAGTGTGGACCCATCCGGCGAGAACGACACCGATAGGACCCTACTCGCATGCCCTGTCAGGGCGGCTTTCTCCTGACCGCTGACCACGTCCCACAAACGTACCGTCTTGTCGGAGCTCCCACTGGCTATGGTGGACCCGTCCGGCGAAAACGACACGGACGCTACAGACCCTTTATGCCCGGTCAGCGTGGTCTTCTCCTGACGGCTGACCACGTCCCACAGCCGAATCGTACCGTCCCTGCTTCCACTGGCCAAGGCAGATCCGTCAGGCGAAAACGATACCGAATGGACCCTGCGCGTATGCCCAGTCAGGGTAGCTTTCTCCTGACCGCTGGCAACATCCCATAACCGAATCGTATTGTCATTGCTCCCGCTGGCCAGGGTGGCGCCATCCGGGGAGAACGATACCGCAAGGACATACCGCGTGTGCCCCGCGAACAAGGCCACTTCGGCGCCGGTGTGGGCATTGTACAGCCAGATACCGATGCTGCTTGCCACCGCCAGGCGCGCGCCGTCCGGTGAATAGGCTACCGCTCTGTCATTAAAACTGATATCACCTTTGCCCAGGCGGGCGAGAGCGCCTTCCGGAAGGCTGAAGGGGTTTTCCTTCCCGGCGAGGCTGGCCCGCGCGAACAGGACGCCAACCAACAACAGGGCAATGCTGAATGAATGGCGCATTCTCATCCGGGATGCTCTTTCGGTGAAGGCGGCTGGGGCCGCCTATCGTGAAGTCCGCCCTTTCTTCGAAATCCTTCGCCCACTGGTCATCCTGACTCGGCATCCGATTTGTGTACGGCGACGAATTTGTCGATCTGGCGGAAGATCCGGTGCATGGTGGCAACGTCTCGGCGATCCATGGAGAGGCGCCCGAAGAGGCGGCGGATGGACCGCGGGAAGGCCTTCGGCATGTAGTCGGCGGGGAAGCCCAGCTTGTCCATCGCGGACGCGATGTGGGCGTAGAGGGATTCCATCTCTTCAAAGGACGCGAGGTCAAGCTCCGGCAATTCGCGGGGCCTGGATGCCGCGCGGAAGCATTCAAAGCCGAAGATGAGAACGGCCTGGGAAAGGTTCAGGGAGGGATACCGGTGGGCGGTCGGGATATTGGCGATCATGCTGCAGAGCCGCATTTCATCGTTGGTCAGGCCGTTTTCTTCTCGGCCGAATACGAGGGCGGCTTCGTTATCCTGCGGCAGGGAGACCAGCTTCTCCGCCACATGCCGCGGCCCGTACATGATGTCGAGGTGCTCGCGTTTCCGGTGGGTCGTTCCCACGGAGAGTACCGTGCCGGCCAGGGCCTCTTCAAGCGATTCGCATACCGTCGCGCCGTAGAGCACGTCTCCGGAACCGTGGGCCATTTTTCGCGCGTCGCCGCAGGTATGGTCCGGCGGGTCCACAAGATAGAGCCGTGAGAGGCCCATGTTTTTCATCGCCCGCGCCACCGCACCGATGTTGCCGGGCTCCTTGGTGCCCGTAAGGACAACACGAATGCGGTTGAGCGCTTTCGGTGCAGCCGTCTGTTGACGCATCTGTATCTCCTTGCCTTCCCCTTTGTGCAATGCTGACGTTAGTGTCCCGGGATGCGGGGCATTGCGAGTCATGCGGGCGCGCCGTCCAAACCGACCTATCCGCTATTGACTCAAAAAGCGTTTCCACCCTCCAGGCACGGCATTTGTCTCGAGCAGCATCAGCATCGCCTGGCGCTGTGCGGTCTGCAGGCTGTCCTCGCGGGCTTTCCAATAGGCGGCGCCGAGTCGGGTTGCGTCCGGGTGCATTGAAAACGAGGCCCGGCTGAAAAGGGAGTCGTGAAGGGCGGGGTTAAGGGTATAGCCGCTAATGCGCGTGGTCTGTTCAGCCAATGCGCCCGTCTCGGTGGTAACGCGTACGGTTTGTAGTACGGGCAGCCAATAGCGGTCGTAATAGAGCGCGTTTTCCTGGTAGGTGCGCAGTTCCTTGATGCCGAGTGATTTTCGGCCTTTCCTGTTCAAGCGCAGGTCGTAGCCCACCAGCGAGAAGTCGGTTGCGGAAATCCAGATGGCCCCTTCGAGTGCGGGGCTTCTTTTTTTTTTGGGCTCGACTTGAATTTTGTGCACGGCTACGTCGCCCATCTGTACGGTACCTATCAGACGATACCGGTAATCTCTTCTGGCGTCGGATTCCAACGGTAGAGGTCCCACGTCAAAATCGCGGCCGTTGAGGCGGCCGCTGCGGATATCTACGATGACGCCGGGATGCATGCCGAATTGCTGGGCCGGCGCGCTGCGAGACCGGTACGCCGTGACGACCTGGGCGATCCCCCCGGGATTTCGATAATACCCCCGGCCGTCGTAATCGATTCGGGCAAGGACGCGCGAACGGGTATCGCTGCCGGCGTAGAGGGTCTGAACGCCGCGTAACTCAAAACGATGGGTCCGGAGGTGCGCGTAGCGCGTGTGAAAGACGTTTTCGCGGGGTTTTTGACCGATGTTTTTCAGGAGATCCTTGAGGGAGGGACGTGGCAGGTCAACGTGGGCCTTGAGCGTTATTGGAGACGGGGATAGCAGGATATCCAGTCGGCTTTCCGAAGTGTCGGGTACGACAATCTCCCGCAGTTCCGTCCGATAGCCGACAAATGAAACCCGGACGCGAATGGGACCCCGTGGCAGGTCGGCCACCGTGAATCGGCCATAGAGGTCCGTATGGTCCCCGCGTTTGAGTTCCGGCAGGACAACCGTTGCGTACGGCAACGGCGTCAGCGTCGCGCCGTCTCTTACGGTGCCGTTCAGGGTCGCCGAATGCATGGGCGCCTGAAAGACGTTCAGCGCGAAAACGCCGGCAAGAATGCTAAAAGAAAGCCGTGCGGACATCTGCCAGTGCCTGGATGAGACGGTTGATATCCTCCTCGCTGTGGTCGGCCATGAGCGTGAGGCGAAGGCGGCTCTCGCCCTCGGGTACGGTTGGCGGCCGGATGCCGCTCAGAAAGATCCCCTCCTGGAAGAGATGGTCAGAAATCGCCACGGTGCGGTCCGCGTCGCCGATAAGGATCGGAACAATCTGTGATCGGGAGCCCATGAGATCGAAACCGATGTCGTGCAGGGCGCTGCGGACGGCGTGGACGTTTCGCCGGAGGCTTTTTCGCAGGTCCGACCGGGTTTCGATGAGTCCCAACGCGGCCGTAGCGGCCGCGCACGCGTCGGGTGGCAGGGCGGAAGTGTATACGAAGGCCGGGGCACGATTGATCAGCAGGTCGATGAGTTCCGTATCTCCGGCGACGAATCCGCCGTACGCGCCCAGGGCCTTGCTGCCGGAGGTCGTCAGAATGTCGATGCCCCGGGCAATGCCGAAGTGTTCGTGGATCCCCCGGCCGGAAGCGCCAAGCACCCCGGTCCCATGGGCATCGTCAACCATAAGCATGGCACTGTGCCGGTTCGCAGCCTCCACAAGATCGGGCAGGGGGGCAAGGTCGCCGTCCATGCTGAACAGCCCGTCGGTGACGATCAGGCGCCGGCGGAATGGGTGTTGGGTCCGGAGCAGCTTGTCCAGATGGTCGACGTCCCGGTGGCGATAGACAAGGGTTTTCGCGCGGGAGAGCCGGCAGGCGTCGATGATGCTGCGATGGTTCAGGCGGTCGCTGAAGATCGCGTCCTGGGGCCCCACGAGCGCGCTCACCGCGCCCAGGTTCGCCATGTAGCCGGTGGGAAAGCAGAGGGCCGAGTCTGTTCCCAGGAAACGGGCCAGCCGGCGTTCCAGTGTCCGATGCGGTTCCATATTGCCGGAAATGAGCCGGGAGGCCGCCGCGCTGAGCCCGTACGTACGCAGCGCAGCGTCCGCTTCTTCTTTCAGAATGGGGTGGTTTGCAAGCCCGAGGTAGTTGTTGGAGCAGAAGAGGAGACGTTCTTTGCCGTCGATGCGGACTCTGGGGCCCTGCGCGCCTTCCACCAGATGGAGGCTGCGGTACAGCCCGAGGGCTTTCAGATTGTCCAGCTCCGTGGCGAGATGGGGAAGCACTGGAGGGATACCGTCAGTAAATGCGGGTGAGAGGCGGCGAAATGTGAACGGAAATTATGGAATTTCCCATGGCTTGTCAAGCGGTTGAGGGCGAATGGTACCGGTTTGACAAAAGGGTTCATTCGCTTATATTCTAAGTGGGTTTTTGGGGCGGGGTTCAACCCAACCGGTTGGCGGGACTCACTGCTTGCGGCCAACCGGTTTTTCTGTCCCGCAGCCTGGATGGTCGCAACGCGGCCGGTGAAGAACCGGCAGAAGGGTTTGGAGGAACCGGAATTATGACGGAGGCGAGGCAGGGCACAGACTGGAAATGGATGGTGGTGTTTCCGGCGGTTTCGGGTCTTGTCCTGGGCGCGGCGTTCCCACCCCTGCCCCTGGGTTTCCTGTCTTACGGGGCGCTTATCCCGCTGTTGATTTCGGCGGAACGGCTGCGCGGCCGGGAGGCCTTTGGCGCCGGGTTCGTTCAGGGGATATTTTTCTACGGAGCGACACTCTACTGGATCGGTTCGATCACGCCGCCGGGCATGGCCGGGGCGGTTTTCTACATGTCCCTGTTTCGCGGGCTGTTTCTGTGGACGTTCGCCCGCGTCGTGCGGCGGTACGGCGAGGCGGGCATATGGAGCGCGCCCATTCTCTGGGTTGCGTTCGAGTATTTCAATTCTCTGGGAGATATGGGGTTTCCATGGGTGGTGCTCGGAAATTCGCAGACGGCGTATCTGTGGCTGATTCAGTATGCTGAAGTGACGGGGGTGTACGGGGTTTCGTTCTGGATTGTGGTGGTCAATCTGAGCTTGCTGATGCTGTGGAGGAACCGGGCACGGCGCTGGGTATGGGCTGCGGGGCTGGCGGCCCTTTTTGCGGGACCGGCTGCGAACGGGTATCTGACGTTGAAGAATGATCCGGATGAGCAGGCCGTGCCGGTGGGCGTGGTCCAGCCGGATATGCCCCCGGTGGCCAAAGAATACAGGGGTTTCGATTACAATTTCGGCAAGCTGAAGCCGATGACCGCAAAGGCCGCAGGGCAGGGGGCGAAGCTTGTGGTGTGGCCCGAGACGGCGGTCGGCTATCTGAAAGGGGAATTGTACCGGCACCATCGCGAGCGGGTGCAGGCGATGGTGGACTCGCTGGACATCTTCCTTTATACGGGTGCGTACCGACTGGAGGTTGGCGACCCGGTGAAGGTGTACAACTCCTCGTTTCTGTTCGTCCCCGGAAAAGGGATCACGGGATACTACGACAAGACTCGCCTGGTGCCGTTCGGCGAACGTGCGCCGTTCCCGGATATATTGCCTTTTTTGCGGACGATCCGGTTCACCGGCGGCGGGTTCGTGGGGGGCAACTGGGATTCCGGAGAGAGCCGGACTGTATTCAATGGTCCTGAGGCCCGGTTCGCCGCGCTGATCTGTTACGATTCGGTCTTTCCGGGTTTTGTTCGGGCTTTTGTGGACCTGGGCGCCGAATTTCTGGTGATCATTACCAATGATGGCTGGTTCGGTCGAACTTCCGGACCCTATCAGCATGCCGAGGCGGCGGTGTTTCGCGCCATCGAGAACCGGCGGGCCGTGGTACGCTGCGCGAATACAGGCGTGTCCACGTTTATTGACGCCTATGGACGGAAGTCGGGGACAACGGGAATTTTCCATCCGGCCGTGCTGACACAGGGGGTGGCGCCACGAAGCGCAAAGACGCTCTATACGAGGTACGGAGACTTATTCTCCCAACTCTGCCTGGTTCTTGGCGCAATTCTGGTGGCGATGGCCTTCCGACGGCACACGATGGATGCAACGCCGTCGATTCTGCCCCCGGACGCCGGAACTCCCGCCGAACGCGCCCCCGAACCGTTCGCGGGTGTCGACGACAAGCCAATGCCCTTTCTGGATCATCTGGAGGAACTCCGGTGGCGCATATTGAAGGGGCTGGCGGCCCTTGTGGTCGGAGCCGTAATCTGCGGGATATTTTCGGACCGCATCCTGGGGTGGCTCGTGTTGCCCGTTCGGGACGTGACCCCTGTAATGGAGCTGTTGGGCGTGGCGCCGGTTGAACCGCCCGTCAAGCTTATATATTTGAAGCCGATGGGGATGTTTCTCGTCAAACTTCAAATTACCCTCGTGGGCGGTGCGATCCTGGCGTTGCCGTTTCTCCTGTATCAATTGTGGATCTTCGTTGCGCCGGGTTTATTGACATTGGAGCGGCGGTACGTATCTTTTATTGTTTTTTCATCGTCGATCTGTTTTGTTCTGGGAGGCGCCATTGCCTACCTGAGCGTGGTGCCGCTGTCGTTTCGGTTCCTGATTATGATCGGCGAGGGCACCGGCGTCGACCCCCAGTTCGATATCGGTTATTACATCGGCTTTGTATTGAGACTGCTGGTTGCCTTCGGTGTCGTTTTCGAACTGCCGGTAGCGGCGTTTTTCCTGAGTCGGATTGGCCTGTTGACCGCGGATCGAATGCGCCGGGGAAGGCGGTATGCGATGGTGATCGGTTTTATACTGGCGGCCCTGCTCACGCCTCCGGATCCGATCTCCCAACTGATGATGGCGCTGCCGCTCGTGCTGCTATACGAATTCAGCATCTGGGTGGCCAGAGTCGCCGGCAGATGAGCCAGGCGCCCGCCGGGGGCCGCCCGATCGCTATTGACTGGCTAATTTGGATTGACAAGGACTTGTTTTTAATGAGTATACCGGTTGCGATCGGCGTTCTGGCGGTGTGTTTCCTGGTTCTTGCCAAGTGCGCTTCCTGGTTTGTGGACGGAGCGGTGGGGGTTGCCGAATATCTGAACGTGCCGAAAATGCTGATCGGCATCGTGCTGGTGAGCCTGGCGACAACCTCGCCCGAACTGGCCGTGTCCGTGCTATCCGCACTTGAGGGGCATCCGGAAATGGCACTGGGCAATGCCGTCGGTTCCGTGATTGTGGACGACGGCGTTGCGCTGCCGCTGGGCGTCCTCGTGGCAGGGACGCCGATTCTCATCAATCCATATTTGTTACGGACGACCGGGATATTTTTGATTGTCGTGGATCTGGCCGCTTACGCGATGGCGTTTGACGGGCGCCTGGGGCGCGTCGAGGGAGGGGTACTGCTTCTGCTGTTCGTGGCGTACACGGTATTTACCTATGTGACGCGTCGTCGATCTTCCGAGGCAGAAGGAAACCGGTTGGAGGAACTGAAGGAGATCGAGGCGTCAATTGAGGGACGCGGTCCGGGGATGTTGCTGCTCTGGTTCTGCGTGGGGCTGGTCGGGGTGTTGATATCCAGTCATTTTATTGTGGGATCCGCAGTAACCATCGCCTCGGCTCTGGGCGTCAGCGAAGCTGTGATTGCGCTTACGGTTGTTGCCATCGGTACGTCGTTGCCGGAAATCGCCACGGGCGTGACGGCCGCGCGGGGGGGACATGGAGAGATCGTGGTAGGCAATATTCTGGGTGCGGACATCCTGAATATCTGCTGGATCGCCGGGGCATCCGCGGTTGTGAATCCGCTCGTGGTGTCGACCAAAGTGATCCATTTTTCGTTTCCGGCCATGCTGGCGATTGTGCTGGCGATGCTTTTCATGATGCGTACGGGCCACCGCCTGACCCGAATCGAAGGTTTCGTGCTTTTGGCGGTATACGGGGTGTATCTGCTTCTAACGGGGGTATTGTTCTTTTAGAGTCTTACAGTGTGACTTCTACGCAAAATGCGTAGATAATTATTCATGCTGCTTGTTTAGTGGTAGGGTGTTGATGGTAAAGGGTCAAAGACAAGGCGAGTGTTTTGTGCCCCGCGGGTGTGACGCGCCATCGTCTGGACCGTGGGATTTTTGCAATCAGGCCGCGGACGTGTAGACGTTTGAGGAGGCGGCTGGTGGCATTGGCGTGCCGAGTGCGTTGCAGAAGGGATGCGGGTTGTTGGAAGAGGTGTGTTCGGATGTCCTGGTTGCGGAAGCCCATAAGGGCGTGTTCGCCTTTCAACACAGCGGTAAACAGGTCGAGGTCGTAAAGGTCGGCGGGGTTAAAGCCCCGATAGGTACGTCCCTTGTGCCTGCGTGGCCGCGCCAGTGTGGTGAGGCTTTGATGTCCGGTAGCGGCGTCAGGGGCTGCGGACAGCGCCTGAAAGTAGCGTTGGTTGGCCGTCAACGAGATTTCCCGATAGCGGTAGAGGTTGGCCACGCCTTTGGCCATGGGATACCAGCCCATCACGCGTTGTCCTCGCCGTATGCCCCAGCGGCGAACCTTGAACTGCCTTGGATGGTTGATCACTGTTTCGACGCGTAGTACGCACCCGTGTTTGTCGTACATTTTAATCCAGTTCTCACACATCCGGTGTTTGACTCTTGCGCCTTTGTGGCGTTTGTTTTTGAAGTCCGTGAGGACTTCACCCTGAAAGTTGCCGTGGAGTTTGCGGCCCAGGAAGGTCAAGATGTCCTGGGGAGAGAAGCACAGCACCGTGTGTCTGAGCAGGTTTTCATACAGCGCCTTCAGGGCGTGGGGGTTTTGGAACATCACGTCGGTGGCGAACTCGGCCTGGTCAACGACCCAGTAGTAGTCCATGCCCAAAAGCAGGTCGTTGAGCAGGGGGTTGACCTTGCGGGCGAACGCAGAGAGAATGCGCGGCCAATTCTTGCCCACAAAACGATCGGCAAAGCGTTGCGCCCGGTCCACATCGGCAATCCAGACAAACGCGTTGTCCAATTTTTCATAGGCGATGCCGTGTTTGTCGAGCTTGCGCGCCAAGAACTCGTGGCCATTGAGACAGATCTGTACCACCAGCGGGAACCAGGACTGGATGCGGATATGCATCAGTCCAAACTCCCGGTCAATCCAGTAGAAGTAGTAGCACAGGCATTTCCGTTGTGCGTTGATCAGGCGAGGCCTTCCTTCCCCTGGCACCAGCTTGAAACTCTGGCAGCCTTCCAGGGCCCGAAACACACAGACCAGGCCTTGCGTGATCCCATCGCGTTTTGCCAACCGTCGCGCTTCGTCCTCTTTCCTGATGGTGTTGCGTTGCAGATAGATGAACGGGCGCTCGTGCTTGTTTGCCATCGCCTCCGCGTGGGCTTTGATCGTATCGGAATGCGTCATCACAAAACGCTTGAAGTCCTTCAACAACAAACCCTGATTGCTGATGAACCGCTCCATCGCAGTTCCAAATCCCAGCGGCAGGTACCCTTTGAACAGAACCCGATCAAAACAGGATACCACTCCGGTGATTTTTTCACTACATTGGTCCACGAAGTCTTTCACGGCGTTCCTCCTTCCATTGATGGCGGTGGGTACCACCATCATAGGGGATGAACGCCGTTTTGCATACCCAAAAACAATCTGCTCTTGACTACCACCTATTTGGTTGCGGCTGAGCAAAGCGAAGCCGCGCTAGGGGACCATTATGGCCGAGATTTTTGTGACCGGTGGCGCTGGGTTTATCGGCTCGAACTTTGTTCGATACTGGTTGTCCAAATATCCGGATGACAGAGTTGTAAACTACGATTTGCTCACGTATGCGGGAAACCTCGATAACCTTTCCGACGTGGCGGAAACATATCCCGGCAGGTATGAGTTCGTTCAAGGAGATATCGGCAACTATGAGTTGACTCGAGATCTTTTCGAGCGGGACCGGCCGGATTGTATCGTGAACTTCGCCGCCGAGTCCCACAACAGTCGTGCGGTCGTGAATCCGGACGTTTTCTACGAGACGAACGTGCTGGGGACACAGCGCCTGCTCCGGGCGGCGCACGACGCCGGAGTGCCCAGGTTTCACCATATTTCAACCTGTGAGGTCTACGGGGACCTGCCGCTCGATTCGGAGGCAAGCTTTTCGGAAACCGACCCCTATCAGCCACGTACGCCCTACAACGCATCCAAAGCGGCGGCCGACCTGGCGGTCCGGGCGTACCATCAGACATTCGGGCTGCCGGTCACGATTTCCAATTGTGCGAACAACCACGGACCCTACCAGTTCCCGGAAAAGGTGGTTCCTCTTTTTGTCACTAAGGTTCTGGATCATAAGAAGATGACGCTCTACAAGAGCAGCCGGAACAAACGGGAGTGGCTCCATGTGTTGGACCACTGCAGGGCCATCGACCTGATCCTGAAACAAGGCCGGGTCGGAGAGACCTACAATGTCGGCAGCGGCGTTGAGGTGGACGTCGAAACGATTGCAGACACGATTCTGAATGTACTCGGGTTTGACGCGTCATACAAGTCCTACGTTCCGGACCGCCCCGGACACGACCGCAGGTACCTTCTGGACTCGAACAAGCTACGTACCCGACTCGGATGGCGCCCGGAGATTTCTTTCGAACTCGGGTTCAAAGAAACGGTACTCTGGTACGCCGACAATCGCGCCTGGTGGGAACCCCTCCTGAAGCGGATCGACGTGAACGAGGAAGGCTGGACGCAGGTGTCGTCCCGGCACTCCTGATCCGAAATGCGCGTCTATTTCTCCGGGAAAGGAAGTTGGATGCCATTCCGGTTTCAAAGGCTGAGAATTCCCGAACTCATCCTGGTCGAGCCCCGGGTTTTCAAAGACAGTCGCGGTTTTCTGATGGAATCCTATAAGAAGTCTGATTTCGAGGCGAACGGAATTTCCACAAAGTTCGTCCAGGATATCCATTCCCATTCGGTCAGGGGCGTTCTGAGGGGGTTACACTATCAGTTGCATCCGAAGGCCCAGGCCAAGCTGGTCAGGGTTGTAAAGGGCGAGGTGTTCGACGTGGCCGTCGATATCCGCAGGAACGCTCCCACCTTCGGACAATGGGAAGGGGTTGTGCTGTCTGAAGAGAATTTCAGGATGTTCTTCATTCCCGAGGGTTTTGCGCACGGGTTTTGCGTGTTGAGCGACGAGGCCGAGTTCGCGTACAAAGTTACCGCCGAATTCGCACCGGATCTGGACCGGGGCATTGTATGGGACGATCCGGCCATCGCCATCGATTGGCCGGTTGCCGATCCGATCCTTTCAGGGAAGGACCTGGAACTCCCCCTGCTGGCCGACGCCGAGAGGAATTTCATCTACGACCCTGAAGCGGGTGTCTGAGAACGAAGGGGACCCGACAGCGCCTATCTCTGCAATTTCGTCTTTACAAAGGACAGGCCGACGCCCGTAGGCCGCGAGGTGGCGATGACTCGTATGAAACCGGAAGATACGGAAAAGGTGGGGACGTGAGTGTCTATCCTGCTCTCTCCTCTCTCGCAACGCTCTTTCGCACAACAAGGCGGGATACACGCTTGACTACGGGTCCAAATCGATCCTCAATTTGAAAGTTCTCGATTATGTGCAGTTTGGTGGGCCAGAGCGTAATGTACTGCGAACTATGCGGTGGGTGATCACGTCCAAAGAGGGTAGGGCCTATCTGGACCGCACATCATCCGAGTTTGCCAACCTCTGCCCTACCGTGTTTCCGTAGGATATCCTTGATGTCCTCAGGGCTATAGGAAACGTCGGACGACCACCACCCGAAGCCTCCGTGCTGGTTGACGGCCTGGGTCCACTGTTCCAATGCACGGCGCTTGGAGCGGCTCTGTTCGTCGGGTTGTCCCTTCGTCTCCAGAACCAGCAGACTCCCTGACTTAAGACGGATGATGAAGTCAGGACGATACTTTCGGACCACCCCCCGGTATACGTAGAGCACCTCAAAACCCAGGTGGTCGTTCTTCACCCAGGCATCAACCACGGGGTTGTGGTCTAGCTCAAACGCTTCCGACGCTTCCCAGGTGCTGTCGTACACGCACATGTTGACGTGGCTACGCTCAGTGAAGTGGCACGGCTTGCCGGTGTACCAGGTCGCCACGTTGGCAGTCGAACGGATAGGATGGTCACGGTCAAATACAGGCTCAAGCCTCTCCGTGTTCTCGACACGAACAGCGTCCCAGACGTGTTGCACCACCTTGGTCATATTGAGCGCAATGACGAGCCGCCGGGCAGTGTGGTCCTGGTAGAACAAAGGAGGCGTGATGGACAATCTGTCCGACAGGAGGAACTGCTCGACCAGTTTCACCAACTGGGCGATCAGTGACTCCCGGCTTCCCGACCACGACGCTTGCATCTGGTCGTAGACATCCCGTGACGTTTCGAAGATGATTTTCTGTGTCCGGTACTCCTTAGCCAGCGCTTCCAGGTCAATGCTGCTCACCTTGGAGACGTCGGGTTTCCCGTCCACTACCGGAGCAAGCTCGGCGACTTGGGCCGTTTCGCTGGCATTGAGGCGAAGGAGCTCGACTCGTCCCCAATCGAGAGAGAGACGGGGCCGGTAAACGTGCTCGATGCGTATGACATTGGGCCATGTGATTTCGAACGCGGCCTTCTCGGCCACCGACTCAACGGTAGTCTTTGGGGTTGGAGGTTTCGGCGCTACGCTGCCGTCTGATTGGTGGGGTAAGAACGTGAAGGGCACGCCAAATATGTTGACGTACTCAGGCTCGAACATGCCGGTCTTGTCATTTACGTCGTAGGAAGTGCGGCGAAGGCCCCGACCCACCACTTGCTCACACAGCAATTGGCTGGTGAACGCACGGAGTCCCATGATGTGAGTCACAGTCTTGGCGTCCCAGCCCTCAGAGAGCATCCCCACCGAGATGACGTTCTGTATTTGCTCGCCCGGCTGCCCCGGCCGCCCCACTGTATCCACCATCCTCCTGAGTTGCTCAGCCCTCTGGTCTGCGGTGAGCCTCTGAGCCACCACTCCATTCTTAGATTCGCCTTCACCGTCCGCTATGACTTCCGCTATCGGCTCCTCGGACGCTTCAGCCCGCTTGAGTACACCGGAGTCAATGTGCAGAGTCCGCTTCTCATTGCAGAGCTCGTCAATCAAGATGCGCTTGCGGTCAAAGGCGTGCTTAATCCGAGCCGCCGTCTCGGTGCGGTTAGCGACGGTGATCATCACTGGCGGTGTCCTGAACTTTGCTTTTCGCCAATCTCTGGCAGCCTCTCTCCAGTCATAGCCAAGCAGGTAATACCCATTAGTCACCAGGTCAGGCAGCGGCTCGTGGGCCTGCGCACGGCGATTCAGATCGTCCTTCACCTCTGGATCGTTGTATATGTGGTACAGGCGGGACTTGTAGGTCTTGGAATCCGGCACTGCGTCATCGCGGATCACCACACGCGGTGTCTTCACCAAGCCCGATTCAATGGCGTCGTTCAGTCCAAAGTCGCTCACGATCCAGTCAAACAGGGCCTCATCTGAGCTTTTCTTGCCTGATGGAGCAAAGGGTGTGGCCGAGAAGTCGTAACAGGTGAGGATGCCACGCACACTGTGAATCCGGTCCAGGCCGCCCACCCACTTGGTCGCTTCCTCGATGTCGGCCTTGGCGACGCCCTTCACCTTGGACTCAGCTGGCACCCGCCAGGCGTGGTGCGCTTCGTCGTTGATGACGAACAGGTTTCGGGCTCCGGCCATGTCGCCCAGCACGTCACGCACATAGGCCTCGTCGCTCTTGGCTCCTCGCTTGTCCACGCTCCGTTTATTGGCAATCTGTTCATTGGTCTCCCAGTTGAGGGCGTGCCAGTTGCGTACTATCACCTTCCCCTGGCGAAGCCGGTCCAAGAAAGGTGAGGGCACGATATGGAACGCCCCGTAGTAGTTTTCAGGATTGGATGGTTCCAGGACGGCGAGGCGGCTCCTGACGGTGAGGCCGGGGGCGACCACCAGCACGTTCTTGGCGAAGCGGGTGTCCTGGGGATATGCGACCTTGTTGAGGATGTGCCAGGCGATGACCATAGCCATAACCACTGTCTTGCCCGTTCCTGTGGCCATCTTGGCACATAGGCGACGGAACTCGCCGCCGTCACCGGGAATCTCTATCCCTACCTTCTCGCTATCGGGCGCTTCAGTCAGCCAAATCAGCGTCTCTACCGCCTCAAGCTGGCAGAAGAAGAACCGACGGTTCTCGAACTCCTCCGAGTCCGTCCAATGCTCCAAGAGGCGTTTGGTTATTGTTGTCACGCCGGGATAGCTGGTGTCCCGCCACGATTTTACGCGTGTCCGAATCTGATTGACCAGAGGGATTTCAACGAAGATGCCCGGGTCGTCGAAGGTCTTGGAATCCCCCGACGCTATGAGGTAGCCCGCAGGCCGACGACCTCCCGCCCGTGAGAATGTTCGCCTCTCCCGGTTGTAGCGCCAGTGCTCCGCAGGCTCCTTATAGGGCTTGTTTATGATGAGTCGGTCAATTGACGATCGTTCCATGTTCGGCCCTACGAGATCGACTTCATCAGGATCGCGAAGCCCTCTTGCTCGAAGTGGTGGTCGCTGGTCAGAACGTCGGTGATTCCCTGCGCTTCCATAACATTCATGGAAATGCAGTCCTGAAGGCTGTAATGCTTATCCCGCCGTCTCTCATACCGATCAAGACCGTCAAGGAAAGACTCGTGGGTCTGGGGAACAACCCGAACGCCCTGATTATCCAAGATGTCACGTACTACCGCTGCAGCCTCTCTCCGTATCACATCTTGGGACCCGGACATCGCAGAAAGAAACTCCGTCAACACCTCATCGGTGGTTACGAGCGATGTTGTGCCCAGTCGTCGACGCGCTGTAACTGCCGCGTTGTGCCATTGGTCATTCTCTCGAAAAATAGCTATCCAATATGAAGCATCAGCGAATACCGTAGTCATCGCTTGTCGGTCCCATAGAGGTAATGGTCCAAGTTGTCGATCAGGTCTGAGGGCAATCGGTCCCACTCCTCTTTAGGAACTTTTTTGGAACGTTCAGCGATTATCTCTTCGATGCTGAGTTTGCCTTGCGTAGGAACGATGCTTCGGTCTGGCTCCAGAGTCACTACCTTCAGGCTTTCGATACCCCGATCGTCCACGATCTTCACTGCAATACGACCGTGCTCGCCAGAATCGAAGGGCAGGGAGACCGCGCCACGATAGGCTTCGATCAACTCCTCGTCTATCTCGGCCCTGAGGTTGCGGGCCAGGCGAGTCCATCCGTCTCTGGTCCCGGCCATAGGGAAGAACACCTGTCGTGGGTACAAGCTACGGCCGTCGTAGTCCGAGTCGAGCATCCACATCGCGATTTTATCTTCTCCGCCTGATTCCACGTCACCGGTCTTAGTATTGTAGTAGTCGAATCCCTGAACCGCTACTTGCCACATACCAGTGTTCTGACCCTTGCTTATTTGATGTACCAACACGTCAGGCTGCCCGATGAGCCAGAAACTCTCGTTGCTGGCCCGTTTGCGTTTCAGATCCCCGGTCAGCAGGTCGGCGTTCATCTGCGCCTTCAGCAGGGCGATGCCCGGCCAGTTGGTCTCGTCGATATCCTTGGCCGCTTCGGGGTCGAATTGGAAGGCGGCGAAGACGATGACCCTGGGGCTCGGCCTAAGCGTTTCGGCTTCCTGGAGGGCATGGTTCACCTGCCGTTGCTCCAATGGCGCGTGATCGGGTCCGAAAGACACGACAATACGCTGGGCTGCTTGCGCCGGACCTTCACGTACCGTGTCAGCGCCGTCCTTGTTGGGCAAGCTCTGGCCGTCCGCGTGGAGGTAGCGAAAGCCTGGCAAGGGTTCCAAACGAGCAAAGCGGATGAATTGCCTCGCCTTGCCCCGGATTCCCGTCCTCAATAACTCGTCCCGCCACTCTGCTTGGCGCACCGTTTCGCCGGAGCGGGCCACCGTGTCATCGGCGGGCAGAGGCTCGGCCTCGTACACGTCGTCGATGGGTGTCACCGCTGGGGCCGGCACGGCCTCGACGCTGAAGGGGCCGGCGACCCGCTTCTTGCTCGTGTCCACCAGCGGCTGGTCGTACAGTGTCTCATGTCCGGCGTGGCAAGCCATGGATGCATCAATCTCCTTTTGCCGTGCGTTGCGCCCTTCCCAACAGGCCGCATGCGCCTTACGCCCTTCCTCCGGCCATCTATTGTCCGCGTTGCGAGGAATCTGCCATTCTTCCCAACTCTCGCCCAGAGCAGCGTTTAGCTTCTCTCGAAGCGGTTCTATCGCCTGCTGGTGGTGCTCCCAAATGCTGTCAATCTCTGAGTTGTTGGAGATCGAACCAAGAGTGATGTGTGGAACAGTCTTGTAGTTGAACCCACTGCCCACGCCTTCGTTGGGATGAGCTAACTCGTAGTAGTCGAAAAGGGCGGTCATAAGCCGTTGCTTGGCCAAGGAAGTGGCTACCCGGGAGGTGTCGCATGTAATCCAGCGGCGTCCCCACTGCTCGGCGACGTATGCGGTTGTGCCGGAGCCGCAGGTCGGGTCGAACACCAATTCACCCGGGTCAGTGGTCATCAGGATGCATCGCTGTATTACCAGTGTCTGGGTCTGCACTACATACGTTTTGTCTTCGCCGAATCCACTTGTTATCGTGTCATCCCAATTTGTAGAAAGAGTTCGGAAAGGAGAATCTTCAAAGTACATTTTTCTTTCCAGAGTATTTCCTATGACGATGAGCCGGTTCGCTCTTTCAGCCCTCTTCATACCTTTTTTGTTTGTTGACCAACCTCGCTGTCCTGATGGCAAAAACTCTCTGCCGTTAAACTTAAAGGGGAATCTGGACGCATCAGACCCTGTGGCGCTATATGCAGCACGATGTCGGAAGACCCGATGGATATGATCTCCAATAGCAGATCGATCGATTCGTTCATATTGGCCTTCTTCGTTTTCCGCAAATAGAGTCTGACCCGGGAATGCCTCTCGGCGGTCCGATTGAAGGAATTGTCGCCTGAACTTCAACCGATCTTCGTCGCGTGCATACCAGAGTATAAAATCGTGGGTTTCTGGAAGATGGGCAGAAGTTTGAAACCCCCCACGTCTAAACCGTATTGACGCAACGGAGTTCTTTTCCCCAAACACCTCATCCATAATCTGACGCACTCGATGCACATTCTCATCAGAAATCTGCACGAAGCAGGAACCGCTCTCGGTCAGCAGTTCCCTAGCTAGCAACAAACGATCCCGTAGATAAGAAAGGTAGGAATGAACGCCCAGTTCCCAGGTGTCTCGGAAGGCCTTGATGGTCTCCGGCTCCTGGGTCAGGTCTTCATCCCGGCCATCCCTCACGTTGCGCCGGTTGACGAAGGGCTGGAAGTTGGAGCCGTACCGGATGCCGTAGGGCGGGTCGATGTAGACCATCTGCACCTTGCCCGCCATGCCCTCCTTCTCCAGAAGGCTGTTCATTACCAGCAGGCTGTCGCCCGCTACCAGGCGGTTGGTCCAGTTGTGGCGGTGCTTGTAGAACTCGATTGCGCTGCGGACCGGCGGGTTCTCCTCCGGCAGCTCGAACAGGCTGCCCTGCACCGGGGCGCCATTTTCGTTGCGCTTGCGGGCGGCCTCGATAATGGTGCGGGGGTCAATGCGCTCATGGACGTGTAGCGATACTGTGGATACGTCGAAGGAGGTGTGCTCCGCCTTCCCTGCCCACTGCAGCTGCGGGTCCAGGTGAGGGTCAAAGGCGTAGGTCTTCCGTCCCGCGTCCCGATCGGTCTCGGGCGTGACCAGGCCGACAGGCGGGTTGTTCAGCCGCTCTTTGTCCTGGTGGTCATAGGACTCAATAGGGCGTTTGGATTGGCGGGTGCGTCGTCGTGCCATCATGTGCTCCTAAGGGGCTATTCGACTTCCGGCCATTGCGTTCTATCCTGAATCATTAACATGAATTGTATTATTTCGACTGTAATCTGAAGAAATGTGTTGCGGACAGCGGTTTTTGTATTGGTAGCGTCAGAATTCGCTTTTTGATCTCAGAACGCCCTGTCTCAATGCGTATATGTACAGGGCGTAGTTATGCTGTTGCTATGTTCGTGGGTTAAGCATGCCTCGTAGAGCTCGTTAGGCAGATGGCTATTAATCGCGATCGCCAATTTACAGCCGTGATTTCTCCTGTAGTTGGTGAAAACCCATACTGTACGGTTCTCTGAAGCCCTCGACGTTTGCAAGCTCTCGGTGGATTATTGGGGTCCGTTTTTCCTTATCCAAGCGGGCCGCCGCCGCCGAAAAGGTCTTCGCCTTCTTCGGCGGTTTCTTCTTTGTTCGAGATGCCCCAGATCAGGCCGTGGGGATCCAGTTCGTTCAGTGGGGGGCTGTCGTAATCCGGTTGCAGTTCGTTCCCGCAGATGGGGCAGCAGGCGTACGAGGGATGGTACAGGACGCCGTTGTTACAGGTTTTGCAGGTTTTCACCAGTGTGTCCAGCTTTTCGCCGCAGCGCACACAGTGCTGAAAGTAGCCGTCGTAGGGCGTGGTCTTCCCGCACCCCGAGCAGTTCACCACGTCGTGCAGGCCCAGTTTGTCCGCAGGAGGCTGTTCGACGGACACCGCGTGCCTGTCGGGTACGGAAACGTAATCGGCTTTGAATGTCTGGAATTTCTCGCGAATCTGGCTGGTTTGTACGCCCAGGTATTTTTCCGATATCGTAATGGTGAAGACCAGGTCCGGCGAGATACCCAGGAAGTGGATGAGGTCTCGCGTATTCCAATCCCGCTGTTCGACGATGGTGGCCTGGTGGGTTTCACACAGGCTGAGGAAGTCCTGGATTTTTTTCCGGTTTTCCCGCCGGCGATTGTTGTCTTCCCGTTCAAATTCGTACAGGGTGCCGAAGTCGATGCGGATCATAGTGCGATCACCTCTTTGAGAAAGCGGCCTGTGTGGGAAGCCGGCGCCGCGGCAACGCGTTCCGGGGGCCCCTCGGCGACGACCCGGCCGCCGGAATCGCCACCGCCGGGACCGAGATCAACAATCCAGTCCGCCCGCTTGACCACATCCAGGTTGTGTTCGATCACAACGACGGAGTTGCCCTTATCCACCAGCCGGTCCAGAACGGAAATGAGCGACCGGATGTCCTCGAAGTGCAGCCCGGTTGTCGGTTCGTCCAGAATATACATGGTTTTTCCGGTTGCCACACGGGAAAGTTCAGAGGCCAGTTTGATGCGTTGCGCTTCGCCTCCGGAGAGGACGGTTGCGGATTGGCCCAGCCGGATATAACCCAGGCCGACCTCCGCAAGCGTTTTCAGTTTACGCTGTGCGCTCGGAATATCTCTGAAGAAGGTGAGCGCCCTCTCCGTCGTCATGTTCAGGACGTCGGCGATGGAACAGCCCTTGTAACGGATTTCCAGGGTCTCCCTGTTGTACCGGCTTCCGCCGCAGGCATCGCAGGTCACGTAGACATCCGGAAGGAAGTGCATTTCGATCCGACGCAGGCCGTCGCCCTGGCAGGGCTCGCAACGCCCGCCCTTCAGGTTGAAGCTGAATCGCCCGGCTGTATAGCCCCGAACCCTGGATTCGGGCAGCTGCGCGTAGAGTTCGCGGATATCCGTAAAGAGGTCTGTGTATGTGGCCGGGTTAGATCTGGGAGTCCGCCCGATCGGCGCCTGATCGATTCGAATGATTTTGTCGATTTGTGACAGGCCATCGATACCGTCGTGTTCAAGCGGTGCGGCGGTGGCGTTGTGCAGCCTGTTCGCCAGGGCCGGATACAGTGTCCGGTTGATCAGTGTGCTCTTGCCGGATCCGGACACACCGGTGACGCAGACAAAAATGCCCAGTGGGAGGGCGACGTCAATGGACTTGAGATTGTGCCCTCGCGCGCCCTTCAATACCATTCGGCCGGTGGGTTGCCGTCTGTCGGGAGGCGGGGGGATGGTCTTCCGGCCGGAGAGGTACGCGCCCGTGAGGCTTTCCCCGGCCGCGATAATTTCCTGAGCGGTGCCCTGGGCCATAAGTTCGCCGCCCTGCTCGCCCGCTCCCGGTCCGAGGTCGATCAGATGGTCCGCGGCCAGCATGGTTTCCCGATCATGCTCCACGACCAGAACGGTATTACCAAGGTCGCGGAGCGTGTGAAGCGTATGGATGAGTTTACGGTTGTCTCGGGGGTGCAAACCGACACTGGGTTCGTCCAGGACGTAGAGTACCCCCGACAGGCGCGCGCCGATCTGCGTGGCCATGCGGATACGCTGCGTCTCGCCGCCGGAGAGCGATGCCACGTTTCGTTCCAGGGTGAGATACCCCACGCCCACGTCCCTCAGGAAGGCAAGCCGGTTGCGTATTTCATGAAGAATCGGCGCAACGACCTCCGGAGGGTCCAGCCTTCCCTTCAGGCTATCGACGAAATCGCAGGCCACGTGGATATTCATCGCAGCAAACTGCGCGATGTTCCTGCCGGCGATTCTGACCGCCAGGGCCTCCTTTCGCAACCTGGCGCCGGCGCAGTCGGAGCAGTCGACCGTGCGGACGTACGAGTCCAGCCTGGATCCGCCTTCGTCCGACGCGGTATCCGCAACCCGCCTGTTGAGGAGCGGGATCACGCCGTCGAATTGGAGGGATTTGTCGCCCCACAGAATGGCCTCCCTCACTCTGGGTGAAAGGGAACCGAATGGTGCGGCGAGATCGAAACGATATCGGTTCGCGAGACGCTGGAGCAGATCGAGCGCCGCACGGCCTCTGGGGACGCCCCAGGGTGCGATCGCGCCCTCGGCAATGGATCGGTTTGTGTCCGGAACGACCCGGTCAGGATCGATTTCGGTCCTCACGCCCACTCCGTTACAGGCCGGACAGGCGCCGTACGGGCTGTTGAACGAGAACAGACGCGGCGTCAATTCTTCAAAGCCGACGTCGCAGTTTCTGCAGATGAATTGCGTGGAAAAGCTCAACTCCGGTCCTTCGAGGATATCCACAAAAACGCCGCCGCCGCTGAGGGCTAACGCGGTTTCCAGCGAGTCGGCCAGCCGGCGTTCAATTTTCGGACGGACGACCAGCCGGTCCACAACGGCGTCGACGGTGTGCGGCAGAGTGGGATCCAGGCGAATCTCTTCGTCCAGCGAACGGTCGCGCCCGTCAATTCGCACGCGCACGTACCCGTCGCGCCGCAGACGTTCCAGTTCCTCGTCGAACGCAACTTTCCGGTTCCGGACCCGTGGCGCCAGGATCCTGAGCCGCGTACCGTCGGGCTGGGCGCGCACGGTGTCAACGATTTCGCCAACGGTCTGGCACGAAATGGGTTTGTCGCATTCCGGGCAATGCGGCAGACCGGCCCGGGCAAACAGGATCCTGAGATGGTCGTGGATCTCCGTGAGGGTTCCAACCGTCGACCTGGAATTTCCCGAGGCCCGGCGCTGTTGAATCGCCACGGCGGGAGAGAGGCCGTCGATGCCGTCCACGTCGGGTCTCTCCATCACCTCCAGGAAACGGCGCGCGTGTGCGGACATCGCCTCCACGTACCTGCGCTGTCCTTCAGCGTAGATGGTGTCGAACGCAAGCGAGGATTTCCCGGAGCCGGATGGCCCCGTGATGACCACAAACCGGTTTTTGGGAATGTCGAGATCGAGGCTCCGCAGGTTATGCTGGCGGGCGCCCCGGATTCGGATGGCGTCGTGGGTAAGCGGCATGTAAAGATCGGGGAGGCAAAACCGCGATCAGGTGACCGGGGTTTTGGATGGTGCGGCAGAGAGGACTCGAACCCCCAATCGTCTGGTCCGAAGCCAGATGCTCTATCCTATTGAGAAGCTGTCTTAAAACCCCCGGCGGTCTTCGCGCGGCTGCAAACCCCTCGGTCTGCGTTGGTCAAATCCACCCTTATCTTTGAGATAGGGGCGAATTCGCCCGCCTTGACCGACACCTTTTCGCTCGCGCTCGGGAACTCACCGGGAATTTTAAAACAGCTTCTGAGCTACTGCCGCGAAGGCGTTGGACAAATATACGTTTCGTCGGCGCCGTTGCAAGCCCAATAATCGCCACTTGACAATGAATGACAAAATCCAATAATTAACAGTCCGTTGAAAAAGTCGCTCTGCAGGCGAGGCCGAGTCATTGTGGCCGAAGACAAGGCGCGCGACCGCGTCGAATCGGAGATTCGGGGAGGGAGTGCAACGCAGTAATTCGACCACAAGGGCCGGACGCAGCCCGGATGGACTGTTTCAACGGGCTGTTAAGGGCTGGCATCGACTGTCGTTAAATCACACAACGGCCGTTGCATCGGGGGGTGTTTTGTGAACAACCGTTCGGGAGAGTTATTCGAAGCGGCGCAACGGGTGATTCCGGGCGGGGTGAACAGCCCGGCGCGGGCGTTCGGCCCGGTGGGCGGCCAGCCGCTTTTCATAACGCGAGGACGCGGCTCGAAGGTGTACGACGCGGACGGACGGGAGTATATCGACTACGTCTGCTCGTGGGGTCCGTTGATTCTGGGTCATGCGCCTCCACGCGTGGTTGAGGCGCTCAAGCGGATCTGCGAGCAGGGAACCAGTTTCGGGGCGCCCACGGAAATCGAAGTCAAAATGGCCAGGCTGGTCACCGACCTCGTGCCCGGTGTGGAAATGGTGCGGATGGTGAACTCGGGCACGGAGGCCACAATGTCCGCCGTGCGCCTGGCGAGGGGATATACCGGCCGCGAGAAGGTGATCAAGTTCGAGGGGTGCTGGCACGGGCACGCGGACAGTTTCCTGATCCGGGCGGGGTCGTCCGCGCTCACCATGGGGGTGCCCAGCAGCCCCGGCGTGACCGCCGGCACGGCCGAGGGAACCGTCACCGCGCCCTACAACGATCTGGAGGCGGTACAGCGAATTGTAGCGGAGAACACGGACGAAATCGCGGCGATCATCGTGGAGCCTGTGGCTGGCAATATGGGCGTGATTCCGCCGGCCGGGGGATTCCTCGAAGGGTTGCGCGAACTCACCGCCAGGTCGGGCATTGTGCTGATTTTCGATGAAGTAATTACCGGATTCCGGGTTCATCCGGGCGGCGCGCAGGCGCTTTACGGGATCACACCCGATCTGACCACGCTCGGCAAAATAATCGGCGGAGGGTTGCCGGTGGGTGCATTCGGCGGCAGCCGGGAGATCATGTCGCATATATCGCCACTTGGAAAAGGAGTGTCGCAGGCCGGGACGCTTTCCGGAAATCCCCTTGCGATGACGGCCGGTTACGAAACGCTCAGGCAACTCCGGGAACCGGGCGCGTATGAGGCGCTCGAGGGCAAAGCCGCCGCGCTGGAAGCCGGTTTCCGGGAGAACCTGAAGTCGCTCGGGTTGCCGTTTCGCCTGAACCGGGTCGGTTCCATGATGACCCTGTTTTTTACGGATCGTCCTCCTACACGATACGAAGCCGCCGTGGCATCCGACCAGGATGCCTTCGCACGTTACTTCCGGCTGATGCTGGAACAGGGCGTGTATCTGGCGCCTTCCCAGTTTGAAGCGACGTTTGTTTCTCTGGCGCATACCGATGCGGATATCGACCGGACGGTTAAAGCGCAATACACGGCCCTGAAAGAATGCGCAGCCTGAGTGTTATTCTTCTATTTTCGATCGGGTTGCCGTGTTGCGGCGGCGACAGCGATCATTTTACACGGCTTCGATGGGGTACGGCGCAGGAACGCGAGGATGCCGCGGCCTATCTGGGCGCGCGTCGCGTGGTCGGGGCGGTTCCCCATTTGCGCCAGGCGCTGAGGGATACGGTACCCGAGGTGCGCGCCAAAGCGATATGGGCGCTGGGGATGCTGGGCGCCAGCGAAGCGCTGCCCGATCTGTTGCATTTCCTTACAGACAGAAGCCGCCGATTGCGCCAGCAGGCGGTGGTCGCGATTATGCATATCGAACAGCCGGAGGCTATTGCCGTTCTGGAACTGGCGATGCGGACAGAGAGAGATCCGTGGGTCAGGAGCGATCTGGCAAGGGCAATAGAGCATCTCAAGCAGTTTGTGGGGGAATCGGATATTGCGGAAGGCGCATTTCGGTAAGTGTGTTCTGCGCCACGCCGGCGAGCGCGTATCGACAGGCTCGCTTCGACAGGCTCAGTGTAAACAAGGGACCGAGACGTGATGAATCGGCCTGCCTGTGCGTGCTGTCTCACCTTCGCAGGCAGGCGGAATAATGGTGACAGTTTTCCGGGACAGAACCATAGGGGCATTGTGCTTATGAAAAGGTGGCTGAAACCTCGCATCCTTGCGGCCTGCCTGATCGGTGGCCTTCAGGTCGTATCGTCGAATATTTCCACGGCATCGGACTGGACGCACTGGCGCGGTCCGATGCAGACCGGTGCTTCATCGCAGAGCGGCCTGATCTCCGGTTGGACTCCGGATGGAGAGAATCTGGTCTGGCGGTCGGAGTTTATCGGCCGGTCCACGCCGGTGATTCTGAACGGGCGCGTATATGTGATCGGAAGAACCGGCGAAGGCGTGACCAGACAGGAACACGTTGCCTGTTTTGACGCGCAAGACGGTAGGCTGGTATGGGAGCACAAGTTCAATGTATGGCATTCCACCATCACGTTCAACCGCCTGGGCTGGGCGAATCCGGGCGCCGACGGGGAAACCGGCAATGTGTACGTGCACCTCGTAAACGGTCTGCTGTTGTGTTTCGACCGTGATGGCCGGATTCTGTGGACCCGGTCGTTGACCGAGGAATTCAACAGGTTTTCGGGCTACGGAGGCCGGTTGCATACGCCCGTGGTAGACGGAGACCTGGTTGTTATCAGCATGGGCAACCGGGGCTGGGCGGACCGCCCGCCCTCCCACCGGTACATGGCCTTCGACAAGCGGACTGGAGAGACCGCTTGGATGGCGCGCCCGGGTGGGGGCGGGCAGGCCGACCTGACCGTATATTCCACGCCGATATCCGCGACCGTCGACGGCCAGCGGTTGTTGATCGCCGGCAACGGAAACGGAGGTGTTTTTGCCTTCAAGGCCGGGACGGGGGAAGTGGTATGGGGGTTCCCGCTGAGCAAGCGGGGTATCAACACCTCTCCGGTTGCGGGTAACAATCGGGTGTACGCGACCCACAGCGAAGAAAACGTGGACAATACCACGATGGGTCGGGTGGTATGCATCGACGCGGGCACGGGAAAGGAGATCTGGCGCCAGGACGGGATCGCGGCGGGGTATGCTTCCCCCGCCCTTCACGCGGGGCGCCTGTACGTTATTGACAATTCGGCGAACGTACACTGCCTGGACGCCCAGACCGGGCAAAAAAACTGGGAGCAGAATATCGGCACGGTGGGCAAGGGCTCACCCACGTGGGCCGACGGCAAATTGTACGTCACGGAAGTCAACGGCGGAGTCCGGATTCTCAAGGTGGGGGACGCGGGCGCGCAGGCGCTGGACGAGAAGAAGATTACGATGCCCGGCGGGAGGCTCGCGGAAATCTACGGTTCGGTGGCCGTCGCATACGGCCGGGTCTACTTCGCAACCGAGGCGGGACTGTTCTGCCTGGGAGACAGGGACGCGGCGTTCACGCCCACGCCCACGCCGTTTGTGGGGCACCCGCGCGCACCGTCAGGCGTCCAACCAGCCTCGCTTCTGGTCGTGCCGGCCGAGAAAACACTGGCGTCGGACGAGGCGCTGCCGCTGAGCGCCCGGGCGTACGACGAGCGGGGGCGGTTGATCGGGGAGGTGCAAGTGGAATGGTCCCTCGAAGGCCTGGCCGGGCGGGTCAAGAACGAACGGTTTACACCGGCGAAACACGGACAGGCCGGGTGGGTGGTTGCCACCTCCGGGGGGCTGACCGCAAGGGCGTGGGTGCGGGTGGTCCCCGATCCGCCCTGGACGGAGGACTTTGAGGGGATCCCTGCTGGCAAGAATCCGCGCCACTGGGTGTGGGGTGGCAGGGGGTTCAGGGTTGAGGAGCAGGATGGAAACAGGGTTCTGGTGAAGCCGCCCGCGGCGCGCGGACTGGACCGGTCCAATCTGTACATTGGTCCGCCCGATATGAAGGGATATACCCTCCAGGCCGATCTGATGGGGGGCAGGCGCAGGCGCTGGCGTCCGGACGTGGGCCTGATCGCGCACCGATACATCCTGGACCTGCAGGGCGCTTACCAGCGGCTGGAGGTCCGGTCCTGGTCCTCGGATCTGCGGATGGCAAAACGCGTGGACTTCGCATGGGATCCCGACGTCTGGTATACGATGAAGATGAGGGTGGATATCGTGGGCGGTCGGGCCGTGGTCCGCGGCAAAGTGTGGAAACGGGGCGACCCGGAGCCCGACGCCTGGACGATCGAGGCGGAGGATCCGCTGCCCATACGGGAAGGCAGCCCGGGACTTTACGGGTACTCGCCGGCGAACATCTATTATGACAATGTGAGCGTGTATTGAAGGTTCCAACATCGAACGCAGACTCCGGGAGAGTAAGACACCAATGAAATCGAGATGGGTTGTATGCGGCGCTATGATTGTGATCTGGGCGGTTTCGGACGCACGCGCGCAGGAGACCGCGATGTGGGGATTCACGCCCTCGCGAAACCAGGTATCGGATGAAAAGAACCTGCCAACGGATTGGAATCCGATCACCGGCGAGAATATCAAGTGGAAGGCCGCTCTCGGCTCCCAGTCGTACGCCGGGCCCGTACTGCTGGGCGGCAAGGTGTTTATGGGGACGAACAACCGCGGCGAACGCAATCCCGATATCAAGGGCGACCGCGGCGTGGTGATGGCATTCCGGGAATCCGACGGTAAGTTTCTGTGGCAGGCGGCCCATCCGAAGCTGCCGGCTGGAAGGGTGAACGACTGGCCGCTGCAGGGGGTCTGCTCCACGCCATTTGTCCAGGACCAGCGTCTGTACTATGTTTCCAACCAGGGGCGCGTGGTCTGCGCGGATACGGAGGGGTTTCTGGACTCGGAAAACGACGGGCCGTATCAGGGCGAAGACGTAACCGGGAAGGTTGGCGTGGATATTGTCTGGGAATTCGACATGATGGAAGAATTGGATGTCTTCCCGCACAATCTGGCCACCTGTTCGCCTGTCGGAGCGGACGGCATGCTATTCGTGATTACCAGCAACGGCGTGGATGAAGGCCACGTCGCCATCCCTTCACCGCTCGCGCCCAGTTTTATCGCCCTCAGCCTGAAAACCGGGGAACTTGTCTGGGAGAAGGCCTATCCCGGCACGAACATCCTGCATGGGCAGTGGTCGAACCCGACGTATGGAATGATCAACGGAGAACCCCAGGTTGTCTTGCCGGGAGGGGACGGATGGATTTATGCCGTGGCGCCGAAGACGGGCGAATTGATCTGGAAGTTCGATTGCAATCCGAAGGATTCGGAGTGGGAGCTAGGCGGACGCGGCACACGCAACGCGGTAATCGCCACGCCGGTGATCTACGACAACAAGGTCTATATCGGTGTGGGACAGGATCCCGAACACGGCGAAGGAGTGGGTCATCTGTGGGCGATTGACGCGACTGGAAAAGGGGACGTAACGGGCACCCACGTTGTCTGGCATCTGGGAGACAAGGATTTTAACCGGACCATGTCGACGGTTGCCATACAGGATGGGTTGCTGTATGCGGCGGACCTGAGCGGATTCGTCTATTGTCTTGACCTGAAGACAGGAAAGCCGCACTGGACCTACGATGCCTACGCCGCCATCTGGGGGTCGCCCTTTGTGGTCGATGGCAAGGTATACATTGGCGATGAAGACGGCGACGTAATGATCTTCAAGGCCTCGGCAGCGTTCGAGAAGATCAACGAAATCAATATGGGCAGCGCGGTATACACCACGCCGGTCGCAGAAGACGGGGTGCTTTACATTGGCACCCGCAATACGCTGTACGCGATAACGCAATAGGTGCCGCGGAACGCGGGGCGCAACCGACGCGGGAATTCATTTTCCCGTTCCGTAGCGCCAGGCGCCTGGCCCGTCAGGCCGGATTCGACCCGCGAGGGTGAGATGCCGTTGAAGAAGAAGGTGATTCTGGTAACCGGCGGGGCCTCGGGCATCGGCCGCGCCGCTTCGCTTTGTTGCGCACGGGCCGGCGCTCGCGTGGGGGTCGCGGATTGCGACGTGGACGGCGTTACGGCAACGGTTAGCGAAATCGAGGGGTCGGGGGGCGCCGCCCGGGGGTTCGATGTGGACGTACGCGTGGAGGCCGGGGTTCGGGCGATGGTGAAGGACGTGGTCGGCGCGTTCGGACGGATCGACGGTCTGATTCATTCCGCTGGCATTCTGGAAGGCGCGCTGGTCCCCGTCGATCTGTTCGAAGAGGAGACCTGGGATCGGGTGGTCGACGTGAATTTGAAGGGAAGTTTTCTGATGTGCAAGTATGTGGCGCCGGTTCTGGAGCGGTCCGGCGGCGGGGTGCTCGTGCTGGTGTCTTCCGGCGCCGGCGTGCGGGGAGGCAGTTCGTCCGCGGCATACGGATCGAGCAAAGGCGGGGTGCACGGGCTCTCTCTGGTGCTCGCGCCGCAACTGGCCTCCAGGGGAATCCGGGTGCATGCGTTGTGTCCCGGGAGCCTTGAAACGCCGTTGAAGATGGGCGTGTTGAGGAAACAGGCGAGTCTGGAGGGGCGGTCCCTGGAGGAGATGAGACAGGGCTTGGGAGATCCGGAGGGTGTGGGAAAGGTCCTGGCGTTTCTGGTTTCGGACGATGCGGACTATGTGAGGGGTACCGTCTTTACGAGATGACTCGCACGTTGGGCGCGGTTCCCGCCGCGCGGACGTCGAGGCCGCTCGAATCGATGAAACGAAAACAAGGTTCTGGTGCTACGGGGAGAGAACCGACAAAGCGGGAAAGCGAGGTAACGAATGCAGCGCACGATGAAAATCGCGCTGATCGGCGCGGGGATGTTCGGCGGAGACGTTCATGCCCGGGCGTTCGCCGATCTGCAGCGGATGGGAATCAGTGGAAATCTCGGGCGGGTCGGCCTGGACCGGTGGGCGCGGGACCTGGCCGATATACAGTTCGATCTGGTGGCCGTGGCCACGCGGTCGCAGGCGTCGGCGGAACGCGCGCGGGATAATTTTAAAGCTTCCACGGGGTGCGAGCCAGGACCGTACTGGGGAGAAAAGCCGTGGGAAGACGTGTTGCGCGATTTCCCCGACCTCGACGTCATGGCGGTGGTTACGCCGGATCATCTGCATACCGAGGTGACGCTGGCCGCGCTCCGGAACGGGACGCACGTGGTGATGGAGAAACCGATGTGTCTGTCGATCGAGGAGGCGGACGAGATCATCGACGTGGCCGACGAGAAGGGGCTGGTGGTCTGCGTGGATATGCACAAGCGATACGATCCGGATCATCTGCGCGTCCAGCACGATCTGTCCACGCGGATCGGAGAGCCGCTCTACGGGCAGGCCGTGCTCGAAGAGCCGCTGGAGGTGTCCACGAGCACGTTCAAGTGGGCGGAGCAGAGCGATCCGTTCAGTTATGTCGGTCCACACTGGACGGACCTGATTTACAACTATTTCAGGAGCAAACCCGTCGCGCTATCCGCGGTCGGACAGAAGAAGCGGCTGGTTCGGGACGGGATCAACGCCTACGACGCGGTTCAGGTGCGCGTGGAATTCGATAACGGTATGAGCATCTATTTCCACAATAATTGGATAACGCCCGATGATTTCGAGGGCCCCGTGAATCAGGGCCATGAAATTGTGGGCACCGACGGCAAGGTGGAGTCGGACCAGCAGTACCGGGGTCTGCGTTTCTGGTACGACGGGGGCGGCAGCCGTACGGTGAATAATCATATGACCCGCGACGTCAGGCGTCCGGACGGCTCGGATGCGTATATCGGATACGGCGTGGACAGCATCACGGTGGGGCTGGTTGCCGCCTGCCGGATCAAGTTCCTGGGAGAGACGCGGGAGGACGTGGACGAGATCTATCCCACGGCGGCGGATGGGCGGATTACGGTCGCGATTGTGGATGCGGCCAGGCGGGTGCGGGATCTGAACTTCAAATATCTGCATGAAGGCAAGGGGACGCCGGTGACGGCGCGGTTCGGGGAGGACGGCATCACCATTATCGATCCGAACCGGATTGACGAGGGCCCGGAAGCGGTATTTCAGCGGATTTACAAAAAGGCTCTATAGGGGCGGGGCGCAGCGGGTCGCGAGACGCCGCAACGTCCGGTTCGGGCGGCGCCGAGTCTCGCGGCTCGTTTTTTTTCAGGAGGATGCGATGGGCAGGGAGTTCGATATCACACCCCGGGACGTTCCCCGCGTGGACACAAAATATCGGCGAATCGCCTCCAGATTGCCGCATCCGGAGTCGGTTCCCGTGCTCGAGGCGCTTCGCACCCATGAGCCTTCTTCGATGCGCGGACAGCCCCCGGTCGTGTGGGATCGGGCGGAAGACGTCCAGGTTCACGACAGGTACGGGAATATGTGGCTGGATTGGAGTTCCGGGGTGCTGGTGACCAATGCGGGCCACGGGATGCCGGAGGTGCGGAGGGCCATTCTGGAACAGGTCGACAACGGACTCCTTCACAGCTACGTGTTTCCCAACGCCGCAAGGGCGGCACTGGCCGAAACCCTCACGGGACTGGCGCCGGAAGGTCTGGATAAGGTATTTCTGCTGACCACCGGTTCCGAGGCCACCGAGAATGCGATCAAACTGGCTCGCACCTGGGGAATAATGCAGGGCGGGAACCGGAAGGTCGGGATCGTGGGGTTTGAGCGTGGCTTTCACGGGCGCACGCTCGGGGCGCAGCAGGCCGGCGGGATGCCCGGACAGAAAGACTGGATTGTGAATGAGGATCCCGCCATTGTACAGGTTGCCTTTCCGGACGGATACTGGACGGAGAATACCGATTTCGACCACTTCTGCGCGACCCTGAACGAAAAAGGGATGAAGGCCGACGACGTGGCGGGGGTGATCGTGGAGACCTACCAGGGCGTCGGCCCGGACTTTCTCCCGGTGGAATATGCACGAGCCCTGGCCGAATGGTGCCGGGCGCACGGGGCTCTGCTGATATTCGACGAGGTACAGGCGGGGTTCGGACGAACCGGAAAAATGTGGGGGTTCGAGCACTACGGCGTCACACCGGATCTGATTACATTCGGAAAGGGCGTGAGCAGTTCCCTGCCCCTGTCCGGCGTGATCGGCCGGACGGAGGTGATGGATCAATACCCGCCCGGATCCATGACCAGCACGCATACCGGAAATCCGGTCTGCGCGGCGGCGGCGCTGGCCAGCTTGAAAAAAATCGTGGAAGACGACCTGGCGGGCAATGCCGCCCGGCTGGAGGCGGTAATGATGGATGGGTTGCGCGCGATTCAGGCCCGTCATCCGCTCGTGATCGGCAATTGCACGGGCAAGGGGCTGGTTGCGGGGTTGCAGATGGTCAAACCGGGTTTGAAGGAGCCCGACCCGGATCTGGCATTCGACGTGGTTGAACGCTGTTTTCACAAGGGGCTGCTGTTTTTCGCGCCGGTGGGATCCTGGGGGCAGACGGTGAAGATCGCTCCGCCGCTGACCATTACCGGGGAAGCGGTGGCCGAAGGCCTGGCGGTGCTGGGCGAGTCGGTGGACGAGGCGGTGGGAAGTTAACCGGCGGGAAGCCGTTCCGAAAACATTCGGGACGGGACACCGGGAAAGGCGGGCGGCCGGTATTGTCGCTCGCATTTTTCCTGTACGGAGGGACCTCAATGGATTTGTACGAGAAGTACCGGTTGACTCGTGTTATCAACGCTTGTGGCAAAATGACGCACCTGGCGGGGGCGATCGTGTTGCCCGAAGTGGTTGAAGAGGTGACGCAGGCTATGGGCCGCTTCTACGACCTGGATGAACTCCAGGACCGCGCGGGTGAGGTGATCGCACGCGCCACGGGCGCTCAGTGGGGGTGCGTGACCGCATGCACGGCCGCGGGCATTTCGCTGGGGGTGGCGGCCACGATGACCGGAAACGACCTCGGCCGGGTCTGGCAACTTCCGGACACAACCGGGATGGCAAACGAGGTTGTGATTCAGAAGGGTCACGCGGTGAACTTCGGAGCGCCGGTAACGCAGATGATCCGGCTGGCCGGCGCCGTGGCCGTGGAGATCGGGACGGTGCACCGTTCGACCGAGGAGCACCTGAGGCATGCCATTGGAGACCGGACGGCGGCGGTGGTATTCGTGGTTTCTCACCATACCGTCCGGTACGGCGCCCTGCCCCTGACGCGGGTGGTCGAGATCGCGCACGAGTTCGGCGTCCCCGTGATCGTCGACGGGGCGGCGCAGTCGTTTCTGATCAGAAAGATCGTGGACACGGGGGCGGACCTGGTAATCTGCAGCGGGCACAAGTATCTCTCCGGCGCCACGGCCGGCGTGGTCTGCGGCCGGGAGGACCTGGTGCGGGCGCTGAACCTTCAGAACCGGGGGATCGGGAGGCCGATGAAGGTGGGCAAGGAGGGAATCGTGGGCGCGATGGCGGCGCTGGAGTACCGGATGCGATTGGACGTGGGGGGCTGGGAGGCGGAGCAAAACCGGAAGATGAACCGGGTGATGGCGCGCCTGGAGGGCATCGACGGCATCGGTCTCAGCGTGGATCCGGATCCCAACGGCAATCCGTTCAGTCGCGCGCGTGTCACGGTGGACGCGGACAAAACCGGATTGAGCGCTGCCGTGATCAACCTCGCGATGATGGAGGGCGATCCGTCCATCCGGCTTCGCGCGCACCATACGGATGAGGGATATTTCACCGTGGATGCGATGGAGATGACGGACGAAGAGGTGGAATTGACGTGCGATCGGCTGGTGGGGCTGCTCTTGGCGGGGCCTGCCGAAAAAGCGCGGGTGATGGAAAGATTCGGCGACGAGGCCACGGTGGCCGCGCAATGGTCCTGGCTGCGCTGACTTCAAGAGCTCGCATTGAGGGGGCCGCCGCCGAACATTCGGGCGATGTCATTGCGGATGTCCCGTTCGGTCAGCGGCCAGCCGGCGTGCTTCAACGCTTCGTACTTCCGCACGAAGACCGGCGCAATGGCTTTGATGGAGTGGGTCCATTTGTAGAGTAGCTGGTCCAGGACCCGGGCGTCGGAGTGTTGAGGCACGAAGCCGGCTCCGAGCAGTTCAAGGCGTTCGGCCGTGATTTCCTGGATAATGCTGGGGTTGTTCAGAAACCACCAGCAGCCGAAGGGGAGAATATTGGGGAATTTTCGGGCGGCCACGCAGAGTTCGTGCTGGTTTTCGCGAGAAAGCAGCGTCACGAGGAAATTGACCTCGGGCCATTCCCGCGCGATGTTTTCCAGGACGGCGACATCCCATTTTCCCATGCCGTCGCCGCCGTCCTGCAACAGCGGGTTGACCTGGCGCCTGACGCCAACCATCATGGCCGCGGGAATCCCGCGCTCCCTGGCGGTGGGATAGACCGCGGCATGCAGCAGCCTGGCTACGGGAGACTCGGAGGGATAGACGAAATCCGGCGGGAGGGAGATGGCCATGTAACGGGCGTCCATGCGCGTGCACCCTTCGTTGAGGTAACGGCGAAGTTCTGCAATCGTTCGGGCGCAGAGATCCGTTTCCACCTCGTAACCCAGTGCGTTTAATTTCGCGACGGGCGCGGGCCAGCCCGCCAGGGCGCTGTCCAGCCGGAGCGCGGCTTCAAACCGCGGGTCTCTATCGAATCCGGCTTGCCAGATGGGGCCCTCCTGATCGTCCAGGGGATCGTTGGTCATAAAGACACTTGCCACACCGGATTTCCGAAAGATAAGATCGATGTAGTCTTCGGGGTCTGTCCCGGAGAAGAAAGCGCGGAATTCGGACAGGCTGTCCGTCCTGGGGTTCAGGCCCAGCGCTGACATAACGGTCACCACGCCGAGCTGGGCTTCGGAGAGCGGACTGCCGTCGCCCGCGAAGAGGGTGCGCCAGACGACGTCGGCCTGACGCGGCTTCGGCAGGGCGCTGAATTGTGCGACGGTGATTTCAGGCGGAAGCTGACGGCTGGTCTCTGCTTTCAGGTAGTGGTAGGTGAGGAGTTCGTCCGGGCCCATGAGACACAGCGAGCCCATTTGTGCTGGATAGAGGTGGGTATGGATGTCTACAATCGGTTGATTTTCGAAGGCGAGGGCGACAGCGTCGTTGACGGAGAAGGCGGCAGGAGATGACATGAGATTTACGCTTTCGGCCGGGCCGTAACCCGGTTGAACTCAGAACGCCGGCAATTGTGCGGAGCCGGTATTCAAAGGCATCGCAGTAGGTGCCTTCAGGCCGTCTGGATGAGGTATCCCTTTTCTTTGTCCACTACGTTCAGAAGGGGTTCTTTGGAAAGATAGCGTCTGAGATTTTCTTTGAAGACTCGAAGGACATTTTCGCGGCCCTCGGGGGAGTATCCGCCGGAGTGGGGGGCGAACACGACGTTGGGCATGTCCCACAGCGGGCTGGCATCCGGAAGGGGTTCTTCCTTGAAGACGTCCAGGCCGGCGCCGGCAATGCGTTTCTCCTGGAGGGCCCGGATCAGGTCGGATTCATTCACGATGGGCCCGCGCGCGATATTGACCAGAAACGCCGTTTCCTTCATGCGGTTGAAGCACGCCGCGTCGATGATCCCCTGGGTGCTTTCGGTCTGCGGGAGCGCCACCACAACGTAGTCCGCGTCGGCAAGGGCATTGAGCATCTCATCCGGTCTGTAAAGGCGTCGCACACCGGAAGGCGGTGTTTCGGCCTGGGCGTCCACGGCCGTCACGGTGAGTCCGAGGGCGTGGAGCCGGATGGCGATGCTGCGTCCGATGGAGCCCAGACCGAGCACGCAGGCCGTCTTTCCGTCGATCTGCGAGACCATATCTCTGTGCTGGTTCCAGGTGCGGTCTTTCCTTTCGCGTTCGAAGTGCATGAGGCCGCGCGCGTGGGCGAGCATGAACGCGAGCGCGGATTCGGCCATGGCGGCGTCGAAGGCGCCGGCGGTGTTGGTGATGATCACGTCGCTCTCGATCATCTCGGGATAGAGCATGGTCTCGAATCCCACGCCGATACTCTGCACCCATCGAAGTCTTCCGGCTTTGAGAAAGGGGGCTCGCGGCAGGCGGCCGAAGACGACTTCGGCATCCGCAATTTCCCGCAGAAGAGCGCCGTCTGAATGCGCGGCGACCGCCACAACGCGGGGAGACACCGATTGGAGTTGTTCCTTCCATTCGGTCCAGGGCCCGGCCATGATGACAACTTTCACCGTGTCCATTTCAGTCCTCTATGAAGAGCAGATGATAAGAGCAAAAACAAATCGCCGTCGTGGCGCCAAACCTGCCCGGCCTGCGATTGATATGACGGCCTCGCCCGGAACGATGGGTTGGCAGATGAGACGAGCAGAAGTATATTCCTTTTGGTGGCGCAAGTCAAGGATCGGAAAGCGTCACGGCGCCCGGGCTGGAATCTACGCGGAAAAAGCCGGAATTCCGTTGCCGTGCCGTTGGCCGCCTACGTGGGGCTGACAACCACTGTCGCAAAATGCGACACTTGCACCCGGCCGTCGAACGGCGGCCGCAACGACGACGAGGCGTTCGCGCCAGTGACAGCCCGTCCGTGCCGGAGAAATCTCGTGCAGGACGTCGGGCGTGTAGACTAAGCCGGAAAAAAAGGATTAAAACGTAAATATAGCTAATGTATAAGGGTGCGGATTTCTGTCGAATCGAGGTTAAACATAATATTTTCTTACTGAACCTGTTGCGAATTGCCGCGATTTTACTATCTTAGTATAAAGAGTGTTGCAATTCATATCACCCGGCGCATTTTCTCCCGCGGATCTCATTCCCGATTTTTCGCCGGTGAACCTCCCCGGATTTAGATTCCGTCAAAAAGAAACGCTGTGACACCCGCTTACAATAGAATAGGAGATATCGCCTATGGTGACGAGGGAGGAGTTGTCTGTACACCCTTCAGTCGCAACGACGATTCGGATTGAAGCGTCCTTGAGTCCGAGTCTTTTTCCTCAACGCCAAGATGATTCCGTCGGGTCTTTGTGAATTGATTCATAGCGATTTCATTCAATGTTGTCGGCCGTGTGTCAGGGTTGAAACGATTGGATCACAGACCCGAATCCTGAAACCTGCAGCAAAGGAATTTTGCAATGACGTTCGATTCGAGAGTTTTTACTGCGAAGAACATTTGCAGATCCGTTGCGCTTACAGTCGCCGTCCTTCATTCCATGGCCGGTGTCTCCGTATCGCAGGAAGCCGAAGCTACCGCCGACGCCGATTCCATGGAGATCATTCTCGATGAAATTGTAGAACTCGAAGAAATGGTCGTGATCGGTTCACGGCGGGCGCGCTCGGTGACGAAATCGGTCGTGCCCATCGACGTGGTCAGCGCCGAGGATTTCATCAAGCAGGGCGGCACGGATCTGGCCGATCTGATGCGAAACATCATCCCGTCATACAACGTCAACACCCAGCCGATCAGCGACGCTGGAACGGTTGTCCGGCCGCCCAACCTGCGGGGACTGGCGCCCGACCACGCACTGGTGCTCGTCAACGGCAAGCGCCGCCACCGGGCCGCCGTGATTCACTGGCTGGGCAACGGTGTTGCCGATGGCGCGCAGGGGCCCGACATGTCTGCCATCCCCGCAATCGCCCTGAAACGGGTGGAGGTCCTCCGCGACGGCGCCTCGGCGCAGTACGGATCGGACGCCATTGCGGGCGTGTTGGACTTCCGCCTGAAAACCAACCACGAGGGAATGGCCGCGAATGTCAAGGTGGGCAGTTTCCAGGACGGGAAGGGTAAGTTCCTTGGCGACGGCGAGATGTTCACGGCCGCCTTCAATATTGGCCTGGGCAATGAAAACACGTGGGCAAACCTCAGCCTGGAATACGGCAACACGGGCGAAACCATTCGCTCTGTTCAGCGCACCGACGCCGCGGATCTGATTGCGGCGGGCAATATCGAGGTGGCGAATCCCGCCCAGATATGGGGGCAGCCCTTCGTTCGCGACGACTTGAAATTCTTCGCCAACTACGGCTCCACCCTTGGCGAGAGCGTCGATTTCTACGGTCACGCGAACTATGCCAATAAAGAAACCGAAGGCGGGTTCTATTTCCGGAATCCCCATACGCGCAGCGGCGTCTTCAAGGGGCCGTTGATCGATCTGGATGGCGATGGCGAACCCGAGACGGCATCTGTCCTGGTTGGCGATCTGGACGGCGTGGGTCAGGGCAGTGAATGTCCGTCCGTACCCATCATCGACAACAGGCCAGACGAGAATGCGTGGCTTCAGGTCCGGGATGACCCCAATTGCTTCGCCTTCCTGAAAATATTCCCCGGCGGCTTCACGCCCCGATTCGGCGCATTTACAACGGATGAATCCGTCCTGCTCGGCGTGAAGGGCACGGGTATCGGGGAGCAGGATCTGGCATCGTGGGACCTGAGCATGTCCTACGGCCGCCACGAGGCGGACTACTTTATCTTCAACACGGTGAACGCCTCGATGGGGCCCGCTACGCCCACGTATTTCGACCCGGGCACCTACATTCAATCGGACGTCAACCTGGACTTCGGCGTGACCTACCCCGTGAACGCCCAGGTCTTCCTCGCTGGCGGTCTTGAATATCGAAAAGAGACATTCGAGATCGTTGAGGGGCAGATCGAGTCCTACATTATCGGCCAGCCGCTGGCCAGCCAGGGATTTCAACCGGCGACGAACGGGTTTTCGGGTTTCAGTAAAGTGGCCGCCGGCAGATGGGGTCGATCCAACACGGCCGTGTACGCCGAAGGTGACGTTCAACCCGTGGACGATTGGTCCCTTGCCCTTGCCCTGCGCTACGAGAATTTCGACGACTTCGGCGCCACCTCCAACTACAAGGTTGCCACAAACGTCGGTATTTCCGAAAACTTGAGGGTGCGCGGCAGTTACAGCACGGGCTTCAGGGCGCCCACCCCGGGCCAGCAGAACGCCTTCAACATCACCACGGAGTTCAATTTCGAGAAGAACGACCTGGTGAACAACGGAACGGTCCCCTCCACCAGCCGCGCGGCCGCGTTGAAGGGAGCCAGGCCTCTCGATTCCGAGCAGTCCAAGAACATTTCACTGGGTGTCATCGTGGATATGGGCAAGGCAAGTATGACAGTCGACTATTTTGACATCAAGGTGAACGACCGCCTGACGGTCTCACAGGACTTTTCGCTTTCCGATACGGAGCGGGACCAGCTCGTCAGGGAGGGTCTCACGAGCGCGGCGGGCCTGCAGGAATTTCGCTTCTTCACCAACGACTTCGATTCCCGAACCCAGGGGGTGGACGTGGTGTTCTCGGTGCCCGTGGGTTTGGGCGCCATGAATATCGCCTACAACTATACGGGCAGCAAGGTCACCGACCACAATCCGGAGATTCTGGACGACCTCCGGATCAGGGAACTGGAGGAGAACCTTCCCAAACAGCGTGGGAATCTGACCCTCACGCAGACGCTCACGAGCCGCTGGGACGTCCTGGGGCGCGCCAGCTACTTCGGCGAGTGGTACGATTCCGAAGACGATCAGGTCTACAGTGGCAAGGTTCTTTTCGACCTGGAAACCAGTGTCTCATTTGACGATTACAGGTCCGCGATCGCCATTGGCGTGCAGAACATCCTCAATACCTATCCCGACGAACACCAGAAAGCCCGGGATAGGACGGGCAACAAGTACAGCCAGTTCAGCCCGTTCGGTTTCGGCGGCGCGTTCTGGTACGCGAAGTACAGCTTCAACTATTAGGTCGTCATTGCCGATAAGGAACAACGCGGGCGGGACCGCCGCGTCGGTTCACGTTGAACGAAACACAAGAAAACGCAACGGCAGGATTTACTGCCGTTGCGTTTTCTTTTGTGAGAGTCGTGCCTGCTGGCGAAGCGCCGGCCGACCCTATCAGATTGAGGGACGCGAATGGGATTATTCGTGTCCGTAAACCACGGGACAGGTTTCCGTGTTATGGATGAACTGGGCGAGGGTGCCTTCCGGTTGGGAGACGGGGTATGAATTCTCCGTACGCATGTGGATGGCGAAACTCCGCCGCGGCACGCCTGAGCGGTTGGGGCGGCTGCCGTGGAAGGTGAGGCAATGGTGGAACGAAACGCCGCCGGGGGACATAGTGGCTTCGACCTCCCGCCACGTTTCGCCCAGGGGAAGCGTGATCTGGTCGCGCTGCATCTCGATGTCGTCGCTGTTGTCGATGTAAAAGGCGCCCTGGTTGAGCAGACCCCATTTGTGGGAGCCCTTCACGAAGGCCATGGGGCCCGTGTCGGGTCCCACGTCGGATACGGCGACCCACGCGGTGAACAGCTCGCTTCCCTCTTTCCAGGCTTTCCAATATTGCCGATCCTGGTGCCAGCCGACGCTCACGCCGGATCCCGCGTCCATACTCGCGGGGGGCTTGGAAAGGAGTTGGACCCACCAGACCTGGACCCGTTTTGCACCGGTGACTTCCGCGGCAAGGCTGCCGAGGTTCGGGTGGCTGACAAGTTCCCTAATGGCGCGATTGGCTAGCTGGGGCATTTCGACCTTGCCCAGCTTGTTCGGGTCGTCGCCGGGATTCCAGTAGGAGGGCTGCGGCGGAATCCCCGTTTCGTACCGGCCCGCCAGCACGTCGTCCACGCCTTCCATTGCGAGTCGGACGAGGTCTCCGGGAATCACCGGCCGGGAGTGGATGAAGTAGCCGTCCCTCTGGAAATCTTCGTAACGTGACATGGGATGCTCCTCTATCAGTCCGTTGATAAAGTTGCTCTGCAGGCGAGGCCGAGCCATTGTGACCGAAGACAAGGCGCGCGACCGAGTTGAATCGGGGATTCGGGGAGGGAGTGCAACGCAGTAATTCGGCCACAAGAGCCGGCCGCAGCCCGGATGGACTTTTTCAACGGGCTGCTAGGCTCTCCGACCGTTCACCAGGCCGCGGCATAGCCGTCCCGACGCGGGTCCGACCCGCCGATGAGCGTGTTGGTTTCGGGGAGAATGCGGATCGCCTGGGCGCTGCCGGGGCCGTCCCAGTCGCCCAGGATCCGAAGGTCGTGGCCCCGCTGGGCGAGGCCCTCGCGGACGTCTGCGGAAAACCGGCCCTCGAGCTGCAGCACGTCCTCGCAGGTATGCGGTACGGTGGACTCCATCGGGTTCTGCAAGCTGCGCCACCGGGGCGCCTCCACGGCCTCCTGCGGGGTCATGCCAAAATCCAGAATGTGCGTGATGAGTTGGAGATTGGTCTGTACCTGGGTGTCCGCGCCCGGCGTTCCGCACACGAGAACGGGCTTGTTGTTCCGCGTCACGATGACGGGGTTCATGGTGTGTCGTACCCGTTTGCCGGGTCTGAGGCAGTTGGGGTGGTCTTCCTCCAGATGCCAGTACGTCATCCGGTTGTTGAGAAGGATGCCCGTGTTTCCGGCGATCAGACCGGAGCCGAATCCGGACTGGATGGATTGTAGCACGCAGACGGCGTTTCCCCACCTGTCGGCCGTACAGAAGCAGGTGGTGTCTTCATGGGATTCGGGCCGCCCGGCGGGAACGTCGGTTGCCGCGCGATTGAGGTCGATACGCCGCGCCTGCTGTTCCGCGTAGGCTTTGGAGAGGAGGCCCTTGAGCGGGATATCCAGCCAATCGGGATCGGCAACATAGGCTTCTCTGTCCGAAAACGCGAGCTTTTTGGCCTCCACCATCAGATGGATGCACCCGGCCGAGTTGCAGCCAAGGGTTTGCAGATCGAAACGCTCGACGATATTGAGTTCCTGGAGCAGAATATGGCCGCTGGAATTTGGCGGCATCTCATAGACGGTGTGGCCGCGGTACGTGGTTTGAATCGGATCGTCCCACCGGGCGTGGTGGTTCGCCAGGTCTTCACGGGTGAGCAGGCCGCCGCGGGCTTGGCTGAATGCGACGATGGCCTCCGCGACGTCGCCTTCGTACAGGGCCGTCCGGCCATCGGCGGCGATCCGGCGCAGCGTGGCGCCCAGGTCGTTCTGGCGAAGGACGTCGCCGGGGGCGAGGGGTTGGCCGTCCTTTGTAAGCACGTCGCGGGTGAACGGGTCCGAGGCAAAGCCCGCGGTCCGGCCGGCAAGGCTGCCGGACAATTTGTGGCTGACGGGAAATCCGTTTTCGCAAAAGGAGACGGCGGGATCCAGGACCCGTTCGAGGTCGAGAATGCCGTGGCGCTCGTGGGCGATGAGCCAGCCGTCCACCAGGCCGGGGACGGAGACGCTCAGAATGCCCTTCATGGGGATACCGCCCCGTTTCAGATAGATTTCTCGGGTGGCCGCCCCGGGGGCGGCGCCGGTGGCGTTGACGGCCGAGACGCGGCCGGTATCGGACCGGTAGATGAGCAGAAAACCGTCGCCTCCCACGCCCGATGCAGCGGGTTCGACCACGCCAAGCGCGGCGGCCGTCGCAACCGCGGCGTCGATGGCGTTGCCGCCGGCCATGAGCGTGCTGATGCCGGCCTGGGATGCCAGGGGATGGCCGGAGGCAACAAGCCCGTTCTTTCCCATCACCGATGGGCGAAAGGCGTGGTGGGCGATACCGTGAGGCGATTGCATGGCATACTCCATCGTTTAGAGGTCGATTACCGCCCCACGGCGGCGGGGGTCTCCGGTTGCGCTGCGCCGTACGGGCCTGACGAAGCAATCGTGGATCAGGCGTTTGAACGGAACATCCCGGCGTAGGGTACCGGATCGAGAAACACGCCGCCGCTGCGCCGGTAGTAGTCTTCGTCCAGGACAAAGGCGCCGGACCTGGGCGTGAGCCAGGGCGCGTTGGGGACGGGGTACGCCGAAAGCAGATCGGCCCAGTTGCCGTAACTTTCCGGGCCGTTGGATTCGATGAACCCGCCCTTGATACCGGGGAACGTCGGCAGGCGGGCAGCGATGTTCTTGTTCCACTCCACCAGGAGGGGAATGCATCCGTTGTCGGCTACGAAACACGGCACGCCGGCCTCCGCCGCGGCGCGGACCATCCGGAACGCAAGCGAGAGGGTCTTGCCCGCGGGCTTGATGGCGATGGCCCCGTACCCCTGGTGGGTCCGGGTGTACACGTCCTCCTCGGTCTGTACGCTCTCGTCCGCCGCGAAACGGGCCGGCAGGTCGCCCACGTCGATCTCATCGGGATCCTTAAAGGGCTCTTCGATGAGAACGAGGTGCTCGTGAATACCGGTTTTCCAAGTGTGGTCCAGCAGGCGGGCCATGGTTTCTTTCTTGGCGTATCGTGCGTTCGCGTCGAGATAGTAGAGAACGTTCCCGGAATCCGTCATCGGCGATTCGTAACCCCGTGCAACACCATGGATGCGGTTGAGCCACGCGATGTCCTTTCGGACCATGTCCGCCTCCGCGCCCGGATGGCCGATCTTGATCTTCAGGATGTAGACGCCGGTATCCAGGATGGCTTTCAGTTCGTCCAACGGCATCGTGTAGCCTGCGGCGGGGGCCACGCCCAGATGGGTCTGGCGGCTCGTGAAAAAGGGGCGGAACGCACCCGGTATGAGATTGTCGAACGTTGTGATCCCGTTACGCTTCGCGTGGAGCATCCACGCGGCGTTGTCCAGGGCGACCAGGGCGATGAGCGTAAACGTAAGGCGCAGCCCGGGGTTGGCGGTGACGGTCTTGCCGTAGTCGTGCACCTGCGGGACGAGTTCCGACAACAGGGAGGGCGGGTCCGCGAATTCGCGGTTCACCGCCTGCTGAAGCGCGAATTCCAGAAGCGCGGACATGAGGATATTGCCGCCGACTTCGGTATGATTCGAAAACACGTCGGGGTCGGACCAGAGCACGGCCGTGCCGCCCACGCCCACGGCCTCGGTACCGTCTTCGTCCCGGAGCCTTACGATCAGGTTCCACTTTTCGTGGAAGGCCGCGCCCTTGAACGCGAAGGGCCTGGCGAAGGGTTGTCGCTGCAGTTCCAGATCTGCGTGGACGATTCGCATGCGCGCCTTACTCCCAGCGGGTGAGGTCCAGGAGGACGCCGAGATAGGCGTCTTTTTCTTGCAGGAGGCCCCGGTATGCCGTGGCGGCCCGGGAGGCCGGCAGGACGTGGGTGAGCAGGGGGCCGACTTTCAGGCGCTCGCGGGCGATAAAGTCCAGCATGAGTTCGTCGGGGTCCGGGTCGCCGAATTGCGTCGCGTCGACCTGCCTGGAGCCGTGCGCGCCGATTACGGACACGCCGGTGCGGTGAAGATCGAAATAGAGGTCGATTTCGGCGCTGCCGCGCGGGCTGCCCAAAAGGATGACCTGTCCCATCTGGGCGGCTGCCCTGATGGCCTGTGGGGCCACCTCCGGGTTGCCCGTGGCTTCAACCACGATCTGGCAGCCCGCCCCGTTGGTGAGCGCGTTGACGCGATCCTGCAGGTTCTCCGTTTCCGGGTTGACGCCGGCGGCGATGCCGCAGGCCTTCGAGATGGCGAGCCGCTCCGGAACCGAATCGATGCCGATGACCCGGCGAGCGCCTGACAGAGTCATCAACTGTGCCGCCAGGTTGCCGATGAGACCCTGGCCGAACACGGCGACGGTATGGCCGAGGCGGACGCTTGAAAGACGCACGGCCGTTAATGCAATCTGTGCGAGTACCGCGAACGGAGCATGTTCAATCGCCAGGTTGTCAGGTAGCTTCAGCGGGGCCCGGCGCGAAGAGACGAGAGAATGGGAGGCGTGCTTTCCCCTCACGTAAACCAGGTCGCCTTCCTGGACGGTATCGACGTCCCGGCCCGCAAGCAGCACCCGGCCCACGGAGGCGTATCCGGGGTAGAAGGGGTATTTGGCATAGGCGAAGTCCCGCAGTGGGAAACCCACGTGTGTCTGCGTGAACATCGCCAGTTCGGTGCCGGGGCTGATGAGGCCGTATAGGTTTTCGACCAGGACTTCGCCGGGTCCCGGGGTGTCCCTGACTTCGACGTCGACGGTTTCGACCACCATTTTTCCGGAGAAAACGAGCTGTCTGGCCTTCATGAGCGTATCCTTTGCGCTGGATGCCGGCGCAACCTGTCCAACGCGCATCCACTGGAGATTTTTTATGGCGGATATGACCGGTTATGGGGGGACCCTGGTCCGCCACGGGGATGAATCCCGATTCCGCCCGTCAATGTCCCAAGCCGTTACCCGTCAGTCCGGATGTATCCACGGAGCCGTCCGTAATATTAAAGACCGTGGGATAGCGATCCGCCCAAATGCCGTTGGCATCGGGGCAGTATTGTCGCGCGTTACCCTCGATGGCCGTCACCGTGGGCACGCGCGCGGCCAGGCCTGCGGAGTGCAGAAACGAGGCGCCGGGGCAGGTGAGGTCCTGCACGCATAGAAACATGCCGTATTTCTTCGCGGCGGCGCCCATCAACAGGGCCTGCGACTGACCCTTGCAGGTCTTGAGCGCCACGCCGGAATACCCGAGGTCGCGGGCCAGCAGCAGGCTCTCAAAATCCTCGAGGGATTCGTCGATCACCACGGGCCGGATTCCGGCGGCTTCGTGCATTTTGTTCTCCGGGTTGGCGCGGAGGTCGCGGGCGGTGGGCTGCTCGATATAGGCCACGCGTTCGAAGGCGCCACCCCTTTTTTCCCGTATTTGCGCGAGGAAGTCCAGGAGGTAGCCCACGTCGCGGCATTTCTCGTTGAAGTCCAGCGAATAGGACCAGTCCGAAACGCCGCGATCGGCCTGTGTCCGGGCGGTGACGGCGTCGATATCGCACACGCGGTCCACGTCCCAGGCCAGGTCGTCGCCATTGAGTTTGACTTTCAGGTGGGTCAGGCCGTCCGCGCGGATCCATTCGGGAAGGGTCTCGGGCAGGCCGTCGCCCAGGCGCTGCTCGACGTCCGCGTCGGTGAGTGGATCGAGGGCGCCGACGAGGTGGTAGATCGGCATCCGCGGCTTGGGGTTCCGCAGGGTGTACCGGTCCGGATATTCGCCGCTGAAGTCCTCGTTGAGATATCGGGCCAGGTCGTGGTTCATCCATTCGGCGGAGAGACCGTCGTAGGCGTTGATTCGGTTGACCTTTCCGTAGGCGTCGTGCAGCGCGGCGTCGATGGGGCTGGCGGTAACCAGGGTACAGAGCCTGGGAATGGGCTCCGCCAGGTTCAATTCCCCGCCGGTTTCCACGGCGAGGTCGAGAAACCGAGATTCCAGATCCGCCATGGTGTCGATGGGATGCCCGCTGTCGCGGTGGGTGCGTGTGTCAGCAACCATACGTTCGCCGAGCCGGACCATCGCCTGCATCGAGTCCTCGAATCCGACGGTCTGAGAGGGAAAGGACCAGGCATTGCCCAGGGGCATGGATCCGAAACCGGAAGCCACGGCGCCCGCTCCGTTTTCGACGTCGATGGAAACGTTCATCAACTTGCAGTGGGTTGTGACCACGCCCCCGAATTTGAGCGGGGTACGGTAGGGGTATGCTTCAAAGTCGAGTTCGACGTTGCGGATACGGATATCAGAGGATTTTGGCATAGTCGCTCCGTTGATCGGCACGCGGTGAAGTTGCCGTGCGATACCAGCTTTGGGGATTCCTACCCTCCCAGGTGACGTTGCACGCCCGCCTCCAGGGCCGCATCGATGCGCGCGACGCTCTCCTCCAGGTGGGCGCGGGTCTGGCGGTCCAGCCCGGTGTTGGAGAGGACGTTCCGGATGGCGGTTGTCAGGGACACGAGGTCGGCGCGCGCCAGCGAGGAGGCGTCGGCCGGAGCGTCGCGGGGCGGTTTCACGACGAGGGCAACGACGTGGTCAAGGTGCATGCGCTGGAGGTTTCGACGGAAGCTGTTGATGTTGCCGCCGGATTCCAGTTCCGTCCAGATGGCCTCCCGGAGGCCGTCGAAGAGTTCGGGCATGCCGAATGCGTCGCCGCCTGCCCAGAGTTCCATGTCCTGCAGCCTGCCCAGCAGCAGCGGATGATACAGCGCGCTCAGGGGGCCGCGCTGGATGCCCAGAATCCGGCTGTGGATCGGATAGTCGAGACGTTGCATGCGCCAGACCGCGCCCGTGAAGCCCCAGAGGCGTTCGGGGGCGAGTTTACGCATCAATTCCGGGGAAAAAGTGAAGGCGTTCGGACCGAAGATGTGCGCTTTGAGAAAGTCGAACGCCTCCCGTTGTCTGGCTGCCTGGACCGGTTTGAACGGAAGCCGGTTGCCGGGGTCGCCCACGTGGTCGCGCCGGTGATAGATACCGCCGATGTACTTCGTGATATTGCGTCCGGCGAGTAAGTACTCCGTCAGGCCCTGTCCGAACACCCTCCGCAGTTTCTGGTACCGCCTTCCCGGAACCTCGAACGCGCCCTCCATTTTTCGCCAGAGTTCTTTCGCAAGGGCGATACGATTCCCGTGGAAAGCCAGTGGATCGGCGCCCAGGTCCCAACGATTGACCGTTGGATCGATGCCGCGGGGCGCCCCGAAGGCGTCTTCATCCGTGCCGTAGGCGACCCTGGGGTCGGCGACTTTGGCGGCGATTTTGTCCAATTCCGCCCGTTCCGCTTCGGGGCTTTCGGCGTCGATGGGCTTGTACGCGTATTCGATCGCCCATTTGTCGTAGGGACCCAGTGTCGTGGGAAAGTAGTGCCCCTGCTTTTCTCCCTCAGGCGCGATATTGGGGGGCAGGTAGTCCATTACCGAACTGGACAGGTCCTTTACAGCCTCTTTGTCCTGCAGGCGGTCCGTGGGATGCAGGGTGCTGGCCCTGAAGTTATGCCGAAGGCCCAGTGTGTGCCCCATTTCGTGGGCGGCGATCATGGTCAGATAGTCGTTGATGAATTTCTGGCCGCCCTTCCCCGCAAGGTCGATTTCTCCCCGGACGGCCAGCAGGTTTCCGGAAAAGGCGGCCTGGTGCGCAACGCCTTCCGCGTAGTCGCAGAATCCCCGCCAATAGTCCCTCGTTCGATCCTGCGCCGGCACAGGGCCGCCGGCGTCGGTTACGGGGTCCACGAATTCCTCGTATTCTCGGAACATCGACCGTGGAAAATCGGCGCTGAAACGGATGCTCGCGTTGAAGAGTTCACCCGTGAGCGGGTTGGCGCGCGAGGGCCCCTGGGCATATACCCTGCGCGGGTTCACGAACCAGCGGACCATGTTGTAGCGCGCGTCCGCGGCATCCCAATCCGCGTCGTGCGGCTGCTGCCTGACCACGACGGCTTCCTTGAAGCCGATGCGTTTGAAGGCCTCATTCCACATCAGGAGGCCTTTCTTCAGGGCTTCCCTGTATTTCACGGGAACCGTCTTTTCCAGCCAGAAGACGATCGGCTGTCTGGGTTTCGATAGTTTTGCCCGGGGATTCTCCTTCTGCAGGTTCCAACGTTCCACGTACCGGGTGTACGGAGTCTCCTTCTGAACCGTGTTGTAATCCTGGTATATGGTATGGAAGTGGCCGACCCGGTCGTCTCCCAGCCTGGGTCGATAGCTCGTCCGGGGCAACGTCGAAAGGCTGTAATGGTAAACGTGCTGAAAACTGCGTGGGTCGGGGAAGGTGTACGCCTCGAATTCGGGGTTGGCCGTGTTGAAGTGAAGGACGACTTCGATTTCCGTGTTCAGCGGGAAGGATTTCACCTTTCCGAAGTAGCTGTTCTTGCCATCGAACTTGTACTTTACCTTGCGGTCTTTGAACGCGGCCGCAACCATGGTGAGGTCCTTGAGGAAAAAACCGCCAGCGTCCACGAGGATGCTCTTCCTTTCCGGATGGGGCTCGCTCTCCACGATTTTCGCGACGCTCAGGATGGAATTGGTGACGCTTCGACGGACCGCATCGGCGATCGGGGCGTCCTCGTCCGCCCGGAAGTAGACGTTTTTGTGCAGGAACTGCACGTTTTTTCCGATGCGTTTGAGGATAAAGGGAAAGCCGTAGTTCATAAAGCTGGGGATCAGGGCCGTGGCGTCGAAGAAATAACCGTCGGCCGCCTCGCGGGTGACGGCGCAGAGGTAGAGCCTGTCGAACTGCCTGGGCTTGATCTCCAGGTATACTTTGCCTTCGTCGTCCTTTCGGTACACGGTAAAGAGACCCCTGACCACTTCGAAGTCCTTCGTGACCTCCTCAAAGGTTTTCTTCTTCTTTTTCTTTTCTTTTTTCCCGCTCGAGTCCGCCACGGCCTTTTTGGCGTCCACTTTCGCGGTGTCGGGCGCGGTGGTGTCGGGGCTGGCCTCTTCGGCACTCACGACCGGGACCAACATGGACGCGAAGAGGAGGTGTGAAACAACGAGAATGAAACGGCGCATCATGCCCTCCCGGCAGGTTTATATGGATCCTCGTCTTCAAAAAGTGGAGCGATTGAGCGGCTGCTATCGGATTGGAGGCGTTCGCGCTTACCAGTGTTTCCTCAACGTGGCAGGCGCGTTGCCGGGAACCCGCCGGTTCGCGCGCGTCACCCGCTTCGCGTCGACCAAAGCCTCAGCAGAACCCGCACGCCAAGCCCGGCTACGCACCCTGTGGCGGCGGCCGCGAAAACGACCCATCCGCCCTCCAACAATACCAGCAAGACGGCGCTGATGCCGAGCGACAGACCCCAGAAGAGCCCCGCTCCAAGGCTCCAGTCCAGCAGCACCGATACAAAGCCCACGCCCATGGCGGCCGGTATGGCCGCGACAAACCCGACGATCACCCCGTCGAACGGGCCCCAGTAAACCCCGGCGCCGACTCCCAGACCCAGCACCATCCCAATGCCTGTGCTGATGTCGCTGCCCAGACCCACGATCAATCCCAGCGCCAGACCCCATCCCAACCCCAACCCCATCGCGTGGAGCCAGCCGGACTGCGCGACCATGAAGTGCGAAAACGGTCCCATCAGGACAAATGCCATTACGAACACGAATGCCCCGTGGATGACTCGTCGCAACACCGCTGCTCCTGTCTTGTTTCTATGGCCAATACTGTCCTGTTGAGGAAGTCGGTTTGAAGGTGGGGTAGACATTCCTGTCTGCCCACATCATTGACTCACTGTTGGCAAAGAGACAGAAGAAAAGCCTGCGGCGCCGGACGATACCTGAGCGTGTGTCACCGGACCCGACCTGGCAGGCAGAACGTCCGCTCCCTCCTCGGGCTGCGATCATCCCTCCCCTCGTCGAACTGGGGGTGGCGCCGGTTCGACCAACTGGTCCATCGACACGTCGAGCGCGCCGGCGAGTCTGCGGAACAGGTCGAGTGTACCGGATTTGCGCCCGTTCTCAATCTGTGACAAATACCCCTTCGAAACGCCAACCAACCGGGCAAGCGCGGCCAGCGTGAACCCCCGGTGCTTTCGCCATACCCGCAACGGCGATCCACCATCGAGTATACCCTTCACGACCTCACCCGGGACCGTCTCGCCCGCGGCGTCATCGGCCCATGCCCTGTCGATGGCCGCAGTATCGTCCGCGTCTTCGAGCGCCGCTGTCATGCGGCGGTACGCCACAATCGGGATAACCGCATATTCGGGCTCACCGTCCTTCGCTATGATTTGCACGTGTTCTTCGTTCATCGGACAGACCTCTGCATCAACCCGCCCGCAGGACCGTGTCGATGGCGGCGCGAACGATTTTTTCCGACTGCCCGGACACGAAGGCGTCCACCGGCTCGTAGCCACCCTCGGCAAAGGATGTCTCCATAGTGATGTAACCGGTGCCCAGATCTCCGTACCCCGCCACGGCGACAAAGGCGTCCGGACGGCTCGCATGGGCGTGCAGCTGGTATTCGATAAAGATCTCGCCCGGTAAATTCACCACCGCCACCCGGTCGTTGAGATGGATGCAGGTGACGGGAATGGGCCGCTCGCGGCGTCGCAGATACGTCACCATGAGGGCGGCTTTGCTGTGTCCTTTGGCCCCGGGGGCCGACGACGCGATTTCCGCCAGCAGGTCTTCCTCGACCAGATCCTCCCTCGGCGGCAGCCGAACCGGCTCGACCGTCCAGCGCACGCGCTCCAGGGGTTGCCGCGTACTGCCCTGCTCCGCTTCCAACATAGCCCTGTGGATTCGCCCGGCGAACAATTCACGGTTGTCGGCCACGCCGTCGTTGTACTTTCCAGCGGTGACGTTACCCGCGCAGCCGGTGAAGTAGATGTGCGGCACCCCGCTTTCCTCCGTGCGGCGGTTGCGGGCCAGGCCGACGAATTCGGGCGTCACCAGCCCCGTGCCGTCCATGCTGGTTGGATGTGTGGCATAGTAATGTACGAGGGCCAGTGGCGTATCCTGATGGTAATAGCCGATCGTCTTGAGCATGGGGTCGATCACGCCCTCGGGCGCGGCGCGCACGTCTGGATTCGGAGTCCTGGTCCAGCGCACGGCGGCCACCTTGCCGTCAGCCCCCATCACCCGCCGATTGGAGGCAATCCGGTCGACCCTTGCCTCGCCCACGGAAAGATGCGTGCAGGGCTGCAGTCTGGACATGGCTTCGCCGGCTGCCTGCGCCGCCCGGGTCCGCACCTTTTCGGCCCAGTCGCCAGCCATAATGACGTCGGGATGCCCGTGGGCGTCGAGAATGTTCTGGGCATCGCGGTCGGGCCAGGGGGTATCGTGGGCGTGGGTGCAGTGCACGGCCACCCGATCGGCCCCGGTGCCCACGGCCACGGCCAGTGCTTCGCGCCAGCGGTCGTAATCGCCGTTGCTCAATTCGGCCCAGTCCAGGGCGCACAGGACCAGAGGCGATTGATCGTCCGGCACCAGAATCAACCCCAGAGCAGCCAGCGGGTCCAGGATGCCTTTGGCCGGAGGATACCACCCCGCACAAAGCGGATGGCCCAGCGGCGGCGTCACGTCGGATTGGAAAGTGGCGAGTTGGATCATGGCTTCTCCATTATAAGCTGGCATCGGTATTAAGCGCCTGCCAGGCAATCAAAATGCGTTCTACAGGCGTGGCATGTCCCGGACGGCTGACGCAACACGGGGGCCCGTAATTTAGACCAAAATAGGCGAGCAGTTGGCAAAGTACGGCGGGAAATAGACCCTGTCAACCCGAAACATCAGATCGTGATTGAGGTGATTTCGCGAAGACCGAAGAAACTTACATGGATGGACCTGTCTGCGTGCGTCCCACACGCACAGGCAGGCAGGATGGACAGGATAAAGGCGCAAGAACCGAACACCCAGTCGATCCAGGCTTCGAGACCTAACGAATTCGTCCAACCTCGCCTTGACACCGGAAGATGAAAATACTATACTTATGTTCAGTATCATCGGGGATTGCCAAGAAATATCCACATGGATGGACTTACAATGAGAAGAATCAAAGAGCAATACTGATTACCGTTTATCGCCCGAATCCGATCCGTTGGATCAATTGGCGAACGAGGAGGACCCTTTGATGGCGTCCTTTGGCAGATGTCCGGTGTGTGGCGGCCAGATTGTTGAAAGAGAAGTCGAGAAGGGATTGCGAGGAGGCGTTGTAAGGGAGACCGTAAGAATGCGGACCGACGTGTGCCTGAAATGTGGGGAACGTCTTTACACGCCGGAGGCGGCACAACGTCTCGAGAATACAGGATCAGGACTAAAAGCCAGGGACACGGCAGACGCCCAGATCACGCCGTTTAGGGCCAAGCTGGATTACGAGGGATGGTTTCTTGGCTTTCTGGAAAAGCGTTACGAGATGGCCCGGAATAACGACACATTTCCAGTGCTCAGGGTCACGAGCGGTGAGGAGTCCTGGAATTTACCGGCACGATCGGAGAAGAAACTCGAAGAGAAGGTCTTTCGTGACTTATCGCCAATGCATGCCGTAATGCCCCTCACTCTTGTCGCTTCCTTCAAGGCGCTCGAGATGATCTTCGAGTTGATATTTGAAGAGAATTGCGAGCTGGGCAAAATCCGAAAGATCCCTTGTCATTCCGAGGCGAAGATGGAGTTGTTTAAAAAAGAAGACGATCTCCAATTACCGACGTTTTTCGATTGCCATGCCCGTCTCTTCGCCTGTGCGAGGTCGCTTTATTGCGAACTGCTGCCCTACCGGGACGAAGTCGTACACAGAAATAGCTTTTGCGTATCCGGAGATACATTGACGCTTTCAAATGTCAGGACGGGCGCCACCCTCGCGCTGACCAGCAACCAGATTGACTGTTTGGTGCGTTTCGTACGCGTGCTCGTCCGTGCGCTGGCGGGGGAGATTGTTGTCGACGATCACAAGGACAGGACAATTCAGTACAATCTCGGCATACTGGCGCCCGTAATCGGTTCGGATTCATTGATGCAACGGACGCCGCAATTTGTGCATGTGGAACTCACCGCGCCCAGAAAAGGGCCCGCTTTCCCGGCGGATCTGAAGCTTGTGCGGGATGTGCTATCCCATACATTCGAAAAACAGGAAGTCTTCTTTGACCTTAAAGTGATCGCCGTCGATGGCGACAAGATCGTTGTAAGGTGGCACTTTGCGCCGGACGAAGTTCCGGACGTGGATATATTGACCTTTTACGAGGAATCCTACAAGACACATCGGGAGGAAATCGTCAGTTAGATTGCACGATGCGATTAACGAGCCAATAGGAAAACATCCATCAGAGATTGGCGTTCGCAACTATCACAATCAATCGTCTTTAATGTAATTTCAGATCTTTCTCTTACCCAAAATTTCCGCACTCAAGTCAGAGTATGAATTGTCTGACGAAATATCGGCGCGTACGGAACGATCAAAACGGAACAGCAAGGTCAAATTGACAAACTTCACTCCATAGAGGATTGTTCAGATGGCCGACAAGTCTGCGATTGAATGGACCGACGCAACGTGGAATCCAGTCACCGGCTGCACCAAAGTCACGCGTGGCTGCGACAACTGTTACGCCGAGCGAATTGCCGAAAGGTTTCGCGGCGTAAAGGGCCATCCATTCGAAAACGGGTTCGAGCTCACGCTCCGACCAGAGCGGCTTTCCCAACCGCTTTCATGGAAACGCCCGCGAAGAGTATTTGTGAATTCGATGAGTGACCTGTTTCACAATAGGATTCCGAGACATTTTATAGATCGCGTCTTCGAAACGATGGAGGATGCCGACCGTCACATTTTTCAGGTCCTGACAAAACGAAGTTCACTAATGCAGAATTATCTGCAGGGAAGATATGGGCACGGAACAGCACCGCGACACATCTGGTGCGGAGTCTCCGTCGAAGACCACACCGCAACCGCGAGAATCCGGCACCTCCAGAAGGCACCGGTACCGATTCGATTCCTTTCAATAGAACCACTTTTGGGTCCTGTGGGAGAAATCGACCTGGAAGGGATATCCTGGGTTATCGTTGGCGGCGAGAGCGGTCCAAACGCTCGGCCCATGAAAGAATGTTGGGTAATCGAAGTCAAGGAAATCTGCGAACGGAATGGGGTCGATTTCTTCTTCAAGCAATGGGGCGGACTGACCTCAAAATCCGGTGGGCGACGCCTCAAAGGGATCGAGTACAACGCCATGCCTGTCTACTCTACAGCGGAGACGAACTGTGAATTTCAACTGGCACCCTGAGGAACCTCCACCTTCTATTGAAGAACACAGCAAAGCGAAGCTGGATGTTTTGCGTAGCTACCTTCGCGCCTATTTCGACAGGCTGAATGTCAATCCAAGTCGCGCAGAATTCAAAATCGATCTTGTCGATGGCTTTGCGGGGGGTGGCACCTTTCGGGATGGCGAAAAAATCGTCTCAGGGACGCCTCTGATTATGCTGGAAGAGAGCAAAGCGGCGCTGGAGAGGCTGAACGAAAATCGCACCAAGCCCCTGCGTTTCGATTGTAAGTGCTATTTCATCGACAAAGAAGCGACCCACGCAGATCATCTTCGAAAGGTCTTAAGGGAGCGAGAATACGCGTTGGATGATGCCAGAATCGTTGTCCTTAACAGCCCATTTGAAGACGAGGTCGAAAACATCCTGACCGCAATCAAGCACCGCCAACCTCGCGCCGGTCGCGCGATCTTTCTTCTGGACCAGACCGGATTCTCGCAAGTGCAACTCATGAATGTAGCCAAAATACTGCGCGAACTGCCGGCGGCTGAGGTCATTTTGACATTTGCCGCAGATGCCCTCTATAATCATCTTTCACTAACGCCCGAAATGATCAAGATGGTCGCGCCACTTGAATTGACTGAATCACAGATATACGACTTGATTCAACTCAAGAATGGCAACACAGGAAGAGCGCTCGCTCAAAGGACGCTGCGCGAGCACATTCGTCTAGTAACGGGCGCGACTTACGATACGCCCTTTTTCATACGTCCAAGAGAATCGCGTCGCGCTTTGTGGTTTCTACATCTGTCAAAACATCCGACGGCACGCGACGTTATGATTCAACGTCATTGGGAAATACAGAATACGTTTGAACACTATGGTTCTGGCGATTTCGGGATGCTGGGTTGGGACACATTAAGGGATCCTGGAACGATGCCGCTCTTTAGCTTTACTGAAATGGACCAAAATAAAATGCACACGCAGCTTCTGAATGACATGCCCCGGGAGCTCTTCAGTTTGGCATCCGAAGAACCTGTCACGATTGACGCGATGCGGCACAGGTTCGCAAACAGAACGGCTGCCCGTTATTCGGATCTCGATTCGATCGTACTGCAGCTTTTTCGCGAAGGCGAGATTGAGATTCTGGGCGCCAACGGTAAAGTCCGTTCGCCGACGTTGCAAAGACTCAGAACTGTCGACCGAATTGTGATGTCCAGCCAGATGCGCTTTACTTTCGGAGATTCACGTAGAGGTCCGACTTAAAATCAAGGCTCCCAAAACATTTGACGAAATCTCGCGGTTTGACGACTGGTGCATATGCGAAAAACAATCAATCGAAGACGATGGGGAGAACAAAACATGTTAGACATTAATGAGCTTATTGAGAAAAATCCCAAGGCAAGAGAGGTTTTCGAGAAAAACCAGGCGTTGTTTTCGCAATGCCCACCGGCAAAAAAAGCGAAATACCGACTTGGAGACACTTATGGGTCTCGACGTCCGGTTGACGATACGCCTGTCAGCCAACCCAGGCCAAAGGCGAGCTTTTTTGTAATCTGATGTTCTTGCTTGGAAGTCAAAAAGATACCGAGGCCATCGTCGCCTCGGTTTTCCTGTTGAAGTTGCAACCGAATAGCTTTTTTGAATGGATCGACGAGAGACGCGCGACTATTCACCTACGCCTTGTCGTTCACCATCCCTTGAGCCTTTTGTCGCTCAATCCCCGATACATTACCTCAGACTGTTTAGAATATATCGTCGATCTTGAGTCTGAAGCCTCGCAACGTCGGCGAAGTCAACGCCTCCCCTTCGCCGTAGACGTCCGCAACCTCGAATCCTCGATTACCAAGCAGCAGGACCGTTACGTCTATTGCGGTGGTGTCCACCATCCAGTACTCTTTCACGCCATGCCTGGCATAGAGGGTGCGCTTGAATGTCCTGTCACGTGTAGCCGTGGAGGGCGACAGGACTTCGACGACCAGGTCCGGTGTACCCTGTATGTTCTCTGGAGTGATAATGTGGGTACGCTCATTGGAGACGAAGAGCAGGTCGGGCTGCACCACGTCCGTATCCGACAGCACCACGTCAAAGGGAGCGTGATAGACCCGCCCCAAATTGTTTTCGGATGCGAATTGAACCAATCTCCACCCAAACTGGGCGGAAACACTCTGGTGAAGTTCTCCAGGCGTAGGGACCGTAACCAACTCTCCGTCCAAAAGCTCGTATCGCTTGTCTTCCGGCGTATTTCGGAAGTCTTCGTATGTAAACTTGACGATAGGATTGGGAGTAGCTATGGTTGCCGTCGTCTTTCTGGCGATGCATTGCAATTGCGCCGCAGTTCGAGTGCAACGCAAAACGTCGCAGGATTGAAATGAATTGATCGCAGGCTGATGTTAAACCTGTAACCAGCTTCTTTGGAACCGGTCTATTCGCTCCATCCGTCTGAACAGCTACCTGTTCTATTGCGCTTGAATTGAACCCGGCTGTTGTCGGACGGCGTTCCCTTCCTTCTCTCAAATGCCCTATGGATCCATTGGCGAATGCGTTCCGTTGCCCGCTGGCCGGGCCAATCATAAATGCATGCGTAGGAATCGTCTCCCTCGCAGTTATCCGCCAGCCTCGGCGGTATCAGCCGCGGATTGTACGTTTTTGTCCCGAAATCCGGGTGATTGGGGAGAAGGATGCCCAACAGACCGCACCTGGGGTTCTTTTTGGTGTCTCTCAGACTGGAACCGATCTCCCAATCCACGTGCTTCCGTTGCCAGGTGCGAGGGCCTATCAGCGCGACTGTCACGGTTGCATCTGCAATGAAATCGTCGCGGATTTTCTGGCGAATGGTTTCTGTCTTGATGTTGTCGTCGTCTATGTCGCCGTCTTCGACCGATTTATCGACAATGTCATCTCCCATCATGTGGACAAACAGGTCTTTGTACTCCTGATCGTCGTGGCAAAAGCTGATGAAGGCTTTGTGTCTATTAGCCTGATTTATCTCCCTTTCCTTTCGCAGTCCAAGGCGATGTAGCCCCCGAAGGACCAGAACGTTCGCCTGGTCGATATGTGGTGTACGGGCGAGGGTGGCGTTCTCTTCTTCTGAAAGCCCATTGCTCAAGTCGGAAGAGAACTCCTCGAATTTCTCACGGCCCGGCCATACTGGGCGGGAGCCTGCCCAACGGTCAACCAGGCCAAGGGTTTCCGCAATATCCCGTGTACAGCCGCCGAAACCGCCCAGCAGGAACAGGGGCTGTCTTTTCCGGAGTGATAGCAGGGCCTCTTCCGCAATACCTGGCATGACGCCCTTGTAACCGGTGACGCGGCCGCCCAGCACGACTCTGGCGTGCGTCGCTCTGCGCACGACGCGACGCATGGCGGTCAACCCCGCGGCCCATTCCTCGTTGGTGGGTTGATGTAGCGGACGTTTGCTCCACACGGAGGGATCCAAGTGGTGGCCATCCTGCGTGAGGCAGACCAACTCCCCGGTGTCGGCAAGGCCGGCGGAAATCGCTTCAAGTTCGTCTGTTGCCATCCGTATATGGACCGGCCATGCAAGGTAGTTGGTCACGCCAATCTGAACCTCGCTCGTTTCGCGCCGGTAGCGACTTACCAGTTCAAACAACCATTCCGTAAAGCCATACGCCCGGAGATCGCCCCCGGAAGCGAGACGAGCACCGGACGAGAGCAAGTGAAGGGCAAGCCTGTCCATGGCGTCGCGCAGATGCGCGTTGCTCAGCCCCAACACTGACATGTCCGGGCTTTCCGATATCGATATCGCCACTTTGCTGCCGGCGATCGTTGGCATGTAGGCCATCGTTATGCCTCCGTAAGCCACCGGGTCAGATTTCGCAACCGCACGTGCGGCGCGATTTTTTCAAATAGCTGTTCCTCCTCAGCCCCCAGAGGAGGGTCGGGATATACGATCATGGGATCCATTACATCCGTACGAGTCGGCAACTTCGCAAGAGAGCGCAACTCCGCACTCCCAAGAGAGATCAACTCGCTCGCTAGAGAGACCAGCTCAGGAGGTCTGGCCATGAACAAGACATCCGGGTTCTCTCCACTTGCGAGTTCGATGCGGCAACGCCAAAGAAAGTCTTTGAACACCTCGTCGAGTAAACAGCCTATTACTCTTTCAATCCGAGATGTCTTATCCGGTACTGTCTTACCAGGATCCATACGCACATTGGGAACGTTGCCCATGTACGGAAAGCCACGCTCGTCAACGTCTCTTACGCAATTGACCACAATCATCGGAACATTGCACCGTTTGGCTACAATGATCTCTCGCCGACACCACTCGCGGGACGAGTAGGAGTCAGTATGCAAGGCCACAAGTGCGCTCCGTTTGACATGCAGGTCCAGGACCTCTTGAAACGGTGTCCCCGCGGGAATGTCAACCATATCGAAAAAACTCGACAGACCGCTGCTTTGATGCAACCAATCGCGAATATCCCGGGCAATACGCTCACCATCACCATCGTGTTTTGAATGGCTGAGGAAAACCTGCACCTTTTCCAGGTAACGCTCAAGATCCCCGTCATCCTCTGTCGGATGTTTGAGATGCTCGATATAGTGTCTGAGCATCCGGCTGAACTCGTATGAGAGTTCCCTGATGAGGCGTTGTGCTCGCTCCGTATCATTTCCTTTCCAGCGATCCCAGCGTAGTGCCTGGACGTCGAACCCAACATCGAGACCCGCTTCTTCCACCGCCACCGGGAACACGCGTGCCCCAAATCCTCTTGCATTCGCGTCATTGATCAAACCGTCCACGTATTTCCGCCACGCAGATTCTGCTGCAAGCGCGGACTCCGCCAACAAGACAACCGCCGACGCCTTCGCCTCGCTTAAATCGATTTCAGCAGGTGTTTCAGTATTTGGCTCGGGGGCACTATGGAAAGCAACGTTCAGATCTACATTTCCCAAGACGTTTTTGTACCTCTTGCTGCGGAAGTGCTCGAAAATCAACTCGGCTATATCGGATCCTTCGGAGTAATTCGGATGCCAGACCACATGTACGGCCAAAATTGCACGGGCTAAGTCAGCCACATCAACCCCCATAAGATATTATAACAGCAGCCGCAGCCAAAGCGCAAGTCCGGATTTTGTTTTTTGGCCAACGGGCAATAGTAAAACTCTCGTCACAGTATTGTCACTGCTACGCGCTCAGTTATAGCAAGTCCGAACCCTCGTTGTTTTGTCTCATTATAAGCAAAATATATGCCTACTCTCAGCGGGACCCCTGATTCTCCGACTCAATGGAAATGCGGCGAGCAGAATAACGAACGTACTTGCGACCGGAAGCCTCTTGTCTGGCTCGAATATATTTGAATATCGCATTTACGTCGTAGCCAAACCGAGCTGCGTGTTCCTCCCGGATAGCCCGGACTTCGGCGATAATCGGGTCAACCTGAAGTGTCTTCATCCTTCTATTAAGTATCCGTTAGTCAAGAGATTTGGGCTCAGATTGCCCCGGGCACGTTACGCGACGACGTAGATTCTTTCATCTGGATGCAAGAAGATAAGCCGGTTTGCCGGGAAGGGGCCTTCTGGTCCTGGAGGTCCCGTGCCGGATCGCCACAACCAAAGATTGCATTTTTGCCATTATCTCCAATCCGTCCGATATATTTGCACTAAATTCGGCCGAAGAGGTGTCTCGTGGTATTTTGGCACAAGGGGTCAGAATGTCGACCGCCTTTGATGGTTTTGATGCCGGTATTGGATACCCGCGATCTTTTCGTCTTGATGTTGCCAATAATCGTGCACGAAAGCGACAATATGGACGGCGTCCTGGACGATTACGTGCAGATGATTTTCGTAATACTTCGCGCGGGGGTACGTGCGCCACCTGACGATCGGCCCCGCCATTGACCACAACTCTTTGTCACTGCGGAATACTTGGAGTTGGTCTGGCGTTTCAAGGAGAATCCCAAAGTATGCCAGACCGGCCTTAATAACGTCGGCTTCTTCTTTGAGGGGAACTGAACCAACAGAATCGAAGGGAGATTCACGGCGCTGAGGGCCGTCCTCGGTCATCGCCTCGGCGCTCGAGGGAATCGATGTTCTGTCAGAAACCAGGAGAGCCTTATGGGTCTCGGTTTCTGGCTTTGTGACGTTTTTCTGTACATAACGCATCACAGTTAATTCGGTACCGCAGATACCACAAATCTTGTCTCCGGCGCCCCAGCTCAATCCTGGAACGAGCCCTGTCTGAAGTATCTCGGATTCAGCGATTTCACGAACAAATTCCCGCCGGAGACGTCCCGACCTGGCAGGATCCGGTAGCCAGCCGAAAGCCAGCAGACAGGATTCTCCAACCAGTGACGTGCTGTAGACGCTCGCAAATGCCCAGTCCGCATATGAAGAATGTCGGCCCGTCAATTGGCTGACGCTGCCATTTTCGTCATTTGATCCTGGAAAGTAGACGTTTCCGCTATTCGTATCATCATCGGGGGACCGAAGATCAAGTTCGAAGAGTCCGTCATCGCCAGCTGAAAGGGCTATTCGCCCTTGTGACGCCGAAGCGGAATAGGCTTGTGCGTCCCAACGTTTCATTGGTCTGGAACTGACAGGATAGCGTTGGTTGTTTCTGTGGGCGGTGGCAGACCAAAATCCGTCATAGGTAACGAGATAAAGGACATTCTTGAAGATCTCGGTATCTGTCGGAAGCTCCTTGACTGGATTGTCCTGTTCACCATACAAGGCTCCTTTCAGCAATTTTGGAGTGATGACCGGAGCTTCCGCCCTGAGTTCGGCGAAATTCGCGTCAAGAACCTCGCGAAATCCGGGGTCATCAAACACAGCGAGTACGTCAGGATGGTACAGAGAGTTTCCTCGCAACCAGGCCGCCTTGACTGCATGCGACCGACTCGCTTTTGGATATGCCAACTCGATCAGTCTCTCCCAGTCGTACACGGATAGCCGGCCATCATAATGCCAGAGGTAGAGGCGGCCCTTGTAGATTTGCACATCCCAGAAATCTCCCGGTATCGAAAGAGTCAAAGGTTGCATTTCATACCCCCGGATATCTTTGCTAAGTGGTGCTTTTCTATGAGCCCTTGAGTGACCCAGACTTGGAGCACTGCGGGAGGTGGTCGATCCTGGGTGCGTCTCCTATAGTCCGCAGGGTAACCGTGCCATCTGGACATGGAACTACCGTCAACGAACTTTCCGAAGAATAGTGATTCCACATGAACATTGACACCGACTGTCCGGAGGCGACGAACCCCGGGCTCAGCCGCCCAACAAGCCTGACCTGGACTGCGCACCGATGGTAACGCAGCCTCAAATAGGGCCACTTCGTCGACTATCGGAATTGTCCACGTGCATGTATTGCTTGTTGGAGACCCGCGGTGCTTCGGATGGACAAAATATCGGACACCCGTGCGTGTCTTAATCGTATCACCAATTCTCATGAAGAGTGCATTTTCCCCAGAGTTATTCAATTCGCTGCGGTTCTCGCCTGAGACGTTTCCTGTTAATGATGATTCACTACTCAACTGAGAAACGATCACCGGGCCAAGCCTCGACAATTGCAGCCTCCGAGGTTGAGAGTACAATCATGTTGATCGTTGCGATCGGTGAAGGTCGTTTCTACCAGTCAACATCAATATCCCCGCTATTCTCCTCGCTACCTCCGCAAAGTACCCCACCTCGTCGGCCTTGAGCGCCCGTCCGAGCACTTTCCGTTCACGATAGGACAGCCATTTCTTGAGCACCTGATAGCCGCCGAGTTTGTAGTTCCAGATCGCAACGGGAACGTTGCGCCTGACTGTACCTGTCTGACATTACATTCACGGCAGGTGCGCCGATTGGCTGTTCGGGCATCTGCCGCACCTTACTGCGGCAACCGAGAAGCGCGTTACCAGAGGACGCTTGATCGTGGCGCCCGAGAAAGTCGTCGTAAAAATCACCGCTAAAACGATCGAACGGTGCCATCTGGGCCAATTGCGAATCGCTTGTTTTCGAAAATGGCAAGCATTATCCAAGAAACGTAGTCTTCGCCACGTATGTGGATATTTTCGGTGTATTGTCTGTGCCGCACCTTAAAGCGGATTTCTCTGATTTTCGCACTACCCTCTCGTACAGGGACCGATAAAGAGGTACCATCAGGAAACCTCACATCAAAGGCTTGTTCGCCATTTTCCTGTGAATGCAATTCAGACCAGCAGAAACCCTCTGCATCAGTGGCTTTTTCGTCAGCCTTAGGATTGCTAAGGACTCGATTCGTGATTTCGTGAAGAGATAATGTATCTCCGTTTAGTAAATGGATACGGACGTCAGTATTCAATACACGAATGTTTTCTTTCTTGCTTTCATCCGTTGTGTCGCTCTGGACGAATTCGAAATCATATAGTTCAGGAACTTCCACGTGAACATCTATATGAATGTCCTTTATCAAACCATCCCAATCGTCATTCACAGGCTCTCGCAGTTCGACAAGACCTATGTTCTTGTATTCCGCCAATTTCCTCGCGCCAGCCGTAAATCCGAATTGTGAAACCACGATGCCCTTTTCAATTCTTGCGTCTTCGAGAATCACTGCAAGCTTGGCAATTGGATCTTTGTCAACTTTCTCGTTCCAGTGCTTACATTCAATCGCCGTTTTGTATATGTGAATCCCATCACTATGGGATGTCAGTACGTCGACCTGATGGTAGTTGCCGGATTTTCCTTTGACTTTGCAAGTTGGCCCCCAACATTCGATTTTGACGCCAGCCGATTTTCCGATTTGCTCGTAGATATCCTTTACCAATTCTTCGTAAGATTGCCAATTCATCCCGTCCTCACACTTATTGTGCTGCAATGCCACGTTCACGGCGGTAAACGGACATTTAATATAGAGTGTCCTTTCTCGGGCCGCACAAACTGCTTTCTGTCCATCCGGTCATTCCTCGCTTCTTCCTGTCAACGTCAATATCCCCGCAATCCTCCTTGCCACCTCCGCAAAGTACGCCACCTCGTCGGGATTGAGCACCCGTCCGAGCACCTTCCGCTCACGATAGGACAGCCATTTCTTGAGTACCTGGTAGCCGCCAAGTTTGTAGTCCCAGACCCTCGCCGGAACGTTGCGCCAGAAGGCTTTTTCGTTCAAATATATGTCGTACGTATTGTCACCCAGCACAGATTTAGCCAAACCCAGCGTGGCCCGTTCGCACTCCGTGTATTTTCGCTGTTCGACGCGGCCCTGCCCCGGCATCACCGCTTCGCCCGCCCCGAAGTGTCCCCATCCTGCCGTAAGCGCGAAATCGTCGCCTGACATATTTCGCCAGTCGATTCTTGAGGGTACGGCAATGGCCGCGATTTCCGGTCGCAGAGGGCTCTCGGTTACACCCGGTACGGCTGCGTCGGGGTCGAGGTGGCTGGCCAGTTCATGTCCTCGGGCCGCCGATTCGGCGAGGGCCTGCGCTGCGCCTTCAGCTTTGCCATCAGGCCAGCCGGGTAGAGGAATGCGCGGCCATTCCATCTTAAGGGCGCCAGCATTTGTATCTCGGTAGACGGGATCGTGTAGTACGGCAAGGGCACGATAGAACAGGTCTTCTACGTTCAATCCCAAAACGTTGAGATAGCGTTGCGCAATCTCCGACAAATTTGGGCTACATTTTACTCCATCGATTTCTTTCCCAAAGACCTGGTCGCGAAGCCATGCCGGGAAGTAGTGTGATCGCCCGTTACCAAGATCGCCAGCCAGATGGCGTACGAATGTTCCTCGTGAGAAGAAGTCCCGTGACTCTCGTTGGCGAGCTTCAATCCACATATTTCTACCAAATACGTGCTCCCGAAAGTCGGGGCATGGGCGAGCCAACAGACCAGATTCCGCTTCCCAATAAAGCCATCTGGTGTCAAACGGCCGGTGGCTATAACGAATGAACCCAGCTTTAGCAGGTCCGCCTAAGAGGAGTCTTGCGTCGCGCACTGAAGTTGGACTTTTCGGGATTGAAGTCGTAGCCTTCATGGCCACCGGATAGCGTTGGCTAATTTCCTCATGGCTTAGGCGGGAGTCGAAGTAGTCGCCTACACGAACCTTGAGGCGATCAAGGTCGATGTCGACAAGAAATGAGTCGCGGTTTGTGGTTACGCCCGGAAAGGAGGTCGGAAACAGTTCCGGGAGCGGCGGCCAGTCGAACCAGCCCTTGCTCACTGCCACCGGGAAGAAAGCCAAGCCGAGCGGCAAGACTGGCTCAACACGGTCGTAGAGCGCACTTGGTTCGGCCTCCGCCGTCTCAATCAATTCCGCGGGTTTGGTTTTTCCCCAAAGATGGCGAAATCCGACTGACTCAGAAGGGGCGTGGTCAGATTTGCGCACGAGTGTCGCAATCGCGGTGCCGACCTGGATACCAACCGGGGCACCCTGGGTTGAAAAGATGCTCGGGTCCGGCGAACCGTCCGGTGCGACTTTCCCGCTCTTGTATCTGTCCCCGTTCAGGCAATCAATCCGGACCGCGTCAAAAGTCTCCAGATAGCGCTCTCGCATCCCGGTAAATGACAAGCCATCAAGCCAGGAATAGTTGGAGATAAGGCACACCACGCCTTTGCCAGTTTTTTCGATGCGCCGTTCGGCCATGCGGAAGAAGCGAACATATAGGTCGTTCAGCCCCTGCCCCACGGGTGGAGGTGCGAGATTGGTCGAGCGGTAGGCATCCGACAACTCGCGTTCCTCGTCCACCGCCATGCCGGCGAAGCCGTTGTAGGGCGGATTGCCGAGAATTACGAGGATCGGTGTGTCCTGCTTCACCTTCCCGGCCCGGTCGCGTTCCTCCTGAAGTTCGGGAAAGGCAACCGTCTGCGATCCCTCGCCCGTGCCCTCCCAATCGGTCAGCGCATTGGTGAGAAGGATGCCTGCACGTTCCGATCCATTATCTGCCAGCGCCGCGTCGAGATCGTTCAGGACGAGGTCGACCTGCAAATGGGCAACGACGAAGGGCGCCGGCATGATCTCGAAGCCGAACACGCGCTCGGTGGCCGCTTGCTTGACCCGCGCACCGGCAAGCGCTCCGAGGCCGCGTCCTTCGAGATTGGCGGCAATGCGGCGCAGGACTTCTGCGATATACGCTCCGGTTCCGCAGCACGGGTCCAGCACGTAGACGTTCTCCGCGGCAAGCCCATCCGCGATCCCGAGGTCGTCCTTGAGCGCCTTATCAACACGGGCAACCATGTAGCGCACCACTTGAGACGGGGTGTACCAGACGCCCAACTGCTTTCGTAAATCGGGATCGAAGGCTTCCAGGAACGGTTCGTAGAAATAGGTTACGGTTTTCCCCTCGTCAAAACGGGAAAAGAAGGTGTCTCGGTCCACCCGATCGAGCGCGACGGACGTCCAGTCCAGCACCTCCACGAGACCGAGTGGCTGCAGGCGATCTGGCTGCGATATCTGCTGAAACAGAGCCTGCATTACCGGCGTGCGCAAATGCCAGACGGCTTCATGCCAATTAAACCCGCTCCCGGTCGCCGGTTTTTGTCGCGCCCATAGCACCCACGCGGAGAAAATGCCGTAGAAGAGGGTCTGCACCAGGGTGGAGTGGAAAAAACGCGCGCCTCGCTCCTCCTTGAAGCGGACTCCGAGCGACTCTTCCAGCGCCGACCGTATTGCCTCCAGCGACTTTGGATCGTCAGCGGCCTCCACCCGCGCCAAGGCATCGCGGGCGTATGAGGCGAGCAACCAGGCAAGGTCTTTTGGCTCGGAGATCGCCGCGTGGTGGGATAGCGCACGGACCAGGTATTCGCCCAGACCTGCGCCGACCTCATTTGCAAAGGCGCGCGGCTTGTCCAATTTGTGCCAAAACTCTTCTTCGGTGTTGGCGAGACGATAGCGCTCGAGCAACGTCTCTCCACCCGTCGCGTCCGGGCCGACGAGAGCGAACTCTCGCAAATTGGTGGTCAGCACGAGGCTGTACCGGTTCAGATAGCGCACGACTTGGCCCCGAACCTGCGATGCGCCCATATTTTCGGCAGGGGTTTTAACTTCCACTACGCCCCGTTCCGGCGTTTGTCCCTGGCGTGGACGACCCTTCTGGACCTGCTTCGCCTCGTAAAGGCCAAAATCGGGATGTCCCGCACCTTGGTCGGCCAACTCACTTACGCAGAACACCTTCGGCTTGAGCGTCTTTCCAACAGCGTTCAGCAGATTGGCGAGCGGTCCATAGCTGGACCGCTCGCCGGTTCCGCCGCCAGAGGCGTGGATCCTTCGAAGTTCGGTGAAGTACACCCCAACCGCTGACGTGAGTTTTGTCGTTGTCTTGTTCATTGTTCGTTATGGCCCGTTTGTTGGTTCCCGTTCGAGTATCTCAAGTCGCTCAATACACGCGTTGAAGTGAGGACATTTGAACCGAATGGTATCCATATCTATGGGTTCGGCCATCTGCGGGTCCGCTTCCAATTTGGAGTATTCGGAAAATTGGTCAATGATCCACTTCGAGGGAGCCGAATGTTGATCACTTTCAATCTACTCCTGCGATTGGCATCATACGATGTATACATTCGCGTAACTTGAACGTCAGTTATTTTCTTGATGAATGATCGCCACTCCAATTATCTCGAGAGATGAACGGGTCTGGCTCTTCTGCTCTATCTCATCCATCTTGGATTGCGTCTCAGCCTCGATCCGCCGGTTCCAGCCGCGATAGAGATTTCTTATGTTGTCTTTGAGGTCGTTCCGTGATAGCTGACGCTTGTTCCGACTGAGCGTGCGTTCGGCGTGAGAGCGCACTGCCTGTTTTGCTTTATCCATTAGCAGGTCGTTCCTCGACTTGAAGGTCGTGGCAAGGCGGTCAAATTGAGATAATAGAGTCTGCTCGGCTTGTAGCATTAGCGTTTCTATGTCGGCATCGACGTTGCCCTGTTCACCCTGAGGCGGTGATAACGCGCACATCCACTCTTGTGCTTGATTGACGGAGATAGGGCTGGCTGAGCCCGTGGCGAAATCGATAGTTGCACAAAGAAGCTCGGCACGGTTCGTGTAGCCTTCAAGTGAACCCACGGCCCAAACCAGCATCGTAGGACTATCTACCACCATCGTTGGGGTCACACCCAGGCAATACGGGATTTCGGAGAGCGGCTCTTGCGCCAGATGCCGCGCCAGAAGCACCAAGGGGTGCCGGATGTGAGCGAATTCCATATCATCTCCATCTCCCAAGAACGAAATCTTAGTCTTTTTCTGTTCGTTTATGCGAGTGCGAAAGCGAACAATCTCGGTCCGAGCATAGTGAGTAGCCGGATAACTTCTCAGTAATTCCTGGAGCGCATCCCTCAGATCCCTGGTTCCGTTGACCTCGAATTCACCCTTGGTTGAGGCTCTCTTCACGCTGTTGGGAAGATGGCTCTCAAGAGAAGCATAGACGAACTCTGACACCTCTTCCGGGGACAGGAACCTCGCCTCAGCTTCTTTTATCTCTTGCTGGTCGGACTCAATCAACTGGCGACCTTGTAAGGAAATAACGCTCGACTGAGTGATGGATTCCCGTTGCTGTTCTCTGTTTTCTATTGCCTGGCTGATCCTCTCCAGACGCTCTTCCTGTTGCTGCGTGGACAAGCCACGCGTGAACACGTCTCTCTCGAACGAGGCGACCTCCTCGCCCAAAATGACCTCCATGTCACCAAGGGCACGCTCGAAGATGTCCAGTCTTTCGTACAGCCGCGACAGAATCCGTTGTTCGATCGTTCCTGTGCTGGCGAGACTCCCGACATAGACCTTGTCGGAGCGCTGACCAAGCCGGTCACATCGGCCAATCCTCTGCTCGACCCGCATAGGGTTCCAGGGAAGATCGTAGTTTATGACGACATGGCAGTGCTCGAAGTCCAGGCCTTCACCGGCGACTTCGCTGGCGAGGAGGATCTGGAAGTCGCCTCGTCGAAACTCTACCCCAATCCGTTCTCTGCTCTTTTCACCGCGGCGGCAATCTTCGTCTCTGGCTGGTACAGGGCCATACATTAGCTCCAGCGAATAGCTTTTTTCGCTGAGCTTCTCCTTGAGGTAATGAAGGGTCCCCCTGAAAGTGGAGAAGATCATCACCCTGTCAGTCTTCAGCTCACCGAATAAGTACTCCAGTATCTCGTAAAGCGCTTCCAGTTTCTGATCTTGCGAACCCAGCGCAACTCGCGCGAGCGGTTCCAAGGCGTCGATTTCACCAGGTGTAAATCGCGCTCTATGCTCTTCGTCTTCATGTTCTGTTGCGTATCTGAGGATCTCCGAAGCTACGGCTGGAACGCAGCTTGCTGTTCGGCGTTCCGGCATTTGGGTTGCAAATCCTGGGGGTACACCTTTTTCCAAGGCACGTTCCAGACAGATACGATAGACTTCCCTGTAAAATGTCTCTTCTTCGGGACTAAATTTCACAACCCTTGTAATGGCCTCTCGCGTCGGCCTGTCCTCGTCCACATCTGAACGAATCGTTCGCGTCATATAGGGGCTTAACACTTGCAGGTCATGAGCCGCCTCGACCGCGACGGTCCGTTGCCCTCTGTCTTCTAGGTCTGACTTGGCCACAAGCTGCCGGAATTTGCCCCAGCCGGGCCGGTCGCGTCCTCCATCCGATTCCAGACGACGCATCACGCGATCCTGCTCTTGCCTCCACCCCGGCGGCTGATGCCTAACTAAGCGAATCCAGTCGTTCAATTCCATATCCCAGCGTATCTGATCTTCGAGCAGGCCGGGGTCTGTTGCTACGTCGACGCCCAGTGCTCCCATAAGGTGAACAATGTCGTCCAGACTGGTCTGCAATGGAGTAGCAGTAAGGAAGACCGCAGCCTTCGATCGCTCACAAATGAAGGCAGCCAGGGTATACGACAGGGTTTCAGGATTGCGTAGATGGTGGGCTTCATCGAATATGACAAAGTCCCATGCGATGGACGTTTCGCTTAACCTTGCCAAATGCTCTTCTGCCCGGATGAGCTCCAGGTTGACTATGGACTTGGCAAACCTGGGAGGTAGAACACCATCCCGTTCTAGGGACACCAATGCTTGGCGAAGACCTTCGGATGACAGGGTTTCGAGCCGGAAGTCAAATCGTTGAAGCATCTCGTCTTGCCATTTTCCCACGAGGGACTTGGGGCAGATTATCCATACGTTTTCAAGGCCGTGTATTGCTCTGGATTCCAGTTCCGCCCAGATTAGGCCTGCCTCGATGGTCTTTCCCGTACCTACTTCGTCCGCAATTAGGAGGCGCTGGTCGGACGATTCCAGCATCTTCTTGACCGGCAGGAATTGATGGTAGTAAAGGTCGGTTCTGGAAGCCTTGTATGAGAGAAACTGGTCCGTCAAGGGATGCTCCAGCCTGCGCCGGGTCAGGGCAGTCCTGAACGCATCGGGACCCATCTCCGTTAGGCCGGGGGCCGGCTCAAGCTCGGTGAGAGGCACGAGCTTCTCAGACCCGTCAATGAAGACTCTGGCGCCTTCTCCAGAGATGCTGACGAGCCAGCCGGCGATGGACGGGTCGGTCTTGTATCTGACCTTTTTGTTGGCTTGCAGTTTGGTCATTTGGAGATCCTTCACGTGGCGAGGAGTTTGCAGAGGTACTTCCAGTGCGGAATACTATAGCGGATTTCTTCGGTTACTGTATCTGGCAAGGAGTTCCACCCCTGATACACATTTGAAAACCGGACTCGCAGGCCGACATAAGTATTTCCTTCGCTGTCTATTTCCTTGGATGCGTCGCGCACGAAATCCCGCATACGCTTCCATCCTTCTCCTTCGTCGTCTTTGAAAGGTTTATCGGTTTCAGGGTCCCAAAAAGCCCAGGCACCATATCGCACGAGCGCGTAGTGCCATCCGCACAGTCCCAAGAGATTCCCGAAGTGATTCGTTCGGTGATCCGCACTTGGCTGTACGACGTGAATAACGAACACTTGGGATTTGTCGTTGTCCATTTTGAACGACTTGCTACAAATTTGGCACCGCTTCCCATAATCGCCATGCACCATTTTTTTGAATTTATCGGCGAGTTCTCTGGATACCTCTTTCGGTTCCCATTGCGTAACTTTTTTGCGAACATGGCCTCCGGCCCTCCCAAACTGCCCGGATTTTTGTGTGTCTGTTATAGCGGATTCCTCAGTTTGGGCGCCTCCTTCAGGAATCACCACCGGAGTGTGAGGGGCGTCGGGTGGGGTGGGTGTTTGGACTTCCAAGATTTTCTTTGCGAAGGGATCCTCCTCAGCAGGTTCGCCTGTCCCGGCAGGCGTAGGCTCAGAAACAGGCGGTGGAGTGTCTTGATCTATCCCGTCTTGAGAAGAAGTTGGCACCTCCTGCTGTTGAGGGGATGGAGGAGCCTCGTCAAAGGAGCCTGCTATGATTCCGGGACTTGCCGGGCTATTTAGTTCTCGGATATGGGCTATGCCCAACTCATCGAGTTGTGCTACAGCATTTCTACGAGAGTCAGCTTCCAAGATGATCTTGAGCCCAGGGGAAATGGAACTGATCTCATCCCCAGGAGCGAGTGCTTGAGTCAATTCGCGAGCAATGGCCGACCATGGATAGCTGCCTCTTTGCAAAACGAAGTAAATGGCCTCCTTAGATCTTTCCAGATGCGCCGAGGATGGTTCGGGTTGGGTAGACTCGGTCCGGTCAAAGGCATGTAGCTTCCACGTCACCCTGAGTTCTTCAACACCAAGGAAGCGGATATTGTCAAGCTGGATCTCTGCATCATCGGCCATTCTGTGAGCAGCCACTCCCTCTAATATGGTCTTAATGAGATCTGTGCGTTCTATGACTCGTTTCTTCAGTTTCTCATCTTCCCTTGGGTTTACATCATCTTCATCTATCAATCCCTTTACTACAGCCGAGATTGGCCTCACCCCGGCAGCTTCCATCGCTGGCCAGACACGTTCTGTACGCTTAATCGAATTCTTGCTGAGCAAGTTGGAGAACTTATCCAAAAGTCCTGGACGATCTTCGAAGAACACCCAAGAAGGCGGGTACAATATATCATCGGGATTTAGCACACACTTGATGTCTTTTAATTCAGTTTTAAGGTCTTCACTATTGATCTTGTCGTGCTCAAGCGATTCGGCCAACATAACCCAGCATTGAAAAACAACGTTTCTGTCATCGGCCCTCAGCGGATTGTTTCCTATGTCCTCAGATATCTCTTTCAATACCTCGAATGCATCGCTGTAATCAGGCATTTCTCTGACGTTGAGTGCTCGGAGAAGATCCTGATACAATAGAAGGTCAGGCCCCAGTTGGATGCGGAATCTGCCAAAATGATGCTGACCCCAGAAAACTTGGTCTGGCCGGAGGTACTTATCTCCAACCCGAAAACATGCGGGATCCCGCAACTCCTTGAGGTCGCCAGGTTGTGTATTGTCGTTCAACCACTGATAGATACCTTTGGGGGGCACATCGTCACCCTTAGAACATTCAAGCAGATGGCGAACGACATGGAATGGCTGAGGGCTGAGATTGACTCCCAAATATCTGAGGAAATCGTTGATTCGTCGCTGGATCCCGACGGGCAAATCTATGAACTGTGCCTGGGACTCGAAGAGGTTCTTATTGTAAGCAGCATAGAGTTGGCCAGGTTTGTACCATTTACTTGAGTCACTTTCGGATAGCAGCCACGCTTTGCTTTGAAGGACTCGATAGCAATTCTTCACATTATCTGGAAGATTTGGGAAGGTCTTTCCTATGATCTCCAGGATTCTCTTCGTTACGTGTGTGGAGTTTTGATTGGGTGTTACGGCCGTTAATTCGTCTATGAATTGCGATACGTCATAGGGGCGAGGACGACTCTCGACGCCCAGCCAGCGATAGAACTCTGTTCTACCCTCCGATTTTTTAGGAAGACGTGCATAGTGGACAGAGTTTCTGAGGACCTCTTGAACCTCCTTACAGGAGAAGTAAACTTCGTTCGGCTGCCTGAATTCACCATCTGTACATTCAACGATGTTTGTTTCAGCGAGCTTGGTCTTTAGCCATTCATCCTGCCCAATCTCACCGATGCGGGTTGACAGAATGTCCAGGAGCTTGTGTTTGACCTTCATGCTTACAACACTGTTGGGAGCAAACGCTTGCGAAACGTAGTTTTCTACATAGTCTGTGAATGTGAGTTCTTTGGCACTCAGAAAGCGCAAGAAATCTCTAAAACCTCCAAGCCTTATCATATCCACGAGGTCAGTCTCTTTCAACGGGTCATCAAAACCACCTGGCAGCCGCAACGCGTCCAGTGGATGCAGATCTTCCGCAGATGGGAAAACTGGGATTCTTGCGAGTCTTTCACGCAGCTTGTTGTCTTCTGACAACTCCTTCTTGTTGTCGTCAAACCACCTGAGCAGGGCTACCGGATCGAAACTGCCGCCTTTCCAAGCTATCTTGAATCTTTCAGTATCCAGACGTTCCAACTCTTTAATAGCGCTACTGATCCCGAATTGAGGGCAGAGCGTATCCATCAAAGGGATCTGATTTTTGGCCAAGAACGATCTGTCAGGTGGCATCAGATTGGCGAAGATTTCGCGAGTACGATTGTCGGCTAGGTAAACTGAACCACACGGCCAGAGTCGTGCATCTAATCCTGGTGCTAACGAGCACTGCTTCAACATCCGTTCAGCCTCCTGTCTCGCGGGTTGACCCGGAGTATTTTTCAGTATCCCGTGAATTCCCTTACACAACAGTTCCAGGCTATCATGATTTTGAAAATCGCAAGGGACAGGCTGAGGGTGTTCAGTCAGTTCTCTCATATCAAGTGCTTCGTAGACATCTCTGATCGCTACCTTTTCCACGCCCAAGTCCTTGCGTGTAAGGATATTGCGGTACTTCCATAGGTCTTGATGGACTATCTCTATACCCAGAGTGCCAAACACCGAGACAGCCTCTTCTTCTTCGGAACCTGTCGGGATACGGACCTGGGTCGGCTCGAGCCATTTTCCCGATTCTGTATATACAATTGGGGAAGTTTGCAGGGAAGGAAGCAGCGTCTTCCAGAAGGCTCCCAACGGCTTCCGGATGTTGTCTCTGTGCTCCTGGTATACATTCTGCAGGCAATTCAGGACAGCCCAAAAGGTTAAGGCATCCTGTCTAAATATGCCTCGTAGCGGGTCCAGGTTGTCTCTAAACACGGTGGCGGCTGCGTGTATTGCCGCGCGGTTCCACTCCGACCTGTGGTCTCGGGTGTCTTCAAACATGATTTCTTTTCTATCTGAGGCAGGAAAAAAGTCTGCATCAATGTGAAACGGCAGTCCCGTTGACTGTTCAGTTGGCAGAGTCGCATATAACAATCCATCGTTAAGGAGTGCATTAGGAATCGCGATCCGTACACGGTCTTCACGATTTTTCTCAACATCTGAGGGGAACTGGGACTTTAGGTTCCAAGCATTTTCCATGAATTCACCTTCTACGATTCGCCAAGTCAAGCGTACACCGTCATGGTAGACAATGATCTGGTTCCCATCAACGACCCTTGTTACACATCTAACAGACTTGCCGCTGCGACGCAACTCGATTGTGTTGAGATTCTTCAGGAACAGGATTGCCTTCGGTAATGAATCCTTGAGCTCATTGACAAACGAATCTATCCTGTCTCGATTAACCGGCGAGACTTTTAACTCGCGGCGTACAACTGATTCCTCAAAGGCCCACGGGAGTTTGAAGACAGCACCTTTATCTTTAGTGATTGAGGAATCGCTATGCTGTTCTATCCGTTGGTCTTCCGGCTCATCGGGGCGCATGGTCCACCGGCGGCCTGATGAATGAATCTCCGGCCTGTCGGTCACCTGGTACACGGAGACGAAGCCTACCCCGAATGCGCCAGTCGTGCGGCCACCTTCTTCACTGCGCTTCGAACCACCGGCAACGTCACGCATCCGATCAAAGTCAATCTCTCTGAAGGCTGCATCGTTGCTGACAATCAGAGCGTCGTCTCTGATATCGAAGGTGATTCGCGTGGCGGAGAAGACGCCTGCATCATCCTTCGCATCGTCCGCGTTCTGGATAAGCTCATGTGCCAGCGTTGTTATACCACGAAGGTCGCCAAGCTGTTTGGACAGGAAGCCAAGATAATTGACGCCTTGATTCAAGTATTTCGGCTGCGCCATAGTAGAACTCATAGAAATGTCAAGAACGATTTAATTCTTGACAGAACAACCGGTTTAGAATTGGACACTTTGGAAAGGGGGTAGGGTATGATGAGGGTGGGTTTCTGCATATAGACGCCAATTTTCACCATGTACGGCTTCAAGACTGTTTCGGCAAGTGTCTGTTCGTTCAGACATTCAGGAGAATGGAAAAAAAGCAATGCCGATCCGGCGCGAGAGATTATCTCCCCCAACCATTCCATTAAACTCGCTCCAGGATTCGTGCATTGAGCCCTCATTCCGGCCCTTCGCCGACGGCGTTCTTTTCCCGGATTTCCCCGAGCGCGTAGTCCTCCACCCATGAGTCGAGCGCTTCGGCCTGGGGCCTTTCGAACTCCGTGGCTTCGTTATTTCGTTCGACGACCGCGATGTCCTCCCGTACTATAACGTCGAAAGACGCATTGCGCTCTGCGTGGCACGCCCCTGGCCGACTGGATGGCCCGGAAAAATTCAGCAAAAGACCCGCATTGGACGCATCCCGCTTGTTGTCCGTGGAAGGGCCAGTGGCTATCTGCTCCAACGATTCGATTCAACTCGCTCCAGGGCCCGCGCCTCGGTCTGCAATCGCTCGCCGGTTGCTCCGCCGGTCGCACGTATTCGTCGAAGGTCAGTGAAATAGCTCTCAACTGCAGTCGTCAATCGGGTCGCTGGGTTGGTCGTGATACGCATCTTTCAAGGCTCCGGGTGTCTGCGACACTTGAACTTTGCCCCTAATTCCTATATGTTTCGGATATGGCCGGCATGAAACCTGTCACCTGCCGGCGAAAGTTTCCCTTGCCGACACAGACCGCCGACATGCAAATGAAATCCTGCCAGATCCTGAACCAGCGAATCGCGAGCCTGCTCGAACCTCGCCCGGAGGTTCTTGAGGCTTATCTATTCGGCTCGCGCGCGCACGGCCGGGCACAGTCCCACAGCGACATCGACGTCGCCGTTTACATCGATGAAACTGTCGTTGAAAAGAGCACATTCGGGTATCGGGCACAACTCATCACAGAGATCATGGCCGGCCTCCACAGCAACGACATCGATCTCCTGATTCTCAACCAGGCCCCTCCAACTCTGTACTACCATGTGCTGCGCGACGGCATACGTGTCTTGTCCCGTGATTTGGCGGCGACAACGACGCGGGAAGGCCGTGCGGTTTCCCGATACTGCGACTTTGTTCCCCAGCTTGCAAAAATGGATGCGGTGTGGCGTTTTCGCTTCGGTGGTGAACGGTGACTCCCGGACTACCGAATCCCTCTGTCGTGCGGCGGCACCTCACCGCATTGAGTTTCGCGGTTGGCAACTTGCGTCGGCATTCGGATACGACGGCCGCTCAGCTCCGCGACAATTCCGATCTTCGCTGGTTAGTCGAACGCGGCCTTCATCTCTGTGCCCAGAACGCGCTCGACGTAGCAACCCATCTGGCATTATCCGCCGGCCTTGATGCGCCGGATTACGCAACCGCCATTGACCGACTTGCAGAGATGAACGTGTTACCCGATGATTTCGCAGCGCACTTTCGGGCTGTGGCGGGTTTCCGCAACGTGCTCGTCCACGGCTACCTTGACGTCGACCTCGATCTGATCGGGCAACTCCTCGTCCGGCAACTGGATGACTTCGAGACGTTTGCTCGCCACGTCGAACGATGGCTTGCCAGACCTGGCGAGCGAAGAACTGCGCATTGACAGGTGTCGAGCCCTCAATCCGGCCCTTCGCCGACGGTGTTCTTTTCCCGGATTTCCCCCAGCGCGTATTCCTCCACCCATGAGTCGAGCGCTTCGGCCTGGGGCCTCTCGAACTCCGTGGCTTCTTTGTTTCGTTCCACGACCACGATATCGCCCGGCTCGAAGCTGTCGACGAATGCGCTGGACTGCGTGCTGACGAGCACCTGCGCGTGCTGGCTTACGGAACGAAACAGCGAGGCAATCACATCAACAGCACAGGGGTCCAGTCCGAGTTCCGGTTCATCCACCACAATCAGAGACGGCAATTTCTCAGCAGGCTGTAACAGTAGCGAAATCAGACAGATAGCTCGCAATGTACCGTCCGAAAGCTGATGAGGGCCGAAAACAAGATCGGATTCGCGATGCCGCCAATTGAGAATGACGTCCCGTGAATCGGCGGGCTCCAGATCGAAGTCATCGAAGAACGGCGCCACCTGCCTGATGGCGGTCACAATACGCCGGTAGTCGGTTTCACTATTGGACTTGAGCGCGCAAAGTATAGCTGCCAGGTTGCCCGCGTCGGGCTTAAGCCAGCGGTTGTCTCCAATGTAACCATATTGCCGGACTCTCGAAGTCGGCGATGTATCGTGGAAATGATACACGCGGCATCGATTCAGCAAAACCCTCAGCGTCCAAGCCGACGAGAGTGAACTCACGCAAATTTGTTGCCAGCACAAGGTGGTACCTCTTCAGATAGCGCCCGACCTGATCGCGGACGCCGTCAGCGCCTAGTTCCTCGGCAGGGGGCTTCACCTCCACTACGCCCCGTTCCGGCGTTTGTCCCTGGCGCGGACGCCCCTTCTGTACTTGGTTAGCCGTGTAAAGCCCGAAATCGGGATGCCCGGCGCCCTGGTCTGCCAATTCGCTTACGCAAAACACCTTCGGCTTGAGCGTCTTTCCAATGGCGTTAAGGAGATTGGCCAGCGGTACATAACTTGACCGCTCGCCGGTTCCGCCGCCCGTAGCGCGGATTTGGTGAAGGTTTGTGAAGTAGCTCTCAACTGCTGACGTCAGTTTGGTAGTTGATATGGTCATAGTTCGTTCTGCCCTGTCTCATGGTTCCGTGTCTGGCTTCCCAACCGTATGCCCACTTCGTTTGCACAGCCGGTTTCTCTGGCCGCTTTATCCGGCGGTATCACGTCATACCACGTTCTGCAGCGAGTTCCTTATTCGTAGGTTGCCTCACTACTTAGTGCTTGGGTTAGAAGATCACGGTCAATGTCATCTTTGAATTCGAACGGGAACCGTTCCACGAATACGTCTCGGGCAGTGGTCCATGGGTCGGCGGCTTGCAGCTGAAGATTTGCAGCTGCGCCCCACCAGTTGATGTCCTTCAGCGAAAGTCGAAATGCAAGGTAATTGGAAAGCGCACCAACTCCTACGTTTTCATGCTTGGCGACCTCTGGCACGACGCTCTTCAGCCGCGCTACGTGACCCCCTGCGGAAGTTATGCATGCTTGAGCTAGTTCTTCGGCGCGGCCGTTCAACAAGACATTGCCTGCAAACCGACTAGCCGCTATTTCTTCATCTGAACCCCGTCTGTCGGCAGTTGTAGGGTCTGATAGAATGACTTCCATCGTCTCGGTCTCTGGCTTCCGCCCCGCATGGTATATTTCGTGAAATAGGTCGAATAACCACCGGGCTTCGAGCCTGGAGGTCTGCTTCAGGACGACGACGTTTCGTCCCCAGTACCGCCAGCAGGCCCCGTGGAATGAACCCGGATCTCTCAATGGGAGAATTGGCATCCCGAGATCCCAGGCGTACCGAAGGGTAGCTGCTAGTGTGACGTCGCCGTATCGTCCAACAATGTCGTCACGAATTTTACGCGGATCCAAAGCAATGGTTTCTCGGGGCAAGCTCTCCGAACCACTCACGACTACCAGGGCTAGATAGCGAGCATAAGAGGCGTAAATGGTCGTCGTCGATTGGCGACGTCGTGCAGGCAGCTTGAAGCGAGCCTCAGCAGCTGCGATCGTTGGAGGGCTTAGCGGATGAGCACCGAAGAGACTATCGGCTGTCCAACCGAAAACACGATTAAGGGTTGTTCCGATAGTGAAGGAAAGAGCTTCTTCGTCTTCGGTTTGGGAATCTCCCGAAATTCGTGCCGCGTCGGCCGACGTCAGCAAACGCGTAAGGAGAAAGTCTCGATCAATTCCGACTTGGCTAAGTTTACTCAGCAGTTCGTGTAAATTGGTCGGCACGACTGGCAGAAGAATTTCGTTGCGGATGCGGACACCAAGTGCGTCCGCAACTTCCACCAAGCGCCGATAGCTAGCCGACCTGTAACGATCCGCTTCGTATCGCTGAATCTGCTGTTCTTTTAGACGCAGTCTCTCCGCCAGTTCCTTTTGGCTAAGCCCTGCGGCGATTCGCGTTTTGATTAATCCCTCTGCTAACTTGTCGAATGATGACACTGAAATGACCGATATGGAAGTCGACTTTAATTGTTCGTATTCTTTAATTTCGGCATGTAAACTCTCTAGCTGACTCAGAAGTGCGTCACGCTCAGCCTTGATAAGAGTTGGGTGAACACCGTCGCGTGAATCACTATCGAATGTAGCGAGCGCTTGCTGAAACCGGCTGGCCCACGATCGAGTAATTCGATACTGCCGTTCATTTGCAATCATGGCAGGCTCCAAAGGTCGATCTCAACGACCCCTTTCTGCACGCCGTTGCGATCCGTTAGAAAGAAGTCACGGTATAGAATCCCTCCTCCAGCGTCGAAAACCGCCGGGAAGAACTCGCCTCCAAACTTAGCCTTCATCGCTGCGCGGTCATTGGCGAAATCGAACGGGACGGGGTCGACCAGATTGGGATCAACACCATGCGGCTCCCATGCCACGTCATAATCATTGGGAAATGGCTTCAGGGTAACAAAGCTCCCGTCGAGCAGTACAACCCCACAGCCGGCTAGAGCGAGGTTTATTAGTGCATTACATAAACCCGCAAGTAACCGACGACGATGGTCGATCAGGCCGAATCGGGCTGCAACTTCCGTCCATGGCGCTTTGTGCACGCCCGGCGGCAGATAACCGGTAGTGTGGTTAATTTGTGGCAGCATCAACACAAGTATATTATTGTGTTGGCTTTTTATCAAGGTTGTACTTGGATTTTATCTTCTGCATGAAATCGTCCGTTGTTCCAAAGTAACGAGCCAGCCGAAGCGCAGTGTCCACCGAAATGGCCCGTTTGCCAGGAACAATTTCGTTAATTCGGCGAGGAGGAATAGAGACCTCTTTCGCCATACGATATTGGCCGATACCCAGGGGATTGAGAAGCTCCTGCAGCAGTAACCCTCCCGGATGAATCGGGAGCATCGTGGCGTCAGGCACAAGGAACTGCCAGCCCTCATTCCGGCCCGTCGCCGACGGTGTTCTTTTCCCGGATTTCCCCGAGCGCGTATTCCTCCACCCATGAGTCGAGCGCTTCGGCCTGGGGCCTCTCGAACTCCGTGGCTTCTTTGTTTCGTTCCACGACCACGATATCGCCCGGCTCGAAGCTGTCGACGAATGCGCTGGACTGCGTGCTGACGAGCACCTGCGCGTGCTGGCTTACGGAACGAAACAGCGAGGCAATCACATCAACCGCACAGGGGTCCAGTCCGAGTTCCGGTTCATCCACCACAATCAGAGACGGCAATTTCTCAACAGGCTGTAACAGTAGCGAAATCAGACAGATAGCTCGCAATGTACCGTCCGAAAGCTGATGAGGGCCGAAAACAAGATCGGATTCGCGATGCCGCCAATTGAGAATGACGTCCCGTGAATCGGCGGGCTCCAGATCGAAGTCATCGAAGAACGGCGCCACCTGCCTGATGGCGGTCACAATACGCCGGTAGTCGGTTTCACTATTGGACTTGAGCGCGCAAAGTATAGCTGCCAGGTTGCCCGCGTCGGGCTTAAGCCAGCGGTTGTCTCCGATGTAACCATATTGCCGGACTCTCGAAGTCGGCGATGTATCGTGGAAATGATAGACGCGACAACGATTCAGCAAAACCCTCAGCGTCTTCGCCGTGGGCTCTCCTGTTTCTGCCACTTCTCCAATTTTCGTTTCCTGATGGCCGACTCCCAGTTGTACCGTTTTCGGACTGGGATAACCTTGCTGATGGAACGCAAGCGTTTCTTCAGCAAAAATCAGGGAATCTCCGGCGGCGTGGAAGAGTCTCATATTGTAGGTGTCCGTTCCGTTCGCCACCTCAAACACCATTCTCGCTTCCAGTTGAGGCGTCACTCTCGGGCCGAAGTGCAAATTTCCCGTGGCCCGACCGGTCGCGCCGATGTGTTGCTGGAGGCGTCCGCCCATCAATTCATTCACCAGCTTGAAGAAGGCAATGAGATTGCTCTTGCCGACTCCGTTGGCGCCGATGAGGACGTTGAGCGGTCTGAGTTCCAATTTCATCTCTTTGATGGACCGAAATCCCTTAATCTCGACATTCTTCAGCGTTGTCATAGAGGTTTCCCAGTGTTTTTGTAACAATTCGCACAGCGAATTATATCCGTTCACCGTCGACATTGAATCCAAGCTCGATATCGGTCCAGCGAAACCTCACGCCAGGTTAGCGCGACAGCTTTTCGACGGCGACGAGAGTGGTGCCGCGAATGCGGCTGTCCGGATCGGACGCTGTGATGTCTCTTGCCAGATACATTCCTGCGCATCGGGCCTTCACTAAAATCCATTATGGCTGCCCGACATGTCTGTTGCCGCTGAGATTCTATTCAACTCGCTCCCGGACTCTCACCTCAGCCTGTAATCGCTCGCCGAGCCGGTCTCTCTCCAACTCCAGTTCGTACCGTGATTGGAGATTGAGCCAGAATTGGTCTGTTGTTCCAAAGTAACGAGCCAGCCGAAGCGCGGTGTCCGCCGTGACAGCCCGTTTGCCATGAACAATCTCGTTAATTCGGCGAGGAGGAACTGAGATGTCTTTCGCCAGACGATATTGGCTGATACCCAGGGGATTAAGGAACTCCTCCAGCAGGATCTCTCCCGGGTGAATCGGGGGCATCGTGGTGGTACGCATAAACACCTCCTAATGGTAATCAACTATCTCTACGTTTACTGCGCGCCCCGCCTTCCAATTGAAGCAAATTCGCTATTGCTCGTTAATGCGAATACTGTATTGGCCGCGGCGATCACCCTTGAGTCTCTCCATTTTGTTGCCTGGCGGCGACCGCAAGTCCTGTACCGAAACAGCTGCGTCCAACAGAAGGAGCTTTTTCAGAGCTGGACGCCCCAACGTCCCCGAGAATTTCCGCGACCACCTGCGACGGAAAACTTTTTCGGCCTCTCTGTCGCGGAACGATTCTATCATTTTAGCATTAAGAATAATAACGCATGGCGTTATTGATGTCAAACCCTACCTGGTGACGGAACAGAAGTAGTGGCTCTGGCTATGGATGTGTCGGCAGTCAGGAAGTTTGGCCGAGGTCGAACATTTCCCTTTCTCTCAAACCGGATTTCCCGCCTCAAACCTTTTCTCCACCCTCAAAACACGTACCGCATGCCGATCTGCACTTCGCGCGGGTCGCCGAGGCCGGACTGGACGGTACCGTCGAAATTGAACAGCAGGCCCGAGGTGGAGGGGTCTCGGTAGTTGTCCGTGTTGAGCAGGTTGAAGATCTCGACAATGGCCTCCAGCCGTCCCGTTCCCATCGGAATGGGTCGGGTCAGGCGCACGTCCCACGAGAAGAACCCGTGATCCTTGCGCAGGATGTTGCGCTGGACGATGGCGCCGTCGGCGCAGATCCGGTCGGACGTGGGCCCCCAGGGATTGGTCGTGGGCCGGGTAGACGCCCGGTTGTTGCCGCCGCAGGCGGCGGAGGTCGGCTGCGGGGAATAGAAGCTCACGCGATTGTTCATCAAGACGTCGCCGGGCAGTACGGCCAGCGCCCAGGCGTTGAAGCGGTGGCGCTGGTCGCGGTCCGAAAAGCTCCATTCCCGATCCAGCCGGGTGGGATCGACGTAGCGGAAGGTGAAGGGGTCGCGCTCGTTGTCGTCATCGGACCGGTCCCAGGACATCGTGTAGTTGATCTGGAACTGCAGGTCGTCGCGCACCACACGCCGAAGCCCCAGGCTGAGGCCGTGGTAGCGGGATCTCGCCGTGCTTTCGGTGACGATCAGGTTGCCCACGCCGTTGTCGCCGTCCGGACCCAGGCCGGTTGACCATGGAGAACCGAACACGGCGTCGTTTCGGTTGACGAAACGCGTGAGATTTTCGGTACGGGAGTAGGTATAATCGAACGTGCCCACAAGCCCCGACGCTTGCAACTCGTGCTCGATACCCGCGTTCAGGCTGAGGGTTCGCGGGTTCTCGAAGTTCTCATCGAAGACATGGATGTTGGGGCGGAAGGGGTCGCCCTTGGGCGAGGGCAGCAGCTCGCCGTACGCCGGGGGCGGGCCCAAAACCGGCGTCAACTCGCTGGACCGGAAGAGGGATTGCCCGCGCGAGCCGTTAGTCGAGCGGGTGCTGGCCAGGTTCAACCCGGGTATGCGGGCGTAGTAGATCCCGGCGCTGGCGCGCAAGAGGGTCTTGTTGTCGCCGTACGCGTCGTAGGCCAGGCCTATCCGCGGCTGGAACATATCCGGGTCGGAGGGGATTCTGCCGTTGGACGGGAACCTGTGGGCGCCCGCATCGTTGGTCACGGTCTTGCCGATGAAATCGGCGAAGAAGACCCTGGAAGGATCGGTGATGGGGTCGGGCTGAATCTGCGCCTCCCAGCGCAAGCCGTAGTTGAGCGTCAACCTGTTGGAGACCTGCCAACTGTCCTGCACGAACAGGGCCAATTCGTGCTGGAGGATTTTCTGGGTGCCCGATTCCTCCACGGTCAGCCCGCCCACGCCGGCCTGTTCCAGGTAGAACAGGACCGGTCCGGTGATTCGCGCACCCTCGGCGCATACACCGTCAGTGCTGAAACTTCCGTCGGAACATTCGACGTACCGGTTGCCCTTTTCTACAAAGTTGAGAAACCCGTCCACCGAGTCGAAGATGTACCGTCCGTTGGCGAATCCGATAAAGGTCTGCGCGGATTCGACGCGGTTCCACTCGACGCCGGCCTTGAAAAGGTGGCCGCCCCTGGCCAGGGAGATATTGTTGAGCAATTGGACGCGGGTGTCGTAGTATTCCACCGGTATGAAGAATGGCATGCCGAAACGATAGCCGTGTGTATAGTCCATGCCCGTGTCGGGGAAGGGGCGCCCGGTATCGGGGTTGCCCGGACCCTCGTAGCGGCGCGGCCGGTCCTCGCGGGAGACCTGGAATCGGAATTCATTGATGGTGTTGGGGGATAGAAGCGATACCAGGCTGCCGTTGAAGGCGTGCGACCAGTCTCTTTCAATCGCATTGGCGCTTCGCCCCCATGAGTCCACGTCGAAGGTGCCGTTTTCCTGCTCGGACCACGTGTAGTTGTACTTGAAGGTGGCGGAGTGGTTCTTCGAGAGGTGAAGATCAGCCTTGGCCAGAAACGCACGGGCGTCGTTGGTGCGGTCGATGGGGCCGTAGTCTTCCCTCAACGCCCCGTTGAACCCGGTGTCCATAAAGCGTCGCAAGCGGTCGTCCATCCGCTCGATGTCGCTTTGCCGGGTGTCTCTCAGCACCTGCTGGTCGTACGCCGCGAAGAAGAATGCCTTGTCCCGGATCAGCGGGCCGCCGAACGTGAACCCGAACTGACCCTGTCTGAAGCTGGGCCTGCGTTCCGTGTCACTGTGCCTCGCGATTTCGGACAGGGCATCGTGCTTGCCGAAGAAATGCGCCGATCCGCTCAGTGTGTTGGTGCCCGACTTGGTGATGACGTTGACGAATCCGCCGCTGGAGCGCCCGAATTCCGCGTTGGCTCCCTGGGGAACCACAACGATTTCCGCGACGGCGTCCAGATTGAAGGTAAAGGCCGGGCGCTGACCCCCGCGTTGCTCGCCGAAGAACGGGTTGTTGAAATCGGCGCCGTCTACCGAGATATTGTTGTGGATGCCGCGCTGTCCGGCAATGGTCAATTCGTCTCCGTCCGGTCCCTGCACGATGCTCACGCCGGGAGTCAGGAGCGTAAGGTTCAGAAAATTGCGCCCGTTGTTGGGCAGATCCTGTACCGCGTCCTCGGGCAGGCGGGTGGCCGTCTCGGTCCGGGTCACGTCGACGGCGGGCCTTCTGGCCACAACGACGAACTCCTCCATTTCAATAATCATCTTGATGATCAGTTCGACCGTCTCGCCAACCCGGACCTGCACCCCGGTCTGACGGGCTTCGGACCATCCCTCCGCCCGTACCGTCACATCGTAGAAACCGAGAGGCAACAGGGTTGCGGTGAAAAGACCCAGTTCGGACGACGCAAGGATTCTTCGGTAATTGGTACCGGCCTCCCTGAGAATGACGGTGGCGCCTCCAACGGGATTGTTGAACTGATCGCATACAAAGCCCCGGATCACACCCGTGGTCGCCTGGGATTGCGCACTCGCCGGGCGGTACATCAGGGCGATCGACAGTAGCAGAAGGGACAGCGTGCGTAACGGGGATTGGATATGGCGGCAGGTCATGGCGTATACTGGCGTGGCAGGTGTGGCGGGTTGAACCTGAACTGAAGCATCACTTTATATTTTGTAAAACCATTCGATGCAGGCACTGAACTGGAATATGTCCGTATTTGATCAAATGAAGGTGGACTGGAACGCCGGACGGGAACCCCCGCAGGGCTTGGCCGCATCGCGACAACCGGAATGGATACCTCCGGTATGGTGTCGTTCGGCCCTGATCGCGCGTCCCATCAGCTAACAAAAAAAGCGACCTATAGTCGCCCTTGTATACACCGCTCCGTCTGGTGTCCCGCGCCTATGCTGCCGAGCCCGGACGGCGTAACTCGACGCGACCGCGTTCGAGCAGGGTAACCACCCTGGCCTCCGAACACTGCTTCTGCTCGGCGATCGCCGCTATTGTCCTGCCCTCGTCCCGGTAGAGGCGCACCACATCCGCCTGGTCGATGCCGGGTATGTACCTTTTGTTCCCCTTCAACCCCGCGTGTTTGGTGACCTGTATGTCTCCGGTAACCTCCACCTGGCAGGCGAAGCGCAGATTTCCCTTCAGCAGCAGAAAGCGTAGATTCTCCCTGGCGCCTTTTCCGGTGAGGCCGTCCTGCGGGACAACTTCGACCGTGCAGGTTCCGCACAACCCGTTGCCTTCGCAATTCGCGAACCGGGAGATCCCGTTGTAGAGACCGATATCGTTTTCAATGGCCAGTTGCCGAAGGTTGGTGTGCGGTTTGCACTCGACCGTTTTGTCCCAGTTCGTGAACGAAACCTTGCAAACCTTCTTGCGTTCCGGCAGGCTGCCAACAAAAGTGGACATGAAAACCTCTAAAAAAGCTGTCAGCGTACAGCTATCAGCCGTCAGCCAACACCGGTTATCGTTACGGACCGGCGAAGTCCAATTGCGAAGGTTTGGCTTCGTAGGGGCGACCCTTGTGGTCGCCCAGGTGTCGACTTCCTGCCGACTACAAGGTATCGATTTTCTGCCCTGAACACAAGCGGAAAACGGCCCTGACGCGATTCAAAAAAAAGACGGTTTGAAATCGGTGCGCGAGATGGATAACTTTGGTATATTGCAATAGAAATGAGCGTCAACCCCATCCGGGCAGATCGCTGCGGAACGAAGCAGGGCAGACAGGCGCCATCCCGATTGACGAAAGCGAATATATGGCGAATCCATCCGCCGAGGCGGCCGTACGGCGGGCCGTGACCTCGCACTCCAGGCTCTTCGAAAACAACCGGTACGTCTATCCGGTGCTCTCGCGGCGCTCCGGAGGCATCTCCGTCGGTATCAATCTGAACCCGGACAAGATCTGCAATTTCGACTGCATTTACTGCCAGGTGGATCGCACGGTCGCACCCGTGCTGCGCGACGTGGACGAAGACCGACTGATCGACGAACTCAACGGCCTGCTTGGAGACACGATTGGAGGCCGCCTGTTTCAGCACCCGGCATTCCGGGAGATCCCCGATCGGCTCAAGCGGATCAACGACATCGCTTTTTCCGGCGACGGCGAGCCTACAACCTATCCCCGTTTCAGGGAGATCGTCGAAAAAACCGCGGACGTCAAGCGGTCGTTCGACCTGCCCGAAGTTAAAATCACCGCCATCACCAACTGCACCCGGTTCCACGTCCCGGCGGTTCTGGATGCTTTTGACGTCATGCACGGGAACAACGGGGAGATCTGGGCGAAACTGGAAGCCGGCACCGCCGAGTATTACCACCTGGTGGAACGCACCCGCATCTCATTCGAACGGATCGTGGACAATCTGAAACTGGCTGCACGAAGATGGCCCCTGGTCATCCAGAGCCTGTTCATGCGCGTTCACGGCCAACCGCCGCCCGACGAAGAAATCGTCGCCTTCTGCAACATCCTCTCCGACGTCCTGGAACAGGGTGGAAGCCTCAAAAATATCCAGATCTACACGGTCGCCCGGGATCCCGCGGAATCGTACGTGACCGCCCTGAGCGACGCCGAAGTGGACCACATCGCCCGAACCACGCGCCAGATGCTGCCCGGCATCCCCGTCGAGTCCTACTACGGCGCCTGAACCACGTCAATTTACATGGATGAACAGGATTGATGCGGCGTGGTCTCAATTCAGTCTAGCCATATTTCACGCAGTTCCGCAATCATATTCCCAGCCTGTATGACAGCTATTGTTCGAGATTTTTCTTGATCTATCTGTTTGTCGATGTATCTTCATTGTATCTACCAAATCATGGAGGAACGATATGGAAACCCGTGTGCATAAATGGGGCAATAGTCTAGCCCTGCGTATTCCCAAGCCACTCGCTGCTCAAATTGGACTTCAACCCAATTCTCAGGTCGAATTGTCGCTGCGTGGTAAGGAACTGGTCATCGAACCTGTAAGTCCGTCCGACTTGAATTTGGACGACCTTTTGGCCCTTGTTACCAGGGACAACATACACGGTGAAGTGGATACCGGACCTCCGATTGGCCGCGAAGTATGGTAAGGTCGAGCGAGTACGTACCACAATGCGGCGATGCGGTCTGGATTGACTTCCATCCACAGGCAGGACATGAGCAAGGAGGACGTCGCCCCGCTGTTGTACTCTCAAACGGGGCTTACAATAGCAAGACCCGTCTGGCAATACTCTGTCCAATTACCAATCAGGTGAAGGGGTATCCCTTTGAGGTCGCCATCCCACCGGGTTTGGATGTGACGGGTGTTATTCTGTCAGATCAGGTCAAGAGCCTGGACTGGCGGGCGAGAAACGCAGGTTTGATTCGTCCATTGCCTACAGAGATAGTGGATGCGGTTTTACAGAGAGTTGGTACGCTCCTGGCACGGGAATATGGGTCGTGATGGAAAACCAACAGAGTCATAAGGTACCGCAGATCAACCCTTCCCATTCCCGGATTTCTCACCATCCGGATCGGGCCTGAATCCAATTTAAAGTTTGACATCGGGTTTTATGTAGTATAATTGGGGGGAGAGGAAAGCGTGAGTTGACGATTCGGAAAACGTCATTTGAAACAGGACACGAATAACCGAAGAACAGGAACGTTACTCCGGAACCGCGTCGGGGTTTTTTTTTGCCTGTTGTCCTACCCGGCGACGCAACGCCCGGCCCTCGGTTTCCCAGCGTCCAATCGACTGTTCTGTGATCAGGTTTTTCTACCTTCCGGCGAAACGGCATCGCCACAGACCATCGCCATAACACAACTTTGCCTGGAGAGGATTCTCTATGAGTCTGGAAGTTTTAATGGTTATCGGCTTCTCGCTCGGGGCGTATTCCATTGTCGGTAACGACGCAATCCAGACTTTGGGGACATTTCTCAGTTCCAACTCTCGCCGCCCATGGTGGGTGCTATGGCTCTTTACCGGCGGCATACTGACTGTCGTCCTCGTATATGGGTGGGTGGTCTATGACGGCGATGTCTCCTATGGCAGACTTCAGTCGATTCAAGTGCCAGATCACTTCAGCTGGGTTTACTGTGTCCCGCCTTTCGTACTGCTCTTGCTGACCCGCGGGGGTATTCCAGTCAGTACCACATTCCTGACTCTGACGGTGTTTGCACCGAAGGCACTGCCGAGCATGCTCATCAAGTCGTTGATGGGGTATGCGACGGCCTTCGTGGCTGCCGTTCTCATTTACAGGTGGGTCACGAGGGTACTGGAGTCACGCTTCAGGAAAACTGAGGGCCCAACAAACTCGTGGTGGGTGGTTGCGCAGTGGTGCTCGACCGGTTTTCTCTGGAGCCAGTGGCTGATACAGGATCTGGCCAATATCTATGTCTTCCTGCCGCGCAATCCGATCAGTCGCACGCCAGACGTATCCATGGGCTGGTTTATCGCGTCCATCGCGATGATGCTGGCTATGCAAGCCGTTATCTTTTACAACCATGGCGGTGCGATCCAGAAGGTGGTGCTGACGAAGACAAATACCACTGATATCCGTTCGGCGACGTTCGTAGATCTGATTTACGGGATCGTGCTTTACCTGTTCAAGGAGGTCAGCCATCTCCCGATGAGCACGACCTGGGTTTTCGTTGGTCTGCTGGCCGGACGCGAGATTGCCGTCGTTTGGAATGAGAGGCACCGCAGCCGTCAGGAAGTGTTGCGGCTGGTGTTTTCTGACTTTGGAAAGATTACTTTCGGCCTGGTGGTCAGCATCGTCATCGCCTATCTGATGCCCGCACTGCACGAACTAAGTCATTGGAATTGACGAAAAACCTGTTAATCGACGTTATCCTCGCCCATTTGCTTTATTACCGGCAATCCGAACGATGATGGACAACTCAAGAATAACCGGATCTATACCGTCGTGCGCAAGCCAACGGAAACGTACGTGACCGCGCTGAGCGACGCCGAAGTCGACCGCATCGCCCGAACCACGCGCCAAACCCTGCACGGCACCCCCGACGAATCCTGCTGCGGCGCCTGAACCACATCAATTGACCCGCATGAAACCAAGTTTTCCGGTGGAATTATCGCTGCGAGGAAAGAAACCGGTCATTGAACCTGTGAGGCCGTCCGACTTGAATCTCGATGACCTTTTGGCCCGTGTGACCGAGGACAACATACACGGTGAAGTGGATACTGGAACTCCGATAGGTGGTGAAGTGTCGTGAGGTCCAACGAGTACGTTCCACAGCGCGGCCATGGGGTCTGGCACGGAGAAACCCCAATATCGGTGCCTGAACCAATTTGCAGCTTGACATCCTTCCCTTAATTGCACATATTAAGTGTGCACTTCAAGGAGGAATTATGAAAGCAACCATTCTCGACTTGAGACGACGCATGAAAGACGTATTGCTCGCGCTCGACCGAAACGAATCGGTTACCATCTATTATCGAGGCAAGGAAAAGGCTATCCTGTTACCCAGCCTTCAGCGAACGGAAAAATCAGTAACGGACCATACCGCGTTCGGGATGTGGCGTGACAGGAAAGATATGGCGGACGTGGACGCGTTCGTTCGCAATCTGAGAAAAGGCCGCCTGGATGATCTTTGATACCGATGTCTTGATCTGGGTTTTCAGGGGCCATGAAGGGGCTGCTCAACTTGTAGAAAGGCACGATGACCGACAGATATCGCTCGTTACGTATGCGGAACTGATTCAGGGTGCGAGAAGCCGACAGGAATTAAGGGAAATCAAGTATTTCCTCAAAGATCACGCCTTTCAGACCTTGCCTCTCACGGAAGTCATCGGTCACAGAGCATCCGTATATATGGAGGAATATACGCTCAAGACGGCACTGTCTCTGGCGGATGCCCTGATTACGGCAACTGCCGTTGAACGTCATCTGACACTTTGCACCGCCAACCGCAAACACTACCGCGCAATCAGTGAACTCGACTTGAAAACCTTCCGGCCATGATCGTTCAAGGCTGTTCGATCATCGGATAATCGACCCCAAATCTGTAGGCACCTGACGGTTCGCCTTCTCTTCTCGTCAATCCGATTAGCGACATTTTGAAATTCCGGTCCGACGACAATTGGAATTCCCGGCAAACCCAAACGGTTCGCAAATCGACATATACAAAGAAGCCCAACGGCCGCCACCATACCGTTGGGCTTTTTCGATTGGAGCTTCGGATCTGTAAAACCTGCCACGTGGCTTAACCAAACCCATTCCTCCAATAGTACGGCTGGACGTCCCGATGTTTCATGGCCTGCCATTTGTGAGGCGCGCCGGGCATTGGAACGGCGACTTCGACGTCGAGCCCCCACAACGCCAGGCGTTCCTGGCAGACGCCGCACGGCGTGAGGATGTAGAACGGATCGCTCTCCGATTGTCTGTCGACGCAGACCGAAGCGGTTACCGACAGGTTCAGACGATTTGCTTCACAGATTGCGCCTGTTTCGTGACATAGATTCACTTTATCGTTTGGACTGTCGAAAGCGACGCTGGTGAGGATGCGTCCGTCGGACAAATAGAGCGCGGCTGCTCCACGGCGGCCATTTGGAAACCGGCGTTCTGCTTGTGAAACAGCCGCTTCGACGAGGCGGTCGTCGAGGTGCATTGTCAAAACCTATCGTTAATGCGACGTATTTCGATCCCTTCGCCGACCCTTCGACAAGCTCAGGGTAAAAGCTCAGGGCACCGGCTAATTAAATCCGACGCCGCCGAACTACGGCCAGACCTCCGGGAAGTGTTCCCCCTCCATCAGCGCCCCGTCCGGCACCTCCACGAACGGTTTCATGACGTGTTGTCCGGCGGCCACGTACCGCGTCTCGTGGGTCATATAGTGGATGGCAATAGCCCGCCGCGGGCGGTTGCTCGTGTTGGCGTGCGACCCGTGCCAGGTCAGCGCGTGGTGGTAGTGCACCTCGCCCTTCTCTACCGGACACCGGACGATTTCCACGCAACGCCCGTTCCACTCCGGGGGCATGTCCTCGTAGTTCTTGACCGACCGTATGAAGTCGATCTGATTTCCCCACAGGTGGGATCCCGGTACCATACTCATACATCCGTTCGCCTCGTCCACGTCGTCCAGCGCCACCCACGCGCTCACCTCCGTCATCGGTTCGATTATTGGCCATAGCGGCGCATCCTGATGCCACATGGTGACACCGCCCCGTTCAGCGGGCTTGTACTGGATCTGATCGTGCCACACGCGTAACCGTTTCGCCCGGGTCAGTTGCGCCACTTCCTCCACGACCTTGCGCATACCCGTCAGCTCGAGAAACGGGGCGCTCGCGGCCCAGATATTGACAATTTGCCACACCGGCGTATCCGGGTTCCGGTTCAGGTTCCGCAGGTGGACCGGCTGCGGCACGTCCGGCCGGTCCCGTTCGGCAATCACCCGATCCAGTTCACGTCGAAGCGTTTCCACCTGTCCGTCGTCCAGCAGGCGTCCGCCGTTGAGGAACCCCCGCCCGTGAAAATCGGAGATCTGTGCGTCGGTCAACATCGGTCTGTGTCCCTTCAGGGTCAGAAATCAGATGAGTCCGGCTACGGGGAACCCGCGAGGACCGGATGCAGCGGGTGTTCCCACGGCCCGCCGGCCGACATCTCGTCGCCGGCCCCGGCGGCTTCCTTTCCGCCCGTGAAACGGACGGTGTCCGGAATATAAATTATAGCGAATGCCCGGCGCGGCCGATCGGTCAGATTGGGGCCCGCGTGATGAAAATTGCAGCCGTGATGAAAGGTCACCCCGCCAGCGGCCATCTCCATTGCAACGGGTTCCGCCACGTCGTGCCCCTCTTGCGCCATCTTGTCGACGATGCTTTCGCCCGCCACCCCGAGCGCGATCGGTTCCTGCGGACCCAGCTTGTGCGAGCCCGGCACGAAGTGGAGGCAGCCATTCTCGACCGTCACGTCGTCCACCGCCACCCAGGCCGAGAGCGCCCCGTCCGGCTCCATGGGCCAGTAGGGCAAATCCTGATGCCAGTTGGTCGCGCGGCTGCCGGCCCCGCCCGGTTTGACCATGGCGTGATCGTGATAGATCCGCACGTGGCGGCAGCCCGTGAGTCGCCGCGCGGTTTCGGCCAGGGCGTGGTTGAACGAAAATGTTTTCACGTCCGGGAAATCCGTCCAGAGGTTTACCATCTGGTTAAAGACCATCTCGTACGCCTCGGAAGTCCTGCCGCCGCCGGGGGCGCCAATAATCCGCTCCCTGTTGGCTTCGATGGCCCGGTCGATGGCCTCCCTCAGCGCTGACACCTCTTCTCCGGAAAAAAACTCGGGATACCTGATAAATCCGTTTTCCTGGTAAAATGCCACGTCGTCCGGAGTCGCCGGGCTTTGTTTTGCCTCCACCGACATTCCTGTCTCCTCGAATGGAAAAGCCGTTCCGTCGTTTTGAAAAGGACAATGCATACCACGTTATACACCTCTTATTTTGTGCTACCTCACTGCTGTCAAAGATAATTTGGAAAAGACGATTTTGGACGCGTAAGTACCTGGTTTTCTTGAAAGTCGTTACGTAGCGCCAATACAGGTCACCTTCTTTAGGCCACCGCTGTCCAAGAACGCAGCCGATTTTGGACAGGTGTGACCTTTTGTGTTTTTGTGCCTTTTGTGGCAACTGTTTTTTCGCGCCAAACCGGTAGAGCGGGACAATAGCCACAAAAAGCACAGAAAGCACAGAAGGACTGGAAGCCAACCGGTGGGTGAAGAAACGCCTGCAGTCCGTATGAAATATTGGCGTTTTTCGTAGCTATTCAGCCGTTCACGGAAAAAGCTTTTAAACCTTATGTCACTGCTGTCCAAGAACGCAGCCGATTTTGGACAGGTGTGGTGCTACATATTGAATGTTTTTTTCGGGTGATAGCGTCGGGCTTTTGTTCAGTACAGCATGCACTATTCAACAACAACCAGGAGCCGGTACTCAACGCCAACGCACAAATCAGTTACATGGCAATCTGTATTTCTGCTTGACATGGTACGACAGGTACGGTATATGAGTATGCACAGCGTACCGAAGCGCGCTTCTTTACTCGCGGAAGGAGACATGTGATGGGCGAGTTGCTTCTGGATATGCCGGTTAGAGACATTCAGAAACGCATTGAAAAACATTACGCTACCTCATTGAATATATCTCGGTCCGATCCCCTGGAAACAAGCGATGCCGAGAAGAAGGATGAGATAGCAATAAAAGACCGCCTTGTTCTGTTGAATCGCGTCGCTGACGAGACCAACGAGTTTGCGATTGCAGAGATCGCAAAGTTGAATAACGTCCTGGAGAGACTCGAAAAGAATCCGGATGATTACCTGAAATTATGCATGAAAGAAGGGGCGGAGGCAACAATAGAGCAAATTGAAAATTTCGAAGATAAGACTAAGGCTCTATGGGAACGATATTCCTCGATTGCGGAGCGACACCAGGATATTCCTGCTACATACTTGAAGATTAACATAGTGGTTGATCATCTATATGACATTATTGCCATGCTACAAGAAATTCGTTGGAAATTCATGATTCTCCACAGTGAGAGACAGCCGACGTCAGGAAAGGTTTACGAATCGGCAGAGGATCTTCTCGCAGCGCTGCGGAGTTAAATCGTGTATGGAGAATGAGCAGAAAAAGAAGGCATTTAGAGATTATAGTAATTATTTCAAGAAGACGTACAATCGTCTACCGGAGCGAATAAAGAGGAAATTCGAAAGGGTTGTTTTCGAGCTGGAAGATAACTCATTGGGCAGAGGCAGAAAGAGAAGAAATATCAAGGATTGTCGTTGTTCCACGGTGCGGATTGACAGATCGTATCGTTTGGCATTTCGAGAACACGATGACAACACCATTGAATTGCTTGCTGCCGGCAAACGAAACGACGTGTATGAATATTTGAAGAATAAAGCGGAATCCAAAATAGCTGGTGAAATCAAGTATCGAATCAGGAACCGGACCTGAGAAGGTCCGTTTTTTTATTGCGCCAAGTTGTGCAAATCCGCCAATTTTCTGACAGACCTGCACCGAATATACGCAACAAGAGAACCAACGTGCGTTTGCCATTGTGCCGAATTCCAATAAAAAAAACCGCCGGAACTCGATGCATTAAAATACGTAACTTCAGCATCGGTACCAACGGTTTTTTGGGATATCCAAAAGGAAGAATCGACCTGAGAAATTTCCTCCGATGCCGTGTATGGTAAGGAAGGGCACAGCTCCGTAGGGAAATTTTCCGTGGGCATGTCCTCTCACGGATTACCCGAAGGGTCTTACCGGGTCGATTGTCTGCGGAAAATCACCCTCTGGAACTGCGTTCCGCCCGGACCGTGCGCTCGAAGGGAAAAACGTGCGATTCGGCGCGACCTACCCCCTATCCCCCTTCCTGAAGGAAGGGGGGAACTGTCGCCTACTGAGGGGGTTTCCTTCTGCTCCCCCTTTCCTTTAGGAGAGGGGCCGGGGGGAGAGGTCGCACGAGGGAAAAGGCTCAGGACCGGCCGAATTTATCCCGGTCTCAATAGGCGATTCGATGCTTGTCGCGAACCAGCAACCGGTATCCTGCGTAGATCAACAACAGCGGTACGGCGAACTTGATGACGAGCCAGATCAGCCCCAGCGTGAATCCGATGAGTCCACCCAGCATAATTAATGCAGCGAGTCCGCCGGCAGCCAAAAGGCAAAGTCCAAGGAATTTTACCAGCATTTCTCCCTCCAGGTAAGAAAGCTGTCAGCTATCAGCTTACAACAAAAAGCGGTCTGTGATACGGCCTTGTGATATCAATTCGCGGATGCCTGATTTTCGTAGGGGCGACCCATGGGTCGCCCGCCTGTCCGCTAAGCCTATTTTTGATCCTGTTCCGATTTCGCATCGGCCAGCTTCTGTTTCAGCTCTCGCAACTGCGTGTCAATCCGCTCCTTCCGCGCCATTTTCTCCAGGCGATCGTCCACGTCCGGGGTGTTGCCGGCGATTTCCTCGTAAACCTCGGCAACGGCTTCCTCGTGGTCAACCCGCTGGCAGAACGCGTCGAACCGCTCGAACGCCTCTTCGCGAATCCGAGCGGGAGAACCTGCGGCTGAAACGCAACTCCCGGCCGCGCGGCTTCTGGCGACAAGGGTTCTCTGCCGCGCCCGCGCCTCCTGGAACCGGTCCTTCAGGCGCGCGCATTGCCGCTCGAGTTGCGCGGTCACCTTCCCCGCTTCGTCCAGCGCCTTCTCAAGCCCCTCGGCTTCCGCTTCTATCGCGGCCTTCCGCTCCAGCGCCAGGCGGGCGAGGTCGTCGTCGCCCCGTGAGACGGCCCGCTCGGCCGTCCCGTCCCAGGCCGCCGCATCCGCCCGCCGCGCCTTCACCCGGCGTTCCAGCAGCCGCTGGCCGGCCATGGCGTCCGCCACAGCGGCAACGGCATCGTTCACGGCGTTCTCCATTTCCGTCATCATCAGACGCGCCATTTTGTCCGGATCTTCCATCCGGCACAGCAGATCGTCCATGTCCGCCCGAATGATATTCGCAACCCGCGACAATGTGCCCGCGGCCATTTGGGTCTCCTTTCACAAACGGGTGAGATGTTTCTTTCCGCAGATGTGCGTTCTACATCCTGCACATGGAGTAAGCAAACGCCGCGCCAACAGTTATATATGAAATTAAATTATTGTTTTATAATAATATATGGCAAACACAAAAAAACAGACCACCCGGAATGTTGGCGTGATGCGCCAACCCGGGCGGCCGAATTCACCTCTTGGAGAGAACGGGCAACCACAAGGGTTGCCCCTACAGATACAAACGTGTGCGCGGACATCGGCGAATGGAATCGCGAAGGCCCTGTCGCTAAAAAAAGCTTTCGCTGACCACCAACCACTACTTACGTCGCCCGATCAGGATGCCGCGCGGGCTCCGGCCAGTGACCTGGCCCCGTGCGAGGGTTTGCCCCCGGAACGGCGCGCCTGGATCAGTTCGGAGACCACGCTTATGGCGATCTCCTCCGGGGAATCCGCGCCAATGTCCAGTCCGATGGGCGCATGTATTTCTTCCAGGCGATGCCGGCTTATTCCCTTTGCCTCCAGTTCCTTCCACATCAACGCAATCTTGCGCCTGCTTCCGATCATGCCGATATAGGCCGCGTTTGTCCATACCGCCTGTTCCACCACCGGCTTATCGTGCTGATGCCCTCGGGTAACCGCCACAATATAGGACAGGTCGTCGATCTCAAGGTGTTCGAGCGCCGTTTCCATCTCCAGCGTGAGCGTCTCGTCCGCCATCGGAAACCGCTCTTTGTTGGCGAACATCGGCCGGTCGTCGATCACCACAATACGAAAGCCCACCGTGGCCGCGACCCGCGCAATGGCGAACGAAACGTGCCCGCCGCCGAACAGATAGAGCGTCGGCTCCGGACAAATCGACTCCATAAAGATCTTCAGCGGGCCCTCAGAATCGCTCACGTCCAGCGACATCACCTCCAGCAAATTCTCCGGAATCGTTTCCATTTCAGCCACTTCGCTAAGGATCGCCGCGTCGGCCTCTGCCCAGCCCAGCGACCCCACGGTGGTTCCGTCTGCCCGCACCAGCAGCTTGGCGCTCCATTTCGCGGGGTCCCCTCCGGACACGAGAGTGGCCAGCACCCCCGAGTCCCTCGCCTTCCGGACCTCCGCGACGTTTTCCAGCACGTCTTCGGACCGCCCCTTGTATAAGGGCTCCGTGAAGATTTCCACGTTACCACCGCAGTTCAATCCGTTCTCGCCCGCGTGTTCTTCGGTCAAAATAAAACGCTGAAGCGTCGGTAAACCCGATTCCATCACCTCCCGGGCTTCGGCCCACACATCCGCCTCGAGGCAGCCGCCACCCACCGTCCCCACAATCTGCCCGTCGGGTCGCACCAGCATCTTTGCCTTCTTGCTCATCGGCAACGACCCCTTGCTGGACACGATGGTCGACATCGCCGCATTCTGTCCCGAAGAAATCAGGTCCAGGGCTTCTGAGAATATGTCTTTCATCAGAACCACCCCCTTCAAAGAAGGTGTTTTAAAATTCCCGGTGAGTTCCCGAGCGCGAGCGAAAAAGTTCGGTTATGAGGCGCGAGGGGCGCGCAGCGCCGACGGGAGAATCCGCCTATGAGAGGCGAGGGGCGCGCAGCCTCGACTAAAGATACGGGTGGATTTGACCAACGCCGACCGGCGCTTTTGCAGCCGCGCGAAGACCGCTGGGGATTTTAAGACAGCTTCTCAATTTCGGATGACGGAAAAAGATCCCGTGTTCTCTATCCGCGGCGGTCTCATCTCCAGACCGAACGCAACGTTTTCGCCAGTTGCACGAGACTTTCGAGGTTGTGCGCCGCCATGAAATGATCCAGGTAGGGCAAGGCCGTTTTCATCCCCAGACAAAGCGGCTGATACCCCGGGCTTCCCAGCAGGGGGTTCAGCCACATCAGTTTGTGTACCCGCCTGCGCAACCGCTCCATCTCCCGCCGCATGAGTTCCGCGTCGCCGCGGTCCCACCCGTCGCTTACAATAATCATCACTGTTTTTGACTTCAGCATCTCCCTGGCAAACCGGTCGTTGAACTCTCTCAGGCAGCCGCCGATATCCGTTCCCCCGGCCCAGTCGTGCACCGTATCCGCCACTTCCTGGAGCGATTCCTCCACGCTCTTGTTCTTCAGCAGCCTGGAGATCGGGGTCATCCGCGTGGAGAACACCCCTACCTCCACGTCGCGAATTTCCCGTTTCAGCGCGTAGATGAACTGAATCAGAAACTGGCTGTAGCAGTCCATCGATCCGCTCACGTCGCACAGCAGCATCAGCTTCGTTTTCTTGATCCGGCGCCGGCGCCTGGCCAGGGCCACGCCGTCACGCCCGTAGAGCGCGTTTCGCCGCCAGGTTCTGCGGAAGTCGATCTCCGCGCCCCGCTTCTGCGGCTCCCTCCGCCGGCTGCGCCTGTTGGCGATGATGTCCACGATCTGCGCGATGACCTGCCGGGCACGCTCAATCTCCTTATCGCTCATGGCGGCCAGATCCTTGCGCATCAACGCTTCCTCGGGGCTGTACCCCACCTCGTCCGAATCCCCTTCACCGTCCGCGTCGTCTTCTTCCTCTGTCACCGTATCGACGGGCTCGTCGAGCTGGTCCGACACTTCGAGGTTCTGATCGTCGGCGTCTTCGTCGGTGACCTCCATATCCATGGTCTGAACCGGGGAACTCCAGAACGCATGAAATACCCGGTCGAACGTCTCCAGATCGTCGAAACGGGAAACCAGTGTGGCACGCGCGGCCGCATAGAAATCCCCGCGTCTGCCGATATCGATGAACCCGAAACTCTGGCAGAAGTCAATCAGATTGCCGGAATTCACTTCCACGCCGGCCCTGTGCAATGCCCGTGAAAACGCCACCACCCGGCCCATCAAGCTCCTGTCTTCAACCCTTGCTCTATTCATGCGATCCAACCCGTAGGAACGTCTGTGGTTCTGTCTTGTCGTCAATTCTTCAGCCGCACCGCCCGATCCTTCAGCGCCCGTGCCTTTTCGATGATCTGAGGCAGGCCATCCTCCTGGAGTTTCTCGATATCCTCCTTGTACTTCAGCACGCAGCCCAGTGTGGCGTTCACGGTGTCGGAATCGAGTTCATCAATTTCCATATGCATCAATGCCAGCGCCCAATCGATGGTTTCAGCGACGCCCGGCCGCTTGTAAAAATCGCGTGTGCGCATCAGTTGCATGAACCCGCACACCTGCTGCGCCAGCCCCGCCTGAATATTTGGAACCCGCGACGCGACGATGTCCATTTCTTTCATGAACGTAGGATAGTCGATCCACAGGTAAAGGCAGCGTCGTTTGAGGGCATCGTGCAACTCCCGCGTGCGGTTCGACGTGAGCACCACAAAAGGAACCTTCTGAGCGGAAATCGTTCCAATTTCGGGGATGGTAATCTGGAAATCCGAAAGGACTTCCAGAAGAAAGGCCTCGAACTCTTCGTCGGACCGGTCCACCTCGTCGATCAACAGCACCGGCGGGTTGTTGCCACTGCCCTGAATGGCCTTCAGAAGCGGCCGTTTCAGCAGAAATTCCTCGCTGAATATATTGCGGCCGATCTCCTGCTTTTCTATGCCCCTGGCCTCTTCCAACCGCATCTCCAGCATCTGCCTGGGATAGTTCCACTCGTACAACGCCGTATTGGCGTCCAGGCCTTCGTAACACTGCAGCCGGATCAGATCCGTTTCCAGGATCTGCGCCATCACCTTGGCAACCTCTGTCTTGCCTACGCCCGGCTCGCCCTCCAGAAATATCGGTTTGTCCAGCGCCACGGCCAGGTAGACCGTTGTCGCCAGGGTCCGATCCGCGATATACCCCTCACCACCAAAACGCTCCTCGACTTCCTCGATTGACTTTAACATCCGACCCGTATCTCCCCTTTCTCAGCCGAGGGACCGACCCGTTGAACGGTCGGGGCGGGCATACCTCTCAACCCACGCGCGAAGCGCCTCGACCGTACTGCGAAATGCCAGTTCAGACCAGGGAATCCGGCCTGGAGGGTAGGTCCGAACCTCCAGCGCCTCGAAGTTCCCCGTCAGATTGCCTCCGACCACCGTGCCCGTGTACACGACCAGGACCGTCGGTACGTTCGGGTATGAATAGACGCCCAGCAGATCTTCAATCTCGACCTCCAACCCCACCTCTTCCCTCGCTTCACGCGACGCCGCGGCTTCCACCTGTTCGCCACGGTCGACGTATCCGCCCGGAAAGACCCACTTTCCCATCCCGGGTTCGATGCCCCGCTTCAGGAGCACGACCTGTTCGTTCAGCGTAACGATCACGCCGGCCGCCACTTTCGGATCCAGGTAGACCACGAACTCACATGCCGGGCAAACGGGGCGGTTATGGCCTTCGACCCTTTTTTGTACCAGCGCCGCGCTGCATCGTTCGCAGAAGCGGGCGCCGTCGACGTGATGCGCGGTATGATCGCTCGCCACCGAGAAGAAACCCTCCCGAAAAATGAGCCCGATCGTCTAAATATACGGGTTTGGAACCGCATAACAAGCCCTTTTTCGCGCCCATGCGGGCCTGTGCCATACATAGAAAACCGCACCCTTTTCCCAGGCATGCGGTCATCAATCCGGATGTCGCGGACATTCACGGGCACCGTCAGGGAACCGAGGTTATTCCTGCTCTCGGATCCATCCGTATTCTTCTACTCTTCCCCGATATTCTCCTTCTGGTGGCGCACGATCCGTCCCTGCACGAGGTACACCACATTCTCGGCGATATTGGAGGCATGGTCGCCCATCCGTTCCAGATGACGGGAGACCAGAATCAGGTGAATCGCACGATCAACCGCATCCGCCTCGGCCCGATAGTGCAGGTACGTGAGCAACTCCCTGAAAATCTGATCCCTCAATGCATCCACGACGTCATCGCGACGGCGAACGTCGTTTGCCAGGTCCACGTTTCGGTTTACAATCGCGTCCAGCGCGTCCTTGACCATGCCCCGGGCGAGTTCCGCCATTCTGGGGATATCGATAAGCGGCTTCAACAGGGAGGCCCGGTTCAAAACAAGCGCCCGCTCCGCGATATTCACCGCCTGATCGTTGATCCGTTCCAGGTCGTAGTTGATCTTCAACACGGTTGCGATCAAGCGCAAATCGCCGGCCACCGGTTGGCTCACCGCCAGCAGCTTCAGACACTCGTCCTCGATATTTACTTCCCACTCGTCGATTGTTTTCCCGCCGGAAATCACGGTTCCTGCCAGATCGTTGTCCCGGTCCACCAGACACTTCACGGCCTGGGCGATGGATTCCTCCACCGCCCCACCCATCTTCAGCAACTCGCTTTTCAGATGTTCCAACCGTTGATCCAATGTCCGTTCCATTCTTTATCCCATTCGATAAAATCCGCACATCGGCGGCGCGGTGTTCCGCCTATCCAAACCTGCCCGTTACGTAATCCTCAGTCTGTTTCAACCTCGGGTTTGTGAACATCTCCTCGGTTCGTGAATGCTCCACCAGCTTTCCCAGATAAAAGAAAGCCGTCCAGTCCGATATTCGGGAAGCCTGCTGCAGATTGTGGGTAACAATTGCAATGGTATACCGGTTCTTCAACTCATTGATCGTCTCCTCAATATGACCCGTGGCAATCGGATCAAGAGCGGAACAGGGCTCATCCATCAGAATCACCGAAGGTTCCACCGCAATCGCCCGTGCGATACAGAGCCGCTGCTGCTGCCCACCGGAGAGTCCCAGCGCGGACGCTTCAAGACGATCCTTGACCTCGTCCCAAAGCGCCGCCGCCCGAAGGCTTCGCTCGGCCACCCCATCCAGAACGGCACGCCGGTTCTCCCCGGCAATCCGTAACCCGTACACCACGTTTTCGAAGATCGATTTGGGAAAGGGATTCGAATTCTGAAACACCATCCCCACCAGCCGCCTGAGTGAAATTACATCATATCCGTGGGCATAAATGTCCTCGCCTTCGATCCGGACCCCGCCTTGAATCCTCACCGAGTCGATCAAATCGTTCAATCGGTTCATACATCGGAGCAGTGTCGACTTCCCGCAACCCGACGGCCCGATAAACGCGGTGACGTTGTGTCGAGGTATGTTCAGACTGATATCGTACAGGGCCTGCGCTTCGCCGTAATGCAGGCTCAACGCTTCAACTTCGACTACGGGACGTTCCGGCGTCGCGGTTTCCGCGCCCATCCTGTATGACTCCTCAGTGGAAAAGCCGCTCAAAGACGATTGAATTGTCGTATTTCAGCGATCCTGTTATCGGCCGAAAAGGCGCTAGAATCCGATTTTCTGGTAACGCTTCCGCAAACGGGACCGGACCTGTATCGCCGTCAGGTTCAATGCGAGTACGATGAACATCAGCAACAGAGTTGTCGTATATACCATCGGGCGGGCCGCCTCCACGTTGGGAGACTGGAAACCCACGTCATAAATATGAAATCCCAGATGCATGAACTTGCGCTCCAGGTGAAAAAACGGCCAGGCGCCGTCCACGGGCAACGTGGGCGCAAGCTTGACCACACCGGTTATCATCAGCGGCGCCACTTCGCCCGCGCCTCTGGCCACCACAAGCACGATCCCCGTGAGAATTCCAGGGAGCGCCGCGGGAAGAACGACTCGCCAGATGGTCTGAAACTGTGTGGCCCCCAGCGCTAGCGACCCCTCGCGTACCTCGCCGGGCACAGACGCCAGGGCCTCCTCCGAGGCCACGATCATTACGGGCACCGTCAACAGCGCAAGTGTCAACGACGCCCAGAGAATGCCGCCGGTGCCAAACGTGGGCGCCGGTAACGCCTCCGGGAAAAAGAGAAGGTCCAGGCTGCCGCCCACGCCGTAGACGAAAAATCCGAGTCCGAACATGCCAAAGACGATTGAGGGCACTCCAGCGAGATTGTTCACCGCGATCCGGATCGCTCCCACAAGCGGACCCTGCCTGGCATATTCACGCAGATACAGCGCCGCCAGAATTCCGAACGGCACCGCCGCCAGACTCATCAGAATAACCATCATTACCGTACCGAAGATCGCCGGAAACACACCGCCTTCGGTGTTGGACTCGCGGGGTTCCGCAGACAGGAACTCCCAGGCCCGATCCAGGTATACGCCTGTCTTGCCGAAGACGCCCAGCCGGTTGGGCCGATACGCGCGCACAACGTCCGCCACCGCGAGCCGCCGCACCTCCCCGCCGATCAGACGGACCTCGAGTTGCGGTACTTCGCTCTCTTCCCTGAGGCGTTTCAGTTCGGCGGCCAGAGATTCAAAACGTGTCCAATATTGGCGGTTTGTCTCGTCCAGTTGAAAAATCTCCGCCTGCCGTGCGTCAGCCGCCAGTTCAAGTTTTCGTTTTTTCAGGCGTAGCTGCTCGATCCGCCGGTTCAGATCGGAAATGGCGTTGTGCTCAATGTCGCGGACCTTCTCCAGGACCGCGCCGGTTCGCCGCATTTGCTTTTGAAACGCGGTCCAGCCGGCCGGGCCACTTCCGGCCACTTTGCCTTCACCTTCGAACACGGCATCCAGGAAACCGTACAGATGTCCCCATTCCCGCCGCTCAAACACCACCGCGCTGTCCGGCAAAGTTCGATCCAGAATCCGTGACTCGTCAATCCATTGGAAGTCAGCGCCGTAAGCGTCCCGGTTCGCCACTTTCACTTGAACCCGGTATTCCCCTTGCCGGTTCGGAATCTCCTGCCGATTCCAGACCTGACCCATCGCAACCCCGTGACCATGGAGACGAAACACGGTCAGGTTTGCGGGCCAGAAAAAGCCCAGGCCGTTGTAGATCACCAGGCCGATCAACCCTACGATCATCAGGACGCAGAAAGCGAGCGCGCCGCCTGTGAGCCAGATATACGCCTGGCCTGACTTCCAGAACCCGTTCATTCGATTGGCTCCAGACGTACGATGCGGGCAATCCGGGCACTAAAACAAGAATCCATCGTGTCGTCTCCGTTGCATTCCTTGCCACGGGATTCGAGACGGCTAGCGTGATGAAACGTGGTCATTGAGCTTGTCGAAATGCCCGCGTTTCCTAACCTCTTTAGCAATCTTCAACGACCTTCGCCGACCCTTCGACAAGCTCAGGGAGCGGCTCAGTTCGCAACCGCTGGTTCCTGAGCCTGTCGAAGGATGCCAGCCGGTCGACTCAGCGGCCTATATTCGGCTGTACCGCTCCCGAAGCCGCTGCCGTACGATTTCCGCCAGGGTGTTGACGATGAACGTCACTCCTGCAAGTAGCAGACCGGTCAGAAAGAGGACCCGGTAGAGCGTTCCCTCGTGCGGCGCCTCGGGGATTTCCACGGCAATATTGGCCGACAGGGTGCGCATCCCGTTGAAGATACTCCAGTCCATAATGGGCGTATTTCCGGTGGCCATCAGGACAATCATCGTTTCGCCGACCGCCCGTCCGAATCCGATCATTGTCGCCGAAAAAATGCCCGGGCTTGCGGTGGGGAGCACCACGCGAACGGCCGTCTGCCACGGCGTGGCGCCCAGCGCCAGGGATCCGGCCCTCAGGTGTGACGGTACGCTTGTGAGCGCGTCTTCGCAAATCGTATAGATGATCGGGATTACCGCAAAACCCATTGCGAAACCCACAACCAGGCAATTCCTCTGGTCGTAGCGGGTGCCGGCGGCATCCGCCAGCCAGCGCGGAAAATTACCGCCCCAGAATGCGCCCTCCAGCAACGGCCCGAGCGCCAGCGCCAACCAGATACCCAGAAGGGACACCGCCACGTAGAACGCTTCCGGTCCCGGCAACCGGTTCTTCACGCGCCCCGGCAGGCGGGACCAGACCCAGGACGCCGTGATAACGGTCAGAGCCACCGTTGGCAGCAGCAGCAAGACGCCTACCACCTGGCGTTCCAGCAACGGCGCCAGCCATAGACCGCCCAGAAAGCCTAGAATCACGCTTGGCAGCGATGCCATCAACTCCACCGTCGGTTTCACCACGTTGCGCACGCGCGGGTGAGCGAACTCGGACGTGTAGATGGCGGCGAGAACCGCCAGCGGCAGAGCGAAAAACATTGCATAAAACGTCCCTTTCGCGGTGCCATACGCTAGAGGAATGATGCTCATCTTGGGCTCGAATTCGTCGGTTCCGCCGGTGGACTGCCAGACGAACTCAGGTTCGGTGTATCCTTCGTACCACACCTTGCCAAACAGCGTTTTCAGTGTCACTTCAGGATGCGGATTGGATAGCTCATAGTGGTTCAAACGACCGTCGGCGTGAAGGCTCAGGAACCCGTCTGCTTTGGGCGCGAACGTCAGATCGGTCACCTCCGATCCATCCGCCAGTTCGAAAAACGTCTGGCCGGACGTCATGTGGTGCAACATCAGGTGTCCACCGACGCTGCCGGTCAAAAACTGTTTGTCACGCGCAGACGGGGAAATCGCGTTCACCGCCGTGCGATGTGGCCGAAAATCGTGGATTTTTTGAAACGTCCCGCGGACATTGCCGCGTGGTCCGCGCACGGGAAACCACGTACTTACGTGTCCACGGGCGTCACCCACGACCACCGATACGTCGCCAAGCAGAAACGCAAGGGCTGTAATCGCGTGGTCCGAAGCACGAAAACGCTGAACGAGGGTCGGAGGCGTCTTGATGTCGGATATGTCCCAGAAATACACCTCTCCACGGTCCGTCCCCGCCAGAAGTTGACGACTGTTCCCGTTAACCAGCACGGCCGTTGGCCTGCAGTCAAACGCATCGGTCAATTCGTAAACGAATGATTCCTGCTTACCCGCGCCCAGCAGCCCCCTCTTTTTCTGTCTGCCCGCCACCAGTAGCCGGCCGGACGCAGTGATCCCCGCCACAGTGGAGCGCCGTGCCCCGTCCGAACCATATGCGACCTGAGCGATGGGTTCGCCTCCCCGGTCCAGCGCCATGTTATCCAGAACCTGAAACTCGGGTGTGACCCTGCGCTTGCCGTCCGGATAATCCACCCGAAAATTCACCTTCGCCAGAGCAATGCGGCCATCCGACATTCCCAGACTCAGGTGCCCGTCCGTAAGCGAAGGATGGACCGATACCACGTGCCGGCCCCGAAATTCGTCGCCACGTTCCCGGCGAATCGTTTCTCCATTGATCAATCGGATAAAATCGATTCCCTCCGGTCGCACGACGTATCCGACATCGCGGTACCGATCGGTGCCCGCCGCAAGCGCCCGCTGGCCGTCGCTACCTTGCAGCGTGTGGCTATTTACAATCGCCGCCGGCGCGGGAGACAGGAAAAGGGGAAAGGATTCGCGAAGCACAAAAGCCAGAATGCCCAGTACCACCAGGATCACCCCCACACCGCCCACGGCGATTACCCAACGGCCCAGACGGTCCATAGTGCGTGCCGCGGGCGTGATGCCGGGAAGCGACCGGGGTTTTCCTGGATCGGTATTCTTCGGTTGCGCCATAGCCAAACCTTGCAGTTTCTCCCGCCGGACATGAGGAGGGGTTCGCCAGCAGACTAAATTCCCGCTGCTGCCAGCTTCGCCAGTTCTTCTTCAACGACTTCGTAGGGCACAGGCATATATCCATCCTTGATTACGATTTCCTGACCCTCTTTCGAGAAAATATACCTGCAGAATTCGCGCACCATCGGGTCAAGGGGCTTACCCGGGGTTTTGTTGATGTAGATGAACAAAAAACGGCCCAGCGGATAGGAGCCGTCAAGTACATTATCCATGCTGGCGTCTCTGAACCCTTCCTCCGGATTCTCCGCAAGCGGCACCACGCGCACGTCAGACGTCTTATATCCGATTCCACTGTATCCGATTCCGTACCGGTCTTCCGCTACACCCTGTACAACCGAAGCCGACCCCGGCTGTTCCTTCACTTCATCTTTGAAATCGCCCTTAAACAGCGCGTTTTTTTTGAAAAAGCCATAGGTCCCTGAGGCCGAGTTTCGACCGTACAAACTAATTAACGCCCTTGCCGCCTCGCCCGTCCATCCCACCTGGCTCCACCGGACGATATTTTCAGGAAATCCACCACGGCGGGTTTTGGAAAAAATCGCATCCACCTGTTCCAGCGTCAAGCCTCTAGCAGGATTGTCTTTATTCACAAAAACCGCCAGCGCATCGAAAGCGGTTCTCAGCGGCGTGGGCGGGTACCCGAACGCGTTCTCGAACTTGTCAACCTCCGTTGCCTTCATTGAACGGGACATCGGACCGAACCGGGCCGTGCCTTCGATCAGCGCCGGAGGCGCCGTGCTGGACCCCTTTCCTTCGATCTGCACGTTTACGTTCGGGTAGTATCTGCGAAAACCCTCCAGCCACAGCGCCATCAGGTTATTCATCGTATCCGATCCGATGCTGCTGGCGCTTCCTGAAATCCCCCGCGCCTTATTATAGGCCGGAATCCGCGGGTCGACCTCAAACGTCTGCGACCGAACGGGAACCGCGGCCAGTATCAGTAATATCAATCCGGCAACTGTTCGAATCATCCGTCTACACCTCTCGATTTTCAGGGTGATTGTCTGAAGAAATTCAGAGGTCAATGTAAACCGCCAACGTTACGTTTGTGTGCCAGCAGGAGAGGGAGTCGAAATTTCGCCGGTCGGGCGATCCCGGGATCGACTTTGGCGCGAGGGCTCCAGGCGCCGCATCTTGTCCTCGACGCCAAATCCCGAGTCGTTGGCTTCGTACCGCACCCGTCCGGACCAGCGGTCATTCCATTCCAGGTCGTACGTCATATATATCCGCCGGAATTTGAAACCGTTTTCATGCTTGTTCGCTCCGGTGGCGACGAAATAGCAGTCGCCGAAAGCCAGCCCTCCAATCTTGCCTTCGGCGCCTTCGGCGGGGCCGAAAACCCCAAAACTCAACACCGCGACGCTTCCCCGGATCGCCCACTTAAACAGCATTGCTCCTCCCCATAGTGGCGGTTAATTCACCTGCCTGGCACCTCCTGTATCTATAAGACTGCTACAATATGTTCGGCATCTGTGACGAACAGGTCACTATTGTGTGACGAATAGGTTACGATACCTGGCATGGTGTCCTGTCCCGGAAATATGGCGCCATTCTTCCGCCTGCCTGCCTGTCCGGCGGACGCAGGCAGGCAGACAGGCGCCGGTTCATCCCGTCTCGCCACATAACCGACACCCTTTCGCTCGCGCTCGGGAACGCAACAGAAATTTTAAAACAGCTTCGCAGAGGCCGGACAGGCTCGCCCGGAGCGTCAATGCTTCAGCGCCTGTTCGGTCTTTCTTGTTTTTTGTACCGATTCGACGTATCATTACGAGGTGGGCGCAAAGCACTTACCAGCCTCCAGAAAATCCGTGCAAAGTATCTTAATCTCTGTTGCAAGTGTAAACCAAAAAAGGCAGGCACGTGGATCTGCGAATCCTCGGATCGGTCATCCGGAGAGTCGGCCGGTACAAGTTCCTGAGCTATGACGACTGACCCAAATGCTCGCAGCGAAGCTCGAAACAGGCTGATGTCTCTGGGCATCGGCCTTCTTTTTATAGGGCCTGTACTCCAGCTTCAGGCTGCGGACATCGCGTCCGTCCGGGCAGACGAGGAGGTCCGCGGCGCATATCCCCGGCGGACTCTGACGGAAGTCATATGATGAAAAACAAAGTACGTGCACTGCGCCTGCCGGCATCGGTCGATTCACACAGCGTATGGGAGGAGGCCGCCAGTTCCCATACCTGCAAACTGATAGGCGATACAGAGCATGTCCAGACCTTTCTCGACACCTTCGACTGGCGCCTCTTCAACAGGAACCTGGTACTGTTGAAAGAACAGGATCGCTACCTTCTCTACAGCCTGCCAAACCGTGAAACCGTCGCATCGCTCAGCCTGCCGCGCGGAACCGAACCGGTATTCGGCGCGGATTTTCCCGAGGGTCCGTTGAAGAAGACCCTGCAAGCACATTTGAGCGTACGGGCGCTGTTACCGCGCGCGCGCGCCAGGACCCGCCGGCAGACCATGCGCGTCCTCAACAGGAATGAAAAGACCGTCCTGATCGCAACGCTCGAACAGGCCAGGGTGGCGGATTCCGATCAACCTTTCAACACGCTCATTCTGCGGCCCGTCCGAGGGTATGAGAAACATCTGCGCAGACTGAACCGGTCCCTGCGCGAAGCGGGCGCCGAACCCCAAACAGAAGACCTGTTCCACGCCGCTATACGGACGACCGGCAGGAAACCGGGAGACTATACCTCCAAACTCAATATCGCGCTGGAACCCGACCTGACCGGCGCAGAGGCCGCGAGGCGCATTCTGGGGCATCTGTTCCGAACCATAAGACGCAATGAAGCGGGGATAAAGGAGGACATCGATACCGAGTTTCTGCACGATTTCAGGGTGGGAATCCGGCGTACACGGTCGGCGCTCGGCCAGATCAAATCCGTTTTTCCGGAAGCCCGTGTCGCCCGCTTCCGGAAGGACTTTTCCTTTCTGGGCAAACGCACCAACCGCCTGCGCGACCTGGACGTCGCCTTGCTCAAGCAGGACGCGTACCGCCTTCTCCTGCCGGGATATCTACGGCCACGACTGGACTCTCTCTTCGAATCCCTGCGGGACGAACGTACGGGTGAACACCGGCGTCTATCCGCCGCCCTGGATGGCGGCATGTACCTGAAAATAGCCGCCGACTGGGAGGCGTTTCTGGCATGCCCGCCGGAGTCCGAATCGCCCGACAACGCCGATGTGCCGGCGGCTGGGCTTGCGAAAAGGTTCATCGGAAAGAGATACGGTCGCGTGATCGAATTGGGAACCGCAATCGATGAGTCCACGCCCGACGCCGGCCTGCACCGCCTTCGGATTGAGTGCAAGAAACTGCGCTACCTCCTGGAGTTTTTTTCGTCGCTTTTCCCCGCGGAAGAGATCCTGCTGATCGTCGGGCACCTGAAAAGCCTGCAGGACAACCTGGGCGACTTCAACGACCTCTGCGTTCAACATGCCGACCTCAAGACGTACCTGGAAGCGTTTCCGGCGGAGGGGACTCACCCGGAAACCTTCGCCGCTATCGGCGGTCTGATCGGCTGCCTTTACCGCGAGCAGCAGACCGTCCGGGCGGCTTTTTCAGAGTCTTTTGTGCAATTCAACCAGGCGGACGTCGCCGCCACGTTCCGACGTCTGTTCGTCTGACCATTTAGAGCGTATTCTATGGCAACAGTCGCTCTGTACAACATCAAAGGCGGGGTGGGAAAGACAGCCACGGCGGTAAATCTGGCCTACCTCGCCGCGCGCGCGGGCGCGCGGACCATTCTGTTCGATCTGGACCCTCAGGGATCGGCCGCGTTCTATTTTCGCATCAATCCCTCCAGGAAACTCCCGGGTCGAAAGTTCCTCCGCGGTGGCCGAAGACTAGAGAAGCGCATCAGAGGTACCGACTACGAAAACCTGGATCTGCTGCCGTCAAACCTGTCGTTCAGAAACCTGGACACGATTCTGAGCAAACTGAAAGGCTCCTCGAAGCGGCTCCATCGCATTCTGGCGCCGTATAGCAAGACGTACGACTTCATTTTTATCGACTGTCCGCCCGGCATCGGCCAGGTGTCTGAAAATATGCTTTTCGCCTCTGACATCGTCCTGGTACCGTGTATCCCGACCACGTTGTCCATGCGTGCCTACGATCAGTTGCTGCGGTTCTGTCATTCCAGACGCCTGGATGTCTCCCGGATCCACCCGTTTTTCACGATGGTCGAGCAACGGAAACGCATGCACAGCGAATACCTGGCAACCGGCAGAGATCGGGAAGACCGGTTTCTGGAGACGCAGATTCCATACGCGTCGGAAGTCGAAAAAATGGGTATCCACCGAAAGCCGGTGCCATGCTTCGCGCCGGGTTCGCCTGCGGCAAACGCGTATCAGGATCTTTGGGAGGAACTGAGGGCCATGGCTTCGAGACGTTGACAGGCGATGACGCAGTCCATCAAACCCCCGCGCCATAAAGACTTGCAAGCGCGATTCCGATTGACTCATGCTTTGTGTCGGTTTATCTTGAGCCAAATGCAATTACCAATGGCTCCGGTCACCCACGAGAAACCCGGCATGAACCTGGACGATCCAAAGCTCTATACCAACAGGGAAATCTCCTGGCTTCGCTTTAACGAACGCGTCCTCGAAGAAGCCCGGGACCCGAATAATCCTCTGCTGGAGCGCGTGAAATTCCTGGCGATCGTCGCCAACAACCTGGACGAGTTCTTCGAAATCCGCGTCGCAGGATTGCTTCAGCAGATGGAAGCCGGCGTACACGATGCCGGCCCCGACGGGCTGTTGCCCGAAGAAGTGTTCGAAGCCGTTTCCGTTGAAACCCACCGCATGGTCCACGAACAATATGCCTGCTGGAACGAAGAGCTATTGCCCGCACTGAAAAAGGCCGAGGTGCATATCCGTTCGTCGCAAGACCTCGAACCCGCCGAACAGGAATTTATCCGGGACTACTGGCTGCGGGAACTCCATCCGGTTCTGACGCCCCTTACCGTCAACCCGGCCCATCCCATTCCGCGCGTGGTTAACAAGTCGCTTTGCCTGGCCGTTTTGCTCAAGGACAGTAGGGGTGACACCTTATTCGGCGTGGTTACGGTTCCGCGCCTGTTGCCGCGTCTCATCCGCTTGCCCAGGGAAGACGAGGGCCGGCGCGTCGATTACGTATTTCTGGCCGACCTTGTGCGGGCGCACATCCCGGAGCTGTACAGGGGGTACGAGATCCTGGGTACCGCCGCTTTTCGTATCACGCGTAACAGCGACCTCTACCTCGATGAAGAAGAAGCCGACGACCTGCTACTGGCTATTGAGGACGAACTCAAACGCAGGCGCAAGGGCGATACCGTCCGGCTGGAAATCGACGCGGCGGCGCCGAAGCAGATCGAACGGCGGCTTCGGGCGATTTATCATCTGAGTGAGAAACAGGTTTACCGGGTGAACGGTCCGGTCAATCTCAATCGCCTGATGATGCTCTACGGGGCGACGCGGCGTCCGGACCTGAAGGACGCGCCGTACCATCCGGCCGAGTACCCCTTCACCGAAGACCTCGACCAGCTATTCGCCGAAATCCGCCAGCGGGACATCCTGTTGCATCATCCATACGACTCTTTCCAGCCGGTCATCCAGTTTGTCCAGTCAGCCGCGCGGGACCCTGACGTACTGGCCATTAAACAGACGCTGTATCGCACAACCGAAGACTCTCCCATCATGGATGCTCTGCTGAAAGCCGCGGAGGCGGGCAAAGAGGTTACCGTGATTGTGGAACTCAAAGCCCGATTCGACGAGGCCTCCAACATCCGATGGGCGCGGCAACTCCAGGATGCGGGCGTGTACGTCGCCTATGGCGTCGTTGGCTTAAAGACCCATTGCAAGCTCTCCATGCTGGTCCGGCGCGAAGCCGGCGGCCTCCGCCGCTACGCCCACATTGGTACCGGAAACTACAATGCAACGACGGCGCGGGTGTATACGGACCTGGGTCTGATGACCGCCCGGGAAGACATTACCAGCGACGTGGCCGAGGTGTTCAACCTGCTCACCACCCAGTCCGACCATCCCGAGGTCAAGAAGCTGCTGGTTGCGCCCTTCAATATGATGGACTCCATTCTGGCGAAAATCGATCGGGAGATTGAACACGCCAGGGCCGGGCGACCTGCCCGTATTGTCTGCAAAATGAACTCGCTTCAGGATGTAAAGGTCGTGAAAGCGCTCTACAGAGCGTCTCAAAGCGGCGTGGAGGTCGACCTGATCGTCCGCGGGATCTGCTCTATCCGTCCGGGCATTCCCGGAGTCAGCGATCGCATCCGCGTGAGAAGCATCGTCGGGCGTTACCTTGAGCACAGCCGCATCTACATGTTCGAAAACGGATCCAAGCCAGAGATTTACACCGGCAGCGCGGACTGGATGCCCCGCAATCTCCGCCGACGCGTGGAAATCCTCTGTCCCATTGAAGACCCGGTGCTTATCCGAAGAATCCAGTCCCGGATTCTCTCTCCGTGCATGGCGGACAATATCAAGGCACGTGAGCTTCTTCCGGACGGCGACCATCGCGGTGTAGAGGCTTCGAACGGACGGACTGCCATTTCGTCACAGGAGATCCTGATGGGGCTGGCCAGGGGAGAGCAATTCGACGTTCCGGATTTTTTCGCGGCCAACGGCCCGTTCCCTCCACCCGATTGAATCCCCGAAAAAAAAGACGGAGGGCAGTCTTTCGATCCTCCGTCTTCCATTCTTTCGTGAAACCAGGGCGTACGACTATGCGATCGGTAGGGTGAAGCCGAACGTCGCCCCGGCGCCGAGTACGCTCTTTACGTATACCCGTTCTCCGTGGGCCTCGATGATGTGCCGGACAATCGAAAGCCCCAGACCGGTTCCGCCCAGGCTCCTGGAGCGTCCCTTGTCCACCCTGTAAAACCGTTCGAACACCCGCGGCAGCGAATCCGAAGCGATCCCGATACCGGTATCCACGACTTCCAGGGCCACGCTTTCGCCCGACGCGACCGGTCTTGAATCCTCATCCGGATAGCCCGCATCCGCCGCCAGTACAAACCGCGGCGTGTTCTCCGCATCCTCTCCCGCGAATACCTCATCCGTACCCAGCCGTCTGGCAGCCACCCGCACCTGCCCGCTTTGCGGTGTATATTTCACGGCATTGTCGAGCAGGTTGACCACGGCCTGCTCAATCAACTTCGGGTCGCCCCGGACCGTCAGTTCATCCTGAACCGTAACCGCAACCGCAATACCTTTGTCTTCGGCCTGCTGCCGGATTGAATCGTACGCCCGGTCCACCACCCTTCGGATTGAGAAGTCTTCCTTTTCAATCGCCAGCCTGTCGGACTGCAGCCGCGAAAGATCGAGCAGATCTTCCAGCAGCAGTTGGAGCCGGTCTGAATGCGCGAGTATGGTTTGCACGAACCGCTCGGCGGTTGCACGGTCGTCAAGCGCGCCCTCGGCCAGCGTATCCGCGCACCCCTTGATGGCCGTGAGCGGCGTTCGTATTTCGTGGGATACATTGGCCACAAAATCCTTGCGCGCGCGCTCCAGCCGGTGCAATTCGGTCGTATCGTAGAAGACCGCCACCACACCCATTCCCGCGCCCTTCCGGCGAATGGGTCCCACGTGCACGTCGAAATGGCGCTCGGGCAGACCGGACGTTGTCATTGCCTGCGTTCGGGCTTCGCCGGTTCTCAGGGTGTGTTCGATTGCCTCCTGGACCTGCACGTCACGGATCATTTCCACCGGCGGCCGGCCTTCCGTGGGCGGCATCACGCCGAAGAACTGCTCGAAGGTGTGATTGGTAAGCAGAACGCGGCCGTCGCGCCCCGTGACAAGGATGCCCACGGTAATGTCCGACAGGATCGTCTCCAGCCTGGACTTTTCCCCGACAATATCCGAAATCCGGTCCCGGACCTGCTGCCGCGTTGAATCCAGAGCCCTTGCCAGATCCCTAAATTCCCGGGAAGAAGCAACGGACGGCACCTCCTCATCGAAGTTACCCGCGGCCACCGAACGCGCAACGCGCGTCAGTTTTTCTATGGGACGCGAGATATATTGCGAGACGTTGTAGGACAGCAGCAGAGCCAGGGCCAACCCCAGCGCGGATGCCGCCCACATCGCGCGACTGACGCGATCCTCGAGTTGTCCCACGTGATTCAGCGGTGCGCCCAGCCGCATCACCACGCGCCCGTCACGCAGCCCTGGAATGGTCTTGGCCACAAACTGCATTTCCCGTTCCGTCGATTCGCCGGAACGCAGGTGTCGGCCAACCGAGCCTTCCCACGCGGACCGGACCTCCGGGCGGTCTGCCTGATTCGCCAGCCGTGCAAGATCCTCCACCCGAACCTCCGAATCCCACAGCACCTTCCCGTCGCCGTCAATAACCGTCGCACGAACGTCCAACCGCCGCCCGATCCGGTTCACGATCTCATTCACGGTACCGGAAGCCGCGGCTTCCGCCCATTGGCCTGCAAATTGGGCGACGGCCGTCCGGACCTCCTGCGTGAGCGTATCCCGGCGTTGCGCCAGCAGGATATCCCGAATCGTATGGGTCAAATACAAATGTACGGCCGCCATGGCCATTGCGACAACCGCCACACAAATCAACATCAACCGCCAATGAAATCGCATCTAACGCCCCCTGACCGCACTGTCCTAATACGCTATTGTTGACTTTAATATATGGAAAACCGTAACCTTGGAGATGAAAATGCCGGCCAATAATACCTCCCATGGATCATCTATTTCCCCGCAATTTCAATGACAAAAATGACCCGTGCCATCTCGAAAAAAATGGGACACAGGCCATTGATAAAGAACAGCCAAGAATGCAGGACTTCAACCCGATCTGAAAGACTGTCGTTAGATGCTTCCGCCCATTGAAAACCTGCCTATGCTGCCCGTAATGGTGCGAACTCTTCAGGATCAAGCAGGGGAACGTTCAGTTCCTTCAACACCTCGTTGATCTGGTCGGACGTCACATGAGTCGGAGCAGTGATTTCCAGTCCGATCGGGTGTCCTTCTGCCTCATAATCCACCAGAAAACCCTTCCGAATCTTGTCAGTCCTGACACTCCTGGCTCGGACGTTTCGGGGAAAATATAAATACGCTGCCAGCGGCCGCCCCTTCCGAAACGTAATTTCCAAATATCGATCTCTCATCGCTCTTCGCTCTCGCAGACTGGATACGCGGTGACGATCACCAGCAATTCTTCCTCAAAATCCGGCTCGACAATAACCTCCCAACCCTCCTGATGATACCGACTTTCCACGACAAATCGGCCGTGATATTCATCCGGCCGAAGGCCACGGGCACGGTTCAACATCTCTCTCAGAGCAATCTCTGTAAAATCTCTCTGCTCCATTCGTTTTTCGACGTGCGGGGTGATTTCCAGTTCCCAATTCCACCAATCAGGCCAATTCATCTTCGAGATCCAAATAGAGTCTGTACTGACTCGTCATAAATATAAGAAAAACAAAGTCGTCATGACACTATTTTAAGGCTTGGCGTCAATCGGCAGGAAGGGAGAGGGCGAAGGCCTTAACGGGCGCAAACACAGTGCAAGCTTAGAGGCGCTTTCCTCCGGCGAATCCATTGAATTCATCCAGGAACCACTCGGCTTGCTTTGTCATAAAGACGCCGATCTCTTCCCCCTTGAAGGCGAAAGATATCCTGAGCCCTCCCAGGTAAATATCCGTGATGTAGACTTCCATGTTGAGCGTCTGTGCGTCGATCCACGCGGCCGATGCCAGGCAATCGTATTCGATGCCGGGGACCGAGCCGATCTGTTCGCCGAAGTAGCCGCGCTGAGGGAACTTGCCCGGCAGCACGCGTCCGATACCGAACCGCAGCACATTGTCGCCCTGACCGTTGGTGTACTCCCAGGCGCCCTCATCCTCCTTGAACGACAGGCGCATCCGCGTGATCCCCATCGGGTTGTCTTCCAAAGCATACCAGGCTCCATTGACTTCCGAAGCCGCCCTTGCGTCGGGATCCCCGGGGATCGGCAGGACTGCCAGCCGCTCGATTTTATCGGAGAGTTCCGCGTAGGCCTCGCGGTTCTCCGGAAGCGGCGCATCTGAAAGGTGGGGGTAGAGTTCCTCCCGCATCACGGAAGGAATGGCGCTGCCGGCCGGTGCTCCCTGTGTGTCGGCGATGCATGTGAACAGAAACGCCTTGTCGGGAAAACAGATGGCGTACTGACTGCCCATCCCGCGGAAGGAAAATCCGTTCTCTTTATCGCGCCAGATCTGATACCCGTACCCGCAGTTCCCCCGGATGGCGTTGTCGATCCGGCTGGAGGTCGCGGCGCGCACGTACGCCTCCGGCAGAACCCTTTCATCGCCCCAAACGCCCCCGTTCATGCAGGTGAGTGCGACTCTGGCCAGATCGCGAAGCGTACAGATGACCCCCGATCCGCCCCACGACACTCCCTCGGGCGTCCGGATGCACCATCCGTCGGTCGAAAAGCCGATCCGGTCCAGAAATTTCGGTCGCATGTAATCCAGAAAGGGCATGCCGGAAAGCCGTTCGACCGTGGCCGTGAGCACGACGGTTGCCGCGGTGTCGTACGAAAAGATCGTTCCAGGAGGATGTGAGGGGATCCGGTTGAAGAAGGTCCGGACCCAGTCCGGATTATTGCGCGTATAGGAGTTTCTCGAATGGGGGGTCGCCATCGTCAGGAGGTCCCTGACGGTTGAGGCGGCAAGCCACGGATGGAGTTTTTCCGGGAGTTTGTCCGGGAAGTATTCGGCGATCCGATCGTCGAGCGTGAGCCTGCCTTCGTCGATCATCATCCCCACCGCCAACGCGACAAAGCTCTTGCTGACTGAATACATCCGGTGCTTGCGCTCAGCCGACCACGGGGCCCAGTATCCCTCAGCGGCGATTCTGTTGCGGCGCATCAGCAGGAACCCGTGCATGCAGATTCGCTCGGAGTCGATCCGCTGCAGGAAATTCAGGATCGCGCGGGACGGAATTCCCTGGCTTTCGGGTGAGGGCGCCGTTGTAAACATCTTTTCCTCAGCTTTCTCCCATGAATCGATAGCCAACGCCCCGAACCGTCTCCACCATTTCGCTCGCGCCGCCCAGTTTCTCTCTCAACCGCCGGATATGCGTATCCACGGTCCGGCCATAACCGGCGTAGTCGTAACCCCAAACCGTATTCAACAATTCCTCCCTGGACTGCACGCGTCCCCTGCGCTCGGCCAGTGTAACCAGCAAACTGAACTCGGTGAATGTCAACGTCAGCACATCGCCGCTCACGGTTACCCGGTGGGCGGTCCGATCGATCGTGAGCGGCCCGAATCTTATCGTGTCCCGATCGGACTCGGTCGCCGCCGAGTCCCGACCCTCCGGCAGCCGCCTCAGAATGGCCTGGATACGGAGCACCAGTTCGCGGGGCGAGAACGGCTTTACGACATAGTCGTCCGCTCCCAGTTCGAGCCCTACGACGCGGTCCACCTCCTCGGCGCGCGCCGTCAGCATCAGAATTGGCAGATCGCGGGTGGCCGCATCCTGCTTCAGCAACCTGCACACTTCCAGGCCGTCTATTCCCGGCAACATCAGGTCCAGCACGACCAGGTCCGGACACCCCTGCCGAATCTGATCGAGGGCCTCCTCGCCCGTTTCGGCGGCGGAAACCGTAAAGCCCGCCTTCTCAAGATTGTAAGAGACGATTTCCTGAATATCGACTTCGTCTTCAACCACCAGAATATTGTCTTTCATGGATGCCCTCGCATAAGAAGCTGTCTTAAAATCCCCAGCGGTCTTCGCGCGGCTGCAAAAGCGCCGGTCGGCGTTGGTCAAACCCACCTGTATTGAGAGGTCGAGGCTGCGCTCGCTCGCCTCTCTTGGGCGGATTTTCCCGCCTTGACCGTCACTTCTTCGCTCGCGCTCGGGACTCACCAGGAATTTTAAAACAACTTCCAAACAACAGACCCGTTGCCCGGCAGGGAATCGAGACGTCATCTCCTCCCCGGAACGTAATATACAAAAAGGAAACAAATGGGCAATCCTCCAGAGCATTTATCGGACCGCCGGCAAAAATTCGAAATTTCCATCTCGAAGGAAATCAACGAAACAAATAGGCAATCCGAATGATCCGTCCTTCCTGTGCGTGCTGTCTCACGCATGCCTGCCTGCGTCCGCCGGACAGGCGGAAGCATGGGGACGTAATTCCGGGAAAGGACACTATACCGGAGAAAAGGAAATATCGCCCCGCCAGGGATCGCATCGTCCCAATCGGACGGACACGGTGTCTCCCGGCCGCACGTTCACGGGCGGCCTGATTTCCGTCTGGAACGCGAAATCCAGTACTTCCACGTTCAGTGTCCGATCACGCGCTTCCAGCGCCACCGCATCGAACACGTCGCCTATACGACCCTGCAGGTAGCGGAACAGCCAGTACCGCTCCCGCTGCCGCTCGATGCGGATCAACGTCCGCATCCGTTCCTCGGCCTCGAAAACCACACGCTGGATGCGCTCGTCGTCATAAGGCAGCGGTTGATCCAGCAGATACGCCGCCACTTGACGTTGAACCGCCAGGTCCGTATACCGGCGCAGCGGCGAAGAGGTCTGGCAGTACGCCTCCACACCCAGCCCGCCATGCAATTCCGGCGTCACACTCATCGACGCCCGCCGCATTCTGCGCAACACGTTGTACCGGCGCAACACTTCGTTCTCCACGTCGCTGAAATCCGCCGGATCCGGCGCCGTCTGGGTCCGGTACACCACCGGAATGTTCAGGTCCCTGCAAAATCGAGCTACTGCCACATTGGCCATCACCATCATTTCGCTCACGAGCAAATTGGCGGGGGATCTGCCGTCCTGCATCGAAAACTCGATTTCCCCGTCTGCCGTTATCCCGATTCGCCGATTCGGATGTTCCACGTCGATTGCACCGTTCTGCAGTCGCTCGATACAGTGCCACTCCGCCACGGTGTGCAATGCCGAAAAGTCGTTGTACAGCGAATGGGACGAATCCTCCAGAATCCCGTCCACGGCCTCATACGAGAGTTTCTCACGGCACCGTATAACGGACGGAACGATATCAACGCCTTCCACCGTTCCATCCGCCGAAACCTCGAACAGCTGACTCAGCGCCAGCCGGGGCGCGCCCGGTCGCAGACTGCCCAGATCGCTTGAAACCGTCTCTGGAAACATGGGAATCTTCCGGTCCGGGAAGTAAAGACTGGAAATCCTCGCCGCCGCCTCCCGGTCCGGTTCGGAATCCAGGGGAATCAACCCCGCCACGTCGGTGATGTGTACCCCCACCTGCATGGTCCTGTCGGCTCGTATCAGGACCGACACGCCATCGTCCATGTCGGTCGTTGTCGCGTCGTCGACCGCGTATACCGCAAGATCCGTCAGGTCCCTGCGCCGGCCGTCGTCCAGCAGCGGAGGCAGGCGCAACGCATCCGCCGCTTTGCTGACAACGGCCGGAAATTCGACGGGCACCTCGGATCGAATCAGGTCCAGATGTTCATCCGGAACCCAGGCGCCGTGGCGCACAAGTCGATTGAAGACGATGCGCGCGTCCACCCTGGCGCCCGCCATGCGTTCCACCCAGCCAAGATGAATACTCTTGTCGCCGTACAAAACGTAATCCTTCAGCCGATCGACCCAACGGCAGACATATTCCGGCGGTTCCTCCCGGTTCTCCTCGAACCACTGCCGAAACCGCGCCCTTTCCTCGGCGCGCGCCGCCTGACGGCCGGCAGCGGCCTGTCGATCATGAACTTCCTCGTCGCTCAACGCGCGGTACCCGCCCCCGCGTCTCTCCGCCTCGAAATAGCAGTTATGCTCGAGATGGACCAGCAGCGCCGCGCGCTGATCCGGCGTTACGCCCCCTCCGAAATAGAGATCCGCCAATGCATCCACGGTCCAGACATCCGCGTCGTCACGCACGAGTTCCCACGCATCCTCGAGATTTATGACTTCGCTCTCCTCTTCAGCACGTGCCATCCACCGGGCCGCCGCGGTCCAGTCTCCGGCGCTCTCGCCGGTGCGGAGCAACACATTCTCAACCGGCGTATTCACCGTTTCCTTCCGCGCTGTCGCGAAACGCACCTTTCCCCCGCGCGAAGACAGGCACACGCCCGCCATCAACCGGTTGCGGTATCTGAAAAACACAATCTCGTTTTCCGTGACAGCCATTGTCACCGCCGTTCAGGGTACGGTGTTCAGGGTTATTGTTGCGGTTTTCTGGCGACCACGTCGATTTCCACCAGGATGCCCGGCAGGACGGACTGCACCGTTGTCCTGGCCGGTCGTACACCCGTGAAGAACTCCGAATACGCCCCGTTGAATGCCGCGAAATCGCCAATATCCGCCAGGTGGCACGTCGACTTTACGACGTCGTCCATGGAACAGCCCGCTTCCTGCAGAACCCTGCGGATATGCTCCAGTGTCGTACGTGTCTGTGTCTCGATATCGTTGCCGATTACGTCGCCAGTGGCCATATCCAGCGATGCATGCCCACTCACGTAAACCCAGCCGTCCACTTCCACCGCCGCCGAATACGCCCCTGTATCCACCTGCTTATCCGGGTGTCTGATCTCCCGCTTGTCCATCGTGTGGCCTCCCTTGGAGAAAGTTCCTCTATTTTTAACGCGTCAATATAGTGAATTCCACGGTATCAATCCAGCCGGATCTGAGTATCGGATCATTGCTGCGATGCACCTTGCGTTTCGCCGTCCGGGGCTTTATCTTTCCCGCAATCTATCGCCGCACGGACGTCTTCCTCAACCGGTATCGAAACGCACGGTCCGGGCGCCACCCGCGGGCCTGGTCGGATGGACGCGCGGTGTTCCCGGTTTCAATTTCCCGCTGAAGGGTCCAGGCGCCACGCGTTTCAGGCGTTCAGGAGAAACTCTACGTGGCTACCGTTGCAGATTACATCTCCGAGGCCGTGCCCGATGCCCGCCTTGCCGAGTCCCGTCACGTCCACACCCCGTGGACACTGGCGGCCTGTTCGTCACTTGAAGAATGGGAAGCCCGCGCCGCGCATATAAGGAAACACATCCTCGTTGTTCTTGGTTTGTACCCATTGCCCGAAAAGAGCCCCCTCGAACCCCGCGTGTTCGGACGCGTGGAGCGCGGGGGCTACTCCGTGGAGAAAGTCTTCTTAGAGTCTCTACCGGGGTTTCTGGTGTGCGGCAACCTGTATCGTCCGTCGAATGGTGGACCCCACCCCGGCGTTGCCTGCCCCCACGGCCACTGCCGTCGCGGTCGGCTCGAGAACGACGACACGGCGTTCGCTTCCATACCGGGTCGTTGTATCAACCTGGCCCTCCAGGGTCATGTTGTCTTTTCGTACGACATGGCGGGGTATAATGACAGCAGCCAGATCGAGCATCGGGAATTCGGCGGACGCGTGGAAGACCTCTGGGGCATCGGCGTCATGGGGCTGCAGCTGTGGAACAGCATCCGCGTTATCGACTTCCTTCAGGCCCTTCCGGACGTGGACCCGGACCGGATCGGCTGCACCGGCGCATCGGGTGGAGGAACCCAGACCTTCATGCTTGCCGCGGTGGACGACCGGGTCAAAGTTGCGGCGCCGGTCAATATGATTTCGGCCCACATGCAGGGCGGCTGCAACTGTGAAAACCAGGCCCATCTCCGCCTGGACGTCAACAACGTCGAGATCGCGGCCGCAATGGCGCCGCGCCCGCTGTTCCTCGTCTCCGCCTCCGGCGACTGGACGTGCAATACGCCCGAACTGGAATATCCTGCGATTCGGGACATCTACAACCTGTACAACGCCGCGGACAGAGTCGCCACCGCGCAGGTCGATGCCGGGCACAACTACAATCGCAAGAGCCGTGAATACGTATATGGATGGTTCGGCAGGTGGCTGCTCGGCAGGGACGAACCATTCAAGGAGCGGGCTTTTGCGGTGGAACCCGACGAGGATCTGCTGGTTTTCCACAACCGGAAGCCGCCCGCCCACGCCCTGGATGCCGACGGGCTCACGCAATTCCTGATCGCCCGTTCCGAGACGCGCCTGAAAGACGCACTGCCGGATAACCCGGCCTCCCTGTGCCGGTTCAAGGAGCGGATGGCGCCGGCGCTCCGGCACGCCATCGCCGCCACGTACCCGAAGGCGCCTGTCGCGAGGGACCTGGGGCGTACCAGGAACGGGCGGCACATCATCCAGCGGCTGCTTCTTGGCCGGCGGGATTTCGGAGACCGCGTTCCCGCGCGGCTGTTTCTGTCGCGAAACGGCCTGGAGAAGTCTCCGGGCACGCTCCTGGTGCACCCTGGCGGCAATGACGCCCTGTCCGACCCCGATAACGGCGCACCCGGCCCCGTGGTCGCCGACCTGCTCCGGCGGGGCCACCGGGTTCTGACCATCAGCCCGTTCCTCGTTGGATCCTCTCCTTCAAACACGGGGCGCCGGGACACGGATGCGCCCCATTTCCACACCTACAACCCCGGCGATGCGTCCTGCAGAATACAGGACATCCTCACAGCGCTGGCCTATCTCGGGTCCCGCACCGACGTGACATCCGTTCAACTTCTGGGCATGGGCGCCGCAGGGCTCTGGTGCCTGTTCGCGCGCGCCCTGTCGCCCGGTGTCGGCCGCACTGTCGTAAACGGTAACCGGTTCCGGGCCAGCGACGACGCCCATTGGGCCGAACACCTCTTCATCCCGGCCATCCGCGCCGCCGGTGACCTTCGCTCGGCCGCCGCGCTGATCGCGCCCGCGCCTCTATATATCCACAACGCGGGCACAGACTTCCGCGTAGAGGAATTTCGCACGTGTTACCGCGCCGCGCAGGCCGGTTCAGCCCTGACGGTCTCGCGTCGGCAGGTCAACCGAACCGCGTTGCACGAGTGGCTCACGAACGCCTGATCACTTTTTTCCCGTGGACGTTTTAATGAAAATCGCCCACATTTCCGACTTCCATCTCCGCCATCATCTTCCGGGTACTTCCACGATATCCCAACGCCTGAGCCGGCGCATGCCTGGCCTCATATCACAGGCGGTGGAACGCATTCGCGCGGAATCTCCCGATCTCGTCGTGGTCACCGGCGACCTGGTGGACCATCCCTTTTACGGGATGCACGATCCGGAACTTATCGCCCTCAGCGTGAGGGACCTCCATCTTGTCCGGGAATGCTTCGCGCCGCTGACCTGTCCGGTCGCCTGGCTCTACGGCAACCACGACCATCCGGGATCCTTTCACAGCGTCTTCGGCGACCTGCCCGTGGACTTCCATGTCGGGGTCCATCGGGTCCTGATCTTTTTAGACGACGAAGTGGAAGACCACTTTCCACAGCGCATGGGGGCGCAGCGCGAACGGTTTCTCGCCGCGCTGAACGACGACGATCCGCGCCCGCAGATCCACCTCCAGCACTACCTCGTTGCGCCCGGGCGTACGGGCGGCTATCCCCACGCTTACCGCGAGGCCGGAAGCCTCAAGGCGGCGCTTCTGGCCGACAGCCGCGTCCGCCTCGTGCTGAGCGGACACTATCACAAAGGCGACAGCCTCTTCCGCGAAGGCCACGTCCACTTCGCCAATGCCCCCGCGTTCGGGGAACCGCCCCATCCGTTTCGTATCTACACCCTGGATGAGACCGGTATTTCCCAAACCGAACACGACCTGCGTTCGCCGGTTGCGGGTAAAGGCAGCGCCGTGTTTCTGGACCGGGACGGAACGATCAGCCCCGAGCCCGCTTATCGCACCGGTCCGGAGGGATTCAGCCTGCTTCCCGGCGCGGCGGAATCCCTTTCGAAATTGATGCGTGCGGGTTACGCCCTCGTCGTTGTTTCGAATCAGACCGCCGTAGGCCAGGGTTACGTCACCACCGAAACCGTAGGCGCCGTGAACGACCGCATGGCCGCCCTGCTCGGATCTTCCGGCGTGGAACTGGACGGGGTCTACTGCCGATATGGCAGCCCAGGCGCCGTGCTTCCGCAACATCGAACCGACACGCCGGAGACCAAACCCAATCCCGCGATGTTGATTGCCGCGGCCGACGACCTCAACCTCGACCTGTCCGCGTGTTTCATGGTCGGCGATCGAACAAGCGACGTCTATGCCGGGCGCAACGCCGGCTGCCGCGCGAACATCCTTGTGAAGACGGGTTCCGGCCGGGATGCACTCTCGTCCATATCGCGCGGTACCGTGGACTTTGTCGCGGACGATCTCGCCGCCGTGGCGGACTGGATTCTGGAGCAGGGATGATGGCAGGACTCTCTGTCCGATCCGTTCCGCGGGTCCTGATTCCGGCGGCGGCCGTGGCCGTGCTCATCGGCGTCGTCCTCACCGGGTATTCGCGGGAACTGGACCAGCTCCTCGGGTCCCGGCCGGAGAACCCCGCGAAATCCGATCTGCCGTCCATCCTGACCAGCGTCGCGGACTCGTTATCCACCTCCGAACTGGCCGGTTTGCTAGCAGAGCAACTCGTTCCGCCGGGCCGTTCGGATCCTTCAGGTGGATTGAGGCGGACCGGCTTCGCCCTCCTGCTCTCCCTTAAATACGAAAAAGAAAGCCTGCTGGCTTTCTTTTTCGACCGGACTCCGTTCGCCCTGCCTCGAAATACCTTCGTGCGGGGTTTTAAGCGTGCCGCCCGCGCCTATTTCGGCGTATCTCCGGGCCGGCTGACCACGGGAGAAGCGATCATGCTTTTCCATCTTGCCCGTTTTCCCGATGCGCCGGTACCGGTAAACGACCCGGAACAAGCCCTGGAACTTCGGAACCGCCTCCTGCTGGATCTCCAGAAAGACAAACTGATTACCCCGGCGCAGTACCGTTCCGAATCCAGCCGGCCGCTCATCCTGTCCGGCAGCCATCCGGCCGTGTGGTGAATTACGGCAGTCATGGCGCCGGTCGCCGGGGCCGCCGATGATAAGATCGGATGTGGAAGAGCCGTTCGATGACCATCGCAAGGGCGGAAACAGACAGGCCGCACCACAACCCGTCCGAAAAAGCAGTCTGGAAACAGCGGCGATATCAATTCGGCCACAAGAGCCGGCCGCAGACCGGATGGACTTTTTCAACGGGCTGCTAAGGCAAACAGCCTTGTCACTGAAGTCTCCCAACGTGGGGTTTATACCAGGGAGTCAAAAGGCGTATCGGACTTTTGTGTACCAGAATGCCCCATTGAAACCAAATGGGGTGTACTCGCTGTACTTTTCACCCACGGAACCTTTGTTCTTGTTCTCTTCGGGAAAGGTATTGAGAACATTGCGGGAGCCAAGCGTGATCCGCACTTCTGCATTCAGTTCGATACTGGTTTCGATATCGAACAACGGCCACACGGCGGGATAGGTCTGATCGTTATCCCTGTCCCACCAGGAATCGTAATAGCTCATGCGAACCAGGGAATCCCACATGTCGTTGAAAGACTGCGTCAGGGTCGCGTTGGCACGGCTTTCGGGAAGTGCCTCCTCCAGTTGCCGCACGCGAGTCTCGCTCAATGTTTCGGTGAGCCTGGTTACTTCCGTGTCCGTGAAGTTGTAAACAAGGCTGACATCGCCATTGCCCGCGGGTGCGACAAAAACGACGTCGACGCCGCGGGTTCTGGTTTCGAAGTCGTTGATGAAGAAACGGAAGGTCTGGATGTTTCTGGCGCTGGTAATGCCCGAAGCGATCAATGGGTCGCGCTGGGCATCGGTCAGAGAGTAGTCCGCTGAAATACCCAGGCGGTCCTTCAGGTGAATCTGAAAATAATCGACGGTCAAACTGAAGTTTGCCCTGTCCACGATGAAGCCGGCCGTGAAGTTGCTCGACTTTTCAGGGTCGAGAGGCTTGCCGCCCACCAGTTCCGAGGCGGCGTGGGTCGATGGAATGGTGCCTATGTTGACCAGGTCGTTCAACGCGGGATCGAATCGGGTCGATACGTTAAAAGAATTCTGTTGACCGGGCGTGGGCGCTCTGAAGCAGGTGCTGAAACTGCCGCGCAATTTCAGCTCTTCCGTGATGCCGAAGTGGGTAGCCGCCTTGTAGTTGAGGGTCGAACCGAAGTCACTGAAGTTTTCATAGCGCAGCGCGAGACCAAGCAGCCAATTGTCCGACGGGGTAATTTCGGCATCCCCATAAGCCGCGTAATTGGACCGGCTCCAGTCGCCGGCGGCAATATCGCTGAAGCCGGAAAATCCATTGGACGCAGCACTGAATCCCTGAGGGGCCAGGGGGCCTATCTGATAGGACTCGGGTTGTCCCCGCACAACTTCGTATTTCTCATTTCTGTATTCGAGACCGGCAGCCAGGAAGACCTGATCGCTTACAGGAAACGTAAGGTCGAGGTTAAAATTGAGGTCTTTCTGGATATAGCCTCCGGGATCGAATTCCGTGGGGGTATTGCGTCCCAAAGAGGCATTCACCGTGTTCTTGATCACGAAGTCGGCTTCGTGACTCCCGTAATACGCACTGAGGTCCCATGTCCAGAGCGGGTCGAAATGGGTGCCCTTAACCCCCGCGAGAAGGGCCTGATCGGCGGCGGTGCCGCCGAATCGGGGGGTAAAACCGCCGGGAAAGCGTTCGCGGAACGTGAAATAGTCGTCTTTATTATCTAAAACCTGTTGGAGCGCGTCCGGATCCGCCACGTTGTCGGTTATGGCGACTACGGGAGGATCGGGCGCATCGGGGTCCAATTTGCCCACGAGCAATGTCTCACCGCCATCGGCACTGAAGACGCCCCCGCGCGTATTGGGATTTCTGAAGAAGAATCCGCCTTCCACTTCTTTGCTCGCATAGTTGGCATAGCCGTAGAATTTGGCGTGTTCCGACAGGTTTCCGCCGTAGTTGGCAAAGAATTTAAGGTCATTCCTGATGATGGGCGAACCCCAGACCTGGGCGGGATCCGCCACGTCGGTATTGCCGGCGGCAATGAGCGCCTTGGCGTCGTCGCGTTGCGCAGATCGATCGGTATCATCCGCGTTGCCATATTCCAGGCTGAGGTTTGCCCACGCATTTTCTCTTCCCAGGCCGATATTGCCGGCGAAACTGTACGTAAGACCATCGCCTGCCTGGTAGATACCGGGCTTGATTTCAATTGAGCCGCCCCGGTAGTGTTCTTTGAGCTGGAAACTCATCACGCCGGCAATGGCGTCGGAACCGTATTGTGCGGAGGCGCCGTCGCGCAGGACTTCCACCTGTTTCAGGGCAATCGCCGGAATGACCGATATGTCGGCCCCTTGCGCGCCGTCCGATACGCCATTGCCGTGCCAAACGACGAGAGAGCTGCGGTGGCGGCGTTTGCCGTTGATGAGGACCAGCGTGTGGTCGGGCGCGAGGCCGCGCAGATTGGCAGGACGTACGAGAGTGGAGGCGTCACTGATGGGCTGGGTGTTGACATTGAAGGAAGGCACAACCGTTCTCACCAGATTCTGCAGATCGGCTTCGCCTTGTTTGACGATCTGTGCGCCGCTGACCACGTCGACGGGAACGGCCGATTCGATGACGGAACGCGGTTTTGCCCGGGAGCCGATGACCACCAATTCTTCGAGGACGATCACCTGGTCGAGGACAGACGTCGTATCCGTGCTTTCGGAACGCGGCGTTTCCTGCGACACGGCGGGTTCATACGGAACGAGCATGGCGGCCGTGCCGAGTAAAAGAGACAAAAGACGATGTTTGCGTTGCATTGTACGCTCCTTTGATAAGGCTGTGAAATTGGATTTCTCAGAACAGCCAGAATTAAAACAAAACGCCTCGGTCAGACAACCCGAAACATGGGTGCTCCCGGAAAAATCATTGCGATGCAACGAGTTTTCTGTTCCGCACGAGTCCCATCCTACCGTGCGCTACGGGCGCATGAAAAGGCGTCCGATGCCGGGGGAGACACCGGGTGCTTCTCCGGCGATCTCCATGCCGGGCCTACTCGAGGTAGAGCATGCGCCGGGTCTGCACGCCGCCCGGATAGTGCAGGCGGATGAAGTACACCCCCGAGGACACGCGCCGCCCCGCTGCGTCGCGGGCGTCCCAGGACACCCGGTAGGCGGCGGCGGCCTGCACCTCGTCCACCAGGGTGCGAATGGACTGCCCGAGGAGGTTGTAGATCTCCAGGCGCACCGGTCCGGACGCATCCAGGCGGTAGGGAATGAGGGTGCTGGCGTTGAAGGGGTTGGGCGCATTCGGCGCCAGGCCCGGCGGCCCGTCCGCGAGCGCCGGCTTGGACCCCGGGGCGAGTATCACCGTCAGCTCGTAGCCGCCCCACTCGAACGACTCGCCGCTCGCCGCGATGTAATAGGTGCCACCGGCATGGGCGTGAAACGTCACACGGAACAGGTGGTGGGCGCTTGATTCGTCGCGGGACCACGTGTTGAACAGGTAGCCCCCGTCCGCATCGTAGATCGCGTTGATCTGCGGGAGGAACAGGGTGAGCTCGTCGTCGGCGTAGGTGCCGGGGGCGACGAGAATCGCGCCCTTCATGTCGATCCGGTAGGTCTTGCCCGCCTCCAGCTCCACCGCGAACCAGTCGGTGTCGAAGTCGTGGTAGTTATCTGGCCTATGGATCGGTTTGTAGATGGCGCCCCTGGCCCCGAACCCGTCCACCTCGACCACGCCGCCGGTGGAGGTGTCGGCGGGCAGGTCGGTGGCGCCCTCGGCGACCCCTTGCGCGTGGACGGCCGCGCCGCTGACGCTGAACTTTGTATACTCGCCGCCTCGTCTCAACCAATCGCCTACGTCGGTGCGATTACGGGTTAGCCGCGCACCGGCGACGCTCCATCCCGTCGAATTGTCGTCAGCGGAACCTGAAGCCGTTGGGCGTAGGCCGAGATGCGCCCGAGCGCCGCTGTAGGACGCAACCACAAAGTACGTCGTGCCGGGGTCCAGTACCGTGCCCCCTGGGGCGTTGAACGTGTTGACGCCGGTGGCCCAGGTACCCGTGGAATGCGTCAGCGTGGCGACCGCGGCGTCGGGCTCCGGTGGGGAGTCGCTGGTCGCGGACCACAGCGAGACCGTGACGTCGGCCGGGGTTCTGGGGACCGCGTTCACATCCAATTTGATGCTGGCCAGGAAGTATCCATGGCTACCTGAGCCGGTGGTGAACCCCTGGGCGTTCTCAAAAGTGCCAATGGCTAGTGCAAAATTCGTGTTGGTGGCTTGCCCGAGGTTGCTCAGGAGGTCGGTGACGGGCTCCGGGACATTGCCGGAATCGTCCGGGGGATCGTCGGGCGTCGCCGTGTCACGCACCGACAGCGTGTAGGTGCCAGTAGTGGGGCCGGAGGTCTTGACAACCAGGTAGTAGGTGCCGGCCGCGGTCGGCGTGAAGACCAACTGGCTGTTTAGGTTCGCGGTGCTGATGTCGTCGTGGTTCTCGATGAGGTTTCCGGACCCGTCCAAGAGCCTCAGGTACGGGTCTAACAAGCTGCCGCGGCCGGTCGCCGCACCCTCCAGGTCGATCTGGTAGACCTTGCCGGCCTCCAGATCGACGCGGAACCAGTCTTGATCCGATGTGCTGGCGATGTTGCCCGTGGCCGATGCGCCGACCTCGACGCGGCCAGAGGTCGTGTTGCCGGCGGGAAAGTCCGTGTCGGCCTCCGAGACGCCGTTCGCGCCCAGCACGATCACCGACAGCGTGTAGGTGCCTGTAAGATTGTCATTGATTTCGGTCACCACTGGGTAGAAGTCGCCGGACGCGTCCGGGGTGTAGATCATCCGGGCGTTGGCGCCGACGCCGCTGTTGTCGTCGCCCTGTTGGCCGTTGTCACCCTGAAGGTGGCTCCCGATATTGTCGTAGAGGCCCAGGTGCGGGTCCGCCAGGGTGCCGCGGCCGGTGTCCGCGCCCTCCAGATCCAACTGGTATCGCGTACCCGCCTCCAGTTCCACTTTGAACCGGTCGTAGTCGCCGACCGTCCCGATGTTGCCCGTTACTGTGCCGCCCACCTCGACCTCGCCGGTGGTGTTGTTGTCGTTGGGAAAGTCGTCGCGCGTCACGGTCACCGTGTAGGTCTGCGTCGAGGTGCTGCCCTCGGCCGTCACCTTCACCTTGATGACGGTGTCGCCCACCGACAGCGCCACCTGGAAGTCGTCCTCCATGTCGTCCGCGTCGTCGAGCTCGTTGTCGTCCGTGTCTAGAATCTCGACCGTCGCGCTGGCGTGGTTCGTCGTCGGCGTCACCGTCACCTCGTCGACGCTGTTGGCGACCGACGCCGTGTAGGTGACCGTGCCCGAGGCGAAGGCCGGGCTCAGCGTCACCCCCGTGCCCAGCGACAGCCCGCTCAGCGTCGTTGGGCCGGTCGAGAGAGGTATCGCTTCGGTGCGCTGTTTGCCGTAAACGAGCATCTTCACCACCCAATTCTCGCCACTCCAGTTTGTTCCGTCCCTGGACTTCTGTGACTCATTGGCCACAAAGATGTTACTGTTCCCATCCTGGTCGTTGCTGGCTGTGTTCCGGAGTCGTATCCAACCGCCACTGTGACGTTGGATTACGATCGCATACCTCCCCTGTGGTCTGAGCGTCGTTCCTTCCGGCGCCGTGAATGCGTTGTCATGGCCTTCTCTGAACGCCGGTGGATCGCGAAAGTCGAACAATTTTTCGTCGGGAACCGGATCGCTTGATGGGCCTCCTTCTTGTTTTCCGGTGTAAAGCGACACGCTGATTTCGTCCGGGCTGTCCGGTATACCTGAGTCGGCGGATGCAATGTATTCAAGGGCCAATGCAACGCTGTGCAGTTTGAAGCCGATGAAGCTGTCAGCCCCCTGGATGACATTAAAACTCTGAGCCCACCAGTTATAGTTGTCTTCACCCACCTTAAAGTTGTCCTGATCACTCTCACTGGTGGTGTAGGTAAGCCGGTCGAGATCGTAGCCGTGGATCGTGAAGACAGGAATCCGCGTCGGGGTTTGCGTGACGGAGTCCGGCCACGGGTCGTCGGGGTTGCTTGGATCTTGGTATCGCACGGCTGAGTTAAGGATCCACCAGTTGCTGTCAACGCGGCTTTGACCGTCCGCGTCAGTGTTCGTTATGTAATATTCCGTGCTGCCCGAGCCATCTGATTCGATGACCACGAAGTAGACCCGATCGTCGTGCAGGTAAAAGGGCTCGGGCGGAGTGAAGCTGTTGATTTGGTTGTTACCGTCTTTGAATGCCGCTGGATTATCGAACTCGAAATATTTATTATTCGGTCGCCAATCATCATCTCCAGCATCATTACCACCTGGTCGATACCCGTCCCAAAGAGACACCGTAACGGGAACGACCGGCTTGGCGCTAAACATCAAATCGAGCGCGGTGAGCGCGTAGCCGCCAGTGTCATCGCCAGTCTGAAAACCGACAGCGAAGCTGATTGATCCAACGGTGGTCTGCTCGAAGGTAGTGGTTTGCGTAGTGTTGCCGACCAGTTCCGCCGCCGCCGTCGCCCGGTTGTTGATCGTGCCCGTCGCGGTGGTGTCCGTGGTCAGCGTCGCGTTATCCGGGTTTGAAATCGTCAGCGTGAAGGTCTCGGCGCTCTCGCTCGCGTCGTCGTCCGTCGTCTGGACCTCGATCGTCCCGGTGGCGGTATTGTCGGCCGCCGCGATGGTCAGCGTGCCGCTCTTCGTCGTGAAGTCCACGCCCGCGGTGGCGTCGTCTCCGGTCGCCACCGACGTCGCGTAGTCCACCATCACGTCGCGGCCGCTCACCGCCGACAGCGTCACCACGAACTCCACCGCGTCACCCTCGGTCGCCGACGCGTTGGCCACCGTCACGGTCGGCGTCGGGTCGTCGTCCTCGATGGTTCCCTTCGCCGTCGGGTCCGTCTCCAGCTTCGCGTTCGTCGACGGGCTCGACAGCGTCACCGTGAAGGTCTCGTCGCCCTCGTCGCTGGCGTCGTTCACCACCGGCACCGTAAACGTTTGCGTCCTGTCGCCGATCGCGACGGTCACCGTCCCCGTCTTCGTCGACCCGAGGTCCGCCGCGGCCGCCGTGTCGCCGAACTTGATCGAGGCCGTCCAGGTCGCCGTCACCTCCTCTGCGGCCGCTTCCGACAGCGTCACCGTGAATTCCACTTCCCCATCGTTCTCGGCGTCCGAGGCATCCGCGACGCTCAGCGTCCGCGGGCGCACACGAATCGTGACGGTCTGCCCCGCAGACCAGCTCAGGCCCGACCGACCCCAAGAGTAGAGGCCGGTGGTGCCCCCTTTGGCGGCATCGCTGAACTCGAATGGGGTGGTGGTGCCGTCGACCGGGAGCAGCAGGCCCGCCTTGTCATCGTCGGTGAGATCGGCGGTGAGCACGACGGACAGGGTGCCCGTGAGGTGTTCCGCAGTTGGGACTTGGATGTAAGCGCCTTGGATCGTGTAGTCGTTGTCCCCGACCGAGAACACCGTTTCGTCAGGGTAGCCGGCAAGGCTGCCCGCGCTGAGGCCACCTCCATCAACAAAACCGTGTCCGACAAGCGCGTCGTCGGCAGTCTTGATCTCTGCCACCGTCACCGCGCCGCACCAGATGTCGCCCGTGTTCAGCGTGCATGGCGGCGTCGTGATGTCACGCACCGACAGCGTGTAGGTGCCCGTTCCCCCGGTGACCCCGCTAACCGCTACCAGGTAGTAGGTGCCGGCCGCGGTCGGCGTGTAGACGGTCTGGCTGTCGTAGATGTCGTTAGAGGGGTCGACATCGTCATTCTCGGTGCCGTCAATCTCGGTGCCGGATGAGTCGCGGATATTGAGCAGATAAGGGTTTTCCAAGGTGCCGCCGCCGCCACCAATGCCCTTCAGGTCGATCTGGTAGGTCTTGCCCGCCTCCAGATCGACGCGGAACCAGTCATAGTCATTGGCGATGCCGATGTTGCCCGTGGCCGATGCGCCGACCTCGACCCGGCCGGAGGTCGTGTTGTCGGCGGGAAAGTCCGTGTCGGCCTCCGAGGCGCCGTTCGCGCCCAGCACGATCACCGACAGCGTGTAGGTGCCGGTACGATTGTCATTGATTTCGGTCACCACTGGGTAGAAGTCGCCGGACGCGGCCGGGGTGTAGATCATCCGGGCGTTGACGCCCACGCCGCTGTTGTCGTCGCCCCTTTGGCCGTTGTCACCCTGAAGGTGGCTCCCGATCGCGTCGTAGAGGCCCAGGTGCGGGTCCGCCAGGGTGCCCCGGTCGGTGTCCGCGCCCTCCAGATCCAACTGGTATCGCGTACCCGCCTCCAGTTCCACTTTGAACCGGTCGTAGTCGCCGACCGTCCCGATGTTGCCCGTTACTGTGCCGCCCACCTCGACCTCGCCGGTGGTGTTGTTGTCGTTGGGAAAGTCGTCGCGCGTCACGGTCACCGTGTAGGTCTGCGTCGAGGTGCCGTCCTCGGCCGTCACCTTCACCTTGATGACGGTGTCGCCCACCGACAGCGCCACCTGGAAGTCGTCCTCCATGTCGTCCGTGTCTAGAATCTCGACCGTCGCGCTGGCGTGGTTCGTCGTCGGCGTCACCGTCACCTCGTCGACGCTGTTGGCGACCGACGCCGTGTAGGTGACCGTGCCCGAGGCGAAGGCCGGGCTCAGCGTCACCCCCGTGCCCAGCGACAGCCCGCTCAGCGTCGCGTCCGTCGAGAGCATCGGCGTCTCGCCGCCCACCGACAGCGTGTAGGTGCCCGTGAGGTTGGCAGCACCAGTGGTGGCCCTGAGGTAGTGGGCGCCGGCCGAGGCCGCATTGTAGACCATCTGGCTGTTGAGGTTCGTGCCGCTGTCGTCGTCTGCGAGAAGGAAGGTTGCGGACCCGTCATAGAGCGACAGGAACGGGTCTACCAAGGTGCCGCGGCCGGAATCCGCCCCTTCCAGGTCGAACTGGTAGGTCTTGCCCGCCTCCAGATCGACGCGGAAATAGTCGTAGTCTGCGTTGCTGATGGTGCCCGTGACCGAGGCCCCGACGTCGACCCGGCCGGTGGTGGCGGTGGTGGCGGGAAAGTCCGTGTCGGCCTCCGAGACGCCGTTCGCGCCCAGCACGATCACCGACAGCGTGTAGGTGCCGGTCGTGGTGGCTGTGCCGGACACAGCTATGTAGTAGGTGCCGTCCGCCGTGGGCGTGTAGATAACACGGCCGTTTTTGCCCACACCGCCATCGTTGCTCCTCGCACCGGATATCGCCTGTCCTCCCGCATCATACAACCCCCAAAGAAACGGATCCGCCAAGTTGCCGCGGCCGGTATCCGCCCCCTCCACGTCGAACTGGTATCTCGTGTCCGCCTCCAACTCGACGCGGAACCAGTCGACGTCGGCGTCCCTATCGACGTTCCCCGTGACCGAGCCACCGACGTCCACCTCGCCGGTGGTGGTGGTGCCTTCGGGCAGGTCGGTGTTGCCCTCCGAGACGTTCGCCCGCCCGCCGGGACCGGGCGGCGTGGCATGGCCGGGCGCGCCGCCGTCCTGCTCGTCGGGGGCGTCGCCTTCGACGGCCTCCGGCGCGGCCGGCGTGTCGATGTGGAACCAGCGGGAGCGCTCGCTCACCCCGTGTTTGTTGATGGCCTTGATGCGGTAGGTGTAGGTAGTATTGGCCTTTACGGTAGCGTCGGTGTAGGTGGTCGCCGCTGTCCCCGTGTCCTCCACCAGTTCACTGAACTCGCCCCCGGTATTGTTCACGCGCACGCGCCGCAGGATGACGTAGCCGGTGATGCTGTCGTCGCCCGGGTCGTCCCAGGTGAGGACCACCTGGTCGTGGGTCGCCGTGGCGTCCAGGCCCCTGGGCTTGTCGGGCCGCTCGGGGGCCGCCGGCGTGTCGACGTGGAACCAGCGGGAGCGCTCGCTCACCCCGTGTTTGTTGATGGCCTTGATGCGGTAGGTATAGGGAGTGCCAGCCGCCACCCTGTCGTCGGTGTAGCTGGTCGCGGCGGTGCCCGTGTCCGGCACTAATTCTCTGAACTCGCCCTTTCGGTCGGTCTGGCGGTTGCGGCGCAGGATCACGTAGCCGGTGATGCTGTCGTCACCTGGGTCGTCCCAGGTGAGGACCACCTGGTCATGGGACGCCGTGGCGGAGAGCCCCCTGGGCTTGGCCGGCGCCGAGCCCTCCTGGGCCTGGACCGGGAAGAGCAGGGCCAGGGCCGCGATGGCCGCGAACAGGATGGAGAATCGTCGTCTGCCGGTGCGAATCATCATGGCTCCTTCATCACGTGCCGATGGCGATTGCCCGTTCCGGCCGGTGGTCGGTCGATTTCAAATGCATGGCAACTTCTCCATTACTTTCATGAAGGCCGGTTGAGGACCGCCGCCGGCTCGATTCCGGCCGAGAGGATGCGGTCGGCGGCGATCTCCATGCCGGGCCTACTCGAGGTAAAGCATGCGCCGGGTCTGCACGCCGCCCGGATAGTGCAGGCGCGTGAAATAAATTCCCGTGGACACGCGCCGCCCCGTTGCGTCGCGGGCGTCCCAGGACACCCGGTAGGAGCCGGCGGTCTGCACCTCGTCCACCAGGGTGCGAATGGACTGCCCGAGGAGGTTGTAGATCTCCAGGCGCACCGGTCCGTCCGTGTCCAGGCGATATGGGATGAGAGTGGTGGCGTTGAAGGGGTTGGGCGCGTTGGGCGCCAGGCCCGGCGGCCCGTCCGCGAGCGCCGGCTTGGACGCCGGGGCGGGCTCACCCACGCATGGCCCTTCACCGAGATCGTTGACCGCGCTCACGCCGAATTGAACTGAGAAACCGTCTGAACCAGCTACATCGCTTGCCACCTCGACGATCTTGAAGTATCTGAAACCCGTCGGGGTGCCGTCGGGGTGCTCTGGGGGTGTGGTGAATCCGGGGTGCTCCACCTCGTATTCGGCCGCCTTCCAACCATCGCAACCCGCACCGGTTGAGGCGTAGATGCGGAACTCCGTGATCCATTGCGCGCCGGTTTGGGTCTCGTCCGGCGCGTCCCAATACACGACTCTCGTTCGTTCTGTACCGGACACCTGCACATTGCGGACCGCGCCCGGGACCTCCGAGGGACCCAGACCGCCGGGCGGAACGGCAACTGCCACCAAAATTCTACGCACCGACAGCGTGTAGGTGCCTGGGTCCAAGCCCGCTACTTCCAGGTGGTAGGCGCCGGTCGCGGTCGCCGTGTAGGTCAGTCGGCTGTTAAGTCCCTCGCCGCCGTCGTCGTCCTCATCAATGTAGTGGGAGACGTTGAAGGAGTCGCCGTAGAGCGCCAGGATCGGGTCCGCCTGGGAGCCGCGGCCGGTGTCCGCGCCCTCCAGGTCGAACCGGTATCGCTTGCCCGCCTCCAGATTGACACGGAACCCGTCCAAATCGTCGCCAGGGTCGATGTTGCCCGTGGCCGAGGCCCCGACCTCGACCCGGCCTGTGGTGGCGGTGGTTCTGGGAAAGTCCGTGTCGGCCTCCGAGACGCCGTTCGCGCCCAGCACGATCACCGACAGCGTGTAGGTGCCCGTCGTGTTGGCTGCGCCGGACACAGCTATGTAGTAGGTGCCTTCCGCGTCGGGCGTGTTGATGACCCGGCCGTTCTTCCCCACACCGCCGTCGTTACTCCTCGCACCGGATATCGCCTGTCCTTCCGCATCCTGCAACCCCCAAAGATGCGGATCCGCCAAGTTGCCTCGGCCGGTGTCCGCCCCCTCCACGTCGAACTGGTATCGCTTGCCCTTCTTCAGCTCGACCGCGAACCAGTCGACGTCGAGAGCTGGGGCGATTTCGCCCGTGACCGAACCGCCGACCTCAACTCTACCGGTGGTGGTGATGCCTTCGGGCAGGTCTTCGCCGTCGGGCTCCGAGACGTTCGCCCGCCCGCCGGGACCGGGCGGCGTGGCATGGCCGGGCGCGCCGCCGTCCTGCTCGTCCTGGTCGTCGCCTTCGCCGGCCTCCGGCGCGGCCGGCGTGTCGATGTGGAACCAGCGGGAGCGCTCGCTCACCCCGTGTTTGTTGATGGCCTTGATGCGGTAGGTGTAGGTAGTATTGGCCTTTACGGTAGCGTCGGTGTAGGTGGTCGCCGCCGTCCCCGTGTCCGCCACCAGCACACTGAACTCGCCCCCGGTATCGTTCACGCGGACGCGCCGCAGGATGACGTAGCCGGTGATGGTGTCGTCGTCAGGGTCGTCCCAGGTCAGGACCACCTGGTCGTGGGTCGCCGTGGCGTCCAGGCCCGTGGGCTGGTCGGGCGGTTCGGGGGCCTGCTCCTCCTCCGGCTCAGGGGCTGCCGGGACGTTGATGTGGAACCAGCGGGAACGCTCGCTCACCCCGTGCTCGTTGGTCGCCTTGATGCGGTAGGTGTAGGTAGTATTGGCCTTTACGGTAGCGTCGGTGTAGGTGGTCGCCGCCGTCCCCGTGTCCGCCACGAGCTCACTGAACTCGCCCCCGGTATTGTTCACGCGCCGCAGGATGACGTAGCCGGTGATGCTGGCGTCGCCCGGGTCGTCCCAGGTGAGGACCACCTGGTCGTGGGTCGCCGTGGCGGAGAGGCCCGTGGGCTGGTCGGGCGCCGAGCCCTCCTGGGCCTGGACCGGAGAGAACAGCAGGGCCATCGCCAGGGCCAGCGCCGCTATGGCGGCGAACAGGATGGGGAATCGTCGTCTATCGGTGCGAGTCATCATGGCTCCTTCATCACGTGCCGATGTCGGTTGCCCGTCAGGTCGGTGGCTGGTCGATTTCAAATGCATGGGAAACGTCTCCTTTTCCTTTCATTAAGGCCGGTTGAGGACCGCCGCCGGCTCGATTCCGGCCGAGAGGATGCGGTCGGCGGCGATCTCCATGCCGGGCCTACTCGAGGTAGAGCATGCGCCGGGTCTGCACGCCGCCCGGATAGTACAGGCGCGTGAAATAAATTCCCGTGGACACGCGCCGCCCCGCTGCGTCGCGGGCGTCCCAGGACACCCGGTAGGCGCCGGCGGCCTGCACCTCGTCCACCAGGGTGCGAATGGACTGCCCGAGGAGGTTGTAAATGACCAGGCGCACCGGTCCGTCCGTGTCCAGGCGATATGGGATGAGAGTGGTGGCGTTGAAGGGGTTGGGCGCGTTGGGCGCCAGGCCCGGCGGCTTCTTGGACGCCGAGTTCCTGCAAAACAACTCTGTTATCGGCGACCACGCGCCCCATCCGTCGTCGCCGAAACGCCCGCGGACCCGTATGCTCAGCGTACTGCGGCCGTCGATCTCGACGGTCCCGGTCAGCTCGGGTTCCTTACGGTTCCTGCCGGTGTTCTGTATGGTGAAGCTCACGTTGCGGGCGCCGTTCTTGGGCGTAATCTCAGCCTCCCACTCGTCGGCTACCTTGAAGCTGCCGTTGCTTTTCGGCGGATTCCAGAAGGCGCGGAAAGGCTCGGTGCTGTCGCATTCCTCCTGACCGTTGCTGCCTTTAGTGTCGGAATCGGTCCAGTAGGCCTTGATCTCGCTGGGCTGGTTGATGTCCGTCGCGCCAGAGCCCGAGTCCGACCAGTCGCCGGTTCCCTCGGCGTTCGTCGCCCGCACCTGCACCTGGTAGGACGTGTTCTCCGAGAGGCCCGTCAGCGTCGCCGTGGTGGCCGTGCCACTGTGGCCCCCGTCGCTCCAGCTGCCGCTCGCGCCCTCCCGGTACTGCACGTCGTAGTCGGTGATGGCCGGACCGGCGTTGGCCGGTGCCGACCAGTTCACCGTCAGGCTGGTCGCCGACGCCGCCGACACCGTCGGTGCGGCCGGCTTGCCCGGCGCCTCCGTGTTCACGTCGGTCACCGTGACCGTGATCGTCTGCGTGGCGGTCTTGACCCGCTCCCCCGTGCCGCTCGTCGCCTGCACCGTCACCACGTACGTGTTGTTGGCGCCCTGGTCTTTGGCGTCCTCGAAGTTCGGCGCCGTCTTGAAGTTCAGCGCGCCCGTCGTCGGCACGATCGAGAAGAACGCCCGGTCCGCCCCGCCGGTGATCGCGTAGGCCGTGATGTCATCATCCGAATCGCTGTCCGTCGCCACCACCGTGCCCGCCGCCGTCTGGTTCTCCGCCGCGCTGAACGTCGCCGGTGAACTGAACACGGGCGCCACGTTGGCGTCCGTCGCGCCAGAGCCCGCGTCCGACCAGTCGCCGGTTCCCTCGTCGTTCGTGGCCCGCACCTGCACCTGGTAGGACGTGTTCTCCGAGAGGCCCGTCAGCGTCGCCGTGGTGGCCGTGCCGCTGTGGCCCCCGTCGCTCCAGCTCCCGCTCGTGCCCGCCCGGTACTGCACGTCGTAGTCGGTGATGGCCGGACCGGCGTTGGCCGGTGCCGACCAGTTCACCGTCAGGCTCGTCACCGAGGCGGCCGCCACCGTTGGCGCGGCCGGCGCGGCCGGCTTCTCGCCGCTCACGTCCGTGACCGTCACCGTGATCGCCTGGGTCGCCGTCTTTACCCGCGTGTCCGTGCCGCTCGTCGCCTGTACCGTCACTTCGTACTCGTTGTCGGTGTCCGCGTCCTTGGCGTCCTCGAAGTTCGGCGCCGACTGGAACGTCAGCACGCCCGACGTCGCCCCGATCGAGAAGAACGCCTGGTCCGCCCCGCCGGTGATCGCGTAGCCGGTGACGTCGTCGTCCGTGTCGCCGTCCGTCGCCAGCACCGTGCCGGCCGCCGTCTGGTTCTCCGCCGCGTCGAACGTCGCCGACGAGCTGAACGACGGCGCCGCGTTGGCGTCCGTCGCGCCGGTTCCCGAGTCCGACCAGTCGCCGGTGCCCTCGTCGTTGGTCGCCCGCACCTGTACCTGATAGGACGTGTTCTCCGACAGACTCGACAGCGTCGCCGTGAGGGCGGCGCCGGTGTGGTTGCCGTCCGTCCAGCTGCCGCTCGTGCCCGCCCGGTATTGCACGTCGTAGTCCGTAATCGCCGGGCCCGCGTTGGCCGGCGCCGACCAGTTCACCGTCAGGCTCGTCACCGACGCCGGCACCACCGTCGGCGCGGCCGGCTTGCCCGGCGCTTCGCCGCTCACGTCCGTGACCGTCACCGTGATCGTCTGGGTCGCCGTCTTTACCCGCGTGCCCGTGCCGCTCGTCGCCTGTACCGTCACTTCGTACTCGTTATCGGTGTCCGCGTCCTTGGCGTCCTCGAAGTTCGGCGCCGTCTTGAAGGTCAGCGCGCCGTCCGTCGCCCCGATCGAGAAGAACGCCTGGTCCGCCCCGCCGGTGATCGCGTAGGCCGTGATGTCATCATCCGAATCGCTGTCGGTCGCCAGCACTGTGCCGGCCGCCGTCTGGTTCTCCGCCGCGTCGAACGTCGCCGACGAGCTGAACGTCGGTGCCGCGTTGGCGTCCGTCGCGCCGCTGCCCGAGTCCGACCACGAGCCCGTCCCCTCGTCGTTGGTCGCCCGCACCTGCACGTCGTAGGACGTGTTCTCCGCCAGGCTCCCGATCGTCGCCGACAGCCCCGTGATCGCCGTGCCGGTCACCTCCGTCCATGTGCCCTGCGGCGAGGTCGTCCGGTGCCGGTAGTCGTAGTCGGTGATCGCCGGACCCGCGTTGGACGGCGCCGACCAGTTCACCGTCAGGCTCGTCACCGAGGCGGCCGCCACGTCCGGTGCATTCGGCTTGCCCGGCGCTTCGCCGGCCACGTCCGTCACCGTCACCGTGATCGTCTGCGTCGCCGTCTTCTCCCGCTCGCCCATGCCGCTGGTCGCCGTCACCTCGACCACGTAGGTGTTGTTCGTGCCCTGGTCTTTGGCGTCCTCGAAGTTCGGCGCCGTCTTGAACGTCAGGGCGCCGTCCGTCATCCCGATCTCGAACAGCGCCTCATCCGTCCCGCCGGTGATCGCGTAGCCCGTGATGTCGTCGCCCGCATCGCCGTCCGTCGCCACCACCGTGCCCGCCGCCGTCTGGTTCTCCGCCGCGTCGAACGTCGCCGAAGAGCTGAACGCCGGCGCCGCGTTGGCGTCCGTCGCGCCGCTGCCCGAGTCCGACCAGTCGCCGGTGCCCTCGGCGTTGGTCGCCCGCACCTGCACGTCGTAGGACGTGTTCTCCGACAGGCTCCCGATCGTCGCCGACAGCCCCGTGATCGCCGTGCCGGTCACCTCCGTCCACGTGCCCTGCGGCGAGGTCGTCCGGTAGCGATAGTCGTAGTCGGTGATTGCCGGGCCGGCGTTGGACGGCGCCGTCCACGTCACCGTCAGGCTCGACACCGACGCCGCCGACACCGTCGGCGCGCCCGGCTTGCCCGGGGCCTCGGTGTCCAAGTCGGTCACTCTCACCATGATCGTCTGCGTCGCCGTCTTCTCCCGCTCCCCCATGCCGCTGGTTGCCGTAACCTCCACCACGTACTGGTTGTTGCCGGCGGCATTGGCCGGATCGACACTCACAAGGTCCTTGGCGTCCTCGAAGTTCGGCGCCGACTGGAACGTAAGTGCCCCCGACGCCGCCACGATCGAGAAGAAATCCCGGTCCGCCCCGCCACTGAGCGCGTAGCCGGTGATGCTGTCATCCGCATCGGAGTCCGCCGCCACCACCGTGCCCACCGTGGTCTGGTTCTCCGCCGCGCTGAACGTCGCCGCGGAGCTGAACGACGGGGCCGCGTTGGCGTCCGTCGTGCCGGTGCCCGCGTCCGACCACGCGCCGGTGCCCTCGGCGTTGGTCGCCCGCACCTGCACGTCGTAGGACGTGTTCTCCGACAGGCTCCCGATCGTCGCCGTGGTGGCGGCGCCGGTGTGGTTGCCGTCCGTCCAGCTGCCGCCCGTGCCCTCCCGGTACTGCACGTCGTAGTCGGTGATGGCCGGACCCGCGTTGGCCGGCACCGACCAGTTCACCGTCAGTCTCGACACCGACGCCGGCGCCACCATCGGCGCGCCCGGCTTGCCCGGCGCCTCGGTGTTCACGTCCGTCACCGTCACCGTGATCGTCTGCGTCGCCGTCTTGACCCGCTCCCCCATGCCGCTCGTCGCCTGAACCGTCACCACGTAGGTGTTGTTGGTCCCCTGGTCTTTGGCGTCCTCGAAGTTCGGCGCCGTCTTGAACGTCAGCGCCCCGGACGCCGGCACGATGGAGAAGAACGCCTGGTCCGCGCCGCCGGTGATCGCGTAGCCCGTGACGTCGTCATCCCCATCGCTGTCCGTCGCCAGCACCGTGCCGGCCGCCGTCTGGTTCTCCGCCGCGCTAAACCTAAAATAAGCGAGTATTGGTGTTTGGTGAACAGAATTGCAGATTTGTGCGACGTTGTGGTTGAATGACGTATGTGTGTTGTCTATTGAGGTGCGCGGGAGGTCGTTTTGAGGTTTGTGGAGTGTAAGTTGGTGTGGTAAAGCGCAGCGTTAGGGGTGTGTTGTTGGTGTCTGGTTGTGGTGTAGGCGTATTTGTCCGTTACGTCGCCGTGGGCGTCGTGGATCCCGTGGTATGTGATGACGGTTCGTGCGGGTGTCATGTGAAGCCGGTGCGTTCGATGGTAGCCCAGGCGCTCAAGAGTCTATTCAGTGACGGCTGATAGCCGATGATGCGCACGGTGGTGCTTCGGGCGTGTCGCACGACACGACAGGGAAAAAGGATGATGTGTGAGAGGAAGGTCCGGAAGTCCATACGGATATAGTGTCGGCGGTGTTTTTTTCGATGCATCATCAAGGCAAACCACGCCTTGATGTTCCAGGCCAGCGCGGCGATGACCATGTAGGCCCAGTTGCTGATCAAGTCATACAAGGGCACGCGCAGGGCATTGACGCCGTTCTTGAGCTGTTCGATGACGTTTTCCTGGTCGCATCGTTTGTTGGCAGCAAAGACGACCTCGGCGGGCGTCAGGTCGTCGCGCGTGGTGATGTAGAAGAAATAGCGGATTTCGTCGAAGAGGGTCTGCTCACCTTTGGCCTTACTGATGTTTTTTCGCAGCGCCACAACGCGGTAGGGGCGTTTGCACTTGCCGGGCTGGTAGTCAAACTCGGCCACGTCTTCGAAGTTCAGCGCCAGCTTGAGGTAGCCCCGCGCCTTGACGATACGCTGCTTCTCATTGTCGCGCCGCTGCCTTTTCTGGGGCGCGTGAGGTCGGTGCAGGCGCTGCCAGTTGGCTTCGTCAAGGGCCTTGGCCCGTGTTCGTAAGGCGTCATTGCAGTCCATCCCGAAGATGAAATCGACGTCCTTTGCCCAGCGATCGAGGTGAGCCGTAAGCGAAAAGTCCGTGTCGCCGCGTAGGCACACGCGCTTGGCGTGGGGCTTCACCACCCGGATGGACGCATCGATCCAGGGGGCGGCCCCCTGGTGAGAAGACGCGTTGCCCGGACGGTTGACGATATACAGCACCTCTTTGGTATTGGCCAACGATACGATCAGGGGCGCATACCCCCACACGCCCTTGTAGGAGATGTCCATGCCGCCCTTCTTCTCCCCATACGTTGGGGCGCTTGTGCCATCCACGTCGATGTACGCTACCGAAGAAAGCAAACTGGCGGCCCGCGTGCGCCACAACTTAGACCGTACCGCGTTAATGCAGTCCATCAGCCCGATCACGTCAGCTTCCGTGAAGCGACGCGTAAAGTCGCCCGCAGTCGTCGGGTCCGGGATCAGCTTCGCGTTCAACGCATTCATGTAGGCCTCGTCGTGCCGCAAACGCTCGATGTCTTCCAGACGCGTGCCACCGCACATCACGTTGTAGGCAAGGTTCAACACGTGATCCGACTCATGATACGGCAGATGAACCTTCAACAACTTCAACTTCTCGTCTATCTCTTCGACCAATCCCAATTTGGTCACCAGACGATGCACGGCCGCAATGCCACCGCAGCTCATCGCTGCTGCTTGCGCGCTGACCTCGTAATGCACATAGGTGCTGCCAAACATCGGCTTGCCTTGTGCACAAAAACGACCGCCAAGCTTTTGCCGAGTACGTACCTTGCGCCCACAATTAACACTGTTCCTGCGGCTTTCTTTTACCGATATTCTCTTCACCGGAAAGACCCCCTTCGTTGGTGTATCAACAGACTGTCTGATACTTCTAACTCCAACTAAGATAAGTCTTTCCGGTACTTTTGTACATAAAAATCTCAAAAAACCCGCTTAATTAGAGGCTAAACGTCGCCGCGGAGCTGAACGACGGCGCCGCGTTGGCGTCCGTGCGGCCCGAGCCCGACTCCGACCACGAGCCCGTGCCCTCGTCGTTCGTGGCCCGCACCTGCACCTGGTAGGAGGTGTTCTCCGACAGGCCCGTCAGCGTCGCCGTGATGGCGGTGCCGTTGTGGGTGCCGTCGCTCCAGGCCCCGCTGGTGCCTGCCCGGTACTGCACGTCGTAGTCGGTGATGGCCGGACCCGCGTTGGACGGCGCCGTCCACGTCACCGTCAGGCTCGTCACCGACGCCGGCGACACCGTCGGCGCTGCCGGCTTGCCCGGCGCCTCGGTGTTCACGTCCGTCACCGTCACCGTGATCGTCTGCGTCGCCGTCTTGACCCGCTCCCCCATGCCGCTCGTCGCCTGAACCGTCACCACGTAGGTGTTGTTGGTCCCCTGGTCTTTGGCGTCCTCGAAGTTCGGCGCCGTCTTGAACGTCAGCGCCCCGGACGCCGGCACGATGGAGAAGAACGCCTGGTCCGCGCCGCCGGTGATCGCGTAGCCCGTGACGTCGTCATCCCCATCGCTGTCCGTCGCCAGCACCGTGCCGGCCGCCGTCTGGTTCTCCGCCGCGTCGAACGTCGCCGGTGAGCTGAACGACGGCGCCGCGTTGGCGTCCGTCACGCCGCTGCCCGACTCCGACCAGTCGCCGGTGCCCTCGGCGTTGGTGGCCCGCACCTGCACCTGGTAGGAGGTGTTCTCCGAAAGGCCCGTCAGCGTCGTCGTGACCGCGGTGCCGTTGTGGGTGCCGTCGCTCCAGGCCCCGCTGGTGCCCGCCCGGTACTGCACGTCGTAGTCGGTGATCGCCGGACCCGCGTTGGCCGGCACCGACCAGTTCACCGTCAGTCTCGACACCGACGCCGGCGCCACCATCGGCGCGCCCGGCTTGCCCGGCGCCTCGCCGCTCACGTCCGTCACCGTCACCGTGATCGTCTGCGTCGCCGTCTTCTCCCGCTCGCCCATGCCGCTGGTCGCCGTAACCTCCACCACGTAGGTGTTGTTGGTGCCCTGGTCCTTGGCGTCCTCGAAGTTGGGCGCATCGTTGAACGTCAGCGCCCCGGACGTCGCCCCGATGGAGAAGAACCCCTGGTCCGCCCCGCCCGTGATCGCGTAGCCCGTGACGTCGTCATCCGCATCGGAGTCGGTCGCCAGCACCGTGCCCGCCGTGGTCTGGTTCTCCGCCGCGATGAACGTCGCATCCGAGCTGAACATCGGCGCCGCGTTGGCGTCCGTCGCGCCGGTGCCCGCGTCCGACCAGTCGCCGGCGCCCTCGTCGTTCTTGGCCCGCACCTGCACGTCGTAGGACGTGTTCTCTTCCAGGCTCCCGATCGTCGCCGACAGCCCCGTAATCGTCGTGCCGGTCACCTCCGTCCAGGTGCCCTCCGGCGAGGTCGTCCGGTGGCGGTAGTCGTAGTCGGTGATCGCCGGACCCGCGTTGGACGGCGCCGTCCACGTCACCGTCAGGCTCGACACCGACGCCGCCGACACCGTCGGCGCGCCCGGCTTGCCCGGGGCCTCGGTGTCCAAGTCGGTCACTCTCACCATGATCGTCTGCGTCGCCGTCTTCTCCCGCTCCCCCATGCCGCTGGTTGCCGTAACCTCCACCACGTACTGGTTGTTGCCGGCGGCATTGGCCGGATCGACACTCACAAGGTCCTTGGCGTCCTCGAAGTTCGGCGCCGACTGGAACGTAAGTGCCCCCGACGCCGCCACGATCGAGAAGAAATCCCGGTCCGCCCCGCCACTGAGCGCGTAGCCGGTGATGCTGTCATCCGCATCGGAGTCCGCCGCCACCACCGTGCCCACCGTGGTCTGGTTCTCCGCCGCGCTGAACGTCGCCGCGGAGCTGAACGACGGGGCCGCGTTGGCGTCCGTCGCGCCGGTGCCCGCGTCCGACCACGCGCCGGTGCCCTCGGCGTTGGTCGCCCGCACCTGCACGTCGTAGGACGTGTTCTCCGACAGGCTCCCGATCGTCGCCGTGGTGGCGGCGCCGGTGTGGTTGCCGTCCGTCCAGCTGCCGCCCGTGCCCTCCCGGTACTGCACGTCGTAGTCGGTGATGGCCGGACCCGCGTTGGCCGGCACCGACCAGTTCACCGTCAGTCTCGACACCGACGCCGGCGCCACCATCGGCGCGCCCGGCTTGCCCGGCGCCTCGGTGTTCACGTCCGTCACCGTCACCGTGATCGTCTGCGTCGCCGTCTTGACCCGCTCCCCCATGCCGCTCGTCGCCTGAACCGTCACCACGTAGGTGTTGTTGGTCCCCTGGTCTTTGGCGTCCTCGAAGTTCGGCGCCGTCTTGAACGTCAGCGCCCCGGACGCCGGCACGATGGAGAAGAACGCCTGGTCCGCGCCGCCGGTGATCGCGTAGCCCGTGACGTCGTCATCCCCATCGCTGTCCGTCGCCAGCACCGTGCCGGCCGCCGTCTGGTTCTCCGCCGCGCTAAACGTCGCCGCGGAGCTGAACGACGGCGCCGCGTTGGCGTCCGTGCGGCCCGAGCCCGACTCCGACCACGAGCCCGTGCCCTCGTCGTTCGTGGCCCGCACCTGCACCTGGTAGGAGGTGTTCTCCGACAGGCCCGTCAGCGTCGCCGTGATGGCGGTGCCGTTGTGGGTGCCGTCGCTCCAGGCCCCGCTGGTGCCTGCCCGGTACTGCACGTCGTAGTCGGTGATGGCCGGACCCGCGTTGGACGGCGCCGACCAGTTCACCGAAAGGCTCGACACCGACGCCGGCGACACCGTCGGCGCATTCGGCTTGCCCGGCGCCTCGGTGTTCACGTCCGTCACCGTCACCGTGATCGTCTGCGTCGCCGTCTTCTCCCGCTCGCCCATGCCGCTGGTCGCCGTAACCTCCACCACGTAGGTGTTGTTGCTGCCCTGGTCCTGCGCGTCCTCGAAGTTGGGCGCATCGTTGAACGTCAGGGCGCCGTCCGTCATCGTCCCGATGGAGAAGAACGCCTGGTCCGCCCCGCCGGTGATCGCGTAGCCCGTGACGTCGTCGCCCGCGTCGGAGTCCGTCGCCTCTACCGTGCCCGCCGCCGTCTGGTTCTCCGCCGCGTCGAACGTCGCCGGTGAGCTGAACGACGGCGCCGCGTTGGCGTCCGTCACGCCGCTGCCCGACTCCGACCAGTCGCCGGTGCCCTCGGCGTTGGTGGCCCGCACCTGCACCTGGTAGGAGGTGTTCTCCGAAAGGCCCGTCAGCGTCGTCGTGACCGCGGTGCCGCTGTGGGTGCCGTCGCTCCAGCCCCCGCTGGTGCCCGCCCGGTACTGCACGTCGTAGTCGGTGATCGCCGGACCCGCGTTGGACGGCGCCGACCAGTTCACCGAAAGGCTCGACACCGACGCCGGCGCCACCATCGGCGCGCCCGGCTTGCCCGGCGCCTCGCCGCTCACGTCCGTCACCGTCACCGTGATCGTCTGCGTCGCCGTCTTCTCCCGCTCGCCCTCGCCGCTGGTCGCCGTAACCTCCACCACGTAGGTGTTGTTGCTGCCCTGGTCCTGCGCGTCCTCGAAGTTGGGCGCATCGTTGAACGTAAGTGCCCCGGACGTCGCCCCGATGGAGAAGAACCCCTGGTCCGCCCCGCCCGTGATCGCGTAGCCCGTGACGTCGTCATCCGCATCGGAGTCGGTCGCCCGCATCGTGCCCGCCGTGGTCTGGTTCTCCGCTGCGTCGAACTCTGCATCCGATGTGAACGCCGGTGCCGCGTTGGCGTCCGTCCTGCCGCTGCCCGAGGCCGACCAGGCGCCGGTGCCCTCGGCGTTCGTGGCCCGCACCTGCACCTGGTACGACGTGTCCTCCGAAAGGCCCGTCAGCGTCGCCGTGACCGCCGTGCCGGCGTGGCCGCCGTCCGTCCAGCCCCCGCTGTTGCCCGCCCGGTAGCGGTAGTCGTAGTCGGTGATCGCCGGGCCCGCGTTGGCCGGCGCCGACCAGTTCACCCTCAGTCTCGACACCGACGCGGTCGTCACCGTCGGCGCGCCCGGCTTGCCCGGCGCCTCCGTGTTCACGTCCGTCACCGTCACCGTGATCGTCTGCGTCGCCGTCTTCTCCCGCTCGCCCGCGCCGCTGGTCGCCTGCACCTCGACCACGTAGGTGTTGTTGGTGCCCTGGTCCTGCGCGTCCTCGTAGTTCGGTGCCGCGTCGAACGTCAGATCCCCGGACGTCGCCCCGATCGAGAAGAAACTCTGGTCCGCGCCGCCGGTGATCGCGTAGCCCGTGATGTCGTCGTCCGCATCGCTGTCGGTCGCCACCACCTCGCCCGCCGAGGTCTGGTTCTCCGCCGCGTCAAACGTCGCCGGTGAGCTGAACGTCGGGGCCGCGTTGGCGTCCTCCGTCCTGCCGCTGCCCGAGTCCGACCACGAGCCGGCGCCGTCGGCGTTGGTCGCCCGCACCTGCACCTGATAGGACGTGCTCGCCGAAAGGCCCGTGAGCGTCGCCGTGGTGGCCGTGCCGGCGTGGTTCCCGTCCGTCCAGTCGCCGCTGGTGCCTGCCCGGTATTGCACGTCGTAGTCCGTGATCGCCGAGCCCCCGTCGTCCGGCGCCGACCACATGACCGTCAGGCTGGAGGACGACGCGGCCGACACCGACGGCGCAGCCGGCGCGCCCGGCACGTCCAGCACCGTCAGCGGCAGGTCGCTCGCGGACTTGACGAACTCATAGCCATCGTGTTTGTCGGGCAGGATCGGCTGGGGGGTCAGGTCGATGTCCGCGGTCACCGCCCCGGCCGTGCCGTCCGTGCGGGTCACGCCGACCCACGCGCTCTCCCGCGCACCGGTCGGAACCGTGATCGTGGCCGCCCCGCCCGCGAGGCTGCCGTTCGCCACGCTCACGACCAGCGGAACCGCGAACGGCGCCGCGGTCAGCACCACCGCGCGGATCTCGACGGCATCCGGGTTCCTCTCCAGCGTCACGGTCAGCGGCAGCGGGTCTACGGTGTTTTCGCGCAGATAGAGATCCGTCAGCGCGGTCAGGTCGGAGAACACGCCGGCGGGAAGCGAACTGAGCTTGTTGCCGAACAGAGAGAGATTCGTCAGCGCGGTCAGGCGGGAGAACACACCGGCGGGAAGCGAGGTGAACTCGTTGTAACCCAGACGGAGAGTCGTCAGCGCGGTCAGGCGGGAGAACACACCGGCGGGAAGCGAACTGAGCTTGTTGTAACGCAGACGGAGCGACGTCAGCGCGGTCAGGTCGGAGAACACGCCGGCGGGAAGCGAACTGAGCTCGTTGGATTCCAGACGGAGAGTCGTCAGCGCGGTCAGGTCGGAAAACACGCCAGCGGGAAGCGAGGTGAGCTCGTTGCGGAAGAGAGAGAGATCCGTCAGCGCGGTCAGGTCGGAGAACACGCCAGCGGGAAGCGAACGGAGCTCGTTGCTGACCAGAGCGAGATTCGTCAGCGCGGTCAGGCCGGAGAACACGCCGGCGGGAAGCGAACGGAGCTCGTTGCGGTCCAGATTGAGCGTTTTCAGCGCGGTCAGGCCGGAGAACGCGCCGACGGGAAGCGAACTGAGCTCGTTGTCGCTCAGAGTGAGATCCGTCAGCGCGGTCAGGCCCGAGAACGCGCCGGCGGGAAGCGAACTGAGCTCGTTGTCGCTCAGAGTGAGATCCGTCAGCGCGGTCAGGCCGGAGAACGCGCCGGCGGGAAGCAAACTGAGCTCGTTGCCGCTCAGAGTGAGATCCGTCAGCGCGGTCAGGCCCGAGAAGTCGCCCGGCTGCAGGGACTTGATGACAACAGAGGCGAAATCCAGAGACATCACGCCGGCCAGTTGCGCCGACGTGACGACGGCGCAGTCCGACACGCCGGAGATCTGCCTCATGATCTCGAGCCGCACCTGCTCGGTGCGGCCGCAGAAGCCGTCCGTCGGCGTCGCCTGACTGGCCGTCACCTCGTTGCCGTTGCCGTCTCTGTTCACTATGCGCAACTGGAACGTGTAGGCCACGTCGTTGGTCAGGCCCGTCACCACGACCCAGTCCTCGTGGCTCTTGCCCACCTCGCTGTCGTCGATCTTCTTCCAGTCGTTGTAGTCGCCCGTGGTCTTGAAGCGGTACTCGTGGTGCCAGATATCCGCGTCCTCCGCCGGCGCGTCCCAGGTGAGCGTCACCTGCCCGTTGCCGTTCGACACGGCGAAACCCGTCGGCCTGGGGGGCAGCGCCGTGGCGGGAAGGGCGGCGGAGAGCACGAGCAGCACCGCGGCGGCGACCACCCGGGCGACCGCAACGAGGGCAGAAACCCGGGGCAGCCGGACCGGTCTGATGCCACGAGTCATGGCCGCCGCTCAGGCGCGGCCCCGAAAAAATCCGGGGGGGGGGTGAACATTTGTGCCGGGGCGATTGCCCGTTCCGGCCGGTGGTCGGTCGATTTCAAATGCATGGCAACTTCTCCATTACTATCATGAAGGCCGGTTGAGGACCGCCCGCCGGCTCGATTCCGGCCGAGAGGATGCGGGCGGCGGCGTTCTCCATGCCGGGTCTACTCGAGGTAGAGCATGCGCCGGGTCTGCACCCCGCCCGGATAGCGCAGGCGGATGAAATACACCCCCGATGACACGCGCCGCGCCGCCGCGTCGCGGGCGTCCCATTGCACCTGGTAGGCGCCGGCTGCCTGCACCTCGTCCACCAGTGCGCGTATGCGCTGCCCGAGGAGGTTGTAGATCTCCAGGCGCACCGGCCCTTCCACGTCCAGGCGATAGGAGATGACGGTGCTGGGGTTGAAAGGGTTGGGCGCATTCGGCGCGAGCCCCGGCGGCTTCTTGGACGCCGAGGTCCTGCAAAACAACCCTGTTATCGGCGACCACGCGCCCCATCCGTCGTCGCCGAAACGCCCGCGGACCCGCATGCTCAACGTGCTGAAGCCGTCGATCTCGACGGTCCCGGTCAGCTCGGGTTCCCTACGGTTGCCGCCGGTGTTCTGTATGGTGAAGCTCACGTTGCTGGCGCCGCTCTTGGGCGTAATCTCAGCCTCCCACTCGTCGGCTACCTTGAAGCTGCCGTTGCTTTTCGGCGGATTCCAGAAGGCGCGGAAAGGCTCGGTGCCGTCGCATTCCTCCTGAACGTTGCTGCCTTTAGTGTCGGAATCGGTCCAGTAGGCCTTGATCTCGCTGGGCTGGTTGTTGGTCGGCGCTAGCCCCGTCGCGCCGGTGCCCGCGTCCGACCAGTCGCCGGTGCCCTCGGCGTTCTTGGCCCGCACCTGCACCTGGTAGGAGGTGTTCTCCGACAGGCCCCCGATCGTCGCCGTGACCGCGGTGCCGTTGTGGCCCGCGTCGCTCCAGTCCCCGCTGGTACCCGCCCGGTACTGCACGTCGTAGTCGGTGATGGCCGGGCCGGCGTTGGACGGCGCCACCCAGTTCACGCTCAGGCTCGTCACCGACGCCGGCGCCACCGTCGGCGCTGCCGGCTTGCCCGGCGCCTCGGTGTTCACGTCCGTCACCGTCACCGTGATCGTCTGCGTCGCCGTCTTTACCCGCGTCCCCGTGCCGCTCGTCGCCTGCACGGTCACCACGTAGTCGTTGTCGGTGTTGGCGTCCGAAGGTGCCTCGAAGTTGGGCGCATCGTTGAACGTCAGCGCCCCCGACGTTGCCCCGATGGAGAAGCGACCCTGGTCCGCCCCGCCGGTGATCGCGTAGCCGGTGATGCTGTCATCCGCATCGGAGTCCGTCGCCCGCACCGTGCCCGCCGTGGTCTGGTTCTCCGCCGCGCTGAACGTCGCCGACGAGCTGAACGACGGCGCCGCGTTGGCGTCGGTCGTGCCGCTGCCCGAGGCCGACCAGTCGCCGGTACCCTCGGCGTTCTTGGCCCGCACCTGCACCTGGTAGGAGGTGTTCTCCGACAGGCTCCCGATCGTCGCCGTGGTGGCCGTGCCGTTGTGGTTGCCATCGCTCCAGCCCCCGCTGGTGCCTGCCCGGTACTGCACGTCGTAGTCCGTGATCGCCGGACCCGCGTTGTCGGGCGCCGCCCAGTTCACGCTCAGGCTCGTCGCCGCCGCCGCCGACACCGTCGGCGCTGCCGGCTTGCCCGGCGCCTCGGTGTTCACGTCCGTCACCGTCACCGTGATCGTCTGCGTCGCCGTCTTCTCCCGTGTCCCCGCGCCGCTGGTCGCCGTCACCTCGACCACGTAGGTGTTGTTCGTGCCCTGGTCTTTGGCGTCCTCGAAGTTCGGCGCCGTCTTGAAGGTCAGCGCGCCCGTCGCCGGCACGATCGAGAAGAACGCCTGGTCCGCCCCGCCGGTGATCGCGTAGCCCGTGATGTCATCATCCGAATCGCTGTCCGTCGCCACCACCGTGCCGGCCGCCGTCTGGTTCTCCGCCGCGTCGAACGCCGCATTCGAGGTGAACGACGGTGCCGCGTTGGCGTCCGTCGCGCCGGTTCCCGAGTCCGACCAGTCGCCGGTGCCCTCGGCGTTGGTCGCCCGCACCTGCACGTCGTAGGACGTGTTCTCCGACAGGCTCCCGATCGTCGCCGACAGCCCCGTGATCGCCGTGCCGGTCACCTCCGTCCACGTGCCCTGCGGCGAGGTCGTCCGGTAGCGATAGTCGTAGTCGGTGATTGCCGGGCCGGCGTTGGCCGGCGCCGACCACGTCACCGTCAGGCTCGTCACCGACGCGGCCTCCACGTCCGGTGCATTCGGCTTGCCCGGCGCTTCGCCGGCCACGTCCGTCACCGTCACCGTGATCGTCTGCGTCGCCGTCTTCTCCCGCTCGCCCATGCCGCTGGTCGCCGTCACCTCGACCACGTAGGTGTTGTTCGTGCCCTGGTCTTTGGCGTCCTCGAAGTTCGGCGCCGTCTTGAAGGTCAGCGCGCCCGTCGCCGGCACGATCGAGAAGAACGCCTGGTCCGCCCCGCCGGTGATCGCGTAGCCGGTGATGTCGTCGTCCGTGTCGCCGTCGGTCGCCAGCACTGTGCCGGCCGCCGTCTGGTTCTCCGCCGCGTCGAACGTCGCCGACGAGCTGAACGTCGGCGACGCGTTGGCGTCCGTCGTGCCGCTGCCCGAGTCCGACCAGTCGCCCGTGCCCTCGTCGTTGGTCGCCCGCACCTGCACCTGGTACGACGTGCCCTCCGACAGACTCGAAAGCGTCGCCGTGGTGGCGGTGCCGTTGTGGTTGCCGTCCGTCCAGTTGCCGGTGGTGCCCTCCCGGTACTGCACGTCGTAGTCGGTGATGGCCGGACCGGCGTTGGCCGGTGCCGTCCACGTCACCGTCAGGCTCGTCACCGAGGCGGCCGACACCGTCGGCGCGTCCGGCTTGCCCGGCGCCTCCGTGGTCACGTCCGTCACCGTCACCGTGATCGTCTGCGTGGCGGTCTTCACCCGCTCACCCGTGCCGCTCGTCGCCTGCACCGTCACGACGTAGGTGTTGTCGGTCCCCTGGTCCTCGGCGTCCTCGAAGTTCGGCGCCGTCTTGAACGTCAGGGCACCGTCCGTCATCCCGATCTCGAACAGCGCCTCATCCGCCCCGCCGGTGATCGCGTAGCCCGTGATGTCATCATCCGAATCGCCGTCCGTCGCCAGCACCGTGCCCGCCGAGGTCTGGTTCTCCGCCGCGTCGAACGTCGCCGAAGAGCTGAACGACGGCGCCGCGTTGGCGTCCGTCGCGCCGGTGCCCGAGGCCGACCACAAGCCCGTACCCTCGTCGTTGGTCGCCCGCACCTGTACCTGGTAGGACGTGTTCTCCGACAGGCCCGACAGCGTCGCCGTGAGGTCGGCGCCGGTGTGGTTGCCGTCCGTCCAGCTGCCGCTCGTGCCCTCCCGGTACTGCACGTCGTAGTCGGTGATGGCCGGACCGGCGTTGGCCGGCTTCGTCCACGTCACCGTCAGGCTCGTCACCGACGCGGCCGCCACCGTTGGCGCGGCCGGCGCGGCCGGCTTCTCGCCGCTCACGTCCGTGACCGTCACCGTGATCGTCTGCATCGCCGTCTTCTCCCGCTCGCCCATGCCGCTGGTCGCCGTAACCTCGACCACGTAGGTGTTGTTCGTGCCCTGGTCTTTGGCGTCCTCGAAGTTCGGCGCCGTCTTGAACGTCAGGGCGCCGTCCGTCATCCCGATCTCGAACAGCGCCTCATCCGCCCCGCCGGTGATCGCGTAGCCGGTGACGTCGTCCTCCGAGTCGCCGTCGGTCGCCCTCACCGTGCCGGCTGCCGTCTGGTTCTCCGCCGCGTCGAACGTCGCCGAAGACGTGAACGTCGGCGCCGCGTTGGCGTCCGTCGTGCCGCTGCCCGAGTCCGACCACGAGCCGGTGCCCTCGTCGTTGGTGGCCCGCACCTGTACCTGATAGGACGTGTTCTCCGACAGACTCGACAGCGTCGCCGTGGTGGCGGTGCCGGTGTGGCCGCCGTCCGTCCAGCTGCCGCTCGTGCCCTCCCGGTACTGCACGTCGTAGTCGGTGATGGCCGGACCGGCGTTGGCCGGCGCCGACCAGTTCACCGTCAGGCTGGTCACCGAGGCCGCCGCCACGTCCGGCGCGTCCGGCTTGCCCGGCGCCTCCCCGGCCGCGTCGGTGACCGTCACCGTGATCGTCTGCGTCGCCGTCTTCTCCCGCTCGCCCATGCCGCTGGTCGCCTCGACCGTCACCACGTAGGTGTTGTTCGTGCCCTGGTCTTTGGCGTCCTCGTAGTTCGGCGCCGTCTTGAACGTCAGGGCGCCGTCCGTCATCCCGATCTCGAACAGCGCCTGGTCCGCCCCGCCGGTGATCGCGTAGCCCGTGATGTCGTCGCCCGCATCGCTGTCGGTCGCCACCACCGTGCCCGCCGAGGTCTGGTTCTCCGCCGCGTCGAACGTCGCCGAAGAGCTGAACGCCGGCGCCGCGTTGGCGTCCGTCGTGCCGGTTCCCGCGTCCGACCAGTCGCCGGTGCCCTCGTCGTTGGTCGCCCGCACCTGCACGTCGTAGGACGTGTTCTCCGCCAGACCCGCGATCGTCGCCGCGGTGCCCGTGATCGCCGTGCCGGTCACCTCCGTCCACGTGCCCTGCGGCGAGGTCGTCCGGTGGCGGTAATCGTAGTCCGTAATCGCCGGGCCCGCGTTGGACGGCGCCGACCAGTTCACCGTCAGGCTGGTCACCGAGGCCGCCGCCACCGTCGGCGCGGCCGGCGCGGCCGGCTTCTCGCCGCTCACGTCCGTGACCGTCACCGTGATCGTCTGCGTCGCCGTCTTCTCCCGCGTGCCCATGCCGCTGGTCGCCGTAACCTCGACCACGTAGGTGTTGTTCGTGCCCTGGTCTTTGGCGTCCTCGAAGTTCGGCGCCGTCTTGAACGTCAGGGCGCCGTCCGTCATCCCGATCTCGAACAGCGCCTCATCCGCCCCGCCGGTGATCGCGTAGCCGGTGACGTCGTCGTCCGTGTCGCCGTCCGTCGCCAGCACCGTGCCGGCCGCCGTCTGGTTCTCCGCCGCGTCGAACGTCGCCGAAGAGCTGAACGCCGGCGCCGCGTTCGTGGGCGTCACGATGCTCCCCGTCGGACACACCTGCGTCGCCGTGCGCAGGCACACCGTCGCCGTGCTCCCGACCGGAAACTCGGTCTCCAGATCGTCCAGTGCGGCCGGAACGGTCCAATACCATCGGCTTTGGCCGCTGATAACGTTGTGTCGATCCGAGAATGCGAGCGCGTGCCCGCCGAGCTCCAGCGTCAGGATTTCATTCGTCGGAAGTCCGGACTCGGCGACGACGAATCTGACGACATTCGTCGCCACGTCGAGGGCAAGGACCCCATAGGAAGAGGACCCGTAATCGAAATTGTCGTCGTCGAGCGCCCCGATCGTGGGCGCGTCGAGGTCGGTCCTGTCGTAGCCGTGCCCCGCCGGAGTGTCACCCGCCGTCATGGTCGTGGACCAGACCGGATCGGTCGCGGGCTCGACCGTCAGCGGCAGGTCGCTCGCGGACTTGACGAAGGCGTAGCCGCCGTTGTTGGTGGGCAGGCTCGGCTGGGTGGTCAGGTCGATGTCCGCGGTCACCGCCCCGGTCGTGCCGGCCGTGCGGGTCACGCCGACCCACGCGCTCTCCCGTGCACCGGTCGGGACCGTGATCGTGGCCGCCCCGCCCGCGAGGCCGCCGTTCTCCACGCTCACGCTCAGCGGCACCGCGAACGGCGCCGCGGTCAGCACCACCGCGCGGATCTCGACGGCATCCGGGTTCCTCTCCAGCGTCACGGTCAGCGGCAGCGGGTCTACCGTTGTTGTGCAGTTCCAGCCTCGTCAGCGCCGTCAGGCCGGAGAACACGCCGGCGGGAAGCGAGGTGAGCTCGTTGTTGCTGATAAGGAGCTGCTCCAGCGCGGTCAGGCCGGAGAACACGCCGGCGGGAAGCGAGGTGAGCTCGTTGGAACCAAGATCGAGCCACTCCAGCGCCGTCAGGTCGGAGAACACGCCGTCGGGAAGCGAACTGAGATAGTTGAAACCACCAAGATCGAGCGTCGTCAGCGCCGCCATGCCGGAGAAGTCGCCCGGCTGCAGAGACTTGAAGCCCGTCCTCCTGAGATCCAGCACAGTCACATCGGCCAATTCCGCCGTCGTCACGTCGGCGCAGTCCGACACGCCGGCGATCGCAGCCACGATCGCGTCCCGCACCTGCTCGGTGCGGCCGCAGACGCCGGACCTCGGCGTCGCCGGACCCGCATCCGCCGCGGTGCTGACGTCGCCGCCCGCGTTCACCGTGCGCAACTGGAACGTGTAGGCCACGTCGTTGGTCAGGCCCGTCACCACGACCCAGTCCTCGTGGAGCCCGCCCGGCGCGCTTTCCTCGATTGCCGTCCACGCGGCGGGGTAGTCGCCGGTGGTCTTGAACCGGTACTCGTGGCGCGCGATGTCCGCGTCCTCCGCCGGCGCGTCCCAGGTGAGCTTCACCTGCGCGTTGCCGTTCGACGCCGCGAAGCCCTGCGGTGCGGAAGGTTGCGCCGTGGCGGGAAGGGCGGCGAAGAGCACGAACAACACCGCGGCGGACACCCGGGCGACCGCAACGAGGGCAGAAACCCGGGGCAGCCGGACCGGTCTGATGCCGCGAGTCATCGCCGCGGCTCCGTTGCGGCCCCGAAAAAATCGGGGGGGCATTTGTGCCGGGAGCGGTTGCCCGGCCGGCCGGTGGTGGGTCGATTTCAAATGCATGGCAACGTCTCCATTACTTTCATGAAGGCCGGTTGAGGACCGCCGCCGCCTCGATTCCGGCCGAGAGGATGCGGTCGGCGGCGATCTCCATGCCGGGCCTATTTCAGGTAGAGCATCCTCCGCGTCTGCACGCCGCCCGGATAGTGCAGGCGCAGGAAATACACCCCCGAGGACATGCGCCGCCCCGCTGCGTCGCGGGCGTCCCAGGACACCCGGTAGGCCCCCGCGGCCTGCACCTCGTTCACCAGTGTGCGTATGCGCTGCCCGAGGAGGTTGTAGATCTCCAGGCGCACGGGTCCGTCCGCGTCCAGCCGGTAGGGAATGAGGGTGCTGGCGTTGAAGGGGTTGGGCGCATTCGGCGCCAGGCCCGGCGGCCCGTCCGCGAGCGCCGGCTTGGACGCCGGGTCGGCCCTCTTCGTGGTCACCTTGACGTAGTTGGACCGCTTGCCGGCGCCGGCAGCGTTCACGGCCTTCACCCGGTAGGCGTAGCGGGTCTCCGGCGACGCGACGCCGTCCGTATAGGTCGTCGCGGTCGTGCCCGTGTTGGCCGCCAGCGTGGAGAACACGCCCGGGGCCTGCTTGACGGTGTGCCGCCGCAGGATCCGGTAGCCGGTTACCGAGTCATCGCCGGGGGCGTCCCAGCTCAGGGTCACCGAGCCGTCGTCGTTGGCGACACCCGTCAGGTTCCGCGGCGCCGGCGGCGGCTTTTGGGGTTGTTCTTCCTCCTCCTGCTCCTGAGGCTTCTGCTCCTGAGGCTCTTGCTCTGCTGCCGCCGCCTCCTGCTCCTGAGGCTTCTGCTCCTGAGGCTTCTGCTCCTGAGGCTCTTGCGTTTCTGCCGCCGGGCCCCGCACCGTGGCCGAGGGCGCGTTGGTCAGCTTGCGCCGGTTCTCCCCCTTCGTGCAGATCGCACCGGACACCGAGCACTCGCGCCCGGCCGGCAGCGTGATGGTCACGTCACCGTTCGAAACCGGCCGCACCGTCATCGCGAACAGGTCGCGGCGGCCGTCCACCCGCTTTCCGCCCGTCACGCGCCCGCCGCTGACCGTGAACGCGTCCTCGCGCAGCGCCCGGAAGCTGATCCCGATGTTTTCGCTGAAGGCGACGCGGAAGCGGAACCCGCCCTCGCCTTTGTGCTTCGCCGGCATGCCCTCGAACGACGCCGTCAGCGCCGGCGGCCCTGGCTCCTGGGGTTGTTCTTCCTCCTCCTGATCCGGCGGTTTCTGTTCCTGTTCCTGAGGCTCTTGCTCATCCGCCGCCGGGCCCCGCACCGTCGTCGAGATCCCCTCCGACAGCACCCGTCCGTCCGCGGTGCAGATCGCGCCCGGCTCGCCGCACGGGCGCCACGCCTCCAGCGACACCGTCACGTCACCGTCCGAGTCCGGCTCGATCTCGAACTCCCACACGACCTCCCGGTCTTCCTGTTCGTCTTGCCGAACGCTTGCCGAGCGGGTCCCCTTGCGCTCCGCCGCGTCGTCCTGCTCCTGTCCGCCCACCGGGCGTACCGACGTCACTTCGCCGCCGTCCACGCTCACACCATGCCGGCCCACGTTCTCCGGGCTCTCGTCGACCGCATCGCTGAACCCCACCCGGACCTTGATCGCCTTCGACCCGTCGTGCTGCGACGGCTGCGACGCGAACCACCCCCTCAGCGGCATCCGCACCCCCTCCAGTTGGCTGGCCGAAAGCTCGTCCAGAAGTACTGAGTAGATGCCCACACGGTACGGATAGGTGCGGGGGCGCGCCGTCGGGGCGACGATGATGTGCCACGTCTGCTGCGCGCCGGTCTGCCCCCGCAGGTCGATCACGAAGGCCTGAAATTCCTGGCACCTATCGCTGTCGCCCGGTTTCGTCGTCTTACAGGTAACGGTCGATTCCTCGGTAGTGGTCACGCCCTCCACCCACGGCTTGCCCATGTTGTACACGTGGGTCGTCGCCGGCGGCATGGCGCGCTTGATCCGCGGCGTCGCGGCGGTGCCCTCATCCGTCTCGCGACCCCGGACCCGGACGGCATACGCCTTGCCCGGCTGCACCAGCAATCCGATGCGGTCAACGTCGCCGTAGGTGTTGAGTACCAATAGTTCTAACGTGCCCTCGAGGGGAGTAAGAGAAAACTCCGACTCATCATCGCGCTCCGGCACGAGCACGAACTGGAACCATCCCGCGTTCAGGCTCGTGTATTGTCCGGGACTCCCGCCGTGCGAGATCTTGACCTGGTGGTCGCCGGCCCCCTGCGTCGTGAATCTCGGTATGAGAGTGTTGTTCGCTTCCAGCACGTCGTTCCAGGTCTCCGTGCCGCCCGGGTCGGTCACGATCACCCGGTGCCTGGTCGCCTTCCCCGCGATGGTGAACCGATAGCTCTCGCCCGGATCCAAGTCGATTCGGAACACCTTCTGATCGGTGAGCGCGTTGAATTCCGAAACCACCGCGCCGTATTCGAACCGGCCCTGATCGGAATCCACCAGCCCCGGCGTGGTGGCGCTGACCACGTCGGACCAGGCGCTCTCGTCGTCGTCGTCGACCGCCTTGATCCGGTAGTGGCGCGTGGTCCCGGGCGTGATGGTGTTGTCGTTGAATCGCGTAGGGTAGCACGTGCACCAGATGTCGCTATCGGTCACGTACTGGTTCGTGACGTTCACGAGCGACGTCCACGGATCGTTGCCATCGGCGGACCATTCGATCTTGTAGCCGTCGTCCCTATCGATTGTGCCTTTTGGAGACGGTAAGGTCCTGTCCCATCTGAGCGTGACCCGCATCGGCGCAACTGCACGAGCGCTCGGATTGGTCGGCGGGTCCAGGAGCACCTCACCCTTGACGTCGATTCGCATCGACTGATTGCTTGCTTGCCATGTACCGATCGAAGGCCTGTTTGTCCACGAACCATTGTCGATGGTCCAATTCTCAGCGGCCCCGTCGTCTTCGGCGTTGCCGCCCGAAAGGGGTCCGGTTACGGAAACGGCTACCCTGTCGCTCGAGGTCGTTTTGACCTGCACGAAGTACGTTTTCGATGCCTCCAGCACGATGCCGCCGTCGGGAACGGTGAATACGTTGACCAAATCCGCCGTGATGCTCGAGGGGTTCGACAGCCTCTTCAGTCTGTCGCCGGGATTGCTTCCCCCGCCCTTGTGCAATGTGACCTCCACGTCGTCATCGACTTCATCTCCAATCCCGATTCCGATTAATGTGACCCGCGCCCAGGTCCCGGCCGTGAATGCTTGCGCACTTCGATGGCCATTTTCAAAGAGGTTCCTTTCGTTATCATCCAGGGAGGTGTTCGTTACCAGGGACGGCCCGCTGGCGTCCGTGATGCTGAGGTCCACGTCGTCGCCCAAAGACCAGGAGGGGCTGGACGACCAGGTGTAACGCTTGTTGCTGGAGCTGACGCGGGCGTCCTCAAAGGCCAGCTCGGTATCGCCCACTTTCAGGGTCAGGAACTCGAGCACGTTCGAGGGAAGGGCGGTATCCAGAGTCAGTTCCAGCTCGCTGCCGTCGTCTTCGATCCTCGTGATTGTGTATGGGTTGCCGTGCAAGCTGAAGTCGTCGTCGGATAGAACATTGGAGTTGGCGCACTGCCCATTAAAGGGGGTAGTGTGGGAACAACCGAATTCGTCCTGGGCGGCATTGAGGGTTTTCACCTCCAGGTCGGCGGACCAGATGGTCACGTCTTGCGCAGAGGCCGGCGGCGCGATGACAAGCGAGGCCGCGAAGAGGACGCTGCAGAGGGCCGCGGCGAGGGCGAGGCATCGTCGTGCCCGGGGCGATGGCCCGTTCCGGTCGACGTCGGTCGATTTCAAATCCATGGCAACGTCCCCTTTCATGGATTGCAATGGGGGGTTCTCAAGGAGCCAATGTCGAGGCAGGATGCCCTCGGTCCTGGGGCCAGCGGTGGCCTCTCCCACAGTTGCCCGGTCAGTCCTGGCGCCAGACCGCGCCGAATACCACCCCATCCTGGCCGGCCAGCGCCGCCGATGCCGGTTTGATCGATTTCCGATGTGCCATGTGATCTTGCTTCTTTGATGAATGGGTTTGGCCGGCTCAATCCCCGCCGGGGTCGACGCCGTACGCGGAAACAACCTGGATAATCGAGGCGAGGCTGGTCCCCGAGAAGGGATTGGCCGCCGTATCGGGGTGCTCGACCTCGGGCGGAAGGATGTCTTCGATACGTCTCACCTCCGCCACCAGGGACCCCATGCCGGGGGTCCAGGTGAAGGTTTCCGGCAATATTCCCTCGCCGGTGATCCTCACGCCGAACGCGTGAGCCTTTTCTTCGCTGAAATTCGAGGCTCCACCGCCCGAACGCTCCGATGCGCCGTCGAGCAGCATCAATTTCCGCGCGTCGCGCCAGTTCCCGGTGCTGAGCCGGTAGATGTAAACCCCCGCGCTCACGCCCCGGCCGACAGCGTCCGTGCCGTCCCACAGCACCCTGTGAAACCCGGCCGGGCGCTCTTCGTCGATCAGCGTGACCACGCGTTGGCCCAGAATGTTGAACACGTCCAGGCGAACGTGTCCACCCTCCGAGATCTCGAAGGGTATGAGGGTGGAGGGATTGAACGGATTGGGATGGTTCTGCCGCAGTGCGTTGGGTCGCGGCGGGGCGAGGTCTCTCAGGGGCAGCGAGAAGGCGCCGTTTTCGTCCGTGATGGTCGTCAGCCGCGCGCGCGGATTGTCGAGCCTGTAAAGCACGACCCGCGCCCGATGGATTGGAAGGGACTTCCCGTTCACGACCCGTCCCTCAAACGGCTGCCGTTCCGCGGCAACGGTGGACGCCAGACCCATGAACGCGACGATGCAAAAAGACGGCACGTAGTTCATTGAATTTCCTCCTTTGCGGGCGCGGTAGTAGCCGGTGACTCCCTACCAGTCCAGGGTGACAATGTCCAGATCCACCCGGCTGGCCTCGTCGGTGACCCCGCTCCAGGCATAGTGGACGGGACGCCCGGAGATCGAGCGCGCGAACGCCAACGTCAGGCCTTCTACCAGTTCCCACGTATCGAGCGGCAAGGGAGCGTTGGCGTCAGCACACAGGCAGAGGGGTAACATTACGGCAATAAATAATATCGATCGTTTCATTTGCAGCCTCGGGCCGCTAAGTGAGATTCCGGCGCCCTCGACGCCGGACGATCCTTTCAGTCGTCATCCTGAATGACCACGTACACGTTCGCCGCGGCCGAGTCGTAGCCCCCTCCGCCGGCCGTATGACTCACGCGTACCCAGTAGTTCAGGTTGTCGTCGTCCTGGCCCGCGGTGAGCGTTACCGTCTGGGCGTCGTTCCAGTTTTCCGTGGTGAACGCGAGATTTCCGGGACTGACCGACAGTTTGCTCGAAGAGCTCGCGATCGCAACGGTCACCGAGGCCGTGGGCTGGCTACCCAGGGCCACGGAGTAGGCGGCGTTCTCCCCCTCGGTGACCGGAAGTTCCGTCCGGCTCAGTTTCAGATCCGGGGTGGTGTCCTCCTCCTCGGAGTCGGCCACCGTGGACCGGTTCGTGACCGGTCGGGACGGGAAGTTCTGCAGGGCGTTGCCCGCTTCGTCGATGAAAATGCCGACGGCGTCGCGGGCGAAGATGTTGTCGTAGGCCACGGCGACCTCCTGCCCCCGGGTCACGGGCTCACGCAAGGTCATGATGAGGTTGGTCCGGGAAATGCCGGCGGTGAAGGGGATCACCTCATCGCCGTCCACTGTCACGCCAATCACCGCTATGAAGAACCGGGCGAGGCCGACTCGGACGATTCGGACGATCGAGCGCAGCAGCGCCGGTACGGTGATCCTTTCGCTGAAGGTGAGGACGACCCGGGTCCCGTCATCGGAGGTCGCGGCGCTCACGAAGACCGGCGCCGTCACGTCCGGAGGGTTCACCTTGTGGCCGGGGTCGGGGGGCACCGCGTCGTGGGTCACGTTGGCCCTGTTCCCGGGCACGCCCATGTCCCAGATGGAGGCGCGGTCCAGGCTCAGCTTGTTCGCGCCGATGGCGATGCCGTCGACGTCCACGTCGGCCGCTCTCACGCTGTAGCTGAAGATCGCCGTTGTGGCCGTTCCGCCGCGGTACGTCGCCACTTTGGCCACGCCGTCGAAGTCCAGCTCCAGCTGCGGCCTTCCGGTCACCCGCACCTGCTCGCTGAAGGTCACCGTCACGTCGATCAGGTTGCCGGAGGCGTAGGCGTTGTCCCGCCCCGGGTCGCTGGTGAAGGCGATCGACAGGATGGTCGGCGCAGTCCCCTCCTCGTCGGGGTCCGGCGGGGGTTCCGGCGCGGGAACCGCCTCCCCTTGCAGTCCCTCCGATCCCCGCGTGAGGATCAGGCCGGCGCCGGTGCGGATGTCGAGGCCCTCGTAGTCGTCCGGGTCGCGTTGGAAGGTGGCTGACGCCACGGTGATCGTGCCCCGCGCCGACCTGCCGCCGCGCAGCGTCACGGCGATCGCCCCGCTGGTCGTGGCGCCGGCCGGGATGGTTGCCGCCGTACTTGCCAGATTGGCGCCCTCCGCCGACAGCGTCACGTTCATGGGAAAGGGCGCGCCTTCCGCGACCCTCACCGCGACGCCCCCGCCCTCCAGCAGCAGCCCGGGGATCAGGGTGACGCCGTCCAGATGCACCCGGGTCAGCTTCGAGAGGCCCTCGAACGCACCCTCGGGAAGGGCGGTCAGCTTGTTGCCTTTCAGGTTCAACCTCTTCAGGTCCCGCGTACCGTCGAAGACGCCGTCGGGCAGGGACGTAAGGTCGTTGTCGCCCAGGTCCAGGTCTTGCAGAGCGGCGAGACGGTCGAACGCGCCAACGAGCACGGCGGTCAGCTCGTTGTTCGTGAGATACAGATGCAGGAGGCCGCGGAGGTCGTCGAAGACGCCGCCGGGCAGGGACGTCAGGTCGTTGCTGCCGAGGTACAGGTATTCCAGGGTGCCGACGTCGTCGAAGATGCCGTCGGGCAGCGAGGTCAGGTCGTTGTTCTCCAGGTCGATGGTCCTCAGCCGCTTGAAATCTTCGAAGGCGTCGTTCGGCAGTGAGCTGAGGTCGTTGAACCCCAGGTACAGGCCCGTAAGGTTGGAGCCCAGGTCGTCCAGCGCCTCACCTGGAAACGCGGTGAATTCGTTCCCGGACAGCTTGATCCACAGCGGCCCGGTGAGGCCTCTGAAGGCGCCGTCGGGCAGGGAACTCAGGTCGTTGGTCTGCAGGGAAAGCTCGCGCACGGCGGAAAGGCCGTCGAACACGCCGGCCGGGAGCGTGCTCAGTCTGTTCCCGGACAGCGTCAGGAATTCCAGCCCGTTCAACCCGGAGAAGTCCCCGGCCTTGAGGGACGTGATGCCCCTGCCGTGGAGATTCATCTCGCCATCGATGTTCCGGAGGTTGTAGGCGGTGACGTCAGCGCAGTTATTGATCCCGGGCAGCCTGGCGAGAATCGCGTTGCGCACCCTGGAGGTGCGGCTGCAGACGGGCAGGGTTGCCGCCGTCGCCGCGTCGCTCGTTTCCCCCCCCGTGCTCACGGCCCTTACCTGGAAGGTATACGCCACGCCTGCGCGCAGCCCCGTCACCGTCACGCCCGCCGCGTTGGCGCCGCCGGGCGCACTGTCTTCAATCGGCGTCCACGTTGAGGGATAGCTCCCCCCCGTCCTGTAGCGGTACTCGTGGCGCCTGACGTCGGCCGTTGCCGCCGGCGCGCGCCAGCTCAGCGTTGCCGCCGCGTTACCCAACGTCGCCGTCAGATTCGCCGGCGTTCCGAACGGGGCGCCGGCGTCGTCCGGCGGTTCGTCGTTCGCGGGTATGGTGATCCGTGCCCGGGCGCGCCCGATGACCGCATGGGTCGGGCTGTGGAGCTCCAGAAAAAAGTACTCCTCGTCCTCCTGTGCATCGTCGTTGGTGACGTCGAAGTTGATCCATGCCGTCGTCTGTCCGGCCTCGATCGTTACCATCGGCTGTCCATGATGACTGTAGTCGCTCCCGGCGGCGGTTCCTCCCGTGCCCCGGAAGGAGACGGACACTGCCTGCGCGCTCGTTTCCGACAACGTCACCGGGACGTCGAAATTGCTCCCCTCGCGCTCCGTGCGGTCGGCGCCGATATCGAGGACCTGCCCTGGTATCTCTTCGGAGCGCCTCTTGCCGTAGAGCCTCATCTTCAGCGCCCGGGTATCCGGGTTCCACGCCGCGCCGTCCGTGGATTTGTAGACCTCGTTTCTGATCCACCATTCGTCCTGGCCGTCCTCGTCGTCGCCGCGGGTGCGCCGGACGTAGGCCCACGCGCCGGTACTCCGGCGCAGGACGAAGGCGTATCGCGTGTCCCGCTCGAGCGTCGATCCTTGCGGCGCGACGAACTCGTTGTCTATGCCTTCCCTGAATACGGGGGGACTCACGAAGTCGAACAGCTTGCGGTCCGGATGCCGTTCGGAGCCGGCCGTTCTGGTCGTGTACAGAGACGCGGTCAGGTGATCGCCGTCGGTGGGAAGACCCCGGCCCGAATCCTCTTCCAACGCCAAGGCGATGCTGTGCAGGTCGTAGCCTTCGTTGTCGTGGCCCGTGGTGAAGACCTGCGCCAGCCAGTTGCCTCCCACGACGTGGTATCCGTCCGTGCTCTCGCCGGTGTTGTAGACCAGACGGTCGAGCTCGTAGCCTTTGATCGCGATCATCGGGACTCTGCTGAGCGTGGTAACGCGGTCCGGCCAGGCCCCTGAACCGGCGTATCGGAACGTGTTGTCTCCGATCCACCAGTCGTTATCGATGCGGTCGCTCTGTGCGTCCGAGTCCGTGGTGGCGAACCACCACTGCGTGCTCTCGTCGCCGGGTCTGTATTCGGGTGCTCTGCCGACGATGAAATAGGTCCAACCGTCGTTCAGATAAAAAGGCTGTGGCAGTGTAAACGCGTTGTCGCCTTCGGTGATGCGGTCCGGATTGTCAAAGACCACGAGCTTTTCGTAGGGTCGATTCCCGTTGCTCCTCGGATAACCGGACGACCAGAGCTCGATCCGGACTTCTTCCCCGGTCCCCTGGTCCTGATGGAATTTGACGTCGAGCCCGGTAAGCGCGTAGCCGCCATTGTCGTCGCCGGTACCAAAACCGATTGCGACCATCGATTCGCCTGCGACAAGGCGGGAGCCGGGACCGGTATTCCGGGTTTTATCGATGTTGGACACCAGAAGGATGGGCGTCTGCTGCGCTTCGGCGTTGGTCAAGACGACAAACGTGAGCAGGATTGGTACAACGAAAAACCTGGACATGATGTCCTTCCTTCCCTTCCGATTGGCAGTCTTGACCAACTCGCAACAGGCCAACGATGTTCCGGCGCCGCGGTAAGACGTCGTCGCGGCCAGGTGCGACGAGGAATTCGATAATCCGGTTCGCGTCTCGACGCGCTCGATTCCGGATCGCGGCATTTGACAAAACGAGACAGGTTCTCTATATTTCAAAATGAGGGCCGCATTCCGTCTCACGGCGCAATAGTGCCAGGGGACAAAAGGGTTGCGCGCCTTCCTGGATAACCGTCGGTTTTCGACTCTGGCAGGTCAGGGAAACCGACGGTTTTTGCATGCGGCCGGGCTAGGCCTGGAACGCTGCGTTACAGAACTGTTTCGTTCGGCTTGCGAGATGCTTCAACCATAATATAACCATTAGTCAAACAATATTCAACTATTTAAAATTTACATATTTATCTACTTTTTACGGATTAATTTACAAACTTGGCGCAAGTTTTCAAGTTCGGCACAATCCTGGATGGATTTTACCGTTGCTGAGTGCGGTGAGTGTTCCGCGAAGCCTGCCTCGGCATTGTTCGATCATGGGGCAAGGATACGCCCGCCGATTGTCCTTGAAGTGACCTGGATGTGAGGTGCCTGCCCGGTATAGGGCGGTTTCGGCGTCCGTTACGCTCCACCGTGAAGAACATCCGCCGCAAGCCGGGCGACCGCGTTGCGGATTTGAGAGCTTGATGTGAGCGCAGGGTTCCCTGCGTTAACACGTAATTCGGGCCTCTATCCGTATTTCCGCCGGCCGGGAGGGTTTTGCAAGCGGAGTACGCGACAGAGGCCCGCGTCCTGTTTCAATTTATGTTATCCGATTTCCGATTGCGTGTCAAGCCCCTATCGTTCGGCAAATGACACCACGCGCTCAGGATTCCAAATGCAAAACGCCAGCGTATTCTACGAAAAAAGACCGCAATCTTACTGATATTTCGCGTATATTATTGCGACGCTGGCAGGTTTGATACATATTCAGCGCTGCGCATGACACCGCCATCTGACTACAATTTCCCAAAGCGGTCGATGGATGTGGAGGTGTCTTCCAGGATGGCAACAGTAAAGGAGTGCGGCATGGCGAACGAAATCTTCGACAAGAAAACGGCGGTGTCGATGCTGGCGCTCATCGCGCTGTTTTGCGGCATTTCAGTGTCTGGCGCCGGCGTGGGCGTGTTGGAAGAGGCCCCCCCGACGTGGCATCTGCCCGACGGCGCGACTGCGCGCCTGGGAAAGGGAGCTATCGGATCGGGAAACCGGGCGGTGGCTCTTTCGTCTGACGGGCGGACGCTGGCCGTGGCCAGCGGCATCGGCGTGTGGCTGTACGACGGGGCCACGGCCCGTACCCTGGCGCTTTTGCCGAGTTCGGGCCGGGTCAATTCGGTGTCGTTTTCGCCGGATGGGGGTACGCTGGCCACGGTTTCAGAGGACGGCACGGTATTACTGTGGGACGTGGTAACGCGATCAGAGGCAGCCACTCTCGATGTATCAGCGGGTAGAGTCACTTCGGTGGTGTTTTCGCCGGAGGGGGACATGCTGGCGGCCGCGTCGGAGGATGGCGCGGTGCAGTTGTGGGACGCGGCGTCGAGATCACAGACGGCCACCCTCGAAGGTCATTCGGATAATGTCAATTCGGTCGTGTTTTCGCCGGATGGCGGCACGCTGGCCACCGCATCGGAGGATGGCACCGTGTTGCTTTGGGACGTGAGCACGCGAACGCAGGCCGGCACGCTCGAAGGGCTTGCTGATGATGTCACTTCGCTGTCGTTTTCGCAAGACGGCGGCACTCTGGCCACCGTGTCGGGGGATAGCACGGTGTTGCTATAGGACGTCGCCTCCCCATCGGAGGCAGACACCCTTAACAGTCCGTTGATAAAGTCGCTCTGCAGGCGAGGCCGAGTTATTGTGGCCGAAGACAAGACGCACGACCGCGTCGAATCGGGGGATTCGGGGAGGGAGTGCAACGCAGTAATTCGGCCACAAGAGCCGGACGCAGCCCGGATGGACTTTTTCAACGGGCTGTTAAGGGTGATACGGGCAGTCTCACTCTGGTAGCGTTTTCACCGGATGCGGACACACTGGTCACAGCGTCGGAGGATGGCAACGTGTTGCTGTGGAACGTCGCCAGGCGTTGGGTGGTCGACACCCTCGAAGGGCCTACGGGTAGCGTCACGTCGGTGGTGTTTTCGAAGGACGGCGGCACGCTGGCCACCGCGTCAAAGGATGGCACGGCGAGGCTCTGGGACGTAGAGACAGGATATTACGTCGCATTTGGCGGTCATAAATCTGCGGTCAATTCGGTGGTGTTTTCGTCGGATGGTGACACGCTGGCCTCCGGATCTGCGGGGGGCGTGGTAAATCTGTGGGACGTAAACGCGCGAATACAGGTCGGTAACCTCCATGGCCATAGAGGAAGCGTCACGTCGATGGTGTTTTCGCCGGAAGGGGACACGCTGGCTACCGCGTCAGAGGATAGCACCGTGCTGCTGTGGGACGTGGCTTCGCGATCGGCGGCAGCCACCCTTGAAGGTCACGCGGGCGGTGTCACTTCGGTCGTGTTTTCACAGGATGGGGTCGCGCTGGCCACCGCGTCGGAGGATGGCACGGTGCTGCTGTGGGACGTCGCCAGGCGAAGGGCGGTCGCCACCTTTGAAGGGCATAGAGGGGGTGTCACTTCGGTGGTATTTTCACCGGATGGAGGCACGTTGGCCTCCGGTTCGGAGGATGGCACGGTAAGGATATGGGACCTGGCCTTGCAAACCCAGGTCACCACCCTCAAAGGACATTCGAGGGGCATCGGATCCCTGGCGTTTTCGAAGGACGGCAGCAGGCTGGCCTCCGGGTCGCACGACAACACAATCAAGGTGTGGGACGTGCACGCGCGAATCGAGGTCGCGACGCTGGAGGGTCATAACGGCGACGTCCGTTCGGTTGTGTTTTCGCCGGATTGGGCCACGTTGGCCACGGGGTCGGAGGATGGCACGGTGCTGCTGTGGGAACTGTCTGAGTGGCCGGGTCTCCGGCCCTTCGGTGTGGAGGTCATCTCCGGCGACGGCAAACTCGGCGGGAGGTTCACGGTCCAGCATACGCGGACGGATGCGGGTGGCCTCGCAGCCACCACCCTGACGCTGGGCGCCCGGGCGGGCACAAACACCGTGGTGGTAACGATCGGCGGTCGTGAGTTGGCGACCTTTTCCGCAGAAGGCGTGGGAACCCCCGTGGTCGTGTCGGACGGGGACTACCGGAAATGGCGGCTGCCCGAGAGGGCGACGGCGCGCCTGGGCAAAGGAGCCATTGGCCAGAGCGACCGTGCGGTAGCCCTTTCGCCGGATGGACGAACGCTGGCCGTGGCCAGCGGGATCGGTGTCTGGTTGTATGAAGTGAGCACCTCCCGTGCCTCCGCTCTGCTGCCAAGTCCCGCTCGTGTCCATTCAGTGGCGTTTTCAGGGCAGGGCACCCTCGCGGCGGGGTTGAACAATGGCCACGTTGAATTATGGAATGTTGAGTTTGGCGCACGGGTCGCCAGCCTGAAGGGTCATGCGGATCGGGTCAACTCGGTGGTGTTTTCGACGGACGGTGCCACGCTCGCCTCCGGTGCGGAGGATGCCGCGGTCAAGCTGTGGGACGTGGCCACGCAAACAGAAGTCGCCACATTGCGGCGGCACACGATTGGGGTCACTTCGGTGGCATTTTCTCCGGACGGCGGCCGGCTGGCTTCGGGATCGAGCGACCATACGGTTAAACTCTGGGACGTGGCCGCTCGATCCGAGGTCGAAACTCTCGAGGGGCATACGGATGGGGTCAATTCGGTGGTGTTTTCACAAAACGGGAGCACGCTGGCCTCCGGTTCGAACGACCGAACGGTAAAACTGTGGAACGTGGCCGCGCGAACCGAGATTGCCACTCTTGAGGGGCATACGGATGGGGTCAATTCGGTGGTGTTTTCGCAGAATGGGAGCACGCTGGCCTCCGGATCGGGCGACCGCACGGTCAAGCTGTGGGACGTGGCCACGCGAGAACTGATCAACACCCTGGAAGAGCATGCGGATGGAGTCTATTCGGTAACGATCTCGCGCAATGGCTCTCTTCTTGCCACCGGGGCAGCGGACGGCACGGTCATCGTAAGGGATATGGAGACGGGCAATGCCGGGGCCGTCTATGGGCACACGTCTCTATCGTCGATGGCGTTTGCGTCAGATGGCGGCGTACTGGCCACGGGGTCGCAGGATGGCACGGTCCGGTTATGGGACGCGGCCACGCAAACCGAGGTCTCCGCTCTCGAAGGACATAGTGGCTGGGTCTATTCGGTGGCGTTCTCGTCGGATGGGAGCACGCTGGCGTCGGGGTCGCAGGACGGCACGGTCCGGTTATGGGACGTGGCCACGCGAACCGAGGTCGACATTCTCGAAGGGCGTAGTGGCCGGGTCTATTCGGTGGCATTCTCGCCGGATGGAAGCACGCTGGCCTCGGGGTTCAGGCTTGGCACGGTTAAGCTGTGGAACGTGGCTACGGGTACCGACGTCGCCACGCTCGAAGGCCACGGGCACACGGGCGGAGTGGGCTCAGTGGCGTTCTCGCCGGATGGGAGCACGCTGGCCGCCGGGTCGAGCGACAACACGGTCAAGCTGTGGGACGTGGCCACGGGTACCGACGTCGCCACGCTCGAAGGCCACAGTGGATGGGTCTATTCGGTGGCGTTCTCGCCGGATGGCGGCACGCTGGTTTCAGGATCACGGGATGGCTCAGTGCTGATGTGGGATATCGCGTCGGCGGTTCCACCGACGGTTCCACCCAAGACGACCGGTCCCGACTTCAATGACGACGGTAGCGTCGGCTTTGCCGACTTTGTGCTGTTCGCGCAACGGTTCGGCCTGCGCGAAGGCGATGCGGGATATGACGCGAAGTACGACCTGGACGAGAATGGCGCCATCGGCTTCGGTGATTTTGTAATATTCGCCAACGCGTTCGGCAAGAGTTAAGCCACTGAAGTCAGATCGCCCTTCTAAAGACAGCGCGCAACCGCGGGGACATCGCGCACTTAATATGATTCGGGCCTCTATCCGTATTTCCGCCGGCCGGGAGGGTTTGGCAAGCGGAGTGCGCGACAGAGGCCCGCGTCCTGGTTCATGGAATGTTACCCGATTTCGGATTCCGAGTCAAGCCCCTGCTAAGGAAACCGGAGGATTCGTTGGCGTACGGCCAGAACCGGGTTCAATCCGGCCACAAGCGGCTTTACCTGATTAACTCGATACGGACCACGTTTTTGACGTTCGCGCACCTGTCGTCGGTTTCAGGAACGAAAAGCCGCAGCGGACCGCCCATGCGTTCCGGCAACGGATGGCCGTCCATCCGGTAAACGAGGACGCCGTTGACCAGGGCCTTCTCGAGTGGAACCCGTGCGAAAAAGCCGTCTTCTGCCGAATGAAAAACTGCATGGCCCGCGCTGGCGTCGATGTTCACGTCCTTCAAGAGCGCGGCAACGGTTAACGCGGATCCGCGGCGTCCCGGAAGAAGGCGGCCGATATCGTCGATCGGGTCCGGAATCATTTCGAGATCCGCATACGTGAAGTCTATTGGATTCGAGATGCATCCCTCGATTTTCAGTATCGCCGCCGCCGTGTTGCCGTCCATTGCCGAATATGTTCTGGCGATATAATCGTCTGCGATATCAACGAGCCTGGGGTCGAAGCCGATGGACGGCGCGATGTGGATATCGAGACCCGGATGGTCCTTTCGGAATCCATCCGCGCGTTGTCGGATGCGTTGCAAGACCTGGTCGTCTACCTGAAAGATACAGGGCAGGATCGCAATCCGGTCCGCGCAGCCCTCAACGCACGCCGCCAGCGCGTCTTCAAGGGCCGGATGGCCATTCAGGACGCCGGCTTCTACGGCGACGCCCCGATCCCGAAGCGCGTCGACAACCCGCGTCAGGCAGTTGTCATCCGCACGACCCGCAACAAGCACGGTGGCGTGGGACATTGAATTACCTCCATCGCGCGATGGCAATTGTCTCGCATGTTCGACCGGTCCGAGGATCGGGTCGTACGAATCCATCGCTTCACTCGCGACCGCGCGGTCGCCCCGTTAGATATGTTCCCCTTCTTCGATGATCTTCCGCTTCTCGTTCGAATGGTTCTGCTGATTTCCGCCGTGCTCGTACTGGTGGTCGGCGCCGGCCTGGTCTGGCGAATGGTCAAGGCCGTGTTGGGAAGGAAAAACAGCGGCTGACCCGCCGGTCGCAGGTAGTCCCATGCTGGCATATCTCCGCAGTCGATCTGAATCCTTTTTCAAATCACGTCGGGCGTAGGAGAGCGCCAGGAATCCGAAGGCATTGGTGAGGTAGAGGTAGGCGTCGCGCGCGTGGCGGTTCTGCGGACACTGGCAGAGAGGCGAGGATGATAGGGTTGCCGTTCTCGTCGTTTGGAGACGTCCTGGAAGAGGAGGGTGGCGTCGTGTTGTTCAAGGGGAGTTAGCCGACTTCGTCGAGAAGGATACAGGCCCGGCATATCCCGACAGGCAGAACGGTCAGACACATCCTGTATGAACAGGTCTCATAGCTTGATCACGGCGATGAGAATGCCCGTCAGTGCCAACATCGTTGTAATGAGCCAGGCAAAACGGGAGTCAATTCGTCCATTGGTCTGATCGATGCGTTTATTGGTCTCGTCAATGCGCTGCCCCAAGGACCGGCTGGTCTCCGCGACCTGCTCGCGCAGATCTTTGATATCTTCGCGCATCTGAAGGCGCAGGTCCTGCAGGTCTTCGCGCAGATACGCAACCCCCCAGTGCGTATTATCCATCGCTCCCGCCGTGTCCGATTGCGGTTCGGACCTTTCTGCCATTATTGGACTCCTGTCTGCGTTTGGGCGTCTTCATTTCAATAAGGCCGTCGACCGCCGCGAAGTCCTGATCGCCTTGCCAAACCGACTGTTCAATATGCATGTTCATAATAAACAGATGGGAACCCATTGTCAAGGCAAACGCTTTTGACGGCCTTTCCGGATCCGTTCACGCCTCCCCGTCCGATTAGTCAAGAGCTGGATTCCGATTCGCACGCATCCAGGGGAAAGGAGCCGGGTCGGGGCGCTGGCGCCGCCGCTCACGCGCTTGCACGGATGGAGAGAGGATGCGGCCTTTCGCGACCCTATCTCTCCGGTCGATTCGAAGCCTTTCTCAACTCGCTTCGCGCAAACGAGAGGGCCATTACTTCCAGGGCGTTGATGAGGTAGACGTCCCGCGCGCGGCGGTCCAGGGCTTCGGCCATCTGTTTGGCGAGCCCCGGGATTTCGGCCTCCAGGTCGGCTCTCATATCGTCCCAGCCGGACAGGTGACCATGTTTTTCCAGGTAGGATTCCTGCGCGGCACGGTAGATCGCCCTGGCCAGCTTGCGCGGATCTCCGTCGAGTTGGATCTGAGAGTTTTCCATTGGGATTTTGTGTTATTGGTCGTGATTGCGGTTGATGGGGCGGCGTGCCCGGACACGTGATTCTGAGGTTTCGGATTGATGTATGTGAGCAGACAGGAATGTCCGCTCCACCCTCCAATTGTCGTTGTCGCTGGTCAGGATCCGCAAGCCGTCGACGCGTGTGTGAATGTGCTCCACCTTGTCAAGTCGAGCCGACAGGTTCAAAGAGAACCGTATCGCCGACCACGTAGTCCACGATTTGAACCCAGGCGCCGGGGGCGAGATTCCGGAGCCGGTCGCCGTCGCCTCTATTGGGGTCGATGCGGACGGTGGTGCGGACGCGGCCGGGCGGCCAGGAACCCTCATTGCTCGCGTTGGCGATCACGGCCCAGTCGTCGTTCGCGCCGGTCTGAATGCGCGTACCGTTGAGGTTGCCGGACTTGGCAAGGACGTGAAAACCGAAGTCGATCCTGCCGTTTTCGGCGGCGACCACCTTTGCGCGCCCCAGGAGCGAGGTGACGTCGAGCGTGAGTCGATTGACCCGTACGGCCGCGTCTTCAGTGGCTTCAACGCGATAGCTGTGCGCCCTGCCGTCGGGGTTGACGGTGACGCGGTCGCCCGCAGCGATGCTCTCCAGACCTTCCACGTCTACCGTACACGCGTCCCTGTCGAGGGCGACAATGCGGCCGGTCTGTTGCGCTTGACCGGTTGTGAGTGACGTCGCGGAGTCCTGGAATGCGGATGCGCCCACGGTTGAAATCCGACCGTCGACCACGGTCGCCAGGCCGCCGTTCAACGTGACGCCGTTTTCAAAGCGAGTGGCGTCCTCGGGACCGGCATCGGGCGCCCAGTAAAGGGCGATTTCCTTGCCCTGCGCGGTGGTGAGCCGCACGCCGGCGGCGGTGGGAGACTGCGCGGGAACGGCGACCGCTTCGGCAAGGGTCGGTTCGCCGATCCGGGGTTCGAATACCAGATCGACGCATGTGGTATCGTCTTGCGGCGTCCGCCGCCAGATGACGGGCTGATACAGGTAGTTGGACGTTTCGGGGGTACCCATCGACTGCGCCGCGCGGGCCGTGAACAGACGGGTTTCCGGGGAAACGTTTACCTGATGGAGATCCAGGTGGACGGTGCGCTCGGCCTGCGATTGCCAGGCCCCGCTGAAGGCCGGCGGCGCCTGGCCGGTCCTCACGTCGTCCATGTACGCGAGAGCGGTATGGTCCGGGTGCGGCAGGCCGCCGGTCTGTGCGCGTTGGATTTGGGGGCCGGCGACGGTTCCGGACGAGGGTTGTGTGCCCGCGTCGTCCGACTGGAAGACGCCTTCGAGCCCGCGACAGGTGCGCCAGTGTTCCGTGCCTCCCGTGATCCGGGAGAGGTCGATGAGGGCGACGCCGTCGCCGTCGGTCTCGACCAGGGCGATGAGGCGGCGGAACGTGACACCGAGCTTGAGCCATCCTTGTCCTGCGTCGTGCGACCATCGGTGCGCCTCGACGTCCAGTACCTGGATACCGTCCACAAAGAGGCTGCGAACCAGGCGCCCGCGGCCGGCGCTGACGGGTTCGCCCGGGGGCAGGTCCGACCAGACGGTGTTGTGGGTTGCCCAGTGGGATTCCCAGGGGGACATGCTCGCCCACGACTGGGGGTAGCCCAGATCCGTAAGAAAAGGGCGGCCGAACGCAAAAAACTGGACGTCCAGAAGGTCTCGATGGCGGTGGTGGACCGTATCGCCGTAGACGATGCCGGCGGCGGCCCGCTCGGGGGCCTCGGGTGTGCGGAGAATCGCGATGCCGACGCCGTCGTGGACCGTGGGTCCGAGGGCCACGTGCCGTTTGTTCTGAACGGCCGACCGGATCTCCTTCACCCGCGGGTCATCGGTAAAGGCCACCGCTCGCTCCAGAAAATCGGGATCCATCGGCGGATGAAAGAGATCGCGTTCCAGCCGGATCGTGCCCTCTCCCTTGAAGCCGGCCGAGCCGGGGGCCGATCCATCGCCGAACTGGAAGTAAGATTTTCCAACCATCGTGATCTCGTGCAGCGCGCGGGGTACGTGCGCGGCGCGACGGTCGTCGAAGAGGGAGGGGTAGTCGGATTCAGGGTAGGCGTCGGGTTGCAGGGCACGAAGGTTTCGGAGGTGATGTTCCAGGTCGAACAGCCCGTCGCTGTGGATCGAGTTGTAGCCACCCGTGGCCTCCTGGGGGGTGCCGTCCGGGAAGAAGTCGTTGGTGGTGAAGACACGCAGCGTGTCCGGCCCTTCATCGTAGATCCAATCCATCACGTCCCCCGCGTCGGGGCGGTCCAGACAGCGCAGGATAAACAGCGCCCCCTGGCTTTCTCTCGGAAGGTTGCTGCTCGCGCCGCGATCCAGCGTGACCTGGAGCAGGGCCGCCAGCATCTCCTCCGTCAGTTGACAGGCATCTTCGGGAGTCTCAACGGAAAGGCCCATCGATCGGGCGCGTCTGACGAGCTCCCGGTCCTCCCGCATCAGCGGCCACACCGTGTCGTATGCCAGCGCCAGGCTCGCGATGAGATACGGGGTGTCGATGCTGTAGCGGACGCTACCCTTGGCGCGCAGCGCCTGAACCGGATCGGACTCGTCCGCCCAGTCGGGCTGGCCCCAATCCCAGGGTTCTTCCACGCCTTTCGACGGGCCGTACCGGAACTGGGGAACGGAGGCCAGATAGAGCTCTTCCTCGGCGTATCTCAGCAGCAGCAACCCGAGCCGGCGCGCGAGCGCTTCGTCGAAACCCCCGGCGCGCAGGGCGTTCGTCAGAGCGCCGATTCCCGAATGGAAGCTGCGGGATTGATCCCGGTGATAGGTGGCGGCAAAGAGGAAGATGTGATCGTCGGCGTCGAAATAGCCGTACCCGTCGTCCGGATATTCGCCTGAAAAGTAGTCTTCGTTCGCCAGGTCGTTGCTGGGATAGACCGAAGCGCAGTTGGGGCACTCGGACTTGAAATCACAAGGATGGTGGTTGCGTGTCCAGGGATAAAAACCACTGTGTTTGAAAATCGCCGTACCGCAGTTGGGGCAGCCCTGGTGGCAGTTGGCAAAATGGGCTTTGGGCAGTTCCGCACGGGGAAGCTGCGCCCAGGCGATTTCATCCGATTGCGACGACCACCAGGCGATGGTTTCTTCGGCAATCCGGTCCGATAGGGGCTCGTCCTGCAGCGTCTGCCGGGTCTTTGCGGACAGATAATTCTTCTCCAAAGGCCAGCGGCGAGGCCACGCGGCGCCGTTGTAGGTGTGCGGCCGGCGCAGGTCGTCCAGGGTACGGACCTGGATAGTTGCTTCCGTCTCCTTACCGCCGTGAGCCGCGCGGAGGGTGTAGTCTCCGGCCTGTCGGGGAGATCGCAGATAGTGGTAGATCGCGGTGTCCCGTTCGGACCACCTGGTTGAAATGACCTCGAAAGGGTCGGCTGAGAGCGTGACGTTGTCGCCGGGCGCCTGAACGGGCAGACGGAAGCTGCGTCCGGGGAGAATGACCCTGGGGTGCCAGGGTATGGCGAAATCGGACATGGCAATGTTCCTCGGTGATGGGAAATTGGGGTTGTGGCGTGCGAACCAGTACTGTTTTCCGGCCTACACGGCCATTTTCGCCTTGACAGCGGCATGGCAGCGGTAGTTGATTAACTGGAAGTCGTCGTAGATGAAATCGTCGATTGTCTTTTGACCACGGTCCGTAATACGCAGGCTCGGGAGTGGAAACGGATCGCGGGAAAGTTGCTCCTGAACCGCGTCCAGGTGGTTCAGATAGATGTGGGCGTCGGCGAGCGTGTGGACGAATTCACCGGGTTCGAGACGGGTGATCCTCGCGACCATGTGCAACATGAGCGAATAGGAGGCGACGTTGAGCGGGACCCCGAGAAACATGTCGCAGGACCGCTGGTACATCAGAAGGGAGAGCCTGCCATGGGCAACGTAAAACTGAAAGAAAGAATGGCAGGGGGGAAGGGCGACGTCTTCCGGCGCGACTTCGGCGGCATTCCAGGCGTTCACAATGATGCGCCTGGAGTCGGGGCTGCGGCGGATCAGGTCGATCGCTTCCCGCAGCTGGTCCACGGTCCGCTCCGCACCGCGCCAATGCCGCCACTGGACGCCGTAGATGCGTCCCATGGAGCCGCCATTCTCGCGCAGGCCGAGCCTGTTGAGGTAATCTTCGTAGTTGCCGTCCCAGAGTTTGTTGTGGGGATAGATCTTCTTGAGGTCATTGATGTTGTCAGATCCTGAGATGAACCAGAGAAGCTCTGAGACCATGGATTTCCACACGAGCTTTTTCGTGGTGACCGCGGGGAATCCATCGTTCATATTATACCGCGCCTGGAGGCCGAAACAGGAAATCGTGCCGACACCGGTCCTGTCCTCCTTACTGACGCCGTGGTCCAGGATATGTCGAAGCTGATCGAGATATTGTTTCATTATATTTCCTGCCGGAAAATACGGAATATGGTTCCGTCTGCGGCCTCGGGCTTGCGGAGGTGCGTTCATTGAGCTTGTCGAAATGCCCGCTGTTTGGATTTGCGTGTGTACCGGCCTTTCCTGAATGCTGACTGTTTTTTCTTTGTGTCTTAGTGTCTCCGTGTGAGCCGAATCTTGACATAACCGGCGTTTGAATTCGTAGGGGCGACCCTTGTGGTCGCCCGCCTTGCCGGTGTTCCTCCCCCTTTCCTTTAGGAGAGGGGGCCGGGGGGAGAGGTCCCCGCGCTGACTGCTGCGGTTGTGGATTGGCATCGCCAGACCGTATTGGCAATCTGCCTTTTGCTTTTCGTTTTTTGCTGACAGCTTACGGCTGATAGCTCTGTCCGAGGGGGCCGGGGGGAGAGGTCCCGGCGCTGACTGCAGCGGTGCTTTTCCGTCTGCTCGCCGATTTAACGATTCTTCCGTCTTCTTTCATACATAAACAGGGTGAATTCCGTGTGGTCTTCTTTTCTGGCGATTCTCCAGTCGCCCTCATCGAACTCGGGGAAGAAGGTGTCGCCGTCGTAGTCGCCCTTGATGCGGGAGAGATACATCCGATTCGCGAGGGGAATGGACTGCCGGTAAATCTCGGCGCCGCCCGCGCTGAAAACGGGTTTCCCGTAGGACCTGGCTCTTTCGAGCGCTTCCTCGAAGGTGCGGCAGACGTCGACGCCCTCGGTTTCCGGAAATGAACGGCTGACTAGGACGTGGGGGCGTTTCGGCAGGGGCCTGCAGCCGATGGATTCAAAGGTTTTGCGCCCCATGATAAGAACCCCGCCGGTGGTGATTCTCTTGAACTGTACGAGTTCCTCGGAAACATGCCATGGCATGGCATTGTCTTTGCCGATCACCCGGTTGTCCGACATGGCGGCGATGACCGTCATAAACGCCTCGGCGCAGCGATATCCAGCAGTTGCGGTGCGGTCGTCGAGCGTCCGATGAGATCGTGATCGAGGGCATCGGTTATCTCCACGTCCGTGAATTCGCCGATCCGAGCTTCTCCGGAAATGAAGACCTCGCCGTCGATCTCTGGAGCGTCCATGCGGGTACGGCCGATATAGTCGTAGGCCGGATCGTCCGCCGGGCGGTCGACCAGCGCGCGGTAGGTCCGGCCTACGCATTCGGCGGTGATTTCGGAGGAGATGACGGCCTGGAGGCTGAGGATGCGGTCCAGCCGATCACGCTTTTCGTCTTCCGCCACGCCGTCTTCCAGCAGGCCCGCGCTGGTGCCTTCCTCGTGCGAGTAGAGGAAGCCGACCAGTCGGTTGAAGCGGATTTCCTCGATAAACTCCAGAAGTTCCTGTACGTGTTCCTCTTTCTCGCCGGGAAAACCGGCGATAACGGAGGATCGGAGGGCCAGGTCGGGCACCCGGTCACGGAGTTTTCGGATGAGGGCGCGCGTGCTCTCCACCGTAGCGCCCCTGTTCATCGCTTTGAGCATGGCATTGGAGGCATGCTGGATGGGCATATCCACGTATGCGCAGAGTTTTTCCTCCCGTGCCAGGAGGTCGATCAGGTTGTCGCGCCAGCCGGTGGGGTAGGTGTAGAGCAGGCGGATCCATTGGAGGCCGTCGATGCGGACGAGTTCGCGCAAGAGGTCAATCAGGCGCGGGCTGCCGTAGAGGTCGGCGCCGTACCGCATGGTATCCTGGGCGATAAGCGCGATTTCTTTCACGCCGCCGGCGGCCATGCGCCAGGCTTCGGCGACCAGGACCTCGATGGATTCGCTGCGGTTGACGCCCCGGATGCCTGGAATGGCGCAGAAGGCGCAGGTCCGGTCGCAGCCGTCCGAGATGCGCAGATAGGCCCAGTGATTGGGTGTGAGCAGGTGCCGGGCGCCCTCTTCTCTGTAGATTCTGGGGCGTGAGATGCCCAGAAGACGGTCGCAATGGGCGACGATCTCGTTTTCGCCGGCCAGACCGACGACAAGGTCGGCCTCGGGAATTTCCGCTTCGAGTTCGAGTCGATAGCGTTCGGCCAGACACCCGGTAAGAATCAGACCCTTGCAGTTGCCGGTTTCCTTGTAGTCCGCGGCTTCGAGGGCCGTGGCGATGGACTCCTCTTTGGCCGGTTCGATAAAGCCACAGGTATTCACAACGATGATATCGGCTTCATCGGGTTCGTCGGCAACGGCATAGTCGTTGCATTCCAGAAGCCGGTGCATGCGTTCCGAGTCGACGGTATTCTTCGGACATCCGAGCGTTATGAGGTTTACTGTCGGCATAGGGATCTCCCCGGCGCGGCGGATGACCGATGAATTTCATCGCTTCCGTCCGAATAGCCGCAGGGCTTTCCGAAAAATCGGTGATACGCGGTGTTTTGTCAAGTGGAAGATCGTTGGAAAACCATGGAAGGCGTATGAAAAACGGGATTATCCAAAACGCTTTTCTAGGCTGTTTTGTCCTCCTGACGGGTGTTCTGCCACTGACGGCGGAGGAGAACATGATCGATTTCGAGCTGTCCCGAATCGATACCGGAGAGGCGTCGGTCAGCCCTTACTGGGGTTACAACGCGCCGAAGCTGGTGTTCGACGGCGGCCACTTTTACACGGTGGGCCGGTGGGGGCCGCACCCGGATGCCGCGAGGGGCGTCGTCTACCGTAGCGGAAGGGACGGCTGGGAGACGTTTCGCCGCTGGGAGGGAATCCACCACCAGCCCGGGATGCTCTTGCTGGACACCAGGCAGCGGCTGGTGCTCGTTCACGCGCGGCTCGGCGCCGGGCCGCGCGTTCTGTATCAGCGCAAGCGAGGCGCCCCGCGCGGATTCGCCGAGATTGCGCTGCCCGACGGATTGGATCGCGCCGGCTATATCGGGGCGGCCATGGACGGGGACCGGCTCATCCTCGGGTACATCGGGGAGCCGGGGCACTATTCATTCAACGTGGCGTGGGTCGACCTGGACACGCGTAAATGGTCGGGGCCGTTTCTCCTGGCCCGGGCGCAGCGGTCAGAGGAACCTTGGACGACGTGGCTGTACCCGCTGATCGTGCCCGATGGCGAGGGCTTCCATCTCGTGGTGAGCAACAACGCAGACCGCAGCCCGTATTACAACCGGATCAACTACCTTTTTATACCTTACACAGATCCCGCGTCTGCCGTCGCCGAGGTTGTTGCGGACGTGTCCCCGTGGACCGGGAACCTGGCCTTTGCCCAGGCGATCTGGCGATCGTATAATGGTGCTCTGTTTGTCACGGCCACGCACCAGCCCGAAGGCGGGAAGAACCAACTGCTCCTTTACCGGCGAGATTCCGATACGCGGCGGTGGGAGGCGGTAACCGTAGGCAGCGCGGGAATCGCCGCGGTCTTCGAAAGCCCTGGCGAGATCGGTCAGTTGTGGATGTCGAGTACCTCGGGAAAGGCCCTCCGGCTCTACCGCGGCGAAGATGGAGGCCGGAGATGGTCCGCGGTCGCCCTGGGTAGCTTTGATGAGTACGGACTGCGGAAACCCTTTTTCCTTCACGGCATCACACCGGCCAGCGGGAGCCTGCTGCCTGGCGAGCCGTGCGCGGTGTTCAGCAGCGGCGCCCATCCCAACCTGGAGCTGTGGTTTGTGCGTTTTCACACCTCGGATCGACGCCTTCGGTAACAGGCCGCCCAAATATCCACCCGCGGGGAACCCGGCGGTCTCCGCGGAACGGGTCCCCGCACCTGCGGGCAGGCGCGACGGACAACAGGGGCTCCGTTCGGCTCAAGGAGGTCCAAAATCGGGTTCTTTCTTGACAAGTGTCGGTTGACGGGTATATTTGTCCTGAACGAATCAATGCGTCACCGTGGTGTCGCGCGTTTTTTCAGATGGCGTACCCGGACGTGAGAGCGGGGCGGTTTCAACTTCAAGTAGACACGAGAGAATCAATCAAGGGTTCCAGGAGGTATTGGAAATGGCAGCCAGATGTGAAATTTGCGGGAAAGGGCCGATGGTCGGCAATCACGTCAGCCACGCCAACAACCGGAAGAAACGGCGATTCAACCCGAATCTGAGGCGGGTGCGCGCGCAGGTGGACGGGACGCCCAGAAGGATGAAGGTCTGTACCAAGTGCATAAAGCTCGGCCGCGTGAACAAAGCCGCATAAGGTCTGCAGAAGGTCGTCAGATGTCCGCTGGCGGATCCCCCGGCATGAGTTCGGGGAAATGTCGGCAGCGGAATCCATCCCGGAAAAACTCACCTTTTGTTTCAAGGTGAGTTTTTTATGTTACCGAACGGGAGAGCCGTAGCCACGGAAGGCCGGGCAACCACGAGGGTTGTCCCTGCGGAATGGTACAGGAATTGGACCCCACGTTACCGACGGGGAAGCGGTCTGGATGGACTACTTTCGCGCTAAACGCTATCTGAATACGCTGCAGGATTGGGAGAGGGACGGGACGGCGGCGGGTACGCCGGACGACTACCTGCCGCGGATGCGGGCCCTGTTGCGCCGGATGGGAGATCCACAGAAGGACTTTGTGTCGGTCATTGTCGGCGGCACGAATGGTAAGGGGACGGCGGCCAACGTCCTGGCCGCCCTCATCCAGGCTTCGGGCCGACGGGCGGGTATCTACACGTCGCCCCATCTGCACACCATCCGCGAACGCATCCTGATCGACGGTCGGATTCTGGAAAAGGACGGCTGGGCGGGAGCCATCGCCGACCTTTACGATCGAACCCGCGGATTCGAACGGGAGGGGTACGGTTCTTTCACCAGGTTCGAGGCGTTAACGGCGCTGGCAGCGTCCATGTTCGCCAGGGCAGGGGTCGAAATCGGCGTGTTCGAGGTGGGTCTGGGCGGCCGCTACGACGCGACCAATGCCTGGGATAGCCATGTGGCCGTCCTGACGCCGGTCGATCTGGATCACACCGAAGTGCTGGGCGATACGGTGGAGGCGATTGCGCTGGATAAGCTCGAAATCGCCCGGTCCGGGAGGCCGCTATACACCCCGGGCACACAGAAACCCGAGGTGCTCGCGTTGTTGCGGCGCGAGTGCCGTGAACGGGGAGTGGATCTTCGGGTTGTCGGCGGCGAAACGGAGGAGGGATCGCGCGATGAGCAGCGGGAATTCGGGCATCCGGACCCGACGGATCGGGGGTCCGTGTTCTGGAAAAACGCCCGGTTGGCGGTTGCCGTCGGGCGCTACCTTATGGGGGAGGAGCTCACACAGGCGCGTATCCGCGAGGCGGTGAACGGGCTCCGGCTGCCGGGCAGGTTCGAGGTGGCGCGCCGGTCGCCCCGGGTCGTGCTGGATGGTGCGCACAACCCGGCCGGAGCCGCGGCCCTTGCCGCCGATCTGCGCCGGATTTCGGACCGGTGGACCTTTGTGGTTGGGGTGAACGCGGGGCACAATCCCCGGGGGATACTCGGGGCGATCCAGCCGCTGTCGAAGCGGGTGATTCTGACGCGGTCCGACCACCCGAAGGCCCTGCCCGTGAACGTGTTGCGGGAGAGCTTGCCGGAAGGGCTTACCGCCCGCTGCGCGACGAACGTTGCAGAAGCGCTGGAGTACGCGGGGTTGCGGGATGAGGATCCCGTCTGTATCATGGGATCGCTGCATCTGGTGGGCCGGGCGCGGGAAGCGCTGGGGCTGCCCTGTGAACGGGACGGTTTCGGGGAAGATCTTCACCGGGAGAGTCTGGCATGCCTGGCGCCGGCCTGCAAGAACCTCGGCCTTCCGTTTGAAGCGGTTTCGGAAGACGGAAATCTGGTGTGCATACGGCCGCCAGGCGCCGGGCCGATCTATTTTCTGCGTAACAAGCATCCCTTCAACGACTACGTTGCCGCCCGCCTGGCGGAAGACAAGGCATATCAATACGAGTTGTTTTCGCGTGCCGGGATTCCGGTTCCCGAAACGCTGGTGGCGTTCAACCCGTTTGCAGACGAACGGTTCGCGCGATATCGGACCCATCCGTCCATCGATGCGATTCTGCAGGAGGCGGAAGACCGGTTCTCCTATCCCGTGGTTGTTAAGCGCAACCTGGGGTCGCTGGCTCAGGGGGTGTTTCTGGAGCGAGACCGGTGCGCCCTGAAGAATCGCTTGCGGGCATTGTTTGAAAACAGCGGTTTTCTGGACAATATAGTCCTGGTTCAGGCCCACGTCAGCGGGCCCGAGTATCGGATCGTTGCCGCCGGGGGCGACTTGTTGCTGGCATACGAGAAAATAGGCGCATCCCCGGGCGGGGATCTGAATCCGCTGCATGGGGCGACGGGGTTTGCGAAGCGGGTGGATGCACCGGAACTGATCGATGCGCTTTCGCGGGTGGCGGCGGACGTGGCGGGCGTGGTCGAACTGGGGTTCTACGCCATCGATGCGATTCGGTCGCCGTCGGGATTCCAGGTTATTGAAATCAATCCCAACCCGATGTGTTATTTTTACAACCTGCACAACGGGCGATCGGATTTCGTCGGCATTTACGAAAAACTGATTCAAAGGCATCTGCAGGGTTCGCTGCCGCCGGACGCGTAAGCACGCGAAACGCCGGGCGTGAACAGATCGATGAAGGTGGAGTTCCGGTTTCGCGGCGACAGGCCGGTATACGCGTTCCACGCTCAACTCTGTCCGGACGGACACAGTTTCGTTGGCAAACTGACATTCAAAACGTTATCCGGATTTTCAGAAAGGAACTCGCGATGCCCCTCACCGCCGCCCAACTCAAACGGTATCGTGCCGACGGCTATGCCGTGGGCGGCCGGATTCTCGACGACAACGCGCTCGTCCGGTTGCGCGCTGAATTGGATTCCATTATCGGGAACCTTGCTCAGGACCGGCGGCCGGAGAATATGCCCTCGCTTCATTACGACAATCGCTACCTTCGGGATCTGTTCCTGAGCGACAGCCTCATCGACGTGGCGGTGCAGATCGTGGGGCGGGATGTCGCGCTTTTCACTTCCTATGTGATCAGCAAACGCCCCGACGACGGTCTGGCCGTAGACTGGCATCAGGATGCCGCGTTTTTTCCGATCGAGCCGATGGATACGTTCACCCTCTGGCTGGCGGTGGACGACTCGGACGTTGAGAACGGCTGTATGCGGGTGATACCCGGCAGCCACCGGGAGGAGGCCGTTCTCCTCCACAAGGTAGATCTAAACTCCGGCACCACGCTGCCGATGTCACTGGATAACCTCGACCTTACGGACGCCAAAGACGTGCAACTGCGGGCGGGTGAGTATTCGGTTCACGATCCCTGGATCCTTCATGGATCCAATCCCAACAGGTCGTCCAGGCGGCGTTGCGGGATAACGTTGAAGTACATTTCCACCCACGCCGCGATCGACCGCACGTTCCGTTCTCCGTCCGGGTTCGACTGGGACGGGCTCCGCCTCTACCTGGCGCGGGGAAATCCGGGCCGCCACCCCTATGCAAACTGATTTTCAGGTTCTTTCCACAAACCCGGAGAGAAAATAAACCAGATATGTTGGAAAGCGCCCATCGCTTTGTCCTGCTGGCGGACCTCCACCTTTCGGACAACCCGGATACGGCGGCCCATCAGGCGCTCCAGTGGGCCGTAGACCGCGTGAATCTGGAGCGACCGGATTTCCTGGCAGTGGCGGGAGATATCACGACCTTTTCCACGGCCGGTTCGGCCTCGCAATGCCTGGAAGCGCTGGACCGGGTCGAGGTCCCGGTACTCTTCACCCCGGGAAACGCGGAACGGCGAGGTCGGCATGCGATGTCGGTGCTCAAAGCCATGGCGGCGCCCGAACGGCGGGCGACGGTGTTCGACGACCTGCTGGTCCTTCTGCCCGATACCTCGACCGGAACGCTTCCGGGTGATGAGCGCTTGTGGCTGAACCGGAGCGTCCGGTCCACCTGCGCGGCACGGCGACTGGTCATTACCCACTATCCGCTGGACAGGATGGCCGCCGCAGACCGTGCGTGGCTGACGCGCTGGCTTTCGGAGAACGGCGTCGAACTGCTGGCCGCGGGACACAGCCACTTTCACCGGACCCGGCGCGAAAACGGCTTTGTGGAGGTTGTGGTCCGCGGACTCGATCCGGATAAAGCGATTGGAGATTTGCCGGGGATCAGCCTTTTTGAGAGTTTGCAAAAGGGAGCCTGGACGGAGACATTCATCCCCTGGTCGCCCGCGATGAGGTTGCTGCCCGCGGACCTCCCGGACGGAATGCTGCCGGTGGGCTGGTCGATACAGGGCGACCCCGTGGCGGCCGCCCGGGAGACCCTGGGTTCCGGCCTCTCCTGCCTGGAGATCCGACCCGCGGATCTCGATTTTTCACGCCACGCGCTTTCGGTGGCGCTTGGCGAACTTCGGGATCGAGGTCCTCTCTATCTGTCCTATCACTTGCCCGACCTGACGTGGCGTTCGAGAACCGGACGCGTCGCGGGAGTCGATGCGGTCCGGGCGCACCTGGATTGCGCGATGGAATCGGGTGTGGACAGCCTGACCGTCCACGTTCCCAGGGCGAGCGCACGCGCGATGGAGCGCGGTCGGGCGGATCGACGGGAGCCGGGCGGTTGTTTCCTGGATTTTGTGGAAACTTTCGCGAATCTTTTTATGGAAGCGGCGCGCGCGGGGGTGGGGATCGCAATTGAGAATATCCACAATCCCGCCAATACGCCGGCGGATTCACCGGACCGGGAATTCGCCACGCGGATCGACGAATACCTGAGATGGATCGACGCCGTGGCAAATGACATGGCGGATGTGCCTGGAGCGAGGGTGGGCGCACTGCTGGACGTGGGCCACGCGCGCAACAACGGCGGTGATCTGGACAATCTGCAACCCCTGGGCGACTGGTATGCCCGCCTGGGGCGGCGCATTCTGGGTTATCATATCCACCAGGTGGACACGGATCCGGCGACGGGCAGGCTTTCCAACCATCACGAAATTTCGGATCTGTTCGGCAGTCGGATCTCCTTCGCCGGTTTTCTCTGGGCGTGGTCCACGCACCAGATCACCCGGGGCCCGCTTTTCGTAGAGATTCGCGATGCCGAGGGCCGGCGGAATACGGTCAGGCGCTTCAAGCGGCTCTTTGAGGGTGCGCATGAAATTCGAGAGGCGACGGATCTGCCGGACAGGTGGCCGTCATATCCGGAAGCAGCAGACACGGGAACACAAGATGATTCCTGAATTTAAAGTGAAGGGCGCGCCATTCCAGCGTGGAGAACAGATCGGGTGCCGGTTCAGGACGCAGATAAGGAGCACGCTTGCCCGATTGTCTGAGAATAGGGAAGTTCGAGACCGCCAGATCACCCTGATGGAGGCGATGCGCGGGCATCTGAAGGCGGAATTCCCGGAGATTCTGGAAGAGATCCGCGGCATCGCGCGGGGTGCCGACATTCCGGATGATGACGCGTTCTTCAAGAATACCTACAACGCCGTCGGACCCGCGCTCGCAGACGACCTCGCCTGCAGCAGCGTGGCCTTTGCGGCCAGCGACGTGGGACCCATCCTCGGGAAGACCGACGACGGGAGCTTTCGCCCGGGTTCGGATCGCCTGGGGGGATTGACGATTCTGACGATACGTTCGGAGGAGGGATACGACGTATTGTGCGTGAACCAGATCGGAACCGTGTGGACCGAGTGCGGGGTGAACGAGAAAGGGCTGTGCATCGGGACGAATTCGGGTCATCCTACGATGAAGGGGCAGGACGGGATCGGAGTGCCCCAGCACATCGTACCCCGCCTCCTGTTGCGGCGGTGCGCGAACGTGAAGGAGGGTGTCGACTTCCTCAGGCAGACCTCTCTGACGGGCAAGGGCATCAACATCGTGCTGGCCGACGCGGAGGGAAACGCCGCCGCCACGGAGAACGCCTGCGCCATGAACGGTGTACGGGAGCCGGAGCATGGCGTTGTATTCTCGACAAACCACTATTTCAGCGAGGAGATGCAGGCCGTGGCGTGGAGATGGGATCCGGAGTTCATCCGAACGCGGTATTTTCAGAACTCTTTGAACCGGATCGCCCACCTTTACGGGCGATTTGGAGACGGCGGGCAAGCGCTCAGCCTGCAGGAAATGCGGGAGGTCCTGATGGATGAACACAATCCGGGCGGCCTGTGCCAGCGTCCGCAGAATAATGAAAACAGAATGACCACGAATTTCGGTGTGATTCTGGTGTGCCGGGATCGCGAAATGTGGCTGAACGAAGGGCCGCCGTCTCTGAACCGGTTCAGGCGGTATGCGCTGAGTTGATACCCCGATTCGTAAGACAGGCATGGGCGCCGTACGCATTCCGCACGCCGCGGTGGACAACCTCGGGATCAACCTGTTTTTGGACGAGGTGGAACGCAGGCTCGGCCCGATGAACGTCATACCGTGCAATTATTTCGAGCGGATTACAAGATAGGAAATCCTGCATGTCCGGAGGTTCATCCGCCGCGCTCGCCGTGGTGACGGGCGCCGCCAGCGGCATCGGCAAGGCCACCGTCGAGCGCTTTGTGGACGAGGGGTTCCGCGCGGCGGCACTGGACCGGTCAATTGAGGGACTCGACGCGCTTAAGGGTTCGCGGGTCGGCCCGCACGTGCACCCCTTCCGCTGTGATCTCTCTGACGTGGGCACCCTCACCCCGCTCGCCAGGCGAATCGTTGTGGATCTCGGGCCTCCGCGTGTGCTGGTCAACAGCGCTGGCGTGTGCCTGTACGCGGATATTACGGAGACAACGGATGAGATGTGGGAAACGTCCCTGAATACGAATCTCGTCGGCGCATCCGCGTTGATCCGCGGGTTTGTACCTGGGATGAAACGGGTGGAGGGGGCGGCCATCGTCAACGTGGCTTCGCGCAATGCCCTGTCCAGCAGCCCGCGCGCGGCGACGTACGATGCCTCAAAAGCAGCACTGCTGGCTCTCACGCGCACGCTGGCCGTGGAACTGGGCGGTGACGGCATCCGCGTGAATGCGGTGCTGCCGGGGTTTATCGATACGCCGATTCACGGGGACCTGCTTGAGGACCGGGTTTTCGTGCGGAATTACCTGAAGCTGATACCGCTCAACCGCATCGGAAAACCCGAGGATATCGCCAATATCATCTACTTTCTGGCTTCGGACGGGGCCGCATTTATCACCGGCCAGGGGATCGTGGCCGACGGCGGGCAGATGTCGGGTCAGAACTACGTCGAGGTGTTCGGGGAGCGGGATTCATTCCGGGCTCGACAGGAGACCGACACATAGGAAGGGAAAGGGCCGTGGCGTCTTCACCGGTCATTGCGCAGGTCAGGGTCTGGGAAGTCACGGTGCCGTTGCTGCAGGAGTGGGCAGGGCAGCGGGATCGACCTGGGGATTGCCACGGCGGCGCAACTCCACGAGATCTGGCAGCCGGTCGACGCGTAAACAGACGTGGGGAAAGCCGCCGTTTCCTGCTTATTGGAGATTAAAAATGGAGATTCAGGTTCGAGGGCGAGTGATTGAAAATCCGTCCGGCCGCGGCCTGGCCGGGGTTTCCGTCTCGAACGGAGAGCGGATTGTACAGACAGACGAGCAGGGTCAGTACGAACTCCAGGTGGAACCCGGGTCGCACCGGTTCGTGTTTATCACGCTTCCGGACGGGTTTTCTGCGCCGGATGGGTACTACCGGTCCACGCGGAACTGGTCGAAGCCTCGCGACGGGGTGGATTTCCGGCTTTCGCCGTCTCCCGAGACAGACCGTCGGCGTTTTACGCTCGTGCAGATTACCGATACCCACGTTGTTACCGAAGGGGATACGCTCACCTCGGGAGCCGTGCTTACGGAAGCCCTGCAGCAACTCGAGCGGGAGGCCGGACCCGATCTGATTATTGCCAGCGGGGACCTTACCGACTGGGGTACTCTCGACCAGTTGACCGCCTTTCGCAATGCGGTCGAGACGATTTCAACGCCGGTTTTCCCGTTGTTCGGCGGGCACGACGGGAACGAAGAGCGCACCGGCGGTATTTCCGTTGATGCGTTCGTAGGACTGAAGGCGACGCCGAATAACCCGAAGCTTAAGGCAATCGAAAAGAAAAACGCCGGCAAGCCCGCTACGCTGCACTTCGAGGAGGTGCTGGGGCCCGCATATTACAGCCTTGATTGGGGCGGGCGGCACTTTGTGTTCTACCCCAACGAGCAGTCGTTCTTCTCGACGTTGGACCTCGAACGCAAGGAAGGGTGGTTCTGGGCGGACCTGGCGCTGCAGCCCGGGGACCGCGAAATTGTGGTTGTCGTGCATACCCCGCCGGCGGATTCGTTTCTTTGCGCGTTGAGTCGGTACAACGTTCAAATCCTCCTTCACGGGCACTGGCACTCCAGCAAGGTATTTTCGTACGGTGATATGGTCGTAGCCGCCACCCCGCCGATCTGTTTCGGGGGGATCGACACCTCCCCCAGGGGCTACCGCCTGGTACGGTTCGAAGAGAATGGTTCGTCCATGGAAGCGGGCGTGCTGCAGTCCGCGGACGCCTCGCGAGCGTCTCAGGAGCGGACGCCACAGAAAATCGGATTCGACGGCGTTGCACTGCATCTGCGCTGGGAGGGACGGATTCCGGGCGGGCTCCACCGGGCGGCGCCCGCGTCGTCCGGAGAGCGCGTGTTCCTGAGCCTGCGCGACGAGGGCTGGCCTGGACGAACCGGAATCTGCTGCGTCGGCGCAACGAGCGGGGACATGCTCTGGCATGCGCCTACGGATGCGGCGGTCAAGAACAGCGTCGCTGTAGCCGGCAACGTATGCGCCGCTGTGTCGGTGACCGGCCGCGTGCATTTGCTCGACGCGGCGTCCGGCGGCCCGTTGTGGGAGGCGGACCTGCCCGGGTATCCGGAGCGCTGGATATACACGTCTCCGGTTATTGCGGATGGAACGGTGTACGCAGGCGCCAAGTCCGGTTACGCTGCCTTCGATCTGACGTCGGGGCGCCGGCGTTGGCATACGGTTAACGAAGGCAGTGACAATTGGGCCTGTTACGCCGGCCCTCAGGTTTCCGGCGACCTGCTTGTTCTGCTCGTGCAGCGGATGGGTCTTGTGGCGCTGGACCGCGAGACGGGGGACGTCGTCTGGGAACAGCCGATCGGGGTGGATTACCCCTATGCAGCCCCGGTCCTGTCGGGAGACCTGCTGGTCAGCGGCGGCGGCGCCTCCGACCTTCACCACTTCTCCGGCGAGGCATCGCCGCTCGTTGCGGTGCGGGCGGAATCGGGCAGTGTTGTCTGGAACCGGCCGATCCTGCCGTCCAGATATCCCACGGGACTTCTGGTTCACGACGAGCGGATCTATGCGACCACCCCGGAGGGCGAGGCTCTATGCTTTGATCTTGATGACGGTGCGTTGCACTGGCGGTTCCGGACAGGAGACGACTTGCTGGATATGGTGCCCTATCGCCGGGGCGTGCGGTCCATCCTGGCCGCTCCGGTGATGTTCGAGGATCTTCTTCTGGTCGGCGGGTGCGACGGGATTCTCTATGCCCTGGATCCCGCTTCGGGCCGATGCCTGGGCAGCGCTTCCTTCGACTCGCCGATTACGGCGCCTCCATGTGTGGTGGAGGGCGGGCTGGTTGTGGGTACGTATGACGGGCGGGTCTTTTGTTTTGAAAGAACGGGGTACAAGTAATGAAGAAGGTAGGGTGTGGGATGTACGGCCGTGGGGATGAGAGGCTATATTGACTGGAGTCCGGAATGCAACCGTTCTTTTCTGTTGCGCGACTCGATCGGCTTCTGGAATCGGCCGACATGGAGGCGATGCTGTTCTGCCGTCCCGCCTCCTTCCTCTATTTTACGACGTTGCCCTGGTATGAAAGGGTCCATTTTTCCGATATGCCGGGACAATATGTCGTGCCGATCGCCGGATACGTTCGCGGCCGCCCGGATCAGGCTTTTTCCACGGCGTCGGCTCAGATGGATTTCCCGGATTTCAAGGCCCGGAATATCTGGATTCCGGATGTTCGTCCCACAATGGGCGCGGCGTCGTACGAGCGGCAGGCCGAGCATATCATCCGGGTTCTCCGCGAAAAGGGCGTTCAGTCGGGCCAGGTGGGTATCGAACGGGGCACGCTTTCCCACGACCTGGTCGCGGCGCTTGATGCACTCGCTCCCGATATCCGCTGGACGGAGAGCCGGGAGATACTCTTCAAACTCCAGGAGTTCAAGTCCAACGAAGAATTGGACAGGCTCAGGGCGGCCTGCCGGATCACGGAAAAGGGGATGATGCGCGTATTCGACCGTCTCTCTGCCGATGTGACCCCCGAGGAACTGATGGACGTCTATGTAAGATCCACCGCGGGACTCTATGCGGAGCGTTTCGGACATTTTTTTTCGGTCCACTTCAAGGATTTCCACTTTACCGGCCGCGAGTTGAAGGGTCCTCCCCTGAAGCCGGAGACACTCATTCATATCGACGTGTCAACTGTCTACAAGGGACTCATCTCGGATATCGGGAGGAATTTTTATTTCGGCGCTTCGGTGCCGCCGGAAGTGGAGCGGTGCAGTCTGGCCTGCACAAGAACAACGCAGGTCGTTTTCGACCATTTGAAACCCGGAATCTCCTGCGCCGAGGTGGACAGCTTGTCGAAAGAGGTCCTTTTTGATTCGCTGGGGGATCCGACAGGCCTCAACGTGGGCTTTCATTCGCACGGAATCGGCTGGATTCTGTACAGCTATCCGTTAATTTCTCCCGAACCGGAAGGCGAAATCCTTCCCGGCCATGCGTTCACGCTGGAGTACAAGGTGAAATATCCCGGCATTGGACACTTCAAGTGCGAAGATACGTTTGCGATGCACGAAAAGGGTCCGGAATGCCTCTGCGGGCTCGAGCGGAAGCTCTTCGTACAGTCGGGCGACGCTCCGAAGGGCGGGTGATGTGCTGGTGTTCTTTCCCAGAAATAGGTTGCCTGAATTCGGCCGATCAGAAGCAGAAAAACAGCTATCAGAACTCAGCCGTCAGCTTGAACCAAAAACCCAATCAGTTGACATCAGCGCCGTGACCTCTCCCCCCGGCCCCCTCTCCTAAAGGAAAGGGGGAGACAAGCGTTAATCCGTCTAGGAGCCTGCGCTCCAGAACTGATTTGAGCACCGCACTATACTATATATAGTGTCCTCAGATATCTTCTTTAACTATATATAGTATAGTGAGTTTTCTGCGGCGCAGACTCCTAGTATCATTACGGTACGTGAACACGTATAGATTTGGATCTGGACTGGCGGCTAGACCGAGAACACGTTCAAAACGCCGTCGCGGTATACCTCCCGGCCATCCGGTGGCGGAGAGGGGGGTTTTTCCGCGTTTTTCCGTCCAGCAGTGTCGTTTTGTGTATGCTAAGCCGGTCTCAGGGCAGTGTCTTACGTTTTCTCCACTAAGGAGATTCGCGGAAAAACCGGCCCCGCGCCGAGCGGCGCCCTTCTTTTTCGCCCTTTTTCTTGGGCGAAGCAAGAAAAAGGGCAAGGGAATTGGGGACGTTACGGGGTGGCGAAACGCAGGCAAGGAATGCGACGCTGCCAGACGGGATGAATCGGCCTGCCTGCTGAAGCATGCGAGGCAGGCGGGAGAGTGGTTAGATATTTTGGGACAGGACACTCATTGCCGATAGCTGAAAGTTGAAGGCTTACAGCTTCCTTTCAATCCAACGGGAATTTCAGGTATGGGTCAACAAATCTTACGCGCCGGCGCAGCGACGCGGGTGATCACACCACCGGTGGGCGTGTCGATGTCGGGGTGGAACCCCCGGGCCTCAGGCGATATCAAGTCGCGTTACGTGCACGACGATCTCTACGCCAGGGCGCTGGTGCTGTCCAACGGTAAACGGGCGTGGGCCCTGGTTGCCGTCGATCTGACGGGCGTGGACGCGGTCGCGACCGGGCAGATCCGCCAGGGCGCCGCGGAGGTGACGGGGCTGAGTCCCGAGACGGTCATGGTCTGTGCGACGCACACGCATTCGGGGCCGGCGTTCTGCCCCGTGGCCACGACGTACAGCCCGGAGGATATGGTCCGCCTCACCGTAAGGGGAGATGGCTCGGCGCCCGCCGCCATGGGTAAGGTCACGGCGGTCTCGTCCTCGGCCAGTTGGGTTGGCGAGACGGACATGGAATGGAAGGCGTGGTTTGTCGCGCAGGCGGTCGCGGCCGTGGAAGAGGCCTATGATGCGCGGAGACCTGCCGCGGTGGGGTTCGGAGAGGCCCCGGTTGAGGGCGTGGCCAGTTCAAGGCGCGTGCTGATGTCGGACGGGAACTGGGGAGATCCGAGACGGGAGCCGGCTTACGGCGTCCGCGTGGTTTCGCGCACGTTGGTCGATCCGCTCGTGCGGGTGTTCACGGTGAGGGAGCAGGGGACCGAAGCGCCGCTGGCGGCGGTGATCAACTACGGCACCCATCCGTGGATTTTCTGTGGATCGGGGATTTCCGCGGAAATCGCTGGCGCGGCGGCCGAGCGCGTGGCGGAAGCGTGGGTGCGCGATGGCGGCGAACCGCCGGTCGTACTCTATACCGCCGGACCCGAGGGTGACGTCACCACAATCTGGAATATCGATATCGATGACGTCTGGAAGACCCGACCGGGCGAGGATCCCGGGGAAAGCCTTGCAAGACGGGAGCGGGGATTCGAACGGGAGCTGGCGCGTCTGGGCGGGCGGCTGGCGCACGGGGCAATAGCGGCAATTGATGGGGTAGCGCACTGGGATGCCGCGCCGGACGTTTGGGCCCGCCGGCGGGAGGTGGCGCTGCCTCTGAAGGAGGGGTACCGCCACGTGGAAGACGTCCTCCTGGCCGATTGGCAGCGTGCGGCGCCGGAATCCCATCACCTCACGGAAGTACAGGCGCTGGGGGTGGGTGAAGGGGTCTTTCTGGGGCTTCCTGGAGAACCGTTTACGTCTCTTGGTACGGCAATCCGGGAGCAGTCCGGTTCCCGCCAACTGGTGATTGCGGCGCTTGCGAACGAGTTTGGCGCCATCAGCTACATCGTCGACCGGGAGGCCTTCGACCTGGGAGGGTACGAGACCGCGTTCACTCCCGTGGGATCGGGTGGGGGCGAAGCGTTGGTGGATGGCGCGGTCGCACTTATGAACGCGGGGGAAGATTAGAGGTGTGCAACGCAGGTTCGACACCCTACCAAAGCCCTTCGACCCTTCGACAAGCTCAGGGACCGCAAGGCTCAGGGAGCGGCTCAGCGTCGGTCTGCCGGAGGGACGGTGCACGAAAAGAAACAATGAGATAGTCCTTGACAAACCGCAAGATCGTAACGTATTTCAAATGTGTTATTTTAAGATAGTAGAATTCCTCAGGGTGGGCGTTGCATGTTGAACAGAATGCATTGTTTCGCGATCGGTGTAGAAATGGAGTCCTCGAGTTTTCAGTGAGAATACCGCTCGGATTTTGCTTTGGCGCTGAATTATTGCAGATGGGGGATACGGGTATGAACAGATTGACGACCGGTTTTTTCTTTGCGCTCACGGTGTTTGCGATTCTCGCGTTCGCTGGCGCGGCGTTGGCGGGTACGACCGGCAAAATTGTTGGAAACGTGACCGACGATAATGGGGAGCCGCTGCCCGGCGCCAGCGTGGTCCTCGAAGGGACGCGGCTGGGCGCTTCCACGGATGCCGAGGGGTTCTACATTATAGTCTCCGCCGATCCGGCAATGTACAAGATGACGGCTTCGATGGTTGGCTACCATTCGGTGACACAGGAACAGATCCAGGTCCGGTCTGATTTCACCGTGACGCTGAATTTCCGGCTTCGTGAACAGGAGTTGGAGTTGGAGGAGATGGTTGTCGTCGCTGAAGCGCCTCCCGTGGAGCCGGACAAGACGGAGAGCCGGTACGTGGTGACCGCCCAGGATATCGCGCGGACGCCAATTCTCAGAGACGCCTCCGAGTTTGTCGCGCTGGAGGCGGGCGTGGCGGTGGACGGCAGCGGCGTGATTCGCGGCGGTCAGGTGGAAGACAACCTGATCTACGTGGACGGCGTGCGGCTGCAGAACCAGGACGGGCGCGGGGGACCCACTTCACGGGGCAGCCAGTGGTGGGGCGCCAACGTGAAGGCACTGCAGGAGGTCTCCGTGATCACGGGGGGGATGAACGCCGAGTACGGAAACGCGCAGGCGGGGGTGGTGCAGATGGTGACACGGGACGGAGGGTCGACGTACCTCGGCGAGGCCGAGTATCGGCTGACGCCCGGCGGCAAGAAACACTGGGGCGCCAACGTATACGACGCGCCGGAACACCGTGGGCACATGCGGTGGAACGATCCCGCGTGGACATCCGAGGTGGATCCGGAGACCGGCGCGCTTGTGCACCAGAGGACCAACTATACCGATCAGCGGGGTCACTACTTTGACGCCTATCTCGGCGGCCCGCTTCTCCCGGAAACGTCCTTTTTCATCAGTTCGCGGCACCGCCGGGATGCGGCGGCATTTCCGGGGGCGTGGACCGTGCGTCCGTTCAATACCCGGAACACGGCGAAGTTGACCATCCGGGCGCACGACAGTGTCAAGATGCAGATCGGCTGGATTTACGACCGGTGGAAGGTTTTCAACAACGGCGGGCTGGGCGGGACAACCCGGTCCGTCAGCAACGTCCTCAGGGGCCCGGGCCGCGACATTTTTCTACCTGTAGGGTCACCTGCGGGGGAAATGACCAACACCGAAAGCGTTGTCTACGGCGTGGTAACGCACACGGTCAGTCCACGGACCTTCTACGAACTGAGGCTCTCGCGGTATCAGAGCACACAGGATACCAGCGGCGTTTCGAACACGACGGCGGACATCGGAAGCGATTCGGACGGCTGGTTCTACACCGACCGGGGGGACGTTCGCGCGTATACCCTGGGTCAACAGACCAGGAGCGGTCTGAAGTCCGACCTGTCAAGCCAACTCACGAAAACGCACTTCTACAAGATCGGGATCGACTTCACGGGCTATAGCAACCATTTTATCCGTGAAGGCAACACGCCCGGCGACGCGCGGAAACAGATCCTGTATATCGGCGACCCGGAACCCGGAACGCCGACAGAGCCCAGGCAGTTCGCAGCCTACGTCCAGGACAAGATGGAGTTCGAGGGCTTCATTGTCAACGCCGGCATCCGCTACGACCGCTTCTGGGGCGCCAATGTTCCCGTGATGGGGGCACTCCGGGCTTTCCAATATACGACCATGTCGCGATATCTTACGGCGCCCAGGTACCCCATGAAGCCCATCGTGAACTGGAGTCCGCGGTTGGGTATCTCGCACCCGATCACATACAGGTCGAGCCTCCATTTTTTCTACGGCCATTTCTATCAGTTGCCGAGTTTTTATCAGATGTTCCACGACCAGTGGTTCGGCTCCGGAGACGGGATACCGGGCATCGGCTTCAGCGAATACACCAGCCACTACCGGCCCGCAACCACGTCCATCGCGCGGCCGATGTGGGACAATACGGCGCGGACGATCAGCTTCGAACTGGGCGCCGACTGGAACTTCATTTCCGACTATACACTCGCGCTGGCGACGTTCTATAAGAGCGCTTCGTTCCAGGAAACCGGGGGTTGGGACGTGTTCCTGTACCCGGAGTTGCGTGGGGCGGGCGTCCGCCTCCGCCAGCGGCTCACCAGCAGCCTGTCCAATATCCGCCTTGAAGACACGCGGGGCCTGGAATTCAGCTTGAGGAAGGGTTTCAGCCACTACTTCTCGTTCCGCGCGGCCCTCAACCTGGCCTGGAGCGACTACAGCCTCGGAGGGGGCGGCACCGTCAGCAACGGCGCCACCGTGATACCGGACTCGAATTACATTGCCAGCGGCAATTATTTCTTCGCGTGGGAGGCCGCGGGTGGCTCGGAGCGTCCCGTAACCCTTACCGATGAACAGATCCGGATCATCGGTCACGGCGCCAACGAGGCCATAAAAACCGCCCAGGCGGACCGGCGCGTCGCCGGAGGATATGTCTACGACTTCTCAACGAACCGGGACGCCATTGTGCCAACCTGGGAGGAGAACTGGCTTTCGGATGCGGCCCGGGAGGGGGCTCGCGGTCTGTGGATCGTGCACGGGCACAGGGCGAATCCGGGCACGGAGGTGGGACGCAGGAGCCAGGGCAGCCTCCAGATGTTCCTGTCCACGCCGCAGGATTTCGGCATGGGGCCGAATGTTGCCGGAAGCACGCTTCTGGGGGGCATCAACGCCAACCTGATCTACCGGATCTATACCGGATCGCAGTTTACGTATCTGGTCCTCGACGGTACGCGCCAGGTAGCGCGAGGTCCATTGCGCACGGTTATGGATCTGAACTTGCAGAAACGCTTCGAATTCGGTCGGGCCAATGCCGACGTGTTCCTGGAGGTCTTCAATCTGTTCAACCAGCAGGACGCTTTTGCCTCGGGAACCGACTATATGTGGTGGGGGCTGCAGGCGCCCCGGCCGAACGATGCGAACTATCTCAATTACGGCGATTTTCAGGATCGCAGCCGGTATATCGGCGAACCCCGGATAACGCACGTGGGTATTCGAATGCGGTTCTAACGACAACGGCCGTAAAGACAATGCCCTTGAAGAGTTCCATATTCAAACAGCCCGGGCAAACCGGATGCGGGAACAACTCATGCTGACACGAAGGAGACCTGGGAGATGAGCAAGATTCCGAAGATCGAGGCGATGACAGTGCTTCTTGCGTTGCTTCTGTGCGTGCCGGACCCCGCGGCGGCACAGGAGAACCACAGGTTCCAGACGCGCGCGAAGGTGTGGGACATGTTCTGGAACTATGGGACTCAGGGCGTTTCCGAAGATCCGGACGCCTGGTTGAGCTATTACCGCCAGATGGGCATGCAATATCCCGGCGTATGGACCCGACAGTACTCCACGGAATTTCAGGACTACTGGGGAGAGCGGAGCTGGGGTTCGCTTCATCCGGCCTATGCCGCCCTTTTCGAATCGACGGCCACGATGCCCGGTTTCAGCACGTACATAGCAACGCGCGCGCCGGACGATCCCGAGGGCGAATACTACGTGTCGGTGTCGAAGCCTCGCGCCATTACGGACGACATCAGGATGATGTCCTACGATGCGTCCATGGGGCCGGAGGCGACTATCGGGTACCCGAACTATTCTCCCGTAGGGCCCGCGATGGCCAACTGGTGGCCGGGGCAGCCCCCGGTAGAAAGCAGGTACGTCACCGAGATTCACAACTACCGGTACGGCCAGTATATGGATGCCGATAAGGATAGGTTCCCCGAGAGCGTTCTCATTATGCGCTATACCACGAAGCGGGGGATCACGGTAACCAAAAAGGTCTATACCTGGAGTTATCCCGACTACGACGACTTTCAAATTATGGAATACGAGTTCGAGAACACCGGGGATTCCGACGGGGACGGCGCGGCCGACGTGAACGGCGGCGCCGGACTGCAGCTGAACGACACCTTTTTCGCCTTTTCGGTGCGCTTTTTCATCTCCCAGGCAGGGCACGGGTGGATGAACTACGATGCGTGGTACCGAAACACCAAACCGACCGACAACGACGACTGGTTCAAGTTCACCGAGGCGGCCAACTACGACGGCCCGGCCCTGGGAATGGGCATGAAAATGTGGTACGCCTTCGACGGGGACAACCCGCTCATGCCGGGCGACGACCTGGGCAAGCCATACAACCCTTCCACGGCAAACCCCGGCTATCGCGGGCGGCCATCGCAGGTGCGGGTACCGGGGGAGTTGACGGCATTTCAGTACACCGGATTCGCGCCCATCGCGTACCTGCCGTCAACCTCGAACGATCCGGGCACCTTTTCCTACGACACGAATGGCGACAACAGCTACGTCGCCCCCAGAATGGACGATCAGCCCCATACGGTGAGATGGTGGGAATACCGGAACCGGGGCGACTTCGACGAGCCGGATCATGGCAATCATTCCTACCAGGAAATCTATGAAATGCTGGCGGGCGCCGAATCCGATATCAAAGATAATCCACCGGTGGTCGGGGCCTGGCATGGGTCGATCGCTTACGGTCCATACGACCTCGCGCCCGGCGACAAGGCCAAATTCGTCTTCGTTCTGGCTGCGGCCGCGCCCGTTGAAGAGAATATCTGGGGCTGGGCCAAGCTGGGCAATCAGGATGAGATGCGTACGGACAAGGCTTTCAACAACCTGGTCAAGCACGTCGATAAAGCCAAGGAAGCCTTTCAGTGGAACTACGACCTTCCCGACGCGCCCCCCGACGTGAACGTGGACGTGAGCGTGACAACGGAAGGCTTCATTACTCTCGTCTGGGATGCCACGGCCGACGACGCGGTCAACCCCGACTACTTGGGTGAGGAGGCCAGGGACGTAAGGGGCTACCGGGTATACCGCTCGCTCTTCAAGCGCGACGCCTGGGAGTTGATACAGGAAATCCCGTTAAAGGCGGATCCGTTTTACAGCGGCGGCAAGTACGACTTTGTCGATACGAAATCGGTTGCGGGATTCCTGTACGACTACAGTGTCCGCACGTACAGCGAGGCGCACAGCGACTGGAACGGCACCGGAATCGCCATACCCTCTCTGGAAAGCGGGAACAGTTCACCCGAGCAGTGGGTGAACGGCGTCAAGGTTTCGACCCCCTATGTCCCGTCCACGGCGCAGTCCGACCAACTGGATCGTAAGGTGATCGTGACCCCCAATCCCTACCGGGATGACGGCGCCCACGCCTACGAGAACAAAGGCCAGATTCGGTTTTTGAACATCCCGCGGAAGTGCCAGATCAGGATATACACGGTCGCCGGAGATCTGATCGCAGAGGTGAATCACGACGACCAGGGGCGGGGCGAGACCACCTGGAGCCAGACAACCATCGACAACGTCGGTTCGGCTTCCGCCGGCGTGTACTTTTACGTGGTCGAATCGCTGGTGGATGGAACAACGGGAAAAATTCAACGGGGAATATTCGTTATCAGCAAGTGAGACGGCCGAATTACCGGGTCAAGGATTCCCGATACGCCTTTTCGTCGAACCGCTCAACCGAATCGGAGAAGGAACAAACCTATGAAACGGATCTTGTCGATTGGAATCGTGGCGTGCACGGCATACGCGATGCTGTTTCCCGAGGTTGCTTACGGCGACACGCAGAAGCGGCTCGGCCAGGCCGTATTCTCCGTACACAAGGTGGATCATGGGGCGCGTGTTGCGGGCATGGGCGGGGCGTTTACGGCTATCGCGGACGACATCAGCACCATCTTTGTGAACCCGGCCGGACTCACCAACGTCGAAGAGATGGAATATACCCTTTCGTACACCCGCTGGCTCGTCGATACCCGATTCTATTCGGGTGCGCTCGCCTACAATACGGCCCGCGGTGTGGTCGGTTTGTCCGTGATGGCGTTTTCGGTTCCGGACGTGGAGGAGACGACCATTTATCAGCCGATCGGGACCGGCAGAATGCTGGAGATCGGAGATTTCAGCATCGGGGCTTCCTACGCGACGAAGTTGACCGATAAGCTCTCGTTCGGATTTCAGGTGAGGTGGACCCAGGAAACCATCGACGTGGACAGGTTGACCGGTGTGGACGTCAATTTCGGCACGACGTTCAACACCGGTTTCAGAAGCCTTCGGCTCGGGATGGCGTTCAAGAACCTCGGCAAAGACATTAAGTCCCGTGAAATCAACTATCAGATGCCGGTCGCATTCGACTTTGGGTTCGCGGTGGAAGTCTTCGGCGAAAAAGGCAGCGACGCCACCTATCTCACGTTTACCGGAGAGAGTCACTACGCGACGGACTACTCCGAGCCGCGGTATCGTATCGGCGGCGAACTCTGGCTCCAGAACGCGTTCGCATTGCGCGCCGGAGTCAAACCCGGATACGATACGGAGGTTTACAGTCTGGGACTGGGGTTGAAGGTCAAGCCCATCGAGGGCAAGGTCGTCCGAGTCGATTTCGCGTACAGCGAGGGAAACGATTTCGATCCACCGCTTCGCTTCAGCCTGAGCGGATCGTTCTGATGGGAGTCTGATTGGCTTTCGCCTCGTCTGTTCAATACTCGAGAAAAAAATACCCCGGCATTGCCGGGGTATTTTTATTCCATTTCTGGTCCTGGTCATTCACAAACCCGTTGTAGGGGCGGTTCGCGAACCGCCATTAACACGGTAGCGAAATTCCTGACCGGTTCTCGACCGTGGAATTGGACGAGTTCGCGGCAATCCCCAACGGAACCGCGGTCTTTGATAAACCAGGCGTAGGGGCACCCCTTGTGGGTGCCCTGTGTGTTGGCGCCAATGCGGGGTCCGGGCGCGAAGTCGAGCGCAATCGCTGTTTACGGTTGAGACGACGCTTCCCGGATCTCTTCAGGCTTGCCCATACGATATCCGACACCGTGCTCCGTGACAATGTAACGTGGGTCGTTGGCGTCGTCGCCCAGCTTGCGTCGCAGCCTCTTGACGAGTGTGCGGATTCGACGAAAATCGTTGACGTTCCGTAGGCCCCAGATTCGCCGTAAGAGTCGTTCGTACGTCAGTACCCGACCTGGTCTTATCGAGAGTTCGTACAGTAAGTGATACTCGCCGGCGGTCAATTGCACGCGGCATCCCGCCACAGTCACGCGCTGCTCCTCGTAGTTGACCGTCAGGTCCCCAAGCACGTAGGGCCGTTCGGGCTCAGCCCGATCCTGGCCGGTCTCCCTCCTTCTTAGTGCGGATTTAATTCTAGCGACGAGTTCCGTCGGGGAAAAGGGTTTGACCACATAATCCGTTGCGCCCGATTCAAATGCCCGAGCGATAGTTTCGTCGCGACCGTATGCGGACAGGAAGATCACCGGCACTTCGGTAACCTCGAGGATCCCTTCCATCAGTTCAATTCCGTCAGCGCCGGGCAACAACAGATCCAGAAGGACCAACTGGGGTCTGTCCGACGCGATGTAACGTGCGACCTGTTCGGGATCCGCGGTCACGATGGGCGTGTAGCCTGCACTCGTAAGGGTGTCACGAACGTACTTCAGCGTTTGTGGGTCGTCATCGACAACGAGGATCTTGTCGCCTGGTCGGTGAGGATCACGAGAATGCTCGGTCTTACTGACGGTTTCCGGGACCGAGCCGCCAGGGGTCTCCTCAGCCACGGGGACGGTGAAGGTTAATGTAGTGCCCAGGCCGGGTCCGTCGCTTTCGGCCCACACCCGTCCTCCGTGCGCTTCCACGATTCCCTTGCAGATGGCGAGGCCCAGACCGGTATCAGAAGCCCTGCGCTTGCCGTTAACGGTGTCGATCCCCGAAAACTTCCCGAAGAGGTGTGGCAGGAGATCCGCGGCAACCCCCGCGCCTTCATCGGCAACGGAAATCGCCACGTGAATGTCTTCCCGGACTGCTGTTAGCCGTATGGCAGAGGACGCTTCTGAGTATCGTGCGGCGTTGGCAATGAGATTGTTCAACACCTGCACGATGCGGCGCCGGTCCGCCATGACCCACGGAAGATCCGACGGGAAGTCGATTTCAAATCTATTCCTGCCCCCGCCGCTCAGGAACGTGTTTCTGGCCTGGTCGACGATGTCGGTCAGGTCAGTCGGCCTGGGAGCGACCGAGAGCGAGCCGGTCTCGATCTGCGCGACGTCCAGCAGGTCGCTGATCAGGTCCCGCATGAGGTCGGCTTGGTGGTCGATGATCCGGTAAAACTGTCGCGCTTCGGCGGGGTCGAGGACAGTCGAGTCGTCGAGCAAGGTGGTGGTCGAGCCCTTGATCGACGTCAGCGGGACACGGAGTTCGTGGCTGACCATAGCCAGGAACTCGGCACGAAGCCGTTCCAGTTCCTCCAGTGGCGCCAAGTCCTGTAGGGTCACGACAAAGGACTCCACACAATCATCATCCGTTCGGATGGGCGTGGCGTTCATCAGCGCGGTTACTTTCCTTCCATCGGGGACTCGAAACTCAACCTGCTCGGCGCGCACCGTCTCGCCTGGCTTCATAGCCTGGTCTACGGAAAGTTCCTGCAGGGAGAACTCCCGCCCGTCGGCTCGACGGATCGTCATGACTTCCAGCAGTCTTTCAGGGTGTCGACCGTGGATTCGCACGCCCTCCAGGATCCTCGCGGCCTCACGATTGAATGACGCCAGCTTTCCAGTAATCGTGTCGAAGACCACCACGCCCACCGGTGACGTGTTGATGAGTGTTTCGAGGTTTGTCCTGACGCGTTGCTCTTCCCGATAGCTCCGCGCGTTGCCGATGACCAGCGCCGCCTGGGCTGCAAACATCGTGAGGGTGGATTCGTCATCCTCGGTGTACTCGCGCCCTCGACTCTTCTCGCCAAGGTAGATGTTGCCCACAGATTTGCCTCTGTGCCGGACTGGCGATGCCAGAAAGGACAACGCTTCGCTGACGGGCATAGGAGGGCGGAATTCGGGAAGACCCAATGACCGGGTGTGGCTGTGAAAGTCGCGCAACCTCAACGGCTCTCGAATCTCCCGGAGCAACCCGAAGAACTGCATCGCTCCAGGGATTTGCCACAATTGCTGCGCCTGATGGAGAGTTATCCCCGAGGCAAGGAAGTGCTGTATTTCTCCTGTTGCCTCGAAGACCGTAATGACGCCGTACCGTGAGTCAGTCAACGCTCTGGCGCTGTCCAGTACCCCTTGCAGAACCGTTTCGAAGTCCAGGCTTTCGTTGATGCGAAGGCTGGCCTCGCTCAGCCTGAGCAGGCGGTCGCGGAGGACCGATATCTGCCGATCGCGCTCGTCTTTTTGCGCCACGTTCTCTCCTCCATCGGCTAAGACGGACGGCCAGGAGACATCGGGCCGACCGGAACCGATCAATCATGCCGCATTGGGCAATATCACAATAATATCATAAAATATGGGCTTATTGTCACGTGTTTGTCATAAATAATTTATTATCTTCTTATGGTAAATATAGGCCAGGATGCTTCAGGAATCCAGGGCCTACTTGAAGAGGCCCGTAACTTCAGTCACTTGGAAGAGCATTTCTCCAGTGTAATCGACCGGCAGCGAACCGTGGCACTGGCGGGTAATTGCTGGCGACTAAAACCGACGCCAAACGACCTATCGCGGGTGCAACTGTGGATCGGTTGTATGTCGGATAAATTCCATTATGGAGTACGAGCAACGTAAGCCGCGTTAATGGGCTTTGTAATTCACGGACGAGCACGATTAGATAGAAAAGACCGTCGGTCCCCTGACCGGCCAGAGTCGAAAACCGACGGTCATCCAGAAAGGCGCACACCCCGTTTGTCCCTCGGCGCTTTTGTGCCGTGAGACAGGATGCGGCCCTCACGATAAATATATGGAACGCCTGTTTCAATGTCAATTGCAGCGATACAGGATCGAACGTCTCGTGACCCGGACCGGATGATCGCATTCCTCGTCGCGGACAACGACCGCCGGGTTCGTGTGCGCCTCCAGAACATCATCCGGCAGGAGTCGGAAACGTGGTACGTCCGGACAACGCTGAACGGTCAAGACGCGCTAAGGTCCCTCCGTAACGGACCCTTCGATATCGCCATCCTGAACACCGCTCTGCAGGATCTCAACGGTCTGGAAATTCTGCGAGCCGTTCAGCAGGAGTCCATAAACACCGACGTCGTCTTTTTGTCGGAGACCGACTGCCTCACGAAAGCCGTCCGAGCGATGAAGGCCGGTGCTCGAGATTTCCTGGTCAAACCGGTGACGAAGGACGATCTGATGTACGCGATCCACGAACTGCTCGAGCGGCGCATTCCGTTTCGGCGCGAGATCGTGAACCGGATGGACGCGTATCTGAAAGACCATTTCTCCGACTCCTCCCTGCGTCGAACGGATCTGTGCAGGCATTTCAATTTCTCGCCTGCCTACGTTTCCCTGCAATTTGGTGATCGTCTGGGTACCTCCTTTCGAAATCGTCTCCGGTATCACCGGATCGAAAGGGCGAAGTACATGCTCAGATTCACTGGCGATCGCATGCACGTCATTGCGGCGCAATGCGGCTTCAAGAACCAGAGTCGATTCTCCGAAGCCTTCCGCAGACAGGAGGGATTAACGCCCGGACAATTTCGGAAGGATCGGATAGGTATACGTGGAGAGAAAATGAGTTGATACCTGCCGGATCCGGATTCAGTAGTCAAGGTACGGCATATCAGGTCGTTTTTGTATTGGAACAGGACAACACACCAGGTGAGTGCATTGTCCTGTTTTCTGTTTTCAGGCACAGATTGCTGTACGGCCAGCGGCCGAAGGACCCGTTCCAATCGATCGCTTTGTTCTTCCAGGCCGCATCTTCGAGTGCCCGAACCGTACCGCGAGCAGAATTATCTTCCCCTCCGCCGTTGCGAATTTCAAACGCCGGACGAGTGCGCCTGGTTATTGGTCGCTAAAGGCTCAGCCCGGCCGGATAAAAAAACCGCCGGTTCCCTGACCTGCCAGAGTCGAAAACCGACGGTTATCCAGGAAGGCGCACATCCCTTCTTGTCCCGTAGCGCTTTTGCGCCGTGAGACGGAATGCGGCCCTCACTATACGGGAATATATGGAACCTGTGTTGTGATGTCAAATACAGTCATCCGGAATCGAGCGCCGTAACTTTTCATGATTCTCGCCCTCAATAATGTAGGCTTGATGGAGAATTGGAACGTACAGCACCGTCGTTGATCGCACCTCCTCCCATGGCCAGGCAACGACGTATCAGGAAGGAACGAGAGTGTGCGTGCGCTACAGCGTATTTCTGTTCGATTCGTATTCTGGAGTTTCAGTTCCGCCGAAATGACGTCAGAAATGGTTTCCGGCGCGTACACCAGCCCGCTGAGCAACGACATGCCTGCCAGGTAGTCGGCCACCTCCGCCTGAGCCATTGGCCGCGCATGAGCCGCGTGCATACAGCGGCGCAACCATGCCTGGGAAGCCATCCCTTCCGGCGGCTTCATCAACGGCGTAAAGGCGATCAGTCCGGCGTGGCCCGCATCGAGAATCCGTTGACCTTCCAGTTCACTCAGCCGGATCACTTTGTATTGCACAAGCACCCGATGCCCTGGGAGAGAGGGTGTGGCTCCGCGTAAAAAAAATACGGGATCACACCTGAAAGTCAATGGTATCCTGAGAATGCTCGAAGTACAATGTGCGGCACGAGCATATTCCCGCATCAATCGCGAAGTTCGGGGAACGTAGAGAGACCATGCGCGGATTAATAGGATGCGTTCAAGCTTTGCTGGGGTTGTTCGCGGTTGCAGCCGCCCAACTACCGCCGGAAATCAGTCCCGAGGAAACGTGTAGTGGCAAGCACAGCCGAAGCCATTCACGATCGGGCCGAACCGTATGTCATTCGGTCCATTAACGCCGCCCTCTCATTCTGCGTCTCTGGTGTCTTATGAGTGTGACGACTTCACGCGTAGAGATGTCCGCCTCGATAGAGGGCACATCCAGAGGCGAGGCGGTGGGGCGTTCCGGCACCAGGGCATAAGTCCTGCCGTCTTTTCTGCGTATAAGGACCTTTCCCGTTGACTCGGCTTTGTCAAGCACGCGCGAGAAATTCTGTCTGGCTTCCGAGTAGGAATATACGTCCATCTTACACCTCCAGACTAACAAGATTGACGTCCAGTGCGCCTGCGGCCCGGCTTAGTGTTCGATCCAGTAGACAAAGTCAATTGTCAGAAGAAATGTCAAGTGCTATAATGAATCGTATTGATCCGGGCGATCAAGCGGTAGCAAAAGCTTGAAAAGGTGGAGCAGACATTCCTGTCTGCTCCACCTTCACACACGCTTCCTCAACGGGTCGACAAGCCATTGTGCGGGGGTGGAGATAATAATTCACTGGTCGATTTGTCTTTCGGCACGAAATTCACATTTTTCCTGTGTGCCACAAACTGACAGTTTGTGGCACGTTTCGAAGACCGCGAGCGTGGAATTGGGCTTGACATTTGCCTTCCGCCGCGCAATATTGACGTCCCGGTTCTGCGAAACGTGAAAACGGAATGGGACGCGCCGTAATGGAATTCCGGTTGCCGATTCTTTGGAATTCGGTGGGTTTGGTTGATTCAGGCTTCTCGCGGGCTATGTAATGGCGGTGGGGCGCCGCTGTCGAATCGATACGGTGCCCGTACGCGTTCGATGTTCTTTATGGATTTTCATCGGATTTACGCCGTACGGACGGCAGCCTTTGCGGGCTGCCTTTTCTTTGAACTGTCCGCTTCCGACCGGCGCGTGGTCCTGCTTTGCCACAATGTCCCGTGGCCGGGAATCGGGAGGAGATTCGCAATGGGCGATCCCGTGGTATTGCTCCGCGAAGGAGAGGTGAAATTCCATGTGTTCCGGGGAAGCCCGGCCGAGGCAGGCCGGGCGCACGGTTCGCTCGACCCGGACTTTGTGCGCATGCGGCTCGACGAATGGCTGACGTGGCCTCACGATTTCGATCACCCGTATTTTCGAAAGAACATGGCATTTATGCGGCGTGAGTTTCCGGATTTCATGGAACGGATGGAGGCCTATGGCGCGGCGGCCGGCATCGAGAATTTCGATCACACCTACTATCTGCACATGGTCAACACGGGCCGCGACGAAGAAGCGTGTTCCGCATTCGGAATCCTGCTTCAGGAGGACGGGCCCGCCCTGTTGAGGACGTACGATCCTTCCGATTCCACCGGAAAAGACTATTTCCTGAAAGATCGCTTCGTGGCCGCGTTTCCCGATTGCAAACCGCACGGATACGTCGGCCAGGGCGGGCATCATTTCTGTGTGGTTCACACTTCCGTCAACGACGCGGGCCTGCTGACGGGCTGGGCGTCGGGGGCGCCGAAATTCCACTGGCCCGACAATCCGGAACACGTCAACCTCTTTCAGATAACGGGGCTTGTGCCCCAGCATTGCAAGGACTGCGAGGACGTCAGGCGCTTTCTCACCCAGTACCGGATTTCAGGCTTGAAAGGGCTTACCGGTACCGCTGTCGACGCCCGGGGGAATATCCTGGGTTTCGAACTGGAATCGGAAAATATCGCCTTTCGTGAACCTCGCGACGGCATGGTGCTGGAGGTGAACCACTGGCAGCACCCGGATCTGCAGCGCCCCGCCCGCGAGAATCAACGCGATTATTGGGTAAGCCCCTATTTTTACAACTCCCAGAATCGTGTACAATACCTGAAATACTACCGGGAGAAGTTCAAACGGATGCGGACGCTCGAGGAGCTTGTCGATTTTTCGTTCGACGTACACGATCCGGGGCGGATCCTGCAGATGCCTGGGGCCAATATTGCGAACTGGCTTACCTCGCACGCGATCTTTTTGACTTCCAGGGACCGGAGGATGCGCGTGCACCCGTATCCGTTGGAGAAAGACAGGTACACCGAGGTTGCGTACGCCGGCTGAACGCGGGCTAATTATCCGCCCCGCGTGTGCGTTTCCGAGGCCGGGTCCCGGGGGGGCGCGTCCGGCGGATTGACGGCTTCGAAAGGAGTGTTCCAGGATGCGTGACATACGACGGCTGGCCCATTTGCATATCCCCGGGGATTGGGAACCGGAGGAGATCGTGCCGGAAGCCAGAAGACTGGGCTTCACCGACCTTTACTTTTTCGTGAATAAGGTGGAATCCGGCGTCGATATCGGGGGACTCCGTCTATCGACGGCGATGGAAGTCGGGAGGCTGGCCGAAAAAGAGGGGATGGGCGTGCTGGTGAACACGGGGTACATGAAGTATCACGAGCAGGTCGTGCTGGCCCACCCGGAGCGGCGGATGGTTCTTCGGGACGACGGAACCGCGGACCGGAACGGGGAGACCCGTCCGGGGCAGGCGCCCCCGCCGTTGACCTCGGTTGAAGGACGCATCAGGAACGTGAACTGGCTCTGTCCCTTCAACGAAGCCAATAAGAGGCAGTACAAGGACGAACTCCGACTGCTGGCGGGGATTCCGGCGCTCCGGTTCGTCTACCTAAACGATGAGGGCTTTCTGGGCGCGTACGGCGAGATGGCCTGCTACTGCAAATCCTGCTGCGGGCGCTTTGCGGAACACTTTGGCGAGGAGCCGCCGATCCGGATCGATTGGAAGGACACGCTGTGGCGGAACTGGATCAAATGGCGCTTCGAGCAATGGACGGCGGTGCACGCGGATTTCCGGGAGGCGGTGCGGGCCGTGCGCCCGGAATTGGGTGTGGGAATGGCCACGGCGTGTACCGAGTTGATGGGGATCCGGCCGTGGGCATCCGCCGTGGATCTGGGTGCGATGAGCCGGGTCCTGGATTCGATGAATACGGGAATTTACCACGGCTCCACGCGCGGCACGCATCATTTCGCGCCCCGGTTTACGATCGTCCTGGACATGGCCTCGATCTTCATCGGGGCGCTTCAGGGAAAGCCGTTGCGACTCGCGGTACAGGCATTCTGCCCCGGCACGTCGCTGGAGATGACGCGTAAGGACGGCCAGTGGATCGGTATCCTGCCCTATGCCGTGGGCGCGGAGTACGTGAGTCCGTGGTGTTACGAGACGTTGAGGGCTTCGCCGGCGCAGTACGAGGGGTATATGGAGACGCTCCGGCTGGACCCCTATCTCAAGGAGACGGAGCCGGAATTCGCCTGCAGCCTGTTCCACTCCATCCAGAGCGAGGTCTGGCAGTATCACGACGTGGACTACGACGCAATGGCGATTCATCCGTTCGCGCAGATGCTGCGGGACGAGGGGCTGCCGTATGCGTTTGTCTGGGACAGCCGTCTGGATGAAACGGATCTGACTCGGAACGCGCCGCTGGTGATGCCCCACGTCTGCTGTCTCTCCGCGTCACAGAGAAGCCGGCTCACGTCATATATCGAGGACGGGGGATCGATCCTGGCAATCGCGGATCTGGGCCGTCTCGACGGGGAAGGACGGACCGTCGCGGAGGGGTTGTCGTCTCGCTGGGGGGTGGCGCTTTCCGGGGACAGGCTGGAGGGCCAGTATCGCCTCTCGTTCACGGACGCCTGCCCGTTGCGAGAAAATATCGAGGCTCCGGTGGTGGTGGAGAATCCGTATGAAGTCGGTCACGTCGAAGGGGAGGTCTGGGCGACGCTCGTGGACGCCCAGGGGCGCGACACGGGCGCGCCGGGCCTGGTGTCCAGCCGCGTGGGCGAGGGCAGGTTTGTCTACCTGGCGGGCGATCCCGTGCTCCATCATCGCGAGCCCGGATATGAACCCCTGGTCAAGCTTCCAAACCATACGCGTCGGCTGGTCGGGAATGTGATCAGATTTCTGGCGTGCAGGCCGGCGGGGATCGAGGTGGAGGATTTTCCGCCGGTAACGGCGTATCAGCGCCTTCGGGCCTGGGACCGGCGGGGGATCAATACGTTTCAGTTTTTCCCCCAGATCGGAGCTCGTTACGCCATCGCGATTGTCGCGTCTTACGTCGGAGCGGAGGCAACCGTGTCGATTCGATTCCGGATACCCGAGGGGAAACGGCCTTTGCGAATCTTCAACGGTCTGACGGACGAATCCTGCATGGCGGACGCCTCGGTCGATTCGGAATCCATCCGATATCGTCTACGGATCACCCACGCCGACGGCGTCGTCCCGGTGGTTGTGGAATGGGTGTGATGCGTTAACGTAGTGAAGGGACCGGACCAGGGATGAACCGCGAACGCAGTCTCCATGCGCCCGACGAGGATGTGCGGGACGGCCTGACCCCGCGAGCCTTTCTGATCGGCCTCGCCCTTTGCGGATTTCTGGGACTGGTGCTGCCGTACAACCGAATGGTGATCCAGGGACGGTGGCTGAACGCGTATTTCATCGACCGCGGCGCGCTCGTACTCCTGTTCCTTCTTGTCCTGTTCGCCAATCCACTGCTCGCCGCGCTGAGGAAACGATTCGCCCTGAACCGGGGCGAACTGCTGGCCATTTACGTGATGTTCCTGTTTTTGTTGCCCGTTTCGCAAATGGTCAAACATCTGATCTCCTACCTGACCGGCGTCACCTACTACGCGACTCCCGAGCGGCGCGACCTGGAGGCCGTGTTGCCCAATATCGTCCCCTGGACGGCCCCGGGGGACGCCGAGGTCGTGCGGGGTCTCTACGAGGGGCTGCCCGACGGGGTATCGCCGCCCTGGGAGGCGTGGTTCGTTCCTCTTGTCAGCTGGGGCGTGTTCCTGCTGGTGCTCCTGGGGGTGTTGATCTGCCTGGCAGTCATTGTGCGGAAACAGTGGGAGGACCACGAACGGTTCGCCTTTCCGATCATGCAGGTACCCCTGGAGTTGAGTGAGACCGGAAATGGCAGGTTGGGACGGCTGTTCAGGAGCCGGTTGATGTGGGCGGGGTTCGCGATTCCGTTCGTGATCGGGTCGATCAACGCACTGCACCACTACTTCCACACCGTCCCCCGGATCGGCCTGGTTCACGATATCTGGATCTTCAACGGTACGACGCCCTTACGTCTCAGGCTCCACTTCGCTATTCTGGGTTACTCCTATTTCGTGAATACGGACGTGAGCCTGAGCATCTGGGTGTTCAACGTCATTTCCAAGATTGTCCGTGGTATACTGGCAGTCCTGGGAGCGGAACGCTACAATGTATCGGGCGTGGTGGGGCGGTTCAGTTCTCAGGGACACGCGTCCCTGGCCCTGATGGGCATGGGGTACATGGTGATCCTGGCAGCGTACAGCCTGTGGGTGGGGCGTGAACACCTGCGCCATGTCGCGGCAAAAGTACTGGGCAGGCCATCGGGGGCGGACGATTCGAACGAGGTTATGTCCTACCGGACCGCGGTGATCGGAATTGGAGGCGGAACGCTGTATCTTGGGTGCTGGCTGTATCAGGCCGGGATGTCTCCACCGGTGATTCTGGTGTTGTTCGCCTCCTGTTTCGTGGTGTTCCTTGTGATGGCGCGAATCGTGAGCGAGACCGGATTTGTGACCGCGTACTCGCCCATCAATCCCGCCGAGTTTGCCGTCTGTATGGTCGGGTCTTCTGCTTTCAGCCCGGCCGGCCTCGTGACGCTGGGGTTCGGCTACGCATGGACGATGACGCGGACGAGCACGCTGATGCCCCGTGCGGTGGGCGCGCTCTGGCTTGCCCGCAGGATCCCACGTAAGCGCGGCCTGGTCTGGGCAATGGGTCTGGCCCTGGCGGTGGGCCTGATCACTGCGAGCACGATGACGCTCAAACTCGGCTACGCCCATGGCGGGCTCAACCTGGACCGGCACTTTCTGGACTATGCGCGCCTCCCGTTCGATGCCTTTGTGGGCCGCCGCATGCTCGAGCCGAGTCCGATCTTCACCCGGGGGTTTCTGTACCTGGGGATGGGGGGCGCCATTGCGGCGCTTCTGGCGGCGATGCGAGCCCGGTTTGTGTGGTGGCCGCTGCATCCCGTCGCGCTTCCCGTCAGCACCATTGCGTATACGGATTACTTCTTTATCAATGTTCTTCTGGCCTGGGGCGTCAAGAGCCTGGTGTTGAGGTTCGGAGGCGCGAGGCTCTACCGGTCGACCCGGCCTTTCTTTATGGGGATTATCCTCGGGGAGGCCGTTTGCACGGGGCTGTGGATTGCCGTGGACTACTTTACGGGGACGGTCTCGAATATGTTCTTTCCCTACGCGTAAGGCCGACACTCGTGAAAATGAATCTCCACCACCGGGCGCTTGCTCCAGCGACCGGATCACGAAACGGAGGGCAGAAATGAACGCGGACAGAACCCCGGAATCGGATGCCGGCGGAAACGCCGGAATCGAATTGAATCAGACCTGGGATATGGACGGCTGGTCGATCTGACGTGCGATTACTTCAACGGGATGCCCGTGGACATGACGGGAACGCTGCCGTCGTTCCGGATGCGGGAACTGGACGAAGAAATGGAGGCCCTGTGCCGGGGCCGCGAGTACCGCAGTTACACCCAGGAAGTCCGGATGTGCGTTCAGGCCGGCAACTACCTGGAGACGGGGGCGCATCTCTATCCCGAAATGGAGTCGGTTGCCGATATCGGCCTGGAACGGCTGTTTGTATCCGCGGTGGTGATGCAACTTCCCAGGGGGAAAGATGAAAAGGTGACCGCCGCCGACCTGGATCGCGCACTGGCGAGTCTTGGAGAAACGATCCATCCGGGGGATGCGATCCTGGTCTCCACGGGTTACAATCGGTTTGGCAGCAACGACATTCGCTGCGATCTAACGCCGCATTTCAGCTACGACGCGATTGAATGGGCGGTGAATCGAAGGCCTTCGATTCTGGCGTCGGACATGGCCAGTTGGCATGATGGCGAGGAAGAACCGAGTTTCTGGCCCATGCTCATGAGGTCCGGCGTGCTGGTGATCGGTTCGCTGTTGAACGTGGCGGAGATTACCGCACCCCGCATCCAATTGATCGCCCTGCCGATGAAGATCCGCGGGGCTTGCGCGTCGCCGTGCCGGCTGATCGCCGTCCTTCCGTCCAGCGGCGCAGACACAGACTGAAAACGCCGCACCGAGGTGAAAGCGGCAACGGCAAACTGACGTCCAGAATTGAGGGTATTACAATGAAGATTGAACGAATTTCCACCCATCGGCTCCGGGAATGCGAAATCAGTATGGAGAAGTGGACGCATTTCACGAAATGGAAGGCAAGCGAGGACTGGATTGAGGACGAAGTCTTCGGCAAGAAGTGGATTTCTCCGACCTGCGTGTGCTTCAATCCGACCGATGGCCTGGTCTACGTGGGGCTGACCGCGCTCGACAGGGATATCTTTTATACCTTCGATCCCGCGACGCATACGTGGGAGTCCCTGAATTATCCCGGTGAACGGGACCGGTACGGCAGCAAGATCCACCAGGGCCTGGAGGTGGACGAAGAGGGGCGCGTTTACGCCGGTGTCGCCACGCTGGGCGACGCCGATATCTGGCCCAAGGCCACGGGTGGCCCCATCTTTCGTTACGATCCCGGCACCAGGGAGTACGAGTTTCTGTGCATCCCGATCGAGCACGACTACGTCCAGGGATTCGTGATGGACCGCCGGCGCGGCATCATCTACGGGGATACGTTTCCCGGAAGAAAGATGTTCCGATACGATATCGGAAGCGGCGCCGCGCGGGAGTTGACCATGCTGGGTGACGTTTCCACCGAGCATCTGGCGCTGGATGCGGACGGAGGCGCCTGGCACACGTACGAATTGATGCAGTGGGCAGGACGATATCCACTATTGAGATACGACCCCGACCGGGACGAGATCGATTTCACGAACGTGGACCTTCCCGACGTCGGGCCTGGAAAACCGGGTTCCAACCAGATGGATACCGCGCTGCTGACGGAAGATGGGACGCTGTACATCGGCACGACCGCCGGGGCGCTGGTGCAGTTGGACCACCGGGGTCCGGGGGTGAGGGCGACGTATCTGGGAAAACCATACGTCGCGCCGCGCATGAAGGGTTTGATCGAGGGTCCCAACGGACTGATCTACGGCGTCAGCGGGGGCGACTACGATACGCACTTCTTCACGTACGACCGCGGGTCGGGCTTGTTCAACGACCTGGGGCCGATCCGGGATACGCAGGACGGGACGCGGTGCTGGCTGGCGCACCATATGTGTATGGTGGACGCCAGAACATTCATCGTGGCCGAATCGGATAACCACTCACGGGCGAGTTTCCTGTTCAAAGTGGAGTTGGCATAGCCGCTGAATAGAACGAAACGCCTACCAGTTCCCGGATCGATTTCAGCGCGTATTGACCCGGATAGAGGGAATCGGATGGCCCTGATTGCGATCGGTGGATTCCCGGGCGCCGGGAAGACGACCATATGCGGGAGACTTTCGCTTGAGTTCAATCTGCCCTGCCTGAGTTCCGATATCATCGGTCGCGCGATCGAGAGGTCGCCTGGAATCAAAGCCGGCCAAATTGACACGTACCGGGTTGCGTACGACGTACTCTTCCGCCTTTGCGAGAAGTTCATTGAGTCCAGGGTTTCGGTGGTGCTGGATATGTCACTGGGATGGGAGTTCCAATGGCGGAAACTGGATGGAATATTGGAATGGCATCAACAGACGCTTTTCCTGCCCGTTATTCTCCGTTGTTCGTATGCAGAGTGTATGGAGCGACTTGGGGCACGGCACCGTGCGATGCCGGAGGCGTACGCCGCTCCGGAATACTTCAGGGATGAGCAGAAGGTCAGCGATATCTGGAAATACCTTCAAGACCTCAATCGTCCCGGGGTTCATTTCGTCGACGCCAGCGGCGACGAGGATCAAGTATATGATCAAGTAAAACAGTATGTTAAAAACCGGATGCAGGTTTGAAAAAGGACGAAAGGAAGGGATGAGGGAACGGGACGAAAAAATCGCCGCGTGGATCGCGGAAGAGAAGAAGAAGGGAGAGCAGGGATTTAAGGAAGCTCCGCCTTTTCTCAAGAATGGATATGAGAACTGAAGTCAATCCCTATCCAGAACCCACGGGCCGGGGCACACAGCCTCGGCTTCTATTTTTCGGAAATATCGGGGTCAAAACTCTTTTGCTCCTCGGTGCAGTAATCCGACTATTCTTCCAAGTAAAGTCGACGGTATTGGAATCTGAACGGAGTGATAGCGATCGAGAATCCGGCAGCGTAGAGAATAAGATGACCATATGTCTCCGACGACGGCGATATCGCTGGCGAAATTGAAGTAAAAAAATCCCATTGTCCACAAAGGGACCATGGGATCGACAATTCGGTCGTCGTCATTCGACAGTCATTTTATGAGCTTGAGTCGCTTCAGGTCTTCTTCCGACCACCCAATGCTGTTGAGAATACCCTTAAGAATTTTTGGGCCAAATGTCTTTCCTGGATGATAGTGGATTACGATCCGCGCACCATCCTTATAAAATGGCCTGGTACCACTTCTCCTTTTTTCCTCTGCCCATCCATCCGCCCTTAGCGCACGCATGAGCTTCTCTACCGAAATTCCCTTTATCTGACTCCACGCGTGCCTGCCATAGCGGGCCATGTCAACCCTGTCCATTCGTTGGGCCTGGAGTTGGAAGGCTCTCCGATACTTCTGAAGCCCATATCCATGTCTTCAACCTTCTCAATAATTAAATCCGGACCGACAGGCAATGGTTCTCCGTGTTTTCTTAGTGAATCCAAATAGGCCCTGATTCCGTCTCTTGTTCGCCGAAGGGCTGTTTGCCTCGTTGGCCCGTCAATGTGTAGACCCGGCAGGGCGGGCGCACTGACATAGTATTGATCTTCATCCGGCTCTACAATAACTCGGACGCGTATCTTGTAACGGGCCTGCATTATTCACCATCCTTTGCCTGTGAGTCTACTCTTTTCCCCGTGGCGTTTTAGCTTGTGCATTTCGCGCCTTGTCGTCACGCAAATTGGAATCGACAATGTGCGCAAGTGCAAGGAAATGACTACGGAACCTCAAGAGGATTTCGCGAGGTGCAATACCGTAAATTGAACTCCGCAGGCAGACCAAATGCGTCTGTAATATATACAGGAGATTTTCGAAATGTCAATGCACTTTTGGCGCAGAAGCCTCGTAAATCGCCCCTGGCAGTCTCGCATTCGGTCGAATTCTTCTGATGTGCAAAAATTCATTTACCAATTCTCAGGAATCCGTGAACCGCAGAATCGCAACTGCCGAGCCTATTCCGACCAGAGTCTCTCGAATTCCAAGCGTCCCCGGCCGGCTTCTCTCAGATGGAAAACATCCGGATTCGACAGAGAGGCCCATCCGTCGTAACCGAAATTGCCGTCTATCGAGTTCAATATAATACTCAGCAGGTTCCCGTGAGTCACTGCTACCGGGAAACGGTAGTCCCCGTTAAACAGGTCGGTTATGGCTGTCCATCCACGGTCAAACGCTTCGCGCCCCGACTCGCCACCGGGTGCGCGCAACGACCTGTCGTCAAAGGAATCGCGGATGACCTCCCGCCAGTTGTCCATCGCGTGAGTTGACAGCCTGCGCTCGATCAGCCGCTGATCCAGGTGGATGGGCAAACCGTTCCTGGCGGCGAATGGCGCAATGCTCAGCCGCGCCCGGGCATAGGTACTGGAGGCAATCATGTCAATCGGGCAGTCAGACAGGAAACCGGCGAGTCTTTCCGCCTGCGCTCGCCCGGTTTCCGTCAGCTCAGCCTCCGCTTCCTGCCCCGACGATTGACAATGCCTGATCAATAGCAACTGTCTCACTATTCCTCCAATCTGAATAGAACGAAACGAATATTCGATCAACTATCTCGGAATTCCCAATTCCGCCGCCTGATTCGCTCACGCTGATTCACTCTCGTGACGCAATTCTGGCGGAAGAATCGCCTCCCCGGATCGAAAGGCCTATCTTAAGCCGTCTCGTCCTTGTTGATTGAGAGATCGTTTGTAGAGTTCAATACCGCGGAGGGCCACGCGGGCGATGTTTCGAATCCGGTCGAGATTGTCCAGCGAAACCCATCTGGCTTCGGCGATTTCGGAATTGACTTTCACGTGATCTGAAGTTATCCGACAAAGAAATAGGTTCACTGTGTCGCGCTTACGCTCCGCATCAGTACGGTACTCCCCCAATTGTTCCGTGCCGTGCGGTGTGAGAGACAACTCCTCCCTGATCTCCCGATCAATTGCGCGGTCCGGCGCTTCCCGTTTCGGGCAGTAGCCCCCTCCGGGAAGATTCCAGAGCATCGTGTTTCCGTAAGTGTTTCGGATCAACAGGACTTGCCGATCGTCATCCGGATGTGGAACAACGCCCTTTACACCGAACGTCTTTGGGCGAAAAATCCTCCAGTAGGCTCTCGCGAGGGGAAAAAACCACTTGCGAATAAGTGGTTTAATCATTGCAATAGACTCCGGTTCGATTACGACGTTGAATTAATGAGTGCAATTGAAGTCTCACAGTAAGACTTCCACGCGAAATGCGCAATTGAACATTCATGGTGTTTCGTGTTGGGCTGAGTGATTGGACGGTTGATCGGGCTCGCGCCTATCTGACTGGCATGGGCGCCAGCATTGCGGACCTCTTCGATGTTGGATGTCGCCTCGATCATAGAGGTTGAACGCCGCTCTGCATGCCCGATAACAACGAAACCTCGTGTTGACCATGACCAATTCAGCTGCGACCGAGCTATGTGAAGCCGCGGCAGGAGATATCTTGAATCCCGGCGATTCTACCCTCTACGTTTCCGATCTGGACGGCACGCTACTGGGCAGCGATACGTCGCTGTCCCAGTACAGCAAGGATACCCTTAACTCTATGTTGGATCAGGGTCTGCTCTTTACCGTGGCCAGCGCTCGCAGCATCGCCTCCATGCGCCACTTGCTGGCCGGTCTGCTTCTCCGTCTGCCGGTGGTTGAATTCAACGGCGCTTTCGTCTCCGATCCGGCCAGCGGCCGGCACTATCTGATCCAAGAACTGCACGGCGATATTTTGCCCGGGTTGTGGCAACAAATAACCGACGCCGGCTACGTGCCCTTCATCTCGACTTACGACGGCACGGCGGACCGTTGCTACTACCGCGATATCACCAATGACGGCATGGCCTGGTACGTGCGGAACAGGCGGCTCAAGCAGGACCCGCGCATGTGCTATCTACCCGACCTGGAGCGCGGCCTGGACGACCAGGTGGTCTGTCTCACCGTAATTGGACCGGAACCGGAACTGGAGAAATTGGCTGACGAGATGAAACATCGGCACGCCGGGCGGATCCAGACCCAATGTTACGAAAATCAGTCTTCGCCCGGCTGGCACTGGCTGACTATCCAGGATGCCCGTGCCACCAAAGAACACGGCATACTATTCCTCAAGCGCATGAAAGACCTGGAAGACCGCCGTCTGGTCGTCTTTGGCGACGAAGTAAACGACCTGGGAATGTTCAAGTTGGCAGATGAGGCCCTGGCCGTGGCCAATGCCATTCCCGCCCTCAAGGAACGCGCCACCGGGATCATCGACACCAATGAAGCCGACGGCGTCGCCCGTTATATATCCGGACATTGGTGCGGTGAGCGGAAATAAAGTAGTTGCATCGCCAATGACAAAGCCTTTATGTGACGACACGTATACGGATAACAGGGTGTTTCCGTTCGGTGAGGCGACGGGAAACGGTGGTCGCCCGTAGCGCGGCTTCGCTATGCTCAGCCCTGCCTGCGCCGTGCCCGGCACGGCAGGCAGATGGGCGCGAGCACCCTGAGCCGCTCCCTGAGCCTGCGGTCCCTGAGCTTGTCGAAGGGTCGAAGGGTCGGCGCGAAGGGAAAGCCGATACAGGGGCGCCTCGACAACCTCGAGCCGTTGAGGAAGCGTGTGTGAAGGTGGGGCAGACATTCCTGTCTGCCCATCTCGTGTTTAAGCAACGCTTCGTTCGACTCCCCCTCTCCTCGCAGGAGAGGGGGCCGGGGGGGAGGTCCTTCTGTCGGAATGCAGACACAAGAAAGGATTGCGCCGCCTTCATTGAGCCAATACTCGCGGTCGCACAGTCCGGCTTTTGCAGGGCTTTCGGCGATGTAGCGGCCGAAGCGCTATTACTGCTTTTCGCTGCGTACAACGGGATCATTTGATGTATGTGAGCAGACAAGAATGTCTGCTCCACCTTTTCAACCCTTTTATTGAATTATTCATAGAAAGTTTATCGTTTTAACGCATGCAATCATAAAATGCACGGATCGCGTTCCTCGAAGGCAGATTCACCAGGCACAGAGAATGCTTTCGGATTCGGAGACATTTGCGGCTATGGTGATCGGGGAGAGGCTTGTGTTACGCCCTTGCCGGTTGCCCTTCGGGGATTTGTACGCGGATGCTCCGAGTTTGTGGCGATTGTCACTGATCGCCCTAATCAGGCCAGGCCATACTGGGTGTGCGGCCGTGTGATCTGTTTTTCGAGGTCATCGCAACTCCGGCACGTTGCTTACGGTGTTGACAGTTAATAGCGAGCGCTTACAGGCGCTTACGACCGGCTTCGTCTTGACTCTCTTTCAATAAATGTGTTACTTTGATGGGTCGCCTTATCAAGAACGCAGTTAGTAAAATTGGGGTAAAATAGACGGCGAATTAGACAAAGACCGGTGGAGATCTAACAATGCAAATTACCCAGTTCACGATGGAAGAGGTACGCTGTTTCGCGGAATCACAGAAGCTTGAGATTCGACCACTGACGTTTTTGGTCGGGGAAAATAGTACCGGAAAGACCACCGCTCTAGCTTGTTTTCATGTACTTGCAGACTATTTTCGAAGTGAAGGCGTCGATTTTAATTCATATCCTTATTCTATGGGGACGTTTAAGGAAATAGTTAGAAATAGCAGAAAAAAAGCAAAAGTATTCAAACTTGGTTTTGCTTTCAAACTCGAAGGTGACATCTATGAGACCACAGTGGAATTTGTGCAAAAAAAGGAGGGAATTGAACCCACTGTAGGTACGGTCACTCAGAAATTCTCTGATGGCAAGATTATCTACCGATCGAATTCTGAAGCCTTGGGGGGCTTTAACGTAATCAAAGTTGATAAAGAACAGAACGAGTACGTGATTGATTGCGATCCATTTTTCCTCGAACAACACAGAATTGGTTTAAATTTTCATTTCCTCACCCGAGAACGTATGGATGATTCAGAAGAGCTGACTGATGATAATGAAATCGCTCTGGCAACATATCTGAAGTCACGCAAGAAGAAGGACTTATTCGACTGGGGTTGGGAATATAATTATTCTCCATCAGTTTTTAGTACGTCCGCGATTCGCTCTCGACCTAAGCGGACTTATGATCCGACGAGGGAGTTTAAAGATCCTGAGGGCAGTGACGTACCAATGCTATTGATGCGAACGCAAGCCACGCAAAAGGCGGAATGGGAAAAGTTGACAATGCAATTGGTCAAGTTTGGCAGGCGATCAGGTCTATTTAAGGATATCCAAATAAGAAACCTTGGCAGATCTTTAGGTGCCCCATTTCAGTTGAAATTCAAGGTCAGGGGACCTACCGCCAATATCGTTGATGTAGGCTACGGCGTCAGTCAGATTCTGCCTGTTCTGGTGCATATCTTGCATAGCGAGTTTCCGAGTACATCTCGATTTGTTCCAGAGTCGATGCCGTTTTTTTTGTTGCAACAGCCGGAAGTCCACTTGCATCCGAGAGCGCAAGCAGAGCTTTCTTCTCTTCTTGTAAAGTCGGCTGGTCAAGAAAACGGATCGTTTCTTGTTGAAACGCACAGTGACTATATGATCGATCGTGCACGCATTGAGATAAGGAAGGGCAACATAGATCACAAAGATGTTTCACTGATCTATTTTGAACCAAGAGCGAATATCGTCATGGTACATAATATCCGTTTTGACAAATTGGGCAATATGGATGGCGTTCCGCCGCATTATAGGGAGTTTTTTCTGCATGAGTCCGACCGGCTTATGGGATTTGAGGATTAAGCGATGTGTGTCATCGTAGATACAAATACTCTGAGTAAACTCAGGGACCCACGCGACGAAAACTTGGAGCCAGTTCGGAAGTGGCTGGCAAAAAAAAACGGTAAAATCGTTTATTCCAATACGGAGAAGTTCAGTACTGAATGGAAAAAAGCCGGAATGGAACTCTGGGTTAGGGAGCGCAGCCGGGCTAATCAACTCAGGCTAGTAACCGAAGGAGTCCAGGAAAAGGAAAATGAACTTAAAGGAAAAATAAAATCGGACGACGAACACATTATTGCCTTGGCTCTTGTTGCCAAAGTAGAAGTATTGGTTTCATACTCCGAAGGTCCACGCCACGGAGGACGTCGGAGTGGTGCAATAGGGGACAGGAAGTTATTTGACGACTTTAGAGAAAAGAATTTAGTCGGCGGTAAAGTGTACACACGAAAAGAACACAAACGTATGTTGACAAAAGATACCTGCCCATAAAGGACAACTGGATTGAGATTAGGGAACGCGATTGTCAAGCGCAGTAGTCATGGAACGGCGCCCGGCGACTACGGGAATGGCGGAGCAACAAACTACGTGGCGAGTTTATCGTCGGATCATTGATTTACTTTTCCAAGCGCTGAGACCCACGGCAATTTTCGAAATATCAAACGTCCCCGACGAGGGACGTTTTCATTTGCAGAGAGAAAGATTAAGGGTTATTTTTATTATGACTTATTCAGCGAATCCTCGTCCATTGTCACGATTGGAGATAGATCGAGGTGACGGTCCATGAGGCAGTCCTTCTGGGATTGGTGCAGGGATTGTCCGAGTTCCTGCCGGTGAGTAGTTCGGGGCACCTCGTGCTTGGCCAGGCCTTGCTTGGCGTACAGTCGGGCGACCTGGTGTTCGAGGTTATCGTCCACTTCGGTACCTTGCTGGCCGTGCTCACGGTACTCCGGGAACGGATTCAGCGGCTGGTAACCGGATGTATCCGGCGGGAAGCGGCGTCGTGGCGAATGGTGCTGCTGTTGCTGGTCGGCACGGTTCCGGCCGGTACGGTGGGGATATTGTTCGAAGATTACCTGGAACTGGCGTTCCGCAGCCCCACGGCGGCGGCCGGTTGCCTGGTTGCAACGGGCGTGGTGTTGTGGAGCACCCGATTTGTCTCAGGCACGAAGCCGGAAATAGGTGTTGGCGACGCCTTGTTGATCGGGCTCGCGCAGGGGTTTGCGATCCTGCCCGGGATTTCGCGCTCGGGTCTCACAATCAGCGCGGGACTGTGGCGGGGCATCGATGGCAGGGAGGCGGCGTCCTTTTCGTTCCTGCTGTCGATTCCCGTGATCCTGGGCGCCACGGCGTTGAAGGCGGGGGACCTGATTGCCGATCCTCCGGACTGGAACGTCGTCGGGACCCTGCTTGTCGGTCTGGCTGCGGCTCTCGTTTCCGGTGTGGTGGCGATCCGTTGGCTGTTCACCCTGCTGCAGGGCGGCCGGCTGGATCGCTTCTCCTATTACTGCTGGGCGCTTGGCCTGGTGGCGTTAACGACGCTCTGGTTGCGTCCCTGAGGATTTCGTTATGCGGATGAGGATCGTTTGCGCTGTTCTCGTTGGTGTTTTGGGCTGTGGCAGGAATTCAAACGTACTGGACGCCGAAGATCTGTCGAACATGCTGTCCATAACGAATCTCTCGGCGCAGCCGGTTCTGAATCAGGCCAACCCGCCCCTGATCGTCGCGGTGCGCATCGACGCGGACGTGGTCCACGTGGGCGAGGTTCCGATCGACGTACCCTTTATCCTGATCTGGAGGCTGACCGACGACCAGAATGCGACTGTGGGGCAGGCGTCGAAACAGTTTGACGGGAATATGGAGCCCGGTGCGGTCCGACACGTGACGTTGACGGTGGAATTCGAAGCACGGGAAAGCGTAGCCGGGCTGCGAAACGTGGCGACGTTCGATCCGGTTTCATCGTAATCCAGAAATGGCTTGATCGTGTTTGGGGAATGTGGTATTTTCCGATCCGTTCTTCCGTATAGGAATGCCAACTCCGGCGTCGCTGCCGGGCTTTTTTTCGTCCGAAAGGGAATGGATGGAACTCTATATTATCCGGCACGGGCAGTCGGCGAACAACGCGCTGGAAGAAGGAGGTCAGCGGGTGTGCGACCCTCCCCTGACCGATATCGGCGAGGCGCAGGCCGACCGGCTGGCCCGTTACCTGACCCCGGCCGGCGATGGGGTAGATAGGATCCACACCGCGGGAATGCAGCAGAATTGCGCCGGCTTTGAATTTGACCGGATATTTACGAGCCCGATGCTGCGCGCGATACAGACAGCGGCGCCCGTTGGAAGGGCGATGGGAATCCGGCCCGAAATCTGGATCGATATTCACGAGGAGGGCGGGATCTTTCTGGATGAAGGCGACGGTCGGGGAGAGGTGGGTTACCCGGGCCTGACACGGAGCGAGATCGCGGCGCGGTTCCCTGATTTCGCGGTGCCCGATACCATCACGGATCAGGGCTGGTGGAACCGGCCTGCGGAGATCAAAGCGGAGTGGCGCGCGCGGGCAAGGAGGGTGGCATCCGTACTGCACGAACGTTTTGCGGGCAATGAGGAGCGGATTGCGCTGGTGTGTCACGGCGGATTCGCCAACGACCTGCTCCATGCCGTGTTCGCCGGAATGCCGGACAGCATTTATTTCGAAAACCCAAATACGGCAATCAGCCGTCTGGATTTCAATGGCAAGGGGTGGGTGCAGGTCCGCTATCTGAGTCTCGTGGCTCATCTCACGCCGGAGTTGATTGTGTAGAGCAACGTCTCGGGACGAGGATCGTGGAAAACGGAAACGGAGATTCAGAGGGCGCCGGCCGGATGCGCTCATATCGTTTCCGTCGTGCCTTCGGACAGCGCAGATACGGAGTTGTCCCCCCACGAGACAGGCTGTCGATCTATTCTTATCATTAGAGGTGTCCTGCTATGGCTAAACCTGAAGTCATTCTTTCCGGTTTTGCGGATGAAGGTCCGGTGAGCAAGCGGGCCGAAGAGCAACTGACGATGATGTCCGCCCTCGGGCTGTCGTATTACACGATCCGGTTCATCGATCTTGGCAATGGCGTGAAGAACGTCATGGAACTGTCAGACGAGGAAGTGCAACGGCTTCAGGATCTTCACGGCGCGTTCGGGATCAACGTGTCCAGCGTGGGTTCTCCGCTGGGCAAGGTCAAGCTCGTGGACAAGGACGACGGGACACAGAATCGGTACGTCCCGTTTGAGTCCTATCTGAAACACGACGTGCAGCGGGCGATCGACCTTGCCCACGCGTTCGACACCAAACTGCTCAGGGGGTTCAGCTATTACCATCCGAACGGAGAGGATCCGTGGGCATACCTGGACAGGGCGGCGGAGCAACTCGGGCAGATTGTGGAGAAGTGCGCGTCGGCAGGCCTGGTTTACGGTATGGAGGTGGAGGCCGACCTGGTTGGCGGCGATGGCGACACGTTGATCGCGTTGTACGAAAAAGTCGATAGTCCGTACGTCTGCATTATTCCGGACGTGGGGAATATGGAGTCCAAGGGTCACAGCCCGGACAGCGCATACGAGCATTATGTCAAGATGAAGCCCGGCGTGGGCTGGATACACATCAAGGGTTTCAACAACCCGTCGAACCAGGCCATGCTGGCCGCCGCCGGAGAGCGGGGGTTGACCCGGTTCATCCCCGTGGACCGGGGCGATTCGGGGCACGAGCAGGTGTTGCGCGACTTCCGGACCCTGGTGCCGGAAATCCGGGATCGCCTTTCCCCACTGGGTGTGCCGGGCGTATTCGTGGATCTGGAGCCGCACGTGAAGGGGGGTGGCCAGTTCGGCGGCGTCAGCGGGGTGGACGGGTTCGGCGTGGCCTTTCGCAGCCTCTGTCGCCTCCTGGATTATCTGGAGTACGACTATCATCTGACCGGGTACGACAATATCTCCAATCCCGCGACGTGAAATCTCGCGGGTGGATACAAGCAGGGGTGCGATTTTCGCGCCCCTGATCTTTTTGGTCTCCAATCCGAGGTCTGAGTGGCTGTTTCTTCCCGTCCGCCGGAATCCAACCGGGTCACCTTCGCCCGGAGTCTGGGTTGTTTCGACGCGTCGATGATCGGAATCGGAGCGATGATCGGCGCGGGGATCTTCGTGCTGACGGGCATCGCGGCTGGCGAGGCGGGCCCGGCGTCGATTCTGGCATTCGCGCTCAACGGCCTGGTGACCCTGATGACGGCGTTCTGCTATGCTGAACTCTCATCGGCGATTCCCGAGGCAGGCGGGGGCTATTCGTTCGTTAAGAAGGCGTTTCCCGGTCCCGTGGGGTTTCTGTCCGGATGGATGCTCTGGTTCGCCTACACGGTGGCGTGCAGTCTCTACGCGTTGGGGTTTGCGGGATATTTCTGGGAGTTTTTCCACAAGTACCTGCCGGACGTCAGCCATACGATTCAGGCGACGGTCGGTGTCCAGCCGTCGGTTGCGCTGGTGACGTTGATCGTCGGCGGCGTCTTTGTCTGGTTGAACGTACGCGGCACGGAGGTGACGGGCAAGGCGGAGAACGTGATCACCATCTCCAAGATTCTCGTGCTTCTGGTTTTTGTCTGGTACGGGCTCATGTATATCTATGCGGCCCCAGAACAGGCGGCACGTAATTTCTCCCCATTTTTCCCGAAGGGGTTGGGCGGTGTGCTGGTGGCCATGGGGCTGACGTTCATCGCGTTTGAAGGGTACGATCTCATCGCGACCGTTGCCGAGGAAATCAAACAGCCCGAAACGAATATTCCGAAGGCCACGTTCATTTCCCTGGGCGTGACCATGGTTGTCTATCTGCTGATCGTCTTTGTTTCCCTGGGCGCGGTTCAACCGGAGTCCACCACGTCGTGGGAGTTTCTGGGACGATACCAGGAAACGGCGATTGTGAAAGCCGCAGACAGTTTCATGCCGGCGTTTGGCGTGGCAACCATCGTCTTCGGCGGGTTACTGTCCACTATGTCCGCGCTGAACGCGACGGTGCTGGCCTCCAGTCGCGTGGCCTTTTCCATGGGCAGAGACCGGTGGCTGCCGCCGGGCATGGCCAGGATACATTCCGACAGGCGGACCCCGCATATAGCGATTCTGGTCACCGGTTTGATTATGATGGGCATCTCGCTGCTCTTGCCCATCCACGTGGTCGGGTCGGCGGCAAGCCTGATGTTTCTGCTCACGTTCACGCTCGTTAACCTGTCACTGGTTGTGCTTCGGCGGCGGGCGCCGGAAATTGAGCGCAAGTACCGGGTGCCGCTCTTTCCGTGGGTGCCGCTGATTGGCGCGGCTTCCAATATGTTCCTGGCGATCTATCAGTTCCGGTTCGATCCGATGGCGTGGTACGTTGCGCTGGGGTGGATCGCGGTGGGATTTTTCGCGTATTCCATCTATTTCCAAAAGGAATCGGGGGAGACCGAGCCTCACGTTCTGGATGCGCTGCCCCTGGAGACCGCTCGTGCGCCCTTCCGGGTGCTGGTGCCCGTGGCCAATCCGAATACGATCGCGTCGTTGCTGGATATTTCCATTCCCGTTGTAAAGGCCAAAGATGGCGATCTGATCGTGAGTACCACCGTGGAGGTGCCGATCCAGTTGCCCATCCAGGAAGGCATGAAGTACATCAACCACCGGATGCCGTTGTTGCGGGCGGCGCAGGCCTATGCGAAGAAGCAGAACCTGCGCGTGGTGTCGGACATCCGGGTGGCGCACCGTCTGGACGAAGGCATTCTTTCGGCGGTATCGGACGAGCACGTGGACCTGCTGGTGATAGGATGGAAGGGTTTTACCACCACGCGGGAACGGATTTTCGGCGAAGTGCTCGACAGGGTTGTGAACCGCGCCACCGCCGACGTGGTGGTTGCCAAGTTACAGGAGCAGACCAGCTTCGATCGAATACTCCTGCCGACCGCCGGCGGGCCCCATACGCGGTTCGCCGTTGAATTGCTGGAGCCTATTGTCGCGGCTTACGGCTCACGGGTGACGGCCTGCTACGTGATACCCGCAGATGCGGACGAGGAGCGGGAACGGGAGGCCATGAGGTGGATGCAACACACGCTGCGGGATGCGAACCTGGGCGAGGTGGAATGCCGGGCGATCCGTTCCCGGTCCGTACCGGCGGGCATTGTCAGGGCGGGAGCGGACTTCGATCTGGTGGTGATGGGCGCGGCGAATACAGGCCTGTTCCAGCAGCTTCTGTTCGGCGAGGTGCCGGACCGGGTGGGGCGTTTCGCCAAGACTTCGGTAATGCTGGTAAGAAAGCGCGAGGGCCGGGGGAAGGCCTGGCTGCGGCGATTGATGAGTTGAGAGGAGACACCATGTTGAACGGAGGCGCAATCAGCCTGGACATCACGCCGCCGCTGGGAACGATGATTCCGGGTCTGTTTCACGAACGCAGGGTGGAGGCGGTTCACGATCCACTGAACGTACACAGTTTCGTGCTGGAACGCGACGGCTCGGGTATCGCGATTGTCGTATGCGACCTGGTCGGCGTGGCGCGGGCATACCTGGACGCGGCGAAAGCGCGGATTGCTGAAACCACCCCGCTGGCGCCCGAACGGGTGCTGATCTGCTGCACGCACACGCACACGGGCGCGCAGACGGGAGAGGACGCCTACACGGAATTCCTCGTGGATCGTATTGCGGATTCCGTGCGTCTGGCCTGGCGCGGGCGCGAACCGGTGGCGGCGGGCTGGGGGCGCGCGGAAGAGGGGCGGCCGGTATTCAACCGGCGTTTCCATATGGCCGACGGCACGGTGCGGACCAACCCCGGCCTGGGCAATCCGGACGTGGTACGGCCCGCCGGCCCCGTGGATCCTGAGGTGGGGGTGCTCTGCCTCCGGAAACCGGATGGCGTTCCCCTGGGATTGTTGTGCAACTACGCGTTGCACTACGTGGGTGGGGGAGACCACGAGCGGGCGATTTCGGCGGACTATTTCGGGTACTTTACGCGTCTCATCCAGCGGATGCGAGGTCATCGGTTTACGGCGGCGCTTTCGAACGGCGCTTCGGGCGACATCAACAATCACGACGTCATGGGTGGAAGCAGAGGCGCCAACGACCGATACCAGCATACGGAACGCGTCGCCGCGCTGGTGGCGGCCCAGGCCTTCTGGGCATGGAACGAGATGGAATTCGCCGGCGATCTGACTTTGGGCGCCGAGATGGTCGAAGTGTCGCTGCAGCGGAAGGCCGGCCCTTCGCCGGCGGACGTCGCCCGGGCTCAGGAAATCGATGAGAAGGGGCGAGGAACCATGGCGGAGCGGGCATTCGCCCGGCGGATTCTACGACGGATGGCGGAAGCGCCTGAGGAAGCGCGAACGTGGGTGCAGGCGTTACGGATCGGAGACCTGGCCCTGGTGGGCGTTCCGGGAGAACTGCTGGTGAGACTCGGGCTGGATATCAAGAAACGGTCTCCGTTCGGGCACACGATGGTGCTGGAACTGGCTAACGACAGCGTGGGATATCTGCCCGACGAACAGGCTTTTAATGAGGGCGGCTACGAACCCGAAGCGGCCCTGTTCACGCCGGGTTCGGGCGAGCGGATCGTGGATGCGGCCGGCGGCCTGCTGGAGGCGTTGTATAAAACGTAGACGCCGGCACGGATCGGTTTGAACGTGGAAAACGGGCCGACGTCCGGCCTGAAATATACGAGGAGGAAATATGTCCGAAAAGGTACGTATCGGGATAATCGGCGCCGGCGGCATTTTCCGCAGCCGGCATTTTCCGGGGTTGGCGAAGATCGGGAATGCGGAAGTGGTTGCCATCTGCAACCGGAGCGAGGCGAGCGCGGGAGCAATCGCCCGTGAGTTCGACCTTTCGCCGAGACTGATGACGGATCCCTACGCGTTGATCGCCAGCGAAGACGTGGATGCGGTGATGATCGGTACCTGGCCGTACCGGCACTGCGAATACGTGCTGGCGTCCCTGGACGCGGGAAAGCATGCATTCGTACAGGCGCGGATGGCAATGAATCTGCGCGAGGCAAAGGCCATGTACGCCAGGGCGAAGGAGACGGGCCTGGTCGCGCAGATCTGTCCGTCGCCCATGGCGATGAAGGGTGACTGGTTCATCCAGCGGCTGATCCGCGAGGGATACCTGGGCGACGTCTACCACATCTATACCCGGTCGTTCAGCGGCGACAACTGCGATCCGGATCAACCGCTGCACTGGCGTCAGGTCGACCGGTATTCCGGCCTGAACGCGCTGAACATGGGCATCCTGGTGGAAATCGTGCAACGCTGGGCCGGCCAGATGAAGACGGTATCGGCGCAGGCGGAGACGTTTATCAGGGCCCGGCCGCTTGCCGCCGGCCAGGGAATGGGGCCCGTGGAGCGCCCCGATGCCGTGCATATAATGGGTCAGATGGAGAACGGCGCGCAGGCCGTGTTTCTGTTTTCCTCGGTGGCGCGGTTTGGCGCGGATCCCCAGGTGGAGATTTACGGCAGCAATGGGACGTTGATCTACAAGCTGGACAGCGATACCATTCTGGGCGGGAGGGCAGGAGACGACGGGCTGTCGGAGATTCCCATTCCGGATGCCGAAGCCCGCGAGTGGACCGTGGAGCAGGATTTTGTGAGTGCGATTCAGGGCGGACCTCCGGGGGACACAACCTTTAACGCGGGCTTGAAGTATATGGCGTTTACCGAGGCGGTGTTCAGATCCGTGGAACGGGGCGGCGTGGTGCATCTGCCCCTGGTGGATTGATCGCACGGCCCCGGCGGTTAGGCGTTCCGCCAGCCGTTGATCGTTGACCTTAAGTCCTTGCAATAATCCGAAAGGAACGGAGTCGTGGCATTGGAATACCAAATCGCGGTCGTGGGTACAGGGTATATCGGCCTGGAGCATATCAAGGCGATTGCGGGGCATCCGCAGGCCAGGTTGCGTGCGATCTGTGGATCGGAGCGCAGCGCGGGTCGATTGCAGGAGATGAAGGCGGAATACGGGGCCGAAAGGGTGACGACGGACTACGGCGAGATTGTTTCGGACGAAGCGGTCGACGTGGTCTATCTTTGCACGCCGAACCGGCTGCATGCCGATGAGGCCGTGGCGGCGTTGGAGGCCGGCAAGCACGTGTTCTGCGAAAAGCCCATGGCGACCACGTTGCGGGATTGCCGTCGGATGGTTGCCGCGGTCGAACGGTCCGGCCGGCAGTTGATGGTGGGGCATGGGGCGCGTTTCAGACAGTTGCACCGGGCGGTGAAGGATCTGTACGTTTCCGGCAAGCTTGGAGAGGCCTGTTTCTGCGAGTCGGATTACGTGCATTCGCTGGGGCCGTTCCTGCGGGGTCCGGGACACCAGTGGTGGCGGCACCGTGGCGAAGGGCAATTCGCGGTGATCGGCGGGGCGTGCCATCCGCTGGACCTGATGCGCTGGATTGTGGGGGAACTGGAGGAGGTATCGGCCTACGGCGTCACGAAGGTCCTGCACGACGTGGATTGGCACGACACGGTGATTGCGTCGTTGAAGTTCAGGAACGGCGCGGTTGGAAAGTGCCTGGTTTCCGTGGGAGCACCCCGTCCGTATTCCATGACGTTCAATCTGTACGGAACGGAGGGTACGGTGGAGGAGAACCGGCTCTATCTGAAGGAATTCGGAGAAATCGAGGCATTCGCGGATATCCCGTTCCCGGTGCTGGGCGAAGTGCACGCCTGCGGCGAGGAACTGTCGCATTTCCTGCACTGCCTGGATACGGGTGAGGCGCCAACGATCGACGTAAGGGACGGCGCGCGGACGATGGCTGCGTGTTTCGCGGTGGCGGAATCGATCAAAACCGGTAAGCCCGCGAAGGTGGTGACGGAATTCTGAATCGAGTCTCGGGGTGTCGCCGAGAGAGAGGCAAAATGGGTGACGTGCGGCTGGTGGCGTTTGATCTGGATGGCACGCTGCTCGACGACAGGGGCCGGATTTCAGGAGCTTCGGTCGACGCGCTTCGGCGTCTGATAAAAGCAGAAATTCCCCTGGCTTCTATCAGCGGACGAAACGTGGGGAAAAGCCTGGCGCCGTTTTCGCCCGATCTGAGGGCGGCGCTGATGGTGGGGAGCTACAATGGAGCGATGGTACTGGGAAACGGGCCGGACAACGAGCGGCCGTTGTTGCACGAACAGCGATTGCCGCGGGATGGTCTTCCCGATCTGTTGCGTTTAATCGCCGATTGGCGGTTGAATTTCATCTACTGCCGGTGCGAGACGGACAGTCACGGCCTGAACGAATCCTATCTGACCGACGAGGAGACAGAGTGGGTTCGAAATCTGGTTCGTATGACGGGCGTGGATATCCTGCTTGACGAGCATCTGTTCGACAGGATGCAGCGGCGGGAACTTGGTCCGCCGCCGAAGATGATCGTACTGCCTGGGCCGTCGCGGAGGGAAGAGGTGTTCGCGGGAATGCAGGCGGCGTTCGGGCGACGGTTCTATCTGGCTCGTACGGGGAATGACCGGATCGAAATTATGCATCCGGAGGTGAACAAAGCGGTGGCACTGCGGAAGCTTTGCGAGGCGTGCGACGTTTCCCCTTCGCAGGCGCTGGCGGTCGGGGACGGGGACAACGATCTTCCGATGTTGGGGGCGGCGGGCATTGGCGTGCTGATGGGAAACGCGGATAGCCTGACGAGGGATTCCGCCGCAGCTGCGGGGGTGCGGATGGCCGAGTCGCTGGAGGATGACGGGTTTTCAAAAACGGTGGCTCGTGTTCTGTCCCGAATTTAGGCAATCTATTTCCGGGACGGGACACTGGGTATGTACTGAACGGGTAGAGTTTCACTCCGATCGGTTTTCGGAATCTTCCTTGATCCGCGCCCGCAGGTCCACGCTGCTGGACAGAATGTGGTCTTCCATGGCCTGCTGCGCGGCTTCGGCATCGCCATCCCGGAGGGCGCGCAGGATTTCCCCGTGTTCATCCAGCGACATCCGGGCGCGCGCTTCCACCGTGTGGGTTGCGGGTTCCTCCAGGCTGGCTCCGATCCACTGCTGAAGGTAGTTGCGGATCATCACAAGAAGGTTGCAGAGGATCGAATTCTGTGTGGCCCGGGCAACGGCCATGTGGAATTGAACGTCGAATTCCAGGAATTCCGCGGGCCGGTCGAGAGATGCTTCGATTCCAAGGATTGTCCGTTCGAGTTCCAGGAAGTCATCTTCAGTTGCGCGCCTCGCGGCCAGAAATGCGTTCCGGGTTTCCAGCATGAGCCGGGTCTCCACGAGATCCTTGACTTCCTTCGGGTCCAGCAGCAGACCCCATCGGAGGGAATTTTCCAGGTATCGGCCGGTGTTGTCGCTAACGAACGTGCCCTCGCCGACGCGGCCTTCCAGGATACCCATTACGGAGAGGGAGCGCAGCGCTTCCCTCAGGGAGGTCCGGCCGACGTGGAATTGTTTGCACAGGCTTCTTTCCGGCGGCAGCCGATCGCCCGGTTTCAGCACGTCCCGGGAGATCAGGTCGATGATCTGAGCGACAATTTCGTCGCTCAGGGAGGTGCGCCTGACGGGCGTCATCTGCTCGACGGCCGGGGCCTTCCGTTGGCGATTCACGTGATCATCCCTTTGTAAATCTTTATTTTATAACTATTAAAATACGATCCCGGTTGTACGGGGCCAACAATCTGTCACGACGGCAAGTTTTCGCTTTACAAAGATCCGCTTTTGGGTTAATCTTATAGTCCAGAATTGGTCTGACCATCATCACAATAGCAAAAGAACAGACCGGGTTCCCTGCTGTCAAGAGAAAACTTGCCGGAGGATGGCGCGATGGGCCGAACACTCGATATCGGAACGCGCATCGAACTGGTGCCGATGGATCCGCATTTTCATGAAATCACGATCGGGCTGTACCGGCAGGAGCGGGACGGGGGTCCCGTGTATCGCGTGTACACGTATAGCGGAAGAACCGGGTCAGACGAGCGAATCGCGTTTGTCGCGGACGCGATGACGGTGCTCGGCGGCATGGAGCGAGCACCCGACGGGCTGCTGCGCCTTCCGTGCGGAGAGGCGCACGAACCGGCCTGCCGGCGTATTTTTCTGGAAGCGTGCAAGCTGGCGTCCGGAACCGAGGTTGTCGCTCGCCCGTTGACGATCCTCGACAGGAAGTCGGGTTTGAATATGACGGTGTCCGGCCTGGGGGAGGGTGCGTACCGCGTCGGCGCCGAAGGTGAGGGTAAAGACGGAGCACGAAGGATCCCGGTGGTTGCCGGCGGGCTGGTCAAGCTTGGAGAAATGCAATCCCGGAGTCTGGACACGGTCGCGTTTTCGTGCGGATACGACCACGACGCGGCGGTGGGACTGCTTCTCGTTCGCGCCCCGAACGTCCGGGCGGCGGTTCGTGAGCAGGACACGGCGGGGTCCCGCGGCGTTCTGGCCGCACCCAGCCAGCAAAGGTAAGCGCCGCCGTGCAGCACAAACAAGGTTTTGGACAGGAGGCCAGAAAAATGGGGACTCAAACCGCGGGTCCGATGACCAGCCGCGAGCGTGTTCTGGCGGCGTTGAAGAGAGAGCCGGTGGACCGGACGCCGGTTTGCAATCCGACATCCGTGGCAACGGTGGAACTGATGGATCTCGTGGACGCGCCTTTCCCGGACGCGAACAGGAACCCGGAACTGATGGCGCGGCTTGCCGCGACGGGGCATACCGAGTTGGGGTTCGATACGATCATGCCCGTGTTTACAATTATCCAGGAGTCGGCGGCGCTTGGCTGCAAGGTTCAGTGGGAGCAGAAAGACAACTGGCCCACGGTGAAGATGCGCGAGCCCATCTGGGAGGACGTGGACGACATCCGGATTCCGGCCGACCTGCTCACGCACCAGGATACGAAGTGCGTGCTGGATGCGATCCGGATTCTGAAAAAGGAATTCGGGGATGACGTGGCCATCATCGGGAAGACGATGGGCCCCTGGTCGCTGGGATATCACTGTTTCGGCGTGGAACCCTTTCTGCTGATGTCGCTGGACGACCCGGACAAGACGAAGGCATGCCTGGACAGGATGAAGGAAGTCACGGTGGATTTCGGGGTGGCGCAGATCGAGGCGGGCGCGGATGCGCTCACGCTGCCCGATCACGCGACGGGCGACCTGGTGAGCGGGGAGTATTACAAGCGGTATCTTCGGGATCTGCACATCGAATTCGTGGAGCGGATTCCGATTCCGCTGATTCTGCACATCTGCGGGCGGACGGTGGATCGGATGGAGTATATCGCGCAGACGGGGATGTCCGCGTTCCATTACGACTCGAAAAACGAGCCGGGAGAGTCCATGGCGGCGGTGAAGGAGCGGATCTCGCTGGTGGGCAACATCAACAATCCCGAAACGCTGTTTTCAAAAGGGCCCGAAGCGGTCCGCCAGGAGGTCTTCAGTAACCTGGACGCCGGTGTACACCTCGTCGGACCTGAGTGCGCGATACCGCTGCAGACGTCAATAGAGAACCTTAAGGAAATTCCCGGGGCGGTCCGGGACTGGCACCGGGAACAGGCGGCGAACTAACTGATCGGAACGGAGCAGGTATCAAGGGAATCCAGTATCGCTCATTTTCGCGAGCGGCGATGGCGGGTCGAAAGGGACAGGAACACGATGGCGGAAATCAACGATATCGAAAACGAATTCATCCGCGACGAGATCGAGGAGTTTCTGGAGCGGGAAGACGAGCGGGAGCGGACGATCGACACGTTTGCCGGAGTCAGTCCGAAAATGCAGGCGATTGCCGCGGCCTTGATCGACGGCGCCCATCACGAGGTGGACGCATTGACCAGGGTCGCCCTGGATGCAGGCACCGAGGCGCTGGAGGTGATGGACGACGGGTTGATCGCGGGAATGGGCATTGTGGGGATCAAGTTTCGCGAAAATTTCATCTTCGTTCCGGAAGTGCTGGCCTGCGCCCGGGCGATGAAGGCCGGCATGGCGTATATCGAACCCATTCTCTCCGCGTCGGGCATCGAGCCGGTCGGAACGGTAATTATGGGCACGGTAAAGGGCGATCTGCACGATATCGGAAAGAACCTCTGCATTATGATGCTTCGCGGCACCGGGTTTGTCGTCCACGATCTGGGAGTGGACACGTCGGAAGACGAATTCATGGATGCCGTGGAGGAACACGGCGCGCCGCTGCTGGGGATGTCGGCGCTGCTGACGACAACCATGCCCAATATGGGCAAAACGATTGAGGCATTCATCGATGCCGACTTGCGGGAAGACGTGAAAATTATGGTGGGGGGGGCGCCAGTCACCCAGGAATTCGCCGACGATATGGGCGCCGACGGGTACGGCAAGGATGCGATGGCGTGCGTGGACCTGGCCAAACAACTGCTGGACGAGATGAAGGAAGAGACCAACCTGAACGCGTGAGCCCGACCATGCGAAAGATCGACAGAGACGACTATCAGAAACGGCTGGATAGGATCACGGAGCTGTTCGCCGGCATGATCGCCCATGCCGATGAACTGTCCACCGTGCGTTGCCCGTACAAGAACCGTTTCGACGAGTGTACGGCCAGGTTCGGCTGCAGAAATCAGCGGAAGCCCCGTCCGGGCGGAACGCTGCTGATGTGCGGCGGAGACGACAAGCTGGACTATCGCGGCGCGTGGGAGACGGAGGCGAAACAGGGTGCGTTCGTCGGGAGCAAGGACTAGGACGCCGCATGGGTACCATAACTCACGACGGGAACAGGAGGGCGCTGGCAGCCGGGAAGACGGTTTTTGACTATGCGGATGAACTGGCGGTTCAGGTGCCCACGTCGTGCGGGCGCACCGGACACTGCCACGAGTGTGTGGTTGAAATCAGGTGCGGGATGGACGCGTTGCGACCCCGAAACGACGTGGAGTCGTTCTTGCGGGAGGATTACCGCCTCGCCTGCCAGGCGGTGGTCGAAGACGCCGGGGCCGATATCGAATTCTCGCCGCTGAGACGCAAGCCCAAGATTCTCTCCAGTACCCTGGAAAAACCCCTCGATCCGGACCCCCTGGTCACGCGCCGGGGGGACGTTGTTTATTACGACGGTGTGGCCGTTGACAGGTATCGTGGCCACCTGTTCGGCATCGCGATCGATCTGGGCACGACAACAGTGGTAATGGATCTTGTGGACCTGGCCACCGGGAAGAGCGTCCACGTGAGTTCCTTCGAGAATCCCCAGCGCTTCGGCGGCAGCGACGTGATGAACCGCATCTCCTACGACGGGGAGTTTCAGGGCGAACTGCAGAAGACGGTTGTCAACGCGATCAACCACGAAATCCTTGAACTGGGAAAACGCTTCGGGTTTGTACGCCAGGAGATTTACGAGGTGGTTGTGGCGGCAAACTCCACGATGCGGGACATCTTCTTCAAGCTGGATGTGCAGAGCATCGGCCAGAGACCGTACAAATCCGGCGTGGAACATGCCTATCTCGAGGGTGAACGGGAAACGACGTCGCTGCTGCAGGGTTCCCGGCGCCTGGGGCTGCGCGCCAATCCGCGGGCGAAGGTATACGGGATGCCGCTGATTGCCAGCCACGTGGGGGCGGATACCGCGGCCGACCTCGTGGCGATGGACCTGACGTCTGCGGATGGCCTGGTGATGCTTGTTGACGTGGGGACCAATACCGAGGTGGTGGTGGGAAGCCCCGACCGATTGCTGACCGCTTCCTGTCCGGCCGGACCCGCGTTCGAGGGGGGCCTGATCCGGTACGGGATGCCCGGCCATGAAGGCGCCATCGAGTCGATGCGGCTGAAAGACGGCGGGTTCGAATACCAGACCATCGGGCACGTTGAACCGGAGGGAATATGCGGATCCGGGTTGATCGATCTGCTGGCGGAACTCAGGCGGCATGACCTTATGGCGCCGAAGGGAATGTTTGCGGACAGGTCCTACGAGGTGACGGTTGTCCCGGAGTACGGGATTACGCTGTCCCGTGAAGACGCCAGCAATCTTGCGCAGGCCAAGGCGGCGAATTTCTGCGGTCAGTTTATCCTGATGCGACACCTCGGCATCGGGCCGGAAGATATCGACACGCTCTACCTGGCCGGGGGATTCGCCAATTACGTGAACGTGCAAAATGCAATTGAGATCGGTTTTCTGGCGCCAATCGTGGAGGACCGCGTCGTGAAGATCGGGAACGCGGCGGTCCAGGGGGCTCGGGAGGTGCTGCTTTCCCGTGAAAAGAGGGCGTCCGCCGAGGCGCTGGTGAAACAGATCGAACATATCGAACTCGAGACAACACCGGATTTCTTCGAGGTGTTCGTGGAAGGTTGCCAGTTCAAGCCGATGCCAGCCGTTTTTCATCGCCACGGTGACGCGTAACGTCGAATCACTTCTTGAGAATATCCATATGGCCACGTCTCCCGACAGAGTGAACCACGGCCGGAGCGCGACGAAGAAACGCTCCCTGCGCGACCTGATCCAGGACACGGACGGGTTCGTCGTCTGCGTGGAACTGGTCAATTCCCGGGGGGTGATTACCGAGCGCCGCGGGCGCCACGTTCTGGATCTCGCGCGAGCGCTTGCCGACCATCCGGGCGTGGACGCCCTGAGCATTACCGACAATCCCGGTGGGAATGCCACGAACAGCGCGGACACGATGGGGATCGACCTGCTCGGTCGGGGGCAGGAGGTCATCATTCACGTTTCGTGCAAGGACTGGAACCGGAATGCGCTGCTGAGCAGAGGCTGGGAACTTGCAAGCGAAGGATTCGAAAACGTGCTGGCGCTGTCGGGCGACTATCCCGCAAGCGGATATCGCGGGCAGGCAGGCGGCGTGTTCGATACCGATTCGGTTGGTCTGTTGAAGATGTTCTCGGAGATGAATTCCGGTATGCGCCTCGAAGGCGGCAGAGGCGAACAGCTTCTGAAACCCACGCATTTCTTTCTGGGTGCGGTGGTGAACAACCACAAGCGATACGAACGCGAGGTGATGCCGCAGTATTTCAAGCTGGCGAAAAAGGTTGAGAGCGGCGCCGGTTTCATCATCAACCAGATCGGGTACGACGCGCGCAAGCAGGACGAGTTGCTGAAGTATATGGCCCTTCAGGATCTACGGGCGCCGGTGTTGGCCAACGTGTACGTGCTCAGCCCCGCGTCGGCCAGGTTTTTTCACGCGGGCAACATTCCCGGCGTGATTGTCACCGATGAGTTGCTCGCGCTGACGCGGAAGCACGCCCGTTCCCGGGACAAGGGCAAGGCCTTCTTCCTGGAGTTCGCCGCGAAGCAGTGCGCTATCGCCAGGGGGCTGGGATATCGCGGGGCTTATCTTGGCGGACACCTGAAGTTCGAGGACTACGCGCGAATCCTGGAGATTTCCGGCGGCTTCGGTGAAGCGGATTGGAAAGACTTCGTTCATGAGTTTCTCTTCCAGCAGCCCGACGAGTTTTTTTTCTTCGAACCCGACGAGTCGACGGGGTTGGGTTCGGACGAGGTCAACCGCCAGTATCGCCATTCGAAGGATCCCGAGGTGTTGAGGGCCGCCAGGAGCCGCGTTTCCACGGGCTACAAGGTCAACCGCTTCGTGCACGAACACGTCTTCGAAAAGGGTCGCCCCGCTTTTCGTATCGGCAAGAAGTTCTTCGAGGCCGTGGATCGCGCCGGAAGCCGCCTCCGGAGGGCCGTGCATGGAGCGGAGCAGGCGGTGAAGATTCCGGGCTTCGATTGCCGGGACTGCGGCGATTGCTCGCTCCCCGATATCGCGTTTCTCTGCCCCGAGTCGCAATGCGTCAAGAACCAGCGCAACGGCCCCTGCGGCGGAACGCGAAACGGACGATGCGAGGTGGGGGAGAAGGCGTGCATCTGGTCGCTGGCCTACGAACGGCTCAAGGCATACGGAGAGGAAGAGAAGATGCTGGACGGGCCGGCGGTCTTCAAGGACGGCGCCTTGAAGGGAACGAGCGCATGGGCGAACGCATTTCTGGAGCGGGACCACCACGGCCGCGTGAAATGAGGGCAACCCGATGAAATTGGACGGTCGAGACGGCGAGTTTATCGTGATCGGTGAGAACATCCACACCACAAGGGTGGTTCTCAGAAAGGGAAAGCTCGTCGTGAAGCGTCCTGCGGGGGTGGAGGCGGTCCGCTTTTACGACACGCACAGGAAACGACGCTTCCTCACGATTCCCGAAGATGTCAAGCGGACCCGGGACTACGAAGAGGGACGTGTCAAATACGTGAAGATCGCCCTGCATGCGGCGATGTCCGGGCGGGAGCCGCACGCAGGTGACGGGCTGGCGTACCTGCACCGGCTGGTGCAGCGCCAGGTGGATGCGGCGGCGGGCTACCTGGATCTGAACGTGGACGAAGTCTCATTGCGCCTCGACGATCAGAAGGCGTCCATGCAATGGCTGGTGCGGGCCGTGCAGGAGGTGTGCCCGGTTCCGCTGTCCGTGGACTCCTCCAATGTCGAAACGATTCAGGTGGGGCTGGAAGCCTGCGACGGCAGGGCCGGCCGTGCGCTGCTGAACTCGGCCTCACTGGAGCGCCTTGAAGCCCTGGATCTGGCCCGGCGCTACAATTCCAGGGTGATTGTGACGGCTGCCGGGGGGAGCGGCATGCCTCAGGACGCTGGAGAGCGTGTCGCCAATGCGTCACGTATGGTGGACGCGGCGCTTGCCCGGGGGATTGGTATTCAGGATATCTTCGTGGATATTCTGGTCTTTCCGATCTCGGTGGACGGCACGTTCGGTAATCACAGTTTCGAGGCGATCCGGAGGCTTCGAGAGACGTTCGGCCCGGAGATTCACGTCACGGGCGGGTTCAGCAACGTGTCATTCGGGCTGCCGTGCCGGCGTCTCATCAACGACGTGTTCACGATTCTGGCCGTCGAGGCCGGAGCGGACAGCGGGATTGTCGACCCCGTAACCAGCAGCCCGCAACGCGTTTTTTCCATGGACCGGGAAACGGAACCCTACCGGCTGGCGGAAGACATGCTCCTGGGACGCGATCCTATGTGCAAGAGCTATCTGCGTGCCTATCGAAAAGGCGCGCTGGACGTTTACCGTTAGGGGAGGAATTGGGAAGGAAATGAAGACTTTTCTCGAACGGTTGGAAGATTCCAGGCCGATGGTTTACGATGGGGGATTTGGTTCGGAGTTGTTCAAAGGGCGTATCGAATTGACGAACAGCGCGCTTGCGAATGAATTGCATCCGGCTGCGGTAGTCGATATCCATTCTGCCTATATTGAAATGGGAACCGACGTTATAGGGACCAATACGTTCGTCGCTTCGCCCCTGCACCTGGAAATGGCGGGCAAAGAGGGGTCCCAGGCCGGGGCGATTGCCCGGCTGGCCATGGAACACGCGAGAACGGCAGTCGAAAAGAGCGGCAGGGACGTCTATATTGCGGGTTCTATCGGTCCGTCTCCGGGGGCTATCGAGTCGGACGCGGGGGATACGGTGTTCGGTATCGCGGACGGGAAGGTCAGGGCGGCGCACGAGCAGGTGATCCACGCGCTGGCGGAGGCAGAGGCGGATCTCATTTGCATCGAGACCATGTTTTCCGCGAAGGAGGCCGCCATTGTGGCGGACGTCGCCAGGAAGACCGGGTTGCCCGTTGCCATAAACCTGACCTGCAAGTACACGAAGGACCGCAAGACCGGCGAGGTGATTTACCGGACGGACTGGGGGCATTCAGCGGAGAGCCTTCTGGAATTCCTGAGTTCCGGAGCGTTTTCGGACGGGGATAATCTCCTGGATCACGTGCACGTCATCGGGATGAACTGCGGCGCAGAGACCCGGCGGGTGGAACATACCGGAATGTCATACGCGATCAACGGGATCCGGCAGTTTCGGGAGGCGATGGAGGCCAGGGGAATTGAAGGGATCAGATTAATGGCCTATCCCAACGCGGGGCTGCCGCAACTGGAAAGAAAGACCGGCCGGACGACGTATTCCCAGACGGCGGAGGATATGGCGCGCTCCGTCCCCGATCTGATCGCCGCGGGCGCCCATATCGTCGGAGGCTGTTGCGGGACGGGTCCGTCGCATATCCGGGCTTTCCGGGGGATGTTGAACGGGGGGTCCGCGAAGAACGGGAACGCCTGAGAAACGACCGGCGCCGGCGAGTGGCCAAACGCGGGGCGCTGAAGACGCGAGAAGGGGTGACAGGTGGCCGAGTACCAGGTGCTCTACTGGAAGGATATCCCAGCGCAGGTGCGGGTCTTCGACGGTAGACGTCGCGTTTCGCGGCAGATGCCGCCCAGGTTTCAGGAGGCGATCGACCGGCGTGCGATGAAGGAGGGTCTGGCCGGAACGGACGCGTACCTGGCGCACTGGCAGTGGAGCGAATGTCAGGAGCGTCCCGGCAACCCGCGGGTGGTTCTGCAGGCGGTCGTACAGGACCTCGAACGGGCTTACGACGAACGGGGTCGCAAAGAGTAAAGGCCCCAACTGGCTGATAGAAAAAAAAGGAGCCGGATTTTCCGGCTCCTTTTTTTTATGTGTGCGCCAGGCATCGACTGTCGCAAAATGCGACACTTGCACCCGGTCGTCGAGTGCTGCCCACAACGGCGACGAGTCGGTCGTGACCGTGAAAGTCCGCCGCCGCCGGAGAAATCGCGTGCAGGACCGTCAGGATTTGTAGACGAATACGGAAAAAAGTAGATAACAACGTAAAGTTTTGTTTATATATCTGCCAATGAAAATTAATAAATATTTTGCACATCCCGCGCGTGACCCCTATATTCCGGGTCATACGAAAAGGCGCTGAAGCCCAACGTCCATAGCTCAACGGGCTGTTAACCCGACAACCAAAAAAAAACCGTCGGTTCCCTGACCTGCCAGAGTCAAAACCGACGGTTATCCAGGAAGGCGCACATCCTTTTTTATCCCGTAGCGCTTTTGCGCCGTGAGACGGAATGCGGCCCTCACTATACGGGAATATATGGAACCTGTGTCGCGATGTCAATTATAGCCTCGTTCATTCAAAAACCCAAACTTGCATGGATGGACAGGATAAAAACCAAAAGCAGGACAAATGCTCACTTTTCCGGGCCAAAGCGATGAATCCTTACCTCTGTAGACCGCGCAACGTCACCCTGACCCATCAGATTCCGCATTTCGTTAGATGCTGTCGTACAAGACTTCGCTGAATTTATTGAAATACAACCGGTTATACAACACAACCACCGGTCTTCGTGAATAATTCACCATAGCGAACCGGAATCGTTCAACTCAGGAAGGGAGAAACGCTTTGCAACCCGATCATCGCAAACCGCCCGTGGTCCCTCTGGCCTTCCGCATCCCGTTCCGCGCGGTTGCGGGGGAGGTTCCCGGCACATCGGACAGCGTGACGGTGAGGACGGCGCCGTCGCCTGAGCCGCCGGTCGAGTTGGAAGCGATTGCCCTGGACCGGATGGTATGGCTGAGGTGGGTAGCTGCGGAAGACCCCCGCGTGACGGGATACCAGGTCCGCTATTGGGAAACCGGTACGTCAATGCCTGAGTGGAGCCACGATCATTACGTTGACAGCCCTGCGAACACGACGGAGCACACGGTGGTGGGGTTGAGGAACGGTAAAGAGTATACGATCGAGGTGCGTGCGATGGCAGGGGAGGTTCCCGGCGCATCGGCCAGGGTGACGGTCAGGATGCCGCCTGCGGAGCCGAAACGCCTCCGGGCGTCGCCTGGGTTGACGGAAGTGACGCTGACGTGGTCCGATCCTGAGGACGCGTACATCACGGGATACGAGATCCGTTATGGTGTGGCCGGCGCCGATCGTCCGGCCTGGAGCGACGATTCCGTCCTTGAAATCGGCACGACCACGATCTACACGGTGGTGGATCTGATGAGCGGTACCCGGTATACGTTCGAGGTGCGCGCGGTTGCGGGGGAGGTTCCCGGCGCATCGGACAGCGTGACGGTGAGGACGGCGCCGCCGCCGCCGGCCAATCTGAGGGGCACGGTGGCGGATGGCATCGTGGTGCTGACGTGGGACGCGCCCGCACTCGCCGCCGGGTCGGTTACGGGGTACCAGGTGCTGTGGCGTTTTCCGGGAGACAATGCCGAGGGGGGTTTCCGCGTGCTCGCCGCAACCGGGGCCATGGTGCGGACGTATACGGACGAGGACGTGGGGTTTGACGATAGCATTATCTATCAGGTGAAGGCGATGTACGGCGAAACGCTCAGCCGTGGTTCCGCCGAGGTTCTCGTGTACGTGCCCGCGCCGCCGCCGCGGCCGGAGGGCCTGATGGCGACGGCGGGTGACGGTGAGGTGACGTTGACGTGGGACGTGCCGGGCGACCACGCGATAACGGGATACCTGGTGCGTTATCGGACACGCGTGTCGGGCACGCTTGATTCGATCGTTGAAGATGACGTTGCAAGCGGTGAGCGCACGATGACGCGCACGGTGGAGGACCTGACGAACGAGGTCGAGTACTGGTTCCAGGTGCAGTTGCGGAACGCGGGCGGCTACAGCGAAGCGTCGCGCGCGACGGCGACGCCGGGGGCGCGGCAGGCCGCGCCGGACAACCTCACGGCGTTGCCGGGTGACGGGGAGGTGACGCTGACGTGGCGGGATCCGGAAAACCCGTATATCACCCGGTATCAGGTACGCTGGGCGGAGAGTTCGATGGCCCTGCCGGAGTGGAGCGATGCCCATATCATCGGCGACAGCGGCCCGGCGACGACGGAACATATCGTGGAAGGTCTGAACAACGGCAGGAAATATACGTTCGAGGTGCGCGCAAGGGTGGACGACGTCGAGGGCCTATCGGCCAGCGTGACGGCGGTGCCGGTCCCCGATCCGCCCGTATGGGTGGGATCGCCCGTGGTGGGTGACGGCGCCGTGACGCTGACGTGGGTGGATCCGGACGACGATGCCATCATCCGGTACGAGATCCGCTATCGTGCAAACGGCGCGTGGGATCCCGATTGGACGGCAATCGATCCCAGCGGCCCCAACACGACGGAACACACGGTTGGAAATCTGACGAACGGGGTCGAGTATAGGATCCAGGTGCGTGCGGTTGCGGGTGATTATCCCGGCAAAACGGCCAGCGTGACGGTGATGCTTGATGTGCCGCCGCCCGCCGCGCCGGACAACCTCACGGCGTCGGCGGGTGACAGGGCGGTGACGCTGACGTGGGACAATTTGGATACACCCGACGTGACCGGGTATGAAATACGCTACGGCGTGGGTGAAGCACCGGCGGAATGGACCGTCATTTCCGTGAGCCCGGAGCCCGGAGCGAGCACGACGACGCGCGAGGTGACGGGCTTGACGAACGGGGTCGAGTATACGTTCCAGGTACGCGCGATAAGCGGGGACGTTCATGGCCTGCCGGCCAGTGTGAGGGCCACCCCTGACCTGCCGCCGCCGCGCAATCTCAACGCGTCCCTGGTCAACGGCGCGGTCACCCTCACCTGGGAGGCGCCGGCCACCGTCGCCGCGCCGATTACGGGCTACCGGGTTCTGCGGCGGCGGCCGGACGTTGACGCGGCAGGTGTCTCTCACTCGATCGGCGCCACGGGCGCCACGGAAACCACGTACGTCGACGCCGGCGCGGAGGCGGGACACAGCTACGTGTACCGGGTGAAGACGCAGCGCGACATCTATCTCAGCGGTTCGTCCAACGCCGCGCGTATCGACGTGCCTGCGCCGCCCCCGCCGCCGGGCAACCTCACGGCGAGGGAGGATGACCGGATGGTGACGCTGACGTGGGCTGACCCGGAGGACGACGCCATCACGGGTTATCAGGTGCGCTATGGGGACGACCCCACGTCGCTACCGGAAAGTTGGCATGATATAGCCGTTACGACGACGCACCCGGTGCCGGGGTTGACGAACGGCATCGAGTATACGTTCGAGGTGCGTGCGGTTGCGGGTGCGTATCCTGGCGCACCGGCCAGCGTTACGGCGATGCCGGGGAACCGCGCGCCCGTCAATCTCGAAGCGACGATCGACAACGGCACTGTGGTGTTGACCTGGGAGGCGCCGACGGCCGACCTCGCATCCGTGACGAGTTATCATTTCCATTACAGTCTCTCGTCGGACGGCGTGAATGTGATGCGTCACGGGATCTTTGGTACGCCAGACGCCGATACGCGTACGGTGGACACCATTGCCCGTGAGCGGGGGTATCCATACATCGCATACAAGGTGCTCGCCAGCCGTGGTGAAGAGTTCAGCGACTGGTCGAATACGGTAACCGTCATGTTCCACACCGGGCCGCCGCCTGAGGGCCTGAACGCGGCGGCGGGCGTCGGACAGGTGACGCTGACGTGGGATGATCCCAGTGACACCGACATTTCCGGCTATCAGTACCACCGTTATCGCGGAAGCCCGCCCGCCAATCCCGTGTGGGTGGATATCGATCCAAACGATGCCGCCGCGAGGCGCCACATAGTGACGGGGTTGACCAACGGAACCGTGAATACGTTCGAGGTGCGGGCCGTAAACGCAACGGGTCCCGGAGCACGTGCCAGCGTGACCGTTACCCTGCCGCCAGACGCGCCGGCGGGGCTTGAGGCATCGCCGGGGGACAGGCAGGCGACGCTGACGTGGGATGATCCCGGTGACACCGACATCTCCGGCTATCAGTACCACCGTTATCGCGGAAGCCCGCCCGCCAATCCCGTGTGGCTGGATATCGATCCGAACGATGCCACGGCCAGGCGCCACACGGTGCCGGGGCTGACGAACGGGATCGAGTATACCTTTGAGGTGCGCGCGAAAGCAGGGGACGATGAAGGCGCTTCGGCCCGCGTGACGGCCACGCCCGTGCCTGCGAAGCCCGCCAATTTCAGGGCGGCGTCAGGAAACAGGAAGGTGACGCTGACGTGGTCTGATCCTCGTGACGCCGCCGTAATTGGTTATCAGCTCCGATATGCCAGAAGCACGTTGGCGCTGCCTGATTGGAGCGAAATAACCGATAGCGGTCCCAACACGACGCGCCACGTAGTGACGGGGTTGACCAACCGGATCGAGTATACGTTCGAGGCGCGCGCGAAAGCAGGGATGGTCCACGGCGACTCGGCAAGGGCAATGGCGACGCCACGGCAGGAGACCGTCACACCGCCGCCGCCACCGCCACCTCCACCTCCGCCGCCGCCGCCATGCTTAGCGCCAGGGGCGGTGAGCAACCTGAATGCGACCGCGGGAGTCGGACAGGTGGCATTGTCGTGGACCAATCCGAGTGGCACGATTATAGACAATCACGTCAGATATAAGGTATCAGACACACCCCTGTGGTCGACGTGGACCAGCATAGGCGAAACGACGACCCATACGGTGCAAGGTCTGGACGTCTGCGAGGAATATACATTCCAGGTGCGCGCGAAGAACGATTGCCCCAATAACAGTGTAGGCGATGCGGACATCGCGACGGCAACCACGACGGGGTCCGTTCCAGGAGACGTGACCAACCTGAATGCGACCGCGGGAGTCAGGCAGGTGGTATTGTCGTGGACCAATCCGAGCGGCATGATCACAGAAAATCGAGTCAGATATGCGAAATCTACAGTGGATTTGCCGGAGAATTGGACCGGGATAGGCCTCACGACGAGCCATACGGTGCCAAATTTAAACGCAGGGACTGCGTATACCTTCGAGGTGCTTGCGTGGAACCCTTGCGGTGAAGGCGGCTCGACGAGCAAAACGGTGACGACACTCGACGAAATTCGAGACCTGACCATCACGTGCCCGGCGGACCAGACGGTAAAGGAGGGTGCGACCATCTCGCTGACGGCGACGGCGTCAGGGGGTACTACGCCGTATACGTTTGATCCTTTGTCTATCAGCCCGTCGGAATTAACTCTGGGTATATCAACACAACCATCAAACGATGGGGATAGAACGATCAGCGGGACGGCGACGCCGGCAGGCGAATACAATGTCGAGGTGACCGTCGAGGATGCGCCTGACAGTACGGCAACGTGTTCGTTTGAAATCACCGTCTGTGAGCCGGTTGTCATCGATCCGATCTCAAACAAGACGGTGCCGGTGAATACACGCATCACAATCACGCCGCATGCGTCCGGGGGATGCGGGTCGATTAAATGGTCGATGACGGGCGCGCCTGGACGTTTAGAGATTGATCGGAACACCGGGGTCATCACCGGTAGCGTGGGGGACGACGTCCGTGAATACAACGTGAGGGTGACGGCGAGGGACATGGTCAATAGGAACAATACCGACGACGAGGATTTCATGATCACTGTTGTCTGCGCGCCGTTCGTCATCCGGGAGATCCAGAATATGCAGGTGACGCCACGTACGGAGATAGGGCTCACGGCCAGTGTGATTCCTGCATGCCCGACGGCTGAATTTTCCATATCAGGCCAGCCGACGGGCGTAGGGATTGTCTCTGACACGGGGTTTATCGAAGGCAACGTGGGGCCCATCGAGAAAACCTACGACGTTACGGTGACGGCGACGGACAGAGACAATAGGAACAATTCCGACGATGAAGAATTCGAGATCGAGGTTGAATGTCCGCCGATCACGGTCACGCAGAACCCGGATCCGGTGGTGGTGCCGGCCGGGGAGACGGCGACGGTGACCGTGAGCGCGGAAGGGGGATGCGGGACGAAGACATTTGGGGATCCAGGCGGGCTGGGTTGGGTGAGAAAAACGGGGAGCAACGAATACACCGTTGAACCGCCGTCAGGCACGGCGCCTGGCCCCTACACCTTCGGCGTGACGGCGACGGACGCGGAAGGGAATACCGGCCCGGGTTCAATCAATGTCACCGTAACATGTCCGACAATAACTGTGGGCGGCCTGGATAACGTGAAGGTGGAGGTGGATGAGAATATGCCTTCGATGACGGCCCGCGCCTCCGGAGGTCAGTCGCCGTATACGTTCAGGAAGGAGATCGGACCGTCGTGGGTGACGGTATCCACCGGCGGGGCCATCAGCGGCAGGGCCCCGAACACAACCGGCACATACCTCGTGACGGTGAAGGCGACGGATGCCGGCGGCTGTTGGGGCACGACAACGTTCGAGATCGAGGTCGTAGATCCGCCGCTGGAGATTGCCGACATCCGCGACGTGGAGGCGACCGTGGGGCAGGAGATGCCTGCAAGAGCGGCGTCGGCGTCCGGAGGTGAGACACCGTTTGCGTTCACGATGTCGGGCAAGCCTTCGTGGGTAAATTTCAACCGATCCAGCGGACGTATCAGCGGCACGCCGACAAGCACGGGCACGTCCACGGCGACGGTGACGGTCACCGATAAGAAGGGCGTAACGGCGACGACCCCGTCGTTTCAGTTGCGTGTCAGTGCTCCGTTGACCATCGCCTCGATTTCGGACGTGGTGGTGACGTGGCAGCTTGACATGGACCCGATCCAGGTGTCGGTATCCGGTGGCAGGGGATCGTATACGTATGACCTGGAAAGCGAACCCGCCGGCATCTCCATTTCGTCAAGCGGGCGTATCGGCGGCACCCCTACGCAACTGGGCAGCGCCACGGTAACGGTTGTCGTCGACGACGAGGACGACCGGCGGGTAACCACGTCGTTCAGGATGACCGTCGCGCTGCCGGGGGATTTCAATGGCGACGGGAGGCGGGATGCCGCGGATGCGGCGTTGTTCAATAAGAAGATGGGGCTGGGCAGGTCGGATGCGGGGTTTGACAGGCGGATGGACCTGAACGGCGACGGGACGATCAACTACGCGGATTTCGTGATCCTGACGGGCTATATCGAGAGCGACGCGGCGGCGCAAAGCGGACAATGATTACTGTGATTGAAGGCTGATTGTACTCCAATGAGGGACTGAGGGTGATGTGATGTCGCCAATAACGTGAAGGGAGTGATGGCGACGTGGATAGATGGATTGTTGATCGTTTGCAAGTAACGTTGACGCTGGCGACGTGCTTTCTGGCATTGCTCTGCTACCCGGCTCCGGGTCCCGCGTCGCCGCCTGCCGTGGGTGAGTACCGCTGCGAGGTGCTGGATCACGAGGCGCGGCGGGACGATGCTGCTGTTGCGGGCAAGGTTGCGTCGGAGTTGAACGTAGGCGAGCCGCGTACGGTGCGACTGATCTACTTTCTGCCGAACGACCGTCCGTACCGGCAGTCGGTGGTGGATACGATGAAGGCGATGATGGTGCGTCTGCAGCGGTTCTTCGGACAGCAGATGGAATCGCACGGGTATGGTTATACGACGTTCCGCTATGAGGCGGACGCGGATGGCGAGCCCGTGGTGCACCGCCTGGACGGCGCCCACGCGGACCGCTATTATGACAACCGTATGACGGAAACGGTGCAAAGGGAGGTCAGGGACGCGTATGATCCGGCCAACGTCGTTCTGTTCATCGTGATCGACAACCGCTTCGGACACAGACTGGGTCCTTTTGGCGCCCCGGCAGGCAGGGCGGCCGGTGGCAAGGATGGAGGGATGGTGTACGTTCCCGGCGGTGTCAGCTTCGACACAGCCGCGCACGAACTGGCGCACGCCTTCGGGATGCTCTACCACGATTCCCGGGATCACGCGCACATCCTCTCGATAGTGCGCGGAAGAGATCGTCTATCGGCGTGCAGCGCGGCGTTCCTGTCCGTGCACCCTTTTTTCAACGCGGAGGTCCCCCTTGAATGGGATTGGGACGCACGCCCCACGGTTGAGCTGCTGTCGCCCTTGTGGTATGAAGAGGGTTCGCAAAGCATTACCGTGCGTCTGAAGCTCAAGGCGCGTCACGGCCTGCATCAGCTGACCATGTTGATTTCGGACCCCATCGGCGGGAGCTTTATTCTCGAACTCAAGGCGTGCCGCACGCTGTCGGGGGGGAAGGAAGCGGTCATCGAGTACGAGTATGACGGCGTGGTACCCGGCCGTAGAACCATCACGTCGTTGTCGGATCCGCCATCCCATTATATCGGATTCCTGGCGGTGGACAAGCGAGGTGATCAGGGCTACGAGGGGTGGACGTTCGCACAGCGGTCGCCGTATCACCTGGCCACGCTGGAAGGACATACGAAATTCGTCCGACAGCTCGCAATGTCCCCCGACGGGACGACGCTGGCATCGGGATCGGGGGACAGCACCATCAAGCTGTGGGATACGAAGACGTATGAAGAGACGGCCACCCTGAGCGGGAGCGACAGCGAGATTCGGTCGCTGGCGTTCTCGCCGGACGGGTCGATGCTGGCCGCGGGAACCGTAGACGGCTGGATCACGCTGTGGGACGTGGCGTCGCGGGAGCGGACGGGCACGCTGGCAGGGCATACGTGGTGGACGCTTGCGTTGGCGTTCTCTCCCGACGGCGCGACGCTGATCTCGGGCGCATTTTCCGACGAGGACAAGATGAAGGTATGGGACGTGGCCACCGGAGAACTGATGGGCGTCCTGAAAGGGCATACCGGCTCAATTTCACAGTTGCTGTTTTCGCCTGACGGCAGCATCCTGGCGTCGGCTTCATACGACTATTCCATCGGGCTCTGGGACGTGGCCGCGCGCAAGGTACGGTACCGGCTTGTGCGGCCCGGCGGGAGAGGCATCAATTCAATCGCGTTCTCGCCTGACGGGCGCGTGCTGGCTGCCACCGCGGGGGCCGAGGGGTTGATCGCGCTGTGGGACGCGGCCGCGCGGAACATTATCGCGGACCTGCCCATGGTGCATGCGCCTACGGTCAATTATCTGACGTTTTCGCCGGACGGGGAGATCCTGGCCTCGGGGGGCCCGGAAGGTACGGTGATCCTGCGCAACGCCGCCACGGGGAAGCTCTACGAGAGGCTGCCGCATACCGGCTCGATCTCTTCGCTGGCCTATTGGCACGACGGGTCCGTGCTGGCGGCGTCAACCTACAGAGGCAGGATAGAGGTGTGGGACACCTCCGAGTGGGTGCGCCGGCGTCCCGTTCTCGTGAGGACGGTCTCTGGCGATGGGCAGCAGGGTGCGGTGGCGTCGGCATTGGCCGCGCCGTTCGTGGTGTCGGTGCGTGACGAGCACGGAGACCCGTTTCCGGACATGCCCGTGCTGTTTACCGTAACCGACGGCGGCGGCGCGGTATCGGCAACGGCCGCCAGGGCCGATACGAGCGGGAACGCCACCACGACCTTGACGCTGGGCAGGGAGGCGGGGATGAACACCGTGGTGGCGCGCGCGGCCGATCTCGAGCCGGCGGTCTTTACGGCGCGTGCCCATGGCAGCCCCGACGTGAATGGCGACGGGGAGATAGACTTTGGCGATTTCGTGCTGTTTGCGGCAAAGTTCGGACAACGTCAGGGCGACGAAGGGTACGACGTCCGGTGCGACCTGGATGGGGACGGGACGATCGGGTTCGCGGACTTTCTCATCTTCGCCGGGGCCTTCGGTAAATCGACGTCGTAATATGTCCCTCCCACTGTCGCAAAATGTGACAGCAGCGACGCATTTCACGACACACCCACCCCACCTGTCAGGCAGGCCATGCGCATCACGCCCCGATGCCAGTGTAGGGGCGTCCCTTGTGGGCGCCCGCACTGTGAGGAAGCGTGTGTGAAGGTGGGGCGGACATTCCTGTCTGCCCGCCTCGATGCCCGACGATGTCTCCGCGCAAATGGGCTGGTGAAGGCTTCCGCTCCACGTCCAATCGAGAAGACGGGAGATTCTTCGCTGCGCTCTGAATGACATGTATTGCGATAGCGATTGGCGAACTGTGTCGGCCACCCGTCGGCACAAACTGTCATCCTGAGGAAGCCGTCAGGCTGAAGAAGGATCTACTGCAGCGTCGAATGAGACCTGAGCGTCCGTCACTCGCGCGGCCTGCCAGGCGGCACGTGAGGCACTGCTCCCCTCCCCGCGTCGGGGAGGGGCCGGGGGAGGGGTCGCCGTCCGGTCGCGCGTCAAGAGACTGTGTTTGATGTGACGTTGGCAATGACCCGAAAGGAGTGATGCTGGTATGAAGAGATCGAGCGATCGTTGGCTGACGTCGATGTTCACGCTGGCGGCGTGTTTACTGGTAGTGCTCTGTCTGCCGACGGTGGCTACTGTTTCGTCGCCGCCTGCCGACGGCGTGCACTTCTGCCTGTCTGTCCGCGGTACGCAGGCAGGCGCGGTGGTGGATGACGAGGCGTGGCTGCGGGAGGATCTGCCGCATGCGGGGAAGGCGGCGGCGGAAAAGAACGCGGGAGAGCCGCGCACGGTGCGCATGATCTACTTTCTGCCGAACGACCGTCCCTATCGTCAGGAGGTGGTGGATTCGATGAAGACGATGATGCGTCTGACGCATACGTTCTTCGGAGAGCAGATGGCTGCGCACGGGTACGGGGGGATGAACTTCCGCTATGAGACGGATTCGGAGGGTGAGCCCCTGGTGCACCGCGTGGACGGCGATCACGGCGACGCCTATTATCTCAAAGCCACGAGTAACCGTTCCTTGAACGAGATTTTTCGGGAGTATGAAAGACGTTACCACGTGTACCTTGTCGTTGTTGACAACAGTAAAGATCATATTTACGATATCTCTGGCGGAGGGTGGTCAGGAATGGGAAATGGGAATAAGAACAACGGTTATGCGTTCGTTTCGGCAGGCTTCGGATTCAATACAGTCGCCCATGAACTGGGCCATGCTTTCGGGATAGATTGGCACGATTACCGCGATAAAAACCACGTCATGTCGTCTGGCGGAAGAAGTCGGTGGCGGTTGTCGGCCTGCTCGGCGGGATATCTGTCGGTGGCGTCCTGGTTCAATCCCGAGATCTCACAGGAAACCGATTGGTCATCGCGGCCCACCATCGAATTCATCGCCCCCACGCGCTGGTATCCTGCCGGCTCGACGCACGTGACCATCCCGATGAGGGTGAGCGACCCGGATGGCGTTCACCAGGTGATCCTGATGGTTCGCAGCCCCCGCCAATGGCGAGTGGGTGCAATCCCGAACGTCAAGGCGTGCCGTATGTTGGCAGGCGAAACGGAGACCATCGTCGCGTTCGAGTATGACGGCGTTATACCAGGCCAGCGCAATTCGAGTCTTTCGGATTCCCCTGCGCATTTCTTGTGGGGTATATCTACGGATACGCATGGGAACACGGGAACCGTCTCGTCTGTGATTGCGCAACAGTCGCCGTATCACCTGGCGTCCCTTAAGGATCAATCTTGTGATGCTTTCACCTCTGTGGCATTCTCGCCTGACGGCGGCCTATTGGCCGCGGGGTCGACGGAAGGTACCGTCAGACTGTGGGACGTGGCGTCCCGGCAACACCTCGCCACGCTCGAAGCGCCTAACACTTACGGGGTCGCGTCTGTGGCGTTTTCGCCCGATGGGAGCACTCTGGCGTCGGGATTGTGGCAGGGTAACGTCACACTGTGGGACGTGGCGTCCCGGGAAGAGGTCGCCACGCTGGAATGGCATGGCAACTACGTCAGGTCCGTGGCGTATTCGCCGGACGGCGACCTGTTGGCCTCGGTATCGGATAGTACCGTGATACTGTGGGACGTGGCGTCCCGGGAAGAGATCGCGACGTTGAAGGGGCATACTACTTCACAAGGCGTCAGGTCTCTGGCGTTCTCGCCCGATGGGACCACCCTGGCTTCGGGGTCTGGTGATAGGACGATCAAGCTGTGGGACGTGGCGTCCCGGGAAGAGATCGCCACGCTGGAAGGTCATGGCAACCACGTCAATTCCGTGGCGTTCTCGCCCGACGGCGGCCTGTTGGCCTCGGGGTCGACGGAAGGTACCGTCAGACTGTGGGACGTGGCGTCCCGGCAACACATCGCCACGCTCGATGCGGGTGACCGAAGAGTAGGGGACGTGGCGTTCTCGCCCGACGGCGGCGCCCTGGCAGCCGATTCAGGCCTTGGGAGGGTCGACCTGTGGGACGTGACGAGTGAAAAGTTAGTTGACACGTTCGCCCAGCCAAGTTGGGTCAAATCGATAGCGTTCTCGCCCGACGGCGGCGTGTTGGCCGCCGCATCCGACTTCTGGATCTATTTGTGGGATACGGCTTCGTTTACGTCCACACAATCGCGTGTCCCGGACTTCGACGGCGACGGCGAGGTGGGTTTTGGCGATTTCGTCAAATTCGCCGCGAAGTTCGGATTCAGCCGGGGCGAGGTCGGTTACGACCCGCGCTTTGACCTGGACCGGGACGGGACAATCGGCTTTGCGGACTTCCTGGTCTTCGCCTGGGCCTTCGGCAAGGCGGCGTAGAATGACAGGGGGTCGATAGTTGCAACTGTCATGCGGAGGAGACAAGTCTGAAGGTGGGGCCTGCCTGCCCCGATGCCAACGATGTCTCCGCGCAAATGTGTTTACCGCGTTTTTGGCGTTAAGGCCAATCGAGTAGACGGGAGATTCTTCGACTTCGCTCAGAATGACATGCTTTGCAATAACCATTGGCGAAACCTGTCCGTCAGGTCTTGGCACAACCTGTCATCCTGAGGACGGAACGTTTTTGAAGGTGGGGCGGACATTCCTGTCTGCCCGCTTCGATGCCGACGACGTCTCCGCGCAAATGTGTTTACCGCGTGTTTGGCGTTAAGGACAAGCGTGAAGACGGGAGATTCTTCGACTTCGCTCAGAATGACATGCTTTGCAATCAGCATCCGCGAAACCTGTCTGTCAGGTCTCGGCACAAACTGTCATCCTGAGGAAGCCCTGTCTGCCGTGCCCGGCACAGGCAGGCGCCAGGCTGACGAAGGATCTACTGCAGCGTCGAATGAGACCTGAGCGTCCGTCACTCGCGCGGCCTGCCAGGCGGCACGTGAGGCACTGCTCCCCTCCCCGCGTCGGGGAGGGGCCGGGGGAGAGGTTGCCATCCCTCTTCAGGCGGCAGGCGGACAATGAGAAGGGCAGACAGGAATGTCTACCCCACCTTCACACGCGCCTCCTCAACGTCTCGACATGCCGATGGCACGCGGTACTCCCTACAAAACCCCGGCGCCCTGAACGGGAGACGCAACCGTCAGTCGTTCCTCGATCCCGCGGAGGGTGTAGTACCTATCGCGCATGGCTTCGATGATACCCTGCACGCCGTCTGATTTGACCAGGACCATCATACTTCCGCCCAGGCCGGCGCCGGATACTTGCGCGCCCTCGGCGCCGGCATCCAGGGCGACGTCGACCATTTCATCGATCTGCGGGATGCTGCAATTGTAGTCGCCCGGCTGGAGGTGGAGGTCTTTTCCCGGGTCGAATCGGGGCGCGTCCAGGTGCACTCGGTCGCCGTCGTGGGAGACATTCATCAGCTGGCCGTAGAGGTCCACCCGGTTCCGGTTCAACACGTCCTTCAGATTTCTGCTGCGTTCGGACTCGGCGATCCCGTACGTGATGACCATGCGGACCTGGTAGCCGTTTGCAGGTTCATCGTGGGTCGCGAATTGCTGTTCAAGAAATCGCTTCTGTTCAGGCAACTGGCGCAGCAGCCCCCGGCGGTCAATCTGTTCAGGCAGGCCCCCGATCAATTCATAAATCTGAGACTGGTCCAGGCACTCGACCACGTCGGCGAGGTGGAACTTTTTTTCGATTTCCAGATCTTTTCTGGCCTCCACCACCCGTCGGATGACGTCCGGGTGGTGTGCTTCCAGGTGGTTTCTGAGATAGACCTCTCCAATCTCGTAGGTTGCCGTCTTTTCATTGAATTTCTGCCCGGCGGCTCCGGTTTTGTTGGCCTGGACACCCGAGTCGAAGATGACGATCTGATAACCGTCCGGGAACGGAAGATAGGCGTCGATCATCAACTCGGGCAGGGTCTTCATGTGGGTGATTTTTCCCAGTTGGCCGCACTTGATCGCGGCGTGGTCGCCGAAGCCGCCCCGGGTCCCCACGTACCATTCCGCGGTGCCCGCATACCTTACGAACTGCCCGTCGTCCAGATCGATGTCGTTGACGTGTGTCATGATTTCGATCAACGCAACCACAACCGCAGACGAGGAGCTCAAGCCGCCCTGGTCGGGAATGCTGCTTCCCAGGACCCCGTCGAAGCCCATGAGCTGTTTATCGGGATAGCGGGTGTGCAGGTAGGCCGGCGGGGCCTGCAGTTTTGTAATCCAGTCCTCGTTTACGCCCGCCGCCTTGCGTTCGTCGGTTTTTTCCTGCGTCCAGTCCAGCCACTCGGCGTCAGAACGGATCGGCGCGTCCGGGTACGTTTCCGACAAATGGAAACGCCGGGTTCCATAGGCCGGGTCCAAATTGTGGACTTCAACCCGGTCGTCGTCTCTGCGGGAAAAACAGATGAGGATCTCTTTGTCCAGGGAGATGGGGTTGATAAAGGCCCCCCGGTGGTCGGCGTGCATGCCCACGGTGTTCAATCTTCCCGGCGACCTGACAAAACTGATGCCCCTGTCGCCGTAGGCTTCCCCGAATCGGGTCGCCGTTTCCGACAGGGCGTTCAGACGTTCTTCAAGAAGGCTCTCGCTGTTGCCGTAGATGGACTGAAGGCGGGAGATCAGATCGTTGTCCCGGCCGCGAATCGCCCGGATCCATTCATGCGTGTTTTTCTGGCCAATCATCCAGTTGTCCTTCCGGAATCGCGGAGATCGGGAAGCGGCCTCTCTCGGCCGCCTTCTGGGACACATCCCGACGCGCCGCGGACGTTGACGGACGAAAAGAGAAAACGACAACGCTTCCGATGGATTCGAAATGCGTTGTCGTTCTTGTTCTGGAATGGGAAGACGCCGCCGGACCTCGCCGGGACGTCTTCCAGTGTGCTGTCCCGAATTTAGGCAACCTGTTTCCGGGACAGCATACTAGAGCTTGTCCGGATCGAAGATGCCTTTCTGCGTCTCGACGACCCTCTCGGACCGGGTTTTGAACATGGTGCCGGCGGGATAGTAGCCGGCTTTGACGTACGCAAGGCCGTAGGAGATGCACGTCGGCCCCAGCAGGGTGCCTGGATCCGTGAGGGATCCGCAGGCCAGTTGGGTTCTGTCGCCGAGAACCACGCCCATTTTGGATCCGCCGAGGTCGTACCATTTGTCGTTGATTTCGACCTTCAGGTTGACGCGCTTGTCCCGTTCACGAACGCCCTGGATGATGCCCAGGTTCGCGGCCGTGGCCTGGTTGCCGAAGTGGGTGGCGTACCCGCAGAGGCTGTCGCCGAGATACGAGGGATGGGGGAAATTGGCTTCGTTTAGCAACAGAACGTTTTTGAGTTCGCCCCGGATGGCGTTGTCACCCTGTTTCCTGTGACCGCCCAGGATGGTGTTGCCCCGGAGATAAGCGCCCTGACGGATTTCGTTATTCGGGCCGATGATGGCCGGGCCCTTCACGCCGGCCGTGGGCTCGATAACGGCTCCGGAACCGACGTAGATGTCCCCACTGTCGAGGTAGACGACCGCACCCACCACCTTTGCGTTTCTTGCGACGTAGAGCGTGTGGCCCCCGCCATCGAGCGATCCGTGCACGAAGAGAGGTTCGCATACGGCGCCGGGTTCGACCAGCACGGTGTAGTTCCCGATTCCGGTGAGGCCGGTCCGTTCTTCCACGCCTTCCGCCGAACCGATTTTTTCGGCCAGCCATTCCCTTGCGTATTTTTCGATTCCGTCTTTGCCGATGAGATCCACGACCGACCTTGCCCCGTCCACCAGCGCGCGGTGCTCGAACGGATATCTGTCGAGGTCGAAGAAGTTGGAAGGTCTCAACTCGCCGGGAACATCTTCCCCCGCCAGTTCGGTAACGATGACCGGATCGTCCTTCGTGCCAGTTCCGTTATGGGCCATCAGTTATTCCTTTCTGCATTCCGAGATTTTCTCGAGGGTTTGGTCGTGCAGGGTCTGCGTCCGGCTGACCAGGACGTCGAAGACGGTCTCGTAATCTTCAGTGGGCTTCGGCACGTCGTTACCGTCGAAATCGGTAACAACCAGGCCGGCCTGTTCCGCGATCTGGATACCGGAGAAGACGTCGACGTAGGGCTGCTGCCTGGCAAAGTAGACGTCGATCTGCCCTGCCGCGGCCTCGGCGAATGCGTACGGGCCGCCGTTGGGGTGGAGCATTTTGAATGCATCGATGACCGGCCTGTATTCATCGATGAGTGGCATGAGGAATTTGGCCGGTTTCAGGAGGTACGATTCGACACAGGCGTCATTGATGCCGGAGGCCGCCTCCCCGTGCCGTTGCCTGCGATAGCTTTCATCCAGCATCTCCACGCCGGTTAAGCCGTTTCCGTCCAGCCTGGCCATATAGGCGCCGGTACCATTGGCAAACGCCAGGTCTTTGTTGAAAACGTCGCCGGTGACGGAAACAAGAGGATTGAAGTTGGCGTCGAAGAGCGCCAGGGAACTGTATTGCATGAACGGCAGCCCCCTCTTGTACAACCAGCTGCCGTCGAAGGGATCGGAGACGCCATAGAGTTTGTCTCCCTCTTTGCCGGCGGTGAGATCGACCATGCCGGCTTCTTCGGAAAGCAGCACAACCGGATGCGGGCTTTCCTTCAGCCTTCCAATGTATGCCCCTTCAGCTGCTTCGTCCACACCGAAGATCTCGGCGTCCCAATTCTTGTAATCGCCCTCGCGGGTGCGGATGACCATGGCGCCGCTGGCCTTGCCCTGCAAGTCGTGCAGAATATCCAGGGTTTCCGCCACGATCGCCAGGCCGAGCGCCGTGAGGTCGTCTACATTATCGGTCCTACTGAAGTTACCGATTCTGTTTTCGAAAACCTGATCGTCACCCATTCGTGATTCCTTCCACGTAAAGTGAGTTAACTTTGTGTTTTTCCGGGACTAATATGACTCATACAAAGGCAGGATCGAACAAATATTGAGTATACCAAATTCCCTCGGTGATGTCAAGACAAAACATATTGCGGATCGGTTGGCCGGGTGTTATCGTTAGTTGGAAGCGGAACGTGGAAAGCGGGAAGACGGTAGACGGGAGAGGTCCACACCGAGAACCAGCCATTGGCTGTCAGCCATCAGCTTGAATCAAAATCCAAAGCGATTGACTTCAGCGCCGAAATGCGGGCAACCACAAGGGTTGCCCCTACAATCTCAAACGCGGCGCGAGACCTCTCCCCCCGGCCCCCTCTCCTAAAGGAAAGGGGGAGGAAAGCCAGGAAAACCGGGCTCACGCAGAGACACGAAGAAACTAAGAAGAGCAGTCAGCCAAGAGCGGTACAAACGCAAATCCAGACGGGGATCCTTGCCAGGAATACACACGACCGTCCGGAGGTGGAGTTGGGGGTTTTTCCGTGTCATTCCGTACATCTCCGTAAGCCGGGAGTTCCGGGAGGGCTTGTAGGGCACCCAATTCCCATTTGTACCACTGAAGCGATTCACGGAAAAACCGGCTCCGCGCCGAGCGGCGCCCTTCTTTTTCGCCCTTTTTCTTGGGCGATGCAAGAAAAAGGGCAAGGAAATAGGGGACGTTAAAGGGTGGGGGATATTCAGTCTCATGGACGCCGAATCGCGAACTGGTTTCGACAGGCCGTTCCGACAAGCGCAACGTAAACAACGTAGCGAGGGAGGTTGAACCGGCGGCTGAATATTTCGGAAACAGGACAGTACATGCAAAGGAGAAACAATGGTTCTTCGGGGTAAAATTGTGGGTACGGAAGCGCCCGTGTCGGTAACGATAGAAGACGGTCGAATCGCAAGCATCGAAGACGACGGCGCGCCGGCGTTGGGGGGCGATGACGTGTGGATTTCGCCGGGATTATTCGACGTTCAGGTCAACGGGGCCGGCGGGATCAACTACAGTTCCGGGGATCTGACGGTGGAGCGGGTGCTGCAGGCCAGTGAATGGCCGTACAGGGCGGGTACGGCGCTTTTCTGTCCCACGGTAACGACGTCCCCTGCGGAACAGGCGATTTCGGGTTTGCGGGCGCTGGCCATGGCATGCGAGCAGTCGGATACCGCAAATGCGTCGTTTGTGGGTTTTCACGTTGAGGGGCCCTATATCGCATCCGAGGACGGTCCCAGAGGGGCGCATCCCCTGGTGCACACGCGGGATCCCGACTGGGATGAGTTCTGCCGTTACCAGGAGGCGGCCGGCGGCCGGATCAGGATTCTGACCCTTGCGCCGGAACGGAAGGGATCCCTGGCCTTTATCGAGAAGGCATCGGACGCGGGCGTCATCGTCGCCCTGGGGCATACCGGGGCCAGCCGGGCCCGGATCCGGGAGGCGGTGGCGGCCGGCGCGCGGATGTCCACCCACCTGGGCAACGGAGCGCACGCGGAGATTCCCCGCCACGATAACTATATCTGGGAGCAGCTTGCCGCCGACGAACTCTGGGCGGGGATCATCCCGGACGGTCACCATCTTCCGCCGCCTGTGTTGAAGAGTTTCTACAGGACCAAGCAGAAAGAGCGGATCTGCCTGGTCAGCGACGTGTCGTCCATTGCCGGGCTGCCGCCCGGCATTTACGGCCGGAGCTATGGAAGCGACGAGGTGGAGATACACGAGAACGGGAAGATCTCCCTGGCGGGCACGCCGTACCTGGCTGGGGCGTCGCTGTTTCTGGATTACGGGATTCCGAATACGGTCGCCTATACCGACGCCACGCTGGCCGAGGCGTTGGAGACGGCAACCATCAACCCGGCGCGGCTGCTGGGCGTTGACGGCAGGCTGGGCCGCGTGGCGCCCGGAATGGACGCGAGCCTGACGCTGTTCCGCTGGGCGGAGGGACAGCCCGCGCTATCCATCGTGGCGACGATCGTCCGGGGTGAGGTCGTGTACAAGGCGTGAGATTCCGGTGACGGTGCGATGCGCCGGTTTTTTCGGCGATCAATCCGCGCACGCAGACAGATTCAGAGGAAGGATCCATGGAGCGGCTTCAGGGCATTGTGGAGCGGATTACGTTTCAGAGTGAAGAAAGCGGCTATACGGTTGCCAAGCTGCAACCCGAAGGTTCGGGTGAGGAGGTCACCGTTGTGGGCACAACGCTTTCGCTGACCGCGGGGGAGTGCGTGGCCCTGGACGGCGAATGGACGGACCACGCCCGGTACGGCCGCCAGTTCAAGATCGAGTCATACGAAAAGGTATATCCATCCACCGTGCATGGAATGCGAAAGTACCTGGGCTCGGGGCTGATCAAAGGTATCGGACCGGTGATGGCCGGACGAATCGTGGATCATTTCGGCAAGAAAACGCTGGAAGTGATCGAGAAGGCCTCGAAGCGGCTGGTGGAGGTGGAGGGGCTGGGCAGAAAGCGCGCCAGGATGATCGAGGATGCCTGGAAGGAGCAGCGCGAGATCCACAACGTGATGCTGTTTCTGCAGTCGCACGACGTGGGCACGGGGCACGCCGTGAAGATCTGGAAGCAATACGGGCAGGACTCGGTTTCACTGATTCAGGAGAATCCGTACCGCCTGTCCCGCGACGTCTGGGGTATCGGTTTCGCCACCGCCGACCGGATCGCTCAGAAACTGGGCGTGGAACCCCACTCGGAGCAACGGGTCCTCGCGGGTATCCGCTATGTGCTGGAGACCGCGGCGCAGTCCGACGGGCACGTCTATCTGCCGGTGATGGAGTTGATGGACCGGTGCGCGGAGACGCTTGAAGTGTCGCACGAATTGATCGCCCCGTGTATCGACCTGCTACGCGAAACCGAGGAGGTGGTTGTCGAGGAGGACCGGATCTACATTCCATCTCTTTACTATGCCGAAAAGGGCGTGGCGACGCGGGTGCATCAGTTCTCCAGCATCCGGCGCGTTGAAACGCGCAATATCGATGCGGAGATCGCGGCGATCGAGAAACGCGACGGGATCCGGTTCGCCTCTCTGCAGAAGGTTGCGCTGGAGAAGGCCCTTTCCCACAGCCTGCTCGTGCTTACCGGTGGCCCCGGGACTGGCAAGACCACGACCATCAGGGGCTTGATCGCCCTCTTCGAGGCGCGGGACAAAGGCGTGTTGCTGGCTGCGCCCACCGGACGGGCGGCAAAACGGATGGCGGAAGCCACGGGGCGGGACGCCAAAACCATCCACAGGCTGCTCAAGTTCAGCCCGGGCGAGTTGAAATTCGATATGAACTTCGATAACCCTCTGACGTGCGATGCGATCATCGTGGACGAAGTCTCGATGGTGGACGTGGCATTGATGAACAGTCTCCTGCAGGCGGTACCGCTGAGCGCTACGGTGGTTCTGGTGGGGGACGTGGACCAGCTGCCTTCGGTGGGGCCGGGGAATGTATTGAAGGATATCATCGGCTCCGGGGAGGCGGCTGTCGTGGCGCTGACCGAGATTTTCCGGCAGGCGCGGGAAAGCCGGATTGTGATGAACGCACACCGGATCCTGGCCGGCGAACTTCCGGAATTGGATAACAGCCGGGGTTCGGATTTCTTTTTCTCGCAGGTGGAGGATCCGGAGGAGGTGGCGGAGACGGTCTGCGGGCTTTGCAAGGACCGGCTCCCTCGCGCCTACGGCGTGGATGCGATTGACGATATTCAGGTGATGGCGCCGATGTATCGAGGCGAGACCGGCGCGACGAACCTGAACCGGGTGCTCCAGGAGCGGCTCAATCCGAACGGGCAGGAACTGCAGCGCGGCGGCGTGCGGTTCCGGGTGGGGGACAAGGTGATGCAGGTGCGCAACAATTACGACAGGGACGTGTTCAACGGGGATATCGGACGGGTCGCGGGGATCGATTCGACGAACCAGGCCCTGGCGGTGCGGTACCCGGAGCGGACCGTGGGGTACGAATTCACCGAACTGGATGAGATCGTGCCTGCCTACGCCACCAGCGTGCACAAGAGCCAGGGGTCGGAGTATCCCGTGGTCGTACTGCCGCTGACCACCCAGCATTATATGATGCTCCAGCGAAATCTGCTCTACACGGCCGTGACAAGAGCCCGGGACCTGGTCGTCATCGTCGGTACGCGGAAAGCCCTGGCGATCGCCATCAAGAACAACCGCGTGGCCGACCGGTACACCTCGCTGCCCCAACGCATCCGGGCGGGGACGGGAGACTCAGTGGCGCCAGCCGAGTGAAACCGGCGGGGCCATCGCGAATTCGGATCGTTTGTGCCAGTACTCCCGAAGCCAGCCTGTTTTGGTTTCTCTATCCAAACCACACCCGTTGTACGGGCAACCCTTGTGGTTGCCCTTGCCCGGTCCCCCATCCTCCTGTCTCTACAGTCCTGTTGACAGCCGTCTTCAGGCGGCTTTGGTCCTTCCCGCATTCAGCATCTTGCCGGCGTCTGCCTCCGCATCCACCATGGCCTGGTCCAGGCCTTCCGACCTCACCTCGCGCCAGTAGCGATTGGACGTCACGGCCCTCGTCACGATGGCGTTGTTCGGTACAATCCCGTTGAAACGGAGATCCGCATAAAGCAATCGGGAAACCCGTATCGAACCCCTACGCACAGAGCGAAAGTCCACGTACGGAAGACGAAAGAAATGCGGATTCTTGAGATCCCGTCAAGCAGACTTTGCTGATGAATTACACTGCGGACGAATCGTGCGTGCCTGTCGGGCTGAATTCGCCTGACCCGGGCGTCGGTCATTGGCCCGATCGTCACCGGCGCGAGTCCTGTTTACTCAGGCATTCCCAAACGATAGCCGACGCGAGGCTCGTTGAAGATGTAGGTGGGGTTGCTCGCCTCGTCGTGGAGTTTGCGGCGGATGTTCTTCACGGCCGAGCGTAATCGCCGGTTATCGGTGGATCCCCAGGCCAGCCATATCCGTTCCAGAAGATAATTGTATGTCAATATCCGGCCAGCGTTGATCGAAAGTTCCACCAGCAGCCGGTACTCGATGTCGGTCATCCGTACGGTGTGTCCCTCAACGGCCACCTTGCGCGCGGCGTAGTCGATGGTCAAATTCCCCAGCACAAAAGGCGTTAACGGCGCGGGCGAAGCTTGCGCAGGCCGCTTTCGGAGGGCGGCCCTGATCCTGGCCGTGAGTTCCGTCGGCGAGAACGGCTTGATGACGTAATCGTCGGCCCCGGCGTCGAAGGCCCGGGCGATCGCTTCCTCGTGACCGTAGGCGGAAAGGAAAATGATCGGGATGACCGTGTCTTCCAGGATGCGCTTCATCACCTCAATTCCGTCGATACCCGGCAGAACCAGGTCCATCAATACGAGCTGGGGACGGTGCTCCTCAATAAGGGTCGGCACTTCGTGCGGATCGCCGGTCACGACCGGAACATAACCCGATTTCGAGAGTGCCTCCCGCAAGTTGCGCAGCGTCTGCGGGTCATCGTCTACGACCAGGATTCGTGTTCGGTTTCGCCCCTTCTTCTGCGCGTGAGAGACGGTAGGTCCGGCGGGTGCGACATGCCCGGCATCCTCGGCAATCGGAATCGTGAACGTGACCCGTGTTCCCAGGCCCACTCCCTGACTCTCTGCCCAAATTCTGCCGCCATGGGCTTCCACGATGCCCTTGCAGATGGCCAGACCCAGGCCTGAACCCGTATCGTCCGCGCCATTCGCGTCGACCTCGGAGGGCTTCTGAAAAAGATGCGGCAGGCCGATCGGGAGCCACCCCACGACCCTTATCGGTTACTGAGAACACGACGTGGACCCCTTCCTGTACGGCGGTCACGACGATAGGCGACTCATCGGGCGAGTGCCGGGCCGCGTTCGAAAGGAGATTGTCGAGTACCTGGACGATGCGCCGGCGGTCCGCCATCACAGGGGAAAGGGCGGGCGCCAGTTCAATGTGAATGTTGTTTCTGCCCCACCCGCTCAGAATGGTATTCCGGGCCTGCTCCACCAGTGTGATAACCGCCATCGCTTCGGAATTGATCGTCAGGGTGCCTGCCTGGATGCGCGCCACGTCCAGCAGGTCGTTGATCAGGACGCCCATATGGTCGGCCTGCTGGTCTATAATGCGGAAGAACTGGACCATTTCCGAGGTGCCCAGGGAGACGGCGTCGCCCAGTACCGTTGTGGAGGAACCCTTGATGGCAGCCAGCGGCGCCCGCAACTCGTGGCTTACCATGGCCAGGAACCCCGCCCGCATCCGCTCCAATTCCTCGAGGTGGGTCATGTCCTGCAGCGTGACGACGAAGGACGCGACCCTGCCGTCATCCGCGTGTATCGGGGTGGCGTTGATGAGGGCGCGTATCATACGGCCGTCGGGAACCTCGAAGACGACTTCCTCGGCGCGGATCGTCTCGCCGGTGCTGAGAGCCTGGGCCAGTGAGACGTCTCGGAGTGAGACGTTCCGCCCGTCGGCCCTGCGGAAAGTGAGAACTTCCAGGAGTTCCTCAGGAGGATGATCCCCGGTCCGCAGATTCTCGAAAATTCTCACGGCCTCGCGGTTGAACGATACCGCCTTTCCGGTACTGACGTCGAAGACAGCAACGCCAACCGGCGACGTGTTGATCAGGGCCTCGAGATCGGCCTTGGCTTTTTTTTCGTCCCTGTAGCGCCGCGCGTTGGCGATGACCAATGCGGCCTGTGACGCAAACATCACCAGCGTTTCTTCGTCTTCCTGTGTGAACGCACAGCCACCCTCCTTCTCGGCGAGATAGATGTTGCCGACGGATTCCCCTCTGTGCCGGACCGGCGCCGCCAGAAAGGTAAGAACATCGCCTACCGGTATCGGCGGGCGGAACGCGGGAAGGCCCATCTCCCGGGTATGGCTGTGGAAGTCGCGCAGCCGCAGCGGTTCCTTAATTTTCTGCATTGCCGCGAAGAACTACAGGCCGTTCGGCATTTTCCAGAACTGCCTGCTCTGCTCGGGTGTCATTCCGGATGCCACGCAGTCCCGCGGCTGTCCCGTTACGTCACTGAGCGTCATCACGCCGTAACGCGAGCCGGTCAGCACACGCGCGCTGTCCAGGACCCCTTGTAACACAGTCTCGAAGTCGAGACTCTCGTTGATGCGGAGGCTCGCATCGCTCAGCCGCGACAGCCGCTCCCGCAGCGTCTTTACCTCTCGTTCCAACGCTTCGGCTCGTTCCATTTTTCCCTCCACACCGGGCGTCAGGCGCACTAGTCTTCGCCGTCGTCAGAATTCCGGCAACGTGAAGAAACCGGTTATTTATCGACCGGCATCCTTACTTTTTCGGAGATTTTTAACGCCATTGGCGATTGCACACCAAAAGATCATCTCCATTGGTCCTACGATCACTAGAAGTTCACAGAAATTCCTTATATTTCACAATATAAGTACAAATGTGTCATCAGACAAACTTCCAACAAGGGGTTGAAGCCGGGTGTTTGATATGGGAAAGTGCCGGGGCGTCTGGCACCGATGGAGGAATTGACGTGTCAGTGGACAGGGTACGATTCATTGCGGCGGGAAGGAATATAAATCCACCGTCAGGAGGCCAAATCATGAAAAAGTTCATATTTAACCTGTCCTTATGCCTGCTGATCTCGTCAGTGAGCGATGCTGCGGAGGATAGTAGTCATTTTTGCGTCCCGGTCGATTTGGCGAAACTTGAGCACTATCGCCAAACTCAACCTGCAGCGGCCAAGCCGGCCCTCCTGGATGCGGGAGAGCCGCGCACCGTAAGGATGATCTACTTCGTGTCCGACCCGCAGGGGTTCAGGCAAGAAGTGGTCGATAAGATGAAGACAACCATTCGGGAAGTACAGCGCATTTATGAAGACCAGATAAGCGCGCACGGGTTCGGAGAAAGAACCTTCAATTATGAAACAGATGCACCAGGTGAACCCATGGTTCATGTCGTATATGGTACCGGAGGTAATTACGACTATGCGCGTGCGCTTCAGAGAATTAGATGGGAATATGGATATGATCTCGAATCAAATATTTACTTCATCGTCCTGGGCAACGAGGAAGACATTCAACTTCGAAATGTATTAGCCCGAATAATTCATAAAAAAGGTAGTTTCCTTACCCAAGTCATTGTATTATATTATGGTTAGACCGATAACCATACAACAATGAACCGGGAGGAAACTACCGTGGAAGTTCAAGATAGTCAACTCGCACTTCCTTTCGCAAGTGTTTCGGGCAAGCAGGTGGAAGCCGTCTTCGATGGCGGTGTGCTCACCAGCGATATCGGGTTGATGCTGCTTCGTGAGGTGGCGTCCAGAATCGGCATCCTGTCTCGGATCGTCGAGGCGTTAACGGACCGTCGGCATCCAAGTTATGTGGATCACACGATGGTGGACCTGATCAGCCAGCGTGTCTTTCAGATCGCGTGCGCGTATGAAGACGCGAACGATTGCAATGTGTTGCGCGAGGACCCTGCGTTCAAGGCGGCCTGTGATCGGTTGCCGATATCAGGGGCGCCGTTGGCCAGCCAACCCACGATGAGTCGATTGGAAAACGGGATTCGTCGCAGGGACTTATATCGTATTGCCGAGGCCCTTGTGGACGGATTTATCGCGTCCTACGATAGGCCTCCCGACGCGGTCGTTCTGGATATCGATGACACCGATGACGAGGTTCACGGCAAGCAACAGTTGTCGTTGTTCAATGGCTATTACGATGAACGCTGTTACTGTCCCTTGCACATTTATGAAGGCCGGACAGGAAGACTGATCACGACGCTGCTGCGTCCGGGCGCCCGTCCTACCGGCAAACAGATTGTCAGCATTCTTAAGCGACTGGTGAAAATCCTTCGTGAGGCGTGGCCGGACGTGCGTATCTTTTTGCGTGGCGATGGCCATTTTTCCTGTCCTGAGGTCCACGACTTTTGCGACGAGCAAGACGTGTATTTTGTGCTGGGACAGACGGGCAATGCCAGGCTTGCACAACGGGGACACGCGTTGATCGAGCAGGCAAAGGCCCAGTATCGGGAAACCGGACAGCCCGTGCAGTTATTTACCTGTTTCGCTTACCAAGCCCATACCTGGGCCGTGCCAAGGCGCATCATCTACAAAGCTGAAATCACCGCTTCCGGACAAGCCAATACACGCTTTGTCGTCACCAACCTGAAAAGTAGCCAGCCCTCATTCATCTACAAAACCGTCTATTGCGCGCGCGGCAGGATGGAAAACTTCATCAAGAATCACAAAACCTTTCTCCATTCCGATCGTACCTCCTGTCACACCTTCGAAGCCAATCACTTCCGTCTCTTCCTGCATAGTGCCGCTTATGTCTTGATGCAGACCCTTACCGAAAAAGGACTCCGGGCTACCCAATGGACGCACGCCCAGTTTAATACCATTCAGAATCGCATTCTCAAAGTCGCCGGGAGAGTGTCCGAACTCAAAACCAAAATCAAACTCCATTTGCCAACCTCATTTCCCTTGAAACACCTCTATGACACCATCCTCTGTAATTTGGCAAAGGCATATCCATAACGCCGTTTCACGCCGGCCGATCCATCCCTTTCTCATCGCCACGAAGTAAGACCAAGGCATCCGTCTGTCCTTTCCAACCACAAATCAAAGCACTCGACACCCCTCAATGCTGACGGCACACCCAAAATTACTCATCATCGCGTCACCAACACGTCATTCGACTATTTTCCCTTCTACAGATCACTTTCTACTTCCAAAAACACTGTTCCGTTCAGTTTCATGAATTAGTCAGGTTAGGGCTTGGTTTGCAAACGTCAAGAAATAGTGGATGGGCGATGTTGAGGCAATATATCGACCCGAATTTCGTTGCCAGAGCAGCCCACGAACTGGGACACGCTTTCGGATTGTGGCACAATTTCAACAATGATGCCTACATCATGTCTTATGGTCGTGGACGAACCAGGTTATCCGAGTTCAGCGCCGGGCATTTGGCCGTACACCCCCATTTCAATTCCGATAGTTCAACGTATCAGGAATATGTGCTGGATTTGCCAACGTGCCAGATCCTTTCGTCGCGTTCATATCGGACAGGTGCAACAAGCGTCCCTATCCAACTGGAACTCAGCGACCCTGACGGTCTTCAGCAGGTCTCTCTATTTGTCACAACACCGGAAACGCACTTTTCCGCAGGCGCTCCCGAATTGAAGACAGGTCGTCTATTAGGGGGTGCGACGAATGCGACTGTTGACCTCCGGTATGACGGCATTATTCCATCGGATCCCGGTGCTACGAATCTCTCCACTATTCTTGTACATAAGATGACGTTCGAGACGGTGGATACGCGCGGCAATATCCGCAAAATAGGCCTTTCGATGCTGCATAATTCGACCCACAAACTCATCATCCCCCTGGACAGACAGAAGGGGAATAGCGCCAAAGGTGTGGCCTTTTCGCCCGATGGAAAAATCCTCGCCGCAGGAATAACGGATGCCGAAGGGAGCGGCCCAAACATAATCAGGCTATGGGACATGTCCACAAAAACCCAACTCCCCCCTCTTATAGGCCATACACATGGTGTCCAGAGCGTGGCATTTTCACCGGATGGAAAGACTCTCGCTTCGGGTGCTTTTGATAGCACGATCAGGCTATGGGACGTGGCGACAAAGACCGAGATTGCCAACCTTCCCTATGAGAACGCGGTCACTTCTGTGTCATTCTCACCGGATGGTAAAACACTCGTTTCAGGTGCTTTTAATAACAAAGTCGCTTTTTGGGACGTGGATAAAAGAGCCTTTAAGGATCAATTTATAGTAAGGGTGAATAATCTTCTCCGTTATGCGTCATTTACCCTTGATGGCGAAAAAATTATCACCGCGTCACAGGGTGGGGATATTGATCTTCGGGATGCAAATACATACGAAAGAATCGCGAGATTTCAGGGCAACACTAACGCTGGACTGCTTGGTGCTTGTACAGCATTTTCCCCCGATGGCACAACTTTCGCCACGTCAATAGGCGGCGGTTATGAAAGAGAGGGGGATTACACCATCGTCTTGTGGAACCTGTCGCCTTATGTCACACCCGTAGTACATATGGCCGACTTCAACCTCAAAGCGGCCGTTCGGGAAGCCTTGGGCAAATCCGGCTACGGACCTCTGACCAGGGCTGAGGTGGAACGCTTGACCACACTTGACCTGAGGAACCGAGAGATCCGCGATTTGATCGGGCTTGAATTTGCAACCAACCTGACCACATTGAATCTCGAGGACAACCCGCTGAGTTCAGCAGCCATCAACACATATATTCCAGACCTGGAAAAGAGAGGTGTTGCGGTCCTGTTTGACAAACCCGCTCTTCCCGCAGACTTTGATGGCAGTGGTACGGTTGACTTTGCCGATTTTTTGGGATTTGTAGATCAATTCGGATTAAGCCGGGGCGATGCGAGGTATGACGCTCGGTATGATCTGAATGGCAATGGCGAGATTGGGTTTGGCGATTTTCTGATATTTGTCAACGATTTCGGTAAAACAGCGTCATCTTGAGCGGGGGCTGGGGGAAAGGCAAATGCAACTACCGATGAACACCGATAGACACGAATGAAAAGGCAAAAACACTTGGAAGATTGGTGCGTAGGTGCTAGTGTCCTGTCTCAAAAATATCTAACCATTCTGCCGCCGATTCATCCCGCCTGCCTGCGCCAAGCAACGCGCGACAGGCAGGTCTCGCGGCGTTGCCTTCGCTCGCCGAACTTACGCAGGTCGCCTGCGCTCTGGCGCCTTGCGAGGCGGGCGACTCGACGGCCGAATTTAGGCAACCTATTTCTGGGACAGAACACTAGCCGTCTCATGGACGAAATGGTCACAAACAGTCGTATACAAGATTTCTTGTATTGTCACAAATTTTCTTATATCTGTGGGCGCCGCGCAACTCCCGGCCACGTGCTCTGTCGGCTGACCCCCATTCCATTATGGCCGCGTTCGCCCACAAGAGACGCATCTTCAGGCGGTTCTACTTTCCCGCGGGGTTCAGGGACTTTTGGGCTTCTGCTTCCGCATGCCGCATGGCCTGGCGCAGGTCTTCCAACCTCACCTCGCATCGGGGTTGGAGGTAGACGAACCCCACTTCCCTGACAACCTTGCCGGTTACGTGGCGGATGGCGTGGGCGTAGGCGCCGCCCTGCAGGCGATAGTTGTCCTTGAGTGGGCCGGCAACCTCGGCCGCGCTGACGGAATCGGTCTTGAAATCAATCACGACCAGATCGCCGTGCTCTTCGAACAACAGGTCGATGAAACCGTGAAGGGATCCGTCGCCGATCGCAACGGCCACGGGCACCTCTCGCCAATACCGGCCGGAAGCTACGGCCCGCTTGACGATGGCGCTGTCTATCGCAACGCGAGACAGTCGGGCGATTTCATCTTTTCGGCCCGGTATGCCCTCGGCGGCGGCCTGCGCCCGTGCGCGGTCATCGATGTCCTCGCCGGTAGCCGGGTCGATCGACTGCAGCACGGCGTGGACGGCTCGACCCACCGACGTTCCGGCGCGCCCCCGCCGCCACGGCTCGGGACTCTCCGATTCGCCCTTTTCCTCCCGCAATCCACTACCAAGTGAGGTCGCGGCTACCGATGCAGGTCGACCCAATTCCTCAATCAGCTCCTCACGCTTGTTCAACCACTCATCCCGAGCCTTAACGGTATGCACCGGTTCCGCGTCGGGTCGGCGTCTGTCGTCGCGCGCCTCATCCGGCGCGCGGCTGCAGATAATCGAATCCACCCCCGCCTTCATAGTGCCTGAGCAGATCGACGTCGCTGCATCCGAAGGCCGGCGAGCGCAGCGCGGCGACGACAGCCACCTGGTCCCCGGGATCGTCGATGGCCCTGAGGCAATTCAACAGATCGCGGATTTCCTGGGTTTCGAAAATCAGCGACGCGCTTTCCAGACGGTAGGGGATTTTCCCCTCCTCGAGTCCTCGCTCCAATATCGAAACGCCGGTTCGGCCGGGCATCAGGATGCAGACGTCGGAATACGTGACCGATGCGAAGGTCTCACGTCCGCTGGCCCTGGTAGCGTCTCCATCCAGCTTCTGCCACTTTTCGTCCACCATCCGGCGAAGCAGTCGGGCGATTTCTCGCGCTTCCTTCCTGCGAATCGCGTCGATGTCCGCATCGACCGCCTTGTCGGAAAGCGCCCACACCCGCGGCGCGCAGCCTGACGGAGGTTCACCGGCCCAGCGGGGGGACATGTCCTCGTACCTGGCCTGGTAATATCCCTCGATGCCGGCCTGTTCCTGATCTTGTCCCATCCAGTGCTGAAAGAGATAATTGACCCACGCGACGAGCCTTTGGTGCGATCGGAAATTCTGCGACAGGCTCACCGTTCGCCCACCGGCATGCTCCATCCGTTCCCTGACCCGTTCCATCTGGACCACGTCGGCGCGACGAAAGCGGTAGATCGACTGCTTGGGATCGCCTACGACGAATATCCTGCCCTTTTTCGGCACCACCTGATCCCAGGTGGTCGCACGAGGACGGTCCGTCTGCCCGTCGGGGACGTCCTCGCACAGGAACATGGCGATTTCCGCCTGTATGGGGTCGGTGTCCTGGACTTCGTCGATGAGCACGTGCGTGAAGCGCCCGCGCAAGTGATCTCGCACCGGGAGATTGTCGCGGAGCAGGTCGCGGGCCCAGACCAGCAGATCGTGGAACTCCGCCCGGCCCTCTCTTCGACGCTGGTCGGCATAGTCCAGTGCAAACTGCCTGAGCCCCGCGAGAATCGGTTTCAAGACCGCGCGCCGGACCAGATCCAATTCCTCCTCTGTTGCGTTTTGCAACTCATTGAGGCGCCCTTTGAGAGCCTTGCATGCGTTAAATCCCGTTTCGGGGTCGATGTCCCAATTCTTCTGGCTGCCCTTGCTGCATTTCAGGGGCAGCATCTGGAACGCCGCCGCCGGACCCGAAACCCGCTTCGACCAGAACGCCGCGCGTGCCGTGGGAGGACCGGTGCTTCGAATCCTCTTCGATGAAGGTCTCCAGGTCGGTCAGGATGTCCTGCTTTTCCAGTTTCCACAGGAGGGGCTTACCGGTCACGCCACGGGACTCGGCCAGGCTGAACGCCTCCCCGGCAATCCGGAACAGCCGCTCGCGCAACGTGTCGCTCCACTCCTCCCCTGGCGCGGGCAGCAGTTTCTCCCCGTTGACCTGCTTCATGAACCGCTCCAGGATCCGGTGTATCAGTGAACCGCGCTCCAGGGGGGTGATGGAGGTTGTTTCCTCCGGCGTTTCGAGCGCGCCGAGTCTCAGTACGTGGCCGAGGAAATAGCGGAATGGGCACGTACCCCAGTTTTCCAGGCTCGTGGCGGAGACGGGCGCCCGGCGCAGTTTCCGGTGGAATCCACCTTCCCCGGCGAGGGCCGAAAGATTGCCGTCGTACTCCGTCAGCCGACTCTGGTTCCGGCAAAGGCTCAGACGCGTTGCGCGCGAGAGTGTTTCGTCCTGCGTAAAGGGGTGGTCGAGCAACCGGCGCCCAACGTGTCTCCACCGCAGGAGCCGGTGCAGATTGTAGTCGTGGCGGTCGGCCAGGGACGCTTCATCGGCGCCAATGATCGCGTGTTCCGCCGAGTCGTCGACAGTTCGCGGTGGGGGGAGGTGGCCACCGCCGACAGGTAGTCGCAGCGCTCGGCGGCGACGCGTTGAGCGAAGCGCGAGTGGCCCCCGGCAGCCTGCCAGTCCGGCTCCGGCAGCAGCGGGTCGGGGCGAACCGGAGGCGGCATTCCTCCTTCGATCATGCCCACCAGCCATACCCTGTCGAAGCTCATGCCGGCGGCACCACCGACGGGGGATACGAATACGCCCCTTCCAGTGACACCCAGGTGTCCGACCGTCCTTCCCAGCCAGTCCTCGACGGTCTGTCGAAACTCATCCAGCGTAGCTCCCGGGTTGATGCTGACGGCCGCTTCCAACTCCTCCAGGGCGAGGCGGATCTTTTCCAACACAGCCACCTCGGCGTCGGGGATGTCGCGGTCCAGGTAGCGATCCAGGAGTTCATCGGCCCAACGGCAGAATGCTCCCCAGGTGCTCCGGTTTACCGGGGGCTCGACGTCCTCAGCCAGCTTTTCAATAAAGGCCAGCGCCTCCCGGGCGGCCGCTGCCTCGGACTTCATGCGTTCGGCACGGGCTTCGGTGGTCTCCTCCGCGCCGGCCAGTCGAGCAGCGTCCTCGCTGAGTCGTTCCGCGTAGAGATTCAGTCGGTCGCGCCATTGCTCCATGCCGCGGACGATTCCCGCCTTTCGGGTCAGGGAGCCCCACCGGCTGGGGTTGATGCCGGTCGCGCGGGCGCCCGCGGGGCGAATAGGACAGCCTGTCAGCCACGACATCACGTCCGCGCGCCGGAAATCACCTTGGGAAACCTCTCTATCCGCTCGGATCAGGTACTCGTGACGCGTTCTACGGGATTGATTCGAAGGGAGGAGCGACTGCCGCGACATCCGGTGGCGGTTGCAAGGGGGACGGATCCAGGCGTTGTGAAGCCAGACCGTGCGATCCTGTCGTCGCTGTTGGCGGTTTCTACATCTATACCCACCGGCGCGCCAGTGGGCTGATGCCCCCGGATTGCCGACTCCCCGCATGGGAGGAGTGATGGGAAAAGTCGAGGGCAGGATGCCCTCAATCCCGTAGGATGTCCACGATCCGGAGAGTGAGACGTGATTCTGGCGTCACCCGTCACACTCGGTACAAGCGGTACGGCGTATCGCACGGCTTGCCCCATGCCGTGAGCAGCGCACGCTTTCTGCAAATCGCGACCGTTGACATCGTCGTACTCATTCTATTTACATCGCTGTACTGGCAGATCGCCCCTTGCCGGGCGCGGTGGCGGAGGACCTCCTCCATCTGCTCAAAGCGCAACCTGCCGTTCCCGTCCGGCTCAATTCCGATCAGAGATTGACCCGGGTCTCCTCCTTGAACGCCGGGACCGATTCCCACCGCTGGACCACACCGTCCCCGTCGTTTTCGAACAGGGCGAGTTCCAGGGACACGCCCGCCTTTCCACCCAGCCGGAGGCATGCCGCCTTGCCGTCGGGCGTGGACGCGGCCGCAATCCACGACTCATCCCGGGCCCGGGTATACTCGGCGGCCTCGTCGTGACTCACCCCCCGGATATCGTATTGTTCCGTCTTTTGTGACGCCAGCGACAGCCACCGGTCGATCTCCTCCAGGGTCAGCACGCCGAACTTCTGCTCGTGGGTGGTGATCTCCGAAAAGAACCCGCTGTCCAGCGCCAGGCGGACCGAACCGGCCGCCCGGTCCGCGGCCTTGTCCATATCGTTGGTCGGATTGTCTCCGGCCCAGGTCGTACAGCCCGTCAACACGTCGGGCTCCACGAGGTGGCGGGGAAGCATGGCCCCTATGTTGTACATCTCCGGGTCTTCGGGTACATAGTCGTAGAACAGGCTGTTGAGACCGTAGGGCCACCAATTGGGAAACAGCCGCTCCCACTTCACCTGTCCCAGGTGGTAGGTCGAATAGACAAACGTCCGTCCCCGGGCCTTCAGATAGGGCAGGACGCGCACGCCCACCTCGCCCCAGTGAAACGCAGCCCGGCGCGGCGGCCTCAATCCCCGTTCATCGTACCACCGGTCCACCCGGTCGAAGATTTCCTTCAACTCCGTGTCGCTGTACTCTCCGATGCCGAAATCGAACGGAATCAGCTTGTAATAGTCGAAAGCATGCGCGTCCCAGTCGACCTGCCCGGCCGTGTAGCGGGCACGCATAAACGGCACCACCTCGTCAGGAACGAGGTCCAGGAAGCAGGAGATCATCGGACGGTAACCGTGCCGGTTCATCACCTCGGTATAGCGGAAATCGTGGCGCCCCCTGCCGTCGTCCACCCGGATGGTCACGTAGGGCGGCATCATTTGCGCCACAAACGGCTTGCGCGCCGCCCAGACGATGGCGCGCCAGAAGAAGGCGTCCAACCCCATCGCGTGGCCCAGAAACTCCCCGTGCCAGATGCGGGGGGAACAGGCGAACTGCACCGCTCGGCCGCTGCCGCAGACCCCGGCCAGCACGGCCGGAAACTGGTCCGGCTCGTAGGCCGTACCCGGCACGTTATGGCGGGAGAAGATGAGCTGGTCCTTGCCCATCGCAGCCTGCGCCAGTTCCACAACGTGCCGGCCGACCCGCTTGATCTGTGCAATGGTCACGGGTCGCTTCAGCCGGACCATACTGCCCGCCTGCTGCGTCCAGTTGATAAAATGGTCGTTACCCCCGATGCGCAGCAGGTCCGAGGCCATCGGAATCCGGTCCACCTCCATCCCGAAGAGACGCAGCAGCGGCGGTTTGTACAGCCGCAGTTCGCCGTCGAAATTGACCAGTCCCAGCCCGGCTTCTTGAACCCCCGAGGCCAGCAACTCCGTTTCTTCGAACGAAAGGGCGTCGCCCAGGCGGGCCTGGGCGATGACCGCAGCGGCGCAGTTCTCAAGATGGTCGCGCGTCAGCGGACCGGCTGCCAGATCGTGAATGCGAAACGGAAACCCGAAGTGCTGCAAAGCTACGAGCACGGTCTGATCCACGATGCTCGTATTCGTATAACTGCCCCGGCTGTCCACCAGTACCAGCAGGGCCCTGTTCCCCCCGCTCTCGCGGCGGGGGCGCTGAACCATTGTGCGCGGTGAAAATCCCATCAGACGACCCCTGGTTGAAATGTATTATTCTGCTTACGTTCATGGCCTGCGCGCTACACTGTCATTCTGAGCCGAGTCGAAGAATCTCCCGCCACTGCCGTTCTGCTCAGGAGGCAACGGTGCCGCCTTTCCGGTCGGTACACGTGCAAGTCGCACGGGGGTGATCGATGCCGCAGTAGATCCTTCGTCAGCCTGACGCCTGCCTGTGCCGGGCACGGCAGACAGGGCTTCCTCAGGATGACAGTTTGTGCCGAGACCTTACATACAGGTTTCGCCAATGGTTATTGCAAAGCATGTCATTCTGAGCGAAGTCGAAGAATCTCCCGTCTTCTCGATTGTCCCTGACGAAATAGCGCAGTAAACGCATTTGCGCGGAGACATCGTCGGCATCGACGTGGGCAGACAGGAATGTCCGCCTGCCTGCGCAGTGCTCTGCCTGCCTGTGCGTGCACGCACGCAGACAGGCGCTGCAGGCAGGCCCCACCTTCAAGCAAGTTTCCTCAGCGCATGGTAGTACGTGCGACGAACGCGTTTCGCGGATGATTCGGCGGCGCAGATTAGCGGATTGCCATAGGCATCCGATGTGGCAGTTGGAATGCCGGAATTTTGTCAGAAGGGGTTTTCTTGGCAGGAGAGCGCGTCAGGGAACCTGCTGCTTTCGCGCCCCTCGCATGGGTGCAATGGGGAACACAGTCAGGGAGTTGACAGTGTTGTGGTGGCGTGCGGCAAAATCACGACACCTGCGCTTCCTTGGCAGCCGCAACCACTAGTGATTGAAAAAGCATGTTTGGAGCTACCGCTGTCAGATCGACTCGAACTGCAACGTAGAGAGATTCAGAGTGGATGAGCGTTTCGACAGATGGAGCATCTCCACGCCTACCACTTCGTTGGATGCGTTGTAGTCGAGTACAACTCCCGGGGAAACCTCCTCGGACTCGACTATGGGAGAATCGTCGAGGCGCAGGTAGAGGGCGTCGGCTTCCTTGTCTACGTTCAGTTTCATAGCTCTCCTCTCTTGCCGCGAACAAATTCGCTTGCACGTATACTCAACAGAAATCTCAAAACGGCTGCCCGGGAAAGAGGATCCCTCGCCAAAAGCGACATCACAAAAATGTCCTTAATCGGTGATTTTGGCAAGGGGAAAAGTGTGGAGCAGGCTGGATGTACTCGGCCGGCGAATTCTGTCAAATGCTGACCGCGCGACCAGCGACGCGATGTTAACTACCTCAACTGTTGTGAGCTTTGTGGAAAGTGCAGGAGCGAACCGAAGAATGCCCTCCCCAATTGGAGTCTTACACTAAGACTTCTACGCAAAACGCGTTCATGTTTTTCAGGCTGCTCGCATACCGTAGGCATTGAAATCCCCCCACCGCATCAGCCGACGCCGTTCCCTTCGACATTTCGATAAGCTCAATGCAGGCAGGCTCAGGGACCGCAAGCTCAGGGGACAGGCTTGGCTTCTGCCTGCCTGTCCTGCGGACGCAGGCAGGCGACTCCCCCTTTAAGGGGGAGTGACCAATCCGTCGAACTCGCTCGCGGCCGTCTGGATCGGGGATACCGTGCGATGCGGGCAGACAGGAATGTCCGCCCCACCTTCACAGACGCTTCCTCCCAGTATAATCCCACATGGGCCGGTGGCGCCTTGCGGATGACAGTTTGTGCCGAGACCTGACAGGCAAGTTTCGCCAATGGTTATTGCAAAGCATGTCATTCTGAGCGGAGTCGAAGAATCTCCCGTCTTCTCGATTGTCCCTGACGAAAGCGCGCAGTAAACGCATTTGCGCGGAGACACCGTCGGCATCGACGTTGGCAGACAGGAATGGCCGCCCCACCTTCACACCGGCTTCCTCAGGGTCAGACTCTCTCCGAATTCAGAACCCGGTCGATCTTCGTTTCCGGGATGCGGCCCGGTCGGAGGATTTTTGGATTCCGGCCTGAGACGTCAACGAGGGTGGAGGGGCGGGGATCCGAGGACTCGCCGCCGTCAAGGATGACATCGACACGGTGGCCGATCACGTCGGCGGCTTGCCGGGCGCTCCGGGCGGAAGGTTGTCCGGAGCGGTTGGCGCTGGTGCTGGTGATGGGGCCGCCAACATGGTGGAGCAATGCGCTGGCGACGGGCGCGTCGGACATGCGGAGGGCAATGGTGGACGCGGGTCCCGTCAGGTGACCCGGAAGGCAGGACGCGGCGGGAAACACGAGGGTGAGCGGCCCGGGCCAGAATTCCCTTATAAGGCTTTCCGCGGCAAGTGAAATGTCCGCGACAAGCGCCTCCAGGTCCTGCATGCCCCGGATAAGCAGAATGAGGCCCTTTTCCGTTTCCCGGCCCTTGAGGCTGAAGATACGGTCAAACGCGGGGTGATTGAAAGGGTCGGCGCCCAGGCCGTAGACAGTCTCGGTAGGATAGACGACAACACCGCCCGATCGTATCAGATCGGCAGCCTGGACAATGCCGGACTTATCGGCCGTCAGGATGGGCGCTCGTTCCATTGTCAGAAACGGCTTCCCGGCCGGAAGCGGACCGATGGCGGGGTTTGTTCAAAGGCGGTAACGAAAACGATGAAATCCGCGAATCCAACGGTTCCGTCGCCGTCGAGGTCAAATCTCAGATCGGTGGAGCCGAAGCCCTGCGCAAAGAGGACGAAGTCGGCAAAGTCAATCACGCCGTCGCTGTTGAAGTCGGCGTCGCCGAAGGGGACTTCGGGCGGCGGTGGTGGTGGCGGCGGGTCCGTCGGGGGCTCGCGCTGGTATTCATTGGGAAAGTTGACGGTAAGTTGCAGGATGCGATTGTTGTTCGTGTCGGCAACGTATACCCTGCCTTCCGAATCGATGGCGATGCCGGATGGCGCATTGAGGCTCGTTTCAATGCCGGCGCCCTCGGCGTGATTGAATCCGGAGACACCGGTACCCCCCACGGTCTGGATGATGTCCAGGTGCAGGTCCAGAACGCGTATCCGATGATTGCCGGTGTCCGCGACGTAGAGACGTCCGTTGTTGTCCGCCGCGACGTCCCCGGGGCTGTTCAGAGGGGTTCTGGCGCCGGGGCCGCCGTCCCGTGAAAAACCGGACCGCCCGGTTCCGGCAACGGTGGTAATAGTGCCGTCGGTATCTACCATGCGGATGCGATGGTTTCCGGTATCGGCTATGTACACGCGACCCATGGCGTCTACGGCCACGCCCCTGGGTCCGTTCAGTGCGGCCAGTGTGGCCCGGTCTCCGTCGCCCGCGAAACCCTCCAGAAAGCTCCCTGCAATGGTTTCGATAATGCCGCCGGTGTCGACCCTTCGAACCCGGTGGTTGAAGCGTTCCGCGATCCAGACGTTGCCCATCGGGTCTGCCGCAACGCCCGCAGGGCCGGAAAGATTCGCATCCACCGCCGCCCGCCCGTCTCCACCAAATCCGGGGATGTCCCTGCCTGCGAAGGCGAGGATGTTCCCTGTGGAATGTTCGAACCGGCGGACGATATGGCCGCTCTGTTCGCAAATGATGAGATCGCCGCCGGGCGTCAACGCGAGGCCCCGGGGATCACCGAGGCTGGCGTCGACCGCCGGACCGTCCGTGCCGGTTGCAAAGCCGATCCCATCCCCGGCGATGGTGCGGATGGCGCCGTCCGTGCCCACCCTCCGGACCCGGTTGTTTCCGGAATCGGCAATGTAGAACGCACCCGAAGTGTCCACCGCCACGTCTCTCGGCGCGTTCAGGAACGCTTCGATGGCGGGGCTTCCGTCACCGCTGAAATCGCCCTCGGCCCCGCCGATCCCCGCAACGGTCCGGACCGTTGCGTGGTCAGGACCTATGGGCGGCAGCAGGCTTATCGTGATCCGTCCGGGCGGGAGACCCTGAAACCGTGCGGTGGCGGCAACGTCACCCGGTGTCGTCCCGGCCTGAAAAAGGATGGATGCAAGCCCGTCACGCACCATTGCCGTATCGCCGCCCACAAAGGCGCCATCGCCGGACGCAACGTCAAAAACCAGGCGACGATTGTTGATGAGCGAGATTTCGTTCCCGGAGTCCAGGATACGGGCGCGGATTCTGGACTGCGCCTCGCCGTTGGCCGCGAGGGACTTAGCAGTCGCATCCAGCACAACCCTCACCGGAGGGGGCGGCGTTGTTTCGGCCAGGTCCAACACCGTGTTTGCGGCGATATTTCTGAGACGCTGTGCGATGCCCGTAGGCCATCGAACGGTCAGGGTATCAACCCTGTCGGCGTCGCCCAATCCGAACGCGGCAGTTAGAGCGTCCTGTGAAAGATAGGACCCGCCACCCGTGATTTCACGAATCGCACGGCTGCCGTCGAAGGCGATTTCGAACCGGGTGCCGATGGCATCCGAACTGCTCTGTGTGGCACGCGGGCGAATGGCCAGCCAATTTCCGTTGGATTCCTGGTTCCGGAAGAGATGGTCGGCGCCGCCCTGTACAGCCACGAAAATATCCAGTCCGCCGTCGCCATTGAAGTCCGCAAGGGCCACGCCCCGGCTGTTGGCGCCGGCGGCCACGCGGAAGGAGTCGGCCACGTCCTTGAATGTCTCGCCATCGTTTCGGAAGAGATGGTTTTTCTGCCCCGCATTGGAGACGTAGAGATCCAGGTCGCCGTCGTTATCGAAATCACCCCAGACGGCGCCCCTGCTGCGCGCGGTGTCCGAACCCGCCACGTTGAAGCTCCCGCTGGACTCCTGGAACTGACCGCCGGTGTTGACATATAGGCGGTTGCCCTCTTCGAAGTAGGAGACGTAGAGATCCAGGTCCATATCGTTATCGAAGTCTCCCCAACTTGCGCCGAAACTGGGACCGCCCAGCCCGAGTTCTTCCAGGCCCGACTCCGACGTTGCATCCTCAAAGCTGCCGCCATCGTTCCGGAACAGTCTGTTGGATCCGCTGTTGGCAAGAAACAGATCCGGGTCGCCGTCGTTGTCGTAGTCCGCCCAGGCCGGCTGCAGGCTGCTGCCTGCGTCGTCCAGACCGGCCTCGGCGGCGGCTTCGACGAAGCGCCCCCCCCCATTGCGATAGAAACGGTTGTCGCCGAAGTTGGCCACGTACAGGTCGGGGTCGCCATCCCCGTCTACGTCCGACCATGCCGCGCCGTACCCGTCTCCGCCGTCGTCGACGCCGGCCGCAGCGGCGACTTCGGTGAAGCGGCTTCCGTCGTTCCGGTAGAGCCGGTTGGGCTGCCCGAAGTTGGTGACGTAGAGGTCAAGGTCGTCGTCACCGTCTATATCCGCCCAGGCCGCGGCGCTGCCGTCGCCGTCGTCCGCCACGCCGACCTCGGCGGCAATCTCCCTGAAGCCGCCGTCGCCGTCGTTCCTGTAGAGCAGATTGGGCTGTCGGCTGCGCACCAGATAGAGGTCCGGGTCACCGTCGTTGTCATAATCCGCCCAAGCGGCGCCGAACCCGGCGCCCTGGTCGGCCATACCGCGGTCCGCTGCCCAGTCTACGAATCCGCCGGGCTTGGATACCCGACCCAGGCCCCGGAGGGGGATAACGATCTCGGGATCGTCCGGATCGTTGCTGAACAGGGTGAGTTCCGCCCGCTGGGTTCCTGCCCGCGCGGGACGGAAGGCGACGTCCAGGATTCGTCTATCACTCGACGGGATCCGCAGGGTGTCGTCCAGGCTAACGGAGAACTGTTCGGAGTCCGACAATTCGGCGCGGAATACAGTCAGTACGCCGGCGCCAAGGTTCGCGACCCGTAGGACGAATGCCTGCTCGCGGCCGATGAACGTGCGGTCGAACACAATGCTTTCGGGAAAAACACCGATGTCGGGCGCCGCGCCCGTTCCCGAGAGGGGGACGGTGAGCGTAGGACGCCATGGGTCGTCTGTATCGATGATAAGCGTACCTTCCACCACGCCTTCGGTCCGCGGGCTGAACCGGACCCGGATTTCGGCCTGTCCGGCGGGTTCTATTTCGATCGGAAATGCGTCCAGCAGGACAAACGTTTCCCGGTCGGTCGCGGCACTTGCCAGCGTGAGGGTGCGCCTGCCCACATTTTCAATGGTAATTGCGCGCGTCACTTGATCGTCCACGACAACCGCACGGAAGTCGATACGGGCGGTCGTCAGACGGAGGACGGGCGACTGGTAGGCGGGGTCGAGGAGTTTGAGGATGCGGCTGTTGCCGGTATCCACGATGATCAGATTGCCGTCCGGATCCAGAACCACGCGGGTGGGCTCCCGGAATTCGGCGAGCGCGGCAGGACCCCCTTCACCGGCTGTGCCGGCATTGCCTGTGCCCGCGATGGTGAAAATATCCCCGGTATTGGGATCCACGGCCCGGACGCGGCTGTTGCCGGTATCCGAAATATAAAGGGTTCCGTCCGCTCCGACGGCCACGCCGCCGGGTAAATCGAGCCGGGCGTCGGTTGCCGGGCCACCGTCGCCCGAAAATCCGCCCCCGCCTCCAAAAACCGGCCCGCGGCCGGCCACGGTCGTGATTGTGCCTGTTTCCGCGTCCACCCTGCGGATGCGATAATTGTTGAAGTCAGCGAGGAAGATGTTTCCGGAGGCGTCAACGGCAATGTCTTCTACGGTCATCCCGGCCTCGACCGCGAGTCCGTCGTCACCGCCGAATGAGAAATCACCGTCACCGGCAAGGGTGGTGATCCCGCCGCCGCTGAGGTCGATCCTGCGTACCCGGTTGTTTCCGCGGCCCTGTCCGTCCAGCCCGTCCGCGATATAGAGCCCGCCGCGGGGACCCACGGCCAGAGCGACGATTTCTCCAAGTACAGCGGAGAGGGCCGGGCCCCCATCGCCGTCAAAGCCGAACTCTCCGTTGCCTGCAATAGTGGTGATGATCCCTGTGCCTGCGTCGACGCGCCGGATGCGTCGGTTGCCCGTATCGCCGAGGTATATATTGCCGTCCTCGTCAACTGCAACGGCCTGCGGCCTTTCCAGTTGCGCTTCGACGGCAGGTCCGCCGTCGCCCGAAAATCCGGCTTCACCGGTGCCCGCAACGGTCGTGACTTGCCCGGTAACCGCATCCACCCTGCGGATTCGGTGTGTGCCCGTATCGGCAATGTAGACGTGGCCATCAGCGTCCGAGGCAGCACCCAGGGGGATGCTCAGGGCCAGATCGGTTGCCGGGATGTTCTCGCCCTCCTGATTACCGCCGCCGGCAATGGTGATCATCGTGCCACGTGTCTGAGCGAATGACGCCCCGGCCAGTGCGAGCAGGACAACAAGGAGGAACAGGGTCCGGTTATTTGTTGAGATGAAGTGCATAGACTGGAATCGGTCGAGAACGCGTTGCGCGTCGCCCGGAAGGCCGGCCGGTTCAACGCCCTTCGTAGAGGTCCCGACCCCTGACTAGGGCTTCGATCTTGCGGTCGGCGACGCTTCGATGGAGCATCCAGAAGCCGCAGTCGGGATGGACGCAGGCGATTCGATCCGGCCCGAGCTGGCGGGCCGCGCTTTCGATGTCCGAGGCGATTTCGTCCGGGGTCTCCACGATATTGTTTTTGATGTCGATTACACCGATGCCAATTCGGACGGCTTCCGGCAGATCCTTCAGGGTTGCTGCGTGTTCGATTCCGCAGCGTTTGAATTCGAGGACCAGATGGTCCGCTCTCAGAGTGGACAGAAAAGGGATCAGGTCCTGCCACGTCCCTTGCTGAACGGTCTGGCCGCCGTAGTTCCCGAAGCAGACGTGTACGGCCTTTTCGCCCGGAGCCGCATCGAGTACGGTGTTTATCGCCCTGGCGGCCCACGCGCCTTCTTCCGGGTGTCCCGTTATATTGGCTTCGTCGATCTGGATCACGTCCGCGTCGATGTCCGAAACCTGTCTGGCGAGTAGCTCGCCCAGGGCCATGGCCACGGCCTCGGGGTTGCCATAGTGGCGGTCCAGCAGGACTTTGCTGAGCATGTGCGGCCCGGTGAGGGTGAATTTGAGTTTCGACGGCGTCAGACGTCGGACCATCCGGAAGTCCGCCGGCAGATTGAGCGCGCCTTCGTCCAACCCGCGTTCGATCAGGCCCGCGGGCGCCGCGCGATAGGTGAGGCCTGTTTCCGTGTGAAACGCATTCAGGGCTTCACGCCCGAACCGGGTGGTGATACCGCCCAATCTTCGCGCGAAATAGTCAATCATGCCGTTGGTTTCCGGATGATTGACGTCGAACCGGCAGAGTTCCCCGTCGGCGACGACGTCAACCCCCGCTTCTTCCTGGGTCTTGAACACGACCCGTATGGCATCGATCAATGCCTGTCGGGAGGGAGAAGCTCGCAGCCAGTCCGGCACGGGATAGCTTCCAACGACGGTGGTAAGGATGCGGTGGGGCATGGCTGAGGTTTTCGTGGGGAATCCCGGCGTCTTGCGATCGGGTTTACTGTCGGCGGGTTTTTGGGGGTCTCAATTCCTTGCGGATCGCCTCCAGCCTGTTGCGGTTGCCTGGGTCGGGACTTTTCAGAGCATCCAGCAGGAATGCGACCAGGATGCTCAGGAGCAGGCTCAGACCGGCGGCCGTGCCAACCATCAGCACGCGGCGGGGACGGCTTCGGAAGTCGGGTGGCGCGGCGGGGTCCAGAACCACGACCAGGGACGTCTCCTTCTTCTCTTCGAAGCTGCTTTTTTCGTATTCCTGGAGTACGAATTGATAGATAAGGTTTCGGATTTCCATTTCGCGCATCAATCGAAGGGCCTGAAGTCCCAGGTCGGGGATCTGATCCATCGGAAGCATGATGCCGGGCAATTTGCGAACCGCGCGTCCGCTGCTGTCCGGGTCGGATCCGGAAAGGATGCCGTCCAGCGCCTGTGTTGCGCCCTCGATTTCGATATCGAGTTGCCTGACTCTGCTGTTGTCGGGGTTCATCTGAAGGGCGGCGATTTCGCGCCGGATGATCATCTCGCCCAGCGTTGAGGTGATGAGAGAGGAGTAGGCGTCAATCTGCGCTTTGGTCTGGCTTTCGATGTCAATCGCCGAATGTTCCTTCTGGAACGCATTGTAGGCCTGTTCGGCTTCGATCATGCGGCGCTCGGCCTGCGCGAGGCGTTTTTCCAGGTAGCTGCGAAGGTCGCGCGCCTGTTGTTCGCGCCGGTGCCTGAGCGCAAGGTCGAGTTCTACAACGAAGGCATTGGCGATTTCGGCGGCCAGCTCCGGGGATTCCGCTTCGTAGGACACGGTCAGGAATTGCTCGCGCGAGAGTTCCACTTCCAGCCGGTCGTCGACCTTCTGCAGGAGTTCCTCGCGGGTTTCGGCCTCGTATGCTTCCCGAAGATTGAAGCGGCGTATGATGGCTTCGGCCACGCGCTGGCTCTTGAGGATGGGCACGAATTCGGTAGCCGAAACGCCGCTTTCCCCCAGGCCCAGCATGCCCACCGGCAGCTTTTCAAGAATGGCGGAGATTCCAAGCGATCCCTGGCTTTCGCTGGGTGGAAATAGAACGGCGCTCGCGCGGTAGACCGGGGTGATGATCAGACTGACGCCCGCTGTCAATACCGATACGGTGAAGCAGGTGACGAGTATCATGCGTCGCCAGCGGGCAAGGACGGCCAGATGGTCGAGGAAATTCTTTTCGTGTTCCATTAACGGCTGATGCTCCGTACCGCAATGACCAGAGCGGCCACCTGTGAAAGCACGACCAGCGTCTCACGAAAGAGCCGCCAGCCGTGCACGGGCTTTTTGCCCATGATAAAAATGGTGTCTCCAGGATTGACGCGCTGAATTCCGGAAGCCTTCATCCAGTTTCCGGTGCTGCCCTGTATCACGTATATTTCGCCTTTTTCCGCCTGTTCGTTCAATCCGCCCGCCCTGTTTATGTAGTCCTGGACGCCGAGATCCGGTTCGTAGGGGATTGCGCCCGGGGTGATGACGTATCCATTGACCGCAACCGAGGGTACAAGCCTGGGTATCCTGACGATATCCCCTTCTCTTAGCAGGAGGTTCTGCGAGTCGTCCTTTTTCTCAAAAAGAGCGACAAAGTCCACCGGCAGGCGGCCGGACATCTGCTGTTTTTGCATGGCCAGGTAGGTCCGCTGGGCGTCGGTCAGACTGATGGGTCCAACGCTCTGCAGTTGCTTCGGACCGGCCACCCCTTTCGGAAACTCGACGCGGCGGACCACGATGGATTGGGCGAGAGAGGCTTTGGACGTGAATCCTCCGGCCTTCCGGATCAGTTCTTTCAGCGTCATCCCGGAGCCGATGAAATAGGATCCGGGGAAGTAGACTTCGCCTTCCACGTTGACCCGCCGCTCCTTCACGGCCACGTGCAGTTTATCCCCGGCTCGCAGCGGCAGGTTCGCATCCGCGTCGCCATCCAGTGCCTGCGAAAGTCGGACGGCGTGCCGCTCTTCGCGTTCTTCCGCGAAAAAAGAACGGAGCAGTTCAGCACTTGCGGTGCTCGCCTCGCCGTTCAACCCCCCTGCCAGAGCAATCAGATCGGAAACGCGATCGCCGGGCATGAATTCGAAACTTCCGGGTCTATAGACCGCGCCGGAAATACGCACGGAGTCCGTGAGCGCCGGCACGAAAATCTGATCTCCGTCCAGCAGGAAGGGGTTGTGGGAGATATCGCCCGAAAGCCGCCACAGGGCGAGATCCGCCCCGCGTTCGGTATCCATCGGCGCACCGCTTTCGGATAGCCGCTGAATCTGAATGTTCCGTTGAGAAGCCCTGCCATCCGGCGGTTTCAGTACCCCGCCCGCCTGGCTGATGAGTTCCGAAACCTGCTCGGTCCCTTCGACCATGTAGGCGCCGGGATGGACCACCTGTCCCACGACGTTGACCGGAAAACTGCGTAGCCGGGCGAGCGAGATCTGGATGTCGAGACTTCGCAGGTTGTCACTGACCGCGTCCTGGATTCTCTTTCGGCTCTCTCCAAGGCTGAGTCCCGCAAGCTGTATGGCGCCGACGTAGGGAATAACCAGTTTGCCTTCCGCACCCACGAGAACCGGGTGCGTGATGGGTTCCTCTCCGGCTTCGATATGGATGCTGAAGGTATCGCCGGGACCGACGATGTAGCGCTCGGAACGAATGATGGCGTCGTATGCGATTTTGCCGATCCATTTCACGTCCAGTCCCCGCATTTCGTCTGGTTGGAGCGTTGAACCGATGGATCTGCGATCCGATCTCCGCCGACTGGATTCCGGTCGACCCGGCCCGGATTGCGCGAAGAGCATGACGGGCTCCGAGATCAGCCCGACGGCAAGCAGGATCGCAATAAGACGGCAAGCGGGAGATGGTTTACGATAAGAGAAAAACCCTGTCATTCGGTGGTTACCCCGTCTCGATCGACGCGCAGAACGGCACTGTCGGCCAGGATTTCCTGTTGCGCCCATGCGTTTTTCATGGCGGCCGCTACGTCCGGCGCGTCATCGGTCGCAAATGCCAGCAGCGTCGGACCGGCGCCGCTGAGGCAGGCGCCCAGGGCGCCCGCTTCTACAGCCGCTTCGAGTACGTGGTCGATTCCCGGAACGAGTGACGCCCGGTAGGGTTGGTGGAGGCGGTCGCGCATCGCGGATCTCAAAGGCAGGAGGTCTCCGCTCATCAGTGCTGCCGTGACCAGGCATGCGCGGCCCACGTTGAACACCGCGTCCCGGTGCGGCACCTGTTCCGGCAGGGCCGCGCGCGCGGCTTCCGTTTTGAGTTCAAAGCGGGGAACCGCTACAACCGCGCGAAGTTCCGGCGGCGGCAGCGCACGGATCGATTCGACCCGACCGTCTTCATAAGAGCAGATTACGAGACCGCCGAAAAGGCACGGGGCGACGTTGTCGGGATGGCCTTCCAGGTCCGTAGCGAGATCGAGCAGGGCGGATTCGGAAAAGGGTTCACCCATGAGCAGGTTGGCCGCATAAACGCCGGCCACAATTGCAGTGGAACTGCTGCCCAGCCCGCGGGAAAGCGGAATGCCGTTGTGCATCTCCACTTCCAGCCCGGGAAGGGTCTGGCCGGCGCGCTGCGCGGCCGTGTCGGCCGAACGGAAGAAAAGGTTGGTTTCGTCCACCGGGAGTTTCCCGGCGCCTTCCCCGGTGATGCGCATCCGCCTATGCGCACCGGACACGGTCCGAACCGCAATCCGGTTGTAGAGGGTCAGCGCAAGGCCCAGGGCGTCGAAGCCGGGCCCCAGGTTGGAGGTGGAGCCGGGCGTTCTCAGGCGGATTTCCATTCCATCTCTCTGACCAGTTCCGCACAGACCAGATCCGCCAGCAGAAGTCCGCGGCGGGTGAGGCGGACCCGCCCCTCTCTACGTTCGAGAAGGTGATCGGGAATGAAGGAGGTCGATCTGCCGGCTGTGCCCAAGAGCGTTTCGGGAATGCCATTGGCACGGCGGAGGCCGAGCATCACCTGTTCCACGAGCCTGTCACGTGTGGAGATAAGCTCTTCCCCTTCAACGGCAACACTGGAGGATTCCACACTCTTTATATACGCAATGAGGGAGCGGATGTTCCAGGTACGGCGGTCGTTGAAAAAGGAATGGGCGGAAAGACCGATGCCGAGATAAGGGCGCCGGTCCCAGCAGGCGATATTGTGGCGGCTGGCAAAACCGGGTTGCGCGAAGTTCGAGACTTCATACTGGACGTAGCCGGCCCCGCACAGCTTCTCCTGCGCGATCTCGTACATTTCGGCCTGAGTACCTTCGGGAGGCAGCGGCAGGCGGTTTTGTTTCATTCTTTGATCGAATGCGGTACCCGCTTCAATGGTCAGCCCGTAGACGGAGACGTGCTCCGGACGGAGGTCCACGGCGCGGTCAAGGGTACGTCGCCAGGCTCGTGTCGTCTGTGTTGGTGCGGCAAAAATCAGGTCGATGTTGAGGTTTCCGAAGCCGGCCCGGCGAGCGGCGCCGACGGCTTCATCGGCCTCGGCGGAGGTGTGCCGCCTGCCAAGGGCCCGGAGCGTGGGGTTGTCCAGAGCCTGTACGCCCAGGCTGAGCCGGTTGATGCCTATCGCCGACAGGTCGGCGAACCGCGAACGGTCTTCAGGGTTGGCCTCGGCGGTTATCTCCGCATCCGGCGCGAGCCGGGAACGGGTCCGGGCGGCATCCAGAATTCGATTCAGAGAGTCCGGCGGAATTTCCGAAGGCGTGCCGCCGCCGAAACAGACCGTTTCGAAAACCGTGCGATTACCCATGTGCGGCAGGCGGGTTTGAAACTCGCGGATGACCGCATCCGTGTACCGTCCCGCCAGGTGGGTCTTGCCGACGTCGAAGGCGAAATCGCAATAGGGGCACCTGGATTTACAGAACGGAATGTGGATGTAGAGACCGGACATAAGCGCTAGGAATCAATGGAACATGAAGACGTCTTCATTTGAACGTCCGGCCGATTCGGCCCCACCGTGTGCGCCCGAATCCGTGTAGCAGGTTATAGAAGGCCATCCTGGGAATTGAAAGGACGTTTTCGAACTCCGGAGCCTCGGGGTCCGGCGCCCACGACCAGTAAATGACGTTCGCCTGCGCCCGGATGCGGTTTTTATCCAGGAAGCCCCAATAGCGGCTGTCCTCGCTGTTATCCCTGTTGTCGCCCATCACGAAATAGTGGCCCTCGGGAACCCTTACGAGGCGCATATTGTCACGAACGCCGCTGGGAGACGAAACGGGCAGGATGACCGGATCCGCGTATTTGGAAAGAGGCGGATCCACGGTGCGCTTCCCGTCCACGTAGAGAATCTTGTCGCGAATTTCGACCTCCTGGCCCGGGCCGGCCACCACGCGTTTGATGAAGTCCCGGTTCGGATCTCTCGGGTACTCGAAAATAACGATATCGCCGGGTTCGGGATTACTGAAACCGGGGAGCCGGACGTCCGTGAAGGGAATTCTGGCGCCGTAGATGAATTTGTTGGCCAGCAGAAAGTCGCCTACCAGAAGCGTGTTTTCCATGGAGCCCGTGGGAATGCTGAACGCCTGAACCACAAAGGTTCGCAGAAAAAGCGCCAGGGCGACGGCCATCAGAATGGCTTCGAGATATTCTCTGGCCACGGACTTTTTCCTTCGGCCGGTTTTTCCCTTTCGGACCTTCCGGGACGGGGCCTTTTTTGCGGCCCGCTTGCGTCGTACTGGTTTGACCATTTGTCTGGTTTTGCGGCTCGGGCCCGCGGAGATCCGGACCCGCAGCGTTACTTTTCCATACGCAGGACGGCGAGGAATGCTTCCTGGGGAATCTCGATGTTTCCCACCTGCTTCATCCGTCGTTTTCCTTCCTTCTGTCGTTCCAGAAGTTTCCGTTTTCTGGTAACGTCTCCACCGTAGCACTTGGCGGTTACGTTCTTGCGGAAGGGACGCACGGACGTTCTGGAGACGATTTTCCTGCCGATGGCGGACTGGATGACAACCTCGAACATCTGTCGCGGGATGAGTTCCTTGAGCTTGGAGCAGATCGCCCGTCCCCATTCGTAGGCCTTGTCCCGATGCACAACGGCGGACAGAGCGTCGACGGGGTCGTCATTGATGAGCAGGTCGAGTTTGACCAGATCGGCGGACCGATGTTCTTTGTAATCGTAGTCGAACGAGGCATAACCGCGGCTGACGGATTTGAGGCGGTCATAAAAATCGAGTACGATTTCGGAGAGGGGAAGTTCGTAACGCAGCAGGGCGCGCGCGGGATCCACGTATTCGGTGGTTATGTAGTTTCCTCTGCGGTCCTGGGCAACCTGCATGGCCGCGCCGATGTACTCGGACGGAACCAGGATCTGCGCGTTGAGAACGGGTTCTGCGATTTCTTCGATCTTAATGGCGGGGGGCATCTCGGCGGGATTGTGCACGATTTCGACGTCCCCGTTGGTGAGCAGGACTTCGTACTCCACGTTGGGTACGGTGGTGATAATCTCCATGTCGAACTCGCGGGCGAGGCGCTCCTGTACGATTTCCATGTGAAGCAGGCCCAGGAAACCGCATCGGAAACCGAACCCCAGGGCGGTGGAGGTCTCCGGCTCGAAACGGAGCGACGCGTCGTTCAGACGCAGTTTCTCCAGGGCCGTCCGAAGGTTCGTATAGTCTTCCGCATCAACGGGATAGACGCCGGAAAAGACCATGGGTTTGACTTCCCGGTACCCAGGTAACGGTTTCCCGGCGGGACGGTTGCACCCGGTAACGGTGTCGCCCATGTGTAGCTCTTCAAGGTCCCTCACGCCCGCGATGAGATAACCGACTTCCCCGGCCCGGAGCGTCTGCGTCTGTACGCGCTTCAGTTTGAGGACGCCGATTTCTTCGGCTTCGAACTGACGCCCGGTGAAAAAAAACCGGATGGGCATGTCGGTGTGAAGGCTGCCCTGAAAAACGCGGATCGAGGCGACGGCGCCGCGGTAGCGGTCGAAGATGGAATCGAAGATCAGGGCCTGGAGAGACGCGTCGGGATCGCCCGTCGGCGGGGGTATCCGTTCGATGATCGCCCCAAGCAGGCCTTGGACGCCCACGCCCTGTTTGGCACTTATTTTGTGGATTTCGGATTCTTCAACACCCAGGAGGTCGTGGATCTGCATAACCACCCGGTCCACGTCGACGTTGGGCAGATCGATCTTGTTAATGACCGGGATGATCTCAAGGTCGTGTTCCAGCGCGAGAAGGACGTTGCTGATCGTCTGGGCCTCCACGCCCTGCGCGGCGTCTACAAGGAGGAGGGCACCTTCGCAGGCGGCCAGGCTCCGGGAAACCTCGTATGAGAAGTCAACGTGCCCCGGCGTGTCGATGAGGTTGAGTACGTATGTCTGACCATTGGAACACCGGTAGTCCATTCGGACGGCGTGGGACTTGATTGTGATGCCGCGTTCCCGTTCCAGGTCCATATCATCCAGGACCTGGTCCACCATCTCCTTTCGTGACAGGGTCGAAGTCGTTTCCAGGAAACGGTCAGCCAGGGTCGATTTGCCGTGGTCGATGTGGGCAATGATGCAGAAGTTTCTGATATTCTGGATACTCATCCTCAGAATGCTCTGGGATTAAGGGCAACTTCAAAAAATTCAACCGTCTACACGCTGTATATTGAAGGTTAGAATATACTCTGTTCGAGGTTTGAAGTCAACCGCAGAAGGGGAATTGCCACAGGCCGGACGACCGTGAATACCGGAACCGGGTGAAAGGCCGAGAGACCGTACCGGATCCGGCGAGTTCGCGGCGCGGGGACCGGGGGACGTGTTCTTGGGTTCAAATGGGTTGACATACCCGGAAACCGGTCGGTATATTGAAAAAAAACCGGCATCGTTCAATAGGAGGATCCTGGCACTATGGAAAGGCTACGGATTGCGGTGATTGGCGTGGGCGTGGATCCGGATTCCCGGGCGCGCCAGTATCTCGGTACCATCTTGCGGTTGAAGGATCATTTCGAACTGGTCGGGATCTGCGACCGCGACGAAGGTGCGCTGGCCGAGGCGTCAACGGGCGCTTCAACGGGCTGTTTCCGGGATATCCGATCCCTCTTTGCCTCGACAGGACCCGACGTGGTACTGAGTATGACGCCCAAGGACTCCCACGGCGTGATTGCGATGACGGCCGCGCGGCACGGGGCCCACGTCATTACTGAAATTCCCGTGGCGCTCACCAGGAGGTACGCGCAGGCGGTCGCGCAGACCTGCCGCGAACATGGCGTGCTCTGGGAGGTGGCCGAGCAGGTATGGTTGTGGCCCCGGGAGCGACTGAAGAAAAGAATCATCGAGGCCGGCCTGCTGGGCGAGTTGACCCATTCGCGGTTGTGGTACCTGACGGGCCAGTACCATGGGTTCAACGGGGTCCGCTCATTGCTTGGCGAAGAAGCGAAGCGGGTGCTGGGCTATTGCGGGGAAGTGACGACGGCGCCGTACGAGGCTTACGGCGGGGAGCGGGAGACCACGATGATGTGGGATCACGCGGTGGTGGAGTTCGACAGCGGGATCGTATGCCTGTTCGAAAAACCGCCGCGCGTCTTTCCCTCTGTGGCGCAGGGTTTCCCTACGGGGTGGCACGTGGAAGGGACACGGGGATACCTGGACCAGAGTCGACTCGTGTTGTACGGCGAAGAGACTTCGCGGGCGTACGATCTTCGAGAGCGGTACGTGGACGTCGACGGGCAATCCGTATTGGACGTGGCGCAGGTGGATACGGATCCGCCCGTCGTCTGGGAGAATCCGTACAAAGAATGGCGAATCGGGTCGGCCGACGACGTCGCCAAGGCAAGTATTCTGGTCAGTTTTCACGGTGCGATAACCGGCGGCGGCCGGCCCCGGTACGGGCACGAGAACGCGCTGAAAGATTGGGAGATATGCCTGGCGGTCCGGGAAAGCGCCGATCGCGGGAATACGTGGGTCGACCTGCCCCTGGGCGAACCGACGGAACTCGAGCGAAAAATCGAGGCGGAATTCGTGCGGCGCTACGGCCACGACCCCGTTGAAGAGACCGAACAGCTTCTGGACGCGCCGTTCACCCGTTCGGCAACCCTGTGGCCCTTCGCGCATTGGTTGTGAGAGAGGAAGTGGTATCCAGAAACTGTTTTTTCGCCGGACGTCGACGATCCACCCTTTCCTCCGGACACTTGGCTGTTGTAAAGATCGGGCCCCTCGACATGCTGGCTCTGCGTGAGCGTTTGCAAACCGGAATAAAAGCAAGATTTGAGTGACAAAGGCCTCTCGGAATTGGGAAATTGGTTATCTTATGGACGTAATACCATCTGCACGGCATTAGATTCGATCTACAAGAAGAAAAGGACGTTTAGGTGCCGGAATACCCGATGAAAGGGCAAATGGGTTTCTGTGCAATGGGGCCTGGTTGATATAGGAGGCAATGTTATGGGTCTTGTTGATGGGACAATGAGGTTGATCGAGCGTGTTGTAAAGGGCGGGCGCCCAGACGATTCTGTCCAGGACGTTACAGATGATAAAGCCTGGGACGAGGCTCAGGCTGCGGATATAGACGAGGGCCTTCGCAGCGGCAGGATTAAGATGCTGTCTGCAGAGGAGTCCCGGGAAGCGATTGACGCTCTCAAGAAGAAGTGGGACATGCCTTGAGTAGACGGCGGCTCAGAGATCCTGATGATGGGTGAAGTTTACAGCGGACGCCGGATCTTTTTCGAGGGCGGCGAGATAAAGGTCCAGATCTACGGTAAGCAGTGGCGTTTCCCCGCTGACAACCTCCAATAATACGGAGTCCGTCAGGCCAAGGCGTTTGAACTCAGTGCGGTGCGAGGCGTTGGTGCTTGCAACAACGATTTCTTCGCTTTTGTCAATGATGAATCGGAGCCGGTCGAAGAAGCGGGATCGCTCGGGGTCCCGATGTTGGGCCAGCAGATTTGAAGTCTCCGTTAGCGTGTTCGGCGTTACGTATACCTTGGCCACCGCGTCGATTGCGTCAATCAAACGGTCGTAATCTTTGATGCTGAATCTCTGCAGCCGACGATGCTTGCGGATCAGTTCACGGTCGACACTGCCCACGACGAACAAAACAAGAAGATTCGCGTCAATGAAGAATCCGGTGGGCGTCATCGGCCTATTCCGAAGCCGCAAAGACGCGTTCCTTCACGGATATGACTCGGCCGTCCTCGTCGTTGATTCGAAGGACCTTATAGGACCGCGCCGGGCGTCCTTCACCGAGCGCCGCGGTTAGAGGATTCTTATGGTCCCACGGACGCGAAAAGCCGATGGTAATTTTCCAATCAAAGGAATTCTCGTCGAACTCCACTTCCTCGAGACCGATGTTGGTGATCCCCTCGCCGTCGAAGAGGTCAATCAGATATTCTTTTGCCACCTGCGCGGCTTCCCTAACGTCCATATTCGTGTCGTCCATTGGGGTCTCAGTCGGTTTAGACCAGAGTGCAATTGTAGCACCACGGAACCATCGCCCAATATACCCAAATTCCCATCCTCGGGCAACCTGGTCGATCAGTTGCGCAGGTCAACGGCCGACAAATCTTAACATCAGGAGAGGACCTCGTTGTGAAAATCGAGTCGGCTGAGATCAGATACGTGGAACTGCCGCTAATTTCGCCCTGGCGGACGGCTTACGGCGAGGACGCGTCGATTCATTCCGTGATGGTCAGGCTGTCCGGCGGCGGCAATGAGGCGTGGGGCGAGGCGGCCCCGTTTTACGCCCCGACCTATTCGCCCGAATCGGCGCGGTCGGTTTACGAGACGGCCCGTGAGTTTTTTCTGCCGCGGATCGTGGGTCATACACTGGATTCTGCCGAAGAGGTTTTGGAGCGGCTGTCGATTTTCAAGGGCAATCCGTTTTCCAAAGCGGCCGTGGAAACGGCGTGGTGGGCGCTCGATTGCAAATTGAAAGGCGTCCCGCTCTGGCGCGCGCTGGGAGCGGATGAGCCGGTGGTGAGATGCGGCGCGGACTTCGGGATTCAGGATACGATCGACGAGCTGCTTGCCCTGATCCAGGGCGCCGTTGACGCTGGTTATCCGCGGGTCAAGTTGAAAGTGAAACACGGATGGGATATCGAGATGCTGGATGCCGTAAGGTCGGCCTTTCCAGGTCCCGTGATCCACGTGGATTGCAACTCCGGCTACGACCTGAAAACGGATTTCGATACGCTCAAGGCATTCGACCGGTTCAACCTGGCGATGATCGAACAACCCCTGGACCATACGGATCTCATAGAGCACGCGGAGTTGCAGCGTCAGATCGATACGCCGGTGTGTCTGGATGAATCGGTAACGGGCCCCCGGGATTTTGAGTTGGCGCTGAATATCGACGCCTGCCGCGTTATCAACGTGAAGCCGGGGCGCGTGGGCGGGCTGTACAACGCGGTTCAGATTCACAATATGGCGCGCGACGCGGGGATGCCTGCCTGGGTAGGCGGCATGCTCGAAAGCGGCGTGGGTGCGGGCATCTGCGCCGCGTTGGGGACACTGCCGGGATTCAACTATCCGGCGGACGTGTTTCCTTCGTCGAGATTTTATGCTGAGGATATTACGGACCGATGGGTGGAGCAGGATGACAATTGCAATGTCGTGCTGGACGACACGCCCGGCGTGGGGTTCGATCCGGTGCAGGAGAGATTGGATGCGGTGACGACATTGCGGACTGTGATCATCCCCGTCGCAGGCTGAGCATGCGACGGGGCTTTTGTTAGGTGAAAAGCTGCGCCAGGAGGTCGCCCGCGAGGGTCTCCATGGCAGGCGCGGTGCCGACGCCGCCAAGGGAGGAATTGGCTGCCCAGGTTTCATACCCGCCCTCCCGGGTAAGGGCTTCGTCTGTACAGATATAGCCGATGTAGCCGTTGGCAAGGCTCACGATGAAGACCGGTGCTGCGGACGTTTCCGACTTGATGTTCAGGCCCGATTCAACAAAGACTTCGCCGGGAAGGGCCACGATTGCGGCGTCGCCGAGTCTGAAGACCTGTGCCGCGGCGTTCATCCTGGAGGGGAGATTCGCCAGGCGACGGCATTCCATGGCGTAGACGTCCACGATGGACCGCGGGATGGGTTGGCCCACAACCCAGCTGAACGGGCCCTGGTCGTATTCGGGCGGATCGTCCGGAGACGCGAGGATTTTTTCCGCCATTTCCAGGTCTTCGGGCGTGATGGTTCTGGGCGAGAAATCGAATGTACCGGTAGCTGCCGTGAGTTCGAGTGTGTCCTGCATTTCCATGAGTTGGATCTCGGTGAGCAAGTGTCCGGCCAGGACGTTGGCCATTTTCTTTGCGTGGGCATGTCCCCGGTCCTTCCACCTGCGGCGCCCGCTGAAGTCGATATTGTTGATCTGGCCGGACGCGGCATTCCAGAGCAGTGGGACGCAGTCGCCTCCCAGGTAGCGGCGCATGAGGCGGAAGAAGTGCCCGAAGTAGTCCGCCGAGATGCCGCTGCCGGCGCCGATATAGTGAAGGGAATAGCAGGCAACGGCCGACAGAGGGTCGCCGCCGAGCTCTTCCACGTATAACATCGCGAGTTCAGGGTCGGTTGGGCCCGCGGGTTCGATCAGGTCCGGATCGGCGATACCCGGGTTCATTCGCACGGTCCCGTCTTTCATGCGCCAGCGGCGGTTGAAGGCAATACGGTCTTCCTGCACGCTGGCGAAGCCGATGCGGGCGGGGCGCAGGCGGCGGCAGGCGAGTTCGGCGGCGTCTGCGATCTTGAGGTGGAGCCATTCGATATAGTCGCCGTCGCCGTCGGTGCCCAGCAGATCGGCGATGCCGCCCCCGCTGTGGGTGTGGGTGGCGTTGATCATCGTGTTTTCGATCGGGATGCCGCATCGGCTGGCGATTCGTTGCCTGGCGCGATCCGCGATATTCCGCGGCATGCCAATGAGATCGCAGGTGATGAAGGCCACGCGGGTGTGGCCGTTATCCAGGACAAGGGCTTTGGCCAGGAGTTCGTCGTCCACGTCTGCGGCGTGCCTGGCGCGCACACTTCCGGGAATAGTGACGCCGAGCCATGGGGTGATATTGGCCGTGGCGGCGCCTGCCTGTAGAGCGCCCATAAGAAATCTCCTTACGTTCCGAGCCTACTCGATTCTCAGGAATTTTCCGCCCCTTCGGGCGGACTCTTCGGCCGTAATGCAGGCCCTGGCGACACCCAGGACGTCTGAGGTGGAGATGAAGTTTTCATCACCGCGGGAGAATGCGTCGACCATGTTCTCCACGAAACTGCTGTTGCGTTCGGGCGGGAATTCGGGTTCGTAGGCCCCTTTGCCGTCGGTGACGATGAGCAGGCTGTCTCCCGCGTACGCCCGCAGATGGGCGGACCCCTTTGTGCCCATGATGATAAAGCGGGTGTCGCCGAAAGAGGGGGAGTCCTCCGGGGTGAGCCAATCGGCCGTGAGCAGCGCGCATGCTCCCGTACTCATCTGAAACGACGCCTGAATATGGTCCATTTCCAGCTTCTGGGGGCCATGCGTGTGTTTTTTGCAGGCGCCGATAGCGTGGACGCCCACGCATTCCCCGCCGGTGAGCCATCGGACCTGGTCCACCCCGTGGCACGCGACGTCGCTGAAGGTGCCCGTGTAGATCCGCGGATCGAAATACCAGTCGGGAGCCCAGTCGCCGAGCTTGTGGGGATGGGTGGAGATGAGGCTGACGATCTCGCCGAGTTCTCCGGCGAGGATGGCGTTCCGCAGCGCGATGAAAGGCGGGTGACTGCGGGAGGTGTAGAACATGGTCAGGCGGATATCGTGCTCCTCGACCGCGGTTCGGATGCGAATCCAGTCGTCCAGGGACCGGCAGAGCGGTTTGTCCAGGAAGACGTGCGCGCCGGCTGCGGCGCAGGTCTCGATCATGTCCACTTTCTCGTGGTGCCCCACGCCCTCCATAACCACGTCGGCGCGGGTTGCGTCCAGCATTTCCCGGAGGTTGGTAAACCGGGGCACGTGGACGTCGCGGGTAACCTGTTCGTAAAGGGTGTCGTCGGGTTCCACGATGCCGGCCAGTTCCACGTTGGGCGCGTTGACGGCCGACCGGAACATGCCGCCGATGTGTCCGTAGTGGACGCCCATGACTGCGATTTTCATTATACGCCTCTCTTAAGTGTCCCGTCCCGGAAATATGTTACCATTCAACCGACGATTCATCCCGTCTCGCTGCGTTGCCTTCCCTCGCCGACCTTGCCCAGATCGCCTCGCTCAGGCGCCTTGCCAGCCGGGCGACTCGGCGGCCGAATTCCGGCAATCTATTTCCGGGACAGAACACTGGCCCCTACCCGGAATACCGTTTGATTCTCTCCCGGTCCAGTTCGATACCCAGTCCGGGCGCGGTGGGTATGGTAAGCAGGCCGTTGTCGTCGAGTTGGAAGGGTTCGGTCAGGATGTCTTCGATGTAGGGCGACGGGGTAATGTATTCCACCCAGCGGGCGGTGGGGTGGGCCGCCGCGAGATGGAGGTCGGCCGCCAGGCCTACGGCGGTGTTCCATCCGTGGGTGACCAGCAGGACGTTGTGGTTGCAGGCGTGCCAGAGGATGCGGCGGGTTTCCGAAAGGCCGCCGACTTTGGTCGTATCCGGCTGCACGATGTCGAAGGCGCCGCGCGCGATCCAGGAGATGAAGCTCTGCCGGCGGGTCAGGACTTCACCGCCCGCAATGGGGACGGGGGCGTTCTGCCGGAGGGCGACGTGCCCCTCGATATCGTCCGGAGGCAGGGCTTCCTCGAACCAGACCACGTCGTAGCCGGCGAGCATCCGCGCGGTTTCGAGCGCCCACTTGTACCCGTGCGGCCAGAACTGATCGCTGCCGCCCGCGTCGACCATCAGTTCAACGCCCGGCCCCACGGTTTCACGAGCGAGTTTGACGAGTCGCTCATCGGTGTGCTTATCCTCACGGCCGAAGGGCCCCCAGCCGAGTTTGAGCGCGCGGAACCCGCGGGAAACGGCCGACTCAAGGGTCTGTTTGAACGCGTCGCCGTCGGCCTCGAAAAGGAGGGAGCCGTAGGGTTTGATCTTGTGACGGTAGTAGCCCCCCAGGAGGCGCCCCACGGGTTGCCCGCTGGCTTTGCCCAGAAGGTCCCACAGGGCGACGTCGATGCCCGAAATTGCGTGCGTGACCGAGCCGCCCCGGCCCTGCCAGAAGGTCGCCTGGTGGAGTTTTTCGGAGACGCGTTCCGGTTCAATGGCCGATTCGCCGACAAAATGGGGCTTCAGCAGGTCCAGAGCGGCGTCGACCAGGGCCTTGCTGGTTGCGACGCTGCCCAGACCGGTGAGGCCGCTGTCGGTATGCACCTCCACAAGGGTGTGCAGGTTTTCCGACGGCGGCGTTTCGGCCGTCCAGCCGGATTTCGGCGTTGCGCCCTTGAGGGCGATCGTCTGGATGCACGTGATTTTCATGTCGCCTAAACTGTGATGGAAGGTGAGGACCGCGAAAGGCCGGACTACGGATAATTGCGGATGCGGACCGAAACGGTGATGACTCCTCCAATAGTTCCCGACCTTGCAGGTCCTGGAACATCGCAATATATCGAATCCACGTCGTGGCTTCAATAGGAAATATATACCTCCCGGCAGAACCGGCGCCCCTGCGATATGCCAAAATGGCAGTTTTCGGACTTCCGGTCGTCACGATCTGGATTGCAACGGATTTTCGGAGCGAAGAACATTGCTTAACTATATATCTAACAATATTTTATCGATATCTAACATTTTTGGGCACAAAAGTTGCATGTTTTCCGCATCGTCGACGGAGACCCTCACCCCCCGGCCCCCTCTCCCAATGGGAGAGGGGGAGCAAAACCGGAAAGGAGGGCAACCACAAGGGTTGCCCCTACGAATACAAGACGTTGGTCGACATGGATTTCGCCCTTTTTCTTGGGCGAAGCAAGAAAAAGGGCAAGGGAATAGGGGAATTCAAGGGGTGGGGAAGATTCTAACTCATGATTAGCGAAATGATGGCGATTCGGCAGATCGTGATTTTTAACCAACATTAAGGAGCGTAACGAATGTCGAACGAGCAAACGTCACAAGGCATCGAAGTGATCGACCGGACGCATGTCCCGGGCGAGGTGCCCGTGTTGAGAAGCAGGGACGTGGTGATCTTTCCCTATATGTTGTCGCCGTTGTTAATCGAAAGCGAACAGGCGACCCGGGCCGTGGATACCGCCGTGAACGGCGGGCATCGGATCGTTGCGTTGTTCGGGCAGAAACCGGGTCCGGAAGACCGGGGAACCGAAACGGAGAACGACGCCGGCGAGGAGGAAGGTGAGATTCAGGCTGAAGACCTGTACCAGGTGGGTACGGCGGTACAGGTCGTGCGGATGCAACGAACGCCGGACAACAAACTGCAGGTTCTGGTCAACGGAATTGCCCGCGTGGGCCTGCAGGCGCTGGTCCAGACCACGCCTTATCCGCTGGCGCGGGTCAAGGTGCTGGAAGAATGGGCGGAAAAGACGAACGAGTTGGAGGCGCTCTCCCAGAACGTGATGGGTCTGTTTAAGAAGGCCATGGAATTGGTGCCCAATGTGCCCAAAGAGCTGATTGGGGCGCTGGATTCTCTGACCGAACAGGAACAGAAGGTGGATTTTATCGCTTCCCAGTTCAACCTTAGGTTCGAGGAGCGGCAGGAGGTGTTGTCTGAACTCAATCTCAGACTCAGGTTGGAACTGATTCACAAGTTCCTGACGCGGGAGGTGGAAATCCTGGAATTGCGTCAGAAGATCCAGAGCGATGCGGCCGGTTCGATGGACGAGGCGCAGCGGGAATATTTCCTTCGACAGCAACTGAAGGCCATACGCGAGGAACTTGGCGAAGGCGAGGACGAGGCCGAGGAGGTCGAGGAGCTAGCCGGGAAAATCGAAGCCGCGGGCATGCCGGGCGAGGCGCGGAAGGTGGCCGAGCGCGAGCTTTCGCGGATGGAAAAGATGGCCCGCGAGTCCGCCGAATATACCGTGTCGCGGACCTATCTGGACTGGCTGGTCGAACTGCCGTGGAGCAAATCGAGCGAAGATCGTATCGACGTTGACCGGGCGCAGAAGATTCTGGATGACGACCACTACGGGATAGAGAAACCAAAGGACCGAATTCTGGAGTATCTGGCGGTGCGCGGGCTGAAGAACGACATGCGGGGTCCGATCCTGTGCCTGGTGGGTCCGCCGGGTACGGGGAAGACGTCGCTGGGCCGTTCCGTGGCGCGTGCCCTGGACCGCACCTTTGTCCGGATATCGCTGGGCGGCGTGCGGGACGAATCGGAGGTGCGGGGCCACCGGCGGACGTACGTCGGCGCCCTACCGGGTCGGATCATCCAGGGGTTGCGCCGCGCAGGTACGAATAATCCGGTTTTCATGCTGGACGAGATCGACAAACTGGGCGCCGATTTCCGGGGAGACCCGTCGGCGGCGTTGCTGGAGGTGCTGGACCCCGAGCAGAATTGCCGATTCGAGGATCATTATCTGGACGTGCCGTTCGATCTCTCGCAGGTTATGTTCATTGCCACCGCGAACACGTTGCATACGATTCCGCCCGCGTTGCAGGACCGCATGGAGGTCCTGGAACTGCCGGGATATACCGAGCAGGAGAAGCTGCAGATCGCCCGCATCTACCTGGTGCCCAAGCAGATCGAGGAGCACGGGTTGACGTCCGGGCGGCTGGAGATCGACAACGAGGCGTTAACCGGATTGATCCGATATTACACCCTCGAGGCGGGGTTGCGGAATCTGGAGCGGGCGGTGGGAACACTCTGCCGCAAGGTGGCCCGCCGGTTTGCACAGGGTCGGAAGCGAAAGGTGAAGGTGAATGCCCGGCAGTTGCACGAATACCTGGGGCCCCGGCAATTCCATCATGAAATTGCCGAGGCCAACGATGAAGTGGGCGTTGCGGCGGGCCTGGCCGTGACGTATGCTGGCGGCGATGCGATGTTCGTGGAGGCCACCCTGATGCCGGGCGCAGGGAATCTGAACCTGACCGGCCAGGTGGGCGACGTGATGAAGGAGTCCGCCCAGGCGGCGATGACGTACGTGCGCTCACGGTGGGAGGGTCTGGGATTGCCGGAGAAATTCAGCGAAGAAAAGGACGTTCACGTTCACGTTCCCGCGGGAGCGGTGCCCAAAGACGGCCCATCCGCGGGGATTACGATGGCGGCCGTGCTTGTGTCGGTCTTTACCGGCCGGCCCGTTCGAAAAGACGTAGCGATGACCGGCGAGATCACGTTGCGCGGCAAGGTGTTACCGGTTGGCGGCGTGCGGGACAAGATATTGGCGGCGCACCGTGCGGGCATCCGCACGGTGATCCTGCCCGAAAAAAACCGGAAGGACCTGGAGGAGGTGCCTGATACCATTCGAAAGGACGTGAAGCTGGTGTTCGCCGACCACATGGACAAGGTGCTGGATACGGCGCTGGTCAAAAAGAGACGGGCGTCGGCCAAGCGCCGCTCGCCGGCCACAGGGAATCGACCATCGGTCCGGTCCGGCGGCCAACGCCAACCGGCCGTGGCGGCGGGCGGGGGTGAGTGAGAGTCACGCGGGAAGGCTGAAAGGCAAGTCTTGGAAATACAAAAGGGTCGGGGCGCGCTTAAGCGGCTTCGACCCTGCTCTTCGTTATACAATCGATCAGCCAAAATCAGTTGGCGATTTGGGGACGAATCTCTCCACGTTTCAGGACGCGATCCGGGTTCACAAACGAGGAAGCTTGAGTAATCAACGGACTACGGTGCCGACGACACGTCCCTGCTTGTCAACCACGTAGATGGGTTCATTCATTAGCCCGGCGCCGCACGTCAGCTCGGGCTCCGCGAAAGCGGGCGATCCTTCGCGCCGCATCTGTCGGTTTTCCCAAAGATTGACATTAACGCCACGGCCCCAAAACCGTTCAGCGCTTTCCAGCAGACCCGTCAGGCCGTCATCTCCGACGATCGACGGAAAGCCACCGGCGATCTTAGCGGTCACCTGAGTAGCGCTAGGCAGGATATATGGATCAGCCTGAGTGACATCCACACCGTAGCCGAGGTCGGCCAGGGACTGCACCGTGATCAAGCTTAGCGCCCCCGTGCCAGTCGGCGTCATGAGTTCGCCTCCGAACACGCCTCACCTCCAGTGTGACTCATCTGTCTGTAACGGCACTTTCGCATTCTTGTAGTCTCGTCCGCCTGCGTTGTCGAAAGCGGCAGTCGCCAATGGTCCGTTGAAGTGCGTGTCGCCATTTGGTGGATTCTGGTAGAAGCTGAACTCGTTCCATACCTCGCTCGCAAACCCTAGAACGTGCCCGATCTCGTGGAGTCCTGTAATCAGCAAATTGGCGTGGCTTAAATCGAACGCCATGCATCCGACGACGGGCAGATGGGACTCCTCGCGCAACAGACTTGGACCGCCGTACCCGACGTACCCGCGCGCTGATGGTCCTTGGAACGTGTTTATGTAGATCCGCAGGTCGTCAATCCGCTCCCCGGCAGGAATCTCATACGTCTGTTTACCGCACTGTCCGGACCAGCCGCCGGAAAACACATAATCCGGGAGGTCGTCGCGAATAACCGCCATCCAGCGCCGGGCAACATATTGGAGTACCTGCTTCTGGGATTCAGTGAAGTTGTCGAGAAAGACGAATTCGATGTCGTAGTCGCCCTTGGGTAACGTTTCGTGGGGATTGCCCCGAAGATCCAGATTGCGCAGGTTGGTCAAGCCGGAAAGCGCCGAGGTGTCCATGATGCGGTTACCCGCAAGATTCAACTCCATCAGTTTGCTCAATCCCGACAGTGCCGAGATGTCCGCGATGGTGTTGAAGGCAAGATTTAGCCAAGTCAGGTTAATCAAGCCTGCCAAGGGCGAGATATTCGTGATGTTGTTGTCATTTAGCCACAGCTCCGTCAGGTTGAACAGCCCGGAAAGCGCCGAAATGTCCGAGACGTTGTTGAGACTAAGCCCCAGCTCCGTCAGGTTGCTCAATCCCGAAAGCACCGAGATATCCTCAATCCGGTTTTCATAAAAGTTCAGTTCTGTCAGGTTGGTCAATCCTGCCAGCGGCGAGATATCCGAGATCTGGTTGTGGGAGAGCACCAACGATGTCAAATTGGCCAAGCCGGAGAGCGGCGTTACATCCCTCATGTTGGTTGCGATAAGCCTCAAGTGTGTAAGATCGGGCAAGTTGGACAGCACCGAGAGATCCGTAATGTTGTTGCGACCAACACTCAGGCTTGTCAGGTTGGTCAAGCGGGCAAGCGGCGAGATGTCCGTAACGTTGTTTTGATCAAGCCACAGCTCTACCAGATTGGTCAAGCCGGATAGAGGCGAGATGTCCCTGATTCTATTGCCCCAAAGAACCAGCTTTTCAAGGTTGGCCAAGCCTGTCAGCACCGATACATCCGTGATGGAGTTAGCAAAAAGCTCCAGTCGCGAAAGGTTGACAGCCGACTCCAGCCCGGCCAGAACGCTGATGTCGGCGTCGTTGGCCTCGAGACTGTCCAACGTTGCCATGTCAGCCTGTGTGATCGGCGCGCCGGTGGCTTTGCCAAGAGCGGCCAAGATCGCCGCAAGCAGGTTGGCATCGGGGATCGTGACGACCGGAGACGGTACCTCTTTGCCGAAGTTTTCAGCGAAGATCACGAAGTCCGAAAATCCAATCTCGCCATCGTCATCCAGATCAACCCGGTTTTCGTACTTCTCATCACCCAGACTTTGCCCGAAAACGCCCGCGAAGATCAGAAAGTCGCCGAAGCCAATCGTCCCGTCGCCGTCAAAGTCTGGTATGGACGCGGTATCGTCGCCGTTGGCATCGACGCTGATCGCAAGTGCTGACACATCGCCATCGCTTGCATCGGAACCCACAGCGGCGTGACATACGAATGCCAGCAGCGCCAGGGCGGCAAGATAGATTAGGCCTTTCGAGGAAGTCATCATTCGATCCATCCTGATCGTGACTACCGGATTTCTACTCAGACCCATTTAATCTGACGGAACCCGTATGCCGAGTTACATTACTGCAACCGCCTCAGTTACGGATGTCGACTTCGTTATCGGGTATATTGTGTCCAGTAATGGTACGCAATGTGAAACCGGCGTTCAACGCAGTTTGTTTGTCGAATCGTCCGTAATTTGTCCTGGGTTCCGCCAATTACGATATGTCGAATGGGAGGATAGATTCGATGGTGGGGCCCCCGCACCGTCGCGTTTCGACGTGCGAACCGTAGGGGCAGGTTTCAAACCTGCCCTGACTGTCCAATGTGCACGGATGCGTGGGACATCGGATACTGTCTGCTGGGTTTCGGCGGCGAGATCCTCTCTTGAGTGTCGATGCCGGCAGAACGACGTTGAGGCGGGCAGACAGGAATGTCCGCCCCACCTTCAGGCAAAGTTCCTCAGGGTGTTGGCGCAATGCTGAAAACGGTGCGTAGACAAACAAAAAGGGTCGAGCCGCGAGACTTCGACCCTTTTATTTGATGGATGATCGGTTAGAAGCGTTTGGAGATTCCGGGCTGTAGTCGCCGCGGGCGCGCGAGCCGAACAGGATGACCCGGTCCGGGCGGACCGCCTCACCTACGGCGCGGGCGACGGCGCAGGCTTTCGGGTCCGGTGCCCAATGAGTTGTGAGCCTTGGCATGGTGAACGTAGACCTACCGCGTCGCACGGCTGTTTTCCGTCCTCCCGGTCGGACCATCGAGAGGAGAATGGTCAAATTACGACCAACTACGTGAATTTGGGGAAACAGGTGGGACCGACGGAAGAACGTCACGTATCATCGGTTTATGGTTCGAACGATACGCCCTTGCGGATCAACAACGTAGATCGGTTCATTCATCTGCCCGGCGCCGCAAGTCAGGTCAGGCTCCGCGTGAGAAGGCGAACCTCCTCCCCATGTCCGTTGGTTATCCGGAAGATCGAACGTTACGCGCCGGCCCAAGATGCGTTCGGCACCTTCAAATTGCCACGTTCGGTCGTCACCGAGAATGGAAGGCGCTGAAACGGCGTCCTTCACGACTGCCTTGCTTGCGGCACCGGGCAGGATATATGGATCAGCCTGAGTGACATCCACACCGTAGCCGAGATCGGCCAGGGACTGCACCGTGATGGCGCCCAGCAACTCTCCCCAAGCCGGCAACATAAGTTCGCGATGGTGAAAAAGCATGGGCACGCCCGACCTCCAGTGGTCCCCATCCTGCCCCACCGGCACCTTCGCCCCCGCGTAATCCCTTCCGCCCGCGTCGTCGAACGCGGCGACAGCCAGCGGACCGTTGAAGTGCGTGTCGCCCTCCCGATCCTGAAGCAAGCCGAGTTCGCCCCAGATGGTCCCGAACCCCAGAACGTGCCCTATTTCGTGGAGTCCTGTATCCAGCAGATTAGTACGTCGATTTAAGTTGAACGCCATACATCCAACGACCGGTAGATGGGTGGTCTCGCGCGACAAACGTGGCCCGCCCCACCCAAGCGCATAGTGCTCGTTGTCGCCGATCGCATAGATCCGCAGGTCGTCTATCCGCTCCCCGGAGGGGATTGCAATCGACTGATCGCCGCACGTACCCGACCAGCCTTGAGTCAATGTATAGTCTGGTAGATCTTCCACAATGACTGACATCCAACGCCGGGCTGCGTATTGGATAACTTCCTTCTGGGATTCCGGGAAGTGGCCGAGGAAAACGAGTTCGATGTCGAAGTCGCCCTCGTGAAACGAGTCGAATAGTACCACAACGCCGCTGTTTTCAAGTGCAGGAATATGATCGTTGATCGAGGAAAGGCTCAGGGGATTGGCGCGAAGATCCAGGTATAGCCGGCTGGTCAAGCCTAACAACGACGATATATCCGTGATGTTGTTGAACCCAAGATCCAAGCGTCTCAGCTGGGTCAAGCCTGACAGCGACGGTACCTCTGTGATGTTGTTGAACCCAAGGTTCACGTCTGTCAGCCTGGTCAAGCCTGACAGCACCGATATATTTGTAATTTTGTTATTCCCAAGATTTAACTGTCTCAGTTGGATCATGCCTGACAGCGGCGACATACTTGTGAGTTTGTTTGCCCCAAAATACAAATGGAAGAGGCTGGTCAAGCTCGACAACGGCGATATATCCGTGATGTTGTTGAACCCAATGTACAGGCTTCGAAGGTTGGTCAAGTCTGACAACGCCGATATATCCGTGAGACTGTTGTCCCTGAGATCCAAGTAGGCCAGGTTGGTCAAGCCCGCCAACGGCGATATATCCGTGAGGTTATTGCCTGCAAGATCCAACCACTCTCTCAGGTTGGTCAAGCCTGCCAGCGGCGATATATCCGTTAGACTGTTGTCCCTGAGGTTCAAGTAGTTTAGGTTGGTCAAGCCTGCCAACGGCGATATATCCGTGATGGGGTTACGGGCAATATTCAGCCATTTCAGGTTGGTCAAGCCTGACAACGATGAAAATTCTGTAATTTTGTTATTCCCAAGATTCAACCGTGTCAGCTGGGTCAAGCCTGACAGCGGTGATATATCTGCGAGGACACGGCAAGTAACATCCAGGCTAGTCAGGTTAGTCGAGCCCGCCAACGGCGATAAATCCGTGATGGGGTTGTAGTTAAGATCCAGCTCTCTCAGGTTGTTGGCATACTCCAGACCAGTCAAATCGCTTATGTCCGCTGCTTCCGCCACAAGCGTGGTCAGAGTCTTCATTTCAGCCTGTGTGATCTGCGTGCGGCTGGCCTTTCCCAGGGCCACTCAATAGCCGCCCTCAGGTTTGCATCCGGAATCGCGACGACCGGCGAAGGGACATCTTTGCCGAAGTTCTGCGCGAAGATCACAAAATCGCTAAAGCCGATCTCGCCATCGCCATTCAGATCATGCGTGGCTTCGTACTTCTCGTCACCCTGTCGCGCTCCGAACACCCCAGCGAAGATCACGAAATCGCCGAAGCCGATCGTTCCGTCGCCGTCAAAGTCCGGACTAGACGCGGTATCGTCGCCGTTCGTATCGACCCTAATCGCAAGTGCTGACACATCGCCATCGCTTGCATCGGAACCCATAGCGGCGTGACATACAGATGCCAGCAACACGAGGGCGGCACTGAACAAAATTCCAATTCGCGATGGCATTTACCGGTCTCCTGGCTATTTCTGTTGACAGATCGCTCCTGCTATTCCGACAAACCTCGATTCGACAGTAATCCGTAGCCGACGCGCCGCAGAAACGTACGGAGGCCCCCGACCGGCGCAGGCAAGATGCCAGCGCATCCGGGCTCAACAAACGGCACGACACACCGTATCGCCGCCCGGCTTCTTTCCCGAGAACCATCGATTCTCGTGAGGCCGGTCTGGGAACCGACGGTTTCCTTCTGAATGTCGGGTCGGGCTATAAATGTTGAACGACAGCGCCTTTTCGTATGACTCGGAATATATGGGTAAAGCGCGGGATACACAAGATATTAATTAATTCACATTCTCATATAAATTAGTAATATTTACGCTTTAATTTACTTTTTCCGTTTCTGTATACACACCTGACTGCCGTGCACGAGATTTCTCCGGCACGGGCGGACTGTCACTGGCGCGTCCGCCTCGCCGCCGGCGTGCCCCCCACCGGCGCGGTTGCGGGCTGGCGCCCTTGGCTTGCCGACTCCCCCTCAAGGGGGGAGTGATGTTGATGTGCTGGTGCTTGATCGAATATCGAGGAAGCCTGACGGCTTCCCCAGCATGATATTTTGGGCGAAGGCGGTATGGACGCATTTCGCGGATGATTCTGAGGCGCATCGTGGAGTCATGCAGTTTCGGCCGTGGCTGAACGTAGTGAAGCCGCGTTGGCGCAGTCGCTGGAAACGGCGCTTAGACAAACAAGAAGGGTCGAGGCGCGCGTGTGCGGCTTCGACCCTTTGATCTTGATGTATGGTCTATTTGTCGTGTTTGTTTTTCTGGAACTGGGTCTCGGTATTATGTGGGGCGTGATCGGGGATTCTCGAAGCAAAAGCGAGCGTGATTCACGGGCTAACGGTACGAACGATATGGCCCAGCGGGTCAACCACATAGATGGGTTCATTCATTAGACCGGCACCGCACGTGAGTTCAGGTTCCACGCCAACGGGCGATCCTTCGCGCCGCATCTGTCGGTTTTCCAAAAGATTGACATTAATGCCACGGCCCCAAAACCGTTCAGCGCTTTCCAGCAGACCCGTCCGGCGGCCGTCTCCGACGATCGACGGAAGGTCACTGACTATTCTACCTTGTCCGTACCGTTCGGCGCCGGGAAGGACGTCATGATATGCCCAAGTGATATCGAAACCGGGAACGGTGACTGAGGGTTGCGCAAGTTCGATCTTTGCGCTTGCCTGAGTGGCACCGGGCAGGGTAAACGGGTCCACCTGGGTCACATCCACGCCGTAGCCGAGATCGGCGAAAGACTGGACCGTGATTGCGCTCAGCGCCCCTCCGCCAGACGGTCCCATGAGTTCGCCTTCGAGCACGGGCAACCTCCAGTGCCCCCCGTCCACCGGCACCTTCTTGCCTGTATAGTTCCATCCGCCCGCGTCGTCAAACGCGGCAATTGCCAGCGGCCCGTTGAAGTGCTGGTCGCCATCCGGCGGGTTCTGGTAGAAGCCGAGCTCGTCCCAGATCGGCCCGAACCCCAGAACGTGCCCCACCTCATGGAGTCCTGTAATCAGAAGATTAGCCCGTTTAAGGTCGAAAGCCATGCATCCCAAGACCGGCAGATGGGTCTCGTCGCGCAACAAACTCGGTCCACCCCACCCAACGGCATCTGGGTTGTCGTCGAAGGTGGTCATATAGATCCGCAGGTCGTCTATCCGCTCCCCGGAGGGGATCGTATACGAATGATCGCCGCACTGACCCGACCAGCCCTGGGTAAATTCATAGTCCGGCAGGTCCTCCGAAATGACCGCCATCCAGCGCCGGGTTACGTATTGGAGCACGTTCTGCTGATTATCAGTGAAGGCGTCGGTGAAGACGAGATCAATGTCGAAGTCACCCTTTCGGAACGAGTCGAAGAGTACCTCAACCCCGCTGTCTTCAAGGTAGGAAACATGCTCGGCGATGGAGGTGTCGCTGAGAGGATTGCCCCGAAGATCCAGCCATTTAAGGTTGGTCAAGCCCGAAAGCGGCGAGATATCCGAGATGTTATTGAAGCTAAGATTCAGGAACTCCAAACTGTGCAAGGGGGAAAGCGCCGAGATATCCGTGATCCCGGTCCCATCAAGGGCGAGTATTTCCAGTTTGGTTAAGACGGCAAGCGCCGAGATGTCCGTGATGTTGGTTTTCATAAGATACAGCTCTTTCAGGTTGGTTAAGCCTGACAACACTGAGATGTCCGAAACGTTGGTGAGCCCTTCCATCGCCAGCCATTCCAGTTTGGTTAAGCCGGCAAGAACCGAGATATCCGAGATGTTGATGAAACTTATCCCCAGCGTTTTCAGTTTGGTTAAGCCGGCAAGAACCGAGATGTCCATGATATTGGTGCCCGAAAGGTGCAGCGATTCCAGGTTGGTTAAGCCTGACAGCACCGAGATGTCCGAGTCGGAAACGTCGGCGCAGTAATAAAGGCTCAGCGTTTTCAGTTTGGTTAAGCCGGCAAGCGCCGATATGTCCGTGATCTTGGTGTTATCAAGCTGCAGCAATTGAAGTCTCGTCAAGCCGGCAAGCGCCGAGATGTCCGTGATCCCAGTCTGCCGAAGGTCTAGCCGTTCTAGGTTGGTTAAGCCAGCAAGCGCCGATATGTCCGTGATCTTGAGAGCTAAAAGCCCTAGCCGCTTCAGGTTGGATAAGCCGGCAAGCGCCGATATGTCCGTGATGTCTTCGTTCCAGCCAAGGCGCAGGTGTGTCAGGTTGGTCAAGCCCGATAGGGCCGACACGTCTGTTATGTCGTTCGAAAAGAGGTCGAGGTATCTCAGGTTGGTCAATCCCGATAGTGGTAGGAGGTTGGATATTCGGTTGTAGTCAGCCCCGGTTGGTACCCAAACCGACCGAAGATCTAACCGTGTCAGGCTGGTTGCAAATTCAAGCCCGGTCAGATCGCGAATATTCTTGTTTCGTGCCTCGAGGTCCGTCAGCGTCGCCATTTCAGCCTGTGTGATCGGCGCGGCATCGGTCTTGCCCAATGCCGCCTCGATCGCCGCCCGGAGTTTGGCGTCGGGGATGTAGACCAGTGAAGAAACCTCGGTACCGAAGAACTGCGCAAAGATCACGAAGTCCGAAAACCCGATCTCGCCATCGCCATTCAGATCGTACTGAGCGTCATATCCGTCATCGCCCTGTCCCAGGCCGAACTTTGCCGCAAACTTCACGAAATCGCCAAAGCCGATCGTCCCGTCGCCGTCAAAGTCCAGACTAGACGCGGTATCGTCGCCGTTCGTATCGACCCTAATCGCAAGTGCTGACACATCGCCATCGCTTGCATCGGAACCCATAGCGGCGTGACATACAGATGCCAGCAACACGAGGGCGGCACTGAACAAAATTCCAATTCGCGATGGCATTTACCGGTCTCCTGGCTATTTCTGTTGACAGATCGCTCCTGCTATTCCGACAAACCTCGATTCGACAGTAATCCGTAGCCGACGCGCCGCAGAAACGTACGGAGGCCCCCGACCGGCGCAGGCAAGATGCCGGCGCATCCGGGCTCAACAAACGGCACGACACACCGTATCGCCGCCCGGCTTCTTTCCCGAGAACCATCGATTCTCGTAGGGCCGGTCTGGGAACCGACGGTTTCCTTCTGAATGTCGGGTCGGGCTATAAATGTTGAACGACAGCGCCTTTTCGTATGACTCGGAATATATGGGTAAAGCGCGGGAGCCACAAGATATTAATTAATTTGCATTCTCATATAAATTAGTAATATTTACGCTTTAATCTACTTTTTCCGTTTCAGTATACACACCTGACTGCCGTGCACGAGATTTCTCCGGCACGGGCGGACTGTCACTGGCGCGTCCGCCTCGCCGCCGGCGTGCCCCCCCCCACCGGCGCGCTTGCGGGCTGGCGCCCTTGGCTTGCCGACTCCCCCTCAAGGGGGGAGTGACGTTGATGTGCTGGTGCTTGATCGAATATCGAGGAAGTCTGACGGCTTCCTCAGCATGATAGTATAGGCGAAGGCGGTATGGACGCATTTCGCGGATGATTCTGAGGCGCATCGTGGAGTCATACAGTTTCGGCCGTGGCTGAACGTAGTGAAGCCGCTTTGGCGCAGTCGCTGGAAACGGTGCTTAGACAAACAAGAAGGGTCGAAGCGCACGTGAGCGGCTTCGACCCTTCTCTTCGTAATGCGATCGTTCCGATGCGTTGCGCGATATGGGGCTACATGTTTTCGCGTCTCGGTTCGCTCGCCCCGTTGTCTGGCCGGGAATCCTGAGACATCAGTGGCCTTTCGGACTGACGATTCGCTCACCCACCGATCACAGGACCCATCACGGTTCTTCTACTTCTACTGGAGTAGTTCTCAGTGTTCTTTCAGCATCTTCGTGAACGATCCCCGTTTCCAAGTGATCCACAATGGGTGGTGGAGGCGTTCCGAACGAATTCACCGCCGGTTTATTTGCGCCAGCACTGCGTCTAAACCGCGACAGGCCGTCCATCGTTATCGTGCCCCGGCCGCCGGTTGCCTCGTAGAAATTCCATTGCAGCCAGCCATTTTTCTCCAATTCGTCCTCACCTATGTGGCAGAACCATGATGCATCGTCGCTTACACTTTCCAGTATCTTTCGGGTCGCGGGGTAGTCCTCGCTAACCAGTAATATTACCGCCGCGCGAAAGTCCTTCTGAGATTGCAATTGGTCTGGAACGCGCGGTCCATGTTTGGCAATGATGTCTTCTATAGTGAATCTCTTTATCTCACGCGCGGAAAAAATGCGGTCCCCGTTCTCGTCCCTGAGAAGATTGCCGGATTCGTCAAATAGCCACTCCCTATCGACTCCAACCCAAATATCAGGGACCTCCTCAGGCGGTATGAAACCTGCCAGGTACAGTTCGAGAGGAGGGTAAGGTCGTTCCATGGGGTCGACCGGGTCTTTGGCGCCAGTGTAACGGCCTCCACCAAGGTCAACTATCTCTTCAAAGTCAGAGGTAAACACACCACCAAGAGATCCTCTAATATTCGAGGCATCGTTCCAATGTCCGTCCGATAGCGGCTTACCGAGGTAAGCCGCCCATCGATGCATCAACTCGTGATGGAGGGTACCGCTGCGAAAGTCTGAATACCCAAGATCCCAGAGCTCATAGACAGAAAAGAAAATCACACCTTGGAGTTTCCCTGCCGACCTCCAACTGCTATTGTTGGAGAAAGTTCCTTGTCCGATACCTTGAACATCGTTCTTCGCAGCGGAATAAAAGCCCCCATCGAAAGATTCAGGATACGTTTCGATTTCCCGACGTCGTAGATTGGCGAAGAAAACCAGAAAATCGAACTCGTCGTTAAAATGCTCATAGAAACGCGCCGAGTATTCCTTCAACGGCGGATAATTCCCGGACCGCGTCCAAAGGGTTGTCAGGTTTTCTGATACGGGTAGGACGAATACATTATCATTGTAAATCTGCTGCCTGGTAAAGTCGAGAGACAGCACTTCCTTCCCAAAGTTCTGGGCAAAGATCAGAAAGTCCGCGAACCCGATCTCGCCATCCCCGTTCAAATCAAACGTGGCGTCGTACTTCTCGTCACCCTGGCTCGCACCGAACACGCCCGCAAAGATCAAGAAATCGCCAAAGCCGATCGTCCCGTCGCCGTCAAAGTCCGGAATGGACGCGGTATCGTCGCCGTTGGCATCGACGCTGATCGCAAATGCTGACACATCGCCATCGCTTGCATCGGAACCCACAGCGGCGTGACATACAGATGCCAGCAGCGCCAGGGCGGCAAAACACATTCTGCCTTTCGAGGAAGTCATCATTCGTGCCCGCCTTTTCGTGATATCCAAATCTTCTGACTATCCATTAGAAGCCCATGGGCCGATGCACCAAACGCCGCCGGGAAGATGTCTCACCATGGGTCGACTCACAGGTCACGGATGTCATTCCCGCAACGGGATTATTGGGATCACGCAATGGTACGCAAAACGAGACCAACGTTCAAGACCGGATATTTAGCGAAGCTTCCAGGATTTGTCCTGGATTCCACTAATTTCGATATGTGGAATAGGGGGATAGATTCGATGGAGGGAAATCCCCGTAGGTGCGTTGCGACGTCCGAACTGTAGGGGCAGGTTTCAAACTTGCCCTAACTGTCCGATGTCCACGGAAGCCGTGCGACATCGGATACTGTCCGTTGGGTTTCGGCGTCGAGATCTTCTCTTGAGTGTCCATGCCGGCAGAACGACGTTGAGGCGGGCAGACAGGAATGTCCGCCTCACCTTCAGGCAAGTTTCCTCAGGGCGTTGGCGTACATGTGAGGGACTATTTCACGGATGATTTCGAGGCGCATCCTGGAGTCATACAGCTTCGGCAGTGGCTGAACGTAGTGAAGCCGCTTTGGCGCAATGCTGAAAACGGTGCTTAGACAAACAAAAAGGGTCGAGGCGCGTGGCTTCGACCCAATTATTCGATGGATGATCGGTTAGAAGCGTTTGCCGAATCCGGGCTGTAGTCGCCGCGGGCGCGCGAGCCGAACAGAATGACCCGGTCCGGGCGGACCGCCTCGGCAACCACGCGAGCCACGGCGCAGGCTTTCGGGTCGGGTGCCTTGAGTGTTGGGAACTTTGGCATGGTAAACGTAGACTTTCCACGTCGCACGGCCGTTTTCCGTCCTCCCTGTTGGACCATCGAGAGGAGAATGGTCAAATTACGACCAACTACGTGAATTTGGGGAAACAGGTGGGACCGACGGAAGAACGTCACGTATCATCGGTTTATGGTTCGAACGATACGCCCTTGCGGATCAACCACGTAGATCGGTTCATTCATCAGCCCGCCACCGCAGGTGAGCTTTGGCTCGGCGAAGCTAGGCGAACCCGTGCGCCATATCTGCCGGCGATCTGGAAGATCGAACGTGATGCCGCGGCCCCATACGCGTTCCGCGCTGTCCATAGGACCCGTCCGGCCGTTTCCGCGAGGCAAGGGCGCGCGACCCGAGGTCCCGCCCTGCCAGTGAGGGTCGGTGACGGGCAAGGTATAGACGTCCGGCCGGAAGACGTTTGCGTCAAAGCCCGGAACGGCGGGGGTGGACACGGCGACCTTTGCGCCTGAAGTGGTCCGGGGCAGGGTGTAGGCATCGGCCTGAGAGACATCCACGCCATAGCCGAGATCCGCGAAGGACTGCACCGTGATCGCGCTCAGCGCCGCACCGGACGGCCGCCATAGCTGCATCCGCCCCATGAGTTCGGCTTCGAGCACGGACCCCCTCCAGTGGAACCCGAATTCCACCGGTACCTTCGCATCGGTGTAACCCCGTCCGCCCGCGTCGTCAAAGGCGGCGATCGCCAACGGACCGTTGAAGTGCTCGTCGCCACCCGGCGGGTTCTGGTAGAGGCCGAATTTGCTCCATACCGAACTGGTAAAACCCAAGACGTGCCCCACCTCGTGGAGACCTACGTCCACTAACACCCCCCCAACGGAAAAAAAACCAAACCCCATACATCCTACGACGGGCAGGTGGGTCTCGTCTCGCTGCAGATCTGGACCACCCCACGCGGCAGAGGGATATCCTTCATCCTTAAAGGTTTCTTGATCGAAGCTGATCACATAGATCCGGAGGTCGTCGATGCGCTCGCCAGCGGAGATCTCATACGACTGACTGCCGCACCGCCCAGACCAGCCTTGCGTAAATTCATAGTCCGGCAGGTCCTCCGTAATTGCCGACATCCACCGCCGGGCCGCGAATTGGAACACCCTCTTGTGGCGCTCAGTGAACGAGTCGAGGAAGACGAGTTCGATGTCGAAGTCGCCCTCGCGCAGCGAGTTGAAGGTAACCGTAGCCCCGTTGCGTTCGTGAAAGGGAATGTGAACGTCGATGGAGGAGTCGCCCAGGGGGTTTCCCCGAAGGTCCAATTCCCGTAGGTTGGTCAAGCCCGATAGCGCCGAAATGTCCGAGATGAAGTTGAACCCAAGGTCGAGCTGCCCATACATCCCGGTCAGGGCTGCCAGCGCCGAAATATCCGTGATGTCGGTGGCCTCAAGGTTTAGCTCGCCCATGCGGGTCAAGCCCGATAGCGCCGAAATGTCCACGATGGGGTTGAACCCAAGGTTGAGCTGCTGTATCCCGGTCAAACCCGCCAGCGGCGAGATGTCCGTGATGTTGTTTTCGCTAAGCGACAGCCTTCTCAGCTTGGTCAGGCCTGCCAGTGGCGAGATGTCCGTGAGTTCGTTATCCCTAAGCCACAGCGTTCTCAGGTTGGTCAAGCCTGCCAGCGGCGAGATGTCCGTAATGTTGTTTGCGGCAAGCCACAGCGTTCTCAGGTTGGTCAAGCCTGCCAACGCCGACACGTCCGCGAGGTGGTTAGCCCCAACCCCCAGCTCTGTAAGGTTGGTCAGGCCTGCCAGCGGCGAGATGTCCCTGATCCGGTTGGACCAAAGATCCAGACGAGTAAGCTTGCTCAAGCCCGAGAGCGGCGCCACGTCCGTGATGTCGTTTCTCTCAAGATCCAGCCATGTTAGGTTGGTCAGGCCTGCCAGTGGCGAGATGTCCGTGAGTTCGTTACCACCAAGCCTCAGATAAGTCAGGTTGTTCAAGCCAGCCAGAGCCGAGATGTCCGTGATGGAGTTGTTTCTTAAGTTCAATTTCCACACGTTGGTGGCAGACTCTATCCCGGACAGAGACCGTATACCCTCCCTCCCATAAGCGGTCGACACTAGACTATCCAATGTAGCCATTTCAGCCTGTGTGATCGGCGCGCCGCTGGCCTTGTTCAGGGCAGCCTCGATCGCCGCCCGCAGATTGGCGTCGGGGATCGAGACAGTTGGGGAGGGGGTAAAGGAAACACTCACGCCCCGGGCCTGGAGCGCAGGAATGTGCGTGCTTTCGGATGTAGCATTCAGTGGGTTGTCTGTGACATCGACGGTAACACCCCTGGCCAGTCCCTTGTTCGCCGCCAGGGGGGCCAGATCAGATATTCGGTTACTCCGAAGGATTAACGTATTCAGATTTATCAAGCCTGAAAGCGCCGAGATGTCAGTAATCATGTTGCGACCAAGACTCAGCTGTGTCAGCCCGGTCAGGTTCGCAAGTGTCGATATGTCCTCGATTTGGTTATTCCAGAGCCACAGCTCTGTCAGGTTGGTCAATTTGGCCAGCGCCGAGATATCTTCAATTCGGTTGTTCGAAAGCCACAAACGCTCCAGTATCGTCAATTCCGATAGTGCCGGGATGTCTGTAATGTCGTTGTCATTAAGGCTCAGGTATGTCAGGTTGACGGCAGACTCCAGCCCGGTCAGGTCGGTGATTTCCGCATCGCTGGCTGCAAGACTATCCAAGGTCGCCATTTCAGCCTGTATGATCGGTGCTCCGCTTTCCTTGTTCAAGGCAGCCTCGATCGCCGCCCTCAGGTTGGCGTCGGGGTTGGCGACGACCGGTGAAGGCGCCTCCTTGCCGAAGTTCTCCGCAAAGATCAAAAAGTCCGAAAACCCAATCTCGCCGTCGCCGTTCAGATCATACTTCCCTTCGTACTTCTCATCACCCTGGCGCGCACCGAACACGCCAGCGAAGATCAAAAAATCGCCAAATCCGATCGTCCCGTCGCCGTCAAAGTCCGGAATGGACGCGGAATCGTCGGCGGCGTTGACGCTGATCGCAAGTGCCGTCGCGTCGCCGTCGTTTGCATTGGAACCTGTCGCGGCGTGACATACGAATGCCAGCAGCATGAGGGCGGCAATACACATTCTGTCTTTCGAGGAAGTCATCATTCGATCCATCGTGTTCGTGACTACCGGATTTCTACTCAGACCCATTCAGTCTGACGGAACCCGTATGCCGAGTTACATTACTGCAACCGCCTCAGTTACGGATGTCGACTTCGTTATCGGGTATATTGTGTCCAGTAATGGTACGCAATGTGAAACCGGCGTTCAACGCAGTTTGTTTGTCGAATCGTCCGTAATTTGTCCTGGATTCCAACAATTACGATATGTCGAATGGGAGGATAGATTCGATGGTGGGGACCCCCCACCGTCGCGTTTCGACGTGCGAACCGTAGGGGCAGGTTTCAAACCTGCCCTAACTGTCCTATGTGCACGGATGCGTGGGACATCGGATACTGTCTGCTGGGTTTCGGCGGCGAGATCCTCTCTTGAGTGCCCATGCCGGCAGAACGACGTTGAGGCGGGCAGACAGGAATGTCCGCCCCGCCTTCAGGCAAAGTTCCTCAGGGTGTTGGCGCAATGCTGAAAACGGTGCTTAGACAAACAAAAAGGGTCGAGGCGCGTGGCTTCGACCCTTTTATTTGATGGATGATCGGTTAGAAGCGTTTGGAGAATCCGGGCTGTAGTCGCCCCGGGGCGCGTGATCCGAACAGAATGACACGGTCCGGGCGGACCGCCTCACCTACGGCGCCAGGGACTTGACTGAGGCCTCGGCTCAGCCCGTCCAGGGCCCGGTGATGGCCAGGGTGATCCCGGGAGACTGGATGTTGGCGTAGAGCGTGCGGCCGTCGGGCGAGAACGTGGCGCCGGCGAACTCGGACTCGTTGAAGGCGTTGCGGCCGAGCTTGTAGATCCGCCCCTCCGGAGTGACCCCCACCAGGTGGTTGTCCCCGCCGCCGTCCTCGCAGAGCACGAGGTCGCCCCAGGGCGCCACCGTCAGGTTGTCGCAGTTCTCCACCAGGTTGCCGTCGTTGGGCTCGATGAACAGTTCCAGGGTCCCGGGCGAGGCCGTCTCGTCGGGCGTCCCCTCGCTGGGGCTTGGCTCGTAGCGCCACACCTGCCCCTTCTTCTCCTTGCCGCCGCTGGTGCATGCGAAGTAGACGGCCTCCCGGCCGTACCACATGCCCTCGCCGCGGGCGAAGCGGGCGGCGCCCTTGTCGAATCCCTGGTTGCGCAGGTCATTGTCCGGGGACTCCACGTCCTCGATGTCGACCCAGGCCGCGGCCAGGCGGTCCCCGGGAGCGACGGTCTGCGACTTGTGGTTGGACGTGTCCAGGCTCGGCCGGTCGAGGGCCATGAGCGCCTGCAGCCGGCCACCGGCCGCGAGACGTCCGGGCTCGTCGGGCAGGTAGCGGTAGATGAGACCGTCGCCGGCGTCCTCGGTCTGATAGACGATGCCCGTCGCCGGATGGACGGCCACGGCCTCGTGGTTGAAGCGGCCCATCGCCTTCAGGGCCACCGGCTCCACCGGCCCCGTGGCCGGGCCCGCCGGGACCTCGAAGTTGTACCCGTGGTCCTGTTCGTGGTTGTCGTCGGCGCGCTGGGTCGTCTCCTCGCAGGTGATCCAGCTTCCCCAGGGGGTGAGGCCGCCGGCGCAGTTGCGCACGGTGCCGGCGAGGCTGAGGTAATGTTTCTCCAGCTCACCGGCGGGGCCGAGCACGAAGGTCGTCGTCCCTCCCTGCGGCGGATCGCCGCGGCCCCAGTCGTAGAACCGCTCGCGCGGCAGCTTGCCGAGACGCTCGTTCTCATCGCCGTAGGCGCCGACCTTGCGGGCCCCCGCAGTGAGTTCGTGGTTGCAGACCAGCAGGGTCCGTCCCTCCGCCCCGGGAAAGGCGGCCATGGCGTCGGGCAGCCCCGGCACTCGCAGGCCATCGTCCATCTCGACGCCGGTGCGGGAGATCACCCGGTAGGTGAAGCCCGCGGGCAGGTCGACGATCCCGCCCGGGTCCGGTCGCATGGGGCCGTAGCCCGCGGCGATCCCCTCCTCGGGGGCCAGCCCCCAGACCACGTGGAGCTGCAGCCCTTGGAATCCCAACGTGACGGCGGCCGATGACTTCAGGAACTGTCTTCTGGTGACGGGCATCTACTCGATCCTCCCTCAGTAGTGAACTATCAAAGATAAGCTTCCTTCCCACTCACGACGGCGAGACGAGGCGCAGACGCGGAGGCCGTGGACCTCGCCGATCCCCCCTCAAGGGGGAAGTAACGAGGGGAGATATGTGGTACTGTCAAGTTATCCTGGCGTCAATAGGACTTCAATAGGAGGATGTCTCTGTTCCAAGACTTTGGCCTTTATTGCTTCTTCACCGTTTCCGCATTTTCCCCGGTCCCTTGATCGGTCCTCGTCTGCTCGTCGAGCCGGCGTTTCTCTTGAACGCGTTCGTTCAATTCCAATATGGCATTCCGGTATTTCCCGCTGGACTTCCTGGCATAGGCTTCCTGCAATGCGGTTCGCGCCTGGTCGAACTGATCGGTATACATATAGCTCAGTCCAAGATTGTAATATGCCTTATGGACTGCCGGGGAATTGGAATAGGTCTCCGTTGCTTCCTGAAAGATGTTGAGCGCGGCATCCCAATTGCCCCCGTCGACCATTCTGAAGCCGCGTTCCAATTCAGGCATTTCCTTGTCGGTTTCAAACGAGACATACACGCGCTCGGTATACGGCACGATCATCCGCACGAAAGACCGCACAATTCCGGCTCGGCAAGCCGCGAAGAGTCGCCTGCGATCGGCATTGTCGATACGTGCGCGGTCTGAAGTCTTTCCGGATGTCTTTCTAGTCTCACGTTCGGAAAATTTCCTGCTGGCCAAGATCCTCGACGTGCGCAAATCCGCGATTCGCAGTTGAACTTCCACGCGTGCCGTTCCTCTGCGGTAGTATTCCCGCTTGATGGATTTTTTTCCGGTCTTTTTGTTCTTATGCTCAACGTCCTCGTTGATTTCCTCCTCGTCGTAGTCGTACGCCAGAATACCGCCCGAGATGAGGACGACGTTCCCGATCACGCTGTTCCGGTCCTGTCCGATCTTCAGGCTCTCGTAGTCCAGCAGTTCAAATCGCCGGGAATGAGTGAGAGCCTGCGCCATCTCAGCGGAGAATCGCTGGATCCATGTGTCTTTGGATTCTACACCCTGCAGAAATTTACCGAGATCGCTGAGTTTCGAGACGAATCCGCTCCCCGAGCCCTTTATTTCGCCAATTGCGATCTTGTCAAAATCCTTCAGGTTGATTTCAGCCGGGCGTGTTACCAGAAAGGAGAGTTTCCTGCCGCCACCACAACCCATAATTCCACCCGAGATCAGGAAGACCGACAAAAGGACAAGGTTAGACAGACAAGATCTATTCATTGCGTTTTGCTCCGGTTTGTTGTCACGATCGGTCAGATTCGCGAAAACTACGCGGGTCTTTTGCGCCCCTGTGCGGGGACGTTGTATGGTTCTCGCGGTCGACGATCAGCGGTTTCTCCGGCCTGTTCGCAATTGGCCGGCAAGCGGGAAGTTATTGTGGTTGCAGACTCGAGGCGAGAAGCAACTATGTATCACGAATATATCGTTGATATCCGGCCAAACAAACTGCTATTTTTCCGGATGGATCAGTCTCCATCAAATGCTGCACGGGCGTGACCAAGTGTCCCGTCCCTGAAATATGTCACCATTCATCCGCCAGTCTGCGTGCGTGAGACAGCACGCACAGGCAGGCCGATTCATCCCGTCTCGCTGCGTTGCTTGCGCTGCCTGTGCTGAGCCTGTCGAAGCAAGCTTGTCGACGTGCCGTCGCTCGCCGACCTTGCGCAGGTCGATTCGCTCAGGCGCCGGTACCTGAGCCTGTCGAAGGATGCGAGCCGGGCGAATCGGCAGTCGAATCTTGGCAATCTATTTCTGGGACAGAGCACGAGCCTAAACGGTCTGGTAAATAGGAAGTATGCGGGTGAGGGCGGGATATCCAACGTGAGTGAGAATCGCATGAGGATCGTCGAAGAGGAAGATTGGGATCAGGTCCGCCGTCACCCATCATGTGCACCCCGGACACTGCTGATGACAGCAGACAGGAACCTTCAAGCCATATTGGATGTGATGTAAGAACCTGAGGCCTAATTTAGCTTGGGTAAAATCAAAAGGATCTACCAAGGCTTGTCCCATAACAAAAGCCCTGCTTACTTGAGCAGGGCTAAAAAAATACAAATAGGATAGCTAACCGGATACGGGGCGATCCGGTTTTATTTCATGGCTCAGTTACAACTCTGAATTTGCGTTACAATGGTGTTCAGTTTAAGATTCGGAACGTCGAATACGACAAATAATGGCAGGTTTTTGCTTGCGTTAAAAAAAAAGCTACCCGCAGTGAACGCCTATTTGTGGGGTTCTTTGTTTTTCCTGGGCGCTCAGATGCGAGCAATCAGTCACCCATTCCGTATATTTGCGTCCAGGGTCTGCATATATTCTCTGGGAGGCATCTCCTCCAGTCTGCGAAAGGCCTCTGTAAAACGGACCTGATTCTTGAAACCGCACTCTTTCGCAACGACGTACAGGGGTTCACGCCTTGATTTCATCATCTCTTTTGCCTTTTCTATCCGGAAAGAGGTGCCTCGCTCTTGAAAGGTCGTCCCGAAGAAGACACGAAACAGCCTGGAAACGTGGCCAGGCGAGATACGGAAGTGCCTGCGCATCAACGAAAGCCTCGACTTCCAGACGGTTTTGCAGGGCGTCCTGGACAGCGCCCGATCGTTGACCGACGCAAAGTTAGCCCTGCGGTGACAGGAAGAACCACAGCGCCCGCGCCTCACGAACCCTGCCCGAAGCTGCCTGCGAAGATCAGAAAATCGCTGAACCCGATGGCGCCGTCGCGGTCTAGATCGTACCGCGCGTCATACTCCGCATCTCCCTGGCTCAGCCCGAACTGCGCCGCGAATTGCAGAAAGTCGGAAAAACCCACGGTACCATCGCCATCAAAGTCGGGAGTTATCGTGTCCGATACCCGGGAGTATCGGACAGTACTCTCGTCCAGTACCACGACGAGATTGTCGTTCTCGATCGTATATATGCCGATTGTGAAGATTTCGCGCTCTTCAATGATCGCATCGAAAGCTTCCTGAATAAGAGCGATACCCAGCAGAAAGAGCTGTGTCAACCCGGCGTATTCAGGCGGCACGACCAGAGGGAGGATAATTTTGTAAAACTCGAAGACGTCGTTCCCCTGAAGGCCGTTTAATGACAGTGTGAAGGTGTCCAAAACGGCCTGGATCACGTTTCCCTCCACGCCCCAGGTACCTGTCAATTCAGTGGCAAACACCTGCTTGTCAGCAACGAGCGCATCGTGGAATCCGGACTCTCGGGCAGCCAGGGAGTCCGCCACGGACTGAACGCGTCCGGGATCGGCCCCCCACTCCATGACCAGAGTCTGCTTCATGGATGCGTGGCTGGTGGCCTTCGCGTTGATGATGAAGCGGCCATCGGCGTAAAACTCCAGCACGTTGGTCGAATCCACTCCGTCACCGGAAACGACCGATTCCCACTTGCCAACGAGTTCATCCGGCCTGTCCCCGCTGATTTCATCGGGTTCATTCACGTCCGTGGAACCGTCGGGACCGGTACCAGCCCACGCCGAGGTATCCCACAGAAGAATCCTGCCGTCCGAACTGCCACTGGCCAGCGAGAGACCATCCGGCGAAAACGACACCGATTTGACATCATCCGTATGTCCTCTTAAAATGGCTGTTCCCTGCCCTGTGTCCACATCCCACAACCGTATCGTATACTCCGGCCAGCCACCGCCACTTGCCAGTGCCCTACCATCTGGCGAAAACGCCACCGACAAGACATTAAACCTATGTCCTGTCAGAGTGATTTTTTCCTGCCCTGCGCCCAAGTCCCACAACCGTACCGTGCCGTCTTCACTACCACTTGCCAGAGTCCTCCCATCCGGCGAAAACGCCACCGACCTGACGGTGCGTGTATGTCCTGTTAGAGTGGCTTTTTGCTGCCCTGTGCTCAAGTCCCACAACCGTACCGTATTCTCGGTATTTTCCAGACTGCCGCTGCCACTTGCCAGAGTTTTACCATCTAGTGAAAACGCCACCGAATTGACATAATCCGTATGTCCTGTTAGAGTGGCCGCTTGCTGCCCTGTGTCCACGTCCCACAACCGTATCGTTCTGTCACGACTGCCACTGGCCAGTGTCTTTCCATCCGGTGAAAACGCCACCGATTCGACACCAAACACACTTTCTGTTAGAGTGAATTTTTCCTTCCCTGTGTCGACATCCCACAACCTTATGGTATTGTCCCAACTGCCACTGGCCACAGCCTTTCCGTCCGGTGAAAACGCCACTGACGAGACCAAAAACGTATGTTCTGTTAGAGCGATTTTTTCCTGCCCGGTATCCGTATCCCACAACCGGATCGTATTGTCCCCACTACCACTGGCCAGTATTTTACCATCGGGCGAAAACGCGACCGAATAGACCCTATCCGTATGTCCTGCCAGTGTGTTTTTTTCTTGCCCGCCCGTCACATCGCTGTTGGCCACCGCCAGCCGAGTGCTGTTGGGGGAATAGGCCAACGCGCGGTCACTCCAACCAATGCTTCGTTTGCCGAGGCGGGCGAGGGCGCCTTCGGGGAGGCTCAGGCGGGTATGGTCCTGGGCCAGGGCGTCTTGCGCGAACAGGACGCCGGCCAACAAAACCGTAAGGCCGAACAACGAAGATCTCTTCATCTGAAAATCCTCCCGGACTATGATTAACTATGATTACAGGGATTAACTGTGACTAAACCGTAAGTCCGTCGCCCGGCCGCACCTACTTCAACGGCAACATTTGCAGGCAATGTGCCTATCTTAGTTGAAATAGAAGAGGCTCCGATGTAGATTGGATACAGCAACCCGCCAAAGGAAACTGTATCCTCAACCAAAGGAGCCTGTGATGCGGAAAGTATCATCGAACGCCGGTGAAGTCAAGTTGAATACGGATGTCGGTTTGACTGCAGCCCGGTCTTGGGAGAAGCGCTGGAGGCCCTCAAACCCTCCCTGGCGTTGATGAATGCATCGGCCCTGAATAGTCTGGAGGAGGGGCTCGAACAAACCCTCACCCTGCATCGCCTGGGACTGATGCCGCAACTCAAGCAATCCTTTCGCACCACCAACTGTATCGAATCCGTCAACGCGATGGTCGCACAGCGCACCCGTAATGTCAAGCGATGGAACAACTCCGATCAGCGCTACCGATGGTTGGCTACCGCTCTGCTGGATATCGAGCCTCGATTGCGGAGGATCAAAGGGTTCCGCTTTCTTCCCGTACTCAGACTTGCCCTACGCAAAGAACTGAAGCTCGATTTTGACACCCAAGACGCTTTCGCCGCTGACTGAACGCCTCTGATATGTCAACTAAAAATAGTACTTGCCCCATCTGCATGGACGCCGAGAATTCGCTCGCCTGTATCCGATATGGATGAATGCCGCTGGCCACGCGCCTGCCTAACGCGTCCGTCCCGTCCCACGTGGCAGTAAACGATCCGGCGTCGTGGGAGCGGCAGGGCAATGCCGGCAGTTCGGTTGCCACCTCTGCCGTCGTGTGGTTGCCCTTGCGGTGGAGGATGCCCGCCCTTGGCGGCACCGCTTGACCGCTCCCACCCTGCTACGTGTGATTCCAACATTTGCCCCGCGGCCCGGTTAATCACGTAGACACATAGGCGCCACGCGCTTAACGGCCTGTATTACCATATCAATACCTTTCCGACGGCGGCCAGGTCTGTGAGCGCCGTGAAAGGCTTGTGCAGGCGATCACCTGCTGCGAACGCTTCCCGACACGACACCTTCCCGCGTCCACGGGTGGCGCTGAGGCTCTTTGGGACCCCAGTAAGATCGTCCACGACGCTTCTATATGCAGGAGATGAGATATATTAACGTAAATATTGTATTTAATACCGTAAATTCGAGGGTAGGTTAATTCAAAGACTAAGAGATGTCAACACCGAAAGTTTCCCTATGATTCAGAAATTCGTCCCAGCCAGCGCTTTTTCCGATCTGGGGTCGCATAATTCCCGTATTTTGCCTTGAGGATTTCGCCAAACGACAAAATAGATCCAGAATCACGCGGGAAGACGAAAATCGTCGCAGGTACATCTTTGGGCTTGTGCGTGGGTCTCGCTGACTTACGGAAGGACCGGAAGGAACTCGCGAACTGACCGTCTATGAGGCTGGTGGCTCTTGTGATGCAATCGGTTGTCTTCGATCGCCACAGGCGTACGGCATCCGGCAGACCGGACCACCTCCACCACCTAAATGCATACTGTTTGGCCTGACGAAGCCGTTTGGGGAAATAGAAAAGGGCCGACGGCGTTCGTGAGCGCCCTCGACCCCTTATTTTGTTGGACGATTGCTTAGATACGTTTCGCTATTTCGGGCTGTATTTCTTCGTACTCGGGAAAGCGGCCCTCTTTTATTTTGGAAAAGGCGAGTTCGCCGTCGATGGTGACTTCAAAACGTCCACCGCCGGAGGGAATGAGTGTGAAGCCTTCGATATCCTGCTTGAACTCTCTCAGGAGTCTGTCCGTCAAACTGACGGTCTGATCTTCGTAGCCTCAGGCCGCGCAGTATTCAATGTCGATTTTGGGCATGTGGCGCCTCCTTGACGTCTTCGGGTGGAAACCGGTATTGGGCCGAACGGTGTGTTGCTTTCAAATGTCATTTTAATATATCTCGTCAGGGAAGGATTGTCAACGTTAAGCCAGGGGCCATGGTGTATATCCGGATTCCGCTTGACCGACGGCATGGGGAGGTTTAGATTGCGATGGCTTTTGAGGTGGTTCCCGGTACGTAACAAAGGGAGTAACTGATGTTCACTCAGCGGGCTTACGAGGATCTCATCGGTCGATGGAAGGAATTGAATCTGCTGGAGTCCTGCGCGGCCGTGCTGGGGTGGGACGAACGCACCTATATGCCGCGTGGCGGCGCCGCACACCGCGCCGAACAGCATGCCCTCCTTGCCGGGATGGCACACGAGCGGGCAACGGCGCCCGAGGTGGGGGAATTGCTGTCGCGCGTCGAGGAGGGTGGTGGGGATTTTCAGCCGGAATCGGCGCGTGCCGTAAACGTCAGGGAAATCCGGCGGGAATACGACAGAAGGACGAAGTTGCCGAAATCTCTGGTGGAGGCGCTTGCGAAGGCGACGACGCTGGCTGAACAGGCCTGGCAGGAGGCGCGGGCGGACTCGGCGTTCGAGCGGTTCCGGCCGCACCTGGAGGAGGTGGTGCGGCTCACGCGTGAGGTGGCCGCGGCGCTCAGGACAGGAGGGACAGCCTACGATGCGCTTCTGGATCGATTTGAGCCCGGAGAAACGTCTCACAATCTCAAAAAAATATTCGGCGCGCTCCGAGACGAACTGGCGCCGTTGGTGGCGGCGATCGTGGATTCGGGGCGGGCGCCTCGGGCGTCGGTTCTGACCCGCGACTATCCCGTGCCGGAACAAACTGAGTTCGGCATCGCCGCGGCAGAAGCCATCGGGTTCGACTTCGAGCGCGGGCGGCTGGATGAGACGGTGCATCCGTTCTGCACGGGGATCGGGCCGGGTGACACAAGGATAACGACCCGGTACGACCGCAACCGGTTTGCGCAGGCTTTCTTCGGGACGCTGCACGAAGCGGGCCACGGACTCTATGACCAGGGACTGGACGCCGCGCACGCGGGGACCCCGATGGCCGAAGCCGTGTCCCTGGGTATTCACGAGTCGCAGTCGCGGATGTGGGAGAATTTCGTGGGACGCAGCCGGGCGTTCTGGGCGCATTTCTTCCCGAAGGCGCAGGATGTATTTTCAACCGCGCTGGCGGGCGTTTCTCTGGAGTCGTTTTATTTCGCGGTCAACGACGCGCGGCCGTCGTTCATCCGGGTGGAGGCGGACGAGACGACCTATAATCTGCATATCCTATTGCGATTCGCGCTGGAGGAAGCGCTCGTGGAGGGCGATCTTCCGGTAGCCGACGTCCCGGTTGCGTGGAACGAGCGGTTCGAGCGGGACTTCGGATTGAAGCCGCCTGACGATGCGCGCGGATGTCTGCAGGACGTTCACTGGAGCGCCGGATTGATCGGATACTTCCCGACCTATACGCTGGGCAACCTCTACGCCGCTCAGTTTTTCGAAGCCGCACGCAGGGATCTGGGCGATCTCGACAGACAGTTTGCCGAAGGCGGGTTCAGCCCGCTGCTGGGGTGGCTGAGGGACAGAATCCATCGGCAAGGGAAACACTACACGGCTCCTGAATTGGTGGAAAAGGTCACGGGAAAACCCCTGGACCACCGGGCGTTGATGGCGCATTTGAAGGCGAAATTCGGGCCGTTGTATGGGGTTTGAGCCATCGGACAGAAGGCCGGTGATTCTGGACGCGGATCCGGGCGTGGACGACGCCCTGGCGATGATGCTGGCGCTGGGATCCCCCGAACTGGCGGTGCTGGGCATCTGCACAGTAAGTGGCAACGTGCCGCTGGACATTGGAACCGGGAACGCACTGAAAGTGCTGGCATTGCTGGAACGTAACGATGTCCCGGTTTACACGGGCGCGAAACGTCCCCTGAGGAGAGAAGCCGTATACGCAACCGAGGTGCACGGGCCTCGAGGATTGGGGGATTCCGCGTTGCCGCTGCCCGGCCGTTCGCCTTCGGGTGACGCGGTTCCGTTTTTGGTTGAGACCCTCTCGGCCCGGCCGGGGGAGGTGACGTTGATCGCCGTGGGGCCGCTGACCAACCTGGCCCTGGCGGAAGCGCGGGCCCCGGGGGTGTTGAAAAAAGCCCGGGAGGTGTGCGTGATGGGAGGCGCGGTCGACGAGCCCGGTAACGTGACGCCTGCGGCGGAGTTCAATTTCTTCGCCGATCCCGACGCCGCGAGGCAGGTCATGCGTTCCGGCGCAAGTGTTACGATGGCGCCTCTGGACGTGACCCATCGGGTGGCATTGGAAACATCGCATCTTGATGGCATACCGGCAACGCCCGCGGGTCGCTTTGTGAAAGACGCGGTGCGGCCGGCCATGGAACACGCTTTGCGGGTCCGGAACCGGCGTCATTTCTATCTGCACGATCCGATGGCGGTGGGGCTGGCGATCGATCCATCTCTCTTCTGCATCAAGACGGTTTATGCGGACGTGGAGTCAGAGGGAGATCTGATTGCGGGGCAGGTGGTTGTGGACCGGCGGCCGTTCTCGAAGGAGGAACATAGGAAGGGTTGGCCGGTGAGATGCGCGATGGACGTGGACGCCGGTCGTTTTCTGGCGTTTTTTTTATCCCGCATTTTATAGCGGAAGGAGTTCAATCGTTGAAAGCGATTATCATCGGCGCGGGTCGAGGAATTCGATTGATGCCTCACACCGAAAACGCGCCGAAATGTCTTGCGGAAGTAAAAGGCCGGCGCATTCTGGATTGGGGCCTCGACGCTTTGCGGTCGGCCGGGTTGCACGATATCGTGTTTGTCGGGGGCTACCGCATCGAGCAGGTGCAGACCGAATATCCGGGTCTTACGTATTGTCACAACGCTGACTGGCCCAATAACAATATCCTGATGTCCCTGATGCACGCGGAGTTCCATATGGACGACGGTTTCGTCTGCGCGTATTCCGATATCCTATACAGGCCTGAGATCGTCCTGAATCTGACGGATAGTGCGCACGAGATTACTCTGGTGTGCGACACGGCCTGGCGTGCAAGATATCGGAAACGGTCCGAGCATCCCGAGAACGATGCGGAAAAGATGGCCTCCGTGAGCAACCGGGTCGTTGCAATCGGCCGGAACGTACCCGGCGAGATCGCCCACGGCGAGTATACGGGCATTGCCCGTTTCGGGAGAGAGGGGACCGTGCAGCTACGCGACGCCTTCCACTGTGCGAGGACCCTGTACGACGGCCGCCCGTTCCAATCGGCCCTTTCCTTTCAGAAAGCGTATCTGATCGACCTGTACCAGGAGATGCTGGATGCCAGGGTCCCGATGCATCTGTTGGAAACGGAGGGCGGATATATGGAGATCGATACGAATCAGGATTTCGAGATTGCGCGAAAGGAATGGTAATATGGTCGGCAACCCCGTTCTCTTTCCGGCAGGCGTTGTGGGAAGCATGCCGCGGTCGCAGTTTGTGCGCGACCTTCTGGACCCCGATAAAGCGCCCGACGATCCGTCGGAGTATTCCGAGAGGATGGATGCCTCCGTGGACTACGTGCTGGCGCTGCAGGAGGCCGCCGGGTTGGATGTCGTCTCCGACGGCGAGTACCGGCGCCGGTCCTATATCGGCATTATCGCGGACGTGGCGGATGGATTCGTGCGGGAACGGAAAGAAGGACTCTGGTGGCACACGGTGGTGGAACCTGTGGAGGTGAAAACGAGGGGTCTCGCCGCTGCGGAGGCGAAATATCTGAGGGCGCGGACCCGCAAAGCGATCAAAGTGTGCCTGCCCTCTCCATATCTGCTGGGCCAGCGCATGTGGCATCCGGAGCGATCGCGTAACGCGTATCCCACTCGCGAGGCGTTTATGCGCGCGCTCGTACCGATTCTGCGGGGCGAACTGCTTCTGCTGCGGGACGCGGGCGCCGACGTGGTTCAGTTCGACGATCCGCATCTCTGTCTGTTTGTGGACCGCCGTGTGCGCGGGAGGTACGAAAATCCGGATCGGGAGATGGAACTCTGCGTGGATCTCCTGAACCAGATCGTGGATGGCGTTGAGGGATTGGCCGTGGCGTTGCATCTGTGCCGGAGAAACAAGGGCCGGGCCGGATGGGTTGGTCAGGGCGGTTACGGACCGATTCTGCCCGCGTTGCGACGACTCAACGTGGATCAATACGTGATGGAATTCACCGTTCCCGTTGCGGGAGATCTGGACGTGCTGAAACACATCCCGCAGGACCGGCAGGTGGGACTGGGTTGTGTGGACTGCAGGTCTCCGCAGATCGATTCCGTCGATGCGATTGTGCATCGCGTGGAACAGGCTCTGGAATTCCTGCGCCCCGACCAGGTTTGCCTGAATCCCGACTGCGGCTTCGCGCCAGGTAACGCGGCCGAAATCCCCGTTGAAGAGGCTTACGCGAAGCTGTGCAACGAGTCAAGAGCAGCGCGAATTCTGCGGGAGAAATACGGGTAAGGTGTCAGGGATTGTGTCGGAGCTGGAGGTAGGATTCGTATCGCTGGAGGGAAACTTCGTCCCGTTCCACTGCATCTTTGACGATGCAACCGGGTTCCCGGACGTGGGTGCAGTTCCGAAAGCGGCAGTGTCCGGGCAGGCTCCGGAATTCCGGAAAAAGCCCATGGATATCTTCCGGATCTATCTCCCAAAGATGATATTCCTTCACGCCGGGCAGGTCGCCGACCATGCCGCCGGTTTCGAGTTCGACCAGTTCCGTGTGGGTGGTCGTGTGCCGGCCTGCCCCGGTGGTCTCGCTGATTTCGCCCGTCCGCAACTCGAGGCCCGGCTGCAGCCAGTTGAGCAGGCTGGATTTGCCGACTCCCGAAGGCCCCATGAAGAGCGAAATCCGGCCTCTCAGGAGGCTCAGGAACTCTTCCTTGCCCCGGTCCGTAATGATGCTGGTGAATACAACCGGGTATCCGATCTGTTCGTAGGCCGAAGCCGACGTCTCGAATGCGGCGGGGCAGGGCAGGTCCAGTTTGTTGAAACAGATGGCGGCGGGTATCTCACACCATTCCGCAACAGCCAGCATACGGTCCAGCATATTCCAGTCGGGCGGCGGTTCGGCCACCGAGAAGACCGGCAGGAGCTGATCGATGTTCGCGGCCAGGATCTGTTCTTTCCGTGAACTTCCCGATGCCCTTCGTGAGATCTTGTTCCGCCTCGGCAGGACTTCACGGATCAGACCGGTATTCCCTTCGCCGGTATCGATCCGGACGCGGTCACCAATGGCAACGGGGTCCACAACGCGCGCGCGGCGGACGGCCTGTACCCGCTTTCGGCGAGAACCGGGGGCCGCTTCGGGGTATTGAAGCTGTTTGCGCAATTTGCTGGAGATGCCACAGTCGACCACCCGGTCTCCGGTGGCGACATGGTAGTGCCTCCGGTGTTCGCGGACGACGGTGCCTTCGGTGTGCTCCATAACAGGTCCAGGCCGTTGACGATGTTGCATGGCGCTTCGGGCGCAGGGGGTGTTCCAACGTTCCAACGTGCTGTAAAAAGAAGATTTATGGTTGATGTTCGCCATCGAAGAAGCGTTCGCAAGGCGCGGAACATACAGAGCCGTGAATTCTTTGTCAAGATAAAAGAAATTGTGAAGCCGATTCCGGACGACGCCTGCCGGGCCGCGGTGAATCGGGTTGACTTTCACAGGCCGTTTGTATATTCTTCCAAGACAGCGCTTACCGGAAGTGCATCGTTATACGCGGCGTTCGTGTGGGAGTATTCCATGGAGCAGGATCTATCACCGATTTTCAAGCGCTGGATTTTCGATCCACAAAAAACCTGCGCCAGAAAGATCGTGGGAATCGACGGACGGGAGAAGCTGCAGGTCCGATTCGAACTGGGCCTCCTGCAGATGGAGATGACCGGTCGACCCGACGGCACGTCTCCAAGAGGATATGAGTCGGCCCTCGATGCATACCTCGATCGCCTGGAAGCCCACCGCGGGACCCACGGTTCAGACGATGGATTCTGCCTGGATGAACGTGCGTGCGACGTGTTGTGGACGGAGGGCGTTCAATTCTATCAGCGGTATATCTGCCTTCTGCACCTGGGCGACTATGAGGGGGTTCTCAGGGACACCACACACAATCTGGCGTTACTGGATCTGGTCAGGACGTATTCAGGCAATGACGAGATCAAGTCTGAGTTCGAGCGTTCACGTACGTGCGTGCTCATGATACACGCCAGATCCAAGGGAGAAATCTGTTTGCAGAACGGAGATTTCGAGGGTGCGCTCGAGGTGGTGCGGGAGGGAATCGAGGAGATGCGGTGCTTTTTGAACGGGTCCGGAGACCCGGAGACTCCCGAATCCAGCGACGAGCTTCGTTCGCTGGAGGACTGGGTGGAAGAGATTCGGCGGCGACATCCTGGGCCAGCCGGGGAAAGCCTTTTCGAACAGATTGAGACGGCGGTCGCCGAGGAGCGTTACGAACAGGCCGCGATATTGAGAAACCGTCTGCGCGGGTTGAACTGATTTCGTAGTCGACAATTTAATGGGATGTCCGCACCGGGGCTTTGGCGCCGGGTGGGCGAAGCGCCCGTATATTCCGGTCCTGAACAGCACCTTGTTTTCAGATCGGGATTTTTTGTATGTGGCGGCGGTGCGGTTCCGACTGTTGTCTGAAGTATGGACGAAGTCGTGCCGAAGGGACACTTGTTGGAGGACCGGATGAACCTCGAGTTCATGATCGCGCGCAGGCATTTCCGGTCTCTGCGCGCCCGGCGGCGGATCTCATTTACGATATGTATCGCCGCGATCGGCGTGGCGCTGGGTGTGTCATCGCTGGTGATTGTCATGTCCGTCATGAACGGATATACAAATATGATCCGCCAGCGTCTGCTGGGGGTGAACGCGCACGTGACCGTGCGCAAGTCCTATCGCAAGCCGATTGTGGATTATAAGCCGGTTATCCGCACCCTGGAAGACCACCCTGAAGTGCTCGCGGCGTCGCCATATATCCACGCGGAGGGGTTTGTCTTCCGGAAGCCCGCCGGAGAGGGGGCGGTGAAGTCGGGCGTGCTGGTGCGTGGTGTGGATCCGGCGGGTTTTCTCCGTACGAGCGACGTCAGGACCTATATCCAGGAAGGAACAATAGATCTCGGTCCACGGGAGAACGGGGGTTCGCGGGCGGTACACGGGATTCTGTTGGGCCAGGTCCTGGCGCAAAAGCTGGGCGTTGGCCCCGGCGCCGACGTGTTCCTGGGTCTGGTTCCGAAGGATGTTCTCGGCGGCCGGGGACGCCGGTGGCAGCGTTACCGGGTGACCGGGGTCTTCAATACGGGTTATTTTGAGTTCGATTCCCGACTGATCTATATTTCTCTCGCGGCCGCAAGACGAGATCTGGGTTGGCAGGACGTCGTAACCGGTATTCGCCTGCGATTGCAGGATCCGATGGCAGCCGACAGGCTCGGCGAGACGTTCAGACAGGTTCTGCGTGAGACCTATCCCGGTCTGTTCGCCACTTCCTGGACACGAAATTTTGGGAATTTTTACGTATTGATCCAGTTGCAGAAGTGGACCTTTTTCCTGATTCTGAGTCTGATAGTGGTGGTGGGGGGCTTCAACATAATCAGTATTTTAACGATGAACGTGACCGATCGTCGCCGGGAGATCGGAATTCTGAAGGCAATGGGAATGATCCCGGGTCGGATCGGCCGGATTTTTACCCTCGAGGGGCTGGTGGTGGGCCTGTCCGGTATCGCGATGGGCAATTTGCTGGGGTTTGCGCTGTGCTGGATTCAGAAGCGGTTCGAAATCATTCGCATACCGGGTGAGGTCTACTATGTCAGTTCGTTGCCGGTGGAGATGCGCCCCGAGGATTTCGGGCTGGTTTCCCTGTGCGCGGTTCTCATCTGTTACCTCTTCAGCCTCTTTCCGTCCCGGGATGCGGCCGCGCTGGATCCGGTGGATGCGATCCGCTATGAGTGATCGTTGGCGCATGTCGGCCCCCGGGCGCAGTGCGCCAGTCTGCGTCGAGGTCTCCTCAATAGCCAGGCAGAGGGACGTGCCCACGGTTCCTGACAATGCCCGGCGGCCAGGACGGGGGACCGGCGATGTATGAATTGTTGATTGCGCGGCGGTATCTGCGCTCCATGCGCCGCCGGAAACGGGTGTCGTTCACGGTGATGGTGGCGGTTATGGGCGTGGGCCTGGGCGTGGCGGCGCTGGTCATCGTCTTGTCGGTTTCGAACGGTTTTTCGGCCCTGGTATGGGACCGGTTGCTGGGAGTGAACGCACACGCGACGGTGAGGAAGAAAGGGGGGCAACGGATCGAAGATCCACAGGCGCTACTTGCCGCCCTGGCCGCCCATCCCCAGGTTGCTGCCGTTTCGCCGTTTGTGGCTTCGGAGGGCGCCGTATTGCACAGGTCCTTTGAAGACGAGGTATATAGCGCCGGTGTGATGGTGAGGGGCGTGACGCCGGACGGACTGAAGGCGGTAAGCGACCTGGCGGACCATATCTGGGGAGGCGCTCTGGACCTCGGCCCCCAGGAAACGGAAGGCCGAGGGCGGATGTACGGGATTCTGATCGGGCGCTATCTGGCCGATCAACTGGGCGTACGGGTGGGCTCGGAAGTGCATCTGTGGATCTTGCCGCATGAGATTTTCGCCGCTCAGACGCGGTTTCGACGTTACATAGTCACTGGCATCTTCAGTTCGGGTAACCCTGAGTTCGATAGCGGATTGGCCTATGTTTCGCTTATGGCTGCCCGAAGAGATCTGGGTTGGGAGCGCCAGATTACAGGTGTCCGCCTTCGGTTCGGAGATGCCTTCAGGGCCCAGGAAATCAGCAGCGTCGTTGAGAAGGCAGCCGGGCGGCTGGATCCGGCGCTTGCCGTGCATCCCTGGATGCGGGACCACGGCAACCTGTATTTTTCAATTCATCTGGAGAAGTGGGCGAGTTTTCTGGGTATCGGGCTGATCGTGGTGGTCGCGGGCTTCAACATCGTCAGCGTGCTGACCATGAACGTGGCGGAAAGGCGCCGGGAGATTGGCATTCTGAAGGCCCTGGGGGTGCCGCCGCGGAAGATCGGTCGGATTTTTACCTGGCAGGGTCTGGCTGTCGGGCTGTCCGGCGTGTTGCTGGGCAATCTGCTGGGTCTTGCCCTGTGCTGGACGCAGCAGCGGTTCGAGCTCCTGAAAATTCCGGGAGACGTGTTGATCACCCAGGCGCTGCCCGTGGAGATGCAGGTGTCTGATTTTTTTGCAATCTCGGCGTCCGCCGCGTTGATCTGTTATCTGTTTACGCTGTTCCCGGCCAGAGATGCCGCCGCGCTGGACCCGGTTGAGGCGATCAGGATGTAGACCCGACAATGCCTCTCGCTCCATCGGCGGTTTCCGGTCGTGGTGCGGGAAACCTTCCGTCGCCGGAGCGAAACTGGAACCTGAAAGGGCGCGATGGACCCCGATCCTTTCAAATCGTATCCGCCAGGCGACCCCAGGAGGCCTCCTTCGAGGATTTTTCTGGTTCTTCTGGCGGTAGGTATTGCGATTGTGGTTACTTTGTTTGCCGCTCTCATTGTCTATATGCGTGACGTCTGGACCGCACGACCGCTGGGTTAGCAAAGGGTGTGAAGACAGGCATAGGTTCAACACAGAAAGGCCCGGACGTCTGTCCGGGCCTTCACTATTCTCCCATTTGGGAATTCCGTTTAATACGTGGCCCGTCCGCCGCTGACGTCATAACACTGCCCCGTTGTAAAGGTGGCTTCATCGGAGGCCAGAAAGTGTACGAGTGCGGCGACCTCGTCGGGTTTGCCGAGGCGGCCCATCGGTATTTTGGATGTCAGAAAGGCGGCCCGTTCCGGATCCAGGCTCAGGGTCATCTCGGTTTCGATGAGTGCGGGCGCGACGCAGTTGACACGGATGTTGTGGTCGAGCACCTCTTTGGCCAGCGTCTTGGTAAAACAGATGACACCGGCTTTGGAGACCGAGTATGCCGCCATGTTGGCGTTTCCTTCTTTGCCCGAGATTGAGGCGATGGATACGATTGCGCCCTGGCTGCGTTCCACCATGTGTCCAATGACCGCGCGCGAGCAGAGGAAGACGCCCTTGAGGTTGGTGTTCAATACACGATCCCAGTCCGCTTCGCCCAGATCCCGCACGGGCGCCTCCGGACCCACAACGCCGGCGTTATTGACCAGGATATCGATCTGCCCCAGGCGTTCCAGCACGGTATTCACCATGCGGGTGACGTCTTCGCTGCTGGAGACATCTGCCTTCAGGACCAGGCTGATGGTGGAAGATCCGGCAGTGGCCGGGTCGATGTCCGCGATAGCGACCGTTGCGCCTGCGGTGGCCAGGCGTTCGGCGATGGCGGATCCGATGCCCCTGGCGGCGCCGGTGACGAGGGCTACGCGGCCGGTGAGGTCCATAAACGTTTGTGACATGGTCGTACTTTCAATTAGAGAGTCATAGGAGTTCCGTCCGGTCCATGAATTCGATGAGTTTCCGGTTCGCCCGGGAAAAAGCGTAGTCTCCGAGAATGTCCGGTGGGACCCATCTTACGTCCGAACAGTTGCCCGCGCGGGCTTTGCCGCCTCTGTACTCGCATTGAAAGGCATGCATGGTCACGCTGAAGTGGGTGAAGCCGTGTCTGACGGTTCTGAACCGGTTCCGAACCGCCGCGTCGACACAGGTTGCCTCGCGTACGGCGCGAATGCAGGTGTCGCTCAGGGCCTCGTCTTGCAACTGACGGGCCGAGGGAAATTCCCAGAGCCCCCCGAGAAGGCCGGTTTCCGGCCGGCGGGCGATCAGGAATTTGTTTTTCCAGGATACGATTCCCACCCCCAGGATGTGGTGGGGACGCGGTTTCCTCGGGGCTCTGACCGGGAGCGATTCCGCGGTCCCGGCTTGAAACGCGGCGCAATGTTCGTCGATCGGACAGGAACTGCAGCGGGGGGCTCGCGGGCGGCAGACCGTTGCGCCCAGTTCCATGATCGCCTGGTTGTACTCGCCGGCGTCGCCGCTGTGCAGCAGCTTGTCGGCCAGTTTCTGGAGATGCGTTCTGGTGCGGGTCTGTGCGATATCGTCCTGAATATCGAAGAGGCGGCAGAGAACGCGAATGACGTTACCGTCGAGTACGGCGTAATCCCGGTCGTAGGCGATACTCAGGACCGCGGCCGTGGTATACGGGCCGAAACCGGGCAGGGAGGAGAGATCGTCATAGACATCGGGCACGGTGCCGTTGAATCTGTCCACGATGTACTGAGCCGTTCGGTGCAGATTTCGGGCGCGCGTATAGTATCCGAGGCCCTCCCAGGCCTTGAGAACGCGATCATGCGGCGTTCGGGCGAGGTCCTGCACCGTGGGGAAATCTCTCAGGAAACGCCTGTAATACGGTATGACGGTTTTGACCTGTGTCTGCTGAAGCATGAACTCGGAGAGCAGGACGTGGTATGGATCAGTCGCATCCCGCCACGGAAGATCCCGCTTCTCTCGTCGATACCAGGCGAGCAGGCTTCGTTTAATCGCCGCACGTTTTGTCGGGTTCACATTCATGGATCTACGGGTTCAATATCACGTCGCCGCGCCTGGACCGTTTTCTTCACCGCGACGTTTTTTCTTCGCAATATCACTGGCGTGCCCGGTGACAACATCCGGCGGGCTGCTTCTGATCAGTTGCTGGATCGCCAGCAGGAACAACAGGATATCTTCGCCATAGCCCAGGTGTGGGAACAACGCTTCCGGCAACAGATCCACCGGAGATATCCCATAGAGTATGATGAGAAAGACCAGCAGTTTGCTATACCATGGCACACGCGGGTCTTTCATCAGGCGCCAGGAGAGTCTGATGTATTGGGGCAGGCGAAATAGAATGGAGAAGATGCCGCGCATGGCAGTAGCGAGCGGGGTCAGGTGGACGCCATATCTGTCGCCATAGTTCAAGTGACGACGTTTTTGTCTAACTTCTGCCGAGAAAAGATCTGACCCTGGGGTGGTTCAATACGTCCGGATTGATGATGTGCGCAGGTTCCCGACCCTCCATGGCGTCGGTGAGTTGCCCGAAGGTCCTGTGATCCAGGCGTACAGCCGAAGCGTCAGTCATTCCGGCGTTGTGGTTGGTACAGATGATGCGTGGGTGCCCCTTGTGGATGGCTCGAGGGCCGTCTACAGGGTCGTCTACCACGTAGTACCAGAGGCGCCTTTCGACAATGGCGCGGTTGACGGCGACGTCGTCTACGAGGGTGCCCCGGGAGGGGTTGATAAGTGAGGCATGGGGCTGCATGGCGCAAAGGAGTTCGTATGTGACGATGGTGTCGGCCCCGGAAACGTGCAGGGACACGGTGTCGCACTCCCTGAACAGGTCGATAGGATCGCCGACCGGTTCGGCCCCGAACCGGGACGCCAGTTCGGCAATGTCCGGCCGTACGTCGTATACGAGCAGGCGCCCCCTTTCACCCAGAAGAGGTTTCGCACGTTCGGCGACGGCCTGACCGATGCGGCCGAATCCGAACAGGCCAAGCGTGGTTTCAGCGGCTTCGTAGGTTCTGATGAGAGAGAAGTCGCCGCTGTGGGAGAGCTGGTTCAGGGTGTAGACCCTTTTCAGCGTTGCCATCCACTGGGCAATGGCGTATTCGGCTACCGTGACCATGTGCTCCGGGGAAATGGTGACGATAACCCCGTGTCGGGTGGCCGCCTCCAGGTTGACATTTTCGTAACCAACACCCCAGCGGGAAATGATGCGCAGGCCCGCCGCGGCTTCGTAGAAACTTTCGTGAATAAGCGAGGAACTCGCGATAACGCCAACCACGCCATCCGCATCGTTTTCCGTGAGTTCACCCGTGTAGTAGTCCACACTGCCAACGTTGGCCAGGTCTTCCAGGTGTTTCTGGCGGCTTTCTGAGTCGAATTCGGGGTTCTGCATGTTGGCTGACAGCAGGAATCTTCGTGACATGCAACTCCTCGGTAAGTGAAGTGACGTGGCGGCAGCGTGATCGAATCCCAGGCCGGGCCGAAGCTGGTATTTACATACCGCGAATTCCGGAATCGGACCCGTCAGGCGTCCGACCGGTTCACAATTTCCTGTACGATTTCGCGCAGGGCGCTGCGCTGGACCTTTCCCGTGGAAGTCATTGGCAGGCGGTCGGGGTTGAATGGTATGGTCTTGCACGGCGCTTCGTAGGGGCTGAGATTCGCTACCTTTCCGGCCCGTCCCGCGCTCAGAATCCTCCCTGCAGCTTCTTCCTGTATCTTGGGCGCCATGCCGTTGCGGAAGACGAGCGCGGCGCAGACCTCCTGTCCCCAGCGTTCGTCCTCGAGGCCGGTAACGTAGGCCGCGGCCAGCTCGGGAAAGGCTTCTACAAGGGCGTTTTCAACGGCAATCGGGGAGATGTTAACGCCGCCCTTGATAACGATTTCCTTTTTTCGGCTATGAACGAAGAAGAAATCGCGGCCCCCAATGGCGCGCCGGTATCCGATATCGCCGGTGTGGAACCAACCCCCCTTGAAAACTTCGTCGGTGGCGGCCGGCTGGTTGAGGTACCCGCCCGATACGACCGGGCCGCGAACCAGGATTTCCCCGAGTTCGCCAGGCGGCGGGTTGCCCTCGAGGCGGACGTTATTGTTGTTCAGTTCTACGCCCGCGGCGTTCTGTACAAGAGCCTCCCGATATTCGTTTTCGGGCAGGTCGGGCGGAACGCCGGTTACCCGAAGGCTGACTTCGGTGGTGCCGTAGCCCTGGATGAGGCGCACGCCGAAATGATCGTGGAACCGCACCGCAGGGCCCGCGGGAACGGGCGCGCTGCCGATCATTATCTTCTTCAGTGCGGAGACGTCGTGACCGGCCGCGTCGAACGCGGCGGCGTCGGCAAGCAGATCCCGCATGATGGTGGGAACAATGCTGCTGGATGTGGCTCTCTCTTCTGCAATGACGGGCCAGAAAGTGGAGGTGCTGTAGCGGGAGTTGAGAACGAGCGTGCCGCCGACCATGAAAAGCGCGATGGAGAAGACAGTTGAGTTAACGTGGTGCAGCGGCAGCACCAGGCTGAGGCGTTCGTTTTCGTCGAAAAGCAGCCAGCGGCGAATGCCATCCGCATTGCTTACAATGCTCTGTCGCGTGAGCAAGACACCCTTGGGCTTACCGGTCGTTCCGGACGTATACAGGATAATACCGGTGCCCTGTTCCGCGACGGCGTCTCCGCTCCATTCCGGTTCCAGGTCTGTGGTCCGATGAACCTCGCCCGCAAGAAGGCTGTCCGTGGCCGCGACGGGAACCTCCGGTGCGATTGTCCGTTCGGAATCCAGGTGATCCGGAAGGACGCACAGCAATTTTGCGCGGGAGTCTTGTAGTTTGTACCGTTTTCGTTCCCGCCCGTCGCGCCTGAGATCCAGAGGGACGGCGGCGGCGCCAAGACGGAAGAGGGCATGGGTGATCAGGAGTATTTCGGGACAATTGGGCATCGCCAGGGACACCCTGTCTCCCGGACGGATGCCGTAGTCACCTTGAAGACGGCCGGCCAGCGCGGCGGTCCGTCGGTCCAGATCGCCGTACGTGACAACCGACCGTTTTTCCCGGTCCAGGTCGCGGAATATGATGGCCGCGCGATCATCCCGATGGGTTGCCCGTTGTTGGAGCAGGTGCGTGAAGTTTTTCCACGGGAAGCGATAAACGAGAGGGCGTCCGTTCTTTGTACATGTGAATATCTGTGGATCCATAGAGACTGAACCGCGTGTCGGTGACAACGGATGAGGCGCCGGGAACCCCGATTCGGGGCCAGACTCATTCACTACGGGCCTTGTGGAGGAGATGGTGGTCGGCCAGGACGAGTGCAATCATGGATTCGACCATCGGCACCGCGCGGGGAAGTACGCAGGGATCGTGTCGGCCGCGGCCCGACAACGTGGCCGCGTTACCGTGAATATCCACGGTTTCCTGTGACTTGAGGATGGTTGCCGTCGGTTTGAAGGCGGCGCGGACGACGATGTTCTCGCCATTGGAGATGCCGCCCTGAATGCCACCGGAACGGTTGGTACGCGTACGTATCCTGTCTCCGTCGTTGAAGAATGGATCGTTGTGGGCGGAACCGGTGAGCTTTGTACCGGCAAAACCCGATCCGATTTCAAATCCCTTACAGGCCGGCAGAGAAAGGATGGCTTTGCCCAGGTCGGCTTCCAGTTTGTCGAATACGGGTTCCCCCAGACCGGGCGGCACCCCGCGGGCTACGGCTTCCACGACGCCGCCGAGGGAATCGCCGTCTTTTCTTGCCTGTTCGATCTGTTCGATCATCCGATGCGCAATATCGGGGTCGGGACAGCGTACGATATTGGATTCGATCTGGTCCCGGGTGACGACGTCGGGATCGACGCCGGCCGTCAGGTTGCGTACGCGTTTGACAAAGGCCAGGATCTCCACGCCAAGCGCCTGGTGCAGGATTTTGCGTGCGATCGCTCCGGCAGCCACGCGACCTATGGTCTCGCGCGCACTGGCCCGCCCGCCGCCCTGCCAGTCGCGGATGCCGTATTTTGCCTGGTAGGTGTAGTCGGCGTGGGACGGACGGTATTTTACGCGCACTTCCTCGTAGTCTTTGGTGCGGGCGTCTTTGTTACGCACAAGCAGCGAGATGGGTGTGCCGAGGGTCTTGCCTTCAAAGACACCGGATAGAATTTCGACGCGGTCTTCTTCTCTCCGCTGGGTGGTGATTCTGCTCTGGCCGGGCCTGCGGCGGTCCAGTTCAGCCTGAATCTCCCGTGAGGTGATCTCGAGATTGGGTGGGCAGCCGTCAACAACGACGCCTACGCCGCCGCCGTGGGATTCGCCCCAGGTGGTGATGCGGAAGAGGTGACCGAAAGTGTTGCCCATGCGGCGTTCGCTCCCTGCTGTATGCGGCTGGATTTCCCGTTCGTGAAGCCGTCGCCTCACCTCGACGGAAACGGCCTCAATTTACCGAATCCCCAAATGCGGGTCAAGCAAAAGTCTGTGCGTGGGAGCGCCACTTTCCACGCGGCGGGCCGCGTGGAAGCCCCTGATCCGCGATATCTTGACAGAGGCCGGATGCGGGCCTATCTTGTGATCGCAAATTTTTGACAGGAGGTTCGCATGGCTGAGAGTTACTCAGGTATTCTCGAAGAAATGACCATCGACCAGGTTCGCGGGCTGAAGCCGGACGTTGCCGTGATTCCGATCGGGTCAACGGAACCGCACGGTCCGGCGCTGCCGTATGGAACCGATAGCTATCGGGCAGAGGCGATCGCCTGCGGCGCCACCCGGGAGGCGAACAGGCAGGGGGGCCGCGTGGTGTGTCTGCCCACCGTCCGCATCAGCCTGAACAACAATTTTCGCGCCTTTCCGTTCGCCTGCCGCATGCAGGTGTCTACGTTTATGGCCCTGCTGAAGGACCTCGTGAAAATGTGCGAGGCGGATGCCATCGAGAAGGTGGTATTCATGAATGCCCACGGAGGCAATCCGGACGTGATCCGGGCGGCGATGCGCGACCTGACAGCCGCCGACGGCGCGTTCGTCTGCCTGATCCAGGCATCTTCGTGCGCGTCGTTGGAGGCGCGGCAGGTTTGCGAGAAACCAAGCGACCACGCGGGCGAGGATGAGACGTCTCAAATGCTCTACTTGCGACCCGACCTCGTCCATTCGGCAAAGATCGGCGACAATCCGCGCAGGCGGCCGGCGCTGGAGGTCCTGACGGAGTTCCAGGTGGATTTTGTGAGACCCTGGCATCTTTACATGCCGGCATCCGCCGGGGGAGACGCAAGCAGGGCTTCCCGGGAAAAGGGTAAGATTGTTATCGATTCAAGCATCGACGGCACGGGCAGGTTTCTGGCCGAACTGTCCCGGGCCGACAGGGATCGCAATTTCCCTTATCCGTAGGGGATCGGACATTCTGTCCAGGGCCCTCCACGTCGGGCGCCGTGCCCCGGGGATGTTGCGTTTTACACCATCAATACTCGTGTCCCGTCCCGGAAATATGCTACCATTCATCCCGTCTGGCTGCGTTGCCCTCGCTCGCCGACCTTGCCCAGGTCGCCTCGCTCAGGCGCCTTGCCAGCCGGGCGACTCGGCGGCCGAATTTTGGCAATCTATTTTCGGGACAGAACACCGGAGGAGAATATGATCAACTACCAGGAACTGGGTGTAAGACCGTTCATCAACGCCAGTGGAACGATTACAACCCTCGGCGGCAGTCTGATGCCTTCCGAAGTGCTGGAGGCCATGCGGGAAGCGGCTGGGGCGTTCGTGGATCTTCCGAAGTTGAACGAAAGGGCGGGCGAATACCTGGCCGGAAAAATCGGTGTCGAGGCGGCATTCGTATCCTGTGGCGCGGCAAGCGGCGTACAGCTTTCGGCGGCGGCGTGTCTGACGGGTACGGACGCGGAGAGGGTCCGGTCGCTGCCGCATACGGAAGGCTGGCGGAACGAGTTCGTTGTCAGTCTCGTGGACTCCCATACGTACATCCATCAGGGGATCGAGATCTGTGGAGGAAAACTGGTGCGGGTGGGCAGCAGGACGGACGTGACGGCCAGCGACATTCTGGGCGGGATCACGGAACGGACGGCGGCCGTGGTCCATTTCCTGGGAACGCAGAGCAAGGCCCAGCTCGAAGAGGTGATTGCCGGGGCGGACAGCATGGGGGTCCCGGTGGTGGTCGACGCCGCGGCCCAGCTTCCGCCCAGAACGAATTTGACGGAGATTGTAGACATCGGCGCGACCCTGGTGGTCTTCAGCGGAGGCAAGGGTCTGCGGGGGCCGCAATGCACGGGGATGGTTCTGGGAAAGAGGGAGTACGTGGACGCGGTCAGTCTGAATGCCAGCCCCTTCAGCGCGGTGGGGCGTGGAATGAAAGTGGGCAAGGAAGAGATCCTCGGGCTGTTGGCGGCCGTGGATCTGTTTCTGGCGGGGAGCGACGAGGAGGACCGGACGACCTGGCATCGACGGGCGAAGCGGGTGGTGGAGACCCTGGCGGAAGTACCGGGCGCTGTGGCGTACCTGTTGGGGGAGGGCCAGCAGGCGTCTCCCGATTTCACCCCCAGGGCGTACGTGGATCTCCCCGGGAGTGAAGCCGCCGAGGTGATTCGGGCTATGCGGGAAGGGGATCCTCCGGTGATAATCCGTCGAAGCGGGAAAGGAATCGTCGTGGATCCGATGACGCTGGCGCCTAGTGAGGAGGAGATTGTGGGCCGTCGCTTGAAGGAGGTGTTGAGCCGATGATTGATGCGCATCTGCACATTGGACATCAGGGCAGGAGTCTGGAGAATACGATCCGGCATATCGAGGGCATAGGCGCGGAAAAGGCGGTGTTCCTGCCGATAGAGACAGGCGATCGCGAATACGAGTGGCTATCCGACGCCGTGGCTATGGCATATGAGCGGTACCCGGACAGAGTCATTCCCTTCTGCCACGTGGACGTGACACGGAAAGACGCGGTTGCGGAACTCGAACGACGCGCCGCACTGGGTGTGTTCAGGGGGTACGGAGAACAGAAACAGCACGTCCCGCTGGATCATCCGGGCCTGGAACGCGTGCTGGCGTTCTGCAACGAGATGCGTTGGCCAGTCACGTGGCATTTTCAGGAGGGCAGTCGAGGTTACAACCAGGGGATCGAACATCTGGAGACGCTGGTGCGCAAGTTTCGGGAAATCAGGTTCATCGGGCACGCTCAGTCCTGGTGGGCCAATATCAGTGCCGAAGTGCCCCCGCCGGAGGAAACACTGTACCCCCGGGGGGTGGTGGTTCCGGGTGGACTGGCGGACCGGTTGCTGTCCGACTACGAAAACGTCTATGCGGACCTGTCCGCCGGGTCCGGGCTGGGGGCGCTCACCCGGGACGAAGCGTTTGGGAGGGACTTTCTGATGCGCCACCGGCGCAAGCTTCTGTTTGCCACCGATTGCCCTTGCGCCGACGGACAGGGTGCCGACTATCCGCCGGGGTGTTTTGCGGCGAAGAGTCTGCCGTTTCTGAGACGGATGGTAGACGATCCGGAAGCGCTGGAGGATATTCTGCATCGGAACGCGGTTCGCGTAATCGGACTGGATGAAGCGTAGGGCGACCGGCCGGTCGCCCCTACAAAAGGAATGACGTCGCTGGCGATGTTTCTTTTCGTCTCACGTCTTCCGTCTCACGTCTTACTTTTTTTGGGATCCGGATGTCAATCGTAATAAAAGATATCGATTTGAACGTCTTGAATATGAAAGCGCGAATGCCGTTCCGGTATGGGATCGCGTCCCTCGTTGCCGTGCCCCATCTGTTCGTCCGGGTGACCACGGAGACAGGCGGACGCCGGGAGGTCGGGCTCGCGGCGGATGGGCTGCCCCCCAAGTGGTTTACGAAGAACCCGGAGGCGTCTTTCGAGGACGACCTGGAAGAAATGCTGGCGGTGATCCGGCAGGCGTGCCGTCTGGCTCTGGCCGCGGGTCCGGCGGAGACGGTCTATGGATTCTGGCGGGAAATCTACAACGGTCAGGAGGAATGGGCGGCATCCGGTGCCTATCCGCCACTGCTGTGGGGTTTCGGTGTGAGCCTGGTGGAGCGGGCTTTGATCGACGCGTTCTGCCGGGCAACCGGGGCCGTGTTCGAGGGTGCGCTGCGAGAGAATACGTTCGGCATTCGGCTGGGTGAGATACACCACGATCTGAATGGGGTCGATCCCGCGGCGCTGCTGCCCGAACGGGCGAGCCGGTCGATTCTGGCCCGGCATACCGTAGGGTTAACCGATCCCCTGACGGACGCGGATATCTCCGGGGAAGAACGTGTGGACGACGGGCTGCCGCAATCTCTCGAAGCCAGTATACAGGCGTACGGTCTGACGCATTTGAAGATCAAGTTGTGCGGCGATGCAGCTCAGGACGCGGACCGGTTGAAACATATCGCCGGATTGATGGAACGGTATTCCGGATCCGACTACGCGTTTACGCTGGATGGGAACGAGCAATACACTGAAATCGATCCGTTCCGGGCGTTGTGGGAGGCGGTTACGGCGGATCCGTCGCTCGATCGGTTCATGGGTCGGCTGTTGTTTGTGGAGCAGCCGTTGAGGCGTGACGTCGCCCTGGGCGAGGGCGTGGGCGCCGCGCTGCGGGACTGGACGAGCCGCCCGCCGATGATCATCGATGAGTCGGACGGGACGCTGACCAGCGCTGCGCAGGCGCTGGAACTGGGATATGCCGGAACCAGCCACAAGAACTGCAAGGGAATCTTCAAAGGCGTCGCCAGCGCCTGTCTCATCGCAGACAGACGGCAGAAGGACCCCGGCCGGAAGTACGTTTTAAGCAGCGAGGATCTGGGAAATGTCGGCCCCGTCGCGCTGCTGCAGGACCTGGCGGTGGCGGCATGTCTGGGGGTGGGCCATACGGAGCGCAACGGTCATCACTATTTCACCGGGCTGAGCATGTATCCCCAAGACGTACAGTCGACGGTTCTCCAGCATCACGGCACGCTTTACCGCCGTCACGAAGCGGGGTTTCCAACGTTGGACGTGAAGGGCGGACGGCTGAATATCGGAAGCGTCGTGGATGCGCCATTCGGGTACGGCTTCGATCTGGATACCACGAGGTTTACGCCTCTGGAGGATTGGTCGCCGGCATCTCTGGATCTCTGAGGATCCTCGGCCGGAGAACGCCGCGTGCACGCCTGGCGGCAATTGGGTGAGGCACCACGTATAAAATTGCGGCCCTTGACGGCCCTTAAGCTGGAATGCGGACGAATCCCCGTTTTCCCGGAGGACAGGTTTGGAACCAATCGACTGGAATGCGGTCCGTGAGGAGGTGACGGGATATCTTCAGGATCTGATCCGCCTGGACACGACCAATCCGCCCGGAAACGAGATACTCGCGGCGGAGTACCTTGCCGGGGTGTTGCGGAGAGAGGGTTTCGATCCTCAGGTGACCGAGTCGCGGCCGGGGCGGGGCAACGTTACCGCTCGGTTGGCCGGCGGCGGCGGGCCGCTCGTGCTGCTGGGACACACGGACGTGGTGGCGGTTGAACCCGAAAGATGGCGGCATCCTCCGTTCGGCGGAGAGTTCCACGACGGGTACGTCTGGGGACGCGGCGCGCTGGATATGAAAAATATGGTGGCGGCCGAACTGATGGTGTTTCTGCTGTTGAAGCGACACCGGATCAATTTGAAGCGGGATGTGATTTTCGCCGCCACGGCCGATGAAGAGGCGGGCAAGGGGGTCCATGGCATCGGCTGGCTGCTGGACAACCATCCGGAGCAGGTGGACGCGCCGTTTGTGCTGACGGAGGGCGGCGGTGCGGACTTTCGGGTGGGTGACGCCCGGTTCTATACGTGCCAGACGGGGCAGAAGGGGATCTGCAGATTTCGGATGGTGGCCCGTGGGCAACCCGGCCATGGATCCAGGCCGCACCCCGAGAATGCCCTGGTGAGGCTTTCGGAAGCGGTCGCAGCCCTGGGACGGGTCGTGTTGCCGATGCATCCCTCCGGGACCGTTCGCGCTTTCCTGGACGGAATTGCGGAAACCCAGGATTCCTGCACGGCGGACCTGCTGCGACGAGTCCTGGATCCTTCGTGCAGCGAGTCGGCGCTCGGATCGCTTCCGGTGGCGCCCGAGATCGTGTCGAACCTGCGCGCGTTGCTGCGAAACACCGCTTCCGTGACCATGCTGCAGGCCGGGCAGAAGATCAACGTGATCCCCACCGAGGCGACGGCGTGGGTCGACGGCAGGCTTGCGCCCGGGCAGACCGATACGAGCTTCTTCGAGGAGATCCGGCCGCTGATAGGAGACGATGTTCGTATCGAGGTGGACCAGTACACTCCGCCGCTGGAGGCCGGGATCGACTCTCCGCTGTACCGGACCATTGTGGAGGTGATGGCGGATCACGACCCCGGGGCGCGTGTGGTACCGTCACTATCCACGGGGGGAACGGATGCGAAACACATCTGTCCGCGCCGGCCGGAAACCCAGGTGTACGGTTTTATGCCCTTCAGGGGCGCCCCGGGAGAAGAGGAATGGAATCTGATTCACGGGCATGACGAACGCACCTCGGTGGAGAACCTGTGGTTCGGCACACGGGTGCTGTGCGATATCGTACATCGATTTTGCGGAGTCGGTGGTGGTTCGCGCCTCTCTGGGAACCAATCGGGGGTATTTTGATGCGGGTCCTGGTAACGGACTATGCGTGGGCCGACCTCGCTGTGGAAAAAAACGTCCTGGAAGAGATCGGGGTCGAGCTGGTGGCCGCGCCGGATGGAAACGAAGAGACGCTGGCGCGGCTGGCAGCGGGCGTCAGTGGCATTATGACCTGCTGGGCCCAGACCACGAGGCGGGTCATTCAGGCCGCGCTGCCGGATCTGAAGGTGGTGACGCGTTACGGGGTGGGGTTGGACAATATAGACGTGGCCTACGCAACCGCGCAGAAGATACCGGTGGCATACGTGCCGGACTATTGTATGGTGGACGTGGCGGAGCATGCGATGGCGCTGTTGTTGGCGCTTTCGCGCAAGGTGGCGAGATTTGACCGGACGGTTCGCGGGGATGTTTGGGATATCCAGGCCTGTTTGCCGCTGAATCGCCTGACCGGGCGGACGCTGGGGCTGATCGGTTTCGGACGCATCGCCCGGGAGGTCGCGGACCGCGCGGCGGCATTCGGGCTTCGCGTTCTGACGACCGCCCCGTCACTGACGCCCGGGACCACGGCGGCCGGAGGCGTCGAGGCCGTGACGCTGGATGTGTTGTTGGAGACCGCGGATTATGTTTCGATCCATTGTCCTTCCTCGGAAACGACGCGGGGACTGATCGACGCGGACGCCCTGCGAAAGATGAAACCCACGGCCTGTCTGATTAATACGTCGCGAGGCGATATTGTGGACGAGACCGCGTTGGCGGACGCGCTGGCGGCGGACGAGATCGCGGGGGCCGCCCTGGATGTCCGTGCAAAGGAGCCGCCGGGCGCGGGCGACCGGCTTATCGGGATGCCCCAGGTGATCCATACGCCACATGCGGCGTTTTATTCGGCAGAATCCCTGATCGAACTGAGGGAACGTGCTGCTGTGGAGACCTGCAGGGTCCTGCAGGGAGATGATCCCGAGAACCTGGTGAATCCGGAATACAGGGGGGCCGGCGGGTGATTTCAATGCGCAGCCGGAGGCCGTTTGCCGGGCGGACCTGGAACGAACGTATCGGGGGCGTGGCTGCGTCGGCGGTGTGATCCGCAATTGTTGGAAAGGCGTCGTGATGTCCGAAAAGCCCAATATTCTGGTACTGATGTGCGATCAGCTTCGTCGCGATGCGCTTTCGATTCACGGCGACGTGAACCTGCAGACGCCGCATATCGACGCGCTGGCAACCAGGGGCGTCAGATTCTCAAACGCCTGTTCAACCTATCCGATATGCGTGCCGTTCCGTTTTACGTTCATGACCGGGGAGTATGCGCACAGCCGAAAGGTCCCTGGCATTGAGTACCGTATGTCACCCGCCGAATACACGTTGGCCGACGCGTTCAACGAGGCAGGGTACGAAACGGTCTACGTGGGCAAGTGGCACCTGGACGGCGGTCACGGGAGGATGGGTTCCGCGCTTGAATGCGGCCGTACACCGGTACCCCGGGCGTATCAGGGCCGCTGGGAGAAGTGGTTCGGATTCGAGCTCAGGAACGCGCCCTTCGACACGTATTATTTCGAGGACGACGATCCGGTGCCGAGGCCTATCCAGGGCTACCAGACAGACGGGTTGTACGATATCGGAATGGACTACCTCGCCGGCGAACGGGATCCGTCCAGGCCGTTCTGTATGGTAATTTCGGTCGAGCCCCCGCACGATCCGTTCGAAGCGCCGCCCGATATCCAGGCGGCGTGGGAAGCCAGGGAGATTGAAATGCCGCCCAATTTCGAGGCGCCCGACGACGCGAAGCGCGAGGCATTGGTGCTGGATCGAAAGCGTTATTACGCGATGGTGGAGAATCTCGACGCCAACGTGAAGCGGATGACGGACTTTCTGGAGGCGCAGGGGCTGGCGGAGAATACCGTGGTGATGTTCGTGTCGGATCATGGCGAACTGGGCGGCAGCCACGGTTTGAGAGGGAAGCAGTGGCCGTACGAGGAGTCGGTAGGCGTTCCGGCGATCGTCTACGACCCCCGGTTCACGTCCCGGGCGGGCGCGGCGATCGAGGATCCGATCTGCACGGAGGATTTCTTCCCCACGCTACTGGGTCTGGCGGGGCTGGCGCCCGGAGAGCATCTGATGGGGACGGATCTGTCGGCGTTGATACACGGTGAGATCGACACGCTGGATCGTGAAGGCGTTCTGCTGGAATTCGTGGCCGAACTCCGCAAGGGGATGGCGTTCAACCAGTGGGTGTGGCGCGCGTTTCGCAGCCGGCGCTGCAAGTATACCGTCCGGGGAGATAAAATGGGCGCGGGCGCATGGCAGTTTTTTGATCTGGACGCCGATCCGTATGAACGCCGGAATCTGATCGATCACCCGGACTTCCAGGACGAGATTGCGCGGCACCACAGGCCTCTCAGAGAACGCCTGGTTGAGACCGGGGATCATTTTGTGTTGCTGCCGGCCTTCGGTTGCGAGGGTGTTAACCTGTGGCGGTAGCGCCCAGTACCGGAATTATGTCACCATTCTTTCCTGTCTGCCTGTCAAAACGCGCCTACCGAAACGTGGTCGTTGCCTGTGCTGCCTGCACTGAGCTTGTCGAAGTGGCCTGTCGAAGCAAGCTTGTCGAAATGCCAGTGTTTCGCTACCTGTGAGGTATAAGTTCCACCACTCCCTAACGTCCCCTATTCCCTTGCCCTTTTTCTTGCATCGCCCAAGAAAAAGGGCGAAAAAGAAGGGCGCCGCTCGGCGCGGGGCCGGTTTTTCCGCAAATCACCTCAGTGGCACAGACGAACCTTGGTACCCTGCTGACGATGCAGGCCTTCTAGAACGCCCTTGCTGAACGGATCTACGCGGAAAAACCCCCATCACCACCGGACGGCGGTTACGGCCTACCACAAAGACCGTTGGGTAGATCTACCGCTGTGCCGCTGAAGGTTGATTCCTGCAACCCAGAACAGCAAGGGCATCTTGCCTTCGCTGCGCCGTGGTCGATTATTGCTGGCGTAACCCTCGTGGATGCCTTGGTATTGGCGCACTGTATAGGTAGGGGCGACCGGCCGGTCGCCCCTACAAAAACCCACTGCCGTGCGTCTTCGCCAACCGGCTTTAACTGACCGCTATTTGCTGTTTGTACTCAAATAGCCCCACAGCTGTCTGTCACGATGCCCAGCCGGAGCACTAACAGAGCAGAGCGCGCTGATCCGTCCCACTGAGGACGCCGAATTACGCCGTGGATGGAAGGGCAGCGGATCCTGTACAGCCTGTAAGGCGATTCGCGCTGTGCATATGGCAGGCCCCGCGCCTGGCGGCGACTTTTGGTTCCTTTTGGTCGCTTCAAAAGGAACACGCCGTAGGCAGGGAATTTGGGGAGATGTGGATGTTGATTATCGGCTTTTTTGCATCAAGCTAAGGGCTGATTACTGAAAGCCGCTCGTGCTGCTTCCAGGCGTCGGGGAGGGGTCACCGGAGCGAAGCGGGAACGATTGACAACCAGGGTATACCGATTCCCGGTGTGTTTACATCGATGAATTACTCGGCCTGGAACCAGGCGCGGAAGGTGGGTCCGTAGGGCGATTGCGCCACGCCCTTCTCCGTGACGATGGCCGAGACCAGCCGCTGGGGCGTGACGTCGAAGGCCGGATTGTAAACGTTGACGCCTCCCGGGGCGGTTTGCCTGCCCATGCCGCGGGTGATTTCTTCCGGACCGCGTTCTTCGATGGGAATTTCCTCCCCGCGGGAGAGGGACATGTCGATGGTGGAAAGCGGGGCCGCGACGTAGAGGGGAACGTTGTGTTCCCTTGCCAGGATGGCCAGCCCGTAGGTGCCGATTTTGTTGGCCACGTCGCCGTTGGCGGCAATGCGGTCGGCGCCTACGATGACGCTGTCGATGTTCTTCTGCCTCAGGACCGACGCCGCCATGCTGTCGCAGATCACCGTAACGTCGACCCCGCTTTGCCGGAGTTCCCACGCCGTGAGCCGCGACCCCTGCAGCAGGGGGCGGGTTTCATCGGCAAAGACGGCGACCTGTTTCCCGGCTTCGACGGCTGCATATACTACGGCCAGCGCCGTACCGTAATCTGCGGTAGCCAGGGCACCCGCGTTGCAATGGGTGAGTACGGTGGCATTGTGATTGAGCAGTTCGGCGCCGTTCTTTCCGATCTGCCGGCAGACTCTCCGGTCTTCCTCGAAGATTTCGTGCGCTTCCTGCAGCAGCCGATCTCGAATCGCCGTGGCGGCTTGTTGGTGGGCGACTTCGTCGAGCCGTCTGCCCATCCGCTCGAGTGCCCAGAAGAGGTTTACCGCCGTGGGCCGGGTGCGGGAAAGTCTCGCGATTGCCTCCCTTGCCCCGGAAACGATATCGGCTCCAGAGGCCAGGGCTTCCCCGGCGCCGACAACGACGCCGTACGCCGCGGCCACGCCGATGGCCGGGGCGCCCCGGACCCGAAGGCTCTCAATGGCTTCGGCAACGGCTTCCACGTCTCCGCAGTCGATCCGAACATAACGTTCAGGAAGAAATGTCTGATCGATCAGCCGAAGGGAGTCGTTTTCCCAGGTGATGGTTGGAACGGGCATCGGTCAGGTCCGTCAGGTGTTTAAGACAGCTTCTAAAGATGATCCGCACGGCCTTCAAAGAGAAGATGTTTCCGCGAGTGAGGGATCTTCTTCGATCCGTTCCGATGGGGCGTCGCCCCAGAGGCGTTCGAGGCGGTAGAATGCCCGCGCCTTTGGCTGGAAGATGTGTACGATCACGTCGATATAGTCGAACAGAATCCACGTGCGTGATTCCTGGCCCTCAATATGCCACGGCCGGTGGCCCGCCGCTTTCGTGCCTTCCTGCAACCCGTCTGCGAGGGCTTTGACGTGTACGTCCGAATTGCCCGTGCAGATGAGAAAGAAATCCGCGACGTCGGAGATCGTGCGCAGATCGATCAGAAGAAGGTCTTCGCCTTTTCGGGACTGAAGGCATTCGATGCTGAGGTCCAGTATTTCGTGTATCTGATTGGACAAGGTGGTTCCATTCCGTGGCGGGATTGAACGACTCACGTTTATTGGGCGTGCCGAGTCTGCCGATACTGTCGCGGCCGATCGCGAGAGAAGACACCCAGACGGTCACAATCCCTGCCTACAATGACCGCGACCTGTTCGATGCGATAAGGGTCCTGGACGATCTGTTGAATATGCGTCCGAAGTCCCATGGCGCTGGCCACTCTGCGGGCGTTTTCAAGGGTGCCCGTCCGATCGATGACGATGGTTTCGGGATAGTTGAAGCTATCGGCGTTCTTCCACGTCATGACGTCGAAACCCGCATTTCGCAGATGACGCCCCACTTTTTCCGCAGCGCCGGCAACGCCGCAGCCGTTGAGCACTTCGATACGGATTACTTTGAACGAATCCGGCTTTGGTCCGGCGAGCGGTTCCGGCTTCGGTTCGGCGGAAAGTTCAGGCTTCGCTCTGGCAGGAGGTTCAGGCTTCGGCCCGGCGACAGGTTCCGATTTCGGTTCGGCCGGAGGGGGTCCCGACGGCAGCCGTCTCTGGATGTCGAGGACGACGAGCGTTGCAAAGGTCAACGCCGCCAGAACAAGCATTACGATTTTTCGTGACATCTGTTATGCCCGAAAAACGGAACGGGACACTGCCCGGGCAGTGTCCCGTATGAAGGAGTGACCCGAAGACGAATCTCAATATCGATATCTGCCTCCGGATCGATAGTAGGGGGAATTTCTGAACTGAATTTCGATTTGGATATTTTCCCTGGGTTGGTAAAACATGCCCACGTATGGAATGACAAGCTTCGTGTTGTTACCCAGAGAGGATCCGAAGGCGGAGTTGCCCTGAAGCACGTGTTCGAGGCCGACCTGCGCCTCGAACATCAGGGGCGTCTTCGAATTTGCGCGGTAGCTGATGGTATTCAGATAGTACTGGCTTGCGCCACCGAAGGCACCTGAACGGAATTTGAATCCGACCGTGTTCTTGGACGATAGCCTGCCAGACTCGAACAGGCCTTTGAACTTTTCGCCCAGCCCGAAGGGTTTGGGCGTAAAATCGATTGCTTTCAGGGCGGAAAGGTTCGCTGGCTGGGGCTGAACCTGCACTTCCGCAGAGGCGAGAGAGAAAGTCAGAACGAAGACTGCCAGTGCAGCCGTAAGCATTTTCATTTGGTCATCCTCCTGCATTCCCGGCCTGAATCGTATCCGGCGATTGCAACAAAGAATACGACAATAATATTTGCTTGTCAAGGGCTATCGACGCCAATCAGCATTCCACACGTTGGACGTTTGAGGGGTGAAAATCGTTCCATAATCCGTCTGCCGGCATTGCCGCGCCGATGAAACGGCCCGGTTCCCCGCTTGCCGCGCGCCTGCTGAAAATGACCCGCCTTGTCCTTCGAGCATAGGCGCCTGAACATCAGCGGGCGGATCGTCTACGCCTCTTCCATAAGTTCCACAAACCGATCGAAGAGGTATTCGGCATCGTGCGGGCCTGCGGATGCTTCCGGGTGATATTGTACGCAGAAGATGGGCAGGCGCTTGTGTCTCAACCCTTCCAGGGTGTTGTCGTTCAGGTTGATGTGGGTAACTTCAACTTCACGGTGGTCCAGCGAATCCGCGTTGACGGCGAACCCGTGGTTCTGAGACGTTATTTCCACCTTGCCGGTATCCAGTTCTCTGACAGGCTGGTTGGCGCCGCGGTGACCGAATTTCAGTTTGTACGTCCGTCCGCCAAGGGCCAGACCGAGAAGCTGATGGCCAAGGCAGATGCCGAAGGTGGGTTTGACGTGCATGAGCTGTCGGATGTTCTCCACCGCATAGGTGAGTGGCTCGGGGTCTCCGGGTCCGTTCGACAGGAAGATTCCGTCCGGGTCGATTTCGAGCAGTTGATCCGGCGGCGCGTCAGCAGGAAAAACAGTGACGTCGCAGCCGCGGCTGACGAGGTACCGAAGGATGTTCCACTTGACGCCGAAATCATAGACGGCCACACGGAAACGGGCGTCTTTCTGGGGCGTATCCGCCCGGCCATTCTTGTAGTCGAACAGGCCCTCGGTCCAGCGGTAGGGTTCGCTGCAACTGGCGGCGCGGGCAAGGTCCCGTCCCATCATACCGGGCGACTTCCGGGCCTTTTCGACCAGGCTGTCCCGGTCCTGGTCCAGGGTGGAGAGGACGCTTTTCATGGCGCCTTCGGTGCGGATGCGCCGCGTGAGCGCCCGGGTGTCGATACCCTGTATGCCCAGGATGTCGTGGCGTTTCAGGTAGTTGCCCAGGGATTCGCACGAACGCCAGTTGCTGGGCAGTTCGCAGTATTCCCTGACGACGAATCCTTCCACCTGGGGCCGCCCGGACTCGACGTCGTCCGGATTGACGCCGTAGTTTCCGATAAGCGGGTAGGTCATCGTGACAATTTGACCTTTGTAGGAGGGATCGGTGAGAATTTCCTGATAGCCGGTGATGCTGGTGTTGAACACGACCTCGCCCTTGCATTCACCGGGCGCACCGAAGGACTCTCCCTCGTAGCAGGTGCCGTCTTCCAGGGCAAGTATGGCTTTCATGGATGGTGATCACTCCTGAGGCGTGTTGGTAGGCATGTTTGAAAAAGGTCGCGGGTGTTGCATTCCGCATGAATTGTGCGGGTCACGCGGTGCCTGCCGGTGGATCGTCGTCGTCCCCGGCCCGGTGCGTCACCCGTCCGCCCAGGATGGTCAGTACGGCTCTGCCCGTCAGGGTGTGCCCGTGAAAGGGCGTGTTCCGGGACCTGGAACGGAACGCGTGGGCGTCAACGGTCCAGGTATGCGATGGATCGATGACGGTGACGTCTCCCGCCGCGCCGGGAGAGAGGGTACCGCCGGGTATCCCCAGGATCCGGGCCGGTATCGCGGTGAGTTTGCGGATAACTTCGGATACCGGAAGGATGCCGGGCTCAACCAGGTGGGTAAGAAGGGTCCCCACGGCGGTTTCCAGCCCCAGAATTCCGTTGGGCGCTTCGGGGAAGCGCTGGAGCTTTTCCAGGTCGGTGTGCGGCGCGTGGTCTGTGGCAAGTGCGTCTATGGTGCCGTCGGCCAGGCCTTCCAGCAGGGCAACGCGATCGTCGGCCGAGCGCAGGGGAGGGCTCATCTTGCCCTGCGTACCGTAAACGCGCACGTCTTCGTCCGTGAGCGCGACGTGGTGGGGTGTGGCTTCGCAGGTAACGGCCAGGCACTCGGACTTGGCCTCTCGCACGAGTTCCACGGCGCGGCGAACACTAATGTGGAGGATGTGCAGGCGACCGCCGACCGAACGCATCAGGTTGATATCGCGCTCGACCATGGCGGCCTCGCCCTCGGCCGGCATGCCCCCGATACCCAGTTCGCGTGATACGGCGCCTTCGTGCATGTGCCCGCCTCTTGTGAGCGCGAACACCTCGGTGTGCGGGCAGACCGGAAATCCGTGTCGTTCGGACCGGCGCAGGAGATCGCGCATGACGGCATCGGACTCTATTGGCAGACCGTCGTCGGAGAATCCGACGGCGCCGGCATCCAGCAGCGCCTCGATCTTCGTGAGTTCCCCGCCTTGCATCCCTTTTGTCGCGCAAGCGATCGGATAGACCCGGGCATCCGCCTGTTCGGCCTTATTCAGGATGTATTCGATGGCTTCGGGGGTATCGATTGGAGGGTCGGTATTGGGCAGGCAGGCCACTGCGGTAAACCCCCCGGCAGCCGCGGCCCGGCACCCGGTTTCCACGGTTTCCTTCTCCGGAAACCCCGGATCCCGCAGATGGACGTGCATGTCGATGAGTCCGGGGACGACCAGGCATCCGGAAACGTCGATGACGTGGGCGTCGACCGGGGGTTCGATTCCTGCGGCAATACGGTCGATGCGGCCGCTCCGGATCAGAAGGTCTGCGGGCGCGTCAAGTGCGTTGGCGGGATCGATCATCCGCCCGTATTGAAGGAGAATCGGGGTGGCCTGGCTCATGAGGGGACGGGGTTGCGGCGCTCGTGAATTTTGAATGCAAAGTTACCGGCGGGGGCCATTTCTGTCAAGCGGATTCCATCGGAGAAGGGAGGATCGGCTTCACGCGGCTTGCTGTTTCGCAGGACCGTGCGTATCTTTGCCTAAAATTGGTGTTGGATTCGAATGGAGGCTTACAATGGTTTCGGTATTTCTGATAACGCCGGTTTTTCTGGCCGTGTTGCTGGTTCCCGCAGCGGCCATCGCGTCTGAGCGGAACGATCCAGTCCTGCCCTTTCGTACGATGCCCGGACCGGAAGATCTGAAGATTTCATCCGACGAGGACAAGGAATTCCTGGAGGAGGTGCTGCGCAGCATCTTCCCCGAAGGAACCGAGGGGCTGACGGACGAGCAGAAGGGGATCGCGATTCTGCGTTACGCGTCATCGGCGCTCGAACTGAAAAACAACGGCGGGTCCGCCACGAAGATAATCAGGGAGGGCTATGCGATCTGCGGCGGGCTCTCGCACGTACACCGGGTCCTTTGCCGGATGGTCGGGCTGCCTTCCCGGTATATCGGCGCGTTCAATCTCCGTCCGATCATGGGCAGCCATGCCATCAGCGAGGTGTATTACGACGGGAAATGGCACTTGCTGGACCCCACGTTCGGTCTCTTCTTCTATTCGAAGGAGCAGTACGACGGCACTGGGGAAATTGCGTCCTTCTACGATCTGGTTATGGCGCCAGACCAATGGACGGCCTTCAAGGTGGTCGAACGTCCCTGGATCGGACGGTACGACGATACGGTGCGGGCGTATGGGGTGGCGGCGGCGGAAGCGGATTATCTGAAGGACGTGTACAGGACGTCAATCCTGGAACTTTACGGGAAGTACGCGGCCGAGACATTTCCGATCGCTTATGGACACCGGGATCCGGTTTCCTATCCGGTCGACGCGGACCTGAGGGAACGGGAAGAGATGCGGGTTGGCGAGGTGGACGGGAATAACAGCGACGTGCTGAGACTGGTGACGAACGGGTCCGATTACGTGGGCGGCCACTACCTGGGGGGGTCGTATCCGCCCGGGTTCCATACCTGGTCGATCAGGACGCCGGGGCCGTGTCGTCTGCGGATCGAGTATTTCAGTACGCAGGACAACCCGCCCGGCCTCAAGCCGTCTCCATTGAAGGCCGCGCGAATTGTCTCGGTTCGCATCGAGGGCAGAAGGGTCGTTATCGATCTCCAGGCGATTGGACCGGAGGCGATTGTTTCCGTGTATTGTCCCAATGGCACGTTTGCCGTGGATGCCATTCGGGCCGAGCGGGTGCGCTGAATGGGTCCGCCTGCCTGCTGCGGGCAGGCGGATGCCGCCGCCTGAATGGGGAGCGGAGCCGTGCGCCCTTTGCCGCTCCCTGAGCTTGTCGAAGGGTCGGCTGAGCATAGCAATGCCGCGACAGGATATGTCAAACGAACACTTATCATAGTGGAGTCCGAAAATGATCCGGATTTTGCGTGAGGAGCATCCCCGGCTGTATCGTCCCGTCGACGATCCGAAGTTCAGGTTCGATCCGGCGGAGGATGAGGCGCGAAAACTGATTCTCAAAAATATCCTCGCGGATTGCGAGGGATATTATCCGCAGCGCCCATGGAAACGGATTCCCGAGCGTCCGGACAGCCCGCACCCGTACCACCAGCTGTACCTCACGTTCTATACGGGGATGCACGCGACCGCCCTGATGGAGAACTATGCGTTCGCATGGCGGCTGACCGGCGATCCGCGGTGGTTGAAGCGGGCCAGGGATTGGTTGCGCGCGGCGTCGGAATGGGAGCATAGCGACCGAGTGGAGGAGCATTTCTATACGGCCAACCGGTATATGCAGGCATTTGCGCTGGCGCTGGATCTGCTCGACGACGCGTTGCCCGGCGAGGAGAAGGAACCGGCGACAGCGTGCCTGGTTCGGCTGATGGACCGCTGGTGGCCGGACGTGGAGCGGTCCAGGTATTCGTCGGACGGACGACACCACGCCGTGGTCGACAACGGACATTTCGGCGTGGCGGCCCTGCATCTGCTGGGAAAACACCCCGATGCGGAAGCCTGGGTGGCGGCCGTGATCGACCGGTTTCGCAACGGCGTGATGCTCCACGGCTGCGGGCGGGACGGCGAGCCCGGCGACGGGCCCTCGTTCTGGCCGTGGGAGAATCTGTGGATGCTTCACTTTGCCGATGCGCTGAGAAATGTGACCGGCGAAGATCTCTACAAGGATTTTCCGAAGCGGCTGGAGCGGCCCTTGAAGTGGTTCCGGTATCACCTGGCGCCGCCGGAGGTGATCGAAGACAGGCTGTACTATCCGCAGAATTCAAACGTGATATCGGGCAGCCAGCTGGACGCGTGTTCAGTCACCCTGCTTCGCCTGGCGCAGGAGGCGGGGGACGCGGAGATGCGTGACGTTGCCGTCGCCGATCCCAGACTGGGAAGGCTCTACAGGTTCGGGATGGGCGTGAAGGGCACCTCGGCAGAGTGCATGGTCGCGTACGGCCCGTATGCTTATTGCTATTGTGATCCGGAGTTCCGGCCGTCGCGACGCAGGTCTGAATTGCCGCTCTCAAGGACGTTTATGAGGGCTCACTATGGCGAGACGGGGCTCTTGCGCAGCGGTTGGGGCACGGAGGCGGTCGTCTGCAGTGTGGCGGGATACAAGGGCGGGGGCGCGCATGGGTTTATGAACCTGCACGCGCAGTGGGCCGGATATCCGGTTTTGCAGTCGATCTCCGCGGACGAAGCGCAGCCGGTCGCCTGCGGAAGTCTTCCCTTCGTGGGCGGACAGAACGAGATCGTGGCATTTCTGAGGCGGCTGCATTCCGCAGAACGGTTCGACAGGTTACGGGTCCGGTCGATTCGAACGGATCATGAATACTGGCTGTTGAAGGGGGCGTCTCCAATCCTGGTGACGGCTTTGAGACGCCGGCGCCGCGGCGTGAAGTTGATGCGCAAAAGGGATGAGGGCTTCGTACGATTGAACGGACGGGATTATCTGCAGTACGAACGCGGGCCGTACTTCAATCCGAGGGCGGGTGAATTGAGGATGCGTTTCCGGCTGAACGGTGGGAGCCGGGAAGACGGCCCGGGGGTTCTTTTCAATACGGGAATCGGCGTGGGACGCGTCATGGGGAGCCGGGTGAACAACTATTCGCTGGCAATAATGGACGGGAAGGCACTGACATTTGTCGTGCAGAGCCAGCGGAATACGTCGGTGGAGGTGGTGTCGCGGGTCAAGATTGAATCCGGCAGGTGGCACGATGCGGCAATCCGATGGGGCGGGTTCAATCGGATGGGCGACAATCCATTTATAGAGATCGAAGTGGATGGTCACCTGGAACGGTGCGACGACCCCGCGGTCTTCGGTGAACTGGGGGTGGATTCCCAGAACCTGGAGTCGCGTTCCGATCCCAGGACGTTCTACATCAAGTCGAATACCGTGCTGGCCTTCGGCGGTGCGGTACAGATGCCGGGGACGGGGCTCAAATGCGACCTCGACAGGGCGGACCTGAAGTGCCCGGGCCGCAGGCGTTTGCTGTTGGATTTCGAGGCGGATCTCGGGCCAGAAACCGGGAGCGCCGCGCTGGGATGGAAGTTGAACCCGGTGGATCTACGCGAGGTACGGTCGAATCTCGCACGGTTAGGCGCAGGGGAACGGACGATCGATACGCTCCCGCTTTACGGCGAGGATGCCGGTTTCGAGCAGGAGGAAGTCCCCTTCGCGCCCGCCGGACTCGCGGCGGGGAGCCTGAAGAGTTTTGTCCCGGGAGGTCGGGATGCGAGCACGCGGGTGCGGCTGTCGACGTCCGGAGACGTTCTGGTCTTCGCGTTCCTGGATCACAGCCTGAACGCGCAGGCGACGGCAGACGAGAATGGATTCGAGATCCGGACAGACAACGACCGGTACGCGTTCGACGTCAATCGAACGGGAGAGGATATACTCACCATGCGTGCCGCCGGGACAATGTGACTGGCATTGTCAGGTTGCCAGCTATATTCGTCAAACGCACTGAACTGCCGACCGTAGAGCAAACTGGTAGATTGCGCAGCGCAGATCCAGCGCCTTGTAGGGGCGTCCCTTGTGGGCGCCCGGGTTACGGCGACCCTCCGACGGCAATGACCGAGGCCGCTTTCCTTGACAAGGAGAGCGGTTTTTTGTAGGTCAGCGACTCATGCGCAGATACTTGAAGCCAACTTTCGACTTGACCCGTTTCGGCGCGTACCTTATCTCTTTGAAAATAGGATCCACGTCATCTGGTTGTGTCCGAACGTAATAACGCCGCGTCGATCAAATCGTTATCAAGTTTGGTGAATATGGATTCCAATCTTCTACATCGATGCCTTTCGATCGACCTCGAAGTCGGAAAACAGGACGGTCGCATCCGCGCCTTCGCCGCGGTTCGCCTGAATACCGACCGTTCGTTGACTTTCCAAAAGGGAAACCTGGAAACGGCCTTGACGGAACTCGACAGATTCGCCGATGGCGCGGACTATCTGCTCGGCCACAACCTGATTGCCTTCGATCTGCCCCATCTGACCGCGGCGAAATCGGACCTCCGTCTGCTGAAGTTGCCCGCCGTGGACACGTTGAAGCTGAACCCCCTCGCCTTTCCCCGGAATCCCTATCATCATCTCGTCAAACACTATCAGGACCCACAGCTCAAACGGGGGCGTATAAACGACCCGGAACTCGATGCGCGCCTCGCGCTGAATCTTTTCCGTGACCAGAGGCGCGCGTTGGAAACGGTCTGTGAGAACACCCCGGACCTGCTCCTGGCGTGGCATTGGCTCACCTCGCCTGCAGCTGACGGGGCAGGAATGGACGCTTTTTCAGGAAATGAAGCGGCCGGCTTCGGCGCCTTTTTCTCCGCGCTGCGGCGGTCTCAACCACCGTCGGACGTGGAGGCGCGCACAGCCATAGGCAGCCTGCTGAAGGGCAACGCCTGCCAGAATCACGGTCAGTCTGTTGTGGAGAATATCGATCAGGGCGCCTGGCCCCTTGCTTACGCCCTTGCCTGGTTGTCAGTTTCCGGGGGCAATTCGGTGATGCCGCCCTGGGTGCGTCATCAGTTCCCTGAAGCCGGCAAGCTGGTTCGACGGTTGAGGGACGCGCCCTGCGGCCAGTCGGACTGCGAATGGTGCACGGATCGACATGACCCGCGTAAGGAGCTTAAGCGCTGGTTCGGCTTCGCCGACTTTCGACCGGAACCGACGGACGAAAAGGGCCGCCCAATGCAGCAGGCCATCGTCGTGGCTGCGATGGCAGGTGAGCACGTTCTGGGCATTCTACCCACCGGCACGGGCAAGTCGCTCTGCTACCAGATTCCGGCATTGTCGCGCTATGACAAGACCGGCGCTCTCACGGTGGTCATTTCGCCCCTGGTCGCGCTCATGGCGGACCAGGTTGTGGGGCTGGAGGCGAGGGGAATCGGCTCCTGTGTGGCGATCAACGGCCTGTTGTCTATGCCTGAGCGCGCCGATGCGCTGGATCGTGTTCGACTTGGCGACGCGGCCATTCTCCTCGTCTCCCCCGAGCAACTCCGCTCTCGTTCCCTGCGAAGGGTACTGGATCAGCGCGAGATCGGCGCCTGGGTACTGGATGAGGCCCACTGTCTATCCAGGTGGGGGCACGACTTCCGGCCAGATTATCGCTACATTGGGCGCTTTATCCGCGAAAAGGCGGGAAAGGGGCCGATCCCGCCGGTACTGTGCCTGACCGCGACGGCCAAACCCGACGTCGTGGCAGACATAAAGCAGCATTTCCAGGACGAGCTTGGGGTTGAATTAAGTGTGTTCGACGGCGGGACCCACCGCACGAATCTGGATTTCGTAGTCGTGCAGACGACCGAACCGGAGAAATTCGCGCACATATATCAGATATTGATCGCCGACCTGCCCCCGAACCGGCCCGGGGGCGCCATCGTCTATTGCGCAACCCGACGCCAGACGGAAGAGGCGGCCCAGTTCCTGCAGCTTAAGGAAATCGCGGCGGAACATTTCCATGCCGGTCTGCCCCCTGAGACGAAGAAGAGCGTGCAGCGGCGATTCATCGAGGGCGAGTTGCGGGTGATAACGGCCACCAACGCTTTCGGCATGGGCATCGACAAACCCGACGTACGTCTGGTCATTCACGCCGACATCCCGGGCTCGCTGGAGAACTACATGCAGGAGGCCGGCCGCGCCGGGCGCGACAGGAAGATGGCGCGATGCGTACTGCTTTATACGCAGGAAGACGTGGAGCGACAGTTCGGCATGTCGGCATATTCGCGGCTTACCAGGCGGGAGATTCATGGGGTGTTGAGAGCACTCCGAAACCTGGACCGCAAGAAGCGGCTTGGCGGCGAGGTCGTCGCTACGTCAGGTGAAATACTGGGCGAAGATGACGAAAATGTCTTCGAACGGGACTCCGCCACGGACGACACCCGCGTGCGGACCGCCGTATCCTGGCTGGAGGAAACGGTCCTGCTGACCCGTGAGGAGAATCGCGTTCAGGTATTTCCCTCGTCTCTGAGGGTGAGTTCGGTGGCGGAAGCGGCTGCCAGGCTTGTTAAGAGACGAATTCGGGACGATTATCGGAGGCAGTTGCTTAAAATAGTCGAAGCCCTGGTCGATGCCAATCCCGATGAAGGTATCTCGACCGACGAACTGATGGGCGTTTCCGGATTGAGTGCGGAAGGCGTACGCGGCGCCATGTTCGACCTCGAACGACTGGGAATCGCCAGTAACGATACGGCGCTGACGGCCTTCGTCCATACGGGAGTGACGCGGAGTTCCCGAAAGCGTTTCGATGAGGCAGCGGAATTGGAGACCGCGCTGATTGCGCACATGGGCGAATTGGCGCCGGATATGAACAAGGGAGACGCGTCGACACTGCACTTGCGCGTCGCCGCCCAAACCCTGAGAAACGCGGGAGTGGTTAATCCGTTGCCCGAATTCTTGTGGCGCATTCTCCGTAGTATCGCTGCCGATGGGCGGGGTGAAGGCGGCGACGCGGGCAGCCTGGGGGTACGACGGCGGGATACCGAAACGGTGCACGTCGAATTGCGACGTGAGTGGTCAGCCCTGGAGGAACTCGCGTCGCGCAGGCGGGAGGGGGCGAAACTTCTGCTTGACCACCTGCTGTCATGTCTGCCGCCCAACACTCGCGGCACGGACCTGCTCGCCGAGACAACCCTCGGTAAGCTGTTGAATGCGATCACGTCCGATATTGTCCTGAAGAGTAAGAACCCCGAAAAACTCCTGGACCGTGCCCTCCTGTGGCTGCACGAGCAGGAGGTTATCCGCCTCAACAAGGGCCTCGCGGTATTCCGTCCTGCGATGACCATCAAATTGGAAGATGAGAGGCGAGGCTTTGCCAAGACCGACTTCGAACCGCTCAGGCTCCACTATAAGGGACAGGCGGTGCAGATCCACGTGATGGCCGAATTCGCTCAACGTGGGCTCGACAATATGGCCGACGCTCTGCGATTGGCACTGGATTACTTCAACCTTTCACAGCAGGATTTCCTACGCCGATGGCTGCCGGATCGAAATAAGGAGCTCGAGCGCGAAACCACGCCAGAGTCGTGGCGAGCCATCGTCGAGAGCCTGAAGAATCCCATCCAACAACGTATCGTCGCGGATGACCGGGAGCAGACAAGTGTACTGGTACTTGCGGGACCCGGGTCCGGCAAGACGCGCGTGTTGGTGCATCGCATCGCCTACCTTGTCCGTGCAAGGCGCGAGAATCCACGCGGCATACTGGCGCTGGCCTACAACAGGCATGCTGCGGTAGAGATCCGGCGACGGCTGATGGATTTGATCGGCGACGACGCACGTGGGGTCACCGTGCTAACTTGCCACGCCCTGGCCATGCGTCTTGTCGGGGTGAGCTTTCAGGAGCGAGAGAAGCGGCCGCTCGACGAAGATGCATTTCGGGAGGTGTTGCGCCAGGCGGTGGCGCTGCTGCGCGGCGAGGGTCTGGAGCCGGAGGAAGCCGACGATCAGCGGGAACGGCTTCTCAGGGGTTTCCGCTGGATCCTTGTGGACGAATACCAGGACATCGGTGCGGAACAATATGAATTGATATCGGCGCTGGCCGGACGAACCCTTGAGGATGAAGATCGAAAACTCACCCTCTTCGCTGTTGGCGACGACGATCAGAACATCTACGCCTTCAACGGCGCCTCGGTGGAGTTCATCCGGCGTTTCGAAACGGATTACGGGCCAAGACCCAGCCACCTGGTTGACAATTACCGCTCCACCGGCCACGTTATCGCGGCCGCCAACGCACTGATCAAGACGGCGCGAGAACGGTTGAAGATCGAACACCCCATCCGGATCGACCGTGCGCGTTCGAAAAATCCGCCCGGTGGCGACTGGGAGACGCTGGACCCGGTCGCCCGAGGTCGGGTCCAGATTCTGCCTGCCATGCCCGATCCGATTTGGCAAGCACAGATCGCGATGACAGAGTTGCAGCGTCTCGCCGCATTCTCGCCCAATTGGGATTGGTCTACGTGTGCGGTGATCGCTCGCGAGTGGAAATACCTGGATCCGGTGCGTGCGTTTTGCGAAGTCAATGGTATCCCGGCACAAATGGCGAATGAGGGAATCCCGAGTTTCTGGCACCTGCGGGAGACCCGCGCATTCGTTGAATGGCTGAGGGGACCGGATACCCGTCTTGTTGATGGTGCGGCTCTGAATGGCTGGATGGATACTCGTCCCCCAGGGCCATGGATTGAAATGCTCCGGCAGGCGCTCGACGAACACGCGCTGGAAACCGGGGGCGCGGAAGTGCCTGTGGACCACTTCATCGAGTGGCTGGCAGAATGGGGGCGGGATGTACGTCGCCGCCAGCGCCGGCTATTGCTGTCGACCGCGCACCGCGCCAAGGGACTTGAGTTCGATCACATTGTGGTGCTCGACGGCGGCTGGGACAGGGTTGACCGGGGCGAAGACCCCGACGCGCCGCGCAGGCTCTACTACGTGGCCATGACACGCGCCAGGCAAACGCTCGCACTTGTCCGTTTTCAGGGTTCGCACCGGTCTGAAGGTTCCACACGGTCGGGCCTGGTTAGAGAGCCCGCACCCCCGGCGTACGGGGAGCGACTCCATTCGCTGCCCTATAAGTTTCCCAATAACGGTACGATTTTGCACCGCGAGCCCGTAGCCGTCCCGAAGAATGACATGGAACTCGCACGTCAATACCGTCGACCCAGTCTGAGTGAGGTCAACCTGGGTTTCGCCGGGCGGCAAAACTCGAGTCATCCGGTACATCGTGCGATAGGCGCCCTGTCACCAGGCGATCGGCTGTGGACGCGGATTACCGATACGGGAACCTGGGAATTGCTGGACCGGTCGGGTACGTTCGTGGGGCGTCTTGCACAGGCGTTTGAACCGCCGGCGGAAACGCGGTGCACGTCCGCCACGGTCTACGCGGTCGTAACCTGGAGCCGCGAAGCATCGGAACCGGAGTACCGCGAACACGCAAAATGCGATACCTGGGAAGTTGTGGTGCCGGAAATGGTGTTCGAGCCTGAGAGCGCGTAATCTTGCAAGAAAGCGACGGTAGGGTGGCTGCTTTCCTGGCGACGTGCTGCCAATACGATTGGAAATTGATGGCTATTGCGAGTAGATTGTCACGGACAAGGGCTTCGAGCCGGGGAGTGGCGGAGGGATAGGTTAAACGGGTGGGAGTTGGAATCGGCGGGTCGATGTCGAATCTGAATACTGAACCGGGACATCGCATCTGTTGTCACGTACGAGCCATATTTTATCTGAATCTGGATGCCCCTTGAGTCTCGTTCGAATCAGGCGTCGAATCAGCATCCCGTGGAGGTTTTGTCAAGTCCAGACAACCCCAAAACAAAAAGCCCTTGGGAAATATTGCCCAGGGGCTTCGTCTTGGCGGTTATGGAATCAGTTACTTTCTGCCACCCGTTCCCGGTGGGTTATTGGTCCTTCCGCTCCCACTCTCTTGTCCGGCCTTAGTGGACGGCCAACCACCACTGCCCTTGCTGTCAGATCCACCCTTACTACCTCCTCCGCCCCTACTGCTGCCTCCACCTTTACCACCTCCACCACCACGTGCACCTTTTGCCATCTTCGACCTCCTTGCGTTACGATCCTCGATTCTTGTGGATTCGTAACTTGGATACTCTTCTTAATGATTATGTTTCATTTTTATACTATTAATCATAATTATCTAATAGCCATAGTTGCCCACGCGAGGTTAATCGTTGAATAATCGGATCAGTCATTCCATCCCAAGTTTGTACCGGTCCAGAAGCGAATAACAATTCTTCATCAATAATCCATTCCAAGTGTTGTATTAAAATCGAGCGGTCTAAACCGGGGTAACACCAACATAAACTAGCAACGGGATTATTAGCATCGTCTCTAATCCGGCGGTGACGAGACTATCGATCCACGCCGCCGAGAATCTCTTCCAGAACCGCGCGTTCGCCATCTGAATTTCCCTCACCAGAAACGCCGCACCCTTCGCGACGTTCGCCTACCATCGTTCAATCCTGCTCTAACAAATCCGTCGCCAAAACCAATAATATTAATGACCTATGTGGACAGATTCGAGCCAGATCTCGTTCATGCTGGTATCCAGGAGAAATCGGGACATGATCGGTAGATTCAATCAAGCTCGGCGAGGAGTTGCTCGATCGGTTCATTGCCAGGCCAGGCCCCGGCAAGCTGAATCGGGTCGAACAATTTCGCTTCCTTCCATGAAACAGGAAACAGGTCCTGCGAATTCTCTACGTCGACCGTCGGCATTTTTTTGAAGACGTTTTCTCCTCTTTGATGAGTAAATATCCTGCGCGCTTCAATGAGTCGTGGCTACCCATTTTTCTTGAAATGCACAATGCCCATGTGTCGCGCGGTACTTATCGTGTACAATTGAGGTTTTTCGCGATACCGGCGGAGGTTCACCTTCCGTAGACGTTTATTTCTGCAGGTCATACGCCGCCACCAAACATACCCTTAATCCGATCAATCAGCCATTGCCAATCGGCGGCATCATTAAAATTCAATGTGCGCTTGGTGGCGTCGTCGGACGTCATATTGAGGATATGCCATTCGCCCAAACGGGTTCCGAGGTTCACATCAAGGGTGATCTCGTTCGGGTCGAGGGACCACTCGGCGTGAACTCCACCCGTCTCTGTGGGATAAAGGTGCGGCAGAGGTAATTTATCGGGGTAATTGCACTCGAATGCGCCTCTTAACCAATCGAGGCCATCAGCTGGCGGCGTTTTACCTTCGCCATCAAGCCAACCGTCCCGCAGGTACCGAAGATCATCGAGTTGGGCACCGACGTGAAGAGGTTCCATAGGCTCGATCTGACTCTGTCGACATCCACACTGACAGATTTGGTGTGAAAAAAGTAGTGTTACTGATTATTACAGATGAAATGAAACCAGATTCCGTCCAGGTGTTGAAAGTCAGTATCCGTTGATAGAAGCTTCGCTTCGCTTGCGCGGGCGTTTTTTTCAATCGAGTTGGGCGAGGAGTTGCTCGATCGGTTCATCTCCAGGCCAGGCTCCGGCAAGCTGAATCGGGTCGAACACTTTTGCTTCCTTCCGTGTAACAGGAAACAAGGCGTGCGAATCCTCTGCGTCGACCGTTGGCATTTCTTCGAAGACCACATCCCCTCTTTGATGACTACTAATCCGGCGAGCTTCGATGAGTCGTGGCTGCCCGTTAACCTTGAAGTGCACAATGCCCTCGACGGTCGTGTGTTTGCCCCACAAAGGACGCAATGCCTCCAAGTCCAATGACCTCGGGTCTACGCGTCCGAAAAGCACCGCTCGCTGTCCCACCACAAGGCGAAAACGGCCGTTGCCGTGTTCGATCCCGTCAAGCATTCCACTAACGATAAACGATCTTGGATTCGGAGTTTCATTCATCGGATTTTTCCTGCAAAGACGTCACGTGAAGGTCATTTTGTTCCGAAATATCTTGTCCGACTAGATGCAGTGCCGCAGGAAAAGCAGCGACCCGCTGTCCATCTATTTCCATGTGTGAGGTAATAAAGACGGTAACGGAGATTAACTTATAACTTCCAACAACTCCGCCAAGACCTGAAGCTCCCCTTCATCCCTCTCGTTCAGGACGATGGGTTCGAATTCGGGATTGTTGGGCCGGAGGGTAATGACGTCGTGCCGCCAGGATTCGCCATATTGGATCTTCTCGCTGTGATAACGCTTGATGGTGTAGCGCTGGCCTGTTTCGGGATCGGTTGCGTCGCTGAGTTGCACCAGGACGGTCTTTCCCTGACGTGTACCTTCGACCGGAGCACGAAATAAGCCATACGCTCCATTGGGGATCGCGGGTTCCATTGATCGTCCGACGATCTGCGCGACAAACATACCCGGCCGGAGACGATGGCGAGAATCCACGGATGCCCATTCGAATTCGCCGTCCTCGATGTGCTGTGGATCGCCGAATGCGCCAGCGGCCGCTTTGAGCGGAACAAACGGCACACATGTAACGTATCGTTCCTCTGGCTGGCCTTCAACCAGTCGAAGTGCGGCCGGGAACCCGGGATCTGTCGCTGTTTCTTCTGTTACAGCCAAGTCGGAACGCAGCCGTCGATAGGCTTCGGCAGTCATCCAATTGCGGACAGTATTCTGGAATGAGTCGTCGTTCATATATCGCTGAAAGATCGCCTCGTTCTGATCCATGCGTTCGACGAAGATTTGATCCAGTAGACTTCTGAACACCAGTTCGAATTTGTCCTCGGGGTTTACCGCTGCCGCCTGACGCATTCCATCGTCGGCAATTGCGGCCTCGACGATGTGATCAAAGAAGAGTTGGTCGGCCTGGTTGAAGTCGGTCCCAAAGCGCTCGTTAACGATGTCGATCAGTTGGGATAGCGCCACCGACTCTTCGTGTAATTCGCCGCTGCCGACCTCTTTTGGTCCGTCCAGGGCATGCGCGTCCCCCTCAGCCAGGGAAATCGAGCCTTCGCTGATCTTCTGCAGCCGGTAGTATTCAAGTCGCACGTCGTCGTCAAAATGATAGGCCGGGCCGCTCCTGCGTTTTCGCAGTTTCGGCGCCAGATGTCGAAGGAACACATGCAGGCGTTCCAGGTCCGAGTCCTGGTACGGAATGATCTGGCTCAAGAACCCATAGAGGTTGCGGAACGCCTGGATCTGTCCGCGAAGGAGTTCCGCCCCGTCTTCATTTTCTTCCCACATTTCGCTAAAGCGTGTGACTGCGGGATCAAGCGCGGCGTTCATTTCCTTGTGGTCTTGGACGCTCTGCCGCTGCCTGGGTTTAAAATATACTGCACAAAACCTTTTGATTTCCTCATCGAGATAGATCCCTGACGCGTCGAGGTCCCCTTTTACCTCGTACATTCTGGCGGGATCGACTTCCTCGCCCATCTCCGCGCCTTCGTAATAGACCTTAAACGCCTCCCGGATCTCTTCCCGGTCATTGACGAAGTCCAGCACAAACGTGTCCTCTTTGAGAGGATGGGTGCGGTTCAGGCGCGAAAGCGTCTGTACGGCCTGGATGCCCGCGAGTCGCTTGTCGACGTACATCGTGTGAAGTAGCGGCTGATCGAAACCGGTCTGGTACTTTTCCGCCACCAGCAGCACCTGATAATGCTGTGTAGCGAACTTCTCCGGAAGTTCCGTCTCGCGAATACCTTCGTTCATCTTTACTTCGGTGAACTCGACGCCCGGAAATTTGTCGTCTTGTACGGTACCCGAGAACGCGACCAGCGTTTTGATCGGATATCGCTTCTTTTCAATGTAATCATCAAAACTCAGCTTGTAACGCACAGCTTCCAGGCGCGAGCCTGTCACCACCATAGCCTTGGCTCTGCCGCCGATCTTGTGCCGTGTAACGGTCTGGAAATGTTCAACCATTACTTGGGTTTTTTGCGCGATGTTGTATGGGTGCAGCCGCATAAATTGCACCAGTGCGCGCGCAGCCGGCTTACGCTCGACGTTCGGATCTTCCTCGCAGTCTTTCAGGAGCTTGTAGTATGTCGAATAGGTCGTGTAGTGCTCAAGAACGTCGAGGATGAATCCTTCCTCGATTGCCTGCCGCATCGTGTATTTATGGAATTGCTCACCGTCGCGGCCAAACACGGCAAGTGTCCTGTGTTTGGGCGTCGCCGTGAACGCAAAGAAACTCAGATTTGCCTGCCTGCCGCGCTTGGCCATACTGCGGAATAATTCTTCGAGTTCTTCGCTCCCCTCCTCCTCCGCGCGTCGGCGTGCCTCCTCCCGAAGATCTTCTCCCCCGAGGATCTCCCTGAGATGCGTCGAGGTCTCCCCGCCCTGCGAACTGTGCGCCTCATCGACGATGACTGCACAGCGCCGTGAAGGAAGCGTACCGGACCCGTTTTCGCCTCTTTCCTCGGTCATCTTAAGCAAATGTTGTGAGACGAAAGGAAATTTCTGAAGTGTGGTGATGATGATCGGGACTGCCGTCTCAAGGGCTTCGGCGAGCTGCCGAGACCGTTCGTCGATCTTCTGGACCACGCCATGCTTGTGTTCAAATTGGTAGATGGTGTCTTGCAGTTGCTGGTCCAGGACGACGCGGTCAGTCACGACGATCACGCTATCGAAAACGCGCTCATTTGACTTGTTGTGCAGGCAAGCGAGGCGGTGCGCAAGCCAGCCGATGGTGTTGCTCTTGCCGCTGCCCGCCGAGTGTTCGATAAGGTAGTTATTTCCGACCTCCTCTTCGCGAGCCGTTTTCACCAACAGCCGGACGGCATCGAGTTGGTGATATCTCGGGAAGATCATCGACTCGACCTTCACCATTCGGCCCTGGTCGTCGCGTTTTTCCTCGGTCTGCAGATGGATATAGCGTGCGAGAATGTCGAGCAGGCTGTCGCGTTCGAACACTTCCTCCCAGAGGTATGACGTCCGATAGTTCCGCCCGTTCGGATCGGGCGGGTTTCCCGCCCCGCCATCATTCCCTTTGTCGAACGGTAGAAACTGGGTCGCGCCCCCGGCCAGTCGAGTGGTCATGCGTACGCACTCGGTGTCGACAGCGAAATGAACGAGCGAACGCCGTTTGAACTCGAAAATCGGTTCTCTGGGATCACGATCCCGACGATACTGGCGCAATGCGTCGTCAACTGTTTGCCCGGTAAGGGGATTTTTGAGTTCAACCGTACCGACAGGTATACCGTTCAGACTTAGCGTAACGTCGAGGGACTTCTCTGATCGAGGTGAGTAACGAAGTTGGCGGGTGATTCCAAGCCGGTTTGCCGCATAGCGGGCTTCGAGTTCCGGGTTCAACTCATGAGCGGCCTTGAAGAATGCGGGATAGAGTGTGCGCCCGTAGCATTTGAAGCCGTGTCGCAACGTAGCGAGCGAACCGTTCGTGTCCATCCACTTGCAAAGGTCCGTGAGAACCTGCTCTCCCGTTCTATCACCGTGCAGCGCCTCCAATCTGGCCCATTCTACGGGCTGGGTTTTTCGGATGAAGGCGAGGACGGTGTCGGGGAAGATGGCGCGGTCGCGGTCGAACTCATCTCCCGCGACCCGAACGTAACCACTCGCCAGTAGATGCGCTTCGATGACGGTCTCGAAGGCTGTTTCAGTGGTTTGGCTCATGTCTTCTTATAAGCACCACTTTGGTCATTCGTGATCTTCGATTTCCATCTTGCAGAGAAACTGAGGCGGAGCTTTTGGAAAGCCATAGCATTGGTGCGAATTGATGATCGTCAGTAGCTCCTTTACAACTCAGGCTGGTTCATGGTTTTTCAGATAGAGAACCCGTAACTCGCGGCCCGTGATAGCGACTTCCTCTACTTCTTCATCACAGTAAAATCTGTAACGCCCGCCGACCTCCAAACCATCTAGACTTGGCCCCCCTCCCTTAACCTTGCCCCAACGTTTTCCTTCGTTCGTGAGCAATCCCCAAGAGCCGCTTCCACGGTTAAATCTCTCGAAGGTTCCCTCCAGCGTCATTGATTCGCTTCCCAGATTCGTAACACTCGAAAGTGCTTCTATTAGCAGGCCTGCCTCGGACTGCGATACTGCGCGGTTGCTTGGGCGTTCTGATTTCGGTTCGGCCCACGAGTAGCGCAGCCCCGTTTCTCGTTCAACCAAAAAACGCAAGAGCTTCAGATATGTCCCTGCCAGGTGCCCACGTTGTTCCTTTACGGTGAGAAGTGTTTTCTCAGGGTTCGCAGTATCCTCAAATAGCACATCGATTCGTCGTAGTGCTCTAGCAAGTTTACTGCCTCCGAAAAAATCCGGCATACTCGCTGCTTCAAGAACAATCTGAAATGATCCGGCTGCCGCTGGAACAACGACATCCATCATGTCTTCATCCGGCTGCCGATAGCGAGGATCATCTCCCTTCATTTCTGTTCTGTAAGCGTATTTGACCATGCCCTGAACGAGATTCAACATCTCTGCGAGCGTATTCGCACGGATACGATGTTGCATCGTCGCCTCTGGTGGCTCTGCAACGACCTCAAGTACGAGGTTGTTGCGTTCCCGGGCTTCCCTGAGCACAGAATCGTCTGAAGAGCGGTCGTGTAACACAAAACCAGCATCTGGAAGAAATCCACTATCCATGAGGGTAGTAGACAGATTATTAAGCACTAGTGGATGATCCAAGTCGGTATCTACTGTCGCCAGATACCGTTCCTCTTCGTCCGATTCTATCAGCAATGACCGCAGATCGAGTGCGCCTGAACGGAATTCACGCAATTGCTCGGGAGGGACACCGGCTACGAGATAACGTTCATCTTGATTATCAGACTCCACCATGACCGCAACATAGTGTCCACCGATCGCATCGTGGGCCTCGAAGACCTGAGGGCCATCGTAATAGAAAAGCGTCTTGGTGTGTCGGATCTTTTTCATGGGGTTTCCACTATACAGTACGCCAAAATATCGAAATCTGCTAGCGGCCACCAAGTATGATGTGAGCGCTGACCTGTCTGTTGAATGGAGCCCGCACCCTTTTCGAGCACTACTCGGCAAATTAGACGCCCGCGTAGTCTCGGGAGCTTCAATGCCTTTTGGGAATCGCCTCGTTCAGCAAAAACAGATAGTCCCCTGGCTTGGCACTCGGGGATCTTACCGAAGTCACGGTCCGGATTTTCAGCTCGCTGGGATGTGAAGTCCTCCTCCGTCGGTGGGCTAGTTCGCACCAACCGAAAAACCTCTCGCGATGCTATAATGTCTTCTGCGGCATCAGGTGGGCATCCTTCAGGTAACGGCTCTCGGTAACTCATAGGCTGACAGAGATTACTTAGCTTGGGCGTTCAAGGCAACGCCGCCCTGGACGTCGATTTCTCCGGTGACCGAGGCAGTTATGAGCGCGGAGCGGCGTTCTTTGATCAGTGAAATGGTATTGTTGGCGATGGCTCTGAGCGAGCGAACCGTTCGTGTCCATCCACTTACAAAGGTCCGTGAGAACCTGCTCTCCCGTTCTATCACCGTGCAGCGTCTCCAACCTGGCCCATTCTTTGGGTTGAGTGTCACGGATAAACGCAATTACGACGTCGGGGAAAATCGCACGGTCGCTGTCGAAGCATTTGCGGGCAACGGGAACGTATCCGTTCTGAAGCAGGTGCGCTTCGATGACGGTCTCGAAGGCGGATTCGCTGGTTTGTATCATGCGTTTCGTCCCCCTTGCGAATCGTGCAGGTCTGTGTCGATGCGTCTCAATTTTGATCGCATCAACGACCTGACCCTTCATGTCTTCTAAGCCATTCGGAGTTGTCCGTAGCTACTCGTGACAATCCTGAAGCGAAATGTTGGGCCACGCGCTGAGCGAATTCCGCCTTGAGTTCTCCGATCCAATTGAATCTGGTTCCGTTCGTGCTCGTGAAGGAAAACTGCCCGTCCGCGCCTTTTCCTGCAACCACACACTTTTTCGAATCGTCCGGTGCGAATTCTACCAACAGCCATTGGGACGGACTCGTGCAAAGACTTCGGCGCGAATATTCGCCCTTTTCTGTTTTCAGAACTAGCTGAATCGTATCTCTGACTGGATCGATTAATGGCAATAAGAGGAATGTCTCCGCATTCTGCAACCGCAGGCTGTCGCATCTTGGCCTCATACATAGATACAGGGCGTTTCCATCTTCTCGATTCCGTTTCTCGAGAGCAGTACCCAATTGAAGAATTGGAGGTGGAGAATTACTCACTGTCCGAAAATTAAACATCCATGCCAGCTGTTGGTCGAGCTCTACTGAAGCCTCACCATTTATCTGAAATCGAGACGATAAGATTTCGAAGTCTTTACGACTCAATATATCACTCTTGTCCAGCCCACATTGGATAAGTGAAACAGTTTTGTCGAAAGATAGCTTCTTTTTCGGCCCAAATTCAAATATCATTTCTTGTCCGAATCTTGATAATAGCCATTCCCTAATGGCCTCAATACTCGCCGGACACTCTTGTGTCGAAGCGTCGTCCATGATTGCGTGTAGCTCGCTAACAAGCAGATTGACAATGTGTTGCTGGGAATTGTCGGGGACGGGAAGACAAGCACGGTGTGCGAGGAACGCAGGGTCAAGCTCCGATGAGAAGCTATCGAGTACCTTGTGAGCATTCTTGCGCACCGCTGCAAGCGAGGTCAGGGCAATACTGGGTAGCAGACCGTGTGTCATGTCAGCGAAATCTCCAATGAGACGATTCGGAATATCACCCTCCGAAATTGCCCTGTCTCTCAACTCCGGTCCCAGTGGAGTCCGGGACTTCGCGTAAATAACGATACGACAATGTCCGTAGGATAACTGGACGCCCTGGCCGTCCGATTGAAAATCCCATCCTTGTTGCGCGAGTTTTTCCTTGAGGGTTGCTCCTATTTCGATGAGATTGTATTGTCCAGTGTAAATCGCGATCAGACGCAATCGAGTGGCTTCCCCGTCTCTTAACAAATGCGTCAACAATCCAATAGTCTTTTCACCATCGTCTTGATGCAATCGCCAATCCAAAATGACCATATCAGCCCGCCTCGCAACTGGCATCACCGTGTCGGCGGTTGATGGATCATTTTCTGACGGGGCTATCACGGCGCAGATCAATCCTTGTTTCGCGAATGAGTCTACCAATGTTCTGGCGTCTAGGCTGTTGGCAGTTACTTCATTATTCCCAGGCGTTTCGTCAGGTGCAGTACCAATTGTATGCCGATCCGGTTTCACTAACAACTCAGTTGGCGTGGGCGACTCGGATATCTGCGCCTGATCATCGACGATGACAGCAGTTAAGAGAAAACGCTCTGCAATTTTCGCACAGCGCTTGTTAAATTCATCCATTTGGTTTTTTCCCAATCTACTCTTCTGATGTTGGAGTCGCGGGGCCGATGGCAAAGGTAGCGCCCTTATGATCTTCGGAATCTCGTAGAGACAAATCGTAGCCAACGCGACGAAGTACCTCTCGGGCAATATGCAGCCCCATTCCCCTTCCTCCCGGTTTTCTTGTGAAGCCGAATTCAAAGATCGCCTCTCTATCCCCTGCGTTAACACCAGGGCCGGAATCGGCAACCAAAAAAAAGTCATCTGTTGCATCAAGAACAATCCGGCGTTCCTCCGAGGGATTATTCTGGGAAACCCAGTACACTGCATTGTCAATAACATTGACGAATACCGGATAGAAGGATGAAGGGTAACCGTTTATTTTCATTTCTGAAAACGCTCTTGTCTTTCGGAATTCGATGTCGAGACGTGAGAATCTCTCCCTGAAAAGATCGCTTAGAAACGTGTAAATATCGGAACCTCGAATATCCACAGCCCTGCGATAAAGCCTACGTTGAAGCGGTGTGAAAAGCGTCAAGTATCCATCCAGATGATCGAAACTCGCCCGGATGTTGTGGTACAGTACTTCGAGGTCCTTGTTGATATCGGCCCACGCTTTTAGCCTGCGCAGATTGTTACGAATGGAACGGATTGTCGCATGAAATTCGTGATTGATAATCTCTACCGCCATTCCGAGTTGGGCCAGTTGCAGGTCGGCTTCAACTTCCTCTTCCAATGCGACATTGCGCTGCTCGATAGCCACAAGTTGATCGAGAGCGGATGTCTCCCCGGTCAATTCGACAGCTTTCAACTGGTCAATAAGTGAGCCAAGCAAGCTCGACTTATTTTCCGCAACACCCAGAATGCGTGCTTCCAAAGTATTTCGTGTTTCTACAAAATCGGCGTCCTGAAGTTTGGAAACGTCTATACGTTGGAACTCGCTCACAACCGATCGTAGTTCGTCTTCAACCTCGCTAAGGCAGGTACTCGCCACGTCTCGAACACCAGAAGCTACCCTATGTGCTTCCTGTTTCACGATGTTTCCACTGTCTCTGGTCTGCTTCTTGGCCTGCGCCGCAAGCTCTTCAAGGGTAGTTTTCACCTGAAGGCTTCGGTCAATTTGCACGCGAGCTCTTTCGGCCTCCTCTCGAACGGTCTCTCCGATCAACTCTCGCGTGGGAATGAACACATCGTCCGAAAGATCCGAAAAAGCAGCGGTGTACTCATTCCACTCTTTTTGCATGGCTTTGCTGAGACCGATACGAGGTCGCGAAATCTTATATTGGGATTCGATCTTTCTAAGTTCCGCATGTGCTTCCTGCTCAATCCGGACAATCTCTTGTGCCGCGTGCTGCGGATCGGAGATTAGGCATGCCACTTTTAGTTCCTGCGCAAATTTCTGGCTGAGCTTCACGGCTTCTTCCTGCGGAGAATTGGCCGATAACTTTTCAAAGAACCAGGCAAGATCTTTGCTCATTTTCTGCTTCTTTATGGATACGGATTTTTCTCTTCGTCTCCTATCCAACTCAATCTTACTAAGCTCCTCCTTCCGTTCTTCGAATCTCTCGCTGTGCACACCTTCTTTTCGGAAAAAGTCCGCGGCGACTTGTACAATAAAGTGTTTCAATATACTCTTGAATTGACGGTAAGCCTTGTTTTCCCTAAATCCCTCTCTTCCAGCCTTTTCGTTGAGCCGCGGATTATTTGTACTGTCAATTTCGATAGCTCCAAACATCTTGCGGTGTGAGAAGTAATAATAATAAGCGCTCTTTGTTCGATGGAATTCGATGTCGAGCCAATCATAATCCGTGTTTCCATATGGCAAGATCCTTACACCATCCCGGAAGATGTACAAGCCTCCGATTTTTTCCATTTTCTGAGCCATACGAGCATGATCTTCTCGTGGGAGTGTCGAGTATGTTGCAACTCCTTCGATGGCGGCGAAATTTACCGAGAAGGGACCACAAAGGGTCGGACTACCACCAGCACCGGTCCACGGAATCACGTGTTGTTTGATTATCTCTCCATATATCAATACATCTCCACGGAATTGACCATATTCATCAAAGTGGCCCTCGACTTGATGATCTGCATTTTCGAACTCCTCTGGCGTGAAGAACTCGCCGTCAGCGATAAGATCATTCACGAGGTCCTCTGTCTTGTGGTCCCTGAATGCGGTTCGAATCGGCGGAGGCGAATGTCTCGGCGTCATGGTATTTGTGAATCCCAGCAGGGCCTTTGTAAGTGGTGTTGCCGTTTCAACTTGGGGCTCGCCGTCGATATCTGCAATGAGTAGGTCCGAAGCGGGCATAATAATAAAATGAGTACCGCTTCCGGCGCCATTCAATGTAGGCTCACCGAGATATCGGTCGATGTCCTGAGGATTGACTCGAAACATACCAAGGTCTCTGGATATTCGGTCATAGAATTGGTCTCCAATTCTGGCTCTCAGATGCCGGGTATTTTCGGAGAAGGCCGATATCAATTGTTGTATTTCTTTATACGAAGGTAAGTCGCCACCGGGAAAAGTCTGAATGGGAATCTGTATGTCTTCAAGGTCGATGCCCGGACATTCAAACAGGGTCCAGTTTACGAACGCAGCAGTGAGATCGGACAATGTATCTCCGCGCCGGGCGCGGGTGAGCACCAGAACTTGAGGACCAATTGTTGAAATAGCCAGACGACCGATACCCTTCTCACCCAGCATAGGTCGTATTGGTTTGTTCGGATCATGCCGAATTGGTTCGATACCACCGGAATTGAGCTTACTCTCTGTTCCAATTGTCAGCCACCGCTGGGCGAATTCCTCCCGACTCATCCCAACGCCATCGTCACGCAATACGAACAGCCCGTCGCTACGGAAATAGTCGATCTCGACGTGGTCGGCATACGCATCGTGTGCATTTTTGAACAACTCACTGATCGCAGTCGGAATTCCGGCTATCTGCTGTCGCCCAAGCATGTCAAGCGTTCGAGCTCGTGTCTTAAATGTAGCCATTTTAGCGGAGTACTCCCACTTCCTTCAAATGTTTGTTGATTTGTCGTCCGATTGTTGCTGCCAATTTAACTGGAACAGCATTGCCGATCTGTCGAGCCATCGAGGCGAGGCTGCCTTCGAATCGGAAGTCGAGTGGGAAGGTTTGTAAACAGGCTGCTTCACGGATACTTATTGCTCGATCCTGATCCGGGTGCCCGAATCGACCATTGGAATAACTATTGCATCTTGTCGTCAATGCTGTCGCCGGTCTGTCCCACGCCATACGTCCGTAGACGTCGCTGTATCCCGTTGTTTTCTTGTGGCAGTCGAGTTGAAGTCGCTCTGGCCAATCTTTGCGGCCTCCGCCCTCCGGTGTCGCGCGAATACGCTCCAGATTAAGTTCTGACAGTCCCGCAGCACGATGATTTAGCGTGGTCGCGTGTTCCTCGCCGGCGTCGATCGGTGGAAGTTCACCGATCCAATTCCTGACCGTTTCGTAATCGGGGTTGTCCGTTCCAGGCCCGTTAGTCTCCGATGGGAGTTCGATTGGACCGTGACGGCTTGCCAGAAGTACAAGGCGACAACGGCACTGCGGGATTCCATATTTCATGGCCCGCACTTTGCTGTACTTGACATGTCGGTAACCCGCTGTCTGGAGAATTTCAAGGAATCCTCCGAACGGCTCAGTACTCGATTTCTCTTCCTCAAGACCGGCCACATTCTCGATAAATACTATGTTTGGTTTGCAGGCTTCGACAAATTCGGCGAACCGGGACAATAGTGATTTCCGGTCGTCATCTTCTTGTTCGACTAGCTTCCTGTTATGCTTAGTGAATGGCTGGCATGGCGCGCATCCGCAAAATAACACGGGATCAGGTTTTTGCGCATCAACAATTGAACTAACTTCAGAGATTGGTGTCTCGCGTATATTCTTGAATACGAAATGAGTCGAAGGGAAGTTCGTTTGATAGGTCCGTTGAGAGTCAGGATCGAAATCGAGCGCAAAGACGATCTCCATTCCCGCATCCCGGAAACCACAACTCGCACCACCGCAACCTGAGAAAAAATCAAATACCTTTACGCTCACGTGGTCACCCTTACCCAGCAAATCAAATATCAAAAAACCGGCTCATCATTTGCTCAACGTAGTCCCGATCCCCTGTCTTACACTCCCAGATGATTAATGTCTTCCAACCAGCTTCCTCCAGCGCAACTACATTGCGCCGATCACGTTCGATATTTCGTGATAGTTTTTCGTCCCAGAAGATTCTGTTCGTCGCAGGACGTCTCGCCTTCGGACAGTCCTTGTGTCCGTGCCAGAAGCAGCCGTGAACAAAGATCACTTTCCGGTGCCGGGGAAATACCAGGTCAGGCTTTCCAGGCAGACCATCGTCGTATAACCGAAAGCGATAGCCGAGACCGTGGGCGATCTTGCGGACTCGATTTTCAGGCTTTGTGTCCTTGTCGCGAACTCGCCCCATTATCTCACTGCGCTTCTTTTGGTCGTATATATCTGCCATCAGGTAAACCGAAAAACGGATTAACCGCTATGGTTATTGTGCGCCGCCTGAAACTCCATGGCGGGGTCCCATTCTCCTGTGATTGTCCGCGAATTCCGCGAATTATACTGGTTGTGACGATTTGATGACAGTCTTTCCGGTTACCGCGGCGGCAATCAATGTCGAGCGACGCTCATTAAGCAACGACACGGCCCGCTCTGTCGATGCTTGCAGTACGTTCAATTTGCAAATCGTCTTCGCTATATAGCCGACGATTTCTCGCTGTTCTCCAAGCGGTGGTACAGGAAGTGAGACAGCGAAGAATCCTTCAGGATAGAGTCGCAACCGGGATGACCACACACCCTTCGAATATCGCGTTACCTCCTGCGCAAAGGTCGTCAAACGCACCAGAGCGTCGACGTATCGAGGGTTCAGATGCACACCGGGTTCGTATACGTTGTAGGCAGGACTTACGATACCGTCCTTAGACGAGACACCCAATGCGCCCATCCACGCCCAAAGTGTATTGATTACAAGGTCTCCCGAGAAACACATCTTGTATCCCTCTTTTGTCTCAGCCTCGAACATATTGACGTCCTTCTCGGAACGAAGAGTTACGCCCGTGAGGTGAGAGACGGTAAGGAGATCCTCTTCTCCCGTTTCGGATCGTTCATCACGTTCTTTGAACAACCATCTAGCACGTTCAGTCTTCCAGTGCGCTGGAATCTTACCCAGCCAGGGGATTCCAGAATCGCTCAACGTTACGTTTGGGTCGAGGCCACGTGTGACGACGCGGGCGATGAGCGCACGGCGCTTTTCGGCTAGCAGGTCTAGCAACCGCTTCTTTTCCGCCACCAGTTCGTCGATCCGCGCTGTCTCTCGGTCGAGATAGTCGGCGATGCTGCTTTGTACGTGCGGTAAAGGAGTGGGTAAGCGAATCGACTTCAGGTCATCAGCACTAATCTCCATAAAGGTGGAGCCGCGGCCAAGGGCTCGAAGGAATTCAATTTTACTAAAAAGCCAGTAATAATAGAACCGTGTATCGGCGTCATCTGTCGGCGTCAACAGAAAACAGCCTTGGTTTGAGCATGCGGTTCGCTTAAGCACCGCAAGCAGTCCGATTGGTGCTCTCTTCGACAGAATAATTGAGCGGCTTGGAACCAAATTCGTGCCGCAAGACTTATAACCAGCGTGTGAGATTTTTCGGCGAGTATCCTCAAGCCAATAGCTCTTCTTAGCACTTAGGTCTTCCGGTGTAACCCAAAGGATCTCTCCATTCCAGAATTCAGGATTATCGCTTGGTGGAGTGGCTCCACTCGTGACCGAGAATCCACGTCGGAGTTGGGTCGCACTGTCCTTCCTCACGCCGTCACCTCCCTCAACAACCGCACGATCTTCTCTTCCGCTTTCTTCAGATCCGCGTCGATTTCCTCCAGCGGGCGCGGTGGCGTGTACTTGTAGAAGTGCCGATTGAAGTTGATCTCGTAGCCGACCTTGTCCTTTCGGCGGTCCATCCAGGCGTCGGGGACGTGAGGGCGGACCTCACGCTCGAAGTAGGCGTCGACGTCCTCAGCGAGCGGTACATTTTCGAAGTCTCGCAGCTCGGCGTCGGACTCGTATCCTTTCTCTCGGCCATCCTTCCTGACCGGCTCGGCGTCCGAATTTTTCTCAGTGAAGACGTCTCGGAAGAGCCTCTGTTCTACTTTCTTCCAGCGCGATTGGCGCTTATGCAGGAGAGCGCTGATATTTTCCCATGCGGCATTCCAGTCGCGCTGGGGCTCGCGTCCCAACACCTTATCTATGTCCTGGACGTCATCCAGCAAGTACGGACATGCGTCCAGGAAACGCGCTTTGTCTTCAAAGGTCATCTGATAGCGCAAACGCAGGGGGCGCTCCACGGTCACCCGGGTATAGCCGAAGTCGTCGTTTGCGAAAATCTTCGAGCGATCGCATTCCTCGAACCGACCGTAAAGTCGCACAATCTCATCGGTATGTTCCGCGCTGATGTGCCGGCGTTTATCGCCCAGACTGCGCCTGTTGTCGTTACTTCCCCCAGCCGTCCACATTTCGCGGGCGTCGATTAGCTGAATCCGCCCTTTCCGGAAATCTTCTTTGCGGTTGGTGACAATCCAGATATAGGTGCCGATGCCTGTATTGTAAAACATTTGCTCCGGCAGGGCGATAATGGCCTCCAGCCAGTCGTTTTCGATGATCCACTTGCGAATGTCGCTTTCGCCGGACCCGGCGCCGCCAGTGAAGAGGGGCGAGCCGCTGAACACAATGGCAAGGCGAGAACCATGCTTATGCTCGTCCGGACGTAAGGGTTCAAACTTTCGGACCATGTGCTGCAGGAAAAGCATCGATCCGTCGTTTATCCGGGGCAGTCCTGCGCCGAAACGGCCCGCGAAACCAAGCTTTTCGTGCTCATTTCGTACGTCATTGCGTTGTTTTTTCCAGTCTACGCCGAAGGGTGGATTGGTAAGAAAGTAGTCAAAGGTGTCGCCCTCGAATTGGTCCTCCGTAAAGCTGTCTCCAAAGCGCACATTATCCCCGCCACCGTTATGGTTGACCTGTTTCATCAGCATGTCAGAAGCGGCAGTGGCAAATGCCCGCTGATTGTAATCCTGTCCGTAAACGTAAAGACGGGCAGCACTATGGTGTTCTCGCAGGTAATTTTGTGCTTCGGCCAACATTCCACCAGTACCGCAGGCGGGGTCGAGAAGCTTGCGCACTACACCCGGCGTAGCGAGAAGTTTATCGTCGTTTATGAACAATATGCTCACCATCAGCCGGATGGCGTCTCGTGGCGTGAAGTGGTCGCCCGCCGTCTCGTTTGCCAATTCATTGAATCGACGGATCAGATTCTCGAAGAGGAGTCCCATTTGCTCGTTGGGGACACGGTCGGGATGGAGGTCCACGTCGCAGAACTTTGAGACGACGAGGTAGAGGATGTTGGACTCTTGCATCTTCTCGATCTCAGTCTCAAACTCGAAATACTCGAAAATGCGGCGCACGTTGGACGAAAAGCCCTGGATGTAGCTGACGAGGTGCTGGGCGATGTTATCTGGGTCGCCCTTGAGTTTCTCGAAGTCGAGCGGCGAGTGGTTGTGGAAGTGCTGCTTTGCGGCGGTGTTCAACCTGGCCTCGAGCGCACGACCTTCAAACTTGCCACGGGAGCGTTCGTATTCAGCGAGCACGCCGGATTTGGTGGGGGCAAGTACGCAGTCGAATCGCCTAAGCACGGTCATGGGCAACATAACGCGCTCGTACTGCGGAGGCCGGTATGGCCCACGTAGAAGATCGGCGATCTGCCAGATCAGGTTAGTGAAATAGCTGTGGTCAGGCATGAGTGATCATTCTCAACCCGAAGAGTGCGAGAAAGACAACGTCGGCAATCGATTGCCAGATGTCCGAACGTTTTGTTGGCCGCAATACCTGTAGGCTGTCGTGGCGCGGTGCTCTCTCCGTAAGTGATTGGCTAACTAGGTTATCGTACATATTTTCGCCGTATCGCCGCCGATTTCTTGGGTTGCCATGTCGCATTCGCCCGTGTGGGCGACTTGATGGATCTTCAATAGAGTTCGGTCTCAGTCATTGAATTAAATGGGACAAACACGTCTATCCAGTCACAAACCTATCTTCAAACCTGCCGCAGTTGCTTTCTTTACCGCTGAGCAGAACCTTTCGTAATCCCGTAGGGTTATCGGCCTATAGTGTGCCACTGCATTGCGGAGTTGTCGCGATTGACGCACCAGTGGAAGCCACCGCTGTTCTACCTGTATATTAGGACATTTCTGTAGCAGGTATTCCAGATGTCCCCACTGACAGGCAAAGGGCGTCTCCCTAACTTCCTGGCATTCTATTGCTGTCTCCGGCTCCCGCCACTTGTAAGGCCAGTTCAATCCGTACGAACGGTTCAGATGATTACACAATCCCAATCGAATTTCGTCAATCTCAGGCAAAAGAAATCCCGCCTGGCCTCGCCACAATCGATGATCTAACGATTCTTTTTGATCCAAAAGTGCTAAGACTGCACTATGGCGTTCCAACCCATATTCCGGGGTCCAATGAACCATTCCCCGGGCCCAAGTCTGATACAACGCATTTGGTAACGCCCAATCCTCTTGCAAAAGTGTGGTATTTCGGGGATGGTTATGTAAAGGCCAATCCTCCAATTCAGTCTGATCCCAGCCGCGTCTCTGACCAAAAGCCCGTAGGAGATCCGCCAATTCGACACAATCGCGATATTCCTGAGCCCACAGATAATCGGCCAGATCTATATCAGAGCCCGCAATGGCTGGAATAGTGTGCTCTTTCCATCGGCTTAACGGACCGGAATCCTGCTCGGATGCCAATCGGCACAATAGGCGCATCTCCAGGGTCGTGGGGATCCCTCTCCAGACCCGGATTGACAGCAATACATTCGTCTGAGGAAGTGGATAGGGCACCTGTGACGCCTGGGCAAGCAGACACAGTGCCGGGGGAGTCTCGGAGCCACCGTCGTCCGTGAAGTTCTTGCCTTGACAAACCTGGGCCCATTGGGCCACAAATTGAAGCCACTGGATTTGATCCTTTTTAGGTAGTTCATCAAATCCGTCTAGAAACATGATTTCGGGCAAGCTTGTTTGCCTCAGAAGATTCTCTACCGTGCGGGGCGCGTTGGAGGCACCCCAATCTACTCCTAGAGCTTGAGCCAAAGCTCCCGCTGGCGTTTGGACATCCAGCTGGGGTATAAATATCTCCTGGATTTGCAGGTGCCAATATGCGAGCCCATCCCATAATGCTGATCGCAGCCGACTTGAATCGATTCCCTCGGGAAACAAGCCCAACACACTACGACCGCACCGCAAGTCGTCCTTTATTAGATCCAACAATCGTTGCGCCGTCGGCATCTGCATCAAGAAGCTGGTCAATTCCAAGTTCATAGATGTCCAACTATTCGACCCAGGACAGGCTCTACGCGGTACTCTCCATTACCTTTTTCGAGGCATCCCAAACGGCTCAAGAACTCCACAGCCGACGTGCAGTCCTCAATACTGAGGGTAGGGGTACCATCAACCAGATCACCCAATGTCTCTATATCTTCGTCTGAGAATTTACCGCAATTCACTATAGTCTGTAACACCAGCAGAGACTCCGCCTGCGAAGCCAATCCAATCTGCTGTAACAACCCTCCGCCTACCTTCGACCTCGGACAAGCGATTTCCTTGGCCAGAGCTTCCGCATAGGAACGGGGATCGTCATTGTCGCTGCATCTGCGCAGAAGATCATTCAGGAGGTATGGCCATCCCCCGGTGGCTTCCAACACATACTGACAGACCTCAGGCGAATCCAATTTATCGGCTTGCCTCAACCGCTGCTGAATTCCAACTTCGTTCCAGCGTCGCAGGTAAATAGCCCGGTCTTCCAGACTAGTGCGCTGATCCGCTGGCAACCTCAGCCATGTCCAGGCAGCCTCCGGTTTGAGGATGAAAACTACTTGCAGAGGTCGCCTTGCCCTTTGGTTAAAACCTTCGCACATCTGCCGTACATCCCAGACGCATTGGGCCATATACCCCCCTGTGCCCCTGAGCTGGCCATAGGTCAATAATTGCTCGACCCCTCGTTGCTTCCGGGCGTGGGAATTCAACCAAGCACAGGTTCGGTTGGCTTGAATCAATTCTTGGGCGGGGATCTCACTGCCTCCCATACGGTTTAAGGCTTGTTCCAACACGTCCAACCCCAATGCCGGGGAACCGAAGACTAGCCTCACGCCGGACCGCCGCGTATGTTGCAGACGGCCTTCCTCCACGAGCGTCAAGGGACTGTATCTACGGCCTTGGTCATCTAATAATAGGTGCTGACTATCGGGCTGAAACTGGGTCGGCTGAGATTTGTCAGATAACTCCAGCAGACGGCTTTCTATATCCTCCTCGGTACCCATAAGGCGGACCAGATTGGGACTGCGTAACAAGAATAGATTTTCGTCCACGTTGTGTACCAATATGCCCAAGCCGACCATTTCTCCGAGCAATCCACGCAAGGCTACGCTGTCCACCTTATCGAAACCTTGAGGCCACCACTCTCGCGTCAGTTGGAGAAGCTCGTTCACGCTGAATGAACGGACATAGCTGTCTCGCGTCTCTTTTTGCTCATAGATCATGGACCAAGCGATGCACTGGTACCGAGAATCCAGTGCCAGGGTCCAATCGAGCCGTTCACGAATGACTTGTCGAGCCTGAGAAGATCTATACACCGCCTCGACATCCTCTGAGCGCACTTTGTAAGGCGGCCCTGCTGTGGACCTTTTGGCTTGTAGGCGACGTACGAGTTCATGGCAGAAATACTGTATTAAACCCGGATGGTAATTGGTGTAGGAAAGGACTTTGAGCACCGTGGTCTCATCAACGAACCGATATCCTAGCGTCTCCAAGGGTTCCCGCACCAACTGCCGCGCGGAATTGGCTTCGAGAGGTCCTACCAGTAAGTTTTCTCCGAAGTGCGCGAGCGGCTGGTTGGGGATATCATTAAACCGCTGGACGTTATGCAGACCGGCAAAGACCACCTTGAAGCGAGAATGTGTCTCCTGAATAAGGGATCTCAGTCTTTCGACGACTTGAAAGTTATTCTGAGCATCGGCACCCAAGAAGGAATCGGCTTCATCAAACAGGACGAGAACACGCCGTTGAGGAGACTTATCCATTGCGTTCTGGATGTGTTTGATGATATTTTCAGGCTGCGTCGCCGTTATGCTGTCTCTAATTAGTAATTGTTTCTTAAAGCCATCGCGCAACTTGATCCATAGCTGGTCGGGCTGTTCTCCTGCCAGGGCATCTCCCACTAGCTTGATGTCCTCGACCCATGCAAATCGCTCGCGATCCGGCTGGTGAAATGTGCGTTCTACCTGGCGCAATAGAGCGGACTTGCCCAACTGTCGCCCACCGAATACGATGCAGCTACCCTCGTTTTGTAGCTGACGGACCATCTTGTCGCGGCCGTAGTACATTTCGGGCGGTACATTTCCAGCCTGGAACGGCGTATATGGATTGAGAGCAGCGTAGGGCAAGCTACTTCGCAGGAAAGCTGGAAGGCGGGTATCGTCAAACCTGGCCAAAAATGCGAGCAGGACTTCATCTAGAACCACCAGAGCCAACTCCCGTTCTCCGGCGCGGGCGGCTATGTCGCGTCGACGCCGCTCAGTCAATCGCCCAAGAAAAAAAACTATGACCGTCTTGGTTTCCAGTCCTATGTCACGCAAGAAAGCTCCGATCGAGGCGGCTCCAGGACGTTCCCAGAGACATACCACATTGTAGCAGCCAATGGCTTGCGAGCCCAGCTGAGGGATCGGCCGTGCGAGATCGCTGGCCGACGCATCTACCTCGCAGTGGAGCCAATCCCGGCCGCGATTCTTCACACTGACGGCCGATTCTTTCTCCTGTAGATGAAAACCAAGATATGCCAACAAGACCGGTACATGCCGATGGGCAACTGTTGGCTGGTCCTGATGGCGTTTGAGTACGTGCCAGGATTTAAGTGCCCTGACGGCTTCATCTCTGCGGGTCTTGGGTAACTCACCGAACGCCACCTTTCCCCAAGTTTTGCCTTTCTCGATCACACTGGCCAATTGATTGACACTCCCCAAACTGGAAAGCCCGGATTCGATACCCGAACTAGCATCTAGGAACTCCTTTAAGATGTCACGCTCGTCCGGTGGGGCAAACCACCCACTCTCCCATTCAACCTCACCTTGGAGGACTTCGCGTAGGTGGGCTAAGCCTTCGTCTACGACTCTGGTATCGCTCTGTTGAAAAGCTCTATGGATAAATGCCTCTACTGCTTTTAGCTGCTCAACTTGAATCTTTTGCTCTAGCACTTGCCGAATGTGTGCCCATTTACTCTCCAACTCTTGCAGTCGGTCGGCGCGCTTTTGGTTCAATTGCCGCTCAATATCAGCTAACCGTCGGAACAGGGGTCCGAAACACAAAGGCTCTTCAATGGCCGCCGTTTCCAACTCGGCACTCATAGTGGTACGTTCTTGTTCAACCAGCAGCCCGTCCACCATACCCTGTTCGATCACGCCCCTCACTTTGGCGACCCTTTCCAATAGAGCCGTCCGGGATCCATTGAGAGCCTCTTCGTTTCGATCCTCAAATACCCTGCGTTCCTCGTCGTCCTTCAATGCATTCCGCAATACATCGGTGAAGCGAAAATCCTGTCTTTCAATGCGAATGTTACAGGCCGTAATTAACACACGTTCCTCAGCTAGCGATTGGCGCAAGAACGTGGCGATTTCGGCCATATGATCCTCACTAGGATAGCCGTCGTCGTCAAGGGACACTTCTGGGATCGACAGCAGACGTCGCGCCAACGCCCGATTCAATGAGCCGCTTTGGGTACACATCCAGGCTTGCGGGTCTTCATTGTCGTGTTGTTCATCTAGACCCAGCATAGCTGTAACTTCCCCTGTGGCCTTTTGCAATACGCGGCCACAAGCGGCCTCCTTTGGGTTTTGATCCTGTCGTTGCATTCGCTCAAGTTCGGCTTCAACGTCCGGCAGGATATCTCTTGCTCGGTCACGCAGCTCCTTCACGTGATCGGTCCACCAGTCGCCCTTGGTACTGATTAGCTCTTCCCGCTCAATCAAGGAACTCCAGTGGTCCGCTACCGTCACAGCCTCTTCGATGCTTCGTGCCAATTGATCGCGAGGAACGCCAGTGATCGGTCTGGATGGTCGGGCAGTCGCTCGCTCTCGGTCGATCTGATGGATGCGTTCTTCAATCCTGCGCCCTTCGAAGTCTTTTATGCGCTGCCGCACCTGATCGATTTCGTCGGCGCGATTTTCGACAACCGGGGTTAATAGGAGGTTTAAATCACCTCCTCGGTCCACCAAACGACGCAGGACGTTTGTCGCCCTTAGCATCTTTAATTTACGGCCTCGATTGTTCGCTAGGAGGCTTTGGGCCTGCTTTCCGATATTTGCAATTCTCTCCGCGATATCGGCCTGATTTTCAACTCCCTGCAGATTTTCGCTTTGCAAAGGATAGCCAGCGCGGGCAAAAGTGCGGATGGCGTCAGCGAATTCGCCCAACGCAGGATTGATTTCCTCCCTTTGAGGGAGCCAACCGACGAGTCCCGCGTATGGGGCAATTAAGCTCGGGCGCAATGCCGCAGCCAACCCAAGTAGCTTTTCCGCAGTCGTTTGAGGAGCCCAATCCGAAGCGATTTCCAAGATGCCGCGGACTAGACTGTCGGTATCATTTTTCAACCAGCGCGATCCCTGAAGCACAGAAAGCAATTCAGGCGCGACAGGTACGTCGCGGCCTGCTGCTTTCAGAGAATGAGCAAGCCAATAGGCTCCGGTCCAATCCTCTTCAGCCAATAGGCTCCAGCCCAACGATTCCCAGTTCTCATCTGATTTGTCTTCCTGTAATCGGACGGCCGCATCCCTAACCGATCGCAACTTCGTTGGCGTTCCATCTTTGGGTTGAGGTTCAGGCGCGGCCGGCTGGGAATGCTTTGGTTCGGACACTTCTTGCTTGTCTGAAAGTTCAGCTTCGGCACCTTGTTCTTTTAAACTGGTTTCCTTTTTGGATTCGTCTTCGGTTTGACGAGATTCTTTTTTGGCCTCCTGTTGTTCGTCAGAATCTGGGCGGTCACCAGACGTGCCTTTTCCGGGCTTAGGGGGTTCCGTGCCGGGATCGTCTTCGTCTTCAACTTCCTCATCCAGAGTCTGTTGTGGCTCCGGTTCGGCCACCGCAAACTCCTGGTCGAGTTGCATCGCAAGTGAGTTTATCCGATCTTCCGTGTCGTTCAAGTCCGTCCGATGCTTGCGGGTTTCTTGGAAGTTTTCAGGCGATTGTTGCTTTAACAAGCGAAGCCCATTTAGCTGCTCCTGCAGACTTCCGACCGTTTTCGCACGTTCTGAAACATGATCAGCAGGGCAATTGGCCGCTTGCCAATTGGCTATGCCTAGGCTTTCGAATCCAAAAAACGCTATTTCTCTGGCGTAGACTTCTCGCAATTGGTCCAACGCCTGTTGGAGATGGAGCCGCCCCGCTTTCTTCTGTTCGTCGCACTTCTGCTCGGCAAGTAGCCGTACCTGTTCGACGAATCCTCCGACCTGGTCTGATTCCCATTCCGAAGCATCGGATGGCCATTGGCGCAAATCCTCGATAACACTAGCCCACCGTGTATCCTTGAGGTTTTCGCTATTACGTCTATTCGGATCGCTCATATAAAACCCTCAATGTCTAATGAATCTTGATTCCAGGTACCATTCGCTGTTCATCTACCTATGGTGACTACTGTTCGTTGGCCAGTGCCGCGGCATAGGCGATCGCCGCCAGGACGGCTTCGCGCGAAACCGACGTGTAACTCTTCGAAATTTCTTCGGTATTCAGGCCCGACGCAAGATTATCCTAAACCGTGGTCACGAGGACCCGCGTACCGGCGATACACGCCTTACCATGGAAAATCTCGGGATCCCCTGTGATATGATCGCGCCAATCCATAGTGTTTGTCCCTATCGTGAGTCACACGTGCTGGAAATCTCCGCACGCGAAATTTGTCGTGCCTCATGCGAAACCTACCAAAGGCATTATGATACCGAAGCAACGCTCTGGTGGGTGGGCTCGACTATCGTTTTGGAATCCAGCGTCGATTCGTCAGAAATCCGTAACGTGCTTGCAGCGCAGTACGCTACGCATGCAGGCCGCCGCACCGCAGAGAGACCCAACTTACCGGATGTCGCGGCGGACCGGCCACGCCTCTTTAGCCCAATTGCGAGTGAACCCTGGAACGTTGGCATTCCGCCCACCCGTGCGGGCAAGATGCCCGCGCACCCAGGCTCAAAACACGGCACGCCACACCGAATCACCAGCCGCCGCCATCAATCCGCGGCGACCAATTCCGGCGCCTTGCGCGCGAAGACCTCGATGGGAGGGAGGTTGCGGTCGGGGCCGAGTTCGAGTTGGCGGGGGCCAACCAGGATGTCCAGGTTGTCCCGCATTTCGGCCATCTCCAGGTAGGCGGTGGAGGCTTCCACTTCGCCCAGGTCCAGCGTGTTCTTGATCCAGAGCACACGGGCGTCCGACGCCTCGATGAGCCCGACGGATTCGAGCGCGATATGGAGGACTTCCTCGTCGGTGGGGAAATGCATGGGGATGGAGGCCGCCGGGGGGTGCTGTCCGGTAATGGCGTTGATGTTCGTCGCGTGGTAGTCGATTTTCTCGACCAGGCGGTCTGTGGTAAATTCGGCCATACCAACTCCCACGGCGTTGCCGTGGGTTTTTTCCGTGAGATCCCGGACGAAGAGCCGCAGGACGTGGGGGGTGTCTCCGTCCAGCGCTCTGCGTTCGTTGCGTTTACGCCCCACCACGTTGGTATCGATGCCGGAGCCGCTGATGTCTTTACCCATCTCGTCGATGATCAGCAGGTCCACGTCGTCGAAGGGCAGTCGGGGACACCAGGCCTTGGCTTTGACCAGAAGCTCCTTTTCCACGTTTTCAAAATCCGGCGCGGGAATGGCGGCAACATGCGCCGTTTCGTCGTAGCCGTTTTCGAGCAGGGCGATGCCGAATGTGATCGGCATTTTTTCCCTGACCGTCTTCCCCACAACGCGTACGATCTTGTCGAAGGAATGGTGGATGATTGCCCGGTGGTAAATGGTGGCGCCTTTGTGCTTGCCCAGGCCGATGAGCATCATTTTCATCAGGCCGCTTTCGATCTCGCCGACGAAGCCGGTGTGGGGTTTGACGCGGTTGACAACGACCACGTGATCGGCTTCCGAGGCACATTTGTCGAAATAGACCGGCATGCCGAAATCGGTAACGCCGATTTCAATAACGTCCATAGAGGATTTGACGGGGGCGCCGACGGTTTCTTCTGTGATGCCGTACCCCGCCAGAATCTCCGCCTGGCCCTCGGCTGTGCCGCCGCCGTGGCTGCCCATCGCCGGAACGATAAAGGGCCTGGCGCCAAGCGCGACCATCTCTTCGACGAGCGTAGCGATAACCGTGTCGAGGTTGGCGATGCCCCGGGATCCCGCGGCAATCGCTACGGTGTGCCCGGGCCTGATGGTTTCGCCGGGGTTGAGATTCCGGATTTCGTGCCGCGTGGCGCCCGGAATATCGTCAACGCACGGCGCGTCGAAGCGCTGGCGAATCCGAAACATGTGGGGGTATTGCATGTGGAGCCTCCGGTGTTAGATGACGAAAGTCTGGAATTGAGTCCCGCGTTAATGCCTTAGCAGCCCGTTGAAAAAGTCCATCCGGGCTGCCTGCCTGTGCGTACGCACGCAGACAGGCGTCCGGCCCTTGTGGCCGAATTACTGCGTTGCGCTCCCTCCCCGAATCCCCGATTCGACGCGGTCGCACGCCTTGTCTTCGGCCACAATGACTCGGCCTCGCCTGCAGAGCGACTTTTTCAACGGACTGTTAGCCGCTCGCGATCGGACGCGACGAAAATTCACATGGCGGCTTCGTACAACGCAATGATGTCCTTGAGGGTGGTGTGGCGCGGGTTGATCTGGATATTTCCGCTTTTCATCGCATCTTCCGCCAGGACGGAAATACCCTGCGGCGCGACGCCGACTTCGGTAAGGGATTCTGGTATGCCGACTTCCGCCGCCAGCGATTTCACGGCTTCCACGGCGACGTCGGCGGCTTCCACGGGCGACAGGCCTTCGATATTCTCACCCATTGCAACGGCGATATCGGCGAAACGTTCGGGGCATGCGACTTTGTTGAAATCCATGACCCGTGTGAGAAGGATGGCGTTGGCGACGCCGTGAGGGACCCCGTAGTGGCCGCCTACGGCATGCGACATCGCGTGGACATTGCCAAGGCGCGTCTGGGAGAAGGCGATGCCCGCCATATTGCTGGCGAGCAACATCTGTTCGGTGGCCCTGTAATTGTGGTGGCTTGCCGCTGCCTGCCGCAGGTTTCGCGCAACAAGCCGGATGGCATGCAGGGCCAGGCCGTCGGATATGGGGTTGGACGCAAGGGCCACGTAGGATTCCACTGCATGGGTGAGCGCGTCCATCCCGGTGGCGGCGGCGATGGGCATGGGCAGGGCGACGGCCGCATTGGCGTCGAGTATACCGACGTCGGGAATCACGTGAGGGCCGCCCACAGTCGCTTTGAAGTGGTTGTTGTCCGTGACGACGGCGAACGGGGTGACTTCGCTGGCGGTGCCGTAGGTGGTGGGCACGCACAGCAGGTAGGGCACCCGTTTCCGATCCCGAAGCAACCCGAAGTGGTCTTCGATCCTTCCCCCGTTGGCAGCCAGCACTCCCGCGCACTTGGCGGTGTCCATCGACGAACCCCCGCCGATGGCCAGCAACCAGTCGCAGCCTGCTGACTCGTAAAGGTCGAAACAGGCATGAACGACGTGGGCCGGCGGGTTTTCCTCCACGCCGTCGTAGACCACAAACGGAATGCCGGCGGTCTCCAGTACACGGATGGACTGTTGCGCCACGCCGGCTTTGACGAGGCCCTTGTCGGTGACGACGAGGGCCTTTTTCTCGGGGCGTTCGGAGAGAAGCTGCGGGATTTCCGAGACGCTGCCGCGGCCGACAAAAAGACGGGTGGGGGAATGGAAGGTGAAGCGGTCTTGATCCGTCACAATGCCTGCTCCTGTAATGACGATAAGAAACGGGGATGTCGATTCACAATTTATGCGTTAAGTCAAATACGCACAAGCAGATTCAGCTATCAGCGTTCAGCAAAAGCCGGGACAGGCGCAAATTCAATCGGAGGTCCTTGCCTCGAAGACTCACGACCGTCCGGTGGCTGAGTGGGGGGTTTTTCCACGTTATTCCGTTCAGCGCTGAAACACCGTGGGACCGTATGGGTATGCAGGGCAAATTCGCAAGTCTACGCCACTGCCGAGATTCGTGGAAAAACCGGCCCCGCGCCGAGCGGCGCCCTTCTTTTTCGCCCTTTTTCTTGGGCGAAGCAAGAAAAAGGGCAAGGGAATAGGGGACGTAATGGGGGTGGGGAGTTTCCAGGACAAGACAACCGACCCGGATCAGAAGATCTTGCCGATTTCATCCCGGTCGAATTCGGGGAGGTCGTTCCAGCGGTCGTCTTCGCGTAGTCTGAGTCCGAATTCGCGTGATTCCACGCGGCCGATGATCTCGCAGGGGATGTCCGCTGCCCGGATCGCATTGCGAACCGGGCCGGCGTCTTCCGGCGCCAGTCCGAGGAGCAGCGCGCCCGAGGAGATGACGCCCAGCGGATCGAGCTGGAAGGCGTCGCAGAGGAGGCGCGTTTCTTCCGAGGCGAAAAGCGCCTCTGCGTCCACGGAAAGTCCGCGGTTCGAAGCGGCCGCGAGCTCCCGCAGCGCAGTGGCAACGCCGCCTTCGGTGGGGTCGTGCATCGCGTGTACCGAAGCGGTTTCGCAGGCGATGCGAGCCTCTTTAAGAATACTGATTCCCGGGTCGCGAAGGTATCCGCGTGCCTTCTCAAGCAGGTCGGGATCGAATCCCCGGTCACGCAGTTCTGCTTCTTTCTCCCTGGCCAGGATGGCGGTGGCTTCGATCCCCAGCCCCTTGGTCAGCAGAATGCCGTCGCCCACCTGAAGTCCGCTCGACCGAACGAGGTTATCGCGCGAGACTTCGCCCAGCATCTGACCAACGACAATCGGCCGGTCCAGACCTGCTGTGATTTCGGTATGGCCGCCGCAGAGAGTAACGCCGATCTCACGTGTTGCGCGGCGGAGCGAGTCGAAGATGGTTCGAACCAGCGTTTCGTGCGTCTGGTTTTCGGGCAGCAGCAGCGTGGCCAGGAACCAGCGGGGAACGGCGCCCATTGTGGCGACGTCGTTGGCGTTGACGTGGACCGCGTAGTGGCCGATTTCGTCCGTTGCGAAGGTTATCGGGTCCGTCTTGACCACCAGGCAGGTCTTGCCGAAGTCGATGACGGCGGCGTCCTCGCCCACCTCCGGACCCACCAGAACGCGTTCGTCCTCTGCTGTGCAATCGCGCAGCAGGCCGGAGAGCATTTCGAGCGGGAGTTTGCCCGGCGGCAGGAATGAACACATAATTGTGAGATGATTTACGAGACGGAAAAAGGGTTAGGGGTGCGCACTGCCCCCTGAATTTACGATATGCCAATTCCGGTGGGTTGTCAACCATTTTGCGCGTTCATGTCGCGATCCACCCCGGTCGGGCGTTGGGAGCAAACACGCCGAACGGATTCTTCTTCAAGGTAAGCCCGCCGCCCCCGTACGGGACGGGCGATTGAGTCGACGTTCGAAAAAGGATCGGAGTTCCGTGGTGCGGGGATCGGCGCTGAGGGACAAAGTGAGAATTCGCCGAAGCTGCTCCAGGCGGGCTTCCGGATTGCGCCAGCTGTTCAGCAGCGGGTGGTGGGGATTCCGCAGGGCATCGAGGAGAGACCGGGCGGCGAGGAGGTGGAAGATAAAGTGGTGCCCGTCCAGCAGGGCCGCAATCTCCGTCTCCGACTCTGCACGGTATTCGGTTGTCAGGGCGGCATATCGCGTGTTAAGAGCAGGCGTAAGCGCGCTGTAAGTTCTGCCGTCCGGTCGTCCGGCGCCGTGCGAGGTTGTGTACTGGGTCAGCCGACGTTCGGGCCAATCCCAGCCGATCTTGGAGAATTCAATAAATCGGAGAGTCCGGTCGGCTGGATTAATGACGATATTGCGGGCGTGATAGTCGGTAGGACCGGGCAGCGGCGCGGCGCGGTCGAGGTTTTCGAGAAGGTCGGAGAGCGCCTTTCGGAATCGCGCTATACGGTGGATGGCCACGGGCCCTGAAAGTCGCTCCGCAAGGCGTGGCACGTCCCGGATCAGCGGCTGGGTGGCGCGGCGCCAGGTCCGCCGCAGATCCGGCCGGTGGCAGCCGGGAACGGTTCGCGGGGCGAAAACGTCGCCCTGTGCGTGAAAGACGGATTGAATTCGGGAAAAACCCTCCACGGCGAGACTGCCGTAGACTTCCGCGACGCCATCCTGACAGACGTCGTCGAGCGTGTGGTCGCCGCACCATTCAAAAAAGACCAGGTCGTGGTCATTATCGGCGGCATAGAGCCTGGGGACGGGCGCCCCGAAAAGGCGCGCGTGGGCAAGTTGCTCAACGGCCAGCAGGTCGTGGGGTTTGCCGCGTGCCAGGGGAGCGAATACGTGGTGTTTGGCGACGAGGAGTGATCCGTTCCCGAGTTCGACTTTCCAGACGTTGGGATGCCGGGGAACGGGCTGGATCTCCGTAACCGAGAACGCACCGGGAACGGCGGTGGGAGCGATGCGCCGGATGGCGGCGACCAACGGATCGGTGGAAGGAACACGCATGGAACGTGGACGACGCCTCACTTCTGCCTGGTCTGCCTCTTTCGCAGGGTGAGAAATTCCGGCGCTTCTCGAACACAGGAAACAAGGATGCCAAGGGAACGCCTGAAGGCGGTGAACCCGGTGCGGCGGATCTCGGCGGCGGCATCTCCCACGCTCTCGAATCCGTCTTCCGAGGGGGCCAGGCCCTCCCAGTTTCTGAAGAGCCGGCCCCAGTCGCTTTCCAGAACTTCCCGCATTCGTTTCCTGGCGAAAAACGGATACCAGAAGCTGTCGTGGTAGAGAACGCTGGCGAGATAGGACCAGGGCGCCAGGAAGGTCTTGAGCGACCACTCGACGGGCTTTTTGAGAGGCCCCCAGTAGATTTTATGCTGCATTCGGGAGGCAAAGGTCATCTTACGGAAGGGGCCTGCGAATTGCCAGTTTTCTTCGGCCGCGGCCGGATCTCCCACAATCTGAATCCGGCGCGGGTCGCCGCAACCCAGACCGCGGTCGTGCGCGAGCCGGATGTATTTGATTGAAAGCGGATCCATCCCCATCATCTTAGCGGCCACCGCATCGATGGCCACCTGGTCCGCGCCCGCCAGGATGACATTTTTGGCATAGGGTATCATACATCTGGGGCCGGGTCCGTCTCCGGCAAAGGTGCCGTCCATTACGGCGAATACGCCGGGGTGGATTCTCTTTTGGATCATCAACAGGTCCACCAGGGTCTCGTGGATGACCGGATGGGTCCAGTGGCGCCGTTCGTTGAGGAGACCGCCGAAGGCGTTTTTCATGGCCCCGGTTGTGGTGGTAAATACGTGGGTCTTTACGGTGGGCAGGTGGACGATGTTCTCCCCTATCAGGCGCCTGGGAATGTGAAAGCCCTCGGGGTAGACCTGGTTCAGGCACAGGAACTCGTCGGTGAGATTGCCCACCGCATCCCGGATGTGGATCCATTCTTCGCCTTCGTAGAGGTGGATATTCCGAAGGCCGTGGGTGTTTACGACGTGGACCTGTTTGTTCTCACGCTCGCCCAGACGGGCGTCAATCACGACTGTCCGGTTGTGGCATGCATGCATCAAGTCCTTGTGATAGCCGTCTTTTGCCATGGCGCGGATCACGCCTTCGAGTTGCCATGGCGTCGTGGAACTGCCGGGGTAAAAGAAATGCCAGGAAATATTGACCTTCAGGGCGGTGTCGAGCTTCCTGTCCAGGACGTCCTGGTATCCTGCCAGGTTCATAAGCCTGTGATAATCTCTCAGGACGGTTCCTGGTCTGGTTTTTAAAACCGCAACCCGGCTCTGCATAGAGAATGCTTTCGAGCGGTGGTGATGAGGGGGTGAGACCGGTTACGGTCGAACGGTCCCGGTTATTTGAAATAGAGCAGGGCGAAAACGGCAAGAAACCAGAGGCCGCCGTTGATCAGCAGCGATGGATCGCCCAGAATGGTTGAGGATGGATTGCCGCCCTGGTTCTTCGCGTAGACCAGATAGAGGTAGCGCAGAAGCCCGTAGATCACGAAGGGTATGGTGAGATTGAGATGCGGTGTTCCGAGTTTCTGTACGACGTCGGGCGACATGGTGTACAGCGCGTATGAAACGAGTGCGCCGGCGGTCACGACGGCGATTATCTGGTCCAGGAACCGCGGCGTGTATTCATCCAGATTGCGGCGATGTCCGGCCGCTCCGGACTCCAGGAGGATCAATTCCTGACGGCGTTTGACAAACCCCATAAAAAGCGCCAGTAACACGGTGCAAAGGATAAGCCACGAGGAAATCTCCACGTTGATGGCCAGGGCGCCGGCGATGGCTCGCAACAGGTATCCCGAAGCGATGATCATCACGTCCAGGATGACGACGTGTTTCAGATACAATGAATAGGCGACGTTCATCAGCCCATAGGCCAGCAGGATCCATCCGAAGGGGATGCTGAGCAGAAAAGCCAACGGTAGAACCGTCAGGGCGATAACTGCGGACGCAATCCCCGCCGCTCCGGTGCCCAACCGACCTGCCGCAACCGGCCGGTTACGTTTTTCGGGGTGTCGACGATCGGATTCGAGGTCCCGAATGTCGTTCAGAAGGTATACGGCGCTCGAAATGAGGCAGAAGAGGACAAATGCGCCCCCGCTGCGCAAGAGGTAGCGCCCGTCGAGCAAGTGTTCCGAAAAGACCAGCGGGGCCAGCACGAACACGCTCTTTATCCACTGGTGCGGTCGCAGGGACTGTATGAGTGGACGCATAGGGGTGAGGGCTCAGAGGTCGGAGCGCAGGGATTAAAGTCCGGGCGATAAGCATCCCGGACTTCCGCACCGCCACAAAAATCAGATTGTCAACCCGAAGTAGATGCGGCTCTTGTCTATGTCGACGCCCTGAATGCGGTGGCGGGTGGGAAAGGCAATCTGGAAATAGCCGTACATGGGAAGTCTGTAGTTGTTGAACACCTGCATACGTAGCTCGAAACCCCAGTCGGTCAGGAAGGCGGAGCGTTTGAACCTGTCGTCGGAATCGAGAAACGCGCGCAGGCTTTTGAAATTGCCGGTGGCGCCGGTTTCCACGAAGAGCGTGCCGTAGATTTTATCGAAATGGAAGGGCGGCAGTTCTTTCGCCGCATTCTTGAATATCGGGAAAGTCAGGCTGGCCCTCGCAAGCAGGGCTTTGCCGCCGGACGTGGAAAAATACGGATATCCTCTGAGCGTGCCAATTCCGCCCAGATAGTACCGCAGGGGATAATAGAATACGCCTTCCGCGGCCGTGGTGTTCTCCTGGACGTCCTTAATGGGTTTGTCTTTGTAGGCGAGGAAAGCCTGTAGGGCGAGTGTGGCTCGACCGGGGAGGCCGATGAATTCATTCCAGGACACAACGTATTCGTTGATACCCAGTTTGGCCTGATCGGACCGGTAAGTCGGTGCGGCAACGCCGTCCTGATTCAACTGGGTCTGGTAGAGCGAGTCGGCAATGGAGGCGTTGATACGCCGGTATCTCAACGTGATCGCCCTGCCCCGGGACGGGTTCACGAACATATCTTTTGCGGGCAGGAAATTGAAGTATCGCCATCCGACGGTGAGGTCGTTGCTTTTGAAAAAGCTGAGATCCCGGTAGAGGAAATCGTCGAATACAACCTCATCTTCGCCCAGGCCGGGAATCTGGTCGGTAATATCGGTAATGACGCCGCTTCTGTTCTGAACCAGCCTCGTGCTGTCCAGGATGACCTGTCTCGTGTGGGTGCTCTCCTTGTACTGCCGACGGCCGTAGGTCATGGAAAGCACCTGTCGCCTGCCGATGCTCGTTTCAACGCCGACCACAAAATCGCTGAACAGGTTCTTGTACCTGTCTTCCTGGGTGAGCGAGAGGTTGGTAAAACTGGTGACCCCCGGCACCAGCCGGAGTGTGTCGTCGATCACCATCTGCAACGTGCCCGAGGTGGTGTCCCGGCGGGAGTTCACGATACCTCGATTGATCTCGCTGTTGATGGTCTGTTGGCTGGCGCCAATGAAAAACCTCGGTGCGTATGTCCGGTCTTCGGTGTGGACGGCGGGCAGGCCTTTTGTATAGAACGCGGAGAAATTCGAGTTGAGATCCACGCCTTTCTTCAGATTCTTGCCCACCGTGAAGCCGGCGTAGATATTGTCGCTCCCCAGGAGGTCTCCCCATGCGGCTTCGGCGCCCATACTGAGCTGATCCAGGCCGAACCGGTTGCCAATAAAGGTCGGTCCCAGCACGACGATGGGCACGACGCCGATGGAGGCCAGACGAGGGACGTACCGGCCGGTTTTGAACAGGTCACCGATTTTTTTGCCTTTGTATATACTGCGATAGTCCCGCACCAGAGAATCTGCCGGCGCAGCCGCCACGGCACTGGATTTCCGGACGCGGTAGATGTTGTAATTCGCGGCGTGGTAGCCGGAGTAAAGGATCTCGTCGCCACTGGGCGAGACCGAGGGCGAAAAGGCGCCGCCGATGACATTCGTGAGCTGTTCCTGCCTGCCCGTCGCGAGGTCACGGGCGTAGACGTTGAAGATGCCCGTCCGGTCGGATGCGTACACGATACCTCCGCCGCCGGGCCGCCAGACCGCGTCGCGTTCATCGGCTTGGGTATTGACGATCACCTCGAAGCCCGCGTTGTTGGCATAGGCCAGGCTGTCGGGAAAGGCGACCATGCTGTCCCGACTGGCGGCTTCGGCCAGCGCGAGGCTGTCCGCCTCCGCCCGGGCGCTGTCCACCCCGGTTTCGGCTTTCTTCCTTGCGGCGATGCGCTCGGCCAACTCGGCTCTCTCGGTCTTCTTCTTATCGGTTTTTTTCGGTCGCGGCGTGGCATCCGTATTGATGACGGCAATGTCCCGGTCTTCCCCGCGGAAGATGCTGAAAAGGAGTCTGCTGCCGTCCTCCGACCACCGGGGCGTGTAATATTGCGTGCCGTTGTTGTTGTTGGTCAGATAGCGAACCTCTGTGCCATCGATGTTCACAATGCCCAGGTTGGAGGTCCCGTCCCGATTGCCCACGAAGGCGATCTTCGTGCCGTCGGGAGACACCGCGGGGTCTCTTCCTCTCAGGCCGACGGTGAGCCGACGCTCCTTTCGCGTGATGAGATCGTATATGAAGATGTCCCAGTTGCCCCCTGTGGATTTGCTATATACAAGGCTGTTTCCGTCGGGTGTCCAGGAGAAGGGCAGGTTGACGTATTTCCCGTATTTTCGGCTTCTGGCCACCTTCGTCAATTTTCGCGTGGTCAGATCCAACACCAGCATTTCCATAATCGCGTAGTCGCTACCCTCGTTGCTGATGAATGCCATTTTCGTGCCGTCGGGTGAGTACGTGGGGAAGTGTTCCACGTCGCCCCGGTCGGAGAGCAGTTCGCCCTCCCGCTCTCCCGAAGCACGGATGGAATCGGCCAGGGCGCCGTATTTGGTATCGAGATGTTCGGTCCATTCGTCGTACAACGTGGGTGCGGAAATCCCGGTACTCTTCTTGACGGCGGATTTGAAGTTGAAAATGGGCCGGTCACGGGACATGGCGCGTACCGAGTCCGGACCGTAGGTGTCGGCCAGGTAATTCAGGAAGGCATAGCCCTGGTTGTAGACCTGTTCCGACTTGAAGCCGTCCTTTCCGAACACGCCCATGTTCGTATAGGAAAGCAGGTCGTCTTCAAGCGTGGCCATCCGCAGGAGCATATCCCGGTGGGTATCCCAGAGGTCTCCCCCGTACTTTCTGGATTCGAACTGGGCGATGCCCTCGGCGTACCAGTTCGGCATCGCGGAGTGGTAAAGGGGCAGAAAGAAGCCGAAGTCCGGATTCTGGTTGGAACGGCTGCTCCCCAGCAGGCCGAATACAAAGGGAAGGCTGTTGTGCGAGGATTTGAGCGTGATGTGGTGGGTGAGTTCGTGGGTGAAGACGTCGCGCACCCAATCGTGGGTACCTCGCGAGTCCCAGTTGAGGGGCGTGGCCCCGAACGAAATGATATTGCCCAGGTAGAAGGAAGAGGCGTTGCCCAGAATGTCTATATCGGAAACGACCACGTGAATCGGGGCGTAGCGTTCTATGGAACCCGGGTAGTGGCGGGAAATCTTCTCAAAGGTATCGTCCGCAATTTCCGCGATGCGACGGGCCGTATTCTCCGCCTCCGCGTAGTAGATGGAGAAGTACCTGGTGCGGATTGCACGGGCGCCTGGCACGTGAAGGCCGAGCAGGGCCGGGAAGAAATGACGCTCGTGCCTTTCCCATGTGTAATCGGGCATGGTGCGGTTCAAAGGCACGTCGGCAATGTCCACGTTTGGACCCTGTTTGAACCTTCTGGGGATCTGCTGGGCGTCGGTAGGGAATGGCACACCGGACGAAACAGTGATTAAAACCGCGCTGAAAATGCTGATGGAAAGGATCGTGGATCGGGTCACAATTGCTTCTCCTGGACTTCGGTGGTTGGATTGGACGGCCGTCGGGAAGCTGGACGTTGCGCCTGGGCGCGGGTGAACAACCTCGTCGTGCGCACGCCGGTCGCGGTTCGGCTATAAAATATATAAATAGACGTCCAAAGACAACGAACAGTTCCAAAATCAGGCGGTTGGGAGGTGTTGCCGTGTCCGCAGAATGCACGCGACGCTGTGGTTCCCATTAATTTCAAGCAGTTCCGGCACGATCTTTGTGCATGCGTCTTCACGCTCGGGGCAGCGCGGATGAAAGGGGCAGCCGGAAGGAACATTGGCCGGGCTGGGTACGTCGCCGGTGAGTACCGTGCGTTGCTTCTTGACACGCGGATTCGGCTCGGGAACGGCCGAGAGCAGCGCCCGGGTATACGGATGTTGCGGATCGCTGCAGAGGGTACGGCTGTCGGCGATTTCCACGATACGCCCGAGGTACATCACCGCGATTCGGTTGGAAATGTGTTTGACAACGCTCAGATCGTGCGCGACGAAGAGGAAGGTGAGGCCGAACCGGCCCTGAAGATCCTGGAGAAGATTGATGATCTGGGCTTGAATCGAAACGTCCAGGGCGGAAACGGGTTCGTCCGCAACGATAAATTCCGGATTCACCGCCAGCGCCCGCGCAATGCCGATGCGTTGACGCTGGCCCCCGCTGAATTCGTGGGGATACCGGCGGGCATAGTCCGGTCGGAGGCCCACGGTGTCGAGGAGTTCGGAAACCCTCTCCCGCGTATCGCTTCCATCGGTGAGTTTGTGGATTTTCAGCGCTTCGGCCAGCATTCCCCCCACGGTCATACGGGGGTTCAGCGAACTGTAGGGGTCCTGGAATATGATCTGCATACGGCGCCGTACGGCGCGAAGTTCGGAGCCGTTAAGGCCGAAGACGTCAACGCCATTGAACAGTACGCGACCCTCGGTGGCCTCGATGAGCCGGAGGATCGTTCTTCCGGCGGTGGTTTTGCCGCATCCGGATTCTCCCACCAGACCCAGGGTTTCGCCCCGGCGAACGGTGAACGAAACCCCGTCTACGGCCTTTACGTAGCCGACCGTCCGGGAGAAAATCCCGCGGGTGATGGGGAAGTGTTTTTTAAGCCCGTGGACTTCGAGCAGTGGTTTGGACATGTCAATCCGATCGCGTCATCGAAGAAGGATAATCTTCGACCATCCAGCAGGCCACGTGGCGGTTGCAGGCGGTCGGTTCCAGGAGCGGCTCGTTCGCTTCACATATGTTCTCCGCCAGCGAACACCGGGGTGCAAATCGGCATCCGGCGGGAAAACGAGTCGCGTCGGGCACGGTGCCCGGGATAACGGATAGCCGGCTTTTCTCTTCGTTGAGTGTGGGAATGGATTCCAGCAATCCTCTCGTGTAGGGATGCCGGGGGTCGGCGAAGATTTCATCCACCGTTCCGGTTTCCACGATCTTTCCGGCGTACATGACCGCCACGCGGTCGGCAACTTCCGCGATGACGCCGAGGTCGTGGGTAATCATCAGGACGGCCATCCCCAATTCTCTCTGAAGCCGGTCCAGAAGTTCCAGAATCTGGGCCTGAATGGTCACGTCCAGCGCCGTGGTGGGCTCGTCGGCAATGAGCAGTTCCGGATTGCAGGAGAGGGCCATGGCAATCATTATCCGCTGGCGCATGCCGCCGGAAAGCTGGTGAGGATACTCGTTTGCCCGTTGCCCGGGATCCGGAATGCCGACCAGATCGAGCATGTCCACGGTCTTGGCCCGGGCGGCGCGCCTGCCAAGACGCTGGTGGAGCATAACGGCTTCGTCAATCTGGTCTCCGCAGGTGAAGACAGGGTTGAGGCTGGTCATCGGCTCCTGGAAAATCATCGCGATGTCGTTGCCTCTTACCCCCTGGAGCGCCCTTTCTTCCAGACTCAGAAGATTCCGTCCGTTGAACCGGATCTGACCGGAGACGATTTCACCCGGTGGTTCGGGTATCAGACGCATAATCGACAGAGACGTGACGCTCTTGCCGCATCCGGACTCTCCCACCAGGCCCAGGGTTTCCCCTTTGTTCAGAGTGAAGGAGACCCCATCCACGGCTTTGGCGACCCCGCCGTCCGTATGGAAGTACGTTCTTAGATCTTCAACGGTCAAAATAGGTTCCGACATAGTGCCGACCCTATGTTGAATGTTTCCAAATGCGCCGCGAACCGGGCAAATGCGCGGATCCGAATGGGACGCATCTGATGGGAAATCAACTGGTTCCGCCGGATCAGAAAAGCGGCGGATTCAGGTTCAGCCAGTCTTCCAGGAGAAAATTCACGCGGCCGATGAGCAGAGAAATGCGCGCCATCACGGTATAACCGAAAGAAGCGCCGAATGAGACCATGAGGAACCAGATGCCTACTCTGGAGATTCCGCCCACAACACCCTTATGCTCGACGGAGAAATAGAAGTAAATGAGTACACTCAACACGCCGATCAGGATGATCGCCGGGTTCAGTACAGCCCATCCGAAGTCCGTCGATGCCTTCGAAAACGGAAGGATTGTGGGTTCGATCTGCTCGATGACGAAGGAGGCGACGCGCCGGGGGATGGCCAGGCCGGCGCCGAGCCCAACGAAAAAGGCAAAGGAGATGCGGCTGAGCCAGACCGCCCGGCCGAATAAACGGGTCATCAGAAATAGACCGAGGCAGGTGGGAACGATCACCCACCATTTGACGCCTGCCCCGGGAGGCGGACGGAAGAGGGGGTTGATGACGTCCAACAGGATGCTCTGATACCAGACCAGAGCGAGTTCGTACGCGGCAACAACGCCGACGTAGAGATGCTCGGCCAGCTTAAAGAGCGGATTGTCCCTATACAAAAAACTGTAAAGGGCGAGCGTGACACCTGCGGCAAGGATAATCCCGAACCCCGACCAGCTTTGATCCAGGTCGCCGACGGCCAGCAGATACCCGTTTACCGCCGCAAAAAGCAGAATGAAGATCGGGAAGACGATGCGTTCTCTGTCCATGCCGGTGTCCCTTTAGAAGTTGTTTTAAAATCCCCAGCGGTCTTCGCGCGGCTGCAAAAGCGCCGGTCGGCGTTGGTCAAACCCACCCGTCCTACGAGGTCGAGGCTGCGCTCGCTCGCCTCTCATAGCCGGATTCTCCCGCCGGCGCTGCGCGCCCCTCGCGCCTCATAACCGCCACTTTTTCGCTCGCGCTCGGCGGGAACTCACCGGAAATTTTAAAACAGCTTCTTACGAGCGTGAGGCGCCGCGATGCAAAAAGTAGACGACGTTGCCGAGCAGGATAAACCCGATGATGACCATATGGGCGACGGATTGGGGGCGCATGCCGCTGACAGCCAGCGCTCGCTTGCCCACCAGGGCTTCGTATTCCGCGGCGCCCGCGAGCCCGCCGATGAGACCGTTGAGCTGCCGGGACTGAAGAAAGGGAAAGAAATCCGGCGCCATCACGGCGGTACATCCGGCGCCGAGGGGGAACCGGTATCGTTCCTGCCCGTACGCGATCCATTCGTCGACGCCGGGAAACCCGGCGGCCAGGTCAATCACGTAATCAAAATCCTTCAGCGAGCGCAGATTGCGGGTGAGGGGCATTTCGGTGGCGGCAACACCCCGGATGTCTTCGGGAAATGCGCCGTGCAGATCCTGCCCCATGCTCAGGATCAGGATCGGACCGCCGGCCTTGAAACCGAGAAATGCATAGTCCGTACCGTTAACCCGGCCGTATTCCGCCGCCGCCGTCTCAAAAGCCTGCATCGCCAGCCCCACGGCTTCGGTGATAAGGGTCACGCCCACCACCCGGATATTCCGGCTGAAGCAGTGGCGCAGAATGGCCAGGGCCATGGGCTGGAGTTCCGGCTGTGAGCTGGGGCCGTAGTCGAAGGAGATGAGTACGACGGCATCCGGTTTTCCGGCCAGGCTATCCACGGTGTCGTAGACGGCGCGGACGTTGGGTGTTGCTTTGATCGGCAGTTCGAAGCCAATAAGCAGAGGAATGCATACAGCCAGAAAGACGGCAAGGTAGACGATGCGGCGGTCGATGTTCAGAAGGCGCTCGATCATTTTCCTTCCTCTCCGAGATAGGATCGTTCGATGCCGAAGATGATGCGCAGGGCCGTGGCGATGGCGCCGAGGCTCACGCCCAGCAGGATGCCGCGGCGGGCGGCCAGGTTGGGTGTGGCCATCAGCCATTGGGAGACGGTCGGGAGGTGTTCCGAGATGAGCGCGCCGATGGGTACCCGGCCCAGCATGACGAGCACGGCTGCAACAAGGAGTACAGCGGCCTCGGCCGACCGGGCGCGAAACGTGCGGTAGGCGGCGGAAGCGATAAAGAAGGCGAGGAGAGAGAACATCGTGGCCCCGCCGGCCACGTGGATGTGGGTATACATCCAGTTCAGATCCAGGCCGTCGCCCTGCGCCAATGGCTGCAGGGGTCCCCGACCATTGTTGTAGAGGGCCAGGATGGCTGTGACGATAAAACCTATGTAAACAACTGCGCTGAAGGCCCACCCGGCCTGTTTGCGTTTGACCCGGTTCCAATGCATCTGCAACAGGCTGTGGATGCCCAGGAACAGGGCGAAGGCTGCGATGATCCGGTACCAGGTGGAGGTTGTGATCTCAACCGGCTGGGCAACCGGAATATAGTAGGTGAAAATGCCGATGACACCTGCTACAAAGGCCACGAGCAGAGGCAGGGTGCGTTGCAGGAAATACATTCGGTTTTCTCCGTGCGAAATGGCGGCTGGTGTTCTGTCCCGGAAATGGATTGCCTGAATTCGGCCGCCGAGACGGGATGAACCGGCCTGCCTGTGCGGAAGACCTGCACGCACACAGGCGGATGATTGGTGACGTATTTTTTGGAAAGAACACTGAGACGTCGACGCTTTACCAACGTCGTCAGCCCAGGATCGGCCAAAAGCCGATGCTCGCCAGTAAAGAACCGAGCGCCAGAATAAGGATCAGGATGCCTTTCCCCAGGTCCTGTCCCTTCAGGCTTCCCAGAAGTTTGGGATCTCTGGAAAGATAGGCGCTGGCGGCGTAGAGTTCCTCCCCCATCAGGGTATAGTCGCAGGTCGTGATAAAGAACGGAAGCTGCGTATAGGCATCGGTCGCGGCGATCTGAATGGCGCCGGTCGTGGAGCCGGTTTCCGCCAGGAGCAGAGCTTCGGCGTAGAAATAACCTATCAGAAGATTGGCCGCCGGCTTCTCCCGCACCATCAGGCCGTCCAGCGCGGCCGCGTAGCTGAACTGATCCGCAGCCGCCAGAAAGACATTGTCCGGGTTGAACGCGTCCGGCCGCCCGGCTTCGATGCAGGATTCCTTGACCACTTCCTGGCTCACGGACATAACAATCGGATCCCGGTTGCCCACCTTGAGCTGGGTATCGTATTCGGCGGTTCTTTTTGCCACCTGGCCGAGAATGTTCACGGCGGCAATGGTGGAGGGGCTGCCCATATCCTGCAGGCCGTGGATGAAAAGCACCGGTTTTCCCATTTCGGTTGCCCGGCCGAGAGCTTCGTCCAGGGCGTCCAGGCCGGCCAGCCGCCGGATGTAGAGTTTCTTGCGGCGGGCAACTCGGATATAGAAGAGGATCATAATGGAGAAGAGCGCGGCCAATACGAAATTATTGAGCTTGGTCCAGTTGAAATAGTTGCCGTGGGCCTGCACCTCGACAACGGTATGGCCCACACCGTGGATTTCGAGGCGAATGAAGTAGGGCCGGTTGTTTTCGAGCCTGATCCGGTCGAGTCTGTCCGGAACGAGGTAGGAATCGATATGGACGAAGTGACGATTGCGGCTCTCTTTCCCCCTGCCGAACGTGGCCGGCTCTTCGGCCATCGTCGGAGCCGTTTTCGGATCCAGTTCCGCGACGTCATAGAAGGGGCCGTCCACCGATTCGGAGACGCTGATGCGATAGCGCGCGCTGTCCGGCAGGAAGTCAATCCGCCGCCAGGTGAGCGTGATGCTGTATCCCTGGTCGTTGGGCGTGTCGAAAGCCCGAACGTCGTTGGGTCCCATGTCTGCCGCGAGGGCGGGCGCGGCGGCGATGACTAGAGCGAAGAAGAGGGATAGATGCGCCATTGCGGGTCTCCTGGCGGTCCTATTCAGGCGCGCCGGATCTGTTGGGGCGAGGACGGAAGTGGCGGTCGGGCGCCGGGTACATTACGCTTCAATCCTTTCGGCGTTTACTCGGGGGATCACGGCCTGTTGTCCGTTCTCGAACTGAACTTCCAGGACGCGTACACGGATTTCCGATTCGACGGCCGCCAGTTCGGATGGCAGGCCGGTGATCACGCCGGTTTTTCCGAAATAGGGCGCCCGTATTGTACGGATCGGATCTCCAATGGAAAGGCCTTCCCGGTCGACGATATCCTCGGCGATGGACGAACCTTCCGGATCCGGAACGATGATTTCGGGACGAAGGACGCCGGCCCGGATCTGGGTTGCGCCCGAGATAGAGGCCTCGTCGCCGTTCCTTTCGTTCAGGATATCGAATGTCTTACGCGCCATGGCGATGTCGCCGAATCCTTCCGTGACCACGACGGTGAGGCCAATTTCCTCGGCGCCGGTAATGGCCACGCCGAGGTCGTACCCGAGCAGGCTCCGCAGGTCGTCGTCACGAATGCCCCCGCCAATGAGGCCGGCTGCTCCGATTGTCCGCGCCGTCCGGATGAGATCGAGGGTAACGAGGCCCCCGGCAATGAGAATTTTCCCGGCACAGGAGGCGTCGATCCGCTCCTCCGAGAGCCGCTCTTCGGGGGTTGCGGCAAGCGTACGGATCGGGCCCCAGCTCTCGCCGCCAATTCCAAAAATGCCCTGAAGAAAGGCGCCGGCGGTTTCAATTACGACCCCTTCGCCGGGAATGATTTCCACAACGGCGCCGTCCACGTAGGCCCTTACCTGCACGGGACAGGGCGGACCGCGCAGGATGACCTGGCCGGTAATGGGCGATACGCTTTCCACGGTGCCTGTGACCGGCGACGCCACCGTGTTTTTGAACCATCTGATGAATGGCCTGGTTTCGGCAATGGGTTCCCCGGCCTCGACCGGCTCACCCTCCTCCTTGAGCATGAAGGTCGGGAGTTCGTCGGGGGTGACGCCCAGCCTGTTGACCAGGTTCAGGGTGGTCACGTTACCGGGCAGATCGGTCCGGGCCACGACCCGGTCGCGCTGTACGGATTCGCCCTCCGAAACCAGCACCTCTCCGGTGAGCGGCAACTGGCGTCTCTTCCGTATGGTCGCCCTGCGGGTGACGCGCAGGCCGGGGGTGTACGTATGCGCCATGGGTTAAGGATTCCGTGAGGTGCATCGACCCGCCGGTGCCGTCAATCGGCGGGCAGCTCCGGTCTCAGACTTTCATCTTGGGATCCAGGGCGTCTCGAAGGCCGTCACCAAGCAGGTTGTAGAGGGTTACGGTGATAAAGATGGCGAAACCGGGTACGATGACCAGCCACCATGCCGAGAAATTGCTTCGGGCGCCGGCGAGGATCGCACCCCACGTGATGGCCTCCGCGGGTACGCCAATGCCGAGAAAGCTGAGGCCGGATTCCGCCAGAATGGCGCCCGCCACCCCGAAGGCCGCCGGGATCAGCACTGGCGCAATTGCGTTGGGCAAAATGTGGATGAACATGATCCGGCCGCTGGAATATCCCAGGCTCTTGGCCGCGGAAACAAAGTCGTAGCTTCTCACCTGCAGGAATTGCGACCGGGTGAGCCGGGCGATTCCGACCCAACCCGTGAAGCCGAGAATGATCATCACGAAGAAGAGGCTGGGCGGAAAAAACGCGGCTACCGTGATGATCAGAAAGAGGGCGGGGATGGCGGCCCAGAGTTCGAACAGACGGGATAGAATCAGATCGGGCCAACCCCCGAAATAGCCAGCCACCGCGCCCAGGGAGACGCCGATGATCATCGAGATCGTTACCGAGACCAGGCCAATGGTGAGCGCGTATCGGGATCCGTGAATCAATCCGGAAAGTACGTCGCGGCCCAGCCGATCCGTACCCAGAAAATGCGTCGTGCCGGGCGGCTGGTACTTTTCGCCGAGATTGACGTCGCTTGGACCATAGGGAACGGGCGGAAAAATAGCGTATTCGGACCTGAGGCGTTTGAAGTTTCTTTTTCTCCTGAGCGGCGCCGGCCAATCGGCCAGTCCGAGATAGACGGCGTACTGGCGAAAGGCCGGGAAATAAGTCTTTCCCCGGTATTTCATATAGTAGGGTTTGTTGCCCGCGAGAAAATCCGCGAACACCGCCGTCAGCGCGAGAACGCCGATCGCCGCCAGGCTGAAGAGGGCCGGGCGATTTTTTTTGAACTGCCGCCAGACCAGCTTCGAATAGGTCTGGCTCTCCTGGACAGCCTCGGGTTCGGGCGTTCCAGGGTCCGCTTCGGGGTGATCGCGCGTGGGACCGTCGGCCATAGATTTATCCCTGCGAACGAGAAAACTCGATGCGCGGATCCACGACTTTCAGGAGGATGTCCGCAAGCAGAATGCCCAGCAACGAGAGGACCGAACCGATGGTCAGAATGGCCATTACCATGGGATAGTCGCGAACGAGCACGGATTGAACGCCCAGAAAGCCCAGACCCGGAATGGTGAAGATGGTCTCGATGAAGACCGAGCCGGCAATGATGGCCGGAAGCAGATTCGCCAGGATGGTCACGATGGGGATCAGGGAGTTGCGGAAGACGTGCCTGAGAATCACGATCTTCTCAGGCAGGCCCTTCGCCCGGGCGGTGCGCACGTAGTCCAGTCTTAGATTTTCCAGCATGCTGGTTCGCATGAAACGGGAGAGGCCCGCGAAGCTGGCATAGCTGGAGGCCAGTACCGGCATGGCCATGTGATGGGCGTGGTCGGTTAACAGCCGCCAGAAGCCCCAGTCGGAGGAGGCGTCCAGGGATTGGATGCCCGAGGCCGGAAACCAGTAGAGGAATTCCCTGTTGCAGAAAAACACGATGAGCAGCATGCCAACCCAGAACGAAGGCATGGACCACAGGATGAAGGTTCCGGTGGTGAGTGTGCGATCGGTCCGCGTATCCTGTTTGACAGCCAGCCAGATACCGAGCGGGAGTCCGATGAGATAGGCGATGATCAGGCTGATAATGTTGATTTCAATGGTGATGGGCACCCGGGCGAGGATATGGGCGATGACCGGTTGCTGATCTTTGAAAGAACGACCGAAATTGAGTGTGACAAAGCGCCGATCGAAGAGATGGAAGAGCAGCAGGCCGGCGCCGGTATATTCGTAGTTGTTCTCGAGCTTGACGGTTTTGCTCTCCCAGAAAGACGAATGGACGAGCGCCTGCGCCTCGTCCGGTTGATATTTCTCGAAACGGCGAAGGAACCGCGCTTTCCGCGCCTCGTTTTCCAGTGCGGCCAACTCACGTCGTTCCTCCGGACCCAGTCCCGCGAGAAAGTCGTCGACGCGCCTGCCCGCGCGTTCGAAGTTGTTCAGTGGCTCCACGTGTAGTACCAGGCTCGATAACCAGTTCAGGTACTGGATGTGCAGCGGCCTGTCCAGGCCGAGTTGGCGGCGCAGTTCCTCCCGCGTTTTTTCGAAATCGGACTTCCGATCCGTCGAGATGCCCTCGTCTCCCGCCATGCCCCCGAGAAAAAAGTCCACCGGGTCTCCCGGCGCGAGGTGCATGATAAGGAAAGAGATGAGGGTGATGCCGATCATCGTCGGGATCATCAGCAGACTGCGATGCACGATGTATTGAATCATCTGGCTTCAGGCCTCGCCGTCCGGACTTCGGTGCATTGGAGATCCGGAAAAGATGCGTTTCCGTCCGTCGGCATCGGGGTTACTGATACAACCGGTTGCCGGCGCCTACCCACCATTCCTGGGTGTCCGCGCCAATGGCATACCAGTTGTCACCTGCGAAACGCCTGCTGTAGGATATGGCGTTGCGGGACTTCCAGAGGAACGTATAGGGTTGTTCGTCGTACAGGATTTTCTGAAACCGCCGGTAGAGTTCAATGCGTTTGTCCATATCGAATTCTCTGCGGTAGGCTTCCAGGATGCCGTCGACTTCGTCGTTTTTGAAACCGATGTAATTTGAACCCTGGCCGTCTGCCTGCGAGGAGTGCCAGATCTGGTAGGAATCCGGCGGCAGACGCAGGCTGCCGGTCCACCCGAGGGTGCAGGCGGCGAATTCCTTTTTTCGAACGACCCGGTCCAGAAATATGGTCCAGTCGAGTTCACGCACCTCGCAGGCGATTCCAATGTCCTGAAGTTCATATTGCAGAGCCAGGGCGATGTCTTTGCGGAGCTGGTTGCCGGAATTGACGAGGAATTCAAATTTGAAGGGCTGTTTCTCGCCGTCGATGTCCTTATCCAGGATGCCGTCGTTGTCGGTATCGGCCCAGCCGGCCTCCTCCAGCAGTGCGAGCGCTCTGTCGGGATCGTAGGCGTGAGGTTCGAGACCGTGGTTGTATTCGGGACGGAATTTGTGAATGGGCCCCTCAACGGTTTCCGCCAGGCCGAACATAAGGTTCAGTACCATGCTTTCCCGGTCGGTGAGGTACGTCATGGCTTTGCGTACCCGTTTGTCGCGGAAGATGGGGTGTGCGTTGTTCCAGCCGATGTACACGTAACCCGAAGAATAAACCACGCTCTTCTTGAACCGGTCCATAAAGTCCGGAGACCAGCTCTTGTCCTTGAATTGCAGGGGTCTGAGCCCGAAGTAGTCGATGTTTCCGTTCGTGAGTTCGATAAACGCGGCCTCCTGGTCGTTCACGATCTTGAAGACGATTTTCTCCACGTATCCCTTGTGCATCAGATCGGCGCGGTCCCTTCCCCAGTAGTTGGGATTGCGGGTCAGTATAACCCTCTGCCCCGTGACCACGTCGTCTTCCCAGTTTTCCACGAGATAGGGCCCGGAGCCCAGCATGTTCCGGTGGTATCCGGTGTTGAATTTCTCGGCAAACTGCTGCACGCGCTCGGCGTGCGGACCGCTTTCCCAGGAGCCGTCGATCAGGCTTTGTATGTCGACGGGATCCAGCAGGCCGTCGGGGTCGTAGAAGTGTTTGGGGAGAATCTGCATGCTGCCCAGGGAGATGTTGTTCCGGAAGTAGGGTTCCTGGCAGACGAAGCTGATTCTGTATTTGCCGTCCTGCTCGACGTCACTGACGGCCGCGTAATAATTGCGGAGCGAGGCGGCCAGAACTTTGGGGTTCTTGATGACCTTGATGCTGAAGAGGACGTCGTCCGCCGAAAGAGGCTTGCCGTCGGCGAAATGGACGTCGTCGCGCAGGTCGAAGGTATAGGTGAGCTTGTCTTCGGATACCGTGGGAGGTGCTTTTGCAACCAACCCTCTGAGTTTATAGGGTGATTTGTTCTCGATGTCGAGGAGCGATTCGAAGATGTACTTTTGAACCGCGGAGGCGCCGGAGTCGTTCGAGACGTACGGGTTGAAATTTTCCGGATCCGACAGGAAGTGGAGGACCATCCAGTCGCCGAATTCCGGTTCCGCGACGCCGGCGTACATGGCGGACACTCTTTCCGTTCCCTCCAGAACGATCGCTGCGGCTTCCCGCGTTTCCATCAGCGTGCGCTGAACCTTCTGCCACGGGGGTTCGTCCTTGCATGCGACCCCAATGAAGCATAAAAGCCCGAGGATTGCCAACCTGCGCCCTATAGCCATGGTTTGTCTCCCTATGACGCCTGACAGCCCGTTGAAAAAGTCCATCCGGCCTCGCCTGCAGAGCAACTTTTTCAACGGACTGCTAATGGTGAGGATAGAGGTCCAATGCCCTGTTCCAGGCGGCAATCCGCCCGGCTCGATCCGCGTGTGAAAATGGAATCGGCCGTCCACGCCCGTCCAGAATCAGGCCGGCCGCGCCACCCTTCACGGTCTGGCGAATCGTCTGACCCGGCCCAGCCCCTGCATTCCAGTTCGACTCGGGATGCAGGGTGACTGCGGCCTCCTGGTCCGGGCCCACCTGGAACATATGCAGCGCCCCGATTTTCAGTTCGCCGGACTCGGTGCCGTCGGAAAGGCCGATTTCGTACGTGGCGCAGACTTCGCCCGGTTTCCCCTGGCCGGCAGGGGCAACGCAGGTACCCAGATCGACCAGGCAGTCCCGGTCGAATACCTCTGTCGCGGCCTGTTCGTTGACACTTGTCAGGACACCCAGGTGGGGCATCATGAAGATGCTGTCAACGGCCAGTCGCGTAAAGCCCTGGGGCTGGAAGGCGTCGATGAGCATGGCGGCCGACTGCGCGCGCCGGGGCGCGTGGGAAAGAACGCCTCCGCTGCCCACCAGCAGGTCCAGATCCGGCATGTGAATCAGACTCTCGCCGGCGCCGGTCTGGTCGAAGGCGTCGGAGAGTGTGCGTTCCGTCTGCACGCCTTTGAGGCCGACGGCCAGGGCGCGGTGTTGCTCGAACGCCAGACGCAATGCCTCGCGGGCGATGGCCTGTTCGAGTTGCAGTTCCTCCAGCGTCTGGGGCACGGTCGTTGGACGGATCATCTTGTTTTTGACGCGGTCCCTGAGGTCGGCTTCTTCGATTTCGAAGGGTACCCAGCGCATCACGTTCGGCAGGCCGGCCTCGGCCAGCACGTTGGAGATGCTGTAGGACATGCCCAGGTTGGCGCTTACGGTCCGGTTGAATCGATCGCCGAAGACGCTGAAGACATCGGTGGTTGCGCCGCCGATGTCCACACCCACGACGTTGATGTTCCGTCGCCGGGCCACCGTCTGAATGAGCAGGCCGACCGCGCCGGGCGTGGGCATGATGGGCGCGCCCGTCCATTCCATCAGTTTGCGGTATCCGGGCGCCTGCGCCATCACGTGTTCCAGGAAGAGGTCGTGGATAACCTGGCGCGCCGGTCCGAGGTTTTCGCGTTCGAGCCGCGGGCGGATATTGTCCGTGAGTTCCAGTGCGGTTTTTTCGCCCAGGACCTTTTGAACGTTCTCCCGGGCGTCTCTGTTTCCGGCATAGATCACCGGAAGCCGAAAACCGGCGCCGAACCTGGGTTTGGGGTCCGCTGCGGCGATGAACTCGGCGAGTTCCACCACGTGGCTCACGGTACCGCCGTCCGTTCCGCCGGAGAGAAGCACCATGTCGGGTCGTAAATGGCGGATGCGTTCGATTTTCTGGTGCGGCAGGCGGCCGTCGTTGGATGCAAGGACGTCCATCACGATGGCCCCGGCGCCGAGGGCGGCTCGCTGGGCGCTTTCCCCTGTCATTGCCTGGACAACACCGCCCACCATCATCTGGAGGCCGCCTCCAGCGCTGCTTGTTGACACATAGATGTCAACGCCGCGGCCGCCTGCGGCGGGCGTGATGATACGTTCGCCGTCCAGGATGGCGCGCCCGGAAAGTTCTTCGACTTCCTGTATGGCGTTGAGTACGCCCCGGGTGACGTCTTCAAATGGAGCTTCGACCGTGGTGGGCGCCTCGCCGCGATAGGTCTGCCGGTAGGACTCTCCTTTCTTCTCGATAAGGATGGCCTTGGTGGTCGTGCTGCCGCAGTCCGTGGCGATGATGACGTCCGGTTTATCCATTCAGTCGGTTTTCCGCCTCCACGAGAGAATCGATCAGCGTCTGCACGCTCTGCCGTTTCTCCAGAAAACGCACAAATCGATCATACTCCACGCTCGAGAAGATAAGGGTGACAAAGGGAGAAAGAAAAGTCAAAAACTGACTGCCTATAAAGTTGAGCGGCCGGCCGGCTTCCAGCACCATCAACGCGGGCGTGGTCATTTGCCTGCGAACCACGAATTCCGCCATTTTCGCCGCAAGAACACGCTCTTCCCCGGTGATGCGATGTTCCGGCGGGTTGACGGCGAAAGCGTGTTCGCACCAGGTCCTAAGGCGCTGCATCCGCGAGGCGGGTTTCAACATAGTGGATGACCTCGTCCCGATTGTCACGAAGCCGCAAAAAACATCCTCGAAACGGATCGAGCCGATGTGGGCTGGCGAATGGGCTGAGAAAGACGCCGTCGGGGCCGACGGTACGCCGGCGAATCCGGTTCCAGGGAATTGTCCGCCGTGCGCCCAGGTGTGCAATCAGGATATGACTTTCCTGGAGCGCGTATCGCGTGGGGAGAAAGTAGCGGGACATCGAAGCCGTGAGCAGCACGGCCGACAGGTAACCGAACGCCGGCGCGTCGAACGCGATTGCAACCAGAACCGAGAACCCGAGGACGATGAAGATGAGCAAGGCCGTTTTTGCAGGCGGTTCGTCCCGGAGGGGATGAACGGTCCAGCGGAGTTCGGAGGACGTTCGGCGCGTCTTGGGTTTGTCCATGCTTTTGGAGAATCGAAGGCGAGGCGATAAGGGGCCGGCTTGTGGGACACGGGCTCGGCCTCGCCTGCAGAGCAACTTTATCAACGGACTGCTAACTGGTTTTCAGATGATGCGTCGGACGACCCGGGGTTCCTGCGCCCTGTCTCCGAAGTTCCAGGCGTCCGTACCATACTTCGTCGCGATGAGACCATCGGCGTCGGCCTTTTCCTCCTGAGTCAACGGCGATTCAACCAGGGCGACGTCGAGGGTTTTCTCAACACCGTCCCGCAGGGCACGCGCGACGGTGTTGAAGTCTGCGGGTTGGCCGGCTTCCTCCAGGGAGATGGTGTGGCGGTCCAATTCCCGTCGAAAGCGTTCTTTCAGGGGCTGTCCGCGGTCCGGCATGAGATCGATGAGGCGCTTGTGTTCCGGGCCCAGAAGCAACGAGCCGTGTTGAAGCAGCATATCGCCAAGGCGTCGCTGTGCGCTGCCGATGATCTTCTTGCCGTCAACCGTCACCTCGTACTGCGTGGTGCTCGAAAAACAGGGTGACGTGAGACCCGCGCCGCGCGGCGACGAAACGGGAGTGCGGCGTGGCTCGAACTCGGCGGCTATGCCAAGGAGTCGAAGGCCCGCAACCAGGCAGGCGCTGATGTTCCGGTAGGACTCCTGAATGGAGCCGCCCAGCAGGGGGTCGTCGGCCCGGCACAGCACGCTGTAGGTCAGCTCGTTCCAGTGGAGTACGGCGCGACCGCCGCTCGGACGGCGGACAAGGTGAATGCCGCGCTCCCTGCATCGATCCGCGTCGATTTCACGATCGATCCTCTGGGCATAGCCGAACGAGACGGCCGGCGGCGTCCAGCCAAACGTCCGGACCGTGGGCGGTGCGGTCCCGCCCTCGACGCCGCGCACAATGGCTTCGTCCACCGCCATATTGAAAAAAGCGTTTCCCGACCGTGTGTTCAGGAAACGCCATTGACGCGATCTAGTGTCCTGTCCCAAAAATACCTCACCATTCTTCCGACGATTCATCCCGTCTCGCTACGTTGCCATCGCTGGCCGACCTTGCCCAGGTCGCCTGCGCTCTGGCGCCTTGCGAGCCGGGCGACTCGACGGCCGAATTCAGGCAACTTATTTCCGGGACAGAACACTCGTTGCCTGCATGGTTCAAGAAACCCCCAGCTTCTCCAACGCCTCTTTCGCCGCCATCTGTTGTGCTTCTTTTTTGCTGCGGCCCTTTCCGAAGCCCGTGCGTTCACCGCCGATCAGGACCTCGACGCTGAACATTTTGTGGTGGTCCGGTCCCTCTTCCGAACTGACCAGATAGCGGGGGTGTCCCCGGCCTTCGCCCTGCGTATGCTCCAGGAGGGCGCTTTTGAAATTGAGATAGCTGTTGTTGGCGACAATCGCCTCGATGTTGCAGAGGAGATGACGCTGCACGAACGTGGCCGCGGCCTTTAAGCCGCCGTCGAGGTAGATTGCGCCGAGAATGGCCTCGTATGCGTCGCCGATGATGGAGGTCCGTTCTCTTCCTCCCGCCAGGTCCTCTTCTTTGCTTAGCAGGATGTAGTGTCCGAGTCCGATAGCCCGGCCCCGCTGGGAGAGAATGACTTTGCTGACGAGTACCGACTTGATTTGGGTCAGGTCGCCCTCTCGTTTGTTCTGGAAATTCCGATACAGGTTCTCGGTGACCAGCAGATCCAGTACGGCGTCGCCCAGAAACTCCAGCCGTTCGTTTGAGGCGATGCTCCCTTCGTCCATGGAATAAACGTAGGAGCGGTGTTTGATCGCCTGGACCAGGAGGTCGGGATCGGAAAAACGATATCCGAGTTTTTCCTGAAGTTGCTCCGGAGAGTGCGCTTCTCGTTCACCCGTGAGCCAGCGCACGACCGCATGTCGTAAGTTGCCAAGTCCGATAAGCTTCACCCTCCAGGGTGTGCCGGCTATTCCGGATCGCCAAAAACGGTGTCAAAACGAACTCGGCCAGGGTTCCGTGCCGGAAACAGATTGCCGAAATTCGGCAGACCGGCAAAGGCAACGCACGTGACGAAATTCATATAGCCTGGCTCCTGAGCCGCTCCCTGAGCTTGCGGTCCCTGAGCCTGTCGAAGGGTCGAAGGGTAGCGAAGAGCGGGCGCTTCAACAAGCTTTTAGCGGCCACGATTGAACAAGCTCAACGAACGCGCGGACAGGCTCGTTTTGACGCCGCGAGGACCTTCCGGAGGTCGGGCCGTTGTGTTGTTTTACCGACCGTCGTATTCGCGCATGGCGAGGACCGCGTTGTGCCCGCCGAATCCGAAGGAGTTGTTTAAAGCCACCCGGACCGGGATTTCACGGGCCGCGTTGGGAACGTAGTCGAGGTCGCACTCCGGGTCCGGATGTTCGTAATTGATGGTGGGAGGTACCCGGCCGTGATGGATGGCCAGGAGGCAGGCGATGCTTTCAATTGCGCCGGAGGCGCCCAGCAGGTGGCCCGTCATGGATTTGGTGGAACTGACCGCGGCGTGTTTCGCGTGATCTCCCAGGGCGGATTTAATGGCCGCGGTTTCGGTCCGGTCGCCAATCGGGGTCGAGGTGCCGTGGGCATTGATATAGTCCACGTCCTCGGGGTTCAGGCCGGCCCGGTCCAGTGCGATTCTCATGGCCCGCGCGCCCCCCTCGCCGCCCGGGGCCATGTCGGTGACGTGATACGCGTCGGCAGTGAACCCCGCGCCCGCGATCTCGGCGTAAATCCGGGCATCCCTGCGACGCGCGTGTTCCAGTTCTTCCAGAATGAGAGCGCCGGAGCCCTCGCCGAGTACGAATCCGTCGCGCTCCACGTCGAAGGGACGACTGGCCCGCTGCGGATCCTCGTTACGCGTGGACAGCGCCTTCATTGAAGCGAATCCTCCCAACGCCATTGCGCTTACGGCCGCTTCGGCGCCGCCTGTGACCATGACGTCGGCCTCGTTGTACCGGATTTCCCGAAAGGCGCTTCCGATGGCGTGCGCGGCGGAGGAGCAGGCGGACACCGTGGTATAGTTCGGTCCGCGGGCGCCGAGCACGATGGAAACCTGCCCGGACGTCATGTCCGGAATCATCATGGGTATGAAGAAAGGACTGATCCGCCGGGCGCCCTTCTGCATGAGGACGGTATGCTGCTCTTCAAAGGTCCGGATGCCGCCGATGCCCGAGCCGAAAATCACGCCCATCCGGTCGGGATTCCCGGCGTCCACGTCCAGGTTCGCGTCCGCTACGGCCATTTGCGCGCAACAGATGGCATACTGGGTGCACAGATCGTTGCGCCGCGCCAGTCTGCGGTCCAGACCGAACCGTTCCGCGTCGAAATCCTTCACTTCGGCTCCGAACGTGACCCGGAACCCCGTCGGATCGAAACGTCTGATGCGATCGACGCCGCTTTCTCCGTTGAGCAGCGCGTCCCAGAAGGCGTCGGTGTTCATTCCGTTGGGCGCGAGGACACCGAGGCCCGTCACCACAACCCTTCGATTTCCGTTCAAGGGTACGTTCCCCCGAGTTGTCAATTCTCAGCTGCGGGGTATTGCGTGCAATGAATGCCGATGCGTCGGCGCCCGCCGCCTTGCGACGTTGGGGCTATCGGAGCGGCCGGCTATTCATTCAGGCGTTCTTTGAGATAATTCGTAACGTCGCTCACGGTCTCCAGCTTTTCGGCGTCTTCGTCGGGAACTTCAATATCGAATTCCTCTTCGAAGGCCATCACCAGTTCGACCGTGTCCAGCGAATCCGCGCCCAGATCGTCTATGAAATGGGCTTGCGGAGTGACGCTGTCCGCATCCACGCCCAACTGGTCTACGATGAGATCGATGACTTTTTGTTGAATTTTTTCAGCCATGGCAACTATCTCCCTTATCTTATATGGCGAATGGCGGGTCCCGGCGTGGGATTGTCCGCGACAGAACACTACATCACCATCCCGCCGTCCACCACCAGGACCTGCCCGGTGATATAGGCGGCGTCGTTCGAGGCCAGAAACGCGACCGCTGCCGCGATATCTTCGGGTTTCCCCGGCGCACCCAGCGGAACCTGTTCAAGAATCTTCTCTTTGAGGTCTTCCGGGAGTTTTTCAGTCATTTCGGTAGGAATATATCCCGGCGCGACCACGTTGGCGGTGATTCCCCTGCTCGCCAGTTCTTTCGCTGCGGTCTTTGTAAGGCCGATGAGCCCCGATTTCGCCGCCGTGTACGCGGCCTGTCCGGGGTTTCCCATCAGCCCCGTTACGGATGAGATATTGATGATCCGCCCGGACCGCACCCTCATCATCGGCCGCACGGCCGCCTGCATACACAGGAACGCGCCTTTGAGATTGACGTCCAGAACGGCGTCCCAATCTGCCGGCTTCAGGCGCATCAGCAACCCGTCTCGGGCAATGCCGGCGTTGTTGACCAGAACGTCCAGCCCGCCCCAGCGGTCCAGGACGGTCTTGAAAAGGCCGGTGACGTCGGCGGGGTTCGAAACGTCCGCCTGCAGGGCAAGCCCGCTGCCGCCGCGGTTTTCGATGCCGTCGGCGACTGCCTGTGCGCGGTCGAGGCTCCGGCTGGCGCACACCGCCACCCTGGCGCCTTCTTCCGCCAGGCGGTTTGCGATGGCCTCGCCGATGCCGCGGGATCCGCCCGTGACGACTGCGGTTTTGTCTTTGAGGCGCATCATATCGTAAGACTTTCCAGGTCGTCGAGTGTTCCCACCGACGAGACGGCGACGCGCTTTTCAATGCGCCGCATCAGGGCTTTCAATGTACTTCCCGGACCGGCTTCAATCGCGCGGTCCACGCCTTCCGAAACAAGCCGCGCCATCGAATCCGTCCATCGGACGGGCGAGACAACCTGTCTGACAAGGAGGTCTTTGAGCAGGTCCGGATCGGTTGTGGGTTCGGCCGTCGTGTTCGGCACCACCGGGATGCGCGCCGGCGAGAATGGCACCTTTGCGAGGGCGCCTGCCAGCGTGCCCAGCGCGGTTCGCATAAGCCCCGAGTGAAAAGCGCCGCTGACAGGGAGTTCCACAACCCGCCTGGCGCCTTCCTCCAATGCCTTGCGCATGGCCCGTTTAATGGCGGTGGGCTCGCCGGAAATAACGACCTGCCCCGGGCAGTTGAAGTTGGCCGGCACGACCATACCGTTGGGACCGAGCGATTGGCAGAGGTCCGCGACCGCGCTGTCGCTCAGGCCGATGATGGCCGCCATGGTGCCCGGATGCATCTTTCCCGCGGCATGCATGGCCCGCCCCCGGATCCCCACAATCCTGACGCCGTCTTCCAGGGACATGACCCCGGCGGCGACCAGAGCCGAAAGTTCGCCCACGCTGTGGCCGGCCACGAAATCGGGGTGGATGCCCCTGTCTTTCAGGATTTCAAACACCGAGATGCTGTGCGCGAAGATGGCCGGCTGTGTGATGGCCGTCTGTTTCAGGGATTCTTCCGGGCCGTCGAAACAGAATGTTTTCAGTCCGGTCTCGGAGATCCGGTCGGTCAGATTGAACACGTACTGGGCAATGGGGGAGGCTTTGTAAAGATCGCTGGCCATTCCCACGTATTGCGCACCCTGGCCGGGGAATAAGAAGGCTAAGGACATAACGTTCAGGATACGTTTTTGCCTGTGAATTCCGGCCACCGGCTCCGGAATGACGGTTTTAGTACGCCCATTTCAGAAGGGCGCTTCCCCAGGTGTAGCCGGCCCCCGCGCTGGCCAGTACGATGTAGTCGTCCCGTTTGACGCGGCTCTGTTCGACCGCTTCGGAAAGGGCGATGGGGATTGTGCCGGACGTCGTGTTCGCGTATCGGTCGATGTTGATCAGCACGCGTTCCGGCGCCAGCTTCATTCGGCGGGCCGTGGCATCGATGATGCGTTTGTTCGCCTGGTGCGGCACCAGCAGGGTGATATCGTCGCCGCTGAGCCCGTTGCGTTCCAGCAGGTCGGCCGATACGGCGGCCATGCTGCTGCTGGCAAACTTGAGCACGCGGGGCCCGTCCTGTTGAACGTAATGCATTTTTTCGTTCACGGTCTCGTGGCTGGCCGGACGCAGGCTGCCCCCGGCAGGCTGGCAGAGGTACTGGCCGCCCGATCCGTCCACTTTCAGGATAAAGTCCTGGATGCCCGCCCCGGAATCATCGGGTTCCAGGAGGACAGCCCCCGCGCCGTCTCCGAACAGGATGCAGGTTTCCCGGTTGGTATAGTCGACGACGGAACTCATTTTGTCGGAGCCGATGACCACCACTTTCTTGTGGGCTCCATTTTCGACAAACTGGCCGCCTACGATCAGGGCGTACAAAAATCCGCAACACGCGGCGGAAAGATCGAACCCCCACGCGTTTTCGGCCCCTACGTTGTGCTGTACGAGGCAGGCCGTGGCGGGGTACATCATGTCCGGCGTCACGGTTGCGACAATAATCAGATCGATTTCACTGGCATCCATGCCCTTTTGTTCGAGCAGGGACTCCATCGCCCGGGAGGCCATGTGGGATGCGCCCAGGCCATCTTCGAGGATGCGGCGTTCTACAACACCCGTTCGTGTTCGAATCCATTCGTCCGTGGTATCCACCATCTGTTCCAGGTCGGCATTCGTCAGCCGGCGTTCGGGGAGAAAGCGGGAGACGCCGGTGACTGAAGCATTGACTTTCTTATTCATAGGCAGGGGTATCGATTTATCGGGTAACGAACGGGTTGCACTGCCGGATCCGGAAATCAGACGCTTTCGCCCTCGGTCACTTCACGGCCGTTGTACTGCCCACAGTTGCCGCAGACCCGGTGAGGTCTGCGCGGCTGGCCGCAGTTGGGACAGTCGGCGAAAGCGGGTTTCGAGAGCTTCCAGTGGGTCCGCCGCTTGTTCCTTCGTGAATTGGAACTTCTGCGTTTCGGGTGCGCCATTTTGACATGCTCCTTCAGGATTGGTCTTTAAGGGCTCTCAGGGCTTCCCAACGGGGGTCGATTCGGGTTGTCGTGCAGTTGCACTGCGTCAGGTTGAGGTTCTCCCCGCACGTTGGACAAAGCCCCTCACACGACGTCTTGCACAGGGGATTCAACGGCATTTCGAGCAGGATATAGTCCTTGATTTCCTTGCCCAGGTCCACCTTGTCGCCGGATCTGTCCAGCCAGATCAGGGTTTCGTCTTCATCATCATTCATGGATTCCGGGCGGTTTTTCTGGAAGACGAATTTGAAATCGGACGATATGGAGAATGAAACGGGTTCCAGGCATCGCACGCACTCAAGCCGAAGGTCGGCATGCGTCTTGCCGCTTGCCGAAATGGATTCACCGACCTTGACGAACTCGATGCGCGTTCTGATGGGACCGACGAATTGCAGATCCTCATCCTGAATATGCAACGCTTCAGGGGTCTCTTCCCAGTCGAGACTGACCGTGCCCGCGTCGAGTTCGTTGAGTTTGACGATCATCCTGGCGTGTCCGTTCTACGTGCCTTCTCCGAAGAAAAAGGCGATTTCGTTGGCGGCGGTTTCGGGTGAGTCGGACGCGTGGACTGCGTTGCGCTGTACGTCTGACCCGAAATCTCTGCGAATGGTCCCTTCGGCAGCTTCTGCCGAGTCGGTCACGCCCACGACCTCTCGCAGGAACGAGACCGCACTCTCCCGCTCGAGCGCGAGCGGCACTACAGGGCCGGAGGTCATGAAATCGATCAACCCGTCAAAAAACGGTCGTCCAGAGTGTACCGCGTAAAACCGGGTGGCCTCCTTGCGCGAGAGTCGCGTCATTTTCAGGTGCCGGATCTTGAACCCCTCGTCTTCCACCCGTTTGAGAATGGCGCCGATGGCATTCCGGGAGACCGCGTCCGGTTTGACAATCATCAATGTGCATTCCGCCATCGGCGTCCGCGCTTTGCATCCGGGTTCGAGAGCTCAAGATTGCGTATCACGCTGAAGGTGAAGAAGATAGATTTTCTCAGGGGATTTGTCAATATCAAACTTCGTATCTGAGCTATCAGTCATCAGCAATCAGCGTGCAGCTTACAGCAAATAGCTTAAAAGCGGCAATATCAATTGATATATGTCCGCGCGGAGCGCGCCTCGATCACCGCGGGCACGGCTTTTTGTAGGGGCGGTTCTCGTCAGGATTTCTTCAGCAGCGATCTCAGATGGAATCCCGCCGCCGTGGCGAGTCCCCCGGCAAGGCCGCCGATCAACCCCGTGAGTACGACCAGCGCGGACGGATGCGAAAGGCCGGCGATCCCGGCGATTTTCACGGTGAGAATGCCACCGGATTTCAGGTGGATAAAGCCTGCAGCGGCCAGCCACAGGATTCCCGCGCCACCAAAACCGGCGCCCAGCGCTTTCCACGCGGACGGAGCCCTCCAGAATCCCGCCACGAAACCGGCCACGCCGATTCCCCACCACGGCAGCGTCATGCCGGCAATCAGGCCGAATACGACAACATATATCGCGGTTGTGATCATATAAAGAAAGCTATCAGCGGTCAGCAAACAGCTCAAAGGCGGTTTCGATGACCACCGTCACGGTTTTTTTTGCAGGGGAGGGTCGTGAACTGCCCGAATGGTGCGGTGGATGCTGAGCGAATCAATATAATTGCTTTTCCCGCCCACCCCCAAAGACGGGTCCTTTCAGGACCCAATATTGTTATGCCTCCGGCGGGTTCCTTTTGAAGCGACCAAAAGGAACCAAAAGTCGCCGCTGGGCGCGGGGCCTGCCATATGCACAGCGCGAATTTCCCCACGGGATGCACAGGACCTGCTGCCCTGCCAACCACGGAAGAACATCGGTCCACTACGCTGGACGGAACCACGCGCTCTGCTCTGGTGGTCCTCTCGATCGGCCTGTCAATTCAGTCCGGACTGGTTTACTGACGCAGGGGGTGAAGATACGACCCTCTTGCGTTTTCTCACGTATTACCCTTTTTCCTTTGTTTGCCATGCCGCCGGCGAAACCCCGAACGCTTTCTCTCAGTTGTCGCCGGACTGATCGTTGACCAGAATCAGCCGTTCCTCGATTCGCCCACCACCGTCCTCGGACGTTCGCATGAAGAGCAGTTCGTCAAGTTCACCCCGTACCCACGTGTCGACGAAATTATCGTAGTAACGGCTGCCCGGGTTGCCGGACTGCCCGCCCGGATAGATTCCCCACGCCCGCACGTCAGGGCCCAGCTCGACGACCATGCGCCAGCAGGGGCCATGGCCCCGGTTGGTTGCATTGACGATGTCGCGGCCGCCGCCGACGAACAGGTTCATTCGCGAGAATTCGGGGATCCTCAACAGATGCCTGATTTCCGCGCCCCTGTAACGTCCCCAATGCCAGGAGTCGCCCATCGGTCCCAGTCTGACAGTCAACTCCGTGCAGGCTGCCTCAAAAGTACTGCGGGCAAGGTCGGCTAGCGTCTCCACAGGTTCCGTCCGCGTGTTGTCATACCACCTGGCGTCGGGTTCACCGATAATCAGCTTGACCGTTCGATCCCGGGACGGGTATTGAATATTCGACGCGGCCAATTCATCTTTCCATATTGTCCAATGAAGGTCCATCCACCACACGTGAAAAATCGAAGGGGCAATTTTGTCGGCGTCCGAGAAATAATCCCAGTTCTTGAGTACCTGGTAGATGGCCGCTTCGTCGGGTCTGAGAGAACCTGGTTCGATAAACGTCAATAGGACGGGCAGGACCGACCGGGCGTGCAGATTCTGCGTGTCGAGTTGAAGGGCGCGGAAGTCATCGGGCGTGACGTCTGTCATCCTGGCCAGGCGTTCGTTGATTCGCCGCGCGCGGGTCGGTGAGGAAAAGACGTCGGCCAGCCAATAGGGATAGGATGGGTCCGTGGGACGCTGGTTGGCGGAACTGACGAAGCCGCGATCCGGATTCTTGACATGGGGCTTGTGGGCGTGTGGGATCCAGTCCTGCCAGTCGTGGAGCGGGTCCGAGCCGTCGGCAATGAAGGCGCCCTGGCCCTCCCACCTTACCGGGAACCGGCCGTTGTGCCAGATTGCGATATTTCCTTCAACGTCGGCATATGCGAAATTCTGGGCGGGAGCGTAGAGGTGGGATAGCGCCTCGACGAAGTCGTCGTAGTCACGCGCCGAATTGAGGCGGTGACAGGTCAGCCACTCGTTCCCGCCGTCGTGAGCCACCCATCGGAACGCATGGCGTTCGGGAATCCCTTGCGACGCTACTGTGGCTGAATCTGAATCCCAGACAACGGGTCCGTGATGGGTGTAGTGCACGGTGTCGCGAAAAGTCTCGCCGCCCCGCACTCTGATTTCTTCGACTACCGTTTCCACGGGACGCCACGTGTCGCCGTGGCGGTATTCCTGCAGCGTGTCGTCCCTGAAGGTAACCTTGTACCAGTCGGATACATCCGTTCCGGCATTGGTAAGTCCCCACGCGATATTCCTGTTGAATCCGATGACCACGCCAGGTCCTCCCGGAAGGGATACGCCATACACGTTTAGCCTGGGACTGATGAGTTGAATCTCGTACCAAAGCGACGGCAGAGAGAGGCCCAGGTGGGGGTCATTCGCCAGTATGGGATACCCGCTGGCGGTTCTGGTTCCTGAGACCGCCCAGTTGTTGCTTCCCATTCCAGTGCCGCGTCCCGTGCCGATCGACGCCTGCCCGAACGGAGTTTCCGGCCGGATAACCTTGCGGGGCTCGAAGTCCCATGGTGTTCCTGCAGGGATTACCGTATCGTCGCCAACTGAATCGTACGAGAACAGGTCTCTCACAACCCCCTCTCCGAATCGGTCGAGCGTGTTGTTCATCCTGAGGTCCGTTGTGCGCGCGCTCAACATCCAGGCCATGGACTTGATCAGTATCGCGCATTTCAATGGCGTCCAGGGCTCGGGGGCGTAGCCCAGCAGCTTGTACTCGATGGGAAAGTCTTTTTGGTGCAGGCTGCCGATATACGCGTTGACGCCCTGGGTGTACGCGGTGACGGACAGACGGGTTTCCGGTTCGGCCATAATCTCCTTCAGCGTATTCCGTGCGCCGTGGACCAGGCCGACGCGCCTCTGATACCGGTCGCGTTCTAGTGCGCCGGATCCCAGGATTTCCGCAAGGCGTCCGGCCGTCGCGGCAGTCTGAAACTCCATCTGCCAAAGGCGGTCCCGGGCCGTTACGTATCCCTGCGCGAAAAACAGGTCCCGGTCGTTCTTCGCGAAGATATGCGGCACGCGACGATGATCGTACACGACCGTTACCGGCTCGAGCAGTCCCTTGAGCCGCAATTTGCCGTCTTCAGGCGGGGATCCTGTTTCGGCATTCTGCCAGAAACCGTGAAAGGGACTCAGGAATTTCCCCGCGGCTGGAAATCCGCCCATTCGGGTATCCAGAACAAGAACGACGATTACGGTAATGCCAGCCGAAGCGATGAATTTGGTTAAAGGCATAAAGCTATCAGCTCTCAGCAGTCAGCCATCAGCTAAAACCGGTTGGCGATACGGACCGGCGATGTCAATTTACCGATGTCCGGATTTTTGTAGGGGCGGTTCGCGAACCGCCCGCCTTGTGGCCCCTCACGATCTATAACCAGGCCATCCGGTAGAGGTGAGGGGGTTGTTGTTCGCGGCATAAGACGTGCCGCTCACCATCAGCCTCTAACGCCAAAACCAGGCGTCCCCTGTTGTCGTGAACATCAGCAAAAACAGCTTTCAGCTCTCAGCCATCAGCTTGAATCAAAAACCCGATCAGTTGACGTCAGTGCCGTGACCTCTCCCCCCGGCCCCCTCTCCTAAAGGAAAGGGGGAGACAAGCGTTAATCCGTCCGGTATGATTACGATACGTTACTACCTATAGATTTGGATATGGACTGGCGGCAAGACCGAAAACACGTTCAAAACGCCTTCGCGGGATACCTCATGGCCACCCGGCGGCGGAGTGGGGTTTTTCCGCGCTTTTCCGTTTTGTTTTTCGTGCCTCTTGACCGCTCAAGTCGACCGGCTGTCATTAACCGCAATCCCGTTATCCTCCGCGAATGCGGTAGCCGTAGCGATCATTTCGGGTTTGATGGTCTGGTTGTCATTATAACTCAATGCGGTGAAGTCAATCTTTACGCTTTTTCCGTTGTCCAGCTTGAACACGACTTTCATCAACTCGATGTCGATCTCCGAGACTGACGTCCAGGATATTCTCCGGTGCCTGAACAATCCTCTTTCAATCTCCAGCCTCGTATCGTTAAACGCAATTATGTATCTGTTTAAGCGGTGCAGGAGACCAATGAACGGCAAGATAATCAGACCTGCCACCAACTGGACGACGCCCAGTATTGTATTTTCCTGAAAATTTACGAAGCCAAGAAAGATCCATATGACGCCCAACCCTGTCCAGATCACCCGAAACGGCCGGGTTACCGGTACGGTGAGATCGAAAGTCCGTTCTTCCATGGCATTGATCTCCTTTTCCTCGCGGGCACAGAGCAGTTAACCGGAAGCGGCGTGACAACGTACTGAGCGTATCGGCCAGCAGGTCCAGGACCAGTGATTGATTTCAGTGGCGGACATGTGGTATCATCGATAACTCAATATATATTCTTGACCTTCGAAAAAAGAACCAAAGTTGAAGCGGCCCCGACACGAGAAGAACCGGCTTGCAACAACGGGAGAGAGGTGAATAGGGACACGCGACGCTGGAAGGCACACGGATCAATCCGAAGTGGTGCGACTGCTCTATGTCGGCGGGCATCCGACACAAAATGACGACCTGCTGCGTGCGGGTTGTCTTTTTTCATCCACGCTCTGTCCCTATATTGTGGAAAAGGAAGCCGTCGCCCGGAACCGGGCCATGACCGATCTCGAGAGACACCCATGAAATATCGATTCTATATCCTCGATGTCTTCACCCGCACGGCCTTCGGGGGAAATCAACTGGCGGTCTTACCGGATGCGAGGGGCCTCAGCACGGATGGCATGCAGAAGGTCGCTCGCGAGTTCAATTTCTCCGAAACCACCTACGTATTTCCGCCGACAAACGAGACCGCCACGGCCCGGGTGCGAATCTTCACACCGAACGCCGAGGTGGACTTCGCCGGCCATCCCACGGTTGGAACGGCGTGCGCCCTTCGCTATGGCGGGCACACGGATTCGGATTGCGTTATTCTCGAAGAGAACGTCGGCCGCATCCCGGTGAGGATTTCGAGCGACGAGGGCGTATTGTATGGTACGCTGACCAGTGATGCTCCTCTGGAACACCCTTCGGACAAACCGCCGATCGCGTCGCTTTCGGCAGTCCTTTCCCTCGACCGGGACGACGTCCTGGACGGATTCTTCGCCGGTGCGGGACTGAACTTCTGCTTCACCCACCTGGCGTCGAAAGCGGCTGTTGACCGTGCATCGATGGACAAACAGGCGTGGGTCGGATTGCTCTCCGATGCATGGTCGCCGGAACTCTTTTTCTTTTCGGGTGAATTAAATTCCGGCGCGGAGATCTACGCGCGGATGTTCGCGCCCGCCCACGGCATCGAAGAAGATCCGGCAACGGGCAGCGCTGTCGCCGCGCTTGTCGGCGTCGCGGGGCTGAGAAGCGGAATTCGATCGGGCAGGGTGGAACTTGTGGTGACACAGGGAGTGAAAATCGGCCGCACCAGCAAGATGGACGCGGCGGCTCGATTGCGGGACGGGAAGGTCGTTTCGGTCGACGTGGGCGGCCCTGCCGTTTTAACCGCGACGGGCGAGATTGAGGTCGGCGACGACTGGTTTGAAGACGAGAGGTGACGAGGAAATGCGGCTATTGATCGTCGACGGTTGGACCCGGGAAGGAAACCGGTCCCATGCGCTTGCCGGGGTGGAGAAGCAGGCATGCGTCTTCGAGTCACTCGTCCGGGAATGCCTGCCTGAAGCGGACATCCGGATCGTCCACACGCACAGCGACGCCGGACCGCCGGACCTGGATTTCAGCGAGTACGATGCCGCGATCTGGACCGGCGGGGGCGGCAATATCTACGAAGACGACCCATTTAATCGGCGCCAACTCGAGTTGGGCGAGCGCGTGCTTGCGGATGTCCCTCATGTCTGGGGCAGTTGCTGGGGGTTTCAGGTCATCGTGACCGTCTGCGGCGGGGAGGTGGCGCCGGCTCGCACACCGGAAATCGGCATCGCAACCGGTCTTACGGCCAGAACAGTGGATTACGCTCAGGCCATTTATCGAGGCAAACCGCCCACGTTCGATGCGCCCGCTCATCATTTCGATGAGATCGCACAACTGCCACGCGGGTTTGACATTATCGCCGAAAACGCTGTTACGCTGCAGGCCGTTGTATCGAAGGACCGGCGCGTCACATGTACGCAATACCATCCCGAACTGCCGTACGACTACATCGGAAAGCTGCTTATGCACTGGGCGCCGAATTACACGTCGATGTTCACGGAGGAAGCGTTTCAGAGTCTGCTGGCGGGCTTGAAGAAAAAAGAGAAGCAAGAAGAAAGCCTGAGGAAGGTCGAATTCAGAAACTGGCTGGAATTCGTAGGGGAGGGTAAGTAGCCTTATTAGTTCAGAAACAGGAACTTAGTAGAGTCGAGATGTGGCGCGGTGGTTTAGGAGTGGCCTATCTGTTTCCGCCCCTTTCGTCTGGCGGTGCCTCAATAGCCGCTCCGTGCTCCGTTTCCACATCCCGCTCGTCGAACCGGACGTGCGGATTTCCCGCATCCGGCTCTCGGACAAGGAGTCATGCGTTCGCCCACGGAAAGTTGCGCTTCTGCTCCTCCAGCCGGGTCAGGCCCAATGTATTGTAGAGGACCTCAGCAGGGAAGCGTGACGTTCCCTTTCCCGGGATTCGGTACTTGTTGCACAACCACCAGCGGAGCCGTTTCCGGGTGTGGCTGTCCACACTCCGGTAGGTTTTGCTGACCGGACCCAGACAGAAGTAGTTGCCCCACCCTGCCAGCTTTCGGTTCAGGTGGGCAATCCGTTCTTGATGGTCTTTCAGCAGCCACCGTCGCGCCGTTGCCTCGCTGATGGCCCGGCAGATGTGCCGGATGGCCTTCTTTGACGGGCGCGTGCCGATATAGGCCTTTCCCGTCTTTGGCGAGTAACAGCGACCGATGGTGTAGCCCAGAAAGTCAAATCGTCCTTCTGGAAGGGTGCATATGCCCGTCTTCTGCTCGTTGACCGTTAGCTTAAGCGCTTTCATGATGGATCGCATCGCGCGCATCGCTTCTTCTGCACTGCCGCGACAGCAGATCACAAAATCGTCAGCGTAGTTGACAATATGAGCCTTCAGGCGTTGCTGATATCCCAGAAGTTGCCACCCCAGAATGAACCGCCGCATATACAGGTTCGCCAACAACGGGGAGATAGGGGCGCCTTGCGGTGTCCCCCTTCCCTGATCCTTGTTCGGCGTCGCTCGACGTTTGCGGCCCCGCTTGTCCGTCTCCTCAATCGGCGCGGTCAGCCACATCTTGATCAGGCGCAGCATTCGCCCGTCCGAGATGCGACGCGCCACCGATTTCATCAACTCGGCGTGCGGGATCGTGTCAAAGTAGCCGCTCAAGTCGGCGTCGATCACCTGCGTGTGGCCACGGTTCACCAGAGTGTGCACGGCCCTTACAGCATCGTGCGCGCTCTTCCTGGGACGGTAGGCATACTGCTGCGCTGGCAGGTCCGCCTCGAAGATCGGCGAGATCACCAGCACCGTAGCGGTTTGCACCACACGGTCCTTCACCGTCGGGATGCCCAGCGGCCTTTGCTTTCCGTTCGGCTTGGGGATATACACCCGACGGATCGGGGAGACCCGATACGATTTGCTCCTTACGGCTTCCGACAGTTCACCTAACCACCGCTCTCGTCCATATGACTCGATATCCTCGAACGTCTCGCCATCCACGCCCGCCGCGCCGCCATTGGCCTTGCAGCTTTGGTACGCGTGCAGCAGGATGTCCTCACGGTTTACCTTGTCATACAGCGCGTAGAATCGGTAATCGGGCGATTCCTTCGCTTTGGCATGCAACGTCCTCTGCAACTTCCGAACCTTGTCTGGAGGTCTTAGGCTCATACCAATCTCCCGGCTCTCGCTCCTTTGACGTTGCCCTTGAACCAAGGCCCCTTTCCTCCACCGGCATTACCCGGCTTCTCCGGTACTACGGGCCTCTCCGCCACCCCACACGGCCCGGCCTGGCCCTCACGGGCTGCCGGTTGGTGTCTATACACCACCGCTGGGGCTTCCCGTGTTGCGTCGGAACTCCTTGTATACGTGCCTTCGCCATTACCCCGGCGGGACCGTTGGATGCGCGCGTTGCTGTCTTTTTCCAACGACGGCGGCCTTCCCCGATCCATGGGCGGGTCGGCTCCCGCATTACCTTTTTTCGAGGCCTGCTCAGCGTTCACTCACGTTTCGGCCCGCATACTCGCCCAGTCGCCTTGCGACCTTCTGCACCGGAGGCTTCGGAGATGTCGTTACCTGCGTCTCCGCTCCGGTTGCTACCGACTGCAGCAACATTTGTCGGGTGGGACTTTCACCCACTGAAGTTCCGCGCCTTTTCACGGCGCACCATGGATATACAGGATAAACAGGATAAACAAATCAAACGCGCGACCGCACGACAGTGAGCAATGCCACTTTAGACGTGGGCAGACAGGAATGTCTGCCCCACCCTCATAACGGCTTCCTCATCGTCTCCACCTTGCCGCGACTCCCCCTGGCCGTCGTAGGGGCGTCCCTTGTGGGCGCCCGGTCTCCCGCGACGAAAATGATCGCGCAACTTGTCATTCTGAGCGACGTCAACGAGTCCCTTTCGAAGCGTGGTCATTGCCTGTGCTGAGCTTGTCGAAGCAAGCTTGCCTGCATTGAGCTTGTCGAAATGTCGAAATGCCCGCGCTTCGGAATCCCCTCGACACACGCGCCACCTCAGCCTGACCGTGTGTGCGCAAACGTGCCGCCTGTTGCGTCGATTGAGTGCCAGGAGACTGGGGATCAACCGATGCCGCAGTAGATCCTTCGTCAGCCGGCCTGCCGATGATTCTCTGGCAGGCCGGACGTCTTCCTCAGGATGACAGTACGGGCTATCGAATGACGGATACATTTCGACGATGGCTATTGCAAAGCATGTCATTCTGAGCGCAGCGAAGAATCTCCCGTCTTCTCGGCTGTCTTTGATGCCAAAACCGCGCCAATCACATTTGCGCGGGGACTTCGTCGGCATTGACGCCGGCAGACAGGGATGTCTGCCCCACCCTCATAACGGCTTCCTCATCGTCTCCACCTTGCCGCGACTCCCCCTGGCCGTCGTAGGGGCGTCCCTTGTGGGCGCCCGGTCTCCCGCGACGAAAATGATCGCGCAACCTGTCATTCTGAGCGACGTCAACGAGTCCCTTTCGAATCGTGGTCATTGCCTGCATTGAGCTTGTCGAAATGTCGAAATGCCCGTATTTCGGAATCCCATCAACACACGCGCCACCTCGGCCTGACCGTGTGTGCGTAAACGTGCCGCCTGTTGCGTCGATTGAGTGCCAGGAGCCTGGGGATCAACCGATGCCGCAGTAGATCCTTCGTCAGCCGGCCTGCCGATGATTCTCTGGCAGGCCGGACGTCTTCCTCAGGATGACAGTACGGGCTAACGAATGACGGATACATTTCGACGATGGCTATTGCAAAGCATGTCATTCTGAGCGCAGCCGAAGAATCTCCCGTCTGTTCGGCTGTCCTTAACGCCAAATACGCGCTAATCACATTTGCGCGGGGACTTCGTCAGGGTGCGGGTGTGCGCGATTGGGATGCCGCATGGATATGCGGCGCGGAGTCATCAACTTCGACTATCTCGGATGGGAATCCCCTTCGCTCCCGCGAATTCGGTCAGCGCCGAGATGATTTGTGGTTTAACAAACTGGTTGTCCGTATAGCTCATATTGAAGTTCCACTTCACGTTTTTCCCCTCCTTGAGCGCTATTTCCAATTTCATCAGTTGTATTTCTACTTCAGAGATAGACGCCCAGGGGATTTTTCGCGGTTTAAAGAGAGATTTATCCAACGTCAGATACGAATCGTCAAACGTGATGATATATCTGTGTATACGGGGCGTGAGACTAACGAAAAGCAGCAAAAACAATCCGAAAACCAACTGCGCGACGCCGAAAATACTGTCGCCCGACCGTATACTGAAGAAGCTACCGGCAATCTCAATAACACCCCCAAGAATACAACCCACAACAAATAGACGGGATAGAGGGACAGAGAGATTGAAAGTGCGTTCTTGCATGGTTTCTTGCTTAATATCGATGTTACAAATGGACCACGACTGTCTCTTTGTAAGGTAGTGTGCCTGATCCAGTAACGGTACAAAAATAGGCTTGAAGACGTGTGGACGGTTACAGGTGCGGTAATTGAGTCGCACTATGGCGAACTGATCGCAGACCTCATCTATTCGCCAGATTCGTGCTCGCATGTCTCGGTGTCAATGTCTGAGGCATCCCCATTAGAGTTGACCACGAGCATCAATGTAAGCCACCACGCATAAATCGCGAAGATTGACTGAGAAGCAATGTCATTTAGCATCCCGTGTGCCAGCAGGTTTCGTAAATTCGGTCCGGTGGGTTCACAGAAAAGCGTCCTTATTTCGAAACTAAGGTCTGGCCCCAATATCTCTTCGGCCGCGGATTCGCAAATCAGCGATGCGAGGCTTTTTTCAGTCTCCACACCGTTCTTCTGGTCTAAATGCGTTGTTGATACTCCCTCTTGTTTCAGGATAAGGCGTATCACGTGCTCAATTTGAGGCGTGAGAATGTGGACGGCCGTGGCGAAATCGTAGTCGCAACCGGCGTACAAACCCCTGCCAAAAAGGAATTCCCGCCCAGCGGGTCCAAATGCGGACCTCTTTGCCAGATCAATGAAGTCTTCAACACAGAATCTGTGTTCCAGAAGCAAGGCTTCAAGCGCGGGGACAATTATTCCTCTGACGTCAACTTCTACATTCATTCGGTATTCGCGGATCATTTCATCTGCATAAATTGCTTCTTTGTCGTCACCGGGTACGTTCTTAATGACGCGACCGTCACGGCTCAACGCCGTTCGAGAAAACATGGAGATTAACGGGGTTTGCGTAAGGCGCTCTCTCACACTATCGCGTAGTGTTTTGACGTTTACTATGGGACGAATGTTGGCGAACGACACCAGAGCATCGGCAGACGACTTTCCCATCACTTCCTTTCGTGCACTATCGGCAATTTGACTGAGGTCGATTCCACGACTCCTGATGGAACTCATTTGATCCAACGATTCTTTGAGCGACTCATGGCGGCGTTTCCGTAGTTCTGAAATACGTTCGTTAACGTGATACGTCTCACGTTGGGTGCCAGGAATTTCCCGGTAGGATTGGATTGCACGATCATAGCAACCTGCGGCGTTGCTGTGCTTGGGGGGATCAGACAATTCATGCAACGACGCCTGTTCCACCCATCCCGCGGCTACCTTTGCTTTCATCTCCACCCATTTGGTATCATTGTCAGACTTCCTGCACCAGTCTGCCGATGCTTGATAGTATTCCAGGGCCATCGGTAGCTTGCCCTGACTCTTTAATTCGCTTCCCAGGTTCTCAAGCCGACTCCCGATTGACGCTGAGACATCCGCTCCAAGTGCGTTCGACATAAGTAAGTTAGCCAATTTCAGTCCAAAAGACCCATCCTCCGCCGTGGCAGACATGAACGCCGCAACGATCGATGCTTCAATTTCAGATTTGTGCTCGTCAGTCCCAATTCCGCGGATTTGTGCGAGATTTATAGCACGTTGCCAACATTTCCGACCGCCCCGTTGCCAGATTTTGGGCTCCAACGGAATTGACCGGTAGCTGTCGATCGCCGTCCTTGCCAACTTCACTTGTCTCGGCTTTTGCAAGAGCCATATAAGATCGGCCAGACGTGCCTTTAGCAACGCATTGTTGATGAAATCGACGATCGATGCGAAGAAGCGTATCTCATCGTCGGATAAGTCACTCGGGATCATTGACCTCTGGCCGTCCGTCCACACTATACAAGGCTTGTAGGGATCATTAACACTGTCAGTCGACAACTGCATCGAACAAACATCAGCGAGCAACCGTAACACCTTGGAATCGGTTTGGCGATCTTCTTGCTGCGCGATTTGCAGCGTCAGAAAAGGCACTGGACAGCGAGCCATAATCATAGGGACAGTCCACACCATCGATGGCCGCCTGCCAGCCGCAAGCATTGAAGTCATCCAAGGTAAGCATTGAGTCTCCCGCCCCCCTTATTAGGGCAGATCAATCCAGTTTGTACTTAAAGTGGGTCGCGTTGTGATATAGGCGGGTTTTTGTACAATCAAAATGCCACGGGCAATTAAAGCGAAACTACCAAGTCTTTCCCAATCTCAACATTGGCGACTTCACACGCAAGTTTGGCTATTTTCTCAATTCGTCGTCTGCTGTAATTGGTTCCCATCCACCAACCCTGTACCAGTTCAACGGATTTTTCTGCTAAGTCCGGTCGGTCAGGGTTAAGTTCATTCTCGGATCTCGCTATCCATCTTCTCGTCCGGCCATGTTTCCTCTCGGCAAACCTTCCCAAGAACTCTGGATCATCCTCCGCAAATGTGATCAGGACCCTTCGAAGGACCTCCCGCGCTGAATTCGCCGAGTGAAATTCACCGCGATATGTGAAGCCTTTGTCTTGTCGAGGCGAGGGCCGTGATGGCGGCTCTTGCTGTTCTCGACCACCGTTCTCAATGTGTGCACGTTGTGGATCCGCTTTTGTTTGGATGAACTGCGAGCAAACGTCCGGCTCGGGCTTATATCCGCAAATGTCCTCGACTTTGTCAGCAAGCAATTCGACGAGTATTTCGTCCGACCCCGACAGAAGCTGATGCCAGGCTCTTGGCATGGAGTCGCCGATTAGTCTATCTCGTGCAACATTCCTGTAGTCGTTCCGGGCAGCAGATAATGCCTCACCCGAAATTACTCGCCCGTAGTTCAAATATCGATGCAGTCGTTCGGTGGATTCAGCAGGAGATCTTTCGAGGAGATCAAGTTTGTACACACGCCGCTCTTCGTACTGTCCTTCTTCTCCCGGTAGATAGAAGCTCCATTCATGACCGTCCGTAAGGACTGCCATCGGAACTCCTTGATGGAAAGCGTACTCAAACAACTGCCTGTCCCCGGTATTCGTCTGGCCAAGCCTCTTTACCTCTACGAAAATTTTTGGACGCCCCGTTGTTTCACGAAGAGCGTAGTCGACCCGTCCGGACTCAACGGAATATTCGGGGGTTACCACGGATGTATCGAATACAGGCCAATCGAGTGCCTGCAATACAGGTAGCACAACCCCCTGAGATATCGATGCCTCGTTGGTAAATTGCCCAGATTTGAGCGACGTGCGTATTCGATCAACAGTTTCTCGTATCATAAATATCTCCCCAGATAACCAGCACGCCCGGCGTCATTCTCGCAGACTTGCAAATGCCCACGTCAGTTTACGAACGCGCATAGCGCATTTTCGTGCTCCAAAGCCAGCCTGCTTTCCTAAGCAATACTTCGCAGATAGCTGACATTGGATGCCCCATTCTGTAATGGGTAAACAGACACCAATATAATTCATTGCGGCGACCAATACAAGATTCGCGTCCGTCATCTGTCCGCGCTGGATCGGCGTGAGACACAGGGGGTTATGCGTGTATTTTGTCCGAATTTTCGCATGGAGACTGCGCCGCCCTCGTATGGATTCCGGCCCGCTTGGTCCTAGACGGGCCATGTACTTCAAATTGGCGTCCACATTGCGCTTCCAGTCTAAGCTTCCTGCTGTTTTTCGAGTATCCGTCCCGACTATACGGTTGTACGATGCGCTGGGGTCGTTGAACCAACCATGTGTCGTTTCTCTCGATGCACACAGCATTGAGACTTACCGGCGTTTCAAGTTGCGCTTGTCGCAATTTGCGACTATCCCTATAATATCGAATACGTGGCTTGTTTTCGCGCCATTCGACTGATTTTTTCGTAGGAACTGCATCCGTTTGGCACCTGAGTAAGTGCGCAAACCGTTGCATTAGGTGAGGCAAGAACGCAAATGAAAACCTCAATTTACGCGGCTTTACAAGGCTTCGCGGCGTCGGTGGCGGCGGACTCTACACCGTTCACTCCTGGCGAGCCCGAAGAACAACTACGATCTCCATTTAAGTCGTTTATGGTCGAAGCGGCAGGTGTGCTCGGTTGGAAGGTCAGTTGCAGGGGGGAAACTCCCATGCCTGACCGCATCGGACGCCCGGACTACGCTGTTCTGATAAAAGAACTTCCCGCCGGTTATGTCGAGCTAAAGGCACCCGGCGTCGGTGCAACGGCCTCTCGGTTCACGGGTCACAATCGCGATCAATTCAAACGTTTTTCGGCCATTCCGAATATCCTGTACACCGATGGCAACGAATGGGCGATCTATCGGAGCGGCGAACGGGTTGGCAGTATCGTTCACCTTGAAGGTGATATAGCCGCGGATGGCAAGAAGGCCGTCGTTTCGGCGAACGCCCACGCAGTGGAACGCGTGCTGCGGGATTTTCTCTCGTGGAAACCCAGCATCCCAAGGGGCAAGGATGGAAAGATCGAACTCAAGGGATTCGCTTCGCTGTTGGCACCTTTGTGCCGGATGTTGCGCGATGACGTCAAGGACGCGCTTAAGAATCCCACTTCGCCCCTCGTGGAGCTTGCACGAGACTGGCGGCAACTGCTCTTTCCAGACGCGTCGGACGAGCAGTTCGCCGACGCGTACGCCCAAACCGTGACCTTTGGCTTGCTGCTGGGTCGGAGCGAAGGGGCTGATCCTCTAACTCTGAAAACTGCACAAGACGCCTTGGCTGTTCAACACAGCCTGCTGTCGAAAGCCCTCCAAGTTTTAACAGACGAAAACGCGCATTCCGAGATATCCGCATCACTTAACTTGCTGCTACGGGTTATCGATCACGTATCTCCGGCCGCGCTTACGGGTCCTGAGGATCCGTGGCTCTATTTCTACGAAGACTTCCTTGCCGTCTATGACCCCGGGCTGCGCAGGGACGCCGGGGCATATTACACGCCCATCGAGGTAGTTCGCGCTCAGGTGCGTCTGATTGACGATTTGCTGGTAAGGCGTCTCGGTAAGCCTCTCGGTTTCGCCGACCCAGGTGTCGTCACGCTCGATCCCGCGGTCGGAACCGGAACCTATCTCCTCGGCGTGATCGAACACGCCCTCGGCCGGGTTAAAGCAGAACAGGGCAAGGGTGCGGTCCCTGGTCAAGCCACGACGTTGGCCAAAAACCTGCACGGCTTCGAACTGATGGTTGGCCCCTTCGCAGTCAGCGAACTTAGGGTAAACCGCGCACTGCATGACAACGGCGCAACACTTCCCAACGGCGGTACCCGCATATATCTGACCGACACTCTTGAAAGCCCACACGCTGAGCCTCCCCAAATGCCTTTTTTTCTGAGGCCTATCGCCGATCAGCACAAAAAGGCACTTAAGATTAAGAGTTCAGTTCCGGTCATCGTTTGCATTGGGAATCCACCCTACGACCGGCACGATGCAGTCTTGAAAGAAAGTGAAGAAAATCTCTCACGATATGGTGGATGGGTTCGATTCACCGACCCACTGCCGGGCAATAAATATAAGGATGAAAGGGGTAGAGAAAGAGAGTTAAAGACTCCCAAATCCAGGCTCTCGAAGAGACAGGAACTTGCCATTCTTAAGGATTTCATCGCTCCCGCACGTTCGTCCGGGCATGGTGTCCGTGTCAAGAACCTCTACAACCTTTATGTCTATTTTTGGCGCTGGGCGCTGTGGAAGGTCATTGAGAAAAACGCCGCCAAAGGTCCCGGCATTGTCAGCTTCATCAGTGCGTCGAGCTATCTCGACGGTGATGCCTTTTGCGGAATGCGTGAGCACATGCGTCGGCAATGCGACGAGATTTGGATTATCGACCTGGGTGGCGAAGGTCGTGGCACCCACAGGAGCGAAAATGTCTTTGCGATCCAAACTCCTGTCGCAATTGCCGTGGCTCTGCGTTCTGAGAAAGTTGCCGCTGACAAGCCCGCACACGTCCACTATGCCCTGGTGGAGGGTACCCGGGCAGAGAAACTCGCCGTACTCGACGACGTTGAGGGACTTGCGCACTCTAGCTTGAAATGGCTGGATTGTCCGGACAACTGGCAGGCCCCATTTCGTCCGGCGGGCAGTGGGGAGTACTTCACCTGGCCGCTTCTTACTGATCTTATGCCATGGCAACATTCGGGTGTTCAGTTCAAGAGGACATGGCCCATCGCCCCCGATAGCGAGCTGCTGGAACGGCGCTGGCGCGCATTGCTCGCGTCTCCAAATCGGGAACATTTGGCGAAATCATTCAAGGAGACACGCGATCGAAAAATCCAATCCAATTGCTCTCCAATATATGATCGTGATGATGCGGGAACACCTTTGGTGGAACTTTCTAAAGATGCACCTATCCGGAAAATAACTCGATATGCCTATCGCTCATTCGACCGCCAGTTAATGATAGCCGATGCAAGGTTGGGAGATTACCTGCGCCCTGATCTATGGCGGACTCACGGCGAACAGCAAGTGTACGTTACGAGCCTCTTCTCTCAACCGCTTGGATCTGGGCCTGCCTTGACGTGCGCTGCATATCTTCCTGACCTCGACCATTTTCGCGGTTCATTTGGCGCTAAAGCAGTTATCCCCCTCTACCGCATCCAGGATTCACCGGGCGTTTCAAATACAAATGCTGTCGAGACAAACATTACAATTGGCCTGCGCCAACTACGTGTACCGTTAACGAAGGACGCGGCACTGTTTCAAAAGGTAAAAACGACAGGCGTGCGGTTGCTCTGGCTACACACGTACGGCGAACGGTTCGTTCCTGAAGATCAGCCACGTGGTCACGTTCCCCGCGGCGCAGCCAAATGTGAAAAGGGCGTTCCCGGGGATCCGGAGAACTACCCAGACAAATTTAGCTATAGCGACGTGAAGGAAATTCTCCGCGTCGGTGAGGGCGAGTTTGCGCCTGTCCCTCCCGAGGTCTACGAGTTTGAGGTTTCGGGTCTCAAGGTCGTACAGTCTTGGCTTAAGTACCGCATGAAGAGACGAGCGGGCAGGAAATCTTCAGATCTTGACGAGATTCGTCCAAAGCGCTGGACGAGTCAGTTCACCACCGAGCTACTTGATTTGCTCTGGGTACTGGAGGCGACTGTCGAATCCTATCCCGAACAGGCGCGGCTACTCGACGCCATCATCAAAAGCGACTGCTTCCGAGCCGACGAATTACCACCAGTACCGGACGAAATGCGCAAACCTCCAAAGGTCAAAAAAACGACAGGCGATCTCTTTTACGGGGCAAAGGGCGATTGAGGCGCCCAAGTGCTTTTTGTTCCGATAACTTGCTAACGATCGAAATCGGCTTGGGAGGGGTGGTTACAAGCAAGCGATTTTTTTGAATTCTTTTTTTCGATCAGTCCGTATTGAACGTGGATATCGCAAGACGGAGAAACGAAATGGATGATTCGACCGAGGAAGACCAGACAGACGGCGGGTCTCTGACCGATCAAGAAATTCAAGGCCTTGAGACAATCCTGAAAAGTTTCTGGGCTTTTGAACAGTTTCAAGGTTGTGCACACGAGCTTCAACGTATCTCGGAAACCGAGGTTCCCAGAAGAAACCAGCGATGCTTGTCCGACGTCGAAGCCGAAGCGAAAGTGTGGCTCGAAACTGTTGAATGGGCGGAAGCAGCGGGTAGGTTAGACCCGAGCTGTCGTTTTCTGCTTAGGTTGTACCCGATCGAACGTGTTCACGAAGAACGCTTGCTGGACGGTTTGTACGAATCTGACCTCGGTGAGATTAACGCGGGCATGGAGGCCATACGCAAGCGGGAGGGCCTTGATGATGACGAGTACTGGCCCATCGGGGACGGACCGGATGATTTGGAGAAATTGGAGCAGCAATACGAGAAAGTAACAGAGAGGAAGTTCGAAGAGGCACTGCGGGAATACGGCCTTGACGACATAGCTGATCTATACTGCCAGGACCGCAAATCGTACGACGCGCAACGAGCGCAAGGTCGCCAACTCGCTCATGTGGAAAAATCCGAGGTAGAACAGTTGTACGCTGTTCAGAAACGATTCGAAGACGAAGCCGAAAAATGTGCCAAAAGGGGAGCATATTACGCTGCAACGGTCATGATCGGGTCCGCAATGGAGGCTGCCCTCCTATCTGCATGTTTGAAGCACCTTGACCATGTACAGTACGTCCGTGATCGAATGTCGGAATCCGAGCGGCCGAGACGAGAGAATCCTAAGCGATGGACCTTGGTAGACCTTGAGCGGGTGGCAGCCGCGGCAGGTTGGCTACCTGAATTTGTAGTTGGGGATCAACGGATAAGTTCACGATCGCTCATTGAAATGATGCGAAGCCTGCGGAACCTGGCGCATCCGTCCCGTCACCTAACCGACGCGATATATCGCGATATAAAAAGTGAGTATGCAAATGCTCGAGCCGCGTACAATCTGCTGCAGCGGCATTTGGCTGGATCTGGCGGCGATGCTCCGTGACTGCTACAGTTATCAAGCGACTCATTCATTACACAACGCAATCTCCGAACTCAATGTTATATGATGGGATGGTTGTTGTTGGTTTTTCTTTTGTATCGTTGTTCGTGAAAACCTACCGCGTATAAGTCGCGTTTTTTTTGAGACCAAAAAAATGAGTCAAGGTGAAATTTGCAAACTTTGTGGGTGTGTCAGCAAACTACAAAACTCTCATATATTGCCAGAGTTTCTTTATAAGTATTGTTATGATCCGAAGCACCGGGCGATCAAATTTAATACTCACGAAATATCACGAATCATCGTACAAAAGGGAATTCGCGAACCTCTGTTATGTGTAAAGTGTGAGCAACATTTGAGTAAGATTGAGGGACGTTTTAGAACTGATTGGTATGCCCGGGGTCGGTTGCCGGTGCAATGTACGAAAGAATATTGGAGATTAGAGGGGTTTGATTATACTACGTTTAAGTTGTTTCATTTAAGCGTTCTTTGGCGTTGTTCGGTATCTAAAGACAAAGCATTCGCTACTGTTAGTCTGGGGCCTCACGAAAGACGCATTGCTCAACTGATTCTCAGTGAAAATGCTGGCGAAGAACATGAGTATTCGATTATTGGCCAGCTCCTAGTCCACAATGATGCTATTGTTCACAGTCTTGTATCTCCGGCGTTTCGGCTTAGATTAGACGGTTTGCATGTATATCTTTTGGCTTATGGAGGGTGTGAGTGGTTCCTCCATGTTTCACGACATAATAAGACCGAAGTTAAGGAATTAGGATTTAGAAAAGACGGTAGTCTAATTCTTATACGACAGTCGTTCTTGGAATCAAATACAGCAAGGTTTATGGATGCAGAATTGCGGACAAAAGCAGGTCAGAATTTCGTGCAGGCGTATAAGAAACTAAGGAAGACGTATGAACGTTTTGTCTCGGAGAATCACAATAGTTGAGTTTTAAATTCGATGATATTATCGCAGGACTGTAAATGGACTACATCGCTCTTGCAGCGTGAATAATCGACGTCTCTTTGTCCGGCGCAGTTTCAAGTATGGCTTCTGACGGATGACTACTTGTAGGAGATTCAGTTACCGGAACTTAGAGCCAAACAATCCGCCCCATATCGCGGCCGAGAAAAAGATGAAGAATATGACCAGGTTTCCAAACGGCTGGGACGAGGAACGTGTCCAACGGCTTCTACAACATTACGAATCACAGACAGAGGAAGAGGCAGTGGTGGAAGATGAGACGGCTCTTCAGTACAAAACGCACACGCTGATGCAAATCCCCAACCCGTTGGTTCCCTCAGTCAGAGCGCTACTATCGCAACACGCCGAGTGAATTCAAGTGTTTATCTCGATCCCGTTGTTTTCCATCCTTCAACCCCCCGTACCGTCGGACAATCGCTGCCTGTATCTTTTTAAATCCTCCCGAGTTACGGCGTCCGGCGGCACCAATTGATACTGTTTCTCCGAGACGATTCGAATATCGTTTCCGTCCTCCTCGAATTCCAAAAGCGCAATCACATCGTCCCGCATGATTTGCGCACCAATCGGGCGGCAAATCAGGTCTGGTAATTTGTCGGTGCAAAGCGCAATGTCCTGCTCGATCTGAACCCTGCTGAGTCTGTCATTGCCACCCTTGGCCTGGACCGGTATCACATAGTGGGAACCGCTTTTATCAACACCCACGTAAATTTCGTCGGTTTCGACTTGGCCCATATTCGGCACGGTCGTCCAGAGATGGTTCTGCAGCGAGTAGCAGGCGATGCCCAGGAAGATGTCGATCAAACGGTTGTATCGAACCCGGGCCAGTACAGCCTGTTCATCACTGAAAGAGTACCTGGCAATTATTCCCGGAGTAGAGTCCGGGACCTTTGTGACCGACAGGTTCGGATTCGGCGTGAGCGGTATATCACTCACCAGGACAAACCTGTACCGACTCGTGCCAGCGCCCCTGATGATCCACGTCTCTTTGTCTGGCGCCGTTTCCCGAATACTGTCGGGAAGCGGTGTCCTGTAGCGGAAACTGTAGATCACGTCGCCGAGATTCCTTGGTACGCCAATGTTGAGTTCAGAGGCGAACGTAACGATGTCTTCCCGTTCAAAATCAACTTCACGTTGACCCGGTTGGAACCTGGCATGGAAGATTGCCTCTATGATGGCTGAATAGCGATTCTTGGCAGAAATGCGGTACTCCTCTCCGCTCGTCAACGGCCGGGCCATTCCAGGTTTACGACTTCTTCCCTGAGCTGTTCACCCGTCACTGTAGAAGGCCTGGTTCGAAACAGGTCGATCCCGGTGACAGTGTAACCCAATGTATCCGCGATACCGGCCAGAAGTTCGCCCGTTCTGATCATCACCCGCAGATAGGACGCCTGGTCGCCCACCACGTACGCGAGCTTTGCCCCCCGTTTGAGAGCGGGTCGAAGAGACGCCAGGTGCTTTGCCATGCCCCCGAAATAGAGGAGGGTGACGCGGGCGTACTGGCGCTCGAAACCCGATGTCTTGCCGAGGGCGATACGCCGTTTTTCTATTTCATCCGCGATGCTGCGTATTGCAACATTGTCCGCGATTTCCCGGTCGTCGGTGTCGGCTTTGTAGACGCCGCGTGTGTTGGACCTGACCAGATTCTGTTTCAGCATCCTCAGTTCACGTCGGTTTTTTATCAAGCCGAGAACAACAGATTCCAGGCGGGTCGTTCTCGTGTAATCCTTCTCGTTCGGATATGGCGGGGAGGTAATTACAAAATCGACGGAACCCGGTTTCAGGATGTTTTCGACGTTGCGAGCGTCGGCGTTGATGATTCGGCTGGCGATGCTTGCCCGGCCATCATAAAGGTGAACGTCCCGGACAGCAGTCCGTATACAATCAAGCCAGGCGTCCACGACCGGTGCATCGTATTTAATTTTCCCGACCCCGACCTCCGGCCCGAATTTGAGGTTGCTGATGCGGTGTACCAGTGCGTTGGCAAAGCAGAGGCGGCCGTAACGTTGCAACTGATGATTTCCGTGCCGGTCGATTGTATCCAGCAGCACGAGTGCCTTGTGCAGAGGACGCGGGCTGATAGAGTCCTTCAAGAGTATTTTCGACCGTTCAGCAGGAAGTTCCTTCAGCGTGGTTGTCGGATTTCCATTTGCTGCGAAAAGAGGAAGATCCTTCCATTCATCAAAGCCCTGTTCTTCCAGCGTCTTCTTCGTCGATAGCGCTACCTCTTCCGCGTAGCCGAGCAACTCTTCGTGACTTACACGCCAGTCGACCTTCACCGAACTTGCGAAAAACGCCATGGGGTTCGGCTCGATCCCAACGCTGCCGATGCCGAGCTTTTTGCACTCTACGGGCGTGGTTCCGGTCCCACAAAATGGGTCGAGGACCGTGTCGGACCGTCTAACGTCGAACCGGTCGAGATAGTCGCGGACCAGGTGAGGCGGGAATGACAGGATGAAACGATACCAGTCATGAACCGCTCTGTCTTCGGGCCGCAGTTTGTTCTGCGCCTTCATTTTATGATGCAATCGATCGGTCTGATTGGCATTTAACATATTATAATTTATAAATATAGATAAGAGGAGGATGGGATATTCGATGTGCAGACACGGTCTTCAATCCGTATTTTGAGGTAATATAGTCAGTATCGTTTCGGATTGCAAGGTGCGGAAGTGCGCCCATGGCCGATCTCAACGCTAGTGGCGCCTCGAGGAGAAATACCAGCGGATACGGGTACATCCGGTCTATAGCGTGTGGCGCATATCTTCATCGGCGGCAATCCGCCTCCGGACACATGGCAGAAGGTTGGCGAAAGTAGATTTCCCTTGACTCGAAGCGGTTCTTGAATTTCCTTCTTTATCTGGCAAACGAACTCCGGTGGTGCAGTTTGGAGTTGGCATTGCACATTACAATTTCGCGAAATTGAGTCGCCCCGTTTACTTGACCTCCCAGCGCTAAGAAGGAGGAGCAGAGTCGGATGCTCTTCAGTAATCCGGCGTCTGTACTTCGAGGGCGAGGAAACGGGTTTTTTGTTCACGTCGGGATGTTATGCAGTCCATTTCAGAGTTTCTGAGCGGCAAGACGCTGTTTGTAACCGGCGCGACTGGGTTTCTGGCGAAGGGATTCGTGGAGAAGATCCTGTTTTCCGCGCCGGAGGTGGCGCGGATCTATCTCCTGATCCGGCCGCGGTCGCGTTCCAACGGCCAACGGGTTTCCGAGGCGGAGCGGCTGGAGGCGGAGGTCCTTCAGTCGCGCGCGTTCGCAAGGCTGAGGACGAGGTGGGGCGCGGCGTTTCCGTTGGTGATGGCAGAGAAGGTCGTCGCGGTCGCCGGAGACCTGACCGAAGAAGGACTGGGAATTTCCTCCGAACAGCGCGAGCGTCTGATTGAAGAAGCGGACTTTGTGGTGAATTTCGCCGGAACCGTGGTTTTCGACGAGCCCATCGACAGTGCGCTCGAACAGAATACCATGGGGGCGGCGCGGGTCGTGGCCTTCGCAAAAACCTGCCGGAAAGCCGCGCTGGTTCACGTGTCGACCGCGTACGTAAGCGGACAGCGGACCGGCCGGATTCCCGAGGACCCGTTTCCCCAGGATCGGAGCGCTTCGGATCTCATCAACGAAACCCCGGCCGGGTTCGACCTGCAGGGCGAGATCGATGCCATCCGGGCTTTCGCCCAGGAGGTCCAGGCGGCGTCCAAAAAGCCCGACCTGGAGGCGGCATTCCTGAAGCAACTCAGGCGCCAGGACCGTGGCAAACGTGTGACCGAATACCGGAAAGCGCACCAGGTCGAAGCGCTTCGGCAGCGCTGGATTCGGAAGCAACTGGTGGACGACGGGATGCGGCGGGCGCGGAGGTTCGGCTGGAACGACAGCTACACGCTCACCAAGGCGATGGGTGAGCAGTTGATCGTAAAGTCGAGGGGTGACCTTCCAACGGCCATCGTCCGTCCGGCCATCGTAGAGAGCAGCCTCGAGGACCCGGAGCCGGGCTGGGTGGAGGATCTGAAAGTCGCCGACCCGCTGATCGTCCACTACGGCAAGGGTCGTCTGTCCAATTTCCCCATCGATCCGGGGATCGTGCTGGATATTATACCCGTGGACATGTTAAACAACGCCGTCACGGCGGTGCTTCCACAGGTGCATGGGTCGCGGGAGATGAAGGTCTACCAGGTGGCGTCGGGCTCACAGAATCCGGTGCGGGCGGGTGAGATGGTCGAACTGGTTTACGGGTACTTCAAGACCTCGCCCATGCAGGACCGGTACGGGCGGCCCATTGAAGTCCGGCCCTGGCAGTTCATCAGCAGGCGGCGGTTCTGCTGGCTGGTTGCATTGAAATACAAGCTTCCGCTGAGCCTTTTGAAGGCGGCCGTCGATTATCTGCCTGCCCGGTGGTTTTCCCGTTACAGGCGACGGGTTTCCGGAATGGAGGCAATGCTGGTCAGGCTCGAGTCCCTCGTCAATATATATTGCGGGTACACCCATCTCGACTGCGAGTTCGAAACGGAGAATACCCGCCGGCTGTTCCAGGCGCTGAACCCGGAAGACCGGAAGGTGTTCAACTTCGACGTGACGCGCATCGATTGGCGGGAGTATATCCAGGAGATCCACATTCCGGGATTGAAACACCATGTATTGAAAGAGGGGGACGGGGCGGTTTCCGTGTTGACCGCCGAGGCCGATTGACCGGCTTGCGGGGGTTCGAGGTTAAAGACCGTCAACGGTCGATGATTCCGGAAACGGGGACGCGACCGGGCGAATCGAAACCACGCGCAGGCGGGCTTTCGGCTCTTTTTGTGGGGCTGAGGACAAATGGATCGAAATCAATCAGATCCCGTACACCGCATCCTGATGCAGGATCCTGCCCGGCTGGGAGCCGCTTACGATCAGGCCGCAGCCGAGTTGGTTGCCGCGGTCCGGCCCGAAGGCTATTTCGAGGGGTGGGCGACCGGGGACCTGACGTGGCCCGAGGGTGCCGCCGACGAGATCGGCCTCGAGGGCCTGCGTAAGCGTGCGCGGATTGTGGACGCGATTTATCGCGGCGTTCCCGCGCTGCGGGACAGGCGTCTGAAGGAAGCCCACGACCAGTTCGATGAACTGACGCCCGCGTATCACGAAGGCAGCCGGATCTATCTGCGCCTGCGGAATCAGTTTGTTGCGAGCGGCGCTGGTACGGCGCGTGATTTTCTGAAACGCTACCAGTCTCTCTACGTGGAGGCGCTTGCGAAAGGGGACGATTTCTCCCCCGACCCGGCCGAAACGTCCCTGGCGCGGGCCCGGATCTCCCGGGTGCCGCTGTCACACGCCAGATCCGTGGCCGAAGCGCTCTCGCGCGTGGCGATGGACGACGACCCGCACTGGGAGGCCGAATACGACTGTACGGTGGATGGAAAGACGTGGAAGGGATCGCTTCGGGAACTCCTGGAAGACGTGGCCCAGAGGACGTTGCACTACATCGCCGCCGGTGAGCTCTTCGCCACGCGCTACAACACGTACAATAACCTGGGATGGTTCGGCAGTTCGGTGTGGAAGGTGGTCGCGGAAGCCGATGTCCTGCTGTACCAGATTGAGGAATCGGATCCCGCGCGCTCGGCGACGCTGAAGTCAGACGTGGACCTGGGCAGGAGTATGCTGGTGGAGTTCCTGGCGGCGCACCGGGAGGATCCCTCCCGGCTCAGGCCGGAGAACTACTGGTACGGGCAGCCGTACAGTTATCTGACGCGGGATATGATCGATCTGAGCGCCCGGATTGTGGAAGGCGTGAATTCGGCGGTACGGGACCGGGACGGGTTGGCGGAAATGGCGCTCCCACCTCTGTTGGCAGGTTCCCGAACGGGTCGGTTTCTGGACTACGCCCACGTGGGGGTCACACAGGAACTGACGTCCTTCCAGCGCAAACTCCGGATGTTGAAGTGGGCGAGCCGCTGCTGGCGGGTTGGGAAACGCCGGCGCCGCATCGCTGAGGAGGATCTCACGCCGCCACTCCGGCATGAGCGCGCCTGGCAGGTCTGGCTGGACTGGTCCCGGGACACGATGAATGCGTTCGGCATCCGGCTGGAAGTGACGATAGCCCCGATGTTTCGAACACTTGTCCGGGAAATGGACCTTTCCGGTGGCGGTCAGAAGATTCTGTTCCTGCCCTCGCACCAGAGCATGCTGGAGCATTTCGTGGTGTTTTCGGTGTTCAACGATCCGGTGTTTCTGGATGCCATGGGATGGGATCGTTCCCGACCGGTGGTTCAGTTGGCCCGCACGGGACTGGCGAAGTCGACGTCGGTGAAAATCGGATCCCGCGAGATCAGTATCTTCGGTATGTCTCCCGACAAGTTCGACCGGATGTTCGAGACCGTCGACGGCTTCATCACTCGAGACAGCGTGGATATCTCATCCCATACGATTCCGCGCATCCTGAAGGAGATGGAACACCGCCCGGGTCTGATTTATCCGATGGGCACAACGGCTTCGTTCGACGTGCAGTTGTTTCCGCTGCAACACGCTCTGTTTGCGAAACTGCCCCAGGACGTCGTGATGATTCCCATCGCCTTTCGCGGCAGCCACGCGCTCTGGCCAAAGTGTCCCGCGCGTAATCTGAATATAAATCCAGGTGTGATCGAGGCGGTGATCCTGCCACCTATGCCGGGCGAGACCACGTTGCTGCCGCGCCGCCGGTCTCTGCGAATCCAGCTGGAGGCCGCCAATCTGCTTCAGGCGGTTCATATTTCAAATCTGCTGAATCCGGAACCCTCGCAATGAGAATCCGGGCCGGGACGTCCGGGGTCATCCTTAAGGGTTGCCCGGCCGTATTCGCCGGGCCCGTCCGGTTGTGTTAATCGGGAGTGCGTAATGACAGAGTGGGGAATAGCAGCGGTTGCCGCAGCGGTTGTTCTTGCGATTGTGTTTCTGGCGAAACGCAGGCGTTCCGGAAACGAACCGGACGCTTTTTTCGATCATTCGGAAGGGGAACGATTCCCCCACAAGTGGGGATATACGGATACGCGGTTCGAGTTCGTAGACGACCGGACGTTGAGGGTAACCGGGAACAGGTACCCGATTTCGGGATACCGGATGCCGTTTCTGGTCGACTTTGTGGAGGACGTGCTGGGCATTACGATACGAAGGGAAGACTCGTACGCAGAACGCGAGGATATCGGAGAGCCTGAGCCGAACGTGGAAGCAGCTTTCGGGAACGCGGTGAACGAACGGTTCAGAGACGGGCAGGTTTCGTTCGATCCCAAAGCCAGGCTGGTGCACAGCCACGGACAACTGAGTGTTGAAGAAGTGTATCGCGTGATGTATGGAGATTCACTTCCGCGGCTGGTCGATCTGGTGTTCTATCCGGAAGAGGAAGCCGACGTCAAGGCCATGATCGAATTGGCCAACGAGCATGACGTCTGCCTGGTGCCCTATGGCGGGGGGACCAACGTGAGCGGGGCGCTGGCGTGTCCGGCCGACGAGCGGCGCACGATCGTGTCCGTGGATATGCGTCGGATGAACCGGGTGCTGTGGATTGACGAGGCCAATCTGCAGGCCTGCGTCGAGGCGGGTATTTCGGGAAAGGGGCTGGAGCAGGTACTGGGGGATAGGGGGTATACGTCGGGTCACGACCCGGATAGCGTGGAACTGTCCACGATGGGCGGGTGGATTTCGACAAACGCGAGCGGGATGAAGAAGAACCGATACGGCAATATCGAAGACATCGTGCTCGAGGCGACGCTGGTGACGCCCACCGGGGAAATCGCGACCCGCCGGGTGACGCCCAGGAACTCGACGGGCGTTCAGCCGAGGGGATTGCTGTTCGGGAGCGAGGGCAATTTCGGCATAATCACTACGGCCGTGATGAAGATCCATCCGATCTCCGAGGCGCGCAAGTACGGGGCGCTTGTCTTTCCGGCCTTCGAGAAGGGTGTTGCCTATTTGAAAGCGCTCCGGCAGACAGGCATGCTGCCCGCGAGCATCCGCCTGGTCAACAACAACGAATTCCGTTTCGGTCAGGCCCTGAAGCCGGAGCCGACGTTCCTGAAAGGGGTCAAAGAACGGATTCAGAAGTTCGTTCTGTTGAAGGTCCTGGGTTTCGATCCGATGAAGATGGCGGCATGTACCATCGTTATGGAGGGCGCGCACGCCGAAGTGCGTCAGCAGGAACGTACGATCTTCAGCCTGGCGAAAAAGTACGGCGCCAGGAGCGCGGGCGCGAGCAACGGCAGGCGGGGATACTCACTCACGTTCGGCATCGCCTATATTCGAGACTTCCTGAATCAGTACGGCATCTTGGGCGAAACCTTTGAGACGTCGGTTCCCTGGGACCGGATCCACCAGGTGTGCGATGCGGTATCCGGCGAACTGGTCGCCCAGGCCGGCCGGCACGGCGTACCGGGGAAGCCCTATCTCTCGTACAGGGTGACGCAGACCTATCATACCGGAGTCTGCATCTATTTTACCATGGGCATCTACGCCAAGGGCCTGGAACAGCCCGGCCGGACGTTTCACGCGATCGAACACCGGCTGCGCCAGGTGATCCTGGACAACGGGGGGTCGTTGTCGCACCACCATGGCGTTGGCAAGGTGAGGCGGGAATTTCTGACCCAGATCCAGACCGATAACAGCATCCAGGTCATGCGCCAGGCCAAGAACGCCATGGATCCGAAGAACATCTTCGGGGTCCGGAATGGGGTTTTCGGGGGGACTGACTGAGGACATTGTACTTGCGGCGCAGGGGCGACGTATGCGTCGCCCCACCATCGACGCCGTCTAATTGTACAAAAGGTGGCCTATGTTTGGTGGAAAGATCGTCGCCATAACCGGTGCGTCGTCGGGCCTGGGCGCCACGCTGGCGCTGGCATTCGCGGACGAGGGAGCGGACCTTGCGCTGTTCGCCCTCGACGAGGGTGTCCGGGAGACGGCGGAAGCGTGCCGTGAGCGGGGCAGCCGCGTGATTACGGCCATGGGCGACGTAGGAAGACCCGAGGACTGCGAGGGTTGGATCGACGCGGCGGTGTCCGAGTTCGGGGCCGTGGACTACCTGGTTGCCTGCGCCGGGATCAGCATGTGGGCTCGGTTTGACGAGGTGGAGGATCTGGCGATTTTCCGCAGATTGATGGAAACGAACTATCTGGGTATTGTGCATTGCGTGTATTACGCGCTACCCCATCTGAAGGCGCGCGACGGGATGGTGGTGGCGATTTCTTCCATCCAGGGCAAGATCGGCGTACCCCTGCATACGGGATACGTGGCGTCCAAGCACGCCGTGCAGGGATTCTTCGAGTCGTTACGGACGGAGTTGCTCGACACTGGCGTGGACGTGCTTACGGTGCTGCCCCACTGGCTGCGCGGGACCAATTTGCGCAAGGCGGCCTTCGGAAAGGACGGCGGCTCCCTGGGCACGTCCAGCCGAAAGCACAGCAGGCAGTCGATTTCGCTGGAGGACGCGAGCGAGGCCATCATCAAAGCCATGAAGAAAAGGAAACGGGAGTTGATTATTCCGTTCAAGTTGAGATTTCTGCCCTGGCTGCATCTGATCAATCCGAAGATCGTCGAATACCTGGTAACGCGCGGGGTGGCGAAGCAGGATAAGAGGTAACGGCGGGTTGCGGGCGGAAGCGCGGGGCAGGATTCAGGAAAAGAGTCCATCCACGTCCAGGTGTTGTTCAATCAACTCGGGCATGCGTCCCAGGTTACCGGCGTCTACGTCCACGCCCGAATCGTAGGGCAGGATGCCCATGGAGCGGACCCCGGAGAGGCGGGCGATCACGTCCGGGCTGGTGCGGGCTGCCCTCGGGTCTCCGGGTGTGGTCGTGTTGTAGACGACGCCCTTGATTTCAAGATTGCGCCTTGTCGCGGCCTCGAGCGTCAGCAGGGTGTGATTGATGGTGCCCAGAGCGGCGCGGGCGACCACCAGAAGCGGCAGGTTCAGACGGACGGCGAGGTCCGCGACCAGGAGATCGTCCCGAATCGGAACCAGCAGGCCGCCCACGCCCTCCACGAGAACGGTGTCGTGAAGGCCTGCCAGGCGGCGATAGGCATCCAGAATGGGTTCCAGTGGGACCTGGCGGCCTTCCATTTCGGCGGCCACGTTCGGCGAGAGCGGCGCGGCGAGGCGAACAGGATTGACGAGTTCGAGAGCGTGGGTGACGCCCGCGGCTTTTGCCAGGAGTCGCGCGTCGGCCGCGCCGCCCGAGGAGACGGGCTTGAATACGCCCACGTCGACGCCGCGTCTGCGTAGAACGGCGGCGATCCCGGCGGTCACGGCGGTTTTGCCCGCGCCCGTGTCGGTGGCGGTGACGAAGACGCCCCTGGATCGCATGGTCGTATTGGCCCCGGTGGCGTGTACGAGTCCACTCAACTGCGTCAAGATTTCACCGTCAGGCCGCCGTCTGGCGGCTTTTGATCTGGTGTTTCCGCGTGGGCGTCCGGCGGCAGCGACCACGGCGCGGGCCGGGGTCAGGCCGGGCCCGTCACGGCGATGATGGACGCGTGGACGATTTCCAGTAACTTTTCGAGATCGTGGTCGGAAATGGCAAGGGGCGGCATAAGGACGATAGTGTCGCCCAGCGGCCGGATGAGAAGACCCCGTTTTCGGGCCTCGCCGCAGACGCGGACGCCGATCCTGTCCGTGGGGGGATACGGTCGGCCGACGGATCTGTCGGCAACCAGTTCGATGCCGGCGATGAAGCCGCACTGGCGTACGTCGCCCGCGTGGGCGAGGGTCCTGAAGCGGGGGAGTCCGCGCGCGAGAAGTTCGATTTTCAGGCGCAGAGACGCCAGTACCTTGTGGCTTTCGAAGCGCTCGATGGTTGCCAGGGCCGCCGCGCAGCCGAGCGGGTTGCCTGTATACGTGTGGCCGTGAAAAAACGTCCGGCCTTCGCTGTCTTCGCCCAGAAAGGCGTCGAAGATCTCACTGGTGGTCAACGTGGCGGCCACGGGCAGGTATCCGCCCGTGATGCCCTTGCCCAGGCAGAGTATGTCCGGCGCGACGCTTTCTTTCTCGCAGGCGAACATGGCGCCGGTGCGGCCGAAGCCGGTGGCGATTTCATCGGCGATGAGCAGGACGTCGTGCGCCCTGCAGAGGTCGGCGATTCCCTTCAGATAGCCTTCCGGATGAACCAGCATCCCGCCCGCGCCCTGGATGAGCGGTTCAACAATGAAGGCGGCGATGCGGTGCGCCTCTCGTCTCAGGATACCATCGACCGCACGCAGACAGCCCTGGTTGCACGCCTTTTCGCGGGCGCAGAACGTACAGCGATACGGATGGGGCGCCGGCGCGTTCAGCGACGGGAAGAGGAGCGGCCCGTAGGTCTTGTGGAAGCAATCGATATTGCCGACGCTCATGGCGCCGATGGTGTCGCCGTGATAGCTCTGCGCCAGGCTGAGAAAGCTGGTTTTCCCCGGTTTCGGATCCGGTTTCTGTCGCCAGTACTGGAAGGCGATTTTAAGGGCGATTTCGACGGCGCAGGCGCCGGTGTCCGAGTAGAACACGCGGTTCAGTCCCGGCGGCGTGATTTGCACGAGCTTTTCGGCCAGCCGGATCGCCGGTACGTTGGAAAGACCCAGTAGCGTGCTGTGTGCGACCTGGTCCAGTTGCCCGCGTATGGCGGCGTCGATGTCCTCCACGCGGTGACCGTGCACGTTGCACCACATGGAGGAGTAACCGTCGAGGTACCGGTTTCCGTCGATGTCCTCCAGGTAGACGCCGTCGGCGCGCGCGATGACAATGGGGTCCTCACGCGCGTACGTGCGCATCTGGGTGAACGGGTGCCAAACCAGGCGCCGGTCCAGGTCTTTGAGACGGGCCTTGTCGTCAGGGGACATATTCGCTGGGATCGGGGGTTGGCGAAAGGCAGAACAGGATAAACGCGGAATCTCCACGTTCTTCTGTGGCTCCGGGCGCCGGATAACCGCCGCCCCCATCTCGTTGGCAGCAGGCGTCGAGGGTCTGCACCGATGGGTCCCGGGGCAAAGGTTCCGGGGTCTTCCACCGGGCCGGATTACCCCCGGGTTTTCGGTTATTGCCTGCTTGCGCCGATGCTCTCCAGGATTTTCATGGGCATTTTGCAGACCATCGTGTACGCGGGATCGTAGACGTTGCCCACGTTGTATTCCACGGCCTGGCCCATGAGGACGTGGATGGATCGGGCGTCCAGGCCGTAGTCCTCCTGGAGAAATCGAATCAACTCGGTGGTGGCGTGTTGCGTTGCCTGGTCCAGCGGGCGGGCGTTGCCAACGGCCATCACGTGGGTTTCGTTGATCGCCCGGGGCCATTGGATGGTCTTGCCCTTGAAGAGGCGCAGGGTGAAGGTGACATCGAAGGAAATTTCGATCCCGGTGCCGACGATTTCGCCGTCGCCCTGCACGGCGTGGCCGTCGCCGATATGGAACAGCCCGCCTTCGACGAAAACGGGGAAGTACACGGTTACGCCCTGGACGAATTCCCGGTAGTCCATGTTGCCGCCGTGGGTATCGGACGTGGCGGTGGAGATGGCCTGGCCCCGGGGCGGCGCCACGCCGAAGCAGCCCACCATCGGTTTCAGCGGGATCCGGAGCCTGCCGATGGGAAGGTCTTCGAAGCCGATGGGGGTGGCGGTGTTGTTTTCGAAGTCGATTTCCCAATCCAGCCGGTTCCGGTCGTCCTTGAATTCGGGCGTGTACCCGAAATCCAGCACGTTGGCGGCGACTACGCCCGACGTGTACCCGACGTTGCGGTTGGGCGCCAGTCTGTCGAAGGTGACGGCCAGTGTGTCGCCCGGTTCCGCGCCCTCGAGGTAGAAGGGTCCCGTCTGGGGGTTGCCGCCGGGAGTGACCGGTTGGCCCGTGGCGTCACTTCCGCCTGCGTCCACGGTGGTTGTTGTGATGGTGTCGCCGCTGGCGACGTGCAGCACCGGGTCGTGCGCGCCAATGGCGGTGTGGAAGGTTTCCGGGACGAAGCGATGGTGAGCCATGGATACTCCTCTACGGAAGGTGCGAGTGGGTGGCGGGGCGATCGGCGGAATCAGCCGGGGCCTTCCGGCGAAACGCCCGGTTTCAGCGATTTCGCTACTGCTGCACTGCAATCGCCCGGATATCAGCGGGCGCGTTCCACGCGGACGTCCAGGTGAGGCCCCGATCCTGGCTGCCGTAAAGGGTGGCGTCCACGACCGCCCAAGCGTGGCCGTCGGGCGTGAAGGCAATGTGGAAGGTATCGATGTTGCCCGTTGTGGTTTCGGGGAATCCGTCTGTGACGTGCGACCAGTCGACGCCCGCGTTGTCGGTCCGGTAGAGTTGTCCCTGGGCGTCTCCGTGCGGCCCGGTGCTGACCGTGGCAAGAAGGCAATCCGGTTCTTCCGGGTGTACGGCAATAGCCCGGCCGTAAGAATAGGGAAAGCCCTCGGGGCGGTGCTGCCAGGATCTCCCCCGGTCGTGGCTGAGATACACGGCACGGGCCGTATTCGCGTAAACCCGGTCGTCTTCCCGGGGCGAGGTGGCCACCTGGTGAACGTCCTGGTGCAGGTCCGGGGTGACGGGTTCCCATGTGCGGCCCTGGTCCGGAGACCTCATAATGCTGCCCACGTGAATGTCGGCATAGACCCAGCCGTCCCGGGTGCGGGCCATGCTTCGGACGGCCGCGGGGCCTCCCCAGGGAGTGTACCAATCCCGGCGGCATTCGAGCCCGTCGAAGGAGGCCAGGCGTTCGGTCCCGTCGTCCGTGACGGCGTAGACGTGCGGGGCCTCCACGCCCACAAGGAAGCTCACTGGCTCTTCTTCCAGGATGAGAAGGCACTCTATGGGATCTTCAATGCCGGTGCCGAGGGTCCGCGAGCCGTTTTTCGACAGGACGGCGACCTCCCCGTCTTTCAGTGCCGCCAGGCCGATGGACCGCCCTTTCGCAACCGCCTGGACGTTGCCGCCTTCAAAGACGGGTTTCGGTGGGGTGTGTTTGCCGTTCAGGGCATATATGGTGTCTCGGGTGGCGATTAACATATCGACTCCTCTCGCGTAACGTGTTGTCCGGCAGGATGCGGTCCCCGCGGGAATTCTTTGAAGCAATAACGAGGCGGGGCCTCAAAAGTAGCGTTTTTCCCGGCCGCCTTCCGGCAACGGCAGGTCGACAGCGCGGTGTTCCGCGGCGGCGCGATTCCAGGCCAGGCAGAGTTCCAGCACGTTTCGTGCGTGTTCCGGGGTCACGTCCAGCGGATGGCCGTCCCGGACGGCGCGGACAAAGCGTTCCACGGCGGCGTCGATGGTGTCGTTCTGTGCGCGGTAGAACACGCGGGGAGCGCCGCTGTCGTCTTTGTGCCAGATGATGCCTTCCATGACATCCAGATGCGCGCGGGCGATACCGTCGGTGCCCACCACTTCCATCTCCCAGGCCGGGGCGCCGCAGCTGACGTTGAAGATGATGTCCATGGAACCCATGCGGCCGTCTTCGAACCGGACGGTGCCCTTGCCGGTATCCATCCAGATGCTGTGCGGCGTGGCCAGATTGTCGTATTCGGCATAGGCGCGGACCGCCGGTGAATCGATGAGCCAGAGCAGCAGATCCGCGGCGTAGACGCCCAGTGAAAGCCCGATGCCACCCTGTCCGGGGCCGAATTCACCGCTGCCGTCGAAGACCGTTCCGGGGCCGAAACAACCGTGTTGAATCCATGCTCTTGAAGAAATGACGCGTCCGACGGCCCCGTCCCGTACCCGTGTTCCCATCGCGCGGATGGCGCCGTCTTCCCGTCCCGGCAGCAGGGCGGACAGCAAGACGTTGTTGCGGCGGGACGCGGCGATCATGGCGTCTGCTCCCGCCAGGGTCATACACATGGGTTTGCTGATAAAGGCGTGGGCGCCGGCATCCATCGCGCTGGCTGCCTGCTGCGGTTTCAGGTTGTCCCGGCAGGTGACGAAGACAAGGTCGAGGGACTCGGCGTGAATCATTTCCTGCACCGTGGAATACGCCGGGATGCCGTATTGGGCGCCGAATGCCACCCTGGACTTCATGCCGAGTCTGCCGAGCGTTTCGTCGCTCTGATCCAGATGCGCGTACGCCGCCAGCTCGATATCGGGGTTCCGTTTCGCGGACCGGGCAAAAGCGTTCGAGTAGAAGGATCCGATGCCGCACACGCCCGCTTTTAGTGGCATGGTTTCGAGTTCCCCGTTAATTGGTAATGAATGTCCCGGATTTCCGGGATCGAGGTTCTGCGAATCCGGGCAGTCGCCGTGGGCCGACGCTGGGATTCGCGAATGGGTATTCATGCCAAAATCAGGGGCATTGTCAAGCGCAATCGTTCGCGCACGTGGTTTTGACGGTATGATGGGAATTGCCGGGCAATGGTCAGATACAAAGGTGATCGGGAGGATGAATGAACGATGGTGAGACCGGTATTCGGTTGGAGGTGGCGGATGAGGCGCGGTCGCGGACCGACCGTTCGTCGGCCAACCGGGATATCGACAAACGCCTGTGCGCAATCCAGAACCTGTTTTCGAGGGAGGGGTCGCTCCCTGCCGATACCCTGGCGCGGTACGGGCGCGCCTGGATGCGCAGCCATCTGCAGGAAGGGGATCTCGGACAGGTGGTCGGCCTCGCGAAGCGCGCGCGGGAGGAATTCAGCGCGCTGGTCACGATCGGTATCGGGGGGTCCGACCTGAGCGCACGGGTTTTTCACGACGTGCTCAATCCCGCGTACCACAACCTCCTGTCCGCGGATGAACGGGGCCAGGCGCCGGAAGTCTACTTCGCGGGGGATACGTTCGATCCCCGCCGGCTGCGGGCTCTGCTGGACATGCTGACCCGGCGCGGGATACTGGACCGGAGCCTGTTTAACGTGATCAGCAAATCCGGGCGCACGGGCGAAACCGTCAGTGCGTTGATGGTCGTGCGGGACTGGTTGTCGCGGTACACGCCTCTCAGCACGAAAGACTGGCGTAGCTACATTGTAGCCACAACCGGACCGGACGCTCGAAGCGCGCTCTATGAATTGCACAGGCAGAGGGCCTTCTACGGCGATGCGCTGTTGCCCGTGCCGGAGGGTGTGGGAGGCAGGTTTTCGGCGTTTTCGCCCGTGGGGACGTTCTTTCTGGCGATGACAGCCGGCACGGGGACGTCCCCCGGAACGCGCGTACGGGAAATGCTGGACGGGGCACGTTGGGCGGACGTGCGGTGGGGCCTGCCCTGGCAGGACGGGCGAAACATCGCCTATCGCCTCGCCCGTTGGCTGCATCTCCAGGAGCGGTGCGGCGGGAAGCAGGCGCTGGTGTTCTACAATTACGCGGACAATCGCCGCCCGGGAGACTGGTTCCAGCAGCTTTACGACGAGTCGCTTCAGGAGCGCGGAGGCGGTCTCCACGTCGTTCCTGCAATCGGACCCGCCGGCAACCATTCCGTCCTGAACGGGATTGTCGGCGGTCGTTCGGACCGGGCCGTTCTGTTCGTGCATTGGGAGGACCTTGGGCGCGATCTGCATATTCCGGAAGGAACGGAGACAGGAGGCGAGGTTGACGCGTTCGGGGGGCTTCGGATGAGCCAGGCGCAGTCGGCGTCGTACCTCGGCACGGCACGGGACTTTTCCGCACGCGGGATTCCGAACGCGACCCTGCACCTTGCCCGACGGGACGAGAGACATCTGGGCGCGCTGATGCGCGTGCTGATGGATACGGTCGCGGTGAAGGGGCGGTTGCAGGATCTGCACGCCAGCGATTCCGGGGAAGTCGATCCCGCAGGGGACCTGACGTATTCTCAGGACGGGGTGGAAGGATACAAGCGAAGAACGCGCGAATTGGCGCTTCGGTTGAAATCCCGGCGCTGAGCCGGCGGCGCGGAACGTAAGAGGTTCACCCGAAAGCCGGGGCGGGGCTTCCTGTTGTGCCGCCCTTTCGTTCTGATTATCTTGACGGCGGAACCCCGTATACTATGAGAAAAGGAGTGAAACGATGGCGGTTGAGATTGGCGGCTTGAGGGTGGACGAGATTCTGTACAATCTGATCAAAGATGAGATTGCCCCGGGTACGGCGGTGGATCCGGATACATTCTGGATGGCGCTGGGGGAGATCGTCCGGGATCTGGGTCCCGGGAATCGGGAATTGCTGGAAAAGCGGGACGATATGCAGGAGAAGATGGACCGGTGGTACCGGGCGCGGAAGGGCCGGTCCATCAACCGGGAGGATTACCGCGCGTTCCTGACGGAAATTGGCTACCTGGCGCCTGAGGGGGACCATATTGAAGTGACCACGGCCCACGTGGATCCGGAGATCGCGGCAGTGGCCGGCCCCCAACTGGTGGTGCCTGTGGACAATGCCCGGTATGCGCTGAACGCGGCCAACGCGCGTTGGGGCAGTCTTTACGACGCCCTTTACGGAACGGACGTGATTCCCGAGGAACCCGGCGCCGAGAAGGGGGAAGCCTACAACCCGGCCCGGGGGGCGAGGGTGGTTGCGGCGGCCGAGGCGTTTCTGGACGACGTGGCGGGCTTGACCTCCGGTCGATATTCGGAGGTGACGCGCTTTGCGCTGGAGGACGTGGACGGGGTCAGGCGACTCGTTGCGACGTTACAGGGGGGCGGGGTGGTCGGCCTGGCGAATCCCGGGCAGTTGGGCGGATATCGCGTGGAGGATGGCGAACTCATGGCTGTGTTGCTGGTGAACAACGGACTTCATATCGAGATCCGGATCGACCGGAACCATCCGGTGGGCGCCGTCCATCCTGCCGGTGTTAAGGATGTGTTGCTGGAGGCGGCGGTGACGACGATTCAGGATTGCGAAGACTCGGTGTCGGCCGTCGACGCCGAGGATAAGGCGAGTGTATACGGAAATTGGAACGGCATCATGAAGGGCACGCTGGAGACGACCTTTGAGAAGGGCGGGCGTGACGTGACGCGGCGGCTGAATCCGGACCTGGAGTTTACGGCGCCGGAAGGAGAGACCCTGAACCTGCCGGGACGCAGTCTCCTGCTGGTGCGAAACGTGGGTATCCACATGTACACGGACTGTGTGACCACCAGCGGCGGGGAGGAGATTCCCGAGGGGTTTCTGGACGCGATGGTTACCGTGCTCGCGGCCAAACACGATCTGAAGCGACAGGGCAGATTCGTCAACAGCCGCACGGGCAGCATTTACATTGTGAAGCCCAAACTGCATGGCTCCGAGGAGGTCGCAGCCACGATCGATCTGTTCGAGCGCGTGGAAGCGGCCCTCGGACTGGAGCGAAATACCGTCAAGATCGGCATTATGGATGAAGAGCGAAGGACCACGGTGAATCTGAAAGCGGCGATCCGCGAGGCGAGGGAGCGGGTGGTGTTTATCAATACCGGCTTTCTGGACCGGACCGGCGACGAAATCCACACGAGCATGGAAGCCGGCCCGATGTTTCCGAAGGCGGATATCAGGGCGCAGCCCTGGCTTGCGGCGTACGAGGACTGGAACGTGGACGTGGGAGTGGAGACCGGTTTCAGCGGACGGGGGCAGATCGGGAAGGGGATGTGGACGATGCCGGACGAGATGCGCGAAATGGTGGAGACCAAGATCGGACACCCCCAGGCGGGGGCGAGTACGGCGTGGGTGCCGTCCCCCACGGCGGCGGTTCTGCACGCGATGCACTATCATCGGGTGGACGTGGCGGCCAGGCAGGCGGAACTTGCCCGGCGGGAGCGGGCGAGCCTGGACGAAATTCTGACGCCGCCGTTGCTGGACCGGGAGTTGACGGCGGACGAGATACAGCGCGAACTGATCAACAATGCGCAGGGTATTCTGGGTTACGTGGTGCGGTGGGTGGACGAGGGCGTGGGCTGCTCGAAGGTGCCGGATATCAACGACGTGGGATTGATGGAAGACCGGGCGACATTGCGGATTTCCAGCCAGCATATTGCCAACTGGCTGCGTCACGGGATCGTGAGCGAAGCACAGGTGCGGGCGGCGTTCGAGAAAATGGCCGGAATGGTAGACGGGCAGAACAGCGGGGATCCGGACTATCGGAACATGGCGCCCGACTTCGAGCGAAGCGTCGCTTTTCAGGCCGCGCTGGACCTGGTTTTCGAGGGTACGGCCGAGCCGAACGGCTATACCGAACGCGTGCTGCACCAGCGGCGGCGGCAAGTGAAAGGACGGTGAGACGGTAGACGGTAGACGGTAGACGGTAGAAGACGACCCTGCGCCTACCGGACCTCGATACACCTTGGCGATATCAATTCACGGATGCCCGGATTTTGTAGGGGCGACTGGCCTGTCGCCCCTACGGATACCGTGCGTCATTCAACCAACAGCAGTCAGCGGTCAGCTAATGGCCAAAACGAGATTCAAAATCCACATCTCCCTAGATTCCCTGCCTTCGGCGAGTTCCTTTTGAAGCGACCAAAAGGAACCAAAAGTCGCCGCTGGGCGCGGGGCCTGCCATATGCACAGCGCGAATTACCTCACGGGACGCACCGGAATATCTGCCCTGCCAGCGACAAAAGAACAATGATCCTCGGTGCGGGACGGAACCGCGCGCTCTGCTTTGATCTCGCTCTGGAATGGCAGCGCGTACGAAATTTGCCTGGATCCTTGAATGCGAGCAGCAATTGGCAATCAGTATTCAGCCAGGACCGGTTAGCGTTACGGCTTGGCGATATCAATTCGCGGATGCCCGGATATTGTAGGGGCGGTTCGCGAACCGCCCGCCTTGTGGCCCTTCAAGTTTGTCCCCGGGCCCCGCGGCGTTTGAGCGGCGCCGTTCTTTTTGGTCCTTTTTCTTTGGCGAGAAAGAAAAAGGACGTAAAAAAATAAAAAACAATAAGATGAAAGTAAGATGACCTCATAGGCCCGGAGCGCAACCGTGCATCTTGTCACACTTCATTTGCCCTTTCCCCTGGCAGATGTTTGTTCATTGACTTTTGTCCTGCGGGAATTAACTTTGTAGACGTTTTTTGACGATTTTCAGCGCCGCAATCGAAAATGAGGAGGGCAGGAAATGCAAGCGCCAGGCGAGTTGAAATCCGTAGGGAAACGGGTGGCCAGGCTGAACGGGCCGGATATCGTGACGGGGCGGATTCAGTATGCCGACGATATCCAGCTTCCTGGCATGTTATACGGCCGCATCCTGCGCAGCCCGCACGGTCACGCGCGCATTCGGAAGATCGATACCTCCCGAGCCAAGAAGCTGCCCGGGGTGGTCGACGTGGTGTGCGGCCGGGACGTGCCGGACCTGTCGATTTTCGAATCCGAAGAGGTCTGTTACCAGGGGCAGAAGGTGGCGGCCGTGGCGGCTGTGGATCCGGATATCGCAGACGACGCCCTTGCGTTGATCGACGTGGACTATGAAGTATTGCCCGCGGTTGTGGATCCTGTGGACGCCATGGATCCGGATGCTCCGGAGGCCGTCCTGGGGGCGCCCACAGAGGACGTGAGGGATTCGGACGGCCGCAGATTGCGGAACGTGACGGCCTACAATGTGCTGGAGGAGGGGGACGTCGAGCGAGGCTTTGCGGACGCGGACGCGATTGTCGAGGCGGAATATCAGGTTCCTTTTTTCAATCAGACCTACATGGAACCGAATGCGGCCACGGCGCGCGTGGAGGCGGATGGACGGCTGACTGTCTGGGCGGCGGGGCAGGGCAGTTTCACCAAGAGGGAAGGCCTCGCGGAGGCGCTGAACCTGCCCGAGGGGCGCGTGCGCGTGATTATGACCGAAACCGGTGGCAGTTTCGGCGGGAAGAATCGCCTGAATATTGAAGCGCATACGGCCCTGCTGGCGATGCGCACGGGCCGACCGGTGAAGGTGACGATCAACCGCGGGGAGGATTTTCGCGACAGCCGCCCGGGGCCGGGATGCTGGGTACGGTTGAAGACGGGTGCGCGAAAAGACGGGACCCTGACGGCCGTTGAAGGGCGAATCGTGTGGGACGGCGGTTTTCTGGGCAGCGGCGGGGCGGCGAACCGGCTGCTGGGGCCCTACAAGATTCCGAATGTCAGGCTGGAAGGTATGGCCGTGCGCACCAACAAGCCGGGGCCGGGCGCGTACCGGGCCCCCGGTGGCCCGCAAACGGCGCTTGCCAGGGAATCCAACCTGGACATGCTGGCCCGGAAGCTGGAAATCGACCCGGTGGAGATCCGTTTGAAAAACGGGTTGGGCAAAGGCGATCAGCCACTGATACAGCACGACTGGCTGAAAGACACCATCCGAAAGTCCGCCGAAGCCGCGGGATGGGGCCGCCGCGAACTGAAACCCAACCAGGGTATGGGAATCGCCGTGGGGGATTGGCACAACGCGTCCGGTCCGACCAACGCGTTCGTGACAATGTCCGCTGACGGATCCGTGGCCGTGGTGACCGGCCAGGTGGACATCACGGGACTGCATACGGTGATGGCGCAGGTCGTGGCCGAGGAACTGGGCGTGCCGGTCGAGAAGGTGACGGTTCGGCTCGGGGATACGGACACGGTGCCCTACGCGTCGTTGAGCGCGGGTAGCAAGGCGGCTTATTCGGCTGGAACGGCCGCGCGCGAGGCCGCCCGCGAGGCAAGAGAGCAGTTGTTGCGTATGGCCGCGGAAAAACTGGAAGCCGCAGTGGACGACCTGGTCATCGCGGATGAACGGGTGCAGATCGTCGGTTCGCCGGAACATGCCGTCGGCCTCGGCGAGTTGGCGGGCGTGGCGATCGAGTCCAATGGCGCCGTAAACGGTCGGTGTGTGCTGAGCAGCGTACCCACCTATCCCTCGTATTCGGTAAACGTCGCTACGGTGGAAGTCGATCGGGGCACGGGGAAGGTGCGGCTGATCGATCTGGTGGCCGGACAGGACGTGGGCAGGGCGCTCAATCCCCTGCTGGTGGAAGGCCAGATGCAGGGTGGCGCCATCCAGTCGATCGGTTTCGGCCTGATGGAGGGCTACCGGTATGACGATCAGGGCAGGATGCTGAATCCCAACCTGCTGGATTACGCGATCCCGACGGCGCTGGACGTGCCGAATATCAAGACCGTTATGGTCGAGGATCCCTGCGAGCACGGGCCATACGGGGGTAAGGGCGTGGGGGAGCCGCCAATCATTCCAGGGGGCGCTGCGGTTGCCAACGCGATCTACGACGCGGTGGGTGCAAGGGTCAGGGAACTGCCCATGACCCCGGAGCGGGTCGTAGCGGCACTATCGGCAATGGACAATTGATTAGCAAGGGAGGTCGAGGTTGTGAATCGATTCGAATATTTCGCGCCTGGAACCGTTCGGGAAACGGCGGAGGTGCTGCAGGCCTATCCTCAGGCGAAGGTGCTGGCCGGAGGCACCGACCTGCTTGTGCAGATGAAGGAACGGGCGCGAACCCCCGATACACTGGTGGACGTCCGGCGTATTCCCGGTGCAAATGAACTGCGCTTCGACAGGGAAACCGGACTCACGATCGGGGCGGCCGTGACCATGCGCCAGGTTGAACTCATGCCGGCCGCGCAGATGGATTACACGGGTCTTGCCGAGGGCGCCCGGGTGGTGGGCTCCTTCCAGATCCGGAACCTCGCTACAATCGTGGGCAATATCTGCAATGCGGCCCCCTCCGCGGATACCGCGCCGGGATTGATCGTCCACGGCGCCAGGGTAAAGATCGCTGGTCCGAACGGACAGCGGTCAATGCTGGTGGAGAATTTTATGACCGGCCCCGGTCGGACCACGCTTAAATCCGGCGAGTTCGTCATCGCCATTCAAGCGCCCGTGCCGTCCCCGAGAACCGGATCGGCCTATGCCCGGCATACGCCCCGGGGCGCGATGGATATCGCGATGGTGGGCGTGGGCGCCGCGGTTACGCTGGCGCTGCGTACTCACGTCTGCCAGGACGCGCACATCGTGCTGGGCGCCGTAGCGCCGACGCCCCTGCGAGCAAGGGCCGCGGAACGCGTACTGAGGGGGCAGCGGCTTACGGACGAAGTCATCGCGGAGGCGGCGGGCGTGGCGGCGGCGGAGGCGAGACCGATCAGCGACGTTCGGGGCTCGGCAGAGTTCAGACGGGAGATGGTGCGGGTACTGACCGGGCGGATGGTTGCGGCGGCGTTCGGGAATACGCAGCACCGGTCGGGATCGAAAAGGAGGGCGGCATGAACCACGAGATCGGGTTGAACGTAAACGGAACCTTGAATGAATTGTCCGTGGAGCCGCGCAAGACGCTGCTGGCCGTGCTGAGGGATCGCCTGGGGCTGACCGGCACCAAGGAGGGATGTTCAACGGGCGACTGCGGCGCCTGTACGGTACTGCTCGACGGTGAGCCCGTGACGTCCTGCCTGGTGCTGGCTGTCGCTGCCTCCGGCCGGGAAATTACAACGGTGGAAGGCATCGCGGACGTTGACGCTCTGCATCCGGTTCAGGAGGCCATGGTGGGCTTGGGAGGGCTGCAGTGTGGTTTTTGTACGCCAGGGTTCATTGTCTCGTCCTATGGGCTTCTGCAGAAGACCGCGGCGCCGACTGAGGAGGAGATCCGGCGGGCGCTGGCCGGCAATCTCTGCCGGTGCACGGGGTATACGAAAATCGTGGAGGCCGTGCAGGAGGCCGCGAAGCGAATGGCTGGAAAAAATGGTAGGAAACGGGCTGCCGCATAAATGGACGGATTGCCCCAGATGAGTTCAGTATCGCCGAGCACGCCGTGTCGAATGACGCGGCGTTGTTCGATATCAGGAGGGGAATGAGAGCGAAACGTCGCGGGGTTATACCCCGGTTCCTGGTTTGTTGAAGATTCCGGAACGGATATCGCAGGCTGAATCGGAACAGGAGGGCCGAAGGGTCTATGGCGAGGTTCAAGGCGGGTATCATCGGCTGCGGAGGCAGGGGGCGCGCGCACGCGCAGGGTTATGCCGCGTCGCCCGAGGTTGAAATCGTGGCGTGCGCGGATCCGATGGAAGGGGCCAGACAGAACCTGGCGGAGCAGTTCGACGTTGTACGGTCCTATGATGACTACCGGCAGATGCTGGTACGGGAGGATCTCGATTTCGTCAGCGTATGTACCTGGATCGGAATGCATCGGGAAATGGTCACGGCGGCGGCCGGGAGCGGCGCGCGGGCCATCCACTCGGAGAAACCGATGGCCCCCACGTGGGGCGATGCAAAAGCGATGTACCAGGCGTGCGTCGACCGCGACGTCGTCATTACGTTCTGCCACCAGCGGCGCTTCGAGGCGCCTTTCATTAAGGCGAAGGCGCTTGCGAATGACGGCTCGATCGGGAAGCTTTTCCGGGTGGAGGGGGCGTGTCCCAATTTGCTCGATTGGGGAACGCACTGGTTCGACATGTTTTTCTTTTACAATAACGACGAACCCGCGGAGTGGGTGCTCGGGCAGATCGACGCGTCGGAAAAACGGGAAATATTCGGCGTGGAAGTGGAGGCAGGCGGGTTGTCCTGGATTCGCTGGCGGAACGGCCTGGAGGGGTTGCTGACAACCGGTGACGCCGAACTGCACGGCGTGTCGAACCGGCTGATTGGGACGGAGGGAATTATCGAAGTGGGCGGCGGGCGTGACAAGCCCCCGATCCGGATCATGCGCTCCGGCTCCGGCTGGGAGGTCCCGGACCTGCCGGGGCCCCAGGTAAATCCAAGCGTGCTCTCGGTGCTGGATCTTGTGGATTGCGTCAAGACGGGGCGCGAACCGGTGTTGAGCGGCCAGAAGGCATTGCAGGCGACGGAACTGATTTTTGCTACCTATGAATCCAGCCGGCGCCGGGGGAGGGTGGGCCTGCCCCTGGACGTGGAGGATTCGGCCCTGTTGACAATGCTGGAAGACGGGACCATCGGTGGGGAGAGATGCAGGTAAGTCCGTGCGAAAACGGACAAGCATCGGGTTAGAGAGCAACTCAGACAAAGCCATCCGGTGTTTCGTCCACCTCAATTAAAAAACGCAAACTGGCACGAATTTTGTATTGATGTGTCAAGCGGAACTGGCTATATTTACACGATTACCGTGAAATCATTAAAATGAAAGCAAGAAGAATTCATGATCGAGTCATTTGGAGACTCCGCAACTGAGGATTTGTACCACAACAGAAAAACGAGACGCGTCCGCAGCTTTCCCCCGCATGTAGCACGTATTGCTTTGCGTAAATTGGATGTTCTTGCAACTGCACATCGCCTGCAAGACTTGAGGGTTCCTCCTGGCAATCATTTGGAAGCTCTGAAGGGTGGTCTTCGGGGATTTCATGGGATCCGTGTCAATGATCAGTGGCGAATAATCTTTCGATGGTCTGAGAATTCCGCCAATCAGGTATCGCTGACTGACTATCACTAATTAATCTGGAGGCAAAATGCTGCCGGAAAACCGAATTCCGACCCATCCGGGGGAAGTTCTTCTGGAAGAATTCCTAAAGCCCCTGGAAATAACACAGGTGGCGTTCGCCAGGCATATCGAAGTACCGCTCCAGAGGGTCAACGAGATTATTCGTGGCAAAAGAGGCGTAACCCCGAATACCGCCTGGCTGTTTGCTCAAGCTCTGGGAACAACGCCGGAGTTATGGTTAAATCTACAACGAAATCATGACTTGGCCAAAAGTCGACCCGACAAGGAAATCCGAAAACTTCGAGCGGTGGGATAAACCCGGGTCGACAAGGAGGATCCTATGAGTTTTCAGGTGTATGATTATCGGACGGATGTGTGCAACATGCTCGTCACGCCCCAGACCCGGTCGCGGTTCGTGCGCATGCAGCCCGGCGAGTCCGCGTCGTTGCACAGCCACGATCTGGGCCACGAGATCTTTCTTGTGCTGGCCGGTCGGGCGGAATTCAGGATAAACGGCGGAACCCGGGAGGTGGGCCCGGGGCAGTTGTGCGTGGCTCTCGCGGATGAGATCCACTCCGTGCGGACCGTGGGGGATGAGCCGATGACGATGTACCTTTCCGTCACCCCGCACATCCAGCCCACGCATACCGGGAGGACTGCGGGTGGCGAGCGGATGCCGACCCGCTTTGCGCCTTCGAGTTCGTACGACGTGGAGCCGGACGACACGCAGTCGATCGGGGAGCTGGTCAACTGGAACCTGGAGAGGGCTCGTGTCCTGGCGCAGGACGCGGCGGCCCTGGTGAGGGTGCAGGAGGACGCGGCGGATCGCCTTCAGGGTGACAGGAAGGACGCCGCCGTCGAAGCGAGGGAGGCGGTGTGGCGGTCCCTATACAAGGTGTTCAGACAGGCGTACGATCTCGCGGACGGATGGAACGCGCTGGCGGATCGTATCGAACGGATGCCGGCCGCTTAGGAACCGGTGATTTGGATTCGCCGTGATCTCTTTCGGGCTCCCGAACCAGAACACGTAGACAGAGGAATCAGATGGCACCCGTCAAGCTGGGGGTGGTGGGATGCGGCGCAATCGCGCAGGTGCAGCACCTGCCGAATCTGGCAGGGTTGAGGGAGGAGTTCGAGGTCACGACCGTATGCGATCTGTCGCCCGGATTGGCTGACTGGGCGGCGAAGTCATTCCATGTTCCGGCGTCGGTGACGGATTTCCGCAGGCTTGTCAGGTCGGACGACGTGGAGGCGGTGCTCCTGTGCCATTCAGACCCGAAGACCGAAGCGGCCGTCGCCGCGATGGACGCGGGCAAACATGTGTTGATTGAAAAGCCGGTCTGTTTTTCCCTAAGAGAGGCGGACACGATCGCACAGGCCGCCGAGCGGGCTGGCGTGGTCGCGCAGGCCGGGTATATGAAAGTGTACGATCCGGCGTTCGAGACCGCTAAAGCCGAGGTGGACGGGATGTCGGATATTCGATTCGTTCAGGTGAATCATCTGCACCCGGACAACCGGCTGCATCTGCGCCAATACAGGCTCATGCGGTTTGACGATTTGCCGGCGGCACAGGTCGCGGAGACGCACGCAGCCAGGGCCGCGGCGGTACTTGAGGCGATCGGTGAGGCGCCGGGAGACGCGGTTCGGGCATTCTTCACGCTTTCGGGAAGCATGATCCACGATTTGTACTGTCTTCGTGTGATGCTGGGGATGCCGGAGTCGGTGATCAGCACGGAGGTGTGGAACGAAGGGCGGGCGATTTCGACGGTGCTGTCGTACAGCAACGGCGCACGTTGCGTCGCGTCCTGGGTCGACCTGCCGGAACTCTGGGACTTCAAGGAGACGCTGGAAGTGTACGGCGGCGACCGGCGCGTGCTGGTTTCCTATCCGACGGGTTTCGCGAGGGGGATTCTGTCCACGGTTGTTGTGTATGAAATGAACGTCCGGGGCGAGACGTCCACCCGTCGGCCGGCGGTGGCGTGGGAAAGCCCGTTTGTGCGCGAACTGCGCCACTTTCATTCATGTATTGTCGGGCAGGACGCCTGCCGGACGCCTGCGTCCGAAGCGCGGGAGGATATCAGGTTGATTATCGACATCACAAGGTCGTTTATGGAGCGCAGGCCGATATCCGCATAGTGGCGAGACACGCAGTAATGAAACAAGGGCCCGGGAAGATCGAATCGGGGCCTTTTTTTATGCCCACTGACGGACGCAGGCGAAGCCGATTCTTTTGATGATCCGAATGCCTGCGCATAAAGGTGTTGCAATTACCAACCGTCCGAAACCGGATAGAGGGTCAGCCTGCCTTTCCTCCCCGCGCCTTCATCGGCAACGATCAGCGTGCCGTCCGCAGCGAAGGTAATACCTTCAACCTGACGATGCCACCTGGCGGGAAACTTCCTGACGGCAACGACCTGTCCAGCCGGCGTAATTTCGGCGATCGCCCCCTGACGGCCAGCTACGACGAAATAATTCCCGGAAACCGGATGCCGCTCGATTCCCGAAGGATGGAATTTCCGTCCACTGACGTGTCGGGCGAATTCTTTCACTCGTATCAGGATGCGTCCATTTTCTTTCATCTGTTTTTCGTCAACTGACCACTGGTATATCGCCAGCTGCCCTTCCGTTTCCAGGCTGCGAGCATCCTTGCACATCAGCAGGAGTACGCGAAGGCCCCGGTCATACGTCAGGCCCTCTATTTCGAAATCTCTGCCAACCCCGGTCGTGTAGACGTTAAACAGAACGGACTCCCCGGCAATTCCCTCATGAAACTCGTACAGCCGCCCCGTACTTGTGACCAGGAAGATCCCGTCGTCAGTCGCGGCAATGCCCTCGAAATCACCGGCAACCGGGTGATTCATATCCGCCAGTTGGAATGCCTTTACGATTGACCCTTGCAGATAATCGATCTCGAAAATGATCGCTCTCTCATCGTTGTGCGCCAGGAGTCGTTCGTCTCCGGTCATTGCCAGACCGGAGATCTCCTCGAGATCCCTGGGAAGCTTCCAGTGCGTCGCGGTCTCCGGATCCAGGGTATAGCTTTCGAGGGATATCTTCCTTTTGGATGCCGTCATTGTGTCCGCGGAAGGGAGGACACCTGAAGTTTCCGGATTTGCGTTTAAGGCATCTCCAGTGAATTCCGCGGTTGCGGCCGTTCCTGATCCCATCGTCAGCATGTAGAGAAGAAAGCCGAGACCAGGGTAGTCCTGCGTGTATTTTTCTCTAAAGTTCTTCATTTACAATTATACCGTTATCAATTCCCGTCAGTTCCTGCCTGCATGATTTTCCCTGTTGACTGGAGGCTTTTAGATTACAGGTTATAAACTCTGATCTGTCTCACCTTCGGTCAGTTTGACGCCTTTAATACGCTTTTTTCCTCTCTTCTCAATATCCCGGACCAGAGAGGGCAGAGCGACGGATTGATTCGAAGAGACATCATACATAACGACGACCGTTCCATCTTCATTCTCGATCATATCTGCGACCTTCCACTTTATGCTATCGGAGTCAAGGGTCGGGCCTGCTGCTTTTTGCGCTGCATTGACGTTCGTTGCATGCACGGCGATCCGGAAATCAACGGAATTCCCGGCTGCATTATCCTCTGATTCGGAGGTTTCGACCGATTTCCTCGGCGAGACAATTCTCCAGCCGGAAAGTACAGGAGGTTGTGCTCCATAATTGGTCTTCCAGACGCCCAGCGTTATGGTGACAAAAGCCAACGATGCGATGTAGGCCACTGTCGTAAGCTGAGTACCGGCGGCCAGCCCGATCCCTATAACCATAAACATGTACACGGCATCCATAGTCGCTCTGAGCGAGATCCGAAAGCTGACGGCGGCCACGATGCCAGCCAGGCTGAACGCAAGGGCAAGACTGCCTTTAACCAGAAAGACAACCAGCGCGATGGCGACTGGCATCACGAGCAGCGTGTGTAAAAAGGATTGGCTGTATTTCTTGGGCGAATGCGTCCAGGCATATACCCAGGTAATCGGGAGGGTAACCCCGAAGGCCAGTACCAGCGCGACCACAACCGGAATCGTATGTGCCGGATCGAGAAGGCGGTTTATCCCTTCCTTGATGTTTCCCAGTGGAACCGCAGCGTCGACGCCCGAGCCGAGCGATTTTCCCACGAATATGCGTTCACGCTCCTTGGCGACGTAATGGAGAATTTCGGGAAAAACATGAAAGATCACATTGAGAATCACAAGCCAGGTGATATAATAGATGAGCAGACGTACGATGATGTTGTTAGACACAGCATCCTCCTTGACTGGCTAGTAGCCTGACGGAGAATCCGAATTCTGTCCGGCTCTCGTAAAATCTGTGGCGTTTTAATCTGTCAATAATGCGACATCTGTGTTCACGAAGACGAACGTAAAGGCATTTTGACGGGCTACGGGTGTTATAGCCCGGAAACAGATTTACGCGATTGCTCGGCTTCCGAGGTCGCTCTCCCCATGATGCCCTTAATTGTTGAAGGGTGCGCCAGGCGCGCATGAGAGAACATAGGACATTTCAAAAACTGGTCAACGACTTTTCCGAGAGAGACATTAGAACAAAAAACCAGAGCGCAGATATACTCCCGTCAAATCGTCTCCATTCACGATTGCGACGCTCAAGGTCTGCCGTCGCCTGAGGAATGACAACCATATTCCGCCACCCAGGCTGGTATGCCATGTGTTCCCATTGTGCGGGTCTCCGTCATAGAAAACCCGGCCTGTATCCACCATCCCGAACAGGCCGAACTCTCCTGGTACCAGGATCCTGATTTTGGCCAGAACCAACCGTAGCTCGGAGTTTCCATACAACGACGTATCTCCGGCGAACCGGTTTTTCCGGAAACCGCGTAAATTGCCACTGTGCGCGCCACCGCCGGCAAAGCCGGGACCGCCAAGGAAGGCGCTTTCGTGGAAGGGAAAATGTCCCCACACCTTCTTGCCACCGGCTCTTAGGGCAAGGGTCGGGTCAGTCGGCATTCGAGCCGTCATGTAAATGTGTGCTGCTCCGTTTGTTCTACCAAAGGCCGATTCCACGTTCCAGACTCCCGGGTAGACGGCGCCAGAAACACTGACCAGGAATCCCCGGGTGGCGAACCCCGGATTATCACGCGTGTCGAACCTGATTTCACCCTGGACGCCTGCCTGGCCGAAGGAACCCGTACCGTATTGCGGGAGATTGAGCGAACCTATGTAGGTCTCCCTATTGGTATCCAGAGGTGTGTTTGAATACTTGACGATCGGCCCCAGGCCAACGTTCAGTTTCGAGCGAACCGGTGCTATCCCACCGTGCCTGTTATCTTTGTGCAGATCCGTTCGAAACTCGATGGCCGGTGCAAATACGACATGCTTCTGCCGTAAATTGTAGAAGGAGGATGGATTCCGAAGTTCTGTTCCGTTGCCGAATCCATTGAACCGGATCGTCTGGATTCCGGAGTACTTGAAGTCGACCTTCATGTCGACGTCGTGAAACAGTTGGCGGAAGTTCCCGGTAAAGGAAACAAAGGGCAGAAGATTGTTGTTTCTCGCCAGCCCCACGTTAAAAAAAAGTTGCGAAGAGAAAGGAGTTTTTCGATAGCCGAAATACTGCCGGCTATGGAGCATTCGCACGAAAACGCCCAGGTCCGGTCCCGCCATGACAATGGGGAACGTAATTGATTGCATGCCCCAGTCGAGTGCATACCGCGCGGTAAGGCGTCGTGCGGGAGGACGTGTGTAGGGTCGCTCGTCGATTTTCGCACCACTGCCTTTACTGAACCGATTTTTTCCACGATAATCATAAAACCGGGTCTTTGAAGTACCAGCCCGGGATTCGTTTGTAAACGAGTCGTTCCCGCCGCCGCCATCGATGCGAACGGCAATCCGTCCCCCGCTCCCCACTATCTCCGATTGATCGTCTCCTCCACGCAGGTATATTCGGACCTCACTGGTTTCCTGGGCGCGGAAGGTCCGCCGGAAATAGGCCGTCTGCCGTTCTCTCTCGTCGCCCTCCGTTAGGCCAATGCGTACCGCGAGGTCACCGCTCGGAAGATGCTCACACAGGACGTATTCGTCCCGATCAGTCGCCTGGATTTCGGCTTCTCGGGTGATCAACTTATAGTATCTCAGGGCGAATCCAGGCAATGCGTCCCGCCTCGCTTTAAGCGCCTGTGCAAGAGATTCTCCAACGATCTCGTAATACGGTTGCGGGAGCTTCCGAACCGCATTCTCCATGACCGAATCCGGCAAGTCCCCGCGAAACTCCGCTATTACCGAATCCCATGCAGTCCAATTGAGTTCGACCAGGAACTCGCGATCCATTTCCCAGCCGGTAGTCGATAGGCCTACCAGACTTGGATATTTGTCGTCGAACTCGATTTGCCTGGGGTGTGCTCTACGCACCAATGCCATAGCAAATCCGTCCAAGTCGATAAATGCCTGGTCCCGGTCCTCGGGTATTGGAAGCCAGGTATAGCAGCCGCCATCGGGAAACCGCGCCCACCTCCACTGATCGTAGTGACGGTCCTTGTCGTTGATGAGAAGATCCAACAGCCTCGCTTTCAGATAGGCACGTGCATCGACGCGGTTGCACGGGCCTTTTTCAAGGTGTTTCCGCAGCTTTTTCGTTCCACTGATCTTCCGGGAATGGGCAAAACCGGGCGTATCGTCGGGCCCTTCGGAAGGGTGTTCCTGCAGCAGTCCTACTAAGCCAGCAAACTCCCCTTGGAACTCCATGAGTCTGGTGTCGTTGGGGATTACGACGAGCGTATGCTTCGCGTGCAGAATACCCGTGGCTTCCATCAGCGGGTCCACAACAAGCGCTCCGGTGGGTAGAAGCGCACTGATCAAGTCCTGCAGGACGTCCTCCACGATCGTATCCCTGAGTTCGTCCCATATCCTCTTGGTAGGGTCTTTATCCAACGACCGAACCGTATATCGGCGTCCGTCTTGCCCTCTAAAATGCAGAGATATAGATTGTCCTGCGCCGCCGGTGCGAAGCGGCGTCAAGCCACCTCCAATACTGTCCAGGTCGAGGACCACAATCTCGATAGGGGTAGTCCAGAGATCCCGGTAATCGCTGCCGTAAAACCAGCGTTGGAACCAACCGGCGCGGAATCTCTCACCAGGAATCACCAAATGGGTCTTCGCGCCAGGCGGCGGAATCGACCGGTGAATTCTGTGCCCTGGAGCCGGTGAATCCTTCTGAGGCGTGGATTCTGCCGGAACAGATAGAGCAAACCCCAGGAATGCAAGGAAACCCCATTTGGATAAACCCATTATTGCCCTTCGGCTACTTGGTGGCTTTGACAACGGGAAACTGGACAGATGAATGCATTTCTGCGATAAGTCAGACCGCAAGTCCGGTTGACCCCCGTTAACTGAGATCCGGGGAGGTCTTTCACTGCCACGTCAATATATAAGGTATAGCGTGACTTCGCCGAAATAAGACGAATTAAGGTTGAGTCGTTGTGAACAAGAAATCGGATCCTGTCCGGTAGTTCCTTGACGGACCGGGAGGAACCGCATGAAGACAATACCCACTATTCTCAGTGAATATAGACTGGTAAAGTTACAACGGCATAAGGGCAGAACTGCGGATCTCCGGCAGGCTCTTAGAACATGAAACCGCCGCGCAGATATACTCCCGTCAGATCGTCGCCTTTTACGACAGCCGCGCTCAAGGTGTGCCTGCGCTGGAGGAAGGACAGCCAGAATCCACCCCCGATACTGGTGTGCCATCTGTCGGCACTTGCAGGATCTCCGTCATAAAACACCCTTCCGGCGTCCGCGGTGCCGAACAGCCCCAGCTCTCCCTCCACGAACAGTTCAATTTTTGTGAGAACCAGCCGAAGCTCCGAATTTCCATACAGGGAAGCGTCTCCGGCGAACCGGTTTTTCCGGAAGCCGCGCAGGTTGCCTCTGGAAATGCCGGCGCCAAGCGCACCGGGACCGCCCAGAAAGGCGCTTTCGTAGAAGGGGAAAGTCCCCCATACCTTCTTGCCTCCCGCTCGAAGAGCAAGTGTCGGGTTCGTCGGCATACGCCCGGTCAGGTAAGTACTGGCTACCAGATCTATGTTTCCGAATGTCGATTCCACAGTCCCGAACCCAGGGTATACGGCGCCGCCCACCCTGACCCAGATCCCCTGAGTGGAGTACAACGGATTGTCACGCATATCGCAGATGACTTCCGCCTGTGCGCCTGCCTGAGTGAAGGAACCCGTACCGTACATGGGTTGATCGAGCGAACCGACGTACTTCCCCTTGTTGGAACTGAGCGGTACATTTGAATACTTTATGATCGGCCCAAAGTCAACGTTTAATTTCGAGCGAAGCGACTCGATACCAACGCTCGGAACGTTTTCTTCATGGTCTTTTGCCCGGAACCCGAGCGCCGGTGCGAAAACGAGGAGTCCCTGCTCCAACTTGTAATAGGACTTCGGTTGCGAAATCTCCGTGTTGTTTCCGAAACCGTTGAATCTGAGCAGCTGGATCCCGGAGTACCCAACGTGGACCCTGGCATCGAAGGAGCGCACCGGCTGGCGAAAGTTTCCCATATAGGAAACAAACGGCTTGACGCTTTTGGGACCGTCGAGTGCTGCAAGACCGACGGTAAAATCGTGTTGTGAAGAGAACGGGTCTTTCCGATAGCCGTAATACTGCCGGATATGCTGCACTCCCGCGTACACGTGCAGGTCCGGATTTATCATAAAAATCGGGAGATTCGCAGTGCGCTTTCCCCAATCCAGTGCGTACCTGGCATTCGGCGTATGCGATCCATGTGGCCGCTGGTAAGGACGCTCGTCGATCCTCGCTCCGTTGCCCTTGACGAACCGGTTCGATCCACGTGAATCATAAAACCTCGTCTTGGAGGCGCCGGCGACGGATGAGTTCGTGAGCGTGTCATCTCCGCCCCCGCCATCGATGCGAACGACAATCCGCCCTTTCGTTCCCGATATTTCGGCGCGGTCTTCTCCTCCCCGGAGGTGTATTCTGACTTCCCTGGTTTCTTCGGGATGAAACGTCCTTTGGAAATAAGGCGTCTTCCTTTCACCACCAACGCCCTCCATCAGGCCAATTCGGACTCTGAGATCGCCGTTCGGACGGTGCTCACACTGGACGTATTCGTCTTTGTCGGTTGCCCATATTTCGGCCTCGTGTAAAATCAATTCATAGTAACTGGCGGCAAACTCCGGTAAAGCGTTCCGCCTCGATTTGAGGGCTTCGGCCAGGGTCTTTCCAACCCTCTTGTAATACGGAGGCGGCAACTCTCTCACGGCGTCGTCGATAACCCGGTCGGTCAGACTCGCGCAAAAGGACGTTACTACCGAATCCCACGCAGCCCTGTCGAGTTCGACCAGGAATTCGCGGTCTATTTCCCACCCGGTCAGCGTGAGACCGACTAAACTGGGATACGTCCTCTGAAACTGGATCTGTATGGGGAATTGTCGTCTTGCCATTGCCATGGCAAGCCCTTCGAAATGGATAAATGCCTGATCGCGATCCTCCGGTATCGGGAGCCATGTATGGCAATCGCCGTCGGGGAACCGCGCCCATCTCCACTGCCCGTGATGGCGGTCCTTGTCGTTGATGAGGAAATCCATCAGTCTCGCTTTCAGAAAGGCGCGGGCATCCACGCGGTTACACGGGCTTTTTTCCAGGGTTTTCATCACCTTCTCCGTGCCGCTGACCTTCCGGGAACCTGCGAAGCCGGGCGTATCGTCCGGTCCTTCGGAAGGGTGTTCCTGCAGCATGCCAATCAGACCGGCAAACGCTCCACGGAATTCCCCAAGCCTGGGGTCGTCCGGAATGACGACGAGCGTATGCCTGGAATGGAGGATGCCTGCGGCCTTCATCAGCGGATCGACTACGAGCGCGCCCGTCGGAAGCATCGCGCAGATCAGATCCTGAAGGACGTCGCCTACGAACGTATCCGCGATTCCGTCGGGGACCCTCCTGGTGGCATCTTTGTCCAGCGAACGCACTGTATAACGACGGCCGTTTTTGCCTGTAAAGTGAAGAGAAATGGATTGTCCGAATCCGCCGGTGCGAAGGGGCGTAAGTCCGCCTCCCACGCTGTCCAGGTCAAGAACCGCGACCTCGACGGGGGTATTCCAGAGATCACGGTAATTGTCGCCGTAGAACCAGCGTTTGAATCCGTCTGCGCGAAATCTCTCACCTGGAATCACCTTATGGGTTTTTGCTCCAGGCGGAGGAACGGATCGATGAATCCTGGACCCTGGAGCCGGTGAATCCTTCTGAGAGGCGGATTCTGCGGGAACGGAAAAAGCGAGCACGAGCATGAAAAAAAGGGGGTTCCACCTGGTGAATGACATTCTTGTCCTTTGTGATTCAGGTTGATTCGGACAACCTGACGCTGTCCGGTTAAATTCGATTCTGCAGCACTTCAACGCGCCGCAACCAGGAATAACCCTGGACATTAGCTTCAATTCGAAAGAAACAGCAACGCGGCACCGCGACGAAACCTTCCGAAACGGGGCGTAAAGGTCGTCCAAAGGGATGTTTTTCCCGTTTACGTTCAGTGACCTTAAGTATCCTGGAAATCCGACGTCAAATCGCCTTTATTCACTTGCGTATATGCGACTTAACGTCCCCGAAAAATGTCGAATCAAGGTTAGAATCCGAAACCGATTGAGGCGTTAATCTTGATATCCTTCTTCTGGGTGCTCACAATTTCAACGCGAATGGGTCCCAATAGCGTCGTGTTGATATAGCCCCCAACTCCGAAGCCGTGGATAGGTGTATAATCCTGCTTCGGATTTGAACTCATATCATATAGTCCGCCCTGATAGAAAATCCCGATACCACTGCGCGGCACCGACTCCCAGAATTTAACCTGTCTCCATAGCGATATGCCTACCGATGCGAACCTGGCAACCCGCAGTTCATCCCGCTTGAGTCCGACGACCGGCAATGCCGCGCTGCTGAAATGTCCCGCGCCGCCCAATGGGAAGAATTCGAATACAGGAGCTGGCTGTGTCACGTAGCCTCCGATGGACGAGAAGCCCACACTCCATTGCGAACGGGGACTGGCGAAGAACTCGAGTTGGGTTTGAATCTGCTTATGTGAAAACGTCCGGTGAATCCATTTTGCGCGTGTCTGAAAATAGACGCCCTGCGTTGGCACCATCGAGTCGTCTCGTGTGTCAATCCCTGCGGATAACCATAAGCCGGGCAGGAATTCGGATGCATCGCCTATTGAACGGGCCGCATAGCGGATACGGGCGTGCTCCACCTGGTACCCTGCCTGGAAACTACCCCAGCTGTGGAACAGTGCCTGCAATCCAAGTCGCGAGCGAAAACGCCGTTCTTCGTACCCACCCTCACGCTGCCGATTTCGAAAATACAAACGATCCTGGTTCCAGGCCTGGACCTCCCCCAGCAGACCGAGACGCCCGGAGGTCCGGAAAATCATGACCAGTTCAGCAAAATTCAAATTGCCTAGCAGTCCGCGAATATGGAGTTCCGATATGCGGCCAAGTGTACTTTGGTGCGCAATCTCGCCCAGCACCGAGACCCGGTAATCGTTGTTGTAATGAATCCCCACTTTCAACTCGCTTGGGGGGTTTTCGAGCACGTGAAAGACCAATTCGGTCTCGCCTTCATGATAGTAGACGTGGAAATCGACCGTCTGAAACAATCCGGTCGCATGCAGACGGCCGCACTCGCGTTCGAGTTCCTTGAAGGATATCGGCCTGTTGACGAACTTTTCCAGCCGTACCTTGAACAGGGCCTCGGAATAACGCTGTACACCCTCTATCCGAACCCGGTCGATTACCACGTCCGGTGGTATATCCACCCACGTATTGATATCGAACGCTTCCGGCAATCTGGACGTTCTTGATTTTCCGACGCTTCTTGGTACTCCAAGCGTCTGCAATGCCGTCCAGATCGTGTCCAATTCCTTTTCAGTTGCCTTTTCACCAATCGGAATCAGGGTATACGACCGATTGAAATCGCTTCCATCGAAGTTGTGCAGTTCGGGCAATATCAACACGTGGGAGCGTTTCCGGTTTGCGATCTTTCTTTCTTCTATCCGAAAACTGACGGCCTGGTCGATGACGTCGATAATATCCTGAATTTCCTCTTTTAATGTACGCAGGGGCGTGGCGCAGTCTACGGCAATGACAAAATCGGCGCCTGCGTCCAATGCGACGTCCACCGGCAGGTTATTGACGATGCCGCCATCCACGAGATGGGTATTTTCCGTACTCAGCGGCGCGAATACCCCTGGAACGGAAATACTGGCCCTGATCGCGGCGCCGAGCGAGCCGCTATCGATCACGACCTGTTCTCCGGACAGAATGTCGGTTGCGATTGACCGAAAAGGCGTTGGTAGTTGATCGAAGTCGTTGCGCGCCCTAAAGGTTGCGCCAATGGTCAGTTGATTGAGGAACTGATGGATCTTTTGTCCGGCAAAAATGCCATAAGGCAATTTCAGTTTCAATTCCTCAAGGTGCAACGCGAACATCTGACGGTCGGCCATTGGTTTGCGATTCATGTTGGACAGACGGCGGTCGGGGCTGTTGCTGGTAATCTCCCACCAGTCTGTCTCCAGAATGACGCGTTCGAGATCGTCAACGGAAAATCCCGCGGCGTACAATCCCCCGACCAGGGCGCCGTAACTCACCCCCACAATCATGTCTATAGGTACGCCTTCGCGCTCGAGTACGCGCAGCACGCCGATATGCGCCCCTCCGCGTGCGCCGCCCCCACTCAGCACGACCGCGACACGGGGCCTCTGATTCGCAGACGAAGGTAGCGTGCTGAACACGGCAAGACCGAAACACAATAGTAACACGCTCCGGACGAATGGGCGCTGAACCCTCACGCGTTTTTTCGGGTGGAATTTTTCGTCCGTCATCTGGTTCCCTGCATTAGATGGATTCCACCGCCTTCTGGGTAACCCATCGGAAAAACAACCTGAATGATTCAGCGCGTCGGGGTCTGAGGACCGATAAGCCCGGAATCTCCAATACGTTAAAACGCAAATCCGATTGCGGTATAAACCTGGACATCCCTTTTTTTCGTGCTCACAATATCAATGCGAATGGGGCCAAAAATCTTCGTGTTGATATAACCCCCGATACCAAAACCATGAATGTTGGTATATGGCTGATCCGTATAGGCAGGAAAATAGTACCGCCCGCCCTGATAGAAAACGCCAATAGCGCTGCGCTGTATGGATTCCCAGAATCTCAGGTGGCTCCAAATAGAAATGCGCGCCGATACGAACCTGAAAGCTGAAAGTTCGTCTCGCCGGAGACCGACAACGCGCAATGCTGCGCTGCTCAAGTGTCCTGCACCACCCAGCAGGAAGTTTTCATCAATCGGTGCGGGCTGTGTCACGTAGCCTCCGTGAGACCAGAAGCCCACACTCAGCTGCGGATGGGGGCTGGCGAAGTACGCGAGCCGTGTCTGCACCTGCTTGTGTGAAAATGTCCGATGGACCCATTTTGCCTGCGTTTTAAAATAGAAGCCTTGTCTTGGCACAAACACATCGTCTCGCGTGTCGATACCTGCAGATAGCCAAAGGGCGGGTAGATAGTCGGACTCATATTCCTGGCGCTCATCGCGAATGAGCATATGCTCAAGTTGATACCCCAGGTTGATACCTCCCCAGCTATGGGACAGAATCTGCATGCCCAATCGCCCGCGAAGACGCCTCTCGTAATACGTTTGCTGGGGTTCTCCTTCATAATATGCCACCCGTTCTTGTTTCCAGCCGTGAATCTCCCCGAGAAGACTCAGCCCCTTGAATGAGCGAAAAACCAAATCCAATTCACCAAACTTCATGGTAGAGCCCAATAAACCGCGCAAATAAAACTCTACTACACGGCCATAGACATTTTGGTGTGCAAGCTCGGCCAGTGCCGAAACCCCAAAATCGTTGTCGTAACGAAGTCCCATTTTCAATTCACTTGGGGGGTTTTCAAGCACCTGAAAAACCACTTCGGTATAGTCTTCATGATAGATAACCTGGTAATCGACCGTTTGAAATAATCCCGTCGCATATAACCGGCCGGATTCACCTTCCAGTTCTCGAAACGATGTCGGCTTATTAATGAACTTTTCCAACCTTGCAATGGAAATGCCCCTTGTGTAGCGCTCCAAACCCTCAATCCGCACCCGGTCGATGACAATATCCGATGGTATATCGGCCCAGGTTCTAAAGTCGAAATCATCCGGCAATATCGACGTTCTTGACTTTCCAGCGCGTTTTGAAATGCCGAGCTCTTGCAGCGCTTTCCGGATCGCATCCAGATGTTTTTCGGCTTCTTCTTCACCAATCGGGATCACTGTATGTGAGCGATTAAAATCGCCGCTATCAAATCCTTTTAAATCGGGCACCATCAACACATGGGCAAGTTTTCGATTTACCATTTTCTTTTCTTCGATTCGAAAACTGACAGCCTGATCGATGACGTCGATAAAATTTTCGAATTCGTGCATTTGAGTGCGCAAAGGGGTGGCACAATCCACGGCAATAACCAGATCAGCGCCGGCGTCCAATGCGACGTCTACAGGCAGATTGTTGACAATGCCGCCATCCACAAGAAGGGTTTGTCCTGTACTCACAGGCACAAATACCCCGGGGATAGAAATACTCGCTCTGATTGCCGCGCCGAGCGAGCCGTCTTTTAGAACGACCTGTTCGCCAGCTACAATATCTGTTGCAATTGCGCGAAAAGGCGTTGGAAGGCGATCGAAATCGTTTCGCGCCCGGTAGGTTGCGCCTATTGTCAATTGATAGAGAAAATGCTGGATTTTTTTTCCGGCAAACATCCCGAAAGGCAATTTCAGATCCAATTTATCGAGGCGCAATGCAAGCATCTGACGATCGACTATTGGTTTGCGATGCAAATTCAACAGACGGCGGTCAGGGCTGTTGCTGGTCATTTCCCACCAATCTGTTTCTACAACAATGCGTTCGAGATCATCAACAGAATATCCGGCAGCATACAATCCTCCCACCAAAGCGCCATAACTCGCGCCCACGATCAAATCGATGGGTATGCCTTCGCGCTCGAGCACGCGCAATACGCCAATATGTACCCCACCTCGCGCGCCTCCCCCACTCAGCACGACCGCGACTCGGGGCCTCTGGTTTGCAGACGAAGGTGGCGTGCTGAACATTGCGAGAACGAAACACAATAGTAACACGCTTCGGACAACTGCCGCGCCAGAGTGCATTCCTGGCATTGGACGCGGGCAGGACGGAAGCGACCGGATCGAGGACGCAGACAGCGAGACCTTCAATGGATTCGATAACGCGCATTGTAGCGCGGGCGTGGCGAGCTTGAAGGACGAAACGTGAGTGGGCGATGAGCAGGCCACAAAATAAAATCCCTTGCATTTGGGAGAAACGAAGCCCGATATATTCATCAGGGATAGAATCACGTAAAAATATCTGTAATGTCAAGTCTGAAGGCTTGTCCAATGGTACAAAACTTGCCCTGGATTCCACTTTCTTGCGATTTAAGGTCGGACCGTTTCGATATCTCGCTTTTTCGGGGTAAGAAGATCGGGGTAAATAGATAGGATCGAGTGGCGCGCATAAACTCCCTGTTGGATCCCGCCCCGAGTCGTGGAGGCGGATTCGACGCTTGCCGATCGATTTCATTCAATCAGGCCGAATTTTTCGCAGGACCCCTGACCTATCTTCAGGAGGTAAGATATGTTAAATCTGGCATTGTACAGGAATGGCAGCCGGCCGTACGTGAGCAGCATTTCGTACAACCACCACGCATCCAGGATCAACGATGGTGTCAGGCCGACTGAAGACCCCTCCACGAGCGATACGGCCTGGGCCTCGGCGTCGGAACGACTGCCGCAGTGGGCGGCGGTTGTGTTTCCGAGCCTCGCCCGGGTTGACCGGGTGGAGATTTACTGGGGGAAGGGACGTTTGCCCGAGTCCTCCCGCAGGGTCGAAGTTCAGGGCCGGGTTGACGGTGCGTGGGTTGCCATCGTGGCGCGGGACATCCCGGAACCCGAGTTCAAGACTCTGCTGGTTTTCGATCCCGTGCAGGTCGAGGCGGTACGGATATGGCAGAACGCGGACGGAGGCCCGGAATCAACGCCGGGACGGATGCATGTCGCGCAATTTGAGGTATACGGCTCGTTTGCGGAAGGTCCGGCGGTGGATTTTCTGAAAATCAGGGATGCACTGCGGGAGGAATGGGAGCACAATTTTCAAGCGGCACGGAAGGAGATCACGCGGGAGGTGTTGGACCGCATCGATCGGTCGCCCGGTGAACGCCAGTCGGTGGGGCCGGTGGGAGCGGACGAAATCGCGCGGGCGCGGCGGAACCGGGCTTCGACGGCGTGGGGCGGGATTCATGCGGAGAAAATTCTGAAGGACGCCTCATGGTGGCTGGACAAGGACGATGAGTTCATCTACGGGATGATACCCACGCAGAATCCGCGAGCGATATCGCCCAGTTACGAGCGGGGCTGTCCGATCCACGGCGGAGGTCGCAAATGCATGCGGACGAATACGGCGCTGGATTACCGGTGGCAATGCGTGATCGGAAGGGAGTGGTGGTACAACGGGGCGGTTGTTCACAATCCGGCAACTGGAGAGCCGGTGGAGGTGTGGGACGACGACGACGGATGGACCGCGCCGGAGGGGTTCGCCAACCCCGGTACGATCTACCACTTCAATTCCGCGTGGCGGTATTACGCACTCTCAAAGTTGTTTTTTCATCCTTACGAGTTGACAATCGCGTCTCCTGATGCCTATACCGGCGACACGGCCGTAGTACAGTTGTCCCGCGCCTACGCAATTACAGGAGACGAGCGGTACGCGCACAGAGCGGGTGTCATGCTGAACCGGCTGGCGGAGGTCTACCGGTTCTACAATGGAACGGTGGACGAGCAACGTCCTCTGACGCGGGGATATCTGGTGCAGGTGAGTTGGGAGGAGATGCCGATTTACAACTGTATGACGGCCTGTGACCTGGTAATGGACTCAATGTTGCAAGACGAAGCGCTCCTGGCATTCTTCAGGTCGAAGGGAGACTGTGACTACAACGGGGACGGGCGATTAGATTCGGAGGACATCCGGTACAATATTCGGCACAATCTGTTCGGATATATGTACGAGTGGCTGCACCGGGCCATGGCGATCCAGACGGGTGACTATATCATCCGGGAGGGGTTGGTGCTCTGGGCGCTGGGCGACCTGCTTGCCAATGAAGAACTGGTTGAAGAGGCCATCGAAGGGCGGTGCGGGTTGGCGGTGAATCTGACCAACAACACGTTCCGGGATGGAAAGTGGTGGTACGATGCACCCGGTTACACAGTGAGTTCAATTACACGGACGATTCTGGACCGCCTGTTTTCGATGAAGGACGCGGACCGGATCCGGGATTCCCGCCTTAGAATCCGGGAGTCCATAGAATTCGCCCGCAACATCTACTGCGATGGCCGGATTCCCGCAATCGGCGATACGGGCGGCGGCGATTCCAGGATGAAGGTGCTGGATCCGCTTGCGAACTGCGATGTTGAAGAACTGGCATATATCCACACCGGGGACGCCGGGTATCGCAAGCGTCTGCTTGCGCTTTCGGAAGGGAACGTGGACCGGGTCAGAGCGCGTTACGCCGACGCCAACCTCTTGTTTCACGCGGATCCGGTTCGCGGTGAAACCGAGAAATATGTGCCGCGGACGGCGCTCTTTCACGATTCCGGCGTGGCTATCCTGAGGACTGGAGACGATATTGCGTCACGGAAGCACCTGGTATTGAATTACGGAAAGGGCAGCGGCGGGCACGGTCACCGGGACAAACTGTCGATCAACCTTATCACGTTCGGGTACGACCTGGCGTGCGATCTGGGGTATCCAACGACGTTTACACACAAGAAAGTGGACGGTTGGGAGAAGCACACCGCCAGCCATGCGACCGTTTGCATCGACGGGCAAGCTCAGGAACTCGCCACGGGCAGCCTGCGGTTCTACGGGCGGACGCCCGGAATGCAGGCCGTCTGCGCATCCGGAAAAAGGGCGTATCCGGGATGCGCGGAGGTGTACGAACGGACGCTGGTGATGGTGGATGCGCCCGGTTCCGACGCGTACGTGGTTGACCTCTTCCGCGTGCGCGGCGGAGCGACGCACGACTATATGTTCCGGAGTTTGAGCGGGGATGACGGCGAGGACTTCAGGATGGAATTTCCAGCGGGGACTGAGACGGTGCGACAGGCTCGAGGCACGGCCGCGGGTGAGGACGTCGCATTCGGGACCTCACCCGGATTGGGATTTATCAAAGATGTCGGCCGGACGTTCTGTGACGGGTTGTGGTCTGCCACGTGGCGGGTGGGGGATGAGGAGAATACGGGCATTCGGCTGACGATGCTGGGAGATCGCAACCGGGAGATCATCCACGGGAAGGGCGAGGGATACGGGTTTTTCGGACAGAGTCCCTGGGATGCGTGCGTGGCGGTCAAACATTCGAGCGACGAAGACGAGACGCTTTTCGCAGGCGTGCTGGAGCCGTACCAGGGCCGTCCGTTCGTGAGGTCGGTGGAAGCATTGACCGTCTCCGGCGGCATCGGCGTGAAGGTATGCCTGGATGGACGAACCGATTACGTGTTCCGCAGGTTGGATAAGGGTTCGGTCTGTACAGCGGAGATCGACGGGATTCCCGTGGCGTTCGACGCGGAGGTGGCGAGGATTACCGTGTATGAGTCCGGAGGGTGCGACCTCCATGTGTTACAGGGGGTCCGGTTGCGATTTGGAGACGAGGTCCTTGAAGGCGCGGCGTTACCGGCCGGCCGCGTGGATGCCGTCGATCCGGAAGATCGGTCAGTCGTTGTGGCCCTGGATTCCGGGGACGAGATTGTGAACGGGGATGTGATCGTTTTCAGGAATCCGGCCTATATCTGTAATTCCAGCTGTGAGGTCATCTCCGTTGAGTCGATGGATGGAAACCGGCACCGGGTCCGGTTGAACATGTCGCTGAATCTGTCCGAGGGCGTGGTGCGATACGTGGACCGGGAGAGAGGGTTGTTCGCGACCGACACCTGCATGACCAAGCTGGAAGCCTGCCCGGGTGGACTGTTCGACGGAAAGGCGATCCACTCGGAAGGCAAAGCCATAGGGTCTATCGAGACGGCGGGGCCCGATATTCTCGGTCCGGAAGAACGGACTTTCACGAGCGCGATAGGCGTCGACGATCCGGCGACCGGTACGATCAACTGTTTCCGGTTCCAGGATCCGCGCTATGGTTCCGCGTTGAAGGTGGGAGACCGGTTTCTGGTGTGCGACCTGAATGCGGGCGATCGGTTCGAGGTGATGCGATCGGCCCACAGAGCAGTGCGGTAACGTTGCCTTCGGCTCACTTTCGAGGGATGACAGATTGCGGAACCGCACAAAAAAAGGCCATTACCAGAGGCCCCAAGGTAGTGGTATTTGCGGGCTGAAGATCGATTGCACGATTCTCAGGTGCCGCTAAAGGTTGGCTACCTCTGGTGCCTGGGCAATGGCTTGCGGGATAAGATAGACCGGCAAAAACGGGATGTCAACGAGAAAACGCCGATCCTTCCGATGCCCCCGGTGGCCTGTCCGGTGGAGACGATGCGTTCGATGAGCACACCCCGGTCCGGAATGAGGCGGGTGAACTGCTCTTCATTCCCGAGGCGGGCCGGTAGATTGTAGATATTGGCGGTCATGAGCGAGCGGTTGAGCGGCCTGGATGAGGTCGCTCAGTTTTCGGGTGGCGGCTTCGGGGTCGGCCTGGCAGCAGACGGCTGATATAACGGCGATGCCGTGGGCCCCGGACGTCACCACGCCGGCCGCGTTTCCTGCGCCGATACCGCCGATGGCAATCACGGGCGCCCGGACGGCGCGGGCGAAATCGGCCAGCTTTTCCAGCCCCTGCGCGTCGCCAGCGTCGCTCTTCGAGCCGGTTGGAAAGATGGGCCCGAATCCCACGTAATCCGCGCCCTCCGCGATGCCACGCCGGGCTTCGTCCGGATTCCCGGCGGACACGCCGACAATCCGATCCGCGCCGAGAAGATTTCTGGCAAGTGCAACCGGAAAGTCGTCCTGGCCGAGGTGTACGCCGTCGGCTTCGGCGGCGAGGGCGACGTCGACTCTATCGTTGACAACGAGGGAAACGCCCGAACTGACGCAGATGTCCCGCATGGCTCGAGCGGATTCGATCATATCGCGCGTGTGGCCGGTTTTCTGTCGGTATTGCACGGTGTCGGCGCCGCCCGCGACTGCCAGCCTGGCCAGATCGGCGTGGGTGTATCGGGTCTGTAAATCGGTGTCCGTAAGAATGTGGAGGGCGCCGATTTTCTTCATTTGTCGCCGTCCAGGAAGAAGAAATGATGGGTGGGGCCGTGGCCGCGGCCGATGGAGAGACCGTGGCGAATGGCTTCGGTGACGTACGTTTTCGCATTTTCAACGGCCGATACGAGGCCCTGGCCCCTGGCGAGGTTTGCCGCGATGGCGGCCGAGAGGGTACAACCCGTGCCGTGCGTGTTCCGGTGAGGAATTCGTTCGCCGGAAAAAACGGTTTCCTGGGATCCGTCAAAGAGCACGTCCACCGCGGCATGGGGATCGAACAGGTGCCCGCCTTTAACCAGCACGGCCCCGGGGCCCGCATCGAAGATGATACGCGCCGCCGCCTTCGCATGTTCCAGGGTTTCGACGGGCATTCCTGCCAATACCTGAGCCTCGCGCAGGTTGGGCGTGACGAGCGAGGCCAGGGGCAGGAGGTGCTGTTTTACGCTCGCGGCGGCTTCCGGTTCAAGCAGGTCGAAGCCGCTTGAGGAGACCATGACCGGGTCCACCACCAGATTGGAAACCTGGTGTTCGGCGAGTTTCGCGGCGACGACGTTGACCGTTTGCCCGGATGAGAGCATGCCGGTCTTCACCGCGGAAACGTCGAAGTCATCGAATATCGCGTCGATCTGGGCTTCGATAAGATCCACGGGCAGGTCGAACGACCTCCTGACCTCCCTCGTGTTCTGGGCGGTAACCGCTGTGATGACCGACAGGCCGTAAACGCCGTTGGCGTGAAAGGATTTGAGGTCGGCCTGGATGCCGGCGCCCCCGCCGGAATCGGAACCGGCAATGGAGAGGACCTGTTTCATGTGGGCTGCGGACAAACGGATTCGGGTGTGGAAGACCAGGCCTTGAGATAGGCCCTGACGGCGGCTGTGACGTTTTCAGCGGCGAGGATACCCGACATAACGGCAACGCCCGCGGCGCCATTTCCTTTGCACGCGGAAACCCGTCCGGGCGTGATGCCGCCCAGTGCGTAGACAGGAAGGGATGAGTATCCCGTGGCGCGGTGAAGGGCCCTGGGTCCCGCGCCGGGACCGTATCCGGGTTTCGAGCCCGGACGATGGATCGGGCTGAACGTGAGAAAATCCGCGCCGCAGGCCTCCCCGCATTCCTTTCTGTTGTGGGTTGAACGGCCGATGAGCAGGTGGTTTCCGAATTGTTGTCGAATTCTCGATGGGGCGGGTCCTGATGCGGGAAGGTGGACGCCCGCCGCGCCGATATCGCGTGCAAGCCCCGCATGCGTGTTAACGAGCAGGCGCGCGTCGTAATGCTCGACCCGGCGCTGGAGACGCGCCGCCAGTTGACGGAGCGGGTGGATTTCGAGTTCCTTTTCCCTCAGCTGGACGAGGCGGACGCCGGCGTCCAGCGCCTCCGCGAGCACGTCCTCCAGGGGGCGGGGCGCACACGTCGCGCGGTCCGCGATCAAATAAAGGGGCGGCAACTTCAGTTCGCGCGCTGCCTCATTCATGGCGGACTGCGCCCTCTGTGGGCGTGGATGCCGTGGCGTAGAGCTTTTGCGGGATGCGCCCGGCCTCGTACGCGAGGCGGCCCGCACGGACGGCCTGCCCCATGGCTTCGGCCATTCGTACGGGGTGGCGGGCGCCGGCCACGGCCGTGTTCAGCATCACGCCGTCGCAGCCGAGTTCCATCGCGACAGCGGCATCGGAGGCGGTGCCCACGCCCGCGTCGACGATAACGGGGAGGTCGACAGTGTCCAGGATAATGCGGAGATTGTAGGGATTGCGAATGCCCATTCCGGAGCCGATGGGCGCGCCGAGCGGCATGACCGCGGCGCAGCCGGCGTCTTCCAGTTTCTTGCACGTTACGGGGTCGTCGTTGCAGTAGGGCAACACTGTAAAGCCGTCCCGAATCAGTTCGTCCGCCGCTTCCAGCAGGCCCGCGACGTCAGGGAAGAGGGTGTTCTCGTCGCCGATGACCTCCAGCTTGATCAGGTCGGTTTCAAGGGCTTCGCGCGCGAGCCTGGCCGTGAGCACGGCGTCACGGGCGGTGAAACATCCGGCGGTGTTGGGCAGCAGCGTATATCTCTCACGGTCGATCAGATCGATCAGGCTCTCGCCGGAGGGATCCTCCAGGTTGATTCGACGGATGCCGACGGTGACAATGTCCGCGCCGCTGGCGCGGATGGCGTTCAGCATAATCTGCATATTGGGATAACGGGCCGTCCCGATGATGAGACGGGAACTGTACGTCGCGCCTGCAATGGTCAGACCATCAGACATATTTCCCCTCTCTGGAAATGGTTCGGACATAGGGACCGCCGGAAGCGGATGCCCCTGCGGCCTGTACGACAATGGAATGACGTCGCTCACCGCGCCGCGCGCTTCGCGGTGCGGGCGGCAGAAAACTATCCGCCCTGTACCGCTGCGATGATGTCCACCCTGTCCCCGTTTTCCAGCCGGGTTGTCGACCACTCCGCTCCGGATACGATTTCGGCGTTGACGGCAACCGCGATGCCCCTGCGGCCCGGGTCGTGCGAAAGGTCGATCAGCAGATCCCGGATGGAGATGCCGTTGTCGACCGTTCTGTTTTCCCCGTTCAAAGTAATCTGCATGGTGTTATGTTTCAGGCGACGAAGCGGTCGATGCCGAAGGGTCGGATTTCTTCCGGCGTGTGGCCCGTGAGTATGAGTTCGGCAAGGGCATCGGCGGTGATGGGAGCGAGCAGGATGCCCTTGCGGTAGTGGCCCGTGGCCATAATGAGGCCGTCGACGGAGGTTTTCCCGAGGATGGGCGCGTCGTCCCGGCTGCCCGGGCGAAGACCGGCGGCGGTTTCGATGATCGGCAGGTCGTAGATTCCGGGAACGACCTCCCAGGCGGCGCGCAGGAGTTCGAATACGCCGCCCGCCGTCAGGCTCCCATTGAAACCCATTTCTTCGGAAGTGGCCCCCAACACCAGGCGCCCGCCGTCTTTTGGACACAGGTAGGCGACCGCCGATGATGCGGTGCGGTTGTACCATACGATGGTTTTCAGCGTGCAGTCGTCGGTCATTTGCAGGCGGAGGATCTGGCCCCGCACGGGGCGGACAGGGGGTTTGGCGGCGTCGGGAAGGCCCGGGATGAGGCGGGACCAGCAGCCGGCGGCCAGGATGACCGTCTCCGCCGGATAAGTCTTGTCCTCGGCTATGACGCCGTGGACCCGGTTCCGAGCGATGTCGAGGGTCTCGACCGGCGTGGATTCCCTGAGGGATCCGCCGGCCTTGAGAAATGCCCGCCGCAGGGCTTCCACCAGCAGGCGATTGTCCACCTGATGGTCTCCCGGGCACCAGACCGCGGCGCCGATCTGAGGCGAAAGATGAGGCTCCCGCGCGCGCGCTTCGGCTCCGTTAAGCCACTCGACGGGCAGGCCCAGGTCCTGCTGATAGCCATAGCGGAAACGGAGGTATTCAATGTCATCGCGGGTGACGCCGACCAGAAGGACGCCGTCCGGGCGATAGGCGACTGACAAACCACTGTCGGATTCGAGCTCAGCGACAAAATCGGGGAAGCGACGGAGACTCTTCAGGCCAAGGCGCAGGAGCGCTTCTTCTTCGTGACGCACCTCCGCCAGGGGCGTGAGCATACCGGCTGAGGCCCGGCTTGCGGCCTGACCCGCGCGGTCTCTATCGAAAATCAGGACGTCCCGCCCCGCCCTGGCCAGTCGCCAGCCGATGCCGAGCCCGATAATGCCCGCGCCGATGATAATGATCCGGTCCGATGGCACCTGACACAGTCCTAAAAAAGCCGCCGCCCTCGATCAGGTCGAAAAGCGGCTGGGGTGCGGTTCTTGGACTCCCTGCGCCGGCATAATCCGGATCAGGTTCAAAGGGTATGTTCTCAGCTCGGCGGGCGAGCACCCCTGCAAGGTTAAGATAGTGGTTCGGCCGCCCTCCGTCAAGCGATTCCGCTTGACATCGACGGATGATTGATTATTAAAGGCGGTGAGAAGAAAGTGGAAAGACGGGAGAAGTGAGAAGACCGAATCCTTATTGTGACTTTTTTAAATTTAACGTCCTGCACTTACGCCTTTGAGATGTATTGAATGTCTGGGCAGACCTCCAGGAGCTTATTTTATATGCAAGGAGTAAGGAGGGAGAAAACGACATGCTTTTCCGTCTTCCTTCTCACGTCTGACGTCTTACGCTTTTCAGGGAGGACTATGTGGCGGATTTCAAACTGAAGGTTCAGGCCGGGCCCCACCGGCGAATCGGCTGTCCGGTCTCGGTGTTCGTGAAAAGGCCGGGCAGGATGCAACATATTTTCGATCTTCTGGATCGGCTAAGGCCCCGGGAAAGGACGGGAACACTGGTCGGCCAGGACGGAGAAACCCCCTGTCAGGTGCATCGAGAGGAGGACGGGGTGCGGGTCGGCTGGATTGTGGAAGATCTACCGGCGGGTGAGACGGCATTCTATGAACTGCACTTCGGGGGACAGGCTGCGCCCGGTGACGGGGTCGAGTTGTCGGAAGCCGACAACAGGATCCAGGTGCGGATCGACGGCGCCTATTTTACGAGCTATTGCTTCGGGAAAGACCTGGTGAGACCGCACCTCTACCCTGTGATCGGACCGTACGGCGATGGAATCACGCGCCGGCTGATTAAGCCCGGGGAGGGCGACCATCACCACCACCGCTCCATCTGGATTTCGCATGGCCACGTGAATGGATGGAACAACTGGGGGGAGGGAGAGGGGCACGCGTGGACCCGGCACCAGCGATTCGAGGGCATCGAAAGCGGCCCGATCTACGGCCGGATCGTGTCGATCAGCAACTGGGAGGGTGCTGAGGCCTGGCGAGGCGAGCACGGGTCGAATGTGATCTGCGAGGAACGGGCGGAGTGGACGTTCCACCGTACCGGGTCGGACGTGCGAATTTTTGACCTGCACCTCACGCTGACCGCGCCGAAGATCGACCTTCTGTTCGGCGACACGAAAGAAGGCGGCCTGGCGTCCATTCGCGTTGCCGAATCGATGGAAGTGCGGTCCGGCGAGGGCGGAAAGATCGAAAACGCAATCGGGGGCGCCAACGAGGACGAGACCTGGGGCAAACGAGCGGCCTGGTGCCACTATACCGGGCCCGTGAACGGCAACCGCGTGGGTGTGGCCATTATGGACCATCCCGAAAGTTTTCGGCATCCCACCTACTGGCACGTGCGCAACTACGGCTTGATGACGGCCAATCCCTTCGGTCATTCGCATTTTCACGGCGACCCGGAACGTCGGGGGAACCACGTGCTTCCGCCCGGCGAGTCCCTGACAGGCCATTACAGATTTTTCGTGCATAAAGGAGACGCGGCCGAAGGCCAGATCGCGGAACGCTATCACGACTTTGCGCATCCGCCGAACGTGGAGGTCGAGTAAACCACAGACGCAGGGCGCCGCCTCGCGGAAGGTACGGGACAGCCGGATGGCCGAATCTCTCGAGCGACCGAATCTCGTCTTTATTACCACGGACCAGCACAGGGGCGACTGCACCGGTATAGACGGGCATCCCATTCTGGAGACGCCGCATCTCGACCAGCTTGCGAACGAGGGCGTCTATTTTCCCAGGGCGTATTCGCCCTGTCCGGTGTGCGTGCCCGCGCGCATGGTGATGATGACGGGGCAGTCGCCGTACAACACCGGATTCTTCACCAATTCCAGCAGCGCGCTCGGCCAGACCGATACCCTGCCCAGGATTCTGGGCGGCCTGGGTTATCAGACACAGCTGATCGGCAAGGCGCATTTCAGCCCCCAGAGGGCGCGGCTGGGGTTCGACAATACAATCATCAACGAGTCGGGCCGGTACCGTGAGGGCGACGATTATCACCTGTGGTTGAACAAAACGCCCTACGCGGGCCTGGAGCGGGCCACGAGCATCGGCAACAACGACGTGTTCTCCCGAAGGTCGGTCGTGCCCGAGACGCATCATGTGAATACGTGGACGGCAAACGAGTGTATCGAGTTTCTGGACAGGCGGGATCCCACCTGTCCATTTTTTTTGTGGATGTCTTTCAGCCGGCCGCATTCGCAGTACGATCCGCCCGCGCCGTACGACGCCTGGTACGATCCCGAAGACGTGCCGCCACCCATACGGACCCCCGACGAGGATTTTCTTCCCCCGGAACTTCGGGAGGCGCCCCTGCGCTACGATTGGGACCGCATGTCGCCCGCGAGGATCGCCCGTGCGCGGCAGCACTACTTCGGGCAGATTACCCACATCGACCATCAGATCGGGCGGTTTTTAGCCGTCCTCCGCTGGAAGGGGTTGTGGGACAATACACTGGTGATCTTCACCTCGGACCACGGGGATATGATGGGGGACCACGGGCTTTTCTTCAAATCCCATTTTTTCGAAGGTTCCGGTCGCGTGCCGCTGATTCTCCGGGCGCCGAGGGGATGGGAGGGAGCGATTCCGGCGCAACGGTACGGGAAGCCGGTATCGCTGGTGGACGTACTGCCCACGCTGGTGTCGGCTGCGGGGGGCCGCGTGTCCGACCGGGCGGACGGGGTGTCGCTGCTGCCGGTGCTGGGAGGCGGCGATCCGGTTGAAGATCGGATATTTCACGGAGAAATCGGTGGGGAGAAGCGGCGCCACCACTGCCTGACGGACGGGCGGTACAAGTATATGTGGTTCCGGCTGGGTGGCTGCGAGTATCTTTTCGACCTGAAGGAAGATCCGAACGAGGTGAATAACCTGGCGCGAGATGAAGACCGGGTGGTCGAATGGAGAAACCGCTTGATTAAACTCCTCGAAGTGCGCGGCGATCAAGCGGTACGCGATGGCGCGTTACTTCCCACCACGTATGAGCCGACGCCTGAGGCGGAATTACGGGCTAATGATCCCTTCGGCAGAAGACCGTATTAGCCCGGGGAACGACAGGATAGAAGGGTGTTGGATTTGTCGCCGTTAAGCGTGCGGAGGCCGATCGGCACGACCGTCCGTCGTTGAGAGTGTCTCTTCGGTGTCACGCAAGCATTGTGCATCTCATCGCAACCCGCGTTCCCGTAACGTGCATCCTCGTGCGGGTTTTATGAAGGCATGAAACGGGGGTCCGGTCTCTGTGGCTGAATCTCTCGAAGCGCGATTGGGTCGATTGCTGGTCGAGCGGGGTTGGACCCTTTCGGTGGCGGAGACCACGACGGGCGGGTTGATCTGCGCCCGGATCGTGAGCGTGCCCGGGAGTTCGGCCTATTTCGAGCGTGGTGTGGTGGCTTACAGTGCGAAGGCCAAAATCCAGGCGCTGGGGATATCCGAATCTCTGCTGGAGAGCTGTGGGACCGTGAGTGAGGAGGTAGCCGTCGCCATGGCCGAAGCCGTGGGCAGGGCGGGCCATTCAACGCTGGCGCTGGCCGAGACGGGCATCGCCGGGCCGATTCGCGGACGGTCGGCCAAGCCGTTGGGGACCGCGTATATCGCGCTGTGGACGCCGGAGGGTTCTCGATGCGAACGCTTTGCGTTTGAAGGCGGCCGGAGCACGATTCGCGAACGGATTGCCGAGCAGGCGCTGGCAATGGCGGTTGCCTGTGCGGAAGATGCCGCTTGACACCGGCTGCCCATTGTCATACATTGAACCTTCGACCTGAAAATGGTCCCCTAATTCGATGCTGGAGGTGGCATGGCAAAAGAGGAAAAGGTCTCACTTGAAGGAACCGTCGCGGATACGCTTCCCGACGGGCAGTATATGGTGGAAGTGGAGGGCGGGCATCAGATTCTGGGTTACACGTCGGGCAAGATGCGCCGGTTCAACATCCGGGTTCTGGTGGGCGACCGCGTGACGATCGAGACCTCGCCTTACGATTTGAATCGCGGGCGCATCGTGTGGCTGCACCGATTGCCCCCGCCCGTCGAAGGGGTCAAAAAGCGCAGGACGGGCGGTAACCGACCCAGGCGCCGTCGTTAACCGGTGGTCGGCTTCGCCCGATCTTCAGCGGAGTTCCGATCCATACGCGCCTCTGTCCCAATAGCGATGTAACAGCGGCGGCATAAGTTGTATAGTGTTGCAACCCTCAACGTGCTCGGGCCGATTCTAAATATCGATCGGCCCATGTTTTTTGTTACTTCGGATTCCTTCCTTCGCACCCTTCACGATGCGGCCGTACAACTTCGCGTCGTCACCGCCGGTATCGGCGAAGTCTCCGATATTCGGCCGCTGAATTCGTGCCGCATCGAGCCCGACACCCGCATTAACCCGGGTCGCCAGATCTCCGAATGGAAGGGATTTACCCTGTCCCCCAGGTCCTATCAGACCATCAAACGCCATGTTCCGTTCCAGCAGGGCAAAATAGCGAAAGCCCTCACGCCCGAATTAACCCGTCTGCAGCGTCTGGGTGAGGTCATCGACCAGGTTCTGAACCTGTGAATCGGGGAATAGGCCTGCGGTCATACGGGTCGTTGCCGTCACGATGAGAAAAGGAGTTGAAGGTGCGAAATCATCTTTTGTTTGTCTTGTCGACCTGCGCGATGCTTTTGCTCGTCGCAGAGCACGGGTTGAGGTTTGCGAGTCCCTGGGCGCAGGAAAGCCCACAGATCGCTTCGGCCATCGCAATAGACTCGATTTCCGCTGTGACTGGATTTGCAACGTCCTCGCGAGCGATGATGACGGGCCGAAGCGGATGGCGCGTGACGCCGCTGTTTACGGTGGGGGAAGAGGTGGACGGGTACCGTCCGCCTGGCATCCTGGACGGGATCGGCGCCATGGAAATCCGGCCTGGCGTGGTCCGATTCTTCGTCAACCATGAGCTGGATGCGGAGGACGGGTACGCGTACAGGCTCGGTAACCGTACGGAAATGACGGGCGCGCGGGTTAGCTATTTGGACGTGGATGCCGACACCAGGATAGTCATGGATGCGGGTCTGGCCTACGACAGGGCGGTGGACAAGGCCGGCCGAGAGGTCACGGACCCGACTCAGATCCACGAGGGAAAAATCGAGGGAAGCGAGAAGGACGGTTACGATCGCTTCTGCTCCAGTAACCTCTACACCGCGGGAGAGTATGGGCTTGCGGACGACGTTTATTTCTGCGGCGAAGAGGTCAGGGACGGCCTGACGCATGCGCTGGACATTCACCGCCGTACCATTTACGCACTGCCGTGGCTGGGGCGCGGCACGTGGGAGAACGTGACCCTGCTGGACACGGGCGACAGCGACAAAGTGGCCGTTCTGCTAGGTGACGACCGGCGGGGCGCACCGCTGTACCTTTACGTTGGACGGAAAGGGACGGGCGGCTTCCTCGAGCGCAACGGCCTGACAGGGGGCGATATGTTCGTCTGGGTCGCGAACAACGGCGACAGGTCACCTGAGGATTGGAACGGGACGGGAACGAGCCGCGCCGGCATGTTCGTCAAGATTGACATCCACGCTCCGGAAAGGGCCGGCCGGTCCGGGTACGACGAACTGGGATTTGCGACACAGGCCAGACAGGACGAATGGGTCGACGCCGTGGGCGGGTTCCGCTTCTCGCGCCCGGAGGACGTGGCCACCAACCCCGAGCGTGGCACGCAGGCGGTAATGGCCTCAACCGGGCACGGCGCGGCGTATCCCTCGGACGACTGGGGCGCGACCTATATCATCGACGCGGACATTGGCGCGATGACCGCGACGATCCGGATCGTCTACGATGGCGACGATGCCGGCGACGGGCAATTCACGCATCCGGACATGGGATTGCGCAACCCGGACAACCTGGACTGGGCCGAAAACGGGATGATCTACGTTCAGGAGGACCGGTCCACCCGGAAAACGACGTTCGGTAAAAAGAGCGGTATCGAGGCGTCCGTGTGGGAACTGAACCCCGCCACCGGGAAACTTGTGCGGATTGCCGTGATTGACCGCTCCGCGCTGCCTCCCGGGCAGACGGATTCAGACCCGACCGACCTGGGAGACTGGGAATCCTCGGGCGTGCTGGACGTCACACGGCTCTTCGCCACCGCACCCGGCGAGGTGCTGCTGGTTGGAAACGTCCAGGCCCACAGCGTCCGCGATGGCCCCATCAAACAATACGACCTCGTCCAGGGCGGGCAGATCGTGTTCTTCTCAACCAAGCGGTGATTTCGAGCTGAAGATTGGACCTGTCTGAAAACAGAAGATGACCGGCTATCCATTTTTTACTGACGGCTGTTTCGATGCTTTTCCAGGAAATCGAATGGCAGAGCACCTGAACTTTACAAAACTATATGAAAATTGACGAGTTTAGTGGGCCTCAACGAATTATAAAATCGTTGCGAAAATTTCAAGATTGGGGTATATTTTGAGTGTTATATACAATCCTTAAATTCAGCGGCCTGCTCGTGTCTCCCCACACCCGCCTCTCCTTCCTCCGGGTCAGGTCATAACCCGCCTTATTTGCAGCCTTCCGCATAACGCCTGAAGTCCTTTCAATCACCTTACCCGCGTTAGCCATGCAAAATGGAAGCTGTACAATAAAGACTTCGGACTTCACCCGGTTCTTGTCGGAGTTAGAGGATCAGAGTGTCGATCTGATCCTGACCGATCCTCCCTATACTATAAGCCGTCAAACTGGATTTAAGCACGTTGGGCCTAAGAGTGTCGAGCGGTTTGCGGTGACTATGGATTTCGGAGCATGGGACCACGCCGCGATTGACTTGGACGCCTTGGCCGAACAAGCATTGCGTGTACTCCGGCGCGGTGGGACAGCAATCATTTTTTACGATTTGTGGAAGTTGAGCTATCTGGCTGACAGCATGAGCAGTGCAGGATTTAAGCAATTGCGTTTCATTGAATGGGTTAAAAAGAATCCTGTTCCGCTCAATAGCAAGCGCAACTACTTAACCAATAGCAGAGAGATTGCAATTTCGGGTGTCAGGTCAGGAAAACCCACCTTTCATAGTGAATATGACAATGGGATTTACCACTATCCCATTCCTAACAATGGAAAACGGCATCACCCAACACAAAAACCAATGTCGCTGTTTAAGGAACTAATCGAGAAGCACAGCAATGAAGGCGATTTGGTAGTTGATCCGTTCCTCGGATCAGGGACCACGGCTTTAGCTGCATTGAGTCTTTCGAGATGTTTTAACGGATGCGATGCCGATAGGAATTATGTCCAAATTGCAAAAGAAAGAGTCAATGAGGCGCACCAAAGCAGACTTGTTTGTTGAGCTTGCCAGCGGAATTGATGAAGATGGGTTTACCAGGAAAGTCGGCGTAGACGAGTTCTCTGGTAAATATTCGTCGCTGGTCTTTGGCAACGGAGCAGACTGGGCCAGATCTGATGGTTCACTTGGTAAACAATACAATATCGCGCGCTTTAAGGAAGGGAAAGGCAATAGGATAACGCACGTTCAATTGCAGGGATTTAACAAGAATCCCAAGCAACGCTCAGTGGCTGCGTCAGTGAGGAATTACTATCTTGGGCAGAAATGCGTTGTCTTGGGAACATCCAAGGACGTGGAAATTGACCACAAGGATGGACGGTATGACGATCCGACCGTTGGCTATGTCCAGTCGCAAGATCCTAAGGATTTTCAGCCGTTATCCAAGGCAGCGAATTACGCAAAAAGACAGCACTGTAAGAGGTGCGCAGAAACCAATATTCGCTTCGATGCGACAACTTTAGGCTATCCCGTTCCGCACGTTAAAGGCAATAGTCAGTATCGAGGGACGTGTGTGGGTTGTTTCTGGTACGATCCAGTTGCATTTAGGATGTCGCTAAAGCCCTGAAAAGCAGGAACGATGGATCGAAAGAAAAAGGCCAAACTGAGTCGGCGACTTGGTACGCCGAAAGCAGAACCGATGGCCAGCAAACACGAGAATGTAAAGCGGGTGCATTTAAGAATCCGACAAACAGTACCGGGCGGGCGGAAGTATCTCGATCGGAGTCGATAAGCTCTTACAATGAACTTATATATATACAAGAACCGTCCTGTTCCTTCCTGGACGGCTCCTGTTTTTTCCCGGTTCCCGTTCTGATTAGCTTTATCTCTTCTCCAATCCCTCGCTGATTTCCCCTCTCCTTTTTCGGTTGCTCGATCCCCGCGCCTCACGGCACCTGAGCCCCGACTGTCTCCACGTAGACCGAAAACAGTGACTGGGAGCAGGTCATGAACAGCCTGTTCTTTTTCGCGCCGCCGAAGCAGAGGTTCGCGCAGGGCGCCGGGAGGTGGATCTTGCCGATGAGGGTGCCGTCCGGTGCGAAACAGTGCACGCCGTCGTAGCCCTCGCCCGCCCAGCAGGCCCCCGCCCACAGGTTGCCATCCGCGTCGGTGCGGATCCCGTCCGACGAGGCGGGTTCCATGTTGACGAAGACGCGGCCATTCGCGATCCGGTCGCCGTCGACGTCGAAAACGCGGATGTGGGTGGGATATTCGGGGCCGTCGGAGCGTCCGGTGTCGACAATGTAGAGCAGCGACTCGTCCGGGCTGAAGCAGAGGCCGTTGGGGCGCTGGAAGTCTGCCGCGACCACGGTGGCTTCTCCGGTGTCCGGATCGAGACGGTACACGTTGGCGGCGTTTTCGAATTCGGCCCGGTGCCCCTCGTAGTTCATCAGAATGCCGTAACCCGGGTCCGTGAACCAGATCGATCCATCCGACTTCACCACGACGTCGTTCGGCGCATTCAACGGCCTGCCCTCGAACCGGTCCATCAGTACCGTGATCGAACCGTCGTATTCCGTCCGGGTGACGCGGCGCGTGTCGTGTTCGCACGAAACCAGCCGTCCCTGGAGGTCGCGGGTATTGCCGTTGGTATTGTTCGATGGCTTGCGGAAGACCGAGACGTCTCCCGTCTCTTCTTCCCACTTGAGGATGCGGTTGTTGGGGATGTCGCTGAAGAGCAGATAGCGGCCGTCTCCAAACCATACTGGCCCTTCGAGCCACCGCCCGCCGGTCCAGAGCATTTCGACGGCGGCGTTCGCGAGTTTGTACTTTGCGAAGCGGTCGTCAAGTACCTCAATCCGGCTGTCGGGATATCTCACAAGTTCCATATTCTCGTCCCTGTCACGACAATCTCTCCTCTAAGAAACTCGGTTTACCGCACACGCTCGATGTCCCCCGGAACGCAGGAAGCGTCCGTGACGATGCCCGGACACGAAATGCGGGCCCTCGCCGCGTTCAATTTCGTCGCGTCGCCGATGTAGCCCCTGGTATTCTTCATACGGGAAATATCCGTTGGTCAATGTGAACGGACCGGCCCCGGAACCGATGTACCCGCCGGATTCGTCGATGCATCACGACAATTTGCGGCGGCGGCGGCGGTCTGTCAATGGGTTTTGCACGGTGACGACCCGTGGGTACCCATCCCACGCGCCCGGCGCAGGGACGGCGTCCGGAAACCCCGCCGCGCCTTGACAAGCCCCGTGACGCCCCTTATATTCAAAAATTGAAGACCTGGATGGCGCAGACTGGAGGTACGGCCGATCGAATGGACAGTCGCATTGATTGTCGGACTCGTTGTCGGAGGCAGCGCATGCTGGCTGGTGCAGAATTTCCGTGCCAGGGCACCTCTGAGCGAATTGGCGGCTGAACACCGCGAGACCGTCGCCGGTCCGGAGGGACTCATCGCCGATGCCGGTGCGAGTCCCTTTACACATTGTCACGTAAAAACATCAGTGATATGTCAAACTGCCTGTACATTTGGGGATTGAGTTTAGCAACTGCCCTCGTCTGTCTATTTTCGCCAAATCAATCGAAGTGCCGGGAGGCAGACGCCGCAGGTCCGGCGTATCAGGAGGTCACCCGGAAGGAAATACTGGAGGCGATGCGCAACGTTGGAGATTACGACCCGACCACGACGACGAACGGCGCCCGTTTCCAATGGGAAGCGTTGCTCTATCTTGCCCGGCGTGCGGAACAGCGCGATCCCATGGGGCCGCCGCTGTTTATCAACTGTGCGGACTGGTTTCGGGCGTTTATGGAGGTGGCGGGACGCACGGAAAGTGAAATGCCCCTGTACGCGCGGCTGTCACGCGAATACGAACAGCATATGGACGTGGAATACCGAATGGATCGGGTGATCCGGAAGGTAATCGACGGGCCGGCGCCTCAATTCGCATTGAATGTGCGGATCTGGTGGGAGGACCGGCCGGGAAAGCCGGATCGGTACTCGTACCTGGATACGCTCTCAACACCCAATCTCAAGGTTACCAACGGGCGGGAGATGGCCTATCGGTTGCTCGATTTTGGAGATTGGATCGCTTGCGACAAGATTACGGGGCTTACGGGGCGCCCGACGTCGGGCTTGCTGGGCCTTATCTTTCAAATAATCGGCGATGGACGACTTACACGCTCTCGAATGGCTATTTCAAACGACGGTCTCCAGATTGTCCGTGGGACGTCGAAGAAGGGGTTCATGAGAAAGACGACCACCGCAACGATTTATCCGGATGGCGAAATGATCAAGGATATACCGGAAGGCCGGCCCGACCTGTTGGAACTGAAGCAACGGATCAACCAGCCACTGGAAGTCGACTACGTAGAACTTCCTGACGACAGGTTTCGGGTCCCCAAAAGCCCTGCTTTGGAGGAAACCGATGGACGAGCAGACAAGCGACGCGAGATACACGATGGGACGCAGCAAGGAGGAAGAGGAACGGTTGATTCATCAGTCGCAGCTGTACGACGCAATCACCCGCCGGTTTCTCAATGAAGCGGGCGTTGGACGCGGGTGGTGCCGTAGGGGCAACGCATGGGTTGCCCCTACATTGCTGTTGTCTGCAAGGAATTCGATCCACGCCCTCTGAATCCTCCCCAGAAAGGCGTCCTTTCTAGGGCCGCCCGGCGGCGCGTACGCCTTCTCTTTCGTCAACCCGTCGTAGAATCAGACTACCCACGACGAACAGCACCGCCACGATCGAGATGCCGACCCTTTGGGACTGAAAGGCGCGGGTGAGTTCGCCCAGGGCAAGAGGGCCAATAAAGGCCGTGGCTTTGCCTGAAAAGGCGAATAGCCCGAAAAACTCGTTCTCCTTTTCCGGCGGGACAAATCGACCCAGGAGCGACCGGCTGGCCGACTGGTTCGGCCCGGCAAAAAACCCTGCCATGATGCCGGAAATCCAGAAGACGGTATTGCTGTGGGTGAAGACGGCCATCAACGTCGCCACGAGGAGAAAGAGGAGGCTGATCTGAATGGTGCGTTTACCGCCCAAGCGGTCGTCGAGGAAGCCCAGCGCAAATGCTCCGGTTCCCGCGGAGACGTTCAGGACGATGCCGAAGACCATGATTTCGTTGAACGTGAAACCGAACGTGCCTGCCGCGTAAATGCCGCCGAAGGCGAATATGGTGATGAGTCCGTCATTGTAGACGAGACGGGCGATAAGCAACTTGATAATTTCCCGATATTGACCGGCCTCCCGAAACGTCCTGGCGAGTTGGCGATAGGAGGCCGACAGGATCCCGCGCGTTCGGGTCGCGCGGGATTTTTTTTCTTGAACCCAGAGGAAGATGGGGACGCTGAAAACCGTGAACCAGACGGCGACGAGCAGATTGGTTGCCCGGATATTCGCGCCGGCATCTCTTGTGATACCGAACCACGGCGTTTCCGGGCTGACAAATCCAATCATGGCGATGCCCATCGCCAGCAGACCGCCTATGTAGCCCAGCCCCCACCCGTACCCGGAAATGCGGCCAATGTATTTCCGCGGCGCGATGTCCGGCAGAAAGGCGTTGTAGAAGACGTTTCCCATTTCAAAGGCGAAGTTCGCCACGACAAACCAGAGCAGGGCCTTGACGACCTGGCCCGGTAATGCGGTGTACAGGCCGGTGGTGGCAATGACCGCGATGATCGTAGAGAAAAGGAGGAAACCCTTCCGGAACCCGCCGCGGTCCGCAATGGCGCCGGTAAGGGGTGAGAACAGCGCCACGGCGATGGCGGAAAACGTGACGCCTCTGGACCACAGGGTGGTGCCGATGATTTCGTCCGGCGCGAGGGATTTTACAAAGTAAGTGGAATAGACAAAGGTAACCACGAGGGTGGTGAAGGCGGAGTTGGCAAAGTCGTACATTGCCCATGACGCGACGGCTTTTTTGTCAATTTTATTCAAGTTTAGTCTATTCGACGTGTTCCCCGGGCTGCCATGGAAGTTGTAGGGGCAACCCTTGTGGTTGCCCCTGAAATGGCGCGGATATCGCTGGTTGACATCGCCGATCCGTAGCACAAACCGCCGTTGAGCTACCTGCTGATCGCTGTCTTTGCCTGAGTACTAGAAATCCGCCGTCAGGCCGACGGATAAGAGCCGACCGATTTCGGGGGCTCCGACGAATTCACGGTGTTTCTGGTTGAACATGTTGGATGCGTTCACTTTGAGCGCGACGGTTCCATCCGTAACCATGGACGGCAGTTCGTACCTCACGTTCGCGTCGAAGACCAGGGAGGAATTGACGTTGCCGATGTAGACACCCGAGTTCATCGGGAACCCGCTACGGCCACGGAGGCGAAACCCGAACCGGACCCCGGAATCCTGCATTTTGGCGGTCGCGCCGAGCGTGAATTTGTTGCGCGGGGCATTGAGCGCGATGTCCGCGATACCGCCCAGATTCTTGAACAGGTCCTTGTTGACGTGTGAATAGCTGCCCGAAAACGTCCACGTGTCATCCGCGTAGTAGGCGACGCTGACGTCCACGCCGTAAAAGTCGACGTCGCCGAAGTTGCGGTAGGTCAACATGATCGCGTTTGGATCGGAGGATTGCAAGGGCGACACGGTGCCGAAGGGGATGAATGCAGCGCCGTTGTTATCCGTGCCTGCCACAAAGAGACGCGTGAGTTCGTCTACGGGGGTGTTGTTGCCGTTGCCGCCCTCTCCAGGAGAATCCAGAAACGCAAGCGCCCCGGCCAGTGCGGCCGCGGACGGGTGTTGAAGGGCCTGCGCGATAGCGGCGGACAGTGAAGTAGAAAGAGCGGCTGGATCCAGGAATACGTTGGGCGTTTCCACGCGCAGTGGACCGACAAAGTCGTGGGTGCGGGTACGGTAGACATCGGCCGCAAGCACGAAACGGTTCACAAAGATGCCCTTGTAACCCACTTCATAGGTTTCCGTAATCGTGGGTCTGATTTTGTCGATGTCCCGTACGGTCGACGCTCCCAGGTCCGCAACCGGGTCGAAGGCTGCAGTCGAGGGGTTCAGAACCCGGAGCGTGTTCCTCAGGCCTGGAAGGGTCTGCGGAATGATATTCTGAAAAGCGACCGCGAGCCCCTCCACCCGCTGGGCCGCCATGGCCGGAATCTGTTCCGGGGGGACCCCGGCGGCCGTGAGTAGTGCGGTCATCAGTTCCGTTGCCTTCGCCTTTAGTGATGGCAGCGCCGCAGCCATCACGGCGCTTCGCCCGATACCCCACATCACGTTGCTGAAACGTGCGTCGTTCATCCCGATCTGGTGTGAAGGCGACAGGCCGATAACCTGAGCGAAGGGCGAACGGAAATAAGGAACGCCGCTGGCATCCCTGCTGAAGGTGAATCCATCCTCGGTTCCCTGTGCGCGGATATCGAAGCTCGGGCTGAATCCCAGGACCGGTTGAAAGGCGCGACCCGTACCGAAGGCGTCCCTGGCCTGGGCGACGTCCAGGAAGAGGTTGTTTGTGGAAGGCGTGCCGAACGCCCGGTTGTAGGTGAACCGGACGGTCTGCAACGGATTGGGTTTGAGAACGACGGCGGCCCTTGGCGAGAAGACCCGCTCGTCAACGTGGTTGTGGTCGTCGTACCGGGCGGCCGCTACCAGCGTCAGATACTCGTTAAGGGTGCTCTCGCCCTGCACGTAGACCCCGAGTTCGTTGATATCGTCGCGGGTTTCATTGGAACCGGTGATGGTACCACCTGTATTCGGGCGCGTGAACAGGGCGTCGATCCCGTAGGTAATCAGGTTACGGTCTTCCAGGCTAAAGCTATGCTGGGCCTGCAGGACCGTAAAGGAGGACTTGTCCACGATGAGCGCGTTTGTCCGCAGGAGTTTGGTATCCCCGGCGTTGCTGCCGTTGTGAAAGGCCTGAATGAATATGTCCTTGAAAAGCAGGCGACCCTGGAGGGAGTAATTGGCCCATCCGTCTGCCTGACCTCCGCCGATACCCGTCATTTCGATACTGTTGATCCGCGCAAAGCCGGCGGAAAGGATCCCCGTGAGATCCTCGGTTGGACGAACGTCGAGTCGCAGTTCCCCGCTGATGCGGCTCACATCGTAGTCTCTGGGATTCCTGCCGCGCAGCCGCACCTCCTCCGGGTCTTCGTATTCCCAGTCCGTTCCGGAAAAGTACTGGCCGGACAGTTTGACGCCGACCTTTTCGGTTGAGGCGGCGTGCCGGAAGGAGAGTTTTCGCAGGTCGCGTTCGCCGCCCATGACGCTGACAGACGTGCCTTCGGAGCCGAAGGGCGACCGGGTGATGATGTGCATCACGCCATTTGCGCTGTTTGGCCCGTAAAGGGCCGACCCGGGACCCAGGACGACTTCGACGCGTTCGATGTCGTGGTTTGTAACGGGAATGAAGTGATGGGCGTTGAACCGCAGGGAAGGCACGCGCGTAATCCGGTTGTCCACCAGTGTAAGCAGTGTTCCGGAGAACACGTTGTTGAAGCCGCGCGTGACGGTGTTGGCCTGGACGAGGCCGGTCTGGGCGTTGTCCACGCCCGCAAGCCCCACGATGTAATCCGCGGCGCTCAAACCGCGCTGAGCCTGCACGGCGTCGGATTCAACGACCGCGACCGAGGCCGGCGCGTCCAGGACTTTTTCCCGCCGGCGGGACGCGGAAACGATGATCTGGTCTCCATAAAGAACCTCGACGTCCAGACTGAAGTCGAGGTCGATCCCGCCGCCGTCGGATATCCGGACGTTGCTCCGGGTCGCGGTCTCGTATCCGACGAAAGAAACGGAGACTTCATAGACGCCGTCCGACAAACCTGCGGCCTCGTACATGCCGTTCACGCCGGAGACGACCTTGATGGGAGCCTGTAGAGCAGCGCTCTGGACAATGACGTTGGCGCCGTACAGAGCATCGCCCTCCGCACCGGTGATTTGTCCCTTAATGGAGCCCGTTCCCTGCGCGAAGGCGGGTGCGACGAAGCAGAGCAGCAGGGTCAGGAGCGTTCTTGCGGATGTCATAAACTCTCTCCTTACGTTTGAAAGTTGGAATTTCGGGTTTGAGTATGGCGGACGGAAGTTAACGGGGATACCTTGCAGTATATGAATTGGCTCGGCATCCGGAGGGAGTCCGCAGCACGTGTTTTTTCGAGAAAATATGCCGTCACTTCGCCAGGTGGTTCAGGCGCCACGCCCGCCGTCCGTGCCCGGCGCGCAGGCAAGTGCCGTTCTGATGGCACCCGCCAGGGGTTCCGCCGAAGCCAGATACTGGCGGGTGCTCGAAAAGACGCCGCCGCCGATCTGTTCGCCGGGGAGTCTCGGTAACAACTGAAAGTGCAGGTGGGACACCTTTCCGGAACACATGGTGACCTGATAGACTTTTTCGCAGCCGGTAACCGCCTTCAGCGCCCGGGTCAGCCGGAGCATAGTCGTCATCAACTCACTGCCGAACCCGTCCGACAGCCCGGCGATATCCGGGACGTGTGGTTTGGCGATCACGATCGTGTGACCCAGACCGCGCGGATATCGCTCGAGAATCGCGAAACATCGCTCGTCGTCGAGCAGCAATTCGTCGTTACCGTTCGACGTGGCTTCACCCCGGGCAATATACTGGCAGGTATGGCAGACCCCCTCCTCGATAAGGGTGTTCCATTCGCGGTTGCGTTCGGCGCGCTCGTGTAACTCGCGCTCCGTGGCTGGTCTGACACAGCTCTGTAGACGAGCGAATTCCGCCATCGCCATGTGAAGATCTCCCATCTATTCGCCAGTGTCGCAAATTGCTACAGTTATTTTCCCTAATATAAGGAATTTATCTTTTTCTGCCCGAAGAAATCGATAATTCAAGGACCGTCAATCGGGTTTACGGGGAGAATTGGGAAGTGAATTGAACTGCCCGCGTTCCGACCTGGAAATTGACGACCGGAATTCGGCCGGCGAGTCGCACGGATCGCAAGTCGCCTGCGGCCTGCCGAAGGTCTGCGTGCGCGTTTTGACAAGGTCGTTTCGACAAGCTCAACGCAAGCAGCACAGGCAGCGCAGGCAACGCACGCGAGGAGGTTTACGGAAGTACGATTTTCCCCAGGTATTCCCTGAGCTTGGGCGGAACGTGCTTTCGTATCAGGCTTTTCTCCAGCGTCCAGGCCATTTCCGCGTCGAGCTTCTTCTCGAAATGAACCGATTTACCTTCGTACCGGGCGACGGGTTCCCCGTCGCGAAAGAGGATCCGGTTGCCGGGAATCGCCGGGATGCGCCGGCCCGGTGTGACGACACCGACCAGGTTGACCGGATCGCAGGCGCTGACCGATACGAGTTCGCCCCGTCTCTTCTCCCGTTTCAGGGACCGGATGACGGTAATCGCCTCTGGAAGTGCGTACTGCTCTCCCCATCTCTCCACGAATCGGCCTCCCCGGACCTCGCCTCGGTCCTCCATCCGCCGCAAGACCCGTACCAGATCGCGCCAGGGCGGTATGCCGTTCTCTCTGGCCAGTACCCGTCTGAAGACAACACCGTAACGTTTCAGCAGTATTCGTGCGCATTGTTCGATATCGGCCTGATCTTCGAAGTCGGGTTCGATCAGGGACCACCGGCCGGCCTGCTCCATGCCGAAGACCGGCCCCCGATTCCGCCGGGACCGCACCTTGAATTTCTCCGGAATCAGAAGCGCCCGCAACCCCGCAAAGCTATCGCACGTGAGCAATCCTGCCGCCACCAATTCGGCGATGGCGCTCTCGATTTCACTCCTGAGCATTTTCGACCTGGCGAAGATGTCGTGGTAAAACAGCGCACCGCCGGCTTTCAGACACTCGAGTACCGTTTGCGCGGACGGGGTCAGGACCGGCGCGCCAGACTCCGCAGGGCGGAACGGCCAGGCCGCGAAGGTGGTCCGATTGACCAGGGTGATCGGCGTGGTGCGGATAGGGGTATTTCCCGCCCTGACGCTTTGTGTCCTGAGATAACGGCCCCACATGGTTTTCCCCGATAAACAACAGGTATCCAGCCATAAATGGTCGTAGTCCTTGACGCGCGAAGGTAGGACGTCGCTCTCCCACGCGATGGCTGGACAGGAAAATCCGTCGAGTTGATCCAGAACCTCCTGAAGCGCTTCGGGGCCTTCTTTCCGGGTGCCCTCGGTGAGGCTGTGCCAACGGAGAAGAAACCGCACGTAGTCCGACGAGGAGATGGGTTTGATTGCCCGGCGCAGCTTTTCGAGGGTATACCTGTGGATTCGCGCCAGCAGGCGGCGCTCGCACCATTCCGTTTCGGCGTCGGAGGGCAGGTCCGGGGAGAAGTGGCCTCTGATCGCGAAGCCCTCGGATTCCAGTGCGTGAAGCGCCTGGTCGATCCGCTGCGTGGAAAGGCCCATATCCCTTGCGATTCGGGACGCGGTTGTGGGCCCCAGCAGCTCTATCCTTCCCCTGACCACGTCCGCGAGTACCTGTCCCGGGTCTTCAGATGAAAATGCCCGGAAGGAGTCCTGCACTGCCGTTGCGCAGCGTCCGACGGCTTCACCGTACAGAACCTCGAATTGCGGAATCCTCTCCACGGCGATCCAGAGTTTCGGTCCGTCCCTCGGGTCGACGGGTACCGCCTGACCCGATTCCACGAGCGACGCCAGGAGCGGGCGCCACGTTCCATCGCCGCTTTCCACAATTTCCGCGTCGGTCAGGAACCCGTGCATCACCAGAACGTCATACAATTCATCCGCGTCCGTAACCGCTGGCCAGGCCTCCTCCTTCACCGCATCGATCGCACCTTGCTCCAGCTTGCCCAGCTTCCTGGCGTCCGCGGGTTCGAGCCGCCTGCGTGTTCTGACGGCCTGTACCCGCCTTTCCTCAAGTGGCGCGTCATCCAGGAACGCATACGGCCGCGCGTTGAGAATGCTCTCGGACATGGGGGAAGGTTCACGGAGATCACGAGCCGACACTTCGACTTCCCCTGTGTGAATCCGGTGAAGGAGACTTTCCAGGGCATCCACGTCCATCGCCTCGTGGAGGCAGTCGTGAACGGTCTGGTATACGAGGGGATGGTCAGGCACCTCGCGGTCGCCCGGGATGTTTTCCAGGCAGGCGAGCTGGTCAGGGAATATCAGGGCCAGCAGGTCCTCGGCATCGGAACGCTGGATCTGAGGCGGAACGCGTTCTCCGCCCCGGCGCCGGAGCACAGCCAGCGCCGTGCAGGCGTTCCAGCGCCACCGCGCCTGGAACATCGGCGCATCCAGCAGGGCCTGTACGAGAACCTCGCGAACCGTCCGGTCGTTCAGATAGCCGACCACTTCCTCAAGAGGGAAACTGTGCGTGGGCCCGAGGGAGAGCACCAGGCTCTCTTCGTTCGCCGCCGCCTGGAGTTCGAAGTTGAACTTTCGGCAGAATCGTTTTCGAAGGGCGAGCCCCCACGCCCGGTTCAACCGGTTTCCGAAGACCGAATGGATGACGAGGTGCTGGTCGCCCACCTCGTCGAAGAAACGCTCAAGAACGATGTGCTTCTGCGACGGTACCAGGTCCAGAGATGCCTTTGTGGCAGCCAGGTACGTGACCACCTGATCGGCCGCCTCCGCGCTTGCGCCGACCTCGTCCGTCAGCCAGGCGGCGGCATCCGTTTTCCATTCTCCGGATCCGTTGTCGTCCAGTTCATCGATGTTTATTCTCGCAGCCACTTCTTCGCGGACACGGGAGACCGACGTTGAGAGTTCCGCGGATCTGCCGGGGGCTTCGCCGATCCAGAACGGCATTGTGGGGGGAAGGCCGTCGGCGTCTTCGACGCGCACCTTTCCGGTTTCCACCTTGAGGATTCGCCACGAAGCGGTGCCCAGCTGAAAAATGTCGCCAGGAAGGCTCTCGACGGCGAAATCTTCGTGCACGGAGCCGATCTGAACGCCGGATGGTTCCAGGCGCACGTCATAGTCGAACTGGTCGGGGATGGTTCCTCCCGAGACGATCGCGTTGAGACGGGCGCCTTTTTTGGCCCTCAGTGTCCGCGTGACCGGATTGAAGTGGAGGTAGGACCGCCGCGTACCCCGCCTGAATGTGAATCCCTCCACCAGCATCTGGACGACGCCGTTGAATTCTTCAATGCTTAGATTTTGATAGATGGACGATTTTCGGACGAGGTCGTAGAGCGCTTCCGACGTGCTGTCCTCACTCGCGACCTCAGCCACGATCTGCTGGGCGAGCACGTCCAGCGGTTTCTCGGGAAAGGGAAGTTTGTCCAGTTCGCCCCTGCGGACACTGTCCAGCAGCGCCACGGCTTCGACCAATTCATCTTTGGTGAGCGGATACAGCTTCCCGCTCGGGGTTCCCTCGAGGGTGTGGCCGGAACGGCCAACGCGCTGAAGCAGCGTGGCGATGGCCTTGGGGGATCCGATTTGAACAACCAGATCGATGGATCCCACGTCGATGCCCAGTTCGAGAGATCCGGTGGCCACCAGGGCACTCAGGGCGCCGGCCTTGAGCCTCGTCTCCGCGTCCAGGCGTTTTTCGCGGGACATGCTCCCGTGGTGGGCGGAGACGACTTCGGGCCCCAGCCGGTCGGACAGATGATGCGAAAGGCGTTCGGCCATGGAGCGCGTGGGTACGAATATCAGGGTGGTCTGATGTTCGGTGATGGTACGTTCCAGGGATTGATGGATCTCTTCCCAGACTTCATTGGCCATCACTGCCGTGAGCGGCGATTCCGGCAACTCGATGTCCAGTTCCAACTCACGCCGATGACCGATGTTGAGGATCTTGCAGGGTTCTGCGGTTCCGGTGAGAAAATGCGCCATCCGCTCAATGGGCTTCTGGGTGGCGGAGATACCGATCCGGTGGACCGGGTTCCGGCTGAGGCGCGCCAGTCGCTCCATTGAAATGGACAGGTGGGCGCCGCGTTTGTTACCGGCGACGGCGTGGATCTCATCCACGATTAACGTGCCCGCGCTGCTCAGCATTTCCCGTCCGCCGTTGCTTGTCAGGAGAAGGTAGAGAGATTCCGGTGTGGTCACCAGGATGTGGGGGGGCGTCCGTACCATCTTTGTCCGTTCGGAGCCCGGTGTGTCACCGGTCCGGACCATCGCCCGTACGTCCGCGTTTGGGTAACCGTTCTGTTCCAGGAGCGCCTTTATGCCCTTGAGCGGGACCTGCAGGTTGCGATGGATATCGTTGCTGAGCGCCTTCAGGGGCGATACATAGACGACCTGGGTCCGGTCCTCCAGCGTGCCGTCGAGACGGCGCTCGAACAGGTCGTTCAGGACTGCCATAAATGCCGCGAGCGTTTTCCCGGATCCCGTCGGCGCGGACAGCAGGACATTTCTTCTATTCAGGATTTCAGGCCAGGCCAGAGACTGAATTTCGGACGGGTCGTTGAAATTCTGATTAAACCACTGCCGGACAACGGGATGGAAGCTTTCCAAGGGCATGTGCGTTCCTCATACGGAGTCTGTCGACGCCGGGATGAGACGTTTGGGCCGCGGTGGTCGGGGGAACATCCGTTCACCAATATAGTGAACAGCCACTCCATGCGCAAGACATCGGAATGCGATTTCCAATGCATCCCTGAACCGGCACATGAAACCTGTGGCCACGAAGCTCTGCCCTGAGACGCTCCCTGAGCCTGTCGAAGGGCCGGCGAAGGGTATCGTCACGGCCGGAACTCGTCCCAGTGGGTGATCGAGTCCGTCCACGTTTGCCGGCCCGCCATCGGCCGGTCGCGCGAACGATCGAAATATATGGCGGCTATGCCCAGCGATCTTGGGGCCAGGACATCGTTTTGAAGACTATCCCCGATGAACAGGACGTCACCGGCGCGTTCAGCGGAAAGCCCGGCGCGGCTGAGGCTCTCACGATAGATTTCGGCGCCCGGCTTTCTGAACCCCAATCTGGCGCTGTCCACGACAAACTCGAAGTTGTCCGACAATCCGTGGTCGGCGAGCAGTTGTTCCGGCCACCCTGAAAGGTAGAAATTCGACACGACGCCCATTCGAACGTTACCGCGCCACGACGCCAGCATCGCCTCGACCCCTGGCGTTGGCCGGACCTGCTTCGGATAAGACCTTTCGAATGCTTCCACCATTTCCTGTACGAGCCCGTGAACGGGATTTCCAACGGTCTTTTCGGTAGCCGCAAGCACCTCCGACAGTCGGTCTTTAAGCTCGACCTCCCTCGAGTCGTTGCCGGACAATCGGTGCCTCCGCCAACGCGAATACGCATTCACGAAGTCGCGGGGAGCGGCAAAGTAACCCTCCCGGACCGGCAGGTCGACAATCGAGCTCAAGCCGGACTCATCTCCGGTTTCATCGAAGTCGTCCAGAAGCGTATTGAAGCAATCGAAGAAGATCCAACTGGGTGTACGGTTGGTCATGAGGTAGTCATGGACAGATACATGGGATCGGCATCAGCAGGCGTGATTGTCGAGGGTCCAATTTAGAACGGTATCCAGGCCTGCGAGATGAGCAGCCGTTCGCTGTGCCATCGGCCATGCCGTGGGCGTCTCGAAGATGAGCACGTGATCCGCGTGGTAATGATATACGTAGGGGACGATCCCGCCGGTGCCCCACGACGGCGAGACCTTGTAGACGCCCCTTGAGACGGGGAGGTCGTTCTCTTCCTCTTCCCCGTCGGGATCAATGGCGCCCACCTTCTCGACTTCGCGGACGATTTCCGGACCGGCCCACCGTTCATCGCGTCGGCCCTCGTACAGATAGAATCCGGTGGCTTCCCAGTCTTCGTGGAAGTCCACGTACAGGTCGAACCGCTTTCCCTTCAATATCCGCCTGGCAATTTCCCCCTCGCGAACGCCGGCCTCCGAGAAAGACCGGTTGATATCTTCACCCTCCCGGTTTTCCCTCCTGTTGTGGACGTATCCGTAGGGATTGACGCACGGCAGAATGAGAAACGTAAAGTGCCGGAGCAGATCCACCGGGTTCCGCTCCAGAAAGGCGAGAGCCGCCTCCGGCCCCGCCGGTTCGTCCCCGTGGACGCCGCCGGAGAGAAGCACCCGTTTCCTGCCGCGCGGGTCACCGCCCAACCGGATACAATAGATGGGAAATTCGTCTACGAATCCGGCCGTCTCCATCTCCACATCCTCGAAATTCAGCGCCTCCAGCCGCCGGGTCAAACGACCCAAATCATGGCCATCCATTTTTTCATCTTTCGGTTTCATGGATCTGCCCGTTTTCTGAGATGGTAAGCCTGATTAATACACGCAATTGTCACGTTTAGCTGCTTTGTTCGCCAATCAATCAATGCCACCCCAGCATAAAGGCTTGTCGAGCCGTTGAGGATGCGGGTGTGAAGGTGGGGCAGACATTCCTGTCTGCCCTTCTCGTGTTTACGCAACGCTTCGTTCGACTCCCCCTCTCCTCGCAGGAGAGGGGGCCGGGGGGAGAGGTCCTTCTGCCGCAATGCAGACAGAAGTGATCCGATAGATTGCGCCGTCCTTTTTCCAGTGGAGGAGATGGCGGCGAGTCGTGGTGTGTCCGGACACAGGATTCCGAGGTTCCGGTTTGATGTATGTGAGCAGACAAGGATGTCCGCTCCACCTTCCAGTCGTCGAAGGCGCCTTTCACATTCTTGCCGCATTGACTTGCAAGATAGACCCTGTCATAATTATCTTGAACGTCCACGGTAGTTTGATCTCAACTCATTGTTATAACATTACTTGCGTCACCATAATACAATGACTTGGGTAGGGGAACTACCTTCTCAATGACTTATTCAGGTTAAGTAAGCGTTCTATATCGATCCAATGCCGTGTGTTTCATGGTCCCAATGAGATGCTTGGAAACCATCTTAAAGGCACTTTCCAGACCCCACGCATATCCAACGTCCACAATTGCTTCCCCTGATGCTTCAATCGTCCTCCGAGTGCGAACTTTATTTCTATTGGAAAGCTCGACCAGTTCATGAATGCGGTTACGGTCCGAAATCAGGATTGGCGCACAGCATTCAATTGTTCTGCCCAACATCAGCGTTGCGAGACGCGCTGAATCCGCTGGAAGTTCGCCCCACACAGTCCAAATAATTGGTTTACAGTTTGCCTGTTTCGCTCGATCCATAACGCGAAAACACTCGGCTGCATCGAGCATCTGTTCATTTTGCACAACACCCACGTATACAGAGCCGTGATCGGTCTCCACGTCACACCCGGGCTCCTCAACGGCGCGCCATCCAGATCGACTTAACACAGCCGGTTGTTCGTCGACTATTCCAACACGGATAGGCTGTTTTGCATTCGGGTTAGGGGGTTTCTTTGGTCTTGATGTCGAGAGGTTATCTGCTCGTGGAACCCGATTCCAATCTAATCCTCCTTCAGGCAGCCGCATGTCGAGTTCCACGACATAGATTGAATCTGACTCTTTGCACTCAGAAAGCGGCCGCGACTTCCTGATACCCGCTTGCCTTGATGAGAGCTCTCTTCCATCGGGAGAAAACGCAAACGGGTGAGTTGGGGCACGCCGTTGCCTACTGTCGTGCAGCGTACATAAAGAGAAGAAACGATTTTCTACCGCTCTTAGACGAAGGATTGATGCCCATTTGATGTCAACGACGTTGTCATAACTTGGATTAAGCCATATCCGGGCGCCGCGTCTAGCGAGAAAACGGGGGAGCATACCCAGATATTGGTCGTGGCAAATGGTCGCACCGGCCCGAACGCCGACCAGTTCGAAGGTTGGAAGTGCGACGCGAGGTTCCCAATCCTGAAATTCAAAGGCGACGGTCTTTTCTGTGGAGTGTTTCGTGTACAAACGTGACACTGTTTCATCAGGATCTATACGTAAAAGGATCTGGCGGGTGCGTCCGATCGAATCGTCACTATGGTCGGTCGCGCCGACCAGCAAAGGCGCATCCAGGTCCGCCGCGAGTTCCATTAGAGACTTGATGCGTTTTACGTCGGACGAGCGAATGTAGCCTTCCGGAAAAAGAACGAAGTCTACGCTTTCGCCTGCAAAGGATGCGTGGGTGGGTATGACGGGCTTCTGGGCATTATCTCCAAGAGGTACGATTCCGAGTAGCGCCCTATGGTTTACCCGAGGAAACACGAGTGCCGCTCGCAGTACAGAAGTCGTTCGAGCAGCGGAGTTATGTCTTTTAGCCATCGATTGACCAGTCGTGACGCGCTTCCCACCTGACATGCAATGGCCGATAATGGCGGAGAATCGCTGCCGGTCGTTGTTGCTGGCCGGGTCAAGCAAGCACCAGACCATATCGCGGGCGTACAGTCTAACCTCAATGTGAAAATAATGTTGATGAATTCCGGGGTATTGAAGACTAAGCGTAAATGCGAATAAGTCTATATTTTTCAATAGGAAAAGGCCTTCCATTTTGGTATATTGGGAAGCGACAAACGACCCTTTTAACCCAAAACGAAAGGCCACGTACAGTGAGACGAAAGAAAGCGGATTTGCACGTGCGTGTCAACGACAATTTGAAGATGGAATTCACCGGTGAAGGCCTCACCTCGAATGCGGGTTTGGAACTGTTGATGCGATATTTGCGAAACGTGCATTGGAACAGGCAATTGCGCCGTCACCTGGGCAGTGTGGGCTTTGGCGGCGATTTCGGTGTGGTGAGCCTGTGCCGTGTTCTGTTGGGTTTGCTGTGGGTAGGCGGCCGTCGGTTGCGGCATCTGGATTTTTTGAAAGGAGATCCCCTGCTGCAGCGGTTTTGCGGTCTGACGGATCTACCGACCCCCCGCAGCGTGAGTACGTTTCTGAGACGGTTTTCCGACAAGGGTCTCAACGCCTTGAAAGCCCTCAACGCCGACGTGGTTGCCCATAAGATCAACCTGTTGCGCGCCCGAAAATTGACGATCGACGTGGACGGCACCGTCTTGTGCACCGGAAAACGCGTCGGCGGTGCCCGCCGCGGGTATAATCCGCATCATCGCAAAGTCCCCAGTTACTATCCGATCACCGCCTACCTGGCCGACAGCGGTCATTTTCTGGGCGTGCACAACCGGGCAGGCAACGTCAATGATGGCAGTGCCTCCATCGGGTTTCTAAAGGACGTGTTTTCACAGATCAAAGAGACCTTGGGACACGCCTACACCCTGCGATTCCGCATGGATGGCGCCTTTTTCAATAAGGATGTGGTGAACACGCTCATCAAGAACAAGGCCTCGTATGCCATCAAGGTGCCCTTCTGGCAAGGCCTGGACTTACAGCACAAAATCCTTCAATGCAGCCACTGGCAGCGCGTCGAGAAGGGCGTCGACGGCTTCACGTCAACGCTGACGGTCAAAAAGTGGGAACGCACGCTCAACATTGCCATCTTTCGAAAACGCGTGATGCATCAAACCCGCAAGAACTACCAGCTGGACCTGTTCGATCCCGATGACGGCACCTTCGAATACAGTGCGGTGGCTACCAATCTACCCTTCAAGTTGCGCGCGCTCTACCGCTTCATGTCAGGCCGTGGCGTGCACGAGAAAGCCATCGGCGAACTCAAGACCGGACTCAGCTTCGATACCATCCCCACACACGATTACCACGCCAATAGTGCCTGGCAACAGTTCGTCATTCTCGCGCACAACCTCCTGGTCAACTTCCAAATCGAAACCGGACTCACAAAACGCAATCGCACCTTGAAAAATACCAACCGATGGCCGCTCAAATCCATACGTACTCTCCGGTTCGAGCTCATCAACCGAGCCGGATACCTCGTACGACCCGAAGGGTGTCTTACCCTGCGCCTCCAACGCAACAAGCACACCGAAAAACAATACCGCAAAATCTGCAACGCACTACAGAAAGCCGCCTGATTTATTTCACATTGAGGCTAACTGTCGGCTGAAGTCCCTCTATCGACGGCACGAGATCCCGCAATGCGTCATACCATGCCCGTTGTTCGTCACGAAATGGGGGATCGTTGTCCTTTGCATCGTGGCGTTCACAGTGTGAGATCCATTGCTTTCCGGAAAAACCCAAGGCCAGGTCGTCCGGGTACGCGTGAAGGTTCAGTTTTCGCGGCGTCGTGAAGTGTTGTCGCTCATCGAACTCCAGGATAAATCCGGGGTCGGGTAACCAAAAGTCGCACGCGGCCAGCGTTTCGGTTTTCACGAAATCCTTAAGGGCAAAGCCACGGTATTTCTCTAGAATTGCTGCGAGTTCCCGCAGTGTCGAGTAGATCTGCGTTCCGGCGTATGAGGAAAGATGAGTTGGCCAGTCAAACCTGTGGTTCGCCAGGCATTTTCCGTAGATTCGTACGAGAAGCTCGCGGACCCGCGCCTTACAGTCAGGACAATGCTCAGAGTGACGTTCTTGCTGTATCACGAACTTCCTCTTTCTGGTTCGATTAGCACGCCGAGTGAGAGTCTTGGCGCGATAACCACCTCCGCAATTGCAATCAGCTATTTCGAAGCCACGTTTACTCAGAAAGCCATTGGACTCACCGCCGCCAGAGAATTCGTACGAAGGGAGAAACCGACCCGTTGCTATCTGATGAGCCAATGCAACGGTGTACTTCGGCGGGTAATGACAGCCATCCTTAACCAGGCAGTAATACCGCCCCTTCCTACGCGGTGGAACACCCTCACGCCTGATACGACAAATCGCTTCGACCAAGTGCTCGCTTGTAATGCATGACGGTATCATGGTTTTTCTCGATGTACTAAATTCCCAAGTGGGTCTTGAGTCTGCTTTGTGCCGAGAGTTGAGTCGAGGGTTTCCAACTTACATCCCTGCTGATTGGTCTGCCGTCTGCGGCCTCGGTGAACGGAGATTTATCAGGCGCTTATTCGTGGATCTCTGCTTACGAATTGTGTTTCTTGAGCACTAGCCTCAATTCGACAGAAATCCGTAGCCGACGCGCCGCAGAAACGTACGGAGGCCCCCGACCTGCGCGGGCAAGATGCCGGCGCACCCGGGCTCAACACGCGGAACGACACACCGTATCGCCGCCCGGCTTCTTTCCCGAGAACCATCGATTCTCGACTGGGGCCGGTCTGGGAACCGACGGTTTCCTTCTGAATGTCGGGTTAAGCCATAAACGTTGAACGACAGCGCCTTTTCGTATGACTCGGAATATATGGGTAAAGCGCGGGATCCGCCAGATAGTTATTAATGTATATTCTCATATAAATTAGTAATACTTACGTTTTTATCTACTTTTTCCGTTTTAGTATACACACCTGACTGTCATGCACGAGATTTCTCCCGCACGGGCGGACCGTCACTGGCGCGTCCGCCTCGTCGCCGGTGTGGCCCGCACTCGCGCGTGTCGGGGTGCAAATATCGCATCAACAGTTCCAAACCCCCATAGGAAGTGAGGCCTTCACCCATCAATTCCATCTTCAAATTGAAATTGACACGCGCCCGCAAATCCGCTTTCTTTCGTCTCACTGTACGTGGCCTTTCGTTTTGGTTGAAATGGGTCGTTTGTCGCTTCCCAACATACCAAAATGGAAGGCCTTTTCCTATTGAAAATTATGGACTTATTTGAATTTCTGCTTCGTTTTCAATACGCCGAAATTCAACAACACTAATTACGAATCAAGGCTAAACCGTATCTCGTGGTAGTCGTAGTCGCTCGTAATGGGAACGGGCCTCCCGTCCAGAAACGCCCATCTCCCCACGTCGCACGAGGATGCCCGGACGAATCCGTTGATGTACGACCGCCGCGGCCGGTCCGTCGCATTCGGCGACGAGCCGTGAACCGTGTATGAAGTAAACATCAGCACGTCTCCCGGCATGGCCTCGCAGGCCACGGCACAGGAAACGTCTACCAGCGCTTCGACGCCACCTTTCGCGTACCGTTTCGCTTTCAAGTTGCCCAGCTTGTGGCTCCCTGGGACGACGTGCAGACACCCGTTGGCTACGTTGGCCTCGTCCACCACGACAATAGTCTGCACGTAGTTGCTGACCTGATCGCGAAACGCGGGCGTGGGACGAACGTCCTGGTGCCACGGAAATTCGATCTTCCCGCCCGGCATCTTGAAGTTGATCTGATTGATAAACTGCTTTAACGACGTTCCGATCAACGGGTCCAGCAGAGCTGGAAACTTCGGACTGTTGCGGATCTCCTCGAACGCCGGATGAATCAGAGCGGGCCACTGGACCTTGCGAAGGTACCGGACGGCGTTCGGCCCTGCCATCGGTCCGGGGGTTTGCAGGTGAACGTGCACATCGTTCCGCCTGCCTTTGAGAATTTCATCCGGAAGATCCCTCCGCGCTGCCAGTTCAAGGATATAGTCGTAGCCCTCGCGCAGACGCGTAATCTCATCCCGGCCAAATACGCCGCGCGCTACGTGGTATCCCAGTTCCCGGAAGGCTTCGACGTCTTTCTTGTTTAAAGTCGTCATCGATAATTATACCTTCCCTCCCCGTGTCGGGGAGGGGCCTGGAGAGGGGTTGCGATCCCGGGCACACTATGCAAAGGCGTTGCGGGGCCGGGCGGCTTCGGGCTAAGGGATTGGCCCTTCATGTTTCAACCACCAGCGTTCTATTCCAGTTCCGGAAGGTCCGCCTGGTCCAGGAGAAGCCTGATGGAGCGCGGACGACGTGCAACCCTTGAGATGAAGCCCAGCGCTTCCAATCTCTTGAGCATGCTGTTTACGGACGGAGCTGTAACGCCGAAGTAGCGCTGAATATCGGCCTGGGCCGGCGGAATGCCGTTTACCCTGGTGTAGTAATGGATAAAGGCCAGATATTGTCCTTGCCTGCGCGTATAGGTAACACCAGGCACGAGATTGAAGAATTCGCCGCTTCCAAATTGGGACAGGTACCGATTGACAAGATCGATAGGGAAGTATTCGGGATCGAAATTACCGCCAATCCACACAAGATTCGTGGCGTGTTCCGGGTGATCGTTGTCCGCCAGGGTCTCCAGGAACTCCGCATATCCCGAGTTTCCGCCCACGTCCTCAGGTGGGCACGAACGCTCACCCGCCAGACAGGTGGGATAAAATACACTGGGTAATGGCTCACTGATTGCTTTCACTTTCACCAGGTGTTCCCAACTGTCTCCAAGATCGTATTCGTAGAGAAACTCGACGCCGGTGAATGGAACAACCTGTTCCACGGTATATGCTTCTTCATCCAGCGTGTCCTCGCCCCAATCGTAAAGCGTCGGATCGCACACGCTGTAGCGGGAGTCTGCGATGCGAAACTCGTGCAGATGAGAGTTGGTCCACCCCATTACGATTTGAAGTATCAAATGGAGGTCGCCCAGGGAGCACTCGCCGTCTACGGCAACACGTCTCCATATCGGCGGCTCAATTTTCATCAGGGTGATCTTGAGGTGGTAGATCATAGCTTTCCTCCCCCTACTCTCGTCCCCTTGATACGCGCCCTTTGTTGTCGGATCGTATGCGAAGGTGGGGCAGACATTCCTGTCTGCCCTTCTCATCGTCTTTCTGCCTGAATGCAGACAAGGTGATCCGATAGATAGCGCCGCCCTTTTTCCAGCGGGGGAGACAGCTGTGAGTCGTGGCGTGCCCTGAAACAGGATTCCGAGGTTTCGGCTTGATGTATGTGAGCAGACAGGAATGTCTGCTCCACCCTTTCAAGGTCGAAGCGGACGCCCTCCGCTCGCGCAATCATGATCGCTTCCTGGCGACGAACAGACCCGGTCGTTTCACGATACGGATCGCGCCCTTGCCGGCGATCTCCCGGTCCGCGATTTTCCGCAGTTCGCACAACTCCCCAGCGCTGAGGCGTTTAAACGACGCGAAATAAGCGACCAATGGCGCGGATTCCGTGATGCATAGCGCGTCTTCGTACTTCTGTACATTCACGTCGGAAAACCATGCTTCAAGTTCCTTCCCGCCGCTTTCGAGGTTGAACCAGTCGGAATTTTCCTCCTTGTCAGGGAATGCATTCCGATTCACCCTGGGCCCGAGTTCGGAGATATTTCTCTTGTCGTCCTTCCCATTTGCAGCCGCGTGTAGAAATCCACCGGGTTTCAGCACCCGTCGGATCTCGGAGTACGCTTTCTCGCGGTCCGGCACGTGATATAGCATGTGATTCGCGATGACAACGTCGAATTCGCTGTCAATGTACGGGATCGCCTGGACGTCGAACACGACGAAGTCGAAGGACGCGTCGAAACTCGATAGACTCTGTCTAGCGGCCCTGACCATTCCTGGCGAGAAGTCGGAGAGCGTCACCCGCCAATGCGCTGGAATCCTTTCGGCGTTTTTGTTCCAGAGGAAACCCGGCCCGCACCCGACCTCCAGGATCTTCCCGTTCCTTGGCACTGAAAGTTGATCGAAGACCCATGGGTGCCAACCGTACCTGTTCGTGCTGAATCGGGCGTGGAGTTCGTATCGCGCGTTGAGATTTGTCGAATCTCCATACTGCTCGAGCCGGAGATGATCCCGGTCAGGATGCATTGTCGATCTCGACATCGGGATTTACACCTGTCCTGGGTCGGATTGCGGCAAGCGACAGGCAGACGAGCGGACGTTCATGGCCCCGGCGGCGCGTAATCCACAAAGATGGGACTGGACCAGGCCATTTCCATGTCGGTTTGTACCACCCGCACCCAGTAGGGGTTCACGCCCGGAACAGGCGCGGGGTCGGTGAAGGTGAATTCGGCGGTATCCGTCGCGGATTGTTCGGGCGCGAGGGAGACAGTGACCTTTCGCTCGAGAAGGCCGGTGTCTATCTCCATGGGCTGTTCGCGAAGCTCCCGGAGGCTAACGCTCAGGCTTACTCTCTCGGCGGGGGCGTAGGATATCCGCCTGGGTCCTGTTTCGCCGTGGCCGCCGTAGGTGGGGCCTGCAATGAGCGAGGTATGGATCGCAAGCCGGAGTTCGGCGTCCGGGTCCGCATTCAGGTCCAGGATCACGCCGCTCCGGTACCCACAGGTTACCGAGTGCCAACGCATGCTGCTTTCGCCGCGGTCCAGAATGTCTGAGCGCGGGCTGTCGAAGCGCAGCTTTTCAACCGCCGTGATCCTGGCGCCGTCCAGATCCAGGGTCCCGTCCCAGATAACGCCCGAGTAGCTGCTTTTTCGACTCGCGCCTTCCCATAGGATGCGGACCCGGTTATGGGCGGGCGCTACAGTGAGGGGGTGCGTGTGGAGGGTTTCCAGCCCGCGGAAGAGTTCCACGGATTCCAGGGGTGCGGTCCCGATGACGGATACCGAGATCTTGGGCGGGGAGTGGGTTATGGGTTCGCTGCCCATCAGGTGGCCGTCCATTTCCGTGTGCAGAACGATCCGTGCGCCAGTGGTGGCATAGCATCGGCGCGCCTTCAGGGCTTCCAGAAGGGCTTCCAGGCTTACCTCGGTGGCGTAAACGGCCGCAAGCCCCGCCTTTGCGTAGCGCCGGTGCTGGTGGCCGGGACGGTCGTCGCCGGGCCTTCCCGTGTGGCTGTCGCTGCCACCGAAGAAGCCGAGTTTGTATCCGTGCTCCAGGGTTTCCCGCAGGAACCACTCGAAGCTGCCGTGTGTTGAGGTGACTTCCACGGCCGGTTCCAGCCCGGGATCGTGGTGGTTGAGGTCGGAGTGTTCGCCGCCAACGTGGGGCGTGATGACGGTGTCCGTGCCGCGGTAGGTCCGATACAGGTCCGTTATGTGATGAATGTCCGTGTCGACGTCCGAACGGTCCCGAAGGGCCTGGCGGCTGGACCGGCGAATGGGTTGATCGTGCCGTCGAAAGTAGACATTGTGGTGGCCGCCCGCCTCCGTCTTTGGAGACCATTCGAATCCCGGGATGGCAATAAACCGTCCGGGCTGGTAAAACTCCCGCTCAGCCCGCTGCTGGATCTCCCAGTCGGATTTTGAGACGGCGTGGTCGTTGCGCTGGTAGCTGGCGAACTGGATGGCGGCCACGTCACGTGCGTAGCGAAAGAAGCCGGAAATCTTCTCTGCCAGCGCCACCTGGCCCCCGTGGTAGTCACCCCAATAAAGGCCGTAGGGTTCGGGTTGATCCCTGCAGACGACGGGATTGCTCCGTGCCTCCAGTCCGGACTGCGTGTCCGTTGCGGTGATTCTGTAAACGCCGGGCCGTGAAGGGGTGCATCCCTCCATCCAGCGAACGCCGTTGTGTTCGCGCTGGAAGATGAGGGATTGTTCGGCGAGCTTCACGCCGTCCCCGATGAGTTCCACGCTTCCCGCGTATTCCGCGGACGGGTTTCCCCAGGCGTCTTCCGCCTTGACCATCAGGCGAAACGGGTCTCCGACAGTCGCGGTTGACGGCGCGACAACGATCATCCGGTCCGCGGGTCCGCCCACGATGGAAACACAGGGCGAGTCCTTCAGTTCGGTGCAGGCGCCGCTGCCGTTCGTATCCACAGCGACCCGGAAGTAGCGCTTCGCCTCCACGAAGGTCTGCGCACGGGAACCCGGCCCCCCGCCGCTGCGGTCCCCATAAATGAGGATGACCTTCTCGCCGGACTCAAGTCCGCGTCCATGCACGAGCAAGACCAGGGACGTGACACTTTGATTGAGGACGCCCACATGCACTCTTGCCGGCGCTTCAACCGTCATATAGTCCGCGCCGGCGGGGTCCTGGAACTGGGGAATCGCCCAGTCGGTGTCCGAGTCGGTGTCGACCCGTATGCTGCCGCCGGGCGCCACCCCTTCCGAGCCCGCCGTGTAGGTGAGTTTCCAGGTGCCGTAGCTGCCGGCAACGATCTCACCGTCCGGATCGAGGGTGGCAAGGCCGTATCGTTCGGGTTCTGCTGCAATCGTCATAAGGAATTCCTTTGTCCCATCCCAAAAATGTGTCACCATTCATCCGCCTGCCTCGCATGCTTCAGCAGGCAGGCCGGTTCATCCCGTCTCGCGACGTTGCTTGCGCTGAGCTTGTCGAAGTGTTTACACTGAGCTTGCCGAAGCAACCGCATCTCGCCACCCCCTAACGTCCCTTATTCCCTTGCCCTTTTTCTTGCATCGCCCAAGAAAAAGGGCGAAAAAGAAGGGCGCCGCTCGGCACGGGGCCGGTTTTTCCGCGAATCCCCTAAAGGACAAAATGGCGTCTGGGCGACCTACGAGCCCGTCAGATGTACCAGTACTGCTGTGCTGGACGGAAAAACGCGGAAAAACCCCCATATTCCCAGACCGTTCGCGCGAGCGGTGAAACGAAGGAGCGGGTGAACGGCTTTTGTATGTAAATTACATGCTTTTCCTGTACAATAATAATGCTGGACGTTTGAGCGCAGAGAATCCGCCTCCGCCCGCGTATCGGGTGACCTGTTGTACCGGCGATTTTTCGTGCCTTCAGGTCACGCGTGGTTCTGGCGTTCGAGCTTGACGGTGAGCGGCGCGTCTGACGCTGCGAACAATGCCTCCTCTACCCGGACTGGATGGGAGTGAGGGCGAGACCTACCGCCTTTCCCCCTTCCTGAAGGAAGGAGGAACGGACAACCGTTGAAGACATATCGACAGTTAAAGAATCCACGCGACTTATAGTTACGGGTCAACGCCAGTCTCCCCCTTTCCTTTAGGAGAGGGGGCCGGGGGGAGAGGTCACGACAATGACGTCAACTGATTTGGTTTTTGATTCAAGCGGACTGCTGATAGCTCTACGCTGTTTCTGCTGCTTCTGGTCGGCCATACCGATTTTCTCTCTCCTGTCTATTTCTTTGCGCCATATCTCCTCAGCAAAGCGCCCATATCGGCTTCTTTCGAGTCGAGTCGTTCATATTCCTTATGGCCCTGCGGTTTCTCACTCCAGGCCAGTGGTGTCGCCCATTGCGCACCCGCCAGATTCGGATCGGCGCCCGCTTCCAGCATGAACCTGGCAAGCTCGGGCCACTCGTAGCGTACTGCCATTGCCAGCGGCGTCGACTGTCTTTCTCCGCCCAGCACGCTTATCTCGGCGCCGTGGTTCAGCAGCTTTTGCGCGAAAACGATTCGATCCTGCTCGCTGACGTGCCAGGTGATTTCCGCGGTCCAATGAAGGGGGGTCAAGCCGCCTTCCTTCGCGCGGGCGTTCGGATCGAATCCGCAATCCAAAAGGAGTTCGAAGCAGGCGTAGAAGTGTTCCACGCGCGCATCGCCCGGTTTTCTCGGACACCGGAGCCGCCACACCCGCATTGCCAGGCACAGCACGTCATGCATTTCGCTTTCCGTAAAACCCGGATTCCGTGAGAGGCAGAGGTCCACGAGATCCGGATGGCCGCCGTGGACGGCCCCTTTCAGAACGTCCTTGACACACGAGGGATCGGATTTAACGAGCGCTGCATCGACAGTGATATTGTCACTGTGCTGTGCATAGAATCCTGGAGTGATCGCGTTGTCATACCCGGGAAATGCGCCGTGTCGCAAAAGCAGTTTTTCCATCGCATCGTTCCCGTTGGAGATCGCCAGGTTGAATGCATTGCCGGACGCATCCATCACGGTATGTGCCGATGCCCCGTGCGCCAGAAGCAGTGTCGCCAACTGCAAATCGTCGTTGGCTGCCGCGGCATGCAGAGGGGCGCCTTGCTCCGCCACGCGGTATCCCTCGTCCTTGTCATATGGCGTGTCCGGATCCGCTCCCCGTTCCAACAGGAGGCGCACAACTTCGTGGTGGCCCTTCTCCGCGGCAATCGTGATCGGATAGGCGTCCATGCCGGGATAGTTTCGGGACCAATCGTTTACGGCCCCGGGATCGGCATCGAGGATTTCCCGCGCCCGGTCGACGTCGCCGATTGCGCACGCAACCCAAAGATCGTATTCTGCGCCCCGTCCCAACAGAAGACCGCCTATGACCGGCCACAACGGGCTCGGAGGTGGGTCCCAACCACGTTTGAGCCGAGGCCCGAAGGTGAGATGGATGGGCTTTTTGCCCCGCGCGTTGGATCGATTCGGATCGGCGCCCCGGTCCAGGAGTTCCTCGACCACCGTGATACGATGGTTTTCCACGGCTGCGTGCAGCGCCGTGTCGCCGCTCCTGTTCACCGAGTGTATCCCGGAAGGGTCCGTGTCAAGCAGTTCCCTCACGCCTTCAATATCACCGCTGCCGGCGGCTTGGCAGAGCTGGATCCCTGTTTCTGATTCACCCGAGTGTTGGGACCGCCATTCTTCCATCGCTTCGGCCACTTCGGTATGCCCGTGGTGCCTGGCCATATCGATGGCGGACACGCGCTCCCGGTAGGTTATCCGGGTCGGGCTGGCGCCAGCCGTCAGAAGGTGCCTGACCACCTCCATGTGACCCTCCCTCGCCGCGTGGTGTATGGCCTGATAGCCCTGTATTCCGTCCCGGCAGGCGAGTTCGGGTTTCTGCTTCAGAATAGACCGTACACGATCCAGGTCGCCCGAGCCCGCTGCCTTGCAGATTTCGGCATTACTCGCAGATGCGTTTTCACTGATCGGTTCATTCCTGCGAAACTTTCTCTCTGCCATCGCGAGTAATCCCTTCACCCGGCCAGATCGGACGTTTCCACCAGCTTCCAGCTACTTCCGCGGTCATCGGACATCATCAGCGAGCGTCGGCTTCCCTGGTGGTCATTCCGATAGAACCAGTAGGTGGAAAAGGTGTCGTACGAGAGGAAGAGCCGCCCGATACGGTCTATGGTGAGGCGGTGGTAGAACACGCTGTATTCCGAGAACGGAGGCACGACAAGCACCCGCGGTTCCTGCCAGGAGCCGCCCGCAGGGCGTCGCTGATGCGCGAGGGTCGCGTAATTGCCGGCAGGAAAGTAGCCGGTGCCGTTCCACCAGAGCCTGAAGGCGGAGTGAAGCGTGTCTTCCGGATCACAGACGAAGCCGATGTAGGTCTGGCGTGCATCCGGCCAGGCGTCTGCAGGCTCGGACCAGCCGCCGCCCGCGGTGTTGGGGGCCAGTGAACGGGAATACGGGAAGGGACAACCGTGGGTACCCGACAGGGCGTGAAGATAACCCTGGCTGTCCATGGTGATGCTGGGTGAATTGTGGATGTCGTTTGCGGGCGGTCCGTAGCCGACCAGCGCGGGTGGGCTCATTTGCCGCGTCTTTCTGTCGATGGTGGCGACGTAGGTCGGTACGCCGGGGACGTCTTCGTCCGGATCGGTCGCTTCCGCCCAGATGACGTGCACCTTCCCGTGCTTCGAGACCACCGAGGCGGGAATACCCGAGTGCTGTGAGAGGCCGATACAATTGTCTGATACGAGAATCGGACGACCTATCGAGAGCCCCCCGGACGTTTTCTCCGGCAGAAAGAGTTCGAGGTCGTTGACTTTCCGCCAGAAATGAAGTACATCTTCTCCAGTGCGGGCGTAACGAAGGAGGGGCGGCGGACCGTCGCACGTGTTATGACCCGTAAACCATTCGATATCAAAAGTGAGCGGAAATCTTTCTTTTCCGGGAATAGCGCACGCGGAGAAAGTAAGGCCGTGATCGGTGGAATACAGCAGGTTGGGTTGACCATTGACATTGGCCACAAGATATAGTAAATTCTTGGCATCGAAGGCAATCTTGGTGGACGCGGTTCCAAAGGCGGCGTTCTCAAAGTCCCGGACGGAATCTCTGAAGTCGGACGTCGTCCAGCGACCGTCCCGCAACGCGGTGATACCAGTTTCGGTCCGTACGAAGGGCCGGTTGTCGAGGCCGAAGTAGATCTGATTCTCCACGGGACAGTCGGGTACATAGCCGAACTGTGCGTTCTCGTGTTCATAGGGTTTCAACACCAGGGGCAGTCTGATGGCACGCCGGACGGGTGAAGTTCCGGCCCTGAGCGTCAGCGTTGAATACGTGGACACTTCAGGATGTTTTTCGGAAGTCGCCCGCAGTCGGCACGTTAGAATTTCACTTTCGCCTGCCGTATCGGGCATGCTGTAGCGGGCGGTGACGCCGGCACTTTCCATTGGGCGGAGATCGAAGGTGTCCTCGGAGAGCCGGACGGGAAAGGCCGCGTCCTCGTCGTATTCGGGCGCCAGGCGCACGGTCTGCGGGCTGCACGAATGGTTCCGGACCCGGAAGTCGACCGCTCCTGACTCGCCCGGGCGGACGTAAAGGTTCCTGTTGTAGGGCGTCAGAAGCCAGCGGCAGGGGTGGAGGGGGAAGAAAGAATCCAGGTGCGGGGTCCAGTAGGACATGTTCGCGTGCGGATCGTCATCGGACCAGCGCGTGACCCCGTCGACGTGGATTACGGCTTGCTGGGCGGGCAGGTGGAGACGCCAGGGTGCGGACCGGTGAGTGTGCCCGGTGAACGTATGGGTGGCGCGTCCGCCCTGAACAGTCAGGGTATCAACGAGGCTCCCTGAAGCGTCGAACACCGGCAGCGTTTCCACGGTGTCGGGCAGGTCTCCGATTTCAACGGAAAACGCGCCTTCGGGAGGAAGAAAGCAGACGTCGCCGGGATACTCCGGCGAGAGCAGGACGATGGGTTCCTGGTGCGCGGCGTCTTTGTGGCCGCGGGAAGTCTCGACGAGGTAACGCTTGCAGTTGGTTCGAAACGCCCAGACGATCTCCTCGCCGTATCTGTCCTGGGAGATGGTGACGTTGAGTTTATAGATGCCCTTGTGGTTGACGTGCGTGGACAGCCGGGCCCGTTGAAGCGGGCCGGCGCCGTCGCCGGGGCCGGTGTCCGGCAAGGTAACCTCCTGTACAACCTTCCGGTCGGGCGTTATCAGAAGCGCGCGCAGATCCGTGCGGCGGTTGTGGACGTTGCGGTCGCGTTTAAGTAGGTCGATTACGAGTTCACCCGGCGTAGCCAGAAAATAAGCGCCTCCGGCGCCGCCGATGCCCCATCGAATCGTCGAGTTCATGGGCAATACCTCCCGTTTTTTTATTCATGTTAAGTGCAAATATAAGTATACTACGTGTACGGATATTAAGTATACGATTGGGGGTCGTCATTTAAAACGAAAATAAACCGGGGCCGGACCTCAGGGTCCACCCGGCGCCGCCCCGTCCTCTTAGCCCTGGTACAGGGAGGGACGAAGTTCGGGTTTTGGAACGAAGTGGAAAATTTCGACGTCGAAAAGATACACAGGATTCACGGCGCGATGTCGGTTCGTCTCCGGAGGTTACAGAATCGCAATATTTGCGTAACCGATCCGTAACATTTCGGATCTACATTCATAAGGGACGGTTTTCACGGTGGTTTAGTGGAATTATCGTGAGGGGGATCAGATGAAGTTCGTGCTGCAACGGTTTGACGGTTCAATACTGTCGAATCTGGCCGCTCTGCGAGATCGACGCAAGCGTTTTGAGCTGCTCCTGGCGGATCGGCGGACGGGAATCCAGGTGGAGAAACGGGACAAGAATTCCGAGGCGGATCTGAAGCGGCGGTACCGGAAGGTTCTGGGTCTTTCGTTCGTTATCTCCGCGGCGGTTCATGCTGGAATCGCCGTTCTGTTTCCAACCCTGGACATTCAGGCCACACCTTCCAAACCCGATCAGATTGTGATTCAGATAGAGGATCTTCCTGAGACCCGACAGATCAGCCGTCCGCCGCCACCGCCCCGTCCGGCCGTGCCGATCGAGACCGAAAGCGAAGACGTTCCAGACGACGTGACGATCGAGACGACCGATCTCGAACTGGAGGACGTACCAGTGGATCTGCCGCCGCCCCCGCCGGCAGGAAGCGAAGAGGCTCCCTTCGAAGAAGAGGAGATTCTGGAAGTCTGGAAGGTGGAGCAGAAGCCCAGGCTGCTGAGGAGGGCGTTGCCGGTGTATCCTCAGTTCGCGCTGCGTGCCGGCCTGCAAGGATCGGTCATGTTGAAAGTGCTTCTTGGCAAAGACGGAAAAGCGGAGAGTATCCGGATGTTGAAGGGCGAGGAAATCTTCCGGAAATCGGCCGAAGACGCGGTGCGCAAGTTCCTGTTCGAGCCGGCGCGCCAAAGCGATCGGCCCGTCAAGGTGTGGCTCGTGATTCCGATTCACTTCAAGCTTGAGGAATGAGAGCGGCGCGTCAGCCGATACGAACACACGACGGGCTCCGGAAAAACCGGAGCCCGTCGTGTGTTCGAGGGTAGAGGTAAGACGTTAGACGGTAGACGACGTCCTTGCCCGATTGGTTTTTCCTTTATGCCTCCGGCACAAAATGAAACCGGACGCGGCAGGGGATCTCTCACGTCTTGCGTCTCACGTCTAACCGATTCTCCAGGAACGCGTACGCGATTTCGCGGTGCGCGTCGTCGAAGCCATGACCTTACTTCGTGCAGGACCTGGCGGAAGTTGCCTTCGACGCCATATAGCGAAAAGACGCGGGAGACCGTTTCGGCGCCTCCCGAACCCCCACATGGATCAGTTTGCCCAGACAACACGAAAGTCCGTCTCAGATCTCACGTAACGAATGCGCTTGCGCCAACTGGCAGAACAGCATTGCCACAAACTGTTCCCAGCACGTGAACCCTTTCATGTATCGCTCTGCCCGGTGCGCTTTCACCGAACGCTGAAACTGGTTGCGAGGGAATAAATCCAACAGTTGACTGAACAGACTGGCTGTGCGTACCATACACCAATCCTCCGAGATGCGGTTCAGGGATTCTTGTTGGCTCTTCTACTTCCATGATCGCATCCTCGGAGGGATTATTCTAATACTTTCAAATTCCGTTTTTGGACAGGTGTGATATCCATATTAAACTCAATTGTCAAGTATTTTATGCTCTGTTTTTTGACGTTCTTACCCCGCTACCACACAGCAGGGGCAGATAAACTAAATCATGCTCCCCGTAATAAGGGCGAAATAGGGCACGAAGGCGTGATTTTTTGTCATTGCAATATGGCGGAAAATCCGTTACATTCGGTGATTGAGTGTGGCGTCCCGAGAATGACTTCACCTTGCCATCCCTCTCTATTATAACTCTTCTTTCCAGCAGAGACAACCGACAGCTTAATCAGAGATTCCTCAAGTTCACAATTGCAAACGTAACCCATGGGGTCAGCCTTGTTTACCAAGATTCGCAGTCTGTTCGTTTTCTCGCTCGTCGCAGCCGTGAGCTGGGGCTGCGTTGCAGATGGTCTGCCCGAAAAGATCGAGATCGGCGTCGCACTCCCGCTGACCGGCCCGCAGATTTTATACGGCGCGCCGGCGTGGGAAGGCTTCCAGTTCGCACTTGAAGAAATCAACGGTTCATCGATACTCGGAGGCTCAAACATCGAGTTCATCATGGAGGATTCCCGAGGCACGGTTGATGCCGCCACGAAAGCGTTCAATAAACTTATCAAAGAGGACGGTGTGTCCGTCATCCTGGGTCCCGGTATTTCCACCGTGGCGAAGGAGGTGTTTCCGATCGCTCAACAGAGCGAGGTTCTGACTTTAAGTTCGACATCGACCGCCGTCGGCCTGAGCGCGATCGGCGACTATATCTTCCGCACAGGCCTCAACGTTGGCACGCTCGCTCCAGGCGCCGTCAAGGGTACGAAGGAGAAACTGAGGTATCGAAGAGTGGCGATTATGGTCGATTCGACCGACGTGTATTCCCGCAGCTTGGACGAGGAATTGCGCAACGCCCTGGCCGAGAACGAGGTCCAGATTCTGACAAGGGAGACTTTTGCAACGGGCGACACCTCGTTTGCCGACCAGCTGAGCAGAATAATGGCTTTGAAGCCACATGCCGTGTTTGTCTCGTGTCTGGCGGCGGAGATGATTCAAGTTCTGGTCAACGCCCGTGAGGTTGGCATCACTTCAATGATTCCTATGATCATACCTGAACTGTCCCTGACCGAAGTTAAGAAAGCGGGCGACGCCGCCGAAGGCGCGATTTCCGTATTGAGTTGGGCAAGCAACGCTTCCACACCTGGGAACCAGGCCTTCGTTGAAAATTACATCGCCAGGTACGGCTATGAACCGCATCCATGGGGCGCGATTTCTTACGTCTCGCTGGTTGTTCTCGCCAAAGCAATAGCGGAAACTGGATCGATGGACGCGAGTGCGATCAAACGCGCGATGATCAATACCCGGGAGGTCGATACGATTCTGGGGCGTTTCTCGTTCAATCCCGATGGCGACGCGGTTTACAATCCCATTGTGCTGAAGGTGCGGAACGGTGCCTTTGAAGTCTTCAAGTAAGCCAATCTATGGCCCCTACTGAGATAGTGTAACGGGCGCGACCCCGCTGTCGCCCGGCGGTCTGCCGGCAAAGATCGCCATCGGCGTCGCCTCTGCTCAGCGCGGCGGGCCTTCCGGGTCTCATCGGCGAACTCACCTGTGACGGGTTCGGAGACTGCGGCACCGGGCGTGTGAACATCTACCACCACACGGATACGAGCGTCGTAGACCCGGCGCAGTTGCCCGTGGTCTATCGTTTTGAGCCGTAATGACCTGACGGACGTCAGGGATTCCGATACGGTTGCGCCCGGCGCTCTTTCTGCGCCATTTATAACGCGTTTGACGAATCAACTGTACCGATATCCGGCGACGGTCTTTTCCAGATTTCCGGTTAGCCCGCGACTCGCCGGTCAGGATGTTCCGCCCCGTCTGGTTGGGACCGAATAAATGACAGGCAGTGAAGGCTGCCTGTCATTTTGCGATTTAAAGGAAGAAGACTTTCGGACCGTTTCGTATCCCTTCGACCCTTCGACAAGCCTGGCCCAGGCAGTGCAAGCGACGCCGCGAGACGGGATGAATCGGCGGTAGAGTGGTGTCGTATTTTTGGGAAAGGATTAAAGGAGGTCTGGTTTGTTTATTACAGGGAGCGTTAAATAGTTGACACAATTAGAGCGCGGCGTAGCGTACGGAAGGGGCATGAAAGGTGCGTTTTACGCTGGCCCTTTTTCGTTGTCTGCCGCGCAGGTAAGCGCGGACGTTGTCCATCATCTGTTGAAGCGTTGGAGGGCGCTTTGTGCGAACGGCGTTGGATTTCACATCCTGGTTGAGCATCTCATCGGGATTGAGGTCCGGGCTGTAGGCGGGCAGGAAGATGAGGCGGACCTTGGCCGCGTGTTTGTCGATCCACTTTTGCGTTTTTTCGGAGCGGTGGACAGGATGTCGGTCCACGATCACGAAGAGCTTTCGTTCAGATTGCCGCTTGAGACGGCGCAAGAAGTCAATGAACACGTTCGAGTTGAGCTGGCCTCTGAACACGTGGAAGCAAAGCTGGCCTCGGTTGGTGATGGCCGACATCATCGAGCAGCGAGCGCGTTGACCGCCTGCCTGCTGAGCAAGGCGAGGCAGACTGCCCGGAATCACGGGGGTGTGCCCTTTCATACTGTAGCTGCGCCCGCCCTGATCGTCCATGCGCATGCCCATTTCGTCTGCCCACCACAGCGTGGCATCCTCCTTCCTGGCTTCCTCACGGATCTGCGGATATTCTGTCTCCAGCCACCGCGCCACCGCGTCCGGGTCGCGCTCATACGCACGCTTCAGCGGCTTTTGCGGGGTGAAGCCCCAACGTTTCAAATACCGCCCCACCGTCCAGACCGAGACCTGCACACCCATCCGATCGGCGATCAATTGCTGGACCGCTTCTCTGGTCCACAACACGAACGGCAACTTGAGCTGATCCGGACACCGGTCCCGTATGAAGCGCTGCACCACACGCGCCTGCGCCGCTTTCAGCCTGGGTTGCGACGGACGGCCTCGACGCCTGGATGCCAGCCCTTTGTCTCCCTTTGCTCTATACCGCGTCAGCCACGTGTATATCGCCTGGCGCGACACACCAAACAACCGGGCGGCCTGCACCTGAGTGACCCCTTTTTCGGTCACGGCTTGAATCACACGATGTCGCAGGTCCTCTTGCGATTGTGCCGACAGCGATCTCGCATCTCTTTGTGCCATACAGACGATATAAGCATATCAACCCGAATTGTCAAGTATTTTATGCTTTGATTAAGGAGGGGGGTCAGTAGTAGGGGGTAGGTCCCACGGGAGAGGCGGAGCAAAGGCGGGGGTTGCCTGCCGTAATCGCCGTTCTGTTTCCAACCCTGGATATTCAGGCTACGACATCCAAACCGGAACAGATCGTGATTCAGATTGAGGACCTTCCCGAGACCCAGCAGATCACACGTCCGCCCCCGCCGCGCCCGGCTTTGCCCATCGAGACCGAAAGCGATGACGTCCCGGACGACGTGACGATCGAGACGACCGATCTTGAACTGGAAGACGTACCCGTGAACCTGCCGCCTCCGCCCCCGCCTGCAGGAGGCGAACTAGCTCCCTTCGAAGAGGAGGAAATCCTGGACGTGTGGAAAGTGGAGCAGAAGCCGAGGCTGATCAGGCGGGCCTGGAGGGATCCGTCATGTTGAAAGTGCTTCTTGGCAAAGACGGAAAAGCGGAGAGTGTCCGGATGTTGAAGGGCGAGGAAATCTTCCGGAAATCGGCCGAAGACGCGGTGCGCAAGTTTCTGTTTGAGCCGGCCCGTCAAAGCGATCGGCCCGTTAAGGTCTGGCTCGTGATCCCGATACACTTCAAGTTAGAGGACGACTGAGGGCGCGCGCCAGTCGATTCATAAGCGCAAAGGGCTCCGGTGTATCCGGAGCCCTTTTTCGGTGAGACGTTAGACGCAAGAAGACACCGTCGCCCAACCGGTTTTTGCTGTTTCTCACCTCTCACGTCTCACCTCATTCGGCCTTTCTCGCCTTGTCTTCCGTCTTCCCTCTACCGCCTTTGCTGATAGCCTACAGCTTGTCTTCCATAAATTGATACGCGGTTTCCCGTTGCGCATCGTCGAAGCCGTGGCCTTCTTCGTGCAGGACCTGGCGAAAGTTGCCTTTAACGCCATAGAGCGAAAAGACCTCGGAGACCGATTCGGCCATGCGCTCGAGAACCGGCCGTGTGATTTGGGTTTCCTCCAGGCCATACTGAAAGTCGTTGAGCGCCGTGATGGGCAAGATGGCGCGGGGCGCGGCCAGGGCGAGGTATTCGTGGAGTTCGATCGGAAAGGGTTTGCCGGTCTGACAGTACGGCCTCAGGAAGGGGCGGCCTACCCACCAGCCGGTCCGCGCATGGTTGAACGGATTCCTGGAGAACCGGGAGGGCCAGTCGCCGCAACTCGAGACGCCGGCCGAGATGCGCGGTTCGAGCGCCATCGCGTGGATCGTGATCCCGCCCCCCTGCGAATGGCCGATGGATCCGATGCGTTTGGCGTCCGCCTCGGGTATGGTTTCGAGCAGATCGACAGCCCGGCTCAGATCCCACAGGTCCTTGCCGCGGATGGACCATTCGGGATATTTTTCGTAGAAGGGCGCGGTGTCGAAGTCGCGTAGCCCCTCGTATTTACGTTCGTTGGCGCTTATCAGGTCGTACGCCAGGGTAATGAAGCCGCGCCGGACCAGGTGAAGGGCGTAGGCGCGGTCGCGGCCCTTTTCGGAGGGATCGTTACCGATGACCTGTTCTCTCCCCAGCGGCGTGGTGGGGTGGATGCAGAGTACGGCCGGGGCCGCGGCATCGAGCCCCCCGGGGATGAGCACGTCCGCGACAATGCGTTCATCCGGTCCCACGTTGTAGGCTATGCTCCGCTTGACGTGGTCTCCGTGGAAGGTTTCGGAAATAACCTCCTCGTCCGCCGGGCAGACTTCCGAGGGGCCTCGGCCGAGGGTCTCGCGGAAAATAGCCCGCAGCGCCGCCGCTTTTGTTTCCCACTCCTCCTGGGTTTCGATTCTGGCGATGTGCGACGCGCCGCCGCCCATCGTGAGGCCGTCTCCGCCCTTTCGGATATCCAGCAGGTCGTCGAACGAAACGTCGGTCATATATGTCTCCGTTGTCGGGCGCTTGCGCGATGGTGAATAATGCAACATGGATTTGCAGGATGGACAGGATGAAAGGCACCCCGTGCGCGTCTACCGCAATCGTTCGTCCGCTTGTGTTACCCTCGCCACAGTAATCATCGGGAATATACATGGGGATCACGAACGGGCGCAACTGTGAAAGGGACCGTCGAAATCGTCAGCAAGAACAGCGGTCAGCTCTCAGCCCAAACCGGATAGCGATACGGCCTGGCGATATCAACGCCACAACGCGGGCAACCACAAGGGTTGCCCCTACAAATACAACGCAGCCGCGCGTCACAGTGACAAAAATATCACGGATGTCTGGTTCTTGTAGGGGCCTGCCTGCTGACGCAGGCGAGGCAGGCGGTTCGCGAACCGCCCCTACGTGCGCCCATTCAAGGGTTCCACCCTCCACGCGACCGGTGGCGGGGTGGGGGGTTTTTCCGCGCTGATCCGTTCAGCACTGTGGTACTGGAACGGCTTACGAGTTTGCAGGGCACACAATTTCCAGTTGTTTCCACTAAGGAGATTCGCGGAAAAACCGGCCCCGTGCCGAACGGCGCCGTTCTTTTTGGTCCTTTTTCTTGGGCGTACAAGAAAAAGGACGAAGAAAAAAGGGTATTTTGCATTTTGTATGTAAATCTTGTCATTAAGACATAATTTATATATATTTTATCATGGTTTTCATAATATATGACAAGAAATATATACACTTTGTTTCAAGGTTTTGGCTTTTATTGGTGGTAGACAGTTCAGGTCATCAAGTTACCCGGTGAGGGAATGGCGCAATCGGGTTGCCAGGATTTAAATGGAATGGCAATTTCAGGGAAGGAGGTGTCCGGTGTGATACAGATCAATATCGAGGATATGATGTGGCGGCGGCGCATACGTAGCATCTCCCGTCTTGCCCGTCGTGCCGGCCTGTCGCGCCAGACGGTGGACGCGTTGTACAACCGGCCGCACAGGGTGAAGGGGATCCGGTTCGAAACGCTGGACGGTCTCTGCAGGGCGCTGGACTGCGGGATCGAGGATCTGATCCGGTACGTGCCCGAGAGCGATCCGACCGCGCAGTCGCAGATCGAGGAGGTCGGCAATGCGGATCCGGATTCCGATCGCGTAGACGTTGTCCGGGTCGGTCCGACACGTGAAGATGCGCAACCGATGCCTCCATCCCGGTGAAGGTACGGTGGATGTGTCTTCTCAAGCGCGGTGCATATAAGCGACCTTGCGGGGACTGGAGACTTCGGAAGGGGCGGGACGTCGACCATTGAGCGCTCGCCGGACGAATGAAACGGTGAACGGAAGGGGGTGAGGGCCGTGCTGCAGGTGCATGAATTGCGCGTTACCTACGGGGCTGTTTCAGTGCTGGACCGAATAACATTCAGCTTGCAGGGGGGTGAGGCGGTTGCGGTCGTGGGCGCCAACGGATGCGGAAAGACCACGCTGTTGAATTGCCTCATGGGCGAGATCACGGATTACGGGGGAACCGTGGCGCTGGACAGGTCCGCCAGGCCCGCCTGTGTGCCCCAGGAGAGCCCGGTGGGGTTCGAAGGTTCGGCGCTTGAGCGGGCGTTGTCATTCGACGCCGAGTTGGTGCGGCTTTACAGGGGCATTCAGGCGGGACGGCACGAGTTTTATCAGGACTACTACGAGTCGGGCGGGTTCGAACGCGAGGACCGGGTCCGGGTCTATGCCGGAAATTTCGGTGTGGAGTTGGAGGCGCCGTACAGGACCATGTCTCGCGGGCAGCAGCGGAAGGTGGACCTGGCCGGTGTGTTGGCCCTGGACGCGGATCTGATGCTGTTCGACGAACCGTTGAACTACCTGGATATAAGGGGCATTACGGCGTTCGAGGAGGGCATCCGTCTTGTCAAACGACGGGGTAGGGCCGTGTTGATCGTGAGCCACGACCGGGAATTGATCGACAATGTCGCGGATAGAACGGTTTACCTGGAGCGGGGACGGATGTTCTCGGTTCAGGGCGGCTATTCAATGGCGCTGGAGCATAAGGAGCGGGAGTTTCAGGGCCGGATGGACAGGGCCAGGACGTTGAGAAAGAAGATATCCAGGCTGCAGGAGGCCATGCGGCGACGCATGGCGTGGGGGGTGAGCAGAGAGAACGAGACAAGGGATTCGTCAAGCCGTCGTCTGGCCGCAAAGGTGATGAAAGGCGCGAAGGTGATGGAACGACGGCTGGAGCGGCACACGGCCGCTCTGGAAGAGGAGAAGCCCTGGATCGAAAAAAGAATCCGATTGAACTTTCCGCCCTACGAGGTGGACCGGCGGCTGGTGGGGAGGATGGAGTCGGTGGACAAGCAGTTGGGCGGCAGCCCGGTCCTGGAGGCGCTGGACCTGGTTGTGGAGACCCGAGACCGGATCGCAATCATGGGGCCGAACGGGGCCGGGAAGACAACGCTCCTGAATGTGATGACCGCGAAAATGCCGCCGGACTCGGGCACAGCCTACTTCAATTCCAATGTAAGGACCGGATATGTGACGCAGGGCCTGGACGGGTTTTACGACCAGGAGATCTTCCTGCACAATTTTGCAGACGTCGATTTCGAGGAAAGCGAGGTGCGGCAGTTCCTGGGCGCGGCCAAACTGCGCGCCGATAAGGTGGTCCGGCCGGTTGATACGTTGAGTTACGGTGAGCGGATGCGCGGCGCCATTGTAAAGATGATACTGAAACAGATGGAGTTTCTGGTGCTGGACGAACCCACGACGCACCTGGACGTCGAGTCCGTGGAGGTGCTGGAACGGCTGCTTGAGACGTTTCCCGGCGGCTTCGTCGTTGTCAGCCACGACCGGCGTCTGGTTTCTCACCTGGCGGATGAGATCTTTATGTTGGACGAGGGACGGTTGGAGAGGTTATAGACACGGAAGCCGTGGAGTATGCCGCGATAGGGTATCCAGGAGGACGGGTGGCGTTCCAGGCATATCCACGGATTCCGGACCGGATTCCACGTCGGGCAGGCAGACACGCCCTCAGCACGATTGGGGATGAAATGAAGGTCATCTATTCCGCGAACCACGGCCGCCACGCGCCGCCCTTTCAGTTTATCGGAGGCGGGCTGAAGCCGTATCCGGAGGTCCCGGCACGGGCGGAGGCGATTTTGCGCGCCATCGAGGGGACGTACGAGGTGATGCCGCCGCGAGGGTTTTCGATGGATGCGATCCGCGCCGTACACGACGCGGGATATCTGCGCTTCCTGGGACGAGCCCATGCGGCGTGGGTGGATCGCGGGGGAGGCGGCGAAGCCGGACTGATCCCGGATACCTTCGCCGCGCGCGCTTCGTCCCGAAGGCCGCGCGACCCCGTGCATCAGGCGGGGTACTATGGCTTCGAGACACAGACGCCGATTCTGGAACACACCTTTGCGGCGGCGCGCGAGGCCACGTTCTGCGCGCTGACCGGCGCCGCGATGCTCCTGGAAGGAGAGACCTCGGCCTACGCGCTCAGCCGTCCGCCGGGCCATCACGCGGCGGGAGACCTGTACGGCGGCTATTGCTATCTGAATCATGCGGCGGTCGCGGCAGAATATCTCAGCGCGGGTGGACGGGTGGCCGTGCTGGACGTGGACTATCACCACGGGAATGGCACGCAGTCGATCTTCTACGCGTCGGATGCGGTTCTGTTCGTTTCCATCCATGCAGACCCGGACTGCGAGTATCCCTGGTTCAGCGGGTTTCCGGATGAGGCGGGTGCGGGCGCCGGGCGAGGGCTGAACGTGAATCTGCCGCTTCCCATCGGCACGGGCGACACGCTGTACCTGCAGACGCTGGACCGGGCGCTGCACGAAGTGGATCGGTTCGCCCCCGCCTTTCTCGTGGTGTCGCTGGGCGTGGACATCTGCCGGGGAGACCCGCTGGGCAAGTTCGACCTGCCGGTTTCTACGTTCGGGACAATCGGACGACGACTGGCCCGCACGGGTCTTCCGTCGCTGCTGGTTCAGGAGGGCGGATACGCCCTGGACACCGTTGGCGCGTGTGTGCAGAATGTGCTTGATGGATTTGGGCGTTAGGCGTTAATTATCCGTTCGGACACCCGGAAGAGAACGGGCGTTTTCGGCGCTGTTGCGTGGTTGTAGCCGGCTTTGACTGGTGAAAGGTGGAAGACATGATTCTCGCTGAAATGACGTCCCCCGAAGTCGACGCCCTGCCACGGGATATTGTGGTATTGATGCCGGTGGCATCCTGTGAACAGCACAGCCTGCATCTGCCCGTGTTTACCGACAGTCTGATCGGGGGCGAGGTGGCCAGGCGGGTGCACGAGCGCTGCCCGGACGACGTGCTGGTGCTGCCGGTGCAGTGGCTGGGGTACTCCCAGCATCACATCCGTTATCCCGGCACCGTGAGCGCGGTATCCCAGACGCATCTGCTCCTGATGATGGACATCGTGGCGTCGATGGTGGGGCACGGGTTTCGGAAGATTCTGATTCAGAACAGCCATGGCGGGAACGGCGCGAATATCTCCGTGCTGCTGCAGCGGCTGATGGAACGGTACCCCGACGGCGACGTGGAATTTTACTCGCGCTGGGCGTGGGCATCCGGCGATTCCCTGAACAAGATACGCCAACTCGGTTCCGGCGGGTCCGGCCATGCCGGCGAATCGGAGACGTCGATGATCCTGGCGATCCGTCCCGAACTGGTGCGCACGGACCGGCTGGATGCGGACGGCGAGCGGGACGGTATGCGGGTGCCGGGGGTGGCCTCGTATTACCGTTTCGATCAACGCACCCGCCACGGCGGCGTGGGCGACCCCACGGTCGCAAGCTCGGAGGACGGGGAGCGTATGCTGGATGCTTCCGCGGATGAGGTCGCCGAACACGTACGGCAGATCCGGGCCCTGAAGCCGTTCGGATAGTGGCGGATTCACGAAATTGACATTGGGTTCGGTCATTGAGAAGGAACCCGCCGGCCTGTACCGGGGTCGGCCGTTCACACCTATGGCAGATGTACAAGATCGTTTGGCATCAGCGCGTCGCAAATACACCCGGAGGAGACGGCATGCGCAGAAATAGACTGAGAGAGTTGCTGAATGCCGATCGGCCCAGTCTGGGAACCCACGTTCACAGCCCTTGGCCGACCGTGATGGAACTGGTCGGAATATCCGGAATGTACGACTACGTGGAATATGTTTCGGAATACGCGCCGTACGACCTGCATACGTTCGAGAACCTTGCCAGGGCGATCGAATTGTACGATATGTCATCGATGATCAAGGTCGAACAGGAACCGAGAGCGCACCTTGCTTCGCGGGCAATCGGCGCCGGCATTCAGAATGTACTGTTCGCCGACGTGCGTTCGGTTTCGGACGCGCGCGAGTGCGTGAAGGCGGTGCGCGCCGAAACGCCCACGGCGGGCGGGCAGCATGGGGCCAGCATGCGCCGGACCATGAAGTTCGGGATGGCCGGGGGGCTGCCCGAGTTTGTGGATGCCATGGATGATGTCGTGATCGCCGTGATGATAGAAAAAGCGCCGGCGGTGGAGAATCTGGAGGCGCTTCTGTCGGTGGGAGGTGTGGATATGGTGCAGTTCGGACCCGGCGATTATTCCATGAGTATCGGGCATCCCGGCGAATATGGACACGAAAGCGTCAGAGAAGCCGAGAAGTTCGTCATCGAGACGTCGTTGAAGATGGGCGTGGCGCCGCGCGCGGAAATCAGCAGTCCGGACCAGGCGAAACGTTATCTGGATATGGGCGTAAAACACTTCTGTATCGGTACGGATGTAAGCATTCTGATGGACTGGTTCCGAACGCGGGGAAAGGAAATGCGGCAGGTGCTGGAAGGCGCGTGATCTTACCCGTCTGCATGCTGGCATCTCGTAAATTTCGAGAGGATTGGCGCCCGCTCTTTGAACGGATTCGATAGCGGCAGTCACCGGGATTTCAGGGTCGCCGGGACTGACACGAATCGAACATGAAGTTCATATCCATACTGATTTTCGCGGCGTCGGGATAACGACAGGTGCCGCGGATTCAAGAGGCATGTTCGCGAAGCGCGACAGGCCGGAGGGAGGCGATTTTCTGATGGCAGCGGAATCAGCTGAAGTCGATCGGGCGGATCCTCACAGTCTCTGGAACGAGGACAATCCTCGTATGCACGTGGGCACGCAGCGGTTCGACACAACGGACGAACATCTGGCGTTTCTCGCGCGCCTCGGCGTGAACAGTATGGCCGCAAACGATATCACGTTCGATCGCGAGCGGGGTTGGGATGCCGAGGAACTTGCGGAGAAACGCGAGAAGTGCCGGCGTTTCGGCGTCGACCTGGAAATGGTGGCGCTGCCCCTCCACCAGTTCAACGACGACGGCGGATCGACGCCCAACTATATGCTGGGAAACTGGAAGAAGGGAGAGAAGGAGATCGACCGCGTCTGCAGAATGGTGCAGGCGACGGCCGATGCCGGCATTCCGGCAATCAAATATTTCCTGTGTGAGATGGAAAACCAGCGCACGGAAAGCGTGCCGCTCGGGCGTGGAGGCGCGCGGTATTCCACCTGGGATCTCTCAAAGGCCGATGCCGGTACGCCGCGCTTCGATAGACCCGTGACGGCCGAGGAGAACTGGGAGCGGGTGACGTTCTTCCTGGAGCGCGTGATTCCGGTTGCCGAGGCGTGCAAGGTGCGCATGGCGTGTCATCCCTGCGATCCCTGGCTGCCGCCAGGATACAAGGACGTGGACCGCGTCCTGGGCGGGGCTGAGGGATTCAAGCGGTTTATCGATATCTGCCCCAGTCCCTATCACGGCCTGAATCTCTGCCTGGGCTGCATGGCGGAGAGCGTGGAGGATCCTGCCCGGGATGTGCCGGATATTATTCGCTATTTCGGAGAACGAAAGAAGATTCATCTGATCCACTATCGGAATATCTTCGGCGGACGCAACAAATTCCAGGAGGTCTGGCCCGACGAAGGCGACATGAACATGTTCACGCTGATGCAGGCGCTTAGAGACGTGGGCTATCCGCACATGGTCGTGCCGGACCACGCACCGGGCCACAGCGCCCCGGGAAGCTTCGAACAGGCGTTCGCCTTCCAGTTCGGCTATATCAAGGCGATGATGCAGTCGGTGTTCTCGGCTGCCTGAGCATGTGTGGACAGGCGTATATCGGAAAATCGACCGGTGCATTCGACACGTACCGCCAAAGCGGCGCCGAGACGTCGATGTTCGTTCACGGGAAACCGCGTATTTTGGGATTCGTGAAGATGTTTGATACAGGTGTATTCGATCGGGCTCTCAAGAAACGGAGAGAGAAGCGAAACAGCGAGAGAAAGGCATGTCTGCGTGCCGTTGCTGCAACCCTGGAACGCATCCGGAACCAATACGACATCCGCGAGGCCTATGTCTCGGGATCGCTTCTGGTGGAGCACAGGTGGAACCAAGCTTCCGACGTCGACGTGGCTGTGGGTGGCTGCTCCGGGGCGGTCCTCGGCGTGATGAAGGCGTTGGAAGATGCCACGGGCAGGGTTGTGGACGTCATCGACCTGGACACGCATCCGTTTCCCGATACGATCAAGGAAACGGGCTGGAAGGTATATGGATGAAGCCAGGATCGCCATCCTGAAGGCGGAAATCGATTCACGCGATCGTGACATCGACCGCATTTGTGAACGGATCGAACAGCGCGCGGGAATTTTCCGCGAAACGGCCGAGGGTGTCGACAGTATGGCCTATCAGATCCACAACCTCTATTCCGCTTTCGAGCAGTTGTTCGAGACCGTTGTCCATTTCTTCGAGAACCGGCTTGAAGAGGAGAGGTACCATATTGACCTTTTGCGACGAATGCGCCTCGAAATCGAAGGGATCAGGCCGGCACTGGTATCCGATGGCGCCTTTGATCTGCTGGATGAACTGCGCAGGTTCCGGCATTTTTTCAGGCACGCGTACACGGCCGAATTGAACCCTGATAAGTTGGACGATCTTCTCGGCAATGTCCGTCGCCTGAGAGAGATTCACAGGCGGGACGTGAAAAAATTCATCGACCGGATGACGGAATAGCCAGAAGTGTGCTGCGAACCGGCAGTATACGTTTACGGTACCACGAGTTCTGACATGCCAGTCTTGGTGAACCGGCCGTATGCGAGATGGGGCGCCACCCGATTCCCGCCGACTCTGGGGTCAGACATATCGGAAAATCCGTAAGTGGAAGGCGTCATGAAATGGAGCATGAGTTGAATCTGTTTTCTCTGGAAGGGCGCGTCGCGCTGGTGACGGGCGCCGGAAGGGGGATCGGGCAGGGCGTCGCGAAGGGCCTGGCGGCGCACGGCGCCCGGTGTGTCTGCGCGGCGAGGACCCGTTCGCAACTGGACGAAACCGTGGCGGCGATCGAAGCGGCAGGAGGCGACGCCCTGGCTGTGGAAATGGATATGGCTGACCTGGACTCCGTCAAGCGGGGGATGGAGACAACCTGCGCGCACTATGGGCAACTGGACATTCTGGTGAACAACGCGGGGATGAATATCCGGGAGCCGCTGGACGCGGTCACCGAGGAACATTACGATCGGATTATGGCGGTTAATTTGAAGGGACTCTATTTTCTGACACAGATGGCCGCCCGGCACATGATCCCTCGAAGGCAGGGCAAAGTCATCAATATCGGCTCCCTGACAACCGGAATCGCGTTACACGGCGTTTCGGTGTATACCGCCACTAAGGGGGCCGTGGGTCAGTTGACCAAAGCGCAGGCGCTGGAACTGGGACCGCACAATATCCAGGTGAACGCGATCTGTCCCGGATTTATTCTGACGCCTCTAACGGAAAAGTTATGGTCCGACCCGACGATGCGGGAATGGGGCGAAGGTCGGACCCCTGCCGGGCGCCTGGGTATCCCGGACGACCTCGTGGGAACCGCGGTGTTCCTCGCATCCGCCGCGTCGGATTACGTAACGGGCCAGCACATCTACGTGGACGGCGGATTCATGGCGGGCGAGACGTGGCCGCTGCCCCCGAAGGCGAGTGTTCTGTCCCGAAAATAGGTTGCCTGAATTCGGCCGGAGAAAAGCAGCGATCAGCTATCAGCCAAAGACGGTGAGACGTTAGAGGGTAGACGGGAGACGACCACACCGCGTCCACAGAATATCGATATGGCCTGGCGGTATCAATTCGCAGATTGTGACCCCTCCCGCCAGCCCCTCTCCTAAAGGCGGTGAGACGGGAGACCCTCACCCCCCGGCCCCCTCTCCCAAGGGGAGAGGGGGAGCAGAACAAAGCAAGCACAATACTGCGGAAACACGCCACACCCCACGGCGGTCCGTTCAGATCCACCTCTCCACCGTCCCGTGGTGGTGCTGGGGGTTTTTCCACGTTAATCCGTTCAGCACCGAAACACAGTGGGGACGAATGCACACGCAGGGCACAGTCGTTTGCCTACGCCACTGACGAGATTCGTGGAAAAACCGGCCCCGCGCCGAGCGGCGTCGTTCTTTTTGGTCCTTTTTCTTGGGCGTACAAGAAAAAGGACGAAGAGAAAATGAAAGTTGGTGGGAGAGGTAAAGCCCTTGTTTCCCAGGAGGTTAGTTCCAAAGGGTGTTTGTCCGCCAACAGGCGACCTGCGCATGGTCGGCGAGCGAGGGCACTTCGACAAGCTTGCTTTGACGGGCCACTTCGACAAGCTCAGTGCAAGCAGCACCAGCAGCGCAAGCGACGCTGCGAGACCTGCCTGCCGCGCGGTGCTTGGCGCAGGCAGGCGGGATGAATGGGCGGGAGAATGGGGAGATATTTTCGGGACAGGACACCAAATAAGGCGCATGTTGATGAATGCGGACAGGATCGAACAACAGATCGCTTTCGTTACCGAGATCGACAAGCTGAAGCGGGTGCTCCGGCGGACGTATCTCATCGACGGAAAGCGCCGGGAGAACGACGCGGAGCATTCCTGGCACCTGGCGGTGATGGCCGTGCTGCTTGCGGAATACGCGCGGGAGGAACCGGATCTGCTGAAGGTCGTAAAAATGCTGTTGCTTCACGACGTCGTTGAGATCGACGCCGGGGACACCTTCGCTTACGACGAGGCGGGGCACGCCGACAAATCGGAGCGGGAGCGGCGCGCCGCCGAACGGATTTTCAATCTGCTGCCGGCCGATTTGGCGAGGGACGTGTTTGCGTTATGGGACGAGTTTGAAGCTCGTGAGACTCCCGAGGCGAAGTACGCGCAATCCCTGGACAGGCTCCAGCCGATTTTGCTGAACTACGAATCCGGCGGGATCGCGTGGCGGGAGCACAACATAAGCAGGGAGCAGGTGATCGCTCGAAACCGGCATATCGAAGCGGGGGCGCCGGCCCTGTGGACCTACGTCCGGGGGTTGATCGAACGGGCTGAGAAACAGGGGTATCTGGTATCGGACGCCTGATCCACGCGTGGGCCGTGCGGACCGGGTTTAACAGGAGGGTCGAGTTATGTCACAGCAGGCGGAAGCGATGTGGTTTTACGTGGGCGGCACCGGTATTTCGATTTACCGTCTGGATCTGTCGACGGGGGATCTGGCGCAGGTAAGTACGGTTTCGGACGTGAAGAATCCTTCATTTCAAGCTATGCATCCGACGAATCGGTTCCTTTATTCGGTGGCGGAGGTGGAGGAGGGCGGTGCGGTACACGCGTTCGCCATCGATCCGGCCACGGGGGCGTTGCGTTCGCTGAATCACCAGTCCTGTATGGGGGCCGGGCCATGCCACGTGAGCGTGGACGCGACTGGGCGTGTGGCGCTGGTTGCGAACTATTCGAGCGGCGGCGTGGCGGCGTTGCCCATCCGGGAGGACGGCAGTCTGGGCGAGGCCACGTCGGTTTTCCAGCACGAAGGTTCCAGCGCGCACCCGGGCCGGCAGCAGGGGCCGCATGCGCATTCAATTACGATCGATCCGGGCAATCGATACGCCGTGTCAGCGGATCTCGGAATCGACAAGGTAATGGTTTATCGGCTGGATCCGGAGGAAGCGACGATAACGCCGAACGAACCCCCGTGGGTAGACGTTCAGGCGAGCGCCGGGCCCAGGCACTTCGCGTTCCATCCGAACCGGAAGCACGCCTACCTGATCAATGAACTGGACAATACGGCCGTGGCGTACACGTATGACGAGAATCGCGGGGTTCTGCAGACGATCCAGGTGATTTCCACACTGCCCGGAGACTTTACGGAGACCAGCTATTGCGCGGATATCCACGTGTCGCCCGACGGGCGTTTCGTGTACGGTACCAACCGGGGTCACGACAGTATTGTGATTTTTGAAGTCGACCCGGGGACCGGCAAGCTCACGGTCGTGGACTACGAGTCGACCCGCGGCGAGTTCCCGCGTAATTTCGCTGTGGACCCCTCCGGGCAGTTCCTGTTCGCTGCCAACCAGAATACGGACAATATCTTCACGTATCGAATCGATGCACGTACCGGCAGGCTCACGCCGACGGGGCAGGAGGTTCGGACGCCGCAGCCCGTCTGCATCAACATGATTCCCGCCGCGTAAAACTTCCAAACACGCCTCTGTCCGAATCGCTTCGATCCCAGACTTGCTTGAGTACATACGGCGCGCTGCCTGCTGTCCGGCCGGGACGCTCGGCGGTGCCCGGAGACGCTTGCTGCGAGGAGACCGGTCAGGCCATGAACATCGGCACACTGCTGACGAAATCGGCACGCACGTTTCCTGAGAATCTGGCCGTGGCGTGCGGCTCCCGGCGATGGACCTACGCCCGGTTCAACGAGCGCGTGAACCGGTTGGCGAACGCGTTTTGCAGACTCGGCGTCCGCCCCGGCGGCCATGTGGCCATCCTCATGCAAAATCTTCCCGAAATGCTGGAATCCATGTTTGCCTGTTTCAAGGTCGGGGCCGCTGCCGTACCGATCAATTTCCGCCTGCATCCCAATGAAATCGCCTTTATCATCGATCATTCGGAAGCCGAACTGGTTGTTCTTTCCACCGAATTCAACGCGCCGATTTCGCAGGTGAAAGATCGTTTGCCGAGGGTTCGGTACGTCGTCACCATTGCCGAAGCGCAAGGGGACATGCTGGACTACGAAACGTTGATTCGCGCCGAGCGCGCCGCGTTCGACGACGTGGACGTGGATCCCGACGACGTGGCGTGGGTGTTCTACACGTCCGGAACCACGGATCAACCTAAAGGGGCACTGCTGACGCACCGCAATCTGCTGGCGATGACGATGAGCTTTTATGCGGACATCTGCCAGGGCTTCGGACCCGACGACGTGGCCCTGCACGCGGCGCCCCTGTCCCACGGCAGCGGCCTGTACGCCCTGCCAAACGTCGGCAAGGCCGCGGCCAATATCATTCCTGAAACCGTTGCCTTTGATCCGGACCGTGTTCTGGAGGCCATCGAAGAGTACCGGGTCACCAATATGTTCGCCGCGCCGACCATGGTAAAGCGCCTGGTGGAAAGTCCCGCGCTGCACCGGTACGACCTTCGATCGTTAACGATCCTCAACTACGGCGGCGGCCCGATGCTGGCCGAAGACCTCCGGGTTGCGATCGAAAAGCTGGGGCCCCGTCTCGTGCAGTTGTATGGCCTGGGCGAGTCTCCGATGACGATCACCCACCTGCCCCACCGCGACCACGTCCTGAACGGCACCTCGAAACAGATGAAGCGACTCAGTTCGGCGGGGTTTGCGCGTACCGACGTCGAAGTCAGAATCCTGGACGACGGCGACAACGAACTTCCGCCGGGAGCAATCGGCCAGATCGTAACGCGGTCGGACCTGGTCATGAAGGGTTACTGGCGCAATCCCGAAGCCACGGCGGCCGCCCTGAAAGACGGCTGGCTTCACACGGGCGACGTGGGGTACATGGACGACGACGGGTACGTTTTTCTCCTGGATCGCTCCAAGGACCTGATCATCAGCGGCGGCGAGAATATCTACCCGCGCGAGATTGAAGAGGTGCTCATTCGACATCCGGCCGTATTCGAGGTCGCTGTCATCGGTGTGCCGCATCCGGAGTGGGGCGAGGCCGTCAAGGCCGTTGTGGTTCAGACGCCCGGGTGCGACGTGTCCGGCGAAGAACTGATCGACTTCTGCAAAGGCCGAATCGCGAGTTTCAAGAAACCGGGATCCGTGGATTTTGTCGAAGAATTGCCCAGGAACAACTACGGCAAGGTCGTGAAGAACCTGATAAGGGCGCCGTATTGGGGCGGCAGGGCGAGCAGGGTGATCTGACGGGTTGACCTGATGCCTGCGGGATGCGATTCCGGGCCGGCAGCGTCACTTCCCCATATTCTCGCGCTCGCCTGTCGAATTGAAATTGGCGCCGAGGCGATGTACGATGGTTAAGAAACGCAAACTCGGACGGGGCGTTGCCATGGTGGGCGCCGGCATGTCGGAATTCGGCATGTTCGAAGAAAGGGATTCCAGGGATCTCTTCGTAGACGCTTTCCGCGCGATGATCGCATCGGTGGACAAGGGGCTGGATCCCGGCGAGATCGATGCGCTGTACATCGGCAATTTCACCAACGATTTCTTCGTGGGTCAATCCCATTGGGGCGCGGTTCTTGTCGATGCGCTGGGCCTGGTTCCCAGGCCGGCGACACGCACCGAGGGCGCCTGCGCCTCCAGCGCAATCGCCTTCCGTGAAGGCGTCTTTGCTATCGCGTCGGGATTCTACGACGTGGTCCTCGTCGGCGGCGTGGAGGACATGTCAAAGCGCTCCACGGCCGACGTGGCGGAGGGCCTTGCGTCGGCGGCGGTACCCTACGAACGGAAGTCGGGCTTTACTTTTCCAGGGGTGTTCGGCGCGATCGCGACGGCGTATTTCCACAAGTACGGCGCGAACCGCGAGCACCTGATGGATGTCACAATAAAAAGTCACGAGAACGCGCCGCTGAATCCGAAAGCGCAGTTCCGGGCCTCAATTGCTGATATAATGGATTCGAAGGTGGAGCGCGCCCGAGCAAGTGGCGCCCCGTTGCCAAAATGGACGGACGAAAAAGACTTCCTGCGCGACCCCGGGGTCAACCCGCCGGTCGCATGGCCCATGCACCTGTTCGATTGCTGTCCCATCAGCGACGGCGCCGGCTGTATCCTGCTGGTCGGCGAAGAGATCGCCAGACGTTTTACCGACGATCCGCTATACGTGGTGGGCCTTGGCCAGGGCAGCGGCAGGGGGCTCCACGCGGCGCCGGATCTGACGAGCTTTGAGGCCACGCGCCAGGCCGGTCGGGAAGCGTATGCCATGGCGGATCTCGGCCCGGCGGACATTCAGTTCGCCGAGGTGCACGATTGTTTTTCCATCGCGGAGATCCTCCACATCGAGGATCTCGGCTTCTTCAGCCCCGGGGAAGGGTGCCGGGCCGTTGGTGAGGGCGCGACCCGGCTGCACGGACCGAAGCCGATTAACACTTCCGGCGGTCTGAAGTGCAAGGGGCACCCCGTGGGGGCGACCGGCGTCGCGCAGTTGTTCGAGGTATGGGAACAACTGCGCCAACAGGCCGGCGGAAGGCAGGTGCCGAACGGTGATCTGCGCCTGGGCGCGGCCCACAACCTGGGTGGCACCGGCGGCACGAGTACGTTTACGATTCTCGAGAGGCGATAGCCGGTGGCGACGCGGCCGATCAGCGATTACTGGTTCGAGGCATTCCTCCGCGAAGAAAAATTGATGGGGTCGGCGTGCCCGCGGTGCGACGCCAGTTACGTGCCGCCGCGTCCGGTATGTACAGAATGTCAGAATACGGGAATGCAATGGATCCGGATGAGAGGCGACGGCAAGCTCGTGGCCTTTACATGCATTTCCATCGGTCCGCCCGCCATGCAGGAGGAGGGCTACAGTCGCGACAATCCGTATTGCACCGGGGTTGTCCAACTGGACGAAAGCCCCAGAATCGTCGCCCGCATAGAAGGCGTCGACACACGGAATCCGGAAACTATCCAAATCGGCGTACCCTTGACCGCGATTTACCTGCATCGAGGCAGCGGCGAGGATCGCACAACGCAACTGGCCTTTCGTCCCGTAAATGCGCGGACGGGACGATGTTATTGCCAGGAGCAGTAAATAGTTGCCATTTGTTGCTCCTGGTACAGTGGAAAAGAATTTACCCAAACGGGGACGCTGAGCTTGTCGAAGCGCCCGCGTTTCGGTGCGTTTTTCCACCCTTGCCGACCCTTCGACAAGCTCAGGGAGCGGCTCAGGGTCCGGGGGCAATGGTGTATGATTAATGTAAACGATAGGGTGCTCCCTTTGATAGCGTGCAACAAGCGACAATTCGAGGCGGCAATCCGGTAAATGACGAAGCCGTGCCGGCACTTGATTGAAATACGGGAAACGATTGCGGCGGGTGACGTGCGTGATTATATTTACCCGCTTGTTCGTCCTCGCCGGGAAAACGTCGAGCGTGTCATCCAGCGACGTGTTATGGTGCGGTTCCGGGAGGGGTAGTCAGATCGGCTGACGACCCTGTTTCAACGGCAGGTTCCAATCCCGGATCCGGCAAAAAAGGAGACCTTCGGATATGAGTCGGACCCTTAAAGATCTGATGAACGAGAGCTTCGCAAAGCACGCGGAACGGACGGCGGTACGCGTGCTGAGGCAGTCCGATCAGCCGGGCGAAAGGGGATTGCGCTACGTTCCGATGACCTACGCGCAGCTCCGTGAGCAGCGGGACCGGCTGGCTTCCGGGCTCGCCCGCGCCGGTTTTGCAAAGGGCGACCGCGTGGGGGTATTGACGGACGGCGGTCTGGAGCCGGTGCTGATTTTCCTGGCGGCGGATATGCTGGGTCTGTCTTCGGTGCCGCTGTGCAATAAGCTGCCCGACGATATTCTGAAGTACAAAATCGACCATTCAGGCCTCGCTGTGCTGTTCCTGGACAGCAAAAGCCGGGAACAGGTGGAGCGGGTACTGCCGCGCCTCGGGAAATCGCCAAAACTGATCCTTACAGAGGGCCACTCCAAAGAGACCCGGTCGTTTTTCGCTCTGGTGAAGGATGGAGCGGAGGCGCCTCCTCCGGACCTGGAGATCCATCCGGACGACGAGTCAAAGGTGGTCTACACCTCGGGATCATCCGGTTTGCCGAAAGGCGTTGTACAGACCCATCAGAATCTGGTGGATAACGTAAGGTCGGTGTGGGACGGGATATCCCGTCGCGAACAGCCCGTTCTGTTCAAGTCCGCGCCGGATTACCATACCATGGGCATCCTGAATATCTACTATCCCCTTGTCAAGGGCTGGACGCTGGATCTTGCGCGTTCGCCGGATCGGGTGCTGGTGGACATTCGTTATTCGGAACCTCACGGCTTCCTGACCGTGCCCCTGATTCTCGACAAGGTGTACGGAAACGTCCGCAAGGAGATTGACGCGGGCGGCGTAAAAGGCAGGCTGGTGGAGCGCGCGGTTCGGGCCAAGGCAAACATCTCGAGGGGCACGGCTTCCATCTCGGACCGGGCGGTCTATGGATTGATCGGACGGAAGGTGGTGGCGAAGATCAAGGAGAAACTGTCCCAGCGCGTGGGCGGCCGGCTGGAACTGCTCATTGTAGGCTCCGCCAAGGCGGACCCCGAGGCGCTGGATTTTTTCCAGGACGTGCTGGATATCGCCTCGCTTGAAGGATACGGGACGACCGAGTGCTGCCCGCTGATTGCGGTGAATACGCTGGACGCTCAGAAGACCGGTACCGTGGGAAGGCCGCTTCTGGAGGTGAAGCTGATGACGGAAGAGGGTGAAGAGGTGGGGTCCGGCGATCCGGCCACGCAGACCTACAGCGAAAGCCACGGAAGGGAAGGAGAGCTCTGGGTGCACGGTTCCCACGTGATGCGGAAATATCTGAATGATCCCGATCGCACCGCCCGGACGCTGGTGAAGGACGAGTCCGGCAAAACGTGGTACAGGACGGGCGATCTGTTCAGTATGGATGGGGACGGGAGGACGCCTGGGACGGCAGTTCAAATTGAGTAACGGGGAGTTTGTGAATCCCGAGTTACTCGAACGGATATACGCCCGGGTTCCGCTGGTGGAGCACGTGATGGTCTGGGGCGATCAGAGCGGGTCCTTCCCCATGCCGGTTGTCACGGTCAACGTAGAGGAGGCGCGGACGTTGACTGATTTGCCGGATCTTCCCGAAGACGATGACGCCGTACGCGGGCATTCGGGTGTGGCGGATCGGTTGCGGGAACTCCTGTTGAACGAGGCGACCGCCGCCGGCCTGCCTGGACACGAGCGTCCTCAGCGGGTGCTGGTGCTGCCCGACGCGCTCACCGAGGAGACGGGTACGCTCACGCGGGGCTTGAAGAAGGTGGTTCCGGGGGCGATTCTGGAGCGGTACCGGGCGTTGACACTCCAGCGTTGAGGCGGCCTACTCCAGTTAAATACACCGCGCGAAACCCTTCTGCCGCCCCGAGTCCGTAGGCGGCCTACTCCAGTTAAATACACCGCGCGAAACCCTGGTCTGCCGCCCCGGTCCGAGCGGTCGGTTAATTCGTACAGAGGAGCATTCGCATGCCGGTTTTATCTGCGGTCGAACTGCGTCGAATAGGGCGGGAGATCTACGAACGGGCCGGCGCCACGTCCGATGAAGCGGAAACGGTCGCGGGACAACTCGTGGCGTCCAGCCTGTCGGGTCACGACTCGCATGGCGTACAGCGCCTGCCGCAGTACGTCGCGGGGGTGGCATCCGGTCAGATAGTCCCGGGCGCCGTGGTCGAGGTGGAACGGGAGACACCCGCAACGGCGGTGTTGAACGGGAACTGGGGGTTCGGACACGTGACCGCGGTGGCTGCAATGAACGTGGCCATACGCAAGGCCCGCGAGGCCTCGGTGGGGCTGGTCACGGTTCACCGGTGTAACCACGTCGGCCGGCTTGGCGCTTTTTCGCCGCTGGCTGCCGAAGCCGGCATGATCGGAATGCTGGCGAATAACGGACACGGGGCCGATCTGGCGATGCCTCCGTCGGGCGGGATCGGGCGGGTACTGCCCGCGAATTGCCTCGCAGTCGCCTGCCCATCGGCGGGGGAATTTCCGATCGCCCTGGACTTTACCACTGCGGTGGCGGCCGGAGGCAAGGTCCGCGTGACACTGGCGAAGGGTGAACGGATGCCGGACGGCTGGATGATCGATCACGAAGGCTATCCGACAAACGATCCCGGGGTGTATATGACGGAACCGAAAGGCGCGCTGCTGCCGTTCGGCGGTCCCGTGGCGCACAAGGGATACGGCCTGGCCTTCGTGATCGACATTCTCTCGGGTGCGCTCTCACCGGCCGGGTGTTCCCGCCAGGACTCGAAGGTGACGGGGAACGCGCTTTTTGTGCAGGCCATCAATATTGAAGCCTTTCGGCCGCTCGACGCGTTCAAGGCGGAGGTGAAGCGATTCGTGGACTACGTGAAATCGGCCGAACCGGCGCCGGGGTCGCACGAGGTGCTGGTGCCGGGTGAGCGGTCGTGGCGGACCAGGAAGGAACGGTCGAAATCCGGCATTCCCGTTCCGGACTCGACCTGGGAGCAGATCGTGGAGACGGGGCGAAAGGTGGGCCTCGAACTGTAGCGGGTCTCAGAACGGCGAATCCGCCACCGAGGAAGACTCATTGCCAGGTACGACCATTTAAGGATTTCCGCAGGAGGTTGTCGGAAATGTCAGACGAAATTCGAGCCAGAGCCGAGGGCGCCCGGGCCGCGGCATTGCAATTGAGCAACGCGTCCGAGGAGGAACGCAACGCGGCGCTGGAGGCGATCGCGCGTGGTCTCGAGGCCAAAGCGGGCGCCATTCTGGAGGCGAACCGACGGGACCTGGAAGCGGCGGACGTCCTGCTGGCCGAAGGCAGGTTGACCGGTGCGCTGGTCGGCCGGCTGAAGGTGGATGAGGGCAAGCTGCGCAACGAGATCATACCGGGGGTGCGCAGTGTGAAGGCCCAGGTGGATCCCATTGGCCGAACGTTGGCGGCGACGGAGATGGACAAGGGGTTGAACCTGTATAAAGTATCAGTACCGATCGGCGTGGTGGGCATCGTGTTCGAATCGCGGCCCGACGCGCTGGTGCAGATTGCCACGCTCTGTCTGAAGTCGGGCAATGCGGCGCTGTTGAAGGGCGGCAGCGAGGCGTTTCATACCAATCGCGCGCTGGCGAACGTCCTCATTGCGTCGACGCGCGGGTTACCAGGTACTCCAAATGGCTGGATGCATCTGATGGAGGCGCGCGAGGAGGTGCAGGCCATACTGGATCTGCACCATCTGATCGACCTGATCATCCCCCGTGGCGGTAACGCGCTTGTCCGGCACATTATGCGGAATACCAGGATTCCGGTGATGGGGCATGCCGACGGAAACTGCCACGTGTACGTACACGCGACGGCGGATCTCGAGAAGGCGAAACGGATCTGTCTGGATGCCAAGATCCAGTATCCCTCAGCGTGCAACGCGGTGGAGACGTTGCTTGTAGACAGGGATATCGCCGGAGAATTTCTGCCGGAGATGGTGGAGATATACCAGCGGAACGGCGTCGATGTGCGGGGGGACAAGTTGACGCGAACGCTGGCAGGAGAGGCGCTGGTTCCGGCGACGGAGACCGACTGGGGAACGGAATACCTCGATATGGTGATCTCCGTCAGGGTGGTGAATGGCGTTCAGGAGGCGGTCGATCATATCAATCGCTACGGCAGCAACCACACCGATGCGATCGTGACGGAAGACCGGGGTGCGGCGTCCAGATTCCTGCGCGAGGTGGATTCCGCGTCCACGTTGCACAACGCGTCGACCCGTTTTGCCGACGGTTTCCGCTACGGCCTGGGCGCGGAGGTGGGCATCAGCACCAACCGGTTGCACAGCCGGGGGCCCGTAGGCCTTGAGGGTCTGGTGATTTACAAATACATCATTGAGGGGAACGGGCAAATTGCGGGCGATTATATCGGAGGTGGCTCAAAGGCGTTCACCCATCGACCGCTCGCCGAGACGTGGACTCCTGATACCTGAGGTTTTTGTATGAAATACGCAATGCGGTTGCCGGTTTTGTTGTGTCTCACATTGATTGGAGCCTGCGCGACTTCGCAGAAGGCGGTTCCGCCGCAAGCACCCGCGCCGCCCCCTGCGCCCAAAATGCCGGTGGATCCGAATCTGACGCTCGGCAGGCTGCAGAACGGCATCCGCTACATTATCCGCGAAAACAAACGGCCGGAGAACCGCGCGGAGTTGCGCCTGGTGGTGAATGCGGGTTCGATTCTGGAAGACGAGGATCAGAAGGGGCTGGCGCATTTCGTGGAGCATATGGCGTTCAACGGAACCCGGAATTTTCCCAAGCAGGACCTGGTGGATTACCTGGAGTCGATCGGCATGCGTTTCGGGCCGGACCTGAATGCGTACACAAGTTTCGACGAAACCGTGTATATGCTCCAGGTGCCCACCGATAGCGCGCAGGTTGTCACGCAGGCGTTCCGGATTCTGGAGGACTGGGCGTCGGGCGTTCTCTTTGAAGCGGAAGAGATCGATAAGGAGCGAGGGGTGGTGATCGAGGAGTGGCGGCTGGGCCAGGGCGCGGGCGCCCGGCTGCGGGACAAGCAGTTTCCAATACTGCTCAAGGGTTCTCGATACGCGGAAAGGCTGCCCATAGGAAAAAAGGCCGTGCTCGATACGTTCAAACACGAGGCGGCGAAGCGTTTTTACCGGGACTGGTACCGCCCGGACCTGATGGCCGTCATTGCCGTGGGCGATTTCGAGACGGAATGGATCGAGGGATTGATTCAGGAACATTTCGCGCGGATTCCTCCAGCGAGCCAGCCCAGAAGACGGACGCTGTATCCGGTGCCGGGGCACGAAGAGACCCTGTTCGCCATTGCGACCGATCCGGAGGCGACGCGCACGAATATTTCCATCTACTATAAGCAACCCCTGCGGGAGCAGAATTCGGCCGAGGCTTACAGACAGAATATTGTCGAGTCCCTGTACAACAGGATGCTGAACGCGCGGCTGCATGAATTGACCAAGAAACCCGATGCGCCTTACATGTTCGCTTTCTCCAGCCAGGGTCGCTTTATCCGCACTCGCGAGTTCTATGCGCTGGGTGCCGGTGTGAGAGAGGGTGGCATCCAGCGGGGCCTGGAGGCCGTACTCACGGAAGCCAGGAGGGTGCGCCTGCACGGGTTCACGCAGTCGGAACTGGACCGGGAGAAAACAGAGGCGCTCCGTTCAATGGAGCGGTCGAACGCGGAGAGAGACAAGGTGCGGTCCCGCAGTTTCGCATCGGAGTATATCCGGCATTTCCTGACGGACGAGCCGATTCCCGGTATCGAGTACGAGTACAAGATGTATCAGGAGGTGGTGCCCGGCATCGAACTGGCCGAGGTGAACCGCCTGGCGGGCGATTGGATTACCGACCGCGACCGCGTGGTGCTGGTCGACGGTCCGGAGAAGCCGGATGCCCCGATGCCGTCGGAAGCGGATCTGACGGGGGTAATCGCGCGCGTCAAGGAGAAGGCGATCGAGCCGTACGAAGACGCGGTCTCGGGCCGCCCGCTGATCGAAACGCCGCCGCAGCCCGCCGAAATCGTCGCGCAGAAGGAAATAGCCGAACTGGGTGTGACGGAGTGGACGCTCGCGAACGGCGTGCGCGTTGTGCTCAAACCGACCGACTTCAAGAACGACGAAGTGCTGTTTACGGCATTCAGCCCCGGCGGGCACGGGCTGGTCTCGGACCAGGACTATGTCGCGGCCGCGACCGCATCGGCTGTCGTCCAGGAAGCCGGCCTGGGAACCTTCGACGCGATCGGCCTGGAAAAGAAACTGGCGGGTAAGGTCGTGCGCGTATCGCCCTGGATCCAGGGACTTCGCGAAGGGGTCCGGGGCAGCGCGTCGTTGAAGGACCTGGAAACGATGTTCCAGCTGGTCTACCTCACATTCACGGCGCCACGTAAAGACCCTGACGCGTTTCAGGCCTACGTTCAACGCATCCGCGGATCGCTGGAAAACCGCAGCGCCAGCCCGGCGGCGGCATTCGGCGATACGATTCAGGTCACGATGTCGCAATACCACCACCGTGCGAGGGTGTGGTCGGAAGCGCTGCTGGAAGAATTGAATCTCGAGCGCTCGTTGGAGATTTACAAGGATCGGTTTGCCGATGCGAGCGATTTCAACTTCTTTTTTGTGGGCAACATCGATCCGGATCGCATCCGTCCCCTGGTAAAGACTTACCTGGGCGGGCTGCCGGCGACCCGGCGAAACGAGACCTGGCGCGACGTGGGTTTGCGGCCTCCCCGGGGCGTTATTGAAAAAACCGTCCACAGGGGCCTGGAACCCAAGAGCAGCAACCGGATCGTCTTCACCGGGCCCTTCGAATGGAGCCGCAGGAACCGTTACAACCTGGGGTCGGCAATCGACGTACTCCGAATCAGGCTTCGCGAGGTCCTGAGGGAGGAGATGGGCGGGACCTACGGCGTGGGGGTGCGGGTGTTCACGTCCCATTATCCCGAGCAACGGTACCGGATCCGGATCGACTTCGGCTGCGCGCCCGACAGCGTCGAGCAACTTACCCGGGCGGTTTTCGCCCAGATCGACAGCCTCAAACAGTTCGGCGCAGCGGATACCTATATCGAAAAAGTCCAGGAGGGGGATCGCCGCAGTCGGGAAGCTTCGTTGAAGGAAAACGGATTCTGGCTGAGGTCCCTGTCGTCCAACTATTGGCATGGTCTGAACCCCGTTGAGATTCTGGCGTACGACGACCTGGTGAACGGACTCACGTCAGACATTGTCCGGGATGCGGCACAGAAGCACTTCGATATGGAGAACTACGCGCGTTTCGTGCTCTACCCGGAAAAGGCGGAGGGCGGACCTCAGGACGGGGCCGGGAATCCGCCGGACACGACCGACGGGTCCTGAACGCTGTCGGCGAACGGCAGATCGGCCGTGACCGTTCCTACTCACAAAAGCCGGATGACAAATCGTGCGCGATGAAGACCAGCGGAGTCCCGGCGTGTCCAGATGCCGGGACTCATCTTTGGTGCGTTATTGAGATTCACGGTTGAGGGGCAATCGATGGAGAAATTCGAACGGGCGGCGGACGTCAGGACAGGTGTGGTCGGATACGGTGCGGCCTTCGAAATGGGCCGGCGCCACCTGTTGGATATGCGAAAAGCGGGAATGACGCCCTGCGCGGTGGCCGAGACGGATCCGGCGCGGCTGGCCGCGGCAGAGACGGATTTCCCGGGAATCGAACAATATCGCTCTGTTTCGGAGATGTTGAGTAAATCGGACGTAAATCTGGTGGTGCTGATTACGCCGCACAACACCCATGCGAAGCTGGCCCTGCAGTGTTTGCGGGCGGGCCGGCACGTGATCAGCGAGAAGCCGTTCGCCATTACGACCGCTGAATGCGACGCCATGATCCGGGAGGCCGGGGCGCGGGATCTCCTGCTTTCCGCGTACCATAACCGGCACTGGGACGGCTGTGTTCTGGAAGCGCTGAAACATCTCCACGAGGAGAAGGCAATCGGCGAGATCTACCGCGTCGACGCGCGAATCGGCGGATACGGTCACCCGGGAGACTGGTGGCGGAGCAGCCGGTCGATTTCCGGGGGCATCATGTACGATTGGGGGGTGCACCTGCTGGAGTACGCGCTCCAGATCATACCCGCGGACGTCGTCGAGGTCGCGGGGTTCGCAAAGACAGGCTTCTGGGCGGAAGAGACGCCGTGGAAGGACGATACGAACGAGGACGTGGCGTGCGCGGTGGTAAGGTTCGACAACGGCGCGTGGCTGAGTCTGACGGTGTCTTCGCTCGAGGCGAATCCCAGGCCGGGACAATTGGAGATCTCGGGTACCGGAGGCAGTTATGTCTTTGACGGACGCACTTACGAAATGATCCGGCAACTGGGAGAGCAGCGGGTGGTGACGAAAGGCGCCAACATGACCAGCCAATGGGAAGCATACTACGAGAACGTCGCCGAGCATCTGACGGGCGGCAAAGCGCTGGTGATCACTCCCGAATGGGCCAGGCGGCCGATCCATATTCTGGACCTCGCCGCGAAGAGCGCAAAGCGGGGAAGGGCGATAAAAGCCCGGTACAGGTAGGGGACCAGCGATGAAGAAAGACACCCGGAACTCGCACTGCACCATGCCGTCGGTGCATCCGCCCCCGGACGTGACCAGAATGCAGGGTTACGCATCCCGGCTGAGCGCATCGCCGGACGATAACGTCGCGTTTCGGATGACCACGTTCGCCAAGACCTACGACGTGGCGTTCAAGCGTGTGGGCAAAACCGCCGCGGGGATCGGTGAGTTGAAGGGGTTGCGCGGGAGGATGCAGGCCTGTCCGGAATGGGCGTGGGAGAACGGATGTAATTGGGAGTCTGATTTTTTCTGGATTGTGCCGGAAGAGACGCGTTCCTGGATCTATACGGCGGAATTCACGGACGAAAAAGGCGTCAGGTTTCACGTTCCGTTTGTTGTCAAACCCTATTTTCACCGGAAGGGTGACGTGGCGGTGCTCGCGTCCACCAATACGTGGCACGCCTACAACGGATGGGGCGGCCGGTCGGCCTACAGCGAGCCCCAGCCCAAAACGTTGAGCCTGGATCGGCCGATGCCCACGGCATCCCCCGACGGCGAGGGCCGAAGCCACCTGTTGCGGGCCGAGATGTGGATTCTGGACTGGATGGAGGAATGCGGTTACGCGGTGGACGTGTATTCGGACACCGATCTGCACCAGGGATGGGACTGGCTGGCCGACTACAAAGTCCTTGTGATCAATACGCACAGTGAGTACTGGTCGGAGCCGATGCGAGATCACCTGGATGCCTGGCTGGACGCGGGCGGGTGCCTGCTGTATCTTTCGGGAAATGGCGTCTACTGGAAGGTAACCTGGGATTCCACCTGCCGGATCATGGAAATCCGGAAAGACGGAAAGCCGCACTACCAGAATGGTGAGCAAGGCGGGCTTTGGCGCAACGTTGGGCGGCCCGAGCACTCGGTGCTGGGGGTGGGATATGTGCGCCCGGGATATATGACATTCTCGCCGTACAGGGTCGATACGGCCTCGCACTGGGTATTTGAGGGCCTCGGACTGAAGAATGGCGATCTGATCGGCGAAAAGGGCATCAACGGCGGCGCCGCAAGCGGATGGGAGGCGGACCAGGTTCGGGATGAATGGTCACCGGAAAACATCACAGTGCTGGCAAGGGGAATCAATCCGCTGGATTTTATGTCCGATGGGGAATCGGCGGTTTATCCGGACGAAGCGTACGACTGGGACGGCTCCGGGGGAGCCCATATGACGTATTACGACCATCCAGGCGGGGGCGGGGTGTTCTCGGTTGGATCGATCGCATTCGGCGGCAGTCTGATCGTGGACGGCAAGCTGCAGGGGACCGTGAGAAATGTGCTGGATCGGTTTCTTCGCCAATAAAACAAGGGACAAATCAATGGCCAACGAAGGGGTGACCGCACGTTACGATCTGCACCTGCACACGTACTGGAGCTATGACGCTCTTGCGCAGCCGGAGAACCATTTCAAACGCGCCCGGGAACTCGGGGTCTCCTGCTTCGCCATTACGGACCACCACGTGCTGGATTCGCTTCCGGAGGTGCTGGAGATCTCGCAACGCTACCCGGAGATACGCGTCGTGCCATCGGCCGAATTGACGATGACCACGTCGATCGGATCGGTGGATTTGCTGTGTTACGGTTTTCCCGCGGTTCTGCCCCCGGCGATGGTGCAGGTTCTTGATGCGTATCACGACTGGCAGCGGGACTACGGCTCGGCGATTTCGACCGGCCTGCAGGCGATTGGATACGGTTTTACGGATGCGGACCGGTTGGAACTGCTCGGGTCCTATCGACCCGCGAAGACAGTCGACGTGCAGGGAAATACTCACGTGAAGGGCGGCGTGATCCAGCAGTACTGCGTGGCGCGGGGATTCATCGACCGGATCGAGGACTACGGGGATCTGATGGCGCGAGCGGGCGCGGCGACGCGGTTTCCGCCGTATCCGCACGTGAAGGATGCGATGCCGGCGGTCAAGGAGGCGGGTGCGCTGGTGGCGATCGCGCATCCGTTCGGCTATTTCAAGGAAGACAACGTGGAACGGATGGATGCGCTGCGATTGGAGTGTTCGCTGGACGGGATCGAATGCGCCCATCCCGGCGTGCCGCCGGCGTTCACGGCGAAATACCGGGAATACTGCGAACGTCACGGGCTGTTCTCCACGGGCGGATCCGATTGCCATACCGATGAGGACGTGGAGAGGGGTTTCGCGGGGCACGGCGGCCCCGATGAGTGGCTGGACGAATTCCTGGAACGGTTGGACTGACGAGCGGCTGGCAAGATTGCATAAACGTCCGGTTGTTTAAACATCGTAACCGTGAACGGCAAATTGACCCCGGTGGCGCCTGCCTCCATGGCGAAGAGAAGTGAGGAAAGGCGAAAAACGAAGGGGTGTTGGGCGGTCTCCTCACGTCTTCCATCAACTTAATTTTAACATAGTGACTTGCTCCCCCCCTGGGCCTTGTGTTAGCTTCTAAGGTCGGACTAAGTATCCGGCCGGGGGTATTTTTTTTCTACTTACTACCTGTTCGCCTGGCTGAGCGCCTTAGACCACGTTTTAGGGTCATTCAGTGACGGGCGGTTAAGCCCGGCCCGGAAAGCCCCGAAAGCGTGGTCTAGATCCTGGGCCGGTTTGGGAGGCCCTTTGGCGCTCAACATCTGATAAGCCGAAAGCGTAAAAAGGGTGGTTCCATATGCACCTACGAAATAGCCCAGGTGCTCGCGGATGTCGTCGCGGTCTTTGTGGCGATACATATTACCGTCATAATATATGATATTGATTTGATCGTCTAGTTCTCCCATTTCATGAAGCCACAGTCCGCTTTCCCAAAGTCCCAATCCAATGAGCAGTTGCAGGGTTACTGATGCGAATACTTACTGAGAGGTCGCAGTTCTTTCGGGACTTTGGGCTTATACTGATTCAGCAGATGCTTTACGGCAACTGTTGTGATGATTACACCTGCTGTACCGACGAGATAAGCCACATTTTCGTGAGTATCGTCATTCCAGGAAAGGTCGCTGTCATAGTTAATGTCGTGATGAATAAATCCACTGGTAAAGATTCCGGTTCCTATGAGTATTCCAAGAATTGCGATTTTCATTGAGAAACCCTTTCACGAAATTTTTCATAGGCGCGGTTAAGGTGGTGGGGTTCCCACTGAGTCCAGGCTTGTTTTGCTGACAATGATAACCAAGCCATGCCTACGGAACCAAGAACGTAGCCAAAGTGCTCTTGTTTGTTATGACTCCAGTTTTGATATGGCCTCCATCCCCTCCCTCCATAATTGTCTTCCAGGGTTTTTGTGCTTGTGAGACCATCATTTTTCCATACAGAGTCATGCAGATTTCCACCAACTATCCACAAAGTTCCGCCAGTGATTAGGTCATGCATTATGCGAAATTTTCCATAGGCCCGATCTGACTTTGTCGGTGACTTGGCTTTACGCTGATTCCAAGCACGTTTGACAGAAATTGCCAAACAGACCGCCCCTACTGTTCCGGCAACGTAGGCCAGGTCTTCTCGTCCACTATTCACAGGTGAACCTATAATATACCTTCTACTGTGTCCATCATACAGATGATAGGCGCTGCCCCCCTCTTTGTAGTTTATATCGTGAAAAACGAATCCACCGACAAAGAGCCCTGTTCCTACCAATATGCCAATAACTGAAGTTGTCATTATAGATCCTCCTCCCCCCCAATAGATGAGAATCATTTACAAAATATCGGATTTTTATTACGGATACCTAACACTTTTCCCGAAGAATCATACACAACATCCGTGCAAGAACCCTCATTGCCTCGCATAAAACGACTTATCAGCTTTCCATATATATACTGCTCTTTGGCTGCATAGTTCCCATCGTGACCATCCTCAAACCATTCACCGTGTCTTTGACCATAATGCTTAAGACCTATATGTGTTCTTTCCATCACTGTTGACGGATTTCCTGGGAACGGGGGCGCATTGCGATAGATCCAGTTAAGAACTCCTTTTCCGTGAGGCACACCGCCCAGGCAGGCACCTGACCAAATGTAGGATTCATCTCTATCTGGCTGATTAGTCCTATACAAATAGCAATCAGCAGGACTATCCAACTTTTGCCAGCACTTGTCATTCTTTTTCAATTTTCTTGAACGTATTTCCTCGGGCTTTATTTACGGGGGCTCCTTAAGTGCCCTGGTGGTTGAACTACAATTTGTAAAGACAATGGCGAATAGAACAATCGTTAGTTGAGTCTTATTATTCATCACGATTCCCCTTAGCGAATTCTCTTAGGTGGTTGCACAGGCCCTTGACCTGGCTTAACCACTTCTTCTTTTTCAAGACACTCTGATTTGTTGACCTTGCGCCATTCTTTAATAAATACATCCGTATATTTATTGACCATACGTAGGATAAATTGATTTCTTCGTCCGTGCACACCAAGAACACCTATGCGCCAAGTAACTGCATATTCCTTCAACCCGGAGTAGTTATCTAACACAACTTTCCGCAATTCAATTCCAATACTAAAAGCAGTTTTGGATGTATTAACCTGAACGTATAAGATTGGATGGATGTCCTCTGTTTCGCGGACCGTAAATCTCCTGGGCACATATAGCCGGGCCGCTTGTAATTTGTTCTTTACAATGTTTGTTATATGTTCCTTTGTTAAGTTAATCCGCTCTGCATTGTCTGGGAGTTCTTCAATCGAGAGATGCACCCCAAGACATTTGGTGTATAACTGAAATTGTGACATTTTGGATTTAGCTTCAACAGGTTGAATTGTTAGTAGCAAGAGCAAGACAGTGATCATTACTTTTCCTTTCACTATAAGTTGTGGATTAGCAAGTCTAAATGTCTGATGTTTCGTTGTCAATAGAAGAAGCCCAGGGGAGTATGTGCCCCTGGGCTTTAAAGTTGATTTGTCAATTGAAGTTTATTATTTTGGATGAATTCGGTTCCTTGGGCTTATTCCTAAGACCAGGGGGCCGAATCTTTTTGACCAATGTTTCAGCCCAGCCGGGTTTAGGGCGACAAGAAGTATCACCGCGAGTGTGAATACAATGAAAGCCTCAGATCTTTTCGTAAAGGCCCTCGAGGCCGAAGGCGTTGAATTTATCTTCGCCATCCCCGGCGAGGAGAACCTGGACCTGCTCGAGTCGCTGCGCAATTCGAGCATTCGCGTCATTCTCACACGGCACGAGCAGGCGGCGGGCTTCATGGCCGCTACGTACGGCCGCCTCACCGGCAAGACCGGGGTGTGCATGTCCACCCTTGGACCCGGGGCGACGAATTTCGTAACCGCGGCGGCGTACGCCCAGCTGGGTGGCATGCCGCTGCTGATGATCACGGGGCAGAAGCCCATCAAGTCGAGCAAACAGGGCCACTTCCAGATCGTGGACGTGGTTGAGATGATGCGCCCCCTCACGAAGTACACCACCCGAATTGTCAGCGGCGCGACCATTCCGCCGCGAGTGCGGGAGGCGTTCCGCATGGCGGAGGAGGAGCGACCGGGAGCCGTGCACCTGGAGTTGCCCGAGGACATCGCGGCCGAGGAGGCGGTGGCGCATCTCTATCCCCGAGATCGGGTGCGGCGCCCGGTGGCGGAGGCCAAGGCGGTCGCACGGGCCGTCGCCATGATCGAGGATGCTCGCCGGCCGTTGCTGCTGGTGGGCGCAGGAGCCAATCGCAAGCGAACGTCAAATATGCTGGCCCGGTTCATAGACATAACGGGCATACCCTGGTTCAACACGCAAATGGGCAAGGGCGTGGTGGACGAGCGCCATCCGCTGTACATGGGGAACGCGGCACTGTCTTCCGGCGATGCCATTCACTGCGCCATCGAGCGGGCCGATCTGATTATCAACGTGGGCCACGACGTGGTGGAGAAGCCGCCTTTTCTGATGCAGGATGGGGGCCTTTACGTCATCCACGTCAACTTTTCTTCCGCTGAGGTCGATCCGGTGTACTTTCCGCAACTCGAGGTGATCGGCGACATCGGCAACAGCCTGTGGCAGATCTGCCAGCGGATCGAGCCCCAGCCCCACTGGTCGTTCGACTATTTCATTCGAGTGAAGGAGTGGGCCGACGGGAAGTTGGCCGCCGGAGATGACGACGACCGTTTTCCGGTACTGCCGCAGCGGCTGGTGGCCGACGTGCGGAGCGTGCTGCCCGACGATGGGCTGATTGCCCTCGATAACGGTGTCTACAAGATTTGGTTCGCGCTCAACTACCGCGCCCACCAGCCGAATACCGTCTTGCTGGACAACGCCCTGGCGACCATGGGCGCCGGTCTGCCCTCCGCCATGGCTGCCAGCCTGCTCCACCCGGATCGTGACGTGGTGGCGGTCTGCGGCGACGGCGGCTTTATGATGAACTCACAGGAGTTGGAGACCGCGGTGCGCCTGGGCCTGAACCTGGTGGCGCTGGTGTTGCGGGACAACGGCTATGGCATGATCAAATGGAAGCAGGCCCATATGGGTCTGGCTGATTTCGGGTTGGATTACGGGAATCCCGATTTCGTGCGCTACGCTGAGAGCTACGGCGCCGGGGGGCACCGGCTGGAACGAACGGACGACATGGCCGGATTGCTCAAAGGGTGCCTCGAGTCCGGTGGCGTGCACCTGATCGAAGTGCCCGTGGACTATTCCGAAAATCACAAACTGCTGGACGGACAACTGGTGTGTCCGCTGTAAGGGTCTCTATTCCGCGATGGATGGTGGTATTCTGAACGACAGAGGGTCCTGACTGGATCGAGGGCACCAGCCTGCGCAGTGCCCTGCGCTGCAGGCAGGTCCTGCCCTCGAAGCGAGAACGGCGATACGCTAAAAAAATAGAGCTTGATCCAAGCCGTGAGAATCGATAATATAGCGATTCAGTCCCCGAACCTGCCGAGTTCCGAACCGCAGGAGGTCTTCAATGGCCATTCTCGCTCCGCGTTCACCCATGACCGCCGAGGGGTTGTTCGAATTGCAGGACGACGGTGGTCGAATTGAACTGGTTGCAGGAGAACTTGCTCGTATGACCCCGACAGGCGGCGCCCATGGTGCATTGGCGGTCCGCATTGGGCGCCTGCTCGACGAGTACGTCGAAGCAAACGACCTCGGCGTCTGCTGCGGCGCCGAGACAGGGTTCATCCTGGAGAGGGATCCCGATACGGTGCGCGCCCCGGACGCCGCCGTGGTGCTGGCATCGCGCGTTCCAGCCTCGGGCGTCCCCGTAGGCTACTGGCCCTTCGCCCCCGATCTCGCGGTTGAAGTGATCTCGCCTTCGGACCGCCTCGCCGACGTCCACGTCAAGATCGCCGAGTACTTCGCCGCCGGAACCCGCCTGGTCTGGCTGGCGGAACCCGAAACCCGCATGGTCCACGTCTACCGGTCGCAACAGCAGGTTGAAGTGCTGGGAACGGAGGACGACCTTGAAGGCGGCGACGTGCTGCCTGGGTTCCGCTGTCCGGCGTCGCGGCTCTTTCCCTCGGATCGTACTTCGCGATAAACATTGAAGTTGCTTCGCTCATCGTTTTTTTGTAAGGCCCTTATTGCAGATTTCACGGCGATGCGAGTCTCGTTGGCCAATCTTTCTTAGCAATATTCTCGATATATAGAAGCTGTTCATGCACTGATTGTTCTAAAGCATCCGGCGAATAATAGAAGCCCCCCGACAATAGTTACCGCTGTCACTACCAACATTGGGATTAACCAATCTTCGTGTCGGGTTTCCTCACGGAGTAAAGTAAAGGTTCTCCTGGGTGCAATGAAAACACCGGCCATCCTTTTTAGCTTTACTCAGCATTTTCTTCCTCCACATTCGTCCTCACCACAACCGTCCCTGCGATGAAGTCATGTAAGGCCCGTCGCTTTTCATTCGTGAGCATAGTTACAATCTCGGCGAACCACCAAACCCCAGCGATAAATTGTACCCAAGCGATCCCACTGGCCGGTGTAGACGGATCATACAGATTTGGTGAAGGTGTGGGGTATTCTGAACCAATTATCAATTGCCAGAGCACATAGATGTTAAACGGAAGTGAGATTAAAATTGGGATACTGTCTCGAAGCAAGGCTTGAAAATAAGAGATAGGTTTTTCTGTTTTAAGATCAACAACCTTTACTCGTGTGGTCATTTTCCCTACAGTCTGACCCCATCGACCATGCATATAAATTGAGTAGAACCAGAAATAGGTTTGATTTATGATATAGACGATAACCAACATCCAACGTGCGGTCTCCCATAATGAAACTTTCGGATGAAGTAGGTACGAAAAGAGTAGAGCCGCTGGCATCAATACCAGGACATCAATCCAACTTGCCCATAACCTGGGCCAGAAGGTTCGATAGCGTTCCTCAAAGGGAAATGTGCTCCGTTTATAGACCCACCAAACTATCGGCGGAATAATCAAAAAAGCCAAGACTACAATCACTGCGCCGATGGTTATTAGCCAGGCTATCATCCTCCAAGATTCCATAAGACTCCACCTCTTCAACAGCCCAGGGCCGAAGCTCTGGGCTCAATATCTATACAAATCGCCCGGCTCAATCTCCTTAAAGAATCGTCTCTCCCCGTCCTTAACCGTCAATATCACTGCACTCTTGGTCGGGTGTCGGTTTGCGTTATAATGTACGATCTTAGTCGCCCCTCGATAATTCTGCGTTGCCGCCAGTTGATCCCGAATTAAAGCTCCCTCAAAACTCCTGGCCCGTTCTACAGCCCCAGAGAGCAACCGTATAGCGTCCCAACTGACCGCATCCCCGTCGGGGCCCGGCCATAGGCCGCCTCATACGCCCTTACAAACGCCCGCGCGCCTGGTTCAGTTGACTCCGCGGAAAAGTGTCCACTGAAGTAACTCCCTTCGACCTCCGCGATCACTTCATCTAAGAATACTGGATTGTCCCACGCATCCCCGCCCAGGAGTATCACGGGCTCGCCCTGGGGAGTTAGCACGGGCAGAGTTCTCGTTTGGCGAACAACATAAGTCATATCCGGGACCAAACCTGAAATGAAGAATATTTCGGGCCTCGCTGCGGATACTCGCCCAAGCTGTACGGTGAATAAAGTGTCTCCCTGGGTGTAGACCTCATTGGCGATTATTGTTCCGCCCAACTCCGCGAAATGAGAAATAAAAAACATCGAAATACCTTCGGTATAAACGTCTCCTTCTAAGGTAAGGACCGCCGCTGTAGTTTTGTTCAAATCTTCCCACACAAACCGGGCGAGGACGGCACCTTGAAACTGGTCTGCAAAGGCCGCCACAAATATGAAATCACCGGCGTTAGTCACACTGGGATTGGTCGCGCCGGTCGTTATCATTGGTGTCTGTGCGCGTTGAGCAACCGGCCCCACTTCAACCGCATGGGTAGAGCGATTCGGACCCAGGAGCGCAAAGATCTCATCATTCTGAATCAACTGCTGAGCAGCTTGAACTGCTACTGAAGCATCTTCAATATCGGTTCGCGTTATGAGCTCCAATGTCCTATTGTCGAGTAACCCACCGTTGGTGTTGATCTCATCTACAGCCAACTGGGCCGCGTCCGCGTACGAAGCCCGATTGCCCGAAACCAAAAAGCCAATTTTCATGGCAGTCTGGTTGGTAGGGTCTTGGGACTTGGAGCAGGACGGAGTGAGGAAGCAGGTTATGCAGAAGAATCGGAATATCATTTTTTCAAGTCCCATACAACTCCTTATATAACCTCACCACCTCACCCGGATGAATGGGGTAGGATGGCCCAGTACTGAATCTCGTTCCATTCCTATTGCCCATATACTGGGTGAGAACCGGTGAAGGCGCTTCTGGTCTTCTGTCCACCCATCAACCCAGAACGGGCGATCGCACGATCCGACTCGCCCAACCGCATACGCGTCGATATCTGGCGATACTGATACATCTCGAACCTTCGGTTTGCCATGTTCTTCCCTCCTGCATGTCGGGGAGACAGCCAGAAGGCAGAAACGTGACTCGGAATTCCGAACCCTCAATTGTAACCAGGTGGCCTGATTGGGCCGATCCCGCATTGGCCGCATATGGGCGATCATTAACAGTGCAAATCGGGTACATTTGCACGAACCAAATTGGTTGAACACGACATTGGAAAAACACCCGGTAACGTGGGTCGATGTGAATCGTATGCTTCTTTAAATCAACAATTTAGGGGCTAATAACTCTAACTTGACAGGGGTTTCTGTTCTCCTGTCCGTTTGGAAATCTGTCTTGGAGCTTTATATTGGGGGTTGTCATAGAGAATTTCAACGAAAACCTTGACAAGGTCTAAGATTTAAGTATTATTGCTCAGGGGTTTTTCTAGAGAGGAGAGGATAATGTCGAGTACATCTGTGACGGAGATGTTGTCGTCTTATAGCGGTGTGGCCCGTCCGGCATCGTTAGGTGTTTCCGAGATGAAGACTGCTACTCGGAGAGGGGCTGAATTATCCAAAGATGTTGAGACTCGCCGAAAAGGTCACTTTTCTCTTTGGAAGAAGGTAGACAGCTGGACCCAGTTTTATATAGATCGTCTTGAAGAGGTGGAGGAAGATCCGTCTGTGATCAGTTCCTATTTCAAGGATGTTGATCGTGTGATGACGGAGATTGATGTTTTTGTAGAGACCACGAAGGAATGTATTTCGGAGTATCGAACGTTCAAGAACATCACCGGTGTGAGCCAGGAAGAGATTTCCGGTCTTGTATCTTCTCTCGAAGATCTTATAGGTGTTTGTGAGGAGTTTCGCTGGCATGTTGGAATTCATGCTGGAGTGCAGGAGCCTTGGTCGAAGGACGTTTGCGAAAATGCAGAGGAGTATATACGAAAACTTCGAGGATAGTTTTGTTCGGGCCTATAAAACTCACAAATCCGAGCAAGAGGTTGCAGAAGGTTGTTAAGAAACTTCCTCGTCATGTTCAGGAAAACATCGAAGATTTGGTCAAAGAGATAGAATCTGGAACAATACCGCCAGGCAGAAAGGCGGAGAAAGTAAAATCCCGTTCGGATGTTGTCAAGTTTTGGCTGTCCTCCGGTTATCGGATAGCCGTTCAAACGGATGATGAGGGCCACGGGCGGTTTGTCCATGTGGATACCCGCAGCAGTTTTTATGAAAGTCTGAAAAGAAAAAGGTAGGAACCCACGAGTCGTTCGGCTGTAACCTGTTCTTCAGGCACCCTTTACTAAAGTGAAGGGTACAGCGAACAGGCTATTTTTTTGTTTCTCTCGAATCCAGCGACTTGTACTTGACATTGCTGTCGTTCTTCCGTATCTTATTGGTGCACATATAGTTATGCACTTGTAGGATAGGGGGTTGTCATGGGGCAGACGGACGAGAGGCATATGGCACCGGGAAAGTCGGATCGTGAAGGCATCTCGGTTTTGCAGTCGGCTGGGATGTTTCCGGATGAGGCGTCTGCGGTGAGTTGGTTTGAGTTGCAGATCTGGCCTGATGGTGAGCGGTGCTGTGGTCATTGTGGTGGCTTGAACACGTCGGTTGTTAAGAGCGGCACGCCGGTGCCATATTTCTGCAATGATTGCAGGTCGTATTTTAGCTGTAGGACGGGCACGGTAATGGCGAAGTCGCGGCTGCCTGTCAAGAAGTGGGTGTGGGGCATTTATCTGTGTGTGACGAGCCTGAAGGGTGTTTCTTCGATGACGCTGCATCGGGATCTGGGCATCTCGCAGTAGGTAGCGTGGTTTATGTTTCACCGCATCGGCTGCTGCGACATCGAAGGGGTGAGACATTCGCAAGATTAAACTCAATGAAGCGAAGACCTGTCGTGCGTCATTGGGCAAAGAGGTGGCCATTGGAGGGTAAGTTATTACGACCGGGGAAAACGGTCTGGCCCTTGCAATACTGAAATCTAACCAGGGAGTACACGAATGAAACCATTCTCAGAAGATCTGCTCGCGAAACTGGAAAACGCAACGGTGGCGCCGCGGGAGACGAGGCCGAGAGTCCTGCTGGGCGCGGAAGAGGTCGCGGAGGTTCGACGACGGGCGAGCGCGACACCGGGATTTGTGGACAGGCTTGTCAAAGAGGCGAGAGCCGCGTCTGAGAATGAAGACCTCTTCGGCGCCGCCCCGGAGCTTCCGTATTTCTGCCAGACGCCGCTCCGGTCGCTGGCAAACGCCGCCTTTATACTGGAAGATGACGCATTCGCGGCCAGGGCGCTGGCGGGCGTGGAGGTGATGTTCTCATTTCCGCCCGAGGAGTGGGTGGCGCGTCCTCACCGCCCCATGCGATGTGACCACGCCATGCTGAACGTGGCATCGGCAATCGGTTCGACGATGGACCTCTGTTCGGAACTCTGGCCGGCTGACGCGGTGGCGTCGATTTCCGAGCGAATCAACGCGTATACGGTCGCCCGGTTTCTCGAGACCTGGAGAAATCAGGATGCGCACTGGTCAAGTCCGGACTATCATTGGAACTGGAAGATCATGTGCTGCGGCGAGATGGGTACAGCTGCAATCGCGTGTGCGGAGGCAATTTCGGATTTCGACGCGGTGTTGCGGGCGGCGCTCGAAGGGTGCCTGGACATTCTGGATTTCGTTCCGCCGGAAGGGGACTGGGCGGAAGGGCCCGGATACTGGCTGGGCACTCTGGGGCACGGCGTGAAGTTCGGCGTCGGGCTGCGTCGGGCAACGGGCGGAGCGGTGAATCTGTTCGAGCATCCGGCATTGCGGGAAACGGGGGACTATATCGTTCACGTGACCGAGCCCGACGGACAGGTATACAATTTCAACGATAACGGGATTTCCCTTGGATCCAGTCTCGACTATTTGCTGCTGCTGGCAAACCTGAACAGGCGGGGAGACTGGGCGCGAACCGCCAGGGCCAGCGACCATACGACGGTGGAGCGCCTGATCTGGGACGATCCATCGCTGGCAGACGCGATTCCGAATGAGACCTCGCGAAGTTATCCCACAACCGGTGTGGTGACGATGCGCAGCGGGTGGGACGACCAGGCGACCTTTGTGGGCCTCAAATCGGGTTCGAGCGCCGTCGGCCACTCACAGCTCGACGCGAATTCATTTGTCGTCACCTCGCGGGGGGAACGGCTGTTGATCGACGAAGGTATCTGGCCGTACGGCCACGCGCTGGGGTTTTTCGACAGCGACGGGGGCGAGCGGTGGAATTTTGACGGAAACGGGACGATCGGGCACAATACGGTGATGGTCGACGGCGAGGGTCAGCGTTACGGGGCCGACTATCCAGGGAGGATCGTTTCTTTCGAGCGTGGTGAAGAGGTGGACGTAGCCGTCGGAGACGCGACCGCGGCTTACGGCGGGAAACTGAAACAATATCTGCGCACGCTGGCTTTCTTGAAACCTGACGTGGTTCTGGTCTACGACCGGATTTCGTCCGAGGAGCCCCGGCTGCTGGAGTGGTTGTTCCATCACCGGGCCGAGGTGTACGGCGACGAGCGGCTAACCGGGTTCAGGCGGAACGGCGTGACGTTGTCGCTGTCCAGAGTGATTCCGGAACACATGGAATGCTGGCGGATGAGCGACGTGAAGCGGACCAGCATGTACACGGAGTCCAATCAGTATCGACCCCATCGGGTCAGCGTCGAATATCGGAGTTTCGGGCCGTTTCATCCATGCCGGGAAATCGAGGTGTTGTGGGCGATTCACGTGGGGGACGCTTCAGATCGACCGGAAGTCGAGGCATCGGCGGGGGATCGGACGGCGACGGTCCGGGTGGTGTATGGGGGCGGGAAGGAGCGAAACGTGACGCTCAGGAAGTAGTCCGTCGCGCACGGTTCAGTTCGATGGCGGCGCTTTACTCTGCGACGGCTGTTTTGACTTTTCGCGCCGCGCGCTTAGTTCCGCGCGGATTTTTTCGATCAGCCATCCGTAATGCAACAGGACGGTATTGCTCTTTTTTTTCTTCGCGGTCAGTTCCACGTATCCAGCCAGGTACTTCGCCCCCCTTTCCGCCATGCCCACCCGGATCAGGCCCACGTAGGCCCCGGCCGACAGCCCGGAATCGGCGATCCTGCGAAGTTCCCTCTTCGCGTCCGCGTTCCTGCCCTCCGCAAGATAGACCTCGCGCAGCAACAGGCGTCCCAGCGCGAATTCCGGCTTCACTTCCAGGCTGCGCTGGAACGCGCTCTCGGCCCGCTTCCAGGCCTTCCGATGGTAGGCGACCACGCCGGCATGGACGTATCTGTCCGGTAGCGCCGGGTCTGTCCGGACTTCCGCCTTCCACTGCTCGAGCAGTTCCTGCACGTTCGCACTCGTGCGACGGTACACTGCAACACTGGGATGATCGAATGCCGTGGTGGTGGGTTCGGCGTCCGCTTCGGAAAACGTGTATCCCAGAATTTCGGGGGCGACTTTGAACAGCGCGACCCGTTCAAAGCCCAGGCTCTCATCGGCCAGTCGACTGTAGTAGGTGTGACCGATCGGGTATCGCTGCGGCACCTTCATGAACGGCCGCATGCGGTTTTCTTCGATCAGGACAATCCAATTGACGCCCGCAAGCCGGTTTTGTATGAATTCGACGTGTGCCTCGTAGGGCAGGTTGCCATCGGCATATAGGAACCAGGCCGCCTCGTCCAGCTTTCGCCTGTATCGGTCCGCCGGCGCCATCCAGGACGTGGGGTATCCGCCCCGCTCGGCCAGCACACGTTCCCCTTCTGGGATATTCCGCTTTATCCATCCAGCGGCTTCGAAACGGCCGCTGGACCGATAGACGCGCGTTGTTGCGATCCCATAGGCAGCTGTGGGAATAACCACAAGCGCCACGGGTAAAGCATAGACCCAAAACTGGTTCAGACGACTGCGCAGCCAACCCGCGGCCTCAAGGCAGGCCCACGCGCCCATCACCGCCATCAGCGGTTGCATCGGTGTGGTATAACGGACAGGCTTGGTGTGGAGTCCCGCCACCATAAGGAAGTATGGCGCCAGCCAGGCCAGCAACACCCACCAGCCGCGCTCCCTCCTCCGGATGGCCAGTGCGACACCGCACAGCGCCGCGATTTCAAGGGGCGTTCCCAGCGCGTACCGGAATAGATGGGTGATAAAGAACAAATAGGGTGTGGTGGAGAAATCGTAGAGCCCCCAGATCCGGATCGTCTGCCCCTTCGCTATCTTCATGCTGGGCAGGAAATTCCTCATGTCTTTCGAACTGAAGAATTCTCCTGGCGTGAGCAGGAGAGGTTCGCAGACCACCACAACCGCAACCACGACCGCCCCGCAAAACAGCGCTCTCGGCGTAACCGCCGGCTTCAGACGGCGCCAGACCCTTTCGGCCGCCGCCGCCGCCAACCACCGCCACCTGCGGCTGCGTTTACGTTTCCCGCGCCGGACTTCGCCGGTCTCCGTCCGTGCCTGCGCCGGCCAAACGTGTGCCAGCAGAAAAGGCAGGCACAGCATTCCCGCCATCAGCCGCGTTCCTGCAGCCATTCCGCAGACAAGTCCGCAGACCAGGTAGGGACGGGTGCGGTCCGAAGGCAGCTTCAGGATGAGGTAGACGCCCAGGGTGGTCCAGAACGCAAGAGACACGTCCACGGTATAGAAATGGCACTGCTGGATGTGCCCGGCGCAAAAGGCCAGAAAAGCCGCGCTGAGAACGCCGGTCCGGATTCCGGACAGATGGCGGCCGATAGCGAAAACGATCCACACGGTCAGAATGCCCAGCGTGGCCGAGATCCCCCGACCCACGAGGTGGGTGAATTGCACCGATCGATTGTCGTTTTTATCGAACGGCTCGATACCCGTAACGAACCCGGCGCCATTGGCCAGGACCCACAGGACATACGCCGGGCCCTTGGCATAGGCAGTGACCGCCCGGGTTACTTCCACGCCCACCAGCCCGGCGCTCTCGACAACCGTACGTTCATCGGGATGGAAGGCGTGAAACCTGCCGGTTTCGGGATCGGTTCCCCAGCCTATCCCGTAGAACCTCAAAGCTGCCGATGCAATCAGGATGAAGATAAGGAGCGCGTATGCGCTCCGATTTTCTTTTAAACTTGACATTGTGGTGTCGGCAATCGCAGAAGCCTTATCGATATTTTCGAAAGATTTCGACCATTCCGAATATGGCGATGACGAAATCGCGAAACCTGATTTTCGATCCGGCCGCGTCGCGCCATTCCGAAAGCGGGACCTCGTACACGATATCCCGCACCTGTGGTCGCTGCGTGCCCGTTCTGGCGCGCATGAGCCTCGCGATGATTTCGACGTCGAAAATCCATCGAGTAACGAAGGGTTCCTGAAACAGGGCCGCCAGGCCCTGCGTCACCCGGAAAAGTTTCGCGCCGCATTGTGTGTCATAAATGTCGACGCGAAGAAATAAGGAGGCCGTGATCGCGAACAACCTGCTCAGACAATGCCTCAACCGGTTGCGTTTGATCGACCTTCCCAAGAGACGTACCCTTGCGCCGAAGGCCATCTCGACGTCCGGCCGGCCTTCGAGGACGTCGCGGAACTTCAGGATGGCTTCCAGCGGTGTCGCAAGGTCCGCATCCCAGAATCCGACGTAGTCGGGGTTGGATTCAAATGCTTTCAGGAATCCGTGCCGTACCGCCTCGCCCTTTCCGGAATTCACCGCGAGGGTATGGACGTGGAAGGATTCGGGGTCCGACGCCCGCAGGGTGCGCAGGACCCCGTCTGTGGCATCCGTGCTGCCGTCGTCGACGAACAGAAACCTGATGCAACGCGTCCGCCTGACGAATCCCTGAAACGCCTCAACCGGAAGACGGCCTGCTTCGTTGTAGCACGGCACGACGATGATCGTTTCCGACATGCGATTTGACTCGTGACGACGTAACGCAGACAGTGAATCGTGAACTGCCTGCACCGTAACCCGTTCGGCCTCATTGACATCCTGACACCGGGTATCCGGAATATAGCGTATGGCGATTCGCATGTCAATTGAATCACCCGGCGCGGGTGCGGATCGACTGATGCCCGCACACCCGCTTCCACGGGTAAGCTTCGGACAACCCGTCGCTATATCAGTAGGTATGGGCGAGGTGGGTTCGTCGTGGGTTCCGGACGAACTGCCGGGCTTGACAAAGGGATGTGGAGGCCGTAGATTTCGCTGGCGACAGAGGGTGCCGGGAAACGGGTCTGGAGCCGCTGAAATCGGAGATCCTTATGCTCACGGATGAATATCGGGTCGACGTTGCGTTTGGCCACGGCAGTGTGTCCATCAGCGCCGACCCCGCGTTGGCCGAATGGGACGTGATTCGCCCATCCTTCGCGGCGGCGATGCCTGACCCGAAACGTCGTTTTCGGGAAGCGGTAGCGAATCCGGTGGCGTCAGACCCGCTCGGCAATCTGGTTTCACCCCGTGACAGGGTCGTCATTGTGACGTCCGACGGTACCCGCGCGGTGCCCAACCGGCAGTTGATTCCCTGGATTCTTGAGGCTCTGCCAGTGCCCGATGAGAATGTCACGGTGTTGCTGGGAAACGGGACGCATCGGGCAAACACGGATGAAGAAATCGCGGGGATGTTCGGCAGCGAGGTCTCCAGGCGGTTGCGGATTCTGAATCATAACGCGTACGACGCATCGAAAAACGTGTTTCTGGGCAAGTCCGCCTGTGGTACGGACGTCTGGCTGGATAGCGCGTATGTAGAAGCGGACAAGCGGATTGTACTGGGATTTATAGAGCCCCATTTCTTCGCGGGCTTTTCGGGCGGGCCAAAGGGCGTTGCGCCTGGAGTGGCGGGAATTGAGACGATTTATCGGTTGCATCGGTCGGAACTGATTGCGGATCCGATGAGTACATGGGGTGTCCTCAACGAGAACCCCCTGCAACGGGAAGTCCGCGAAGCGGTCGCGCTTTGCCCGCCGGATTTCCTGGTGAACGTAACGCTGAACGGGGAAAAGGCGATTTCGGGGTTCTTTGTGGGGGACTATCTGGCGGCCCATCAACTGGGGTGTGTGTCCGCGAGGGCGGCCTCGATGGCGCCCGTAGAGAAGCCGTTCCATGTCGTACTGACTTCGAACAGCGGATACCCCCTGGATCAGAACCTGTACCAGGCCGTCAAGGGCATGTCGGCGGCCGCCCGCATCGTGGAAGATGGCGGGACCGTGCTTGTCGCGAGCGAGTGCAGCGACGGGGTCCCGGATCACGGAAACTTCGCCGAATTGATGCGCACCGGAGACCGGCCGCGGGACGTCATGCAGGCGGTACACGACCGGGAACCCATCCTGGACCAGTGGCAGGCGCAGACCCTGGCGGCCATCCTCGAGCGGATTGAAGTCGGGGTTTATTCCGGTATGGACAGGGGCGATATCGAGGCGTGCAAACTGGACGCCGTGGCAGATCTTGACGCAACCCTTCGGGAAAAGATCCGGGCGATTGGCGGCGACGCACGGGTGGCGGTGCTTCCGGACGGCCCGTTGACGATTCCATATCTATCTGAACAATAGAGGAGGATCGACGCGATTCAGGACCGGATGTTCGTTCCGCGCCTGAGCCGTGGACTTCACAAGGCTGCCGATGAAGCGTGGAACGCGAAGGAATCCTTCGGAAAGGGATTTGCACATGCAGGAACGAATGGCAATCAAGTTGCGGGTGGTTGAATCTGAGGGCGTTGCGCGTTGCAATTGGCCGGTGACGAGGGGGGTCCCGATTCCCAGAGGTGCTGTTCAGGATCCGACCCTGTTGGGGGTGAAAGATGCGGCCGGCCGGCCGGTATCCTCACAGTTCCGCGTGTTGAGTCGGTGGCCGGACGGGAGTTTGAAGTGGGTTCTCACGGACTTCCAGGCGAATGTGCCGCCCGGTGGCAAGTCGTTGTATACGGTCTGTCAGAGTGGAGACCGGGTTAAGCCGGCCAATGAGGTGCGCGTTGAGGAAGCCGACGAAAGGTTGATCATCTGTACGGGCCCGCTCCGGTTCGAGGTGCATCGCCGCCGGTTTTCTCTGGTGGAAAACGTGGCGCTGGGGCGGATGGAGCCGGACGGCGAGTTTACGTCGGAAGAGGAAGTCGCAAGCCTGGGAGGGGACGCGTGGGTGCGTATCCGCGAGTCGTTTCTGGACGACGAGGGGAAGCGGTACATCTATGGGATGGGCGGCGATTGCCGGGCGTCTCTCGCGGAGGCCGTGTACGACGTGAGCGTGGAGGAGGCCGGCCCGATCAGGGCCGTGATCCGGTGTGAAGGCTCATTCGAGGCCGATCTGCCGATGCACCACTATTCGGGGTATCGGCCGTTTCGTTTCGTGACGCGAATTTACGCCTACGCGGGCCGAACCGAGTTACGCGTGCTGCACACCGTGGTTGCCGCCTGCAATCCGAGAGAGACGGAAGTGGAGGAAATCGCATTGCGAGTGCCGGTCTCGCTCTCGGGTTCCGTTAATTACCGGATTTCCGCGAGCCGGGAGATCGCCGGTGTGGCGGCCGCCGGTGAATCGCTGTTGCTTTCTCAGCGCCTCCACAACCATTTTCGTCTGGACCGGCGTCAGGGCCAGGGCACAAGAACACTTGCCGAAGGTGACCGCACGGAGGGTTGGATCGCCTGCGAAGACAGCCGGGTGGGTGTTGGCGTCGGTCTGCGCCATATGCCCGAGGAATATCCGAAAGCGCTTGGCGTTTCCGGGACCGGCGGTGGGATCGACGTGTATTGCTGGAAGGATCCCGACGGGAAATGCCTTTCTTTAAAGCGGTATTCGGAGGCCGTGGCGTGGGATGAAGGCGAGGGGGTCTATGCCGATGGTACCGGCACTTCCAAAACGACCGAGTTCTTCGCTTGTTTCTACCGGACGTCGGACAGCGACGGCGTCCCCGGGCGCCTGAGAGGTTGGCTCCGGGCGCCGCACGTATCCGTGGATCCGGTATCGATGGCGGAGGGTGAAGCCACGGGCGGGTTTCAACCCTTTGTCGAAGGGCGTTTTCCGAAATCCGAGCGGATGATGGCGGCCTTCGTTGATTGGCTGCAGCGGAATATCGAACTGGGCGCCTGGTACGGATTTCTTGACTGGGGCGATGCGCTGGTGGCGTGGGATCAGGGCACCGACGACTGGCGATTTTACGGCCGGTGGGGTTGGTGCAACAGCGAGTGGGATCCGAGGCACGGAGTTTGGGTGCAGTACATGCGCACAGGCGACCCCCGGCATTTTCTGCTCGGCGAAGCGATGACCCGGCATTCGGTGGACGTCGATACCTGCCACTACCACCCGTTCAGACCCTATATGGTGGGCGGCTGTTTCCGCCATAGCGTGGACCATTTCGGGGATGAGAGCTGTGCGTCCCACACGTTTCTGGACGGCTGGATGGACTATTACTACCTGACGGGTGACCTTCGGACGCTGGAGGTGATTCGTGAGGCCGGGGAGTTTCTGTTGCGATACCGGTGGACGGAAGACCCGGCGTTCAGTTTCAGCCTGCGCAGCATTGCCAACGCAATGCGCGGTCTGCTTTATGTGTACCAAGTCACGGGCGAGGAGCGGTTCAAGACGCGTGCGCTTGCCGTGTACGAGGCGATTGCGCGGGGTCAGAATGACGATGGAAGCTGGCACAAGCGGTTTCAGATCTCCACCGCGGACCGGCTGTCCGACCAGAGGCCGTTCGGCATGGCCACGGAGGGCACGACGCTGGCCGTGGAGTTGGGCACGGCGGCGCCGTTCACCGACGCCGAGTTTCGTAAGCTGAGAGGGGATGCGAAGTCGGTAGACCGGGTCCTGCCGGTTTCGGAACAGAAAGGGTATCAGACCCATTATCTTCTGGTCGGGTTGGAATTGTTGCACCGCCTCACCGATCGGGAAGACGTGGCGGAGGTCTACCGCCGGGCGGTAGACTGGTTCTGTGGTTATCCGGAAGTACTGAATGCGGACAACGCCATTCAACAGCGGTACGGCGGCGTCCTGTGCCGGCACCTGGGCTACGCGTACAGGATGACGGAGAACCGGAAATACCTGGAGATCGGTCAGGCGGTCTTGAAGACGCTGATTGCGGGACAGTACTGGGGGGACGACCCGAAACGCCACGGCGCGGTCGAAATGAGTCCGATGTACATCAGTTTATTGTTTTTCGGTGTTCCCTATTTTCTGGGTGCGTTGTCCCATGCGGAAATGGGAGAAGAATAACGAAAACTGCGGTGGAATTCGTGCGGTGTCCGCCCGGCGGCCGATGTATTGGGGATGAGGGTGTCCCGTTCGATTGAAAGCCGGGGAATCCCGCTAAACACCGATCGACAGTGGGTCGGCGGGGACGACCGGTCCGGGTGCTAATGCGCAGCGGGAAGCCCGGGAGCGGGCAGACGTTAACCAACTTATGGAGGTCGGGAAGATGGCAGGACAGGGGCGTATTCGGGTCGGCATTCTCGGTCAGGGACGCAGCGGCCGCGATATCCATGCGGAGTGGCTGTCCCGGTCGCCAGGGAAATATCGGATTGTAGCCGTGTCGGATCTGCTGCGGGACCGTCGTGACCGCGCGGTACGTGAGTTTGAATGTGATGCATATGCTGATTATAAGGACCTGCTGGCGCGGCAGGACGTCGACGTGATTGTCAACGCGTTGCCCAGCCATCTGCATACACAAAGTACCGTGGAAGCCTTTGGTGCAGGTCATCATGTCGTCTGCGAAAAGCCCCTGGCAGCCAGCACGAGGGAATTTCGGCGAATGGTGGCGGCGTCCGGGCGGGCAGGCAGGGTGTTCGCACCGTTTCAGCAGTCGAGATACGCACCGCAATTTCAGCAGATACGCGGGGTGATCGATTCCGGCGTGCTGGGGCGAATCGTCCAGATCCGGATTGCGTTCAACGGGTTCGCGCGCCGATGGGACTGGCAGACGCTGCAGGAATTCAAAGGCGGTAACCTTCTGAATACGGGGCCGCATGCGATGGACCAGGCCCTGTGTCTGCTGGACTGGAAAAAGCCCGCCGTGCACTGCATCATGGACCGCACCAATACGTGGGGAGACGCGGAGGATCATGTAAACGTGCTGTTGCGGCGGAAAGGATCTCCCACGGTCGATCTGGAGATCTCCTCGTGCGACGCCTATTCCGGAGATATGTATCACGTTTACGGTACGCGGGGCGGGCTGACGGGCGGATCCGACGGGATCCGCTGGCGCTTTTTCGATCCCGAGGCGGCGCCGGAACAGCGGCTCTTGCGATCCCCGCTTCCGGGACCGAGTTATTGCCGCGAAGAACTGCCCTGGACGGAGAAGACGTGGACGCCAAATGAAGAGGAGAAGGATGCGTTCACGTTTATGTCCAGAGCGTTCTATGATCATTTATATGACGTCCTGCAGAACGGTGCGGCACTGTATATCACGCCGAAGCAGGTCGCCGTTCAGGTGGCGGTGATGGAGGAGTGCCACCGGCAGAATCCCCTGTCCACGTGGCGGCCGAAAGGCTGGGTAAAAGGCAACTAAACGAATTCTCTGGGAAAAGGATCCTCCGATGGATAAAAAATATCGAGTGGCACTTGTGGGTTGTGGAGGGATGGGGCGCCAGCACCTGAACATCCTTCGGGAAATGCCCGAATTCGAGGTTGTGGGTGTCTGTGACGTGTTTGCCGAAGCGCTCCAACAGACAGGAAAAACATACGGGGTGTCATCGCGTTTTTCGGACTTTGTGCGGATGTACGACGAAATGCGCCCCCATCTTGCCGTTGTGGCCACCCAGACCCGGGGGCATCGCGCGCCCGCGGTGGCGGCGCTGCAGCGCGGGATATCGGTGCTTTGCGAGAAGCCGATCGCCATCGATCCCGCCGAGGCGGACGAAATGGTTGCGGCGGCCTGCGCATCGGGCGCAAGGCTGGCGGTCAACCATCAGAGCCACGTGAGTTCAGCAGTATTGACCGCGCGTGACATGGTTCGCAGAGGGGATATCGGTCAGGTCGTGCTCGTGCGCGGACGGAACAAGAGCGGGCGCCGGAGCGGTAACGAGTTCACGGAAATGGGAACCCACGTGGCCGATATGATGATGCGCTTCGGCGGCGCGCCCACGTGGTGTTCCGGTACCGTCCATTATCAGGGACGCCTGGCGGACGTCAACGACGTCATGGAAGCAAAGGAGATGTCGCCGCGGGACCGCGATTCCGGCCCTGTAGCGGGCGACCGGGCAACGGCCCAATACGGCTTCGAGGGCGGTATCCTGGGAGAAATTTACTTCCTCGGATTCCAGGCGCCTATGAGCGAGAACTACGGTGTGGACGTTATCGGTACCGAAGGGCAACTGTCGGTCCGTGCGTCAGGCAGCGTTGCGCATGCCCTCTGGCATCTTCCAAGGCCCATGGAAGGGTTGCCCGGGGGACAGGGAGACTGGGTGCCCGTCGTGTCCGGCGAATCGGAGGACGGAAACGCCATTGCCAGGATGTACCGCCGGATGGCGGCAGCGATTGAAACAGGGACGGATCCGCCGTCGAGCGGCGAAGACGGCCGAACGGCTTTCGAGATGATTCTGGGCATTTATCAGTCACACAGGGAAGGCGGGCGCCGGGTCGCGTTGCCGCTCTCAGATCGTCGGCATCCCCTGGATGCGTGGCGAAGCGAAACTTAAGATATGAGTCGGAATAGACATGCCGATTGCCGATAGCGTCAGGAAGGCCAGGGACGAACTGGATGCCCACGTGCGGGAAACCGTGGCCTGGCATTTCAATCCGGACACGGGCTGCCCGTTCTGGCTGGAATTCGCGGAGCGGCTGGATTTCGATCCGCGAAGGGAGATCGGCGGATTTGCGGATTTGAAGATTCTGGGACACTTTCAGGACGACTGGCTGCGAGGCGGACCCGTACGCCGGTGGATACCCCGAGGAAGCGCAGGGAAGCGGACGTATGTTTTCGAGACCGGCGGATCCACCGGGGTGCCGAAATACCGGATAAGCCAGGACGACTTCCAGATCGACTATGAGATGTTCAGCAGGCACCTTTCAAACGAGACGTTTCCCACGGGGGCGGACTGGCTGATGCTGGGTCCCACGGGACCGAGGCGGCTGCGGCTGGCGGTCGAATATCTGTGCCAGATCCGCGGCGGGATCTGTTTCCTGGTGGACCTGGATCCCCGGTGGGTGAATAAGCTGATCGTGCGCGGCGCGCTCCAGGAATTGGACCTCTACAAAGCGCACGTGATCGACCAGGCGCTGACCATTTTGCGGGCGAACGACAATGTGAAGTGTATGTTTACAACCCCGAAGCTTCTCGAAGCGATCTGCGAAAAGATTTCGTTGGAAAAGGTCGGGATATCGGGGATTTTCTGCGGCGGGACCGAGATGGACGCGCAATTCAACCGATTCGCCAGGGAGGAATTGGTTCCCGGTATCGATTTTGTGCCGACGTACGGAAATACATTGATGGGGTTGGCTTATTCCAAACCGCTGGAGCCCGCGGACAATTACGCCATTACCTATTATCCGCCGGTGCCCAGGGCGGTTATCGAGTTGGCGGACCCCGAAAATCCTGACGAACCGGTGGCATACAACGCCGTTGGCAGGGTGATGCTGACAACCCTGACCCGAGAATTCTTCATGCCGAGGTTTCTGGAACGGGACGAGGGAGAGCGGGCGGAACCCAGCGAAAGGTTTCCATGGGACGGGGTACGAAATCTGGGCCTTTTCTCTGAGTTGCAGGAGTCGGTCGTCGTCGGGGTATATTAGTGTCCGGAAACGGATTTACGTCTCCATTCATCCGCCGGTTCAACCCGTCTCGCTACGTTCCTTGCGCCGAGCCTGTCGAAGCGTCCGCGTTTCGCTACCCTTCGACGGGCCCATGCTGCAACGTTGGGTGAACTTCGTGACACTTCGCCGACCCTTCGACAGGCTCAGGGAGCGGCTCAGGGTACAAGCTAAATAGATGATCGAGGAGGGTGGCGTGGCCCATATCCCGGTTCTGCGGGCAGGCAAGCCCTATACGAGTCTGGACGTTCAGGAAGTTCCGCACGTCCGGACCGGAGAACCGCTGGTCCGGGTGAGCCAGGCGAATCCGGGGTTGATCGCGAGGGATCTCAACGCCGCGCCGGCGAACAAAGGGAACCTGGAAGCGTTGACCGTTTCCGATCTTATAACTGTAACCCGGAGGGCTGCCCGGTTTTTCTCGGATGCGGTTCTGCCGCTGGATAACGAACCGCAATCTCCCGAGGATTATGTCCGCCAGGTGTCGGGGACAACGGGAATTCCGGAAGCCCTTTGCCGGTCGAACATGGGAAAAATCCGGCTGGTTTGCAGCCAGATTGAAGCGGTGCTCGGCGGGCTGACGCGTGACCTGGATCTGTCGGTTCTGGATGGGGGGTGGAACCCTGAAAGCGGTCGGCCATTGAGCTATCTGTGCCAGACTGATGCGCTGGGCGCGGTGTTGCCCAGCAATTCCCCCGGGGTGCATTCGCTCTGGGTTCCGGCGATTTCATTGAAGGTGCCCCTGGTGTTGAAGCCCGGGCGGGAGGATCCCTGGACCCCGTATCGGATTGCACAGGCGTTTTTTGCCGCAGGATGCCCGGTCGAAGCGTTCGGCATCTATCCGACCGGGCACGCCGGCGCCAACGAAGTCCTTCTGCGGTGCGGGCGCTCCCTTTTGTTCGGCGGAGGGGCCACGGTTGCGCCGTGGCGCAACGATCCACGGGTGTCGATTCACGGCCCCGGCCGGAGCAAGGTGATTCTTGGTGAAGACCTGGTCGACCGCTGGGAGGATTATCTGGATGTGATCCTGGTTTCGATAACTGCAAACGGCGGTCGGTCGTGCATCAATGCTTCGGGCGTGTGGACACCCGCGCATGGTCGGGAGATTGCCGAAGCGCTCGCGTGCCGGCTCGCGGAGATCGGCGCCCGGCCGCTGGACGATCCGGAAGCGCAGCTTGCCGCGTTTGCCAATCCCGCGGCCGCGGTTCAGGTTTCAAATACGATTGACGTGCACCTGGGAAACGGCGGCGCAAAGGACCTGACCGCGGACTTGCGCCGGAACCGGCTCGATGAAATAGACGGCCTCACGTTTTTGAATCCCACGCTGGTGTGGTGTGAGTCTCCCGAACACCCGCTGGCGAATACGGAGTTCCTGTTCCCGTACGCGAGCGTGGTCGAAGTGCCGCAGTCGGAGGTGCACAACCGGATCGGGCCCAGCCTGGTGGTGACCGCGTTGACGGAAGATGAAGCCTTGATCAGTCAGTTGCTGAGTTCACCTCACGTGGAAAGACTGAACCTCGGGCCGATTCCCACGAACCGGATTTCCTGGGACCAGCCTCACGAAGGCAATTTGTTCGAACATCTCTACCGGCAGCGGGCCTTTCAGTTCGCCCGGGGAGCGTAGAATCATTCGGATGGAACCCTTCGACCTTCATCCTGCGCCGCGAGTGATATTCGGGGAAGGCGCACTGGCGCAACTCGGGGACCTGGCGGATGGACTCGGTGGAAGACGAACTCTGCTCGTTACCGATCCCGGAATTGTCAACGCGGGCATCGCGGACAGGGCGATGGCGTTGCTGCGGCGTGGATCCCGCGACGTCTTCCTGTTCCACGGGGCGGGCGAGAACCCCACAACGGCTCACGTGGACGCGGGGGTGGAGGTTGCCGCGGCGCATGGCGGCATCGGTCTCATTGCGGGCCTGGGGGGCGGCAGCGCGATGGATTGCGCCAAGGGGATCAATTTCATCCTCACCAACGGCGGGCGGATCGAAGACTACCGGGGAATGGGCAGGGCGGAGCGCCCGATGCTGCCGTCTATCGGCATTCCCACTACCGCGGGAACCGGGAGCGAGGCACAGTCCTACGCGTTGATCGCCACGCCGGATACCCACGAGAAGATGGCCTGCGGAGACCTCAAGGCACGGTTTCGCGGCGTCATTCTGGATCCCGCGCTCACGTCGAGCGTTCCAACACATGTGGCTGCCGCTTCGGGTATCGATGCCATTGCGCATGCGGTGGAGAGCTACGTGTGTACCCGGCGCAACGCGGTGTCGCGCATGTACGCGCGGGAGGCGTGGCGGTTGCTCTCGACGGGATTCGAAGGGGCGTTGGAGCCGCCGGCAGGCCCCCACGCCAGGGCCGCAATGCTCCTGGGCGCGCATTTCGCAGGGGCGGCTATCGAGAATGCCATGCTGGGCGCCGCGCACGCGTGCGCCAATCCGCTGACGGCTCGGTACGGCATCACGCACGGCGTCGCGGTGGGCACGATGCTTCCGTCGGTGATCCGGTTCAACGGGGAAACGGATGGGGCGCTCTACGAAGGACTTGGGTTGACGGCCGGGGCGCTTGCCGAGCAGATCGTCCGATTCAGACACACGGCGAATCTGCCCGGACGCCTGTGTGAACTTGGGGTTGGCCGGGATCGGCTGCCGGAGCTGGCGGCGGCGGCGGCAAACCAGTGGACGGGAACGTTCAATCCGCGGCCGGTCCGCGAAGCCGGATATCTGGCGTTATATGAAGAGGCGTATTGAGTTTCGGGTCAAGCGACAAGCGAGGAACATTGAGAACGTCTTTCTTTTCCTCTGCTTGTTGCACGTAACGGTTCCCGTCGGCGTTGCCGGCGAGGCGTCCTGGCCGCAGTTTCGCGGCGACGCGCAATCCACCGGGCTTGCTCGGGGAGCGCTGCCGGGTGAACCGGTGGTGGCGTGGACCGCACGGGTGGCAACGGGGATCGAGTCCACGGCGGCGATCTGGCGGGGTACGGTATATGTGGGCGGGCTGGACGGCAAGCTCTATGCATTTGATCTGGACCGCGGCGGATTGAAGTGGACGTATACGGCCCGGGGAGAAGTCAAGTCGTCACCGATGGTTGCCGATGGCGTTGTTTTTTTTGGAGATGGCGGCGGCGGGTTCCACGCCGTGGAGGCGGGAACGGGGAGAGGGATCTGGACGTTCCGGACAGGGGGGGAGATCATTTCTTCGGCCACGGGGGATGGGGCCCGGGTGTTGTTCGGATCTTATGACGAGTTCCTTTACTGCCTCGCAACGAAGGACGGTTCGTTATTGTGGAAATTGGAGACCGGCGGATACGTCCACGGAACGCCGGCCCTCGTGGGCGGACGGGCGGTTGTCGCGGGGTGCGACGGCCTGATGCGGGTGGTGAACGTGGCCGATGGGGTTGAAGTCGCAAATGTGGTCGTGTACGACTACGTCGCGTCGAGTGTCGCGGTGCACAACGGACGCGCCTACCTGGGTAATTTCGGAAACCAGGTCCTGGGTGTGGATCTGTCGGCGGCGAAGGTCGCGTGGCGTTACGAGCATCCCAGCCGCAAGCATCCTTACTACGCCTCGGCAGCGGTGACCGACAGGCGCGTGATCGTGGCCGGGCGGGACAAAATGGTGCGTGCGCTGAATCCGGACACGGGCGCGTTGTTGTGGATACGCTCGTTCCGTTCTCGCATCGATTCCTCCCCGGTGGTCGCGGGCAATCGTGTTTTTGTGGGGACAACAGGGGGACGGGTTCTGGCGTTGGATTTGAATACCGGCGAAAAGGAGTGGGAATTCGTAACCGGCTCGGAAATCCTGGCCTCGCCCAGCTTGGCCGGCGGCAGACTCGTGATAGGTACGACCGACGGGACCCTTTATTGCTTTGGGAGTGAAACGAAAAAATGACCGCACAAGTTCACGTTCCGGAACCTGCAACCTCCAGGAAAGACTGGAAGGAAACACAGGTCGGCAGTGTGTTCGTTTCCAACTATCCGCCCTATTCGTTCTGGCAGGATGAGCACAACCCGCAGGTCGTGGATATGCTGCACACGGTGGATCCGTCGGCGCGGCGGGCGCCTCTTGGCCTGTACCTGCATATCCCGTTCTGCAGGAAGCGGTGCAAGTTCTGCTATTTCCGGGTGTACACGGATCGCAACAGTTCGGAGATCCAGGTCTATCTGGACGCGTTGGCCGGAGAGGTGGAATATTACGCCGGCCTGCCCAGAATTGCCGGACGCAGCCTGCAATTCGTCTATTTTGGAGGAGGGACGCCGTCTTATATCAGTGTAAAACACCTGGAGGCGCTGGTGGATCGGTTGAAAGCCGTAATGACCTGGGACGGCGCCGAAGAGGTGGCGTTCGAGTGCGAGCCGGGTACACTCTCCAGGCCCAAGGTGGAGGCCATTCGCGAGATCGGCGTAACGCGATTGAGCCTGGGATTGGAGAACCTGAACGATGAGATTCTGAGAGAGAACGGCCGCGCGCACGTCGGAAAAGAGATTTACGAGGCCATGGGATGGGTGAAGTCGCAGGAATTCGCGCAGGTGAACGTGGACCTGATTTCGGGGATGGTGGGCGAGACCTGGAAGACATGGAAGGAGACGGTGCAGGGCACGATTGACCTGGACCCGGACAGCGTCACCATCTATCAGATGGAACTTCCGTTCAATACCACGTATTCCAGGTCGATCCTGGATGGGAGTAGACTGAGTGTGGCCGATTGGGAGACGAAGCGTGCGTGGCATGACCATGCGATTGACGCGTTCGAGGCCGCGGGCTACGAGACGTCGAGCGCTTATACGCTCGTAAGGAAGGGTCGATTGAAGCGGTTTGTCTATCGCGACGCGCTCTGGCGCAGCGCGGACCTGATCGGCGCGGGAGTCGCGTCGTTTTCCCACGTGGGCGGTATACACTTTCAGAACCACACGCAGTGGGATCCCTATGTCGAGGCCTGCCGGCAGGAGCGGTTGCCGCTGAACAGGTCCTTTGTTCCTACCGACGAGGAGCGTCTTGTTCGCGAGATGATCCTCCAACTCAAGCTCGGAAGGATCGAGACCGGCTATTTCAAGGAAAAATTCGGCGTGAATATCCTCGAGCGGTTCAGCGAGGCCTACGGGAGGCTGAGGGGTTTCGGAATGTTGGATTTCGATGCACGGGAGGTCAGGTTGAGTCGCGAGGGGTTGTTACGTGTCGACCAGTTGCTACCGGAGTTTTATCACGAGGTCTACAGGGATTCAAGGTACACCTGAACCCGGCCTATGTGATCCGTAGCGTGCCTGGGCACTGAACCCGGACCCTGAGCCGGTCCCCGAGCCGGCGCCCTGAGCCTGTCGAAGGGTAGCGAAACGCGGGCGTTTCGACAAGTACAATGACCACGTTTCGACAGATTCGTTTCGACAAGCTCAACCCGGGTAACGCAACCAACGAACGCCAATCGCGCCGCTGGAGGGTCCGTGCAGGTCCGAAAAGGAGAACGCATGGTACGTGGAATTGCCACATTGGCCGCGGTATTGTTCCTGTCTGGCGTCCAATCCGTCCACGCCGACTGGCCGCAGTGGTTGGGGCCGGATCGGACCGGCGTCTCTCAGGAAACCGGATTTCTGAAGGCCTGGCCGCAGGCCGGCCCGGGCGTTGTCTGGAAGAAGAATCTTGGCGAGGGGTTTTCGGGGATTTCGGTGGCGAATGGCCGGGTGTTCACCATGTTTGCCGCGGATGACGATGAGTTTGTCATCTGTCTGAATGAGGAATCGGGCGCTGAAATATGGCGGGTCAGGACCGGGGGGAACTTCAAGGAGTGGCAGGGGGGCAACGGACCGCGTTCACAGCCGACGGTAGATGGAGAACGGGTCTATGTCCTTGGCGCGGAGGGCTGGTTGTACGCGTTGAACGTTGAAAACGGCAAAAGGATCTGGGCCCTGGATCTGGTCGACGGCCTGGGCGGCCGGTTCCCACGGTTCGGATTTTCAACGTCGCCGCTGGTGGAAGGCGACCTGTTGTTCCTGGAGGCGAGCACATCGCCGGGCACATTTCTCGCGTTGTTCAAAGACAGCGGTAAACTCAAATGGGCGTCTCAAAGCGACGTGGCGTCTTATTCATCGCCCATTACGCTGGATCTCGCGGGCGTGCGGCAGGTGGTCTATTTTTCGGGTGAAGCCGCGGTCGGGCTTTCGCCGGTGGACGGGACCCTCTATTGGCGGTTCCCATGGAGGACCTCGTACGATCTGAATATTGCCACACCCGTTTTTGTGCCTCCAGATCAGATCTTTATCTCGTCGGGCTACGATCATGGCGCAGCTTTACTGCGGATTGAGGCAGGGAGCGACGGAATAGCGGCCGCCAGAGTGTGGGAGAACCGGCGGATGAAGAATCATTTCGGCACGTCCGTGTTGATCGGGGACTATATTTATGGATTCGACAATGCCATCCTGAAATGTATAGAAGCCCGGACCGGAAAAGAGCAATGGAAGCACCGCGGGTATGGCAAGGGCTCGTTGATCTATGCAGACGGGCATCTCATCATTTTAAGCGACAACGGCAGGCTTGCCCTGGCAATGGCTTCGCCTGAAGGATTTCAGGAGAAGGCCGGCGTGCAGGTGCTTTCCGGCCGAAGCTGGACGGGGCCAACCCTGGCCAATGGCCGTGTGTTCGTGCGGGATATGCGTAAAATCGTCTGCCTGGATCTCATGCCGGGCGGATAGATTGGAATGTGGAGAGGAAATCGCGTGATGTCTATATGCCGAACGGGTTTGCTGTCTGCCATTTTTCTGTGTCTGTTTGGAAACGTCCTGTTTGCCGCGGATGATAAGCCCGGCAAGGATGGCGAAGATGCCCTTCCCGTTTACGTCGGCGAAGAAATCGTGGTCACGGAGAGCAAAGAGAAGATTGCCACGATCAGTTCCGTAGCGAGCAAGGTACCGGTACTACTGAGCGAAACACCCGCCAGCGTCAGCGTGGTCAATCGCGGATTGTTCGATCATCAGAGCGGTGTTGTTCTCGGCGACGCGCTTCGAAACGTGAGCGGCGTAAACGTCCAGACCGTCTTCGGCGTGACGGATTTTTTCGTCATTCGCGGGTTTGATTCGTTGTCCAGCGGGCTCGTGTTGACGGACGGAGCTTCCGAGCCGGAGGCTTCATTCTACAATCTCTACAATCTGGAGAGGGTGGAAGTACTGAAAGGTCCCGGAGCGTTTCTCTACGGCGGCAATCCACTCTCCGGATCGGTCAATCTGAGCCGCAAGCAGCCCATCTTCAAGCGCATGCTCGGGGTGACGGGCGCTTATGGGCCGTTTCGGAATTTTCGAGGTAGCATAGACGCGGGTTGGGCGGATGCCGCTCGGAACATGGCCCTGCGCTTCAACGGGCTCAGGCAGGTTTCGGACAACTACCGGGATGACAAGAACAGCGGCATCTGGGCGATGAATCCGGCGGTAACCTGGCGAAACGAGAGGACGACGGCCACGGCGAATTTTGAATACGTGACCAGCGAATACAAATCGGATTCGGGGTTGCCGGTGGTGGGAGGTCAATTGGCAGGCGTGCCCCGCACGCGTTCCTACCAGTCTCCATTCGACGTATCCGATCAGGAGATTGTCCGTGTGAGGGTGGACTTGCGGTCCCGGTTGTCGCCGCGTGTGACGCTGCGGAACAAACTGTATTACACGGATTTTTCCTGGGTCTCCAACGGCACGCTGTTTAACGGTGCATATCCGAACGCGGGCGGGGGTCTTGACCTGATCCGGACACTCCTGCTGCTCGACGACCGGCAGAAGGTGCTGGGCAATCAGCTGGAGTTCGTGTTTGCCTTTTCTGCGGGACGGACGAGGCATACGCTGTTGGCGGGCCTGGAGTTGATGCAATGGAAGGACAGGTTTACACTCGACGTGGCGGTCCTGCCGAATATAGACCTGTATGAACCGGTTGAAACGGCGACGCTGCCATTTTTTGTCGTGCCGGGCCAGTCACGCGGGGCGGACGCCACGAGCGGTGTCGTTGCGCCTTACGTGGTAGACCGAGTTGTATTCTCGGATTTCTTCCAGGCCTTTGCCGGTGGCCGATTCGATCGGATCACGTACGAAGATCCAGTAACCGCAACGGCCAGAGAATATAGCGAGTGGAGTCCGATGGCGGGCGTCGTATTGTCGCCCGAGGACGACCTGTCCTTCTATGCCAGCGCGGGCCGGGCTTTCGCGCCGCCGTCCAGCCTGGTGGCGGGTCCGAGGGACGTCGAAGCCAGCACGCAATTCGAGTTGGGCGCCAAACGATATCTTGTCGACAAAACGCTTCATGCGACTGTTGCGTTCTTCGATCTTCGGAAGTACGGTATCGGAATACCCGATGCGACAGGCGTGACAAAACAGGACGGCGACCAGCGGTCCCGGGGTATGGAACTGGAACTGATGGCCCGTCCCGTGGGGTCATGCCACGTGTTCCTGTCATACGCGTACTCAGACACCGAACTGACGCGGTTCACGGAGATGGTACCGGTGCCCACGGCCACCGGAGTGACGTTCCGGCACGTGGACCGATCCGGCAACAGGCCGGCCTTCTCGCCGCGTCATATCCTGAATCTTTGGACCGCATTGGCATCCGGTAATGGGCTCGAGCTCGGGATGGGCGCCCGCTATGTGGCAAGCCAGTTCATCGCCGAGGACAACCAATACGAAATTCGCGGAGTATTGACCCTTGACGCCTCTATATCGTACACGTACAAGCAGGCGACCATCCGGCTCAATGCCAGGAACCTGACCGGTCGCAAATATGAAACACGCGGTTTTGGCGCCATGTCGGTGATTCCGGCGCAGCCTTTCGGGTTACACAGCGCCTTCCAGGTCGAGCTATGAGTTCGGTTAACCCGGAGCCGGACCGGTGCGGACTGGTTGCGTCGCAGTTGGGTCGCCTGCGCGAAGTGCTTGTCCCGGTCTTAACGGACAACGCCTTTTATAGAGAAAAGCTGGCAGTGGCCGGACTTTCGGGGCCGGGGGATGTTCAGTCGCTTGAGGACTATCGCCGTCTGCCCTTTACGACCAAGGATGAACTGTCGGCCGACCAGGACGCAACCCCTCCGTACGGGTCAAATCTGACGTTTCCCCTGGCGAATTACATCCGGGTACATCAGACGTCGGGCACCACGGGCAACCCCCTGCGCTGGCTGGACACCCCGGAAAGCTGGGGATGGTTTTCCGGCTGCTGGCGGAAGGTGTATCGCGGGGCCGCGGTGACGCCCGCCGATCGCCTGTTCTTCGCATTTTCCTTCGGACCGTTTATCGGGTTCTGGACGGCCCATGAGAGTGCGCGGCAGATCGGCGCGATGGCCATTACGGGCGGTTCGATGTCCTCCATCCAACGGCTTCAGGCCGTCAACGAACACCGGGCGACGGTTCTGATCTGTACGCCGACGTACGCGCTGCATCTGGCTGAGGTGGCGGAGGCCGAAGGGATCGACATAGCCGGATCGTGCATTCGGACCACGATTCATGCGGGTGAACCGGGGGCGGGTCTGCCGTCCACGAGACGGCGTATCGAGGCGGCTTGGGGGGCCAGGTGCTACGACCACGCAGGCGCCACCGAGGTCGGGGCCTGGGGGTACGAATGCGCAGCTCGAACCGGCATGCACGTGAACGAAGCGGAGTTTATCTGCGAAATCATCGATCCCGATACGGGCGCGCATGCCGAAGAGGGAGAACTGGTCCTGACGAACCTGGGGCGGCTGGGAATGCCGGTGATCCGTTATCGCACCGGAGACCGGGTGAAGAAGCGGGCGCAGGGGGTATGCGCGTGTGGGTCCGCGTTTCTCCGCCTGGATGGCGGCGTGATCGGGCGCATCGACGGAGCGATGATTGTCCGCGGCGTCATTGTATATCCCAGTTCAATCGAGAACGTGGTACGGGCTTTCCCGGCAGTGACCGAGTTCGCCGTCGACGTTCATCGGCGCCGTTCACTGGACGAAATGGAAATTCGTTTGGAGACAGGAAAAGAAACGGCGCATTCCGTCGCAGATGACGTGGCGAAGGAACTGAGGAGGGCCCTGGGGATTCGCGCGCGGGTCCTGACCGTAACCAGGAACTCATTGCCCCGGTACGAATTGAAAGCGAACCGGTTTACGGACCATAGAGATTGAGTTCACGCGGAATGGTGATATGTCTTCGGATCATTTCGACGTTGTTGTGATCGGCGGCGGGCCTGCGGGGAGCACCACCGCGGCTCTGGTAGCGGAGTACGGCCACCGTGTGCTGTTGCTCGAGAGAGCGCAATTTCCCCGGTTTCAGATCGGCGAGTCGCTGATGCCCGGAACCTACTGGTCGTTCAAGCGGCTGGGCGTGCTGGATAAGCTGAAGAACAGCGCGTTTGTGAGGAAATACAGCGTACAGTTTTTCGGTGGTACGGGCCGTGGATCGGCGCCGTTCTATTTTCATAAACACGATCCCCACGAGAGTTCGATCACGTGGCAGGTGCTGCGAAGCGAGTTCGACCAGATGATGCTGGACAATGCCCGGGAGAAAGGGGCGCACGTGGAGCTTGGCGCGGCCGTTAACCAGGTGCATTTCGCGGGCAACCGCGCCACGGGGGTTCGGGCAAAAACCCTGGACGGCGGCGTGAGAGATGTGTCGGCCCGCGTGATAGTGGATGCCACGGGGCGCAGCGCGCTGATTTCCCGAAAACTGAGGATCAAGACGGAAGAGCCCGCATTGCGGAAGGCATCCCTGTTCACACATTTTCGAGGCGGATATCGAGATCAGGGGATCGACGAGGGGGCAACGCTGATCCTGCACACCCGCACGAAAGACGCCTGGTTCTGGTACATTCCGCTGGCCGACGACGTAGAGAGCGTCGGCGTGGTTGGCGATATCCACCATCTGCTTCAGAACCGCGACGGAACCCCGCAGGTAATTTTCGAGGAAGAATTGCAGCAGTGCCGGCCGATGAAAGAACGGCTGGAAGGGGCAGAGCAGATGTTCCCAATGAAAGTGACCCGTGACTTCTCGTATCGGGCCCGTTCGGTTGCCGGAGACGGCTGGGTGCTGGTTGGCGATGCGTACGGGTTTCTGGATCCCGTATATTCCTCCGGTGTGTTCCTCGCGCTCAAATCGGGTGAGATGGCGGCTGACGCGATTCATGAGGCGTTCGAAAAAGACGATTTCTCGGCGAAGCAACTCGGCAGATGGGGCGGCGAGTTTATTCCCGGAATGGAAGCCATTCGAAAGCTCGTGTATGCATTTTATACGAAGGAATTCAGCTTCAGCCGATTCCTCGAAGCGCATCCCGAGTGTCTGAACGGTATCGTGGATATTCTGAGCGGCAGGATCTACATCAACGACGTCACACCAATATTCGAACCGATGGGACAGATGTGCAATCTGCCCGAGGACGTAACTCATTACGCCGGGTCCGCTGTCTGATCCCGATCGTCAGGTGTATCGAACCGTGGATTGGCCGGAACGGCCGGGTTCCGACGATTCCGGCACGTGTCCAGCCTTCCGGTCCACGAAGTCTTCGGACGTGTTTGACCGTTGCGGCGTTGTTCCGGCGTGCATGCCGGCCCCGGACGATGGCCTCGGGCGACGGCATTTCGATTCTCGCGAATGATTTGAAGGCGGATCGTCCAATGCGGGTTGCGCACATCGCCGCTGGCGCGGCCGGGATGTACTGCGGGAGTTGCATTCACGACAATACGCTGGCCGCCGCGCTCAAGCGCAAGGGCGTGGATATCGCACTGATTCCAACCTATACGCCCTTGCGGACCGACGAGCCCGATGCGAGCATCGACCGGGTGTTCTACGGTGGAATCAACGTCTATTTGCAGCAGAAGTCGAAGCTGTTCCGCCATGCGCCGGATTTTGTCGACCGCCTCCTGAACGGACGCGTGCTGTTGAAATCTCTATCGTGGTTCAGCGGTTCGACACGCGCGGAAGATCTGGGGGCGCTCACCGTTTCCATGCTGAAGGGTGAACTGGGGGCGCAGAAGAAAGAACTCGGAAAGCTGGTTCGGTGGTTGAGAGACGACCTGCGGCCGGATCTGGTTCATCTGTCCAATTCCATGTTTCTGGGGATGGCGCGCGAGATGAAACGGGAACTGGGCGTTCCCGTTGTGTGTTCCGTTCAGGGAGAGGATATCTTTCTCGAGGCATTGACCGAACCGTATCGCAACGAGGCGTTGGAACTGCTGCGGGATCGGGCGCGCGACGTCGACGCATTCGTGGCGACCTGCGATTGGTACGCGGATTTCATGGCGGCATACCTGGGCGCGCCGCGGGACCGGATCCACGTTGTCCGCCTGGGCATCAGCCTCGACGGCCACGGCTCGTGCGAACGGACGTTGCCGGAAACCCCGTTTACAATCGGGTATATGGCGCGCATTGCACCGGAAAAGGGGTTGCATCTTCTGGCGGATGCTTTCCGGCGGTTGGCAGGAGAGGTCGGCAAAGAGAACGTGAGGCTCCTGGCGGCGGGATATCTCGGCGGACGGGACAGGACGTATTTTCGGGAGGTCGCCGCGCAGTTGGACGTCCACGGGCTCTCCGACGTATTCGAGTACCGCGGCGAAGTGAACCGGGAGCAGAAGATCGAATTCCTGAATAGCATCCATGTTCTGTCGGTGCCGGCGCCGTATCGTGAGCCGAAGGGGCTGTTCGTGCTGGAGGCTCTGGCCAACGGCACGCCGGTGGTCCAGCCGCGGCACGGGGCGTTTCCGGAGTTGGTCGAACGCACTGGAGGAGGCATCCTGGTCGATCCGGATTCTCCGGCGGCGCTCACGGCGGGTCTGTCACATATGATGAGGAACAGGGAGACACGTAAGGCATTGGGAAGAGCGGGTCGGGTGGCTGTGCGCCGGGCGTTCAGCGACGAGTGCACGGCCGACGCCACGCTTGGCGTTTATCGACAATTCGTTGCAGGTTGATGCGTTTGATCCCGGCGGGCGTCAACACGATCCGCAATCGGGACAGGAAAGGATGGATTCTATGCCGGCCGAACAGGCTTCGTCATCAGGACTGACTTGGTTGATCTTTGCCGCGATGACAGTGGGGTCGTGGGGATTGTACGGAATATTTCTGCATACCGGACAGATCGCAATGGCCGATCCCGTGAACGGGCGGTACAAGGCATTCCTGCTCGTGGGCGTGGCCTATTTATTGACCGCCGTGATCGGTTCGATGGTTGTTCTCTGGGTCAAGGGTGCGGACTGGTCGTTTCCTGCGCGCGGGTTGACATGGTCTCTGCTGGCCGGCACCGTGGGCGCAATCGGCGCATTCGGCGTTCTCCTGGCCTTCGGCGCCCGGGGCACCCCTGCCGTGGTGATGTCGATCGTATTTGCCGGCGCTCCTATCGTAAACGCGGTGGTGTCGATGGTCATGCACCCGCCCGCCGGCGGATTGAGCGGTCTGAGCTGGCAGTTCGTGTTGGGAATCGTGATGGCGGCGCTGGGCGGGTGTCTGGTAACCCTCTTCAAGCCTGCGTCCTGATGGCTGGCAGTTCGTGTAGCCGGAGGAGCTATCAGCTATCAGCCTTCAGCTGTCAGCCAAAAGCAAAAGGCGAAAACCGTATCGCGCGACGTGAGCTCCAATATGTGGACGACCGCGAAGGGCGTTACCTCTTCGCCCGACTACTTCCCGCCGGCAGGGCGGTAGAATCCCGGAGAGGAAACGATATGCCATGTGACTTCCACACCACGCGCAGAATAGAGTTTTCGGATACGGATATGGCCGGGATTGTGCATTTTTCCCGGTTTTTTGTTTTTATGGAGGCGGCCGAGCACGCGTTTCTGCGTTCGCTCGGTACCAGCGTGACGGCCGTCCTGCAAGGGCGGAAAGTCGGGTGGCCCCGGGTGGGCGCGTCGTGCGATTACGTGAATCCCGCCCGATTCGAAGACGTGCTCGATATCAGGATGACGGTAATCAGAAAGGGGACGAGTTCGATCACGTACGGATTCGAGTTTCTCCGGGACGGCGTTCTGATTGCCCACGGCCGATTGAGCACGGTGTTCTGCCTGTGTCCCCCGGGGGAGCCGTTCCGTTCCATACCGATTCCCGATTTTATCGCGGATCAGATCCAGGAATCGGAGGAGGGTGAGGATGACGCTGAGGGCTGAGCGGGTATCCAGACACTATGGGGACGTGTCCGTTCTCCGGGACGTCTCGTTCGAGATGGCGCGGGGCCAGTCCGCGGCAATTGTCGGGCCCTCGGGATCGGGCAAGAGTACGTTGCTGCACGTGCTTGGCACGCTGGACCAACCGTCGTCGGGGCGCGTGGAAATAGATGGCCGGGACCCGTACACCCTTGAGGAGAAGGACCTGGCGCGCTTCCGGAATCGCGGGATCGGATTCGTGTTCCAGGACCATCATCTGCTGCCCCAGTATTCGGTAATGGAGAACGTGCTGATTCCGACGCTGGCGTTCCGGGATGGTGGGAGAGATGCCCCCGATCGGGCGCGGGCCCTGATCGAACGTGTCGGGCTTGCGCATCGGATCAATCACCGACCGGCAGCCCTGTCGGGCGGCGAACGCCAGCGTGTGGCGGTAGCCAGAGCACTGGTCAACCGGCCGTCGCTGCTTCTTTGCGACGAGCCGACGGGCAGCCTGGATCGGGCGCGGGCCGATGAAGTCGGCGACCTGCTCTTCGAATTGCATACTCAGGAGCAAACGATCCTGATCGGGGTCACGCACAGTCTGGAGATGGCCGCACGGTTTGAGCGCCGGCTTGAATTGCGGGAGGGAACTTGCGTCGAAGTCTGACCTTCTTCCGGCGAATTCATCTGTCCGTGATGCTCGGAGTGGCCGTGGCCACCGCCGTGCTGACCGGGGCCCTGCTGGTGGGCGATTCGGTTCGCGACAGCCTGCGGGACCTGACCCTGGACCGGCTGGGCGAAATCGACCATGCGCTCGTTTCGGAACGCTTCTTTCGTGCGGGTCTTGCACGGGATATTGAGGCGGCGGGGAACGAATTCACCGTTGTGCCGGCGGTGACCCTCACGGGATCGGCGGTGCATGCGAACGGGGGGGCCCGGGCCTCGCGCGTGAGGATTCTGGGTGTCGATTCCCGATTCGAAAATTGGTTCGAAATGGAAATGCCCGACCTCGCCCGTCGCGCGACCGCGACGCCATTTGTCGCCAATGAGTCCCTGAGGAGAGAACTGAACGCGCGCGTGGGCGATGCGATCCTGCTTTCATTTGAGCTGCCCGGTGACGTCCACCGGGAATCGCTGTTCGGGCGGGACGAGGTTTCAGAATCGATACAGACCGTACGTGTGCGACTCACGGGTGTGTTGCCCGACCGGGGAATGGGTCGTTTCGGTTTGCGCGCACGACAGGATGTGCCGCTCAATGCGTTTGTGTCGCTGCCCGTACTGCAGGAAACGCTGGGGTTGCCGTCCCGTGTGAATACGCTCCTGGCTTCCAAGGGGACGCAGGATGCCGGCGGTCCGGGGGCGGGGCTCTCCCGGGCCGCAACGTTGGATGATCTGGGGCTTTCGATGCGGGTGGAAGCCGATTATTTCGCCGTTGAAAGCACACAGTTTTTCCTGAAACCCCACCTGGCGGATACGATCCTGGGCCTGGCGGACGGTTGGAGGATGCCGAGACTGGCGATACTGACCTATCTGGCCAATACGATCCAGGTAGGGGAGCGCGCATTGCCCTATTCGACAGTTGCCGCGATGGACGCGGGGCGTGTCGGGAATTTGCGACTGGCAAACGGGAGCGGAGCGCCGGTTCCCGGCGAGGGGGAAGTATTGCTGAATACCTGGGCGGCGAAGGACCTGCACGCCGTTACCGGCGACGCCGTGGACGTGGTTTATTTTGAAGTCGGGCCGAAGGAAGCGTTGAAAACGCGGCGCGTCACATTCAGGCTTGCCGGCGTCGTTGCCATGGAAGGATTGGGCGCCGATTCCCTGTTGACTCCCGAATTTCCGGGCCTGCACGACGCGGAGGATATGCATGCCTGGGCCCCGCCCTTCCCGGTGGATCTGAAGCGAATACGGCCCGTAGACGAAGCCTATTGGGACGCCTACCGCGCCGCGCCCAAAGCCATCGTGTCGGCTGCGACGGGTCAACGTCTGTGGCGGAGCCGATTCGGTAATCTCACGTCCATCCGGATTGGCCCCCTGCCCGGAGAAGATATCCGTCGTTCCGCCGAACGATTTCGGGCCGGGCTTCGCAAAGCGCTCTCGCCCGAAGCAGCGGGGCTGGTATTTCAGCCGGTGAGGGAACATGGGCTGGCCGCTGCTTCGGGCTCGACGGATTTCAGATGGCTGTTCAGTGGATTCAGTCTTTTTCTGATTGTTTCGGCGGCGTTGCTTGTGGGTCTGCTCTTCCGGCTGGGCGTGGAACAGCGGTCCGACGAGGTGGGTGTGTTGATGGCGTCGGGTTTCACCGCAGGGGCGATCAGAAGGCGTTTTATGGGTGAGGCGATCTGGCTGGCCGGTCTTGGGGGCCTGGGGGGGCTTGCTGGAGGATTGGCGTACGGTTGGATCATGATCGCCGGGTTGCGCACCTGGTGGGTCCCGGCTGTTGGAACCACGGAACTCGCCTTGCATGTGAGCGGGTTCAGTCTGGCGGCGGGTTATGTGGTTTCACAGCTTGTGGTTCTGTTATCTATACGAATGACGGTCCGCCGATTGGGACGCTTGCCCGTACGCGCGCTCCTGTCGGGGACCGTTTACGTGGCGTCCGCCGATGGTGGGCGACGGGTACGGGCATATGCCCTCGGAAGCCTGGGATTGGCCGCTGCCTGCCTCGCCGGCGCGGCCAGCGGGGGCCGCGAGGCGTCGATGGCGCTGTTTTTCGGAAGCGGTGCGTTTCTGCTGATTTCGGGTCTGGGCCTGCTTTCCACGTGGTTTCGCGGCAGGCGACACGCGACGGCAAGGGGAATCTGGAGAATGGGCGTGCGGAATAGCGCACGAAATCCGGGGCGGAGTCTGCTGTGCGCATCATTGATCGCGTGCGCCTGCTTTGTGGTTGTGGCGGTTGGCGCCCATCGCCGCACCGATCTCTCAGAGGATGCGTTGAGCAGCCGGACGTCGGGAGGAGGAGGGTTTCAGCTTGTTGCCGAGACGGATGCGCCGCTCTATCACGATCTCAATACGGAAGACGGCCGGTTTGAGCTTGGGTTTTCCGGGGAGGATGCGGATATTCTGGACCGGGCGAGGGTGATGCCTTTCCGTGTATTGCCGGGAGAAGACATGAGTTGTCTGAATCTTTACCGGCCCCGCGATCCCCGGGTTCTGGGTGTGCCGGAAGCAATGATTCAACGGGGCGGATTCCTGTTTGAACGGTTGCTGGATGAAGTGGAAGATCCGTGGACTTTATTGACGCGGCGCCTGGAGTCGGACGTGATTCCCGCATTCGGAGACGAAAACTCAGTGACCTGGATCCTGCACAAAAAACTTGGCGACGAAATCCCGATGCGAACGGATACGGGTGAGATCGTGAGGCTGCGGCTCGTGGGACTGCTGAAGAATAGTATTTTTCAGAGTGAATTGCTGGTATCGGAGCGAAATTTTACCGCACATTTCCCCGATCGGAGCGGGTATGGCTATTTCCTGGTAGAGACCGACCGGCCCCGGGAACTGGGGCCCCTGCTGGAGCGGAGGCTGCAGGACGCCGGTCTCGACGCGATGCCGACGTCGGCCAGGCTCGCCCGTTTCCGGACGGTGGAGAATACGTACCTGTCCACGTTTCAGACGCTTGGCGGGCTGGGAGTGCTCCTGGGCACGTTCGGTCTGGGGATCGTGATGGTGCGAAACGTCGTGGAACGCCGGGCTGAACTCGCGGCGCTGCGGACAATGGGGTTTCGCAGGTCATTGCTTTCCGGGCTCCTCTTTACGGAGAACGGATTTCTGATGTCGGCGGGCATGGTCATCGGCGGCGTGTCCGCGGTTGTTACCACCGTGCCCCATTCAACGGTCGGCGAACTGCCATGGGGTTCTCTGCTGGCGACCCTCTGCACAATTTTCGGTGCGGGCCTGGCTGCCGGCGCCGTGGGTATATTTGTTGCGCTCAGGACGCCGCTGTTGCCCGCTTTGAAGCGGGAAGGCGCCTGAATTCCGCAAAGGCTCGATGAGAATTGGATTTCGATTGCGGACGGTTGCGGCGTATATTTGATCGAAGATTCGGTGATCCAGCCAACGCCGTCAACTCCTGGTGAAAGGAGCACAGAATGAAGACGATATTCCGGGCGTCAGCCGTGTTGTTTCTTTTGTTCGTTACCGAACAGGCGGCGTCAAATTGGCCGCATTGGCGTGGTCCGAACGGGAATGGGCTGGTCGATGGCGGAAATCCGCCCCTGGAGTGGAGCGAGGAAAAGAACATAAGATGGAAAGTGCCAATCCCCGGTCTGGGTCACGCGACCCCGATTGTCTGGGGGGATCGGATTTTTGTGCAGACTGCCGTGCCGACGGACAAAGTCGCGGGGAGCGGCGGCGGCGGCGGGCGCGCGGCGCCAACGAATCTGTTTCAGTACAAGGTGCTGGCGCTGGACCGCCGGAGTGGAAAACCGGTGTGGGAAAAGACGGTCCGTGAAGCGCACCCCCACGAAGGAATGCACCGGACGGCTTCGTTCGCTTCGTGTTCCGGCATCACCGATGGCGAACATCTATACGCCTATTTTGGTTCACAGGGCCTGTACTGTCTGGATATGAACGGCAATTTGAAATGGGAGAAAGACCTGGGCAAGTACTGGAGCCGGAGCGCCTTTGGCGAGGGCGCTTCGCCGGCGATCTACGACAATACCCTGGTGATCAACTGGGATCACGAAGGGGATTCGTTCATCGTGGCCCTGGACAAGAAAACGGGCAGGGAACTCTGGCGGAACGAGCGCGACGAGGTCACGTCCTGGTCGTCGCCGCTGCCGGTGGAACACGACGGCAAACGACAGGTCATCGTGAGCGCGTCGAGGCGCACCCGGAGCTACGACCTGGAGACCGGGGCGCTGATCTGGGAATGTGGCGGGTTGGGGACGAATGTGATTCCGACCCCGGTGCACGCAGATGGCGTGGTCTATGTGACCAGCGGTCACGGGAGCCCGGCGATGCAGGCCATATCGCTGGATCGCGCGAAGGGGGATATTTCGGCGTCGGATTCGGTGCTCTGGACGATTCATCGGGATACGCCCTACGTGTCGTCACCGTTGTTGTATGGAGACAAGCTTTATTTTCTTAAGAATCGACGAGCGATTTTGTCGTGTTACAACGCCAAAACGGGCGAAGCGTTTTTCGGTCCAAAGCGCCTCGAAGGGATAGGCAACATCTACGCGTCGCCGATCGGCGTGAAACATCGAATCTATATCGCCGACCTGGACGGCAAGACGCTGGTGGTGAGGAACAGTCCGGAATTCGAGACGCTGGCGATCAACACCCTGGACGAAGGGATGGCGGCTTCCCCTGTCGTCGTGGACGACGCGATCTATCTGAGAGGACGCAGCCACCTCTATTGTATTGCGGAAGACCGTACGGATCGATAGAACAGGAACCCGGAACCAAACGGAGAGAGGAGTTTCGATGAACCGGCTAGCGGGCATGAAACGGGTCGTTGGCGCCACCATCGTTATCCTGCTGGGCGCGTTCGGATGTGAGGCCCCGGACAAAGACGGGAAAACCTCCGACCCCGTGCGCCGGTTCCTCAGCGTGGGTACGGCTCCGCCCGGGGGCGCTTTTTTTGTGGTCGGCGGGGCGATCGCTCAGGTCGCGGACGACCACGGGGGCGACCTGTCCTGGGACGTGACCGCGGAGGCGACCAAGGGAACGCAGGAAAATATCCGCCGGCTCGTCCGCGGGGAACTGGATTTCGCGCTGGCCAATGCCGCGATTTCATATTTTGCGGTACGAGGCGCGGGAGCCTGGGGTGAGGAGCAGGGGATCAACGCCGTCATGACGCTTGCGCCGAACGTCGCCCTTTTCGTGACGCCGGAAGGAACGGGGATCCGCGCCATCCGCGGTCTCAAGGGCAAACGGGTTGTCGTTGGTCCGGCCGGCGCCGGATTCGAGTACTTTCTTGCGCCTATCCTGGAGGCCCACGGAGTCACCTATGACGATTTCAGCCCGCTGCACAATACACAGGCGGGGGCCGTGGACATGCTTGCGGACGGATCTGCCGCCGCCGCCTTTCTGGGCGGCGCCGTGCCCACGGCGTCCATAACCCAGGCGAGCGCTTCTCAGGACGTCCGTTTCATCCCCTTCGGAGCCTCTGAGAAAGAGCGCCTGTTTCAGGCCTATCCTTTCTTCAACGCGGCGAATATTCCGGCGGACACCTATCGTGGTCAGACCGAACCCTTCGAAGGTATGAACGTCGGTTCGATGCACCTGGTGACGCGTGCCAGCCTGGACGAAGAGACCGTCTACCGGTTTACCAGGATCCTTTACGAGAACCGTGCGGACGTGGTCAGGAAGCATCCGGCAGGCAAAGCCATCCATCCGGGGAATGTGATTCGGGATACGGGCACACCCTTCCATCCCGGTGCGATCAGGTATTACAGGGAAATCGGGATCTGGCCCAACTGATATGCTCGAGTCATGGCTTTTTCGTATCCTGGCGACCCTGCTGAGTCTTTTTGTCCTGGCTGAGGTCAACTATCCAGGATTGACGCCTCAAGCCCAACTGGCGGTTTTTTCCATGTTGGGCTTGAGTCTTGTTTTTCTCAAGCACCCGGTGCGTCCTGGCGCCGCGGGTGGGAAATCTCCAGGGACTCTGTATTTTTTCCTCGTTGCGGCTGTTTTCTTTTGTTTCGGCTATGTGCTGGTTCAGACTGAACCGGTCTTCAGGAACTATTGGTTGGGTGGCCGCAGCCTGGGTAACCGCGCGGGGCTGGAACATCCGCTGGATTGGACAGTCGGGCTGGTCGGCCTCATTCTCGTGCTCGAAGCGACCCGCCGGGCGATCGGCGTCACCCTGCCGCTGCTCTCCCTGGCGTTCCTCGCCTACGCCGCCTTCGGCCACGCGATGCCGGACTGGCTTTTCCCTCACAGGGGATATGGCTGGGAGCGTATCGTCTCTCAGACCTTTCTGCATTCACAGGGCATATTCGGCATCGCGTTGAAAGTGATGTTCACATACGTGTTTCTCTTCGTTCTGTTCGGCGCGACGCTGGATAAGACCGGCGCGACCGCGTACGTGCTGGATGCCGCGCGCCGGTTTTTTCGACAGCGCACGGGCGGATCCGCGAAGGTTGCCGTTGTTTCTTCAGGGATGATGGGTTCGCTTTCCGGAAGTGCGGTCGCGAACACGGCCACGACGGGTACGTTTACGATCCCGATGATGCGTTCGGCCGGATTCCGGCCTGTGGTTGCAGGGGGGATTGAGGCGGCGGCCAGTTCGGGCGGGGCGCTGGTGCCTCCGATAATGGGCGCCGGCGCTTATATGATGCTGGAGATGGTGGAGCCGGCGGTTTCCTATCTGGAGATTATCAGAGCGGCGCTCATCCCGGCCATTTTTTACTATACCGCGCTTCTGCTGATCGTCCACTTCTACGCAAAGCGCATCCGGGTGGCCGCTGGGGATGATGCACCCGCGAGTCGTCCGCCGGGCGCTCAGGGCCTTGTCTTCCTGGCGGCTCTTGTGAGCCTGATCCTGCTGATCGTTATCGGTTATACGCCGTTTCGGGCGGTCAGCGTCGCTCTGGTCTGCATGCTCCTGGCGGCCGCGTTGTACCGGACGACTCGCGTGGGGCCTCGCGCGCTGTTGGATGCCGTGGAAAGCGCGGCTCACGGCGGTGTGTCCCTGATCGCGGCCGCTTCCTGTGTGGGAATTATTATCGGGGTGGTGACGCTTACCGGTATCGGCACGAAGCTTCCGGGCGCCATTTTATCCCTGTCGCAGAACAATCTGGTCCTGGCGCTGGTTCTGCTGATGGTCTCCACCATCACCCTTGGGATGGGCCTGCCTTCGGCGGTATGCTATCTCCTGATGGCCACCCTTGTCGGCCCGGTTCTGGGCGAGTTGGGCGTTACGCCCCTGGCGGCGCATATGTTCATCTTCTATTTCGGAATGATGTCGATGGTGACGCCTCCCGTGGCGCTGGCCGCCTACACGGCCGCCGCAATTGCAAAGGCGGATATCATGCGTACGGGCGTCGCGGCATTTCGTTTCGCCCTTGTGGGCTTTGCCCTTCCCTATGCTTTTGTTCTGCATCCCGAGTTGCTTCTGGTTTCGCCCGATCTGTCGTCCACGTTGATCAATGTTCTCGTTGTCTTTCTGGGGATTTTTCCCCTGGCGGCCTCCATCGCCGGCCATGGCTTCGCTCCGCTCAATGCGTGGCAGCGGGTTGCCCTGTTAGTTGCGGCTCTCGTCCTCTTTCTCACGCCTTCCGGAAATATGCGGGTCTGGATTCAGGGATCCGCCCTGCTGGTTACCGGGATCGTCGCCGTTCTTAACCGTCGGTCCGCCGCGGCTTCGGTTCGCAGTCAGGACGAGTGCGCTGATGCGCCCGACAGGTGAGTGATATCCGGCAGCCGTCATCGCTCGCAGGACGTCGTCCGCCTCCCGTGGCGACAAAGTGCCATCCAGCACACAGGCCTTCAGGATTCCGACAGTTCCCGTAAAAACGACACCTCTATCGAAACAACAACCCCTGGCGGCCCTGTCGTCCGTGGCAACGATACCACCGCGGGTTTGCGCGAGGGTTATGCACGAGGCTTCGCCGGGGGAGAGGGTCTGCAAGAGTTCCCGGTAGGTATCGCGCTCTTCCGGAGAGAAGCGTTCGACACCGCTTAATCTCCCGCACGTGACAGCGGTTTCGACCTCACGCAAGCCGGCGTAGCCGGCGACAATGCCATCGGCGACCTCGTCCAGCACCTGCGGCGTGATATATGCCCGTCGACCGTAACGGGCAATGAGCAGGTTCAGGCGGCCGGAAAGGACGAAATTGCTCAGGGTAACCGTATCGAAATAGTATTGTCGGTCAGGTTCAGGCACGCGCGGCATCCTCGTCGCCGTACACGTTGCGCTGGGGGATGCCCTGCTCTACGAGCCACGACCTCAGATGCAAGACGTGCATTCCCATCTCCCTGGCCAGCTTTCCAAGGCTGATAAACCCACCCTGGTAGGCGGCAAGCGCCTGGCTCTGGCGAAGCGGCAACTCGGCGAATTCAACCTGGTAACAGGCGGAAATTGCTTCCCGCACGAGCTGTCCCTTGCTTTTTCGACGGATGTCCGACAGTCTTCTCAGCTTCAGGTCCGTCTCGCTGTCGATCTTGATGTGCAACGTCCTGTCATTTGCCATATTCGCCTCCTGAAAAGGTGTCCAATTATTGTATTAATATACAACTTCTTATACAAGATATCAACACTGGGTACAATCAGATGTAAGGGCACATAGGATGATACTTTTTTTGCGTGATCCGCCGGAGGCATGGCGAAACTTGGGAAAGGTGAATGATGGGTCATTCTCCGGGACTGTCAGGTTATTTTCCTCACTTCTACTTGTTTTTTATATTTTTACGTCCTTTTTCTTATTCGCGTAAGAAAAAGGACCAAAAAGAACCGCGCCGCTCAGACGCCGCGGGGCTGCTTTTCCGCGAATCGCCTCAGTGGCAGTTACCTGGTTTGGTGGCCTGCTGAAATCGCAGGCATCCATAAACCGTGTTGCTGAATGGATTAGCGCGGAAAAGCCCCATCCGCACCTCCGTGCGGGTGAGAGGAACAAGCGAGTGGCCGCAAAACCAATGCGCGCTACGATATTGTAGGGGCAACCCTTGTGGTTGCCCTCCTCGTCTCGCGTATCGCCGATTGGCTTCGCCAGGCCGATCGCTGATTGCTGCTCGCGCTCGGGAAACCACGCAATTTGCGAACACGGTTCCATGCCAGAGCGCTACCAGAGCAGAGCGCGTGTTTCCGTCCAGCGCCGAGGATCGTTGTTCTACGGTGGCTGGTAGGGCAGAGGATCATGTGCTTCCAGGGAGGCAATTCGTGCTGTGCATATGGACGGCCCCGCGCCTAGCGGCGACTTTTGGTTCCTTTTGGTCGCTTCAAAAGGAACCCGCCGGAGGCAGGGAATTTGGGGAGATATGGATTGTGAAGTTGCTTTCTGCCTTTTGTTTCAAGCTGATTACTGACTGCTGAGAGCTGACCGTTACTTTCGCCGAAGGCAGGGAATTTGGGGAGATATGGACTATGAAGTTGGTTTTCGCCTTTTGTTTCAAGCTGACGGCTGACCGCTGATAGCTCTGTCCGAGGGGGCCGGGGGGAGAGGTCACTGGATGCGGGGTGGTTGTGCGCACCGCCTACGGCGAGACGCCGCGTTTGTCGGTGGGGCCGAGCAGGTTGCGGAGGCGGTTGCGGGTGAGGGCGATGAAGTTGCACAGAAAGGGGCGGGTTTCTCGTGGATCGATGATTTCCTCGACCGCGAAGGCTTCTGCGGAGCGAAATGGGGACGCATATTGCCGAAGTTCCTCTTCGAGTTCCTTCTCGCGGGCTGCCGGATTCTCGGAGTTGGCAATGTCCCGCCGGTAGGCGGCGGCGACGCCGCCCTCGATGGGAAGGGATCCCCACTCTCCGGAGGGCCAGGCGATCTTGAAGTCCAGTTCGTCCATGTCGCCGGCGGCCATGCCGGCCATGCCGTAACACTTCCGGATCACGAGGGTGAGGATGGGTACCCGGACACGGTGAATCGCAAAGACCGCCTTCATTCCTTCGCGAAGGGTGGCCTCCTGCTCGGCGGCGGTGCCGATCATGAATCCGGGGATGTCCACAAAAAAGATCAGCGGGATGTGGAAGCAGTCGCACAGTTCGATGAAATGGGTCTGTTTGCGCGCTTCTCCGGCGCCCATTGCGCCCCCGCATACCATGGGGTTGTTGGCGACAATGCCCACCGGCTGGCCGTTGAGCCTCGCCAGGCAGGTGATGAGCGCGCGTCCGAACGTCGGCTGGATCTCGAAGATGGAGCCCTTGTCTACAACCAGTTCCAGCAGGCGGTGCATCGGATACGGGGAGGTGCGTTCGCGTGGGACAATGGACAGCAGTTCCTCTTCGCACCGGTCAACCGGGTCGTCGCTGGACTCGGCGGGGGGCAGCTCCCATACGTTCTGCGGCATGTAGGAGAGAAACCGCCGGATCATGTAAAGGCACTCTCGTTCGGTATCGACCGCGTTGTCGACGGTGCCGGCCGTGTCGACGGCGATGTCGGGTCCGCCAAGGTCTTCTTTTGATACCTCTACACCGAGCGCCCGCTTGACGAGGGGCGGCCCGCCTGAGAAAATCTGGCTGGTGCGTCGTACCATGACGGACCAGTGCGAGAGTATGGCCCGTCCGGCGGGCCCGCCGGCCGCACTGCCGAGTACGGCGGATACGACAGGGACTTCGCCCAGGAGTTGGACGGAGCGGCCAAAACTGCTGACGCCGGGGAATACGGTGTAGCCCCGCTTTTCCGCGCCCCGGACCGATCCGCCGGCCCCGTCGGCGAGGTTGATGAGCGGAATGAGATACTTGGACGCGAGGTCTTCGATAAAGCCGCCCTGTCCGCCCTTTCGGCGGTGCGTGCCGGGACTGCTGCCGCCCCGGACCGTAAAATCCTCTCCGCCTATGGCCACGGGTCTTCCGTTGATGCGGGCGACGCCCATTACGTAGGGGGCGGGCTGGACGCCGATGACGTTGCCTGCCTCGTCGTACTCGCCTGTGCCGCTGAGGCTCCCGACCTCCGTGAACGAGCCGCCGTCCACCAGGGCATCGATGCGTTCGCGAATGGTGAGCTTTCCCTGACCGTGGTGGCGTTCGACGTTCTCGGCCCCGCCCATCTTTCTGGACCAGGACCGACGCGCCTCGAGTTCATCGCTCTCTTTCCGCCAGCTCATCCGGACCTCCTGTACACCGGGCGATGCTTCGCCCACGACATCAGGTTCCTGCGTTTTCCGACGCTTACCCGCCAGTGGGCCCCGGCGCGGTGTATATGGTCTCTTGCCGGACCAGCGCTTCAATTTCGTCGGTTTCGAATCCTGCGACTCGCGTCAGTACGTCCCGGGTGTCAACACCTACTTCCCGCCCGGCCCAACGCACGGCGCCCGGCGTTTCCGAGAGACGGGGTACGACGCCCGGCAACGTGACCGTACCCAGGACGTCATCCGGCATTTCCAGCAGCATGTCTCGCGCGCTGTAATGTTCATCGGCGAATATGTCCCGAAGCGTGAATATGCGGGCGGCGGGAACGTCGCCGGCTTCAAGTCTCCGCTCGAGACTGGAAAGCGGATTCGCCGCCGTCCAGGCGGCAATGATGTCGTCGATGTCATCTTCGTGCCGGGAGCGAGCGGTCGGTGTCTTGAAGCGATCATCAGCAGCGAGATGCGGGGCGCCCATACAGGTCGCGAGGCGTTCGAAGGTGGCGTTATTTCCGGCGGTAATGTGGATGAAGTCGCCGTCCGCCGTGGGATAGAGGTTGTTGGGCGTACTGTTTGGCAACCGGGATCCCGTTCGGGTGGGCACCGTCCCCAGTGCGGCGAATGCCGGAACATGGGGTTCCATAAAGCTGAATGCCCCCTCGTACAGCGCCGCGTCGACAACCTGCCCCTTGCCGGTTCGGGTTCTGGAGAAAAGCGCCAGCACGGCGCCGAAGGCGGCGTACAGCCCCGTGATGCAGTCCGTGAGGGAGATGCTCACGCGGCTGGGTGGGCGGTCGGGTTCGCCCGTGACCTCTCTGAGCCCGCCCACGGCCTCGCTGGTGACGCCGTATCCGGGGCGATGCCGGTAGGGGCCCGTTTGCCCGTACCCGCTGATGCGGACGAGGATGATGCCGGGTTGGATCGCGGAGAGGGCGTCGAAACCCAGGTTCCATTCTTCCATTTTTCCCGGCCGGAAGTTTTCAACAACCACATCGGAGGCTTCCGCCAGTCGCTTGATGACGTCCTGTCCGGCGGGTGTTCTCAGATCGACCGAGATGAGGTGTTTGTTTCGCAGGATGCTGGCCGCATAGAGCGACCGGCCACGGCTGCGTTTGCCCATCTGGCGCACGGGATCGCCGGACGGCGGCTCCACCTTGATGACTTCCGCGCCAAAATCCGCCAGCAGGCGGCCGCAGAACGGACCGGAAACGGTGCTGCCCATTTCCAGTACGCGACATCCTGCGAGGGGTCCGGCGGTGGTGGTTGGTGCCATTTTATCGAACGGTCGGGGATGGAATTTCGACACAGACGGCACCCGGTACTTCGACGGGGCTGCCGACGTGCTCAAGGGCGCCGGTGTCCGGGTTGATCCGGAAACAGGTGACCGCGTTGCCGCGTTGATTGGCGGCGAGGAGATACTTGCCCGCGGGATCGAATGCAAGGTTCCAGGGCCAGGCGCCGCGCGAGGGCTCATGGCCGAGGGGGGTGAGTTGGCCCGTAGCGCCGTCGATCGACATAACCGCGATGCTGTCGTGCCCCCGGTTGGAGCCGTAGAGAAAACGGCCGGAAGGGTGGACCCGGATGTCGGCGCAGAAGTTCTCGCCGCCGTAGTCGTCGGGCAGGGCGGAGAGAATCTGGCGTTCAGCGAGGAATCCGGACTCGGCATCGTAGTCGAAGACGACGATGGTGCTGTCGAGTTCGTTGATCACGTAGGCCCTGCCGCCGTCGGGATGGAAGGCGATGTGCCTGGGTCCCGCACCCGCGCGAGTCGAAACGAACGCCTGCCCGGTCGGTTCTATGCTGGCCGACGATGCGTCGAGCCCGTAGCTCATTACTTTGTCGATACCCAGGTCGGCGGCAAACGCGAAACGATGATCGGGTGAGAGAACAATGGAGTGAACGTGCGGGCCCTCCTGGCGTTCGCTGTTTACGCTGGATCCTTCGTGCCGGACGACCTGGGAAACAGGTTCGAGTTGTCCGTTCTCATCGATCGCAAGTGCTGCCAGGCTGCCGGACCCGTAGTTTCCGGCAAGCAGACAGCGGTTTGTCCGGTCAACGCTGAGATAACAGGGCAGGTCGCCTCCGGCATGCTGCTCATTGAGCAGCGTAAGGGCGCCGGATCCGGGATCGATGGAGTACGACTTGATGCAGCCCCCCGGTCTGCCGTCGAATTCGTCCACGGCGCATGCCGCGTACAGGAAACGGCCGCGGGAGTCGGCGGCGAGGAAGAAGGGATTGTGAACGTCCGGTACCTTCGACACGGCTTCGAGTTCGCCGGACGAGGTATCTAGATTGAGAATGTGCAGGCCTTCGGTACGGTCGTCCGTATAGGTGCCAACGTAGACCGTGACGTGAGCGCCGGATTGATCTGACATTTGCGGGGCTCCTGTCTTTAAAAGTGATGTATTGGAAAGCTGTGGTCTGGAATGTCGTACGAAACCGTTGTTGCGAGTATCGGTTTGCATTTGATTTAACCAAAATATAGACGGAAAACGTGCGAGATCAAAATTTTTCTCACCGCTCCACGTGCGGCGATTCGAAATTTGCCAGCGACCGTCGTCAACCTGGCTTAAACGCCGCAGCCGCGTTCATCGCACTTCTTGTATTTTCGCCGCCGCGCAATTATCTTCTGGCATCGGGCAGTTTCGACCGGCTCAACGCCCACTGTCATGCTGTCGAAGCCGTTTTGAAGGTGGGGCAGACATTCCTGTCTGCCCGCTGCGTGGTCACAAACTGTCATGCTGAGGAAGCCGCCAGGCTGACGAAGCATCTCCTGCGGCATCGGACGATGCCTGAAGGTCTGGCATAGCAGCCCGTTGAAAAAGTCCATCCGGGCTGCGTCCGGCCCTTGTGGCCGAATTACTGCGTTGCACTCCCTCCCCGAATCCCCGATTCGACGCGGTCGCGCGCCTTGTCTTCGGCCACAATGACTCGGCCTCGCCTGCAGAGCGACTTTTTCAACGGACTGATAGAGTCCGATCCGACAGGCAGCACAACCGCAACCAACAAGCGAGGACAACGATGGATACGGCGCTTCTTCCCACGACGAATGCGGACGGTCTGCCGGTGGTACCAATGACCGACGCGCAGAAGTACACCTTCGATCTTAAGGGCTGGATCTGTCTGCCCGGTCTGTTCCACGAAGAGCAACTCGACCGGATCCGGCAGCATCAGATGGATTTTCTTTACCGCCGCGAAGCGCTCCCCCCTGAAAAACGGGACAACCACGGCGGGCCGTCGCAGGCGCTTCTGGATCATCCCGCGGTGGTGGGGGTGCTCAACGAAATCCTCTCCCATCGCCCGTTGGCTACCGAAGACTGTTACGGGTTTCGATACGACCACACGTACACCAGCCATCGAAAGGCCGGGAACGATAATTTCGGTCCTCACGGGGGCGGCGCCTATTTTTCTTTCTGCGGCAATTCCCACATCTACCAGATGCTGCCGGGGCAGGTCCATTCGGGCCTGACCCGCGTGGTGTGGGAACTCAACGAAGTGGGCGCCGGCGACGGGGGAACGATGTTCCTCACCGGCAGTCACAAGGCTGCCTTTCCGCGACCGGAGGAAGTCAGCGGCCGCGAGAGTTCGCTATGGGAGACCTATACCTGCCCCGCGGGATCGGCGGTGATTTTCACCGAGGCCCTCTGCCACACGGGCACGCGCTGGACCAACGAGACCCGCGACCGGCTGACTCTCTTTACCTGTTACAACACGGTCAACGCCAAATGGGGGAAGGGGTGCCCGCCGCCGGAGGTGATCGCCGCATTGCCGCCCAAACGCCAGACACTTTTCCGGGGGGTCTGGCACGGGATGAGAGAAGTGCCGGGCATCAACCAGTACGTCGACGAGGCCAACCGGGCGGTGTGAATTGGACATTCTAAGTAGAAAAAAACAGCTATCAGTTCTCAGCCGTCAGCTTGAATCTAAAACCCGATCAGTTGACGTCAGCCCCGTGACCTCTCCCCCCGGCCCCCTCTCCTAAAAGAAAGGGGAGGAAAGCGTTGACCCGTAACAATATGTCACGTGGGTTATTTATCTGTCGATATGTCTTCAAGCGATGACAGTTCCCCCTTCCTTCAGGAAGGGGGTTAGGGGGTCGGTCTCGCGCTCCGCTGCGCAACCCACTTCTCGTTTCGCACAACGAGTGTCCATTTACGGACGAGTGATACGGGAAAGCAACTAACACCGCTTACCTCTTCCGTCTCACCGCCTTTTAGCAACGCTGCGAGACGGGATGAATCGGTGGTTGTATGGTGACCTATTCTTGTGACGTGACACTATTGGAGGATTCGCAATGAAGGTTGGCATTTATGCTTCGTATTTCGGCAAGGAAGAACCCAAGGCGTTTCCGGACGTCGAGTCGTTTATTGAGCTTGCTTACGAGTTGCAGCTGGATGTCATCGACTTCCGGGTGGACGTGGGTTTCGGCTCCCTGGACCGCGACTATCTGCGAGGCTTGAAGATAAAGTGCCTGAGAGCCGGGCTTCCTATCGGCTATCTCGCGTCGGGCGGGCATTTTGTGGGTACGGATGAGGAGTTGCGACAGAAGGTCGAGCAGGCGAAGGCCGACGTGGAAGTGGCCGCCTTCCTGGGAGCGCCGATGATCCGGCTCTTCTGCGGGGCCCCGGAGGAGAGGGACCCGGGGCGCGAGATCCGATGCTTTCAGGAAGTGTGCGATTTCGCGGCCGATGCCGGGATTATCGTGGGTCTTCAGAATCACCCGAGTACGGGCGACAACGTCCTGCGCATTTTCAGGGAAACCGACCGCGAGAACTTCACCTTTATCCTGGACACCGGCCAGTGGGTGGGATCGCCCGGGCTGAATCGCGGCGTGGGCGATCCGGACGTCGACGTCTACCGCTACATGGAACAGACCGCGCCGCATGCGTCGCAAGTCCGCGCCAAGATCTACAAGATCGACAGCGGCCGGGAGGAGTGGCTCAATTACCCGCGCATCGTCGGGATTCTGAAGTCGGCGGGCTTCAACGGGGTGATTTCGATCACGTTCGAGGGGCAGGACGTCAACGAATGCGACGACAGGGAGACGTTCAGGCTGGCGGCGCAGCACCTGCGAGAGACGATCGCCGCGGCGTAGACCAGGCGCGCCCAGGGATCGCAGGAGATAGCGACTAGCGGCAGAACCGCAATTCCAGGAAGCTGTCCTTACAGGTCTAACTCCTCGCCGTCCGGTGGCGGCGATGGGGGTTTTTCCGTGTGAATCCGACCAGCACTGTTGTATTGGTACAGTTAAGGAGCCCGTAGGCCACCGAATTTCCGCTTATGCCCCTGAGGTGATTCGCGGAAAAACCGGCCCCGCGCCGAGCGGCGCCCTTCTTTTTCGCCCTTTTTCTTGGGCGAAGCAAGAAAAAGGGCAAGGGAATAGGGGACGTTTGGGTGTGGCGAAGATTGTATCTCACGGTGGCGAGACGGGACGAATCGGCCTGCCTGCTGAAGCATGCGAGGCAGGCGGATGAATGGTAACATATTTCCGGGACGGGACACTGAGGGACCCGTAGAAACGAGCGTATGCCTGTACTGACCGACTACCGTGTCCTGACCTTCGACTGCTACGGCACCCTGATTGACTGGGAATGCGGAATCTGGGATGCATTGCAGCCGCTGATGATGCGTAACTCAGTCACGTGCCTCACGCGTGACGCGGTGCTGCGCGCCTTCGCGCAATGCGAGAGCCGGCAGGAGCGGGCCACGCCCGGCCTGCGCTATCCGGAACTGCTCGCCCGGGTGCACGCTCGCATGGCGGAGAGACTCGGCCTGCAGACTAACGACCAACTCGACGCGGCGTTCGGCGCCTCTTTGCCGCACTGGCCCGCATTCCGGGACACCGCCGATGCGCTACGAGCCCTCAAGCAGCACTACAAGCTCGTCATCCTTTCCAACGTTCACCGCGACGGCATCGCCGAGTCGAACCGCAAGTTGGGCGTCGATTTCGACGCCATCTATACCGCTGAAGACATCGGCTCCTACAAACCGGCCGACGCCAACTTCGAGTACCTGCTCGCCCACCTGAAGTCGGACCTGGGGATGGAACGATCCGACGTGCTGCACACCGCGCAGAGTCTGCACCACGACCATGTTCCGGCAAGGAAGTTCGGCCTGGCCACGGCCTGGATCGACCGGCAGCGGTTGTCGGAGGGCGGGAATTGGGGCGCAACAGAGCGGGTGGAAACGATGCCGAAAACCGACTTCGTCTTTTTCTCGTTGGGTGAGATGGCGGAGGCGGTGGCGGCCGTCTGAAGCAAGTGAGTCAGCGCATAACTCTGGCAGGGCGGCTTCCAGCCTGGAAAGCCGTCCCGATTGCACTTCTTCCTTCCTGATCGATTCCCATCTGGGAATTAGCATTCTCATCTAAAGTGCGCCCCATGGTCCGAACTGCAACGGCAGTTGGCCGATATACCTGGCGGTTTACAGAAAGATCCACTCATAAGCCGCCACGTTGCCGCGAGAATAATAAGGTTTTTTGATAGACATGTGGTATGTTCGGCTTTCGGTAACGTTGCATTATATAACTTTCACCACTGCACGCATCTGGTATCAATCATTAAAGGAGTTAGGGCTTGAGGCATCTTGCTTGCTCGTTTCTGCTGATCGTTGTCTGCCTGCAACCGCTCTTCGCCCAGGTCGTTAGCGATTCCGAAAACTTTCCAACGTGGAACTTGCCTCGAGGCGCTACGGTTCGAATGGGGAAGGGGAGAATTGGCGATTCGGACCGGGCGATTGCTTTTTCTCCGGACGGCAGACTCCTGGCTGTCGCAAGTGGCACTGGTGTATGGATCTACACGGTGGAGGATCTTGAAGTAGCCGCTCTCCTGCCCGCGGGACGTGTGATTTCGTTATCCTTTTCTTCAGATGGCGCCACACTTGCCTCGGGGGGGATGTCAAGGGGGTATACAGACTTGAGGCTGTGGGACGTGGCATCGGCAACGAATACGAACACATTTACATTTGAAACTCGAATGTTGCCATATCTGGTACCGTCTCCGGACGGTAAAACCTTTATTTTTGTTTCCGGGAGCGGAATGCTACAACGGTTGGACCTGGCGACCGGAAGCCTCACCTCTGCTGCCCTCACGGGAATCGTCGACAATTGGGGCTTCGGCATCTCGATGTCGTATTCACCGGACGGGAAGACCCTCGCGACGGCTTCTCGCAGCGGCAGTGCGGTCCTGTTGTGGGACATAGCGACCCTCACCCAAATCGCCACCCTCGAAGGCCACGAGAGGGAAGTCCGATCCGTGTCTTTTTCACCGGACGGGAAAATTCTGGCTTCGGGTTCCGGCGATGGAACGGTCCTGCTGTGGCACGTGCCATCGCGCACAATAGCCGCGGCTCCTCTGGATAATGGGTGGCAACCCTTGTGTGTTGCGTTTTCTCCGGATGGCACCACGCTCGCATACGGGACATATAATGGTTCGGTCCCGGTTTGGGACGCCATGACACGGCAAAGAATCGCCACGTTTGACCGCCATAAAGGCGAGGTACGCGCGATTGCGTATTCTCCTGATGGCGCGACCCTCGCAACCGCATCCGATGACGGAAACGTCTTTTTGTGGGACTACAAGACCGGGAATTTCACCACCATTTCCGGCCATCTGGGATTGGTTTCCGCTCTGGCGATTTCGCCGGACGGCGCAACGGTGGCTTCCCATTCCGATGCATACAAAGGAGTCGTCAACATTTGGGACGCTGCGACGGGGCGCCTGGCCGCCGCACTTGTCGGACATGGATTCGGTCGAATCGGTTCATTTTCTTTTCGCCCGATGGGACAACGCTTGCTTCCGCGTCACAGGACAAGACGGTCCGGCTGTGGAACCTGGACACACACAGCCGCACCAACTCCCTCCCGCACAGCTTCGCCGTCCGACAGGTGTCCTTTTCACCCGATGGGACGACCCTCGCTTCAGGGGATGAAGAAGGAAACGTCTACCTCTGGATCCCGAATACCGTAACCAATATCGACAGGTTCACGGGGCTGAATACTTCGGTCACGTCGCTGCTTTTTTCGCCGAACGGCGCATCACTGGCTGCAGGGACGCACGGCGGGGACGTCAGACTGTGGGACGTAGAGAGTGGGACCTCCGCCCGCGACCTTGAAGGACATTCCGGGCAGGTTCTATCGATGGCCTTTTCTCAGAATGGGACCTCATTGGCTACCGGGTCACGCGACGATTCCGTTAAGCTGTGGGACCTGGCGACAGGCCGTCCTACTGCCACGCATAAAGCAAAGTGGCCCAATTGCGTGGCATTCTCCCCCGACATGACGATGTTCGCCGTTGGCACGTTTGGAGACCTGGTCAGGCTATACGACATGTCCACCGGTGAAATCATCGCTACCTTTTTAGGGCACAACAGCTACGTCACCAGCGTGTCGTTTACGCCCGACGGCAAGGCCCTCGCGTCGGGGTCTTATGACGGTACCATTCTGAGGTGGGATCTGACGCCATACCGGGTAACTCAAACCCCAAATCCCGATTTCGATGGCGATGGCGCCGTCCGCTTCGCAGACTTCGTTCAGTTTGCTGCGAATTTCGGGTTTAGCCGCGGCGACCTGCGATTTGATGCACGTTTCGATCTGGACGGCGACGGCGAGGTGGGATTCTCGGACTTTCTGATATTCGCAAAGAACTTCGGCCAACAAACGGAATCAAACTAGACCAGGATCGAAGGTATTCAAGACTGTGTATGTCCTGCGAAATTTTCAACGGATGACTACGGCGCCAGTGCCGGAATTGGCGCGAGTTGGAATCCTTGTCGGCCGGACTGCACCCTGATGGGGTTATCCAGTGTGGGTGTCAGGAATATCGTGTAACGGGTTCTGATCATCGAAGACGGAGCTCTGTAATAAATGTACGGGCCGTACCGCGTTTCGCAGGCATACGTTCTGAAACCAATCTTCGAAGGAGACAGGTGATGAGGCATTTTACCACGGCTATCGTGCTGATGATTGTCGTCTGCCTGCAACCGCTTTTCGCCCAGGACTTCAGCGATCCCAACAACTATCGGACGCGGGATCTGCCCGACGGAGCGATCGCCCGGATTGGAAAGGGAGCCATTGGCCACGGAGACCGGGCGGTTGCATTTTCACCAGACGGCGAGCTTGTTGCAGTGGCCAGCGGTATCGGCGTATGGCTGTACAGTGTGGAGGACCTCGAAAGTGTCACCTGGTTGCCCGCCGACCGTGTCCATTCGCTGTCCTTTTCACCCGACGGCAAAAAGCTTGTCACGGCAGGAGGTATGTGGGGAAGTGGTGAGGTTATACTTTGGGATGTGGCAACGGGGGCCCCCAGCCGGATTGAAAGGGGCGGGCCCATAATCGATGTCACGTTTTCTCCGGATGGTAAAACCCTCGCTTACAGTGCGCGTGGAGGGCCGATGATTAAACTCCGGGATGTGTCCTCACGGACTGTTGTGACCACCCAGGGGAGGTACGATTTCGGCTTGGCGTGTCTCGCGTTTTCACCGGATGGCGCCATCATCGCAACGGGACATGGGAACGGCACGATCATGCTGTGGGACGTGGCAACGCGCACCCTTGCCGCCACGCTTGAAGGCCATAGCGGGGAGGTCTACTCCGTAGCTTTCGCACCGAACGGCAACACCCTGGCCTCAGGTGCTTCTGACGAAACCGTCAAACTGTGGAACGTGGCAACACGCACGAACTTCACAACGCTTACGGTAAACTCCCCTGTGACGTCCGTCGCGTTTTCTTCCGACGGATCCCTCATCGCCACCGGAACATGGTTCCGCAGAGTCAAACTCTGGAACGCAACGACAGGTCAAAATATAGACACATTCAACGACCATCGAGCTCTGGTTCGCGCGGTTTCATTCTCTCCGGACGGGAGGACGCTCGCCTCCGCTTCCGACGATGGCGCGGTTGTGCTGAGGGATCTGACCGCCGGAAACGCCACCACCATTGCCGGCTATTCGGGAACCGTTTTGGGTATGACATTTTCACCGGACGGCGCCACACTGGCTTCCTATAACGGTTCATATGGGTCGGGGGTCAAAATATGGGACACGGCGACGCGACGGATGATCACGACGCTTCGCGGGCATGGTGGCTTGCCCATCTCATCGATATCCATATCACACGATGGGACGACCCTTGCTTCGGCATCCGGCCATAGAGTTATCCTTTGGGACCTGGACACGTATACTGATTTCGCACATCTGGAACACAAGGATCTAACATCTGCGGTGTCGTTTTCACCCGATGGCGATGTTTTGGCCACCGGAGGCTGGCCGGGATGGGTCAACCTTTGGAACGTCCGAACGCAAGAACAGACCACCCGTGTTACCGGACTGAGCGATGGGGTCAAGGAGCTGGAATTCTCGCCCGACGGAAAAATCCTGGCTTCGGGTCTGGACAATGGTGAGATAAGGACCTGGGACCTGTCCACCGGTAAGACCGCAGCCGTCCTTCATGGGCTTACCCGTTACGTGCTCTCAATATCGTTCTCTTCCGACGTCACAAAGCTATATGCCGGTTCGTACAGTGAATCGGTGATGGTATGGGACCTGGCGACTGGCACGACGATCGCGACACGAAAACCAGAGGGGTTCGAAAGGGTCGCGTTCTCACCAGACAGGACTATGTTCGCCACCGGCTCGCAGGACGGCAACGTAAGGCTCTTCGATATGTCGACGGGAGAGATTGTCTCCACCTTCGAAGGGCATGCCCACTGGGTCAGCAGCGTGTTGTTTTCCCCGGACGGCAAGACCCTCGCGTCGGGATCCTATGATGGTACGATTCTAATTTGGGATCTGACTCTGAACGACGGGTCTCAAACACCCGGTCCCGATATCGACGGCGATCGCGTTGGTCCCGATTTCGATGGCGATGGCACCGTTGGCTTTACCGACTTCATTCAGTTTGCGGCGAATGTCGGGCTTAGCCAGGGCGACCTGGGCTACGACGACCGGTACGATCTAGATAACGACGGTCAGGTGGGACTCTCGGACTTTCTGATATTCGCCAGGGACTTCGGAAAAACCGTAGGGGAATAGGCTGCCTTCAGGTTGGATATGATGAAGTAGGCGGAGGGGTAGTTCGGGCAATTTCGGAAGGTCTGTGCTGGAGTGGAATTGATCTACGTGACGCAGATCCATCTATGCATCGTACTCAAGTCACTGCCTGGACGGGTCGGGTTCATTCTCACCAACCGTACGTTATATCGCATTGTTCATTGAGCTAACGGTCAATAAACGACTATGACAGGGCACGTCGTACCCTGCTGCGACGGGTCTCCGTCATGTCACGTCTTTGGCGTGATATCGGCGACAATCGTCTCATTGATGGCGCTCCCGTGCCATACCTCTGTTCACGCGCAGACCGGGTCGTCCACCTTCCAGCGATTGTACGTAGGATCCTCGCTCCTCGCCAGTCTGCTTCTCGCCTCGTGCCACAACCTCGCCCATTCTTCGGGATCGTGCAACTCGCTTTGCGGATTCGAGCGGCTGCGCGCGACGAACCCCGGAAATGATCCCCGACCCGTCGGTTGGCCGATGGGGTTATACCGCAGGTCGAAACTCCATCGAATATTGTCGCTCTTGTTCGGAAGCGAGGAGTGGCAATTCAGCCGGTGGAAGAACAACGCGTCGCCGCGTTTCATCGGCAGCGGCACACCATCTCCCTGGCGCAGAAGCCAATCCGGAACGTGAAGCCCGAATCCTCGCGACATCGCCCCGCTCGTGTGGCAGTGATGTAGCAGTCCCTCTCGATGGCTTCCGGGTATGACCTCCAGACAGCCGTTCTGGATTGTGGCATCCCAGAGGCCGAACCACACGGTCAGCATATTCGTCTCATCGGCTTCCGGCCTGACAACGCCCGTATCCTGGTGCCACGGCGTGGCGCCAAGCTGGGCGTGCCCCGTTGTTTCGTTGACGGGACACAGGTGCTCCGGCGGTTTCAAGCGGACGTGTTGCACGGGATTGGAGTAAATCTCCGGCCCGATCAGGGATTCCACGGCGTCCAGCAGCTTCTCGTTTCGCAAGAGCCGGAACACGGCCGGCCCCACCCACATCGGCGTGTCCGCCCGAACGTTCTTCTGCGGCAGCGAAAAGTCGAAATACTGGGCGTGAACCTTACCGGACTCCGCGTAAATCCGCGTCAGCCGATCACTGAAAGGGAGGTCTCCATACGTTGAGGAGATCTCCCCGCTTTCGTACAGTTCATCGGCAAGCCGATCCAGAACGCCGGCGTACTCCTCGATCACCGGATCGAGATCCTGCTCGGGGTCGAAAAGACCTTCCACCACCAGGTACCCCTGTTCCTCGATTCGCGCCAACTGTTCCTCGGTCAGATGTGCCATTTGTCCAGATTCCTTTGAACGCTTGAATCGCGGTTGACGATTTCACGGCGTGTTCTATCGGACACCTCGGGATCCGTTCCCCGTACCGAATATACACCCACCGTTGCCTTTTGGAAAGACGGAAAATCGACGTGCGTGTCGAGATTGTCCAGAGCACCTCGTCCCTGGCCGTCGCGTTTTGCGACACTACTTTCGACGACGGTCATATCCGTCTTTTGTAGGGGCGGTTCGCGAACCGCCCTGGGTGGTGGTTGATGCGGACGGGTTGTGTTTTGTCGTATCCGACTTCGAATGAATCAGGTTTTGGTAAAAATCCGGTTCCGCGCACGCCTCGAACACGTCATCCGATGCTGAGGCATCCCTTGTGGTTGTCCCCTTTCGGTCGACGGATCCCGCGTTCCCATCGTCGCCGTGGGACGCACCTACGTGTTGTGTTTGGGTATGAAATTTGGGTTTTCCGAATCCGTATCCCATCGCATCGGATTATAAACGATGTACTCTCGAACGCGGTCCAATTCCTCATCGTTGCGGATCACGCGTTCGTAATAGTTGCGTTGCCACAGCGGTTGGCCGGGCGTCTCCAGGGCGTTGTTGACGCGCCTGGTGGACACGGTCTTAAATGCCCCAATCAGACGGCCCAGGGGTTTGCGGAGCGCCTGATCCTTCTCCCGATTACCGCTGTTTTGGTCAAAAATGTCGATGATTCCGTGTAGATGGTTTGGCATGACAACGTACGTGTCCAGTTCGACGTATGCATATCGCATTGTCAGCCACTCCCATGCGCTTTTGACCAACCGCCCGGTGTCGTTCAGGTGTACTTCACCGTCGATAATATCGCCGAACCGGGATTCCCGATTGCGGGTCGCGATGGTAACGAAATACGCGCCGATGCGTTTATAGTCGTATCTCTTCAGGCGTATAGATCTGCGGCGAAGAATTTTGGATTCGTAGCGGTGGGTCAATTGGGTGTGTTCCTCGGCTACGATTTCGACAACGGTCATATCCGGCTTTTGTACGGGCGGCTCGCGAACCGCCCTGGGGGTGGCAGATGGGATATGGTTTTGCTGCATCGGATATCCACGAATCCGGTTCCTTTTAGCATGGGGTGACACTGACGAACCCCGATTTGCGATCGCGGTGCACGATAATGTCGATAGACGCGCTGACTCGGTCAAGCCTGCCGTGAGGCTGGATGCGGCAGTCCTGTCGACGACCGTCGCATTGTGCAACACCGCTATCGGCAACGGCCATATCCGCTTATTGTAGGGGCGGTTCGCGAACCGCCCGGTGGGTGTCGTGGGGTGGACGGGATTTGGTTTGCCCGATCCGGATTCCGCCGAATCGAAACCGTCGCGAACCGGGTTCTTGGAAAGGATTCATTGACCGGGCGGCGCCCCGGGTGCACGGAAGACAGCGACCGTCGCATTGTGCAACACCGCACGGCTACACGAATTGGTTTTCACGCGGAACCCTTGCATCTTGCCGGATGGCCAACACGCGCTCACCTCCCGATCACTCCCCCTTGAGGGGGAGTCGCCTGTCTGCGTCCGCAGGACAGGCAGGCAGAAGCCGAGCCGGTTCCCTGAGCTTGTCGAAGGGCAGGCGACGGCTGATGCGGTGGGGGAATGTCAACTTCTCACGCAACCGCCCACCCCTCGGACAGCACTTCCGCTTGTTCGATCACGGTCTGTGTGGCCTTCGCCTGCTTGTCCGGCGGGTATCCGTGTTTGCGTAGAATGCGGCGCACCAGCACCCTGAGGTGGGCACGAACGTTCTCCCGCAGCGTCCAGTCGATGGTCACGTTGTTTCGGACAGTCTCCACAAGCTGCTGGGCAATGGCACGCAAAGTCTCGTCGCCGAGCACCTGTACCGCGCTGTCGTTCGTCTCGAGCGCGTCGTAGAAGGCCAACTCGTCCTCAGACAATCCCAACCGCTCGCCCCGTTCGTTGGCCTCCCGCATTTCTTTCGCGAGCTCGATCAGTTCTTCAATCACCTGTGCCGCCTCTATCGCGCGGTTCTGGTATCGCCGGAGCGTCTGATCCAGCATTTCGGCAAAGGACCGGGCCTGCACGACGTTTTTGCGCCGCCGTGTGGAAACCTCGCCCCTGAGCAGTTTCTGCAACAGTTCCACGGCGAGATTTCTGTGCGGCATCCCGCGTACCTCCGCAAGAAACTCGTCCGAGAGCACCGAAATGTCCGGCCTGTCCAGGCCCGCGGCCGCGAAGATGTCCATCACACCCTCGGAAGCCACGGCGCGTGACACGATCTGTCGTACAGCCAGATCCAACTCCTCCTCGGTACGTCTCTCGCCTGCCGCCCGTTTGGACAGGGCCGCCGACACCGCCTGGAAGAATGCCACGTCGTCGCGAATACGTCGGGTTTCCTGATGCGGAACGGCCAGGGCGAAGGCCTGGGACAGCGCTCGCACCGTGTTCAGCCAGCGTACCTTGCCGTCCTCCTGGGATAGGACGCGCTCCTGGGCGGCGGGCAGCAGATTCAAACGCTCAATGGGGCTTCCGTCGGCCCAGGCCGCCCAGTCGAAACCGTGCAACAAGCCGCAGCAAACCTCGTACTTCTCCAACATCACCGCCACCGCTTCTTCCTTGTCCAGTGCCGTCTTCCCAGTACCACCGCTTTCGGTATAGGCGGCCAGCGCCTGTCGCAAATCCTGCGACAATCCCATGTAGTCCACCACGAGCCCGCCGGGCTTGTCCTTGAACACCCTATTCACCCGGGCGATGGCCTGCATCAGGCCGTGCCCGCGCATCGGTTTGTCCACGTACATCGTATGCAGGCTGGGCGCGTCAAATCCCGTCAGCCACATGTCCCGAACGAGCACAACCCGCATTGGGTCGCCAGCGTCCCTGAACCGTTTCGCCAGGTCTTCGCGTCGTGCCTTGTTGCGGATGTGCGGCTGCCAATCCGGCGGATCGGAAGCGGAACCGGTCATCACTACCTTAATAGTTCCCCTGTCGTCAGCGTCATCGTGCCATTCAGGCCGTAGCCGGACCAGTTCGCGATAGAGGTCGATACAGATGCGACGGCTCATGCATACGACCATCGCCTTGCCGTGGAGGACCTCAAGCCGATCCTCGAAGTGGTCCACGATATCCTCGGCAATCTGCCCGACTCGTTTTTCGGCGCCGACCACCGCTTCCAACTGTGCCCACTTCGTCTTGAGCTTCTCCCTGCGCTCCACCTCCTCGCCCTCGGTGGCCTCTTCGAACTCGGGGTCGATGTTGGGCTTTTCACGCTCGTCCAGGGCGAGTTTGGCCAGGCGGCTCTCGTAATAGATGGGCACCGTGGCCCCGTCTTGAACCGCGCGCTGGATGTCGTAGATGCTGATGTAGTCGCCGAACACGGCCCGGGTGTTGGCGTCCTGAAGCTCTATCGGCGTTCCCGTGAATCCAACGAAAGAGGCATTTGGCAACGCGTCTCTCATGTGAGCGGCGAACCCGTCGATGAAGTCGTACTGGCTGCGGTGGGCTTCATCGGCGATTACAACGATGTTGCGCCTATCCGACAGCTCAGGGCGCGTATCCCCCGGTCCCAATACACCCCCTCTCCCGCTGGGAAAAGGATCGGATGCAGGCGCCGCCACATTACCCCCTCTCCCGCTGGCATCGGGCAGGGGTGAGGGTGCCGCCGTAGGCGGCATGAACTTCTGTATTGTCGTAAAGATCACGCCTCCGGCATTCACGGATAGCTTGTTCCGCAGATCAGCCCGGCTCTCCGCCTGTTTCGGCGGTTGGCGCAGCAGATCCTGGCAGCGCGAGAACGTACCGTAAAGCTGGTCGTCCAAGTCGTTGCGGTCAGTGAGCACGACGACCGTCGGGTTCTCCATCGCCGGCTCGCGAATGATGGCGCCCGTGTAGAACGCCATCGTCAGGCTTTTGCCCGATCCCTGTGTGTGCCACACCACGCCGATGCGCCGGTCACCGGGTTTCCCGCCGGGCTGTCGCCCCGCTTCGTACCTTCCACCGGTGTCGACAGTCCTATTGACTGCTCGCTGTAACTCCGAGGCTCGCAGCGTCTCGTCAACCGCGACTCTGACGGCGTGGAACTGGTGATAACCCGCCATCTTTTTCTCCAGCGCACCGCTACCGTCGTCATCGAAAACGATGAAGTCGCGCACGAGCGCCAGAAAACGGCTCCGATCAAAGACGCCTTCCAGCATCACCTGAAGCTCGGTCAAGAGCTTATCGGCCAGCGTCTCTCCCGCAACCGTCCTCCATGGCTTGAACCATTCCTTGCCCGACGTCAGCGTGCCTAACCGGGCTTCGGTCCCGTCGGAGACCATCAACACTTCGTTCATTGAAAAAAGCATCGGGAGTTCGGCCTTGTACGTCTGGAGTTGGTTCCATGCCGTCCAGATCGTGGCGTCCTCGTCCGCCGGGTTCTTCAGTTCGATCACGCCCAGGGGTAAACCGTTCAAAAACAGCACGATATCCGGTCTTCGGTTGTTCTTGTTCTCCGTGACCGTGAGTTGATTCACCGCCAGCCAGTCGTTGCTGTTGGGATTATCGAAATCGATGACTCGAACCTGATCGCCTCGCACGCGTCCATCCGCGTCAGGGTACTCGACTTCGACACCGTTCACGAGCATCCGGTGGAACGCACGGTTTCGGGCTTCCAGGGTCGATCCATCGGGACGGGTCAACTTGCGGCAGGCATCGTCCAGGGCGGACATGGGCAGGGCGGGGTTCAATTCAGTGAGGGCGCCGCGAAGCCTGTGCTCAAGGACCACCTGTCGGTAGTCATCGCGCTCTGCGTCAGGCGTCTCCGGCGCGATGTCCGGTCCGTGGAGGACCTGCCAACCGAGGCCTGAAAGCCACTCAAGGGCTGCCTGTTCGACGACGGCTTCTGTGAGGGTGGTCATAGCGTCACTCCCGGATGCGAATACGCGAAATGGCTTCCTCAGCGTGGTAAAGGTACCATACGCTCTCGGGCCAATTCCGCCGCGTAGTGGAGGGCAGCATGCACCCCCTCTTTCGGTACCGAGGGATAACTCTTCGTAATGTCCTCCACAGTCAGACCATCAGCCAGACAGTCCAGTACGACGGTGACCATAACCCGCGTGCCGGTAATGCAAGCCTTGCCGTGGCAAACGTCCGGCTTACTCGATATGTAGTCTTGCCATCTCATGCTAACCCTCCTGCACGTTCATTTCGAGACTCCAACCCCGACAGCCTCACATCATCCTGGGTGTTCAGATCGTCTACGACGGCCCGGTTCGGATTCTCCTTCGTCAGCTCGGAGACCACGTTCGTATCCAGGAGATAACCGCTCATTCGTCTGCTTCGTCGACGAAGGGTATCTTGCGGCTGCTTTCGCGGCGGCCTGGGATTTCAAGGTTCGTACCGCGCGGCGTGTTTTCAACCAGCCAAGGGCCCAGGGAGATGGACACCTGGCCTTGAGTCTTCCATACGCGCTCGGGTACCACGATAAAGGGCTACCGTGCGCCGATGCGTTGTGGCCCCTCCTCCTCGGCAAGGCGAAGGATTTCGGATAGCCGGGCCTTCGACTCGGCCACGGGAGGGAAGCCGCCCCTCCACCACGCTGATGCTGTTTATCTCTATGACAGCTTCATGTTCGCCGTACAGCGCGTGAAAATGAGGCGGATTGTGGTCGCGAAAATTAAGACGAATGCTGATGCCGTAGAATCTACAGAGTTCAGGCATCGCGGCTCTGCATTATCTGCTTCACACCAGGCATCATTTCCTCAACAGGTTTGCCTGTGAGTTCCAGGTACAGGGCATCGGCGCAAAGGTCGATATCATCGTCCCAGGCTATGGCTCTGTGGGGAGTTATATGCACTCTCTCGAAATATCCCGGCTCGTCCCAAATTTTGAATACGCCCTTTCCTGCGAGATGCGACAGGTCAATCTTACCGGCGACGCCATCTGCATATCGAAGCCAGATGCGGTAGCCGGCTCGTGGATGTACTTCGGTTGGTCGAATCATTGTAATGCCTCCTCTATCGTCAATATGGTCTATTATTGACTATCTTATCGGATCTATCTCGATCTGCGTCCCGTGCGACGCCGTTGCGCACAGGCCTCCCTCTTTGCAGCGGCACAACTGGGCGCCTGCGGGCGGTCTGCATATTATTGTGATGGCGTGGACGTGGTTGGATATTACAACAAATCCGTGACGTCGGTTTCGATGACCGTAGTCGTGGTTTTGTAGGGGCGGTTCGCGAACCGCCCCTACAACCCGTCATTGAATCCAATCCAATACGCCAGCGATTGTCAGGATGATCAAGATCGACAAAGCCACGTGCAGCGCGCCGAAAAGAAAGGGTACCCATTGTTCGATCCCTGTTACTGCCCGGTAGGCTTTGCCTTTTCCTTCCCAGGCCAGATACCACTCGTACTTGTACATAGCTGCCGGTAAATGTTCCTCAAACTCGTGAATCACGTCGAACTTGACGCGGTTCAGGTCGGCGTGCGACTTGATGATCAAATACCAGAGCAGGGAGACCGGAATTCCCATAACGGGAATCAGCAACATCCAATAGTTCTGGTCGAAACCCACGGACTGAAGTCCGTACAGAGCGACGAGGGCCGAGTTAAGGGTAAGGAGATAACGGCTCGATGCGACGCGTCGTGCGCTAACGTTCTCCGCGGACTGTACGTAGAGTTTGTACTGATCCAGAAGGCCCGTGTTGAACGAACCACCGTAGGTCTCCTTCGTGTGATGGATCAAGCGCTTAGCTGGTTGTTCGGGCATCGGGCTATCTCGCACCTGCGATCAGATTTTTCAGATTATCCCATGTCCACTGGTGTATTTCGTCGTTTTTGAGTGAGTTTTTGGGTTTTGTACAAGTCTTTCCCCTGCGTCCCTTCAGCAGGAAATATGGCTTGCCGTCCTCTTGTGCTATAGTGACTTCGGCTGCTACGCCGGCTGCATCGTGCGTGTGTTCTCCGCAGATGACGATCATAAGGTCGGCGCTACAAATGCGGCTGCGAACCTGCCTTTTCCACTTCTCGTCTATCGGCGCCTTCACCGAGCAGTCTGTAAGGCTGAATGGAGAGTCTGGCTTCTTGGCCTGGGCGATCAAATTGCCCCGAAGGTCGTTATAATTATCAAAGTCAAAGCTGATAAATACCCGTTTTCTTGCCATAATTCTTCACCTCCTGAAATCGGTTTTTGTGTTAGATGGGGATGATCGACCACCGTGAATTTCGGGATCGATTTGTTGTTTCAGCAAGTGATTCCTTGCCATTGCCATCACCGACGATGGTCATGGCTCATTCTTGACAGTGACGATGATCGGTGTCCGCGTTGTGGCTTCCACGATTGCAAAACCCATTTTCGATAGATCTGCACTCAGACAGTCATCTCGTTGGAGATTCTCCGTGACCTCCTCGCATAGGTTCAGACTATCCAATTCAACCAATTCAAACTCCATATCACCGGAAATGTCGACACCGGTGGCCTTCAGCTTTTCCTGTAGCTCGTTAGGCTGGCGATAGAAGTATTGTTCGTGGAGTTCAATTTCGTTCACGAGTTTATCGCCCCACACTCTGCGGTATGTACTACCGCCCCCAGAGTTCGTTCCCCAACCGAGCGGCGCAACGGCCTGCCCACCAAGGTTCGAAACGTGATTAATGTTCTTTGTTCTTAGCTCTTGTATTTCTTCGTCCGTCAATGTATTCGCACTCACACCGTGGAGCACACGTGAGTTGGTCAATGCAGGCCAGTTCCCATACACGATTCCTACAAGACTTTGGCGTACCCATTGAAGCTTCTCACGATCTTTATGCTTCCTTACATCCACGAAAAACACATCGGTATCGGCGACAATAGCAAAAAGCAGGTAATCTGATCTTTCGATAAATCCCGATTCGTCGAGTTTTCTACAAAGGTGAAAATGGTGCATGCCATAATCCCACAAAAGGCCGTCCCTGCGACCTGTCTTTTTGACCTTTTTGCTCAGGTGCGGTGTAACTCGTCCTCCTTTAACAAAAAGATGACGGAGATAGAAGACCGTGCGCCATGCCTCGATTGCCTTGTCGCGTTTTTCGCTATCCGTTTCACGAGCGAGTTCACCCAACGAACGGTGTAGTTCGCAGGAGAAGTGAACGCCGCGCGGTCCTGGATCAATCCTCCTTATTCGCATCTCAAAGTAGCGGGCTGCGAAGTCGCTCGCATCTCCCGAATCTTCAAAAGAGATACCTTCCGTCGAAAAGTAGCCCTTGGCGATGGCTATTAGATCAGATTTGAAGTTCATTGTTTACATGTTCCCATTCTGCTTGGACATCTCTACGGATGGACCCTTCGTCGTTGGGCGCTCCGTCGCCCTCTACATTTCTCCAACCCGAAGCCGCCGCTCTTTCTGCATTAAACAGGCCTCTTGCAAACAGCTACAAACGTGTAAGGATTATCCCAATCTTCGATCTTTTTGCCCACCACGACGCATCGAGAATGATCCTGAACAGCGAATTGTGCTTCAGCCAATTGCTCGACAACCTCGTAACGTCTTTCGGCGATCGCGTCCGGATATACGTAGAATAATACGAACCCATCGCGGTGAGCAGGAGGAAGTACGACTAGCGAACAGATGTGTTTAGGGTCACGAAACGTCCTGGGTACTCGTTTACGTAGTTTCTCAATCTTCCGATAAACCGCTCTTTGCTCCTCAAGATTGCCGATACGCAACAGATCGAGTGCCTTGGTAGTCCAACCCTCTCTATGCCTGCTCTGGATCTGGAGGACGATTCTCTCCAATGTGCGATGAATCTTCGGCCGTGGTTTTTTTACCTCCACGCCTGCATCAGCACTGTTGTAAAAATGATCCACACGTTGCGACAATCCAGTTGTAACAAGCGGGCTCCCTTCAAGTTTTCGCTCGTCGACATTGAATCCAGTCTCCAAGTAAAAGCCGAGCAAGTCCATTTCATCGCTGATTAGTTCGATAACATTCTGGATGCGGCCACGTTCGGCGAAATAGTGCAGAAAGTAAACTGGCTCGCTGAGAATCTCGGCGACGCAAACTAGATCCGTAATGTTCAGGGTCGGGGCCAACCGCAGTTCAGGCGGAACCCATCCCGCTGCTTTCAGTTCCCGTTCAGCGATCGCCATCATAGAGAAATCGTCAAGCGTCACCGAGATTCTTATGACCGTGTCTACTTTGTCTGGTTCCAAGCCCAACGAGGAGATAGTTTCAATTGCGGCGGTCTTTCCTGATTTCGCTTGCGAGATCAACTGCTCCAGCCGCGCAGACTGCTCTGCTGGCCCCACAACAAGGTCGTGGACATGACGCTTAACACGGCCCGGCGCACCTCGAAGACCTTGGACGGTTAGTGCTCCCGATTTCGCTTCGACGATCAAGACGACTCGATCAACTTGGCCAACTAAGTCCGTCTCGTATCTGGTTCCTTCATAATTCCATTTGGCATTAAGGGAGAAATTCTCGGTGGGAAAAATGCGCTGAATGGTCGCGCCTATTTTGTTCTCAAGAAAAGTAGCACGCTGCTGGTGAAGCTTGTCGTTCAGATTGGCCTGCTTGGCCAACCTGCGCATAATGGCATGAATGTGGCTGAGTATTGCCTGAGGCATTGGGAACATGCATTTCGTATTGAAGATTATTCCAGGCTTCGTCCAAATTGGATTGTCAAGGAAAAAATCATTGACACTTTCCTCACCCAGATCGCCGGGGCGCATAGATATTATATCAAGAACCCGCCTGACAACTTCAATCGATCGGCCTGAAACTTCCGCAATAGAGTCACAATCGAAGAGGAACAACTGAAATAGCTTTGTATCGGCATGTGCCATCAAGAAAGATTTGACACCGTTAAGGCTAACATCCTTCGGCAAATTGCCAAGGAACTCTTCCGGATCGCCATCGACATCGGGAAATTGGGCGAAGTATCTGTGGACGAGTTGACGAACATTGCGGGATCGGAATACCCCTTTCATGGTTGTCCACCTATTGTTTGCGCGTTCCTCAATAATGGTCATGATTGCGTTAATTACTTCAATCAAATCCGTTGCGCTAAATCCGTAGTAGCTGTGCAATCCCGAGTCCAGTGGACCGTAGAGCTCGGTCGAGACGTCGACCATAGCAGTCCGATAGCCCCAATTTCGAACACATTGTGTATTTGCCCTTAAACGTCCTTGAAGGGACAGAACCGCCTGTTGTTGTTGATCACGTTCCTTTTCCAATCTGGACAAACGCATAATCTGGTATGCATCTGCCAATTCAACTATTTCGTCGATAACGGCTTGAATGACATCCGGTGTTACGGGATTTCGGCCCCAATTTCTCGGAGACAGTGTAAGCATTAACGCCTGCAATAGCTCGATATGATGTTGTTGTATACCGATTAAGCTTTGTTCCGATACGCCCACGTCTGTGACCGGGCGCTGTAATCCATAGTTTGCGAGAGTCGCAATGATCTGTGGGGGCCAACGGTCCCGAAAATGGCCAACCAGTGAATCGACAAGATCTGGAAACTTTTCCTCGCATTCACGAGCCTTTGAACGCACAGCTGCCTTCATCTCGTCTTGATCGAGATGAGAAAATGAGTATTGCCAGAATCCGAAACCATCGCCGGGCGGAGTACTGTATTTCGTTTTGCGTTTTCGCTTCGTTTTACGTCTTCGTTTCATATAGTCTGTTTATCCGAGCGCTTGGGAAGAAATGGATCGGCCTGTCTAAATGGATTCCCGGATCGACCAAGAGTTTGAAAATGCCACCTGATACGACGCCTCGGTCAGAAAGTAGCCCGGTACGCAATGGCCAACCGTCGACAATGGTTTCCTTGGATCAACCAATCCGCACCGTACCGGTTACAAGCTTCGGCAGCAGTTCATCCCGCTGGGCGGCAAGCGCGCGGGATTCATCGATACATTTTTTCTGTCTGGAACGAGCAATTTGCGCGAATGCACTAAACGCATTCACAAGACTCGTCGGGGGTATGACGGTATTGGGAATTCTTAGCGCGTCGAGTGGCAGCATGTTTACTGTCGTGCCGGTAGCGTATCCACTGACAATGTTCTGCATTTCTTGTGTATTGACAAGCTGGCAAAAGAATTCGGGCGAAATCCTGGAACCACGTTTGGGACGTACTCGGTATAAGTGGTGACTAAACAGGCTTCGCTCGCCAAATCCTACGGGTATAATTGCTGCGAAACCGATTAACAATCTGTCGTGACCTTGCTCGGTGTTGGCGACTAACACGTCTCCTGGCAGGGCTACGTGACGTTGCTGGTAGTCGCCTCTGTAGTACTTTATTCCTTCGTACTTATAGCCGCCACCCTCATTAACTGAGTTTAGGTTGTGCATCGGTATACCATCAGTAGATAACCCAGACCCCTTGTAAGACAAGCCTCTCGCAACTTCGACGCAATCCGAAAAGGCCTTCACCTCCCACCCCTCCGGTATCTTGCCAAGTTCCCAGTCGACGAGCCGGTCGGGGAAGAGGTCGACGATGTCTTTGTCCATGCTGTCCAGATACGCCCGCGCTCGTTCAATGGTCCAATCACTTCCGTCCGCGGGCAGAGTCCTGAGCGCTGCCTTGGCGCGGACGGGGTCGAAATCCACAAACCACGACTTGAACAGCGCCCGCGCCATCTCCTCCAGCGTCTCGTTCATCCGCCGGTTCAACTCAATCTTGTCGTCGAGCCTGCCCAGCACATGGGCGATGGAGCGTTGTTCTGACAGGGCCGGTAGCCTCAGGGTCAGTTGTTCTAAATCGCCCGGTCTAATGGACGGATAGGCCGACGTGCTGTTTTCCGCTATCGAATGAAGATAATCCACGATCTGTTTTTGTGTCAGGAAACAATAAAGGAAGCCGGTATCAGCAATGCCTTCCTTCCCTCTCAAAACTGCAAACCCGGTCGAAGCGAGGAAGTTCTCGGGGACAGTTTTTAACAGCCCATAGTGCCGCTGATTTGGTCGTACCGTAGAATAAACAACGTCCCCGGGCTGCACCTTCCGCCGTGCGCGGCTGGGTATTTTGTCTCTACCAACCGTAAGCTTCTGAATGTCAGAAACGCGATTCTCCGAAATATTGCCGGTGTCCAAGTAATTGATAACCGGCCATGCTTCCTTTGGCGAGTATGTTGAATCGTTAATGACGGAGCATTCACCTAGCCGCACCTCGCGCCAATCCTCGAACACGCCCATGTCCGTCATCTTCGCTCCTGCTTGCACAACCACATAGTCTCGCTCAATTTCCGCGTGAAAACTCTCCGGCAGCCTCGCCCAATCGTGCGCCTGTACGAGGATCGGGATGTTCGAACTCTCAATGGCCTCCAGGAGTTCGAAGAAGCCGTCGCCCAATGGCTTCAGCTCGGGACCTCTCGCCACCAGATCCAGGTCGCTTCCTTCGTGACTTTCCCCGGTGATGCGGCTGCCGTAGGCCCACACCTCGGCGTCGGGCACATGTTCACGCAGAAGCGCCTCAAGGATGCGCCTGTATCGTTGCGGCAGATGCAATCTGTCAGTCATCGGCGCCCTCTGCCATGATAATTGTCAACTCCTTGGCGTCCGTCCGCACACCCTCACCCGGCGCGAAGCGCCGGGTGAGGGTGGTAGCTCTGGGCTCCGGCACGGGCTCGCCATCTTCCCTCATTCCTTCGATATGGAACTCGATGGCCTCCCGAATCTCTTCCAGCAGCGCTTCGCCGGTGTTCGCAGTGGCGACGCAGCCGGGCAGGTCGGGCACATAGGCCGCGTGGTTGTTCGGGGTCCGCTCGATCACGACGGTGTATTTCATGGGTTGATTTCCTCAGCCCTGAAGGTTGCGCCTATATCGCTGCGGCAGATGCAATCTGTCAGTCATCGGCGCCCTTCGCTGTGATTTTTGTCAACTCCCTGTCGTCCGACCGCACACCCTCACCCGGCGCGAAGCTTCTTGCTGCATATCGCTTGGGTTCGTCTGTCCCGCAGCCAGACTCTCCCTCTGGGAGAGTGTGGCCTGCAGTTTGGTGCTGCGTATCGCTTGGGTTCGTCTGTCCCGCAGCGAGACTCTCCCTCTGGGAGAGTGTGGCCCGCAGTTTGGTGCTGCACATCGCTTGGGTTCGTCTGTCCTGCAGTCAGACCCTCTCCCCCTGGGAGAGGGTGGCGCGAAGCGCCGGGTGAGGGTGTGCTTCCCGGGTCTTGGCGGTGGCGATGCAGCCGAGCAGGTCGGGCACGTAGGCCGCGTAGTTGTTGTGGGTCCTTTCGATCACGACAGTGAATCTCATGGATTGATTTCCTCCGCCCTCCAGGATGCGTCTGTATCGCTACGGCAGATGCAATCTGTCAGTCATCGGCGCCCTCTGCAATGATTCTTGCCAGATTTCTGGCATGGACGATAAATTCGGGAAGCAATTTGAGCGTTGTTTCGGCAAACTTCTCACCATAGTCATGTGCCGTGTCGTTTCTGTTATCCCGGTAGTCGAACCAGTGCTCGCAGGCTTCCACCGAAATGAGGTCATGTTTGGCGGCGTGTCGGAAGGCGTTTTTGAACGTTAGCCTGTCCGCCTGTCGGTTGCTGGCGAAGTAGGGCCTTAGTCGCTTTTTCAACAGGCTGGCGGACTGTTCCAGCACAATTTCGAACTCTTTGACGGAAGCCGCCCGGAAGATGTCGTAGAACGTGTCGGACGGATCGTGCTGCTGCAGTTGCTCGAAGGCCGACTCCAGGGTATTGATACAGCGCGTAAGAAAATCCGTGTTGATCGTCACGTTCTATTCCCCCGTTCCAAATCCCAGTCTTGCCAGGTTTGCCTCAATCGCCGCGTCCAGCCGTCGCGCCTCGGCCTGTTGTTCCCGCCATTGGGCCGTGAGGCGGTGAGGCGAGCCATCTTGTCCTCGAAGGGCTCCCCATCGTCCTCCTGAGGTTCCGCGCCGACGTAGCGGCCGGGCGTGAGGACGTGCCCGTGTTTACGGATCTCTTCCAATGACGCGCTTTTGCAGAAGCCGGGAACGTCGGCATAGCCCTCACCCTGACCCTCGCCGCCGCGCCATGCATGGTAGGTGTCCGCAACCCGAGCGATGTCCTCTGGCGAGAGGTCCCGTCGCGTGCGGTCGATCATGTAACCTAACTTCCTTGCGTCGATGAACAGGGTCTCGCCCTCGCGAACCCTCACCCCTGCCCCTCTCCCGGCGGGAGAGGGGTTCAGGGCGTCTGCGATTTCGTTCAGGGCTTCCTGGGTGTGCTGCAGCAAGTGTTGGTTTTTAATTCGGACGACGGTCATTCCCAAAGATTCCAGATAACCGTCGCGGTTCTTATCGGACGTGCGTTGCTCATCCGAATCGTGGACCGGTCCGTCCAATTCCACGACCAACCGCTTCTCGTGGCAGTAATAGTCAGCTATATAGTTGCCGATCTGATGTTGGCGCCGGAATTTGAGACCAAGGAATTGCCGGTCCCGGAGCAACTCCCATGCGAAAGCTTCCGCAGGAGTCGCCTTCATTCTCATCTCTCTCGCCCGTTCCAGCAGCCCGAAAAACTCCGGCCCACCTCTGTAATGACCCTCTCCCCCTGTGGCGGAGTGGCGCGGTGCTTCTTTCTGGCTGCCACTGCCGGTCCCCTCCGCCACAAAACGACCCTCTCCCTCTGGGAGAGGGTGGCGCGAAGCGCCGGGTGAGGGTGCCCTTTTCAGGAACCACAGACACGCAGGTATCTGCGTGGACCGGAACAACTGTCCTGGCAACGCGACAATGCAGTCCACGAGGTTGGCCTCAATGATATTCTTTCGAATTTCGCCTTCGTTCGACTGGTTCGACGACATCGAGCCGTTGGCCAGGACGAAGCCCGCCGTGCCGCGCGGCGAAAGGTGGTGCAGGAAGTGCTGCACCCAGGCGAAGTTGGCGTTGCCCGCCGGAGGTGCGCCGAACTCCCATCGTTTGTCGTCACGTAAACGATCGCCGCCCCAGTCGGAGACGTTGAAGGGAGGATTGGCAAGAATGTAGTCGGCCTTCAGGTCGGGGTGCCTGTCGTTGTGGAAACTGTCCCCGTGGGCGATCTGACCTTCGATGCCACGGATCGCCAGGTTCATCCTCGCCATCCGCCAGGTGGTGTAGTTGGACTCCTGGCCGTATATGGAGATTTTCTCCCTTGCGCTTCCCCGGCCAGTCAGACCCTCTCCCTTTGGGAGAGGGTGGCGCGAAGCGCCGGGTGAGGGCATACCGCTGGTATGTGCATCAATGAACGCCATTGACTGCACGAACATTCCCGATGAGCCGCAGCAGGGGTCGTAAACCCTCCCCTCATAAGGCTCCAGCATCTCTACAAGTATACGGACCACGGAACGCGGGGTATAGAACTCACCGCCCTTGCGGCCCTCGGCAAGTGCGAACTGTTCCAGAAAATACTCGTAGACACTGCCCAGCACGTCCGTGGCGCGCGCCTCGGCGCCGCCTACCTTGATGTTGCTCACCAGGTCCACGACCTGTCCCAAACGCGTCTTGTCCAACTCCTGGCGGGCGTAGATTTTGGGGAGGACGTCCTTGAGCGCGGGGTTGTCCCGCTCAATGGCGATCATTGCATCGTCCATCGTCCGTCCTATAGTGGGTTGGCGCGCTTGCGATTGCAACTTCGGCCATCTCGCCTCGGTGGGTACCCAAAAGATGTTCTGGGCGCGGTACTCGTCCGGATCTTCCGGGTCCGCGCCTTGAGCAACTTCCGCCACCAGTTTGGCGTGGGCTTCCTCAAACGCGTCGGAAATGTACTTGAGGAAGATCAGGCCCAGAACCACGTGCTTGTACTCGGCGGCGTCCATGCTGCCGCGCAGCGCGTCGGCCATCCCCCATAGTTCAGATCTAAAATCCGAAGCGTCGTTTCCGTCGCCCGATTTCCTCGCCGTCGCGGATTTTCTGCGTCTACCTTTCGCCATCGAGTATAGCTCCCGGGTTTACATTTCCAGCGCTAAGTTCTTGTACACCATTAAAGTATATATCTCATCATTACCCGTCAACGTAAAACGGGGTGTTTGTGATCGAGTCCATTGCCCGATGACCGTCGCATTTTGCGACACCCGGCGGCCAAACGCCTTCACCTCAAGAACGCCCCCCCACCGGCGCGCCTGGCTTGCCTAACCTGCAGCCAGACCCTCTCCCTCTGGGACAGTGTGTCGCGCAGTCGGTTGATCGGGGTCGCTGGCGGACGCCAGCGCACCAATCAGACCCTCTCCCTCTGGGAGAGGGTGGCGCGTAGCGCCGGGTGAGGGCGCCTTTGACCCCCCAGGGTGGCGCGCAGCGCCGGGTGAGGGCGCCTTTACCATATAAACCAAACAGGCTTGCGGGATATTCCTGCAAGCCTGTCTCTGAATTCATGGTGGAGCTGATCGGGATCGAACCGATGACCTCATGACTGCCAGTCATGCGCTCTCCCAGCTGAGCTACAGCCCCACCTCTGGGTAATGTGGACGAAGTGTAACAAAGCGACCGCTACCTGTCAAGCGAAAAGCCTTGTATTGGGCCCTTCGGGCCGAGGTATTTCCGTGCGCTTGTCCGGGCGAGCGCATCGTCTGCGCCGTGCTTCCTCGAGTCGTCACGCTTCGCCGATCATTTTGGCGAAATCATCTTCGTCGAGAATTTTAATCTTAAGTACCCTGGCTTTCTCCAATTTTGAGCCGGCGTTTTCGCCGGCGACGACGAGGTCGGTTTTCTTGCTGACGCTGGACGTGGGCTTGCCGCCCGCGGAACGGACCGCGTCCTGGGCCTGCTGGCGGCCCCAGCGTGTGAGACTGCCCGTAATGACCACGATCTTGCCGTCCAGCGGTTTCGGGCCCGCCGCGGCTGGTCCCTCGGATCCAAGGTTGAGTCCGGCCGCACGAAGTTTATCGATCACGGCAGCGTTGTGTACGTCGTTCAGATAGACGTGAACGCTTTCCGCGATTGCGCCGCCGATTTCGTGAACGGCTTCGATATCTTCCGAGGAGGCTTTTCGGAGTTCGTCGATGGATCCGAAGTGGTCGGCCAGGGTGCGCGCGACGGTGGCGCCCACGTGACGGATCCCGAGGGCGAAGAGCACGTTGTGAAAGGGCCGGGATTTGCTTTTATCCAAAGCAAGCTTCAAGTTTTGGGCGGACTTCTCGGCCATTCGATCCAGTTCGGAGACCTTCTCAGGGTCGAGGGCGTAGAGGTCGCCCACGTCCCGAATCAGCTTGTTGTCCACGAGTTGGCCCACGAGCGCATGGCCGAGGCCCTCTATATCCATCGCGGTGCGGGAGGCAAAGTGGCGTATGCTCCCCTTCAACTGCGCCGGACAACGCGGGTTGACGCATCGGATCGCGACTTCGGATTCGTCTTTCTCCAGGACGACATCACAGACGGGACAGGCCTTGGGGAAAACAAAGGGCTGAGCGTCCGGGGGACGGTCGGATTCGACCACCGAGACGACTTTGGGAATGACGTCGCCGCCCTTTTCCAGAATAACCGTGTCGCCTTCCCGGATGTCCTTGCGTTCGAGTTCCTCGGCGTTGTGCAGCGTTGCACGGCTGACGGTGCTGCCTGCCAGGAGAACCGGCTCCAGTTCGGCAACGGGGGTGACGACACCGGTGCGGCCCACTTGAAGGGCAATTTTCAGGAGCCGCGTACGCACGCGCTGGGCCGAAAACTTGTAGGCAAAGGCCCAACGGGGGCTCTTGGCGGTGGCGCCGAGTTTGTCCTGCTGAGTGAGTGAGTCGACTTTGACGACGATGCCGTCGATCTCATAGGACAGCGATTTCCGGTCCCGGTCCCACGTCCGCCAATACGCGACAATTTCCTCGATGGAATTGCATTGCCGGCGTTCCGGGTTGGCGGAAAAACCGAGCCGCTCGAGGTGGTCCAGACTCTCGGAATGGCGGTCATATACCCGGCCGGGCGTCAGGAGGCCGTACGCGAAAAAGCTGAGGCCGCGTTCGGCAACCAGGCGGGGGTCCTGGAGTTTCAGAGTACCGGCCGCGGTATTTCGCGGATTGGCGAAGAGGGATTCTTCCTGTTGTTCCCGCTGGCGGTTGATCGCTTCGAAGTTCTGGCGTGTGAGGTAGACTTCACCGCGGATTTCGCAACGCGCCATGGGCTCCCTGAGGCGAAGCGGGACGGAACGAATGGTTCTGGCGTTGGGCGTGATGTCTTCGCCCTGTAATCCGTCGCCCCTGGTGACGCCACGTACGAGCAGTCCGTGTTCGTACGTAAGACTCAACGCGACGCCGTCGACTTTGAGTTCGACCGTATAGTCCAGATCTTCGCCGGGGAGCTCGCGCCGCATACGGGCGTCGAATTCAACCAGTTCCTCCTCGGAGTAGGTGTTGTCCAGGCTGAGCATCGGGACGTCGTGACGGACGGTGGGAAAGGACTTGCTGAGATCCGAACCTACGCGCCGGGTGGGCGAGTCTGGTGGGATCAGATCAGGATGCCGGGCTTCCAGTCTCCCCAGGTCATTCAGCAGTCGATCGAATTCCCGGTCGGAGATGGATGGCGCGCCCAGGACGTGGTAGCGGTAGTTGTGTTCATTCAGTTCACGGACGAGTTGCTCGATCTGACTTTGGGCCGGGTCGGACATGGTTACCTTCCTGTTCGGGGCGCCGTCGAGCCGGGCAAACGCCCCCGTATCCGGTATTTCGGCGCGCGGTCTTCCGAATTCATAGTGCGCTTAAGTTAATATAATCAATGAGTTGTGTCAATTTCAAAGGCCCGCATGGGGTTTTTGGCCCATTGACGGGGACCTCTCCTCCGGCGAAAGATCAGCGTGCGCCCGCGAGGATTGCCAGCAGCCCCAGGATCATTCCGGCCTTGAGGAACCGGTTGACCTGGCGGAGGCGACGCGTATCCGGGACGCGCCGGAGGGAGAATATGATGCCGATCAAAAACAGATCGAGGAGGCAGACGAGGATGAGATAGGGCAGTCCGTAGAGGTCCAGGATGTACGGAACCGGGGTGAGGAGAACCAGGAGCGCGTAGGCGGCAACGGCCAGGCGGCAGGATCTGGCCGGCCCCCAGCGGAGGGGCAGGGTTCCACCGGGCGCCATACGGTCTCCGGGGATGTCCTGGGCGTCTTTGAGAATTTCCCGGGCCAGATGGTAGATGGCTGCAAACAGGGCGGGTACGGCGGCGGGTACGGGGGCGCGGACGGCGAATCCGCCGTAGAAGAACGCCATGCCGCACAGGAGGCTGACCGCGACGTTGCCGGCCAGCGGGATGTGTTTCAGCCGGCGATTGTAGGCCACGAGGCAGCCGCACGCGGCGGCGGCGGTCACGACGGCTTCGGACGCCAGAAAGAGGCTAAGGCCGAGGCCTAGCGAGAAGAGGGCAACGCATTCGATGCCGGCTGCGCGGGGGGTAAGACGGGCGGAAGGAAGGGGCCTGTGAGGGTGGTTGATGCGATCGGTTTCCAGATCCCACAGGTCGTTGAGGGCATTGCCGCCGGCCATGATGGCTGCGGCGGAAAAAGCGGCGATCCAGAGCGACGCGGGCAGCGCGTGTACGCCTAGCCACCCGCCCATCAGCACGGAGGCAAAGGTAATGAGACAGTTCTGAGGGCGCGTAATCTGCAGGCGTGCACGGAAGGCGGCGGCTTCGGAAAGGTCAGACCGGAGCGGCGCCGGATTCTTTGAAGACATCGGCGGCGTCCCGAATGGAATACCGGTAACCCTGTTCGGTAAGAAACGTCTGGCGTTTGCGGGCGAATTCCAATTCCCGGGTATCTCTGGTAACGAGGGTGTAGAAGTGTGCCAGGCTGCCGTTGGACTTGGGTCGGATGATGCGCCCCAACCGCTGGGCTTCCTCCTGCCGGGAACCGAAGGTCCCGGAAATCTGGATGGCCACGTTGGCATCCGGCAGGTCGACGGCGAAATTGGCCACCTTGGAAACGACCATCAGTCGGATATCGCCCTGTCGGAAACGCGCGTATAACCGGTCGCGCTCGTGGCTGGGGGTTTTGCCTGTAATGATTGGCGCGCGCAGTTCTCTGGCGAAGGCTTCGACCTGGTCGACATATTTGCCGATCACCAGGATCTGATCCTTGGCGTGTATCCGGATGAGTTGTTTGGCCAGAGGAATTTTGGATGGATTTTCCGAGGCGATACGGAATTTGCCGCGCCCCCCGGCAACGGCGTAGTCCAGTCGCAGATGCTGCGGCAACGGGAGGCGAATCTCGCAGCAATCAGCGGTGGCAATCCAGCCCCTGGATTCCAGATCACGCCAGGGTACGTCGAAGCGTTTCGGCCCTATGAGACTGAAGACGTCCGCCTCGAGCCCGTCTTCCCGCACCAGCGTGGCGGTGAGACCAAGCCTGCGTCGCGCCTGGAGTTCGGCGGTAAAGCGGAAGACGGGCGCGGGCAGCAGATGAACTTCGTCATATAGGATAACGCCCCAGTTGCCCTGGTTGAAGATGGCGAAGTGGGGAAACGCATCGCCTTTTTTCTTTCGATAGGTGAGGATATTGTACGTGGCGATGGTAATGGGACGGATCTCTTTGACTTCTCCCGAATATTCGCCGATCTGGTCCGCCTTCAGATCCGTCTTGTCCAGCAGTTCCGCTTTCCACTGCCGGGAGGCGGTGATGTTGGTGGTGAGGATGAGCGCCTGGGTCTGAAGCCGTTCGAGGGCGGCGATACCCACAATGGTTTTTCCCGATCCGCAGGGCAGAACCACCACGCCGCTGCCCCCCTCCGGTCCGCCGCCCGCGTGAAAGATCTCCATCGCCTCCCGCTGGTAGTCGCGCAGGTGAAACGGAGCGCCCGACCGCGTGATGGCTCGTCGACGCAGAGCCAAGCCCTTGCCGGGCACGTACCCGGCGAGATCCTTGACCGGGAAACCGATGCGGGTGAGCGCCTGTTTCAGGTGGCCCCGGTACAGCAGGTCGACTTTGAGGCGGCGCGCGTCAATCTTGCGATTCAAATAAGGCCGCACGGACTTGTGCTGGCAGATTTCGGTGATGAGCAGCGGATCGTCGGCCGAGAGGATGAGGTCGTTTCCGGATCGTTCCAGTCGAATTCGACCGTATCGCCCGAGGGTTTCCCGGATTTCAACGGAAACGTTCTGGGGGACCTCATATTTGCTGAACGATTCCAGGGCGTCGATGATTTCGTCTGCCGTGAGACCCGCGGCGGCGGAGTTCCAGAGCGATAGCGGGCTGATGCGATAGGTATGAATGTATTCCGGGCTTTTTTCCAGTTCGGCGAAGCGGGCGAGAACGCCCCGGGCGGCTTCGTACCGCGGGCCGCCGACCTCCGCAAGAACCGACATGTCGCTCTGCACAATTAGTGGATTTTGGGAATTGTATGACATAGAGGCTGGAGACGGGCGGGCAGTCTCCGGGAGAGAGCCGGGAAGGTTGGGACGCTGTTCCGGGATGTCTTCGCGTACCCGGTCGGACATCCGAAATGGGCGTCCATTCAGGCCGATGGCCTGCGGAAAGGGATCCCTCGGCGTCCGAAGGTGAATTGAGCTTGCGCCGGGCGCCGTGAGTTATGGGTCTTTAACTTATGCCGCGTCCGCGGAATCGGGTTGGCGTTCTCCCTCGAATTGGGAGACGACCGCGGCACCGATGGCGTCGCCCCAGACGTTGACGGTGGTGCGGCAGCGGTCCAGGAACCAATCGATGACCAGGATAAGGGTGATGCCCTCGATGGGCAGGCCCACGGCTCGCAGGACGATGACCATGGTCACCAGACCGGCCTCGGGAATTCCGGCGGCGCCGATGGCGGCCAGGGTGGCGGTGAGAAAGATGATGACCATTTCAACCGGACCCATCGTGATGCCGTAGACCTGCGCGATGAAAATGGCGGCTACGGCTTCATAAAGCGCGGTACCATCCATATTGATGGTGGCGCCAAGCGGCAATACGAAGCTCGAGACCCGTTTGGAGACGCCGTTTCGCTTGGTAACGCAATCGATCGTGAGCGGCAACGTCGCCGAACTGGAAGCCGTGGAAAAAGCCGTGCCAAGGGCCGGGAGCTGATTGTGTCCGTAATTTTTGACGTTTCTCCTGCCAAAGAAGCGGAGGATCAACGGGAGGACGATCAGACCGTGGATCAACAGGGCCAGAATAACTGTGGAGGCGTACCACCCGAGCTTGGTAAGCTCCGGCAGAAAACCAGCCCAGCCGCCGCTGCTGCCCATGCGTCCGGCAATCAGACCGAATATCCCCACGGGAGCGAAACCGATGACGATGTGTACAATCTTCATAATGGCGTCGTTGATGCCCGCAATGACGTCGATAACCGGACGGGTCCGGTTCCCGAGAGTGGTCAGCACGCCGCCGAAGAGCAGGGAGAAGACGATCAGCGGCAGGACGTCGGTTTCGACCATGGCTTTAAATATGTTGACCGGGATCATGCCAACGAGCATGTCGACAAATATATCGACAACAGAGCGGTCCTTCCCTCTTACCCGTTCGGACATTCCCAGGTCGACGTGGACGCCAACGCCGGAAGGCATCGGCACGACGGCTTCCCGGGTGTCCCGGTCGAGCCAGCCTTTCACCCGGAGGTTGTCGGACGTGTGTCTTGCATCGGCGTCGATCGAGCCCACGATATTCTGGTCCGCCAGCAGAACCTGGTAACGGCCGTCGTAACCGGATTCGGATAGCCTGGCGTTCTGCAGGCGCACCCAGTTGTCCTCAACCGTATACCGGGCGCCATCCAGGGATTCGCCAGCCGACACACCCACGCCCGGCTTGACAATGTTGACCAGAATGAGCCCGACGAGGACGGACAGGCCGGTCGTCACCATATAATACATAATGGTCCGCTTGCCGATGCTGCCCAGCCTGCGAACGTCTCCCAGGTTTGTGATGCCGATGATCATCGAGGCAACCACGAGCGGAACCACGATCATTTTGAGCGCGTTGAGAAAGATCTCGCCCAGAAATTTAACGTGCAACGCCTGCTCGGGGAACAGGCCGCCGAACAGAGCGCCCAACAGAATGGCGAGCAGGATGTAAATCAGAAACCGGTTGTGTTGCGACATTGCGATACGCTCCCAGGAAGGAATTCTGGCTGTGATTCTGAAAGGATTGCCCGGATCATTCGTGTCGGATAACGGGTCTAACGATACGTATACAGGATATGTTTGTCAATTGGTTTCGTGCGGGACGAACCGGTAGCGAAAAGAAAGAAAATAATTTGACTTTAACGCCTGGTTTACATAATTTTATATCGTCTGATAATATGAAATGGGTCAGTCGTTTCTGGCGTCCTTGTTACACGCTGCCGTCGTGGGTTGTCGTTTTGGGGGCGGGGTGACGTCGGTTTATTGCGGCCCATTTCGGGAGGAGCCATAAATCAAGTGGAGGGGAGGGTACGGATGGAAAATCAATTTACACAGTGTCTGAAGTGCGAAACGGGTATCTTGCTTCCTTTGTCCGACTACGGGCGCGATGGCGCGCCTATTCACTACAAGGCCTGGGTTTGCAGTAGCCCCGATTGCGGGTTCAACCTGCGCATCGATAACGGCGAAATCAGCATGGGAAGAAACATCGCCGAGTCGTACAAATAGCACCATTTGGCAACCCAGTGTTCTGTCCCGAAAATAGATTGCCGATTGGTGAGATATCCCTGGGACAGGCACGAGTCTCAAGATCGAACGGCAAATCCGATCCCGGATGATGATCCGGCCGGGCGGCGTCGATGCTCTGGAACGTGGGGGCAGTGGCGGTTGCGTCCCACATGAGGGCTCGCGTACCGGGCGTCCGGGTCTGATGTATTTGAACGCCACGCTACCAACCGGATTTTTCGCGGCGCCGATGTGTCTTTGCCCGTAGGTGCCGCCTCCTCTTTTGAAGCTTTTGTTCAACCGGTTTTCAATTTCTTTCCCGCCTCGCCTTGGGCCATCCCCTGATCAACGGGGGTGGCGCTTTATTTCTTCCATCTGCTCCCCTCAGGTTCTATAGCGTTCAGATGTCTTTTCAATCCAGGTACTCCGGGCAGCCGGTATGGGATCGTCCTGTACTGGGCATCGAAACGTCGTGTGACGAAACGGCTGCCGCGGTTGTGGCCAGCGGCTGTATTCTGTCGAATGTCATATTTTCCCAGACGGAGCACAGTCTCTACGGCGGTGTGGTTCCCGAACTGGCGTCACGGAACCACGTGCGCAAGATCGTGCCGGTCGTACGCGAGGCACTGGACCAGGCCGGAATCGGTCTGGATGATCTCGGCGGCATTGCGGTCACCCGCGGGCCGGGCCTTGTCGGGTGCCTGCTGGTGGGTATCTCCACCGCCAAGGGTCTTGCGCTTGGCAGTGGCCGCCCGTTGATCGGCGTACATCATATCGAAGGGCATCTCTTCGCCGGACTGCTGGGGGATCCGGACCTGAGCCCCCCGTTTCTGGCACTCGTAGTTTCCGGCGGCCATACCCAATTGATCCACGTGCGCCGGTGGGGTCTGTACGAAGTCTGCGGTGAAACCCGGGACGACGCAGCGGGGGAAGCTTTCGACAAGGTGGCCAAGATGCTTGGCGTGTTGAGGGCGGGCGAGACAACCATGGGCGGACCGGTGATTGCTGAACTGGCGGAACACGGTGACGCCAGTGCGTTCGCTTTTCCACGCGGGCTCCAGCATCGGGAGGGATTCGAGTTCAGCTTCAGCGGGATCAAAACATCGGTTTTGTATCACCTGAAAAGCCGGACCGAAGCCGATGCGGAGGCGGAGTATGCAGATATCGCGGCCAGTTTCCAGGCCGCGGTTGTCGACGTGCTCGTTCAGAAGACAATGAAAGCGGCAGTCGCTCTGGAACTGAGGCGGGTTCTGACGACGGGCGGGGTGGCGGCGAATCGGCGGTTGCGGGAAGAGATGCAACGCGCCGCCCGCGAATGCGGGGTTGAGGTCTGCTTTCCGCCGCCGGTCCTGTGCACCGACAACGCGGCGATGATTGCCGCCGCCGGAGGTTTCCGTCTGGGCAGAGGCGAGCGATCTGGCCGAGACCTGGATGCCGATCCGAGAATGAAGCTGGCATAACCTCGTGTCCCGTCCCAGAAATATGTCACCATTCGGCCGCCGATTCATCCCGTCTCGCTGGTTGCTAAAGGGCGGTGAGACGGAAGAGGTAAGCCGTGTTAGTTACTTTCCCGTATCACTCGTCCGCAAATGGACACTCGTTGTGCGAAACGAGCAGTGGATTGCGAAGGGGAGCGCTAGACCTACCCCCTAACCCCCTTCCTGAAGGAAGGGGAAAACTGTCGTCGGTTGAAGACAGATTGATCGATGAATGAATCCAGGCGTCATTTTGTGTCGGGTCAGCGCTTGTCTCCCCCTTTCCTTTAGGAGAGGGGGCCGGGGGGAGAGGTCACGGCGCTGACGCCAACTGATTGAGTTTTTGATTCAAGCTGACCGCTTATGGCTGATCGCTGTTTTTGCTGCTTCTGGTCGGCCGAATTCAGGCAATCTATTTCCGGGACAGAACACTTATGTTCCAGTTGTCCGATTTGGATCTGAGCTTGCGCGATGGATTGTTGTTGGGTTTGCTTGCGCCGGTCTGTGTTTACCTGGCTTGGCAGGCGTACCGCGTCCGAAAGCAAGGATTCCGGTTGGTACGATGGTTGCTGGTATTCCGGTGCACAGCGTTTCTTCTTCTGCTGGTGTTGATGATGGAACCCGTCCTTGCGCTCACGATGCGGCGCGAGCGCAAGCCGCTTGTGGCCGTCCTGGTGGACGATAGCGAGAGTATGCGCATCGAGGACGACGGGAGGAAGCGCCACGATCTCGCGATTGACCTCCTGACGAGCGGCGTGTTCGAAGCGCTGGAGACGCGCGCCCGGGTGGTCTGGTATCGCTTCTCCGAGTGGATGGCGCCCATGACGCCAATGGGCGTGGATTCGCTTCGCTTCGACGGGAGGGCGACGGACCTGGCTGCGGCGCTGGATATGCTGCGCGAGAAAACGGCTGGCGAGGGATTGGTCGCGGCAGTGTTGATTTCTGATGGGGCTCACAACCTGGGCGCGAGGCCGGAACGGGCCGCGCTCGAGTTGGGTGCGCCCGTGTTTGCGGTGGGCGTGGGGAAGGCGGATGCGCCGAAGGACGTGGCAATTGTATCTGCCGTATGCGACCCGATGGTATACGTAGGGCGACCGCTTTCGATCTCGGTGGGACTGAAGTCGAGCGGATGCGAGGGCGCAAGATCGTTGCTGGTTGTCGAAGAGGGTGGGCGCCGGGTGGCGGAGGCGCCGGTTACGCTGTTGGACGGCGAGCAGGAGGTCCGGTTGACCGTCTCACCCGATCGGGCGGGCCGGCGTGTATATCGAATCCATCTCGCCTCGCAGCCGTCAGAACGCTCGACCGCCAACAATACCGCCGTCGTTTCGGCGGAGGTCATCGAGAACCGACTGCGTGTTCTGATGGTCGCGGGTTCCCCCAGTGCGGATCTTGCCTATTTGCGCCGCCTGCTGGAGGCCAACGAGAATCTGCAAGTGGAGGTACTCGTTGGCCGAAAAAAGGGCGAATTGCCTGTTCGGCTTCGGGCGGCATTGACCGATCCGGACGAGCTCGTCGTCCTGTTCGATCTGCCCGGCGAAATGCTTTCGGGGCAAACCGGCCGCCGCCTGGCCGAATTTGTGGAATCGGGCGGCGCGCTGCTCGCGGTGGGTGGACGGGCGGGATTCAACGGGGCATACGCGCGGTCGCCTGTTGCACGGGTGCTGCCGGTCCTGTGTTCTCCGGACGCGAATACGTATCGTGAGGCGTCATTCCGGCTTGAATTGTCCCGGTCCGGAACCATGCATCCCATTCTTCGGGTCTCGGACGACCCCCTGGCGGACCGACAGGCCTGGGGCGATCTCCCGCCGGTTCTGGCCTGCAATGTGAATAAGGGTCTTCGAGGGGACGCCGAAACCCTGATTTATCATCCGGTCGAACGTGCGGGCAGCGAAAAGATGCCCCTGGTTGCAGTGGGTCGCGCGGGCGCGGGCAAGGTGATGGCCGTGGCGGTCAGGACGTTCTGGCGGCTCGGTCTCATGATGTGGGGCATCGGCAGGAACGATGAGGTTTCGAAGGCGTTTTGGGCAAATTCCGTGCAGTGGCTGGTAAAGCGGGAGGATGTCGAGCGGGTACAGCTGGAGGTGGACAAGCCGGTCTATCGCAGCGGTGCTCCGGTAACGTTTCACGCACGTGTCTTCAATGAGTTGCTTCAGCCGCAGGAGGGCGCCCGCGTGGTGCTCTCTGTCGTGGACGAGGACCGGGTTCGGCAGACGATGTTGGACGACGAAGGCCACGGACGCTACCGGGGGCAATTGAAAGCGGGCGCCCAGGGAGAGTACGTGTATGAAGTACGGGCCCGTATGGGCGGCGTTGATCTGGGGAATGGCACCGGGCGATTCACCGTGGGCCGGTACAGTCTGGAATTTGAAGACATGCGAATGAACCGGAATCTTCTGGAAAGCCTGGCTTTGCGAAGCGGGGGCGATTTTACGGCGCCGGATGGTTTGAGCGCTGTTCTGAGCGATCTTGACCTTGCGCCCCAGCCGGTGGCGGAGTCGTACCGGACCCGGCTGTGGGGGAGACCGTGGCCGCTTTTCGTTCTCGTCGTGCTCCTTGGTGTGGAGTGGACGGCCAGACGCAGATGGGGCATGATATGAACAGGTTTTCGACAGGCCGGTGTTTCGAGATTCATGGCAATGGTATCGGGTCAATTGTCGCAGGCTTTATCGTGATTTTTGCGGTTCTGAGTTCATGGGGTCGGGCGGCAGGGCAAGTGGTGATCAGCGAGGTGATGTTCGACCCATCGGGCAGCGAGTTTTACGACGAGTTCATTGAGATACGGAATACCGGCGGCGAGCCGGTGGATCTGGCCGGATGGAGGGCTGGAGACGGCGACGAGGCGGACGCGCTGGTCTTCGAAAGCGACGACACCGTGCTGCAACCCGGGGCCTTCGGGTTGATTCTGGATTCCGGGTATTTTGTGCATTCGACCCACTACGATCCGTTACCCGCGTCCGCATTGATCCTCACGGTGACGGACGCCACGCTCGGGAACTCGGGCCTGAGCAATTCAACGCCGGAGCGGATCGTGCTTGTTTCGTCATCCGGCGATACCGTGGGCGCGATGGTCTACACGACGGGAAACAAGCCGGGGTTTTCAGAGGAGAAAATCGATCCCACCGGCGGCGACGGACAGGAGAACTGGGTGGATTCACGGTGGGAGGGAGGGACACCGGGACGCGTCAACAGCGTGAGCCCGAAAGACTACGATCTGGCCCTGGAGAGGGTTTCGGAATCGCCGTTTCCGATTCCGGCAGGCGTGGCGCGTCATTTTGTTCTTGAGGTGGTGAACCGGGGCCGGCGGCCGGCATCGGCGTTTTCCGTGAAGGTGGAGGGTATTGCCCGATGGCAACGGGAGTTCCCGGGCCTGGCGCCCGCAGGGCTTGTCAGGTTTGAAACGCCAATCGGAATCGTACCGTCGGGACAGCACGAATACGCGGCCACGGTTGCGTTCGATGCGGATGAGGATACGTCGAACAATCGGGTGACCTGGACGGTGCTGGGCGGGGTCGGACCCGGGGCGATGGTCGTGAACGAAGTGATGTTTTCTCCAGCCGAGGGTGATCCGGAGTGGGTGGAACTCCACAACCGATCGGGGCAGGCGCTGGACGTGATCGGCTGGTGGATTCAGGACGCCAGGTCCGAGGGCGAGGTATTCGGGCGTGAGCCTTTGCGACTGCAGCCGGATGCGTACCTGGTGGTGGCCGAAGACGTCGACCGGTTCTTCAGCCGGTTTGCCGATCGGACCATTCAGGTTGTCGCACCCGAGCGGTGGGTTCGCTTGAACGACAGCGGGGACGCTGTGGTCGTACGCGATGTAACCGGTGCGGTTGTGGATCGCATGACATACGGACAGGCGGCTTTCGCCGGGACGTCGCTTGAACGGATTTCGGGATCCGGGTCGAGCGATGACGCTCAGAATTGGCTGCTAAGCACCCACGACGACGGGGCGACGCCCGGTCGCGAAAACAGCGTGGCGCTGCAAAGCGGAATCGATGCCGTCCAACTTCTGGCAGAGCCCAATCCCTTTTACGATCGAGTGGAAATAAGCTATCTTCTTCCAGCCACGCGAGCGGACGTGAATCTGTGGGTGTACGACAGGTCCGGCCATCCGGTAAGAACGCTCCTTAATGCCGCCACCGGCGGCAGCCGACGAAGGGTGACGTGGGACGGGATGGATGAATATGGAGCTCAGTTGAAGCCGGGCATTTACATCTTATTTTTGGAGACGTTGTTCGAAGGCCGTATCTTTAGGACCAAAGCCCCAGTTGTGCTGGCGAGAGGACTATAGCTTGCAGTGCCGGCGAATCCCCTGCGCCGGAGTTTCAGAGGTTGTTTTCGGTTTCCCGGTGCGTTCCCGCGCGCACGGAAGAGCGTCGGTTTAGAAGGGACCCACGCATTCTGTCTCCCTTTGGATGTTCCAAAACAAGGGTGGCTCATTTATGAGAAACGAATCGAACGCAGTAAAGGAGGACCCGCAACATCAATCGGATCTCGTGAATCAGGTCTGCGGCGTGTTGCTGGTCGCGGTTGCGCTGTTGATGGCGGTAAGCCTGGTTTCACATTCGCCGCAAGATCCCCCTAATTCGAGCCGTGCACCGGAATTGACGGAGAATATGGCGGGGTGGATCGGCAGCCAGATCTCCTACTATTTTCTGTTCACGGTGGGTCAGGGCGCCTTTGTGCTTGTAGCCCTCGTTCTGATGTGGGGGTGGAATCGTTTCAGAGACCGTCCCGCCCTGCCTCTTGTTTCCCGCAGCCTGGCGTTGCTTGCCATGGTGGTGGTTTATTGCGGCGCGACGTGCGTGCCTTCGCGAGGGGAAACCCATCTGTCATTTCTGATGGGCGGGTGGCTGGGAATTACCCTGGCGTCCCGGATCCTGGTACCCTATCTGGGCTTTGTCGGGTCGTATATTCTTTTGAGCGCCCTGTTTCTGGTGTTTCTCATGATTCTGACCCGCCTGCCTTTCTCCCGGATTCCGGATTTGCTGGCGGCCGGCGCTGGGCGAATTCAGACCGGGATGACCGGCTGGTCCGCACGTCGGCGTCTGGCGCGGCGGCAGAGGAAGGAAGGGCGTGAAACGGAACGTACGGAACCCAGCCTGCTGAACGATGCGGAAGAAGCCGCGAGTGATGCCGAATCGGAACCGCTTTTCGATCCCGACGCCACCACCCCTGAGCCGTTTCATTTGTACGAAGACGAGGCGGATGAGCCGGAAGAGGGACCTGCGGTTTCACTGAACCCCGGTATCGTTGCCGACCCCGTGGAGATATCCAGGGCGACCGGACAGAAACCGAAGGTGGAGAAACGGGGAGGCGAGGATGTGCAGTACCGGTTGCCGGACCTGGAGTTGCTGAATGAACCCACGCAGGAGGAAGAGGGACCCGACCGGTCGTTTCTGCTCGAAGGGGCGCAAACCCTCGAACAAAGCCTCAGCAGTTTTGGCATCGAGGGCAAGGTTGTACAGGTGAATCCGGGTCCGGTGATCACCGGATACGAGGTACAGCCGCCCCGCGGGGTGAAGGTGAGCCGCATTGTCAATCTTTCGGACGACCTCGCTCTGGTGATGAAGGCGCGGAGTATCCGGATTCAGGCGCCGATTCCCGGCAAAGCAGCAGTGGGCATTGAGGTCCCGAATGCGAATCCTTCAACCGTCTTCCTGCGGGAGATACTGGAATCTGACGCCTTTCTCGGCGCCGATGAGAAGCTGATGCTGGCGCTGGGCAAGTCCGCAACCGGGGAATCCGTCTGCACGAACCTGGCTTCCATGCCCCACCTGTTGATTGCAGGCGCTACGGGAAGCGGGAAATCGGTATGCATCAATGTGCTGATAACCAGCATCCTGGTGCGGTGCAGGCCCGAGGAGGTCCGCTTTATCATGGTGGATCCGAAGATGCTGGAACTGTCGATTTACAACAATATTCCACATCTGCTGGCGCCGGTTGTCACGGAACCCCAAAAGGCGTCCGAAGCGTTGAGGTGGGCCGTGGCGGAAATGGAGGACCGTTATCGAAATCTGGCGCAGTACAACGTAAGGAATATCACGGATTTCAACAACAAACTGGAGAAGATGCGGGCCGCGGCGGATTCAGAAGAAGACCGGCAGGAAGTTCCCCCGTTGTTGCCCTACATCGTGGTCGTGGTCGACGAACTCGCGGATTTGATGATGACGGCGCCCGCGGATATCGAAGATTCGCTGGCACGGCTGGCGCAGATGGCGCGCGCAGTCGGCATCCATTTGATCCTGGCGACACAGCGGCCGTCGGTAAACGTGATTACCGGCACGATAAAGGCGAACTTTCCGTCGCGCATCGCGTTTCGCGTGGCGTCGAAAGTGGATTCGCGTACGATTCTGGATTGCAACGGCGCCGAGAAGCTTCTGGGCCGTGGCGATATGCTATTCATGCCTGCGGGAAAACCGGAACCCGTGCGCGTCCATGGCGCGAACATGACAACCGAGGAGACGGAACGCCTGGTGGAATGGGTGAGCGGCCAGGGCGTGGAGTTCGAGCAACTGAACCTGGGCGTGGACGAAAACGAACTGTTGCTTGCCGAGGTCACTCGCGACCAGCGGTTCGACGAAGCGCTTCGGCTGGTCGTTACCCACCAGCAGGGCTCGGCCTCACTGCTCCAGCGCCGCATGAAAGTGGGGTATGCCCGCGCCGCCCGTCTGGTCGATGAACTGGAGCAGGCCGGAGTTGTCGGACCGTCGGACGGTAGCAGCAAGGGTCGGGAGGTGCTTGTTGGCCTCGAGTATCTGGAGCGGCACGAAGAGGATGAACTGGATGCGGTATGATTTCCGGGTAGCGAACGGTGAAGGGCGGAATGCGGCGGGCGAGGTGGCGCCCGGCGTGTTTTTGCCGCCGGTTTATAAGAGGTGAGGCGCATGGTCGCCGGACGTCTCAGGTTTCTGTTTTTCGTGTGCGCGATCCTGGTACCCTCGGATCTGTGGGGCATTGACGGGCGTGAAGTGATTCGCCGGCAGCAGCAGCGATATGAAAAGCTCACGAGTATCTCCGCCCGGTTCAGGAAACACCACTACTGGAAACTCGTGGATCAGAAGACGGAACTGAGTGGCACCCTGTACGTGCAGAAACCGAATCGATTTCGTTTTGAGACACGGGTCCAGACGGTGGTTTCGGATGGAGAAAGCGCCTGGAATTACACACCGGAAAACGAGCAGGTTTTGCTGAGCAGTTCCGATCGGGCAAAGGGCGACCGGAGTTACGAGAAGCTGCTGTTCGACCTTATTCTGCTGGGAGGGTACGAAGATCGGTACGTGCCCCGGCTTTCCGGAGAGGAGCGCGTGGACGGCAGGCGCTGTTATCGCGTGGAACTGACGGCCCGGCAGGAGGAGAGCTATATCGCCCGGGTCCGGCTGTGGGTAGACAGGAAGCTCTGGCTGGTCCGACGGGCAGAATATCTGAATTTGAACGAAGATGTAACCACGTACGAGATTTCCCGCTTGAAGGTGGATGGGAAACTGAAGCCGGATCTGTTCACTTTCGTGCCGCCGGAGGGTGTCGAGGTGATTGATTTGAGGTGAATCGGAGGTCGGAAGAGGCGAACGAGGGGGCGGGCGGTCCAGGCCGACCGAAACGGCGCCGGACGGGACACGGGCCCCGGCGTTATTTTATCACTGAAAGGAGTTGGCGTTTATGGCTGTCGATATTCAATTTACCAACCTGAAGTCGGGACTGGCCGAGTGTCGTGACCGGTTGGATAACCTTCGGAGGCATCTTTGACCTGGGATCCCGGGAAACCCATATTGCCGAACTCGAGAGGTTGATGGAGCGACCGGGATTCTGGGACGATCGGGAACGGGCCCGGCAGATCATCGATAAAGTGAATGGCCACAAGGATTGGGTAACCGGGTGGCAGGGGCTGGATGAGCAGCTCACGGAACTGGATGAGTTGTACCATCTGGCCCGGGAAGAGCAGGACGAAGAGACGCTGCGGGATCTCCAACGGGAACAGAGGACGTTGGGAGGGGCGCTTGAAGAACTGGAGTTCCGGCATATGATGGGCGCAAAGGAGGATCGCCTGAACGCAATCCTGACAATTCATCCCGGTGCGGGCGGCACGGAATCGGCCGACTGGGCGCAGATGCTGATGAGGATGTACAGCCGATGGGCCGAGCGTCGCGGCTTCCAGGCGGATGTGCTGGATCTTCTTCCGGGGGAGACGGCGGGCATCAAGAGCGTGGCCATCGAGATGAAGGGAGAGTACGCGTACGGGTACCTCAAGTCTGAAATGGGCGTGCATAGACTGGTTCGGATTTCTCCGTTCGATTCCAGCCGCAGGCGTCACACGTCGTTCGCGTCGGTCTCCGTGTATCCCGAGGCGGAGGGCGATATCGAGGTGGAAATCCTGCCGGAGGATATCCGCGTGGATACCTATCGGTCCAGTGGGGCGGGCGGACAGCACGTGAACAAGACGGATTCGGCCGTACGGATGACGCATCATCCCACGGGCATTGTGGTTCAGTGTCAGAACGAACGGTCGCAACACAAGAATCGAAACTCCGCAATGAAGATCCTTAAAGCCAGGCTGTACCAGCACTACAAGGAGGAGGAAGAGAAAGCCCGCGCGAAGATCGAGAAGGACAAGAAAAAAATCGAGTTCGGCAGCCAGGTCCGGAACTACGTATTCCATCCCTATCAACTCGTCAAAGACCTGCGGACCGAATTCGAAACATCCGGTGTTCAAGACGTTATGGACGGGGGTCTGGACGGATTCATGCGGGCGTTTCTGGAACGGAAAGGGGAGGCGTAACCGCAGGGGTAAAGGGCTTGACTTCCCTATTTGTATTGATTATAATATTTCCGATTGTCGTACCTGGCCGCTGGCGGCAAGAGATCAATTTTATGTCGGGAGGAATCCGTTTGGCTCAGGAAGGGGCGTCTTCCGCCCCGGAGACACAACTGGTTGCCCAGCGTTTGCAAAAGCTGGAGTCGATTCGAGAGATGGGCGTGGAGCCCTATCCGTATCGGTTCGAAGTGACCCATCGCTCCGGGGAAGTCAGGGAGACGTTTCAGACGCTCGAACAGGACGGGCGGAAAGTGACGGTGGCGGGGCGTCTCATGGCCAGAAGGGACCATGGCAAGTCGGCCTTTGCCGATCTTCTGGACGAAATGGGCCGGATTCAGATCTACGTAAGACGGGATGCGGTGGGGGAAAAGGCGTTCGATCTTTGGAAATTGCTCGATATTGGAGATTTCGTCGGGGTCGAGGGATCCGTATTTCGAACCCGAACGGGCGAGATGACCTTGAAGGTGCACGCGTTGGAACTGCTTTCCAAGGCCATTCGGCCGTTACCCGTGCCCAAGGAAGAGGTGAAAGACGGGCAGCGGGTTGTCCACGATGCCTTCAGCGACCCCGAACTGCGATACCGCCGCCGTTACCTCGACCTGACGCTGAATCCGGATGTAAAGGACGTGTTTCGCAAGCGGACGGCAACGTTTTCCGCTATTCGCAATTTTTTTGACGCCCGCGGGTTCCTGGAAGCCGACACGCCGGTGTTGCAGCCGCTTTATGGCGGCGCTTCGGCGCGGCCCTTTACGACCCATCACAATGCGCTGGATATGAAGCTCTATCTGCGGATTTCGAACGAGCTTTATCTGAAGCGCCTGATTGTGGGCGGATTTGAAAAGGTTTACGAATTCAGCCGGGATTTCCGAAACGAAGGTATCGACCGCACCCACAATCCCGAATTCACCATGCTGGAGGCCTATCAGGCGTACGCCGATTATACCGACATGATGGAGCTGACCGAGTCTTTGTTCGCTTCGGTCGCCAAATCGGTTACGGGGGCAAGCAAGGTTGTTTATCAAGGGAGGGAGATTGATCTTGGCCCGCCCTGGCGGCGGATGACCCTTCTGGATGCCATCAAGGCTTACGGTAACTTCGACGTGGCCGACGCTTCGGTGGAAGCATTGAGGGAGATCTGCCGAAACCTGGAACTCGAGGTGGACTCCCGTGCGCAGCGTGGCCATCTGATGGATGAGATCTTTGAGGCGGTCGTTCAGCCTCACCTGATTCAACCCACGTTCATTACGGATTACCCGGTGGAGATGTCGCCGTTGGCCAAGAGGCACCGGAAACACCCGGAACTCACGGAAAGGTTTGAGCCGTTTATCTGTGGTTGGGAGGCGGCCAATGCATTTTCTGAACTTAACGATCCGATCGACCAGCGGAAACGTTTCGAACACCAGGCCTCGTTGCGGGAGAGCGGGGATGAAGAGGCGCAGGTCCTCGACGCCGATTTCCTGAGGGCAATGGAATATGGCATGCCGCCTACGGGCGGTATGGGGTTTGGCGTGGACCGGCTTGTGATGCTTCTCACCGATGCGCGTTCCATTCGTGACGTCATTCTATTTCCGCACATGCGGCCCGAGGAGGGCCGTTCGGAGATAGACGGCGATGCGTAGCCTGCTGGAGGCTGCGGATCTGGTTAAACAGTACCGGGTCGGCAGTTCGGAAATACGGGTGCTCAAGGGCGTCGCCCTCTCCGTCGCGCAGGGGGAAGTGGTGGCGGTGGTTGGCCCTTCCGGTGTCGGGAAGAGTACGCTGCTGCACATTCTGGGTGGCCTGGATCGCCCCACGAGTGGAACGGTTTGTGTCGGCGGCAACGATGTCTTCGCGCTGTCGGACACGGAGCGGGCACGGTTCCGAAACGAGTCCGTGGGGTTTGTTTTTCAGTTTCACCATTTGTTGAACGATTTTACCGCAGAAGAAAACGTGATGCTGCCTCTGATGATCCAGGGGCGGCCCGTGTCCGAAGCTCAGGCCGCGGCCGAGGATTTATTGAATTCGGTGGGGCTCTTCGAGCGCCGCCGTCATCTGCCCTCGGAACTGTCCGGCGGAGAATCCCAGCGCGTGGCCGTGGCAAGGGCCCTCGTGGGGCGGCCCAGGCTGGTGCTGGCGGACGAGCCTTCCGGCAACCTGGACGCGGAACGCAGCAGGGAATTGCACGATCTGATCTGGAAACTGGCCGGCAGCCTGAAACAGACCTTTGTTATCGCCACGCACGATCAGACGTTGGCAGCCAGGGCGGATCGGATCATTCGGATGGAAGACGGAAGAATCGTCCATGAAGGGCGCGGTGGTTAGTGTTCTGTCCCGGAAATAGATTGCCTGAATTCGGCCGCCGAGTCGCCCGGCTCGCATCCTTCGACAGGCTCAGGAACCAGCGCCTGAGCGAGTCGACCTGCGCAAGGTCGGCGAGTGAAGGTAACGCAGCGAGACGGGATGAACCGGCGGATGAATGGTGACATATTTCTGGTACGGGACACTGGTTCCGGGCCTTGTGGACGATATGTAAAGCCTTATCGGGCAGTTGAGAGATGGCCCACCGGCCACGGCAGAGGGTCTAGAGGAGACAAGTCCCATGAATAGCAGATTCTCGGATCGGGTGAAGCGGGTGATGCGGCTGGTCCGCGAAGAGGCAGCCCGGCTTGGCAATAATCACATAAGCAGCGAGCACCTCTTGCTCGGCATTATCCGGGAGGGTAAGGGTTCGGCCGTCAACGTGATGTTGAATCTGGGATTGAACCTGGACAAGATCAAACAATCGATCGACGACTATGTCGCATATTCCGGCGGGTCGATGACGATGGGCGACGTGCCCTTCACGCCGCGGGCAAAACAGATTCTCGAAATTGCGGCCACCGAAGCCAAAGAGATGAAGAGCCAATACGTTCGAACCTGTCATCTGCTGGTGGCGTTAGTGAAGGACAAAGAGACGATTGCGGCGCAGATTCTGGTTGGGTTCGGCGTCGACTATAAGACCGTGAAGGAGGAGGTGATTGCTGTCTTGCAGGGGAAACCGACGGGTAAACGCGAAAAGAAGAAAAGCAAGACCCCCTATTTGGATCATTTTGGTCGCGACCTGACGGAACTGGCGCGCGAGGGCAAGCTGGATCCGCTCATTGGCAGGGAGCGGGAGATTGAACGGGTATCTCAGGTGCTCAGCCGGCGAAAAAAGAACAACCCGGTACTGATCGGAGAACCTGGGGTGGGGAAAACAGCTATCGTCGAAGGACTTGCCCAGCGCATCGTGGAGCGCCGGGTGCCGCAGTTGCTGGCAGACAAACGCATGGTTACGCTGGATATGGGCGGCATGGTCGCGGGCACCAAATACCGTGGCCAGTTTGAAGAGCGCATCAAGGCGGTTATGAACGAACTCCAGCAGAGCCAGGATGTGATTATCTTTATCGACGAATTGCATACCATCGTGGGCGCCGGAAGCGCCGAGGGAACGCTGGACGCCTCCAATATGTTCAAGCCGGCGTTTTCGAGAGGTGAACTTCAATGCATAGGCGCAACGACGCTTGACGAATACCGCAAATACATCGAAAAGGACGGCGCGCTGGAACGGCGTTTTCAGACCATTCTGGTCGACTCGCCCTCGGTGGACGACGCAATTGATATCCTCAAAGGACTGAAGGAGAGATTCGAGGCCCACCATCTAGTAACCTATACAAAGGGCGCCGTTGAGAGCGCCGTTCGTATGGCCGACCGGTATATCAGCGACCGGTACCTGCCTGACAAAGCGATCGACGTGATTGACGAAACAGGATCCCGTGTGCGTCTCGGCCGGTTGAATCCGCCTGAAGAGATCAAGGCGCTTGAACTTGAAATCGAGGACATCACAAGGCAGAAGAATGCGGCTGCAAACAGCCAACAGTTCGAAGAGGCCGCCAAACTCAGAGACCAGGAGCGCAAGCTGAAGGAACAGGTCGATGAGATGCGTCAGGAGTGGGAGCAGAAGGTTCGTGACGAAGTGGTGGAGGTGACTGAGCAGGAAATCGCGGAAGTGATTTCCAGCATGACGGGAATCCCCGCGTTCCGGCTGGCGCAGGAGGAGTCGGAGAAGTTGCTTCGTATGGGCGAGAAGGTAAAGAGACGGGTGGTCGGCCAGGGCGAAGCCGTGGACACGGTCTGCCGCTCCATTCGTCGCACGCGAGCCGGGCTGAAAGACCCGAATCGTCCCATCGGCACGTTTCTCTTTCTGGGACCGACGGGTGTGGGCAAAACCTATTTGGCGCAGGCGCTCGCCGGGTACCTGTTCGACGACGATGAAGCGCTCATCACGGTGGATATGTCGGAGTATATGGAGAAATTCGCGGTTTCCCGGCTTATCGGCGCGCCACCTGGTTATGTGGGCTACGACGAGGGCGGCCAACTGACCGAAAAGGTCCGCAGAAAGCCCTACTCGGTGGTTCTGCTGGACGAGATTGAAAAGGCCCATCCGGATGTGTTCAACCTGCTTCTACAGGTCCTCGACGAGGGGCGTCTGACCGATAGCTTCGGCCGGAAAGTCAACTTCAAGAATGCAATATTGATTATGACCTCCAATCTCGGAACGCGTGACCTGGCGAAGGCCGGAGGGGTCGGATTCAAGCGTTCCGACAAAAAGAGTATACGCGAAAAAATGAAAGAGCGCGTCGAAGAGGAACTCAAAAAGACGTTCAATCCGGAGTTTTTGAACCGGCTGGACGAGATGGTGGTCTTCAATGCCCTCGAACGGAAAGAGATTATTCAGATCGTGGATCTCGAAATTGCTGAAATATGCGATCGCCTCAAGGAGAGGGATATTGCAATCAGTCTCACACCGGGCGCCAAGGCGCTTCTTGCTGAAAAAGGGTTCGACCCCACTTACGGCGCGCGGCAGTTGAAGCGCACCATACAGAAGCTCGTGGAAGATCCGATGGCGGAAGAGATACTGCAGGGCAAGTACACCGCCGGGAGTGAGGTGCGCGTCAGCAAGAAGGGTGACGGGCTCCATTTTGTGGATGCCAGTGCGGTTGCCGCCGCCGCTGCCGACCAAGAAGTGGTGGATCGTGTTTCGGACGAATGAAACGGCGCCTGGCGCGTGGGCTTGTTGTCAGTTTTGCTCTGATTTCACTTCGATCATGACCAATTGGGTCCGGACGTACGGCCGGGCCCAATTTTTCCGTACGGGCCCGAATTGGTGTCCTGTCCCAAAAATATCTCACCATTCTCCCGCCGATTCATCCCGTCTCACGCTTCGCCCGTTCTGGTCCCGCCTCTTCGCGGCGCTGACGCCAACTGATTGAGTTTTTGATTCAAGCTGACCGCTTATAGCTGATCGCTGTTTTTGCTGCTTCTGGTCGGCCGAATTCAGGCAATCTATTTCCGGGACAGAACACTAACAGGAACTTTTGTTATGACGGAGCGTTTGTTCGATTGTGGCGGACGTAGGCCCAGGCTGAATATCCCTGAAAACCGCAGGCTGGCGTTACGGAGGCAAATGGCTTTGTTGAGTATCCTTATCGGATGTTTTCTTGTGCTTCTGGACCTCCTGTCTCCCTGGACGGCGACGGCGCAGGAGGCGCCCGTTATTTCCGAGATCAGAGTCGGGGGCAATCAGATCACGGAAGCATCTCTGATCCGGTTCTCCTCCGGGCTGGCCGAGGGGCAGAAGCTTGTCTTACCGGATGATCCTCCCCGCGTGATCCGCAATCTCCACCGGTTGAATATTTTTTCAGACATCCAGGTCTACGTCGATTCAGATGTGGAAGAAGGCGTGGCCGTTGTGATTGTCGTGAAAGAATATCCCAAGCTGGACGACGTGCATTTCGAAGGCAACGAGGGCATCAAATCGAAGAAGCTGAAGAAGAAACTGGCATTCATAGAAAAACAGTGGCTATCGCCGCATGAAGTCAGACGCGCGGAAAACAAGATCGTGGATCTGTACAAGGAAGAGGGATTCCTCCTCGCCAGCGTCGAAGGTACGCAGGGAGACCCGAATGAAGACGGTCAGGTGATGCTTACGTTCAAAGTGAACGAGGGTCTCAAGGTGAAGCTGCGCCGTATTCAGTTTTTTGGCAATCAGACGTTTGAAGGCAAGAAGCTGCGAAAGGTGATGAAAGAGACCAAACAGGTCGGGGGAATTCTGCGCCGGAATCAGTTCGCCGAAGATACCTATCACGAAGACAAACAGGCGCTGCTCGCGTTTTACCAGGCGAATGGATTTCGCAATGCGGAGATTCTTCGCGACAGCCTGTATTATGACGATGCAAAGGCGAATCTCTTTATTGATATGTACCTGGATGAAGGGCCCCTGTACAAGTTCGGCAAGATTACCTGGGAGGGAAACGAACGCGTCAAAGACGCAGGTATCGACAGGATGATCGTTGCCAAGGAAGAGGAGGTGTACAGTTCCGAACAGAAGAACAAATCCCAGGAGGGAATCCAGAATCTGTACAGCGATATCGGTTATATCACGGCATCCGTCGCGGTCCAGGAGAGATTGGCCGATACACCGCACACGATCAATATGCACTTTGACATTGTGGAGAATAAGCCGTGGAAGATCCGGCAGGTTACGATTTCGGGCAACACGAAGACAAAGGACAGGGTGATCCGCAGGGAACTCTGGATTCGTCCGGGCCAGACCTTTCGAAGGTCCGGCATTGAACGCAGTATCCGGAATATTCAACAGTTGAACTATTTCAGCAACGTGGTGCCGGAACTGAAACCCGTGGAGGAGACGTCCGAACTCGACGTTATCCTTGTAGTTGAGGAGAAGTCTACCGGCACGGCGTCCGTCGGCGCCGGCTACAGCCAGTACGACGGCCTGCTTGGGACGATAGCGCTACAGATTCCCAACTTTATGGGCAACGGACAGCAGCTGGAATTTCAGTTGGAGTTCGGCGACCGGCGCCAGTCGTTCAGGACGGGGTTTACGGAACCCTGGTTGTTAAATACGCCCACGAGTCTACAGGGTCTGATCTTCCGAACCAACCGCCGGTATTACAGTGGCTTCGACGAGCGCAGGCAGGGCGCTCTGGCTACCGTCGGGCGCCGGCTGGTATGGCCCGATTTCTCAAGGGCATCCGTAGGTTACCGGATCGAGCAGGTTAAATTCCGGAATTTCGCCGAAGACTTCGAACCGGCCGCGCAATCTTCTTTTCGCGACAACGTAACCAGCAGCGTGAATCTGAACTTCACGCGCAACAGCCGGGATCTGCCGGTATTTCCAACCAGCGGTTCCGTGTTTTCCTACTCACCGACCTTTGCGGGCGGTCCCCTGGGCGGCAATACGGATTTCCTTAAGCACGACTTCATAACCAGTTTCTATTTCCCGGTCGCATGGCGGTTCGCGCTGAATATGAAGACAACCATCGGGCTTGTAAGGCCGTTCAACGATACCGACGTGCCATTCAACGAGCGATACACACCGGGGGGCGTGAGCATTTTTGAGGGCACCATGGTGCGCGGCTATCCGGAGCAGTCTCTTGGACCGCGCATAAACGGCGTTCCGGACGGAGGGAATTCGCAACTGCTCTTCAACCTGGAAATCACCCTTCCCGTCGTGCAACAGCAGTTTTACGCGCTGGCGTTCGCAGACGCCGGCAACGCGTGGGATAGTATTTCAGAAACAAGCCTTTTCGATTTAAGGCGGTCGGTGGGTGTCGGGTTTCGTATGATTGCGCCGGTTGTGGGTATTATGGGATTTGACTTTGCCTGGGGTTTTGACAGGCGGCGCGTAGACGGCCAAAAGCCGCAGATGGTAACGCATTTCCAGTTCGGTCCGCAGTTCTTCTAAGAAGTTGTCTTAAAATACCTGGTAGCGTCCCGAGCGCGCGCGAAAATGTGTCGGGAAAGGCGGGCAAAGGCGCCCGTAGCTGATGTGTCGAGGCTGCGCGCCCCTCGCCTCTCTTGGGTGGATTTGACCAACGCAGACCGACGCTTTTGCAGCCGCGCGAAGACCGCTGGGGGTTTTAAGACAGCTTCCAAACGTTGGAGGGAGATTTAAAATGGACTTGAGACATCGCTTCCTGGTTTCCGTATGCGGCCTGATGGCGTGTTTCGTGGTGGTGTCCACGGCGCGAGCACAGGCGAAGATCGCCTTTTTTGATCCGAACGAGATCCGAACGAAATACAAGCCTTTTCAGGAGGCCGAAAGAGAATACAACCAGTATGAAGGGGAACTTCAGAAGGAACTCAAAGCGCTTGAGAGCACATTGAGGAAGAAGCAGACCACCTTTGAGCGGCAGAAGGTGATGTACATGGAGAATCGGAGGCGGGAAGAGGAGCAGGCGTTGAAAAGGCAGGAGGAGGATTTACAGCGGTTTCTTGCCCAGATCACCGATCCCGAACGGGGTAAACTGGCGCTCAAACAGCAGGAATTGCTTACGCCATTGCTGAAACGCGTCAACGAGGTGATTTCTCAGGTGGCCAAGGAAGACGGTTACGACTTTGTGCTCAATGCGACTTCCGTGGTGTATTTCAACGATGAATACAACCTGACGCAGAAGGTGCTGGACGAATTGAACAAAGACCTGGAGGCTGGAGACAAACAGAAAGCCCGCACGGGTCCGATGCGGCAGCGTTAGCAGTCCGTTGAAAGATGGGAGGATGGTCGGCTGTGATGGACGCCGAAGCGATACAGAGGATTTTGCCGCATCGATACCCGTTCCTTCTGGTGGACCGGATACTCGAACTGGTGCCGGACCGCAGGGTGGTGGGGCTCAAAAACGTCACCGCCAACGAGCCCTTCTTTGCCGGCCATTTCCCGGGGCGGCCGGTGATGCCGGGCGTTTTGATTGTGGAAGCGCTTGCACAGACGGCGGGTGTCTTAATGGGAGACGAGTCCGGTCTGATCCCCATGTTTATGGGCATCGATAAAGCCCGGTTCAGGCGTCCGGTTACACCGGGCGATCAGTTGCGACTGGAGGTGGAGGTGTTGCGGAGAAGGCGGAACGTGGCACGCGTGGCCGGCAAGGCATTCGTGGGTGACAACCTCGTCGCGGAAGCGGAGATGATGGCGGCACTCGTCCCGGCGGACAGCGCGACCTGAGAAAGGCGAGGCGAAGTACATTTCCAGATTGTGAACCGGCGGCTCATTCGAGCCGCCGGTTCTGTTTATTGTGACAGGATCTGACTGAGGAACAGCTTGGTTCGGTCGTTTTGTGGATTGTCGAAAAACTCGTCTGGATTATTCTCTTCGATAATTTGCCCTTCGTCCATGAATATAACGCGATTAGCGACAGTTTTTGCAAATCCCATTTCGTGCGTGACCACCAGCATCGTCATGCCGCTTTGTGCGAGCTGAATCATAACGTCAAGCACTTCTTTGATCATCTCCGGGTCCAGTGCTGAAGTCGGTTCGTCAAATAACATGATCTTTGGGTTCATGCACAAACTACGAGCGATTGCGACGCGTTGCTGTTGACCGCCCGACAGTTGACCGGGATACTTCGACGCCTGTTCTGGAATTCGTACCCGCTTCAAATACCTCATCGCTATTTCTTCAGCTTCCTGTCTAGGCAACTTTCTCGCCCAAATTGGCGCCAGTGTGCAGTTCTCCAGGACTGTAAGATGAGGAAACAAATTAAACTGCTGAAACACCATGCCAACTTCTCGCCGGATGTCTGCGATATTCTTTAGATTGTCGGTTAGCGATATTCCATCAACCGTGATGTGCCCGCGTTGATGTTCCTCCAGGTGGTTGATGCAGCGGATCAGCGTTGATTTGCCAGAACCTGAGGGACCACAAATTACGATTCTTTCTCCGCGCTCAACGGTGAGATTGATGTCTTTCAAGACGTGGAACTTACCAAACCACTTGTGCATGTCTGTAATTTCGATCGCAATTCGGTCATCGCGTTCGCTGACAGCTGTGTTTGTTGCGTCATTCGTCATTTGAGAATCCTTTAAGAAGCTGTTTTAAAATCCTCAGCGGTCTTCGCGCGGCTGCAAAAGCGCCGGTCTGCGTTGGTCAAATCCACCCAAGAGAGGCGAGGGGCGCGCAGCCTCGACACATTAGATATGGGAGGATTCTCCCGCCTTGACCGCCACTTTTTCGCTCGCGCTCGGGAACTCACCGGGGATTTTAAAACAGCTTCTAATCGTTTTTGTAGCCGGTATCCAGCTTACGTTCAAGGTAGAGCGAATATCGCGACATGGCAAAACATGATATGAAGAAACCCATCGCAACGAATATGTACAGTTCAGTCGATAATCCCTGCCATTTTGAGTCGGCAAGCGCTGCGCGGCCGATTCCGAGAGGATCAAGGAGGCCGACAACGACTACCAGGGTCGTATCTTTATACAGTCCGATAAAGGTATTCACGATACCAGGTATGGATATTTTCAGTGCTTGAGGCAATATGATCAACCGAATGCTTTTTGCATAGTTCAGACCCAGTGCATCAGCTGCTTCGAACTGTCCCTGCGGAATTGCTGCCAGACCGCCTCGAACGACTTCGGCGATATATGCAGCCGAAAACATGATCACCATAATGATGACGCGAAGTAACAGATCAAAGTACGTACCAGGTGGCATGAAATAATTCAAAAGCGTTGAGGCGACGAACAGCAAAGTGATCAGCGGTACGCCACGTATAAATTCGATGTACCAGATGCTGAGCGTCTTAACAACTGGCATTGACGAGTGACGTCCCAGCGACAGCGCAATTCCAAGTGGAAGAGAAACGGCAATTCCAGTCACGCCAATCAGCACTGTCAGCAAGAAACCGCCAAATTTAGATGACTCGACATGTTCCAGTCCAAACCACCCACCCCACAGCATACAGAACGCGGATACCGGATAGATCAATGTAAACCAGAGCAAATATTTCCGCCCTTTGACACGGTCATACAGTAGCGGAATCAGGGCGACGAAAAGCAACACAAACGACAGATTGACTCGCCAGCGCAAATGCTCCGGATAAAATCCGTACATAAACTGATCAAATCGTATCCTCACAACTGACCAACAAGCACCCGCTGCGATTTCCCGACATTCTCTTCGGTGTTCGACTTCTGCAAATACCGCGTCGAAGAACATCCAATTGGCAATGGGCGGAATAATCTCGTACAGCAAGTAGATCGACAACGCTGTCAGTACGATATCGATCGGGCTCGAAAATAAATTTCCGCGAATCCAACCAGCTACACCAACCTGGGTCCTCGGTGGTGGCAACTCTTGATGCATATCCTGCCTGGGTGAACTCTGCGTCATCAGTTCATCGCTCCACCAGTGAAATTCTCTGGTTGTACCAGTTCATGAACGCGGATATCGACAAAGAGATGAAAAGATAAATGGCCAGTACAATGGACATGCATTCCAATGCACGGCCAGTCTGGTTAAGCGAAATACCACCAATAGTTGCCACGACATCCATATACCCGACTGCGATAGCAAGAGATGAATTCTTGGTTAAATTAAGATACTGGCTGATTAAAGGCGGGACGATCGTCCGCAGTGCTTGCGGCAATATGATTAGCCGCATGGTGAAATTCGGTTTAATACCCAATGCGTAAGAGGCTTCGGTCTGGCCGTAACTGACGGCTAAGATACCCGCTCTGACAATTTCAGCGATGAAAGCCCCCGTATAAACCCCGAGCGCAAGTGTTAATGCGAGAAACTCCGGACTCAAGACCAACCCGCCTTTAAAGTTAAACTTTTCAAACGCGGGAAATTGGAATTCAACCGGAAACCCGAGAAGCCAAAACGCCAGCAGCGGAAGCGCAATGATCATCGAGACGTTAGTCCAGTACACCGGATACCGTTGTCCGGTCAGTTCCTGTTTTTGTTTTGCGAACCGGCAAAAGTAACAGGCGCCGCCAATAGCAACAATCAGCACCGCAATGACACCCCAAAACGCAGGTTCGAATATTGGTTTCGGCGAATAGACACCGCGATTGGCCAGAAAAAACATATCGTACGCCGACAAAGCTTGCCTGGGGTGAGGCAGGCTGTGAACAATCACCCCATGACACAATAATATCCACAGCAGAACCGGAACATTACGGCTGAATTCAACGAATACGTAAGAAATCTTGTTGACCAGGAAGTTTGTGGACAAGCGCGCGACACCCGCGGTAAATCCAATTGAGGTTGCGAGTATGATACCAAAAAAAGCAACCAAAGCCGTATTGATGACACCGACAATAGTTGCTCGAAGATGAGTGCTGCGCGAATCGTATTCGATCAGATGTTGATTGATGTCGTAGTTGGATGGTGTAAACAGAAATTCGTAACTGACGTCTCTGCCAATCAGTTCGAGATTGTTGAGCGTATTGCGAACGAAAAAGCCGGCCAGCGACAGTACGACGATGATCGCAATGATCTGAATGATCAGTTGCCGAGGCTTTTTTTCACTCCAGAGGTTTCCCAGCATAACTCACACGGAAATACCGTCGATGAATTGTTTCTGTGTGGGGCTCGAATAATGATGGTGCATGCAGATTGCATGCACCATCTTCTTGGAAGCTGTTTGAAAATTACCGGTGAGTTCCCGACCGACGCTTTTGCAGCCGCGCGAAGACCGCTGGGAATTTTTAAACAGCTTCTTAGATTGACTTACCGGTATGGAGGGGCGTATAACAAGCCACCATCGGTCCACAGAGCATTTACACCTCTTTCAAGTCCGATGTCGGTGTTCACACCAAGGTATCGTTCGAATATTTCGCCGTAGTTACCAACCGAAGAAATGACGTTAACAACCCAGTCAGCACTCAATCCGAGCATTGCGCCGTATTTGCCTTCTGATCCGAGCATTCTACTGATTTCAGCGTCTTTGCTCATTTGACCAGCTATTTCAGCGACATTGTCTGAAGTTATCCCCTTTTCTTCGGCGATGATCAGGACGTTCAGTACCCAGCGAACCACGTCACCCCATTCATCATCGCCGTGTCGAACGAGTGGCCCCAAGGGTTCTTTGGATACGATTTCCGGCAGAACAACGTGGTCATCCGGATGGTCAAAAGCTGCACGAGTTGCGACAAGTCCCGAACGGTCTGTCGTATAGACGTCGCATCGTCCACTAAGGTAATTCTGACGTGCTTCTTCATTCGATTCAATTGGAACAGGCTCGTAATTCATTTCGTTACGTCGGAAAAAATCGGCCAGATTCAGTTCCGTAGTCGTACCGGTCTGAATACACACCGAAGCGCCATCGAGTTCGGTTGCGCTGGACACACCTAACGATGCGGGAACCATAAACCCTTGTCCGTCGTAGAAACTCACTCCCAGAAAAGTCAGTTTGAGATCAACGTCTCGACTGTACGTCCATGTCGTGTTTCTGGAAAGCATGTCAATTTCACCTGCTTTGAGCGCCTCAAAGCGGGTCTTTCCAGTCAAGTTGGTGTATTTGACCTTTGATGCGTCGCCAAATACCGCTGCTGCAACACCTTCACAAAGTGCGACGTCAAATCCTCTCCAGTTACCTTGATCGTCAGTAAAAGCAAAGCCCGCCAACCCTGTATTGATACCACATTGAAGGTGTCCTTTTGCACGTACGTCATCAAGTGTGCCTGCTTGACTATGCCCGGTTATTGCAAACCCGGCCAGAGCAAGTATGAGCGAACGAATTTTGATCAGTTTCATCGATAAACTCCTCATTGAAGGTTAATTTCCATAACAGTCCGCTCAGAGTCGCGGTAGGCTGTATGTAATCCGTCTTCATCACGCCAGAAGAATGCGCCCTCAAGATACGAAGGCCAATTATCTTTCCCAAGAGGTTGTTTCAGCAACCGTGCTGCCGTTCAGGAAACTCGCCAGGACCTTTGGTCCGCCGCCGGCCTCTTGTAACTTGTACTGCGCCAAGAGACCATTACGCCAACCACAAGAGAGAAACAGTATGAAACGCGAACACATTTTCGCCCACTACGAACAGGACGCGACCCGGTACTGGAAGCTGAGGGAAGGTGGATACGCCTGCCCCCTGAGTGTGTTTCAGGGAGAGGAAATCACATTCCACATATCGAATTCCAGATCGTACTACGATGTGTTCGTGTACCATGAAGGCGCCGGGCGGCGTCTCGTTAAGGAGATCGCCAACCTGCGGGGCGGACTTCCTCCGATTCCCGAATTCGGATACCGCGACGGATTCGACTGGCCCGCGACGGTGGGATTCCGGGTACCCAACGACTGGCAGAGCGGCGTCTACATTGCCACCTTTCCCACCGCCCAGGGGATTCGCGAGATCCTGTTCGTGGTTCGTCCACGCGTTCCCACCGCGCCGGTTCTTCTGACCATTGAAACCAATACCTACGCGGCGTATAACCCCGTGGGCGGCAAGAGCCTTTTCCACTACCTGTCTACCGGCCGGATCCACAGCGACCTGGTGAGTTTTGAGCGACCGCTACAGCCGGACATCATGGGCGGATTCTACGCCTGGGACCAGTTCATCACATCGTGGCTGGACGCCGAAGGTTATCAGGTAGACTACTGTGTTAACGCGGATCACGATCGCGAACCGGATATTCTCGACGGCTATTCCGCACATCTACGGATCGGCCACGGCGAGTATACCAGCCGCGAAGAATGTGAACAGCTCCAGCGGTTCGTTGCCCGCGGCGGGAACCTGATGGTGTTCGCGGGCAACTCGTTCTCGCACCTCGTGGAGACCCGGGCTGACGGACGCCAGCTGTACTGTGCCAAGACCCGGTACAAAAAGCATCCGCTCGGTACCCCTGAAGACCCGCACACCTCCTTGCTGCGTGGGATCGACAATTTGCGCCAACGCACGATCGGGGTATCGTATTCGGCGGCCGTCAACGCGAAAACCCGGGTTCCCGGTGTGTTTATTGCGCCCACAACCGGGGAGTACGGATTTTTCCGCGTGAGCCGTCCCGACCACTGGGCGTTCGAAGCGACCGGGTTGGGTGAAGGGGACGAGTTCGGACGAGAGGACTCGATTGTCGGCGTGGAGTGCGACGGCGGCGACATTGAGTTCAGGGATGGAAAGCCATACTTCACCGGCAGCGACGGAGTCAGCCCGCACTACCGGATCATAGCCATCGGAGACGCCGAGGACCACGGATTCAACGCGGACCTCGGCATTCACTATGACCGGTTCTATGCGACCGTCGCGGTCAACGAGACCGAGTTCAAGGGGACGGTCTTCACGGCGGCAACCATGGAATGGTCGCACGGCCTCTACCGAAATAGCAGTCCGGTGGCGCAGATCACCCGCAATGTCCTGAACCGTCTGAGCGGGTAGTCGGGTCGGGAAAGTCAAGAAAAGACGCCGGTCGGCGCTCCTCTCATTCTGCGCTTGACTTTGTCCGGGACGGGCTACATTATCCCTTTTATGATTAACGGCGGGTCGACGTTCGACGTGGTTGTGGCCGGACTGGGCGCAATGGGCAGTGCGGCCGTGTACCATCTGGCAAAGCGCGGAAGGCGGGTGGCCGGTTTCGACCGGTTTCATCCGCCCCACGCCCAAGGTTCGTCGCACGGTCATGCGCGGGTGATCCGGGAGGCCTATGCCAGCGGGCCGGCTTACGTCGATTTGGTCCGGCGCGCCTACGCGCTGTGGGAAACGCTGCAGGAAGAAAGCGGCACCGAACTGGTCAAGACCTACGGCCACCTGTCTATGCGACCGCCGGGAGGAGACGAACGCCTCGGTGTTCTGGCAAGCGCCGAGGCCTTTGATATTCCGGTCGAGCCAGTCTCCGCGGAAGAGGTGCGACGGCGGTATCCCATGTTCCGGGTCGAAGACGGCTGGGAGGGAATCTATGAGCCGAGGGCGGGCGCCGTTTTCCCGGAGGCGTGTATAGACGCGCATCTGAAACAGGCGGAAGCCGCGGGGGCGGAACTTAATTTCAACTGCCCGGTATTGGACTGGGCGCCCGACGGACGCGCGGTGCGCGTGAAATTGCAGTCGGGTGAAATTTCGGCGGGCAGGCTGGTCGTCTGCGCGGGGGCCTGGGTCTCCCGGCTCCTGGCGGACCTGGCGCTCCCTGTCGAAATCGAGCGGATGACGCTGTTTTTTTTTCGTCCGCTACGGAACCCGGGAATGTTTGCGCCGGGGCGATGTCCGAATAATTCGTGGGTGTGCGAGAACGGTGTTTCGTTCTATTGTCAGCCGGATTTCGGTCCCGGCTTCAAGGCGGGGATGCACCGCGGGCGCGTCGGGGCAGACCCGGAAACGCTCGCCCGGCACACATCCCCGGATGACGAGGCTCAGATTCGTCCACTGGTGGAACGATTCATACCGGACGCGGCGGGGCCTGTCACGGAGAGCCACGTGTGCATGTACACGAATCTTCCGGATTCCAGGTGGCTGGTGGATTTCCATCCCGACTACGAGCAGGTGATTGTCGCCTCGCCGTGCTCGGGGCACGGGTTCAAGTTTTCTTCCGCGATTGGTGAGATGCTTGCCGATATGTGTATGGGCAAAGTGGATGAAGGGGATTCGGAGTTGTTCGGCATTTCGCCGCTATTGCCGTGAGGACCACGGACATGACGATTCAGGATCACGTCGCCTGGGATAATTTCAACGATGAAACGCTGCGTTTTTCACGGGCTATCGGTGCGGACATGATTTGCCTGGATATACGCTCGATGCACAGGTCGGATGCTTCGATGGATCTGCGCGACGGCCGGGACAGCAGGCCGTTCTTTGAATCCGCAAGAAAAAAGGTGGAAGTCCACGGCATGGCGTTGAACAGTATCTTTATGGCGGGGTGGGATGAACTCGCGTATGGCCTTCCCGATCGCGACGATAAGCTCGAAGCGTGGTGTCGGATGTTGCGTTGTATGGGCGAGGTGGGCATTCCCGCGCTGGGTTACAATTTCAAGCCGATGGGCAATTTCCGCACCGCGTCCGCGCCACCCGGGCGGGGCGGGTCCTTATACAGTACGTTCGATTATCAGGCGTTTTCCCGGAACAGGCCCGAACCGCGCGATCCTCCGGTGGGCGAGGCGGATATCTGGGAGAATATGGCGTATTTTCTGAAAAGGGCGATACCGGCGGCCGAGGCGGCGGGGGTACGGATGGCGCTGCATCCGGATGACCCGCCCATCCCCGAACCGCTCGGCGGCGTTGCCCAGGTTGTGTCCACGCTGGACCATTACCGCCGGATCTTTGCGGCCGCGCCGGGCGACAGCAACGGGATGCTGTTCTGCCAGGGCTGCGTGACTGAAATGGGCGTGGACGTCTATGAAACCATCCGCGAAATGGGAATCCGCAACAAGATTGTATTCGTGCATTTCAGAAACGTGCGGGGGGCCCTGCCCTGTTTCCAGGAGGTGTTTCTGGATGAGGGCGACGTGAATATGCACCGGGCGATGGAGGTCTACAAACAGGTTGGATTTCGCGGGCCGTTCATGATGGACCATACCCCCCGCATCGATGGAGACGAAAGGCAACGGGCGGGGCATGCATACGCCGTGGGTTATATCCGTGCGTTGATACAGACGGTATACGGGTAGAGGCGGGTATGCGGTCGCCTACTCCGGTTTGTCCCGCGGGGTCGTGAGATCCGCCAACCTTTCTCGATGTTTCAAAACGGAGGGATTGTCGAAATGTATATTCAGGAGCAGCTTCCCTGGGATCAGATCAATCGCGACACGCTGAGTTTTTTCCAGGCGATAGGTGTCGACTACCTAACGGTGAACTCGATTCCGCCAGACGTGCGTCAGGGCCGGAACCGCACGGATTTCTGGAAGGATCTCAAGACGCTGACCGAGTCCCACGGGATGAAGCTGACGAATCTGGCAGCGACCGGATGGGACGAGATTTCCCTGGCGCTCGAGGATCGGGACGAAAAGATCGAGGCGTGGTGCGGGTTGCTGCGAAGCATGGGCGAGGTGGGCATTCCCACGTTGGGGTACAACTTCAAGCCGGCGGGCAACTTCCGCACGGCGTCCGTTCCGCCGGGAAGGGGGGGCGCCAGATACAGTACGTTTGACTACGAGAAGCTGATGGAGGATCCGCCGTACTACCCCGACAAGGCCATTTCCGAGGAGAAGATCCTCGAGAATATCCGATATTTCCTGGAACGTGTTATTCCGGTAGCGGAAGAGAACGGCGTTCGCATGGCGCTGCATCCGGACGATCCGCCCATTCCGGAACCCCTGGCCGGCGCCGCCAGGATCGTGTCGACTCTTGAACAATACCATCATATATTCGATATGGTCCCCAGCCACAGCAACGCCATGTTGTTCTGCCAGGGTTGTGTCGCGGAGATGGGTGAGAACGTATGCGACGCCATCCGGGATATCGGCCGCCGGGACAAGATCGTGTACGTGCATTTCCGGAATATCCGCGGCGGTCCCAGGAAGTTTCAGGAGGTATTCGTAGACGAGGGGGATCAGGATATGTACGAGGCGATGCAGACCTATAAAGAAGTGGGTTTCGAGGGACCGTTCATGATGGATCATACACCCGGTTTTCCGAGTACGGATTCCACGTTCTGGGCGGGACGCGCGTTTGTCGTGGGGTATATGCGGGCGTTGATCCAGGCGGTTTATCGATAAACTACCTGTCTCGGGGACTCCCGGAGACAGAACATCCGTCCCGGCGCCGCCGGCTGCCGGGGGGTTGGAATCCGGACCCTGACGGGTATACTGGAGGCGATTATGGCGAATCGGGGGAAGAAATCGGATACAAAAGAGATCCAGCGGAAGAAAACCGTACGTGTGGCGATGATCGGCGCGGGCGGTCGTGCAACCAGCGCGCATTACCCCGCTCTCAAGGCACTGGTGGGCGTCGAGATGGTGGCCGTGTCGGAACTGAGCGACCAAAGGATGGCCGATGCGGCCGAACGGTTCGGCATTCAGCGGCAGTATTCGGATTACAGGAAGATGATTGAAAAGGAAAAACCGGATGCAGTTTACGCCATAATGCCGCCCCATCATCTGTACGACATCTCGGCAACCGTGATGGAGATGGGTTGCCATCTGTTTATCGAAAAACCCCCCGCGATGACGACGGAACAGACCCGGCAGATGGCACTTATCGCACAGAAGCATAAGGTGCTCACGGGTGTTACGTTCCAGAGGAGGTTCGCGCCTGTAATCCGGTACGGAAAGGAACTCTGCGAGAAGCGGGGGGCCGTCCACAGCGCCGTGGCCACGTTTTACAAAAACGCCGTGGGTGGCGCGCCGTATTACCGGGGGGCAATCGACATCCTCACGTCCGACGCCATTCACGCGGTGGACACACTTCGCTATCTCTGTGGCGGAGAGGTGGAATCCGTGGCCAGCGATGTACGGCGGGAGGCCGCCACCCACACCAATATTTACCTGGCGCTGGTAAGGTTCAGTTCCGGGGCAACGGGCGTGCTTCTCACCAACTGGATGACGGGGCGTCGCATATTTTCCGTGGAAATCCATTCACCGGGGATTTCGGTATTCGGGGATCCGGAAGAAGGTGGGCGGGTGTACGCGGACAATAAGGACGAACCCATAGAAGTGCTCGATCCGTTCCGGCTCGGGGGTGGTGATGACGCCTGGCGTGCTTTCGGTGCGTACGATATCAACCGGCACTTTGTCGATTGTATCAGAGACGGGAAACAGCCGGAGACGTGTCTGGAGGATGCGGTAAAGACAATGGACCTTGTGGATCGGATTTATCAGTCACAGATTTAGGCGGGCGGAGCCAACCAGCCGGTCGTAGCGGGTATTCACCGCGGACCGGCGCTTGCAGATGGAGAGAGTTGAGATGAAATACATCATGTTTACGAAACATCTGGAGGGTCTGGACGTACCCGGCATTATTGCCGCGTTGAAATCGGTCGGTGTCGAGGGCGCCGACCTGTGCGTGCGTCCCGGTTATCCGGTACATCCCGGAAATGTGGAAACGGCGCTGCCGGAAGCGGCAAGGCGGTTTTCCGACGAAGGGCTTTCCATTCCTCTGGTAACCACGCCCGGCGACTTCATCACACCGGAGATGGATGATGCGGACCGCCTGTACGCGGCGTGTGGCGAAGCGGGCGTGAGGCATATCAAGCTGGGGTACTGGCACTGGGCCGCCGGGATGGATTATTGGAAAGAATTGGACGCGGTGCGGGGGCATCTCGAGGGTTTTCAAGCCCTGTCGGAGAAACACGAGGTTCAGACCGTTGTGCACAACCACTCGGGGCTTTCGATGGGTCTCAACGCCTGTGCGGCCATGAATGCGGTAAAGGATTTCGATCCCCGGCATATCGGTGTGTTCGCCGATCCGGGACACCTTTCCATCTGTGGAGAGCCGATTGAACTGGCGCTGGACATCGTAAAGTCGCATCTGTCGGTGGTGGCGCTCAAGGATCTGATCCGACAGCCGCTCTTGCAGAATGGCAGGACAGCCTGGCGCACACGGGTGGTCCGGCTGGGAGAGGGATTCGGAGACTGGCCCGCTTTGTTGCGCGCGTTCAGGGCGGTGAACTTCGACGGACCGCTGAGTTTTCATAGCGAATACAGCGGAGAACCGGTGGACACGGTAATCGATCTGGCCAGGTCGGACGTGCGGTTTTTCACCGCGCTGCAGAACGCAGGATAACCGGCGTTCGAACCCGCAAACGCAAAAGGGCGACCCGTAGAACAGGGTCGCCCTTTTGCGTGATATTTGGACGCGGACACTCAGTCCAGGAACGCTCTGCAGTTCGCCCGGATTCGAAATCGCCCATCCTTTTGCCTGAGGGCCGTAGCCGTCGGCGTGACGGCTACGGAGTCGCCTGGTCCGATGTCGTAGAGATAGGCTATTTCGCCAACCCTGAACCTCGCGGCGAGGTCGTGTCTGCCCACCAGCCGGATGCCTGCATCGCGGCGGGCGCCTGGACGGTGAGGCGCGAGGTCGACGTCGTCAACGGGCAGCCATATGGTGTGGTCTTTGTCCGTGAGCCAGGCGCCGCGGTAATATCCCTGGGCGGCCATATACAGGTTGGTCCCGGTGGACAGGCCCGTTCCATCCGGGTTGGTCCCGGTAATTACGAAACGGCCGATTCGGAACCTGTCGGCGCCGAAGCGGATGCGATAGTGCCGGCCCCTTCCTTCCACGGCGGTGATATTGTAGGCCGTGGCACGGCGGGCGTTTCCGATACGGGCGACTTCACCCTCGAGGCCCGCCGCGCGGAAGGCCTGGCTCTCACGATCGCGTTCTATGGCAATGGTGGAAGATACCGGATCGATTTCTACAATACGGCCGCAAAGCGGTTTCGGTATGTTGAGGGTATGTCCGTCGGCGCTGATGCTTCCGGGCCCGGACTGGTGTAAGGAAATCAGCTTTCCCCCAGCATCCTGGCGCACCATACCGAGGCTGCTGCCGGAAGGGCCAAGGGCGTGGCGGATCGTATCTTCGCCGTACAGATGCTTGATCCTTAGCGCGAGGCCTTCGTCGTCGGCATCCAGTTGGTCTACGGCGTGGATCTTCTTGCCACCTTTAAAGGGCTCATGTACGGCCACAAAGCGGCTGGCGGCGCCCTCCCCCGTGTTGCGGAGCAGCACATAGGTGAGTTGCTTCGGGTTGCCCGGCTTTCTGGGAGGATCTCCGTGGGCGACGATAGCTTCGTCCGACGGCAGGAAAGTGGTATTCAGGCCGATGCCGGTCTTCAGGTCGCGCCAGGTGGAAGACCACGTCGCGGTCGGATTCCCGCGTCGTGCGTCGTACAGATAGGAGTATCCGCCGCCCCGGTAGGTGTAATAGGAGCGGCCCTTCCTTAGCGGGTCGGTGAGGCCGTCGTCGTCGTAAATGGCGCCGTAGGGAACATCCCGGCCGGCCAGGGTGCCCTCCCGCTGCGGAGGGGTGAGCGCGATATCGTCTACCGTAAACGCACCTTCAAATCCGTGCAGGTTGTAGTCGTGTTGCGTTCCACCCGCCACCCGGAAGCAGTCGAGGACGTAGCGGGCGTCCTCTCCAATTTCGATGAGTGCGATAGTCCGCCGGTATTCGGAAGTATGGTTATAGGTTTCCGGGGCGTCGACCTGCACCCAGGTCAGACCGCTGGTCTTCACGAATTGCTCCAGCCTGCCGGGCCCCTGCGTATCCTGCCGTCGGCCGTCCACGACGACCGTGGCGTGGGCCAGGGTGTTCTTTGTCCATATCGCTGGACGGTCTCCCTCGGCGGCATGTTCGCCGTAACCGAGATCCGGGATGAGTTTCCGGCCATACGCGAAGAGTTCGATGTTGAGACGATCGAAATGCGCATGTTCGGTGGCCGCCCGTCCGTAATACAGCGCCAATGCTGTACGTTCGCGCCCCCTCCCCGAACGTAACAGGGCCAGGCCGTAGCCGCCCATAAGCCGGCTTTCGGCCGTCATCTCTTTGAGTTCGGCGGCGCCATCTTCGTGCGTTGAGGGCACAACCGACGCTTCCAGCAGGGACTCGAAGCTGTTGAAGCCGGTTTCCTGCCTGCTGAGAAGCTCGCCGACAAAGGCGTCTCCCGTGGCTTTGTACGCCGCCCGCAGGGTATCGACTCCGAGGGCAACATGGCCACCGACCACGGTTCCGGCGTCGCCAATGCTCGGGGTAAAGTGATCCAGACACGTCATTTCCGCGGCCCAGCGGTACATGCGCCGGAACTTTGGCCTGTCCCAGATCCTTATGCCCAGTTCTTCCAATAGGCGAGCGATGACCGTGAGGTGTGTGACCCACCCGCTGTTGTAGCCGGGGGAACTTTCCCACCCCATGCCCTCGCGGAAGATAAGGTTGTCCAGGGCAAAGTTGATCCCTTCCGCATGGGCGGCCTTGTCGCGAAAGAGGTACCCGTCGAAATGGGTGAGCATTTCTTTGAGTTCCGTCGCTTCGCCGGTGTTATTCATTGTCCATTCTACAGCTTTGTCGATTTCATTCCGGTCTCCTGAGGCGAGTGCGGCAATCAGCAGGGCTTCCTGGTGTCCGCCGTAGTTGCTTCGGACGTGGCCCCCGTAGATTCCGTCGAGGCTCGCCCCGATAATGCCGGCCTCGAGCTTCCGTCGAAATCCGTCGGGATCTGAACCGAATACCGGGTCGTAAGGGATGGAGCCGCCCACGGCATCCAGGGCCTGGCAAAGCCGGCGTACGGTCCCGGATTCGGAAATGAGATCGTTCATTTTTCCGGTATAGCCAGGTGAGAATTCCAGGGCGTACATGGATTGCCTGCTGTAATCCATGTGTGGATAGACCTCGGCGAGACGGTCCAGAATGACGAGCGCTTTGTGAGCATATCGGCCGTCTCCGCTGAGCAGATAAGCCTGCGCAAGGGAGGTAAGGCCGGCAGTGACGGCGTTCCAGATACTACAACAGCAGTAGGCGATGAACCAGTGGCGAAAGGGCCCGTCATCGCCGCGCCAGCCCCATCCGTCGTCCGCGTAAGGGCCGGTGAGCAGGCTGCGGTCTTCCATTCCGTTTTCGTAGAATGCCTCAAAGTCGTTGCTTGGATAGGATTCGCCGCCCACGGCGCACGTGACGCGCCATTTGTCCTTGAAGGGATTGTGTTTCCACCCGCCCTGTGCGTACCCGCCGTACCCGTTTGGCCCGCCGCCGTGGACGGGACAGCCGCTGACGAAGTTGATGGTCCAGCTGCGCGGTATCTCCGGACCCGGCATCAGTCCGCGGATGAAATCCTGATCACGGTCCAGCCATGGATCTGCGTCGGCAAAGACACGCCCGGCAATTTTTTTCGCATCGGGGTCCTCCGCCGCGCGTTGCCGGGCAAGCTGGATCTGTTCCGGTGTGTAGAGATTCACCTGGGCTCCTTGTCGTTTGCGGCACCCGACGCGGACGTTCCTTTCCGCTCCGGTGAACATGCTCCCGGGCGCCTCCGGGCATCGATGGGCGCCGATGATTGGCCCATCAGTATTTCGAAAGCGAGATGAATTCGCAAGCGTAATTTCGACCGCCGGGATGAAACGCGGAAGATGAAAATGCGCGCGAGGGATCACCCGCCAGGAAAACGAAAACGCATGATGCCTGCACCGGGTACCGCCATCCTGCGCGATGTTGATCCTGACGACTCGTGCGGGTCGGTTTGGGCTGAACTTCAGTCGCGCGCCCCTTGCCGAAGCGCTTGACGGGTGGTCCCATATTTGATAAATAGTCAATGGTCTCGGGAGGAATTATCGCTCCCGAAAGGTTTCGAAGCGTCAGCGAAGAGCCGGGTTGTGGGCGGCAAATCTCCGATTCGTGCTTTGCCATTGCCTACATCCGCCGTCAGAGTTCCGGGCAAACGGAACCGTGCGCATTCGAGGGGGAACCTGTATGGAATACCGCACGCTCGGGCGAACCGGGCTTCGAGTTTCCGTTCTGGGCATCGGTACGGGCGGCCCGAGCCAATTCGGACAGAGCACCGGCGTACCGGAGGCCGACGTTGGCCGGATGGTTCGCAGGGCGCTGGCGCTGGGCGTCAATTTTTTCGATACCGCTGCGGGGTACGGGGAAAGCGAGGCCATTCTCGGCCGGGCGCTGACGGGCGTGCCACGGGAGGATTACGTGCTGGCAACAAAGGTGCAGGTGGCGCGGGATGAATGGACCTCCAGTCCCGACGACGTGGTGGCCTCCGTGGATCGGAGTCTTGCACGGCTCAGGGTGGACGTCATCGACATTATGCAGTTCCACGGCGTGACGCCGGAAGACTATGCCCGCACGATGGAAATTTTCCTACCGGTAATGGCACGGCTCCAGGAGCAGGGAAAATTCCGGTTTCTGGGCGTATCGGAGACATATTCCCAGGATCCCGGACACGAGATGTTTCCGATGGCGCTTGCCCACGACCATTTTGACACGGCAATGGTCGGATACAATATGATCAGTCCCACGGCGGAGCATCGCGTCTTGCCGATGTGCCTGGAAAAAAACGTAGGTGTGATCTGTATGGTGGCGGTACGCCGGGCACTGAGCAAGCCGGACGTGTTGGCTGAGCGCATCGCCTATGCAAAGGAGAAAGGCCTGATTGCACGAGATTCCGTGCCGGACGACGATCCGCTGGGCTGGCTGGTGAAAGGGCACGTGGCTTCTCTGCCGGCAGCCGCGTACAAATACGTGGCGTCGCATCCGGCAATGGGCACGGTTCTGACAGGGACGGCTAACCTGGAGCATCTGGAGGCAAACGTGAGAGCCATTCTCGGGCCGCCGCTGCCGGACGAAGACGTGGTGCGATTGAGAGACATCTTCGGCGCCGTGTGGGAGCCCCTGGGGAATTGACTCCAGGGGGAGAAGGGCGGATGTTGTGATGGAGGGTACCGAATTTACGCTGACCGTTCGTTAGTTGAAAGGAGCGTTCCATGGTCGAGGCGACCGCCGAATCCGAGGCATTGACGACCAACGGCCGGAAACCCGGCGTCACCCTCATAGATGCGGACGTCCACAATTACCCCGATTCAATGGACGAACTCATGCCCCATCTGTCGAAGCGGTGGCAGGCGTACGTGAAACAGTCGGGGTTTACGATACCGTCGGTTTCAATCTATCCCAAGCTCTATGCCCAGGCGGCCCGGCGCGACGCGTGGCCTCCAAATGGAAAGAGGCCCGGGGCGGACGCCGAATTTTCCCGGGAACAGTTGCTCGATACCTGGGGTATCGACTATGCGGTCCTCAACCCGCTCGTCGCGGTGTCGACCGTGCGAAATATCGATCTGGCCAACGCGCTGCAGCGGGCTGTCAATGAATGGACGAGAGAGGCATGGCTGGATGCCGACAGGCGATGGCGTGGCTCAATCGTCGTCAATATCCAGGATGCAGACGCGGCCGCCGCCGAGATCGAGCGCCTCGCCACCGACCGTCGCTTTGTCCAGGTATTGCTGCTGGTTCGCTCCTACGCCCCCTACGGTCGCCGTGAATTCAGGCCCATTTTTCGTGCGGCGGCGGCGGCCGACCTGCCAGTGGGCATTCATTTTGGCGGTGGCGGCAATCCCATTACGGCCAGCGGCTGGCCATCCTATTATATCGAAGATCACACGGGAATGTCGCAGGCCTTTGAGGCCCAGGTCATCAGCCTGGTATGCGAAGGTGTCTTCGAGGAATTGCCATCGGCCCGGGTAGCCCTCATTGAGGGTGGATTTGCCTGGCTGCCGGCACTCATGTGGCGGCTGGACAAGAACTACCGCGGTCTGCACGCCGAAGTGCCATGGCTCCGGAGGCTGCCCAGCGAATATATCCTGGATCACTTCCGCGCCACGACACAGCCCATGGAGGAACCGGCCGATGCCCGGCACCTACTCGCCATTCTGGACATGATCGGGCGCGACAACTTTCTGATGTTCGCCACCGATTACCCGCATTGGGATTTCGACGCACCCGACCGAGCCCTGCCGCGGGTGATCAAAGGTGCCTTGAGGCAGCGCATTCTGGCCGCAAACGCGGCGGATTTCTATGGCCTTGAAGACAATTGACATTGGGTCAGTTGACGACTTTGAGGCTGGCCGGCCGCGTCGGATCGAAGCGGGGGGGCGGGCGCTGATGGTGGTGCGGCGCGACCGGCGGTTCTTCGCGTTGCGCGATATCTGTCCCCACCAGGGTGCGCCGTTGTCTGCCGGAAGGGTGGATGGTGCAGCCCTGCCGTGTCGTCCCGGCGAGGAGATCTCCTACGGGCGCCTGGGCGAAATCCTTACCTGCCCCTGGCACGGGTGGCAATTCGACCTGGAAACGGGCCGCGCCCTGGTCGAGCCCGATCGGTTCAGGGTGCGGGTCTACCCCGTCAGCGTTGCAGGCCGCCGCGTGGTTGTACAGATGGATTAGTGTTCTGTCCTGAAAATAGATTGCCGAATCGTGACATATTTCCGGGAAAGGACACTCAGACGACACTTCCCCGATCGGAGCGACGATTGATCCGGATCAGCAATCCGTTTTCCGAATGGAACCGGGACTTCAAACTACTGGGCGCGGCGGTATTTTCCGTGGGCGTGTTTTTCGGCGTGCAGCTCACGTTGTACAACAATTTCGCCGTGGAGCGCCTGGGCATCGAGCCACACGAACTGGGGTACGTGGAGGCCCTGCGCGAGACGTCGGGATTCATGAACGCGTTTTTTATCGCGCTCATGATGCGTCTGGCGCCGCCGGTCGTGGCGGGTGCTTCCCTGGTAGTGATGGGTGCCGGGCTTGCCGCGTACGCGGACGTGTATACCGTGTTTTCCCTCGCGGTATATTCGGCGCTGTGGGGCATCGGGTTCCACTGCTGGCTTCCCATGGAGCAGTCCATGGCGTTGCGGTTTTCGCCTGAGGGTCGGAAGGGGAAATGGCTGGGTCAGCTGCGGAGCGTGCACGCCTTTGCGTGGCTGTTGACCATCGGGGTCTGCAATCTGGTCTTCCATATGATCCGTTACGACTGGCTGTTCGTGGGTGCCGGAGCGATCACCGCGCTGGGCGGGCTGGCGATTTTCTTTGCAAGCAGAAAACGCCCGGACGTGCATGAAAAGAGTTTTGTATTCCGCCGCCGCTATGGACTTTATTACGCGCTGAATTTTCTGCAGGGCTGCCGGAAGCAGATGTTTATCACGTTTGCCATCTTCGCGCTCGTGAAAGTACACGGGATGCCGGTGGAAACGACGATGGCGCTGGTACTGATTAATCAGACGCTGATTACATTGACGGCGCCGCTGATGGGACGGCTGGTCGACAGGCACGGGGAACGGGCCGTGCTCAGCTGGAGCTATATCGGGCTGGCCTTTGTTTTTTTCGGATATGGCGCTATCCAGCACCGTCCTACGCTGTACGTGCTTTATTGTATCGATAATCTCATTTTTTTCGGAGGCATCGCGCTGACGACGTACCTTCATAAGATCGCGCCCCAGGAAGATCTGAAACCGACGCTGTCCATGGGCGTGACGATGAACCATTTTTCCGCGGTGGCGGCGCCACTGATCGGCGGGCTGGTCTGGCGCAACTTCGGCTACCAGGTGATCTTTTTCAGTGGATCGGTGCTGGCCTTGATTTCGCTCCTGGTGAGCCGGTGGGTGGATCCCGAAGGAATGCTCAGGCGCGAACGCGAGGCGGTTGCGGCGGCGGATTGAACCGTGCGTCTCAATGTTTCGAATGTCGGAAGAGGGTTCCGGTAACCGGCCGTCCAACACGCCGGGAAGGTATGGACGTGCGGCGAACCGGATTTCTGTTTATTGTGCCGTTGCGATGCAGTTGAATTGGTTTTTCAGATACGGGGGGCGTATGGAACTGCGGGAACTTGGAAAAACCGGGATTCAGGTTTCGGAGGTGGGCTTGGGCTGCTGGCCGATCGGCGGGGCGTCGTTCAGGGGGGGCAGTCCGACGGGATGGTCCGGCGTGGATGTAATGGCGTCGATAGATACCGTCCGCCGTTCGTGGACCCAGGGTATCACATTTTACGATACGGCGGATGCGTACGGTCGCGGAAAGAGCGAGGTCCTGGTTGGATTGGGGTTATACGAAAACAAAAACGACGCCGTGGTCTGCACCAAGGTGGGGATGAGCCTTGCGGCGCCGGGCCAGGACTTCTCAGAACCGTATATTATGGGCGCTCTCGATGCAAGTCTCACTCGTCTGGAGCGCGATCACGTGGATCTCTACCTCCTGCACGGTCCTCCCATGGAGGGGATGACGGACGCGTTGTTCGGGCTGATGAAGGACCTGAAGGGATCCGGAAAGATTCGTGCATGGGGCGTGTCCATCAGTCCGGTGGAGACCTCCGACAGGGTCGTGGAGGAAGGCCTGCGCGCCATGGAAGGAGGCGCCGAGGCCATCCAGCTCGTGTACAATATCCTGCAGCAGAAGGAGGGCGACGCGCTTTTCCCCGCGGCCATCGAGAAGGGAGTGGGCATGATCGCGCGCGTGCCGTTGGCTTCGGGTTGGCTGACGGGCAAATACGACGCGAAGACTGTATTCCCCGCTGACGATTTACGAAGTCTCAGATATACGCCGGAGCGGGTGAAGGAGACGGCCGCACGGGTCGCGAAGCTGGATTTCCTGCTGGAAGAGGCGGATTCGATGGTCGAAGCAGCACTGCGGTTCGTTCTTTCCAATCCGGCGGTTTCCACGGTCATTCCCGGCGCGAAGACGCCCGCGCAACTTACAGGTATCGTCAATGCGGCCGGGAAAGCGCTTTCTCGCGACTGCCTGGATCGGATCCGGGGGTTGTTCGGCTGAACGCACGCGGTCGGCGCAAGACCGGGAAATGAAGTCGATTCCGTAACCGGAAGATTGGGCGCGAACCTTGTGTTGGTGCAAGGCGCACGGAGAGAACCTGCGATGACATAACCGGATGGAGGGTTCTATATGGTTGGGTTTGCGGTGGTTGGCCTGGGTATGGGACGCAATCGGTCCAGGATGATACAGGACACAGATGGAGCGGAATTGAAAGTGGTGGTGGATCTGGACGAAACCCGTCTCAGGGAAGCGGGTTCAGAACTGGATGTGGTAGGGACAACGGATCTCGACGCGGCGTTGAACCGGGATGACGTGGACGTGGTGATGGTGATGACGCCCAGCGGGACCCACGCCGAAGTGGGAATTCAAGCCGCGCGGGCGGGCAAACACGTGATTACGACCAAGCCCATGGACGTGTCTACCGGGGCGTGCGATCGCTTGATCGCGGCATGCGACGAGGCCGGTGTACTCTGCGGCGTGGATTACAATAGCCGGTACGTCGACAACAACTGTCGGGTGGCCGAGGCGCTGCGGCAGGGGTGGCTGGGCAAGCCAATTCTCGGCGAGGTGCGATTCAAATGGTTCAGGGCGCCCTCCTACTTCGCGGCAAGCGGAGGATGGCGCGGGACGTGGAAGATGGACGGCGGCGGATCGCTGGCCAACCAGGGGGCGCACTTGCTGGACGTGCTGTGCTGGTTTATGGGCGACGCTGTTTCCGTCTATGGCGAAATGGCCATTATGAATCACGAAATCGAGACAGAGGATATCGGGTTGGCAATCGTGAATTTCGAGAATGGCGCAAAGGGTACGGTTGTCGGAACCACCACGTTTCCAACCAGTGTCTATTTCAGCGCCGAAGTTCACGGGACGGATGGCGGGGTGCTGATCGACGACGTGCTCAGCGGCAATATGCGAGTATTCGGCGAGGGCTTGCAGGAGCGGATGGCGGCGGTGGAGAACCCGTTTCAGAATGTTGTGGAGGACGTGGTCAGCGCGGTGGAGAGAAAGACGCGCCTCCGTGTCGACGGGAGGGAAGGGCGCCGTACGGTGGCGTTGCTGGAGGCGATCTATGCGTCGGCTCGGAAGGGCCGGCCGCTTAAAATCGGCGCGTAAACGATGGGTTGAATTGCCGTTATTTCAGTCCTGGCCCGCCACGGGGAATCGACCTGGGCAATCGGCTCCGGCGCTTGCGGGCTACGAGTGGCTGTGGCCGTGATCCTCGGCCATTTCCGAGGCGAATTTCAACGTTCTTGCCTCCAGTTGTTCGCGTGCGATCAGGCCTTTTTCGAGGGCCACTTCTTCAAGCGAAGCCACCCATCGGGCGTAGTAGCTCGATGGGTCGTTTTCTTTTTCGGTGGCGGCAATCCTGGATGCCAGCACGGCGCTGAATTCGCGCCATTCGTAAACTCGGCGCTCACAGAGCGCCACGGCCAGGCCGAAAGCGCGTGCTTCCCAGGGGGCGTGAAAAAGGAGTTCTCCGTTTTCCCTGGGCAGCGCAGACTCCTGTTCCGCGTCTGCGATCTTCCGGTCGATGCCGCGAGTCATCCTGGTCTCACGTTGTGGGGGATTCTATGTTGGCCACGCCGATCATCGCGTCGCGTGTGACCAGCGGGATAAGGTCGTCTTCGGTATAGTCTTCCGTTCCGGCAGGCCGTTCCGGCAGGACCATATAGCGGAGATCCGAATTGCTGTCCCAGACACGGGCCTCTACGGAATCCGGCAGATGAAGGTCGAATTCCCGAAGCACGGCTCGGGGTTCCCGGACAAGTCGCGAGCGGTAAGCGTAGGATTTGTACCAGCCGGGCGGCAGGCCGAGTACCGGCCAGGGGTAACAGGAACAGAGGGTGCAGACGATGACGTTGTGGACTCTTGACGTGTTTTCCAGGACGACGATCTCGGCGCCCTCCTTGCCGATGAAACCCAGTTCGGCTATCGCCGCGGTGCCGTTCTCCAGCAGTCTGCGCTTGTAGTCGGGGTCCGTCCATGCGCGGGCAACCACCCTGGCGCCGTTGAGCGGTCCCACGTCTTTCTCGTACCTGTCCACGACTCTGTCTATGATGCCGGTCGTCAGCAATCCTTTTTCAACCAGGAGCGATTCAAGCGCCCGGGTGCGAAGGGCCGCGTCGGACTCGGCCTGGCCTGCGTCTGAATGCCTGCTCATGGAAGCGACTCCCCACTATTATGATTGTGATTGCGCCGTTGCCAGGTAACCTTCCCACATGTCCAGGTAGACGGCGTTTTCGGCTTCTGCCGACTCGCCCCACAGTTCGCCGGCGTCGAACCTGACGGGGTACAGGGGCTGCTTGCGGTGGACGCATCCGTTGGGCATTACGGTATCCTGGAGGTTGTGAATTCCGTAAAATCGGACGACGGTACCGGCTTTGCCCCGGACGTATCGGGGAAGTCGGGTGTGTCCTTCGGGGTAGATGTTGCGCGCCCTTACGCGGTCGCCCTTTTGAAATTGTGGCTGGATATCCGCCTGCGGTCCGGGCGATGAAACGGGTCTTCGACTTGCGAGTTCTTCCCGGACGGCATCCGGGTCGGGGTGGACCGGAGCCTCGGCGTTCGGCCTGTTTTGGAATAGCGACATTCTCGTCTCCAACTCGTCTGCCGTCAGCACGCCGGCATCGATCAGGCCTTTGATCCTGGAATGCAGCCACTTTTCATAGTAGGAGGAAGATAGGTAATGGGCCGGATCCATGTTCTCAATATTGTTGCGTGAACCTCCGGGGACAGGTACTGGTGTGGCTACGGCGATGCCCAGCACGCGCTTTTCCCACCTATGGTGAAATAACGGTTCGTTTTCTTCGCGTACGATAGGGCCGAATCCGTGCATCCCGCCCATATCGTGGATGCCGTCCATGTTTCGCTCCTGCGGTTCCCGTGTCCCGCGCACCCTCCAGGTCGACGGATCGACGGGGCGCTTCGAGGTGTGGAGGACCGTTCAATCAGGTTCTTCGGGTGTCGTTTCCGTCATAAACGGTATCGCCGCGGACCCGAATGCGTTTGGGGTTTGGAACATCGGAAAGTTCATCCACACTGTGGTATCCGATGGTCATGCTCATGCGGGTGCCGTCTGTACGGTTCTGACCGATGCCGTGCACAATCATGCTGTCGATTACAAGCATGCCGCCGGCGGGCATGGGCGCGACCACCGACTGCGCGAGTATGGATTGGGTCCACCCTTGTCCGTAAAGGCGACCTTCGTTACCGGGAAAATGGTGAGAGCCAGGCACGAGAAGAGTGGCGCCGTTTTCGGCCGTCGTCTCTTCCAGGTAGAAGATTACCGTAAAGATCGTCCGGGACCATTGTCTTACGTCGCGGTGCAATCCGTCCGGCCGAGTTTCCACCGACGTGTTCATGGTTGCGTGGTTGTGCCGGTTCTTGACAAGTTCAATATTGGGCCCCATCAGGCACTCCAGCGGGTCGAGCACAACGGAACTGGACGCTGTCTCAAGGAAAATCGGATCTCGGTCCACCAGATCCGAGATCCTGACAACCCGCCCGTCTTTGTTCCTCACCACGGGTTCGACCTCCGCCTCGATATCCGCCAGAATAGCCCGTCGGAGCCTCTCGATGGTCTTTTCGGATATGCGATCCGGCAGTTTCAGGAAGCCGTTGTGGCGAAACAGGTGTACCTGTTCTGGCGAGAGGGGCATTGACAATGATCCAGTTATGAGATTTGCGGGAACGGGTGGGGGTGCCCGATGTAGATTCGCTCTCCGGCCGCGAGTATTTTTTCCGGGTCGTCCTTTACCACGTCATGCGGGTCGTGCGCCTGGTAGGCCAGGGTCATGCTTCTGCGGGAAGTGTCGGCGCCGTTGACGCCCGCACCGTGGAAACAGCAGTCATTGAAGAGCAGCACACCGCCCCGCGGCATTGGAACCGGAAGGGATTTGTGATAGAGATCGCACGATTCGAATCCCTCGTTCGGACGCCGCTGGCGCTGGAAGGGGCGCCGATGACTGCCGGGCACGATTCGGACGCAGCCGTTCTCCAGAGTGGATTCCTCGAGGTAGATGAGGGCGGTGACCAGCGTGGGATGGTAGGGTTCTTCCCCGCTGTGCCAGTAAACGTGTTCGGACCCTGGCGGCCGCACCATGATGTGATTGTGTTTGTTCGTGAGTAATTCGATATTGGGCCCGAGGACGGATGTCAGTGGATCCAGAACAAGAGGATGGACGGCAGCTTCCATGTACGTGCGGTCGCGAGAGAGAATTTTCGAGAGCCGTCGCACGTCTTCCGGTTCGCGGGAGCCGGTTTTCTCCCAAACGACCGGCTCGATCATCCCGATGATCTGCTGGTCGGTCACGGCATTCAGGCGTTCGACCAGATCGCCAGGCAGCGTTTCCGGCACCATGTGGAAGCCGGTGAGGTTGAAGTACCAGAGATCCTCTTCGGTCAGACTCAAGGCATGCTCCCGCGGTTTGTGAACGGATGAATCCGGCGGATCCGAGATTCAGATCTCTCGGGTATGTTATAGCGTTTTCAGACGCTCTGTCAAGGGTAATCTGGAAGTCCGGGCGGCGGATGGAGGCCCGTCCGATCGAAGCCCGGCGCTGGCGGATAGAGGGGCGGCGGCGCCGGTCATTTTTACTGTGGCGTGAATCCTAAAAAACATTATATTATAACCAGAAGTGTTTGATGCCCACTCCGGTCGGGCGTCGGCACGTCAGGATGGGTAGACGACCTGCTATGGTCGTGTGGCCATTCCCGAATGGGCGGTCTTTTTATGTGAACTTGGAAAGGGTTGCTACATGCCGAATGCGTTGCTGGTCAGTCCCCAGAATCCGGTTACGTTCTGGAGTTTTGAGGAAGCACTCAAAATGGTCGACAGGAAAGTCGCATTTCCGCCACTGGGTCTCCTGACCATTGCGGGAATGATGCCCGATTCCTACAAAATGCGGATGGTCGACATGAATGCGCGCCCGCTGATCGACGAGGAGCTTGAGTGGGCCGATATTGTCATAACGTCGTCGATGATCATACATTGGCACTCTTTGGAAGACGTGATTGCACGCTGCAACCGGATGGGCGTGCCGGTATTGAACGGAGGCCCTCTGCCCACTCAATACTACGAAGAGATCGAGGGGGATGCGATATTTTATCTGGGCGAGGCCGAAAACGGGTTTTTGGATATTGTAGATCGACTCGCTTCCGGTACAGGAGAGGTTGAACGGGAATACGTGGATCGTCGCGGCAAATTTCAGGATCTGGCGGCAACACCGCTCCCGCGCTGGTCCCTCGTCAATTTCGAAGACTATAGCAATATGGTATTCCAGGTCACGCGCGGGTGCCCCGAAAGCTGCACATTCTGCAATATTCCTTCGTTATATGGAAAAACAACGCGCCTTAAGAGCAAGAGCAGAATGGTCGAGGAACTGGACGCGCTCTACAATGTGGGGTGGCGTGGTGCCGTGATGGCGGTCGACGATAATTTCGTGGGTAACCGGGATGCCATTCGGCACGCCCTGACCGATGAGGTCGTGCCGTGGCAGCAGGAGCGCGGGTATCCGTTCCAGTTCCATACCCAGGCCAGCATCCGCGTGAGCGACGATCCGGAATTGCTCGACGCCATGTATCACGCGGGGTTCGACAAAGTGTTCGCCGGAATTGAGTCACCGGTTGAAGAGAGCCTGAAATTCATGGGTGCCCAGAAGAATCTGCAGGGCAACACCTCGTTGATGGACAAGGTCAAAATTCTCCAGAAAACCGGGTTCGAAGTGCAGGCGGGATTCATTATCGGCCTGGACACCGACCCCGACGATATCGCCGAACGGACCATCGCCTTCATCAGGGAGGCGGGCATTCCGGTAGCTATGGTGGGTATTCTGGGTGTGTTGCGGGATACGCCCGACTACAAGCGGTTCAGCAGGCAGGGGCGGTTGGTGGAGGGTGCGAAGTACACCGGAGATTCGGGAATTTTCAGCCGTGAACTGAGCTACGTCCCGCTGATCGATCCGGATACGTTGCTGGAACGGCATCGGAAGACGGTTGAAATATTAAACAGCCCGGAGATGTTTTTCGAACGATGCCTCACATTCCTGAATCACCGGGGGCGTAATCCGATTTCCAGAGGATCTATTCGGATGCTCGAGGTCAAGGCGGTTTTCAGGTCGATCTGGCGCCAGGGCATCTGGGGCCGGAATTACCGGTGGCACTACTGGAAGTTTCTGTCACAAGTGCTCATTAAACATCCCGCCAGTCTGCCGGACGGGGTGCGTCTGGCCGTGCAGGGGCATCACCTGATACTGACCACGCAACGCGCGTTGCAGGTAGACGAGGTGAAGACGTTTCTTGACGAGGCGTCCGAACATCTGGAGCATTTCAGGAATGGCTATCGCGCGGCCTACCGGAAGAACATGGGCGCGTACGCCAGCCGGCTCATGAGATCGGTGCACCATCGCTTCGAGCACTTTCAGGACGACCAGAGGACCCTTCAGCATCACGCCAAGGTGCTCCGGGGGGCCGCCCAGGAGTACTATCAGGCAACCTGTGAGGAATTCCGGCACCAGATCCAGGAGCCGCTGGAACGATTTCAACAGGATACCGATCACTTGCTGCGGACCCTCTCGGCCGAGCAGGCCGCACTTCAGAGGTCGTAGTGTAAGCGCCGCGCTGTTCCCGGATTCAGTTTGAAGGCGGTGGTTTGCCAACCATACCCGGGTACGGCGCGGCGCTTTACAGTTTCCAGTAATCGTCGATGTCGCTCTGATAGGCGCTGATTTTCCCGCTGAGCACGTCGTTGACCTTGACGACTTCGCCAGAATTTCCCGATTCATACAGCGCTTCGCCTAAGGCCTTGCTGCGCAGGCCTTCCTCGGCATCGATTTCCACGTTGCGCCCTGTGCTTATCGCGTCGATGAAATCCCAGAGTTCCAGGGGCATGCCGCCGGTGATGCCGTAGGGAAACAGACGTTCGTTCTCGTCTTTGCTCAGGCTTTTCCGAAACATATCCACAACTCGTTCCATGCTGTAGGTAACGCCATCCAGGAGCTGGCACTCGCCGCGATGGGTGCTTTCCGCAGGATGGAAGATATCGTATTCCACAATGGTGCCCCTGCTGCCCGTCAGGCTGAGTTGCAGAAATCCTTTTCCCGGGGCGCTGTTGGTCCATGACCAGGTTCCGATAACGCCGTTCTTGAAGTTGAAAATACTGGTCCAGAAGTCTTCTCGCGTGTCGTTGACGATCCTTCGCCCCTTCCTGTGTGGGCGTTTTTCGATTTGTTCCACGCGGGCGTACACGCTGTGGACTTCACCGAACCAGTAGCGCATGGTGTCCACCCAATGGGCGCCGCTGTCCATCAGCATGCCGCATCCCCCCAGGTGGCGGTCAACCCGCCAGTGCCAGGCCGGGATATTTTTCGGGTCCTGCCACGAGGCGCTGGCTGCCAGCCAGAATCGGGGTTTCCCCAGCAGCCCACCCGCGTTAAGCGCCCAGTGGATGGCGCGCTGGCCGACGCTACGGCGGCATTGTTCGGCCGTTGCGGCAATGCGTTTGTGTTTTTTTGCGGCGGCGATTATTTTTTTCGTGGCTTTCACGGTGATGCCGATGGGCTTCTCGCAGAGGATATTCACGCCGCCGGCAAGAAGCTCACAGGCCAGGAGGTGATGCAGGCCGTGGGGCCCGCAGATGTCGGCGCCATCCAGATGTTTCTCGCCGTTGAGCAATTCCTCCACGGTCCGGTAGGCGTTAACCGGCTGATCTGTGTGGCTCTCAATCCGGTCCGCCATGTCTCTGGCGCGTTCCGGAATGTCGTCTACGGTAGCGACAATGCGGAAGCGCGTTTCGTTTTTTTCCATGAGTTCGGCGTAACCCCTGAGATGCGCTCCGGCGATGCCGCCGCAGCCTACAATGGCGAGGTTCACCCGTCTGCCGTTGGTTTGTGTGACCATACCATTCCTTTCAGTCATACACGTGATTTATTGCGGCGGCCGTGTGTGTAGAAGGCCTGGTTACCCGTTCCATATTACCCGGTTCGGTTGATTTGTCAAGTCGTTTGTTCGCGCTGTAGAAAGACCCTGCCGCAACCGAAAAATACCTTCCCACCGCAGAGTCTCCGGGACGCTCCCAAATGGCCGGGGATTCGTGGTCTCTGAATTTGATGGCCTTCCGATGAAGCCGCCGGACGTTCTGATTTCCTCGTGTTCTCGCGTCTTCGTGACTTTGTGTGAGATCTTTCTCAGGAGGTAGATTGAAATGCTGATCGACGCCCACAACCATCCGAATTGGCACGGTTACGATGCAAAGAGAATCCTGAATAACATGGATGAGCAGGGCATCGACAGAATGTGGTTGTTTACCTGGGAGGTGCCGGAAGACGAATATAATCCGTCCTATCACAAGGCCCTGCCTCCCGGTGGTGTGGGCATTCCGCTCGAAGATGTGTTGCAGGTGGGAAGGGATGCGCGCGACCGCTTCGTGCTGGGCTATTTTCCACACCCCAAAAGGCCCGACGCGGCAGACCGCCTGCGGGCGGCTCACGAGATACATGGCATCCAGGTTGCCAGTGAGATGAAGGTGCGCGTTCTGTTCGACGATCCGGATGCGATTCAACTCTATAACGCCTGCGCGGAAATGAAACTGCCCATTACGATCCATCTCGACTATCCCATCAATCATGGCCGCGGGAACTATCCCAGGCCGAACTACTGGTACGGCGGGAGTATCGAGGCTTTCGAGCGGGCGATTGTGGCCTGCCCTGAAACGACGTTCATCGGTCACGCGCCGGGGTTCTGGGCACATATCTCGGGAGACGATCTCTACGACAAAGAGTCATATCCTCGGGCGCCGGTACTTCCGGGGGGAAAATTGTGGAATCTGATGCGTCAGTACGACAATCTGTGGGCGGACCTCTCGGCGGGTTCGGCGCTGAACGCCCTCAAGCGGGAACCTGAGATCGGAAAGAAATTCCTCGTCGAGTTTCAGGATAAACTGCTGTGGGGGCGGGACTATTTCGACACGGCGCTGATGGATTTCTTCCAGGGCCTGTCGTTGCCCCGGGACGCGTATGACAAGATTACGCATCGGAACGCGCTGCGTATTCTGGGTGAAACCGTGCCGGGTTAGGCGGAATGCCGGCGGAACCACAAACGCCTCCGGACAATCACATCCGGAGGCGTTTTTCCATTTGGTGCCCGCCGCACAGGTGTTGATGACGATTTTTATGCTTTGATAAATTCCGTGAGCTTCCGGGCATATGCAACGTTTCCATACTCCTTGAGGATGCGGTCCTGCGCGCGTGCCGCGGCGTGTTTCCGCTGCGTGTCGTGTGCCAGCCACCACTGGGCCTTTTGCCGAAGTTCTTCCAGGGTGGTCCACGTGTCGATTTCTGAGCCAATGTCGAAGATTTCCTCAATGCCTTCTACGTGATCGGTTAGCATGAATCCGCCGCTGCCGGTAATGGCGGTGTCCCGCTGGTTCAGATAACCGTACGCGTCGGGCGAATTGTGCTGGTTGATATTGATCTTCGAAGCCATGTATACCCCGGGAAGCTCCATGTAGCTCCGAAAGCCGCGATAGGAATACCGGGGCAGGTCTTGGAACGTTCCGAATCCCAGGCCGCCGTAGACATGGACCCTTCCCAGGTCTGTGAGTGTGGCGACCACTTCCTGCCTCAGAGCGCGCTGTCCGGGAAACGGGATCGTGTGCGTAATCCGCTTGACCAGGTCTTCCGATTCCAGGTATTCCTCCTGGCTGCCGCCTTCTTTGGTGTAGAGAGACATGACGGTTATGGAGAAGTCACACTGCTCGTGCCGTGCCGGTCTTGCGATACGATGCAGCTCCATCGACGGAGGTGGATAGAGCACGATGGCCTTTATACCGCGTTTGGCATAGGCATCCACGCTTTCCTTGCAACACGTGGCCGCGTATTCGAATTCCCGAGTGAAATGAGGGCTTCGGAGCATGTCCCACGGATCGTCCTGGGTGTGGGTGACGGTTTTGCACCAGGGGAATCTCTCTCTCAGTTCCGCGATGAGCCCGGGCGGCCGGTCGTCTTTGCTGAACCACCAGATGAGCAGTTCCGGTTCGTGTTCGATGACGATTTTGAACAGACCTTCCTGGAAAGCCCCCGCGTCCTTGTATTTCAGATCCCACGTTTCGTGCGGAGGGATGACGTCGGCCTCCTCTTTTGCGAGTGCGATATCCGCCTCAAGCTGGGCTTCAATACACCCGCGCGTGGGCTGATAGAGAACGTCGTATCCGATGCTTTTAAAGCCCTGCTGAATGCTCCAGAGGGATTGGCCGGGTTGGAACCCTCCCAACAAGAGGACCTTTGGCATTAAGGTTTCCTTTCACGTCAGGCATTGCGCCCGTGTGAGGTATTCATCCCGTGCCGTTTTTGATTCTGTAGGGGCAACTTTCAAAGTTGCCCCCATATGGGCACTGACAGCGGCAAATCCCACCGGCAGGCCAGATCGCTGACCGGTCTTAGCTGACCACTACCTGCTGGTCGCTTCAAAAGGAACCCGCCGGAGGCATGGAATTTGGGGAGCAGTGGATGTTGAACTTGTTTTTCCCGTTTCTTTTCGCCCCCGTGCCAATGCCAGGAAACCGGATCCCTCCCCCGGGCGTATATATGTACAGGAGGGGAACCCGACGATTCTGTCCACGGTCCCTGACCTTCGGGTTTTCGACGATGGCCGAAAGATAGGCGAATCGGTTTTCTTGCGAAAGACGAAAGCAGCCCGGTCTTCGCGCCTGGCGTTTTGGGTTGCCCGCGCCGGAATTTTCTCCGTATTTGGAAGCGCGAGCCCTCGCAGGTGGCACGTCGAACGGAGGTGTTACGTTGACAACGGACACGGATCTGGCCGCGCCCCGGTTTTCATTACGTTCATGGTGGTCGACCGCCGGTCATCGATTCTTGCCGCCAGCGCTCATCACGTGCATACTGATTGGCAGTCAGATTTCGTTTGGAATCCTTGAGGGTCTGTCAAAAACAGCATTGGCCATCGCGGTTGCAGTTGGCGCTGAGGCGATGCTGGGTCGGCTGGATGGGAGCCGCAAGCCAAATTTCGTGAGCGGATACATCACCGGAATCAGCGTGGGGATTCTGATCCGGTCGCTCTGGCTCTGGCCGTATGCGCTTTGCAGCGCGGTGTCAATTCTGTCCAAGTACGTGATCCGTTGGCGTGGTCGGCATCTCTGGAATCCCTCCAATCTCGGCGTGTGCGCAATGTTCTTCCTTGCGCCCGAAATGGCGGCGGGGCTGAGCATTCAATGGGGAAACGCCGTCTGGGTTATGCTGGTGATCTGGGTCTTTGGCTGGATGGCGGTCTGGCGGGTGAAGCGGTTGCATATCTGCCTGACGTACGTGGTATCGTTCCTGGCCCTGGGGATTATTCGAAGTCTTGTGACGGGGCAGGCGTATCTGGCCGGCGTCGCGCCCATTACGGGGCCGATGTATCAACTGTTTATTTTTTTTATGATTACCGATCCAAAGACAACGGTGAAGACAAGGCGGGGACAGTGCGGGGTTGCGTTTTCATTGGCAGCAGTGGAGGCAGTATTGCGTCTCTATGAACAGGTTTACGCCCCGTTCTATGCGTTATTCCTCGTGGGACCCTTCGCGAACGCCGCGGAAGTCTGGTTGGAGACGCGAGGTGCCGTGTCGAAAGATAGAGGAACCCGTGGTGAAATCGGCGGTTGACGGTGCAACCATGAGCAAGGAGGTGGCGATGAAAACCGAAATCAGGGGGAAACACTTCGAGGTGTCCGGCCGCTTGCGGGAATTTATCGAAAAAGAATCAGAAAAACTGAAGCAGTTTTATGATCCGATTCTGGACGCGCGAATTACGCTGGAGCGCGAGAATCGGATGTACAGAGTCGAAATTGTGGTGCACGTACATAACCATATCCTGAAATCCACTGACGAACAGGATGTCGTTCATCCCGCGCTTGGCGGCGCGATCGACAAGATGGTCCGGCAGCTCAAGCGGGTAAAGGAAAAACAACGCAGGCCTCGGGTCCCTGCCACAGCACGGAATTGAGCGCCGACAATTCGATCGAAACGCTCCCAGAACGGCTGCCGCCGCTGGGAGCGTTTTTTTCTCTTAGCCGATCAAGGCAAGTGGGCATTGGCGGCAGGGCTGCGCCAGGTAACCCAGAGATTGCAGGCCAGTATTGCCGCCGCCAGCCACCCGAGCAGGCCGGACAGGCCGAACGCGGTCATCGAGGCCGGCAGACCGTAAGGAACCCGGTCCAGAATCTCTGCCAGAAGCAGCGGCGCAATGCGGAAAAGCGCGGCGGCGGTCGCCAGGTAAAAGGTCGCAGCCACCATACCGGGAAAGGCCACTTTGCGCTTGTGAAGGAAACCGGGCACCATTCGAGGCGCCATGCCCAGCAGAAGGAGGGTGATAAACCCCGCGAGATGGGTGTGTCGCAATGCATCGGGATCGAAAGGAGAACCGACCTGAAACAGGACAAGCCCGCCATCCAACAGTTCAGCCGTGGCGGCCAGCGCGAGGAAGACGAATGCGGCGTAAAGCAGCAGCTCGAACCGGCCGAACTCCCCGTAGTCCGGTAGGCCCGGACGCGTGGGGCGTCGTTCGGGCCCGGGTTCGCCAATGCGATTTACGGTCCATGGAGGATACCACCGGAATAGAATGTCCAGTTTCCAGATGAAGAGGAGAAGGACGCCACCTCTGAGGACTTTTCCGATGGGCGACAGATGCGCAAGAGATGAGGCGAAGGACACATCCGTGAGTTGCGCCAATACAGGCAGGTGGATCAGGATGAGCGCCAGGAGATAGACCTGCCCGAACCGGGCTACGGGCCAGCGGACGGCGGGCAGGCGCAGGTAGAGCGGAAACGTACGAACGGAAAACGCCATCGCCGTCGGAAGGATGACAAAACCAATGAAGAATTCAATGCCGAATCTGTTCCATGCGATGTGCAGAAGCGGGTTGTTTCCGATGCTCGCGTAAAACACGAGCGCGCCCGAGAGCAGTGAATAAAATCCCCACCCTGCAATCGCAATTGCCAGGAAGATGCGCACCGTCTGCAGGGCGGGGCGATTAGGCGCTGCGCTGCGTAAGGTGATGACCAGCAGAGCGATGTAACAATAGACGCCTGTGGTTTCCAGCAACGCGGAGAAACCCAGCGCCCATCGCAGGCCGCTATGAAACGGGTCTTCAATTCCCGCGGCCAGCAGCGGCTGTGAGACGGCGCGCAGCAGGATGCCGGTTGCGAGGAGGCAAAGAATCCACGTGGGAAGCCGGGGAAAGCGGAGCGGCGTACCGGCCAGACGCGGCAGGAAGTAGAGGCTGACTCCGATGATAAAGAGGCCGATCCAACCCAGGAGTTGGGCGTGGCCGTGGGCCTGGAGCATGGCGACCCACCAATTGCCCATGGAGATTTGAAAACCGATCAGCACGGCCAGGATGGCCGCATAGCCGAAACCAACCGTCAGCGCAACAGAAAGCGACGCCAGCACAAAGCCGAAATGGAAATGGGTATGGTGTGTTTTCTGACTATCGGACATAGTCTAATGAGTGAATTTCGCGCCGGACCGGTACCGGGCGCGGGTCGATTTCAGTGGAGTCATTAACATTTCTGAATCGCCTGAAGCAGAAGTGTGCAGCGATCGGCCGCCTTCCCTGATATTTAACCTTGTGGGGTGAATACCGCAACTTCTTTCGAGCCATAGGTCGGGGTTGCAGTGTTTGACGTGTAGGGGCAACCCTTGTGGTTGCCCGCAGGATGGCGCAGATATCGACGATTGATATCGCCAGGCCATATCGTTATCCGGTTCAAGCTGACAGCCGACCATTTATAGCTGATAGCTCTGTCCGAGGGGGCCGGGGGGAGAGGTTCCCGGACCTACCCCCTAACCCCCTTCCTGAAGGAAGGGGGAACGGTGACGGGTCGATGTCCCGGGCTTGCGAAAGCCGCCGAGATGGCGTTTTCCTGGCAATCAGAGCGTATATAAAACACCGGTAAGGCAACGCTTGGCTTACCTCCCCCTTTCCTTTAGGAGAGGGGGCCGGGGGGAGAGGTTCCCGCGGCCGTCGCGGATTGATATCGCCAGGCCATATCGCTATCCGGTTCAAGCTGACAGCCGACCGCTAATAGCTGTTTTTTCTGACGGCTGTACGCTGACTACTGACAACTGATCACTGTTGTTACTGCCCTCTGGGGTTTATTATGAAATCCCAATTTCTGAATTGCATTGCCGTTCTGCTCCTGCTGAACCTCTTCGGATGTACGCCCGAGGAGACGGTGACCGTGTCCGGCGCGGTGAGCTGGCCCGGAGACGTGGCGTTCCGTCCTGGATGGGGTGCGCACAACTATGTAGCGGCCGCCGGAGGATACCTGGCCGAGGCGGATACCGGCCGCGCCGCTCTGGTTCGGGAGATGGCGGATAGCGTCGTTGTCGGGCACCGGGGAAGTTCCCGCAGATGGATGATCGAGGACGTCCCTGCCGTGATGTCAGGCGACATGATCAGCGTCCCGTTGAAGGCATATCGGGTCCGGTTTGATACGGTGCTGGCGGTGAGGAATCTGGAACTGAATTGGAAGGACCGCATCTACCGCATGGAGCATGGAAGGGTTGCGACCGGAAGGACACATAGGGGTGTTCTGGCTGCGGTGATCTTTGGGAAAGGTGAGGCATTCCAGGGGGCCTTGGGGAAAGCTGCCGGTCCGTTTCAATACCTCTATGTGACGATGCATCCGGACAGATACGGCACGCTTCTATCGGCGATCGGGCAGCCGATCGCCCACCGCGAGGCGTTGGAGGACGCGGCGGCGCTGCACCGCTATATGTTCCGGACGTCAGCTTTCAGGTCGGGTGAACGGATGCACCTGCCGCCCGACGGCTATGTGCGGGTCCAGGCGGGCGTCTGGCTGAGACCGAACAATCCGTCCTATCCCGGCAGGGGGGTGCGCAAACGGCATTACGGGGATGGCCGGGACTGGACGACGTTTCCTGACGGCCGGCAGCGCTGGCGGTATCCGGACGGGCGGATCGTGATGCAGTTTCCCGATAACACGCGGGAAGCGCGGTTTCCGGATGGTTCGGTTCGATTTGAAGATACGCTGGGAGGCGTAAAAACGACGTATCCGGATGGACGGATGATTTTCGAAGATGCCGACGGCAATCGGCACAAGGTGTATAAGGATGGAAGGCAGGAATGGCGCCATGCGTCCGGTAACCGGCTGACGATATATCCCGATGGGAAGCGGGTGCATCGCTTTGCCAGCGGAACGGTGCGTACGGTACATCCGACAGGTGTGGAACGGACGGTATTCACGGATGGGACGCGGCATGTGCTTTATCCTGGCGGTAGGGTGGAGATCGAGGTGCGGGGCGGCGCGCGGGAGACGCGATATCCCGATGGAAGTGTCTTTGCATTAACGCCCCAAGGGCACCGGATAAAGGTCTTCAGGGACGGCCGGCAGTTTACGCAAATGAACGATGGTACCACGATTGAACAGTATCCGGATGGGCGAAAGATCCAGAAACATCCTTCCGGCGAGACGCTGGAGGTTTTCGCGGATCAATCCAGGCGCACCGTGTATTCGGACGGCTCGGAAACGGTACGCCGTCCCGATGGCGTGCGCGTCGCAAGGTTCGTGGATGGGACCGTAATTGAGGAGTATCCGGACGGCAGGATTGTACAGACCGATACGTCGGGAGTGCGGCTTGAGGTTCTTTCTCCTGATCGATATGTAATTTCGGACCGGGAGGGCAACCGCGTTGAGGCGCACCCCGATGGAACATCCGAAAGGCAATTCGCGGAACCCTATCGGTACCGGGGTTTGATACGGCGCGACCTGATCAAACTGGACCGGGCGCCGGAACGCATCTCTCCGGGCATGGTTGCGTCCGTCCGGGGATCTGCGGAGGATGCGGTGAAGAAGATGTCAATGGCCGTGTTCGCGCTTCCGGACGGGGATGTGCTGGATATGGAGATAGGGCTTGACGCGGGGCAATTCGAGGGAACGCTGCAGGCAGGGGAAACCGGATATTACCGGTTACAGATCCAGTGCGAAATTGAAAACGGCGATGCTGTAATGCTTGAAGATCGCATGTTGAAGGTTGGCAACCCGAAGCCTCTTGAGACGCCTGTAATCGAGGTCGCGGCGTTTCCCGGCGACGCGGCTGCAAGCCGGCGGCTGATGGGTATGGTGAACGACGTGCGAGGTAGGAAGGGCCGCATGGCATTGGAGTGGGACGACGACCTGGCCTATGCGGCGGCGTCCCATTTGAAGGACATGCTGGCATACGGCTCGGTTTCGCACTGGTCGCCAATGTATGGAGACCTGGTAGAACGCCTGGAGCGGCTGGACATTTCATTTGAGGTCGCACTGGAAAACCTGGCGACGGCGCCCTCGGTGGAGGAAGCTCACTGGCACCTGATGTTGAGTGCCGAACACAGGCGCAATATTCTGGACGAGCGTTTAACCCATATCGGCGTCGCAGTGGCGCGCGAGCAGGGCCAGGTGTGGGTGGCGGAAATCTTCAAGCGGAGAGAATAGGCGGGACCACGCGTGGAAACCTGTTGCGCGGGGTACGTCAATGCGCCAGGCGACGATGCAGATGGTCTCCTATCGGTAAACCCCGTGATTGGCTGCCTGTGAGGATTGGCCTTGAGGATCAGACGCCGGTCGACATACACATTTATCTTCGCTGTGGCTTGGTGCGGCGGCGGTTTCGCGTTTTCGGACGAGACGAACACGGTCGACGATCGTTTCCGTATCGCAATGGAGCAACTTGGCCGCGTGTCGGTCGAGGAGAGCGTGCGCGCCTTGAAAGACGTGCTGGCGTTGGACGAGAATTACGCTCCGGCGTACGCGGAAATCGCAAAGTTGCATATGTCTTTGAATACACCTCTGGATCGCCAAAGTGCGGAGAAAATGTTGCGCCGGGCAATTCGCCTGGATCGCGACAATCTCGCGTATCAGGTTCTCCTGGGCGATCTGATGTGGGAGCAGGGGTTTCTGGCAAACGCAAAGCGTCAATATGAAGCGGTATTGACGCAGGACCCCCGGAACGCCCGGGCCGCTTTTGGGCTCGGAACCTACTATGTGAAAGATTTCTTGAAGTATTGGAACATGATCGACATGGAGGGCAGTAGCCACAGTGTGATGCTGGAGTGGCGGCATTTTGCAGAGGAGTACCGTGAACGGGCAATTCAGAGTCTCGAAAGGAGTATCCGGCACGAACCCGGGTTCAAAGATGCGTATTATCAGTTGGGCCTGGTCTACATGGAGGACATGAAATCCGCGCCTTCGGCCGCAGGGAGGGCGCTGACCAACGTTGCCAACTCACTGTTACAGGCGTACCCGCACGACAAGGACGCATTGCTGTTCGTCGGGTTGGGCTATCACGCCAGCGGGTACCTGGACCATGCATGGGACTTTTACGTCCGGGCACTCGAAAGGATGGACGTACAGGAACGTTCGATCATCGAATCGGTGGATGCCGTGGCCATAGATGAAGAGCGGGCGCGCGTCGCGAAAGCGGACTCACGGGCTCAAAATGCGGGCGGAGAGTGGGTGGACAGTTCTGAGCGGGAGCGATTCTGGCGCAAACAGGATCCGCTGCTGCTGACGGAACGGAACGAAAGGAGAATGGAGCACTACCGGCGGGTGGCATACGCCAATTTGCGGTTCAGCAAGCCAAGGAGGGAAATTGCAGGCTGGCGGACGGAAATGGGACGGGTTTACATTAAGTATGGAGACCCGCTCGGTCGCACGGTGACGCGTCCCGAGGTCGGCCCACGCGGTCGCCTCGTTCAGGCACACACGGAACTTTGGTCATACGAAGGCTTTTCCTTTCGATTCAGAAATTGGAACGGCCTGGACGGTTGGCGTTTTGCGGAAGGCACTCGCTTCACTCCGTCCGGCGAATGGGTGCTGAATCGTACGCCGCAACGGTACGTGGATCCCTATCGCGAGTTGAAATACAGCCTGCCGTATCAGGTGGCTGCGTTTCGTGACGACGGCAAGATACGGGTGGAGGTGGCCTATGCGATTTCGAAAGAGAGTTTGAAGATGTCCAACACGGGCGCTGTCGATCTGCAGGACGGGCTCTTCCTGTTTGACGGCGACTGGAAAGAGATTTCGCGGGCGGTATATGCGACCCGGCGGCTTGCGGACGTGGGAACGGACAGCCTGAGGGTACAGTATCTGCTGTCCAAGTCGACGCTGATCGTTGAACCGGGGGACTACCATCTCATCGCCGAGGTGCAGGACCGCGGGACCCGGTCCATCGGTACGTTCAGGGACACGTACTCATTTGCAGCGGAAGATACGTCGCCGGCGATGAGCGATCTGCTGGTGGCCGCCGACATCCGGATGGACGATCCGTTTCCGGAGCGGCGGGAGGATTTGAACGTGGTGTTGAATCCTCTGCACACGTTCTATCGGTCGGAATCGATATACATCTATTTCGAGGTCTATAACTTGAAACGGGATAATTTCGGACGGACAAAATACGAGATTTCCTATCGGATAGGGCAGCCGGAAGAGAACGACGTTGTTCCCGGGAGATTCGAGGCGGTGGCGCTGGCGGAACCGGTGGGGAAGGTGCGTCTGGGGATTGGAGCGGTCCGGGAGGGCGGGCCTGTCGAATACCAGATCAGATACGTTCCCGCTGAGAGGAACAGAGTTTCAAGGTCGATCCGGAAATACGACAAGGATACGGGAGAAACCGCGATAACGGTTCGGTACGAAGGAGACGGGACGGATGATTTCACCTATCTTCAAATCGATCTGGGGAAGGTGCCCGTGGGCTTCCACGGTCTGACAGTAAATATGAAGGACCTGAACAGTTATGGACAGGACGACGAACGGCGCGTGTTGTTCCGGGTGATCGAGTGAAGCCGGGAGCACGGTGGGCTATTTCGGAGCAGGCATGGCCAAAGGAGGAGCATTGAGGTGGGTACAGCAAATGCAAAGGAAGTAAGGCAAGTTAGATGGTCAACACGGTCGTAAGTAGGCGGGTTTTGTGACATTGAAAGTTAGGGTCCGGAAGGAGTTTCTTCCGGGCCTTTCTTTTTTTCCGAACCGGTGCCGTCTGTTTGGTGTCTTTAGGCAAGGAAGGGCATCGGAGAAGCTCGCATGTGCAAGTCTGGATGAACGACTCCATGCCCGGTAGCTCCGATATCCTTTGTCGCGAAGAACATACTGAATTATCGGTTCCGCGTCACACGCTGCATCCAAAGATCACCATTGCAAGCTCAGGAGGTTTCGACATGTCGGTCCTGCGAGAACACGAAATACTGCGATGCCGCACAAGGTTGACTTTGTTTGTCTCTACTCTTTTGGGTCTTGCGTTCGCCTTCACAACGGTAGTGGCAGCCAGCAAACCGCAACATGCCGACAGCCTTTATCAGACAGCGTTGGCGCGCGTGGAGAGCGTTTCTGTAAAGGAGAGCCTCGAGGCCTTCCGTGATGTATTGAAAGTGGATTGGAACCACGCACCGGCTCACTATGAGATAGCAAAATTGTATATGTCGATGGGTACGCCGCTGGGGCGCCAGAGCGCACGCAAAGCTTTGGACGAGGCGATTCGGCTGGAACCGGGCAACGGAGACTATCAACTGATGCTCGGTGAGTTGCTCGGCAATCAGGGACTGTGGTTGAAGGCGGAACGGCATTACGAAAAGGTTTGTGAGACCCATCCTGAAAGACTTGCCGAGGCGGCGTATAGGGTAGGCTTTTTTTCCATGCAGGCGTTCCTGAAGTATATCAATCTGGAGCACGTGGATATCGTCACCGGGTTGGGCCCACCAACGTATCACCTGTTTCGTTGGGAAGAACACGCTACGCGGGATCGGGAGAAAGCGTTGGCATTCTTGATAAAGAGCATCGTGGCAGATCCTAAAAATCGGGACGCGTATTACGATTTGGGGCTGATCCATTATGAAAGCAAGAACCCTGAAGGACTCGTGAAGGCATCAAAGCTATGCATGGATCAGTATCCCGAGGATAAGGACGCGCTGCTCTATTGTGGCTTGGGATACCAGGGGATGGGTGAATGGGAGACTGCCCATGAGTATTATATGCGCGCGTTGGAGCGAATGTCGACTGAGGAACGCGCTCTGATGGAGTCCGTGGACCTGATTGCAAGCCAGGAGGAACGATCGGTACTTGATTCGATTGCGACGACCGATACGACCCGAATCGGATGGACGGATAACCCTGAGCGGGCGCGATTTTGGCGGAAAGGTGATCCACTTTACCTGACGTCATTCAGCGAGCGGCGGATGGAGCACTATGGACGCCTGGCGTATGCCAATCTTCGATATGGGCGGCGACTGAAAGGGAAACCGGGATGGCAGACGGACCGCGGGAAAGCACACATAAAATTCGGGCCTGCTCTCAACAGGAAGGCAAGGCGGCTTGAGATCCCAGGAGGTGTTGACTCGTTCGAAGGCAGGTTCGGCCAAAATATCCAGGGCGGTGACGAGGAGTGGTACTATGAGGGATTCTCGATCTCGTTTGTCAACAGCGACGGTCTGGATTCGTGGCGTTTCGACACCCGTCCGGGTCGGACATCGGGACGGTATACGTTCAATCATCGACCAACACACTATATGGACCCGTTTCGGTTCAGCAAATACAGAATCCCATACCAGGTGGCAAGCTTCAAGGATGGTGACAGCGTCCGCGTGGAACTGGCGTATGCGCTGCCGAAATACAATGTATCTGCCTCGGATGCGGACAGTGGTTTTGTATTGGAAAACGGAGTATTTGTGTTTGACGAGAACTGGGACGAGATATATCGGAAGCGGTCGGATCTCAACATGAGTTGGCCTGAGTTAACGCCCAGCGGGTATCCTGCTGCGGACAGCTTGCGGAATGGTCATCTGGTGTTTCAGTTGGCATTCAGGGTGGCCCCCGGCACGTACCATCTGGTCGGCGAGGTGCGGGAGCGGAAGCGCGGGTCGATCGGGACGTTCCGTGAGGAGCGTGGCTTTGCGACTGTGGACTCTTCCCTTGCGATGAGCGATTTGCTGCTGGCCACGCAGATTGAGACAGGGTCGCCGTTTCCGGAGAAAAGAAGCCACCTAAACGTCGTGGCAAATCCGCTGCGGACCTATCATCGGTCCGAACCTGCGTTCATCTACCTGGAGGCGTATAACCTGAAGCGAGATGAATATGGGCGCACGCAGTATGAGATCTCCTATCGGATCGGCTGGCCCGGAGACGAGGAGATCGATCCGTACCTGTTCGTGGCGCAGCGCTTGCCGGGAGAGGGCGAGGCATCGAATGTGGCACAGGTAAATGTGACGCGCAACGAGAAGCTGGAGATAACACTCGTGGAAGAAGCGCGAGAACCCGAAGACGATGAACAGGCCAGGCGGATCAGAGAAATGGCACGCAGCGGAGAGGGCGCAGAGACGACGGTAACAAGCCGGTATGAGGGCTCTCGTGAGGACGACTTCACGTATTTGCAGATTGACCTGAGCCACGTGCCTGCCGGCGTGCACCGCCTATCGGTGCGGGTCAAGGACATGCATACCGGACAGATGGCCACGCGCGAAGAGATGTTTCGTGTGATTGAGTGAGGTGATTGTTGTGCCGGATCCACGACAGACACCGAACACTGCAACATGATCATCTGGTTACGCATGTGCATCGGAAAAGAAGGTGTTTTGGTCTTGTAGAAGCTTCTGAATTCGGTTTGTCCAGCGATCAGCACAGGAGGTATTAGCATGTCATTCGAAAGGGATCATCGATTGCAAAGATGCCGCAACTGGCTGACATATTCGGCTTCTGCGTTCCTGTGTTTTGGGCTCTGTTTCACCACACCAAATGCAGGCGCCAAAACTCACCATGCCGACAGCCTTTACCAGGCAGCGCTAGCAAGTGTGGAGAACCTCACTGTAGAAAAGAGCGTGGAAGCGTTTCGTGAGGTATTAGACGTGGATCGGGACCACGCACCGGCTCAATACGAGATGGCGAAATTGTATATGTCGATGGATACACCGTTGGGTCGCCAGAGCGCGCGCAAGACCCTGGACGAGGCGATTCGGCTTGATCCCGGCAACGGGGATTATCAATTGACGCTTGGGGAGTTGCTCGGGAAGCAGGGTCTCTGGTTGAATGCCGAACGGCATTACGAAAAGGTTTGTGAGACCCATCCTGAAAGACTTGCCGAGGCGGCGTATAGGGTAGGCTTTTTTTCCATGCAGGCGTTCCTGAAGTATATCAATCTGGAGCACGTGGATATCGTAATAAGTGTGGCGGGTCCACCAACGTATCACCTGTTTCGTTGGGAAGAACACGCTACGCGGGATCGGGAGAAGGCGTTGGCATTCTTGGTAAAGAGCATCGTGGCAGATCCTAAAAATCGAGACGCGTATTACGATTTGGGGCTGATCCATTATGAAAGCAAGAACCCTGAAGGACTCGTGAAGGCATCAAAGCTATGCATGGATCAGTATCCCGAGGACAAGGACGCGCTGCTCTATTGTGGCTTGGGATACCAGGGGATGGGTGAATGGGAGACTGCCCATGAGTATTATATGCGCGCACTGGAGCGAATGTCGACGGAGGAACGCGCGCTGATGGAGTCCGTGGACCTGATTGCAAGCCAGGAGGAACAATCGGTACTTGATTCGATTGCGACGACCGATACGACCCGAATCGGATGGACGGATAACCGAGTGCGGGCGCGATTCTGGGGGGAACGTGATCCACTTTACTTGACGTCATTCAGCGAGCGGCGGATGGAGCACTATGGACGCCTGGCGTATGCCAATCTTCGATATGGGCGGCGACTGAAGGGGAAACCGGGATGGCAGACGGACCGCGGGAAAGCACACATAAAATTCGGGCCTGCTCTCAACAGGAAGGCAAGGCGGCTTGAAATCCCAGGAGGTGTTGACTCGTTCGATAGCAGGTTCGGCCAAAGTATCCAAGGCGGTGACGAGGAGTGGTACTATGAGGGATTCTCGATCTCGTTTGTCAACAGCGACGGTCTGGATTCGTGGCGTTTCGACACCCGTCCGGGTCGGACATCGGGACGGTATACGTTCAATTATCGACCAACACACTATATGGACCCGTTTCGGTTTAGCAAATACAGAATCCCATACCAGGTGTCAAGCTTCAAGGATGATGACAGCGTCCGCGTGGAACTGGCGTATGTGGTACCGAAGTACAACGTCTCTGCCTCGGATGCGGACAGTGGTTTTGTATTGGAAAACGGAGTATTTGTGTTTGACGAGAACTGGGACGAGATATATCGGAGGCGGTCGGATCTCAACATGAGTTGGCCTGAGTTAACGCCCAGCGGGTATCCTGCTGCGGACAGCTTGCGGAATGGTCATCTGGTGTTTCAGTTGGCATTCAGGGTGGCCCCCGGCACGTACCATCTGGTTGGCGAGGTACGGGACCGGGAGCGGGGGTCGATCGGGACGTTTCGGGTGGAGCGTGGCTTTGCGACTGTGGACTCTTCCCTTGCGATGGGCGATTTGCTGCTGGCCACGCAGATTGAGACGGGATCCCCGTTTCCGGAGAAAAGAAGCCATCTCAACGTCGTGGCAAATCCGCTGCGCACCTATCATCGTTCCGAACCTGCGTTCATCTACGTGGAGGTGTATAACCTGAAGCGAGATGAATATGGGCGCACGCAGTATGAGATCTCCTATCGGATCGGCTGGCCCGGGGAAGAGGAGATCGATCCGTACCTGTTCGTGGCGCAGCGGTTGCCGGGAGAGGGCGAGGCATCGAATGTGGCACAGGTAAATGTGACGCGCAACGAGAAGCTGGAGATAACACTCGTGGAAGAAGCGCGAGAACCCGAAGACGATGAACAGGCCAGGCGGATCAGAGAAATGGCACGCAGCGGAGAGGGCGCAGAGACGACGGTCACAAGCCATTACGAGGGGCATGAGGAGGATGACTTTACGTATTTGCAGATTGACCTGGACCACGTACCGACAGGCGTGCACCGGTTATCGGTACGGGTTAAGGATCTGCACACCGGACAAACAGCGACACGTGATGAATTGTTCCGGGTGATTGAGTGAAAGAGGCCAGACGTCAAACGGCAGAACCAGGAGGTCCACCGATCGTCGCTGACGCCGTTCCGGACGCCTCACGCACCCTTGCCGAAGCTGCCGGCGAAGATGAGAAAATCGCTGAATCCGATGCCGCCGTCGCCGTCCAGATCGAAGCGCGCGTCGTATCCCGCATCTGCCCGGCTCAGCCCGAAGTTTCCAGCGAATAGCAGGAAGTCGGAGAATCCCACGGTCCCGTCGCCATCGAAGTCGGAGCTGGAGGTTGGAGGTGTGAGGAGCGGCGACATATCCCAAAGCCGGACCGTGCCGTCGTGACTGCCACTTGCCAGCGTCCTCCCGTCCGGCGAAAACACCACCAGAGTGACAGTGCCCGTATGTCCTGTGAGGGTGTGTCTTTCCTGTCCCGTGGCAACGTCCCACAACCGCACCGTATTGTCCCGATTGCCACTACCGCTTGCCAGCGTCCTCCCATCCGGTGAGAAAACCACCGAAAGGACAGTGCCCGTGTGTCCTGTGAGGGTGTGTGATTCACGTCCTGTGGCCACGTCCCACAGCCGCACCGTATAATCGAACGTGCCGGCACTGGCCAGCGTGGTCCCATCGGGTGAAAACACCACCGAAACGACAATACCGGAATGTCCCGTGAGGGTGTGTTTTTCCTGCCCGGCGGCTACGTCCCACAACCGCGCCGTTTGATCGGCACTACCGCTGGCAAGGGTCATTCCATCCGGCGAAAACACCACCGAAAGGACACTACGCGTATGACCTGCGAGGGTGTGTTTTTCCTGCCCGGTGGCCACGTCCCACAACCGCGCCGTTTGATCGAAATTGCCGGCGCTGGCCAGCGTGGTCCCATCCGGCGAAAACACCACCGACTCGACAAAATCCGTATGTCCAGTGAGGGTGTGTTTTTCCTTTCCGGTGTCCACGTCCCATAACCGAACCGTATGGTCGTAACTGCCACTTGCCAGCGTCCTCCCGTCCGGTGAGTACACCACCGAAACGACCCCGCGGGTATGTCCAGTGAGGGTGTGTTTTTCCTTTCCGGTGTCCACGTCCCACAACCGAACCGTACGATCACCACTGCCGCTTGCCAGCGTCCTCCCGTCCGGTGAAAACACCACCGACCGGGTAGTGCCCGTATGTCCAATGAGGGTGTGTTTTTCCTGTCCCGTGGCAACGTCCCACAACCACACGGTGTCATCGAAACTACCACTTGCCAGCGTCCTCCCGTCCGGCGAAAACACCACCGACCAGATCCAATCCGTATGACCTGTGAGGATGTGCTTTGCCTGTCCGGTGCTAACGTCAGACAACCGGACGTTACCATCGTAACTGTCGCTTGCCAGGGTCGTCCCATCGGGGGAAAACAAGACAGCCGTCAAAAGAAGAACAAGGTTTGAAATAGCCAGCTTTTTCATTTGTTCCGTTTTGATGTATGCGAGCAGACAAGAATGTCCGCTCCACCCTCTCAAGCTCTCGTTCGGTGTTTACATTACAGCCCCGTTTCATTCAAGTCGAATGGCGTCACCGGGCACTTTCAGTTGAAATCGGCGTTCCGGTACGCCGGAATTGACTTTCCGGCTGACAACCTGAATCCGGATCCGGTCGTTGCCCTGGATCATCTCCATCGTTCCGGGAAGAATCACGCCGTTTTGCCGCCGGTATTCCGACAGGATTCGGCGAGACATCAAAAGCCCGTCGGGCGTGTATACCCGTTCTTCGAGCAGGACGGCGGCGCGGGGGTCGAACCGAAGGCGGCGAGTCCACAGTGGCTCGATGATTTCCACGGTGAGGCTGTCCCGGTGCGACGCGAAGTCGCCGATGCGAGGTAAATTGAGTGGGGAGAGGTTGACGAGGCCAAGCAACGCGTGCCGAACGCCGTAAGGCGCGAGATCGACGCCCGTGATGGCGCGCAGCACGCCTTCCGAAGGTCCTTCCAGGTAGTGGTTGGTCCTGGGCAGATAGGCGGCCAGGGAGTCCCCCTGCGCGCGGGCAGACAGCACGCCGATGCCGAGCAGGGCATCTTTAATCTCGATCTTCAGTTCGCCGGGCGATCGATAGAAGAGTACGGCGAACCCCTTTTGTTTGACGCCGTCTACACGCATGTTTATTCCTGCGCGGATTTCCAGATCCACAAGGCTGTCGGCGCGTGAGGATACAATGCGCAGCAGGTCGTCCGGGGTTGGGACCGGTCCGACGTCCGGTAGGCGGGAAAGAGTTGCGACGCAGCCGGGAAGCACCAGGAGGAGAAAATAAAGGAAAGGTCTTGGGGTGAGGGAGCGCGTTCCGGACCGCTGATGGCATGCCATTTCAGGGTCCGTTTGCGTTGCCGGGGCCGAATGATTGCAGTTTTCGTCGAATGGTTTCGTTATCCGGATTCAGATCAACCGCCCGTTGCCAGTGTACGAGCGCTTCGTCGATATCACCCTGGGCCCGGGCGGCATCGCCGACGTGATCCAAAATGACCGATAGATTTTCGCGCTGACCGTCCGTTCGGAACTCCATCTCGATCTTGTTCAGCCTGTTTTCTTCGGCTTTCAGCGCAAGCTTGAGATACTTCATCGCTTCGTCGTATCGCTCTTGCTGGAAATAAACCCATCCCATGCTATCCAGGTACGCGCCGTTTTTAGGGTCGCCCTGCAAGGCCCGTTTAATGTAGTCTTCCGCTTCCCTGAGTCGTTCGCCTTTTTCCGCGAACATATAACCCAGATAATTCAACGCCTTGTGGTTGTCGGGCGCCCTGGCAAGAAGGCGTTGGAATACGGCGACGGCGCTATAGAACCGCCCGGCGCGCTCGTAACTGTGACCCAGGTCGTAAAGTACTTCCTCCAGAAGTTCCGTTTCGTCTACAAGGCGATTTTTCAGGCTTTCAAGGGCGGGAATCGCCTCCTCCCAATTTTTCTCGACTACATAGGTACGGCCAACCGCCAGTTGATAATTAAGCTCTTCAGGCCGGGCGACAAGGGCCTGGTTGTAGACCGTCCTCGCCTGCGCCGGGCGGTTGCTTCGGACGTACGCCCCCCCGAGCGCAGTCACGATCTGGGAATAGAGTTCTGATTCCGCCCGCGTTTCGCCGAAGAGTCCATCAAGAATCTCGATTGCGGGGTCCCAATCCCGTTCGTTCAGATATGTATGCGCAATGCCCAGCCGATACCTCGGATCGGACTCAAGCGATATCGCCTGGCGGAAGATGTGTCGGGCTTCTTCGGGGCGGTCGGTGAAAAGAAGCAGCGACGCCTTCCGGCCGAGCAGGTCGTGTCGTTCAGGCAATTCCCGGATGAGGCGGTTCAGAAGGGTTTCCGTATGTAGATATCGGCGCGTCTCGAGGCCGTTTTTGGTGCCCGAACGTGGAATGCTCCGCGGGAGGTGAGTTGACAACCGGTCCAGAAAAAGCGTATCCATGGGCGTTTCCGAGATCAGTGCTTCCACGTGTTCGTCACGGTCGTAGATTGCAATGAGTTTCTGCCAGAGCTTGCGCGTGTTCTTGTTCAAGCGGTGTTGATAGTGCGTCAGACCGGAACGATAGATGGCTGCGGCTTCCAGGGTGTCGCCCGCGGCAAGCGTCAGGTCGCCAAGACGATTCCAGATCTGCGCCTGATCCGGATCGCGATGCAGGATGCGGCGGTACATGCCGGCTGCCTTGCGGGGCAGATTCAGTCGCTGATAACCGTCGGCTATCAACAGATCGTACCGGATGTTCGGAGCCGGCACGGCCGCGGCCTGATCCAGCACACGCAGGACGTCATGGCGCTGCTGTTTCGCCGTGTAAATCTGGAGCAGGTGGGTATATGCACGGAAATCCGAGGGGTTCAGGCGTGTCATCGCTTCAAGCTGAGCCGTCGCCAGCAGCGTATCCCCGTGCCCTTTGACCAGGGTGTGATAAAGCAGCCATCGATGGGCAGGCGCTCGGGGTTCCAACCGCACGGCTTTTCGTGCGGCTTCACCAGCTTCGGCTATCCGGTTCAATGAGATCAGATTGTGGGCAAGTGAGTTGTGCAGGGTGGCCGCAGTGGAGTCGATGGCAATGGCCGCTCTCAGCGCCTCCACGGCATCTTCAATCCGCCCGGAAAGTTCGAACCGTTTGGCGTCTATGAAGTGACCCATCGCCCGGGGGTCGGGTCCGCGAGGTTTCGGCTGCGGAGGGTCAACCGTCTGACGGGACGCAGCGCACCCCCCAAGGCCCGCCAGAAGGAAGAGACAGATGATTGGACGTGTTTTCATATTCTACGTCGTAAACCCGTAAGAATGGGGGACGGGCAGGCAGAACAACCGCCTGTGAAGAGACTCAGATGTTTTTACGATCCGGATCAAAAAAGGTTGCCCGCTCGTTTTTCAAGGAGCAGCTTGCCGGCTTCGTTCTCGACGGGGATCGGATAGTCGTGCGTAAAACAGGCGGTGCAATACTGTAGAGACGAGTTAGGGGCCACGCCGAGCATGCCGTCCAGGGAGAGATAACCCAGGCTGTCGGCACCGAGGTGTTCGCGGATTTGTTCCACGGTTTTGGCGCTGGCGATCAGTTCCTTCTTGGTCTGAAAGTCAATTCCGTAAAAGCACGGACCGACAATTGGAGGGCAACTCACGCGCACGTGAACCTGGCGGGCGCCCGCTTCCCGTAACATTCGAACCAGATGTTTAAGCGTTGTGCCTCGAACAATTGAATCTTCTACGACAACGACCCGTTTTCCGTTCAGAACGCCCCTGACGGGGTTGAATTTGAGGCGAACCTTGGACGATCGACTGTCCTGTCCGGGCGTAATAAAGGTGCGTCCGACATAGTGGTTCCGTATAAGACCGATCTCATGTTTGATGCCGGATTGATTGGCATAACCCAGCGCCGCGGTATTGCTGGAGTCCGGCACGGATATCACGATGTCTGCGACGGCAGGTTGTTCAATGGCGAGTTGTCTGCCGAGCCGGCGCCGTGTCTTGTCGACGTTGTCGCCAAAGATGATGCTGTCGGGCCGTGAGAAGTATATGTATTCGAAAATGCAGAACGCGTGACGATCGGCTTCCTCGGTCGTGAAGGCGCGGAGACCGTGCGCGTCTATCATGATGAGTTCACCGGGTTCGATGTCGCGAATATAACGTGCCGAGATGATGTCGAGCGCGCATGATTCGGAGGCGACAATCCAGGCATCTCCGAGCTGGCCCAGGCACAACGGACGGAATCCGAAGGGGTCGCGGGCGGCGAACAGCTTGTTTTCCGTGGCCAGGACGAGCGAATACGCGCCTTCGATTTGCTGTAAAGCGCTCGTAATACGATCCACCATTTTTTCTTCTCTGCACCTGGCGACGAGATGGAGAATCAGTTCGCTGTCGGTTGTCGTCTGGAAGATGGCGCCGTCGTCCTGCATCCGGCTGCGAAGTTCGGCCGTATTGGTGAGGTTGCCATTGTGCGCGACGGCGACAAAGGCGTCCCGGCATTCCGCCAGAAAGGGCTGGGCGTTGGTGAGGGTGTCAGATCCGGTGGTAGAATACCGGTTGTGTCCGATGGCAAGGTGGCCTGGCAGCCGGTCCAATACGCCGTCGTCGGCGAACACATCGGCCACGTGCCCCATTGCGGTGTGGCGAAACAGGTATTCACCGTTACCGGAAACGATGCCGCTGCTCTCCTCACCCCGGTGCTGCAGGGCATGAAGGCCCAGCGTGGTGAGTTTCGCCGCACCGCCATTCCCATAAATGCCGAAGATGCCGCAAAAGTGTTTGACACCCTGGTCCATCGGCCCTCCTGTCGGGGATGTGTGAGTTGAATTTGCTCGGACGAACTGCAATTGCGCAAAAGGGTTGGCGGGCAACCCGCTGGAGGCCCGCTGCGTTGCGTGAGAATCCTGGCGGTCCCGGGTGCCGCATCGTCATTCAGGATCCGAGCCGGTGAAATCTCCCGGGCCACCTCTCATGCCGGGCAGTCCGAAAGACGCACCCGACCAGGGGAGCACGCGCAACCGGAACCGTCAGTGCCTGCGTCGTCGGCGTTTTCCGGGTTTCGTTCTCCGGCGGCGGTCCCTTTCCGGCGTGGAACCGCCCTCTTGCAACAGAAAATCAAGCCGGCGGAATCTCCGGTCCGCCCGTATAAGCTGAACCACCACCGGGTCGCCCAGCCTGAACCGCCTGCCGGTGCGTTCTCCAGTCAGGGCGCCTTCTGTTTCGTGATAGACGTAGTAATCGTCTCTCAGTGTACTGACCCTGACGAGTCCGTCGACTAAAAAATCGTCGAGCTGTGCGAAGAATCCGATGGACCGGACCCCAACGATAACGGCGTTGAAGGCGTCGCCGACGCGTTCTTCCAGAAAGCGGACCTGTTTGACCTTGATGGACGCTCTTTCCGCCTTCTGGGCCACGGTTTCCCGGTCGGTGACGATGCCGCCGAGCGTGGGCAGTCGTTCCCTGAGCCCGTTCTTTTTTTCTTCGGTCAATCCGCCGGCTTCTTTTAAGAGGCGGTGGATCAGCAGGTCCGGGTAACGTCGAATGGGAGAGGTGAAGTGGGTGTAGGTGTCACAGGCGAGGCCGAAGTGGCCGATGTTGTCGGGAGAGTAGACGGCTTTCTTCATGGACTGCAACAAGCATGCATTCAGTACCTGGCCGGAACGCTCCCCTTCAACAGCGGCCAGAAACTTCTGAATGTCGGCTGAAGTGATCCTGTCCCGGCGCGGAAACCCGAATCCGAAGGCGGCGGCCGTGTTTGCAAAGTCCGCAAGTTTTCGCGCGTCCGGCCTGTCGTGAATCCGGTAAAGGCCAGGCAGATTCCGGTCTCTCAGATGGCAGGCCACGGTTTCGTTGGCCAGAAGCATAAACTCTTCGATAATGCGGTGGCTGTCGAGGCGTTCGCTCCTGCGAATGTCGGTGACGTTGCCCTCGTGGTCCACGACGATACGAGGTTCGGCAATGTTGAAGTCGATCGCGCCCCGCTTCATTCGCCGGCGGGTGATAAGCCTGCGCAGGCTGTCCATCTTCCGTAAGAGGGCGCCGTGGGGCGTTGACTCGGACGATCCGACACCATTGAGGAACCTCTGGGCCTGTCGGTAGGACAGCTTCGCCCGGCTTCGGACCACAGACGGCGCGATCTCCGTTTTCAGCGACCGGCCGTTCGCATCCAGATCGATAAGTACACTGACCGCAAGCCGGTCCCTTTCGGGCAGAAGGGAGCATAGATTTGCGGACAGGCGCTCCGGCAGCATGGGGATCGCCCGGTCCGCGAGGTAGACGCTGGTTCCTCGCGTCAGGGCCTCATGGTCCAGCGGGCTGCCTTCTTGAACGTAGTAGCCAACGTCGGCAATATGTACGCCCAGCCGGTATCCGTCTCCCGGTCGATCTTCCAGAGAAACGGCGTCGTCGTGGTCGCGGGCGTCTTCCGGATCGATGGTAACGCACAAAAGATGACGAAGGTCCACCCGGTTACGGGTTTCTACTGCGGAGAGTTGGTCTGGAATTTCCTCTGCAGCTTTGAGTATGTGCGGGGGAAACTCAATGGGCAGGCCGTACTCTTTCACGATGGAAAGGGTATCGATGCCGGGGTCGTCGGGATGTCCGAGGACTTCGACGATCTCGCCTTCGGGTTCGGGATTTCCCGGGAGCCAGGATCGGAGGCGGGCAACGACCATCTGACCGTCCCGGGCCTCTCCGGCATCGTTGGGGGAGATGTAGACATCCCTGAGAAATCGGGGATCGTCCGGTTTCACAAAGCCAAAGCGCGTTCCGGCGCGATAGATTCCCACTATGGCTCTGGCGCCGCGTTCCAGCACACGGACAATTCCGCCTTCGGGCTTGCCGCCGGCCCTGCGGGAAATCCGGGCAACGACGCGGTCGCCGTGCAACGCGCCGCGCAAGCCGCCAGCCCCGACGAAGATGTCCGGGCCTCCTTCATCGAGGCAGATAAATCCAAACCCGTCGGGGTTAACGCTCAGTCGACCCGTGGCGAGATTGAGCCTGTCGGGAGGTCCAAAGCGGTTGTTGCGCAGCCTGACGATGACACCTTCCCGTTCGAGTTGGACGAGCAGGCGCCGAAATCGCCGGTAGTCGTTTTCGGGCACCCTTAGCGCCCGCCTCAACTCGCGAGGCTTGAGCGGTCGGCCCGCTTCTTTACGGATATAATCCAGGACCCGGTCGCGGGTTATGGGCATGGCGATATTCCATCCCGGGCGCGGTAGATCCTGAAACCATCCTGAGGCGTCGGCGTCATCGCTATTTTCTTGATGCGGAGAGGCGAATTCCTTAACTTTGTGCGACCGTCAGGGTTTACATTTAATATATAGGTTAGCACAAAGAAAATCAAAAATAAATAGGCAAGAAAAACGAAACCTGCACAAAGAGAGAAGGAGGTGTTGGCGCGGTTCATTCGGGCTAATCGGGTCTAGTGTCCTGTCCCAAAAATATCTAACCATTCTCCCGCCGATTCATCCCGTCTCGCGGCGTTGCCTTCGCTCGCCGAACTTACGCAGGTCGCCTGCGCTCTGGCGCCTTGCGAGCCGGGCGACTCGACGGCCGAATTTAGGCAACCTATTTCTGGGACAGAACACTAGTACCCTTTGACGGCTAAAGCGCGGCGTAGTCTGGATACAGTTTTCTCAGTTTGATCCGAGCATCGTCCGTGGTGAACCGCCAATGGACAGCCTTGCTTTTGTTGTTGCGATCATTGGTCCAGGCGGAAGTCTGCTCTTTGAGTGATTCGATATCGGCGATGCGTTCCTTCAAGCATTGGTTGCTCAAGACGCTGAGTTCGATCTCGGCGATGTTGAGCCAGCTCCCGTGTTTCGGCGTGTAGTGGATTTCGAGACGCTTGGCCAGACGGCGCGCTTCTTCGGGTGAGAACGCCTTGTAGAGTGCCGCGGGCGTGTGTGTGTTGAGGTTATCACACACCAAGACGACGGTTTCGGCTTCACGGTAGTGAGTATCAAGGAGATCCTTGATCTCTTGGGCCCAGTCCACCGCGGTCTTGCGTTCTCTTACACGGACCTTGCGCCAACCCGAAAGCGGTTCGGTGAACATGAAGTTCACGGCTGTTCCGTTACGTTCATACTCGTAGTCGTAGCGTTCAGGTTTGCCCGGACGTGTTGCTACCGGAAGACGCGTCTCCTTGACCAACTGGACCGGGTGTTCGTCCATATTGACAACGGGCCTCTTGGCGTCGTACGGCCGCTGATACACGTCCAAGATATCCTCCATCGCGGCGACAAACGCGGCGTTTTGCTTGGGCGGAATCACCCAGCACGTTCTCAGGTGAGGCCTAAGTTTGTTTTTTTAAGCGTCCGCTGCACCGTTCGGTATGAGATGCTATCGATGATCTCCAGGGCCACGAGCTCATCGGCCAGCAGCTTCAGCGTCCACCGCTTATGTCCCTTTGGTGGTTCACTGCAAGCCAACGCGATCAATCGGGCTTCCTTAGCACCATCAAGCTTTCTTTCCGTGGGAGGATGGGCTCGCTTCTTTCGCTCAAGGGCCGAATCCAGTCCCTCCAACACAAAACGCTTCCGGATGCCCTCAACCGTAGACCGATTGCACGAAAAGGCCTCCGTGATCTGCCGATCCAGCCAGGCCGGACCCTCTGCATCGGCCTTGAGAAGTACGTGAGCGTGCCTTATTCGGTAGGCTTGCGTCTTGCCTTTGCTTACCAGATCCTGCAGACGCTCCCGTTCTTCGGGCGTCAGACGTACAACGTATTTCTTTGGCATGCCGATGGCTCCTTCGTCTTCAGGGGAGACATCATACTATAGGCACGCGCAGGTTTAGAAGTCAATAGGTACTAGTGTCCATTCCCGGAAATAAATCACCAAAGGAGCTTCGTTATGAGACGTCTGGTTCCGGTAATTCTCCTCCCGCTTTTTCTGCTGACTTTGTACGGCTCGACGTTTGCGCACTGTGAAATCCCCTGTGGGATCTATGGCGACGCGGCCAGGTTTGCGACTATCGAGGAGAATCTGAAGACCATTGAGAAGTCAATGAACCAGATCATCCAGCTTTCGCCCGAAGCGGGCAAGAACATGAATCAGCTGGTGAGGTGGGTGAATAACAAAGAAACTCATGCGGATCACATTCGTGAGATTGTGGCGCAGTACTTCCTGGCGCAGCGCATCAAGGCGCCCGCGGGCGACGATCCGACCTCACAGAAGGCCTATTCCAAGAAACTGGCATTGCTTCATCAAATGATCGTTTCGGCGATGAAATGCAAGCAGACCACCGACACTGCCCACGTGAAGAAATCGCGAGAACTACTGCAGGCGTTCCAGGCGCTGTACAACCGGAAATGAAGCGCTACGGGCTCCAAATGCCCTGGATCCAAAAGAAAATTTGCACCGGGTCTTCCCAGGAAGGCCCGGTGTTATTTTGTATCTGCCAGATTTTTCTTGCCAAGAATACGCCAGTTTGATATATTGGTTGATTGTTAGCACTCAACAAGTCAGAGTGCCAACAACGACGTTAAGCAATTAAAATCAATAAATTTAACGCCGATCCCGTCTCATTTTTTCAAGGAGGTTAGAGACATGGCAGTCAAGGTGAAGCCGCTGGGAGATCGTGTGCTGGTCAGGCCCCAGGAAGAAGAAGAGCAGGTGAAGGGCGGCATTATTATTCCTGACACGGCAAAAGAGAAGCCTCAGCGCGGTGAAGTCGTGGCCGTCGGAGACGGCAAACTGGACGATTCCGGCAACAGGATCGCGCTGTCCGTGTCATCCGGCGACGTGGTGCTTTACGGCAAATATTCCGGCACCGAGGTGCGGCTGGACGACGAGGATCATCTCATTATGTCCGAGAGCGATATCCTGGCGATTATTGAAGAATAAGGCGATTCCTTTAAAAATACGTCAAGGAGGACGATATGCCGAAGCAGCTTGAATTTGATGTCGCGGCCAGGGATGCGCTGAAGCGGGGCGTGGACAAATTGGCCGAGGCGGTAAAGGTAACGCTGGGTCCGAAGGGACGGAACGTGGTGCTCGACAAGAAATTCGGATCCCCCACGGTCACCAAAGACGGTGTGACGGTGGCGAAAGAGATCGAATTGGAAGATCCCTTTGAGAATATGGGCGCACAGATGGTGAAGGAAGTCGCCTCCAAGACATCCGACGTGGCTGGCGACGGTACCACGACGGCAACCGTGCTGGCCCAGTCGATCTACAGTGAAGGGCTGAAAAACGTAACCGCCGGCGCCAATCCCATGGACCTTAAGCGGGGCATCGACAAAGCGGTGTCAGCGGCTGTAAAAGCAATCCACGACATCAGCAAGCCGGTCGCCGGGCACACGGAAATCGCTCAGGTGGCGACGGTTTCCGCCAACAGCGATAAGGCAATTGGCGACCTGATCGCCGAAGCCATGGAAAAAGTCGGCAAAGACGGCGTGATTACCGTCGAAGAGGCGAAATCCATCGAAACCGGTCTGGAAGTGGTGGAAGGAATGCAGTTCGATCGTGGGTATCTGTCGCCTCATTTCGTGACGGATGCGGACAACATGGAAGCGACGCTGGAAGATGCTTATCTGCTGATCCACGACAAGAAGATCTCGGCGATGCGCGATTTGCTGCCGGTTCTGGAAAAAACGGCACAGACGGGCAAGCCGTTGCTGATTATCGCCGAAGATATCGAAGGCGAAGCTCTCGCCACGCTGGTTGTCAATAAGATTCGCGGCACGCTGAAGGTGGCGGGGGTCAAGGCGCCCGGCTTCGGCGACCGGCGCACGGCGATGCTGGAAGATGTCGCCATTCTGACGGGTGGCCGGGTGCTTTCGGAGGACGCCGGGTTCAAGCTGGAGAATGCGACCACGGCGGATCTGGGGCAGGCCAAGCGGATCACGATTGACAAAGACAACACAACCATCGTGGAAGGCGGCGGCGAGTCGGCCGATATCCGGGGGCGCGTTGGACAGATCCGGCGGCAGATCGACGAGACGACTTCGGACTACGACGGTGAGAAGCTGCAGGAGCGTCTGGCCAAGCTGGCCGGCGGCGTGGCGGTGGTGAACGTGGGCGCGGCGACGGAGACGGAGATGAAGGAGAAGAAGGCGCGCGTGGAAGACGCGCTGCACGCCACGCGGGCAGCCGTGGAAGAGGGAATTATTCCAGGCGGCGGCGTGGCCTTTCTCCGTGCGATCGCCTCTCTGGACCGGACCCGGAAAGACGTGCGCGGCGACGAGAAAATCGGCGTGGAAATCGTGCGACGGGCCCTGGAGGAACCGCTCCGGCAGATTGCCGATAATGCGGGTGCAGAGGGCGCCATTGTGGTGCAGAAGGTAAACTCCGGTGAGGGCGGCTATGGCTTTAATGCCGATACCGAGGAGTACGAAGACATGATCACCGCCGGATTGCTGGATCCCACCAAGGTAGCGCGAACGGCGCTGGAGAACGCGGCCAGTATTGCCGGGTTGCTCCTGACAACCGAGGCCGTGGTGGCGGATATTCCGGAAGAGGAAACGCCTCCGCCAGCGCCTCCGGGCGGCGGGATGTACTAGAGAAGCATGGTCTGCTCTCCCAGAGCGGAGGAGAAAAAAAAGAAGCGCGCCCCGAACAGGGCGCGCTTCTTTTTGCATGAATTGCCGTTCCGGCGACTCAATCGTCCGCGGCGGCGTGTTGCGTAACGCCGTTGCAGAAGGCGACGTAGTCGATGAGTTCGGTAACCTCGGGATTGTCGCCACAGACCGGACAGGCGGTGTCGCGGCGAATTTTAAAAGTCCGGAAACTCATGGCCAGCGCATCGTACATGAGCAATCTGCCGATAAGCGGTTCGCCCTGGCCAAGAATCAGCTTGACCACTTCGGTAGCCTGAATCAGGCCCACCGTGCCCGGAAGTACGCCCAGAACCCCCGCTTCGGCGCACGACGGCGCCAGTTCGGCGGGCGGCGGTTCAGGATAGAGACAGCGGTAGCACGGACCCTCCAGATCGCAGGGATAGATGGTCACCTGGCCCTCGAAACGAAATATGCTTCCGTCTACGATGGGCTTACGCGCGAACACGCAGGCGTCGTTGACCATATAGCGCGTGGGAAAGTTGTCGCAGCCGTTCACCACAATGTCGTAGTCCGCGATGATGTCCATCACATTTTCGGAATTGAGGAATTCGACATACGGGACCACCTTGCAGCCGGGGTTCAGGTCTTGAAGGGTTTCCCGCGCGGAGATGGCTTTCGGCCTGCCCACGTCGGATGTGCCGTGCAGGATCTGTCGTTGGAGATTGGTGAGGTCCACCACGTCCGCGTCCACAATCCCCAGGGTGCCAACGCCGGCCGCGGCGAGATAGTAGGCCGCGGGACATCCGAGGCCGCCGGCGCCGACCATCAGGACCTTTGCCTCCAGCAACTTTCCCTGCCCCTTTTCACCCACTTCGGGCACCAGGAGGTGCCTTGAGTAACGCTGGACCTCGGCCTTGGTGAGCGCTCTGTCGCGCTGAACCGGCAAGCCCGCCGCCACCCAGGCGTCGAAGCCGCCCTTAAGGTAGACGACGTTTTCATATCCCATATTGTGCAGGTCTCGCGCCGCCAGGGGTCCCTGGTTATCGTCGCCGTAGACGAGAATGGCGGTTGAGCGGTCGTTCGCCACGGTTTCGATACGCAGTTCGAGGAATCCCCTGGAGAGGTTCTCGGCGCCCGAAATATAACCCAGGGCGTAGTCCTCCCGTTCCCTTACGTCCAGCAGCAGGACGCTGTCCAGCCGCTTCCGGGCGTCTTCAGGCGAAATGCCCCGGACCTCGCTCCTGACGGTTTCCATAAGGGTTTCAAATGCCGTGCTCATCATATTCCCCCGGTGCAGAGTGGTTGGATTCACGTACAGATAATGTATCCAATTCCCGCCGGGAACGCAAAATTTAATGACGGCGTCCGGCGTTCAAGACGAGTGTCCGGGAGAGAATCGGTCCGAATTCATGTTTCGCGTTTCGGGCACTCGAGCGTATGGATCGGAATCGCCGTTTGTCCGGCTCCGTATATTTCACGAAATGGTAATTTGAGGTCCCGGTTGTTCAAAGGTGTCGATCTGATCCACGATCATCTGTGCGATTTCGAGGAAGGTTTGTGTCTCGTCGGATTCCTGTGCGGCAATCGGATTGCCGGTGTCGCCGCCTTCGCGAATGGCCGGCAGAATGGGCAGCCGGCCCAGCACCGGGATGTTGAAGTGCATGGCGATCTTGTCGCCGCCGCCATCCCCGAAGATTGGCGCCCGCTCGCCGCAGCATGGACATATAAAGCCGCTCATGTTTTCGACGGCGCCGAGGATGGGAACGTCTAACTTCCGGAACATCTCGATGCCTCGAGTGACGTCTTCAAGCGCGACGTCCTGCGGCGTGGTGACAATGACCGCGCCGCTTAGCGGAACGGTTTGCGCGAGGGTGAGTTGGGCGTCACCGGTTCCCGGCGGAAGGTCGACAACGAGGAAATCAAGCGCGCCCCAGGCGACGTCGGACATGAACTGTTGGATCATCTTTCCCACGATAGGGCCGCGCCAGATCACGGGTGCGTCCTCGCCGGCGATGAGCCCGAGAGACATCAATTTGACGCCATGGTTTTCGAGCGGGATGATCTTGCCGCTCACCGCCCGGGGTTGCTCCGTGGCGCCCAGCATCATGGGGACGTTGGGCCCGTAGATGTCGGCGTCGAGCAGTCCAACGGCCTGCCCCTGGCGCGCGAGGGCGACGGACAGGTTCACGCTGACGGTGGTTTTACCCACGCCTCCCTTGCCGCTGGAAACGGCTACAATGTGCTCGACCTCGGGGATGGGGCGGGGTTTCGGCATGCCGGGCGGAATTTGCATGGGTTCGGTCCTTGATGGGAATTAAGTTCTGAGGTTTCGGGATCTGTATTTCAGGACGCGTTACCTGCGCCGTTGCTTTGCGTTGGAGTATGGTGAAATTTCTCGCAGGCGTCCGACTTCCTCGATGACTCGGCCGGCCACGTGGTCAATCTCGGCTTCGGTGTTGAACCTGCCCAGACCAAAGCGGATGCTGCTTTCGGCCAGGCGGTTCGGCATCCCCAGCGCCCGCAGCACGTAGGAGGGTTCCAGCGCCGCCGAGGTGCAGGCGGATCCGGACGAGAGCGCGATTTCACCAAGGCCCACAAGCAGACTCTCGCCCTCCACGCCTTCGAAGCTGATGTTCAGGTTACCATCCAGTCGCTTGTCCGGATGTCCATTGAGATAAATATCGTCCAGGCCGTCGAACAGACGTGTTCTCAGTCGTTCGCGCAACGCCCGGACGCGGGTCCCTTCAGCGGCCATTTCCGCGTGCGCAAGTTCGCAGGCCGCGCCGAGACCCACAATGCCCGGGACGTTTAGCGTACCCGAGCGCATGCCGCGTTCGTGGCCGCCCCCGTCGATTTCCGCAACGAGGCGCACCCGTGGTCGGCCGCGAACGTAGAGCGCGCCCACGCCTTTGGGGCCGTACAATTTGTGGGCGGATATCGAGAGCAGGTCAATGCCGAGGGTATGCACGTCGATGGGTAACTTACCCACGGCCTGAGCGGCGTCGCAGTGGAAGAGGATGTTCCGTTCCCTGCAGATGGCTCCAATTTCGCCCAGGGGCTGCACGGTGCCGATTTCGTTGTTGGCCGCCATAATGGAGACAAGCACGGTGTTTTCGCGGATCGCGTCCGAGACGGTTCCCGGTGCGATCTGGCCGTAACGGTCTACGGGCAGGACGGTAACGTCGAAACCCCGCCGTTCAAGCGCTTTGCACGAATCGAGGACGGCGTGGTGTTCGGTGGCCTGGGTGACGAGGTGCCCGCCCTTCTCCCGGTGCACCGAGGCCACGCCCTTAATGGCCAGGTTGTCCGATTCGGTGGCGCCGCTGGTGAAAATGATCTCCCTGGCGTCGGCATGGATCAGTTCCGCGGCCTGTTCCCGCGCCCGGTCCACCGCTGCTTCAGCGGTCCACCCGAAGCTGTGGGTACGGCTGGCCGCATTGCCGAATTCCGCCTTGAAATAGGGCAGCATGGCGTCCATTACCCTCGGGTCGACCGGCGTGGTGGCCTGGTTGTCAAAGTAAATATGCGTCATATCGTGCTAGTCGCCTTCGAAGAGAGCCGTGACGAAGGCCTCCGGTTCAAAGTCACTCAGATCATCCTGGCCTTCACCCAGGCCGACCATACGAACGGGGAGACCGAGTTCGTCGGCAATGGCAATGACAACGCCGCCCCTGGCCGTGCCATCCAATTTGGCCAGAACAAGACCGGTAATTCCGATGTCCGCGTGGAATTGGCGGGCCTGGGCGACGGCGTTCTGTCCCGTGGTGGCGTCCAGGACCAGCAGGGTTTCGTGGGGGGCGCCCTGCAGGCATTTTCCCAGGACGCGACAGATTTTCTTGAGTTCCTCCATCAGATTTATGCTGGTGTGCAGGCGCCCCGCGGTGTCGATAATGACGACGTCCATATCGCGGGATCGGGCGGCGGCAAGGGCGTCGAAGGCCACTGAGGCGGCGTCCGCGCCGGGCCGGTGGCGTACGATGTCCGCGCCGGAACGCTCGGCCCAGATCGATAGCTGTTCGATCGCGGCGGCCCGAAAGGTGTCGCAGGCGGCAAGGAGTACTCGGTTGCCCCGCGCGCCGTACCGGCATGCCAGCTTGCCGATCGTGGTCGTTTTGCCCGATCCGTTGACACCGGCAACCAGGATAACGTGAGGCCTGGCCCGGGGAGGCGCCAGGGATGGGGGCTGAACGGCCCGGAGGATCTCCAGCAGTTCGGTCTCGAGCCGGCCGCGGACCCATTCTTCCGTCCCTTCCGGCGCCGACCCTCGCTGAAGGCGTTCCCGAAGACGGTCGATGATTCGCAGCGTCGCGTTGACACCCACGTCTGCCCGTATGAGGATTTCTTCAATCTCCTCCAGGGCTTCATCATCCAGTCTGGGGCTGCGGCGCAGGACCTCGCTGATTTTTCCCGACAGCCCCTCTCGGGTTTTTGAGAGGCCACGTTTGAATTTTTCCAGGAAATTTCCGAGCATGCTGCCCCTGGGCGGGATCTTCGGTGGGCGGTCGACGTCAGTACGACGTTTCCCGGAGGAGGTCCAGGATGCGCTCAAGGTCGTTATCTGTGTAGAACGCGATTTCGATTTTTCCCTTCTTGCCCCGGCGATTGATATTCACCCCCGTGCCAAACCTGCGCTGAAGGTCTTCTTCCAGCGAAAGGGTCTGAGGATCTTTGCTCCGGGGCAGGGACCTGGGTGGTTCACTGCGCCCTTCTCTACCGGCCTTGACAAGGTTTTCAACCTGCCTTACGGAAAGGCCGTCGGCGACAATTTTCCTGCAAAGATTCGCCTGCAGGCGGTCGTCCGACAGGCCCAGGAGAGCGCGGGCGTGCCCCATGGAAATCTGTTTGTCCTGGAGGGCGTTTCTGACCCCTTCCGTGAGGTGGAGAAGGCGCAGCGTGTTGGTAACGGTGGATCTGTTTTTGCCGACTTTCTCGGCCACCTCTTCCTGGGTCAGGAAACAGGATTCCATCAGGGCCCTGTATGCTCTGGCTTCTTCGATCGGATTCAGGTCTTCCCGCTGTACGTTTTCGATCAGGGAGATTTCCATCATCTCCTGATCGGATCCCACGTCCAGCAGGATGGCGGGGATGGTCTCCAGGCCCGCCAGTTTCGCGGCGCGGAGGCGGCGCTCGCCGGCGATGAGCTGATATCCGGAACCGCAGCGTCGAACGACAACGGGCTGAATGACCCCTTTTTCCTTGATCGAGTCCGCCAATTCCTGGACGGCGTCCGGATCGAAATCCGCCCGGGGCTGGTGTGTGTTGGGCTCGAGATCTCCAATGCCTATCTCGAGCATCCGCGCGCCCGGGTGGAGGTCACCCGTCTCCGATGACCCCACGGGCCGCTCCAGTGGTGATTCGTCAGCGCCGGGGATGAGGGCGCCCAGGCCTCTGCCCAGGGCGTTACGCTTGGCCATGGTTGATTACCTCCCCGGCAAGACTCATGTAATTCCGGGCCCCTTGAGACATAATATCGTACAGAATGATGGGTTTGCCGAAACTGGGCGCCTCGCCGAGCTTGACGTTTCGGCCGATGATGGTGTTGTAAACCCGCTCTCCGAAGTGGTGGCGGGCCTCATCTACGACCTGTCGGGAGAGATTAAGCCGGGTGTCGAACATCGTGAGCAGCACGCCCTCGATTCTGAGCGGGGGATTCAGATGGCGCCGAACCAGTCTCAGCGTATTCAACAGTTTGCCCACACCTTCCAGGGCATAATATTCGCACTGTATCGGAATGAGCACGGAGCCGGCGGCGGTGAGCGCGTTCAGGGTAAGCAACCCCAGGGACGGCGGGCAATCGATCAACAGGAAATCGTAGCTTTCGCCAGCGTTTTCCAGGGCAGCCCGGAGCCGGTGCTCGCGGGCGCCGAGGTTGACCATTTCGACTTCGGCCCCGGTGAGGCGCATATGCGAGGGGGCCACGTTCAGGTAGGGAATCTCGGTTTCCCGGGTGATGTCAGAAAGCGGGTACTCCTGGAGGAGTACTTCGTAGATGCACGGATCCTCTCGAGCCACCGACACGCCAAAACCGCTGGTGGCGTTGGACTGCGGGTCCAGGTCGACGAGTAGGGTCTTCTTTTCTGCAGCCGCCAGGCAAGCGGAGAGGTTCACCGCTGTGGTGGTTTTTCCGACGCCGCCTTTCTGGTTGGCAATGGCAATGATACGAGGCATAAATGCAAAACCCGCGAGCGGCGTCGCGCCCGCCTGAAAATACCGTGAAAATATAGGCTATCGAGGATCGAAAATCAAGCGTCGCGCGGCCGGGAGCCATCGCTGGCCCGCCCGTCGATACGCATCCGGAGCCGCGTTTTCCGATCGGCCGAAAACCGCCGATGGAAAACGCTGAAACGAGAATGTCGGGGGAAACCGCAGCCGGAGGCGGGCCCCCGTCTTACGGTCCGATCGGGCTGGCGAGAAGGAGGACGGAACCACGTACCCCGGTCAGGCGGATTCGGCTATTCGATGGCGGCCTGAGCGGCAGCCAGGCGGGCGATAGGCACGCGGTACGGAGAGCAGGAGACGTAGTCCAGGCCCACCCGGTGGCAGAATTTCACCGATTCAGGGTCGCCGCCATGCTCACCGCAGATGCCTACCTTGAGGGTTTTTCGCGCGGTGCGCCCGCGGTCGGTTCCCATAATTACAAGTTGCCCCACGCCGACCTGGTCGAGGCTCTGGAAGGGGTCCTGTTCAAGGATTCCCTGTTCGATGTATTCAGGGAGGAATTTGCCGGCGTCGTCTCGGGAGAAGCCGAATGTCATCTGGGTGAGGTCGTTGGTACCGAAGCTGAAGAAATCGGCGGATTCGGCAATGGTGTCCGCCACCAGAGCCGCACGGGGAATTTCGATCATAGTGCCGACAAGATAGTCTATCTTGACCTTCCCGCCGCCCACGATCTCGTTGGCGACACGGTCCACCATTTTACGAAGCTCGGTGAATTCCTTGACCGTGCCGACCAGGGGGATCATGATTTCGGGGATGGCCTTGATTCTCCGTCTGCGCGCGTTGACGGCCGCTTCGAAGATTGCCCGAGCCTGCATTTCGTAGATCTCGGGGAAGGTAACGCCCAGGCGGCAGCCCCGATGCCCCAACATGGGGTTGAACTCGTGCAGGTTCTCCACTTTCTCCTGGATCGTCTTTAGCGGAACCCCCATCTGACGCGCCATTTCGCGCTGCTGTTCGGGCTCGTGGGGCAGGAACTCGTGCAGGGGCGGGTCGAGCAGCCGGATGGTGACGGGCAGGCCCCGCATGGCCTGGAAAATGCCCTCGAAGTCGCCGCGTTGCATGGGCAGGAGTTTTTCCAGCGCCTTTCTGCGGCCCGATTCGTCGCCTGCAAGGATCATCTCACGTACGGCCAGGATGCGGTCGTCTTCAAAAAACATGTGTTCGGTTCGGCACAGGCCGATGCCCTCGGCGCCAAACTTCCGTGCGACTTCAGAATCGTGCGGCGTATCCGCGTTGGTGCGCACGTTCAGTTTCCGCATTTCGTCCGCCCATTTCATGATGGTGGAGAAATTACCGGAAAGTTTCGGATTCCGCGTGGGCACGCGGCCGAGCATCAATTCGCCCGTGGAACCGTCCAGTGATATCCAGTCCCCGGCCTTAACGGTCTTTCCGTTGACCGTGAACAGGTCGTTTTGGTAATCGATCGAGATGGCTCCGCATCCGGCCACGCAACATTTGCCCATGCCCCGCGCCACGACGGCGGCGTGACTGGTCTGGCCGCCGCGGGCGGTGAGAATGCCCCTGGCGGCGTGCATCCCTCCGATGTCTTCGGGCGAGGTTTCGAGGCGAACCAGGATGGCGTCTTCGTCATCGGCCGCCAACGTCTCGGCTTCGTCGGCTGTGAACACCGCCTTGCCCGCGGCTGCGCCGGGTGAGGCGGGAAGCCCGGACGCCAGAACCTCGCGGGGCGCGTCGGGGTCGAATGTCGGGTGCAGGAGGTGGTCGAGTTGGGCGGGGTCGATTCGGGCGATGGCTTCTTCTTTGGTGATAAGCTCCTCTTTCACCATGTCTACCGCTATTTTGAGCGCGGATGCCGCGGTGCGCTTGCCCGTTCGGGTCTGCAGCATCCAGAGTTCACCTTCCTGAACGGTAAACTCGATGTCCTGCATGTCCCGGTAGTGCAGTTCCAGCTTTTTGTAAATGTGCTCCAGGGTTTCGTAGGCAAGGGGCAACTGTTTCTTCAACTTCGCAACCGGCTCGGGTGTGCGTACCCCTGCCACGACGTCTTCGCCCTGGGCGTTGATGAGGTATTCGCCGTAAAATTTCCGCGCGCCGGTGGAGGGGTCGCGCGTGAACGCCACACCCGTTGCGCAGTCGTCGCCCATATTGCCGTAGACCATCGATTGCACGTTGACAGCGGTCCCCCAACTATGGGGTATGTCGTGGATGTTTCGGTAGACGATGGCCCGGTTGCCGTTCCAGGAATCGAAGACGGCATTTACGCTTCCCCACAGTTGTTCCATTGGGCTGTCCGGGAAAGAACGGCCCGCGCGTTTCCTGACGAGGTCCTTGAAAACGTCCACCAGTTCCCGAAGATCATTGGGCGTGAGGTCGGTATCCAGGGTGATGCCTCGTTCGGCCTTTACGCTGTCAATGGCGGCTTCGAAGGGATCGTGTTCGCGTTCTTCCGGCTGCACACCCATAACAACGTCGCCGTATGTTTGAATGAAGCGGCGGTACACGTCCCAGACAAAGCGTTCATTACCGGATTTTGCAATCAGACCCTCGGCAATTTCGTCGTTGAGGCCCAGGTTGAGCACGGTCTCCATCATTCCGGGCATGGAGACACGCGCGCCCGACCGGACCGACAGGAGTAACGGATTGCCGGCGTCGCCGAACCGCCCGCCCATGGCTTTCTCAACTTTTCTCAGGTTCGTTACAACCTGGCTCTTCAGCGCAGGCGGGTGATTTTTCTGGTGGCCGTAGTAGTAGGCGCAAACGTCCGTGGTAATGGTGAACCCTGCGGGAACCGGAATGCCGATGCGAGACATTTCCGCAAGGTTGGCGCCTTTCCCGCCGAGCAGATTGCGTCTGTCGCCGTCGCCGTCGGCCGTGCCATCGCCGAAGAAATAGACGTATTTTTCAGATTTGGTACGTGCGTCCGACATGTTCATCCTCGTCGTGAATGTTAGGGCTTCCGCGCCACTGCCGTGCCGCTTCCGGAATCGGCCGACGTGGTGTTCCGGGAGGGTGTCGTCGTGATGGAGTCGGAGAAGGTCTGACGGGAAGGCGACGGTTGAATCTTGTCCCTTTCACTCTGATTACGGACGTCCTGCCGGCTGGCCTGGACCACGTCGCGATCTTCGATATTCAGGAGGAATTTGAGAATGCTGCGCCTGCCCACAATAATGCGCAGGTCTGCGGTAGAGCCGTATTTGAGCGGCAACGGGGTTTCCACAATGCCAATTTCCAACTCAAAGGTTCGGACGCCGCTGCCGTGTACCGCATATCCGTATATCCTGGAGATTTTGCCGTTACCGGCGAATTCCTCGCGGTCGGAAAATAGATTGCTGAGGATTTCTACGGGGTGTCCCAGACGGATTTTCCACGCGTTGGTTTCCGGGACCCAGGCGTCGATCGTATCTCCTCCGCCCTCTCCCGCAACAATGAGTACGATTTGCCCCTGGTCGGCAAGCATGCCGGGATGCAGATCCCGTCTGACAACAATGCCGTTGACGGGCGACCGGAGGGTGGTCAGTTCCAGGCCTTCCTGCGCCGCCTTCAGACTGTTTCGGGCGTTGTCCAGCGCTGCCGCTGCGCGGCGAACGTCGGCCGCGCCCTGCCGAAGTTCCGCAGGCGATGCGCCGCGCCGGGTCAGGTTCAGGACCTCGGAAACCACCTTCAGGTTGGTTTCCGCGAGTTCGCAGTTCGTTTTTGCGCGTTCGAGTTCCTCGACGCTCCAGAGGCGCTCGCCCAGATAGAGGTGTTCGGCCCGCTTCATTTCCTGCTTGCGGGCTTTCAGCGCAATGCGTGCATGTTCGACCCTGGATTCCGCGATCTTCAACGCTTCCGCGGTCGGTTTTTCTTTCAGCAGCGCCAGGTTTGCCCTGGCATGTTCCAGGTTCGCTTCGTTGCGCTGGATCTCCTTCTCGGCCGCTTCAACCGAGGCGACCAGGTCGCCATTATAGAGTTGGACAACCGGCTGTCCGGCTTTCACCGGCGTTCCAGGTTCACAATGGATGCTTTCGATAACGCGCTTGAGCGGAGAATCGATATAGATTTTTTCACCGGGTTCTACGATGCCCTGGGCCATGACGACGTCGTCTATCTCGATAAGCGACAGGGCAAGAAAAATAACCGCCAGTACTCCCGTGATCCAAAGTACCCACTTCAGCATGCGGCGCTTGCTTCGCCTGCGCATCATTACGGAAACCCTTTTCCTTGACAGGGGAGAACGGCTTGTCTATATTCATCACTTTGCCCGATCGTGCATCGGTTTTTGTAGTTTGATCTGGGAACGGAATGGGCCCGTAGCTCAGGGGTAGAGCAGCGGCCTTTTAAGCCGTTGGTCGAAGGTTCAAATCCTTCCGGGCTCATTTAACTTTCTCAAAATAAATTAGTTGTATTATAAAACGGCCCGGATCTCAACAGATCGGGCTTTTTTGTTTCCTGGATCGGACGGTTCCACGATGACGCGAAACGCCAACAATTTTGAGGCCTGAAAGTTATCAAAACCCATCTTAAAAGTCAAGGTGATTTCAAACTCCGTCGGTGCGAGTCTCGACTATCCCCGGCCGGTTATCGGACTTTCCGGATAATCGGAATTTTGCATTTAAGACTTGACAGCAAGAAATGAATTTATTATTGTTGACTAACTTGATTAACAATACAGTAATTAAAGCCGACAGAGGATGTGTATGGATTTCGACCAGCAGAAGATTGGCCGGTTGGCCGATGCATTGGAGGCGGCGCCGCCCGAGGAAATCCTGGAGTGGGCCTGGCGAAACCTCGGTCCCGCGGTGGCAATGAGTACGGCTTTCGGGGCCAGCGGCGTGGTTCTCTTGGATATGGCGCAAAGGGTGGTCCCGCAACTTCCTGTTTTTACAATCGACACCGGGTATCTGTTTTCTGAAACGCTTGCGCTCAAAACGCGTATTGAGGCGCGGTACGATATTGAGATCGAGTCCTTACGCCCCCGCTTGAGCGTACCCGAGCAGGATAGCGTCTGCGGCCCCGACCTGTACAACCGTGATCCCGATCATTGTTGCCGCATGCGCAAGGTGGAGCCTCTGCAGCGGAAATTGGCAAGTCTTAACGGATGGATTGCCAGCCTCAGGAGAGATCAGTCAGGAACGCGGGCCGGCGTACGTGTCGTGGAAGGTTACCGAACCAGCGGCGGCCGGGACGTCGCCAAGATAAATCCGCTTGCCGCCTGGACGCGGAAGCAGGTGTGGGATTACATCATTGAAAAGGATCTGCCGTACAATTCGCTCATGGACCAGGGCTATTCAAGCATCGGCTGTTGGCCCTGCACCCGGCCGGCAGCGCCCGGCGCCGACGAACGCGCGGGCCGCTGGGCGGGAACGTCCAAATCGGAATGCGGTATGCACGTACCGTTGATGGACGTCGAAATACCGGAAGCGGAGGGTCAACTCGCGGCGGGATAGTCGGGGCCGAAATGGCAGTCGTCCCGAATCAGACCGAATCTGTATCGGCGGAAGTGCTATCGGCTTCCGTCGATGATTTTTGTACGGACGGTGTGTTGAATGGAAATGGGTACCGGGGTTGGACGTACAAATCGCCAATCCAGTCAGTCAATGGATAGTGAAATTGACACCTCCGACCAGAATAGCCCGGTCGTACCACAACCTGGCAGTTTGTGGGCTGTAGCAAATCCCGTGGAGCCGCAGGCCATTCCGTACTGCGTTTGTTTCCGTATAGACCTGCCCGCTGTCTCCCTCTCTCCCTCGGGAGAGGGCCGGGGGGAGAGGTCCCCACGACCGAGGGCTTCCAGCCCTTGGAGCGCCAACATCGCTTTTGTAGGGGCAACCCTTGTGGTTGCCCGCTTGCTGGCGCGGACATCGCCGATAGACGTCACGGACTATTACGTAAACAGGTTTTAGCTGACGGCTGAAGACTGACCGCTGATCGCTGATCGCTGCTTTCGCTGCTTTCGCTGCTTCCGCCGTTTGCGCTTGACAACGCCGGTCGTCAGCATATATTGTTTCCTGCTGCTTGGTCCCGGGCAACACGGGGCCATTTTTGTACGTGATCGGGGTGTGTTCCAAACGCCGACGGGTTTTGAATCGCGTTTCCGTATTGCTCAAATGATGTTCGAATGTTTTCCGTACATGCCATACCGAAATTAACGAGAGCAGCGCAGCATCGTCGTACCAGTCCACATGGGTCGGCGGCGACACTGGCGGAATCAACGCCTTTTGCAAGACGGTGAGATGCATTGAAGGGAGCCGTAACAGAGGTTACATTCGTCGCCCATGATACGGAGCTTCAAGGATCGGGATACAAGACGTTTCTTCGAGGGTAAGCGGGTCCCGGCGTTTCACGGTTTCTCGAATCAGGCCGCCCGCCGACTGACCCTTCTGGCCAACGCGGAGACACTTGGGGATCTCGCCGCATTGCCGAGCAATCGGCTCGAAGCGTTGCGTGGGGACCGGGCCGGCCAACACAGCATCCGGATCAACGAGCAATGGCGCATCTGTTTCCGCTGGACGGACGATGGGGCGTGCGACGTGGAGATCGAGGACTACCACTGAGAGGCGCGAACATGAACGCGAAGAATGGGATGAGACCGGTTCATCCGGGTGAGATACTCCGCGACGAACTCGACGCGCTCGGGCTGTCGGCCAACGCCCTGGCGAAGGCACTGGGAGTGTCGGTGAATCGCATCACGATGATTCTGAACGGCCGACGTGGGGTGAGCGCAGACTCGGCGTTGAGGCTGGCGCGCTACTTTGGGACGACGCCTCAGCTTTGGCTCAACCTGCAAACGACATGGGAGCTTCGCAGGGCGGAGATCGAGGCTGGCCGCGAGATCGCTGCAAGCGTAACGCCCCGTCAAGCGGTGCAGTAGGAATGTGATGGCCAATTGCCTGCCACTGACTGCACGGGGCCATTTTTGTACGTGATCGGGGTGTGAGAACCAACCGTCGAAGGGCGTCCGAATTTCGTCTCCGGGCTTTTCAAATGCTCCGCTGATCCGATCGTTGTGCCTCTGAAACGAATGTTTACGCCGATCCGTGCGAGCCCGCACACAAGTTGCCGCTGCGCAATGCGGTCGGCGGTCGTGATGGCAAAGCGGACGCTTGCGGCCGAGTGGAGCGTTAGCGTCACCGGCAACTGGCGTGTGGTGTTCCGTTTTGAGGACGGCGAGGTCGTGGACGTGGACCTGATCGATTATCACTGACCGGACGGGAGTGTTGACCATGAACGACATTGAAAGCAATCGTGTCGGCCCCATGTTGAACCCTCCGCACCTGGGCGAACTGATCCGAGAGGGCATGGAAGAGGTTGGCTCGAACGTCACGCAGACGGCGGCGCGCCTCGGCTGCGAGCGCGGCACGCTATCGCGCTTGTTGAACGGCAGGACGGGGGTGTCCGCGAACATGGCGCTCGCGCTGGAGGATATCGGCTGGGGTACCGCCGATCACTGGATGCGGATGCAGGCGAGTTATGAGCTTGCGCAAGCCCGCCGGGTACGTGGCGACGCTAAGCGCCAGGCGGATCTGAGATTCGCGTGAACCCGGACTTGCGGCGGTGCGTTTTTTTGGGATAACGCCTCAGCTCTGGCTCAACCTGCAAGAGACCTGGGAGCATCGCAGGGCGGACTTCGAGGCGGGCCGCGAGTGCCCGCAGTTGAATTACGAACACCCGCGCCGGTTCGTCGAATAGATTCGTCGGATGTTCCCGAACACGCCTTCACCGGCAGCGGTCGACGGATCGCTGCCGCTTAACACGACTTGCTATTTGGACCATTCAATAATGTCTTTTGTGGGGACACCAATGACTAACAGAACGATGAAAAGGCGTTTTGAAATCGACGCGGAACACCTACCCGATCTGCCCGGAATGATGTTGGTCACGGTCGAGGCCCTTAGGGATTTGGGCGGTTCGGCCACCATTCAGGAACTGGATGAAAAAGTGATCGAACTGGAAGGGGTGACCGAGGCCGAGCAATCATTCACTATGACGCAGAACCCAAATCTTCCGCGGGTAAACTACTACCTCGCTTGGGCACGTACCTACCTCAAACGCGGCAATGCACTGGTGAATTCTTCGCGTGGAATATGGGCCCTAACAGAAAGCAGTTCGGTGATCACAACGCGTGCTCAGACCGATGCGATTCATGAACACGTCTCCCAAGAAGAACGTGAACGGCGACGCATCAAGCGATTGGCCGATTAAGCCTTAAAGACAGAAGACGGTGACTCGATCGGTGAAAGCATCGAGGAAGTTGAGGACTGGAAGTCGATGCTCTTGGCCGTGTTGGGTGATATGCCGCCAGAAGGTTTTGAGCGGTTGTCACAGCGTCTATTACGTGAAGCAGGGTTTACCAAAGTCGAAGTGCGTGGAAAATCCAGTGATGGGGGAATCGATGGTGTCGGCGTACTACGCGTAAACCTTGTGTCATTCCAGATCTTTTTCCAGTGTAAGCGCTGGAAAGGGAGCGTTGGTTCGAAGGAAATCAGGGATTTTCGTGGGGCATTGCAGGGACGCGCCGACAAAGGCTTGTTTATCACGACGGGCCATTTCACCAGTCAGGCGTCAGACGAAGCCACCCGTGACGGTGCGATTGCCATTGACTTGATCGACGGGGATCGCCTTTGTGATTTGCTCAAAGAAAATAACCTTGGCGTCGAAACCGAGATGATTGAGAAGGTACGCATCCGGTCGGATTGGTTCGCGGGCATATAAGTTCGGAATCCACGAGCCCTCGTCGAATGCAAATAGAGGATTGATAGGAATGTCAACGGCATGGTACCGCGACCGTTTCGGCACGGCCGACGTTTGGACTATCGCGCCTGGCAGGGGCGCACGTTTTTGGGAAGAGTTTCTCGAACTTGGTATCACGGCAATTGGTTGGGACCACCTCGGGAACCTTAGCGATTATGAATCCAGGGTGGATATCCACAGCGCGTTGATCGAGAACGGCAGAGGAAAAAACCCCTCCAACCAGTCACTTGCGGCGTGGGAATTCGTGCAGGAGATTAAGATCGATGACATCCTCATCGCGAAGAAAGGCCGCCGCGCCATTCTAGGCTGGGGAAAGGTTACCGGAGAATACACCTACGTGCCGGAAAGGGCAGAGTACAAAAACGTCAGGACTGTAGAGTGGCATCCGTGCCGTGCGCCGATCAACTTCACGGGCCTGATCACGACCAAGACATTGACTCGATTCACGGAATATCGAGACTGGTTACGACATATATTCGAAAAAATCGACGCCGATGCAGGCGAGTCGGAAGTTGAGCCCGATGACACGGAAGGCAAATCGTATGATGTTGACACGGCACTAATTGACCTGTTCCTGGAAGAACCTCAGTTCCGCCGGATTCTCGACTCAATCGCACTTCGCAAGAATCTGATTCTTCAGGGACCGCCGGGCGTCGGCAAGACATTCATCGCGCGACGGATCGCATGGTGCCTGATAAGGCGCAAGGACTCACAGTTTATCGAGATGGTGCAGTTTCATCAGTCCTATGCTTATGAGGACTTTTTTCAGGGTTGGCGGCCGACGGAGACCGGTGGCTTCAAGTTACGGAATGGCGTGTTCTTCGAGTTCTGCAAGCGCGCGGAGCAAAATCTAGATAAGCCTTTCGTCTTCATTATCGATGAGATCAACCGGGGCAATCTGTCCAAGATATTCGGCGAGTTGCTCATGCTCATCGAAGCGGACAAGCGTGGCCCCGAACACGCCATTGCGCTAACGTACAGTCCGTCAGGGGAGCGCTTTAGCGTCCCTGAAAACGTACATCTTTTGGGTCTCATGAATACAGCCGATCGATCGCTGGCAATCGTCGACTATGCTCTACGGCGCCGATTCGCATTCGAAACGCTTCAGCCCGCATATGGCACTGGGAAGTTCCGCGAATACCTGCTTGAAGCGGACGTCGACCGAGTTCTGGTCGACCGCATTGACAGAAACCTGTCCGAGCTCAACCAGCATATACGCGACGACAAGGATCTCGGACCCGATTTCCAGATCGGACACAGCTACTTTGTGCCAGAGGAGTCGGCGGACGACGATTGGTACCTTGGCATCGTCGATACACAGGTTGAGCCCCTGTTGCGAGAGTACTGGTTCGACCGTCCTAAACAGGTGGATAAACTGGTGGAGAAATTGCAGCAGTGAACGACAAGAGAATCCCCATCGCCAACATCTATTACCTCCTGTGCTACGCTTGGAGGCATGTCGATGAACGAGATGTCGTACGGCAGGAGGAGCTGGAAGGGCTGGAGAGAGTTCATGAACTATTGGGCAAGGTGCTTGCGGAAGGGACGTTCCGTCTAATCCGCAGAGGTATTGACCGAGGGTATCGGGAGGTGCGTGAAGATTTGGGCGGTATCCGAGGAAAGATCGCTGTGGGGGAGACGGTTAAACGGGCGCTATGCGCCCGCGGACGGGTCGTTTGCGACTTTGAGGAACTGTCCCACGATGTCCTGCACAACTGCATCCTCCGCTCCACGCTCGGATCCCTCCTGCGACTCCCGAACCTGGATTCCGACGTGTACGCCAATGTCCGTAATGCATACACCAAGCTGAACCACGTGAGCGTGGTGCGGTTGAACCGCCGGCTGTTCCGACAGGTACAACTCGACCGCAACCGCCGGTACTATCGATTCCTGTTGTCGGTCTGCAGACTCATCCATGAACAACTTGTGGTGAACGAAAGATCCGGGGAGGCGAGTTTCACCGACTTCAGCGAAGATCGAATGGAAAAACTGTACGAGGACTTCATAATCGAGTTCTATAAGCGTGAGCAAGACCGTTATCGGGTCAACCATCGCGGGCGCGCCATCGCTTGGGCCGACGAAGGCACGCCCGATCACCATCGCTTGAAACTTCCGAAAATGGAAGCCGACGTCATACTGGAAGCGCCGGATCGGCGAATCATCATGGACGCGAAATACTACCGAGAGGCGTTTGGCGGCCGCTACGGCGGGAAGCTACATTCTGACAATCTTTACCAACTCCTGGCCTATCTAAGAAATCGCGAAGCAACCAGGGCGCCCGGGCCGAGACACGAAGGAATCCTGCTCTACCCGACAGTCGACGCGTCGGTGAAGGTCGATGTCTGCCTGGAGGGTTACTCGATCCGTGCCCGGAGCATTGATCTTGCTCAGAACTGGCGCAACATCCATCGTGATATGTTGAAGTTGATCGCGTAGTTGGGTTTGCCCTCTGCATGGGTGAGGATGAAGCCGAGGCGCTTCAACTCGTCGAGCGACAGGAACCGATCGCGCGGCTTGGCCGCTCTTCCGCGAAACGTCACAACAGTGTCGACACGCTTTGGTGCCCTTCGTCCCCTCCAGCCGTTCCTGAATCGTGGTGCTGGACGTTAAAGCGCGGAGAACCAACCTCCGACCTCGCAGCGGGTGGCATGTTGTTCCGGTGTTTATACGGGACAACAGGGGACGCCTGGTGTTGCCGTTCGAGGCTGATGGTGAGCGGCGCGATTTCTGCGGCGAACAAACCCCCAACACAACCGGGCGGGCGACCACTGACCACTCGCCGCTGACTGTTGTTTTTCTCTTTGTGTTTTCGTGTGAGCCATTTCCGTACTCTCGCCAGCAGGAAGCCAATAGAACGTCGGCAGCGATGCCCATCATGAGGTCAACCAGAGCAGAGCGCGTAGTTCCGTCCGGCACTGAGCACCGTTTTCCACTTTCGCTCGCAGGGCAACCGATCATGTGGAGCCCCCAGCGAGATTCGCGCTATGCATATGGCAGGCCCCGCGCCTAGCGGCGACTTTTGGTTCCTTTTGGTCGCGTCAAAAGGAACCCGCCGGAGGCAGGGAATTTGGGGAGAGAATGTGAATTTGGATTTTTTCGATTTTTAATTTACGCCCTTTTTCTTTCTCGCCATGAAAAAGCGCAAAGGAGCGCACTGCCCAGACGCAGCGGGTAGCCTTTTCGCGAATTACCGCTGTAGATAGTTCGTGAGACTCTGCCCTGCGGGCTATGTAGGCATTTCTGGACAGCTCTACTGAACGAACGAGCGCGGAAAGGCCCCTTCTTCCCCCCGGAATGGGCACCTGCAGGACGGGCAGACCGAGATAGCGCAGGCCTTTCCCTTCCTCCCCGAGGGAGGTTCGCGAACCGCCCCCGCAAATGCAGCATGGGTGCGGTCGTCGGCAAATGGAGATCGCTTGGCCGTATCGACAACCGCAGTACGCTGATCGCTGGCTTTGCCGACTTCCGCCGTTTGCGCTTGACAAAGCCGGTCGTCTGCATATATTGTTTTTGCTGCTTGGTCCCGGGCAACACGGGGCCATTTTTATAGGTGATCGGGGTGTATTCCACCCGCACGACCGGGAAGAGGTTGCTTGTGGGGCATCAGGTTGGGAGTACGGACATCGGTTCCCGAATTCAGCCGACAATTGTCGACGCCATCGGCAAGACGCCGCTTTTGCGCATCCGGAAGTTTGCGGATCACCTGGATGGCGTTGAGATTTTTGCGAAAATGGAGATGTTCAACCCGGGCGGATCGGTGAAGGACCGGCCGGCGCTGCAGATGATCCAGGATGCCATCTCATCAGGAGAGTTGACTCCCGATAGGGTGATCATCGATTCGACGTCCGGCAATACGGGAATCGCGTACGCGATGATCGGCGCGTCGTTGGGGTATCGGGTGGAACTGGTGATGCCGGGCAGCGTGAGCGTGGAACGCAGGCACGTGATTCAGGCCTACGGGGCGAGCCTTGTTATGAGCGATCCGCTGGAGGGCTCCGATGGCGCCATTCTGAAGTGCAGGGAGATATTGGCGGCCAATCCGGAGCGTTATTACAAACCGGATCAGTACAATAACCCTTCGAATCCCAGGGCGCACTATCTGCAGACGGCGCCGGAGATCTGGCGGCAGACGCGGGGGCGCGTGACCCATTTCGTGGCGACCCTCGGCACCAGCGGCACGTTGATCGGCACCGGCAGGCGGTTGAAGGAGTACAACCCCGACGTCCGGATAGTGGCCGTGGAACCGCACGAGTTTCACGGAATCGAAGGCCTGAAGAATATGGACGTATCCATCGTGCCGGGCATTTACGACCCTTCGGTGTGGGATCAGAAGATCCGCGTGGAGACCGAAGATGCCTACGCGGCCGCGAGGCGGTTGACGCGCGAGCTAGGCATTCCTGCCGGACAGTCGTGCGGTGCGGCCTTCGCGGGGGCGTTGCGCGTGGCCGAGGAGGCGGGCGACGGGATTGTGGTTACCCTTTTTCCGGACAGTGGCGAGAAATATATGAGCACCCCGTTGTGGCGTCTGGACGAGCCGGTTTGAAGGAGGGTGGACTTGGATCGGGCGGTCTGGAAACAGATTTACGAACATGCACGCAAGGATTATCCGGCCGAGTGCTGTGGGATTGTGGCGGCGGGGACGGACGGCGACTATCAGGTGTATCGGTGCGGGAATATACAGGACCGGTTGCATGCCCGAAACCCGGAGGAACACCCCCGCACCTCGAAAAACGCTTACCGGATGGACGACCTGGAAGTTCACCGGATTTTTGCGGAGACAGAAAGCGCGGGCGGCCGCGTGGTGGCGTTTTATCATTCGCACATCGACTGCGGCGCGTATTTTTCCGAGGAAGATCGCCAGGCCGCCATGTTCATGGACGAGCCGGCCTTTCCGGATGTGGTGTATCTCGTGGTCTCCGTGGTGGACGCCGCTGTACGGGGCGCGGCCGGGTTCGAATGGGACGGACGTACGAAGACATTTGCGGAGAAGGCGCTGGAGGGTTACGATCCGGCAATCCAATAGGAATGGGATTGCAAGTGCGTATGGTTACCGGTGAAGAAGTGGCCTCACACGGGAAGGAACGGACAGATCCGACGCATCTGCATTGCAATCCCGGGAACGCAATGCAACCACAATTCAGGAGGTTCACACGATGGGCTTGACTGTACGGATTCCGACGCCATTGCGAAAATTCACGGGCGATCGCGCGGACGTTGAAGCCAGCGGCGCAACACTGGGCGAACTGCTTGACGATCTGGAATCGAAACATCCGGGCATCAAGGAGAATCTGGTCGAAGCCGGCACCGGCGGTTTGCGCCGGTTCGTAAACGTGTACGTCAACGACGAGGACGTTCGTTTTCTGGAGGGTACGGAGACGCCGCTGAAAGACGGCGACAGTGTGACGATTGTTCCGGCCATCGCCGGCGGACGATGTTGATTGACCGGTATTCGCGGAGGACGTGTGTTCCCGCCGGGTTTCAGGGAGGCCGTGCATGTATATTTCCTCGAAGGGCAATTACGGATTGCGGGCCGTATTGGATCTGGCGTTGCACTACGGCGAAGGGGTCGTGCAGAGTGCGGAAATTGCTTCCCGGCAGAATATTCCTGAATCCTATCTCGTACAGTTGCTGAATCCATTGCGCAATGCCGGGATGGTGCGCAGCGTCAGAGGTCGCAAAGGCGGCCACGAACTGATCCGGCGGCCCGACGAAATTACCGTTGGCGCGGTCCTGGAGGTCCTGGAGGGCCCGGTCAAGTTGACCGCGGAAGTGAAAGAAAGCGCGGACGGCGAAAAAGACGTGCTGCAGGAAGTTTATGAAGAGATGGAGGCGGCCCTGGAGGAGGTTCTGGCCTCGGTCACGTTTGGCGATCTCTGCAAGAAATATCGAATGCAAAGCGGGCGTATCGTCTTTCGTATCTAGCTCGGAAGCGGCCCCAGCCCACCCGGCGGCGTACAGCATGGATACCCTCAGAAAAGCCGACAACATTCTGGATCTCATCGGCGCAACGCCGATGGTGCGTCTGAACCGGGTGGCCGATTCGGAGGGGGCCGTGGTCTGGGCCAAGTTGGAGGCGTTCAATCCGGCGGGCAGCGTGAAAGACCGGACGGCGCTGGCCATGATCGAGGCGGCCGAGGCACGCGGCGATTTGAGGCCCGGAATGAGAATTGTAGAGCCCACCAGCGGGAATACGGGCATCGGCCTGGCGATGGTGGCCGCCGTGAAGGGGTACAGGCTGACGATCACCATGCCGGAAGGCGTCAGCGACGAACGCCGGAAGTTGCTCAGGGCGCTGGGCGCCGAGGTCGTGTTGACGCCGGCCTACGACGGGATGCAGGGAACCATCGAAAAGGCGCTGGAACTGGTCGAGGACGGTACGGAATCTTATCTACCGCAACAGTTTGAGAACCCGGCCAATCCCGATGTTCACCGCCGCACGACCGCGCGTGAGATCCTGCGGCAGATGGAGGGAGCGCCCGACGTCTTCGTTGCGGGCGTGGGGACCGGCGGGACGGTCACCGGCGTGGGCGAGGTCTTAAAGGCGGAGTTCCCGGAGACGCGCGTTGTCGGCGTTGAGCCCGAGGATTCCGCGGTATTGTCCGGCGGAAAACCCGGACCTACGGAGATCGACGGGCTGGGCGCCGGAATGATCCCCGCCGTGCTCAACGTGGATATCCTGGATCGCGTGGTTTCGGTTTCCAATACCCAGGCCCGCCGGATGGCACGCAGACTGGCGAGGGAAGATGGCATCCTGGCGGGCATTTCCTCAGGGGCGGCGGCCCATGCGGCGGTTGCGATTGCGGCAGCCATGACGGCGGGCGAGCGCGTGGTGGTCATTCTGCCGGATACGGGAGAACGTTACATGGACGCTTTTCTCTTTTCATAAGTGTTTTGTCCCGAATTTAGGCAATCTATTTCCGGGACGGGACACAAAACCCAACGAATTAAAAAAACGCGCCCGATGTCCTTATAGACACCGGGCGCGTTTTTGTTTGTGTAAGGGCTGTCTACAGGGCATTTGCCCGTCGGGCCAGGTTGGATTTGTAACGGGCCGCGGTGTTTCGATGCAGGATACCCTTTTTTACACTTTTGTCTATGACCGATACCGCCTGCGGCATCATCGATTCCGTTTCCTCTCTGCCCGTGGTGTTCGCCGCCTTTTTGAGGACGGTTCTCAGAGCGGAACGCGCGCTTTTATTTCGCAGCCGGGCCTTCTGGTTCTGTCGGAGCCTTTTGTAGGACGATTTGAGTGTGGGCAACACGTACCTCCTTCGTACTCCCGCATATGGGAGCAAGCTATTCAATTTACGGCAAATATAGAAGCATAACAATCTAACAAAAAAGCCGACTTTCCACAACAGATTTATTGAAAGTTGATATTAATAGATAGTTTTCCCGCAAGGCACGTTTGTCTTCATCTCTGGACGAAAAAGCGCGTTGCCCGCGACGTTTCAACCTGTCGGCCCGGTAGTCAATTGACCTTGAGCAGTTCAACCTCGAAAATGAGCGTGGCGCCGGGTGGAATTCCCTGATTTCCGCGGTCGCCGTAGGCGAGGTGGGATGGAATGAAGAGCACGCATTTGGAGCCCTCCTTCAACAACTGCAACCCTTCCGTCCAGCCCCCGATGACCCGATTGAGCGGGAAAGTGGCCGGTTCTCCGCGCTTGATGGAACTGTCGAATTCGTTGCCGTCGAGGAGGGTGCCTCGGTAGTGTACAGTCACCTTGTCGGTGGCCGAAGGTGATTTCCCGGAACCCTCTCTGGTCATCTTGTACTGCAGGCCGCTGGGTTGTTCCACGACGCCCTCTTTCGTTAGATTGTGCGCCAGGAACCGCCGGCCCTCTTCCTTGTTTTTCTCGGCCATCTGTCCCGGGTTGGGCCGCGAGGCGCGTGCCTTCATCTGGGCCTGTTGCCTTTCGATCATTCTTTGCTTTAATGAAGTCATAACCGCATCGATCTCCTCTTTGGTCATCCGTGGTTCTGTTTTCAGGATACAGTCGCGTATACCCGTCGAGAACGCGTTCGGATCGATTTCAATACCTCCGTTGCGCCGAAGCCCTTCCACGACGTCCCTGGCCATTGCATATCCAAGAGAATAGTTAAGCCTTTCGTTGTCCGCCACCTCTCTTTCTTTCTGGAAGGCTTGAAGCGTCTGCTGGATTTCTTCGCTGGTATAGAGTGTGCCTCCGCCCGCCGCGGCTTCCATCACGCCTTTGCAGTAGGCATCCGAATTAAGTTCCAACGAGAGTTTTTCCAAACCTCTGACAACGTCCTTTCCAATGGTGTAACCAAAGCTGTAACTTGATCTTTCGTTTTCGGTTGCCAGTTCCTTCTTTCCGGCTTCACATGCGATAAGAAGCAGCGATACAAGCAATGTCCATCCGATTCTCATTCAGGTCTCCTGTCTGATTGGGTGTATTTGCGGCCAGATCCTGGCGCATCAGAATCGAAATGCGCCTCGAAAAAGCCGGAAACCCGCGAACGGTCATCAAGGACCGGTGGCGGACGCCGTTCACGGTCAGCGCATGTAGATCCCGCCGTTGGCGTCGATGATTTCACCGGTAATGAAACTGCCCTGGTCGGAGGCGAGGAGCAACACGGCGCCGACCATTTCCTCGGGTTTGCCCACCCGTTTCAGAGGTGCGGCCCGCCCGAAGGAATCGAGCTGTTCGGGTGTGGAGTGCCGGTGCTGCATCGGGGTGTCGATAACGCCGGGCGCCAGCGCGTTGACCCGGATGCCGTGCGGGGCAAGCTCTTTTGCGAGTCCACGGGTGAAGGTGTTGACCCCGCCCTTCGCCGTGCCGTAGGGCAGGGTGCCCCCCCCGCCGCCGGTATGGCCCGCGACGGAGGAGATATTGACGATGGCGCCGCCACCGTGTTTTTGCATGGCGGGAATGGCCGCGCGGCAGCAGAGGAAAACACTCTTCAGGTTGACGTTGATCATATGATCCCACAGTTCGTCCGGGCATTCCGCAATGGGCGACTTGTCCATCCACTGGCCGGCGTTGTTCACTAGTACATCGAGCCGGCCGCCGAAGATTTCGAGGGTATGGTCCACCATGCGCTGGACGTCTTTCGCGCTGCAGACGTCCGTCCGCACCGTTTCGATGCTGCCTTCCGACGTGGAGGCGTCTTCTTCGAGAGCGTCCGCGCCGGCCTTGTTGCTATTGTAGGTGGCAACGACCGACGCGCCCTCATTCGCCAGGGCGAGTGCGACGGCCTTGCCGATGCCGCTGCTGGCGCCGGTGACGATTGCGACTCTGCCGGTGAATTGTGGGTGGCTCATATCAGTCCTCTCTCCGCGTCGAACGATCGTTGCGTGGGATCCACCGGTGCGGCGCCCGAGGGTCCCGCAGGGGGGTCGGCCCCCTGAGGTGCGTCAGGGCTTGTCAAAAAGCTTCTTCCAGTCCGAGAAGGCCATCTGACCGCCGTCTGCAACAAGCGTCTGCCCGGTAATGAAACGGGCGTCCGGGGTGGTGAGAAAGTACGCGATGCCTGCGATTTCATGGGGTTCGCCGTAGCGGCCCTGCGGTATCAACTTGAGATAGTTGGCCAAGGTCTCCGTGTCGTCCAGCAGGTCGTCGTTCGCGGGCGTGTTGATGACGCCCGGACAGATGGCGTTGACGCGGACGTTGTGTGGCGCGAATTCTCCCGCCGCGGTTCGGGTAAAGGCGACGAGCGCCGCCTTGGAGGAGTCGTAGGCGGCGGAGCCCTTACTGGAGACCATCGCGTTGCGGGAGGCGATATTGACGACGACGCCGTCGCCGCGTTCGATCATTCCGGGCGCGACCTCCCGGGTAAGGATGAACGGAGCGGTGGTATTGATCCGATAGATTTCTTCCCATCGGTCCAGGGGGATGTCGACAACGGGTTCGTAGCACCAGGCTCCGGCATTGTTGACAAGGACATCGATGGTTCCGTGCTCTCTGGCGAGCCGGGCCACCAGGTCAGGGATGGTCTCCAGGTTGTTCAGGTCGAAGACGCATGGGATGGTGTTGGAACCACATACGGCCAGTTCCTGAAGGGCGCCTTCCGATCGGTCGAGGGCAATAACGCGGTGGCCTTCGGCGGCAAACCGTTCCGCAATGGCTTTACCGATGCCGCTGGCGGCGCCGGTGACGAAAGCCAGCCTGCCGGGTCTATTCATGGACGAACGCCTTCGGGTTGACGGACGGCTCCGGAACGCGGGAAGTTAAAGGATACGAGTATGTCTCGACCGCCCGCCGGTGCCGTTACTCCGTACGTTACAGCCAGCCCGCTACGGTCCACATGGCGCTGAGCCGGCCGAAGGGTGCGTTGATGAGTTCTCGGGCGTCGGCCACGGGGTCGCCGCCGTAGTAGCGATTGAATTCGGCGCGGATGCGTTCTTCCAGGCTCGTGGCGTCGGCCAGCGGGAAGTCAACCCACCCGCCCCCGGTTTCGGCGCTTTCGCGTAGCGCCACCCACATTTCGTAGTCCAACCGACCGCCGTCCGCACCGTATTGGGGGATGGTGTTCCGGGTGACGGCGGTGTGCAGACTCTCCAGGATGGCGGCTTTGGCCACGTCGTCCTGGCTGGAGACTCTATACTGTTTGTAGGGATTTTTCCAGACAATGGGAGGGTCCGTGTCCACCTGCACGCTCGCGAGGATCCGTTCGCCGTCGACTTCCTCGTGTATTTCGCGGATGGGATAGGTGCGGCCCCCGGTTTCGTAGAGGGTCAGTGCTTCTCCCGAGAGGTAGCCGTTGATGCCTTCGATATCCCAGTTCATACCGGGATTCGCGCCGGGGGTAGAGGGCATTTCGTAGATGCACGCCACGTCGTTTTCGAATTCGATCACGCCGCTTTCCCACCAGCGGGTCGTTTCGTCCCCCCCGCCGTAGTTCTTGTAGGGCGGCACCTCTACGGCCTGGGCATAACCCGTTGCGCGCCGGGGTTTGCTGTTCAGGATCGTGCGGATGGCGTTCAGCCCATGGTAACTGCCCGCGGGATACCGGAGGCTGGCGTGGGTGAGCTTGCCCAGGACGCCGGCCCGCGCGATTTTCTGTTTGAGTCGCTCGTTGGGCCAGAGCCAGACGTTTTCGGCCACTTCCCATTTCAGGCCTTTCGCACTTGCCGCACGGTCGATTGCATCGCCCATGTCCAGGGTGAGCGCATAGGGGATTTCGGTGATGATATGGCAGCCGTATTCGATACCGGCAAGCGCCGCCACCGTCTGGCCGTCGGTGGGGAGCAGGACAAAAAAGACATCCGGCCTCTGTTCCTGGAGTAGCGTTTCGATACACGTATAGCGCGCGGAAACGTCAAACAACTCGCCCGCCGCGTGCAGGGCCTCTTCTCCGGCGTCGCAGATCGCGCAGAGGTCGTAGAGATGCGCGAGTTTCCGGATTGTGTCCAGGTAGCCCCTGGCACGGGAGCCCTTCTCGGCGCCGACACCGGCAACGGCCATACGCAGCTTGGACATGGGATGAGTTCCTCGAGTATTCGGACGACTACGGCCCGAACTCAAGCGTCAGGGGTAAAATCGGATTACGATTTGTGCGGCGAACGCAATCGCCGCATGCGTCTTACCCGGTTTCCGGAAAGTAAGGCGATACGGCGATAGGCGCGGCTATGAGATGTGATCTTCCGCGCTGTCCTGGGGGACAAAACCGAGAATTCGACTGGCATGATCCATGTCCACCCAGCAGAACCTGTTGTTGGAGATGCTGTAGAAGATATCGAAGCGGAGATCGTCCGGCGCGTTTATGCAGTGTTCGGTAATCTTCACGACGTCGCGCTGGCTGCACCAGACTGCGGAAAGTTCGGGGCTGGCCGGCCGGTCTTCAGCGTTGACCGCCCCGATACGCAGGGAAATGCACGAGATCCCATGTACGTTTGAGTAAATTCGAGCCAGGGCTTCACCCCAGACCTTGCTGGCGGAATAGGGTTCCGTGGGCCGCGTCGGGTGCTTATGGGTAACGATGGGTATGGGATCGGGAACGTCGTCGAACCGGCATTCTCTAATGGCCTTGTAGGGTTCGTCGGTCTGATAGCCCCAGTTGGTCATGATCGAACTGGCGTAAACGATCCGTCTGACGCCGGCGATGCGGCACGCTTCGAAGACGTTGTAGGCGCCGATCACGTTGCTGTTCAGTATGTGGTCCCAACTCGCTTCAGGCCGTGGATCCGCCGCCATCTGGACGACGGTGTCCATGCCGTTAACGGCGTTTTGCACAGCCTGCATATCGGAAAGATCGGCCAGGTGAAATTTGTCGTCGGGGATGTCGAGCGCGCGCCCGTCGGGCGACCTGTCGGATGGATAGCGACGGCGCGCGAGGGCGTAGGTCTCGTAGGTGTCGGGCGACCGGATCAGATGCTCGTAAATGGCGCCGGGTATAAGGCCGTATACGCCGGTGACGAGAACTCTTCGGGGGGGCATGTCACCTCCATAACGGGATGTGTTCGAGAGAAAACAGGGTCAGGCTGAATATCCGGCTTCGCTATGGAAATTGCTGTATTATAACCACTTGTACACGTCAACCGGAATTCCGGAACGCATCCGGTTTTCGGAAGCATTCCGCTCCGATCACCGAATCAAGTTAACCTAAATATGGGAATGATGAAAGAAAAAACGCAACTGCTCGCCTCACGGACGGGGGATCGAGATCGTGGAAATCCTGCGGTTTCGGGCCTGCACGCCTCCGGAGCGCTGGCAGGTCGATCCGGCGGGGCGGTCGTCAGAATCGGCCTTCAGTGCGCGCATTCAGGGAGGAGTTGAATTTCGTTGACACGCGCCACAACGAATCTATATTAAACCAGTATGGCAGCGCCTCCGGGCAGCGTTCCGGATCACAGGCTCCCGATATCCCCGTCGGGTCCCCCGGCGCCCGCGGCATTCGTGAGATTCACTGTCCGTCCGCATTTCGATTCTCGATATCCCCCGATATTCATCCTCTGTCTTTTCTTATCCGCACCCCGGAGTATACGTTAATTATGAGATACAGGCGAATTGTCCTCAAGTTGAGCGGCGCGGCCGTCGCGGGTGATAGGGAATTCGGATTTGATCCGGTTGCGCTGGAGTACATAGCGGATGAGATCCTGGCCGTTCACAGGCTCGGCGTCGGTGTCGGTGTCGTGATCGGAGGCGGTAACATTTTCAGAGGGATGCTCGGTGCACAGTGGGGCATCGAAGAGTCCGAAGCCCACAACATCGGAATGCTGGGTACCATTGTCAACAGCCTGATGTTACGGGGCGTGATGACCGCCAGGAGCGACGCGGAGGTGCGCGTAATGACGGCAATTCCGATTAACGCGGTCGCCGAACCCTTTATCCGGCTGCGCGCCATCCACCATATCGAAAAGGGCTATATCGTGATCTTCGCGGGGGGCATCGGCAATCCCTACGTTACAACGGACTATCCCGGCGTGCAGCGAGCGCTTGAGATTCGGGCCGATGCCATACTTTTCGCGAAGCACAAAACGGCTGGAGTCTACACCGACGACCCCAACAGGAGTCCCGACGCGCGCCTGTACCGCAGCGTTGGATACGATACCGTTGTGCGGGAAAATCTGGGCGCGCTGGATCAGTCCGCGGTGATTCTCGCCCGGGACAACCGGCTTCCCATCCATGTCTTCGATTTCGACACGCGCGGGACCATGCGCCGGATTCTGGAGGGCGAGGATCTGGGCACGCTGATCGGGCATGGTTCCGAAGACGAGTTGGAATAGGGTCTTTCCGGAGTCGCCGGACGAGTCATTTGTTGGCCGGGCGGCCGAATTTCGGCAATCTAATTCCGGGAATGAACGTCCACGCTTGCTTATACAGGGGGTTCCGGACAGATGAAAGTGTTGATTGTGGGCAAGGGAGGCCGCGAGCACACATTTGCGTGGAAGATCGCCCAGAGTCCGAAGGTGAGTCGTATCTATGCCGCTCCCGGCAACCCCGGTATGGCCGAACAGGCCACCTGCGTGGATATCGGTGTGGACGATCTGGACGGTCTGGTGGGATTTGCACAGCGGGAGCGTATCGATTTGACGGTCGTCGGGCCCGAGGACCCGCTCGCAAACGGGCTTGCGGACCGGTTCGAGGCCGTGGGCCTCCGGGTGTTCGGGCCCTCGCGGAGGGCGGCCCGGATTGAAGCCGATAAAGACTTCGCGCTGCGCATCATGCACAAATATGGCATTCCCACCGGGCAGTATCGAACATTCACCGACGCGGACACCGCGCGGGGGTTCGTGAAGGATTGGGGAGCGCCGGTTGTTTTGAAAGCCGCGGGACTGGCTGCCGGAAAGGGTGCGCTGGTGTGCCACTCGATGGATGAGGCGCTCTGTGCCGTCGAACGGGTGCTGGTGGACCGGGAGTTCGGCGCTGCAGGAGAAAAACTGGTGCTAATGGAATACCTGGAAGGTGAGGAAGCATCGATTACGGGCTTTACCGATGGGGAACACGTGGTGTGCATCGTGCCGTCCCAGGATCACAAGACCATCGGCGAGGGCGATACCGGCCCCAATACGGGCGGGATGGGCGCCTACGCACCGGCCCCCGTGGTGACGCAGGAAATGCAAAAGACCATTCTGGAACGCGTCATGCTTCCCACGGTGAAGGCGCTTGCCGCGGAAGGGCGGCCCTATAAGGGAATCCTATACGGCGGTTTGATCATTACCGAAAGCGGTCCCCGGGTCATCGAATTCAACTGCCGCATGGGCGACCCGGAGGCGCAGGTTGTGCTCCCTCTGCTGAAGACCGATCTGGTGGATATCATCGAGGCCGTATTCGAAGGCACCCTCAAGGATCTGGAAATTGAACTGGACAACCGGGCCGCGACTTGCGTGGTACTGGCTTCCGGAGGATATCCGGGCGAGCACGAAACGGGTTTTGCGATATCCGGCCTGGACGAGGCCGAAGCCCGGGACGACGTCATGGTGTTTCACGCGGGCACGTCGCGCGATGAATGGACGACGGTGACCAATGGCGGCCGGGTTCTGGGTGTCACGGCCATCGGCCGGGATATTCGGGCTTCGGTCAATCGGGCCTACGAGGCGATCGGGAATATTCAATTCGACAACGTGTACTACCGTAGGGATATCGGATACCGGGCGTTGGAGCACCTGGAGGTCTGAGGCGCTTCGACTCCGGCGAGATTTCGGGATCACGAAGAGGTCGTTAAATCATCACAAAGGAGGAAGAGGATCGTGGTTGGCATAATTATGGGTAGCAAGTCCGATGAACCGATCATGCAGAAAGCGACGCCCGTTCTGGATGAACTGGGCGTCGCATACGAGATGACCGTGTCGTCCGCGCATCGGAATCCCGAAAGAACTGGCGAATATGCGCGCACTGCCGAGGCGCGCGGTCTGAAGGTCATAATCGCGGGGGCGGGATTGGCGGCGGCGCTGCCGGGCGTCATGGCGGCGCACACCACGTTGCCCGTGATCGGGGTGCCGATCGCCTCGGGCGCGCTGAACGGCATCGATTCACTGTACGCAATCGTGCAGATGCCGCCAGGAGTACCGGTGGGCTGCGTGGGGATCGACAATGCGCGAAATGCGGCCGTGCTGGCCGCGCAGATCATCGCACAGACGGACGCGGGGGTAAAAGAGAAGCTGAAGGCCTACAAACAGGCTCTCGCGGAGGGATAGTACCGGGCCCTTGCTGGACATTGTCTCCCACGCGCGGTGTCACAAATCGAGCTGCTGTGTTTGGCCCCGATTTGCCAATTCTGCTTTGACGGAATGCGGGCGGGAACATAAATCCGGGACGCTGACGCGAAGAATTACGGAGGGAGGCGTCACAGGAAACGCCCCGTCCGTTCATGGTTCGAAAAAGACAGGCATTTGAATGTGGATTACAGGCGCATGCCGGAAGGTGTGTGCCTTTTTGTTGGAAGCGATCGGGCGGGCTGCTAAGCCGGCGACGTCTGGCGGGAAGCGGCGGCCATTTCCCGCACCACCGATTGGGCATCGCCTGTTCTTTCAAGGATTTCCACCTGTCGTTGCGCCCAGGTCGGCCTGGACGCCATATCCAGGTTCCGCTCGAGGTAGGGAACACAATCCAGGTCTCGGGCGGTTGGCTTCAGTTGATCGACCAGACGTCTTACGAGTTCGCGCGCCGGCTGTAGCTGGTAGGTGTCGGCGTCGACAAGTTGGGCATCGAGGCCGTAACGGGCTGCGCGCCACTTGTTCTGACGTATGAGCATCGGGTGGCAGTCGTGCTGGTATATACCGTGGTCGATGTGGTCGGAAAGGTATTTGATGAGGGACTGCATCAGCGCGACGAGGCCCAGGGTATCGTGGAAGTTGCCGGGAATATCGCAGACGCGGATCTCGACCGTGCCGAACTTGTTGTGGGGGCGAACGTCCCACCAGATTTCCCGTATGGTCTCTATATAACCCGTTTCGACGAGGTGATTCACCAGCCAGACATATTCACTCCAGTTCCGCATCAGCGGCGGCAGACCGGCGGTGGGAAGGCCGTCCATGATCTTGGACCGCCATGAGCAGACACCCGTGTTCCGGCCTTCCCAGAATGGACTGTTGCAGCTCAACGCCAGCAGGAGCGGTACGTGTCGCAGTATAAACTCGCAGATCATCACCGCTTTGTCGCCGCTATCCACGCCGACGTGCACGTGCAGGCCGAAAGTCACCAGTTGGCGAGCCGTATCCTGCAGCAGGTCCACCAGGCCCGCGTATCGTTTGTTGCGGGTGATTTCCTGGTCCCGCCAGGTGGAAAACGGATGGGTTGCCGACCAGTACAGCCGTACACCCTCCCGATCCGCAATGGCTTCCAGCGCGCACAGCTTCTCTTTGAGATCCGCCTCGATCTCCTGCACCGTCATACAGACACCTGAATTGATTTCCACGTAACACTGCATCAGTTCCGGCTTGATCGTTCCCTCGAGGCGCGGCGGTACGCGGGCGAGCAGCCTCTCGCTGGCGCTGCACAGGGCCATGGTTCTATCGTCCACCAGCGCCAGCTCGATTTCCACGCCGACCGTAGGTTTCCGGCTGGGGTTGAACACCATTTGGCTCATTGGGCGGTCTCACTGTCGTGTGTTTTCGGTTCCGACCAACGGACCACGGCGCGTGCAAGGATCTTCGCGCCGATGCCCAGGGCGCGTTCGTCGATGTCGAAATCCGGCGAGTGCAGGCCTGGACCAGCCGACGCGGGGGCCGAACATCCAAGGCGAAAGAGACTGCCTGGAACGTGCTGGAGATAATGGGCGAAATCATCGCCGCCCATGCTGGGTTGCGCAATATACTGAACCCGGTCGGCCCCGAGCAGATCGACCGCGCACTCACGGAGCATATCGGTTAGCCCAGGATCGTTCAGGACCGATGGAGGGCCCGGCTTGAACGTGATTTCAATTTCCGTACCGGACAATCGCGCCACCCCCTGCGCGATCTCCCGCACACGTTCCATGGCCAGGCGGCGCGCATCGTTGTCGAGGCTGCGTACGGTGCCCTTGAGCACCGCGCGATCGGGAATCGCGTTGTAGCGCTTCCCGGCTGCAATGGAGCCGACCGTGAGGACCACGGTATGTTGCGGGTCGAGCGACCTCGGCACCGTCACGTAGAGTGCGTTGATTAACTGAGCGGCTGCTGCAATGGGGTCCCGGGATTCGTAGGGACGGGCCGCGTGACCGCCGCTCCCCCGGACGAGAACGTGCATCTCATCGCAATGCGCGGTGAGGACACCCGATCGGTGCCCGATGGTTCCCGCAGGGCGCGAGGGATCCACGTGAAGGGCGAGCATCGCGCTGACACCGTTGAGCGCCCCGGCTTCGATCATTTCCAGGGCGCCCTGGTTGGTCTCCTCGGCCGGCTGAAAAATGGCCCGCCACGAAACGGGCCAGGGCAATATTCCGGATTCTCCGGCGGAAGCCAGCGCCAGGGCGGCGCCGAGCACCGTGGCCGTATGGGCGTCGTGGCCGCATGCGTGCATCACCCCGCGTACGTTGCTGCGATAGTCTACCTCTTTGGCGTCCTGTATGGGCAGTGCGTCGAGGTCCGCCCTCATTGCGATTTTGGGCCCGGACCCGTTCCCGGCCGTTTCGGCGATCAGCCCGCGGCCCGTGGGGCCGGTGTGGACACGGAAGCCATCGGACCGCAACTGTTCTTCCACATACCGCGTGGTCTCCGTTTCCTCGCCGCTCACCTCGGGATGGGCATGCAGATGCCGCCTGGCCTGCACCATGCGGTCCTTGTACTCGTCAACGGTTCCGTCGAGTTGCCGGATCCATGGATCCTGATCTGTAATCGTCGGCGTGTTCATACGGAAAGTGGGCCCGGTATGCCGGTTTGAACGGACGGCGACCTTACATGAGCGATACGCACCGGGAATAAAGATCCTGCAGTCTGAAAATCGGTCCCGCCGGTGGGTTTGTGGCGATCGAGCGGTCTGTGAAGAAAAGTCTGAATGGAACGTCGGTGGGTCAAAGAGCAAGCCGCAGGATCGTCTCTGCCGCCGTCGAGGATGACCATGGCGCGTCAGTCCGGCCCCCTTGTCTCGCGGGACTTCAGGCCGCGACCTCCCTGGCGATGGCCACGCATTTGGCGGCGAAGGTGTCGTAGGCGGCTCGGAACTCGGCGCTGGTTTTCTGTACGGAGCCGAAGTCCGGCCAGTCGCCGGGTTCCATGCCCCGGGTCTGCCAGCCGGCCACGTCGATGTCGACGACGTTCTGCAGGAAGTCTTTAAGAGACGGCGTCAGGTCGTAGCCACGGCAGAAGTCGGGAAGTTCGCGCAGGCGCTGGTCCACGCCGGGTTCGTAGGTATCCAGCACCGCGTCCCTGAAGTCTTCGAGGTTAAAGCCCTCGGCTTCGGAAGCCGTCTGGACGGCTCGGGCGTGGTTCGGAAATTCGGTGTTGCACATGTTGGACGCGCCCAGCGTGTGGAAGGAGTCTTCGGGAATACGCTTGGAGGCCGGAAGTACGTCCATGGAGTCCACGATCCATCGTGCCTGGTCGTCCGTAACGCCGTGGGTTGCCCGAAGATGGGCGACCCATTTCGGCCGGTTTTCCGGGCTGAAGAAGACCCAGTAGACCCGGCGGGCGACCAGGGTGCCCGCTTTTTTCAGATCTTCTTCCAGGAGCTGGATGGCGTCCGCGGACTGGCCGGCCGCCGCGGCAGCCCCGAGCACGATGGGATGGTCCAGGGACTTGAGGAACTTGTAGTTGCAGACGTCCCGCGCTTTGTCTGTAAAGGATCCGTCGGCTGCGTCCCCGGCGTCCAGCTCGGCGGCCAGGGCGTCAAGGAGTTCATTCGCTTTGTCTTCTCCGGCTCTTTCCGCCGCGGAGAGAAAGATCTTCTCGGCTTCAACCTCCCGCAGGTGGCTTACAAACCGGCCGCCCATGTTGGTTTCGTAGGTGCGTACAACCTGCCCGCCCGCCTTCGCCGCGTGCGCCTTGCCCTCGAACGCGTCCAGTATGAGCTGAACTTCCTGGGCCACGGTGTAGACCACGGTGTTGTTGGAGCCAATGGCATTGCCGTTGAGAGTCGTGGTGATTTTGCGGGCGGCCTCGTGGCTGGCGGCGACTTTGAAGACGATGTTCGGGTTGACCCGGCCGGAACGATCTCCCAGGCCCAGCAGGCGGTCGTATCCTTCAAGGTAGTCGGCGGCCACCCTGTATGCATTTCGGGCATCCTCGATGCTGGCTTCGGCCCGGTCGGCGATGTTTGGATTGAGCTGGAAACTGACCATATAGTCCTCGAGGTCCGTATGTACCGCGAGCGGCCGGAAAATGGAAAGATTGGGCCAGAGGGCGATGAGCGTGGCCGCCATGGCGATCTCGTCGGCGTGGGCGTCGGGGTCTTGCTTCCAGCGATCGTGTTTGTCGACTTCGCCTTTGAGTTGCTCGGCCAGTGTGCCGTCTTCGTCGAAGGCCTTGGCCGCCAGCACGGGGTTGGTGGACACCTGGCAGAACCCATAGTGGCGAAGGTACTCCAGGCCGCGCGCGAAGTCGTTGCCGAATTTGCAGTAGTCTTCACCGATCATTTTCCAGTAGACCCCGCTGCGCATCTGCCGTTTGAGCAGCGTCAGAAAAGAACGGCCCGGGCTTGCTTTGTTCAGGTCCGATTCGATGCGTTCCGCTAGAAGGCCGGAGAGGCTGTCGCTCAGGTTGACGGACTTCATGTCGGCCAGGAATTCAGCCACGACGTCCGCCATTACGGCCCCTTCGAGACCATCGATGGCGGCCAGGACCTGCTCCAGTGCGCGGTCGGCTTCCTCCGCGCCGTATCCGACGATTTCGGCGTCTCTCCCCACGAAGTTCATGCCGAGCCGGATCAGGGTGCGGCAGACCGCGTCGGCGGGACACTCGCTATTCTGAATAGCGGACAGGAGTACGTCTACGCGGCCGGTCAGCGCGCCGGGCTGCGGGTCGATGAGTACCTGGTCCGCCGCGGCGAGTGTCTGTCCGTTTCTGATCGCTTCTTCCACAGCGGAGATCTCGATTGCCATTTTAGGGCCTCCCTTTACATCGTGCCAGACGTGAAACGGCGCTGTAAACCACCCGCCGTCGGGCGGACCGGCCGTCTGTTATCTGCCGATTGCCGTATAAATTTCATTCAATACCAAGCACGTCCCGCATGTTGAACAGTCCGGTGGGCGAGTTCACGACATAGCGGATGGCCTGAAGAACACCTGCGCCGTAGGAATCCCGACTCTGCGCACGGTGAACCAGTTGGAAGATTTCGCCGGTGCCGCCAAAGATGACAGTATGCTCCCCGGCCAGGTCTCCGGCACGGATGGCGTGGATGCCGATTTCATCCCCGGTACGCGCGCCGACTTCTCCGTGGCGTCCATAGAGGGCCACGTCCTCCAGGTTTCGGCCCAGACCCGTTGCCGCGGCATTCGCCAGCGCCAGGGCGGTGCCGCTGGGGGCGTCGGTTTTGAAGTGGTGGTGCGCCTCGACGATCTCCACGTCGTACCCGTCACCCATCATACGTGCGGCGTCTTCGACCAGTTTGGTGAGTACGGTCACGCCGATGCTGAAGCTGGGGGCAAACACGCAGGCGACGCCTTCCAGGGCCTTTTCAAATCCGGTAAGTTGCCGGGCCGACATGCCTGTAGTGCCTACGACCATCGGTCTTCCCGCTTCGCCGGCGATTCGAGCTGCATCGAGTGTCCCTTCCGGCGGCGCGGTGAAGGCGACGACCACGTCGGCGTTTTTAACGACCGTCTCCAGGTCGTCGACAATGTGGAAACCCGTGAGCGCGGCGCCCACAACCTCGCCGATGTCGCGTCCGATGGCGGGGTTGCCGCGCGCTTCCACGCCGCCGACGATTTTCAGATCGTCGGTTTCCATTGCCAGGTGGGCGATGCGTCCGCACATCTTGCCCGCGATGCCACAGATAACGATGTTTGTCATGAGGTATTCTCCGGGGACAACGCGACCGGGAGAGGAGGCGTATCGTTCGAGAAAAAACGGTGCGCCCGCCGGGACAGGTCGATTCGCCTCGCTTCACGCCGCATCCGCGACCTAGGCGCTGAGGCGTTGCTCAAGGGCGTTGAGTTCGGTCAGCAATTCCTGCGGCAGGTGGTCTCCAAAGCCGGCGTAGAACTCGCGGATATCGGGCAGTTCGGCGCGCCAGTCATTCGCATTCACCGAAAGCAACGCCTTCACGTGGGCATCCGGGACATCCAGGCCTTTGAGATCCAGGGCGTCGGGGGTGGGTACGTACCCGATTGGGGTTTCAACCGCGTCGGCCGTACCTTCAATGCGTCCGCAGATCCATTTGAGTACGCGGCTGTTTTCGCCGAAACCGGGCCAAAGCCAGTTGCCGTCCGTGTCCTTTCGAAACCAGTTCACGTAGAAGATTCTGGGTGCGTTGTCGCCCAGCCTGGCGCCGATTTCAAACCAGTGTCTGAAATAGTCGCCCATATTATAGCCGCAGAAAGGAAGCATTGCAAACGGATCTCTTCGCAGCTTACCCACGGCGCCGGCGGCGGCGGCCGTGGTTTCAGACGCCATAATGGAGCCCAGAAAGACGCCGTGCCGCCAGTTCAGCGCTTCGAAGACCAGGGGAACCACCGATGAGCGGCGGCCGCCGAAGATGAAGGCGGACATGGGGACGCCATCGGGGTTTTCCCACTCCGGATCGATTACGGGGCACTGCACGGCCGGGGCCGTATACCGGGCGTTGGGATTGGAGGCCTTGTCTCCCGAACCCGGCGTCCAGGGGCGGCCCAGCCAATCTTCCAGTTGCGGGGGCGAATCGTCTGTCATCTCTTCCCACCAGACGTCGCCCTCGGGTGTGAGCGCCGTGTTGGTGAAGATGCTGTTCCTGGTCAGGGCGGCCATGGCGTGTGCATTGGTATCCAGACTGGTGCCGGGCGCGACGCCGAAGAATCCGGCCTCCGGGTTGATCGCCCTGAGCTTGCCGTCGGCCCCCGGCCGCATCCAGGCAATGTCGTCGCCCACACAGCGGGCTTCCCATCCCGGGACCGTGGGTAGCAACATGGCCAGGTTCGTCTTACCGCACGCGGATGGGAAGGCGGCGCCGAGGTAATGTTTTCTTTTTTCGGGAGAGGTGAGGCCCAGGATGAGCATGTGCTCGGCCATCCAGCCTTCGTCACGGGCCATGGTCGACGCAATGCGGAGGGCGAAACATTTCTTGCCAAGCAGGGCGTTCCCGCCGTAGCCCGAGCCGTACGACCAGATGGAGGGCTCTTCGGGAAAGTGTACGATGTATTTTCGATCCGCGTCGCACGGCCAGGCGACGTCTTTCTGTCCGGGCTCGAGTGGGGCGCCCACCGAATGCATGCACGGCAGAAAGTCTCCGTCCCCGAGGGCGTCCAGCACCCGGTCGCCCGTTCGGGTCATGATGTACATGCTGCAGACCACGTAAGGCGAGTCCGTAATTTCGACGCCGATCTTGGACGTAGGCGAACCGATGGGGCCCATGGAGAAGGGGATGACGTACATGGTCCGTCCGCGCATCGAACCGGCGAACAGGCCATTAAGGTCGCGTTTCATTTCAATGGGTTCACGCCAGTTGTTGGTGGGTCCGACGTCGTCTTCGTTCGTCGTGCAGATATAGGTTCGGTCTTCCACGCGGGCGACGTCACCCGCATCCGACCGGGCAAGAAAGCTGTTGGGGCGTCGGTCCGGGTTCAGCCGTACAAAGGTGCCCGCCCGGCATAGAACTCCGGCGAGATCATTGTACTCTTCCTGGGAACCGTCGCTCCAGTGGATGTTGTTTGGTTTACACAGTTTCGCGGCTTCTTCTACCCAGTTCAGCAGCTTACGGTTTGTGGTTCTTGTCGTTCCCATTCCACTCCTTCCAGGATTCACGGGTTAGTCTACGTACGCGAGATCTTCTAGAATCGAGGCGTCATTGAGACGGTTTGAAATATCCACGTTGAAAAACTGTTCGATGGGGGCGAAGAGTTCCGGGTTGTTGTCCTGCACGGTTCGTGCGTTTTCAAGGACCTGTATCAGGCCGCTCTGGTTCATCCTGCCCAACGGCCGCCGGCACGGACCCGCCGGCATGCCAAGAATATTCATCAATGTCTTTATGGGCACGGGATTACGGGCTTTAACCTGTGTCGTTCCGAAGGGTGTTTCTTCGTCCGACAGAATGGTGACCATTCCGAAGAGGGGCTTGAGCGCATCCGCCAGGCGATCCGCCTCAACCATATCGCCCTTGAGGATCGCTTGCGTGAAACGCTGTATGGGTCCGGGGACCACGTTGGACATGACGGAGATGACGCCGACTGCGCGGATGCGGGCGTTGGTCATCATCGCATGGGTTATGTCGTCGTCGCCGGAAAGAATGTAGAAATCGTCCCCGCAGACTTCACGCGTCCGGGCCATGTTTTCCAGGTCGCCCGTGGCTTCTTTGACGGCGTTGACGTTTCCGTAGTCCCGGTGCAGAACGGCCAGGTCTTCCGGGAGCAGTTTCGTTCCCGAACGGCCCGGAATGACGTAGGGGACCATCTGGAGTTCCGGAAAGGCTTCCGCAACGGGAGCAACGTATTCCCGGCGGATTTCAAGCGAACTGGGGCCGTTGTAGTAGGGATCTACCAGAAGGGCGGTATCTGCGCCGGCGTGCGCGGCGTGCTCCGTGGCGCGCAGGGTTTCCTCCGTTGAATTTCCGCCAGTACCTGCAATAGCGCGGCATTTCCCTCTGGCCAGGGCACAGACCCGTTCCGTGACGCTGTTGTGTTCTCCACTGTTGAGGGTGGGACTTTCGCCGGTTGTGCCCACTGCCAGGACACCGTTTACACCCTGTGAAATCTGGAAATTCACCAGCTTTTCCAGCCCGGGGTTGTCCACGCCTTTGTCGAGGTCCAGGGGTGTGATGAGGGCCGTGTAACATCCGCTGAATAACATGGGGCCACCTCCAGGTAAAAATAGGGAGAAACGGATTGCCCATCAGGGAGTAAAAAAAAACAGCCGGTTCCCGAGGGGGGTGGAGGCAAGGCCGGCCGTGCAGGTTCCAGCATGGATGGCGCAAGAGAGCACTCCACGGCACATTCCGTGACAGTCCAGCGGATTTTATCCAGGTGGACCAGCCCCTCTCTGCGGCGGAGCAGATTCGGGACTTCGGCAGGTTTTCCCTTTCGCCGATGCGTAGGTTACGCCTCGTTATCACCGGGTACTCTTGAAAACCTGCGCCTCTACCCTTGCCTTTCGCAAAGAAACAAATTAGCCAATGGGTTGGGCTGTGTCAAGTGGAAAGATGGAACGTGGGGGCTCAGCGCGGCAGGCCGTGGGGGCCGGGGACGTATTGAAGTTGGGGAATTTGCAATTTGACGCCATGTTTTGCTTTCACTTGCGCACGCCGTAACCTATATTCCGTCTTCCTTTTTTCCACGATCTGCCAGACGGATACGGGCTTCGCGCAGGACCAATTCATGGAAGGATGATTATGCGTTCATGCGAACCACAGCGACACACCTTGAAGAATGGGATTGAAGTCGTCACCGAGTCCATGCCCGGCGCCCAATCCGTTGTGGTTGCTTTCCGGTTCGGCTTCGGGGCGAAAGACGACCCTTCCGACCGGCTGGGGCTGGCCTGGGTAGCCGAAGAAACGCTTTTGAAGGGTACGCCGACCCGGGACGCGCGCTCGATTTACGATGCCTTCGATTCCCTGGGCGCCCGACGCGCCTCCGCGACGACCGTGGAATTCACCGAGTTTCAGGTACAGCTGTTGCCGGGACATTATTTTCAAGGGCTGAAACTCTACGCCGAGGTGTTTCGCGGCGCATCCTTTCCCGATGAACAGGTTGAGGTGGCGAAAACGCTTGCCCTGGAGGAACTGAAACGCCTTGAAGACAATCCGACACACCAGGTTCTCTACATGACTTACCTGGCCGGGTTAGGGGATCCGATGGGCCGCAATCCGCTGGGTGAAGGCGCGACGGTTGCCACTATTGCCCCGCCTGACGTGCGCGATTTCTGGGGGCGGTTCTGCAGCCCGCCACGTCTCCTGATCTCAGTGGCCGGCGGCCTGGACCCGGAAGAGATGATCCGGGCAGTGGACGCGGCGTTCGGCGACTGGGAGAGATCCGGGCTTCCGCCCGAAGATCCTTACCCACTTTCTGTGGCCGACCGGACCGTGCACCATCGCAAACAGTCCGAGCAGGCGCACATCGGGCTTCTTTTTGGAGCCGCGCCACGGGGTGATGCACTCTACTATGCGGCCCAACTCACAGTGGCTGTGCTTTCAGGCAGCGGGTCCAGCCGGCTGTTCACCGAGGTGAGGGAAAAGCGGGGGCTGGCTTACAGTGTTTCGGCCTCCTATCGGGCGCGCCGGGGCGGCGGTCTTATTGTGCTGTACGCCGGCACTACGGCTGACCGTGCGGATGAAACCCTTGCCGTGTGCCGGCGGGAGGTGGGGCGGGTCGCGGAGGATGTGACACAGGCCGAACTCGACAGGGCGAAGACCGTTCTGAAGGGCCAGTTGTTCACAACAGGCGATTTGCCGGAGGGTCGCGTGGGCAGTATGATGGATGGTTTGTTTCTGGACGGGCGGCCGCGTTCGATTCAGCAGATTGCAGCGGGGATTGACGACGTGACGCTGGACCAGGTGCCAGCCTATCTGGCTGCCTTTCCACCCTCGCCCGCCACGCTTGTAACGCTGGGACCCAGGGCCCTGGACGCGTACTAATGTCCCGTCCCAGAAATATCTCACCATTCTTCCGCCTGTCTGCGTGCAGGGCTTCCGCACAGGCAGGCCGATTCATCCCGTCTCGCTGCGTTCCTCTCGCTCGCCGACCTTGCGCAGGTCGCCTCGCTCAGGCGCCTTGCGAGCCGGGCGACTCGACGGCCGAATTCAGGCAAACTATTTCCGGGACAGAACACTAGAACCGGCGGGCATTCCCAGGAGATTTCCATGCACTCACCGTTTTCTACCCACATGCTCGATAACGGCCTTCAACTGGTATTTGAGTCGATTCCAAGGATTAACTCGGCGGCATTGGGATTCTACGTGCATACCGGTTCGCGCGACGAGCCGGCGGAACTGGCCGGGGTGTCGCATTTTCTGGAGCATATGTGTTTCAAGGGCACTGCCAACCGGGATTGGCGACAGTTGAGCCTCGACGTCGACGATCTGGGCGCGATGTGGAATGCGTATACCTGGTGGGAGGGCACGGCCTATTTTCACTGGGTGCAGAGCGAAAGGGCCGTGGATTCGGCGGAAATTCTGGCCGATATGATGCGGTCGACGCTTCCCGAAGACCAGTTCGATATGGAGAAAAAAGTAATCCTGGAAGAGATCGCCATGTATCGTGACCGGCCGGATGCGCTGATCATCGACGAACTGATACAGGAAGCGTTCGCGGGGCATCCGCTGGGGCAGAGCGTACTGGGCACCGAGGACACGGTCGGGTCAATTTCCCGGGGGCAGATGGCGGATTACTTCCAAAAGCGATACGCGCCCGACAACATGACGTTTGTGATTACCGGCAGGTTCGATCGCGATGAAATGATTCGTGCGGCTGAAACTCATTGTGGAGGGTGGCAGTCGCACGAGGCGGTTCGAGAGCAGATGGAACCGGGATTTCGGCCAGCCAAACGGGTGCTGGAGCGCCCGAACGTGATCCGGGAGCATATCGCCCTGGCGTATCCCGCGCCACCCGATTCGGATGAATGGGCGACGACCTCCGATCTGCTGGCCCACTATCTGGGCGCGGCCAGTAATAGCCGTCTGTTCTGGTCGGTTATTCAGAAGGGGCTGGCTGACGAGGCGTCCGCGGATTTTTGCGGATTCAGCGATACCGGACTGTTTTACATATATGTCTCTGTTGATCCGAAAAACGTTTCGCGAGTGCTGGAGATTGTCCGGCAGGAAGTGGACGAACTGAAGCGGGGAGTGGACGGAGAAGCCCTTGCCCGGTCGAAGACGAAGCAGGCGACGGCCCTGGTGACCGGCGGTGAGCACGGGCTCCGGCGGTTTTCGCAGATTGTGGGAAGTTTGAGTACCGGTACGCCGCTGAAAACGCTGGAAGAAGAGTTGGCCGAGATCGACGCCGTGACGCCGGAACGCATCGCCGAATATCTGGAGCGGTTTCCTCTTGATGGTGAACCGGCGGTGGTCGCACTCGGGCCGTTGACGTCCATTTGAACCGCTTACTGAACGGGCCGTTCACGCGTAGCAGGCGAGGACTTCGTCGAGGGATCGCGAGGGGTCGAAAAAGGAGAGGACGCGCAACAGCACTGCATCTACAATGGCGTCGGGGCACGAGGCGCCGGACGTCAACGCCACGGTAAGGGGACGATTGTCCGGCAGCCAGTCCGTTGCAACGGCGGCTTTTTTTGTTGCCGGATCGAAATGCCGGATAACGGATTCCGAGCGGATCTCATCCGCGTCTTTGATAAAGTAGGTAGGCATCTGTTCGCGGCAGAGTTCCACGATGTGGGACGTGTTGGAGGAGTTGTAACCGCCCACGACGAGCGCCACGTCCGCGTCCTGCTCGACGAGGACATACGTCGCGTTCTGGTTTTCATTGGTTGCGTAGCAGAGGGTGTCCGAGGTGTCGGCGTAGTGTTTCTGTATGTTGGCCTCTCCATAACGGTCCGCCAGGGTTTCGCGCAAGACTTTCGCGATATGCCGTGTTTCGGTGGCCAGCATGGTTGTCTGATTGACGATTCCGATGCGTTGAAGGTGGCGGTCCGGGTCAAAGCCTTCCGAGCACTTGTGTCCAAAGCGTTCTAAAAATATATCTCGGTCTGCCGTGCCCCGGATGACGTCGGCAAGAATGTACGCCTCGTTCAGGTCCATTACCACAACCGTGGGCGCGTTTCGGATGCTGTGGGAGAAGGTGGCGCGGGTTTCCTGGTGGGTGTCGTTTCCATGTACGACCACGGAGAATCCCGAATCACCCAGTTTGGCGCTCCGGTTCCAGACCCGCTCCACAAAGGGGCAGGTCGTGTTGTACGTGTAGGCGTCAATGCCACGGGAGGCCAGGGCTTCTTGAATTTCCAGAGTGGTACCGAAAGCGGGTACCACGACGATATCTTCCGGTTCAAGGTGATCCCATGGAATGAGTTGCATTCCGTACGGGTCGAATATGAACTGTACGCCCCTGTCTTGGAGGTCGTTGTTGACGTTCGGGTTGTGGATCATTTCGTTGAGGAAAAAGATGCGTCGATCCGGGTGTTCCTCCAGAGTCCTGTAAGCGATTTCGATGGCGTTTTCTACGCCGAAACAGAACCCGAAATGCCGGGCCAGCAGAAATCGAACCGGACCGAAGTCGAGCACTGAAGGCGAAAGATCCCGCTTGCGCGTGTCCTGCATCTGCCTGAACGCCTTCACACGTGAGATAACGGGACTCTTGTAGAAGTCAGGAATGTTGAATTGGCGTGCCATGGTTCGACTCGTGTCGGTGATTACTGACAAACGGGATTGAAAGAACCCGGGCGCCCGCCCGAGGGTACGCTATATGCCGGTGCTGCCGAATCCGCCCCGGTCTGGTGCGTCGAGGCGTTCCGGTTCCTCCCATTCGGCCTGGGCGATGCGGACGAAGATGCCCTGTGCGAGCCGCTCACGGCGCCGGACACTCACCGGACGGTCCGTAAAGTTGTAGACCTGGATGTGAATCTCATCGTTGGGACCCCGGTAATCCTGATCGACAATGCCGACGCCATTCGGTACCATCAGGCCTTTTTTGTACGGCAGGCTGCTGCGGGCGGCGAGCAGGAGCATATACCCGGGGGGCACTGCAACGATGAGATTGGCTGGAACAAGGCGAATTTCACCCGGCGGAACGAGAACGCCCTTCCGGCAGAGCAGATCGAATCCGACCGAGCCCGGTGTCTGATGGCGCGGTAGTGGGAGCGAAGCGTCCACTCTCTTAATTCGGATTTTCTTTACGGGCTCGCCCAGCGTCGCGTTTCCTTTCGGGGCAGGTTTCTCAATGAAATAATGTTAACCAACGGGTTGCCGGCTGTCAATAGTTTTCCTGGAATCGGTTCGGGCAGACGTCGGTACGGACTGCCGTTATGGCTTGACTTTACCGTGCACCGTAGCAATCATATACCGGCCTTTTGACGATACTGCCAACCTATTTGAGTTCAGTGCCAGGAAACACAAGCCGATGGATGAACAAGCGATGGAAAGACGCTACGAGCAATGGAAGCGGTATCTGTTGCCACTTCCGCACGAGATCACTTTTGAGGGTGACGTTGAATGCCGGCCCGAAGAGGTTTCGGTTGTGGCGAGGCCCGGAGCGGGCGCGATCGAGAAACATGCGGCAGCTATGTTGGAACGCCTGTGCGCCACCGCGGCGGGCGGAAAACCCGTCGGCGGCGCGTTTGAGATCGCGATCGGGGTGGTGGATAGCGGGCCGGATGCGGAGCGGTTGCAGGGGTTGCCGAATTGCGGTCAGGCATATACGATCAGGCCGGAGGGACAGCAACGCCTGGTGCTGGCCGCGTTGTCTGAACCCGGAATCTCGTATGCGGCCCAGACACTTCGCCAACTCCTGGAGCCGATGCGGGCGCCCGACAACATCCGCATTCCGCTCGTTTCAGTGACCGATTGGCCGGATATGGACGAACGCGGCATGTGGAACTTTCCACCGCCGGAGGAATGGATTCCGTGGATGGCGTCGATGAAATTGAACTATGGAAAAATGGACTCCACGGAACTGTCGACGGTGGTGCGGGGGAAACCGAACAGCGCCCGTATCGATTCGGCGCTTATGGAAGAGGCGCGCCTGCTCGGATTTCACTATGTGCCGCTTATCACCCATTTGAATTTTCTGCACGACCGCGGCCTGTATCGCGCCTATCCAGAGTTGGCGGGCAAGGGCGACGGCGCGCTGGCAGGGCGATATTTCGCCCACAAGGAGGGCAATCAGCATCGGGCGCCGTGCGCGTCCAATCCCCGGCTGGTGGATATACTGGCAGAGTGGATGGCGGATATCGCCTCCCAGGGCGCACCCGAGGTGGGCTGCTGGCTGAGCGAGCGGCCCGCGCAGTGTGAATGTGACGATTGCACGGCCCACGGGCAGTTTGTGCTTGAATCCAGGGCGTTTGTCAAAGCCTGGAGGCGCATTCGCCCGCGGTATCCCGGTTTCAACATTCGCGTGTTTCTGTCCACCACGACCTCGGAGCGGGATTACCGTGTTGTAGCGGAGTTGCCGCCGGAAGTCAAAATCGAGCGCGCCTGCGCCACCGAAATGGAGCGCGTGATGAACCTGCCCAGAGACCTGACGGCCAACCCCCTGCTGGATTACCATGCTTCGCAGGGTCGATGGATCGCCAGCTACGACGTGCCGATCACCGCGAACGGACGTGTGGAAACCCCCGAGTTCAAGTTACCGCAGTCGTCCCCGCATCGGATCCGGGACTATGTGGGCCAGCTTGTACGGCGGCAATACAGCGGGGCCTACGGAATGATGGCGTGGGTGCCCTTGGGCAAGGAGACGTGCGGGTTCAATGTCGCGGCCCTGGCGGAGTATTCGTGGAATTTGAACGGACGGAGTGTGAAGGAGTTCGCCATCGCGTGGGCCACGAGGGAAGGCGATGCCGATGCCGAGGCATTCGGGGAATGGTCGGAACGGATAGGGCCCGTGGCGTTTGATGTCTACGACTCGGATTTTCCGATCTGTTATTCCTGGGGAAAGGCGGTCGAGATGATTCGGCGGAAACAGCGACCGTATCTCGGCGAGGGCATGTTCCGGTACTATGAACGTGCAGAGGCTTTTGAGGAAAAAGTGGACACGTGCCGCCGGGCAATGGAGATTGCTTCTGAATTCGAGCGCCCGGATTGTGTCAATGAGACTCGCGTCGTCATGACCTACGTGGAACTCGCCCGCTGCATCTATCACGTTGCGGAGCAGGTGGCGACACGCGAACTGGCCGACCCCGACGTACAGGCACAGCTTGATGCGGCGCTGGACTCGCTTGAGAGGGCCGGCGGGGCCAACGTGGCCGCGATCCGGAAATGGCGGGCGGCGCTGGGCCCGGAGCCGTGGCAATTTCGCGTCCACGATGCTATTCGTGGCACGGAGATGACCGTCTCCGAGATTACACGGTTCTTGCGTGAGCGGTACATCCATTAAACGGATGCAAACCACATCTTTCGGAGAGAGTCAATGCCGATCTTGTCACATCTGAACCTCAGACAGTGCGCATATGCGATCTTCGAGGCCGCCGGGCTGCCCGAAAATCAGGCGCGGATCGTTACGGATCATCTTGTAGATGCGAATCTGGTGGGGCACGACTCCCACGGGATCATCCGGATGCCGGGCTACGCGCGCGGGGTGAAGGCGGGTGGAATCAAGCCCGCCGGAGGCCACAAGGTGGTTCGGGAGACGCCTGTTTCGATGACCATTGACGCCGACGGGGGGATCGGCATCGTGGTGGCCAATCTGGCCATGCGTATGGCGGTGGACCGCGCCCTTCAACACACGATCGGGGCGGTTGCGGTCCATCGGTCCGGCCATATCGGCCGTCTCGGCGATTTCCCCGCTATCGCGGCAGAGCAAGACTGTATCGGCATATTAATGTTGAACGGAGGCGGACGGTTCGCGGCGCCGTTCGGAGGTACCGGCCGGCGGCTGCCGCCCAATCCGATTGCGATTGGCGTCCCCACGGCAGACGGGCCGCCGATGACGCTGGATATAACGACAAGCGTCGTGGCCGGCGGCAAGATCGACATCTGCCGCGTGCGGAAGCAGTCCGTGCCGGAAGGCTGGCTGGTGGACCGACACGGAAACCCGGTGACCGATCCGGAGGTCTTCTACGCCGGAGACGCGGCCATGTTGCCGCTCGGCGGACCCGCCGGCCACAAGGGATACGGCCTGGCGATGATGATCGACGCCATCGCGGGCGGCCTTTCCTGGGCCGGGTGCAGTACGGAGACGCCCACGCGCGGCGGGAGCGGATTCTTGGCATTGGCAATAAAGATCGAGAGTTTCGCCGACGTGGACGACTTCAAGTCGGAGGTGCGGGACCTCATCGATTGGGTGAGGTCGTCGCCGACGATGCCGGGTGTGGACCAGATCTATGTACCGGGAGAGATCGAGACGGAGACCCGCAGGAAGCGGGAGGCGGAGGGGGTGTTCGTGGAGGAGGCGACTTGGTCGGAAATTCGTTCCGTGGCCGAAGAACTGGGCGTGCCCGTGTCGGAAAACGGTACCATGACGTAATGGTTGAAACGTCCACAGATTCCAATCTTACGATGGAGAATCAGAATGTACGGTGCGCCTGGTTCGGTCGCTGACTTTTGTAAAACGGTGTTGCCCCTTTTGCACGGAAAAACTGACGGTAGACGGGTTCTGGAGGATGTGCGTGCCGTTGTGGCAACTGACCGGTGGAACTCATTCGATCGTTTTTCGGAGACCACGGAGTTTCTGGTCCGCCGTTACGAGGAGTCTGGCGCGAAGGCGGAAGTCCACACCATGCGGACGGGAGGTTCCATCGGCTCGGGGCGATGGATCATTCATAAGGCCGCGGATGTGCGTTCTGCGACAATGGACGTGATTCGTCCGGTCAAGACGCGAATTCTGGACTACAAGGAGAACCCCTGGCACGTGATTCAATGGAGCGATGCCACGCCGCCCGGCGGAATGGACAACGAACTGGCAGTCGTGGATTCAAAGGAGGCCCTGGGTCGAATTCCACGGGACGGGTTGGCCGGGAAGGTGGTGCTGACGCGAATGGATCCGCGCGGCGCGTTGCGATCCTTCGCGGAAGCCGGCGCGGCCGGGGTGGTTACCGATAACCCGGTGCCGAATCTGCCCAACGCGACCGCGTGGACGAAATTCGGGTGGGGCGGTGTGCCGATTCAGGACGCGGCATTTCTGATGGTCGGCCTGGTGCTATCTGAGAACCAGGGAAAACGGTTGCGGCGGCTGCTCCTGAAGCACGGCACCCTTACGGTGCGGACAGAAGTGGATATTCGGCACTACCAGGGTACTCACGATCTGGTGAGCGGGATTGTGCGGGGCGCGGAGGACCCTCAGGATGAAGTGTGGGCGCTCGCGCACAGCTCGGAGCCGGGCGCGATCGACAATGCATCGGGCGTGGCGCTTTGCCTGGAAATCGCACGCATTCTGGAGGCGTTGATCGAGGGCGGCGCGCTGCCTCGGCCCCGACGCACGATCCGTCTGATGAACGCCTACGAATGTCACGGGTTCTTCAAATACATGGAAGACGTGCAGCGCCTGCAAACGCCCCTTGCGGGTGTCGTTATCGATACGGTGGGAAGCAGGCCTTCGGTATGCGGCGGCCGGCTCGAGTGGCATGCGACGATCCCGATGTCGGCCGGCTTTGTGGACCGTTTGGGCGAGGCTATCCTGTCCGAAACGCTCCGCGTGCGAAATCCTGGGTATCGTCTGTTTATGGAGCCGTTTCAACCCACGTCCGATACGCTGATTGGCGATCCGAAGTATGGATTCCCGTGCCCCTGGCTCACCACTCACCACCGGAAATCGGGCCGGGGATTCGATGCTTATCATTCATCCGCCGATACGCCGAGTCTGATGAGCACGGTGGGGTTGGCGGCGTGCGCAACGGCAATGGCGGGCTATCTGTACTGGCTGGCGGATGCGGGCACCAAGGAAATCGTCGACGTGGCCGCAACGGAGACCGCGCGGACGATTAAGCGGGTGCGGCGGGGGAGTCTGTCCGTTGCGCAGGTGGAATATGAGCGTGAGCAGCATCGGGTGAATCTGCAGAAGCTTCATCGCTGGATGTGGGGAGGGAGCCGTTCGGATGTCCTGAGGCGATTCATGGACTGCGAGCGCGAGGTCCGGGAAGCCGCGGAGACCGCGGTGAAGGGCAAGAGGCGCCGTCGTCGCAGACATTATGAGGGCGATGACCGGATTCCGAGGCGTACCCGTTTCCTGTCGCCCATCGGGGAGAACACGCCGCCTGAGATCGCCAGGCGCATTGGCGGGAAAGTGCTTTCGCCCTGGGCACTGTTCTGGGCGGACGGCAATCGGTCGCTCCAGGAGATTTCGCAGGCCGTGGCGTGCGAGACCGGGAGCGCGGTGAAGGTGGAGCGGGTGATCGCTTATTTCGAGGCCCACGCTGAACTGGGGTACGTAGAGCTCATTCAGAAATCGGAGCAGGTGACGCGCGCGGGCCTGGTGGCGGACCTCAGGGCGCTGGGACTGGCGCGGGGCATGGACGTGATGGTGCATAGTTCCCTGTCATCGATCGGACACGTGGTGGGTGGCGCGGATACCGTGATCGAGGCTTTGCTGGCGGTGATCGGAAAGCGGGGCACACTGATGATGCCGTCGTTTAACCATCGGGCCGCACAGGTATACAATCCGATGACGACGCCGACGACGAACGGCGCGATTCCCGATGCGTTCTGGCGGCGCCCGGATGCGGTTAGAAGCGACCATCCCACACACGCGGTGGCTGCCGTGGGGCCCAGGGCCGAGGCCCTTTGCAGGGACCACGGCAAAAAGGGATTGTGGACGACGGACAGCCCCATCGGTCAACTCGTTCACGGGAACGGGTACGTCGTGTTGCTGGGGGTCGACCACAATGCCACAACGGCATACCACGTGGCCGAGCTATCGGTGCCCTGCGGCTGCATCGACCCGTTTGGCAATCCCTACCATGTTGTGATGCCCGACGGCGGCGTGCGCCTGGTCAAGGGGCTGGCGTTCAGATCAACGCTGTGTCCGGTGCCGCCCGGGAAACTGAACAGGGCCCTGGATCGCAGAGGCAAGCAGCGTCGTGGAAAAGTTGGCCGGGCCGACTCGATCTTCGTCCCGGCAATAGAGGTCTGGAAAGCGCGGCGGGACCATCTTCGGCGGGTATGTCCGACGTGTGACATCAAACCCAGAATAGTGGAACCTTAGCAGCCCGTTGAAAAAGTCCATCCGGGCTGCGTCCGGCCCTTGTGGCCGAATTACTGCGTTGCACTCCCTGCCCGAATCCCCCGATTCGACGCGGTCGCGCGCCTTGTCTTCGGTCACAATGACTCGGCCTCGCCTGCAGAGCGACTTTATCAACGGACTGTTAGCAGACCGATGCATGGAGAGGATTATCCACGATGAATACGGTTCGATCCACAGCGCTTTATGAAGCGAGTTCCCGTTACCTCGCGATGGGGGTGTCTTCGGGGATGAGGCGCGCCGTGACCTCGCCGCCGCTATTCTTTGAGCGTGCGGAGGGGCCGTACTACGTTGACGTGGACGGGAACAGATTGCTGGACTATACACTGGCGTGGGGGCCGTTGATCCTGGGATCGAATCACCCGGAGTTGAACGCGGCGGTGACGGCGGCGGTTCAGAATTCATACACCCTGGGCGCCCAGCATCCGGGAGAGGTCGCGTTTGCGAAACTGCTGGTGGAGACGCTGCCGGGCGTGGACCAGGTTATTTTTTCCAATACGGGCTCCGAGGCCGTTCAGGCGGCGCTGCGGCTTGCCCGTGCGGCAACCGGGCGGACCAAGTTCGTCAAATTCGAGGGGCATTACCACGGATGGTTGAATAATATACTGGTGAGTTACCACGAATCCGACGATGCCCTTGGCAGCCCGGAGGCCCCCAGGGTGGTAGGCGCGTGCGGCGGACAGCCGGCGGCCGAGTACGCGGAGACAATCTCGCTGCCCTGGAACCGCCTGGACCTATTGGAAAACCTGTTCGCCGAACGAGGTGCGGAGATTGCAGCGGTGATCACCGAGCCGGTGCTGGCCAACTCCGGATCCATCATGCCTGCAGATGGGTTCCTGACGGGGATGGTCGAACTTTGTCGAAGCAATGGCGCGGTTTCGATATTTGACGAGGTCATTACCGGGTTTCGTCTTGCCTTGGGCGGCGCACGGGAATATTTCAACGTTATCCCCGATCTTTCGGTCTACGCAAAGGCGTTGGCCGGAGGTTTTACACTTTCCGCGGTGGCGGGGTCCCGGATGATGTTCGACGTGCTCCGGGACGGTGCGACGATCCACGCGGGAACTTATAACGGTAGCACGGTAAATCTTGCCGCGGGGCTTGCGACGGTCAGGATCTTGAGCGCCAATCCCCGGCTCTTTCACCAGATGCATGCGCATGGGTATGCGATTCGCCAGGCGATTGAAGCGGCCGCGGCTACACGGGGAATCCCGGTCTGCATTTCGGGAGTGGGCACGGTCTTTAACGTTCATTTTGGCGTTGTGTCTCTGCCCGTGCAATATCGGGACCTGAAAGCGACGGATATGGCGCTGTACACGCGATTCCGGACAGGCATGCTGGAGGCGGGCGTTCAATTGTTGCCCGATGGCCGCTGGTACGTGGGACTGACCCATGGAGAGGAAGAGTTGAACCTGGTGCGTGGAGCGGTCAAATCGGTCGTTGCAGCACTTTAGGGCGGTCTGTGCTTGCTGGATTTACAGGGTCAAAAACCTTGACAACGGGGAGGCGTTGTGGTAAAATCACAGAGGGACCCGGCATAACGGTTCTATTGCAAGCTCAGGTGGGAATCCGGAGGATGACGCCTATGGGGATGGATGACATTCAGCCTCTTCTCGATAGCTGGCCATACGAGCCCGATAAACTCTGTGTCAGGAGAATAAAGGGGAGGGATGACAAGGAAAAAATCCAACTCCGGGTGGAGATGGGGATATTGCAGATGGACGTCGCCGGCCGCCCGGACGGGCAGCGTCCTCACGGACATGAGTCGTTGCTCCACTACTACAAGGCAAAAGTGGGGTCTTCGTCGAGGGATTCGAAGTCATTTAACCTCGATCCCGACGTTTGCCTTGCACTTCAGGTTGAAGGGCTCCAGTATTACCATCGGCGGATCAGCTTTCTGGAACTGGGAGAATATCGACTTGCCCAGGATGACGCTCAGCGAAATCTCGACATGTTCGATTTTGTCAAGGAATACGCGCGTGAAGAAGAGGATAGTATGGTTCTCGAGCAATACAGACCCTTCGTGATCGGGCATCGCGTGCGTGCGGTCGTTCTGCAGGAATTGGAGGCGGAGAATTTCGATCGGGCGCTCCGTGAAATCAACAACGGTATCGAAGAGATCCAGGGCTTTTTTAAAGATTACGACCGGCCCGACCTGGTGGAAGACAGCGAAGAGGTCGTATTTTTGAAGGAATGGGCGGAAGAGATTCGCAAGGATCGGCCCAGGCCTCTATTTCAGGACCTCAAAGAGCAACTCAGCGAGGCTGTTGCCATTGAAGATTTTGAACGAGCCGCGCAGCTTCGGGATCAGCTCCGGGCGCTTTCGCCCAGGGCGGACCGAAAATCCGAATCTCGAAAATAGGGTGTGGCGCCCGGTACGCCTGTGCCTGCTCGGAAGGAGATTTATTGATTGGCAGTGCATGAGATAATCACAACCAGGGAAGTGGAACGTGCAATTCTGGTGGGGATGGCGCTTCCTGGCAATTCATCCTGGGATACAGACGACACGTTGAATGAACTTGCGTTGCTCGCTGATACGGCGGGCGCGCAGGTTGTGGACCGGATGGTGCAGAAGCGAGAAAGCATCGATCCGGCTTTTTTTATTGGTCGGGGCAAGGCTGAGGAACTGGCGCTCCGCGTAAGGCAGCTGAATGCGCAGGTGGTGATTTTCGACGACGACCTGTCACCTGCCCAGTACAAGAATCTGGAGGAACTGGCGGGAGTCAACGTGATCGACAGGAGCCGACTGATTCTGGATATTTTCGCCGGTCGCGCGAAAACCCACGAGGCCCAGACCCAGGTGGAATTGGCACAGCTCAACTATCTACTGCCGCGTCTGACGCGTCAATGGACGCATCTGTCGCGCCAGGCCGGCCACGGCGGGACAACGGGCGGAATAGGAACGCGGGGACCGGGAGAGACTCAGCTGGAGGTGGACCGCCGGGCGCTGCGGAGTCGTATCGGGACATTGACCAAAGCGTTGAACAGGATCGCCCGGCGGCGCGTACTGGGGCGCAAACAGCGTACGGATACATTCCGTATCTCCCTGGTCGGCTATACAAATGCCGGAAAATCAACGTTGATGCGCGCGCTTTCCGGTGCCGACGTGTTGGTGGAAGACCGCTTGTTTGCAACGCTGGACTCAACGACCCGCAAAGTATATCTGGGGTACAATCGGGAGATTTTACTTACCGACACGGTCGGGTTCATACGGAAGCTGCCTCATCACCTTGTTGCCTCCTTCAGGAGTACCCTCGAAGAGGCTATGGATGCGGACCTGTTATTGCATGTTGTAGATGTGAGCCATCCCAAGTGCGAGGAGCAGATTGCGGCAGTGTATGAAACGCTCCAGGAACTGGGTATTGCGGAGTTCCCCACGTTGATGGCTTTCAACAAGATCGATCGGTTTCACGGCCCGGGAATGCAAAGGCGTCTGCAGGCCGAATTCCCCGACGGCATCTGGATCTCGGCACAAGAGGCCCGGGGGTTGGACGATCTGCGTTGGGCGATTTACGACCGTCTCGAGGGCGAGCGTACGGTGATGCATTTGCGCATTCCTCAGGCGGAAGGAAAGCTCCTTTCGGATCTGTATCGTGTGGGCGAAATTCTAAGTACGGCCTATGAGGGAAACGATGTGTTTCTGGAGATCAAGCTGAGCCTTCAAAACGCCAGGCGGATCTTGCCGGGCGGAAGGTATCGGATTAAGCGTTGAATTGAAGATCGTGCCGGTCCGGCCGAAATTCGGACCGGACGCCGGATTGGGACGTTGGAGATTGAACCCGGCCAAATGAAACAGGCGTTTGCGGATAGGAACCGCGAACGCCTGTTTTTCATGTAGAACCGTAGTCTTTGGATGCGCCTGACGATCAGTTCGACGTTTCTTCTTCTGTTTCGGCAGGGAGGGACTCCTGTGTGTCAACCACCCTTGATGATTGATTTTCGTCTCCGGCGGCGCACTTCCCCTTGATGATGGCTCCTTCTTCCACAATAATCGAGCGTGCGGCGATGTCTCCCGTGAAAACGGCACTGGCTTCCAGCTTAACACATCCCTCGGCCTCCAGTCTGCCCGTGACCTTACCGCCAATCACCGCGTCCCTGACGCGAACGATTGTGGCGTCGACCTTTCCGGAAGGCCCGATGACGAGGGTGCCCAAGGCGTGCAACTCGCCCTTGAGCGTTCCGTCCAACCTGACGCTCTCGTCGGTATTAAAAGAACCTTCCATAACTGTGTTTTTGCCAATCACCGTCTTGATGGCTTCCTTTTCCAGCTTTTGTTTGAACCCTAACATGCCTATGTCCGCTTGTGAGTGTTCCCCTTGTTCAGGAAGATTGTCTTATGGGTTTGGGGCTCCCCCGGAACGGACAGTTGGCCCGGTGAGACGACTGAAGAATCCAACTGAATGTATCGGGATATCCCGAATTCATCTGGCGTCTACTGAATCGCGAGGGGACCCGGAAGAGCGCTTCGCTGCGTTGGCGACGGACACACCTTCACTTCCATTCTCCGCCTGGCGTCCGGATGACATTGGATTCGGATAGGCGGCCGGCGCCAATCCGGCATTGGGCAACAGCATCTGGCGCAGTTTCTGATCGGTTTCCTGGATTCGCTTCAGCGTGAGCGCCAGTTCTTCAACGCGGGCGACTTCCGCGTTCAGCCTGCTGTTTTCTTCCTTGAGTGTCTGTGCCGACTGTCTCCACTCCTGAATCTTCCAGAAAAAGGCGAATTCCAGGACCAGCATGGTGAGCAGCAGCATGAGTGCGCCGGCTGCCGCCCTTAGCGTCCAGTAACCGAGTTTGAACACCACAGTGCGCGAACCGTCATCGGGTATAAACAGAACCGACATCTGTCTGCGTCGTTGCCTGGCCACGCGAGTGGTCTCCTTTTTCGGCGAATTCATATTCCATTCTGCAACAGTCCGGTGGCTTCGGGCTCGGCGGGTAGCGGATGGCGTTGTAGCTAACGCTAAATTCGGTGTCCGCGATTCAGCCGGTCCCGAACTACCGGTGACGTCTCTGTTGAGGTTAGGTTCCGGGCTTCACTTTGTCAAGCAATTTCAGACGGGGGCGCCGCGCGTTAACGGCGATTTTAATTAAGATATCCGATCGGTGGCCAGCCCGAATATTCCGATTCAGACGCGTCTCTGCAGCAGCCAGCCAGCCACGAACATCAGACCGCCGATGACTGCAAAGCGTACCTCCCGGCCGATGTCCTCTTCGTACAGGCCGACAAAAAGGCCGTACCCCATATAGATGAGACCGGCAAGTTGAAGGGTGCGAGCAAGCAGGCGCATTGGAAACCCTATCCCAGTGTCCCGTCCGATCCGTGTTTCGCGACGGTAGAATCGGGGAAAGCGTGGCGTCTACACTCGGAACATTAAGAACTCGCCGTCAATCCGTCAATAGCCCATTTCAACATCGCGGCTTCCCAACCGGGTGACGGTGTTCAAAACGCAAACCAGCCGAATGAGCGAGGGTGAAAAGCTCCGGTTACGGAAACGCGAAAGCCGACATCGCAGGATATCGGCTTTCGATTGCATGGATCGCGGCAGGAAATTCGCGGCCAAAACACGCAACACTGATACAACAATCAACCACACCATAGGTCAAGAACGCCAATTTGCTCAGCAACATCAATACTCGGTTATCTTAGGGCTAACAGCACGTGTGTCCATAGGCGCCCATTTGGCTATTTTTCAAACGTCATGTCTAAAATTCCAACGGTTCTCGGACAGTAAAGGGATAACACGAAACCTTCATAGCCGCCCTTTTCGGAGGGGACTCAAGATTGTGTCTATAAGGCCCAAAGCCAATCCAACTCGGTGAAGGCAAGCTTCCGGTCGAAGTTCTCGATGTTGTCTCGAACGTTGAGGATCAGGCAGCGGTCGCCGCCGCCGATCAGCGGAATCTCCTTTCCGGGGACGGCGGTCTAAGGCCCAATTTCCTAAGCCCTGCGAGCGTATTATGGTCCGACGCCAGTTTCGGGTGGACACACAACGTCGGTTTCACGGACTCGTGGCCATTTTCCGACTCGTGAGGCAGAAAGAGCTGTTCCGGGTCGGGGGATCGCCAATGGCCGCTTGCCGTCAGGACGATGTCGCCAAGTACTTCGTGAGACCTTATATCAGGTGGAATGTTCGCGGCCGTCTGGATAGCTGCCATTGAAGCTTGGACAGCTTCGTCCGCCTTCCGGTCTCTCACGAGCGAACTTAACCATTCGGCGATTGTGGCCCTGGGTGCGGTCGCTGAGTCTCCCTGCCAACGCGAGGGAAACAACCGGTCGATGCTAGCGAGACCGTTGCGCGTGAGGGCTTCATGGTGCAGCCAATTCGATGGTCGCCCCGGATACGCTGACCAGCGCATAAATGGCGCCTTGTCCGAGGCGTCGGTCAATTTCCTGGGGGGATATAAGATTTCCCCCTAGGTGCGCAACTTTCCTTTCTGATCGGGTACGATTTCTCGTTTGCGCAGATGGGCAAACAAACGGTTGCGAAGCAGAACACTCTGCTCCGAGTCACCAGACTCTTGTCTGCGAGGCAGTGCGTCCAAATGGCAAGCAGGGTCTAACTGAGTCGCGAGTCTTGGCAATTCGTCGGCTATCAGCCGTGCCGCCATTTCGATCAGTTCGTCGTTATACGGTCCAGGCAGCAGATCTTGACGATCTTCATTGGTTTTCCATGGCGCATTCAGGATACCGGCAAGGAGGCTTGCGGTCTTGGTCGGGAAGAACGCCCAGAAATGTCCGGGGCGATCCAATCGATCCAGCGGTGCCGCCCACGAGATCGGCACGTTGCCGCTGCCTTCGTCCAAGCCCCAGTCGCTCCGTGCTTCGGAAGAAAGCGCATGGGTTGTTTTGAAAAGCCGCCAACGCGAAGTCCCTTCGCCGGTATCGAGATGAAACTCCCCCTGCCGATCCTGCAAGATGAAGCTCCGGGAAACTTCCCCATCCTCAAGGGTCAGATAACGGACATGATCGACGAAAAGCAAAAATTCGGGCGGAAAGTCTCTGATCTGTTGGGCGAGGTCGTCATGCACACCGGGCTCTAGCGGCAGGCGGACGATGTTCGTCGCCCAACTCATCAGTTCCTGCATTTCCGCGTCGGTATCACTCTCATTGTAGGGATCGATCGGTTCGGGCAAACGCAGCACAGGGTATCCTTCGGCTTGCGCGACGTCCGCTATTCGTTTCGCCGAGCGCGTTTTGTTGAACAAGAACGAACCAGACCGGCTGTAGAACTCGGGAGCATCCGTTACTCTCAAGACCGATTTGAAACCCTTACCGAACCTTCCGATCGCGGGGGTGTTCCGTTTGCTCGACATGCGGTCGAACATTAGACCCACGATTCCGTCCTCGTCGATAGATTTTCCATCGTCGGCACAGTAGAGGAAGCGTTTCGTCAGGCGGATCAGGATGCTCCTGCCTTTTGGCGCGTCGAGCAAGGCGTCCGCGCTGTTCTGAACGAGTTCGAACAATTGCCGATGGGCATATCCACCATGAGCGGTATCGTGTTCGAGGTTGGCATGCTCGGTTACTAGACGTGGCTGCGCGCGGTACGATTCGAGAGTTCTTTCCGCCTCCTCGACAATGAACTTAGCGATCTGCCCTGTGAGGCCGATCCAATTCGGTTTCTCGTCGAAAGCGGAAAAGCTCAGCTTGGCATTCTCGCGGAAAAATCTACCGCGCTCGCCTTTCGAAAAGTCGTATTCTGTCTTCATTCGCCAGACTCGTATTGACGACGTTCGTTAGGGGTGGCGACGCGCGCCGAGATGAGCCGCACCAATGTCTCGCGGTCGCCTGACTCGGCATCAGTATGACACACCACCACCAGCCGACCGTCCTGAGCGCAACCCATGGTTATCCAGCGCTCCTCGAACTCACTGTGATCCTCGTCGGGAATTGACTGCGAGAGCGGATCCCGGAAGACCGTGGCGGCGAGTTCGAAGCTGACCGTGTGCTTCCGTAAATTGCTCGCTGCCTTGGCTGGATCCCAATCGAACATACCGTTCCATTCAAAGCGGCGATCGTTCGGCGGGTGGGCTTATGCTTGGAACGATGGACTAGACTACGCGGAGCGAGATCGCGCGAGGACGGGAGATAGGAATCGCAGCGGCTATTCACAGTAGAGGACTTGCGCATGGTATCTGCTGCGGCCCCGTCCGGCGGCCCACTTTTCCGCTACAAGGAGGTCTCGAAAGGGGGCGCGTGAGAGCGGAGGTCGTTGCTAAAATGCTTTGTTGAGGTTCAATCGGACGCCCCTGCCGTTGAGGTCTCCATTCACGGCCAGGCCTATGCCTCTCATTTCGACCATGTTGTTTCTCTTTTCGGGGGGCGGCAGGTCCTCTTCTTCATCCGAAAGAAAAAGATGGACCGAGTACGCCAGGGTACCTGCACCCAGGCCAATCAGGACGAGCGCTTTGGTGTCGCCGGATTTGCTTTCGTTGTAAAGGTCTCCAGCCGTCTGGGAGGATGTTGTGGTTCTGTACCTCTCGTATGCGTTGTTCGCGTCCTTCCTGGCGTCGTGCGCCTCCTTGAAGAACCAGATGCTTGCCCCGAGTGACAGCGCTCCGTAGAGTTTCTTGGAGTAGAGGAAGTCCTTCGTTTTCTCCTGCGCCTGCGACGGTACCGCCGAGACGAAAAGTGTGGCGACGGCGATGGCGAGCGCACAAGCCTGTTTACAACTGTCCATATAATCCTCCGCAATACGAATCAACTTTACCGGATGTTCCGTTCATTCCCCGGTCTGAACAAGGGGTCCTCCTACGTGCTGTTCCAACTGGGCCAATTCAATCTGGTATTGGAACCTGGCCTGAACAAGCTGATTTTGGGCCGTAAATAGTTGAAATTGAGCTGTTTGTCGTTCGAGAAAAGTGCCGCCGCCCAGGTTGTAACGCTGGCCCTCAAGCCTGAAGACTTCCTCGGCGGCCTTCACGGCGGCTTCGTTCGCGGCGATGCTCTGGCGAAGACGTTCGAGGTTCAGGAACGACAGCTTGATGTCCATCTCTCTCTGGCGTTTCGCCTGGTCGTGTTGCTCCCGGCTTCTCAGGTACTCCAATTTCTGGATCTTGATTTCGTTTATGGTATTCAATCTGTTGAAAATCGGGAGGCTGACGTTGATGCTCGCGCTGTACGAGTAGTTCTTGACAAAGAGATCTTCCACGCCCGCAAAACTCTCCCCCCGGTTCAACTGCCAGCCGTACCGTGCGCTTCCGGAAATGCTCGGGAAACGCACGCTGTATTTCGTGGCTCTCAGTTGGTCCCTGCTGGCAAGCATTCTGTGTTTTTGCGCCAGGATCTCGGGATTCCCCTTTAGCGCCCGCCTCAACGACTCCTGGTAGGTGATGGGCGGGGGCAAAACCGAAAACGTCTTCTCGGTTGGATAGATGTTAACGTCGGGACTGAGTCCGAGGGAAAACGCCAGCAGTGAGCGGGCAGTGGCAACGTCGTTTTCCCTGGCGATGAGTTCAACGCGAAAACGAGCCAACTGAGATTCGGCGCCGAAGACGAACGAAATGGTGGAGGAGCCGATCTCATACAGCGTATTTTCGCGGCGGAGGGTCTCTTCCGAAACGCTGACCTGCTCTTTCGCCAGTTCCAGCTGCTCCATTTGCTGGAGAAGGATGAAATAACGTTGTTTTACCTCAAAAACCGTCTGGTGGCGGCTGCCGGACAGGTCCATTTCCGCCGCCCGCGCAGTCTTCTTGCTGGCCGATAGATTGGCAAGATTGGCAGCGTTGAAAATAGTAAGGCTCATACTCGACCCCACCGATTGGGCCCCACCCACACGGTCTTCGCCCAGGGTGGTGATGATTGTCTGCGTTGTTTGATCGAAAATAGCCCCGTCCCGTGGGCCCGTGACACTTCTCGAAATTCCGTAGTTGCTGCTCAGCGATGGAAGGAAGGCGTTTCGACTCTGGTCGATCCGGGCGACAGCGACCTCCCGCGAGAAGCGGGATAGGGTAATCGCAGGGTTGTTGCCCAGAGCGATTTCGACGCATTCGGAGAGACTGAGGTGCATTTCTCTGGATGCCGTTTCCTCGGCCGCGACCGGCGAAGAAATGACCGCGGCAGTGGTGACCAGCAGCGCGGTTCTCAGCATACGTGACATACAGGGCACTCCTGAATTCATCTCTTCACAGCCCTTTCGATGTCCTGGAAAAACGGGAACAATTGGTTTGCTTCAGACCGGCGGGATGTCGGTCATTCATTTAGACAACGTAAAACGGAAAAAGTTACCGGTAAATTGCTTGCCGTCGCGGATGACGAATTACAAAGAAAACAGAATTCAGGAGAAAAGGAAAGCGAAAACTTCCGAGAATGAAGAGCTTGATTTTCCGCGGAGGTTCCGAATTGACGGGAACGCGCCGTGGGTTCGCATAAGGCGCATCGAGGCGCCTTATGCGCGCGTGTATGCCGCCCGCCAGATCCTGACCCAGGCGTGTCAATCCCCTCGATCCAGGAGCGAATAGACGGTTGGGATGACAATAAGCGTGAGCGCGGTTGAACTGATGAGGCCGGCAACCACGGTGATGGCCATGGGAGTTCGGATCTCCGAGCCTTCGCCCAGACCCAGAGCCATGGGCAAGAGTCCCAGTACGGTGGTTGCGGTTGTCATCAGGATCGGGCGCAGCCGCACCGAGCCGGCCTGTACGATCGCGTCGGCCTTGGATCGGCCGTTGGCGCGCAGATGGTTGATGTAGTCGACAAAGACGATGGCGTTGTTGACGACAATTCCGGCCAGCATGATCAGACCCAGGAAAACCACGACGCTGAACGAGATACCGGTAACAAAGAGGGTGAGAAGAACGCCGATCAGCGCCAGAGGAATCGTGAAAATGATGACAAAGGGATGGACAAAGGATTCAAACTGGGAGGCCATGACGATGTAAACCAGAAAGACTGCCAGACACAGAGCGAAGATCAGGCTTTGCATCGAGGTCTGCATTTCCCGGTTCTGGCCGCCGATGACAAAGGATACGTCTGCAGGAATGTCGATATCCTCCAGGGCCTGCTGGATCAGTACGGTTGCGGTTCCCAGATCGATACCGGCGACGTTGGCCGATATCAGCACCGCGCGTTGCTGGTCGATGCGCCGGATCTCGCTGGGGCCCTCCCGTACCTGTATATCGGCGACGGCGGAAAGGTAGATGGGGGCCTCGCCGTCGGGGTTGACCACCAGGCGTTTCAGATCGGACACGCCGGATCGATCGGCTTCGTCTACGCGAACCAGAACATCGATGTGGCGGTCGGCCTCCCGGAACCGGGTGACCACGTCACCCTGCACTTTTTCTCGAACCAGGGTGGCTACGCTTCGCAGATTGAGGCCATAGGAGGCCAGCAGGTCCCGGCGGTAGACAATCTGTACTTCCGGACTCCCACGCTGGAGACTGGATTTCACATCGTATAACCCGGGAATTCCCGAAAGGGCGCGTTCCACGTTCCGCCCCAGACTGGCGAGAATGCCGAGGTCGTAGCCTCGGATTTCCAACTCTACCGGCGTTTTGAAAGTAAACAGGGCCGGACGTGAGAAGTCGACCGTAACCTGTGGGATATCGCCCAGACTGTCCCGTAACCGGGTCATGAGATCGGACTCGCGTTTCGCCAGCAACGTATTGCCGGAAATGCCAGCCCAGACTCTTTTTGGATACGTGCTGACGTCTTGCCAGAGCCGGTCCAGGTCGTCGGCGCCGTTTGCAGTTTCGTCGGAGACAACGATGGTGACCCTCGAGGTATGTTCTCCCTGGTCGGAGGTGGAAATTGAGGTTTTGTCCACGCCCACGATGGTCGCAATCCGTGCAACGCCAGTTTCGTTCAGAATCCTCGATTCGACATCGGCTACGGTCTTCTCGGTGCGTTCCAGGGGCGTACCCACCGGCATGGAGAGTTCCAGGTCGAATTCACCGTGGTGAACGGCCGGGATGAGTTCACGGCCGATGCGGGGTACCAGGACGTACCAGCACAGAAAGAGTGGCAGGATGGCCATGACGATGATGGTGAGGCGGTTTTGCAAAGCCCAGCGGATGACGGAAGGATAGACCCGGTTGATGGCGCCGAAGCCGACTTCAAAGACGTGAATAACGGGCGTGAGCAGGGGTATGGCGATGGCGGCCAACAGCGCCACGGCCGTCACTCCGGCCGGAAAGGTAACCATCAGAAGCAGGATCAGCAGCTTGCCCGACAGGGATACCGTCTGGAAGATGATATATCGCAGAACGAAGTAGACAGGCCCGAGCACGAGGAGCAGGCAAAGAGAAAGAACGCCCGCGAAGGCCGCAGGAACACGCAGGAAAATAGCGAGACCCCGACCGCGCATCGGCCATTTGCACGTGCGTCTGCCGGCGCTCCACGTCCATCGCACGCAGCCCGCGAGGCCTTCGCCAAGCAGGACCGGGGCGTTGAAAACCAGCAGGTCGTGCCAGATGGCCTGTGCAATTCCGGATCCGAACGGGGTCGGGTTTTTGGACCACGCGCATAGGTCTCGCCAGGCATGCGCGGGTTTTTTCCGGATCTTCAGGACAAGGGCGGCAACGGGAAAATACAGGATGGGGGCCAGGACCACGCAGACCGCCTTCAGAATGACAGTCAGGATCGCGAGCAGGACCCAGAGTGTGCGCCAGATAAATTCCATAACCAGCCATGGCACATAAACGAGGGCCTTAAGCACCAGGGCCGGAAGGCGTGTCCGTGACCGGTCGCCTGCAAGTTTCTTGAGCCGGGCGAGGGACTTGAACTGCAGCAATTCCGAGTTGAACATGTCGCCGACGGACGAGCCGGTGCGTCCGCTGCCGGATCCGGCGATCCGGATTTGGCGGGAAGCCAGCATCGGAATGAAGAAGAGTGCGACAGCGAGTGACGCCACGAGCGAAAAGACCACGGTAAGGGACATATCGCCAAAGACCTGGCCGGCCACGCCTTCGACGAAGACAATCGGAAAAAAGACGGCGACCGTGGTGAGCGTGGAGGCAAAGACAGCGCCCCCGACTTCGCCGGTGCCTCGGACCGCTGCCGTAACGATGTCGTCTCCTTCTTCCCGGCACCGGAAGATGCTCTCCAGCACGACAATGGAGTTGTCGACAAGCATACCGATACCCAGCGCCATGCCTCCCAGAGACATAATGTTTAAAGAGACGTCGAATATTTTCATGGGAGCAAACGTGGCGACGATCGAGATCGGGATAGCCAGGCTCACGATGCCGGTATGTGAGGGATTTCGCAGAAAGACATAAAGCACCAGGATGGCAAGAATGCCTCCTATTATGGCTGTCTGTTTGACTTCGTCGATTGATCGTTTGATAAATTGTGACTGATCGGACAGTACTTCCACCCGCAGTCCTTCCGGCAGGGAAAAGGCGATAAAGCCGGTCATTTCCTTGAGTTGGACAAACTGCCGCACCTGGGCGCGCCGGTCCGTGGCCTCGGCCCGTTTGATTTCTCCGGCTTTGAGTCGTTTCACATAGGCCAGTTGCTCGCGCGTGCCGAACAATCGATCCCGAACCCGCTGCGCGGTGGCGACGATATTTGCGTCGGCCTCTTTGAAGATATCGATTTCCACGCTCTCCACGCCGTTTACACGGGTGATGATCTCACGGTCTTTATGGCTGCGGACAATGTCGCTGACGTCTTTGAGCCGGATGTCTGCGCCGTTTTTCTGTCCGATGACGAGATCGCGGATTTCGTCGACCGTCCGGAATTCGTTCAGGGTGCGAACCATGTACTGGGTCTGCCCGTCCAACAGACTGCCGCCGGCGAGGTTGACGTTCTCTTCGCGGAGGCGCCGGTTGATGTCGCCGATGCCGAGCCCTATCAGGGAGAGTCGCCGTTCGTTGATTTCGACACGGATTTCTTCTTCGAGGCCGCCGTGGACGCGGGCCGCGGCGACCCCTTTCATTGCCTCCAGCGCCTGCTTGACTTCTTCTTCGGCAATAAGCCGGAGCGCATATAAATCGGCATCGCCGTAGAGACCGATACGCATTATGGGATCCTGCGTGGGATCGTAACGCAATATCAGCGGTTTATTGACGCCCCGCGGCAGGCCCAGCCGGTCCAGGTTTTCCCGCACGGTCTGTACCGCGTCGTTCATATCCGTGCCCCAGCCGAATTCCAGGATGACGTCCGACATCCCGGCACGGGAAATGGATACAATGCTCGCCAGATTGTTGACAACCCCCAGCCGCTGTTCTATTTTCCTTGAGATCAGGTTTTCGACTTCCTCGGGCGCGGTATCGGGATAGTCCGTGCGGATCGTGAGGGTGGGGTAGGAAATGTCCGGCATCAGGGTGAGCGGCAGCTGCTGGTAGGAAATATAGCCGAAGACCGCGATGGCGAGGACGACCATAAAAATGGCCACCGGCCTGCGGGTGGTTATTTCGAAAGTGCGGGAGATCTGCGTCCTGGATCGGGAAAGGGAATTTCGTGAATCGGCGCCTGCGGAGTCGTCAACCATATTTTCTGAGTCCTCAATCAGCCGCGTCGACGCGCAGCGGGCGCACCTGGGCCGTTACTACCTCGGTGTGTGCCTTATTCCTGGGTTTCCCGGGCCTTTTGCTCCGTGGTATCCGGTTTGGCCGGAATGCGCAGGCCTTTGCCCTCGATCACCCGGACTCTGGCCAGGTCCTTGAGGCCATTCTGGCCCACGACCACGATGCTGTCGCCCTGCGAGACGCCGCTGAGAACTTCCAGGTTTTCGGTGTCTTCAAACCCCAGTTCGAGCTGAACTTTACGTGCGGTGCTGTCCTGAACCACGAACACATGAGGATGCCCGTCATCGTAGACGATGGCGCGTTTGGGCACCAGAAAAGCCTGTTCGTGGGTGGCGGCAACGATCCGCGTCGTGACGAACATCCCTGGACGCAAGCTGCCGGCGTCGTCGTCAATTGCCAGTGTTACCCTGAAGGTGCCGCTGTTCGGATCGACAACCGGGCTGATGCGAATAATGCGACCGGGAAAATTAACATCGGGCATGAGATTTGTCGTGATGCGGGCGAGCTGTCCGACCGAGACGTTACGCAGTTCTCCCCCGGGTATGTGTGCTCTGGATATCAGGTTGTGCATGTTGACCAGAACATAGAGCTTGGTTGACGGTCCGATACGGTCGCCCAATTTCACGATCCGTTCGGCCACGACCCCGGTTATAGGAGATCGGACCAACGCGTGATCCAGGTTGAGTTGGGCGCGTTGCCACTGAATTTTGGCCTGTTCCAGGTCGAATCCGTCACCTTCGTAGTCTTGTTTGGAGAGCAGGTTTTTGGAATAGATTTCCTTGCGACGTTTGAAGTTGCTCTCCAATTTAAGGTATGCGATTTTGGCTTCCGCTTCAGAGAGCTTCAGTTCGCGGTCGACAAGGTGGACGAGGACCTGGTCCACTTCGACCCGATCGCCCTCTTCGGCCAGCACGCGTTTGACGAGCCCGGTTCCGTGGGCGTAAACGTCCACGGTCTCTTTGGCCTCGACCTTTGCGTTGTAAACCATGTATGAGGAAATCGGCCCTTGTTGAACGCGATGAATCTTTACGGGCACGCCCTCCGGCGTCTGTTTCTCTTTCTTCTTTGAGACTTTGGCCGTGTCTACCGCCGTCGAGTCGACCTTTGTGGAATCGGCCGCGGCTTCGGTTTTACTTTCTCCCTTGGCTTTATCGCCACCGCACCCCGTGAGTGCGTAGCCGGCAAAAACCGCGGCCAGTACAACAAGATATTTTGAAATCCGTATTTCCGTCATCCGTAAATCCTTGTGGGCGATATGCGGCCATCCCGCGGCAGCAAGTGCAATTGAGGACCTCGTGCGGCGGGAACGTTAGCGGGCGTGGGCCCGGTTACGGTTTCCGAGCCCTTTCCCGGGTTTCTATTTTACCATCCGTTCAGGCGGCGCCTGTTCAAGGTGAAATTTACCACAGTCTTTGACTCCCCAGACAGCCCGGATGTTTCGTAAAAAGCCGTTGGGCCGTCATAAATTCGACGGCCCAGGCGAGCGGGGGTCCGTATATTGGTCTGGTACCGGGAAGTTCAGGCCGGACGCACCGTCCGTTTGCGCCCGGGTTATCCTGTTTCCTGTACGGACGATTCCACGACTTACGGAGGGCCGGCGCGCGCGGGATTCCGCTGCACCGGATGATTGTCCGAAACGCTATCTTTCCACGGCCTTTCTGACGCTTGACGCGATTTCGACGTAACGCCGGGAGATCGGGGAATCCGGGTCGGAGGCTGTAATTGGAGCGCCGGTATCTCCGCCCCTGCGTATCCGCATGTCCAGAGGGATTTCGCCAAGAAGCGGCACGCTATATTCCGCAGCCATTTCTTTGCCGCCGCCCTGCCCGAAGATGTCGGTTTGAGTATTGCAGTTGCCGCATATGTACACGCTCATGTTTTCGACGATACCAAGAACCGGGACGTCCACCGTGTTGAACATCTGGATGCCGCGACGTACGTCCTCGAGCGCCACGGATTGCGGCGTTGTGACAATAACGGCGCCGTCCAGGCGGGCGGATTGAATCAGGGTCAGCTGGACATCGCCCGTTCCAGGCGGCAGATCGATGACAAGAAAGTCCAGAGGCGCCCAGGCTACGTCCCGGAGGAATTGTATCACCATTTTGGCCAGCATCGGACCGCGCCAGATCACCGGGGCGCCCGCTTCGGTAATCAGACCCAGGGAGATCATTTTTACATCGTGACGTTCAAGGGGAACAATGCCGCCGTTCGCGTCTATGTCCGGTGTTTCGTTTACGCCCATCATGATGGGAACATTGGGACCGTAGATGTCCGCATCCATGAGACCCACCGCGGCGCCCTGCTGTGCAAGCGCCACGCAGAGATTGGCGGCCGTGGTGGATTTTCCCACGCCGCCCTTGCCGCTGGCTACGGCGATCAGGTGCCTGACACCGGGAATTGGCGCGGGTCGGGGCACCGTGGCATGTGTATTCAATCCAGGACCTCCTCCGTACGGGCTGCGAGTGATGCGTTCAAGCCGGCGTTTTCCGGCTGTTTCTAATACAGTCGGCCAGAATTGGTATGCCCTTGCGGATATCGTCGTGTGTTGCAAAACCGAACGCGAGTCGGATGTACGGCACGTCCATATTGTACACGTGGAAGGCTTTGCCGGACGCGTAGTCGACGCCCATTGACTCGGCAAGCTGTTCACAGGCAACGGTGTCGGTGGCGTCGGGCAACTTGACCCAGATAAAGAGACCGCCCTTGGGCCGGCTGAACCACTCGAAAGCGTCCGGGAAACGCAACAGCGCGTGAAACATCAGATCGCGTTTTTCCCTGACGATGGCGTTGATCCTGTCTACGTGCGGCCAGAGTTTCTCTCTGAAATATTCGCAGACGATGGCGGCGCTGAGCGCGCTTGTGCCTCCGTCCCGCCGATACTGAAGAATCTGGTCGAGCAGATCTCGAGGCGCTGCAAGATAACCCAGACGGACTCCAGGCCCCAGGATTTTGGAAAGGGATTCGATGTGGATCACCGGCGTCTCATGCTCGAGTGTCCACAGGGCGGGTTGGTGATCGTCTTCGTAAACGGTGTCGGCGTAACAGTGGTCTTCAACCACCGGTATACCGTAACGGCCTGCAATGGCCAGCAGTTCACGCCGCCGGCCGAGCGGCATAATCGAACCCGTGGGGTTCTGGTAGGTTGGCAGAGTGTAGATGAATTTCGGTTTTCTGTTCCGGGAAACCAGGTCGCCCAGTGTTCCTTCCAGGGCGTCCATCCGCATGCCGTACTCATCCAACGGGATGCCGACGAGTTCCGCCTTTTCTTTACGGTAGGCGCCCAGGGTGCCCGAGTATGAGTATTCCTCGAGCACAATCACGTCGCCGGGCGACTCGACGAATACCTGCGCCATCAGCGTAACCGCCTGCATGGAGCCCGTGGTGAGGACAACCTGATCGACGGGCAGGGCAACGCCTTCCCGGTGCGCGAACCTCTGAGACATCAGTTTCCTGAGAGGTTCGTATCCCAGCGAACCGGGATAACAGGCCAGTTCATCGCCCAGCTCCGGCAGAATGCGCATGGCGGCTTCTGCCAGGCCCCGATTGGGAAAGGACGTCGGGTCGGGACGGCCGCTGCCAAAGGGAAATGTCTTCATTCGGGACACATATCCTTGTTTTTCAAGTATTTGCTGTCATTTTTTCCGGAAATTCGGGTTACCAATGCAACCCTCTGGCGCCTGTAGCCGTCTCCGGATCGAGCGATGAGTGCTCCCGGGCTCGTCAAATCCCTTTTTCTTTGCCCCGGATTCTGGGATCGAGCGTGGCGAGAAGTTCGTCGTCCTCGGTGATTTCGATGGCTCTGACGTGGGCGGCCGCGCTGCCCCTGCCCAGCGTGTATTTGACTTCCGACTTCAGGTAGTTGGGCGCGATTTCTCCGAACCCTTCTTCCAGCGTGACCCATTCGTTGCCTTCGGAGTGCACTCTTGGCGCACTGACCGCCCAGTCCAGGTCCTCATCGAGCACCAGACGCCGTGCGAGCACCTGAAACAGGGAGGACGGGATGCGGGTGCCTCCCGACGCGCCAAGTGTCATCATGGGTTCGCCGTCGCTGAGTATGAGCATGGGGCACATGTTGTTGATGGGCGACTTGCCCGCGTCCACAGAGTTGGGCAGGCCGGAGCCGGGGTCGAAGCGGGACATGCCGGCATTCATGATCAGTCCTGTTCTGGGGACGGTGACAAATGAGCCGAAACCGGGACCGTGTGTAAGGGTGAGGGAAGCCATATTGCGGTCGCGGTCTACGACGGAGATGTGGGTCGTGCCGCCGTAAGAGAGCGGGCGTAACAGCGCCTGCCCGCGTGTGCCTTCCGACACGTGATCTGCGATCTCACGGCCCGTTGCTCCGATCTGAATATCTGACGTAAGGGTTTCGAGCGGCACCTTGACAAATCCGGGGTCACCGAAATACCGGTAGCGGTCCAGCCACGCGGCGCGGATGGTTTCGGTCATGCCGTGGGCGAGCCGCGCGGCGTCGCGAGCCCAGAGATCCAGTTCGGCCACTTCGGCAACGCGGCACATTTGAAGTACGGTGAGGCCGCTGGAACAAAGGGGAGCGGTGTATAGGTCGTAACCCAGACACGAGGTGTGGGCGGGTTCGACGTGGCGGGCCTGGTAGTTCGCGAAGTCGTCTTCCGTCAGTATGCCGCCGTTTTCCTGGATGTATTTGACAATTCTGCCTGCGATTCTTCCCCGGTAGAACTCATCGATGCCGTTCTTGGCGACCTGTTCGAGGATCCGCCCCAAACTCGGATTGGCTGCCCTGTCACTGGTAGTTGGCGGCGAACCGTCGACCAGCAGCAGCCTTTCGGTGTCCGGGAACGTGCGGATGCGTTTTTCGTTCGCTCCGACGGCGTCCGCGTACTCGGGCGAAACCCGAAAGCCGTTCTTGCAGGCCCGAATGGCCGGAGCAAGCGCCTGATCCAGCTGTATTTTGCCATATTTTTCAAGAGCCGCGGCCAGGCCGGCGAGTACGCCGGGTACGGAAATCGCGAGACAGCCGATCTCGTTGGCCCGACTCCTGACCAACGACCCGAAGCGTCCGTCGGACCGGGCAACCTGGAACATTCTGCTCGTGGCGGCCCCGGGAGCGACGGTGTTGAAGTCGATGCAGCCGATCTCCCCGTTCATATAAATCATGAGAGCGCCACCGTAGCCGCCGATTCCCGTGTGGTGCGGCGTGACCACGCAGGCGAGCAGGGCGGCCGTGACGGCTGCATCAACGGCATTACCTCCCTTTTTTAATATGTTGACGGCTGCGGCGTCGGCTTCGGGCTGGCCGACGACAGCGGCCTCCTCAAATGTGGCTGACACTTATAACGTCCCCCCTTCAAACGCTCGAGGTTCGTGGGTACACGGGTTCGATAATATAAGGCGGTCGGGTGCAGGTCAAGGGTTTTTTTCTATATGTCGATTTTCGGTTGCAGGAACCTGATGCGCCGTTCGTGAACGAGTCGGGCGCATCCTTGTGAATATTGACGCGGTCGTCGGGAACAGGTTCACACGGTGACATATATGGGGCTTGTCCAGGCTTTTGCACCGTCGGTCTGGGTCACCCGCACCCAGTACGGATGACAGCCACCTGGCAGTTCGGACTCCCGGTAGGTGAAGCTTGCTTCGTGCCTGGCGCCGTCGGGCGCCTGTTCGAAGACAACGGCGATGTCGATTCCGCCCGCGGGAATCCGGACAGGCCCCCCTGCGATTTCCTGAAGCGTGAGAGAATGGGACAGGATGTCCGTCCTGAAGTCGATGGTAGCCTCCGGCGGGGCGTCAAGGGTAAGTATGACACCGTCGGCGTCACCCGTCGTTACGGACTTCCACGTCACGGAATGGTCTGAAACTGCCTGAATCCCTTCAGACGCCGAATCGAAGGCATATCCTTCGGCGTGGCGTATGCGTCCCCGATTGAGGGTGAGGCAGCCATCCCAGCGAACCAGGCGATTGCGCGCACGGATTCGCTGGCCTGACCAGGCGATGCGGATCCTGTCTTTCTCGCGGGGTATTGTCTCGGGAAAGCTGTATACGGGGTTCAGGCCTCTGAATATTTCCACGCGTTCGATGGGTGCGGTGCCGATCACGTCAACGGCGATTTCAGGCGGACCCGACGCCTGAAAGTCAGAGCCCATCGGGTGCCCGTCGGCGGTGACGTTCACCAGGATCCGCTGGCCCGTGGTGCCATAACAGCGCCTGGCTTTCAGAGCTTGCCACAGGCCGCGTCGTGTGAGTTCGGTTGCGAAGACGCACGTGAGGCCCCCGTAAACCCCGAAGGAGCCGCTGCCCGGGTACGCGGCGCCGGGCCTGCCCTTGTGGTCGTCGCTTCCTGCGGTGAATCCAACCCGATAGCCGTTTTCGAGGGCCCACTTGAGGAACCATTCGAATTCGCCCCACTCGGAGTAGACTTCCACCAGGCGCTCGAATTCGGGGTCGTGCCAGTCCAGATTGGCGTAGCGGCCGCCCACGTGCGGCACAAGCAGGGCGTCCGTGCCCTTCAATGCTTTGTACAGGTCGGTTACGTGCAGGCAATCCGTATCGTCGTCGGATTTGTCCGGAATCAGGACATGGCTGGAGCGGTGCAGGGGACCGGTGTCGCCCGGATAATACACGTTGTGATCGCCGCCGACCGGCGTGTTTCCAGACCATTCGTAGCCGACGAAGACGACAAATTGTCCGGGATCGTTCTGGATATTCGCCTGGTGTTGGATTTCCTCCCAGACGGCTTCGGTGATTTGAAAATCGTTACCCTGATGCCCTGCAAAATCGACAAAGGCGGATTCCCGGGCGAAACGAAAGTACGACGACACGGGGTTTGTCCCCACGGTTTCTTCGCTCTGTCCGTGCAGGTCGCCCCAGTACGGCCGGTACCCTTTCCCGGATTCAACGCAACGGAGCGGGTTGCTTTCCGCTCTCAGGTCCAGGGATTTGTCCTCGATCCGGATGCGGAAAACCCCGGTTATGGGCGCGACGACGTTTTCAAACCGACGGGTTCCGAGGTCGTCGGGTCGAAATCGGAACGTCTCCGGGAGCCCGGTAAGGCCGTCGGCATCCACAATGACTTCGCCGGTGTAGTCCCGGCATGGATTTCCCCAGACGTCCTCGGCCTTCAGGCCGGCCCAGGCGCATTCCCCGGGGTGGGTTTCCGAGGCGCAGAGGGCTACCAGCTTGTGTGGACCGCCGCTGATGATTGGCACCGCGGGCGAGGGCACTTCCACGTAGACCCAGGTGCCGCACCAGTCGACCGCCACACGAAACTCGAATCGTTCCTTGCAGAACGTCTGCGCGCGGACGCCTGGAGATCCGCCGGAGGTGTCACCCAGGGTGAGGGTGACCGTGTCGCCTTCGGAAAGAGAGTCGTCGAAGACGTCGATGGTGGTACACAAGCGCCACGGCCGCACGTAGCGCTGCTTCTCAAAGGCGGGGCCCAGCGACGCGGGTCCCGTGGTGGATACCGAGGCGAACCCGGGCGCGGCCGGATCGGCGAACTGGGGCGCCTGCCAGTCGCTCACGTCGCGCCAGGCGATTTTTATGACGCCGCCGTCATCCACGCCGTATCTGCCGGCGTGATAGATGATTCTCCAGGTACCCGTGGCGCCGGCCGTCACCGGTTCGGCGGGGTCGATTTCCGCCCACCCGTAACGGTCGCGAATTTCCGCCTCGCCCATTTCAGGGTTCTCCGATACGCTCTACTGCTGTCAGATCCGGCCGTGGAACGGGAACGCCCTATTGTCGATGGCTTCCCGGGGAGCCTCCCGTGGCAAGGCCCCGGTGGGTCGGGGCGCCTAAAGATATGGTTTATCGGATGGGGGACAAGAGAAATCAGGGCCGGGATCGACGTGCCCTTTCCGCTTGACGGGTGCCGGGTTTCACGTTAACTTTTTCCCGGATCCTGTCCTTCATCGTACCATTTCCTCCGCCTGTTTTCGAGGCGGCAAACACGTGGTCATTTCCGATGTCCGATAACCTCCCCGTGGTCAGTCTTTATTCCAGAAACGACTGCCATTTGTGTGAAATCGCGAAAAGGCGCATCGAGGCGGCCGGGCGGCGTGTCTCGTTTCGGTTTGAGATCGTCGACGTCGACGGTAATCCGGAACTGGTTGCGCAATACAACGAGCGGGTCCCGGTGGTGCACGTCAACGGCGAAGAGATATTCGCTTACCGCGTAAACGAGAGGGTCCTTGTGCGAAAGTTGAAATCGCTGTCGACCCGGCCGAGGAGAAAGTATGGGTGGGGATGACCTGTTTGCCGCGTTGGAACCGGAGGCGCCGCTTGCAGACCGGATGAGACCCCGCTGCCTGGATGAGGTGCGCGGGCAGGATCACCTCACGGCGCCGGAAGCTCCGTTTCGCAAGTTGATTGAAGACGACCGGGCGCCTTCGATGATCTTCTGGGGACCGCCCGGATCGGGTAAGACCACGCTGGCGCGTCTCGTGGCCGAGTCCACGGAGAGTCGGTTTGTAGCGTTCAGCGCAGTCACCTCCGGTGTAAAGGAGGTGAGGGAGGTCGTCGCGCGCGCAAAAGGGGAACGCCGGCTGGGGAGGCGGACCACCCTGTTCATCGACGAGATTCACCGCTTCAACCGGGCGCAACAGGATGCATTTCTACCGCATGTCGAAGACGGCACCATTAATCTGATCGGGGCCACGACCGAAAATCCCTCATTTGAGGTGAACGCGGCGTTGCTTTCGCGGACGCAGGTATTTGTATTGAATCTGCTGGACGTCCCGGCAATATGCGAAATTCTGAATACCGCGCTTGCCGGCGACGGGCGCGGGCTGCCGGAGGCGACCGCCGACGAGGATGCCCTTGAGGTCATTGCGACCGCGGCCGAGGGGGACGCCCGCCGCGCCCTGAACGTGCTGGAAATGGCCTCGGCATCGGTGGGGACGGGCGAACGGTTGACAGCGGAGTCTGTCAAGGCGGCGATGGGCGGCAAGGCGTTTCTGTACGACAAGAGCGGCGAGGAACACTATAATCTGATTTCGGCGCTTCACAAGAGCCTGAGGGACAGCGATCCGCATGCGTCGCTATACTGGCTGGTGCGTATGATGGAATCGGGCGAACACCCGCACTATATCCTGCGGCGGATGGTCCGGTTCGCGTCGGAGGATATTGGGAACGCGGACCCCAGGGCGCTTTCGATTGCGCTGGCCGCAAAGGACGCGTACGATTTTCTGGGCAGCCCCGAGGGCGACCTGGCCATTGCGCACGCAGCCGTCTACCTGGCCACTGCAGCCAAGAGCAATTCGGTGTACGAGGCCTACGGTGAAGCACGGAAGGATGTCGTGGAACAGCCGAATCTGCCCGTGCCGATGCACCTCAGAAATGCGCCAACGGGCCTGATGCAGGAATTGGGATACGGACGGGGATATCGTTACGCACACGACGATCCCGACGGGTTCGCGGCGCAGAGCCATTTGCCGGAAAATCTGGAGGGCCGGGCCTATTATCGTCCCTCCGATCGGGGATACGAGCAGCGGATCCGGGAACTGATGGACTGGTGGGAATCGTTGAGAAGGCGAAAGTCGCAATTGGAAAGCGCAAAGGACGACGATTAGCATCGAAAAGTGCATCCGCAAATGTGTATAATGCAAGCGCCCGATTTAATTGTATTGATTGCGCCGGATGGCGCGTGAAGTTTTCACCCTTCTTTGTATTTGCAGAAGGGAGGCGAAAAATGAGGCTGACCGCAATCTTCCACGTAACCTATCCGCCTCCTGAGCGTTTCTGACGGTTTCACAGCCGTTTTGTTTGTAACTCGATTGCCCCTCCGGAGCCGCGGGTAGGGTTTGTCCCCGCGGCTTTTTGTGTACCCACAGGTGTGGCTCATCGTCACACGGAGGATATGATTGAGTTAATGTACAATTCCGATTTCTGGGAAGTACGGCTGAATCAGTGCGAACTGGAAAAGATGTCTGGCGAGGACGGTCTCTGGTTTGAGTCGGGCGATGATCGACGTCTGCGGTACGCGTGGGAGGACCGGGTTGCGGAAGTGACATTCCGGATTCTCGAGGCGGTACCGGGTTGCCTGACGGAGAAACAGAGAGAGGCGACGTTGCTGTACTTCTGCCACGGCAAGACGCAGCGGGAAATTGCCGGGATTATGGGGATCTCCCGGCGCGTGGTCAGCCAGCACCTGTTCGGCATTACGCGCGGGGGGCGGCAGGTGGGCGGCGCGATACGTAAATTGAGAAAGTTCTGTGAAGACGAGGGGTTGGGTTTCGGCGTCCGGGAATCTGCATCCTCATGAATGCAGCGTGTGGTATCAGACCGCCCACTGATTCATCTTCTCTTCGTCCAATTCAACACCCAGGCCGGGTCCCTCGAAGGGTTCGAGCGCGCCGTTCCGGTACCTGAACGGTGTTGTGCAGATATCGTCCACCAGAAGGCCCGGGCCAACCAGGTCGGAGGGGACGGTGACGTTCCGTGAAGCCACGGCGAGGTGGACAAAAGCGGCGGTGCCCGGGCCCATCTCCACGGTGCTGCCCAATAGCACGGGGATTCCGGCTGTCTGCGCGACATGGATCAGGCGTTGACTGCGCAGGATGCCGCCGGCCTGGGAGGGGATGACGTTGAAGACGTCAACCGCCCGGTGGCGTACGAGAGCCGTTGAGAAGCCATCGTTGAGATCGGCCACGTGTTCGATAATCCGGATGGGAGTCTGTTTACGAACGCGGGCGAGCGAGCAGGCCGCTTCATCGGCATTTTCGTTGATTCGTTCGGGATTGTCGTTGGCAACGGCGCGGTTTACGGCGACCACCGGCGTCTCGCAGGCGTCGACGCCTGCGGCGGCCATGTCCCGGATTTTTTCAATGGCCTCGTCCTCCTCCCACGCGCCGCTGGCGTCGACTCTGAGATAGACCTCGGGTCCAGCCACCTGCCGGATTCGCGCGATGCGGTCCAGATCGCGTGAATGATCCTCTCCGACCTTGAGCTTGAAGGCCCGAAGTCCCTGGGAGACCTTGGTGCTGATTTCATCTTCAAGCGCGTTGAGCTCTTCGTCCCGCGAGACGGCTCGTCGCATATAGGCCACCCAGCAGACGTCAACCCGTTCGCGACGGCGCCCGCCCAGGAGTTCATAAAGGGGGGCGCAGTAGTGTTTTCCGGCAAGGTCCAGAAGAGCGATCTCTACGCCGAACAGGGTGAGACCCCGGAGTTCCGGGTGAATGCCGGCCGGCAGTTCCGCGGCGACGCGGGCGAGAAGGGCGTTTCTGTTGGCGACATCACCGTCTTTCAACACACGCAAAAGGAGATCGCGCAGGTCGTTGGCCCGGAGGGGATTCATCCTGTCCGCGATGTCCGGGACTTCGCCCAATCCGACGTGGTTCGTGTCCGTGAAGAATTCGAGGATCTGATATCTGGATCGGCTGAGGTCTTCCCCGGGCTGGAGGCCCTGCGGATCCGCGGCATGTGTCGTGTAGATGCGTGGAACCGAGACTTCCCGGACCTGGATTTCGGTGATCTTCATGGTCGTGGTCCTCACGGTTCAGACGGAAACGGTCCCGGCGAGCTGATTTCGCGAATATGACACAAGCGCGGCCGTCAGGATGCTGGCGATAAGCAACAATCCCGCCGGCATCAGCTTTCGGGTCCTGATGAATCGACTCAACGAAATCCCGGTAAGGAGCAGGGAGAGCATCAGGCCGATGAGCAACCCCGTCGCGGGATCGGTCCTTCCGGTCCAGTAAGCGTAGAGCGCGACCAGGCCGCTGATGCCGCCCGCGAAAAGCGAAACTGAGCTATCCGATTTGAACTTGCCCATGATGCCGCCCGCGATCAGCAGGAGGCCGTACAGCGCCAGGACGGTTTGTGCGAGTTGGAGCATGGTTTTCCTCCGATTGCGGTTGACGAATGGCGTTCTGTCGTGGAAATAGATAGCCGAAGGGTGAGAAATTTCCGGGACGGAACACTAGCCGGTGCGGTACTTGTTTACCGTCGCCATATCCAGCTTCACGCCGAGGCCGGGCGTTTCGGGCAGAATGAAGTGTCCGTCCTCTACGACCAGGGCGCCGTTCACAACGTCGGCCACGCGGGTGAACGGTAGTTCGTCGCATGGCAGGGTGGCATTGGGAACGGTTGCCTGGACGTGCACCGAATAGGCGGCGAGGACGCCCAGGCACAGGCCGCCCATCTGCACCCAGCAGGGGACGTCGTCGGCCTCCGCGAGGACGGCGGCTTTCTTCACCTGCTGAGCCGGCCCCCCCAGGTTGACGTAGTCGATGCATTCGGCCTTCAGCGCTTTCAGCACGTCTCCCGGCGCGCCAAGGTGTAACGCGATGGGAATATGGGTTTTTTCGCGCAGGAGGCGATACCAGTCCAGGTTATTCTTGAGTACGGGATCTTCGAAGTTGGCGACCGTACCGAACGGTTCAAGTTCTCCCGCAAGACGTGCGGCGACGCCGGGGCGCTGAAACGCGGTATTGGGATCTACGCCGACGGTGTATTCGGGCCCCGCGGCTTCCTTAATGAGGCGGACGGTTTCCACGATGTTCCAGGGGCGCGCCTTGAGTTTGTGGTTGGTGAAGCCCATTCTTGCACCGACCTCGGCTTCGGCCGCCGTCTCCTCGGGTTGCATGGCGCAGGACCAGTAGGAGACGGGGATGCGGTTGCGGACTTTCTCTCCGAAAAAGCGGTAGAGAGGAATACCGTAGGCCTGTCCGGCGATGTCCAGGAGCGCGCAGGCGAAGGGGTCGGGCTGTGCAAACGGATCCAGGGAGAGAGGGTCCTGTCCGGTGAGCGCGGCGGCTCTTTCCGCGAATAGGGCCGGCTCGCCCTGGCATTCGCCGATGCCCTCGATGCCGCCGTCGGTATGGACGCGACAAAGTGTGATTGAATAGATTTTGGGATGGTATCTGGCAATGGGCGGAATGGGCGGGATCTCGACTTCGAAGAGGTCGATGTCGGTGATTTTCACGGTGGGCCTCCTTTGAAACGTCTCGGCCCCTTTTTACCGCACGGAAAGGAGCCTGCTGATGGTTCCGGGTTTACAATCGGCCGTTAACGTTCGTGTCCGGGCCGCGAGATTCTGGTTCGCAGGCACTGCTTGACGGCCGCGAGGCAGACTTCGACGACCGTGTCCGTGTTCATGACGAGGGCGTGCACGTCGTCGCGATTACCGGACATTTCGATGAGGAAGGCGGCGGGCGTGCCGCGTTCGGCCGCATAGGAGATGCAATAGGGTTCGGGCGGACGGAAATCGGTGATGCGATCCATGTTGACCTGCTGGTACGCGCCGGCGTACGGCTTCTGAGTCAGGTAACGGTTTTTCAGGCGATCTCGGATGTCCGCATGAATGGCTGCAAGCAGCTCCCCGTCTCCCTTGTGGGGCAGCATCATAATGTAGTCGGCCGTATGGAAGTCGATCACGCAGAGCGGCCGGCATCGGTCGATGAGGCGCTGGATGATCCGGGTCTCCCTCTCGGATGCGGGTTCCGTACCCATGTAATTGTAGTCCCAGGGCGTCCGCACGTCCTGCGCATAGTGGAAGGCGTCCCAGTTGCAGTCGAAATTGCGGTTCAGGTCGACACCCCGGGAGTTCTGGCGGGTGAAGCGATCGAATCCGCCCGGGTTCTGCACCGGCAGCATCTTGAAATGCAGTTCGTTGGTGTTCAACCCTTCCACGTTCGGATTCTCACACAGAACTTCCGCAAGGCGCAGAAGGCCGTAGGAGTTCTCCCATTCCCAGCCGTGTATGGCGGCGCCGAAAAACATTGTGGGGTTGGATTCATCGCCGACGTTCAGGGAATAGATCGGCCTGCCGTCGCTGGAGCGACCTTCATCCTCCAGGTGGAGGTCGGGGTACCGTTCCACGGTGTCGAACATCAGGTTGACAAATCCATCGTAGGAAAGGCGTTCCGGATAGTGTCTGCCGTAACGAACGGCGTTGTTGACGACGTTGCCCAGGAAAAGATACTTGTTCGTGCTCCCCCAGGAATTGTACCATGGGCGCACCGGCGACGCGAGGTCCATGGCCACAATGCGGCCGTCGCCAACGCTTTCTTCCAGCATGACGGCGCCGCTGTTCAGGTTGGATATGCCCAGAACGGCGACGTCCGGGGAGGTTTCCATGCCCAGGATCTGACGCTGGAACATCTGGTTGGCATAGCTCTGATCCGGGGCGCTGGTGACGGTTCCGTACCACCAGACGGTATCGCCGACCGAATAGCCCCGGGTCGCGTCGCTTTCAACCTCGATTCGCATCCCGGGACGGATGCGGTCGTGCACGTGGGTTTTGCTGAAATGCAGGCCGCGGCTGCGCGCGTACTCGAAGAGGCAGGAGATGACCTGCCCCCCGGATTCCGCGAATGCGGTGACGGCGTTGTAGTCCAGCATCCGCAGGTTGCGTCCGTCATTCACCACGGTGATTACGAATTCATGCTGACCGAGAACGCCTGCGTCGTGTCCGTCATTCACGAAGTCCAGGCGTTTGACCCTGTCCGGATAAAGAATGTCCAGATCGGCCCCTATGGTGCCGCCCGGGCCGTCCGTGAGCAGGAGGATGTTCTGATCAGATTGCATGGTGACGTTGGGTCCCTGCCGCCTTCACGTCCTCGCCGCTTGGACCTTCGACGACCAAACGGCTATGGTCGCGTGATGGTCGGGGGGTTGACGATATTTCTAAGCGGCTGACCGAGCAGAGCCCGTCTGCAGGTTTCGGCGGTCTTGACGCGCAGATCCGTCAGGCTCTGCTCCGAGTAAAAGGCCGAATGGGGCGTGATAAGCACGCGATGGTGCGCGGGGTGGCCGGGGTTGCGCCAGGCCTCGATGAGCGGATCGTCTTCTTCGGGTTGTTCCCATTCGAATACGTCGATTCCCGCGCCCGCCAGACGGCCGGATGCAACAGCGTCCGGGATCGCCGACGTATCAACGATGGCGCCGCGGGCGGTATTCACAAGGTATGCGCCTTCTGGCATCAGAGCGATGGCTTCGGCGTTGATTATGTGGCGGGTTTCGTCGGTAAGCGGGCAGTGGATGCTGAGCGTGAAGGCCTGGCCAAGGGTTTCCTCCAGGGTTTCCACGCGTCGTATGCCCAGGGCCTTGGCGTATCCGTCCGGCTTGTAGGGGTCGTAAAAACACACATCCATGCCCAACGCCTTCGCGCGCAGTGCGGCGGCGGTGCCGATCCGTCCCAGGCCGACGATTCCGAATACGCTGCCACGGATGCGTTGCAGAGGCGCCGCCTGGGAGGGGGACCAGGGTCCCAGGGAAGCGCGCAGACGGGAGTTGAGAAACGCGACGCCCCGGATCATTGAAACCGCCATGCCGACGGCCGCATCGGCCACGTCTTCGGTTCCGTAGTCGGGCACGTTGCAAACCGGAATGCCCAGTTCTCGGGCGCAGGCGACGTCAACATTGTCGAATCCGACGCCGCCCCGGGCGATGACCTTACACCGCCGCAGGCGTCTGAGGGTGCTTCCGGAAACCGCGATATAGTGATACGCAATGATGGCGTCGGCGTCTTCGATTCTGCCGGCGAGTTCGGCTTCCGTGGTTGCATTCAGAACCCGGACACCGGCGACGTCGTAGAGGATTTCCCTTTCGAGATCGGGATTGGAGATGAAGTCCGTGATAACGACGTCTAGATTCCGGCTGGACATTTCGGATAGGGCAGCAGATGAGAGAATTCGGGTGGGCAGGCGTTTACGTACTGTTCGAGTACCACAACCTATGTTCGAATTCTGAGCAAGTCAAGCCCATTCCAGGCAGCCTGAACGGTCCCTCGGAATGGGGAATTGACGCCGTCGTTTATACCGGCGCACGGAAGCCATGCGCGGTTCGGATGGCAGGTGGGCTGCAGGAAGAATCGCCGTCGTGCGGTAGCAATTCCCGCGTCAGCCGTCGTACCCGAGCCTGCGCCATCGAGCGCGGGCGCCTCGGATGGCATCCTGGCCCGGTTTCACGTAACCCCGCGTGCTGGGAGGGGGCTGGCCGCGCCCGGTGTCTTCTGGGTAGGGCGACCAGTGGTCCTCCACGTAGGGTCTGCAGGCTGTCTTCCTGCGGAAGTCGGGAACCGGATAGGGAGCGCCGCTCTCCAGGCAGGAGCGCCAGGCCTGCACGCCGACGGCGGCCATGGCGACGCCGCGGTACACGTTCAGATAGGGCTGGCGGCCCGATCGGATGGCGCGCGCGAAGTGAAAATTCGTCCAGAAGTCCCCGCCCCCGTGGCCGGCCCTTCGTGCGAGGTCGCCGCGTTCGGGCCAGTCGGCGGTGTAGGTGCGGTCCGCTGGCTGGCCTTTGTCGCGCAGCCAATCTTCATGGTGAATACGGACGCAACTCCAGTGGTTGGGCTCGGCGGTGGCGATGAGACCCCGTTCGCCGTGAATTTCGTAGCGCACGCGGTGGATGGAACTGAGCTGCAAGCCCAGAATTCGAAAGACGGCGCCGTTGTCCATCCGGACCAGTATCAGACCGCCCTGATCTCCCACGCGCACCCGGTGGGGAGATTGGGTGGGTTCTTCAACAATGGACAGCGCATTGACGGAAACGGGCATGGTACCCGTGACGCACATCAGGGGCGCGAGCGCGTGGCTGCAGTAGTAGGTGGGCGGGATCCAGTTGCGCCAGTGGTTCAGGCCCGGAGAGATGCCCAGGCGCCAGTTCTCTTCGGCGGCGTGGTTGTATTCGCCTTCGGCGTAGGTGACGTTTCCGATCTCTCCGCTGCGGTAGAGGCGGCGCAACTCCTGGTTTGCCGAGGAGAAAGGGTAGTTTTCAGCGAACATGTAGATGTTGCCGCTTGCTTCCACGGCGCGGCACAGGGCAACCCCTTCGGCGAGTGTCTTGCACGCCGCGGTTTCGCTCATCACGTGTTTTTCCGCCCGAAGGGCCTTGATGGCGAAAGGTGCATGCTCATGGCTGTAATTCGCCAGGATGACCGCGTCCATTTCATGTTCGAGGAAACGGTCGTAGTCGGTGTACGTGGCCACCCCGTATTCTCTACCGACCTGTTCGAGTCTCTCCTTCCAGGTATCACATAGCGCCACGAGTTTCATGCCTACGGCGTCGGTCGCGCCCCGGGCGAAGCTCTGTCCCCTGCCGACACCGATGATACCCACCCGGATGCGGTCCGTATCGGAATTGCGCTTTTCCATTCGCAGGTGCTCCTCTACAAGATGGGCTTAACACCTTGCGTGAATTCCACTGCAGGTATTCCGCGATCAATCCGTTCCGATCCGCAACGGGACCAGGACCCGTGCGGTCATACGGGATATCCGCGAAGATTGGGGAGCGGCCCCGGAGTCTTGTCTGGTGTAGATCAAGCGTCTAGCAACCGCCTCAAGTACTCGCCCTGTTCGCCAAGTTTGGTATCGTCGTCGCCGGGCCCGAAGTCTTCCAGTGAGAGATAGCCGGCGTAACCGACGTCTTTGAAGTCACGGATGATCTGGCCGATGTCGGCAATGCCTTCCCGAAGGTCGGCGAAGTCCCATTCCCAATCCAAAGCGCCCAGGCGATCGCGGCCGGTGGTGACGGGTCGCCCATTGCCGATGTGGCAATGGGCGAGATAAGGGCCGAGCAGTTCCATGCCCATCCTGGTGTCTTCCAGGCCCACGCGCAGCATGTTCGGTATGTCGTATATCGCGCCGATACGTTCCGGGTCCAGGTCTCGCAGCAGTTCGATGGCCCGCGAACAGGTGACGGCGACGGTGCCCACGTGAATTTCATAGAGAATTTTGACGTTGTATTGCCGCGCGGTTTCAACGAGGCTCGCGAAACCCGCTCGTGCGTTGAGGAACTGTGCCCAGTAGGGCTGCGTGCGGTCGTGCCGGGGAGCGCCGATGCGGATCATGGGCGGATTGTCCGGGTTCAGCGTGGCGGCGCCGCGGAACAGTTTTTCCACGACGTCGGTATCTTCCAACGTGACGTTGGGGGCCAGGGCGATTACCTGTATGCCGGTACGTCTTTCGGCGGCCCGGATCGCTTCGGCCTTGTGAACAATGTTGTCCGGGTTGACGCCGGAAAGGTGACGGCCCCAGAATGAGGGATCCTCGTCATCGTCTCCAGGGTTGTAGCGGCAGCGAAGTTCGATGCCTTCGTACCCATGTTCAGCCAGTTTGTCGAATGTAAGGTCCAGGTCCCAGCGTGGTAACATTACGGACGTGCAGGAGAGTTTCATAGTGCCTCCGGCTTCCCAACAGGTTACGGTATGAATCGGGTTCTCGGGGTGATTGCCAGGATGAATTCCGTAAGCAGAGACACGGTTCGGTCCAGGTCTTTGAGCGAGAGGATTTCCACGGGAGTATGCATATAACGGAGCGCCACGCTGACAAGGCCGGTTGCCACGCCGGCGCGGGTGAGTTGTATTGCGTTCGCGTCGGTTCCGGTTCCGCCGGAGGCGGCTTCGATCTGATAAGGCACATCGGCTGTTCGTGCAGCGGCCACGAGGCGTTTGAATACGACCGGATTGATGTTGGCGCCGCGAGCGATAACGGGGCCGGCGTCCAGTTTCAGGTCGCCGTCACGACGTTTGTCGACGTCGGGATGATCGGTTGCGCAGGCAACGTCCAGGCCGATGCCGAGGTGCGGGTCTATACCGTAGGCGCTGGTCTTTGCGCCCCGCAGGCCGATTTCTTCCTGTACGGTGGCGACGGCGAACAGGGCGGCTTCGGACGTTTTCCCGGACTGGGCAACGCAGCGCAGGGTCTCTGCGGCGACGTACGCGCCCATCTTGTTGTCGAAAGCGCGGGAAACGGCCAGGTCTCCACGGATGATTTCAAAATTGGGATCGTAGGTGATGGGGTCGCCGATGTCGACGACTTTTCCGGCCTCCTTCCGGTCTCCCGCGCCGATGTCGATCCAGAGTTCGTGGACGCCGGGCGTTTTCTTGCGGTCGTCCTCCGTCATCAGATGGACCGGTTTCTTGCCGAACACGCCCGGTACGGGTCCTGATGACGTATGGATACGGACTTTTCTGCCGGGGATGATGCCGGTATCGAAGCCGCCGATGGTATTGACGTAGATATATCCGTCGTCGTCAATATGATTGACCTGAAACCCCAGTTCATCCATATGTCCGGACAGCATGATTCGCGGGCTGCCGTTGGCGTTGTGTACCGCAATCGCGTTGCCATGCGCGTCAACGGTGACTTTATCCGCGTATTTCTTCGCTTCCGCCGTCCAGACTTCACGTACGGGTCCTTCGTACCCGGATGGACCCGGCGCATTGAGCATGGCTTCGAGAAAAGCACGTGAAGATTTACGCATCGGTCTCCTTTCAGAAAACAGCCCGTTTCCGGCATTGTTCGATAACGCGAATCAATTCGCGGGATTCATGGGTCTTGACATGGGGCTCTGCATTTCGCGCGAAAGTCTCGTAGATGTTTGTGTAAAAGTCGAGTTGCGCATCGGGACGGATCGGCACGGTCTTTTCTTGCCACGGGAGCCGATCCCGGTTGTCGTAGCTGCGCCCTGGCGCCGCGCCGTCGAACACTTCCAGTTCCGGCGCCCGGTCGGGGTCGTAATACCGGATATGGAAGGCATTCTCCGACTGTACGAGGGTTCCGTAACGCCCGCAAATGTGCCATGGTGAATGGGGCAGGACAGCCGCGTGGTTGATTTCCAGATCAAGGAGCTGATTTCCCTCGGTCTTCAGCCAGACTTTGACCACGTCGTCCGCGTCTCCGCGCGTCGCAACGGCCCAGAGATTGCATCGAATATCGGCAACGGGCGTGGCGTCGGAAAGGTAGAGCAACTGGTCGATATAGTGTGCGCCGTAGTTGTTCAGCATGCCGCCGCCGTGTTTGCGCAGGCTCTGCCAGTCGTTGCGGCGCACGTAACGCGTCAGACACCGGCGGATGAGGTAGACCGGACCAAGAATCCCGATATTGAGGATCCCTTTGAGTATCTGAGTTTCGGCAGAAAGGCGATGCGGCTGGTAGACGAGAACGCGGCGGCCGTGCCGTTGTGCTTCGTCGACAATACGGTCGGCCGACTTGAGGGTGGTGGTCATCGGTTTTTCGAGGATAACGTGACAGCCTTCACGGAGTGCTTTTCGGGCATGCCGTTCGTGAAATCTCGTGGGGGTGGCGACAACCAGAACGTCGGGGCGTTCTTTTCTCCAGAAAGCGCCCGTGGTCGTGTAGGTCCGGCAACCGGAAAGAGCGGCTGCCTCCTCGAGACGTTCCGGTAGCGGATCGATTACGGCGACGAGTTGGAAATCGGGCGCTTCTTTGAGATCGTTGAAGTGCTTGGACCATCCGGCCCGGCCCAGTCCGGCAATTGCGATATTCAGCTTTTTCGCCATGGGTGGTATCCTGAGGCGTCTGGCGTGGAAGTTGACGGGGTTGCCTTCTCTATCTATATTCCAGCGAACGGTCTAGAAAATAAAGCCTGCAACCCAAATGTCCACCGAAAACATGAGGGGTTTGCGCCGGTTTCGGAGCTTCGCGGGCGGGTGTATTCTGTTCAGGATTCGTTAGCGGGAGGTCAACGGTGGGAACCGAGTCAGAACGGCCAGGTGCTTCAGAAGGCGTTAAATCGACAACGATGCAGGCGGCCATTCTGGGCATGCTCGTTGTGAATATTCCATTGTTGCTGGTCAGCTTCGGCATGGGTTACGCGGCCCGTTTTGGCTGGATGTCGGTTTCCGTAGGCGCCCACTTGAAGGTGGGGCTTCTGGCCGCGTTCCTGACGGTCCTGACGCAGACGACAACGATGTTTTATTTTATGGGAACGGGTTCGGCGATCAAGGCCGAGGTGCGGGAGCGTGGTCTGGCCCCGGAGTTTCTGGCCCGGGCTCGCGCATTCAAAGGCAGCTTTTTCTACCTTCTGACGTTCGGTATCTTACTGATTATGGTTACCGCGATGATCGGCGGCGGGGCGCACGCGGACCTGCTGTGGAGCGGTGGCGAGGCCGGCCGGTCGTTTTATTCCATCCTGCACGAGGTCCTGGCGATTCTGAGCCTGCTGGTGAATATGATTGCCTTTGTCCTCACCCCGTACTATATCCAAAAGAACAACCGTCTGCTGGATGACGTGGGAAGCACCCGGGTCGCGGCTCCGGAATAGGCGGCCGCAACCTGATCATGGAGGAGGTTATGGACAACCGGGAGGTCGCGGAAATCCTGGAGGAGATGGCGACACTGATGGAGTTGAACGGCGAGGGTGGATTTCGCATACGGGCGTACACCAATGCGGCCAGGGGTATCGAGTCGCTGCGGGAACCCGTGGCGACGCTGGCTGCCGAGGGGAAGCTGGATTCGGTCAGAGGAATCGGCAAGGGACTGGCGGGACGCATTACCGGACTCGTGGAGACCGGGCGTTTGCCGGGTCTGGAGGAATTGAAGGCGTCCGTACCCGAAGGGTTGATGGAGATGACGGAAATTCCCGGTCTGGGGGCCAAGCGAGTGCGCGCAATTTACGAAGAACTGGGCATAATGGACATAGATGCGTTGTCCAGAGCATGCGATTCCGGAGAATTGGAGGCGATGAGCGGATTCGGCAGGAAGACTGCCGACCGGATCGCGCACGGAATTCAGTATATGCAGAAGCACCGGGGACAGTTTCTGTGTCATAACGCTCGCGAAGAGGCGGAGGCCATTCGGGCTTTTCTGGAGGACCAGGCAGACCGGTTGGCCGTGGCCGGAACGATTCGGCGGCGCACGGAAACGAACAGGGACGTGGATCTGGTGGCGCGAACAACGGATCCGGACGGGCTGGCCGGGGCATTTGTGCGGTACGGAGAAGTGGACGAAGTTGTGGAAAAGGGTGAGACGCGGTTGAGTGTAATGTTGCAGTCGGGCATGAGCGCGAATCTGTGGATGGTACATGATGAGGCGTTCCCGTGTGCGTTGCATCATCTTACGGGCAGCGAGGCGCACGTTGCGCGGGTACGCGACAGAGCGAAGGAGCGGGGCCTGAAGTTGAACGAACACGGACTGTTTGACGGAGAAGATCGTCGAATCCCCTGCGAGGACGAGGCGGCGCTGTTCGAAGCGCTGGGTCTGTCCGAAATACCCCCGGAGCTTCGTGAGGGGGAAGACGAGGTCCGGCTGGCCGGGTGCGGGGCGCTTCCCAGGCTGGTATCACGCGCCGATTTGATCGGGACGCTGCACGTGCATACACGGCACAGCGACGGCCGGGCGGACGTGAAGGAGATGGCGAGTGCGGCAGCCGGCCTGGGATACGGATATATCGCGATATGCGACCACAGCAAGGCGGCGGCCTACGCGAACGGCCTGACCGAGGAACGGGTTCGTGCCCAGTGGGAGGAAATTGACACCGTCAACGGGGAACTGCAGGACATCCGTGTGTTGAAGGGGATCGAGGTGGACATACTGGGCGACGGGCGGCTGGACTTCGAGGACGAATTTCTGGAACAGTTCGACGTCGTCGTGGCGTCGGTGCATTCCAGGTTCGGTATGACGGAGGTTGAGGCGACCGAACGGATCGTGCGCGCGGTGCGGAATCTCCACGTGCACATTCTGGGTCATCCCACGGGGCGATTGCTGCTTTCGCGCGAGGGTTATCCGCTGGATCACCACGCTGTCATCGACGCCGCGGCCGAGGCCAATACGGCCATTGAGCTGAATGCCAATCCACGACGGCTGGATATGGACTGGCGGCATATCGGATACGCGAGGGAAAAGGGGGTGAAGATCGCCATCAACACCGATGCCCACAGTGTGGAGGGATTGGAGCAGATGGAGCACGGTCTGGGCGTGGGCAGAAAGGGCGGCCTGACGGCCGCGGATGTACTGAACGCGATGCCTTTGGATGGCTTTCTGGCATGGTGCGCAACCGGACTGTGATTGATTATGATTAAGGTATGATTAGCTGTGATTAGAGGCAAAGGCGGGATCCCGTGACGCGCGAGGAGATTTTCGATACGGTCCAGTCTCTCACCAAAGAAAAGGACCTCTACGCCGCCAGCGAGTTCGTGCTTGGACTCGCGGATGAGTCCGGCGTCGCCCAGGCATTCGTTGACCTGGTGCTCGACTGTTATTGGAAGGCGAAGTCCGCGGAGCAGGTAACCCACTTCGCCAAAGAGGGCATCCGCTTTTGTCTGGCTTCGGCATCCGGACACGACGGCATCGACGACAATTTAGCGAGAGCGCGCCGATTCGCCGCCAAGAGGATGGCCACCAACGCCGCGTCCTTCACCTGGATTGGCTGGGACGAGCCGGGCGTTAAGATTTCGCCCGATCAGATGCGGCAGGGCATTGAATTTGCCCGGTACAGCGTAAGGCAACTGCATGAATTGGATCCGACCGACGCTCAGCTGGCGTTTACGTACTGGTTTCTTGGTGCGCATCTGATCGCGGAAGGGTCGTACGATGAAGCGTTGAAGGTGTTTGCAAAGACGAAAGAATTCAGTGACTCGGAAGGCGGGAATCCGGATTACCAAGCCATGATCGAGGGTTACATCGGCCTGAACAAGATTCTGTCGGGGGACGACGATCCGGGCGATGAGGAATTCAAATCAGCGGTATCGGCGCTCGAATTCAGTGATGGCGAGGATGCGGCGTCCTTCGCGAAGCAGCTTATAAGCGTTCGGGCATTTTTCGAAAAGCGTAAGGCTGCAGACGCGGAGATGGGGCGATAACGGTCACCTCACCCATTCGTAGTAACCGGTGGCTTTTCTCACACGAAGACACAAAGACACAAAGGGAAACCCGAAACCCTGTCACTGTCGCAATTTGCGACAGTTGCTCACCGTCAGTTGCGATGAGGGTGTCCAAGTCTACAAAACTGATTGCACACTGCTGACCGGTATGATATATTCGCAATGAGGGCGATAAACAGTCACCAAATGCAGTATTTTTCGTGGATTTGCCGGATTTTGTTACGACGAATGATTCTCCAGGAGGATCCAATGGCAGCGAGAAATTTAACCGCGGTGATCACAAAAGAGGATGATTTGTATGTTGCCGATTGTCCGGCATTGGGTACGGTAAGCCAGGGCACTTCCCCGAAGGAAGCGTTGGAAAACCTCAAAGAGGCCACGACTCTTTACCTTGAAGAAAGCGGTGATGGGAACGATGAGAGCGTACTCAGGTAGGAGGGGATTGGCCGGGGCTAGACTTTAGGTGTAATATATTCAAATAGTTATTCGGAAATCGGTAAGGGTTTGTCGGCAAAAGCGACAAGCCTTTTCGTTTGTAATCGGAGACGGACATCATATTCAATATGTATAAGGACCGAAATGTGTCCTATCCCGTCGAATCTCCGTTTCAGCTAAGATCGCGTTCAGATGCAGTTGACGAGGTAGAACACCCCTGCCGCGTTTGGGCATTCGGAGCAGACTGACATTGTACAGGGTTTCGGTAAACTCGTATGACGCATAGTTTCGCACAACGAGTGAATAACAATCGTCCCCAAGGAATCCAACAGGCCCGGAGGAGACCACGAAGTCGGATGAATGATGTACCCCTTTATATTCTCGACAATAAAATTAATAATATTGAATCTTGAATTTTTTTCTTGACAACAGACAATGTAAAACGTTAAATTAGAAATAACCGCCGCATCGGATGTTTGCCAGAATCGGTATGTTTTCTGGCTGGTTCGAGTGAAATGTGTGATTTGTCATCACTGTGGGAGATTCTCAACCTGGAGGTGCGAGATGACTGGACGGCCCAATCGTAAGGCTCTGACTGATGCGCTAGACATATATCGCGACGCGATGAGACCATTCATCGTCCGCTGCCTTAAGCGTGTACGTGGTGGCACCGTGGACGACCATATACGTGCCGCTCTGCGTGATGATCGGTACAACCAGTTCGAGGAGAACTTGAGTACAGGCCGCACAGTTGATGAGGCAATAGACATCACCGACTTCTACCCACTTGTGAAAAGATATTGGAATGACGCATTTTCTGGTGTGCTTGAACGAGTCAAAAAGCCTTGGGACACTCTATATAGGATTGCCAAGGCGCGTAACGACGCAGCACATCCAGGACTCGAAGACCTGGAGGTAGAGAACGTATGTGAACGCCTGACGGATATCGCAAAGGTACTTACTGCGATCAATGAGTCCGCAAAGTGTCAAGCGATTGAGACGATCAGGCGCGAGTTAATGCCACTTGTGACTTCCGCCCACAGGTTTCGGCAGGGTGGACGGGACGTATATGCGTTCGTTCTTGATCTCGAGACCTTGGACAAACAGCTGCCCGACCGTGTGGACGATAGAGTCGTCAAAGACGCTAACCGTCCACTGACACCAAGTCATGCAAAGAAAATTCAGAAATATCTGGAAACCCGCGACGATTGGTTACTCGGAACGCTATTGCTGGGTATATCTCCGAAGGCTGTCGATTTTCGCTCGTATTTGGAAGAGCCAAATGAAATCAGTTCAGTAGGCGAGTTACGAATTCGGACTGATGCTTTTGCGAGCATGAAGATGTTTGACGGACAGCACCGACGGCGGGCAATTAAAGATGTCCTTTTCGAACTTTCACACAACATGCGCTATGCCGAGAAACTCTCGGCATTGAGAGAATCTTCGTTGCCGGTGATGGTCTATGTCGAGGACAATATTAAAGCCTTACGGCAGATGTTCGCGGATGCGGCGCAAACCAGAGCCATTGAGCGAAACACAGTAACCAGATTTGACCAGAGAGACGCGTTCAATTTGGCTGCATTGTGGATTGCGGGAAATAGCGATCTATTCGCCGACAGGGTCGAAATGGAGCGTTCATCCGTCCCCAGGAGCAGCCAAAAGATCATTGCCATTAATCAGTTGGCGATGACACTGAAAACGCTCGAAGTTGGTTATAAGGGCCGCGTCAGAAAAGAAAGGAATGATGAATACATGCTGGATCTGGACTCGCTGTACGACCGGTGCTGGACATGGGCAGACGACTTCATGCCAACCGCAAGAAGCGAGTACAACGACCTCATGGCGGGAGAGATAGATAATTCCGAAATCCCCGAAAAACGCACAACCACGATGGCCTATAACGCAACAGTTATACGAATTCTGGCTGGCTGCTACTATGAGTGGACAAGAGATGGAGCCGATTTGATGCCGTTAGCTGAATTCCTGGGTGGCGTATCACTTGAGCCGGGCGTCACCAAAGGCTCCTTGTTGATTGATGCCGGGGTTGTCGCTCCCGGTGGTACTTCACCTGAGGCTCGTCAAAGTCTCGTTTTGGATGCGATCGACTACATCGTACAGCTGGCAGAGATACAAACATCCCGATAGAGAGTAGCAGGATTGTGGTTAGGCGAGAATCATAATGGAGATTTACGATGGCGCTAAAAATCGGTCCAATGGAAAACCAATACAGCCTGCGGGTTCCGTCCCATCGGTTTCGGCAAGGAGGCCGAGACGTGTATTACTTCTCACTCGATTTGGAAACGCTTGATGGCCTGTTGCCACAGCGTGTGGAGGACAACGTAGTGAGAGAAGCGAACCGGAGGCTTACCCCAAGTCACGCGAGAGCAATCAAGACATACTTGGAAGAACATGACAATTGGCAGTTGGGGTCGTTGTTGCTTGGGATAGCCCCCAGTGCGGTGGTATTCAACCCTTACACGGACGATACCGACGAGCCGGGCAACCCGAACTTCGGTGAATTACGTATCCTCACGAACCGTGTCAACACAATGAAAATCTTCGACGGCCAGCACCGCCGAAGGGCCATTCAGGACGTTCTCGCCGATCTGTCGAGTACGCCCGGCGAGACACAGGCGCACAAACTCGAGTCCCTGAGAAACGCGTCGATGACCATAGTTCTATACGCAGAAGACGACATTAAGACGTTACGTCAGATGTTCGTCGACGCATCGAAAAACAAGCGCATTGAGGGTCATACCGTTACGAGGTTCGATCAACGAGATGCTTTCAATCGCACGGCGGTTCGCCTCGCCAAGAATAGCCGCTTGTTCGGTGGAAGAGTCGAATTCGAGCGATCCTCAGTTGCCGCGTCGAGCCATCATCTGCTGGCTGTCAATCAGCTTGCCGCAATATTGAAGAACCTTGAGGTCGGCTATGGAAAGCGGATCAGCCGGGAACTGAATGCAACCTACATTATAGATATCGATAGCCTGTACGAGCGTTGCCGCGTCTGGGCCGACGAATTCATGCCCGCCGCTAGAGAGGAATACGGTGGCCTCGTGTCGGGGACGATAGATGACGACGAGATCCCAAAGTTTCGTATCGCCACGTTTGCCTACAACGTCGGCTTTATTCGCGTCTTGGCAGAATGTTATAGACGATGCATTATAGAACATGGCTCTTGGAAGCCCTTGGCTGAGTTTATCAAGACACAGTCGATAGATCATGGGGGTAGACACGGCCTGCTGGTGGATGCTGGACTGGTCAATCCGACCGGTACGCAACTGTTTTTGCGCCGACAGGAATTAACCAGAGCCGCTGACTACATCGTCGCTGTGGCGGGGGAAGCGAGAGAAAGAGCAACCACGGTGTCGTCATCGTAGGCAAAACAAGAGTGCCCTCCCATTTCGCCACGTATGGCCAAGTTACTGTCGCAATTTGCGACACCTTTTCGATGGCGACGGGAATTACGGTGGTCGGGTTTCTTTGATCGGGCTGATGTAGATTCTGTGGCGCGACAACGAAACCGGAGAATCGGACTCCGACTCATCAATAGCCGCGCTAAAATCCCGCGTTAGCGAGGACGCCGGGTTCTTCGCGAAGTAGATCGTGGACGTACGGGCTATTTTTAGAAAAACGACAGACTTGCAATTGAGAAACGTTTTGATATGATCCCATTTGGGATCCGTCCCAAGTTCAAATTGATCGAATTTATGTCCGCCTGACTGGATAGCTGAGCGGTCTGGGGCTGTGCACCATTCACAGGAAACTGGATGGTATCTTGTATTAATAGAGGGGCACGTTTATAATGGCTTCACGCAAACGAAAAGTCATAATTTTCGGGGCTAAGGGTTTCGAACGTACGACTACGGATCTTCAGATTGACTGCTTCCACTGGTCCCAACTCGCACAGATCCGAAACATACGTGACTACGACATGGTGATTTTCAACCTTTTACCTCTTACCAGTATTGACGAATGCGAAAAAGTCGCGTGGATTCGATTCCGTACTCTCCTCGATTTTAGCCTGACTAATTCATGAAACTGAACGGAACAGTGTTTTTGGAAATAGAAAGTGATCTGTAGAAGGGAAAATATCCGAATGACGTGTTGGTGACGCGATGATGAGTAATTTTGGATGTGCCGTCAGCATTGAGGGGTGTCGAGTTCTTTGATTTGTGGTTGGAAAGGACAGACGGATGCCTTGGTCTTACTTTGTGGCGATGAGAAAGGGATGGATCGGCCGGCGTGAAACGGCGTTATGGATATGCCTTTGCCAAATTACAGAGGATGGTGTCATAAAGGTGTTTCAAGGGAAATGATGTTGGCAAATGGAGTTTGATTTTGGTCTTGAGTTCGGACACTCGCCCGGCGACTTTGAGAATGCGATTCTGAATGGTATTAAACTGGGCGTGCGTCCACTGGGTAGCCCGGAGTCCTTTTTCGGTAAGGGTATGCATCAAGACATAAGCGGCACTATGCAGGAAGAGACGGAAGTGATTGGCTTCGAAGGTGTGGCAGGAGGTACGATCGGAATGGAGGAAGGTTTTGTGATTCTTGATGAAGTTTTCCATCCTGCCGCGCGCGCTATAGACGGTTTTGTAGATGAATGAGGGCTGGCTACTTTTCAGGTTGGTCACGACAAAGCGTGTATTGGCTTGTCCGGAAGCGGTGATTTCAGCTTTGTAGATGATGCGTCTTGGCACGGCCCAGGTATGTGCCTGGTAAGCGAAACAGGTAAATAACTGCACGGGCTGTCCGGTTTCCCGATACTGGGCCTTTGCCTGCTCGATCAACGCGTGTCCCCGTTGTGCAAGCCTGGCATTGCCCGTCTGTCCCAGCACAAAATACACGTCTTGCTCGTCGCAAAAGTCGTGGACCTCAGGACAGGAAAAATGGCCATCGCCACGCAAAAAGAGTCGCACGTCCGGCCACGCCTCACGAAGGATTTTCACCAGTCGCTTAAGAATGCTGACAATCTGTTTGCCGGTAGGACGGGCGCCCGGACGCAGCAGCGTCGTGATCAGTCTTCCTGTCCGGCCTTCATAAATGTGCAAGGGCATGTAACAGCGTTCATCGTAATAGCCATTGAACAACGACAACTGTTGCTTGCCGTGAACCTCGTCATCGGTGTCATCGATATCCAGAACGACCGCGTCGGGAGGCCTATCGTAGGACGCGATAAATCCGTCCACAAGGGCCTCGGCAATACGATATAAGTCCCTGCGACGAATCCCGTTTTCCAATCGACTCATCGTGGGTTGGCTGGCCAACGGCGCCCCTGATATCGGCAACCGATCACAGGCCGCCTTGAACGCAGGGTCCTCGCGCAACGCATTGCAATCGTTCGCATCTTCATACGCGCACGCGATCTGAAAGACACGCTGGCTGATCAGGTCCATCATCGTGTGATCCACATAACTTGGATGCCGACGGTCCGTTAACGCCTCGACGATCCGAGACAGGATGCCGATTTTGGACGCCACCTCTCGGAGCAGCATCAACCCGATATCGCTGGTGAGCACACCGCCATCGAAGACGGCTTCTACCGGTTTGCCCGAAACACTTGCGAAAGGAAGTGCGAGTTGACTATCTTGAACTTCCACGGTAGTTTCCTCCCAGTTCATTGTTGTATGGTTATTCGCCTAACCATAATATAATACAATGACTTGGGTAAGGAAACTACCTTTTTTGTGAATAATTGGGGTTAGTGGTACCATCGATATTCTCATAAACGGCGGATCGATCTTCGTAGTCGGAGACCCGCGGTTTAATACTTCGCTAGTCGATTCTCCGCAGAATCAAGGGAACAACGTGAACGTAGGAGAGCAACAAGACGCCGCTCCATTCTTGGAGTGGACTGGCGTGAAATTTATGTGGGATTCTAATGCAGGTGACACGATAACCCATTTATTCGACTATCGAAGCGAACAGTATTCTGAATATATCGCGAGATTTTCCAAATGGAATTACTCACTGTTTCGGGCGGAATTAGACTACGAAACGATTGGTAAATACGTCAAACAGTCCGCGCAAGGCAAGTTTGAACTCAGACGAGATGTCTTCTGCAGAAACCGATACAAATACGCACTCGCATTCACACTCCATTTGTTTTACGACGACAATGAGTTCGGTCCGTTGGTATTTCTTCCTGAACTATCCGTTTCAGAGGAAGAGACCATACAGTTGATGCTTTCGTGCATCGGAATCGAAACAGACCTGCCGGAGCCAAAGTGGCTAAGCGAGTATATGGCCCCGGGACAAGACAAAGTTGACGATGATATCACGAGAATTGAGACAGAGCTTTCTGCGTTGAACAATAATCTGGAATTGGCAAATTTCGAGAGAACGAATTGTCGAGAATGTCTTAAGCTGCTATATGAGAAAGAATACGCGCTTGAACCGATAGTAAGAGACACCCTGCGCAGTTTGGGCGCTGACGTGGAGGATCCAAAAGAAAAGGGAAAAGAGGACGGCTGGCTGGTTGTTAAAGTGGGCGATAAGACATACGAGGGTGTCCTTGAAATTAAGAGTACCCGACGGGATCAGTTTGGCGAGGATGGCAGGAAACAGCTATTGGAGTGGATCGATCGCGGACGCACCAAAAGACAAAAGAAATACAAGGGCATATTTGTTGGCAATAGCGCAGTTGAGAAGCCGGTCCACGACCGCCCAGACGCATTCAGTGACAATTGGAGGACAGCCTCAGAATTGAGCGAGATATGTGCCCTGAAGACCGAGCATCTATACGCAATCCATGTCCTCAACGCTCGCGGTCAGATCGAGATGGACGATATCTGGAAGAGTATATTCGAGTCAAGTGGAGTGTTAAATTTCGGTAAATATCTGGCGGAACTTAACGACTAACGGTACACTGCTCACAACGAGAAATAGACGAGGGCAATCGGAAAATTATGTCCGTAGAAATCGAGTTTCTTACCAATATAATTTCACGACCGTGGTCGACCGATGTGAAGTCCGGGCTTCAGCCCGCTGGACTGTTCGTCGGCAACGGTTCGAATGCCATTGAGGTTGCGGTTGCAGTGGCGGCAAAGCCGTCCGCTCGCGCGGCAATAGTCGCCTGTTGGAAGACCCGGAAGGGCGGGCGTGCGGCTCCCGTGCTTCTTGTAGTACTGCATTCCGGTAGGGCCACATTGTGTGGCCCTACCGGAGAGTCACCGCCGGTATATCCCGAAATGGAGATCGGCCAGGTTGAACGCCTATGCCGTGAGGCCCTAGCCCAGCCGGATAGACACGCGGCGCTTCTGTTCTTGTCGCAAGCCCTTCCGTCGTTGGAAACGGCCCTTCCGGGTCTCAATAACGAAGGGTTGCTCGCCCTTCACGAGTTGGAGCGGGGCGTACCGGAGCGCCAGGACTGGTCCGAGGCGGCGCACAAGGCCGCCGGGGTACTGAACAAGCGAGACGGGGAGTTGCTGAATGGCCTTGGCTTCTCGGTGGAGCCACTTGACAATCTGACCAGTCTTCTGCGCAGCGGCGACCGTCGCACCGCGCTCGCCGTTATGTTGCGGGAAAGCGAGGCGGCGGAAGCCGGCTCCGAACGGTTTAACAGCCTGTCGCCTATAAGCTACGCCCTGAAAAAGGCTGACGATGAGAATCTGCCTTGGGTCGTGCTAACTCACGGCAGCCGTATTCGCCTTTACGCTACTGATGTTCACGCCGGGGTCGGTCGTCGCGGACGAACAGAAACCTATATAGAGTGTCAACCTTCGTTACTCGCTGAAGCACACCTCGCATATCTCTGGCTGCTCTATTCTGCTGAGGCACTTACTCCGGACGGTAGCTTGCGACAGGCCATGGAAGGATCCCAGCGCTTCGCAGGGGATCTGGCAGAGCGGCTTCGGGAGCGAATTTACGACCACGTGGTCCCAGAACTTGCCCGGGGTATTGCAGACGCTCGGGGCATCGAACAACCTCGGCCACAGGATCTTCACGTCACGTACGAAATGGCACTGACAGTGCTCTTTCGATTGCTATTCATCGCGTACGCGGAAGACCGCGATCTGCTGCCCTATCGGTTCAATGACGCATATCGGCGTCGGTCGCTGAAGCAAAAAGCGCAGGAACTCGCCAATGCCGTCGCAACTGAAACGCCGATTGCATCTGGAAGTGCCCACTGGCAGGAAACGAATCTGCTTTGGGAGGCGATTGCCCATGGTAATACAGAATGGGGGGTACCAGCCTACAACGGGGGCCTCTTCGACAGTGACATCGCCGTGTCGCCGACAGGAGCGGAACTCGCTACCCTTACTCTACCGAATGAGAGGTTCGAGAGCGCACTTCGTCATCTGATGGTGATCGAGACATCGGAGGGTGTTCCAGGACCTGTCGACTTTCGCTCGCTGGGTGTGCGCGAATTCGGCACAATTTACGAAGGCCTCCTCGAATCGGAGTTGGCAGTTGCCGAATGCGATCTTGTCCTAAAGAAGAAAAAGGGCGAATTCGTGTATGCGCCTGTGAGCCAAATGGAGGAACCTAACGTATCGACCGGCGAAACGTATCTGCACAACCGGTCGGGCGCTCGCAAATCTTCTGGAAGTTACTACACCAAGCCCTTCGCTGTAGAACATTTGCTGAATGGGGCGTTGGAGCCCGCCCTTGCCGATCATCTTAAGCGCCTTGATGAGATGGATGACGCGAACGCAGCCAAGGCATTCTTCGACTTTCGCGTAGCGGATATCGCGATGGGTTCGGGCCATTTCCTCATTGGGGCGATTGACCACATTGAGAAACGCATGGCTGGGTATATGGCTTCCCGCAATTTGCCCGGGGTTCGCCGTGAACTCGCGGATCTAAAAACGGTTGCGATCCGAGAGCTAGGAGATCTTGGGGAAAGCACGACGATCGAGGACGGTCAGTTGTTGCGGCGCCTGATCGCTCGACGCTGCATCTATGGCGTCGATCTAAACAGACTTTCGGTGCAACTTGGGCGGCTGGCTGTGTGGATTCACACCTTCGTACCCGGATTGCCCCTCTCCTTTTTGGATCACAATCTGGTTCAGGGCAACTCACTTGTCGGTATTGGCACGCTCGATGAAATAAGGCAGAGGTATCAGGAATATACTGCTGACGATCCGGGGATTCAGAATATACTTGCTTTTCTCGATGCAGATGCCTTGCTCGGACGAGCCGCTAAGCCACTGACGAGGCTTGCCAATCTTAACGACGCGTCTCTGGATGACATCTCGGCTGCGCGAGATGCGGTAATCGAAGCCAAAGAGGCCATCCGGAACACAAGAGCGCTTTGCGATTTACTTGTAGCGCGGTACATTTCCCACGACCCAGCGGTTACACGTTTCCCCCTTGAGACTTGGGAACAGATCGCGGACAACGCGTCTGCTCTGGAGAGTGTACGCACAGCGCGACGAGATCTGGATGCCCTAGAGGCTCTCCACTTTCCCGTGGCTTTTCCGGAAGTCTTCCTTCGCGAAAGGCATGGTTTCGATGTGATCCTCGGCAACCCGCCGTGGCAGGAGCAAAGGGCAGAAGAAAGGTCCTTCTGGACTCGCCATTTCCCAGGTCTGCGATCCCTTTCGCAACGCAGGCAAGTGTTGGAGCAGGAAAGGCTACGTCAAGAACGCCCTGACCTCGTGTCGCTCTATGAGGAGGAATTGGCGGAGTGTGAACATATGCGCAAAGCACTGGTGAGTGGCAACTATAGTGGTATGAGCACAGGAGATCCCGACCTTTACAAGGCGTTTTGCTGGAGGTTCTGGCACCTGACAGTACCCGAAAAAGGAAGGATTGGGGTCGTTCTTCCACGTGGTGCGCTTGCCGCAAAAGGATCCGCAGACTTCCGGCGTGCCCTTCTAGGTGGCTCCGCGTCCGTCAATGTGACCACGTTGGTCAATAACCGGCATTGGGTATTCCCAGACGTACATCCACAATACTCGATTGGTCTTGTGTCTAGTGTGCGCGGTACACCGTGGAAAAAATCCATCCGATTGCACGGTCCTTATTCGACTAAAGCCGGTTTCGACGATGGAGTCGTCAAAGAGACTGCCGCGTTCTACAATACGGAGGTGCGCAACTGGAATGACAGTGCCTCGCTGCCACTGTTACCGAACGACGAATCAATAGAGATATTCGTACAACTTCGAAAGCATCCGCGGCTCGACCTAGATATGGAGCCACACTGGAGAGCTCGGCCGGACCGGGAGCTTGATGCAACCAACCAAAAAAACCTTATGGACCTGAGTAGCGAGGATTGCCCGGACGGATACTGGCCTGTTTACAAAGGCGAGTCCTTCGATCTGTGGATTCCGGACACGGGCACCTACTACGCATGGGCGGATCCAAAACCGGTGATCCAGTGGCTTCAATCCAAGCGCCTAAAGTCTGGCAACAGAAGGCGCGACAGCGCTCATAGTGAGTTTCTACCTCATTATTTGCGCAATCGAAAGACCCTTGCCTGTTTCATTCCAAGAATAGCTTTTAGAAACGTCGCTAGAGCCACCGACTCCAGAACGGTCCGGGTAGCCCTCGTTCCATCGGATGTGTTTATCACAAACGCTGCGCCATATTTCCTCTGGCCACGTGGGGACGAACAGGATAAGGCGTTTTTGCTAGGTATCCTATCATCCATCCCTCTTGATTGGTATGCACGGCGCTTTGTTGAGGTAAATCTCAACTTTTTCATTATCAACCCGTTTCCAATTCCTCGTCCCGACCGCAAGAGCACACTTTGGCAGTGTGCCGTGCAACTAGCGGGTCGTCTTGCCTGCCCTGACGGGAGGTTCGCTGACTGGGCACAAGCCGTAGGGGTCGACTGGGGTCCCCTCGGCGCCGATGAGAAGGAGGACATGATCCACGAGTTGGACGCCGTGGTCGCCCATCTGTACGGTTTGAGCGAATCCCAACTCGTTCATATCTTCGAGACCTTCCACGAAGGATGGGACTATCAGGCGCGTCTCGACGGAGTGCGACGCCACTTCCAAGCATTGAGGAGCCACAAACGGCGCTAAGCGTCGATGGCGAACCTTTGGCGTCTCGTCGGGCGCGCTAGCGGTTCTGTTTGAAGGATAAAGTTCTGGTGACGAGATTACCGAGTCGGAATGTGTCAAGCAGTCCAGAGTAGCCAATCCCGGTTTTGCCTATTGGTCGGATTACATCGCCTTCACGAGGGAGTAGCTTACGGCGGACACACTCTCAATTCTGACGACGGTGTCAAACTGGTTCGCAAATAGAACGTCGAATGCGCTGGCGGTGTCGATTGCCGTCCAATGGCGGAGACACGAGCAGTTCGACGCAAAGGCAGTACCCTCTTGATTCGTACGTTCGGACGGAAACTACGCTTATCCAGACGATCGGGTTTCTTTGAGTCGACTTTGTGTGATCGTTTGCAACTTCGTGGCAAGTCACCAAGCCTTGTCGGAGATGGAACTTACTCCGAGGGGGAATGGTTGCGTCTACATCAATGTCCGAGTCAATGACAATCGAAGGGATAAGGTCGGTTTATGTCAATACGTGATTTACTGGCGAAAGGCTTCAAGCTTGGGGATCTAGTAATAGAGCAGACGTCTTGCGAATGCTTTGAGGTGTTCTATGTTCCCCGGGAGCCACCATTTCAGCAGCCAGCGAGCGAAGGCAAAGGCGCTGAGTTTACTATTAAGTTGATGGAATTCAATAATCTCGACGGATCAATTAGCGTCACACCAACTCGTGCGCCAGGCAGCGAGCTAGGCAAGTTTAAGCCGGCGCACCGAAAGATAAGGAGGATCAGTTTAGATGGATTTCCACTGCCTCGCGTGGAAGAAATCTCCGAAAATGGGATACAGCATTTGCTTACTCATCTGCCCGCCGGCTTTAAGAAAGATTTCCGACTCGGGTTGGGCTTTAAATATGAGTATAGATTTCTTGTGGAAGCTATCGAGGATCTTACAGACTGCCAAGAAATCGTAATCGTAAAATCCATACCGACCCGTGTTAAACAGCATGACAAGACCATTTCCATTGCACATGCTGTTTTCGAAGAGGTTAGAAAAAGTCTAAACAGGATTACAGCTCACACTCAGGATGCCGCGCTTACTGTCAAGGAGAATACTGCCTACAACATAGTGGCGAAGACGATTGGAAGTCGAGAACGACCTATTAAGCGCGGACGACATCCACTGCGCGAGTTATTCGCAGCAGCTGCCCAAGGAGAAAATGCTGCTCTTCAAGAAGAAGACCAAGAGGCGTTGCTTAAAGCAATCGAACACAATTCGCGCGCTATTGCAGATGGAAAGCCGGAGAAACTGGCAAAGCTTCAAGGTGAAATCGAGCTGGTTACCTTAGAACGATTCATTAAACGCTATGAAGGAATGGCCAAGCGAAATGCAAGTGAATCCAGCTGGCAAATACTATTCAACGAGAATCCGTTCATATTAGGTTTGGTATTCGGTTATCCGATAATAAAAGTACAAGATCAGGCTTCCGTCGGCGGGCGCAAGTTGTCGGGATCAGGGGACAAGATTGCTGATTTTCTAGTTAAAAACAGTCTTACAGATAACACAGCGATCATTGAGATTAAGAAGCCCCAGACAAAGCTTATCAGAAAGAATCGGTACCGAGAAGGGGTTTACCCTCCAACGAATGATCTCTCTGCATCAATCGCACAGACTCTTGATCAGAAATATCAATTTCAAAGTCAAATTGCCCAGATAAAGCACAATAGCAACATCGACGATATTGAATCGTATTCGGTTAATTGCTGCTTAGTAATAGGGACTACGCCGTCCGAGAAAGATCAAAGGAAATCCTTCGAGCTCTTCCGCCGTAATTCTAAGGACGTTGAAGTCGTGACTTTTGACGAACTGTTGGAAAAACTGAAGCAGTTACGGGAATTCTTGGCGGACACGGGGAATACCTCGACGGAATTATAAAGCCATCCACCGTTGATTTGAACGGCATGGGGTGTGTGACACCCCTTGAAATGTGGCGACGTGATGAGAAAGCTGGATTTTTTCTGGAGACTCTGCTGTGACCCGGGAACACGCGTTTATTGACAACCGTGATGGCAACACGCTTGCGAATGCGTTAGCGGCACTGCTGGGCGTTGCGGATGAGATTGGCAAGACAGAAACTGCCGGCACACCCGATCAAGTCAACATCGCGACCGCTTTTTTTAGTCCGACCGGATTCGCACACATCGCGGATCACCTTCACTCCATCCCTGAGGTGCGCCTGTTGCTTGGCGCGGATTTATCTACGGGCGCTTTGGAATACCGGAAACGGCTTGACGAGACGCGAGACGGGTACAAAAGGCGTTGCGTTGAGACAGGCTTGCGAAACCTGACGGAGGGCCTGCAGCGAGACCGCGATCGCCTGCCATTCAATAGAACAAGCGGCACAGCACTGTCCAAGCTCATCCAGTCACTTCGGGCCGGAAACATGGAAGTCAGGCGTTACGAGAAGGCATTTCTGCATGCAAAAGCATATATCTTCTCGTCGCCCGATGAAGCCTCTGGCGGACCGAGGGGAATCATTGCCGGTTCTTCCAACCTGACCGGAGCGGGTCTTACGCAAAACCTTGAATTGAACTTGGGTCGCTTCGATGGTCCCATCGTCGCTAAAGCCAGGAATTGGTTCAATGAACTGTGGGACGAAGCGGAACCCTACGACCTGGTAGGAATGTTCGAAGTCGTGTTTCAACCGCGACCACCGTGGGATGTTTTCGTTCGCGTACTTTGGCAACTCTACGGTGATGAGGTCGAGGACGATGTCGAGAGCGATGAAAATCTCCCCCTGACGAGTTTTCAGAAACATGGAGTTGCTCGCGCACTCCGCTTGATGCGTGAAACCGGCGGTGTCATTGTCGCTGACGAAGTGGGTTTAGGCAAGACCTTCATCGCCGGCGAGATTCTGCAGCGATATCAGGAACGGCGCCAACGCGCCTTGTTGATTTGCCCGGCATCGCTGCGCGACACGACCTGGAAAAGATTTATCAATACTTACCAACTCTTCGTCGAATGTCTTTCGTTCGAACAACTGGCCGGAGATATCCAGTTAAGGAATAGACACCGTCCAAACGCCGATCAGCAGCACCTCCAGCGGTCGTTGAGAGAATATCAGCTTGTCATCGTCGACGAAGCCCACAATTATCGGAATCCGGACGCGCCAACACGAGCCGCTGCATTGCGCTGGCTGCTTTTCGGACAAAAGCGCGACCTTCTCCTCCTCACCGCAACTCCAGTCAACAATTCCCTCTGGGATCTCTACCATCTCATCCGGTTCTTTCTTCGTCAGGACGCGCATCTTGCTGACCGGGGCATTCTATCAATTCGGGAACGCTTTGAAGAAGCAATGCGTACGGACCCGTCCAGCCTTAGCCCCGATGTGCTATATCCAATCATCGATGCTACAACCGTGAAAAGGACTCGCCAATTCGTAAAGAAGTACTACGCAGGAGACACCATTTCCGGTCCAGACGGCAGACCGCAGCCCATCGTTTTTCCTCATCCCACAGCGATCAGTGTCCGATACGAGCTTGAAGACAGGATGCCTGGTTTTTTTGACCGATTGGAAGAAGCGCTTGATTCGGATGAAGAAGGTGCTCTCACATTCGCAAGGTATATGCCCGAAGCCTATCTGCGAGATGGTGGCGACGCGGAAGAAGATGCTCGTGCTCGCGCGATGGTTGGGCTTCTTCGCTCTGGCTTGCTGAAGCGGTTCGAATCCTCGGCGTTCGCGTTCCGTAAAACTGTTGACAAGATGGCCGACGAGCACGACGTCTTTCTCGATTCCCTTGATGCCGGATACTTCGTCACGACGGCATTTTTGCGAGAGATCTCAGGAGACGATGAAACCGTTTTTGAGGATCTTCTCGAAGCGACGGACGAGCGAAGCGATGCGTCGCGTTACGATGTCGGTCGCCTGCGACAAGCCGTGAAGCGCGACAGGGGCATTCTCCGCAGTCTTGCTGAAGATGCGCGTGCGATCGCACCGGAAAGCGATCCCAAACTAAGGGCGTTGACGGACGCGCTCGTTGACGTGGTTGAACAGGCAGAGCGTGAGGCTTCAAGCGACGTGGACGAGTCGCAGAAGCGCAAGGTTATTATATATTCTTTCTTTGAAGATACCGTCTCTTGGATTAGAGATTATCTGAAGTGTGAAGTCGCCAGGTGCCACGAACTCGGCCCATACCAAAATCGAATCGTCGCTGTGAGCGGTTCGGGGGATTTGGACGAGCCTTCTCGCCAGCACGCGGTACACGGATTTGCGCCTGTATCAATGGAAGCGCCGGCCGGTAAAGATGCAGATCTTTACGACGTAATGATTGCTACGGACGTGCTTGCCGAGGGCGTTAACTTGCAGCAGTGCCGCCACATCATCAATTACGACATGCCGTGGAATCCGATGCGGCTCGTACAACGCCACGGACGTATCGACCGGATCGGTAGTCCACACGACCGTGTATTCCTCCGGACGATCTTTCCGGTTGACCGCCTCGATCAGTTATTGAATCTTGAACAACGCATTCTGGGCAAACTCGCGATGGCGGCGGCGAGTGTCGGTGTCGCAGCCCCAATAGAAGGCGGTGCGCACGGAGAGCAGGTTTTCACTGAAACTCGAGAAGAAATTGAGAAATTGATGAGAGAGGATGCGACCATCTTTGAACGCGGAGGCAGTGCCGGCGCCGCCCAGACCGGCGAGGAGTATCGGCAAACTCTGCGACGTGCACTCGACGCCAACAGGGATCGCATTGTGCGATTGCCGTGGAAGATAGGGTCGGGAATGATAAAGAGTACGCGCCGCGGCGTGTTCTTCTGTGCGGTCATTGGAAAAGAAACAGAGTATGAACGTACATACCTGCGTTTCATATCTGCCGACGCCGATTGGCAACCCAGGACCGACCACGACTTTATCGTCCGCGAGCTTGGTACGTGCCTTCGGTTCATTGAATGCGACGAAAACACACCCCTCTGGCAACCCGAGGACTTTCAGGAACGCGTCTACGATTTCTGGGAAGTCGCGCAGCAGGACATCCTGGCCAGTTGGATGCGCGAAACCGATCCCGCCAACTTGCAGCCGGCTGTTCGGCCCTTAAATCATCGTGTGGCCGAATTCATCCGCGCCAATCAGCCACCGGATCTGCCTCACGAACGTATTAACCGTGCCCTGGACATTCTAGAATCACCTTGGCCTCGGCGTGAGGAGATTATGCTTCGTGGCTGGTTCAATTCTGATGAATACGCGGGAGTGGCGCTCGCCGGTTACGTGATCGACCGAATACTAGAAACCGGTCTCGAACCGACCTCGCCGCCGGCGCCGCTTCCGCCGATCCAGCTGGAGGATATAGAACTCCTATGCTGGATTGGCATTGAGCCGGAGGGTGAGAAGAATAACGTGTGAGCGATTCAACCCACACGGCGTCGTTCGATGAAACGGGGCAGTTGTGCCCTTACAGTTTTCTCGACGTTCCGGTCGCTCGGCGTTCGTGTTGCCGCCATTCAGGTATTAAGGAGTCTCCAATGACACTGCGGGTCAATGTCAAACCGGAGTTATTTCGCTGGGCGCGGGAGCGCGCGGGCATTCCCGTAGATGCTCTCGTAAAGCGATTTCCCAAGTATTCTGAGTGGGAGAGCGGTGAACGACAGCCGACGCTCAAGCAATTGGAGAATCTCGCCCGCGCCACCCATGCCCCGATCGGTTCTTTCTTCCTTTCGGAGCCGCTTGATGAACCGGTCCCTATACCTGACATGCGAACGATCGGCAATGAGTTCGTCGGACGGCCCAGTGTGGAACTGTTGGATACAGTCTATCTCTGTTTGCAGCGCCAGGATTGGTACCGCGACTTTGCACGTATCGAGGGAGAAGATCCGCTGGCGTTTGTGGGTTCCGCTACAACGCGAAACGACGTTGAGACGACTGCGAGAGAGATTAGAGCCGAACTGGGTTTCGACGTCGAGGAGCGGCGCAGTCTACGTACCTGGACCGAGGCACTAAGGCGCTTTATTGAGCAGGCCGATGCGCTGGGCGTATTGATTATGACAAGCGGGATCGTTGGTAACAACACCCACCGCAGGCTCGACCCCGAAGAATTTCGGGGCTTCGCCCTGAGCGACGATCTTGCACCGCTCGTCTTCATTAACGGCGCCGACACCAGGGCGGCTCAAATTTTCACGCTGGCTCACGAACTCGCGCACGTCTGGCTCGGTGAGTCGGCGCTCTCCGACGTTGACGCTGTTTCCGTGCCGGTCCACGACGTAGAGGGTTGGTGCAACCGCGTCGCCGCCGAGCTTCTTGTGCCACTTGCGTCCTTGCTTGAGCGTTACCGTGAGAGCGAGGAACTACCAAATCAGCTCAATCGCCTTGCTCGCGAGTTCAAAGTCAGCACGTTGGTCGTAATTCGCCGGCTTCACGACGTCGGTGCACTGGACCGTGAAGAGCTTGGGTCAGCCTACGGCCGGGAATTGGATCGAATAAGGAACATCGAACGGAAAAGTGGCGGCAGTTTCCATCCAACGCTCAAGGCGCGTGTAGGTCGGCGGTTTGGTGGCGCCTTGGTGACCAGTACGCTGGGAGGGCGGACTTCGTTTTCCGAGTCCTTCCGACTTCTCGGTATAAAGAAGGTGTCGACGTTGCGGGCCTTCTCGGCAAGTCTGTAAGGGCACTGCCGGGTGTTAATGGTTCTCAAGCGTACGTTGATGATCGTCCAGTTAAACGTTCTTCCGGGCTCTACCGCGTCTGGATCCGGTGCTTTGCATCGTCAGGCGGATGGGACCTGACAGTCCGTTGATAAAGTCGCAACGCAGTAATTCGGCCACGAGAGCCGCACGCCTGTCTGCGTGCGTACGCACAGGCAGGTAGCCCGGATGGGCTTTTTCAACGGGCTGCAAAGGCCCGCAGAGGACATTTCCAGATGATGAGACGATCAGTGTGTGGGAGGGGGAGTTTGACAAAAGCACTACTGAGACGATTCAGAAGCTTGTCAATGAGTTAGGGACAAAGAAGGAACACGGAGAAGGGCGAGAAAGTCGATCCTGCGTGCTTACAGGAGCGCACAGAGCGCTTTCTGGAGCGTAGCAGGAAGGGAAGGGAACGGTAGGCGGAACAACAAAGCCTGCCAATAGTGATACTGGCAGGCGGTAGGTATGCTGAAGGGAATATGAGAGAAAGGGCTTATCGCTCTTGCGAGGTTATTTCTTGTGCGGTATTTCTAATATCTTCAATGGAAACAGGTTGTTCCGTTCCGAATTTTTCTTCCACTCTTTCAATAAACTTCTGAACAGCTTTTTCAAGGTCTTTTCTTTCTCGGTCTGCCTTTCTACGTTCAACCAGTTCTCTGGCATTCCCCAATAGCAGGCTCATAACCTCCACTCCTTCCAGTAAGAAGAATGCGAGTGTCACGCAAGAGACACCAATGGTTCCGATATTTTGAATGATGTGGGTTGTTTTATGTAGCGTACCGAAATTTGTGTGCCAAATTTCATAATAGGATACAACGATTAATGACAGGAAAAATGAGAATACAGATAAGTACGCGAATCGTCTTCTGTCACTTTCAGTTACGCTCCAAATTGACTCTCTTTTTTCATTTTCTTTGCTTTTTGATGAAAGCCATTTGGCGACGGTATCCAATATTTCAAGAAGCCAACTCAGGATACGCATTTATATATCTTTATTAAATCAGGTTTGCGGTCGTGACCAGTTACAGTAGAAATCTAACCTAACGGTGGCCTGTGTCAAGGGAAAATATACGCCTTGTCAAGTTGAAACATTACAAGGGGGAGTTGGCATGGGTTCCGAGACAGTACGTTGACAGCAACGTAGATAGGGGGGACAATGGTTACCGGACATACCTTGAAGGCTTGGATAGTTGAAGGGAGGAGGAATAATAAAGCCTGCCGATTTGGGATTCAGGCAGGCTGTTGATGGTGTTACGGGAGATCGGGTTAATCCAAGGTGTCGAGTCTTGTCTTGTTTGCGGTGATACGTTCTCCGAAGGAATCCAGGCGGGCATCTATTCTTTCAAGTTTTCGGTCGATATCTTGTCTTAGTTCTCGAATATCGGCTTTGAGACTATGAATATCAGCTTTGAGACTGAACATTGTGATGAGAATAGCCGCAAGTGCAACAAGAGTAGGTGTATTCATCTTGAGCACATTACTCCATGAGGTGTTTTCTCCGTACATTTGCGTACTCCCGTGGTTGTCAATTGGATGTCTTCTCCGTAAAAGTACCGGATAGAATTTATCTTGTCAAGCCGAAATGTTGAAATATTGTTGAAGGTAATGGGCAAAAGGCGAGGTAGGCCGAGGGAAAATTTCAATGCCGAGTACAGCAGTTATCAACCTGTCAAGATAAGTATATAAGTCCCTTTTTTTGAAAGGAGTAACCGAACGAGATGGCTCCGCGAATGAAGAAGACCAAACCCGAAAAGCCCACTGATCCCTTTTCGGAACTCACGTGGGAAGACCTGGAGGAATGGGCCGGCAATCGAATCGTTGCCCGGGGTCGGTCCTATGCGAGAAAAGGGGCTGTCCAGGAATTGAAACGCGCCGAAGACGGGGCCCTGGTCGCCTGGGTGTCCGGTAGTGATCGCTACGCCACCCGGGTGAGCATCGAGGGAAGCAAGGACCTGATATCCGAATGTACCTGTCCCTACTGGACGACGTGCAAACACGCGGTGGCCGTTGTGGTTGAATATCTGGAGATGGCGAAGGCCGGAACCGCCGTCGGCCCGGTTGAGGCAGACGACCCGCGGCTTGAGGAGTTGGACGCAATCACGGAAACCTCCGAGGAGCCGCTGGAATTCGACGGGGAGGACCTGGAAGAGGAGCCCGGCGAGACACTTTCCGAAAGCATCGGGACCGGGCAATCCCGGAGTTCTTCTTTGCGTACGTACCTGCAGGAGCATACTCGGGCCGAACTTGTGGACCTGCTGCTGGAACTCGCCGAAACGCACGACGAGGTGCACCGGTCGCTTGAGGACAGGCGCAACCTGACGTCGGGGCAGACGCACAAAGTGCTGAAAAAGATACGCTCCGAGATCGCAGCCCTGGCAGAACCCGTATGGGATAGTGACGATTACGGGTTCCAATCGGCCAGTACAGAGCGCCTCAAAGCAATGCTTCAGGCGCTGGTGGCGGCCGGACAGGTTGACGCGGCGGTGCGATTGGGACCGGAACTACTGGCCGCGGGCAGCCGGGCGCTGGAGTACGAGCACGAGGGAGAGTCAAGCGAAGCGATCGGCGCCTGTCTCGACGTTCTTTTCGAGACCCTGGATACGACTTCCATGTCGCCCGCGGACCGGATCGAATGGGTCCTGGACATGGCCCTGGCAGACGAGTACGAACTTTGCTACCACGGATTGGAAAACTTCTCGGATAAAGACTATGTGAAAAACGATTGGTCTGCGGTTTGTGACCGCTTAACGCAGCGTCTCGACGCCCGCGGGCAACCTCCCCGAGATGATGAGCTTTCGCGTGACTATAAGCGGGATCTGATCGCCGACTGGCTCATTCACGCCCTGGAAAAGGCTGGCAGGCGGAACGAGATTATTCCTCTGTGCAAGCGCGAAGCCCCCATCACCTTCAGTTACAATCGCCTGGTGGATCGCCTGATGGCCGAGCGCGCGTGGGACGAAGCGCGGCACTGGTGCAGGCAGGGGCTTGAGGCGAATCCCGACCGGTTTGCAGGCCTGCACGCTGCGCTTCGAGAGCAACTGCAGACAATCAACCTGCGCAGCGGCAATCCACTCGCCGGGCTGGCCATACAGGCGGAGGAGTTTTTCGCCAGACCCGGCGCGGAGGATTTTCAGGCTTTGTGCAAAGCCGCCCGCGGGCTGGGCGTTGGCGAGGGCGTCGAGGCGTGGGGCCGGCACTATCTGCAAACCGGCCTGCGCCCTCGCAGCACCAGGAAACGCAAGAGCGACCCGGAGATGGAATGGCCCCTGCCCGCTCCGGAAGTCGAAATGCCCGCGCCGCCCGGCAAAAAGAAGGCGCCTATGGTCGACGAGTTGATCCGCCTGGCCATTGCCGAGAAGAAGCCGAATGAGGTTGTGAAGTGGTACGACCATACCAGCCGGACAAGAGGTGCGTTCTGGACGTATGACGTCTCCCTCGACGACGAGGTGGCCGACGCCATCGCGTCGACTCATCCCGACCGGGCGGTGGCAATCTGGAAGGAATTGGCGGAGCAGCAGATCGCACTGGTAAAGCCGAGGGCGTACCAGGAGGCGGTTCCATATCTGCGCCAGGTCAGAGATGTACTCACCAGGTCAGGTCGCGAGGGGGAGTGGCAAGAGTACCTCGCCGCCTTGAGACAGCAGAACAAGCGCAGGCCCCGGTGCCTGGAGCAATTGGACCGGCTTGAGGGTGGTCGCAGGCGAATTGTTGACGGCTGAGCCTGGACCTTGCCCAAGTATTACGTCGGGCTTCCACCAACGCATATTTCACACGAAGCCACAAAGACAGTTAAGGAGAACATCCGCTATGGCGGACGAATGGAGTGCGGAAGCCGCCGGAGCATTACTTGGAGCATTTCGTCAGCATGTCCTGCTCCGCCCGGAGCGATCGATCAAGTTTGGAGTCGACCACACCCGATGAACGTCGAGGACCGTCTGCTGCTGTCCGGCCGCAACCTCCTCGGCAGTCTGTCGCGCGACGACGGCTACCTGCCGTACTGGCACATGGCCGTCGACGGGGAGCTGGGCGCCATGTACCAGTTTCGGCCATACTGCACCGGCCACAACGTCGGACGCTGGTGGAACACAATGCTGCGGCTCGAGCGCGCAGCCGGCTTCGAGGTCCCCGTGGAGATGGAAGCGGCGATGCTGGAGAACAGCCGGCGCCTGTCCGACAACGCCAGCGGCATCTTCCTCGAGGACGTCGACCCCCGGGACCCGGCGACCTGGTACATCCACTCCTACCGCGAGACCATGCTGTCCGTCGGACTGCTTGTCGAATGCCGCGGCAGCGGCCGCGCCGCCGAGTGGGGCAACCGGGCGATCGAGGGGATGAGCCGCGCCAGCCGGGACCTGATGGAGTGGAGGTTCTCGTTCGACGGCGGACCTGTGCGGGCAAAGCACGGCAACAGCGCCGCCCCGGCCTACACCCACGGCCGCGCCATCGAGGGCCTGCTCTGTTTCCACGCGGCCACCCGCGAGCCGGCCGCCCTCGAGGAAGCGGAGCGCTTGGCCGATTTCCACTTCGGACACCTGGTGAACGCAGACGGCAGCCTCGCCGGGGGCTGCGGCCACCACACCCACTCGTACCTAAACACTCTCCGCGGCCTGCTGATGCTGGCGGTGCTCCAGGGTTCGCGCGAACGCCAGGAGCTGATATACAAGACCTACCGGGAGGCCGTATCCGGGATGATCACTCGCTCAGGGTTCGTCACCCACGACATCGGCGACCGCTATGGCGGCGACATCGCCTCGGCGGGAGACATCGCCCACATCGCCCTGTTGCTATGGGACCTGTTCGCCGACCCCGGACTGCTCGACGATGCCGAGCGCATCGCGCGGGCCCGGCTGTTCCCGGCGCAGGTGCGGGAACCGGTTCCGATCCGGCCTGCCGAAGCAGCCGACTCCCGCGACTGCTACCGCGACCTCCCCAACCGTTTCGTGGGAGCCATCGGCGGCTCGGTAGGCCACGTCAGCGGCCAGACCTGCGTCACCGATTTCACCGCCGCTGCCCTGCACAGCCTTATCGAGCTCTGGACCCGGACCGTCGACGTCGAGGGAGAGATCGTCCGCGTCAACTTCCACTTCGACCGCGAGCTGCCGGAGGTGGGGGTGCAGGCGGAGCGCGACGAAAACGGGGGCCGGGTCACCGTGGTCAACCGAACCGGAAAGGAGCTGCGGCTGCGTTTCCCGGGCTGGGCCGATGAGGGGACCTGCTCGGTGACCGTCGACGGGCGGCCTGTCGAGGCAACGTTGGAGAACGGGTTCGTGGTGGTGGCGCAGGGTGAAGGGGCTACGACCAGCGAGCTGCGCTTCGCTGTTCCCGAGTACGAGGAGGAGGAGCTGTCGCGGGACAAGTCCGCCGAAGAGGAGACGGTGACCTTTCGCTGGCGCGGCGACGAGATCGCCGACGTCAGCAGCGGCGGTCCCTACATGGCACCGCATCCGAAACCGCGCCGGTCGCTGCTGTAGCAGTCCGTTGGAAAAGTCGCTCTGCAGGCGAGGCCGAGTCATTGTGGCCGAAGACAAGGCGCGCGACCGACGCGAATCCCTGGATTCGGGGAGGGAGCGCAACGCCGTCATTCGGTCACAAGGGCCGGACGCAGACCGGATGGGCTTTTTCAACGGGCTGCCAGGGAGGTTGCCGGGGGCCTGGTGCCGCCTGGCGGATTGGTTCGCCCGAGTAAAGCCCAGGGCGTACCAGGAGGCGGTTCCGTATCTGCGCAAAGTTAGAGATGTACTCACCCGTTCAGGTCGCAAGGGGGAATGGGAAGAGTACCTGGCCGCCTTGAGACAGCACAACAAGCGCAGGCCCCGATGCCTGGAGGAACTGGATCGGCTGCAGGGCGGTCGCCGGCGAATTGTGGACGGCTGAGCCAGGTCCGCGGGGTCTGAGCGGCGTAAAACTTTTCCCTTTCTCGTGGGCGATGTGACTCAATGGGCGTAGATAAGAGTGTATATTTATATGGATATGTTCAAAAAAGCGGAGTCAAAGGAGGTCTAAATGGATATGCATCTGAAGGGAAAAATCGCGCTTGTGACCGGCGCGAATCGCGGAATCGGTCTCGCAACGGCAATCGGTCTGGCCAGGGAAGGGTGCGACATTGCCATCTGCGCACGGCGTGAGGAGACGCTCGCAGAGGCGTCCGAGCAGATTGGAGCGCTCGGTGTCCGCGTTGCCGCCATTCAGGCCGACGTGCAGAATCCTGACGACGCTGAGCGGTTTGTGCACGAAGCGGTCGCGCAACTTGGCGGGATCGATATTCTGATCAACAACGTGGGCGGCCGATCCGGCGACAGGCTGATGGATTCGACCGACGAGGATTGGATGGAGACCTTCGACAAGAACGTGTTCCAGGGGGTTCGATTGACGCGCCTCGCGGTCCCTCATATGCGGGCGCGCGGCGGAGGGTCGGTGGTGTTCATTTCCTCCATCTCCGGATGGATACCGCAGTTGAGCGGCGCGGTGCAGTACGGCGCGTCCAAGGCCGCCCAGATCTTCATGGCCGAACCCATGGCGCTTGAACTGGTGCATGACCGGATCCGGGTGAACGTGGTATCACCGGGATCGATTATCTTTGAAGGGGGCGGGTGGGACAATTTGCGTCAAGAAAAACCGGAGGCGTACGCCGCTTACGAGAAGAACGGATTTCCCATGGGCGGACTCGGCTCGCCCGAAGACGTCGCGGACGTGGTCGTGTTTCTGGCGTCGGATCGCTCCCGGTGGGTGAATGGAGAAAACATCCGGGCTGACGGTCTGGAGCAGCCTGTTCCGGTGGTGCGTCCCTGGTGATCGCAACGCAGATCAGGAATCGAGGGATGATGGGGCCTGACGAAAATCTGGACCTGAGGCGTTCGCGGACGCGGGAGATTATCACAAAGCTGAGGGGCGTCTATCCCGGCGTCGAGTGTTCGCTGACCTATGGGAATCCGCTTCAGTTGTTAATCGCCACGATTCTTTCGGCGCAGTGTACGGACGAACGGGTCAATATGGTGACGCCCGGCCTTTTCGAGCGGTGTCCGACGGCCGCGGATTTTGCCAACGCGCCGCTGGAGGAATTGGAAGACCTGATCCGTTCGACGGGGTTCTTTCGCAACAAAGCGCGAAACATCCAGGGCTGCTGCCAGGCGCTGGTCGATATCCACGGCGGCGAGGTACCGCGATCCATGGATGAACTGGTGGCGTTGGACGGCGTTGGAAGAAAGACAGCCAATGTCGTTTTGGGCAACGCGTTCGGCATCGCCGCTGGCGTCGTGGTGGATACGCACGTGCGCCGGATTTCCAATCGATTGGGTCTGACCCGGCGTCAGGACCCGGTCAAAATCGAGCAGGATCTGATCGCGCTGGTACCGAGGAAAGACTGGGTGGATTTGCCGCATCTGTTCATTCATCACGGACGGGCGATATGCAGCGCCAGGAAGCCGGATTGTGAGGGCTGCGGCGTGGGCGCGCTGTGCCCGTCACAAGGAAGGGCTTGACAATTTCCCTTCGCAAAATTTCCATTACAGGCACATGTTGCGCGATCAAAATCGGATAGCTCCCCGGTGTTTTTGTGGGCGGTGAATTTTCTGCAAATTTTTAAAAATTGGGTCTTGACTTTCGACATTCGGAACGATAAATTTTTTCCGAAAAATTCGACCCGTATGGTTTGGATCGGATCCGATGAGAAAAGTTGCGGCGATTCGGGTGCAACTTCGGTAGAATGGTAGCAACATCGTTACGGATTGTCGATATCGGGTGCGGTTTAGGGAAACAAATTCGGCGCCGGGGAGGCAAAAAGTGAACATGACTGAGATACTGACTCCTGAAAGGCTGGCGTTTTACAAGAAGCTGTTGCTGGATAGAAAAAAGGACCTGTTGAAGCACACCCTCCTGGAAGATGCAGATATCAACGAACTGAGGAGAGACCGCTCGGCGGATCCGTTCGATATGGCGGGAAACGCGATTGCTCTGGAGTTGATGGCTGCCCTGGGCAATAACGAAAGGCGGGAATTTGCAGAGATCGACCATGCCCTGGGCAAGATCGAAAATGGCACGTACGGTATCTGCGAGGTGTCCGGGGAGTTGATCGGCGAACTCCGGCTGGAAGCCATCCCCACGGCGCGGTATACCATGCAGGTTCAGCAGGAACGCGAACGAAATCCTCAAATCATCGACCGGCCAAGACGGAGAGTAATATCCGCCGAGGACCTGCCGATGAGCAGCGACGACGATTTATAAGGCGGGGCGAAATGAAATCAAAAAAGGGCGATTCGGGATCGGGTCGCCTTTTTTTCGTGGCGGGTACCATTAAGGGTGGTAGCATCCCGGCAACATTGCACACGCATAAAACGCCACCACGATTAACCTCAACTCAGGTTGACATCCATGTCTGACACCAGGCAAATCGTCCGTCAACTGGACATACTAAGAGAACTCATGTCGCGGACTTATGGAGCGACAATCCAGGATCTCGTAGGAAAATTCGGGGTAACACGGCGGACAATAGAGCGAGATCTTGACAACCTGGGCGACGCTGGCTTCACGATATATTCGGAAAAGCAGGGGCGCCAGAACCAGTGGAAACTCATTCACGACAAAGAGATGCCGCCGCTGAACTTCCCCGTCGGCGAACTCATCGCCCTGACCTATATCTGCGGCATCCTGGAAGGAACGCCATTCAAAGACGAGTTTCAGAAAACGCTGAACAGGATCCGGGCCACGCTGCCGGAAAAGATGGGGGCATTCCTGGAACAGGCCGCATATCACCCGCACATACGCGGGCAGAAGGCACAAGTCACGCCAAAGATATTTCAAAATGCGCATCGCGCAATCACGGAACGACGAATCTGCAACGTGACCTACCGTGCGATCGCAACCGGACAAAGCAAGACGTATTCCATCATGCCCTTCAGATTCTTGTACCACTACGATGGCGTATATCTCCTCTGCCGAAATCCGAATTACGACAATCTCCTGACTCTGGCCGCTGAGCGGATTCAGGAACTCGAAGTCACGTCCCAGTCTTTCAAAGAATTCGTTGATTCCGATATTGAAGAGCAACTTCACCAGGCATTCGGTGTCGTACTGGAATCTCCCATCGCGGTCAGCGTCCGCTTCTCGGCATCCCAAGCGCCGTATATCAAGCAGCGTATATGGCATCCCTCGCAGGAGATCGAGGAACTCGACGACGGCCGGATCATCCTTTCCTTTGAAGCAGGCGGTCTCTATGAAATCAAGTCGTGGATTCTCAGCCACGGCGCCAGCGCGGAAGTCCTGGCGCCGGCGTCCCTGCGCGAGGAGATTATCGACGAAATTGAAAAAAATCTGAGTTTTTACAAGAAAACCTGATTTTATACGACCTGTTTCGTCGTATATGCAGTTTAACTTGAGGCGTGTTCAATTGTGAATGCGCCTCTTTTTTATATCCGTTTAAACGGGGTGGTTCGTAGAAACTGCCGGTCTGATTCGAACAGGGGTGTAATCGACGGGAGGTATTACAGACTATGGACCGATTCCTCCGTCGCCTGTTGATTGATCACTGGAAATATTCGAGCATGAATGAATACAGACTGTACCTCGCGCGCATTTACACAAGGAATGCGTTGCGAGTTGCCCTGGACAACCGAAGCATCCGGCCCGCACTTCTGGAGTGGTTGAGCCAAGACGAGGCTCGATTGGAATTCTTGGCTACCCGCGATCTTGTACGAAAGAAGGATAACGGAGAGGGTGCCATTGGATATCTAAAGCGGGCAGTAATTGCCCTTGAAAAAAACACACACGTACGGCCTCCAAGATGCCCGGAGCAATCCGCCACACGAATTGTCGTCCGACGATTCTCATTGGGTGCCTCTGCGGCATCCTTGCTCGAATTTGCGCACTGTTTCAATCATTGCCACATCGTTGAAAATTTATGCAGGACACTTGATGGTTTGTGTTCATATCCAATGGACATATGGGAGATAGTTCTGAATCGACACGGGCGCGAGATCCACAAGGGCATACGGGAACTGGCCGAGAAGGGCATAGTAGTTCCGGAGATGGTCCACCGGCTGAACGAATGCAATGACCCCGATGACCTCATCCATACGTGGTTCTGGGAAGTGTGGCATCCGCCCGTACGAAACATGGACGAGTTGACGGCGCGACTGGTCGGAAAACCCAGCAGAGCGAGGCTGCGACTGGACGACTTCACACACGTATCCGAACGTGAAGACATTCACCGAGTGCTTTCGGAGACATCGCGCAGGCGGCATGAAGGCGCACCTGCACGCGGTGTGAACATTTTGTTGTTTGGCCGGCCGGGCACCGGAAAAACCGAATTCGCCAGGACCGTTGCGAAAGCGGCCGGCATGAGACTCTTCACTATGAGTTCCTACGGAATTTTCGACAAAGAATCGTGCAATACCGCCCACGACCGGCGGGCCGACTACCGCAACCGGCTGCGCATGGCGCAAACTCTGCTTCGGTCCTTGTCCGACGCCGCAATACTGTGCGACGAGGCTGAGGATACGCTTGAGTCCAGCAGCGGCGCCCGCCTCGCCAATCACCGGCTGATTGAGGAAAATTCCGTTCCGGTGTTATACACCGTGAACAGTCTGGATGACCTTGACGAAAGTATGATGCGGCGTTTTACGCATGTCGTCAGGTTTACCGCTCACGGCCCGACGCGTCAGACCGGCATTTTGCATCGAATACTGGCTGAGAGTGGGATCAAGGGTGTTGACGCCTCTGTATGCGCCCGTCGACTCGTGGACGAACTGGAGTGCACCCCAGGCATCCTCTCAAAGGCCATCGAAACGACCCGCCTCGTGGGGGGGTCGGAAGCCGACGTATACCGTTACTGCGAGCAACTCGAGCGAAACATCACCACCCAGTACGCACGACCGAGGCTGGGACCGCCGGTACAGGCGGAACTTCCGTGGGAGGCATTCTCGTATCTCGAAAAGGATGCCGAAGACGCCAGAAAGACCCTTGCTTCGATAACAGACAGCAGGAAGAAGGGAATCAATATCCTCTTGTACGGACCCCCTGGTACAGGAAAGACCGAATTCGCTCGCACGCTCTGTGGCGAGTTGGGCGCGCGCTTGTACGCCGTTGGCGCCAATGAGGTAGGTCCGAAGTCTCGGCGTACCGTATCGCGCACGGAGGCACTCGACTATGCGCTGGAAGCTCTCGCCCACGAACCAGGCGTCGTGGTTTTCTTCGACGAAATGGAGGACTTCGAATGCGTGGAGAAACATTGGCTGAACAGGGTCCTCGAAGAGAATCCGGTTCCGATCATCTGGGCCTGTAACTCCATTGACTACTACCGGATCTTCCTGCCGTTTTTCATCGACCGGATGATGCACGCGATCGAGTTTCGCCACATGTCCGTTGTGGCACGGAAGCGCATATTCACGGGCATCCTTAGCAAGGACGGCATTCCGGAGGCCGAAGCGAGCCAACTGGCAGTGGACCTGGCGCGCGACAGGAAAGTTACGCCGAGACAGTTGGCTATGGCCACGCGTCAGGCTGCGATGGCGAATGGGAATGCAGGGACCATCCGGCGCAACATCGCCCAGAAGGCGAAACTGCGCTACGGTGTGAGTGCATCCGACAGCAAGCCGATCTCCCGATACGTACCGGCCTTGGTCCACGCGGATGCGGATCTAGAGGATTTGGCCGAGAGGATCGCTGCCATGGACGCACGGCGTTTCGCGCTATTCCTGTATGGCCCGCCCGGAACGGGCAAAACAGCTTATGTGGGGTACATTGCCGAACGGATGGGAATGGATCTGCTGCCCAAGCGGGCTTCGGATCTCCTCAGTAAGTGGCTCGGACAGACAGAGCAGCAGATGGCCGCGGCGTTTTCCGAAGCGGTGGAGACCCAATCATTCCTTGTCTTCGACGAGGTCGATTCACTCCTCATGGACCGGCAACAGGCCGTTCGCTCGTGGGAGACGAGCATGGTCAACGAATTACTCAGCCAGATGGAGCGGCACCCGCTTCCGTTCGCGTGTACCACGAACCGGCGTGAAGCGATCGATCCGGCCGCCGCTCGTCGTTTCCTGTTTCGCGTTGAGTTCTTCTTTATGGATCGGCCGCGAATCGAACGGGCTTTCAGGTTCTTCTACGGTTGCGAAGCGCCGCAGGAGACACTCGCATTGGACAAACTCACGCCAGCGGATTTCGCAAACGTGCGCGAACGTGCGAAGATCCTGAATTTTCTCAAGGACCCCGAACGTATCGGCCGTGCACTCGCCGAGGAGTGCCGCGCAAAGCCGGGCGGCGGGCAACTCGGGTTCTGAATGAGCGATGCTGACAGGCTGGGTCCCGCGGAACGCCGAAATCAGATCCAAACGCACAAAGGAGGTTGACGCGATGTTGATATCAAAGGCAACGGGATTGTGGAAACCCGGGAGGACAGTGGACTCTTGCGGTGGTCGTCCGAAATGGAACCGGGCGGAAGTGGCGGGACATCGAGCGGGTTAATAGGTGACTTCGACGGGGATGGAGACGTCGATTTCACCGATTTCCTGACATTCGCGGGCAATTTCGGCAAGACGACTGACGATCAATCTGACGTGAACTGACGTGAGTTACAATGGAAGGTACAAAGGAATGCGAGTAGGAAACGTGACCGAAAACCGGTTCTCAACCACACCCTACCCGCAACCCGGAAACGGGAAGTCACTTTGTGTGATCCTACAAGAAAGGGAGGTGGATTTTTTTGGATCTGTCATTGGCGCGGTTGATCCGCAAGCGTACGCAGGATCTCACTATCACCCGCGGTGAACTTGCCCGACGTATGGGATATGCCAATATCGCCAAAGGATGTCGGAGATTAGACCAGATATGCGCGGGGCAGGTCAAAATGGCCGAGAATCTGCGGGTCGAGCTTGCCCGGGGCCTCGACGTGGATGCCGAAGTGATCAATGATTCTATCGAGATAACCCGTGCGGAACAGATTGCGGCGGACGACAAGGCCTATCGGCAATCCTTCAAGCCTCACGCCGTTATACTGACCGAGCACAAGATACCGACGCAGATCACATTTTACGCAATGTCCGGGGGATCCCGTCACCGAATGATTCCGATGAAGGAAGGATCATCGCCCGAGACGTTCGCGACACAGGCGCGAGAGGCCCTTCCGAAAGTACGAAGGCGACGCAAAAGGGCGGAAATACACCCGGAAGGAAAACGCTCAAAGGAATGCCAGCCTGCGAGTAAAGCTTACTGCCGGTGTCTATGAAATGGCGGCTTTAAGCGGATCCTATTTTGAGGGCGGTGAGGTAACGCGAGACCGTTTCTTTTTCGTGGTCAACAATGGATGGCGTGGAGATCCACGTTCCCTCTACCAGTTTACGCAGAGGATGAAGCGTTTCGGAGAAGAATTCGAGCAGGACGCCGTTTTGATAATCCCGAAGGGTGCCGTGCGTGGGGATGCCGGCCGACCTGACGTGCCATTGGTTGATCGCTCCAAACGGCGGGGTCGGGCGTTCTTCATTCGCACAAATGATAGTCCTGAAAACTGGATGAAAGATCAGGATTTGATGAGCGCTACGGTCGATGAGACCCAAATCAACCGCGCGGTCGGCGATTTTCTCAGAATTGTCACTGGTCACCCACCTCATTTTGAGATTAGTAATGAAGATGAGCAACGCGATGAAGTAGAGATTACGGATGTCTACTATCTGCCTGGCAATATTTCTTCATTGGCGTTGGCAAACAGAAGTGGAAGAAGGCCGTGGCGCGAGGCAGATGTGAGGCGGTTGCGGGGTTCGAAGCCGCCCGCAGATTATTCTCAGATATTCGAATAGGAGTTGCCGCGAGGCGCCGGCACAGGATGATCGCCGATGTCGGCGACGATAATTCCAGGATCGGCGTTTTGGTCCTGGCGCAAAGGGTGGAGGTCGTTAGACGTGAACCTGCGCAGAGTAGTATTCGGAATTACGGAGCACCACATAAAGAACGGTATTGCGTGGCATTGTGAGAAATGCCCGGGTGCATTGGCTGCTCTTGATCGTGTCGTTCCGGATGTGTGTGTATCGCTGGATGATTTTTCGGTTTGCTTTTTGCGTCGGTCCGGCTGCGAGACGCCCGCGAGTGGGTCACGGGAGAGTTACAGGCAGGATGTGCCGGAGGATCTTTCTGATTTTACGTACTGGTTTGATCGCAGGCAAAGAGGCGTCCCTGTTGAATTTGTCCTTGACGTTCCTGAGTGGGCATACAGCGCGGAGAAGGCGAACAGCTTCAGGCTGTCGAAGACGCTGGTGAGGGTGGCGGCCGCCAATCGCAACCAGGGCTGGATTGATGTCGTGGTTCCCGGTTGGCACCCAATGGAGAAGATTCGTTTAAAGAAAGACAGGATCCCCGAGGATGTGTTTCTCGCGGCTGCCCCGGAGAAGCGCTTTCATGTGTGGGTCAATGTAGACAACAATATAAAGGCCGCTTTGCGTTTCGCCGATTGGGAAGCCGAATAGGGGTTTTCGCGCCTGGGGAGGCAAGGCATGACGGGAGAGAAAAACAATTACGGGAACGTCCAGGTGAAGGGGCGTACGTCAGCGGCGGCGGACTTGGCGGCGGTCAAGAAGGCCAGATCGGAAGCGGTCACGTGGCGGGAAATCGCAGCGCGGGCGGCAGCCGATCATTCAAAGCGGGAAGGCCAATTCACCAGGCGTCTTGCGGAATTGGAATCTCAGGGAGCCCTTGCGAGGGGTTGTCTTGAAGCGCAGAATACAGCTAAAGCCTGGGAGGCTGCGGCGGACAAGTGGGAGGCCGGGGAGCACGAACAGGCCGAAAACTTTGAGGAAGAGGCGAACACAGCGATGATGGAATCCCTGGACGGGTTGGACAAGTCGGACGAACTCTGGGAGATAGAGCAGGAGAGGAAATTGTCTGCACAGGCCCGCAAGAAACCGGTTTAGGGCCGGATTCTCGGGCCAGGCCGCCACCCAAACCAGGGCAACCACAAGGGTTGCCCCTACGGCGGATCGGTCAAACTACTGGTTTGCGCCCATCCGTGGATTCAGCCGGGCGATGTACATGTGCTCTTACCGCCATCGGTGCCTTTAGCTCAAGCCCGAAATCAGCCTCGCCGGAGCCAATCTCACTGAAGAACGAAAAAACGGTGTTTTCTCCAACATACCACCATTATGCAGTTTTTAATCGAAACTACCCCACTACCAAACGGAAACTTTTCCGTTATATTTGTATTGTAATTAAATCCCAACACAGCCACTGAAGTCCTGTGATGCCGATGAACTTCTACGGCCCGGCCAATGCGACCGGCTGCGTTGGCTTCAAGCGGCGGGAGCGGGTGGCGTCGCCCCACATACGTTATGCATAATTCCGATCAGGGCTCGCAGTACACGTCTCTTTCCTTCGGACTGCGCTGCAAAGAGGTCGGTGTACGTTTCTCCAGGGGAGATCGGTCGGCGACTGCTTTAGCAACCGCCTTGCGCGCAGGTTTCTTCGCAACCGTAGAATGCCAGGTGCCGGACCGAGGCTGCTCTTACACAATCCGACGCGCGCAGCGGGCAATCATCGAATACATCGAGGGGTGGTACCATTCACATTGCAGGGATGAAGCGTTGGATTGACCCTCACCTGTGGCCTACGAAGAGTACCATCAATCATGGGCTTGACACCCAAGGCCTAAACCGTCCACCAATCCGGATAACTCCAGGTCTCACTTTCACAGGAAGGAAGGGAGGTCAGCTGTATTTCCACGACTGCAAGTTCCCGTTGTATCTCCCAACATAAGGAGGATGTTATGTCGATACGTATCGTTGTGATCGCGCTCGCCACATGTGTGATTTGGAGTTGTGGAGGTGAGCGCGTGATGCAGTTTCAGGAGGCAGAGACAGACGGTGAGGTCACACAGCCGCTGAGTAAACTGGCCGGGCAGCAAGATGCCTTACAGGCGGTCGTGATGTTCACCCTGTCTCAGGATGGCGCCCCCGTAACCGGTGCATCCGTAGATTTCGCACGGTCTATTGCCGGACGGGCGGCAGATTACACGGAGTTCGCCGACGCGTCGATTTCAACCGATGAGAACGGCCAGGCAGAACTGAAGCTTTCGGGGGACAATCTAACGGGTTATTATCGGGCGCGCGCCTCGAAGGATGAGGCCCGGATCGGTACATGGTCCAGCATTCCGATTAACGCGGGTTACAAGGTGTTGCTGGACTTGCCCATCGGAGGGAAGGCTCGCGTGACAGGCTCATCTGCGCTGGAGGTCATTGAAGAGCCAGAGCCTAAAGAAACCATCGTTTTCAGCGAACTGGACTGGGCCAGCGCCCAGTTGCAGAACCGCATTGCCCAGTATATCGTGGAGAAGGGCTACGGCTATCCTACCGATTTTATCGCCGGCTCCACGCTGCCTCTGTTTGATAGCCTGCGCAGAGGCGACACCCATGTTTTCATGGAGGTTTGGCTGCCCAACCAGAACAAAGGCTGGGCGGAATCTCAAGCCGCCGGGGAAGCGATCAACGTGGGCCCAAGTCTTGGCAGCGACTGGCAGTCGGCGTTTGTCATTCCCGCGTATCTCCAGGAGCAGTATCCCGATCTGGACAGCGTAGAAGATCTCAAAGAAGACCGTTTCAAAAGCCTGTTCGCGACCGAGGAGTCAGAAGGCAAGGCGCGCCTGATGTCGTGCGTTAGCACCTGGGACTGCGCGGAGATCAATGCGGCCCAGATTGAAGGCTATGGCCTGTCCGACCACGTACAAATCGTCGCCCCCGAGGATGCCGACGCCCTGGACGCCGACCTTTACAGTGCCTACGAGAAACGCGAGCCCTGGCTCGGCTACCAGTGGGGCACCAACGATCCGGCGTTGTTCCTGGACCTGGTACGCCTCAAGGAGCCGGAGTACAGCGACGAGTGCTGGGCTACTGACAAGGCGTGCGCCTACGAGGACGCAACCATCCTGATTGCGGTACATTCCAGTCTCCCGGCCAGGGCCCCGGACGTCGTCGAGATGCTGCGGGCCTGGAGCCTCGATATCAACCTCTACATAGAAATCGCCCGCTGGCGGCACGATAACCCGGAGGCCGGTACGAACGACGCTGCTCTCTGGTGGCTGGGCGCCAAATCCGACCATTGGAGCGGCTGGGTTACCGGCAATGCGGCTGCCGCGATCCAGGCCGCCCTCACCGCCAACGAAATACCCGACGGCTGGCCGGAAGAGTAGCCCCTTTCCCCCTACGGGTATGGGGGGGGGGGCCGAACGAAGTCTGTGATTGGCGTTGGCGTATTTGCTTTGTGTGGATTTGAATCAAAAAGAGCGCCTCCCAAGTGAGGCGCTCTTTTTGATTCGGTCTTGATTTTCGCGGTTTTTTCGACGCCGCGGGCTTCTGCCACGCTCGGCGCTCAGCCTCTTACGCTGTTGACCATATCGCGGCAGCCGTGAAGGTAGATGCCCGTGTCCACCGACAGGGCGATATATCGCACACCGGCGTCGATCCAGCGTCTGGCCGCGTCGGGGCTGTCCGCGAAGGTGCCCACGGTGAGTCCTGCCCGATTGATCCGCACCGTGGCCTCCCGCATCCGGTCCACCACCCGGGCGTCATTCACCTGGCCCGGTATGCCCAGTGACTGGGAAAGGTCGTACGGACCGAGGAAGACGACGTCCAGGCCGGGCACGGCGATGATGGCATCCAGGTTCTCCAGGCCATCCACGCCTTCCACGTGGATCAGCACCATGGATTCCCGGTTCAGCCGCTCGAAGATCCGGCCGCCTTCCGAAAAGTACCGCGCCGCGCGGGTGTAGGGCGAGACGCCCCGCATCCCGAGTGGCGCGTATTTTGCCGCCGCGACGAGGGATTCAGCGTCCGATCGGGTGCGTATCTGCGGGACCTGGACGCCCTCCGGGCCGATGTCCAGCGCTCTGAGCACCTGGGGCGGGTCGTTTTCCCGGACGCGCACGATGGGGGAAATACCTGCGCCTTTTGCCACGCGGCAGAGATTCTCGGTGGTCTCGATGTCCAGCGGGCCGTGTTCGGTATCCAGGATGACGAAGTCAAAGCCGGCGTACGCGGCGATTTCGATGAGCGCGCCGGAAGCGAGGTTGACGAAGGGACCCAGGACAACCTCACCGGCGTTCAGTTTGTCTTTCAGGCTGATTTCAGACATTGTGTATCTCCACGAAGGGACCTGAGTTATGGAACTAAAGAGTCGTTCAATATAGGCTGCCGCAGAAGTCGTGTAAAGTGGAAAGGCCGGTAGCGAATGTCAATCCGAGGTTTCACGCGCCGCCGCCGGAGCGGCTTGACTTTCGACCGCAGTATCCTTATATATGACAGAGACGATTTGCATTGGGAAGGAGGCCGGAATGTCCATTGATCTGCGTGAATTTGCGTTGCGTCTGAAGGTCATCGAAATCTTGAAACGATACTGCTGGGTGCGGCACCAGTTGAGGGTCATTCAGCTATGGAAGAAACTTTACATCCACCCGAATTGATACATACGAACTGTCTGCTGAAAAGGCGCTCGGGCGAGGACGGTCCGGGCGCTTTTCTGTTTTTCGAGACTACCGGCGGACGGCTTACGAGACATGGCGCGGGCACATCCCTTCGAATTGAATAGGGGTTGCTCATCATCCGTCGATTCGTTAGATTTCAGCCTACTATGGCCTCCGGACGGAACAGGATTCTTCCGGTTTTTGACCGGTTGTTGGATGCCTTCGGACCACAGGGCTGGTGGCCGGCGGAGACCCCGTTCGAAACGATGGTCGGGGCCATATTAACGCAGAATACAGCCTGGACGAACGTGGAACGGGCGATGGGAAGGCTCAAGGCCGCCGGGGCGCTCGATGCCCGGACCATGCTGGATATGCCCGCCTGCGAAATGGAAACCCTCATCCGCTCCGCCGGGACCTTCCGCGTAAAAACGAGGCGGCTGAAGGCGTTCCTGGCGTTTTTCGTTGGCAGGTACGGCGCGGACGTTGTCCGGATGAAGGATGCGCCCACCGGGCGTCTGCGCGAGGAACTGCTGGCGGTACAGGGCATTGGACCTGAGACCGCGGACTGCATTCTGCTCTATGCGCTCGATAAGCCGAGTTTTGTGGTGGATGCATATACGCGGCGTGTTTTCGGGCGTCTGGGACTGATCGACCGGGCGCTCGATTACCATGATGTACAGCGCAGGTTCGAGGCCGCGTTGCCAGCGGACACGGTCGTCTACAACGAGTATCATGCCCTGATCGTGGCGCTCGGCAAGCGCGTCTGCCTGCCGAGACCCATGTGCGGGCAGTGCGTGCTGAACGCGATTTGCGAAACTGGAGGACAGGATGGCCCGGTTTGAATTGTGTTTCAATACCAGTACGATTCGGCCCGCATCCATTATCGAGAAGATCCGGGCGGCGGGCGAAGCGGGTTATGACTCGGTTGAGTTGTGGAACGAAGACCTGACGGAGTGGGAACAGGGCGGCGGGAGGCTGTCCGAGCTCAGACAGGTGCTCGATGACTACAATCTCGCCGTGCCCGATTTGGTTCACTTTTCCGGGTGGATGGACGCGACCGATCGGGTTTTCGAAACCGAGCTTCTCGGCGAAGCCCGGCGGCTGATGGAACAGGGCGTGGCCGTCGGGGCGCCCCGCGTCATCGCCGGGCCTGCTCGCGGGCAGGTGGATCTGAACCGGGTGGCAGACCGGTTCTACCGGTTGATGGAACTGGGTGGAGAGGTCGGGTGTCTGCCGGCTCTCGAGTTCCTGGGTTTTGTCGCGCACGTGAATAACGTGGATACGCTGATGGAGATCGTGGCCCTGGCGGATCATCCCGAAACCACGGTTGTGATGGACGCGTTTCATATCTATCGCGGCGGCGGGCGGGACGAGGATATCCTGAAGGTCCCGGGAGCGCAGGTGGCGATTTTCCATATTGACGATGCGCCTCGAACCGACCGCCGAAGGGAGACGCTTACGGACGGAGACCGGGTGTATCCCGGCGATGGGATTCTGAACCTGGAAAACATGCTGCGGATGCTGGCATCCCGAGGCTTCTCCGGTCCTGTATCTCTCGAGTTGTTCAATGAAACCCTGTGGCGGCAGGACGCTCGAGAGGTCGCCCGGGTCGGGGCGGAGAAGGTTAGACGATTGATTGCATCCGTGGAATGAACACGCGGAGCCCTGATATGGTATACGTTGGCAAAACGGCGATCCCCGGGTCGACCGTGCTCGCGCCGCTGGCTGGCGTGACGGATCGGTCGTTCAGGTTGCTGTGCCGGGAGCAGGGCGCGGGTCTCGCAGTAACGGAAATGGTGAGCGCCCGCGGACTGGCCGACGGCAGCGAGCGCTCGAGCCGTTACCTGGATTTCGAGGCGGACGAGCATCCTATTTCCGTGCAGATATTCGGGTCCGAACCCGACGAAATGGCCGAAGGCGCGCGCGTGGCCGCCGAACGCAATCCGGATATGCTGGATATCAATTGCGGTTGTCCCGTGAAGAAGATCGTAAACCGGCGTGCGGGCGCGGCCCTGCTGAAGGATCCGTCGCGGCTGGGCAGGATCGTTTCGGCGATGGCGCAGGCGGTGTCCATTCCCGTTACCCTGAAGATCCGCAGCGGTTGGGAAGACGGTACAAGGGCGTCGGAAGTTGCGCTCCTTGCGCAAGACATGGGCGCCGCGGCGATCGCCGTACACGGCCGGACACGAAAAGCGGGGTTTTCGGGTAAGGCGGATTGGGATGTGATCCGCGAAGTGTCCGAAGCCGTTTCGATTCCCGTAATCGGCAACGGCGACGTCAGGAACCCGCTGGACGCGCGGGACATGATGGAACAGACGGGATGTGACCTGGTCATGGTGGGCCGATGGGCGATTGGAGACCCATGGCTGTTCGGACGGATCGAGCACTTTCTGGCGACAGGCGACCTGCTGGCGCCGCCGTCGGCCCGCGAACGCGTGGGAATGGCCATCCGGCACCTGCGCCTCTCGGTGGAAAACAAAGGGCTGCCCGCGGGGGTTCGTGAGATGAGAAGGCATTTTGCCGCGTATATCAAGGGCGTCGATGGCGCTGCGGCGTTCCGGCGCGCGCTGATGACGGAGGACGACCCGGAGGCTGTCGAAGGCATATTGAACGCCGTTGGTCGCAAGGCGGAGGAGGTGTCCGGTGACGCCTGAGCAGATCCGGCATGTGCTGGAGGCGGTTCGCGAAAGCAAACTGGATGTCGACACTGCGATGGAACGTCTGAAGAAGCTGCCGTTTGAAGATCTGGGGTTCGCGCACGTGGATCATCATCGGGCTTTGCGGCAGGGTTTCCCCGAGGTGATCTTCTGCCAGGGCAAGACCACGGAACAGGTGGTGGAAATCGCGCGCCGCATTTCGGACGCGGGATCCACGCTTCTGGCAACGCGGGCCGACGGAGCCCAGGCTGACGCCGTGCGTTCGGCCTTGCGCGGCGTGGACTACAACCCGGTGGCGCGGACGTTATTGATACGCGGAAGCGATTTGGGCAGTATCGCGACGGCTGGAGAGATCCTGGTCATTTCAGCGGGAACATCCGATTTGCCGGTTGCCGAAGAGGCCGTGGTAACAGCGGAGGCGATGGGAAGTCGGGTTGGGAAGCTGTACGACGTGGGTGTGGCGGGGATTCACCGGTTGTTCGCCCATCGTGAACAGATCGACCAGGCTGCGGCGATTGTGGTGGTGGCGGGAATGGAGGGCGCGCTGCCTTCGGTGGTGGGCGGGTTGGTGGATGTCCCGGTGATTGCGGTGCCGACCAGCGTGGGTTACGGCGCCAGTTTCGGTGGACTGGCCGCGCTGCTGGGGACGTTGAATTCCTGCGCGCCAGGCGTGGTGGTTGTGAACATTGACAACGGATTCGGCGCGGGTTTCTTCGCGGGTCTCGTCACGCGGGTGCAGGACCGCGACGGGCGACGGTCGTAGCTGTTACCGGCGTCTGAGGCCAAGGCGGTTCTCGAGCGGAACGGGGTGTCCGGCGGTATCCGCGAGCGGTCTCGAGGGAAACGAGTGTTTCGTTTTCAGGCTGAGAACGACCAGAAAGAGCAGAGCGACCGGTACGGCCAGCAGGTCTGCCGGTAGATCCGGCGTGAGATAGATGAGGCAGATCCACGCGATGAAGCCCGAAACCATGGCCGCAAGCGCGCCGGGCAGATTGGCTCGAGACCACCAGATGCCCGCGGTGAGCGGCACAAAGAGGGTGGCCAGCAGGATCGACCATGAATTCACCATCAGCGAATAGACCGTATTGTGCGCCAGTGCGAGGTAGACGGATATCAGGCCGAGAATCGGTACGCTGATGCGGCAGATCCGGAGGACGAACCGTTCGTCGGCGTCCGGGCGGACGTAACGGACCAGGTCCCATCCGATAACGCTGGCCGGAGCGAGCAGTGCGCTGTCCGCGCTGCTCATCAGTGCGGAAACGAGCGCGCCGAGAAAGACGGCCATTGCCAGAGGCGAGAGATATTTCATGCCCAGGCGCATCATGATCATGTCCGGATCGCCAAGGTCGGGAAAGATGAGGGTTCCGGCGATGCCGAGAAAGACCGGAAGCAGCCCGACGGTGAGGTAGAGCGTGCCGGCAAGGTAGGCGCTGTTCTGGGCGACGGATTCATTCTTGCTCGCTAGGCTGCGCTGGACCAGATCCTGCCCCGCCAGATTGCCCAGGCCGATGACCAGCCAGTCCCGGGCGTAGGCGAACCAGCCGGGCGGACCGGCGTTCCGGGGATAGAGGTAAAACCGGTCTTCAGGGAGCCGGGCGCTGATGGCCGACCATCCGCCCATGTCGTTCAGCAGCAGCGGCGTGATGACCAGTAGACCCACCGTCAAAACGGCAACCTGGATGAAGTCCGTGAGCGTGACGGCCCACATGCCACCCGCGGTGGTGTAGACGAGTACGATCGCGGCGCCGATACAGATGCCCAGGGTTGGGTCAAGACCGGTGAGCGATTGGATGACCCGGCCGAAGGCGACCATGAGGGACGCCACCCATCCGAGATACGCGGGAATGGTACACAGAGCCGCCACCGCACCCGCCGATCGCCCGAAGCGACTTTCAAAAAAGCCTGCGATGGTCGTCAGGCCCATCCGGCGCATGACCCTGACGTAAAAAAGCCCCGCGAGAAAAAGACACAGGGCGGCGCCGAACGGATCGGCGATAACGCCCAGAAAACCCTTTTTGTAAGCCTCGCTTGCGGCACCGATGACGATGCCGCCCCCGAACCAGGTGGCCGCCAAGGTGCCGGTGGCCAGCAAGATGCCCAGCCTCCGGCCGGCAACGATGAAGTCGGCCGAGCCCTTTACCCGCCGACCGGCGTAAAGCCCGACCCCAAGGGTTAGCAGGATGTAGGCCGAGAGACCGAGGATGATGGAAAGGTTGGGCATTGCGAAACCTGGAATAAGGATTCAGAGACCGGGCGAAGGCGTTGTGTGAGCCACCCGATTCACTCGATGCGGTTGTGTTGTTTCATTATGTCGACAAGCCGGTCCAGGGGCAGGCCCGGTAGGGTCCTGTTGTCCCGGCCCGTCATCGTGTCCGCGGCGCACAGCGCGTTGACGATGGCTTCCTCGGTGGCCTCGACGGTGGCCTGCAGGAGCGGGTTCAGGCGGTGGTCACGCAGTGTTTGAACCGTATCCACCATCGACGCGTCCCGGGGGATGCGGCGGGCGGTGGAGAATGCGAGAACCAGGTCGCCGCTGCTGGTTCTCGAGAAGGTGCCGGTGCGGCTCACCCCGAGCGCGGACCGTTTGCAGAGCCGGCGAAGCTGAATGGGGATCAGCGGCGCGTCCGTGGCGACCAGAATGACGATAGAGCCATCGCGGGCAGGCGGACGGGGCGCAACTGGCAGATGCCTGCCCACGGGAACCCCGTCGATGACCAGGTTGGGACGCCGGCCGCAGTTTGCAACAACAAGCACGCCAAGGGTGTAGGCGCCCTGCGCGCTGGAAAGTACACGTGACGCCGTGCCCACGCCGGCCTTGAAGCCGTAAGCCCGCATCCCCGTGCCCGCGCCCACCGATCCTTCGGCAACCGGGCCGTCCGTTGCGGATTCGATCGCCCGGATGACATGTTCCTCTTTTACGTGGCGGCCCGCGATATCGTTGAGGCCGCCGTCGTAACATTCGGCCACAACGGGCAGCGGCACCCGTCCCACGTCCTGTCTGAGCATGTAGGCGACAGCCCCGTTGTACGCCTCGCCGACGCTGAGGGTGTTGGTGAGGATCACCGGCACCTCCAGCAGACCCCGTTCGTTGATCCACTCCATGCCGGTCATCTCGCCGTTTCCGTTGAGCGCTTCGGCCGCGGCGAAGACCTGGTTCAGATAGACGTCGTCGGGGTGGGGCACTACGGCGGTGACACCGGTGCGGACCGGGCCCTTTCCGACAACCAGTTTCCCCTCGCCGCTAATTAGGGTGACGTGGCCCACATTGACGCCGGAGACGTCCGTAATGGCGTTATATGGGCCCGGCGGGAGCGTGCCGATGCGGATACCGAGATCCCTTGCTCGGGGGCGCTGGGCGCATGCGGCGCCCGCGCAGAGCGCGAGACTGAGGAGCGTGAGTACCCATCGGCGCGGGTGTGTGAAAGAATCCATAATGCAGAAGTCGGGGTTCGGGCTCACCGGAGACCGGTGCCTCGGGAAGCACCCGATAGTTTCGAATGCGTGGGATGCCCGGCTTACGTACGCGCCTGGCGCGTCTTCACCGGCCTGTCCGGGAGACCGACGTCAGCCTCTCGCCGGACACGAAATTCCGATTTGGAAAAGAAGCCGTCCTTCAATGTTCCCACCTGGCGCGCCCGGTGGGTTCTGTCTTTCCAGACGAAACTCCCGAACGTTCCGAACAACCCCACCAGAACCGCGTATGGAATCTGCAGAAGTTCCCACGCAGGCAACACCGGGAGGAGGTCGGTCCGGCCGAAGAGGCGGGCGCCTTTCCAAACCACGCCCAGGTCCGCCAGCGCCTTGACTGCCAAACATGCCAGCGGCAGGCCCCAGGCTCCTTGACCCGCACCCAGGATCAAACCGGCGGGTATGAGAAGGTTGAGCAGAAAGACGTTCGCGAGATAGACGAAGAAGACGGGATTGAGCGTCACCATGTTTCGGGCGTTCGACGCCCATCGGCGCCGCTGGGTCCAGAAACCGGCCATGGATTCGGCGCGCCGTGTGCTGACGAAGGTGTCGGGATGGTCTGCAAATACGACCTTCGCGCCGGCCCGGCGAAACAACTGAAGCAGGAGTACGTCGTCGCCGGACGGGCGACGGGCGATCTTCTCGAATCCGTTAACCCGATCGAAAAGCGCCTTCCGGTAGCCCAGATTCTGGCCGGTCGCGGCCAGCGGCATTGCCAGGTTGGCGGCGCCGGCCGAAGCGGACATGAGGGCGAGAAAGTCGAATGCCTGCAACCGTTCCACCGGCGTCAGCCGGTCCCGGGCGGTCTTGACCTGCGAAAACCCGATGACGACGTCCGCGCCAGTCTCCAGTTGCGAGACCATGCCGGCAATCCAGGTGGCAGGCACGGCGCAGTCCGCGTCGGTGGTTAGAATGATGCCGCCTCGCGCGGCCCGGATACCCTCGGAAAGGGGCCGTTTTTTTGCGGCCATGTGCTGAAAGGCGTCCGTGACTTCAATGCTTCGGACCTGGGAATGCCCGGCGGCAAATCGGGCCGAGATAAGCGGCGTCTGGTCCGTGGAACCGTCGTCGACGACCAGGACTTCGTATCGGTCGGCCGGATAGGTCTGTTTCGTCAACCCCGTGAGGCAATCGGCGATATAGTCCGCTTCGTTCCTCGCCGCAACCACAACCGAGACTAACGGCCGCGAGTGGGTGTGAGCGGGGCGGCTCTTTCGACGCAGCCCCATCAGAAACGCCACGGCGCCGCCGCTGTAGATTGCCGTTGAAATCAGCAGGAACGCATCGATCAGGGAGGTCAACACGGATATCCGGGGTCGGAAGCGGTTGGAAACTGAACGACGAGAAACGTCGGAAAGCGCTTGGGGGTCAGGACGGCGGCAGTGGGCGGATGCGAGGCACGCGGAGTGCCGGGATTCGGACTCCAATCCCGCGGCGGGGTGCCCTTTCTAATGTTTCACCTCTTCGATATCGTAAAACATGCCCTTGATGCCTTCTGAACAGTTGTTGCATATGGGTACCGCTGACCGGTCCTTGAGGATGGCGTTTCTGAAGCCGGTATACGCCTCGCCCGACCAGATGCCGTCAAAGTCCGGGCTTTCAAGTGTATTCCCCAGGCCGTAATGCACGTCTTTGTCGAAACAACACGGTGACACGGCCCCATCCCAGTTGACGACTGTACTGTACCAGAGGTGCCTGCAGGAATTGGTAATCTTGCCGTTCATGGTAAGTTGGTCCGCATCGTAACGGTAGCGGCTGTAGGATTCGTCTTCAGGAAGGTACGCTTCCGCTTCGTCATCGGTATAGACCTGGGCCGTTTTAAGCGAAAGCCGGTCCACGCCCAGTTCCCGCGCGAGGTTCCGGGCGGCGTCGATTTCGGTCTCGTTGTGTTTGAAAATGATAAACTGCAGGTGGATGACGGGATGGTCCGCATTGAGGGTTTTCTTCGCCGCGCTGAGAAGGCGGATTCCATCAAGGACCCGGTCGAAGTTGCCCCCGACGCGGTATTTGACGTAGGATTCCGGGGTCACCCCGTCCAGGGAGACCACGATTTCGTCCAGACCGGAAGTGACGATATCTTCGGCATCGCTTCGGCTTCGGATGTAGTGGACGTTGGTGCTGGTGATGGTGGGGACATTGTGCGCCCTGGCAAGGCGGATCATGTCGGTCAGCCGCTTGTTGATAAAGGGTTCGCCCTGGTTCCACAGCATCAGGAGCAGGAGGTCTTTCGCCTGTTCCTCAAAGATCCGCTTGAAGGCTTCGTATTCCATGGTCCCGCGCGGCCTGGTCAACCCCCCGTTGCCCGATGGACAAAGCGGACATTTGAGATTGCAGAGGTTGGTGGGCTCCAGCATCAGGATGAAGGGACGGCCCATGCGGATATCGCGTTTGGCAAGGCGGGAGAGGATGTAGGAGGTAACCACTTTGGCCACGTTCCAGACCCGCCGGAACGTGAGAGACCGGTGGTAACGCGCCACCGTTTTAGGCAGTAACCTGAGTGAGAGCATTGTTTATTTCCAGCGGGAGGGGGTCAGCGCGCCCACGGCGCAGAATACGACGATATAGGGCACGGCGAGCAATTCCAGGATTGGAAACAGTTTCAGGAGTTGGCGTGCGTTGAAAAGGCGGGCCGCTCCGTACAGAAGCAGCCAGTCGGCGAGTATTTTTGCCGTGGCCATCAGGCCGAAGGAGAACCGGAACGCCGGCTGCTGCCAGGCCAGAAGGGGCCCGGCGGCAAGAATCAAGTGGAATATATATATACTTAAAGCGACAGGCAAGACCGAATTTCCGTAGTAAACGGTTTTGGACTGGTAGCGCGTCTGGCGGCGGTAAAGGCCGTCGGTGTGCGGGTATGAACCCACGCTGGCGTACGGATTGAATCGAATGCGCCAGGCGGTCCCGGAGGCGATGCGCCGCATCAGCAGGACGTCGTCCCCGCCGCGGATATGACCGATGGGTTCGAAACCGCCGGCATCGAGGAAGGCCGACCTGCGGTAGGCCAGATTCCGCCCGGAACAGGTCAGCGGAAAACCCAGACCCATGCTGCCTGCTGCAAGTGCGGAAACCACAAGGCTCTGCAGGGCAAGCAGTCGGGATAGGAGCCCACTTTGCGGGATCAGAGGCGCGTACCCGGCGACCATGCCGACATCAGGATCGAAGGCGCGGACGGTGGAAGTGATCCAGTCTGGGGAGGGGATGCAGTCGGCATCGGTGGTGAGGATGATTTCACCGGCGCCGGAGTGGATGCCCAGGTGCAGGGCGTTTTTTTTCGCGCAGGCGAACGGCCCGCCGGCTGCGCGCACGACTTTGAGACCGGGGACCCGATGCGTCCACGCAAGCGCCCGGCAGGCCGTGTCGTCGGTTGACCGGTCGTCGACGACGATGACTTCGGTGTGTTCGCCCGGATAGGTCTGTTCGGCAAGGGCCGCGAGGCACGCTTCGATGTGATGCGCTTCGTTGCGGGCCGGAACGACGACCGTGACGTCGGGGCTTTCGGCGTTCCGGCCCGCCGACAATTGACCCAGGCCGCTGCGGATGGCGCCCGCGACGATTACATAGACCAGGCAAAGGAGAGATGAGGCGAATGCCAGCGTTTCCATTGCGACCGTCACGAAGCGCACGCACGGCGGGCATCGCCGATACACTGTCTGATCCAGGCCAGATTGGCTTCCGGCATAATGCCGTAATTGTAGAACGAAAAGCGACGGATGCCCAGGCCCAGCGCGCGCTCGACGCCTGCCCCGAGTGTCTCGACGTCCGGGGAAGCGGGAGGGTAGGCCTGAAGGCCGACCACGAGTTGCTGCGGGTTCTTCAGGTCGGGTACAATGTCGGAGATGGTCGCTTGAATGCGGTCGGCGTCGGGTGTATAGGCGAGCGTTTCCGCATAATCCGCGATCTCCGCGAGGCGTGAACGGTGTATGCCAGCGCCGTGCCGGTCTCCCATAAAGATGAAAGAGACAGGAACCCCGGCGGCGGCCTTGACCTCTTCCAGCAGGCTCGCGACCCCCTCGTCGCGCATCCGGACGAATGGATCGAGTTGCGGCACCGTGGCGATGAGCTCCTCGGGAGATTCCGCAGGGACAATACCCGATGTCAGGGTCTGGCGCAGCCTGGATTCCACGGCCTGTGAAAGGGCGCCCGGATCCAGGCCTTTCTCTTTCGCCTGCGTTTGACAGGCGTCGCAGAAGCAGAGGGAGAGTAGCATACGGCCGCCCCGCCCCAGATCGACGCCGTGTTTGACGTGGTAGTGGGTATGTCCGAATCCGCCGTAAGAGAGGGACTCGCATTCAAGGAGGGCGATTCCGTAATTCGTCGCCAGGTCTTTGGCCAGCGCCGCGGCAAAGGCGCGGACCCCCGGATTGGCCGGGCAGAGCCGGGAAGTGCTGACGTCGCCGGTGCAGGTGACTTCAGCGCATTCGGGATGGCGGCCGGCCTGGTAGGAGTTGTGAAGAAAGACCGTCCACGCGATGAGTTCCAGGCCGGCGCCGGCCGCGGCCCGGGCGGCATGCGCGTACCAATTGTCGTCGCCCATCAGCGGGCTGACGTGGGGCTGTATGGGCGTGTCGGCATACAGGACCGCGTCGGGCTGGAAATAGACGGCGGCTTGCGGGATCTGGAGGAGCACCTTGTCCGGTGAATGGGGGCGCAGCATTTCAAAGGTGTGGTACGCCGAGGCCAGGCTGATTCCGTCCAGGCCGATTTCGTCCCTGAGCCGTGTTGCGATGGCTTGTGGCTCGCCGTCGGCCAGGTCCCACGGGTAGGCCCACAGCGTGGTGTGCAGGTTGGACAATTCAGTCACTCCAAATGCAGTTGGCAGGCGCCCGGGGACGTCCAATTCTCGACGCCCGGCTGATACGGTGAACGAAAGGCCTATCAACGGACTGCTAAACTACGACGTTGATGGTACCACCTGCCTAAGGCAATTGCAAGGGATTTCGGCAGAGTGGCCTTGGCTTAGATGGAGGGAAAGGCGAATAGCGAGGGGCCACAAAACCTTTCGCGACGTCGCTGGTCTTGTAGGGGCAACCCTCGTGGTTGCCCTCGTCGTGGCGCACAAAATGCTTGTTGATATCGCAAGGCCTTATCGCTAACCGGTTTAAGCTGACAGCTGTACGCTGATGGCTGATTTTATATATATCCCGTGGAGCCGTCGGGTCGGACGGGCGCCGTGCGCTGCCAGTGGGGGACCTCTTCATCGGTAAGCGCGTCTTCGTTTACCTCGATGCCCAGGCCCGGTCGGTCTCTGAGTTCCAGGTATCCGTCGACCGGCAGGTAGGGGTCCGGGACGTACTCCATCCATCGAGAGCCCACGGGGATGACGTATTCCAGGATCTTGAAGTTATGCGTTGCGGCGGCGAAGTGCACGTTGACCGCCGTTGCGATCGGCCCCATCGGGTTGTGCGGCGCGATGGTGACGTAATGGGCTTCGGCGATAGCGGCGATTTTTCGCATTTCGAGGAGGCCCCCGCATACGCAGACGTCGGGCTGGATGATGTCGGCTGCCCTTGCGGCGATGAGATTCAGGAATTCAAAGCGTGCGTACAGGGATTCCCCTGTTGCCAGCGGCACCAGCATCTGGCTGCGCAACTGTTCCCAGGCGGGGATGTGTTCCGGTCTGAGGGGCTCTTCGTAGAACAGGGGATCGTAGGGGGCCAAGGCATTGGCGAGTTGCAGGGCTCTGACGGGTTCGAAGATCTTGGCGTGCGGATCGAACGCGAATTCCCAGTCGTCGGGCGTATGCTTTCGCAGGTCTTCGAAGTATTCGGCTGCTGCTGCGCATACCCGTCCCCATCGGTTGGCGTCGGGATTCAACAGGAAGGGACTGGTCTTGAACGCCGTAAACCCCCATTTGGCATTCAACCGTTGCGCCCCCTCAGCCGCGGCTGCTCCTGTCGGCCCGCCGCAGCTCTGGTAGACCCAGACGCGGTCTCGCAGGTTGCCGCCCAGAAGCATGTAGACGGGTACGTTGGCTGCTTTGCCGCTGATGTCCCACAGCGCGTGTTCGATGCCGGATATGGCGGCCAGGCCGGTGCCGCCCGCGGGAAAACGGAACTGCTGGTGGGTCTTCATCATCAGGTATTCGATTCGGCGGGGATCTTCACCCACGAACCACGTGGCGACGTAGTTAACAATGGGTTCGATGGAGAGGTCAGGCCCGACGGAATAGGCTTCGCCCCATCCGTAGAGGCCCTCGTCGGTTTCCACCTTGATGAGCGCCCTCGGACGGTTGCTGTAAGTGACGAGAAAGGTCTTGACCGCGGTAATTTTCATGGTGGCACGTCTCCTTGTGGTGGGGATTCAGTCAGTTGCGTCTGGTTCCGGTTTGTATTGGAAGAGATCGCCGGGCGTGCAATCCAGCGCCTGGCAGAGAGATTCGATGGTGGCCAGATCGATCCGTCTGGCCCGGTTGTTGAAGATGGCGGATACGGTGTTGGCCTGAAGCCCCGTCAACCTGGCGATTTCCGAGATCCTGTAAGGCCTGTCAGGACCCTTTTCGGCCATGAGAATATGGAGTTGAAATTTCAGCATCGGACGAATTGGGATAGAAGCCTGACCGACGGTTGACAATGGAGCATGTCTGCCGTCATATAAAGTAATTTAAATATAAAATATATATTATAATACGTAAATAATTACGTAATAATTCGGACGAATCGCCATTCTCGAAAGGTGCCGCCTCTCAGTCGATGAGCGTGAGAGAGATGCCGGCCTTTGCACCGTATTTGTTTTCCCCGTCGTCGGCTACGCCCCGGTCCATGGTGGTTTCTACAAAGAATCTAAACGGACCCAGCCATTTGATGTTCACACCCGCCACGGCGGTAAAAAGCAATTTCGTGGACGACAGGTCGATGAGTTCGGTATCCGATTCCTCTTTCGTGTATATCAGACCGCTTCCGCCGCCGCCGTAAATGCGGAACTTGCCTCCCAGGGGGATTTTGTAGAGCCCCCTGATGGATAGCGGCACGGTAATCACACCATCTTTTTCGTAGTACTCGCCGGCGAGCATCACCCCGGCGGGTTTGCTGCCGAACGGCAGGATGATGGATCCGTGCCAGCCGGGTTCTTTGTCTTCGACATAGAGTCCGCCGCCTGCGCGGAAGGCGATCTGGGCGTGTGTTTCCGAGTTGGCTGCACTCAGCAGGTAGAACACCGCCAGTGCCGGGGCGAGGTATCTGATCATTGACACTTTCTCCTCTCGATAAAGAAATGACGCGCTCCGGACGCTGACCTCAATATCGGTAAGCGATTCCCAGTCGACCGGCGGCCGCCCGCAAATTACCCTCTGAAGTCCACAACAGCAGGTCCGTCAACCTGGCGGAAGCCATCAGGTGCGCGTCGATCAAGCCGATTCCCGCGCCGGATAGCTGATGGTGATCGATAAAATGCAGGACTTCCCGCTGGCTGGCCGTGGACGCCTGCGGAAGCGTTTGAAGCAACGTGAGAAAGTCCGTCTTGTTGTCCAACTTCCCGCAGGCCAGTTCTCCCACGATCAACGGATGGCATGCGACCTTTGCTTCGCGCAGGAGCGCCCGCAATCGTCTATTCCCTGTGCGAAGGAACGAGAACCATATTGGCGTATCGACAAGGACCATGGCTACGGGTTTTCGGGACGCCGCCTCTGGACTGGCAGCAGGCTTTTTTCCGTGCCTTCGAGTTCCGCGAGCCTCTTGCTGCTCTCGCGGGCGATCAGGGCTTTGAGGCCAAGCCTGACCAGGGCGGTTTTCTGTTTGATACCGGTTAAAGCGGATGCCTGGTTCAGCAGGGCATCGTCTATATTGAGCGTCGTTCTCATATGCTATAATATGCATAAATTATACATATAAGTCAAGGGATATTCCTTGACGTTGGTCAGGAGGCTGTACTCAGATTCGTCACCCGGCTGACCCCGGCGTGTCTCGTCCCCAATTGAGCGCCGCGCCCAGCGGCAAATGCGGTCATGGCGCAAAATAGTGGAAACGGGGACAAATAGCGAACGTTGAGACAAACTATCGGGCTTGACTGGCGTCAGTGATACGTAGTACATTTGGATTAATACTGTCCATTAGCTGAGCAGACAAGAATTATGCCCTGGCCAGGTTTTTTTGCTTGAGGGGTCAAAGGGGTTCAGCCAACACCGATCACCAGGAGAGTACAAAATGCCATTGCGAACTGTAACTCTGTGCAGTGCCGGCCTTCTGTTCCTGGCGGTCGTGTGTCACGTGGCTTTCGGTTCCGGTACAGACGATGACCGCGCGACAACGCAAGCCATCACGGTCGAGGACAACGGCTCGTCTCTTCCCGACTTCGACGGCGACGGGACGGTTGGCTTTGGCGACTTCGTGAAGTTTGCGGCAAAGTTCGGCCTGAGTCAGGGTGACGTCGGATATGACGCGCAGTTTGATCTCAACGGCGATGCCGAGATCGGGTTTGCGGACTTTCTGATCTTTGCTGAGAACTTCGGCAAGGAGTTACCCGCTGACGACCGCGCAGTACTGGTCGCATTCTACAACGCGACGGATGGGGCGAACTGGCGGTCAAGACGAACTGGCTGAGCGACAAACCCCTGAGGGAATGGTACGGCGTGAGCACCGACGCTAACGGACGGGTGACGAGGTTGGAGATTTACGCGGTCAGAACAAGCAGCGGTGACACTGTTGGCGAGGGATCAAATGGTATCCGTGTGGGCAACGGTTTGTCAGGTGAGATTCCTGCGGAACTGGGGCGGTTATCCAATCTCAGAAGGTTGTACCTTGGCGACAACCAGTTGACGGGGACGATACCCTCTGAGTTGGGCAATCTGTCAAAACTCGAATTTCTGGCGCTCGAGGATAATCAGTTGACGGGGACGATTCCTGCGGAACTGGGGCGGTTATCCAATCTTACCTATTTGTCCCTTGGCGACAATCAGTTGACGGGGACGATACCCTCTGAGTTGCTCAGTCTGTCAAAACTCGAATCTCTGGCGCTCGGGGATAATCAGTTGACGGGGACGATTCCATCCGAACTTGCGAAACTCAGCAGGCTCTGGCAGCTGTGGCTTCCCCGTTGTGGGTTGAAGGGCGAGATCCCGCCCGAACTCGGACAGCTCACCAAGTTGGAATATCTGACCCTCGAAGGCAACCAGTTGACGGGGACGATACCCTCTGAGTTGGGCAATCTGTCAAAACTCGTAGAGCTGTGGCTCGGTTATAATCAGTTGACGGGGACGATTCCGCCCGAACTGGGACAGTTAGACGGCCTTACCCTACTGGCTCTCACGGGCAACGCCAACCTGTCGGGCCCGATTCCCGAGTCATTCACGAGGCTTGCGTTGGATCATCTTTATTTGAGTGGCACGGGGGTATGTATGCCGCTGATCTCCGAATTCGAGGACTGGCTCGAAATTGTCCCGAACAAACAGGGAATTTCCCGTTGCGTTAACCTGGAACGGGAGGCTTTGATAGCGCTCTTCAGGCAGACGAACGGACTGAAATGGACGAACAGAAAAAACTGGTCGACCCTGACGCCCCTCGGGGAATGGTTCGGCGTCGCCACCGATGACAGCGGCCGCGTGACGGATTTGAACCTGAGGGACAACAACATGAAGGGGCTGCTTCCGTTGTCACTAAGCGCATTGACCTACCTAAAGACGCTGGACCTCGCCTCCAACGCCGCGTTGTCCGGTCCATTGCAAAAGGGGCTCACGCGTCTGCGACTCGAATCCCTGAAATTGGACGGTACGCGGCTTTGCGCGCCCCCCCTTGCCGAATTCCAGACGTGGCTTAACGGGATACCGGACAGCGACGTTGCCCGTTGTGCCGACGTCCGCCCGGACTATTACTCCCTGGTCGCCCTATACAGGGGCACGGAAGGGAGTAACTGGAAGAATGCGACGAACTGGACGGGCACCGCGCCCCTGGGCGCATGGCACGGCGTGACCACCGACGCCGCCGGGCGCGTGACCGGATTGGTACTGAATGAGAACAACCTGCAAGGGACGATCCCGGTGGATCTCGAGCAGCTTAACAGACTCGCGACACTGGATCTGTCCGCAAATCACTTAACCGGAAACATACCCAAGGAACTCGGGCAACTCTCCGATCTCAGAGGGCTGAATCTGTCAGGAAACGAGTTATCGGGCAACGTTCCTCCCGAACTGGGACAGCTCGCCAATCTGGATAGCCTGATTCTCGCGTCTAATAAGCTAACAGGCGAGATACCCGCCGAACTGTGGAAACTCTCCAATCTCACGGTGTTGAACCTTAGCTCGAATCCGTTGCGTGGCAATATCCCCTCGGAACTTGGGCGACTCACCAGCCTTAAAACATTGGTACTTGATAGCAACCCGCTGGACGGTGAGATCCCTTCGGAACTGGGGGGACTCAGAAACTTGGAAAGCCTGGTTCTATGGTACAATAACCTCTCAGGTGAAATTCCACCGGAACTGGGGCAACTCACCAATCTGAGAAAGCTGTATCTTGTCGATAACTTCTTCACCGGCAACATACCCGCGGAACTGGGACAACTCACGAAACTCGAAGAGTTACTGATTATAAATACCACACTAACGGGTGCGATACCCCCGGAAATGGGGCGGCTCACCAACCTCAGAAGACTGCGACTATCCACAAACCAGTTGACGGGCAGCATCCCAACGGAACTCGGTCAACTCACCAAACTCACATCGTTGAACGTCACCACTAACCAGTTGACAGGCAATATCCCGCCGGAACTGGGACGACTCACGAATCTCAAATGGTTGAACCTTCGCGAGAACCAGTTGACCGGGAACATCCCACCGGATCTGGGACAGCTCACCGACCTCCAGGAGCTGTATCTCTCCACAAACCAGTTGACGGGCAATATCCCGCCGGAACTGGGGCGACTCACCCATCTCCGGAAGCTGAATCTATCTGCAAACCAATTGACAGGCAATATCCCGCCGGAACTGGGACAACTCACCAATCTCACATCGTTGAACCTCGCCTTCAACGGCGCCCTGTCCGGCACGCTGCCCGCCGCCCTTACGGGTCTCACCCTTGAAACATTGATACTGCAGGAAACACTCCTGTGTTCACCGCAGGACGCCGGATTCCAGCACTGGTTGAGGGCAATCTCATACACCCGCGTGCCGAACTGCGCCCGTTCCGACGAGGCAGCGGCCTACCTGGTGCAGGCGACGCAGTCGCTCGAATATCCCGTGCCCCTGGTTGCCGGCGAACCAGCGCTGCTGCGCGTGTTCGTCACGGCGGACAGAGAGGCCGATGCCACCATGCCCCCCGTGCGGGCGACCTTCTACAGGGACGGGATCGAGGTACACACTGCGAACATCGGGGGCCAGGCCACGAGCATCCCCTGGCAGGTCAACGAGGCGTCACTGTTGAATTCAGCCAACGCGGTGGTGCCTGGCTCCGTTGTGACGCCGGGGTTGGAGATGGTGGTCGAGATCGACCCCGGCCAGACCCTGGATGCGGCCCTGGGCATCGCCGCCCGCGTCCCCCGGAGTGGCCGCAATACGCTGCACGTGCGGTCCGTGCCGCCCTTTGATCTGACGCTGGTACCGTTTCTGTGGGAAGAGAACCCGGACCGTTCCGTGCTGACACAGACGGAGGGTCTGTCCTCAGAATCCGATCTATTCCGGCTGACCCGCGATATTCTGCCGGTGCGCGAGTTCCGACTGAAGGTTCATGAGCCGGTAATGACTTCCGTGGATCCCACCTCCGACAGCACTCAACAGTTAGGGCCCGAAACCGACCTGATTTACGCCATGGAAGGCGCGAAAGGCCATTATATGGCGATCTTCAGAAGCGTGGGCCGAAGCGGTCTGCGAGGAATAGCCAGATTGCCTGGATTTGTAAGTCTTTCCATCCTCGACGGGAACGTCATTGCGCACGAACTCGGCCACAACCTCAATCTGGCGCACGCCCCGGGATGCGGCCCGGCCGGTCCGGATCCGGAATATCCCTACGAGGACGGCGCCATCGGCGCGTGGGGATACGATTTCCTCAACGAATCGGTGGTGAGCCCCGCAACGTCCGATCTGATGACGTACTGCGATCCCCAATGGATAAGCGATTACTCGTTTGCCAGGGCGCTTGCCCACCGCGCTCGAGGCGAGGGCGCGCCGCTGGCGGCGGCCAAAGCCCCGGCCACGAAAAGCCTGCTGGTCTGGGGTGGTCTGAACGAGAACAACGAACTCTTTCTCGAACCGGCTTTCGTGGTCAGCGCGACGCCTTCCCTGGCGCGGATAGACGGTCCGTACACGATCACGGGCGAGGATGACCGAGGCAACAACCTGTTCAGCCTGCCTTTCGGCATGCCCGAGTACGGGTGCGGCGCAAAGGGCGGCTCTTTCGCCTTCATACTTCCGGTACACGAAGAATGGCCCGGCAGGCTGGCGCGCATTGCGCTTTCGGGCCCCGAGGGCGTTTCCATACTGGACGGCCGGGAGGACCCCTCTGCCACGCTCCTGCTGGACCGCGCCACTGGAGACGTTCGGGGCATCCTGCGGGACTGGCCTGAGGCGGCGGCGAAGCGGCCTGCCGCCACCCTCGGGCTGACGGAACCGGAACTGGAGGTCCTGACCAGCCACGGCATCCCGGATGCGGCCTCGTGGCGGCGTTGAACCACCCGCTTAGCGACTCGAATTACGAAGCCATCCAGCCCAAAACCGCCAGACGCATCCATTTCATCGCACAACCAGTACAGGGGCCGAAGCCGCTCACCCCCGCCTCGACCCTTTTCTCTTCCCGACTTTCCTTCCTTCATTGAGCGCCTAGAATCTCTCCTGCTCCGAGCCAGGCCACCGGCGGTCTGGGGCGCCTTGACGTGCATTTCGGCGTCTGCCTGCTTTGCCGTGTCTACCCTCCGCGTCCCCCGCCAGGATTACCGGTGCGTCGATCAGGACAAGCGCCGTCACGTTCAATACCCCGCCACCGTCAGGTCGGGCATGAATCCACATTCTGGCCGTTTTTCCAGTCCTGAACTTAAGAAATAGTAATACGGAACAAAACTTGAACGATAGGACAAACCTTCGTTCTTGAAACCCGGTGTAGCATACGGTATTATTGATACTAATAATGTTACCTGTGTGCAATTTTGCAGTGAGACCACACCCCATCCGATTTCAGGGAAACATCGGACAGACGCGTGAGGGTCGAGTCGTCAGGAAGGAGACGCGTTCGACAAATGGCTTCCCGTGCACGAACGTTGTCCCTGGCCGCCCGGGGGTTGCCCGTTCGATATCGGCGACGAAGTCCGGTGTCGGGTCGTCTTGACGAAAAGGGTGTACTCCGATGACTACGAAGAAACGTTTGTGGTTGGCAGTTGCCATTCTGGTCTTCGCGTCTGCCGGGCAGACGTCAGCCGGTCCCAACGCGGACGCCGTGGTGTCGCTGGATCTCATCGCCGGCGGCGGGGCGGGCAACCGGACGGATGACGGGAATACGTCCGGCGTTGTTTCCGGACAGGGAACGACGATTGCCATTGAGATTTTCGCAACGGGCGTGAGGACGTCTCTGCTGGGTATGGTCATCGAGTTTGAATTTGACGCTTCCGTCCTGTCCTTTGTCAAGGCCGAAAACAGCGCGTTCTACCTGACGGCTCCGGAAGGCTCGATCGGCATCCAGTTCGCGGCGCGCAACCCGGTCACGTTGGCGTCGTCAGGCTATTTGGCGCGGGCGGAATTTGAAACGGTTTCAGACGTAACCGCCACGGAGTTTTCCATAGGCGTCGGGTCGGTCACGCTGGCCGAGAGTATGACTTCGAGCGACGAACTCATAACCACGAGCGTGATCAGATTCAATGCCTCGCGTTCTCCCGACTTCGACGGCGACGACTTCGTTGGATTCTCGGACCTTCTGATTCTCGCACGCGTGTTCGGCTCGCGGCAGGGCGATGAGACGTACGATGCCGGGATCGATCTGAATTCCAATGGCTCGATCGATTTTGTGGACCTTCTGCTCTTTGCGGAGGGTTTTGGTGGGCCGCCGTCAACGGGCGTACGGAACGGCGGTAGCCCTGATCTCGTAGTCCAATCGCCGTCGGTCGGCAACAAAAACGTGGCTTCGGGCGCGACCTTCACGCTGGGTGCCACCGTCCGCAACCAGGGCAACGGGTCGTCTGCCGTAACGACGTTGCGCTACTACCGCACGACCGACGCGACGGTCTCCACCAGCGATAAACAAGTCGGCACGGATGCGGCGAGGGCACTTGCGGCCGGCGGCGCCAGCGCCGAGTCGATCGACCTCACGGCGCCTTCAGAGCCAGGAACGTATTACTATGGGGCCTGTGTGGATGCGGTGACGGGTGAATCGGATACCGGAAATAACTGCTCCGCTGCCGTTAGTATAGCGGTTGCCGCGGTGACCCCGCCAGGCGCTCGGGGTGTGAGCAGGATGTACTGGACAGATTGGAAAACGGGCAAAATTCAGCGGTCCAACCTCGACGGCAGTGGCGTCGAAACCCTCGTCACCACCGGATCGGGGGCCCCGTTCGGCATCGCGCTGGACGTAGCCGGCGGCAAAATGTACTGGACGGATTCGGTCGCGGATATGATACAGCGGTCCAACCTCGACGGCAGCGGCGTCGAAACCCTCGTCAACACGGGATTGGAGCGCCCACAAGGCTTCGCGTTGGACGTGGCCGGCGGTAAGATGTACTGGACGGATTGGGGCACGGAAAAGATACAGCGGTCCAACCTGGACGGCAGCGGCGTTGAAACCCTCGTCACCACGGGATTGGAAACCCCACGAGGCATCACGCTGGACGTGGCCGGCGGCAAAATGTACTGGGTGGATAGCGGCACGGAAAAGATACAGCGGTCCAACCTGGACGGCAGCGGTGTTGAAAACCTCGTCACCACGGGATTGGGGACCCCACGAGGCATCGCGCTGGACGTGGCCGGCGGCAAAATGTACTGGACGGATTCGGGCAGGGAAATGTACCGAATGGAATCGGGCACGGAAAAGATACAGCGGTCCAACCTGGACGGCAGCGGCGTTGAAGACCTCGTCACCACAGGATTCTGGGAGCCAAAAGGTATCGCGTTGGACGTGGCCGGCGGCAAAATGTACTGGACGCATTCGAGGGCTAAGATCCAGCGTTCCAACCTCGACGGCAGCGACGTCGAGGACCTCAGCACAGGATTGGGATGGCCATTAGGCATCGCGTTGGGTTCTGCGCACGTCGAGGCCGAGAAGGGTTCGGTGGTTCCGACGTCGGCAACAATAACACCCTGACGCCGAGGCAGTCGTTCACGCTTCCGGCGCTGCCGGTGACGGCGCCCAACCAGGAGACCGGGCAGGCTGCCGCCACGTCGTTCCAACAATGAGGCGCCTGACCCGTGAAAACGCTTGAGTCACGATCGTCCGTAACAACCGCAGGTTAACCGAAAAAGGAGGCAGCCATGTTGAATCGTCTTTTTTCATCGATATGCGCGGTGTTCGTATTGGCCGGAACGGCGCTGGCCGGAGACATGACACGGGGTTTGACCATTACCGGCGGGGAGAACGCGCTGGCGGCGCTCAAGCTGGAGCGGGTTGACGATCGCGCTGCCGAAGAAGGGATTCTGACGGTGCGTCTCTCGCTGTCCCAGGCGAAAAACCTGAAGGGATACGGCCTGACGCTGCAATACGATCCCGCCAAATATGAACACCTGGAAGCCAGGGAACCGGACGGTAACCTGCTGGCGTTGGGTTCAACCCGGAAAACGCTGTTTCTCACGTCGAATCGTACGCCGGGAAATCTGAACGTCGGCGCGGTGAGAGTCGACGGTCAGGGCGCCACCGGCGAGGGCATGCTCGTGGAGCTTGTCTTCAAGACGAGCGGCACGCCGGCGGCGGCGGATTTTCAGGTCTCCGAGAGCGTGCTGGTGGGCGTAAACGGCGCCGTGGATATGCTGACCCGCGTTGAAATCGGGAACCTGCGGCCGCTGCCGGATCAGTACGGCCTGAACCGGAACGCGCCCAATCCGTTCAACCCCTCCACGTTAATCGGATACCAGCTTCCCGAGGCGGGGCTGGTCCGGCTGGCCATATACAATCTGCTGGGACAGGAGGTGCGCGTTCTGGTGAACGAGACGAAGGAGGCGGGATCGTTCACGGCCACGTGGGACGGCGCCGACGCGTTGGGCCGCCGCGTGGCCAGCGGCGTCTATCTGTACCGCATACATGCCGGAGAATTCTCGGCGTCCAGGCGGATGTTGCTGTTGAAATAGGCCCATATGCAGATGTCGCCATCCGGGCGATGCGCCCGAACGTCTTGACCACGACAGGTATCGGCGCTGCTCCTGGGGGGAGTGCCGAGGGGCGCATACGGAGCGCTGAACATACCGTAGAATCACAATACGAAGTCGATAAAGGGGAGGTTTTGCAATGACTCCGATTTGTCGGACTATCTTAATTGCTGCATTGGGGTTTTTCGTGGTTTCCGCTGCGGTTTTGCTCGTGTCAAGCGCAAACGCGGTTTTGTCTTCGGACCTGATTGCCGGCGGCGAGCTGGTTACCAATGCCAATGACGGGGACGCCAAGGCCACGATGTCGGTACACGGCGCAAAAATCGCCCTGGGCAGCAACGCCAACGCGGTGTTGTCTCTGGACCTGGTCGCCAGTGGCGGGGCCGGGAACCAGAGGGACGACGGCGTCACCACGGGCACGGTGTCCGGACAGGGAACGACGATTGCCGTTGAGGTTTTTGCAACGGGCGTGAGGACGTTCCTGTTTGGATTCGAAATCATATTCGACTTTGATCCTTCACTTCTTGCTTTTCGTACGGCCGAAGGCAGCGCAATACCCAAACTTGGGGATAGTTCCACGGGCACAACTTTTGGTGGGATATCGCTCGTATCATTGGCGCCCTCCGGATTTCTGGCGCGCGCCGAGTTTGAGACGGTTTCAGACGTAACGGGCAAGGGGTTTTCCATTGGGATCGAGTCGGTCCGGTTGGGCGATCGATCGGGAATCGACACTCTCAAAACCACGAGCGTGATCACGTTCAACGCCACACCGTCTCCCGACTTCGACGGCGACGGAACGGTCGGATTCTCCGACTTCCTGGCTTTCGCAGGTGCATTCGGGTCGCAACAGGGCGATGGGACGTACGATACCCGGTTCGACCTGGACGGTGACGGCGCGATCGGGTTTGGTGATTTTCTCGCATTTGCCGCCGATTTCGGAAGTACCGTCGAACCGGCCCCGCCGTCCGGCAGCCCCGATCTGATCGTTGAATCGCCCTCGGTCAACGACAACACGCTGACGACCGGGCAGTCGTTTACGTTGGGCGCCACGGTTCGCAATCGGGGCAATGCTTCGTCTGGGTCCACGACCTTGCGGTGTTATCGTTCGTCTAACGCGACGGTCTCGTCGAATGACGTGGAAGTGGGCACGGACGGCGTGAACAGCCTGTCGGCGGGGGGCGCGAGCGCCGAGTCGATCAGCCTGAATGCGCCGTCGAGTGCCGGGACGTATTACTACGGTGCGTGCGTTGATAACGTCAGCGGCGAGAGCGACACGCGGAACAATTGCTCCCGTGGAGTGACAGTAACCGTCGCTCGGGTATCCTCCGGCTTTGCCCCGGCAGACCAGAGTGCCTTTGACCGTCTGGCCGTCGGCAAACGAATTCGGGCGGAGACGTGGTTAGTGGATATCGTGTCTGCCGGCCGTTCCACTACGGGCTTCCGGAGACACGGGGCACGTTACACATACACGAATACGGGTGCGAATGCGGGCCAATTCGTGCAAGCGTGGGACGATACGGAGCGGCTCGGCGGCAGGTGTACAAACCAACTGACCTTCACGGCAGCCACCACGGGCACTGCACGGTTGTCTTGTGCCGATGGCACCACCATTGAAGAGCAGGATTGGGAGCTTTCTGATCTCTCGACTCCAGTATTCGTGCGCGCTTCTGCTGATACGCTGCATTTCGCCATTCTGGACACGTGGCGGGCGGGACAAACCAGAGCCTATGATCTCCAATTGAGGGAAAAGACGCCCCAAGGTCGTTGGAACGACATATGTGTGACATACAGTAACCGGTCGGACGAAGCCAACACCACCTACGCGGGTCCATGGATCTACTCATCAAACCTGGAGCCGAATACGGCCTACGAATTTCGGTACCGATACAGGAACTCGTCTTCGTGCCAGACCGGTTCCCCGGACCCGTGGTCTCCGATTGTTGACGGCACGACGCCAGGCAGTGGAACCGGTGGCGGGGGTGGGGGTGGCGGTAGTGGTAACACCTACGGTGTTGGTGAGTCGCTTCCCAATTATCCATCCGGCTTCTTTCTTCCCAGACGAATCAGTCGCGCAAGTATCAGCCGCAGTGGAGGCCGTACAGTTCTCAGCTTCCAGAATGGTGGACAAATGGAGCTACAGGATGGAACCACATATACCTGTATTGCTGCCCAGGGTTGCAGCATTGAGGGCGGGCGAGTCACTGCGGGCACGATTAGAGTGACCGGTGCCGGCGGTGGTGGTGGAAGTGGGAGTCCTGATCTGATGGTTGACTCGCCAACGGTCAGCGACAATACGTTAACGACCGGGCAATCGTTCGATCTGGATGCGACGGTCCGCAACCAGGGCATCGGTTCGTCTCCGGCGACGACCTTGCGCTACTACCGTTCGACCAACGCAACCATCTCAAGTAACGACTCGGAAGTGGGCACAGACACCGTCGACGGACTCGCGGCATCGGCCACGAGCGCCGAGTCCATCAGCCTGAACGCGCCTTTGAGTGCTGGGACTTACTACTACGGCGCCTGTGTAGACGCGGTGGCCGGGGAGTCCGATACCGACAACAACTGCTCCGCTGGCGTGAGCATAACGGTAAGCGGTAGTGGTGGCAATACTGTCCCAAGCACCCCGTCGCTTAATGCCTGGATAAATGCCACAGGATCTGCGGCTCAGCGATTGCTTGATCAGGCCACAATCTGCCGCGCTGGTCTCGAATTTCGACGGGACACTTTTTGTGTAAATGAACGGCAAACCATTCTGGTAGGCCACCTAAGCACTGGTGAAGGCCTTGTTGTCGTTGGAAGATCCGTTCACAGGGCGGGAGGGAGTATCCGTCTTACCGGGATTGTCTTAGTCAAACGCGGCGACGTACGGGTACTAACGCAATTTAGTCCGTAAGGTGGCAGCATCCGATTGGAACAGGCTGCACCTGACCCGTAGTCGCGATGTCCGGATAATCGTCAGCCTGCCTTGGCCACATTTGCAAACGAAAAAACAGAATCGTCAACCAGAGAGACTTTATGCCGGAAAATGCGATCGAAATCCATTGAAATTTAACAATCCGGATTACGCAGGCTGACGTCGATTATTTCGTGGAGGAAGAACGGACGCGGTGAGGGTACTTGCGGTCTCGGGCGCCAACGTCGGCAGCATCGCCGCCGGCCACGCGACCGGTAAGGTGGTAGGCTCTGAAGGGAGCAACAACGTCGGTGGGCTCGTGGGGACGATCGGCGTCACAGGCAGCGGAACGGTGGATTACGCGGACTTCTTCAAGTTTGTCGATGCTTTAGGTACGTAAACCCGGGGCCGTTCGATGGTGAAACCCGGGCGCCTGATCAGGATCAGTTTCGCGCATCCGGCGCCAACAGGAGAGGAGTTCGACAGATGGCTTCCACGAAACGAACGGTGTCCCTGGCCGCCCTTGCGCTGCTGGCATTCGTGTGCCACGCCGCAACGCGATCCAATGCTGAGGATGAGCGAACAACAACCCAGGCGATTACAATGAACTCCATCAGCGCCAACGGAGACGATACGGCGTCTATTCCGGACTTCGACGGAGACGGGACGATCGGCTTTGGCGATTTCGTAAAGTTCGCGGAAAAATTCGGACTAAGTCAGGGTGACGTCGAATATGACGCGCAGTTCGATCTCAACGATGACGGTGAGATCGGGTTTGCGGATTTTTTGATCTTTGCGGAGAACTTCGGCAAAGAGGTGACTGTGCACGGCGCCGGGGATGTGAACAAGATGTACTGGACGGATCGGGACACGGATAAGATACAGCGTTCCAACCTGGACGGCAGCGGTGTCGAGGACCTCGTCACTTCAGGATTGACCACGCTAAACGGCATCGCCTTGGACGTGGCCGGCGGCAAGATGTACTGGACGGATCGGGACACGGATAAGATACAGCGTTCCAACCTGGACGGCAGCGGTGTCGAAGACCTCGTCACCACAGGATTGGTGACTCCAAGCGGCATCGCGCTGGACGTGGCCGGCGGCAAGATGTACTGGACGGATTGGACCACGGATAAGATACAGCGTTCCAACCTGGACGGCAGCGGTGTCGAAGACCTCGTCACTCGGAACGACGGATTTTCTTCCCCACGAGGTATCGCGCTGGACGCGGCCGGCGGCAAGATGTACTGGACGGTTCAGGTATTGCATAAGATCCAGCGTTCCAACCTCGACGGCAGCGGTGTCGAAGACCTCGTCACCACAGGATTGGGGACTCCATGGAGCATCGCGCTGGATTTGTCAGGCGGCAAGATGTACTGGGCGGACTATGGCGAGTGGGAAAGGCGCCACGCGGATAAGATCCAGCGTTCCAACCTCGACGGCAGCAACGTCGAAACCCTCGTCACCACGGGAATCGTGGACCCATGGGGCATCGCACTGGACGTGGCCGGCGGCAAGATGTACTGGACCGATTGGGAAACGGGGAGGATACATCGGTCCAACCTGGACGGAAGCGGCGTCGAAAACCTCGTCACGAGACGATTGTTCAGCCCACGCGGCATCGCGTTGGATCTTGCGACCTCCGAGACCGGGCAGGCTGCCGCCACGTCGTTCCAACAATGAGGCGCCTGACCCATGAAAACGCTTGAGTCACGGTCGTCCGTAACAACCGCAGGTTAACCGAAAAAGGAGGCAGCCATGTTGAATCGTCTTTTTTCATCGATATGCGCGGTGTTCGTATTGGCCGGAACGGCGCTGGCCGGAGACATGACACGGGGTTTGACCATTACCGGCGGGGAGAACGCGCTGGCGGCGCTCAAGCTGGAGCGGGTTGACGATCGCGCTGCCGAAGAAGGGATTCTGACGGTGCGTCTCTCGCTGTCCCAGGCGAAAAACCTGAAGGGATACGGCCTGACGCTGCAATACGATCCCGCCAAATATGAACACCTGGAAGCCAGGGAACCGGACGGTAACCTGCTGGCGTTGGGTTCAACCCGGAAAACGCTGTTTCTCACGTCGAATCGTACGCCGGGAAATCTGAACGTCGGCGCGGTGAGAGTCGACGGTCAGGGCGCCACCGGCGAGGGCATGCTCGTGGAGCTTGTCTTCAAGACGAGCGGCACGCCGGCGGCGGCGGATTTTCAGGTCTCCGAGAGCGTGCTGGTGGGCGTAAACGGCGCCGTGGATATGCTGACCCGCGTTGAAATCGGGAACCTGCGGCCGCTGCCGGATCAGTACGGCCTGAACCGGAACGCGCCCAATCCGTTCAACCCCTCCACGTTAATCGGATACCAGCTTCCCGAGGCGGGGCTGGTCCGGCTGGCCATATACAATCTGCTGGGACAGGAGGTGCGCGTTCTGGTGAACGAGACGAAGGAGGCGGGATCGTTCACGGCCACGTGGGACGGCGCCGACGCGTTGGGCCGCCGCGTGGCCAGCGGCGTCTATCTGTACCGCATACATGCCGGAGAATTCTCGGCGTCCAGGCGGATGTTGCTGTTGAAATAGGGTTGAAGCTGGTGTCCCGTCCCGGAAATATGTCACCATTCATCCACTTTCGGGTTGCGGCTCAGCAACGCGAAACCGTTCCAGGAGAAAGGCATGCGTAAACTGATGTTTTCAAAGCTGCTAAGCGGCGTCTTGGTTATTGCCGGATTTGCCCTGTTCATCTTTGTGGGCAAACACGTGTTTGCCACTCCCAATGCTACGGGTGGCGCGGACAATCAGACAAAGGATCGGGCGTCTAAACGTGCCGTATCTCTCGAGAATGGTGCAGTCCTTGTGCTTGAAGGCGAGCCAGAGGACGCGGCGTTTTGGGACATGGGTGAACCGGGTGCGAAAATAGCCGCCGGCGCCAATGCCAACGCGGTTTTGTCTCTGGACCTGGTCGCCGATGGCGGGTCCGGCAATCAGAGAGACGACGGCGTAACCACGGGCACGGTGTCCGGACAGGGAACGACGATTGCCGTTGAGGTTTTTGCAACGGGCGTGAGGACGTCGTTGAGGGGCGTGATCCTGAAGTTTGAATTCGATGCTTCTCTCCTGTCTTACGTCAAAGCCGAAAACAGCGCGTTTGCGCTAGCGATTCCGAACGCGTCCGTGGGTACGAACTTCGCGGCAACGGCGCTCGTGACTCTGGCGGCGTCCGGGTTTCTGGCGCGCGCCGAATTTGAAACGGTTGTCGACGTAACGGGACGGGAGTTTGCCATCGGCATCGAGTCGGTCACGCTTGCGGAAAGCAGCGCATCGCAAGACGAACTTACAACGACGAGTGAAATAAGCTTCAACGCCACGCCGTCTCCCGACTTCGACGGCGACGGGACCGTCGGTTTTTCAGACTTTCTGGCATTCGCAAGCGGTTTCGGGACGCAGCAGGGTGATGCCGGATATGACGCGCGGTTCGATCTGGATGGTGATGGGTCCGTGGGCTTTTCGGATTTCTTGACCTTCGCAGGCGCCTTCGGCAGTGAGGTTCCGCCCTCTGGTAACGGTGGAGGCGGTGGGACAACGCCGCCACCGTCCGGCAGCCCCGATTTGATCGTTGAATCGCCCTCGGTCAACGACAACACGCTGACGACCGGGCAATCGTTTACGTTGCGCGCCACGGTTCGCAATCGGGGCAATGCTTCGTCTGGGTCCACGACCTTGCGGTATTATCGTTCGTCTGACGCGACGGTCTCGTCGAATGACGTGGAAGTGGGCACGGACGGCGTGAACAGCCTGTCGGCGGGGGGCACGAGCGCCGAGTCGATCAGCCTGAATGCGCCGTCGAGTGCCGGGACGTATTACTACGGCGCCTGCGTTGATAACGTCAGCGGCGAAAGCAATACCGGCAACAACTGCTCATTCGGCGTACGCGTCGCCGTCAGCAGTGCCGACAGCCCCGATTTGATCGTTTCGCTCCTGGTCCCGGTGGGTACCTTGACGACCGGGCTATCGTATGATTTCGCCGCCACGGTACGCAATCAAGGCAATGCTTCGTCAGCGTCCACAACCTTGCGAATTTATCGTTCGTCTGACGCGACGGTCTCGTCGAATGACGTGGAAGTGGGCACGGAAGAAGTGAGCAGCCTGGCGGCGGGGAGCACGAGCGACGAGTCTTTCAGCCTGAATGCGCCATCGGATGCGGGAACCTATTACCTTGTCGCGTGTGTTGATCCCGTCAGCGGCGAAAGCAATACCGGTAACAACTGCTCACGGTACGTGACGATATTCGTCACTCAGCCGACTCCTTCCGGCTTCGCGCCGGCGGACCAGCAGGCATTCAATAGACTTGTCGTTGGCAATCGCATAGACGCAGAATCTTATTTTATCGATTTTGAGTCTGCTGGTCGTTTCAAGGAAAGCTTTGATAGAGATGAGGGGAGCTATACATATTCGCATACTGGTGCGAATGCCGGCACATTTACGCAAACCTATGACGAAGGATTGTACGGTGGCCGCTGTGTCACCTCGCTGACCTTCACGTCAACGACAACAGGTACTCTAACCTACACCTGCGGCAACAATGGAACCACGAGTGAAGTTGAGAGTTGGCAGATATCCGATCTTACGACCCCTATCCTTGTGAGAGCTACTGCCGATACACTTGGTTTTGCCTTTTTGGATACCTGGTCTGCTCAACAAACTCGAGCTTATGATTTTGCAGTTCGGCAAAAAACGACGCCCCAGGAGGATTGGGTTTTATTCGGGTGTAAGACATACGAAAATCCATCAGACAATTCACTTAGGACGTATTCCACCGTGGCTCTTATTTCTTCACAATTTCTGCCGAACACCACCTATGAGATGCGTTACCGGTATAGAAACTCATCTTCCTGCGATACCGGCTCTCCCGGTCCCTGGTCTCCCATTGCCGAGGGCACGACGCCAGGCAGTGGAACCGGTGGCGGAGGTGGTGGTAGTCATGGTGCTTGCAGGGCTGGGTTAGTTGTGAATCCGAACGAAAGTTGTACTTACAAAGGCTTTGCCTTCTCTGTTTCCAACTCTGGAAGGGGGTCTATCTCGTTTTTCAGCAGTAACAATAGCCTAAGCCTCACGGGGACGGTAAATGGCGTGCGTTGGAATTTTGTCACGTCGAAAAATAGTGGCAGCAATAGTTGGACGATTCATACTGCGAATTAACGCTTGTCAGTGCCTTAGAAAGTTCTCAACGCTGTTCGGGTTCGGCAACTTTCTGTTGGACTATCCGAGAGGTGCGATAGCCTTTGACGTTCCGGCGGCAATTCACGCTACAGGGGACGGCTCGCAATCAGGGTACGGGTCGGTCTGTCGCCACAACGCTGCGTTACTACCGCTCGGTCCACGCGACCATTGATGCTACGGATATACAACTCTGCACGGACGCGGTGAGGGGACTTGCGGTCGGCGGCGCCAACGCCGAGAGCAATACCGGCAACAACTGCTCATCCGGCATGAAGAGGCCAATTAGCCTCTGGAGGATACGATGGATTTTCGTCGACCCTATCCGACAGGTCGTCAGTTCCAGGGTTGCCGCGCCATAGTGGCCGCGACTTTCGCGATCCTGTGGTTCGCCACGTTGATCTGGCCGGGGTACGTATACTCCCAGACCGGTTTCTCGCTCTCTGCCGACGCCAATGGCGCTGCTGGGGATCAGGGTGTGACGGCGCTCAACACGTCACCGGAACAGAGGGTCTCCATCCAGCTGTTCGGCAGAAACCTCCAGGACGCGCGAGGCGTTTCCGTTCGTTTCGAATACGACGTGAGTCAGGCCGTATACGAGGCGTCTGAGAACGGCGACATTCTTCCCAATGCGCAGGTACTTGTGGAAACGGGGACGAATCCGACCTTCGTGAAGGTCAGTTTTGCATCTTTCGCGGGTCGCGCCACCGCCGCGACGGGTCTTGTGGGCACGATCCATTTTCGCACGACAGCGGCGTTTGAGGGTACGACAATCCGGCTTACGCTCGCCGAACTTGGCCGCGGCGGACCCATCGAACGCCTGCCCCTGAACCTTAACATCGAGGTGTCGTCGGGGCCGGTCGCGCCTTCTCCGGATTTCGACGCCGACGGTCGCGTCGGCTTTTCCGACTTTCTGATATTTGCGGAACAATTCGGGACCCAACAGGGCGACGGGCAGTATGACGCGCGGATCGATCTGGATAGCGACGGAGCCGTCGGCTTTTCCGATTTTCTCATCTTCGCCGAAGCCTTCGGCGCCGTCGTCGAGACACCTTCGGGCTTTGCCCCCGCCGATCAGGATGCCTTCGACCGCCTGGCCGTTGGCAAGCGAATTCTGTTGGAGACGTTTTTCCTGGACATCGTTTCTGCCGGCCGGTTTACCGAAGGCTTCAGGAGACACGAGGGACGCTATGCATACACGAATACCGGCGCAAACACAGCTCAATTCACGCAAACCTACGACAATCCGGAACTGTTCGGCGGCAGGTGTACAACCCGACTGACCTTCACCTCACCCACCACGGGCACTGCGCGTTTCGCCTGTGACAATGGCGCCACCGGCGAAACCGAGAATTGGAGCCTTTCCGATCTCGCGACGCCCATGTTTTTGCGTGCTGCACCCGATACGCTTTATTTTGCCTTTCGGGACACGTGGCGCGCCGGACAAACCAGAGCCTATGATCTCCAATTGAGGGAAAAGACGCCTCAAGGTCGTTGGAACGACGTATGTGTGACATACAGTAACCGGTCTGACAATTCCATCACCGCCTACGCGCTTCCGTGGATCTACTCTCCTGCCCTGGAGCCGAATACGACCTACGAATTTCGTTACCGGTACAGGAACTCGTCTTCGTGCGATACCGGCTCCCCGGGACCCTGGTCTCCGATTGCCGAGGGCGCGACGCCAGGCAGTGGAACCGGCGGCGGCGGGGGTGGGGGTGGCGGCGGGGGTCGTCCCGATCTTGTCGTTGACTCGCCTTCGGTCAGCAACAGCAGGCCGACTGCCGGGGCTTCCTTCACGTTGAGCGCCACCGTCCGCAACCAGGGTACCGGCCAGTCCACGGCGACCACGCTGCGCTACTATCGCTCGACCGACGCGACGATCACTGACATCGATACCGAAGTCGGCACCGACGCGGTGGGCGTCCTTGCCGCTCCCGGCGCCAGTTCCGAGTCGATCAGCCTGAATGCGCCGTCGGATGCCGGGATTTTCTACTACGGTGCTTGTGTCGAGAGCGTCAGCGGGGAAAGCGATACCGGGAACAACTGCTCCGCAGCCGTAGCCGTAACCGTGGGCGCCCCGGATCTCGTCGTTGATGCCCCTACGGTCAGCACCAGCAGCCCGACTGCCGGGGCTTCCTTCACCCTGAGCGCCACGGTCCGCAATCAGGGTACCGGCCAGTCCGCAGCGGCCACGACCTTGCGCTACTACCGCTCGACCAACACGACGATCACGACGCAGGATACGCAAGTCGGCACCGACGCGGTGGGCGTTCTAGGCGCATCCCGTACCAGTGCAGAGTCGATCGGCCTGACCGCCCCCTCCAGCGCAGGGACCTACTACTACGGCGCCTGCGTCGAGAGCGTCAGCGGTGAATCCAACGCCGGGAATAACTGCTCCCCGGCTGTGACCGTCACCGTGGGCGCCGCACCTGCCCCGGATCTCGTCGTTGACGCGCCTACGGTCAGCAACAGCAGCCCGACCGCGGGGGCTTCGTTCACACTGAACGCGACCGTCCGCAACCAGGGTACCGGCCAGTCCACGGCGACCACGCTGCGCTACTACCGCTCGACCGACGCGACGATCACTGACATCGATACCGAAGTCGGCACCGACGCGGTGGGCGTCCTTGCCGCATCCCGTACCAGTGCAGAGTCGATCGGCCTGACCGCCCCCTCCAGCGCAGGGACCTACTACTACGGCGCCTGCGTCGAGAGCGTCAGCGGTGAATCCAACGCCGGGAATAACTGCTCCCCGGCTGTGACCGTCACCGTGGGCGCCGCACCTGCTCCCGACCTGGTCGTCGATACCCCAACGGTCAGCACCAGCAGCCCGACGGCCGGAGCTTCCTTCACCCTGAGCGCCACGGTACGCAACCAGGGCAATGGCCAGTCCGCGGCGACCACCCTGCGATACTATCGCTCGACCGACGCGACGATTACGACCCGGGATACGGAGGTCGGCACCGACGCGGTGGGCGTCCTTGTCGCTCCCGGTACCAGTGCCGAGTCGATCAGACTGAATGCGCCGTCGGATGCAGGGATCTTCTACTACGGTGCTTGTGTGGATGCCGTTTCAGGTGAATCCGATTCCGAAAACAACTGCTCCGCAGCCGTTACCGTAAACGTGGTCGCCCCGGATCTCGTCGTCGATGTCCCTACGGTCAGCACCAGCAGCCCGACCGCGGGGGCCTCCTTCACCCTGAGCGCCACGGTACGCAACCAGGGCTCGGGAGCTTCGGCGGCGGCCACCCTGCGCTGGTACCTTTCCACCGACGCGACGGTTTCCACCAGCGACACCGAGGTCGGCACCGCCCTTGTGAGCACCCTGGCCGCCTCTCGCATCAGTTCCGAGTCGATCAGTCTGACCGCCCCCTCGAGCGCAGGGACCTACTACTACGGCGCCTGCGTCGAGAGCGTCAGCGGTGAATCCGACGCAGGGAATAACTGCTCCCCGGCTGTGACTGTCACCGTGGGCGCCGCACCTGCTCCCGACCTGGTCGTCGATACCCCAACGGTCAGCACCAGCAGCCCGACGGCCGGAGCTTCCTTCACCCTGAGCGCCACGGTACGCAACCAGGCCAACGGCCAGTCCGTGGCGACCACCCTGCGCTGGTACCTTTCCACCGACGCGACGATTACGACCCGGGATACGGAGGTCGGCACCGACGCGGTGGGCGTCCTTGCCGCTCCCGGTACCAGTGCCGAGTCGATCAGACTGAATGCGCCGTCGGATGCAGGGACCTACTACTACGGTGCTTGTGTGGATGCCGTTTCAGGTGAATCCGATTCCGAAAACAACTGCTCCGCAGCCGTGACCGTAACCGTGGTCGCCCCGGATCTCGTCGTCGAAGCCCCAACGGTCAGCAACAGCAGGCCGACCGCCGGGGCTTCGTTCACCCTGAGCGCCACGGTACGCAACCAGGGCTCGGGAGCTTCGGCGGCGACCACGACCTTGCGCTACTACCGCTCGACCGACGCGACGATTACGACGCAGGATACGCAAGTCGGCACGGACGCGGTGGGCGTCCTTGCCGCTCCCGGTACCAGTGCCGAGTCGATCAGCCTGAACGCGCCGTCGGATGCAGGGATCTTCTACTACGGCGCTTGTGTGGATGCCGTTTCAGGTGAATCCGATTCCGAAAACAACTGCTCCCTGGCCGTGACCGTAACCGTGGTCGCCCCGGATCTCGTCGTCGATACCCCAACGGTCAGCACCAGCAGCCCGACTGCCGGGGCTTCCTTCACGTTGAGCGCCACGGTACGCAACCAGGGCAACGGCCAGTCCGCGGCCACCACCCTGCGCTTCTTCCGCTCGACGGACGGGACGATCTCTGCCAGCGATACCGAGGCGGGGTCCGACGCCGTGGGCGGCCTGGCGGCCTCCGGAACCAGCGACCATTCAATCGAGCTGACTGCCCCCTCGAGCGCCGGGACCTACTACTATGGCGCCTGCGTCGAGAGCGTCAGCGGGGAAAGCGACACCGGGAACAACTGCTCCGCAGCCGTGACCGTCACCGTGGGCGCCCCGGATCTTGTCGTTGACTCGCCTTCGGTAAGCACCAGCAGCCCGACTGCCGGGGCTTCCTTCACGTTGAGCGCGACCGTCCGCAACCAGGGTACCGGCCAGTCCACGGCGACCACGCTGCGCTACTATCGCTCGACCGACGCGACGATCACTGACATCGATACCGAAGTCGGCACCGACGCGGTGGGCGTCCTTGCCGCATCCCGTACCAGTGCAGAGTCGATCAGCCTGACCGCCCCCGCCAGCGCCGGCGCCTACTACTACGGCGCCTGCGTCGAGAGCGTCAGCGACGAGAGCGATACCGGGAACAACTGCTCCGCAGCCGTGACCGTAACCGTGGGCGCCCCTGATCTCGTCGTTGATGCCCCTACGGTCAGCAACAGCAGGCCGACCGCCGGGGCTTCCTTCACCCTGAGGGCCACGGTACGCAACCAGGGCAACCGCCCGTCCGCAGCGGCCACGACCTTGCGCTATTATCGCTCGACCGACGCGACGATTACGACCCTGGATACGGAGGTCGGCACCGACGCGGTGGGCGTCCTTGCCGCTCCCGGTACCAGTGCAGAGTCGATCAGCCTGAATGCGCCGTCGGATGCAGGGATCTTCTACTACGGCGCCTGTGTGGATGCCGTTTCAGGTGAATCCGATACCGGGAACAACTGCTCCCTGGCCGTGACCGTAACCGTGGGCGCCGCTCCGGCCACCGACCTCGTCGTTGACGCGCCTACGGTCAGCAACAGCACCCCGACCGCCGGGGCTTCCTTCGCCCTGAGGGCCACCGTCCGCAACCAGGGCAACCGCCAGTCCGCAGCGGCCACGACCTTGCGCTACTATCGCTCGACCGACGCGACGATTACGACCCTGGATACGGAGGTCGGCACCGACGCGGTGGGCGTCCTTGCCCCCTCTCGCACCAGTTTCGAGTCGATCACCCTGACCGCCCCCTCGAGCGCCGGCGCCTACTACTACGGCGCTTGTGTGGATGCCGTTTCAGGTGAATCCGATACCGAAAACAACTGCTCCCTGGCCGTGACCGTAACCGTGGGCGCCCCGGATCTCGTCGTCGATGCCCCTACGGTCAGCAACAGCACCCCGACCGCTGGGGCTTCCTTCGCCCTGAGGGCCACGGTACGCAACCAGGGCAACAGCCAGTCCGCGGCCACCACGCTGCGCTGGTTCCTTTCCACCGACGCGACGCTTTCTGCCAACGTTACCGAGGTGGGGCGCCATGCGGTGGGCGTCCTTGCCGCATCCCGTACCAGTGCAGAGTCGATCAGCCTGACCGCCCCCTCCAGCGCAGGGACTTACTACTACGGCGCCTGTGTCGAGAGCGTCAGCGGCGAAAGCAACACCGGGAACAACTGCTCCGCAGCAGTAACCGTAAACGTGGGCGCCGCACCTGCCCCGGATCTCGTCGTCGATACCCCAACGGTCAGCAACAGCAGCCCGACCGCCGGGGCTTCCTTCACGTTGAGCGCTACGGTCCGCAACCAGGGCAACGGCCAGTCCGCGGCGACCACCCTGCGCTGGTTCCTTTCCACCGACGCGACGCTTTCTGCCAACGTTACCGAGGTGGGGCGCCATGCGGTGGGCGTCCTTGCCGCATCCCGTACCAGTGCAGAGTCGATCAGCCTGACCGCCCCCTCGAGCGCAGGGACTTACTACTACGGCGCCTGCGTCGAGAGCGTCAGCGGCGAAAGCGATACCGGGAACAACTGCTCCGCAGCCGTGACCGTAACGGTGAGCGCCGCACCTGCCCCGGATCTCGTAGTAGACGCGCCTACGGTCAGCAACAGCAGCCCGACCGCCGGGGCCTCCTTCACCCTGAGCGCCACCGTGGGCAACCAGGGAACCGGCCAGTCCACGGCCACCACCCTGCGCTTCTACCGCTCGACCGACGGAACGATCTCTGCCAGCGATACCGAGGTGGGGTCCCAAGACGTGGGGGGGCTGTCGTCCTTCGGAAGGAGCGAGCATTCAATCGAGCTGACCGCCCCCTCGAGCGCCGGTACCTACTACTACGGCGCCTGCGTCGAGAGCGTCAGCGACGAGAGCGATACCGGAAACAACTGCTCCGCAGCCGTAACCGTAAACGTGGCGCCTGCCCCGGATCTCGTCGTTGACTCGCCTACGGTAATCGTCGGTAGCCCGACCGCCGGGGCTGACTTCGTCCTGAGCGCCACGGTACGCAACCAGGGAACCGGCCAGTCCGCGGCGACCACCCTTCGCTGGTTCCTTTCCACCGACGCAACCATTTCAACCAGCGACACGCAGGTCGGCACCGACGAGGTGTTGGGCCTGTCCGCTTCCGGGACCAGCGCCGAGTGGATCATAGTCTACTTCCCCGCCAACGCCGGCAACTACTACTACGGAGCCTGCGTCGAGAGCGTCAGCGGCGAAAGCAATACCGAGAATAACTGCTCCCCAGCCGTACACGTAGACGTGGGCGCCCCGGACTTAGTGGTTGGTACGCCTCGAGCAATACCCAGCAATCCGACCGCTGGAGCCTCCTTCTATCTGAGGGTCACAGTAGAAAACCAGGGCACGGGTCCGGGTCTGTCGGCGGCGGCCACCCTGCGCTTCTACCGCTCGACCGATGGGACGATCTCTGACAGCGATACCGAGGTGGGGTCCCTCAGGGTGGGCAGCCTGGCAGTCTCCGGAACCAGAAATCGTTCAATCGTCCTGACCGCCCCCTCCAGCGCAGGGACTTACTACTACGGCGCCTGCGTCGAGAGCGACAGTTGGGAAAGCAATACCGGGAACAACTGCTCCGCAGCCGTGACCGTAACCGTGGTCGCCCCGGATCTCGTCGTTGACTTGCCTACGGTCAGTGACAGCAACCCGACCGCTGGGGCTTCCTTCACACTGAACGCCACGGTACGCAACCAGGGCACGGGTCAGTCGGTGGTGACCACCCTGCGCTTCTACCGCTCGACCGACGCGACAATCTCTGCCAGCGATACCGAGGTGGGGTCCGACGCCGTGGGGGTCCTGTCGGCCTCGGGAACCAGCGGTAATTCGATCGAGCTGACCGCCCCCTCGAGCGCCGGCGCCTACTACTACGGCGCCTGCGTCGAGAGCGTCAGCGACGAAACCGATACCGGGAACAACTGCTCCGCAGCGGTGAGTATAACGGTCTCGACGGCGCCCCCACCCGCCACGGGTACTTCCAAACTGTACTGGACGGACTGGGGCACCGATAAGATTCAACGTGCGGACCTGGACGGCTCCAACGTGGAAGACCTGGTCAGTGACGCTGGACTCGATGGTCCCGACGGTCTGGCTCTGGACCCGTCCGGCGGCAAGATATATTGGACGAACGTAGGGTCGAACAAGATCCAGCGCGCGGACCTGGACGGCGCCAACGTGGAAGACCTGATTACCAGCGGCCTGAGCGTGCCGTACGGTCTGGCTCTGGACCCGTCCGGTGGCAAGATGTACTGGACGAATCGGCAGACGAGCAAGATTCAACGCGCCGATCTGGATGGTACAAATATCGAAGACCTCCTCACCCTGCCTGGCCTGGCGTTTCCCGGTGAACTTGCCCTGGACGTGTCTGCCGGCAAGATGTACTGGACGAATCCGGGATCGGATAAGATCCAGCGCGCGAATCTGGACGGCGCCAACGTGGAAGATCTGGTCACCAGCGGCCTGAACAGTCCCACCGGTCTGGCTCTGGATTTGTCCGGCGGCAAGATATACTGGACGGATCGCGGCACACACAAGGTTCAGCGTGCGAATCCGGACGGCTCCAACGTGGAAGACCTGGTCGCCAGCGGCCTGAGCACTCCCACCGGTCTGGCTCTGGACGTGTCCGGCGGCAAGATGTACTGGACGGACGTCGATGGGGACAAGATCCAGCGAGCGAATCTGGATGGCTCCAGCGTCGAAGACCTGGTCACCAGCGCCGACGGGCTTGTCGATCCGTCGGGACTGGCGGTGGGGGTGATCAGCCAGGACACCGGCACCGGTGGCGGGGATAGTACGCCCCGCCGTCAGGTGATGCAATTACGGGATCAATTACGGACTGTACGGCCACATTTGAAGGTTCCACATACAGAATCCGAATAACAGGCGCCGTGCCCGGCCGCGGCCCCGTCGAAGGTAGGATACGGAATACGGAAGGAGGTTGAGATGAAGCCAATGATGCACTTTGTCATTTGGGTCGTCTTGCTCGCACCCCTGGCGGTCGCCAATGCTTCATCCCTGCCCGCCGACAGCGTGCATGTCTGCCTGCCTGTCGATCCCGAACATTGGCAGAGCGATAAGCCCGGTCCCGCGGGCAAGTGGGCTGCGGACCTGAACGTGGGCGAGCCCCGCACCTTGCGGCTCTTCTACTTTCTGCCAAACGACCGGCCGTATCGCACCGAGGTGGTCGATTCGATGAAATCGGGGATTCTCGATCTTCAGACGTTCTATGGCGAGCAGATGGAGGCGCTTGGATATGGAAACACGACTTTCCGGATCGAAACCGATGACGAGGGCGATCCCGTCGTTCATCGCGTAGACGGGGACTACGCCGACAGCCACTACAGCAGCCGGGGATATACGGAAGGGGAGATTAAACGTGCATTCGACAACTCGAAAAACATAATGCTGATTGTCATGGACGTCAGTAGTAGAACCGCCCACGGCCGCGGAACAGGGGGAAAAGACAGCGGATGGGCGATGGTTTACGGCGACTGGAATTGGTTTGCCGCCGCGCATGAACTGGGACATGCCTTTGGCCTTCACCATGACTTCCGGGACGATAAGTACATCATGTCGTATGGACGAGCGGAGAGGTCGTCCGCCGAATTGTCCGCGTGCGCCGCAGAGTTCCTGGCCGTGCATCCCTATTTCGACCCCGATGTACCACTTGAAAACGAATCGCCGCCTACGTTTGAGCTTGTTTCATCAACCGAATATCCGTTCAGGTCGCAGAGTACGCCCGTCCAGCTGAGAGTCCACGATGATGACGGACTCCACCAGGTGATTCTGTTCGTCAAACCCAAGAATCCATTTCTGGGCGGCACACCCGAAGTGAAAGCGTGCCATGGGTTGTCCGGCGAAACGGATACCGTCGTTGAATTCAACTTTGACGGCAGGCTTCCGTCTGACAACGTCGGCACCGTGGCCGAAGCGCATACGACGCTTTCCAACACGGTTCAGCATCGGTTCTATGTCGTGGCCGTTGATACGGCAGGAAATCGTACCCACACCCGGAGTACTAGTGCTTTTTTTACCCTTGAGGCGGGACACTCGCCGCAGCATATCGCCACACTCGAAAGGCCGCATTTTTACGACATCGGCGCCCTCGCGGTATCTCCTGACGGCGCATTTCTGGCAATCGGCGCTTCCACTGTGGAGTTGCTGGACGTTGCGAAAAGGGAGACGATAACCACCTTAGGAACCACCTTAGACTATTCGTCCAACACGATTCCGACTGTAGCGTTTTCTCCCGACGGGACGCTGCTCGCCGCAGGATCCCGGGAAGGCGCTATCAAAGTGTGGAACGTGACCAGCGAAGCAGAAGTCGCGACGCTAGAAGGCCATACTGATCAAGGCACGTCTCTGGACTTTTCGCCGGACGGGTCGATGCTCGCTTCCGGATCAATCGACAGCACGGTAAAGATCTGGAACGTGGCGACGTGGGCAACTAGCGCTACCCTTGATGGACACGCTGAAAGAATAGGCAAGGTCGCCTTTGTGAGCGATGGGAAGCTTGCTTCCGTGTCTTTTGACGGCACTGTCAGGCTATGGAACGTAACTACAAAATCCCAGATTTCGACCATTGAGACAGGAGCAAGAGGAGCGGTAGCGGTTTCCAGGGATGGGACACTTCTCGCATCACCTACTTCATGGACAGTTAAGCTTTGGGATCTGGCAACAGGAGCACAGACCGGCGCCGTGAACGATATGCGTGATTACAATCGTGCTTATCCGGTGTTTTCACCCGATGGTACCATTCTCGCAGTGACGGCCTTTGGTCTGATTGAAATATGGGACATTTCGACGAGCGAACTTATGGCGTCCATCTCAGGGGGACCGGGCGGCGTGCGGCGCCTGTTGTTTTCTCCGGACGGAAGAATGCTCATTGGCAATGATGCGAAGTCGAATAGTAAGCAGATCAAATTCTGGGACGTGTCCGAGTGGACGTCTACCTCGTCCCCCGTCGAAAAGACCACCGATTTCAATGGCGACGGGCGGACCAATTACGCCGATTTTTTTCTGTTTGTGGATGCGTATGGCGGTACCGACGCGCGCTTTGACCTCAACGGCAGCGGAACGGTGGATTACGCAGATTTCGTCAAGTTTGTCGATGCTTTCGGTACGTAAGATGGTGAAAACCGGGCGCACAATTAGGATCGGATTCGCGCATCCGGCGCCAACAGGAGAGGAGTTTGACAAATGGCTTCCACGAAACGAACGGTGTCCCTGGCCGCCCTTGCGCTGCTCAAGCTGGAGCGGGTTGACGATCTCGCCGCCGGCGAAGGAGCGCTCGCGGAGCTTGTCTTCAAGACGAACGCCAGGCCGTCGTCGCCGGATCTTCGGGTCTCCGAGAGCGTGCTGGTGGACGTGGACGGCGCCGTGGATCTGCTAGCCCGCGTTGAAATCGGGAACCTGCGGCCGCTGCCGGATCAATACGGGCTGAACCGGAACGCGCCCAATCCATTCAACCCCGCCACGGCAATCGGATACCAGTTACCCGAAGCGGGGCTTGTGACGTTCGCTCGGGTTCGGCCGGAAGAACAACGGCGATTTGATTTCGCAAACCGACGAATCTCGAATTCATCGGACGTGGTCGGAGAAAATGCGTACTTGTACAAGTTGTCAACCGCATGTTCTTGACAAATCAAAGCTAGAATCCAACGGGGTCTGCGGTTCATCACTACTTTCGGGTTGCAGCTCAGCAACGCGAAACCGTTCCAGGAGGAAGACATGCGTAAACTGATGTTTTCAAAGCTGCTAAGCGGTGTGTTGGTTATTGCCGGATTTGCCCTGTTCATCTTTGTGGGCAAACACGTGTTTGCCACCCCCAATGCTACGGGTGGCGCGGACAATCAGACAAAGGATAGAGCGTCTAAACCTCCCATATCTGCCGAATCACTCGAGAAGAGCGAAGTCTTTCAACTTGAAGGCGAGCCAGAGGATCCGGCGTTTTGGGACATGGGTGAACCGAGTGCAAAAATAGCCGCCGGCGCCAATGCCAACGCGGTTTTGTCTCTAGACCTGATCTCCAATGGCGGGAGAGGCAATCAGAGAGACGACGGCGTTACCAATGGCACGGCGTCCGGCCAGGGTACGACCATTGCCATTGAGGTTTTTGCAACGGGCGTCACGACGTCTCTGAGGGGCGTGATCCTGAAGTTTGAATTTGATGCTTCACTCCTGTCTTATGTCAAAGCCGAAAACAGCGCGTTTCCGCTAGCGATTCCAGACGCGTCCGTGGGCACAAACCTCGCGGCGACAGCGCCCGCGACTCTGGTGGTGTCCGGGTTCCTGGCGCGCGCCGAATTTGAAACGGCTGTCGACGTAACGGGACGGGAGTTTGCCATCGGCATCGAGTCGGTCACGCTTGCGGAAAGCAGCGCATCGCAAGACGAACTTACCACGACAAGTGAAATCAGTTTCAATGCCACGCCATCTCCCGACTTCGACGGCGACGGGACCGTCGGTTTTTCAGACTTTCTGGCATTCGCAAGCGGTTTCGGGACACAGCAGGGTGATGCCGGATATGACGCGCGGTTCGATCTGAATGGCGATGGGGACGTGGGCTTCTCGGATTTTCTGATCTTTGCCGGCGCTTTTGGCAGTCAGGTTTCGCCCTCTGGCGCCGGTGCGACGGTAAACATCGCGGATGCCAATTTGCGTGCGGTGATCGCAGACGCCCTGGCCAAGGCGAGCGGTGCGCCGATTACGCGGGCTGAGATGGCGACTTTGACACGCATTGACGCGCCCAATAAGGGCATTCGCAGTCTGGCAGGACTTGAGCACGCAACTAATTTGCAAAGGCTGGGTCTTGGTCGTGTGCGCGTGAATGGTGTGTTGGTCAACAGCAACGTTTTATCAAACCTCTCGCCCCTCTCTAATTTGACCAACCTGACATACCTATCACTTACCACTAACCGCATCTCGGATATATCTGCGCTGTCCAAATTGACCAACCTGACGGAGCTGCATCTTGGCGGAAACGAGACCATCTCGGATATATCTGCGCTGACCAACTTGACCAACTTGACAAGGGTGAGTCTTTGGGGCAATAGCATCTCGGATATATCTGTCCTCGCCAACCTGGAAAACCTTGAGGTGCTGTCTCTTAGCGGGAATCAGTTGAGTGGTGCGATTCCTGTGGAACTGGGCAACCTGTCCAATCTCACGCATCTGTATCTTTACGAGAATGAGTTGAGTGGTGCGATTCCTGTGGAATTGGGCAACCTGGAAAACCTTGAGTTGCTGTATCTTCATGAGAATGAGTTGAGTGGTGCGATTCCTGTGGAATTGGGCAACCTGGAAAACCTTGAGTTGCTGTCTCTTAGCGGGAATCAGTTGAGTGGTGCGATTCCTGTGGAACTGGGCAACCTATCCAATCTCACGCATCTGTATCTTTACGGGAATGAGTTGAGTGGTGCGATTCCTGTGGAATTGGGCAACCTGGAAAACCTTGAGTTGCTGTCTCTTCATGAGAATGAGTTGAGTGGTGCGATTCCTGTGGAATTGGGCAACCTGGAAAACCTTGAGGTGCTGTCTCTTGGCGGGAATCAGTTGAGTGGTGCGATTCCCGTGGAAATGGGCAGCCTGTCCAATCTCACGCTTCTGTATCTTCATGAGAATGAGTTGAGTGGTGCGATTCCTGTGGAATTGGGCAACATGGAAGACCTTGAGTGGCTGTCTCTTCGCGGGAATGAGTTGAGTGGTGCGATTCCCGTGGAATTGGGCAACCTGTCCAATCTCACGCATCTGGATCTTCAGGAGAACCAGTTGAGTGGTACGATACCTGTGGAATTGGGCAACCTGTCCAATCTCACGTATCTGAATCTTCACCAGAATCAGTTGAGTGGTACGATACCTGTGCAATTGGGCAACCTGTCCAATCTCACGCTTCTGGATCTTCAGGAGAACCAGTTGAGTGGTACGATACCTGTGGAATTGGGCAACCTGTCCAATCTCAAGCATCTGAATCTTCACCAGAATCAGTTGAGTGGTACGATACCTGTGCAATTGGGCAACCTGTCCAATCTCACGCTTCTGGATCTTCAGGAGAACCAGTTGAGTGGTACGATACCTGTGGAATTGGGCAACCTGTCCAATCTCAAGCATCTGAATCTTCACCAGAATCAGTTGAGTGGTACGATACCTGTGCAATTGGGCAACCTGTCCAATCTCACGCTTCTGGATCTTCAGGAGAATCAGTTGAGTGGTGCGATTCCTCAGAACATGACCGGACTGACCAAGCTGGAGACATTTCACTTTCGAGGAAACGGGGGGCTATGTGCACCGCTTAATGCGGCGTTCCAGACCTGGCTTCAGGGCATTAAAAACGCCACGGGTCCGAATTGCTCAGGAACGTCGCCGCCGTCCGGCGGCCCCGACTTGATCGTTGAATCGCCCTCGGTCAACGACAACACGCTCACGACCGGGCAGTCGTTTACGTTGCGCGCCACGGTTCGCAATCAGAGCAATGCTTCGTCTGGGTCCACGACGCTGCGCTACTACCGTTCGGCTGACGCGACGATCTCGACCGATGACACGGAAGTGGGCACGGACGCGGTGAGCAGCCTGTCGGCGGGGGGCACGAGTGCCGAGTCGATCAGCCTGAATGCGCCGTCGGATGCCGGAACCTACTACTACGGCGCGTGCGTTGATAACGTCAGCGGCGAGAGCAATACCGGCAACAACTGCTCATCCGGCGCAAGCGTCACCGTCAGCGGTGGCGGAGACGATGGGAGAGCATGCACTGCTGGGTTGGTGGTAAACCCCGACGAGAGCTGCAATTACAAAAACGGTACCTTCTATGTCAATTCCTCCGGCCTTGGAATTATCGTTAGCGGGGGATTGGTCATGACAGCGGGGAACAGCCACAACCAAAGAGGACTTATAAATGGCGTACGTTGGAATTTCAGGGCTTCAAAGAACAGTGGCAGCAATAGTTGGACGATTCATGTTGCGAATTGACCCTTGAAACCTTCGCGTCTTGGTCCAGGCCAGAAAATTTCAAGGCGTCCTGGATGCAAGGTAACACACTTCAAAAGGAGAGATCTATGCGATTTCTTTGTAAACAAGAGTGACTATGAGATTGAATTCAAGCTATCGGGAATATGGAGATTTGCAGAAGTTTGTAAGAAAGGCCTGTGGGGACCGTAGACATCGGCACGTTGCCGTGGCAACCCGCAGACCATGCCGGTTACGCCCTCGTGAAATCTGCAGACCTTCCGTTAGAAATATTCAGCAGTGGCGTGTCCGGCGCGGAACTCAACGGATTTCAAACGCGACGGCCGGACCGATTTCATTGACTTTTTCCTCTTTGCCGATGCGTTCGGCGGCGGCGCCACCTTCGACCTGCAACCAACCGCACTCGAGGTTTCTATCCGAACGACCCAGCCAGGTGTTTCGACCCCAACCTGCGTGTACGTTGACTTCCTGAGTCCATCGGTCAAATGGAATCGACTCCGTCTCATTTCGTAGACATGATCATGCGTTTCGAGAACGTTAAAAGCGCGCATACTCCGACGATAAATCAGGACGGGGCAGACAACTGTAGCAAATAACGACACAATCTGCCTGCAGTTCTGCACCCATCCGGTCGCATTTCGGGGATCCACCGCCAAAAAGCTATTGGTTCAGATCAAAGAATCAGGCAGACGTGAGCGGGGTTGCGCGTAACATTTAAGGAAGGGATTCGACAGATGGTTTCCACAAAACGAACGGTGTCCCTGGCCGCCCTGGTGTTGCTCGCTCAGATGCTCGGTCCACACCGGGGCGTGGGGGCGTCTTCACCTCCCGACAGCATCCATTTTTGCGCCTCCGACGAGTATGAGCAGTGGCGGAGGGACCATCCCGGACCCGCGGCCAAGCGTCCGGCAAATCTGAACCTCGGTGAACCGCGCACCGTGCGGATGATCTACTTTCTGCCCAACGACTGGCCTTATCGGGCCGAGGTGGTGGATTCGATGAAGACGGTGATCCGGCAGGCGCAAAACTTCTATGCCGAGCAGATGCAGGCGCACGGTTACGGCAACTGGACCTTCCGCATTGAGACCGATGCGCAGGGCGAGCCGATGGTGCATCGCGTGGATGGTAAGCATCCATTCAGCCACTATGATAATACACTGGGTACTGCTGTCGTTGCCGAGCTTGAAGAGACGTTTGATCTGGATGCGAACATCTATTTTATTGTCCTCGGTACCGATGCGCTTCGCCAGGGTAACGGTCAGCCTGCGGGAGGCGTCGGGGGGCGGCGGACGAAGAACGGCGGTAATCTAGTGGTTCCGGATAGATTCGGTTTGTACATAGTGAGTCATGAACTGGGACACACCTTCGGTCTGTCCCACGATTTCAGAGACGACCGGTACATCATGTCCTATGGCGGTCAAATCCGGGTCTTGTCGGCGTGCGCTGCCGAATTCCTGGCGGTGCATGCGTACTTCAATCCCGCGGTCCCAACCGAAGAAGGCCAGCCGCCAAACCTGTCATTCACTTCGCCCCAAAGATATCAGCCCGGCGCAACAAGCGTCCCGGTCAGGCTCCAGGTCAGCGATTCAGACGGGGTTCATCAGGTCGCCCTGTTTGTTAGAGGCTTCGCAAACCTTGAAGTGGTGGCGTGTCGTAGCGTCAGAGGTAGAAAAGATGCGGTCGTCGAATTCGAGTACAACGGCGCGATTCCTTCAAATGACGCGGCGGGCCTTTCTGACTTTCCTGCACATACATTCTTCGTTGAGGCTCTTGATTTACATGGCAACGAGCAATTTGAGGAATACACCCTGGCCGAGATCTCCGCGTCCAACATCGCTACATGGAAAGGGCATACGGAATGGGTGAGTTCTGTATCGTTTTCACCTGACGGGACAATGCTTGCTTCCGGATCTCAAGATGATACGGTTAAGTTGTGGGACGCTTCGACCCTGGCGCAAATCGCTACCTTTGAAGAACGTTCCTGGGTCGGATTGGTGTCGTTTTCACCTGATGGCACCATCCTGGCTATCAATTTTGGGGGCAGCGGTAAGCTTAGGGACGTAGCGACCGGACGAAATGTCGCCACGTTTGAGCGTGCTTCCACCATGGCGTTTTCACCCGACGGGGCGACCCTTGCTGTCGGCATACAAGATTGTGTTGAACTGTGGGATGTGGCCACCAAGAAACGTATCGCTACCCTGAAGGGGCACACCATTCCGCCAGATCCGGTGTCATTCTCACCTGACGGAACATTGCTTGCTTCCGGATCTCACGACAATACGGTCAGACTTTGGGACGTGGCGACAAGAAGGAATATCGCCATCTTTGAGGTCGAGGACTTTGGTGTCTGGTCCGTGGTGTTCTCACCCGATGGGGAAATCCTTGCGGTCGGGACGATTCGCGCGGTTGAACTTTGGGACGTGGCCACGAGTGAACGTATTGACGTTATCGAGGAATACGGTGGCGTCAATTCGGTCGTTTACTCGCCAGGTGGGCGTATAATGGCTTCCGCAGCTTACGATAAAACGGTCAAGCTGTGGGACGCGGCGACAAGACGAAATCTCGCCATCTTTCCTCATTCGGCCGTGGTCAATTCGGTCTCGTTTTCGTCCGATCGTAGGACCCTTGCCTCCGGAGCACAAGATGGCACGATTGCGCTGTGGGATATTGCTCCTTACATCACGCCTCAGTTCGCCGCTGCCGACTTCGACAGAGACGGAACGGTAGGTTTTCAGGATTTTCTGCAATTCGCGGCGCAGTTTGGGACAAGCCAGGGCGACGCGGGGTATGACGCGCGGTTCGACCTGGATGGAGATGGCGCGGTCGGTTTCAGCGATCTCTTGATCTTTGCGGAACGCTTTGGAAAATAGGCGCGAATAATTCCGCAAATCTGCCCTTCTCGACGTCCAGGCGGATGTTGCTGTTGAAACAGGTGCAAAACCGATAGTCACCATTGTACGGTGGACCTGACACTTGTGGTCGCGGGTTTGCCGGAACCGGCGCAAACTGCTCGCTCCGGTACGATGGCGTCGCCCGGCCCCGCGGCCCGATCCATTTAAGGCCGCCATCTGTCGGATAATGACGGCGGCCCCCGTCGGCATTGGTGTCGCCGCGTGCGTGACAGCGTCGCAAAATGCCACAGCAGTTTTGCAATTTGTGACATATCCATCCGACCCTCTGAGGCGCCGAACTGTCGCAAACCGCGACAGTTCTATCCGCCTCCTTTAAATGACTGGCGCCGGTTGTCGCGAAACTGGCGGCAGCCGTATGAATTCCCTGGTCAGTGACATTGATTCGGCCCGAAGTGAACCGCAGAGACAAAGAAGGAGGGCGCGGATGATGGCTTCCTCAAAAGGCGCAATGTGTTTTGCCGCCCTTGCGCTGCTGGCATTCGTGTGCCCCGCCGCGTCGGGTTCCAATGCTGAGGACGGGCGAACGACTACCCAGGCGATCACAACGAACTCCATCAGCGACAACGGCGCCGATACTGCGTCTATTCCGGACTTTGACGGTGACGGCACGATCGGTCTTGGCGATATCGTGATCTTTGCTGGTGTGTTCGGTTCGCGCCAGGGTGACGAGAAATACGACGCTACGTATGATCTGAGCGGCGACGGCGAGATCGGGTTTTCGGACTTGCTCATCCTTGCGGAGAACTTCGGTAAGGAGGCGCCTTCCGACGACAGGTCCGTGCTGGTTGCACTTTACAAGGCGACGGATGGAACGAACTGGACGTACAAAGAGAACTGGTTGAGCGCCGCGCCACTGGACGAATGGTATGGCGTCACCACTGACTACAAAGGGCGCGTAACCAAATTGTACCTTGGCAACAACCAGTTGACGGGGGCGATTCCGGTGCAGCTGGCGCGGCTGACCAATCTGACGTGGTTGGATCTTGGCAGCAACCAGTTAGTGGGGGCGATTCCAACGGAACTGGCGCGGCTGTCCAATCTAACAAGGTTGGACCTTAGCGACAACGCGTTGACGGGGGCGATTCCGGTGCAACTGGAACAGCTGACCAATCTCACAGTGTTGTACCTCTTCTCGAACCAGTTGACGGGGGCGATTCCGGTGCAACTGGGACAGCTGACCAATCTCACGTGGTTGGTCCTTTCCTCGAACCAGTTGACGGGGACGATTCCGAAGGAGCTGGCGCAACTGACCAGGCTCTTCAGTTTGAACCTTTCCTCGAACCAGCTGACGGGGGCGATTCCGCAGGAACTGGGACAGCTGACCAATCTCACGAGGTTGAACTTTTCCTCGAACCAGTTGACGGGGGCGATTCCGAAGGAACTGGGACAGCTGTCCAAGCTCGCAGTGTTGTACCTTTCCTCGAACCAGTTGGCGGGGACGATCCCGAAGGAACTGGCGCGACTGACCAGGCTCATCCATTTGAACCTTTCCTCGAACCAGCTAACGGGGGCGATTCCGAAGGAACAGGGACAACTGACCAATCTCACGGTGTTGAACCTTTCCTCGAACCAGTTGACGGGGGCGATTCCGAAGGAGCTCGCGCGACTGACCAAACTGCATACGTTTTATTTTCATCGCACGGGCCTATGTGCGCCGCTTGATGCGGCCTTTCAGAACTGGCTTCAGGGCATTGACGACACCCGTGGTGAGAATTGCACAGAAACTCTCCGCCGTCCGGCCGACCCGATGCGAGAGTTGAATCGCCCTCGGTCGACGACAACACGCTGACGGCCGGGCAATCGTTTACGTTGTGCGCCGAGGAGAGCATGAGATGAGGTTTCGAACCGATGCGGATTGATCCCGACGCCAGGGAGGTCGATATGGAAACCACAGACGTGAAAGAAAGCTGAATCCGTACGGCACTGAATCAGCGAATTAGATGTCCAATTTGCATGCCGGATAAACGCATCCCACCTCGGCGGTCCCCTCCTCGCGCGACCCGCCGGCCCGGGTCGTCAACGGAAATCCCTCAATATCAGGTTCACGCGCGGTCTCTATACGGGGCCGTGCCGGCGTCAACCCACTTTAGAATGAAGGAGCGTCGCGAATGTTTTCAAGAAATGGAATCCTGATAGTGTCGTCGCCCTCGTGTCGCTGGGATTCGCGTGTCACGTCGCTATCGGCGCCGATTCCGAGTCAGGCGTCGCCGGCCCTTTGACAGGCTCTCCGCGGCGGTTCAGGGAGCCGGCTCGCCTTCTGCGACTCCCCTCACGGAGGGAGTAATTGCACTGTCAAACGGGCTTGCGCGTTGACGTCCACGTATTTGGTTGCGACCGAGCAAAGCGCAGCCGCGCTAGGCAACAGCAGAGCTAATTAGTGGGTCGAGGCTGCGATTAAGCGGTTCGACCCTTTATTTTTCACCGATCTGTTTTCCCCGTTCGGCTTCGTCAGCAAGACGGCGAGAGCGCACGAGTAACGGAAGCGTTACGGGGATGATTCGGCGAGTGCAACTAGGAACCCGCGGAATGTCTGTAGCAAAGCCGCCCTGCCGGAATTTGCTTTAGGGAATAATTCGGGCATGTTACATTGCTTTGGTTAGTCCTGGGTCCATCCCGTGCAGGCGCGAGGAGATCGCGTCAAGTCGGGACAACCCATCTGATATCGCACTCAGACTTCATACAACTCGGTGGCAAATGGCTGAGAAATTCAAACTGATTCCGGAAGCACATGTCTTCCTGATGAACGGCTTAGGGCCCACTTCTTATGGCATTTGCAGCGCGAATCGACTTGGCCGCCTTGTCCTGCGGTTTCGACTCAGCCCCGAGATCAACTCAAAGCACACGCGGAAGCGACAGAAAATAGCTTCTGGAGCCGTTTAGATGTCCAATCCTTGGAATGCCATCCGCCAAATCGTCAAGTACTATCCCAGGTGTCTAAAGCTCGTCTGGCAGGCGAGCCGGTGGTATGCAATCTGCGCGTTCCTCTTAAGCATCCTCAACTCAATTGTGCCGGTTGCGCAGGTATGGATTTCCAAGGTCGTGATCGACACTGTCGTGGAATCCCTGGGCGACAATTCCGGTATCCGTGCCATCGATTGGCTCGAGTTGCTGTCACCAATCGGCGCCATTCTAGCCGTCTGGATGATCGGGGGCATTTGCCAATCCGTTTCGCTAATGTTATCGGAGCAAGTCGGCCACCAGGTGAGGAACCACACCCAGGCTCTGATTTTTCGCAAGGCGTCTGAATTGGATATGGCGTTCTTCGAAAACGCCGATTTCTTTGACGAAATGGAGAAAGCGAGGGGTGAAGGTTACCGCGCGAACAACCTTGCTGTGTTGTCGTTAGACATCGTATCGTCGTCTGTGTCAACGATCGCTATGCTGGCCTTGCTGCTGCAGTTGCATTGGGCCGCAGTCATGATACTCGTCTTGAGCGCACTGCCACAGGTGATTGTGGGTGGCCATTTTGCCGGCAGGAGGTATGCGTTGACGGGCGCAGTCACCAGAAACCGGAGAATCGCGGACTACCTTTCACGGCTTCTGGGTTCTCGGGAAGCGGTGAAGGAAATCCGGATCTTTGGCCTGCACGACGAACTGTTGAAACGCTTCACCGGATACTGGAGTACCTTTGTCAAGCAATCAATCCGGTTGAGGTTCAGCCAGGAGAAGTTCGGATTATGTTTCGGTATGCTCTCCATGGCTGGAACGGCCGCGATTTGGGGCTTTGCAGTGGTCAGGGCAGTCGGTAGACAAATCACTGTGGGTGACGTCGCTCTCGCTTTCCAGGCGGCTGAACGCAGCAGGTCGGGCCTGGTATCGCTGTTCTCGAATCTGGGTCTCTTCTATGAACATACGATTTTCGCAGGTACTCTTTTCAGGTTTCTCGATCTCGAACCGTCGTCGTTTGACGGCGCCCTCGCCCCGTTACCGGATTCGCCGGCGCCGGTCCCGAGAAAAATCAGCAAGGGAATCGAATTTCGCAATGTATCGTTCCGTTACCCGGGTTCAGACCGGTTCATTCTGAAGAACCTGTCGTTTTCTCTCGGGGCTGGCGAGTCCGCTGCCATCGTCGGCGAGAATGGCGTGGGAAAGACCACACTTGTGAAGCTTCTTGCCCGGTTCTACGATCCTACGGATGGTGTCATCCTGCTGGACGGACGGGACCTTCGCGATCATGACCCCAAAGAACTCCACCAGCATATCGGCGTCATTTTCCAGGACTTCGTGCATTACGACCTTTCAGCCAGGGAAAACATCGGCTTTGGCCAGGTAGATCGGTTGAAAGATCCGGAGAAGATTGCAGAAGCGGCCCGTAAGGGCGGCGCCACCGACATTGTGAATAAGCTCCCGCGTGGGATGGACACTATCCTGGGTAAGACGCTGGACGAAGGAGTGGACCTTTCAGGTGGCGAGTGGCAGAAAATGGCGCTCAGCCGTGCGTTCATGCGGCAGGCGCAGGTCGTAATATTGGACGAACCGACTGCGGCACTTGATGCCTTCGCCGAATACGAGCTGCACAAGCAATTCGCCGAACTGACGACCGACAAGATGACGATCTTCATCTCGCATCGGTTCTCGACAGTCCGAATAGCCCGACACATCCTCATACTCCGGGACGGACAACTGGTTGAAGAGGGTTCCCACGAGGACCTGATGGCCAAGGGGGGATTGTATGCTGAAATGTTCAACACACAGGCAGATCACTACAGGTAAGGACCGTCGGATTCCGACGCATTATGGCGATCCTCGGCCGGCGTCCGAATTCACTTTCCGCGCGCTAACTTCCTAAAACAAGGTGACAGATGTCTAAGAAATTCAAACTGATTCCGGAAGCGCATGTCTTCCTGATGAACGGCGACGACGAAGTGCTGCTATTGCGACGGTTCAATACGGGGTATGAAGATGGGAAGTACAGCGTGATCGCGGGGCACATCGACGGCAACGAGGAGGTCAGGGCGGCGGCCATACGGGAAGCCCGGGAAGAGGCGGGAATCCACATCGAGAGCTCTGACATCGAAGTGGTCGGGGTGATTCACCGTAAGGACGAGGACGAGCGGGTGGCGTTCTTCCTTGCCGCCTCCAGGTGGAGCGGCGACACTGTCAACGCCGAGCCTCACAGGTGCGACGACCTGTCCTGGTATTCCATTCACGATCTGCCGGCCAATATGGTGCCTTACGTCCGGCGGGGCTTTGAAAACTATCTGAATGGTAAGTTTTACGACAGTTTCGGCTGGGAATGACCGTCCAGGGCCTCCCGCCGGATGATCGCCTCGGGATACGGCCCGATGAAAGCCCGCTCTATCATTCTGTGCGCAGTCAAGAGAGGACACCTGCAACCATGGACAAGCGGACAATCGACCTTACCGTCCAGGCGCCCCGTCAATTCAGAGTCCTTCCGGTTACGCTTGGAGTCTTACACATCATTGGCGGTATTTTCTTTCTCAGCGCTGGAAATGACTATTTCGGATTCCTGAATTTGGCCCTCGGTCCAATGTGGCTGTTATGGGGTTTGTTTTACAGCCGAATCAACAGACACATGATCGTGATTCATGAGGGGCGCCTGGAAATCTGCAGAGGTCTCTTCAGGAACCGCAGAATACCCTGGGCATCGATTTCCGAAATCCGCTTCGAGTCGACAAGGATGGAAATCCGGGTTAGCAGAGGAAAGGGCGCGACTGTGAAATTCGGCGAAATGAGTCATCGCGCAAATCAGACGATAAAGCACGAGTTCGTCTCAAAAATCAGCCGCATTGCGGAGGCACACGGCGTGTCGATTGTTGGCGGTTAGTCAACCTGGTCGCGGCGATCGAATCGTCTCAGGCTAATTTGTATACGAGTGGCGTCAATCGAGGAACGGGCTGTCGGAGCATCACGGCATCCTGGAAGGATATCAGGTCGAGGATTGAACATGAGCGATTCTTCGTCCGAATATTTCAGTTATTTCGCGAACGTCGCGGAATCGTACGATCGGGTCCAGCCGGTCCTTAGTCCTCCGTACGCGAGGGGCCTGGAGACGATCGTCGATCTGATTCCCTTCGAACCGGGCGAACCATTCGAGTTTGTGGATCTCGGCTGCGGCACGGCGGAGCCGACGGCGCGTGTGCTGGAACGTTTTCGCCGGGCCACGGGCACGTGCATAGACAGCGAACCCGAGATGCTCCGGCTCGCGAAGCGAAAATTGGCGACGTATTCGGGAAGGATCGAGGTGAGGGAAGCGGACATCACCGGTTGCGCGGTGCCGTCGTGCGACGTGGTTTTCTCGGGGAAAACCGTTCACCACGTACATCCCGGCGATTTGTCCGCGCTATTTGCGCGGATCGCGGGCGCGCTTCGGCCGAACGGTTGTTTCATCCTCTACGACACGATGTCGATCGGCCCCGGTTGGGGAGCGGAGGTCCGCTTGCAATTGTCGCGATACCGCGAGCGTCACATTAGGTACGCGATTGAATCGGGGACGGTGACCCGGGAGGAAATCGACGCCAGGCGCGAGTACAAACGAAGGATGAAGGCTGCCGGGAAGGACGTTGAGTACGAACACCGCGCGGAAGACCTCATCCACGCGATGACGGGGGCGGGGTTCGACGACGTTGCCGTGGTGTGGCGGATATTCGCCGACACGATCCTGCTGGCTTTTACGCCGCCGGGAGATTCCTGAAGAGGAAACGCAAAAGTGGCCGCGCCGGAATCCTATTCGTGCGCTTGGTGACCATCGGCTGACGCTATTGCGATCCGGCGCTGACCACGGGCTGCGTCGATTCGTGCGAGCAGAGGACCACGAGCAGGTTGCTGACCATCTTCGCCCTCTGTTCATCCGTGAGCCTGATGACGTCCTCGTCCCTGAGTCGCTTGACGGCCATTTCCACCATCCCGACGGCGCCGTCGACGATTTTCGCTCGCGCCGAAATGACCGCTTCGGCCTGCTGGCGCTGCAACATGGCGCTGGCGATTTCCGGGGCATAGGCCAGGTGGTTGATCCTGGCTTCCTCGATCCGGACGCCCGCGTCCTGGACGCGCTGCTGGATCTCCGCGCCGAGGGATTCCGATACCTCCGTGATCGAAGATCGGAGGCTGATCTCGTCGCCCTCAGCCTGGTCGTAGGGGTAGCTGGTTGCGAGATGTCTGATTGCCGATTCCGACTGAACCTTTATATATTGTTCATAGTCGTCCACGTCGAACAAAGCCTGTACGGCGACCCGCACTCTCCAGACGATGACGGCGGAGATTTCGATGGGGTTGCCCCTGCTGTCGTTCACCTTGAGCCGTTCGCTGTCGAAATTCCTGGCGCGCAGCGAGACCTTCGTCCGACTCTTGAACGGATTGGTCCATCGAAATCCCTGGGTGGTCTCGGTACCCTTATAGTCGCCGAAAAGCAGGAGAACGACGCACTGATTCGGTTCCACTGCGAATAACCCGGTGAGGAAGACGATCACGATCAGGAGAAGCAGGATCGACAAGACAATGGGAACGGCACCGCCACCGGTAACGCCGTGTATGAACACGGCCACGGACAAGGCCAGAAGCAGTAGAGATACGGACAGCATTAACCAGCCGCTGAACTGCGGAGCGATTTTTTCTTCCGTCATGGGAGACCTCCATTGAGAATGGGAATGGATGTTTCCAATCTATGAGCGGATCGGACTACGCACTGCGGGTCCTGCGCCGTTAGGACCGGGCGCCCGGAATACATACGGTACGACGCTAAAGTGAACCATTTTGTTTCGACGCGAATCGAGAGTATATCCTCAGCGACACGGCGGACCATCTGGACTGCGGGTATCCGAGCACGGTGTATTTTGAGGACGGCAACATCGTGACAGGACAACGCTTGTCTCCCCCTTTCCTTTAGGAGAGGGGGCCGGGGGGAGAGGTCCCGGGACCGCGGGCTTCCAGCCTTCGAAGCGCCGTCATTGGATTTTAAGGGGCAACCCTTGTGGTTGTCCGCGTCGCGCCACAGATATCGATGGTTGACATCGCCGGGACGTTACGCTAACCGGTCTTAGCTGATAGCCGGACCTGGAGCCGAATATCATGCTTTCGCAGATTTTCACTCATGTCTATTGCTGGTCCGAGATTCACGGAGCAGCCAGGAATGAACCCTATCCGTGGAACAGCTTTGTCATCCGGACGAGTCATCGGGGCGACCTGATTCTCGTCGATCCGCTTCCGCTTTCGGCCGAAGACGAGAGGGAAGTCGTAGCCATGGGCGAGCCCGCGCACATTCTTCTAACCTGCGAATACCACCTGCGGGAATCCGAAGCATTCAGGGAGCGATGGGGTTGCGATATTCGTATCCATGCGGACGGATTGGAACATTCCGAAGCGCCGATTGACGAGACTTTTCAGGACGGAGACTTGCTGTGGGACCGGATCGAAGTGATCCATATCCCCGATGCCCACTATCCCGAGGAGGTCGCGTTTCTGGTGCGGGGAGATGGAAATACGATCATTGTGGGTGATGCGGTCTGTGGAGGAAGAATGGATCGAGGGGTTCCGGACGGTGAAATCTGGATAAACGCACCGGAGTTCGTCGCCGATCTGACGCGCGCACGGAGTTCCCTTTGGAAGTTGGCAAGATACGCTTTTGATAAAATGTGCTTCGGACACGGATCACCGATCCTGCGCGCCGCCAGCGTCAGGTTCGCCGCATTTGTCGAAGGTGACAGGGTATGGGAAAAGCTCGAATCCGAAAAGATCGAGAGAACGAACCCTGACTCGCAGGAATTCATCCGGGAAATGGCGGCAAGGAAATCGCGTTGCGCATAGGGGCGCCCCATTCCACGACCCGCTTCGTAGGGGCAACCCTTGTGGTTGCCCTGGTGATGGCGCAGATTTCGCTAACTCAACACTGCATCGGATCTGTAGGGGCGACCGGCCGGTCGCCCCTACACCAAAATGGACGGAACGCCCCTAATGATGTCGAATATGCTCTGTAGCGGGTGTAGGGGTAATCAGGGTAGAACGCGTCGCAATATGCGACATCGATAAGGCCGACGGGTCGTTTTCCATGTTCCTTTTCGATAACCGAAAATTGTAGATTTGGGTCGATATTTAGCGTAAAGGGGGTTTCGTCTTGACGCAGGACACCAGCTTCGGCCTTTCGGTTATCGGTCCGATATCGTTGGAATGTCAGGGTATTCTGCACAGACCGGAGACGGCTGATTTGTCACCCGATTCCAATCATGTGCTACAGGCTTCCGCGGCGAATTATCACTGGCAAGGCCGAGGGTTGCTCTCCCTCAAGTCGTTCCGGAATGGGGCCGCGAACTACCGAGTGGACGGCCACGACATTCAGGTGGATGAACGATCATACCTCGTGTTGAACCGTGATCAGGAATATACGATTGGTATTGATTCCGCGCGCGTGGTAGACGCATTTTGCATCTTCTTTCGCGATGGGTTCGCTGAGGAAGTCCTGCGCACCCGAAACGTGGATGCACGTACGCTTGTTGATGACCCGGACGGTGTCCCGCCACATGTGGAATTTTTCCAGGTGACACGTCCTCATGACGATATCCTCACGCCCGCGTTGAACAGTCTTGAAGCGTCGTATCCCCGGCGTCGGCAGGAATCCGGGTGGCTCGATGAGCAGATGCACGTAATCATGGAGAGACTGCTGCGGGTGCAGGGTCGGGTGGATCAGGAAGTCCAGGCGGTGGAGGCAATTCGGGCTTCAACTCGAACAGAGCTTTACAAGCGAATCCATAGGGCTCGGGATTTTATCTGCTTCGCTTACGCGGAGTCCATTTCGTTAGACGACATGGCTGGCGTTGCGTGCCTGTCCGTCAATCACTTTCTGCGGACTTTCAAGCAGATTCTGGGGCAAACGCCGCACCAATTCCTGGTATCGACCCGCCTGGCGCGAGCCGCGATTCTCCTTACCGATACGGATCGCTCCGTAACGGAGGTTGCCCTCGCCGTCGGATTCGAGAGTCCGGGTTCGTTCTCCTGGCTGTTTCGCCGGCGTTTCGGAGTTTCCCCGACGGGATTTCGCAATACAAAAAAGTGATTTCAAAGAAGTGTTCGACGACGGATGTCCTTATATTTGGGTAAACATCCAACCCAATAAAGGAGGATTCGCCATGTCGCAGGATAACAGCTTGGGACTGTCGGTCATCGGTCAGATTTCGGTGACCGTCCAGGATCTCGACCGTGCGGTCGAGTTCTATCGCGATCAACTGGGTATGCAATTCCTCTTCCGCGTTCCCAGGATGGCCTTTTTCAATTGTTCGTGCGTCCGGCTCCTGCTCGGTCTTTCGGAAGATGAATCGTCGGACGTGAACGCTTCCATACTCTATTACAAGGTGGAGGACCTGGAAGGCACGTGCGACGTACTGCGTTCTCGGGGAGTAACGTTCGACAGTGGACCTCACAAGATTGCCGATATGCCCGACCATGAACTCTGGATGGCCTTCTTCCGGGACTCCGAGATGAATCTTATGGCCCTGATGGCCGAGAAGCCGAGACGGGAGCAATGACGGTCAAAATCTTCGAAGTAAACAAACCGGGCCAATCCCTTGTGGATCGCGCCCGGAAATTTGTCTGCCGCGACGGTCAATCTTCATTTGACATCGCCTGAAGCGCTTCTACGACGATCCCGAGGGCTGATACCCGGGCGTGGTGGCGGTGGAAAGCGCCACCACCCGGCTCCCCGGGATTCCGCTGCGCGCCGTGCCGGATATACCGGTTCACGGCGCGTTTTGGGTTTCAGTCGCGCCGTACATGGAAAGCGGACCGAGGGATTCCCCGGTCCGCGGGTTTTGGCGATACGGATTTGTCGATCAATCGGGACGTCTGGTGTAGCCGGCGCCATCTTCATCCGGTCCAGCCTCAGAATCCGCCCCGGGGGTCTCGGCACTGCGTAAACGGAGCCAGATCGCGCGGATCAGCATCGGAATTCCGACCAGGACCAGAAATGGAGCGAGGGCGTAGATGACCACCATATGAGGCCCGAGCAATCCGCCTACCAGACTGAACAGTACCGCAAGCGGGGTCGCCACCGCCAATCCAACCAGTAACAAAATGCGCGGGGTTCCGCCAACGCCCCTCAACAGGCGTTGCGCCAGCAATCCGATCAGGGTACCGGCGATGAAGAACAGGACCAGTCCGGAAAGGATGCTCGGAATCGCAACGAGCAACCCATATGGGTTCGCGTCATCCATCGTACCGAAGCGAATTGCGGCGATCAGCACCTGAAGAATGCATAGTCCCAGGCCGAACCATACCGGCATCTTCCAGTAGTCCCACGAGCGGCGGTTCGGAGCTTCCGTTTGACCACCAGCGGCGTTTCCTGCAACGTTTTCCATGACGATGTTCCTCCGTTAAATCCGATCGAACGTCAGCGAGGTCTTCCATCGAAGAAGCGCAAGTCCCGCCTGTCGACCCGCTCGAAGTGTAAACGGAATTCCCTCATTCTTTCACTTTAACCGGAAATTGAAGCACGTATCCGGATTGGGTTAAATTAAAAGCGTGTAGTGCCACCATTCCTTGTCGCAATTTACAAAACCGTTCTCTTCCATCAACGTCTTCAGTAGCTGACGGTTGCGTTTTTGTTGTTCCGTGATACGGGAATCCGCCGTATTGGACAGCCTGTCGAAATCGTCGAACGGGGTGACCGGCTTCGAGGCACACACCGACTTTCCCAAAGTACGCGTAATGTCGGAAATCTGTCCTTAAATGTGAACCTTTATCCGTCGGCGTGCGCCTTGCAGGGTAGAGGAAAGGCGATCGAATGGACGTTATGTGCCATGCCACAGATACAAATCTCGCAACTTGTGAAGTGACTTGATGTTTCGCCAAGTTATCTGGGGGAGAACTCAATGATACTCGAAAACGATCCGATAGCAAATCATCCGTTTCCCCTTACAAGGCCCGATATTACAATACTCAAGAGTTCTGAGAAGATAGACGAGATCGATTGCCCGGAGTTGCAGTGGTGGTTCGCCATCCCGAGACTGGGGGAACGATGCTCTTGGGCATCCTATGAATCCGACACGTTGGAGTTAACCGGGGTAAAGGAGATCGTGTCCACTGCGCCTGCAAAGATCCGGGACGTCGACTGCGTCGAACTCCGATTGAGAGAATGGTCGTCTCGGGACGATTGGCCGACGGATTTTAACCCTGGGCTCATGTACGCACTGCTGGACGAAAAGCAGGCCAGGTGGCTTTCCGTCGTCAAGACACTGGATGGAAGACGGGTTTTCGAAACCGAGGGTGACAAATGGTTTGAGGAGAACTGGGGGGGAAAGATGAGCCGTCGAATCGTTGATGATGGTCGCTACCGACGCCAACCCGATGGCTCGTATAAAACTGCCAATGGTACAGGGATAGTTGAGGGGACCTACGATGTAATGATCGGCGGTAATACTTTCTGTTGTCTCCGCGTTTTGGACGCCGACCTTTCTGAACCTAATGGCGGCGAACTTGTAGAAGCCTTCATTGAACGCGGAGGGCGGACCGTATTCTTTAGACGATACGATGGGAGGTTTTTCCGCAAAGATGACCTGGTCGTCAAGTATCCGGACAATCGCCGAATCGTCATCAACGACACGGTGTACGTGCATCATGACTGCTCCGGGCGGGCTCATGACACAATCACGGAATCTGCTCTCCAACCTGCTCGCTCGGAGGCATGCGAGTGACTGCGTTTGAAGTGTGCAGCACATAATACAGCGGTTTTCGAATGACCAATCAAGGCGACCAACAATTGGCGAAGCTGGTGCGGGAGGGCAACGAGGCCGCATTTGTTACCCTTATCCGACGCTACGAGCGCGTCATGGCGGGGCTGATCCGCTCCCGGATCGGTTCCGGCGAACAGGTGCAGGACGTGTTGCAGGAAACCCTGGTCCACGCCTGGCGCGGCCTGCGCCGCGATACTCCCCGCGACATGCGTCCATGGTTGCTGCAGGTGGCACGTAACCGCTGCCGCGATTACTTCCGGTCGCCCCAGCGCCGGGAGCTGTACGTCGGGAGCGAAGCCCTGGCGCCCCTGGTCAACCGCCTTGGCATCGCGCAATTCCGACGTCGCGAAGCCGCAAACGCCGTCGTAAAGGCCATGGACGATGTGCCCGAGCGTGAACGGGCCGCGTTGCGGGCGTTTTACCTCGATGGTTTGAGCATTGCCGAAATCGCTGCCCGACACCGCTGTCCCGACGGCACGGTCAAGCGCCGCCTCTCTTACGGCCGCGACCGAATCCGGAACGTACTGGGAATCACCCCGACGAAAAGGAGAACCGAAATGGATACACCAAAACAAGCCTTTCCGACGCAGATGCCCGAATTACGCATTCGGGCGAGCAACGAGAAGCCGTTCCGTATCGATTTCAAGGAAATGGCCTGGTGGTTCATCCAGCCCGAGGTGGGTGACAGTGCAGCCTGGGGTTTGTATGAGCCGCCGACAGAAGGCGGCGCGCCTTGGAAGCTCTCCGAAACCGTCCGGATGACCGCACGCCGTCCGGCGGTGATCCATGGACGGCCCTGTGTCGAGGTGGAAGTGGAGGAGGAGATGATTGGCGCAAAGCCTTCCCGCGCACAGAAGAGCCGAGTCTGGGGGCATCTGGCCGACGACGAGGTGGAGTGGATCGCCGTGGAATCGCTGCGCCCCGACGGAACACGGGAACTGGAGACGTTTCTCGACGAAGGGTTTTACGTGGATTGGGACAGCACGCCGCGGCTGGTCGAGGACCGCGGCGGCCTTCGGCCCCTAGGCGACGGCGCCTTCGCCACACAGGCAGGAGCCGCCCAAATCACCGGGGCCGGGGTGTTCGACGTGCAGATCGGCCGGCGGCATTTCACCTGCTTGCGCGTCTTCGAAATCATCGGAAACCAGAAAGAGGCCACCGAGCGCGGACAAGTAATCGAAGCCTATATCACCCGGGCGGGACGCACGGTGCTGTACCGCCGTTACAACGGCAACCGCTGGGGCAAGCGCGATGCCCCTCCGCACAATTGGGGCGAGGCGATGACCTGGGAAGAGGACCTGCCCCATGCCGCCCGCCTGGTCGTCGACGGAGTAACCTACGTGCACTACTACGACGAACTGTCGGCCGCGGCCTGCGGTATTGTGGATTGAGGGTGTATCGGGATTTCGCCGTGTCGGCGGAAGTCGTACCTTTCGGGCGCGGCGCTCCAATCCGACACGGCGACCGCGATGCGTCGCAATACGGTTCGTCTATTGCACGCGACGGTAGGTCATGGTGTGAGACATCGTCTTCTTGCCCTTAGCGTACATCGACCAGGTCTGTGACATCCCGTCCTCGGTCGTCGACCAATTCTTCGTAGTTTGGTTCCTCCAACCGTGCGTCCGTGGTCGTTCCGTTTCTGAAGGAGGCCTTCAAGGCGTTGGGCTTCCCTGGCAAGCAGCGAAACATACCAGTGCGAGGTAATTGTCCCACTAACGATACCATCGAGCCTGATTGCGGTACAGTTCAGCGTACTGACCGTTCATGGCTACAAGCTCCCGATGACTCCCATCCTCGACCAACCGACCATCTCCCAACAACAGGATTCGATCTGCAAGCCTGCAGGAGCCGAGGCGATGGGAGATCAGGAGTACAGTACGCTCTTGTGCGATCCGGGCGAAGTGACTGTATACATCCGCTTCCGCCCTGGCATCGAGTGCGGAGGCTGGCTCGTCGAGAACCAGGATGTCCGCCGGGCGCATATATGCCCGGGCGATTGCGAGCTTCTGCCATTGGCCAACGGAAAGCTCCGTGCCTTGTCGATACGTCTTGCCCAGCGGGGTTTCCAATCCGCGAGTCAGGGTTTCCGCCACCTGGTCGGCGCCACTCTTCGCGGCCGCCTCTTCAACCGCTGCTGATTCCCCTTCCATCCAGCCGCAGGCTATATTCTCCCTTACTGTGAGTTCATAGCGGTTGTAATCCTGAAACACCACACCCGTGCGCCGGAGCCATTCGTTTGGAGCGACTTCCCGGAGATCGATCCCATCTACCAGAATCCGCCCGTTTGTCGGATCAAAAAGACCCAGAATCAGCTTGACCAGGGTGCTCTTGCCGGCACCGTTCTCGCCCACGACGGCAATGCGTTCGCCCGGTCGAATGCTGAGATTGAGGTTGGAAAGCGCCGGAATATCGCTCCCAGGGTAAATGAACGAGACGTCCTGCAGGACGATCCCGGCCTGCAGCGTGCTTGGGATACGGCACCTTTTAGGCGATTCTTCCGTTGGACGATCGACAAACTCGAAATAGTCCTGTACATAGCGCAGGTCATTGTAGATGATCGATGCGCCCCAGACGAGGCTGCGGTAGTGTGCCTGTAGCTGTTCGATAGCATAGAAAAAGGCGGCATAGGCCCCGATGGTGGCTCGACCTGCGAAGAGGAGTCCCAAGCTGAAGATCACCGCTGCAATATAGGTCACAGTGTTCAGACCATCCGATACGAGTCCGAGCCCCGCCTCCTTCTTCGCAAGGCGCAGGCGCCTGCCGGAAAGCTTTCTCCACAATGCATCGGCACAATCGACCAGCCAGGCACCGAAGCCGAACATACGGATTTCGGCCGCTGCGTTGCGCCCCGACAATATTTCGTGGTAGACGTCAAACCGTCGCTCGTCGGGCGTTAGGTCTCGTACCATCAAATAGCGCGCTCTGTTGACGCGTTCGCGAAGGAAAACACCCGGACTCGTTCCAACGGCAAGGATCAGCGGTAACGCCCAGTGAAAACTCGCCAGGTAAAACAGGAGGGACGCAAGCGCTACGACGTCGCTAACGCTTCGCCACATGAAAGACATTGTGCTGAATAGCCGCCGCTCAATGCCGCGCCGCGCGCGCTGCAACTGGTCGTGGAATGCCGCCGTTTCCAGTTGCGCCAGGGGAACCGTTTGAACTTTCCGATAGCATCGTTCCTCAATATGGCCACGGAGACGCTCCTGAAAGCGATCGGCTGTGGTATTGGAGATCAGATTAATGCCGTGTTGCAGCAGGTTCAGCCCGACAAGGGCTACGGCCCACAGGATGGCATTGGTAAATTGGATTTCGCCTCTTACAACTCCCGCCGCGGCCTCAATGAACCGATATACAAGATATACGTGGGCAGTGACGAATAGTCCCCTTGAACCATTCAGTACCAAAAGGCTAATTGCGGCCTTGCTGTCGAATACGAAGAATGTCCAAATCAGCCGACGCAAGTAAAGTAGACGCTGTCGTTTCTGTCTTTCCGGTCCGATTGCACGCGCTTTCATCCCACGTTCCCTCCATCTTCCCCGGTGTACCATTTCGCCTGAAGGTAGTACATCCGGGCGTATTCGCCGTCGGTCTTGAGCAATGCCTGGTGTGTTCCCTCCTCCACAAGGCGACCTTCCTTCAGGACAAGGATTCGGTTGGCGAGGCGAGCCGATCCCAATCGATGGGAGATAAAGACGGTACATCGTCCTTTGACTACAGATCCGAACTGCTGATATATTTGCACCTCTGTCTTGGGGTCCAATGCCGACGTCGGCTCGTCCAGGACGACGATTTCGCGGTTTTTGCGAACGTATGCTCGAGCCATCGCTAATCGTTGCCATTGGCCCGTTGATAGTTCGACTCCGTCGTCGAATTCTTTGCTCAATAGGGTCCGGAACCTTAAAGGCAGTTCTTTTACAAAGCTATGAGCGCCACTCCTCCGTGCTGCTTCTAAGATTTCGGAAGATGCAGCGGCACCCAGGTCTCCATCTTCAAGCAACGAAATTCGCCCGACCCCGATATTTTCACAAACCGTAAGTGGATAACGCATGAAATCCTGAAATACAGCCGTTGCTATCAGGCGCCAGGCCGCCAGGTCCATCTCCGCGAGATCGACGCCGTCAACGGTAATCCGGCCTTGCGTCGGCTGGTACAATCCGAGCAGCAATCGCACAATCGTGCTCTTGCCCGCGCCATTCTCACCTACAAGGGCGACCCGGTCTCCTGGCGATAGTGTCATATTGAGATCGGTGATGACAGGGCGGACCGAACCCGGATAGCGAAAACTCACACCGTGAAAACGGATTCCGTGATGCAAGGGGCGAGGTGGCCGCAGTTTGTTAACGGGCGCCGCACCTTCGTCTGGCAGCGCGAGAAACTCGCGCAAGTGTCGCAGTTGCATCAGGTGTTCTACCAATTGAGAAATGCCATACGAAGCCGAACGCACCAATTCGCTGAAGCGGCCGGTGGCATAGAGTAAAGCCACTAACGTACCTACGCTTATGGTTCCCCTCGAAGCCACGACCACGAGCGCCAGACTGTTCGTCCAAATGATGAGGTCGTATGCGCAGGCACTCAACAATTGAATAACGGCCAGCCGAAAGCGAGCATTCCTGATGTCAGCGACGTAACGGCCAAAGGCGCGTCGCCAGAACCCCAACAAATATTCGCCCAATTGATACGCGCGAACTTCGGTGGCAGCGCGGCGGCTGCACAGAAGCGCAGCCCAATAGTTGATTTCCTGGCGTTTCGGCGAACTCTTGTAGTTGACTCTAGCGAACCGGCCCATGTTCCTCGCGCCTACGATCGTATTGACGATCATCGTCACAAAAAGGACAACGGCCAGGGCCCAATGGGCGTGAACAAAAAGCACCAGCAAGCCTGCCACACTGACGGCAGTCGATACCAGAGAACCGAGCTCATTCAAGACGTCAACGAGATGTGGGCCAATCGCCCGCTTACCCGTTTCCAGCTTGTCATAGTACGCACGGCTTTCGAAGGCACTCAGCGGAACGCTGACCGACTTACTGGCTACGTCACGTTGGATTCTGCCACCGACCCGTTGATATATTACCGAGGCGAGATACCTGGAGCTTTCCGTGTTGACGCTCCGTATAAGCAGAGCAGCCGAGAACGCTGCAAGCCACGGAAGGACGCCGGGCCACCCGTCAGTCGGACTGTCGCTCACGACATCGACAAGCCCCGTCATCCCCCACACGATGACTGGTGTGGCGAATCCGGACACAACGTTACTCAGAACGAGCAACGTGGATTCGAATGCCGCGTTCCGCCTGAGAATTCCAATCAGGTAGCCGAGGCCGTTGAACCGGGTCCGTAGCCGTGCCAGGCAAGTGGTTCTATGGCGATCACGGTTTGAATTGATCATTACGAGTCTCGAGCAGTGACCGGGATCCAGCCGAGGTTTGGTTGATTCGTCAACAAAGATGTCGTCTTTGAAACCTACGCGGGACTGGTATTGGACAATCCAGGATGTGTGGAAGGGGCCTTCAAGGGGCTGCGGAGTATTGAGTTCACGTGAACTCAGAAGCCCAAAATGGCGAGATCACCACAATTAAGGCGCAACGGTCGACGCCAATGATCGCCCCTATTGTTCTCAGGTGGCGAAAGATAGGCGTTCCTGAATGGGCGAGCCAGTTTCTTGGTATTTGTCGAGCCGAATTCGGCTTATCACTTTGGTACCCGACGTGAGTCAGGACGAAGTTGGGTATGGCCATCGGCAGCCGTATCGGAGCGGATTCGCCATGACAACCCGGAAGCGCCTATAGACAGGTGTCGGTTGTTTCTGGAGAATAGAGGCGGGATGAAGGGAAGGGCGGGCTGATTCGGAATGCAACATGTTATTTTTAATTGGAATATTCTATAAAACTGGTGACCCCGAGGGGAATCGAACCCCCGTTGCCGGGATGAAAACCCGGTGTCCTAACCTCTGAACGACGGGGTCACCCGAATCAAGGTCCGAAATTTATAGAAATCCTATTTCGCTGTCAAGTTAATCATTGCGAATGCGGGGAAAGGGGCGTGGTGTTCCGAACTGGAATACGCTTGACATTTCCAGTTGAGTTTTGTTTATTCAGAAGGCTTAAAACCACTGTTGTCCCGTCGTTTAAACAACGATTTCGACTGGCGCAATAATTAAGGAACACGCGTTACGTGAGCCGTCTGAATAATTCAGGTGGGCGATTAGCTCAGCTGGTTAGAGCGCTGGTTTCACATACCAGAGGTCACTGGTTCGAGTCCAGTATCGCCCACCATGATCCGAAAAGCAAGGTGGCCTGGGCCTGTTCGCGAGCGGAGCGGGACGGCCGGCAATCGTCGGGGTGCATTCATTAAACGGATGCGCCCTTCTTTTTTTGGAGATCGTGTATGAAAGAAAGCCTGTTTAAGCTTTTGAACCTGCAACGCATCGATACGGAATTGGATAAACTCAATAGGGTACAGGCAGATTACCCTGAAGCAATTGCGGAACTTCGCAAAAAGCTGGAAACGGCGAAACAGGCGGTGGACGACAAGAAGCAGCAGGCGATTGATCTGGATAAAACACGGCGTCACCTGGAGGGTGAACTGGAGACCATTCAGGCGGATCTGAAAAAACACCAGGATCGTCTCTACGAAGTCAAGACCAATCGGGAATACGATGCGCTCCAGATAGAAATCGAAGTCCTCGGAAACCGGGCCGACGAGAACGAGACCATCATCCTCGAGGGGATCGAGCAACACGATGACCTGAAGACAATGCTGGAAGAAGAAGAAAGCGCATACAAGGCGCTGAAAGCCGATTATCTCGGTCAGATTCAGGACCTGCAAAGCCGACTGGATCTGGTGGATGGCGAGGCCAGCGGCTGGCGGAAACAGCGTTCGGTTGCGGAAGAACTGGTGGAAAGGCCGGCCCTGTCCAACTACAACCGCATCCGTCGCGTGGTAAGGGACGGCGTCGCCGTGGTGCCAATCGGAAAGGGTTCCTGCGGCGGTTGTTTCAGGCAGTTACCGCCACAGCGGCGCATGGAAGTCAGGCGCCAGGACCGGATCATTCGCTGCGAGAACTGCGGCCGGATCCTGGTGTGGCGGGAAGAAGCCTGACGTGGCCGGCACGGGCGTCATCACGCTCTACGTCGACGGTGCGGCAAAGGGAAACCCCGGCCCTGCCGGCATCGGCGTCCGGGTTGAATGCGAAGGCGAGGTAATTGAGGAATATTCCGGTTTTCTCGGCAATGCCACCAACAACGTTGCGGAATACAAGGCCCTGATCAAGGGGTTGGAGATCGTCCGGAAACTGGGTAAGACGCGTGTCAACGCCATTTCAGACAGCGAATTGATCGTCCGGCAGATGAACGGCCAATACAAAGTAAAGAACGAGAAGCTGTTGCCGTTGTATCAAAGCGCCCGTGAAATTGCCGGGTCGTTTGACCTCTTCCGGATCCGCCACGTCTTGCGTACGGAGAATCAACACGCCGACCGCCTGGCCAATCTTGGAATATCAACTGCTTTAAAACCCAAATCGTGAGCCGATGAGCGGTTCACGGTTCCACAATTCAGGTAAGCGGGCCGGATGGCCGCGCCCATAACAGCCCGTTGAAAGAGTCCATCCGGGCTGTTATGGGTGAGGAAAGTCCGAGCTCCACAGGGCAGGATGCTGGGTAACTCCCAGGCGGGGCAACCCGAAGGAAAGTGCCACAGAGAACAGACCGCCAGCGGGCGAAACTACGGTTTCGTTGCGGGCAAGGGTGAAACGGTGGGGTAAGAGCCCACCGCGCTCCCGGAGACGGGAGCGGCACGGTAAACCCCATCCGGAGCAAGGCCAAATAGGAGCGAAGAGGCGGCCCGTCTCAATATTACGCTCGGGTAGGCTGCGTAGAGGCGCCGGGCAACCGGCGTCCCAGATAAATGGCCATCCGTCGGGCGCACTGCGCCGGACGACAGAACTCGGCTTACAGGCCCGCTTGCTTGAATACCAATCCCTTCCAGGAGCGAGGGGTGAGCTTTCTCGAGAAATTCCACCACGCCGTCGACACCCGGAACAGCCGGGTCTGCGTGGGCCTGGATCCCGATCCAAAACGACTGCCCGCGCATTTCACGGGCACCGCGAACCCGGTCTCGGCCTTTCTCAGGGAAATCGTCTCCGCCACGCAGGACCTTGTGTGCGCCTACAAACCCAACTTCGCCTTCTTCGGCGCGCTGGGTGCGGCCGGATGGCAGAGCCTCGCGGACGTTATCCGCGCCATTCCCGACGCGACGCCCGTTCTGCTCGATTTCAAAGCCGGGGACATCGGCAACTCCGCCGCCCGTTACGCACAGATGGCTTACGATACGCTTGGCGTCGACGCGGTCACCGTGAACCCCCTGATGGGCAAAGACGCCGTGGCGCCCTTCCTCCACTACCGCGACCGCTGCGCGTTTCTGCTGTGTTTGACGTCCAACCCCGGCTCTGCAGACTTCCAGCGGCTTTCCACTCAGGACGGACCTTTCTATCAACACGTTGCAAGAAAAGCGGTTGAATGGTCCGCCACCGGCCCGTGCGGCCTCGTGGTCGGCGCGACTCACGTTCGTGAACTCGCCATGGTCAGGAGCATCGCGCCAGGGCTTCCCATCCTGGTCCCCGGCGTCGGCGCTCAGATGGGCGACCCCGGCGCCGTGATCCGGTACGGCGTTGACGGGAATGGCGGGGGGCTCCTTGTCAACGCGTCCAGGAGCGTGCTCTACGCCTCTTCCGAGCGGGACTTCGCGGACGCTGCCCGGCACGCCGCCAACGAACTTCGCTGCAACCTGGAACGGTCGCTTTCGGCAAGCGCATGATCCGGCGTCGGTTGGTCGCCCTGAAGCCCAACCCCGAACGGGGCGGCTCCGGCGTCCGGTTCGATTACTGGAGATCGCTTTATGGAACGGCGCAAATTGACCGAGGAGCAGAAGCAGCAGTGGGCGATAGACGGGTATATCCTGCTCAAGGGTGTCCTCTCAGCCGATGAAACCGGAAACCTGAGGCGGGAGGTGGACCGGCTGCATCGGAATTTTGTCCTCAACAAGGCCGACGCCGACCCGAAATCCGGCCTGGACCGGAGAAACGTATTGCCGGACGGCGACGCTTTTATCCATCTTATGGACCATCCCGGCGCGTTTGACATTATTCTGGAACTGATGGGCCCGTATATCCAGCTCAGCATGGCCGAAGCCGTTGTGCGTCCGCCGAATCCTGGCTATAAAGGTTTTATCCACACCGACGGCGGCCAGGCACTTCGCCATATTCGCGTTACCGAAACAAGCTGGCCGCTTCAGCTCAAAATCCAGTACTTTCTCACCGACGTCAAGAAACCCGACTGCGGCAACTTCACACTCTTCCCCGGCAGCCATCTGCGACCCTACCCGGAGGGCGACCTGGCCATAACGGCCCAGACGCCCGGCGCGGTGCAGCTTTGCGCGGAAGCGGGAGACGCGGCCGTCTTTTCACATGCCGTCTGGCATGGCGTTTCCCCCAACCTCTCAAAACGGTCCCGGAAGACACTCATTTACTGTTATAGCCAGCAATGCTTCCGGACCTTTGACTTCAACGGCCACTGCACGGAAGTTCTGGCGAAATGTACACCGAGACAGCGCCGCCTGCTGGGGGATCTGGGCAGAGACTGGCGCCCCGGCGCGTACTTCTACAGTCCCGAAGACCAGGTTGAGATCATCGAACAGAGGCCTGAAGTCGCCTGAACGTCACTCCTGGTGTCCCGTTCCGCGCCGTCTCCTGCCCGCCTCGTTCCCGAATCTCCACCCCGGGACACGTCATTGGCATTGCCCGCATCCGTTTTATATCGCGGTACCGATCCCGAACTTCCACGGATGCGGTAAATCGATCCATCACAATCAGAACCATCAGCCTGTTTACCGGTTTGAACGACGATGCCGCTGGTTCAACTCGAAAGCGTCCACAAGGCCTACGGGGCCCAGACGGTGCTGGCCGATCTCACGTGGAAGATTGAAGCGGGCGACCGTATCGGGCTGGTTGGCCGAAACGGTTGTGGAAAGACGACGCTTTTTCACCTGATCACAGGACGTCTGCGGCCGGACGGGGGTGGGGTACATACCCGGCGGAATCTGAACGTCGGGTACCTGGCGCAGGACCCGGAATTGGAGGATGGATCCGCCGTACTCGAAACCGTGCTGGAAGCGTTCTCGGACGTGCTCGAACTTCAACGCCGCCTGATCGAACTAGAAGATCGATTGACCGCAAGCCACGAGCAGCCCGCCCTCCTGGAAGCATATGGACGTCTGCAGCATGCCTACGAAGCCCGGGACGGCTACGAGATTGAAGCCCGCGCAAAGGCCATCCTGTACGGGCTGGGTTTCACCGGCGCAGATTTCGAAACCCGCGTTTCACTGCTCAGCGGGGGTCAGAAGAACCGCGTCGCCCTTGCCCGCCTTCTCGCGCGCGAACCCGACCTGCTTCTGCTCGATGAACCCACCAACCACCTGGACCTCCAGGCCATCGAATGGCTGGAAGGTTTCCTGCCCGCATTCGACGGCGCGTTCGTCGTCGTCTCCCACGACCGGTATTTTTTGGACCGCACCATCGATCGGATCGTTGAACTGGAACACGGCGCGCTGGACGCGTTCGTTGGCAATTACAGCTTCTATACCACTGAAAAACAACAGCGCCTGGCAAGACGGCACAAGGCCTTCGAGCGGCAACAGGAACATATCCGACAGACGGAAGACTATATTCGGCGGAACATCGCCGGGCAGAAAACAAAACAGGCCCAGAGCCGCAGAAAAGCCCTGAGAAAACTGGATAGGCTCGAACGCCCTGGCAGCGACAGGGAATTCAGGTTGCGATTTACGGCCGGCGCGAGGGGAGGGAACCGGGTTGCAGAACTCGAGAAAACTTCAAAAGCCTACGGCGAGAACGTCCTATTCAGGGATCTGAACCTGCTCGTCCGTCGCGGCGACCGCCTGGGCATTATAGGACCCAACGGTTCAGGCAAGTCCACCTTGCTCAAACTGCTCACCGGACGTGTCCCGCCCGATGGCGGAATCGTCAAGACCGGCTCGAACATCAACGTGGGCTATTACGACCAGCACCGGGACGAACTCACCCCCGGCCGAACGCTGCAGGACGAAATCTGGGCGGTCACCCCCGACGCCTCCGTGGGAGAAATCCGAAGCGTCCTGGGCGCCTTCCTCTTTTCGGGCGACGACGTCGAGCGCAAAACAGGCAGCCTCAGCGGTGGGGAAAAAAGCAGGGTGGCGCTGGCCAAATTGATGAGATCCGAAACCAATCTACTGGTTCTGGACGAACCCACCAATCATCTGGATATCCCGTCCAGAGATGTCCTGGAAGACGCCCTGAAGACCTACGGCGGCACGATGATCGCCGTCTCGCACGATCGCTACTTTCTCAATCTGATGGTCGACCGTTTGCTCGTACTCGGGAATGGCGGATGGGAACTGATCGAGGGCAATTACGACGCCTGGCAACGTCAGCGCGCCGAGGTGGAAGACCGACCCGTCGAACGCTCTCCGGAGAAGGCCTCACAAAAGGCCGTGTATGAGCGGAACAGGGCCGACCGCCGGGCGCAGGAGGGGCGCAAGCGGCGCCTGCAGGCCATCGAAAAAGAAATCCTGGACCTCGAGGCGGAACTCGAACGCCTGGACGGACAACTTGCGCTTGACGACCGGGCGGCGGATTGGCAGCACCTCCAGTCGGTCTCGGAGGAACGCCAGCGGATCCAGACCCGGATCGAAGAATGCATTGCAGCATGGGAAACGCTGGACGCGACGGAAGCGAAGGGCGAGAAACGGATATCGGACTGAACCGGTACAGGAAAGATGAGTCGGCATCGTCTTTAACAGCCAGTCTTGCCGTTGCAACGTGTCGGTGTTTTTTCCGTTTGATTCCATCTTTGGGCCGTCCACGCGAGGCGTACGAAATACGGCAAGACCGAATCGGTCTATCCAGGATTCATAGCACCATTTTTCCGATCTCCCTATGATGCTCGATCGTTCCATGATGGCGCCCGCCGAATTCGAATTCGTGGTTCTGGCGGACACCCACTACATGCTCGATCCGGGCGGCCGCGCGCTGGAATTCGAATCCCGCCGCAAGCAGACCGCCAGAGCGGACGCGGCGCTCAAGCTCGCGGCGTCTCTGGGCGCGGACTTCATCGTGCACATGGGCGACCTGGTCCAGGAATACCCCGAGACCCGGCGCCACAAGGAGGCGATAGACAAGGCGCGGGAGCAAATGGCGCATCTGGAAGCGGAGGTTTTCCACGTCGCCGGCAACCACGACGTCGGCGACAAACCAGATCCGACCATGCCCACCCGGCCCGTCACGGCGGAGTCCCTGATACGGTATCATGCCCGTTTCGGGCCTTCCTGGTACAGCTTCGACCGCCACGGCTGGCACTTTATCGTGATCAACTCGCAGATTCTCAACACCAGCCTGCCCGAATCCGGATCCCAGGGCGCATGGTTGGAGCGCGACCTCGAATCCCATCGAGGGAAACGGCTGTTTCTTTTTCTCCACCTGCCGCCCTTCCTGGAACGTCCGGACGAACCGCACCTGGGCAACTACGACAACATCGGCCAGCCCGACCGGGGTTGGATTCTCGACCTGATCCGCAGGTACAGGGTGGAAGCGGTCTGCGCCGCGCACGTCCACTTCGCGTTCCTGAACCGGGTCGGGTCGACTCGAATCTTCAACGTGCCGTCGACTTCCTTCGCGCGCCCCGGCTTCAGCCACCTGTTCACCGGTCCGCCGCCGCCCGAGCAGGGCAGGGACGACGCGCCCAAACTGGGCTTCTATCTGTTCCGCGTTTTTGGCGACAGGACCGACGTGCACTTTATCCGGACCGGGGGTGCGCTTGCCGTGGAAGAAGATACGCCCGGCGCCCCGAAACGGTTGCTCACCCGGACTTCGGCGGGCATTCCCCGCGCCGCCCTCGGCCTTACCCTTCTGCATCCCCTCGCGCCTCGAACCGAAATCCCGATCGCATTTCCCAGCATCGTCCGGCAGCGCGTGAGAAACGACTATCCATTGCTCGCCGCCGTGGAACTCGGCGCCACCGCCGTTCGATTCCCTGCCTCCGATCTCGAAGATTCCAATCAGCGGGAACGGCTCAAAGTTCTTCGCGACGAGGGTCCGCGGCTCACGGCGATGCTGCCCGTGTCCTCCGCGGCGGAACTTCTGCTGTTCGTCCGGCGACACGCGGATATCGTGGACGCATGGGAAGTCCGGATACCCGGAACCCTGCTGCCGTCCGACGACCTCACCCGAGCGCTCGCGGCCTGCGGCAAAGAGGCCTCCACGCATTTCACGCTTTCACCCATCCTCCCGGGAGAGGTCCGTCCCGGCAAACAGCACCCCCGTACCCGAATCGGATATCTGCCCGGCGAACTGCCTGAACTGAACCTCCACATGACCGGACGGGACGTCTGCATCGACCGGGTCCTTTGCCGTGTTGACGGGACCGACCCGTGGAAAACCGCTCAGGATCTCCTGGGCATCGGCGCCCTCAGCCACGTCAAAGGCGTGGACCTTGCCGTGGCCCTCGCCGCCCGCGATGACGTGTTGAATGCCAATGGGGCGGCAGAATCCCTCTTTTGCGCCGCCCTGCTTCCGGGCGCTCGCGTCTACTTCGAACCCCTCATCGATCTTGACCGTACCCTGGACGTGGCCCACGGGCTTCTGGACACGTCCTGCAACCCACGTCCCGCTTTTCACGTACTCCGGTGCCTCAATACGGTGCTTTTTAACGAGCCGATCGACCGCCCGGTTGCTGGAGGAATCGATCTGCCAGGGACCAGGATTCGGACCCTGACCGGCCCGGCCTCTTTTCATGCCCTGATTACCTCCGGCAGCGGCGAACTTTCGGATCTCGGCGGCCTTACGTTTCCGGCCATTTCGCCGGTCGCCCCTTGCCGTCTCTACCGCCTTGCCGAGGGTACGGTTCAGACCGGTTCCCTCGAACGGCTCCTTGAGCACGCGAAGGGCCATTCGGCGCCTCTTCTATTGACAGCCTGCCCGTAAAGCTCCCGCCTATTGGGTTGACAATTCCCCTGAATCTATAGATCTTTCTGGCGCAACGGGTCTGTACGTTTTGATTAAGCTTCGATCCCCGATTTTCCGAACGATCCCACAAAAGGCGAGGTCTCGCCCGATGGCGAAAACGCTTCGCATCTGCCTGGCCGCGCTCAAGCAGCGGCCCTCGGTACCCGAAGGCGTCGAGAGACTGATCGCCGTTCTGCGCGAATGTCAGAAACAAGAGGTCGATATCGTCTGTACGCCGGAGGCCTATCTTCCGGGTCTCAGGGGCGCTTCTTTCGATCTGCCCGACCCGGACCAACCCGCCATGGAGCAGGCCCTGCAGGACCTTCGAGCGGCCTGCCGCACAACGGGCGTGGCCATCATCGCCGGAATGGAGTGGCAATCCGAACTCGGTCTGGAAAACCGGGCTTTTGTTATCTCACCGGCCGGCCGGGTGCTCGGCTACCAGACCAAAAACCAGATCACACCGGGCGGTGAGTCGGAGAACTACGTGCCCGACGGGCAGCGACGGGTGTTCACCGTAAAGGGCGTCAGGTTTGGAATCACCATCTGCCACGAAGGCTGGCGATATCCGGAAACCGTGAGGTGGCCCACGGTTCGTGGCGCGCGGATCGTGTTTCAGCCCCAGGTCACGGGCAGCGACGAAGGTGGACAAAAGCGCAGGGAGTGGGGCGATTCCTTCTACGAGAAGGCCATGCAGTGCCGCGCGGGGGAGAACAACATCTACTTCGCCAGCGTCAACCAGGCCATGAAGGGACAGAACTCCGCCACCAGCCTCATCGACCCCCAGGGCAATCTCATCTCGTTCATGCCCTATGGCAAGGAAGACCTTCTCATCGCAGACCTGGACATCGAAAAAGCCACCCGGTTCTACACCCGGCGGTACCGTTCCGAGCTCTATCCTGCTTAGTGTTCCGACTTAGTGTTCCGACCCGGAAATAGATTGCCGAACGGTGACATATTTCTTGGACGGGATACTTTCCCTCCGCGGAGGAAAACTTAATGATTAAGGCCGCGTTCGTCGTATTTGGTGTCTGTCTCCTCTTGAGCAGTAGCGCCACCGCACAGGAATCCTCGCCGGTCGACTTCAATGGAGACGGCGAAGTCAACTTCGCGGATTTCATCGCCTTCGCCCGGGGATTCGGGAAGACGGATCAGGACGCGGACTTCGACGCCAGGCTGGACCTCAACAACAACGGTGAAGTCGACTTTCAGGACTTCGTCCTTTTCGCCCGGCAATTCGGCGGCTCAGGACCACCGGCAGATGACGGGGACCGTGAACCATTTGACCCGCCGCGCATCTATATCGCGGACTTTCGAGCAGATAGGGTCTACGTGGTGGATGCGGAAACGAATTTTTACGATCCTGCCCTCTCGGCCGTCCTAAGCCAGCCTCGCGGCGTTATTTACTCATATCTTAACCGGCGAATCTACGTTGCCGGCCAGGATTCTTTCTACGCGCTCACAGAGTCCAGCGAGATCGATTACCGGTTGCCGCTCCGGGACCCGCCTGAATCGCCGGGCTCCCGCGGGAACTCGCGAGGCGGCTCCCGCATGGCGCTTTCGCCGGACCATCGGCTTGCCTACGTTACCGAAGACATAGCCAGACAGGTCGAAGTCATCGATATCAAAAACGCCGAATCCGTCGCACTTATACCCCTCTCATTGCAGCCCAGCGGCATCGCCATTTCTCCCGACGGCGACGCAATCTACGTAGGACATCGGTCCAGACCGTGGATCTCCGTTATCGACGGTCCAGGACAGGCGCTAGCGGACAGTATCCGGCTGGACGGACGGGGCAACGGGCGGTGCGTCGCGTCTCCGGAGGGCGACAGGATCTATACCTCCACAACCCAGGGGGGCGAAGATCCGTCGGTTCAGATCGTATCGATTGACCCGGTGACTAAAGAGGTTGTCGACTTGCTGGAGGTTGCCCCGGATTCAACGACGATCGTGTACGACCTTAAAGCCTCCAGGGACGGACGGAAGCTCTATGCAACCGTTAGGCGGTTGTTTCTGGCGCCTACGGAACGGTTCGGCGTAGTGATAGAGGGCTATTTTTGGACCGTAGATTCAGCCACTCTTAAAAAAACGAGCGAAATCCGGGTCGAAGGGGAAGCCGTGAATTTCGGGGTCTCGCGGGACGACAAGACCGCATACGTCGCCGTCGTCGATCCATTTACGGGCGTGCTTGGACTCACGATCCTGGACCTGGAAAACAACGCGGTACTTGGTGCGGTTCCTGTGACCTTTCTGTCGGCGTTCGAGATCAGGGCCTACGGCGGCAAGGCGGCGTTCGGCCGCACAGCCGTTCCCGAAATAACCATCTTCTGAATCTGCGGTCAAGGGACGCGACGGCCGACGTCGGACGGTTGCCAGTATCCGAACGCCGATCCTTGCGACTCCATCCCGACGCGTTTGGTTCCTGTGTTCCCGTGCGTTGAATCCAGGCAGCATATCTGGCGATTTTCCAAATGAAACCCTTGCATACCGCCTGGAATTCCCTTAAGTTTCTATTATAGAATATCAATGTAAATGGTGCGTCACCTATTGGAAAGGAGCGAGAACCATGCTTTCGTCGCTTCTTCTTGAACCAGGTCGCCTTGAATTGCGGGACGTCGACATCCCCGGCGCGGGTCCCGGGGAAGTGGTCGTCCGGGTGCGTTCGGCACTGACGTGCGGTACCGAATTGAAGACGTTCCGTCGCGGCCACCCGAAAATTCCCACGCCAACGCCGCTGGGGCATGAGTTCTCCGGCGATATCTTCGAAGTCGGCGAGGGAGTTACCAAATTCAAGGCGGGCGACCAGGTGATGACAGCGCCCACCGCGCCTTGCGGCGAATGCGTGTACTGCATGAAGTCGCAGGAGAACCTCTGCCGGTACGCCATCGACGAGATGGTTTTCGGCGCCTTCGCGGAATACGTCCGGGTGCCGGCTCACGTCGTTCGGAACAACATGTTCAAAAAGCCCGCGGATCTCTCCTACGAAGAGGCCGCGATGCTGGAGCCGCTCGCGTGCGTGGTCTACGGCATGGACCAGGTGCTTATGGGGCCGGATGCCACGGTGCTCATCATTGGCGCGGGCGCCATCGGATTGATGCATACGGCTGTCGTGCGCGCTTTCGGCGCAAAGCGCGTCATTGTCGCCGGCAAACGCGAATACCGGCTCAGACTCGCAACTACGCTCGGCGCGGACGAGATTATCGACGTGGATGCGGAAAACGCGATTGACCGTGTCAAGGAACTGACCGCCGGCATCGGCGCGGATCTGGTGATTGAGTGCACCGGCCAACTCGCCGTCTGGGAAAGCACGCCCGATCTGGTCGCCAAGGGTGGGACGATCGTCCTGTTCGGCGGCCTTCCGAAGGGAACCGTCGCCACCTTCGACACCGCAAGGTTGCACTACGATCAGATTACCCTCAAAGGCGTGTTCCACTACAGCCGAAGCGCTGTGAAAAAGGCCTACAGCATGCTGGTCGACAGAAAGATTCACCTCAACGGCCTGATTTCGGGCACCTATTCCCTGTCCGACCTGAAACACGTCTTCGAGCTTCTTCTGAAGAAGGGCAACGACGTCAAATTCGCCGTCGTGCCGCCCTCCGAGCCCAGCCCGGAAAAAGCCGGATGATGCGTGTAGCCCGTCTGTACGACTACGGCGACATCCGCATCGAAAAAGAACCGATCCCTGAAATCGGACCTGAAGACGCCCTGGTCAAAATGGCGGTTTGCGGCATTTGCACCAGCGATACCCTGCCGTGGTACGTTCGGCGCAAGGCGCCCATCGTTCTCGGGCACGAACCCGCCGGGATTATAGTCGACATTGGCTCCGAAGCCACCGGTTTCTCACCGGGTGAGCGCGTCTTTGTTCACCATCATGCCCCCTGCATGAACTGCCGTTTGTGCCTCCGGGGGCATTTTTCAATGTGTCCTACCTGGAAGGCCTCCGCGCTGGACCCCGGGGGCCTCGCCGAATTCGTCCGCGTGCCCGGCATCAACCTCAGTACCGATACCCTGAAACTTCCGGCCCCGCTTTCCCTCGAAGACGGCGCTCTCGTCGAACCGACCGCTTGCGCGGTACAGGCGTTGCAACGCCGCGCCCGAATGCAACGGGGAGACCGCGTCCTGATCATCGGCATGGGCATAATGGGGCAGCTTCTTGCCCTGGTCGCCAGGCACTACGGCGCGTCCACCGTGATTGCGGCGGACATGGTGCCCTACCGGCTGGGAAAAGCCCTTGAACTCGGGGCCGACGTCGGCATCGACGTCACTCGAGACGATCTGACCGAATCCGTCGCCGCCGCCACCGATGGGGACATGGCCGACCTGGTTGTGGTCGGTCCGGGCACGCTGACGGCGATGAAGGCGGGATTCTCCTCGGTGGGCGTGGGCGGTACCGTGCTTCTATTCACCCCTTCCGAACCCGGCCGGACGCTGGCGATCGAACCTTACGATCTGTATTCCAGAGACATCACCCTTATCACCAGCTATTCGTGCGGTCCCCCGGACACCGTGGAAGCCCTGGGCCTCGTTGGCCGCGGGGTGGTGACCGCGAAAAAACTCGTCACTCACCGTTTTCCCCTGGAAGAGACCGCCGTCGGATTTCAGACCGTGGCCGAAGCCGGAGACTCCGTAAAGACCGTCATCGTAATCGACGAAACGCTGGCTTAACAGCCCGTTGAAAAAGTCCATCCGGGCTACGGCCGGCCCTTGCGGTCGAAATACTGCGTTGCGCTCCCTCGCCGAATCGCTCGATTCGACTCGGTTGCGCGCCTTGTCTTCGGCCACAATGACTCGGCCTCGCCTGCAGAGCGACTTTATCAACGGACTGTTAGTGTTCTGTCCCGGAAATAGCTTGCCGAATGGTGACATATTTCCGGGATGGGACACTTGAGACCGCTCTTTCCGCGGGCGCTCGCCGGGCCGGACAACCGGGCCGGGTTTATCGGCCACAGCGTGGCCGCCGCCGGCGTCGCGCGTTCGATTCCAACTTGATTTCTGGCCGCTATTCCTTACTTTATCTGTTGTTTTCGGCCGCCAAGGTCCGACCCTGCATTCCATGGTTTTTCGTTTCCGGAAAGGATGCCGGCATGCCCTTTGTCAACGTCAAAATGCTCGACGGCCGCACGAAGGATCAGAAACGCGAACTGGTCAAGGCCATTACCGACGCCCTGCAGAACATCTGCGGCGCTAAACCGGAAGGCACCATGGTGGTCATCGAGGAAGTGACCCGCGACCACTGGGCGGTAGGCGGCGTGCTGATTTCAGACCGGGACACATAGATCGTGAGTGCGCCGCCAATTCGCAAGCCTACCGGCGCGATACCGGGGTCTTCGTCCGTGGAATGCCCGCCACCGGAGTTTTCCGCGTTTGATCTTGACAGAAGTATGGTCGCCGCCTATATTGCACCGATTCGCAACTCTTACAAAAAAGAGCGATACAATCGCTGATCGGCTCAACCCGCAAGACGTTTCTGACCCAGGTTCCATCAAGGTTTGTGCTGACGTTGGCTGAACGACGGCACGTCGCCAAAAAGAAAGGGGTAAGGCTTTGAACGTCATCATGCGATTCCTTCGCCGGCCGGGCATTCCTGTGCTCGCGCTCCTAGTATTGGCCATTCTCGGTACCGCACCCGACGAGGCGTGTGCCGCGAAGAGAAAGATCACAAAGGGCGACGCCAAAATAGCCAAGCGGTCCGCCAAACTTTACATCAGCCAGCGCCTGTTCGACAAGGCCCTCGCCCAATTGCTGATCGTCGTCGAGGGCGACCCCAACGACTCGCAGGCGCACTACATGCTGGGCGAGATATATTCCGAGAAGAACCTGCAGGACGAAATGAGAAAAGAGTTCGAATGGGTGCTTGCCACCAAGAAAGGGAAGAAAAAGTACGGGAAGAAAATCCAGCCGTTCCTGGACATGTGGTGGAGCCGGAACTACAATAACGCCGTTCGGGCGATCGGCGCCGAAGACTACGGCGCGGCCATCGAATCCCTTCAGAAATCGATTGCACTGGCGCCGGAGAAGGCTATGTCTTACCAGGCGCTGGGGGTGACCTACCTGAATATGGGGCAGGCCCAGGCCGGAATCGACGCCTATCTGAAAGCGATCGAGCTCGACAGCACCGATGCATCCTCGTTTGTCAATCTGGGCCGGGCATATATGAATCTCAAGAATTACGAAGACGCGAGACAGTGCTTCACCAAAGCCCACGATCTGGCGCCCGACAATGCGGGTTATATGAACGACCTCGCCCGCGCCCAGCAGTATATGGGCGACACGGCGGCCGCTCTCGAAACCGCTCACAAAGCCCTGGCCGTCGACCCCGAAAATCTCGACGTGTTGATAATGGCCGGGCAGATGTCCCTGATGGGAGAAAATTACGAAAAGGCGGCCGAACTCCTGGAAAGGGTCGTCGCGCAAAGGCCCGAAGATATAGATACGCTGTTCAATCTCGCGGAATGTTACAGAAACCTGGGTAAGGTCGACGAAGCCGTCGACCTGTTCCTCAAAAGTGTCCAGGCGAATCCTCAGGATTCCGACGCATGGTACAGGCTGGGTCGAATTTACGAAAAGCAGGGCAAGTACAAGGATTCCATAGAAGCCCTCAATATGGTCGTCAGCCTGAAAGCCACCAGCGTGCAGGGCTGGCAGGCGTTGTCGCGATCGTGGGCCCTGCTTTCTAATGTGCAGTCGGAGGGCGGTATGGACGATGCTGCCTCGACGAGCGCAAAGAAAGCGGAAGAGGCGTACAATATGAGCGTAAGCCTCCAAGACCAGGCCGGCGAGTGAGCAGGGGCCGGCCGCCGGGAGACAACAACCGATGTATCTGACGGACGAAAAAGTAGCGGTACTTGGCGCGGCGGGCGCCATCGGCTCAAATCTCGCACAGACCCTGCTGGCCTCGGGAACCGCTGGCAGGGTGTCCATGTACGATCCGTTCGAACCGGGCCTGAAAGGGGCCGCCGAGGAAATATACCACTGTGGATTTCCGGGCGCGAACGTCACCTGGACGACGGACGTCGCCGAAGCCCTTTCCGGCGCCGCCTATGTGATCAGTTCGGGCGGCGCGCCCAGAAAAGAAGGGATGACGCGCGAAGACCTCACCCGCGACAACGGCCTGATTGCGAAACAACTCGGTCTCGACATCAAACAGGCTTGTCCGAACTGCAAATTCGTTATCATCATCTTCAACCCCGCGGATATCACCGGTCTCACCACCCTGGTGCACTCGGGACTTCCCGCCGGCCGGGTCTCCACGCTGGCCGCCCTGGACAGCACCCGGCTTCAGACGGCGTTGGCCCAGCATTTCGGGATTCAGCAAGGCCGCGTCACGGGCTGCAAGACCTACGGCGGTCATGGCGAGTCGATGGCCGTATTCAAGGGTGGAACCGCGGTCGACGGCATTCCACTCGCGGATATCCTGGCGGGCGAAACCGTAGCCGGCATCGGCCTTACCTCTGAAGCGTGGAGCGGCATCCAGTCCCACGTGACCGGCGGCGGCGCCCGGATCATCCAGTTGCGCGGGCGATCCTCCTTCCAGTCTCCCGCACAGCAGAGCGTCTTCATGTTGCGCGGACTGTTCGGCGAACCCTACGACTGGCCCTGTGGCGCCTACGTAAACAACGGCGAGTTCAGAAACATCATGATGGCCATGCCCGCCACCCTTTCGCCCGACGGCGTAACCAGCAGCATGCCGGAGGGCAAGGCGGAAGACCTGCAGGCGTTGAGAGACTCCTACGCGCATCTCGCCGGATTGCGGGACGAGATCATCGGCGAGGGCATCCTGCCGCCCGTCTCCGAGTGGGCGGACAGCAACCCGCACATGGCATAGATTCGGAAACGGTATCGCACCTCCAAGGGGCGCCCGTCGGGTTGCCCCTTTCCATTTGCCGTGGTTCCGCTTTTTCGTTATTTTCCGGCCCCAACCGTCCGAACCCGGACCTCTTCCCATGCCCATCGTCGAGGAACCCGCGTGCCCGCACCGTACGATATGCTCATTAAAGGCGGTACCGTGATCGACCCGGCGCAGGATCTGCACGCGGTCCGGGACGTGGCCTTGGCGGGAGGGCGCGTTGCCGCAGTAGACGATGAGATCTACGAGGAGACGGCGCAGACCGTGATCGACGCCGCGGGCTACCTGGTGACGCCCGGTCTGATCGATCTGCACGTCCACGTCTGGTGGGGGGTGTCGCACTACGGCGTGGAACCGGACCCCACGTGCCTGGCCAGGGGCGTGACCACCGTCTATGACACCGGTTCCTCTGGGGCCGACACGTTTCCCGGATTCAAGAAGTACGTGATCGACGCCAGCGCCACCCGCGTCAAGGCCTTCCTGCACGTCTCGTCCCAGGGCTTGTTGTCGCCCGGTATCGGCGAACTCACCGATCTCCGGTTCGCCGACGTGAGCCGCGCCGTACGGATGTGTGAAGAACACAAAGACGACATTGTCGGCGTCAAGATCCGAATGACGAGGAGCCTGGTCGGCGAGAACGGTAAAGAAGGCCTGAAACGGGCACGCCAGGTCTGCGACGCCACCGGTCTCCCGCTGATGATCCATCCCAATGCCAGCCCTGTCTCTTTCGAAGACATGATGGACGAACTGCGCCCGGGAGATATCGTCACCCACTGCTTTCACAAGAGCGACACCGGCATTCTGGACGATTCAGGCGCGGTCCGTCCTGCCGCCCGCAGAGCCGCGCAAAACGGGATCCTGTTCGACGTGGGCCACGGCCAGGGCAGCTTTGCGTTCGACGTTGCCGAGGCGGCGATGTCCCAGGACTTTCTCCCAGGCGCCATTTCCAGCGACCTCCACGTCTACAATCTGAACGGGCCCGTATACGACCTCGTCACCACCGTCTCCAAATTTCTCGTATTGGGCCTCTCGTTGGATCAGGCCCTCGAGAAAGTAACCGCGGCTCCGGCGCGCGCCATGGGCATGCTTGGCGAAATCGGCACCTTGTGCCCCGGCGCAAGGGCCGACCTTGCCATCCTCGAACTCAATTCGGGCAGCTTCGTTTTCACCGATGCACGGGATCGGACCCGTTCCGCCGAACAGAAACTCCAACCGGTTTCCACCATCGCCGGCGGCCGGCTGTACGCACCGTCGGCTTTCGACGATTGACCCCGGAGAGGAACCCCATGGATATTATGGTCCTGTGCGACCTCGAAGGCGCCGCTGGCGTTGTGGACTTCCACACGCAGACCTACGACAACACGCGCTACAACGACCAGGCGAAGAACCTGTCCACTCTCGAAATTAACGCGCTTGTCGACGGCGCCCTGGAGGGCGGGGCGGACCAGGTGATCGTCCTGGACGGACACGGCAGCGGCGGTATCAACATCGAATTGATCCACTACGAAGCCAGGGTGATGTTCGGCCGTCCGCTGGTCTCCGCCTGGGACCTCGGCATCGACTTCAAAGCCATGTTTCTGTATGGACACCATGCCATGGAAAACACGCCCAGGGGCGTGCTTTGCCACAGCTGGAGTTCCCGCGATATTGCCAACTGCTGGCTGAACGGAGAGCTCATCGGTGAAATCGGGTTCAACATCGCCCGAGCCGGGGAGGCCGGCGTGCCCACGGCGTTTATCAGCGGAGACCGGGCAGCGATAGACGAAGCAAGAGAGTACGTGGGGAATATCGAAGGCGTCGTCGTCAAGGAGGGGCTCAGCCGTACCGCGGCGCTCACGCTCTCTCCCGCAAAGGCCCGGGACCTCATCCGAGAATGCGCAAAGCGTACGATGGACCGCATCGGGGAGTTCGTCCCGTACAGCGTTCCGGGTCCCTATACCTTTGTCACGGAGTATCAGGCCGCATCCAGCGCCGCGTCAAAGGCCTCCCGCCGCGACGTCGAGCGGGTCGATACCCACACCGTCAGAATAACCGGCGATACGCTCGCCGAAATCGCGGAAAAAAGATAAACGTGCGCTTAAAGGAACTCTGAATGAGCTACTCTCCCGTCGGGTTTGAAAAGTGGGACCTGGATACGCCTGCCCTGATGCTCGACCTGGACCTTCTGGAGAACAACATCGCCCGAATCGCCGCTCGGTGCAAAGTCTGCGGCGTTCGCTGGCGTCCGCATACCAAGGGAAACAAAACCCCGGCCATTGCGCACAAACTGCTCGACGCGGGAGCCATCGGTATCACCTGCGCCAAACTCGGTGAAGCCGAAGTCATGGCCGCTTCGGGTATCAAGGACATCCTGGTTGCCAACCAGGTCGTGGGCGAAAGAAAAATGGCCCGCCTGACCCATCTGCAGCGGCATGCGGACGTCATGGTGGCCGTCGATCACCCCGTCCACGTCAATATGATCTCGGAAGCGGCGCAGGCCGTGGGTGTCAGCGTGCGGGTCCTTGTCGAACTGGACATAGGGATGGGGCGTTGCGGGGTGGGGCCGGGGAAGCCTGCCCTGGAACTGGCGCAACGGGCCCAGGTTGCGCCCGGCGTGGTATTCTCGGGCCTGATGGGCTACGAGGGCCAGGCGATGGATCTTCCCGACACGCAGAAGGAAGCCGCCTGCGTCGAGGCCATCGCCCATCTTGCGGTATCGAGGGAGCGCATTGAGGCGTCGGGCATCGAATGCCCGATCGTCAGCGCAGGTGGGACCGGAACGCTGGCCTACACGCCGGACTGCCCGGGTCTCACCGAAATCCAGGCCGGCGGCGGCATCATGATGGACACGTTCTACGCCACGGCGCTGGGCGTCAGAGGACTGGATCACGCCCTTTCAATTCTTGCCACCGTGGTCAGCCGCCCCGCCCCGGACCGGGCCTATATCGACGCCGGTCGCAAAACCACCACCTCCCAGTTCGGCCTGCCCTGGGTCAAAGGCCGGGACGGCATCGACGTTGTCGGCCTCTCGGCGGAACACGGCTATCTGGAGCTGAAGAACACCGACCGTCCATTGAGAATTGGCGACAAGATCGAACTTATTTCCGGCTATAGCGACATGACGGTTTTTCTGCACAACCAGATCTACGGCATTCGCAACGACCGGGTGGAAGCCGTCTGGGACATTCTCGGCAGGGGCAAATTGCAATGAGCGGAAACAAGCCGCGTGTCGTGGTGGACCAGGCCGGTAACCGCGTCGCCGTCATGCTGGACATCGAAGAGTACAATCGGCTCCTCGAGGCATCCGAACGGCTGGAATCCCTCCGCGCGCAGGAAACGGATACGGAGTCCGGCCCGGCCTATACCCCGGAAGAAAAGAAGCTGATGGAAGACCGCCTTAAGTCTCTGGGCTATCTTTAAGGGTTCTGTCACCATCCCACCTCTGCATTCCGGCACCGACCGGCGTGATCGAACGAATCTCATGATCGATCCCGACGCGATCGTCGTCGTCTCCGGGCTGCCCCGCTCGGGCACCTCGATGATGATGCAGATGCTCGAAGCGGGCGGGATCAACGTCCTGACAGACGGCCTGAGAACCGCCGACGAAGACAATCTCAAAGGTTATTTCGAATACGAGAAGGTCAAGGCGCTGAAGACGGATCAGAGCTGGCTTCCGGAGGCCGGGGGCAAGGCCGTCAAGATCATCTCCGAACTGTTGAAGTACCTTCCCGATACACACACCTACCGGATCATCTTCATGCGGCGGGCAATGGAGGAAGTCCTCGCCTCGCAGCGGCAGATGCTGCTCCGGAGGGGCGTGCAGCCAGGCGGGCGGTCGGACGACGAGGAAATAACGCGGGTTTTCCGCAAGCATCTTCAACAGACGGAAACCTTGCTGTCCGAACGACCCTTCATCCGGACCCTCTATTCCGGATACCGACAGATCCTGGCGGATCACGCCCGGGAGGCGGCCCGTATCAACGCGTTTCTGAACAACTGCCTCGATGAATCGGCCATGGCCGCCGCCATAGACGCTTCTCTCTATCGCCAGCGCCGATAAACGCCTCTTCATCCCTGCGCTGCCACGTTAAAAGGCGACCCGGATCGGTCGTCTTTTTCTTTTCCTTCCAATCCGTTCCACGCTCCCTGGCAATCCGGCAGTCGGGTCCGAACGGATCCTTCCCTACGGATTCGCCACTCGTGCGATCGTATTTCCCACACCCCTGACGTCCGTGATACTGATATCGCCGTATTACGTGCAGTCGTTGCGTTTGTAGGGGCAACCCTTGTGGTTGCCCTCGTCGTGACTCGTTTTTCGGGGCTCCCAATTGTCGTCCGTATTCACAAGTGTGGACGAAACACGACAGGTTGGCCCCCCGACGTAAACACATATCTAATTGTTTATAAACATCTTGTGGATTTGGCACGCAGATTGCATATATGCTCTGGTGCAACAGTGACCACACAAAGCGATAGTATGTTCTTTTGCGAAGCTTCTTAACCAGCTGGGTTTATGGAGCCTCCATGAATAACCTGCTCAAATTGCGATCCGGCCTGCTTCTCTGCGTTTTCCTCACCGGTTGCGCAACGTACACCCACAATGCCGCCACCTTCAGGAGCAGCCTGGCCGGTGGACACTACGAAACCGCGCTGCAAAGCCTGGGGAGGGCCCGGAACGGCCCCGCGCGCCTGCTCTATCTTATGGAGAACGGCCTTATCGCGCACTACAGGGGCGAATACCGCGCATCCAACCGCTATTTTGAAAACGCCGAACGGCACTCGGCTCGGCTCTTCACGCGTTCGTTGTCCCGAGAGGCGGCCTCGCTGGTCACCAACGACTTGGTACGCGCCTATCGCGGCGAGGAATTCGAACTCGCATTCGTCAACTATTACAGAGCACTCAACTACTGGTATCTCGGCGAGCCGGAAGAGGCTCTGGTGGAGTGCCGCAAGGCCAACCTGAAACTGGAGCGCTACGCCGCCCGGGCCGACTACGACGCCACGTACCGGAACGATGCATTCATTCACTACATGACCGGTCTCATTTACGAAGCCACCGGCGAACTCAACGATGCGTACGTGTCCTATCGGAACGCACTGGATGCCTATGAGACGTATAAAAAGGCCTTTGGCCTGAAGGCGCCCGCGGCCCTCCGGAAAGACCTAAGGCGCGTCGAGCAAGCTTTGGGCTATACCGAGGACCCCGGCGAAGGGGCCGCCTCCGCAGACTGGCGCTCACCCGCCGGCGGCGAACTGATCCTCTTCTCGGAAATCGGTTTCGTGCCCCACAAAGTCCAGGAGGACATCAACCTGCCGATTTACGCAGACGACGTTAAAACAAGAAAAAAGGGCCGGCTCGAAGGTATCTCTCGAAAAATCGCGCACCGCCACTTCAAACCCCACTATGCGGGCAAATCAAAAGTCAAATACTGGCTGCGCGTGGCCCTGCCGGCGTACGAGGACGTCGCGCCACGTACACAGACCATCAGGGTCATCGCCGCCGGACGTCAGACCACGACCACCCTGGCGGACGACCTTTCGGCCATCGCGTGGCAGACGTATCAGGACAAACAACCCGTGATGCTCGCGCGTACGGTCGCGCGAGGTCTGGTCAAATACGCCGCTTCAGTCAAGGCAGAAGAGAAAAACAAAGTCCTCGGCTTCTTCGTCAATTTGCTCTCCGCCGCAACCGAGGCGGCCGATACCCGAAGCTGGGTCTCGCTGCCGCACAACGTGCAGATCGGCAGGCTCACGCTACCCGCCGGTACTCACACCCTTACGCTGGAATCCCTCGACAGCCGGGGGCGCGTCATCGAAGCCGGAACCATTTCGGATATACACATCCGGCCGGGAACCCGGACCTTCGTGAACTACCGAACGTATAAATAGACACAACAACCGAAAGGAGGAACACCATGAAGCGACAGTTCTGGATCTGTTTGACCCTGGCCCTCGCGGGGTGGAGCCAGGGGGGGTGGGCGGCCGACGTCCCCACCCGGGGCGCCGTTATCAACATCGTGACGTGGGACGGCAGGAACCTGCCGCCCATCTACGAACGCTCCGACCAGCTTCCCCTCACCCTGGAAGACGTCATCAATCTCAGCAGGAACGACTTTGGTGACGAAGCGATCAGCCGGATGGTTCGCGAGCGCCGGTTTGCGGGTAACGCTTCGGCCAACGCGCTGATCGAACTCAAAAAGGCAGGCGTTTCGAAGAAGGTCATTCAGGCGATCTCGCTCCATGCGCTGCCTCCCAACCGCGCGCTGAGCCTTGCCATTCAGCTCGAATTCGCCGGCCGGTCGCGGGAAGCCCGCAAGCGGTATCTCTACGTCATTATACCGGACGGCCCCACCGAACGCATCTTCACCGCGGACCTGGGCGCCGTACTGGCGGGGAACTGGCGCCGCGACGAGCGGGTGGATCTCAGCGATCCCCTCCTGCCCAAGCAGGTTCGGCGCATCACGTTCGCGGACCGGGTGCCTCTGAAGACGTACGGGTCCAAAACGATGCAGGTCTTCACCTCGACCAGGCCGGATATCTTCCATTCGTCCGATATTCCCGACGCCGACCGCGCCGGAATCCGGGAATTTTCCTTCGACTATCCCGCGAGTTCGCCCTTGCAGGACTGCCGGCTCCAGGTGCGCTATCGCCAGGACGTCCTGTTGCCGTACAAGTGGCACATGGCGGGCGCCCACTTCCAATGCGAATGGAATTGAACTCGCAACCGCTGGTCGCGAGTAACACGTGGAACGGCATAGCCACCGAACCGCACCATCCATCACACCAGAAGGAGAACCGCCATGAAACCAGGGATCTGCATCACCCTCGCCGTCGTTCTCGCGTTCGCCGTCAGCTGCGCGGGACCCAGAGCATTCACAAAGGGCAGCTACGAGGATCCGAACGCCGTTGCGCTGTTGGATGACCGATTCAGCGAAAACGACATGCAACTCATCGCGAAGAAAATGATCCAGTCCATGGCCGGGAGCAACATTAGCGGGAGAAACGGCACGCCGGTTGTCATGATTGGAAAAATGCGCAACCGTACGTCAGAACATATAGATATGACCATGCTATCCAACAAGGTCCGCACACAGCTCATCCAGAACGGCAGATTTCGGTTCGCCGACGTGGTAAACCGCCGGGACATCGCCGAGGAGTACGAGTATCAACAGTCCGGCTACGTGGATCCGGACCAGGCCAGCGGTCCTGGCAACCAGACCGGCGCGGAGTATCTGCTGACCGGAACCCTTACGGCCAACGTCCAGCAGGTGGGCAAGGACAAACTGATCTATTATAAGGCCACGTTCCAACTGACCAATCTGCTGACCTCCGAAATCGCTTGGACCGACGAGAAGGAGATCCGGAAGGCCTACAAGAAACGCCACATCGGATTCTGATCGACAGCCAGACGGCCGGTAACCCCACTCTAATCAGAAAGGAAACTCGCCATGAAAACCGCAAGCCTCACCCTGATCTTCACCATCTGCGCGGCAATGCTCTGTATGCCGTTGGACGCAGGGGAGCCCGGCCGAACCGATGGACCCGAAGGCAGTGAAGTGGGCCGCGGCGGCTATCCGTTCGGCGGCCCCAAAGGCCGATTTTACATCAGCCCGGCGTTCGGCTCCGGGATCTTCGACAGAAACGTGGACGACAGCCGCACCGGCCTGCTATACAGCCTGAACCTGGGTTACGAGCGGGACGGCTGGCTTGCAATAGAGGGTGGTTACACCTATCTTTCGGATAAAAAACTGTCCATTTACAGCCTGGGCTCCCGCTTCGATTACAACGCCGATCCCTTTGTCTATTATTTCTCCGCGCATGCAGGACTCTACAAGCCTGCCGAGGGCGAAAGCAACTTCGGCGTGGCCCCCGGCGCGGGCATCGACATCATTCTCAACGATCGGATTCGCGTTGGGCTGAACTACAAGCGGGACTTCATCTTTACGGACGGCAACACAACCGATATCGATCGCCTCTTTGCCGGGCTTAAATTCTACTTCTGAGCCAAGTCATCGGACGACCGGCGCGGCGAATCGGTCGGTTCGCCGCACGGGTCGTCCGGTGTCAATAAGTGTTTTTGATATCTGGCGGGCTGCCCGATTCCACTTCAGGCAGCCCGTTTGGCATGATGCGTTTCCATTGCTACGTGCCGGCCGATTTGTTAACTTTGAACGGCTGGCAGGTAAGCGCATTGCCGCGGGGGCAGGGTAGGGGAGGAGGGCGGCTACGGTCCCGTTCCGTAATTGAGAGTTCGGTACATGATCATTCGAGATCCGGTACACGGCGACCTTCGCTTCGACGAAGTGGAGCGCCGTGTGATGGACACCCGGCAATTCCAGCGCCTGCGAGGCATCCGGCAGACCGGCACGGCCTATCTCGTGTACCCGGGCTGCACGCATACACGGTTCGAACACTCCCTGGGTACCGCCGCAATGGCGAGGCACATTGTAGGTGTTCTCAGAGACTCCGGAACCAGCGTGAGCCCCGAACAGGAAACCGCTGTGGTTCTGGCCGCCCTCGTACACGACGTGTCTCATTTTCCCTTTGGCCATACCTTTGAAGACGAACGCAAGCTGTTTCCGCGCCACGATACCGCGGAACGGATCGGACACGCGCTCTCCCAGGATGAACTGTCGAATGCTCTGGACGCATCCGGCCAGAGAGAACAGGTGGTCGCCCTCCTCACACAGCGCAGTTTCGATCCGCCCTGGATGCGGCAGATCGTTACGAGCACCGTCGATGCGGACCTGCTCGACTACCTTCGCCGCGACGCCTATTTCGCGGGATTGAAACACGATTACGACGACCGCATTCTAAGCACCTTCACGGTTGCCGACAACAAGCTCGCCATCAACCTGGAGAAACTCAGCACCCGGACGGAACTGCTCCATCTCCTGCGGCTGCGCTATTTCCTGACCGAACGCGTCTATTTTCACCACGCGAAGATCGCATCCGGCGCCATGATTGCCAAAGCCGTGGAACTGGCCGTCCAGCAGGGCCTGCGGCAGGAGGATATCTACCATCTTACGGACGGCGCCCTTCTTCGGTCCCTCACCGCGAGGAAGGATGAACCTATCGATCGTCTGGTCCGGGGTGTGGTCTACCGCAATCTGCTGAAGCGCGCATACGTGCTGTCCACCGGCGAAATCGGAAGGCGCGCCCGGGATGAACTGATCGCCTCCTACAACAGGTCCGTGGAATCCAGGCAGCGCGTCGAACGCGAAATCGCCGACGCCATCGTCGTCGAACCCGACCAGGTTATCCTGTACTGCCCGGACATTTCCTCCATCAAGGAGGCCAGGGTCTTCACGAAAACCAAAGACGGCGTCCGTCGCCTGAACGAACCGCTCGACAGTCCGCCGTTCGACGTGAAGGCGGTGGAGGACCAGTACGAACGGCTCTGGAAACTCTACGTCTTTGTCCCCGACGGTTATCAGGAACGCGCCGCCAAGGTCTGTGAACGCCTGTTCGGAGAGAAGAACGCGGTTTAGCGCTGTATGTCCAAGTTTGCGCGTCATCCGCGATCCGGCCGCTGACCGGGATGCCTCACAGCGTGGAAGAGAGGAAGTTCGTCGCCCATCCTGTCTTCCAGGCGTTTGTGGCACGACGCGCAGACCGAGATCAGATTGTCCAGCCGGTTGGCGGCCGCGGCCGAAGCAAAAAGCCGGACGGGCGTTTTGTGATGCACGTCCAGTTGCCTGCCCAGCGTCTCTTCGGTAACCCCGCAATTCCTGCAGCGAAAGCCGTCGCGTTCTCTCGCCAGCGCAGTCTGCACCTTCCAGTTTCCACCCCTGTATTCCGGGCGTCCCCTCAAAACCAGACGGTTCCCGACTTCCGGAAGTACCGACGTCCACGCGTCGAGGCAGGCTTTGCCGCAGAAGTGAAGCCGCACCTTCCCGCGGGCAAACCAGTGCGGGACGCCGAACGGGTTCCCGCACTGTTCGCAGCGGACCGCGATCTTCTGTCCCTCATACGCCCGCTGAGCATCCGGAAAACGCAGTTGCAACTGATTAGAGAAAACCGGAACGCCGCTTCCCATGTGTCCGTGCCCGAGGTTAACCCGCACCTGGCCAATCCACGTTCAAACAACCGAAAATATGAATAACACATTGACTATAAGTGCGTTAAGAAAATAAGTCAACTTCGACTTTCGCATTGTGGAAACAAGCGTTCAATCCAAATTACACGGGATAGGGCCGCCATGGCGCAGATTCCTGAACCGGATACGGGCTTCCCCAGGGGCCGCCGCCTGATTCACACCAGCGACATGGGCTCGCATTTCGGCCAGGGGACCTGGCTGTTCGGCGATCCGGCCGAGCCCGATCATCTGAGGAAGTGGATACGCAACGTGGCTGCCGGAGGCGCGGACACGTATGTTCCGGAAGTGTATTTCGACGGCCTGATCGCTTACTACCGCAGTCGCCGGTGCCCGAACTGGAAATCGCCCGCATTCGCGCGGTTCGACGCGATGATGGACGGCGGCGTGATGCCGCTGGATATATTCGTTGACGAAGCGCGAAACCAGGGTATTGAACTGCTGGCGGGTTTCCGGATGAACGATCGCCACGGGATCAACAAGCCCTTTTTCGAAGCCCATCCCGACTGGATCCTGAAGGACCTCGGACACGGCGTCGACTACTCACTGCCGGAGGTGCGGGACTGGGTTTTTTCGATTATACAGGAGGTCCCCGAGCGATTCGACGTGGACGGAATCGAACTCAATTTCGTCCGCCACGGGTACTGTTTTCCGCCCTCGACGGCCGCGCGCCGTCATCCTTTGATGTCCGAATTCCTGCGGCGCATCCGCGCAATGCTCGACAGGAACGGCGAAAAAAGAGGCCGGCGCCTTCTGATGGGGATAAGGGTGCCCACCACCCTGGAGGAATGCCGGCATTTTGGCTTCGACGTTGCCACCTGGGTCGGGGAGGGGCTGGTCGACTACGTGGCGCCCACCGACTACCATTACACCAATTTCAATATGAAGGTCGAGCAATTCGCCGGGATTGTCCGCGCCGCCGACAGCTGTTATCTATATCCAGCCATTCAGGCCGACGTGCCCGGCAACTGCGGGATCATGACGCTGGACAACTACCGCGCCGCCGTCCGCAACTTCTACGAAGCCGGCGCCGACGGTGTATCCACGCACAACTACGATGTCTATATGTGGGGGCAACTCCGCAGCAAGAGCTACCCCGGTCCCGCGGACATGTACCCGAAGGCCCTGGGGTATTTCAATACCCTCAAGAACCCCGATGCGGTTGCCGCCGGAGACAGACACTATCTCTTCCTGCCGCTCTGGCCTCATGAACTCCACCCGAAGGGTTACCGCAGCATCGGCATTCCCCATCACCGCGCAACCCTGAGCGGATCCAGTCCGAGCGCGGTGTTTCCGTTCCGGGTCTGCGAGTATCTACCGGAAAAAACCGATCAGTCCGTGGACGAGCGCGGCGTGTACACCGGCAGTTTCAACCGGGCGGGCAAACCTCCGGGAGCCTGGCTGATCTTCAGAGCCCTCGGCAAGAGCCCCGAGGATGAGATTGCAGTAACTCTGAACGGCCGGGAAATCCCGGTAGACACAATCAGGTCCATCTGGCATCCACAGGGTCGACCGGCCTGGGAGGGTAGGCCGCTGCCGCCCCATACCGAACTGCGCGTGAACCTGACGTCGCCGCCGGGAGTCTACGGGGACAATACCCTGGGCATCGGGCTGGTACCGAAAAACAGCGCGGAAAGCCGGGAGATCACCGTGGACGAAGTCGAGGTCGTCGTCAACGTCGTCGACTGAACGCCGGCCGCTTCCATTTCGGGGCCGGATCTACAGACAGGAGACTACTCGTGCCCGTTCCGGACGTCTACACGGAAACGCGAATTTCTATGCTAACACCCGACCTCAGGCAGAGGGTGAGGGACAATCTGGTCACGTCGCAGTTCAAGAGGGCGGGGTGTACCCGGCCGGATGGACAGGAATGGCCGGCCTGGTTCGACCATGCGCCGATGCGGCGCGTCCGGGTGGCGACGGGCTCGAGGGCGTTTGGCACCTACAATCACCAGGCTGGTATCTGCAGATGGCGAAACCGGTACTGGTACGTTTTTTCGAACGGCGCCGTGCATGAAGAGGCGCCGGGGCAGCGGACGCTGATCACCCGAAGCGAGGATCTCTCATCGTGGTCAAGGCCGGCCTGTGTGGCGCCCGGCGACGTCTCACGTAGACTGTGGCGCAATACCGGTGGGATTATGGGATACGAAGACCGTCTCGTCGTATTCGTACAGACGAAAACCGGCGGAGGGGCTGCCCCGAAACCGGGAATGAGCGCCAACGAGGAGAGCAGGACCACCTGCAGAATAGGGCTCGTTATTTCCGCCGACGGTGAGAACTGGACGGAACGGGACGTCGCCGAGGACTGCTTCTGGTTCGAGGCGCCCAGGTTGACGCGGGAGGGCAGGCTGTTGTGCGCGGGATCCCGATTGGGAAAACCGATCGTGTTTCTGTGGCCTGGCGAGAATCCCCTGGAGCCCCCGGAGATCGTGGAGATCCCCTGCGACGGCTCGCGAGGGATGGATTCCGGGCGGTTTCCGTACGGAGAAGCGTCGTGGTATCAAACGGACGACGGCGCGATCTTCATGTTTCACCGGAACGAGACGGACGAAATGCGGTTGCGCGTGGCGCTCAGCGAGGATGGCGGCAGAAGCTGGACCCCGCCCATGCTCTCGAATATTCCCGACTCGAAGTCCCGCGTAAGCGTGGGGCGCCTGGCGGACGGGCGTTACTTCCTTATTAACAACGCCATTGCCGACCTGTTGAACCGGGTGCCGCTGATGATATCCCTATCAACGGACGGCGCGAAATTCGAAAGGCAGTACTTCCTCATTGACGAACCCACCACCATCGCCTTTCCGGGCGCCCTGAAAGCCCACGGACACCAGTATCCGTGCGCCATGGTGGAGAAGGACAGGCTGATCGTCGCCTACTCGGTCAACAAAGAGCACATGGAACTCCTCACGGTGGATCCGAGAGACCTCTGACGCGACCGCAGCGCTCAATCGCTCAGCCGAAACCGGATGGGCATCGTCATCTTCACGGCGACGGACCGGTCGTTCTGCACGGCGGGTTCGAATGTAAATTGCGAAACCGCCTCGACTGCCGCCTGTCTGAAGATTTCCGGTCCGCGCACCACCCGCACGTCTCCGACGCTTCCGTCGGCGCCTACCGTAAACGCCACGAACACCACCCCTTCCAGCCCGGCCCTCTTCGCCATTTCCGGGTAATCCGGCATTGCGCGACGGACCAGTACGGGTTGCCGCTCAACCCGCCAGAATTCCAGGACTTCCTCCTCAACGGGCGCGGTCTCGTGGCGCGCCGGTTCCGGCAGATCCACGGGTATTCGATCGAAATCCAGTTCCGTAGACTCAATGGTCACGTCTTCCGGTACATCGTCGCTGTCTGTTTCGACGGGCACGGCGGGGCGTTTGGGTTCCGGGCGGCGCATCTGCCGGGTTTCCGGAATCCGCTCGACGGTTAACACCTCGGTCGGGCGAATCCGCGCAGAGGTGTCCATGTCGAACGAGGGAAACACCAGCGCGAGGACCAGAAGAAGCAGGAAGGAAATACCCACACACCGCGCCATCACCTTCGGGTATGCCAACTTCAGGTCTACAGCGGGGAATTTATGGCGTATCATCGTCAGGCTCCTTTCAGACGGGGCGTGATTCACTATAGGTTAAATTCCGATCCTCGGCTCTCCTCGAATATCTAACAAGCGCCTGAACTTCTCGCCCCAGAGAGCCAGTTTCAGGGATACGTAGGACCCTCCAACTATCCTATCTCTCAACACACCGAACTTATCTACAAGAAATGTCGTCGGGATGGCATCGACGCCGTACTGCTTCCTGACCCTGTTGTCCTCATCAACCAGGGAAATGAAGGTGTAATCCCGCTCCTGCACAAACCGGCGCGCGATGTTCGGGGTTTCAACGTTTACGGCCAGGACCACCAGGTCGAGACCATTCTCTGACAGGTGCGCCTGATTCAGGTGTGGCAGTGAATCAACACACGGCCCGCACCACGTCGCCCAGAAATCAATCAGAATGGTCTTACCTTCAAAATCACTGAGTTGTACGGAATCACCCTCTATGTCACGGAGGGCAAAATTCGGAGCTCTCTCCTCCAGTGTGGCAACTGTCTCTCCGTCCGCACCCACGGACACAGGGATCTTTCAAGGAAAGGTTGAATAGATGTAGAACATATGGCCGAGAACCAAAATCGCGATAACGGCATTGATGCGCTTCAGCGGAAACGCTTTCTCTCGTCTCATTGTTTTCCTCAACCGCGTGCGGTTACCCTTTGCCCACGGGTGTAGGGGAATGTACGGACGATCGCCGGGTGCGGAAGGTTTCAGGGGCGATCGGACGTCGCGAGCCGGTCCTCGTAAAATGGCCCCGTTTCAAACGTCCTGGCCACAACGTCCAACTGACGCAGATAGGTTTCTTTTCTTCGATTCGGGCCGTAAACCCCAAAGTCCACGAAATAGAGCCGATCTGTCTTCTCGTCCACCAGCACGTAGCTTCTGAAGGGCCCGCCCTTCCACGCAAGATTGTTCTGCCAAACGCCTTCAAGATGCACCGCCAGCCGGCTCCCCAACTCCCGCTGACTTACCTTCAGGCCTGTCTGATCCACGAAGTCGTTGTCAAAGAACCGGGCGGCGATCTCGTTCCGCTTCCGAATGCACCACGCCTCTGTCAAACGATCCGGGCTGACGCCATCCTCACGGTAGACAAACATCCACTGTGTCACGCGCGCGTGCGTTCGCGTGAGCACCACGAACCCGCTATCGGCATGGGTATCGATGAAATTGAATCCGAAAGGAATGCGCACACGCCATCCGAACCGGTCCGCCAGTTCCGATGCAAGCCTCTCTCTTTCGCCAAATCGGAAGAGAGACTCGGCGACCCATTCATCGCGCTTCGTATCGATAGCGCCGTAAATCCGATCCGCCTCCGTCATCATATTGGCTCTCAACGCGTCACGATCCTTGCCCGTAACCAGAACCACGACCTGGTCGTCGGCCCACACGTCCCGCCGGATGACCACCGGCGGCGCTCCGTTCCGGATAGCCTCCCGACGCGCCCGCGGCACAAGGGAGCGTACCAGACCGCCCGCTTCGTGGTCTCCATCCAGCGGCGCGGCGATCACGATATTCTTCCGTCGCAGCATGCTGAAATCTCCGGCGTGTGTGAAAGAGACATGGTAAAGGCGCTCCTTCCTGGGCGTCAGGATTACACGCTCGATGACGTCGCGGAGCGTTCCCTGCAAAGTCCGGCTCACCGTGGAATCTGCAATTACCGTGACCATGTCGATGCGACCGGAACCGGGAGGCAACCCATCCAGCCGCAGGAACGAAAGCAGCCGATCCTTAATGGCCGCCAGCTTTACGAAGGCTTCGGACCGGCCCGGCACCTCAACCGTGGGCCCGACCCCGCCGCACTGTGTCAATGCCACCAGAATCAAAACCGAAGCCAACAGCAGACCTGTGCGGGAGAGGCGGCGTTCGTGGCCCCGTCTGGCATTCAACAGCCGTGATATCCGCCTGACGACCTGCTTCCGATCTCCGGCGGCGCCAATGCCCAGTGTCGATCCGACCGGCGACGCCGCCATCTCCGTCAGGCGGGTGAGGCAGGCCGCATATCCCCTGGCTCTTCCGGTAATGCCCACAACCATATCGTCACACGCGACCTCGCGTTCCAGGTCCATCTGTCGAGCAATCCACCATACGGCCGGATGGAAGAACAGAAAGCAGCCCACGAGCGCATGGAACAGTTTGGTCCAGTCGTCCAGCCGGTGCAAGTGCGCCAGTTCGTGCAGGACCACCTGATCGAATTCAGCCTCCGTCAGCCGGTCCGGCATGGACTCCGGAATCAGAATCACGGGTTTGAACAGACCCGTCGCCGCAGCCGTGCGTACTCGCGTGGAACTGCAAAGGCGCACCCAGCGCCGCGTCTTGTTTGCGCGGAGCAAATGGCGCAATCTGTGCTGATATCGGGCGGGAAGGGGCCTTGCGCTCCGTTTCAGGCGCCGGAGGTGCCAAAGGCCCAGAAAGAGTTTGGCCGATAGCGCCAGTGCGACCAGCATCCACACCCCGAATATCAGCGCCGGCCACCGCCCCGGCAGTTCCGGCGTAAACGCCGACTCCACGTGTTCCCTGTCCCTCGGCTGATCAGCGCCCGGCGCCGATTCAAAGGCGTCCGCCCCGCTCAGCTTCCGGGAATCAGGCATCTCCGGGTCTTTCGTCTCCGCGGCCTTGAACCACATCCGCGTGGCACCCGTACGATTGGGCGGGTTCCCGACGTCGGACCAGGACAGCGCGAATACCACCAGCAACGTGGCCGTCCAGATCACGTACCTGGTACGTGCGTTCAGCCACCGCGCGACTCCCAACAGGCACGCGACCGCAAGCGTCACGACCAGGCCCTGCCAGAGACCGTCGAGCGCGGAGGACACCATCACCCGGGAAACGGCATCGAATATTTCGTAGGCCGCCAACATAGATTCCCTTCTACCTGCTGTCGTCCACCATTTGTCTCATGCGCTCGAGAACGTCGGCGTCGACCGCTTCATTCTCCAGAATGTTCAGCACCAGCATCTCCGGCGAATTGTTGAAAAACCGGCTCATCATGTACCGAACCACGCTTCTTCTGGCTTCCTCGCGGCCAACCACCGGCTGGTAGACATAGGCCCTGCCCTCCTTTTCGTGGGACAGGTAGCCTTTCCGTTCGAGAATCCTGAGCGTTGTCAGCACCGTGCTATAAGCGAGCGGCTCTTTGCCGGGTAGCGCCGCGACCACGTCGCTTACAGTGGCCGCCTCCTTTTTCCAAAGCACGTCCATCAGCCTGAGTTCGGCTTCCGTTAGCGTGGGTGACTTCGGCCTTGCCATACAGTCCACTCCTGTAACGACGTTTTTTGCCGGTGCCGGTTGTCGGTCTCGTCTGCGTCTGAACGGCGACCGAATTTCGGCAATCTGTTTCCGGGTCAGAACACGAGGCGGGGGCGATCCACGCTGCCCCAGCGGGGCGGTTCGTTTAAACGTGGGTGGCGCGATTAATTCCTTAATATAAAATATATGGAAATTCCATTTTTTGTCAATTAAAAAATTAATAATTCTCAACTGGACCATCAGGCTGCGCGGTCCGGATCAATGACAGTCACCCAGGTGCGGAACCCGGGGGTTTGTGAAGCAATGTCGGTTTTCTTGAAAACGTCGGCTGTTTTGCTTGACATGTGTTTCAGGAATGGGTAAATTAAAACGTTCGTTTTAATCATACGTTTGTTTGAATTTTGCCATTAGAATTCTGAATGAATCAATCCGACACCCACAACCGGTTGCTCGACGCCGCCGAGCAACTCTTTGCCGAACACGGAATCGGCGCCACCTCCCTGAGGGCCATTACTTCAGAGGCGTCCGCAAACCTGGCCTCCGTCCACTACCACTTCGGCTCCAAAGATGCGCTGATCGAAGCCGTTTTCGCCCGAAGGCTCGAACCGCTCAACCGGGAACGCTGCCGCCTTCTCGACGCGGAAGTGGCGGCCGCGGGTGGCGCGCCCACCATCGAAGCCACCGTAAACGCCTTCGTTGCACCCGTGATGCGGCTGGCATACGACCTCGCGGGCGGCGGCGAGAACTTCATGCTGCTCATCGGAAGGCTCTACTCCGAACCGGGAGACCTGGCCTATAGGATCACCGAACAGTTCGCCGAAGTCTTCCTGCGATATACGTCGACTCTTTCTCGCAGCCTGCCCCACCTGTCCCAGACCGACCTGCTCTGGAGGTTCTTCTTCATGGTCGGCGGCATCAGCATGCCGCTGATGGGGAGGCATATCATTCCGCGAAGAACCGGCGGCCTGTGCGATCCGTCCGACACCGAAAACAACATCAAACGCCTCGTCGCGTTCCTCTCGGCCGGCCTCCGGGCCGCTGCCCCCAACGGAGACACATCTTGAGACGTGTACTTCCCATTCTCGCCCTGCTGCTGGTGGCCTGCGCCGCTGCGCCAAAGGTGAACCCACCCGACCTCAACGTGACGGTACCGGAGCGCTGGTCTGCCGGGCAGCCCGGCGCCGCAGAGACGGACACCCTCTGGTGGCGCGCGTTCAATGACGAAACCCTGACCCGCCTGGTCGCCGAAGCGCTCGCGCACAACCTCAACCTTCAGGCCGCCGCCGCCCGGGTTGGCGCCGCCGCCGCGCGCGCCAGAATCGCGGGCGCCCCTCTATATCCCGATGCGGCAGGCCGCACCGGCGGGGCACGCCGCAAACAGAATTTCATCGGCCTGCCTATCCCTGGATCCGGAAACGGCGTTCTGACCTCTACGTCAAACAGCGTCGGCTTATCGCTCGATATCTCCTGGGAACTCGATCTCTGGGGTCGTCTGGGAGCCGGGGCGTCCGCGGCACTGGCCGATATGCAAGCCGCGCGCGCCGATTACGCGGGCGCCCGACTCTCGCTGGCGGGACAGACCGCCAAGACCTGGTTTGCCGCCGTGGAGGGCCACAGGCAGGTTGAACTGTCGGAGGCCACCGTCGAAAACTTCCGGACCTCCAGTGAGGTCGTGCGCGAACGCTACAGGCGCGGTCTGAGGCACGCCCTGGACCTCCGCCGCGCGCTGTCGAACCTGGCCGGCGCCGAGGCCGTCCTACAACAACACCGGCTCGTCTACGGCGCGACCCGCCGCCAACTCGAAGTCCTCATGGGCCGATATCCCGCCGCTGCCCTGAACCCCGGCATTGCCCTGCCCGCACTACCCGAAGCCGTTCCCGCCGGCCTCCCCGCTGACCTCGTCTCCCGCCGTCCGGACCTCGTGGCGGCCGAACGCGGGCTGGCGGCTTCCTACGCCCGTTACACGCAGGCAAAAAGGGCGCTCTTTCCCCGAATCAGCCTGACGGGGTCCGCCGGTACCTCGAGCAAGGAACTGGAAAATCTGCTCGACGGCGACTTCAGCGTGTGGAACCTGGCGGGCAACATCCTGCAACCCCTCTTCCAGGGCGGACGAATCCGCGGCGGCATCCAGCAGGCGGCCTCACAATCCGAACAGGCGCTGGCGCTATACGTTCATAGCGTCCTGGCCGCCTATGCGGAAGTGGAAAACGCGCTTGCAGCCGAGGTCCTCCTGGCCAAGAGACAGGCCGCGCTGGAAACCGCCACGGAACAGGCGTTGGCCGCGCGCCGCCTCGCGGAAGACCGGTACGCGAGCGGGCTCGTGGACCTCAACACGATGCTCGACGCCCAGCGCGGGGCTTACGCGTCCGAAAGCCAGCTTATCACAGTACGTCGGCAGCGCCTCGAGAACCGGGTCAACCTGCACCTCGCCCTGGGCGGGGGCTTTACCGGTCCCGACAGAATGGTTTCAACAACGTCTATCACGCAAACGGAAGGACTCTAGAATATGAGACCGTTGCAAAGCAGGAATCCGGACAGACGCGGTCTTTCCGGCTGGATTCGGCGGCATCCGAAAGCGTTGCTGCCCGTGGCGGTAATTGCATTCGGAGGGTTGAGCGCCTACGTCCTCATCAGCGCGCGGTCCGAAGTCGTGGTGGCGCCCCCGAAAGTACCGCTCCCGCTGGTACGGGCGATGACGGTCGAAACCCGAGACATTCAACTTCAGATCGAGGCGCAGGGCATTGTCACGCCGCGCACCAGGACCAGCCTGGTGTCCCAGGTTGCCGGTCAGATCATCTCGGTCTCTCCCGCTTTCGCCAACGGAGGTTTCTTCAAAACTGGAGACATACTGCTTACAGTCGATCCGCGCGACTACGAACTCGCGGTCGACCGCGCGCGGGCCGTGGTCGCTCAAGCCCAGGTACGACTTGCGAGGGAGGAGGAAGAAGCCGACCTGGCGAGGCAGGAATGGCAGCGCCTGGGTAATGGCGAAGCCACGGACCTGGCCCTTAGAAAACCCCAGTTGGCCGATGCCCGCGCCGCCCTCCGGGCCGCGAGGGCATCCCAGGAACAGGCCCGCCTCGCGTTCGAACGAACCCGAATCCGCGCGCCTTACGAAGGCCGCGTGCTCTCCAAGATCGTGGACCTGGGCCAGTACGTCAACCCCGGCGCTCCCGTCGCCCGTATCTACGCCGTCGACTACGCCGAGATCCGCCTGCCGGTGCCGCACGAACAACTCGCCTATCTGGACCTGGTCTATAATGCTCGCAACGAACTCGAACCCGCTTCCCGACCGAAAGTCCTGGTTCATGCGGATTTCGCCGGGGCCCCGCACACGTGGCACGGCGAAATCGTACGTATCGAAGGGGAAATCGACGCCCGTACGCGAATGGTCAATCTTGTCGCCCGCGTCGATGCACCGTACGATCGGGGAGATGATGGGGGCCGTGCGCCGCTTTACGCCGGGCTGTTTGTCGAGGTTGAAATCCTGGGGCGTGTCGCTCGGAACATCACGGTTGTTCCCCGCGCTGCCATCAGAGGCTCCGATCAGGTCCTTGTCATCGACGAGGACAACCGATTGCGCTACCGTCGCGTCAATCTGCTGAGACTGGAAGCCGAAAGCGCCCTCGTCCGTTCCGGCCTCGCCGGAGGGGAACGTGTCTGTATATCCACTCTGGATGCCGTTGTGGAGGGTATGCAGGTCCGGATCCTCTCGGAAAAGAGCCAGGCCGTGACCCCGCCTGATGGAGGTGCCGGATGAATCGCGCAATCGCCTGGTTCGCCGAAAACAGCGTCGCCGCGAATCTGCTCATGGTTATTATCCTGGCCAGCGGCATACTCACGATTTCCAGCCTCGAAGTCGAGCATTTTCCGGAATTCTCGTCCGACGTCATCTCGGTTTCAGTCGTTTATCGCGGTGCGGCGCCGGAGGAAGTGGAAGAAGGCGTCTGTGTGCGGATCGAGGAGGCGGTGCAGAGTCTGGAAGGCATCAAACGCATTCGTTCCACCGCTTCCGAAAATCGGGGCAGCGTCAACATCGAACTCAAGCCCGGCGCGGATGCCCGCAAGTTGCTGGAAGATGTCAAGTCCGCCGTTGACGGGATCGACACGTTTCCCGACGAAACCGAACAACCCGTCATCCAGGAAGTCGTGTTGCGTCGCCAGGTGATCAACGTGGCCGTTTCCGGCAACGCCGACGAAGCCACGCTCAAATACCTGGGTGAGCAGGTGCGCGACGAGATCACGGCCATACCCGGAATTACCCTGGCGGTACTCAGCGGCGCGCGCCCGTACGAGGTTTCCATCGAAGTCTCCGAATCCGCGCTGAGGCGATTCAGCCTGACCATTGACGAAGTCGTCCGGGCCGTACGCCGCTCCTCGCTGGACCTGCCGGGCGGCGCCATCAAAACGGAAGGCGGCGAAATCCTGTTGCGGGCAAAAGGGCAGGCCTACCGGGGGCCGGCCTTTGAAAACATCGTCCTGCGCACCCGGCCTGACGGGACCGTGCTCACCGTGGGCGACGTTGCCAGGGTTGTGGACGGATTTGCGGACGCGGATCTAACCGGACGTTTCGACCTGGAACCCGGTGTGATTGTACAGGTCTTTCGGGTGGGCGACCAGGATGCGCTTGAAATCTCCCGAAATGTCAAGGAATACGTCAAATCGGCGGAATCCCGCATGCCCGAGGGCATTTCCCTGACCGTCTACGCCGATTTCTCCAGGATTCTGGAGGGCCGGCTGAACCTGATGCTGAAGAACGGGCGGGGCGGTTTCATCCTGGTCCTCTTCATCCTGGCCATGTTTCTGAGGCTTCGCCTGGCCTTCTGGATCGCCCTGGGGATTCCCATCTCCTTCCTTGGCGCCATCTGGGTGATGCCGTCCATCGGCGCGTCCATCAATGTGATCTCGCTGTTTGCATTCATCGTGGTGCTGGGCATCGTTGTCGACGACGCAATCGTCGTCGGCGAAAACATCTACCGGCGGTTTCAGCAGGGCGAACACGGCCTGCGCGGCGCCATCGCCGGCGCCCAGGAAGTCGCCGTGCCGGTCACCTTTGCCGTGTTGACCTCCATTGCCGCGTTTTCGCCCCTGTTGATGGTTCCGGGCAACACCGGCAAGATCATGAGACTGATCCCCGAGATCGTCATCCTTACCCTGGTGTTTTCACTGGTGGAATCCCTGTTCATTCTTCCCGCCCACCTGGCGCACGTCAGGCTGCGTGGCAGAAAAAAAACAACCGGCCCTATCGGCCGGTTGTTGAGGGCGTTTCGAGACGGTTTTTCAACTCGCGTGGAAGGGCTCATCCATCGGGTTTACCGCCCGCTGCTCGAACGCTGCCTGGAGTGGCGTTACCTCAGCGCGTCAGTGGGTGTGGCCGCGCTGACACTGACGGCCGGACTCATTGTCGGCGGCTGGATTCAATTCCTGTTCTTCCCCCAGGTCCCGGCAGACAACGTGGCGGCGAACCTGACGATGCCGCAGGGAACACCCGCCGAGACGACCGCGCGGGCCGTCAGCCGCCTTGAATCGTCCGCCATTCGGCTTCAGCGCGAACTGGAATCTGAAAGCGATCAGAAAATCTTCATGCATATGTGGGCTGTTGTGGGGGATCAGCCCCTCAGGACGGCGCAGCGCCGGTTTCAGGGTGGGAATGCCGCTTACTCCGGTGCGCACCTGGGCGAGGTCAACGTTGAACTCACGCCCGCCGAGGAGCGAACCGTCAGCAGCGTCGAAATCGCGAGGCGCTGGCGCGAACTTACCGGACCCATTTCCGATGCAACGGAACTGACGTTCACCTCGTCCCTCTTTTCCGCGGGCGATCCCATCAACATCCAGCTTACCGGCCCTGACTACGCCGAACTCCGGGCCGCGGCGGAAAAGTTAAAGAGCAAACTCGCGGAGTACCCGGGCGTGCTGGACATTGCCGACTCGTTTCGTCCGGGCAAGAAGGAGGTTAAACTCGCGCTGACCGAAGAGGCGCGCCTGCTTGGCCTCACCATGTCCGACCTGGCTCGGCAGGTGCGCCAGGCGTTCTACGGCGAAGAAGCGCAGCGCATCCAGAGGGGAAGGGACGACGTTCGGGTGATGGTACGCTATCCCGAGAGCGAGCGGCGGTCGTTGAATAACCTGGAGACCATGCGCATCCGGACGCCGGAAGGCGCCGAAGTGCCCTTCTCCGTTGCCGCCCGGACCGAACTCGGCAGGGGCTACGCCGCCATCAATCGCACCGACCGCCAGCGAATTGTAAACGTAACGGCCGATGTCGACCGGAACAGAGCCAATGCCAATGAGATTCTGGGCGACGTCACGTCGCAGGTGCTCCCGGCCATTGTGGCGGACCACCCCCGCGTACGCTACAGCCTCGAAGGCGAGCAGCGGGAGCAGCAGGAAACCGTCTCCGGCCTATCGCGAAGCTTCGGCGTCGCCCTCATTGTCATCTTCGGCCTGCTCGCGATCCCTTTCCGATCCTATCTCCAGCCGTTCATTATCATGGCCGTTATCCCCTTCGGGTTTGTGGGCGCCATTTGGGGCCATATCATAATGGGCCTGGACCTCACCATTCTATCGCTATTCGGTCTGGTCGCACTGTCCGGCGTGGTCATCAACGACAGCCTCGTCCTCGTGGACTTCATCAACCGCCGTCGCGCGGCGGGAAACAGCCTGGAAGAAGCCATCCGCGAAGCCGGCGTGGCCCGCTTCCGGCCCATCATCCTCACGTCTCTCACGACCTTCGGCGGCCTTTCACCGCTGCTCTTTGAGACCAGCCTGCAGGCCCAGTTCCTCATCCCTATGGCGACCTCTCTGGGCTTCGGCGTCATCTTTGGTACCGCCGTTATCCTGATTCTGGTTCCCGTCACTTACGCCATCCTGGAAGACGTGAGGCACGCCGTCGCCCGGTTGTTCGGCCGCCTGCCGGCCGCGGAGACCGACCTCTCACCCCGTACCGCAGATGACTGAAACGGCCTTCCCGTCGCAGGTACCCCACGGCATTGAGTCGACGCCCTGAGCAAGGGCCCCTATTCCTGCCCTGAGCCTTGCCCTGAGCTTGTCGAAGGGCTGTCGAAGGGTCGCAAAGGACTGTGAAGAGCGAACAGGTAACGAATGGTGGGCATTTCGACAAGCCCGACACGCAATGAACACGCTTCGACAAGTTCGCTTAAACAAGCTCGTTTCGACGATGCGCACACGCTGTCTCTAACCGGAAGTAAGGGGCGAATTCGAGGATCAGGACGTTGACAATTTTGCATCCAACTGCAAATTTGTCTTGACATTTTTGTAGTTCGGTGCGCTATCCGAGAGAGACGACTACTACAGTCACGGTACGGGGGTCCGTGTTCTACCCGCATCCAGGTTTCTGACGGCATTCCCGTAGGCAGCCGCGAATATGCCGCATGTACCCCGCGGATCCGGTTACAGAAGCGACTTGACAAGACCCCCGTCCACCTGCAGCGACGTGCCCGTAATATAGCTCGAACGGTCCGATGCCAGGAATACAACGTAATCGGACAGTTCCTGCACCGTTCCCAGGCGGCCCAGCGGGACTTCTTCTGCCAACGGCCGCATCTCGTCCTGAACCGAAGTTCCATTCGCCCTGGCGGCTTCCTCGAACTCCTCCCTCAGAAGCTCGGTGTCGATAAACCCCGTGCACACGTTGTTTATGAGAATCCGATCGCGCGCATATTCGTTTGCGAGGGTCTTCGCCGCGCCCACAACCGCCGTCCGCAACACATTAGACACCGTATTTCCGGCAGGCTGCTTGACCGCGAATGCGCACAGGTTGATTATCCTCCCGCCTCCCCGCGCCTGCATCAGCGGGACGACCCGCCTGCACATCCGGAGCACGTAATTCAGGATCAGATCCGTGTACTCCCGCCACATTGCTTCCGTCACTTGAGCAAACGGAGCGGCGGGCGGGCCTCCGGAATTGTTCACGACAATATCGATACCGCCGAACGTCTCCACGGTCTTCCGCGTCAGTCGATCCACGGTCTCCTCAGCGGAGAGATCCCCGGCAACGGTTAGCACGTGCGATCCGGTCGCCGCCCTGATCTCGGCGGCCGCTGCTTCCAGGCGGCTCTCGTTCCTCGCACAAATGGCGACCCGCGCCCCCTCCCGGGCAAGCGCCATCGCGCAACCTCTCCCCAGGCCACGGCTTGCGCCCCCGACGACCGCCACCTTGTCCGTCAATCCCATGTTCATTTGAAGACCTCCCCTTGTAAGGGCTTGCAATAGGCGGACCATCCGCCCATGCGGTTCGTTTCATACAACGGACTTCCGCATTTCGATTGACATTCATTTGCTGCAAACGCATGATACCGATGCAGGCCATTCGGCAGGTGTTGGAGTACGGACATCTTTCCGTCAACGCACGACACACACCAGATCAGGAAGAAGAGGCAAAGGGATGAGATCAACCCGGGTGCTCGCCCACAATTTCCGCCATCACGGCCCCGCCACCACCAGCAGCCACCCCAGGGGTACCGTTGCCGCCGCGGACGGCGACGGCCGGAACGTGGTTCTCGTCTGGCTGTTCGACCATCGGGGCGGGTACGCGCTGCTGGTCATCGATGCCGCGACCGGCGAAAGCCGGGAGTTCCCCGTGCCCTTTCCGCCCGGAGGCGATTGCCCGTATGCCTCGCTCCTTTCGAGCCGGAATCGGTTCTACACCCACTTCAACGGCTACTTCGTGGAGTTCGACGTCAATGCGCTGGGCTACACGTTTTGCCACGAAACCGCCCCCCGCATGGCGATGGGATTGACCGAAGACGACACGGGAGTGATCTGGTCTTCCACCTATCCGGATAGCGGGCTCGCGTCCTACGATCCGGATAGCGGAGACTTCCGGGACTACGGGCACCTGTACGACCAGAACTGGCGCCAGTATCCCACCACCCTTGCCGCGGACGACGCCGGCTGGATTTACTTCGGCATCGGCACGACCCTGTGCCAGATCATTGCGTTTGACAGGGAACGTGAAAACGCGGCGCCGCTGCTGGCGGAGCACGAACGTTCCCGAGGAAGCGCGTCCGTTTACCGGGACCTCAACGGTAGCGTCTACGCGCTTCCACCGACCGGAACCCCATGGCCCGGGGACAACCCGGACGCGGAATCGTGGTACGAACTCCACCGGGGTGAACGCAAGGCGGTACCCAGGCGGAAAAGGCGAGAAAAGCCCTATATTGCAGGAGATGCCGGCCACGTCCATCCAAACTTCCCCGACGGGAGCACACTTCTGAAATGCTGTCTCGTCGATCGCGTGTTATCCGTGGAGGGCCCGGATGGCGTGCAATCGCCGGACGTGTCGTTCGACTACGCGAGCGAGGGCGCACACATCATGGGCGTCGCTGCCGCGCCGGACGGGAGCATCTGCGGGGGCACGTTTTTCCCGAGGCGCACTTTCAGCTATCAACCCGAAACCGACACCTGGATCGAGAGGGAGAGCTTCGGCCAATGGAATACCGTGGGCCGCCAGGGAGACCGCTTCTTCGTGGGCGGGTACGGCAGCGGCTCCCTCCTGGAATGGGATCCATCCAAACCCTGGGTGACTACGGAAAAGGAGAACCCCGCCTCGAATCCCTTCTTCCACCGGATCTGTACGCCCACCCTGCATCGCCCGCACAAGCTGCTCGTCCATCCCGACGGCAAAACGCTGGTGGTGGCCGGTACCCCTGGCTACGGCTATACGGGCGGCGGCCTGCTCATCTGGAATTGCGACAGGCGAACCGGGACCCTTCTGGAACATAACGACCTGTTGCCGGATCACTCAACGGCAAGCCTGGCCGCTCTGCCGGGCGGGAAGCTGCTGGGCGGCACGACAACCAGTCCGGGAACCGGCGGAGAGCAGAAGGCTGTCGAAGCCGAACTCTACATTTTCGACATGGCCGACGGAAAGGTGGCGTGGCGTGAGGTTCTATTCCCCGGGGCGCAGGAATACACGGACCTGTGCAACGGGCACGACGGTCTTGTTTACGGTTTCGTTGACCAGGTGCGATTTTTCGTCTTTTGTCCCGACAGACGCGAAGTCGTTCATCAGGAAGAAACGGAAAGGGCATTCGGACCAACGGCGCATCAGCAGGGGCCGCGCGTCTTCGTGACGGCGCCTGACGATACCGTCTACATTCTATTCGAAAAAGGCATCGCCCGCATCGAAAGCGGCACGTTCGCGATCGACCTGTGCGCCCCGTCACCGGTGCCCGTCAGCAACGGGGGTGACTTTCTGGACGGCCGTATCTATTTCACCAGCGACTCGCATCTTTACAGCTGGGAAATTTCGTAATGGGACGCTACGGTGGGGCCCGTCTCCCGTCCTCGTCGCGTCCGGCCGGCACAAACCGCGATCGCTTTACCCTTCAATAATCCCCCGCAGCCGCTCATCCAGATCCGCCCTGACAACCGGCTGCGGTTCCATCAGGCGACGGTCTCTCAACGAACCTCCAGGCGCGCGAGCCGGCAGGATCAATGCTGGGTCTCCCAGTTCATCGTCGATCAGCGTTGCCAGCAGGCGCTCGATCAACTGCTGTTTCACTTCGGCGTACGCAGGATCCTCCCACAGATTATTCAAATCCTCGGGATCGTTTCGGACGTCGTAAAGTTCACCGTATGGCGAAGACCCATAGTGGAGTAGTTTCCAGTCTTCGGTCACCAGCATCTTCACCTTCATCGCCCCCTCCGCCAGTACGGAAATCCGCTCCACAATTACGGCCTCACGATGCCGATGGACCTCGCCTCGAAGCACCCCCGCGAAGGACCGTCCTTCCATGCCAGGGAGGGGCTCGGCGCCCGCCAGGTCCAGGAACGTCGGCGTCAGGTCCAGCTGCGTCATGACGCCATCGTACACCCGCCTCTTTTCCCCCGACGGTTGCCGCCAGAAGAACGGCACACGGTTTACGCTTTCATACGACATCATCGGTTTGGCTGCAATGCCGTGGTCCTTCAACCCTTCCCCGTGGTCCGAGGTGAACACCACATGCGTCTGCTCCCACAGACCCTGCCGATTCAACTCTTCAAATACGTTGTCCATGGCATCGTCGATAAACGTCGTCAATCCATAATAGTGCGCCACGATCTCGCCGTAATGCGAGCCATCCCATCCGGTCAGCGTATTGTACCCTCCATAGCGCTTTCCGCAACGGGCCCATCCGTAATGCGGCGGTTTGTTTTGTACGTCTTCCGGCGGGACCGGATCCGGCATGTCCGAAGGACTGTACATATCGCAATACGGTCGTGGAGGCGCGAAGGGCTGATGAGGATCCGCAAACGACATCCAAAGGAAGAACGGTTGACTCGGATCCCGGTTCCGCAGCCAGTTTAATGTGCGCTGACCGGTCCAGTGCGTATAGTGCCACGCCGCGGGCAGCGCGTTCTTCCACGACATATAGGCGCCGGTGGGGGGCGCAAGGGCATGGTCCTTTCTCCAAAGCATCAACCCTTCCGGATGGTTCTGTTCCAGCCATACGCGCCAATGCCCCGCAGGGTAGGCATGGCCCGTGTGCAACTCCGCGTAGTTGAATCCGTAGTAAGGACCGTACCAGAGATCGTTTTCAGGATTCACAGGCGCTCCGTCCGGCGGATGGTCGGGCAACACGTCCTCCAGGTCCGCCGTCCTGAAATGCGCCTTGCCGATCAGGGCGGTCTCATATCCCGATTCTCGCAGCGAATCGCCCAGTACCGGTATGGCCTCGCTCAGGTTTACATCGTGGTTGAATACCTGATGGCCCCGCTGGCTCCTCCCTGTAATCATGCTCGCCCGGGAGGGCATACATATGGCATTGGTCGGATACATGCGGCTGAACTGAACGCCCTCACGGGCCAGCCGATCCATGCACGGTGTCCGCAGAACAGGATTGTGAATCCCGACAGCGTCCCAGCGTTGCTGGTCGGTCGTGATGAATAGGAAGTTTGGATGCGCCGGCTGACTCATACGCGATTCACCGTTCCGGCCTCCAGTGTAGGCTTCCCGAGCCGAAGTCGGGCGTCGGATCAGAATGTGGACCACAGAAAGTCCTTAAGGATTGCATTTTATGGCCTTTTCCTTCCAATTCTCGTAAAACCGTCTTGCGTATCCCCTGAAGACATCCAGCTTCCCTACGACAGCCCGTTCGAAGTCCGCCATCGCATCTTCTCCCAGCGTATCCACCAGGGCTCTGTGGTACGCCGGCACGGCGCCCCACTCTTCGATGGTATCCTCCGTAATCTCGATATGAAACTGGGCGGTGATCGCGTGATCTCCCATACGCATCGCCTGAACCGCGCACAACTCCGACGATGCGAGGACCTCCAGTTCATCCGGAACCGACGTCACCGCCGAGCTATGCCATTGCAGGCACGGCAACGTCGAGGGGAAACCCCGGAAGAAACCACTTTCCGTGCCAGGGGTCGTGAGGGAAATATCCATCACCCCCACCTCGGGACTGTCGTTCGGGCCTACGGTACCTCCGAGGGCCGCCGCCAGCAACTGGTGGCCGAGGCAGATGCCCACAAACGGCATCATTCTCTCCACCACCGCGTACCGAATGGCGGCTTTCTCCTCGATCAACCACGGATATACATCCTCTTCCCAGACGTCCATGGGCCCGCCCATCACCCAGAGGGCGTCGTAGGCGTCCGGATCCGGGATGCGCTCGCCCTCATCCAGTTCCACGACGTCCCACCGGATCCCGTCTTCGGCGAAGAATTCGCGAAAGAGGCCGGGATGTTCCACGTCCAGATGTTGAAAGACCAGCAACCGCTTCAGGACCATGATTTTCTCCCGGATTTTCCTTCTGGATTCCAGTCCGCGAATTCGATATCTTGAGCCTGCGCCGACAAATAGTCGACATTTCTGCCTGCCCTGCAGAGGCATTTGACGTCAACTATAAAGTGCTCCCGGTAATATGCAAGAAGCGTAGGGATCACATACGCTTGTTCTCATCTGCAGCGCTGGGCTTGCCGAAGCGTGGTCATTGAGCTTGTCGAAATGCCCACGCTGTCGCCACCCTTCGCCGACCCTTCGACAGGCTCAGGGAGCGGCTTAGGGCAGGGCGTAGGAACGACTCCGTTCAACGTCACACGGAGGCAGACACCATGAATCTGTTGCGGAAATGCGGCGCGGAATTTGTCGGCGCCTTCGCCATTGTACTGGGCGGCTGCGGCGCCATTGCCGTCAATCAGATCAGCGGCGGCGCCGTCTCCCACGTGGGCATCGCCACCTCATTCGGGCTTATCGTGATGACGATGGTTTACGCTACCGGCCACGTCTCCGGCGCGCACTTCAATCCTGCCGTTACGATCGCGTTCTCATTCACCAGGCACTTTCCCAAACGGGAGATTGTCCCGTACATTGCCGCCCAATGCCTGGGCGCTGTCCTCGCCAGCAGCATTCACCTCTTCACGCTTTCCCCCGTCCTGAAAGCCAGGCTACCTGGCGACAGCCTCGATCTGGGTGTCACCCAGCCCCTCGACGGCGCGTGGACCACCGCCTTCGTCTGGGAGTTCCTGCTCGCCTTCCTGCTGATGGTTGTCATTATGGCGGTTGCCACGGACTACCGGGCCACGGGCCAGGCGGCCGGCCTCGCCATCGGAGGCACGGTCTGGTTCGAAGCCATGTTTGCCGGCCCGATATGCGGCGCGTCCATGAATCCCGCCCGCAGCCTGGGCCCGGCACTTGTTTCAGGTAACTGGCAACATTTTTCGGCCTATGCCGCCGGGCCCGTGCTGGGTGCACTTGCCGGCGCCCTTTTCTACGAATTCATACGGTGCCACCCCAATGGGGGGGCGGAAGCCAAAGGTTGCTGCTGAAATCTGCACTTGCGCCACGCCATCCGACCTCGAACCTGCCTGCGTCGTGCCAAAACGCATCCGGGCCTCTGCTAAATCACCAGCGCAACGGCCAGTATGGCCAGCCCGACACCGGCGGCGGCGACGCGGTTGAGACGTTCCTTCCAGAAGAAATGGGCGCTCAGATTGTCGAGCAGAATCACGCTGCAACCCGAAGCGGGGAAGAAAAGCGTGCCGGGCAGTCGACTGAGGGCAACCATGATGACGCAAAGCGCCATTGCGTTGTACGTGCCGAGGCCCATTCCCATAGCGAGTTCGGCCCGCCTGGGGCGACGCATTCTTCCCGCAACGAAGGTGAAACCGATCGTGCCCGCGGTGGCGCCCATCACCATCAGGATCTGGACGAATTCGCCGTCGAGTCCTGCATAGTGAACCGAACGCAGGCAGGAGTGACTCAGGCCCTGGGCGAGAAAAACCGCGAACAGCAGGCCGAAGGTTTTAGCGCCGGTCGCGTGGGCGCTCCCCCTCGCGCCCGAGGTCATCATCAGCAGCGCGGGAAAGGCAAGTATGATGCCTCCGAATTGAGAGGGTACAACCGGTTCCTGCCAGAGCCAGATTCCCAGGGCAACGGGCACCGCAATGGAAATACGAAAAGCCGTCAACACGGCCCCGACGGATGCGATTTCCAGGACGCGCATCATCAATGACATTGAACCGATGAATACCGCGCCGGTAATCAGACCGGTCTGCAGAGCGGCTGCCGAAAACGTGAACCGACCCGTGGCCAGCAGATAAACGGCAAGGACCGCGCAGAGCGTGAGATAGTTTGCAGATACGACGGCGGGCGCGTAATAGCCGCGGCGCTGGGAGAATTTGCAGATCTGGACAAAGCCGAAATCGAGTAGAATCGCGAGCAGCAACCAGGTCAATTCGGGCGCCTCTTCCGTCGTTTTCAGCCGATCCCGATGGACCGGCACAGAGATTTCGCGTTCGAGAAATCCGGCATGTATGCAGAGAACGCGCCGCACCGGACAAAACACTACTCTGCCCAGGCCTCACGGATCCAGGGCAGGGCCGCCTTCAACGGCGCAACAAATAGATCGGTCTGGAAGTGCGTCAGACCCTGTACTACAATCATCTCGATTCGAACGCCTTTGTCAATCAGCGCCCGCACCGTCGTTTCCACTGGTTCGAACGCGATCACCTCATCCGCCACACTGTGGATCACGAGCAGGGGAATCCGCCAGTCGACGTCGGCGGCGTTCTCCTCCGGCCGCGCCGAGATCGGAATGGCGGCCCGGAACAGATCCGGATGTCGCGCCGCCATATACCAGGCGCCCCGCCCGCCCATGCTGAAACCCGTCACAAGCGTCCTGGCTTCGTCAATCGCGTAGTTGGCCTTGATGGCACGGACCAGATCCAGCACGTTTTTCTCGCTTTCCGCGTTGTTCCAACCCCCCGACGTGGCGTCGGGCGCCACGAAAATCGCTCCCAATTCCGCCAGCGCCGGCAGGACCAGAATCTCCAGCATCTGGCCTCCGTAAAATGGCGTCACCGCTCCGCCGAAGTGCAGTGACAGAATCAGCGGCGTCGGCTGCCGGGTGTCGTATCCGGCCGGTATGGAGATGGTATACCGCTGGGAACCGGGCAGCAGCACCCTGCGATAGATACCCGGCGACTGTGGCATGCCCTCCTCGCCGGACCCCGCCGGATCGTCGGACCCGCAGGCTGCCGCCGCGGCTGCAAGCGCGCCTGCCAGCAGCCAATAACCGGCTGGCAATTTTTTTCCTAACCATCGGCGCAAGAAAATCATATCTTTCCCCAATCCGAATCTGTGGACAGTTCCCCGCGGCTTCAATATACGGTATCCGGGATTCACAACAAAACGGGTATTGGAGGACGTCTCATGACAGGCGCCGACATTCTGATTCAAAGCCTCAAGGCCCAGAACATCCGGTGTATCGTCGGCATGCCCGGCAATCAGAATATCGACATTTACGACGCTCTGTTACGGGCCGGAGGTATCGACCATTATCTCATCCGAAACGAACAGGGCGCAACGCTGATCGCCAACGGATATGCCCGCGCGTCGGGCGAAGTGGGGGTTGCACTCACCGTCCCGGGCCCGGGCGCCACGAACGCTTCCACCGGGATCGTCGACGCCCACACGGACTGCGTCCCGGTGCTGCTGATCACGGGCGGTACCGAAGTAGCCTTCAACGGGCGAGACCGGAGCAAGTGCTTCCACGGCCTTGACCAGGCCGCCTTCTTTGCGCCGATCACCCGGTTCTTCGCCCGCCCGGAACGCCTGGAGGACATCCCCGAGGCCGTCGTGGGCGCCTTCGCCGCGTTACGCGCGCCCAGGCCCGGGCCGGCCGTGATCGAACTGCCCGTGGACGTTGCCGCCGCCGAGGGCGAAGCCGACGTCCCCGCGTACGTGGACGGTTACCGGCACGCGCCGGACCCGGCGGACCTCCGTCGCGTCGCCGAAGTCATCGCTCGCATGGAGCGGCCGGCCATCCTCACCGGCGGCAATACGGCCGACGCGAACGCGGCCTCTGAACTTCGGGCATTTTCCGAAGCCCTCAACGCGCCCGTGCTCTTCAGCCGGCTCGGCAAGGGTGTCTTCCCCGACTCCCACCCGCTGTCCGCCGGCCACTGCCGCGCCGGGCTGGCTAAACACATCCTTCAACGGGCCGACGGGTTGATCGCCGTGGGCTGCCGATTCACCCAGATCGACACCTCCGGCTGGACCATGGAAATGCCGTCCGCGCGCGTGCAAATCGATCCGGACCCGGCCGAACTCGGTCGAGAAATTCCCATTGACGCGGGTGCGTCAGGGGACCTGAAGCAGTCTCTACCCGCGCTCCTGGACGTGCTGAACGGGACCGGAAAGCCGGTCAACACCTGGAACGACGCGCTGGATCGATCACGACGTGAAATCGCCCGGTCGCGTCGCCCGTTGCCGATCATGTCCGCGATGAGAGACAGCCTCGAACCAGACGCCGTCGTGTCCGTGGACGTGACCTCCATCGGTTACAGGTCCTTCGACGAATTCCCCGTGGACCATCCCCGCTGCTTTATGTATCCCTGCCATTCGGTCACCCTCGGTTTTGCGGCGCCTGCGGCCATAGGCGCGAAAATCGCCCAACCGCACCGGCAGGTGGCGGCCTTCTGCGGCGACGGCGGCTTTCAGATGACCGCTTTCGAACTGGCTACCGCCGCCGAACACGGGATCGAAGTCATCTGCGTGGTCATTAACGACGGCAGCCTGAGCGCGATCCGGGGCGCCCAGGCCAAGGCATTCAACGGCCGAACCATCGACACGGATATGCAGACGCCACGCATCGCCGACCTCGCCCGTTCCATGGGCGCCCGCGGCGTTCGCGTGGAAGAACCCGACCGTTTCCCCGCCGTATTCGCCGACGTAATCGGCCTCGAGGGACCGACCGTTATCGAAGTCGTGATGCAGGAACAACGCGATAGCCTCATCCGGCAGGTGCCCTGGTTGTATCCCGATCAGGCGTGACGACTAAAAGCTGTCTTAAAATACCCAGCGGTTTTCGCTCGAGCTCGGGAACTCACCGGGGGATTTTAAAGCAGCTTCCAGATTCGCGAGAAAGCGAGGCTCTGATGAAAATAACAGAGGTCAAAACCTTTCCGGTCTTCTACGGTTCCCGAAACTACCTCTTTGTCAAGATTGAAACCGACGAAGGCATCTACGGCGTGGGTGAATTCGGCATCACGTGGAAAGAGCAGGCAGGCGTTGGCGCCATCCGGCACATGACCTCCGACCTTATCGGCCGGGATCCCCTCAACATAGAATACATATGGCAGATCCTTTTCAGGGGCGACTTCTTCCCCGGCGGGCGAATTCAAATGGCCGCACAGAGCGCGATCGATATCGCCCTGTGGGACATCAAGGGCAAGGCCCTGGGCCAGCCGGTTTATATGCTCCTGGGCGGCAGGCTCCGGGACCGCGTGGTCTGTTATACCGGCATCGGGGGCGGGACCCCTGAAGAAACGGCCCGTTCAGCGAAGGACCGGGTCTCCGAAGGGTGGAAATATCTCCGCATGTCCGTCCTCGATCGTGACGGCGTCCTGGAGCCCTCAACGGCCGTTCGGGACTCCGTTGCGCATTTCGTCGCGGCTCGCGAGGCCGTTGGCCCGGAAATCGAAATCTGCATCGACGTTCACACCCGGCTGGACCCGCCCGACACCATCCGACTGGGCCGCAAGCTGGAACCGTACGATCCTTTCTTCATCGAAGACCCGCTCAGGTGTGAAAACCCTCAAACCTACCGACTGGTGCGCGACCACGTGAACTGTCCGCTCGCCGTGGGGGAACACTACGCTACCAAGTGGGAATTCCGCCAGCTCATTGAAGAAGAACTGGCCGACTATGCGCGCATCGACCTCTGTATTGTGGGCGGTCTCACCGAGGCTCGCAAGGTGGCCAACTGGTGCGAGACCCACTACATCAAAATCGTGCCCCACAACCCGCTTGGACCGGTTTCGGCTGCCGCCTGCCTCCACCTGGACGTTGCCACGGACAACTTTGCCGTGCAGGAAGGCGGTCTGGTTGGCCGCACCGTCATGGAGGACCTGTTTCCCGTACAGGCGCCGTACGATTCGGGTTACCTGATTGCGCCCGACCGCCCCGGGCTGGGGGTTGAATTCAACGAAGCCGCAGCCGGAAAATATCCGTTCCGGTGGGGGCACGGCCCCCGCCTTCATCGGGAAGACGGATCGTTCACGAACTGGTAGCCTGCGAAGCGGCGCGAGCCGTAGCGGTGTGGGGGAGTGAGACGTGGAGGGGACGGCCGAACGACCGGGGAGTTCGCGCACGCGAAAGTGCAGAAAAAAAGGTTACGCCTTGTTGGCGTAACCCTTTGTTTTTTATGGTGCCGAAGCCGAGATTCGAACTCGGACGGGCATGCGCCCACTGCGCCCTCAACACAGCGTGTCTACCATTTCCACCACTTCGGCAAAAGAGAACCAACCCTCTGCCGGACCCTTCGGAGAACCTGATTCAGGCCGATTGGCCGACACCCGCTCTCATTCAACTCGTGAGGTCTCGCGGGTCGGCGGGAATCGTTACCGTCCTGAGTCGGCCGGCGACGTTGCCGGCGTGGTACGTTCGGTTGCCGTTCCCTGTCCCCTCTGATTCAGCGGCTGAGGCAGGCCTGCAGGCGTGCTCCGGAGCGGCGCGGGCTGTTCCAGAAGCGCCCGCTCGGCTGCGGTATCCGGCGCCGTACTGTCACCCCTGGACGCATACCAGAGGCTGATACAGGTCAGGAAAAATGCCACCGCAAGAACCGTCGTGACCCTGCTGAGAAAGGTCGCGGCGCCCGCCCCGCCGAACATTGCGCTTCCGCCGCCGCCCCCGCCAAACGCGGTGGACAGCCCACCCCCCTTGCTGGCCTGCAAGAGGATGATAATGATCAAAACCAGGCAGATCAGAACATGTACGATCAGAAGAAAGGTTGCCATATTGAATCCTAAACCAGATCGGGCCAATTCGCCGCTTTTACGATGGCCGCGAACGCACCGGGCTCCAGCGAAGCCCCGCCGATCAATCCACCGTCGATATCGGGCCGGGAAAACAGATCGGGGGCATTCTCCGGCTTGACGGATCCCCCATATTGGATGCGCACCGCCTGCGCGACGTTGTTGTTGTAGAGACCCCGCAATACCCCGCGAATCGAAGTATGAACGGATTCGGCCTGTTCGGGCGTGGCTGTCAGCCCCGTTCCGATGGCCCACACGGGTTCGTAGGCGACCACACAACCGGCGGCATCCGGGGCCTGTACATGACCGAAAGCCGCCGTTACCTGCCGCCGCACCACCCGTTCGGTTGCCCCGGATTGTCGCTCGTCGATGGTTTCACCCACACAGACGATTGGCTTCAACCCGGCGCCCAGTGCAGCCCTAAGCCGCTGATTTACAGTTGTATCCGTTTCGCCGAAGTAGGTGCGCCGTTCAGAGTGCCCTAATATAACGTACTCACATCCGCATGTCAACAGCATCCCTGCCGAAATCTCCCCGGTAAACGCCCCTTCACCCTCCCAGTGCAGATTCTGCCCGCCCAACTTTACAGAACTGCCTGTCAACCCTCTGTGTACGCGCTCGAGAACCGTAAAGGCGGGACAAACCACGACCTCTACGTTTACGTTACCTTTCACGGCATCCACAACCCCCCGCGCAAGGTCCTCCGCGTCGTCCGACGTCTTGTGCATTTTCCAATTGCCCGCCACAATGGGTACGCGCATCTCCATCTCCGCACAGAAATACTGACTCGCATCGGGTGTTTTACGTCTGACGCTCAGACAACGCAGCCACGCCCGGCAATACGCCACCCTCCAGGTATTCCAGGAAGGCCCCGCCGCCCGTGGAAACATGCCCCAACCGGTCCGCAAGACCGCATGTCGTCAACGCCGCTACCGTTTCTCCGCCGCCCGCGAGGGTATTGGCGCCACGCGACGAAGCCTCCGCAACGGCGGTCGCCACCGCCAGCGTGCCAGGGGCAAAGGTAGGAATCTCCGACACGCCCATCGGCCCATTCCACACCACGGATCCGGCGTTCAGGATCTCTTCCGAGAATTTCTCCCGCGTATCGGGCCCGATATCGAACCCCTCCAGATCCGCCGGCATTCCGTCACGTGGCACAACCTGAGACGCCGCGCCCGTGCGCGCCTCGGCCGCAACCACGCAGTCGGTAGGCAGCAGCAACCGGACCTCTGAGGCAGCGGCGCGCTGCAGGAGGATTTCAGCCATCCCTACGCGGTCCACCTCCAGCAGGGACCGCCCGATCTCCAATCCCATCGCCTTGAAGAACGTGTACGCCATACCGCCGCCAATAAGGAGCGTATCAACGACGGACAGCAGATGCTGGATGACGTCGATCTTTCCCGAAATCTTCGCGCCTCCCATGACCGCAACGAACGGCCTCGCAGGCGCCGACAATGCTTTTTCCAGAGATTCCAGTTCCCGCTGCATCAGGAACCCCGCCGCGCAGTCCACGAAGTGATGGGTGACTCCTTCCGTGGATGCATGCGCCCGGTGAGCCGTTCCGAATGCATCGTTCACAAAGGCCGAACCCAATTCACAGAGTTGGCGGGCGAATTCGGGATCGTTCGCCTCTTCCGCCGCGTGAAACCTCAAATTCTCCAGCAATACCACGCCATCCGTGCGTTTTGCAAGCGCTTCCACCTCCGGACCCACGCAATCCGGCGCCATCACGACCTCGCGCCCCAGCAGTTCGCCCAGGCGTTCAGCCGCGGGCTTTAACGAAAGCTCGGGTGTGGCGCGTCCGTTGGGCCTTCCGAGGTGCGACATCAGAATCGGAACGCCTCCCCGCTCCAGGATGTATCGGACCGTGGGCACAGCGGCCCGGATCCGCGTGTCGTCCCCAATCTCACCGTTCTGGAGCGGCACGTTGAAATCCACCCGTACCAGCACCCGCCGTCCGGCAAGCTCCAGATCCGTAATCGAAAGTTTAGCTATAATCCGAGTACCTCGGGCCGCCCTCCGGTCGGACTTCACCGGAATCGTTTCATCTCTCCACGAGGGCAACTTGAAAGCGTCTATCGCTTTCTCCAAAACCGCATCCCATTCCACCAGCGCGATTTTCCCTTCCGGATGCCATAAGATAGGGAGCCTTCACGCGCTCGCATCCCGCGTGGTCTGGCTCCCGTATTCCCGCTTATCGGTACGTTCGTCCGAAAGCGGCCTACTTATATGCATTTTTTGAGCGAGTCCAGGGCTCGCCCGACGTCGGGCGGCCGTCTCCCGTTGGAAGCCTACCTGTCCGCCCGTCGGGCTTTGTCCAACGCCTCGACGAGATCCACGCACCGGCAGGAATACGCCCATTCGTTATCGTACCAACCGCACACCTTTACCATATTCCCGCCCATGACCGTTGTCATTTCCGAATCGAAGACACAGGAGTGGGGGTTGCCGATTATATCCGCTGAGACAAGGGGCTCGTCCGAATACTCCAGAATTCCCTTCAGACGGCCATCGGAAGCCGCCTTGAATGCGTCGTTGACCGACTCTGTGGTAGCCGGGCTCCGCAACATGGCCACAAAATCCGTATAGGAACCGTCAGGCGTGGGAACGCGCACGGCCATCCCGTCCAGGTTGCCGTTCAACTCGGGAATCACCTTGCCGACGGCGCTGGCCGCGCCGGTTGTTGTCGGGATCATGGACACGGCTGCGGACCTCGCCCTGCGCAGATCCGAGTGCGGCGCATCGATCATACGCTGGTCGCCGGTATAGGCGTGAATGGTTGTCATCAGCCCCTTCTCGACGCCGAACGCCTCCTGCAACACGCTCACCATAGGGGCCAGACAGTTGGTGGTACAGGAAGCATTGGAAATCACCCTGTCGTGCGGGTTCAATGTCTCATGGTTAATGCCCATCACCACCGTAGGCACGTCGCCCCTGGCCGGAGCCGAGATGATCACCTGCCCGGCACCCGCGTCGAGATGTTTGCCGGCGCTGTCTTTATCCGTGAAGAACCCGGTGGACTCGATCACCACGTCCACCCCGAGAGACCGCCACGGCAGCATCACCGGGTCGCGTTCCGCCAGCACGATGACCTCGTTGCCGTTCACGGCCAGCGATTTTTCCCTGATTTCGATATGACCTGGATATCTTCCGTGTATCGAGTCGTACTTCAGCAGATGTCCCAGCGTACCGGCGTCGGTCAGGTCGTTCACCGCCACCACGTCGATGCGGGCTCTGCGCATCGCCGCCCGGAATACCAGCCGGCCTATTCGCCCGAATCCGTTAATGGCCACCTTGATCGCCATTTGTCTACCTCCAGGTCAATTTAAAACCCGTCACCGCTGAATGTCTCGGTCAGCCGAAAAAGACCCTGGCGATATCGTACAGGTTCATATCCACGGTGCGCAGCTTCGATACCGCTTCTTTCAGCGGCACCGGGACGATATCCGTACCCCGGAGCGCCACCATATTTCCGAAATCTCCGGCGTGCGCCAGGTCGATTGCAGCAATGCCGAAGCGGGTACCCAGGACCCGATCGAACGCAGTGGGGTTGCCTCCGCGCTGGATGTGGCCCAGCACGGTCACCCGGGTTTCAAACCCCGTTCGTCTTTCAATTTCTTCGCCAAGGACGATTCCAATCCCGCCCAGACGGACGTGGCCGAAGGCATCGCGTTCCTCGGACTGAAGGACGTGGGATTCATCGGACAACTTGGCGCCCTCGGCAACCACCACGATACTGAAGGTTTTTCCGCGGTCGTGGCGTTTCTGGATGGAGGCGCAGACCATCTCCAGTTCGACCGGCTTTTCGGGAATCAGGACCATGTCCGCGCCGCCTGCAATGCCGGCCTCGACGGCAATCCATCCCGCGTGGCGTCCCATCACCTCTACGACCATCACGCGATTGTGGGACTCGGCGGTGGTATGCAACCTGTCGATGGCCTCCGTGACAATATTGATTGCCGTATCGAAGCCGAAGGTCTGGTCCGTGCCGTCCAGGTCGTTATCGATGGTTTTTGGCACGCCAATTACGTTTAGACCGTCTTCGTACAGCCTGCTGGCCACGCCGACCGTGTCGTCTCCGCCAACGGCAATCAGCGCATCCAGCCCCATCTTCACAAAATTCTGTTTCACCATGTTGCTGCCGTTGGGCTCTTTATACGGGTTGGTCCTGGACGTGCCCAGAATAGTCCCTCCTCTGGGCAGAATACCCGAGACCGCATTCAGGTCCAGCGGCGTGGAAACCGACTCGAGCATACCCCTCCAACCCAGCAGAACGCCCACGATCTCGTATCCGTACGCGTCTATCCCCTTCCGCGTAACCGCACGTATTACCGCATTCAGCCCGGGGCAATCGCCGCCGCCGGTTAAAATGCCAACACGCCTGATCGCCATAGGTGCGCTCCGCGCCAGTGTCCCGTCCCAGAAATATGTCACCAATCATCCGCCTGTCTGCGTGCGTGAGACAGCACGCACAGGCAGGCCGATTCATCCCGTCTCGCAGCGTTGCCATCACTCGCCGACCTTGCCCAGGTCGCCTCGCTCAGGCGCCGGTTCCTGAGCCTGTCGAAGGCGCCGCCCTGAGCTTGTCGAAGGGATGCCAGCCGGGCGACTCCGCGGCCGAATTTAGGCAATCTATTTCCGGGACAGAACACGAGGTCCGATTGTAACGCATGAATTGTCGCACGGATGGGGTCCGTTTGCACGGCTTCCTACCCGAAAAACTACCGGTTGGGAAAGAGTAAATTTAAGACATCCCTCGCTTAGTGTCAAGCTGTTTTTTTTGTCAAAGTGTTTGGAATCAACGCGTTAGATGAAAAGGTGGGAGCCCGGGTCGTCCACCCTGGCACCCGTTTTTTTCGCGTCAAAGTACGGACATGCCAAGGCCGCCACGACGACTTCGGATGCGCCCGCTTCCAGCAGCGCCGCGGCGCATGCATTGGCCGTGGCCCCCGTGGTAACCACATCGTCCACGAGCAGAACCTGGCGGTCTCTGACCAGATCGTTCCGGCGTCCGCGGAAGGCCCCTTCCATATTCGCGCCGCGTTCCGCCGAATCCAGGGTCGTCTGGGTGTCCGTGGCACGTACACGCTTCAGCGCCCGTTCCTCAACGGACACATCCATCACCCGTGCCAGGGCCCGGGCAATCAACACACTCTGGTTGTAGCCCCGTTCCCGCAGCCTGCTCCCGTGAAGGGGCACGGGCACCACGACCGGCCGGGCCGCCGTAAGCGGTTCACCCGCCAGCATCCGCCCCAATGCACGGCCCAGGGTCTGACCGGCGACGGTCTGGCCCTGGTATTTCAACATGTGAACCAGACGCTGCACCGATTGACTGAACGGCGTGAGCGCATACAACCGGGAAAATACGAAATCCTTGTCCGCGCAGTTCACGCATGGATAGGAATGCCCGGGACATCCGCAACGGCCGCACCGCGGGCCATTGATGATGCCCAGTGTCTCCCAGCACGCGTGGCATAGACCGTCTGATTCGTCCAGCGGCGTTCGGCACAGCAGACAGTGCGGGGGGTATACGAACCCGAGTACGGATTCCCGGAGGGATTGAAGTAAGCGTTTGAAAGCGTCCATTTTCGTCTCGCCACCATTGGAATGATGAAAAATGCCTTGCATAAGCAGCCTGTTAACAATACATTCTCACATTCGACGTGATCGTCCGTGGATGGTCCGCGAAACCCGCTGTTTCCGTCTCCCCCCATCTGCATGGCCACGCCCCCTCCCAATCGACATCCATGAAAAACACCCGCGCGATCATTTTCGATCTGGACGGTACGCTCTTCGATCTGGATCCACTGGTTCAGGCCGCCCGAAAACGGGTCGCCCGCCATCTGTACGTCCATGGATTTTTCGCCTCCGAATCCTACGCCCTCAGCCGAATCAACGACCTGGAACTGCGGCATGGGCCGTATTATTCTTCGTCTCCGTATTATTTCGCCTTCTACGACATCGCAAAAGCCCTCCAGCGCGACAAACCCGATCGACTCGCCGCCTATATCAACAGACAGCGTCCCAACCATCGAAGCCTGGAAGACACCGATTCCATCGAAGCCTTCGTGGCGGAGCTCGAATACGTATACAACAGCGAGGCCGTTGAAGATGTTAAGCTTTTTCCAGGCGCGGTCCTGACCCTCCAGGAACTTCGCGGCGCGGGCTGCCAGCTTTTTCTGGTAACATTCGGAAGAACTCTACGGCAGAAAAACAAGATTGACCTTCTGAACATTGCGCCCTATTTCCACAGAATTGTCAACCAGGGTCCGCCTTCTCACGACTACTGGTTCGCCGAGCTCATCAAAGACCATAAATTCTCTCCCGAGGAAGTTGTCTGCGTGGGCGACCGGGCTAAGGATGAGATCCGGGCGGGCAACCGTCTCGGATGTACAACGGTCTGGATGCGACGTGGAAGATACGCCGAGGAAGAACCCGGAGAGGGCGACAGGCCAACCCACCAGATCCGGCTCCTCCCTCAGTTGTCAACCCTGATCCATTTGGCCCGAATGGACAAGGACCGGCGTCGGCTGAAAGTGGCCGCGCTCGGCGGCGGCACCGGGCTTCCCATCGTGTTGCGCGGCATCCAGACCTATACGGACAGCCCCACGGCCGTGGTGGCGGTTACCGACACCGGGGCGTCATCGGGGCGCATACGCTGGAATCTGGGTGTGCAACCGCCCGGCGACATCCGCAACGCACTCACCGCGCTCGCCGATCGGCGGCGGGTCTCCCATGGACTCACCCGGGTTTTCCAACACAGGTTTCCGGATAGTGAGCGGGAAGCCGGGATCTTCCGAAACGACAATATTGGCAACTTCCTGATCGCCGCGTTAACCCAGCAGCTCGGGGATTTCCAGAAAGCCATCCAGACAGCCGGCGATATGCTGCGTATACGCGGGGAGGTCTTTCCCGCCACCAACCAGAACGTGGACATTTGCGCCGAACTCGAGAATGGCGAACAGCGGTATACAGAGTGGATGGTGCGCAAGACCGGCAAACCCCCTTTGAAACACGCGTACCTTGTCGCCAACAGCGAGATCCTTCGGGAATTGCAACATTCGGACGGCGCCCTCTATCGAAAAGACGATTCCCAAACGGGCCAGGTCGAGGTTCACGGCAGGCCCGGAATGGAATTTTGCCCTGCCAGGAACGAAGCCCGTGCGCCGCGTGGCGCCGTGCAGGCCATCGCGGACGCGGACATTGTCGTGCTCGGCCCCGGCAGCCTGTTCACGAGCGTGATTACGAATCTGCTCGTTCCGGACATCAGGCGGGCCCTGTGCGCCCGTCACCACGGAAAGACCTTCTACGTCTGCAACATTGTGACCCAGCCGGGGCAGACCGACAGATTTAGCGCATCGGATCATCTCCGCGCCATCCTGCGCCACTTCCAGGAAAGGCATAACGGCTTCCTGGACCACATGCTTGTGCAGGATCCGGAAGCATTCCACCGGCCCGGAGGCCGGGAATGGCGGCGGGTGTTGAATGCCTACCTTAACGATGGCAAAGAACCCGTGTCGTGCGATCCCGATGAGATCCGTCGTCTGGTAACCTGCACGGTTACGGATCTTCTGGAGGACTATACGTCTGAGGTGAAGAGCCGCCGTGCGGGAGACTTTATCAGCCACAATCCGGACAGGGTGGCAGACGCCGTATGCCGGATCTATTGCGGGTTGGAAGTGCCGGACTACGGGGAGTTGGGCAATGGCTCGGCACCGGATTGAAGCCGTCATCTTCGACCTGGACGACACCCTGTACGACTGCACCGGTCAGTTGACCGAACCGGCGCGCCGCCGTGCGGCTGAAACACTTGCGGAGGCCCTCCCGGATTCTACCGCGTCGGTGCTGCATCACCTGCAGGCGGAACTGGTTGACCGATTCAGTTCCTCCGACTCCATTCGAGAAATCGCCCGCCGCCACGAATTGTCCGCCGACGTTGTGGAACGCGCGCTTTCGGCCTACAACCGGGTCCAGGTGGAAGACATTACGCCCTTTCCGGACACGTTCCCGACGCTGGATGAGCTCGTGGCCAGGAAGTACCGGATCTGCCTTGTGACGACCGGCCGCCCTGAGCGGCAGCGCCAGAAAATACGCCGCCTCGGGCTATGCGCCTATTTTGACCAGGAAGATGGCACGCTTTTCTTTCACGACGACCGACGCGTTCCCCTGAAAGACCAGGCGCTACGACGGGCGGCTCGCAGTCTCGGGCTTCCACCCGCGCGGTTTCTCTCGGTCGGGGACAAACTGAATTCGGAAATCGCAGCGTCCAAACGCCTGGGAATGCGCACCGCGCGCCTGTGTTTCGGCAGACAAAAAAACCAGCGCCCGCGAACCCCCGAGGAACGCCCGGACCACGAATTGAACCGCCTGTCGGACCTGCTCGAACTACTGCCCTGACAGAAATGCGGATTTTTAGTGTTATGTGAGATCCACGGTTACCCGATCGCCTCGCCGTAACCCCAATTTTCCCGCTGCGTTGCCTCTGTTTATCGCAATCTCCAGCGTATCCTCGCTTCCGTATAACACCAGCGCCTCGCCCTCAGGAACGTCTGTGTACGTGCGGCAGATACCTTCAAACAGGTTTTCTCCGACACGGACGCGGACCTCGCCGTCACCCACGCGCCGCCTGCCAACATTGCTGATCGCATTTCCGAAACGATCGACGTGTACGATCCGCCCTTCAACCACATCGTCGCGCTCCTGAACCGTCCAGAAATCCAGGCGAATCGGATCGGTAACCGGTGGCCCCAGTTTGGCCACCGGGACTCCGCTGCAAAGATGCGCTGCGACCGGGCCGAAGATATCCCGGCCGTGAAAGGTGGGGCTCACGGTGGATCTGAAAAACGCCGCATTCCTGATCTCAACGACATTCCACTTCCGCTCTCGCTGGAACACCCCGCTGAACAATCCGTTGTCGGGTCCGACAAACCGGTAATCCGGCGTTTCCACCGCAATCGCGCGGCGGGCGCTTCCCACGCCCGGATCGACGACTGCAAGATGAACGGTTCCCGCCGGGAAATAGCGGTATGCACTGAACAGGATATAGGCACCCGAGGCCACGTCCTGTGGAGGGATCTGATGGGAGACGTCCACCAGCGAGACATCCGGCGAGACAGCGAGCATCGCCCCCTTCGTCGCGGCCACGTACGCATCGTGAAGCCCGAAATCCGTTGTCAGTGTGATCACGGCCAAAACACACCTCCCCGGCCGGGTGGCGGCAATCGGTCATCGCGCCGCACGGAAACCTTGCGGAAAGAACCACGGTACCTTCGGTGACAATATAACGCAAGGTGTGCGGTCATGCGAAACAGAACACAATCCCGCCGTGCGCGTCCGGACCGGCACGCCCCGCATCCGGCGGCCCTTGGACGGGATAAAGGCGCGGGTTTCGGGCAGGGGTCAGGCCACGCTGCGTTCCGACCCCTGTATCGACGCTTCCGTTTCCATTTTGTCAGAACAGTTCCGCCTCCTTCATGCTCAGGAACCGCTCCGCGCCCAGAATGATGTGGTCCAGTACCTCGATGCCCATTATCTCGCCGGCCTGCACCATCCGGCGGGTCAGTTCAATGTCCTCCCTGCTCGGCGTCACGTCACCCGACGGGTGGTTGTGCGCCAGGATGACGCTGGCCGCGGACGAGCCCACGGCGGGAAAAAATACCTCGCGAGGATGAACCAGCGACGCGTTCAGCGATCCCACCGAGACCTCCTCTCTGCAGATGACCTGATTCCGGGCATTCAGAAAGACCGCAACGAAATGCTCTCTTCTGCGATCCTTGAATTCCGCGAGCAGCCCCACTGCGTCGGACGGTTTCGTGATGGAAGGTTCGATGCCCATCCCCTGGTTCAATGCCCGTCTTGACAGTTCGAACCCGGCGACAAGGCCCGCGGCCTTCGCCCTTCCAATGCCCTTGATAGCCGTCAGTTCCGCCAGTCCCATCCCCATGAGCGCTTGCGGTGAATGCTGTTTCAGAATCTCCCCGGCAACCTCCAGCACATTCTTGCCTTCATACCCCGTCCGAAGAAGGACCGCCAGCAATTCCTCGTGCCTCAGCGCTTCGGCGCCAAGCCGTTCCAGTTTTTCCCGCGGCAGATCCACATCCGCGACACCGTCGATTCCCCTGCGCCGGGCCACCGCTTGCATATTTTCGTTTTCCTTACTGAAGTGGACGGATGCCCAAAACAAGCTGTCAGCAGTCAGCGTTCAGCTGTCAGCTTGAACCGGCTTGCAATACGGCCTGGCGTTGTCATTTGCCCATATCAACGCCGCTATATGGGCGACTCTCAGAGTCGCCCCTACGTGTGCAGTGACGGCGCTTCGAGGGCTGGAAGCCCTCGATATCGGGAGAAGAATGCAGCGGACAGCGATACTGCGTGGCGATGTCAATTCGCGGATGCATAACTCTCGTAGGGGCGGTTCTTGAACCACCTGGCTGTCCGCGTGGAGACGCCGATTTACTGTACAATGTCTCCCTAAATATCCTGTTCCGTCTTGTGTTTCGTCGAATCAAGCCGATTTCCGGCAATAGAATGAAGCAAACACCGTTCCGACAAGACAAAAAACAGCGGCGCCCCATTCTACGGGGCTCCGCGCGTCCTCTCCCGTCCATTCCGACGCCGCTCACTGAAAACGGTTTTCAGAGCGGCAGGGTCGTACGGAAAGATCCTTCCAATAGAAGGGTGAATGCAAGTACCGGGTTTTCATAAAACAATTCCGAAGAATTCGGCCCCTTTTGGTTAAATCTCGAACCGTGCATTCTTCGATTGTGATTGAATGACGTGAGAGCGAACCCATGGACACGGCACAAGCGGTGAGCTTGTTCGAGAAGAACCGGTTCCTGCGCCATCAGAAGAAACTGGATCTCAGAGCCGCGGAGCAACGCGCGGCCTTTACGGCGCTTCCTCAGCCGGCCACCTCGGCATACGCGGACCATGCGCACTTTACAGCGCTAATCGGTAAACACCGAACTCGCACCGGACAGGAGGTTCTCGACTCGTTCGCCGGCTTTCATCACGCGTCGGACCTCCCGCAAATGCGCCACTTCATCCAGGGGGTTTCCTTCCACGGCGATCACGTCCGCCAGGTAGCCGGGCGCGAGCCGCCCCAGCCGATCCGACATACCCAGCATCCGGGCCGTATTCGTCGTCACGGCCCTGATCGCGTCGGCGGTTGAAACGCCGAGGTCCGCAAGCGCTCTGGCCTCCCGCCACAACGTCGCGTGGGTGCTGTCCGTTCCCAGGCAGACCTGCACCCCGGCATCTACGGCTTCCGGCAGGTAGCGCGACGTGCGTTCCCTTGCACGCTCCACGCGGCGCCGCCACCAATCCAGGCGCCAGGTCTCGAAGGATTCGAATCCGACCTCCCGGTCGAAGAACAGTTGAAGATTGGGATCGCTCAGGTACGCGCCGGACTTCACGAACCCTTCCACGTCCTCGGCCTCGAGCAGATTGGCGTGTTCGATACTGTCGATCCCGGCCGCCATCGCCCACCGCATGGCCGGCCCGCCGATCGCGTGGGCGGCAACCGGGATCCCCAGGTTATGCGAGACGCCGATGGCCGCCTCGATCTCCTTTCGGGAGTAGGCCGCCACGTCCGTAAGGTCTCCGCGGAGATAGTCCGCGAACGTATCGCCTTCTCTCACGTTGGTGATAAACAGTTTCGTCCAATCCGCACCCTGCGACGCGTTCTCACGGATCCGGACGTCCAGTTCCGCATGGCCGTCGGCCGGAAAAGACAGAAAGGGCGCTGTGCCCTTCGTCGGACGCAGCGCCCGTACACATACCCTCAGCCGGGGTCCCACCGTCTCTTTTCGTTCGATCGCCTCCTGAAACGGCTTTTCGACGCCCGGACGATCTCCAAGTGTCCGCATCGTCGTCACCCCGGTGGCCAGGTCGCTCCTGAGGTTCATCGCCCCACGCAGGACCGCGGTTGTCGGATCCAGTTCGAAGTGGGCGTTCAGCGGAACGCGGAAGCGGTTGTTGGCCGTAATGTGGGCATGGGAGTCTATCAGGGCCGGCATCACCGTCCACGAAGACCAGTCCAGCGTTTCCCACGTTGGATCCACGTTCAGGATCGACGGCGCTCCCGCGCCCAGAACGCGCTCGCCGTCGAGTATCACGATACCGCCAAGTATGGGTGGTGCGTCGGGGTCGGCGATGAGTAGCTTCGATTTGATCAGGGTCGGCATGGGCGGGCCAATGCGCTCTTCGGGTGTCGGCAGTTGGCGTCAGACGCGGACCAGTTTGCGGAAACTGCGCATTTCTCTGGGTGGATCCAGCTGTGAACCGAACGCGCTCCAGGACACTTCTCCAACGTAGATGTCCCCTCGCGAATCCACGGCCAACCCGTGCGGAGCCGTGAACTGGCCGGGACCCTCGCCGGCCAGTGGGTCTCCCAGCCTGGCCAGGCGCCTGCCCGTCAGATCATGTATGCTCACGCATGAGCCCACGTTCGGATAGGTCGCATTAACGTCGAGTTGCGTGGGGAGTTGTCCGACGTAGACGAGGTCGTCGTCAATATGCAGGCCACAGGGTCGGTGAAGATTGTTCCACTGTGTGAGATAGTTTCCCTGGGCGTCGAACACCTGAACGCGGTGGTTCTCCCGGTCGGCGATATAGACCGATCCGTGGCTGTCCGTGCAGACGCTGTGCACCAGGTTGAACTGCCCGGGATCCGTTCCGTAGTCTCCCCACGAGAACAGATGTTCGCCGTCGGCGGTATACTTGTGTACCCGCGCGTTGCCGTAACCGTCCGAGACAAAGAGATCTCCCGTCGCCGGATCGAAGGCCACCTTGGTGGGCTGGTTGAACGGCAGTCCGCTCTGGGCCGGGGCGCCCCGCCCGGGTGTGCCGATGACCATCAACACCTCGCCGTCGAGGGTGCACTTACGAACACAGTGCCCCTGGTCATCCACGCAATACAACCTCCCGTCTGGACCCAGGGTCAGGCCGTGGGGGCGCACGAACAGGCCCTCGCCCCAGGAGGCCAGAAATTGCCCATCCCGGTCGAACACGATGACCGGATGTTCTCCCCGGTTGAACACGTACACCCGGTCGTTTGAATCCACCACCATATCCACCACCTCTTTAAATCGCCAGCCGTCGGGCAGACGCGCCCAATCGGATCGTTCCTCATACTGGTATTCACCGCTGCCGAGAAGAACCATAGGGTACTCCTTTTGCCGTGGTTAATGGATGGACCGCCCGCTGCGGGGGTCCGCCTTCAGGAACCATGCGGTACCGCGATGTTCCCTGGATTTCTTCCGAGATTCCGTCGGTGTCCAGTATACGCCTCCGCATTCCGGCCTGTCAACCGGAACACGCGCTGCCGGCGCGGGACCCGTCCCAGGTCCGGAATTGCGCGCCATCCGCTTACCGCGCACAATTTTCTTGTATGCGCACATACACATAGCTATCTTTTGCCGCAAGTCGTTCGAACAGACAGCGAATTCTACGACCCGACGCACTAACGGAAACCGAAATCATGGACATTTCTCCGGTACAGGTCGCCTTCCGGGGTTTTCAGTGCGACCTCCCCGATGCGCGCATCCTGAATTGCATCCAGCAGGAGCTGATTGCCGGAAGGGTGAAGCGCCTCGCATTCACGCGGTGGCCGGGTGGCGAACCGATCTCCGTCCACATCGGCGAGTCCCACCTGACGAACTGGAGACGCCAGTACGACGAAGGCGTGAGCGTCGACATCCCCGCAGACGTGTCGGAGAAGCTGGACGACATTCTCGGCGTATCTCGCACATAAACGGAACGGGGGCTCGCTCAGAAAGGACTGTTTCGACAGGTCACTTCGACAACCTATTTCTTGGGCGATACAAGAAAAAGGGCATGGGAATAAGGGACGTCAGGGGGTGGTGGAATTTCTGCCTCCAAACCGGAAAAGGAGACCGCAATGGACGACGAAGAGAGATATTTTTTTGATCTCAATGGCTATCTCGTCGTTGAGAACGCCCTCTCCTCAGCAGAGGTCGCCGCATGCAACGAAGCCATAGACCGGAACGTCGACCGCATTCGTGAACGGTCGGGAGAACAATCCCTCTCGGGTAAATCCAGGACGCTTAAGGGTGAGCAGGGTCGTGGCGATCTCGGCGACATGCTGACGTGGCCGAAGCCCTGGTGCCAACCCTTCAGGGATCTCCTGGCTCATCCCGTTATCGTACCGTATCTCAACGAACTGCTGCGGGAGGGTTTCCGCCTGGATCACCTTTATGGAATCATGATGCGCAAGGGAACCGAAGGACACGTGCTTCACGGCGGCGGCACCACGGATGACCTGACCCATTTCTACCAGTTTCACAATGGCAAGATGCGTTGCGGCCTTAGCGTTGTATCCTGGATCCTTACCGACTGCGGCCCGGGAGACGGGGGATTCGCCTGCATTCCAGGGAGCCACAAATCCAACTACCCGACCCCGCGGGGCGTCGCCCTTCTGGATAGAAACATCGGCGTGGTGCGGCAGGTGGAAGCGAAGGCCGGCTCGGCCGTTATTTTCACCGAAGCCCTAACGCACGGCACGATGCCCTGGGCGGCCGAACACCAGCGTCGTTCCATTCTGTACAAGTACGCGCCGGGACCGCTGACCTATTCTAGAGTCCACGTGCCGCAGGGCGTTGAGGAGGTTCTGGAGGAATTCACGCCTCAACAGCGCGCCGTGCTGGAACCGCCGTACCGCACCCAGCGGCCGACCCTCGCCGCCAGTTGAGCTTCGGCATCCCGGCCGTCCCCGACCAGGACGACTCGACATCTTCGCGAACCCGGAATTGCACCATGCAAAGAGCCCCGGTCCTGCTCGACCGGGGCCGGGAATGATCGCGAACTGCGCCCGTGGCGTGCTGCAGCCAATGCAGTTATAGATAGTTCACGCCGTACCACAGGGCCGGAATCGGAAACACCTCCGCCAGAACCTCGCCTGCCCGGCCTCCGGATTTCAGCAGCGCCTCTTCGGCCCTATCCAGCGTACCGAAAATCAACTGCACCGCCGCCCCCTGGTCGGGCGCCACCACGCGGTCGCCACCATAGTTGAAGATCATTTCATCTCCCTGCTCCTGAAAGACCAGGCTCCGGGCCTCCGTCTCTCCCACCACCTCCGCGAAATAGGGCCGCATCCGCTCCATGAACTGGACGAAATTGATCAGCGTGACCGTCCCGGACGAATTGGCCGGCGCACCGGTCAGTCCTCTGGCCTGAAGGCAATCCTGAAACCACCGATCGCAGCCCATTACGTGGAGGCTGAGCGCCCGGAGGCCCAGCGTCCGGATCAGCTTGCCCAGGGCGCCAGTCAGACACCGCCGGTCTCCCGCGGCCTCCTGCACCGGTATCCTGTCGTCGCCGTCGCTGGGCTGCTGCACGATCATGTATCCCCGCATCATCCCGGCTTCACACACTTTGAACACCAGCGCCGGGCGGTTCATGACAAAGCCGTTGAAGGCATGGGCGTAGTCGGAAGGGGGCCGTATCCACCGCACGGGCTCCCCCCGGTAGACCGAAGCCATCTCGGGCACGTCGTCCGGGGAGGCCTCGATGAGTTCCACGCCGTCGTCGTCGAAATCTCCGGCTCGTTCCGCCGTGAGCGAGAAGTTCCAGTCGCGCCCGACGTAGCGGCACCCGAACCGGTGGTACATCTTGCGATACCCGGATACCAGCATGAAGTCCACCCCGTCCTCCCTGCAGACCCGCATCGTGTCCTCGAACAGGGCGGTCGCGTAGCCGCTGCCGCGGTGTTCTTCGTACGTGGCCACCCCGCCCAGAGACGACGCGCGCGCCGTGCATCCGAATATGGACGCGTTCCGCCGCAGCGCACCAATGTGCGACACGACCCGCCCATCCACCACCACCACCCGCATTTCCCCGGCGTGCGCCGGCGTGTAAAAGTGCGGGTATTCCTCCGCCAGGCCGGGCCGGAACACGGTGCCGACCAGTTCGCACAGACTCCCGAATTCATCCGGATGGAGGCTGCGTATACCATCACGCCACGAGGGTTGGGGGTCGATGGGCATCAAAATCTCCTTAAATCAGGGAACCGGCACTTTCCGACGCGCCAGTTCATAAGGTCGATCGAAATCCGAAGGTCGAACGGTTCGGGGAACGGTCGAAATCCGCGCCCGTTCAGGGACCTGGCGGTCAGGTCTCATCGTGTTCCATGAAACCCGGCACGCTGAAATATCGTTCCGCCGAGTCGCAGATCACCGTGGCCACGCGCCGGCCTTCGCCCAACTCCTCCGCCACCCGAAGCGCGGCCCAGACATTCGCACCCGCCGATATACCGCTCAGGATTCCCTCCTCGGCCGCCAGCCGCCTGGAGGTCTCGAACGCATCGGCCTCGGTCGCGCAGATTACGCGATCGTAGATCTCCATGTTCAGGACCCCGGGAACGAATCCCGGGCCGATGCCCTGGATATCGTGAAGCCCGGGCGCTCCGCCGGACAGCACGTTGGACCGCTGCGGTTCCACCGCAACGACCAGCATCCCGGGCAGTTCGGCCTTCAGCACCTCGCCCACCCCCGTGATGGTGCCGCCCGTTCCCACGCCGGCCACGAACGCGTCCAGCCGCCCCTCCACCGATTCCAGGATCTCACGCGCGGTTGTGCGGCGGTGCACCTCCGGATTCGCCGGATTGGCGAACTGCTGCGGCATGAACGTCTCGGCGGGGTCCTCCTGCACGATACGCTCCGCCTCGTCCACCGCGCCCTGCATGTCCTTCGCGCCCGGCGTCAACACCACGTCGGCGCCGAAGCTCTGCAAGAGATCCCGCCTTTCGCGGCTCATGGAATCCGGCATCGTCAGGACCAGCCGGTATCCCTTCGCCGCCGCCACCAGCGCCAGGCCGATGCCCGTATTCCCGCTGGTCGGCTCCACGATTGTCATGCCCGGCTTCAGGCTGCCGTCCCGTTCCGCCGCCTCGATCATCGCATCCGCAATCCGGTCCTTCACCGAAGCCACGGGGTTGGCGGCCTCGATTTTAACGGCCACCTCGGCCATGCCCGGTTCCACGAGCCGGTTCAGCCGCACCATCGGCGTCTCGCCGATCAGTTCCAGGATATCGTCCACCACCGCGTTGGCCAACGGCATGTCGTTCCTCTCGAGCGCTTCAACCAGGACCCATCAACGCCCTTGATCGGGCAATCTCAAACGGTTCATATCCATCGATTACACGTCGCGTGTGCTTGTTCCTCGGGTTTCCACGGCCTCGATCGCCATTTTTCCCAGCCGCTGTATGTCTTCCGCGATCGTTTCTTCCTCCAGGTCCTCGGGGGCGCACCAGCGGTATCCCTCAGCCTCGGAGGCCGCCACCTTCAGACTGCCCCCGGTCACCCGCGCGAAATAGATCAGGTCGATGTGCTGGTGATCGGCCGAGATCTGTTCCAGCAAGATACATTCGGGCCGGCTCAGCACCTCCACCGTCCCCATCGGGTACCGGGGCGAGAGCAGGGCCACCTCCAGCCCACACTCCTCCCGCACTTCACGGACCGCCGCATCGCACGGCAGTTCGTCCTCATCGATATGTCCGCCCGGCGGAAGCCACAGGCGAAGCCGTTTATGGAATAGCAACAACGTCCTGCCGTCCTGAACGACGAACGTGGTTGCGGTAAAATCTCGCGTTGTCATCGCTTTGAATATACCTCGTGAATTCCCAGGTGAAAAGGGGAAAAGAACGACTGTGATTAAGGCACGCGCGGCTTACATGGATGAACAGGACGGAAACCATGAACTGCAAGACCGGCGTTCGCTGATTAACTCTGCTGAAAAGAAGACTTCCCGGAGCCGTTGCGGACACACGGGAAGTTCTCAAACCAACACCGACAAACGTGGATCTAAAGGGTATACTGTCAATTAGTCATAGGTCACGCGATTAATGTATTTTGTGTGATTAGGGAAACCGGTTGGACACGGTGGACAGGATGTAATCGCGATCTGCGCGACGTTTCGATTCTTGGTCTTTATCCTGTGCATCCATGTAAAGTTGGGTGTTGCTCTCGATGGTGGGGCGTCGTCAATCCAGGTTTACCAGATGGTCTGTGAATAGAACGCCTGGATTATTGAATCGGAGGTGACGATGGGGCAGGCGTTCAGGCTGGCGGTTGCGACAATGATCCGATCGGCAGGGTCGCGATGGTCCCAGTCGAGCTCGACGCTCCGGATCAGGGTCCGCGCGCAGACGGGCAGGATTTCGAAGCGGTCGATCTGCTCGAGTCTATCGGTATATTCGCGGACCGATATCGGCATAACCAGTTGTTCTTTCTTAACTTTGGTACCGATTTCCCAAATCGATACCGCACTGACGGCGATTTGACCTGCATCCGATACAGCCTGCGCCGCGGCTGCAGACAGCCGATCGGGGTCCAGGGTCCAGAACAGCAGGGGCGACGTGTCCAGGAGGAGCATCACGGTCCTTTCTCTCGACCGACGGCCGGACCCGCGTTTTCGCGAAAGACGACCCGGCTCCGAAGCGCGGCAAACACGTCGTCCACGGTCTTCTTTTTCGATACAGGCTGAATGCGCAACACCTGGCGACCGCGATCCGTGACAATCAGTTCTTCGCCGGATTTCTCAAGCTCGCGAAAGATGCGGAGCATGTTGGCTTTCAGCTTGCTCTTTGAAATGGAATTCATGCTCTCCCCTCGGCCAAGTAAATGACTATAGTTATGACTATGATCATTATAGTCAATAAAAAAATACCTGTCAACAAAAACAACAGGAAACAACCGACATCGTTTGTGGAATTGTGGTTTTAATCCTGACTATCCTGTTCAACCATGTCACATGCTGTTGTCGTTAGGATCGCCATCAATGCACCTGGACAATCCCTGCCCTCTATCCTCGTCGTGTAGACTCACTCGCGCAGCCGGAATTTGATCTCTGCAATTGACGCCGTCTCGAGGAACGATTCCAGTTCTTTCTTCAGGTTTTCCTTCGATTCGGCTATCGTGTTCCCCTGGCTCGCGATGTCCAACTCGGGGCAGAGCGCGACATACCCGTCGCCGACCCGCTCGATAAATGCCGTCAACTGTCTGCTCATCACCGGCTCCCGCATTTCCGATTCGAAGAATTAACCTGACTAATTCATGAAACTGAACGGAACAGTGTTTTTGGAAGTAGAAAGTGATCTGTAGAAGGGAAAATAGTCGAATGACGTGTTGGTGACGCGATGATGAGTAATTTTGGGTGTGCCGTCAGCATTGAGGGGTGTCGAGTGCTTTGATTTGTGGTTGGAAAGGACAGACGGATGCCTTGGTCTTACTTGGTGGCGATGAGAAAGGGATGGATCGGCGGTGGTGAAACGGCGTTATGGATATGCCTTTGCCAAATTACAGAGGATGGTGTCATAGAGGTGTTTCAAGGGAAATGATGTTGGCAAATGGAGTTTGATTTTGGTTTTGAGTTCGGACACTCTCCCGGCGACTTTGAGAATGCGATTCTGAATGGTATTAAACTGGGCGTGCGTCCATTGGGTCGCCCGGAGTCCTTTTTCGGTAAGGGTCTGCATCAAGACATAAGCGGCACTATGCAGGAAGAGACGGAAGTGATTGGCTTCGAAGGTGTGACAGGAGGTACGATCGGAATGGAGGAAGGTTTTGTGATTCTTGATGAAGTTTTCCATCCTGCCGCGCGCGCTATAGACGGTTTTGTAGATGAATGAGGGCTGGCTACTTTTCAGGTTGGTGACGACAAAGCGTGTATTGGCTTGTCCGGAAGCGGTGATTTCAGCTTTGTAGATGATGCGCCTTGGCACGGCCCAAGTATCTGCCTGGTAAGCGAAACAGGTAAATAACTGCACGGGCTGTCCGGTTTCCCGATACTGGGCCTTTGCCTGCTCGATCAACGCGTGTCCCCGTTGTGCAAGCCTGGCATTGCCCGTCTGTCCCAGCACAAAATACACGTCTTGCTCGTCGCAAAAGTCGTGGACCTCAGGACAGGAAAAATGGCCATCGCCACGCAAAAAGAGTCGCACGTCCGGCCACGCCTCACGAAGGATTTTCACCAGTCGCTTAAGAATGCTGACAATCTGTTTGCCGGTAGGACGGGCGCCCGGACGCAGCAGCGTCGTGATCAGTCTTCCTGTCCGGCCTTCATAAATGTGCAAGGGACAGTAACAGCGTTCATCGTAATAGCCATTGAACAACGACAACTGTTGCTTGCCGTGAACCTCGTCATCGGTGTCATCGATATCCAGAACGACCGCGTCGGGAGGCCTATCGTAGGACGCGATAAATCCGTCCACAAGGGCCTCGGCAATACGATATAAGTCCCTGCGACGAATCCCGTTTTCCAATCGACTCATCGTGGGTTGGCTGGCCAACGGCGCCCCTGATATCGGCAACCGATCACAGGCCGCCTTGAACGCAGGGTCCTCGCGCAACACATTGCAATCGTTCGCATCTTCATACGCGCACGCGATCTGAAAGACACGCTGGCTGATCAGGTCCACCATCGTGTGATCCACATAACTTGGATGCCGACGGTCCGTTAACGCCTCGACGATCCGAGACAGGATGCCGATTCTGGACGCCACCTCTCGAAGCAGCATCAACCCGATATCGCTGGTGAGCACACCGCCATCGAAGACGGCTTCCACCTGCTTGCCCGAAACACTTGCGAAAGGAAGTGCGAGTTGATTATCTTGAACTTCCACGGTAGTTTCCTCCAAGTTCATTGTTATTTGGTTATTTGGCTAACCATAATATAACACAATGACTTGGGTAAGGAAACTACCTTTTTTGTGAATAATTGGGGTTAACATGGATATACAGGATGGACAGGATAATATAACCATGAAACCGGCTGGCCCCGGTGGATGCATTGTCAACAGGCTGCTAATAAACAGACGCCCGAACGCCGTCATGGATTCACGGTAAATTCCCAAAATAAAAAAAATCCATCAAACTATGGTTAGACAGGATGAACAGGACAATAATGTGATTACTATGATTAAACTATGATTGCCGCGGCCAAGGCAGATGGGCGGACAGGAAAGGCGAGCGAAATCCGATTTGCCATCTGAAACACGGCAAAAAGCAGTCTCGTTCTGCGGTTACCGTGACTGGACTGAATTTTCTATGATCAGGGCGCGTGGTAGCGGAAGGGCTACAGCGGATATCAGGTGCGTCGTGTTAACCGCAACGGCCATCTTAAACATCCATGCCCCGCGCTTCGCCGCTCTTGCCTCGAATCACAGCCCATCGTTATAGTCACACGAATCATAGTCGTTTTTGGTCCTTGTCCTGCCTATCCTGTACATCCATGGTGCGCCGTGAAAAGGCGCGGAACTTCAGTGGGTGAAAGTCCCACCCGACAAATGTTGCTGCAGTCGGTAGCAACCGGAGCGGAGACGCAGGTAACGACATCTCCGAAGCCTCCGGTGCAGAAGGTCGCAAGGCGACTGGGCGAGTATGCGGGCCGAAACGTGAGTGAACGCTGAGCAGGCCTCGAAAAAAGGTAATGCGGGAGCCGACCCGCCCATGGATCGGGGAAGGCCGCCGTCGTTGGAAAAAGACAGCAACGCGCGCATCCAACGGTCCCGCCGGGGTAATGGCGAAGGCACGTATACAAGGAGTTCCGACGCAACACGGGAAGCCCCAGCGGTGGTGTATAGACACCAACCGGCAGCCCGTGAGGGCCAGGCCGGGCCGTGTGGGGTGGCGGAGAGGCCCGTAGTACCGGAGAAGCCGGGTAATGCCGGTGGAGGAAAGGGGCCTTGGTTCAAGGGCAACGTCAAAGGAGCGAGAGCCGGGAGATTGGTATGAGCCTAAGACCTCCAGACAAGGTTCGGAAGTTGCAGAGGACGTTGCATGCCAAAGCGAAGGAATCGCCCGATTACCGATTCTACGCGCTGTATGACAAGGTAAACCGTGAGGACATCCTGCTGCACGCGTACCAAAGCTGCAAGGCCAATGGCGGCGCGGCGGGCGTGGATGGCGAGACGTTCGAGGATATCGAGTCATATGGACGAGAGCGGTGGTTAGGTGAACTGTCGGAAGCCGTAAGGAGCAAATCGTATCGGGTCTCCCCGATCCGTCGGGTGTATATCCCCAAGCCGAACGGAAAGCAAAGGCCGCTGGGCATCCCGACGGTGAAGGACCGTGTGGTGCAAACCGCTACGGTGCTGGTGATCTCGCCGATCTTCGAGGCGGACCTGCCAGCGCAGCAGTATGCCTACCGTCCCAGGAAGAGCGCGCACGATGCTGTAAGGGCCGTGCACACTCTGGTGAACCGTGGCCACACGCAGGTGATCGACGCCGACTTGAGCGGCTACTTTGACACGATCCCGCACGCCGAGTTGATGAAATCGGTGGCGCGTCGCATCTCGGACGGGCGAATGCTGCGCCTGATCAAGATGTGGCTGACCGCGCCGATTGAGGAGACGGACAAGCGGGGCCGCAAACGTCGAGCGACGCCGAACAAGGATCAGGGAAGGGGGACACCGCAAGGCGCCCCTATCTCCCCGTTGTTGGCGAACCTGTATATGCGGCGGTTCATTCTGGGGTGGCAACTTCTGGGATATCAGCAACGCCTGAAGGCTCATATTGTCAACTACGCTGACGATTTTGTGATCTGCTGTCGCGGCAGTGCAGAAGAAGCGATGCGCGCGATGCGATCCATCATGAAAGCGCTTAAGCTGACGGTCAACGAGCAGAAGACGGGCATATGCACCCTTCCAGAAGGACGATTTGACTTTCTGGGCTACACCATCGGTCGCTGTTACTCGCCAAAGACGGGAAAGGCCTATATCGGCACGCGCCCGTCAAAGAAGGCCATCCGGCACATCTGCCGGGCCATCAGCGAGGCAACGGCGCGACGGTGGCTGCTGAAAGACCATCAAGAACGGATTGCCCACCTGAACCGAAAGCTGGCAGGGTGGGGCAACTACTTCTGTCTGGGTCCGGTCAGCAAAACCTACCGGAGTGTGGACAGCCACACCCGGAAACGGCTCCGCTGGTGGTTGTGCAACAAGTACCGAATCCCGGGAAAGGGAACGTCACGCTTCCCTGCTGAGGTCCTCTACAATACATTGGGCCTGACCCGGCTGGAGGAGCAGAAGCGCAACTTTCCGTGGGCGAACGCATGACTCCTTGTCCGAGAGCCGGATGCGGGAAATCCGCACGTCCGGTTCGACGAGCGGGATGTGGAAACGGAGCACGGAGCGGCTATTGAGGCACCGCCAGACGAAAGGGGCGGAAACAGATAGGCCACTCCTAAACCACCGCGCCACATCTCGACTCTACTTTCATGCTTCGGCTGTCGGAGAAAAGGATCAGCGAAATATCTGGAGAGTACATCTGTCCAGCCGATGAAGCATGTGGGATTTTGATTCCGCGAGGAGATGCGTTATCTTTCACTCATTGTCGTTAGGAGGAGAAAATGCCGATGAAAAATCCGCCGCATCCTGGACTGTCGGTGCGTTACGATTGCCTGGAACCGCTTGGTCTGAGCGTTGCTGCAGCCGCAAAAAAACTCGGTGTCGCCCGCAAACATCTGTCCGATATCGTGCATGGCCGGACCGGCATTTCACCCGAGATGGCGATTCGTCTGGACAAAGCCTTCGGCGGAGGCGCACAAACGTGGTACCGGATGCAGGCGGCCTACGATCTTGCTCAGGCAATGCAGAAGGCCGATGAGATTCGCGTTGAGCGCCTCGCTTTTCACGAATGATGCCTGATTGACCACTCAGCTATCTGTCGTCCTCCCTGATATCTCACCCATTCACACCCCGCCCGTTATCTGCCCTCCAAGACTTCATCCGCACCACGGATTCGCGCCAATACTGTGGTTTACGTGAAAATCGGGATTTGGGTTTCCCGGTTCTTATCCTGTGCATCCATGTTTCATACTTCGCTTTGCGGATCTTCGCCGGATTCTTCCCACGCTTTAGTGAAGGATTCGGGTTCGACGCCGAGCGCATCGGCCACGCGGTTGATATAGTTGAAAAAGCCGATGATCTGGGTCGCGTCGTGGATGCCCTGATCGTCGAAGCCGTGCCCGCGCAAACCGTCTATATCCTCCGCCGTTGCAGCCCGCGGATCCAGGCTGAGCTTTTCCGCGAAGGCGCACAGTGCGCGGTCGGCGGGGGGCAGGTCAGCCCCGCGCCAGTCCGCGGCCAACTGATGGACCAGCCGGTCGGCCTCGTCGTCGTCCTCAACTCCAAAATCGCTGGCGACCTCGGCACGGAGGTCGTGGGCGTGCGCGCGTATTCAGTACACGCAGTGATTCGTGGTTGATACCACAACGGCCAGCATCTCCCGCCGCGCGCGGCTGAGAGGGGAGGGGCCGTGCATCAGAACGCCATAGAAATCCAGCGAAGCCTTCATGGCGGGGGGGTTGAGGCTCATGATGGAGATAATGCCCCAAATCCGCCCGCCGCGGGACATAGCGTCGTCGTACAGCTTCTTCAACAGGCCGGTGGCCTTATCTGGCGGGATGACATCGATATACGGCATCGCGCGACCTCCCTCTCGGCAATCAAACCAAAAACAACTCACATGGATGGACCTGTCTGCGTGCGTGCCACACGCACAGGCAGGCAGGATGAGCAGGATGGAACCGCAGGAAAAAACGAAAACAGAGAAAGCCACAAAAAGCACAAAAGACACAAAAAATGCGGCAAACCAAAACCGTTGAAAAAGGATGGATAGGTTAAAAAGAAAAACGGACCCGCAAAACCAGATCAAGCTGTGATTATTCTAATTGCCAGGTTCAGATCATCCATCGACGCCTTGACAATCGCTTTAAATATACTATACTTATGTGCAGTATTGGGTTTGGTCTGCTTTGCGACTCTGTATTGTACCACCATATCGAAGATACTTCTGTGCAGTACCGATTCACGATTAACGTAATCGCCTATACTCTTATTTGAGACACGACCTAATGAGATATCGCCGGTCATTTCCACAGTTGACATTGACGTGACTTCCATTCATCTTTGCTGCCGGCGCAAAAGCAGACCTGTTATCGCGTATCGCGATTTAAGTACGGATGTCAGGTTACGGGATTAATTAGCCCATTCCTTCCCTGCGGTCTCGTCTGTATCCGCGCGGGGTCCCTCGCGACATGTTGAAGTGCCTGTAAGCCGGCCTCTTGACATTAGCCCCCTCTCCTTTGGATTTCAGAATGTTCTCAGGTTAACTGTGATTCTTGTAGTATAGCACTATTGCTTCTCGTTTGCTCGGCTCGTGAATATAACTCAAAGACCATCGGTCGGTGACAACAGAATCGTCCGGTTACGGACGTCGTCTCCAACAGGCATCCTTGGTAGGTTACATGGTCACGGAATTTGAAAATGCTGGATTTGAATGAGTTAGGTAAAGGCTCCATAACTGCGATCTCACCGGCAGTTGGTGCAGCCTTGGCCGAAGTTGGTGGCGTTTGTATGGAGTCTCAGGGACATGAGCATGGTGTGGCACTTACAGTCCGAGGTTACCATAAGAACTGCTATGCCGTTGTTTGGCCGTGTATTACTGAGCAGTCTCGTTTGACATGGAACGATCCGGAGAATGCTACGGAGTACGGCGCCGTGGGGGTTGCAGTATTGATCGCGAAGGCGATAACCGGGTATGAAATTGTCCGGCAATCCCGGAAGGGGACAGGTTTTGATTATTGGATGGGGAAGACGTCCGATGAGGGTTTCGCGAATAAAGCCGGTCTGGAAATATCGGGTATTCGCAAAGGCGACAATCGAATCATTAGAAAAGAGTAAATGAAAAGTTGCGACAAACGGACCGGCCGGATGATCCTAAATTGGAAATTTACGTTATCGTCGTAGAATTCGGGGCGCCGATCGCAGAGGTAAGAAAAAATGAGTGCCGTTGATAAATACCACGACGAAGCCATGGAAGCGGCTTTTTTCGCCGATCAAGAACGGCGTCGAGGAAACCAAAAGCGATCAGAGGAGTTGTTTGACCAGGCATTGGATTTGGAGCTCAAGGCCCTTGGTGGGATGTTGGAGCCGGTGGAGCCGACTTACTCGATACTACACCGTAGTGCAGGGTGGCTTGCTTTGGATTGCAACAAACCGCGACTGGCAGAACAGTTAGCCAGCAAAGCCCTCGCTGGTGAGCCGGATTCGCAGATTGCGGAGGAACTGCGCGACCTGTTGGAGCAGATCAATTTCAGGCGGCACCTTGAACTAAGGGGAATATCACTGGGAGAGGGCGAAATCCAGTTGAGTCTTTCCGGACAGCATGTGGGTCTGGGTATGGTGAGTCAAGGTGAGGTTTTTGGGCGCGTGGAAAACTCATCAAAGATTATTCAACGTATCGTAGAACGCCGCAGCAAAGAGCCATTCAGGGAAAGAGGGCGACCTAAAAAGGATATAGCACAAAACTACGAACTGTTCGTTTCTACGCCAAGGGCCGCGAGTTTTGCCGTGACTTTGAAGTTAGGCCGTCCAACAGGGCAGCTATTTCTGCCAGGGGTATTAACCACAAATGACGTACTGGATGAATTCATGGACTTAATGGAGATGGTAAGCCAATCCAGAATTTCAGAGATTCGGAATCGCATATCCGACCCTGCGTACTTCAGGAACTTCATTGGTCTTTCAAGGAAGATTGCCCCGGACGGGGAGCGGATCCGCCAGGTAGGTCTGACGTCACTGAGAAACGGCACGGAACGCTTCGTAGACGTTTCTACGCCCGCGTCTGAATTTCCGCCACTTCCAGTTCATGAAGAATTGAAAGAATTCGAAACCGAACCGGTCGAGTTGAGAGGGGTACTGCGATACGCAGACGCGACGAGCGATGCGAGAAACAGAATCAAGATCATCGGAGAAGGCAGAGAGGCACATATCATAGAAGTGCCCGATGGCATGATGAACGACATTGTACGCCCTTTGTGGGCTTCCCAGGTCAGGGTGAACGGTATACGAAAGGGATCACGCATTATACTGGAAGACATCTGGCCAGACGATTAGCCGGTAATGGTGCCGCCACCATCGGCACCTCAAACCTCGATTTCCCCGAATAGGGGCACGCCTCCCCAAATCGACTACTCAGTGCCGCCACGCTCGACCGCCTCAAACACGGCGCTTATCGCGTCATCCTTGAAGGCGAAAGCTACCGCTCACCGAAATCCATGCCACAGACACCAAGATTGCCACTTCCAAGTGGCTCCATTATGGCGATCACGGCTGGCCTGATTAAGGCGATCCGTGACAGTCGTGGGCGTGCGCGCCTATTCAGTACACGCAGTGGTTCGCGTCCGAGACCACGACGGCGAGCATCTCCCGCCGCGCGCGGCTGAGGGGGGAGGGGCCGTGCATCAACGTGCCGTAGAAATCCAGCGAAGCCTTCATCGCCGGCGGATTCGGGCTCAGGATAGAGACAATTCCCCAGATCCGTCCGGTTCGCCTGATGGCCGCATCGTACAGCTTCTTCAACAGGCCGGTGGCCCTCTCCGGCGGGACGACATCGATAAATGGCATCACGGACCTCCTTCCCAACATGGATTCATATGGATTCGACAACTTCGTAAACCCAAATCGACCTACATGGATGGACAGGATGAACAGGATAAAACCGCAAGAACGGGTCAAAACCAAAACCGTTAAACAAGGAGGAACAGGACGCAAGGTATAAAAACGGAAAAACCTTCGTTTCACGATTCTATGGGAGTAGTTCTCTGGTTATTTCGTCGACTCCGTGTACAATCCTTTTAGCCATAGTCGGGCTTACTGAGATATCGCTATGCACCACTTGATTGCGCATCTCTAGCCATCGCAACACCTGGTCGACGGCAAACTTACCAAGTAATTCGCGCCGTTTTGCGATGTTGATCATATTGGTCACGGATACAAACCCTCTATCTGTAGTTTCTGCCACGTCAAGCCGTCTCCTCAACACCGTCTCTAGATGTGTAATTGCGGAAATGACCGCAGCTCTGTACTCGTTGGATTTTAGTAAGCGATGCCTTTCTCCGGCTAGCTTCGGCTGTATTTCTTCAGATTGCAGCGAGCGATGCCTCTCGTCGGCTAGCTTCGGCTGTATTTCTTCAAGAGTTGCCGTAAGTCGCACTAAGAATTCGTCGAGAAATTTGCCCACGTCACGTGAGGTTAAGTCTGGTCTGTAGAGAATCTCCATACCAGTCATATCGAATGGCGTAGAGGTGCCTTCTTGGGCAACTACCAGTACTTTAACGGGTTTTTCGCGTGCAATTGTCCTCCGGGCCTCGGCCACGGCATACTCACTTGAAGTGTCAACTACGATAAGTGATGCTCGGCTAACCAAAGCATCGATCGTCGCAAAGATATTCCCACCAGGAGAGGTGTTGGGATCTGCCGTTATTGGTGCGAGTCCTACCTCTTCAACCAGCGGGAACACATTCGCGAGATAAAAAGGACGCGCTGAAAGGGGGATGGCAAAAAAGCAAAGCCTAGTCACAGCTTTTTTCTGAAGAGTAAACTGCTCTGGAGATTCTTCTTCTTTCAACTGACTTCCGATAGGATTTTTCTCCTGCCAATACTTATTCAACTCGTCAAAGGTTTCCGAGAGAACTTGCCCTGATCTTTTTCTATTTTTCGACAAGTTGATTACCTTTACACCTCGACGATGAAATCGCGCTACTTCAGTCGACGAGACGCCAACGCATAACGCGTATGCCAGCCGTCGTGCCTTACCAAGTCTTTCTTCAACGATTTGCCACAACTGCCTAAAATCCGGGTCGCTCATACTGTAACCGATTAGGACAGGAGTTCGAGTGATTAAAAGATTTGCCAGATATGTTGCGAGTACGGGGTAGCGTTCAAGGAATGCATCGTAATCTTCCTCAGTGACAACCAAGCGATTTGGGTGGTTTAGGTCCCCGTGTAACTTTAACAGAGCGATACTCGAACCTTGTAGATTTACGGAAAGCTGATCTTCCTCAACAAGCGAAGTACAAGGCCGTGGAGTAAGTTCATATTGTCTTTCGAGGAAAAAATCAAAATTGGTCGTGCAGACGATATCGAATGGAACATCGCAAAACGTGCGATGCGCGTCACCAGGCTTAGCGTCGTAAATGTGAAGCAATTCGGTCAGTTTCTCGATCAGTTTTGGTCGGCGAAACTCATGATCAAAAGCAGAAATTGCATCTATTGGCGATTCATATTCAAAACCTTGTATTTCTTCAGCAAGTTTCTCGCCAAGCTCTTGCCAAAGCGGCATGGTGTTCCCAGCGGCCAGAACGGCATTTTTCGACATTCCGGCGCCCACGATCGGTAGCCAACGACCGCAAACAAGATCATCAAGTAGCGGCGGTGGAAATTTTTTAAGATATTTGGTTCTCACGTTTCACCTCGATGATTGCAGCAGACAGAGCATATGCTTTCGTTAATGCAAGCAGTAGGCGTGGGTGCAGAATTGCTGTTCATTCAAATCTGCATTGTTCGCGTATTCTTCCAAACTTTGCATCTTTTCTCAACTTCGACGTTTAACCTAATATCGTAACGGATTTTGATGAGCATCTCCGTGAATTGGCTAGATGGCAAGGCCTCTTTGCGCATTTCAAGGCTAAGACTTTGTAGATGGACCCCTTCAATAATGGGACACATTTATACCTACGTACACTGGATCATAATGTGGATCTACCGCGAGGCTGTCTCGAAGCAATTGTCGTTTGGATTCCAAACAATCCTGCTGGTTTGGGCTCGGTGCAGAAAATAGGTAAAATCATTGTCGTTTTTTCGTTGCTGTACAATGTCAACCATCGAACGTAAAACCTGCATGGTGGAAGCCAGCACATTTACGCGATCAAGCTTATTATTGCCATGGCAATAAAAGAGATCAGCAAAAGCGTTGATCTTTATGTTATCGTGGCTATGGAACCAACGGTTCATATCCTTTATCTCACATTTGCCAATTCCAGTATTTATGTGTTTAATCCACACATCATGCTTGGTCTTTTTTTCAAGATAAAACTCGATCCGGCGTTTCACCGTATGAAGTCCGTGATTTCGGAAAACCCTCGCACAGATGATATCCGACAGTGCAGACCAGATTTCGAGCATAGCGCCGGGATGGGTCTTCGGCCATTCCTCTGGTTGTCGACCATCAAGGAGGAAATATCGCCACGCTTGGTAACCTTCATCAATACCATCCAGAAAGCAATCGACGGTCTCCGGGGGAATGTAATTATGGAGCGAACGATATGTGACGTACGAAACACGGAGAATTTCCTGCTCTTCATAGGCAAGAACCTTAAAGAGCTTCCCTATATCATGATGGCGATGACCACCCTCACGTGGATGCTTGTCGATAAATGTACCTTGCATCTTCAAAAGGCATTTCATTGCCTGCTCGATGCCAGAATAACAGCACGTGACGATATTCCACGCGGCGATGGCCTCCGCTTCCGCGAACAAATCTTGTTGGACGGGATGTTCGTGGTAGGAGCGGTGACACCACTTTCGGGCCGCCATAATTCTATGTGCTCGACCTCGGAACTTCGTCCTTTGGTCGGCATCAAGCAGATTTATGTTCGTTAACACGCAATCCATGGATTCTCACGTCTTGTTTTGGATCCGTTCCAATGTGACTCACTCACTTACGACCCGCTAAAGGTCGCCAAAATGCCGAAATTGCTCGTGAGTCCCATTTTCAGATATAAATCGCGCGAATTCCGTCCTTTTTGCGCTGCCGAATGGGAGGCTGATTTCCTTTTCGGAAGGCTTCGCTTCATCTCGGCTAGGACCGAATGATTCGCCGAAAATGCATCACGGCTTTGGTGGTTGGCGATTCCCACTGATTTGCCTCGCCCTTTCGATATCCGCTTCCGCACCGGCCAGGTCGGCAATGGCTTTTTTTGCAATTGCGCGGTTGTTGTATGTGGCGACGGATCTCGATTCGATTTCAAGCGATTTGTCGTAGTCCAAAATTGCCCCCTGATAATCACCTATTGTGCGCTTGACATTCCCACGGTTGTAGTAAGTCGCTGGGGATAGAGGGTTGATTTCAAGCGATTTGTCGTAGTCTGCAATGGCCCCTTGATAGTTGCCCAATTCGAGCTTGGCACTACCTCGATTATCGAATGCCACATCCGATTGGGGATAGATTTTGAGCGCTTTGTCGCAGTCTGCAATGGCCCCGTTATGATCGCCCATTTGGCCCTTTACACTCCCTCGGTTAACATATGCATCGGCGAATTTGGGATTGATTTCGATGGCCCTATCGTAGTCGGCGATTGCGCCCTTATGTTGACCTAGCCCTAAAATAAGCGAGTATCGTGTGCGCCACAGTGATTTGTGTTTGTGTTGAGGCGTTGGTGTCGATTTATATGGAATTGGCGTTTTGGATGGTTTTTAGGGCCGTGTTTGTCGTGGTCGCTATGGTAAATTGAGTATCCGAAGTGGCGTTGAGACGCGTGGTGGACACACCGGTCCGTTGAGGGGTGTGGGGATGGCGCCGCGTTTGTGTGTCATCGGTGGTGCTGCATTGGTGTTATCCAAATCCGGTGCGTTCAATGATACGCCAGGTGCTGAAGAGGCGATCGAGGGTGGGTTGATAGCCGATGAGCCGTAACGTGGTGGTGCGCGCGCGTTGGATGACGTGGCAGGGAATCAAGATAATGCTGTGGATGAAGCGCCGGAATTCCATGCAGACGTACTGCTGTCGATCACGGTGTCTGTGCATCATCATGGCAAACCAGGATTTGAGGTTCCAGGCCAGGGCGGCGATGACCATATAGGCCCAGTTGCTGACCAGGTCATACAGGGGCACGCGCAAGGCGTTGACGCCGTTTTTGAGTTGCTCGATGACGTTCTCCTGATCGCAGCGTTGGTTGGCGCAGGCGACGATCTCTTGGGGGGTCACGTCCGTGCGTGTCGTGATATAGAAGAAATAACGGCATTCGTCGAACAGGACAAGGTCGCCCTTCATTTTGCTGATGTTCTTGCGCAGGACCACGACGCGATACCCACGTTTACAGCGCGTGGGTTGGTAGTTGAACTCGGCCACGTGTTCGTGGTTCAGCACCAGGTTGGCGTAGGCCCGCTTGTGGACGATGCGCTGTTTCTCGTGGGGCTGATTGCGCTTCCGCTTCTGGTCGGTCACGGTGTGATAACGGGGTTTGCGTTGCAGGGGCTGCCATTGTGCCTCGTCGAGGGCCTCGGCACGGGAACGCATCGCCGCGTTGGCGTCCATCCCGAAGATGAAGTCGACGCTTTTGGCCCAGCGATCAAGATGTCGAGTCAAGAAAAAGTCGGTGTCGCCACGCACACAGATGCGCTTGGCGTGGGGCTGCACCAGGTCGATGGCCGCGTCGATCCACTGTGCCGCACCGGTGTGGCTGGGCACATTCCCCGGTCGGTTGACCAGGAAGAGCACTTCCTTCGTGTTGGAAAGTGAGATCACCAGCGGATGGTAGCCCCAGATGCCCTGGTAAGAGATGTCCATACCCCTCTTGCGCTTGCCATACGTGGGCACGTTTGTGCCGTCCACATCGATATAGGTGATGTCACCAAGCAATTTGCGGCCACGCGATGCCCACAAGGAGGATCGCACCGCGTTGATGCACGCCATCAGTTCGACGATGTCCCGTTCCGAGAAGCGTCGGCAAAAGTCACCCGCCGTGGTCGGATCGGGAATCAACTTGGCGCCCAGGGCATTCATGTAGGCCCCGTCACTTCGCAAACGCTCGATATCCTCCAGGCGCGTGCCGCCGCATAACACGTTGTATGTGATGTTTAGTACGTGGTCCGACTCATGATAGGGCAGATGCACCTTCAACAAGGACAGTGACGCGTCGATGCGCTTGGGCAGACCCAGCTTGGTGACCAGGCGATGCACGGCGCCGATGCCTCCGTAACTCATCGCGTCGGTGTAGGCGCCTACCTCGTAGTGCACTTTGCCAGGACTGAACATGGGCCGGCGCTGGGCCTGCCAATGCCCCGCTCGACCGTGGCGGGCGGCCACTTTGCGTTTGCGACGAGCACGATTCCTGCGGCTGTCATCAACCGATATTCTTTTCACCGGAAAGGTCTCCTGCGTTGGAGTGATGATTTCTAGCACAATCCATCTATCTCCAACAACGGTAGGCCTTTCCGGTCTCTTGGACTAGAAAAATTTCACTGGTCACGCTTGTTTAAGGCCTAGCGCGCGCTTCGAGTTTCCACGATTGTAGAACGCATCGGCGGATTGCGGATAGATTTCAATTGCCCTATCGAAGTCAGATATGGCAGCCTTATGGTCGCCCAACGCACTCTTCGCACTACCCCGATTGTCGTATGATACGACGGATCTGGGATCGAGCACGATTGCCTTCCCGTAATATTCTATTGCGTTTTTGAGTTGCCCTTGCTGATGATAATTCAAACCCCAATAGAAGAAATCCTCTGCCGTATAATTGTTATAGGGCCTGTCATGCGCGTTATTGAGAGCAAAGCCTGAGAGATCGCTGAAAACACGTTGTTCGTTCAAACCAAATGATCTCTCCAAAGTAGCCTTTATGCTCGGCTTGGCTTCCGCTTCAATCCCAATCTCGTCGTACAGATTCTCCTGTATCGCGCCTTCACCAAATACAAACACCGACAGTTGCGCTACGATCCGGTTGTTCAGGCTGCTGGGTGTCCACTGCCACAGGTTTCCCTTATTGAGGAATTGCAAAATAGGTCGTTTCGAATGTTCATAGGTCACAGTGCGAAATTTATCCGGATCTTCCGTTGGCATAGCGACAACCTTTGCGTCCTTTTTCAATTCTTCGCGACACGCAAACCAGAGAGCAATTAGAGAATTCTCGGTAAAGTCAATTAGGCACGTTGCTGCGCCATAGTGCTGCAGTTCGGCGAGCAGTTCCAGGTCGGACATTTCCCGGTCACGTTGATATCGAAATCCTTGCAGGCTTGCGTTGTCCAGAAGTTGTTTCGTGTAGTTTTGGAACGCGATCGGTGGGGGGGCTTCCGACGATACCCTTAGTCTGCGCAAAGCTGACGACTCGACCCTCCAATCCGCGTCTGCAAGCCCGCGGTAGAGAAGCATCCGGCCGTCCAATTTCTCCGTCCACGCGATGAATTCTTCAAGCGTCTTTATAGTCTCGTTCATCAATACGACGTCTCATTGGCGAATTTTCTGCTTTTGACATACCTCGCAGTACTTTGACTACAAGCGGAAAATTGCTAGGATGGTTTCTAGTCCGGTTCGCAGTTATCCAGCGTCAACCTAGTCATTTGGCTGAGTGTACAACTCCTCATTCTCTACGCAGTGCTTCCGGACTTCCTCTACCCATCGGTCGTACCAATACCAAGCGCGTGCGACCATTACACCATAGCCCTTTCCGGAATTTTTCGCGTCCATTTTCTTCCATAACTGCGTGTGGTGGTGCATTTTGAAACCGGTGCACCCTTCTTGTTTCATCAACGCGACAATCTGGCTAGGCAGATGTTTTGGGCGCTCGGTTTCTTTCAACAGTACACGCTGATGCACTTCTCTGATTGCATTCCCGAGTTCGGAATTGAACGGCACGAACTCGATTATCTCATCGGCTTGGGCTTTTTTTCCTGTTACCGACGGTACAAAGAGAAAACGCCGGCGAAAGTGCGGAGATTTTAACTCTTCGTCGGACAGACCTGCATCAAACTCTTGAATGTACTTAGCGACGTTCGCAGCCAAAGGGACCTCGGCCTTTTGAGGTACGGACGTGTTGGTGAGGTCGCGGAACTGGAGCGTAATGGCGACAGCCGCATCAAGGGAATGCCGCTCGCCGAACAATTCGCAAATGTATCGCTCGTAGTTGAGGCAGCATGCAAGATACCGTCCAGAGAATCGCTCGTCGGCGCCGGCAGATTGATGATGTTCTATTTCATGGCGCAACCCAATGAGAAATCTAAGGTTAAGCTTGGTTGGCCTGTCCAACGGACAGGCGTCGTCATTGAGGCAGCGCTCAAGCTGCCAGTATTTGAACGCACCTGATTTGGTCCGGTCGAATTTGCGTCGCTTCGGTCCCTTGGTGTAATAACGATATTCAACTCCCTCGCGTCGGTAGAAGGCATGCAGTAGGTACATCCAAGCAATATTCATTAGCACGATGAACGTCTCGGCCTTGAATGTGGTGAGTGGATTGTTAAAAGTCTGAACTGCGTTCAGGGCCGCCTCGCGTGAGTTCTGAAGCAATCGTGTCCTAACTGGCGATCTTCTCTTTCTCGTCATTTGTCCCTCTTCAACGCCTCACACCGAAATATACCCGTCATCCCAAATTCAACCGTTTCCTGCCCCTTCATCATCTCAATCCGTTATCACAAAAGTCGTTTTCCCCGGCTCACCACACCCGCTTAATTTCCGCCTGAGTTTTCTCCTCGAACCGCTCGATCTTTCGCGCCTTGCAACGACCTATTCAACGTGGTTTTATTGGTCATCCAAACACGGTTCGACATCCGACACCTCCATCGGTCTTCGCTTGACCTCGAAGTTGATTTCGAGCGCGCACAAAATGGGTTCCGGTAGGTTGTCACCCCGTAACTCGCCCTTCAATGTGGTTACCCCTCCGATTGATCCAATTAGCAGTTCACTGCTCGTCCAAACTTCGTCGCGAGGGCGCACATCCCCAAAGTCAATTGTAATATCCCATCTGTTCGGAAGTTCCTGAACGTAAGGGTCTGGTGTGTTCCTGAGCTGCTGTGCAAGCGGAACGACAGAAAATCTCCTTGGGTCAGCGGGATTCCGATATGGACGCGTCGGATGATTCCTATGATCAAGGACCGAGCGTGTTTCTCCTTTGTTTATCGATCCAACAAACCGCACGCGTCTCGCGACAACCGGACTTTGATTACACAGCTGCAGTCCGAAGGGTCTCATAAACGACATATCGAAAGCATACCGAATTGCTTCTTTATAGAAATTACGGTTGTTTCGGAAATCGAAGGCAAGCGCGTTCGGATTTTCAAATGTATCGTCAGGCAGTTGAGGATCGAGAATCAGCGTACTTACGCTGAGTGGCGACGACAGAATGGCACGTCTATCTATATCCGCCCAGTGAAGAGCGAGTTGAGGAATTCCGCCAATGTGTTGTTCAGCACCCATCGTTGCAACTTCGTCGGGGGTCGCAATCGCAGTCGAACTGCCGTCCCTCTTGTAAACTGAGTTGGGTGTTACTTTGCCAAACTGCTTCTTTAGATAGAAAGGACGTTTTTGTATTGGAATCTCTATCACTCCTATTTCTCCATCCTTAGTGTGAAACGGTTGATACGAGAATTCCACAGGCCGCTGAGTCTTTGAATTTACAAACTGATGCAACTTGGCATCGTCCAAGTGTTTATTGACACCGACAATTTTGCTACGTCCACCCTTTACTTCATCTACTCCAATGAGTATAAATGCGGTGGTCCTACGCCAGGCATTTGCAAACGCGAGGATGTCCTTTATTAATTCACCCTTTGCGTTGCGATCTGGTCCTTCAAAAGGGTATTGATCGCGCTTAAAATCTAGCGCAGATCCTTCTTCCTCATGAAGTAGCTGTTCAAGGAGATTATCGTCGATAGGCATTTTAAGAACTCCCGAAGAATAGTCAAGAAGACGTCACGCGGGACAACGATTGTTGGAGTTCCAAACGATGCAAATTGAAAGATCCGAAACCGATGTACATTTCGATTTTGCTCCGCCAAAGATGCGGATTTGGCAATATTAAGCTTTATGTCTAATGAATTCTACAAGATTAAGTTTTCCCTAAAATGATCCATGTTCACTCGATCTATTTTCAATTCTATCCTATTTCGTTCCCTGGACTTGCTCTTTCGAATCGGACGTATTCACGTCAATGTAGAGCCTTGAGATACTCGTCCAGTTTATCTTTGTCTCCCGTCTCCCCACACCCTCCCGATGGCCGCCCGAATCCTCTTCTCCATCCGATTCACCAACGTCCGGTTTGAATCCAAGAGTGCCTGTTCGCTCTTGATTTCCGAGACGATTCCTTTCTGAATCTCACGGGAGGGTAGGGGAATTCTGTAGCTCTCCAATACGGCTTTTGGCACGCGCTGCAATCCGCCGGTTCCAGTCATTTGCGGTGTCGCCCATTTACGAAATGTGGCAGTAGCGACGCATAGAAATATCCATTCGGCGAGTACAATGTGGGTTGGTCTAAGCACATAGAATTCGCTTGAGCCGAATCCAATACCGTTCCTCAAGCCGTTCGCGATCCCCGCTTTACCGTTCTCAAAACACGGCGTTACTTTTGCGAGAAGGACGTCATTGTCCCTAAAATAAGTATAGCTAGCCCCAACATCCTCAAGACTTTTGAATTGTCGGCTTGCAAAATACATGGTGTTGGTGCCCAGATCGGCCATTGGTACGAAAGAAACGGATATTGTGCCGTTAAGTGAAGCCAGTTCCGATCTTCGGGGATTCACAGTACAAATTTCACGGACCTCCACCATCGGCCAGTCGGGATCGATGGGAATATGCGGCCGGTAGTTGTCGATCACTGTGCGCGCGCCGTCGATCACCCGCTGATAACCCTCGATCTCCGACACGATCTCTCGCTGCAACTGAATTGACGGGAGGGGGATTTGGAAATCCTCAATGAACTTTCGCGGCACACGCTGAAGTCCACCTGTTCCTGTCATATTATCGATACCGGCTTGTCGAAATGACGCATGTGTAACGCAATAATAGACCCACTCCGGAAGCACCTCTTCAGACGCTCGAATCACGTAGAATTCGCTGGAACCGAATCCAATTCCATTTTTCAAATTTCTCGCAATCCCAGCTTTGCCGTTTTCAAAACATGGCGTCACCTTTGATACCAAGACATCATTGTCTGCGAAGTAAGTGTAGCTGGCACCAACCTGACCTAGAATTTTCTGCTGCTTTGCGACGAATGTGATTTGGTTCTCGTTGATGTCTGACATCGGCACAAATGAGACTGTTGTATCCGTTGGAAACGCCGTGAGCTCAGATTTGGGCGGGTTGACAATACAAATCTCGCCGATTGATACAAAAGGGACCGCACTACTGATCCTTGTTGTCTCCCTATACCTCTCCCCACTCAGGTTGTATTCCCCACCATCCGCGATTTTTGTTTTTTCGACGATGAGCGCCGCCCCTTGCTGGATGAGTTGCTCCAGGACCGACTCATCGGGAGAGGGGGGTGGTTCGTCTTTATCCTGCCCATCCTGTCCATCCATGTTCCCCACATTTTCCATGTATTCTTTCGCCGCCTGTTGCGTCTGCGGCAGGTCGTTCTTGTCAATCGGTCTGCGTTGGGCGCCGAGGTCGAAGCCGTCGTTTTCGACTTTGAAGAAGGCGATGTGGTCGGTCCTCTTCGCCAGGGATTTGTCGAGGATGAGGATGGATGTCTTGACGCCGGAGTAGGGGTTAAAGACACCTGCGGGGAGGGAGACGACGGCCACCAGGTATTCCTCCACCAGCATCTTGCGCAACTGTTTGTGGGCGTTCTGGCTCTGGAAGATGATGCCCTCCGGGACAATGATCCCGGCGCGGCCGGCTGGCGTGAGATGTTCGGCCATGTAGTCCACGAACAGCACTTCGCTCCGTTTCGATTTCACCGAAAAGCGGTTGTGCGGGCGGATGCCGCCCTTCGGCGACATGAACGGCGGATTGGCCAGAATCACGTCTGCGTACTCGGTCCAGCGTTCTTCACTGGTGAGGGTGTCGTATTCGAAGATGTGCGGGTCCTGGAAGCCGTGCAGGTACATGTTTACCAGCGACAGGCGGACCATATCCGGCGAGATGTCATAGCCCTGCAAGTTGGCCGTGAGTCTTTCTCGTTCGTCGGGTGTAAGGGTAACAATTCCCTTGTCGTCGGCATTGTCCGCCAGGATATGCTTGTACGACGAAATCAGAAACCCGGCGGTGCCGCAGGCCGGGTCGAGGACGGTTTCGCTCTTCTTCGGGTCAAGGACCGCAACGATGAAGTCGATGATATGGCGTGGGGTCCGGAACTGCCCGGCGTCGCCCTGTGATCCGAGGACCGAGAGCAGGTATTCGAAGGCGTCGCCGAGCCGCTCGCTGTGGTCGTAGGTGAATTCGTCGATGATCTTAAGGAAAGCTCGGAGCGTCTCCGGGTCGCGATAGGGGAGGTACGCGTTGTTGAAGATATCGCGGAAAAGCGGCGGGATGCCCGGGTTCTCAGGCATCCTGTCAATCGCCTCGGCATAAAGGCCGAGCATCTCGTGACCGCCGAGGCCGGAACGCATGAGCTTCGGCCAACCGAAACGGGCGAACTCGCCGGCGAAGAACCTCCGCGTGCCCCCGAGTTCTTCGCTCGCGGCGTCCATGTCGTCCATGAACTTGTAGATCAACGCGATCGTAATCTGCTCGACCTGGCTCTTCGGATCGGGCACCTTACCGACCAGGATGTCACGAGCCGTATCTATACGGCGTTTTGTTTCGCTATCGAGCATAAGAAACCCCAACTTACATGGATGTACAGGATGCACAGGATAAAGACCCCAAACCCAAAACATCAGGTTCAGCCAGCGCATCAACAATTCCTGCCGTTGCGGGTATTTTCTTTACCCAGAGCTTGCTGCTGCATACTGCCTTGCAGTTAACTGCGATTCTACTTCTGTTCCGTCTGAGTACGTACCGCTTTTCTAGGCTTTCCGCCTTTATCCTGTCTATCCTGTATATCCATGGTGCGCCGTGAAAAGGCGCGGAACTTCAGTGGGTGAAAGTCCCACCCGACAAATGTTGCTGCAGTCGGTAGCAACCGGAGCGGAGACGCAGGTAACGACATCTCCGAAGCCTCCGGTGCAGAAGGTCGCAAGGCGACTGGGCGAGTATGCGGGCCGAAACGTGAGTGAACGCTGAGCAGGCCTCGAAAAAAGGTAATGCGGGAGCCGACCCGCCCATGGATCGGGGAAGGCCGCCGTCGTTGGAAAAAGACAGCAACGCGCGCATCCAACGGTCCCGCCGGGGTAATGGCGAAGGCACGTATACAAGGAGTTCCGACGCAACACGGGAAGCCCCAGCGGTGGTGTATAGACACCAACCGGCAGCCCGTGAGGGCCAGGCCGGGCCGTGTGGGGTGGCGGAGAGGCCCGTAGTACCGGAGAAGCCGGGTAATGCCGGTGGAGGAAAGGGGCCTTGGTTCAAGGGCAACGTCAAAGGAGCGAGAGCCGGGAGATTGGTATGAGCCTAAGACCTCCAGACAAGGTTCGGAAGTTGCAGAGGACGTTGCATGCCAAAGCGAAGGAATCGCCCGATTACCGATTCTACGCGCTGTATGACAAGGTAAACCGTGAGGACATCCTGCTGCACGCGTACCAAAGCTGCAAGGCCAATGGCGGCGCGGCGGGCGTGGATGGCGAGACGTTCGAGGATATCGAGTCATATGGACGAGAGCGGTGGTTAGGTGAACTGTCGGAAGCCGTAAGGAGCAAATCGTATCGGGTCTCCCCGATCCGTCGGGTGTATATCCCCAAGCCGAACGGAAAGCAAAGGCCGCTGGGCATCCCGACGGTGAAGGACCGTGTGGTGCAAACCGCTACGGTGCTGGTGATCTCGCCGATCTTCGAGGCGGACCTGCCAGCGCAGCAGTATGCCTACCGTCCCAGGAAGAGCGCGCACGATGCTGTAAGGGCCGTGCACACTCTGGTGAACCGTGGCCACACGCAGGTGATCGACGCCGACTTGAGCGGCTACTTTGACACGATCCCGCACGCCGAGTTGATGAAATCGGTGGCGCGTCGCATCTCGGACGGGCGAATGCTGCGCCTGATCAAGATGTGGCTGACCGCGCCGATTGAGGAGACGGACAAGCGGGGCCGCAAACGTCGAGCGACGCCGAACAAGGATCAGGGAAGGGGGACACCGCAAGGCGCCCCTATCTCCCCGTTGTTGGCGAACCTGTATATGCGGCGGTTCATTCTGGGGTGGCAACTTCTGGGATATCAGCAACGCCTGAAGGCTCATATTGTCAACTACGCTGACGATTTTGTGATCTGCTGTCGCGGCAGTGCAGAAGAAGCGATGCGCGCGATGCGATCCATCATGAAAGCGCTTAAGCTGACGGTCAACGAGCAGAAGACGGGCATATGCACCCTTCCAGAAGGACGATTTGACTTTCTGGGCTACACCATCGGTCGCTGTTACTCGCCAAAGACGGGAAAGGCCTATATCGGCACGCGCCCGTCAAAGAAGGCCATCCGGCACATCTGCCGGGCCATCAGCGAGGCAACGGCGCGACGGTGGCTGCTGAAAGACCATCAAGAACGGATTGCCCACCTGAACCGAAAGCTGGCAGGGTGGGGCAACTACTTCTGTCTGGGTCCGGTCAGCAAAACCTACCGGAGTGTGGACAGCCACACCCGGAAACGGCTCCGCTGGTGGTTGTGCAACAAGTACCGAATCCCGGGAAAGGGAACGTCACGCTTCCCTGCTGAGGTCCTCTACAATACATTGGGCCTGACCCGGCTGGAGGAGCAGAAGCGCAACTTTCCGTGGGCGAACGCATGACTCCTTGTCCGAGAGCCGGATGCGGGAAATCCGCACGTCCGGTTCGACGAGCGGGATGTGGAAACGGAGCACGGAGCGGCTATTGAGGCACCGCCAGACGAAAGGGGCGGAAACAGATAGGCCACTCCTAAACCACCGCGCCACATCTCGACTCTACTTCCCCTGTTCGCGCCCTCAATGGTCTTTCGCTACCAACCTCAAACTTACATGGATGAACAGGATAAACAGGATGAATTCAAAAACACAAATGCCGGACCCTGCATATTCTCACCGGACCCTTTGGAGATAGACAGCGTGTTCAGTATAATTTCGAAACGGTAAGTCCGACCAATTCGACCGGGCATACATGCAAGAGCCAGATACGGTCCTTACGAGAGATCTTCTGGCGCCTACGCCTACGCTCGGAGCGACGGTGTTGAACGCGTGCATTACACTTGACCACTGCTTCACCCATATGGTTGGGCCTTTTTCACCTGATTGCGGGTGTTGATTTTATCCTGCCTATCCTGTGCATCCATGTTTAATTTTGTGTTTTCCGTGTTCGTGTGAACCGCTTAAACTCCAGTTTCGGTTTCCCGAAGTTGATCAACAATCCCACAGGGATCCCCGTCGCATTTAGATAGTTGATGACCTGGGCTTCGTGCTCGCCGGTAAGCGAATTGACGGCTTTCAGTTCCACGATGACCCGGTCTTCGACCAGGATATCCGCGACGAAGTCGCCAACGGTTCTGCCGCGAAAACGCACGTCAATGGGCTGCTGTACTTCGTGCGACACACCGTCGTCGGTTAACGCGACGGTCATCGCCTTCTCATAAACGGATTCCAGGAAGCCGCTCCCAAGCTCATTGATCACCTGCATCGCGCAGCCGATAATCCTACGGGTGGTGTCGGCGTGTGCGAGCCTTTTATCCTGTCCATCCTGTTTATCCATGTAAGTTCCGGCTTTTTGAATTAAAGAGGCTAAGCGGCGAACTGGTTTAACGGTACAAAGTCCTTGACGTATTCAGGGACGAGTTCGCGGTATTTCTCCGGGACTGCGCGGAGGTCCTGCATTGAGAGAACGGGGTTCGTGGCCAGGCCGGTGTAGTCCCGTTTTTCAATGATGTGGCGGATCTGGTCGCTGGTCACGTACGCCTTGAAGTAGTTCTTGATCGCGGGGATGGACTCGACTTCCTCCGGCGTGTAGTCGGCCACGAACTTCGCGAATTCCTCTTCCAGCATTTCGTCCCTGGATTTAAATCGCGGGATCAGCCCGAATACCTTCTCCAGAATCTCCCTGAGGGTGATGCGGCGGTCCACGGCCGCTGCCCGGCGCAGCTTTTCAAGAGTATAGTACTCTTCGGGACGGTCGAAAACCTCCTGGTTGACGTAATCGATCACCCGGTCCCACTGACCGGCCTCGACGGCCGCGGCGATGACGTCGTCCTTCCGCACGGTATCCTCGAATTTCTCGAAGAACATGCGGTCGATCTTCATCCCTTCCGAACCGACGGCCTCGACCTTGATCGTGGACAGGATGTCCCTGCCCAGATATTCGTAGGCGCCCGCGTCGGCCCCGGGAGATTCCGCGCCCTCACGTTCTTCACCATCCTGATAGACAGGCAGTCCCAAGACTTCGTCGTAGTTGAACTCCGTTTCGAAGTATTCGCAGTTGGCGAAGAAATCGAACAGTTTGAACGCAATCTTATCGGGCTCATCTACGCGTTCCGCCAAGGCCGGATCGAGCAACTGCTCAAGGAAGCTGTGTTTTCGCGTACCGCGTCCCTTGATCTGGATGAAGTCGGTGGGAGAGAAGATGGGGCGGAACAGTCCCAGGTTCAAAATGTCGGTACAGTCGTACCCGGTGGTCATCATGCCAACGGTTACGCAGACCCGCGCTTTACTCGTAAGGTACGCGGGAAGAAAGTTCCCCGATCCGAGCAGGTTGTTGTTACTGAAATTCACGGTAAACCGCTGGGCATCCGCGATCTGCGACGTGACCTGCACTGCGAAGTTCGACTGGTATTTGTCCGGAAACATCATGTGGGCCATCGCATTGAGGATTTGAGTCAATGTTGACGCGTGTTTCTGGCTGACCGCAAATATGATGGACTTGCCGACTTCGCCGCTGACGGGGTCCCGCAGCGCGTTCTCCAGGAATGTCTTGCAGAAGATCTGGTTGGTCGCGTCGGAAAAGAAGCGCTTCTCAAATTCACGCTTTTTGTAGGCCTCTTCCTGCTCTTCTCCCTCGTCGTCCGTAAAGGAAACGACGAATCCCTGTTCCGAGAGCAATTCGGTCGTCACCTTTGTGCGTGCATCCACAACCGTCGGGTTGATCAGATAGCCGTCCTTAACGCCGTCGAGCAGGGAGTACTTGAACGTGGGCTGTCCGCTTTCACACCCGAAGGTGCGGTAGGTGTCCAGGAGCAAGCGGCGTTCGGCTTCGCGCGGGTCCCGCGTGTCAGGACGCGTTTCGTCGAATCCCTTGAGATAGTCCCGGGGGGTCGCGGTCAGGCCCAGTTTGTACCCCACGAAATAGTCGAATACGGACCTGGCATTTCCGCCGATGGACCGGTGCGCTTCGTCCGAGATGACGAGGTCGAAGTCGGTAGGGGAGAAGAGAGCCTGATACTTGTTGTTGAACAGCAGCGACTGGACCGTGGTGACGACGATTTCCGCCGAGCGCCAGTCGTCGCGCCGCTCTTTGTACACCACCGTCTGGAAGTCCGCCGAGAGCAGGGCGGAGAAGACCTTGCGAGCCTGCTCCTCGAGTTCCAGCCGGTCCACGAGAAACAGGACTCGGGATGCGTTGCCCGAGCGCATAAAGAGCTTGATGACCGCTGCGGCGACGAGCGTCTTGCCCGTACCCGTGGCCATTTCGAACAGAAACCTGTCTCTGCCGTCTCTCACCGCCCGCTGCAGAGCATGAACGGCCCGGAGTTGGTAGGGGCGGAGTAAACTCAGTTTATTGGATTTGATAAAGCCGGGGCGCTCGGCTTCGTTTTTCCAGGCGGCTTCCGAAGCATAGTTCGGCCGCTGGGTGAGCACAATGTAGTCCTCGCGGACCCGCTCATCGACCAGGCGCTGCGTGTTGGGTTGGACTTTGTTATAGCCGGTTACGGACTCCGGCGTGGGGAAGGATGTGACAAGGTATGGATTACCACGGTCGAGGTCCCAGAAGTAGTGCAGATTTCCGTTGGAGAGGATAACGAAGCGGCAGTTCTGCGAACGGGCGTATTTCCGGGCCTGTTCCTTTCCCACAAGAGGATTCTTGTCCTCGGACTTGGCCTCCAGAACGACGAGCGGGAAGCCCTTCTCGTTCAGGAGGAGGAAATCGATCCGACCGGTCGCATTCTCGAAATCGTCGCCCAAAGCGTCCAGATCCTCGTGCTTCATGACGACCTTCTGTTCGACGCGAATGTTGCCCGGCTTGCCGTCTTCATCGAAGAACCGCCACCCGGCCGCCTCGAGCAGTTTGTTGATCTTGATTCTCGCCGCTGCTTCGTTCATGGGTAAGGTTTCATTGATGTCGTTTAACGACAATTTACATGGATGGACAGGATGAGCAGGATAGACTGTGATTACCGTGATTAGACTATGATTACTGTGACTAAGGCAGATGCGCGGGCAGGAAGACGAGCGAAATCCGATTCACCACGTGACCCACTGTTGAATGCTTGCGATTAGTTCGATTAAAGTGCAGGAATGGACTGGGTGGGTAGGGTGGGATTTCGGTTCGCGCGATCGTCGGGTTTTGGTCTTCATCCTATATATCCATAGTTTCTCGCTTCTCCGCCGCTTTTGCCTTTAATCACAGCCCATCATTATAATCACACGAATCACAGTCGTTTTTTGCCTTTATCCTGCCTATCCTGTCTATACATGTTTCCCTGCATCTACTCTCTATGGTCTCTTGCTACCAACAACGACCTACATGGATGGACAGGATATACAGGATGAGAATCACAAAAGTCGCAAAAACCAGTTAAACATGCGCATGGAGATTTCCCACCGGTTCAGTACGTCTTCTTAGCCCCCATACCTGCCTCGTCATCCACCACAGCCCGTGTCCTGCTTTGCCCCGTCTGAATGCTTGTACCGCTTTTCTGGTCTCTTGCCTTTATCCTGCCTATCCTGTATATCCATGTTCCCCTGTTTGCGCCCTCGATGGTATCTCTACCAGCCACCAACCTGCGTCTGGTCCACGATGTCCCGCGTCAGGATCTCGAACGCCGCGCCGAGGCCCTCCAGGCGAGCCTCTTCGCGCTGTCCGGCGGCGTTGTAGATGCCGTATCCCTTCAGGCGTTTCTCCTCCCACAGCAGCTTCTTGTTTTTTGCATCATAGCAACTGACGTCCAGAAAGACCGATATCTGGTACTGCTCGGCCTGGCCGCGGTACGTAAACGGGTCGTCCCGCACCTCCACGATCGTACCGCGAAGCACAATGTCCGCACGGTCCTCGTCCATCACGCGCAGCGCCGCATCCTGCAGGAACGCCTGGATCAGGCTGTCCGTGAGCGCCTGCTGGATTTCCGGCTCCAGGCTCTCGTTTTCCATCAGCGGAACGGCCACCGAGCGAAAACCCGACCCGCCGGTGGCCGATGTTGAATAGTAAGCGCATCCGCCCAGCCAGAACAGGACCAGGACGGAGAAGGGAAGGAGAGAACGCTTCAATCCGATTCCTCCTTCGCGTCTCCGGATTCCTCCTCCTTCGCCTCCGCGGACGCCTCGTCCTTCGGCGCTTCTGCTTCAGCGGCTTCGGCCGCGTCGCCGCCGTTTTCCTCCGCGGGTGCTTCTGCGTCGGCCGCGGGCGCTTCGGCCTCGTCCGGTCCCTTGTTAGCCTCGTCGATATAGTTCATTCTCAACTCGTAAAGGGCGTGCTCCAAGAACTTCTGCTCGTTATCGCTCAAATTGCCCTTTGTCTTGGCCTCCAGCATGCCCAGCATATCAATCGAGTGCTTCGCCTGGGCAAGGTCACGTTCCACCTTATTGGTCGCGGGGTTCATCACCTTGCCCATGTGCTGCCAGGCCGCACCCTGAAACATCAGCACAACCTGCGAAAACAGAAACTCGTTCATCTGCTCCTGCGTAATCGACTCGCTCTCGCCCATGTCAACATCCTCCTTAGAATGTAGATTCAATGGCATCGCACCTCACGTCGTGTTGCTCGCGTCTCACGTCTAACCGTCCAGCGCGGTTTCCAGCCGCGCCAATGTGGTCTGAGCGTTCGCCCATCCGCGGACGATGTCCATCTGCGCGTCGCCCCGCTTTACGACCACGCTTGGAAACTCCCGTACGCCCATTGAGCGGCGAAGGTTGAAGCCCTCCTGCAATTGCGCTTCGATCTCCGGCGACCTGATGTCACGATCAAACCGGTCCACGTCCAGAGGCGGCGAAAGCGTCCCGGCAACCTGGGTCAGCGTTTCCAAATCCGAGGGGTTCCCGGCCTCCTCGTAATACGCCCGCTGGATGGCGTCGAACAGATCCGGAACGGCGTCTTCCCGCTGCGCCCTTGCCGCCAGCACCGCACGGCAGGCGGGGTAGGTCGACCGGCGGGGTTTGCATTTACTCCAGAAGTCCCAGTTGAATTCCGCCCCCGTCGTTGCCGTGACGTCCCGCCAGTTCCGCTGCACGTACGCGCGGGTTGCTTCCGGCATCGTGTCGTCCGAATCCTTCGCCAGCCCGCCCATCACGTATACCACCGGCACGATTTCCGGCAGTGCCGCCACCACCTCCTGCAGCACCGGCCGAAAACCCCAGCACCACGAACACATCGGGTCAGCCACGTAATAAAGTCGCGGATCCATTTTTCGTTCCCCTGAAGGATGCGTACGAAAACAAAACAGACGATGGAGCGACCTGAGTGACCTCAAGCGATCCGGCCTGCGAAACCGGATTCCACATCCGCACCATGGGTACAATATTAAAGACGCGAGTTGAAAAAGGCAAGTCTATCGACCCCGTCCATAGCTGAGCAATGCCGTTTCAACGCGCCTTTCCGGCGGCTCGATAGAATCCGCTTGCGCAGGTATATAGATTATGCGTATTTTCATCCCCGCTAATTATGCCAAACCCGTCCCGTACGGGAAACCGGTAACGGGACCGCGACATCGGAAAACACACAAAAAGGAGGTCGCCCGTGAACGTGGAAGTCACAATTAACGGCGAGCGCCACAGCCAAAACGTGGAACCCAGGCTGCTGCTTGTACATTATCTGCGCGACGTCGTCGGCCTGACCGGCACCCACGTAGGCTGCGAAACCAGCCTCTGCGGCGCCTGCACCGTGATGCTAAACGGGCAGGCGGTGAAATCCTGTACATTGCTCGCGGTACAGGCGAACGGCGCCGAAATCACCACCATCGAAGGCCTGGCCGAAAACGGCGAACTTCACCCCGTCCAGGAGGGCTTCTGGGAGTGTCACGGCCTGCAGTGCGGTTTCTGCACGCCGGGGATGATTATCGCCGCCCACCAGTTGCTGGAGCGCAACCCACGGCCCACCGAGGCGCAGATCCGACGCGGCATCGAGGGCAACCTCTGCCGCTGCACCGGGTACCAGCACATTGTGGACGCCGTCCAGTACGCCGCCCGGAAAATGAGATCCTAAAAGGAGGTCTTCCATGCCTGTCAGCAAATCCGTAGGCGCCAGAATCAAGCGCAGGGAAGATCCCCGGTTGATCCAGGGCCTTGCGCAGTACGTAGACGACATCCAACTGCCAGGAACGCTGCATGTGGCCGTCCACCGCAGCCCGTACGGACACGCGCACATCCGGAGCATCGACACCACCGCCGCCGCTGACCACCCGGGTGTGGTCGCCGTGGTTACCGGCGACGATCTCAAAGACAATATAGGCACCGTTCCCTGCGCCACCACCGATCCCGAGGCCTTTCCGGGCATCCAGGTCCCGGAGCATCCGGTTCTGGCCCACGACAAAGTGCGGTTCGTAGGGGAGCCCGTAGTGGCGGTCGTGGCCGACAGCCCGTATACCGCCACGGACGCGGCCGAACTCATCGAGGTCGACTACGACCCGCTCGACGCGGTTAACTCCGCGGAGGCCGCGCTCAAGGACGACGCGCCGCTCCTGCACGAACAGTTCGGCAGCAATCAGGCCTTCACCTGGGCCATTGCCGGCGGCGACATCGACGACGCCTTCAACCAGGCCGACCGCGTGGTCAAACAGCGCTTCGACCACCAGCGCCTGGTGCCGAACCCGCTGGAGACCCGGGGCGTGGTCGCACGATTTCAGCCCGGCGACGGCAAACTCACGGTCTGGTCCTCCACCCAGATCCCGCATCTGCTCAAGACCCAGTTGTCCGTGATTCTCAACCGGCCAGAACAACTCGTCCAGGTGATCGCCCCCGAAGTGGGCGGCGGCTTCGGCTGCAAGCTGAACGTGTACGCCGAGGAAGCCCTGGTGGGGTACCTCGCGATCCAGCTCAAGAAGCCGGTGAAGTGGATCGAAAGCCGACGGGAGAATTTCCTGCATACGATCCACGGACGCGACCAGATCGGCGACGTGGAAATCCCCGTTAAGAACGACGGGACCATCCTGGGCCTGAAATACTCGGTGCAGGCCGACGTGGGCGCCTACTATCAACTGCTGACCCCCGCCATCCCGACCCTTACGGGGTTGATGCTCTGCGGCTGTTACAGGTTCCAGAACGTCTCCATGGAACTCACCGCCGCCTTCACCAACAAGATGTCCACCGATGCGTACCGTGGCGCGGGAAGGCCGGAAGCCACCTACCTCGTCGAACGCATGCTGGACTGCGTGGCCTTCGATCTGGACATGGATCCACTTGAGGTCCGCCGCAAGAACTTCATCGGCAAAGACGAGTTCCCGTTTACGACCGGGACGGCCGTCGCGTACGACAGCGGCGACTACGACGTTGCCCTGAACAAGGCGCTCAAGAAGATCGACTACGAGGGTTTCAGGAAGGAACAGGAAGAGTCCCGCGGACAGGGCCGGTACCTGGGCATCGGCTTTTCAACCTACGTGGAAATCTGTGGCATGGGGCCCTCGGCGGCCATGCCGGCCGGAGGATGGGAGAGTGGCACCGTGCGCGTGGACCCCACGGGCACGGTCACCGTTCTCACCGGTGTATCGCCCCACGGCCAGGGCCAGGAAACCACGTTTGCGCAACTCATCGCCGACGGACTGGGGGTGGACATCGACGATGTCCGCATCATCCACGGCGATACCGAAGCCGTTCAATACGGCATCGGCACGTTCGGCTCCCGAGCGACGGCGGTGGGCGGTACGGCCATGGTGATGGCCATGGAAAAAATTAAAGATAAGGCCATCGATATCGCCGCGCACCTCCTGGAGAGCAGTCCCCAGGACATCGTCTTGGAAGACGGCAAATACGGCGTCAAGGGGTCGCCAGACCAGGGCGTGACCCTTATGGATATATCGATGGCCGCCCACGGGGGCGTGAATCTGCCGCCGGATACCGAACCGGGCATGGCTGCCACCCACTTCTTCGAACCCTCCAATTTCACCTACCCGTTTGGCACCCATATTGCCATCGTGGCAGTGGACGGAGACACCGGCGAGGTGGACATCCTGCGCTATATCGCGGTTGACGACTGCGGCAAGATCATCAACCCGATGATCGTCGAGGGTCAGATCCACGGGGGCATCGCCCAGGGCCTGGGCCAGGCGCTTTACGAAGAAGCCATTTACGACGAGAGCGGCCAGATGCTCACGGGGTCGTTCATGGACTATGCCCTGCCCAAGGCGCACAACCTCCCGCGCTTCGAACTGGACAACACGGTTACGCCTTCCCCCGTGAACCCCATGGGTGTCAAGGGCGTGGGAGAGGCCGGTACCATCGGCTCAACGCCGTGCATCGTCAACGCGGTGGTCGATGCGCTCAAGCCATTCGGCGTACGTCATATCGACATGCCGTTGCGTCCCGAAAAACTCTGGAAGCTGATGCAGGGTTAGGTTGTCTTCCCGGCCCATCGGGGGGCACGGAAGACCGGATGACGCGCGCGCGCGGACGTTCAAACATTTCGATACCTGGAGAAATTATAATGATTCCAAGCCCATTCGACTATCATGCGCCGAAGACCCTGAGGAAAGCGCTCAGCCTGCTTCAGGAACACGGAGACGACGCGAAGATCCTGGCGGGCGGCCACAGCCTCATTCCGCTGATGAAACTGCGGTTTGCCGCGCCGGCAACCCTCATCGACCTGGGCGGCATCACGGGTCTGAGGAAGGTCGTCGCCGGCAACGAAACCATCTCGATCGGCGCTCTGGCGACGCACTACGCGGTAGAAAGCCACCGGCTGCTGAAATCCAGGTGCGGCCTGCTCCCGGAAACCGCCTCGGCCATCGGAGACGTCCAGGTGCGCAATCGCGGCACGGTTGGCGGCAGCCTGGTCCACGCGGACCCCGCGTCGGACTGGCCCGCCACGATGCTGGCGTTGAACGCCGTACTCGACATCTCGGGCCCCGGGGGCGAGCGGAGCGTTGCCATCGGCGATTTCTTCGAAGATCTGCTCACCACCGCCATCGACGACGACGAAATCCTTACCCGGATCCGTGTCGCCACACCGCCGGCCAACTCCGGCGGCGCATACGTCAAGATGCACCAGTCCGCCTCGGGATTCGCCATCTGCGGCGTTGCCGCTCAGGTTACGCCGGACAACGGCAGCTGCGCCTCGGTCGGCATCGGCATCACGGGCGTATCCCCGGTGGCCTACAGGGCCTCGGCCGTTGAAGCCGCGCTCCAGGGGGGGCCGCTGAACAGCGAGACCATTTCCGCGGCTGCGGATAAAGCCGCTGAAGGCGTTGAAGAGTTCCAGGAAGACCATCACGCGTCGGGCGACTATCGTGCCCATCTGGCAAGAGTCTTTACCCGCCAGGCGCTCACCCTGGCCGCGGAACGGGCGGCCTGACAAGCCCGAGTCCATTGGTTCGATGCAAGCGCGCCGTCGACGCAACCGCAAGTCGGGCGCGCGCTTGCGCGTACGTACCCCACCGGAAGCGCGGAGGAGGCGCTTTTGAAAATCCAGGGCACGCATACGATCAGCGCGCCGCGGGAACGGGTCTTCGAAATGCTCACCGATCCCGATGCCCTCGCCAGGTGCATACCCGGCGCCAGGAAACTGAAAAGGGTCGATGAGAACATGTACGAATTGGAGATCAACGCGGGCGTCGGTCCAATCAAGGGCAGTTACAGCGGCACGGTTCGCCTGGAAGACCTGAACCCTCCCGAATGCTATCGCATGATGGTCGACGCGAAGGGCAAGACCGGGTTCGTCAAGGGTGAGGGCAGTATCGATCTCGCCGCCGAGGGCGAGGGTACGCAGGTATCTTACAGCGGCAACGTCCAACTGGGCGGTCCCGTTGCGGCGGTGGGCCAGCGGTTGCACCTGAGCGTCTCGAAAATGATGACTCGTAAGCTCTTCGGCGCCATCGAGGCCGAGGCCAATGCCGCTCCTGGCGAAACGGTAAAGCACGGCATCCTGCGGGACTATCTCCGCGGCAAAAGGCCGGGCGCCGGCCGGTAGGGATTGTCGCCCGTGACCGCGCCGGTGATACCGGCCGGGAATCCGAACGGGCGGGAAGAAAAGTTGCTGTTTTAGATGAACATAACGTCGATATGTGTCGAAAGGATTCCATTGAGTTTTGAATAGCGAAAAACATATTACTTCCATTTCCAGAATTTGAGTTTCTGCATGCCGCACATCGACTGGAAAGACATCCCTGTTAACGAACTGGCGCCCGGCGTGCGTATCCGTGCGCCCTATGGCGAGAATCTCATGATCTCCCTGCTGGAAATGGACGAAGGCGCGGTTGTGCCGCTGCATCATCATCCGCACGAGCAGGGCGGCATCATGCTCCAGGGTCGGGTCGAACTCACCATTGGCGACGTCACCCGTACGGTTGAGAAGGACGACGCCTATCTCATTCCGCCCAATGTACCGCATCGCGCGGTCGCGGTGGACGGCCCCGCCGTTGTGCTGGATATCTTCAGCCCCGTCCGGGAAGACTACGTGGACCTGGGCAACCGCTACATACCTCCGGAAGACAAGCCCGGATAAACACGCAGACCGCCGCGTCGCAGAGCCTGAATTGAAAAACAAGAGGGTCGGGATTCAATCCCGACCCTCTTCTCTTGATTGTAGCAAATTACAAAAACCACTTCTCCCCAGATTCCCTGCCTTCGGCGAGTTCCTTTTGACGCGACCAAAAGGAACCAAAAGTCGCCGCCAGGCGCGGGGCCTGCCATATGCATAGCGCAAATATCGCCGGTGGACCCGCGATCTCTGGTGCCCTACCAGCGAAGGAGGATGCCAAGACGGAGGCGATGGACGGAACCACGCGCTCTGCTCTGGTAGAGCTCTGGGATGGTGCTGCGATGGTAACCCGCGTGGCTTCCTGAGTATGAGCAGCTATTAGCGGTCAACTGAAGGCGATTGGCGATACGGACCGGCGATGTCAATCGGCGATATGCGCGCCGCGACGAGGGCAACCACAAGGGTTGCCCCTACAAATGCCATCGCTGTGCGTAACGCGGCGATTTCAATATCACGGATGTCCGATTTTTGTAGGGGCGGTTCGCGAACCGCCCGCCTTGTGACCCCTCAAGTATTACCCTCGGCCCCGCGCCGAGCGGCGCCGTTCTTTTTGGCCCTTTTCCTTTGGCGAGAAAGAAAAAGGGCGTAAAAACATAAATAATAATAATTTACGAGAAATACATGGGCGTATCCATCGCACAACCAATCATCACCCTTCTTTTATCTGGTTCCTGCATGGGCTCCGTTAACCACCCTTTACTCCCGCGATTTTCCAACATTTCGCGAAGCGAGAATAGTACCTGCAAACCCCTTCAGGAAATGGCGTAGATCGTCCAAATATGTATAGAACAGCGGTACCACGAAGAGCGTCAATATCGTGGATGAAACCAGCCCGCCGATCATGGTGATGCCCAGTGGGGCGTAGGGCGTTCCGAGCATGGTCGCCGATCCCGCGGCCATCGGGAACAATCCGCAGATGGTCGTGAAGGTTGTCATCAGAATGGGCCGAAACCGGTTGTATCCGGCCTCCTCGATCGCCTCCGCACGGCTCATGCCGCTCACCCTCAGCCGGTTGATCATATCCACCAGCACGATCGCGTTGTTCACCACCACGCCGATAAGCAGGATAATGCCCATTTGGGACATTTTTCCCATCACGGTATCCGTGAGGAACAGGCTCCAGTACACCCCCAGAAAGGCGAACGGGATTGACAGCAACACCGCAAACGGCAGAACGAACGACTCGAACAGCACGCCCATCAGCAGGAATACGCAGGTAATCGCCATCATGATTGCGAACGACATCGTATCGTCGGTCTCCCGGAACCTGGAATAGGTCTCTCCCTTGTTCCAGGAATATCCCCGCGGCATGGCGAAACTATCCATTGCCCGATCGATCTGGGCCCACAGCCCTTTCAGATTCTCCTGAGTCGTGTACGCCCTCACCCGCATCCGCATCTTCCCGTCCTCACGTCGAATGGTGCCACTGCCGTCCGCTATATTGAACGTGGCAAACGCCGAAAGGGGAATCTGGGTCCCGGTTTTCGATCGAAACGGGAAACTCTTGAGTTGCGCCAGCGTCTGGCGGTCGTCTTCGTCCATAAACAGCCGGACCGAAATCCTCCGGTCCTCCTCGTAATACGGCGCCAGGTTGACGCCACGCAATTGATATGAGATGCTACGGCCCACGGCCTGGGCCGTAATCCCGTATGCGTGGGCCTGCTCCTTGTTGATGAGCACCTGCACCTCTTTTTCCGCAAACTCCAGGTCGGTGTCCACGCTCACGACGTCCGGAATCGCCTCCACCCGTTGTCGCACGGCCTCGGACAGCCCGGCCAGTGCGTCGATGTCCTCGCCGTAGAGATAGACCGAAACGCCGGGATCGCTGCTCCAGCGGGTCTGTACCATCACCCGCACGCCCACAAACCGGGGAATGAGCTTCTTGACGTCGGCGATGACCTCCGCCCGCGTCATCCGACCTTTTACGGGGATACCGGCCTTCTTTCGAACGCTCCTGTAGAACTGTTGCCACCACGCCCGGTTCGGCTCTTCTTTTAGATAGACCCGGATAAAGCCGCGTTGTCGCCAGTAACCCAGCCGCACCGTTTCAATGTGATACGTCTCCCGCTTGTTTTCCAGGAAATCCTCGATCTGAGTAGCAATCCGCTCCATCTCCGCCCGCTTGAAAAACGGCGGGGCCGTGAAACGAATATAAAACTCATTGTTCACACGGGCGCGCCCGGTTGTCTTCTTTATGTTCGACGCCGGATAGAGGACCGAAACAAACAGGATGATGAAGATCAGCGACGCGTCCCGCCGGTGTGCAAGAATCCATCTCAAACCGCCGTGGTATCGGCGGCGCAGCCACCGGATCGCCCTCGGATCTTCCGTGGCGGCGCGCCTGCCGAGCAACTTCGCGGCAAGGGGGATGAAGATCAGCGCCACGAACAGGGACCCCAACAGCGATACGACCACCGGAATGCCGATCCTGGTGAGTTCAAACGTCAACCCGATGTCCCCGGTCATGAACATCAGCGGCATAAAAACCACAACCGTGGTCAACGTCGCCATCGATATGGCCATGCCCACCTCGCTGGCTCCGGCAACGGACGCCTCGCGTACATCCATTCCCTTTGCGCGCATCCGATAGATGTTTTCCACAATGACAATCGCATTGTCCACCACCATTCCCATCCCCACCATCAGACCCATCATCGTGAGCAGATTCAGCGACCAGTCCAGAAAATAGAGCACGGAAATCGTCATCATGATACACAGCGGAATCGAAAGGGTGATGAGGGCCGTCATCCGGATCGCGCGCAGGAAATACAGCAGGATCAGGGAGGCAAATAGGGCGCCCCATATCGCAGTCGTGCGAATATTGTCAATCGAATCCCGCACCGCCCTTCCCTGGTCCCACATAACATTGAACTGCGCGCCGGTTTCCCGGTCGATCCGTTCCAGTTCCTCCTTCACCAGGCTGGACACGTCCACCACATTGGCGCTGGACTCCTTGTATACATCCAGTCCGACGGCTTCCTTTCCATTGATTCGCCACGATCCCAGGTCCGGCGGTCTCCCGAATCGCACGCCCCCGACGTCGGCCACACTGACGGGTCCCAGGCCGTTCGAGCGTCTGATGGGAATCCGCCGGATCTCATCAATATCCTTATACCGCGCCAGGGAGCGGATAAAATACTTCTTGCCGCCCTCGTGTACGTAACCGCCGGCCAGCGCGAAATTCTCTCCCTGCAACGCTTGAACCACGTCGGCGGGTCGAACGCCCAGCGAACGCATGCGCTCCTGGAACACGACCACCATAATCTCCTTCCTGAAACGCCCCCAGAAAGAGATTTTCGCCACCCCGTCGATTCGTTCGAGACGTCGCTGCACCTTGTTTTCAATAAATGACTGGATATCGTCGACACCCGCCGGCGGGGCAAGCCCCATCCATATAATCTCCTGGTCGGTCTCTTCGTTATACTTCCATACCCCTGTCCGATCGCGTTTCTCGGGGGGTAATTCAAGTTTCAGGCGGTCCAGCCGGTCCATTACCTGGTTATAGGCCAGAGACATATCGGTCTCCGGGCGGAACCTCAGACTGGCATCCGCCCAGTCTTTATCGGCCCATGTACGCATTGACCTGAGATTTTTCACCGTTCCCAGGTAGGTCTCGAACAGCCGGCAGATTTCCTGGTCGTTCTCCTTGGGCGACGTGTCCCGGCTGTCGACCCATACCCACAGTCGCTTCCACTCCCATCCGGAAGGAAAGGCCTGCAGGCGTATTTTCATGTACGACACGCTGCCAATCACCAGCAGCGCCACGAGGCACATGGCCACCGTGACCGGCCGCGAAATGGAAAACCGCGGCAAAAGTGCATGTCGGTCCTTCACGGAAGGCTCCTGCAGGAATCGGAATCGAACAACCGGTTTCATCGGTAATCGTACTTAAAGAAGATACACATCCGGAGTTTCAAATAGCAAATTTTCAATTCGCGCTGTGGATTTGGCTGGCACCGCGACGAGACAAGGGCAACCACAAGGGTTGCCCCTACAATTGCAACATAGGCGCGGATATGGGTCGATTGATATAGCCGCTGTCTGCGCTGTATGCTGACTGCTGTTTGCTGGTTTCTTCCTTTACACTTGACAGATTACCTCCGATATCCTATTATCTCACCCAAAGCAATGACGGAGGAAAGTAAGCCGTCCCCAACCGGAAAGGGAGGGGGCGCCCCGGACTGAAAGCGCCCTCGCGGCATGAACGGCCGAAGTTCCCTCTCGAGCTGCAACGCTGAATGCGGTTGCAGGATTCAGTCCCCGGTCTGAAAGAAGGTGTGGCTGATCTCGCGGCAACCGTTAGTAGGCTGCGCCGGTGACTCTCGCCGACAACGGAGAGGGGCGGTAATGGCCGCCCGCAAAGCGGCGCTTATCTGGCGCAAATAGGGTGGTACCGCGGAAGATATCACGTCCTTTCGTCCCTAAGGGGATGAAAGGTTTTTTTTTGCCGGGGGGTGCCAAACCCTGTGCCGCATCAACGTCCGCCAGTTTCGGACGCCCAATTCCAGGGAGTATTCGAGTGAATCAACCGATCGACCTTTCGTCTCTTCACGCCCTCGAAATCAAGACGTTGCGCGCCTTCGAACGCGGTGAGGACCACGAAATCGCCGACGCCGTCCTGCCGGAAGCCGCGGGCATCGGCCCCGGCCAGATCCGGCGCGCCGTGGAATGGCTGCGTTCCAAAAACCTGCTCGAGGTCGCCGCTGAAGCCTCGGTCTCAACCGTCAGCCTCACCGAATCGGGGGTCGCCCAGGCCGGCATCGGCGCCACGCCGGAAGTCGCGCTTTTGACGCGGGCAGGAAAAGACCCCGCACCCACACTCAAGGATCTCCAGGCAGACACGCGCTTCGATCGCGGAGAATGGGGCAGTGCCTTCGGTGGGCTGAAGGCCGAAGGCACGATCCGGCAGGAGGGCGCCGCCATCCGCATCGACAATCCCGAAAAAGCCGCGTTCTATACGAAAAGGCTCATGCCCGGGCTTTTTCATCGCTTCCAGGAGGCCGGCGACGAGGCCGTCCTGAATCTCGCAGACTTCACAGAAGAAATACAGACCTATATCCGGCAAAAAACGAGCAAACGCGGCAAGGGCAAAGCAGCCGTCCGCGTGGACGAACGCCTGGAGCGCAGGTACAAACTCACACCGTCGGGCGTCCGGACGCTTCGCCGCATTCTGGAAACCAGGCTGACCGGCGAAGAGGTCTCCCGCCTGACGCCGGAAATGCTCCAGTCCGGCGACTGGAAGAACGTCTCGTTCCGCCGTTACGACATCAGCATCAAACCCCCGCGAATTCTAATCGGCCGCCACCACCCCTACCGGGCCTATCTCGACGGCGTTCGGCGCAAACTGCTCTCCCTGGGCTTTGAAGAAATGAAGGGTCCCCTGGTGGAAACCGAATTCTGGAACATGGATGCCCTGTTCATGCCGCAGTTCCACGCCGCGCGAAATATCCACGACGCCTATTTCGTAAAGGAACCCACCCGTTCGAAAGCGATCGAAGAACCCTTCTTTTCGAACGTGGCCGCGGCCCACGCCAACGGTGGCGACACGGGCTCCCGCGGCTGGCGATACGAATTCAGCCCGGGACGCGCCCGCCGTCTCATCCTGCGCAGCCAGGGTACCGCGCTGTCGGCCCGAACGCTTGCGTCCGGCCCGAATATCCCGGGGAAATATTTCGCCGTGGCGCGCTGCTTCCGGTACGACGACGTCGACGCTACCCATGCGGCGGACTTTTTTCAGGTGGAGGGTATCGTGCTGGGTGAGACCATCAACTTCCGGAGTCTGCTCGGTCTGCTCAAGCTCTTCGCGCTGGAAATCGCGCAGTCGGAGGAATGTCGGTTTGTGCCGGATTATTTCCCGTTCACGGAGCCCTCGGTAGAACTTCAGGCCAGGCACCCCTCGTTGGGCTGGATCGAATTCGGCGGCGCGGGCCTTTTCCGGCCCGAACTCACGCGCCCCCTCGGCGTCGATGTTCCCGTCATTGCATGGGGTCTGGGCATTGACCGTATGGCGATGGTGGCCCTGGGAATTGACGATATCCGCGACCTCTTCAGCACGGACCTGGACCTGATCCGAAACGAACGAGAAAACAGGCCGACGGCAACGTAACGACTGAAGTGGATCCCCCGCGTACGGATGAAGGAGCACGCATGCCCACCATCACCGTCATCAGAAAAGACCTCGAGCGACTCGCCGGTCATACCTACGACCTGCCCGAACTCGAACGCGCCCTCGAGGCCGTCAAAGCCGAGGTTAAAGTCGAGGACGAATCCCGATTGAGGATCCAGTTGAAGGATACCAACCGGCCGGACCTCTGGTCGTCCGAAGGGGTCGCCCGGCTGCTCAAGGGCCATCGGAACGGCCGGCACGCGTTCTATACTTTTTTCGAGGATCCCGTGGCGGAACTCGAACTGTACGTCGACCCTGCACTGAAAGGTATCCGGCCCTACGTCGCCGCCTTCGCATGTGACGGGATTTCGGTGGACGAAGCGGCCCTCGAGCAACTCATCGAAGCCCAGGAAAAACTGGCGGAGGGATACGGGCGTGGTCGAAGCACCGTGGCCATCGGCATTTACGACGCTTCCGACATCGCCTTTCCTATCCAATACGCCGCCGCCGATCCGGACGCCGCCCGCTTTGTCCCCCTGGGGATGGAAACCGAGTTGACGCTTCGGGATATCATGAGCGAGCACCCCACCGGTGAAACGTATGCGCATCTACTCGAAGACATGGACAAGTATCCGCTCATCACCGACAGCATGGGCAAAGTCCTCTCCATGCCTCCCGTGATCAACAGCCGGAACCCGGGCGAGGTGGAGGTCGGCGATACGTTTCTCTTCTGTGAGGCCACCGGCACCGAGCTCGACGCCGTGCTGCTTTCCGTTTCCATTATGGCCGCCAACATGGCGGACCGCGGCGGCCGCATCCTGCCCGTAAACACGATCTATCCATACGATACGCCGCGCGGGCGAGAAATCCAATGCCCTCTGGATATGACGGAATCGGTTGAGGTCGAGCTGGACGACTTGAGGCGTGTCATCGGCGGCGGCATCGACAACGGAAGCGTCGAAGGCGCCCTGGCCGCCATGGGGTACCGGGACATCGTGCTCGGCCGCACCCGTGTCCGGGCGCGGCCGGCGCCATACCGGGACGACGTCCTTCATCCCGTGGACCTCATCGAAGACGTCATCGTGGCCGTGGGCTTCGACCATTTCGAGCCCGAAATGCCGCATGACTTTACCGTGGGCAAATCCGCGCCCGACGAAGACCTCGCCGACCGCATCCGCGGCCTGATGGTGGGCTGCGGATTCCAGGAACTCTTCCTGCCCATTCTTTCCTCAAGCGTTGACCTGACGGTGCGCATGCGCGCCGCGGACGCCGTGATTGTCGAGATCTCCAACCCCATGTCCGAGAACTACAGTGCGGTTCGCAACGCCCTGCTGCCCGGGCTGCTCCGGGTGGAGGGGGCCAGCCGAAAAGCCCTCTATCCCCACCACGTCTTCGAAGTGGGCGAGGTCTCCGTCATTGCGCCGGACGACCTCTATGGGACCCGGACCGAAATTCGACTCTCCGCGTTGGAAGCCCACGCCGAAGCCAATCTATCGGGGATTCAGAGCCACCTCGAAGCGCTGGCCTACTACCTCGGATTTGATTACAGCCTCACGCCGTGGGAGCATCCCACCTTCCTGCCGGGGAGGGCGGGCGAGATCCGGGTGGACGGGAAGAGCTATGGCATTATCGGAGAATTCCATCCGGAAGTTCTGGAGAACTGGGGCATATCCGTGCCCGCAAGCGCGTTCGAGGTCAACATCGATATCGCCCGGAAACAACCCTGATCGATTGCGGATGCTCCGGTTGTCCGGTTGCGGCAGATAACTCAACTTGCGTCCCCCACGATATCGTAGACCCTTGCGGGATGACGGTGGTCCCGGACTTTGCTGAACAGCACCTTGGCTTTCCGCGCCATCCCGGCGCGGCCGTAGAAGTAGATAAGGTTGCCGGCTTCGTTCGGTCTGCCCGTGAGATCCCACACCTTTTCCTGCATGCCCACGGCCCGTTCCCAATCTCCCAGGTGAAATGCCAGATATGAACCCATCTGTCTGAGTGCGACGTACGCCCAGATGGTCTTTTTGTCCAGTCCGTACATCGTCTCATAGACAGGATAGGCCTGGTCCCATCGGTTCTGCCGGGCAAGCGACAATGCGAGGTAGTTCAGACACTTCTGGTCTCTCGGAGCCAGATCGACCGCGCGCCGGGAAACCACTTCCATGGCCTTGAAATCCCGCTTCCACAGGAACATCTGTGCTTTCGCGGTAAGCGCGACGATGTCGTCGGGGACCTGCGCGAGCCGGGTATCGCACAACGCCATGCAGTCGTCAACCGCGCCGGCCTGTTCTTCCGGGTCGGCCCGCCGCGCGGTGGCGAGCGCCAACGCGACCTCTATTGAATTGGGCAGCGCCTTTGCGGCTCGTTTCAGGGTAGCCGTCTCCTCCTCGGACAGCACCCTGATCGGGTCGCCGGTCGTTCCCAGTTCCATAATCGCGTCGGGATGGTCGGGACATACTTCAAGAGCTTCGCTGAATCGTGCCCGCGCCGCGTCCGTCCTCATGTACAATCGATCCGTCCTTCCCTGTTCAAGGAGACGGGCAATGGTCTGCTCGACGAACCCGTCGGGCAGGTCGTTCCTGCTGCTTTCGTCTCGTGCCATGCGGATGACCTCCTCCTGAAGTTGCTTGCGCGCCCTGTAGAGGCGCTGCTTTACGGCCCCCTGAGTCGATCCGACCAGAGAGGCTATGTCCTGGATGGAATACCCGTCCAGATAGTGCAGCGTGAACGCCTGAACGCTGTTCCGTGGCAGTCGCGAAAGCAGTGCCTGCAATGCCGCGTTGCGGATGATCGGTGCGTCACCGTCTTGATCCCGATCCGTCGCCCCGCCACCCGGCTCTATCGAGGCCAGACGCCGGCGATTCTGCCTCAGCCTGTTCAGGCAGATGTTGCGAAGTATCCGGCTGACCCATGACAGGAAACGGGAAGGATCCTCCAGCGCATCGAGCCGGATGAATGACGTCAGGAATGCATCCTGGAGCGCGTCCCGTGCGTCCTCGGCGGCGTGCAGGTATCCCAGCGCCTGGCGGAAGAGGCGGTTCCCGTGGCGCGCCACGAGGGTCTCGAACGCGGCGAGATTGCCGGAACGTGCGGCATCGGCCAACTGGGCGCCTGTGGACGGTCTATCCATGGTTTAACTAAAAAGACACCGCAGGACGGCGGAAGGTAACACCGGAGGAGAACTCTGGCGACAATTGCCCACGTTGAAGACGGTACGGGCGGCGGATTGCGCTCGCAGTCCAGATACCGCGGGGCATCGGGACAAATGGTCTCCAAAGCACAAAAACGGGTTACGCCAAAATGACGTAACCCGTTGTTTTTTGGTGCCGAAGGGGGGACTCGAACCCCCACGAGCACAAGGCTCACTGCGCCCTGAACGCAGCGCGTCTACCAATTCCACCACTTCGGCGTCTGATCCGGAGGCCTGCGGGGTCGTGCCAGGCAGACCGGAGATAAAATATATAAAATCGCTATAGGGTTGTCAAGATTCGTCAGGCGCAAACAGGGATCGGAATCTCTCGGGCATCCGCTCCGGCTTCCGGGTGGCGTCGTCCAGAAAGGCGATTCCGGTTTTGGCCCGCGCGACTTCCCGGTCCGTATTCTTGTCCGTTATGCGGTAGAAGATGTCACATCCGATGCGGCTGAGGCCGTCGACCGCGACCTGAAAGGTCAGGGTCTGGCCGTAAAAGGCTTCGGATTTGTACTGTATGACGGCGTCGACCATAATGATGCCGACCCCGTCCACGTCCATTTCAGTGAAACCGTGGCTTTCCAGGAAACGCACCCGCGCCTCGTGGACGAGAGACAGGACGGCGTTGTTGTCCATGTGACCGCCGTAATTGATGTCGGAGACACGAAGCCGGATATCGGTGGCATACGCAAAGGTCCCGGGAAGTCGGAGTTTGACGCGAGACATGATGGAGGCGGCGTGTGTCCGTTCAGTTCTGTTCGTCCGAAGACGGGCAGGGCGTTGGCTCGGCGGCGAACGACCGCGGCTCAGGGCAACGTCAGCCGCCAGACGTCGTTCACCAGCGGCCACGTATTGCCCGCGACAACCCAGAGGCTGTTCCGGAACACGTAGCATGAGGATTCGTGGCGAGGCGAAAACCGGGTATCGGGTCTGAATTCGTGCCACTCCCGTCCGTTTTCGGTGTACCAGACGTCCCCCAGGTTGACGTAGTTTGCGTTGTCGTACCCGCCGATGATCCAGAGTCTACCCGCGTAGACTTTCGAAATAAACCACATCCGCGGCGACCAGGGGGCGCGTTCGAGTACGCGGGTCCAGTTGACGCCGTCCTCCGAGCACCAGACGTCATTGAGGGTTGTGAAGTCGGAGTAGCCCTTTTCGGGCGGGTCGTTGCGTTGGACCATGCGGCCCCCCATCACCCAGAGCCTGTCGTCGTACACGGCCACGGCGGTCGCGGACCGGTCTCCGTACGGAGCGTTGGCAGTCGCCCGCGTCCATGCGATGCCGTCGCCGGTGTGCCAGACGTCGCTGCCGCTGCCAAGCTGCCACATCCGGTCGCGGTGGACCACCAGTTCGCCGTATCCCCGTGAGCCGAAGGGGGTTTCATCCAGTACTCGGGTCCATTCATCGCCGTTTCGGGAGCTCCAGACGCTTCCCTTTACGGCCCAGATCCGGTCCTTGTAGGCCACCATTTCGCTATAGCCGTCATACGGTGTGGCTTCGCTCACGAGATGCCAACTGATGCCGTCGGATGAATTCCAGAGGTCCCTGGTGAGGATACCAGAGTGGTAGTAGGCGTTGCTGATCCAGAGTCTGTCCTGAAACACCACGTCTTCCGACGTGTCGCGCGGCGTGAACGGCGCGTTGTAAACCAGGTTGATCCAGTCGCCGGTCCTGGTGGCGTTGACGTCGGACGTGTTGATGCGCAGGCTGGTCACGGTGGGGATTTCGACGGTCGCCGGGCCGGTCCATGAGCGTCCGGGAAAGAACAGGAGTCGTCCGCCTTCAGCGGTGATTTCATACCCGGGGTCATCCTCAAGTACCAGCAAGGCGCCGCCGTCTTCCGGGTGTTGTATGCCTGTGATTTTGTGGCCGTACGTGAATCCGTCACCGTCCGAAACAATGGCCGTAAGGCCCACGAGGTCCACGCCGGTTGGAAGATCGGTATCGATGAGGAGTCCGTCGACGTCGTCTCCCGCGGCCTTGCGCCTGGTTTTGAGGACGGTGCCGGCGCGCGTGCCCCGGCCGCCGAGTTTTCGGTTTCCTTTTTCGAGCAGCGTGCCCCCGATCAGGATCATCTGTTCGACCTCGCCGTTTCGCTCCCTGACAAAGCCGACGCGGCCGCGGAAGCTGAGGTCTCCCGTCTTGAGCGTCCGGTTTTCGTCTATCGAGGAAAGGACGTGGTCGGTGACGTCGCCCGAGACGATCCTGAGCGCGATATCCGTGTCCGTACCGCCTTCCACGTCCAGACGTTCCACGCTGCCGATGGCGGGACCGTCACCCTGGGGTTCCAGGACGGTGCTGAAGAGGGTGGAGAGGTTCTCTCCCTCGCGGCGATGGACGAGCATCGGCATGGTGATTCCGTCGAGGCGGATGTCGTCCTCATCCGCATTGCGGATGGAGGGCGCCCGGGCGGTGAAAAGGTCTCCGTCGGGGTGGGTCAGGCTGTGTACGCGGACCGAACCCGCGGGCTCGGCCATGCTGGTGAATGTCGCGCTCCACGGCCGGGTGACTTCGGCGCGCTGCACGTCGCGGATGAACGCATATCCCAGGTTGTGGCCCCCGGCGTCACCCTTGACGCTTTCCCCTGTCGGCAGGGTGGCGGTCACGCCCGGCGGGAGCAGCGTTTTCCCATGGGGCTCGGCGGGAAGGTCGATTTCCACGGTGCCCTCGTGGTCCGCGTCGCCCGCCAGGATGTATTCGTGGCGGTGGCCGCCCGCAACCCTGAACAGATCCACCACGTAGGTCTGTTCGGACGAGAGGCCGATCTGGATAATTAACCGCCGGTAGGTCGAGGTGCTGCCCGGATAGGCGCGGTCGCCTGAGGCTTCGATGGCCTGAAACGTGTCGCCGTGCGGGACGAACAGCAGGAGGTTGCCGTCAGAGGGTGTATCTTCAGAGCCGAATGCCTGGTCTTTGCCGTCCACGGCAACCGTGTTGTGCGAAAGCGTGCTGATCGTCCAGCACCGGTGGCGCGTGTGGGTGTAGCCGATGTCGCTGAGGCGCTCCTGGCCGCGCGCGTAGAGGGTCAGGCTTAATAAATCGGCATGCTGGTGGCCGTATCCGCCGGAGAAATGGAGGTACGTCTGGGTCTGGTCGTCGCCCCTTCCCATATTCAGGCGGGCGTGGCCCATGCCCGGAAGGAGCATGGGGCCCGACGTTTCCGGGGCGGCGCGTTGTCCCCTCGCCCAGGTGTCGTGGGTAGGAACGACACGTCCGTTGGGATAGCGGAGAAGCTCCGGGATGCCGCTGGCCTTTTCCAATATGGGAAAACGGGCGTTCAGATCCAGATTGTCATAACGTTCGCCGTCAACGGGATGCACGTATCCGTCCGGGTCGCTGTAACCGTTCAGTCTCGCCATCACCTGCTGCAGCCCGCCGATGGTCTGATTGTGATAGGACACCGCGGCCTCTCGCCATGTGCCGTCCACGAAAAAGTTAGCGGCGACAAGTCTGGCAACACGGTCCACCGCGTCGTGGATATAATCCGGTTCATTCAGGACCCTTCCTGCCGCGACAAGGCCGCGCAGCAGCGTGGGATCCATGTTGCCGAGCGCCGGCGGAAAACCCCGTATGAAGGCCACACTCGCGTGGAAGAATTCGTCTTCGATTCCCCGAATCATCGTCTCGTCCAGTTCCCCGCTGTCCCGGATGAGGTCGTAAGCGTAGATCAGTGTCTCCGGAATGTCCATGTATGCCCACCAGTCCCACTTGGAGGCGCGGTAGTCCTGAACCGGATAGGGAAACCCCTGGTCGCCCGGGAAGATGATTTTCTGGCGGAAGGGCAGGTCGTGGTGGACGCAGTACCCCGGATAGACTTCGGCGAAGCGGTTCAGAATGAGGGCCGCCCGACGGGCGAAAGATCGGTCTCCGGTCGCGGAATAGAGCGCGGCAAGGTCGTGCGCGGCGCTGGCGAAATAGGCCCGCGCCCGGTACCAGCCCTTGGCCTGAAAGAAATGCCTGTACCCGGATTCGTCCTCCCAGTAAGGATATTCCTGGGTCTCACCCACGGGGTTGACGACGTTCAGGGTCCGGGTGTCCGGGAATTTCTCGTTGGGATACCTGAGGCCGCAGAATTTGCAGAAGACACGGTCCGGGTCTTCGATTGCCCAATCGATCTGGCCCTCCTGGGCCCCGCCGTCGCAGTTGGGACAGTCCACAAAGTAGATGCCCGCGCGGTCAGGAATGAGGCGCAGAATTTCACTTTCCGATAGTGAAAGAACCGGTCGGAGATTTCGACGCAGCCGGTCCGCGTCGGAATCGTCCAGGGCCGGTGGAAAGACCGGGCCGGCCTTTGCGGGGTTCGGCCGGAGTGCGAGAAGAATCAGGACGAAGACAGCAGCAAATATGAGCATGGCGGGGCGTCCTTTCGAATCGGAAGGTTCCACAAAGCCTGCGACGCACATAGCGATAACGACCGGCGGACCGAGGGCTTTGCCGGCAATCCATTTCAGGGACGGGACACTGGGCTCGTATCAGCCCGACGACGATGCGTTGCGACGCAGTACACGGCCCGGCAGCGCGCCGGTTGGGGCGCCGCCCTCCACCGCCGGCTTCCCGTTGACCAGTACACATTGGATACCCACGGGGCCCCCTCTGGGGTTCTCGAACGTGGCAGTCGCGTTTATGGTCTGTGGATCGAAGATCACGATGTCGGCGGCTTTACCGGCGGCGATTTCGCCCCGGTCGGACAGGCCGAACCGCCGGGCGGGGAAACCGCTCATTTTATGGATGGCTGCCGCGAGAGAGACCCATTTCTTTTCGCGGACGAATACGCCGGGTACGCGTGCGAAACAGCCGAAGCCCCGGGGGTGTGGATGGCGCACGTTGTAGATGCCGTCGCTCGCGAGCATCATTCGTGGGTGCGTGACGGTGTTTTTTATGGTGGTTTCGTTAATTTCGGGTGCGTCCTGCCACGGGAAGACGTAGGTGGACAGGCCCTCTTCCTCGAGGATGAGATCGTAGGCGAAGTCCTCCGGAGCGACACCTGCGCGGGCGGCCAGGTCCGAGAGGGTGGCGCCGACGTAGCGCCCCGAGCGGGTGTGGCCGACCACCTGATTGCAGGCGCCCAGCCAGCCCCGGAGATGGGGCAGGATTCGCTGCTTCACCGCGGGATCCGTCAGGTGTTCCAGCACGTCGGAAGGGGCGCCGACCTGGTCTTCGACGGGTAGCATGATGGTCATGTGCGACATACCGGCAGGGTAGAGGTAGGACTCGAAGCTGAGGTCGACGTCCTCCCTTTCGGCAATCTCGAGAAGCTCGGCGCCTTCCCCGTCTGCCCGTTCGTGTGAGAGGTGAACGGGAATGCCGGATCGCCGGAAGATCTCAAAGGTTTCCTTCCAGGCCTCCGACCGGCCGAGAATGTGGTTGCGGATGTGCGCCGCGTAGATGCCCCCGCAGGACGCCGCCACTTTGCACAGTTCGACGAGTTCGTGCAGGTCTGAATTGGCGCTGGGCTGGTAGTCCAGGCCCAGGCAGAGGCAGCCGGCGCCCGCTTCCATCCATTGCCGCACGAGGTCGGCCATGGCGTCAATCTGCGAATCGGTGGCCGGACCCGCCGACCAGCCGCAGACGTTGAGGCGCACGGCGCAGTGGGGCACCTGCGGGTAGACGTTGCAGGGGCTGTTCCCGGGATAGAGCTTCAGGTAGTCCTCGATGGTCTCCCAGGTGAGTTCGATGTCCGCCGCGCCGGCGGCGAACCGGGTGTACTCCCACATCTGGCTGCGCAGATCGGGAGGCAGCGGGGCCCATCCGAATCCGTCCGGCGCAAGAAGCTGGGTGGTGATGCCCTGTACGACGCCCGCAAACCGGTCGCTTCCGGTCAGCAAGGCGGGTTCGCAATGCACGTGGACGTCGACGAACCCGGGGCAGACCACGTGGCCAAGGGCATCGATCTCCCGTTCCGCGCGGGTATCCCCCAGACGACCCACGGCGGCGATTCCGGTCGCCCCGGATGGCGATATCCGCAAAGAAGGGTTCCCGATCACCGGTCCCGTCAACCACGAGGCCGTTGCGGATGAGGACGTCGAAAGACATAGGATTCACCTTCCGGTCTCCAGAATGCCGGCTATATCGCTTCGCCGGGCTGATTGAGGTTGCCGACAGAAGATAAGCACGTTTTTCTTCCGACGCATCGGAATTGTGGCAGTGGTTACCAGTCGTTCAGTTTGTGCCCGTCTCCGTTGAACCAGATGACGTCAGCGACGACCCCCAGACCCACGCCGACGAGATATCCCATGAACATACCCAGGAAAAGGGGTGTCATTCGCCTGTAGCTGTTGAGGCCGCCGAATCTCAGTATAAGTGCCTTGGTGAGCCACGCGATGAAAATGGAGGTGACGCTGCTTCTAAGCACGTTGGACGCGGAAATGGTGAAGCCGATGGGATGGATGGGGAATCCCGGGAAGCGGTATCGCAGGAAAACGAGGAGGCCGGTGAAGGCGGCGCCGATGCCGAAGAATCCGACGCGGTCCCAGCTTGTGCCGGCGGTTCCCTGCTGGATGCGGGCGGCGGTATATCGCCAGATTCCCACGGCGCCGTCGCCGGAGCCGTTGAAGCTGACCACGCCGAAGTTGTAGCTGCCCACACCGTAATAACCCTGGTACAGAATGAAGGCGATCACGGAAAGGGCGCCGCCGAGGGCTCCCAGGAGAACGCCGGGCGCCAGCAGGCGACGTCGTTCGGGCCGCATGGCCATTCCCAGCCGGGGGATGTGGGCGAGGGCGGTGATCCCCCAGGTCTTGGCGTCGCAGAAAAAGGTGTACGTCAGGCCCAGGGCAACCGCGCTGTGCGCGCCCATCCCGGAAATGCCGAAGAGGTGCCACGTGAATGCCTGGGCCGTGATAGGGCCGCGCAGATACACGAGGCCGCTCTCGACGATGATACGCGCCAGACCCAGGTAGAGAACGAGGGTGGCGAACCAGAAGGCGAGCAGAGGGCCGGCGTCCATTCCGGCGCGGAAGAGCCACACGACGAGGTACGCGCAACCGGCCAGGAGCAGGTACACGGCCGTACGGTAGGAGATGAGTTCGTTTGAGTCGTCGATGAGGTCGCCTGCGCCATCGCGTCTGACACGCGCCGTACTCGCGAAGGCTTTCCTGAATACGGCGGCCAGATGGCTCCGGGCAACCCAGAGGCCCCAGCCGGTAAAAACAGCGAGACCGCCGAAACTCTGCCAGCCGATGGCGGGATCGAAGGAGCACCACATATCCGAACTGCCGATGCTGAAGCCGGTGCGGTTGAAGACGCCGACCTGCAGGATGGCCAGCAGGTGGAAGAGCCAGATACTGAACAGCACGCTGGATTCGGTGAAGTACGCGAAGGCGATTGTCATCGGATGAACGGAAAAGGCAAAGTAGGGGAAGCCCTGGCCGATGCGGATAACCTTGCGGCTGAGCACGGTCATGGGTACATCCAGGACGGGTATGCCCCTTACAAACCAGGTCGCGATGTTCCAGCAGAAGATGGCGACGATCAGCCAGAATCCGAATCGAAACAGGCGCGACCGGACCAGGGTCGCCAGGCTGCCTTCCGTGCCGGAAACGCCCGTGAGTTCAAGCACGGCGGCGGCGATCGGGAACGTCAGGCGTTCGTTGTCCACCCACTGTTTCCGCAGGATGACGACGAGACAGAAGCTGACGGTGAGCACGGATCCGAGAAATCCGGCCCACCATAAAAATGGCGGCGTCCAGGCTGCCCACGGAAATTTCTGGCCTTTGAACAGGCTCTCGTAGAAGCCGGTGGTGGCCGCCGGATCCGCGACAATCGCCCAGGAGGGGACCCTGGCGAGCAGGTGGTCTGCCCATTGATTCTCGGGGGTTGCGAAGTAGGTGGGTGCTGTAACCACACCCAGAAGATATCCCGAGAGCCATTCTCCCTGCATGGTTGCAGAAACCATTCCGATACAGCAGATGGCCAGCAATTCCGACGCCGAAAGGCCACGACCGCGCCGATACAGCGGCAGATTGAGTCCGAGCAGGCAAATGAAGGGAATGAGCAGGGCAACCGAAAGGTGCGCGTAGTCGGCCCGGGAAGAATGCGCGATGAGGCTGGAGTAGGTGGGCCAGAGGTTGACCCACACGGCCATGGCCAGACCAACGATGAGTGCGCGCAGCGTCATGTCGTCCACCGTCGGGTTTCGGGAACGGGTTACGGCTGGCCTTCAGAAGTCCCGTTGACGCGGAGGCGGGTCTACAGGCTTCCCGATACGGCGATTTTTATGGCGTCTTTTCCATCCAGACGGTAGCTGCCCGCAAGGGCATTGAAGCCTTCGGGCACCCGGTCCAGCGGAATGGTGTGGCTGACCATATCGGCAAACGGGAATTCGTTTTTTTCCAGGATGGGAAGGCCGCGCACGAAGTGATCGGGGGAACTCGCCCAGACGGCTTCGAAGCGCAGATTCTTTCGCATGAACATCCGATTGGGGTTGCATTCGAATGACCCGACGTCGACGAAATGGCCCATTTCGACGTATGTGCCGTCTTGCCGAAGGTAGTCCACGCCCTCGGGTATGGCGGGCAGAAAACCCGCGCACTCAAAGACAACGTCGGCGCCGGCTCCCCTCGGGGTGCCGTCTCGAACCATTCGTTTTCGTACTTCCGGGTCCGGGACTTCAGCGATGTCGACGGTGAGGTCCGCGCCGATTTCGCGCGCGAGATCCAGGCGTCCCGGCGGGCCCCCGACCATAATGAGGCGGCCGGCTCCGCTGACTTTCGCGCAGATGAGTGTCACAAGGCCGATGGCGCCGGAACCCTGTACAACGACGGTGTCTCCGAATTGAATCCCGGCACGCATAACGCCGTGTACGCCGATCGTGAACGGCTCGAGCAGGACTGCGACCTCCGCGGGCAGATCGGTCTTGAAGAAAACGGTCTCGGGATTCCAGAGATAGATGTATTCGGCGAAGCCGCCGCGAAGATAGGGCTGTTCTCCGGCTGGGATGAAACCGTAGGCGCCCTGAGACGTACCGGGAACGAGGGCGATCCGATCACCGGTTTTGAGCGGGCGCCCCAGGTGGTCGTGGGTCACGCCTGCGCCCAGTCGATCGATAATCCCCACGTTCTCGTGCCCCAGAACGATCTCGTCTTCCATTCTCTGGTATTCCCAGTTGTGCAGGTCGGTACCGCAGATGCCGGCCAGTTCCTGTCTCAACAGGACCGTTCCGGGTGCCGGTTCCGGGACGGGATACTCCCGGATTTCAAATCGTTCGCCGACCATGACCGAGGCGCGACCGGTTCGGGACATAAGACAATTCCTCCCTCCGGAGCTTTCAGAAGCAGTTTTAAATTCCTGGTGCGTTCCCGAGCGCGCGCGAAAACGTGGTGGGTGCGTCAGGAATGCGCGTAGAAACGAAGTTTCGGGATGTATTCGATGCAGCCCATTTCGAAGGCGTATCCGTAGAAACGGTGAAGGCCCTCCTGTTCGGCCCCGCCAAAGTCGTAGCGGATCTTTTTACCGAGGTAGTCGGCGTAGAACCCCGCCGAACAGGGATGCGCCGAGGCATAGGTCGCCGCAATAAGGGGGATCTCCCTTACGCCCAGGGCCCTGGCGCGGATCAATTGCCGGGTCTGATCGGGATTCAGCGCGTCGGGCCGCCCCGTCCAACAGGCGTAGACAAACGGAAGCCCCGTAAGCACGGTCCAGGCTTCACCCAGGTCCACGACACGATAGGACGTCGTATCCAGGGCGAGCGCCGCGTCTCCGATGATGACGGCGCCATCTGCGTGATCGAGCATGCGCTCGGCGTCGGGGGGATGGTGGGAAATCTCGGGTTTGCATCCGTATTGTCTTCGCAGCACGAGACGGCTGAGGACGGTGGACGTTCGGGAGTTGACGTCGAGGGCGAGCGTCTGAATATCGGGCGGTTCCTTTCGGTGCAGAAGCAGTACGCTTCGGACCGGGCCCCGGGAAGAGATACTGACTTCGGGTACGACGCTGTATGGATCGGGGCCGCGGGCGATTTCGATGGACGGGATGAGGGCCACGTCGGTTTCGCGGCTGTGAAGGCGTTCCGCGCAGCGGGACGGCACGTCGTAGGTGAAATCGAAGCGGTGTTCGATGCGACCGGTTTCCAGAGCGTGCACCAGCGGATGGGTGTTCAGGAAAGAGACGACACCGAGGCGGGTTGCCATTCGCACGGTTCTCAGTTCACAATTTCGTACCGGGTGTTGCGTCTTGCCGGCCTGTAGCCGGCGCCCCGGATGAGGCGTAACATGGTAGGAAGACTCATGTCATCGGTGTGGCTGGTGCCGGCGGCGGAGACGACATTCTCCTCCATCATGGTGCTGCCAAAGTCGTTAACGCCATATTTGAGGCCAACCTGGGCGATTTTGGGACCCTGTGTCACCCACGAGGCCTGAAAACTTGGCACATTGTCCAGGAAGAGGCGGGAGACGGCAATGGTGCGCAGGTAGTCGTAGCCGGTGGCTTTCTTCCCGTTCCAGCGGGCATTGTCCGCGGCCAGGTCGGTGTCGTCGGGCTGAAAATTCCACGCAATGAAAGCGGTCAGGCCGCCGGTGTCGTCCTGGAGGTCCCGGATGTGTTTCAGGTGTTCGAGGCGCTGATCGACGGATTCGACGTGGCCGTACATCATGGTGGCGGTGGTGTGCATGCCCAATTCGTGGGCGGCGCGATGCACCTCCAGCCATTCGTGCACCCGGTCCTTTCGAAAACCGATAATGTCGCGAACCTCGTCCGAGAGAATCTCGGCGCCGGCGCCGGGAATGGAATCCAGGCCGGCGTCCCGCAGACGGCGGATGCAGTCCGGGATGGACAGACGCGAGATGTGCGCGATATAGATAATCTCGGTGGCCGAGAGGCAATGCTGGTGGACGGACGGATAGCGGTCCCGAATGCTGGAGAAGAGGTCTTCATAATAGTCGATGCGCAGCCTGGGATTCAGGCCGCCCTGCATGAGAATTTCGTTCGATTTGGAAGTTTTCCCGCCCGCGGCGATCAATTCGTCGATTTTCCCGAAGATCCGGTCCCGGGGCAGGACGTATCCCTCGGCGGACCCGGGAGGGCGGTAGAACGCACAAAAGTCGCACCGCACCCAGCAGACGTTGGTGTAATTGATGTTACGGCCGATATTGTAGGTCACCACGTCTTCCGGCCATTTGCGCCTGCGCACGGCGTCCGCAAGCATGCCCAGTTCCGTGACGTTGGGATGGGCCATGAGCCGGCGGGCATCGTCTACCGAGATACGCGTTTGCGCGTTGATTTTTTCGACGATATCATCGATCATCGGTCATTTCTCCAATCCGTATCTGTCGTCACAGCTGTATCGAATTGGCGATTCTCCGGAACGGGTGCAGTGTAGATCGCACGGCCCCCGACCTGCTTCACGGAAGCACGGGCAACTCGCCACGGATGGCGACGGGGTCCTCGTCTTCCGGGATCTCCCGTTCCGTGCGGAGTTCGTTGTAGAGATTGTCGCGTTCCGCGGGTTCCCGTCCGGCTTCGATTATGCGTTCCACCAGTTGTTTCCGGGTGAGCACCTGGCGGGTTTCCTCGTACGTGCGCCTCGTGATTTCGTACTCCTGGATGGTGCCGTCGATGTCGTCCGCGCCGTACCATAGGGCGACCTGCGAGATTTCGATGGTGTTCATTATCCAGAACGATTTGATATGCAGGAAATTGTCCAGCATGAGTCGAGCGACGGCGATTTCGCGCAGGTCGGCTTCGCCGGTGGGAGCGGGCAGGTGTTCCAGTTCGGTGCGTTCGGGGTGGAAGGAAAGCGGGATGTAGGCCAGAAAACCGCGGGTCTCGTCCTGGAGTTCCCGGAGACTGACCAGATGCTGAACCCGTTCATCCGGATTCTCGATGTGGCCGTAGAGCATCGTGGCGTTGGTGGGCAGGCCCACTTCGTGTGCGGTACGGGCAACGCGCATCCATTCGTCGGAGTCGGCCTTGGTCCAGAACATCTCCGCCTGGACCCGATCGCTGAAGACTTCGGCGCCGCCGCCCGGGATCGACGACACGCCCGCCGCTTTGAGTTCCTGCATGACTTCCCGGAGCGGTTTTTTTGCGGCCCTGGCGATCTGAATCCATTCGATCGCCGTATAAGCCTTTACGGCGACCTCCGGGCGGATTTCTTTCACGGCGTGCACGATGTCGATATAGTAGGAATAGGGCAGTTTGGGGTTGATTCCCGCCACCATGTGGATTTCGGAGATGGGAACGTGCAGATATTGTCTCACGCGTTCCTGGATATCTTCCGGCGAGAGGACATATCCCCTACGGTCTTTCGGCGGCACGTAGAAGGAACAGAATTTGCAGAGCTTGTTGCAGATGTTGGTATAGTTGATGTGCTGGTTCCGCACGTACCAGGCCACGTTGCCGCATAGTCGCTCGCGTACGATATTGGCCATGTACCCCACCGCGTTGAGACTCGACGTACTGTAAAGCCGTATGCCGTCGGCGGCGGAGAGGCGTTCGCCGGCGATAACTTTCTCGAAGATGTCGTTGAGTTCGCTCGGAATTTTCGGTTTCACCGGGGAATCCTTCTCGTTGGGGCGGACGGTAACAACCCGCCTGGGGCGGGTCCGTCGACGCAACTTCAATTCTGACTTAGCATTTCGCGCGCGTGTTCCATGGTAAGGGCCGATATTTTCTCCCCGCCCAGAAGTTTCGCAAGTTCCCGCGCGCGCTCATCTTCCTCCAGCTCGATTACCCGGGTGACGGTGCGGCCATTCGATACGGTCTTATGCACGGCCAGATGGGTATCCGCCATTCTGGCGATTTGAGGGAGATGGGTTATACAGATGGTCTGGCGCGCACGCGACAGGCTCTTGAGCTTCCTGCCCACCACGTCGGCGATGCGGCCGGAGATGCCAATGTCGATCTCGTCGAAGATGAGGACCTGTACCGGATCGGATTGGGAGAGCACGGATTTCAGGGCAAGCATGATCCGGGACACCTCGCCGCCGGAAGCCACCTTGACCAGCGGCCTGAGGGCTTCGCCAGGGTTCGTGGAAATGTGGAACTCGACGCGCTCAATGCCCTTCGGGCCCACACGAAATCGCCGGTTGTCCAGGCTTACCCAACCGTCGGGCGACTCGTCCCGGATGAGTTCAACGCGAAAATCTGCCCGCGGAATCCCCAGGTCGCCGAGCGCCTCCGTTGTTTCGCGGGAGAGGTCGTGCGCGGCGGCTTCACGCGCTTTGGAAAGCCCGGCGCACAGGTGCGCCAGGCTGGCGCGGGCCGAATCGATTTCCGTTTCGATCTCAGCCAGCGAGCGGTCCAGTTGCTCCGATTGCGCCAGTTCCTCTTCCGCGTTCTCGCGATACTCAATTACCGTCTCGAGGCTTCCGCCGTGTTTCTTTTTCAGGTGGGCCAGGAGATCCAGGCGCCCGGTGACCTCCGCCAGGCGTTCCGGGTTGTGCTCGACGCTGCGTGCATAGTCCGAAAAAAAACGGGCCAGTTCTTCAATGGCATAGCGCTGGACGGCCAATTCATCGGCTTGAAGGCGAAGCGATTCGTCCATCTGTACGGCGTCTTTCAGGAGATGCTCTGCCGCGCCCAGACGATCCACGATGGAGTCGTCGCCCTGGTAGAGCAGGGCTTCCAGGTGGATGGCGGTTTCGATGAGGCGTTCGGCATGGGTAAGCAGCGATCGTTCCTGCAGGAGGCGCTCGTCCTCGTCCGGTTCCGGGTCCACCGAAACGATTTCCTCGATCTGAAATTCAAGAAGTTCCCGCCGATCGCGCATCCGTTGCGCTTCGGCATCGGCGTTTTCCCGCTTTGCGAGGAGGTCGGACAGACGACTGTGCGCAATACCGACCGATTCCCGGAGTTTTTCCAGGTTGCCGAACCCATCCAAAAAGTCGATATGACGTTCCGTATAAAGAAGAGATTGGTGATCGTGTTGTCCATGAAGGTCAACCAGGGCTCTGGCCAGTTCGAGCAGGCTGCGGACGGTTACGGCGAGACCATTGACGAAACAGCGGCTTCGGCCATTCGCGACGACCTCCCGGCGGACGATGAGTTCGCCCTGCTCGGCATCGATGCCCATGGCGTCCAGAAGCGGCAGACACCGGTGATGGGGTTGCAACTGGAAAATAGCCTCGACAAGACACCGTTTCTCGCTGGTCCGTATCACTTCCGGGCTCGCCCGCATTCCGAGAACCAGACCCAGGGCGCCGATGAGAATGGATTTGCCCGCGCCGGTTTCGCCTGTAATGATGTTCAACCCGGGACCGAATTCGATTTCAACTTTGTCGATCAACGCGTAGTTGACGACAAGCAGTCGGCAAAGCACGGTCAGGACTCCTGAGGTTCGCGCCGGTCAAGGCTCCAATCCAGTTTTCGGCTGAGCAACTGATAGAAGGAAAGGCCCTGGAGGTTGATCAGACGGGTGTTATGGGCGGCCTGTCGGATGTGAACGCGTTCTTCGGGCTGTATGGGCGAGACGATCTTGCCGTCGGCGGTTACCATGATATCGCTGTGTTCGGCAATCACCTGGACGGTGATCGACTGATTGCCCGGGATGACCGCGGGGCGCATCGAGAGCGAATGCGCGCAGATGGGCGTGACAATGAATGCCTGCAGATCCGGATGGAGGATGGGACCACCCGCCGAGAGGCTGTAGCTGGTTGATCCGGTCGGGGTGGATACGATAATGCCGTTCCCGAAAAAGGAACTGAACGGCGTGTCGGAAATCCACGTCTTCACCTGGACCAGGCGGGCGAGCACCCTTTTTTCGATGACGACTTCGTTGAGGGCAAAGAAAGTTTTCTTACCGATCTCCGCTTCCAGGGCCATGCGTTCTTCGAGCTGATACTCCCCCCGCTTCAATTTGCCCAGACTCTCCCGCAACTCTTCGGGCGCAGCCCCCGCCAGAAACCCGAGCCGGCCGAGGTTGACGCCCAGAATGGGTTTTTGTGTGGATCCGACCAGTTTGGCCGCCCGGAGTATGGTGCCGTCTCCACCCAGGGCAACCACAATATCCGAGTGGCCGGCGAGGTCGGCGGCAGGGCGGAACGTGACCTCGTTGGAGACACAGATCTCCCTTAACGGTTCCTCCAGAATGGGCTCGATTCCCTGGTCGCGCGCAAGCCGCACGAAATTCTGGACGATGGGACCGATGCCGTCCCGTTCGATAAATGCAAGTATGCCAATGCGTTTCATGAGGACCGGGAGCCAGTGGGAAGATTGATCAATTGAACTGTATTAATGGAGTCCGAATTCCAGGTTCCTGGAATCGGTGTTGCCCGCGCCAGTATTCGGTTCCGGAAATAGATCCCGGTAATTCGGCCGGCGAGACGGGATGAATCGGCGCCTGCCTGTGCGTGCTGCCTCACACACGCAGACAGGGAAAGGCGGCGATTCATCCGGGTCGGAACATCAGTCCCCGGATTCCTCAACGGCATCCAGTTCCGTGAGCTGGAAGTCGTTCCCGCTCTCGGTGGCCAGGATTTCGACACGCTGTTTGGCTTCTTCCAGCCGCGCACGACACAGGTTTGACGCTTTCAGTCCCTCTTCAAAGAGGCGGAGCGCTTCTGCCAGGGGCAGATTTCCGCCTTCCAGGGTCTCGACCGCAGTTTCCAACTGCTTGAGCGCCTCTTCGAATGTGGGATCTTCTTCGGCCATTGGACTCCTCATGGGGTTGAATGGCTCATCGTGGGCCGGATTTCGACTGGGTCCTGTTCAATGATTCGTCCGGCTTCTAGCCAGAATACGGTCCACCGTACAGTTTATTTCTCCCTCCGACAGGCGAATGCGGACCTGTTCGCCTTCGGAAAGGGTTTCGGCACGGGTGACCAGTTCATTGTTATCCGCCCGGTGCGTGAGGCTGTACCCGCGGCTCAGGACCGACAGCGGGCTGAGCGCTCCAAGTTCGCCGGTGCGGCGGCGGTACGATTCCAGGTGCGTGTCGAATATGCGCCGGACGCTATTCTGAAGGCCCTTATGAAGGTCGTCGACTGCCTGTATGTTCTGGAAGATGTTGTCTTCCACCTTCCGCAAACCGTACCTGCCCAGGTAACTGTCGAGCACATCTTCGTTTTCTTTCAGGTAACGATTCAGCGCGACGTAGGAACGCCTGGCGAGGTTGTGAATCCGGGCGCGTAACTCGCTGGCGTCGCGAACGGCCAGTTCGGCCGCCGCGGACGGCGTGGGCGCCCTGCAATCGGCGGCCAGGTCGGCCAGCGTGACGTCGATTTCGTGGCCTACGGCGGAAATCACGGGGATATTGGAGCCGCAAATGGCTCGAACGACGATCTCGGTGTTGAATGCGGCCAGATCTTCCGCGGAACCCCCCCCGCGACCCACAATCAGTACGTCGACCTTTCCGTGGGCGTTCAATTCGTCTATGGCCAGCGCGATGTCTTCGGGGGCGCCTGCGCCCTGAACCAGCGCCGGCCGGAGTAAGATGTTGACCCCGCGGAACCGCCTTTCCAACACATTCAGAATGTCTCGAATCGCTGCTCCCGTTCGCGAGGTGACCACACCGACTGAGAGCGGGAACGCCGGCAGAGATCGTTTCCGCGCCTGGTCGAACAGACCTTCTTCCTGGAGTTTGCGTTTCAACGCTTCCAGGGCCAGTTGTTGCTGGCCGCTGCCCGCAGGAAAAAGCTGTGTGACGTTCAATTGGTACTCGCCGTTGCGTTCGTAGACCGTAATTCGCCCACGGGCGAGTACCTTAACGCCGGTCTCGGGTCTGAAAGCCGGAGCCGCGGACCGCCACATCACGCAGCGAAGCTGACAGTTTGGGTCGATCAGGGTGAAATAACGATGGCCGGAGGCAGCCTGATTGTACTGGGAAATTTCACCCACGATCCAGAGAACGGGGAATTCCGCTTCGAGGTTCTGCCGGATTGCCTGCGTTATCTCTGTAACGGTATAGGGCCGTTCCGCCACGTTCAGGGCTCCTGCCAGTCGATGCGCAGCCGTTCGATGCGGGTGGCTTTTCCGGATTCGTCTTCGACTTCTACGATGACGCCGCAGAGCTTGATGTCGTTTTCAGCCGGTTCAAACCGGACCGGCGTCCGATCCAGAAACCGATGGATCACGGCCTCCTTCCGTGCGCCGATCACGGAGTCGTGGGGGCCGGTCATGCCCGCATCCGACACGTAGGCGGTACCGCCCGGCAGTATGTGCTCATCGGCGGTCTGTACGTGGGTGTGCGTGCCAAGAACGGCGCTGGCGCGGCCGTCCATAAACCATCCGTATGCGATTTTTTCGGAACTTGCTTCCGCGTGAAAATCGATGACAATCACCTGTGTCTCCAGGCGGAGGCGGTCCACAATATCTCTACCGACCCGGAAGGGACAGTCCAGGTCGAGCATATTCACGCGGCCCTGGATGCAGACAACACCTATACGGATGCCGTTTGGGGCGGTGAAGATACCGTAGCCGGCGCCGCCGACACTCTCCGGGAAATTCGCCGGACGCAGAACGCGGCTGGCGCCCAGTATAAACGGGATGTCGTCTTTGCGATCCCAGACGTGGTTTCCCGTGGTGATCACGTCGGCCCCGTAGGCGAAGAGTTTCTTCGCGATATTCTCGGTGATGCCGAAGCCCCCGGCGGCATTTTCGCCATTGACTATACAGAAATCGATCCGGTGGCTCTCCTTGAGCCGGGGAATCAGATCCGCGGCCGCTTTTCTGCCCGGCCTACCGTAGATATCGCCGACAAACAAGATATTCAAATGGTCACCTGTAAAAGATATTCAACGCATGCCGCATCAGCGTGCAAAATCCACCGAGCGCGTTTCTCTGATGACGGTTACCTTGACAGGCCCCGGACAGGTGGCGTCTTCGGTAAGCCGCGAGACGATCTGCGTGGCCAGACGTTCCGTGTCTGCGTCGCTCATCATATCGGAGTCCGCGACCACACGGACTTCCTGTCCGGCCTTGATGGCGAAGACCGATTCTACGCCCTGTACCATCTTGGCAATGGACTCCAATCGTTCCAACCGTCGAACGTAATTCTCGATCTGTTCACGCTGCGCGCCAGGCCGGGACCGGGATATGGAATCGGCTGCGTCGACAAGCACGGCGACCGGCGAAACGGGGTCCGCATCTCCGTGGTGGGCCTCGATCGCGTTTATCGCGATCGCGTCTTCACCATATTTGCGCGCCAGGTCCGCGCCGTTTTCTCCGTACGTGCCCTCGGCTTCGTGCGGCAGACCCTTGCCAATGTCGTGAAGCAATCCGGCGCGTTTGGCCAACTGGGCGTCCAGGCCGAGCGACGTGGCCATCATGCCCGAAAGAAAGGCCACTTCCTTACTGTGATTCAGTACATTCTGACCGTAGCTCGTACGGTATTTGAGACGGCCCAGGCAGGCAATGAGACGATCGTGCAAGCCCGGCACGCCAACGTCGAATGCCGCCTGCACCCCGGCATCGTGCATTACCTCCTGAATCGACTCCCTCGACTTCTGCGCGACTTCTTCGATTCGGCCAGGGTGGATGCGTCCGTCCAGAATCAGTTGTTCCATGGCAATCTGGGCAATGGCCCGACGTATGGGGTCGAACCCCGACAGGATGACTGCTTCCGGCGTGTCGTCGATAGTGACATCCACGCCCGTAGCCATTTCAAAGGCGCGGATGTTCCGCCCCTCTCGTCCGATAATTCGCCCCTTCATCTCGTCGGAAGGCAGGCGTACCAGCGCAACGGTGGATTCGATCGTATGGTCCGCGGCCAATCGTTGAATCGCTCCGGCGATGATTTCCCGGGCTTCATCGTTAGCGCGTACGAGGGCGTCGTCGCGAATTTCCTTAAGCCGCCATTCCGAGTCGCGTTCCGCCTCTGCTTCCATATTGGCCATCAGGACACGTTTTGCCTCTTCCTTCGTGAGTCCTGCGATCTGTTCCAGGCGCCTGTTCTGCCTCAGCCGACTTTCTTCCAGTTCCAGTTCCCGGCCAGCGAGTTGCTCCTCCAGCAAACGGAGTTGCTCACTTTCCTCGGTAGCCAGTTTTTCCTTGTCGTTCAACAGGTCCGCACGTTTGTCAAGCTGCCGTCTCAGGCTGCTCAGCTTCATTTCTTCCCTGGCGGACCGATCACGTTTTTCTTCCAATTCCTGTTCAAACCGGAGCCGCTCCTGCTGTATCCTGTCTTTGGCTTCCAGGACCGCCGTCCGCTTCATTGCATCCGCTTCGGTCTGGGCATCTTCAAGAGTCTTCTCCGCGGAGAGTTCGGCGCGATGGATCTTACTCTGCGCAATCTTGCCGCTGATCAGCCATCCCAGGATATAACCCAGTATAAGCAGGCCGGCCGACAGAATCATAACCGTCACGACTTCCATGGTCGTGTCTATCGGCAGGTTCATTTTTGTCTCCCCATTTTGGAAGCTGTCTTAAAACCCCCAGCGGTCTTCGCGCCTGCCTGCTGCCGCAGGCATGGCAGGCGGCTTCAAATGCGTCGGTCGGCGTTGGTAAAACCCACCCATATCTCAAAGATACGGGCGCGTTCTACCGCCTTGAACGCCGCCTTTTCGCTCGCGCTCGGGAACTCACCGTGAATGTAAAAACAGCTTCTTATGTAATTCATGAACAAAAAAACCCGCTTGCATTCATCCGGTTCCGTACATCCCGTCCGGTTTAAAATGATCGCTCCGGATGGTTACAGATGAACGCAGCAGGCAACACCGGAATCGCTAATCCGGCAGGGGCGCCGGAAATCGCTGGCACGCCCTTTCTGTTTGAGGTTGTCTCTACGCAATCCGGTTTGTGAAAGACGCCAGATTGTGAGTCTGTTCCGTCAGGGTCTTTCCCAACTTGCGACTGGCTTCTTCCTCTTTGAGCAGCTCATGGGCGAGATTAACGGCCGCAACGACTGCAATCTTGGCAACCGAACGGAGGGAAATGTAGTTCGCGACCTCACGCATTTTCCGGTCGACGTACTGGGCCACGGCTCGGGCGTGTTCCGGGTCGCCTTCCGCGTAGATGTTGTATTCGGTGCCGAAGATCCGGGCGCGTATTACCGGTTGTTCAGACATGAAACCTCGGGACATCCGGAGGCAATATGTGAAACTCTGAGGTTCGGTGTGGATGTCGGCGGTGCTGTTTTACGCTGTATTCACTGAATCCAGACGCGAGATCATGGTTTCGATTTTGCGTTGGATTTCCTCCTTGTTCTCAATCAGTGAAGCATTATTGTCATAAATGGACCGGAGTCGCTCTCGTTCGGCCCGCAATCCGGAGATGACATGGTCCTGGTTTTCCAGGCGTTCATGAAGTTCCTGGTTTCTCTGCTCGAGTTCGGCGATCTCCTGTCGTAACTGCTGGACAATATCGACGGCGCGATCGATCTCACCAATAAGGAGATCCAGCTGTTCCGACACCCGATTTTCCGACTCCAGCCGTTCCTCTTCCCGGTCGTCGGTTTCCGCTTGTCCGTCTGCCTGATCCTGCAGATCGACCTGCGTTTCTCCCGGATCGCCCGATTCCGTCTGTTCGTCCGTCCGGTCGACGGTTTCGAACGGCTCGTCGTCTCGAATCCCCGACTCCAATTGTTCGTTTATCCGATCTTGCGCTTCCATGTATTCACCCTTTCATGGCTGACGGATTCTCGATCAGTTTTTTGCAGAGAGGGAACAACAAAATATTTGCGTAGCCATACTCTACGCAATGTAATACCTCCATGGCTTAAAGTCAAGGGTGGGATACCTGACGCACGGGGAGCGAAAACGGAAAGGGAATGAATGCGAGGGGACGCTTTTTTTTGGATTCCGTGACTTGGAGGGCAATTTACGCGTGTTGCCGGGCCTGTTCCGCCAGCGCTGAGAACGCCGCTGCATCCGTGACGGCGAGGTTGGCCAGAACTTTCCTGTCAACGGAAATATCGGCCTTTTTCAGGCCGTTGATCAGGTTGCTGTAGGAAAGCCCGTTAAGCCGGGCGGCGGCGTTGATTCGAACGATCCAAAGAGAGCGGAAACTTCTCTTTTTCTGACGGCGGTCCCTGTATGCATAGGAAAGCGCCCGGTGGACGGCGTCGTCCGCAGTGCGGTACAGCTTGCTGCGTCCGCCCCGGTATCCGCGCGCGGCTTTAAGTACTTTTTTCCGCCTCCGTCGCGAAGCGACGCTATTCGTTGATCTGGGCATGCTGTTGGTCTCCTGGTAGCGCCTGGCAGTGTTGCGTGCCGGCGTTGCCGCCGGTCCGCCATGGCCTCTATTGAAAATCCCCTGTACGCTGGCCGGAAAGGAACTTTCAAAATGAAAGCGTAACGGCCCGTCAGCGCGGAAGCAGGCGCTGTACGCGGTCCTGGTCGGATTTGTGTACCGCGGCGGGTTTGCGCAGATGCATCTTGCGTTTGCTGCTCTTGTTTGTCAGGTTATGCGTGGCTGTTGACTTCTTGCGACCAATCACACCGGATTTCCGGCGCTTGAACCGTTTCGCGGCCCCTCGGTGTGTTTTCATTTTGGGCACGTTCAACTCCTTGGCAATATTCGTTTATGCCATCCGAATGGAAACAGCAAACGGGCAACCTGGAGCGAAGAAAAAGGCGCGATTCGAATTTCCCTGCCTCTTGTGTTCCTGCTCCGGGCGTTATTGGTGGATGTTATTTCGGCGCGATGATGATGATGATGTTTCGGCCTTCGTCTTTGATGGGCAGTTCGGCCACGCCGTTGTCCTGAAGGTCTTCCACCGCGCGTTCAAGAAGCACTCTGCCCTGTGCGCGGTACATGTTCTGGCGACCGCGAAACTCCACGGAAATCCTGACTTTGTGGCGGTGCTGCAAAAAATTCTCGGCATGGCGGATCTTGAAATCGTAATCGTGATCGCTGATTCTGGGACCCAGGCGAATCTCTTTCAATTGCGACCCGCTTTTTTTGCCCTTTTTCTGCTTTTTGCTCTGCTCATATCGGTACTTGCCGTAATTCATGATCCGGCATACCGGAGGTCGGGCGTTGGGAGCAACTTCGACCAGGTCGAGGCCGGCCTCCATTGCCATTTCAATTGCCTTCCGGGTTTCAACGATACCGACCTGTTCGCCCTCGTTGTCGACCAGGCGAATCTGCGGAATGCGGATTTGGTCGTTTACTCGAGGTGCTTTTTCCTGCTTTCGATCTCGAAGACCTCTAGGACCTCTGTTGATACCGATCACCTCCGAATTTGATCCGGGCCGTTGTCGGCCAAATTGGAAAATAGAGGGGGTTACGCGGCGCTTTTCGTCTCTATTTCCTTCTGCATCCTGGCAATCAGGTCGATCGTCGACATGCTTCCCAGGTCACCGGCGCCATGCCTGCGAACCGAGATGGATTTTGCGTCGACTTCCTGTTTGCCCACGATGACCATGTATGGAATCTTCTGAACTTCCGCCTCGCGAATCTTGAAACCGAGTTTGGCGTCCTGGGGGTCGACTTCGGCGCGGAGCCCCGCATTTTCAAGATGGCCGGCGACCTCTATGGCATAGTCGGCGAAGGGATCGGAAACCGGAAGTACAACGGCTTGCACGGGCGCCAGCCAGAGCGGGAAGTTTCCCGCGTAGTGTTCGATCAGCAGGCCGAAGAACCGTTCCATGGCACCCAATAGGGCGCGATGGACCATGTACGGCCGGTGGAATTTTCCGTCGGATCCGACAAAGCTAAGGTCGAAGCGTTCCGGAAGGTTGAAGTCGAACTGGATGGTGGTGCACTGCCATTCCCGGTTCAGCGCATCGTTGATGGTTACGTCGATCTTGGGTCCATAGAAGGCGCCGGCACCGGCGTCGATCCGGTAGGGCAGCTTCTGCCTGTCAACCGCGCGCCTGAGAGCGTCGGTGGCCCTTTCCCAGTCGGCCGGATCTCCAACCGCTTTTCCGGGCCGGGTTGAGATGTAGACGTTGAAGTCTTCAAATCCAAAGGACTTAAGGATGAACAACGTAAAGTCGATAACGCGGGCGACTTCGTCCTCCACCTGATCCGGACGACAGAAGATATGGGCGTCGTCCTGGGTGAATCCGCGCACCCGCAACAGCCCGTGTAACGTGCCTACCATTTCGTAGCGATAGACAGTACCCAGTTCGGCCCACCGAAAGGGAAGCTCCCGATAGCTGCGCCTCCGGGACTTGTAGATGAGGCTATGGAAGGGACAATTCATCGGTTTGGCGAAATACGCCTGACCGTCGATATCCATTGGGGGGTACATACTCTCGTGAAAGAAATCCAGGTGTCCACTGGTTTCCCAGAGTCGGGACCGGCCAATATGGGGCGAACAGACCAGGTCGTACCCGCCGCCGTAATGCGCTTCGCGCCAGAAATCTTCAATCTGATTTCTGATCCGCGCACCCTTGGGGTGCCAGAGAACGAGACCGGGACCGGCGGTATCGTTGATCGAGAAAAGATCGAGCCGGCCACCGAGGGTGCGGTGGTCCCGATTTCTGGCTTCTTCAAGGTACTCGAGATAGGCATTGAGGTCTTTCTGGCCCGGAAAGGAGATGCCGTAGATGCGCTGGAGCATCACGTTGTTTTCGTCTCCCCGCCAGTATGCGCCCGATGAACTCAGCAATTTGACCGCCTTGATGCGGCCGGTGTCCGGAACATGCGGCCCCCGACAGAGGTCCAGCCATTTGTCCGCATTTTTATAGATGCTGATGGTTTCGCCGGGTTCGATCTCCTCCAGGATTTCCAGTTTGTAGGATTCGCCGCGCTCTCTGAAGAGGTCGATCGCGGCTTCGCGGGTAATTTCCTGGCGCTCAAAGGGCTGGGCTTCCGCAATGAGTTCCCGCATGCGGACTTCGATCCGGTGCAATTCGTCCGGCGTGAACGGTTTTTCCCGATCGAAGTCGTAGTAAAAGCCATTCTCGATAGGCGGGCCCAGTGTGACTTTCACGTCCGGAAACAGATCCTGTACCGCCTGCGCCATGATATGCGCGGTGCTGTGCCAGTAGACTTCTTTTCCGGCATCGCTGGAGAAGGTGAGAATTTCCAGTCCGACGCTGTCGTCCAGTGCACATGAGAGATCCACGGCGCGGCCGTTGACCTTGCCGGCAAGTGCAGCGCGGGCAAGGCCGGAGCCAATGGATTCGGCTACCTGCAGGATGGTAACGCCCGTGCAATAGCCCTTTCGGGAGCCGTCGGGCAAAGTGACCGCTATGTTGCCGTTTTCAGGCATCGTATTTGAAGCTTTCACCATTAACGAGACGTATCGGCGGAAACGTCAATAACAATCAATCGATGTATGTTTTTTTAAGAAGTGGGATCGCTGCTTTGCCAGGGCCGCCGCGACCGTGGGCGTGCGGCCTCTCTTTCGCATAATAAAAAAACGCGCGACCTGTCTACTTGCGCGTCGTATTCTGCAAAGCACCAGGTGACAAACGATCCTTTCCGTTGACACTCCTCCGCAAGTAGGTTGGTGGGCATATACTTATGACATCCAACAAATTTAAATTAACCGGAACGGATTGTCAAGGGAAAACTCCTGCTACGGAAGCGCAATTCGGCGCAGATTCTTCTCGCGGAAAATGCCTCCGGTGACGGGTCCATTTTTTCCCGTTTGTGCATTCGGCCAACGCTCTTTCGGGCATGCGTGCGGCATCGTTACGGGAGGCCGAGCATCTTGTGGATCCGACAGGACAGGCGCCATGCAGGGTGGCGTTTAAGGATGTCGAGGGTCTTGCTCAGATACTCGGGCTTGCTCGACTCGGGTTGGAGGTAGACATATTCGGCTCGGCCTTCTTCCACGATGCTTTCGTGGAAGTTTTTTCCGACCACGTATTTGAGTTCGGTGATGTTCTTGAGACCGCTTGCAATGGTTTTTCTCTTGGGGGAGACTGTCCAGTGCTCGATGAGGTCGTAAAGGTCGGGATCCGGCTCGGTGGCGCCGTTGGTTTCGATATGGATGCGGTAGTGCTCGGTTCGGAGTTCCCGGCAGAGCGGCCCAATGTTCTGGCCGAGGGGTTCGCCTCCCGTCAGGCAGACCCATGAGGCGGTGTGGCGGCTGACTTCGGCCAGAATTCCGCCAATATCGAGTTCGGTATGCGTATCGAATTCGGTGTCACAGAAGAAGCAGCGCAGGTTGCATCTGGCCAGGCGTACGAAAGTGGTGGGCTGGCCGACGCGCAGTCCCTCTCCTTCGATAGAGTAGAAGATCTCGTTAATCTGCAGCGTCTGGCCTTCTTCGCGCCAGAGCGGCATCCGGTCGGCTGGCGCGGGAGGGACGCCTTCCAGCATATCGGGATCTCTGGGTGACAAGACAGGCTCCGGGCGATCGGCGTGATGGGGTTGTGTCCGACAAGAGAGAACTAATGGAAAATAGGGAAAATAGACAAGGAAAATCCTTGACATCGGCCAATACGCTATCAATATTGTCGACCGTTCGGGGCATCCACCGGGAGACGCTCCGTTTTTTTTGTGACGAAATCGCCCGGCGTCCGTCGTTCCCGCGGGCGCGTCGATCAGGATTCTTTCCGGAGCGTTGCGGTTCGCGGCGTACTTAAAGGGTCAATGCGTGGCAGATCGGACATATGATGCGGTGATATTCGATATGGACGGTGTGATTGTGGATTCCGAGGCGGTGTACTGCCAGACGTTCAACCGGACGCTGGAGGATTACGGCGCAGGGATAAGCCGGATCGATTATGCGGTTTGCGTGGGCCATCCGGTGGAAGAAAACAGCGCGTACGCCGTCGAAAGATTCGGATTGGATGTGACGCCCGCCGTTTTCCGAGAGATCTGGATGGGTCGATTCGAGGAAGCGATCCTGGATTCCGACCGGGTGATGTTGATGCCGGGATTCGAGGAACTGCTGGCGCACGTCCGGTCTGGCGGCTACCCGCTCGCCGTGGCCTCGTCTACGCAGCGCGGCCGGATGATGAAGACACTGAGCAGCGGCTTGTTATCCAGAATGGATGCCGTGAGCGACCTGGCCGAGGTGTTTGACGTCATGCTGTCGGGCAGCGACGTGGAACGGCTGAAACCGGCGCCGGATATCTACCTGATGGCGGCCGGGAAATTGAAAGTCGACCCGGAGCGATGTGCGGTAATCGAAGATAGCGAGGCGGGCGTCAGAGCCGGCAAAGCCGCCGCGATGACCGTGTTTGCAGTGCCGAATTTCTTCACCGCGCGTCAGCACCACGGCGCCGCCGATTTCGTCCTCGCCGGACTGACGGACGCGTTACGGTATTTTTGAATTCGGCGGCGCCCCGGGATGGAAATGGCCGCTTCGGATCCGGCCGTCAGGCGTAGGTCTCGGCGTCGTCTTCGGGGGCGTAACCGAGTTCCTCGCGGGCGTTTCGGAGGTCCCAGTATGCGCGTGTATTGTTCGATATGCCGTAGTAGATTCCAAAATGTATATTGGTTTCGATGCTGCGCCGCACGAGTTGAACGGTGTCACGGTGGCTGAGCCAGGAGGCGAGGATCCGGTCGCTCGTACGGTTGATGACCGAGTCAGCGGGCTGAAAGGAGCCGATGCGCAGACAGATAACCGAAAGTCCGAAGGCGTCCGCGTAGTACCGGCCCAGGTCTTCTCCGTAGGCTTTGCTGGCACCATAGAAACTGTCCGGCCGCGCGTTCACCTCGGTCGTGGTGCCGATGCCTTTTTTTTCGTAGTATCCCGTTACGTGGTTGCTGCTGGCAAACACGACGCGGTCGACGCCTGTCCGGCGGGCTGCTTCGTAAACGGTGTACGTGCCGCGGATGTTGGCCTCAAGGATGTCTTCAAAGGAGGCGTTTCCGTTAGGATTCCCGGCCATGTGGACAACGGCGTCCACGCCATCAACCGCGTCAACCACTTTGTCCATATCCGCAATACTTGAAATACGGACCTCTTCGTCGGGGCGGGCCGGCAGGACGGTGTTGTGGCATAGAAGTCTGAGGCGGTAGTCGTCCTTCAATCCCTCTCGCAGAACGCGGCCGATTCTTCCGGCAGCGCCTGTGATGAGGATTTTCTTTTTTTGCACGTGAAGCCCTTCATCCAAGAAGCTGTCTTAATTCCCCCAGCGGTCTTCCCGCCTGCCTGACGTTGTCGATGAGGGGTGATAAACCCGTGCGGTCGGGTCTTACAAAGGCTTGACATTGGCCCATTCGGGAAGGAGTCCGGCGGCATTGTTCCAGAGAATGTCTCTCATGGTCTTTTCGGGAAGATTGGCGCCCAGGGTCTTTCCAAGGCATTGGCCGAACAGGCGGACCGGCAGGTCCGACGCGAAGACGACGCGCCCGCCTCCCAGGGCGTCCACGGCGGTTTCGACGATGCCGGCCTCGGGGTCGCCGCCGCCGGTGTCCACCACCAGGTTGGGGCAGTCCACGACGTGCTCGATGCCCCTGAGCCCGCATCCGTTCAGGTGGGCCATGATGATTTTCGCGCCGGGGTTTCTGCGCGCCAGGTCGGCCACGTCCCGGGGAAAGGATTCGCCGGGCAGGTTGCCGGTGGTTTTGTCCCACGCGTGTTGCAGAACGGGGACGTCCAGTTCGGCGGCCCGTTGCATAATCGGATCCAGGCCGGGGTCGGTGGCACGGCGCGCCACCCAGAGCTTGATGCCGCACATGCGCTCGTCTATGATGCAGCGGTCTATTTCGTCGACGGACTCATCGGGATAGGCAGGGTTGACGTAGCAGAAGGGCAGGAAGGCCTCCGGCGCCCGGTCTCGCATCCGCAGGTTGTAGTCGTTGCCGTCCCGGCAGTGTTGCATGGCGGGTTCGTGAAGACTGCTGCCTGCGCCGGATGCGGGATGCAGCAGAAAGATGCACATTTTCGTAATCCCGGCACGTTTGGCGGCTTCCAGGATTTTCTGAGCGTCGGTTTTCACGGAGGCCGCGCGGGGGCCGAGAGGGTGGACGTGCACGTCCAGGACGTCACAGGGTGGTTTCAGCCTGTCTCTCAACGTCGATAGGTTCACGCCTGTACCCTCTTACCAGTTGACGATTCGCTCGGCGTTCCCGCCGAGAATGGCCGCTGCGTCGTCGTCGGAGAGGTCGGTGACCACGCGCGAAACGGCCGAGTATGGTATGAAGAGCGGAGCGTGAGTGCCGAACAGCAATTTGCCTCTCAGGCCGTCTTCGACCAGAACCTTTACCGCATCCATGCCGTCCGACTGGGAGACGTCCGCGTAGAGGTTGGGCAGGTCAAGAAGCCTGTCCTTAAGTGCCCTGATTTCACCCGTGCGGGGGCCGCCGATGATGACGAGAAGATCGGGGTGGCGTTTCGCCGCATCCGCGATTTCGGCGGCCGGGACGTCGGGTACCTGGGCGAGCGGATGCTGTCGCCGGGGATCCTCGAGACGGGTCTGGACGATGACACCCAGCCCGGCGCCGGCGAGGGACGTGAACAGGTCGGACGCGAAGTCCATATCGTATCCGGAATAGGCGGGCAGGAGCTTGACCAGCCTGACACGGGGCTGCGCTCTCGCCCTATCGAGTTCGTCGCGCCACGTGGCGATGGTCGGATCCAGGACGGGTACGGGAAAGACGTCGTCGGTGGCGCCCGAGGCGGCGTAGAGGTCGTCGTTGAATCGATGGGGGTTGCGGCACCACGCGGCGTCGAGGGGTGACACGCAGATGCGTTCCACGCCGTATTCCGTGAGGGAAGCGCGTACGCGGTCCAGGGCGCCCGCAACGGGATGGGATGGCCAGTGTCCGGTGTAGGCGTTGATGTCGATAATCATAAGGTTCTCCGTGCGTAAATTGTATTCATATCAGGCGAGAGGGTCCCGACGCTCCCGGTACGCAACGATCGGTCAGAGGGTTTCGACTCCGGCCCACGCCGGCAGAAGGCGGGCTGTGTTATTCCACAGGATCTCTTTCTTCACAGTGTCCGGAAGATCGGTGCCGAGCGTCTTGCCGAGTTGTACCCCGAAGTGGCGGATCGGGGCGTCGGAGCCATAGACGATGCGCTCAGGTCCGATGGTTGATACGGCCGCTTCGACGATTCCGCTGTCCGGGTCTCCTCCGGAGGTGTCTACGTAGATGTTGGGACAGCCCGCCACGTCTTCCATGCCTGCAAGCCCGCAGCCATTCATGTGAGCCATGATGATGTTCGCCCTCGGGTGGCGCCGCGCCAGGTGGGCCACGTCGGCGGGAAACGATTCGCCCACCAGATTGCCGTCTGTTTTAATCCACGCATGTTGCAACACCGGAACACCGAATTGTACGGCGCGTTCCAGGATGGGATCCAGACCCGGATCGGTGGCGCGGCGGGCGACCCACAACTTGATGCCCCCCATACGCTCGCTTTCGATGCAGCGGTCGATTTCGGCAACGGATTCCGCGGGGTACATCGGATTGACGTAACAGAAGGGGATGAAAACGTCCGGTGCGAGATCGCGCATGGCGAGGGCATAGTCATTGGCCTGCCTGCACTGCTCAACCGTCGGTTCTCTCGGGCAGGTGGTGTACAGCGAAAAGAGGCACATCTTTTCCACCCCGGCACGCGTGGCGGATTCGATAATGAGCCTCGCGTCTTCTCTGGCGTCGGCTATCCTGTAAAGACCGAAACAGTCCAGCGGATGGACGTGGACGTCAAGGGCCGGGCAGGGCGGTCCCAGGCGGTTCGTAAGCTCGGAAGGCGTCATCGCATGTTCTCCCGAATGAAGCATCCTGTACAGTGCGGGAACCAATTGGCGCGAGCGTTTTTGCGGATATTTCCCTTGCCCCCGCAATAGGACCCATATATAATTAACTTACGATGAAATGTCAGCAGATTTCGTCCCCGCCAGCGAAGAAACGGGATGGCGATGCCGGGTTGTCTCGGCCCTGGAACTGCCGCGCTGTTCGGAAGGCCAATACACTTTGTCCAACAAGCGGTGCCAAAGTGGTACCGCACAGTCAGCGGTCCGCGCCTTGAGTGGTCGGACGCGCGCCCTGGAAGAAGATGAAAGCAATCGTCATTGCGGCGGGATACGCCACCCGGCTGTACCCGCTGACGAGAAATTTCCCGAAGGGTCTCCTCGAGGTAGGCGGGCGCGCTATCGTGGATTATCTGATGGATCAGATCGAGTCCGTTCCCGGCCTGGATGGGGTCTATCTGATAACCAACAGGCGGTTCGCCGGGCATTTCGAGCGGTGGTCGGCCGGGTGGAACGGCCGTCTGGACATCGACGTGATCGACGACGGGACCACGTCCAACGAAAATCGGCTGGGCGCGGTGGGGGACATCGGGTTCGCCATTCGGGCGCGGGCTATTTCCGATGATGTACTGGTATGCGGGTCGGACAATCTGCTCCGGTTTCGTCTGAAGGATCTGGTGGCGGACTTCCGCGCCAATCCGGTGGCGCACATCTGCGTGTGTCACGTGGACGATCCGGAGGATCGCAGGAGGCGTGGCATTGCGGTGCTGGATGCCGGGAACCGGGTGGTGAGGTTTTCGGAAAAACCCGATAAACCGGAGTCGTCGTGGGGCTCGGCGGCCTTTTACGTATACCCGGCATCCACGCTGAAGCGGTTCGACGAATACATCGACAGCGGACGGACGCCAGATGCGCCGGGGCACTTTGTCGAGTGGCTCTGTCAGGTGGAGCCCGTGTATGCGCACAGGATTCAGGGTTCGGCGATGGATATCGGGAGTCCCGAAGCGTTGGATCGCGCCCGGCGTGAATATGGCAGGACGGCCGGCGAAATGGACTCTCCTTGCTGAATTGATGTGGATCAAGGCAGTAGATAGGGGGTGGGTATATGTGCCGCCGCGTGTTCAAAGGCACGATGGTTCTCTTGATGATTCCAGTTGTGGGTATCGCTCACAGCCTGGGAGCGGATTTTGACGGGGACGGAGAGGTGGGGTTTTCGGATTTCCTTCTGTTCGCCAAATCGTACGGGTCCACAAACGCCCGGTTCGATCTGAACGACGACGACAAGGTGGATTTCGATGATTTTCTAAGGTTCGCGGCGGACTACGGCAAGGTCACGCACGAGGAGGGGGAGACGGAGGTCGGGGGGGAACGGTCGACGTTTGAGGCGATACAGGACCATATATTCAACGAAAGTTGCATCAGCAGTTCCTGCCACAGTTCGGCGTGGGCGGCCGCGGGACTCTCGCTCGAACCGGACGTGGCATACGACCAACTGGTTGGGCGGATACCGCAGAACGCGACGGCGCGGGAAGAGGGAATGCTGCTGATCAAGGCGGGGGATCCCAAACAGAGTTTTCTAATGACAAAGCTGTCCGGGTCCGGGGTAGGCTACGGCGATCCGATGCCCAGGTCGTATTCCAGTCTGAGCGGTGTCGCGATCGACGCGATTCGGGCCTGGATCGCGGCGGGGGCTCACCGGGATAGCGTGGTGGCGAATGCACCGGACCTGGACCGGGTGCTGCACAGGACGGAGTTTTATTTTGAACCGCCTGCGCCGCCCACGCGGGGTGTACAGCTACACCTGAGGCCATTTGCGATCGCGCCACGGTCGGAGCGGGAGATTTTTTCGACGATACGGCTGGGTGCGGCCGAAGACCTGATGGTAAACAAAATCGAAGTGGTGCAGCCGGAGGGAAGCCATCATTTCATCATCTATCGGGCAACGGACGAGAACCCGCCGCCGCCGGGCATTCGAGACCTGGACCCGACCGATCCTTTGCAGGCTCTCGGGATCTTCAACAAACGGTTTATCGTGGGCAGCCAGTCGACGAAGGCCGTGTTCGAGTTTCCGGAGGGCATCGCGATTCCGATGCCCGCGGATGCGGTGTACGAACTGAACTCTCATTTCGTGAATACGTCGGGTGAGAATACCCTCATCGGCGAGGTTTACGTCAATCTGCATACCATACCGGCCGACAGCGTCAAAACGATGACAAAACCCATCTTTGTCAGCAATTTCGGCATTCGGGTTCCGCCGGGTCAGACGGTGACCACCGGTAACGACTGGACGCTGCAACGCGACGTCAACGTGGTCATGCTGTCCTCGCACATGCATCGCCACGGCCGGCGGTTCGATATCTTCCTGGGCGACGAACGGATCTACCGGAGCGAGGAGTGGGACGAGCCAGTGGCACTCGTGTTCAATCCCGCGCTTGAGGTCAAGGCAGGAGAAAGGGTGAGATTCGAGTGTACCCACGAAAACGATGACAAAGATTTCACCATTCGATTCGGATTTACGGCTGAGAACGACGAAATGTGCATCATGCTGGGGTATTACTATTGAGAAACCCGGGATCGGGTTGTCCGGGAGGGATGCGCTCCGGACGCAAACTCGGACAGGTGGGAGGGGACACTACGCGACGTTCCGCAGGACCTCTTCAAACAGGACACCGTTGGTTGAAATGGCTTCTCCGCCCCGAACGGTCGGGTTTCCACTCCAGTCCGTAAACGTGCCTCCCGCTTCCTCCAGAATGGGCTGCAATGCGGCGCAGTCCCACACCTCCATAACGGGGTCCAGCATGATTTCCGCACGGCCCGTGGCGACCAGGATGTGACCGTAACAATCGCCCCATCCCCGGCAGTAGGCGACCTTTTCTGCAAGGTTCCGGTACGCGCCATCTTTGCCGTATTCGGCAAACGATTCGAAGTCGGTGGCGCACAGAAGGGCGTCTTCCAGACGGGAGACCCCGGATACGCTTGCCGGCCGGCCGTTCCAGGTGCAGCCTGAGCCCCTGGCGGCGCAGACCATCTCGTTCATGGCAGGAAGATTGACCACGCCCACGGACGGGACGCCGTCGATTTCCACGCAGATCATCACGCCGTAGAGTGGTACGCCGTGCACGAAGGACTTGGTGCCGTCGATCGGGTCGATGATCCACCGACGGGCGGTCCGGCCGGCCCGGTCGCCGAATTCCTCTCCGACGACGGCATCGTCCGGGAAACGGCCTTGTATCAACTCGGCGATCCTTCGTTCCGAGGCGCGGTCGGCTTCGGTAACGGGGCTATTGTCAGATTTTTTGTCAACGTGCACACCGGACTGAAAGTGCCGCAGGGTAATGCGGCCTGCCTGCCAGGCCGCGTGGGTGCTGAAGGCCAGGAGATCCTGGAGAGAAGGCTCTGCCACGGGCGTTCCTTTCTCTGTTCCGCGGGGTACAATACCTCTGTCGGGTTGTCTGCCTTCGTACGGCGGAATTGAACCGGTGCAGGTGCGTTCGTGGCTGGAATGTATGCAGGAGGGGGAAGGATGTCAAGTTCTCGCCGGCAATTCGCAGAGTTCTGCTTGCGTTTTCAGGACGGAATGATTATATTTTTTCGTGGAGGCTGGATCTTCAGGATTCAACCTCTAAAAGTGCCTTGAATCTACGTAAGGGTGACCCAACCGGAAGTTATTCCACAGGTTACTGTGGAACTTCGTCAATAATTTTCGGCACCTGGTAGGTTAGGCGCTTTTTTTTTCCTATGCGTCGCCGTTTCGCGCGGGGAATGTGCCGCGCGCTTCGAGCCTGTCGGAGCGTGCGCTGAGGGCGTACAGCGGTGCGCCGGCGCGTGCGTATTAAGCGGGAGGTGCCCATGCTGGATGTTGAGTTTGTGGAGCCTGCTGAAGTGGACAAAGCGGCCCGGATCTTTCACCGGGACGGATTTGTCGTAATGCGAAATGCATTGACGACTGAGCAACTGGCTTATGCAAGGTCGGGGGCGGAGCGCGTGATCGCACAGCAGACGGCGGCCATTCCTCTGGAGGATGCGAACCGCGGGTATGCGCGCTACTCCTTCGGCTCTCAACTCCACCACCCGGAGTGGGCGCAACTGATTGATTTGCAGACGGTTTTGCCGGTTCTGGAAGCGATCTGGGCAAGCGGCGATTTCCATTGCTGGGGCGGCGGCGGAGATTACTCGCTGCCCGGCGCCAGAATTCAGAAACTGCACGCGGATATCGTCGACATGCTCCGCGATCCACAGGGACAGGTGACCGTGATGGATCTGCCCACGCCGGTTATCGTCGTGAATTTCCCGATGGTGGATTTCTCAGAAGTCAATGGCGCAACGCGGTTTGTTCCCGGCACGCACCGTACCCGGCATCCGACGCCCGGGCTCGAGGAGGAACCGGATTGGATGAAACGGTCGATCGTGTGCGGGACCTCCGGCGGGGCGGTCATACGTGACATCCGTTGCTGGCACGGGGGCACGGCCAACCGGTCGGATGAGATCCGCCCGATGACCAGCGTGGGTTATGGGGCGCCGTGGTTCCTGTGGCAAAGGAAGGAGAATCCCTTGCTCCGGGCCGTGTACGATGGCCTGTCGGCGCGGGCGATGCAACTGACGCGATTCATCGTGGAAGTCTGAGTGGGACGTAATCAGGACGCGCCCTGGGGATAGATGGGCACCTGGGCGGTGAAAAACAGTTGTTTCCGGATTGTGGCCGGATCCGAATCAGGCCAGTTCGGAATGAGCCGCCGAAGAGGGGACGCAACCTGGGGTTGCGTCCCCTCTTCATTTGCATCAGGCTACATATCCGATGTCGCTCAGCGTGACCTGTTTTCCGGCATTGTGCGCTTTGCAGGCTGCGGTGGAAACTGCGACGCTTTCCAGGATTTCCGTATAGGGAACCGGGGGTTGGCGGCTTTCCACCAGCTTCCTGATCAGTTTGATGTTCTCGTAGGCGCCGTAGGGGAAGACATAGTCGCCAAGAGGCGCTGAATGTATATCGCCCATGTTGCCGAAGGCGCTGGCGTAGAACGCGCAGTGGTAGGTTTCTCCCGTGTCGCAGCCAAGCATTGCGCCGCATCGGGGAAAGCGGGGTTCGTCCGGGTAGATGAGGTGCATGAAGCCGCCCGCGTTTTTCCCCATGGATTCCACGGCCCGCACCCCGGGTCCAAACAGGTTCTGAGCCAGGCAGATGGCGTGGATCTGACCGGCCATGGAGGGACCTCCTCCACGGATGGAGACGAATTCAAGGTTGCCGACTTCCGGAAAGCGGGCGGCGAATTGCGCGGCCTGGGGGAGGGTGTTCAGGATGGACCGTGAAAGCAGCGGGGCATTGTGTTTTTGCGCCAGGCCGACGATCGCGTTCGCGTTGTCCAGGTTGTTCGCAAGCGGTTTGTCGATAAACGTGGGCACCCCTTTTTCGAGGCCGGGCGCGGCCAGTTCGAGATGGTCGGCGCCATCGTAATTGCAGTCTGCCACCAGAACAAGGTCCACGTCGTCCGAGACTTCGTGAAAATGGTCGCATACCCGCGTACTGGACGTGAAGACCTGCGCGAAGATATCGCCGACGCCGGGGTGTTCGTCCCAGACGCGTGCGATTTCGAATTCGTGCAGAAAGGGAACGGTCATGAGGGTGGGGTCGCTGTAGAACGTATAAAAATAGAAGTGGGCCCCGCCGCTCATCCAGGTGTACGGCGCCCCGGCGCTGTCTTCCATGGGTTTCTGCAGGCGCAGGGGTGCGTGTTCGGCCATCAGCGCGCCATAATACATACCGTGCATGTCACAGCGGATCAGACCGACTCGGATTTTTTTCATGGCATGTCTCCTCAAAACATCTGCACGATTACGCTCGACGATGGATGCGGGCACCTTCCCGCGGCTGCGGGCGCGAAAAGTAGGAAAAAAAAGTCACGAAAACAAGAAGTTTCTTCTTGAATACTGAACAAATGTTCAGTATATTATGGAGTACTGGAGAACACTACATTTACCCATGGCGTGTCACTTCTTCGCAAAAGGTCGGGTTACTTCAGTTCACGGAGGTTCGTTCATGTCTGCTGAAACGTCTGGAGATCGTCCCACGGTTGAAGACAGGTCGCTGGAATACTATTACAGAGAGGTCGATCGACATCCACGGATCGATTCGGACGAAGAAAGGGTTCTTGCAGCCAGAATTGAAGCGGGGGACGACGAGGCGCTCGAGGCGCTTGTAAATGCCAACCTTCGTTTTGTCATTCATATTGCCAGGGGGTTCCGAAATCAGGGCCTGCCGATGGGAGATCTCGTCAACGAGGGCAATTACGGGTTGTTGACCGCTGCTCGCAAGTTTGATCGGCGCAAGGGTTGCAGGTTCATTACGTACGCAGTCTGGTGGATCCGCCAGCATATACTCAAGGCGCTCGACGTTCAAACCCGTACTGTCCGCTTGCCCGCCAGTGTCATGAACGATCTCGGCCGCCTGCGCAAGACTGAAGACCGTCTTGTGCAACACCTGGCACGCAATCCCGCGCGGGAGGAAATCGCCGCGCAGTCCGGTTTACCGGTGAAGAGGCTGAACCGCTGTCTGGATGCAGGCGCAAACGCCATTTCGCTGGACACGATCGGTGCCGAAGGCAGCCTCAGTTTTGCGGAAACACTGCCAGACCGGCACGCCCCACTGCCGGACGAGATTTTCGATGAGCGATGCAGAAATCGCGCCGTAAAGGAATCGCTGGATGGGCTTTCCGAACGGCACCGTAAGATCCTTGGGCTTTATTTCGGGATGCACGGAGACAAACCGGCGACGTACCAGGAGATTGGCCGCCGGCTGGGTATCAGCCGGGAACGGGTGAGGCAGTTGAAAGAGGATGCATTCGGAAGGTTGAGGCAGCCTTCGGTACGGAAACGTCTGGAGGCGTATCTATAGAGCGGTATCGAGGGCGGTCTCGGGTCAGGAATAGCAGATCGACGTCCATATGAACGGGTCGCGGAAGCGTTGCGGCCCCGTCTTTTTTAAACGGATGAATTCACGGAAAAACCCACAGGTTCCGTACGTCGCCGCTGGTGTTCCGTCCCTGAAATAGATTGCCTGAATTCGGCCGCCGAGCCGGGCAACCCGGCGGATGAATGGTGACATATTTCTGGGACGGAACACTGGTTTCCGGACGTTTGCTCTTGACGAATCGCGGGAAATGCTTCAACTTATGTTCATTCGCACCGCTTTTCACATTTTCGCGAGGCCGTCTGCCTGTGTTGGTCATTGTTTTTGCGATTCTCGGCGCCCTGGTCTTGATATGGGGCGGGATTTTTGCGCTGATTCATTGGGTGAAACCATTGTCGCAAAAGCACCTGCTGGGCTTTGGCGGTTATGTGAGCGTCGTGACATGCATGATGATTCTCCTGGTGATTCAGACGGCACTCCAGCAGCAGGACGTCGCGATGAAAGATACCCGCGAGCGTTTGGACAAGACGGTCGAGACGTTCCGTGAGAAGCTGAATGAGCAGGGTGCGAAACTGCTGGACCGAACCATGGAGAAGGTGGATCTGACCAAGTCGGAATGGGAAGTGCGGGCAGACTTGCAGGAGGAGCAGTCGCGCCATGCGCGCACAAAAGCGGACCTCCAGGACATGCGGATTCGGCTTCGGGACACGCAGACGGAACTCACAAGAGAAACGAATGCTCACAGCGCCTATGCGGACAGCTTGAATACGGAACGCGCACTGAGGCGGGATTCTCAGACGCGCCTGGCCCGGGAAGAGGCGCGCCATAAAACGACCCTCAAGAATCTCTCCCGTGTGCGCGAAAGCCTCGCGAGCGCCGAGGCGCGCGCGGACCGGCAGAAAAACGAACTGGCCCTGCTGCGCACATCCTTGCAACGCGCGGAGCAGCGGGTTCGGGAAGCGCTGAGGAATGCATCTGCGGCACAGAATGAACTCAGCACGATGCTGGTCCGGCAGCTTGAGGATGTGAATACCCTGCAGGCTGCCGTGGACTCCATCTACGTTAAGGTGATGAAGCGCCCGCGGAATCCGTAACCTGAAACGGGACGGAAAGTTACGCCGCTCCGGTTATCAGCCACACACACCATCGCGGTTCACCCGGCGTGAATCCGCGCACTTCGGAGGCTGCTCGTGAACAAAGAACCCGATTCATCCGGCGAAAAGAAGCGCATCGTTATTGTTGTCGGCTTTCTGGCGGCAATTCTGGTTGTTCTCCTGTTGACGATCTGGAAGCCCGAGACGGGTCCGGAAGTCGATCCGCAGGTTGTGCAACTGGAAAGCGATATCGCGCTCTATACGGGCCAGATCGATTCGCTGAATGCGTTGGTGGATGAAATGGATTCCCGTATCAATGCGATGCGCGCCCATGTCGATAGCGCAAAAGTGTCCAACCGGAAGCTCCTGACTTCGCTTCACAGAGTCACGAGCGAAATGAAGGAGTATCAGGCGCTATACAGGAAACAAAGGGCGATGAACGAAAAGCTGGTTACACAGCTCGTACAGTTGAAGGGTGAGAAGGATGTGGCAACCGCTGCGGTTCGGGAGTTGAAGATGGAGGTCGACACGCTGAACAAATTGCTGCACGACAAAACAACTCGACTGATCAGGCTGGAATCCAGCATGAAGGAGGCCGTCGAACAGGCGCAGACCATGCAGGAAACCGCAACCTCCGTGCTGGTCTATATCGGTACGGAAGATAGCCTGAAAAAGGTAGGGTACCTGAAGACGTCGCGGGGGTTTACAATCAGGAAGAATTACAAACTCGTCGGTTTTCCCGACGTTACCGACGAGCAGAATCTGGATGCCATCAAGAGGGTGTCTATCGGTGAGACAATCGCGGTTCCGGGCGAACTGGCGGCTCTTTGTGACCGGCACGGCAAGCTGAGCAAACAAAATGAATATCGGGCCAGTAAAGGGCCCGAGGGGCAGACGATGGTCACATTCTGGGATTCAACGCTGGTGGGTCAGCGCGTGCTGGCAGTGCTTAAAGAAAAATAGGCGAAGGACCCGGATGTTCTACCAGGCCGGCCGTCCAGTGCGATGGCCGGTTTTTTTTGGGTGCGCCCTCGGCCACGTCCGCGAGGCAGCGGACTACCACATATGGACGAACACCGCGGGCCTGACTTTTCTGCCCGTCGGGGACGTGGAGAGCAGCGAGTCGGCGTATGCCGCGTGGCTGACCATATAGTCCCGGCTGCCGCCGCGGAGGAACAGGTGGAGGTTGCGTTCGGGGTGGGCGATAAGCCCGCCAGTGAGGCGCTCAAACTCCCCCGGCCGGAGCAGGCGTTCGACGGATTTTCCGTCGCTGGAGAGCCCGGGGCCCTTTGCCGTGTAGATAAGGACCAGGTCCGCTGACCTGGGGTTGTGGTGGTGTACGCGCCAGACCGGTTGCGCAACGTTGAGGATCATAATGCCCAGGGTAAGCATGAGCATCATGATTCCAAGGAACAGTTCCTTGCTGATGTCGTGTTCTTCCGCCTGCGCGGCGGCGCGCTGTAAAAATCGGTCTTTCACCGGATTTCGCTCCCCCGGTCATCTCTCAGGGCCAGCCACGCCCGCTCCAGGGCGCCGACCCTGCTGAGCAATATGTCGAAGCACTTCCTTAGTGGCAGGTAGGCCAGCAAGGCAATCAGGGTTGTCTTGAAGGCCAGGGTCAGCCCATCGGCCATGTCCCTGAGGACCTTGAACGTCTCGGTGGCTTCGTCCAGCCGAGCGAGTTCCTGCGCCATGAGCAGGATACCGCAAACCGTCCCCAGATAGCCATAAAAGGGAATACGGCCGAGGGCGCGGTGGCCGAGGAGCAGCCGTTCGCCAATAACGCCGATCAGGTCTGTGATCAGTTCGTCGTCCCGGACTTTCAGATCCGGGTACGTGTCCGTATCATGCTCCAGTTTTTTCAGGCCCTCATTTCGACGTGAAAGAAGGGTGCCCAGGCGGTGGCCGGTTGCCGGGGAGCGCAGGGCTTTCTCTTCAGCCCGAATACGCATCCACATATGGCCGACGAGAGAAAGATGCGCCGCGGACGCTGCCACGATGAGCGCATATGAAGACCGGCCTACCCACTCGATCCAGCTTTGAGGTGGCGGGACGAACATGTAATAGTAGATGCCCAGCAGGGCGATGCCCAGTCCCGCAAGGCCGCCGAGCGCGGCGCTGGTGAGATTCGCGTGGTTTGCCGGCAGTCCGTACCGGTGTTCTTCCCGGCGGATTGCCGCCATGTCCTGCATCAGGGTGAGCGCGCCTGCCATTGCGCAGGCGGATATGAAAAGGATCGATGTGAGGATTTCGATCCTGGTTAAACTCTCCACGGCGCATTCTCCCGTCGGGAAAATTCAATCACGAAATACATCCCTGCTCTTCGAAATGACAAACCCCACGTACGCGGCGATAACAACGGTGGGAACCAGCAACCCCGCGCGCGACCCGCGTCCGCTGCTCCCTCCGCTTCCTCCTCGTCCACCGGATTCGGTTGAGGCGGATTCTCCTTCTCTGCCACGCTTTCCGGAAACCGATTGTTCACCGGGAGACCGTTCCTCGGGCGGGCGATAGGCGTCCAGACGGTCGCCGCTTTCCGCGCCGGACGCTGCCGTTCCCGCCGCCGCAATGGCGGCGCCCTCACCCTTAAGGGTGCGTTTTCGGGGGTAAACGAGGCGTTTTTCAGTCTCGGCCAGTTTCTCCGCCCACAATTCGACTTCCTTGGCGAAGGTGAGTGACGTCTCTTCATTGAGTGGTCCCGCCTTGCCCAGCGTGAAGCTGATTTCCCGATTCCGATGTCCTTTGTAAGCGGACTGAAGTACCGGGTCCGCGGACTCCCGAAGCTGACGTCCGAGTCCGGCGCGTGTTTCCTGGAGGGAAATCAGACTCTGCAGAAAGCTGTGGTAGTCCATTCGTTTCTGCCTGGTGCTCGATGCGCGTGTCCGCGGCGCTTTTGACAGGGCCCGCTCGATCTCCCGGCGACTGAAGCGTTTCACGAATTCCGCCTGCCCGAATAACCGGGTGTGCCAAATGACCTTGGCCGTGGAAATGTCCGGCACGGGATGCGCATAGGTGATCTCGTGGGCCGGACCGTCTGTTGTCTGCCAGGTATCGTCGGAGACCAGAATCGGGTGCATTGCGCCGTTTGCGTCCTTCAGATAGAGACCGAAGAGGAATCCGCTTTCCACGTGGTCCGTGTCCCAGCATCGGGCGCGGATCCGATTTCTGCTTTTCAAATAGATGTGCGGGATTTCGATCTCCACCGGTGTGAGGCGAGTTTCGCCGACGAGGAAGTCGTTGAGCCACACCCGTGCCTCGTCATCGGCCCAGAAGATGCAGACAACTGAGGTCCCTTTCGGAAGACGCAGGACGTCGGCGGATTCGGGAAGGCGTCTGTCGTCGATGGCGCCGGGGTCTGCTGCTCTCATCACGCGAACCAGGCTGTCGATCCGTGCCGAGACCGCGTTATATTCCTGGCGAATGGAAATCAGGCTGCGATCCGCCGAGGAGGACCCGACTGCCTCGGCGCCGGGGACTTCGGCTAACGCCCAGGGCAATACGGCCAGCGCGAGCGAGGTCAGCCATCGGTTTCGCGACCGGTACATTGGGGTTGTCTCCAGCGTGTTGGGAGTCCATTCACAAGCGGCCACCCGATCCTAGTGTCCTGTCCCAAAAATATCTAACCATTCTCCCGCCGATTCATCCCGTCTCGCGGCGTTGCCTTCGCTCGCCGAACTTACGCAGGTCGGTGGCGCCTTGCGAGCCGGGCGACTCGACGGCCGAATTTAGGCAACCTATTTCTGGGACAGAACACTAGTAATCCACGAAAGATCCATCTTCTTCGGATCGCCACATACCGCGGAAGCGAAAGCGTTCGTCTCGCATCGCATCGAGGGCGTCGTCGTCAATGTCGAATCCGAGGCCGGGCCCGGTGGGCAGGTCGATGAAGCCGTCTTTGAAGGTGAGAGGCGGTAGAAGAAGACCGTCGCCGCGGACGGTGCCGCCTTCGCAGATCAGGAAATTCGGGACCGTGGCCATGGTATGGATCGACGCGACGACGCCAATGGGACCGGCAGCGTTGTGCGGCGCCAGGGCAATATCCCGGATTTCAGCCAGTGTGGCGATTTTTTTCATTTCCGAGATGCCGCCCACGTGCCGGATATCCGGCTGCAGAACGGCGCAGGCCTGCTTTTCCACAATGTCCCAGAAACTCCAGCGCGTGAGGTGGCGTTCCCCGGTTGCGATGGGCGTGGGGGTTGAACGGGAAAGGGTGAGCAGGGCGTCGTTGTTTTCAGGATGGCAGGGCTCTTCCGCAAAAAGCAGATTATAGGGCTCGAGCGCTTTGACTGTGATAATGGCCATCCGGGGGCTGAGGCGGCGGTGCAGATCCACCGCAATGTCGACGTCGTCGCCCACGGCCTCGCGGACAGCGGCCACGCGGTCGACCATTTCGTCTACCGTTTTTGCCGTGTCCACATATCGGACGGGTTTGACGGAAACGCCCATTTTGATGGCCGTGAATCCGTCTTCGACGCGCTCGCGCGCTTGTTTCGCACAGGATTCCGGGGTATTCCCGCCGGCGTGGGCGTAGACGCGCACCCGGTCTCGAACCGACCCCCCCAGAAGTCGCCACACGGGCACGTTCAGAACCTTGCCCATGATGTCCCACATGGCCATGTCCACTCCGCTGAGCGCGCCAATAATGATGGGCATGCTGCGGCTGTAAGTGGAGCGGAAAAAGGTCTGCCAGTGGTCTTCGATCTGGAGCGGGTCCTTGCCGATGAGGTATTCGGCCAAGTCGTCCATGGCGCGCGCGACGATCCGCCAGTGCGTATAGTCCAAGGGTTCGCCAAAGCCGACGATGCCCTCGTCGGTGTGCATTTTCAGCACGAGGAACCGCTGCCCGACAGGGATGGTTTCGAGGCGGGTGATTTTCATTTGGGTTGACCTCAACGGAAAATCCGACGACCCGTTGTTCACGGATTGTCGGGCGTGTGCGTCCGTTATCGAGCCCGGCGCGAGCGATTCACCCGACCGCGCGCCGAACGGGACCCGAAGGGTTCAGCGGCCGGCCCTTCCACCCGGGTGGTTTTCCCGTTGCGCGGCGGCGATAACGGGGGCAATTTTGTCCGCGAACCGGATCTGACTGTTGTCTTCCGGATCGTAGCCGATGATCTTCCGGGCGTTGGCGATGCTCCAGAAATTGTGGCTGTTTCCGCTGATGCCGTAGAAAATCTGAAACGGGATGCCGTTCTCGTCTTCGATATTCTCCGTTTCGATGCTCTTGATCAGGAGTTGGGTCTGGTCCCGCGCGCTCAGGTAGGCCCCCAGGCCGCGGTGCATGCCCTTCGGGTTTTCCGGACTCAGGTTGTCGGCAACGGTGTCGCGCGGCCCGCCGATGCGCAGCTGGATATTCTGAAGCTTCCTTCCGTTGCCTATCCTGCCCGCGGCAAAGGCGAACCCCAGCAGTTCGTAAGCGGCCTTGGCCCAGCCGTAGAAGTTGTCCGAAAGCGGGCGCATGTCCGGCGTGACAAATTCCATGCCGCCGGACCAGATGAGCGTCTCGTAGAAGTCGGCGGCGTGGTTGGAACTGATTACAACCACCCGGCGGACGTCCTCTTCGAGACAGGTCTGGTAGACGTTATGCGCCATGGCGATGTTGTCGGATTCGGCCCAGTATTGATCCTCCGGCTCTTTCGCCCGGGTGAAGCCGCAATGTATCACGGCGTCTGTGTCCCTGAAATGCTCCCTGTACGCATCCCTGTCCCGGTTGAGGAGATCGGCGTGGATGATGCCCTCCACACCATTGCCGTATCTGTCGGTTTTTCGGACGTCCAGCAGGCCGAGGTTATAGCGCTCCCTGAGGACGGGCAGGCTCCGTCCCGCTATATATCCGGCTGCGCCAGTAACGACTACCCTGGGTTTCGCCATTGGAATTTCCTTTACTGTAGTGGAAAGGGCATTGGGATTCCGGGGTGGTGCGTGTACCGGTTCTCGCCCCTGAGCAGGATGGGCCGCCAGTCCCGGCCGATCGAGTTGGCTTCGACCTGTCTGGCTTCCGGCGGGATAAAGCGGACGGTAAGGCCGCAACGCCGCCTGTTCGAGGTATTGGGCATGCTGGCGTGGAATAGCTGGCCGTGATGGACTGACATCTGTCCTGCGCTGAGTTCCAGGTCTATCGCACGGCTGGTGTCCACGAATTCGTCCGGGATTTCCTGGTTGATGCTCAGTAGATTCCCCTTCCTTTCCGAAGTGCCGTGGGTAACGATACCGCTCTTGTGGGAACCCGGTATAACCCGCATACAGCCGTTCTCCGCGTCGCTGTCGTCTATGGCGATCCAGGCCGTATGCGCCAGCGGCGGCTCCAGACCCCAGTAAGTGACATCCTGGTGCCACGCCACGAAATGTTTCTCCGTTCTGTCGGGGTACTTGCAAAAAAAATGCGTGGCCAGAAGCAGGATTTCTCCACCCATGGCCTGTTCCATCACGTCGAGAATACGGGCATCGGTGGAGAGCCTCCAGATGAATTCTTCTTCGAAATGGCGGGACTGGAGGCCGATCTGGCAGATTTCTCTGCCTTCTCTGGATTCGAGCTCGTCGAACTGCGACCTGAATGCGTCGATCTCGTTTTCGGAGAAGACGTCGATTCGAGGCAGCACGCCATTGGCTTCATAGTATTCGCGCAGGTGCTCGACGGCGGGCATAGCGGAATCCCCGGTTTAGGGCCAGAGCAGATGGCGGATAATCTACGGTGAATGGCACACGGGTGCAACCCGTTTCTGGTGTTCTGTCCCGGAAATCAGGCAATCTATTTACGGGACCGGACACTAAAGCCGGCGGCCGATCCCGCGCGTGAGGATTGACAGACCAGACGCGGGTGGGTATCATGCGGAACCGGGAACCACTGTTCGCGCGCGATTGCGCCCGGTCTCGATGCCGTGGCGCCGACTGATTCGATGATCGGAGGTTTGAAATGAAAATAACCCGTGTAACCGCAATGGTGTTGCGGCTGCCCCATGTCACTGATACCTGCGACGGTACGCAGGATACCTGTCTGATCAGGGTCGAAACCGACGCCGGCCTCACGGGTTGGGGCGAGGTGGATTCCTGTCCGATGGCCGTCAAGTCAATTGTGGACGCGCCGCTGTCACACCAGATCTGCAACGGTCTGGCTAACGCGCTTCGCAACGAAGATCCGCTCGCGGTGGAAGTCTGTACGCATCGTATGTTGGACGCGGCACACTACTACGGCGGAGGGGGCGTGGCGCTGCACGCCATGGCGGGCGTCAATATTGCGCTATGGGATATTGCGGGCAAAGCATGTGACCGGCCGGTATACCGGCTTCTGGGGGGACCCTTCCGGAAGCGTTTCCGTGCGTATTGTTCGATTCTGTTCGGAGATACGCCGGCTCAGACCGGAGAACTGGGGCGGAGGTTCGCGGGGGAGGGTTTTACGGCGGTCAAGTTCGGCTGGGGGCCGATGGGAGGGGACGAAGAGACCGATATCGCCCTGGTAAGGGAAGCGCGGCGCGGCGTGGGAGACGGGGTGGATTTGCTGATCGACGCGGGGCAGGTATGGGACTGGAAGACGGCGCTGAAACGGGCGCGCCAGTTCGCGGAGTTCCGCCCGTTCTGGCTCGAGGAGCCTCTGCAACCGGGCGACCTGCGTGGTTACTCCCGGCTGACGGCGGAGAGCCCCCTGCCCATTGCCGCGGGGGAAGCGGAAGCGCGTCTCGACGCTTTCGAGCGCCTGGTGTCGGATGGCGGACTGGATTGGGTGCAGCCTGATCCGGGGCGGTGCGGCATTTCGACCATGGTGGAGGTGGGAAGGATGGCGCACCGCCACCATACAGGGGTGGTGAATCACAGCTTCAAGAGCGGGATAACGATCGCGGCGTCGCTTCATGCGCTCGCCGCGATACCGGGCGGGGAGATGTTCGAGTATTGTATGTCGGAATCTCCACTGCGCCACGAACTGACCCACCAGCGCTTCGAACTTGCCGACGGGTACGTCACGGTTCCCGAAGGCCCGGGGCTGGGCGTGACGATCGACGAGAACACCGTGGCGAAGTACCGTGTGGCGTAATAGACATCCGTTCACCCGCCGGAAGAGACCCGGTTTACGTCCTGAAGTTCCCTGACGAACGCCGGGCTCAGGGCGCCCTGCCCGACCTCCGCGACGGGACCCTTCATGGTAAGGCGGAATTCGGAGTCAACGGCGACGTAGAGGGCGCCGCCCGGAGCGTTGACGGTTACCGGCGATTCCACCAGCCCGTGGCGAACGGCGGCGCATGCCGCCGCGCAGGACGACGATCCCGATGCCTGTGTTTCTCCCGCGCCTCGCTCCCAGATGAGGATGAAGATTTCCTTCGGACCCGTGGGTACGGCCAGTTGCACGTTGATGCGATTGGGAAAGAGTTCGTGATTTTCCAGAGAGGGACCCAGGCTGAGCAGTTCCTCGCGCGTCCAGGCCTGGTTCGAGGGTTTGAAGATAACACAGTGGGGGTTTCCCACGCTAACGCCGGTGAATTTCAGGTCGTGGCCGGCGGCGGTTATCGGACAATCGATGAGTTCATCGCCCGCCAGCGTGCACGGGAGGGCATCCGGAGTGAAGTCGGCCTGTCCCATCTCTACGGTTGCCAGGCTGGCGTCTCCGTAACGGTCGATGTGAACCTGGATCTCCACAAGTCCGCCCAGGGTGTCTACGGTAAAGTCACGCTTACGCGTCCGCCGGGTGGCGTGGAGAAACCGCGCGAAAATGCGAAGACCGTTGCCCGACTTTTCAGCTTCGCTGCCATCGGGGTTGAATATGCGCAGGCCGTAGTCGGCGCCTGTTGCGGGTTCCAGGGTGAGGATGCCGTCACCGCCGATGCCCCGGTTGCGGTCGCAGATATATCGGATATTTTCCGGAGTGAGTTCAAAGTCGAGTTGGGCCGGATCCATCACGATGTAGTCGTTGCCAAGACCGTGACCCTTGTAAAAATCGTTCTTCACGAATCCTCCGTTAAACGTGATTCGGGCGTCGGCGTTTCGGGGCATGAATCCGGCAAACCCCGATACCGACGCCCGTACCCCTTACTTCCACACCAGCACCACGCCCATCGTCTCGCCCAGCCGCGTGTAAAGCAAGTCAAAAGCTTCAGAAGCTTCCTGGAAGGGAAAGCGGTGGGTAATCATCTCTTCGGACCGGATCTTTTTCTGGGCAAGCAGCTGCAGCGCGCGGTCCGACCCCAGGGAGCGTTTGCCGCCGTCCGAATAACCGCCGACGATGCGCCGGCCCTGGATCTTCCCGGAGTCGAGGGGAAGCGGCTCGTCCTCATATAAGCCGATGACCTGGATAAGCCCCCGGCTTTTCACCATATCCTGAGCCTGTACGAAGGCGCCCGCGCCCGCGCGACCGCCCACCGCCTCAACCACGACGGCTGCGCCGGCGCCCTCCGTCAACCGTCGGACCGCCCTCACCGGATCGTCCCGGGATGCGTCCACCACGTGGTCTGCTCCGAGGCGTTCGGCCAGTTCGCACCTGAGGGGAAGCGCGTCAACCGCGATAACCCTGGGGTTCACGTCTGCCTTGAGCGCCTGCATGCAGAGGGAGCCCACCAGACCCTGTCCGAGAATGACGACCGTGTCTTCTTTGTGTGCATCGATTTCCCACATCCACAGGACCGAACTGGTGCTCAGCGGCCAGAAGGTGGCGGCTTCCGAGGAGACCGCGTCCGGAAGGTGCACTACAGGATCTTTGTGGCGGGAACCCACGATTTCGACGGCAACGTACTCCGCGTGTGGCGCAATCGCGGCCACACGGTCTCCCATAGAGAAGCCGTCAACGCGCGCACCGACCTCGACGACGTCCCCCACGAATGAGTAGCCCATGCTCTGATGGTCGATGGACTCGGGACGGATGTAACGCCGCCAGATTTCGGAACCCCGGCTGATCAGGCTGCATTCTGCCCGGATCAGGACCTGGGTGGGCTCAATTTCAGGTATTGGAACGTCTTCGATTACGATATTGTATTCGCCTTCCGGCTTTGCAACGCGTTTCATGATGGGGTTCCCAAATGTGAAACATCGAAAGGGTTGGACGAAAACAACTTGAATAACGAGGTTGAGAACCGCTCGACTCCGCCTCTCCGGTTGTACGCTTCGGAAAAGCCGGTTATTCGACCGGAGTAAGATCCTGGATGTCGCGGCGAAATACCCATGTGCCCTCTCTTACGTAGTGTGTGGCGAACGCCAGCCGGGGCCTGCCCAGGGATCGGTTTGCGTAAGAACCGTGGATGGTTCCGCCGGTAAAGAAGACGCCCGACCCTCGCGGAACCGTAAGAAAGGTGAGTTCATCGGGATGCACGCCGGCGACTTCGTGCGAGTGCATGGTTTCGGACCATTCGTGTCCGTCGGGCCCGCGCATGGCATAGTCTTTCACCCACGAGGCGTGTTCACTGCTGTTTTTGGGGGGGCGGGTTTTCCGGAGCGGGGCCAGGTGGCTGCCAGCGGCGACGCAAAGACCGCCGTTGTTTCTGTCGGTATCGCTCAATGCAATCCAGCAGGCCATGAGGGTGCCGGGCTCGTTCCGGATATAGTGAGCGTCCTGGTGCAGCGCGATGCCGGCGCCGCCTTTCGGCGCCTTTGCCATGTACATGGTCTGAACGATCATCGGCGGCCCGCCCAGCAGTTGGGCCGCGAAACCTGCGACGCGTGGGTGTGACGCCAGATAACGCCACTGCGGGTCCGCGGTGTGCCTGCGCAGGCCGAGTTCCAGGATTTCCGGAGGCTTCGTTTCTGCCTCCTCTTCCAGGAAGGTGCCGATCTCACGCGGGGTGAGCAGATCGGGTACCTGGACGAAGCCGTTTGCGCGATACGCTGCCGCCTGCTCGGGTGTCAGGGCGAGTCCCATTGCGGCTTCCGCATCAAGTGAGGTCGAATGGATTGGACCAGGCTTTCGTGCCGTCCGTTCCGATGACTTCGAAACGGACCCAGCGCGCGCCGGGGCGAAGGGTGAGGGTTGCCCTGGTAAAGGGTTTCCCGGAACCTCTGTATTCGGTTCCGAAGGTATCGCAAATGGCAAGGATACACCGGGATTCGGAGCATTCTACGGTGGCATTCACCGCCGCGGGCTCCCCCGTGGTCTTGTGCAGGCTGATGTTGTGAATTTTTACGCCCGTGCTCGAATAGCTCGTGCCCTTTGCCAGTGCGTCGACAATGGCCTGCGGGGAGCGGTTTTTCACGCGCGCCATCGTCCAGCCCCGGTAGGTGTCGCGATTTTGGGATTCGAGGGCGTGGGAATCGTCGTTGGCCAGGGCGGGATACAGCCTGTTTTCCAGGTCCATCCAATCGTCCCAATGCACGCCGGATTCACCCCGTCCCGCGCATCGGCACGTTGTGTTGAATACTTCCACGCCGGCCATTCCCGTGAGGGGCAGGGTGTCTCTCAGGATATTGACCGAACTCCAGTAGGGGTGGGCCAGCCACGTGCAGCCGCCCTGGTCCCGGACGGCGTCGATAACGTGCTGAGGCGGCATGTTCTCCGAGTCGATGTCTTCGTGGATGTTCAGACAGAGGAAATGGTGCTTCTGCCCGCCGAACGGGTTGTCCGGATGCAGTTCGGCGCCCTGAATGAGGACAAAGTCGTCCGGACATTCCACGGAATCGATCCGGGTGATTTTACGGTGGTCCGAAAGGCAGAGAAAGTCGTATCCCTGTCTGACATACCCGTCCAGGCGTTCCTGGGGCGACGCTTTGCCGTCGGAATTCGTCGTGTGGGAGTGGAGGTTGCCTTTCAGCCAGACATATCCGTCGTCGGAATTCAGGTTGAAAGGATTGACCAGGTTGCGTCCAGGTGTGTTTTCGGCCATTGCCATTCTCCTTAACAAAACCGAACGACAGAATCGATTCCGTCGCGCGCGGGTCGCTCATCAGGTCCGTTCGACAATTGACGGCAGGTTGGTTACGGGACAGGCTCTCGGACCTTTGATCGCATAACCCATATCTTTGAGGATACAGCTGATCTGCGCTTCAAGCTTGAGTAGATATTCCTTCTCCTGGCTACTCATGGCCTGGCGTGGCGGACCCACGTCGAAACCCCGCACGGCCACGCCCGTTTTAAAGCCTTCCGGGAAGTTGACTCCCAGCAGCATAAGGTTGATGAGTTCCAGAATGCGGTATTGCATGTCGCGCGCGTTTTCGATATCGCCGGCCAGGGTTTTTTCGTAGATGTCCACGATGACTTCGGGAACGATGCCGGATGTCGCGATCGTGCCGCCGCTGGCGCCCATCATGATGGAGGGACAGAGGATTTCTTCGCAGCCGACCAGGACCACGTAGTCGGGACGTTGTGCGCGCAGCCGGTGCATGGTGTTGATCAGGCGCGGCATGTCCCGGCTGGAGTCTTTGGTACCCATAATGCGCTCGAATGCCAGCAACCGTTCCATGATGTCCAGCGTGAGTTCCTGCGTGAACTGGGGGATATTGTAGAGGAGAAGGTCGAGAGGCGTCTGTCTGGCGATTTCGGCGAAGTATTCGAAGAGACTCGTGTCGGATATCTCGTAATAATAGGGGGGTACGAGAGAGATGGCGTCGACGTCAACGCCGGCGTAGTATTCGCTCATTTTGAGCACGTCGCGGAGGTTTGCTTCACTCGCGCCGGCCAGAACCGGCACCCGCCCCTGGTTGACGTTTGTGACAACGCGCACCACTTCCTTGCGCTCGTTGCTGGACAGGCGCACGAATTCGCCCGTGCTGCCATTGGGATATAACCCGTGGATGCCGGCCTCGATGAGCCAGTTGACGTAGCGCTCCATTTCCGCGTAGTTGATGCGATCGTTTCGGTCGAAGATGACGATGTTGGGACAGAAGATGCCTTTGAATTCCTTTTTTGCGCCAGAGTTGTTATGGCGCGACGGCGCCGAAGTCCGCGGGCCGGCGGGCGCGGCGTCTTTCCTCGTCACTTCCACGCGGTTGGCCGCCAGGTAGTCCAGCGCCAGCGGAGTCAGCTTTGCCCGCGGGCAGATTTCGACCTCACGCTGCGTGCCAAGTCTGTCCTTGAGTAGCTGTTCGGTAACGACCGGATCGTCAATACGGATCATCGATTTCCTCGGTTGAGGGACAGGGCGTTCGGCGGCCGATCAGTGAATCAAGCGTTCTTCCAGGGCACGAAAGGGGTGGGGGATGAGAAGGGCGGACACCAGTTCACCATATTTCTCGGCTTCCGCGGCGCCGACTCCCAGCGCCGTGCGCACCGCACCAACGTCTCCCCGGACAACGCTTGCAGTGAGAAAGTAACCCACCTTGTAACGTCCCTCGTATTCCACGTCTGCTGATTTCAACATCTGATCCACGGCTTTGACCAGGGCGACGGTGCTACGCGTTTCGATCAGGCCCATCGCCTGATTCCGGCTCGCGGGTCTCCCTGCGTTGCTGCCGCCAAAACAGGCCAGGATTTCGGAAGATGGACGGGAAACGACGCAGGATGCATTCAATTCCCCGGCCTCCTGCGCGCCATCGACACCGGCCTGAACGGCCGCCTGGACCGCGTCGAGGGCGCCTTTCACCAGCGCGTCGACGCGTCCTCCGCTGGCAATGACGAGGCGCACCAGATCAACGCCGGCCGCTTTGACCATCGCGTCGCAACCGCCGACCGCACACGCATAACCCGTTGTTTCAAGAACGCCCAGCGCGCCGACGTCGGTCTCCGGCGCGTTCGTTATCGATGTATGGGGAAGCAGTGTCGCGATGCCCGCTTCAGGACTGGGAATGTCCAGCGCGGCGTAGACCTCTCCGACCTCACCCGCACACGCTTTGCCGGCCTGAACGGCGATCCGGACCGACGCTATATCGCCCCTTACCAGGAGATGAACCAGTGCGCCGCCGATGGATGTCCAGCCGGCAACGTGGACGGGCGCGCTTTTGATCATGGCGTCCGCGCCGCGGATGAGGGGTACCATGCCGCGGGTTTCGAGGATACCCAAGGCCAGGGGTCCGACCGGCCTTGCCGAGGTTGCGCCCGTCATGTGAGGCATGGGTTCCAGGGCGCGTGCGTCGGGACCCGGGATGACGTCGGCGGTGATGAGGTCGCCGTGGTTTTCGGCCTCGGTTCTCCCTATGTGGACGGCGGCTTCGACATCCGAAACGGCGCCCTCAACGACAACGGTTACCCAACCGGAACCCACGCCATGTCGTCCGAGAACCCTGACGTCCACGGTTTTCAGCATGGCGTCCAGGGCCGCGATGAGCGCGGTCATGCCACGGGTTTCGAGAATACCAAGGGCACGATTTCGTGCGTTCACGGCTGCCGCTCAGGGGCCGAATGCCCGGAGGACTTCGGGCAGGGGTTGAGGGATCAGCGCGTCGCAGAGAAAGTTTTCCCCGGCTTCAACGCACGCGCGGCCGACAGGCAGGGCTTCGCTCACGGAGGCCACGTCGCCCAGTATAAGGGAGCAGACGACCCGGTTGTGTACGGTAAGCACGTTATAGACCTGGACGTCGGCGGCTTTTACCATGTGGTCGTTGGCGGTGATGTGAGCGCCATATCCCCTGGTTTCGATCAGACCCAATGCGCCGGACGGTGTTCGCCGCTCCGGAGCCCGGGCATTCGAGACGTAATCCCGACAGATGGGTTCGGGTCGTGTCATCGGCGCCACCACCACGTGGCTCACGACCTCTCTGGCCGCCTCTTCGCCGCTCTTTAGCGCCGTTGCGACCTTGCTGACGGAACCACCGAAGAAAACGGTGGTGAATCCGCCGATGGACTCCCAGCCCAGGAGATCCACGCCGGCGGTTTTACAGGCGGCATCCGACGCGAGAATAATGCCGGCGACGCCTTCGACTTCGATCATGCCGATTGCGACTGACATACGTCCGTCCCGGTGGCGTTAGTGTTCTGTCCCGGAAATAGATTGCCGGATGGTGACATATTTCTGGGACGGGACATTAGGTCGAACGGTCCGGAGCGAATCACTCGACCGGACAAAATAGTTACCGTCCGAACCGAAGTCAAGGGTTATCGACCCACAATGGCGGCATTGGTTCCGCGTGGCGGGATCCGTTTCTTCAGGAAATCGGCCTGGGGAGGAGGGAAGTCTGGAAGGAGTCCGACAGCGTGCCGTCCTGCGAGGAAACGATGCGCTGCGCGCTCTCCGGGCGGGGCTCAGAACAACAGTACCGAGACCGCTTTCTGGATCATGGCAATGGAGACGGAGGCCATGCCCACCAGGGACATCCCCACCGAAAACCCGACGTAAAGTACCGCCGCATAGAGGCGCCATTGCTGTTTGCCGAAGCGTTTCCAGAAATAGAACCGCGCAAGGAGCGCGCCGATGATTTCAGTGATGAGGAGGTGCGGAATGCTGGTCAGGCTCCGCATGTACCCGAAAATGAGCAGTATGGGCAGGCCGAAGACGGACAGAACCACGAACGAGAACAGGCCGACGGCGAGTCCAATGAAGATAACCTCTTTCTTGAGGGCCTCGAACAGGATCGGCACGTCGTCGGAACTCTGAAGAAAAGAACCGTCGAAGGAGGGTACCTGGTCTACTTCGAACTGGTATACCATTTCCCGCCCCTGCGGGTCCCGGGCTTCGAGAACGATCATGTTGGGGTTGGGGTTGTCCGCGTGGCTTTCGTCTGAAGGACTTCTCAACACGGGCGCCGAAGGCAGCCCTTGTTGAAGGGCATCGGAAATGTCCGGTTCTGCACGGTCCAGGGGGAACGAAGGCGTTAACGGGCGTTCCGAATCCTCGAAGTTCGTATAAAAGTACCCGACCCGGGACCACGGTCCGTAGGCGCGTTGTTCGTGATCTTCGATGTCGACGTCGGCCGAGGCGCGTGCGCGCCAGTACCACCAGTTGCCGTCTGGCAGATTGCTGGGCTGGAAGGACACCGTTCCGGAGGACACATCGGTTTCCACCTCACCCTGCATGGTGCCAGTGAACCAGACGCTGCTCTGCAGCGCCCTGAGCGGCCACATCAGCTGTACGTACGGGTAGGAGGCCGAGGGTATGGGTGCCAGCTTCCAGATGTAGGACCAGTACATGAAGCTGGTAACAAAAATGAGGGGAACCATGAAAAGCTCGGCTTTCAGGATCCCCGTAAATCTCGTGCCCGTGAGTTCGATCTGCCGGAAACGTTCGGCTTCCGCCCCCCAGTTTGCCAGCGGGAACGGCACAAACCAGATTTCGATGCCCCTGAACCCGCTCAGAAAGATGGTGGCTTCCTTGATATACGGGATATTGACGTTTTGTCCGACCAGGCCGTCGAGCCGGGCGTTGACAAAGGAGATCAGCGGGGTGTAGACAAAAGCGAAGATGAAAAAGAAGGTGAGCAGAACCTTTCCAACCAGGTCGGGAAAGAGAATCTTGGCCAGGATGATGGTGTACATGCTGGAAAGGCAGAAAAGCACGATGCAGATCCATATGCGGAAGTCGCCCCTTCCGGGTGGTGGCGTCCAGCTCCCCTTTTCGCTCTTTTCCCGCCGGGCGGTGCGAACCCCGGTCCAGACCTGGTAGAACCCGATAATTGCGATGGCTAGAGTGATGCCGATCCCGAAGCTCATCCAGAAGTCGATGCCGGTGACAAAGTGCGTCATGATGGTATCCATGCCCATGAACCAGTGGGGCATGTAACCGTGTCGGTAAAGAATGGGGCTGGCCGCGGTATGGATGACGACGCCGATGAATGCACCCATGACGGCCCAGAAGGGGGCCAGAAGGCCGGCGAAAATGGGCGCCAGGTGGAGCGTGAATCCCATCGGCGTGGCCTCTAGAAAATAACCCGTGTACTGGGTAAAATCCACCCATGGAATGGGGATGAGTTGAAGCGGGTTTTCCATAAACGCGCCGGTGATGGCGGGCACGGCCACGTAAACGGCCCCCCATACCACACCGATGACGGCGCCGATACTGAAGACGCGCCACTTCCATGTGTATTGCCCGCTGCTCTCTTCCGCAAGCGCCATGGCGGCCTGGGCGTTGATGGGGGCGAACGGAAAGGGCAGGCGTTCGTAGTCCGAGGTGATGCGGAAGAGCACGTAACTGGCGGTGAACCACTGGATGCGGACCATAATTGTTCCCAGGACGAGCAGGGAGATGGGAAGGAGCCAGTCCGCGTGCAGGAAGGTGCGGTCGATCAGGGCGGGGGAGTCGGGTGGGGGCGCCCACCAGCGGGGGATGAGGTGCGAGATGCCGAACTGTTTGGCGGCGGGTGACTGAACGTAGTACTGGTGCCAGAGCAGGCCCTCGAATGCGCCGGTTTCTCGGGCAACCAGGGCGCTGGTGACATAAAAGAGAAGATAAAGTTCCTGTTTCTTCAGCACGGTGAACGAGCGCTTGGCCAGTTCCAGGAACAGTATGATCGTCACCCACTGTGCCGCGGCGCCAACCGTTTGGCCCACCATCAGTTCCAGGTAGATGTTCCCCGGAACCATAATAATGGAGACGAAGAGCGCGCCGAGAATGGTCTTGGAGTTGAAGCCCTCGTCGAATTCCTTTGGGACTTCAAGCAGATCCCGGTATTCTTCGATCTCCTGGAACGGATTGGTTTTTCGTTTGAGAAACCGGTTTAATAACGCCATGGAACTCTATCGAGATGTGAGGGTTGACGGGCCGGAATTATACATACAACGGCCGGATTTGCAAAGACAATTTCCTGTTTGCGCATTCGGAAAACCCGAAGTTGCCCGATCCGGGGCGGGTCTCTACTTATGCGGGTTTCGCCGCCTGTTCGCCGGAGGTCAGCATCCGCAAGCCTTTTTCGCGGTAAGCCGCTTTGTCGTCGGGACCGACGGTACGCCATATGAGAAACTGTTTGCGCAGGGTGTTCATGAACCCCTGGTTGACCCGGCGCCACGACGCGACTTCACCGGAGAGGCGCCTGAGTGAGAGCGTCAGGGTGTAGATGTTGAATTCGCCGGTAGCTTCCGCCTCGAAACGAAGCTCCTGGCTCACACCCAGATCGAAGGGAGCCAGCCAAAGGGTTGTGTGGATGGCGTACCCCTCCGGGTCGTTCGCGTTTCCGATCCTGTATAAGTCGGCTCCGTCCGTGTAAAATGCCCCAATAGCTTCGCCGCTGTGGGACTGGAAGTAGTCCGTGAGAAAGACGCAGAGTCCGAACACGTCATTGCCGCCAACTGTAAAGGGGAATTCGAACCGCCAGTCGTCGCCTTCCGGCTCGGGGATTTTCCACCGACGGGACACGTCCGGCACGGCCATCCGAGAGGCCTGGCGCGCCGGATAGATGGTTGACAGGATCACAACGGCCATGACCAGGATAGACGCGGCAACCGCGGAGCGGGCGGAGTAGTTCAGCGAGATGCCGGAGAGCCAGTCCTGCCACAGCAGCAACTTGGCAACGCCCTGGCCCATCAGGTAGCCGCTCACCGTGCCGAGGACCGCGTAGACGCACGCTTCGGCAATAAAAAGAAAGGCAACGTGGACCGGAGCCAGGCCCACCGCGGAATAGACGCCGATTTCACGGAAACGTTCGTAAACCGATCCCATCATGGTGTTCAGCACGATAAGGGATGCAATGAGAATGGGGATAAAGAGGTTGCTCAACCCGCGGATCGACGTGTCGCCGAGCGAACTGAAGACGGAGACGTTGATACGCCCGTCCGCGCCCGGCAATCCTGCAAAGAGCACCACCGAGAGTCTGGTGAGGAGTTCCTTGACGTGGGCCTCCACGTTTGCCCCAGCGTCAAAACGCAGCGCAACCGATTGCAGCGGGCTTCCTACCTGGCGCAGGAATTGGTAGGGCACAATCAGGATATCGTCCGGGTTGATGTGTTCAAAGGGCATGATTTCAACTTCCGGTTGTTCGAGGCCCTGTTTTTCCCGTGTTTCCTGGGTCGTCATCTGGGCGATGGCTTCCTCGTCGGTGAGCTTGAAATCCGCGGGACTGAGGGTTTCCCCATCCAGGTCTTTAAGCCCATTGAATGCCTCGGCGTCGATCAGGGCGATAACCGGAAGGGATTCGCCGAAAATCCGGATGCGAGACGCCCCCAGGCGTCCCGGGTCAACGCCGAGAAGGTCCGCCATCTTTTGGGACAGGATGCAGGCGGTCTCGCCCGGACGGAACCAGCGGCCGGTCTTGAGGGTGAGGTGGACGCCGGTAACGTCAGCCTCCTGGGGCGTCATTCCCAGGACGCCCAGAGCGTGGGTCGAATGGGTCTCGGACTTCACGGGAATGATCTTCTTTTCCCGCGTGTAGTACCAGCTCCGAGGGGCGGTTATGGCGGATTCCCCGAATTGCGTGAAGGCGTAATCATAAACGACGTCTTCGAGCGCGCCCCAGAATTTGCTGCGGATGAGCATGCCCGGATAGGCGCCCTCGGTGCCTTTCGGAATCCGGGGATATTCCATGACCGACTTGATGGATGTGAACGAGAGAACGGTGAAGGTGAGCAGCAACAGCGTGGTAAACGTAAGTACCGTGCGCAGTTTGCGTCGTTTCATGTTCGCTATACCTAGCTGGAAGGCCGCCATCGATGCAGATATTCGGCCGACGTCGGTTTCGTGCAGAAGTACTTCCGGGACGCGCAGCCGCCGCATGTTCTCGTTGAAGCGCTTGAAGACCAGCGTAATGACAAATGCCGCAAGCGCCAGAATTATGAAGGCGAGCAGGACGACCAACGGATTGGAGATTTCGAATGCCGGATGTACTCTTGAAAGAAAGAGCCAGATGACGAAAAATATGCCCGCAAATCCGACGATTTGTCTCCGGATATCCACGGCGGTGAAGATAAGGCGTTCGGCAAAAAACGCGCAGGGGATAACCAGGGCCATAAAGAAAATGATGCCGCGGACCACGTCGTTCTGTGTGTCTTTGACGTCCGGATAGGCGCGGGACTCGATGCCGAGCGCCGCCCGCGTGTGTTTCATAAAGCCATCCCAGCGTTTTGCGGACATCGCTTCCTCAGCCATGTTGAGGTGGTGCCTGGCCTGGCTGTGGAGGAAGTCCAGGCGCTGGTTTTCAATGGCGTATTTCTTCATCTCCCGTTTGCGGGCTTCGTTCAGGAACCACATGTCCCGGGCGGCCCGAAAGGATGTGCGTGGAAACGAACCGTGGGTGAAGGTGGGATACCCCCGGCCACGGGCAATTTCCTCACTCTCCGCGCTGTTGGCGTTCAGCAGCAGGTACCGGATGCCGATGTCGCCTGAACCTGCGGTGACGTCGCCCGAGCGCATGGCGATTTTGACCCTCTCGCCGGGTTGGGTGAACAGCGTGCCTACGGGTTCCGTCGGACCGAATCCGATGGCGTAACCGTATTCCTGCGGCGTGACGTTGCCGCTTCCGTAAACACTGATCTGCGAGAGTTTGGTGAGGTATCGTGGATCGACGGTATCGTAAAAGTCCGTGGTGACGCAGGGGAATAAAATGAGATTTCGCTTGGAGATCCACCAGTCCATATCGAAGTCGCCCCGGTAGATGCGCGCCTGTTGTCCAAAGTTGGGGGCGTAGGTGATTTCGCCGGTGTCCCGATCCTGGTAGTACGCGCTGACGGACACGCGCCTTTCGGCGATACCGGGCATGTAGAATTCGCCGTTTTCGTCTGCGAGGTCGTAATAGATGCGGCGTACGCCCTTGACCGATTTGTCGATGCCCATGCGAAGCGCGGCGATTGCGCCGGCTTTGGGGCGGTCGGGTACGATGCTGCGCCTGGGATAGGTCCGCACGAATCCCTTAAGGCCGCGCATGCGGTCGTCCGGGTTGAGTCGGTAATCAGGGATAAGCGAGGGGTCGTTCAGGGCAATGTCGAGAACGCCGGTGATCAGGCGGATTTGTCTGGTGAGGTTTTCAAGGTTGACCCTATCCGGTCGGTCCAGCGGCGTATCGACGCGAAAACGGGCATCGTTCAACGTGACCAGAGACAGGGCGAGCGTGCCTGCTTCGAGAACCACTTCGCCATCGGTCTTCAGGTTGGCGCCGGGAATATACATGTCCCAGGTCATTCCGCCCGTGGGATTGATGCCGTCCAGCAGCGCATGCTCGGGATCGAGCCCGAAGCCGGGCGCGATGGCTTTGGAGATCCTGACGAATTTCTTGCCGAACGGCGTGAAGAACCGATTGTAATAGAAGTTGCGCGTGCTGTTCCAGACTCCGATCTGAGAGGTCTGGCTGGAGAGGTCCAGTCCGATGAAGAGCCGAATGTCTATGGGATCGGTCATCAGGGCGGCAAAGTGTCGTTCCTTACGGGCGTGGCGGCCCAGAAAATCGCAGATCCCGCGAAAGCCCAGGTGGTGGGCGGACGTGGCCAGAAAAAGCACCGTGCGCCCCGTCGGATATCGCTGGAAGTAGTTGACCAGTTCTAGCAGTGCGACGGCGCCGCTGGCCATCTCAGCGCCCGGGGCGAGGGCAGGTACAACGGACATGGCGTCGTAGTACGCGTTGATCACGACGATCTGGTCCCGAAGATCCGGATCCGTGCCCGGCAGAAAGCCTAGAATATTGTGGGCGGTGTGGCTCTCCCAATCCATTCTCGCGGTCAGTTCGATTTGCAGTTCGCTGTACTGTGCCAGCAACCGCTTGAGGGCCTGCCCGGACTGTTTGTCGATCCAGAAGCGTTCAACGCTGTTGGGCACCTGCAGGAATTTCTGTTCGGCTTCGGTGTAAAAGGTGGAGTCCGGTTCAATGAAAATGATTTGTCCCGCCCCGAGGGTGGCCGCGTTGAGCCAGCTGTTGCGGGTGTTGAATTCCATCAGGACGGCCGCACCGTCGAGCGCGTGACCGTTGAAGTCGGAAAATTCGCCGTTCGCCCCGTAGATCAGGCGCGTGCGAACCCCTCCCCGCGGCAGCGTGGACGTCTTGACCAGGTTCGGCCAGATGGCGTGAATGGGAAACGTGGTTTTGTCGCGCAAGAGGGTCAGTTTGCCGCCTTTGTCGATTGGGGCGGTAACGTTGAAGGGCTCGGCGCGGACGTCCTGGAGTCCGGCGCGTTCGAAAGCTTGGCGGATATAGTCTGCGGCGGCGTTGTGGCCGGGATATCCCGGTATTCGTGAGCCGTGTCCCGTAAAGCGGGCCATGTGGGCCCGCACGCCGTCATGCGAGACGGTATCCAGGACGCGGACCGATGTTTCGCTGGCTCCCGGGACCGGCATGGACGGCGTGGGTCGGGGCGCCTGCAGACCCAACAGGGAGGAAAGAAGCGGGTTGATGCGTTCCGGGCCCACCGCCAGGCCGATAAAGGCGGCGGCGGTGAGCAAGAGCGCCACGAAGGGTAAGATACGGCGGCTTTTCATTGGAAAATACGCAAAAGCTCCTGTAAGACTGCGATTGATGGGCTGTGTTGCCACAAAGACACACGCTGCGTGCGCCGTTCGGCGAAGGCCTCGCGTGCGCGCAGATTAATATCGATGAACGCTGTGGCCGCGCTCGGGGAACCACAGGATGTCGATGAAAGCGGAGAGGGCAACTCCCAATACATAGCCGGTGAGCAGGCCGATGAAGAGGGGGCGTGACTTTCTGAAAAACGAAGGCCCCCCCACTTTGAGCATCACCAATTTGACGAGCCAGGCAAGAAGGATGGTCATGCCGGTCCGGCGGGCAAGATAGGAGCCGGAGATTGCCATTCCAACGGGATGTAGCGGCCACCAGACGAATCGATGTCGCAAGTAAATGAGCAGGAGCGTGACCAGGCCGCCCAGGCCGAAAAACACGACCTGTTCAGGGTGCTCACGGTAAACGGGCGGATTCGGCTTTTTTGCGAGGAGGTTCTTGACGGAAGTCGCGGTGCCTTCGAAATGTTTGGGCCCCGCGCGTACGATCTCCCATGAGTTGAAGTTGTATGCACCGTCGCGGTATCCCATGTGGATCGTGAGCAATACGCTCACGCCGTAGCTGGTCACAAAGGCCATCCCGACGGCCAGCATGAGCTTCCTGCGGTCGCCCCGAACGCCTTCCGCCACGCGCCCCGCGTGGGCAAGCGCGGGCAGGAAGAGACCCTTGAAATGGGAAGTAATCCTGGAGGCGAACCGGAGGGCGACTCGTGTGCTTGCGTTGACTGTGGGTCCCTCGAGAAAGGGCGCCACGAGGCCCCAGGGGCCGGCGGGGACGTTCGTGTAAGGCATGCCGGTTTCGGCGAGAATCTTGGCCATGCCAACGTAGGTAAAGATCACCGCCGGTAGGAGGAGGGCGGCCAGCAGTGGATCAAAGCCGATGCGCGTGAGCCAGAGCAACATGTAGGCCAGGCCCACGAGCATGGCGATAACAGCCGTCCGATAGGAGAGCGGTTCGTCCCGGTCGTCCAGGGGATCGCTCTTGCGCCAGGCTTTGCGGATCACATCCCTTATGTGCCGTCTGGCAACCCAGAAAACCGAGGCCGTCAGAACCACGAATGCGCCCTTGGTCTGCCAATAGTAGACGCCGCGATAATAGTAGGGGGATATGGCCGTAAATCCCCGCCGGTGCAGCCAGCCGCCTTCGAAGATAAACAACAGGTCAAAAAACCAGATGCTGAAGAGTACGTCCAGGCTGGCGAAATAAGAAAAAAAGATGGTGAAGAGTCCCAGGAAACGAAACACTGGCGGATGCTGCCTGTCGATCCAGTACCAACTTCCACGGTAGATGGGAAACCGCGGAAAGCCGGGCAGGAAGTAGTTGATGCAGTTCCACGCGATCATCCCGAAGGCCAGTCCGAACCCGATCCAGAACAGGTAATTCCTGGTGAAATCCGGCAGCGCGAATTTACCTCTGCCCGGATTCTCCGCCATGTTGATCAGGGGCGCCATAGCGGGAAAAGCCAGTCGCTCGTTTTGTACCCATTGTTTGCGAAAAACGACGGCGACACAGGCCAAAACGACAAATGCGGCCACGATGAACGTGGTCCACCATAGCAGCGGAAGGACCCATGCGCCCCAGGGAATCGGCGCGCCCCTGGGGATTCCCTCGAAGAACCAGGTGACCGCTTTGTTTTCGTCCGTGGGGATAAGCCACGGATTCATATAAGGATGCAGGTAAGTGGTCCATTCGTTGACTTCGGTGGCGAAATAATAGGGGGTTGCGATGTAACCGATCAGGTATCCGCTGATGCCGAAGCCGGGTATGGCGGCGCCGACAACGCCCATGGCCAGGATGGTATGCCATTCCGCCGGTGAGAGCTTCCATCCGGAAAAACGTACGATCAGCGCGCCGATGAGGATCATCAGCGTAAACCCAATGAGCAAGGCCATCGGGACATGGCTGTAGGTCATTAACGAGCCATGCACGACGTACCGCAGGTGGATCGCCAGGGCGTCCAGACCGACGACCAGGACCAGGCCCGAAACGACGGATCGGACCGTGACGCCTCGGGACCCTTCGGTGGGGACTTCGTCCGTTTTGCCGGACTTTACGTTTCTTTGGGGACTGGCCATGGCTCGGAGTTCGGAAGAAGAGGTCGGGCGGTTTCCGCGGATAAAAGGCGTTCAGTCCGCGTGATCCGTGTTGTTCTCTGCGCGAGAGTCTTGACATCCGCAGGAGGTTTTGTTAGATTTCCGCGCTTGTCGCACAACGGGAATGTTGCGTTCTCCCGTGGAATGGAGGCGCCCTAGCTCAGTCGGTAGAGCAGAGGACTGAAAATCCTTGTGTCGCTGGTTCGATTCCGGCGGGCGCCACCACTTTTTCAGTGCAAGAATATCCGGTCTACCTTCCATCTTCCCCGGCAACAAGGCCCGCGGTAACCCTCAATGATGCGGCGGGCGCCGGTTTTATCCGGGGGACGAAGCGATTTTCCGGGCCCGGAGGGCAATGATGGCTGTTCCCGAATACATCGTGAGTCGCGATCGCCTGATTGAATGGGTTCAAGACGGCCGGACGCCCGCACAGATTGCGGAGATGTTTCGCGTCGACCCCGCGATCATTCGCGATATGATCCGCCGACTGGAGCAGAACGGTTATTACGATTTGCTTCATAAAAAGGAAAAGCGCTAGTGTTCTGTCCCGGAAATAGATTGCCTGAATGGTGACATATTTCGGGGACGGGACACGAACGGCCCTCCGTCAATCTGGTGGCGGGATGACTCCCGAACCCGCGGCAGGACACGCATCCAAAACACCGGGTAAAGGAATAGGCGTTCGTCGTTCTGACGGACGCCTATTCCTGTGGTGTTCGATGTCACGGATCAGTTGCTCAGTTCTTCGATATCCAGCCCTTCGATCCGGCCTTCCTGAATGTCGATTTCGTCCCGCCTCCGCACCAGTTCCACCTGTCCGTCGCGCAAGTCCACAACGCGGTCGGATGCGACCAGCATCTTGTGGTCATGTGTGTTGGTGACGATGGTAACGCCACTTTCCGACTGGAGTCTTTGCAGCAACTCGATGATTTCCTGGCCGGTTTTGAGGTCGAGGTTGCCCGTGGGTTCATCTGCCAGAACCAGGTCGGGGTCGTTGGCGATGGCGCGTGCGATGGCCACACGTTGCTGCTGGCCTCCCGAGAGTTCGTACGGGTTGTGGTGAAGGCGTTCACCAAGACCCACCATTGAGAGTTTGAGAGCTGCCTTTTCTTCGTATTCTGTTTTCTTCATTCCCGAAAAAACCATGGGCAGCGCGACGTTATCCAGGGCGGTCATTACGGGTATCAGGTTGAAACTCTGGAAGATATAACCGATATTGTGGCAGCGCAGGTAGGCAATTTGCGCCTGGCTCAGGGTGCCCATTTCAATCGCGTTGACCACGACCGTACCCTTGGTGGGGCGATCCAGGGCGCCAACCATGTTGAAAAGCGTTGTTTTTCCGGAGCCGGAAGGGCCCATGATGGAGAGGTATTCTCCTCGGATGACGTTCAGAGAGACGCCGCGTAGCGCATGGACCTCCTGGTCTCCCATTGTATAGGTTTTCCAGACGTCATGCACCTCGATGATGTGATCTTCATTTGCGGGATCTGCGGATCCGGCATCGGGCGCCGACGCCATAGTGGCTTCTCCTGAACGTTTTTCTTGGATTTTGAAGATAGCTCGCTTATGTTAGAGAAAATCGGGGCTCCTGTCAAGGGTTTTGTCAACAGGGAGCCGGTGCGGTATCCGACCGGGCCGCGAAACCCGTTTGCTACCTTGTGTGCCGGAACGGTTCGGTTGCCCGAATCTCCACTTGCAATAGCCGATTTCGATTGGCGATGCGTGTCGTCACGGTGCGAGGCCGGGAGGGTCCGATTGCAGCGTTAAATCACGGCGGCCGATAATCGGTTGAAGTTCCGGTTGGACGCCTGGAGGTGTCGGCTATGAAGCTTGCGGTCTGCAATGAGTTCTTTGAAGGTTGGGAGATCGGGCGGGTGTTCGACTATGCCGCGCAAATCGGATGCGACGGGGTGGAGATTGCGCCATTCACACTGGCGGAGTCGGTCCAGGGCATTTCATCCGGAAGCCGACGAGACATTCGCCGGGCGGCTGAAGCGGCGGGCGTGGAGATCGTCGGGCTGCACTGGTTGCTGGTAACACCCGCCGGGTTATACATCAACCATCCGGACCGGCAGGTCTGGCAACGCACGCAGGATTACGTGAAGGCGCTGATTGATTTCTGCGGCGACCTCGGGGGAAGCGTGATGATTCACGGCTCGCCGCAACAGCGGAATATTCAAGAGGGATGGAATACTGACGACTGTTTTGCCCGGGCAGTGGAACTCTTCGCGGGGTGCTTGGACCTCATGGCCGATCGGGGCGTAACGTATTGCATCGAGCCGCTTACGGATCAGGAGACCAATTTCGTGACCGGTGTGGCCGAAGCATTGGAGCTGGTTGAAGCGGTGGGGCATCCGAATTTTCAGACGATGGTGGACTGTCGGGCCGCGGCCACGGAGGTCAGATCCCATTCCGAGGTCATCGTCCAGGCCGGAAAAGCCATGCGGCACGTGCATGTAAACGACCCGAACCTGCGCGGACCCGGATTTGGCGAGCTTCAATTTACGCCCATCCTGAAAGCGCTCCAGGATCTGCGTTACAACGGATATGTATCTGTAGAAGTGTTCGATTTCGAACCGGACCCGGAGACGATTGCCGCACGCAGCATAGGCTACCTGAAGGGAATACTCGAGGGCCTTGCCACGGGATGAGACCCCAGGCGCTATGCAGCGCACCCGGCGCCGTCCGGAATCCTGATTACGGTGTCCACGATATTCGATAGACGGGATGTTCCGGTGCCAATGAGATTCCGTCCGCGTGCATCCGGTCGGGATCAGAATTCGCCCGCGTTGTTATTCGCGATCGGTGTGAGACGCAGTACGGTTCCGGGGCTGTTTAAAACGACGTAGAGGGCGCCGCCCGGTCCGCTCGCTACGTCGCGCACGCGGCCGGCATTTTTCAGGATAGTTTCCTGGTATATCACACGTCCGTTTTCGACCGTGAGGATACGGACTTCCTCGTACGCGAGGGCGCCGACGAGCAGGCGGTTCTTCCACCGCGGAAAAAGGCTGCCTCGGTAGAAGTCGATTCCGCACACGGCGATGGAGGGCCGCCAGAACAGAACGGGTTGTTCCAGGCCGGGGTTGCGCTCGAACTCCGAGACGAGGGTCCCGTTGTAGTTCCGGCCATAGGTGATTGTCGGCCAGCCGTAGTTGATTCCTGCCCGGATGAGGTTGATTTCGTCGCCACCCATCGGTCCGTGCTCGCTTTCCCATAAAGCGCCGGTAAGCGGATGGACCGCCAGGCCCTGCGGGTTACGCTGGCCGAAGCTGAAGACGGTGGGGAGGGCGCCTTCCCGCTCCAGGAAGGGGTTGTCACTTGGAATCCGGCCGCTCCGGTGGATGCGGTGAATTTTGCCGCCGGGCCGGCTCAGGTCCTGCGCATGCCGGGGAATTCCCCTGTCTCCGATCGGGAAGTAGAGGTAGCCCGCCTTATCGAAGACAATGCGGCAGCCGTAGTGGTGCCGGGTTCTGCCATAGGTCTCGTGCGGGGCTTCGTAGATGACCTGCTGATCGGTCCAGACGTTGTTTTTCAGACGACCCCGTACCAGTCGCGTCATGGCGGGTGCACGGTCGCTGTTGGCGGTGTCTCTGAGCGCATGGCTGTAAGACAGGTAGACCCAGCCGTTTTCCGAATAAGCGGGATCTACGGCCACGTCCATCAGGCCGCCCTGACCCTGGTGCAGAACCTGAGGTGTATCCGACACGGGTTCGGGCCGAAGCACGCCGTTCTTAACCACGCGAAGCCTCCCGGGTCGCTCGGTGATGAGTGCGGTGGCGGTATCCGGGAAGGCTATCGACCAGGGAATCCGCAGGCCTTCCACCCAGCGTTCAACGCGGATCCGATAGTCGTAGGTTTCGAGGGTGTCCGGAATGGGCGGTTTGGTGGCGCCGGCGGATTTTTCGGCCTCCCGGATATATGCCGAGATGGCGTTGATCTGGTCCCGCGTGAGGACTTCCCCGAACGCCGGCATTCCCTGCTGGACGATGCCGAACCTGATGTTCCGAGCAATATTCCCGCGTCCGCCGTAAATCCAGACGCCGTCAATCAGGCTGGGCGCGTTGATGCCCTCCAGGTTCTGCGCGTGGCAGGCCGAGCAATACTGGCCATAGAGGGTCTGGCCGTCGGACGACGGTTCGTCGGCCGCAAGCGGGGGGCTGCAAAGGGCAAACAAGGCGCACAGCAGGAAGCTGGCTGGCAAACGCAGCATAACTCCTCCTTTGTCGTCGTCGATGAAGTCTCAGGTTAGGGTTGGCGGCAGGAAGGGAGTTTCGCTCCGCATCCTGCGGACACGGGCCGAGGAATCCTATGGTGGAAACAGTTCAACCCGTAGACGTCGCCGTTATCGGCCCGGGCCGGATGGGCGGTCTTTACGCTCGACTCCTCGATCAGTCGGCGCTGACGAGGCTGGTTGCCGTCTGCGGTCAGGGGGAGGCCACCGCCCGGAACGTGGCGACGGAAATCGGTGTGCCGGGCTATACCGGCGCTCGCTACCGCGACATGCTCTCCGACCATCCGCAGATCGAAGCAGTCGTTGTGGCCACCTCCGAATGGGCGCACGCGGATCCCGTTGCGGCCTGTCTGGAGTCCGGGAAGCATGTCCTCGTAGAAAAGCCGATGGCAACGTCTCCTTCCCACGCCGTCCGAATGGTGCATGAGGCGGACCGGAACGACGTGCACCTGATGGTATGTCACAGCCTGCGTTTCGATCCTCGATTCGCCGCTATGCGGAAGGCGGTAGCCCGTGGCCATATCGGCGAGGTTCTCCATGTGTACAGCCGCAGGTCGTCCCAACCGGCGGCAGTGGACAGGGTGCTCGGCCGGTTTCCGCTGGCCTATTGGTTGCTGCCGCACGACATCGATCTGGCGCTCTGGACGTCCCGAAGCGCGGTCACGCGGGTCATGGCCTACGCACGATCCGGCGGGCGGCGCCGGCAGGACCTGATCGTCGCCGTCCTCACCTTTGAATGCGGCGCGGTTGCCGTTCTGGAAAATGTATGGGGTTCGCCCATCCGGGATGGACGGCCACAGAACCAACTCTTCACCGTACGCGGCACGGCCGGGGCCGTAGAGGTCCTTCCGTACGAAAACGGACTCTCGATTTACGGCGCCGAAGACATCGTGTATCCCGATACATCCGTCGCACCCGACGTTCATGGCCAGACTGAGGGCACGTCACGTTCGCTGATCCGGCACTTTGCGGGGGTGGTACGGAACTTGTGGGAGCCGCTGATCACATCCCGGGACGGGCTGGCGGTCGTCCGGATCGCCTCTGCGGTCGATGCCTCGCTGAAGGCGGGCTGCGAGATCACCATTTCACCGATGGGGGATGCATGATCCGATCGATCGAGCATATTGCAATTGTTGCGGCCGATTCCAATACGCTCGCACGGTGGTACTGCGACATCCTGGGTTTTGAGATGATCCTTGAAAACGACGAGAGCCAGACCTATTTCTTGCGCCTTCCAGGCGGAGGCATTCTGGAGTTCCTGCCGTCGAACCAACGGCCGCCCGCGGAAAGCGCCGCCGACGATGCGGGTATCCGGCATATTGCGCTCGCCGTGGATGACTTCGATTCGGCGTGCCGGATGCTGGAGAGACGTGGCGCCGGATTTGTGGGGCCGTACCGCGAGACGTCAACGGGGACCCGGTTCAACTTCCTCGCGGATCCCGAAGGCAATCTGCTGCAGATTGTGTACCGGCCTTTGCCCTTGTAACATCCGGGCCGACCGAATTGACGGTCACGCCGGACCCAATACCCGGCCGATCCAATCTTAACGTTGATATTTCGGTTGCCGCGGCGGCCTGTTTCTGTTCAAACGGTACCGGCTCCCGGTCAGCGGCAATTCGACCCGTGTCCCGCCCCGAACATGGGATTCGACAAACGCGAAGATGAGTTCGGTATTGGCGCGCGCCGTGCTCACGCCGCCGCGCGGCGGTTCGCCGGTGTCCAGCGAGTGGACGAGGTCTTCGATCAGCCGAACGGTTGAACTGGCCGGCTCGAAGGCCGGAAATTTCCGCGGTTCCAGCACAGACCGACCGCGATGGTCCACGGCGCCGTGTTCGCGCACGAGCCATTCCACCCCGTTGCACATGCCCGTGACCACGCCACTGTCGCCCACCGCCTCCACTTCCATGCCCCTTCCTGAATTCAGCGCGTATGCGGTAACGCCGTTTTCGAATTGCAGGATGCCGTGTCCGACAGGGTCCTCAGTCAGGCGTTCGCCGTCGATCACCTGATCCCCGTTCGGCAGATGGGCCTGAACCCACGACACGGGATTGTCGCTGTTGAGCCTCGTGAGCACGTCGAAGCTGTGACTCGCTCCATTGAAGAGGGGTCCGGTCTGATGGACGATAAGCGAACGCAACCTGCCTATCCGTCCGCTGTCGATCACGTCCTTCATCGCGTCGTATCCAGGATCCCAGCGGCGGTTTGTGCCCAGGTTGAAAATGGCGCCGTTACGCTCGATCGCATCCACCATCGCGTCCGCTTCGTCGAGCGATGCGGCCATAGCCTTTTCACCATAGATCGCGCGGACTCCCCGGTCGACCGCATCGACGACGATTGCAGCGCGCTGCTCGGGCTGGGTGGCTACGCTGACGATATCCGGTCGCTCGCGTTCGATCATATCTCTGTAGTCGATGTACTGCTTGTCGTCAGGCACGCCATAACGGAGTCCGACCTGTCTCATCGCTTCGACGCGTAAATCCGAACAGGCGATCATTTCCGTGCGTTTGCACGCCTCGTATCCCGCCGCATGCGAATAGGCGCTCCTGGAATCCGGTACTTCGTTGTCGATAAAGGCGCCCATCCGGCTGCATCCGACAAGCGCGGCTCTATAGATTTTCATCGTTTGCCTTATCCTTTCTTCCGGGTTTTCTCGGAGCCGTGAAGGACTTTCGCGGGTGGACCGGTCGAAACCTCGCCGCACTGGATGTCCACCTGCTTCATCGAGCGTTTTCAGGCGCGGGATCGGTAATATTCGACCTCCTCACGGGGATGTCAAGGGCAAACGACTGAAAGGGACTGCCTATGCCTCCAGGTGTCAGCCGGTCAAAGATGCGCCATATCTCTCAGAAGGATCTCTTCGCCGCGTTAAACCTGGATCTGCCCGGTCTCGAGGCCGTCCGGGAAGCGGCAACGACGGGCCGCTGGAAGGATGCCTGTTCCGCCTGGGGCGCCTACTTCGCAGGGAGAAAAACCGGGAGAAATCTGGTTGACCGCTTTGAGAGGCGGCCCGGCCCCGACGCGATCGAGCAGGCGGAACGATTGGTAAAGCACGAAATCACGTATCAGGGGTGGCAGACGCCCACCTACCGATTCGGAAAACGGGTCGACTTCAACGCCGACTGGGGCCAGAGCGGCAAATACGGCATGCACTACTGGTTCTGGAGCGACCCGCTTCGTGTGGCCTACGCGAAAACGGGAGAATTGAAATTCGCCGAGTGTTTCCAGGAGTTGTTCAATCAGTGGTATGACCAGCGGGATGACATCGAAAATACCATTCCGCACCTCGACGTGATCTTCTATGAACTTGGGATTGGAGGCAGGAATCCCCAGTTTGTGGACCACTATTGCGAGTACCGGAACGCCGGCGTTTTCGGGTGGCGAACTCACGAACGCATCCTTAAGACCATTCTGGGCGGATGCCGATGGCTCGACTTGCTCGAACGTGAAGGATACGTGAGCGGAAACTGGCAGTTGACCGGTTCATTCGCCCTTGTCTACTGCGGGGGGCTCTTTCATGAATTCCGCGAAGCCGGGGACTGGATCGAGATCGGAATGCGGCGAATTGCCGAACATGCGGAAAAGGATTTCTTTGCGGACGGCTGCCACTCCGAGCGTACGGCCGGCTATGGCGTCGTGAGCCTCCGTTGCGTTCAACGTACGGTGGACTTTGCAGACCTGAATCCACACGTCCGATTGCCGGAGCCCGTGAGATCCCGCCTCGCGGAAATGTACGAATGGTTTCTGGCAACCGCGACGCCGCTGGGCGAATCCATCGGCTTCAACGACGGCGGTTTTGCCCGCCAGGACGACCTTCTGGAGGAAGCGGTCCGGTTTACGGGCTCCGGGCGCTATCTCTGGCCCGTACGCGACCGGATCCCATCCATTGACAGGGTCCGTCCGGAGAAGCCATCTTTTTCGTCGATCAACCTCGCGCCTTCCGGGTACGCCGTGATGCGGTCTGGCTGGGACCGCGATGCCCTGTATATGGTCATCAACTACGGCGCATGGGGTGGGGGCCACAGCCACAACGATCTGCTGGATTTCTCGATGTATGCGTTTGGGAAACCCCTGGCGATCGAGACGACCCGCTGGGGATCCTACGACAATCCTCTGAATCACTACTTCCGGTCTCCCCGGGCCCACAATCAGGTTGTCGTGAACGACGCGCCGCTGGACAGGGTGAACCATCGAGGCGAGGACGTCGAGTGGGTATCCGGAAAAGAGGTGGACTATTTCTCCGCCAGGCACGGGGGTTACGAGAAGGAATTCGGCGTGATCCTCGAACGCCGGATCGTGTTTCTGAAACCGCGTTACTTCCTGATCTCCGATACCATTCTGGAGACCGAGCGACACCACGCGTACACGTGGTACCTTCACGCTCCGTTCAGGTGGAAGGCTGGAAAACGCCGGTCGCTCGCCGGCGGAGGTCCTGGACTTCAGGTTGTTCCCGCCAGACCCTCCGAGATCCGGTACGTTCGCCAGGGCGTTTCCTACGAGGAATCCGACGGGGCGCCGCATCCGTACCCGAACCGGTACTGGATCGGGTTTCAGAAGTGGATTTCCAGCCGGAACCAGTTTTCCATGAATTACGACGTTGCCCTGGTGCCATTCCGAAAGACCCCGTCACGGGTGGGCGTCGCCCGGGTGCCGGTGCAGGTAAACGGGCGCAGAGCGCCGTTGCATCTGGCCCGTGGTATCCGGGTGGAGCGGAACCGCCGCACGGATCTGATCGTCTATGGAACTGGGGAAGGAGATCGGGTCCGGTGTGGAGATCTCAGCTTTAGAGGACGGCTTTGCGTCGTGTCGTTTGAAAACGGCAGAATCACATACGGCGCGGTTGCCCACGGTGACGAAGTCGCCTACAAGGGCAGGCCACTCATTCAGGGGACGTTGCAAGACCTGAATGAATGGGTCCCGTAACGGCGAAGCTGCTGGATGGAACCGCCGGTTTGTTTCGAAATGCCGGCCAGGGTATCGTGGCGGTATTATTTGGAAAACGTCTTTAAGGTTCGATCAATTCTCGCCGCTCAGCCAGAACTTCAGCCTGTTTATCCGGAGGAACGCCATGTCCAATGATGCCATCCCCACCGAACCCATCGGTTCCATCCCCCGAACCGCGGAACTGGTGGAGGCGCACCGGCAGTTCCGCGAGGGCCGGATCAGCCTCCAGGCGCTCGATGCCGTTGCCCATGAGGCCACCATAGAGACCATACGCGGTTTCGAGGAGACGGGCTCCCCCGTTATCAGCGACGGCGAACAGCGCAAATTCGGCGGTTTCGCATTCTATTGCCTGCGCGGAGCTGGGAACATTGCTCCCGACGGCGTGGAAGTCCAGTTTTCCGATGGTCACACCAGGCAGCTGCCACGTCTGACAGAGGGTCCTTTTCGCTATACTGAAAGCGCCGACCTGTACCTCCGGAACGCAATGAAACACGCCCGGGTCCGAGTAAAACAGGCCGTGATCGCGCCCTCCCTGATCAGTCTCGTTTATCCGCCGGACGGGATCGGTGACTATCCGAACGACCGGTTTTTGGCGGACCTCGTACGTGAGCACGTCGGAGAAGCGCGCCGGTGCCTGGATGCGGGCGCGCACAGGGTCCAGATCGACTTCACCGAGGGACGTCTGGCGGTGAAACTAGATCCCTCCGGCGACCTCCTTAGAAGCTTTGTGGCGTTGCTGAATACCGGCCTCGAATCGTTTACGGACGATGAGCGTGCGAGGCTGGGGGTACATACCTGTCCCGGAGGCGATTGGGACGCCACCCACAGTGCCGATGTGGATTACAGCGACCTGCTCCCCACGTTGTTCGAGATAAACGTGGGCAACTTCTATGTCGCCATGGCATCCGAAAGAGATCCTCGAAAGGCCCTGGAGCAGATCGGGACGCTTATCCGGCCAGGTCACCGCGTCTTTGTCGGCGTCATCGACGCGATCGAACCCCGCGTGGAGTCGCCCGAGGAGGTACGGGACCGCGTTGTGGAGGCCGCCGGATACATACCCGTCGCCCAATTGGGCACCACCGACGATTGTGGTTTCTCTCCATTCGACGACGATCTGTCAACCTCCCGCGAACTTGCATTTGCCAAGATCCGGGCACGCGTGGAGGGTACCCGGCTTGCCGAGGATGTGCTTAGGTGCGTTTGAATACCAGGGTCGCCGCCTGTCAACAGATGGGTCGCGTGACCGCTGATCTCCAACGAATCGGCGGCCGCCCGAACCAGCGGTTCGATCCCACATTCCGCTTGACTTCGCCCATAATATGGTATAGATTTGCTATCTGGAATGGCATAGGGGGCGGTGCCGTCGATACGAATTGACGCCCACGCCGGCTGTGCAATTCCAATGGAACTCGAATGGGTTGTCGCCAGTTTGTGGGTGCTCGAAATGACCGGTTCGAAATGGATGGGCGATTAGCTCAGGTGGTTAGAGTGCTTGCTTGACATGCAAGAGGTCACTGGTTCGAGTCCAGTATCGCCCACCATATAAATCACTGAAAATGAAGGGCCTGCGATGAATTCGCCGCAGGCCCTTTGCTTTTATCGGTAGGCTCCGATATCCCGGCCTGGATAAACCGAAGCGGAAACGCCCCGACATGCATCCAACCATCGTGAAAGGACTAACGGCCTGCGTGCGGAACGCGTCTCGGAGAAAACCGACGTGTGACGCCGGACACCGGTGAGTTCCCGGCAGCGTACGGTTCTCGTCGTTGTGCTTGCATTGGCCGTCGCATTTCAGTACCATACCGCAAAGCCGGCGCAACGTCGCGAGTCATCGCCTCTAACTAAAAAACCCGTGGTCGCGGCGGCAGGAGGAACAGGGTCTGTGCAGGAAACAAGCCAGCAGGAAGCGCGGTATTCCGAAGATCTGAACACGTCGCCGTTGGGCTACGGGAGCGCGGTTTTCGACAGAAGGAGGTTCGTTCAGGCGCTCGACGATATCTACGGCCAGACGGATGTGGATGCACTGCGAAGCAAGACGTTGAGTGTTCGACACGTCGTTGAATCTCCTGAACGCAGTTCCGACGGATTCTCGGAGCCGAGGCCGGGGCATGAGACCGTTTCGTTGCGCAGGGATGTGGTTGTATCGGAACTGAATCAGATCCTGGAGGCACGGACGGTCGAACGCGCAAGGTATTACGTCAAGCGGTTGCGTGACGGCGTCCAGAAGGTCAGGAAGTTGGAGATCAACGACATCAATCTTCTGAGGTGGAAGGAGTATGAAGACGTCTTGACGGACAGTCTGTGGGTCATGAAGCGGCGGGATTCGACGGGCGGGCATCTCGGGTGGTATTGGGGCAACTTTATCCCTCAGATTCCCCAACAGATGATGCTCAGATACACCCGCCGGCAGGATTGGGTAATGGACACATTTGTCGGTAGCGGGACCACGCTGATCGAATGCAGACGGCTCGGGCGTAACGGCATCGGCCTGGAACTCAATCAGGGGGTCGCCGAGGAGGCAAGAAGGCTCGTTGAGGCAACCCGAAATGATGACGACGTGACAACGGAAATCGTCGTTGGCGACAACCGAAAGATGGACATTCGCGGCGCGCTGGACAGGTGTCGCGTCAGGCAGGTGCAGCTTCTCATCATGCATCCTCCGTACCACGACATTATTCGATTTTCCGACGACAGCGACGATCTTTCCAACGCCGGGAGCACAGAGGCGTTTCTTCAAATGTTCGGTCAAACGGTGGACAATGTGACACCGTATCTGGAGACCGATCGGTACTTTGCTCTGGTCGTCGGAGACAAATATTCCAAGGGCGAATGGATACCGCTCGGGTTCTACTGCATGAATGAGGTCCTGAAAAGACGCTACGCGCTGAAGAGCATCGTTGTGAAAAATTTCGACGAAACCCGATCCAAGCGGAACCAGGCGGAACTCTGGCGTTACCGTGCCCTTGCCGGCGGCTTCTATGTCTTTAAACACGAATATATTTTTCTTTTCAGGAAAACGGGCGACCCGACAGCGGGGCGGGAATTTTCGTCGATTCACTGACCTGTCCGACGATCGTCCGAGGCCGATCTGGTGATCGCCGGCTTGGACCTGAACGAAGTCGAATCGGATGAGGTGGAGCGAGCGCTCCGGCGCTACGACGGCGCGAACGAGGTACTGTTCGTACATGCAAGCGAAAAGATCGCGATCGAATGACTGACCGTTCGCTTGTGAAGTCCCCGGTTGTCGACGTCAGTATTCACGGCGGCACCCCGCCCGATTTACAAGGAGCGCCTGCGATGAAGACGACAAATGAAGACACAGATGTCCAGTTACACGACCACCCCGCGCAGATCCACCCGATGTCGGAGTACGAGAAGTTCCTCTTCGATCTGAAGGGTTTTCTCGTTATTCCAGCTGTGCTCACGAACGACGAAGTTCAAACGGTGCGGGAGCACCTGGAAATACTATTGAGAAACCAGGAGAGTCTGCCCGCACACCACCGTGCGCCCATCGCCGGGCCCGCGGAATTCCTTATCGATCATCCGAGAGTCATGGGTCTTCTGCAGGAGGTGATTCACCCGGAACGGGATCGCATTCGCCTCGAAAGCGTGTTTGTCTCCGGTAGATCGGCCGAGACGACCCAGAATCAATGGCGGCCCCACGTGGGCGGGACGAATCTCGATCCGTCCCTGTCCTACCGTTTTCACAACGGCAGGATTTACAGCGGCATGACACGCATCGTCTGGGAACTGAACGAAGTCAGAAAGGGGCAGGGCGGCACGTGTCTGGTGCCGGGCTCGCATAAAGCGAATTTGTTTTCAGCGCAGGATGGAACGTGGCCGGAGCAGGCCGATGATCCCGACTCCGGTGTCTGGGAGACCTACGGATGTCCTCCGGGGAGTCTCATCATGTTTTCGGAGGGGGTACGGCATACCGGATCGACGTGGACAAACCCCGACAATCCCCGCCGCGCCATTCTCATCGCGTACAACCACGTGACGGTCCGGTTTCACGAACCCAAGCCCTGTATGAATCCCGATGTGATCGGGGCCATGTCCGGAGCGCGCCAGCAGTTTTTCAGGGAAGTCTGGTACCTGCGAAACAGGAGATAATCGAAGATTTGCACCGAACCGGATCCATGGAATCCCCTTATGGATCCGGATGGCTTTTTTTCGCTGATCGTGTCCCCGCGGGAAAAACGTAAAAGCCCGGCCAAACACGCTCGCCGGGCTTTTTTCGTCTGAGTATTATTTTCGGATTTCGACCTCACCTGTGTCTTGGCAGACGGCCGCGATCAGCGCTCCCATCGCCCCGGATCAATAGCGCACGCGTCGTTTTTCATGCCCATGGGTTTGTGCGGCTGGTTCCAGTCCAGACCGGTTGTGTTGGGGCTTTGCAGAAATCGCCTCGTTTCGGCCGGGGCCGCAGCCACGAGTTCCGGGTCCCACTCCGGCATCGGTTGAATGGGGCCCGCCCACGCCGGGCGGTACCCCAGTTGAACCAGCGAGCGCTGGGAGCCGGTTCTGTTTGGATGGGTGCCATGGAACAAATTGATGGGGATCACGAGCGCCGTACCGGCCCTCACGCAAAGGGTGACCTCGCCGGGGTGATATTTGTAACGTACGTAGGGGTTCGCTTCGGCGTGAAACGACAGGTGGGAGCGAGGGACGAGCCGGAAGGGCGCCCGGTCCGGGGTCAGGTCGTCAAGGTAATACAGGACGCGGAGCAGACGCGGAGAACTGCCTTCGTATCCGAAGATGGATGACCCGAACGGTTGTCCATCGGTGTGTAACGAAATGGGTGGCGAACCCGAGAGCGTCCGGGTGAAGAGTCCTCGGGTGAACACAATGTCCTCGCCAAGCAGTGTCTCCAGGAACTCGATCATTGGCGGGTGCGCGATCAGTTCGGCCACGGCTCGGCTGCGCCACTGAGGCTCCAGACAGTAGGTCTGTGCGGCGCTGTAGTCTTTCGTCTGCATCGGCGCGTCGGCCATTTCGTGCTTGATGCGATCCATGAATTCCGCATCGAGCACATCCGGAAGAACGACGAATCCCTCGACTTCGAGGTGGCGGATTCGCTCGGACGGCGTGGAGCTCTTGAAGTCGGTTTCGTCCACGTTCATGAAACCGATTTCTTCGTTCGGGTCGATTCGTACGTCGACTTGCATCGCGGTTCTCCTTTTTCCAACGGCCGCCGCAATCCCGCAAGGGTCGTGTCAAGGTTTGGAAACGTGGTATTTCAGGACGGACAATGTCCGGGCGAAACGATTCATCTTCGGGCCCGAATCGCCGTGCGACGTCCCTCCCTGCGATAGTCAGGCAAAGATAATCATTGCGATCGGATAGGGCAATGGATGGATTGGGTGTGTTGTTCAGCCTTCTCGTCCTGTGCTGGCTCTGGCCAGGCAGGTGCACGGCCGCCGGAGTCCCGCACCCGGTCTACCAAGTCTCGCCGTCGGCCGAATCCCTGGAGAAGCTACAGCGGGCCGTCTCGCCGTTGATGGCAATGTCCGAGGACGAGCTGGTTGCCCTGGTGCCGGATCGTACCGGGTTCAGGTACGTGGCCTGCGCCTGTTGTGGTGAGGGAGTCAGAGAACGGCAACTCGACTGGTCAGTCGAGGACCCGCTACGAGTCCGTTGCCGGCACTGCGCAACGGTTTTTCCCGGAGGTGAATTTGCCGAGAATCGGACCATGCGCATATTGAATCCGCTGGGGATCGAGGTCGAATACCCTTTTTACGAAGATCCGTCGGGAAGAAGATACTTCTTCCGCGCCAGGGCCTGGTGGTGCGCACGCTTCTATCTTGCCGATCGTGCGAGGGATCTCGGTCGATTGTACCGGGCGACCGATCAGCGGCAATATGCCCGGCGGTCTGCGTTGATTCTGGACACAATTGCGCGGAATTATCCGGGTTTTCTCGTCTGGACGGACGTGGCGAATTCGGCAAAGCGGGTGTGTATGTACCCACCCTTTCCCCGCAGGGGCGGGAAGTGGGGAGAGTGGCGCTACGCCGAGATCCCTACGGAGATGATTTACGCGTACGATTCGATTCGGGATAGCGGCGAACTGGAGCGGCTTTCAGAAGAACGGGGTGAGGATGTCAGTCGCCGCATAGAGGACGGGTTTTTCAGGGGTGGAATTCGGCAGGACGCCTTCCATGGTCTCCTTTATACCAACGCCAGTCCAGAGACCTACGAGGGATATGCGGTTGCCGGCCGCGTGATGGGAGATCCCGCGCTGGTACACCTGGCTGTGCAGTGCGCGCACGGCCTGTTCCGGCGTTTCTCCGCGGATGGTTTCTGGTGCCAGGGCAGCCCCGCATATCACCGCTATACGTTGACGGGCCTTCGGCGTGTCCTGGACGCCCTGGCTGGATATTCCGATCCTCCGGGATATGTGGATCCCGAAGACGGCAGGCGATTCGTCAATCTGGATCCGCTTCCGGAGTTTACGGAGGTGGCACGTTGTGATCGTGTTCTCGAGGCTTTCAGGTACCCCGATGGACGGCTGATACCGGTGCACGATACCTGGGCGCGGTATGAGGACTTGAAGCCGTCAGAGCGCTCGTGTCCGACCTTGTTTGGCGGAATGGGGCATGCGTGGCTCGGGAGTGGGGTGGGGCGGCGCCAGACGCAGGTACACCTTCATTTCTCAGAAGGCGGCCACGGACATGACCACGCCGACATGTTGAATCTGATGTTCTTCGCCAATGGCGAGGAACTGTTGCCGGACCTGGGATACACCCATTCGCGGTACAGGTCCTGGAACGTCAGCACGTTGGCGCACAACACGGTGGTGATCGATGAACAGGAACAGTATACGGGAGGCAATCGGGGGCCGTCTCGCGGCCGGTTGCTGGCTTTTGAGACGGAACATCAACCCGTGCAGTGGTTGGAAGCCGGAGGAGAACGCGCATACCCGGGATTGGCGCGGGAATACCGACGAATGGTCATGCTGGCCGACGCGGGTGATGGGCATGTGTATTCGGTGGATATTTTCCATGTGCGCGGAGGTACCCAGCACGACTGGACGTTGCACGGAAGCGCGGACCGGGACGGATGGGCGGAAACGGATGTGCCCGTAAGGCCTTTCGGACCGAATCTGCTGCCGGGCGTCAACGTGCGGATGCCCGAATATGGGGGGGACGCCGGCGATGCCGGGGGTCGGTCTGTGGGCTACGGATTTATTCAGAACGTATTTCGCGGTCGCGTTGACAACGGATTGTCGGTACGATTCGGCCTGGAGGGAGTGCAAGCCGGGCTGCGGTGTCACCTGCCGGGACTTTCGGAAGCGGAGATTTTCCTGGGTGACGCACCGTCAGTGCGCCGAACCAATGAAAACGATGCCGAATTGGATCGGTTCAGGATGCCCGTTTTTGTCGCACGCCGCCGCGGACGCGCGCCCCTTTCGAGCGTGTTTGCCGCGATCCACGAGCCCTTCAGCGGATCTCCGTTCATCGAGTCGATCCGGCAGGTATACACGGACGATTGGTCTGTTGCGCTGGAGGTGAGACATGGAGGATACGTGGATCATATTGTGCATCGCACGGTATGGCGCAAGGAGCCGCTGGTCATTGGGAAACTCAGCCTGAATGGCGAGTTCGGGTTTGTACGGGAACGGGACGGCGCCCCCACGTGCATGGGGTTGTGGGGCGGAGATGAGTTGAGATGGGAAGAGGAGGTGATTCGGGGCAAGGGGGTCTATGATCTGGAGGTGGCCGGTGTTCTCAGAAAGGCGGACGGAGACCCGGTTGACGGCTTGCGGGTGACCGGCGATATCCGCGAGGACGCCGATGTCGAGAAGGCGATGGCAATCGTACGATTCGGGGACGGCCTGACGATGGGATGCGCCGTGGAACGTGTTATCCGAGATGCACGAGGACTCATCCTGGCGACAACGGAAGATCCGGGATTCTCAATTTCGAACGGTACGATGCGCCACCTGTACTTTCCGTTGCGTGCCGCTTCGGGGCCGGTGACCTGTCGCATCCGGACGTCGGCGTTCGTGTGGTTGCACGGGTAAGCGCCTGAGCGTTCAGCGTTCTGCGGCGTCTGAAGCGGCGCGGTACACGTCCAGTATCGGAATGTCCTTTTCCCGTGCGATTCGGGCGCAGTCTTCATATTCGGGCGCAATTCGCGCCCTGCCGTCGTAATTGGCAATTTTAACGGTTACGGGGCCGAATGCGGTTTCAACGACTTCTGTCCGCCGGGAGACGGTCTGCCGCTCGACGCGGCGCAGACGGACGCCAAGCGTCGTGGTTTCGCGGAAGATCAGATCCGTGACTGAAGGTGTATGGGCCGGATCGACGAGCACGCTGAGCATCACCCCCGGCCGTCCCTTTTTCATAATGAGGGGCGTGAGATACGCGTCTCTGGCGCCATTCTCGAGCAGGCGGTCGATCAGGTAGCCGTAGATTTCAGGTGTCATATCGTCAATGTTGGTTTCTATGAGGATGACCGCGTCTGCCTGCAGGGAGGACTCGGATTCACCAATTTCCAGTCGGAGCAGGTTCGGTACCTGATCGATGTCGCGACTGCCCGCCCCATAGCCGATCTGACGGGTTCGAAAGGGAGGACTGGCGCCGATTTGTTCTGCCAGCGTGGTCAGAATCGCCGCGCCGGTAGGTGTGATCAGTTCAAACGGAATGTCGGTGCGTTCGGCCGGCACATCTCTGCAAAGGGCGAGCACCGCGGGAACGGGAATCGGCAGTACGCCATGGCAACTTCGGGTTGTTCCGCGACCGAATCGAAGGGGTGAGGCGTAGACGCGTTCGACGCCGAGCTGTTCCAGGCCGATGACGGCGCCGGCGATATCTGCAATGGCGTCTGCCGCACCCACTTCGTGAAAATGGACGCGGTCGACTGAAACGCCGTGAACTTCGGCTTCGGCTTCGGCGAGACGCCGGAATATGGCGCCGGTCTGCCGTTTGGTTCCGATCGTGATGTCCGCAGTCTCGATGATTTCCAGCACGTCCCTCAGTCGGCGATGTACATGCCCCTCGTCGGCGACGACATCGACTTTCGTCGCGGCGATGCCGTGCCTGTGAACCCTTCCGGTCCGAAGTCGGACTCCCTCCAGGTGGAGTTTGTCGAGTTCCCTCTGTAACGTCTCAATACACAGGCCCGCATCCACGAGTGCGCCAAGAATCATGTCGCCGCTTATGCCGGCATGGCAGTCGAAGTACGCAATTCTCAAGATGTCACCTTCATCTGGGCCTGCAACCCGCCCGGTGCAGGCGAAACCCGACAATTGCCTCACACGGGCTCTTTTTCGGATTGTACTTAGGGAACTCGATCTAATGGAATCGGGGTTCTATCGCCGCCGCGGTCGTCGAGAGCAGGGTCGTCTTTACCGGGCGCTTCGCACGTGAGTTCATCTTGCCTGCGGGTCGGCTATTCTGCGACGCGGGTGGGTGTGTGGAGATTTACGGTGGGGCCTGCAGGTTGGTCACAACCGACGCCTTCGGGTCGTCGAACAGCGCCAGCAGGCGGTCGCGTTGTTGCCTGAAGCTGGCCAGTAGATCCGGGGATAGCGGTCTGGCCTTGGAGCGATTGGCCAATCTGGCAGGGTTTCGAAGGCGATAACCCTTGCCGTTTCTGACAAAGAAGTTGTAATGAAGGTGTGGTCCGGTGGCGCGACCGGTCGCGCCGACAAAACCGACGACCTGCTTTTGTTTGACGTACGAGCCCTTCTTCAGACCGCGCCCGAACTTGCTGAGGTGGCCGTAGCCGGTCTTGTGGCCGTTTCGGTGCCGAATTTCGATGTAGTTCCCGAGAGCGCCTTTCCGGCCCTTGAAAACAACGGTACCCGGGGCGGTTGCCCACACGGGTGTGCCGTACCCGGCGGCGTAGTCGATGCCGTGGTGGGGGATGTACTTCTTAAGGATAGGGTGGAACCGGCGGTTGGAAAAACCGGAACTGATTCGCCGGTATTTGAGCGGAGATTTCAGAAACAGGCCGCGTAGCGACTTGCCGTTCGAATCGTAATAGCCCACAAGGCCGTCCGCGGATTCGAACAGAAAGGCCTGATGGTTTTTTCGGGCCGCCTGGTATTCGGCTGAAAGGATATCTCCATATCGCAGGAACCGGCCGTCTTTATATAATTTCTCCAGTGCAAGGGTAAACCGGTCGCCGACGCGGCAATCGACCATGAAGTCGATGTCGTATTCAAAAATTGCGGCCATTTCGCCACTCAGCACGGCAGGGACTTCACCGGCTTCAAACAGGGCGTTCCAAAGGGTGTTGCGGATTTCACCCGTTACGAGGGCGATCCGGCGCTCCAGAGGTATCTGCTCTTTGCGCGCGGTAAGCCTGCCGTTCTTCCTCGTTACGACAAAACCGGTCTCGATGGCTCCTCTCTTGATAAATTCAAAGGACTGTATGGCTCCCAGGCTGTCTATGCCGAGTTCGTAGCGGTCTCCGCTCTGGACGATTCCGGGGTTGAATTCCGCCCGGGGGATCCCTTTCTTGAAGGCGACCAGCAGTTCGTAAATCTGGGATCGCGCGACGTCTTCCCGGTTCAATGCGTCCCAGAATGTTTCTCTGTGTCGGATGTGCCCTTCGACTTCCGAGAATTGCGGTTCAGGACTGGACGGAAGAGGGGCTGGAACCGGGGGCGCTTCCTGTACGACTTCGGGATTTTGAACGGTTTCGGGTTCAGGCGGCCGGGTGGCCGCCAGCCAGATCGGTACAGCGGCGGTTACGACAAAGACGATGAGAGCAAACTTTGTCAGCCTGAACCGGCGACCGGATCGTGGAGGCCGGTTCGTGTGATCACGTTTACGAATAGGCATATTTTTAGTTGCTTGGAATGCCGGAAGGGGTCTGGGGACTTTGAGAAGACCCAACGGAAACAAGCGGAAAAATGAACGTAACTTATTGTTATGAGGGCAGAACGAATTTTGCAAGATAGGGCAAAACGTACTTTCTGTCAACCCATATTTTCCTTGCGTCCGGAGCGCCGCATCGTTAATCTCATACACGTACGGTGAAAACAAGGAGATGGACACATGGCGGGCCCTTTGGAGACAAGCGACCGAGTTGATCTGAAAGGATTCTTTCCCGAGGAACTCGAGGCATTTGTGGCTTCCCTCGGGTTGGAGCCCTATCGCGCCAGGCAGATCGCGGCGTGGATCTACAATCGCGGCACAACCGACTTCGCTGAGATGACCGACCTCACTAAGGCGGTTCGCGCAACGCTGAGGAAGCGTGCGTCGATTTTGAGTCTGAAGGTGGCGGCAAGGGCGGGCGCGGATGCCGGCGACACGGTGAAGTACCTGTTTGAACTTCCGGACGGCAAGCGCGTCGAAAGCGTCCTGATGCGCGACGGCAGGCGTCGTACGCTGTGCGTTTCGTCGCAGGTGGGATGTCCGCTGGATTGTACGTTTTGCGCGACCGGCCGGATGGGGCTGCTCCGCAACCTGACCGCCGGCGAAATTCTGGATCAACTGGTTTACGTCCGCCGTGAACTGAGCGCGCGCGACGACGACCTGACCAACGTGGTGATGATGGGTATGGGGGAGCCGCTGTTGAATTACGATAATGTCATTCGCGCGATCCGACTGATGAACCTGGATTACGGGCTGGCCATAGGAATCCGCAGGATCACGCTTTCGACAGTCGGCTATGTGCCCGGCATATTGAAGTTGGCCAGGGAGGGATTGAAGGTCGGTCTGGCGGTTTCTCTGAATGCGACAGACGATGTACAGCGTTCGAGAATTATGTCGATCAACAGGCGTTGGCCGATTGCCGAGCTTCTTGCCGCCGTCAGGGCGTATCGGCAGCGGATTGACCGGCGGGTGACGTTCGAATATGTGCTTCTGCACGGTTTCAACGATTCGATCGAGGACGCCAGACGTCTGGTTGCGCTGGTCCGGGGCATACCGTGCAAAATCAACGTCATTCCATGGAATCCGATCGAAGACGCACCATTTGAACGGCCGCCGCAGGACGCCGTAGATCGGTTTGTACAGATCCTCAAGAATGCGCATCTGACAACGACGGTGCGTTACAGCAAGGGAGTGGATATCGCGGCCGGCTGCGGGCAACTCTATATCCACCCCGAGGCTGCCGTGACCGCTTCCGATGTCTGATTGGCCCTACGCGCGGCGGTCGGCTCATTCCGTCGTCGTCGACCCGCCGCGTCACGGCGCACATTTCCCTTGAGTTTTCTGTAAAGATATGATATATTGTAACTTACCACGATATACATATAATCTCCGTCCTCCTGTTCGAGAGTCGCCGGAGCGTGTGTTCTTATGGAACAGTTCGTAATCGAAGGTGGATTTCCACTTTCCGGGACCGTCACGCCTTTCGGAAACAAGAATGCCGCGCTCACGCTCCTTGCGGCAACGCTATTGACTGACGAGACGGTGGTGTTGAAGAATGCGCCGCCCATCGGAGATGTAATTACCCTCATCAAGCTCTTGCGCGATCTGGGCGTCTCGGTTCAGCATACGGGCCGGGCCGAACTGACCTCGTGCGCGGCTTCCCTGAGCAAGACCGCTCTGAATCCTGATTTGTGCGGAAAAGCCCGCGGAAGTATTCTGCTCGCCGGACCGCTTCTGGCGCGACACGGCCGTGCGACAACGCCACGGCCCGGAGGAGACAAAATCGGCCGCCGGCGCCTGGATACACATCTCCGCGCTCTGGAAGCGCTGGGCGCCCGCATCCAGACCAACCATGTCTATGAAATGTGGGCGCCGGACGGATTGACGGGCGCCGACATTTTTCTGGATGAGCGGAGCGTGACCGGCACGGAAAACGTGATCATGGCATCCACTCTGGCCAAGGGTGCAACCGTCATCCGGAACGCCGCCTGCGAACCGCACGTACAGGAGTTGTGTCATCTGCTGAACGCCATGGGCGCCCGGATTTCAGGCGTGGGCACGAATGAACTGACCATTGAAGGGGTAAAGACGCTTCACGCCGGCGAACATACCATCGGTCCCGACTATATGGAAGTTGGGAGTTTCATCGGCCTGGCGGCGGTAACCAACGGGGAGATACGGATCAGAGACGCCGCACCGCATCATATGCGTCGGAGCCTGATGGTTTTTGAACGGTTGGGGGTGGAGGTGGTGGTTCACGGAGACGATATTCTGGTTCCCGACCATCAGAAACTGGAGATCGTCCGGGACGTCGGAGACGCGATTCCAAAGATTTTTGACGATCCCTGGCCCGGATTTCCCGCGGATCTGATGAGCATCGCGCTTGTGGTGGCCACGCAGGCGCGGGGAACCGTCCTGTTTTTTGAGAAGATGTATGAGAGCCGCCTTTTCTGGCTGGATCGGTTGATCGAGATGGGGGCCGAGATTATCCTTTGCGACCCTCACAGGGCGGTTATCGTGGGGCCGTCGAAACTGTACGGGGAGCGGATTACGAGTCCCGATATCAGGGCCGGGATGGCGTTGCTGATCGCTAGCCTGTGCGCCGAAGGCCAAAGTGTGATCCGGAACATCGAGCAAATCGATCGCGGGTACGATTGCATCGACGAGCGTCTTCGCGCGCTGGGCGCCCGGATCGAACGGGTTCCCGTTCCTTTGGACTAAACGCAATGGCATCTGCTCACGACACGGCAATTGAAGTGGTACGACGTCTCCACGCGCGCGGGTTCCGGGCGTTGCTGGCCGGAGGGTGCGTGAGGGATCTCCTGCTGGGGGTGGAACCCCGGGACTACGATGTTGCAACCGATGCCGATCCCCAACAGGTGATCGGCATTTTTCAACGTGCCCAGTCTGTAGGCGCGCACTTTGGTGTGGTGGAAGTGCGGCTGGCGGGGCACGTCTTCGAGGTTGCCCGTTTTCGGCGTGATCTGGGCTACAGCGACGGGCGGCATCCCGACGCGGTCGTATTCGCAGACGAAACCGAGGATGCCCGGCGTCGTGATTTCACCGTGAACGGGATGTTCTGGGACCCACTGGCGGATCGGGTGCTGGATTACGTGGGCGGACAGGCGGATTTGAAGGAGAAGGTGATCCGAACCATTGGTCCCGCCGAAGAGCGGTTTGCGGAAGACCGGCTGCGAATGATGAGGGCGTTGCGGTTGGGCTGCCGCTTCCACTGGCGGATCGATGGCGCGACTTTCGCGGCAATCCGGCGTTTCAGTGGAAATCTCGCGGAGGTCAGCAAAGAACGCATCCGGGACGAATTTGTCCGGATTCTGACTGAAGGGGGCGGGTCTCTCGGGGTGAGGTGGCTCATCGATTCCGGGCTGATGACCGAGGTCGTGCCGGAGGTTCTGGCCCTCGATGGGGTCCCTCAACCGCCGGAGTTTCATCCGGAAGGCGACGTGTTGACCCACACGTTGATCATGCTGGGGCTGATGCGCAATCCGTCTCCGGAATTGGCTATGGCGGTGCTGTTGCACGATGTGGGAAAGCCGCGCACGTTTGTGTCAGCGGATCGTATTCGATTTGACAATCACGACCGCGTGGGAGCCGGGATGACCGACGAGATATGCCGCAGGCTGCGGTTTTCCAGGGAGGCCACCGGTCACATCGTTCGACTTGTGGCGGACCATCACCGCTTCATGCACGTACGGCAGATGCGCAAAAGCAAGTTGAAGCGGTTTTTGCGCTTGGAGCGATTTGACGAACACCTGGAACTGCATCGGGTCGACTGCCTATCCAGTCACCGGAATCTGGAGAATTACAGGTTCTGCCGGCAGGCCCTGGAAGCTTTGGAGCCCGAGGAGATACGACCGGAGCCGTTGATTAACGGCCGGGATCTTATCAAGCTCGGATATCCGCCCGGGCCGGCCTTCAAGACCGCGCTGAGGGCGGTGGAGGACGGCCAGCTTGAAGGCCGCGTAAAGGATCGGGAAAGCGCGTTGCTGCTCGCTCGGGGTCTGTTTGAGAGGGGCGCGAAGTCCCGGTGCGGAAGCCCGGCCGAAAATGGGTCCCCTGCGGAACGACCGGGTTAGCACAGCCGCAACCGGAATCTCCCCCGGTGTGACGGCGCACCGGATTATCGGCGTGTGTCGTCTTTGGAACCATGACCGGATAGGGGCGTTTCCAGATAGAGAAGCCCGCTCTGCTTACCCAATTCACCTATACTTTCAACGGGTGTCCGATGTCAGGTCTGATGCGATCTGCTTTGTCCATTGTTATTCTGGCCGTCTGGGTGCCGCAGCCTGAGGCAACAACCGTGGTACGGTTCGCGTTCGATTCGCTGTGTGAAAAAGCGGAGACGATCGCCCATGTTCAGTGTGTGTCTCGCAGAAGTTATATGGATGATGGCCGTGGAGAGATTGTAACACAGCACCGGTTCAGGGTAATGACTCCGGTCAAGGGCAATCCGGGAGACGAGATCGTCCTCACGTTGCCAGGCGGAACCGCCGACGGCCACCGGCTCTATATTCCGGGCATTCCCGAGTTCGGCGTCGATGAAGAGGTTGTTCTTTTTCTTACCGGACCGGATCTGCACGGATCGCCGTGGCCCCTCGGACTTGGACAGGGTTGTTATCGCGTACCGGAAGCGCAGGAGGGCCCCGCCCAGGTCAGGATGCAGCCTGGCACGACGCCCCTTCCGGCCGGGCCGCTGTTCAAGCCGGCGCTCAACCGATCCTCTCGACCTTTCAATGTGCCGCTCCAGCGTTTTCTTCATCAGATCCGGCTGACGATTCCCGAACCATCTGACGAAAGGTGAGATGCCGGCAACGGTCCACGTTCGGTTCATGGATCGCCGAACCCCTTTTCAGGAGAGAGATAACCGAATTTTCAGGAAGCTTTTTGCATAGCAACGACTGGCACGGGATCTAGGGAATGAACCCTCGGCTTCACCTTTAGATCCTTTTTTATTTCGCTTGACTTTGATCCGGCATTGTTGCATCATATTCTCGTGGTTTACGTGTCTGCATCTGCGCGTGTAAGGTTCTGAATTTAAGTGACTTTGGTACTTTCGGCATGCTTCGAGGGCGGCATGCCCTTTTTTTCTTGGCTTCGAACCGGAAGGAGAGGTTGCCATGTTCAAGTTGCATTTTGACATTCGGGATATCTTTCGAGCGGTTCGGCTCGGATGGTCCGGCAAAAAGATCTGGGTGGGCTTGTGCGGCACGCTGATCGCCTATGCCGGATATTCCATCCTGGGCATTGTCGACCAGCTTCTGGCAGGGGCCACGCTCGGACAGATCTGGCAACGGTACGGGCTTTTCCCCGGGCCTGCACCATTTCCTGCCACACTGGCGGGCACGGCGATCGACGTGGTTGCAATGCTATATGTATGGGTTGTGGTTTTTTTGACGGTGTGCATGATCTGCAAAATTACCTACCAGCAACTTAAGGGAGACGATTTTTATTCCTCGGGCGACGCATGGGGATTTATCAGACAGAACTGGGGCGGCGTTGTCTGGGGGCCGGTGGCCACGCTGGCACTGTTGATCTTCTTTGTCGTCGCGGGCATCGTGATCGGGTGGCTGGCCGGGATGATCCCCTGGGCGGGAGAAGTGGTATTCGGGATTTTCTTCATTCCGATCCTTTTTGCTGCGCTGGTTGCTATTTTTATATCGATCGCGTTTGTCGTTTCCATAACGATGTCTCCGGCGGTCGTGGGGACGGTGGGCGAAGACGCGCTCGAGGTGGCCATCCAGTCCTTTTCGTTGGCCTGGAGCCAGCCATGGCGGCTGGTATTGTATTTGCTCTGGATGAAGATTTCTGTCCTTATAGGCTCGGTTTTGCTGGGAACCTTTATGGCCTCCGCAATGGGGTTGGTCAGCTGGGCCTGCGGCCTGTTTATGAAAGAAAAACTGGCCAATATGGTCTACGTCGCGGGCCGGTATGTTCCGTTTGACTTCACCCGTTGCGATTGGTTGTCCCTGGACATTACGGCGTTTCTGCCGCCGGCAGGTACCCCTTCCGGATCCGAACTGCTGGCAGGCGGAATTCTGGGCGTGATGTTGATTCTACTCACGGTTATCTTCAGTTCATACGTGTTGTCCGCCTATGCTTCGGGTATCAGCCTGATTTACGTGATTCTTCGGAAACGCAAGGACGATGAGAATCTGCTCGAGTGGGAGGACGACGGGGCGGAGGAAGAGGAGGACCAGCCTGCGGACGAGGAAGTGTCGGACAACGGCGGCGGGGAGACGGGTGAGGACACGTCCGTGGTATCGGAGAATGGAGACGGTGAGGCAACGGACACGGAAGCCGAACAGGACTGAAAACCGGCATTCGGGAAATGTACTTGCGGATGTGGCGGCCGATGCGCGCCTGGCGGAGGGCCCGGAAGGCGTTCGCTGTATATTGAGGGCCATTTATCGGGCGGGGACGCTGCCGGTTCGCGACCTGGCTCGGGAGACGGGTTTGCCGGTTCCGGTGGTGGCGGCGGTACGAGGCGAGTTGGAATCAAGGGGTTGGGTGGAGAGACGTGGGGGTGTCATTCTGTCTTCCGCCGGTCGGAATGCGGTTGAAAAACAGCTGGGTCTGGGTTGTAGGCGGCGGTTTCAGAGGCCGGATTTTCCCGTGCTGGACGACGAGATGCGTTCGTTGCATGCACGGATGGAGGCATTCGGGGAACAGAGGCCGGCTGTTGACGTGCGGCTGGATCAATCCCATGCGACTGCGGAAACCGCGTTGCGGCGCGCCATGTATCTGTATGAAAACGACGGTTTTGAAGGGCGGGACATCCTGATTCTGGGAGACGACGACCTCACCTCTCTGGCGATCGGCCTTCTCGCGGACTTCCTGGGAATTTCAGTGCGTCGTGTGGTGGTGTTGGAATGCGATCCGCGGCTGGTGGCCTATCTGAACGCCGCGTCGCATGAAACGGGACAGGCCGTCGAGGCCGTCGAACACGACTTGAGGTCGGATCTGCCAGGCGATATGTCCGCAGATTTCGATCTGTTTTTCACCGATCCACCCTATACGCTTGCGGGGCTGTCTCTGTTCGTTTCCCGTGGTGCAGCCGGGCTTCGGCCGGAGGTGGGCAAGCAGGGATATATCTGCTTCGGCAACCGCAGGCCCGAGGAGACGTTAGCCGCCGTGAGGACAATCACGGAAACCGGTCTGGCGCCGGTCGAGATCGTTCCGGATTTCAATCGGTACGACGGCGCCCAAATGCTGGCCGGTGTCAGTCAGGTGATTCGCACGGTTGCGACGGACCGGTTGACACCCCTGGTCCGTGGTTTCTATAAGGGATCGCTTTACACGGCCGACCGGACACGGAAGACGGGATGAATCTGCCGTTTGAAGCCGAACCCATTCACCCCGTGCATACTGGCCGATTGCAGGGGATATTCGCGTCTGCGTTGAAGAGCGCGTGGTGTTATTACGCCCCCTTCCTTTGTTGTTTCAGCCTGCCTCCGGCACGGGAAGTGTTCGTGGCCGAGCACGAGGGCGCGCTTTGGCTTCCCGTGCGTCGCGCGACCAGAAATGGCCGCGTTTGGTTCGATCTTGTCGTACCTCCGATTCCGCTGTCGGCTGACCCCCTCGTTTCCATGTTGGACCGGATGCGTGCGATCAACGAAGGTCGATATCCACGCATTTTGTGGCTGGATGAGGCGGACAGGCTGCGCCTGCCGCGGGATCGACTTGATGTTCGGATCAAGTCGCGTGAATATCTGTACAATCCGTCTAAGGTCGTGGCGGCCGTGGGACGGCCGTACCGGGATCTGCGCAAGAGACTGAGGCGCTTCCGAAGGGAGGCGGATCCGAATTTTCGGGAAATGACGCCCGCGGACGTGCCAGCCTGCCAGGCGCTTTTACAATATTGGCGGAAACGGCAGGGGCGCAAGAGGGATTTCCTGCTTGACTGGGGATATACACGGTCGGCGTTATCGATGTATGGACACTGGAGATCCGAAGAACTTCAGGGCTGGTGCGTGGAGGTGGAGGGCCGGATCGCGGCCTTCGCGATCGCGGGCCGGATGCACGCGGGGCTGGCCAATTTTTTTATCGCAAAAACGGATCCCGACGTGCGGGGATTGTCGGAATATTTGAGAACGGAGGTCTACCGGGCCCTGATGGATTACGATCTTGTCAATGATGCCGGAGATCTGGGGCTGCCAGGATTGCGGCAACATAAGCGAAAATTCCGGCCCGTCGACCGGATTCCCGTATACAGCGCGTCAATTTCAGATTGACAATTGGTGCGGTTTGGATGCGGAGATTCGACGGCGAACGAGCGTATTTCGAATGGGCCGCGGAAGGCTGCCCGTTCGGGCCTATGCCCCGGCTGAATGGATCGGATTCCCGCAAGGCTGGCAAGTCGAAGTATACGTTTCCAATACAAGGAGGCTGTTCTTGACGGCAGCGAAAGCAACCAATATTGTGTGGCACGAAGGCCATGTCAGTCGGGCGGAGCGGGAGAGGCTGTTGGCGCAGCCGGGGTGTCTGGTGTGGTTAACCGGACTGCCTTCCTCGGGGAAAAGTACCATAGCGTTTACCGTAGAGCACGCGCTCGTCGCTCGGGGACAACTGGCCTATGTACTGGACGGAGACAATATCCGGCACGGGCTGAACAGGAACCTGGGTTTTTCGGCCGAGGACAGGGCTGAGAATATACGCCGTATCGGCGAGGTGGGAAAGCTGTTTGTGGATGCCGGGATCCTTGCGATAAGCAGCTTCGTGAGTCCGTACAAAGCCGACAGGGACGGGGTTCGTGGAATGCTGGACCAGGGCGATTTTCTGGAGGTTTTCGTCGATACCCCCCTGGAGATCTGTGAAGAAAGGGATCCCAAGGGGCTTTACAAAAAGGCGCGGGCGGGTGAGATACCGGATTTTACAGGGGTCTCGGATCCTTACGAGGTGCCTGAGAATCCGGAACTCGTGATAAAGGCTGCCGAATGTTCGCCCCAGGAGGCGGCGCAGCAAATCCTCGATCTGCTCGAGTTGCGTGGCAGGATTTCGAAGTTGGAAGGGCGTGAGCCGTGATGTCGCTGGAAGGGCGGCGCGTGCTCGTCATGGGCCTGGGCCTTTTCGGCGGCGGCGTGGGCGCGGTGCGGTTTCTGTGCAGGGAGGGAGCGCGGGTGACCGTTACCGATCTGCGACCGGCCGAGGCGCTGCGGGAGTCGCTGCGGGCACTGGAGCCGTTGCCCGTTGTCTACCGGCTGGGCGGACATGAGGCGTCGGATTTCCGGGGGACGGATCTTGTCGTGGCCAATCCCGGCGTGCCGAGGTCATCCCGGTTCTTGAGGATAGCCGAGAAAAGGGGAGTCCCCGTAACAACGGAAATATGCCTGTTTGTAGAGCGATGCAGGGCGCCGGTCGTAGGGGTTACTGGCAGCAGCGGAAAGACAACGACGACGTCTTTGGTCGGGAGGATGATGCGGCGTAAGGCGCCACGGACGATGGTGGGCGGAAATATCGGGGGGTCTCTGCTGGATCGGTTGGAGGAAATCTCGTTGGACACGCACGTCGTACTCGAACTGTCCAGCTTTCAGCTCGACCGGCTGACCGAAATGGAATGGAGTCCGCAGACTGCCGTAATCACGAATTTTGCCCCCAATCACCTGGATATGCACGGTTCATTGCAGGCCTATAAACGAGCGAAACGGCAGATAATTGCCCATCAGGGTGTGCATGACGTGATGGTGTTGAATGGAGACGACCCTGAAATCCGGCAGTGGTCCGGTGACGGGCGCCGCATCGTGTTCAGCACGAAACGGACGTCGGGTTGCGACGTCTACCTGGGCGATAGAAAAATACGCCACCGGGTCGGGCATTCCGAAAAAACCGTTTGTCCGGTCAACGCGGTGGCTCTGCCAGGACGGCATAACCTGGCAAACGCGCTGGCCGCCTGCGGGGCCGCACTATCCAATGGCGTGAACGAAGCGGATATTGCAACCGTACTCCGCACGTTCAAAGGTGTGCCCCACAGGTTGGAGCGGGTGGCCGAAATCGGAGGCGTTACGTACTATAACGATTCGATCGCGACAAGTCCGGACCGGACGCAGGTGGCGCTTGCGGCCCTTCCGTCGGGTGTGGTGTTAATCGCGGGGGGGTACGACAAGGGTTTGGCATACGACGCGCTGGGTTGCCATATCGGGCGGAGGGTGTCGCATCTGATCCTGACGGGTCAGACGGCGGACGCGTTAGCGGCTTCGGTACCGGCCGGATCCCCGACACGCATTTTACCGGCGGATTCACTGGACGCCGCCGTGTCTGCCGCAGCGCGGTGGGCAGAATCCGGCAATACCGTGTTGTTCTCTCCGGCATCGGCCAGCTATGATTGCTTTCGCAATTTCGAAGAGCGCGGTGACCGGTTCAAAAAACTGGTTCTGGATATGAGGGTTTGTTATGGCTGCAATGATTGACTTGCGGGCTATCGCTCCGACCGTTGCCCGTGTACTCAACGTGCCGGCGCCTGAAGGCGCCGAGGCGCCGCCGATTGCGGAGGTCGTCGAGACCCTGCAGGCCGCAGACCGGCTTGCATTGGTGGTGGTGGACGGTTTCGGCTCGTCATTGTGGGCATTTGTTCGCGATGCCGTGCCGATGTTGAACCGGATCGCGGCGCGTCGGCATCTTGAGGTCCATTCCGTGCTGCCGTCGATGACCTATATTTGCATTTCGACGATGTTGACCGGTGTGTCTCCGTCCTCGCACGGCGTGACGGATTTACAGACAATGATCCGGGCCACCCGTTCCTCCCAAATGGATACCGTTTTCAATCGGGTGAGAGACGCGGGCGGGCAGACGTTGATGGCGGTGCACAAACGGGATGTGGCAGGATTGGATATAGAGCGGTTTGCCGACCGAACGGTGCTGGCTGAGGAACGGAACGATAAGGAGATTTACGGCCAGGTTCCCGGTTTTATCGTTGAGAGTTTGCCCGCGTTCGCGTTTGTACATTTGCTGGACATTGACGAAGCCGGTCACCAGTATGGTCCTTACGCGCCGGAGGTCCGGCAGGCCGCCATGGAGATGGATCGGCATCTGAAAGGCCTGCTGGCCTGTCTTGCGACATCCGGATACGCGGTGATAATCCTGGCGGATCACGGAATGCATGAGTCTCCTCGTCGCGTAAGGGACGAAGGTGGGAATCGTGGAATGCACGATGGCTCGGTTAAAGAAGATTTGCTCATTCCGCTGCTGTGGGCGACGGCAGAAGAACTGGGTGATATTGTGAAAGGGTGTTAATCGAGGCCGGACGTTCCAGTCGTCCGGCCTCGATTTTCACGGTTGTTGCAAGGTCTCTGTTCAGGCGCCGTCGGAATAGGGCATGAGTTTGCGCCCTCTCGTGGGGTGGCGGAGCTTCCGGAGCGCTTTTTCTTTGATCTGCCGGACGCGTTCACGGGTGAGTCTGAACCGGATACCGATTTCTTCCAGGGTCATCTCGACGTCGCCGTCCAGGCCAAAATAGAGGCGAATGACTTCCCGTTCCCTTGCTTCCAGTGTATCCAGCGCCGCGAAGATCTCATCTTCAAGTGAATTTTGCATGAGAAGATGGTCCGGCGATTCCTGGTTTTCGTCCGTCATGATTTCGAGCAGGCTGTTTTCTTCGTCTTCGCCGAAGGTCATGTCGAGCGAGAGGATGCGCTGTCCGCTGGCGAGGGTATCGACCACCTGTTCGACCGTGATGCCCAGCTCCTCCGCGATTTCTTCTTCCGGAGGTCGCCCGGACGTCACCTGCTGCCGGTTGTTCACGTAGCGGGAGATACGGCGCAGAAGGTCCACCCGGTTCAGCGGAAGACGCACAACCCTGGAATGTTCCGCCAGGGTTTGCAGGATAGATTGGCGAATCCACCAGACCGCGTACGAAATAAACTTGAAACCCCTGGTTTCGTCGAATCGCTCCGCGGCCGTGATGAGCCCCAGGTTGCCCGCGCTGATTAAATCTGCCAGCGGAACGCCCTGGTTCTGATATTCGCGGGCACGGTAATGACAAATCGAAGATTGGCCTCGACAAGCTTCTTGCGGGCTTTGAGGTCACCCTTCTTGATTCGGCGGGCGAGAACGACTTCCTCCTGGGCCGACAACGGCTCGGACGTGGCAACGTCCTCCAGGTAGCGATGCAATGAATCTTTCACCTCATCGCGGTAGATTCCGCTCTTTCTGGCCACGAAGATCACCTCGATTGGATGTGCGATCAGTGGATGGGATTCTGCAACCGGCGGGAGGACGTATGAGATGAAATCAACCTGAATATTTGGCGTTTTTACCAGGATGTCAAGCGAAATTTCCGATGCGGACTGCGAATCTCCGTTTCTGATTCCGTGGGTCCTTTTCACCGGCGCCGGGTCGCGGGATTTTCCGGTCGATTCGGCATACACTAAGCATCGTTCTTTCTGATCCGGGTTCCTTACGTCACGATGTTTCGTCCGATGTGACGCGACCGCGGTGGCATGCCGAATGACTGTCTGTGGAGGCATTCCGATGGATGTGCGAATTGATCGTTCACGTTTATTGAAGTTGCTGGAAAAACTCCTTATGGCCCATGCCCCTCCAGGGGCCGAAGGCGAAGTCGACGCCATTGTGATGGATGAGGTGCGACCCCTTGCGGCGTCGGTTTGGCAGGATGCCGCTGAGAGCATCGTGGTTCATATCAAGGGCCGGGGGGATGGCGCGCCGGTTGCCGTCACGGCGCACAAGGATGAGATCGCACTCATGGTCAAGCGTGTCCAGGACGATGGACGTCTGCGCGTGCGTCCACTGGGCGGGCTCCATCCGTGGGCGATGGGCGAGGGGCCGGTTGACGTCCTGACCGAAGATGAACCGGTGACGGGCATCCTTTCCGTAGGGTCCAAGCATGTTTCCGATGAAAGTCCGGCCGGTCCTCTGAAAACCGGCAAGGCGATAAAATGGGAGACGTTCTGGATCGAGACCAAGCGCTCCGCCGGGGAACTGGGAGAACTCGGCGTGCATCGCGGCAGCAAGGCGGTGCTGGCGCGGTCCCGAAAACCACCCGTGTTCCTGGGAGATTTCATTTGCGGTTACAATCTGGACTGCAGGGCAGGACTGGCCGTCCTGCTCGAGGCGGCCAGGCAACTGGCGGAAACGCCGCCGCCGCGCGATGTGTATCTTGTGGCAAGTTCCGAGGAGGAGATCGGCGCGCAGGGCGCCGCGTTTTCGATCGGACAACTGCCCGCTCAGACGGCGGTCGCGCTGGATATCGCACCCGTGGCCGAAGAGTATCAGATTGAGAATTGCGGCAATCCGGTTCTGCTATGGGGCGATGCGTCGGGAGTTTACCACGAACGGACGTTGCGTCACCTGGACGGGCTGGCAACACGGATGGGATTCGAAACGCAGCCAGCCGTAGTGACTTCCTATGGGAGCGATGCCAGTATTGCGAAGCGGATCGGGTCGGCCGGCCGGGCGGCCTGCATCGCGTATCCGGGAGAAAATACCCACGGGTACGAGATCTGTTCGATGGAAGGGATTCTGAATTCAGCGCGGCTGCTGATGGCGTATCTGAGGCACCCTCTGGATTGAGTATCGATACGAAGGCAACGCACGCAACGAACATGAACGTACCGAGACCCTTAGCCTGTCGAAGGGTCGGCGAAGGGCACGCGATCGGCTGATCGGGTTCCTGGGAAAGATCCGTCTCCACGGCTTCGATTTATGCTTATTGAGAATAAAAAAGGGCGGTATCAATTCCTCAAAGGAATTATTCCCTATTCCTGCGGGGTGATTGCCGCGACCGGGTACGAGGTCGTACACGCGACGTTGAAGGATGCGCTGCCGTGGCTGGCCGGGTTTGAGAAGGTCGATATGCATCTGTGTGACTCGGGTCGGGACCGGCATGCGCTTTGCGGGGTGGAACTACGCTGCCCGAAACCTCATCCGATGCACGGGTTCATCAGGTTCAACGAGGCGTATTGTGACCTTTTGAGATCCTGGGACTTGCATGTGGACGGGATGAATCCGGTGGCGCGAACCAATGTTGCCCCGTTGCTCAATCCGCCGGGCGAGACCGTGATGCACGGGTTTTCGTACACCATACCCTGCCGCGAAGAAAACAGCGGTACGTTCGTCGTCGCGGGTGCCGGTGAATTGCTTGGAGGCGAGTTGGTGAACGACGGCATCGTGAGGCGAGGCGAGACAGGCCCTGACGCGATGCGCGAAAAAGCGGCGTACGTGGTGCGGGTGATGGCGGAGCGGCTGGCGGGCATGGGGGCGAATTGGGACCAGGTGACGACGGTGGATGTATACACGGCGCACCCGCTGGAGGGTGTTCTGGATGAGGTCGTGCTGCCCGGAGTGGGAATGGCGCAGCGGCACGGTTTCAGGTTGTACCGTGCGCGACCGCCGGTGTGTGAGATTGAATTCGAGATGGATGTCAGGGGAATCAGGCGGGAACTCTGCATCTGACGACCTGAGGCGGATGCGCGCGGAACACGGGGCGAACTAGACGCTCGACCCGTGTTTATATTTCAGGTATTCTACGGGGTCAGGAGCACCTTGCCCTTCGTCTGCCTGCCTTCCAGAAGCCGGTGCGCCTCGGGCGCATTGGAAAGGGGAAGCGTGCGGTCGATGCGCAGTCTGAGCTTGCCGGTTTGCAGCCAGGCAAGCACGTCCCCGGCGCGAAGATGCAGTTCCTCCCGGGTCGCGGTGTAGTCGACAAGGGTGGGGCGCGTCAGGAATATCGAGCCGTGACGGGAGAGCAGCAGCGGGTCTACGGGCGGTACGGGGCCGCTGGCATTGCCGAAGAGCACGAGGCAACCCCGGGGCCGAAGGCAATTCATGCTTTTTTCCCAGGTGGTTTTCCCCACCGAGTCGTATGCGACGTGCACGCCCCCGCCATTCGTGAGGCGATTGACTTCGGCTTCGAAATCCTGTTCGGTGTATCTGATGGTTTCATCCGCTCCCGCGTCCCGTGCCAGTTGCGCTTTTTCTTCCGTTGACACGGTGCCGATAACCCGCGCCCCCCGCAATTTCGCCATCTGGACCAGGATGAGCCCCACGCCGCCCGCGGCGGCGTGGATGAGAACGGTGTCGCCTTCCGCAACGACATACGTGCTGTGCACGAGATAATGGGATGTCATTCCCTGGAGCATGGCAGCCGCGCCGGCGGCGGCGTCCACGCCATCGGGAAGTCTGACGAGCCGCTCCCGTGGCGCGGCCACGAATTCGGCATACGAGCAGGGCACCCCTGCGTAGGCCACGCGGTCCCCCAATTGGAATTCGGTGACTTCAGAACCCAGAGCCGCCACCGTACCCGCGGCCTCGAGGCCCGGAATAAAGGGCAAGTCGAGCGGAAAAAGCCCCGTGCGGTGGTAGGTGTCTATATAGTTCAGACCAATGGCTTCGATTTCGACCAGTGCTTCACCCGGGCCGGGCTCCGGATTCGGGACTTCCTTATAGCACAGGACTTCGGGACCGCCGGTGCGGGAAACTTGAATCGCTTTCATGGAAATCTCCTTGTTGGGTTCAGTGCCGGGCCGTTATGCCGAGAGAGATGCGTCGGGGCGACCCCAGATTGCGTTCCACAACGGCGTAGTTGTACGCCAGGGCGTTATGAGCCTTCAGCACCACCTGGACCTGCCCGAGCGTGTACGCGGCCGAGAGGTCGAGCAGATAAACCGGTATGAGATCGCGGTTCCCTTCCGGCAATAGTCCGGATGCCCGCAGGATTCGGCTTCTGAACTTGAATCGGCCTACCAATGTGAGCCGGCGGAACGTGGTCTGCAATCCGGCGGTGGCAATGTGCCGGGGGCGATACGGAAGCGGCTGGTCGCCCTCCGGCAGATTCTCAATCGCGCTGATGAAGGTATAGTTCCCTTCGAAGCGCAACGGATGCAACGCGGCGGCCAGGCCCGCTTCGACGCCGGCGGTTCGGCCTCTGGCCACGTTCCTGAAACTGACGCGCCCGGTTGCGTCCGGCCGGGCCTCGACGAGATCCTGATAGCGGCTCCAGAATGCCGCGGCATTGAGGTGAGACCAGGGAGTCGGACGGTGATCCAGGGCAAGTTCGGTGGAGATGCTTCTTTCGGCCACCAGGCCGGTATTGGGAACAATGGGAATAGCGGAGAAGGTGGCGTCGGTGTAGATTTCGGCGATTGAGGGCCCTCTGAAGCCCCATCCCAGGGTCGCGCGCAGCGTGGTACGCCCGGATGGGCGATAAGAGAAACCCAGCTTGGGACTGAGGCGATTTTCCTCGTTGCGGTCGTCGGTGCGGTAACGGTCGTAGCGGCTGCCCCCGGACAGCGTAAACCGATCCGCGGCTTCGATTTCGGCCTGGGCGTAGGCGGCCAGGTTGAGCCCGGTGTGATTGCCGAAGAGGTGATCTGAAGAATGCACGGTATCATGGATCCACTGCGTTCCGACAGTTAGCGCCAACTTTGCGGCGGGCTGGAGATCCAACTGGAGTTCCTGGCCGAATTTGTAGGCTTCCGACCGGGTTCGCCCGCTAATTTCGTTGTCAAATTCCGTGCGATACACGAAGGATTTGAGTCGATAGCCCGATTGCGGGTTGAGCAGGTGATAGAAGTCGACGTTCAGATTCAGCTTCTGAGATACGGTTTTGTCGTTTTTTGCGCTCTCAGGCACTTCCAGGGGCTCGTTTCTGTCTTTCCACAGGACGAAGGTGCCGTGATCGTCCAGGGCCCAGTTGCAGGTTGCGGTAAACGTCGCCGCAGCCTTGAAGCGATGCCTGAGTTTGCCGAAGAGTTTGTATCTCCTGTGCCATGCGTTTTCTCTGAATCCGTTGGTCCATTTCTGTCCGGCGCCCAGAATGAAACCCGTGTTACCGGACTGCCGGGAATGGCTGATGTCCGTGCCCTCGAAGTACCGCCCGCTCGACGACCAGCGCCACTCCTGATGGCTGGGTTCGCTGTATCGCCCGCCCAGAAACCGGAAGTGGGTCTCCGGTTCGGGCGACGGATTCCGCGTGATGACGTTGATGATGCCGCCGAGCGCGCCGGTGCCGTAGAGCGCGGACCCGGCGCCTTTGATGATTTCCACGCGCGCGATCTGGTCCATGGGAATGGCGTCCCACTTGACGTCGGCGTTGTCGGCGGATAGTGCCGGAAAGCCGTCGATCAGCATGAGCACGCGGCTTCCCGTTCCCCTGGAATAACCGCTGGACCCCCTTATGTTGACCTGGCCTCCCACCATATTTACGCCGGGAACGTATTCCAGGGATTCATTCAGGGAGACGGAATTGTCGGACTGGAGTTCCTCCGAGCCGATTAGCGAGACGCTTGTTGGCGCGTCGACCACGTTTCGTGCGCGTTTGCTCGCGGAAACCACGATGGCGGGCATTTTGATCGGCGTCGACGAGAGTTGGACGGACAGCCGGAGGGTATCGTTCGCGGTAACGCGAATGTCTTTCGCCATATGCGGTGCGAAACCCAGCATGGAGACGGAGACGGTGTAGACGCCCGGCGGTAAACCGGTCAGTCTGAATTCTCCGTCCACGCCGGTTTCCGTTCCGATGCCGGTGCCAAGCAATACGATGTTGGCGCCCGGCAACGGGTCACCTGTCTTTTCGTCGGTTGCTCGTCCGACCATCGTACCGGAGGTTTCCGCCTGCAGGGTTGTGCCCGGAAAAAGAAGGCAGAGGAGGCAAAAAGCCGGTGCAAATGTGACGATCCGGCCGATCGGCGCCCTGCACGAGGTCGAAATAGGTCTGGATATCGACATTTTTTGTGGTTTCACCCAGGTTAACCTGCACCGGTGTGGGCAGGGTGTCGTTGCCGACGTGGTAACAGCCGAGCAAGGAGTCGAAGTTCCAGAAGCCGCCTTCGGGCCGCCAGGCCACCACAATCCATTCATAGGTGCCCGGCTCTTCCAGAGGAACGAAATATTCGTAACGGACCGCACCGATGGTCACGGTTGTGTCCCAGCCCGCAATGTTGAAGAAATCGGCCAGGGTTTGCGGGCGACGCCTGTAGACTGCCACGGCGACGTCGTTGGTTTCCGGCGGCCACTCGCCGTTGAATATGAGCGTTCCCTTGATGCCCGTTCCGTCGGGCGGCCCGGGACCCAGGCCGTGGCCGCAGGCGACAAGCACGAGAAGGGCCGTTGGAATGAAGCGTTTCATGCCGGATACGCGGCGGACAAGCGGCGTTTCAGAGTCTGTGCGGAATCGATGTCGCCACGCTGGTTTTGCTTGACATGGCCGGGGGTTCAAAATAAGTTTCATCAGCACGTAAACGTGTCTTTTCGGCATTCAATCGGGAGGTCGCCAATGACTGTTTCAGCGCTGCGTGCAGCCAAACTGACGGCGGGCGCGGTATTCGAACGGATTGACGGCAGGGAGGAGGCGGCGCATTACGGCGATGCCGCATCCGAGTACGCTTCGGTTCGTGAGGCAGTGGGCCTGGTCGATCGGAGCGACAGGGGCCACCTGCTGGTTACCGGATCTGACAGTGCACGTTTTTTGCACGGGATGTTGAGCAATACGGTCCAGGGGCTGGAAACCGGAGGGGGCAATTATGCGACAATGACGACGCCTCGGGGCCAGACACTGACCGACGTATGGGTGTATCACCGTGCGGAAGGGTTCCTGCTGGAAACGGAGCCGGGATTGCAGGAAAAATTGATGGCGTCCCTGGATAAATTCCTGATCGCGGATGACGTCGATATCAAAGACGTTACCGGGGAACAGGCGTTATTGGGCGTACACGGACGGGCCTCCCTGGCGCTGATCGCGCGTGTGTTGGGTGAGGTGCCCGCCGATCTTGCGGATTGCCATACCGTCGTCCGTGCGATGGATGGCGCGGATGTGTCCGTGACCGCGCGTTCCTATACGGGAGAGCCCGGCTATGACCTCCGGATAACGGCGGATAAAGCCCCGCACCTCTGGGATGCGTTAATTTCCGCGGGCGCGCGACCCGTGGGTATTCGGGCATTGGAGGCGTTGCGAATAGAGGCCGGAATTCCACGTTACGGAGTGGACATGGACGAGAGGGTTGTACCGCTGGAAGCGGGCCTCTATCACGCGGTCGATTTCGCAAAAGGATGTTTTATTGGCCAGGAAACGATCGCCAAGATGCACAATTTGGGCAAGCCCAGACGATATCTGGTTGGTCTCCGCCTCGAGACGGAGACAGTTCCGCCCGCTGAAACACCCCTTCGTGACGGCGAAAAACAGATCGGGTGGATTACAAGCAGCCTGCGTTCACCTGCCCTGGGGCGGGTGGTATCGCTGGCCTCCGTCCGCCGGGGGTATGAACAGCTCGGCCGTTTCCTGTCTGTCGATGGCGGAGGTCGGGCCGAGGTTGTCGAACTGCCGTTTTTCCGACGACAGGCAGCTCGACCCGGAGACGGTCCGTCATCCTAGAATAAAGGCGGAAATCGGCGATGTCAAGGGCTTTCTGTCACAAACGAGCGCACCGGCGCGAGGCGGTCTTATCCGGCCGGAATCCAGAGGGTTGTTGACTCTGCACATTTGTTCATTTATATTGATATGAATGGAGTGCCGGGAGTAAGGCGGCCCCGACGGCGCCGGTGTCGTTACGCGAGGCAATTCGAGAGGGGTACGGTGGCCCGCATCCGCTGGGGGCGGCTGAGATAGGCAATGGGAAACGACGTATTGCGCCTGAGAAATATGAGGTTTTATGCCTACCATGGGCTGTTTCCCGAAGAGGCGAAATTGGGGCAGTGGTTCGAGGTGGACGTGGAGATCTTCTCGGACTTTCGGGGTTATGCCCACGACGGCGCCACCGACGCCGTCGACTATTCACGGGTCTATGAAACGACGCACGCGGTGGTAACGGGTGAGCGTTTCGGTCTGGTGGAGGCCCTGGCCGACCGCATCGCCGAGGTGCTGCAGTCGAGCCTCCATCTGAAGCGTCTGCGGGTCAGGGTTCGCAAACCCAATCCGCCCATGCAAGCGATATTCGACGGCGTAGAGGTCGAAGTGGAGCGGGGATGACCTATCAGCCCGTTGAAAAAGTTCATCCGGGCTGCGTCCGGCCCTTGTGGCCGAATTACTGCGTTGCACTCCCTCCCCGAATCCTCCGATTCGACGCGGTCGCGCGCCTTGTCTTCGGCCACAATGACTCGGCCTCGCCTGCAGAGCGACTTTTTCAACGGACTGCTATGGCGCTCGCTTACATCGGTATGGGGGCGAACCTGGACGACCGGGCGGCTGTATTGCGCCGGGCCACGGCCGTGCTGGACACTCACGATAGACTTGAGGTGAAGGCTGCTTCTCCGGTCTACGAGACTGCGCCGATCGGGGTAACCGAGCAACCGATGTTCCTGAATGCGGTGCTTGCCGTGGAAACAGACCTCGACGCGCGTGCGCTGCTGGAATGTCTGTTGGCGGTTGAAAGAAGGTTCGGAAGAATCCGCGAACAGAGGTGGGGTCCGCGGCTCCTGGATCTGGACATCCTGCTCTACGGGAATGCGGTTATCCGACGTCGAGGTCTGCAAATACCTCATCCGAGGTTACACGAGCGGGCCTTTGTTCTGGTTCCCCTGTGCGAGTTGGCGCCGCGAGGTCGCCATCCCGTGTTCAACAAAACCTTTTCGGAATTGGCCGAATCGATCGTTCCGACGCAGGAAGTGCGGAAGCTGGAAGGGGTTTCGCTGCTGTCGGTTTGCACATAAAGGCGTAATTTGTGGCCGTACGCTATCTCGCAATCGAAGGGCCCCCTTGTGTGGGCAAGACCGATCTTGCCCGCCTCCTCGGAAGGTCCATGCAGGCGCGCCTGGTTCTTGAAGAGGCGGAAGAGAATCCGTTTCTACCCCTTTTTTACGAAAACCCCGAGCACTACGGGTTTCAGACGCAGGTCTTCTTCATGCTGCACCGGTACCGGCAGCAGCAGGATCTGCACCAGATGGACCTCTTCGAGTCCACGGTGGTCAGCAACTATCTGTTCGCCCGAAGCGGTATATACGCCCATGTCTGCCTGAACGACGCCGAACTTTCGTTGTACGAGCGTATGTCCGAGACGCTTCGGGAGAAGGTGCCGAATCCCGACCTGGTAATATATCTCCACAATTCGACCGAAGATCTTTTGCGACGAGTTCGAAAGCAGACGCCGGCGTACGAACGTCTGATGACTGAAACGTACCTGGCACGGCTCGTTGAGGCGTACACCCATTTTTTCTTTCACTATACCGAATCGCCTTTGCTCATCATCAACGTGTCACAGGTCGACTTCGTGCGGAATCCGGAGGGCCTGGAGGTATTGCTGCAGCAGGTGAAAGCGCCACCTGCGGGCACTCGCTACTATTGTCCGTTTCAAATTAAGGCCTGATGACGGAATATGGATATGGAATACGGATATACCGATAAGGGAGTTCAAGGCGTGTCCGACGAGCAATTGCGTGCCACTCCCAATTTTCTGGTGGAGATGAAAAGGCGAGGCGAACCGATCTCCATGCTGACGTGCTACGATTTTCCGACCGCCATCCTGCAGGATGCATCGAACTTGGATGTCATCCTGGTCGGCGATTCGGTGGGGATCAATATATTGGGATACGAGAGTCCCCAACAGGTTACCATGGCGGATATGCTTCACCATACCCGCGCGGTCAGGCGGGGTGTCCAGAAGGCAATCCTGTTGGCGGATTTGCCTTACAGGTCCTATGAGACAGATTCCCAGGCGGTCAACAACGCCCGGTTGCTGGCGGACGCGGGGGCCGATATGGTAAAGCTCGAGGGCGCCGAGGATGTGGCCGGGAGAATCGCGGCGATTACGGCCGAGGGCATTCCGGTGGTTGGCCATGTGGGCCATATGCCGCAGACCTGGAAGGGAAACCGGCATGTCTACGGAGACCGGGCGGATGAGGCCGCGCTGGTCCTTGCGGGCGCGCTCGCGCTGGAGGTCGCCGGGGCGGTCGCCGTGGTGTTGGAATGTGTTCCCGAGCAGGTGGCCGGCGTTGTTTCGCGCGCACTGAGCATTCCCACGATCGGCATCGGGTCGGGCCGCCGGTGCGACGGGCAGGTGCTCGTGGCGCCGGATCTGTTGGGCCTCAACGACTTTTCATTTCGGTATTCCAAAAGGTACGCGGAATTGGGAAGTACCATGTGCAAAGCCTTTTCGGCGTACGTAAACGATGTGAAGGCGAAGCGGTATCCTGCCGAGGAACATCGTTATCGAATCAGGAACGAAGAGTTACGGAAGTTCAAGGCACTGGCGGAGGATTAAACACAACGTCCGGTCGTACAGCGACAAGAACGCGGGGCGGGGATCTCTTGCCCTGCGTTGTTGTGTGGAGAAAGGCAGCCCCCAGACGATGGGAAAGGTCCGGGTCATACGGACGGTGAGAGAAATGCACCGCATTGCAGACGAGATGCGGAGGGATGGAATTCGGATCGGACTGGTTCCTACCATGGGTTATCTGCACGAGGGCCATTCGAGTCTGATACGCCAGGTGCGGCGGTCGTCCGACCGGACGGTCGTGAGTACCTTCGTCAATCCCATCCAGTTCGGCCCTGATGAAGATTTCACGACGTATCCGCGCGATTTCGCACGAGACAGCGAATTCATCCGGGCAGAGGGCGGCGATTTGATTTACGCACCTTCGACAGAGGAGATGTACCCTGACGGCCATGCGTCGTACATGGAGGTGGAGAAGCTGGCGGACCACCTGTGCGGAGCATCCCGCCCCGGTCATTTCAGGGGTGTCGCCACGGTCGTGTTAAAGCTCTTTACCGCCGTCAAGCCGCACCTGGCCATATTCGGACAGAAAGACGCCCAGCAGGCGGGTGTTGTCCGCCGGCTGGTGAGAGATCTGAATCTTGACGTAGACATCCTGATCGCGCCGACGGTGAGAGATGCTGACGGGTTGGCCAAGAGCTCTCGAAACGTTTACCTGACACCCTGTTTTCGCCAGTGCGCCACTGTGCTTTACAGGGCCCTGCAGGAAGGAAGAGATCTGGTGCTGGCGGGCGAAAAGCGCGCATCCGTGGTGGTTGCCGCCATGAACCGCCGCGTGCGACAGAGATCGGGCGCGGAGGTCGATTACGTCGCGGCGGTCGATACCGAGAATTTTCAGCCCGTTGACAGGCTTGAAGGCCGGGTGCTTCTGGCGGTGGCCGTGCAGTTTGACCAATCCCGGCTCATCGACAATATCGTCGTGGAAACCGAAGGACCAACGCTGCACGAAATACCATAAGTATAAGTTTTTTTATAAATAAGGCGGGGTGGAAATCACTTGACGTTGAGCCTGGAGTTCGTTATATTTTGTTTCCTTCATAATCGATTGTAATATCTGGATCTGTCGCCCATCCTCATTCAACAAGGAGTGTACTCAATGGCATATTCACTTCCGGATCTGCCGTACAGTTATGATGCTCTGGAGCCCCATATCGACGCCCGAACAATGGAGATTCACCATAGCAAGCACCATAACGCCTATATTACGAATCTGAACAACGCACTCGAAGGGCACGCCGATCTGGCCGCCCAGAGTGTTGAAGATCTCATCAGTAATCTCGATGGTGTTCCGGAGGCAATTCGCACCGCGGTTCGGAACAATGGCGGCGGGCATGCCAATCACAGTCTGTTCTGGACGGTGATGTCGCCCGGTGGCGGTGGAGAACCTTCCGGAGATCTGGCCGACGCTATCGAAGACGCATTTGGCAGCCTCGATGCGGCAAAAGACCAGTTCGCCCAGGCGGCAACCACCCGTTTCGGCAGCGGATGGGCGTGGGTGGTCGTGAACGACGGAAAACTGGAGATTCTCAGTACCGCGAATCAGGACAGCCCGCTAATGACGGGCGACGGCACGCCGATTCTCGGGCTGGACGTCTGGGAGCACGCGTACTATCTGAATTATCAGAACCTGCGCCCCGATTATATTGAGGCCTGGGGAAACGTGATTGACTGGGACGCGGTGGCGGCCCGGTTCGCGGCAGCGACCTCCTAGACCGGGCGCCCGGTCAGCCGAAACCGCGCGCCGGAGCATTGTAGACGATTTTCGTTTGTTGTTTGAATATACGGCCGCTTTATTGAAATTTCACGAAAGGATCAACCGATGGGGCTCAATGTAGGCGATCAGGCGCCAGACTTCACGTTAAAGAGCAAACGCGGCGACCTGGAGGATGTTATGTTGAGCGGTTTTAAGGGAAATAAGAACGTCGTGTTGCTGTTTTTTCCATTGGTGTATACCTCGGTCTGTACCGACGAAATGTGTTCGGTGAGCGGAGGTCTTTCGGAATATGATGACCTGAATGCACAGGTGCTGGGCATTAGTGTGGACAGTCCGTTCGCCCAGGAGGCCTGGGCGGACCAGAACAGTATATCCTTTCAACTGCTGAGCGATTTCAACAAAGACGTGAGCGCCGCCTACGGAGCTCAATATCAGGATCTTTTGGGTTTCAAGGGTGTCGCGAAACGGGCGGCGTTCGTTGTAGACAAACAAGGGATCATCCGGTACGCGGAAGTTTCGGAAGACGCGACCGAACTGCCCGACTTCGACGCTGTAAAACGCTGTCTTTCCACGATCGGTTGAGCGGTAACGTTTCAAGATTTCCGAGAAGGTTGAGGGCACAATGGTTACGGTCACCGAGGCTGCAGCGGTAAAGATCAGGAACCTGTTGGAACGCGAAGGCGTTCCCCAAGCCGGTCTCCGGATGAAGGTGGTCGGAGGCGGATGTTCCGGGTTGCAGTACCAGATGGGCTTTGAAGATGGCCCCGGCGAAGATGACGACACTATCGAAAGCAACGGCGTCAGGGTGTTTGTGGACATGAAGAGTGCGCTCTATCTCGCCGGGTCCGAACTGGATTATGACGATGGGCTGATGGGTACGGGCTTCAGGGTACTGAATCCCAATGCCACGAATCAGTGCGGCTGTGGGGAGTCGTTTGGTGTATAATGAAATGAACCGGCGTGTTTTGTGGCAGCAGCCGGTTTGTTTCTGGATTAAGGGAGGGAGGGGTCCGGGACGGATGCCTCCCTTTGTCGTCCGATCGATCAGCTGAACCGGAGTCTTATGTTGATTTTGTTGCACATTGCAAGCCTGCTCCCGCACGGGTGCGGGCAGCAATTGGCTCTGTTGGCGAATTCCGGAGAACCGGCGTCGCATTGCTGTAATGAGCAAAAGCGACAATTCACGGTAGGGCCGAATGTGCGTGAATCGATTGACCTGGACCTAAATTTTTTCGAACACGGGAGGCTTCAATGGCGCTGGATGCATACTCAGTTTGTCTTGCCATTGCATGCGCGTTTCTCCTCTTCGCTGCCGGGTGGTTTTTATGCGCGAGGCTCAAGGCCCGCAGAATTCAGGAAATTGAACACCACACCGAGCGTCGGATTTCAAAATTGGTTGAGAAGGCGGGCCGGGAGCGCAGAGCCACATTTCTCGAAGAGAAGAACAAGTGGTACGATGCCAAGACGACGTTCGAGCGCGAACTGGATAGCAAGAGGCGTGAATTGGAACGGCGGGGTGAGGACCTCAACGAAAAAGAGAACGGCATACTGGAGCAGCACGATAACCTCAAACTGCGAAACAAGGAGCTGAATCGCCGGGAGCGCGACGTACGGCAGCGCGTGGTACGCCTGGATCAGAATCAGCAGGAACTCGATCAGGTACTGACCGAACAACGCGCCCAACTTGAACGCATATCCGGCATGAATGTGGACCGCGCCCGGGAAATGCTCCTGGAGACGATCGAGACCGATTTGCGGCATACGGCGACCGCGATGGGTATGGAGATCATCGATCAGGCCAAGGACCGGTCCGAGCGTGAGTCAAAAAAGATCATTGCGCAGGCGATTGAACGATGTTCAACGGATCAGACCGTACAATCGTCCATTTCGGTTGTGGCGCTGCCCGACGACGATATCAAGGGAAGAATCGTCGGCAAGGAGGGGCGGAATATTATCTCATTCGAAGCTGCGACCGGTGTGAAGGTGATCGTTAACGATACGCCCGAAGCCGTGGTTCTCTCCAGCTTCGATCCGGTAAAGCGGGATGTGGCCAGGCTGGCGATGGAGCAGTTGGTGAAGGAGGGGCGAATCAATCCAAGCCGGGTGGAAGAGGTTGTGGCCGATTGTGAGACTCGTATCGAGACCCTGATCGAAGAGGAGGGGCGGCGCGCAGTCAAGGAAGTGGGCATCGACAACTTGCACTCCGAACTGGTAACGATGTTGGGACGCCTGAAGTATCGCACCAGCTACGGTCAGAGTGTGTTGGGACATTCCAAGGAAGTTGCGTTCCTGGCAGGCGCAATGGCTGCGGAACTGCGGATGGACGAGATGCTGGCGCGGCGGGCCGGACTGTTGCATGACATCGGTAAGGCGGTCGATCAGGAGCAGGAAGGAACGCATACCGATATCGGCGTGGCGATGGTGCGGCAACATGGCGAAGGGCCTGAGGTGGGGAATGCTATTCTCTACCATCACGGAGACGCCGAGGCCAGTTCTCCCATATCCTTCCTGGTAAAGGCTGCGGACGCCATTTCGTCCTCCCGTCCGGGCGCCCGCCGGGACGACGCGGAAGGGTATGTTCGAAGGGTACGCGATCTGGAGGATATTGCCCGGGGATTTAATGGCGTACGTGACGCGTATGCCATTAATGCCGGCCGGGAGATCCGTGTGATGGTGAATGCCGGCCGGGTGGACGACGAACACGCCAGGGGTCTGTCATTTGAAATTGCGCAGCGCATCCGGGAGGGAATGACCTATCCCGGCGAGATTCAGGTTACGATCATCCGACAGACGGTTGCCACCCAGTGGGCGGGCCGTTCCAATAAACGGCGTAAGGGCAGATCCCGAAACAGGAGAGGAGAACGCCGATATGAAAAAGGTCGGTCACGAAATGACTCTGACCGAAAGAATGTACCTTCCGGCAATCACAAAGGGTCTGTCTCTGACCTTCAGGCATCTGCTCGGCAAGAAGATAACGATGCAGTATCCGGAAGAAACCTGGACAAAACCCAGCGGATACCGAGGGCTGCACAAGCTAACGAAGGACGATAAGGGTCGCCCGAAATGCGTCGCATGCTACATGTGCGCCACGGCTTGTCCGGCGGATTGCATCGCCATCGAGGCCGAAGAAGCGCCGTGGGAGGATCGGGAGAAACATCCCAAGCGGTTTGACATCGATATGCTCCGGTGTATTTTCTGCGGCATGTGTGTTGAAGCCTGTCCGGAAGACGCGATCGTCATGACGGAGCGAACCGAACTGGCAGCGGAGAGCCGCGCCGAACTGATCTATACCAAAGAGCAACTGCTGGCCGTGGAAGACCGGGTGACGCTTACGCCGCCTCGAAGGCCACTTGAAAATACCCGATGAGCCGGCGGGTGGTTGGGCTCCATGGCCGAGACCTATAGCGAAATTGCCCTGGATCATTTCAGGAATCCGCGCAACGCAGGAACCATGCACGATGCGGACGGCGTCGGCTCCGTCGAAAATCCGGCATCGGGCGCGGTGGTGTCGCTTCAACTGAAAATCGTGGATGAGCGGATCGTACGGGCAGTGTTTCAGGCTCAGGGATGCACGGCCACCATCGCCGCCGCTTCCGTACTGACGGAAATGGTGGCAGGGCTGTCGGTGGCCGCTGCGGGGGCGGTTTCCCGGGCGGATGTCGAGACCAGGCTGGGCGGACTGCCGCCCACAAGACGACATGCGGCCGCGCTGGCCAGAGATTCAGTCAGGGCGGCAGTTGCGGATTTCAGGTCCCGGGTGAGGGCCTGATGGTTTTGATGTTGTTAAACAGAAAAGGACAGGGTGCGTCCGTTCCCTGTCCTTTTGGGCTTGTTTGGCTGCCATGACCACGGATTTGGAAACCGAACAGCGGAAGTTGACCGCGCAGGTCAAGCGGAAGGCGCGCGGGATGGGTTTTAACCCCGTCGGGGTTGCGCCCGCCGGGCCACCGGAGCACTGGGCTTTTTATCTGGACTGGCTGTCGCGGGGATATGCCGGCCAGATGGCTTATCTTGGCCGGAATCTCGACCGCAGGTCGCATCCCGAGCAGGTGCTCCCGGGCGCCAGAACGGTCCTTTGCGTGGGGATGAATTACGATCAGGCGACGGGTGCGCCTTCTGCCGATGGGCGGTCCAGGGGGAAGGTCTCCAGGTATGCCAGGGGCGACGACTATCACGACCTGATGACCGCCCGTTTGGAGCGTTTGCTGGAATGGATTCAGGGCCTGAAACCGGAGGTGCGGGGACGGGTCTACGTGGATACGGGTCCTGTGCTGGAGCGCGATTTCGCCGCCCGGGCCGGCCTGGGGTGGTTCGGCAAGCACACCAACCTCATACATAAGCGCAGAGGGTCGTGGTTTTTCCTCGGAGAAATTCTGCTGACCCTGCCTCTGGCCCTCGACCGTCCCGTTGCCGACCATTGCGGGACTTGCAGACTATGTATGGATGCCTGCCCGACCGAAGCGATTCCACAGCCATACGTGCTGGATTCCAATCGGTGCATCTCGTACCTGACGATTGAGTTGAAAGGCGCGATTCCCAGGCCTTATCGGGAAAAAATAGGGGACTGGGTCTACGGTTGCGATATATGCCAGGAAGTCTGTCCGTGGAACCTGAAACATGCCAGGCCGACCGACGAGCCGGCTCTGAAAGCCCGCGAGGATCTGGACGCGCCCGACCTCTCCGGGTTACTGGCCATGGACCAGACGACCTTCAGCCGGAGGTTTCGCGGGAGCCCTGTCAAACGCGCCAAACGGCGCGGGTTGTTGCGGAACGCCGCCGTGGCTCTGGGCAATCGCGGTACGTTGGCCGATATTCCCGCGTTGGTGGCCGCGCTATCCGATAGTGAACCCCTTGTCCGCGGGCATTCGGCCTGGGCGCTGGGCCGCATCGGCGGACCCGATGCGCGCCGTGCGCTTTCAGCGGCCCGTGGCGCCGAGACGGACGACGCCGTCCGCGAGGAAATCAGGCTGGCGATCGACGAGATCGACTGTGGGGTCGAACATCGGGGACTCCGCGACAGGAAGCAGAAATCTCCTGACTCATCGAAGACGGACAATCATCCTGGAGTGCCGGATGCGGCTTCTGGACATTGAACGACAGTCGGACATTTCCTTGGCGGATGAAGTGAACCTGCCCTTCTCTGGCGCAGCGTATCGGGTCTATATTGAGACCTATGGCTGTCAGATGAACGTGTCCGACACGGAACTGATGATGGGCGTTCTGAAGAAGGCGGGATTCCGTCGGGCGTTCGGTCTTGAAGACGCGGACGTGGTGCTGTTGAATACCTGCGCCATTCGAGAGCGGGCGGAGGAGCGGGTGGTGGGCCGCCTTTCTCAACTTAGCCAGGCGAAGCGGACGCGCCCGGACCTCGTACTCGGCGTGAGCGGATGCATGGCCAAGCACCTTGCCGAGCAACTTCTGAACGAGTTGCCGTACGTCGATCTCGTGGTCGGGCCCGATTCCTATCGTCGCCTGCCCCAGTTGATCGAAGAGGCGGCCGGGAATCCCGCGTTGGACGTGCGGCTCGACCGGCACGAGGATTATCTGGATCTGGATCCCGTTCGCCAGGAAGGCACCAATGCCTGGATCACGATCATGCGCGGATGCGACAAGTTCTGCACGTTCTGCATCGTTCCCTACGTGCGCGGCCGGGAGCGGAGCGTGCCTGCCGGCGACCTGTTGCGACAGGTTCGCATGGCTGCGTCGGAGGGGTTCCAGGAGGTGACCCTGCTCGGGCAGACCGTGAATTCCTATCACGACGGCGAATCCGATTTTGCCGATCTGTTGAAGATGGTGGCAGGTGTGGACGGTATACGGCGGATTCGCTTCACGTCGCCGCATCCCAGCGATTTTTCGGAAAAACTGATCGGTACCATGGCCGAGGAGAGAAAGATCTGCCGTTTCATCCATTTGCCGGTGCAGTCAGGTTCCGACACGGTTTTGAAGGCCATGAAGCGGACCTACTCCAAGGACCGGTACCTGAACCTGGTCACCCGGCTGAGAACGGCCCTGCCAGGGCTCTGTCTATCCACGGATATCATTGTGGGATTCCCGGGCGAGGCGGATTCGGATTTCGAGTCGACCATGGCGCTGATGAGACAGGTACGGTACGATTCGGCGTTTATGTTCAAGTATTCGCCCAGGAAGGGTACGGTGGCCTACCGGGAGATTCCCGATACGGTGTCGGAAACCGAAAAGGGACGGCGGCTCGAGGCCGTAATTGCCCAGCAGACGAGGATCTCCAGCGAGATCAACAGGCGCTACGTCGGAAAATTACGGGAGGTGCTCGTGGAGGGCGACGCGAAGCGGGGTAGAGGGCAGGCGGTAGGAAAATCAGACGGATTCAAAACGGTTGTGTTTCCGAGAAACGGGATTAAAACCAATACATTCGTGAACGTCAGAATCACGAACGCAACGTCACACACGCTAATAGGCGAACCCGAACGCTGAGAAGCTGTCTTAAAACCCCTTGCGGTCGCGCCGGGACTTCGCAAGCGATGCCGGACCCACATGCCTTTATGAGCCTGCAAATCGAAAACCCGAACCCGAGGAAAAACCGGCGATTGCCCGACTGGTTCCGGGTACCCGCGCCCGGCAATGCCGGGTACCGCGAATTGAACCGGCTCATGCGGGAACTGGATCTGCACACCGTTTGCGAAAGTGCGAAGTGTCCGAATATCGGTGAATGCTGGGGGGCCGGTACGGCCACGTTCATGATTCTGGGAGACATCTGTACTCGCAGCTGCGGGTTTTGTGCGGTGAAGACCGGGCGGCCCGAAGGTCTCGACGTGGAAGAACCCGGCCGGGTCGCCGAAGCCGTCCGGCGGCTGGGGCTGAGACACGCCGTAGTGACATCTGTGAACCGCGATGAATTGCCGGATGGGGGCGCGTCGATATTTTCAGCCACCATCCGGGCGATCCGCCGGCTTAGTCCTGAAGCCCGGGTGGAAGTGTTGATTCCTGATTTTCGGGGAAACTGGCGCGCGTTGGAGGCGGTGATGTCCGCCGGTCCCGATATTCTGAACCACAACGTGGAGACGCCGCCCAGACTGTATCGAACGATGCGCCCCCAGGCGAATTACGTGCAGTCCCTCGAATTGCTGCGCCGCGCCGGCGTGGCCAATGCCGATATCACAACGAAGTCCGGCATTATGGTTGGCGCGGGCGAGACCATGGAAGAGGTTTACCAGACCATCGACGACATTGCCGAACAGGGAACCGATATTCTGACCGTGGGGCAATATCTGCAGCCCTCGCCGGCCCACGTATCCATTGCCAGATTTTACCATCCGGAAGAATTCGAGAAGATCCGGATTTTTGCGCAGATGCGAGGATTCCGCCACGTGGAGTCGGGTCCGCTGGTACGGAGTTCCTACCACGCCGCAAACCACGTCGTTGCAGGGTGAGACCGTGTTCAAGTTGAATCGATGGCGTCCGAAAGGCCAGTGCCGGACCGGTCAGTACGCCCCCGGCGGCTCTGGGCGAAACCAGCGGTTTTTTCGTGTGGCTTCGATGCGTGAAGTCCCCCCCGGCACCGGCAAGCTGGTGATGATGATGGGCCGAGAAATCGGGCTTTTCAACGTGGGCGGCAGAATTGAGGCGATTGACAATATCTGTCCACACAACCAGCGCCCCATCGGGACAGATGGGATCAGGGGCGGCACGCTAACCTGTTTCTGGCACAACCTGACGTTCGATCTTGAATCCGGCGCTTGTCCCGAGGCGCCGCATTTCAAAATCAGAAAATACCCGGTGCGTATCCGGCAGGATGAGATTTTTGTCTCGCCCGACGCTAGTGTTCTGTCCCGGAAATAGATTGCCTGAATTCGGCCGCCGAGCGAAGGCAACGCTGCGAGACGGGATGAACCGGCGGATGAATGGTGACATATTTCTGGGACGGGACACCAGGGCCTGACGGATTGCCGGGTGCTTTGGAGTTGACTTGAATGTTGGAGTTCAATACATTGCCTGTTTCGGCCCGGGGCGGAAAGCCCCCCTCCCGCAGTTGATTCCCGGCTGCGAATAGATCCAAACAAACTTGGAGACCTTGGAAATGAGGATCGCGAAGCGGATTTGGATAGGCGCCCTGCTGGTTGCGGGCGTTACGGTCTGGTGCTCGGAGGGGCACGGTGGAGAGGTGCGGCGCATGGATCTGCCGCTGATGGGCGAAGGAGATTTGAGATTTTTCACGGACACCGCCGGATTTCAGAGTTCAGTCGGATATACCCGCCAGGAAATTTACGTTCTTCTCGACGCGAGTCAGTTGAAATTCAGACGAAAGAAAAAACGGTACGAGGCGGAGCTGGAGTTGTCCATCGCACTGGCCGACTCGGGAGGTACCGTTGTCAACGAAGAGACCTGGAAGCGGAAGGTCTGGGTGGAAAACGCCGAGGATATCGAAGGCGCGGGTCTGCCGTTTCGCGATATGATCGGGTTCGATCTGAAGCCGGGCACCTATCGCATGACGCTTTCGATTCGAGACCTGAAGCAGGATTACAAAGCGGTGGCCAAAGGTGTTTTGCAGGTTCGGGATTTTGAGAGGCAGGCCTTGAAATCCAGCGATCTGCTGTTCGCATCCGGGCTATCCAAAACCGACACGGACGGCAGGTTTTCGAGATATGGCTGGCTGGTGACTCCAAACGTGACGCGCACCTATCCGGCCGGCGGGGATATCGAAGTCTATTTCGAGATCTATCACCTGTCGCCCCCTGTGGAGGGAGCAGACAATACTTTCATACTGGGTTACAGCATGCTTGATACGGCCGGCGTCGCGCTGATGGAGTTTGCCGACCAGCGATTGCTGAAGCCAGGTACAAGCGCGGTAAAAACAGAGGTCTTCAATACCGGCGACCTGCCTCCGGGCACGTATTACCTGCAAGTAGAGGCGCTTGACCGGAGCAACCGCGCCGTTCTCCGGGCGAGGCGGATGGTTTCGCTGGGCGTGCAGCAGAAAGTCGTGGAGTTGACTCAGGAGGAACGGGACAATATTCGCTATTACAAAGCCATTCGATATATTGCCAGGGGTTCGCAGCGGAAGGAATACAAAGAACTGAAGGGTAGGCAGGATCAGATGGCGTATCTGAAAATGTTCTGGAAGGAACTGGATCCAACGCCGGCAACCGATGAAAACGAACGCCTGATTCAACACATCCAGCGAATGCGGTTTGCCGAGAACAACTACGCGGCTGGCCGGGGCAGGCGGGGGTCGGATACGGACAAGGGACGAATCTACGTCAAATTCGGCGAGCCGAGCGACATTCAATACAATCTGGCGTCTTCCAATGAAAAGCCGTTTGAAGTCTGGACTTACGAAGAACAGAGGGGTGTCAGATTCATCTTCAAGGATCGTCGCGGCGCAGGAGTCTTCGAACTGGTGCACTCCACGCATCCGGCGGAAACGTATAACCCGCAATGGCGGCTGATGGAATAGTGCTCGTGCACGGGCCGGAGAATTCGGGGCCGGTGCGGTTCCGGGTTTGCGGTAAAAGTTGACGTCAAGCGGGCAACCATCCAAGGAAATTGCTGTGGATCCGAGATTTCTCCTGGAAGAAGGCGTCGGGATCTTTACCGGCAATGAGCTCATTGTCAAGGGCGGTCTGGAACACCGCATGGGTATGCTGACGGGCTACCCGGGTTCTCCGGTGGCCGAGGTCTTCGATGCCGCGGAACGCATCCGGGAACTGCTGGTTGAGCAGGGCGTGGTGGTGCAGATCGCCAATAACGAAGCGCTCAGCGCCGCGCGGTTGAACGGTTCCCAGATGGCGTCCGTCCGCGCTATGGCGGTGATGAAGAGTGTGGGTGCGCATGTGGCGTCCGACGGGCTTGCTCTTGGTAACATGGCGGGTACGGCCCCCGGGGGTGCTGCGGTGGCGGTGTTTGGCGACGATACGTGGTCCGAAGGCACCCAGGTGCCGGCCGATTCCCGGTTTATCGCGAAACACCTTTATATGCCCGTACTTGAGCCGAGTACGTTCCAGGAAATCAAGGACTGGATCGGGGTCGCGTTCGATCTGTCGGAAAAAACACGCCTTTATGTGGCCTATCTCATTACCTCCAACCAGGCGGATGGCGGGGGCACCGTTACGGTGGGGCCGAATCGTTTCCCGGAACTGACGGCGCACACGCCAATAACTATCGACAGCGAGTCGATTCCGCTCGACGACCGGGTGATCATTCCCCCCAGCACGGCCATCAAGGAGGAAGATGTACTTCATCGACGGATGCCGGAGTTGCTCGAATATGCCCGCGAATACAATCTGAACCGTATTCTGTATCCGCCTGCTTCCGGGAAAAAGCGGGTTGGATTCATCAGTTCCAGTCTCGCCTATTGCTACCTTGAGCATGTGATGAATATGGTGGGGCTGGAGGGCAGCATTCCAATTTTGAAATATGGGCTGACGTATCCCGTAGATCCTGAGATACTGAAGGCTTTCGTGGCCATTGTCGACGAGATATATGTGGTGGAAGAGAAGCGCGGGTTTCTGGAAGGGCAGGTCACGGCCGCGTTGCAGGGATTGCATCAGGATGGAGAGATCGGCCCGTTCCGAATCTGGGGAAAGCGCTTTCCAAACGGTCAACCGGGCTTCCCGGACAGCAAGGGTATGAATCCATCCATTCTGCTCAAGGCGTTGGCTCCCGTGTTGCTGGGCCTGAACGATCCCACAGTGCCCATCGACCGGGATCGGATTGTGCGGGAGGTCGATCTCGTTGACGAGACGGCCAACTACCTGGTGCAGGCGGCGGTTCGCACCCCTTCCTTCTGCCCCGGTTGCCCGCATCGGGATTCCGCCAGTGTGTTGAATCGGGTAGTCGACGATTTCAGCAGTACGGACTATATGCAGAAAAACCACCAGAGAGACCCGGCCGACCTGGTGTTTCATGGAGATATCGGCTGTTATTCCCTATTGAAATACAAACCATTCGACCGGCTGATGCACAATTTGTCCGGGATGGGGTTGGGCGGGGGCACAGGAGCCGGTATCGATCCGTATATCGACAACAAGCAGCTTGTCTTTATGGGAGACTCGACCTTTTTTCACAGCGGAATGGCGGCGATCTCCGATTCGATAAAACACGGTCAGGACATTACCTACGTCATTCTGGACAATAAAACAACGGCAATGACGGGGCACCAGCCCACGCCGGGTGTAGACGTGGATATTCTGGGCAAGCCGACATTTGCCCAGGATATCGAACAGGTTGTGCGGGGCATGGCAGGCACCGGAGATTGCGTGTTTGTCGCGCGGATGAATCCAGCGGAACGGACGTCCTACCGGCAGACACTGGAGCGCGCGCTGTTGAAGGATGGCGTGAAGATTGTCATTGCGGACAAGGAGTGCGGAATAACATTCCACCGCCGGCAGCGCGCGACGCAGAACGAGGTCGTTCAGGATAGGGGATACCTGCCCGAGGAGCGGCATATCAACATTACGCCGGAGGTCTGCGAATATTGCCTGGAATGCACGCGGGCAACCGGTTGCAGCGGATTGACGGTTGAGCAGACGTTGCACGGGCCCAAGATCGCCACGGATCTTTCTCTGTGTGTGGCGGACGGAGCGTGTACCAGGGTGACCGTTTCCAATGGGGATGGCACCTGCCCGTCGTTTGAGGAGGTCATTGTAAAGCGCACCGGGCCCGCGCAGAGGCAGACGGAAGCAATCGACCTTTCAAACTTGCCTGCGCCCGAAGTGAAGGCATTCGACGCCACGTGGTACGCGTACATTGCCGGGGTGGGGGGCATGGGCATCAATACCATCGCCGCGATTCTCTCCGTGGCCGGCGCCCGGCAGGGTTATGCCGTTCGATTTACCAACAAAAAGGGGTTGGCCATCCGAAATGGGGCTGTGTATTCCCATGTAAGTTTTGCAAAGGGCGACCGCGTTATATCTCAAATCACCCCCTACGGCCATGCCGATCTGCTTCTTGGCCTGGATATCCTGGAGGCGGTGCGCGGGCTGGAGTCCATGGGAAACGGCCGTGTCGCCAGCCCGAGACATACCACCGCGGTAGTGGAAACAGGGAAGCGGCATACGGTACTGACGCTTACGGGACAGGACGAATTCGATACCTCGGAACTGGAGGACGTGCTGAAACAACACACGAATGCAGAGGGATTTTTCGGGATGGACCTCGGGGAGATCTCGGAGCGTTTTCTGGGCAATAAGATCTATGCCAACAGCATCCTTCTCGGGGTTGCCTATCAGCGGGGCGTGTTGCCGCTGGAACTGGAACACATAAAATGGTCAATGGAGCGCAACCTCAAACGTAGCGACCTTGAGTCCAATTTGAAAGCGTTTGACCTCGGGCGCAAAATCGCCATCGACCCGGACGTCGTCGCCGAGGAGAAGCGCTCGCTTTCCTACATGGAATTGGTCGAAGACAAGGCTGGCATTCTCGAACGCGGAAAGGGCAGGAAAGCGCGCGATGTCTATCTTGAATTGGCGGCTGAGGTGGAGCCGTTGGCCCTTGACGAAGAGGATTGCCTGCAGTTTGCCCTGGGCGTGTACGATCTGATGCAGTGGGACGGCGCGGACTATGCCAGGTCTTACGTACGACGGGTGCGGAAGATGTACGGAAACGACCGGCCGGAGGAGGGGTACGAGGCGACCCGCGCGGTCATCAGGTACCTGCCCCGCGTGATGGCTTACAAAGATGAAGTGTACGTTGCGCATCTGCTGACAAGCGAAGAGAAATACCGGCGCGATTGCGAACGATACAACGTGTGCGCCGAGCGCGGAGACCGGATTGCCTACCGTCACTTCAACCGGGGCAATTTCAATATCCTCGGGTTCAATGTCTATCTCAAACTGACGACCCGGGATTGGATGCTGAAGCTGATGAAACGCATGAAGTTCCTGCGCAAACTGATGCCGGCGTGGCATAAAGAGGAGAAGGCGTACCGCGATTGGTATGTCGAGTTTGTGGATCGGTTTGAATTCGATCATGAAGAGCGGTACGGGGACTACGTACGCTTGTTCCGGATGCCGGACGAGGTGCGCGGTTATCGCGAGGTGATCCGTCCCAAAATCGAGGCCGCGTATCAGGCCGCGGCGGCGACGATGAACGGCAACGGACATCTCCCGTCTACCGAACCTTATCTTTCCATCGAGCCCGTCGTTGAACGGGTCTAATGCGTAAGTCGGCGGAGGTCCGGCAGTCTCTCGATGCCGCCTCGCCCTGTCTCGGACGGAAATATGTTAAAGGTCGGCGTAGCCGGTTTGAGGCGTGGACGAAGCCTTGCAAATACGTTTCAAAACCATCGGGAAACGCAACTGGCGGCGATTTGCGAACCGGAAGCGGAGCGGCGGGAACAGGCGGCCGAGGCTTTCGGTGTCGGACAGACGTACGCGGATTTTGACGCATTTCTATCGGCGGACCTGGACGTGGTTGTCGTGGCGACTCCGGCGCCCCTGCATGCGGTACAATCCATTCGGGCAATGGAAGCCGGCGCGCACGTCCTGAGCGAGGTGCCGGCAGCCTGGACGCTGGAGGAATGTGAGGCGTTGGCGGAAGCCGTTCGGCGCACCGGACGGGTCTACATGATGGCTGAGAATATGAACTTTTACCATTATGTTCAAGACTGGAAGACGAAAATCCAGTCGGGTGCGATCGGGCGTGTTTTCTACGCGGAAGCGGAGTATATACACGATTGCCGGAAACTGATGCGAGGTCCGGGGGGACAGCTGACGTGGCGGGCGTCGATGCCGCCCATCTACTATTGTACGCACAGCCTGGGACCGGTGCTGGATATCCTTGACGACCGTTGTGTCTCCGCGGTGGGCATGTCAACCGGCACGCATACCGCGCCCGAGATCGGCTCGATTGACATGGAGGTGGGGTTGTTTCGGACGGAGAAGGGATGCGTCATCAAGATCCTGTGCGGATTTACCGTGACCCGGGAGCCTGCGATGCACTGGCAGGTTTTCTACGGCACCGAAGGTACCCTGGAAAATAGACGGGCGCCGTGGGAAGAGGCCAAGATTTCCCGTTCGGGCGAGGGGCCAATGGTGACAATTCCTGCCGAAGACTCGGATCCCGATGCGCCCGATGAGGCGCTGGCGGGCGGGCACGGGACGTCGGAATATTTCATGGTGGACCGGTTCGTACGGGCGGTCAACGGCCGTGGGACGGTGCCGATAGATGTTTACAGGTCCCTTGACTTCTCAACACCGGGTCTGTGCGCGCATCTGTCCGCCCAACAGGGAAGCGTGCCGGTTGACGTTCCGGACTACAGGGCTGATTGAGTCCTGCCGTCACAAGCCGGCAGGCGCCGGTGTTGGCGGATTGGCGCACCCGATTGCGTATATTCGACGGGAAATCAAGCGAAATTTCTGAGACGGGTCCGGTCGGAGCCACGGTGTGCCGACAGCATCGTACCCAATCTTCAATTTCCAAGGAGGGCGTGTTTTGGCTGCTAAAGAGTGGACGACGTTCAATGCTTCGGGGAATCTGCGCGTGGTGGTTACCAAGGAGCTTCCTGGCGACCGCTGGCTGAATATTCTGGAACAGGCGGGCTGTTGCGTTGAATATAATACCTCCATCCGGATATTACAGGTGAATGAAATCAAGGCGGCAATAGGCGATCGGTGCGACGCCGTGATCGGACAGCTTACCGAAGACTGGGGCCAACCACTATTCTCGGCACTGAAAGCGGCCGGCGGCAAGGCGTATAGCAACTATGCGGTGGGTTTCAACAATGTGGATGTGGATGCGGCAACACAGAATGGAATCCCGGTGGGAAATACGCCTGGCGTGTTGACTGAGACCACGGCCGAGATGGCGATTGCGCTTACGTTCTCGGCTGCGCGTCGCGTGGTGGAGGCCGACGAATACATGCGAGGCGGCAGGTACGAGGGATGGCTGCCTACCCTGTTCCTGGGGCAGTTGCTGAACCGGAAGACCGTGGGCGTGGTCGGCGCGGGGCGGATCGGCGCGACCTATGCCCGCATGATGGTCGAAGGGTTCAAGATGAACTTTATCTATTACGATCCCTATCCCAACGAAAGGCTCGAGAACTACATTCGGGATTACGCCGCGTTCCTGGAGGGGCAGGGTGAAGAGCCTGTTGGCGTTACCAGAGCGGATTCCGTAGCCGAGGTGTTGCGCGAGGCCGACGTGGTCAGCCTGCATCCGCTTCTCGATTCGACGACCCACAATCTGATGAACGAGGAAACTCTGAACCTGATGAAACGTGATGCGATTCTCGTGAATGCCAGCCGGGGTCCAGTCATCGACGAAAGCGCACTCGTGGCGCACTGCAGAAAAAATCCCGACTTCCGCGTCGGGCTGGATGTCTTCGAAGACGAGCCGGAAATGAAACCCGGATTGAATGAGTTGAACAACGTGGTGATTGTTCCCCATATCGCGTCGGCGACGAGTTGGACCCGCGAAGGCATGGCGACGCTCGCCGCCAGCAACGTGGCCGGCATTCTGAGGGGCTTTCCCACGTGGGCGGACCAGGACGATATACTGCCGTTTTTGAGCGACGGGGCGCCCAACGCTTGTCCGAGTATTGTGAATGCAGAAGAACTGGGACTGCCGGTTGCCGGGTAACTGAACCGGTGTTTATGCGGAATATTTGCAATACAGCGGCGGGGTTCTGCGCAAACAAGGCGTGAAATCCCGCCGCTCGGTTTTTCGTGGCACGCCGTCGGTCACTCCGTTATCTTTGCAATGGCAATTCCGGATTCACCGGCAACAGAGTAGAGGAGATAGGTGTCGGGGCCCTCCTTGAAGACCCCCGGATCCCGAAGCTGACGCACCCGCTCGGGGGACCATCCGCGCCTGGAGGGTTGCAGGGGAAGGTCCGCGCCCTCGTAGACGGTTTCGGGTTCGAGGATAACCTCAGCCTTTGACGCCCGCCAATTCATCCAGTCCGGCGTCAGGTCGATCCTGGACCGCAGGATGCGTTCGGGGCAGTCGTGGGCGTTGGAATAGAAGACCGAGAGCGTGTTGCCATCCAGTTTCAGCGCGGCGTGCCGCTGGTCTTCGGAGAATAGCACGGGACCCTGCCGGAAATCCGTGAGGCCATCCGACGATCGATAGAAGATGCCGGGCATACCCAACGCGTACGTTGCGCCCCGCCACTGGAAGACCCGGAAGTAGGAATTGCCGAGATCTTCCGGACGAGCTGTGAAGTTAATCCCGTCGGAAGACAGCGCGACCTTGGACTGTTGGCCACGGTCCGGTACCGGGCCGTGATAGTACATCCTGATTGTGCGACTCTCGTCGTCGACATGAACGTCCGGCGAGGCGAGATGACCTGTCGTGTAGGCTTCGTTGAGGTCCAGCACGCCAGGCACGTAGGTTGTCCACGGACCGGAGAGACGGTCCGAATAGGCGACGCGGATGTACTCGCCTCTATGGTGGCCGAAATAGAGGTAATACTTCCCGATGGGGTTCGGCAGCCAGTCGGGAGCCCGGACCAGCGATGGACCGTTGATGTTGGCCCCCATCCGGGCGTCCATGTGCGGGCGGATGATGGGGTTGTTCGGCAGGCGTTCAACGCGCATAGAAAGGGTCTCCCGGAATCGGGCGGAGATCAGGTACCGGCGGCGGCACTCCTGGTCCCACGGTCCGTCTATTTTTGTGGAGTTTGACGTTGGCGGAAAAAACGGTCAACAGACGCCTGTCGGTGGCGCCGATGATGGATTGGACCGACAGGCATGAACGGTATTTCCTGAGGTTGTTTTCCAGGCATATTCTGCTCTATACCGAGATGATTACGGCCGATGCCGTCCTACGAGGTCGCCGCGAGCAGCTTCTGAAACGCCATCGCCGGGAGCATCCGGTGGCGCTTCAACTGGGAGGAAGCGATCCGGCGGCGCTGGCACGCTGTGCCCGGATCGGCGAAGACTTCCGGTACGACGAGATCAATCTGAACGTGGGATGCCCGAGCGACCGGGTGCAGGCCGGTCGGTTCGGCGCGTGCCTCATGGCGGAGCCTGACCTGGTCGCCCGGTGCGTGGCGGCGATGCGCAATGCGGTTGGGATTCCGGTAACCGTGAAGACAAGGATTGGAATCGATGGCCGGGAATCATACGCGGACCTCGTCCACTTCGTACGGACCGTTTCCGGCGGCGGATGCCGGGTGTTCGTCGTTCACGCCAGAAAGGCCTGGCTGCAGGGGTTGAGTCCAAAGCAGAACCGGGAGATCCCACCGTTGCGATACGACGTGGTGTATCGGCTGAAACAGGACTTCCCGGACCTGGAGGTGATTCTGAACGGAGGAATCACGACCCGCGACCAGGTGCGTCGGCACCTCGAAAATGTGGATGGCGTGATGATTGGACGCGAGGCCTATCAGAATCCCTATTTTCTGGCTTCGATGGATCAGTTGTTCTACGGCGATACCCGCCCCGTGGCCGCTCGGCGGGAAATCCTGGATCGTTTCTGCGAGTACGTTGAAGATCAGTTGCGCCTGGGCATGCCGCTTGTCGGCATGACGCGGCACATCCAGGGCCTCTTTCAGGGAATGCCCGGGGCCCGCGCCTGGCGTCGGCACCTGAGCGAGAACGCACACAGGCCCGGATCGGGCGTGGAGGTGATTCAACACGCCGCGAGGTTCGTTCTGGGGCCGTCGTAGGTCGCTGTGAACCGCGCCAAGGAGGAGTCCCTTAAGCACGGAGATGCTTACGTTCGCTGCGCCTGCCGGCAGGCCGCAACCAGGTCGCTGTGGGACGTCGTGTATCCTATGTTGACTTCCGTGTCGATTACGGCCGCCCGTGACAGGTCCAGGTTCTCGGAGGTTTCCGCGACTTCAATAGCCGTGGTGCAGTCCCTGATGAGGACAATGTCGTAGCCGCGGTCCTTCATTGCCCGCATGCCGTAGTCCCGGAAGGGGACGCACATGTTGGCGGCGAAGCCGGCGTAGAACAGGTGCAGGATTCCCCTGTATTTCAGGAGGCGGTGCAGTTGGGCGCCGGTTACGATAACGTCGTCACCGGCGCGGGGTTCGGCTTCGGGAATGATGCGGCGGTTCTTGATGATGTCTTCGAAGACCTCGTCGTGCGGATCCTTTGGCTGGGCCCACTCTTCATAGTCGCCCGTTCCTGATCGGAATTCCGCGGGCGGCCAGTCGTCCCGGGGCGGGGACGAACGGCCGAAGACTTCCTCATCGCCCGCGAAACGGGTCCACGCCGCATAGCGTTTGGCGCAGTCGGGGCTGGGCGCGTGAATCACCGCGGCCCCGACGGATCGGAAGGCGTCGGCAACGGGAAGAATACGTTCTATGGTGATGTTCCTGCCGCGCTGCAGATGCGTGGATACGAAGTGGTCGCTCCACACGTCGACGAGCACCAGCGCGACCCGGTCCACCGGGTATTCATGCTGAAGGATCCTGAGATGGAAGTCTTTTTCTTCAACGGAGGCTTTCCTGGTGAGGTGGTAATACCGGACATCCAGTCGGATGGACTTCATTGGAGACCCCTTCCGTACTTGGCGGCGATTTGAAATTCCCGAGTGCATGGGCAATATGGGAATGAGTGAATACCTGTGTCAAGGACAACCCACAACCACGCGGTCGCTGGCGATCAGGCCATTCGGAGAAAGGCGGTATCCACGATGAAGAGAGAACATATCTGGGCGCATCATGAATGGGATGCGACGATCAGCTGGAAGTTGATGGAGGGCGGCTATGCGGACCGGCAGAGCGTGAGACCCGGCGACGAGATCACGTTTCACATTTCAAACTCGCGGTCATACTACGAGATTTTCCTTTTCCGTGAAGGTGCCAGGCGGGAGTTGGTCAAGACAATCGAGGGCCTCCGGGGGGCGCTTCAGGAGGTTCCGGCGCTGGGCTATCAGGATGGATACAGGTGGGCGCCGACGGTGTCTTTCGTCGTTCCGGATACCTGGACGAGCGGGATCTATCTTGCAACCTTCCCCACCGGACAGGGGCTGCGGGAGATTTTCTTCGTGGTGCGGCCCAGGTCTCCGGAAGCGCCGATGTTGCTTACGGTTGCGACAAATACCTACCAGGCCTACAATAACGTGGGCGGCAAGTGCTTCTACGACTACATTTCCACAGATCGGCAGCATGCCAAGCTACTGAGTTTCGAACGCCCCCTTCAGATGGAATGTCTGGGTAACTTCTATATCTGGGATCAGTTTTTCACGTCCTGGCTGGATGCCGAAGGGTACCGCGTCGATTATTGTGTGAACGGCGACCACGACGCGGAACCCGATATTCTGAAAGACTACCGGGCGAATGTGCGCTTCGGTCACGATGAATACAACAGCCGGAGCGAGTGCGAACAGCTGCAGCGTTTCGTTCAGGATGGGGGCAATTTGATTCTCTTCGGCGGGAATTGTTTCTGCCAGGAGATCGAGTTGAGAAATCAGGGCAGGCAGATCTATTGCGCGAAGCCCTATTATCACGACCATCCGACCCCCGAGCGACCGGAGACGTCGTTTCTGTGTTTTCTGGACGATTTGCGCCAGAGGACCATCGGCTTGTTCTACACGTCGTTTGTCCACACAAAGACACCCGATCCGAATGTGTTCCTGGCCCCTACGACCGAAGATTGGGGATATTATCGTGTGTGCGATGCGGACCACTGGGTGTTTGGGGGTACAGAGCTGGAAGAAGGGGACGAATTCGGAAGGGAGGACTCGATCGTAGGTGTGGAGGCGGATGCGGCGGACCTGAAATTCGAAAATGGACGGCCGCAGTACACCGGCACGGATGGCGTGTCGCCGGAATATAGAATTGTGGCCCTTGCCGAATGTATGACGCCCGACGGCCACCGTCTGGTCAAGGAGGGCGGGAAAGAGGGTGAAGCCAGGTGCTACGGCACGGTGGCCATAAATGAAACGGAGTTCGAGGGTACGGTATTCAATGCCGCGACCATCGAGTGGGCGCACGGGCTGTACAGGGACCGCAGCGCGGTCGCGACCATCACGCGTAACGTACTCGACAGGTTGGCGACATAGCGCGGGTCGATTGCGGACCCGGACTCAACGGTTCGGGAATCTTCAAACCGGGTACCTCTAATGTCGGTTGCGGACATTCGGATTCAACTGGACCTGAAAATCCCCATGAGAGACGGGGTGAACCTTTACGGTGCGGCGTATCGCCCCGCGCGTGGAGAGCGGTTTCCCGTTCTGCTGATCCGGTCGCCCTACAGTACGCAGCACCCCAGGTATGTGGATTGGGCCGTGCGTTTTTCGAGTTCCGGATACGCGGTGATCATGGTGGACAGCCGGGGGCGTTATGAGTCCGAGGGAAAGTGGCGGGCGTACGTGGACGAGGCGCGGGACGGCTATGACACGCAGCAATGGATCGGGGCGCAGGCGTGGTGCGACGGGAATATCGGGATGTTCGGGATATCCTACCCGGGATTCACCCAAATTCTGCCGGCGCCGCATCGGAGTCCCTTCGTGAAGGGACTGATGCCCATTGCGAATCAGGAGGACAACTACGGGCACCTGCGTTACAACGGCGTCCTCCAATTGCAGAATGCGATGAACTGGATCTGGCTCGGCGAACGGACCAATCAGAACGCGCCCCGGGACCTGCTGGACTGGGACCGGATCTACCGCCGGCTGCCGTTGATTTCGGCCATGGACGGTATCGCGGACCGGCCGTTCTTCAGGGAGGTGGTCAGGCACAACGAATTCGACGCGTTCTGGTCGTCATACAGCATGAAAGGCCGGTACAGGGAGGTGAGAACGCCGGCCTATTTCGTGACGGGCTGGTACGACAATCTGGTCCACGAAGGCTTCAAGTGTTTTCGCGGATGGCGGATGGACGCAGGCGACGCCCGGACCCGGCGATTGAGCCGTCTGATGGTGGGTCCCTGGACGCATTCGCAGATCGGGAGCGCGGAACCCTTTGGAGATATTGACTTCGGGTCTGACGCCGTGGTGGATATTCCCCGTGAACACCTGCGCTGGTACGATCAACGGTTGCGCGGGATCGATACCGGGATCGACGAAGAACCGCCCGTCAGGATTTTCGTGATGGGCGAAGATGTCTGGCGCTGGGAAAACGAGTGGCCGTTGGCGCGAACGGAGTACACAGCGTACTATCTGCACAGCGGCGGCCGCGCCGGCTCGCTGCTCGGCGACGGAGAACTCACTCGCGAAGGCCCGGGAGACGAGCCCGCGGATCGGTTCGACTACGATCCCGAGGATCCGGTACCGACGATGGGCGGACAGAGTATGTTTCCCGCCAACACGGGTCCCAGGGATCGGTGTTCGGTGGAACGTCGCGAGGATGTACTGGTGTATACGACGGAAGCGTTGGCGTCGGATGTGGAAGTGACCGGTCCGGTGGAACTCACCCTGTTTGCCGCATCGGATGCACGGGATACGGATTTTACGGCCACCCTCGTCGACGTACATCCGGATGGCATGGCGATCCACATTACGGAGGGCATCGTACGGGCGAGATTCCGGGAGTCGTATCACAGACCGAGTCTGATTCGCCCGGGGGCGGTCGTGGAATACAGGATCGTCCTATGGGAGACCAGTAATTCGTTTAAGGCTGGCCATCGGATCAGGTTGGAAGTTTCCAGCAGCAACTTTCCGCGTTTCGACAGGAACCTGAATACGGGGAATACCCCGGGTCTGGACGATGATGTACGGGTCGCCCGCCAGACGATCCATCATAGCCGCCAATATGCTTCATACCTGCGTTTGCCGGTGATTCCCGGATGAATGAGCCATCGTATAGAATCGGCGCCGACGTCGGCGGGACGTTCACAGATGTGATCCTCATGGACATTGAGGGGAATATATGGACGCATAAAATACCCTCTACGCCGCCGGATTTTGAGCGGGCCGTTCTGGACGCCGTCGGGCGCCTGCTGCTGGAGTCCTCCGTACCGGGCGGTTCGATTGGGGACGTCTCGCATGGGACCACCGTGGCGACCAACGCCGTCCTGGAGCGTCGGGGCGCCAGGACGGCGCTGATTACCACGCGCGGATTTCGCGACGTCCTGGAATTGCGGCGTATCAGGGCGCCTCAGATGTACGATCTGTTCTTTGACAAACCCGAACCGCTGGTAGACCGGCACCTGAGGTTTGAGGTGACGGAACGCATTGCCGCCGGCGGCGAAGTGCTTGTGCCCCTGCACAAAGCGGAACTCGGAGCGGTCAAAGCGGCGTTGGAACATGAGCAGGTGGAGTCGATTGCGGTATGCACGCTTCACTCCTACGCATATCCCTCGCACGAACATGCTATCGGTGAGTTTCTCAAAAGCGCGTTTCCGGACGTACCGGTGTCTCTCTCGTCGGAGATTCTGCCGGAACGGCGCGAGTACGAACGTACGGCAACCACGGTGCTGAATGCGTACGTGCGTCCGGTCATGCAGCGTTATCTCAGGGCGATGCGGGATGGCATGAGAAAAGAAGGCGTTCTGGCGCCGTTGTTGATCATGCAGTCCGCCGGGGGGTTGACGCCGGAGGGGGATGCGGCGCGGCGACCGGTCTATGTACTCGAGTCCGGCCCCGCGGCGGGTGTATTTGCGGCCCGTTTCGCCGGAACCCGGCTGGGCATCGCCGATCTCATCACGTTCGATATGGGAGGCACCACAGCGAAAGCGTCCATCGTCGAAGATGGGGAGATTTCCTACAGCACGGAATACGAGGTCGGCGCATCCGTGTCGGCCGGAAACAGGCTGGTGGGCGGGGGCGGCGAGTTGATCCGTGCGCCGAGCATCGATATCGCCGAGGTGGGATCGGGCGGAGGAAGCGTGGCGTATCTGGATCGGGCCGGCGGGTTGCGGGTCGGTCCCAGAAGCGCCGGCGCCGTGCCGGGTCCCGCCTGTTACGGCCGTGGAGGAGAGGAACCCACGGTAACGGACGCCAACGTGGTACTCGGATACATCCGGCCGGGTGAACTGGCCGACGGCGAGGTCTCCGTAGACGTCGAGGCCGCGCGAAGGGTCGTCCAGGATCGGATCGCAGCCCCGCTGGGTCTGGATCTGCTCGAGGCCGCGGAGGGCATACACCGGATTGCCAATGCCCGGTCGATGCGGGCGCTTCGGGCCGTGTCCACGGAGCGGGGGCGGGATCCGAGGGCGTTCTCCCTGATCGCGTTCGGCGGTTCCGGACCGATTCATGCCGCCGGGCTGGCCGCAGAACTGCGCAGTCCGAAAGTCATTGTGCCTCCGTTGCCGGGGTTGTTCAGTGCGTTGGGGCTTCTGTACTCGGGCGTGGAGCATCACGATGTGTTCAGTTGCCTGCTCTCAGGGGACGGTTTGAGTGACGAAACGCTGGGTGCCATTCAGAAGGATCTGAAGACAAAGATGGTGGCCCGGTTCCAGGCCGAGGGTTATTCCGCCGAACAGGTGGATTTGAACGACAGTGTCGACGTGCGCTTCAGAGGCCAGGCATCGGAAATCCGGATTCCGGTGCCGGAGTCGCCGGGGACGGATGCCACGGTAGAAAGCCTCTGTAAAGCGTTTGAACGCGCACACCGGCAGCAATACGGGCATTCGTCAGACCCCGATAATCCGGTTGAGGTGGTTGCCGTTCGCCTGATCGGCAGAACCGCCCAACCCGAAAGGAGCGGACGAATACGGTCCGCGCGGCGGGGCGGGCGGAAGATGTCCGCACGTCCGGCGTATTTCGGGAAGGCCTGGGGAAGGGTGGAAACCCCCGTAATCGACCGCACGGCGTTGACGGAGCCTCGCGATGGACCCCTGCTGATCGATGAATACGATTCCACGATTGTGGTCCCTCCGGACATGCGCGTGTATCGTGACAGGCAGGACTTTGTGGTCCTGGAAGGGGCCGGGGCGTAGAAATGGCCCGCGGCAGGACTAGGGAGAAGTGTTAATTGATGACGGAAATTGACCCCATTACCCGTGAGATCATGCAGAATGCGCTTGCAGCGGCCGCCGATGAAATGAGCGCCGCGCTGTATCGCACGGCCTTTTCCACCATTGTGCGCGATTGCCTGGATTATTCTACCTCGTTGTGCAACGGAAACGGCCAGATGATCGCGCAGGGCGTGACGATCCCACTGCATCTGGGGTCGGTACCGTACGCGATGGCCGCACTGTTTGAACGCTTCGGCGATGACATCGACCCTGGCGACGTGTTCATTCTGAACGATCCTTTCGACGGCGGGATGCACATTCCGGACATCTTTATTGTGCAGCCGATTTTCTGGGAAAGCGAACGGGTGGCCTTTGCGGTGAGTACGGCGCATCATCTTGACCTGGGCGGACGCCTGCCCGGCAGTTCCGCGTGCGACAACACGGAGATCTTTCAGGAAGGCATTCGCATTCCGTGGTTGAAGCTCTATCGCCGGGGCGAGCCGGACGAGTCCATATTTTCCCTGATCCGGGCGAATGTGCGGGTACCGCAGATGACGATCGGGGATATCCGGGCGCAGTTGGCGGCCTGCCACATCGGGGAGCGGGCGGTGCATTCGCTGATTGAGCGGTACGGACGCGACATGTTCCTGGCGTGCGCCCGGGATCTGATCGACTATACGGAAAGGCTGGTACGGTCGGAGATCGCGTCCTGGCCCGATGGATCCCATACCTTTACCGATTATCTGGACAGCGATGGCGTGGGCGGCCCCCGGGTGCAAATCCGGGTGACCGTGACCGTGCGGGGAGATTCGCTCACTGCCGATTTCACGGGGACGGACCCCCAGGTCTCGGGGGCGGTCAACAGCACGCTCTCGTTTACGGCAGCGGTGGTGGCCCTGTGCGTGCGCGCCGTGATGCGGGAGGAGATTCCGAACACGGAAGGCATGTTCCGGCCGCTGGAGATCATCGCGCCAGAGGGCACGCTCGTGAATGTGCGGATGCCCGGCGCGTCCTCGATGCGCGGCGTGACGGGGTTTCGGATGACCGACGTGGTATTCGGGGCGCTGGCCGGGCTGCTCCCCGACCGGGTGTTGGCGGCGGGCGAGGGCGGCAATACGCTGGTGATCATCGGCGGCCAACGTCAGGACCGGTCGCCCTATGTCTACTATGAGTTGCTCTCCGGAACCTGGGGCGCGCGGCCGGACCGGGACGGAAACGACGGGCTGTGCAATCCGGCGAACGTGGCCAGCAATATTCCCATTGAACAGGCGGAGTGCGAATATCCGGTCAGGATCGACCGGTACGGACTGGTTTGCGACAGCGCGGGCGCCGGACGATATCGTGGCGGGCTGGCGATCGAGCGGGAGTGGACGCTGCTCGCCGGGGAGGCGCACCTGGCGATTCGGTCCGACCGAAGGGACCACCTGCCGTATGGATTGTACGGGGGCCGGCCGGCGACGGGATCGAACAATGTGCTGTATCATAAAGATGGCAGCAAGGTGTTGCCGACCATGATATCAACGACGATGTCGGCCGGTGAGCGAATCTACCACCGCCAGGCGGGTGGAGGCGGATGGGGCGACCCGATGGAACGGGACCCCGAGGCCGTCGCGCGGGACGTAAAGAACGGGAAAGTATCCGTGAAACAGGCGCGGGAGGAGTACGGCGTGGTGTTGGACCCCACGAACCTCGCGGTGTGCGAGACGGAAACCGCGGACACGCGGCAACGGATGGTGGAACACGGAGCCGTCCTGTGCAGTGGCAAAGCAGGTTGACTCGGCGCTGGAAAGGCTGTATATTTGCATGGGCCTTCGAGTACGTTCAGCAGGATGCATTTTATAGGTACCTATGTCCTTTAAAATCAATAGATTAACGCTGATTCTTTTACTGGTGGGCGCGGCCGGATGCAGCGCTTCGCTGACAGAATTGTCACAGCGTGGAGACATTACGGGCGTCCAGCGGGCCCTCGATCGCGGGCGCGACGTGAATGCCAGGACGCCTCAGGGGCACAGCCCGTTGACGCTGGCAGCCAGGGCGGGTCACCTGGAGGTCGTTCTGGCCCTGATCCAGGCCGGCGCGGACCTCGACGCCGTGGCATGGACCGTAGGCGCCCATACTGTCGAAAGCCAGGATCGACATGGCGGCTACGCGTTCATCAGGGAACGGTATGTCAACCCCGACAGTTCCGGGCCCCAGTCCAGGTTTATGGCGCAGCGTACACGCGGCTCGGCGAGTTGGGTACTGAGAGACGGTAAAACAGCGTTGATGCTTGCTGCCGAGGGCGGTCACCTGGATGTTGTCGAGGCGCTTGTCGAAGGCGGCGCCGACCTGTTCGCGACAAGCGGCGGTGAAATCGTGACCTCCGGAATGCCTTCGTATAAGGATTATGACGGGTATATCGCTGGTTACACCGGCGCGCAACCGGAAGACATCGGACACGAAGAGGATAAACATGGCGGCAGTTACTACGGGCCTGAGCATGGCCGCCATCTCTATTACGATATTGTCCATTCATACCCCGGCCGTCCTTCCTGGTCGATCGGCGGAAGCACGGCACTGGACTTCGCTTACCAGAACGGACATAAAGAGATCATCGATTTACTCCTGGAAACGGGCGCCGGGATGACTCCATCGAGTTCAAGATAGGACCCTGGAGCGGTCTTCTCCGTTGGAGATTCGGTCTCGTAAAAGCGTTATCTTGCGAGACCGAATTTTGTGGTATGCGCGAGTTGTGTCCCTGAAGTTCGTTATTGCAGGTTTGTTGGTCTAACCATAATACAATGACTTGAGTAAGAAAACGGCATTTCGTGAATTATTTTGGCTCGGTCAACGGAGCACATTGATGAAATTCGTCCTTTTTTTCTTGATCCTATACCTCGGTACCTCCCCCGTTTTTGCACAGGAATCGGACGCGGATTCCACGCGGAGTGAACGGCCGACATTTTCGATGACACCTACGTGAGTAGGCTGACCGGGCGAAGGCGCACCACTCCGGGGGAGTGGCATCCATACGAAGATTACATTTTCGGGGCGGTACGTAGATACCTCAATGGACCGCCCGCAGTGGCGGTTCACCGCCAATTACAGTTTGCATCATCGCCTGCAGGTCGGGGTTGAGCTGAACCCGAAAGCCAAAGAGGCGGGACCTCTTGTGACTCTGTTCCTGTTAACCGAGACCGAGACGCGGCCTGCGCTCTTCTTGGGCACGAGTTCGGATCGAATCGGTTCGCCGGCGGGCGAACAATCTTACTTTGCGACGATAAGCAAATATATACCCCGGCTGCGCACGTCTTTTTATGGCAGTTTGAATTATTCGGAATGGGATGAGAAGCTCAATGTTCCCTTTGGCGTGGGGGTCGAATTGGGCAAAGGCTTTTCATTTCGACCGATGTACGACGGCGACCGGGGGCACCTGATGCTGAATTATTTCGCCGCTCAATACGGAGTGAGTGTGATTTATGTGTGGCTTGAAACCATGGGTTTGTCGCTTTCACTCGGGTTTTAGATGGAGGATCAATGCGTTTTAGCGTTCTGTTAATTCTGATTGTTTTGTCAGGTCCGCCAGCGCTTCTCGCTGAAACGCGGATTCCCGAAACGGCGCTCTGCCCTGTCTGTGCATTGAAGGGCGGCGAGACGGAGTTGGAAAAGGTCAAAGCCCATTCTGAATATGAAGGCAAGGCGTACTATTTCTGTTCTGAAAACTGCGAAAAGGAATTCGACGCAGATCCCGTGGCTTATTTGCCACCGGTATTCCCGCGGCCTGCACCTGCCTTCGTCATTGAAACACTGGAGGGCGGGGACAAGTCGTTGAGGAATTTGAAGGGCAAAGTCGTGCTCGTGGATTTCTGGGCCACGTGGTGCAAACCCTGTCTTGAGACGATGCCCCGGTTGCAGAAACTCTACAGCGCGTATTCCGGCAAGGGTTTTGACGTCTGGGGTGTGTCTATTGATGAAGACAAAGACCGCGTTGAGAAGATCAGGAAGATGGTGGGCAAATTGGATATTTCCTATCCCATCTTTGTCGAAGAGAAACAGACCCCCGCGTGGTATCAGTTCAAGGTGAAAGCGATTCCGGCCATGTATCTTCTCGATAGAGAGAGTCGGATCGTGGCGCAGTGGTCGGGAAAGATAGACTACGATGAAGTGGAGAAGGAAGTCTTGAGGCTACTTAAAAACGGGGTCGATGTCGAAGGGCCATGAGCGAATTAGTCGCGGAGAATTCCGGCTATGGTATTGGGGGTCGAGATACGATTTGACCTAAAAGGCGAAGGTGGATATATTTTCGATTGGAACGAGCAGGATCGATGATCGACTCACAGCGGAGGCGGCCAATGTCTCGAACGATCAAGCCATTTGCATTTCTGTTGATCGTGATGGGTGTGGGGGGTTGCGGCGCCTCGTTGATGGAATTGTCAGAGCTCGGAGACCTGCAAGCCGTGCAGCGGGCGTTGCACGATGGACACGACGTGAATGCCAGGACGGTTCAGGGGCAAAGCCCGCTGACGCTGGCGGCCAGGGAAGGGCACCTGGACGTAGTCCGGGCGTTGATTCAGGCCGGTGCGGAACTGGATGTCAGGGCTTGGACTATAGGCGCAAATTCGCGTACGCGCATCTACCGCCATCTGGCTCCAGAGCTTACCCGAGAGCGGTTCGTAAATGTCGACAGTTCCGGACCTCAGTCCCTGTTCATGGCGCATCGTTCCCGTTACCACGCCAACCTTGCGCTGAGAGACGGGAAAACGGCGCTGATGTTCGCCGCTGAGAGGGGGCACGTGGAGATCGTCAAAGCGCTGATCCAGGCAGGCGCGGACGTGCGTAAAAAAAGTGGCTCTACTCGAAGTCGCCTTTATGATCGACGTGGACACGCCGGTGTCGACGCAAACAGCCGCACGCCTAAGAGGATCGGATATCTTAATCGTACGTATCCCCAACAGGTTCACGATTCGCCGGACAGAAAAACCGCACAGGATTTGGCTTACGAGAATGGGCATTTGGATATCGTGAATCTTCTAATAAAGGCCGACCTGCGGTTGCTTGAAGGGAGTAACAGGTAAGTGCTTTCAGTATTGGTGCCAGGTGTCGGGACGGTCTCGTAATGGCGTTACCTTGCGAGACTGTTTTTTTAGTATGGGCGAGTTGGTTCCATCAGGTTCGCGAATCGAAAAAAATACCATGGATATGGTGATTTCGGGCGGGACGGTAGTTGACGGTACGGGTAGCCCGCCGGTCCGGGCCGACGTGGCCGTGGCCGACGGCCGGATCGTCGACGTCGGCCGGTTCCGGCGGCCGGAGGGCGTACCGTGTGTGGATGCGGCCGGCTGCTACGTGGCGCCCGGGTTTATCGATATTCACAGTCATTCCGATTTCACCCTGGTCGTGGACCCGCGGGCGGTGAGTTCGGTCTTGCAGGGCGTAACGCTCGAGGTGGTGGGGAACTGCGGGCATGGGTGCGCGCCGATTGGCGACCCTGCGCGTGCCAGGGCGAACATATACGGATGTAGAGCCGAGCATAAGATTGACTGGCGCACCATGGGCGAGTACCTGGATCGCCTGGAGGCGCAGCGTCCGGCCGTAAATGTCATGACGCTGGTGCCCAACGGAAATCTGAGACTGGCGGTCTGCGAGGCGGTGGATCGTCCGTCCACGCCGGACGAACACAGGACGATGAAGCGCCTGCTGGCGCAGGGGATGGAGGAGGGGGCGGCGGGATATTCCACGGGCCTTGAATACGGTCCGGAGCGGGATTGCCCCGAGAGACAGATTTCCGAGCTGTGCGCGATCGCTGCCGAATACGGCGGGATCTACTCGACCCATACCCGCAACCGTGTGGGAGAGGCGGAGGAGACCGTCGCGGAGGCGATTCGCACGGCCGAAACGGCAGACGCGCCCCTGCAGATCTCGCATATTTCGTCCGTTGCCAGGCTCGCGGAAGACGGCCGGTGGGCGGTCGAACAGGCGCTCGAGCAGGTCGACCGGGCGCGCAGCAGCGGGCTGGACGTGCAGTTCGATATGCATACACGGCTCTTCGGGACCACCAACTTGAGCGCCGCTCTGCCGCCATGGGCGCTGGAGGGACGTTCAAAAGACATCGCGAGGCGGCTGCGGGATCCGTCCGTCCGCCGCGAGATGGAAAGCTATCAGAGTATCGTTGCTGCGCTGGCGCAGGGCGACTGGGGACGGATCGTCATCTTCCACTCCCCCGCGCAGCCGGAACTGACGGGAAAGCGTATTGCCGAACTCACTGCCGCCGGAACCGGCAATGCCATTGACGTCATCTGCGATATTTTGTATGCGGGAATCGACTATCTGCACGAAATTATGGTGATCGCGTTCAGTTATCGCGAGGAGGACGTTCGACCGGCATTTGAACACCCGTTCTGCATGGTCGGATCCGATGCGACCGCGCTGGCCGCGGACGGCCCGTTGAAGGATAATACTTTCCACGGCGCCTATACGTGGGCATCATGGTTTTACCGTCATTTCGTCCGCGAACGGAAGCTGCTCAATCCGCAGGAGGCCGTGCGCAGGTTGACGTCGCTGCCGGCCGCGCGGTTGGGGCTGACCGACCGCGGCGCGATACGCAAGGGTGCGCGGGCGGACCTGGCCGTCTTCGATCCGAGTATGTTTGCCGAGAGAGGAACCACGTTAGAGCCCAATCGGACAGCCGTGGGTATGCGGCACGTGCTGGTAAACGGCGGCTTCACAGTAAGGGACGGCGCTGTCACGGGACAGCGGTACGGCCAGGTGCTTCGCCGAGCCTGACGGGCTTCAGACCCACATCGCGCTACTCCCGCATCTTTCCCCGTGGAGGTGATTAATGGAACGGAACCCGCTTTCCAGACGGATAGTCTGGAGGTTCAGCGGCGACAATCCGGTGGTCGCGCCGGGTCAGCTGCACGCAGATATGGATAGCCGGCGCGCCGGCGCCGCGCATGTTGTCCAGGTCGGAGATCGATACCGGATGTATTACTGGGGAACCGGAACGGATGGGTACCATCACAATCTGCTGGCCGAGAGCCATATTGATGCGCCGAACGACTGGCGGCCGCTGGGCTCCGTGCTGGACCGGCAGCCCGGCACGGCGTATAACGATCAGGGGCCGGGGTTCCCGTTCGTGGTTCCCAGGGAAGACGGCCCATGGCTCCTGTATTTCTGCGGGTGGGGGAAACCCAGGGCGGACGGCAAACTGCCCAACACCACGGGCGTGGCGTTCAGCGCAGACGGCGGATACCGTTTTGATTACCTGCAAAAAGAACCGATTTTGCTGATGGACCGGGACTGGGACCGAGAGGGAACCGGAAGCGTATTTGTCTTGCACGACGGCGATCGGTACCATATGTATTATACGGCTATCGGGGCCTATTTCGCCCGGCCCGAGGGCGCCAGGACGGGCCACGGTGATGTGATACCCCGCATAGGGGTCGGTTACGCGGTTTCGGCAGACGGGTTGACGTGGGCCAAGCCGCTGAATGGTCTGATGGTCAGTCCAAGGGGTTTCGACACCGAACCCTACGAGTACATCTGTTCAAAGCCCTTCGTCTTGCGGGAACCTGACGGTTACAGGATGTGGGTGAACACGTTTGGTACGGCCTATCGGATAAGGAGTCTGGTCGGACCCGACGGACAGGAATGGCGCTGGTGCGAAAGCGGGTCCGACGGGGAGTTGGGCGTGGGCGCGCCGGGCGCGTTCGACGACAAGCAACGGTGTTACGTGAGTGTCGTTAAATGCGGCGACGAATACAGGTGCTGGTATACCGGAAACGGGTTCGGTGCAACGGGGATGGGATACGCGGTGGGAAGGGTCGAGAGTGAGGGATGATTCTGGATTATTCGACGTGGGCCCTGCACGCGGCGACACCATATCCGCTATAGCGTTATGATAAACGCAGGTGATCAGGAGAACGTCACATGGAACTGGACGAGTCGAAATTGCGGCAGTACGAGGAAGAGGGATATACCACCGTACAGGGGCTGATTTCGGCAGCTGAGGCGGCCGCGGTGCGGAAGCGGCTTTTGGAATTACTGGAGGGAGAGCACGACTGGCCGGATCTGCATTTTCAGATATTGGATCCCGTGAAGTTCCGCAACACGAGGGACGAGTTCGTGCCGATCGGCGTCCAGAGACCCGCCAGACAGGAGGCCGTCTTCCGGCAGGTTGCGGACCACGTCAATTTGCAGGGGGCGATGTCCCGGCTTCTGGGCGGTCAGGTGAAGCGTTTTACGGATCAGGCGTTAATCAAGAACCGGGCAATCGACGGCCAGTCGTTCTATCACCAGGATTCCTACTACTGGAAGATCGAGCCGAGGCAGGGTTGCAATGCCTGGATCGCGCTGGATGAAGTAGGAGTCGACGCCAGCGCGCTGGGTATTCTGCCCGGGACTCACAGGGATTGGACCCTGACAACCCACGAGCGTTATTACGATGAGCCCAATTATTATGCCGCCCGGACGGCCGAACCGTTCACCCGCTGGCGCATTCCGACAGAGGGATTGGACCTATCCAGGGAAGTCGTGTTGTCGATGCAGCCGGGGGACGCCGCGTTTTTCTCGAATTACACGTGGCATCGGTCGGAGGTAAACCGTTCGGGCGCGCACAAGACGGCCTACGCGATCGCGTATCAGTTGCGATAGTGGCCGGGAACGGCGACGGTGGGAGAGGGTAGCTGGCGCGTGCACAGATCGATATACGTCTGCATCCATCATTGATAACACAGAGAGGGTCAGTATGGTTCGAAGAAAAGTGCCGGCCCCGACCTCCAGGGTTCGGCTCGGTTTCGCCCGTGTGGATATAACGCCGCCGGTGGGGATTTATCACCGGATGTGGGGCGCGGCCAGGCACGACAGGGCAACGGGCGTTCATCGTTCGATTCCGGGTGACGTGCTGGTTTTCGGGCCGGTGGACGCACCCGGAGAAATACGGCTGGTTCGGGCGCACGTGGACCTGGTCGGCCTGGTGGCTCAGCAGCACGCGGCGCTCGTGGATTCGCTCAGCGTTGCCGCCGGGGTGGGGCAGGATCGGGTGGACGTGACGTACTCCCACACCCATTCCTCCGGATGGTACGCGCCGGATCGTTTCGAATTGCCGGGAGGCGAACTGATCGAGCCGTTTCTGAAGGACGTGGAGAAAAAGCTGGCGCGGGCCTGCGGGGAGGCGCTGGCGGGTATGCGGGAGGTGCTGATTACCTATGCGCGCGGGCATTGCAACATGGCGGCTGACAGGGACTATCGGGATAAAGTCTTCGGAGGCTACGTATGCGGGTATAATCCGGAGGGTGAGGGTGACGATACGCTGCTGGTGGGACGGATAAGCGACGGAGAGGGCAGGACCACTGCGACGGTGGTGAATTACGGATGCCATCCGACCACGCTGGCCTGGAAAAATACCCTGATCAGCCCGGATTACGTGGGTGCGATGCGGGAGGAAGTCGAGAGGGTAACCGGGGCGCCCTGCACGTTCGCCCTGGCGCCATGCGGGGATCTGGGGCCGAGAGACGGATTTTTGGGAGATCCGGAAGTCGCTGAGAAGAACGGACGCCAGCTCGGGTTTGCGGCGCTGTCCGTGGTCATGTCCATGGGTCCGCCGGGCACGGATTTCGAATACCAGGGTCCCGTGATCTCAGGCGCCACGCTGGGTGCATGGGCGCACGTGGGATTCGGAGATGGGCGTTTGCGCGGCGTTTCGGTCATTTCCGGCGGCGTATATTCCGTGGACCTCCCGATGAAAAAACAGCCGGACCGTGAAGCGCTCCTGGCGGATCTGGCACGGTGGTCGGAAGCCGAGCGGGAAGCCGACGCGGCCGGAGACGCCCCGCAGGCCCGATCGTGCGGTGCCCGGGCGGAGCGGGCGAGGCGATGGCTGGCGCGGATCGCGAACCTGCCGCCGGGCGAGACATACCCGTATCGATTCTCCGTCTATCGAATGGGAGACGCGATCTGGGTGACCTGCGGCGGGGAACCGTACAGCTTTCTGCAGGTCGAGTTGCGCCGGCGATTTCCCGGGTTCGTGATTCTGGTTTCTCCACTTTCGGGCAATTTACAGGTCGCTTATCTGTTGCGGAAAGACGCGTACGGCAAGGGCCTTTACCAGGAGGAGCCGTCGAGCCTGGCCCCGGGCTGTCTGGAGACCCTGACAGACGCGATTGCGGAACGAATCGAGGAACTCGTGGTTGCACGTCAGTCTTAAACGGAGAGATCGACATGGCCGAACTGGTATACGATGCCGGCACCGATACATATCAATTCGAGACGGAAGCCATGACCGGCGAAATTCGGGCATCGGGAGACTATCACGGGGTCTGGACACTAACGGAAAGGAACACAGGGAGACAGGTGATCCATCCGAAATATTCGGCATTGAACCTGTTTCGGCTATTTGCCGTTCATCAGGGTCTGGACCAACCGCGCCTGATGGACCGCACCGTCGAAGCCCGGGACAACGCCGTTGAGGTGCATTGGGCCGCCACTGAAACCCATCAGGGCGCGTTGACCGCCCGCTACGAGGTGGGCGAGCCGAATCACATCGACCTGACGGTGACGGTGAGGTGTGACGGGACCTATGCGGGATATGAGCTCTTCCTTTCCAACTATTTCGACAAGGCGTTACGACCCCACATCTATCTCCACGGAAGCCGGTACGGCCGCGCGAGCGTGGACCCCGAACGGGTCGTTCCCATGGTGAACGACGTCTTTCGAGGAACCGTCATTGTGTTTCCACGGGACCCGCATGCCGCGAGGCGCTGCGTAGACGGACGTTGGAATCGTAGTGAGAGCAACTCGCCCACTGTCCAGATGTGCCCGGTGAGGTATTACGGGTATCCGTTTTCCTTCCTGACGGCCCCCGGGAATCGGCTGGGGGTCGTGTTGATGTCTACGGAAGAGGACTGCTATGCCATCAGTACCCGTTACCACGTTGCGGACGAAGCCGATCGCATGACGGATTACAGCGCATTTGATTTTTCTCTCTTCGGCGACGACCTCGTACCCGGCAGTCGTCGCACGGTTCGCATGCGCCTTGCGTTAACGGAGGTCGACGACCGGATGAGCCAGCCACTGGCAGAATATCAGGCGTTTTCGGGCGTATAAAAGCACGCGGTTGTATCATCGATCGACTTGCGCCGACCATCGCCGGGTCCAGAGATTCCCGTTCGGCGCGCCCCATTTTGAGATCTGGTTCAATTTCGGGGTTGAATCGGTGCTTCATTGTACCTATTTTTGTTAGGTATCGTTCCTGGCTCGGATAGGCGCCGTTTCTGCTCAACTTGGAGAGGTCGTACAAATACGGATGAAGAGAATCCTCGAACATGTGTGGGCGCGGTACCTGCTTGCGTTCGGCCTGCTCCTCTCTGTGGCTGACTGCGGCAAAACGCCGCCCACCGTGGACGATGATCTGTACGAAGAGTACCCGGGGTTGCCCTACGGGATCATGATCACCCTCGCCGGCACCGGAGATGCAGGCAGGAACGCCACGGGATTGGGTCCTCTGGATACGCACCTGTATTTTCCCCAGGATATGACTGTCGGTCCCGACGGGCGGACGTACATTCTGGATTGGAACAACAATCGCGTTCTTGAGATCCACAACGGAGTCGTCCGTCCTCTTATCGGCAACGGCGAACCGGGCGATGCGCCTGCGGGTCCGGCGCTGCGGGTGGGCATCGACCACCCGACCCATATTTCATTCGATCCTCAGGGACGGCTGATCCTTTCGGCCTGGCAGAATTCCAGGATCCTGAGGTATGATTTCACCACGGGCCGCGTCGAACCCATCGCCGGCCGGGGCGAACGCGGTTTCGGGGGCGACGGCGGCCCCGCTCTCGAGGCCTCGTTGAATCTTCCGAGTTCCACGGCCTTCGACGAATCCGGCCGTATGTATATCTCGGATCAGGGCAACCTTCGCATTCGTATGGTGGATTTGAACGGTTTGATCTCGACGATTGCGGGAACCGGACGGGAAGGACTTGCCGGCGACGGTGGCCCTGCCATTCTGGCCGACCTCTATGCGCCGACGGGAGACGCGGCGCAGCCCGCCGGCCGGATTGCCCTGGATATCCGGGGCAACCTCTATATCGCAGATACGTTCAACAATCGCATCCGCATGGTGGACACCAACGGCAGGGTCAGCACGGTGGCCGGCGGCGGCAGTATCGGCCCGACTGCCGGAACGTATTCGGGAGATGGCGGACCGGCGACCGAGGCCAACCTTTCGCGCCCCAGCGACGTGGTCGTCGATGCGGAGGGAAACCTGTTCATTGCCGATACCGGTAACCATTGCATCCGCAAGGTGGATACCGGCGGTATCATTACCACCCTGGCCGGCCGGTGTGGTGAGCCGGGTTTCAAGGGCGACAGCGACCATCCCCGATGGGGAAAACTCAGGAATCCCTATGGGGTCGCGCTCGATCAGGACGAGAATCTGTACATCGCCGATACGTTCAACCATCGGATTCGCGTGGTGTACAAGGAAATCGTCAAAAGGTGATCTATCAATCGGTCGGCCGGCGACATCGTTTTCGGGTATGGATGCCGTTCTTTAAGGGAGTGATTATGGGCGGGACGAAACGGGTCTGGATCACCGGTGTTATGCTGGGGGCGGGCCTTATCTTCTGTTTCCCCGATATCGGGTTCGCAAATGACGAAAATTCCAATCCGTTGCCTCTGGTGCAGGTCGTCACGCTCGAGGGTGATACGTTGAGTCTGGCGGAGGTTTGCGAAGGAAAGACATCCTTCATTTATCTGTGGGCCACCTGGTGCACGACATGTAAGAAGGATATGAAGCATGTCTTCAAGTTAAGGGAGAAATTCGGAGAGAAGGTCCAGGTCTTCGGCATCGCGTGGAAGAACAGCGCGGAGGAGATCCAGACCTATTTTGCCGGCAGGAAAGAATCTCTGCACAGCTATATCGATACGGATGGGCGAGTGTTCGAGGCCTTCGAGACCCGGCTTACACCCACCGTGGTGATCGTAGACGGCCGGGGGGAGGTCCTATTTTCCGGGTACGCTTCCTTTCGAAAATTCAGAAAATTGCTGGATAAGGCATTGAAGGGCTAGTTTTTATTGAACGCCAACCACAATGCTTGAGGAGCGTGGACGATGAAACGGGTTTTACCGGTTTTGGCGTTGGTCCTTTTTACCCACCTGGTTCCGGGAAACAAATCTGTGCCGGCGCAACCAGGCGTGAGTTGACGTCGTCCCGTGCTCCCGGGCGGGAGAATGCTCCAGGGCAGTCTGATTACCCAGGATCTTTTCGTTCTGAGCGTGAACTACGAGCATGAGTTTCTGGGCGATGCGATGTTCGGTACAGGGCCGATCCCCAACGTCAACCAGGAAGTGACCAGCATTTCAACGGTGTCGGTGTTCGCAAGTTATGGTGTCAACGAATGGTTCGGAGCTGCCGTTGTTCTTCCGTTTCGTTCCATAACCAACGACAAATTTCTTCTTCCGGGTCAGTACGACAACCAGTATCTGGGCGGCGAGTATGTCCGGAGTGCCGCCGGTCTCGGCGACGTTGTCCTGATGTTGAACTTTGCTCCGCCTCTGCCGGAAGCATTGCCTGGGCTGCTTTTTTCGGCAGGCGTCAAGCTCGCGAACGGGTCGACCCATGCGGTCGATGAGTATGGCCAGCGGTTCGCCGACTTGCTGCAGGTGGGTTCCGGCAGCATGGACCCCATCTTCTCCGTTAGTCTGTCGCGCGCCTTCGACAACCTGTTTTTCTCCGGTATGCTTTTCACACGCATTATTTCCCGCGAGAATGTATATGGCTACAAATACGGGAACGAGTTTCAGGGCATCTTTTCAATGGAATATATGCATGGAGACATGTTTATTGCGGGTCTCAGCCTGAACCACGTTCACACGGCTCGCGACTATTTCCAATATGGAAAGATAGCCCGAAAACGCGGGGGCACGTGGCTTTATCTTGCGCCGAAGCTGGGCGTACGGGCAATGGAGAATCTGAGCCTCGAAGCGAGGTTGCCGCTTCCCGTTTACCAGAACGTGAACGAAAGCCAGCTAACCTCCGATTACCAGTTCCATGTGGGCGCCACGTATCATTTCCTGGCTAGGTAAGCGACCGCATCGCGTGGTTTCGGTAGAGGTGGGGGGCTGACGTGGCACCGAAAGAAACCGAAAAGATGTGGGCTGAACTGGCGCCGTTCTACGACGTGATGTATCAGTGGAAGGACTATCGCGCCGAGGCGGAACGGGTTCATCAATTGATCCAAACGCATCGGTTGTCATCAGGCAACGCCCTGTTGGATGTCGCGTGCGGAACCGGGGGACATACCCGGTTTCTGCGCGAACACTATCGTGTAACGGGAATCGATCTGAATCCGGAAATGCTGAAGGTTGCCCGCAAAAAGATTCCTGGTGTCTCATTCCTTCGCCGCGACATGACCTTATTCGACATGAAGCGACGCTTCGACGCCGTCGTCTGCCTGTTCAGCTCAATCGCCTACGTAAGAACCTACCGGAATCTGAAGAGAGCAATCGCGTGTTTTGCAAAACATCTGAAACCGGGTGGCATCCTTGTCATAGAGCCCTTTTACTCGAAGAAAACATTTCGGCCGGGATCGATCCACGGTGGCACCATGGAAGGAGAGGGTGTCAGAATCTCCAGGCACAACGTGAGCAGGCGTCGCGGAAACCTGGCCGTTCTCGACTTCCATTTTCTTCTATCCACAAAAAAGGGCGTACGGTACTTCCGGGACACCCACAAATTGGCATTGTTCGACAGCGAGCGATTTCTCGAGATTCTGGCCGATGAGGGACTCCGGCCAAGATTCGACAAACACGGATTGATGAGAGATCGTGGACTCTATCTCGCATCGAAAGAAAGTTGAAATGCCGGGCTTCACGTCGCCGCCGTCGACAACGACCATACCCCACGATACATCAGACACGGGTCTGCCAAAGAGCAAGACAACATCCTTTCGCCCGCTGGCCATTAACGAAAACATGGCATATGAGAATCCCGAAACGCCTGTGCCCTCCACGTTTGCCTCCGCACTGTTTCCCTCTTTGACATGACGCGCCCTTGCCGTATCATCTAGCAATTTCCCGTCCGCAAATACAACGAAACGCTTTAGTGCGCCCCGTAATCGGCGAATCGACGGGGACAAGGCCGTCATCCCCCAGATGCGAAGCCGGGAGTATTGTCTTATGGAAGCGCGTAGAGATAATGGCCACGACAATGGAAGGTCCGACCGGAACCCGCAGGTTCTGGGCAGGAATTTCATGTTTCCGCCCCATGTGATCGACGATATACACATCAAGGCGAATCTGGGTCGGTACCGTATGCGCGGTATGGCGCTCTTCAAGCAGATTCCATCGTGGGACGACCTGACGTTTCTGCCGGGCACGCTCACCCGGTTCGTGATCGAGGGGTACCGTGAAAAATGTGAAACCCGGACGGTCCTGGGGCCTATGGCCAGGCGGCCGCTGGTGCTGGATATTCCTGTCTACATAACGGGGATGAGCTTCGGGGCGCTGTCCTACGAGGCGAAGGTGGCGCTGGCGAGAGGGGCCACGATGGCGGGTACGGCGACATGTTCCGGAGAAGGCGGCATGCTGCCCGACGAACGCCGGTATTCGGAGAAATGGCTGTACCAGTGCATTCAGTCACGCTACGGGTTCAATCCACACCATATGCGTCTCGCCGACGGCGTGGAGTTTTTTATCGGTCAGGGATGCAAGGTAGGGCTTGGCGGACATCTGATGGGCCAGAAGGTGACCGACCAGGTGGCCGAGATGCGTTCGTTGCCGGCGGGGATCGATCAGCGTTCGCCGGCGCGGCACCCGGACTGGCTGGGGCCCGACGATCTGGCGTTGAAGATCGAGGAGATTCGCGAGGCGACCAACTGGCAGATTCCCATTCAGTTGAAACTTGGCGCGGCTCGGGTTTACGACGATGTGCGGATGGCGGCGAAGACGGGCCCCGACAGCATTTATATGGACGGAATGGAGGGGTCAACGGGCGCGGGTCCCCACCTGGCCACCGAGGAGACGGGCGTACCGGGCATTGCGGCCATCAGGCAGGCCAGAAAGGCCCTGGACGACGTGGGCAAGACCGGGGAGATTACGCTCGTCTATGCAGGCGGGATTCGCAACGGAGCCGACCTTGCCAAGGCGCTGGCGCTCGGCGCCGACGCGGTGGCCATCGGCACGGCGGCGATGGTGGCGCTGAATTGCAACAAGGATATTCCCGAGGCGGATTACGAGGGCACGGTCGGCGTACCGGCGGGTTCCTGCTATCACTGCCACACCGGACTGTGTCCGGTGGGCGTGGCCACTCAGGATCCGGTGCTGCGAAGCCGTCTGGACCCGGACGAGGCGGCCGAACGGGTATTCAACTTCCTGCATACCCTGGCCATCGAATGTCAGATGTTCGCCAGGGCTTGCGGAAAGACGGATGTGCATTCCCTGGAGCCGGAGGATCTTGCCGCGCTCACAATGGAGGCATCCGCCATGGCGGAGGTGCCGCTGGCAGGCACCCGCTATACCGTCGGACATCCCGAAATGAACAGGTACTGACCTCCGAAAAGGACCGCACAGTGATCGTCAGGTCCGGCCGTGGCCGCACGCCACCCGGGTGGTTGCGGCGGTGGCAAGGAGAATTCGATGGACGAAGCCAACGACGTGAACTATTACCTGAAGTCCAGGGGTCTGGACTCGGACCGCGAAAAAGAAATCGGACAGCACATTGGATACCGGTACGACGTAAACCTGCCTCCGGATTATACGCTCCTGACGCCGTTCTTGAAGCGATACATCGAGTTGATGGGGTGGCGTGACCTGAACTGGCTGGAAGATGTACATATGGGATACGAAGACGGAAAGCCCGCGGTATTCGACCGGAATATCAATGGCTGGGTTCTGGTTCCCGAAGATATGGCATTGCCCGGCAACCAGCAGGAGCGTGACATGATTGCACGGGAACTGCTTGTCAAGTTTCAAATGTCCGGGAAGCATCCAATTATGGAACTCAGAGATGCATACGGAATAAAGCTTGAAGACGATGCCGGGTCCTCCGGGTAACCAGTGCAAAGAGTCTGCTGCGGTGCGCCGGGCGGCCGCACGGCAACGCTCCTGCGAAAGACCGACCGGCGAGCAGTCCGGTGATGCGCTGTCGGCGGAAATCGTTGTGACTCCTTTTTAATACGTGTCTTATGTCATTCTCAGACGGCGTGCTTCTCCCAGGGCGCGTTCGACTCTGATTGCCGGCATCAGCTAAAACCGGGGAGGCATTATGAGCAAAACAAAGATGTGGGGCCCGGAGGCGTTCTGGGGTATGGACTACGACTGGGACCCCCAATGGGTACTGACACCTGAGCAGGAGGCGCTACAGGAGAAACTGATCGAACTTTGCCGGACAACGCTGCGGGATAACGCGGTAGAGAGCGATCGCAACCTTGTGTTTCCGCGGGAAAACTTCGAGGCGATGGCTTCGCTGGGCCTGCTCGGATTGAACGTACCCCGGGAGTGGGGAGGGTTGGGGGAAAACCATACGTGTACGGCGATGGTGGTGGAGACGCTTGCGCGGTACGGGTGCGCCAGTACGGCGATGTGTTATACCATGCACATCGGGGCCGTGGCCGCGGCGTTGTTCCGGGCGCACGACAACCCGACCCTCCAGGATCTCATGAAACGCCTCGACGAAGACGTGCTGGTAGGCACGTTATCCTACTCGGACCCGGAGACGGGTTCTCATTTCTGGTATCCGATATCTTCCGGGGCCGAGCGGGTGGCGGACGGCTGGAAGGTGCGGAAAAAGGCGTCGTGGACGACGTCCGCGGGTTTTGCCGACTGGTACATCGTGCAGACGACGAGTCCGGATTTCGCGGGGGATTATTCGAATCTGTCCTGTTTTCTCGTGATGGCCGACGAGGTGAAAGCCGAGCCGTCCCTGTGGGATGGCCTGGGGCTGCGCGGGAACCAGTCCGGCACGCTTGAGGTCGACAACGTGACGATGCCGGAGGGCAGGCTGGTCGGGCCCGTGGGCGACGGGGCGAATTCGAACGACGAAACGGTGGATCCGTTTTTCCTGTTGTGCTCATCGGCTTGCTGGAACGGCATTTCTTTGGGGATGATCGATATCGCCACGCGACACACGACCGCCAGACGGCACGCGGACGTGGGTATGCGGGTGGCGGACTATCCGACGATCCAGGATTACGTGGGCGAGGCCGTGATCGATACCAACACCTCCCGGTCCTTTGTCTACCTGATGGCCAGGGCGATGGACGATGTGACGAACCAGTGCGACTGGTCGATCCACGAGGACCTCGCCTGCCTGCCCCGGGCACAGGTGCTGCACTGGATGTGGCAGGTGAAGTTCACGGCGGCAAAGAACGTGGCGAACGTCTCCGACAAGATGCTTCATGCCTGTGGCGGTACCGGGTACAAACCCGATCTGGGGATCGAACGATACCTGCGTGACGGTAAGGCCGGTTGGGTGATGGGCCCAACCAACGAGGTCCTCCGCCAGTTTGTGGGCAAGAGCGTGCTGCTGGGTTTTGACTCCCTGGATTATTGGAACCAGTCCGTGAACGAACGGTTATTGAGGAACGAAATCAGGAAGATGGACGGTAAGGAAAAGGAGGAACTCGCGCGGCAGCTTCTGGCCGAAGCCGATGAGGGGTGATGCCTGCAAACGTCCAAATGACGGGAACCGGATTGCTGAGGTGGTCACCGGGCAGGGAGCGCTACCGGGTGCCGGGCGGCGGGGCGATCGCCCTGGCGCTGTCACAGGGCGATCAACTGGCGGTTGTGGACGTGGAAGGGCGCCAGCGTTGCGAACTGGGCGTATTCGGCCCGGACGGGGGTGACGATCCGTCGAGGCTGGGCCTCCGGGCGGACGGCGCGATGGAGGGTTTCGCGGCGGCGCTCCGGCGCGGGGACGAAAGCGCGCAGGCGGCTGATGCTGCCCTGCGGCGGAGGGGCGTCGACCTGTCGGACGCACGGGCGGCGCAGGTTTTCGGTGGAGAGACGAAAGCGGGCACCGAAGCGTGTTTCGCCGTCGAGAGGGACGCCGTTTGCGTAATTGCGGCGCCCGGCGGTCCGATGAGGGCCGATGCCCAGGATCCCCCCACGGACCTGGAAGTCGTGGTCAGGCGTTCCCGTGTAGAAATGCCCGAACGCCCCCCTATGCCCGCGCCCCTGGGTGACATGCGCCTGGATCGGGAGGTAGAAAGGGCGTCGGCAATTGCCTACGAGGTCAAGGCGGGAGAGTTCATCCAGGTGATCGACGTCGCTGGTCGCCAGTGTTCCGATTTTCTGGCATTCGACGCCAGGCAATTGCAGCGGGGTGTCGAGCGGGGGCTGGATGCGACCACGACGAGGACGCTCATGGGCGCGGCCTATCCCGGTCCGGGCCTGTTTTCGAAATTTTACGACCAGGATATGCAGCCGCTGGTCGAAGTCGTTCGGGATACGGTAGGGCGGCACGATACGTTTGCGCTTGCCTGCACCGCGAAATATTACGAGGATATGGGTTATCCCGGTCACGTCAACTGTACGGACAACTTCAACGTGGCATTGGACCCGTATACGATTCAGCGCCGGCGTGGCTGGCCCGCGGTGAATTTTTTCTACAATACGAGAATCGATCGAAATAACGTCCTTTTCATGGATGAGCCATGGTCTCGTCCGGGCGATTACGTGCTGTTGAAAGCCTTAACGGACCTGGTCTGCCTGTCGTCCGCGTGCCCGGACGATATCGATCCGGCCAATGGCTGGGAGCCAACGGAGATTCAGGTCCGCGTTTACCCTGAACGGTACCGGTTTTCCAGAGGGATTGCTCACCGGATGACAGCAGACGCCGAGCCGAGGTTGACGAGGGAGACGGCCTTCCACCAACGCACCTCTGCCTTGACTCGCCATTTTGAGGAATATCGCGGTTTTTGGCTGCCCGCCAGCTATACCGGGAAGGGCGTCGTTGAGGAATATTACGCCTGCCGCGAGGCGGCGGTGGTGATGGACCTGTCCGCGCTTCGCAAGTTCGAGGTTCTCGGGCCGGACGCCGAGGCGCTGTTGCAGCACACGCTCACACGCGACGTTCGCAGGCTTTCGGCGGGGCAGGTGACTTATTCCGCCATGTGTTACGAAACAGGCGGGATGCTGGACGACGGCACGCTGTTTCGGTTGGGGTCCGAGAATTTCCGCTGGATCTGCGGCGACGATTACGGGGGTACGTGGTTGCGCGAGCAGGCGGGTCGCCTGGGGATGCGTGTATGGGTCAGAAACTCGACCGACCAACTCCACAATCTTGCCGTTCAGGGCCCCAGGAGCCGGGAAATTCTGCGCGAAATCATCTGGACGCCTCCGTCCCGCCCGTCACTGGACGAATTGGGCTGGTTCCGATTTACGGTGGGTCGAATTGGCGATGGCAGCGGAGCGGCAATTGTCGTATCCCGGACGGGTTACACGGGCGAACTGGGTTATGAGGTATGGTGCCATCCCCACGATGCGCCTGCGGTCTGGGATGCCATTTGGGAGGCGGGACAGCCGTATGGCCTGACACCGCTTGGATTGGAAGCCCTGGACATGCTGCGGATTGAGTCTGGTCTGGTCTTCGCGGGCTGTGAGTTTGACGATCAGACGGACCCGTTTGAGGCGGGTATAGGCTTCACCGTTCCGCTCAAGCGCAAGAAAGACGATTTTATAGGTAAAGAGGCGCTGATTCGAAGGCGGTCGCATCCGCAACGGGCGCTGGTGGGGCTGGAGGTGTCCGGAAACGAACCGGCCGCCACCGGCGACGGCGTCTACGATGGGCGCGGCCGCGTGGGCGTGATCACCAGCGGCAGCCGCTCACCCATTTTGCGCAAGAATATCGCGCTATGCCGCATGGCGTCCGGGTACGCCGCGATCGGCGTGGAAGTGGAGGTGGGAAGGCTGGACGGTCATCAGAAGCGCATCCCCGCCCGGGTGGTGCGGTTTCCGTTTTACGATCCGGAGAAAACCCGGCCGCGTTCCTGATCACAAAGCAGAATCTGCTACTCTTCACCGGTCATCACGGCGGCCCCGTTCGAGGGGCCCGGATGTCCGGCGGCGGACGGCGCCGTATGCGACACCGCTTTCGCTGAAAGGGTATTGGAATGGCGTTCGACCCGATGGAGCAACGCCGCATTATGGGTTGTTTTGCAACCGGCGTAACCGTTGTGACGACGGTTGCAGGCGGCGAATCGCGGGGGATGACGGCCAATGCGGTGACCTCGCTGTCGCTGGATCCGCCGCTGGTCATGGTGGCCGTGGACAAAGGGGCGCAGATGCACGCCCATCTGAGTGGAAGCAGGGTTTTTGCATTGAATATTCTCAGCGAGGATCAGGAAGCGCTTTCCACGCAGTTTGCCAGACCGGGTCCCAAGGATTTTTCAAACGTGGCCACAACCACGAACCGGACAGGTGCGCCGGTTTTCGTGGACGCGCTGGGCCACGTGGAGTGTCTGCTGGTCGACGTGTTGCGAGCCGGGGACCACGACATTTTCGTTGGTGAGATTGTAGCGGGCGATGCGGGCGCGGGTCGTCCGCTGCTGTTTTACCGCGGGAAGTATTGCCGGATGTCGGAAGGGTCGGCCAAAGTCTGAAGAGCTTCTTTCTTATGCCTGAGGGTTTTCCTCAAGTTTAAACGGGGGGTAGATATGGATAACGAACTCAGTGCATTGACCGTTGTGTTTACAGAGTTCTATTACTGGATATGCATCGTGCTCATGTTCCTGATCCATGTCGGGTTTTGTCTGTACGAAGTCGGCGTGTCCAGGCGGAAGAATATGATGCACACCCTGATGAAGAACGCGATGCTGATTCCTCTGGTAACCGTCACGTTCTATTTTTTCGGGTGGTGGATCTATTTCGCGGTTCAAAACGGGCCCGGGATCACGGGTGGGCTTATCGAAGCCGCATGGGCTGCGCCCTGGAATGAGCTGATGGGAACACATATGGGAGGAAAGCCGCATGGAGGGGGGTTGACAGGGGCCGATACGGCGCTCTGGGCGCGGTTGAACGGCGTGTTCTGGGCGGCGTTTCTGTTGTTTGCATGGACGGCGGGATCGATTCTTTCGGGCGCGGTGATTGAACGCATCCGATCCAGCGCATTCTGGATTTTTGCGGTGTTGGTGGGATCGGTAACGTGGGTAGTCGACGCGGCGTGGGGATGGTCCGCAGACGGTTGGATGGTGCAGGTACTGGGGTATCACGATGCGTACGCGTCCGGCGTGATCCACGCGATCTGCGGCGGGTCCGCGCTGGCGATTCTTTATCACCTGGGGCCGCGCATCGGCAGGTTCAAGCCGGACGGGTCACCGAGAAATTTCCCGCCGCACAACACCTGGCTGGTGATCATCGGGCTGTTTTTGATTTATACGGGATTCTGGGGCTTCTATGCGGCTTGCAACGTGCCCATTATGGACATCGATCCCGCGGACGGCCGGTCGTTCTTTTCGGCCACTACGATTTATCTTACGCCGACGACGCTCAGCGCCATCACCTTTAATTTTCTAATGTCCCTTGCGGGCGGATTGATGATGGGGTATTTCGTGTCCAAAGGCGATCCGTACTGGACCTTCTCCGGCGGATTGGCGGGCATCATCACGGCATCGGCGGGAAACGACCTGTACCATCCGATGCAGGCGCTTCTCATCGGCGCATTCGGTACGTTCTGCATCTACAAGTTGCACAACTGGATCGAACGCCGTTTCAGAATTGACGATGCCGTGGGCGCCGTGGCGGTACATGGATATGCCGGGGTCATCGGGGTGATCGTCGCAGGATTCGTACTTTGGGGGTATCCGGGTGCGAATCCCGCTTACGCGCCGATTACGCCGTGGGGACAGACGCTCGGGGCCGTCATCATGTTTTTTGTGCTGGGTTTTCTGCCGTGTTACGTCGTGGGGGCAATCCTCAAGAAGCTTGGGGTTCTCCGCATCCCGAGGCGAATTGAACTGGCGGGTATGGATCACCGGACGATCGAGAACGAAACGGCGGACGCAAACGAACTCGTTCAGGTGGAAATCGATGAAGCGCAAAGGGGAAACTAGAGAGGACCTATGCGCGATCATGGCGTGTTGCCGGACATCGAAATCGCGAGGCAAGCCGATTTGCTTCATGTCGGCGAGGTCGCGCAAACATTGGGGGTACCCGAAGATCAGCTCGAAATCTACGGCAGGTACAAGGCCAAGGTTTCGATGGACTTTTACGACAGCGTGGCCGGAAATTCCACGGGCAAGCTGGTGCTGGTCTCGGCGATCAATCCGACGCCTGCCGGAGAGGGCAAGACAACCACAACCGTGGGTCTGGGTGATGCGCTGAATCGGCTGGGAAAGCCAGCGGTCATCTGTCTCCGGGAGCCTTCTCTGGGTCCCTGTTTCGGCATGAAGGGCGGCGCTGCAGGCGGCGGCGCGTCTCAAGTTGCGCCGATGGAGGACATCAACCTGCACTTTACGGGCGATATCCATGCTATCGGTGTCGCCCACAATCTGTTGGCCGCGGCGATTGACAATCATATTCATCACCGGAACAGGCTGGACATCGATCCCCGGCGCATCCTGTGGAAGCGCGTGATGGACATGAACGACCGGGCGCTGCGGGAAACCGTTATCGGTCTGGGAGGTACGGGGAATTCCTATCCCCGTGAATCGGGGTTTGAAATTACGGTCGCATCCGAGGTGATGGCGATCCTTTGCCTGTCAGAATCGCTTGGGGAACTGCGGGAGCGATTGGGTCGGATCATCGTGGCGTACACGCGGGCAAACGAACCGCTCACGGCAGCAGATCTCAACGTGCACGGGGCGATGGCCGTGCTGTTGAGAGACGCATTAAAGCCGAATCTGGTCCAGACACTCGAGAACAACCCGGCCATTGTTCACGGGGGCCCGTTCGCCAATATCGCGCACGGCTGCAATTCGGTGATTGCGACCAAGCTGGCGATGCGCCTTTCCGAGTATACGGTGACCGAGGCCGGATTCGGCGCGGATCTTGGCGCGGAGAAGTTCCTGAACATCAAGTGCCGGCAGGCTGGCATCCGGCCCGACGCGGTTGTGCTGGTGGCCACCGTCCGTGGGTTGAAATACCATGGCGGAATTCCGGTCAGGCAGCTCGAACTGCCCAACATGTCTGCGACTGAAAAGGGGTTGGAGAATCTGAAGAAGCATATCGAGAATATCCGGCTTTTCGACTTGCCCGTTGTCGTGGCCGTAAACGTCTTTCTGTCTGACACGTCCGAAGAAGTAAGGTTAATACAGGAAAAATCCGTCTGCCTGGGAGTCCCGATCGTGCCATCGGAACACTGGGCGAGAGGCGGGGTCGGGGCCGAAGCGCTTGCACGCGCGGTGGTTGAAGCAGCAGAGACGGCGACCTCCGATTTCACCCTTCTCTATCCTGATAATCGGCGGTTGTGGGATAAAGCACGAATTGTAGCCCGGAAAATTTACGGCGCCGACGATATTATGGGAGACAAGCGCTTGAGAGCCCGGTTCAAAAGGCTCGATGAACAGGGTTACGGGCGTCTGCCGGTGTGCATGGCCAAGACACAGTATTCGCTCTCGACCGATCCGAAGCTGAAGGGAAGACCCACGGGTTTCGACGTGCCCATCCGCGACGTGCGGGTGTCTGCAGGGGCCGGTTTTGTGGTGGTGTTCACGGGTGACGTCATGACGATGCCCGGGCTTCCACGAAAGCCTTCGGCAGAAGCGATCGATTTCGATGAAGCGGGACAGACCGTCGGTCTGTTCTGACGCCGAGAGCCGATATCGGTGGCGATCGCCATTTCCAACGAGCAGGGCAGGTTGGAAATCCGTCAATTCCCGATCTGAGACGCTTCGCTTGCGGTCCCGAATGAAACGACTCGTATTTGTAAACACACCAATGTAAGGAGGCGGCAGATGAGCACGGGTTTGATAGACACGTGGGTGGGGAATCCGGCCGACGTGGGTCCGATGTATCCCTTTGTCGGGTACGAGGTTCCTCTCTTCGTGTTTTGTCTTGGCTTGTGGATAGCGTACACATTCTGGCAGATCAGACACGAGAGAGCAAATTATCAGGACGAGTTGGATCAGTTGGCCGAGGCGAGTCATCTCGCAACGGCAATAGAAGGCGAGGGCAAGAATTCCCAACCTTGATTTTTGAGGGAGATCAGACGATGACGCTGGACCAGGTAAAAGAATTCGTAGCCAGGAATGGAGTAGACTTCTTTCTGTGTTCGTTTGTGGAGATGGGCGGGATGCCAAAGGCCAAGGTGGTGCCCGTCACACACCTTGACGATATGGCCTCGGATGGCGCGGGATTCGCGGGGTTCGCGGCCGGGAATATGGGGCAGGGGCCGCACGATTCCGATATGATGAATATACCGGATTTTAATTCAATGACCGTATTGCCGTGGCGCAAGAATACGGCGTGGGTGGCGGGCAATATCCAGGTCGAGGGAGAGCCTTTCGGGTACTGTCCGCGCACGATTCTGCAACGGCAACTTGCACGGGCGGAGGCGAAGGGATATCGGTTGAATCTGGGCGTGGAAGCGGAGTTCATCCTCCTGAAAAAAGACGACCGGAACAATTATGCGCTGGCCGATCCGCTGGACACATTGGAGAAGCCCTGCTACGATCTCGTAACCTTGCATCGCAACCTGGATGTGATGACCACGCTGATCGGATATATGCAGGAACTGGGTTGGGAACCCTATGCCAACGACCACGAAGACGCAAATTGCCAGTTCGAGATCAACTGGACCTATTCCGACGCGCTGACGACCGCCGATCGACAGACCTTTTTCAGATGGATGGTGAAAGTAAACGCGGAGCGGCACGGATACCACGCGACCTTTATGCCGAAGCCGTTTTCTCATCTCACGGGAAGCGGAGCGCATTATCACCTGAGCCTGTGGGATCCTGAGAACAGGACGAACCTGTTCCTCGACGAGGCGGATGAAAACGGCCTGTCGAAGGAAGCCTACTGGTTTATGGCAGGGATCCTTAACCATGCAAAGGGGATTTCGGCCGTTTCCGCGCCTCTGGTGAACAGCTACAAGCGCCTCACGAGGGGCGCACCGCGTTCGGGCGCGTCCTGGGCGCCGATCTGCATCACCTATGGCGGATCAAACCGGACACAGATGATTCGAATCCCGGACGCGGGCCGTATCGAGAATCGGGCCGTCGACGGGGCGGCCAATCCATATCTGACGGCCGCGGCGATGCTGGCGGCCGGGCTCGATGGCATCGAAAACCGCATGGAACCGGGCGAGCGCAACGAGGGCAATCTCTACGAGGTGCCCGAGAGCGAGTTGCAAGCGCGGGGTATCGACCTGCTGCCGGGTACCCTCGCGGAGGCGGCCGATCACCTGGCGGCCGACGATGTGGTCCGGGAAGCGCTGGGTACGGAGTATGCTGACTATTACGTGCAGGTGAAGCGCGAAGAGTGGGCGGAGTACCATCTGCACGTCGACCAGTGGGAGCGTGAACGCTATCTGCCGGTCTACTAATGCCAGGCGCGGGGTGTGTGCCGGCCTCGTCCGGGCATGCGGCATTCGGCTCATCGTAAACTGTGCAGTGTCGGATAAAGTCGCGGGGTTCGTTTATGGAGAATACAGCTGAGCGGCCGGTTCGAGAGGCGCCGCGGGGCGTGGGGGGATTGCTGCGGAATATCGGACCGGGCGTGGTTGTGTCGGGTTCGGTCGTCGGCTCAGGCGAGTTGCTGGTGACCACGCGCATGGGGGCGGAGGTGGGCTTCGCGTTTCTCTGGGGGGTGATCCTGGCTTGCGTGATCAAGTTCTTCATTCAACTTGAACTCGGGCGCCAGTGCGTTTTGCACAACAGCACGACGATACAGGTACTGGACCGCGTGCCCGGGATACGGCTGGTGAATACCTCCTGGGCGGCATGGTTGTGCGTTCTGGGTTATTTTTCGGTGATGATTGCCGTGATCGGCATCCTTGGGTCCGTGGCCGGACTGATGGTAACCCTCTTTCCCGGCGTCCCGTACAACGTGTGGGCCGTGCTGATTTTTGCGGCCATCTCTGCGCTGCTTTACAGGGGCTTGTACGCCGATCTGGAGCGAATGATCACCATACTGGTCGCGGGCTTCAGCCTTGTCGTAATCGGGTCGGTGTTGGCGATGCAGGCGACGCCATACGCCGTGGGGGGCGAGGAGGTCCTATCGGGGTTTCGCTTTGCCCTGCCCGCGGACGGGGCGTTTGTGGCCCTGGCCGTGATGGGGTCCGTGGGCGCGACTGCGGTGGAGTTGTTTATGTATCCATACTGGGTGCGGGAGAAGGGATACGCGGATTTTGTGGGGCCCCGGGAGGATACGCCCGAATGGCGGGCGCGGTATCGGGGCTGGATGCGGGTGCTGAAGACCGACGCGCTGGTATGCACCGGGATCGCATTGGTGATTACCTGCGCCTACTATTTGCTTGGGGCCTCGATATTGAAGAAGCTGAACGTGGTCCCCCAGGGCATGGAGGTCGTGGAGCAGGTTTCGCTGATTTTTACCCGAAGTATCGGTCCGTGGACGAAAAACGTGTTCATGTTCGGCGCTTTCTGCACGCTGTTTTCCACGCTGCTCGTGTTTACGGCCAGTTCAGGTCGCATCAGCGTGGATTTTCTGAGGCAGACGGGCGTCGCCAGGCTGGATAGCGACGAGGTCCGTCTTCGGTTGCTGCGGGCATTGCAGATCGGCTTTCCGTTTCTGTGGCTTTGTGTGACCGTTGCAACTCCCGATACGCCGCTTGCCCTGGTGCTGATCGGGGCCAACGCCAACAACCTGCTGCTGATTCCGATGGCCTACGGTGTGGTGCACCTGGCGATGCGCGCTGCGGACAGGGAACGGATGTCCGTCTGGACGGAACTTGGATTGCTGTTGACGATCTGGGCGATCGTCAACTTTACCGCAGTTAACCTGTATTTGAATTGGACCCGCTAAGTACCCGGACAGACGTGGAGATGTTCAAGGGTGGCCGGTCGGGGCCGCCCTTTTTTTTCCATGCTTAGGGCGCGTGAACCACGGCGGCGGTCATTCCGATGTCTCCACCCAGATGGGTGTGCTCCATCCCCTGGCGCCCATGGCGTGCGCGACGTTGTTCGGGTATTGGGGGATGGGGTCGGGTGACAGGACTTCGAGGTAGTAGTAGTGCTTTCCGGGGCGATACCGGCGCAATTGGAATTCTCTTCGCTCTCCCCGGGTCTGGCCGATGAACCGGTCGTCGTGCATCAGACGCCCGTCCCGGTGGACGCGCAGGATGTATTCCCGGCCCGCTTCGCCCACGACGCGCCACTTCAACACCGGGTCGTCCTCGACAACCAGCGAGCTACCCATCATCTGATCGTTGATCGTGAATTCGATCAGGATTTTCTGCCCGGCCGTTGCGTAACAGCGTCTCGCTTTGATCGCGTTCAGAAAGGCGGCACGGTCCAGGCGTTCGGCCCAGACGCCGGTGAGCGCGCCGCTCAAGCCGGGGTTTCGGTGGTGGCTGTCTCCGCTGCCGGTGAAGGCGAATTTATGGCCCGCATCGAGGTATCTGAAATAGATGTCGTAAAGGTCGATGTTGATCATCCAGGCGGCACACACGTCGATGCCCCACTCGACGTCCGTGTCGTAGAGGTTCCATTTCCCGTTGTGGGGGTGCGGGAGGGAGAGGTAGCCCTTTTCTTTGAACCAGGCGAGACACTCCCCGGTGTCCTTGTGGGTATGCCGCTCACCTTTCGTATGGGCCTCCTTGTACTTGAAGTGAAGCAGGTCCATTTCCATTTCGTCGTCGCCCGACATCACCGATCGGTGGTCCCGCCCGGAGTCCACCCGGTCGGTGATGGTCATTTCGTAGCCGGGAAACATGGCGAACTGTCCGGGGTCGTTGAGGACCATCGCGTTGCCTTTGACGTAGTCCCACTCGTAGTCCTTCAGGTGGCGCACGTTCTGACGGGTGGGCAGGTTCCAGAAGCAGTCGTTGTCGGAAACGGTCAGCCCGTCGATCTGTGCTTTGTGCCGGGCGTAGTGGCCCAACTCATCCGGCTCACCTTCCATTTCGATGGAGGCTGCCGAGTGGCAGTGCAGGTCCACCCAGAAGAGGTGGTATTTTTCGCTCTCCCCGCCGGGAAGCTCGTTGCGGGGGCGGCCCGTCTCTCGAAGTTTCTCGAACGGAAGCCGGACTTCCTTCCATTCGGTCAGGTGAATGCGGCGTTTTTCAGGAGGCACAACGGGGAGGTCGGTGGAGAGTTGGACCCTTTCCAGGTACCGCTCATCGGTGATCATGTCCTGGGACAGGAGGTGGACCGCCGTTCCGACCGAGCCGTTGTGGGGTAGCTCGTAGAAGATGTTTCCTTCGGCCACGTCGTACGGATCCGACCAGACGCCATCGGCGCAGGTATGGCCGAAGAGGCGGCCCCTGGACGTGAGTGTGCCCTGCTCGCTGTCCGCTTTGACCTCGTAGAAAAGCCAGACGCCGTCGGCTTCGGCGCCCTTGAGAATGGGGAAGAGCTGCCTGCCCATATGCCCCAGGTTGGGCGGTTTCGGGAAATCGGTTAACAGCCCGTAGTGGAGCGGCGCAATGTCGGCCCCTCCTTCCGCACCCGACAGGGGCTCCCAGGACCGACCGTCCAGACGGGCGCCCCGCAATGAGTATTTCTGTTGGAGGGTGCTGCATCTGTACATAACGTCCACGCCGTGCACCCACACCGCCCAGAGTGCACCGCCGCCGTCCCGGCAGAGGGTCGGCCTGTTTTCCCACCCGTCGCCGCGGCTGATCTTGACCTCTTTCCGAGGGCCCGCCGGATCGACCGCACAGCCGTAGACGTCGTAGGTGCGGCCGACGTAGCTGTCCCAGATGATGTAGACGCCGTCCGACCCCCGTTCGACCATCCTGGGCCGGTAATTGTAGCGTACCCGGTTTCCGATCGAATACGTTGCGGTCTCGCCATCGGGGAGGTTTCTGACGATTTCGATGCGGCTGTCTCCCCTGACGGAGTGGGCCCAGCAGATCCAGAGGGCGCCGCTTTCGTCGACGAGGGCCTGCGGCTCCCAGACCTTCGCCGAAGCGGGCAGGACGTGGCATTTCCGGCACCGGGTGAACGCATTTCCATCATGTTTGCGGGTCCAAAACGCGTATTCCCGGCCGGTTTTTTCAAGCCATACAAACACCAACTGACCTCCGTTCGGGATGCAGATGGGGCGCGTCTGCATGGTGTTGTTGGGGGACAGCGGCTCCACGGGACCGGCGTTCTCCCCGACGAATTTCCGGACAAATGTCCTGGACCCCGCGGCGCCGTAGGCCGCCCAGCCGGTCCAGCACGTTTTGTCGTCACGAAGGGTGCAGAGGTTGGGTTCATAGCTGTCTTTTGAATAGACGCCTTCGGTGACGGCGACGTTCATTGTTGTGGCTCCTTGTTGCAAAGGGGTACGGGGGAGGGTAAAATGTCGGGGAGGGATTGGGGCCACGGGGCCGGGATGCCCGGCGGGGATTGTTCTCGAAGTGGCGGTTGCGGCCAGTGCGCCCGGTATGGCTGCGCCGTATTCGTCTGCCCCGGATGCCCCATCCCACCGATAGGGAAAGGCCGCAGAAGGCCACGAGTTGCCATGTAATGCCCGTTGTTGCCAGTTGCAGGTCCATTACGGCGGCCCTGGGCCGGTGTCGATAACGAGATTGCCGTAGTCGTCTACGTTTACCGTACACCCTGGGGGAATAAACGTTGTGGAGTCGATTTCCTCAACAATGGCGGGGCCCGTGAAGCGGTTGTCCGCCTTCAGGCGATACCGGTCATAAATCGCCGTTGTCGCCCGGCCGGCCGACCCGGGCATTTGGACGTCGCGTTCGGCCTTCAGTGCGGCGTGCGCGGATGGTCTGCCTTTGGGAGCCTGCCGCCGGCTGGGGCGGGGAACGGCTCCCACGGCGGAGAGGCGTACATTGACGATTTCCGTGGGCTCATCCCGGGTTGCGAAACCGTACTGGCGCCGGTGTGCGGCGAAGAAAGCGGCGTCTAGTTTCTCGGGAAGATCCTTTGACAACCGGCTCACGGGTACTCGAAGTTCGTAGGATTGGCCCGTATACCGCATGTCCGCCTCCCGGACGAAGCGGATATTGGAGCGGGAGACGCCCTCGCTCAAAAGCAGGCGGGTCGCATTTTCTTCGAATTCGCCGTAGATGCCCGAAAGGCCGGGCAGGTCCAGGTCGTCCGTTTTTGAAATGTAGGTACGAACGTAGTCGTGACGCAGGTCGGTAACGAGCAGACCGAGCGCGGTGGTAACGCCCGGGCTGGGCGGTACGAGTACAGTGCGGATATGCAGCGCCATTGCGAGCGCGGCGGCGTGGAGGGGGCCGGCGCCGCCGAAAGCGACCAGTACGAACGCGCGTGGGTCCACGCCTTTCTGTACCGAAACGAGTTGAAGGATGCCGGTCATGTTGGCGTTGGCGATTTCAATCAGGCCGGCGGCCGCTTCTTCGACGTCCATATTCATGGGCCCGGCGATGCGACTCTCGATCGACTCTTTCGCGAGAGACTTGTGAAGGCAGAGTTCTCCGCCCAGAAAATAGTGGGGATTGAGCCGGTCGAGAACAAGGTTTGCGTCCGTGAGCGTGGGTTCGGAACCCCCTCTCCCGTAACAGGCGGGTCCCGGCGCCGCGCCCGCGGATTGCGGGCCGACGGCAAGCGCCCCGCCTGGATCGACGTGGCCGATGCTGCCGCCGCCGGATCCGATTTCAACCAGATCGATGACCGGTGTTTTTACCGGATATCCCTGGCCCTTGTCCCTGGTGGTGGTTGCGACGGCGGCGTCGCCAACCTCGAATTCGGCGGCCAGGCGCGGCCGGCCGTCTTCGATGAGGGCGGCCTTCGCGGTCGTGCCGCCGATGTCCAGAGCAATAAGGTTTTCGAAACCGGCGAGCTGGCCGATGTACGAAGCGGCGATCACGCCCGCTGCCGGCCCGGATTCGATGAGTTGTACGGGCTGCTGTCTGGCGGTGCCGGAGGCAATGATCCCGCCGCCGGAGGTCATCAGGAACAGGCCGGAGCCCGCGTTCACATTCCCGAGCCGATCCTCCAGCCGCTCCACGTAGGCGCCCACGGCGGGAAGCAGGGCGGCGTTGACGGCGGTCGTGCTGGCGCGGGTATATTCGCGGTACTCGGGACAGATGTCGGAGGAGATACAGACGGGTAGACCGGGGCAGGCTTCCTGGATGATTTCAGCGGCGCGGCGCTCGTGGGTCGGGTCTCTATAGGCGTGAAGAAAGCAGACGAGAATCGCTTCTACGCGATCTTTCGCCAGTTTACGGGCGGCACGGTACACGGCGCCTTCGTCCATAGGGACAAGCAGCCCGCCATGGGCGTCGATGCGTTCGGGGACGCCCATGCAGAGGTGCCGCGGCACGAGCGGAGGGGGTTTGTCGTAATCGAGGTCGTAGAGGTTCGGGCGGATCTGCCAGGCGATCTCGAAAACGTCGCTGAAGCCTTCCGAGGCGATGAGGCCTATCCGCGCGCCTTTTTGTTGAATGATCGTGTTGGTTGCCACGGTGGTGCCGTGTACCACAAAACGCACCTGTTCGGCCGTGAGATCCTGGTTGGCGAGGCCCCGCGTATACGCCTCCATGAAAGCCCGTGAAGGATCGTCCGGAGTGGAGGAGACCTTGACGGGATGGAAGTCGCCGGATTTCTCGTCCATCACCACGGCATCGGTGAACGTGCCGCCGATGTCGATTCCGATGCGGTATGAATCACTCATGAATTCGCACTCCGTTCGAGGCGCCGACGCAGACCCTGCGTCGCTTCGATGTCGACGGTCCAGGTCCTGGCATTGTAGACGACACCGTAGGTTTCGCGGGCGGCTGGAGGCGTTATTTTCCGGTCCCGGACGTCCCGCACGACGGCATCCGGATCGCGTTCGTGCGGGTGGCCGTGGCCCCCGCCGCCCGGCGTCTGCACGCTCACGCGGCCGCCTTTGGGCACCGTGATACTTACTTTTGAGGGCAGTCTTTCAGCCTTGCTTTCCGGTTCCAGAACGAACCGGGCGGGGCGCCCGTTGCCACCACCCTCGAGCCCCCATGGAGGAAACCGCGTGCCATCCGAGAGGACGGTGAAGGTGGTATCGCAGTCGGGAAATTCAAAGTCCCTCCTGATCCCGAGGCCGCCGCGAAACCGGCCGGAGCCGCCGCTGTTCGTGATGAGGCCGTAGTGGGCGAATCGGATGGGATAGTTGATTTCCACCTCTTCGATCGGCGCGTTTTCGGTGTTGTGGATGGTCGTCTGGATGGCGTCGGGGCCATCTTTGGCAGGGCGGGCGCCATTGCCGCCGCCAACGGTCTCCATGTAGCAGTAAAACGCTTTTTTTCGCGGGTCGTTGCCGGCAAAACCCAGGTTGCAGATAATGCCTTTGCCGCAGGCGGGAATCCTGTCCGGCAACACGTTGTGCAGGGCGGTGAGGGTAAGTTCCGCCGTGAGTTGCGCCAGTTCCCATGCGCCAACGACGGCGGCGGGCCACGTTGCGGTGAGCACGGTATTGTCCGGTCCGATGACTTCCAGGCATCGGTAGAGGCCGTCGTTGACCAGGATCCGCGGATCGATCAGGCTCTTGATGACCACCGAAATGGCGGCCAGGGTATTGGAGCGGGTGGCGTTCAACGGGCCGGTCTGCTGCGCCGCGGACCCGGTGACGTCCAGTTTGGCGCTTCCGTCGCCGATGTGGACGGTAACGGCGATTTTGACCGGTTCGTCGTCGAATCCGTTGTTGTCGCGAAACCCTTCGGCCTTATACACACCGGCCGGCAGTGCGGCGATCTCGCGCCGCGCCCATCGCTCCGTGTAATCGAGCAGTTCGTCGAAGAAGGCTTCGACCTGGGCGATTTCGTAGCGGTCGATCAGTTCCGCGATGCGCCTTGCCCCCACGAGGTTCGCTCCCATCTGGGCGCGGAGGTCGCCTCCGGTCTCGTGAGGCGCCCGCACGTTCTCCAGAATGAGGCCCAGAACGTCGTTGTCGATTTCCCCCCGCCGCATGATTTTCGTGGGCGGTATGATGATACCTTCCTGGTAGATTTCGCGGTTTACTCCCAGGCTGCTCGGCGTGCTGCCCCCCACGTCGACGTGGTGGGCCATGTTGGCGAGGTACCCAAGCCGGGTCTCTCCTGCAAAGACCGGCGCGATCAGCGCGATGTCGTTGAGGTGGCTGCTTCCGCGATGAGGATCGTTCAGGATGAGGCCGTCGCCGGGCGCGAGATTCTCGGCGCCGTATTCCCGGAGGGCGTTCGGGATCGCGTTCTTCATGGAAGAGAGGTGCGGCGGCTGGGAGAAGGATTGTGCGACCACCCGGAATGCCGCGTCGAAGAAGGCGCATGAGAAATCGGCACGGGTCTTGATATTGGTGGAGTACGCGGTGCGGCGTATGGTATACGCCATCTCTTCGGTGGCGTTGAGCAGTGCGTTCTTCATCACTTCGAAGGTGATGGGGTCGATCGTGAGGCGGGACGATTGGTCGGACATGCCTTATCTCCCTGACCCCCTTCCCGAGTGGGAAGCGAGGGGAACAATTAGAGGTGTGTTATCCGTTGTGGTACGTCAGTGAATCTGGAAATTAATCCTCAAATTCGCACCGTAAGACCTGGTTTTACATATGCCGGATCTCTTGCCCGCTTCCTGCCCGCCCCTCATGGGCGGAGGGTCACCGTTGCCAGTGACCCGAACCGAGGATCCGGAATCGATCCACGCCCGGGTGCAGCGCTGAAAAGGCGATCTCGTTCCCGGCGGACAGGTGTTCGGCATCGTCCAGAAGCAGGGCGTGTCGGGTGCGGATGCGGGTACCCCGTTCGTCCAGGATGTCCTCCGAGACGAGGTTGTCCAGAGGTTGCAGGAAGGTAAGGCTTCGATCCGGTCCTGCTTTGAAGATGTTGAGGTTGTTTTCTTTGCCCTGGATAACCGGGGGCGGCTCCACCCAGGCGCGGTCACTCTCGACGGCGGTGACAAGCAGATAGCCGACGGCCAGGTGGGGAAAGCCGTCCAGATGCAGGGTACACGCTCCGTCAGGATTCCGTTCGGCGGACAGGATGGTGTAGGCGGAGGCACGTTCGCGGTGGCGGATGGTGATGGTCTTTCTGAAAAGTGCGTCGGGGTCCGCAATATCGGCCTCAGGCTGGATCGTCAGGGATTTTTCAACGTCGTCAAATCCGGTGAGTAGACCTTCGAGGGTGGGGAAGGGTTCGATCTTATGGCCGTCGGCTTCGGCGGCCGTTCCGCCGACAAGAGCAAGAGCGCGGAGGCCGTGTGCATCAAATGACGCGAAGGCGATTTCGCCGTCACTGTGCAGCGCCAGGCCGTTATGGGAGATTTTACACGGGGCGCCGGACGTGTTGCTAAGGATCAGATCCATACCCCGGTTGTGGGTCACCTGTACACCTGCGGCTTCCTGATTTTCGCAGGATAAACGGCTGACTTGTCTGATGAACGGGGCATTCCGGTAGGGTTCGTGGACGGCCAGAAAGGTGTTCAGGAGATGATGGTTTTGGCGGCGGACGGTGATGATTTTCATCTCCTCACCCAGGTCGCGGTTGTCCAGCCAGCGCTGGGCGGGGCCGTTGCCCACGATGATCTCGGATCCGGGCATGTCGAGCATGTGTAATTTGAGGAAGGCGTCCGGGTCGGTTTCCGGTGAGCCGTCCGCGTTCGGGTATTCGGTAACGTCGCCCCAGGTTGCCGTCCACGGTCCGTGGCTATGGCCAGCGCTGAGATGCGTAACGCGCTGGGTGCCCCACCTGGCGCCGGCCCGGGGGGTGCGGCGAGCCGGCGTGAAAGTGAAGCCGCTGTAGTCGTAGAGAGATTCCGCAGGGTCCGGCCGGCCTGTGAGGTCGATGTCTTCGGTCGAAAAACGATGACCATTGCCGTGGAAGGTCCAGTCGTGCATGTTGCCGCCGTTGACCCGGAAGACGTCAATAACGTAGGCATCTTCGGGGTCGCTGTCAATGAGGGCGACGGTGCGCTGGTAGCGGTCGGTGCCGGGTACTTTGCCGAGTTCGTCTGCGTCCTCCTCCGCGGCATCGATGGCTTTGAAGCCGGGCAGATCCACAAAAAACCGAAGGTCTCCACGGAGGTTGTCCGTACCCATCGGGTCGCCGTCCCGGGTGCGGATGGCGACGGTGTTGTGGGCGGGGAAGGTTTTAATCCAATCCACCGTCATAAAATGTGTGGAGCCCATGTAACCGAGGTCGGTGGCCAGTTCGTGGCCGATGGCGTAGAGCGTAAGGTTGAGGGGCGCCATGTGGTAGTGACCCACACGCTCCGTGAAGTCGAGTGAGAGCGTTCGGGTACGGTCTCCCTCGCCGCTGCGCAGGATGGCTTTGCGGTTCTGGCCCAGCAGGTGGGAGGGGAGGGGCATGGGGAGTCTGAGGGAGACGACGGGATCGCCCTCCGGATCGATGTTCAGATACTCGCGATAGGCATCAGGGATGCCGCCGCCCAGGGTTTCAGCCAGGGCGAGCTGTTCCAGGGGCATGGCGGCCCGGATCACACAGTCTTCCCAGGTGATGGGGCGACCGTCGGGGAACCCGGTCTTAAGGTACTGACCCAGGCCATGCTTGAAGACGGGCAGGGCAAGCAGGTTGATTGCGTTTCGTCCCCCATCGTAATAAGGGGCGGTCCGGTCGAATGCGCCCTGCTGGCCGTGGCATGCGGCCATGACGCTTGAAATTCCCCAACTGGTGTAGGAGGGAGAGCCTTCCTTGCCCAGACCGTCGCCGGTAAAGAAATTATGCAGAAAGTAGACAATGTCTCTGGCGACGTTTTCGATGATCCGGTCGTCGCCGACAATGCGCCCGAGTTGCAACCTGGGCATCTGGGTAGAGGTGGAGAGGTTGTCAGCGCCGGTGACGAGCGCGTAGGGGTGCAGCGTGTACTCCAGAATGCCGCGTTTGAGTTTTTGGCCGGAGGTCTGCAATTTCAGGGAATCGCCTTCGACGGACGTGACGATGCGCAGGGCGGCGGTTTTCAGATCGGACTCGGTTTCGTCGAAGGATTCGGCAATCAGGCTGTAACCGACCATGAGATCCTGGGCGAGGCTGGCTTTCCAGTTCCACACGCCAGGGTAGATGGAAGCGCCTTTGGTACCGTAGCGGTCTCCGGGGGCGTTCAACGTGCGTTTCGGGTCGCCTTCAATATGATCGAACGGGGCGTAGAGGCGGTAGCCGGGATAGGATTTGTCCGGAGCGCCAGTCTCGTAAAAATTGGCGAGGCGCTCCTGCAGGTTCGTTTCGGATGTTTTCAGGATTGCGGCAAGATACGGGTCGCCCAGGAAGGCTCTGGAAAGCGTCACGAGGAGGACCCGGGCCTTGCGGGCATGCCGCCTTGCCGTTTCGGGGTCTGATTTTAATCCTGCAGCATGGAAGGCTTCGCCCAGGCGATGGAGCACGTTGCCGGCCAGGTCGCGGAGGGTATTCATCCAGCAGAGGGCTTTGAAATAAAAGGCATTGGTGGGTTCTACATAGCCGTGGGCCTCGCCGTCCCAGTGGTCCCAGGGGATCCCGTCGTGCGCCTGGCTCCAGGCTTCGTCGTGGTCCTCGCGCCACACTTCGTCCGTGGGAAAGCAACCGTCTCCGTCATCCGGGTACCTGGGGTTGGGATAAAAAGCGTATTCACGGCCGTCTGCCTTGCAGTACGGACAGTGAAGCCGCCACGGGTCATCCAGGGACCAGTCGAAGTAGCTGTAGTACCGTACCCGGAAAGGGTGGATGGGACAGGCGCAGGTATAGATGCCGCGCGGCTCCCGATGCCAGATATTATCCAGGTACCAGGCATCGGGCCTGGCGGACCATTTTTCGGCTATGGCGAGAGACTCGTCTGCCCACGAGCAGATGTTCTGGTCTCCGGCGGCGTGTCGGCGGCGGATCTCGTCAAATGAAAGGGCGCCAATCCAGATGTTGGGCCGGTCGGGAAATGCGACAACGCGGTGACCCTTATTTTCGGGGGGAGTCCATGATGTGTTCACGGATAGTCGATCTCCAATCGGATCTGAAAAAACGCCATCGCAGAATTACGCGGAGTCAAACGGCGCCCCTGGCGCGGGGGGTCGATTGCAGGGTGCTGGGGGATGGGTTCCGGGGAAAGGACACTCGGACTTGCTTGCCACGTCGGTACCGGCAGAAGTGCAGGCCTTCTTTTCTACCTCACTGTTACCGGTAGACGCCGCGGACTGCCGGCTGGACGCGTTTGGATCAGGCAGCCCCAACCGCCGCGATTTCCGCGAGACGCTCGCCGTGATTTGTCACTTTCGCGAAGGCCGCGGCAACCTGATCCACCCACGCCGGGCTGGGGTCCACCGGTGTGGACAGCCAGAAGCATGAGTCGTGGATGTGTTCGCTGACCGGCAGATCGCCAGGTTGATACGGGATCCTGGCACCCTGAGGCAGGTCGCCCCATGGGCCGCCGAGGTCGTCGAAAGAAAAATCGTTGAAAAGCGGTTCCAGGTGCATCGCCCCGTAACCGAAGGGTGTGATGGCCGGGGTGGTCCCAACGCCTTCCGCAACGAGTGCCCTGAGTATGACAGAAACCGGCGCGCCGATTTTATGAGGATCGATTAGGCCGGTATACAGAAGGAGGCCTCCCCGGACCGCCTGCGGGTACGTCTCTTGAGGGTGTACGCCTCTGACGGATTCCAGTTGGCTGCTTAGCCGGCCAAACCAGGCGCGTCTTTTCTCGTTCAATCCGGGTAACCGTTCAAGCTGAGCGCGCGCCATGGCGACACCCAGGGGATTCGCCCGGTATTTGACGCCCAGGCCCATGTTGCGGAGGTCCCTGAATCTGTCGGTTACAAACGCCTTTTCACATCTTCCGTAGTGGCCCAGGGCAAGCATGCGGTCGTAAAGGTCCCCATCGTCGGTCACGACCACACCTGCTTCGATCCCCGTGACCGGCTTGCTACCCTGAAGGCTGAAGCAGCCGACGTGGCCGAGAGAGCCTACGGGAGTGCCGTCCCAGAGGGCGCCGTGGGCGTGCGATGCATCTTCGATGAGCGTGATGCCGGTTCCGTCGACGAGATCCCGAAATGCGTCCATATTTGCGGGGTTGCCGTATACGTGGGTAACAATGATGGCGCACGTCTTCTCCGTGATTCGACTTTCCGCGTCTTTGGGATCGGCGCAGAATGTTCGGGGGTCCGCGTCGCAGAAGACGGGTGTTGCGCCGCAGTGCAGAATGGGCGTGATGCTGGCGTGCCACGTGACGGAGGGCACGATCACCTCTTTGCCGATTCGGGCGCCGGAAGCGAAGACGGCCGAGTGCAGGGCTGCCGTGCCATTGCAGGTGGCGATGGCGAATTTCGTGCCGGTGAAAGCACGGAATTCCTCCTGGAAACGGTCAATCTGGGAATAGGAATCACCCATACCACCTTCCAGAACGCTCAGGACGGATTGTTTCTCCAGGCCCGTTATGGTTTGCCAACCATCATCCTGAGGCTCGGTCACCGTTGGAGAGCCGCCATCGATCGCCAGATCCGTTTTAGACATGTCCCGTTTTCTCCTGGAAGTTGATCCGTGTGAACCGCCAACGATTCGTGATGCGCATCGCCCGTCATCCCGCGCCGGAGACAGGCCATCCGCGTCAGTTTAACGTGAGGGCGCCGGCTGCCGGTACAGGTACCGCATTATAGCATGCGCGATACGAATTGTCAAAGCGGATGGCGACCGGTCGAGGCTTGACAGGGTTGCCGATGTGTGTTATATATAGTCCGTACAGTTCATCCACGGGAGGCCTTTCAGATGATTGGATTCAGGCTGGTATTGAAGGCGATCGTTATCTTGCTGGCAGGATCGGGCGTGGGCCTCGCTTACAACGCCCTGTCCGCCTCCGGCATTCCTCTACGGACACCCAGGAACCTGACGCCATCGGAACATGTGAACTGGAGCCTGTACCTGGAGGGAATCCGGGCAAGTCTTTCCGACGCGAAAGTGGCGTTCAACGCCAAATCCGCCATATTTTTTGACGCGCGTCCGCCACGCGTCTATGCCGCAGGGCATATTCCGGGGGCGTTGAATCTGACGCCTCACGATCTCAACCGGGGCGACAGGAAAAAGCTCGAGGGTGTTTCCAGGGATGCCAATATCATCACGTACTGTGGCGGCGCCAGATGTCAGGCCAGCGTTAAGCTGGCGCATTTACTGACGCAAGGCCTGGGGTTTACGCGCGTGCGGGCGTTCTTCGATGGTTGGGGGGCATGGGTGCGCGCGGGGTATCCGGTAGAAACGGGGGTAGACCGATGAGTTGGGCCCGGTACGGAGTCCCGGTCGTTCTGCGCCTCGCCGTGGGCGGGGTGTTGATCTGGGCGGGGCTGGCAAAGGTGTCGGAGCCGGCGTTGTTTGCGCTGACGGTGCGGGCATACAACGTGCTTCCCCTCGCGTTCATAAACGGATTTGCGGTTGTGGTTCCCTGGATGGAAATCGCCGCCGGGGCGTGTCTGTTGGCGGGATTCTGGTCGCGCGGCGCCGCGCTTGCCGCCCTCGCGTTGCTCGCGTCGTTCAGCGTCGCCCTCGTGGTGAACATCTTCCGCGGAGCAAATCTCGACTGCGGCTGCTTTGGATTGGACGGCACGAGGGGTTCGCTTCACGGGGCGCTCGGGCAGGACCTGCTGCTGATCGGATGTTCGCTGGTGGTGCTGTTTGTGCGCAATATGCCGCTGTCTCTGGACCGGTGTCTTCTCAAAACCACCGATCCGTAAGTGAGACGGCATTCCAAAAGACTCAGTTGTCTGTATTGGCGTGTTCAGGTGCGGCGCCGTTTCCCTTCGGTTCCGCCTTTCTGATTTCAGGCAGGACGGTTCATCCCGTTCCGGGGTATTGGGCAATGAGATACCTGGTGTTTGCGCTTGTGCTTGTCGGATTGTCCGCAGGATGTGGAGAGCGGATGCCGGAACCCGGAAGCACCGCGTATCGGCAGGCAGTTGCGGATTTTTATGCTGGACTTGCGGCCCTGGAAGTGGGCGCGCACGACCGGGCCGCCGCCGCGCTGAGACGGGTGACGGAAACCGTTCCCGCCGAGCCTGCAGGGTGGGCCAACCTGGCTTTGCTTCAGTTCACTATGGGTCAGGAGGAACCGGCGATACGGTCGCTTGAACGAGCGCAGGTTTTGGCGCCGGAGAGTGCGGAGCTCGCCCTCCTGATGGGTGCATTCGAGAGCCGGCGCGGCCGTGCCGCCGAGGCGGTTTTCCACCTTCGGAGGGCGGTGAGGCGGGCCGGCCCCGGGCATCTCAAGGCAGGTTACGCGCTGGCGCGCGAGCTGGAACGGCAGGGAGACACGAGGGATGCGCTTGCGGTAGTGGAGCGGATGCTGGGAGAATCCCCGCGGAATCTGGCGCTCTTGCTGGAACGGATCAGGCTGGCGGCAAAGGCGCACGATGCGGATGGGCTGAGGGTTTCGGTTGCGCGGATCGCGGGGCGGACCGGAGGGTGGCCGGAAACGGCGAGCGTCCAGTTACAGGCGCTGATGGATGCCGGAACGGATTTTCGCCTCGCGGCCACGCGCGCGGCGTTTTTGCACAACGCGCTGCTGCGGGCGCCTGTCTTCCGGAGGGACCTGAATCAGGTGCGCCTTCCTGCTCAGGCGGCAGGCGAGCCATTGAGGCGGTTCCTGAAAATACGGAGTCCGTCCGCCGATCCTGCGCCCGCGGATACGGCGCTCTCTTTCGTTTCGGACACGCTGGACTGCGCGTCGGGCGGGACGATGCTCGGCCTCGCCTGGGCGGATACCCCTGTCGTGCTGGCCGCAACGGGTGGTATCGTGCGGTGGCTGGATTCGTCGGGCCGGTCCGTGCCATCGCCCGCATCCCGGCCGGTGGGCGCGAACGGTCTGCTCTCGGTCGACTGGGACAACGACTTCAGATTGGATCTGGTGGTGGCTGGGGAGGGCGGCATTCGCCTGTTTCGGCAGCGCGAGGACGGGATTTTCGTGGATGTCACGGATCTGACCGGGCTGGACGGGAGCGTGACCGATACAGCGTATGCCGGCGTGTGGGCCGCGGACGTTGATATGGATGGGGATCTGGATCTGGTACTCGGGGGGCGGAATGCCTGCCCGGTTTTGCGAAACAACGGGGACGGCACATTCGGAGTCGCGCAGGCTTTCAAGGGCGTGTCCGGCATGCGTGCGTTCGAGTGGACGGATATCGATGGCGACGGGGTTCCGGATGCGGCGTTGGTGGACAGCCGGGGTCGGCTGGTCGTGTATGTCAACGAGCGCAGCGGGTTGTTCCGGCTTTCGTACCAGGGTCAGGACGAGGTTCACGCGCTTGTTTCCGGAGACGTGGATGGCGATGGGAGTCTGAACCTGTTGACCCTGGGGAAACACGGACAGGTTGCGTTGATTTCGCACGACGATGGTCGCTGGGAATTCAAGGAACTCATCAGGACGAAGACTTCCGAGACGCCGGTGCGTCTGTTTCTGGCCGATATGGACAATAACGGGCAGTTGGATCTGGTCGTCAGCGGCGAGGTCGAAGGAGGGGTTTGGCTGGCCGATGGCGAGGGTACATGGCGTCACAACGCCCTGCCGAACCGGGTTCGAATCTTCGAGGTCTCGGACATGACCGGAGACGGACGCCTGGATCTGCTGGGACTTTCGAAAGAGGGTCGACCACAGTTGCTGGTGAACCGGGGAAAACGTACCTACCACTGGCAGGTCGTGCGGCCCCGGGTGCGGGCGGTTCGCGGGGACGGGAGGATCAATTCATACGCGCTGGGCGGGGAGGTGTTGTTGCGGTCCGGACTTCTGGCCCAGCGTCGGGCGATTCGGACACCCGTGGTTCATTTCGGTCTGGGCGAATACGGCCTGGCGGACGTGGTGCGGGTACAGTGGCCGAATGGGACAATCCAGGCGGAGTTCGACGTGGAGGCGGATCAGACCATTGTGGCGCAGCAGCGCCTGAAAGGGTCCTGTCCCTGGGTATTCGCGTTCAATGGCGAAGAAATGGCCTTTGTTAAGGACTTTCTTTGGCGATCGCCGCTGGGGATGCGGATCAACGCGCAGGTGACGGCGGGGGTGTCTCAGACGGAGGATTGGATCCTGATCCGGGGGGATGAACTGGCATCGCGCGACGGATTCTATGATATACGCATCACGTCCGAATTGTGGGAGACCCAATTTTTGGATTGGGTTGAGTTGATGGTTGTGGACCATCCGGCGGAGGTGGCGGTGTTTGTGGACGAACGGTTTGCGAAGCGACAGCCTGAACTGAAGGTGATTCCGACGGGAACACCTGTGGCGGTTCGTGCGGCTCGGGACGAGGCGGGACGGGATGTGACGGCGATGGTAAAAGCCAGAGACGCCCGCTATCTCGACACGTTTGACGTGGGACGATACCAGGGTGTCGCGGCGGACCACTGGGTTGAAGTTAATCTGCCGCACCCGGCGGTCGGGGGTGGGGGGTGGTTGATCGGTTACGGATGGATCTATCCCACGGACAGTTCGATCAACGTCGCGATGGGGCATGGCGCACATGCGAGGCCCCGGGGGCTGCGTCTGGACGCGCCGCGAAGCGACGGGTCGTGGGAAACCGTGGCCACGGATCTGGGATTTCCCGCTGGAAAATTCAAGACGATTGCGATCGATCTGGCGGGTGTGAAATCCAGCCGGTTGCGACTTCGGACAAATTTGGAGATTTACTGGGATTGGCTGGCGTGGGCGGAACCCGCAGACGGCGAGCAACTGCGCGCCCGCCGCGTAAGACCTCAGACCGCGGCGTTAAGGGGCCGCGGGTTCTCAGAGGTCCCGCAACCGGGTCGGCGTTCTCCCGACGTCCCTCTGTATTCCGCCCCGGTGAATATCACGCCCCGGTGGTGGGACCTGAGGGGATATCACACCCGTTTCGGAGACGTGCGTCCGTTGCTTGCGGACGTGGACGATCGGTATGTGATCATGAACGCCGGGGATGAGCTTGTGTTGCGGTTTCCCGTTCCGGGCCCGCCGCGGGAAGGGTGGGTAAGGGATTTTGTGCTGATGGGCGACGGTTGGGTGAAAGATGGGGACTACAATACGGCGTTTTCGAAAACGGTGCTGCCGTTGCCGTCGCACGCCTGGTCGTCGTATGAAACGCCGCCGGGTCGGCTCGAGGACGACCCGGTCTACCGCCGTAACCCTGCAGATTGGCAGGTATTCCACACCCGGTACGTCACACCGGAGATTTCCGGGATGCATACCGGCAGATAAGCATCGAGTGTTCCATGTCACGTCGAACTGTCCATGTCATACTGCTCGCTACCTTTGTGTTGCTTCTGGCGGTTCCCGTCGTCCTCAAATACGGTTTGTGGACGACGCCGGAAAAAGAAGTGGCGCACTACGGGTTTGCGCTCGAGGAAGTCGCCCGTAAGAGCGGCATCGATTTCGTGCACCGCGCACCCACGTTCGATGCGAAGTTGAGCCATATAATGCCACACGTCGCCGCGATGGGCGCGGCGGTGTCGGTGGTGGATTACGACAGGGACGGCTGGCAGGATATCTACGTGACCAACAGCGCGGAGGGCGCAGCGAATCGGCTATACCGCAATCTCGGAAACGGGCAGTTCGAAGACGTGGCCGAGAGGGTGGGCGTGGCGAATCTGAATTCCGCCGGAACGGGGATTTCGGTGGGCGCGGTCTGGGGGGACTACGACAACGACGGCTTCGAAGATCTTTTCGTGTACAAATGGGGTCGGCCGGAGTTGTTGCACAACGAGGCAGGACAGGGGTTCACCCGGGTGAGCGAGGACGCGGGTCTGCCCGGCTGGATCAACGCCGGAAGCGCGGTCTGGCTGGATTACGATTGCGACGGGCGTCTGGATCTGTTCGTGGCCGGTTACTGGCCGGATGCGCTGGATCTGTGGCGCCTGGAATCCACTCGAATGATGCCGGAGAGTTTCGAATATGCCGAGAATGGCGGTCGGAAGTACCTGTTGCGTAACAAGGGCGAAGGGCGGTTCGAGGACGTTGCGGAACGGCTCGGCATTCGAAGCCGGCGCTGGACCCTTGCCGTCGCGGCAGCGGATCTGAACAGATCCGGTTATCCGGATCTGTTTCTGGCCAACGACTATGGCGTATCGGAACTTTACCGGAACCATGGCGGCACGGCATTTGAAGAAATCGGGCGCCGGGCGGGCGTTGGAAACCAGCCAAAGAGCGGAATGAACGCGGTTTTCGGCGACGTGATGAATCAGGGTCGACTGGCGATTTACGAGACCAATATTTCGGAGGCGGGGATACTGCTTCAGGGGAACAATCTCTGGGTCGCCCGGCAGGACGAAGACCTGGCGTTCGAGAACCTCGCGCAGGTGATGGGCGTGGAACTGGGCGATTGGAGCTTCGGCGCGCAATTCGGAGATCTCAACAACGACGGACGGCTGGATCTGTACCTGACAAACGGATATGTGTCGGCCTCGGAGTCGGAGAGCTACTGGTACGATTTCTCACAGGTTGCCGGCGGGCACAGGGCGATTATTTCGGACGCGAAAAACTGGCCGGCGATGAAGGGACGCAGCCTCGGCGGTTATCAGAGAGCCCGTGTGTGGGTGAACGACGGGATGGGCCGGTTTGAAGACGCGGCTCGTGCGGTTGGCGTACACGACCGGTTCGACGGGCGGGCGGTTGCACTTGTGGATCTGTGGAACCGTGGGGTGCTGGATGTGGTGGTGGCCAACCAGCGGGGTCCGCTTCTGGTATACAGGAACACGGTGGCTCCGGATCGACAGTGGGTCGGTTTCGAACTGGTGGGCGGGAAGAGCAATCGCAGCGCGATCGGAGCGCAGGTGAGGCTGTTCTGGAACGGACAGGAGCAGATGCAGGAGGTGTCGGGAGGCAGTGGCTTCTCTTCGCAGAATCAGAGACGGTTGCATTTCGGGCTCGGCGTCCGTCCAATGCTGGAAAAGGTGGTTGTGACCTGGCCGTCGGGACGGAGCCGGACAATGGAAGACGTGGCGTTGAATGTGTACCACCGCGTTGAAGAACTGGAATAATTACCCGCCGGCACGCTCGTCGGGGTTCTTGCCAAATACGAGCAGTATCACCGGGATCACCGATACGCCGATGAGTAGCCCGCACCACGCGGGATAGTAAAGGGTCGTGCCGACGTACCCTGCGAGCGCGGCGACGCTCATTGTGGTCAGGGCGTAGGGGAACTGCGTTCTGACGTGGTCCAGGTGGTCACAGGACGTGGCGATGCTGGACATAACGGTCGTGTCGCTTATCGGCGAACAGTGATCCCCGAAAATCGCGCCGTCGAGTACGGCGGCGGCCGCTAGGATGGTGAGCGGGAGACCGCCCAGGCTGTGCGCAAGGGGAACAGCAGTGGGGATAAGGATCGCCATGGTTGTCCACGACGTACCGATGGCGAAGGCGACCGAAGCCGCCAGGAGGAAGATGAGCAGAGGCAGCAGGCCGGGAACCACGAGGGGCGATAACGCCGCCGCGAGATAGGTGGATGTGCCGATGTCCTTGCAGACAGCCTGAATGGCCCAGGCCATGATGAGGATGGCAATGGCATAGTAGATCCCCGTGATTCCCTGCGCCCAGGTCTTTATCGCCACAAAGGGTTGGATCAGCACGGATCCGCTGGTGGGATGGCGCCGGGTGACGGCAATTAGCAATGCGATTGTGGAGCCCAGCATGGCGGAAAGGAATAGCACCCGCGCGTTGTCGGCATTGGAGAAACACGCCGTCCAATACGAGAAACTGAACAGTGAGCTTCCCAGACGGATCGGCCGGACTTCGGGATCGTTCCAGGTATCCGCGGCCATGCCGGCGATGACGGCAACGACGACGATCAGAACCGGTACGGCTGCCACCCACCAGGCGGGTTGAACGCCGCTGGCCGGCAAGACCTCCCTGATCCGGCGCCCTGCCAGCGGAGTGGCGCCTGGCCGGAGCACCCGTCCCGTTGTCCCGGCACGGCGCTCCGCGCGGTACATGGGTCCATAATCCCGTTGGAGCCACGCCGACGCGGCGACGAACACAAGCGTAAAGAGGCAGTAGAATCGAGCGGGAAGCGCGTAGAAGAAGAGCTGGTAGCCGGATACGCCGGTACCAAGATCCCGCATGAGGTCTCCAAAGAGTCCGACTTCGAATCCGATCCAGGTACTGATGACCGCGACGCCCGCAACCGGAGCGGCGGTGGAATCGACGATGTACGCGAGTTTCTCGCGGGAAATGCGGAACCGATCGGCCATGGGCCGTAACGTGGTACCGACCACGATCGTGTTGGCGTAGTCATCGAAGAAAATCGCCAGTCCCATTAGAAATGCGGCCACCCGCGTGGATCTGGCGCTTTCGGCGCGGGAGGCAAGAAGCGTTGCAATGCCCTGGTTTCCACCGGCAAGCGAGGTTACCCGTACCATGCCGATCAGGGCCGCCGTAAAGCCGAGAATATAGAGCTGAAAGGACGATATCAGGGGGGTCCAGACGTAGTTCACCGCTGCTCGTTCGAGGGCGGCGAACGGGAGTACGTAGAGTGGGGCTCCGCCAACGGTGAGCAAGCCCCCGGATAGTACGGCCAGGCCCAGACCCAGGAGCAGGCGACCACTGAGCACGGCAACGAGTATGGCCGCAATCGGGGGAAAAACGCTCCAGCCGTCAATCGGTTCAAGGCGGGTCTGTTGTTGTGCGCCGGATGTCGAGCCGGCCAGGATAAGTTCGCCCGATGCTTCCGTGCAGGCAAAGGTGATTGAAGGAGCGCCGGATGCGGGTGTCTTTCGCCGCTGCCTCGCTTGTTTAAAACCAGGTTCGCAACGCGAATCCGAGGTTTCGGCAAGGATCCAGACGCCGTCGCCCAGCATTTTCGCCAGCCTGGGCAATTCCGTTAGAATCTGCTGGTGGACAACGCTGCCCCGGTTCTTTGGCAACACTGCCGCGAAAAGTGCCGCTAGCGTGAGTGCAACAAGAATGCGTACAAACGGATGCCCGCTGTTTTTTTTCTCTTCGTGCTGATCCATGAACAGTGCTTTCCAATCGCCTGTATCAATGTAAAAAGCCAATAGCTGCGATGACGCGCGCCTGGTCAGACCGATGGACTCGTACGAAAAAACGTTTCCATTCGGACCATAGAATCCTATCTTTATGGGCCGCGAACAGCGCCGCCCGGGGATAGACATGCCGGCGCCGAAATCGTCGCGCGATGCCCGGGTCGCGGAGAAATCGCACGGGACGTCAGACCCTCGTTATAACGATACAACGGCTTTCACATCCGGTAAGCAGGGACAATCCGGGGAGGTGTCGTCACCAACCCTGGGTATCGAAAGTGGACCATGCTGCATCGTACCAAAGAACGCACCTACGAAATTCTGGATAAGGCGCAGTCGGGAGACTGCACGAGTCGTTCGATCGACCTGTTTATCATGGGGTTGATTGTCCTGAACGTCATGGCTGTCATTCTGGAGACAGTCGAGGCCGTTCAGGCGACGTACCGATGGCATTTTGAGGTGTTTGACGCGTTTTCTGTTGGTGTCTTTACCATTGAATACCTGATGCGGCTGTGGTCTTGTACCACCGATAAAGAGTATACCCGTCCCATTCGGGGTCGATTGCGCTACTTCCGGACGCCCATGGCGCTGGTGGACCTGATTGCAATCCTGCCGTTTTATCTGCCTTTGGTGACCACCGTCGACCTGCGCGTGTTGCGCGCCATGCGGTTGTTGCGGTTATTCAAGCTGGGACGGTATTCCACCTCTTTGCAGACGCTCGGTAACGTGTTACGGAAGCATAGCGGTGAGTTGCTGGTCACCCTTTTCGTCCTGCTGATCATGCTGGTGATCGCGTCGACGCTGATGTATTTTGCGGAACACCACGCCCAGCCCAAGGCCTTCTCCAGCATTCCATCGGCCATGTGGTGGGGCATCGTAACACTTACGACGGTGGGATACGGTGATACGTACCCGGTAACCGGCGTCGGAAAGGTACTGGGCGCGGTGATCGCGCTTCTGGGTATCGGGATGTTCGCCCTGCCGGCCGGCATCCTGGGTTCGGGTTTCGCCGAGGAGATCGATCGGCGGAAAAAGGCTGGCGGCGTTTGTCCACACTGTGGACGCGAAATGGAATAATGAACCCGCAATGATTCGGGTAAATTAGCAAAGGAGCGAGCAGGATGGAGATGACGATCGGATGTACGACGCGGCCTTACGGCCAACTGAGTTATAGCGAGGCGTACAGCCGGATTGCGGAGGCCGGCTACTCGGACGTGGCGGTTTTCGCCAATGAAGGCCGGGTGCCGGTAGGTCCGGAGAGTTCCCCGGCGGAGGTCGCGGCCGTGCGGCAGGCAGCGGATGCCGCCGGCGTGGTTCCCTCGATGCTCATTGGGGGCACCCGGTTGGGCGGGGGCCTGTCGGCGGCGGTGGACGACTACAAGCGACTGATCGACAATGCGGCGGCGCTGGGCACCACCTGGTTGTTGGATTGCGGCACCAGCAATGATGCCCACTTCGATGACTATTTCGAGTTGATGCGGCAGGCCGCGCCCCATGCGGATCAGGTCGGCGTGAAGATAACCATGAAACCCCACGGGGGTATCAGTCTCACGGTTTCCCACCTCCTCGGGGCCCACGCAACCGTGAACCACGCGGCGTTCGGCATCTGTTTCGATCCCGGCAATATCATCTACTATACAAAAGGCGACCTGCGACCGGAGACAGGCGTCTCGGAAGTGGCGCCCGTGGTGACGACCGGGATTATCAAGGATTGTACGGTCATTGACGGTGTACCGGATGTAATGGTGACGCCAGGTGACGGGCTTGTGGATTTTCATTCGGTTTTGTCCGGGCTGATCGGCGGCGGGTTCGAAGGACCGCTCTACGTGGAATGCGTGGGAGGCAAGGAGCCGGATGAGGTGGATCGGGACGTGGCATTTACACGAGGATACGTCGAGGGAATACTGACCGGGCTCTAGTGTTCTGTCCCCGAAATAGATTGCCTAAATTCGACCGCCGAGACGGGATGAACCGTCGGATGAATGGTGACCTATTTCTGGGACGGGACACTAGTCTTCGCTCACTGCGACGGAAGGTCGGGAGCACTGCCGCCGGCAGGTCAGGACAGAACGGCCGTCACTTCGATTTCAACGTGGGCCCCGGCAGGGAGGGCAACCACCTGTACGCAGCTCCGTCCGGGGGGGGCGTTCGGGAAGTAACCCGCGTAGACGGCGTTCATTTCGGCGAATTCCGAAATGTCCGTCATGTAGACAACCGTGCGGACCACGTGATCCATTGTCGCGCCCGCGGCCTCCAGGATCGCCTGGATATTATCCAGCGTCTGCCGGGTTTCCGCCGCGATTCCGCCACTGACAATGACGCCGGTTCCGGGGTCGATTCCCTTTTCGCCCGCTACAAAGATCAGATCGCCCGTTTTTATGGCCTGCGAATAAGGACCCACGGGAAGGGCGGCCTTGTCGGTGGTAATGACCTCTTTCTGCATGGCGCGAAGTCTCCATTCCTGGTTGCGTGATGTACCGCGTAATCGGCGAATCGAAGGTTGCACCCCAGGGGTCGTCGGCGATCGCCCCTTTCAATATCGTGGTCGTCTTTGATAACTTCATGCGACGGGATTGTCAAGGAGAATTCCCCGGATGGCTCGCGCCGGCAAATCCAGTGTCCGGTTTCATCGCGCCGGCCCCGCGCTGGAGTCCGGAAGGCCGGCTGCGGCAGCCGCTGTCGGTGGCCCCCGAGTGGAATGAGGGAATGCGTCTATGGGTACTGGATCTCGAGAAGTCAAGCGACTGGAATTGCCCAGTTGCGTAGCGTCGCTTCATGAGGCGGTTGACGCCGCGGCGAAGGTCACGGCGGATCTGGCGATGAGCGAGGATGCCTGCGACGAGGTGGCTCTCGCGCTCACGGAAGCCGTTAACAATGCCATTTTCCACGGTAACGGGGGTGTGCGGGAAAGATCGTTCACCGTCGAGTTTACGGTGGTGGATGGGATGTTGCACATCGCGGTCCGGGATCAGGGGCCCGGGTTCGACCCGGGGGAGGTTCCGGATCCTCTTGCCGAGGAGAACCTGTTGAAACCCTCCGGCCGCGGCTTGCTGATGATGCGCGCCATGGTGGACGACGTCCAACACCACTTTTGCGCGGCCGGTACGAGAGTAATCCTTAGCAAACGCATTGCATCCTGAACAATGGAGGTCACGCCATGAGAATCGAGCGCATCGAGACGATTTCGCTGACCTGTTTCTGGGGGCCGTCCGGTAGGGGCGTCAAGCGGACCTGGCCCCTTCAGCTTGTCCGGGCGGATAACGGGCTTGTGGGCATCGGCAGGGGTGGAAATGCGGAAATGATCGAGCGGGAGTTCGCTCCGCTGCTTGTGGGCGAAGATCCTCGGCGACCGGCCAGGCTATGGCAGCGGATGTACGATTGCGCGTGGCGCTTTCGCGGCCCCGGCCGGGCCGCGATGGGCACGATCGGCGCCCTGGACGTGGCGCTCTGGGATTTATATGGCAAGGCGTGCGGCGAACCGGTCTGGCGGATGCTGGGCGGGTTCAGGAACCGGGTGACCGCGTATGCGGACGGGATCGGCTATGAACATCAGAACGCCACGGAGGTCGCCGCCCTTGTCAGAAAGCACGCGGACCTGGGATTCAAGGCCGTGAAGTTCCATTTGTCGGATGACGATCGCGAACTCGCGTTTGACAAAGTGAGATTGTCGCGCGAGGCCTTGGGCGACGGCCCGAGGTTGATGATCGACATACACAGGATGTGGGAAGGAAAGACGGCTGCGGCGATGGCGCGCCGGTTTGAGCCCTATGACCTGTTCTGGATTGAAGAACCCGTTCGTGGCGACGACGAAGCGGCACATATGAGGATGGTGCGCGAGGCCACGGGCGCGCTGGTCGCCGGCGGTGAGAGCGAGGGCACGTTGTATGGCACTCGGCATTTGATCGTCGATGGAGGGCTGCAGGTGGTTCAGTCGGATATCATCGGCGGCGGGGGGTTCACGGGTCTGATGCGAATGGCGGCGCTGGCCGAGGCGCACCACGTCTACGTGGCGCCGCACGGGGCTTCCTTTCCGGAAATCAACTGCCACCTGATCGCCGCCGTACCCAACGGGCTGATGGTTTCCGCCTGCCCGCATACCGAGCCGTATCAGATCTGGTCGGACCTCTACGATCCCCCATTTCAGATCGTGGAAGGCGAGATCCACATGGGAGACGAACCCGGCCTCGGGCTGACGCTCAACGAAGACTTCATCGCGGCGCATAGGGAGTGACAGTAAGAACGAGAGCACGTCCTGTCACGTCTACACAATGAAACATGCAGAAAGTGGACATTCGGGCGACACTAACGCATGAGGAATACGATACCGGGAAAGGACATGAACAGGTACTTGATTGTCATCGAGATGACGGAAACCGGATTTTCGGCGTATTCTCCGGATCTTCCCGGATGTGTGTCCACCGGTGCCACGCGGCAGGAAGTAGAAGCGAACATGAAGGAGGCAATCGAATTTCACCTCGATGGGTTGAAACAAGAGCGCTATCCGATTCCGGAACCAACCACGGAGTCGGTCTATCTTGAGGTAGCACCGTAAGCACTGATCGCTCGGTATTCCACCTCATGCTCCTTGCAGTATCGCTTGAGACTCGTGAAGAGCAGCGAAGTTTGAAAAGCAATGATTGGGTGCGAGCGTGATCGCCCGTTCGGACACTTGACAATTGGAAATGGCAGTCTTTGTCTGATCTGAAACTGAATAGTGGATAAAAGAAATGACAAAAATAGCGGAAATACGGCAAGCGATCATGGATCTCCCGGAATTTGATTAGCTTAGATTAAAACAATGGTTTAGTGAGTTGGACTGGAAGAAGTGGGACCGACAGATTGAAGCGGATTCAAAAGACGGGAAGTTGGATTTCTTGATCTCCGAGGCTTTAGATGACAAAGGAAAAGGTCGGCTAAAGGAACTTTAGGCGCATCGAACAACAATAAAGCGCCAAGCGACAGGCCACCGAGGAGATGTGATTTCCTCAATAAAAAGGTCGAAACGTATGCTGCACGACGTGGTTTCAGCCAGCTATGGAGGCGCCTACCTCATCGACATTGAGTTCGATGACGGCCGGCGAGGCACCGTCGACTTCGCGAAATATGTGGAGCGTCGAGGTATTTTCGAGCGATTCAAGGATCTCGAGTTCTTCCGGAACTTCACTATTAACAAGGAGCTTGGGGTTCTGACCTGGGGCAACGAGATCGACATCGCACCGGAGACCCTGTATGCGGGGGCGACGGGCAGCCCTCTTCCCGACTGGATGTGTCCTGAGAAAGAGCCCGCGAAGCGCAGGATTACGCGTACCGATTCAATGCTCGATCCTTAGTGGCCCCAGTTGTGCGATGGATCGTGGATTGATGAATCCCACGATTTCGTTCTGATATCTACCTTTATCCTCAGAATTGCCGGAGTCTACAATTGTGAGCAGACCGGGCCAGTTGGAACGCGCCGAACTGAACGAGGAGCAGGCGCGTATCTATGATGCCATCCTCGAATCCAGGGGCAGCATCGCGGGGCCCTTCGGGATCTGGCTGCACAGCCCCAAGTTGGCCGACCGTGCCCAGAGTCTGGGCGAATTCGTGCGCTACCGCACCAGCCTGGCGCCGAGACTCAGCGAATTGGCGATCCTCGTGACGGCGCGATTCTGGGACTGCCAGGTTGAGTGGTCCCTGCACGAACCGTTCGCCGTCGAGAGCGGGTTGGGCGAGGATATCATCGACGCGATCCGTCACGGACAGGATCCCCATTTTGGCCTTGACGACGAACAAGCCGTTTTCAACTATGTCAGTGAATTACTCAACAATCGATTTGTCCCGGACGGCGTATTCAACGCGGCCCAGGAAGCATTGGGAAAGACCGGCGTTGTGGAACTGACGGGGATTGCCGGCTATTACAGCATGGTGGCACAGACACTGAATGCGTTTCAGGTCCCCATTCCCGATGGTTGCGTACCGACGCTTGTTGACTGCCCCACCTTCGAACCTTAACGGCGCCATGTCGTCATCGGGGGGCCCGGAACCGGATACCGATATATTCGATCTGATGCATACCGGGGCATTGCACCACGCGTAAACAACTGGAAATCTGCACCTTCCGTATGGATTCAAAACGGCATATCAAAAACCCGAATCTCCGTCCGCGGCTGCGCGCTGCGGGGTTGGTGCTGCCGCTGATTGCCTTTGTCGGTTTCACCTTCGCGGCGCCGCTTGCGACGATGCTGGTGCGAAGCGTGTACGACCCCGTGGTTGCCGATGCCATGCCCCGGACGCTCGCCCTGTTAAACGAATGGGACGGCCAGGGTGCTCCTCACGAGGCGGTCTACGAATCCGCCGCGCGTGAACTCGTGAAGGCGCACGAGGATCGCACCCTCGGTAAGATCGCCAGCCGCGTCAACCGGGTCCACGGCGGGCTGCGAAGCGTGTTGACGAAGAGCGTGCGGCGCCTTCGGCGCGTCAGCAGCGGACCGTGGCGCGACGCCATGCTCGGCATTAACTCCGCCTGGGGCGATGTCCGGACCTGGCACGCGATCCGAAGCGCCGGGCAGCGGTTTACGCCAAGGCACTATCTCAACGCCCTGGACCTGCAGAAGCGGCCGGACGGCGCCATCGCGCGCCAGCCCGAAGAACGCCGCATCTACCTTCCGCTGCTGTGGCGGACCCTCTGGGTGAGCCTGAGCATCACGGGGCTGTGTCTGCTGCTTGGTTACCCGATTGCGCATATGATCGCGCACGCGCCCCCGCGTCTTGGCAACCTGCTTCTGATCCTTGTACTGGTCCCCTTCTGGACGTCGCTGCTCGTGCGTACCACGTCCTGGATCGTGTTGCTGCAGACACAGGGCGTAGTCAACGACGTGCTCGTGGCTCTGGGTCTGATCGGTGACGACGGCCGGCTGGCGATGATTTATAACATGACCGGCACATTGGTGGCAATGACGCACGTGCTACTTCCCTTCATGATTCTCCCCCTCTATTCGATCATGCGCGCCATCCCGCCGATCCAGATGAGCGCCGCGGCCTCCCTGGGCGCAAGCCCCTTTCAGGCGTTCTGGCGCGTGTACTGGCCGCAGACCCTGCCCGGCGTGAGCGCGGGATCGCTCCTGGTGTTCATTCTCGCCATCGGCTACTATATCACACCCGCACTGGTGGGCGGGAGCAGCGGGCAACTCATCTCCAATATGATCGCGTTCCACATGCAGACCTCGCTCAACTGGGGTCTTGCCGCGGCGCTTGGCGGCATCCTGCTGGCATGTGTGGGCGTGCTTTATGTGCTCTACGACCGCATTGTGGGAATCGAGCGGATGAGGTTGGGCTGAGATGGCGACCCGGGGTAGACAGGAACGCGTCGGCCGATTTATTCATGTGGGGTTCTGCGGGGCCGTGTTTCTGTTTCTCGTCGCGCCGATCCTGGTGATCGTGCCGCTGAGCTTCAACGCCGAGCCCTACTTTACCTTTACCGAGGGGATGCTGCGCCTGGACGCCGACGCGTATTCGATGCGCTGGTACCGGCAGATTGTCGAAAACGAGGTATGGACGCGTGCGCTCGTCAACAGCCTGATCATCGGCGTCGCGTCCACGGCGCTGGCGACGGCGCTGGGCACGCTCGCGGCGATGGGGCTGAGCAGTCCGGCCATGCCCGGCCGTCGCTTGGCGATGGGGTTGCTCATTTCGCCCATGGTGACCCCGGTGATTATCGCAGCGGCGGGCATGTTCTTCTTCTACTCAAACCTGGGCCTGGCCCAGACCCATTTGGGTCTGATTCTTGCCCACGCTGCGCTTGGCACGCCCTTTGTCGTGATCACGGTGACCGCCACGCTGTCCGCTTTCGACACCAACCTGGCGCGCGCGGCCGCCAGCCTCGGCGCCGGGCCCGTGCGCATCTTTCGCCAGGTTCAACTGCCGCTTATCGCGCCCGGCGTGATCTCAGGGGCGCTCTTCGCTTTCGCAACGTCCTTCGATGAAGTGGTCGTGGTACTGTTCATGGCCGCAATCGAACAGCGTACGATTCCGCGCCAGATGTGGGCCGGCATCCGTGAGCAGATCAGTCCGACGATCCTGGCGGTGGCGACTTTTCTCATCGTATTTGCCGTCCTGCTGCTGTTCACCGTTGAATGGATGCGGAGGCATTCTACGTCGAGATGAGCCGCAGGTGGAACACTCTTGAAGTCTGAAAGTGCGGTATTTTCGCCCACAATAAACCGTTCATAGGGATACAAGACCCAAAGGCCGCCCAAATGCACCGAAACGATTACGCGTACGTCGAGTTCGAGGGGGTTAGCAAGAGTTTCGACGGCCGTACCCTCGTCGTCGACAACCTCGATCTGAGTGTCCGGAAAGGGGAGTTCCTCACTCTGCTCGGGCCTTCCGGATCGGGTAAGACCACCTGCCTGATGATGCTCGCCGGCTTCGAAACGCCCTCCTCGGGCGCGATCCGTATCGACGGTCGTTCCGTACATGCGCTGCCGCCTCGCAAGCGCGGCATTGGCATGGTTTTTCAGAATTACGCGCTTTTCCCCCACATGACGGTTGGCCGCAACCTTGCCTTTCCACTGGAGGTGCGCGGGTTCGACTCGATGCAATGCACGGAACGCGTGGCGCGAGCCCTTCAGCTGGTCCGCCTCGACGGCCTCGAGGAACGGCGCCCCGGCCAACTCTCCGGGGGCCAGCAGCAGCGCGTGGCGATCGCCCGGGCGCTGGTCTTTCAGCCCGATCTGGTGTTGATGGACGAGCCGCTCGGCGCGCTTGACCGCCGCCTCAGGGAGGAGATGCAGTACGAAATCCGGCGCATCCACAAGAGCCTGGGCGTCACCGTGGTGTACGTTACGCACGATCAGGAGGAGGCGATGGTCATGTCGGACCGGATCGCCGTGCTCCGGGGCGGGGACATCGAGCAGGTGGACGAACCCGAGGTTCTCTACGAAGAGCCGGAGCGCTCGTTCGTCGCCCGCTTCATCGGCGAAAACAATCGCCTGCACGGCCGGGTGACGAACGTGGACGGGGACATTTGCGAGGTCGAGACGGGCGGTCAGATCATCAGCGCCCTTCGCGTTGCGCCGTGCGGTTCGGGCGACGCCACGACGCTTTCGATCCGACCGGAGCGGGTCGCCATCTCGCCGGAACCCGGCCTCTACACGAACGAACTCGACGCGATAATTGAGGATATCACGTTTCTGGGCGACCACCTGCGGGTTCGCGTTAACGTCTGCGGCCGTTCGGATTTTATCGCGAAAATACTGAATATCGTGGGGCACGGCGCCATGCTGGCTGGCGACCGGGTTCGGATCGGATGGACGCCGACGGACTGCCGGGTGCTGGATCCGGATGACGAGGAGGTAACAACATGAAGGACGTCTGGAGAAGGATTGCGCGTATCACGTCGTTGATGGGCCTGTCCGTGCTGTCCGGGGCCGGTGCTCTCGCAGGCGACCGTCCGCTGACCGTGGTGTCGTGGGGCGGGTCCTACGCGCGTGCGTGCGTCAAGGGGTACCACGAGGCGTTCACCGCCGAGACCGGCATCGCCATCAACCTCGAAGACTACAACGGGGGGCTGGCGCAGATTCGCGCGCAGGTGGACGTGGGCAATGTTTACTGGGACGTGGTCGACCTGGAGATCCCCGACATGGTGCGCGGTTGCGACGAGGGACTGCTGGAACCCATCGCGGTGGATTCGCTCCCCGCAGGGGCAGACGGTAAGCCCGCGGCCGAAGATTTTGTTTCCGGTACGGTGACGGACTGTGGCCCGGCCACGATTTTCTATTCCACCGTCTACGCGTACAACGAAAAACATATTAAGGGCAAGAAACCAGCCGCCATCGCCGACTTTTTCGACCTGGAGAATTTCCCCGGGCGCCGCGGTATGCGTCGGTCGCCGCTGGTGAACCTCGAGTTCGCGCTGATGGCCGACGGGGTACCGATCGACTCGGTCTACGCCACGCTCGACACGCCCGCTGGCGTGGACCGCGCCTTCCGCAAACTGGGTACGATTAAGGAACACATTGTGTGGTGGGAGACGGGGGCACAGCCGCCTCAGATGCTGGCCGACGGGGAGGTGGCGATGAGCACGGCCTACAACGGGCGCATCTTCAATGCGCAGGTGCTGGAAAACCAGCCCTTCGTGGTGGTGTGGGACGGCCAGATTCTCGACACGGGCGGGCTGGGCATTGTCGCGGGCACGCCCAATCTCGAAGCGGCGATGAAGTTTCTCAAGTTTTCCACGCGTCCACAGTCCATGGCCGGCGTGGGCCGGTACATCTCCTACAGTCCGACGCGCCGCTCCGCGATGCCGCTGATTTCGACGCATGCTGAGAAAGGCGTGGATATGAATCCGCACATGCCCACCAGCCCTCGGAACGCGAAGCGCGCCCTGCGCAATAACTGGGAATGGTGGAGCGATCACCTGGACGAAATGAACGAACGCTTCAGCGCCTGGCTCGCGCGGTGAATTGGCACGTTGTTTGCAGAGTCCTTTTCGGCGATATTAAACATGGTGCTGGACCAGCCGAAAGGAGATACATTATGGGCGCGACCTATGAGTCTGCGCCGCAGAAAACTCACTATACTATATATAGTTAAAGAAGATATCTGAGGACACTATATATAGTATAGTGCGGTGCTCAAATCAGTTCTGGAGCGCAGGCTCCTATGTTGACGTAACGATCCGAAATCCGGCAGATCTTCAGCAAAGCTGGACCGGCGAATTCCTGGTGGACACTGGCGCGTTTGACTCGCTCGTGCCAAGGGCTCGGTTGGAAGCCATCGGACTTAAGCCGAAGGGTCGCCGGGAGTACACCCTTGCAGACGGGACCAGGATCAACCTGGAGATCACGACGGCCGACCTGGAATTCGAAGGAGAGGTCGTGGGCGGCACCATCGTATATTGCGAGGAAGGTGCAGAACCGCTTCTTGGCGTAACGGCTCTGGAGTCCGGCGGCTTCGAGGTGGATCCGCGCAACCAGGAATTGAAACGGTTGCCTGCGATTTTGTTGAAGTAAGCAAAAGGGGTGGCGAAACAGGAGGGTGAAGACCGTGGACGAGGACATTAAGGTCGAAGAGGGTAGCGGCAACGTCTTTACAGACCTGGGATTCAACCACGAGGAGACAAAAGAGGAATTGCTCAAAGCCGAACTTGGTGCGGAGATCTTCCGTATTCTCGAACATCCAAAGCTGACTCAGACAGAAGCCGCGAGGATTATGGGAGTAAGGCAACCGGAGATCTCCAGGCTCAAGAGCGGCAGGTTCTCCTATTACAGCGTCGAACGCCTGATGCGGTTCCTTGAGCGTTTAAACTGCGACGTGAGTATTCATATCGATTGGCCGGAGAGCGGGAGCGCCAAGAAGGTTATTGTGATTCAGTCAGCAACGTCCTCGGGACACTAAAAAGGGATGAAAATAGAGACCGAAACGTCTAACAAGAATTGAATCGTCCGTGACAGAGGTGGAGCGCGACCATTCAACATCCATTTTAATCCGACTGAAATAACCAGGTAAAATTGTGAACAACCCGAGTCCGAACATACTCGAGGAGCGGGCAGGCAGACGCAAGCTGCCCATTGGCATTCAGACCTTTCGCAAAATTCGGGAGGGGAACTGCTATTATGTCGACAAAACCGCTTACATGCGGCGAATGGTGGACGAAGGCACTCATTATTTTCTGTCGCGACCCCGTCGCTTTGGAAAGAGCCTCTTTCTCGACACCTTAAAGGAACTGTTTGAGGCGAACGAGGTGCTGTTCGAAGGACTCGACATCCACGGCCATTGGGATTGGTCTGTTACCTATCCGGTCGTGCGGCTGAGCTTTGGCAGTGGCAATTTCAAGGAGCCGGGCTACCTGCATACGAATCTCATGGCGCAGTTGGACGCTGTCGAACGTCGAGCGGGCCTCGTAGGGGTGTACTCCACGGGCCCGGAACGGTTCAAGCATCTGGTCGAGGTGCTGCACAATCGTGCCGGACATCCTGTGGCCATTTTGGTCGATGAATACGACAAGCCGATTCTGGATGCGCTCGAGGTGCCGGAGGTCGCACGCGCCAACCGCGACTACCTGCGCGGCCTGTACGCGTCAATCAAGGACAGCGAGGCGCACGTCAAGTTCACCTTCCTTACCGGCGTCAGCAAGTTCTCAAAAGTAAGCCTGTTCTCTGGCCTGAATAACCTCAGGGACATCACCCTGGATGCCCGCTATTCGGCCGTATGCGGCTATACCGAGTCAGACCTGGACACCGTGTTCGCGCCGGAACTGCCTGGGCTGGAACGGGACAAGGTCCGCGAATGGTACAATGGATATAGTTGGCTGGGTGACGAGAAGGTCTATAATCCTTTCGATATCCTCCTGCTCTTCGACAAGCGCCGATTCGACGCCTATTGGTTTGAGACCGGCACGCCGACATTCCTGATCGAGACCCTGTTCAAGCACCGTGTCAGTTCCCTGGAACTCGACAAGATGGTGGGCAGTAACGACTTGCTATCGGCCTTCGATGTGGATGACATTGCGACCGAGGCCCTGTTGTTCCAGACTGGCTACCTGACCGTAACCGATGAGGAGAACCTGGGTGGCGAGCCCCTTTACCTGCTGGGTTACCCCAACCGGGAGGTGCGCCAGAGCCTTAACCGAAGCCTCCTTCGCTTCCTCGTCAAGAACCCGTCGCGCCAGATGGCGAACAGCGTCCGCTTGTACCGGCTGCTGGAGGCGAACGACTTTGAGGGGCTCAAGACGCTGTTCCACGCATTCTTCGCCAGTATTCCCTACGAGTGGTACACAAACAACGACATCGCCAGCTACGAGGGCTACTACGCGAGCGTTTTTTATTCCTATTTCGCGGCACTCGGGCTTGACATTACGGTAGAAGACAGCAGCAGCCACGGCTGTTTGGACATGGCGGTGCTATTCAACGACAACGTGTACCTGTTCGAATTCAAAGTGGTGGAGTTGGCCCCCGAGGGTGCTGCGATGGCGCAATTGAAAGCGCGGCATTACGCCGACAAGTACCGCGACCGGGCAGAGCCCATCCACCTGATCGCGGTAGAGTTCAGCCGGGAGAGCCGCAACGTCGCGGCGTTCGACGTGGAGAGTGTGCTTGTGGATCGATAGGAGCAGCAGGGTGTACTCAAGGGTGGAAGCATCGGATAACGACGGAGGCTGTGTGAATGATCGCCCATCGCACTTCTGTCGCATGAAGAGCGATATACCGGACTGGATCCTGGATGATACCGCCAGCGTTTCCGACCAAATCGTCCTGAAACGTGACCGATTGGAGACGTTTTTAGAGAGGCGTGTGAGGCGCCCACGTCGGTGGATGGGTCTATTCGGTATCTGAATTGGATCGCGTCTTTCGGATACCATCAGGCGGGTTTGGCGGCATCGAAATTGCAAACATACTTCGATTCGTATCTCACTTGTCATTTCTTATCGATGAGGGGTTGTCGCAATGGCCGGAGAACGCAAATTGAGAATCGCGCAGGTGGGCTGCGGCAGCCGCGGGCTGGGCGTACGGCTGCCCCTGATCCGGATGATGTCGGACGTCTTCGAATTGGCCGCCGTTTGCGACGTGGATGCGGGTAAAGCGCGCGCAGTCGGCGCGGAATATGGGGTCCCTGCTTATTCGCGTGTTCAGGATCTGGCGGCGAATGAAGACCTGGACATCGCGGCCGTGAGTACGCCGGGCGACTCACACCACGTCATCGGCGCGTACCTGGCCGAGCGAGGCGTGAATCTCATCGTGGAGACCCCGATTTCTCCGACGTTGCAGACCGCCGACGTCCTGATCGGAGCCGCCGAGCGAGGCGGGGTGAAGCTGGAGGTAGCGGAGCAGTTTTGCCGGGAACCTATACATCTGATGAAGCGGCGAGCGATCGAGGCGGGATACATCGGGGATGTACTGAGAGTATTCTCCCTTTTTCAGACGGGCGGCTATCACATCGTGAGCAATGTACGGGCGATGGCGTGCGATTCCGAGGCCGTGCGGGTCACCGGCCTGACGATGAATTCGCCGATTCCCAGGGTAAATATCAGCGAAATCCGGCAGTATGAAACCGAAAACTGGACGATGGATCTGGTCGAGTTCGAGAACGGGGCATTGGCCGTGATGTCCTATTCATCCATGTATCACGGACGGGCGCTCGGGCGCAAGAGCAAAACGTTGTTTCAGGTGGACGGTACCACGGGGACGATCGTGGAGGATGAGTTGCATACGACCACGGAAGCGCAGCGCCTGAATGGTGGCCGCGCCACCGTCTGCCCGATCAGGACGGAAACGCGCGAAATGAATGGGATGCAGGTGCTCGACCGGATGGTGGTGGAGACCGACCCACCGCTGGTGTGGGAGAATCCGTGGCCTCAGTACCGGACGCCTCCGGGCGGGTTGGCGATCGTGGAAGAAATGGACAGCGTCGCACGAGCGGTTCTGGACGACCTGCCAACCCGATATGACGGGAGGCGGGCTCGGAAGGACATCGAGATCGAATTGGCGGTGGCGGAGTCCGGGCGGCTGGGTCGGAAACCGGTGGACTTGCCGTTGAAGGAACCCACGGCGAGAGAAACGAGACTTCTTGAACAATTCGTGCGGAATTACGCGTGCGATCCGTTCGACGTGGAAGCTTGCGTGGATGTATTCTTTCCGAAGAGGTAGTTGATTTCCATGAAACTCCGAGTCCCGGAGGTGTCGAGAATGGGTAAGGGTCGCACATTCCCTCCCGAGGCAAGAACCCTGACGGACGAAAAAACGGGTGCATCCATCCGTCAGATCACGGATCATCCCGCGATCAATCACAATCTGTACTTTTCGAACCCCTCGTGGACGCCCGACGGAAAAACCATCGTGTTTACCTCGTATCGCTCCGGACGACCCAACCTCTTCAAAATGGACGAGGCCAGTGGCGCGATAACGCAGTTGACCGATACGGAAGGGTTCGGGGGCTTCGCCGCCTGCCCGGCACGCGACGGAAACAGGGTATTTTACAATGCCGCCGGAAGGGTACGCGCCGTGGACTTGGACACACTGAAGGAATCGGTTCTCGCTGATTTCGGTAGGGGTAGCGCGGGCGGGTGCAGTCTCTCGGCGGATGGTGCGCGCATGGTGACTTCATTGCAGCGAAACGGATATTCGGCGGTGGTTGCCGTGGAGACAGACGGGTCCGGATACCGCGTGGTGCGTGAACCGCCCCGCGCCGTCGGCCACGTTCAGGTCTGCCCGGTCGATCCGGACCTGATGCTGTATTCGAGCGACGTGAATCAGCGTATGTGGGAGGTGAGGATTGACGGAAGCGGCGAACGCGCACTGTTTGAACACGACAGGTCGGTATGGATTACCCACGAGACGTTTCTGGGCCGCTCCGATGAAGTGATGTTCGTACACTGGCCCTGTGCCCTGCGGGCAATCAGGGCGGGGGAGGACGAAGATCGGACCATTGCCGCGTTCAATGTCTGGCATCCTTCGCCACGTCCGGATGGATCCCTCATTGTATGCGACACCACCTGTCCGGATATAGGGTTGCAACTTATCGATCCGAAGACCGGGGAACACCAGACGCTGTGCTTTCCAGGCAGTTCCAATGGGGGTTCGCAGTGGGCGGACACGGTCCCCGCGGATGACGACAAGACCGTTCCTGAAACTTACGGACCCCAGTGGTCCCACCCACACCCCTCGTTCAGTCCCGACGGGAAGCGGGTCATCTTTACCTCGGATCGAACCGGCAGCAGCCAGATTTACGTGGTGGATGTGCCCGATAAGGGCGCGCCCTTTGCTACAGATGCCGCTTGCGAACCGTAGGACAAAAAACGCTTGACTCCCGGCGAGCAAATCTGTAGATTTGCGTTCCGCCCTTGCTTCGAATTATCCTCAATAAAATAAAGAAGATATAGATATCTGCCTCCGATGTTGCGGAGGACGGAAGCGTCCATGTCATTGCCTGGACGCTTCCTTCAGGAGTCGACGGGTTTGGGGTGACGGCCGGTAACGCGACGCGTTCAAGCGCGTCTTGCCGGTGCCGGGTCGGAACGGGCGCGACGCCTGCGAGCTGTGCGTTGAAAATTCCGGAACCGGAATTCGGTTAAAGTGTTTTTTTATTAGGAAGGAGCGGAAATCCAGAATGATCAGGTGGACATGGGTTCTCGGAATAGCGGCGACGCTTGCATTTGGGTGCTCCCGCGAGTCCGCGGACGAGCTTTTTGCAAAAGGGGAGGCGGCAACTCACAAGGAGGCGACCTATCCGGAGGCACAGGCGCATCTCAAGAAATTCCTGGATTTTTATTCGGATGACCCGAGGGCGGATCTGGTCCTGCATGCGCTGGCCCGCGTGCTGCTGAATCGACACAAATTTGACGAGGCGATCGGGTTTTATGAGACACTGGTTCGGCGTTTCCCGGAGAGCCGATACGCGGACCAGGCCCAGTTCATGGTTGGGTACGCCTACGATCTCCAGGGGAAATACCAACGCGCACGTGAAGCTTATCAGAAAGTCATCGATATGTTCCCGGATTCGGAATTAAACGATGATGCCGCCATTTCGATCAGGAATCTCGGGAAGCCGCCCGAAGCGTGGTTTCCCGTCGATTCGACCTCAACCACAAGGGTAAACTGAATCGGGAGCGGGCGTGACTAGTGTTCTGTCCCGGAAATAAGTTGCCTAAATTCGACCGCCGAGTCGCCCGGCTCGCAAGGCGCCAGAGCGCAGGCGACCTGCGTAAGGTCGGCGAGCGAGGGGAACGTAGCGAGACGGGATGAATCGCCGGACGAATGGTGAGGAATTTTTGGGACAGGACACTAGCTGTCAGGTCCGGAATGAGATCCATGCTGCCGCGCCCCGTTTCGACTTCTCTCGCCGTTTCCGGCTGTCAGACGGTTCGTGAGGCCATGTTTTCTCGTTTTTCATTCAGGGGAACACAGCCGGGCGGTATCGGTGTAAACGGAAACCGTCCGGTCTTCTATTTCAGGATTCAACGATGATGATCGCAGCCGATATCCAGCAACTGAACGATGAAGTGGAACGGGAGAGCGCGTTTGTCCAGCGCCTGACGGGCGAGGTGGGCCGGGTGATTGTGGGCCAGCAGCCCATGGTGGAACGGCTGCTGATCGGGCTGTTGTGCAACGGCCACGTGTTGCTGGAGGGCGTTCCCGGTCTGGCAAAGACGTTAACCGTCACCACGTTGGCGCGCGCCATCCAGGCTTCGTTCAGCCGAATTCAGTTCACGCCCGATCTGTTGCCCGCGGATTTGATCGGCACCATGATATACAACCAGGCGACCGGCGAGTTTATACCCAAAAAGGGTCCGGTTTTCGCGCAACTTGTGCTCGCCGACGAAGTGAACAGGGCACCCGCCAAGGTTCAGAGCGCCATGCTCGAGGCAATGCAGGAGCGCCAGGTGACCATCGGCCATCAGACCTTCCCGATGGACGATCCGTTTCTGGTTCTGGCCACCCAGAATCCCATCGAGCAGGAGGGAACCTACCCTCTTCCCGAGGCTCAGGTGGACCGCTTTATGATGAAGGTCCGCGTCACCTATCCGCGGAGGGAAGAGGAGCGGGAAATAATCGACCGGATGGAGGGCGGGGAACCGCCGGCTGCAAACCCCGTGGTCCGCCCCGAGGATATCATACGCGCGCGCGGGGTTGTCGACCGGGTGTACGTCGACGACAAGATCAAGGACTACATCGTGAATTTGATGCTGGCAACCCGGGATCCGGCGGCCTTCGGCATTCAGGATCTCAACGCACTGATAGAATATGGATGTTCGCCGCGCGGCTCCATTTTCCTGACGCGCGCGGCAAAGGCTCACGCGTTTTTGCGGCACAGGGGATACGTAACGCCGGAAGACGTGAAGGCCATGGGCCAGGACATTCTCCGCCACCGGGTGATTGTAACCTACGAAGCGGAAGCCGAGGAGGTCGATTCGGAGGACATTCTCCGCCGGATTTTCGATCACGTCGAGGTGCCCTGACGCGATGATTCCCGCCGAGATACTCAAGAAAGTCAGGCGCATCGAACTGCGCACGCGGCACCTGGTCGATACGGTGTTTTCAGGTGAGTACCATTCCGTATTCAAAGGGCAGGGGATGGCGTTTGCCGAGGTGCGTGAATACCAGGTGGGAGACGATATCCGGTCGATAGATTGGAACGTCACCGCCCGGATGGGACATCCCTTTGTGAAGGTGTACGACGAAGAACGCGAGTTGACGGTCATGCTGATGGTGGATGCAAGCGCGTCCGGAGATTTCGGGACGGTCTCGCAGATGAAGGGCGAAATCGGGGTCGAGATTTGCGCCTTGCTGGCATTCTCGGCCATACAGAACAACGATCGGGTGGGCCTGATTATCTTCACGGACGATGTGGAGGCGTTTATACCGCCGAAAAAGGGCAAGAGGCACGTGCTGCGCGTGATACGGGAATTGTTGTACTTCAGGCCCAGTCGGCGTGGTACGGATATCGGCGCGGCGCTTGACTATCTCAACCGGATCAACAAACGCAAGAGCGTGGTGTTTCTGGTTTCCGACTTTCTGGCATCCGGCTATGAGGCTGCGTTGCGGGTATCCGGGCGGCGACACGATCTGATTGCGGTTGTGCTTCAGGATCCCCGGGAACGTGAATTGCCGGATGTCGGTCTCGTAGAGGTGGAAGACGCGGAAACGGGCCGGGAGATGCTCGTGGATACGTCCGACCAGGAATTCCGGTATCTGTTCAGGCAGTTGAACGACAAATTGGAGGAACGGAGGGAGCAGTTGTTCCGTTCCGTTGGCATCGACCGCGTGCATATCCATACAGACGTGTCTTATATAGACGCGCTGATGCGTTTCTTCCGGAAACGGGCGCAACAGATCGCGGCATAGGGAGGCCGTTGTGATCGAGGTTGATCATGTAACCAAGCAATACGGATCGTTGGTGGCGGTCAAGGACCTGACGTTCAGGGTGGAGAAGGGAGAAGTGGTCGGATTTCTCGGTCCCAATGGCGCGGGCAAGACCACCACAATGCGCATTCTTACGTGTTATCAGCCGGCCACGCTGGGCACCGCCCGGGTGGCCGGCTTCGACGTGTTCGACGAGCCGATGGAGGTCAAGAGGCGCATCGGGTACCTGCCGGAGCATCCGCCGGTCTACAATGACATGTACGTACGGTCGTATCTGGATTTCGTGGCGCAGATAAAGGGCGTGCCGTCACGGAATCGCAGGTCCCGGGTGGACGACGCGATGGAACGATGCGGGATTGCGGAACGGGCGAAGCAGCTTATCGGCCAGCTGTCAAAGGGCTATCGGCAACGCGTCGGAATCGCCCAGGCCATTCTGCACGATCCGGACGTGATTATCCTGGATGAACCGACCATCGGACTGGATCCCAACCAGATCCAGGAAATACGCCGCGTGATCCGCGGATTGGGCCGGGAACACACGGTGATTCTGAGCACGCACATTCTGCCCGAGGTAGAAATGACCTGCGATCGCGTAATCATTATCAACAGGGGACAGATTGCGGCCGTGGACACGCCGGCAAACCTGACAGCGGGGGCGTCGGGCACCCGGCGGTATTACGTGGCGGTGTCGGGAAACCTGGATGTTGCCGCGGAAGCCATCGGGGGTGTCCCGGGTGTCGTCAGTGTCATAAGGTCAAGCGACAACCTGGCGTTACAGGTCGACGTGTCCGGCGAAACCGATATGCGTCCGTCGATTGCGGCCAGGCTGGTAGAACGCAATCTGGGGCTCGTGGAATTGAGACCGATTACGGCCAGATTGGAGGATATTTTCCACGAATTGACAACCCGCGAGGAGGCAAGCCCCTGATGGGAAATATCGCCGCGATTTTCTGGAAAGAAACGCGTTCCTATTTCGGCTCGCCGATCGCCTACGTGGTTGCTACGGGGTTCCTCGTACTGATGGGTTATCTTTTCCAGAATGACGTTGTGGAATTTCGCGCCAAATGCCTGAATTATACATTTCAGCATCAGGAGCATGGCGTCGATCCGCCGAACGTGAACGAGGACGTCGTGTTCCACTTTTTCCTCAGCCAGTGTCTCGTCTGGCTCGTCGTGACGCCAATGCTGACGATGCGACTATTCGCGGAGGAGAAGAGTTCCGGGACGATCGAACTCCTGATGACGTCGCCGCTGACCACGTGGCAGGTCATACTCGGCAAATTCGCGGCCTGTCTCGGGCTGTATGTCATTATTGAACTGTTGCTTCTCTCGTTGATCTTTGTCGTGTCGTTTTACGGCGATCTGAATTGGGCCCGGGTGCTGTCCGCCTGTGTCGCCGTACTATTGCTGGGAGGGTCGTTCATCAGTGTGGGCATTCTGGCATCCTCGCTCACCGATAAACAGATCGTCGCGGTCGTCATCGCATTTGTTCTTCTTCTTCTTCTCTTCGTGGTGCCGTATTCGCCCGAACTCATCGGTCGGGAATGGGCAACCGTTCTTTTCTATCTTTCGTTGATCGATCACACGAGGGATATGGCGCGGGGTGTATTCGACAGCAGCGACGTGATTTTTTTTCTGAGTTTTACATTTTTCTTTCTGTTTCTGACATACACTGCGCTTGAATCGCGCCGCTGGAGGCAATAGAAAATGACCGGTTCTTCAAGGACACGCGTGGTGAAGTACGGTTCGAGTACGCTGGTTGCCGTCCTCGCGTTGCTTGCGAGCCTGGTCACGATCAACTTCCTCGCCACGCGCTATCATCATCGGATTGACATTACCGAGGGTGGAATGCACAGCCTGTCCGATCAGACCGCGACGCTGCTGGATTCTCTGACGACGGATGTGCACGTCATTGCGTTTTTCCACGAAACCGACCCGCAGGCGGCCGAGTTCAAGGAAAGGCTCGAAAACTACGCCTACCACTCGGGCCGTTTCACCTATACAATGGTCGATCCGGCCGTACAGCCCGGATCTGCCAGGCGATACAGGGTGGAAAAGTCGCGGATCTCGGTGGTGATGTCGGATGGACGGGAAGAGCGCGTTGCAGGAACCGAGGAAAATCATCTGACCAATGCGGTTGCCAAGGTGGTCCGGAAGCGGGAGAAAACCGTCTATTTCTCTGTGGGGCATGGAGAGCGGTCACTAAAGGCCCCGGAAGGCGATTTCATCCGCGTCGGGCAGGCATTGCGTGAGGTCGGATACGTGGTTCGTGATACACTCGTTCTGGATGCCGGGAAGGGTGTGCCGGCCGATTGCGATCTGCTGATCGTGGCCGGTCCGACAGCAGCATTTTCCGGGATCGAAGCGGATTCGATCCGCAGCTATCTGGCCGGAGGCGGATCCGGGTTTTTTTTACTCGACCCCGGTGGTGATACGGGCCTGGAATCGCTGTTGGCGCGGTGGGGTATCCAGGTCAACAACGACTATGTCCTGGGATGGGGACCGGGCGATCCCTCGATGCCGGGTTCGGTCTGGTACGCGAGGCATCCGGTTACGGAAAAACACCTCAAACGTAATCTGAGGACGTTCTACAGACTCGCACGGTCCGTCACCCGGAGCGAAACCGCCACCGGTATGCAGACCCATCAACTGGTGGAGACCCACCCGCGGAACAGTTGGCGGGAAAAGACGTTGCCGGACGCGTCACCGGTTTTCGATCAGGGACTGGATACGCCGGGCCCCGCGTCGGTGGCGGTCGCCACGATCGACAGGCCGAAATATCGTCGCTTTCGATCCTCCGACGTGGGGTTGCGCCACACGCGGGTTGTCGTCTTTGGAGACTCTGATTTTGCGGGCAACGAGTTCTTCGATACGGTGGGTAACGGAGACTTGTTCATGAACGCGGTGAGTTGGCTGATGGAGGAGGGAGATCTGATCTCGATCCGCCCGAAAATGTGGGCCTTTCGGGGGGTTATCATGTCGGCAGAGGACCTTTGGTGGCTTACGTGGCTGTCCGTTGTGATTATTCCGGCCATACCCGTCGTCATCGGGATTGGCGTCTGGCGCAAGCGGCGCTGATGTATCGCCGGGAAACCGTTCTGAACGCGTAACACCCGCAGGCATGGCTTATGAATTTAAGGACGACGGGTGGTCTGGTGCTGCTTCTGGCCGGGCTGGTCGGGTTTGCCTACTTTTATGAAATTCGCGGCGCCGACGAGCGAGATAAGATACGCAGGGAGGCCGGGCGCCTGCTGCGTCTGGAGGCACACTCGGTCGTTGGACTATCGGTTCACCGAGGTGATACCACCATCGTAATCGCAAAATCTGAGGGTCGGTGGCGGATCCTGCAACCGGTGGCCACCGGCGGCGACGGCGGCGAGATCACGGGGTTGATCCGGACGTTACAGAATATGGACCTGGAACGTGTGGTGGCAGACAGCGCCCGTATCGCGCGAGGACAGGCCCATCTTGTGGATTTCGGCCTCGACAGACCGAATCTGACACTGGCGATCAAACAGGTGGACCGCGTGGATTCTCTCTTCTGGGGCGATCGAAGTCCGACAGGCCGTTACGGCTATATCAGGTGGTCCGGGCATCCGGGAATTCTCGCCGTTGGCGCCCCATTCAGGATGAGAGTGGAGAAAGGGCTGTTTCAACTGCGCGACAAGCGAGTTGCGGATTTCGATCTGGATACCGTACGTAAAATCGAAATCACCAGAGGGGATGCCCGCGTCGTAACGGAAAAGTTCCCCGATGACTGGCGCCTCACGTATCCGGTAGACGACCGCGCCGACAATGCCGCGGTTCAGAAGCTTGTCAAAAGGCTGCATACCGCCGAATTCACACATGTGGTTGCTGAAGCGTCCCGGGAACGGCGGTATTACGGCCTGGAGAATCCAACGCTGACGGTATCGATTTTCGATGGTGACCAGGCGAAGAAAGAGACGGTCACTATCGGGCGCAGGAGAGATGGGGGCCGGTTTCCGCCGTTTTTCGCGGCATTCTCGGCCAGTCCCATGGTTTTTCTGGTCGATTCGACCTTTGTCGCGGATATGAGGAAAACGGCTTCGGATCTAAGGTTCAAGCGTATCTTTGCATTCGACGCCGCTGGCGTCGACAGGTTGAAGCTGGTATATCGGAACCGCGTCGTGGAATGCGTCAGGAATTACTCCGGCGACGCCTGGCAGGTGCTGCAGCCAAAGCTGCATATTGTCCTGGAACACCGTGTCCGACGTTTCTTTCGCACCATTGAGCTTCTCGAAGCCGAACAGTTTGTCGCGGAAGCGGCGAAGGTGCCCGAGGCATACGGTTTTAATCGTCCGGCATTGGAGGTCACCGTCTGGCGCGGCGGCGCAATTGCGCAGAAGCTGATTGTCGGGGAAAGGGACGGCAAAGTCTACGCCTGGGGACATCTCCGTCCCCAGGTCGTCCGGATCGATCCCAAACATCTGACGAACCTGAAGCTCGAACTCGTGCCCGTGAAACCGGACGTGGTCCAACCCGATACCGTACGGTGGGGCGCACAGGAGGTGACCAATTAGAATATGGTTCGCGTCCTGATATCGGTGTGGATCGGTGCCTGCAGCCTGGCGATGTCAGCCCCCGACGCCAGCGCCGAAGTTGTCTTCGACGCGACGGTAAATCGGGACACCCTCACGGTTGGCGATCCTGTTCTTCTCAGCTTGCGGATCAGTCGTGAACCGGGGGATGCCGCCGTACTCCTGCAAAACGAGGGTTTTCTCGCGCCATTCGAGGTGCGTCGCCAGGTGCCGCCGGCGGTTCGGGAGATGTCCGACGGACGGTTGGAGGAGAACCTCGCCTTCGAGCTTGCCGTGTACCAGGTGGGTGTGATCGAAGTGCCCTCTCTGGTGCTGCATGTACGTACGACCCAGGGCGATTCCGGATTGATCACCTCCGATCCGATACCTGTTATAGTACGCAGCGTTAAACCGGCGGAAATGATGGATATCCGGGATGTGAAACCGCCGGTCGACATCGAGGCCGGAATACCGGGCTGGTTCTGGTTCGCCGTGGCCGTTCTGGTTGGCGTCGCGGCGGGAACACTGTGGTATTGGAAGCGGCGCATCAGGAAACCGAAGGTTGAACCGCCGCCACCGCCGATCGTCTGGCCGGACGAAGTTGCGAAGATTTTGCGGATGCAACTGGTGGAAAAAGGTGCATTCAAGCGGTATTACAGCCTGCTATCCGAGGTGATGCGCCGGTACCTGGAGGTTCGGGTCCAGGTCGATGCAATGGAGTGTACCACGTCCGAACTGGTTCAGGACCTCAGACGTGTCTCGATCGGGGAAGCGGAAGTCCTGGCGCTGGAGGTGCTGTTGTCGGAGGCGGACCTGGTGAAGTTCGCGAAGCTCAGGCCCCGCGATGAGGTCGCAACGAAGGCCGCGGAAACGGTTCTGGACCTGATGCGACGCCTGGACGCACAGCGTCGCGAGAGTGACGACGAAAATGTGAACTCGGCGCCGGCGGAAGCGACGGCATGATTGAATTCAAGAATCCGGAATGGCTGCTTGCCCTGGTTTTTGTGCCGTTTCTGATCTATCGATATGTGCGCCGACAGCGGCAGACGCGGGGCAGTATTCGTTTTCCGGATCTGGGTGTGATCGGCCAGATTCCGCCTTCGGTGGTGCTAAAGTTGCGCCACGTTTTGATCGGACTTCGCTGTCTGGCGTTGATACTGCTGATTCTCGCGCTGGCTCGTCCGCGATCGGGGCGTGAAGGGAGGGAAATCCTTACCCGGGGAATCGACATCGTACTCGCCCTGGACGTGTCGGGCAGCATGGCGCACAAGGATCTGGATCAGCAGCGAAAGTCCCGGTTGCAGGTCAGCAAGGAGGTCGTGAGTCAGTTCGTGCGTGGGCGGGAAAACGACCGGCTGGGACTCGTCGTCTTTGCAGGTGAGAGCTACACACAGTGTCCGCTCACCCTCGATTACGGGATATTTCTGAGCTTTTTGAATGAGGTCCGGCTAGCGGAAGATTCCTGGGACGGCACAGCCATCGGAACCGGCATTGTCACCGCGGTAAACCGGTTGCGCAGGTCGGAGGCCAGGAGCCGTGTGATTATACTGTTGACGGACGGCGTGAATAACAGGGGGGAGGTGGATCCCGTCACGGCCGCGCGGGCAGCGGAAGCGGTGGGCATACGAATCTACACCATCGGGGCGGGAAGCGACGGGGTGATCGTGATGGGCCAGGGCTTGCTCCAGCAGCGGGTACGGGTCGAAATCGACGAAGAGACGCTGAAGGAAGTAGCCGACATCACGGGCGGCCGCTACTTTCGGGCGACCAGCGAGAAAAAACTCGAGGAGATCTATCGCGCCATCGGCGAGATGGAGAAAACGGAAATCAAGACACGCGACTATGTGGATTATTCCGAATTGTTCACTTTTTTTCTCTGGCCGGGTCTAGTTTTGCTCGGTGTCGAACTGATGCTGGCGAACACGCGGTTTCGAAGGATTCCATAGGATGCGTTTCGGAAACGTTCAGGCATTCTGGTTCCTGTTGAGCGTGCCGGCGGCCGTTTTGTTTTTCGTGATTGCTTTTCGAAAGAAAAGGCGGGCCCTCGCGCGTTTCGGGAGTCCGGAACTGATGCGGAAGCTGACGGCGGCCACAAGTTGGAAGAGACAGTGGGCGAAGGCTGCGATGACGGTTGGCGGATTCTTCTTTCTGGTGATGGCGCTGGCGCAACCACGGTACGGGATGCGGCTTGAACTGCTGCACCGCAAGGGCGTCGACGTGATTGTCGCACTGGATACGTCGCTGAGCATGCTCGCGGAAGATATCCGGCCCAATCGACTGACGCGCGCGCTTTTTGAGATTGAATCCTTTATTGACCGCCTCAAAGGCGACAGGATCGGCCTGGTGGCGTTCGCGGGGCGCAGCTTTACACTCTGCCCGCTCACCCTGGACTATGGGGCCGCGAAGCTGTTTCTGGACTCGATCGACACGGATATCATTCCGGTGAAGGGCACGGCCATTGCCGAAGCCATTCGCGCGGCAACCCGGGCTTTCGGTAGCGAGGAACGAAAGTACAAGGTAATGGTGCTGATTACGGATGGAGAGGACCACGCCGACGATCCGGTCAGCGCCGCAAAAGAGGCGGCGGATGCCGGAGTGCGGATATTCGCGGTGGGGGTTGGGACGCCTGGAGGAGAGTTGATCCCGGTAAAGCAGAACGGCCGGACCGATTTTCTGAAAGACGGTCGGGGCAATTACGTGAAATCGCGCCTGGACGAGGCAAGCCTGCAACAGGTTGCCGGTGTGACGGACGGGGTCTATATTCGGGCGCAGGCGGGCGGTGTGGGTATGGACAGGGTATACGACGAGGTCTCGCAGATGGAAAAGAAGGAACTGGGATCGCGGAAATACACACAGTACAAACACCGGTTCCAGTGGCCGCTGGCCGTCGCGGTGGCCTGTTTTGTATGCGAGGCGATGTTGTCGGATCGAAGAAGGGTGCGAACACAGTGGCGAGGGCGGTTTCAGTAACTTGAATTCGGAGTCAGCTCCATGTACCGATATCTGGTTGGCATCGTCGTTGTTCCGCTGCTGGGTTTCACATTTCTGGATCCGGCGGCGGACAAGAACCGGCAGGGCAACCGTATGTTTCACGAAGGCAAGTTCGAGGAAGCGCTTGAGTACTACCGTGAGGCTCAGGTAGAAAAACCTGGCGCACTCGAACTCAGATTCAATGCGGGTGACGCCTATTTCAAAAAGAACGCCTTTCAGGATGCACTGCGGGAGTTCGGACACGCGTTGAAAAGCCAGGACCCCTCGCTTCTCGCGCGGGCGTATTACAATCTGGGCAATGTCCACGTCCGCCAGAAAAAATTGCAGCAGGCCGCCGAGGCCTACAAGCGGTCGCTGGCGTTGCGGACGGACGATCTGGATGCAAAGGTGAATCTGGAATGGGTTCTGGAGAAAATGCAGGAGCAGGAGAAGGATCAGCAACAGGAGCAGAACGGGAATAGGGAAAACGATCAGGAGCAGGAGGAAAACAGAAACGAGCAGAAGAAGGAGGAACAGAATGACGAACGGAACCGGGATCAACCAGAGCAGCGGCCGAATCAGGATCCGGACGTGAATCGCGATCAGAATCGGGAAAGAGAGGAAAACCGGGAGCAGAAGCAGGGTCGGAAGCAGGAGGAATCCGGAGGGCGGCATCAGAATCAGCAGGCGACGGAATCGGAGTCACGGTCAGATGCGCTGAGTCGGGAAGAGGCTGAACGCCTGCTGGATGCGATGAAAGACAGGGAGATGAAGTCCCAGAAATACCGCCGGTTGCGCGTTTACGGCAAACGATACAAGGGAAACGAGTGGTAGGAATGACACGCAAGCCCTTCTGTGTTCTGGTATTGGCCCTTCTGGTTTCGGTTGGCGCGGCGCTTGCCGATACACCGCGCCTTCATGTGGCGGTCGACCGGGCGCGCGTTGAGGTGGGCCAGGAGGTCACGCTTACGGTAACGTTGACGGCCGGCAGCGACGTACCTGCGCCCCAACTGCCGATTCCAGACGGATTCGACGTCATTGGACGTTCGACCTACACGACCCAGGACGTAAATATCACGAACGGCCGGGTGGTGACAACACGTAACAATTCGTACGTTTATACGCTGCGGGGAAGGCGCGAGGGCAGCTTCGTGGTTGGGCCGGCGCACGTGGTCTATGGGGGCAGGCGGCACGAGTCCTCGACGGTTCGGGTGAATGTCGTGAAAAGCATCGGGCGGCCGCGCACACGCCCCGCGCCGGCGACAGAACAGTCCCATGGCGATCCGGACGCGGAGGAATTGAAGGAGGACCTGTTCGTTGCCACCGTGGTGGATAAGAACAGGGTGTATGTGGGAGAGCAGGTAACCGTTTCCTACAAGCTCTACACACGCCGTGCGTTGCGCAATATCAGCTATGGCCGCCTGCCTGCCTACACGGGTTTCTGGTCGGAGGCCCTGTTCGATGCGCAGCGCGCCAGTTTTGTCCGCGAGGTTTACGGGGGCCGCGAGTTCGACGCAATGCGGTTGAAGACGATGGCATTGTTTCCCACCGCGTCCGGAAGACAGGCGCTGGACGAACTTGAAGTCGTTTGCCAGGTTCAGAAACGCGCGAGGCGCAGAAACCTTTTAGACATGGACGATTTTTTCGGTTTCGGTAACAGCCGGGAAGTGCGCGCGCGATCTGAAGACGTGGAGATTGAAGTTTTGCCTCTGCCCGAGGGCGCTCCTGCCGAGTTCCGCGGCGCGGTGGGCAGGTTCGACATATCGGTTGAGGCGTCGCCCGTATCGGTCGCGGAAGGAGATCCAATCGCCGTAAAGGTGAGGGTGCGTGGAACGGGTAATCTGAATGCCGTGGGCGAGCCCGTTCGTCCGAAAGGGAACGTGTTCAAGTTCTACGACCCGAAATCAACTGTAAACGCAGGAGACACGAATGGTCGCATCGGCGGCGAAAAGACGTTTGAATACGTCGCGATTCCCAACCGGCCCGGCAACGGACGGATCGGTCCGTTTTTGCTGGCCTATTTCGACCCTGAGGAGAAGCGGTATCAAACAGTGCGTTCACAGGTGGTTTCGGTGAGTGTGACACCGGGCAGGCAGCCCGCAGGTTCCGGAGCCGTATTGAGCCGGAAAGAGATTGAGATGCTCGGGCAGGATATTCGTCATCTGAAGCCGGATCTCGAATATCTGGACGATCACGGCAGGCGGTTTTACAGGAACACATGGTTTTGGGCGATTCAATTTGCGCCCGTTCTGGGTTTTCTCGGGACCGTTGCATATAAACGCCATCGGGACCGGCTCATGGGCGATGTGGCCTATGCCCGCCGCCGGCGTTCGGGCTCGGAGGCCAGGAGGCGTCTGATACGGGCTCAAGAGCGGCTCGAAGATAAAGACGGGCGGACGTTTTACGTCGAAATCGACAGGGCGTTGGCCCAATTCCTCGCAGATCGGCTGAATCTGCCGGTCGCGGGCATGACCCGCGAGTCTGCCGCGCAGGCGCTTTGCGAGAAGGATGTATCGGATTCAATCGTAGCTGAAGTGAAGGATGTCTTCCTGCGTTGCGACTATGCACGATTTGCCTCGGTCCGGATGCCGGAGAAAGAGCGGGAGGAACTCTATAGCGCTGCGGCAACGTTGATCGATGCCCTGGGAGCCAGGATATGACGGGCGAACCCGGCCGGGCCTTGGATTCCGGCCTCCCGCCGGCGGGCGTGGTCTTGCGGACGGTGCTGATATTTCTGCTGGTTGCCGGAAACGCCCGGGGCGCCCGGACCGGCGAGCGGATGTATAATGAGGCGAACGCCCTTTATCGGCAGGGTGAATTCAAGACGGCGGCGGGCCGATACGAGGAAGTGGTGTCTCAGGGTGTGCGGAACGGCTACGTTTTTTTCAATCTGGGCAATGCTTATTTCAAGGCCGGAGAAATCGGACGAGCCATTCTGGCCTATGAGCGGGCTCTCAAGTTGATGCCGGGAGATGAGGATGTCCTTGCGAACCTGAGGTTTGTGAACGCCCTCAAAGAGGATAGGAACCCGGATGAAGACGTCAATATTCCAACCCGCATTCTATTGTCCGTTTACCGGCTGCTGAGCGCGGATGTGCTGGCCGCGCTCAGCAGCATCTGTCTGCTTGTGATGTCAGCGGCCGCCGTGTTCCGGCTTTATTCGTCCTCCCGTCGTTCGTTGTGGATGGGCCTGGTGGTGCTGATGGGCCTGGGGTTGTGCGGTTCGGGTGCTTTGCTGACGTACAGGGTTCATAGCGAGGCGTCCGTTTCGGACGCGATCGTTTTGGCGGACGAGGTGCAGGGACGAAGCGGCCCGGGGGACGATTATCTGCTGGTATTTACGATCCATGAAGGTACGAAGGTGGCTATTGAACGGGTCGAAGACCGCTGGTACCTGGTACGATTGCCAAACGGCATCGGCGGGTGGGTGCCGGGGAACTCGGTGGAGAAAATCTGAATTGTGCAATACGGGCTTTTGGACGGGAGCAGTGCGCCCGTTTACGGGCTGCCCGAACAGAAACGACCGATTCTCCCAAACGTGTTGGACTCGTCTTTGATTCAAAGGTCGGCATGATGTCGTATAGAGCCTGGTTTCAGTGTTTTAGAGGATGCGACGGCCGTTATCCACTGACGCAGATCATCTACGGGTGTCCGAAATGCGGGGGCCTGTTGGAGGTGACGCACGATCTCGACGCGTTGCGTTCAAGGACGCCGCAGTACTGGCGTGAGTTGTTTGATCGAAGGTATATGCGCACGGAGTGGCCCTACGGCAGTTCGGTGTGGGGAAAAAAGGAAATGGTCTGCCCCGTGGTGGATAACGAGAATGTGGTATCGATGTATGAAGGGGGCAGCAATCTGTTCAAGGCTGAGCGTCTTGGGCTTGAAATAGGGTTGGAGGACCTGTGGGTCAAGCAATGTGGAAACAGCCACACCGGTTCTTTCAAGGATCTGGGTATGACGGTACTGGTGTCCATGGTGAATCAAATGGTTGCCGAGGGTCAGCAGATCCCCGCAGCCGCGTGCGCCTCCACGGGAGATACGTCGGCGGCTTTGGCCGCCTATTGCGCACACGCGGGCATTCAGGCGGTGGTGTTCCTTCCCCGGGATAAGGTCTCCACGGCCCAACTCGTACAACCGATGGCCAACGGTGCGCTGGTGTTGAGCCTGGATACGGATTTCGACGGGTGCATGAAGCTGGTTCAGGAGATATGCCACAGGGAAAATATCTACCTGGCTAATTCGATGAACTCGCTTCGCGTGGAGGGTCAGAAAACCGTAAGCGTGGAGTTGCTCCAGCAGTTCGATTGGGATCTGCCGCAGTGGATCGTGGTTCCCGGGGGCAACCTCGGAAACGTCAGCGCACTGGGCAAGGGCTTTAGGGAGTTGATGGAGATGGGTCTGATCGACCGGGTGCCCCGAATTGCCGTTGCACAGAGCGCCAGGGCGAATCCGCTTTACCTTAGCTACTGCAATGGGTTCGACACCTTTGAGCCGCTCAAGGCGCGGACGACCCTGGCCAGCGCCATCCAGATCGGAGATCCGGTCAGTACGGAAAAGGCGATCCGGACCCTGAAGGCCATCGGCGGCGTGGTGGAGCAGGCCACGGATCAGGAACTGGCCGATGCGGCGGCGCGGGCCGATCGGACGGGGTTGTTTTCATGCCCGCATACGGGTGTGGCCTTTGCCGCGCTATTCAAGCTGGTGGACCGCGGCGTCATTCGGAAAGACGAACGCGTTGTGGTCATATCCACTGCTCACGGATTGAAGTTCGCGGAGTTCAAGATCAGATACCACCAGGAGGAACTGGGGGCATTCGACGTGGACTCGAACTATCCGAATCTGCCCGTGGAATTGCCGGCCGACTACGGACCGGTTCGGGATCAGATCTTTCGGACCCTCGATTCGCACGGTAGTTGACAGCGGAGGGAGAATTGGTTACATTCATTGAACAAATTCAGCGTAGTGGTGATTTGAGGCATATTGCAGCCACTATAAAGAAATCGCTAAAAAGCTGACCACCAATGTGATTGTTGGTTGCGTATTCAGGTTTTCTGGAGCTTTTTGGCTTCAGATTTTTTTTTGTGGATACCGGAGGATGTGATGGAAAAGAAGTCATCCCTGAATGGCGCTTGCAGTTCTACCCGCGCGGTACATGCCGGGGAAGAGGGGGGGCATTGGGGCCATTCCCTCACGGTTCCAATTGCACAGACGTCGACCTATGTATTCGAGAACACAGAGGCGGTGGACGACTTCGTATCCGGGCGCTCTACACGTCTAGATTACGGGCGCTATGGAAACCCGACGCAGCAGATTGCGGAACGAAAACTGGCCGAACTTGAGGGAGCGGATTCGGCGCTGCTGTTTTCATCAGGGATGAGCGCGGTTACCACCACGCTTCTCGGCATGTTGTCAACAGGTCACCACGCCGTGATTACCGACGACTGTTATCGGAAGACGGCACAGTTCTGCGAACAGATTCTGAAAAAGTTCGGAATCGCCACGACCTTTGTCCCGGCTGGCGACTATGAAAGGCTCGAGTCGGCAATACAGGAGAATACGAGGGTTGTCATTGCGGAGTCGCCGACCAACCCGCATCTGAATGTGATGGATCTGGAAAAGGTGGTCGCCATCGCGAAAACGAACCGGGCGAAGGTGGTAATTGACAGTACGTTTGCCACGCCGTTCAACCAGCGTCCCCTCGAATTCGGAGTGGACCTGGTCATCCACAGCGCAACCAAGTATCTGGGTGGCCATAACGACCTTATCGCCGGTGCGGTTCTGGGCCCCGAGCCACTGGTATCGGCTATAAAGGATTATCGGGGTATCCTGGGCGGGGTGATCGACCCCCACTGCGCGTATCTTTTAATCAGAGGAATCAAGACATTTCCTTTGAGAATGGCGCGTCAAAACGAGACGGCGCTGGCGCTTGCCCAGTTTCTGGAGGGCAGCCGAAAGGTGCGCCAGGTTTACTATCCCGGGCTGGAGAGCCACCCGCACCATCGGGTTGCCCGGGAGCAGATGAACGGTTACGGCGGCGTGGCGAGTTTCGATCTTGATGCGGATTTGGCCGGAACCATGGCTTTTCTCGATCGCCTGGAGATTCCGTGTATCGGCGCGAGCCTGGGTGGGGTGGAGAGTATCGTCTCTCATCCGTCTACTATTTCCTACTATGAAATGGCCCGGGAAGACCGGGTCACCATCGGGATCAGTGACGAATTGGTACGCTATTCCGTTGGGATCGAGGACGCGGAAGACCTGATTGACGACGTAGAACAGGCTCTGGAGGCTGTTTAAAGAAAAGAGGAGTGAGGCCGCGGTTCGCGGCTCTCCCAAATGTATGTTCGGTCCGTTTCTTGCATTCGCGCTGCGGGCGCCGTTTCAGGATGAGCGCTGGCGGCAGAAGATTCTACTCGGTGGTCTGCTGTCGTTGCTTCCGACGCTGGCATCGTTCCTTGCCTTGTTTATGGCTTTGGGCAAAGTAACCATGATGCTGGCGCCCGTGGCGGTCGTTTTCTTCGTGGTGCCGACACTGGTGACGTGGGGTTACGTCTATCGTGTGTTTGTCGATGCGTTGAACGGTCTGGAATTCCGTCGATTGCCCGAGTGGGGCGCCTGGAGGCAATATGCGGTTGCTGGCGTCCGACTGGGGATTATATTTTTGGGGTATTTTTTCCTTGTCGGCCTCGGGACACTTGCCGTGATGGCGGTACTGGGGCTGGTTCCGCCAGGAGAAGACCCGACACGGCTGAGCGCGGTCACGTTGCTGGCCATTGGCGCCGCTATGATGCTTTACGGTCTCTTGCCCGTCGTATTTGGGAGGTTTGCTGCAGAGCGAAAGGTATGGGCTTCCTTCGATCCGGGAGCGATCTGGTCGGACATTCGGCGGGTGGTTCGAGGGGGGCGTTATACCCAGGCGTGTCTTGCGCTTTATGCTCTCTACGGGCTCCTGTTCCTTTCGAATATCATATTGGCTGCCGTTCCGCCCGTGGCCATGATCGTGGTCTCGGTCGGATCGTTCTATCTGATGGTTGTGTTCGCCTGGGTTTTCGGGTGGCTGATCGGGGTCCGGGGCGCGGAGCGTTCAAATCGTTAGCGATGGCTGTCTCACAAACTGGATGAGGCCGAATTTCCCTGAAAAGGAGATGCGGGTTGAGATCATACCTGTGCCCATGCCGCGTCGAGCACCCTTTTTGCGTTGGCGATGACGATTTCGGGTGATTCTCCATCCATTGGAGAGACCTCGAAGCTGAGAATGGGGCGTTTCTCCGGATCAAGGAATCCGATGTCGAGCAGTTCGCTGAGGAATTCAAGGGCTTCCGGTATGTCGTTCTCGCCGTCTTCACAACCGAAGCGAGGGTGGTTGTCTCCGTAGGCCGGATGATCGGGATTTCGCATCACACAATTGCCGATATGGGCGTGAACCAGGTGGTCGCGAGCGATTCGCAGTGCATAATCCGACGTTTCGCCCTGTAGGGGAAAATGACTCAGGTCCAGCATTAATCCGAAGTTGGGATATTCTCGCCTCACCCTGGAAGACACTTCGACCGCCAGAGCATTCGGGCCTACGAGACAATTCTTGCCAAAGGGCAGACGGTCGAACGTTTCCAGGACCACGCTCATGTTCCTGGCTGCTGCGTCGTCGCAAAGGCGATATAGAGAGTCGACCAGCAGGTCCACGCCACGCTCGCGGGCTTCGGCGCCGGGATCGGTGCCCGAAAGCAGTGCAACCCCGGGTGCCCCCAGTGCTTCCGCCTGATCGATGCCGGCCTTGACCGCGTCCACGGCGTGGAGCCGGTGGCCCTCGTCGGCAGCGTTAATGTCCAACTTGCCGCCAAGAAGAATGGGTTGGGCGCCGAACGCCACGTCCATATGGGCGGTCTCGATCAATTCCGCGGCTTCCGCGAGCACCTTCTCGTCCTTCATGTGGGTGACTTCCACCGCTTGGAAATAGGGGTCAAGCGCGATTTTTTCAAGTGTTTCAAGAATCGGTCCTTCACCGCCGATGCAGGATTTGTAGGCCATAAAGTGGACGATGCCGATTCGAGCATAATTCTGAATGGGTTCGGTCACAACAGGGACTCCTTTCTTAACCTGGCGAATTTGCTGGTTCTAAATGCGTGGAGGGCGATTGGGAAACGGGAATGGGAAGCAGATTCCCACCAGCCCCTGCACGGACACGAGAAAGGTTCGTCGGGATATCCGAGCGCCATCGGAACGGGTGGAATTGCGGGGGCAAAATACGCATTCATACCGGTTTTGTCAATTGACAAATCGTACTTTTCCGCTTGACTTTCCGTGTACCGGCCTGTATTATTTCTGCTCCGATTTCATCACGTGTGGGGAGGTACCCAAGCGGTCAACGGGGGCAGACTGTAAATCTGTTGGCTGACGCCTTCGGTGGTTCGAATCCGCCCCTCCCCACCATACCACGGTCTATGCGCCCCTCCTCAACCGGTGGGGTTTTGTCGTCTGTATGGAACTCCGTTGCCGGCCTTAGTCGAGGTCAGGGAGTTTATCCGCCGATGTCTGCTGGCGAGTCTCGCGCATCCCGTGGTCGGTCGTTCTGGAGATGTGGATGTTTTTCTTGAGTTTGCGAACGTTGTTTTTTATAAAAATTCTTGACATCGATACATGTATATTATAACTTCCTAAGTCTGGATACGTTTGTGGATGGCCTGTTTGAATGCCCGGCCCATTAAAGAGTCGTTTTTGTTATCTGCGGGAATAGCTCAGTTGGCTAGAGCGTCAGCCTTCCAAGCTGAATGTCGCGGGTTCGAGTCCCGTTTCCCGCTCCAATTTCCTACGGGCTGTGTAATCAGCCCCTTTCTGTCGTGCAGACAGGGTACAGGGCCCATGTAGCTCAGTCGGTAGAGCACCTCCTTGGTAAGGAGGAGGTCACCGGTTCGAGTCCGGTCGTGGGCTCCAAAATTACATTCTATCACCGTCAATGCCCAGAGATCTGATTACATTGGCCTGCGCCGAGTGCGCGCGTCGGAACTATACGACGAACAAGAATCGGCGTTTGCACCCGGATCGCGTCGAATTCAAGAAATATTGCAGGTTCTGCCGTAAGCATACCCTGCACCGGGAGACTCGCTGAGTTTCAGGATTCGCTGCAAATTTTGGGGTTAGGGCAGTAGCTCAATTGGTAGAGCACCGGTCTCCAAAACCGGTGGTTGCGGGTTCGATTCCTGCCTGCCCTGCCATTTTCCTCCGAAACAGACACCTGACCCGCGCCTGAGTTCCACAGGTTTTACAGGAGCCGGGTTTCTTTTACGAATCCCCAGCAACTTACGTCGATTTCGGCATGCGCAAGCCCACTCTTGGGCTGTTTCAGATGTTGGGGCGTTATCCTGGCGGAATCCCTGATGTTCGCGAAAGTGGCTCAGTTCATTAAAGACGTTCAGCTTGAAATGGGCAAGGTGACCTGGCCGACCCGAGATGAGCTGATCGCTTCCACAACCATTGTGCTGGTTGTTTCGCTGGCGCTTTCCGTGTTTATTTTTGCCGTGGACTTCGTGCTTTCGCTGGTTCGCAGGTTTGTAATGAGTTGACGGCCTCAGTCTATTCAATAGAGAGTGATGCCTCATGGCAATGCGCTGGTATGTCGTGCATACCTATTCGGGACACGAAAACAAGGTGCGTTCCTATCTCGAAAGCGCCAAGGAAGGCACCGAGGTTGCAGACAGGATCAACCGGGTCGTTGTTCCGACCGAAGAGGTTGTCGAGATGAAGGACGGAAGGAAGACAACCTCCTTCAGGAAATTCCTGCCCAGCTACATTCTGGTCGAAATGGAAATGGATAAGGAGACCATGCATTTTGTAACCAACGTGCCGGGCGTTACGAGCTTCGTCGGGCCGGGGAAGCGCCCTCAGCCGCTTCACGAAAAAGAGGTGGAACACGTGCTGGGTCACGTGGACCGGCGCCAGGTTCAAGACGATCAGGAAATACCCTATCAGGTCGGAGATCGGGTCAAAGTGATTGATGGTCCCTTCAGCGAATTTGTCGGTATGGTCGACGTCGTGAATCCCGAGAAGAGAAAGATCAAGGTGATGGTGAGTATTTTCGGCAGGAACACGCCTGTGGAATTGGATGTCCTGCAGGTCGAAGAGGCCGTGGAAGGGTAGCGCAATGGCGAAGAAAGTAATGACAATCATTAAACTGCAGATTCCGGCGGGCCAGGCGTCCCCTACGCCGCCGGTCGGACCGGCGCTTGGCCAGCACGGGGTCAATATAATGGAGTTCTGTCAGGCGTTCAACGCACAGACCAAAGATAAGCTGGGCTTGATTGTTCCCGCGGTAATTACCGTGTTTGCGGATCGTAGTTTCTCCTTCATAACGAAAAGCCCGCCCGCTGCGGTATTGCTGAAACGGGCCGCAGGGTTGGAAAAGGCATCGCCCGAATCCAATCGAACCAAAGTCGGCAGTGTCAAGCGTGATCAGGTTCGGGAGATCGCCGAGATGAAGATGGAAGATCTGAATGCAAGCAGCCTGGAATCCGCCGTACGCATGATCGAAGGAACGGCGCGCAGCGCAGGCATTACTGTCGAGGACTAGGAGGACCATCATTATGGCGAGGCGCAACGGGAAGCGTTACAAGGCGGCGCTCTCTAAGATTGATCGACGCGCGCAATATTCGATTGAAGATGCGATAACGCTGTTGAAAGACATGCCGGCTCCGAAATTCGATCAGACGGTTGAAATGGCCGTGCGTCTGGGACTGGACCCGCGCCAGGCCGATCAGCAGGTCCGAGGTACGGTGATGTTGCCGCACGGGCTGGGAAAGACGATTCACGTGGTCGTGTTCGCCAAGGGTGAACAGGCAGCGGCGGCCGAAACGGCCGGGGCGGATCTTGTAGGAGCCGACGATCTGGCCGAACGAATCAACGGTGGATGGACCGATTTTGACGTGGCCATCGCGTCACCTGACATGATGCGCGTTGTCGGGCGTTTGGGAAGGATACTCGGCCCCAGAGGTCTGATGCCCAATCCCAAGAGCGGTACCGTTACCCCGGACGTGGCGCGCGCGGTGGCGGAGGCCAAGGCGGGTCGCGTGGAGTATCGCGTAGACCGGAACGGGAACGTCAACGCGCCCGTGGGCAGGATTTCGTTTGATGAAGACCGATTGGTTGAGAATGCCCGAACACTTTTCGATACAATTTTACGCGCGCGTCCTTCATCTGCAAAGGGGCAATATGTCCGGTCGGTCACTCTGGCGACCACCATTGGCCCGGGTGTACGGATCGATCGGTCCAGCGTGACGAACTGACGGAGAGAATCCGCGCAACGGAAGGGAAAAAATGCCAACGGCTGGGAAAATCAGCGCAGTCGAAGAGTTGACCCGTCTGATGAAGAGGTCCCAGGGATTCTATCTTGCCGATTTTACGGGTCTCGATGTCCCTGATGTCACCCGGCTGCGAAAACTGCTGCGTGACGAGGACATAACCTATCGGGTCATCAAGAATCGTCTGGCGTTGATCGCAGTAAAAAATGTAGGGATTCATGGACTGGAAGAGGTATTGCAGGGGCCAACCGGGCTGGCGAGTTCCGAGACCGATCCGATCGCGGCGGTGAGGCTGCTTCACGAATTTGCGGCCCAGGCCAACGGCCTGCCGAAGGTCAAGGGCGGCTTTGCAGACGGACGGGTCTTCAAAGAGGATCAGGTGGAGGCACTTGCCCAACTTCCACCGAGAGAAGTGCTTTTGGGGCAGGTGGTCTCCTCGGTTCAGAGCCCGTTGAGTGGTCTGGTATTCTGTCTGGGGGGCCTGCTTCAAAATCTGGTTCTGGTTCTGAACGAAATTGCAAAAAAGAAAGGTGAAACCGGAGTGGAAAATTAGACGCGCCGGAGCATCTTAAACCGTGTCAATCATCAGGATAAGACGTATGGAGGACATCCATGGCAATAGCAGACATTATCGATGAGATCGAGAAGCTTTCCGTTCTGGAACTGGCCGAACTGGTCAAAGCGCTCGAAGAAAAATTTGGCGTGAGCGCCCAGGCGATGGTCGCCGCGCCGGCGGTCGGCGTCGGTGTCGGCGCCGACGGCGAGGCCGAGGAAGAAGCGCAAACAGAATTCGACGTGGTGTTGAATGCCATCGGGGACAAGAAGATTCAGGTCATTAAAGTTGTACGCAGCGTCACGAGCCTGGGCTTGAAAGAGGCCAAGGAACTCGTCGATGGTGCGCCTCGCAGCGTGAAGGAGGGCGTCTCCAAGGAGGAGGCCGACCAGATCAAAGCCGAATTGGAGGAGGTTGGAGCCGTGGTTGAGATCAAATAACCGTACTGCACTGCATTCCTGCCTCCAATCAATGGTCGATTTCACCAGAGGAGCGTGATCATCTTGGCGAAAAATGGACTTATAGACAGGAAGTCTTATGGAAAGATTGCTTCAGCCATCGAAATGCCGAATCTTCTGGACATCCAGATTGATTCTTACAACTGGTTCTTGCAAAAGGATGTACCGCCTGGCGAACGTGGAAAACAGGGCCTCCAGGCGGTTTTCCATAGCATCTTTCCAATCAGCGACGTTCACAGGCTTTTTTCACTCGAGTTTGTCGACTATTCTATTGGCACACCCAAGTACGACGAAGGTGAATGCCTGGAGCGCGGAACAACCTACGCGGTTCCTCTGCGCGCCACGTTGAGATTGATTTCCCGTGAAAAGCAGGACAACAAAGAGTTTCGGATCAAGGATATCGTTGAACAGACGGTATTCCTGGGTGAACTGCCGTTGATGACGGATGAAGGCACGTTTATTGTCAACGGTTCCGAGAGGGTGATTGTAAGCCAGCTGCACAGGTCTCCCGGTGTCTTTTTCGACGAAACCATTCACCCCAATGGAAAGCGGCTCTTTTCCGCCCGGATCATTCCGTACAAAGGCGCCTGGCTGGAGTTCAGCCTGGACATAAACGACATCATGTACGTGCATATAGACAGGAAACGGAAGCTGCCGTTTACCACGTTTTTGCGCGCGCTGGGTTTCAGCCGGAGCGAAGAGATTCTAAGCCTTTTTCACGAGAACACGACGGCGAGGGTCAACGAAGAACTGGTCGGCGCCGTCGCAATGGAGGACGTCGTCGACAAGGGAACCGGCGAAGTCATTGTCGAAACCCATCAGACGGTCACGGACGAACACTTGCAGGCGCTGAAAGATGCAAAAGTCAACCGGCTGACCGTACTCGACGTGAATGCCGAGAACGATGGCGGGGTGATCGCCAATACCCTTCTGAAAGATCCTTGCGACAACGAAGAAGAGGCGCTCTCGCGAATCTACAATCTGCTGCGCCCCGGTGATCCGCCAAATCTTGAGACGGCCCGCGGCCTTCTCGAGCGCCAGTTTTTCAGTCCCAAGCGTTATCAGTTGGGCGAGGTCGGACGTTACCGCTTGAATCAGCGCTTGAATCTCAACATTCCCCTGGAATTTACCACCCTGTGCATCGAGGATTTTAACAAGGTCATCCAATATCTGCTGGTCCTCTTCAAAGGCGAAGGCTATACGGACGACATCGACCATCTGGGCAATAGACGCATCCGTACCGTGGGCGAACTCCTGTCCTATCACTTTTCCACCGGTCTGGTCCGAATGGCCCGGACGATCAGAGAGCGGATGAGCCTCAGGGATACGGAGCAGATTACGCCACAGGACCTGGTCAATGCCCGGACGGTATCAACGGTGGTTCAGGCCTTCTTCGGCAGCAGCCAACTTTCCCAGTTCCTGCAGCAGACCAACCCGCTGGACGAACTGTCCCATAAGCGACGTCTGTCGGCTCTGGGCCCCGGCGGTTTGACACGCGACAGGGCCGGATTTGAGGTGCGCGACGTTCACCATACCCACTACGGGCGAATTTGTCCCATCGAGACGCCGGAAGGTCCCAATATTGGCCTCATCGCCAATATTTCCACCTACGCCAAGATAAACGCTCTTGGATTTCTGGAAACACCCTACAGAGTTGTGAAAGAAGGAAGGGTTACTTCCGAGATCCGGTATCTTTCCGCGGACGAGGAAGACAAACACACCATCGCCCAGGCCAATGCAATCCTCGACGCCGACGGGCTATTCCAGGATTCCGAGGTCCAGGCCCGGCGGCGAGGCGACTTTCCGGTTGTGGCGCCTTCGGAAGTGGATTATATGGATGTTTCTCCCTGTCAGCTGGTCAGTACGGCGGCGTCCCTGATTCCGTTTCTGGAGCACGACGATGCCAACCGCGCGCTGATGGGCTCGAATATGCAACGGCAGGCCGTGCCGCTTCTCCGGACGGAGGCGCCGTTCGTGGGAACCGGAATGGAACATGCGGTCGCCGTGGATTCCAAGGCGGTCGTAACGGCGAGGAGCCCAGGGACGGTCACCTACGTAAGCGCGGACAAGATTGTGATCAAACGGCGCAAGGGCCGCGACGTCGAGATGATCGATCTGTTCGACGAGGATGTCTACCGGCTCACCAAATTCAAACGGTCGAACCAGGATTTCTGCATCAGCCAGAAGCCGCTCGTGCAGGTCGGCGATAAGGTTGAAGCCGGAGACCTGTTGGCCGATGGTTGCGCCACGGACCGCGGGGACCTTGCGCTTGGAGCCAACGTTCTCTGTGCGTTCATGTCGTGGAACGGGTACAATTTCGAAGATGCGATCATTGTGTCTGAGCGGCTGTTGAAGAAAGATATCTTCACGTCGATCTCCATAGAGGAATTCGAGCTCCAGGTGCGGGACACCAAGCGAGGGGTGGAGGAGATAACCCGGGAAATTCCGAATGTCAGCGAACAGGCGGTTCGCAACCTGGATGAACAGGGCATCGTTCGGGCTGGCGCGGAGGTGACGTCCGGAGATATTCTCGTGGGTAAAGTGACGCCCAAAGGAGAAACCGAACTCTCGCCCGAAGAGCGCCTCCTGCGGGCGATTTTCGGCGAGAAAGCGGGAGACGTCAGAGATGCTTCTTTGAAGGCGCCGTCCGGAATGGACGGGGTTGTCATGGACCGGAAGGTTTTTTCACGAAAAGACAGGGAAAAAACACGAACGGCAGATAAAGAGAAAACAGCCTCTGTCAAGAATCAGATCCAGGAGAAAATCAAAGCGATAAAGTCCAGCCGGGACGAACAGGTTGCGGAACTGCTGCGGGACAAAAAGGTAAATCTGTTGCGGCATACCGAAGATAGTTCGGTAGTGGCACGGCCAGGAAGGGTATTCGATCAGAATCTGGCTGTAGAGCTCGACCTCGATGTCGTGCGGCCGGACGAATCCTGGGTCGACGATGCCGGGACCAACCACAAGGTCGAACGCATCATCGAACTGTCAGAGAAACTGATCCGCGCCGCGGAAGGCGAATTGGAGCGAGAACTGGAAAAAATCGCGCGGGGCGACGAACTGCCGCCGGGAATTGTACAGCTTGTCAAAGTGTATATCGCGCGAAAGCGCAAGCTGATGGTCGGCGACAAGATGGCCGGACGCCACGGCAACAAAGGCGTCGTTTCAATAATCGTACCGGAAGAGGATCTGCCGTATCTTCCCGACGGCACCCCGATCGATATTATCCTGAACCCGCTGGGTGTGCCCTCCCGAATGAATCTGGGGCAGATTCTTGAAACCCACCTCGGATGGGCGGCGCAGGCGCTCGATCTTCATGTCGCCACGCCGGTCTTCGACGGCGCCACGTTGGTGGACATCAAGTCGGCGTTGCGCCAGGCAAGCCTGCCGGAAGCCGGCAAAAGCGTGCTGTACGACGGAAAAACCGGAAGACCGTTCGACAAACACGTGATGGTGGGGTACATCTACATGTTGAAGCTGTCGCATCTGGTCAGCGATAAGATCCATGCCCGATCCATCGGACCCTATTCGCTGGTTACGCAGCAGCCCCTTGGCGGCAAGGCACAATTCGGCGGCCAGAGATTTGGCGAAATGGAGGTTTGGGCGCTGGAGGCCTACGGTGCCGCCTATATGCTACAGGAGATGCTGACCGTCAAGTCCGATGACGTAGCAGGACGTTCAAAGATCTACGAAGCGATCGTAAAGGGTGAGAATCCACCTGAACCGGGGGTTCCTGAATCCTTTAACGTGCTGGTGAAGGAATTGCAGAGCCTCTGTCTGGACGTGATCCTGGAGAATGGTCAGGGCGGGTAAGATCTGGTAGTGGGGTCATCTATTTTATTCGGATTTCGATCGCAAAAAGGGGGTAAGGCCCGTGGCGGACATCAACACTTCCAAGCGGCCCACAGAGTTCAACTCGATCCGTATTCAGCTCGCTTCTCCGGAAACGATCCGGGGCTGGTCCCGCGGTGAGGTGACCAAGCCGGAAACCATCAATTACCGCTCGTTCAAGCCGGAGCGTGACGGTCTGTTCTGCGAACGCATCTTCGGTCCGGTTAAGGATTGGGAATGCAGCTGCGGCAAGTATAAGAGGATTCGCTACCGGGGCGTGGTCTGTGACCGGTGCGGCGTGGAAGTGACCCAGTCCAAGGTGCGCCGTGAGCGGTTGGGCCATATCGAACTTGCGGTGCCGGTTACGCATATCTGGTTCTTCAAGTCGCTGCCTTCCCGCATGGGTTATCTGCTGGATATTACGATTCGCAATCTGGAACGGATCATCTATTACGAGTCATACGTTGTATTGGATCCAGGCGACGCGCCCGATCTGAAGTATAAGGATCTTCTCTCCGAAGATGAAGCGTTTGAACTCGAGGCGAAGGGGTACAACTTTCATGCGGATATGGGCGCGGTCGCACTCAAAAAGCTGCTCAGTGAAATAGACATTGAGGAACTTTCCGCGGAGTTGCGCACCCAGGCGCGCATGGAAACCTCCGTTCAGCGCAAACAGGAGGCGTTGAAACGGCTGAAGGTGGTCGAGGCATTTCGCCAGTCCGACAACCATCCGTCATGGATGATTCTGGACGTCATTCCCGTTATTCCACCGGACCTCCGGCCGCTGGTCCCTCTGGAGGGCGGAAGGTTCGCCACGTCAGACTTGAACGATCTGTACCGGAGGGTCATCAACCGGAACAACAGGCTGAAGAAGCTCATCGAAATCAAAGCACCTGAGGTGATTCTGCGTAACGAGAAACGCATGCTTCAGGAGGCCGTCGACGCGCTGTTCGACAATGGCCGCAGATCTCGAGCGGTGCGTGGCGACGGCAACCGGTCGTTGAAGTCACTCTCGGATCTACTGAAGGGAAAGCAGGGCCGCTTCCGCCAGAATCTGCTCGGCAAGCGGGTCGACTATTCCGGCCGGTCGGTAATCGTAGTCGACCCCAACCTCAAGCTGCATCAATGTGGGCTTCCGAAGCACATGGCGCTTGAACTATTCAAGCCGTTTATCATCAAAAAACTGGAAGAGCGCGGATTGGTCCAGACCGTGAAAAGCGCAAAAAAGCTGGTCGAGCGAGAACGGGTCGAGGTGTGGGATATTCTCGAAGACATCATCCAGGATCACTACGTCCTGCTGAACCGTGCGCCAACGCTCCACCGGCTGGGCATCCAGGCGTTCCAGCCCGTGCTTGTGGAAGGGAAGGCGATTCGTATCCATCCGCTGGTGTGCGCGGCGTTTAACGCGGACTTCGACGGCGACCAGATGGCAGTCCACGTGCCTCTGTCTTTCGAGGCGCAAATTGAAGCCCGCATCCTGGTCATGTCTGCGAACAATATGCTCAAGCCCGCAGACGGATCTGCAGTGATCGTGCACAACCCGCAGGACATCGCCATGGGCTGTTATTACCTCACCAAAATGGTCCAGCATCCCGACAATAAGCAAGTCAAGGCGTTCGGCAGCCCGAACGAAGCGCTGATCGCACACGATTACGGAAAAATCGACCTCCACGAAGCCATTCTCGTGCGTGTCGACGGCAAGCTGCTGACGACCACCGTAGGACAGGTGATTTTCAATGAGATTTTGCCCGACGGAATGCCCTATATCAATCAGATGGTGGACAAGCCCGTGATCCAGAAAGTAACCACCGACGTCCATCGGCGATTTGGAAATCGGGCAACGGTTGAATTTGCCGACGGCCTGAAGCGACTGGGATATGACTATGCGACCCAATCCGGTGTGACTGTTTCGATGGACGACGTCGTGGTTCCGCCCAAGAAGCAGGAATTCATCGACATAGCCAAGGGCGAGGTCGATCGAATTCACCAACAGTACGTCCACGGCGTCATCACCGAAGGCGAGCGGTACAACAAAGTCATCGACGTTTGGCAGCATACCACGAACAACATCGCCGAAATGATGAACGAGGCTCTGGAGCATTCCGAGGACGGTTTCAATTCGATATACATTATGAAAGACTCCGGCGCTCGTGGCAGCGACGATCAGGTGAAACAGTTGGGTGGTATGCGGGGATTGATGAACAAACCTCAGAAGAAGCTGACTGGAGCGATCGGGGAGATTATCGAAACGCCCATCGTTGCCTCGTTTAAAGAGGGTCTCTCGGTGCTGGAGTACTTCATATCCACGCACGGCGCAAGAAAGGGGTTGGCCGACACGGCACTCAAGACCGCCGAGGCGGGCTATCTCACTCGTCGTATGGTGGATGTGGCACAGGACGGCGTGATAGGCGAAGGGGATTGCGGCACCATAATGGGCATTGAACTCGAAGCGCTTAAAGAGGGCGAGGAGGTGGTCGAGCCCCTGGCGGATCGTATCGTGGGCCGAACCCTGTTGGAAGATGTCTACGATCCGATCGAAGGCGAGGTCATTGTGGAGAGCGGTATGCTCCTCGGCGAGGCCTCTGCTGCCGGAATCGCCGATGCCGGCGTGGAACGGGTGAACGTGCGTTCGGTATTGACCTGCGAAGCCCGCCGGGGCATCTGCGCCAAGTGTTATGGTCGAAACCTCGCCACCGGAAGGCTCGTTGATATCGGCGAGGCCGTCGGGGTGATTGCCGCCCAGAGTGTCGGCGAGCCGGGCACCCAGCTCACGTTGCGGACGTTCCATATCGGCGGCACGTCCAGCCGGATCGCGGAGCAGGCGGAAATCGTCGCCAAACGGCCCGGCGTCGTTCGGTTCATCAATATGGATTCCGTAACCCGGAGCGATGGACAGCGCATTGCGGTGGGCAGGAACGGAGAGTTCGAGGTACAGGACGACCAGGGTCGTCCTCGCGGTGGTCACTATTACGTGCCCTTCGGTGCCGTGTTGAAAGTAGAGGACGAGCAGCCGGTGGACGAAAATCAGGTCCTGTACGAATGGGATCCCTATAACAATATTATCGTCTCCAACCGGCCGGGTACGGTCGAGTTTGTCGACCTCGTCGAAGGGGTAACATACCGTGAAGAGGCCGACGAGACAACCGGTCTGGCGGCCCAGGTGGTCTCCGAACACCGTGACCGTACGCTGTCTCCGCGGATTCGAATCGTCGACGACGCAGGCAATGAAGTCGGTCATTACATTATCCCCGTGGGTGCTCGCCTCGTGGTACACCATGCGAATGAGATCGGCGCAGGAGATACCCTGGCGAAGATCCCGCGCGAGCGCAGCAAAACAAGAGACATCACGGGCGGATTGCCCCGCGTCGCCGAACTCTTCGAGGCGCGGCGTCCCAAGGATCCCGCCGTGGTCTCCGAGATCGACGGTACGGTCAGTTTCGGCGGACTTGTACGGGGTTCCAGGACCGTGATTGTCACGTCTGACGACGGCGAGGAACGGAAATATACGATTCCATATGGAAAACATCTCCGGGTTCAGGAGAACGACCGGGTCCAGGCTGGCGAACAGTTGTCGGAAGGCTCGGTGAATCCGCACGATATTCTACAGATCCAGGGCATCCAGGCGGTGCAGGAATACCTGGTGAACGAGATCCAGGCCGTCTATCGCATGCAGGGTGTCCGGATAAACGACAAGCATATCGAGTGTATCGTGCGCCAGATGCTGCAGAAGGTCCAGGTTACGGATCCGGGCGACACCAATTTCCTGGAAGGAGAAACGGTAGATCGCTTCCGATTCCGGGACGAGAACGAAAAGGTGATTGCCGAAGGCGGCGATCCGGCTACCTTCCAGCCGGTCTTGTTGGGCATTACACGAGCCTCTCTAATGACCGACAGCTTTATTTCCGCCGCATCGTTCCAGGAGACCACGCGCGTATTGACAGAGGCCTCCGTTCAGGGCAAGATGGACGGCCTGCTGGGATTGAAGGAAAACGTAATTATCGGGCACCTGATTCCGGCCGGAACGGGTGCGGAACAGTATCGCGCGGTTCGGGCGGTATCTCTGGAGAAGGATGTCGAGGAGGTTACCGCCGAGGGGATCGAAAACGTCGGTCTTCCGCCGATAAATGCTTGACAAGCAGACTTCAAATTGGTATAATGGAAGTCTATGGTCAAATTTAACCGGACAAGGCTAAATCGGCCGTCCGGATGGATTCGGCCGCGTTGTTCTGGTTGTGAACCGTACAGGAGGTTGTTTTGCCCACCATCAATCAGCTGGTGCGCAAAGGGCGCAAGCAAAAGGCAAAGCGTTCGCCCGCCCCCGCTTTGCGGGGATGCCCGCAAAAGCGGGGCGTCTGCACGCGTGTCTATACCACGACCCCCAAGAAACCGAACTCCGCCCTGCGAAAGGTGGCCCGCGTCCGCCTCACGAACGGGATGGAGGTCACAGCATATATCCCTGGCGAAGGTCACAATCTTCAGGAACACTCCGTTGTGCTCATACGGGGTGGTCGGGTACGGGACCTGCCTTCGGTTCGGTACCACATTATCCGCGGCGTCCTGGACACGATCGGCGTCGCCGACCGAAAACAGGGCCGGTCCAAGTACGGCGCCAAGACGCCTCAATAGGACTTCCGAATTTTATGTAAGGGTTTGTTTCGGGGGATAACGCTTGAGTAGGGACGGTGTGTCCCCCTTGTTTTGAGGATGTTATGAGAAAAAGACGGGCCGAGAAACGAGATTTTTCACCCGATCCCAAATACGGCAGCGTTCTGGTGACGCAGTTTGTCAACAGTCTGTTCCGGAAGGGCAAGAAGAGCATCGGCGAGAAAATTCTGTACCGTGCGTTGGACCTGATCGCCGACCGGACGGACAAAACAGGGCTGGAAGTATTCGAACAGGCTGTCGAAAGTGCCAAGCCGATAATTCAGGTGAAATCCCGGCGGGTGGGCGGAACGACCTACCAGGTGCCGGTCGAAGTACGGTCAGATGAGCGCCTTTCGCTTTCGATCGGATGGTTGATTACGTTCTCGCGCGGGCGCGGTGAGAAAACCATGTCACAGAGGCTCTCGGCTGAATTAATGGACGCAGCCAACGGCCGGGGTCGGGCTATGCAACGAAGAGAAGAAACACACCGCATGGCCGAGGCCAATCGGGCGTTCGCACACTATCGGTGGTAGCGTAAATGTCACGTAGAGAACAACTGGAACGGATCCGAAACATCGGCATTATGGCCCATATCGATGCGGGTAAAACCACAACGAGCGAACGGATTCTGTATTATACGGGTCGGCTGCATCGAATGGGCGAGGTGCACGATGGGGCGGCTACAATGGACTGGATGGACCAGGAACGGGAGCGGGGCATTACCATTACATCTGCCGCCACCACCTGTTTCTGGGACGGACACCGGATCAATATTATCGATACGCCCGGACACGTGGATTTTACGGCCGAAGTCGAGCGGTCACTCAGGGTTTTGGACGGAGTGATCGGGATCTTCTGCGCCGTCGGCGGTGTGGAGCCCCAGTCGGAAACGGTCTGGCGCCAGGCCGACAAGTACAGTGTGCCACGGATTGCGTTCGTTAACAAAATGGACCGTACGGGCGCCGATTTTTTCCGAGTACTTGAAATGATGAGGGAACGCCTGGCTTCGAATTTTGTGCCGGTGCAGATTCCCGTAGGCGCAGGCGAGTTGTTCAATGGTTTGATCGATCTGGTGAAGATGAAAATGGTGTCCTATCAGAAAGACACACTTGGTACGGTTTTTAGCGAAAGCGAAATTCCACACGATCTGTTGGACCATGCAGAAACCTACCGCGAGCAGATGCTGGAGGCGGTCTCTGATTTTGACGATACGCTGATGGAGAAATTTCTCGAAGGCGAGCATATTGCCGAAGAAGAAATCAAACAGGCGCTTCGACTGGCAACCATCAACGTTCGTGCCGTGCCCGTCTTCTGCGGATCGGCCTTTAAGAACAAAGGCGTTCAGCGCCTGCTTGACGGCGTTAAGGACTACCTGCCGTCGCCATTGGACGTCCCGGCGGTTAACGGCACCCATCCTGACTCGGGGGCGAACGTAGCCCGCGCGCCCTCCCACGACGAACCGTTCTCCGCGCTTGCATTCAAAGTGACAACCGATCCTTATGTGGGGCACCTGACCTACTTCAGGGTTTATTCCGGTTGTCTCAAGACCGGTTCGTACGTGAAGAATTCCAACAAAGGGAAACGAGAGCGAATCGGCCGGGTTCTACAGATGCACGCTAACAAGCGACAAGAAATCGACGAGGTCGTAACCGGAGAAATCGCGGCCGCCGTGGGGCTGAAAGCGACGGCAACGGGGGAGACGCTTTGCGATCCCGACCATCCGGTTATTCTGGAGTCAATGGACTTTGCGAAACCGGTCGTGTCCGTGGCCATCGAGCCCAGAACCAAAGCGGACCAGGATCAACTGGGTACCGCGCTCAGGAAATTATCCGACGAGGATCCCACGTTCCACGTGTCCGGCGACGAAGATACCGGACAGACGATTATATCAGGAATGGGTGAATTGCATCTTGAGATCATTGTCGACCGCCTGATGAGGGAATTTCGCGTGGCAGCCAATGTGGGCAAGCCACAGGTGACCTTCAAGGAGGCGATTCGCAAGACCGTCAAGGTAGAGGGACGATTCATCCGGCAGACCGGCGGCCGGGGGCAGTGGGGGCACGTCTGGCTGGAGATGGGTCCGGGAGATCCGGGAAGCGGCCTCGTTTTCGAGAATAAGATCGTGGGCGGATCCGTACCGTCCGATTATATCCCTGCGGTCCGACAGGGTGTTCAGGAGGCTATGCAGTCGGGCGTATTGGCCGGATATCCGATGGAAGATGTGAAGATCGTACTCTACGACGGATCGTACCACGATGTCGATTCGTCGGAACTGGCGTTCAAAGTGGCCGCTTCCATGGCTTTTAAAGACGGCGCCCGAAAAGCGGACCCGTATCTGATGGAGCCCATGATGGACGTTGAAGTGGTCGTTCCCGAAGATTATCTGGGCGATGTGATGGGCGACCTGAACGCCCGGCGCGGACAAATTGTGGGCATTGTGATCAGGCCGGATGCCCAGGTGATTACGGCAATGGTCCCCCTGACCGAGATGTTCGGTTATGCCACGCGTCTGCGGTCCTTGACTCAGGGGCGCGCTATCTATTCGATGGAATTCTCAAGGTTCCAGGAAATACCGAAAGCGCTCGCACGGGAACTCGCCGACAATTAGAGATTGGGAGATCCAATTCATTCTTCATGGCGGGCAACTACGATAGCCCAATAACGAGATTTTTGCATCGTCTATAGGTAACAGGAGGAATGTGACATGGCAAAAGAGAAGTTTGACAGAAGCAAACCCCACGTCAATATCGGAACCATAGGTCACGTTGACCATGGCAAAACGACGTTGACGGCGGCCATTACCAAGACGCTGGCTGCCAAGGGACTGGCGGATTTTATGCCCTTCGAGGACATTGACAAGGCCCCCGAGGAGGTCGAACGCGGCATTACCATTAATACGGCGCACGTGGAGTATTCCAGCGAAAACCGTCACTATGCCCACGTCGACTGTCCGGGACACGCCGACTACGTAAAGAACATGATCACCGGCGCGGCCCAGATGGACGGCGCCATCCTGGTGGTGAGCGCCGCCGATGGTCCAATGATTCAGACGCGGGAGCATATACTGCTGTCGCGGCAGGTAAACGTCCCGTCCATCGTGGTCTACATGAACAAAGTCGATATGGTGGACGATCCCGAGCTTCTGGAACTGGTGGAACTGGAGGTGCGGGAACTTCTCAGTGATTACGATTTTCCGGGCGACGACGTACCCGTGATTCAAGGGTCTGCGCTTCAGGCGCTTGAGGCCGACAGTCCGGATTCAGAGGAATGTGGATCCATCTGGGAACTCCTCGAGGCCGTCGACACCGCGATTCCGATACCCGAACGCGACGTAGACCGGGACTTCCTGATGCCCGTAGAAGACGTCTTCAGCATTACCGGCCGCGGGACGGTGGGCACGGGTAGAATCGAGCGCGGCGTGGTCAATCTGAACGAAGAAGTGGAGGTTGTCGGGATCAGAGAAACGCGCAAGTCCGTGGTCACGGGAATCGAGATGTTCCGTAAGCTTCTGGACGTTGGCGAAACGGGAGACAACGTGGGCTTGCTGCTGCGCGGCGTCGACAAGGAAGACCTCGAGCGGGGAATGGTGGTTGCCAAACCCGGTTCGGTCACGCCGCATACGAAGTTCAAGGGAGAAGTGTACGTACTCACCGAAAAAGAGGGCGGTCGAAGCAAACCATTCTTTACAGGTTACCGGCCGCAGTTTTTTTTCAGAACCACAGACGTTACCGGCGCGGTTCAGTTGCCCGAAGGTGTGGAAATGGTGATGCCGGGCGACAACATTACCATGGATGTCGACCTGACTCCGCAGCCCATCGCCATCGAACCACAACTTCGGTTCGCCATACGTGAAGGCGGCCGGACAATCGGCTCGGGCGTGGTTACTGAAATCATAGACTAGCGCCGACGGAGGGGCCAGTGCCAGCACAGAAAATTCGTATTCGATTAAAGGCTTACGATCATGTTACCCTGGATCGGTCCGTCGACGAGATAGTGCGAACGGCGAAACGGACCGGAGCGCTGATATCCGGCCCCATTCCATTGCCCACCAAGCGTTCGTTGTACACGGTGCTGCGAGGCCCCAATATAGACAAAAAATCCCGGGAGCAGTTCGAGACCCGGGTCCATAAGCGTTTAATCGATATTCACAACTCGACGCCGCAGACGGTAGATGCATTGATGAAATTGGATTTGCCGGCGGGGATCGACATCGAAATAAAGGCGTAGTACCGTGTTGGGATTGATAGGAAAAAAAGTCGGAATGACCCAGACATACGACCAGCACGACAACCTGGTCCCTATTACCGTGGTTCAGGCGGGGCCATGTCCGGTTGTACAGGTCAAGGAAGATGTGTCGGATGGATATCTCGCGCTGAAACTCGGCTTCGGCGCCACGTCCGAACGGCGGCTCACCCGTCCACAACTCGGCGTTCTCAAGAAATCCGGCGCGGGCCCCCATCGCATCCTGAAGGAGTTTCGGGTGGACAACACGTCGGAATACGAGGTCGGTCAGATCCTTGATACCTGCATATTTGAGCCCGGCGAATACGTCTCGGTAACCGGGCGGAGCAAAGGCAAGGGCTTTCAGGGTGTGGTCAAACGGCACCATTTCAAGGGCGGCCCGAAAACACACGGGCAGTCCGACCGTCATCGGGCGCCAGGATCCATCGGTCAGAGTTCGGATCCTTCGCGTGTGTTCAAAGGAATGCGGATGGCAGGCCATATGGGCCATCGCCGGGAAACCGTGAAGGGGCTGATGGTTGTCCGGGTGGACAAAGAGCGCAACCTGTTGCTGCTCAAGGGCGCGGTGCCCGGCCCAAATGGCGGCATCGTCAAGGTGCAAAAGCAGCGCAACTAATGGAAACCGATAGTGTTATGGCATCAGTTGAGGTAACAAATTTCCACGGCGAGGTCGTGGGATCCGTCGACCTCCCGGAGGCGATCTTCGGGATTGAACCTTCCCACCCTGCCATCTATCATACAGTCAAGATGTATCTGACAAACCAGCGGCAGGGCAACGCCCATTCCAAGACCCGCGCGGAGGTCCGGCGCAGCAAACGGAAGTTGTATCGGCAAAAGGGCACGGGACGATCGAGAGCCGGCAGCGCATCATCTCCAATTCGGGTCGGGGGCGGGGTTGCTCACGGCCCCAGACCGCGAGAGTTGAGCGAGCGCGTGCCCAAGAAGGTACGGCGATTGGCACTGAAATCGGCGTTTTCATTGAAGGTTCCGGACGGGGCGATCAAAGTGGTGGAAGACTTCACGTTTGACGAACCCAAAACGAAACGAATGGCGGGGATGACGCAGGCCATACAAATCGACGACCGGAAGGTTCTCTTGCTCACGCCGGAGGCGGCGCCGAATGTCCTGAAGTCCTGTCGGAATTTATCCAACCTCCAGGTACGGCCGGTAGCTCAGGTCTCGACATACGATGTGGTCAACGCTGATGCGGTCGTCTTCACCAGGGAAGCCCTGGGAAGGCTGCAGGCCATCTGGGGGGCGGCATGAAAATAGACTTCAGAGATATTATCCGCAGGCCGCTGATCACCGAACGGGCTTCCGAGCTCCAGGAAGTTCACAACAAATTCGTGTTTGAAGTTCGGGTCGATGCCAACAAGCTGGAAATCAAGAAGGCCGCTGAAACGATGTACAATGTAAGGGTGGTGAAAGTCAATACCTCGTCCTTCTCTGGCAAGCTGAAGAGAATGGGGCGGTTTCAGGGCCGCCGGGCAAACTGGAAAAAGGCGATCATCACCCTTGCAGACGGTGACGCCATAGACTTCTTCGGAGAATCCTGATCGATGCCAGTCAAATCGTTCCGACCGCTTACGCCCTCGCTGCGTTACAAAACCGTCTCCTCGTTTGAGGAAATTACCCGATCTCATCCCGAGAAGTCACTCGTTGAGGCAAACAAGAAGAGCGGTGGGCGAAACAATATGGGCCGCATCACCAGCCGCCGCCGCGGAGGAGGACATCGTCGACATTACCGGGTCGTCGATTTCAAACGCAACAAACACGGTGTTCCGGCCAGGGTTAACTCGATTGAATACGATCCGAATCGTTCCGCCAGAATTGCGTTGCTCCACTATATGGACGGTGAGAAGCGGTATATTCTGGCGCCCACGGGTCTTGAAGTTGGCGCTCAAGTGGTTTCCGGTCCGGACGCGGACGTACTGCCCGGCAATGCGCTGCCTCTCCAGAACATCCCGCAGGGAACCGATATTCACAATGTCGAATTGCAGCCCGGTAAGGGCGGGCAGTTGGGCCGGTCGGCCGGAACCGAAATTCAGATCATGGCAAAAGAAGGCAAGTTCGCACAACTCCGCATGCCTTCCGGCGAGGTACGCCTCGTTCCGGCGACGTGTTATGCCACGGTCGGCCAGGTGGGAAATCAGGAACACGAAAACGTCGTTTTGGGAAGCGCGGGTCGCAACAGGTGGCTGGGGAGACGGCCGTCGGTGAGGGGCGTGGCGATGAATCCCGTCGATCACCCGCACGGAGGCGGGGAAGGACGTGCCTCAGGTGGCAGACATCCGGTAACGCCATGGGGGGTGCCGACGAAGGGATACAAAACGAGAAAACGCAAGAAAAAATCCAACAAACTTATCGTGAGAAAACAGCGCAAGAGCTAACCCCCAGCGAGGATTGAATGGCACGGTCGCTAAAAAAAGGCCCATATCTGGACCCGGGTATTCTGGCGAAGATCGAGGGAATGAACAAGTCGGGCAATAAACGCGTGATCCAGACGTGGGCCCGTCGTTCGACCATATCTCCGGAATTTGTAGGTCATACGCTCGCGGTGCACAACGGGAATAAGTTCATTCCGGTGTACATTACGGAAAATATGGTTGGTCACAAGCTGGGTGAATTCGCCCCTACACGTACTTTTCGAGGGCACTCAGGAAGTCTCACTGAGCGTTCGACGGGGCTGAAGTAGCTTCGGTACACCTTGCGGCCAGATGTTCCCGGTTGTCGGTGTCCGGCAATGGGCCTCGCGGACGCGAGAGGATTGTGCGGCTACCGTAAGGAAGGATTTCGATGACGGCCAGGGCAGTCACCAGATATGTCAAGATTTCACCCCGAAAAGCGCGACAGGTGGTGGATCTTGTGCGTGGTAAAGGGGTTGAAGAAGCGTTTCACATTCTTCAGTTTACACCCAAGAAGGCAGCCCGGATCGTAGAACGCACACTGCGTTCGGCGGTGGCCAACGCCGCCAACGTCGAGGCGTCTACGGTTCGGGAAGAAGATCTGTACGTTCATGAGGCGTTTGTGAACGGCGCCATCGCCATGCGTCGAATTCGTCCCATGCCGCGTGGCGCCGCCGGGACTATCCGAAAACGCTGCAGCCATATTACGCTGGTCGTATCAGACGACAATTAGTCGTCGGGAGGATTTCTTTTGGGCCAGAAAACACATCCAACCGGATTCCGACTGGGCATCGTAAAGGACTGGCGTTCCCGCTGGTTTGCCGGCAAGGATTTTGCCGAACTGCTCAAAGAAGATTTAATGCTGCGGCGGTACATCCAGAGCAGACTTCAACGGGCAAGCGTGTCCCAAATTGAAATAGAACGCGCACCGAAACGGGTCACCATTTCGGTGCATACCGCTCGACCCGGTATCGTGATCGGACGTAAAGGGCAAGAGGTGGACAAGCTCAGAGACGAACTGAAACACATCACCGGCAAAGAGATTTATATAAATATACAGGAAATCAAGCGGCCGGAATTGAATGCGCAATTGGTCGCCGACAATATCGCACGTCAGTTGGAGCAGCGCGTTTCATTCCGACGAGCGATGAAAAAGGCCATCGCTTCAGCAATGCGCATGGGTGCCGACGGCATCAAGATTGTATGTGGCGGGCGCTTGGGCGGCGCGGAAATGGCGCGAATCGAAAAGTCGGAACCCGCGGGCAGGGTGCCGTTGCATACGCTTCGGGCCGATATCGACTATGCAACGTCCACAGCCTTTACAACCTCCGGCACGGTGGGTGTCAAGGTGTGGGTGTGTCACGGCGAGGTCGTGGAACGTCCTATTCCGGGAGCGCCGGCACAGTAATCGGAACCGGTTTTCGTAAGGACCTGACTCCATGTTAATGCCAAAAAGGGTCAAGTGGCGAAAACAGCAGCGCGGACGCATGCGCGGGATGGCGTACCGGGGAAGTAAGATCGCCTTTGGGGAATTCGCGCTGCAGGCGCTGGAGCCCGCCTGGATCACCAGCCGGCAGATCGAGGCGGCGCGGGTGGCCATTACACGCGCACTCGGGCGTGGCGGCAAAGTGTGGATTCGCCTGTTTCCAGACAAACCGGTCACTGTCAAACCCGCGGAGACCCGTATGGGCAAGGGCAAGGGGAATCCGGAATACTGGGTGGCCGTCGTCAAACCGGGCCGTATTATGTTCGAAATCGATGGGGTTGAGCGGGAAAGCGCCCGGGAGGCCATGCGAAAGGCCGGTCACAAAATGCCCATCAAGACCCGGTTTCTCGAACGGGGAGACAGTGAAGAATGAAAGCCAGCGAGATTCGTCAAATGACTCCCGCCGACGTTGATGAGTTACTCGACGACAGGCTTGAGGAGTTGTCCAATTTGAGAATTCAGCTTGTCACGCAACAACTCGACAACCCGCTTCGGGTGCAGTCGGTCCGACGGGACATCGCCCGAATCAAAACGGTACTGAGCGAGCGCGCACTGGACCTGAAAGCCTCAACCGGTGCCCCCGGTGTCGAATCCAATGGATCGGAAGGAAATTGAACTATGGCGCAAACCGACGCGCGCAGCCGTCGCAAGACCCTTGTGGGTCGGGTGCTGAGCAATCAGGCCAATAAGACGATCGTCGTGGAAGTCACCTGGCGGACGCCCCATCCGTTTTACGGCAAGGTTGTAAGGCGCCGCTCCAAATTTGCGGCACACGACGAAGCCAACACGGCAAATACCGGCGACACCGTATTGATTATGGAAACCCGCCCAATCAGCAAAACCAAGCGGTGGCGTCTCGCAGAGATTCTGGAAAAGGTTCAATAGGGAGTGCTACAGGATGGTTATGGAACAGACGGTTTTGAACTGTGCTGACAATAGCGGCGCCCGAAAGGTGATGTGTTTCCGCGTGCTGGGCGGGTCCCGGAGAAGATATGCCGGTTTGGGCGATACGATCGTGGTCGCCGTAAAGGATGCCCAGCCCAACAGCGCTGTAAAAAAAGGAGAAGTCGTGCGTGCGGTCATTGTTCGGACCAAGAAGGAGGCTCGACGCTCCGACGGTTCTTACATTCGTTTCGACGACAACGCAGCGGTGCTGATAAACGCCGACGGCGAGCCGATGGCAACGCGCATTTTCGGACCGGTTGCTAGAGAACTGCGCGACAGGCGGTTTATGCGGATTGTTTCTCTGGCGGCCGAAGTAGTTTGACTTTTCGACAATGAGGAGAGTCGAGCGGTGAAAGTTCATCTTCGCAAGGGAGATCGGGTCGAGGTCATCGGAGGTGTGGATGCGGGGAGGCGGGGACGCGTCCTGAAGGTATTCCCCAAAAAGGCGCGGGCGCTGGTGGAGGGCATAAATTTCATAAAACGCCATACCCGGCCCGGACCGAAAAACCAGCAGGGCGGTATTGTCGAAAAAGAGGCACCCGTACACATTTCCAAGCTTATGTTGATCGATCCACAGACCGACGAGCCCACCCGGATACGCCGGAAAAGGCTGGAGAACGGCGTTCGTATTCGGCTTGCCGTCAAGAGCGGCGAACAGATTCCCGAAGCCAGCTGATAGAGAGGGTTGGATGGCGGCGCGACTGCGTGAAGTGTACAACAACGAGATCGTCCCGGCGATGGTTTCACATTTCGCCTACAAGAACAGGATGCAGGTGGCCAGGCTCGAGAAGATCGTCCTGAATATGGGCCTGGGAGAGGCCGTCCAGAATCCGAAGGCGATCGACAGCGCCATCGCAGACATGTCAACCATAGCGGGGCAGCGTCCTTCGGTTCGGCGGGCGAAGAAGTCGGTCTCGAATTTCAAACTGCGCCAGGGCATGCCCGTTGGGTGTGCCGTTACGCTCCGCCGCGATCGGATGTACGAGTTTCTCGACCGTTTTTTTACGTTTGCCATACCCCGTACTCGCGACTTCAGGGGTTTGTCTCCCAATGCCTTCGACGGCCGGGGGAATTTTACCGTGGGGGTTCGGGAGCAGATCATTTTTCCGGAGATCAACTACGATCAGATCGACCAGGTTCGAGGGCTAGACGTGACACTGGTTACCACGGCCCGGACCGACGAAGAGGCGTTTGAATTACTCAAGCGCTTTGGCATGCCCTTCCAGACTGCCGAAGCGGCCTGATTTCAAGAAAGCGAGCGTTCTTGTGGCAAAAAAGACGTTAATTGTCAAAGCAAACAAAAAACCGAAGTTTGCCGTTCGCAGGTATAATCGTTGCCATCGCTGCGGACGCCCCAGAGGCTACATGAGGCAGTTCGGAATCTGTCGGATCTGCTTTAGAGAACTGGCGTTGCAGGGTGATATTCCCGGGGTTGCGAAGGCGAGTTGGTAGCCGTTGTGACAGACAGGAGGCGGTTGGCCCTATGAGTATGAGCGATCCGATAGCGGATATGCTGACCCGTATTCGGAATGGAGCCGGTGCGGGGCACCGGAAGGTAGACATTCCGGGCTCCCGGATTAAAACCGAAATTGCCCGAATTTTGAAAACAAAAGGGTTCATCCACAACTACGCCCGCGTGGAGGACAACCGGCAGGGTTACATCCGGCTGTATCTCAGGTACAGTTCGGACGACGAGAGCGCCATACAGGGATTGGTGCGCATCAGCCGACCCGGGCTCCGTCGTTACGTCGGTGTCGGCGAGATCCCCAGGGTGCTCAACGGTCTCGGCGTGGCCGTACTTTCCACTTCACGGGGAATACTCACGGATAGCGAGGCTCGCATGGCCGGGGTCGGCGGCGAGGTTCTCTGCCACCTCTGGTAAATTGGAGGATTCCAGGTGTCACGCATTGGAAAACAGCCGATTCCCGTTCCGGATGACGTTCAGATACATGTTCAGTCCGACGGGGTGCGGGTGAAAGGGAGCAAGGGCGAATTGACGGTACGGGTTCATCCGTTAACACGGGTTCGGCAGGACGACGGGACGCTCCGTGTAACCGTGGAGGATATTGAGGACAGGGAGTCAAAGGCAGTGTGGGGCCTGACCCGAGCATTGTTGGCCAACGCGGTTGAAGGTGTGCGTAATGGATTTGAAAAACGACTGGTCGTCGTGGGCGTGGGTTATCGCGCTGAAATGAAGGGCAGGAATCTCGATTTACAGGTCGGTTTCAGCCACCCCGTGATTTTCGAGCCCATTGATGGCGTCGAAATAAATGTCGAGGCGGCCCCCTCCGAAATTGACCTGGCCCAGGCGTCAATCGTCGTTCGGGGTGCCAATAAAGAATGGGTGGGGCGGATCGCCGCCGATATTCGAAAAGTCCGTCCCCCCGAGCCTTACAAAGGTAAAGGGATACGGTACGTTAATGAGTACGTTCGTCGTAAGGCGGGCAAGGCCACTGTAACGTAAATTTCAGGATACACGGAGCGGATTTTCATGGCAAACCCACAGATCCAGAAGGCCAACCTGCGCCGCCGCCGCCGATTGCGAATTCGGAAAAAGATCCGCGGTACGGCCGGGCGTCCCCGATTGGCGGTTAGCAGAAGCCTGAACCACATTGAGGCGCAGCTGATCGACGACACGACGGGGCGGTCCCTGCTTGGACTCTCGAGCAATTCCAGAGAAATTCGCGACATGCTCTCGGGCAACAAGTGCGAAAAGGGCCGCGAGGTGGGGCGCGCAGTAGCAGTCAAGGCTCTGGAAGTCGGTATTAAAACGGTTGTTTTCGATCGGGGCGGCTGTCTGTATCATGGCCGGATCAAGGCATTGGCCGACGGCGCGCGCGAAGGCGGGTTGTTGTTTTAGCGGTGGTTGCCAGATTTAAAGGAGTGCCCATTTGAAACGAATAGATCCTTCGGGATTGGACCTCACCGAAATCGTCATCAATAACAGCCTCAAGCGGGTATCCCACGTGCGCAAGGGAGGCCGTCGCTTTGCATTCAACGTGATGGTGGTTGTCGGCGACCGTCAGGGTCACGTTGGCGCCGGTCTTGGCAAGGCGGGAGAGGTGGCCGAAGCCATTCGCAAGGCCACCGAAAACGCAAAAAAGGAAGTCGTACGCATACCGGTAATCAATGGAACGTTGCCACATCAGATCATCGGTGTTTTTGGTGCATCCCGGGTGCTGTTAAAGCCTGCGGCGCCAGGAACCGGTGTGATCGCCGGGGGAGGTATTCGAGCGGTTCTGGAATTGGCGGGCGTGCAGAACGTGCTGACGAAATCACTGGGGTCCCAGAATACTCACAATACCGTGAAGGCGACGCTTCAGGGTTTGGCCAACATCCGGGACGCACGGGCGTTTGCGCGGTTGCGGAATGTCGATGAAGCGGAATTGACCGGTATTCGGGAGTAATGCGGCATGGCACACGACGGAAAGAAGCTGAAAATCACCCAGGTTCGCAGTATGATTTCACGCAATGAAAAGCAGCGGCGTACACTCGCGGCGCTTGGCATTCGCCGTATTCGCCACAGTGTGGTTCACGACGATACGGCGCAAATCCGCGGTATGGTCAACACGGTTGCACACCTTGTGGAGGTAAAACAGGCAGACGGCTGATTCCGGGTATGGACGTCTGCACGGCCGGTTTGGAAGAATTGGGGTCATTTACTCGTACTCATAAGGTCCAGCAAGATGAAACCAGGAAAGCTCAAGCCCCCCGCAGGCGCCGTCAAGAGCCGGAAACGGCTGGGCTGCGGCGTCGGTTCCGGCTGCGGCAAAACCAGCGGCAAAGGACACAAGGGTCAGAAGTCGCGTTCGGGCGCGAAAAAAAGGCCGTGGTTTGAAGGCGGGCAGATGCCGCTGCAACGCAGGCTGCCCAAAGTCGGGTTCAACAACCCTCTGAAGGTGGTTTATCAGGTCGTTAATCTGGACGATATCGTTAAACGGGGATTGTCCGGGCAGGTGACCCCCGAAAATATGAAACAGTCGGGTCTGATACGGTCGATTCGGCGGCCTGTAAAGATTCTGGGGCGGGGTGAGGTTTCCGATGCCTTACAGGTTCAGGCGCACGCGGTATCCAGGTCGGCCACCGGGAAAATCGAAGCGGCCGGAGGAAGTGTCAGCCTGATGGACGCCGGTTCCGAGACGGGTTAATTTTGAGAGGAGGCGGTGGTGCTCCAGAGTTTCCAGAGTGCCTTTCGAATCCCCGAGTTACGCAATCGCATCCTGTTTACGCTGGGTATTCTGATCGTCTTCCGGGTTGGCACGTACGTGACCATTCCCGGCATCGACCCAAGGGCCCTGGACGAATACTTCAGCAGCGCCGCTACCGGCGTCCTGGGGTTTTACGACATGTTTGCCGGTGGCGCATTTGGCCGCGCGACCGTCTTCGCGCTGGGCATTATGCCGTATATCAGCGCCTCGATCATCCTTCAGTTGATGGGCGCCGTCATTCCCTTTCTGCAAAAACTCCAGAAGGAGGGCGAAGAGGGGCGCAAGAAGATCACCCAATATACCCGCTACGGAACCGTGGCGCTGGCTGCCGCTCAGTCCTTTGGCGTCAGTCTGTTTATGGAAAGCCTCCGGTCACCCATCACGGGAATGCTGGTGGTGCCGGATCCGGGTATGGGCTTCCGATTGTTGACGATTCTGACCATTACCGCCGGAACCGTGTTTGTGATGTGGTTGGGGGAGCAGATCGACGACAGGGGTATCGGTAACGGCATGTCGATGTTGATTTTCATTGGGATAATTGCTCGTGCGCCCTCGGCCGTCATTCAGGAATATCAGGATTTCCTGGCCAACAACAAGCCCATCTTGCTGGAGTTGTTTGTGGTTGTCATTATTGTCGCCGTTACCGCGTTGGTGGTGCTCATTACTCAGGGCACGCGGAAAATTCCGGTACAATATGCCAAGCGTGTCGTGGGCAGGCGGGTATATGGTGGCCAGAGCACCCATATTCCGTTGAAGGTGAATACTTCCGGAGTGATGCCGATCATTTTCGCCCAGGCCATCATGTTTTTGCCATCCACCCTGGCCAATTTTTTCCCGATGAACGAGTGGGTGCAGGATATGGCTTCCCGGTTTTCGCCCGCCACAACGTTGCACGCGCTGCCGTACTGGATTCTCTATTCCACGATGATTATCTTTTTCGCGTATTTTTATACGGCTATCGTATTCAATCCCGTCGATCTGGCCGATAATATGAAGCGACAAGGCGGGTTTATTCCCGGAATCCGGCCCGGCAAACGCACCTCCGATTTTATCGATCGAATTCTGACCCGAATTACGCTTCCGGGGTCGATTTTTCTGGCGGCAATCGCGGTTTTCCCGTTTTTCGTTATCAGTTGGGCCGATGTGAATCCCGGCCTGATCGACTTTTTCGGGGGCACCGGGCTACTGATTATCGTAGGCGTGGCGCTGGACACATTGCAGCGAGTGGAGTCGCATCTCCTGATGCGGCACTACGATGGCTTTATGAAAAAAGGAAGGTTGAGAGGCCGAAGGTGACCGAAAGGACGGAAGGATGAGGGTTCGTGCGTCAGTCAAGAAACGTTGCAATCACTGCAAGATCATTCGCAGAAAGGGTGTGGTTCGGGTGATTTGCAGACACGATCCAAGTCATAAACAGAGACAGGGATAGCAGTCCGTTGAAAATGTTGCTCTGCAGGCGAGGCCGAGCCATTGTGACCGAAGACAAGGCGCGCGACCGAGCCGAATCGGGGATTCGGGGAGGGAGCGAAACGCAGTCATTCGGCCACAAGAGCCGGCCGCAGACCGGATGGACTTTTTCAACGGGCTGATAGGCCTTCGGAAACCGAACGAAGGAGGAGATACGATGGCTCGTATCGCAGGGGTCGATGTTCCGCGCGAAAAACGGGTAGAAATCTCGCTGACCTACATTTACGGTATTGGCAGAAGCGCCTCAAACCGGATCCTGGAGAAGACGCAGATTTCCCCGGACACCCGCGTTGACGCGTTGAGCGAGGAAGACGTCACCAAACTCCGGAGCGTAATCGAGGGTGAATACCGGGTGGAGGGCAACCTCAGGAGCGAGGTGGCCATGAATATCAAGCGGCTGATGGACATCGGCTGCTATCGCGGGCTTCGATGGCGGAGGGGCCTGCCGGTGCGCGGTCAGCGGACCCGGACCAATGCCCGGACACGAAAAGGGCCGAAAAAAGGTCAGATTGCCAAGAGGAAGAAAGCACAAACTTAATCACCGCTAAGGAGGCGATCACTTGCCGCCGGAACAAAGAAAAAGCCGACGAAGGAACAAGCGGGTCGATGGGCAGGGCGTTGCCCATATTAAAGCAACGTTCAACAATACGATTGTTACCCTTACCGACAAAGACGGGCACGTGATATCGTGGTCCACAACCGGCAAGGTGGGTTTTAACGGTTCCCGGAAGAGTACGCCCTTTGCCGCCCAGTTGGCTGCGGAAGCCGCGGCAAAGGAAGCGATGTCTATGGGGCTGCGACGTGTCGAGGTATGGGTCAAGGGCCCGGGTGTCGGCCGCGAGGCCGCCGTTCGCGCGCTGCAGGGCGCGGGGCTGGAAATCGCGGCCATTCGCGACGTCACCCCGATCCCTCACAACGGTTGTCGGCCGCCGAAGCGGCGTCGGGTGTAACGGCATCCGACCGGGGAGGTCTATTGCATGGCAAGGTATACAGATTCGAACTGCAAATTGTGTCGCCGCGAAGGGGTAAAGTTATTCCTCAAGGGTGAACGCTGCTACCTGGACAAGTGCTCGTTCGAAAAGCGCAGCTATCCGCCGGGCATGCACGGACAGAGGCAGGGTCGCAAGCCTTCGGCATATGCCCTTCAGCTCAGGGAAAAGCAAAAGGCCAAGCGCCAGTACGGTGTACTGGAAAACCAGTTTCGAGGTTACTATCAAAAGGCCGCCCGCCGGAAGGGTGTAACAGGGGAGCTTCTCCTGCAGACGCTCGAAATCCGTCTGGACAACGTCACCCATCGGCTGGGATTCGCGCCTTCCCATAAGGCGGCGCGTCAGTTGGTGCGCCATCGGCACATCATGGTAAATGGGCGTATCGTGGACGTCCCCTCGTTTCAGGTTGCGCCCGGCGATACAATTCAGGTACGGGAAAAGAGCCGTCAACTGGCGTTGATTCACGACTCCATCAAGCGGATCGGCGAGGGGCGACAGGCGCCGTGGTTGTCTCTGGACAAGGTCAATCTCACGGGTACCGTTCTTGAGCATCCCGACAGGGAAGGTATTCCGACGCCGGTCGAAGAGCAACTCATTGTGGAGTTATATTCGAAATAATCGCTGCGACCTGATGAGGAGCGGCCCCGTTTTCCGAGCAAAGCAGGGGCCGCCGTATTGTCTTTCAGAGGATCTAAGGAGAATTCTTGTATGAAGTCTAAAAACTTCCAGATGCCCAGGTCCGTCCAGATCGATGAGGATAGCATCACCAATTCCTACGGGATGTTTACGGTGCAACCTCTGGAACGCGGGTTTGGTACCACAATTGGCAATGCGTTGCGCCGGGTATTGCTCTCATCCATAGGCGGCGCGGCCGTTAAGGCCATTCGTGTGGAAGGGGTGCAACACGAGTTCTCCGTTGTACAGGGCGTTGTCGAAGACATGACTGAAATCGTTCTGAATCTCAAAGAGGTAAATCTGCGGATGCATTCAGACGAAGACAAACTGCTTCGCATCGACAAAGTAGGGCCGGGCGCGTTTACAGCGAAGGAACTGGAGGTGGATGCGGAGGTTGAAGTGATGAATCCCGATCAGCACATCGCATCTCTGGATCAGAACGGTCATCTGGAGATGGAGATTACCGTAGGAAACGGGCGGGGTTATGTTCTGGCGGAAGAGAATAAAGTTACCGACCCCCCTACCGATACAATTATGCTCGACTCCGCATTTTCTCCCATCCGAAAAGTGCATTACGAGGTGGACAATGCCCGTGTGGGTCAACAGACGGACTACGACAAACTGACACTGACAGTCTGGACCAACGGAGCGGTTCGGCCTGACGACGCCGTGTCCCATGCGGCAAAGATCCTGAAGGACCATCTGGAACTCTTTATACACTTCGAGGAAGAGCCTGAGGAGGAATACGAGGAAATAATCGACGAAGACACACAGCGCGTGGCGTCACTTCTGCAGATGCCGGTGGAAGAACTGGAACTGTCGGTGCGTTCCGCCAACTGTTTGAAGGCTGCCAATATTCTAACCCTCGAAGACCTCGTACAAAAGACCGAGACCGAGATGCTGAAGTTTCGGAATTTTGGCCGCAAATCGCTGAACGAGTTGACGGCAATTCTGGAAGGGTTGGGCTTGCAGTTCGGCATGGATATCACTAAATACAGTGGGATTGCCGCCAAGAGCGACGAGGTGGCGGTGCTGGAAGACGAATTCTAACCGGAAAGACGGGCTATGAGACATGGAAAGAGGGGGCGCAAGCTCGGACGTACAGCCAGCCACAAAAGAGCAATGTTAAACAACATGGCCACGTCTCTATTCACGTACGGTTCGATACGCACGACCCATGCAAAGGCAAAAGAGTTGCGTGGTGTGGCCGAACGCCTGATTACATTTGCCAAAAGGGGTGATTTACACGCCAGGCGCCAGGTTCTGCGGCGGATTCGAAACCAGCGTGTGGTTGCCAAACTCTTCGACGAGATCGCAACTTCGTTTTCGGAACGCAATGGGGGCTATCTGCGGTTGCTCAAACTTGGCTCCCGACGCGGCGACCGCGTTGAAATGTGTCTGGTGGAAATGGTCGGAGATGAAGTGAGGGCCGATTTTGCCGAGCGTTCAGAATCCCGCGACGAAGCCGGTCCCGGGAATGAAGACGGGAAAACAATTGAAGCTTCCGCTGAGGAAATCGCGGACGAATCGGGCGAACCATCTTCAGTTCCGCCCGATGAGGCCGACTCCGAGGGAGCCGGCGAATCCGGAAAGGAACAAGAGCGTACGAAAAAATGAGTCCGTTGCGTCGTGACAAAAATGGGACGAGAGGGCAAATCGACAAATCGGTCGATTTGCCCTTTGTTTTCCGGGCCGCTCCTGGGGGAAGACTCGTCTGTCTATGCCTTGCACTCTGCCTCTGGTCGGATGCGGCAGACGCATCCGGCAGGCCGAATGGCGAGTTCAGGGGATTGTGGGTGGTTCGCCATTGGCTGACGAATCGGGAGCAGGTGATGCGCGCGGTGCGCACCGCCGTAGACGGGCGGTTGAACGCGCTCCTGGTCCAGGTTCGGGGCAGAGGCGATTCCTTTTACCGCAGCCGTGTGGTACCAAGGGCGGAATCTCTATCCGAATCGGAGTTTGACCCGCTTGCGCTTCTCGTGGAGGAGGGGCACCGGGCGGGGCTGGAAGTGCATGCCTGGGTGAATATGTACCTCACGTGGCACCCGACAGAGCGGCGGCCGGAGTCGACCCGGCATATATTCCTGCGCCATCCCGAGTGGTTCATGCGTTCCATCGACGGGATCGACATGGGGCGCGTTAAGCTGCATGGCGTCGATCTTGTCAAACGCGGGGTGGATGGACGATATCTTTCACCTGGCAACCCCAAAGTCCGGACCCATCTCCTCAAGGTCATCTTGGAGATTGTTGAGAAATACGATATTGACGGTATTCACATGGATTATGTCCGGTATCCCAATTTCCATTATGACTACAATCCCGCCGTAACGACAGAGTTTACGAAGCGCTACGGCATCGGCCCCGCTGAGTGGAAAGTTGTCAAGGGGGAGCCCGGCGGCGAGACGGACGAGACCGATGTCAGGGAGGTATGGGAAGAATGGCGTAGCGAACAGGTCAGCATGCTGGTCGGTCAGGTGCATGAACTGATTGCGCGGCTCAAGCCCGCTGTCAGGTTGTCCGCGGCCGTCAAGCCGGACATAAAGTCCGCCTACACACAATACGGCCAGGACTGGATCGGATGGAGTAACCGGGGGCTCGTGGACTTTGTGGTGCCGATGTTCTATGTCGGGTCCAGGGCGGAGATCGAACTTCAGATGACCGAAGCCAGGAAGCGCGTGAAAAACGGGAGTCTTTATGCCGGCATCGGACTCTGGAATCAGGAAGCCGACGACACGGTCGCTCAGATTGACATCGCGCGACGTGCCGGTTTCCAGGGTGTCGTGTTGTATTCCGTCGATGGATTCGTAGAGCAGAAAGGTCTGATGGGTGAGTTGCGCGAGGGTCCATTTCGAGAGCCGTCGGCCCGGCCGAAGCCGAAATCGAAGGAGGAGGGCATCTGTGCTGAAACCCAGGCGCGGTGATCAGATAGAGATTGACATCGAACGGTTGGACCGACGCGGAAACGGTTTGGGGCGGATGGGCGCCTACACCCTGCTGGTGCGAGGCGCGGTGCCTGGTGACCGGGTCCGGGCGCGGGTGCGCAAGGTCAGAAACCGGTTGCGACGCGCTGAAGCCAGGCTGGAGGAGCTTCTCTCCACCGAAATTCAGCGGACCCGTGCAAGGTGTTCTCACTTCGGGCTCTGCGGCGGGTGTTTGTGGCAGGATATTCCTTATGAAGCCCAGGTTCGATTGAAGCAGGACATGGTGCGGACCTGCCTGGTGGAAGCCGGAATTGATACGGAACCGGACGCGCCGATGCCTTCCGAGGAACCCTTTTTCTACCGGAACAAGATGGAATTCTCCTTTGGCTCGTCGCCAGACGGGCGGAACGAGGTGGGGTTGCACGTTTGGGGGCGTTTCGACCGCGTATTCGACCTTGGTGCCTGTTATCTCCAGTCGGAAACGTCCAACCGGATCGTTGAACGCGTGCGGAGCTTTACCAGGTCACTCTCCGTCTACCATTTAAAGCGGCACGAAGGCCTGCTCAGATTTCTGACCATACGGGAGGGTAAACTGACGGGTGAGACCATGGTGGTTTTGACCACGTCGGGAGAGGCGTTTCCCGAAGCGGAAACATTGGGAAAGATGCTGGAGGAAACGTTTCCAGAGGTAAAGAGTGTGATCCGAAACGTCAATCTGCGGCGGGCTCAGGTGGCCACCGGCGACCGTGAAGAGGTGCTTGCGGGGACGGGTACCGTCAAAGAAAAACTGGGGGATTTCACATTCGAGATATCGCCGGGTTCATTTTTTCAGACCAACACCCGACAGGCTCAGCATCTTTACCGGCGGGTGGTTGAGTTGGCTGAACCGGGTCCGGACGACCGAATTCTGGACGTGTATTGTGGAACGGGCGCGATTTCGTTGTATTTGTCGCGGAGGGCAGGCTACGTTCTGGGCATTGAGGCCGTTGAAGGGGCGGTTCGGGATGCGGTTCGCAACAGCGCAATAAACGGCGTGTCCAACTGCCGGTTTATCGCGGGTGCGGCTGAAGACATTCTGTGGCAGATCCGGGAGCAGGGTGAACGATTCGAAACCGTGATCACCGATCCTCCGCGGCCGGGTATGCATTTGAAGGCGACAACCGCGATCTGTGATCTGCGTCCGGAACGCATCGTGTATGTCTCGTGCAATCCGGAGGCGTTGGGTACGGACCTGAACCGGCTGGAGGCTGCGGGTTACAAGACGGACTACGTGCAGCTCGTAGATATGTTTCCCCATACGCCGCACTGTGAGGTCGTGGCACGGTTGACAAATATAGCCTGACGATCCGGTTTGTCGCAGGATATGGACAAAACAAAGCAGAGGACGTATGCATCCTCTGCTTTGTTGAATTTTTCGAACCGGCTGGTCAATCCCTGCTGATATCCAGAATCTCATATGAGAGTGTGCCCACCGGAACCTTTGCTTCCACGTACTCACCAACGCCTTTGCCCAGAAGAGCGCGTCCAACGGGGGATTGTGTTGAGATCTTGTTCTGTTCGAAATCGGCCTCGTCGGTCGATACCAGGGTATAGCGGATCTGTTCCCCGGTCCTGCGGTCCTTTATCGTGACGGTGGCGCCGAGATAGGCCTTATCCTTGGGCATGAGGCTCTCGTCGATGATTTCAGACCGAACCAGTTTGTCCTGGAGTTCGGCAATCTTCTTCTCGACGAACATCTGTCGCTCTTTTGCGCTATGGTATTCCGCGTTCTCGCTCAGATCTCCATGTTCCCGGGCTCTGGCGAGAGCCTCGATAACCGCCGGCCGTTCCCGGGTTCTGAGGCGCTCCAGTTCAGTCCGGATCTTCTTGTAACCGTCTTTTGTGAGGAAAAGCCGATCCATTGTCGTGTCTCACTCCCTCGTTTGTGGATTTCAGGGACTCGCGGGCGCGGTAATTTTAAGAAAAAATATCGGGGGTCCGGATCTGCGGACGGCCCCGCCGGGTACGCTGAAAACGATGGTGATGAATCCGTAAATGGTCTCTAAGATGCTTAAAAATAAGATCTTTTTTGTATAAAGTCAAGATCAAAAGGATCATGGCAGGTTCGGTTTGACATCATCGACGAAGGATTGTATACTATACGTTTGGCGAAAGCTTGCCCCCGAGAAGAGTGGCGCCGGATCCTTGCGAGGGTGGGAATGGATACCACGTTTGTGCGCGGACTTATACCGGCACTGATTACCCCGATGACCTGCGACGAAGCGCTGGATGAAGCGGGCCTTGAGCGCCTGCTGAATTACGTGATCGCCGCAGGCGCGCACGGTGTATTTGCCGGAGGTACCGCCGGGGAGTCCTGGGCATTGAGCATGGAAGAGAAAATACGGCTTTACCAGTGGACCGTGGGCTATACAGCGGGACGGGTCCCGGTTTATGTGGGAACGGCGGCGAATTGCACAGCGGAGGCGGTGCGGCTGGCGGTAGCGGCACAGGAGGCGGGGGCAGATTGTCTTTCCGTGCTCACGCCTTTCTTTATCACGCCCAATCAGGGAGAGATGTACAACCACTTTGGAGCAATCGCCCGCGCGGTGGACCTGCCGGTGCTTTTGTACGATCTGCCGGCGAGAACGGGTAACAGCCTCTCGGTAGATCTGGTGATGCGGCTGGCAGAAGCATTCGGCAATATCATCGGCATTAAAGACAGTTCTGGTGATTTTACCCGGACAATCGATTACCTTCGGCTTGCTCCCGAAGGATTTCGAGTTATCATGGGGCGCGACACACTGATCTACGCCGCCCTTGTCCACGGCGCGGCAGGGGCAATTGCCGCTAGCGCCAATGTGGCGCCCGAGCTGGGTGTCGGCGTTTACGAGCGGTACCGGGCCGGAGACGCGGAAGGCGCCCTGGATTTCCAGAAGCGGATTGCCCCGTTGCGATCCGCGTTTTCGCTGGGAACCCATCCGGCGATGCTCAAGGCCGGGGCCGAGCTGGTGGGCGCCGCCGGAGGACCGCCCCGTCGACCCGTGAGCCGGTTGTGCGGGAGCGATCTGCAACAGTTGAAAGTCCTGCTTGAAAAGATGGGAAAGCTGCAGGCCTTCGACGCGGATTGAATGACTTCGAAGGCCAGAGGCCTGAACGTATCGAGGAGCGGCGGAATGATTGATCAATCGGAAAAACATCGGACAATTCTGGTCGTTGGCGCGCCCGGGTCGGGCAAGGGGACGCAGGGAAAAATACTTGGGAAGATTCCGGGATTCCACCACCTGGCCTGCGGGGACGTTTTCAGGTCGCTGGATCCGAGCAGTGAGTTGGGCAAGATCTTTCTGGCCTACTCGGGCAAGGGCCGGCTGGTTCCGGACCAGTTCACCGTTCAACTGTGGCTGGACCATATTCGAGGCGCCATTCATAACGGTGGTTTCCGACCGGAAGAGGAGGTGCTTGTTCTCGACGGCATTCCACGCAACTTGCGCCAGGCCGAAATGATGGCGGACTATATCGACCTCAATTTGCTCATCTATCTGGATATAGCCGATGACAACGTCCTGGTCACACGTGCGCTGCGCCGGGCGCTCAGAGAAAATCGGCTCGACGACGCCAGCGAAGCGGTTATAAGGCGGCGGCTTCGGGAATTCGAGCGGGAAACCGCCCCTCTGCTGGATTATTTTCCGGCCGATGTGATACGCAGGGTCGCCGGGGAACGGAAACCCGTAGACGTTTTGCGCGATGTGATCGGAATCATCCAGGAAGTGGATACGGTCGCCTGAAACTTGGCAGCCCGTTGAAAAAGCCCATCCGGTCTGCGGCCGGCTCTTGGGGCCGAATTTCGGCAATCTATTTCCGGGACAGAACACGATACCTCGCCTGCAGAGCGACTTTTTCAACGGACTGTTAGACCCGCTGCCTGTTGGGGTGGAGTACGGTCGTCTGTTTTTTTAAGGCGGCCGTCGTGTTTTCAGAGTTATCCCCGTTGTAATCGCCATTTGAGTTCATTTTCGGTTTTTGCTTACACTTACAGCGCGCAAAGTGCAGGGGCCCGGAAGGGGTTGTAAGGACAAATGTTAAGAGTTTGTATCGGTTTGATTCTTTTTTTTGGTATCCATCCGTGCTTGTCGGCCCGCCAGAAGTTGGATTGGACGGTGTACCGACAGGAAGACGGACTTGCCCACAACATGGTGACGGCAGTCGTAGAGACGCGAGACGGCGCGCTCTGGTTCGCCACACGGGAGGGTATATCCCGCTATGACGGTCGAGCATGGCGCACCTATGGCGAAGAAGAGGGGTTGCCCGGCAGCAGTTTCGGCGAGCTCTTCGAAGCGGAGAACGGCACCCTGTGGGCCACAGGGGGACTCGGATTTCGCGGGCAGGCTGAAAACCACATCGCCCGTCTGACGGGCGACCGGTGGGAACCAGTCAAACTGCCCGGAAAGCTTGCGGACGTCGTCGTGGGGCCGATTGTCGGCGTCGGAGAGGGCGGCCTCTGTTTCGCAACGGCGGGCTTGGGTATACTCCACTATGCCGGTGACGAATGGAAGACCATCGACGAAGAGGATGGACTGGCGTCCAACCACGTGCAATGTCTGTTTCGTTCGAAAGACGGGGCCGTGTGGGCGGCGTACGCGGGGCGGCGTCCGGGCGCGTTTTCGCCCCCGTCCAGACGCGGGCCGGGTCGGGGCGTAAGCCGGTTCGACCCTGAGACGAAAGAATGGAAGCAGGTGGCTGCGCCCGGGGAACTGGCGATAGGCGCGGTGACCGAGATGGCGCAGGCGACCGACGGCGCCGTCTGGCTGGGTACCGAAAGCCGGGGAGTATTGCGTTACGATGGTGTAAATTGGCAGGTGTTTGCTGCGGCTGACGGATTGCCCGCGGATCGGGTGCTGTCCGTCGCATCGGCGCCTGATGGGTCGGTATGGGTGGGAACCGTCGGTGGTGTCGTTCGATTCACGACATCTGAAAGGGAATCGTCGGCCGGGGGTCGCTGGCGGATTCATCAGGTTTTTACGGAAGAGAACGGCCTCCCCAGCAATCTGGTCACATCCGTCCGTGTCGGCAGAGACGGAACCGTCTGGGTGGGAACGGCGTGGGGTGTCGCGCGGTACGGCGCAACGGGATGGGATCACCACAATCGGTGGGTGGGCGCGGATGACAGGGGAGGCGTCGCCCTTGAACGAACGGACGATGGACGCCTTTGGGCGGCCACCGGAGAGGGGATTTACGGTTTTGAGCGTGGGACCTGGGAGAAGGCGTACCGAATTCGTAGTGGACGTCGCCGTCCCGGGTTCGGGCGTGTCGTAGATCTGAGGAGAGCAAAGGGCGGCAGGATGTGGGCGGCGATCGGTCGGCGGGTGCTGAGTTTTGACGGGACAGACTGGAAGGTGTTCGAACTGCCCGCAACCGGCCCGAGGTCTCGTATTCTGTCGATATTTCCCGCGCTTGCGGGTGGCGTTTGGGTGGGCACGCGGCGTGGGTTGTTTCGATTCGATGGAACGGATTGGTTGGCGCATGCGCCGGAAATAGAAGGAGGCGTGAGTGCGGTATACGAGTCCGCCGACGGCGCTCTCTGGCTAGGCGCCGATGGCGGTGTGGTTCTGGAGAGAGACGGTGAACGTCAGATTTTTGCGCCAGTCGACGGGTTGCCTGGCGAGCCGGTCATCGCGCTGGCGGAGGCGCACGGCGCGGTCTGGGCCGCAACGCGCTTCAAGGGGATGTTTCGGTACAATCAGGGTATGTGGGAGGCTGTGCCCAAGGGAGATCAAACGGTTTTCGGGGGGGCACACCGGCTTTTCGTGGATGACGATGGGATACTATGGTTGGCCTCCCTTGCGATTGGGGCGGTACATACCGATGGTGAGACCTGGACGCGTTACACGACGCGAAGCGGCCTTCCTGGCGCCCGTGTGTGGGACATCGCGCAGGACAGGGACGGACGGTTATGGTTTGCTACTGAGAAGGGACTGGGATGTTATTCGCGGGACACCGATGCGCCTGAAACCACACTTTCCATGCCTTCCAACGAGGTGGCGCCCTACCAGAGTGTCCTGTTCAAATTCTCCGGTCGGGACGCGTGGAAAAAGACACCGACACATGAGTTGAAATACGCGTGGAGGCTCAACGGAGAGGTTTGGATGCCGTTTGTTCGGGTCAGAACGCCTGGAATCTGGACCCCGTTTGCAGCTGAAGATCATACGCTTTTGAGCGGGCTCGATCCCGGGCGTCATACCTTTGAAGTTCGTGCGATGGACCGGGAATTCAATATCGATCCTACGCCCGCGCGGCATCATTTCGTAGTTCTGGCACCCGTGTGGCGGCGTCCGTGGTTCGTGGCGCTCAGTGTATTCTCAATCGTGGCCCTTGGCGTTTCGTCCGGAGTTGCGCTGCAACGGCACCGACGGTGGCAGGAGGCCCAGGCCCGCCAGATTCACGAATTGGAATCCGAGTTACAGAAGGCGCACAGGATGCAGATGGGTCTGCTGCCTACGGCCCCGATACGAGACGATTCTTTTGAAATTGCAGGAGTCTGCGCGCCCGCGAACCACGTCGGTGGCGATTATTTCAATTATTTCTGGCTGGACGAATCTCGCCGGAAACTGGGCTTTGGCGCGGCAGACGTGTCGGGAAAGGCGATGGAGGCGGCCGTCCACGCGATGCAGTTAAGCGGCATTTTCCGATACGAATTTCGAGGCAATAAGCCGCTGAACGAGGTAGCGAGGCGGCTGGACGAGGATTTGAAGGAGCAGATGAATGAGGCCAGCTTTGTCACCTGCTGCCTTGGCACGCTGGATCTTGAGACACGGTGCGTGCAGCTGATCAATGCCGCTCATCCCTTCCCGTACCATTATTGCGCCAGCGCTCATGAATTGCGCGCGATTCACCTGCCGTCCATTCCGCTGGGCATGGCGTTGCCTCCGGGAAGTCCCGGCGGGCACGCCGAGGCCGTCATCCAGGTCGCACCTCATGATTTGCTGGTGTTCTACAGCGATGGCGTGACCGATATGAGAAACGTGGCCGGGGAGTTCTACGAGACGGATCGGCTGGAACGAACGATCAAGGCGCATATTCGGGCAAGCGCCGGGGACCTGGTCTCGGTAATCCTCGAAGACGTTTACCGTTTCAAGGGAGATGCGTCCCAGCCGGACGATATGACGCTTCTGGTGATTCGAATGCTGGAGGGGGACGTGCGGACGCAAGCGCGATGAGGCTGTCGCGCGCAGTGGGGTAGCGGGGCGACGTGTGAAACAGGCCTGATCGGCGTTCGTTTGCGTCCGTGCGGCCGGATCAGGCGATACTTCTCTCCGCGGATTCCACGGTCTGGGTGATTAGCGTGGCAATGGTCATCGGTCCAACACCACCCGGCACCGGGGTGTAGGCCGCGCATCTGTGGACAACGGCCGGGAGTTCCACGTCTCCGACAGGGCCCGGATGGTAACCGGCATCGATGACAACGGCATTGCCTGCGATCCAGTCGGCCTTGATGAACTCCGGTTGCCCTACCGCGCCAACGACAATGTCGGCCGAGCGGAGAATTCGGGGCAGATTTCGGGTTCTGGAATGACAGATGGTCACGGTCGCGTTTGCATTCAGCAGCATCATGGCCATCGGTTTGCCCAGAATAGGGCTTCGACCGATGACAACGGCGTTTCTGCCTTCCAGCGGGATATCATAATGCAGAAGAAGCTTCATGATGCCTGCGGGTGTCGCCGCCCCATATGCCGATGCACCCATAGCCATAAGGCCAAATCCGTGCACCGTGACGCCATCCACATCCTTCTCGAGCGAGATCCGGTCGAAGCACGTCCGCTCCTGGACGTGGGCGGGAACCGGGTGCTGTAGTAGAATTCCGTGTACGTGGGGATCGGCGTTGAGCTTCTCGATCTCGGCCAGGAGTTCGCGTGTGGACGTTTCTTCCGGAAGCAGGATCTTCAAAGAATCCATTCCCACCCGTTTGCAGGCGTTGCCCTTCATTCGCACGTAGGTGGCCGAGGCGGGGTCGTCTCCGACCAGGATGGTGGCCAGGACAGGGACCTGACCGCCAGCCCTTACCCTGATGCGTGCCACCCGGTGTTTCAGTTCAATTTCAATCTTTCTGGCAAGTTTTTTTCCATCCAGAACCGTTGCAGCCATCGCACCCCCCTATTCAACGATTCATCCCGGCACGGATACGGCGCCCACGCCGTTGCTTAGTCGACCCTTCCGATGACAGGCTTCGGTACGTTTGCCACGAGGTCCCGCCCTCGTTCCTTCCCTATATTTCCTCGCACCATTCCCGGGCGTTCTGAAAGATCCGCAACCAGGGCGAAGCGCTCAGGCAATTCTTCCAGGATTCAGGCATCCAACCCCATTGCCACTTCAAAAACGTCCGTTCGGGATGCGGCATCATCGCAAGGTGGCGTCCGTCGGGAGAACAGAGGGCGGCGATGCCGTGGGGAGAGCCATTGGGGTTGAACGGATAGTCCTCGCTTATTCGATTGCCGTCGTCGACGTAACGGATGGGGGCCAGGTCGTTCTGCATGACCCGTTCCAGCGTTTCGGGGTTGGGGAAGTGGATTCGGCCTTCACCGTGGGCAACCCAGATGCCCAGGGAAGTGCCGGCCATGTGCCTGAGCATCACCGCCGGACTCTCCTGGATCTGCGCCGTGACGAAGCGAGACTCAAAACGCCCCGATGTATTCTGGACAAAGCGCGGTTGGACCCTGGTCTCGATTCCCGGCCAGGGCACCCATCCGAGCAGGGCCATCAACTGGCAGCCGTTACAGACTCCGAGACTGAATGTGTCGGGCCGTTCGTAGAACGATTGAAACTGATCCCGGAGACGCGGACTGAACCGGATGACCCCGGCCCAGCCTTTGGCGGAGTCCAAGACGTCGGCATAACTGAATCCACCTACAAAGGCGACGCCTTGAAAGGCGTCCAGTCGGATCCGATCGGCCTGAAGATCGGACATGGTCACGTCCCAGGGTTCCAGGCCCGCCGCATGGAACGCCGAGGCCATTTCACGGTCGCCGTTGCTGCCTTCCTCGCGGACGATAGCAACTGGAATCTTTGTTTGGGATCCCAGTATTTCGGGCGCAGTTGGCGCAGGCGTAAACGGAAGGGTGTATCGGGGTCCGGTGCGCTGCTTCAGCGAGAGGCGTTCCTTTTCGACACACTGCGGGTTTGCTTGAAGCCGTTCGAGACGGTAGCTCGTTTCCTCCCATAGATCACGCAGGTTCTCCATGTCGTCGTTGAGTACGGACATGCCGTTTATTGCGATATGTACCGAAGTGTCCGCATGGGTCGTACCGATGGGAACACAGGGCACGTCAGCGGCCCTGAGGGTTTCAAGAACGTGCTGTACTTTCCTGGCGTGCACTTCGAAAACCAGGCCCATCTCCTCGGAAAAGAGAGACGCGATCGGATCTGAGGACGTCGGAAGATCGATGCAGATGCCGCAGTTCCCGGCGAAAGCCATTTCGAGCAGGCTGGTGAGAATGCCGCCGTCGCTCCGGTCGTGGCCTGCGGCCACGTTTTTTTCGGCAATGAGTTTCTGCATGGCGTTGAACGCGCGTTTAAGCAGACCGGGGTCGTCAACGTCGGGCGGTGTATCGCCGATCTGACCAAACACCTGGGCCAGGGCCGAGCCTCCCAGGCGGGTCTTGCCGCTGGCCAGGTCGATGAAGAGCAGGTGACCCTCGTCAGGGAGTTTCAGGTCCGGTGTGACGGTTTTGGTGACATCCGGACAGGTTACATAGGCCGAAATGACCAGTGCCCCGGGCGCGGTCACGGTCTCGCCGTTCCCCTCCGATCCGGGCGCCAGCGCGGCCATGGAAAGACTGTCTTTCCCGCCGTCTATAGCGATACCCAGTTTAAGCATAATATCCACCAGGGACTTGGCTGCATCGTATAGCGCGGCGCCTTCGCCCGGTAGTTTTGCGGCCCACATCCAGTTTCCAGAGCATTTGACGTCTTCCAATGCGCTGACCTGGGCCCACACCAGATTGGTTAGCGCTTCTCCGACACTCATCCGAGCCATCGCCTCGGGGTTCAGCAGGCCGATTACAGGTTGTTCCCCAATGGCCGTTGCGGCGCCTGTTGTGCCGAAGTGGCTCTGCGCGATCACGGCCACGTCCGAAACCGTGAGTTGGAGAGGCCCGGCGCATTGCTGGCGGGCAACCAGGCCGGTTACGCTCCGGTCGACCTTGTTGGTCAGAAAACGTTTGGAGCCAACTGACACGAGGCGCAGTACTCTCTCCAATGCGGACTCTACGGTGATTTCTTCGGGCAGATGGAGAGGCGTCAGTTCGGCCGGTTTACGAAACAATTCAAAGTTCTTGCGCGGCATGTCGCCCAGCACTTTGTCCAGTTCCAGGTCGACGGGGGTCGTGTTGTCGGCTTCGTCATAGAGGACAATTCTTCCGTTTCCGGTTACGTGCCCCACAAAGGCCGCCTGTATCTTCTCCCGTCTGCACAGGGTTTTGAATGCGTCCTCGTGTCGGGGATGCAGAAGCAGGGCGTCGTTTTCCTGGTATTCTGCACCCCAGATTTCCAGCACGGAAAGCGACCGGTCGCCAACAGGCAGCGCGCGAACGTGGATGCGGGCGCCTTCCGGCGCTACGATTTCCTTGAGTACGTTGCAGTTTCCGCCGGCCCCCTGGTCGTGGATGCTGACGATGGGGTTATCCTCGCCCAGTTCAACGCAGGCGCGGATGACCCGGTTTACTTTCTGCTCCATTTCAGCATCGCCCCGCTGAACGGCGTTGAAGTCCAGTTCCGCCGTGTTCTCACCCTGTACCATCGACGAAGCCGCCCCGCCCCCCATCCCGATGCGATATGCCGGGCCACCGAGTTTGACCACCCACATCTTTTTTTCAGGGCTTCCTTTTTCTGTGTGCCGGGCATCGATCTGGCCGATGCCGCCGGTGAACATAATGGGTTTGATCCATTCGCGGCGCTGCCCGTTCGGCAATCGAAGACCGAAAGCACGGGTATAGCCCTGAATGAGCGGTTCGCCGAATTTGTTGCCGTAGTCGGACGCGCCGTTGCTGGCTTCAATCTCAATCCGGAGCGGAGAGGCGAAATTGTCGGAATATTCGAACGCCTGGTCCTCCCAGGGCATTTCATAGTCGGGAATGCGCAGGTTGCCCACGCAGTAGGCCGCGGTGCCGGCAACAACAAGGGAGCCGCGACCGGCGGCATGCACGTCCCGGATGCGTCCGCCCGTACCGGTTTCAGCACCTGGGAAGGGCGCTACTCCGGTGGGAAAGTTGTGCGTTTCAGCGGTGAAAATGATGTCGTAGTCCCGTACGGAAGCGGCGAATGGACTCGGTTCCCCGGGCCTGGCGGGCAGGATGGTCCTTGTGGGATAGCCTCTGATGCCGCTCGCGTTATCCCTGAACGCGATGGTGCTGTTGCCGGGATTGGCGCTAAGGGGTTGTTGAATCATGCCCAGGAGATGTTCCGGCATTTCTTCGCCGTCGATCGTCAGCCGACCTCGAAAGAACCAGTGACGGGAGTGTTCGCTGTTGGACTGGGCAATGTCGAAACATTCCACATTCGTGGGATTTCGTTGGAGGTGGTCCAGAAAGAGGTCCGTATAATAGTCGAGATCCCATTCGTCAAAGGCCAGCCCCAACGCTTTGTTGATGCGTTCCAGCGCCGGCCTGCCTTCCTGAATGAGCGGAACTTCGGAGACGGGCTCGGGTTGCGCTCCGGTTTCGAAGGTGGCCATTGGCGTGCCGTATTCGCATTCGGTCATGCGGTCATGGATCATTTCCAGAAATGCGGATCGTTGATCGCGCGTCAGGCCGGGTATCAGCAGATAACGCCTGGACCTCTCGATGCGCCTGATTTTCGCCAGGTCGCAGGCGTGGCAGACGGAAACGGCGTTCGTAGACCAGGCCGTGCTGAAGTTCAAACGTGGTCCGACTTCGATAACTGTACCGCCGGCGCCCAGAAACGGCGTCGTGTTGAGTTTTCCTGGTTCGAATGTCTCGCTCAGCAGCCAGGCGAGTCGCTGCCGTTCTTCGGAGGTCAACGTACCCTCCAGTTCGACATTGAAGCAGGCTTCGGTTTCGAGCCGAAAAACACGGTAGCAGATGTTCTGTCTGACCTGGCTGAGCAGGGTGTCCGTTTGCGTCGGGGAGAGGTGCGGCGTGCGGTATAGATGAAAAAGGCCCACGGTCAGTCTCATTTCCTGTCCGACGTTGACAATTGGGACGAAACGGTTCTCGTGTTCTGACCCGGATATAGATTGCTGAAATTCGGCCGACGAGCGAAGGCAACACAGCGAGACGGGATGAATCGTCGGAAGAATGGCGACCTGTTTCCGGGACAGAACATCAGGTTTCCAGAAGCTCCGGCAGGGATCTGATGATTCGGTCCGGACGAATTTCACTGTCTTCCGGCAGGCCCTTGCCCCGGGCGTCGTTCCAGACGCAGTAAATTCCCAGTTTCTGCGGAACCGCGACCTCCCACTCCAGGTTGTCGCCGATCATCCACGCATCTTCAGGGTTGGCGTTCAGCAGGCGCAGCGCATCCGAATAGATTCGAATATCCGGTTTCCCGTAGCCACATTCTCCTTCGATAAGGATGGCGTCAAAGAATGGCTCCAGGTTGAATCTGCGTATCTTTTCCCGCTGGGGTTCGGCCCCTCCGTTGGTCACCAGGGCCATCCGCACGCTGTTGTGGCGAAGTATGCGAAGGGTCTCGAGGGCACCTGGAAACGGCTTTATCGTCTTCCTGCGCTCCCGGTCGTAAGATAGGGCAATCGTGCCCGCCAGTTCCCAGTTTTCTATGCCGAGACGGCGCAAGCCATGGTGGACGACGCGCTGAGTTGCAAGGAGCATGTTCTGACGGTTCGCCCGGTGCCGTTCGGGATCGCCCCAGAACCACGTACGGGCCTCGGTGAGCGTCCTGTACAGCTCATTCGCATTCGCCCCGTCAATCCTGCCGGCCGCCCGGTCGCAGACCCGTTTCCAGCACGGTTCCGCATACGTGGAATAGGAGACGATGGTATCATCCAGATCGATAAGTATCGCGACGGGCAGGTGCAAAACAGAGTCCCTTGCAATGATCGGGTTCAGCGTTGATTCTCTGGCGGGACCCGCTCCGGAGTCCGTGGGAATCGCCAGTGCCGGCGTGGGGACAACCACGATAATAATAAGATACCACCGGATATATTGCTAATTTATATATTTGATAAAATCAATAAATAAATTTTATCATACTATCGTATCCGGGTAAACGGACTCTTGCCAACTTATCGAACTCCATCCATGAAACAACACTTCGACAGGCACGAGGCGTCTAACGGGGGTTTTATGCGTCTAAGACGGGCGGACGGGCGCATACCCACCGGCCCCAATTCTCCGCCGCGGCTCCTTGCGCACCGAACCCAATTTTGGTTGACAACCTGATTTGTTGGTCCTATTATCTCTGCGGTATCGAAACGATACCGTTTTCGGCCTTCGAGGGAATCGCCGGGAGGGAGCCTTCGAGGGCCGTTATATCTTGGCGGTCGACTTACCTTTCAGGGGTGGCCATGAATCGCCGGGCGCTCTGTAAGGGCGGTCCCCGGATTTCGGAGGTCGGATTCGGTGCGGGGCCGTTACGGGGATTGGACTGGGGGCCCGTAAACGACGAGACGTCGGTTCGTGCCGTCCACAAGGCGCTCGACGTCGGTGTGACGTTTTTTGATACGGCGGACGCATACGGGAACGGGCGCAGCGAACGTGTTTTGGGCAGGGCGCTGGTGGGAAGGCGGGAACAGGTCGTGCTGGCAACCAAGGGCGGCTGGTGGTACGTGGGTGGTGCGCCTTATTGCGATTTTTCGCTGATTTACCTCTGCCGGGCGGTCGAGGCCAGTCTGCGTTGTTTGAGAACGGACTATTTCGATGTTTATTACATCCACGATCCGGATACTGAAACCATTCGACGGTGCGGTATTTTCGAATTCTTGACCCGGATGAAGCAAGCGGGCAAGATCCGTTTCGCAGGGGTATCGGTCGATACGGCTGAACAGGGGCGGCTATGCATCGAGTCCGGATGTGTGGATGTGATTCAGATCTACTACAATATCCTGGACCAGCGTCCCGATCCCGAGTTGTTTGAATCTGCTCGGAAGGCCGGGGTCGGGACGGTTATCAAGGCGCCCCTGGCGAGGGGCCTGCTGAGCGGAAAATACCGGAAGGATTCCAAATTTCCGGGGGCGGACTTCCGGGCCGGCTGGCAGAAGGACGGGCGATTGCAGCGGGCCCTGGCGCAGGTGGCCATGGTTGAGGCGCTGGTGGGCGACCGGAGCCCTACGCTGGCGCAGACAGCGCTGAGATTCGTATTGAGCCAACCGGCCGTGTCGAGCGTGATTCCCGGCGCCAAGACGCCGGAGCAGGCCGAGGCGAACGCGGCGGCATCGGAAATGGGTTCGCTGGATGAAGCGGACGTAACCGCTTTGAAGAGACTCCATGGAGGGATGGCCGGACCGGTTGATGCACGGTAGGGGCCGGGAACTCCGCGAATGGATCGGCTTTGCGTCCAATACCGTTCGGTGCCAGGTGGCGGTAAAAAACATCGACAAATGGCGTTCTGAAACGAACAAGGCGGGGTGTAAGACCCCGCCTTGTTCGTTTGTCCATGTCATATGAAGATGCGAATTCAGTCGGCGGCAATACCCACGTGTTCCACACCCGGACTCGTCTCGCCCGCCAGCGTCTGCCTGGCATTCTTCATAAACTGCGCGATACGCACCTGAAGGTCTTTGGCTTCCGATTCAAACCGATCCAACTCGTTCACAAGATCCTCATAGTCGAGACGTGGCTCGACATTCCTGCGGTTCGCCATACAACACGCTCCCTTCGTGCAAGGGGAATCAGGGAGAGGGGGGAGGTTGAATGCCGTTCAAGCTCGCGAAATATGTGTGAGGGATCAGAATATAGGACAGGGTGGAAGTCGGGTCAAGAGAAAAGGCAAAAAAAGAGGTGATCCCGTGGTCAGGGTGACGATTGGCTCTGCGGCCGCGCCTCCATCAGGGCGCGAATCTGCGGTTCTCGCGGCAGCGCAGCCTGTGCGCCGATTTCTGTTACCGCGAGGGCGCCCGCGCAATTGGCAAAGGCGACAGCGTCCGCAAGGGTCCGCGTTGTGCCGAGTGAGGCCGCGAGAGCGCCGTTGAAGGCGTCTCCGGCGCCCGTGGTGTCGCGTGCGTCGACCCTGGGCGCGGGAACCAGTATGGTCTCCCGATCCGTCGCCAGAAGCGCTCCGCGTGCGCCAAGTGTAATAATTACGTTGTTTACACCGCGGCCCATCAGGATGTCTGTAGCACGGCGTGCCGCGCTTTCGGTATCCGGTCGAATACCGGTTAGAACTTCGGTTTCCGATTCGTTCGGCGTCAGAAGAAAAAGATCGGAAAGGAGTTCCGCGGGCAGGTCACGCGCGGGGGCGGGGTTGAGAATAACCGGTACGCCGCGTTCCTTCGCAAGACCCGCGGCGTGGAGAACCGTGGGCAGCGGTGTTTCCAGCTGAAGCAGGCAATTGGAAACGCGTTCGAAAAGGGAACCGGCGGAGTCGATCTGAAGCGGGGATAGGGCGGCGTTGGCGCCAGGAACCACGGCAATGGCGTTCTCCCCCTTGCCGTCCACCAGGATCGAGGCGATCCCCGACGGCAGATCCGGATCTTTCAGCACGTAGGTGGTGTCGATTCCCTCCGCGTCGAGGCAACGCAGAGCCTGCGCACCGAAGGCGTCGCTGCCTACTCTTGCAACGAAGGATACAAACGCCCCGGAACGGGCCGCCGCCACCGCCTGATTGGCGCCCTTGCCGCCTGGCAATGTGACGAACGTATCTGCCATTATGGTTTGGCCAGGTCTCGGCAGGCTTGGAGATTGAACGATCAGATCCATGTTATAACTGCCAATGACCAGAACGTGCGTGTGTGACGCCATCGTGTTTTCCGGAATGATCGGGGAGCCGCGAATCGGACCGCGCCAATGGTCCCGTTATAAAAAATCGTACCCCGAATCTCGATCGTACCCCTCGTGAACGGCCCTGAAGCGAATCCAAATCAGAATGCAAGTTAACAAGATCCGTGTTCCTTCGTCAAGGTGAACCTGTGCGAATTCCGGCGGAAGAATCCGAAGCATACGGACCTATTTGTATTTCCTTGACTTGCCTTTGGGGTTTGCTTAAGTTTTTCCGATCTGAGTACGTAAGCCGAATGGAAACCGGGAGTTTCCACGTTCACGAATTGGCGGGTAATCTTACCGGTTTTGTTCGGAACCATCCGTGTGTTTCCAGAGTCAAAGGTAAAGGCGTCGGTTTTACCGGTTGTTTCCCGGGAATGCACCGCTCACAGACGTCCGGGTTTTGGGGTGGTCGATTGCACCGACCGTTCGGGGTTGGGATAAACAGGGCCCCGATTTTCTGTTTTTGTGGGGTAAGAAGGGTATGTTGAAGCGGAGTATTTTTGTTCTGTGTTCATTGGGCCTGGTGGCATTCTGGGGATGCGCGCAAAACAGGTATCGCCACCCCAGTGCGGACCTTTACCTGGAAAAAGCGAATGAGGAGCTGGAAAAGAAGAATTGCTGGGAGGCCCAGAAGCTGCTCCGCAATCTGCTTTCGGATTTTCCGGGGTCCCATCTGGTAGATCGCGCCCAATATAAACTGGGCTTCGCCTATTTATGCGATAAGGACTACGTGACGGCCGTATTTGAATTCGAGCGCCTGCTGAATGAATTTCCAACCAGTCCGTTTGTTGACCAGGCGCGGTATCAGATCGGCGTGTGTTATTATCGGCAATCCCGGGGAATCCACCACGACCAGGATGAAACTCACAAGGCCATCCGGGAGTTTGAACGGTTTATAGAGGATTTCCCCGATAGCGATCTCGTCCCGAGCACGCGTGACCGAATCCAGGAGCTTCGGACGAAATTGGCGCTAAAAAAACTCACGGTTGCGGAGAACTACATTCAGTGGGACATGTTCGAATCCGCCGCGCGTTACTGCGAGATTGTCCTGAAGGAATTCGACGATACCGCGCTCGCGTCAAGAGCCCGGTTTATTCTCGCGCGGGCAAAACACCGTCTGGGTGCGTTGGACGAAGCGCTCGAGATGTTGAGACTCCTGGCCGCGGATGGCGTTCAGGATGAACTTAAACAGGACATTGCGGAAGAGATACGCCAGATCGAGAAGTCCCTGGCCGCGCAAAAGACCGAACACCGGAAACCGGCGGAAAAGACAAACGGCTCCAGCGCTGCAAATACCAGGTGAGGCTGCATGGGCGGCAGGATCGGCATTCTCGGCGGGACGTTCGATCCGATTCATCTTGGCCATCTGATAATCGCACAGGAGGCGTTGGCGCAATGTTGTCTGGATCGGGTCCTGTTCGTTCCCTCGGCGGACCCTCCTCACAAAAGAGCTGCCGACATGGCGCCGGCCGATGCGCGCGCCAGGATGGTTGCACTCGCCCTTGACAGACAACCCCGGTTTGAACTGTGCCGGATCGAATTGGAGCGAATTGGCAAGTCCTATACCGTCGAGACGCTGAGACAACTCCGCAGGACACTGGGATCCAGGACTGAATTCCATCTGATCATCGGTGCGGACAACGCGTTGGAGATGTCAACGTGGTGCGATCCCCAGGGCGTACTGGACCTTGCGCACGTGACGGTGATGGGTCGCCCCGGGTTTCTTCCCGATGATGCAGATAACCGACTAGCCGCACGGATGCGTTTCCTGGATACGCCGCTTCTCGAGATTTCTTCCACACAGATCCGTTCGCGCATTCGTACGGGCCGGCCCATTCGATATTGGGTGCCGGACAACGTCGCGCAATTTATCGAAACGCACCATCTCTACCGGTAGAAATGCGAGCAAACGATGGCGGAATCATCGGACGGCCACAAACAGAGCAGTGCACAACTGGGCGGAAGACCCGAGGGGCGTATCCAGCGGTATTTCTGTGTGGACGATGAAAAATACCACGCATTCGCCAGGGTTTCCAAAGACGCGACGGTATTGCGGCGAATGCCCAAGCGGATTCGGGTCATGGGCAAGGACGTGGACGGATGGGTCGTGGAGGTGATGATACCGGCGACGGACGGCGTGGTGCGGGTGGATCCGCTTGAAGCCGCCAACAAGATCTGAGTTCAACACCATCGATACAGGAGGGGTCGGCGGGTTTTCGCGCGCCGTAGATTCCAGCCCGGGCAACATTACCGTGGCACCGGAAATCGCGGATTTGTTGGCGTCTTGACTGGCGAAACGAGCGCATGTTGTAGTCGTCTGATAGGGTACGCCGATGCTCCGTGGACAGTTCAGGGGGTAGAATGATACTTCCGGACGGCCTTAACCGAGGTGAGACGACGGACGTTACGATCTTTGGGCGCCAATACCCCGTTCAGAGTCGGGAGTCATCCGAGTATACCCGCCGGGTTGCAGAACTTGTCGATCGCCGGATGACGGAGATCGCGTCCCAGCAGAAGCTGGCCGATCCGACAAAAATAGCCATTATCGCGGCATTGGATATCGCCGACAGACTGTTAAAGTACCGGTCGGGACGCGAAGCGGCTGGCCGGCAGGCCGAGCAGGTGGCCACGCGTCTGACGATGATGCTGGACGACGAAGACGGGGGCGTCTAAGGGGGTTCCGATCGGCCTGACCACATTTGTCGCCAATGGAATCGAATGGTGATATATTTCAGGGACGGGACACCGGGGCGCGGCGAGGGCATTTCAACGCGGGGCAAGACGTGCGGATTGAGGCGTTTCCGTGAATCTGTATTTGAAGATGGTGTAAAGGATTTTCCAACCCGCCCTGATCGTACCGCTTATGGTTCCGGTGATCTTGGAAACGCCGATTCGACGCCGATAGCTGACCGGAACTTCCAGGAACCGGAAATCCATCCGGGCAGCTTTCACCTGCATTTCCACGGTCCAACCAAAGGTCTTGTCCTCCATATCGAGCTTTACGAGTGCCGGATACGTAAGGGCGCGGAATGGCCCGAGATCGGTGAAGTTAGCGCCAAACAGACGGCGGATGAGCCACGTGGCCAGCCAGTTGCCGAATCGGGCCTGTGGCAGTAGCGCGCCGGCCTCCCTGGTTCCCAGTGTGCGCGAACCAATCACAAGATCCGCGCGGCCCTCTACGATGGGCTCCACCAGAAGCGTCATTTCATCGGGATGGTCACTGTAATCGCCGTCCAGGAAAACGACAATGTCGGGTTTCACCAGGGAGTCGATACCCGCCAGGCAAGCCCAGCCGTATCCCCTGCGATGTTCGTGAACAATACGGGCCCCCATCTGCCTGGCCAGGTCGACCGTTCGGTCGGTGGAGCCGTTGTCCACCACCACGACGTCGGCGTCGAGACGGCGCGGAATGTCCGACAGTACGTTCTGAATGGCTTCCTGCTCGTTGAAAACCGGAATGACCACGGCGATTTTGGGAGAGGCATGCATGGCAAGGAATGGCTTCCAGGAGAGGGCTGAAGGCGTTTACTTTCGTTCCGGCGGTTTTCGTATCATCCGGTTCGTTCTAGAGTTATTTCGGCCCTTCAGCCGAGCAACCAGAATGAAGACACAGAAAACAATACCCAGGATAACGCTGCCCGCAACCTTGTTCGGATGATCCACAAGCCACATCAGGCCCAGGGTGATCAGCAGGCAGATGCCCGCAATGATACTTTCTCTGGTCATCGGATCCGTCTCTTTTTCGGGTAGAGGATCGTGGGAGTCTGTCTCAGGGAATCTAACGGGCGACGCGAGCGTTGTCAATTGAATCAGCCCGCAGGCGGCTGCTCTCGGGCAGGTCGAGAGATTCGGTTGACCGCTCCGGGTTTGCAGACTACGTTGGGCGGCGTTCGGGACACCTATGTGAACCTGTGCCCCGAAGGGCGGGGTTTTTTCGCAAGACTGGTCATTCTTGCGGGTCACCACGCGGGGAACTCTCGGGAGACGGACCGTCCGTGAGGGTTTCAGGCACCACGAACGCAAAGGTGCCCGAGGCAAGCAGGCCGAATCCCGCGATGGCAAAGGTGGCGAGGGAGAGGCCGAGCAGATCGGCGATGCCCCCAATCACGAGAGGCGCGCCCATATGGCCTGTATCGCCAACCAGGCGCCAGGCCCCCAGAAACTCGCCGATAGAATCCCTGGGTGCCAGGTCCGCGCCGAGTGTCATCATGGAGCCGGAGCCGATGCCGTTGCCCAGGCCCAGGAGCGATGTGGCCAGAAGCAGCCCGGAAAAACTGTGGGTGAAGGGAATGGCCGCCATTGCGACTGCCTGGATAAGGAAGCAGGGTACCATCGCGAATTTTCTTCCGTAACGGTCCATAATATGGCCCGCGGGATAGAAAAGAGACATGTCAACCAGCGCAGAAATGGTGATGATCCATCCAATGGCCTGAACGTCCAGGCCGATCACGTCGGCCGCGTACAGCGGCACAACCACCGGGCGTCCGGCTCGAATGGTCTGGGCAAAGAGCTGCCCCGTTCCTGCGGTGGCAAGTTCTCGAAAATGCGATTTGAAAATGGCCATCAGGCGTCTGATTTGGCCGGCCCTCACCGTCGGCGCCACACGCGACGTTTCGGTTCCGAACGTCGTCATCGCTACAATAGCGACAAGTGTCGCCAGGGCGGCAAACACCACGAATGGCGTTTCCAGACTGTAGGAGGCGCCGAGCGCGCCACCGGCAGCAGGTCCGGCGAAGCTGCCGATCCGGTGAACGCCGCCGAAGATCGAGAGCGCCCTTCCTCGATGAAAAACCGCGGTAACGTCCGCCAGATAGGCGTGGCATGCGATGCTCCAGAGCGAACTTCCAACGCCGGCTGCAAGCCGGTAGAGCATGACTTCGTAGACGTCGCGTGCCCAGAACAGCATAAGCGTGGAGACGGCAACGCAGCTTACGCCAAGGACCATTGCGGATTTCCGCCTTACTCTGCCAAGCAGGATGCCGGCCGGTAAAGCGCCGATCAGCCTGCCCACGCCTTCGGCGGCAAGCACGACGCCCACAAGACCGTACGACGCGCTGAAGGTCTTCGCGTAGAGCGGAAGGATGGGAATAAGCATTCCATTGCCAAACATCAGGATCAGCGACGGAACGTAAACGGGCAGGACGAGTGAATTGCGGGTGGATCCGGTCATGGGGTCTGCCAGCGGTTGTATGGGCGCCAAAGATGGGTATGGTAAGCAGCGGATACGGTTTTGTCAAGCAATGCGGATCAGACCTGAGCGCAGGGTCAATCTCGACTGGCTTTGCGCCGCGTGCACGGCCCCGTCGTCAATGGACACCCTCTAAGACGGCGTGCAGGACCCGGTGAGGGGATGGTCAATCCGATCGGACCGCCGAAATTGACGGAAGTTCAGGACGACTCCGGAAGACCCCGGCGCCGGAGGGCGACAGGCGAGTCTGCCGGGCGGGATGTTTGCCGTTGAATGCGGTTTCCCGGCTGCGTTCATATCGGAAAGGCAGGTTTACCCATGAAGATTGTTCTGTGCCCGCCGGTGAGCGAGGCGTTGTGTGAGCAGGTGCGTCGAACCGCGCCCGGGGCCGAGGTGGCAATGGCGGCAATGGACGAAGCGCATGCCGTGGTTGGAGACGCGGACGTGATATTCGGAATGTACAACGAGGAAATCATCCGCGCAGCCAGGCGGGTGAAGTGGATTCAAACCACCAGCGCGGGCATGGATATGTTGCTGGATATTCCGGGCGTTCGGGAGGGCCGATTCAGATTGAGCAACGCCAGCGGGCTGCATGCGATGCAGGTGGCGGAACACGCATGGGCGCTGACGTCGGCGCTGTTCCGCGGCCTGCAACAATCCATCCGGAATCAGCTTTCGCACGAATGGAAGGGTGTGCCGATCCGCGATCTTTACGGGGCCACGGCGGGGATTGTCGGGTTCGGAGGAATCGGACGGCGGTATGCCTGGCTGGCGCGGGGATTCGAAATGCGAATCCTCGCCCTGGACGTCCAGCAATCGGAAAGGCCGGATTACGTGGAGGCCCTTTGGGGAACTGATCGGCTGGAAGATGTGCTGTCGGCATCCGACGTGGTGTTTATCGCCTGTCCCTACACGCCGCAGACTGAAAGGCTGATTGATGAACGTGCGTTCCGTCTGATGAAGAATTCTGCCTTCCTGATCAATACCGCAAGGGGCCCGATTGTGGACGAGGCGGCGCTGGCGGATGCACTTGAGTCCGGCGAAATTGCGGGAGCCGGGTTGGACGTCTTCGAAACCGAGCCGTTGCCGGAGACCAGCCCGCTATGGGAGTTGGAGAACGTGATCATCACAACCCACTCGGCGGGCGCATCCAACTTCCGCCCTCAACGTACTGTTGACTTTTTCTGTGAGAATCTGAGACGTTTTATGGCGGGGGTGCCGCTGTTGAACGAGACGGATCGGAATGTCGGATACCCTACGCTGGAAAGCCGCGTTGAGTGAAGTTTACCAGCCTATTGCGGAATTTTCCGGGCTTTTCCCGCGTTCGCTGCTCCTTCCGGCCCTTGGGTTCACGACAATGGGGCCGGGTCAAACGGTCAACCCGGCCGTGAGTGCGAGCGGATGGTCGCCGCGGCAACGGGGATGGGATCCGGTGGCTGCAGAAAAATCTCGGAGAGATGGCCAATGGCGGAGATCAGGGCTTTTCGTGGAATTCGGTACGCAATCGACAGGATAGGCAACGTTGGCGACGTCGTCGCGCCGCCCTACGACGTGATTGACGGGTCGATGCAACGGGCACTGTACGACGCGCATCCCAACAACATCGTGCGCATTATCCAGGGCGTGCAGAATGCAGGGGATTCGACTGACGAGAATCGTTACACCCGCGCCGCGGCGGCGTATCGAGGCTGGCTTGAGGAGGGTGTCCTCGTTCGAGACCGGGAAGAGGGGATTTATCTCTACGCACAGGACTTCGATGTAAGTAACCCCGAGGGGACGAAAAGTAAGACGAGGCTGGGGATTGTGGCGCTGGTGCGTGCGGATGCGCTGGGAGAAGGCCCCATATTGCCGCATGAGTATACCATGCCGGGTCCGAAAGTGGACAGGCTGGCGCTCATGCGACATACCCGTGCGGCCTTTGGCCAGATTTTCTCGTTATACTCCGACCCCGGTGACCACGTGCGGAATATTGTGGCGCCAGTCCTGGATGACGCCCCGCTATTTGCATTTACAGGCGAGGACGGCGTTGGACACAGGTTCTGGCGTGTGACGGAAAGAGCCGTGGTAGACGACGTGGCCCGTACGCTTAAAGACAAGCCTTTCTTCATCGCGGACGGGCATCACCGATACGAAACTGCGGTGGTCTACCGGGATGAACGCGTGGTGGCCAGTGGCGAGGATTGGCAGGGCAAGCCATACGGGTACCGGATGCAGACGCTCGTGAACATGGACGATGCGGAGGGGATGGCCATCAATGCGATTCACCGGGTGGTCCTGGATCTGGGAGCGGGCGGGGTCGCAAGACTCACGAAGGGGCTGGCGGAACTGTGTGACGTTGAACGGGCGCCCCTCAGTGATACCAAATCGGTATTGCGGGAGTTGAAACGGCGCGGTGGCGGCCGGACCGTATTCGGATTTTGCCACGGAACGTGTTCCGAAGTGCACTATCTGACGATGAAGAGAAGCGTGGATCCCTCGGAACTTGACAGCTGCGGACATTCGGAGGCGTGGCGGGCGCTGGACCCCGGGTTGCTGCAACTGGTTCTGGGCAAGGCGCTGGATCTGGATCCGGAGACATTGACCCGGGGCGAGAAGGTGAAGTTTGTAAAGGTCGAGCGTGAGGTCCTGGACCTGGTGAAGGCCGCACCCGATCGGGCTGGCTTCTTTCTGAATCCCGTGGGCATGAACCAGTTGCGCAGCGTTGTCCTGGCCGGCGAGCGAATGCCTCCCAAGTCCACGTTCTTTTATCCGAAAGTGTATTCAGGACTGGTTATTCAGGATCTTCAGTCGTTTTAGCGGAAAAAACGATACACGTACACACGGAAATTCACACCGAAAACCGGGGCGCCATGCGCCCCTTTTTCGAATCGGTTCCGGCGTGGATGTCAATGCGGCAAAGCGTTTCGGAGGAAACGGCAGGCGACTACAGGACCGGCAATTCCCCGGGAGCGGGTTCCGAGAGGATTTCGCAGCCGGTATCGGTCACGACGACATCCTCTTCGAGCATGAAGTACGCGCCACCCGTGTACAGAGAAGGTTCGACTGTGAGAACCATGCCTTCCGCCAACAGGGTGTCGTCTTCGAGTTCGATGAACGGGGGTTCGATAATGTCGAGGCCTATGGCATGCCCGATCCCGGTGACGCGCTGCGCCTGCTCCACGAAACCCGCCCTTGTCAGCGTTTCGATCGAAACGCGAACCAGGTCCGAGATTGGAACGCCGGGTCGGATCGCGTCGTTTGCAGCTTGCATACAATCGTAGACGGTCCTGTAGGCGTCCTTGTGTTCCTGTTCGGCCCGACCCAGTGCGAACATGCGTGTGTAGTCCGACCAATATCCGCGGTACACACCGCCGGCGTCGTGGGCGATGAGTTCGCCTTCGGTCAGCGTGCGGTCGGTGTGTCGGCGCAGGCTGCGGTTGCTGCTACGCGCGTCGCCGGGGATGCAGGCGGCCAGCGTGATCGAACCGGGCGCGTCCATCCCCCGTTTCAGGTGCTCTACACAGAGCAGGCTATATAGATCCCTTTCGGTCATGCCGGGTTTAACGGTGTCGAAGAGGGTGCGATAGGCCTGGTCGGTGATCTGGACGGCTTTGCGAATATAGGCGATCTCGGCTCGGGACTTGCAGAACCGGGTCTTCCAGAGCAGTTGCGCGGCATCGGCGAATTCTACGCCGGGAAGATTGGCCTTTAAACGTCCGAAGTCGTCGTAGGGCATGCGCGACCAGAGGACGCCACCCAGTTCGGCGCCGATGCGGGCACCGTCGAGGCCAAGTTCGCGGATGACTTCGGTCAGAAGCGAGACCCCCGCCCTGACGCGGATGGGCGGCTTATACGTGCGCAGGTCTTCGATCCAGGCGTCCTCCTCACACATCCCCGTTTCCAGTGGCGGGACGATGAGCACGGGATCGCGTTCGAGTGGAAGCAGGGCGAACAGAGAGGTGAACTTGTGCCCCCAGCGATGGGTCCAGTGCCCGCTGAAGTAGCGATGGTTCGTGTCGGTGGTAATCAGGACCGCGTCCAGACGGTTGCGTGACATGAGATCCCGCAGTTTGGCCAGACGTCGTTTATATTCGTGGGGGTCGAAATCGGCGTACTCGCCGGTCAGCATAACGGGAATCCTTTACGGCAGGTTGTGTGATGAGTCCGTTGGTAACGGGAGACGGGTGGCGTGTGCGTGTACGCTGACCGGGATGTGACGACGGTCTTGATTTTTTTCAGGCCGGTACCTGACGCACCGAGGTGACGCGATGCCGATGCAGGCCTTTATTCTGGTCATGATTTCCACCGTCCTGCACGCCGCCTGGAATTTCGCGGTGCGAAAGGCATCCGGAAATCTGGCGGTGCTGTGGGTAGGAATGTGGTTCGCGGTTGTTGCAAGCCTTCCGGTGGTTTGTTTTCTTCCCCTTCGGTTGGACGCGCTTGCGGCGGCATGGCCCTTTATCGTGGCTACAGGATTGACCCATTCCTTGTATTTCCTGATGCTGGCCAAATCATACGAAGAGGGCGAGATTTCGGTGGTATATCCGCTTGCGCGCGGCACCGGAGTGGGAGGAACGGCCGTGGCCGCGTGGATTCTGATCGACGAGCGGCTCTCAATCCCGGGTGTTATGGGCATCGCAGCCGTCTTGCTTGGCATTATTCTGCTGGGTGTTGGTGATGTGCGATCCCGGAAGAGTCGCCAGTCCATACCGTACGCGCTCATCGTAGGCGCAACGATCGCTGTCTATTCCGTTGTGGACAAGCAGGGGGTATCACTGATCCATCCGGTACACTACGTCTTTTCCCTGTTTCTGATTCCGGGTGTACTCCTATCCCCCTATGTGCTGTTGCGGCACCGGCCGGCGGTTGTCCATACGTGGCGCGGACTGAAAAGGTATGCGCTGTGGGCAGGGCCCGGTTCTATGGCGACGTACCTGATCGTCCTGTTCGCCATGCGTCTTGGTAAGGTCAGCTATGTTCTTGCCGTCAGGGAATTTTCGGTGGTCATCGGCGTTTTTCTGGGTGTTCACTTTCTGGGCGAGCGATTCGGATGGCATAAAGGCGTGGGAATTGGCGCCATTGTGTTGGGTCTGATGCTGGTCAAGTTTGGGGGATAGGTGACGGACCGGCCGCAAAGGACAGCCGGTCTCAAGTTTCAGGGGAAATCGGCGCTCCAAGATAGCCGGGCGGAAGGAGAGCGTCAAGCGTTTAATCCTGGTGCGTGGATGCCGTTAGAACGGGAGATTTCTCTTTACAGGCCATCGGCCGTTCCGTATCATGTTGCGGCTGATTATGGCAATTAATCAACGCGCGACGGCCGATCTGACCGATGGTCGAATCCACCATGTCGAAAGAGGCAATATACGTCGTTCCGTTTTCACGGTTGACACTCTTTGGGTTGGGTGACAAAGAGGCGTGTCTGTCTCGCGGGGCGGAGATCATCGCGCAGATCCTGCGCCTGGTAGCCGCCCGGGACGACTTCAGGTTCCTGATCGAGGATCTGGTCTGTCTATACGCTTATCTTGAGGCGCATCCCGAGTCGGTGGAACGGATCCGGGCCGCGGTTTCCGCGGGGCGCCTCGAGTTGGGGGCCGGCTGGACGCAGATGGATCACCGGCTGTCCACCGGCGAAGACCTGGTTCGAAATCTGCTTTATGGAAAAGCCTTCGCCCGCGACGTGCTGGGCGCGGATCCGACGGTTGTACATCTGGGCGACGGGAGCGGTACGAGTTCGCAATACGTTCAGGTTGCTCTCAAGTGCGGAATCGAGCACATCGTGCTGACGGCAAGTGGATGGAATCAGGACGTTTTGTTCCGCTGGCGGGGGCCCGACGGTTCACAGGTGGTCTGTTGGAACGCAACCGGGGGCAGCCAGTTGCTCTGGGAAGCGGTTCGCGGAACGCCGCAGACCAGGCGGGCTCGAAACGCGGCGATTGCCGGACAGCATGAGAGGCACGAGGGGAGGTTGCCGCTGCACTGGGGCGGGCTGATGGTCCGGCCGAGCGAAGCGGCCCTTGTTGAACTGGCGGAGTGGGCGAAGGCCGAAGCGGTCGACCTCAAACTGGGGACGCCTTCTGACATTATCCCGCAATTTAGGGCGACGGAGCAACTCAAGGAGGTGTGCGAGCAGAATTCGCCGGCCGGATCGCACCTGGAGCCGGTGCATCCTGGAACAGCGCCCCTGAACGACCCTGCCGTCTGCGGGTTGTTACGGGCCGAGCAGATGTCGGCAATGGCGGTGACACTCTTCCCGTTTACATATCCCGGGACGGACCTGAAGGCGGCGTGGCTGCGCCAACTCGAGGCAACGTCGTACCGCTACGACGGTGCGGCGGCAAAGGAGGGGCTGGAACGAAGGCGGAGCGACCAGCGGGCCGTTATCACCACAGCGGTACGGATTGTACGCGAAGCTGAAAGGATGATCGCGGAACGCGTAACGCCGCGCGATGGACCGGACGGAAGGTTGCCCATCGTGGTGTTCAACCCGCTTTCCTGGCCGCGTACCGACCTGGTGGAAGTACATGTCACGTTTTACGGGGACGTGGAGGCGACCGATTTTACCCGGTACGAAATATACAAACTGGTGGACGCGTCCGGTCGTACGGTGCCGTTTCAGGAACTCGCGGGCAGGCAGACGGAGACGGCAGAGGTGAGTCTGATCTTCGCCGCGCGAGAGGTTCCGGCCAATGGATACGCTACCTACTATCTTGTACCCGGCGTTACGGAAACGCAGCCGCTGGTGGGCATCCAGCCTCCTGAAATGATGGCGCCCGGGCGGATGACGCCGGACTTCCCTGAGCCCTCGTTCGTTCTGAAAGATGTCGAAGACCGGGTGTCCGAAGCATTTGGATATGTGCGGATCGGCCGCCGCTTCAGGACGGCTTTTGTCGACCTCGAAGTAAACGAAATCACCGGTCGGGTGCGCGTGTCGGACAGAAGTACGGGCGTTTTACTGGTTGACGGCATCCATGTCATCGGAACGGAGGACGCGCTGACCAGCGGATCCTCCGCCACCGGCAGGCGGTTCGAGATGGCGGTCGAACGCGTTGACCTCGAAGAAAGTGGCGAGGTGCGAGCGACGTTGCTGGTGGCCGGGAAACTGATGTCGTCGTCCTGCGAGATCAGGTACCGGCTTTACGGAGGAATGGACCGGGTGGATGTGGACTTGCGGCTTCAATGGCGCGATCCAAAGCCGGTTCGAGTGCAAATGGTCTTCCCGGTTGCGGGCGACTCCATCCGGTACGGCACTCCGCACGGATATCAGAAACTTGAGAGAGACGGGACTGAGCGTGATTCGCTTCAAGTCCAGCGGGTCTGCCAGGGATGGGTGGCCGTGGATGGATCTGATGGCGGTTTTGTACTTGCCTCGGACCGGAAGGCGTTCCAGTTCGGTGCCGGCGTAGTGCGCGGCGACGTCTTGCATTCCGGCCTCGATCCGGCATCGTATTCCTACAACGTCATTTGGCGCTCGTTTCCAGACGTGGTGACAAGCAGGTACTCCATCCGGGGATATCGGGGCGATTTCGCGCAGGGAAACGCCTTCCAGGACGGTTGGAACCTGCGCCAGCGGCTTCACGCCCGGGTCGTGTACGACTCGGTTTCGGAGAAGTCATTGCCGGATAAAATGCAATTTCTCTTCCTCGACGGTCCTGGAATCGTATGTACAACGATTAAGCGGGCCGAAGACGGCGAAGGACTGCTTGTGCGCGCGTACGAAACCGTCGGCAGATCCTGTGAGGCCCGGCTGTTTTCCTGCCGCGATGTCGTCTCGGTTCACGAAGCGGATCTGATGGAGCGCCGAGTGCGCGTTCTGGATGGGGATGCCATCGGGTTCGCCCCCTTCGAAATCAAGACCCTCCGGGTTTTGCTGAACTAACGGCAGTAGAACGGGAGGCCGCCGGCCGCCCGATTCTCACAAACCCCGGCTGGGTGCACGGCATTTTTCCTTGCGTGCTCCCTCTCGAACCCCAACGGAGCGCGCGATAACCGGGAGGAGGTGTCCCTCATGGCGAGCATTGAGATACCCGTACGTTATTACAAGGATTACCCCGGCGGTTACGATTACGGGTTTGAGAACTTGAGGTTGCCGTTTGAGCGATGTTGTTTCCTGCTTGTGGACGTGGATGGAGGCTATTCGTTCAAGGGTGAAAGGATGCCGCATCCGACAACGCGGGATTTCATCGCGCCGGCCCTGGAGGCGGCCCGGGCCTTGAAAATGAAAGTGGCGTATGTTCACAACGACCTGAGGCTGGTGGCCGATCCCGGTTGTGTGGCGGGTCAATTCTGGAGCAGGACCAAGGTGCCCAACGGTGACGTGATGGAAAGTTGGACCAAGAAACCGGACTATGAGCCGGTCTACGTGGATTGCGTGGCGCCGCGCCCCGGTGAGCCGAATTTTCCGAAGTGGATGTGGAGCGGATTTCGCGATACGTTTCTCAACCAGAGGCTGCGCTCCTGGGGCATCGAGAATCTGTTTGTGGTGGGCTACAGCCGGCGGGCATGTCTGCACTATACATGCGCAGAGGCGATGGGCCACAATTATCGGGTGATCCTCTTACGTGACTGTTCCAATCCGCCAGGTGAGATCGAATTTCCCGATACGCTGGACGACAGCCTGCCCGAAGGCGGATGGGTGAATCGGATGATGCTTCGCCAGTTTGAGCACCTGATCGGGTTCACCACTACGTCTGCCGAATTCGTGGCCTCCTGTAAGCAAGTCGGGAGATCGACATGAAGATCCGTGACATCGATTCGATATTGATCAACTCGCCGGGGCGGAAGTGGACAATCGTGCGAGTACACACGGACGAGGGACCGGTGGGGTTGGGTGAGGCCACCTATTCGCAAAAAGAGCCCGTGGTGGTTTCGGCGCTTGAACATATGAAACGGGAACTGGTCGGTGAGGATGTATCGCGGATTGAGTATCTCTGGCATAAGATTTATCGGATTTCGTCACTCAGCGGAATCTGGCGCATGGTGGGGCCCGTGTGGATGAGCGCCTTGAGCGGAATCGATCAGGCGTTGTGGGACCTGAAGGGCAAGGCCGCGAATCTCCCCCTGGTGGAGTTGCTCGGAGGCAGATTTCGGGACAGGGTTCGTGTTTATACCCACTTCAGCGGCGCGACACCCGAAGAGTCGGCGAGGCGCGCCAGGGACTGGGCCGACCGGGGCTACCGGGCCCTGAAAACCGGTGCGCGTTCGAATACCGGGCGCCCATTCGAATTCTACCTGGACGACGGCGCTCCGGCCGAAACGGCGGCCCATTTTGCGGCCGCCAGGGAAGCGGTAGGCCCGGAGATCGACCTTCTGGTGGATTGCCATGGGCGATTTACCGTTGGCGGGGCCGTACGGCTGGCGCGTGCGCTGGAACCCTATGATTTGTACTGTTTCGAAGACCCGGTACCTCCCGAGGATTTGTCCGCGTATCCCAAGGTGAGAAGCCAGACTTCCATTCCGATAATGGGCAGCGAACGGCTGAACACCAAGACGCAGTACCGACAACTCCTGGAGCTGGATGGAATCGATATCGCACAGCCGGATCTCATCTACGCGGGTGGGATCACGGAAGTGAAAAAGATCGCGGCGATTGCCGATACCTATCACGTCCCGATTTCCTTTCACAATACGAAAGGGCCGGTGGGAATTCTGGCGGCGGCGCATTTGCTGGCTTCCATCCCGAACGAAGCGCCGATGGAGTTTGTCACCGGAATCGAATGGCGGGATGAGATTCTGGTCGAACCGCTGAAGGTCGAAGAGGGCTGCCTGGTGGTGCCTGAAGGACCGGGCCTCGGGGTCGAGTTGAACATGGAGGGCGTGGAGAAATATCGGTGGCACGTGGGAGATCCCTATTGACGGTGACGCGAGCCGACGGCATTCCGTCAGTTGTCCGCTTTCCGTCGTGTCGTTCAATCGCGTTCCGGAAACGGTCCGACAATGTTTGACGTTCTGATCCGAAATGCCAGTATCGTTGATGGAACGGGTGCGTCCGCCTTTACGGGCGACATGGGTATCAACGGTGACAGGATCGCCGCCGTTGGCAGTGCGTCCGGCCCGTCCAGGGTTGAGATCGACGGTGGCGGGTTGACGGCGGCGCCCGGATTCATCGACATCCATACCCATTCGGACTACAGCCTGCTGATCGACGGACGGGGCGAGAGTGCGCTCTACCAGGGTGTGACAACCCACGTATGCGGAAACTGCGGGATATCCGCATTTCCGGTAGGGGGTAACGGATTCTATTTCGGCCCGTTCGAGTCCGCTCTACTGCGGTCCGAAGTCGCGGCGGATTGGGCTTCCGCGGCCGGGTATTTCGACGCGCTGGAGCGGCAGGGCGTAGCCATCAATGCCGCTTTTTTTGTAGGTCATGGCGCGGTGCGGCACACGGTGATGGGACAATCCACGCATCCGCCGGGCCGGGATGAGATGGAGGAAATGAAGGGACTGGTCGACGCTCAGATGGCCGATGGCGCACTGGGGATGTCGACCGGGCTGACCTACGTGCCGGGGAGCAGCGCGAGGACAGACGAAATCATTGAGTTGACGGCCGTGACCGCCCCGTACGGCGGGATATACGCGACGCATATGCGCAACTATACGGCGTCCATTATGGAAGCGCTGGAGGAGGCGATTGCGATTGGAAGGGAGGCGGGGGTTCCCGTTCACGCCTCCCATATAACGCCCTGTCCTCCGGCGACGGGCAGTGCGCCACGTCTGCTCGATCTGATTGAACGCGCGCAGGCGGACGGGCAGGATGTAACGGCGGAAACGGAGTTCTATGCGACCGGGTCCACGTCGCTGAAGTCTCTCCTGCCGCCCTGGGCGCTGGTGGGTGGAAACGGGAGGATGGTCGAACGATTGAAAGCGCCTTTACAGCGGCGGCGAATGTGGCGAGAGATAGAGGGAAGCGGGTCGGAACTTGGTGGGAGCACAAAGACGGTATTGATGCAGCGCGGACTCTGGAGTAAACTCTGGCTGGGCAACTGCGCCGTTAACGCGTCCCTGACGGGCAAGACCTTCGCCGAAATCGGTCGAACACGAAATGCGCACCCGTTTGACGCAATCTGCGATATTCTGATCGATGAAGACGGTGCCGCCAGCTTTTATGGAGAGGACAAGACCGACCGGGACATCGACTGTCTCGCGCAGGGGGCGTATTGCGGGGTGGGTTCGGATGGTCTGGCAATGGCCAATACAGGTCCCCTGGCGGGCGAAAGGGAACATCCCCGGTGCTACGGAGGCATGGCGTATCTGATTCGAACGCTGGTACGTGAACGGGGTGTGATGTCCCTTGAATCCCTCGTGCGAAAGCTGACCCGATTTCCCGCCGAACGGATGGGGTTTACGGGTCGGGGTCTGCTTCAGGAAGGAAAACACGCGGACCTTGTCCTGTTCGATCCCGGAGGGATGCTGGATCGGGCGACAATTCAGAATCCCTGTCTGTATTCAGAAGGGGTCCGTTGGCTTTTCGTCAACGGCGTCGCCGCAGTCGAAGACGGTAAGACAACGGGAAAAAGAGCCGGCAGGGTGTTGCGGCGCGGTTTGCCCCGGAACGGCCGCCGTGGTTAGCGTAAGACAAGCGGACGCCTTGAAACCCGCGCACCGCGGGTTGCCGACGGGCCGATTGTCGCAGGAGTCAATTTTGATTACGGGTTGTCCAGGTATACGATCAGGAACCCTCACGTCACCCGAACGCGAGCGGTTCCTGCCAACCGGCTCGAAACGCACTTGCGGGGATTTTATTCATAGACGAAGCCAGGCGAGGATCTGGATTTTCGTGGTTGTCATGCTGGTTTGCACCGGATGGGCCGGCGCCGAGGAACCGGCGCCATTGTCCACTTTTCAGGATAGCGCGGAAATCCTGCTCCCCGAGATCCCGCTGGATTCGCTCCTGGTCCGGTATGGCGATTCGCTGTTCGAACCGCCTGAAGGCAGGGCGCGGATTCTGAGGGATCGCTATGGCGTGCCTCATATTTACGGTCAGCGGGACGTCGATGTCGCATTCGGATTCGGCTACGCGCAAGCCCAGGATCATCTGGTGTCAATGTTGCTGAACTACCGGGCGGCGGCGGGGACGGCCTCGGAGGTACTTGGCGCCGGCCACCTGGAGAGCGATGAGCGGGCATTACTCTGGCGAATCCGGAGCGTGGCCGTCGAACGATACGGCGCGCTGCCCCCCGAAACGCGGGATCTGATCGGCGCATTCGTGGACGGCGTTAACCACTACGTCGACGTCTACCGGGAGGGGTTGCCGGATTGGGTGGCGCACGTGGGCGGCACGGACGTCGTGGCGCTGTCCCGGTGGCTGGTGATGTTGTTTGCGGAGCAGACGGGGCGCCCCGAGCTGGCGCAGAAGGGGTTGGCTCCTTTTCTGCGTGCCCGTGCGACGTCAAATATGTGGGTCGTCGGAGGTTCGCGCACCGCCGCCGGAAACCCTGTTTTCGTGATGGACCTGCACCTGCCGTGGGAGGCGCCCTTTCAGACGTACGAGGCCCATCTCGAGAGCCGCGAGGGGCTGAGCGTGGGCGGCGTCACCCTTTTTGGGCTGCCCGTAATTCTGGCCGGGCATAACCGGCACATCGCATGGTCGCTGGCGGCGAACGAGGCGGATGTATTCGACCTATATGAGTTGAAGCTGGATCCGGCCAATCCGAAGCGGTATGTGTATGAGAAAGAAAAAAGACGCATGTCTACGCATCGCGTACGGATCCGGGTCAAGGAACCCCTGGGAGTTCGGGAGGTCGAGCGTGAATTGCTCTATTCGCACCAGGGGCCGATCTACAAGGCTGTTGACGATTGGGCGTATGCGGGGCGGTGCAGCGCCGAGGAGATTGTCAATACAATCGGGCAGTTTTATATGATCAATCGGGCTCGGGATCCGGATGAGTTCCAGGGCGCGTTGCGGATGCTCGAGCTTCCCATGTTCCATGTCTTGTACGGCGACGTGAAAGGTAGCATGTTATATGTATACAGTGCGCGCAGCCCGATCCGGGCCGAACAATTCGACTGGCGAAGTGCAGTCCCAGGTTGGGTTCCGGAGACGGCTTGGCGGGGTATTATGGGGTACGAGCGGCTCCCCCGAATTCTGAATCCGCGTGCAGATTTTCTACAGAACTGCAATGTCGCGCCCGAGTTCGTAACTCAAAACAGCGGGCTCTCGCCCACGGACTTTCCTCCTTACATGGGCTGGGGCGGGTTGGACGACCGGGGCCAGCGTCTGTTGACCTGGCTGTCGGCCAACCGGAAAGTGACGTTGCGTCAACTGAAGGAAATGGCCAGAGATCCGTATCTGATCGCTGCGGAGGAACTGAAGGGCTACATATTAGGCGCATATAATCGAACGTGGTGGAAGATCTACGACCCGAAAGGACTCCTGGCGCTCGCTGTGGAGCTTCTGCGCGGCTGGGACAACCGGGCGGCAGTCGACAGCCGTAGCACACTCTTATTTGCGGTCTGGAAGTCCAGGTTCGATCTGCTTCTTTCCGGTGCCTTGCCAGAACAGCTGAGTCAGGTACCGGTCTTGGAGAAACTGGCGCTCGAGGCATTGAGAATGGCCGTCGAGCACATGATGACGACCTATGGGCGGTTGGATGTGCCCTGGGGCGATGTACACGTGATTGAACGGGGTGACCGCCAGTTCCCGGTGGGCGGTTCGGCGCCCGGCACCCAGGCGTTGCATACCACCTGGTCGACGCCCGATGAGGGCGGCCGGTTCCGCGTCCACGGCGGATCAGCCTTTACAATGGTGGTGGAACTGGCAGATCCTCTTCGTTCCTGGAGCCTTCTGCCTTTTGGAAACAGTGAGGATCCGGAGTCTGCCAATTTCCGCGATCAGGCGGCGATGCAGGAAACCGGAGAACTGAAGCGGTTCCGACTTGACGAGGAAGAGATCAATGCGGACCTGCGGTCGGTGGTAACCGTGCCGCTGGAGCAGGCGGAGGTCGACCGCGAACGGTTTCGTGTGCGGTGGAAGCTGAGGTCGACTTTGGACGAGTTGGTGGATCCGGAGCCGGGAGACGGAGGCGGTTGAATCGTGTTGCCCAGCATGCGTTTGGAGGACAAAGTCGTGATGGTCACCGGTGCGGGCTCCGGCATCGGCAGGGCCGTGGCTATAGCGGTGGCCGAGGCGGGTGCGCACTGCGTGCCCTGTGAATTGCCCGAAAAAACCGTCGAAGTGGAGGGCGTCTGCGCCGATATCGAACGATTGGAGCGGCGTGCCCTGCCCGTATCCCTGCGTCTGCCAGACCTGGACAGCATTGAACTTGCAGTTGAGAGAACCGTGAAGGAGATGGGGCAGATTGACGTGCTGGTGAACAATGCCGGCGTCAATATACCCAGAGACGCGCTCGACGTCGATGAGGCTGACTGGGACACTGTCATGGATGTGAATCTGAAAGGGCTGTTCTTCATGTCCCAGCGCGTTGGCCGACGAATGGTGAACGCCGGAGGAGGAAAGATCGTCAATATCGCCTCCCAGAACGGCGTGATCGGCTACTACCGCCGCGCTGCCTACTGTTCGAGCAAAGCCGGCGTGGTGAATCTGACCCGCGTGCTGGCGCTCGAGTGGGCGCCGCACGGCATCAACGTGAACGCGGTGGGTCCCACGTTTATCCTGACGCCCCTTACACAATCCACATTTGACGATCCCGCGCTTCGGGAGGATCTTTTAAAGCGGATCCCGCTGGGGCGGGTAGGGAAGCCTGAGGACGTCGTGGGGGCCGTGGTCTTCCTGGCGAGCCCGGCCGCGGATCTGATAACGGGCCATACGTTGCTGGTAGACGGAGGCTGGACGGCGGTATAGGACGCGATGATCGGCGGGTTGATTCGGGGTGCGCGGCTGCAACGCCTGAGCCCCGCCGGAACGGGATGGTCGAATGGATTCGCAGGAGATATCCGCGGTTGCCGTAATCGGGGCGGGAACCATGGGCCCCGGTATCGCCGACATGTTCGCGCGGGCGGGATGTCGTGTCCATCTCGTAGACTTGAGCGATGCGCTGCTGGATCGGGCAATGGCGCGCCTGCGGCTGGGTCAGCAGGCGCTGGTTGAAGCAGGCCTGCTGCGTCCCAGCGACGCCGATGCGGCGGTATCGCGGGTGACGACGACAACGGATCTGTCCGAAGCGTGTGACGGGTCTGATTTTCTATTGGAAGCGGTGACCGAAGACCTGGCGTTGAAGCAGGAGTTGCTTGCAGCATGTGACAGACTGTGTCCGCGAAAAACCGTTCTGGCCACCAATACGTCCGGTCTCTCCGTGACCGCCATTGCCGGCGCAACCGGTCGTTCGGACAGGGTGGGCGGGATGCACTTCTGGAACCCGCCCCATCTGATTCCCCTGGTGGAAGTGATACGCGCCGATACGACCTCCGACGACACGGCCGAACTTTTGAAGTCGGTCGCTCTGAGGCTGGGAAAGAAGCCGATCCTGGTGCGGCGGGACATTCCCGGATTCGTGGGCAACCGCCTGCAGTTCGCCGTCGTGCGGGAGGCGTTGCACCTGCTGGAGGAAGGGGTGGCTTCCGCGGAGGATATCGATACGGCGATGACGGCGGGCCCCGGCCTCCGATACAGTTTTCTGGGGCCGCTACGGACGGCCGATCTGGGCGGATTGGATGTGTTTCGAGCCATCAGCAGCTATCTGTTCGCCCGGTTGAGTGCGGAACAGGGGGCGCCCGAGGCGTTGAATGGCCTTGTCGGACAGGGAAAACTGGGTGCGAAGTCGGGATCGGGGTTCTACAGTTATTCCGATGCCGACCTGGAGCGGATTATACGACACCGGGACCGGGTCCTGTTGAGGTTGATGGAGGTCCTGAAAGCGGACGAGGATGTGTGAAATGACGGAGTTGGCAACCGGTAGTGGGCCACTGTTTACAGATCCCGACCCCGAGGCTGCGCGCATCTTCTTCCGCAGGAAGCGAGCCGCGTTCGAAGACAAAGTGACGTCCGTCCGCGATGCGGTGTCACGATTCGTAAAGGACGGGGATTATGTCGCATCGGGCGGGTTCGGCGCGAACCGGATTTCGACCGCGAGCATGCACGAAATCCTGCGGCAGGGCAAGCAGGATCTGGGTTTTGCCGGTCATACGACCACCCACGACTTCGAAATCCTGTCCGCGGGGAATCGGAATGGCAGAAAGTTGCTGTCTCGGGTGGATGCGGCCTACATTGTGGGGCTGGAGGCGAGAGGGTTGTCGCCGCAGGCCAGGCGGACGATGGAAAGCAGCGAAGTCACCGTGTGTGAGTGGTCGAACTTCGCCCTGGCGGCGCGTTTCCGGGCGGCAGCCGCGGCGGTTCCGTTTATGCCGATGCGGAGCCTGCTGGGCACAGACACCTTCGAGCGTAGCGCGGCAAAGGAGATCATCTGTCCGTTTACGGGCTATAAACTCCTGGCCGTGCCGGCACTTTATCCCGATGTTGCGTTTATCCACGTGCACGAAAGCGATCCCTGCGGGAACTGTCGGATCCACGGGATTGCGGTGGCCGATTTCGACCTCGCGCGCGCATCCAAACGGCTGGTCATTACAACGGAGCGACTCGTCAGCACCGATGAGATTCGGCGGACGCCCGAGGCCACGGTGATTCCCGCGTTCTGCGTGGACGCGGTCTGCGAGGTCCCGTTCGGTTCTTATCCGGGCAACATGGCCGGCGAGTATTTCTCGGACGAGGACCATCTGAAGGAATGGCTGGATGTCGAACGGGATGAGGAGCGGCTTGAAGCATTTCTTCAGAAGAATATTTATGGGGTGGAGCGCTTTGAGCATTACCTGCAACTGTGCGGCGGGACGGAGCGCATAGCCGAACTGCGTGAACTGGAGTTGCATCCGGGCTCGTAGATGGTCCCATGGCAAGGCGGCACCGTTGTTTTCCGGAGCATTCGCCGGCGACAACGCGGTTGGAAGGAGAAGCCCATGCCCGAATACACCGCCACTGAGCTGGCAATTTGTACGGCATCCAGAATGCTCGAGGACGGTGCGACGGTGGGTGTTGGAACGGGAGCGCCGTGCGCCACGGCGATGCTGGCACAGAAACGTCATGCCCCGCATCTGCTGGTGGCGTTCGAAGCAGGAGGTCTCGCGCCCCTTTTGCCGTCCATGCCAATATCGGTTGGAGATTCGAGGACGTTCTTTCGAGCGCAGATGGCTACCAGTATGGGCGATGTCATGGAGGCGTGCCAGCGAGGGATGATGGATTATGCCTTTTTGGGCGGGGCTCAGATCGATCCGTTCGGTAATTTGAACTCAACGGTAATTGGGGATCACGCAAATCCGAAGGTGCGGTTTCCTGGAAGTGGCGGCGGGAATGACTTCGCCAGCTTGTGCTGGCATACGCTGGTGATGACGCAGCACAACCGAAGGAGATTCGTGGACCGGCTGGATTTTCTGACCACGCCCGGCTTCCTGTCGGGCCCGGGCGCCCGCGAGGCGGCAGGTTTGCCGGCCGGTGGAGGACCCTGCAAGGTGATTACGGACCTTGCAGTAATGGGGTACGACCCTGATACATGTCGGATGCAGGTGGAGAGTCTGCATCCCGGAGTCACGTTCGAAAGGGTTCAGGCCAACACCGGATTCGAGTTGCTACCGGCGCCTGACGCGGGTGAAACGGCGCCGCCCGAGGAAGAGGAGTTGCGCATCCTGAGGGAAGAGGTGGATCCCTACCGGTACATTATTGGCAGATGAAAGGCGGAGATTTCCGATGGCATCCGTAAGGGAGATTTATCGGTTCGACGAGTTGACCTGGCCCGAGGTGAACGAAGCCGTTGAGATGGGAAAGATACCCATCGTGCCAACGGGATCCGTAGAGCAGCACGGACACCATTTGCCGCTGAAGGTGGACCACCTGTGCGCCGACGCGGTGGCAACCGAGGCCGCCAGGCGCAAGCCGGAGTTGAGCCTGGTATTGCCGCCGGTCAGCTATGGCTACGTCCACCACGTCATGGACTTTCCGGGTTCATTGAACATTCATTATGAGCATTTTATACAGTATGTGCTGGATATCTGCAAGAGTCTGGCCTATCATGGGTTCAAGAAGATGATTCTCGTGAACGGACACGGTTCCAACCACAATCTGGTGGATATGGTGGCCAGGCGGACGATTGTGGAGACGGACGCAAGCTGCGTGTTCTGTTCCTGGTGGCAGTTGTTGAGGGTGAATCCGGATTTCGACAAGAAGTGGCGTGAGAGCGTTTTTCCCGGCGGCTGCGCCCACGCGGGCGAACTGGAGACGTCGATGATGCTGTATCTGGCGCCCGAAAGCGTGCGTACGGATAGGATCAGGAGTGAGATCGCCAAAACGAATAAACTGGGATCGAAATTCGTCTGGACGGATCTGTTCGCCAAGGGAGCGATGGGATTGATCGAGTGGACCAGTCAGTATACGGACAGCGGCGTGATGGGCGAGGCGGAGAAGGCGACCGCGGAGAAGGGCAGGATCGTATTTGAGGAGGCCAGCAGGAATCTGGCGGAGTTTATTGAGGAATACCACGCGATGAAAATCGCCGAACGCACACCGCACCAGAAAGATGCGCCCACGTTTCCATTGTCGTTTCCCACGGATTAGTTTCTTGTCTCCGAAGCCGCGCGAGCAATGGGTCGATGACGACCGGTCTGCGTTCGAGCCGGGGAAGCGTTCGGCCGACGGTGATCCTTCGGGGTTGTTTCCTAAAGGGGGTTCAGAATGAAGCTTGTTACGTATGGGATTGGTAGAGACCGGTTCGTCGGGTCCGTGGTGGCCGATGGCAGTGTTGTCGTGGATCTCTCGGCCGCAGAAAGGGAGCTGGCCAGCAGCCAGGGTCGGGAGGTGCGTGGATTCTTTGGCAATATGCTTGCGTTGCTCGATGCGGGCAGGACCGGTCTGCGCGCGGCGAAACAGGTAACGCAATTGGCTGTGGACAGGTTGGGAGGCAAAGCGGACGGCCGGCTTGGCCATGCGATCGGAAAAGTAAGGCTCAAGGCGCCTGTGCCGGTCCCCCGCAAGGTGTTCTGCCTCGCGGGCAACTATCAGGACCATATCGAAGAAGGCGGCGGCAAAATGGCCATTCAGGACAGGGAAACGCCGCGGGTATTCATGAAGCCACCGTCAACAACCGTGATCGGCCCTGGAGACAGCATACTGATTCCGCCCGTAGCCAGGTCGGTCGACTGGGAGGGGGAGTTGGCCGTGGTGATGGGTCGACGGGCTAAAGGCGTGAAGGCGGAGGATGCGCTGAAATACGTGGCCGGATATACCATTATGAACGACGTGTCCGAACGGGATCTGCTGATCAAGGAGCGCACGGAAAGCCGCGACCGGGACAAGTGGTTCGATTGGCTCAACGGCAAATGGCTGGATACGTTCGGACCCCAGGGGCCGTGGATTGTTACGTTCGACGAGATACAGGATCCCCATGCGCTGGAGATCAGCACCTACGTGAACGGCGAAAGAAAGCAGAACAACAATACGGGGCAGATGTTATATCCTGTCGATATGATTATTGAGTACATTTCCGCCATAATCACCCTCGAACCGGGCGATCTGATCAGTACCGGAACCATTTCCGGAGTGGGCGCGACCACCGGAACCTTCATGAAGCCGGGTGACCGTGTGGAGATCGAGATCTCCGGTATCGGGGTGTTGCGGAATCGCGTGGCGGCAAGCGAGCGCTGACCGGGAGAGGCGCGGGGCGGAAGTTGGCGTCGCTGCCTGAGCGTCGGCGTGTTTCGGAATCAAACGGATGGTGATATGGACGCGAGGAGCAAACGTAAAATCAATTGGTACAGGTGTCCCCTGGACCGGGAGACGCTGAACGCGTTGAATCGACGCAGCGACTTCAAGGGGTTTTTGCAGACCCTGGGTCACCTTGGCGCGCTCACCCTCACGGGCGCCTTCGCCTGGTATGCATCGGAACATCTTGCGCTCCCTTTCCTGTTCGTGGCCCTGTTCCTGCACGGAACCGGCTACGCGTTCCTGCTGAACGGATTCCACGAGTTCTGTCACGGCACCGTGTTCAAATCGAAATGGTTGAACGTGGTGTTTCTCAAGGTCTTCAGTTTTATGGGCTGGTTCAATCCCGTTTTCTTCTGGACAAGCCACTCGAAGCACCACCGTTATACCCTCCATCCTCCCGATGATATGGAAGTCGTGCTTCCGGTGGAAATAACGCTTGGGAGCTTTCTCAAGGCCGCGGTCGTCAATCCCTGGGGGTTGTACAACAGACTGAAGGGGGTCGTTCGCCTGGGTTTCGGTAATCTGGAGGGTCCTTGGGAACGCGCGCTGTTCCCCGAGTCGGATCGCGCTCTGCGGCGGCGCCTGTTCAACTGGGCCCGTATCCTGCTGGCGGGGCACGCGGTGCTTGTGGGCGTGTCGGTATATCTCGGTCTGTGGATGCTTCCGGTATTGATCACGCTGGCCCCGTTCTACGGTGGGTGGCTGCTATTCCTGTGCAACAATACGCAACACGTGGGCCTTCAGGACAACGTGCCCGATTTCCGGTTGAACAGCCGGACGGTGATATTGAACCCCCTGTTTCGGTTTCTCTATTGGCATATGAATTACCACGTCGAACATCACATGTACGCCGCTGTTCCCTGTTATCATCTGGGAAAGCTGCACAAGTTGATCAAGCCCGAAATGCCCGGGTGTCCGGTCGGCCTCGTCGCGTGCTGGACCGAGATTGTCGGCATTTTGAAAAAGCAGAAGGTGGAGTCCGACTACCAGTTTGTACCGGATCTGCCAGGGCGCATCGATAACTACCAGCCAAAGCCTGCAGATTGACCTCCTCTTTCAAGAACCCACCCTTCGAAGGATCCATTGCCACCGTGGCCGACCGCCCGAAGATCGCCGCCATTGTTACCGAGTACCGCAAGTACTCCCACGCCCAGCATATCTGCGACCGCTTTCTCGAAGGGTACGGATGGAACGGCCGGCATCACCGTCCGCCGATGGACCTGGTTTCGCTGTACGTGGACCAGCGCCCCGAAGGTGACCTCAGCCGCGAACGGGCTGCCCGGTTTCCCGGCATGGTCATCTATCCCACCGTGGGCGACGCCCTGACCCTGGGCGGCAGTCAACTGGCCGTAGACGGGGTCCTTCTGGTGGGCGAACACGGTCAGTACGGCGCCAACGAAAAGGGACAGCACCTCTATCCGCGCTATGAGTTGTTCAAGCAGATCGCGGCGGTGTACCGCACCTCGGGCAGGTGCGCACCGGTTTTCAACGACAAGCATCTGTCGTGGCGCTGGGAGTGGGCCAGGGAGATGTACGACGTTTCTCTGGAGATGGGTTTTGCATTTATGGCCGGTTCGTCCCTCCCGGTGACGTGGCGCACGCCCTCCATCGACATGCCGCTGGACGCCCGCGTGAAGGAAGCCATGTGTATCGGTTACGGCGGGGTGGACAGCTACGATTTTCACGCTCTGGAGACACTGCAGTGTATGGTCGAGCGACGCCGGGGCGGCGAAAGCGGCGTCCGCTGGATCGACACCTACCGCGGCGAGCGCTTCTGGACGGCACACCATGACTGCGTCTGGTCTCGGGAGTTGTTCGAGTCCTGCCTGGCGCGCAGTCATACGCTCACGACGGCCCGGCCCGGGTTCAATCACGTGTTTCCGACCCTGGACGAGATGAAAACGCTCGAGGAAGATCCCATTGCCTACAGGTACGAGCACCACGACGGCCTGATATCGACCATGATTCTGCTCAACGGCGTGGTGCGGGACTTCAATTTCGCGGCGCACCTGCCCGGGCGGGGCGAACCCCTGTCCACGCAGATGTACCTGCCCATGCCGCCCGCGCACACGACGCTGGCGAATTTCTTCTCGCCCCAGGTTAACAACGTAGAGAAGATGTTCCTCACCGGGAAGGCCACGTACCCCGTCGAGCGCACCCTGCTGACAACGGGACTTGTGGCCGCCGCCGTGGACAGTCTGAACCAGGACCAGATCCGTATTTCCACACCGCATCTCCATGTGCCGTACAGGCCCAACCCTGAATCGACTTTCTGGAGAACATAAGTGGCCCGTCCCGGAGAACAGCCCGCACCGGGCGCCGCGCCCACGCGCCTCGCCGTAGTCGCCACGATCTATCGCTACCTCTCGCACGCACAGCATATCGCGGACCGGTTCGTGGTGGGGTACCCGTATGAAGGACAATGGCGGCGGCCGAACACGCGCATCGCGTCACTCTATGTCGACCAGAAGCCGGAGGGCGACCAGAGTGGAGACCGCGCAAGAGAGTTCGGGTTTGACGTTTACGACACCATAGCCGGGGCGCTGCGCTGCGGTACCGACCGGCTGGCCGTGGATGCGGTGCTGATCATTGGAGAGCACGGCGAGTACCCGAAGAATAACAAGGGACAGATCCTGTATCCAAGGTATGAATTTTTCAAGGAATGCGTGGAAGTCTTTGAACAGGAAGGCGTCGCGGTGCCGGTATTCAACGACAAGCACCTGTCCTACAGCTTTGTGAGAGCCCGCGAAATGGTGGCTGATTCCCGCCGTCTCGATTTTCCGTTGCTGGCGGGTTCGTCCCTGCCCGTTTCCTATCGGCTTCCCGACGTGGAGTTGCCGCTGGATTGTCGGATTGACGAGGCTCTGATGGTAGGGGTGGGAGGGTCTGATGCCATGGACTACCACGCGCTCGAGGGCATGCAGTGCATGGTCGAACGCAGGCGCGGAGGTGAAACCGGCGTGAGGGCCGTGCAAATGATCGAAGGCGACGCGGTCTGGCGGGCCGGCGAGGAGGGTCGCTGGTCCCGGGAACTGCTGGAGGCGGCCCTTTCGCGAAGCGATAGGCCCTGCGGCTTGCCCGAAGAGGACGGCCGCACCCGGGATCTGCTGGGAGCGGGCGAGTTGCCGGGCCTCGCAGTGAATCCCGCAGCCTATTTCATCGAGTACCGCGATGGTTTGCGTGCGACGCTACTCATGCTCAACGGTGCCCTGCGCGACTATTGTTTCGCGGCGCGGGTGGAAGCGTATGACGCGCCGGTGTCCACACAGTTTTTCTTGACGCCCACGCCCAACGTGACCTATTCGGCCTGCCTGGTCGCCAAGATCGTGGAGATGATTGAAAGCGGGCGGGCGCCCTACCCGCCCGAACGCACCCTGATCGTGTGCGGCATTCTCGAGAGTTGTCTCGCCTCCAGGTTGCAAGGCGAACAGCGCATTGAGACGCCGGACATCGACGTGGCGTATCGAGCGCCCGAAACCTCGCACCACGCACGGGCCTGACGTCCTCGCGCCGACGGTATTTTGTCCCGGGCAAGTGCAGGGTTTGGCCGATTGTCAGATGTATATCGAACACACGGGAGGTATGCCATGAAAATGAAGGCGTCGGTACTGTTGGAGCCGCTAAAGCCGCTGGTCGTTGAGGATCTGGATCTGGAAGGACCGAAGCAGGATGAGGTGATGGTGCGGATGGCGGCCAGCGGGGTGTGTCACAGTTGCCTGCACGTTGTGGACGGGGGCTGGAAGGGGTTCCCGATGCCCATGGTGCTGGGCGATGAAGGGGCCGGTGTGGTGGAGGAGGTGGGGCCGGGCGTGACGCATGTAAAACCCGGCGATCACGTGATTCTCTCGTGGTCGCCGACCTGCGGACGCTGTCACTATTGTGTCACCGGGCTTTCGCACCTGTGCGAACGGGGCGTTCCGTCCAACGGTGTGCTGATGGACGGTACCTCGAGGATGAAATTGAGGGGCGAGACGGTCTACCACTACGGACCGGCGTGCAGCTTTTCCTCCTATTCGGTGATGCCGTCCTCCTGCGCGGTACCCATTCGCGAGGATATGCCGCTGGACGTGGCCGCGCTGATCGGGTGTTCGGTGATGACGGGTGTGGGTTCGGTCATCAATACTGCCGCGGTGACACCGGGGGCGAGCATGGTGGTTTTCGGGGCGGGCGGAATCGGGCTGAACGTGGTCCAGGGCGGAACGCTCGTGCAGGCCCACCCCATTATCGCCGTGGACATCAACCCGGCGAAGCTCGAATATGCGAAGTCGTTCGGCGCGACCCACACGATCAATGCGGCGGAGGACAATCCCGTGGAGGCGATCCGGGACCTGACGAGCCGGGGGTCCGATTACTCGTTCGTGGCCGTGGGTGAGCCGCGGGTGATCAATCAGGCGTGGGACTGCCTGGCGCCGCGGGGCCAGTGCGTGCTGATCGGTCTGCCGCCAACCGGCTCGACGGTGACCTTTGATACGGGGAACCTCCAGGCGAACGAGCGAATCTTGCGTGGATCAAGATACGGCAGCGCGAGGACGTGGGACGATTTTCCGCGGATGGTGGAGCTCTATCTGGCCGGAAAACTCAAAATCGACGAACTGGTGACCAAAAAATACGGTGTCGATGAGGCGAACGAGGCCTTCGGAGCACTCACGGCCGGGGAGGTGGCACGGGGTCTGATCGTCTTTTGATCAGGGCCGAACGGACAACCGTGCGGGGCAGACAGCGTCATACCGGGGTTGGTGTTCTGACCCGGAGATAAATTGCCAGAATTCATCCGCCGAGTTGTCTGAATTGCATCCTTCGACAGGCTCAGGAACCGGCGTGTTAGCCCTGAGCCGCTCCATGAGCTTGTCGAAGGGTCGGCAAAGGGCTGTTGATTGGCATCGTACGGATAGCGAAACGCGGGCATTTCGACAAGCTCAATGACCACGTTTCAGCGAGCGAATGGAATGCAGCGAGTCGGAATGAATCGGCGGATGACTGGTGACCTATTTCTGGGCACGGGACACCGATATGTGTTGACCCCTGTCAGCGGCTCCGTCCGCCTACTCATTCGATCTGTCGTTCCGCCAGGACGGCGTCGTCCACGTATTGAACCAGTTCCATTTCCAGAGGACCTGCTTCGAGGGCAGGTCGATTTCGTATTCCACGCCTGCGGTGAACGGCAATACGCGGGTGCTGGATCCAACAGCTTCCCGGATCCATTCGATGAACGCGCCGGCATCCGTGACGTTGGGCGGCCAGGTGCCGTGCGGGATCGGGTCCGACGTGCGGTCGGTGCGGTAGTGGATGGGGATGAAGAACTCCGGCTGGATGGCGTCGACGCATTGAAGGAGTTTGTCGGTTCGGTCCTCGCCTCCCCATTCCGTGAGGCCCATCTTCATGTGGATAAGGTACGTGACCCGTCCACGCAGCTCCTCGAGCGCACGGTAGGGTTCGGTGAGATCGCCGGTATGTAGAAAAGAGACGTCGAGATCACGGACGGTAACGAGGTATCCGCAGTTGGGCAGGTCCGGTCTCTGATTTTCACCGCTTTCGATAATTTCCACGTGGATGGGGCCGAGGTCCAGTTCGAAGGGGCCGGGAAAGGTGCGGAATTCTCCGCCGATGTGGCTCAGGTGCCCGGGAAAGACAACCTGAACAATTTTGGGATCCAGGTATCTGGTGAGGGGGAGGTCGCGCCCGAACGCGGCGTCGCCGTATTTTTCGTCCACGGGCTGGTCGGGGTCGCAGCAACCCGGGCTTACGAAGATCTTCTTGAAGCGATCACCACGGCAGAGCCTGCGCAGGGTGGAAGGGTGGCAGTGGTCGAAGTGTTCGTGGCTGATGAAGATATAGTCGAAGTCCGGCGACGCGCCGGTCAGATGTTCTCCGAACAGATAGGGGTCGAAGGCGAAGTTGATCGCGTCGGTACGGACCTCGAAACCGCCGCAGCCGGTCCATTTTAGAAAGATCGGATTCATGGGGGACCCGTAAGGATGAAGAGTGAATCTTGATTCGCCAGAGAAACCGGCCAACGGCCGTCGCGTCTTCGCCTTTCCACCACTCCCCGTCGTCTTGTAGGGGCGCCCCTTGTGGTCACCCGGACTCCGGTGTCGGTGACGGACCTCCGTAACCCGCCTGAGTAGACGGAATAGCGCCTGCCCGGACAACATATCGATAGGGTATCGTAAAGCAAAGCGCATAATGGGGTGCGCCGATGGCACAAAGCGCAGACACCCGCGCCGAACCGTTGTCTGGGCCGATCCAACAGGGCCGGTCGGGTCGCAAAGCAAGGCATCCGTCGCCGATTCGTGCGACGACATATGCGGCACCCGCGAATGAGCCCCCTGCCGGAACGTCGATCAGCCTCTTCGTCTACGGCACGCTCAAACGCGGGTACTCGAACCACAACGGCTACTGTCGGGGCGTGCTGGCGATTGAAAAGGCGCTGGTTCGCGGACACCTCTACATCAGGCCCGATCGCATCCCTTTTCTCAAGGTACCGGAGCAGGATATCCTCGCGGAAGGAACCGCAGACCCCATAGCCGACGCGGCCGCGCAGGTACGCCTGTGCCGTCACATCAATCCTCGGCGATTGGCCGAAAGCCCCGCGAGCGGCCGGGGCGTCGTGCACGGGGAGCTGCTCGTATTCGACGATCCCGAGACCCGCCTGCCCGCCATCGACCGCCTGGAAGGCTTCCGCCCCGGCGGTCGAAGTCTTTACCGCCGGGTACTGGCGCCGGTTCTTGTAAAGGAAATCTGGCGGACCGCATGGGTCTACGCGGTCGTTACAAAGCCCCTCGATTGGCCGAGGTTGGCCTCCGGTTGCTGGACCGGGTGAAGGAGCCGTGTGACAGATATGTATCGCGACGGGATCAAACCAGGTTACATTTACCGTCGCTGCGCACGCCAACCATAAGAAAATTTGCGAACACATAAGTTTTCTTATGGTTCGTAGTTGGTCTGTGAACTGCGTCTGGAATCTACTATGGATAGACGAAATGCCTGGCGTCTGCCGCAGGGGCTTCAAGGCTGACATTGTGCTTACTGTGCGATGGCACGCAGTTTGCACATGTTATCTTCTCCGCCGCAGGAAATGGAGAGGCACTTTTCGGTGACGAGGGTCTTAAGCAGGGGGTCGCGCGATTGAACGGAGAGGTATTCAGATCGGCTGGATGAGGACATGGTTTTAATTTGACATGTAACTACTAAATGGTTACTTTGAATGTATCGAATCCACATTATTAGAAGCCTCCCACGGCGTATTCGAAGGCTGCCTGATTCGGTTCATACGACCGGTAGCAAACCTTGTCGAAGATCTGAGCGATACCGGGCCGATGAGAAACGATTGGCCCGACTGCAGCGAACCTGGATCGGACAAATACCACAACCACGTCACGCGCGGTTGGGTGGTCTGCTGGTCTTGATTGAAAAATTCAAAAACCATTGAGGTCTACTATGCAGGCAGTCGTGAAAACGCCCCAAATTGAGATCAACATTAAAGGAGTGATTCCCGACAAGCTGATGTCCGTATTGAAAGAGGAATACGGAGAACAGATTCAACTCTATGGAAATGCCGACGAAGAGCGTTTCAACGTCTTTGAGACAGATTGGTATCGGAGCGTCAAATCCGGAATGACACCGGGCGACAATCTTAGGATTTACCGGGAGAATCACGGGTTGACTCAGACAAGGCTGGGCGAGATGCTCGGGGGCGTTCCTCGCCAGCATATCTCGAATATGGAGAGAGAAGCCCGGTCAATCAGCCTGAAAACCGCGCGAAAGTTGGCGGAGATATTTCAAGTGTCTCCTGAGAAGTTCATTTGAAGGTGTGAAATGGAAAACGGTTCCGGATGGGAGCACGATTGAAGATTTCAGCATAATGAGGTCATCCGGATTCGAGTGACAGTGACTCCGTGCATCGGCACCGTTGCCGACGCGCCCGAGTGCACGTTTTCCGCACAGGAAGTGCAAACTTGAAATCAATCGATAGAGACATTGTGATCCCGGCGGACGGCACGTTGCCAAAGGATTTCCGCGAAGCTTTCGGTCGGAAAGCCCGCGTCGTTGTCTACCTGAAAGACGACGAGAGTCAAATTTCACAAACCCATCATGGCCTGATGAGTCTCGCCGGCAAGATCAGGGCATTTAGAGACGTCGACGACCCCGTTGGTTTACAGCGCAATCTTCGGAATTCATGGAAACGTGGGTGGGATCAATGACTACAGACCGTTTTCTGATCGATACTAACGTCTTCATACTGTTGTTCAACAACCGCTGAACGACGTTTCAAACGCAGTTAATGGAGACACATGTCCCATCTCCGCTTTATACATGCCGCTGATCTGCATCTGGACAGCCCCTTTATCGGGATAAAGGCCGTTGCGCCCGACAACGTGGCCGACGCACTTCAGGACGCGACCTTCGGCGCCTACGAGAACATCATCAACCTGTGCATCGACGAGCGTGTGGACGCGCTGCTGGTCGCAGGCGACGTGTACGACTCGGCCGATCGGAGCCTGCGCGCGCAACTCAAGTTCGCAGATGGCCTGAAACGGCTGGACGAGGCCGGTATACGTTCTTTCGTCTGCCACGGCAACCACGATCCGCTCGACGGTTGGGAGGCGCGTCTGGTCTATCCGAAAAGCTGTACGCGCTTTCTGAAGGAGGCTGAGGCCGTACCGATTCTCAAGAAAGATCCAGGTCGCGGAGTCGTGCATGGAATCAGTCACGCCACGGGCGACGTCGCCGAAAATCTCGTGCCACGGTTGGGCAGGGGAAATCCGGAGATGTTTTCCATCGGGCTGATGCACGCCAATGTAGGTAGCGACGCCGCCCATGAAAACTACGCGCCCTGCTCGCTCGACGATCTTGAACTGTCGGGGATAGACTACTGGGCGCTCGGACACGTGCATACCAGGCAGGTACTCAGAGAACGGACCCCGACCGTGGTCTATCCTGGCAACCCCCAGGGCAGGCATCCCAACGAGCGCGGCGCACGCGGCGTGTATCTTGTCGAGGTGGACGATGACGGCGCAGTCCGCCTGGATTTCAGGTCCGTTGATATTGTGCGGTGGGAGCGGACCGTACTGGACATCTCCCAAATGGACGCGGAGCAGGACCTGATTGACGGGATCCACCAGAGCATTGATGACGCTTTGAATGCCGCGAACGGCGCGTCAGTTGTGCTGAGAATCGCGTTGGCTGGTAGGGGTGGTCTATATAACGGACTTCGACAGACCGGCTTCATAGAAGATATTATGGAAAGCATAAACCGCGAATGGGCGAAACGTGCCCCCTTCGCGTGGTGTGAGCGCATCGAAGACGAGACCGCGGCCCGGTTCGACCGGGAGGAGCGCGTCGAAGGCTCCGACTTTTTGGCCGAGGTGCTCAAGACCGCGGATCGCGCGAAGAAAGACCCCGACTTACTAGCCCGTCTGCAGGATGGACTTTCCGATCTCTACCAGCACCGTCGTTATCGCCAGCATCTATCCGACCACGCCCCTGGCAACGATGACCTTTCTACGTTGATCGATGAGGCTGAGGCAATCGTCGTAAACCTGCTGGCAGGGGATGACGACGCATGAAGATCCGCGACATTCGCATCGACGGGTTCGGTCAGTTCACAGGCACGAAATTTGGCCCGCTGGAGCGATCCGTGACCGTCCTCTACGGTCCCAACGAGGCGGGCAAGAGCACGCTGTTGGAGTTCGTCCGAAGGGTGCTTTTCGGATTTCCCCGCAAGAGCGGGAAGGTCAACCCCTATCCGGCGTTGGCCGGGGGGAGTTATGGAGGACACATCACTATCGAAGGCACGGACGGTGGTGTGTACGACGTGCGCAGAACGACGGGAAAGAGTTATGGCGGAGACGTTGCCCTGACTTTGGCAACAGGCGACATGCTACCGGAATCTGAACTGGCGAAGTTGCTGGGGCACCACTCACGGGACGTCTTTGAGCGGGTATTCGCGTTCACCCTCGACGATCTCTACAGCGAAGACTTGCTGAGGGACGCGAACGTCAACAGCCAGATATATAGTGCAGGCATGGGCGTAACTTCACTTCCGAACGCCGTGAGGTCGATCGAGTCCTCTCGCGCAGGAATTTTTCTAAAAGGTGGGAGCAGCCAAAAGGCATACGAGGTCTACAGTAATATCGAAAAGATAGACGACAGGCTGCGGGATGTCGCAAATATCGCGACAAATTACGGGGAACTGGCCGATCGCCTTCAACAGGTCGAGGTCGAGCTCGAAAGTCTGGCTGTCCGGCGGCGAGAGATTCACTCTCGGTATAACCGTCAGATAGCGCTTCAGAATGCCTGGGACGGTTGGAATGACCTGAAATCCGCCGAGCAAGAATTGGCTGGCATACCGGCTATCGACACCTTCCCCGCGGATGGTGTGAATCGGCTGGAAGCATTACAGGAGCGCGTCAGGGCCGCTCGGCGGGAGTACGAGTCAGCGGAACAACGAGTGTCTGAGGCCGAACGCGCAGCGGACGTCCGGGTAGAGCACGAGGCTATTCTGGAGTACTCGGCCGACGTCCGCCGTCTGCAAAATGGTCGCACTGCTTTCCATGGCTCTGTCAAAGACCTCCCGGAACGCGAGACCGAGCTTGAAGGCCATATGAGAACCCTGGCCGTAACCATGAAAGGCCTGGGACCCGACTGGGACGATGCCCGGTTGGAAGAATTCGATCTCTCATTAGCCGTCCGCCAGGAGATCTCCGAGCATGGTGAGCGATTGCGCGACGCTTCCGCGGAGTATTCGAGCCGCAGGTCGAGACTCGGTCAGGACAGGGCCGCATTGGAGGAGGCCATAGACGCGGAGAGCAAGGCGCAACTAGAATTCGAGGCGTCCATGACGCCGGGTCTGGATGCAGAGCAGATACTACAGCAACGCAACCTGGCGCGCGCCACAAAAGCGCAACTCGATGAAATCGGCCGGCAGCGACAGAACGTGCGGAATCTGCAGACTCAACTCGATGGCTTGGAGAGTGCAGCAACCTCGGACGGAGCGGCAGGCGGTGCCAGGACCGTCGCGGCGATCAGCCTCGTTTTCGGGTTTGGGCTCCTGATCGCAGGAGGGGTTCTCGGCGGAACGACTCTATATATCGGCGCCGCGGCTGGCATTGCGCTTGTCAGCGTGGGCATATACCTGTTTGTATCTCGAAAGTCCGGACCAATGGTTGCCGGGGAATCGCCGCTCGCAGGCCCTATTCGCGAGTCCCTGCGCCGCGCCGAAGCGGACATCGAGGATCTCCAGTCCAGGATGATGCAGGACGCAATGGCCCTCGGCCTCGAAGTGATAGATGAATCGTCCCTCCTCGCCGCCGAGGCGTTCATTGACGAACAGGAGGGCAGGCTCAGGGAACGGACTCGGCTCAATGATGCGCTCGAGGGCGCGAAAGACCTGGTAGAGCAGAGACAGACCCGTGCCGAAGAGTCCGCTGCCGGCGTCGAGGATGCGGAGCGGCAGTTGGACCCGGCGCAGCGTGAATGGAACGAATGGTTATCGGCGCGTGGTCTGTTGGAAACCTTCACACCAGAGACGGCCGATGTGCTGCAAAGTCAGGTCGAACTTGGACACAGCCACCTTGAAGATGTGCGAAGCTGGCAGCAGCGCATCGAGGCCATCCGGAAGGACATCGACGAATACGTTGAGGCTGTCGAGCCGCTTGCCAGGGCTTTCGGCGTCACCTTCGATCGGAGCGACTGGCGCACCGTTGCCGATGCCGCGGACAGGCTGGTCGAGTTGATGGAAGAGGTTCGGGAGAGCGTAAGAAATCGGACCGACGCGAAACTCGAATTGAAGGACGCCGAGCGCGAATTGGAAGAGCGCAGGAGCGACCTCCAAAAGGCAGAAGAGGAGCTTGACCACCTACTCCAATCAGGCGGCGCTGAGGACGCCGAAGCGTTCCGCGTGCTCGCAGGTCTATCCGAAAAGCGAACGGAACTCGAAGAGAAGGCTTGTGCGGCGCTTGACCGTCTTCAGCGAATTAGCGGTCCGGGCAAACCGCTAGAAAACCTAAAGGTCGATCTCGCTGACACGGATTCCCAGTCTATCGCCGACGAGATAGACGGGCTGGAGGAAGAAAGGGCCATTGCCAACGCCCGACGTGAGGAGTTGTCGACAGAGCGTGGCTCTATCCGGGCCGATCTGAAAGGGCTCATGGGCGAGGAAGAGTCGTCCCGACTTCGGATGGAGCGAAACGTACTCCTGGAGCAGATCAAGGACCACGCCCGGGAATGGACCCGGCTAACGCTTGCCCGTAACCTGCTTGAAGAAGCGCGGCGAAAGTTCGAGCAAGAACGCCAGCCGGGAGTCGTCCGTCACGCTGAGAAATTCTTCACTGCGATCACCGATGGACGGTACCGGCAGGTATACGCGCCCCTCGGTGAACAGACGATAACGGTGACGGACGCCGACGGCCGGACGAAGCAGCCGTCCGAACTGAGCCGGGGTACGCGGGAGCAACTGTTCCTGTCGCTCCGTTTCGGGCTGATCCGCGAACTGGGGGAGCGAACGGAGCCGCTCCCCGTCGTTGTGGACGAGATCCTTGTGAACTTCGATCCCGATCGCGCGCTCAGGGCCGCCACCGCGTTCACGGAGCTATCCAAAACCAACCAGGTGCTGGTTTTTACCTGCCATCCGACGGTTGTCAATCTGTTCCATAACGCGGCTTCCGAAGCGGGTCTGGAGAAACCGGCGGTAATACATATCAAATGAGTTGCCTTATTCCAGTGCCGTAGGGAGAGATGGATGATCCTCAAGATCAACTGGCGGCGGCAGGTGACCATTCCCGAGAGTGTGCTGGATGCACTGGGGGTCGGGCCCGGCGACCAGCTTGAGTTGGAAGAGCGCCCGGACGGATTTTTCCTGCGGTCCCGGCAAGTCGACCCCAACCGGCTTGCGCCCTTGCGCGACAAGCTTAAACGCGGCCGCGGCGAGTTCAAACTATGGTCGTTCCGCGATCAACGGCATGATCCATCGCTTCGGAATTAATGCGATTGACATACTAAACTATCGGATGCCGCAAAAGTGTCATGTAGATATAAAGGGTTTTTGGGGAAAATGGCTTGACATGCGGGATCAGTGGACATACTTTTTTTACATACCCGTCGGAAATGTTCCCCCATAAAGGGAGGTAGGACATGCCCGCAGTCTTAGATATGTCGTGTATGTCGCAGGTTGCTTCTATCTGGGCGCAAGGCGATACGCTTCCTATTAGCGGGAAAGAGGGGCAAATAAGAGACCTGAAGCGGAGGATGGCCAATTTTAGAGAACTATCTTCCAGGACCAGGGAAGCTTTGAGTCAGCTTGATTCTCTAACCCGCGAAGCCGTCGGAGAATTGAGAAGGGGATTGGATTTCCTGGAGAAAAACCCGGAAGAATATCTGGGTCTGTGTAATGGTGATGCGAAAACTGCAATCGAGGGGATGAATAGCGGAGAAGCCATGGCAAAGGAAATGATCGATGAGATTTCCCCGATGTTAGAGTTATTCGAGGAATTCGATGAGCCACTATTCGATTCAACCAAGGGGGTCATGGACAATCTTCGGTCGCTTGAAGCATTGATTCGAGAAATTCGATGGTATATCATAATTCTCCATCGGAAAAACCAGCCCGCAACTGGAGGCATCTATTCAGTGGATGAAGCGATCGCCCAGCTGCGGGGTTGAATGTGCATGGGTATCGATTTCCACCCATAGAACAAATAGAGTACCACAACAAAAGCGTCGAGAAATCTGCCAGAAAACTACCCCCAAACACAAGAAACAATCTTGGGAGATTTTACAAAGAACTCCAGGAGCAAGTCGTTCTGCCGGGAAGGAGGCTCAAGAAGGTAGACGATGTTTGGACCGCTCGCATTGGGAAAAAACATCGAATAGGATTTGTGATCGAAGAAAACAATGCTCGAATTCTATACATAGAATCACATGATGAATCTGACAGATATTTGGATAGGGTTCGATCCGGAACAAACATATAAATCAAGTGGCTCCCAGAATACCGCCCACGTCCAGAAGGCTTAGCAGTCCGTTGAAAAGTTGCTCTGCAGGCGAGGCCGAGCAACGCAGTAATTCGGCCACAAGAGCCGGCCGCAGACCGGATGGACTTTTTCAACGGGCTGCTAAGGCAGGCGGTTTTTTTGGTACGGGAATGACGCCGGGCGGCTGCCACCAATTCCGTGAAGGAGGGGTCCATGTCGAAGAAGCGCAAGCAATATATCCCGAATTAATACGTCTTCTACTCTCCATACCATCCCGCCTGCAGCGCCCACATCCGGGCGTACTCTCCGCTTCGGGAGACCAGTTCGTCGTGGGTTCCTGCTTCGACGAGCCGGCCTTCCTTGAGGACGAGGATCCGGTCGCACATCCGCGCCGAGCCCAGCCGATGGGAGACCACGATCGTGGTTCTCCCTCCGGCCATGGCGAGAAAGCGCCGGAACACGTCGGCCTCGGCCTTCGGATCCAGGGAGGCCGTGGGTTCGTCGAGGACGACGAGGTCGGCGTCCCGCATGAAACCCCTCGAAATCGCAACCCTCTGCCACTCCCCGCCCGACAACTCCGTGCCGCCTTCGAACTCCCTGCCAAGCAGGGTTTCATATCCCTCCGGGAGCCGGCTGGCCACGGCGTCCGCCCCGCCTCGGCGCGCCGCGCGCTCGATTTTGCCCGGCTCTTGCATCCGCTCCCATCGGCCGAAACCGATGTTTTCACCCAGGGTGAAGGCGAAACGGGTATAATCCTGGAAGACCGCCGTGGACCGGTTCCAGAACTGGTCCCGGTTCGTCCGGTTTGCCGCGAGGTCGCCGTAGTCCAGTTCGCCGGCGGTGGGGTGGAACAGCCCCAGCAGGAGCTTGACGAGGGTGGTCTTACCGGATCCGTTCGCGCCGACCAGGGCGATCCTCTCACCGGGTCGGATGGTTAAGGTGATTTCGTTGAGAGCGTGACGCTCTGCCTGGGGATAGCGGAAGGAGAGGTCCCTGGTTACGATCGTGCTTCCCTTGAGTGATGCGATCTCGGCTCCGCCGGTCGGCTCTTCAGGGCCAAGGTCCAGGTAGATGAACAGGTCGGCGATGTTTAACAGCCGGATGCCAAGGTATCCAATCCGGCCGATGACCCCGTCGACGCTCTGGCGCACCTGGCGCAGAGCGACGATCATGGCGGCGAACTGTCCCGCCGACAGCCCACCCTCGAGGACCGCCCATGCCGACCATCCAACGCCGGCGGCGAACGCCAGGAGACTGAACGCCGAAAGGAAACCTCGAAGGACCCAGTTCCTGCGAAGCTGTTGATAGATGGCATCGGCAACTCGCCAGTAGAGGAACTCCCACCAGCCGGTCAGGGCGGGACCCAGGCCGAACACCCGCACCTCCTTGGCGGCCTCTCGCTCCGTCAGCGTCCTTTCCAGGTACCCGCGCAGCCGCTGCGCCTGCGTCGACCGTCGAAACGTGTAAAACCTGCCGCGGTCGTGAATCATGCTCATCAGGGGAGGCGGCAATGAGACCAGCACGACGGCGAGGAGGAGTACCGGGTTCCAGAGCCCGACAACGACGGCGACGGAAACCGCCGTCACGGCTCCGGTAAGAATTGATCGGATTTCGCCGAAGAGGTTCAGGAAAAAGCCGGGTTTGGCTGCCTCCTGGGCGCGGCGCAGGAGGTCGTGGAAGTCGGCCCGCTCGAAGGTCTCCAGGTGAATCGCCCGGGACTTGACCTGGAGTTGCTCAAGCAGCCGATCTTCCAGTTCCTGCTTCACTCGCTCGAGCAAAATCAATCGGGTCCAGGTCTGAATGCCGGTTTCCGCCACGATAACGGCCGCCCACAGGGCCAGCCACGGAAGCATGGCATTGACCGGTAGCTGGCCCTCGTACACGCCGAGGCCACGATCGAACAGTTCCCGTACGACCCAGACCATTGCGGCCGGCAGCACGCCTACCGCGAGATCCAGCCCCAATGCGGCGATGGCCCTCCCCGGCTCGGCGCGGATCATCCAGCCCAGGAATCGGAGGAGGGTGCGGGGCCCGCGAGGACGCGTCAGAATGGGATCGGGTTCTACCGGTACCACGATGCCTGTTCCTCCCACATGCCGGCGTACACGCCTCCGGTCGCCAGCAGGTCGTCGTGCCGTCCGTCCTCAACGATGCGACCGTGCCGCAGCACAAGGATGCGATCGGCCATGCGCGCGGAGCCGAGCCGGTGGCTGATCAGCAGGGCGGTTCGCCCCTCGAGGAGTTCGGCGAACTGCCGGTACAGCGCTGCCTCCGCCACGGCATCGAGGGCCGCGGCCGGTTCGTCGAGAACGAGCAACTCCGGATCACGGGTGAAGGCACGGGCGATGGCGATGCGCTGCCATTCGCCGCCGGACAGCCCCTGCCCCCCGTCGAGGACGTGCCCGACCGGGGTGTCGTAACCATTGGGAAGCCGTTCCGAGAGCTCGTCGGCGCCAGAGCGGCGCCCGGCCTTTCGAACCACCGCCATGTCCGGTTGCAGCCACGAGGGCCATAGTTCGGCGGCTGGTCCGTCACCCGAAGTGCCCAGTGTGCCGATGCCGATGGATTGTTCCAGGGTGAGTTCGAACCGGCAGTAGTCCTGGAAAGCGGCGCTTACGGCGTCTGACAGGCTGTCGGGGTCAATGTCAGCATAGTCCAGACCGTCGGCTGCCACGCGCCCCGCGGTGGGAGGGTAGAGACCGAGGAGGATCCTGGCCAGCGTGGACTTTCCGGCGCCGTTGTCGCCGACGAGGGCGACGCGTTCGCCCGGCGCAAGGTGGAAACTGACTCCCTGCAGGACGGGCAGGGCCGAATCCCCGGAAGCGGCTGCCGGGTAGGCAAAGTGGACGTTGTCGACGATAAGCCCACTCTTAATCGGCCTCGGAAACGCGGCGAACGGGGTTCCCCCTTTATCACCAGGGGTTTGGGTCTTGGGTTCGACGCCGTCGGACATGTCGAAGAAACCCCTTACGTAGCCGACCTCGGCCGAACGAGCCTGCAACTCTCTGGAGTTGAAGCCAAGACTGCCTCCTGCGCCGAGCATGTCGCCGACACCCTGAAACAGCGCCACGAATTGTCCGGGTGTGAGTACCCGGCCTCCGAGCAGGTACGCGAGGACGACGGCCACGCCGAGGCCCACGGCGACACGCAACCCGGTGGCCGGCAGGCCTCCGATGACCTGGCGCCGGCGTTGGTCCAACAGCCGCTCCCTCAGTGCCCGTCGCGTCGAGCGCCAGCGTTTGGTGAGCGGCGCGTGCAGGTCGAAGAGACGCATCTCCTTCTGCTCGGTCCGCCCCGTCAGGATGCGGTCGACGTAACCGGCCCGGCGCTCCTCAGGCGTCTCGCCGTACGTGAAAGCCATAAACCTCCGGCTCTGCTCCATATCCAGACGAACCTGCGGCGCCAGTACGGCCAGCAGGACGAGGGTAATCCACGGCGAAACCGAGGCGAACATGGCGGCCACGGAGACAGCCTTGATCGCGGCCTCGAATACGTGCAGGGTCGTGAAGAACAGCCGATCCAGTTTTTGCCCGGGATCGTGGGCCCGCTCGAGGCGGTCGTACGTCCCGCTGACGTCGAAGAACAGCAGGGGCAGCCGGGCGGAACGTTCCAGAAGTCGGCGGCCCATGATATGAGAAAGGTTCTGTTCCAGCCGGAGATGGAGGACGTCCCGCACGTTCCAGAGCACTTCTCTGGTGAGTAGAAGGATCACGCCGAAGGCAATCAGCCACGGGAGGAGGTCGCCGAAGCCCGAGGTCCCGCCGTCGGCCAGGTCGACCACGGTGTCGACGAGGTTCCTGGTGACGTGGATGAGCAGGGCGGGTTGGATGCCCAGCAGGATGTGCGCGCCGATCAGACAAAGCGCCGCCATCCTCGCATGAGCCCATATGTGGCGCCATGCCCAACGCAGGTTTACCCTGATCGCTGTGGCGTTCTCGCGTCGGTCCCAAAAATCGAGGTCCGATCGCGGCAGCATACGACGCTCCCTTCATGTATGCATATTTGGAAAAATGTATCCTGGATGCCTGCCCGATTAAGATAGGTCACCCAACGCACGAATTCAACAGAAAAAAGGACTCTAACTACCTATTATTAAAAAATTTATGTGCTTGACTTTTGGGCGATTTTTTGTTATATTATTTACGTGGAAAATCAAAGAGGGAGTTGAAGGCAACCGCCTTCAACTCCCTCTTTTTCATATCTTTTATTCGGCCTTTCCAATCGCCCGGGGCACCGGATCGGAGAGGGTATATCGGTCATCAGAAAGTCTTCGCTACGCAAACAGTCGGGTACCGGTGGGGCGGTTGTCGACGAGCCTGGAAGATTGTCAACCTCCGGTTAGTACGTGTTCTCGGGATTTTCGTTCACCGCGGTTACAGCTCATGCTGCACATTGTCTATCGACCAGTTGTGGAATGAGGAATGGCTGGAGCGCCGAGAAGGCACGAGGCCGTGCTGAACGCTAGCGATGATGGAATCCGTGGTTCAATTCCAGCCGGATGCCCAGCACCAGTGCGTTCTCGAGCGTCCTTTCGGCGCCGGGGTTGATGATATATTGAATATCAGGCTGGATCCGCAACCTGTCGTTGATTCCCACAAGATACGTAATTTCGATTGCCGTTTCGTGGCTTCGCGCGTTGTTGGCGGCCCCGAAATCCGCTCCGCACCGCGCCAACGCCAGGGAAACTCCGATCTGGTCGTCCGGCCGGCGGGGTACGAATCCTGACAGGACCGTCCCGGCGCCAAGGTAGTTCGCGAAAGGATAGAGGGCGCCGTTCGCGGTTCCGTAGCGGATGAAAGCCGATACGGACCGTCGTTCGGCGGCGTCCGCGTAGGGCGTACCTTCGGCAAATCCGTACCAGCCGCGATTGCCGCCGCGACGCACGGGATTCCCCCACGCGTCGGTTTCACGAAGCGATTCGAATTCCGCACTATAAGAGAATGCGCCAAGCCCCAACCGCAGCGCGCCGGAAAATTCATGGGTGTATTCGAAGGCATGCAAAACCCCTTCCCGGCTGCTTAATTTAATCGCCGTGGCAGAGGGATTGTGGGGATCGCCGGGCACTGCGTCGAGCAGCGCATATCGCACCAGATTGTTTCCGAAATTCCACTCGAGTCGCGCGGTCAGCGACGTCGCCGGAAAAATCGACGGACCGTTTTCTCCGGTTTGGGAATAGGTGGGTATGATTCCGTGAGAACTGTTCAGGAATAACGCCGCCGAATTAACGGCGTCGAATTCGCTGTTGAGGTCGTAGAGTCCGAACTTCAGGTTCAGCTGTTCCGTAAAGGAAAGTTGGTACCAGAACTCGTAAAGTCGGAACGCCTGCTCCACGTCGATGTTGGAGACAACCTGCGCGTCGCCGGGGTATCGATCCGAAAACGTCGACGCGTTGTTCCAGAGCAGATACGCGAACAACGTCCCGCCCCCACTTCCAAATATCCGCCCAAGGTCGAACTCGATCGTCGCATCGACGTTCTGCAGATAGGCCGAGCCGTTCCGGATGCCGCCGGAGGCGTTTCGAAGCAAATCCGCGACATACCCGACTTCGGCGGAGACTGCTTTGCCGCCTGCCTCCGTTTCAGCGCGCACGGGGACGGGGACCAAGCCGATCATCAGCATACAGACAACCAGACGGAGCAATCTGGCTTTCGATCCAACATTGGCCGTTTTCCGTCCATACCAGGAGGCGGCAATGAATCGACGCGGAACAGCATGTTTCGAGGTGCGCTTGTTCCGGTGCTTCTGATGCCATGTGGATGTATCCGGAGCCATGATCTCAGTGATTGTCCTCTTTGACCGGCTAAGCAGAACTACCCGGCGGAAGACGCATATAACGTTCCACAACCAGGTGTCCGAAGACCCGTTTTGCGAGATTCGCCTCAGAATGTGAGTTCGAAGGTGCGCGCGCTGTAACCCGCGAATATTCCGTACCCGTTCTCAATATTGCTGTGAATTCTCACCGGTTCGGCAAAGGGGTTGTCGTCGGTGGTTTTGTGGAGCAGAGCGCTTCGGAGGTGCTTGTAATAAGTCTCGCTCACAAATCGGACTTCGACCCAGATTCGACGCTCGAGGCTCGCCTCTACCGTGTAGTTAGTGGACGATAACTCAATTTCGTGGGATTCCCCGTCGAAGAGAACATCCTTGAAGAACGGCTCGGAACCCACAAACGGCTCGACGCCTTCAAGAACAGGATCTTCAATCCGGTTGTCGGCGATGATGGACGGGTCCTTCGTTGAAAAACGTAGATCGAATCGACCCGACCGATCCGGAGCAATGACACGAATCTGATATCGGTTTTCCTCGCCGGGTGGATCTTGAATCTGAAGAGTTATCCGGAAATCCGTGATCGCCGACACGCCAGGTTCCCCGGGAGCAGGATCGGTGGTCTCCACGCGATACGATTCGATGGACGTCGGTACGGGTGAGGGTGCGCTGTCAGTCGCATGGACGGTCTCAAAGCCCGGCGCTGACACCTGCAACGAGTAGGACCTGCCCGTTTGCAGTAGTTTTTCGCTTGCATACGCCCTTTCCCGGTCGAGAAAGAGTAACCGATCGATGATCCGGCCGTCTGAAAGCAGTTCCACGCTGGCGCCGGTAACCAATCGCTCGGGCCCGGGCGAGGGTTCCAGAATGCCGACGGACCGACTGACGGATGCCGCCCATCCTCCGTCCGGGGTGAAGAAGGCCTTTATCACCAGTCGAGGCGTGTGTTCAGGCAAATCAGGGTTGATGATCAACTCGCATCCTGAGAACGCGAGGACGAGAATCGAGATTCTGAAGCATGTGTTCTTCATGGCTGGACCTCGACGATCAGTACTTGAAACGGTAACTGATCCACGGCAGAACCGGAAACAGGGTCACCTGTTTGGCCTGGTACTCCCTGGAATCCGTCTGGGAGTCACGGAAATCGTCGAAATAAATGAAATAGGGGTTCTTTCGATTGTATGCATTGTAGGCCCCCACACGGAATCCGTGCCTGGACCAGTCGAAGTTGAACCCGAAATCAACCCGATGGTAGGCGGACATTCGGAAGCCGTTGCGGTCTTCGTAGATCCTGGTTTCATAGGGCAGCACGCGGGGGGTCCAGAGTTCGTGTCCTCCAATTGATCCTCTGACGTACTCGTCATAGTAACGCGCGACGGGTATGGTAATCGCATTGCCGGTTCCGTACACCCAGTTTAACGAGGCGTTCGTGATGCGCGTCAGCTGATGGGTCAGGACCAGCGCAACGTCGTGCCGGCGGTCGTAGCGAAAGGGAAATTCCCGTCCCTCATTCAGTTGGGCGAAACGGCGCGTGGTCCATGAAAGCGTGTACCCGATCCAGCCTGTGGTGCGGCCGCGCTTTTTTTGTACGAACATTTCGACGCCGTAGGACCGACCACGCCCCGTTTCCACCTTGTCCTGCCAGTCCTGGTGTTCGCCGAACCCCGCCAGAAAGGTCGCGCCTTCCCGGTACTCGATCAGGTCGGTCATGGTCTTGTGATAGGCCTCCAGGCTGAATTCGTACTGACCCTGCTTCAACGTTCCCGCCAGGCCGAGGCCGACCTGCCGCGACCCCTCGGGACGCGCGCGATCGGTGGCCGGAAGCCACAGGTCGGTGGGGAGACCGATGGTGCTGTTGGAGAGCAGATGGATATACTGGCGCATCCGGGCATAGGACGCTTTAAGGGCCCACCGCGAATTCAAAAGGAAACGTGTCGATACCCTGGGTTGCAAGGATCCGAAGCGCGAGCCGTCCAAAGTGAAGCCGGAGGCGTGCAGCCCCACGTTGGCCCTCAGCCGTTTGGATAGGCGGACGTCGTCCTCCACGTACAGTCCGAACTCCTGTGCGTCCGTCGCCTGGGCAGCGCCAAGTGTTGTATCCTCAGGGGCGCCGCTGGCGGGGTTGAATCTGTACTGCGCCGCTCCGGGGCTATATGTGTGGTAGGTGCCGTTGCCGCCAAAGCGGATATAGTGGGCGGGATTGGGAATGTAGTCGAGATCCAGTTTAAGGCCGAAGTCCCGGATGCCGGAGTGGTAGCGCAGACTGAGGGTCTCGGTCTCGTGGACGTCCTCGTCACGTGTCGTGGAGCGATCGTCGATGTCCGAGGTAAGCTTATAGCGGCTGAAGATCGCGGTCAGATTGCCGAAGAGCCGGTTGCTGAAGAGGATGTTCCAGCGCAGCGTCGAAGTGAAGTTGCCCCAGCCGAAATCCGCGGACGTCGCCTCTTCGCTACGATAGTTGCCGGTGGTGTACTCGTTCTTAATGTCACTCCAGAAACGGTCGTCACCGCCGTACAGGCTCAGGAAAACACGGTTTCGGGGCGACAGGATGTGGTTCACCTTGGCGTTGATATCGTAGAAAAAATAGCCACCCCGCTCGTTGGGATCCAGAAAGGGACGGATCAGCAGATCGATATACGTCCGCCGTGCCGAAACGATGAATGAGGTCCGGTCTTTGCGTATAGGCCCCTGCAGGGTCACCTGGGAAGCCACAAGACCGATGGAGCCTTCGGCTTCGAACGTCTGCATGTTGCCGTCCTTCATGGCAACCTCCAGAACGGAGGAAAGGCGCCCGCCGAACCGCGCAGGAAATCCGGCCTTTGTAAGTTGTACGTTCTTGACTGCGCTGGTGTTGAAGACAGAGAAAAAGCCGAAGAGGTGGGAGGCGTTGTAGACAGGGGCGTCGTCGAGCAGGATAAGGTTCTGATCCGGACCGCCGCCCCGAACGTAAAGGCCACTCATACCCTCGGCGCCGGACTGAACTCCGGGAAGAAGCTGCAGGGTCTTCATCAGGTCGACTTCGCCCATGAGGACCGGTGCGTTCTCGATCTGGCTTACGGGTACGTCGACAACGCCCATTCGAGTCTGGTCCTGGATCGGATCCAACCGCTCTGCCTCTACCTCAACCGTCTTCATTTCAAGGGGGAGGGGCTGGAGGGCGAGATCCATCCGAAGGTCGCGGTCCAGGCGGATTGCCAGGGTATCGCTACGAAACCCGATGTACGAAACCACAATTCGAAGCGAATCCGCCGGCAGGGTCAGACTGAAAAAACCGTAGCGATTGGTGATGGCGCCCTGGCGCAGTGTGGGTTCGTACAGGGCGGCGCCGATGAGCTTCTCGCCATTGGAGGCATCTTCGACGTACCCGCTGATCGTATATTCCGCGCGAGGTTGCGCATGGGCGTCGAAGGCTAAGCCCAGTAAGAGGATCGGTACACATCCGCGAAGAGACCGGAGAAACGTCCTGGCCGCGGAAAAAGCGGCAATATTCGCGGAAGCGTTAGGCACGATCGAATTCACCAGCAGAAATGTCTTCACGGTGGTTCGGTTCACTCAACTCGATGAGGATAAATACTTTCCCCGCTATCATGGAGGTGTCCGAAGATTTTTTCCTGGAGCGGTGGAGGAGGCGTCTCTGTATTTGAAACGCAACTCTGGGGTGTGGTTCCGGGGCATGGATGGAGAAAGGCGTTCGGCTCACCGTAAAGGCGACGGCACAGGAATCAGTCGGAAACCGCGATTTTCCGCAGCCCGATAGGTCGAAAAGCCGCGACGGTCAAGAGTGAGGATATCGAAGCAATCCAGGCGTTCGGCAAGAAACACAATGGTGGCGTCTGCGTAGTCCATCGGTGTATCCGCGTATTTCTCCATCAGGATCGCGGCCGACCGCAAGGCTGCCGGCTGAGCGAAATCAAATACCTGAATGCGGGCCGTTGTGACGAATTCTGACAGCAATCGGGGACCGGACCGGTTTCGCGCTAAAAAATGCATGGCTTCCGTGATGACCGCAGACGTCGTACAGAGCTGTCCGGTAAAGCCGTCGAGCGCGTCTCCCACGTCATCGTGAGCCGGATCTGCGGCATTGAGATAAGCGACCAGGGGACCGGTGTCAAGAAGCCAGTACGTCATCGACGCCAGTTCCGTTCACGCAGATGCCTGCGCCACGGGTCTGAATCCGGATCGGAGAGTTCCAGACACCCCCTAAGGTGTCCGGCTCTTTCTGCCACCGGACTCTCGGATATGGCTTCTTCGAGAAGCCTGCGGACGAGTTCTGAGACCGTCAATCCCTGAACCTGGGCGCGCTTTTCCAGCGCCTCTCGCATGGACGGGTCCGTCCGTACTGTCAGTGTCGTATTCATGTAATACAATATAATACAATGTAATACAACGTGCAATCGAATATGCCGAAAATGCCGGATTTTCATCCCGACAGTAAGGAAAGCCCGGATAAAGGGATCGTGGTCCGATCTGCAGGGCCGGGGGAGGTCTCAAACCTGCCGGCATCTCAAACGTTCCACACCCGCTCGAACAGGCGCATCCAGTTGCCGCCGAGCAATTGTGTGATCTCCCCGGCGTTGTAGCCCCGGTTTGCAAGCGCCTCGGCGACGTTCGGGAACTCCGATGGCGTCGCGATGCCCTTCGGTTGGAAGCTCAGGTCGGTGTAGGGAACCGAGCCGTCCGCGAAGGTGGATGGGAATTTGGTTCCCTGTTGCGATCCGAGATAGTGCCAGAATTCGAGGGGTTGGTCGTGGGTGGCATCCGTGCCGATGGCGACGTGGTCGAGGCCGACCCGCTCTACCATATCGTCGATGGCGTCGACGAAATCCTCAACTGTGGATTCGAATCCCCGCGGAAGGAAGTTCGCGAACGAGGTCGCGCCCACGACACCCCCTTTTTCGGCCAGGCGTTTCAGCGCTTCATCCTCCTTGTTTCGCGGATGGTCACAGAAACTGCGGGCGTTGGCATGGGTGATGGCGACAGGCTGCTCGGACATTTCGATCGCGTCCAGCGTCGTCCTGGGACCCACGTGCGACAGATCGATGAGAATGCCCAGCCGGTTCATCTCGCGGACGGCATCGACGCCGAAATTGCTCAGACCGGCATCATTTCGTTCCCAGCAACCGCTGCCCAGAAGGTTGGTCTCGTGATAGGTGAGTTGGATCACCCGCACCCCGAGCGCGAGAAACAGGCCCAGGCGATCCAGTTCGTTTTCGATCGGAGAGGCGTTCTGGAATCCGAGAATAACCCCGGTCTTGCCCTGCTGCTTGGCCGAATATATGTCGGCTGTCGATTTCACCTGCAGGATGTCGTCGCGCTCCCGGAACCGCCGCATCCAGGCCGTGAGATGAGCCATCGTCTGAATGAAGTTCTGCCACGTGGACACGGTGGCGTTTATTGCCGTGAAATTGCCGGCGCGAAATTGCCGGAAAACGGCATCGCTTTCCCAGCTGCAGATGGTTAACCCGTCGATCACAATTGCGTCGTCGTAGATTTCCCTCGGATGCGCTGCCATCGGATCGACCCCCTTACTCGAAGCGGTTTCCAATCCTGAACAGATCGCCCAGCGGGTTCTCGCGGTCTTCAAGCGCATCGGCGATCACGGGACCGATGGCGCCGCCGAATTTGAATCCGTGGCCGCATCCACAGCCCGCGATCAACACCCGCTCGTATCCCTGGGCCCAGTCGATGACGAACTCTTCGTCGGCCATATTGGCCATGTTGGTATAGAGGCAGGACCGGCCACCAACCAGTTGCGCGGCAATGAGGCCGGGAATGCGCCGGGCGACGAACTCCCGGGCCCATGCCAGAAACTCGGGGGTGGGTTCACGCGGGACGTCGACCGCGGCGTCATCCCACTTGCTGTCTTCCGCCACCTTCACGAACCCCTCGTGCAGATACGGGAACCCGTACCAGAGGTTGCCGGGCGAGAGGATTGACCACACCGGGAAACGCGTGCGCTCGAACGGCGCCGGATCCTCGGGCGCGAAGTAAGCCATCTGCTGCCGCGTAATGCGCACGCGTTTCTCCATGGCCGGCAGGAGTTCGGCCACCCAAGGACCTGCCGCCACGACGGCGCGGTCGCAGTCCTGCCACTCCGTGTCCGATCGGACTCTGGCGCCGGTTGGCGTCTCTTCCACTGCGGTGACGAGGGTGTTCTCGCGGATGGTCACGCCCGCGCTCCGCGCCAGCTTCGCCAGGTCCGCCAGCGCCTGGCCGCTGCGCAGGTAGCCTGCCCAGGGGTCGAAGAAAATCCGGTCCTGGTCGCTAACCGTGAACTGAGGAAATCGCTCGCCTGCCTGGCTGGCCGTGAGTTCATAGACGTCTTTGCCCATCCGGCTCAGTGTCTCCCAGCCCGCGTGGGCTTCGTGGTCCGATTCCAGGTCGCGCGCCACGATCAGCTTGCCGTGCTGGAAGTAAATCGACCGGCTCGTTCGGTTGTGCCACTCACGCCATTGCGCCGCGGCCCGCGTGACGAGTTCCACGTATGTCTCGTTCGGGTAGTTCGTGCGGCGGATCACCTTGGATACATCCGTGCTGGACGCCTCCGGGTTGGGGATTTCACCGCGTTCGATCAGCGTTACGCCGTGGCCCCGGTTGCGCAATTCCAGCGCCGCCGCCATGCCGAAGATTCCGGCGCCGACGATGCAGATATTCATGAAGCGCTCAAAGGTGGAGGGTGATGTTTTTCGTGCGCCCACACAAGAAGGCTAAGGGGCCGCAACTCGCTCCGGACCAGTTGACGAGATTGCGTATGGATTGTTAATGGCCACGTTCGGGAGCATCAGAAATGTAGCGAGGACAGGTTCAGCGACGATTCGCCCATCGCGATGCAGCACCGCTGATCGATTACACATCCACGCCCGACCGCAGCAGCAAATCCGGTATCATGTCGGTAAACTCATCCTGTCCCCGGTCACCACCATCGCGGAACCGGACAATGAGGTCGCTGACCAGCGGACTGACCTCCAGCGGTACCCCGAGTTCTGACCCAAGCTCAACCCCCAGACGCATATCCTTCACTGCCAGATCAGTGGTTGAGCCCATTTGACTGCTGTTCAAGAACAGCGAGAGGGTGCGTTCAAACACCCTGCTTTGCCCCATACTCGCCTTAACCGCATCCAGCAACAGTTGCAGATCGATCCCGGCCTTGGCACTTATCGCCACGCCCTCGCACACACCGATGAAGTTGACGAACATCATCAGGTTGTTGATCAGCTTGATCACATTCCCGGATCCGGCGGGTCCCATGTGGACGATCTTGTTGCCGATAGTCTCCAACACCGGCTGCACCCGCTCCAGATCCTCCGCATCACCACCCACAAATAGGGTGAGCGTAGCATCCTGCGCGCCAAAGATGCCACCGCTGACCGGCGCGTCGAGCACATGCAAGCCCCGTTCCGCTCCGAGCGCGAAAATGCGGCGCATCGCCGACGGTGCGATGGTGCTGGTGTCGACGTAGGTCGATCCCCCGGCCAGACCGGCAAACACCCCGTCGTCAGCCAACACGACCTGCTCGACCGCCTCGGTGCTGGGCAAGGAGGATAACACCACTTCGGATCGAACCGCCACCGCCTTCGCGTTTTCAGCCCAGGTCGCGCCCGCCGCCTCGAGGTCGTGGCCAGTCTGACGCCGGGTATCATGGATGGTCAAGGGGTGCCCGGCATCCAGGATATTGGCCGCCATCGGCTGCCCCATCTTACCCAGACCAATGAACCCGACTCTCATGTGAATCCCTAGCGCTGTTCTTCATGGGTGTCAAATTCGGCCGGCATGGTGATTTCGATCACTTCCCAATCATCGGAGTATTCGAGAACTTCATGCCTGATACCGGGTGGCTGATACCACGCGTCACCCGCTTCGACCCGAATCTCGCCGATGTCCTCAAAGTAGAGGCGGGCCCACCCGTTGATCAGATAGACCATCTGAAAATCCAGATCGTGTGAGTGATAGCCCAACGGTCCGGTACATGGTTGCCGGGCGCGGATGATGTGGGCCAGAACTCTCGCCTCCGTGGCGTCCTTGATACCCAGATCCCGATAGGAAAAATAGGGACGCAACCCCTCCTGCCTCCAGAGGGCTTCTTTGGCGTGTGCGGCGAACGACTTGACCTTTTTCTCAGACATAGTACACCTCCTGTGTTGCAGGGGATGCCAATGGTTGATGGCGGGACAAACTCATCGGCGGACCGGCCGAAAGATTGCCTATTAATTGTGCGCCAAACCCGCCCGGTGTGCAAGTCATTTCTACGAGTGGCGCCGGTAATGCAGGCGTATATGAAGTCGGAGATGCCCTGTCTCGGGGTGCAGGCGCCGGCGCTGCGAGCGGTCTGCCGAGAGGTCTCTGGCGCACATCCGCTGGAGACATACAGGCGATGGCGCGACGCCGTATTGCCGATCTGGAGACGCGCGGACTACCGCGAAGAGCGTTACGCGGCAATCCGACCTGTCTGGTTACCGCCGCCATGCTCTACGATGTCGTCCAGTACGCGCACAGGTCCGGCCGAGTTTCAGTCAGGCCGAGGCGCCGGAGTAGTGGCGGAGCCCCCACCGCCAGAACAACCGCGAGGCGATCAGCATTCCGGCAGCCACGAGGACCGCCGCCGTCAATGACTCCGTATCGAGCCGGCCGGTCAACGCCCGGGCGGGGACCGTAATCGCGAACGCAACAGGAACGATGAAGGTAAGGACAAAACGCAGCCAGTAGGGATAGATGCCGATGGGCCAGCGCCCGGCCTGGACCATCGAGTCGAAGATGTTGAGAATATTCTCGACCTTTATATACCAGAATGAGATGGTTGACAGGATCAGAAAAAAGCTGTAGATCGTGGCCGCGCCGCACAAAAGGGCCAGGCCGAAGGTGACTGCGTCCACGGCGCCGACATCCACGCCCCTCTTGAAGAGCGCATACATCAGCACGTTCCCGCCAAGGGCGAAATCCGTGACTTTCCAGATGCGAAACTGGCTGATACTGATCAGAAACTGTGCATCCTCAGGCTTCGTGAGGGTATAGTCGAGCGTTCCCCGACGGACGTCCGTCATCAATTGCGCCATACTGGGCCGGATGACGATAGAGATCGCCCCGCCGATAATGATGAACACGCCGATCAGGGCGAGCAGATCGTAGGATCTCCAGTCGCCCAGTGTTTCGGTGTGCAGAAAGACGATGTAGACGCCAAGAAGCGCCTGTACAAGACTCACCGCGGACTGAAAGATCTGGACGTAGAAGTTGACGCGATAGGCGAGTTCGTTGAGAATGCCTATCTTCAGAAAGGTCCATATCACAATCAGTTTGTGCATAGGCGTAGACCCGTCGCCGAAGCCGTTCTCAAGATCCCACCGCGGAATATTTCTTGATGCCCCGGTGCCAGATGAGTTTGACGATGCCGAATCCGATGATGACCCACACGACCTGCATCAGGAAACCGTGTGAAATTTGCGAATGGTTGAGCCTTCCGAGGAGTAGCTCCACGGGAAAGGCGATGGACCACTTGAATGGGAGCGCGTCCGCTATTGTTCGGGCCCATTCCGGCAACAGGTCCAGTGGGGCGATCCTGCCGGACAGGAACAGGCTGAACATGTAGTACATCTGATTGACCGCCTCGTTTCGCGTCGTCCAGAAGGCGACCAGTGAAAGGGACCATTCGACGAAAAACCTCAGGATGTACGCCAGTATCAGCGAAACCAGGAAGAGGAGTACATTTGTTAAATCGATGTCAAACGTGGGATTGAACAGGAGCCAGAGCACGGCCGTTGACGGAATCAGCACGCAGAGGGTCAGGGTCTTGTAGCCCATGTTGTCTGCAATGTCACTGTGGATCGGATGAATCGGTTTCAGGAGCATCGCGGAGAGCTCACCGTGCTGCACGCGATAGCCCATCTCGTGCATGATCCAGGTGAACGTCCACATATTGACGACCATCAGGACAATATAATACGCGGCAAACTCACCCGCATCGTAGCCGGCCACTTCGCCGCCCCTCGCGATCGCGACGGTTGTCCAGACGACACAGTAGATCGTCGGCTCAAGCAGCCCGCCGATCATCCAGATCGCCATGGCGACGCGATATTGAAACTGAAGCGCAAGGGTCGTTTTCAGGTATGCCCAGTAGATCGCAAGCATTGGTGTATATCGGCGACCGGGTTTTCCGATACTGATCGGGTGCCGGAGAAAAATGGCAGGGAGAATCCGGGTCCGTTGGCAGGGGATCCTGTGGACGGCTTGGCCGGCCGGTTTCGATGCCGGAACCCGCGGCCGGGTTCCGTTTCAGCGTTTCGCGTCAGGCTGAGTCCGACCTCGCGACCCCGATTTCGGCGTCGGCCGGACCTGTGTCGTCTTCCGGCGTTTCAACGGAGAAAACCTGCTCGATGACTTCCTCGATGGGCGGGTCTTCAACGGTCAGGTCCAGCACCGGCAAGTCACCGAGAATTCTCGCCGTCACCTGCGGGGTGGCCTCTTTGGGCACGCGTAGAGAGTAACGAAGTCCGGCTGCCTCTACGACTTCTCCATATGGCGAGAGGTCCACGTTCTCTGTCTCCAGTTCGACCACAACGGTCTTGTGGGGGGAGAATCGGGCGACGAGGTCGGAAAGCGCGCCGTCGAAGAGGATCTGACCGTGGTGGATGATGACGACACGCTTACACAGGGCTTCGACGTCGGCCATGTAGTGGCTCGTGAGCAGCACCGTCGCGCCGTGCGCCCGGTTGTACTCTTCAATGAACGTACGAATGCGGCGCTGCATGGTGACGTCGAGACCGATTGTGGGTTCGTCGAGGAACAGTACCCTTGGACGATGCAGCAGGGCGGCCGCGATTTCGCACTTCATCCGCTCGCCGAGCGAGAGGTTCCTGACCGGTTTCGGGAGAAGCGATTCCAATTCGAGCAAATCCGTCAGCTCATCGAGTGTCTCCCTGTAGTCACTGTGCGAAATCCGATAGACCGCGCGGTTGCGTTCAAGAGAGTCGATCATCGGGATATCCCAGATCAGCTGGTTGCGCTGTCCCATAACGAGCGTAATCTGCCCCAGGAAAGCCTTTTCGCGCCTGTGGGGGATATGACCCAGTACTTCGGCCGTCCCGTCAGTGGGATAGAGCAACCCCGAGAGCATCTTGAGCGTCGTGGTTTTTCCCGCCCCATTGGGACCGAGAAAGCCCACGATTTCCCCCGGCTCGACGCTGAAGGAAATCGTCTCGACGGCCTTAACCAAACGTGTTTTCCGTTTGACCAGGCTCTTGAGCGCTGCGCCCAGGCCCGCCTCGCGCTCAGGTACTATATAGAACTTGGAAAGATCTCTAACCGTGATGGCGTTCATGTGAGCCTGGATGCCGTTGCCGCCGGCGTTGCCTGAACTTGAACGTGAAAAGTGCGTATTCAACCGGTGTGGAAGAACCCCCGGATTGGCGATGCCCGATCCCGGTCATTCATTGGATGCACAACGAGCCGCCGGTTTTCTGAATGCGGCGGCCCTTGACCACGACAAGCGGAAGAATTATGCCATACAAAATGCAACCTCGGCACTCATATCTGAACCCTGTCCTGTATCACCTGCCAGTCGGATTCCGTCATGTCGCTGTAATGCCAGTAAATGAGGGTGGTCAGGCCGCCATTCTCAACGGTTTGCAGCATGTGTTCCAGTTCGCGACTGTCCATGCGGACACCACCGTGATGCAGCCCCATCCAGGGCCGGATGCGTGAGACGTCGTCGAGGCGTTCCCTCATTTTGGTAATTTCGCTGAGGGCCACCTGCTCGAAGAACTCGGCGGGCAATGCGGCGTCCAGATCGGCCAGGCGCCGGGCGCCGGGAATCCAGAGGGCGAAGAGTTCGCGCACGCGGTCGAGCGCTTCCGCTTCGGTTATGCCAGGGTTCCACGCGCACAGGGTTTCCCCGTAGCGGTACAGGGTGCCTTTCAGGCCGTCGATTCCGTGCTGCCAGAAATAGAGTTTGGGGCACTGAAAGTCGACAATATCTGCAAGGCGCCCGAAATTGTAGCCGGTGAGGGGCGCGAAGGCGGGCAGACGGGGGCCGCAGGCCACCTTTCGAGGTGGGTCGAGCGACCTGGCGGTGTCGGCGAAGGCGCTGACGTAGTGCTCGATGCTGTCGGTCTTGAAGCGGAACCAGTCGAAGAGACCGGGGTTCGAGATCAGCGCGTCGAGGCCGTCGACCAGACCGCGTTCGCGACGGCCCGGAGGCAGGCTCCGCATATTCTTCAAACTGTTCTCAAGGCGCCCCTGGGCTTTCCAGAGGGCATCGAAGTCGTAACCCCACTCTTTCGCTCGTGCACGGCAGCAGTCGCAGTCGCACCGGAACAGGTTGCTCCGACGGCCGGGTGCGATTTCGTACCCCCACTCGGGTCCGTCGAGGATGAATCCGTCTACCCCGGGGAAACTGCGAACGACGTCTCGCGTTCGCGCAGGGCCGTACCTGAGCTTTTCCGGATTGTTGATGCAGCCCGGTGCGGATTGAAGCCAATCGTGCAGATAAACGCCGAAGTTCCGGTCTTTCGCCTTTTCAACGGCACGTTGCAGTGTTTCGAACCGGGGGGTATCATCGGGCGACATCTCCGGGGGACATGTCTCACACCCCTGGTAGAGTTCCGGCGTTGGCGGATACGCGGGCGACGTCCCGAATCTCAGGTCGCCCAGCACGATAGTGTCGATGCCCACCCCTTCCAGGCGGTCCAGGATACTGTCGGCGCCTTCTTCTTCGAAGGCGTCGATGAGGCCGATAAACATCCATATATCGAGTGGCATGGCAGGTCCCTACAAAAAGGAGGGCGGGTATGAAACCCCGCCCCCGCGGCATACGTTATCTGTGAATTCAACCTATTTCCAACATCCGATCCACCGCGCGTTTGGCTCGAATGCGGATTTGCTCGGGTACCTCGATGATCTGCTCGTTGTTTTTCAGGGCATTCAGCGTGTCTTCAAGGGTGATTTCGTTCATGTGCGGACACCGGATGCTGCACAGCCGAACCATTTCCTTGTCCGGGTTGTCTGCCATGATATTGTCACCCATGCTGCATTCCGTGAGGAGCAGATAGCTGGACGCTTCAGTCTCTTGCACATAGGCGCTCATCTTGGACGTGCTGCTGGAGAAGTCGGAAGCCGCCACAACTTCGGGGCTGCACTCCGGATGGGCGAGAACGAGCACGCCCGGAAACTGCTCGCGCACATCGGTGACGTCGCCGACGGTGAATTTCTCGTGCACTTCGCACCGGCCGTGCCAACCGATCATCTCGTATTCCAGCTCTGTTCCGGGCAGTTCGGGTTCCTCCCTTGTGGGGAAAATGATCCGCTTGCCGGTTTCCTGGGCCACGTTGGCCGCCAGGTATTCGTCGGGAAGAAAGATGACGGTATCGCAACCGAGCGATTCCACGACCCTTGCGGCGTTGCTGGATGTGCAGCAGACGTCGCATTCCGCTTTCACGTCTGCATAGGTGTTTATATACGTGACGATAGGGATGCCCGGGTAATCCTCCCGCAGCTTGCGGACGTCCTCAGCAGAGATGCTTGCCGCCAGGGAGCACCCGGCAATCCGTGCCGGCAACAGAACGGTCTTGTCCGGGTTGAGGATCTTCGCGGTTTCCGCCATAAAACGCACGCCGCAGAATACGATGGGGTCGCAATCGGTTTCGGCGGCTTTACGGCTGAGTTCGAGCGAATCGCCCACCACGTCTGGCACGGTATGGAAGAGCGCCGGCTCCATGTAGTTATGTCCCAGGATGATGGCGCCGCGCTCTTCCTTCAGGCGGTTGATCTCGTAGACCAGTTCGGCCTTATAAAGAAGCTCGATTTCCGGCACGATTCCGCTGAGTTTGCGGTCCATCTGTTCGTACGTTTCGTGGAGGGTATTTGCCAGAATTGCCATGACGTCAATCTCCGTGCCCGTTCAATGCGTGTTGATTTGCGCTAAAGATAACCAAAGTGTTTCCTATCGGCAAGGGATAGATGCGGTTAAAAAGCTCGGATGGACGGATCCTATCGGCAAGGAGTTTGAGTGGCGCGGTCGACAAAAAGGCCGGGTGATCGGTGTTGTCAGGGATTTTCATTCCCAGTCGTTGCATCACCGCGTAGATCCCGTGGTTATGTTTCATTGGATTCATCTGATCCTTTCGTTGTGGATTACCCCGGTCGGAATTCCGGAGACAATGGCTTTTTTGGAGCAGACATTGAAGACGTTCATCCCGCACCTGCCGTTTGATTTCTATTTTGTGGATGAACGGGTCCAGGGCAGTTATCGGTCGGAGATCCATCTGCCCCGGTCGGCGGACCCCCGCTGCCGGTTCGGGCTAGACTCTCAGATCTTCCTGCCGCGAACGCTTGAGGAGTTCCGCCTCCGCCGCCTGCCTGTCCGCGTCGGTGTTGAGCGGGGTTACGGTGACCCCCGGCGCCGGCCGCGGGGAAAGGATCCGGCTGGCGCCGGCATTTTGGAGCGCCCGGACAACCGGTTCAGAATCCGGCGCCAGCGCAATGATGGTGCCGCCTCCACCCGCCCCGGCCAGTTTGGCTCCCAATGCCCCTGCGTCCAGCGCCGCCTGAATGAGGCGTTCGTTTTCTGGCCCGGAACCGCCCAGATCCCGCTGGATCTCGTGATTCTCGACCATCAATTCGCCGAGGGTCTGCCAGTCTGCTTCCAGAAGCGCTCGTTTTCCCATCCGCGCCAGGTGGGCAATCCGGAGGTAGCTGCGTACGACTTCCCGGTCGCCCTCCAGCCAGCGTTCGCGAATCGGTCGGTGAACCAGGGCGGAGTTGCGTTTCACGCCCGTGTGGGCCAGGACAAAGGGGCATCCGCCTGCGTACGGCGCGAGGGGCTCCACGGTGGCGTAGGGTTCGTCGGCCAGCGCACGGTAGAACTGTTTCTCGCGGAAATCCAGATAATTCAGCCCTCCGATCGTGCACATATAGGCGTCCTGGTAGCCGCACAGAACCAAATAGTGCAATTCGATGTGGCGGGCCATTTCAGCACGGTGATACACGTGGACGGACCGGCCCATGTAGGCCAGAACGGCATTGAGAATGGATACGATCAGAGCGGATGAACTGGAAAGTCCCGCTCGGAAGGGGACATCGCATGTCCAACGCAGAGAGAACAGCGCCTTCTTCAGGTTGAGGAAGTCAACGACGGCTATGGCAACGTCGAAATTTCCGCCTTCGGGTTTCAGGTCTTCCGAGGGTTGAATCACACGGCGGCAGCCCGCGACCTCGAAGCTGAGTTCTTCCGCGGGTTCGATGAGTACGACGGCGCGTTCGCGCGTGGAACAGGAGATAACGCTGCCCCCGTACATGTCGGTGGGATTTCCGATAATGCCCGCTCTGCCCGGCGCCGTACTCATGTAAGCCTCGGGCATACTCAGAATTCCCTCAACTGTTTCTGGATATGCTGGCGGATGATATAACCGTGGCGCTGGTCGGAGATGGCGAAGTCGATGAAGGCCTTGTAGTAAGATACGGGATCGCCGATGCCATATCGAAGTTCCTCTTTCTTCAGCCGGATGCACCGTACCTTACGGCCCATCTTGATAAGCGTGGCTATCGCGTCCGTCAACTCCAGTTTGCCGCTGGAACCGGGCAGGGTGTGCCGCAGCGCATCGAAGATCTCGGGATGAAATACATATCGGGCGGCGACTGCAAGGCGACTGGGCGCGTCAGCGAAAGCCGGCTTTTCCACGATGCTCTCGATCTCGAAGTCCGTCCTGGCCCTGCCTCTGGGCTTGACGATGCCGTAATTGGGCACGTCCGAGGGATCTACCTCCACGACGGCGATCGTACAGCAGGAATCGTGCTGGAAATGGGACCTGATCATCCTCCGGATCAGCCCCGCGTGGCTCCCGGATTTGACAATCGTATCGCCAAGTGCAACAACAAAAGGGTCGTTTCCCACGAAGTCTTCGGCTCCGCCGATGGCGTCTCCTATTCCCGGCGGTGTGTGCCGCCCGTGGGGGATGAGCTGGCGGGTGAAAAAAAATCTGACCGACTCCCGTCCGTAATCCACCACGCCCAGCAGTTCCCGGTTTTCGCTATCCGATAGACGATTCAACAGTTCAGGGTCCCGGTCGAAGTGATCTTCGACAGAACGTTTGTCGCGCCCGGTAATGAACAGGAATTTCGTCAGGCCCTGGTCCACCATTTCTTCCACGACGTATTGGACCACGGGTTTACATGCAACAGGGAGCATCTCCTTCGGTTGCGATTTGGTGGCCGGCAGGAGCCCGGTGCCCATACCGGCTAACGGGATCACGACCTTCTCGATTTCCATAAGATGGAACTCCTTGAGTTTCTGCTTTCTGTTATCCGGTCGGGCGTACCCCCGGCGTCGGCAACCTTTTTCACAGCGGCCCCACGTGGCATTTGCCGCCGGAGTTCACCCTCGAACGGTTCGAGCATGCGTGTCCGGCCCGATCGGGTTCGTCGTGCGGCGGCGGGTTTCGGGGCCTCTTTGCGCGTACGCCTTGAGAACAGGATCCCAATAGAAGGGAACATAAAATCAGGGCGTGCCTGCTGAGGCACACCCTGTATTCGATGTGACGGTCATGGTTCGCACCGCGGCGGTTGAATCCGCACACACCGGCGTGTCAACGAGATCGCGTTCGTTCGGCTCGCGTCGATGGGCCCGGATAACCGTTCGGGTTCGTTGTGCGTGGCCGACACGGGCCCTTTGCGACACTCTATAGAACCGGCCCAGGTTGTTTCCGGACGCGTGGCCGTTTTTTTACAGCACGGCCTCGAGTTTTTCGACCAGTTGTTTTTTGGGGACCGCGCCGACAATCTGGTCGGCCAGTTCGCCGTTTTTGAATATGAGCAGGGTTGGTATACTTCGGATTCCGTAGTCGGCGGCGATTTTCTGTTCGGAGTCCACGTCGACTTTTCCGACCTTGACGCGGCCCTCGTACTCGACGGCCAGTTCGTCCACAATTGGCGCAACCATGCGGCAGGGGCCGCACCACACAGCCCAGAAGTCCACGAGCACCGGAATGGAGGACTCGACAACTTCAGACTGAAAGCCATCGTCGGTTATGGTTATTGCATTTGCCAACGCACACACCGCCTTTCGTTAATTGTTGTAAGGAACATTGAAGGGTTGCCCGCGGAACCGCCAGCGGTCGGACCGACGTTCCGCCGATACGAACCCTCGGAATTCGGCTCCGTCATGGGTTGTGAAATCTACCAAGTTTTCGAGGGCAAGTCAAGAATCAGAAAAATGGGTGGAGACCAAGGGAGAGGCGCGACCCGTCTCCGGTTCAGCCGGGCGGGCCGGAACACATCCGGCAGATGAGTTGTGTGAGCGTGGCGGCGGGGGCGCGAGAACGGGATTTCAGGCGGTTGTCCGCGTTCAGGAGGGCATCGTAGGCGTGCCACAGATCCTGGTCATCGAAACGGGCCGCCTGTTCGAGATAGTTGGAAAGAAAGAAAGGGGGCACCTTCAGTTTTCCCGCCAGTTCCGACCGGGGCAGCCCCTGATTCCGGAACCAGCGCGCCTTACGAAGAATTCCGATATGCCGGACGAGTATCGCGACAACAGCCACCGGGTTGTCGCCCCGTTCGAGAAGGTGATGCAGAACGGCCAGGGCATCGCCGGCTCTCCGCTTTCCCACGGCATCCGTGAGTTCGAAAACTGTCGCGTTTCGCGACGCGCCAGCCACCTGGATGACGTCGTCTCGCGTAATGGTATCTCGTCCATTCGTATATATGGCCAGTTTCTCGAGCTCGCTAACCAGTTCGCCCGGATTCGGCCCGATGCCGAGGTGAAGCAGGTGCGCGGCATCCGGTTCGATCCGTTTTTTCAGGGCAGCCGCCCGTCTACGAATCCAATCCGGGAGTTCACTCTCGTAGGGCGGCTTGAACGCTACCGTAATGGCGTTCTTTCGCAACGCGACGGTGAACTTCTTGCGGCCGTCCAATTTGTCGGCGGTAAAAATAAGGACAGTGGATTCAACGGGATTGTCAATAAGGGGCAGGAGATCTCGCGCGTCGGTGTCCCGCAACCGTTCAACGCGTTTGACGACGACAACCCGGCGCACCGCCATCATCGGAAAAGCGGTTGCCCGGCTGACGGCGTCGGCCACGTCCATATCCTCGCCACGGAAGACATCCAGATTGAATGCTCTCAATGCGGGATCGACGGCGGCGTCGACAAGGGCTTTCAGGCTTTCTTCCTTGCTGACGTTCTCGGATCCGTGCATCAAATACAGTGGCGAGAATTCGCCCCGTTGTATGTGCGCGGTCAGTCTATCCTGCGGTTTGCCGGATTTGGCTTTGGATTTGGCCACGGTTGTGGTTAACGCGAAAGATGCGAAAGATCTGAAAACATGCACGGAACTACTCTGCCAGGGAGCGCTACACCGGCCCAAAGGGAGCGCTAACCGTCCAGGTCGCGAAATTCAGCATCCCTGATCCGATTCTTGTTGATGTCCCAGGATGGCTTCTTGCCGGGTGGACGTGACCCGTCTTTCTGGGGGGAGACCCATCGAAGCGAGGAGCGCAGAACATCCCGAAGTACGCGGTATACGAGACCCAGCAATAAGCCGAAAAGGAAAATGCGCAACAACATAGCGTACTCCCGCTAAAGGATTTGAACACCGGAACCCGGGTCGTTGACAACTTCACCCACGACGTAGCCTGTCTCTCCGCTTTGGCTCAACTGTTCGATCGCTTTTTCAGCCTGACTGGAAGGGACGACAAGCACCAGGCCCAGACCCATATTGAACACACGAAACATCTCGTCGGTTTCAATGTCGTCGCCCACCTTCTGTAACAGGTTGAATACAGGCAACTCGGGCCAGGTTCCCCGGAAAACACGTGCGCCCAGCCCATCCGGAAGGGTGCGCGGCAGGTTGTCGACAAGCCCTCCGCCGGTGATGTGGGCCATCCCCCGTACCTGCACGGCTTCCATAAGACTGAAGGCCGATGATATGTAACTCCGGTGAGGGGCCAGCAGGGCATCGCCGATTGTGCCGCCGAGTTCACCCAGGTGGGTGTCGACGGTCCATCCTGCGGTTTGGAAGAAAAGTTTGCGCGCCAAGGCATAACCGTTGGTGTGGAGGCCGTACGACGGCAGACCGATGAGCTTGTCGCCCGGCTGTACCCGGGAGCCATCCAGAATTTCTTCCCGGTTGACAATGCCGACGATAGTACCCGCCAAGTCGTATTCGCCGTCGGCATAGAAATCCGGCATTTCCGCCATTTCCCCGCCCAGCAGCGCGCAACCGCAGGCTTTACATCCGTTTGCGATTCCCTCGATGACGGCCTCGGCAACGACGGTGTCGTGTTTCCCCATGGCCAGGTAGTCCATAAAAAAAAGGGGGCGCGCCCCTTGTACAAGTATGTCGTTGGCGCAGTGGGCCACAAGGTCCGCTCCGACCGTATTGTGGACACCCGTCATAAAAGCAATTTTGAGCTTCGTGCCAACACCATCCGTTCCTGCCACCAGGACGGGATCCCGGTAAGCCTTCCACTGCGGTGCAAAAAGGCCGCCGAATCCGCCAATGTCCGTGAGTACTTCAGGGCCGAATGTTGATCGTACCAGGCTGGAGATGCCTTTCTTGGTCCGACTGGCGCTCTCGATATCCACGCCGGCGGCGGTGTATGCGTCTGACTTTCCCTTCATAAGGTTACCTTCCATACTTCGTTTGTAAATTCATATAGGAAGGGGGACAGGGTAAAATGCAGGATTTTCAATCCACCTTACGATAGTGCGACGTTATGCCGGGCTCATTCGACTGCGCCGCATTTCGACGGTGGGCAATGGGCGCGTTCGTCCGTCCTGTTCGCATCGTGTCCGGGTGCAGCACACCCGGCACCGGAGGCCGCAACAATCTCTTCGGCCACACGCACGGCCCGACCGGCTGCTCCAACGTCATGCACGCGTACAATGTGAGCCCCGGCGGCCACGGAGAAACCTACCGCGGCCAGCGTGCCTTCCAGCCTTTCTTCCGGCGGAAGATCCAGCCGGGCTCCAATGAATTTTTTTCGCGACGGGCCCACCAGCAGAGGGCAGCCGAGATCATGGAGTTCCTCAAGCCGGGCGAGAATTTCAAAGTTATGGGTATTTCGTTTTCCGAATCCCAGACCGGGGTCAATCAGAATCCGGCCGGGAGCGATGCCGGCGTCGAGGGCTGAGGCCAGGCGAACGTCGAGAAAATCGAGAATTTCGCGTATCACGTTGTGATACGACGGTTTGATCTGCATGGTTCGGGGCGTGCCCTTCATGTGCATAAGGACAACCGCGGCGCCCGATTGTGCGACGGTTTCGGCCATGAGAGGGTCGAAACGCATAGCGCTTATATCGTTGACGATGGATGCGCCCGACTGTATCGCTTTTTGGGCGACAGCCGCTTTTGTGGTGTCGACGGAAATGATCAGGTCTGTTCCGGATGCGATTTCTTCGATCACCGGTGCCGTACGGCGGATTTCCTCTTCCGTTGAGACGGGGTGGGCTCCCGCGCCGTACGTCCCTGCCGGACGGGTGGATTCGCCGCCCACGTCGATGATATCCGCACCCTCTTCAGCCATCCGTAGCGCACGGGCAACGGCCTGTCGCGGTTCGAAATAACGTCCACCGTCGGCAAACGAATCGGGTGTGACGTTAAGAATCCCCATTATAAGGGTTCGTGAGCCCAGGTGGAGAATGTTGCCCCGGCAGTCGAGCCGGCGGGTGGGGGAGGTTATGTATCGCATCGGAAATGTGGACATGCAAAAGGGATGGCAAAATGACACGGCTTTTTACCATCCCTTCCTGAAATTTAAGTAAAGCGTTTACTCTTCGTTATCGGATGCTTCCTGCGATTCGGCTGTCTGTTCGCCCGCGGAAGGCGCGTCCGGCTCCTCCACGTCGGCGGCTGCATCCTGACTGCGCCGTCCGTTTTGAGATTGGGACGGCTCAGATGGTTTTTGCAGCTTTTCTCCAGCCAGAATACGGTCGAGTTGGGAGTCATCCAGCACTTCGAACTCCAGAAGCGCATCCGCCAGAATGTGGACCTGAGCGATATTCTCCCGCAGCAGTGTTTCCGCCCGTTCTTCCGCGGCGAAGACGAAGTTGCGGATTTCGTCGTCTATGACCTGTGAGACTTTTTCACTGAAATCCCGGCGCTGGGCCAATTCGCGACCGAGGAAGATTTCATCCTGTCTGTTTCCGTAGGATACGGGACCCAATTTCTCGCTCATGCCCCAGTCGCAGATCATCCGGCGCGCCAGGTCGGTGGCCATCTTATAGTCCTGCTGACCGCCGCTGGAAACTTCCCCGAAGACGATTTTTTCCGCCACCCGGCCACCCAACGCATAAGTGAGAACGGCGTCGCTGTAGCTCTTGGAATAGTTGTGGCGTTCGTCGATGGGCAGATACGTGGTCAACCCGAGGGATTGGCCGCGGGGAATAATGGTGACCTTATGCACCGGGTCGGCCTCGGGAACGAGTTTGGCCACCAGAGCGTGACCGATTTCGTGGTATGCCGTACACTTCTTTTCCGAGTCGGAAATGACCAGACTACGCCTTTCTACGCCCATAATGACCTTGTCTTTGGCATTCTCGAAGTCCTCCATAATCACGGAGGGCCGGTCGTACCTGGAGGCCAGTAATGCCGCCTCGTTGACCAGGTTTTCCAGGTCGGCCTGGGAAAAGCCGGGCGTGGCCCGTGCGAGTACGGTCAGGTCGACGTCCTTGTCCAACGGAGTATTGCGGATGTGAACCTTTAGAACACCCTCCCGACCCTTGACGTCGGGCCGGTCCACAACCACCTGACGGTCGAAGCGTCCCGGCCGCAGAAGGGCCGGATCGAGGACGTCGGGCCGGTTGGTTGCGGCTATGAGAATGACCCCCTCCTTGGAGTCAAATCCGTCCATTTCAACCAGCAACTGGTTGAGCGTCTGCTCCCGCTCGTCGTGCCCCCCCCCGATGCCGGCGCCCCGGTGTCGCCCCACAGCGTCTATTTCGTCTATGAAGATGATGCAGGGTGCATTGGCCTTTCCCTGTTCAAACAGGTCGCGCACGCGAGAGGCGCCAACGCCGACGAACATTTCGACAAAGTCGGAGCCGCTCATACTGTAGAATGGTACGTCGGCTTCGCCGGCCACCGCTTTAGCCATGTACGTTTTGCCTGTACCCGGTGGCCCGACCAGTAGCACACCCTTAGGGATTCGGCCTCCGAGCCGCTGGAATTTTCGGGGATCCTTGAGGTACTCGATAATTTCCTGGAGTTCCTGTTTGGCCTCGTCCGATCCGGCAACGTCGTTAAAGGTGACTTTAGGGCGGTCTTCAGAAACCAGCTTCGCCCTGCTCTTGCCGAAGCTGAACGCTCCCTTGGGACCACCTTGCATCTGACGGAAGATGAACAACCAGAGGCCGACAAAGAGCAGCCACGGCAGGAAGTTAAAGAAGACCTTCAACCAGTCGAAGGGTTCTTCCTGAAAGCGAAAGTCGATCTCGTATTTTTCCCAGTCGGCTTTTGACTCTTCGCCAATAACCCCCAGGTTGACCACAAAGGTCCGGAATGGCTGCTCCGCGCCCCGACTGCTCGCGTATTCAGGTTCGCGTAACGTGCCATGAAAGTCGCTGTCGATGATGATGGCGCTTTCGATCTTGCCCTGTTTCATCAGGGTACGGTATTCCTTGTAACTGAGGACGACGTCGCCGGAGCCGGTACTGCTCCCGAAAAACCGGGTTGCGAAGAGGGCGACCAGTACAAAAAAGACCCAGAATGCAAGCGTTTTTGAGCGTCGCCGCCACTCGCGGCCGTCGTTTTCGGGGTTTGACCCGGGTTCCCGGTTGGACCGTGGCCGAGGTTGGTTCCGCGGGGCCTCCGACGCTTCCGGGTTGACGTCAGACTCGGGTTTCAACTCCGGTACGGGCGGCGTCTGTTCCTTCTGCTCCGCAGCCGGAGTTTCTTCCTGGTCTTTACGTTCCGCCATGAAAACCGCCTTAACAATAATGCTTAAGAGGAGGCGATAACGCCTCCCCAACCACCCTTGAAGGTGACGTCCAGCACCGTCTTCGCCCGATGCGTGACGGCCGTGGACTGGGCCGTACGCAAGCCGACCACCCAGAGGATGGCCTGTCCGCCCAAGAGCAGGGGAATTTCGTCACGCAGCGGCCTGGGAATCTTGAGGTTGATAAACAGGTCGCTTATCTTTTGTGTTCCGTTCAGGCCGAAAGGTCTGAAACGATCCGCCGTGCGCCGATTCCTCAGGGTCAGACCGCCGGGAAGCGCGTCCCAGTCGAAGCAGGCGCGATGTGGATCGGACGATAGATCGTGCTTTCGCATCTGGCCGGCAGGCCGGATGCTCGTCTCCAGAACCGCGTCGATCTCCGGTATTGAGGTGACGCCCGGAACGGCGACTTCGGTCTCAAACGACGGCGTTGGCCGACTAAGAATCAGCCATGGGCTCGAACGATGAATAGAGATATCGGAAGACACCTGAACCGCGCCTGCAGGTGTCAGACGCAGGGTTTCCATGCGACTGACGCTCTGCTCATCAAACGCCCGCGCGCAGCCACGAAGCCGAAAAAAAGCCGTTTTGTAGATTCGGCGTTGAAGTGCTATATGATAACCGAAAACGGCGTTTTCATCAAGGATTATTTTTCGTCTGCCTTCGTAACGCAGGGCCTTTCGGTAAGCCGATTCAGCCAGCTGACCGAGCAGTTGATCCTCCCCCTGGATGATTACCGCGGACCTGGCCAGGGCCGCTTCGATTGCGGGGTTGTAATCTGACGCGATCTCGGGCAGGAGATGATGCCGGATCCGGTTCCGAAGGAAGCGCGTGTCGGCGTTGGTATTGTCGTGGCGCACCTGCAGGTTTCGGTGTTCGACATAAGCCTGTATCTGTTGTCGCGAGACCGCCAGGAGGGGGCGGATCCAGAGGCCATCACGGATCGGGCGGATCGCCCCGAGTCCGGTTGGACCTGCGCCGCGAATCAAGCGCATCAATACGGTTTCGGCCTGATCGCTGCGGGTATGGCCCATTGCGATCAGGGAAGCGCTGGTCACGCGTATTACCCGTTTGAGGAATCCGAAGCGCGCTTCTCGGGCCGCCCCTTCAGGAGAGCCCCGTTCGGGCAGGACTGCTTTTTCGGAGAAGCACGGCAGATCCATAGAGGCGGCGAGATCCGTTACGAATTGTTGGTCCTCATCGGACGCCGGGCCCCTGAGTTGATGGTTGAGGTGGGCGACGTAGAGCGTGATATCGAGAGGCTTCCGAAGCCGGTATAGCACATCCAGCAGCGATACCGAGTCCTGACCTCCCGATACGCCGATCACGATCCCGTCGCCGGGCCGGATCATTTCGTGCCGGTCAATGTATGAACGCACGGCCGGAAGCAGGTCACGTGTACCGGAATTGGGTCCGGTGTGAGGTTCCATGGGTGGAAATCCTGAATTTGCAGAAACAATGGAGCAGTGGGCTTCGCTGTTTTTACGACGCAATCCACCGTGAACGTCTTCTGCCCCTCTGCCCGGCGCAGAGTTCCCGGTCACCCCGGGCTAAGAGTCTGGAATTGGGATGGTGTATTGTCTATCTGTATTATTAGACGCTGGATAAATCGGTTCGGTTTCTGAAAAACCGGACTCGGAATATTGAATCGAGCCTTCGATTGGTACCTGTTCAGCCGTGCCGGATAGAAGATGGACGACCAATGTCACTCAAGCTAGGCCTTAAACAAGCGTGACCAGTGAAATTTTTCTGGTCCAAGAGACCGGAAAGGCCTACCGTTGTTGGAGATAGATGGATTGTGCTAGAAATCATCACTCCAACGCAGGAGACCTTTCCGGTGAAAAGAATATCGGTTGATGACAGCCGCAGGAATCGTGCTCGTCGCAAACGCAAAGTGGCCGCCCGCCACGGTCGAGCGGGGCATTGGCAGGCCCAGCGCCGGCCCATGTTCAGTCCTGGCAAAGTGCACTACGAGGTAGGCGCCTACACCGACGCGATGAGTTACGGAGGCATCGGCGCCGTGCATCGCCTGGTCACCAAGCTGGGTCTGCCCAAGCGCATCGACGCGTCACTGTCCTTGTTGAAGGTGCATCTGCCCTATCATGAGTCGGACCACGTACTAAACATCACATACAACGTGTTATGCGGCGGCACGCGCCTGGAGGATATCGAGCGTTTGCGAAGTGACGGGGCCTACATGAATGCCCTGGGCGCCAAGTTGATTCCCGATCCGACCACGGCGGGTGACTTTTGCCGACGCTTCTCGGAACGGGACATCGTCGAACTGATGGCGTGCATCAACGCGGTGCGATCCTCCTTGTGGGCATCGCGTGGCCGCAAATTGCTTGGTGACATCACCTATATCGATGTGGACGGCACAAACGTGCCCACGTATGGCAAGCGCAAGAGGGGTATGGACATCTCTTACCAGGGCATCTGGGGCTACCATCCGCTGGTGATCTCACTTTCCAACACGAAGGAAGTGCTCTTCCTGGTCAACCGACCGGGGAATGTGCCCAGCCACACCGGTGCGGCACCCTGGATCGACGACGCCTTGGCGCTGGTGCAGCCCCACGCCAAGCGCATCTGTGTGCGTGGCGACACCGACTTTTTCTTGACTCGACATCTTGATCGCTGGGCCAAAAGCGTCGACTTCATCTTCGGGATGGACGCCAACGCGGCGATGCGTTCCCGTGCCGAGGCCCTCGACGAGGCACAATGGCAGCCCCTGCAACGCAAACCCCGTTATCACACCGTGACCGACCAGAAGCGGAAGCGCAATCAGCCCCACGAGAAACAGCGCATCGTCCACAAGCGGGCCTACGCCAACCTGGTGCTGAACCACGAACACGTGGCCGAGTTCAACTACCAACCCACGCGCTGTAAACGTGGGTATCGCGTCGTGGTCCTGCGCAAGAACATCAGCAAAATGAAGGGCGACCTTGTCCTGTTCGACGAATGCCGTTATTTCTTCTATATCACGACACGCACGGACGTGACCCCCCAAGAGATCGTCGCCTGCGCCAACCAACGCTGCGATCAGGAGAACGTCATCGAGCAACTCAAAAACGGCGTCAACGCCTTGCGCGTGCCCCTGTATGACCTGGTCAGCAACTGGGCCTATATGGTCATCGCCGCCCTGGCCTGGAACCTCAAATCCTGGTTTGCCATGATGATGCACAGACACCGTGATCGACAGCAGTACGTCTGCATGGAATTCCGGCGCTTCATCCACAGCATTATCTTGATTCCCTGCCACGTCATCCAACGCGCGCGCACCACCACGTTACGGCTCATCGGCTATCAACCCACCCTCGATCGCCTCTTCAGCACCTGGCGTATCATTGAACGCACCGGATTTGGATAACACCAATGCAGCACCACCGATGACACACAAACGCGGCGCCATCCCCACACCCCTCAACGGACCGGTGTGTCCACCACGCGTCTCAACGCCACTTCGGATACTCAATTTACCATAGCGACCACGACAAACACGGCCCTAAAAACCATCCAAAACGCCAATTCCATATAAATCGACACCAACGCCTCAACACAAACACAAATCACTGTGGCGCACACGATACTCGCTTATTTTAGGGCTAGGGAACGAAAAAGACACGCTTTATTCGGCGTGGCTTTTTCGTGAATAGTCCGGCGGAACTCAGGGCAGGCGTTTGCCGAAGTTTTTCGCGAATTCCAGAAAGTCCGGGAAGTCGACCAGACCGTTCCCGCTCAGGTCGAAGGTAGCGTTGTCGGTGTTGAAGGCCTGGGCAAAGGCGACGAAGTCACTGAATCCGATTTCCCCGTCACCGTCGAAATCCGCCCGGGCGTCGCCGTAGATGACGATGGCCGTTCCGGAGAACGAGACGATAATGCTGCCGTTTTCCGGGTCGTTGCTCAGAATGGTCAGGGTGCCGGAGAAGGGGCCGGTTTCTGTGGGGGTGAAGGTGATTTCGACCTTCGCGCTGTCTCCCGCCGCAACCAACAGCTCGGTTGTATCAATGGAGATCCCCTCGAGATCGGATTGAATGTCGCTGATATTGAGGGCTTCCCCCCCTGTATTCTGCACGACCAGGGTGAGCGTTCTGGATTCTCCGGCTGGAACGTCCTCGCCAAATTCGAGTGACGTATTCGGAAGATTGATCGCCGGCGGCGGAACGGTCAGTAATTGTCGGATGCTCTCGGCCGCGGCGCTGAGACCGGAAGCGCCACGCCCGATGTGACGGACGATTCCTTCCCGGTCCGCGACCAGCAAAGTGTGGGTCCCGTGAGATCCCCTTATATTGCTTGCCTGCAGCAGGAGGGGAAACGTGATCGTGGACACTGCCTGAAAATCCTTAAGTTGAGCCTGACTGCCATTGTAGATGTCAAGTCCCAGGACCGCTAAGCCGTCATCCTGGAACGCCTTCCAGATCTGCTGTTCTATGGACGGACCCGCCGCCCGGCACGTGGGTCAGTTATGGCCCAGGTAATAGAGGACCAGGACACTGCCCTTGTAGGTCGCCGAGGCGTAGGTCTTCCCATCCAGCCCGGTAAGCGAGAACGTCGGTACCGCGTCATCGACGCCCTGCGCTTGCGCGGGTACAAAGGGGTAGAGTCCCAGAACCAGCAGGAACAAGACGCACGTAGTGATTCGACTCATGGCAATCCTCCCTTGAGAGTGTGTGTGGTCTGCGTCAGAAATGGGTTTTGAAACGCATTTCAAGGCCGTTGAATGGCAGCACCTGATAACATGTACCCGAAGTACACGCGGCGCCGCCTCGCCTGCGGCCGGCGAATATAAGGGCCTCGTATCGTTCGAGAAAGCCGACGTTGAGATTGACCGCCAGCCAGGTGCGCGTCCCGGTCTCGATCCGGTCCGGCGTTGCGCCATCGTCAACCTCGAACGGATCGTTGGTGCGATCAAGAACGAGGGCGGTACCCACGCCCGAGAGATGCTGGTAGGAAAACTGGGTAAAGACGTCCCAAAACGCCGGCTCATTTCGAGGCAGCCTGGCCGCGCGACGGACCTGAAAATCCAAGCCCGCGACAGATCCGCCGGGTGTGATGGATTCGATTCCCGCGCCAGCGATTCTGTGCTTCCGGATCCCCTTCAGTTCGTTTTTTCCCCAATCGACGAACAGGTTGGTAGATATCGCGCGGCCCCGATCACCAGACGGGGGGTCGATGTCCACGCCGAAATACCGCTCATTGAAGGTGGTTGCGAAGCCGGGCGCCAGTTCGTTCTCACCCTTGCTTATATTTACCGTCAGCGTGCCCAGGTCGAAAATAGAATAGGTGGCTTCCGCCTGATAGCCTTTTTCCGTATCGGCAATCAGGGCATGGGTGGCCCGGTTGAGCAGGACGGCCGAGTGTTCGCGAACCAGGGATGGTGGATCGTTGAAATTGAAGGCGAATTTCTCGTAATCCTTGTATTCCAGGCTCAAGCCCAGGTTGGAAATGCCGGCGTTGGCCGAAATATAGAGTGCGCTTCCCTCCACGTGCACGTCATTCAGTCCGGCGTATTCTGCGTAGATGGTTGCAAACGCGTCCGTAAGGCCGGATGATTCAATTGCGGGGGTGATGTCGAGTTCCAGAAAACCCGACCACGTTCGGGTGGAGTCAAACCTTGAGGCGTGATGGCTGACGGCCGTGACACCGGTCTTGATCTGCTTGTGAGGCCGCAGCGAGACTTCGCCTCCGAGAAGCCAGTTGTCACGTCGCGGTACATCACGAAGCGGATTACCCACCCGCACCGCAGGCGGAACGTCACTCAATACGGGTCGCCCGATCAGGGCTTTTGCCTCGGCCCGAGGCCCCGCCCAGGTGGCCATGCCGCCCTCCAGGTCTCGCGATGGCGAATAGCGACGCCGGTATTGAGCGCTCTCCAGTATTACCCCCGGGAGATCGAAGGCCCTGAGCGTGATTCCCCGGCCCAGGATGGCGTAGTAGTTGCCCGTAACCAGTTCGGTGGGTCCGTTTGTCCATCGCAGGTGCTTCTGGGCAATATGAACCACTCGGTATTCAACCTGCGACAGGCGCGAGCCGGGACCGATGTTGCGCCATGTGTTGAAAATTTCGGCCCGGAAACCGGCCTGGATCCCGTGCTGGATGTAGTCGACATCAAACTGTTCGTAAAGGTTGGAAACCGCAAGCGAATCCACGCCCGGTACCCGCCCGCGCTGCAGTTCGGTCAGGCTGGAAGCTGTAACCTGTGCTGCGGCGCGGTCGGCCATAAGGACAAGAAAAAGCGTCGCCAGTCTATTTATCGGCACGCGCATCGGCGTTTGCCTCGTCGTCTCCGGGCTTGGAAAAGAGCGACTCTACTGCGGCCAACAACGCATCGGCATGTTTCGAATTGTATCCGACCTGCCTGAGCGCGATCTTGCCATTCTGCGTGATCAACAGCGTGGTTGGCAGGACATTGACCTGCATCCGCCGCATCACGGCGCTGTCGGAGTCGAGTGCGATTGGGAAGCTGACCTTTCGCGCCCGGAGAAAGGGTTTCACTCGGTTCTGTCCGCGCGGCCCGTCCACGTTGACGCCAAGAACCGTGAGTCCGGATTTGCCGTATTTCTCGTGAATCTTCTGAAGCTTGGGCATCGCCTTGACGCAGGGCTTGCAATAAGTCGCCCAGAAATCCAGAAGCACCGGTCCCTTTGCCAGCAGGGTCTTGAGGTTGACCCGTTCGCCCTGCAGGTTCCGGAGGTTGAAGTCGGGTGCGGTGGCGGCATGTGTGGAAACGTCGCCGAGGGCGATCGCAAAGAATATAATAAACAATACGCGATTCAATTTCATGGGTAAAATCTCTTCGCTGGACTGCGCGGGAATAAGTGCAATGTAATTTATGCGTTAGATGCCGTGACGTCGCCGGGGTTTCAGGCCCGGGCCTCCCCGATTCGACGCAAATTGCGTCGAATCGCTTAACAATAACCGAAAACTACCGCCATATCAAGGGCGATTTTACCCTTCCGGAACTCCGCCGGGCTGCGCGGCAAGGCGTATGCCAGCGGCTGTATGCCCGGAAGCCACGAAAGACGGACATCCATGCGCAATTGGCCGGAATCACCTGGCGCCCGGATGTTTACAGGCCCTGGCAGCAAGGGCTTTGCGGGTGGGAAAGTGCCCGGTCAATCCGGTTTGTCGGACTGCCGGGACGCGCCGAAATAAGCTGAAATGCCTTGGTGCAAACGTGGGCAGCGCATGCAACGAAGACCTCATTCCGGTCGATCCATTTCCGCTTGCAGCGTCTTTCCATTCAGCCTATATTGACAATATATATCGCATTTGCGGGCGCCAGCCTGTGCTGAAATATGAGGGCAAGACGGCGCCAGGATCGCGACAAGCGCACGTTATCGTGTAATCAATAGCGGGATCGGGCGCCAGGCCGTCCGTTTTGCGGACGGTCGTTGAATTTCAATGGAAGGGTCGCTATGGTACACATTGGCATTATCGGCATCGGATTTATGGGGATGACCCACTATCGCGGCGCCCGAAGAGTGAAGGGCGGGAAGGTGACGGCCATCTGTACGCGGGACGAAAAGAAACTGAGGGGGGATTGGCGGGGGATTCATGGGAATTTCGGGGAACCCGGAGGTATCGAAGATCTGTCCGGAATACGGACGTACCGGAAGGTCGACGATCTGCTGGCCGATCCTGGAATCGACCTTGTGAATATCTGCCTGCCCTCGGCGATGCATCGGGACGTGACCATAGCGGCCCTGCGGGCGGGAAAGCATGTGTTGCTCGAGAAGCCGATTGCGCTGAAACCGAAGGACGCGGACCGGATGGTTCAGGAGGCGGGAAATTACGGGCGTTCGCTGATGGTGGCGCAGGTGTTGCCGTTTTTTCCGGAATTCGCATATGCCCGGAAGGTCGTGGAGGGCGGGGAGTACGGAGCGCTTCTGGGCGCGCATTTCAAGCGGATTATCTCCCAACCCGACTGGTCATCGGAATTCAGCGACGTCGAACGGAGCGGAGGGCCGGGTGTGGATCTGCACATCCACGATACCCACTATATTCTGCTGTTGTGCGGTGTACCCGACCAGGTATCGTCGACCGGTCGGCTGGTTAACGATCATTACGCCGAATATTTGTGCACGAGCTACAGGTTCTTCGACCGGCCGGGCTTGAGCATCACCTGCGCTTCGGGCGCGATTTCACAGCCCGGCCGCGCGTTTGCCCACGGTTTCGAAATCTACCTTGAAAGGGCGACGTTGATTTACGAGTTTGCCACATTGGGCGATAAGCCGGTTCTGTCCACCCCTCTCACGCTTCTGACCGAAGACAAAAAGGTCCGGAAGCCAAGACTGGGTTCGGGAGACCCGGTGGTGGCGTTTACCCGGGAGATTCAGGCCGCCGTGGATGAAGTGGCGAGAGGGGTTCCGGCCGAGGCATTGTCCGGGGTCCGGGCGGCGGACGCTCTCCGGCTCTGTTTCAAGGAGGTCCAGTCCGTACGTCGCGGGCGGGCGGTGCGGGTAAAATAAGAAATGGGTGGGGCTGGGGCGGAAAGCGCCCGGCCGGCGAGCGATCACAGGTGTAAGGCAGATTTGGAGCGGGCGGCAGGAGGATAAGTCGCCCGCTCAATATCGATGGGCACGCCACGTCGGATTCCGGTGTCGAGTCTGCGGGTTTTTTCGGGGCACGGCCCGGGCAGGAATCGCCGTGTTCCCCACCACCCGGGCTAATTGTTCATCGTGAAATCGAACGGTCTGCCCTCGGCGAACTCCGCTTCGACATTGCTCAGGCCAAAAAGGGTCGCGGAGAGATCTCGCAGGGAGAGGGGTTCGGTTACGCGCAGACCTGCGGGCATATCGGGTCCTACGAGCAACGCACGGCCGCCTGCCGCGTCCAGGACTGCCAGGGTCGTACGATTCTGGTAACGGGGGTGTCCCTGCGCGATTTTCCATAGTTGTTCGATTGTCATTCGGATGTCGGGTCCGCAGGTGAGCTGAAAAAGCATGAGATCCGGTTGCGCCCTGGGAAGGCAGGCGAGGGCAAGCGAACTCACGAAGGCGTTCTTGAGTTCCAGGTTCTTATCGGACGAAACGAGGGTCCTGACAATTAGCCGCGCCAGGACCTTGTTTTTGACGGTTTTGTTGATTTTGAGTTTTTTCGGCGTAAGTGTCGGGTAGATGACATTGTCGACAAATGCCCGTGATCTGCCATCCGACCTGGCTTCGTCCAGTGCAAGGCGAATTTTTTCCGCCGCATGGTCTAAAGCGGAAGCCCGCACCGATAGACACCCGTATTTCTTGTATTTCTTGTGATTGCTGCGCTCCGGCGGGGCGCGGTCGTCAAGGTAGAAAGCCAGTGTGCGGGTACGGGTTTTGTCGTTAAGGTCGCGATTGTGATATTCGAAAAGAGTCGGGTGTGCGAGTTTGCCGCCCTTAAGCGCGTTGTCTCGGCCTGTCAACAGGGTGGCCAGCCATTGTTCGGGCGGATTTGAAAAGGGCACGGTCTCCAGAAGGGTACCCTGTACGAGCAGGCTGTCGTGCAGTGTTGAATCGGATGATGCGGATTGCGGAGGCATGATTGCGATTGCGAGAAGCGCAGGGGGGAAGTCCACACCCTCATAGACGAACCGATTGAACGCGGTTTCGATTCTTGCCCTCTGTTCGGGCATTATCTGCACATCTGGATTTCGGCGTCGCCTCTGAGCCGGCTCGCCGCGTTGCCCGATTCCCCCTCGCCGGCCAGGACCCTGTCGCTGCCCAATGCCTTGTCGCTCTCCCATGCCCCTTCGCGTCCCGAAGATGCCCGCGATCGCCTCGCCGAAAGCCGCGCGCAGATCCCCATCCGATGCTTCCCTGGCCTTTATGAAAAAGTGTCTGAATCGCTCCCGCTCCTGCGGGAAGAAGTCATCCCAGTGTGTCAAAGAGCTAAGTGTATAAGTCCTTATCGGGAGGGGAAGCCGGCGTAACGTCTCCTCGTTCTCCTTGACCAGATCGTAGGCGCCAGTGGAGAGGTTGGAGAACTGGTCTCTTTGAAGTGGACTGAGATCAATGCCCCCGCCTCCTCCTCGACCCCTTCGGCCTCCGCCCCCTCGTTGCGCAATAGTGTCCTCACAGGCAAGCAATAGGACAAAAAGGGTTGCCGCGAGCGGTATTATTCCTTGAGAGGGTCTGTGGTAAACCGGCATTGGTCGCCTCCCCGAGCGAAGGTCAACGAATCACGAACCATTGGTTTGGGTGCGGACTCTGCGTCGTGGCCGATTTTGCCACCCGTAGACGATCGATTCTGCTGCTTTTGTCGCCCGCAGCGCCGTCGTGAACGAGGGCAGGACCATCGCACGAAACCGGGCGGAACGGGCGTTCAGAGGTGTTCGCGAAGCCACTGAATGATTTCGGCGCGGGCCGCCGGATTGTTCAGGAGCGCCGGACCGTTGGCCGTTCCCTGATATCCACTGACCCGAACGGGGTCTCCGGTTCGCTGGGCCAGCAATTCGGACGACGTGTACGCGTATCCATCGCCGTGCGACGCCATGAATAGTACGGACCGCGGCTGAAAGTCTTCGACGTTGTTGCCCAGCAGGATATCTTGCCTGAGCCGGGTGATGAGGGAAATGGCAACGGACGTCTTGACGTCCGGATAGATGCCCGAACTGACGAAAGCGATGTTAGCGCCCAGCTCCGTGCCCATGAGTCCGATGCGCGTGGCATCCACATCGGGACGGGTCTTCAGCCAGCCGATAGCGCCCTCCACATCCAGCGGCATCCTGTTGAAGTCCTCTGTCTGGAATGTACTTCGCGGAAAGTAGACGTCGTCGCGAAAGGTACTCCCACCGTGCCCTCTAATGTCGTAGGCGAGCACGTGGTATCCCTCATCCGTCAGGTCGGGCACGAAGGGAATCCAGATGCCGAGATTCTGGTCGTACGGATGGATGAGAATAACTGCGGGCCGCCGACCCTTCTGTTGGTTGGAGGTAAACCAGGCTGCAGATATGCGAAAGCCGTCCGGTGTCGCAAATGAAACCGGCTCTCCCTTAACCATCTCCGCTGGAGTCGAGGGTTCGCCGTCCGTGGGCTGCTTGCCGCATTGCATTGAAAGAAGCGCAATCGTCAGGACCGCCAGATATCCGCGTGGCGACATGCCCTGGGTTTCCTTAGAGTTTTGGGATTAAATCTTTCGAGTTGCGTATTGCGTATAAAGTAACGAAATGACGTACC